>NZ_JAJIRP010000009.1 GCF_025717555.1 Paucibacter sp. B2R-40 | reverse complement strand
GACCAATCTGCTGGCGCTGAACGCAGCGATCGAAGCGGCGCGCGCTGGCGAGCATGGCAAGGGCTTCGCGGTGGTGGCGGCCGAAGTGCGCAAGCTGGCCGAGCGCAGCCAGGTCGCCGCGCAGGAAATAGGAACCTTGGCGAGCAACAGCGTCAAACTGGCCGAGAAAGCCGGCACGCTGCTGACGAATATGGTGCCTTCGATCCAGAAGACCTCGGAGTTGGTGCAGGAGATTTCGGCCGCATCCAGTGAGCAATCGCAGGGCGTCTCGCAAATCAATAGCGCGATGAATCACCTGTCTACTGCGACGCAGCAGACCGCCTCGGCGTCCGAGCAACTGTCGGCCACGGCAGAAGAATTGTCGGCGCAGGCTGCGCAGTTGCAAGAGCAGATGGCCTTCTTCAGGCTGGCCGATGATGAGGGTCAAGCCGGTTCGGCCGCCGCCAACCAACGCCGGCCGCTGAGGCGCTGATAGAAGGTCACCGCAAGCCACAAAGCAAGCTCAAAAAAACTTCTCGAGCGAGAACCCCGCCATGCGCAGCAATCTCCCCGTCACGCAGCAGGAATATGTGCTGAAGGAAGGCATGACCATCGTGTCGCGCACCGACCTGAAGGGCCGCATCACCTACATCAACGACGCCTTCATCGAGGCCAGCGGCTTCACGGAGGCCGAATTGATTGGCCAGCCCCACAACTTGGTGCGCCACCCTGACATGCCGGAAGAGGCCTTCGACGATATGTGGCGGGTGCTGAAGGACGGTCGACCCTGGACCGGCCTGGTCAAGAACCGCTGCAAAAACGGCAACTTCTATTGGGTGCTGGCCAACGCAACGCCGGTCAAGGAAGGCTCAGCGGTGGGCGGCTATATGTCGGTGCGCACCAAACCCGAGCGCGATCAAGTCGCCGCTGCCGACGCGTTGTATCGCAAATTCAAGGCCGGCCAAGCCCAGGGCTGGGTGATACGTGAGGGCCAGGGCGTGCGTCCAGGCATCGTGGACGCACTGCAGCGCAAGATCGGGGCCTTGCCGCTGAGCAGCAAAGCCGCTTTGAACGCGCTCCTGCTGGTCACAGCGGGCCTGGGTTTGGGCTTGGCCTGGCCTCAAATGACCATGGCCCTGGGCGGGCCGGCTTTGGCCTTGTTGCTCTTGGGCGGATGGAGTTTGCATGCCCATACCCAGCGCCTGGCAAAAACCTTGAGTCGCGCCGCGGGGCAGTTTGAACAGTTCGGCCAGGGCCGCTTTGATGGCGTCGTCGAGGTCAGCGGCAGTGACGAGTTATCCGCGATGATGCTCGCACTCAAGCGCGTGCAGACCCGGCTGGGCTTCGAGTTCGCCGATGCCAACAAGCGCGCCGATGAAGCCGAGCGCATTCGCCAAGCCTTGGATGTTGCCGCCACCAATATGATGGTGGCCGACCCCGGCTACAACATCATCTATGGCAATGCCTCGCTGCGCGCGATGCTGGCCGCCGCCGAGTCCGACATTCGCAAGGACCTGCCGAGCTTCAATGCGGCCACCTTGATGGGTACCAATATCGATGGCTTCCACAAGAACCCGGCCCATCAACGCGGCCTGCTGGACCGCTTGACCGGCGCGCATCAGACCCGCCTGAACATTGGCGGGCGGCGCTTCGATTTGATCGTCAACCCTGTCATCACCGCCGGCAAGCGCCTGGGTACGGTGGTGGAGTGGCGTGATATGACGGCCGAGTTGGCCGCCTTGGAACGCGAAGCGCTGTTGGCGGCCGAGAACTCGCGAGTCAAGCAAGCGCTGGACATCTGCTCGACCAATGTGATGATTGCCGATAACGACGGCAGGATCATCTACAACAATGCCTCGGCCGCTCAGATGATGCAGCGCAATGAGGGCGAACTGCGCAAGGTCTTGCCGCAGTTCAATGCGCGCGCCATCGTCGGATCCAACTTTGACCAGTTCCACCGTAACCCTTCGCATCAACGCAATCTGCTGGGTGGTTTGAAGGGTGAATACAAAACCGAGATCAAGGTCAGCGGCCTCAGCTTCGCGCTGACCGCCAACCCCATCACCGACAGCGCTGGCCAGCGCCTGGGCACCGTGGTCGAATGGCTGGACCGCACCTTGGAGGTCGCCGTCGAGAATGAAATCGCCAGCATGGTGGAGGGCGCCACCCGTGGCGACTTCGCCCAGCGCGTGCCACTCGATGGCAAACAGGCCTTCTTCATGATGCTGGGCGAAAAGTTCAACCTCTTGGTCGATACCGTCAGCGCCACCATCAGCGAGGTGCGCACCGCAGCCGAGCAACTCAGCGGGGCATCCGAGCAGGTCTCGCAGACCTCGCAGAGCTTGTCGCACTCGGCCTCGCAACAGGCCACCAGCGTCGAGCAAACCACCGCACAGTTGCAGGAGATGGCGGCTTCGGTGAAACAGAATTCCGACAGCGCCAACCTCACCGACGGCATGGCCACGCAGGCCGCCAAGGAAGCGATTCAGGGCGGGCAGGCCGTCAGCCAGACGGTGGAGGCGATGAAGCAGATCGCCACCAAGATTTCCATCATTGACGACATTGCCTACCAGACCAACCTTTTGGCATTGAACGCGGCGATCGAGGCGGCCCGCGCCGGCGAGCATGGCAAGGGTTTCGCAGTGGTGGCCGCCGAGGTGCGCAAGCTGGCCGAACGCAGCCAAGTGGCGGCACAGGAAATCGGCACCTTGGCCGGCACCAGCGTGCAATTGGCCGAGCAGGCCGGCACGCTCTTGAGCAATATGGTGCCCTCGATTCAGAAGACCTCGGAGTTGGTGCAGGAAATTTCGGCTGCGTCGACCGAGCAGGCCGAAGGCGTGGCGCAGATCACGGCGGCGATGAACCATTTGTCGACGGCGACACAACAGACCGCGTCGGCGTCTGAACAGCTGTCGGCCACGGCCGAACAGCTCTCGGGCCAAGCGGGGCAGTTGCAAGAGCAGATGGCTTTCTTCAGATTGGCTGAAGGCGCCAGCAGCTTTGCTGGCAGCAGCAAGCTTGACAAGCACAGCCAAACCTCAGTTCGCCAAGGGCCAGATCGCCACCCGCCAAGCAGGCCCATGGACGCAACGGCGCCGCCCAAACGCCAGCTATCGGTGGCGCAAAAACTGCAGCAATACAAGGCGCCGGCCAGCCAAGCACAAGCGCGTGGAGAAAGCGCAACTTCGACGCCCGCTGCCGCCGGCCAAGCCAGACCGAGCAGGCCTGCCAAACCGGCTAAAACCGGCGCAGGCGAGATTGATGAATCGTATTTCAAACGTTTTTGAAGAATTGAGGCCTCGCCATGAGCAGACCCACACGTGACGCCCCGGCCGACCGCCTGCGCGGCGCCATCGCCGAACAAGCGGCCGCCGGCCCGATGTGCCAAATGTTGCGCCTGGCCGTCGGCGCTGAAACCCTGGTGGTGCCGATTGAAGCGGTGCGCGAAATCCTTGAGGTTGGGCGCTTGACGCCGCTGCCGCAAACACCCGACTTTGTGCGTGGCGTGATGAATCTGCGCGGCGCGGTGGTGCCGGTGATCGATCTGGGCGCGCGCTTCGGCTTTGGCGCGACCGTGATTGCCCGACGCTCCGCCATCATCGTGGTGGAGGCCAAAGGCGACGAAGACTTTGACCGCCTGATTGCCGGCGTCTTGGTGGATGCCGTGTTTGAAGTGCTGGATGTGGACTCCAAGCGCATCGAGCCGGTGCCCAGTCTGGGTGTGGGCGTGGCTGGCGAGTTTCTGGCCGGCATGGTCAATGTGGCAGGAAGCTATGCCGCGCTTCTCAATCTCGACCAAGTCTTGTCGCCGGTGGCACTCTCAGCCTTGATCGCCGAAGCGCAGCTGTCCTAGGCTTGCAAGACCACGACCATGGCGCAACTCTCCGTCGAATCCTTCAACGCCATCACGGCGCTATTCCATCGCATCTCCGGCATCAAGCTGGTGGAAAGCAAGCATGCGCTGGTGCAAAGCCGCTTGCAAAAACTCAGCACCGACTCGGGTGAAGACGACATCAATGTGTTTGTGCAAAAGATGGTGAAAGGCCAGATGCCCGAGGCGATGCTGGTCAGCGTGGTCGACAAGCTGACCACCAACGAGACCTATTTTTTTCGCGAGCCGCAGCACTTCGAGGATCTGGCCAATCGCGCCGAAGCCCACCGCGATGGCTCGGAATTTTTAGTCTGGAGCGGCGCCTCGTCCTCGGGCGAAGAGGCCTACAGCATCGCCATGACCCTGGCCGACAAGCTAGGCCTGAGCAAAGGCGGCCGGCCCTGGTCGATCCGTGGCACCGATCTGTCAACTTCGGTGGTGGAAAGTGCGCGCCAGGGGCTCTACCCCCTGGAGCGGGCCCGCAATGTGCCGCCGGACTACCTGAAGCGCTTTTGCCTGCAGGGCTTCGGCCCCTATGAGGGACAAATCTTGATGCAGCGCGAGTTGCGCGCCAAGGTGCAGTTTCAATGCGCCAATCTGATGCAGCCGCTGCCGACGCTGCCGATGTTCGACGTGATTTTTTTGCGCAATGTCTTGATCTATTTCGATGGCCCCGCAAAAACTGCCATCGTCAGCCGCGTGATCGAGCGCCTCAAACCCGGCGGCGTGCTATACCCAGGGCACGCAGAGTCGCTTGCCGCCCTGGCCCTGCCACTCAAGGCGATAGCACCAGCGATCTATCAACATGCATAAGCACAAGCACCCCCAATCCACCGCAGCGAATTTGCCCCCTACCCGGACCGCGCCGCCGGCCCGGCCGGCCGTATCCGCATTTTCAGCCCTCTCCGCCAGCCCGCAAATCATCAATCTGATGCCGGGGCAATGGCATTTTGGCCAAGCCGCCACGCTCAAGACCTTGCTGGGCTCCTGTGTCGCAATCACCTTATGGCATCCGGTCAAGCGCTTCGGCGGCATGTGCCATTACCTGTTGCCCAGCCGGGCCAGCCGAGGCCAAGGCGCCTTGGACGGCCGCTACGGCGACGAAGCCGTGGCCCTGCTGCTGCAAAGCATTGCCCGCACTGGCACCAAGCCGACCGACTACATCGCCCACTTGTACGGCGGCGCCGACACCATGCCGGACGGCATGAACGTCAAGTTCAATGTCGGCGAGCGCAATATCGAGCAAGGCTGGGCCTTGATCGACAGCAATGGCTTTCAGCTCAAAGATGTCGATGTAGGCGACAACGTGCCGCGCACGGTGGTGATTGATCTGGCCAGCGGGCGGGTCGAGGTCAAGCGCAGCCAAGCGCCAGGGACATTGGGAACCTTGGGCGCGCGCAAATGATCGCTCCATTCAATGTGCCCCTGCGGGTGGCCATCATTGACGACTCGGCCGTGGTGCGTAAACACCTCAGTGGCCTGCTTGAAGCGGCCGGCATCCGGGTCAGCATCACCGCCAGTGACCCCCTGTTTGCCTGGCCCAAGCTGGAGGCGGACTGGCCGGACGTGATCGTGCTGGACGTCGAGATGCCGCGCATGGATGGCATTACGTTTTTGAAGCGCGTGATGAGCGAACACCCGATGCCAGTGGTGATGTGCTCGACGCTGACCGAGGCCGGCTGTGAAACCACCATGCAGGCCTTGGCGGCCGGCGCGGTAAGCTTCGTCACCAAACCCAAAATTGGCCTGCGCGACTTTCTCGAGGATCCGACCAATGGCCTGGTTGGCGCCGTGCGCGCAGCCGCACGCGCCAATGTGCGAGCTTTGCCGAGCCAAATCGCTGGCCAAATGGGCACACAAGTTGGCCCACAAATGGGCGCTCAAATCGGCAAACAGGTCAACGCCGCCGCTGGCGCCAGCCGCAACAGCCGCGCCAGTCGGCCCACCCCCATCTTGGCCATCAACGCAATGGCCATGGCCGAGACCACCGACCGGGTGATCGCCTTCGGCAGTTCCACCGGCGGCGTGCAGACGATTGAGGCTGTCCTCAAGCAACTGCCGCGCACTTGCCCGGGCATCGTCCTGGTGCAACATATGCCGGAGAAGTTCACCCACTCCTTTGCCGAGCGGCTCAACAACGTCACCGATCTTGACGTGAAGGAAGCCAAGGACGGCGACCGCGTCATCAACGGCCGCGTGCTGGTGGCGCCGGGTGGTCGCCATATGCAGCTCAAGCGCAGCGGCGCGCAATATGTGGTGGAAGTGCGCGATGGGCCGCTGGTCAACCATCACAAACCTTCGGTGGACATTTTGTTCAAGTCGGTCGCTCATTGCGCCGGGCGCAATGCGATCGGGGCGATCTTCACCGGCATGGGTGACGACGGCGCACGCGGCCTGCTGGAGATGCGCAAAGCTGGCGCCATGACGCTGGCGCAAGACGAAGCCAGTTGCGTGGTTTACGGCATGCCCAAAGCTGCCGTAGAGCTGGGTGCGGCCCAGCATGTGATGGCCTTGTCGGACATGGCTGCGGCGCTGCTTAAATTGAGCGGTATGGCCCCCGCAGCGACCAGCCCCAACAATTGACGCTCAAGCCAGCACCTTGTCGATCACCTTCATCAGCTCCATCGGGCTGAACGGTTTGATCAGGTATTCGTCGGCGCCGGCATTCAGACCGGCTTGGCGGTCGCTCTCTTGACCGCGCGCAGTCAACAAAATAACCTTGGCGTTACGCATCACAGGGTCGGCCTTGACCTTCTCGCAGACCTGCAAGCCATTGAGCCCACCGGGCATCATCACATCCAGCAAGATCAGGTCAGGCAGGAAGCTGCCGGCCTTGGCCAAGCCAATGTCGCCGTTCGGTGCCTCGTCGATTTCGTAATCGTCAAACTCCAAGGTCACTCGAATCAGCTCGCGGATTTCGTCTTGGTCTTCAACGATCAAAATCTTCTTCATAGACGCGTCCTGAGCCGAGTGTTCACTGCCTTGAATAATGCCTGAAATTCACGGCATCAGGGCCGCCATATCGGCCTTCCATGCCTCAAACTGCACCGAAAAGACAAGCCCTTTTCACGCCGCTAAAGTTTACGCAGAATGGGGCCGAAGACCATGGGCAAACCTGGGGCGAGCCGCGCAACGCTGCGCAGCGTGCGCACCGACTCAAACAATCTCGACCGGAGCCACCTCGCATGAAGACCTACCCTGCTTTTTCCGCCGCCAAACGCATGGTTTTCAAACTGGCATTGAGTTTGACACTGCCACTTTGCTGGATGCCCGCAGCGCAGGCGGCCGAGGAGCCGGTCTACCGCTTTTCGCCAGTCAACCAAGCCAGCATCGCGCTTTCGGCTGACTACTGGAACCCGATCGTCGCCTATGTGTCGGAAAAGAGCGGCGTCAAGCTGGTGCTCAAAATCGGCCGCACCTCAGCCGACACCACGGCCTATGTGCTGGCGCAAGAGGTTGAGTTTGTCTTCAGCAATCATCTGTTCAGCCCGGAGCGTGACAAGCTCGGCTGGAAGGTCTTTGGGCGCCGCTTGACGCCGCCGATCCAAGGCCAGCTGATCGTGCCGGCCGACTCGGCCATCACCGACATCTCTCAGCTCGGCGGCAAGGATGTGGTCTATCCCGGACCGGAGGCCTTTGTGTCCTACAAAGTGCCCTATGCCCAACTGTTGAACCAAAAAATCGATGCCAAGGTCGTGTTCGCCGGCAATACCGACGGCGCCTTGGCCCAGTTGTTCAGCGGAAGAGTGCCGGCGGCCGGCGTCAACTCGCAATTGGCCGAGAACTACGCCCGCCGCGAGGGCAAGAAGTTTCGGGTGTTGTGGAGTTCGGAGCCCTTGCATGATTTGGCGCTGATGGCCGCAGCCAAGGTGCCCGACAAAGACGTGCAAGCGGTGGCCAAGGCCTTTGCCGGCATGCACAAAGACCCCAAGGGCCAGGCCATTTTGCAGGAGGTCTCCAAACATATTGGCCTGACCCAAGAAGCCTATTTCATCAGCTCTGACGGCAGCGAATACGCACCCTATCGCAAGTTCTATCAAACGGCGCCGGCGCAATTGCGCTAAGCATCCAAGCCCGCCAGCTTAGAACTGTCGCCATGCTGCTCGGTCGTCTGCTGCCCTCCAGTTTGATCGGACGGGTGTTCCTGCTCTACCTGCTTTCGATGCTGATCTTTATGGGCGGCGCGATGGGCTGGTATGCCTCACGAAGCTACACCAACAGCATCATCAGCGCACAAGATTCGGCCGACACTTTGATCAGCTTGCTCGGGCCCGTGGTCAGCGATTCAGCGGTCATCGGCGACTACGAGACCATCGAGCGCGCTTTGGAGCGCAGCGCCAAACATGCCGACATTGGCGCCGCGCTTTTCATTGACCTGAAGGGCGGGCGCATCGAGAGGCGCGGCCATGCGGCGCCTGCATCAAGAGCTCCACCTTGGCTGGAGCATGCCATCGACGAGCAACTCGGGGACCTCAACCTCACCATCGTGGCTGGAGGCAAGGACTACGGCGTGCTGCGCCTGCACTTCAACAGCGAGCAGATCGCCACCGATTTTTGGCAGCAAACCGTCTTCGCGCTGAGCCTGGCGGGCCTGAGTTTGCTGGCCAGCTTAGGCCTGGTCTGGTGGCCTTTGAAACATTGGTTGGGCAATTTGGGCCAGATCCAGGCCTTCGGCGAACAGATGCAAGTGGCCGGCGGGGTCTTGAGCCCGATGCTGACCGAGGACGCGCCGCTGGAGTTCCGCAAGACTTTCGAGGTCCTCAACCAGGCGGCGCACTCCCTGCAGTTGGAGCGCGAGCGCGCGGCCGTGACGCTGGCCGCCATCGGCGACGGCATCGCCACCACCGATGCGGCCGGGCTGATCATGCTGGCCAATCCGGTCCTGGCCGAAATGCTGGGGCACACGCAAACGGCGCTGCTGGGCCAGGCCATTCAAACGCTCTTGCCCGAGCTTCCTGCAGCCTTGCCGCAAGACTCAGACGCTGCCAAGAGTTGGGCCATGCGCGTGCGCCCGGCCCATGCCCAAGCGGCCGGCCGCTACAAGGTGCTGGACCTCAGTGTGTCATTGATCAGCGGCGCAGATGCCTCCGTGGCGGGCTATGTGCTGGCCTTTCGGGACATCACCGAACAGCAGGCCTTGGAGGACCGCTTGCAGAGCGAGCTGAGCGAACGCGCCAGCGCCCTGCAAACCTTGCGCAATATGCTGCAAGCACCCGTCACCGGTGCGCAGCCCAACTCGGGCGACGACATCAGCACAGTTTTGCAGTTGGTGCAGACCTTGCTCGCCAGCCTGCGTGAACGGGGCGAACAGTTGGCGACCATTTTTGCGCTCAGTCCGGACGGCTTTGTGTCTTTCGATGCCGATCGGGTGACGCGCTACATCAGCCCGGCCTTTGCGCGCTTGGCCGGGCTCGCAGCCGGTACCGGGCTGGGCCTGCATGAAGATGAACTGATGCACCAACTGACCGCCAACTGCCCTGCTACAGCGTTGCGGCTGGAGTTTGGGCAACTGCGCCAGGGCAAGCAGCGCATTGAGCTGGAGCGGCCGACCCGCCGCGTACTGGAGCTGAGCTTGCATGAAGGTGGGCAGGGCCAAGGGCAGAGTCAAGGCCACAATGTCTCGCAACTACTGCACCTGAGCGATGTGACGCATCAGGTCGAAGTCGAGCAGATGAAGAGCGAATTTTTGTCAACGGCAGCGCATGAGTTGCGCACGCCAATGGCCAGCATCTACGGCTTCACCGAGTTGCTGATGACGCGCGAAGTCTCGCCAGAAAAGCAAAAGCTGATGCTGGCGCGCATCTACCGTCAGTGCGAAGCCATGATCGCCATCCTCAATGAATTGCTCGACCTGGCCCGCATCGAAGCGCGCCGAGGCAAGGATTTTGAGCTTGAAAGCTGCGAGCTCAACAGCTTGGTCGAAGAGGTGGTGCAAGACTACCCGCCGCCGGCAGAGCGCAATGCCCCGCTGCTGAACTTTGCCTTGCCGCAGGTGCAGGTTCATGTCGACCGCAAGAAGCTGCAGCAGGTCTTGCGCAACCTGCTCTCCAATGCCTATAAATATTCGCCCGATGGCGGCGAAGTCAAGGTGCGCGTTTTTGCCGATCCCGCAACAGCCAACCAAGGCGTTTGCATCGAAGTGCAGGACCAGGGCATAGGCATGACGCCGGAAGAGCTGTCGCATGTCAGCGAGCGCTTCTACCGCGCCGATAAGTCCGGCACGGTACTCGGCACCGGCTTGGGCATGAGTATCGTCAAAGAAATCATCGACCTGCTGGGCGGCCAGATGAACTTGAGCAGCGAACCCGGTCAGGGCACCACGGTGCGGCTGAGTCTGCCAAGGCTGGAAGAGTCGATTGCCGGGGCAGCCTGATGCGTTCTGGGATGCAGTGGCTTCACACCAAGGCCTACACCCTGGGTGTATTGATGGAAGTTGCTGGCTTGCTCTTGCTGGCCTATCTGCTGCAACACCTGTGGCTGCAAGCTGCTTGGACCGAACAGCGCTGGGAATTTGGCGTCTGGGCCGAGTTGCTGATTTACACCTTGCCGGTCAGTGCACTGATGGTGTGGCGTGGTATTCGCCTGGCCAAGCAAAGCATGGCAGAGCGGGTTGGCCGACGCTTGCGCCCACTGATTGTGAATTGCTCGGCGGTGTTTGCACTGGGCTTGGCGCTCAGCGCCGGGCTGGTGCAGTACCAGATCGAAAGCGTCAAGAACACCGCGCAGGCGCGCTTCGATCACTTGGTGGAGTTGCTGGCCAGTGACGTCAAGCTGCGCTTCGACTTGCCGGCCAAGGGCTTGCGCGGGCTCGCCGCACTTTTTGAGGCCCGGCTCCAATTCCATGGCGATGAATTTAGACGCTATGTGGTGGCGCGCAATGTGCTGAAGGACTTCCCCGGGGTACGCGGCTTCGGCCTCATCGAGCGGATTGAGCGCGATGAACTCGAGAACTTCCTGCTGCACGAAAGTGCTCGCGCAGAAAGCTTCCAGCTGAAGACTTCGGGCGACGCCGCCGACCTCTTCATCATCAAATACATCGAGCCCGTGGAGAACAATCTGCCCGCGCTAGGCTTTGACATTGGCGCCGAGCCGGTGCGCCGAGCAGCCGCCGAGCGAGCACTGCGCAGCGGCCAAGCGACGCTGACGCCGTTCCTAAAATCGCTGGGAAATTCGCCCGGCGCGAACAGCTCCTCGGACTTTCTCTTCCTGCTGCCCTTGCATCACATTGGCGCGGACCTGAGCACCGAACAGCAGCGCATGGCGGCCAGCGCCGGTCTGCTCTATGCGCCTATCAAACTCAAGGAGTTGTTGGCCGATATCGGTCACACCACCCAGGGCCTGCTGGATTTCGAATTGTTTGAGGGCAGCAGCGCGATGCCAGGTGCCCTGCTGTTTGACCTCGACGGCGACCACGCGGCCAGAAAGGAGGCCAACAAACCATTGGACACTGCCAGGCGCGGGCGCATGTTCCAGGTCGCTCAAACCATTTTCGTGGGCGGCCAGCCCTTGACCTTGCTGCTCAGCAGCACCAAACAGTTTGATACCCTGGTGATTGAAGGCAAGCCGTTTTGGGCCGGCGTGGGCGGCGTGGCCTTGAGCATGATGAGTGTGATGATGGTGTGGCTGTTTGGCATCGGGCGGGCGCGCGCCTTGTTCATCGCCGACGAGATGACCTCCGGCTTTCGCCAAGCCACTGCCGAGGCCGAGGCCGCGCTGCGCGAGCATCAGTTTTTGCTCGACACCCTCAAGCACCACTCGCTGGTCTCCAGCGCTGACGCCAAGGGTCTATTCACCTACGCCAATGATGAGTATTGCCTGGTCAGCGGCTATCGCCGCGATGAACTGCTGGGTGAAAGCTTTGACTTGGTGGGCTTGCAGCCGGAATCAAAAGCAGTCTTGCTTGAGGCCCGCGCGCAAATTTTCAGGGGCCGACTCTGGTCAGGCGAGTTGGGCCACGTGAACAAACAGGGTCAGCCCTACTGGGTCAAAACCACCATCGCCCCCTTCTTGGACGCAAGCGGCCAGGTCGAGCGCTTTGTCGCCATCCACACCGACATCACACGGCAAAAGCAGGCCGAGGCCGAGATGCGCGTGCGCAGCGAGCAATTGGCGGCGATCTTTGCGCTCAGCCCGGACGGCTTTGTGTCATTTGACGCCCAGCACCAGGTGCGCTACATCAGCCCGGCCTTCAATACGCTGACCGGCCTCACGAGCGAGGCCGTGCTGGGCTTGCGTGACGACGCTCTGTTGCGCCTGCTGGCACAGCAAGGGTCTGAGCAAGCCGCCACAGCGAGCATGGCGCAACTGCGTGAAGCGAGTCGTTTGGTCGCACTCGAAAGGCCCACTCACAGAGTGCTGGAGCTGACCCTGCGCCAGGGTCAAAGCGCTGAGATTGCGCAGGTATTGCAGTTGCGCGACGTCAGTCACCAAATCGAGGTGGACCGGATGAAGAGCGAGTTCCTGCATACCGCCGCGCATGAGTTACGCACACCCATGGCAAGCATTTACGGCTTCAGCGAGTTGCTGATTTCCCGCGAAATGGCACCCGAGCGGCAAAAGCAGTTCCTGCGGAAGATCTATGCCCAAAGCCAGGTGATGGTGGCCATCATCAATGACTTGCTCGACTTGGCGCGCATGGAAACGCGCGGTGACAAAGACCTCACATTGCAACGCCTTGACCTGGCTGCGCTGCTGGTGCAAGCCGTCGAGCAATTCGAAGTGCCCGCCGGTCGCGCTCCGGTCGAACTCGATTTGGGTTCAAGCCCATGTTTTGTCAAGGTTGACGCCATCAGCTTGCTGCACGTGATGCGCAACCTGCTGTCAAATGCCTTCAAATACTCCCCCGGCGGCGGCGCCGTGCAAGTCCGACTGCTTCGACCTGCAGACGCAGCGGCCACACAAATTGCCATCGAAGTACAAGATCATGGCATTGGCATGACGGCGGAGCAGCTCCCGCATATCACCGAACGTTTCTACCGTGCCGACAAATCGGGCACGGTGCTGGGAGCCGGTCTTGGCATGAGTATCGTCAAGGACATCCTCGATCTGCAAGGCGGAGAACTGAGAATCACCAGCGAACCAGGCCTGGGCAGCACGGTAAGCGTTTTGCTGCCGGTCAGCAGCGCCCAAGTCAGCAAAGCTCAATCGACGCCCCAGCCTGGGTAAACCATTGTTGTTTGGACGTACAGGACCGACGATGCACTGGCCTAATCGTGAGCTAGGACACACTCGGCCTGCTGCGCGACGCTGGCCGGCGGTTTACAGTGTGAATTGCAAACTTTTCTAGACTAAACCTCACCCTCCATGGATGCCACTCTGGCCGAACCACCCCAGTCAGCCCTCTCAGGCGTGGCTCGCATGTTGGTGCATGCGGGCAAGCTGGCGCCAAAGGTTGCCGAGGACTTGGCGCGTCAGGCCCGCGAGAAAAAAATCAGCTTCGTCAACTCGGTGATTGCCGCCGGTGTGGTCTCTTCGGTTGACCTCGCCCACACCTTGTCGACGGCGCTGGCCTTGCCGCTGCTGGATCTGAACGCGATGGATGCGCAGCGCATGCCGCACAACATCATCGATGGCAAGCTGGCCTTGCAATACCAGGTGGTGGTGCTGGGGCGCCGCGGCAGCCGACTCTTCATCGGCGGAGCCGATCCGACCGACCAGGAAGTGGTGGAGCGGATCAAGTTTGCCACCCAGTTGGCGCCCGAATGGATCATTGTTGAGCACGACAAGCTGGCCAAGCTGCTGGCGGGCGCTGGGAGCAGCGCCAGCGAAACGCTGGAGTCTATGGCCGGCGGCGATTTTGACTTTGATATCGACGAAGGCGAAGCCGCGCCGGCCCCGGAAGCCGCCGAATTGGGCGATGTCGAGGACGCGCCGGTGGTGCGTTTTCTGCAGAAGATGCTGGTCGACGCCATCAATATGCGCGCCTCGGACCTGCACTTCGAACCCTACGAATATCACTACCGCGTGCGCTTTCGGGTCGACGGCGAGTTGCGTGAAATCACCCAACCGCCGATCGCCATCAAGGACAAGCTGGCTTCGCGCATCAAGGTGTTGTCGAGATTGGACATTGCCGAGCGCCGGGTGCCGCAAGACGGCCGCATGAAGCTGAAATTCGGCGCCAAGTCGATCGACTTCCGCATCAGCACCTTGCCTACATTGTTTGGCGAGAAGATCGTGATCCGGATTTTGGACCCCTCGTCGGCGAAGTTGGGGATTGAAGCGCTGGGCTACGAAAAGATCGAGAAAGAGCGCTTGCTGGCCTGCATCTCGCGGCCCTACGGCATGGTGCTGGTGACCGGCCCTACCGGCTCCGGTAAAACGGTGTCGCTCTATACCTGTTTGAACATCCTCAATCAGCCGGGCGTCAACATCTCAACCGTCGAAGACCCTGCCGAAATCAACTTGCCCGGCATCAACCAGGTAAATGTTAACGACAAGGCGGGCTTGAGTTTTTCGGCCGCGCTGAAATCGTTTCTGCGCCAGGATCCAGACATCATCATGGTCGGCGAGATACGTGATCTGGAGACTGCCGATATTGCCATCAAGGCCGCACAAACCGGCCATATGGTGATGTCGACGCTGCACACCAATGACGCGCCTAAGACGCTGACCCGGCTGCTGAATATGGGCGTGGCACCCTTCAATATCGCCTCCAGCGTGCTGCTGATTACGGCGCAGCGCCTGGTGCGCCGGCTCTGTGAAAACTGCAAGGCGCCGGCCGAATACCCGCGTGAGGCCTTGCTGCGGGCCGGCTTCCTGGAGGAAGAACTGGACGGCAGCTGGAAGCAGTACCGGGCGGTCGGTTGTTCAAGTTGTAACAGCGGTTACCGCGGACGCGTAGGACTTTACCAAGTGATGCCAATTTCGGAGCCGATTCAGCGCATCATCCTGGCCGAAGGATCGGCCATGGATATTGCGGTGCAAGCCCGCGCCGAAGGCGTGCGCGACCTGCGCCAGTTCGGTTTGGTCAAGGTCAAGCTTGGTGTCACCACCTTGGAAGAAGTGCTGGCAGCGACAAATGAATAGTTTGAATCCGGGAGTGGATGGACATGGCGACAAAACCCAAGCCGGCTAACGAAGCTACCTTTGAGTGGGAAGGCAAAGATCGCAATGGCAAGATTGTGCGGGGCGAGATCCGCGCCGGCGGCGAGGCCATGGTCAGCGCCACACTGCGCCGCCAAGGCATCTTGGTCAGCAAGGTCAAAAAACGTCGCAGCAGCGGTGGCAAAGCGATCAAGCAAAAGGACATTGCCGTCTTCACGCGTCAACTCGCCACCATGATGCGGGCCGGTGTGCCGCTCTTGCAATCATTCGAAATCGTCGGGCGCGGCAGCACCAACCCTCAGCTGACTCGCTTATTGAATGACATTCGCCAAGACGTCGAAACCGGCACCAGTTTGTCGACCGCGCTGCGCAAGCACCCGCTGTATTTTGATGCGCTGTACTGCAATCTGGTCGAGGCCGGCGAAGCAGCCGGTATCTTGGAGTCGCTGCTGGACCGTTTGGCGGTTTATCAGGAAAAGACCATGGCGCTCAGAAACAAGATCAAGTCGGCGCTGACCTACCCGATCGCCGTATTGTCGGTCGCGTTTGTGGTGGTGGCCGTGATCATGATCTTTGTCGTGCCCGCCTTCAAGGATGTCTTCAAGTCCTTTGGGGCCACCTTGCCGACGCCGACCTTGATCGTGATCGCCATGTCGGAGTTCTTCGTCTCCTACTGGTGGGCAATCTTTGGCGGCATCGGCGGCGGGCTCTACTTCTTCTTCCAATCCTGGAAGCGCTCGGTCAAGATGCAAGCGACCATGGACCGCATCTTGCTGAAGATCCCGGTGTTTGGCGACCTGCTGTACAAATCTGCGGTGGCGCGATGGACGCGTACCCTGTCCACCATGTTCGCCGCCGGCGTGCCGCTGGTGGAGGCGCTCGACTCGGTCGGCGGCGCAGCCGGCAATGCGGTGTTTTCCGAAGCCACTGAAAAAATTCAGCGAGATGTTTCAACCGGCACCGCCTTGACCACGTCAATGCAAGCCACCGGCATCTTCCCCAGCATGGTCTTGCAGATGGCCGCCATCGGCGAGGAATCGGGCTCACTCGACCATATGCTGGCCAAGTCGGCCGAGTTTTTCGAGGACGAGGTCGATGAAGCTGTCAACGCCCTGGCCAGCCTGATGGAGCCCTTCATCATCGTCATCCTGGGTACCATCATCGGCGGCATCGTCGTCGCCATGTATCTGCCCATCTTCAAACTCGGACAAGTCGTTTAATCCACCCATGCAAGACTACGAATTCCTCCTCTCGCCTTGGGTACTGGGCTTGTTTGGCTTGTGCATAGGCAGTTTTCTCAATGTGTTGATCCACCGCACACCGCTGATTCTTGAGCGCCAGTGGCTGGCCGATGCCGCCGGTCAACTCGGCGACGCCACCGAATTGAGCCGCGCCAGTACGCTGCCCAAGGCCGAAGCCGACAAGCTCGCCGGTGCGGCCAATGCCTTGAGCGAGCGCCTGGGCAAGTTGCCGGCCCTGGGGATCGCCCTGCCGCGCTCGCGTTGCCCCAAATGCGGCCATCAGTTGGCCTGGCATGAGAACCTGCCCTTGCTGGGCTGGCTGCGGCTGGGCGGCAAATGTTCGGCCTGCAAGACATCGATCTCGGTGCGCTACCCATTGATTGAGCTGACTTGCGGCCTGCTCTTTGCCGCGCTGTCCTGGCGTTTTGGTGCGCAGCCCAGCACGCTGCTGTGGTGCGGTTTCAGTGCCGCGCTCTTGGCCCTGGCCGCGATCGACTGGGACACTACGCTGTTGCCCGACTCACTGAACCAGCCGCTGCTGTGGGCCGGTTTGAGCGCTGCGCTGTTGGGTCTGACCATCCCCTTGTCCGATGCGCTAACAGGTGCCTTGGTCGGTTACCTGTCGCTGTGGTCGGTCTACTGGTTGTTCAAATTGGTCACCGGCAAGGAAGGCATGGGCTATGGTGACTTCAAATTGCTGGCCGCCCTGGGGGCCTGGCTGGGCTGGCAAATGGTGTTGCCGATTGTGCTCGGCGCCTCGGTGATAGGCGCCATCGTCGGCATAGGCATGAAGATGAATGCCAATCTGCGCGAAGGCCGCTATGTGCCCTTCGGGCCCTTCTTGGCGGGCGGCGGCTTCGTCGTGCTTTTTGCAGGAGCACCCCGTGTGCTTGGCTGGCTCGGCTGGGCATGAAAATTGGTTTGACCGGCGGCATCGGTAGCGGCAAAAGCACGGTCGCAGGATTTTGGCAAGCGGCGGGAGCGACCTTGATCGACACCGATGCAATTGCTCGTCAGCTCAGCGCCCCCGGCGGCGCGGCAATGCCGGCGATTGCGGCTGAGTTCGGCGCGTCAATGCTGAGCCCTGACGGTGCACTTGATCGTGCTGCCATGCGCCAATTGGCCTTTGCCGACACCAGCGCCAAGCGGCGCCTGGAGGCCATCCTCCATCCCCTGATAGGCGCCGAGGCGCGCCAGCAAGCCGATGCGGCAACCGCGGCAGGGGTGCAGCTGATCGTCTATGACGTGCCCTTGTTGGTGGAGTCCGGTCATTGGCGCGCACGAGTTGAGCGGCTGCTGGTGGTCGACTGCAGCGAGCAAACCCAGCTCGCCCGAGTCAGCACTCGACCGGGTTGGAGCGTCGCTGCGGCTGCGGCTGTGCTGGCCGCCCAGGCTAGCCGGGCGCAACGCCGCGCCTGCGCGGACGCCGTCATCTACAACGAGGGGTTGAGCCTCGCAGCTCTCAACGCGCAAGTCCTGACCCTTGCCGCCGATTGGCGCGGACCGAACAAATTAGGCCCCTCCCCATCGACATTGTGAAGAAGCCTGCTCTGGCTGTGAAACAATTGCAAGATTCGCTGCGCACTACAACGCAGCACTGTGACCTTCACGCTGACCGATAGGGATGACCGCCTTGGTCCTTTACGAGTACCCATTCAACGAGAGCATCCGCACGATGCTGCGTCTGGAGCATCTGTTCGACCGCCTCGGCCAGCTGATGGCGCGCGAAACTCCACTCGATCACCACTTCGCCCTGGTCACGATGTTCGAGATCATCGATGTGGCCTCGCGGGCCGATCTGAAGTCGGATCTGCTCAAGGAGCTCGATCGTCACAAAACTCAGCTCAATGGCTACCGCGGCAACCCCGGCGTTGCCGAAGGGCTGTTGGACGACGTGATCGCCCGCATCGACAAGGCCTATGCAGGCTTGAATCAACTGGTCGGCAAGGCCGGCGCCTGCCTGAGCACGAATGAATGGCTGATGAGCATTCGCAGCCGCATCAGCATTCCCGGCGGCACCTGCGAATTCGATCTACCGGCCTACTACACCTGGCAGCAATTTTTGCCGGTGCGCCGACGTAACGACCTGATGCAGTGGACGCAGAGCCTGATGCCGCTGGCCGAAGCACTGCAAGTGCTCTTGGGCCTGCTGCGTGACTCCGGCACACCGCACAAGGTGGCCGCCGTGGCTGGGCAGTTCCAGCAAAGTCTGGGCGCCGGCCGCGTCTTCCAGTTGCTGCGCATGCGCATCGACCCGAGCTTGGGCTTGGTACCCGAGATCAGCGGGCACCGCCTGATGATCTCGATCCGCATGATGCGTCAGGACGAAGACGGCCGGCTTAAATCTACCCAGCAGGACGCCAGCTTTGAGCTGACGCTGTGCGCATGACTTGGCCCACCCCCGTAGGCGCATCGCGCCACCCCCGCAAGGGGGCGCGCCCGATGGCCCGGCAAAGCCGGTTCCATGGGCGCCACTCGGCAACACAGGCAACATCGCGATGACATCCGCCCCCTCACCCAAGATCGTCCGCTGCCCGACCTGCGGCGGCGACTCGATTTTTGCGCCCAGCAATTTGTGGCGGCCGTTCTGCAGCGAACGCTGCCGCCAGATCGACCTTGGCGCCTGGGCCAGCGAGAGCTTCGCCGTACCAGCCAGCCCGCCGGTGGAAGACGACTCGCTACGGCATTAAGGCGGACAAGTCCTGCCGGGCCTGCGCAGCCGTGGTGAACAGCAGCGCCTGCCAGCCCAAGGCGCGAGCTGCCTCGATATTGACGGGATGGTCATCCAGAAACACACAGGCCTCGGGCGCCAGGCCAAAGCGCTGCGACGCAATCTTGAAGATCTCTGTGCGCGGCTTGGAATGCTTGACCCGACCCGAGAAGACACCGGCCTCGAACCACTCGAGCAGCGGGTGAGTTTGCTCCAGATGATCGGCATAGGGCTCGGGCATATTCGACAAGTAGAACAGCCGATGGCCGGCCTGCTTCAGCTCTGTGATCAGCGCGGCCGTATCTGATTGCAATTGCAGCTCATCTGGCACTGCAGCCACGACCTGCGCGACCTCGGCCTCCGGCCATCCGGTACGCGCGACAATCCGCTGGATGACAGTGTCTGCATCGATCAAACCTTGATCAAACGCGCCCCAGTCGCCACCGTAGTTCTCGAAGAACTGCGCAGCCACTGTCGCGCCCTGGGCCACGTCGGCAACCCGATGCGGCCAGACCCGCGCCAAGAAGCTGGCCGGGTGCCAGCGAAACACCACGCCACCAAAATCAAAGACGATATTCATGCCGTCAGGTGTTTCAAGAGTCCAGCAGTAGAGGCATCAAGGCCGCTGGTGTAGCCGCTGCTCAGGCGCGGCAGCAAAGCCCCGCACAAAGCCTTGCCCAACTCGACGCCCCATTGATCGAAGCTGTTGATGCCCCACAGCGCGCCGCTGACAAACACGCGCTGCTCATAGAGCGCAATCAGGGCGCCCAGGGACCTGGGCGTTAGCTGCTCCAGCACCAGCGTTGTGCTCGGCCGGTTGCCAGGAAAACTGCGGTGGCGCGCAACGGTGGCGGCATCCAGCTCTTTGGAGGCCGTCGGCGCCGACTCCTGCAGCGCTTCCTCAAACGACTTGCCCTGCATCAGCGCCTGCGATTGCGCCAAGCAATTGGCCAACAGCTTTCGATGCTGGTCCAGCAGCAAGCTCTTCAGCTCGCCCTGCACCTCGGCGCCGAAATTGGGCGTCTTGACCGCAATGAACTCGACCGGAATCACATCCGTGCCCTGATGCAGCATCTGGAAGTAGGCATGCTGGCCGTTGGTGCCAGCTTCCCCCCAGACCACCGGGCTGGTCGCATAGGGCAAGGCCTGACCCTCCAAGTCCACGCCCTTGCCATTGCTCTCCATCTCCAGCTGTTGCAAATAGGCCGGCAAGCGGCCCAGGCCCTGGTGATAAGGCGCCACGCTGCGGCTGCTGAAGCCGTGGAAGTTGCGGTACCAGATGTCCAGCAAGCCTAAGCGCACCGGCAGGTTCTGCTCCAGCGGCGTGTGCGCGAAATGCTGATCCATCGCATGCGCGCCGGCCAGCAGCGCACGGAAGTTGTCGGCGCCGATGGCGATGGCAATTGGCAGGCCTATCACCGACCAGAGCGAATAGCGCCCGCCCACCCAGTCCCAAAAGCCAAAGGTCGTGGTGATGCCGAAGGCGGCGGCAGCCGTCGTGTTGCTGCTGGTGGCGACGAAGTGACGCGCGATGTCGGTGCCACCCGCAGCCACAAACCAGGCCTTGGCGGCCATGGCATTGGCCAGCGTCTCTTGTGTGGTGAAAGTCTTGGAGGCGATCACGAACAGCGTGGTGGCCGGAGTCAGCTCGCGCAACACCGGCGCCAAATCATGCCCATCAACATTGGAGACGAAGTGCAGCTTCAGCCCATGCTGGGTGTAGGCCTGCAAGGCGCGCACCACCATCGCCGGGCCGAGATCCGAGCCGCCAATGCCGATGTGCACGACGTCAGTGATGCCGCTCTTGCTTGTATCCCGCACGCTTTCGGCAAAGGCCAGCATGCTGCTGAGCGAGGCTTGCACCTCCTCGCTGAACAAAAACTCCGGGCCTGCCGGCGCGCGCAAGGCCGTGTGCAGCACCGCGCGGCCCTCGGTCAGATTGATGGCCTCACCCGCCAGCATCGCATCGCGCTTGGCCTCCAGGCCGCAGTCTCTGGCCAATTGCAGCAACAAAGCCTGGGTGTCGGCATCGATGCGGTTCTTGGACAAATCGGCGAACACCTCGGGCGCCGTCAGCGTCCAGGCGGCATAACGCCCAGCGTCGGCGGCAAAGGCCTGACGCAGGTCAAACTGCCGGCCGGAGCTATGAAAATGCGCTTGCAGCAAGCCCCAGGCGGGGCTTTGGTCACAACGCGATACGGCGGGTGAAGACGAGGACATATCAACTCACAATCATCTGATCCAGTTTGGCCGAGTCAACAGCAAACAGGCGGATGCCTTCGGCCAGCTTTTCTGTCGCCATGGCATCCTGGTTGAGGGCGAAGCGGAACGCCGCTTCATCGAAAGAAACTTTTGGCAAGTCCAGCTGCCGGGCCGCAGCGGCGTCCAGCGCCAGCGGCAAGGCGGCCTCGAGCTTTTGCAACTGGGCCAGCAGATCCGGGCTGATCGTCAACAAGTCGCAACCGGCCAGGGCCTGGATCTGGCCGACATTGCGGAAGCTCGCACCCATCACCTCGGTCTTGACGCCATGCTTTTTGTAGTAATTGAAGATCTGCGCAACCGACTTGACGCCGGGGTCATTGGCGCCGGCCTGTGCCCCCTCGTCCCAAGCAGCGCCGGCACTCTTCTTGTACCAATCGTAGATGCGGCCAACAAAGGGCGAGATCAACTGGATCCCAGCCTCGCCGCAGGCGACCGCCTGGCAGAACGAGAACAGCAAGGTCAGGTTGCAATGGATGCCTTCAAGCTCCAGCTCACGCGCGGCCTGGATGCCCTCCCAGGTCGACGCGATCTTGATCAGCACGCGCTCGCGTGCAATGCCGGCCGCCTCGTACAGACCAATGATGCGGCGGGCGCGTGCCAGCGTCGCGGCCTTGTCAAAGCTCAGGCGCGCATCCACTTCGGTCGAGACGCGACCCGGCACGACCTTCAAAATCTCCAGGCCGAAACGCACCAGCACCCGGTCCACGATCTCGTCCAGCGCCAAACCCTTGTGGGCGACGACCGTGTCGGTCAGCAAGGGCGCATAGTCGGCAGACTGCACCGCTTTCAAGATCAAGGACGGGTTGGTGGTGGCGTCTCGCGGCGCGAACTGCGCCAGCTGCAAAAAGTTGCCGGTGTCGGCCACCACGGTGGTCACAGATTTAAGTTGATCCAGTTGATGCATGATTGTTTGTCTTTCTTCAAAGAGGCTAGCCAGACCGTATTAGAACCGCTGTGAGCGCCGCCACACCGCGCTGCGCAAGGAGGCCAGTTACAAGGTGGCCCAAAGAAAAACCCCCATGAGCGCGGCCAATAGGGACTTCAGTATTGACCTTTGCAAGAAACTCCGGCATCATAAAACTAGAAACTTAGTTACATCAAGTGCCGCTTGAAAAACAGCCAAGCGGCGCAGCCATAGATAGGGCCTCGGCACATGTCATTCGATCTCGTTTTCTTCGGCGGTACCGGCGATCTCACTTGGAGAAAGCTGATGCCGGCGCTGTTCCAGGCCTTCCGCCACGGCAAGCTGCCGGCCGGCGGCCGCATTTTGGCGGTGGCGCGCGACGAGATGACGGACGAGCGCTACCGTGAATGGCTGAAGGAGCGCTTCCGGGAGGTTGATGGCTCCAAGCGCCCGAATGAGGAAGAGTTCGAAAAGTTTGCCGCACTGCTGCACTACCGCCGCATGGACTTGTCGCAGCCCGAGCATTACCAACGACTGAAGGAATGGTTGGGTGAGCGCGCGGCCGACACCGTGGTGCTGTACCTGGCCACCAGCCCGCATCTCTTCACGCAAATTTGTGAGCAACTCGGCGCCGCCGGTCTGAACGAAAAGCGCGTGCGCGTGGTGCTTGAAAAGCCGCTGGGCCAAGACCTCGCCAGCGCGCAAGACATCAACCGTGTGGTGCGCTCGGTGTTCGCCGAAGAGCAGGCCTTCCGCATCGACCATTACCTGGGCAAGCCTTCGGTGCAAAACCTGATGGCGCTGCGTTTCGGCAACGCCTTGTTCGAACCGCTGTGGCGCCGCGAAAGCATTGCCAATATCCAGATCACGCTGGCCGAAGGCCTGGGCGTGGGCACACGCGGCGCTTTCTACGACGGCACCGGCGCCTTGCGCGACATGATCCAGAACCATGCGCTGCAACTGCTGACCATGATCGCCATGGAGCCGCCGTCGACCAATGACGCCGACGCGATCCGCGACGAAAAGCTCAAGGTCTTGCGTTCACTCAAGCCCTTCACCGCCGAGAGCGTCGCCCGCGATGTGATCCGCGGTCAATACCGCGCCGGCAATATTGCTGGCCAGGCAGTACCGGGTTACTTGGACGAAGCCAAGGTGCCGGCCGACAGCCACTGCGAAACCTTTGTTGCCTTGCGCACCGAGGTGCAAAACTGGCGCTGGGCGGGCGTGCCTTTTTACCTGCGCACCGGCAAGCGTTTGGCCGAGCGCGATGCGCAGATCGTCATCAATTTCCGGCCGGTGCCACACCCGATCTTCCCGGGCGCCAATCAGCCGAATCGCCTGGTCATCAAGCTGCAGCCAGAAGACGGTCTGGAGCTGCAATTGCTGGCCCACAAGGGCGGCGCGGACAACGAGGCGCTGACGCCGGTGTCACTGGATCTGGACTTCGACAAGGCCTTTGCGGCCAACCGCGTCGGCGCTTACGAGCGCTTGCTCTTGGACGCCATCGCCGGCCGCCTGAACCTGTTCGTGCGCAGCGACGAGCAAGAGCAAGCTTGGCGCTGGGTCGAGCCGATTCTGGATGCCTGGAAGCAAGACAGCGTCGGCCCGAGGCCCTACTCGGCCGGGTCCTGGGGCCCGGCTGCGGCCAGCGCCTTGGTGGCGCGGGATGGCTTCGCATGGGCGGAAGAACAGTGAGCATGGTCACTGGAGCGCTGACATGAGCATCCTGGAGCGGGTCAAGGCGGCGTTGCCGGCCCTGCCGCCCGCCGAGCAACGCGTTGCAAAGTTATTGCTCAGCGACGCGCGCTCGTTTGCCAATCTGCCGGTCAGCGAATTGGCCGACCGGGCGCATGTCTCCAAACCGACGGTGGTGCGCTTTTGCCGCAGCGTCGGCTATGACGGCCTGACCGACTTCAAGCGCAAGCTGGCCGGCAGCGTCAACGAGGGCGTGCCCTTTGTGCACCGCGCGGTGGATGAGGACGAAAAGCCGGGTGATCTGATCGTCAAGGTGGTCGATAACGCGGTCGCGGCCCTGCTGCATTACCGCAATGACGCCGCCAGCCATGCCTTCGAGATCGCCATCAACGCCTTGGCCGAAGCCGGGCGGACCGGGCGGCGGATCGAGTTCTATGGTGTGGGCAACTCCGGCATCGTGGCGCAGGACGCACAGCACAAGTTTTTTCGCTTGGGCGTCAACACCGCCGCCTGCAGCGACGGCCATGTGCAGTTGATGAGTGCCACGATGCTGCAGCCGGGCGACTGCGCCGTCATCATCAGCAACTCGGGGCGCAGCCGCGACCTGTTGGACGCCGCTGAGATCGCGCGCAAAAAGGGTGCCACCATCATCATCATCACCGCCAGCGGTTCACCGTTGGCAGCACTGGGCTTGAGCCAGGGTCAGGTCTTGCTGGCGGTCGATCACCCCGAGGACTTTGACCGTTATAGCCCGATGGTTTCAAGGCTCTTGCACTTGATTGCGATCGATATCCTGACCACTGGCGTTGCGCTGCGTCTGGGGTCGACCTTGCGGCCTATGCTGCAAGAGATCAAGAAGAATCTGCGTAGCAAACGCTACGTTTAAGCCAGACATCAAGCAGTCTGGCCGGATTCCAGCAATTCGGGCCAAAGCAGTTCCGCTACGCCGTAGACGCGGGCCAACTCCTGCAGCTTGGCCGGTACATTCAACACCCGCAAATGCAGGCCCAGGTCAGCGCATAGCCGGGCTGCGCTGAGCAAGAGCGTCAATACCACCGAGTCGAACTGCTGCAACTCCGCCGCGTTGATGCTCAACTCGGCCCCGGCGCCATTGCTGACCTGCGCCGCTTCGGCCCGCAAACTGGCCTGTAAGCTCGACCAAAGCGCAGGCGCCGCGTCTACCCGCACCGAGCTTGGCAGCTTGAGCATTTGAGCCGACATGCTCAGGCCTTGGCGGCGGGGTTTGCGGCCTTTTGATTCTTGTCGGCCAAGGTCTTGATCAAGCCATCGATGCCGTTCGCGCCGATTTCCTGCGCGAAGCTGTTGCGGTATTGGTCGGCCAGCCAAATTCCAAGCACATTGACGTCAAAAATCATCCACACACCGGAGACTTTCTCCAAGCGGTAGTCCAACTGGATCGGATCACCCTTGCCGCGAATCTCGGTACGCACCACCACCTCAGTGTCGTCAGCACCGGCGCGCAAAGGCTTCAATGCGATCGTTTGATCTTTCACCTGAGTCAAGGCCCCGGCATAGGTCCGCACCAGCAAAGTCTTGAACTCGTCCTGCAAACGCTTTTGCTGCTCGGGCGTGGCCTGGCGCCAAAAGCGACCGACCGCCGAGGCCGTCATGCGCTGAAAGTTCACATGCGGCATCACCTTGGTATCGACCAAGCCGATGATCTTCTGCAAATCCCCGCCCTGAATCGATTTGTCGGCTTTGACAGCCTCGAGGGTCTCCAGCGAGAGCTGGCGAATCAGCAGATCCGGCGCACTCGCGTCGGCTGCCATCGCAGGCGCAGCGAAAGCCATTGACGCCACCAAGGCGCCCAGCAGCAAAGCCCGCTTACTCAAATCTAGTCTTGTCACTCGCATATATTTACATCTCTCGTTGCTGCTGATCGATAGCGCTCACACGCTCAACCGCATTGGGTTTACTTACGCAATTCACGGCCCGGCCTGCGGATTGCTCTCATCCTTGACAGCGGGGACCAAGACCTCGAACTCGTCGTCATCCCCGATGTTGCCGCGCCGCTGCAAAAAAGCGTCGCGGTAGAAGGTGTACCTGTCCAGCGCGATACCTTCCAGCATCTCGCTGGCGCGCAAAAAATTGGACCGCGTATTGATGGTCTGCAGGCTGTAAATTGCCAGCTTGCTGGTGCCGTCGCGGAAAATGAATGCTGGCGAGGCCTGCCAGTCAAAAGGCATCGCCAAGGTGTCGCGTACCGAGGAAGGGCCAAGCAGCGGCCACACGATGTAGGCTCCGGTGCCGGTACCCCAGCGGCCGAAAGTCTTGCCCATATCTTCGTTCTTGCGCTCCAAACCGACCTCGGAGGCAATGTCGATCAAGCCACCAAAGCCCAATGTCGAGTTCACCGCAAAGCGCATGCCTTGCTCGACGCTGGCTTTCAAGCGCCACTGCAGCACCAGATTGACGGTGGTCCAAGCATCGGCCACATTGTTGACGAAGTTGTCGACCGATTGCCGAATCGGCCCGGGCACGATATTGCTGTAGACCGTCGCCACCGGCTTGAGAAAATTCGTATCCAAAGATTCGTTGAAGGCGAATACCTTGCGATTCCAGGGCTCCCAAGGATCGAGCTTTTGGCCGGCGCTGCCCGGCGCGCTGCGCATGCTCGCACAGGCGCTCAAGAACAAGACGAGGCCCAGCAACAAGCTCCGCGTCAGCAAGGATCTCGGCCTGCCCACATTCATGGTTTGGACTCTCCTGCGGCAGAACCAGAATCTGCTGCCTTGTTGTACAAGAACTGGCCAATCAGGTTTTCCAGCACGATCGCCGATTGGGTCTGCTTGATCGCGTCGCCGGCGCCCAAGTTCTTCTCATCAGCTCCGGCCTCCAAGCCAATGTACTGCTCGCCGAGCAAACCTGCGGTCAAAATTTTCGCCGAGCTGTCCTTGGGGAAAGCTACTTTCTTGTTCAAACTGATCAAAACCTTGGCCTGAAAGGTCTTATCGTCAAAAGTGATCGACTCAACCCGCCCGATCACAACGCCGGCACTCTTGACCGATGCACGGCTTTTCAGTCCGCCAATATTGTCGAACTTGGCACTCACTTGATAGGTCTCGTCAAAGTTCAGGCTCAGCAAATTGCCGGCCTTCAGGGCCAGGAACAATAGCGCCGCCCCACCCAAGAGCACGAAAAATCCAACCGCTGCGTCATGCCTGGAGGCTTGTTGCATGCTCAACTCCAAATTCCAATAAATACTGAAAAACTAAATAGCAAACATCATGGCGGTCAGCACAAAGTCGAGTGCGAGTACCGCCAAAGAGGAAACCACCACGGTACGCGTCGTCGCCTGTGCCACGCCCTCAGGCGTCGGTTTTGCAGCGTAGCCCTGCAGCAGCGCTACAAAGGTCACCGTCACACCGAACACCAAACTCTTGATGACCCCATTTCCGACATCGGCCCACACATCCACACCGCCCTGCATCTGGGACCAGAACGCGCCGTCGTCAATGCCGATCAGCACCACCGCCACCAGCCAACCACCGATCACACCGATGGCCGAGAACAGCGCAGCCAGCAAAGGCATGGCGATCAGGCCACCCCAAAACCGCGGCGCCAACACCCGGGTCAAGGGGTCAACGGCCATCATTTCCATCGCGGTCAATTGCTCGCCGGCCTTCATCAAACCAATCTCGGCCGTCAGCGAGGTGCCGGCACGCCCTGCAAACAGCAAGGCGGCCACCACCGGCCCTAATTCCCGCACCAGACTGAGCGCCACCAGCAAGCCTACCGCCTCGGCCGATCCATAGCGTTGCAGCGTGTAATAGCCCTGCAGCGCCAGCACAAAGCCCACAAACAAGCCAGCCACCCCGATCAGGGACACCGAATGGTTGCCGAGGAAAAACACCTGGTCGCGCACCAAGCCAAAACGCAGCAGGCTTTGCGGCAAGCGTGCCAATATTTGGAAAAACAGACGCGTTGCCGCACCAATGTCGGCCAGCTTGAGGCGCAGCGTCTGCCCGATACCCGACAGGCTGCTTGCAATTGTCGTCATGTGCGCGCACCCAAACCAAAGTCATCCACGACGGGCATTGCAGGCTGATGGAAATGCACCGGCCCCTCGGGCTCGGCACCGACAAATTGGCGCACCAGCGGATCTTCGCTGCGGCGCAACTCGTCCGGCGTGCCCTGCGCCACCACCCGGCCATTGGCGATCATGGCGACCTCGTCGGCGATCGCAAAGGTCTCATGCAAGTCGTGCGAGACGATGATGCTGGTCAAGCCCAAGGCATCATTCAAATCGCGAATCAGGCGAGCCGCAACGCCCAGCGAAATCGGATCGAGGCCGGCGAAGGGTTCGTCGTACAAGACCAGGTCGGGGTCCAAAGCGATGGCACGTGCCAGCGCCACGCGCCGGGCCATGCCACCGGAAATCTCGGACGGCATCAGGTCCCGCGCGCCCCGAAGTCCAACCGAGTTGAGCTTCATCAGCACCAAATCACGAATCATCGATTCGGTCAACTTGGTGTGTTCACGCAATGGAAAAGCCACGTTCTCGAATACCGACAGGTCGGTGAACAAGGCGCCGAACTGGAACAGCATGCCCATACGACGACGTACGGCATAGAGATCAGCGAGATTGAGAGGTCCAATATCTTGGCCGTCAAACAAGACCTGACCCTTGATTGGCCGAATCTGCCGACCCAGCAGGCGCAAAACGGTGGTCTTGCCGCCGCCCGAGGTGCCTATCAAGGCCAGCACCTTGCCGCGCGGCACACACAGATTGACCTGCTCCAGAATGACTCTGTCACCGTAGCCACAGGTGACATCACGTAATTCAACCAGCGGTATGGCTTGAGCAGTAAGCGAGGTGGGATTTACGGCCATGAGCCTTTTGGGGCGGGCCGAGAGCCCGAACTTCAAAAGGGCACATCATAGGGGAAACACTGTAGTTCGACCGGATGGCGCTGGATGCCCCGATGAAACCCAGTAAATATGGGTTACCGGGATATCCCCCGAGCAAGGGACTTGGGCGCCTGCGGCTGGTCAAACATGATCTCGACATAGATCCGCGTTTTAACGGCTTGACCATTCAACTCGCCAGGAATGAATCGCCGCCCCTCAAAGGCTCGCCGCGCCGCCTCTAGCAAAGGCTCCGGGAGTTGACCCTGTTGGACTCGCAGGGCCTGCACAACACCTGCCTCGTCGATGTACAGCGCCGCCACCGCTTCAAAATGAGCTTGTTCCGCCGGGAAGTCCGGCCAAGCCAACAGCACCGACTCCAGCGCCTGAGGTGGCTTGGTGAGCAAAGGTCTCGGCACATAGGCATCCCACTCTCCCCTCGGCAACAAGCTTCCCGATGGGGCGGTTGACACGGGCTGCAGCGCGTTCGTTTCGAGCGCGTCGATGACAGTCGGCACCAAAGCTTCAATGGCCGCGCCCTCACCTCGCGTATCGAATTCAAGTGCTGCCACTGTCGAGGAAGGACCACCATTTGAAGGTACCCCAGAACCGGTATGACGCTGCGCCAAACGCATTGCGGCCCGCTTAAGCACCGGCTTGCTGGGCGCTTGCTCAGGCCAACTTCGCGTCAAGGCCAGTGCATGCAAAAGTACCGAGCCGCCGACACTAGCCGCCAAGACCAAAGCGGATGATGCCAGCCTGCTGCGGCCTTGAAACATCAGCGATCAACCAATTCGCGCCAAGACGAGCGCCGGCCCTGTGGATTCGGCGCAGCTGGCGTCGGGATGATTTTTGAGTCCGGATCCTTGACCGATTTATTGACGATCACACCGTTCTTGCCGTCTGCCAATACGAACGAACTCAAACCCACCACCATGGCGTCCCCAATCGCCGTGCCGACATGCTCGCCGGTGTTGGATCCGTTGGCGATATCGAAGTAATACAACCACGCCGTGCCGCCTCCGCTCGCGCATGAGGCTGCGCTGATGGGTGTATTCGAGGCCGCCGTCAAGGTATTGAATTGCAGCAACATATCGATATTGATGCGCTCGCCTGCATCGGGCATATCGACAAACCAGCCGTTTTTCAAGGTCCAGTCGACCGAATTGCCACTGGCGGTGCGCGTTGTTCCGCTGGTGGTGAGAGTCTGCTCTACCATGGTGCCATTGTTGCGAACGTCGCCCAGGTAAGTGGCACCGAGTACATCCTTGATGCCGTAAATGGTCTGCTTATCGGTATTGGAGATATCCCCCAAACCCAGCAGTCGACCTGTGCCGACATAGACCGCCGCCGTCTTGAAACCCTTGTAATCGATCAAGGCCAGTTGAGGTTGCGTCGTGATGGGCTGCGCCTTGTCATCGGCTTTCAAGGTCGCCAGCAAAAACGCCGTGCCGTCTGAAGGATTGAAGCGCCACAGCCGTCCCTGCATATCGCCAGCGTAGAAGCGCGTTGCGATGTTGTCGGACATATTCTCGACCCAGGCATTCAGAGGACCCAAGCCCGTGGCCAGGCCGGCATCGTAGGCCGTGGTGTCAATGGTTTGACGGTTCACGGTGGGGCCTTGCAAGGCATTGAACAAGACCAAATGGCCCTTGCCATCGCTGTTGTTGTAGCCCGAACTCAAGGCCACCACCCAAGTTCCGCCGCTCAGCTTGGTGACCAAGGCGGGCGCCATGGTCAAACCCAGCACAGCCGGTTCGCTGTACTCCCAGAGCGCTTTGGGGTTGGCAGGGTCGGTGATATCCAGGGCAAAGTAGCCAGCGCCACCAGCGCCCATCCCGCCCACCAAAATCGTTTTCCACACGCCGTCCGCGCCTGCAACATCAGCCACCACCGGCGAGCCATCGACAAAGAACTGATGACTGCTGGCATAGTTTTCATCCGCCAACTTGTACAAGTTCGGCATCACCAAGCTGGGAACGAAGGCCCAAAGTTCCTCACCGTTGTTCGCATCAAATGCATGCAACATGCCGTCGTTGCCGCCCACATAGACCATGCGCCGGCGGTTGGCTTGCTGAGTTTGAAAGTCGGCGTAGCCCGTGTCCGCATACTTCATCGGCGCATTGCCTACATACACGGGCGAAGAGCCCACCATATCGCCGAGCTTCTTGGTTCTGGCTCGAAAGACACCCGCAAACTCGGTGCCGCGAATGTAATTCACCAGGTTTTCACCATTGTTGGCACTGAGTTTTTCACCTGCGTCTAAGGACGGGCATTGATTCAGCTTCGGTACGGTATCGCAGCGTCCTGCAAACAAGGCCTTCTGAGCGGCCGAAAGCTCCGACCAAACAAAGGATTTGAGGGACGAACCTGACATGAATTTGATCTCGCGCGCTGTCACTCTGGCACCAAGCTTGGCCGAGGCGCTCCAATCGGCATTGTCCAACTCTCGATTGTCGGGATTGGTGACGACAAGAGGCTGCCCTGTCTTGGGGTCAATTTTGTAGGCACGCAGATCGCCGTACCACTCTACCGACTTGTAGCGCGCGATGAAGACTTGGTTATTGCCCTCAACCGGCCGCAGCGTGCTGGTGGCAGCGGCCGAGCCTGACGCGATTTGGGCGTCAATCTTGGCCAAGGCCGTTTTCAGGCCGTTGCTCACATCGGTCGGATCAGAGGCATTGAAATAGATGCCTCGCCCATTCACAGCAGCGTGCCATAGATCATCGACTTTGCGCGCGTCGTTATTGGGCACCGGCCACTGCACGCCACCGGTCAAGAGGCCGGCGTAAGTCCCGGTTGCCGAGGTTTCGTAATCTTTGATGTAGGGCAAGGTACCGTTTTGACCCAAGCTCATGGTGTAAGTCACCATGCGCTGGTTGATCGCGGTGTCGCGTCCGGTGCCGGCGTTGGCTATATCGTTCTTGCACACGTCGGCTCCGCCATCACCGGTGCAATTGCCCAACTCGGTGGTGCGCAGATCGCTGCTATAGAAATGCATGGCCACGTCTGCCAAGGAAGTCGACGACGCCCCGGTCGGCGTACCGGTGCCGTCGCGCATCGGCCGAGCAGACGTGCCGTCCTCATTGGCGATTTGGGTGCCGCTCAATGAGAGCGCCTCGCTACTGCCTTCGTTCCAAGCCCCATCGGTTGCCAAGATGGTGAAATTCTTCTGGCAGGAAAACTGCATCGGATCAGCCGTCACAGCCCCTGCCCCGGCTTGACTGTCGAGCTTCTTGGCGTAGTAGCGACCGGCCGTTGACAAGGCAGCGCGCAGCGGTGTGCCATTGCCCGGGATGGCCGCGTTCAAGGAGTCATAAAACTTGGCTTTCTGAGTCGATTCAAAATCGCGCACGGGCAGAAAATCTTTGACGCTCTTTTGATAAAAATTGCCGTTCAACCACATCGACGGGTCTGCGCCTTCGATATAGGACTTGTTCCAGATGGTGGCGTAACCGACTCTGTACTTAAGATCGATGTTCTTGAAAGCCTGAGAGACGACGGTCTTCATCATTCTCATGCGGTCGCTGTAGAACATCAACCAATTGGCATATTTTTGCTGTTCATCGGCAGCCAAGGTGGTCAAGCTGAACACCGACTTACCGGGCGACTGGCCGATGCTGCTGTTGCATTCCTTGTAAAAAGCACTGCTGGTGACGGTCGCACCGGTATCAGATGCATAGGTGTAACTCAAGGCCGGCTGTGCACCCGTGTACTTGTAATAGCTAAGGCCGGTCGGGTGACCATTGACCACGCGCGGTGTTGGCAGCGCGGTCCCGACTTCGGGGTAGCCCTCACTGACGGCAACTGTCAGCACCTTTGTTGCGCCATTCCAGTTGCTGACTGTGGCCTTCATCCAGATTGAATTATCTGAATTGCTGTACAGAGTGACGGGTGAGCCAGCGGTGGTCGGCGCAGACAAGGCCGAGCGCAAAGTCATTGTCAGGTTGCCACTGGTTTGCACTTTCACCGGAGACGGCACATCAATGCTGTGGTAATCCGTCGTATCCGGCAGTTGCATGGCCAGAGACTTGGGCGCATTGGCCTTGGGGTCGCCATTAGCATCAAGCGGCGGCAAATACTGCACTTCGGGCTGGGGGTTATAGGCCAAACCATTGCATTGTGCGCTGGCGGCCCCATAGCGGCTCGCACTGAAACTGGCGGCCTCCGGCAAAAAATCGTAGCTCATACTGCCCGAGTCATCCAGGATGAAGAGCAGATTCGGCTTGACGGGGGTGCCGGAGGCAGTCACCAGCGGTGTTTGCGAGATGCTGGTGTCCACGGCCCAGGCGGCGCCCGCCCAGATGCACAGGCTCAAACTCAACAGCGACAGCTTGCTACCCCGATTCAAACGGCGGGCATTGAATAGAAAGTACGACATAGCGCCTCCTTGCGAAATCGGTGGAAACTGTTCAGATTCAAAAATGAATCATCGTTTCGGTGAAGCTGACGGTGCCCTTGGGGCCTACCGTTCGCGTGATGATGCGGTAGTAAGGGCTGTAGCTTGAAACGCCAAGTTGCTCCGGCGAGCCATAGTCAAGACTGCCGCGCCCCAGCGCCTGCGTGCTGTTTTGGGTGACCGGCGTTGAGCAATCTGTCTGTGACGGAGGCAGTTGTTCACGGCACAAGCGCGTCACCACATACTGCACTTGATCACCACCTATGGTGACGGCCGCGGAGGGTTTGGTAGCGCAACTGATGGTGCCAGAAGCATGGCCATTGACCTTGCAGTCATCCAAATTCCAATCCACCATCGCCAACACATTATTGGTGCCCACGGTACGACCAGTGATGTCCAGGGTTGCAATATCGGTCGCGTAATAGCCATTGGCCACGCTGTCGGTATTCAAAGTGTTGCCCGCCAATCTATCGCGAACCCAGCCGATCGCTTGCTCTGTCGCTTTGGCACCGGACGTGACGCCGCTTTGCTTGAAAGCGAGATTCCCGAGTGCCATCACGCCTGAATCAACCGAACGTATCAAGGCCACGGCCCCCATCGTCAAGGCAACCAGGGCCAGCAGGGCGAAGATCAATGCCATCCCCGTCTGCCGCCCTTTGACCAAGTTGAAAGTCTCAGTGCGATTCATGGTGCATCCCCTGATTTCCAGCGTTGGTTTCGCAGCGGCACCACCGTGTCGAACACCTTGTAGCGGTAGTGCTTCCAATCGTCAGCCGCATCGATCTTCAGCTCGATACATTTGCTGCTCTCGCATGCGACAGCGCCTGCCACGGCAGTGGCCTTGCCGACGTCCCATTTTGGCAAGCTGGTGGTGACCTCCTCCTTCTCGAACTGCGCACTGCGTGCCACCACCACAACACGCACACTCAGCACACGCAATGCCTCGGCGTTATTGGTCGGCGTGTTGTAGTCATAGGTATCGACCACGCCATCGGGGACGGCATCGGTGTCGCGCCCGTAGAGGGCTTTGAGCAAGACAATATTGCCTTGCAATTGGCGTTCGTTGCGGCCACGCGTGAGGCTGTCAAACTGGCTACTCGTCAAATACTGCTGTCCGTCGACGCTGTAAGACACATCAATCAGCCGCCCCAGATTGACCAGAAAGCTGCCGTTGGGTGCCAGCTGAGAGGGGTGATTGGGTGCATTCCATTTAGCGGCGTCGTCAGCACGCAAGACCAAGCGTCCCATCGTCGCGCTGACTTGGACGCCGGTCGCCTGAAACAAACCACATGGACTCGCCGCATTGACCACCGCCACCATCAAGTCGCCGGGCACGATGCTCAACAAAGAAGACACCTGATACTGAAAGCGCTTGGTGGGTCCGGTGTCGAGCGGGTCATAGCTTGATGTGATACGCGTGGGTATGGTGTAGCCCACATCGTGGCGGGTCGCGACACTGCCATCGACAAACTTGGAACTCGCCAACACGCGCACGTTGTCACTTGCGCCGCCAGCTCCCTGCGTGATGATCACGGGCAGCAAGCGCGCCGGCAAGGCCGGCACGGCCACACCGTTGTAAAAGGCCTGTAACTGGCAACCCACGGCCGCAGATTCACTGGCAAACCCGTATCCTGCCATCGCCAACTCGCGCTGCACGGTGTAGAGCGCCACGGTGCCATTCACCTGCGCGTCCGAGCCCTGCGTGGTACCGCGGCGATGTCCTTCAGCCGAACTCAAGACGGTCGCGATGACCAAGGTGCAGAGCAAGCCGATGGCCATGCCGACCATCAACTCGATCAAGGAAAATCCGCCTTGTTGCGCTTCGGATCGCTGATTCTGATTGCGTATATTCATAGCAGCACCACCATTGCCGAACTGGTAAAACTGTGGTTGCCTTCGCCGGCCTGCGTCCATGAAATGGTGATCGTGACCTCGCCGCTGGCGCCGTCAACCACCACGGCAGTCGCTGCTCCTGGCAAGAGTTGCTTTAACTTATCTGACCATTCTTTGCAGCGCGCATAAGTCGCACAATTTGCTGTGCTGTATTTGCTCAGGTTGGCCGCGCTATCGCTCCACATCACGCCAATCAGTTCCTGACTGGCATTGGCCGCATCGGCGCGGAACTTTGCCCCCGTTTGGGCCTTGGTCATCGTCGCCTGCAGGCCCACCAAGCCTAAAACACCAAACGCGAAGATCAAGATCCCCACCAAGGCCTCGATCATGGCAACGCCGCGCTCACCCGGACGAGCAGCCTGCGACCTGGATTTGAGTTGATGTTTCACGCTCCGTTCTCCCTGCAATGGCGTGGATCAGAGGCATCCACCGCCGGATCACAAACGCGAACCGCACCCCCGGGCTCGATCTCCACGCGCAAGGTGCGCACCCCGCTTGCCGAATGTTCGACGTCGATGCGCGCAATTTGTGTCCCCGTGCTCAACACTTGCCCGAGACTGTTGAATGTGACACTGCCGGCGGATGTGCCGTCACTGTCCACCGACGTCAAGATGGCGCCGCTGGAACCATCGGCCGCAGACCACTTTTCGATCAACATAGGGTCCTCAGTGCGGGAAGGCTCGCTGCCACATTTGCCAGCAGGGTCCGCACCACTGACCACCCAAGAGGGGCCAGAATTCGACAAAACACAACTATTCGACAAGGTCTTGGCGCTCTCGGAGACCAGCCAAAAGCTGACATTGGTGTTGCGCCTAAGCGCCTCCATGCGCGCACGCTCTATGCCGGAGCGCAGGGATTCGGCCGAGTTGCGCACTGCAAGGCTGCGCATCCAAGAGCCAACCTCAGGCAGGACGGCCGCCATAGCGAAGCCCAGAATGGCGATCACCACCACCAATTCAATCAAGGAAAAACCTTGATCGAAAGCGTGCAGCGGCGCGCCGCTGCGGCGTCGCAGCGTATTCATCAGCACTCATCCCCTTTTTGCAACCAACACGCTTTGCTGCTGGCCGAGTTCTTGAACTTGGTGGTGGCCTTGCTATTGTTGTGGTCCAGGGTGTAGGTGTGCCCTGAGGCCTGGCCGCTTGAGCCGGTTGCGGTCAACTTGAAGCCCTGCCCGGAATCCGAAAGTGCGCAAGCAAAGGTGAAATAGTTGGAGCCATCGCTGAAGGTATTCCAAGCCGGGGCATTGGCGCCGTCGGCGCAAGTGGTTGCGCCATACTTGCGGTTGTCCTGGTAATACTGCTCCATCTTGATGCGGTAATTTGACATACCAGAGAATGCCTCGGGCAATTGACCGCGACGGATGTAGTCCTTGTAGGTGGGCACGGCCACCGAGGCCAAGATACCCACAATCGCCACGGTAACCATCAGTTCAATCAAGGTGAAGCCGCTCACCAAGGCTGAGTTGATGTGCTTGATTGGCGTGCGTTTGTTCATGATGGCTTGGACTCCTGGTGGCCGCTGCCCCAGACAGGGGGTTTGCGCAGCGATTGATGACATTCTCTGCAGCTCGCGCCCTATTGGATGTGAAGGACTTCACACTTCCCAGCCCCCCGCAGATAGGCGGGGGAGGGCTTGCGACCAGCGGCGCAAACAGGTAACGAGGTGCTACAACAAACATAGTCGCGCAAAGCCGAGAACTCGAAGCCATAAAAAAAGCCACCCGAAGGTGGCTTCTGTATCAATGTGGCCAGAGGCCAAGTGCTTAGCGCGGCAGGTCGCTCACGCCCATCAAGTACTCATCGACAGCTCGCGCGGCCTGACGCCCTTCGCGAATCGCCCAGACCACCAAGGACTGGCCGCGGCGCATGTCGCCGGCGGCAAAAACCTTGTCGACATTGGTCTTGTAGCCGCCGTTGAAATCGGTCGTGGCCTTGGCATTGCCGCGTGCATCCTTGGCCACACCGAAAGCATCCAGCACCGTTGCCACTGGCGAGACAAAACCCATCGCCAGGAAGACCAGATCGGCCTTGATGACCTGCTCGGAGCCGGGCACTTCAACGGGTCTGCCGCCCTGCCACTCGACTCGCACCGTCTTCACGCCTGTGAGCTTGCCCTTGTCTTTGCCTTCGCCACCGATGAATTCCTTGGTCGAGATCGCGAACTCGCGCTCGCAGCCTTCTTCGTGACTGCTGGACGTGCGCAGTTTCAGCGGCCAGTAGGGCCAAGTCATCGGCCGGTCCTCTTCTGCAGGCGGCTGCGGCATCACCTCAAACTGGGTGACGCTCTTGGCGCCGTGGCGGTTGCTGGTGCCGACACAGTCGCTGCCGGTGTCGCCACCGCCGATAACGACGACATGTTTGCCGTCGGCACGAATTTGGCCCTTCAGCTTATCGCCGGCATTGACCTTGTTCTGCTGCGGCAGGAATTCCATCGCGAAATGGATGCCGCTCAGCTCTCGGCCGGGCATGGGCAGGTCGCGCGAGTTCTCGGCGCCGCCTGTCAGCAGCACGGCGTCGAACTGCGCCTTCAGCTCGTCCGGGCTGATGCTCTCTTTGGCCCAGTTGGTGACCTTAGAGTCTGCCGGCAGCGCGCCCACCAGCACGCCGGTGCGGAAGACCACGCCCTCGGCCTCCATCTGCGCGACGCGGCGGTCGATGTGGCTCTTCTCCATCTTGAAGTCGGGGATGCCGTAGCGCAGCAGGCCGCCAACGCGGTCGTTCTTCTCAAACAAGGTCACGCTGTGGCCGGCGCGCGCCAGTTGCTGGGCAGCCGCCATGCCGGCGGGGCCGGAGCCGACCACGGCGACAGATCTGCCGGTCTTGTGCTTGGGCAACACTGGCTTGACCCAGCCCTCGGCCCAAGCTCGGTCGATGATGGCGTGCTCGATCGATTTGATGCCGACCGCGTCGTCATTGACATTCAGCGTGCAAGCGGCCTCGCAAGGGGCGGGGCAGATGCGGCCGGTGAACTCGGGGAAGTTGTTGGTGCTGTGCAGCACGGTGATGGCATTGGCCCAGTCACCCCGATAAACCAAGTCATTGAAGTCCGGGATGATGTTGTTGACCGGGCAGCCGCTGTTGCAGAAGGGCGTGCCGCAGTCCATGCAGCGCGCGCTTTGCAGCTTCGCCTGATCGGCGTTCAGGCCGATGACGAATTCCTTGTAGTTCCTGACTCGAGCGCTGACGGGCTCATAGCCCTCTTCCAGACGCTCGATCTCCATGAAGCCAGTGATTTTTCCCATGACGTTCTCTCTTCTTAGGCCTTGACGGACTTGGCGGCAGGCGCCTTGGCGTGCTCGATGGTTTCGACGGCCTGCTTGGCGGCATGCATCTCGCCCAAGGCGCGGCGGTATTCATGCGGGAACACCTTGATGAACTTGGCGCGCGAGTCGGCCCAGTGGTCGAGCAGATCACGGGCGCGCTGGCTGCCGGTCCAACGATGATGGTCTTCCAGCATCTTCTTCAAGATGGCTTCATCGGTCTGCGCAGCCGCATCGCCCAGGTGATGCCAGATGGCGCGATCCACCGTCGCTTCTTGCTCGGCAGCGGGCAAGAGCTTGTCCAGTGCCACCATAGACGTGTTGCAGCGCTTGGCGAACAAGCCGTCCTCGTCATAGACATAGGCAATGCCGCCGCTCATTCCGGCAGCGAAGTTGCGGCCGGTCTTGCCCAAGACGACGACGGTGCCACCGGTCATGTACTCGCAACCATGGTCACCCGTGCCCTCGACGACCGCCGAAGCGCCCGACAGTCGCACCGCAAAGCGCTCGCCGGCCACGCCGCGGAAGAAGGCCTCGCCGCGGGTCGCACCGTACAAGACGGTGTTGCCCACGATGATGTTCTGGGTCGCGTCGCCACGGAAATCGATGCTGGGGCGCACCACGATGCGGCCGCCCGACAGACCCTTGCCGGTGTAGTCGTTCGCGTCTCCGATCAAATAGAAGGTAATGCCCTGGGCCAGGAATGCGCCGTAGCTCTGGCCGCCTGTGCCTTCCATCTGGATGAAGATGGTGTGATCCGGCAGGCCCTCGGGGCGGCGGCGAATCAGCTCGCCCGACAGCATCGCGCCGACAGTGCGGCGCACATTCGTCACCTCTTGCATGAACTGGACCTTCTCGCCCTTTTCAAACGCAGGCAGACACTTTTCGATCAGCTTGACGTCGAGTGCGCGGTCCAGGCCATGGTCTTGCACATCGTTGTGGATGCGCGCGACATCGCCGGCCAATTCGGGGCGGTGGAAGACGCGGGCAAAGTCCAGGCCCTTGGCCTTCCAGTGCGAAATGCCCTTCTTGGTGTCGAGCAGGTCGCTGCGGCCGATCAGCTCATCAAATTTGCGTATGCCCAGTTGCGCCATGATCTGCCGCGCTTCTTCGGCAATGAAGAAGAAGAAGTTGACGACATGCTCCGGCTTGCCGGTGAACTTGGCGCGCAGCACCGGGTCTTGTGTGGCCACGCCGACCGGGCAGGTATTCAGATGGCATTTGCGCATCATGATGCAGCCTTCGGCAACCAACGGCGCGGTCGCGAAGCCGAACTCGTCGGCACCCAAGAGTGCGCCGATCACAACGTCGCGGCCGGTCTTCATTTGGCCGTCGGCCTGCACACGCACGCGGCCGCGCAGACGGTTCAGGACCAGGGTCTGCTGAGTCTCGGCCAGGCCCAGCTCCCAAGGCGTGCCGGCATGCTTGATCGAGGACCAAGGCGATGCGCCGGTGCCGCCGTCATGACCGGCGATCACCAGGTGATCGGCCTTGGCCTTGGTGACGCCGGCGGCGATGGTGCCGACGCCGACTTCAGAAACCAGCTTGACCGACACATCGGCGCGCGGGTTGACGTTCTTCAGATCGTGAATCAGCTGCGCCAGATCCTCGATTGAATAGATGTCATGGTGCGGCGGCGGCGAGATCAAGCCCACGCCCGGCACCGAGTAACGCAACATGCCGATGTACTCTGACACCTTGCCGCCGGGCAGCTGGCCGCCCTCGCCCGGCTTGGCGCCTTGCGCCATCTTGATCTGGATCTGGTCGGCGCTAACGAGATATTCAGTCGTCACGCCAAAGCGGCCGGAGGCGACCTGCTTGATCTTGGAGCGCAGCGAGTCGCCTTCCTTGAGCTCGTAGTCGACCGCGATGACCTTGTTGCCGATCACATCCGACACCTTGGTGCCGGCGACGATCTTGATGCCCTTGAGCTCATTGCGATAACGCGCAGGGTCCTCACCACCTTCGCCGGTATTGCTCTTGCCCCCGATGCGGTTCATCGCCACGGCCAACGTCGCGTGCGCCTCGGTGCTGATCGAACCCAAGGACATCGCGCCGGTAGCGAAACGCTTGACGATTTCTTTCGCCGACTCGACCTCGTCGAGCGGGATCGCCTTGCTCGGGTCGAACTTGAACTCGAACAGGCCGCGCAAGGTCATGTGACGCTTGCTCTGGTCATTGATGATCTGCGCGTATTCCTTATAAGTGTCGAACTTGCCGCTGCGCGCGCTGTGCTGCAGCTTGGCGATCGCGTCCGGCGTCCACATATGCTCTTCGCCGCGCGCGCGCCAGGCGTACTCTCCGCCGGCGTCCAGCATGCTGTCCAGCACCGGGTCGTCACCGAAAGCGGCGCGGTGCAGGCGGATAGCTTCTTCGGCCACCTCGAACACGCCGATGCCGCCGACTTGCGTCGGCGTGCCACGGAAGTACTTCTCGACGAAGTCGCTCTTCAGGCCGATGGCCTCGAAGATCTGCGCGCCGCAGTAAGACATATAGGTCGAGATGCCCATCTTGGACATGATCTTGGACAGGCCCTTGCCGATGCCCTTGATGTAGTTGTAGATGGCTTTATCGGCCGACAGATCGCCCGGCAGACCGGCGGCGATCTCGCTCAGCGTTTCCAGCGCGAGGTAGGGGTGAACCGCCTCGGCGCCGAAGCCGGCCAGCACGGCGAAGTGATGCACCTCGCGGGCGCTGCCGGTCTCGACCACCAGGCCGGCTGTCGTACGGCGGCCTTCGCGCACCAGATGGTGGTGGATGGCGGACAGCGCCAGCAAAGCAGGAATGGCCACCCGGCTTTCGCTCAAGGCTCGGTCGGTGATGATGAGGATGTTGTGGCCGCTCTTGATCGCGTCCACGGCTTCGGCACAGAGCGAAGCCAGTTGCGCCTCGACGCCTTCATGACCCCAGGCCAGCGGGTAGCTGATGTCCAACTCATAGGACTTGAACTTGCCATGGGTATGGGCTTCGATCTGACGCAGCCGAGCCATGTCCTTAAAGTCCAGCACCGGCTGCGACACTTCCAGGCGCATCGGAGGATTGACCGCATTGATGTCCAGCAGGTTCGGCTTAGGTCCGATGAAGCTGTTCAGCGACATCACGATCGCTTCGCGGATCGGGTCGATCGGCGGGTTCGTGACCTGGGCGAACAACTGCTTGAAATAGTTGAACAGCGGCTTGTCCTTGGAGGACAGCACGGCCAGCGGCGAGTCATTGCCCATCGAGCCGAGCGCTTCTTCGCCATTGGCAGCCATAGGCGCCATCAGGAACTTGATGTCTTCCTGAGTGAAACCGAAAGCTTGCTGGCGATCCAAGAGCGAGGACTCAAAGGCGACCGGCTTGGCATCAATCACCGCGATGTCATCCAGCTTGACCCGAACGTTCTCGATCCATTGCCGATAAGGGCGGGCGTTGGCGTACTGATTCTTCAACTCTTCGTCGTCAATGATGCGGCCCTGCTCCAGGTCGATCAGGAACATCTTGCCGGGCTGCAAGCGCCACTTCTTGACGATCTTGTTTTCCGGGACAGGCAAAACGCCGCTTTCGGACGCAAGGATGACCAGGTCGTCATCGGTGATGCAATAGCGCGCCGGGCGCAAGCCATTGCGGTCGAGCGCGGCGCAGACTTGGCGGCCATCGGTGAAGACCATCGCAGCCGGGCCGTCCCAGGGTTCCATCATCGCGGCGTGGTATTCATAGAAAGCGCGGCGGCGCGGGTCCATCATCTCGTGCTGCTCCCAAGCTTCTGGGATCATCATCATCGCGGCATGCGCCAGCGGATAGCCGGCCATCGTCAGCAGCTCAATCGCGTTGTCAAAGGTCGCGGTGTCGGACTGGTGCTCGAAGCTGATCGGGTAGAGCTTGTCCAGATCGTCACCCAGCACCGGCGACTTCATCACGCCTTCGCGTGCACGCATCCAGTTGAAGTTGCCCTTGACCGTGTTGATCTCGCCGTTGTGGGCGACCATGCGGTAGGGGTGGGCGAGTGGCCACTCGGGGAAGGTATTGGTCGAAAAGCGCTGGTGGACGAGGGCGATGGCGGAAACCACGCGCGGGTCGGCCAAGTCCTTGTAGTAACTGCCGACTTGATCGGCCAGCAAAAGACCCTTGTAAATGATGGTGCGGCAGCTCATGCTGGGCACGTAGTACTCACGGCTATGGGTCAGCTGCAGCGCCTGGATGGCGCTGCTGGCCGTCTTGCGGATCACATAGAGCTTGCGCTCCAGCGCGTCGGGAACAATGATGTCTTGGCCGCGGCCGATGAAAATCTGCCGAATGATGGGCTCTTTGGCACGCACCGTTGGCGACATCGGCATCTCGGCATCGACCGGCACATCACGCCAGCCCAGCAAGACCTGACCCTCGGCCTTGATCGCACGGGCCAACTCCTGCTCGCAAGCCAGTCGCGACGCATGCTCCTTGGGCAAGAAGATCATGCCGACGCCATACTCGCCAGGCGGCGGCAACTCCACACCGACCGAACCGTCAGGGCCCACGCCCGCACTGGCCATCTCGGCGCGGAAATACTCGTCCGGGATCTGGATCAAGATGCCGGCGCCGTCGCCCATCAGCTTGTCGGCGCCGACCGCGCCCCGGTGGTCGAGGTTTTCGAGGATCTTCAAACCCTGCTGAACGATCGAATGTGCTTTCAGACCCTTGATATGCGCCACGAAACCAAGGCCGCAAGCGTCCTTCTCGTTCTGCGGCCGGTACAGGCCATGCTCGGCCAAATCTTGCTTCTCAGCGCGTTGCTGCTGCAGCTCTTGCGATTGCTGAAAGCCTGCTTCGGCCTGGGTCGATCGGGTCATGACGCTGTCCTCGGTAATTCAATACGTACCGAAGGTTACTGCAGCGCAGCAAAGTCATCAAGCCCAATTAAATAGGGTCAGGTTCATTTAATTAGTCGCCATCGAAAAAAATACCAATTAAATGGGGTCAGGTTCAATTTTTGGCGAACTCGTCGCCACCTTTCTAGGGCGCCCTCTAGGCTTGGCCTCCAGCGGAAGCAAGGTCTTTTCAGCCAGCTGCCGCAGAAATACTGCCGAGCCAAGTGGCCGCCCCTTCATGGTCGCATCATGAAACTGAATTCGCTCAGGCTCGCTCAGACCGAGGCTAAGCAGCTCGCGGTAGGCCAGTTCACGCTCGAAGGGGGTGTTGCCCAAAGACCAAAACAATGCGTGATCATTGACCAGCGGGTCGCTACGGCGACCAAGGTGGTGGGCGCAACTGGACCAGCGGTAGTCGTCCGCATTTACACATATGCCTGCCCGCACGGGGTTGAGCTCGATATAGCGCATGCAAGCCATCAAGTAATGCTCGCTATCGATCAGGGCGGCTCGAAAACGCCCCTCCCAAAGGGTGCCGCTGCGATCGTACTTGTGGTTAAACCACGCCACATAGCGCCGCCCATGCGCCTGCATCATCTGGCTGATGCCCTGGTCCTCTTTGGGTGTAGCAAGCAAATGGAGGTGGTTGTCCATCAACACATAGGCGTGAATGGACACTTTGTGGGTGGCGGCACAGTCATGCAATTGCTCTAGATAGTGCAGGCGATCCGCATCGCTAAGGACAATTGCTTGGTGATTGTTGCCGCGCTGTATGACGTGATGCGCTTGCTCGGCAAGCATGAGTCGAGGAAGTCTAGCCATGACGGGTCGCCCAGCTGAAGGGGCGCAGTAAATGAACCTGACCCCATTTTACGACTCAATTAATTGAACCTGACCCCATTTAAGGAGGCGGCATTTGAGGAGTGACTAGAACAGGCTCAAGCCGGTCAGCCTTTGGTGCTCACGGATGGCGAAACGGTCGGTCATGCCGGCGATGTAGTCAGCGCAGGCGCGGGGCAGATCGATGGCGGCTATCTCTTGCAGGTATTCGGCTGGCATTTGCTGCGGGTCGGTGGCGTAGATGCGAAATAGGTCGCGCAATACTTGCTCGGCACGCAAGCGTGTGGATTGCACCTGGCTGTGGCGATACAAATGCGCAAAAAGAAAACGCTTCAGCTCGGTGCTCGCGGCGCGCATGGCGGGGCTGAAACGCAAAAGCGGGCCGCACAAGCGCACCGCGGCCACATCGGTCGGCGCCGCCGCAGCGAGTGCCGCGCCAGTGGCATCAATGATGTCGTACACCTGCGCTGACAGCATGCGCCGAATGGTTTCGGCCAGCAGCCGTTTGCCTTTCAAGCCGGGATAGGCGGCCAAGGCTTCGCGCAAATACGTTTGCACAAGGGGCACCGTCGCCAATTGATCCAAGGCCAACAAACCCGAGCGCACGCCGTCATCAATATCGTGCGCGTTGTAGGCCACTTCATCGGCCAGATTGCAAAGCTGCGCCTCAAGACTGGGCTGATGCCCAAGCAAGAAACGCTCGCCTACCCCGCCTGGCTCGGCCGCCTCCAGCAGCAGCGCATTGCGCCGAGCACAATGCTTCAAAATCCCTTCGCGTGTCTCAAAACACAAATTGAGGCCGTCAAACGCCGGGTAGCGCTGCTCCAGTTTGTCAACCACACGCAGCGATTGCAGGTTGTGCTCGAAGCCCCCATGAGCCTGCATGCAGTCGTCGAGCACGTCTTGGCCGGCATGACCAAACGGCGTGTGGCCCAGATCATGGGCCAGGGCAATCGCCTCGATCAGATCCTCATCAAGCCGCAGGCTGCGACCGATCGAACGCCCCAGCTGCGCCACCTCCAAGGAATGGGTCAGGCGCGTGCGAAACAAGTCACCCTCGTGGTTCAGGAATACTTGCGTCTTGTAAACCAAACGCCTGAAGGCCGTGCTGTGGATGATGCGATCGCGGTCGCGTTGAAACTCGCTGCGCGTGGGGGCCGGCGCCTCATAGACGCGCCGGCCTCGGCTGCGCGTGGGATCACAAGCATAGGGTGCAAGCACAGGCGCGGGCACCGTTTGCATGGCCGGGCTGTCAGGCACAGTGGCTGGCCAGCACCTGGGCCACCAAATCATCGGGCGCCGCATGCATGCCGGCCTTGCCTAGTCCTTCGACCAAAACGAAACGAATCGCACCGCCTTCGGCCTTTTTGTCGACGCGCATCAGCTCCAGATAGCGCTGCGCGCCTAAAGCCGGGCCGAGGACAGGTAGGCCGGCCCGCTCGATCAAGCTGCGCATGCGCGGCAAAAACTCGGCCGGCATTAGCCCCAGGCGGACCGACAAATCGCTCGCCATCACCATGCCGCAGCCGACCGCCTCACCGTGCAGCCATGCGCCATAACCCAGGCCGGTCTCAATCGCGTGGCCAAAGGTATGGCCGAAATTGAGGATGGCGCGCAGCCCCTGTTCGCGCTCGTCCTGCCCCACCACCCAAGCCTTGATCTCACAGCAGCGTTTGACCGCATAGGCCAAAGCAACTTTGTCGCGCGCCAGCATGGCATCTAGATTGAGCTCAATCCAATCCAGAAAGGCCGCATCGGCAATCGGCCCATACTTGATCACCTCGGCCAAGCCCGCCGACAACTCGCGCTGCGGCAGGCTGTCCAAGGAGTCCAGATCAGCGATCACACGGGCCGGCTGATAGAAGGCACCGAGCATATTCTTGCCCAGCGGATGATTGATGGCGGTCTTGCCGCCGACCGAAGAGTCGACCTGTGCCAACAAGGTGGTCGGCACCTGCACAAAGGGTACCCCGCGCATATAGACTGCCGCCGCGAAGCCCGTCATATCCCCGATCACGCCGCCTCCTAAGGCAAACAGCACTGTTTTGCGATCGGAAGCGGTCTCCAGCAGGCGATCAAAGACCAGGTTCAGCGACGCCCAGTCCTTGAACTGTTCGCCATCGGGAAGCAGCACAGCGTCCACACGCGCATACTGTTTGGCCAATTGCGTTTGCAGGCGCTGCAAAAACAGCGGCGCTACGGTCTCGTTGCTGACGATCAACGCGGCAGCTGCTTTGGGAAGACCCTCAAAGCTGGCGGACTGATCCAAAAGCCCGGCGCCAATCAAGATGTCATAGCCACGCTGGCCCTCGTCAAGCGCGATAGGAACAATCTGAGGCTTGATGGCGGAAAGTGAAGTGGTTGCAGCAGTCATGCCGTCAAGTGTACGAGGCGAACAAGGCCACTCCGGCATGCACTGCAGCCCTTCAATCAATGCTTCTCGGCACCGACCGTCGCCGCGACGCGATCAGGGTCAACCAGCCCGGCCAACTCAAGTTGCATCAGCGCCATATTGACGAGGCCGTTGACCGAGGGACGGCCGGTCTCGAGGACAAAATGGGCGCAGCGCCGATACAGCGGATTGCGCTGCAGATAGAGCTCGCGCAATTTACCCAAAGGATCACGCACCTGCAGCAGCGGTCGCTGTGTGTCGTGGCGCAAGCGCCGAAACAATTCTTCCGGCGTGGAGCGCAAATACAAAACCGTGGAATGCCGCTGCAATAGATCGCGGTTGGCCTCGCGCAGAACAATGCCCCCGCCGGTGGCCAAAACCAGCTCGCCCTCCCGGGCCAGAATATCACTCAGTACTTCGGACTCGATATCCCGGAAGGCCGCTTCACCGGCGCGATCAAAAAAGCTGCGAATCGATTCACCCAAGCGCGCTTCAATTTCCGCATCGGTGTCGACGAATCGCACGCCCAATTGCCGCGCCAAGGCACGACCGACGGTGGACTTGCCACCGCCCGGCATACCGACGAGTGAGATCATCAAACGACTAGTCCTACGAACTACTTCTTAGTGAAACAACCGGCGCCAATCGGGACCAAAGGGTCGGTCGAACTATTCTTATACCCAGTCGTATCTATACCGTAGGGGCTGATTTGAAACGCGGGCGAGCTATCGCTCTTGATGGCCGCAGTCAGTGCCGGCAACCATCGCTCTTCATAGCGACCATACCAAGCCGGCGGGCTCAACACACCGGGCGCGCTCACTTTGATCATATACCGAACCCAAGAAGCCATACTTTTTGGATATTCAATTCTCAAAGTTGCAAGCCCGTTTTTATCGGTCTTTGTACTACCTTCCAAGGCAACCGACACATCTGATTTTCGAGGATCAAGCTGAAGATTGCCATTGATATCCTCGCCCACCTCAAGGGTTCCATTTCTGGCGCCGTCAGGATCCAGCCTATCTTCATTTGGGCATTGCAAAAATATTGGTAACGGCCCATTTGGCGGGGGCGTGGCATCAACCGGGATGACCCATTTCTTATTGGCCAGGTCATAAACATACTGCCCCTTGCCATAACCCAGCAGGTCGACCATAGGCGTTACCTGTACATCCGATTTTGGGTTACCGGCTGAGTCAACCACCAAAACGGTGAATTTGGCAATATAAGTCAAGCCAGTATCGCCAATCGCCAAGACATCATCTCCGCCAATAGAGATAGAAACAGGCGTCTCAACCACGGTCAAGGTCACCGGATTGATGGCGAGGCCGTTCAAGCACCCGTTCGCCGTGGTCCCCAAATCATCGGTTCGGCCATAACAACCTTGTATCTTGACTCCGTCGGTCGGGCTAGGGCGTTCGCCAGCAATGAAACTCACGGTCACTAAACCGTTTTTATCCGATAGCAGTGGCGGGTCACTCTCGCTGACGCTGAACCGACCATCGGTAGAAGTATTGTTTGCACCCAAACCAATATGGACACGTACATTCTCAATCGGCGCGTTTTTCTCGCCACGGAACAGAATTCTGATTTCGGCTCGGTTAACGTCTTTGCCAATCTCGTTGACTTTCACCACCAGCGCATCCATGGTCATGGTTGCCGACAGGATCTTGACCGCAGGATCCAGCGCGGCAGGTTTTGCTGCCACATTCACAAAAGACTCAACAGGCGTGTCACCGGCACCGCCAACCGCCTTGATCGACATCTTGCCATTGCCTTCGGCTTTGTACGAATACGTCCATTTACCTTGGCCATTGGTGAACCCGCGGCCACTTGCGCCGCCCGGTCCGGTGGCGACAATCTCCACCCCATCGATCGGGCTGCCATTGACATCCAGCAAGCTGTAATCGACGGACCCCTGTTCGCCCACTAGACGATTTGGCTGATTGACAGTTGCTTGTAATTTCGCACCGGTCACACTCAACAACCGCACCCCTTTCAAGGCGCTGCTCTCAGCGGACACAGTAATCGTTCGCACGGTACGATTTGCGCCAATACCGACCGTGGCTTTGGCCTCGCCTTTGGCATCGGTCTTAGTATTAATAGGCGTCAGCACAGCATCGCTATCAACCCGGAAAATAACATCGATACCCGCCAAAGCATTTCGATTGGCGTCAACCGCCCGGGCAATCACATCGACTGTTTCGCTGCCCGAGTTATTGATGCTGTTTTTGCTGATGGAAAGCGTCAGGTCACTGGCGGTCAACACTGTGCCGGCCGGTGGATCTACGACGTCCACGGTGATGGTGCGTGACACCGTTCCGCTGGTCGCTTTAACGGCAATCGTCCGCTTGGTCTTGTTGTTTTGCAGTTTGAGCCGGCGCGTCAGTTGGCCGGTGCTATCACCGGTGGTTGTGTTGCCGGGATCCAGCACCACCGCATCACCCACGTCAACGACTTGCATGCTGACTGCAACGCCGCCAATCGCCGAGCGCGCGGCGTCTAGTGTCGTCACGGTAATGCTGGCCTCTTCAGCGCCGGTATTGGGAATCGTAATTTTGTCGACCACGACCGACATATCTGCGACAGCGCTGCCGGTAACACTGTCCACCACATTGAAGCTGAGTTTTTTGCTGATGGCCCCGCTCTTGGCCGTCAAATTGACCGTGCGACTTGTTTTGTCGATCAGGGCTACCACTGCCGTCATTTTGGCGGAGGTCTTATCGGTAACTTTGGCCGAAGGAGTCACCACGGCACCAGCATCCACTTCGACCGTGACCGGCACCTCCACACCAATCAATGCAGCATTGCCTGCCCCAAGCGCGGTGACGGTGTAGGTAACCACCTCGGCGCCGGTGTTAGGCACTGTTTGCTTGTCGGCCACCAAGGCCAGGTCCACCAAAGTCGAGGCCGACGGTGGCGTGACCGGGTTGCTGGAATCCTGAAAAATCGGGGTGCCAGCGTCGGAGCCCCCTCCCCCGCAAGCGGCCAATACCCCGACCACCGCCAGACTCAGTAAAGCCTGCGCACAGCGCCGGGCGAAGCCTTCAAGTTTCTTACTGCTAGTCATTTCTGCATACTCCTGCAATGCTCGCATCGACCTCATGACGCGGCAACTCCCACTATGTTTGTCGACGACTACCGAACGGTTGCTCTATCACTGACAACCTTGGGCGTCAGGAAAATCAGCAACTCGGTCTTTATCGACGAGCGCGATTTGGTCTTGAATAAATTGCCGAGGTAAGGCACATCGCCCAAGACGGGCACCTTGGAAACATCGTCCCGTTCATCCTGCGTGAAGATGCCGCCAATCACCACCGTGCCGCCGTTTTCGACCAGCACTGTCGTTTGCACATGCTTGGTGTTGATGGCAAAGCCTTGCGGGGTCAGCGTGCCTCGACTGTCCTTGTTGATGTCGACGTTGAGGATCACATTGCCCTCGGGCGTGATCTGTGGCGTGACTTCCAGCTTCAAATTGGCCTTGCGGAACTGGATCGAGGTGGCGCCACTGGCAGTGGCCACTTGATAAGGCAACTCCTCGCCCTGCTCGATCAAGGCCTTGACCTGATCGGCGGTGATCACCCTCGGGCTTGAAATGATCTTGCCCTTGCCGTCGGACTCCAGCGCAGATAACTCAAGGTTCAAAAAACGATTGGCGGTAGAGCTGAACAGCGACAGCGCAAAGTTAGCAGCGGTGGCGCCGCCGAATGCATCGGAAGACACATTGGCCGGCAAGTTCACAAACTGCGTGTTGGCGAAGTTGTTTTCGTTCGTTTGCTTGGTGCTGAACCCCACGCCGTTGTAGTTGCCGCCGGCCACCACATATTGGTTGCCGCCCACATTGCGGCCCGGTATGCCACCTTGCTGGCCGCGCAAATCATTGAAGCCAAGCTTGACGCCGAGCGAGCGGCCAAACTTGTCATCAGCCTCGACAATGCGCGCCTCAATCAAAACCTGCCGCACTGGAATGTCGATCTTGGCAATCATCGCCAAAACTTCTTCCAACTTGGACGGGATATCGGTCACGAACAATTGATTGGTGCGCGACTCGAACATCACGCTGCCGCGCGGCGACAAAATGCGCGATGAGTTCTGCCCACCGGCTCCACTCGCGCCACCACCACCGCCGCCGCTGCCGCCGGAGCTCTGCCCATTCAAGCCCTTGGCCACTTCCTCGGCCTTGGTGTAGTTGAGTTGAATGGCCTGGGTACGCACCGGCTCCAACAGCGAGATTTGTGCACGGGACTCCAGATCCAGCTTTTCCTTGGCCGCCAACTCGTCCTTGGGAGCAATCCAAAGCACATTGCCCGACTTGCGCAGACCCAAGCCCTTGGCCTGCATGATGATGTCCAGTGCCTGATCCCAAGGCACATCTTTCAGCCGCAGGGTCACATTGCCGGTCACCGAATCACTGGTGACGACGTTGAAGTTGGTGAAGTCGGCAATCACCTGCAGCAGCGCGCGTACTTCAATGTTCTGAAAGTTCAATGACAGCTTGTCGCCGGCAAAGCCAGGGCCTGTCGTCAACTTGTTCGGGTCGAGCTTTTGAGGCCGGACCTCCAACACAAACTGGTTGTCACTCTGATACGCACTGTGCTCCCAGGCGCCCTTGGGCTCCACCACCATGCGCACGCGGTCCCCCACTTGCGAGGTCGAGATCGTCTGCACCGGGCTGCCGAAGTCCGACACATCAAGCCGGCGGCGCAGGCTTTCAGGCAGGCTGGAGCGCAAAAACTCGACCACCAAATTCTGGCCCTGTTGTTGAATATCGACCCCGACTTGATTGCTGGGCAGGTTGACCACGATGCGGCCGGCGTTGTCCTGACCACGGCGGAAATCAATGTCGCGCAAGAGCTGCGTTTCAGCATTCAAACTGGAAGCGAAATGCACCGGCTCTCCGGGGCTCTTTGCGGCGCCAGGGGCTGATTCCAAAATCAACAACAAGGCACTGTCTTGCAACTCGGCACGGTAGCCCGAGGGTTGACGCAGATTCAGCACCACCCGCGTGCGATCACCCGCTTGAGCGACGTTGGCAGAGCGCAGATTGCCTTGATTGACCTCCACCAAAGAGCGACCGATGCCATTCACCACGCCGGGCAAATCGATGGCGATGCGGGGCGGCGTTTGCACCGTGAAGCCCTTGGGCACCTCGGTCAAGGGCTCGGACATCTCGATGCGCACCACTTCAACGCCAGCCTGCTGAACGCTGTTGATTGAACGAATACTGATTTGAGCCTGCGCCTGCGTTGTCAGCAAAACGCCGAGCAATGCCGCCAAACCTATGCCCAACGTGCGCCAATGGCCCATGCCGAATGTCTCCTGCTGCAATATTTTCATCGTCCCTGCTCCTGAAGCTGGAGGGTACTTGTGCGTTCTACCCATTCACCTGCGGCGTCTTGAACGACCTCGCGCAGCGTGATCTCGGTTTCTGAAATCTTCATCACTCGGCCAAAATTCAAACCCAGATGCTCGCCGTCTCTGACGCGGTAAAGCAAGTTATCGGCTCTCAGCAAGGCATAGCGCTGACCTTGGCGCATCATGCTGCCGACCATGGACATGCTGTCCAGCGGGTAGGACTCCAAAGGCTCACGGCGACGGTTCATTTCCGCGCTGAGCAAAGAGTTGGGCTGGGCCGCCTCCTGCTTGATCGCGACACTGAGCTTTTGAGGGCTGTAGGGGTCTACACCGGCAGCGGCCTCATAAGGTTGCGGCAGAAATTTCTTGGGGGGTACCAAGGGCTTGATGGTGGGCTTGGCTTCGCGCTTTTGCTGCTCCATCCACTGACTCAACTCGTCCATATCGGCCGAGCAAGCCGTCAGCAAACTGCCGAGCAACATCACCGAGATCAATCGCGCCTTCACTTTTTGGCCCCCGCCGCAGCCTTGGCTGCAGTTCTTTTCTGGTCAGCCACCTCGAGCGCATCGAGGTAGCGGTAGGTTCTCGCGGTCGCTTCCATGCTCAAGTTGCCACTGGCGGCATCCTTGCCCGTGGGCGCCAGCACATTCAAATTGTGCAAGGTCACAATGCGCGACAAATTGGAAACGTCGGCGGCAAAGGCGCCGATGTCGTGATACCGCCCGGACACTCGCAGCGCAATGGGCAACTCGGCGTAATAGTCTTTCACCACTACTTGACCGGGTCGGAACAACTCGAACTGCAAGCCACGCCCAATGCCGGCCTGGTTGATATCGGACAGCAATGCGTCCATCTCGGCCTTGCCGGGCAACTGCTTTTCCAGCTGCGTCACATATTCCTCAACCTGACTCTTCTGCTTGCGCAACTCCGGCAGATTGACCGCCTGGGCCAGCTTGCCTTTGTAATCTTGCTGCAGCACGGGCTCGCGCTCGCGTTCAGCGTCCAGCGCCGACTGCACATCCGCCAACAAAAACACCCAGCCCAGCCCCATCACCAGCACCGCTACCGCTGCAAAAGAGGTCAGCTTCGGCGCCCAGGGCCATTGGCCCGGCTCGCTGGTGTTGAGGCCGCGAAACTGATCCGCCACTCCCTCGAACCAGACTCCGGGCTCGAACTTCATTGAAATCGCCTTGATCGCCATGCTTGCCTCAGGACTGGTTAGGCGCGAGCGGGTACACAGCGGCCGATGTGGCTGCGGCCCCGGAAGCAGAGGAGCCAGGCACAGCGGGCTTAGCACCTGCTTCGCGGTTCGGCTCTTTGATCGAAACTCGCATCGAGAAGTCGTACAGGCGCTTCTGGTCGCGGCTATTGGTGCTCAGATTCGCCACCTTGATTTCGACCAACTCGGGTCTATCCAACCATTCAGAGTTGCGCGAGGTATTGCGCAAGAACTCCGACACACGCTCATTGGTTTGCGCGATGCCGGTGATGGTGACGATCTTGTCGGCCTGCCGAATCGAGGTCAAATAGACACCTTCAGGCGTATGGCGAGCCAACTCATTGAGCAATTGCACCGGCGTATTGCGGTCGGTCTGCAAATCTTCCACCGCACGCTGACGCGATTTCAAGGACTCGATTTCGGAGCGCAGATTGGCAATATCTTTGATCTGATCGTCGAGCCGCCCGATCTCCACCGTCAAGAACTGATTGCGGCGCTGCTGCTCAGAGGTCATGTGCTGCACCAGCATATAGGCCGCAGCGACGATGCCAGCCCCCACGGCTGCAGCAACGCCAAGCCCGACAAAAAAGGCGGTCTTGCGACGCTTGCGCTTTTCTTCCCGGTACGGAAGTAGGTTGATCAATATCACTGGAAGAACCTCCGCATTGCCAAGCCGCAAGCCGTCAAATAGGCCGGTGCCTCGCGGCGCAATTTAGGTTCACGAATCGACGCGCCGAGCGCCATATTTTCAAATGGATTGACCACCATACAGGCGAAGCCGGTCAACTCGGTGACGCGCTCCTTCAAACCCGACAAGGTCGCCGTACCACCGGCCAACATCACGTAATGCACTTTGTGATGCGGCGTGCTGGTGAAGAAATACTGCAAGGCACGGCCAATCTCCTGCGAAAGGCTGTCGACAAAGGGATTCAACACCGCCGTCGTGAAATCCTCAGGCAAATCATTGCTGAGTTTCTTTTGCTCGGCTTCCTCGAAAGAAAAACCATATTGGCGAGAAATCAGCTGCGTCAACTGCGAACCACCGAAAGCCTGGTCGCGGTCATACAGCATTTCATCGTCACGCAAGACCTTGAGGCTGGTCGTATCGGCACCGATCTCAAACAGCGCAACCAGGGCATCTTTGCCTTCATTCGGCAAATTGGCGATCAAGCGGCCCATCGCCATGCGGGAAGCGTGCGATTCGATATCCAGGATCACCGGACGCAAACCCGCGGCCTCGGCCAGACCTTGGCGATCTTGCACCCGATCTTTGCGCGACGCGGCGATCAACACCTCCACGTCACCGACCGAAGTCGGGCTGGGGCCGATCACGCAAAAGTCTAGACTGACTTCGTCCAGTGAAAACGGGATGTATTGATTGGCCTCGGCCTCAACCTGTATTTCCAGTTCTTCGTCACGCAGACCGGCTGGCAACATGATCTTCTTGGTGATGACGGCGGACTGCGGCATCGCCAGCACGGCGTCACGCGTCTTGCTGCCACTGCGCGCAACTACCCGGCGCACAGCATCGGCCACCTCATCGAATTTTTCGATCTGGCCGTCGGTGATCCAACCTTTCTCAAAAGGCTCGGTCGCAAAACGCTCCAGCACCATTTCGCCGCTGGCGTTCTGACCCAACTCGACCAATTTGACACTGGAGGAACTGATATCCAAGCCAATCATGGCCGGATGTTTACGACCCCTCAATACGTCAAGTATTCCCACGACGTGAATCCCCCAACGTTTATCGCCGGACTATTAATAAGTTATTTGAATGCTAGCAGCAAAGACCTTGGGCCCCTACGGAAACAAGGTCACAGCAAGTAACGCCACGTTGCGAAACATACACGCCTTCGAGCTGGGCTTAAGCACTGAAAAAGCAGGGAAAACGGGGCAACAAGTCAAACAGCTGGAAATCGAGCAAATCGCAGTGCCATTTCGCCAAGCTGCCGCGGAACTGACGAGCCGGCTTTCTATAATCCGCCCACCCCATCCGGAGGCCCATGAGCGAAGCCAAAAAGACTGCCCCTCGAACAATCAAGTCCGAGACCCCCCCCGTACAGCGGCGCACCGCCCTGTCCGTCCTAGGACGCACGGCTTCATGGCTGGTCGGCTTGATGCTGGCCGGTGTGTTTTCGGGCTTGCTGCTGATCGCCCTAGCGCTGGCCATGGCCTACCCGAACCTGCCCGATATCAGCGGATTGACCGACTACCGGCCCAAGCTGCCGATGCGCGTCTTGTCCAACGACGGCGTCTTGCTGGGCGAGTTCGGCGAAGAGCGCCGCAACTTCCTGACGATCAAAGAGATCCCCAAGCGCATGCAAGACGCCGTCTTGGCGATCGAAGATGCGCGCTTTTACCAGCACGGCGGGGTCGATTATCTTGGCGTCATTCGCGCCGGCCTGGCCAATTTCGGCGAATCACGTAGCCAAGGCGCGTCGACCATCACCATGCAGGTGGCGCGCAACTTCTATCTCTCGACCGAGAAGACCTTGACGCGCAAGATCTATGAGATTTTGCTGTCGCTGAAGATAGAAAGCGCGCTCAGCAAGGACGAGATTCTCGAGATCTATATGAACCAGATTTTTCTGGGTCATCGGGCCTACGGTTTTGCCGCCGCCAGCGAGGTCTATTTCGGCAAACCGCTGCGCGACATTTCGGTCGCTGAAGCCGCGATGTTGGCGGGGCTGCCCAAGGCCCCGTCCGCCTACAACCCGATCAACAACCTCAAGCGCGCCACCATCCGCCAGCAATACATCATCGAGCGGATGCTGGAGAACGGCTTCATCACAGAAGAGCAACGTGATGCCGCCAAGGCCGAAAAACTGGTCTTCCGTCCGATCAGCGAATCACCGCAACATGCCGAATATGTCGCCGAGGCCGCACGCATGTTGATGTTCAATCAGTATGGGGATGAGGCTTACACGCGCGGTCTAAACGTCTATCTGACCCTGCGATCGGAAGAACAAACCGCGGCCTACCGAGCGCTGCGGCGCGGCATCATGGACTTCGAGCGGCGCCAGATTTACCGAGGGCCGGAAGCCTATGTCGACCTGCCCAAAGACCCCAAGGCCCTGGACGTACGAATCGCCGAGGCGCTGGCGGACCACCCGGCCAATGACGAGTTGCTGGCCGCCGTGGTCCTGGAGGCCGACCCGCGCAAAGTCGTGGCGGCGCTGCAAAACGGCGAAACCCTGACCCTCAGTGGCGAAGGCCTCAAACCGGCGACCTCGGGCCTGAGCGACAAAGGCAACCCCAAGACCCGCATCCGCCGCGGTGCGGTGATTCGCGTCATCAAATCCGGCAAAGCCGGCAAGGACGAATGGACGATTACCCAGTTGCCCGAGGTTGAAGGCGCCTTCATTGCCATGGACCCGCGCGACGGGCGCATCCGGGCGATGGTCGGCGGCTTCGACTACGCCAAGAACAAGTTCAACCATGTGACGCAGGCCTGGCGCCAACCCGGCTCCAGTTTCAAACCGTTTATCTATTCTGCGGCGCTCGAAAAAGGCTTTACGCCGAGCACCGTCGTCAATGATGCACCGCTGTTTTTCAGCGCCTCGACCACCGGCAGCCAGCCTTGGGAGCCCAAGAACTACGACGGCACCTTCGAGGGGCCCATGCCGCTGCGGCGCGCCTTGGCAAAATCGAAGAACATGGTGTCTATCCGCATCCTCAACTCGATCGGCGTCGGCTTTGCGCAGCAATGGCTGACGCGTTTTGGTTTCGAGGCGGAAAAGCACCCGGCCTATTTGACGATGGCACTGGGCGCCGGCTCGGTCACCCCGATGCAGATGGCGCAGGGCTATGCCGTGTTCGCCAACGGCGGCTACCGGGTTGCGCCGCAACTGATCGCCAAGCTGACCGACAACAAGGGCCGCGTCTTGTTTGAGGCAGCGCCCAGCCAACTCGGTGAGGAATCGCGCACCATCGAAGCCAGAAACGCCTTCTTGATGACCAGCTTGCTGCAAGAAGTGACGCGCAGCGGCACCGCCGCCAAGGCGCAGGCGCAACTGAAACGGCCGGACATCTATGGCAAAACCGGCACCACCAATGACTCGATGGATGCCTGGTTTGCCGGCTATCAAAAAGAAGTGGTGGCGGTCGTCTGGATCGGCTACGACCAGCCGCGCAAGCTAGGCGATAGAGAAACCGGCGGCGGCTTGTCGCTGCCGATCTGGATCGAGTACATGGGCTTCGCGCTGCGCGGCGTGGCGGTCTCCGAACCCTCGGCGCCCGAAGGTGTGTTGAACGTCAACGGCGAATGGTACTTTGACGAATTCAGCGGCAAAGCCGGCGTTCCCGCACTCAGCGATGACGAGGCTCATTTGCCCAAGGCGGCGGGCGAAGACGAGAAGAAAAGCATTCTCGATTTGTTTAAGCGCTGAAGCTGAGCGGCTTGCCAGCTTGAGCGCTGGCTTGGGTGGCAAGCATGGCAAGAAACTCTGCACTGGTTTTGGTGTCCAACCACAAGCCATCGACATAGCGAAAGTGGAAACCGCCCGCGCGGGCGGCCATCCACAACTCCTGCAAGGGCGCTTGAGTGTTCAGAATGATCTTGCTGCCGCCGGGCAGGCTCAGCTCCAACAGGCCGCCGCTGCGATGGCTGTCGATGTCGATCACGTCGCTGTCCAACCATTCGTCAATCTTGGCCTCGATTTGATCCAGCATCGCGCGGGTTTTGGCGAGGTATTCGGCGTCGGTGAGGGGGGTGGCGGCAGGTGCAGCGGACGAAATAGCAGACATGGGCGATAAACTTCCGCAATGATGAAAACGAACAAGATGCCGGTCAGTGTATTCTCGCCCAACTTGGCCGTTAAGCGCACAGGGTCAAATCGACCCGGGCCTGCCGCCTTGCTGCTGACGCTGCTCAGCTATGCGGCAATGCTGCAGGGCTGCGGACAAAAGGGTCCCTTGCGCCTACCCGAGTCTTCTCCAGGTACGGCAGCAGCTTCGGCCGCACCTGCGTCCAGCCCCGCCAAGCCTTGACCTTTACGCGCTTGCCTCGTGGCAGGCGACCGCCACGCCTTTGAATTGCCGCATCAGCGGGCGCTCGACCTTGCAGCGTTCGGTCGCCAAGGGGCAACGAGGGTGGAAACTGCAACCCGTTGGCGGATTGAGCGGATTGGGCACCTCGCCCTGCACCGGCGTGCGAGCCCGGCCCGTCATATGGATATCGGGAATCGCATCCAGCAACATCCGCGTGTAGGGGTGGCGCGGGCGCGCGAACAACTCGGCCTTGTCGGCCAATTCGACCAAACGGCCCAGATACATCACGCCGACCTGGTCGGCCACATGGCGCACCACCGCCAGGTTGTGCGAGATGAAGAGATAGGTCAGCCCATTGCTGCGCTGCAAGTCCTTCATGATGTTGAGCACCTGCGCCTGCACCGACACGTCGAGCGCCGAGGTCGGCTCATCGCAGACCAAGAACTCAGGCTGCGTCGCCAGTGCACGAGCAATCGAGATGCGTTGGCGCTGGCCGCCGGAAAATTGATGCGGGAACTTTTCGCGGTCCAGCGGCGACAAGCCGACCGAACTCAGCAACTCACCAACCCGCGCCCGCTGCGCCTCCAAGCCTGCCACCAAGCCATGCTCTCGCAGTGGCTCGGCGACGATGTCAACCACTTTCCAGCGCGGATTCAAAGACGCATAGGGATCTTGGAAAATCATCTGCATGCGCCGGCGCAAGGCCAAGGCGCCGCTAGAGGCCAAGGTCTTGGCGGTGTCGATGCCGTCGAACAACACCGTGCCTCGGGTCGGCTCATACAAGCCCACCAGCAGCCGCGCCACCGTGCTCTTGCCGCAGCCCGACTCACCGACCAAGGCCAGCGTCTTGCCCCGCTCGATGCTGAAGCTGATGCCATCTACCGCATGCACAAACTGCCGCGGCTTGCGCTCGATCACGCGGTTCAACCAGGGCGGCGAGACATCGAAAATCTTCGCCAGGTCCTTCACCTCAACCAAGGGCGCACTCATACGGCTACTCCTTGAGTTGCACTGTGCAGCCAGCAAGCGGCACCAGTGTCACCAACGATAGTCAGCTCAGGCCGTTCGACCCGGCAGCGATCGAACACCTGCGGACAGCGCGGGTTGTAGGCGCAGCCCTTTGGAATCGCATTCAAGCGCGGCATCGCACCGTCGATCTGCAGCAGGCGCTCGCGGTCTTCGTCCATCGCAGGGATGGCGCCCATCAGTCCGGCGGTATAGGGATGAGCAGGCTTGTGAATAACACTATGCACCGGCCCGATCTCGGCCACTCGGCCAGCGTAAAGTACGGCCACGCGGTCGCAGGTCTCGGCGATCACGCCCATATCGTGGGTGACCAACATCACCGCCGCACCCTGCTCCTTGCAGATACTTTTGAGCAGGGCAATGATTTGCGCTTGGATAGACACATCCAGCGCCGTGGTCGGCTCATCCGCTACGATCAGTTTCGGGCTGCCGGCCAGCGCCAGCGCAATCACGACCCGCTGCCGCATCCCCCCGGAGAACTGGTGCGGATATTGGTCAATACGCGCCTCGGCCGCCGGAATGCCGGTCTGCTCCAGTAGCTCGATGGCGCGCTTGCGCGCCTGACTCTCACTCAAGTTCAGATGTGTGGTGATGGTCTCGATCAGCTGCCGCCCCACCGTGTAGAGCGGATTCAGCGAAGTCAACGGATCCTGAAAAATGGCGCCAATTTGCCGGCCGCGAATCTTGCGCATCTCGTCATAGGGCAAGTTATCGATGCGCCGACCTTCGAGCAGGATCTCACCCGAGGCGATGCGGCCCGGTGGGTCGAGTAAGCCGATGATGGCCGCGCCGGTCAGTGACTTGCCGGCACCGGATTCGCCCACGACGCCAAGGATCTCGCCCGGCGCGATGTCAAAACTGATGTCGTCCAATGCCAGCAAAGTGCCGTGGCGGGTGGGGAATTCGACCCGCAGATGGCGGACTTCAAGAAGAGCTTGGGTCATGAGAGAAAGAGTTGTCTATCAACGCAGGCGAGGGTTGAGCGCATCGCGCAGCCAGTCGCCCAGCAAGTTCACGCTCAGCGCGATCAGCACCAGCATGGCGCCGGGCCAGATCGTGATCCACCATTCGCCCGAGAACAAAAAGTCATTGCCGACGCGGATCAAGGTCCCCAGCGAGGGGCTGGTCGGCGGCACACCGACACCGAGAAATGACAGCGTCGCCTCGGTGATGATGGCCGCCGCCACCTGAATGGTCGCCAGCACCAGCACCGGCCCCAGGACATTGGGCAAGACATGGCGGCGCATGATGCGCCCCGGCGCCACGCCAATCACGCGAGCCGCCTGCACATACTCCTTGTTGCGCTCCACCATCGTTGTGCCGCGCACCGTGCGCGCGTACTGCACCCAGCCGGTCAAAGAGATCGCCAGAATCAAGACCAAAAAAGCCAAGCTGTCATGCGCGTTCGGAAACATCGCCCGGCCAACGCCGTCGATCAGCAGCGCGATCAGGATGGACGGGAAGGACAACATCACATCGCAGATGCGCATGATGAAGGCATCGACCTTGCCGCCCACAAAGCCCGACAGCAGGCCCAGGCCGACGCCTATCGTCATCGACAACAGCACCGAGGCGAAGCCGACGAACAGAGAGATGCGCGCGCCGTACATCAGCGCCGAAAGCAGGTCGCGCCCTTGGTCGTCGGTACCGAGCAGGTATTTGCTGCTGCCGCCTTCCATCCAAGCGGGCGGCAAGCGCGCGTCCATCAGCTCCAGCGAGGCCAGATCAAAAGGGTTGTGCGGAGCGATGAATTCCGCAAACAGCGCACAGAAAATACAAATGAAGGCGATCACCGCCGCCATCATCGCCACCGGCGACGAGCGGAAAGAATGCCAGACGTCGCCCGCAAAAAAGCGGCTCAGCACGCCGGGCGCAGCAGTCGAGGAAAGAGAACTCATGCGTGAAGGAACTCGGCAAGAAGACGGGGTTCAGCGGGTGACATCATCAATGCGCCTTGCCTTCGACGCGCAAGCGCGGGTCGACCGCGAAATAGAGCAGGTCGACCAGCAGGTTGATGGTCACGAAGATGAAGGAGATCAGGCACAGGTACGCAGCCATGACCGGGATGTCGGCGAACTGTACCGCCTGAATAAACAGCAAACCCATACCCGGCCACTGGAACACGGTCTCTGTGATGATGGCGAAGGCGATCAAAGAGCCAAGTTGCAGGCCGGTGATGGTGATCACCGGCACCAAGGTGTTTTTCAAGGCATGACCAAAGTAGACACTGCGGTTGCTCAAGCCCCGCGCGCGGGCGAACTTGATGTAGTCGGTGCGCAGTACCTCCAGCATTTCGGAGCGCACCAAACGCATGATCAAGGTCAGCTGAAAAACCGACAGCGTGATCGCTGGTAGCAAGACATGACGCAGGCCATCGGCGGTCAGCAGGCCGGTGGTCCAAGAGCCGAACGCGGTCACATCGCCGCGGCCGAAGCTGGGCAGCCATTTCAGCCAAACCGCGAACACCAGGATCAGCAAAATGCCAATCAAGAAGGTCGGCAGTGAGACGCCCAAGAGCGAAAACATCATCAGCAACTGCGAGCTTGCCCGCCCGCGCCGCAAGGCCGCATATACGCCCAGCGGAATGCCCACACCCAGCGCAATCAAACCGGCCACCATCGATAGCTCCAAGGTTGCCGGGAAGCGCTCGACGATCAGACTGGAGACCTTGCGGCCCTGGCGCAGACTGAGCCCAAACTCGCCTTGCAGCGCATTGCCGATGAAGCGGGCGAACTGGATTGGGAATGGCGCGTCGAGGCCGAGGTCATGGCGCAAGGCAATACGCTGTTCCTCGGTCGCATCCTGTCCCAGCAAATTGGTCACCGGATCGCCCACGTACTGGAACAGCATGAAAGCAATAAAGGCCACCGTCAGCATCACGATGATGGCTTGGGCGAGGCGTCTGAGAATAAAAACTAGCATGTGCGCGAAACAGGTGGAGCCAGACGAACGACGCGAGCGTCGGCTGCCAGGAGAGGCTGAGTAAGATGAAAGTGTGCATCGGCCGAAAGATCGACTCGCCACCGAAGCTGGGCCATGATGGCGAAGAGCGTGCATCGCCACAAACGGGAAAGCCCTTAGAGCAGTCTAGCTGGATAGGCGTGACATCAAAATTTCAAGCTGCCCTGGAGCGCTTGCTGGTCGGCACCCAATAACAAAATACTGCCGTAACAGGCCTCGGCGCGGCTGCCGGTATTGTCCCCATCCGTCATCAGGGCCATCGAGCTCAGCTTGCCCGGCGCCTCACCAAAGGCCTTGATGTAGTCAGCCCTCACGTCCCGCCGCAGGCGCTGCCAACGCCCGCGCCCGCCTTCGCCCGAGCCAACGACGATCTTGCGGATACGGTCGCTGCGCGAGCTGATCAGCATCGTTTCGGCCGCGGCGTTGGCATCCCACACATACATCAAGGTCGCAAAAGGTGGCGCCTCACCGGTCAAGGTTTGCACCAATTCAAACTGCATGCGGTTGCGCATCGACAAGCGGCTTTCGTCTCCATCAAAGCCCAAGAGCAACCGTGCCGGCGCGTCATCCGTATCCGGATCAAGCACGGAGGCCCGCAAGTCGAGCGTCTGTATCCACCAATCAAACTGCAAGCCGGCAATCTGCTCCGGATCAATCTTCAAGGGGCGGCGCCATAGGCTGACGGACTTTGAAGCCTTTGCCAACACGCAAGCCTGCCCGTCCCTGTGCGCCATAGAGTACTGCGTGCTTAACTTGCCCGGCAACTCGCGCGCCGACCAATCTGCCAGCGCCGCAGACATAGGCTCTTGCGCCGTAGCGGTGGGAAGCTCGGGGTTGGCGCAGCCCAGCAAGAGACCGAGCAAGCCCAGCGACAAAACACAACGGTGATGCAAGCGGGGCTCATTCTGGTTTCTTGAAGGCATGCGACGAGTATACGGAGACCTCATTGAAGCAAAAGTCGTCAAGCCAAATAGCAGCGGGCCGCTTCGCGGCCCGCCGTCCACCTCCGGGCGCTCGAATCAAGCGCGCCCGCGAGTTGGCCTGATCAGAAGCGGTGGCGCAAACCCACGCCGAAGCTGTTGGAATCGGTTCCGGCGCTGGTGGTCACACCGCCCAGGAAACCGGCGCCGCCAGGAGCCATCTGACCCAAGCCCTTGTTATCGAAGTGAGTCAGCACTGCATTCACATCTGTACGCTTGGAGAAAGCGTAGGTGTAGGCCACCCCGTAAGACTGGGTATCGGCGTCAAATTTAGTTTTGTCATTGAGCTTCGAGTAGGCCGTATAGAAGGTGTTGGCCCCCATCGTCATCTTGTAGCCGATATGCATCAACACGGAGTCTTGCCTGAAGGCGTTGATGAAGGCATTTGCCACCAAACTAGCAGCGCCGGCAGATGCTCCTCCTGAAATCAAGAGTGGGCGAATGCTACTCAAACCTGAGGGATTCTCATCCTTGGCCGTGACATACATGGCACTCAGCTTTCCCGGGCCAATCGCTGCCGAGGCTCCGACGACGAGGTTCTTTAGCGACTTTTGGCCGCTTTCGTTTTCACGTTCTTGATAGCCAAAGCCGACCGTGAAGGCGTCAGAGCGGTAGTAGCTCATCAGCCCCATGAAATGGCCTTGCGAGGTCGAACCTTCACCAGCGGCCACCATGGCGGCGGCAGTGAAGCCACCGGTTTGAATGCCGTATTGCACCGAGTTGCTTTGGCGAATGTCGATCGCAGAGGGGAAGCTCGCAACTTGACCTGCGGCCAAGCTGGACTGCGTCTGCATGATGTCAAACTCGGCTTGCATCAGGTATGCAGGCGTGTACTGGCGCCCGGCAGAAACGGCACCGATTGGTGTCACCAAACGAACAAAGGCTTGGCGATCCCAGAAGTTATTGGCGACGTTGACTCCGAAGCTGGGGCCAAGTGCACCCGCGACCTTGGTCACTGCGCCTTGAATTGCGGCTTGATTGGCGGGCGGAAAGGCCGAAAAACCTGGCACAAAGAGGGCCGCCTGCGTCATGCGATCGGGCAATTGCGAACCCGACACTGGGCGGTTATTGGTTCCGCCTGTATCGGCTTCAAGGCGATTTTCGAGCGTAAACCCGGCACTGAAACCGCCCCCCAAGTCCTCGGTGCCACGCACGCCCAAACGCGAGCCATCCATGATGCCGCTGACCAACTGCGTGACGTTGCCGCCGCGCACGCCTGAGGTGTAAGTCACACCAGCGTCGACGATGCCATACAGCGTCACGCTGCTGGTCTGCGCCCAAGCGGCGGAGGTACTTGCTGCCAACAAGCTGAGGGCGAGGTAAGATTTTTTCATGGATGTCTCCTGTTATCAGATTCGAATGAATTGATTTTGGAGTATCCAGCTCGCTCTTAGGGGGCTATGTTGCGGGCTTCCCACAGGCGCTAACCCTGTCACTCAGGAGACTCCTCGTTCCTGCGGGCATAAAAAAAGCCGCCCGAAGGCGGCTTACTGGTCAACAGGCCCGAAAGCCCATCAGCCGTCAAGCTTAGAAGCTGTGACGCACGCCGACGTCGACACCGCCGGAACGGCCGTCTGCAACAACAGCTGGGTTGGCGGCTGCGCCAACACCATTCACGCCGAAGTTTGCGCCAGCCTTGTTGTCGATGTAGGACACGGTTGTGTACAGCGCAGTGCGCTTGGACAGGTTGTGCACATAGCCAGCAGCCAATTGGTAAGCATCGCCAGACACGGCCTTGAGGGCATTGCCCTTCTTGTAGCTCGCATCAGTGTACGAAGCCCAAACGCTACCCACGCCAACAGGCGCGGTCACAGCGATCGTGTACAGGTCTTGCTTGTGCGGGCTGTAGTCGGTGGTTGAGTACAAACCGCTGACCTTGGCCATGCCGAAGTCATAAGATCCACCCAAAGTCATCAGCTTGAACTTGGTGTTCACGCCAAATTCTGTGTAAGCTGCTGCCAAGCTGAACGCACCAGCCTTGTAGCCAACGCGTCCACCAACGCTCTTGTTCAAGTTCGTCGCAGGGCCTTCACCAGCCGACGCTTCCAAGCCGCCGTAGAAGCCACCCAGATTGGCAGGAGCCGAGTACGAAACTTGGTTGTCGCTGCGGCTCATGTCAACAGTCGAACCCAGCTTGCTGTACAAGTTGAAAACCGAACCCAGACCCGTGGCGCTCACCGGGTCAAACTCTTCGATCGTCAACTTGGTCACGGTCTTGAAACGACCCAGGCGAACTTCGCCCATGCTGGCCGAGATCAAGCTGACCGTTGCACGACGAGCCCAAAAGGATGCACCGGAAGCACCGGTATCGGTATTGACTTCGCTTTCCAGCCAGAAGCCAGCCTTCAGATCACCGCCCAGATCTTCAACGCCACGCACGCCGAAACGGCTGGTGGTGTTGCCACCGGAAGCCAAGCTGTAGACATGCTTGCCATTCGCATCGGTGTAACGCATAGCAGCGTCAATCACGCCGAACAGGGTCACCGACGATTGAGCAGCTGCGACGCCAGCGAACGAGCCGAGTACGGCCAAAGCAACAATAGATTTCTTCATTCGATACTCCTAAGTGTTCAAAAAGGGCCGATCTGCAAACGCCACTCAGCGCTCGCCGGACCCACTCCCTTCATCGGAAGTTGCCGTATTGCACCAGATGAATGCCGCTTTTCGACGACACGCTCGATAAAACTAGGGTTTGCGTTGTTGACTCACAACAAAAAACAAGCATCACAACAACGTCATATTCGCTTGGATTTGGTCGCCCGCTCTTAAACTGAACCACCACATCGTCCCCTGTCCCACCCATGCCAACCCAAATCGAGCTCTCAAAATTGGATTCGCTGCTTGCCAGCGCAGACCATGGATTGAGAACCGTATTCGGCAAACCGCCAGCCGCTCGCAGCTCACCGGCCGGGGCCTTGAGTCAGGACTTCACCTTGACTCCAGATGAGTGCAGGCTCGCTGGTGCGCTGATGCGCGTCAATCACGTTGGCGAAATTTGCGCGCAAGCGCTTTATCAATCACAGGCACTGCTGACCCGCGACCCCGAATTGCGCGCCCACTTCGCCCAGGCAGCCAAGGAAGAGATGGATCATCTCGCTTGGACTCGGCAGCGCATTGATGAGTTGGGCAGCCACACCAGCCGCTTGAACCCGCTCTGGTATGGCGGCGCCTTTGTCGTTGGCAGCCTGGCCGGCATGGCGGGCGATAGTGTCAGCCTGGGTTTTGTGGTCGAAACCGAACGCCAAGTGGAACAACACCTGGCGACTCATTTAGATCGCTTACCGCTGAGTGATCAGCGCTCGCGCGCCATCGTGTCCCAAATGAAGGAGGAAGAGGCACGCCACGCCGAGGAGGCCCTTGCTGCAGGGGCGCGGACATTGCCCAGCCCGATCAAGAAGCTGATGAAGCTGGCCGCACGTCTGATGACGCGCACCGCCCATTACATTTAGTCAGCGCGCTCGGGCGCTTAGCACTCGATCAACTCCACCGAAGTCGTCATCACGGCCGTCTTGCCCAGCATGATGCTGGCGGAGCAGTATTTTTCGTGCGACAAGGCCACCGCACGCTCGACCACATCTTGCTTGAGCGCGCGCCCGGTCACCACAAAATGCATGTGAATGGCGGTGAACACCTTGGGCTCGGTCGGCGCCCGCTCCGCAGTCAGTTTGACTTGGCAGCCGGTCACGTCGTGGCGACCACGCTTGAGGATCAAGACCACGTCATACGCCGTGCAGCCACCGGTGCCGGCCAACACAGTCTCCATCGGTCGCGGCGCCAAGTTGCGCCCGCCGCCGTCTGGCGCACCGTCCATTGCCAAGAGATGACCACTGCCGGTTTCGGCCACAAAAGCCATACCACCTGCGCCCATCCAATTGATCGTGCACTCCATAGAAACTCTCCATTTTTTGCCGCCAACTTGGCAGCGATGCTTCACAAGAACTCAAGTATTCACAAGGAAATATTGCAGCGCAGCATAACTTTCGGCTAAAATCACCCCAAGCGAAATGAGCAAGTGGTCTTAAAGCGGTATTTCAGTTGATTTACAGCCAAGCGCTTGCTTCGCACCGATTGTCTCCTCCACCGCCTCCATGGTGGATTCAGCCCGAGCTTGCAAAAGCTTGGGCTTTTTTTTGCCCGCCAATTGCGCACCAATTGCCCGCCAAGGGCCCGCCAAGAGCCCGCCATATGCCGGCGCCTGCACCAAGCGCCTCGCTTATCATGCCGCACCGCAACAGTTTCGCATCGGAGATTTCATGGCTGGCCCGTCCCCCGCAAGAACCCGGACCGCAAAAGCTGCCGCAGCAGCTAAGCCAGCCCTCCCTGCGCTGATTCCCAGCGACAACAGCTATTTACAGCGAATTCTGAATGCCCGCGTCTATGACGTCGCGGTTGAGACTTCGCTAACACCCGCCAAGAACCTGTCCAAACGATTGGGCAACAAGGTCTTGCTCAAGCGCGAAGACGAGCAACCGGTATTCAGCTTCAAGCTGCGCGGCGCCTACAACAAAATGGTGAACTTGAGCGCCGAGGCTCTGGCTAAAGGAGTGATCTGCGCTTCGGCCGGCAACCACGCACAAGGCGTCGCGCTATCGGCCAAGAAGCTCGGCTGCCGCGCCGTGATCGTGATGCCCGTGACCACGCCCAAGGTCAAGATCGACGCGGTGCTGTCCTTCGGCGGTGAAGTCATTTTGCACGGCGACAGCTTCACCGACGCCTTTGGCCGCGCGCTGGAGTTGGAGCGCGAGCAAGGACTGACTTTTGTGCATCCCTTCGATGATCCCGATGTGATCGCCGGACAGGGCACAGTGGCGATGGAGATCTTGCGCCAGCATCAAGGACCGATTGACGCGGTCTTTGTCGCCATCGGTGGCGGCGGGCTGATCTCAGGCGTGGCCGCCTACATCAAGGCGCTGCGCCCCGAGATCAAGGTCATCGGCGTGCAGACCAAGGATTCCGACGCCATGGTGCGCTCGGTGCGCGCCGGCAAGCGCGTCACGCTCGCCGACGTGGGCCTGTTCTCCGACGGCACGGCCGTCAAACTGGTGGGCGAAGAAACCTTTCGCATCACCCGTGAGCTGGTGGACGACTTTGTGCTGGTGGAGACCGATGCGGTGTGCGCTGCCATCAAAGATGTGTTCGAAGACACCCGCAGCATTCTGGAGCCGGCCGGCGCCCTAGGCGTCGCGGCGATCAAGCAATATGTGGCCGCACAGGCTTGCAAGGGCCAGACCTTTGTCGCCATCACCTGCGGCGCCAATATGAACTTCGACCGCCTGCGCTTTGTGGCCGAGCGCGCCGAAGTGGGCGAGCACCGCGAGGCGTTGTTTGCCATCACCATCCCCGAGGAGCGCGGCAGCTTCAAGCGCTTTTGCGAGTTGCTGGGGCCACGCAGCGTGACCGAATTCAATTACCGAATTTCGGACGCCAACAAGGCTCACATCTTCGTCGGCATCGCCACCCAAAAACGCGAAGAGTCGCTCAAGCTGGCCAAGACCTTTGCCAAGCACGGTTTCGAAACGCTGGACCTGACCGACGATGAGTTGGCCAAGCTGCATATCCGCCATATGGTGGGCGGGCGCTCCGACTTGGCGCGCAATGAGCATCTGTACCGTTTCATCTTCCCGGAGCGGCCAGGGGCCTTGATGCGCTTCTTGAGCTCGATGCACCCGGACTGGAATATCAGCCTGTTTCACTACCGCAACCAGGGCGCCGACTACGGCCGCATTTTGGTCGGCATTCAGGTGCCGCGCGGTGACAACGCCGCGCTGCGGGCATTTTTGGACTCACTGAACTACCCCTATGTAGACGAGTCCAACAACCCGGTTTACAAACAATTCCTGGGATAAATGAATTGACAGCGACAGGGGCAAGTGCGGATGCGCATGACGCCTCCTCGCCTTCAAAATCCAGCCTCTACGTGTGCCGCGCGCCAGCCCGCCAATGCCCATCCAACAGTCCCTGATCAGTCCGACGGCCAATCCAGTGTTGGAAAAAGCGCTGCGTGACCGGGTTGATCGGCATGCGGCCATTGCCGGCGGGCTGGGTGAGTTGGAACCGCTGGCGGTGCGGCTTGGTCTGATTCAGAACAGCCTCACGCCACGTTTTCGCGATCCGACATTGGCCGTATTTGCCGCCGATCACGGCTTGGCCGTGGACGGCATCGGCAGCCAATGGGGCCGCAGCACGCGCGAGCAAGCCATGCTGGCGCTGCAGAATCGACTGCCGCTGGCGGTTTTTGCGCGCATCCAGGGAATGCAGATGGTGCTGGTCGATTGCGGCATCGCCGAGCCGCTGGCGCCGCACGCGAAATTGCTAGCCCGCAAGATCGCTCACGGCACGCGCAACTCAAGAGTGAGTTCAGCCATGACTTTGGAGCAAGCCCATGCGGGTGTGCGCGTCGGCATGGAGATTGCCGACAAGCTCAGCGGCAATGTGCTGGCCTGCGCCGGCATGGGCCAGGGCTCGGCCGAGAGCGCGTCTTTGGTGTTGGCGCGCTTGATGGACTGCCCTTTGCGTGACTTTGTGATCTCAGGCCCCGATATGCGTCAGGACGACCTGGCCCATTTGCTCAATGTCTTGCAGGCGGCGCAGGCCCGGCACCGCGATGTCAGCGACCCGATGGAAGTGTTAGCGGCGTTTGGTGGATTCGAGATTGCCGTGATGGTAGGCGCCATGTTGGTGGCCGCCTCCAAGCGCAGCCTCATCATCGTCGACGGCATCACCGCCTGCGCGGCCTTGAAAATTGCCGCAAAAATTGCGCCGCCGGTCACCGACTTTGCGGTGTTTTGCCGCAGCCATGTGCACCGCGGCCTGGATGAGGCACTGGCCATGTTTCATGCCTCGGCTTTGCTGGAACTGGGCATGGACAGCGCTGACGGCACCGGTGCGGCCTTGGCCTGGCCGATGATCCGCAGCGCCGCCGCCCTGCTCACCGATCTGCATGATGCAGCCTCGCCTTGAGTCTTAACGCGAATTGGGCGGCCCGGACGGATCATTCAATGGCCGCGGTTGACTTTCCAGCTGCGGCTGTTGAGGTGGAGGAGGTGGCGCATAAGAGCCCAGCACCACCGGCGAAGCCTGCGCCGTAGGCAAGGCCCCGGTTGCGGCTGCTGCCAGCGGGCTGATTTGCAAGGTCATGCTGACCACGCCCGCCTCGCCCAAACTGGCCGAGCGCCCGTCAACGAACAACAATTGCAGATTGCCATCCACCGAGGCTCCGACGCGGACCGTGCGGGCAATACCGTCCACCGCGATCAAGGCGACGCCCTCACCCGCTTGGCTCGCCCCGACCTTCTTAGGCGCGACAACACCCAGCAGTTTGAATCGACTCTCGACCGCCGGTGCCGCTTCGGCCACCACCGACGCAGCCGCGCCGAACAAGCGCGTCAAATCGGCTTGACCACTGCGCTGCTCCAGCGCCGGCTGCGCCTGACTGGGTACCTGTATGGGTTTGGCCAGCAATTGAATCAGCCAATAGCCGCCGCTACAGGCGAGCAAACCCCACACCAAAAAAGCAATCATTCGTGCAAGCATGAGCAGATTATGATTCATCCGCTGCTTCACTCATCAGGTAGGCAGTTAGTAGCTTCAACTTCACCCCTCCAAGCTCACGCCCAAATGCATATCCAAGCCTCGCCGCCATCTACTCCCCGCAGCCGCGACACTCGCCGCAGCGCCGGCTTCACCTTGATCGAATTGCTGGTCGTCTTGGTCATCATCGGCGTATTGGCCGCGCTGGTCGTGCCCAATGTGCTGGACCGCGCCGACGAGGCCCGCGTCACCGCCGCGCGCACCGACGTCAATAATTTGATGCAGGCCTTGAAGCTGTACAAGCTCGACAACCAGCGCTATCCCAGTGCAGAACAAGGCCTCGAAGCCTTGGTGCGCAAGCCCACTGCCGGCACGCCGCCACCAAACTGGAAGCCTTATGTCGAGAAGCTGCCGATGGATCCCTGGAAGCAGCCCTATCAATATGCCAACCCCGGCATCAAGGGCGAGATCGACGTCTACAGCTTCGGCGCCGACGGCCGCGCAGGCGGCGAAGGCAATGACGCTGATATTGGCTCTTGGCAGTAAGTGTTGCGAGCTCTGGGTCGTGATTGGGTGAATGCACGCGGCCGTCGCCGCGAGGCGTACGGTTTCACCCTGATCGAGCTTTTGGTAGTCGTGGCCTTGATTGCCATCGCAACGGCCACCGTCAGCCTGTCGCTGCGCGACCCGGCCGCCGCTCAGTTGGAGCGCGAGGCAGAGCGCCTGACCGCGCTGTTCGAAACTGCTCGGGCAGAAAGCCGCGCCGCTGGGCTGCCGGTGCAATGGGCACCGACCAAAAAGGACAGTGCCGACCACTTCCAATTCGTCGGCTTGCCCAAGCGGGTCAAATTGCCGCAGCGCTGGCTCGGTGAGCCGATCGCCGTACAGATTGCCGGGGCAAATTTCATCAGCTTGGGGCCTGAGCCGATGATTGGTGCGCAGCGCCTGCAACTCAGCCTGGGCTCTCAGCAAATCGTCTTGACGACTGACGGCATGTCGGCTTTTGAAGTGACCGCTGCGCCGGCACCATGAATCAACAGCGCGGTTTCACCCTGATCGAAGTCTTGGTCGCCTTGGTCATTGTGGCGATTGCCCTGACCGCCGGCGTCAAGGCCGCCGGTGCACTCACCTTGAACGCGGGGCGTTTGCGCACCATCAGTGCCGCGCAGTGGTGCGCCGAAAACCAGCTGACCGAGTTGCGGCTGTCCAAACAATTCCCCAGCGTCGGCGATAGCGACTTCACTTGCGAGCAGTTTGGGGAAACTTATAAGGGCCAGATCACCGTGCGCCCGACGCCAAACCCGAGTTTTCGTCGCGTCGACGCCGCTATTCGCGACGAAGCCGGCAATCAGCTGCTCTCGCTCTCGACCATCATGGGCCGTTACTGACATGCAGCGCCCCCGTGGTTTTACCTTGATCGAGGTGCTGGTTGCCTTGGTCGTGATGTCCACCATGGCCATGATGGCTTGGCGCGGGCTCGATGCCCTGATCAAGAGCCGCGAGATCGCGCAGACCAACCTGGACCAAAGTGCGCGCCTGCAAACCGTGCTGGCGCAGTGGGAGCAAGACCTACGCTCCATTCAAGACAGCGGCAGCGTTGAAGCCTTGAATTTCGATGGTGCCAGCCTGCGCCTGACCCGCCAACACCCGCAAGGCATCCAGGTGGTTGCCTGGGTGGTGCGTGGCGGCGCACTCAACCGTTGGGAAAGCAAGCCCGTGCAGACGGTTGGCGCGCTGGAAGAGAATTTCAAACATGGTGCGCAGTTGCTGGCTCAAGACGCGGGTCAGGTGCGCGCACTGGAGGGCGTCACCGGTTGGCAGCTCTATTGCTACCGAGGCAATAGCTGGAGCAATTGCTTGTCCAGCGGCAGCGACGACACCGTCCCGCCGCCGCCTCCTGCGTCCGGTGCATCGGGTGCGGCTGCGCCGGAAAAGCCCCGCCAATCGCTGCCCAGCGGTATCCGCATGCTGCTTCAGTTCGGCCCGGGTAGCGGCTTTGGTGGGCCGTTGACGCGCCAGGTTGAGTTGAGGCCGCAAGCATGATCCGCACGACTCAGCCTCTGCGAGCCCAACAGCAAGGGGCTGCCTTGCTGACCGCGATGATCATCGTCACCTTGGTGGCGACGCTGGCCTCGGCGATGGTATGGCGCCAGTATCGCGCGGTGCAAATTGAGGCGGCCGAGCGCGCCCGCGCTCAGGCCAGCTGGATTTTGCAGGGCTCACTCGACTGGGCCAGATTGATACTGCGCGAAGACGCCCGGGCCGACCGCGATGCGCAGCGCCGTGGCGAGCAAGCCGTCGACCATTTGGGCGAAGTCTGGGCGGTGCCGCTGGCCGAAGCGCGCTTGTCAACCTTCTTGGCTGCCGACAAAAGCAATGCCGACGACGGCCCGGAAGCCTTTTTGTCCGGCAGTCTGCAAGATGCTCAATCGCGCTACAACCTGCGGCATCTGCTGGGCGGCAAGCTTGTGCCGCCTTTGGAGCAACGGGTGTTGGAACGCTTGGTCGTCAGTGCCGGTGCAGCGCCCGGCACGGCTGCGCTGATCATTGGCAAGCTGCGCAGTGCCTATGCGGCCAAGAGCGAATCGGATACGCAGACATCTAGCGGGGAAAAATCCGAAATACCCTTGCAACCCAAGAACATAGCCCAACTCGCCTGGTTCGGTCTGAGTGCCGACACCATCGAGCGACTGAGCCCGCTGATCACCTTCTTGCCGGTTGCCACGCCCGTCAATCTGAACACCGCGCCGCGCGAGGTCATTGCGGCCTTGTTCGACGGCATGGATCTGGCGTCCGCAGAACGCTTGGTGCAAGTCCGGCAGGCCAAGCCCTTGAGTAAGCTGGAGGAAACTGCCGATTTTTTCCCCAAGGGCGTGCAAGTCACCGCCGAACGAGCCTCGGTCAACTCCGCCTTTTTCATCGTCAATGGGCGGCTGCGCCTGGAGGAGCGAGTGCTGGAAGAAAAATCTTTGGTACAAAGGCGCGATTTGGAAATCCTTGTCCTGGATCGCCAACGTGTCGTGCCCCGTATTGAAACGAAACCTTGATGCCTCAGAATTGCTGCGGCCGCGCTACAAATAGCCGATCTAAGTCTTTGATTTCAGAGCATTTGACATTTTCAGACTTCTAGAATGAGATAGGCTCCACCGCTTCCATGAGTACGCTACTCCTCTTCTTGCCCGCCCGCAGTCGCCTGCATGCACAAGGCCGCAGCACCCAGACCCTTGAAGGCCTGGGTCGCGCCGTGCCTGGGCGCGACTATGACTATGTGTTGACCAATGACGGGAGCAGCATCTCGGCCCAGGGCAACCGCGCTGCGGCACAGTTGCCGCATGCCGATGTGGTGATCGCCATTCCGGCCGAATCCGATCTGTCCTGGCAGCGAGTAAGCTTGCCACGCGCCGGTCGGCAAATGCGCTCTGCACTGGCCGGCATGTTGGAAGAGTCGCTGCTCGATGATGCAGAAGGCCTGCATTTCGCCATCGAGGCCGAAGCCTCTGGCGGCGATATTGCCTGGGTCGCGATCACCTCGCGGGCCTGGCTGCAACAACATTTGACTACCTTAGAGGCCGCACAGGTCTTTGTCGACCGCGTCACGCCGCTGGCCTGGCCCGATGCACCGCCGCGCGGGCATTTTTACGAAACCGGCAATGAACTAAGCCCGATCGCACTGCGTTGGAGCCACCCTGAGGGGGTGACCAATTTCCCGCTGGACGGTAGCCTGCCGCGCCAACTGTTCCCGGCCTCGCTGGTGCAAATATCGCAATGGACGGCAGCGCCCGAGGTGGCCGCGCAGTCCGAACGCTGGCTGGGCACCGCCGTCAATGTCATCACACCGGCCGAGCGCGCCCTGGCCGCCATCGACAGCCCTTGGAATTTGCGCCAATTCGAGTTGGCACCGCGAACACGCGGCATCCGCGCCTTGCGCCATCTGCTGCGCGGCTTGATGCGTCGCAATTGGAAGCCGGTGCGCTGGGGCTTGGCCGGCTTGGTGGCCGTGCAAGTGTTGGGTTTGAACCTGTTGGCCTGGCAGCATAACCACCAACTCAAAGCCAGGCGCGCCGCGATGGACAGCACCCTGACTGCCAGCTTTCCACAGGTGCGCGCGATCCGCGATGCGCCGGTGCAGATGCAGCGCGAAACCGATCAGCTGCGCGCATCGGCCGGTCGCAGCAGCGATCAAGACCTCGAAACTCTGCTGGCTGCGGCAGCCACCGCTTGGCCGGCCGAACGCGGCCCGGTCGAGACGCTGTCGTTCGAATCCGGCCGACTCTCGCTCTCTGCCAATGGTTGGAGCGACGCGCAAGTTCAACAGTTCCGCAGCCAATTGAGCAGTGAGGGCTGGCAGCTCGACGCCGTCGAGGGACGCTTGACGCTCAGCCGGGCCCAAGGCCCGGCTTCTTCAAACGCCAACAAAACATGAATCAGCCCAAATTCCTCAAATGGCAGACGCTGAAAGCGCAGGCGCAAACCCGCTGGCAGGCGCTGGCCGACCGCGATCAACTCGCACTGCAATTCGTCGCCTGGATCTTGGCTCTGCTGCTGCTTTGGCTGATCGCCATTCAGCCCGGCTTGCGCACCTTGCGCCAAGCCCCGGCGCAGTTGGAAGCCTTGGAGCTGCAGTTGCAAGAAATGCAGGCGTTGGCCGCAGAGACACGCGAATTGCGCGCCACGCCAGCGGTGCCCATCGCGCTCGCCGCCCAAGCCTTGCAAGCAGCCAGCGAGCATCTCGGGCCCACCGCCAAACTCAGTGTCAACGGTGACCGGGCGGTGTTGAGCATCAATGGCGTCGGCGCCGAACCTTTGCAGTCATGGCTGGGTGAGGTGCGCAGCGCCGCCCGCGCCCGGCCGCTGGAAGCCAAATTGCAACGCAGCCCGAATGGCTACTCCGGCACCATCGTGCTGATGCTCAGCGGAGCCGCCCCATGAGCAGCCTGTCGATCAAATCATGGTTCAGCCGGCGCCCCCGCAATGAGGCACCGCTGACCGAGCTGAGCCCGACTCAGTGGCAAGACTCACGCCAGATTGAGCCGAGCTGGCGCGGCCGCAACCAGAGCGCTTTGCGCTGGAGCGTTACCGGCGCCGTGCTCGGCGGCCTGCTGTCATTGATCATGTTTGCGCCCGCCAGTTGGCTGGCGCACGGTTTGGCTTCGGCCAGCAATGGGCATGTCTTGATCACCGACACGCGCGGCAGCATCTGGAATGGCAGCGGCGTGCTGGTCTTGACCGGCGGCGCCGACAGCCGCGACGCCAGCCTCTTGCCGGGCCGGCTGCGCTGGTCCATGCATGTGCAAGGCATGGCGCTGGCCTTGAAGGCCAGCCAAGACTGCTGCATCAATGGGGAGCTGCAATTGCAGATTCGGCCCGGCTGGGGCCGTTTCGAGGTCGCACTGATCAGCCATGCGGATTGGCTGGCACGCTGGCCGGCGGGCATGCTGGCGGGCCTGGGCACGCCTTGGAACACCTTGCAACTGGGCGGCTCGATCCGCTTGACGGCGCGGGACTTCAAGCTGGAATGGGTGCAGGGGCGCTGGCGCCAGTTTGGTCAGCTGGATCTGGATCTGATCAATTTATCCTCGCGCATCTCCACGCTGGCACCCTTGGGCAGCTACCGCTTCACGCTGGCCGCACAAAGCAGCGACGAATCCAAGGCCGGCATCAGCACGCTCAAATTGATCACGCTGGACGGCGCGCTGCTGCTGTCGGGCGAAGGCACCATGGGTGCCGGCAAAGCACGCTTTCTGGGCGAGGCCTCGGCCGCGCCGGGGCGCGAAGCGGCTCTGAATAATTTACTGAATATCATCGGACGCCGCCAAGGCGCGCGCTCCGTCATTTCGATCGGATGACAATGAAAATGCGCTCCCAAACCGCGCTTCGAGGTCGGCAGCTTGGCCTCTCCGTCCTGGCCTTGGCACTTTTGAACCCCGCCTGGGCCCAGCCCTCCACCGCCCAGGCCACCGCCAGCAGCCGCACACGCGGCCCGGCCTTGAAGGCCCAAACACCGGTGACGCTGAACTTCGTCAATGCCGATATCGAGGCCGTCACGCGCGCCATCGGCGTGATGATGGACAGACAGTTCATCATCGACCCCCGCGTCAAGGGCCAAATCACCCTCTATAGCGAACAACCCCTGACCGTGCGCGAGGCCTACCTGAATTACCTGGCTGCGCTGCGTGGCCTGGGTTTCACGGTGGTTGAGAACACCGGCATGTACAAGGTCGTACCCGAGGCCGACGCCAAGCTGCAGGCGGGCTCGGTTGCAGTGGGCAGCAGCACCGTGCGCGGTGACCAGATCATCACGCAGATCTTCCGCCTCAATCACGAGAATGCCAACAATCTGGTGGCGGTGCTGCGCCCCTTGATCAGCCCCAACAACACCATCAATGCCAATCCGGGCAATAACAGCCTGGTAATCACCGATTACGCCGAGAACCTGCAGCGCCTGGGCCGCATCATCGCGACCATGGACACCCCGGGCAGCACCGACCTGGAGGTGGTCCCGCTCAAGCATGCGGTCGCGTCCGACCTGGCCGCCTTGGTGCAAAAGCTTGCCGATGGCGGCGTTGCAGCAGTGCCGGGCCAAGCCGGCGGCAGCTTGAGCGTGCTGGTTGATCCGCGCAGCAATGCCTTGATTCTGCGTGCCTCCAACCCGGCCCGGATGGCAATGGCGCGGGCCATGATAGACAAGCTCGATCAGCCACCCAGTGACGGCGGCACCGGCAGCAATATCCATGTGGTTTATCTGAAGAACGCCGACGCGACCAAGCTGGCGACGGTGCTGCGGGCCGCTTTTGCCGGCGGGGCAGGTGGTGCGAGCGGCACCTCTGGCAATTCGCAAAGCAGCGGCAGCACCAGCAGCAGCAGCAATTTAGGCGGATCACCGCTGACCGGCGCCGGCCAGGGCAATAGCAGCAGCGGCCCCTCCACGGCCGCCACCACCCCGGTGGCGCAGAGCCAAGGGCCCTCAACCGGCGGCTTTGTGCAGGCTGACCCCTCGACCAACTCCTTGATCATCACCGCCAGCGGTCCTTTTTATCGCCAGATCCGTGGTGTCATCGACCAACTGGATTCGCGCCGCGCGCAAGTCTATGTCGAAACCATGATCGTCAAGGTTGATGCCAGCAAGGCGGCGCAATTCGGCGTGCAGTGGCAGAACCTGTTTGGTGAAAAGGGTGACAGCATCATCACCGGCGCTGGCACCAACTTCGGCACCGGTTCAAGCAATATCATCAATGGCTCCCTGGCGGTCGCCCAAGGGCGCACCGGCGTCGCGACGGCGCTGGCAGCAAACCCCGCACCGATGGGTTTCAACCTGGGCTTTCTGAAGAAGCTGGGCAGCTTCTACACGCTTGGCGCGATCGCCAACTTCCTGGAGTCGCAGGCCGGCGCCAATGTGCTGTCAACGCCAAATCTGGTCTCGCTGGACAATGAAGAAGCCAAGATCGTGATCGGCCAGAACGTGCCATTCCTGTCCGGCTCCTTCTCCAATACTGGCAGCGCAGGGGGCGCCGTCAATCCGTTTCAAACCGTGGACCGCAAGGACGTCGGCCTGACCCTGCGCATTCGCAGTCAGATCGGCGAAAACGGCACGGTTCGGATGACGGTATTCCAGGAAAACTCTGCCGTTGTGCCGGGCACCTCCAGCTTGGGCCCCACCACCGACAAGGCCTCGATCGAAACCACCGTGGTGGTCGACGATGGGCAGACCATTGTGCTGGGCGGCCTGCTCAAAGATGAATACAGCGACGGCGACGACAAGGTCCCTGGCCTGGGCAATCTGCCGCTGGTCGGTGCACTGTTCAAGAGCGAGAACCGCAAGCGGGTGAAAACCAATCTGATGGTCTTCCTGCGTCCGGTCGTGATGCGCGACCAGCAGTCGGCCGACCAGATGACGCTGGACCGCTATGAGTCGATTCGAGCTGTGCAGCAAAAATCCCAACCAGCGCCGAGCTTTGTGCTGCCCGATACCGGCGTACCAGTCTTGCCAAGCTTGCCGGGCTCGGCCGCGGCGCTTGAGGCCTCAAAGCCGCCCAAGGCTGTTGTCGCCCCCGAGGCCCAGCCTCAACAGCAACCCTGAACGCATCCTTGTAGATTGACACCCAATGGCCATCCGCCACCCCCTGCCCTACGCCTTTGCCAAGGCCAATTCTGTGCTGATGGAGGACGACGGCAGCACGCTTGTGCTGTGGGCGCCGCCCGAGGTCAGCCTGGCGACCTTGTCCGAGGTGCAGCGGCTTTACATCGTCGACCGTTTCGAGCAAGAGCCACGCAGCACCTTGAGTGAGCGCATCAACGCGGCCTATGCAGGCAGCGAATCGAGTGCGGCGGTGGTGATCGGCGAGGTCGAGAGCGCGGTCGATCTGTCGCGCATGATGCAGGACTTACCGGCCGTTGAGGACTTGCTGGAGGCGGCCAACGACGCCCCCATCATCCGCATGCTTAACGCATTACTGACGCAGGCCGCCAAGGACGGCGCCAGCGATATCCACATCGAACCCTATGAGCGCGCCAGCTCGGTACGCTTTCGCGTCGACGGCACGCTGCGTGAGGTCGTGCAACCCAACCGCGGCCTGCATGCCGCGCTGATCTCGCGCCTGAAGATCATGGCCGAGCTGGACATCGCCGAGAAGCGCTTGCCGCAAGACGGCCGCATCTCGCTGCGCATCGGCGGCCGCGCCATCGATGTGCGGGTCTCGACGCTGCCCTCGGCCCATGGCGAGCGCGCCGTGCTGCGGCTGCTGGACAAGAGCGAATCGAAATTCACGCTCGAAGGCTTAGGCATGAGCGGCGACGTGCTCAGCAGCTTCAAGCGCCTGGTGCAGCAGCCACATGGCATTGTGCTGGTGACCGGCCCGACCGGCAGCGGCAAGACCACCAGTTTGTATGCCTCGCTGCAAACGGTGGACACCGGCACGACCAATGTGTTGACGGTGGAAGACCCGATCGAATACGAGCTGGGCGGCATCGGCCAGACACAGGTCAATGCCAAGATCGACCTGACCTTCGCCAAGGCGCTGCGCGCGATTCTGCGGCAGGACCCGGACGTCATCATGATCGGCGAAATCCGCGACCATGAGACCGCACAGATCGCCATCCAGGCCTCGCTGACCGGCCACTTGGTGCTGGCCACCTTGCATACCAATGATTCGGTCAGTGCGGTGACGCGCTTGACCGATATGGGCATCGAGCCGTTTCTGCTTAGTTCCAGTCTGCTGGGTGTGCTCGCGCAGCGTCTGGTTCGCAAGTTGTGCCCGGTATGCAAGCGCGTCGATGAAGAAGGAAAATATCACCCAGTTGGTTGCGACGCCTGCAGCCAGACCGGCTACAAAGGCCGCACCGGCGTCTATGAGCTGATGATCGCTAACGACAAGGTGCGTGGACTGATACACCAGCAAGCGGCCGAGAGCGAATTGCTGGCGGCGGCGCAAGCGGGCGGATTGCGCTCGATGCGCGACGATGGGGCCAGGTTGGTGGCCGCCGGCATCACCTCAGCCGAGGAAGTTTTGCGGGTCACCCGCGAATAAGCATGCCGGCCTATAAATACGAAGCCCTCAACGCCTCCGGGCGCAGCGTCAGCGGACTGATCGAAGCAGACACACCGCGCGCCGCGCGGGCTCTTCTGCGCGCGCAAGGCCAAGTGCCACTGAGCTTGCAGACCGTGCAGCAGCATGGCCAGGCCAGCGCCAGTCGCTTCACCCGGCGAGTCTTCAATGCGACGGCCTTGGCCGTTTGGACTCGGCAGTTGGCCGGTCTGGTCGGCTCTGGCCTGCCGGTCGAACGCGCATTGACCGCCTTGACCGATGAATGTGAGGATGCCCGCCAACGCGAGTTGCTGTCGCAGCTGAAGGCCGAGGTCAACGCCGGCGCGTCCTTCGCGCATGCCTTGTCCACCGCGCCGCGCGAGTTCGACGAGGTCTTTTGCGGCGTGGTGGCGGCAGGCGAGCAGAGCGGCGCGCTCGGCCATGTCTTGGAAAAGCTCGCAGACGATCTGGAAGAGCGCCAAGACCTGTCCGGCAAGCTGGTCGGTGCGATGGCCTACCCGGCCATCGTGTCGCTGATCTCGGTGATGATCGTGATCTTCTTGGTGACCTATGTGGTGCCACAGATCGCCACCGTATTCACGAATTCCAAGCGCGCGCTGCCGTTTTTGACGGTGGCGATGTTGGCCATCAGCGCCTTTGTGCGGGAATGGGGCTGGTTGATGATCTTGACCCTGGTTGCCGGCGGCATGGCCTTGTCGGCGGCGCTGCGCGGCGAGGCCTTTCGCAAACGCTTTGATGCCGGCGTTTTGCAAGTACCGCTGCTCGGGAGGCTGGCGCGCGGCTATAACGCGGCGCGCTTCGCCAGCACCTTGGCGATGCTGGCAGGCGCCGGCGTGCCGATTCTGAAGGCCTTGCAGGCGGCCGCCGAGACGCTGTCGAACCGCGCGATGCGGGCCGATGCGCTGGATGCCTTGGTGCAGGTGCGCGAAGGTGCACCCCTGGGCTCGGCGCTGGCGGGCAAGAAGCGCTTCCCCGGCATCCTGGCGATGTTCGCGCGCCTGGGCGAACAAACCGGCCAACTGCCGCAGATGCTGGAGCGCGCCGCCAAGCAGCTCAGCGTCGAGGTGCAGCGCCGTTCGATGGCCGCCGCCACCTTGCTGGAACCGATTTTGATCGTGGTGATGGGCGCCATCGTCTTGATGATTGTCTTGGCCGTGCTGATGCCTATCATTCAACTCAACACCTGGGTCAAGTAAAACATGGCGGCGAATCTGGACGGACAACTGGTCGTCGCTATTTCGTCCCGTGCCCTGTTCGATTTCGAAGAAGAAAACGAGCTGTTCGAGGCCGGCGATGACCGCGCCTACATGGCCTTGCAAGAAAGCCGCCTCGATTTACCAGCCAAACCCGGCGTCGCTTTCTCACTCGTCAACAAGTTGCTGGCCTTCAACCAGCCGGAGCATCCCCGGGTCGAAATCGTTGTGCTGTCGCGCAATGACCCGGTCTCGGGCATGCGGGTATTCCGCTCGGCAGCGCATTACGGACTGGGCATTCAGCGCGGCGTCTTCACGCGCGGAGAGTCCCCCTGGCGCTATTTACGGCCCTTGAAGGCGCAGCTGTTCTTGTCCACCAACGAGGCCGATGTGCGCTCGGCGCTGGCGGCCGGCGTCGCGGCAGCGCGCGTGCTGCCGCTGTCGGCGCGCGCCTCGGCCGAACATCCGCATGAGCTGCGCATCGCTTTTGACGGCGATGCGGTGCTGTTCTCCGACGAGGCCGAGCAGGTCTTTCAGCGCGACGGCCTGAGCGCGTTTCAAAGCCACGAGTCCACGCACGCCAATACGCCACTGGCGGCCGGGCCCTTCAAGCCGGTGCTCGAAGCCTTGCAGCGCTTGCAACACAGGCCCAATGACACGATGCGGGTGCGCACCGCGTTGGTGACGGCTCGTAGCGCACCGGCGCATGAGCGCGCCATCCGCACCTTGATGAACTGGCAGATCGAAGTGGACGAGGCGATGTTTCTGGGCGGCTTGGCCAAGGGCGAATTCCTGCGCGAGTTCGAGCCCGACTTCTTCTTTGACGATCAGGCCGGCCATGTCGCCAATGCGGCCCCGCATGTGCCGGCCGGCCATGTGGCGGCCGGTATCTCGAATCGCTGAGCCCAGCTCAGCTCAGGGTGACGCGAGAGAACTTGCGTTTACCTACCTGAGCGACAAAGCTGCCGGCTTCCAGCTTCAAGGCCTTGTCGCTGATGGTCACGCCATCTATCTTGACGCCACCCTGTTCGATCATACGGGTGGCCTCGCCGCCTGAAGCGACCAAACCGGCCGCTTTGAGCATCGCGCCGACGCCCATAGGCGCGCCGCTCAGCGTGACTTCAGGAATATCGTCCGGAATACCGCCACGAGCGCGGTTGTTGAAGTCCGCCTCGGCAGCAATGGCCGCGTCGGCGCTGTGGAAGCGGGCGGTGATTTCCTTGGCCAGCAAGACTTTGGCTTCCTTGGGGTTGCGCCCAGCCTCAACCTCAGCTTTGAGCGCCGCGATCTCGGCCTCGCTCTTGAAACTCAGCAACGCAAACCATTTCCACATCAACACATCGCTGATCGACAAGACCTTGGCGAACATGCTGTTGGCCGGCTCGCTGATGCCGATGTAGTTGTTCTTGGACTTGGACATCTTCTCGATGCCGTCCAGACCCTCCAGCAGCGGCATGGTCAGGATGCACTGCGGCTCCTGGCCATATTCCTGCTGCAAATGCCGGCCCATCAGCAAATTGAACTTCTGGTCGGTGCCGCCCAACTCGATATCGCTCTTCAAGGCGACCGAGTCATAGCCCTGCATCAGCGGGTAGAGGAACTCATGCACCGAAATCGGTGTCTGCGCGGCGAAACGCTTGGTGAAGTCGTCGCGCTCCATCATGCGCGCCACCGTGTATTTCGCCGCCAACTGAATCATGCCGCGCGCACCCAGAGGATCGCTCCACTCGGAGTTGTAACGGATTTCGGTCTTGGCCGGGTCCAGCACCAGGCTGGCCTGGGCGTAGTAGGTCTCGGCATTGGCCTTGATCTGCTCCTGCGTCAGCGGCGGGCGCGTCGCGTTGCGGCCGGACGGATCGCCAATCATCGAGGTGAAGTCCCCGATCAGAAAAATCACCTGATGGCCCAGGTCCTGCAACTGGCGCAGCTTGTTGAGCACCACGGTATGGCCAAGGTGGATATCAGGCGCGGTCGGGTCCAGACCCAGCTTGATGCGCAGCGGCACGCCGGTGGCCTCTGACTTGGCCAGTTTTTGCAACCAATCAGCCTCCGGCAGGAGTTCATCACAGGCGCGCTTGCTGACAGCAAAAGCCTCGCGCACGCGATCGGTGACGGGAAATGCGGGCACGGGAGTTCGAATTTCGGACATGGCAGCTGTCGAGCCTCGGCTAAAGCCTTGATATATGGGGTTTTCTAGAGTTTGACGCGCCGATCAACTCGGTATACTCGCGCCTAGTTTGACGCCGCCACCCCCAAAAGTAGGGGGGTGCAGCAACAAAGATGCCAATTCTAGTGGACGCGCCTCAAGCAAAGACGCGCCACTTTTGTCAAGCAGACGCTGAATCGGCGCCTGCTTGAGCAACGAGGGATTCGAGAACGTGACCGACCGGATGATTGAAGTGAAAGTGGCCGCGGCTCAGGCTTTTGCGCGAGCCGAAGCCTTTGCCGCCAAGCATCCACGTGCATTGACCGGCACCGTGGTGGGTTTACTGACCGGCTTTGCCGTCACCGCCTTTGGTATTGCGCCCCTCGCTCCCGATGCACGCGACCTGCCCCAGCGCACGCTGGCCGAGTTGGTACAAACGAATGATCTTGAGGCGCAACTTTCGGCCTTGGCAGAGCACCAAATTGGCCTCAGCCGCAGCGAGTTGACCCGCAGCAGCGATACGGTCGAAAGTCTCTTCAAACGCTTGGGTGCCTTCGACCCGGTCGCTGCCCAGTTCCTGCGCAATGATCCCTTGGCCAGGCGCACGCTGCAGGGCCGCGCGGGCAAGTCGGTGCAGTTGACCGCAGACGCCGCAGGCGTGGTGCAAGCCATGGTGGTGCGCTTCCCGGCCGAAAAGGCCGAACAGCAAGGCACGCACTTCAGTCGCCTGAGCATCACGCGCGAAGGCAAGGCCTTTGTTTCCAAGTTGGAAACCGCGCCGCTGCAGGCGCAAATTCGCTTGGGCAGCGGCAGCATCCAAAGCTCTTTGTTCGCTGCCACCGACGAAGCGCGCATCCCGGACGCGATCGCCTCACAGATGGCCGATATGTTCGCGGGCGACATCGACTTTCACCGCGAACTGCGCAAGGGCGACCGCTTTTCCGTCGTCTATGAAAGCATGACCGCCGACGGCGAAAGCGTCAGTTGGGATAATTCCGCCGGGCGCCTGATTGCCGGCGAATTTGTGAACAATGGCCGCACCCATTCGGCCGTCTGGTTCAAGGACAACGCCACCGGCAAGGGCAATTTCTACGGCTTTGATGGCCAAAGCAAGCGCCGCTCCTTCCTGGCCAGCCCGATGGAGTTCTCGCGCGTGACCTCCGGTTTTTCGATGCGCTTTCATCCGATTCTGCAAACTTGGCGTCAGCACCTCGGTGTTGATTACGGTGCCCCTGCAGGCACGGCGGTACGCACAGTCGGCGACGGCGTGATTGAGTTCGCCGGCTGGCAAAACGGCTTCGGCAATGTTGTCCATGTGCGCCACAACGGTGATCGCACAACCGTGTACGCACACTTGAGCCGCATTGACGTCAAGAAGGGCCAGCGCATTGAGCAGGGCCAAAAGATTGGCGCCGTCGGCGCGACCGGCTGGGCGACCGGCCCGCACCTTCATTTCGAGTTCCGCGTCAAGGGCAGCCACCAAGACCCGCGCGCGATTGCCCGTGCGTCTGAGGCCGTCACTTTGCCCAATTACGCCCGCAACCAGTTCAAGCAGACCGTCGCCAGCGTGAAGACGCAGCTGAATGTCGCGCAAAGCATGGACGGCGGCGTCAGCGGCGCCGACTGAAACCCAAAAGCGGCTCGCCGCAAATGAGTAGCGAGCTCTTCATTGGCTTGATGTCCGGCACCTCGCTGGACGGGGTGGACGCACTATTGGCGCGCTTCCCCGCAGATGGTGCAGCCATGCAGGTGCTGGGCCACCTGCACCAACCCTTCAGCCCGGCTTTGCGCGATGAGCTACTCGCACTCAACTGCCCGGGCGACAACGAATTGCACCGAGCCGCCTTGGCCGCCAATGCCTTGGCGCGTAGCTACGCAGATCTGGTTGCGCAGCTGCTTGAAGCTTGCGGCCTCAAAGCCAGTGCCATCGCGGCACTCGGCGCCCATGGACAGACGGTCAGGCATAGACCCGGCGAGTTCGATGGCTACGGCTACACCACCCAACTCTTGAACGGCGCCCTGCTCGCGGAACAAAGCGGTGTGGCGGTGGTTTGCGATCTGCGCAGTCGCGACGTAGCGGCCGGCGGCCAAGGTGCGCCCCTGGTGCCGGCATTCCATCGCGCGCAATTTGCACAACCTGGTCGCAACATCGCCGTTGTCAATATCGGCGGCATCAGCAATATCAGCCTATTGGGCAGCGACGGCAGCGACGGCAGCGACGGCAGCGACGACAGTACCCTAGGCTTTGACTGCGGGCCAGGCAACTGCCTGATGGATGCCTGGGTCAAACAACATCTGGGCTGCGAATTTGACGCGGGCGGCGCCTGGGCGGCCAAGGGGCAAGTCTTGCCAGGTTTGCTGGCCAGACTGCTCGACGAGCCTTTTTTTGCCCTAGCGCCACCGCGCAGCACCGGGCGCGACCTGTTCAACCGCGTTTGGCTGAACCGCAGACTGCAAAGCGAAATGCTGCCGGCAGACGTGCAGGCCAGCCTGCTTGAATTGAGTGCACAGACAATTGCCCAAAGTCTGCTACGGCATGGCCCGAACACGCAAGAGTTGCTGGTCTGCGGCGGCGGGGCCTTGAACAAGCATCTGATGGCCCGCTTGCAGGCATTGCTGCCCAGCACACAGGTGATGGCCAGCGACGCAAGAGGGCTGCCGGTGATGCAGGTGGAGGCCGCAGCATTTGCCTGGTTGGCCATGCGCCATCTGCGCCAATTGCCGGGCAATCTGCCCGCCGCCACCGGCGCGCTGGGCCCTCGCCTATTGGGCGCGCTCTACCCGGCTTGAATACAAAAAAGCCGCCAGAATTTGGCGGCTTTTTGCTTAACAACGGGTGATCAGGCCGAGAAGCTTGATCCGCAACCGCAAGTGGTAGTGGCGTTCGGATTCTTGATCACGAACTGCGCACCTTGCAGGTCTTCTTTGTAGTCGATTTCTGCACCGGCCAAGTACTGCAAGCTCATCGCATCGATCAGCAAGGTCACACCGTTCTTGTGCATCTGCGTGTCATCTTCATTGACCGCTTCATCAAAGGTGAAACCGTACTGGAAGCCGGAGCAGCCGCCGCCTTGCACAAAGACGCGCAACTTCAGCTCGGGATTGCCTTCCTCGGCCACCAAGTCAGCCACCTTCTCGGCGGCGCTGTCGGTGAAGATCAAGGGAACGGGCATTGCATCGGCATCGGCCGCGGGTGATTCAAGAACTGCGCTCATATGGAATCCTGATGTAATTGCACTTCGGCCGCTATTGTCCACGGAATCACGGACCTTTATAGCACCACTAACCTGATGTTCTCACGCATGGCGAGACCATATTGGCGCAGGGTTATTCGTATGCAGGCCGATATGCTCTTCTCAAATGAACAAAGCCGCTCGAAGAGCGGCTTTGTAGCGTGCATGCCAGCGACAGACGAGGTCCGCGCCGGCAAACCAGCAGGATCAGCGCTTGCTGAACTGCTTCCTGCGACGAGCACCGTGCAGACCGACCTTCTTACGCTCAACTTCACGCGCATCACGCGTAACGAAGCCAGCGCGGCTCAGTTCGGGCTTCAGGGTTGCGTCATAGTCGATCAGAGCGCGAGTGATGCCGTGGCGCAATGCACCGGCTTGACCCGACTCACCACCACCATGAACGTTCACCTTGATGTCAAAGGTCTCACCATGGTTCGTCAGCAGCAGAGGCTGCTTGGCGATCATGATGGAAGTTTGACGACCAAAATAGTCACCGATGGCTTTGCCATTGACGACGATTTGGCCAGTGCCCTTCTTGATGAAGACGCGAGCGACCGACGACTTGCGGCGGCCTGTACCGTAGTTCCAGTTTCCGATCATCATCGTTCCTTAGATTTCCAGAGCCTTGGGCTGCTGAGCGGCATGCGGATGCGTGTCACCGGCATAGACCTTCAGCTTCTTCACCATGGCGTAGCCCAAAGGACCCTTGGGCAGCATGCCCTTGACAGCCTTCTCCAGCGCGCGGCCTGGATGCTTGGCTTGCATGTCCTTGAACTTCGTGGCGTGAATGCCGCCGGGGAAACCCGAGTGGCGGTAGTACACCTTGTCATTGGCCTTGTTGCCCGTGACACGCAGTTTTTCTGCGTTGATGATGACGATGAAATCGCCGGTATCTACGTGAGGCGTATAAATGGCTTTATGCTTGCCGCGCAAACGGAGTGCCACTTCGCTGGCAACACGTCCGAGCACCTTATCGGTGGCGTCAATCACAAACCACTCGTGCGTCACTTCTGCCGGTTTGGCGCTGAAGGTCTTCATGAGTTACTTTCGAATGCTTAGATCCCACAATAGGATCCAGCGGTCGGATGGCTGATTTAGATCTTTGCGCTCACTTACCCTCATCCAACGACCGAAAGCCGGCAGACGCATTGATTTCGCTCGGTGTTGCTTATTGGAAGCAGTACGCTTTGCAGCGGCACAAAGCCACCCCAAAAATCCTGCTCTCGCAACCTCTCACGTAGCGCGCAAAAACTTCTTCCCCGCAGCCAAATACGGAAAAGCCGATCATTCTAGCAGGAAGTCCAAAGAAATAGCTAATCTTTACTGCCTAGCGACACAAACCCGCATCTGGCCTACATTTGGTCTGCTCTACGTTAAAATCAGGGTTATTACTTACAGCCTCGCCTGCCTCTCTTCCTTCGCCTCACATGAAGCCCACCGCCGACCCAAGGAACACAACGTCGCCCGGACTACTCAGTTCAAGCACCGGTGTGCTCGCAGCTTGGGGGCCAACAGCAGCATTGAAGCGTATGGCCAACTGGATTCCTATTCGCTCGCTGGCCCGTCGCCATCGCAAGCGGATCGCCTTGCACCTTTTGGCCCTAACCGAACGCGACCGCTATCTGCGCTTTGGCTATGCGGCAGCGGACGAGCAAATCAGCCGCTATGCGATGGCGATGGACTTTGATCGAGATGAAGTGTTCGGCATCTTCAACCGCAAACTCGACCTGATTGCGATGGCCCATCTGGCCTACTCTCCGCAACCGCAGCGCGCCGGCTTGCCTGCCATGGCCGAGTTTGGCGTATCGGTGTTGAGTCAGGCACGCGGCCGCGGCCTGGGCGCCAGGCTGTTTGAGCGCGCCGCCCTGCACGCCCGCAATCGCGGCATCGACACGCTCTTCATCCACGCACTGAGTGAAAACGGCGCTATGTTGAAGATTGCCCGCAATGCCGGCGCTACGGTGGAGCGTGACGGCTCCGAGTCAGAAGCTTGGCTGCGCCTCCCGCCCGATACCGTTTCGTCCCATGTTGGCGAAGCGATTGAGCGTCATATGGCCGAATTGGACTTCCAATTCAAGCGCCATGTGCGCGTCATCGGTCACATCATCGACGGTGTGGCCGAAGTGAAGTCCAAATTCAACGAGGCCGGCAAGGCCGCAAAGCTGTAGAGAGTTTCAGTTGGACCCCCACTCAAACCGGGGGTAGCTACCAAGCCTATTTGTCATACCAATGCGCTACATTGCCCGAATAAGCGCTGGACAAACAGTGCAAACTCAATAAATGGCGGACGAGGGCAATGCAAATCACCATTCCGTGGATAGTCGCTTCGGTCGTGGGCAGCAGCCTGCTTGCCTTTCTTGCGGCCTGGGTCTTGCGTCGCCCAAAGAACGCCGGCAACAAGCCCTTGCCCACTGAATGGGCCTTGACGGCCAGGCCGGTCTTCAGCGCCGACGAACGCCGCGTCTACCGCCTGCTCAAAGAAGCGCTGCCCCACCATGTGATTCTGGCCAAGCTGCCGATGGTCCGGTTTTGCCAGCCCACCGAAGCGAGCGAAGTACGCTATTGGTTCGAGTTACTGGGCGCCATCCACGTTACTTTTGCAATTTGCAGCCCGAACGGCCGCGTTCTGGCGGCCGTTGATCTGGACAGCGAGCGCGGCATTTCCGGCCGAGGCTTGCAGATCAAGCAATCGGTGCTGGGCGCCTGCCGGGTACGTTATCTGCGCTGCGCTATCGACAATTTACCCAGCGCCGCCGAACTGCAGCTCTTGGTACCCTTCAGCAACAGCAATTCACGCGGCCCCCAACCTGCCCCCGCACCCCACAGCACGGTCAATGCGCGCAGCGCCATCAATGGTTCGACACCACGCCGCAGCGGCGCGAGTACTCAATCGATTGGCGGCGTCAATGCAGCTGGCGCCAAAGGTCGCAACAGTCTTTGGCAAGACTCTGCCGTCTTTCATGACTCTTTCTTCGCGCCAGACAGCCGCTTCGACACCGCCGCAGGGCCTGACTTGCCCCGCATGGCGCGCAATAGCAGCGCAGGCGCACACAGCGTGACGCCGTTTGGCGAAGCCTTGGCCGGCGAGTCGCGTTATCCCGATGAGGCGCCAAATGACATCGTCGGACTGGTGGTAGATTCACCCCGCTATGGTGGCCGCTTGCCACGCTGAGCGTCGCACTGAAAATTTGCACTGATACTACGGCGTCAGGCCAACCGGTCTGGCGCCGTTTTCTTTTTCCCCTCAATGAACCCAGACTTAGATCGCAGCTTCGGCAACCTGACGCCCGAATTCATGCTGGACGCCCTCGACGCCGCCGGCCTTTACGGCGACGGCCGCATGCTGCAGCTGAACTCCTACGAGAACCGCGTGCTGCAGCTGCATCTGGAAGATGGGCGGATTGCAGTGGCGAAGTTCTACCGGCCCGGCCGCTGGACCGACGCGCAGATTCTCGAAGAACACCAATTCGCCTTGGCCTTGGCGGCGGCGGAAGTGCCGGTTGCCGCGCCATGGACACTTGCCGATATTAAGGGTCAGTTGAAACTGAGCGGTAGCCCGGCGACGCTGGCCCACTTTGGCGATCAGCGCTTCGCCGTCACGCCGCGCCAGGGTGGCCGTGCGCCAGAACTAGACGACCCCGAAGTGTTGACTTGGATAGGCCGCCTGCTCGCGCGCCTGCATCTGGTGGGCCGGCAGCGGCCGTTTGAACATCGCTTGAGCTGGGTTGGGGCTGAACCGGGTCAAATCGCCCGAGATTGGCTACTCGCCAACCAAACGCTGCCGGTTGAAGTCGCAAGTGTCTGGGAATCGGTCGTCAATGCTTGCTTGGCCCGCATTCAAACCGCGTTTGATGCAATTCCGGATTTGCAACTGCTGCGCCTGCATGGTGACTGCCATCCCGGCAACATCCTCTGGACGCCCGACCACGGCCCACATTTTGTCGACTTGGACGACGCCGTCACCGGCCCGGCCGTACAAGACTTATGGATGCTCTTGTCGGGCGACGCGCTGGCCACGCGACAGCAACTGGCCTGCGTGCTGGAGGGCTATGAAGCGGTCGCCAAGTTTGACCGCCGTGAGCTCAAGCTCATTGAGCCGCTGCGCACACTGCGCATGATTCATCACAGCGCCTGGCTGGCCAAGCGCTGGGGCGATCCAGCGTTTCCGCTGGCCTTCCCCTGGTTCGGCACGCCCAACTATTGGCATGACCAAGTTGCCAAGTTGAATGAACAACTGGAGGCGATGCGGCCGGCGGATGAAGTCGTGCTGGACAACTTCAGAGACGACGACATCGCCTTTGACGAGGGCTTCAAGTAGCCCCCGTCAAAAAACATCAGCCCAGCAGCATCGCGTTGACTCGGCGCACATAAGCGGCCGGGTCTTCCAGATGGCCGCCTTCGGCGAGCACGGCCTGATCGAAGATCACATTAGCGAGGTCGTCGAAATGGGCCTCACTGCTGCTCAGCTTCTTCACCAGCGCATGCTCCGCGTTGATTTCCAGCGTCGGCAGGCTGCTCGGAGCGGCCTGGCCGGCTTGCTTGAGCAGGCGCGCCAAGTGGCCACTCATATCGCCCTCTTCGACGACGATACAGGCGGGAGAGTCGACCAAGCGAGTCGACACGCGCACATCCTTGGCGCGGGCCTTGAGCGTCTCCTTCAGACGGTCCAGCAGCGGCTTGAAGGTCTCGGCATCGGCCTCAGCCTTCTTCTTTTCGTCCTCGTCCTGCAGCTTGCCCAGATCGATCGAGCCCTTGGCAACCGACTGCAAAGCCTTGCCTTCAAACTCATACAGATGCGAGAGCATCCACTCGTCGACTCGGTCCACCAGCAGCAGCACTTCGATGCCCTTTTTGCGGAAGATCTCCAGCTGCGGGCTGTTCTTGGCGGCACTTAGAGAGTCGGCCGTGATGTAGTAAATCGCTTCCTGATCGTCCTTGGCACGCTTCAGATAATCGACCAGCGACACGCCTTCGTCGGCATGGGTGGACGCAAAGCGCAGTAGCTTGGCCAGGCGTTCCTGGTTGGCGTGATCCTCGCCAATGCCTTCCTTCAAGACCGAGCCGAAGTCCTTCCAGAAGTCGGCATACTTGGCGCGCTCGGCCGCGTCCTCGCTGTCGGCCAGCGTTTCCAGCATCGACAAGACGCGCTTGGTCGAGCCTTCGCGGATCGCCTTCACGTCGCGGCTTTCTTGCAGCAACTCACGCGAGACGTTCAGCGGCAGGTCGGCCGAGTCGATCACGCCCTTCACAAAGCGCAGATAGACCGGCATCAGCGCCTCGGCATCGTCCATGATGAAGACGCGCTTCACATACAGCTTGACGCCACCGCGCTTGTCGCGGTTCCACAGGTCAAACGGCGCCTTCTTAGGGATGTAGAGCAGCTGCGTGTACTCGCTGCGGCCTTCAACGCGGTTGTGCGTGTGGGCCAGCGGCGCTTCGGTGTCGTAGCTGATTTGCTTGTAGAACTCGTCGTACTGCTCTTGCGTGACTTCGCTCTTCGAGCGCGACCATAGCGCCGAGGCTTTGTTGACCGGCTCCCACTCGTCCTTCAGGACTTGGGTGGACTTCTCCGGATCCCACTCTTCCTTGCGCATCAAGATGGGCAGGGAGATGTGATCGGAGTACTTGCTGATGACGGACTTGAGGCGCCAGGTCTTGAGGAATTCTTCCTCGCCTTCGCGCAGATGCAAGACCACGTCGGTGCCGCGGCCGGCCTTGGTGATGGTCTCGACTTCGTAGTCGCCGGTGCCTTCAGACGTCCAGCGCACCGCTGCATCGGCGGCCACGCCGGCACGGCGGGTTTCGACGGTGATACGGTCGGCAACGATAAAGCCCGAGTAGAAACCGACGCCGAACTGGCCAATCAGGTTGGCGTCCTTCTTCTGGTCGCCTTCGAGCTTGGCCATGAATTCGCGCGTGCCGCTCTTGGCGATGGTGCCCAGATGCGAGATCGCCTCTTCCTCGCTCATGCCAATGCCGTTGTCACTGATCGTGACGGTGCGGGCGGCTTCGTCAAAGCTGACACGCACTTCCAGATTCGGCGTGTCTTCGAACAAGGCGGCGTTGTCGAGCGCTTCGAAGCGCAGCTTGTCGCAGGCGTCCGACGCGTTGGAGACCAGCTCGCGCAGGAAAATCTCCTTGTTGGAGTAGAGCGAATGGGTGACCAGGTGCAGGATCTGCTTGACCTCGGCCTGGAAGGCATGGGTTTGCTTTGTCATGATTTGCGCTTCTTTCAAATGGCTGAAACAGGTGATGAGGGGCCGGCTTGCGCCGCCGCCGCCCAACTGAGCTTGCGCCCGTGCACCCGATGTGGGGTCGTCTCGGCCGGCTTCAAGCCCTTTTTGGTGCGTCGACGGCAGCGCTGCCAAAATGCCGGCCATGAATTCCTATTCCAATGAGTCCCTGACCCCCAAGGCGCGCATCGTCCTGTACTGGATGGACTTGGCCGGCGTTGCCGTGTTTGCCATCAGCGGGGCCTTGGCCGCGATGCAGGCCAGGCTCGATCTATTCGGCGTCTTGGTGCTGGCCGCGATCACCGCGATCGGCGGCGGCACGCTGCGTGACATGCTCTTGGGCCGTCATCCGATTTTCTGGATGCGTGACACCCGCTATATCAAGGTCATCGCCCTGACGGCCCTGCTGACCACGCTGGCCACCCAGCTGGCCAGCGGCTGGGGTCAAGTCTTGCAGACCGGCAATGGCGCACTCTTGATCGCTGACACCCTCGGCCTGGCCTTGTTCGCCCTGTGCGGCGCCGAAATTGCCGAGGAGGCCGGCAAGCCGCGCTTGGTGGTCGTATTGCTGGGCACCATCACCGCCAGCGGCGGCGGCGTGCTGCGCGACCTGATGACGGGCCAAGTGCCACTGCTGCTGCGCCGCGACATCTATGCAAGTGCGGCCATCGGGGGCATCAGCGCCTATCTCTTGCTGCGCGCTTTGGGTGTGCCGCGTCAACTGGCTTTTTTCACCGGCATGTTGATGGTGGTGGCGCTGCGACTGGCGGCGCTGCACTATGGCTGGCAGTTGCCGGCGCCGCAACTGAGCGCCTAAATACTCAATAGGACAACGTGCGCTTCGCCACATCGACCCGCAGCAGCGCCTTGCTCAAGGCACCGCTGGTGGCCCGCGCATAGTCCAGGGCCCAAGCGGGGTCCCCAAATGCTGCCGGGCCAGCGACAGAGGCAATGCCGAGGATCTTGTCGGCCAGCAAGACCTTGCCGGTGCCGCGCATCGGCACGCATTCATGCTGAACGAACTGCTCATCCAGCCATTGGCGCGCAGCCTCGAAACTCAAGACCTCCTCCGCGTCAACAGTCAGATCAAACTGCTGAATCGGGCTGAACACGACCTTCACTAGACTGCGCATCGCTGGCCTTTGGTGGGCTTGTGACGCGCCGATTCTGGCCCAAAAATCAGCCGCGCGCCGCTTTTACCGCATCGCTGAGCAATTCCAGGACCTTGAGCGAATCATCCCAGCCCAAGCAGGCATCGGTGATGCTCTTGCCGTACTCCAACGTCTTCGCGTCATCCTTGCCGGGGGTGAACTTCTGCGCGCCGTCGATCAAATGGCTTTCCACCATCACGCCGAAGATGCTCTTACCGCCCGCCTTGATCTGCGCCGCCACATCGGCCGCCACATCCACCTGTCGCAGATGCTGCTTGGAGCTATTGGCATGCGAGCAGTCGACCATCAACGTGGTGTCGAGCTTGGAAGCGGCCAGATCCTTGCAGGCTGCAGCCACGTTCTCGGCGTCGTAATTGGGCGCCCGTCCACCGCGCAGAATCACATGGCAGTCCTTATTGCCCTTGGTCTCGACGATCGCAACCTGACCGTTCTTGTGCACCGACAAAAAGTGGTGCGGGCGCGCAGCTGCCTGGATCGCATCGGTTGCGATCTTGATATTGCCGTCGGTGCCGTTCTTGAAGCCGATCGGTGCGGACAGGCCCGAGGCCAATTCGCGGTGCACCTGGCTTTCGGTCGTGCGCGCGCCGATCGCGCCCCAGGAAATCAGGTCGCCAATGTATTGCGGCGAAATCACATCGAGGAACTCGGAGCCGGCCGGCATGCCCAGTCGGTTGATCTCCAGCAACAACTGGCGAGCGATGCGCAGACCCTCGTCGATGCGGTAGCTCTCGTCCAGATAGGGGTCATTGATCAGGCCCTTCCAGCCCACCGTCGTGCGCGGCTTCTCGAAGTAGACGCGCATGACGATTTCCAAAGTGTCGGCATATTTCTCGCGCTGCACCTGCAGCTTGCGGGCGTACTCGATCGCAGCGGCCGGGTCGTGAATGGAGCAGGGGCCGATGATGACCAGCAAGCGGTCATCCTTGCGCTGCATGATCTTGCGAATCTTGGCGCGGGTGCCGGCAATCAGCGGTTCCATCGGCGTGCCGCGAATCGGGAAGAAGCGGATCAGGTGTTCCGGCGGCGGCAGCGGCGTGACGTCGACGATGCGCTGGTCATCGGTCTCGCTGGTTTTGTCCTGCGGCGAGTACCAACGTTCGGCGGCGGCCTCAGCTTTCACATTCTTGGCGTTCATATCGTGGGCGGTCTTTCTGATTCTGATTCGATGAGCAAAAAAAAACCGCCGGGGGTGAACCCGGCGGTTTTCAGAAATTTGATTTGCGTTTTTGGTTTACGCGTTCGCCTCTCTGCCGCCGGTGCGGTTTGAGAACCAAAAGAAAGAGTAAAACTTCTGGAAAGGCATGGCTTGAATGTAGCACGCGAATATTGCGGAACCGCCGCATTGCGGCGGCCGAACAACAATCAGGCCGTGCCGCCGACCGTCAGGCCGTCAATACGCAGCGTTGGCTGGCCGACGCCGACCGGCACGCTCTGCCCCTCTTTGCCGCAGACGCCGACGCCGGTGTCGAGTTGCATATCATTGCCAATCATCGTGACCCGCGTCAAAGCTTCGGGGCCGCTGCCGATGATGGTGGCACCCTTGACCGGGTACTGAATCTGGCCGTTTTCGACCCAGAAGGCTTCACTGGCCGAGAACACGAATTTGCCCGAGGTAATGTCGACCTGACCACCGCCGAAATTGGTCGCGTAGATGCCCTTCTTGATGCTGGCAATGATTTCCTTGGGGTCTTTGTCGCCGCCGAGCATATAGGTGTTGGTCATGCGCGGCATCGGCACATGGGCATAACTCTCACGTCGGCCGTTGCCGGTCGGCGCCACCTTCATCAGGCGCGCATTCATCGCGTCCTGGATATAACCCTTCAGGATGCCGTCTTCGATCAAGACATTGCGCTGCGAAGCGCAACCTTCATCGTCGACATTCAGTGAGCCGCGGCGATCCGCCAGCGTGCCGTCATCCAAGACCGTCACACCCTTGGCCGCCACGCGCTGGCCGATGCGGCCGGCAAACGCGCTCGAACCCTTGCGGTTGAAGTCGCCCTCCAAGCCGTGCCCGATCGCTTCGTGCAAGAGCACACCGGGCCAGCCGGGGCCAAGCACCACGGTCATCTCGCCGGCCGGGGCCGGGCGTGACTCGAGATTCGTCAGCGCTGCGTTGACGGCTTGATCGACATAGCTGGCGATCATCTCGTCGGTGAAATAGGCCAGGCCAAAACGCCCACCTCCCCCGCCCGAGCCGACCTCGCGCCGGCCATTGCTTTCGGCAATCACCGTCACGCTCAGGCGCACCAGCGGCCGCACATCGGCCGCCAAGGTGCCGTCGGCGCGTGCCACCAGGATCACCTCATGCTCGGCGGCCAGGCCGGCCATCACCTGCGCCACACGCGGGTCTTTGCCGCGCGCCATGCGCTCGGTGCGCTCCAGCAGCGCAACTTTTTCGGTGCTGTCGAGGCTGGCAATCGGGTCGGCCGGGCCGTACAGCGAGCGGCTCTTTGACACGGTCGGATTGGCGGGCACCTTGACGCGCCGACTCTGGCCCGCGGCGGCAATCGAGCGCACCGTCAAGGCCGCATCAATGATGGCGGCCTCGGAGATGTCGTCGGAATAGGCAAACGCGGTCTTTTCGCCGGCCACGGCACGCACGCCAACGCCCTGGTCGATGCTGAAGCTGCCGCTCTTGACGATGCCCTCTTCCAAGCTCCATCCCTCGGAGCGGGTGTGCTGAAAGTAGAGGTCGGCGTCGTCGACCCGGTGTTCGGTGATCAGCCGCAGCGCTTTGGCGAGCAAAGGTTCGCTGAGGCCGTAGGGCTCCAGCAATTGGCTACGGGCTGCTACCAGGCGGGCAAGGGTGGGTTCGCGCGAAATCATGGGTTCATTGTAGGAGGGACGGGTCCAGTTCGCTCGAAGGCAAATCACGGACTCGCAAGGGCCCAAGTCGCCAAGGCCTCGAACACCAAACGCAGCCGCGGCGTATCGCGCAGTTCGCGGTGAGCGGTCAACCACAGTGGCAGCGGCGGTATCGGCATTTCGGGCAGCACTTGTTGAAGATCTGGATCGAGCGCGGCCCCGCGCTGCAGCCCCACGGCGATACCGCAGCCGGCTCGCATCGCCTCCCAGATCGCCACGTGGCTGTCGCTGCGCAAACCGAAAAACTCGCGCGTCACCGGAAACCCTGCCGCCGCAAAGCCGCGCAGCAACTGGTCGGAGCGGTCATAGCCCAGCCATTGGTGCTGGCCCATGGTTGCCACCGTGGGCACGCCGTGGCGGGCCAAATAGCGCCGGTGCGCATAGAGCCCTAGCGGCCAGTCAGCCAGCTTGCGCGCCACCAACATGCCTTGCTCGGGTCGCACCATGCGCAGCGCAATGTCGGCGCTGCGCTCCAGCAAATTTTCGACCTCGTCGCTGGCGACCAACTCAAGCTGTATCTCCGGATGGTCGAGCCGCATCTGCGCCAAGAACTCAGGCAAAAAATAGCAGCAGACGATCTCGCTGGCTGTGATCCGCACCGTGCCGGCCAGGCTCTTTTCTCGTGCCGCCAGCGCCATGCTCAGCTCTTGCGCCCCCTCGCGCATGCGCCTTGCGGCCGGCAGCAGCGCTTGGCCAGCTGCGGTCAAGCTCAGGCCGCGCGGGTGGCGCTCGAACAAGCTTTGACCAAGTGCGGCCTCCAAGGCCGACAACTGCCGACTCAAGGTCGGCTGACTCTGACCCAGCAAGCCCACGGCACGACTCAAAGAGCCCGCTTCAGCCAGCCCTAAAAAGATCTGCACTTGTGACCAATCAAGCACTCACGGCCTCGTCATTCATTTTTGAATACCTGGCTTGCATGATAGCCACTTCCGAATTGACCTCAAGCGACTCAAACTTCAGCCCAAGCAATCGTGACAACAACAGCAGGACTCGCTATGCAAACCTCCGTTTTGATTCTTGGTGCGGCCGGCCGCCTGGGCCATTGTTTGACGCGCGCCTTCGCCGCAGCCGGCTGGCAGGTGATCGCGCAGGCCCGTAAGCCGCTGCCGGATGAATTGAGCCAACTCGCCAATGTACGCACGCTGAACTGCGACGCGCTTGACCGGGCCGCCCTGCTCAAAGGCGCACAAGGTGCCAGCGTCGTCATCAACGCCTTGAACCCGCCCTATACCGAATGGCATCAATTGCTGCTGCCGCTGGCCGACGCCGCCCAGGCAACGGCCAAGGCACTCGGCGCTTTGCTGATGTTGCCCGGCAATGTCTATAACTTCGGCAGCGATTTGCCCAGCCTGCTGACGACCCACACGCCCGAACGAGCCAACACCCCCAAAGCAGGCCTGCGCATAGCGATGGAGGCGCGCATGGCTGCCGAGCCGGGCTTGGACTCGGTGGTGCTGCGGGCCGGTGACTTCTTTGGTGGCCCGGGGACTGGCAGCTGGTTCGATCTGGCCCTGGCCTCAAAACTCAAGAGCGGCCGCTTCATCTATCCCGGCCCACTGGACCAGACCCATGCCTGGGCCTATCTGCCCGATCTGGCCGAATGCTTTGTGCGCGTCGCTGAAAAGCGCAGCACCTTGAGCGGCCATCACCGCCTGCATTTCGCCGGCCATTCGGTGGAGGGTCGAGTCATGCAGCAAACCCTGGAGCAAGCCTGGGGCCAGCCTTTGAAAACAGGCGGTTTGCCTTGGCTGGCGATTCGCCTCGGATCTCCATTCGTCGCCAGCTGGCGCGCGATCGCCGAGATGCGCTACTTGTGGCTACGTCCGCACCGTTTGGATGACACCGAGCTGCGCCTGCTGATCGGTGAGCCGCCTCAAACGCGGCTGGCCACTGCGCTGCGAGACAGTCTGGTCGCACTCGGCATGCCTGCCGCATGGGTGGCAGCAGGGGCAGCGGCAGGAGCAACAGCATGATGATCAATGCCGCCCGCCTTACAGCCAAACTGGACGGCGATTTCGTCGTCTTCATGATAGGCATGCGCATCAACAAGCCACTCAAGGTGCACAAATGGTGGCCGGTGGCGGCCGCCATGCCGCGCATGTTGAGCGAGCTCGAAAAGAACCCCGAGCTGGGCTTCTTGCATGGCGAAAGCTGGTTTTCTCGCACCCTGATCATGGTGCAGTATTGGCGCTCGATGGAGCATCTGCTGGCCTACGCCAAGAACCGTGAAGCCGCGCACTTGCCGGCCTGGACGGCCTTCAACAAGGCCATAGGCGACGACGGCTCGGTCGGCATCTGGCATGAAACCTATGCGGCCAGCCCAGGCAGCTACGAGAACATCTACGTCAATATGCCGGCCTTTGGCCTCGGCAAAGCCGGCAGCTTGCACTCGGCTTCGGGGGATATGAAATCGGCAGCGGCGCGTCTGGATCAGGCCCGCAAGAGCCAAGCAACGGCCCCTCAGTAACCCTGGCGGCGCGCCGAGCTCGCTTATTGCTCGCGTGCTCTTTTCTGCGCCAAAGCGAAGTCGTAAAGCCGGTTGCGCGAGCTGCCGCTGATTTCGGCCGCCAGCGCCACCGCCTGCTTCAAGGGCAGCTCAGCACTCAGCAGCGCCAGCACACGCAAAGCCTCGGCCGGCAACTCACCTTCAGACGCCGCCTCGGGCTTGACCGCGTGCAGCACCAAAACAAACTCGCCGCGCTCGCGCTGCGCATCCGCCGCCATCCAGGCCGGCAACTCGGCCGCCAAGGCCGTATGGACGGTTTCAAACTGCTTGGTCAGCTCGCGGCTGACAGTCACCTTCTGCGTCGGACAGACTTCGGCCAAAAGCTCGATCACCGCCTTGATGCGATGCGGCGCTTCAAACAAAACCTGGCTGCGCGGCCGACCGCACAGCGTCAGCAAAACCGTGCGGCGCTCGGCCGCCTTGGTCGGTAAAAAGCCAGCGAACTCGAAGCCCTGCGCCACCGTGTCGCCGGCCACGCTCAGCGCCGTCACCGTGCTGCTGGCACCCGGCAGCGGAAAGACCCGCAAGCCCGCTGCGGCCACCGCCGCCACCAGCACCGCACCCGGGTCGGAGATAGCGGGCGTGCCCGCGTCGCTGATGTAGGCGATGCGCTCGCCTTGTTTGAGCCGTTCCACCAGGCTCGCGCTGGCCTCATGCTCGTTGTGCTGGTGAAGTTTCAAGAGCGGCTTGTGCAGGCCGAGATGGCGCAGCAAGCCGGCGCTGACCCGGGTGTCCTCGCAAGCCACCGCGTCAACCAACCCCAGCACATGGGCGGCGCGGAAGGTGATGTCGGCCAGATTGCCGATCGGCGTGGCCACCACATACAGCGTGGACGCGGGATACTGCTGACTCCCCGCCGCGGCGGCGGCGGCCTGCATCATCAGCAGGGAGGCATCGGCAACTATGTTCAAAAGGGGCTCTCCCAAGATTCTCGGATCGGCGGCGGAAGACCTGGCACTGCGCTATTTGCAGCAGCGCGGTCTGCGCCTGGTGGAGCGCAATTATCGGGTCGCCGCCGGCCCGGGCGCGCGGGGCGGCGAAGTCGACCTGATTCTGCGTGAACGCGATAGCACGCTGGTGTTCGTCGAAGTGCGCGCCCGCGCCGGCCTGTCGCATGGCGGCGCGGCAGCCAGCGTCACGCCCGCCAAGCAGCGCAGGCTGATCTACGCCGCCCAACATTACCTCTTGAACATCGCCAGCCCGCCGCCCTGCCGCTTTGATGTGTTGGCGATCGACGGTGAAGCCATCGAGTGGATTCAGGCTGCGTTTGACCTCGTAGACTGAGCTTGGCTGACCGCGACCCCTGTCGCTTATGATCCGGCCCCATGCTAGAGCAACGCATCCAACAACAATTCTTCGAGAGCGCCGACCTGCTTTATCAGGCTGCTGAGACCTTGTCACGCCCGCTGGCCAGCGCCGCGCAAATGCTGCTCGACGGCATCACCGGCGGCGGCCGCGTGCTGTGTTGCGGCCTGGGGCTTTCGGCACTTGACGCCAGCTATATGGCCGCTCTGCTGGTCGGCCGCTTCGAGCAGGACAGGCCGGGCCTAGCCGCCTGGAGCCTGGACACCCAAGCCCATGGCAGCAGCTCGGAGCTGGCAGCCCTGACGCGTCAGATCCAGGCCCACGGGCACCCGGGCGATCTTCTGCTGATCTTCGACTCGCGCCAAACGGGCTTGAGCCAATGGGCCGAGGTTCTTGGGGCCGCGCATGAGCAAGACATGAGCGTGATCGCCATCACCGGCAGCGCCGTCGATGAGCTGCAAGGCTTGCTGCGCGACACCGATGTCCAAATTCGCGTCCATCACTCCCGCAGCGCCCGCGTCGCCGAGGCGCAGCGCTTGCTCGCCCACTGCTTGTGCGATGCGGTCGATGTTCAATTGCTGGGTGACGGCGTATAAGCCGGCCCTTTTTCCAGGAAAACCATGACTATTCGAGCTGTTTCATCACTCCACAAGCTTTCGCGCCTCCCGGTGCTCTTGCTCGCCTTGGCAGGCGCCGTCGTCAGCAGCGCCTGCGTGCCGCTGGCCGTGGGCGGCGCCATGGTCGGCGGCAGCTTGATGGCGACCGACCGGCGGACCTCGGGCGCCCAAGTGGAAGACGAGGGCATCGAATACAAGGCCGGCGCTCGCATCCGCGAACAACTTGGCGACCGAGTGCATGTCAACGTCAACAGCTATAACCGCATGGTCTTGATTACCGGTGAGACGAAAACCGAAGCCGACCGCGCCAAGCTGGAGCAAATCGTCGCCGGCGTTGAAAACGTAAGCCAAGTGCTGAACGAGACCGCCGTGACCTTCCTGAGCTCCTACACCAGCCGCTCCAACGATGTGCTGATTGCCACCAAGGTCAAGGCCAGCCTGGTCGATGCGCCCGACTTGATCTCAAACGCCTTCTACGTCGTGGTCGAACGCGGTGAGGTCTTCATCATGGGCCGGGTCACCGAGCGCGAGGCTGCTCGTGCGGTCAGTATTGCGCGCGGCGTCAGCGGCGTGACAAAAGTGGTGCGCGCCGTCGAGATCATCAGCGAAGAAGAGTTGGCGCGGATGCTGCCCAAGCCTGCTAAGGCCGAGGCAGCAAAGTAAAACTCAAGTCAAGCTCAAGTCAAACGTTTGATCAGGCTGGAGGTATCCAGCCTGCCGCCACCCGCCGCTTGCACATCGGCATAGAACTGATCAACCAGGGCGGTCGCCGGCAGCCTTGCGCCGTTGCGGCGCGCCTCATCCAGCACCAGGCCCAGGTCTTTGCGCATCCAGTCGACGGCAAAGCCGAAGTCGAACTTGCCGTCCACCATGGTCTTGCCGCGGTTATCCATCTGCCAGCTTTGCGCCGCGCCCTTGCCGATCACGTCCAGCACCTGCTTCATGTCCAGGCCCGCCTTGCCGCCAAAGGCAATGGCCTCGGCCAAGCCTTGCACGAGTCCGGCGATACAGATCTGATTGACCATCTTGGCCAACTGCCCGGCGCCCGATTCGCCGACCCGCGTGACCGCTTTGGAATAGGCCATCGTGACCGGCTGCATGGCCTCGAATGGGCCTAAGTCGCCGCCGCACATCACCGTCAGCGCGCCGTTGACGGCACCCGCCTGGCCGCCCGACACCGGCGCGTCGACAAAATGCAGGCCACGCTTCGAGGCTTCACCGTGCAACTCGCGCGCCACTTCCGCCGAGGCGGTGGTGTGATCGACAAGAATTGCGCCGGGCTTGTTCATGCCGGCAAAAGCGCCCTTGCTGCTCAGCACCACCCAGCGCAGATCATCATCATTGCCGACACAGGCGAACACGATGTCCGCGTCCGCCGCGGCCTCGGCCGGCGTGGCGGCCAAGCTGCCGCCATATTCAGCCACCCAGGCCTGCGCCTTGGCCGCCGTGCGGTTGTAGACCGTCACTGCATGGCCGGCGCGCTGCAAATGGCCGGCCATCGGGTAGCCCATGACGCCCAGGCCTAGAAATGCCAACTTCTTTGGCGCAACGTTGTCGTAAGTTCTTGTGCTCATAAATAAACAATTAGCCCGCTAAACAATCGTGAAATGCTCGGTCCCTGCGGACATATCCTCGGCGCGCGCGCGCTCGCTATTGAGCTTGATCTGCAGGCGCAAGTCATTGACCGAGTCGGCATTGCGCAGCGCGTCTTCATAGGTGACCTTGCCGGTCTCATAGAGATCAAACAGGGCCTGATCAAAAGTCTGCATGCCTTGCTCGCGTGAGCGCTTCATGATCTCCTTGATCTCGCCGATCTCACCCTTGAAGATCAAGTCCGAGATCAGCGGCGAATTGAGCATGATCTCGACCGCCGCGACTCGGCCCTTGCCTTCGCGGCGCGGCAGCAGGCGCTGCGAGACCAAGGCGCGCAAGTTCAGCGACAAATCCATCAGCAGTTGCGCGCGGCGCTCCTCGGGGAAGAAGTTGATGATGCGGTCAAGCGCCTGGTTGGCGCTGTTGGCATGCAGCGTGGCCATGCAGAGATGACCAGTCTCGGCGAAGGCGACCGCGTGCTCCATGGTCTCGCGGTCGCGCACCTCGCCCATCAGGATCACATCGGGCGCTTGCCGCAGCGTGTTTTTCAGCGCCTGCTCCCAGCTGTCGGTATCGATGCCAACCTCGCGCTGGGTGATGATGCAGTTCTTGTGCGGGTGAACGAACTCGATCGGGTCTTCGATCGTGATGATGTGGCCGAAGGTCGTCTGATTGCGCTCATCGACCATGGCCGCCAGCGAAGTGCTCTTGCCCGAACCAGTGGCCCCGACCACGATCACCAGACCACGCTTTTCCTGCACAACTTTGCGCAATATGGGGGGCAGGTCAAGCGAAGTGATGGTCGGCACATCGGCCGGAATCGTGCGCAACACCAGGCCGACTGAGCCCTGCTGAAGAAAAGCGTTAGCCCGGAAGCGCCCCACGCCTTGTGGCGAAATGGCGAAATTGCATTCCTTGCTGCGCTCGAAATCGGCCGCCTGCTTGTCGTTCATGATGGCGCGCGCCAGCTGCAGCGTGTGCTGGCCGGTCAGCGGCTGGGGCGAGACCTTGGTGACCTTGCCGTCGACCTTGATGGCGGGCGGAAATTCGGCCGTCAGGAACAGATCCGAGCCCTTGCGCGAAATCATCAGGCGCAGGAGATCATTGATGAATTTGGTGGCTTGATCGCGTTCCATGATTTTTGCGGTTCCCTGAGCGTCAACTGACCCGCAGCAATATAGCGGGGCCACCAAAAAGAGATCGAATGATTAGCCCGGAAAGTTCTCTGGGAACTTGGCTTTCGCGCGGGCTTCGGACGGCGCAATGATGTTGCGCCGCACCAGATCGGTCAAGTTCTGATCCAAGGTCTGCATGCCCTGGCTGTTGCCGGTCTGGATGGACGAATACATCTGCGCTACTTTGTTCTCGCGGATCAGATTGCGGATCGCCGAGGTGCCCAGCATGATCTCGTGCGCGGCCACCCGACCCGATCCGTCTTTCAACTTGCACAGGCTTTGCGAGATCACGCCGACCAGCGACTCCGACACCATCGCCCGCACCATTTCTTTTTCGGCCGCCGGGAAGACGTCAACGATACGGTCCACCGTCTTAGCGGCGGAGCTGGTGTGCAGGGTGCCGAAGACCAAATGGCCAGTCTCAGCCGCGGTCAGCGCCAGGCGGATGGTTTCCAAATCACGCATTTCACCGACCAGCACCGCGTCCGGGTCTTCCCGCAGCGCCGACTTCAGCGCGTTGGCAAAGCTCATCGTGTGTGGCCCGACCTCGCGCTGGTTGATCAGGCTCTTTTTTGATTCATGCACGAATTCGATCGGGTCCTCGATGGTGAGGATGTGGCCGTATTCGTTTTCGTTCAGGTGGTTGACCATGCCGGCCAAGGTGGTCGATTTACCCGAGCCGGTTGGCCCGGTCACCAGCACCAGGCCGCGTGGGCGCAGTGCCAGCTCGGCAAAAATCTTCGGCGCATTGAGCTGCTCAAGCGACAAGATCTTGCTTGGAATGGTTCGGAACACCGCACCGGCACCCCGGTTGTGGTTAAAGGCATTGACGCGAAAGCGCGCCAGGCCCTGAATCTCGAAGGAGAAGTCAACCTCAAGCGACTCTTCGTAGATCTTGCGCTGCGAGTCATTCATGATGTCGTAGACCATATCGTGCACATCTTTGTGCTCGAGCGCCTCGACATTGATACGCCGCACATCACCGTTGACCCGGATCATTGGCGGCAGGCCGGCCGAGAGATGCAGGTCGGAGGCCTTGTTCTTGACCGAGAATGCCAATAGTTGAGTGATGTCCATAGATGTGGGCAGATGAGCTGAGGGCCATTATGGCGACGATCGCAGAGAACATACAAGAACAGCACGAACGCATCGCCAAGGCCTGCGCCCAGGCCGGGCGCAGCGTGCAAAGCGTCACGCTGCTGGTGGTCAGCAAGACTTTTCCGGCCAGCGCCGTGCAAGCGGCATTTGAAGCCGGCGAGCGGCGCTTTGGCGAGAACTATGTGCAAGAGGGACTGGACAAGATCGCAGAGCTGAGCGCGCTGCGCCCTCAGCTGGAATGGCACTTGATCGGCCCGCTGCAGAGCAACAAGACCCGCCCGGTGGCCGAGAACTTCGACTGGGTGCACAGCGTCGACCGGCTCAAGACCGCCGAACGCCTGGCCGAGCAACGCCCCAGCCATTTACCGCCGCTGGATATCTGCCTGCAGGTCAATATCAGCGCTGAGGCCAGCAAGAGCGGCCTGCTGCCGGGCGAAGTCGCGTCGCTGGCGCAGGCAGTTCAGGCCCTGCCGCGTTTGCGTCTGCGCGGCCTGATGGCCATCCCTGAGCCTGCCGCTGACTTCGAAACTCAGCGGCAGCCGCACCGCGCTTTGGCCGCCCTGCTGGCCGCGTTGAATCGAGACTTGGGGCTGGCCATGGACACCTTGTCGATAGGCATGAGCGCCGACCTGGAAGCGGCGATAGCCGAAGGCGCCACGCTGGTGCGGGTCGGCTCGGCCATCTTTGGTGCACGCCAATCCACCACTTAATTGCGCATGACAGCTAAATTTATTGTGACTTTGGCGGCCTTGTTGCTGGCGCCGCTGGTCCAGGCCGAGCCGGCCAAGTTCGAGGACTCGATCGCCCAGCGCGCGCAGGCCTGCACGCAGTGCCATGGCCGCGAAGGTCGCGCCGCCGCCGACGGCTATTACCCGCGTCTGGCCGGCAAGCCACAAGGCTATTTGTACAAGCAATTGCTGAATTTTCGTGACGGCCGGCGCCACTATGGCTTGATGAGCGACTTGATCGACCCCTTGAGTGACGCCTATCTGTTCGAGTTGGCCGGCTACTTTGCTAGTTTGAGCCTGCCCTACCCGCCGGCGCAAAAGCCTGCGCTTGAGGCCGCAGCCTTGGCCCGGGGCAAGCAGCTGATCTTCTCTGGCGACCCGGCCCGCAAGTTGCCGGCCTGCGTGCAATGCCATGGCCAGGCGCTCACGGGCGTGCAGCCCTTCATCCCCGGCTTGCTGGGCCTGCCGCGCGACTATCTGAATGGTCAGTTAGGGGCTTGGCGCAGCGGCCAGCGCCACGCGGTGGCGCCCGACTGCATGGCTGATATCGCCAAGCAGCTGCGACCCGAAGAAATCAATGCGATCTCGCATTGGTTGGCGGGGCAAGACCTGCCCCCGCTGGCCAAGCCGGCGAGCAGCCTGCCCGCCTCCTTGCCGCTCGAATGCGGTGGTCTGCAATGAAGGCCCGCCTGATTGCCGCGGCCCTGCTCGCTGCGCTGGCACTCTCGGCAGCGACGGTATACAGGCTCAATCATCTGGACGAGGCGCCGCCGAATCAAGCCCAAGTTGCCAGCACGCCGGCCCTGATTGAGCGCGGCGCCTATCTCGCCCGCGCCGGCAACTGCATGGGCTGTCACACCCAGCGCGGCGGCACGCCCTATGCCGGCGGGCGCGCGCTGCCGACGCCGTTTGGCGATGTCTTCGCGCCCAACTTGACGCCCGACCCGGCGACCGGCCTGGGTCTATGGTCAAGCGCCGACTTTTGGACTGCCTTGCACAACGGCCGCAGCAAGGACGGCCGCCTGCTGACGCCGGCCTTCCCCTATACCAACTACGCCTTGATCACGCGCGACGATGCCGACGCCCTGTTCGCTTATTTGCAAAGCCTGCCCGCCGTTGTTCAGGCGAATCGCGCTCATGAGCTGCGCTTCCCCTACAACACCCAGCCCGCCTTGGCGGTATGGCGCGCGCTCTATTTCCGCCCGGCCGTCTTTCAAGCAGACGCCAGCCGCAGCGCCGAGTGGAATCGGGGCGCCTACCTGAGCCAAGGCCTGGGACACTGCAACGCCTGCCACGGCGCGCGCAACAGCCTGGGCGCCACGCAGGGCGCGGCAGATTTCTCCGGCGGCATGCTGGCCGCGCTGGCTTGGTACGCGCCCTCGCTGCACGACCCGGCCGAGGCCGGCGTGGCCGACTGGTCGGTCCAAGCCTTGCGCCAATGGCTGAAGACAGGCAGCAACGCCAAGGGCAGCGCACTGGGGCCAATGAGCGAAGTGATACTCGGCAGCACGCAGCACCTGAGTGACGCGGATTTATCAGCGATGGCGGTCTATCTGCAAAGCCTGCCTCAGCAGGCCGTGCCAACTGCCGCCCCCAAACGGCCCGAGATGGCGCTGCGTGAACTCGGGCAAAGCTTGTACGCCGACCATTGCGCCCGCTGCCATGGCGAGCAGGGCGAAGGCATCAAAGAGGCCTACCCCGCCCTGGCCGGCAACCGCACGGTACAAATGCAAAACCCGGCCAACCTCTTGCGCATCATTCAACGCGGCGGTTTTTCCCCCGCTACCGCCGGCAATCCACGCCCTTACGGCATGCCGCCCTTTGCCGGCATCCTGAGCGACAACGATCAAGCGGCCTTGGCCAGCTTTGTGCGCAATGCCTGGGGCAACCAGGCCGCCGATGTGCGCCCGCTCGACGTCTTGCAGTTGAAGACCCAACGCGTCGACTGAAGCCGAGCTGCGCGCGGCCAATCCCGACCCACCATCCGCGCCCACCGCAAGCCCCCATTCGGGGGTTTTCCCCTTTCCAAGCGGGTACTTTGTCACGCTCTGGGTCGGCAGGTTTTGACACATAACTGTCAAAGCCGCCGACACTAGCTTTGCCGCGATTTTTGGCGCCGACAGCTTCAAGCCAGACTTGAGCTGATCGGCCTGAGATGCGGCAAATATCACGGACGGTGCAAGTGGCGCTCAAGATGTCCTTAAGTCTTGATCCGGCCCGTCCGAAACCGCAACAGGCGCCGAATAGCTGTTTGATGGCGTCTATCCCATCAAGCGCTTGCTCAGACCGACAAGCACCAAAAAGAAACAATCGTTGACGAGGGTCCCGATAAATGAATCTACTGACAAAACTACGCATCAGCCAACGCCTGGCGGTCAGCTATGGCTTGCTGATTTTGCTGCTGGTGGCGATCGGCAGCTATGGCGCCAGCACGGCCAGCCGCTTGGCCAAGGACTTGGATCACACAGCCAACACCAGCTTGGTCAAGATCGCTTCCGCCAACGGGCTGGAGAGTCAGGTCAATGTGATCGCACGCGCATCCCGCGACTTGCTGCTGCTAGATGAAGCACGCCAGATCAAGAAACAAAAGGCCGCCATTGAAGGCGCACTGCAGGAAAGTGAAAAGCAGCTCAGCGCGCTGGAATCCACGCTCGACGGCGGCAAAGAAAAAGAGCTGATTGCCCAGGTGCGGGCCGATCAGGCGAAATTCTTCAACGCCGTGGCCAAGTTCCAGAAAATCCAGAAAGACGGCAGCCCGGACGAGGCGCGCGAGAGCCTGATCACCGATGTGCGCCCGGCGCAGCAAGGCTATCAAGACGGCCTCAAAGGCCTGGTCGATCTGCAGTTCGACACCGCGCGTGACCTGGCCGTTAACGGCGGCGAACTGGCGCGCTCTTCGGTGCTGTTGACCGCCGTGCTTGTGGCGGTCGCAGCGGTGATCGGCATTGGCGGCGGCTTGGTGATTGCCCGCTCCATCGTGCTGCCGGCGCAACAAGCTCAAGCTGCGGCCGAGGCCATTGCTGGCGGCGACCTGACCCAAGTGATTGAGGCGCATGGCCAGGACGAACTCTCGCAGATGCTCAGAGCGATGCAAGAAATGCAGCGCGCCTTGTCGGGCGTGGTCAGCAGCGTCAGCGAGGCCGCCGGTGAAGTGGTGCAGAACAGCTCCGACATCGCCGACAGCAATGTCAACCTGTCCGACCGCACTGCCCGCTCGGCGGCCAATCTGCAAAACACCGCCGCATCGGTGGAACAAATTGCCGCCAACTTGAACGGTGCCAGCGACCTGACCCGCCGTGCCGCCGGCATCGCCACCAAGGCGCGCCAATCGGCCACGGCCGGTGGCGCCGTGGTCTCCAAGGTGGTAGCGACGATGGAAGACATCAGCGCCAGCTCGAAGAAGATCGGCGACATCATCGGCGTCATCGACGGCATCGCCTTCCAGACCAATATCCTGGCGCTGAATGCCGCGGTGGAAGCGGCACGCGCCGGCGAACATGGCCGCGGCTTTGCGGTGGTGGCATCCGAAGTGCGCGCCCTGGCTTCGCGCTCGGCGGCGGCGGCCAAAGAAATCAAGGTCTTGATCCAGGAGTCCTCGGTCAAAGTCGAGAACGGCACCGAACTGGTCAATAACGCCGGCATCACCATCCGCAGCGTTGTTGATGAAGTCAACAATATGGGCCAGCTGATCGAGGAAATCTCGCACTCGGCCCATGAACAAGCGGCCGGGGTTGGCGTGGTCAATAACGCGATGAACGAGCTGGACCGTGCCACCCAACAAAACACCACGCTGGTGGACGACCTGGGTCGCTCCACCGACGCCTTGAAGAACAGTTCCTCACGCCTGCTGGACGCCGTCGGCTTCTTCCGCGCGGCCGACGCGCTGGCCTGAGGCATAGGCATTCTCTTTTTCTTTCCCCCTCCTTCTCTTGTCCAAGAAAACCACCATGATCACGACCTCGAACTCCACTCTGACACGCGCCGCTGCTCTTTTCTGCACCGGCCTCGCGCTGGCCTTCAGCGCCCAAGCCGCCGCCCCAAAAATCATGAAGAAGGTGCCGCCGGAGTTTCCAGCCGAAGCCGCGAAGGCCTCGGTTTCCAGCGGCGTGGTCAAGGCCAAGATGTCGATCGACCCGGATGGTGCCGTCACCGGCGTTGACATCCTGGAAGCGCAGCCACGCAAGGTCTTCGACAAGGCCGTCACGCGCGCGCTGATGGACTGGCGCTTTGAAGCCAGCGGCGAAAAGCAGTCGCACGAAGTCAAGCTGGTGTTCAATAACGAAGACTGAGTCAGGACTGAAACAGACCCTGCGGCCTGTTTTTGACTGACGAAGGCCACAGGCTTCTGGCCTGTGGCCTAATTTTTTGGCTCTCAAGTATTGCCACAGCGAACCGAAATACAACGATCACGCTGCCAGACCAAGCTCGACATGGACCAAGCTCGCCGTCTCACCCTGCCCGAACTGGAGGCCGCCCTGGCCACCATGGTGCATCAGCGCTATTTCGAGGCCGAGAGTGATGAAGAGGCTGAAAACCAGGCGGTGGTGGCGCGTGACACCGAATATTTGCTGACCCGCATCCGTTGCCTGGAGCTCAGCCTCAAGGCGGCCGACGAACAGCTGAGCTGGATCAGCCCGAGCGGGCGCAGCACACCGGCCCAGTCATTGCGCCGCATCAAGGCCTTGTGCGGGCACTTTCCCGATCTCTTCAATGCCATGCAGGCCGTGGCCGTCACGCACCCTGGGGTCTCTCGCGAGATGCTGGCCATGGCCATCAAGCAGTTTCGGCGCGATGCCGACTCGCTCAGCCAAGAAGACGTCGTGGGCCTGCTCACCAGCGTCGTCAACGGCGCCCATCAAGCCTTTGATGCTGTGCTGCGCACCCGCAAAGGCGCCGAACGCAAGGCGGCCTCATTGCCCTGGGGCAAGCACAACGAGTGAACGGGACCGGCCAGGCTCAACGCAGCGTGTGGGCACTGGACACCAAACGAGCGAAGTGTTGCCCGTCCCCATGACTGAACTCCCACCAGCTCAGCACCGCAGCCGCCACCGCCAAGCCCAGCAACACAAAGACCAAGCCAGGGCGCTCTGATTTGAGCGGCGGACGCCGGCCATGGCTGCGCGAGGGTGCCATCGCCGCAGAAACGACCGGGCTGGATTTCAATCGTTGCACGCGGGTGGCCTGTTTCTGATTGTTTCGTCCGGTCACAATTTCGAAGCTGAGCCGCTCGCCGACGACCGGTTGCGGCCCTTCGGGCGGGAAGGCCGAGACATGAATAAATAGCGCCTGGCCGCCTTGATCGGGCACGACCGAGCCATAGCCTCGATCGATATGCCAGACCGCCAAACTGCCTTCGAAACGCATGATGGACCTCACTCAGTGAAAGACTCCTTGGCCTCTTTGGGCCTTGGGAGCGAGGCCAGGGCATCGCGGCCCACCTCTGTTATTACCTCTGCTTCGAGCATGCAACAACGCCGCCGCAACGCTGCAACAACAGGTAAGCAATGTTTCAGGCGCGGACCCGCGACAATCAAGCCTTGAATGCGCCAAGCCAAATGGCTGCGGCAGCCTGCGACAGCGATCTAGCGCTTTAGAAAGAAACAAGAACAATGGCCATCCACTGGTTCCCCGGGCATATGAACTCGACCCGCAATGCGATCAACGATCGCATGAAGGCCGGTCTCGACGTCGTGATCGAGCTGCTGGACGCGCGCCTGCCCGGCTCCAGCGCCAACCCGCTGCTGGCCAAGCTGACCGAAGGCAAGCCCACGCTCAAGCTGCTGAACAAGCAAGACCTGGCCGACCCCGAGCGCACCGCACTCTGGCTGGCGCATTACAACGCGCTGCCCGACACGCGGGCGATCGGCCTGGATGCCAGCGTCAAAGCTCCCGCCCAAGCCTTGATCAAGGCCTGCCGTGAACTGGCGCCGCTGCGCGGCGGCATGGTCAAGCCGGTGCGGGTGTTGATCTGCGGCATCCCCAATGTGGGCAAGTCCACGCTGATCAACACCATCACGACCAAGCGCATCGCCAAGACCGGCGACGAGCCCGGCATCACCAAGATCGAACAGAAGATCGTGCTGGAGAACGACTTCTATCTGTTCGACACGCCGGGCATGCTGTGGCCGCGCATCACGATCGAAGAAAGCGGCTACAACTTGGCCGCCAGTGGCGCGATTGGCCGCAACGCGTTTGAGGAAGAAGAGGTCGCGCTGGAACTGCTGGCGCGGCTACGCCAGCATTACGCCGGCCAAGTCGAAGAGCGCTACAAGCTGCAGGATGTGGCGGGCCTGAGCGACGAAGAACTGTTGACCGCCATCGGCCGCAAGCGCGGCGCCATGCTCAGCGGCGGCCGGGTCAATTTGCAAAAAGCCGCCGAGGTGCTGATCTACGAGTTCCGCCAGTGCATTCTGGGACGCATCACGCTGGAAACACCCGATGAGTTCAAGCAATGGGCGGCGGCCGCCGACGCGGCCGAAGAAACCCGTAAAGATAAGACCAGCAAGCGTAGGAAGAAAGCTGCTGAGGAGCGCGCGCCAGCCCGGGACTCCGCTCAAAGCGAGCCCGAGGCCTGATTTACTCCACCACCAGCACCACCTTGACCGTCGCGTCGACCGCTGATTTTTCGATATAGCCGATCGCATCCACATTGGCGGCGACGTATTTCTTGACATCGGCGGCGGTCGCCAACTCCTTGGGCGGGGTGGCCTTGCCGGAGAAGGTCAGGCGCGACCATGCGGCCTTGACTTGCGCCGAAGTCTTGCCTGCGGCCTTGCTGTAGAACTGCTCGCGCACGGCGCTCGAATCGGGCAAGTCTGCCAAGGAAGCCGGGCCGCCGCCCGGCACCGTGCTGGACTTGCCCAGGAACAATCCGGCCGCTTGCTCGGGCGTCAGAGTACTGAGCGAGCTCTTGGGGTTGACGATCACGGCCAGCTGCGCTTGCGCCAGCGTGCTCAGCATCATCATCAAGAGCGCCGCCAGCATTGCACGCGGGCTCCCAAATAGTTTCTTGCTCATGTCTATCTCCTGTTTGAAAAAGTGCGAATTGGATGAGTGCTTAGAAGACCAAGTCATAGGACGCGCTCAAGACCCGCGCGCTGCCAGCGCCGGGCACGCTGGAGCTATCGCGCACATGATCGAACTGCAGCTTCAGCGCCGCGTCTTTGTGCACCTCGTAGCGCAAGGCCACAAGGCCGCTGCTCAGCTTGACCGGCTTGTAGACCTGCTCGTCATAGGAAGACTCCCGGTAGGCACTGGCCCCACCGGTAAGGGTGAACTTGCCCATCCGGTAGCCCAACGTTGCGAGAAAGTAGTTGGCCTTGTAATTCAAAGACTCGCGATCGGCGCGGCCGAGCTCGCTGCGCACAATCCAATCGCCCCAATCGGCGTTCAGGGCCAGGCCTAGAAAGCTCTGCTTGGGGCCGTTCGAGTCCACCTCGACGACGCCGCTGTCGCGGTCGGTTTGCTTGAACTTGCTGCGCACATAGCTGAGCCTGCCGGTAAACCAGTCACGCGAAAACTCGAAGGTCGCACCGCCCACGCCACCCCATTCCACGGTCTTGTCGGCCTCGTTATAGAGGCTTGAGTAGGGGTTCTTTTTGCTCTTCTCGCTGCCCGCCAAGACCTCGGTGCGCAGCGTCCAGGCCCCCACTTCGGTGGCGTAACTGAGGCTGGCGCCGTTGTAGTTGACGACGTCCCAGCCGTAAACATCGGGGCTGGGGCGTATCGTGTTGTAGGCATAGCCCACATCCTGGAAGTCAGAGTAGTAATACAGCGGCAGGCGTTTGCGGCCGACCTGCAGCGTCCATTCCGGCGCGATCTGGTAGCTCAGGTAGAGCCATTCCAGGTTCAGATGCTGATTCGTCAGGGTGCGCGCGGTCACTTGCGCGGTGGCACTCCATTGCGGATTGAACTTGACCGTGCCCTGCAGACCCAGGCGCGACTCCGGGCTGGCCGAGATGTCGTCGTCGTAAACACCGGCGTGGCCCCAATCGGCGATGTAGCGGGTGCAGCCGCTGTTGAATTTGGGCGACAGATTGCCGGCAACGCAGTCGCCAAAGCTTCGACCCAACACCAGGGAAGCAAAACCAGAGCCACTGAACTCCTGCGCCTGGGCGGCCAAGGGCAAGCACAGCGTCAGCGCCGCCGCCCGCCAAGCGCGCCGGCGCAGGCGAGTAGGCCCCGCCTCGAAGCGGCAACACTTGCCACCCCCCGAATGTGCAACATCGACCAAGCAAGCTAGGGCATAGGACATGGCGAACTCCAGTCTGGGAAGGGACGGCGCCTGGCAAGCGATGTTTGCCAGACAGTCAGCTCACCTTAGCCAGTTCGACCCAGATCCGCCTGACAGATTTCATGGTTTCATAGGGAAAACCACAGTACCGAGCAGAAATAGCTCCGAACCGAGGAAACTTGCCGCTCTTGAAGCCCTAGGCCGTCTGATCGGCCTCAGCACGGGTGCGCAGCAAGGTCAGCAACAAACCCATGCCCAGTGCAAGCACCGCTGCCGTGATCCACAGCGCGCTACGGTAGCTGCCGCTGGCCTGCACCAGGGCGCCGGTCAAGGCCGGCGCGCAGACTTGCGCCAAACCGTAGCTGAGCGTCAGGCGGGCCATTGCTTTGCCGGGATTGCTGGGCGCGCGGCGGCCGACCAAGGCCAGGGTCAGACTGACGATGCCGATGAAGGTGGCGCCGTACAAAAAAGCGCCCGCCAGCGCAGCGCCCAAGCTGGCGGACCAAGCCGGCAGCAGCACCGACACCGTCTGCAAGGCAAAAGCCAGCAGCAAAGCCCCCAGCTCGCTCCAGCGGCGCGCGAGTTTGTCCCACAGAAACACAGCCGGCGTCGCGGCCAGGCCGACCAGCGCCCAGGCCCAGGGGCCTTGGCCTGCCAGCAAGGGTTGGCGCTCTACGATGGCGACGGTGAAGGTGGCGCTGATCACAAAGCCCCAGCCGGCACAAAAGTACATCAAGGTCATCAAACCCATCCAACGCCTTGATGGGCTGCTGGGGGCTGCATGTGAACCGCTCAAGGTGGGCGGCACCGGCGGCCGCCAGCCCCAAGCGGGCAGCAAGAACAGCAATCCCAGGACCGCAAAGCCCAGCCATTGCTGCGACCAAGTCATCAACCAGCCGCTCATCACAAACGCACCCAGCGCCGACACCACAATGCCCAGGCCCAGGCCGGTAAAATGCAGGCCCAGCTCGGGCCGCCGGCCATGGCGCATCAGCCAATTCAGCACCAGGCCGGAACCGAGCAACATACCGGCCGCGCCGCACAGGCCGCCCAGGTAACGCGAGAGGGCCCAGACCCAGAAGTTGTCGCTGAGACCCATCAGCGCGGTGATCAACAGGCTCAACACCAGGCCGGCGCTATAGAGGCGCTGGCGCAGCCGGGCGTCGTCAATCCAGGCGGCCAGCAGAGCGCCGCTCATATAGCCGAGGTAGTTGATTGAGGCCAGCCAGCCGCCGGCCACATCGGACAAGCCCGCCTGCGCCTGCATCAGGGGCAATAGCGGCGTGTAGGCAAAGCGCGCCAAGCCTATGGTCAGAATCAGGCCGCAGATGCCGCCGACGATCACTTGCCAGGCTTGCAGCGGGGGCGCGGTGCGGGGTGAACTGAAGCTTTGCATGCCCACAAGCCTAAGTCATTCGGCCGCCCTTGCAATCAACACAAACGCGCCCATGTGGTGCGCTATGGACATCAACGCCCTGCCTCTGCTGCTTACCATCGCCTTTGGCCTGGGCCTGATTGCCTGGCTGGCCGGTGGCCCGCTGCTGCAGCGCAGGCGCCGGCAAAAGCTGCGCGAGCAGCCCTTCCCGCAGGCTTGGCGGCGCATCCTGCGACGCCGCGTGCCCCTGGTGCAGCGCCTGCCCGCCGATCTGCAAATGCGGCTGAAGCAGGACATTCAGGTGTTTTTGGCCGAGAAACCTATCCTCGGCTGCGGCGGCCTGACGGTGACGGATGAGATGCGCGTCAGCATTGCCGCGCAAGCCTGTTTGCCGCTCTTGGGTGCGCGCCGCGGCTACTACCCGCAGCTCAAGCAGATCCTGCTCTACCCCGGCGCCTTTGTGGTGGACCGCCCGGTCAATCAAGCGGGCGGTGTGCAGATGGAGCAGCGCCGCGCGTTGGCCGGCGAGAGCTGGGCACAGGGTCAGGTCTTGCTGTCCTGGACCGATGTGCAAGCGGGGGCCGCCGACCCGGATGATGGTCACAATGTCGTCATCCATGAATTCGCGCATCAACTCGACCAGGCCAAAGGGCATGCCAATGGCGCGCCCGAACTGGCCAGCCGCCAAGCCTACCGGGTTTGGTCAACGGTGATGCAAAACGAATACGACGCCTTGCGCGCTCGGCTGTCGATGGGCGAAACAGGCCTGATTGACCCTTACGGCGCAACCGACCCGGCGGAGTTTTTTGCCGTCAGCAGCGAGTTGTTTTATGAGCGGCCGCTGGCGCTGGCCCAGCAGCATCCAGCACTGTATGGCTTGCTTTGCGACTACTACCGCGTCAATCCGCTGAACTGGCAATAGACGAGGCGCCTCAACTCCAGAGATTCAAGGGCGCCTCACGCGTGAGTGCCCGCAAGATGTCGGTGCGGGATAAAAAGCCCAACATATCGCCGCGATCGTCCACCACCGGCAAGCCCGGCAAGCGCAGCTCAAGCAAGGCTTGCGCGACTTCTCGAATCGGCGTGTCGGGCCGAGCCGCCGGCACCGGGCTCCACATCACGGCAGCCACCGGCGCGGCCAACCATTCGCTCCAGGCCTGCGCATCTTGAAAGTTAGCGGGCCCGGGCAGCAAATCGGCCCGGAGCAGCAAGCCAACCAAGCGGCCCTGCTCATTCACCACCGGCGCCTGACCCACGCGCGCTTGGCTGAGTATGGCCAAGCCCTGCGCCACGGTCGAGGCCAGCGGCACGGTGTGCAGGTCCAGACTCATCAACTGCTCGACCAAACTCAACACATGCCGCTCGGACCCTGCATGTGTGCCGAGTGCCTGCGCCTGTGCATAGGCGGCGACGGCGGCACGCGGCGGCGGCTCGGCTCCCCCCAATGCAGCCAAGGTCGTGTCGGGTGCCGGCCCGGCCAAGATCACGCCGGCCAAACCATCATCGCCGCGGCGCGTGGCGGCCTCGACTGCCCTGACGCGCGCGACCGACTGCACCGCACTGAGTTCGCGCAGCCCTTCCATCCTGCCGCTGAAGATGCGCCCATTGAGGCCGTAGACGGTAAACATAGTGCTCAGATCGCGCCGGCTACGACGCTTGGTGATGCTGACCCAAGGGCAGACACAGGCGTCGTCGCCAGGCCGACCTCGACCCGGTTACGCCCGCCTTGCTTGGCCCGGTAGAGCGCGGCATCGGCGGCCGCCACCAAGCTGTCTGCCGTGTCGCCGCCGGTGATCGCGCCGCCGCGCACGCCGATGCTGATGGTGGTGGCGATGCGGTGCGCACCCCATTGCGTTGGGCTCGCCTCGACGGCCGCGCGCAAGGCTTCGGCCAGCACCAGCGCACCATCCAAACTGGTGTCGGGCAAGATAGCCAAGAACTCCTCGCCGCCGAAGCGTCCGATCTGATCCTGAGCTCGCAAGCGACTCTGCAAAGCCTGCGCCACACTGCGCAAAACTACATCGCCGGCTTGATGGCCGTAGTTGTCATTGACCCGTTTGAAGTGGTCAATATCCAGCATCAGCACACTCAGGTACTGCCCCTGGCGCTGCGCCCGCGCCACTGTCACTGCCAACTGGTCGTTGATCGCGCGCCGGTTGGCCAGCCCGGTCAACATATCCTTCATCGCCAGCTCAAAATTGCGCCGCTCGGCCCGCTCCATGGTCATATAGACAAAACCCAGCGTGATGCTCAAGACCGCGCACAGTGAGACCAGGAACACCGGCCCGAGGTTGCGGCTGCTGGCACTCAGGTTATGGGTGTCTATCAAACCAAAAGCCGCCGACACGGCGCGCGCCAACAGCATCAGCAGCATGGCGCCAAATGCGCCGACCAAGATGTAGCGCCCGCGACCATGCTGGGGCTGGCTGGGGTCCAGCAAGGCAGCCATGATCAACCCGATCTGCCAGACATAGACCAAGGAGGAGCTGACCACGCGTATCGTGCTGTACTCGGCCAGCGAGACATACAACAGCGGAATCAGCAGCAAGGGCGCCAGGTACCAACGCCCGGCATGTTCAATGCCTTGGAAGCGCCGCACCGCCTGCAACATCAAGACCAAGGCGACGGCGTAGGCCGTGCTGCCGCCCAGCAGAAAAACCATTTCCGGCAACACCGCTTGCAAGCCGAAAACCACGTGGCTGGCCGTATAAGCCAGCAGCGCCAGCGCCCAGGCCCAAAGTGCGTGCCCCAGAGGCTGTCCCCAGGCCATGAAACAAACCCAGAACGCCATCAAGAGGCCGACCACGGTCAGCACCAGGTAGAGCGTCGCGGGATCCAGATTCATGGCCTGGATTCTAGAAGCGCGGCCAAGCGCTGCAAAGCGGCTTCGTCCAGACGTCCGCTCGCGCGCGCCAAGCCGAGTTGGCGTCGGGCCAAGTCGCGGTAAAAATCGCCATGTCGGCCGCCAAGCCGGTCGAAGGCCTGCAAATGCGCAGCCACCACACCATGATCGCCGCGCGAAATCGGGCCGGACAAGGCGCCGGCAAGTCCACGCGCAGCGGCCGCATCCAAGGTGCCGCGCGCCAAAGGCAGCAGCGCTTGTAGCGCGGCCTCGGGTGGCAAGCCGATCTGCCCCCAGACCTGCGTCGCCTCATCCAGCATTGACAATAAAAAGCTGGCCGCAAAACTGGCCGCGCCGTGATAGGCCGCGCGCGTGCCGGGCTGCAAGTGCAGCGGCCTCATCTGCAACAGACTGGCCACCTCCTGCAAGTCGGTCAACAAGGCTTGAGAGGCGGCGCTAACCTCGATCGCCACCGCACTGCCGGCCAGTAAGCCGATCGCCCGCGCCGGGTCTGAAAATATCTGCAACGGATGAAAGCCGCCGATTTGCGCACCCGCCGCAGCGGCTGCGGCCAGCGCCGTCAACTCGGTCGCACCGCTGCAATGCACCGCGCATTGACCGGGCACCCAAGGCAGCGCGGCAGCCAACGAAGCGATCCCATCATCGGGCACCGTGAGGAAAATCAGATCCGCTGCCGCCACCGCCTCGGCCGCCGTCATTGCCCGGCAGTCGGGCAGTTGGGCGGCCAGGGCTTTGGCCGAACCGGCGCTGCGGCTGGCAACGGCGACCACGCTCAAACCCTCAGTGCTGAAGGCACGAGCCAAAGTCTGGCCCAGGCGACCAGCGCCGATGAAGGCGATGCGGCGGGTCGACAAGGGCCGGCTCATCCGCGTGAACTCAGGGTTTGACGAACTTCAGTGTCATGCGGTCGCTTTCGCCGATCGCCTCGAACTTCGCGCGGTCCTTGTCCTTCAGCCCGTAGGTCGGAGGCAGGGACCAAACACCACCTTCATGGTCGGCCGTGTCCTTGGGGTTGGCATTGACCTCGGAGCTGGCCACCAGCTTGAAGCCGGCACTTTCAGCCATGCGGATCACGTAGGCCTGGTGCACATAGCCGCTCTCGGCCTTTTCGTCCTGCTTGACCGAGGCAGGGCGGCGATGCTCGACCACGCCAAAAGTGCCGCCGGGCTTGAGCGCCGTGTAGGCACTTTTGAACACGGCCTGCGCCTTCTCCTCGCCTGTGCCAATCCAGTTGTGCACATTGCGGAAGGTCAGCACCAGGTCGGCCGAGCCCGGCTTGGCGTAATCCAGCTTGCCCGTGCCGGCCGCGAACACCGTCACCTGCGCCTTGTCATAGACGGCCGGCAGGGCCGCCAACTTTTCTTTCATGCGGGCGGCACTGCGCTGGAAGTAGGCCGTCTCAGAGTTGGGGTCGTCACCGGCCAGAATCAGCTGCCCCTTGTCGCGCAAATAGGGAGCCAAGATCTCGGTGTACCAGCCGCCGCCGGGAGACAACTCGACCACCGTGTAGCTTGGCTTGATGCCAAAGAAGGTCAATGTCTCGTAGGGGTGGCGGGCGGGGTCACGGGCCACATTGGCGGGCGTACGGTGCGAGGCTGCGATCGCCGCCTTCAGCGCTTGGTCCACCGGCTCTGCCGCTGCAGCCTGCGCTGGCGCGGTCAAGCTCAAAGCCGCAAGGGCCCAGCAAGCGACAGCCAGGCCCGAAGTCCTGTTGCGGCTCGTTTTCATCAAGAAGGTCATGGTGATGCTCCGACTGTTTATTTGCAGAATTTTTGCCAGCCGCAGTATGACGCTTGTCGGTGACTTGTGCCTAACTTGTGCCTAACGGCATCTCCACCCGTGCGCCAGACCCGGCCTCGCGTACATTAGATGCCCCGCATCTTGTTCCGAACCTTGACCATGTCCACGCCATCCGCCTGCCCTGTCTGCACACTTGAGAACACCTACCGCGATGGCGAGATGAATATCTGCCCCGACTGCGGCCATGAGTGGAACGATGCGGCCGAGGCCGCCCCGGCTGATGAGACCGCCAAGGTCGTGCGCGACGCCAATGGCCAAATCCTGGTCGACGGCGACTCGGTCATCTTGGTCAAGGACCTGAAGGTCAAGGGCTCATCCATCACACTCAAGAAGGGCGCCAAGGCCAAGGGCATCCGCTTGGTGGACGGTGATCACGACGTCGATTGCAAGATCGACGGTGTCAGCCTGATGCTGAAGTCGGAGTTTCTGAAGAAAGCCTGAGCCGGACATAGTCAGGCCTGAGGCCTGACTTTGCCTGCGAAGGGGTGAGGCCTGCGGCCGAGCGCGGGCTGCAAGCCTGAGCCGGCCTTGGGCTGCGCGGCTGCCCAAGGCCACGTCCAACATCTGTGTGGCCAAGACGCCGATTCGGCACATGGCTTGCGGGCGCTCGCTGCTCCAGCGCCCACCCACACTGAGCCTGAGGCCATGCCGAAAACGCGCGCTGGCGCTGACCATTGAACCCGGTGCCATTCGGATCTTTTCTGCCGTGCAAGCCTCGTACAAGGCCACCGCCTGGGTCACTGAGAGAGGTGGCCTTGGCTGGCTGTGCACCACAAAGGCCGCAAAGTGTGGGTCATGGACAGCCCAATCACCCGAACCAACATCACCGCGCTGCCGGGTTCGCGGCGCACCCAACTCGACTTGCCGGCTGACGCCACCCGTCAGCAACTGAAACTGCACGCTGGCCAAACCTTGCTGGTGCATGTGATCCAGGGCAGCCTGTGGTTGACGCGAGATGGGCACCTCGAGGACACCATCTTGCAGCCCGGCGCGCAGGCGCTGCTGCGAGCGCCGGGCAACTACCGCTTGGGCGCTTTCGGCCCGCCGCAGCAGCCTGCGCCATCACTGCGCATGCGTCATCATCGTCTGCCGACCCCCGTTCAAGACGGCAGCAATCGCCCTTCGCGCCAAGCCAGCGCCAAGCCCGCCACGCCGCGCTCCAGCAAGGCGAGCACATGATCGAAGCCCGCCGCCGGGCCAAAGTAGGGGTCGGGTACATCCTGACCGGCCATGCCCGGCACAAAGTCCAGCAGCAAGTGCAGCCGAGACTGCTGCGCCGGTGGGCATTGCTGGCGCAAGTGTTTCAGGTTGTCGGCCTCCATCGCCAGGATCAAATCATAACGATCAAAATGATCATCCTCAACCCGCTGCGAGCGCCACTTCTTCTCGAGCTGCAAATTGGCTCGCTGCAAAGCCGCCGCAGCGCGCGCATCGATGGGCTCGCCCCTGGGTGCGGCGCGCGCGCCGGCCGAGGCCACTTGCTTGAAGGCATCGGCAGCCCCTGCGCCAAAGCCGGCGCGGCGCGCCTTCAGCAGCACCTCGGCCATCGGTGAGCGGCAGATATTGGCGGTGCAGACAAACAGGACCGAGGGCATGGCGCTATTCAGCGCGCCAACTCGGCCCGCATGGCGTCGATCACGGCCTTGTAATCGGGCTTGCCGAAGATGGCCGAGCCGGCCACAAAGGCGTCGGCGCCGGCGTCGGCGATCTGGCGGATGTTGTCGATCTTGACGCCGCCGTCGATTTCCAGGCGAATGGGGCGGCCGCTTTGCTCGATGATGCGGCGCGCCTGTTCGAGCTTCTTCAACGCGCTCGGCAAGAAACTCTGGCCGCCAAAGCCCGGGTTGACGCTCATGATCAGGATCATGTCGACCTTGTCAATCACCCACTCCAACACGTCCAGCGGTTCGGCCGGGTTGAACACCAGACCGGCTTGCTTGCCCTCGGCCTTGATCAGCTGCAGCGTACGGTCCACATGCTTGGACGCATCGGGGTGAAAGGTGATCATGTCGGCGCCGGCCTTGGCAAAAGCGACGGCCAGGGCGTCGACCGGCTCCACCATCAGGTGCACGTCGATCAGCGCGGGCGTGCCGTCCGGCTTGACCGCATGCTTGCGCAAGGCCTCGCAGACCATAGGCCCGAAGGTCAGATTCGGCACGTAATGGTTGTCCATCACGTCGAAGTGAATCCAGTCGGCGCCGGCCGCCAGCACGTCGCGCACCTCCTCGCCCAAACGGGCAAAGTCGGCGGAAAGAAGGCTGGGGGCGATGCAGAAATTGCTCTTGCTCATGGCGGTATGGCAGGCCTGACGGGCCTGCGCTTTGATTTGGGCGATGGCGGATTTTAAGGACTGACGCGACTTCGCTTCGCCGGGGTCTGTTTTTGGGCCGGCACCACTCCCTTGCTGGGCTTGCGCTTGAGTGCCGATTGCGGGGCCGCCAAGCCGCCAAAGCAGCTGAGCAGCAAGATCTCGATGATCTGCTCGTCGCTGTATTGGCCGCCGGCCTTGAGCAAACCCAGTACCGGGTCGCAGGCGCGCGCAAACAAGGTGTAGAGCACCACCTCGGGCGGCAAATCGGGCCGCAAGTCGCCGGCTGTTTGCGCCGCTGTGATCCACTCGCCCAACTCGTCGGACAGACGCATCAACAAGTCCAGATAGACCTTGTGCGCCAGCAAGGCGGCGCGCAAGCTGGAATTCTGGGCCGGCAGCGAGGGCATCTCGCCCGCCAGTTGCACCCGCATGGTCCAACGTGCCACCGCCTGCAGCTGGACCAAGGGGCTCGCATCAGGGGCCTGCTCACGCAGGCGCGCCATCTCGGCCAGCGCCCGCTCCAACACCCGCACCATGGCCGCAGCGGCCAGCTCTTCCTTGGAAGTGAAATGCTTGTACAGGCTGGCTTTGGCAATGCCGACATCGGCCACCACCTCGTCCACCGTCATCAAATCGAAGCCCTTTTCGGCCAGCAATCGGTTCACCGACGCCACGATCGCGTCTTCACGCACCTGCAACTGCTGTTCACGGAATGAGAGTTTGGCCATGCGGCGATTCTATGCCGCCGGTCGGCCAAAAAAAGACAAGCCAGTTACCAATGACACCAATTGATTCACAAGTGAACCATTTAGTTGACAATTTGAACTGATTAGTTCACATTCTTGACCAGCGCTTCATTCAAGCTGCTTCGCCACCGAATTCGCCCTACTTCAAATCCCAACATCACGCCCACACCATGATGAACTGGCTCAAACCCACAGACTCAGCCTTGCCGGCACAGCGCTTGCAGCGGCCCATGCCGGCAAATCTGCTGGAAATGCCCGCACGCGCACTGCGCCATCCGGCTGCGCTGGACTTGGGCGATGGCTGCTGGCGCGAAGCCCTCCAAGCCGCCGGGCTCAGCAGCCTGCTGAACAGCACGGGCACGCTTGCACTGCTGGTGCCCAGCGACCGCGCCTTCATGGACTTGCTGCATGAACTGAAGTTGAGCTGGCCCGAGCTCTGCGCGGACCTGCCGCGCTTGCGCCAGATCTTGCTGGGCCATGTGCTGCTGGATGGGCTGACCCTGGCTTCAGCCCGGCCGGGCACACTGCTGCGCACCGCGGGCCAAGGCATCTTGCAGCTGCTTGGGGATGGTCGCCTGCGCGACGCTCAAGGCCGGCATGGCCAGATCCTCGGTGTACTCGCCCCCCAACCTGGGCTTACTCCGGCCGCCCATTTGATCGACCGCGTGCTGCGACCCGCCGAGCGCGGCCTCTTGGAGCTGCTGGCCGACAGCCCTGCGCACAGCGAATTTCTCAGCGCGCTGCACCGCACCGGCCTGAGCAGTTGGCTCAGCGGCGGCGGCCCCATCACCGTTTTGGCCCCCTGCAATAGCGCTTGGACTGCGCAAGTGAAAGCCGGCCGGCATGCCACCGAAGAGTTTCGTGTGGAGGCTCTGCTTGGCCGCCACCTCGTAGCAGGCCGCTGGCTCAGCGATGAAATGCCCTGGGGCGGCCACCTCCCCAATCTGGGCGGTGAGGCCTTGAGCCTCAGCCCCCTGGGGCTCATCAGTTGCGCCCCCTCAAGCTGGACCAAACCCCAGGCGCTGCACCCGAGCAGTGACCGGATTGCCAGCAATGGCGTGCTGCACCGCCTGGCCTGCCCCCATGGCGAGTGAAGCAGGCGCGGCCCAGCCTGTTCAGGCCCGCAAAACGACCTTCGGCGGCTTAAAACCCTGGCGCGCCTGCTCGACCCGACTGCGCGTGACGCAACCCAGCGCATGGTCGTTGAACAAGCCCATCGATTGCATGAACGCATACATGGTGGTGGGCCCGACAAACTTCCAACCGCGCCGCTTCAAGTCCTTGGAAAGCGCGCGTGAGGCCTCCGACTCGGTTGCCATCACCGGCGCGGCCGCCGCAGCCGGCTCAAAGCTCCAGATATACGCCGCCAGGCTGCCTTGCTCGGCCACCAACTCCTGGCAGCGTTGCGCGTTATTGATGACGGCCTCGATCTTGCCGCGATGCCGCACGATGCCGGCATCCTGCAGCAAACGGGCAATATCAGCGGCATCGAACCGGGCCATGCGCTCGATCTCGAAATTGGCAAATGCGGCCCGAAACGCGGCCCGCTTGTTCAAAATCGTGCGCCAAGACAGCCCGGACTGAAAGCCTTCAAGGCATAGCTTTTCAAACAAGCGCCGGTCCTCATCGACAGGGAAGCCCCACTCGTTGTCGTGATAGTGCAAATAGCCGGCATCGCCCGCTGCGGCGGCGCACCACAGGCAACGCGGCTGGCCATCGTTTGGCAAGAAAAGGGGCTGGGTCGCACTCATGGCTTGATGTCGAAGTCGGCTTGAACCTGCGCAGCATAGCGCCCTCTATCAGGCGCGGGATTGGCGGCGCCCCTAGAATCAGCCCATGGCTAATCCGCAACTCAAATGCACGGTGCTCGTGCAAGTCCTGCCCGAGCAGACCGACGCACAGCAAGGCGTGCACGCCTTCAGCTACCAGATCACGCTGGAGAACACCGGCGACATCGCCGCCCAAGTGATCGCGCGGCATTGGCACATCATTGATGCGCGCGGCTTCGAGCAGACCGTTGACGGGCTGGCTCTGGTCGGCCATCAGCCGCTGCTCGCACCCGGCCAAAAGTTCCAGTACAGCTCCTGGGCGCAGATCGCCACTCCGCAAGGCAGCATGCACGGGCGACTGCTTTGCGTGACCGAAGAGGCCGAAATCTTTTACACCGAAATTCCCGAATTCATGTTGGCCGATAGCGGCGCGCTGCACTGATGTTCGGACTCTTTCAAGCGGCTCCCGGCTGGGATTTGACCGCGCTGCTGAACGCGGCCGAGCCACGCGCAGCGCTGGCCACGCGCAATCTCTGGCTGGCACGTCTGCTTGAATGGCTGCGCCACCCGGTTTCCCGCGATGAAGCCAGCACCGGCACCACGCTGCTGCCGGTGTTGCGACTCAAGCACTTGCTCAATGTGCTGGAGCGTAACCCCGAACATGCACAGGCTTTTGCCGGCGTCTTGAACTCGATTTGGCGCGATGTTGACGCTATCGGCCTGTTTGCCGATGTCGGCTTCGCGCCGCGCGTGGCCTTGTGGGGCGAGTTTTTGCACCGCTTGCGCCAACACCTGCTGCCTAACACGGCTGACACCACCGACCTGGCTGAGTTGTTCAATCTGCTCTTCCCTGACGAGGCCGACGAGCAATGGCTGCTGGCGCTTGACGATGAACTGCTGCTGCGACTGAGCCGGCTCATGCAGGGGCAAGCGCAAAGCAAAGATTGGCAAGCACCGATGCTGAGCGGCCTGACCACCCTGGTCAGCTCGGTGCGCGCCGAAGGCTTGTCCGCGGCGCTGCGCCGGCGCATGAGCGCCGATTTGCTGGCCAATCAGCCCTTTGAGCAATTGGCGAGCGCTTGCGACGATATGGTCGACGCATTGCGCGCCGGAGATGCGCACAAAACCGCACAGGTGCTGCAATACCTGCGCGCGCTGCTCGATGCCTGCCGGCGCGCGGCCGCCAGCATCCCCGACCACCTGGAGGCTTATGGCGTATCGGTCGAAATCGTCTTCGCACTGGAGCAAATGCAGGCACGCATTGAGCGCATCGAAACATTGCTGATCTGTTTGGTGGCCGAACAGCCGCAGCGCGAACTGGCGCGCTTGCTGGCCAACTTGGTGCGCGTGGTGCATGAGCGCCGCAGCATCATGCAGCTGTTCTCCAGCCACTACTCGCTGCTGGCGCGCAAAGTGGCCGAACGCAGCGCCGAAACCGGCGAGCACTACATCACCCGCGACCGTGCCGACTATGGCTCCATGCTCAAACATGCGGCCGGGGGCGGCGCCATCATCGTAGGCACCACTTTCGCCAAATTCAGCGTCATCGCGATTGGCATGAGCGCCTTCTGGACCGGCTTTTGGGCCGGCGCCAACTATGCGATGAGCTTTTTGATCATCCATCTCTTGCACTGGACGGTCGCCACCAAGCAGCCCGCGATGACGGCGCCGGCAATGGCTCAAAAGCTCGAACACATCGAGCGCGAGACCGATTTGGAGAGCTTTGTCGACGAGGTGGCGAATCTCTTGCGCTCGCAGTTCGCCGGCATACTCGGCAACCTGGCCGTGGTGGCGCCCACCGTGCTGGGGGTGCAGCTCCTCAGTCACTTGCTGTTTGGCGCGCCCTTGGTGGGCGAAAAATCTGCCCATTACGTACTGCATTCCTTGACCTTGTTGGGGCCCTCGGCACTGTTTGCGGCCTTCACCGGCGTGCTGCTGTTTGCCAGCTCTATCGTCGCGGGCTGGTTCGAAAATTGGTTTGTCCTGCACCGCTTGGAGAGTGCCATCGCCTGGAACCCGGCCATCATCGCGCGGCTGGGTGCCTCGCGGGCCCAGCGCTGGGCAAAATGGTGGCGCGACAATGTCTCCGGCGTCGCCGCCAATGTCTCCTTGGGCATGATGTTGGGCTTGGTGCCGGTGCTGCTGGACTTTGTCGGCCTGCCGCTCGATGTGCGCCACGTCACGCTCTCGACCGGTCAATTGGCAGCCGCCGTCGGCGCCCTGGGCCTGGATATCTTCCGTTTGGCCGACTTTTGGTGGTGCGTGGCCGGCATTGCGGTCACTGGCATCTTGAATCTGAGCGTCAGCTTTTACCTGGCGCTGAAGGTGGCGCTGCGTTCACGTGGCATCCGTTTGGCCGACCGCGCGCGTGTCAGCTCGGCCATCTGGCGGCGTGTGCGCGAGCAGCCACGCAGCTTTTTCCTGCCGCCCAAGGCCAGCCGCGATGCACCCGGGCCTTAGTCCTTGTTGTCGCTGGCGTCTTCAGCGGGCAGCCGCTCGCCGCCTTTGCGGCCGGAAAACATCGTCCACCAGATGATGAACACGAAAACACACAGGGCACCCAGTGCCTCCAGCAAAAGCAATGTCATGGCTGCGGCCACCTCGATGTTCAACAAATTCAATGCACGGCGGCAGGCTGCCGCAGTGGTCGCGATTCTAGGTGGCTTGGTCGCAGGCTGCAGCACGCCGCCCAAGCAGGCGCAACAGTCGGGCGCTGACGCCAAAACCACACTGACATTGCCCGCCGCCAATAGCGACCTCCAACAGCGCCAACGCGGCGTGCTGCTGCGCGAGCGCGCCCGTTGGATCGAAGCCGACTGGAGCGAGCTGCCCGGTTGGGGCAGCGACCGCGCGGCCGAGCTGTGGCCGGCGCTGCTGCGCGGCTGCGCCCGCCCGGCCGACGGTTTTGCCGAGGTCTGTGCCCAAGCCAAAAGCAGCGCTGCGCCGACCGACGACGCCCAAGCCTCGCTCTGGCTGATGCAGCATCTGCGGCCTTATCGGGTCGAGTCGCATCAAGGCGAAGCGCAGGGCTTGATCACCGGCTACTTCGAGCCGATGCTGGAGGCCACGCGCCGCCCACAGGCCAGCTTTCAAGTACCTGTGCATGCGGCGCCTGCCGACCTGATGCAGCGCCGGCCGTATTTCACCCGCCAACAAATTGAGTCCGATACGACGCTGCGGGCGCGCTTGAAAGCACAAGAGCTGGCCTTTTTGGAAGACCCGCTGGACTTGCTGGTGCTGCAGATCCAGGGATCGGGCCGCTTACGTATCAGCGACGCGAGCGGACGCTCGCAATGGGTTCGCATGGCTTTTGCCGGTCATAACGACCACCCCTACCAGTCGATTGGCAAGACCTTGATCGAGCGCGGCGAGTTGCGCCCCGGCGAAGCCTCCTGGCCGACTATTCGCGACTGGCTGCGGCGCAATCCTCAGTCCGCCAAAGAACTGCTGTGGAGCAACCCACGCTATGTCTTTTTCCGCGAAGAGGCCCTACCCGACCCGGCCGTGGGCCCGCGCGGCGCACAAGGTGTGGCCTTGACGCCGGGCCGCTCGATCGCGGTCGATAGAGGCAGCATTCCTTACGGCACGCCGGTCTGGCTGGATGCGACCGAGCCCTTGTCCAACCAGCCCCTGCGCAAGTTGGCGATGGCGCAAGACACCGGCAGCGCGATCGTAGGCGCGGTGCGTGCCGATTATTTTTGGGGCTGGGGCGGCGAAGCCGAGGCACAGGCCGGCCGAATGAAACAGCCACTCAGATTGTGGGCACTGTGGCCAATGAGCGGGATGTAGTGGTAGCAGCGGCTGCCAAACTAGTACGAACCTGGCCGTTAGGCCTTGGCGACTTTGAAGCCAAGCTGCAGTGAAAGAGGAACCCCGGCATGAGCGCGGCACCACCGCAAGGCTGAATGCGCGACGCCTGTCAGAGCGGCGTTGCGACCGCCGGGCCTCGCAAGGGGTTGGGCTCGGCCTCAGGGTTCGAGCACCAAGGGGAGTCGGAATGAGGCGCCAGGCGACTGAAATAGATTGCCAACAGCCGGTGCGAACCACTGACTCGGTTGGCAAGAGTTGTCGAACCCAAGCGCTGGCGATATTGAGAATGAGTTGGACTCGAATTTGATACTGAATTCAGAATTTTGGTATCTCCTCGTTGATCCCGCTCAATTTTCCTAGGCCATTAGCCGGGAACATGCTGGTTGCGCGAAACGAGATGTGCAGCGCCCAGCTCACGTAATTACAAAAAATACAGGAGTCAGACTCGACTGCGGCCTGCATTTGCTTCACAACCTTCTGAAGAAACGAAATGACAAATCATGGACCACGGGCAACTCCAAGTAAAAACCGCCGATCGTTTGCTGAACTTTGGTGGGGCAGAGTTTCGCTATGATCCTTACCCTATCGGGTTTGCTCGCGATGTTGTTCCGGATGCACTCTATAAAGAACTCGTCGAGAGTTTTCCGACGATTCAAAATCTGCGCAGGACCGAGAACCTAGGAAATAAATATCTACTGACCGAATTCGATGGCGAACCCTACTTGAACCTTGTGAGGGCATCCCCCTCATGGCAACGGTTTTACGCGTATATCAAGGGTACCGTCTTCATCGAGCAAATGATTGAAACACTGCGAGCGGCAAAAATGGACCTCGGATTGCAGTCCATTCCGATCGCCAATGCCAATGAGCTTGCCGATCCACTTGAATACTATTCGAGCAAAGTTGCGCGCAAAGCTAAGCATCTTTTACGCCTTGCAAGGCAGCAGTCGGGCCATCTCACTTCAAGATTTGAGTTCAGTGCTCTTCCCGGCAACGGTGGCTCTCATTACCCTCATACAGACACGCCGCGCAAAGTGATTTCGCTGGTGCTTTCCATGATGAAGGAAGGGGAATGGGATCCTGATTGGGGAGGAGGAACCACAGTCTGTCGCCCGAAGGATATGACTGATAATTTTAATTATCTGAACAGGTACCTAGGTTTTAACGATGTGGAGGTTATAGAGACATTTCCTTTTGTGCCAAACGCCTGCGTAATTTTCATCAAGACCTTTAACTCTTGGCACGCAGTCATGCCCTATGAAGCGACAGACGAGCGGGCGGTTCGAAAATCCATAACGATCAACATCGACTATACGGGAGGTCGCATTTAAGGATAGATAATCTCATTTTTCAAGGTTTTTAATTCCTCATATTTTCCGTCGCACTGGTGTCAGGGCTGCACCCAGCCCTCAATTTCAAGAAATCCCCTGAAAATTAGGTCCAGAGAAACCGCCCAGCGCCGACCGCTTGGTTTTGTGCGATGCCAAAATGGGTGTGGGTTGCTAGGCATGTTGCGATGACAGCATCAACATGTGCTGAACCGAAAATTCACTGCCCCGATACTCAGAAGTTCCCGGCTTGCCCGCGGACTATTTAGACAACAAAGGTGTGTATGCTGCAGCTCTCCAGCCCAAACATCACCCATGCCTGATGTCATTCAAGAACATCAATTGGCGGCAGATCCCGCTCTACACCTTGCTGTTCATGTTCGCTTGGCCATTTCTGATCAGATCGAAAATTCTGGACCCCGGCGGCAGCACGCTGTATTGGTTTATCGCCGCGACCTATATCAACTATCTGTCTTTCATTTTCAGCATCGCCTACGGCCAGCGCATGCAAATGGGCCTGCATCCGGCGCAAGCCGTCTGGCTTTTTCTACTCAGCAATATTTTGCTGATCCTGACCTTCGCGGCAGGCTGGCAGGTCTTCGATGTCTACGGCACAAGCGCGGGCTGCAACAACAACTCCGACTTTCTTGACTCGCTGTATTTCTCGACCACGATCTTCGCGACCGTCGGCTTCGGCGATTTCCTGCCCTGCAATGCACACGGCAAGATGCTCTTCATCGCCGAGTCCATCATCGGCTCGACCCATTTCGGCATTTTCATCACGCTCATTTTCAGCCGCGTGATTTTTCCGGCAAGAAACTGAGGCGGTCGCTGGGGATCAAGTCCTTAGGCAGGCTGGCCCACACCTCACCTCAATTCACTCAGCGCAACTCATTCAGCGCGCCCCGCTACCGCCCTCCCGGCCTCGTCCCAGCCATCCAGGCCGCCCACCAAGGCGCGGGCGCGGGTGATGCCCTGCTCGGCCAGCACCGTCACGGCCAAGGCGGCGCTGACCTCGTTGGGGCAGTTGCAATACAGCACCAAGTCGCGGTCGCGTGGCAGGCTCGCGGCGTGACGCTTGAGTTGATCGATGTCGATCAGCATGGCGCCAAGGATGTGGCGCGGGTCCACCGCGTGGCCGCCGGCGGCGCGCACATCGATGAAAACCGGCGCGGCGCCACTGTCTTGCAAGGCCGCGGCCTCGGCCACCGTGATGCGCCCGCCCAGGGTGCGGCGGGCGAAGCGTCGGCGCTGCCACAGGCGCCGCAACATCAGGCCAACCACCATCAAAGCCAGCGCCGCCAAGGCGACAAAACCCGCACTGGCCAGCATGTCCAGCACCTGCTGGATCTGGTCCGACAGCATCAGGCCCAAGAGCAGAAAAGTGCCGCTCCACAACAAACCGGCGACGAAGTCATAGGCCAGGAAACGCCGCCAGCTGAAGCCCAAAGCGCCGGCCATGGGAGCTGCCACCACCGAGATGCCCGGCAGGAATTTGGCCGCCAGCAGCGCTTGGCCACCCCAGCGCAGGATCAAGCCCTCGCTTTGGCGCACGCAGGCATCGGGCGACAGCGAGATACGGCAGAGCAACTTCATGACCCGGTAGCCATGGCGCCGCCCGGCAATAAACCAAATCACATCGCCGGCAATATTGGCCAACACAGCCGCCACCAGCGAGGCCATGCCTGAGAGCTGAGCATTGGCCGCCAGACCGCCTACCACCACTAGCATCGGTGCGGCCGGCAGCGGCAGCCCGGCGCGCGCTGCGAGCGTCACGAAGAACACCAGCAGCACGCCGTGTGCAATCAGCAGGTCAATCAGTTCACGCATGGGCTAGCGTCAGAACTTGCCAACGCCCCAAAGCATGTCCGTCACTCCTGCACCTGCACGCCCTTCCAGAACGCATAGTGGCCCTTGATTTCAGCGGCAGCCTCGGTCGGCTCAGGGTAGAACCAGACTGCGTCCGGGTTCATCTCGCCGTTGACAAAGAGGCTCAGGTAATGCGCCTGACCCTTCCAGGCGCAGCCGGTTCTGTGATTGCTGAAGCTCGTGTGCTCACGCTTGAGCGACTCGGGCGGAAAGTAATGATTGCCTTCGACGACGACCGTCTTGTCGCTCTCGGCCACGACCACACCATGCCAAACTGCTTTCATCTTGTCTCTCCGGCGACTAACACTATTGGCCGGACTATAGGACAGCCGACAATGCAGCGGTGAAACGCTACCATTCCCATCTCGACCGCGACATCTTTGTCACCTCAGGCTCAGCCAAGGACCTCGCTCCCGGCTCTTTCGGCATCTGTGCCATCGACGGCGGCGCACAAGGCTGGTCGGTGGTGCATATTGGCCCCGACGGCGACGCCGCGGACCTCGGCGGCGAGTATTATTTCGCTACCCCGGAGGAGGCGCTGGCGTTCTTAAAGGAACTGATCGAGATGCTGCAACAAAGCTGAACGGCCCCGTCGAGCAAGCAAGCATCCAAGGAGCCGAATGCCATGATCGACAAAGCCTTCGCGGCCGCACTGCTTTGCGCAAGCGTCTTGCTCGCGCAGGCGCAGGCACAGCCACAAGCGGCCACGGTCACGGTCACGGTTGACAGCATCACTTGGTTGAAGTCCGAGTCGCCCATGTCGAGAGACTTCTTGCGCAGCGTGGGCTCCGTCGACCCGATGCTTGAATTTATCAAGCAGCAAGTTCCGCAGGTCAAGCATCAGCTCATCACCGCCAATGCCAAGCGCAGCTGGCAATTGCTCCGCCAAGGGGTTCGGATTTGCATCGCTTCAGCGGTGCGCAATCCTGAACGCGAACGCATCGCCTACTTTTCGAACACCGAACTGACGCCGCCGCTGCGCCTGATCGTGAACAAAGACAAGGCGGCCGCCTTGCCCTTGAACAAATCCGGCGAAGTCGACTTGGCCGCGCTATTGAACAACACCCAGTTGCGCGGCGCTTTGGTGGACCAACGCAGCTACGGCACCACGGTAGACAAGTTGCTCGCCGAGCGCGCGCCCAACAAAGCCATCAGCGTGATGACGCCCAGCGACTTCGGCACTCAAGTCTTGCAAATGATCGCGCGCGACCGGGCGGACTACACCATCGAGTACCACCAGGCGATGTTGCTGGTTGAAGATCAGCAGCGAACCTTGCTGAGCCTGCCCATTGCAGGTATTTCCGAGCTGATGCTGGTTGGCGTGGCCTGCCCGCGCAACAGTTGGGGATTGGCGGCGATTCAGCTGATAGACGCGGCGCTGAGCACGCCGGCAGGTGTTGCGATGTTGAAGCAAACCCGTGCGCGCTGGGCCACTGGCGATGAACTGCAACGCTTTGCTGCGCAGATCGAAGCGTTTTACAAGATCCGCGCTCAAGCGACTCAGTTTGGCCCCTGAATCAAGCCCTGGCAATTTGGCCCGCCACTTGGGCCGGTATTTGCGCTGCCGCCCAGGCCTTGCTGCTGCCCAGCGCCGACCCAATTAGGACCAGTCATGCAGCCAGCGACTGTGAGCTGCATCCCGTGACCCTCGTTTGACTCCCCACCCAAAAAAGGAAAGGTCTCGCTTGGGGCCACGCTATAAAGAGCGCTTCAAGCCAAGGGCTTAGCACGAGGCATTGCTAGCGTTGCCTCGACTTCGCAGCCAAGAACTTGCTCTAAACTGAGCCGCACCAAGCCACTCAGACATGGAGGCCAAGAAAATGTACTTGCCTGCGCTGCTGCTGGGTTTGTTCGCATGGCCATTGACGGCTGCGGCTTCAACGGGCAGTTCGCTGCCCGACACGCCCGCACTTGAACGCATCGTCTGGATGAAGGCCGACGCGAAAGCCATCAATCCGGCGACGGCCTATCTCGTCGAGCGCCTGCCGGCGATCCAGCACGAATACTTGTCGGTGAACGCGCTGCGCAGTTGGCAGATGATTGAGCGCGGCGAACATGCCTGCCGCCCGCTGACGGTGCGCACTGCGCAGCGCGAGTTGCAAGCCTACTTTGCCGACACCCATCTGGCCCCGCCGGCGGAGCTGATCGTGCGGCGCGACAAACTGGCACTTGTGCCGCGCAATGCAGCGGGTGAGGTCGATCTGGGGCTGCTGATCAACAAAGGGGCTTTGCGCGGTGCATATGCCCGCGGGCGCAGCTACGGCGAGGCTATTGACCGCCTGCTGGCCAGCCAAGGCCAAAACAAGCAATTGGTCGACTATTCAATGGCAGGCTATGGCTCGCGCTTGCAAGACATGCTGGCGCGTGATCGCGCCGACTATCTGATCGAATCGAATGGCGCTTTGGCGCAGATGAGCGCCCGCAACATTGACGTCAAGCCCTTCGTCGATCTGCCCATCCAAGGCGCATCTGAGCCGCTGGTGCTGGGCATTGCCTGCCCTCGCACGGCCTGGGGGCTGGCCGCCGTCAAGGCGATCGACCAGGTGCTCGGCACGCCCGCCGGCGCGGCTCATATGCGAAAAACAAGCGCCGACTGGTTCAGCGGAGCGGCTCTAGAGCGACTGAAACCGCAAATCGAGCAGTTCTATCTGCGCCGCAGCAAGCCTCACTACAGCGATTGATTCCTCAAGATGGCTGCAGCATCGCCGCGCCCAAGGCCTCGGCCACTTCGATGCCGTCCACCCCGGCCGACATGATGCCGCCGGCATAACCCGCACCTTCACCGGCGGGGTACAGGCCTTTGACATTGAGGCTTTGATAGTCGCGGCCGCGCGTGATGCGCAGCGGCGAGGAGGTACGCGTCTCGACGCCAGTCAAGACCGCATCGGCCATGGAGAAACCCTTGATCTGGCGCTCGAAGGCCGGCAGCGCCTCGCGGATCGCTTCGAGCGCGTAGTCGGGCAGGCTGCCGTTGCCTTTTTGCTGCAGGTCAGTCAGCGTCACACCGGGCTTGTAGGACGGCTCGACATTGCCAAACACCTTGCTGCGTTGGCGCTTGATGAAGTCACCCACCAGCGCGCCGGGCGCCTTGTAGCCGCCTTCGCCCAACTCGTAGGCGCGGCTCTCCCAGATGCGCTGGAAGGCCATGCCGTCGAGGGGGTTGACGGGGCCATCTGCCTTGCCATCCTGGCGGTAATCTTGCGGGTTGATGCCGACGACGATGCCGGCATTGGCATTGCGCTCATTGCGCGAGTATTGGCTCATGCCATTGGTGACGACACGGTTGGGCTCCGAGGTCGCCGCCACCACCGTGCCGCCGGGGCACATGCAAAAGCTGTAGACAGAACGGCCGTTCTTGGCGTGATGCACCAGCTTGTAATCGGCCGCGCCCAAAATGGGATGGCCGGCGCTGGCACCGAAACGGGCGGCGTCGATGATGCTTTGCGGATGCTCGATGCGGTAGCCGATCGAGAAGGGCTTGGCTTCCATATAGACGCCGCGTTGATGCAGCATCGTGAAGGTGTCGCGCGCGCTGTGCCCCAGCGCCAGCACCACCTGGTTGCTGGCGATCTGCTCGCCCGAGGCCAGCGTCACACCGCGAATATGTTGACCATCGGGGCCATCCTCAATCAACACGTCCGAGACCTTCTGCTCGAAGCGGATCTCACCGCCCAGCGCCTCGATCTCGGCGCGCATCTTGATCACCATGGACACCAGACGGAAGGTGCCGATATGGGGCTTGTTGACGTAGAGAATCTCTTCCGGCGCGCCGGCCTTGACGAACTCGGTCAAGACCTTGCGGGTCAGAAAGCGCGGGTCGGAGATCTGGCTCCAAAGCTTGCCGTCCGAGAAGGTGCCGGCCCCGCCCTCACCAAATTGCACGTTGGATTCCGGGTCCAACTCACCCTGGCGCCACAGGCCCCAGGTGTCTTTGGTGCGTTGGCGCACGTCCTTGCCGCGCTCCAACACGATGGGGCGAAGACCCATCTGCGCCAAGATCAGCGCCGCAAAAATACCGCAGGGACCAAAGCCGATGACGAGGGGTCGCGGCGGTGGGCTGGCCTCGCCGTAGAAGCCAGCCGGCGCCTGAGCGACGAAGTGATAGTCGGTGTCCGGCGTCGGCTTGATATGGCTGTCGGCCGCAAAGCGTTGCAGCAAGTCCGCTTCAAGCGAGGCCGAGCTCAGTTCGCAATCGACCGTGTAGGTCAACACAATGGCCGACTTTTTGCGCGCGTCGTAACTGCGTTTGAAGACGGTGAAGGCCCGCAAGTCCGCATCGCTCACGCCGAGGCGCTGAACAATAGCGGGGCGCAGCGCGTCCTCGGCATGGTTCAAGGGCAGGCGGAGTTCGGTGATGCGAAGCATGGTGGTCGCTCAAGGGCTTGGGCTGCTAACCCGATCTACGATCTGATGAAAAGCTGTTGCAGAAATGACAAAAGGCCCCGTCCAGGGCCTCGTGTCAATTCTTATCGCGGGCACCAAATCCTTAGCGGACCTTGGTGCCACAGGGCTTAGGCCAATCAGCCGCCCTTGCTTGGGCGCTTGCCCGGGTTCTTCTTGCTGCGGGTGTGCACACCGCGCTCGAGGCTGCACTTTTGGCCGTGGCCGGCGGTGAAAGTCACGCCAACAGGAGCGGCAGGACGAGGAGTAGCACGACGAGCGGCTTCGGTGATGATTTTGTTGCCCATGAGTGGCTCCAGTACAAAGGATTGATAAAGCTGACAGCGAAGCTGAATGCAAAAATTCACCAACCCCTTTTCCACTCAGACGCTGCTTGAAGGCAAGCACGCTCAGCGGAAGCCGCAGTCACGATCGGGCCTCAAATGCGCCCAATTTCAACCCGGCTGAGTTGGAGAGAATCCGGCATTTTACTTTGGAAACGAGATTCGCCCAAGCTTCGGCCATATTTTTGTGCATCTGTGCCGGCCAGACGCTCATTTTGGCATTCAAAACGCCCCTTTGCGGGGCTGTGGGCGGTACTTCGCCGACCGCGCTTGCTGTGCTTGTGGCGCCGACGAACACTGGCGCAAGTCTTGGCCAACACACCCACCCATTGAGAATCCACCTGTTCACCGCTATTTTGACCATCGTTTTAAGCGGCTGCGCCAGCTCGCCTGCAGCTTTGCAGGCAGCCCAAGCCGAGCGTGAAAAAGTGGCCAACAACTTCGAGTTGACCGCCGATGGCTGGCAAAGCCTGGGCATCAACGAGGAACAACAAGCGCTGTACCGAAGGCTCGCCATCGAGGCCCGCAAGCCCAGCCCGAGCCCAGAGTTGGCACCAGACAGCCTGCTGAACCGGCTGATCAAGGCAGTGTTTGGCACAGCGCCCGGAACAAACCGGTACGCAGAAATGGACTGAGCTCAGACCATCTGTTGCGCCCAAGCCTGCAGCATCAACTCCGCCCCGGCGAGGTTGGTGGCGCAGGGCACATCGTGTACATCACAAGCGCGCACCAAGGCATTGATATCGGGCTCATGCGGCTGCGGCGTCATTGGGTCACGCAAGAAAATCACGCCATCCACCTCGCCGACCGCCAGGCGGGCGCCGATCTGCAGGTCGCCGCCATGTGGACCGCTGAGCAGGCAGTCGACCGTCAGGCCCAACTCCGAGATCAAGCGCCGCCCTGTGGTGCCGGTGGCCATCAAGCTGCAAGTTTGCAGCAGAGCGAGGTGCTTGGCGGCCAGGGCCACCATATCGTTTTTCTTGCCGTCATGGGCGATCAATGCGAGCTTCATGCCGCTCATCTTAGAGACTGGCGGTTACAGCGCAGCGTCAAGTCGAAGGCCCAGGAGAAACGCTGCGCACAAAGCCGGCCGAGGCCTGCATCAGCTGGCGGGTGTAGTCGGCGCGCACATGCCGGGCGGCCAAGTCAGCGGCGCTGAGGCTCTCGACCTCAAGCCCCTGACGCATCACCATCAGACGCTCACACAGATGGGTGACCACGGCCAAATCATGGCTGACCATCAGAAACGTCAGGCCGCGTTCGGCGCGCAGGCGCTCCAGCAGATTCAAGACCTCGGCCTGCACCGAGGCATCGAGCGCCGAGGTCGGCTCGTCCAGCAGCAAGACCTTGGGCTCCAGAATCAGCGCCCGCGCAATCGCCACCCGCTGGCGTTGGCCGCCGGAGAGCTGATGCGGATAGCGAAAGCGAAACCCTTTGCCCAGCCCGACCGCGTCCATCACCGCCTCGATGCGCCGCTCGGCGTCTCCTATCGCGTGGATAGCCAGCGCCTCGGCCAACATGCTGTCGACCGTCTGGCGCGGATGCAGCGAGCCATAAGGATCTTGAAACACCATCTGCACCGCCCGCCTGAAGGCCTTGCTGCCGGGCGCGGGCAACTCACAGGCACCGGTCAACTGCACTGAACCTGCGGCCAAGGGCGCTAGGCCGCAGATCGCACGCAGCACGGTGGACTTGCCCGAGCCCGACTCGCCGACCAGGCCAAAGCTCTCGCCTGGTGCGAGTTCCAAGTTCATGTCCTGCACGGCGGTGAAGGCGCCAAAGCGCACCTGCAGGCCGCTGACTTTCAATCCGATGCCCATCATGACTTCCAAGCTTCCTGGCGCTGCAGCGTCGGCAGCGGATGGCGCGGCGCGCCAAGCTGTGGCAAGCAATTCAGCAGGCCTTGCGTGTAGGGGTGCTGGGCCGCATGCAGCTCGCTGGCCTTGATCTCCTCGACCACCCGGCCCGCATACATGACCAGGATGCGGTCGCAAAACGTCGCCACCAGGCGCAGATCGTGCGAGATGAAGATCAGGCCCATGCCGCGCTGGGCAGCGCCGGGCCGTCCCAAGCCGCCCGACTCCCCTTGGGGGACGGCCTGCGCTTCGCGGAGGCCTAGGGGCCGATCAGCCCTTACCAATCTGTCAAGAATGCCCAGCACCTGCAATTGCACGGTGACATCCAAGGCCGAAGTGGGCTCATCGGCAATCAGCAACTCGGGCTCGGCGATCAGCATCATCGCCATCATCACGCGCTGGCCCATGCCGCCCGACACCTCGTGCGGATAGAGCCGGGCGACGCGCTCGGGGTCATCAATCGCCACATCGGCCAGCGCCTGCATGACGCGCCGCTGCACCTCGGCGGCACCGAATTTCTGATGCGCAAGCAGGGTCTCGGCAATCTGCGCGCCTATGCGCATCACCGGGTTGAGCGAATATTTGGGGTCCTGCAAGACCATCGCAATGCGCCGGCCACGCAAGCTGCGGCGCTCGTTCGGGCTGCAAGCCAAGAGATCAATGCCGTCAAAGCGCAAGCGATCCGCAGTGACCCGCGCCTCGGGCGCCGACAAGCCCATGATCGCTCGTCCGGTTTGCGATTTGCCCGAGCCCGACTCGCCCACAATCCCCAAACGCTCGTGGCCGAGCTTGAAGGACACGCCACGCACCGCCTCGCTGAAAGTGCCGTCTCTATTCGGGAAGCTCACCCGCAGGTTCTCGACTTCCAGCATGTTTTTCGATTCACTCATTCGCCCGCCTTCGGGTCAAGCGCGTCCCGCAAACCATCACCGAGCAGGTTAAACCCCAGGCTGACAATAAAGATGGCAAGACCTGGCCCCGCCGCCACCCACCATTGATCCAGCACATATTGCCGGCCGGCGGCAATCATCGCGCCCCATTCGGGGCTGGGTGGCTGCGCACCCAGGCCCAGGAAGCCCAAGCCGGCGGCGGTCAAGATGATGCCGGCCATGTCAAGCGTTACGCGTACGATCACCGAGGGCAGGCACAGGGGCATGATGTGGCGCCACACAATCCGCCAGCGCGAGGCGCCCAGCAGTTGCGCGGCGGCGATGTAATCGGCATGGCGAATCGTCAGCGTCTCGGCGCGGGCAATGCGGGCATAAGCCGGCCAGGAGGTGATGGCAATAGCCAGCACCGCGTTCTCGATACCGGGGCCTAAAGCGGCCACAAAGGCCAGCGCCAGGATCAGGCGCGGAAAAGCCAGAAAGATGTCAGTCACGCGCATCAGCGCGGCGTCTACATAGCCGCCGAAATAGCCGGCTACGGTGCCCACCACCAAACCAATCGGCGCGGCCAGCATTGCCACCAAGCCGACCACAAACAAGGTGATGCGCGAACCGTGCAGGATGCGCGACAAGATATCGCGGCCCTGGTCATCGGTGCCCAACCAATGGGCGGCGGACGGCGGCAGCAGGCGCGTCGTCATCAGGTCGCCGACATTCGGCGCGTAAGGCGCCAGCCATGGCGCCAAAGCTGCCACCAGCACGAGTCCGAGCACGATGGCAAGACCCAACAGCGCCAAGCGATTACGGGCAAAGGCGCGCCAGCCGGCATAGGCTCGCCCAAAGGCAGCCTGCCGGCGCGAGCTCGGCTGCTCGCTCATCAACCATGCATGCAAATCAGCAGCGCCGCTCATCGGGTACGGGGATCGAGCCATCGATACATCAAGTCAGAGAACAGATTCAAAGCAATGAAGATGGAACCCACCACCAGCGTGCCGCCCAGCACCGCGTTCATATCGGCGTTCTGCAGCGAGTTGGTAATGTAGAGGCCCAGACCCGGCCAAGCGAACACCGTCTCGGTCAAGACCGAGCCCTCCAGCAGGCCGGCATAGGACAGTGCAATCACCGTCACCAACGGCACGGCCGCATTGCGCAACGCGTGGCGCCAGATGATGCTCGCCTCGCTCAGGCCTTTGGCGCGCGCGGCCACGATGTACTCCTGGCTCAGCTCCTTCAACATAAAACTGCGCGTCATGCGGCTGATATAGGCAAGCGAAAAATAGCCCAGCAAAGCAGCGGGCAGGGCCAGATGGGACAGCGCGCTCCTGAAGGCTTGCCACTCGCCCGCCAAGGCGCTATCCACCAGCACCAGGCCGGTGACGGTCGGTACACTGTAAGCGAAGGCAATGCCGATGCGCCCCGGGCCACTGACCCAATCGAGCTTGGCGTAAAACAAGACCAGGCCCATCAGACCGAGCCAAAATATCGGCACCGAATAGCCGATCAATCCCATGACCCGCACCAGCTGGTCGGCAAAGCGGCCCCGCCGCACCGCCGCCCACACGCCTAGCGGCACGCCCACGCTCACGCCAATCAGGATGCCCACCGTGGCCAACTCCAGTGTCGCCGGGAAGACGCGGATGATGTCATCCAGCACCGGCCGCGCGGTCAGCACCGAAGTTCCGAAATCGCCCTGTACCACCTTGGCTACGTAGCTGCCGAATTGCTCCCACAGCGGCTTGTTGAGGCCCATGGCCTCGCGCATCTGCACCATCTGGTCCTCGCTCGCGCGGTCACCCAGCACCGCCAGGACCGGATCCACCGGCACCACGCGGCCGATAAAAAAGGTCACGGCCAAAAGGCCCAGATAGGTCAGCCCGACCACCGGCAAGAAGCGCAAAAAAGCTTTGGCAAATGTCTTCATCTTTAGCGCTTGCTCACCGGGACCATATAGGTGGTGTCCGAAGTTGGCCCCAGGCGAAAGCCCTGCACCTCTTTGCGCAGCCCCGCCACCTGCGTTTGCTGGAACAGCATCACAAAGGGGCTGGCTTTGCGGAACTCGGCCTGCAGCGCCGCATACATCTGCACGCGCCGCTCGCCGTCATGCTCCAAGACAGCGGCGTCTGTTTGACGCGTTAGCTCGGGAATGTCCCAGCTATTGCGCCAACTCAAGGGCTTGTTCTTGGCGCCGTCGCTGTTGTCGGGATTGCGGGTGAAGGTGTCGGCATTGCTGTGCGGGTCCCAGTAGTCGGTGCCCCAGTCGCCGATGAAGATATCGTGGCGGCGCTGGCGGTACTTGGTCAGCACTTGCTTGCCGTCGCCGGGGATGATCTCGATCTGAATACCGGCGCGCGCGGCAGTTTGCTGCACCGCCTCGGCAATGCCCATCACCGGTTGAATGGTACGCACATCCATGGTGATTTTGAAACCCTCGGGCAAGCCGGCCTTGGCCAGCAGCGCTCGCGCCTTGGCTACATCGAGCTTGTAGGGCTGCTCATTGCTGGCACCCAAGAGCCCCTGCGGCAGAAAATTCTGATGCGGTACACCGATGCCTTTGATCAAGGTGGCGCCAATGGCTTCGTAGTCCACCAGCCACTTGAAGGCCTCGCGCACCTCGGGCTTGGCCAGCAATGGGTTGCGCTGATTCAGGCTGATGTAATACACGACGCCTTTGGCTTGCTGCGTCAGCTTGATGTCCTGGCGCGCGGCCAGCGGCCCCAAATCCTGCGGCGCCAGATTGCGGGCAATGTCCACATCGCCTTTTTCCAGCAGCAGGCGCTGCGTGGCGGCCTCCTTCACATGGCGGTAGATGACGCGAGCCAAGGCCGGCTTGGGGCCAGAAAAAAGCTCGTTACGTTCGATCACCAGGATCTCGTTGGCGCGCCAGTCGCGCAGCTTCCAGGGGCCGGAGCCGGCATGATTGAGCTTGAGCCAGGCGGCGCCCATATCGCCATCTTTCTCTTTGGACAAGAGCAGTTGTTTGTCCACGACCGAGGCCACTGTCGCGGTCAGGCAGTTCAAGACAAAGCTGGGCGCGAAGGGCTTGGCGATCAGCAGCTTGAGCGTCAGCGGCCCGGTCTGCATCACGCGCTCGGCCACATTATTCTTGCTCAAGCCCAACTGCGTCAGGATGAAGGCCGGCGTCTTGTCCATGCGCACCGCGCGCTGCCAGGAGAACACCACATCCTCGGCACTGAGCGGATTGCCGGAGGCGAAACGCAAGCCCGGCTTGAGCGCGAAGTTGATTTCCAGCCCATCGGCCGAGATCTGCCAGGACTGCGCCAGCACGCCAATGATGCGGCTGGGTTCATCCAGATCAAAGCCGACCAAGCGCTCATAGGTATTGCCCAGGATCTCGGCACCGGAGAGCTCGAAGGACGTGGCCGGGTCCATGCTGGTGATGTCATCGAAAGCAAAGGCCTGCACCAGCGTGTCCTTGGGTGTGCCGACATGGCCGCAAGCGGCCAGGCTACCCGTGGCCAGCAGCATGGCGCTGGTCAGCAGACGACGGCGATCAGGATTTGGAGAACTCATGCGGGAGGGGCTGCAGCGAAGGCCCGCATTGTGCGGCAAGAACAAACGCCTCTCGCCAAACATCCAAGCTGCGCATACGATACCGCAGCCCGTTCCCAAGCGGGCATTGCAAAGACCCCATTTGAGACATCCTTCAATCCTGGAGTTCGATTCATGAAATCAGTTGTCAACCTATCTCTTGGCTTGCCATCTTTGCTCGCAGCCCTTGCGCTGGCCGGCTGCGCCAGCGGCCCGGCGACCGACCCGCAGGCGCGAAACGAATCCTGCAAAGTGAGCAGTGAAGCCGAGATCGCCGCGCTGTTTGATCGCTGGAACCAATCGCTGCAAACGGGTGACCCGCACAAGGTCGTGGCCAACTATGCCGAGCGTTCGGTGCTGCTGCCCACCGTGTCCAACAAGCCGCGCCTGAACGCCGCCGAGAAGGAGGATTACTTCCACCATTTCCTGGAAAACAAACCGTTCGGCAAGATCGATTCGCGCACGATTCAAATCGACTGCAATACCGCCGTAGATGCCGGCCTCTACACCTTCACCTTCGCCAAGACCGGCGGCGTGGTCAAGGCGCGCTACACCTACACCTACCGCTGGGACGGCAAGCAATGGCTGATCACCAGCCATCACAGCTCAGCCATGCCCGAGAAAATGTGATTCCAACTCACCGCCGATCAGTGCCGTCAGCGGCACGGGTCGGTGCTGCAAAAAGCCCTGCGAATAGTTGACGCCGATTTCGCGCAGCCGGGCCAGCACCGCCGGGCTGTCGACAAACTCGGCCACCGTCTGCATGCCCACCACTTGCGCCACGTCGACAAAGCAGCGCACGGCAGCCTCGTCCAAGGCGTCGTTGACGAGATCGCGCACAAACTGCCCGTCGATCTTCAAATAGTCGACCGGCAGGCTCTTCAAATAGCCGAAAGATGACGCACCGGCGCCAAAGTCATCGAGCGCGCCGCGCACACCCAAGGCTCGCACCTGCTCGATGAACAGCGCCGCATCGGCCAGACTGGTGATGGCGGCCGTCTCGGTAATTTCAATGCACAAGCGCCGGCACAACTCAGGGCCAGCCTCGGTCAAGGCCTCCATCGCCCAGCGATGAAAGGCGCGGTCCCCAATCGACTGGCCGGACAAATTGACGCTGAGCATTTCAATCGCGGCCAAATTAGGCTCGGCCTTCATCCAATCCAGCACATGGCGCAGGACCCAACGGTCGATGCGGGTCGCCAGATTGAAGCGCTCGGCCGCCGGCAAGAAAGCGCCGGGCAGTACCAGCTCGCCGCTGGGCTCCAGCATGCGCAGCAGCACTTCGGCATGCAGGCCAGGCTTGAGCGGCGGCGTGCCCGCGCCAGGCAAGTGCATGGCCTCGATACGCTGCGCGTAAAGCACAAAGCTGTCTTCATCGAGTGCCTGCTCGATGCGCCCGGTCCACTGCATTTCGCCGTGCCGGGCACGCATCGTCTGATCGGTATCAAACCAGGTGTGGACGCGGTTACGCCCCTGCTCCTTGGCGGCATAACAAGAGGTATCAGCGGCCTGCAAAATCGCTGCCGCCGAGGGCCAGCGGCCGGTAATCGGCACCAGGCCTATGCTGGCGCCGATGCGGTAACGCCGTTCCTCGTGGGCGAAGCGAAACTCCTCCATTCGATCGCAAATCTGCTGCGCCACGCGCTGCGCCTGCGCCGGTGAGCAATGCTCCAGCAGCGCCGCAAACTCGTCACCGCCAAGACGGGCCAAGGTATCGCGTGTGCGCACCGCAGCCACCAAAATGCCGGCCACTTGTTTCAGCAACTGGTCACCAACCGCATGGCCGCAGGCGTCATTGACCAACTTGAACTGATCCAGGTCGATATAGAGCAGGGCATGCTGGCTGCGGTCGCCCTGCGCCTGCTCCAACACGCGGCGCAGCCGCGCCTCGAATTCAGTCCGGTTGATCAAGCCCGTCAAGGTGTCATGGGTGGCACGGTAAGTCATCTCGCCGCTCAGCCGGCGCTGCTCGGTGACGTCGTGAAAGACCAGCACCACGCCGAAAATATCACCCTTTTCATTGCGGATTGGCGCCACCGAATCCTGCACGCCGAACTCCTCGCCATGGCGGGAGATCAGCAAGGTATGGCCGGCCTGCGCGAGCTTCCGGCCCTCTTTCAAGCAGGCCTGCACCGGGTTCTCGACCAGGGCCCGCGTTTGCTCGTCAACGATATGAAAGACCTGCTCCAGCGGCCGCCCGCGTGCCTCTTCGGCCGCCCAGCCCGTCAGCAGCTCGGCGGTCGGATTCAGCCACACGACCTGGCCCGCTGCGTCCGCCGTGATGACCGCGTCGCCGATCGAGCGCAGGGTGACCAAGAGCAGCTCATGCTGTTCGGCCAGCACGGCGCTCATGCGAGCGGCGATTTCCTCGGCCATCTGCCTGATCTGGGTCAAATCCCAGTTGGCTCCGACCATGCGCAGCGCACGCCCCTGTGCATCAAAAGTCAGCCGCGCGGACCCGCGCAGATGGTGGATGCTGCCATCAGGCCAGATCACGCGAAACTCGGTGTCAAAGGGCTTGTGCCCTTTGATGGCCTCTTGCACTTCGCGCTCGGCCCTGGCCAAGTCTTCCGGATGCAGGCAGGCCGTCCAGCTGGCATAAGTCATCGGCTTGCTGCTGGGCTCCAGACCGTACAAACGGCACATCCAGGCGTCCCACACCAAGACACCGCTGCGCAGGTCAAACTCCCAGATGCCGATGCGGCCGCTGTCCAGGGCCATATTCAGGCGCGCCTCACTGGCCTGCAGCAAGGCGTGCGCCTGCATGCGCTCGCTGATGTCCTCGACCGCGCCCACATGGCCGATCAACCGCCCCGCCTGATTCAAGACCGGGCGGCTGCGCGCATGCACGTGGCGCAATGGGCCGCTCGGTACATGCACGCGAAACTCCATCTCGAAATCTTGCTGCGACCGGGCGCAACTGAGCCAATGGCTCATCACCGCGGCCTGATCCTGCGCGTGAATCGTTGTCGACCAGCCATGTCCCAGGCTCTGCGCAAGACTGAGCCCGAAAATCTCCTGCCAGCGAGGATTGGTATAGCTGCATGCCCCATTGGTGCTGGTGTGGAAGATGCCTATAGGCGCCGCTTCATTGAGCGTGCGAAACCAGGCATCGCGCTCGGCCAACTCGTTCGCCGCCAACAATTCGGCTTGCACGCTGCGCCGCAACTCCAGGGCATGTACCGTCGCCTTGGCAAGTTGGGCCAAAACATCTTTTTGCCCCTGCGTCAGACGGCGCGGCTGAACATCCATCACACACAGGGTGCCGACCACCTGCCCGCCACTCAAACACAAATTCGCGGCGGCATAAAAGCGCAGCCCCACTGGGCCGGCCACAGCGGGCAGATCACAAAAGCGCGGGTCTGCGCTGGCGTCTTCCACTTCAAAAATGCCCGGCTGCAAAATCGCGTAGGAGCAAAAAGCCTCATCGCGCGGCAGCTCATCCAGCCCTTGCAGACCCACGCCCGCCTTGAACCAGACACGCCGGTCATCGACCAGCCCAATGCGCGCGATCGGTACCGTGCAGACCAAAGCTGCGGCCTGCACCAAGGCATCGAACTCAGGCTCGGGCAAGCTATCCAGCACCTGCAAACCCTGCAAAGCGCTCAATCTGTCCAACTCCTGATCGGGCTTCGGTACTGCAGGCATGTCTAAACCTCCATGCAAGCTAGCATTGCATCTCTACGGCAAATTGTGCCCGATCGTGAGGCTTGCCGGCCTCCGTATTCGCCCCTAGGATCCCTAGGAATTACTTGCTCGAGACATCGTGTTCGCCATGGCCACCATCTGCTGCGCCAGCCTTTGCCCACTCAGCCAGGCACCCTCGACCTTGCCTGCGCCGAGCCAGTCGCCGCAAAGGCCGAGTCCCGAGGCCTCATCCCAAACGGACTGGGCGGGCGGGCCTTCATGCGCGGGTGCGGTATCGGCATATAGCCAGCGATGTGCGTTCCACTGCTCGGCGGGCGGCGCACCCAAGGCTGCAAAGGCCTCCTGCAGTTCTGCCGCCACCTGCTCGGCAGGCATTTGCAGCCTCGCCTCGCTCCATTCGGGCTGCGCATGCAAAAGCCAGCTCTCGGCGCCGCTGCGGCCCGGCTTGCTGTTGTTGCGCGCCACCCAGCGCAGCGGCCCTTGGTTGACGAAGGCGGCCTCGAAGCCCAGCTCCAGCGGCGCGGCGTAATTCAGCATCAAGGCCCAGCTCGGGCGCATGCGCACCGCAGCCGCCTGCTGCGCCAAGGCCGGCGCGCAGTCTTGCAGCAAGGCGGCCGCCTGCGGGGCCGGCAGCGCCAGCACCACGGCATCAAATTCATCTTCAAGCAGGGCTGCGCCCACCTGCAGCCGCCATGCGGCACCAACGCGCTGCAAGCCTTCGATCTGCACGCCCAATTTGACCGGTGCGGGCAAGGCGCTGGCCAGCCACTGCGCCGGCGCGGTCATTTGCGGCGCGCCGACATAACGCTGCAGCGCCGCGTCAGCCCGGTGCAGCGCGGCTTCACCGAACACGGCCAAGCGAGGCACCCAAAGCTTGGCCACCCCGGCCTCCACCCAGCGGGCCACCTCGGCGCTGAAACTGCTGCTGCGTGCAGTGAAGTACTGTGCCCCGTGATCGCAGTGCCAGCCCTCGCCACGGCGAGTGCTCATGCGACCGGCCACACCGCGGCTTTTTTCAAACACCGTGACCCGGTGGCCCGCGGCGACCAAGGCCGTCGCGCAGGCCAAGCCGGCCAGGCCGGCGCCCACAACGGCCACATGCTGCGATGACGACATGACAAAGCCCCAATGCAATGAACTCGAAGCGCGGATTCTGCCGCGCATCTCTGCCTGTGAATGGCTGGCCGGCCGATCACCTGGCGTTTGCCCAGGCAATGCCATATGCGCAGCCACGCTTAAGCGGTTTAGGCTAGGCTCAGCGCCATGAACTTGATACACCCGAAAAAACTGCTGCTCAGCAAATGGACAGCCATGCGGCCGCTGGCCAAGGAAAAGCATTTCTTGGTAACCCAGGTCTTCAACGCTCCAATTGAAGAGAGTGCGGGCCCCAAGAAAACGACCTTGGCGGTCGAAGCTGTCGAGTTGGAGGCGGTGATCTCCAAGCGCAGCCAGCGCATCGCTTGGCGCGACTTGCAAGACCCGGCCCTGTGGCGCCAAGGTTGGCAGTGAGCGCGCTCACTTCCATGCCCGAGGGCTACCGGGCGCTGGTGGTGGGGGCCAGCGGCGCGATTGGAGCCGCTTTTGTGCAAGCCTTGCAGGCCGACCCACGCTGCGGGCTCGCACTCGGTTTGGGGCGAGACGCCGCACCGGCGATTGACTTTGCAGAAGAAGCCAGCATCGCAGCGGCCGCCGCCGACTTGGCTCAGGCCGGGCCGTTTCAGCTGATCATCAACGCCGCCGGCATCTTGCACGGCCCGGACTTCATGCCCGAGAAGCAATTGAGCCAGCTCAGCTACGCGCAGATGCTGAGCACCTTCGCCGTCAACACCTTCGGCCCCGCCCTGCTGCTGCGCCATTTCAGCCCCTTGCTGGACCGCCAACGCGGCGTGATGGCCCTGCTGTCTGCCAAAGTCGGCAGCATCGAAGACAACCGCCTGGGCGGCTGGTACAGCTACCGCGCATCCAAGGCGGCGCTGAATATGCTGATCAAGACGGCCGCCATCGAGCTGCGCCGCAGCCAGCCGCAGACGGTGCTCGTCGCCTTGCATCCGGGCACGGTCAGCTCGGCCTTGTCGGCGCCGTTTCGCGGTGCCGAAATCGGCCGGCCAGCCGCAGTTGCGGCGGGCGAGTTGTTGGCAGTGCTGGATGGGCTGAAGCCAGCGGACAGCGGGCAGTTCCTCAGCTACACGGGCGAGCAACTGCCCTGGTAGCAGCCCGCAGGCGCGCCGAGTTCAGCGAGGTTTTTTCGCGGCGCTGCTGGTCTTTTTTGCCGCAGCCTTGGGTTTCTCGGGTGGCGCCGCCGAGTCAGGCATATCGCCGATCAAGCCCTTGACCGGGCAGACCTTGAAGATCGGGCATTTGCGGCAGCCTACGGCGATGGCGATGGGGCAGAGGGTCATGAAGCAGTCCTACATTTGACTTCGCGACCCGCGCGACCGGTGCCTGAGCATAGCGGCATCACCGTCGGCAACTGAAACTAGCCAATAAATGAACCTGACCCCATTTCAGGGAGCCAGATCGACGCGCAACTGCAACTCCCGCGTCCTCTGCGTCTCGGCGCTGCGGCTGCTGATCACGCCGCGCTCCTGGCGCTGCGTGGCCGCGCCGCTGCGAGCCACGGTCAGCCATTGGCCTAGGCCCACCGAGACGGTGCTGAGGACTTGCGCCTGTGTTTGAGCCTGAGATTGGCCTTGCAGCAAGTTACCGGAGCCGCTGCTGCCCTGCGCCCTGAGCTCCACCCGCACCGGCTGTTGTCCACCCGGCCAATGCGGCGTGACAGTGAAGCCTTGGGTCTGCTCGGTGACGCCCTGCCTTGGCACGGCCCAGCCCCGGTTGACATTCGAATTGGCTCCTCCGGCCGCTGGCAGGGGGGTCGCCCCGCCAGCCCCACCTGCCCCACCCGCAGCGGCATCAAACTGCACGCCAAAGTCCAGCCACTGCACGGGCGTCGTTTCTGTCAATTGCACCGAAGCCTGATCGCCGTTGAGCACCAACAAGCGCTGCACCTGCTGCTCGTCACGCCGCTGCGTGTTGAAGCCGACACTGCCTCGCGAGGACACCGAGCCCGCCGTGCCGACCACGACCGAGCCATCGCGTATCGCCGCCATTGCTGCGCCGCTGACCGCACTGTCCACCCAGCGGACTTCGACCCAGAGGTTTTGACGTGGGCCGACAGATGTTGGTAAATCAGCCGCACCGGCGGCGACTGCGGTGAGCGCCAAAGCCAAGCCGACACCGAAGCGAAAGGGATGCATCTTCATGCGTGCAGCATAAGCGCCAACGCGAGGGCAGCAAGCCGAGAATTTTCGCCCATAAATTGCCGCTTTCAGCGGCGACCTAGAGCAGGGAGTAAGCAGCTTCCGCCCCGCTCTGCGCTACGGCAATGATCTCGAACTCGGCGCTCAGCCCGGCCCGCGTGGCGGCATCCATCAGAAATACGGCCTCTCCCGCCGCCGTTCCTAGCGAGCACGCCGCCGCCAAGCGCTGCGCCTGAGCAACCGGCGCGCCTATGCAGGCATAGGCCGCGCGGCTGCTGGTGGCGGCCGAGCAGGCCAAGACCTGGCCGCGCGCCAAGCCGCAGCCCAAGTTGACCGTCGCCAATTCCGCGATCAGCCGCTCTTCATTGAACACGCGCATCAGATCGCCCATCTCCTGCGCTGCTTGCACAGCCGCCTGCGGCTCGCTGAACAAGGCCAACAAGCCATCGCCACTGAACTGCGCGAGCTCGCCGCCACGCCCATCGATGGCATCAAACATCAAGGTGCACCAGTCGCTCAGCAGCTCTTGCATCTGATCGGGCGACAGGTCCAGCGCGGCCAGCCCATGCAGGCCGGCGACCAAGACGGTCACATCGGGCAAGCAGCGGGCCGCGCTGGGGCCGGCCGGCATCAAGCGGCGCAACGCGTCGCGCTGCTGATCACGCAGCAGCTTGGCGTTCAAGCTGGCATCCACGCGCGCCTTGAGCAACCAGGGATCAACCGGCTTGTGCAGAAAGTCTTCCACCCCCAGCTCGATGCAGCGCGCCACTGGCGCCACGCCGCCCAAGGCGCTGGTCACGATCACCGCCACCTCGCACAGCGCGGCGTCGCCGGCCCGCTCTTGCAGCAAGCCAAAGCCATCCAGCTCGGGCATCGCCAGATCGAGCAGCAGCAAATCAAACGGCTGCTGCCTGAGCATCTCAAGTGCTGCCCGGCCATTCGCAGCCGCGCTGACCTGATGCCCCATCAGCTCCAGCGAGCGGCACAGCAGCAGCCGGTTGACCCGGTTGTCATCGGCCACCAGCACGCGCGCTGACAGACTGCCCGCCAAAGCCAGCGTTTTTTGTTGCGCTTGTTGAGCCGGTTGCCTTTTGTCGGTCGCTTCTGCTGTTTCGGCAGTTTCGGCCGGACCCAAAGGCAGCGTAAATTGGTAGCCCAGGCCCGGCACGGTCGCAATCGCCGCGGCGCCCAGCACGCGGCGCAGACCCGAAATCTGCACTTGCAGATTGTTCTCCTCGACGACCAAGCCCGGCCACACCTCATCGAGCAATTCTTCCTTGCTGACAACGCGCTCGCGCTTGTTAACCAGGGCCTTGAGCAGATCAAAGCTACGGCTGCCCAGGGCAACGGTTTGGCCATCGACCAGCACGCGGCGTTCGCCCAAGCGCAGCTCGACATGGCCGAACACGAGTTTGGTAACGGGGCTGCCGCTCATAGCCGCGCCGCCGCTTGCAGAGCCAGCAAGGCGGCCGCGATCTCGGCCGTCAACTCATCGAGCGCAGCGCTGATGGCCGCGCCGCCCGCCGCCAGGCCATGGCATTCCAGCCGGCCGGCCAGTTCGGCCAAGCGCGCCGCACCAAAGGTAACGCCATTGCTCTTCAAGCTGTGCGCAATGGTCTCGAATTGAGTGCTGTCACCGCCCGCCGCCGCCTCGCGCAGCTGCTGCGCCAGCAGCGGCGCCTCCTCGGCGAAGGCCTCCAGCAGTTGCAGCACAAAGTCAGCGCCCGCATTGGCCTGCAGGGCTTCGAAGACAAGCGGTTCTAGCAAGGGCTGGTTCATGGTGTTTGTCTCGACATTACGCATCAACTCTACGGGCAGTGGCGCTCAGCTCGACGATCAAGGCCTCGACGCGCAAGGGCTTGCTCAAGTGCTCATCCATGCCCGCCGCCAGGCATTGTGGCCGGTCGCCGTTGAGGGCGTTGGCCGTCATCGCGACGATGCGCGGGCGCTGGCCCGGCGGCCAGCGCCCCGTGATGGCGCGGCTAGCCTGCAGCCCGTCCATCTCGGGCATGCGCACATCCATCAGCACCAGATCGTAAGTCTGGCGCTCGACACTCTGCACCGCCTCGCGCCCATTGCTGGCCAGGTCGGCTCGGTAGCCCATCTGTTCCAGCAGGCGCAGGCCGAGCTTTTGGTTGACGCCGTTGTCCTCGGCCAAGAGGATGCGCAGCGGATGGCGCGCGGCCATATTGGGGTCCAACTCGGTTGGCGCTGGCACCACCCGCTGGGGTCGCGGCGCCAGTGCCACCGCACGCGCCTGGATGTCAAAGTAGAAGCGGCTGCCCTGCCCCGGCCCGGCGCTGTCCACAGCCATGCTGCCGCCCATCAGTTCGGCCAATTGTTTGCTGATGGCCAGGCCCAGGCCGCTGCCGCCATAGCGGCTGTTGATGCTGCTGTCGGCCTGGCTGAAACGCTGGAACAAGCGCGCGCTGCCCTCGGCGCTGAGGCCGATGCCGGTGTCGCGCACCTCAAACGCCAGCCGCCCCTCGCTGGGCGCCGACACACTCAATACGACTTCACCCTTGTCGGTGAACTTGAGCGCATTGCTGAGCAGATTGAGCAGGATCTGGCGCAGATGGGCGGCGTCGCCCTGCACCGCCTCGGGCACATTGGCCTCGAAATGGCAGCTCAGGCGCAAGCCTTTTTGGCTGGCGCGCACGCTCACCAGATCGAGCGCCAGGCGCACGCATTCGCGCAGCTCAAAGGGCTGGTCCTCCAGCTCCATCCGGCCGGCCTCGATCTTGGAGAAATCGAGCACGTCATTGATGATGCTCAGCAGCGCCTCGGCCGAGTCGCGGATGGTTTGCGCGTTGTCGCGCTGCTCCTCGGTCAGCTGCGAATTGAGCAGCAGCCCGCTCATGCCGATCACGCCATTCATAGGCGTGCGGATCTCGTGGCTGACGGTGGCCAGAAAAGCGCTCTTGGCCGCATTGGCCGACTGCGCGGCCTCTCGCGCTTGCAACTCGGCAGCGAGTTTTTGCTCCAGCAGCTGCGCCTGGGTGCGCCCGGCGTCGGCCTGCAAATCCTCTTGCATCATGTCGGTGGCGCGGGCCAACGCACGCACCTCGTCGGGGCGATAGGGTGCGCCTTCGGGCCGGGTGTGCAGCAGCAAGAAACCGGTCAATTGATCGCGGTGTTTGATCGGCACCGCCAAACCGTCCACACCGACCAGCGCCGACAAGGCAGCCGGCAGGCGGTGCGCTTGGATGCTGCGCAAATCGGCTGCCTCCATACTCAAAAGCTCGGGCGCCGTGGCTGCGGTGGCGGCCAAGCGAGCGCAAGCCGGAGTCCGCGCCGCTGTCTGCACGCGGAAAACCGACACCTCGGCCCCGCCTGCAAATCGCTTGATGGCGCGCAAGTAATGGCTTAACAGCACGTCCTGCCCTTGCAGGCCGACCGCCGCCGTCGCCGCCGTCCACAGCGCTTCTTCCTTGCTGCGCCAGTTGCGATAGAAAAGCCGCTGCACGATGTCATCGGCCCAGACTCGCAAGCGCGGCACCGTGCTGGAGAACACCAGCGCCAGCGGCACAGTCACGCCGGCCGCAATGCGCGGGTCGGCCAGCAGCGGCCAGCGGCTCCCAATCATGCGCAGCGTAGCCACACCGGCCACCAGAACCGCCAGCACCAAGCCCCAGACCAAGGCACGGTTGAGCGCGAAGCCAAAACCGAACACGCGGTGGCGCAGCACGGCGTACGCCAAGCCCAGCATAGACAGCATCGCCAATGCAATTTGAATGAAATCCATGACCAACTCGCGCTGCAACGTGCGCCCCGGCAAGTTGCCCATGATGACGAAAACAATCGAGCCACTCACCATGACAGCGACGCAAACGCCTATCCAAGCGGCGCGGTACCTCGCCACACCGCTGGCGCGCCGCCAAGCCAGCCACAAAAACACCAAGGTCGCGATGTCGACCAAATAGACAAAGCTGCCGCCCAGTCGCTCGAAGACCAGTTTCCAATACGGTGGCTCGAATGGCGTGAGCCGAAAATGAAAGACCAGCTCGAACACATTGACCGCCAAACCTAGGCAAACCAGCAGGGCGAAGCCGCGCCGGACCCCGGTTCGCGAGAACCGGCTTTGCTCATCCGGATAGGCGATGGCGAAGTACAGATAGCTTGCCGCGATGAGCAAGGTATTCACAAAGGAGCCGTAGAACATCATGAAAGCCTGCACCGTGCCTGCCGGCAAACGCATGCCCACGTCGGCAATGCTGTAGAGCGCCAAGGCGATCGCCAAGGCACGCATGGCCCGACTGTCCGAACGCCGCCAACTCAGCACCGCCGCAATCGTCAAGGCCAGCCAGCTCTCGACCAAGCCGCTGAACTCGCGCATGACTCCCACGGCGTCAACGCGATCTGGTTGAGGCTCGGTGCGGACCCATAGCTGGCGCCATTCACCGTTGGACTCGATCGTGACGGGGATCAACTCATCCACGCCCTTGATGCGCCAACGGTCGCCTATCTGGTCAAAGGTCAGGCGATCACCCGCCTTGACGCCCTGGCGGGCAAGGTCGGCTTCGGGCTCCATGCTCACCACCGTCGTCATCCAATGGGGGCCACTCAAGGGGCCCTTCATGACCACGCCCATGCCGCCCGCCGCCGCAGGCACGACCGAGCGCTCCAGATAAGCCATTGCCCACAGCCGCATGCCGGCGCAGCACAGGCAAAGGCCGAGCAATATCCATTTCCAGCGCCGCGCGCCGGCGCCAGACGGCGGGACAACTGCATTGCTCGATAGCCCGGCGTCCGGGTAAGTCTGGGTCATCACCATCGCTGACTCCTCAATGCTCGGCCGCCTTTTTTGCAAGTTGCAAGTTGCAAGTTGCTCGTCGCAAGACCGCTTGCTGGCGATGATAGAGACGCTGCCCCCTAACTACTGCCTTGCCCGTGCAGTTTCAGAACTTTTCAGGCCTGTTTCAGGCGCCTTAAGGACGCCGACCCCAGCAAGTAGGACATTGGCCGCACGGCAAACCGACGCCGTGCACTTGGCAGGCAAGCCGCCTGCCTTCCTTTGTCAATCCTTGGGAGATGCGCCATGTCAAAACCACTCACCCGCCACGCCACCGCCGCCATCGCGCGGCAATTGGCCCCACTCGCAGCAGCCACCATCCTTGCCATCGCGGCCGTGCCTTTGCGGGCGCAGCAACTGATTGCACCCGACACCATGGTCGGCGGCTACAGCCAGAGCTTCTTATCGGCCCAAATGGCGCAATGGGAATTCTCCATCCTACCGGCGACCAACCCCATACTCGACATGACCGGCGCCCATACCGCGCAGGGCGACCAGGGCAGCTACTTCTTTCTCGCCTCGACGTTTTCCCAAGATCCCGTTGTACGCAATGTGACGGTGCGAACCGACCAGACCTTGGTGTTCAGCCCGGTCACCATCATTTACTGGGCGGACGCCCAGGTTTACACCGAGGCCGATATGCGCACGCACGCGGCCTATGCGCTGGGCGATGTAAGCAATCTAACGGTCACGGTCGATGGTGCGCCGGCTCTGTTGCCCAATGGCATCAATTCACTGGACCCCTTCCTGCAGGCGAGCCCGCTGTTCCCACTGAGCTTGCCGCCCGGCGGCATTATTGAAAGCATGTGGGGCTACCCAACGGGCACCTTTCCAGCCGTCACCTTGGGCTACACCTTTGCCTTGGAAGGCTTGTCGGCCGGCCAACATCAGCTGCACTTCACCTCGACCTTTGTCTCCACCGGCCCCTACGCCGGCGGCCCCCCGACCTCGTACGACGTCACCTACAACATCAACGCCGTGCCCGAGCCTGGCACCTGGGCCTTGATGGGCCTGGGCCTGCTGGCCATCGGGGCCGGCGCGATTCATCGCAGGCGCGCGTGAGCTTTGCGGCACAGGCTGAGAACTATCTTCGAACCTCAATTCAAAGGATGTACGACATGTCAAACGTAGCAACACAACATGGCCACGCAGCTAGCGGCGTCAGGCGCCAACTGCTCCCGCTGGCTGCGGCCGCCCTGCTTGCCATCGCGGCCGGCCCCTCGCTGGCGCAGCAGCTGATCGCCCCCGACGCCCTCGTTGCCGGCTACGACCAGCGTTTCAGGTTGGCCCAGTTCAGTCAATGGTGGGTCTCGATTCCCGCCGCCACCAACCCCCTCCTCGATGGGCCTGGCGCCAACACACAGCTTGGCGACCAAGGAGGATTCTTCTTTCTGCCCGGATCCTTCACCCCGACCCCGGTGGTTCGCAACGTGACGGTGCGCCCCGACCAGACCCTGTTGCTGAATCTTCAGGTCGTCACCGGCTGGCCCGATGCCAACGAGACCGAAGCTGACCTTCGCTTCATTGCCGGCCATGTATTGGGCACGATCAACAGCATGTCGCTCACCGTCGACGGTGCGCCTGCCTTGCTGCCAGCCGGCTATTCGTCGCTGGGCCAATTCCGCCAATCAACCGACTTGTTCCCTTTGCATGTCGGCGCAGACAATCTGGGCGGCTGGCCCGCCGGCATCTTCCCGGCCATTTCAGATGGCTATCTGATCGCGATGGAGGGACTGTCCGCAGGCAATCATCAAGTGCGCTGGACCGTCAATTCTTCGCCGACCGGACCGTTTGCGGGCCAATGGACCTTCGAGCAGGACATCACCTACAACATCACGGCAGTGCCTGAACCAAGCAGCTGGGCCTTGATGGGCCTGGGCCTGCTGGCGATCGGCGCTGGCGCGATTCATCGCCGGCGCGGCTGAAACGGGCTGCAAAAACGGCGAGCGGCCCTCAAGCTCAAGGCGTCTCGCCGTTTCACCGTCCGCGCTGACTGGTACTGGTTTTCAGACGAAGGCCTGAAGCAAGACATCAGCTTGCTGGAGCACTCACCTGCGTGAGCGGGCCTGTACGCCTATCGCTAGGTCTGAAGCGACACCGTCTACGTCGGCGCGATGGCTAAAGCAGTTGAGGCCACGGTGCCGGAAGCCATGACGGTGGCCTCGAACGGGCCTCTTGCGGTGGATTGCAAGCGTCTCGGGCTTTAGCTCGTGACGCGAGAACAGTGGGTCGCAGCCCAGCGGCGTTAGCCGGGATGGGGGCGCGCCGGAACTGAGCTTGGCCCGGGTCGCTCTTCAGCATGGGCCGCATGGCCCAGCTGGTGCTGGAGCTGACGCGAAACATGCCTTGAATCGTGACGATTTGCCGCCCGACACCCCCATCAGAGGGAGGTGTCAAGGCAGTTTTACCAAAACACAAAGATTTACAATTCATTACCTTGCGGCCACAGACCCATAAGAAGTCTGGCCCGCGCGCCATTGACCCCCGATCGCACCAGCTGCTCCATCCGCGGCCGTCCACCGCCCCGCTGAAGACCCCACTTTGTCGCAAACCATCACCCTCAATTCGGGCCTGAGCGGAAGGCAAGGCCTGCCCCGTTTACGTGAAAGCATCAAGATCGGCTGGCGAGCTTTCGCCAACCGGCCGGCCACTTCCGCCTGGTTGCAGTTGCTGAATGCCCACTCACCGTTCAGCGAGCTGGTCAAGCACAAGCCGAGCCTGGTCTTGAAGATCTACCGCCCCTACCTGAGCAACACCCTGAACTGCAGCCAAAGGCTGGCTTTGCTGCAGGCGCATTACCACTTCATCTTCAGTCAAGGCCTAGCCCCCTTGGTCGTGCGCGCCGCGCAGCAAGCAGTGCTACTGGCCCAAGTCGAGGGCAAAAGCGGCGCGAGCTACGGCATTGAGTTGTCGGCGATCGCGCCACTCGAACGTGAAGGCGAACTGGTGCTGCGCCTGGTGCAAGGCGAGACGCTGATCTACTCGGCGGCGTTTTCTTTCTTCCGCGAGAGCACCCAGCTGGCGCTGGGCATAGGCTGCATGCAAGGGCCGCAGGGCGAAGACGGCCTCCAACACATCCGCCAAGCCACTCAAGATTTCCATGGCCTGCGTCCCAAATGCCTGATGCTGCGATTGCTGGCACATTTAGGTCATGGCTATGGTTGTCGCCAGCTCTTGCTGGTTGGCAACGCCAACCTCGCCCATCGAAGCGCTGCGCGCAAGGGCAAGATTTTTGCCGACTACAACAGCCTGTGGGAAGAAATGGGGGCGCGACAACGCACGGACGGCGACTATCAATTGAGCTGCGAGCCGCTGAGCCCGCCCGACCTGACTGCGATCGCCTCGAAGAAGCGTTCCGAGGCTCGCAAGCGCTTTGATACCTTGCTCGCGCTGGCCCATGCCTTGAGCAGCGGCCTGCAAGCTCAAACGGTGCATACGCATACGCACGAGCATGCGAACTGAAGCCGTTTGCTTGCACTCACCAGGTGCGGCGATTCACGAGGCCGTCAAACCCGCCAAGGCCGCCACGCCCACCGGCGGTGTGGCCGACCAAGGCAAGACATAGAGCCGCTCGGCCAGGCCGGCGCGGATGCGTTGCACCTGGCGCTGCTCACCAATCAGCCGCGCCGTTAGCAAAGGGTCACGCGCACCAGCGGCCAGCAGGCTGCGATTGATGACCCAGGCAAACGGCGTGATGCCGGCGCGTTTGAGATCGTCTTGCAGCGCCACCGCCTGCGAGACTGGTGTTTGCTCGGCCAGCGTCGCAATGATGATGCGGGTGTGTTGCGGGTCTTGCAGGCGCATCAAAGGAGTCAGTACCCGGCCCGCCGAATTGCGCCCCTCGAACTCACGCATCATTTGCCGATGGTAGGCGCCGGTGGCGTCCATCAGCAGCAGCGAGTGGCCGGTCGGCGCGGTGTCCATCACCACAAAGGCGCTGCGCGCTTCGCTGACCACGCGCGAGAAGGCATGGAACACCGCGACCTCCTCGGTGCAAGGTGATTGCAAGTCCTCCAGCAAGAGCGCGCGCCCAGCATCGTCAAGCGTGCGCCCACGAGCCGCCATGATCTTGGCGATGTACAGCTCGGTTTCGCGCTTGGGGTCTATGCAGTCGACGCGCAGCCCGGCCAAATCGCCGTGTACGGTCGGCAGCACATGGGCGGCCGGATCGGTGGTCGTCAGATGAACCGCATGGCCGCGTTGCACCAGGCCGATCGCCAGTGCCGCCGCAATCGTGGTCTTGCCTACGCCGCCCTTGCCCATCACCATGATCAGGCCATGGCCCGCAGCAGCCAAGTCATCGCAGAGCGCGCCCAGGCTAGCGGCGTCGAGTTGAGCGGGTAGCGACAACGCGGCCGAAGTCGCATGGCCAGCGGGCGATTCACTCAACAAGCCTCGCAAGGCCGGCAAACCCACGGTGTCAAAAGAGCGCAGCGGCACCTGGTCACGCGGTAAATCCAGCAAGGCGGGCGGCATCGCTGCGAGCGCGGCTTCAGCTTGCGCCTCCAAAGCCAGCGCAACCGTGTCAGCGCGGTCGCTGGCCTTGAACACGCCATTGACCAGCAAGCGCTGGCGGTTCAAGCCCAACTCGCGCAGCTCCGCCGAGGTGCGGCCGGCTTCGGCCAAGGCGGCCACCTCGGCCCGCGTCACCAGCACCACCTCGGTCAAGGCCGGGTCGGTCAGGGCGGCCAAGGCCGCTTGAAAGCGCTGCTCTTGCATCTTCAGGCCCGAATGCGGGCCTAGGCAGGAAGCACCTCGGTCGTTGTCGGCGAGGAATCCGCTCCAAGCCTTGGGCAGGCTCAACAAGCGCAGCGTATGACCGGTTGGCGCGGTGTCAAAAATGATGTGATCAAAATCCGCCGGTGGCTCGGCCAGCAGCGTCGCGAACTCGTCAAAAGCGGCAATCTCGGTCGTGCAGGCGCCCGACAACTGTTCGCGCACCGTGCTGCGCTCGGCTTCGCTAACTTCAGCAGCCAACTGATCCAAGACCCGCAGGCGGTAATCTTCGGCGGCTTGATTCGGGTCGATATTCAAGACCGACAGCCCTGGCGCGCCGGGAACCGCGACCGGGTGGTTGCGCAGCGGCACGCCCAGCATCTCGTCCAAATTTGAGGCCGTGTCGGTACTGACCAGCAGCACCCGCAGCCCCCTGTCCGCCAAAGCCAGCGCCACCGCCGTCGAGCACGAAGTCTTGCCCACGCCGCCCTTGCCGGTGAAGAACAGATAGCGAGGCGGCTGTTTGAGCAGGGCGAGTGGGTATGAGGCGTTCATCGCCCCATCCTAATCTCCACTCCGCCTGCCAAATCCCAGCTATTGAGCCCCGCCTGCTCTAGATCAATGTCAGGCGCGAACCCGCCACGGCCGCAGCGGCCACAGCAGGTTGAGCGCCAGGCCACTCAACACCAGGCCCGCTGCGATCAGCTTCCAGGCCGGTAGGCTCTCGCCCAGCACCAGCGCCGCCGTGCTCATGCCAAACACCGGCACCAGCAAGGCCATCGGCACGACGGTGGCCGGCGCATGGCGGGCCAGCAGCCAGCCCCAGGCTGCATAGCCGAACAAGGTGTTGCCGACGGCCTGCCAGAGCACGGCGGCCCAGGTCGTCGCATCAGCCCGGGCCAGGCCTGCCGCCATGGCCGTTGGCCCCTCAACGATCAAGGACAGCGCCAGCAAGGGCGGCACGGCGAAGACGCTCGTCCAGACCATATAGGCCAGCATATTGACCCGACCGGCCTGCTTGCCGACCATATTGGCGCAGGCCCAACTGAAGGCGGCGGCGAGGATCATGAGCAGCCCCAAGGGCGTGGCGCTGCCGTCGGTGTGACTCGCGATCAAGGCGATGCCGCTGGCGGCGAGCAGCAAGGCTAGCCATTGATAACCTTGCACACCTTCCTTGTTCAGCCGCATCGACAGCATCAAGGTAAAAAAGACTTGCGTCTGTATCACCAAGGACGCCAGGCCCGGCGAGATATTGCTGCGCATGGCCAGGAACAGCAGGCCGAATTGGCCAACGCCGATCAAGAGCCCATAGCTGGCCAGATTGCGCCAAGGCAGATCGGGCTTCTTGAGGAAGAAGATCGCCGGCAATACCGCGAAGCTGAATCTCAGAGTTGCGAACAGCAGCGGCGGCAAGGCGTTCAGCCCCAGCCGTATGACGACGAAGTTACTGCCCCAAATCGCTACCACGGCCAAGGCGAGCAAGAAATGCTTGAAAGGAAGGCGTGCGCCCTGACTCATGCTGGCTCCTGATTGAGTGCCGCTGATGGTAGCGGCAGGCACTTGAACGGGCCGCCGCTTTGGGGTGATGCGGGCGAAAGCCGGATCACTCGACCAGCGTGGTGCCGCTCTTGGCCGTGCCGGGCGGCTCGATCAGCATGAAGTGAGCTTCTTCGCCCTCGGCCACCACCGGCCGGTGCTCGACGCCCTTGGGCACGACGAACATTTCGCCGGCCGCCAGATGAATTTGGCGATCACGTAACTCCAGCATCAAACGGCCTTGCAAGACAAGGAAGAGGTCATCCGACTCTTCATGTTTGTGCCAGGGGTAGCTGCCGCGGCCCTTGGCGACCATCACCTCGTTGCCATTGAAATGAGCGACCGTGCTTGGCCGCCATGGCTCTGTGACGCTGGCAAGTGTGAGCTTCAAATTGACGGCGTGCATGGCCTTCTCTCGGTTCAAGCAACAGGGGTTCCGCGAAAGGGCTTCGGGAAAATACCCAGCTTAACTGAGGGCGGCCGACCCACTCGTGGAACAGGCCGGGCGACCATCACACAGGGGCGGTGATTCAGCCCATTCGAGGCCAGGCGATCAGGTGCCCCAGCGGCATGCACCGCCTGAGATCACCCCGGCGACTGCCTGATGGCACCTTCCAGTGGCTGGGTCAAGGCACCGAGTCATCTTGCATTCCCACACTTGCCCTTGCAACGCCATCACTTGGGCAAAGCAATTTTTACCGTGCGCGGCGCCTGGCCATACTCCTCCACCTCAAGAATCAGACCTTGCGCCTGCGCATCGAAGCGCATGGTCTTGACGACTTCCCGATCGAACTGTGTCAAGGGAGTTTCCACATAAATGAAGCCGAGGTAGCGCTGACGCTGGACGAGGTCCTGCCAGTAGTTCCCAAAATTCCCCCGGCTGTACACACGGCACTCCAGCGACGGGCCGCAATCTATGTCTTGAGTGGTCTTCGCGCTCAGCTGCAAAGAAGTGGTCATCAAGATTCCAAACGAAAGTGCGGCCAAGCTCAGCGCGATCAGCAGAACCACGAGAACCTTGATCAGCTTTTTCCACCACTGCTTGGCGGGCACCGTGTAGGCGCGCAGCAGCAAAACGGCAGCGCTGGTGATGAGCGCGAAATGGGGCAGCAAATTCAGGGGCTCCAACAAATGCAGAGGCCCCAGGATCAAGAACAAGGACAAGATCAAGGCGCCGCCTGCCAAGCGGGAAGCCCGCTTCAGCCACGCAAGACTGCGCCTTTCCAAATCCTTGGCCCCCAGTGTGGTCACAAACATTTGTATTCCTTTAAGAGCCACTACACAGCTACGGTTTCAGCCACCACCCAAATGCGCCAGCGGCACACCGCCACTGGCCTTGACCTCGCCAAGCGAAAAGCTGGTATGTACATCCTTGACGTTAGGCAGGTTCAACAAGGTGTCGATGGTGAAGCGGCTGAAGGCATCGAGGTCGGTCGCCAGGACCTGCAGCTCAAAAGTGCCGGCGCCCGAGATGTAGTGGCAGGAGATCACTTCGGGCAATTGCCGGATCGCATCTTCCAGCGGCTTGGTCGAGGCGCCGGTGTTGCGGTCGGCGTCCAGGCGCACAAAGGCCAGCACGCCCAGGCCGATCTTGCGGCGGTCGATCTCGGCGCGGTAGCCGGTGATGAAGCCCTGCTCTTCCAGCCAGCGCACACGCCGCCAGGTCGGGGCGGTGGACAGGCCGATGCGCGCCGACAGCTCAGCATTCGACAAGCGAGCATCGCGTTGCAGCTCGGCCAGGATGGCAATGTGGAAACGATCCAGGGTGTCGCCACCGGCGCCTTCGCCATCCAGCGTTGGGCTGCCAGCCGGCGCCGGCGCAATGTTCAGCGCTGTTTTGGCCAAGGCTTTCGCCCGGCCATGCCCTGTTTCTGGCTTTCGAGATGCCAATCTGTACTCCTTTTGACGTTTGCAGCATGATTATTGCTCTTGAATCAAAATTGCAACAGCAAAAAGCAAGCACCAAACGCCGCGCTTTCCCTACACTGCCCTACCCGGTAATACTGCCCATACCCAAAGGGGGCGAAGTCGCCACAAGCGACCTGCGCCAGCCCTGCCCCAAACCAAGAGACAAGCGACACCACCATGAATGCACCCTTGCCCGATCACATCCTGCGCGCGCTAGAAAAAGTCACGCTGGACGACAAATACGCGCTCGACTCGGGTCGCGCGTTCATGAGCGGGGTGCAGGCCCTCGTGCGCCTGCCGATGCTTCAGCGCACGCGCGACGCAATGGCCGGCCTCAACACCGCCGGTTTCATATCCGGCTACCGCGGCTCGCCACTGGGTGGTTATGACCAGGCGCTGCAATCGGCCAAAAAGCATCTGGCCAAACAGCACATCGTGTTCCAACCCGGCGTCAACGAGGAACTCGGCGCCACTGCGGTGTGGGGCTCGCAGCAACTCGACCTCTTCCCCGAGAAAGCCAAGTTCGACGGTGTGTTCGGCATCTGGTACGGCAAGGGCCCGGGTGTGGACCGCAGCATCGACGTCTTCAAACACGCCAATATGGCCGGCACCTCCAAGCATGGCGGCGTGATCGCGATCGCTGCCGATGACCATATCGCCAAGAGTTCCACCGCCGCGCACCAGAGCGACCACGTGTTCAAGGCGGCCGGCTTCCCGGTCTTCTTCCCGAGCAGCGTGCAGGGCATCCTGGACATGGGCGTGCACGCATTCGCGATGAGTCGCTTCTCGGGCCTGTGGTCGGGCATGAAGACGATTCAAGAGATTGTCGAGTCGGGTGCCTCGGTCAGCGTCGACCCGGACCGCGTCAAGATCATCATGCCGGAGGACTTCCCGATGCCGGCCGGCGGCCTGCATATCCGCTGGCCCGACGCGCCGCTGGAGCAAGAAGCGCGCATGATGGACCACAAGTGGTACGCCGCCCTGGCCTATGTGCGCGCCAATAAGCTCAACTACAACGTGATCTCGACCCAGCAGGATCGCTTCGGTCTGATCGCCTCCGGCAAGGCTTATAACGACACCCGCCAGGCGCTGCATGACCTGGGTCTGGACGACGACACCTGCCGCCGCCTCGGCATCCGCGTTCACAAGGTCAATGTGGTTTGGCCGCTAGAAGCGACGATCACGCGCGACTTTGCCGACGGCCTGCAAGAAATCCTCGTGGTGGAAGAAAAGCGCCAGGTCATCGAGTATCAAATCAAGGAACAGCTCTACAACTGGCGCCCCGATGTGCGCCCGCATGTGCTGGGCAAATTCGATGACGACGCCGATTCGGGTGCCCTGGGCGGCGAATGGGGCATGGCCAGCCCGAGCAAGAACTGGCTCTTGCGCCCACAGGCCGATCTGACGCCGGCCATCATTGCCCGCGCAATCGCCAAACGTTTAAAGAAGCTCGGCGTCGACGCCGATGTGATGGCACGTTTGGACGCCCGCGTTGCCATCATCGATGCCAAAGAGAATGCGCTCAAGGCCGAGGAAAAAACCGCCGCCGGTGCCGACCGCACGCCGTGGTTCTGCAGCGGCTGCCCGCACAACACCTCCACCCGCGTGCCCGAAGGTTCGCGCGCAGTGGGCGGCATCGGCTGCCACTATATGGTCACCTGGATGCCCGGCCGCAGCACCGCCACCTTCACGCAGATGGGCGGCGAAGGCGTGCCATGGGTGGGGCAGTCGGCCTTCACCGACGAGAAGCACATCTTCTCCAATCTTGGCGACGGTACCTACTTCCACAGCGGCATCCTGGCGATCCGCCAATCGATCGCCGCCGGCGTCAACATCACCTACAAAATCCTCTACAACGATGCGGTCGCGATGACCGGCGGCCAGCAAGTGGGCGAGCGCGCGGAAGGCCACAGCGTCCTGCAAATCATGCAAAGCGTGATCTCGGAAGGCGTGGCCAAACTTTGCATCGTGACGGATGAGCCGCAGAAGTACGACGGCGTGGCGCTGCTGCCCGGCGTGACCGCGCATCACCGCGATGAGCTGGACACCATCCAGCGCGAGTTCCGCGAGATCGTCGGCACCTCGGCCATCATCTATGACCAGACCTGCGCGACCGAAAAGCGCCGCCGCCGCAAGCGGGGCAAGTTAACAGACCCGGCCAAGCGCGTCGTTATCAACGACTTGGTCTGCGAAGGTTGCGGTGATTGCAGCATTCAATCCAACTGCTTGAGCATAGAGCCCTTGGACACCGAGTTTGGGCGCAAGCGCCAGATCAACCAGAACAGCTGCAACAAGGACTATTCCTGCGTCAAGGGCTTCTGCCCGAGCTTCGTCACCGTCGAAGGCGGCCAGCTCAAGAAACCCAAGAAGGACAAGCGCCTGAGCCCCTTCGACGCGGCTTTGGGCACCCTGCCCCTGCCTTTGATCCCTAACCCCGAAAAAGCCTGGGGCATCGTCGTCGCCGGCGTCGGCGGCACCGGCGTCATCACCATCGGCCAGCTGCTGGGCATGGCCGCCCACCTGGAAGGCAAGGGCGTGATCACGCAAGACGCCGCAGGATTGGCGCAAAAGGGCGGCAGCACCTGGAGCCATATCCAGATTGCCAATAGCGAAGACGCGATCCACTGCACCAAGGTTGGCACGGCCGAGGCCGATCTGGTCATCGCCTGCGACTCCATCGTCGCCGCCAACAAGACCACGCTGGCGGTGATGCGCGAGGGCCGCACCTTTGTGGCGCTCAACACCCATGGCTCGCCGACCGCCGCGCTGGTCAATGACGCGAACTGGTCATTCCCAGCGGCTGCTTGTGAGAGCGCGGTTGCCTCGGCCGTTGGCCAAGCGGGTGTTGGCATGTTTGACGCCGAGGAAGTGGCCGTCAAGCTGGTCGGCGACTCGCTCTACACCAACCCGCTGATGCTGGGCTATGCCTGGCAGCAAGGCCGCGTGCCTTTGAGCTATGCGGCGCTGATGCGGGCGATCGAGCTGAACAATGTGCAGATCGAGAACAACAAGATCGCGTTTGAATGGGGCCGTCGCTGCGCGCAGGATCTGGCTGCCGTGCGAGCCCTGTTCGAGGCGCGCCAAGTCATCAATATCGTCAAGCGCCCCGGCCTGGACGAGATGTTCTCCAAGCGCATCGACTTCCTGGTTGACTACCAAGACCCGGCCTATGCAGAGAGCTACAAAGCCTTCGTCGACAAGGTGCGCGCAGCCGAAGACAAGCTGGGCGGCCCGACCCACAAACTGACCGAAGCGGTGGCCCGTTATCTATTCAAGCTGATGGCCTACAAGGACGAGTACGAAGTCGCGCGCCTGCACACCGACCAGAAGTTCCTGGATCAAGTGGCCAGCCAGTTCGAAGGCGACTACAAGCTGGTGCATCACCTGGCGCCGCCGCTATTGGCCAAAAAGAACGCCAAGGGCGACTTGATCAAGCAGCAGATGGGCGGCTGGATTCGGCCCGCCTTTGGCTTGCTGGCCAAGTTCAAGGGCCTGCGCGGCGGCACATTTGACATCTTCGGCTACACGGCCGAGCGCAAGATGGAACGCGCCTTGATTGACGAGTACCGCGCCAGCATCGAAGCGATCCTGGCCAAGGGCTTGACGCCTGCGCGTCTGAGCCTGGCCACCGAGATTGCCCGCATTCCCGAGGAGATTCGCGGTTACGGCCATGTCAAGGAGCGCCATGTGCATGCAGCGCGCGCCAAGTGGGACGGGCTGATGGCGCAGTGGAAGGCCCTCGCTTGATCTGACGCCAAGCTTTCAACCGCCAACCCGCAGTGCGCAAGCCCTGCGGGTTTTTTTATTGATTGAAACTGTGCAGCAATTCACAACAACGCTGATGCATTCAAGCTTGGAGCTGCCCGAGCCGACAATACATTGATACTTGTCAAAGTATCAATGCCGCTTCCGCAGCAGCATGACCAGTGGCTGCGTTGCCCAAGCGCACAAGCTCTCGGCGACGCCCTGACACGGCCGGTTGTCAAAGTGAAGGGTCTGCCCCATGAGTTTTTTTAACACCAAAGGTATTGCCCAGCGGCTCTACCTGGTGTCGTTTGCACTTTCGCTCGCGCTGCTTGCTGTGGCCGCCACCGCCTATGTCAAGCTCAATGCCGTGGCAGCCACGGCGGAGGCGACCGAAAAAGGTCGCGTGCCGCAGCTGACGCGCATTGCGGCGATGGAGCTCAATATCACCCGAATATCTCTGCAGCTGCGCCACGCCATGCTGGCCCGCAACGATGCGGAACGAAACGCCTCGATCGAGGACATTGGCAGCAAACGCAAGTTGGTGACAGAGATGTCTGCCGCGTACGAGAACCTGCTATTCACTACAGAGGGCAAGCGCCGCTTTGCCCAGTTGCCGCCGCTGCTGGGCCGCTTCTGGCAAGTGGCCGAGGGCAATATTGCATTGGTTCAAGACGGCAAGAAAGAAGAGGCCTTCGCCTATCTGGTGGACAAGACAATTCCCGCTCGCAATGAAGTGTTGGCCGTGCTGGACGAGACCGTCAAGTTCCAGCAAGACTCGCTCACCACGGACATTGACGGTGTGCGGTCGGAGATTGGCACCACCTTGAAGCTGCTGCTGGGTATTGTCGGGGTCTGCTTGCTTGGGCTGCTATTCCTGTCCGTGCTGATCGCCAAAGCGCTACGTCAACGGGTGCAAGCGTCGCAAGATGTGGCTGAGCGCGTGCGCGATGGCGACCTGACCGTTCCAATCCGGGACCAAAGCCAAGACGAGTTCTCGCCCTTGCTCAGCGCGCTGAGCGGCATGCAGGATTCCTTGATTGATGTGGTGGGCAATGTGCGCAGCAATGCCGAGAGCGTGGCGACCGCCAGTGCCGAGATCGCGCAGGGCAATCAAGACCTGTCCGCCCGCACCGAGGCGCAAGCCTCGGCTTTGCAGCAAACCGCCGCCACCATGGATGAGCTGGGCAATACCGTCAGGCATAACGCCGATAACGCCCGCCAAGCGAATCAACTCTCCTTGAACGCCTCGATGGTGGCCGAGCAAGGCGGGCAAGTGGTTGGGCAAGTGGTGGAGACGATGCGCGGCATCAACGAGTCTTCAAGGAAGATTTCGGACATCATCAGCGTCATTGATGGCATTGCCTTCCAGACCAATATCCTGGCGCTCAATGCGGCCGTCGAGGCCGCGAGAGCCGGCGAGCAGGGGCGCGGTTTCGCCGTGGTGGCGTCCGAAGTGCGCAGCCTGGCGCAGCGCAGCGCGGAAGCCGCGCGTGAAATCAAAACCTTGATTGTCGACAGCGTCGAGCGCGTTGAGGCCGGCAGCAATCTGGTCGGGCAGGCCGGCCAGACCATGGATGAAATCGTCGGTGCGATCAAGCGTGTGGCCGATATCGTGGCCGAGATCAGCGCCGCCAGTGCTCAGCAAAGCAGCGGCGTCGCGCAAGTCGGCGCGGCCATCACCAAAATGGATCAAGCCACGCAGCAAAATGCGGCCTTGGTGGAGCAGTCCGCCGCCGCCGCCGAGAGCTTGCGCGGGCAAGCGGGCCAGTTGGTGCAAGCGGTAGCCGTCTTCAAGCTCAGGCGCTAGCGGAGCGACGGCGTCGCCAAGCGGCGCCGCAGCAGGCCAAACAGGCCCAGCAAGCCCGCCAGCAGCATGGAAGAACTTGCCAGCTCAGGCACCGGGGTGAGCAGGAAGACATGTTGGCTCCACTGGCCGCTGGCACTGTCAAAATAATCTCCAGCCCCAAGGATCTGGCCGCTCTCGTTGATGTCTCTGGCCTGGGTCAGTTTGCCAAAACTCGCACCCGTGTAGGCCACGGTGTTCAAGTCGATCTCGCTCCAGCCCAAGGCGCCTGGTGTCCACATCATGGCGCGACCGTCGTAGGGGCCAAAGGAGCCTGTGCCGACGATGATATTGGCCTCATTGATGCCGCCGACCTCGCCCACATTCATCTGCCAATTGGCCGCCGTCGCACTGACAGGCAATTGCGTCACTGTGCTGCCCTGCCACACATAAGTCTGGTTCCAGCTATAGCCCGCTGCTTCATAAAAAGCCGCGCCGGCCACCGTGTTCGAGTTGTTGATCGCCGCTCCCGCAGGCCTGTAGCCAGCCCGCGCGGGGATGAAGGTGGTGGGACCGAGCCCGTTTGAATAGCCGGTTTGAAAATTGGCCGTCGGCGAATTCACATTGCTCATCAAGCCCATGCCGGCGTCATTGATGGCGCTGCCCGTGCTCCACTTGTCCAGTTCCGTGATGGCATAGCCGCCGCTGCCATCGGGTGACCAGATCGCAGCCCCATCACCGGTATTGCCGATGATCTGGCCCTTGGCATTGATTTGCCGCACTTCGGAATAGCTGTAGTTGGCCCAATTGGCCAGCTGCGGCAAATTGGTCCTGACGCCGCCCTGCCATGCAAAGGCCTGCGCCGAGCCCCCATTGCGATCAACCCCGATCACGGTGTTGCTGTTGTTGATGCCGTAGAGGCCGAAGTTATTGGCATTGCCCTGCGCATTGAACAGTTCTGTGACCGAGTAGCCGCCGCCGGCCACGGGGCTCAGGATGCGGTTACCCAGGATGACCGCGCCTTGATCGTTCAAGGCCATGGTTTGCACGTTGTAGGCCGAGCCCAGATCGGTGATGGTCCAGCTGCTGGCCGCCGCAGCGTTGCCTGCCACCAAGGCCATCAAAGCATGGCCGGTCAGCAAAGTCGTTGATATCCGCTTCATCATTGCCCCTTGTTTTTCGACAAGAACTCGGGCGACAACTTCGCTTGAGACTGCAGCCCTTGGCAAAACGATACTGCTTTGCCGGCCACGCGTTTTGACCTAAATCAGCCCTTCTCGGACTGTTGCAAGGATCACTGCCTGGCCTACTGTTTCAGGCAATAGACGCTGTAGACGCCGTCCTTCTCTATCGTGCCCTCGACCTCCTTGGCGAACCCGGGGAAGGCCTCGGCCCAATGCTGCAGCACGCGCAGATAACTGATCCAGGCCCCATCGGCTGGGCCTATGTTCTCGCCCGACATCACGATAGGGATGCCGGGCGGGTAAGGAATCACGCCGACGGTGACGACGCGGTTGGCCATCTCGTCCAAGGGCAGCAACTCCACCTCGCCGGCCATCAAAGCCTGAAAGGCGACGCGCGGCGTGCAAACCGGCTTGGGCAGCTGCGCATAAGCTTCGGCTTCCCAATGCCCCATGCGGCCAGCGCGTAGCTCGGCCCACATCGCATCGCCCAGATCCTTCAGCCCCATGCCGGCATAACGTGCCGGCGCAGCGGCAAGCACGCGCGGCAAGGCGTCCGCCAGCGGCACATTGGCGTCGTAGTCGCGCTTGAAGTCGAGCAAGGTGTTGATCAAAGTGCCCCATTTGCCCTTGGTCACGCCCATCGAAAACAAGAACAACACCATGTGCGAGGTGGTACGCGAAGGCACGATGCCGTGTTGGCCCAGATAGGCCGTCACCAGGTCGCAAGGAATGCCACGCTCGGACAGCTGACCGTCATCCTGCATGCCCGGCGCCACCACGGCGAACTTGATCGGGTCGAGCAGGCACCAGCCGTCAGGCAGCGCGTCAAAGCCATGCCAACTCTCGCCCGGATGAAGCACCCAGCAAGTGGGCTCATGGGCCAGCAACTCGGCCGGTGCATCGGCGAATGCATAACGCACACCCGTGGCGGGGTCGGTGACCTCAGGCGCGTTCCAGGGCGTGAAGAACCACTCGCCCTTGGCTGCCAACTCGCGCTGCACCTGGGCCACGGCCTGGCGGCAGGCGATCGCCTCATCGATCACGTCCTGCGTCAGCGCCTCGCCGGAAGGGCCGGCCATCATCGCGGCCGCCACCTCATTGCTGGCGATCAACGCGTACAGCGGCGAGGTCGAGGCCTGCGCGCCATAGGCTTCGTTGAAGCGACCATGATCAATCGCACCGCGCCCGTCGCGCACATGGATGAAGGAGGTCTGCGACAGCGCCGCCAAGAGCTTGTGGGTCGAGTGCGTCGCGTAGACGCTCGGGCCATCGTCCGCATGGCTACTGGCCGCGCCGCGCATCGCATAACGGTCACGGTACATGGGGTTGAAGCGGGCATAGCCATACCAGGCTTCATCGAAATGGATGCGGTCGACACTCTGGCCCAGCAGGCTTTCCGCGCTCTTGGCGTCGTAGCACATGCCGTCATAGGTGCAGTTGGTCACCACGCTGTAGACGGCGCGCTGTGACTCGGCCTGCGCCGCCAGCGGGTTGGCGGCGATCTTGGCCGCAATCGCGGCGGGCGTCATCTGATCGGGGTGGATAGGGCCGATCACGCCATAGCGGTTGCGCCCGGCTTGCAAAAACACCGGGATGCCGCCGGTGATAGCCAGGCCCTGCTCGATCGACTTGTGGCAGTTGCGGTCGCACAGCGCGATCTGCTGCTCGCCGATGCAGGCCGACATGATGGTGCGGTTGGAGGCCGAGGTGCCGTTCAGCACCGAGTAGCTGCGATCGCTGCCGAACACGCGCGCCGCGTATTGCTCGCTCTCACCGATCGGGCCGCTGTGCGAGAGCAGCGAACCCAGGGCGCCGCGCTCGATGCCCATGTCGGTGCGGAACAGCGTCTCGCCGTAGGCGTCATGGAACAGCCGCCCGATCGGCGACTTGGTGAAGGCCACGCCGCCCTGGTGACCGGGCGCCGCCCAGGAATACTCGGCATCACGGTTGTAGTTGACCAGCGCGCGGGCAAAGGGCGGCAGCAGCCCGTCGAAGTAACGATCCAGCGCCGCTTCAACGCGGCGCGCGATGAAGGCCGGGCTATCCTCCAACGTCCAGATGAACTCATCCGCCAAGCTGGCCACCTCGACCGTCATCGGCCCGCTTGATGCCTTGCGGTCGGCGAGCAGGAACACCGGCAGACTCGCATTGCGCTTGCGCAGATTCCGCAACAGCTCAGTGGCGGCTGCATGGCTGGCGGCGTCATTGGCGCCCAAGGACCAATCCAGCAGCAAGCAGTGGATGGACGTATCCGAGATCAGATTGGCCAGGCCATCTTCATAAGACAGCGACTCGATCACCTCGACGCCATGCTCGCGCAGCGCGCCAACGATGGCCCGGATGCGCCGGCTGGCCGTGCTGGACTCACCGGCCAGGTCGCCGTCAACGCAGAGTACGCGGGAAGGGATCAGCTTGGAGCTGGTCATGGCTTAAGTCCTCGTCTGGATAAAAAGAGCTAGGCGATCCTGCAACTCAAGGCAGCGCAAAGCCGGTGTAAATCAGGCGGCTGGCTTCATCCAGCGGCCCGAAATGGCGCTCATAGAGCGTGGCGAAGTCGGGGCTCTTGAGCAGCCGACTCAAAGCACCATCCACCAGCAGGCGCAAGTCATCCTCGTTGCGGCCCATCGCCAGCGCCAGCGGCTCGGCGGCAAAGCGACGCTCCAGCACCAGCACCTCGCCGCTCAGCTTGTTGCGCTGCACATAGTCCTTCAGCAGCGCACGCTCACCAAAAAATGCATCGGCCTGGCGCGCTCGCACCAGTTCGATCCCCTTGCCGTAATCATCGACGGTGATCGCATTGACGGTCACGCCAAGCCGGCGTGTTTGCTCGCGCACCCAAGCCTCGGTAACCGTGCCACCACGCACCGCATAAGTGTGATTGGACAGGCCGCCATTGGTGGTGCCGCGCCAGACCGGGCCGCTGCGGGCCGGCTTGCCGCTCAAGACATCGCGCAGGCTTTGCGCTGCGTCGCCGCGCAATAGCACACCGATGCCGCCGCTGACGACCGGAATCGAGTAAGACATGCGCTCGCGGCGCTTGAGCGTTTCCACCGTTGCCGTGCAGAGCAAATCAACGCCGCCCTGGCTGACAGTCTCCTCGGCGTCCTCGGCTTTCAGTGCCACATAACTCACTTTCAAGGCGGGCTGTGCCAGCTTGAATTTGATGGCATCGACGACGACTTGGCAGACCTCGATGGCATAGCCACTGGGCTTGCCGTCGGCGCCCAGATAGGAGTAAGGCGCGGCACGGTCGATGAAGCCGAGCTTGATGGTGTCGGCCTTCTTGATGCGCTCCAGCGTCTGGGCCGAGGCCGACTGCGGCAAGATCAAGCCGGCCAACAGGCCAATGCCCAGAAGACCGGCGCCTAGTTTGCGGAATTTGCTCATGATGCTTGTCCTGCTGATGGGGTTCATGCGCGTGTGGCTCCGCCGACTGCTGCAGGCGCAGCGATAAAACGGTTCGCAATAAAACCGTAGATCAAGTACCCGACCGCCATCACAATCATGCCGCCGAACACCGCCTCCTGGCCCGAGGCATACAGCGCATAAAAGCTGTAAATCATCGCCACCATCAAGACCGCCACATTCCGGCTGAACACGGCCGGGCTGACCTCGGCCTTGTGCATGATGATCATCAACGCCGATAGCGCCGTCACATAGGGAATCAGGTTGGTCACGGCAGCCAAATTGACCAGCTTGCCAAACTGGGCCGCCGCGTCGGGCGACATCGTCGACACCGCCATCAGCGTTTGCAACACACCCGCCACCACCATGCCGACCACAGGCGCATCGGCCGCCGTCACACGGGCAAAGAATTTCGGGAACATGCGCTGCTCGGCCGCCGCCTTGGACACTTGCGCCAGCGTGAACTGCCAACCCAAGAGCGAGCCTACGCAGGCCGCCACCGCCAGGAACAGAATCACATTGCCGACCATGGGCGTGAACATGGTGGAGTACACCAAGGCAAACGGAGCCGTCGAATTGGCCAGTTCGGCATTCGGCACGATGCCCTGGATCACTGTCGTGGACAAGATGTAAACCACCGCCGCCCCGCCGGTGCCGAACAGGCAGGCCAGCGGCACATTGCGCTTGGGGTTCTCGACCGCGTCGGAGTTGGCGGCCGCCGACTCCATGCCTAAAAAGGCCCAGAGCGTCAGCGGAATGCTGGACGAGATCGCCTCGGCCAAAGGTACGTTGTGCGGGTTCCAGGCCTGCGCGAACACATCGGACTTGAACCACAGCCAACCGATCACTGACAAGCCCGCGACCGGGATGATGACGCCCCAGACGGTGATGGCGCCGATCTTGCCTGTGACCTTGGGGCCGCCAAAATTGGCCACCGTGGTCAGCCACAGCAGCGCCACCACGCCAACGAACAAGGGCGTGGCGCCGGTGCCCAGCCAGGGGATGAAGGGCGTGATGTAGCCGACCGCCGAAATCGCGATCGCCACATTGCCGATCGCCAGCGACAGGTAATACAAAAACGAGGCCATGAAGAAGCCCGACTTGCCATGCGCCTCCTCGGTATAGGCCGACATGCCGCCGGAGCGGGCGCAAAACAAGCCGCATTGCGCGAAGCTGTAGGCAATCGCCATCGAACCGACTGCCGTGATTGCCCATGAAAGCAGCGACACGGCACCGATTTGCGCCATATTGGCCGGCAGCATGATGATGCCGGAGCCCATCATATTGACCGCCACGATGGTGGTCAGCCCCATCAGGCTCATCTTCTTGCTGGAGTCAGCCATGCAGGCCTCCTGTGTCAAATGTATGGATGGACGAGCTACTTCAGGCACTGCACGTAATAGCGGCCGTCGCGGTCTTCGACGCCGTGCGTGTCATGCCCGAAGCCCGGAAAGCGCTTGCCCCAGTCCTGCAGGCCACGCAGATAGGCGATGAAGGGGCCGTCGTCCGCGCCGGCCAATTCACCCGGCATCAGCATAGGAATGCCCGGTGGGTAGGGCACCACGGCGGTCGCGATGACGCGCCCGGCCAGGTTCTCCAGCGCCACTTCTTCAATCTCGTTGTGCACCAGCTTGGAGTAAGCGTCGGCCGGCGTCATCACCGGCACCGGCAGGCTGGAGAAAGCCTGCGCCTGCACCCGCAAGATATCGCTCGCCTTCATCTGCTCGAACATGGCCTTGGCCAAGTCCTGCAAGCCCATGCCCTCGTACTGCGCCGGCGCATCGGCCACATGCTCGAACAAGACTTCAGCAACCGGTGTGTTGGCGTCGTAGGCATCCTTGAAGCGCAGCAGCGCATTGACCAGGGTGCCGAACTTGCCGCGCGTGATGCCCATTGAGAACAGAACCAGAATGGTGAAGTCGGTGGTCTTCTCGACCTGGATGCCGCGCTTGCTCAGAAAGGCGGTCACCAACATCGCCGGGATGCCCATCTGCTCAAACCTGCCGTCAGCTGCCACGCCCGGGCTGACGATAGAGACCTTGATCGGGTCCAGCATGCAATAGCCGGCTTCGATGTCCTTGAAGCCATGCCAGGCCGCGCCAGGGTGCAGGGTCCAGCAGTCCGGCTCGCTGATCAGCAACTCAGTCGGCGCATCTTCAAAAGCGATTTGCGCGCCGCTGACCGGGTCGGTCACGGTGTCAGCATTCCAGGTGCTGAAGAACCAGTCGCCGGTGGTTTCGGCCTCGCGCTTGATCGTGCGCACGCCCTTGCGGAAAGCGACGGCCTCTTGGATCGACTCGGTCGTCAGCGTGCGCCCGCCGACGCCGCTCATCATCGCCGCCGAGACCTCGTTGGACGCGATGATCGCGTACAGCGGCGAGGTCGAGCCATGCATCATGTAGCTCTCGTTGAAGCGCGCATGCGGCACCGGGTTGCGGCCGTCACGCACGCTGATCAAGGAGGACTGGCTGATGGCGGCCAGCAGCTTGTGCGTGGAGGTGGTGGTGAAGATGGTCGGCTTGTCGCGCGGGTAATCCTTGGCCTCGCCATACATGCCGAAGCGGTTGCGGTAGAGCGGGTTGAAGCGCGCATAGCCGTACCAGGCTTCGTCGAAATGGATGCGGTCGACGCTCTTGTCGAGCAGCTCCACCACGCGCGGCACCAGATAGATCAGGCCGTCATAGGTCGAGTTGGTGACGATGGCATGCACCGCTTTTTGCGCCTTGTCCTTGGCCAAGGGGTTGCGCTGGATGGCTGCCTGGACCCCTTCCTCACTGAGTGTCTTGGCGTAGATCGGGCCGATGATGCCGAGGTGGTTGCGCGAAGGCACGAGGTAGGTTGGCACCACCCCCGTCATGGTCAGCGCCTGCTCGGTGGACTTGTGGGCATTGCGATCACATAAGGCGTAATCTCCACGGGTCACCGAGGACATCATGATGACCCGGTTCGACATCGAGGAGCCATTCGTCACCGTGTAGGCCCGGTCGGCGCCGAAGATCTTGGCGCAGTATTTTTCACTCTCGCCGATCGGGCCGCTGTGGTCCAGCAGGGAACCGAGCTCACCGACCGAAATCGACAGGTCCGAGCGCAGCAGGTTTTCGCCGAAATAGTCATGGAAAGCGCGACCCACCGGTGACTTCAGGAAGGCCGTGCCACCGGCATGGCCGGGCGTGTGCCAGGAGTATTCATACTTCTGCGCGAATTGGATCAAGGCCTTGGTGAACGGAGGTGCCACCGCCTCGCGGTAACGCTGGATGGCGGCCATCACGCGGCCGGCAATAAAGCTGGTCGTGTCTTCCAAGAACCAGATCAGCTCATCGACCTGGCGCATCACGGCGGCCGTCAAGGCGGCACCGTCTTTGTCGGCCATCAGGAACACCGGCACATCGGTGTTGCGCGAGCGGATCAAGTCCAGCAAGGCCTGCGCCGCATGATGCTGCGGGTCTTGGCTGCCCAGCGTCCAGCTCAGCAAGATGCCTTGGATCGAGGGGTCGGACAGGATCACCGCGCGAGCGTCTTCGGCGGAAGTGGCCTCGATGACGGCGATATCACGTTCAGCGAGCGCCTGCGCCAGCGAGCGCACCGTTCGGCCCACCGCCGTCTGGCCGCCAAACTCATCGCTGATGACCAGCACCTTCATTCCAATAATCAGCGTGCCTTGACTCATTTTCTTTGACCCCCAGTTTTGGCCAGACCAGCTTGAGCGCTGCGGCCGAAAAGAGGCCTGTTCGGGCCTCCAAATAATTGGCGAACCGAAGTTCGGCGACCTGATGCTAACGCCGTATGTCTAGGTCAAAATGAAACTTTGGTGGCTCCCGCCAGATATCAGGGTTTATCCCTACCAGCTTCAAAACACCGCGCCGACAACTGTTTCAAATCAGGGCAGTTTGAGCCCTGGCCGACGGCGCCGCTGCAAGGCCCAAATGGCCAACAAGCTGAAACCCAGCGCTTGCAGGATGAGGATATTGGCAAAAGGGCGGACCTCGGCCAGGGTTGCCCCCATCTGATTCAAACGCACAAAGGTCTGGATGCCGACCACCGCCGGGATGAAGTCGCCCAGGGCATACAGCGGCGCTGGTAAGGCTTCGCGGGGCCAGGAAAAGCCACTCAAAAAAGCAATCGGCAACGAGGTACACAACAGTGCTTGCATGCTGCGCTCACGGTCCGCCAACAAGGCACCTAGCGCCACGCCCAAGGCCGCAATAGCCCAGCAATAAGGCAAGAGCAGCAGCGCCGCGCCGGCGACATTGCCGCTGTGGCCATAGTCAAAAAAGCGGAACACCGGGCCAAAGAACCAGGCGGCAGACAGCAGGCCCAAACAGGCAAAGGCCAAGGTACGCGCGGCCCAGGTGGCAAGCGTTTCGGCGGCTGGCCGGCGTTCGAACCAAGTGCCGACCCACATCGCCGTGCCTATCAACATCAGCTGCTGAATGATCAGCACCGCCACCGCCGGCACCACATAACTGCCATAGCCCTGGGTCGGGTTGTAAAGTGCCACCAGGCTCAGATTCAATGGGCTGCGGCTGGCTGCAGCCCCCAAGGGCGAGGCGCCCTTGGCCTGCAACTGGCGCAGCTCGGCGCCGGCCGAGACTGTGCCGAGCACCTCGCCGAAGCCGCTCAGCACCACCTTGTTGATCAGAAAGTAAGCGCCGTCGGCGAGCACAGGCACCACCACGCCGTGGCCACGCAAGACATCGCGCTTGAGCCCATCGGGCAGCAAGACATAACCCTCAATTTCCCGCCGCGCCAGCGCCGCCTTGGCTTCCGATTCGCTGGCCGTGACGAAGCGTAAATCCAGGCGCGGGCTGGCCTGCGCAAAACGACCAATCTGACGGGCAATATTGCTGTGGTCCTGGTCCACGATGGCCACCGGCACGCGCCGCAACTCCTGGGTCAGATAGGGCCAGGGGTAGAAGAAGGCGTAGATGATGGGGGCGACGATGAACATTAGCAAAGTGCCCTTGTCCGTCAAGGCACTGCGCCAGGTCTCACCAATGGTTTTGAACCAGGCCCACATCAGCGCTTGCCCCAGCAAGTGGGCGTCAGCGCCGCACGTTTGAGCAGCGCGGCGCTGGCCAGCAACAGCAGGGCAGCAGCCAGGCTCAGCCAACCGGCCAGCGGCAAGAGCGCCGCCGCCGCTCGCCCCTGCTGCAGCAAGCCGACCTGCGCCTCCAGCACCCAGGCAAGCGGCAGGGCTTCGGCCCATTGCCGGGCACCTTGGGGCATCGCCATCAAGGGGAAGGCCAGGCCCGAAAACGCAAAGGCCGGCGCGGTGATGAAGCCGGCGGCCGACAGCGCCGTACGCAAGCTGCTGCTGGCCAGCGCCACGAATGCACCCAAACCCCAGTACAGCGCCAACATCAGCGCGTGCAGCCCCAACAAGACGGCCAGGGCATCCAACTGCAGCAGGCCCAGCTGCTGCATCAGCAGCCACAAGATCAGATTGACGCCGTTCAGCAGCAGCATGGCCGGCAGCAGCTTGAGCAGCACCGCAGGCAAGACCTGGCCCCGCCCAGCGGCCAGCCACTGCGGCGCCGTCGCATCACGCAGCTCGGTGCCGACGGCCCAGGCGCCGGCCACCATCGCCAACATATGCATCAGGGCTGGCAGCAGCACGGCGGCCAGGAACTGCTGGTAGTTCAGCGTCGGGTTGTAGATCGCCTGCAGATTGGCGCGCAGCGGCTCGAAGCCCTCCTGCGCCGCCAGCGCGCTTTGGCCGCGCTTCTCGCGCGAGACAATCTCGATGCCGGCCGACAGCGTGCCGACCACCGTGCGCACGTCTTTTTGGATTAAACCTGAGTGGGTCGCGAATTGGGCGTTATGCAGCAAGGCCAGCTGGGCTGCCCTGCCCTTTTTGATGTCGCTGGCCATGCCAGCCGGTATCACCAAGGCGCCGTAAACATGGCCGGCGCGCAGCGCCCGCTGCAGCTCGCCTTCGTCACTGAACTGCGCTGCGATCTGCAGGCCGGGTGCGGCGTCCAGCATGCGGGAAAGCTGGCGCGACAGCGCGCTGTGGTCGCTGTCCAAAATGCCTATGGGCAGGCGCGTCGGCAGGCCCGCAGCAAAGGTCCAGATCAGCAGCAAGCCCATCAAAAGCGGCAGCCAGGACAACATGGCCAGATCGAAAGGGCTGGCGCGCAAGCGTGCCCATTCCCTCGCCAAGATAGCCATGATTTACTTGACCAACACGCTCATGCCGGGCCGCGCGCCCGCAATCGGTTTGAGCGGCTGCGCCTTGATCTCGAAGGTGCGCAGGTCATAGCCCTGGTTGCTGCGGGTAGAGCGCCAGGTGGCGAAATCGGGCAAGGCTTGCGAGGCGACGACCTTGAAACGCACCGTCTGATTCGGCAGCGCCGGCAGCGTGGCGTCAAACTCCTGGCCGACGGCAAAGCGCTGCAGCTGATCCTCGCGCACGTTCAAGAGCATCCATTGATCGGCCAGGTCGACCACGGTGATCACCGGCACGCCGGCCGGCGACAGCTCGCCCACCTTGGCCAGCAGCTTGGCCACTTCGCCGGCCACCGGGCTCTTCAGCTCGGTCTCGGCGCGCGCCACTTCAACCTCTTGCACCGCGCCGGCGACCTGGGCCGCTTGAGCGCTGGCCGCCGCTTGGTCTTCACTGCGCGCACCGGCGCGGGCCATATCGGCCTGGGCGCGGGCGGCATTGGCGAGGCCTTGGGCGGCGCGCCAATTGGCCTCGGCCTCGTCGCGCTTTTGCGCCGACACAAGGCCTTCTTTGTAAAGCCCGTCCACCCGCTCGAAACTCTTGCGCGCCAAATCAACCCCGACCTGCGCACGCTCGAAGTTAGCCTGCGCCATGCGGATCTCTTCCGGCCGGGCACCGTTCTTGGCCTTTTGCGCCACCGCCGCTGCGGCTGCAGCCGCATTGCTGGCCTGAGCCATCTTGGCCGCGACCTCGGGGCTGTCGATGCGCAGGATCAGTGCGCCCTTCTCGATGCGCTGGCCTTCTTGCACCAGCAATTCGATCACGCGGCCGGTCAGCTTGGGCGCGATATCAGTCTCGCGCGCCTCCATCATGCCTTGCAGTTGCTCAGGTGCCGGCGGGCTGTGCTGCAACATCGCGTAAACGCCAACTCCCAGCGCGGTCAGGGCAATTGCGGGCACTAAAAATTTAGGCAACTTCATCATCTGTCTCTGGTTCTATTCCACCCGCAGATCGGCGCGGGCCAGGTAGTCGGCCAGACTCTCCAGCTGACCACTGGCTTGCAGCAGACCGACCAAGGCCATCACATGCTCATAGGCGACCTGCGCCCGCTCGGTGCGCAGTTTGGCCAGGTTCAGCTCGGCGTCGATCAGATCCAGCGTGGTGCTGGTGCCTTGCTTGAGGCCCACCCGGCGCAGATGCAAGATCTCCAGCCCGAGTTCGTCTTGTGCAGCCAGGCTCAGGTATTGCGAGCGCGCTTGCTCGGCGCTGCGCCACTGGCGTTCGACCAGCAAGGCGATGTCGCTGCGCGCCTGCGCATCGGCCGCGTCGACTTGGGCAATCTGCTTCAGATGCGAGCGGTCCAGCGCGTCGTGATCAAGCGAGTCCCAGAGGTTGACCCGGATACCGACACCGGCCAGCCAGTCGCCGTTATGGGTCAAGGAACGCTGGCCAAAGGCAAACACCTGCGGCCGCTCCAGCGCCTTGGAGCCCGCCTTCAACTGCTCGGCCTGCGTCCGCTTGGCCGCCACCTTGGCCAGGCCGGGATGCAGGGTCAGCGCAGTATTGAGGAAATCTTGCAGCGGCGGCAGCGGCTGGGAGCTGACCGACAGCGGGGTGCTGGGGGTCGGGATCCCGTCCAATTTGACGGTTCGGGCCAGCGCGACAGCAACCAGATCGGCATCGCTGCGCGCCTTGCGAGCTTGGTGTTGGGCGTCTTGCAACGCGGCGCGCGCTTGCAGGCGCTCCAGCTTGGAGGCGACACCGGCCTGCAGCATTTTCTCCGCCGCTGAATCATGCTCGGCCACACCGGCGGCCGCTGCTTCACGCAAACTGGCTGCGCGGCGCGCCATCTGAGTTTGGAAGTAACGTTGCGCCAACAGCGCCAGCGCCTCTTCTTCGGTATGGCTCAGCTCGGCCTGCGCCTCGGCAGTTTGCCCCGCCGCCACGCCGCGCAACGCGTCGGTGGCTCCGCCCAGATAGATAGGCCAAACCGCGTTCACCAAGGCCGCCTGACTGGTATTGCTGTGCGAGAGCGTGGCGTTGGAGGGTAGCGGCGGCAGCGGCGGCAACTGGCCGGCCAGGCCGGGCGGCAGCAGGCTGATTACATTGCCCAGGCCGTGATTGAGGGGGTCCAGATTCAGATCGACACTGGCCTTGTAACTATAGGCAGCGCCGTAAAGGCTGACGATGGGCCCGCCCGCCCGGGCGATGCCCTCGGACCGGGCTTGCGCACTGGCCACCGCTGAACGGGCGCCGGCCACCTGGTCCGAGTTTTGCTGCAACAAATGCGTGGCCTCGGTCCAGCTGAGCGCTTCGGCGCTAACGCTGCTCGCCCACAGCAGGGGCAGGCATAGCGACAACATAGAAACGGTGTTCATTCGATAGCTGGGCATGGTCTGGCGGGCAGCATAACCGAATCACTGCGGTGTTTTGACGGCATCGGATTCGCTTGGCAGCGCGGAAGCACCCAAGTCGCGCAACAAGCGCTGGAAGTCCGGCGACTGGCGCAACAAGCGGCCGGCCATCTCGCGCAGCCGATCCACTTGCTCGGCGCTCAACACAAAGCTGGTGGGCAGATTGCGGAAATAGCGCTTTTCCTCGGGGTCGCTGATCTGGTCAAAATTGATATCGATGGCGTAGAACTCGACTGCAATCGGCTGACCATCCGGGCCCTTCAGATGCTGTAGCGTGCGCACAAAGTTGCGCAACAACTCGATCTGCTCATAGCTGTAGCGGTCAATCGGCACACCGGCGGCGCGCACCAACATCGACACCATATTGGGCGGCGCTTCGTGCCTGCCCCAATCGTTCTCACCATCGGCGAGCGAGTTGACCGCAATCACGGCGATGCGTTTGAGCTTGTTGAAGCCCGACACATCGCGGAAGCGCTCGCTGGCAACCGAGGCCTCCAGGCCTTCCAGCAATGAGCGCAGGCCCACGTTGTCGGACAGGCCGCCGTCGATCAGGTGCAGATAGCGATGCTGCGTGCCGTCTTGCAAGGCGACAAACTCGCGGTCACGCAGGCTGACGCGGCCGCTGGCGTCTTTGTCGACCTTGCTGCCGAAAACTCGCGCCACATTGGCACCCAGATCAAAGCCGCAACTGCCCGCGTAGTTGTCGAACCCAATCGGCGCGAACAGCCCCGGCACCGCCGAGGATGCGGCCGCCGCGCGGGCCAGCCTCACTTGACTCAAATCAGAGCACAAGAGATCGAAGGTGTTTTGGTTGAAGGTGATGCGCGAGCCGGTGCTGACCTCGGTCGCCGCGACATTGGTGAACGGGCCGCCGCGCTGGCGCAGATCGCCAAAGGTCGCGCCTTCGAACAAGATGCGGTCGTAATAGTCAGCGGCCAGATCGGTGCGGGTAAAGCTGCCGCCCGTCATCTGCGGCCAGGACAGCGGATTGAGCACCAAGCGCATCAAATCGCCCTGCACATCGCGCTTGAGGAAGCGGGGCTCAAACTCGTCAAACAAGCGCTCGCCAAAAAGCGCATAGGACAGTGCGGTGAAGCTGCCGCCTGAAATGCCGGTGACGATATTGACGTCGTCGAGCATGCGCCCCGGGCCGGTCGGCGTCGGCAGCGTGGTGCGGCGCAGCTCCTCCAGGATGCCATAGGAAAAGGCCGCCGCGCGCGTGCCGCCGCCCGACATCGCCACCACCAAGCCAAACTCGGGGTCGCCGCGCTCGGCCTGCCAGCTCGACAAGCGGTAGCCATGTTCATGATCTTGTTTGAGCAACGGCGGATTGGTGGGCCGCGAGGCGCAGCCGGCCAGCAAAGCTATCGTCAAACAGCACACACCTGCGGCACAGCAAGGGCGGATGAAGAGCTTGCCGCCGGCCACACGGCGGCTGCCGAGCTTGGGCCAAGGCGGTCGTGCTTGCTGCATTTTGAATGCCTCCCTGTTGGCAAAAACGCCTTGTGCTCAAGACCAAGGCACATCTCGCACAGGCCGAATCCTGCGCCGCCGCGCAGCATAGCCGACGGTCCGCGCCAATGCGGCACCAGTGACCCGGGCCCGCCCTGCTACGCTGGCAGCATGAGCCAATTGATGACAAAGATGAAGCGCTGGCTGCAACAGCGCGGGACCAAGCCTTTGCCGACCACGGACCGGATCGGCAGCGCTCAACTTCAGGCCTTGCTGCAGCAGCACCAAGGCCGGCCCTTTGTATTTGACGAGGGCAATCTGCGCTTTATGTACTTCAATGAGCGGGCGATCCAAAGCGCCATGAAGCTGGACGCGCCGACCGAGTTGCTGTGCGGCTACACGGTGGCGATGATGTCCTTCTTATGGGCCAAGCCTGCGCCGCAGCGGATCTTGATGGTGGGCTTGGGTGGCGGCTCCTTGCTGAAGTTCTGCCGCAAGCTGCTGCCCGAAGCCCACATCACGGTGCTGGAGATCGATGCCGACGTGATCGCGCTGCGCGAGCAATTCATGATCCCCGCCGACGACGCCCGCTTGCGCATCATCCACTGCGACGCCATCGACTATCTGGCCGGCGAGCCTGTGCAGGTGGACGCCCTGCTGCTGGACGGCTTTGACGCCGTTGGCATGGTGGAGAACTTGGCGACGAGCGAGTTTTTTGCCGCCTGCCACCGTGCACTCAGCCCCGAGGGTGTGCTCGTCGTCAATATGTGGGGAAAACGGCGCCTGCTGGCGGCCTCGCTGCAGCGCCTGGGTCGCTGCTTTGAGGCGCCAATCTGGTGCTGCCGGTCACTCGACAGCTACAACCTGATCGCGTTTGCGTTCCGGGGCGACTGCGCCGGCTTCACGCCGGACGGCACAGCCGAGCTACCCGCGATGGACCCGGCCATGACGAACGCCTTGCAGCGCCTGCGCGGCAATCTGCATTGTCTAGGGATAGCCAGAGGCAAGGCCGGCAGCTCGCGGGAACTGGCTGCCCTGACCGAGATGGTGGCCGACATGATGCAGCATGACCCCAGCCTGCCGCGCACTGATGCGCAGTGGAGCGCTGCGCATACTTAGACCTTATTCTGTCAACCTCAACAGCGCACTTCCCCGGGAGCTTCCATGAATTCAAGGCTAGTCCTGACCCTATGCATGATCTTGAGCTGCGGCCCCCTAACGGCCCAGGCCCACAGCCTCAAGCCGGTCACCTCGGTCGAAGGCATCACCGAATACCGCCTGCCCAATGGGCTGCAGCTGCTGCTCGCACCCGACGATGCCAAGCCCAGCACCACGGTGAATATGACTTACCGAGTCGGCTCCAAGCATGAGAACTACGGCGAGACCGGCATGGCGCATTTGCTGGAGCATCTGATCTTCAAAGGCAGCCCCAAGACGCCGGACCCATGGGCCGAGTTCAGCCGGCGCGGCCTGCAAGCCAATGGTTCGACCTGGTTCGACCGCACCAATTACTTTGCCTCCTTTGCCGCCAATGACGCGAACCTGAAATGGTATTTGCAATGGCAGGCCGACGCGATGGTGAACAGCTTCATCGCCCGCCGCCACCTCGACACCGAGATGACGGTGGTGCGCAATGAGATGGAAAAAGGCGAAAACGACGCCGAGAGTGTGAGCACCCAACGCGTGCTGGCGGCCATGTACCAGTGGCATAACTACGGCAAAGACACGATAGGCGCGCGCGCCGATATCGAGAACGTCGACATCAAGCGCCTGCAGGACTTCTACCGCCTGCACTACCAAGCCGACAACGCGACGCTGACGGTCAGCGGCAAGTTCAAGCCCGAGCAGGTCTTGAATTGGGTGGAACAAAGCTTCGGCAAGCTGCCCAAGTCCAAGCAGCCGCGTCCCAAGCTTTACACCCTGGACGCGACCCAGGACGGCGAGCGCTTGCTGACGGTGCGCCGGGTCGGCGGTAAGCCGCTGTCCATTGCGGCCTACCATGTGCCGCCCGGCGGCCACCCGGATTACGCCGCCATCGAGTTGCTCAATCTGATTCTCAGCGAAGCGCCGAGCGGGCGGCTGCACAAGCGCTTGGTCGAAGACAGCAAGCTGGCGGCCTCGGTGCATAACTTCGGGCTTGCACTGGCCGAGCCTGGCTTCACGATGCTGATCGCCGAGGCCGCGCCCGGTGCATCGCAAAACGAGCTCAACCGGGAACTGGCGACCGTGGTGGAGGGCTTTGCGAGCCAACCCGTCACCGCGCAGGAGCTGCGCCGGGCGCAAACGCGTTGGCTGAACCGATGGGAGCAAAGCTTCAGCAGCCCTGAGGAAGTGGGCGTGACGCTGTCGGAGACCATCGCGCAGGGCGACTGGCGTTTGTACTTTTTGCTGCGCGACCGCGTCAAAGCCCTCAAGCTTGACGATGTGCAAAGGGTGGCGACCGAACGCTTTGTGCCGGCCAACCGCACCTTGGCCCAATACATCCCGACCGACAAGCCGCTGCGCGCGCCGGCCCCGGCCGCGCTCGATTTGGCTGCGCAGATGCAAGGCTTCAAGCCCCAGCCCGCCGCACCGGCGGTGGCCGCTTTCAATGCCTCGCCGGCGCATATTGATGCGCAAACCCAGCGCAGCGAATTGGCCAACGGCATGCGCTTGGCCTTGCTGCCAAAGCCCAGTCGTGGTCAGACCGTGCAAGGCGTGATCACGCTGCGCTTGGGCAGCGAGCAAGCTTTGTTCCGCAAGCAAAGCGTGGCGCAGTTGACCGCAGCGATGTTGAGCAAGGGCACGCAGGCCTTGAATCGCGAAGAATTGCGCGACGCGCTGGACGCCGCCCGCGTGGAAATCGCCATCAGCGCGCCCAGGGCCGACCAGGTCAGTGTTGTCTGGAGCAGCAAGCGCGAGCACGCCGCTGCCTCGCTGGCCTTGGTCAGCGATATATTGCGCCGGCCACGCTTGGAGCCTGCGATGCTGGAGGAAGTCCGCACCCAGGCACTGGCTGCACTGCAAGCGCAAGCGGATGACCCGCAAGGCGTGGCAAACCGGGCGCTTGCCATCGCCATGGATCATTACCCGCGCGGCGACGCGCGCCATGCTCGCAGCTTCGAGGAAGAGCTGGCAGATTTGAAGGCGGTGACGCTGGCCGAGGTGCAGGCCTTTCACGCCACGCTCTATGGCGGCCAACAAGCGCAGCTCGCCCTGGTCGGCGACTTTGAAGCCTCCGAGCTGCAAGTCAGCGCCGCTCAATTGCTGGGTGACTGGCGCAGCACAGGCGCCTATCAATACCTCACGCAAAGCGTGTCCACCGCGCCCGGCTCGGTGCAGCTATTGGCCACGCCGGACAAGGCCAATGCGACGCTGCTGGGCATGCTGCAACTGCCGATGACGGACGCACATGCCGATCGGCCGGCCTTGATGATGGCCAATCATCTGCTCGGCGGCGCCAGCAACTCGCGTCTGTGGGTCCGCATTCGGGAGCAAGAGGGCCTGTCGTATGGCGTCGGCTCCGGCCTGCGTTTTGATGCCCGCGACGCAGTGACGGAGTTGTGGGTGTATGGCATCTACGCGCCCGAGAACCGGGTCAAGCTGGAAGCGGCGCTGCGCGAGGAATTTGCGCGCGCACTCAAAGAGGGTTTCAGCCCGCGTGAGGTCAAGCAGGGCCAGCAAGCGTTGTTGAGTGAGCGCCGCCTTGCCTTGGCCCAAGACGAGCAACTGAGCGCCACTTTGGCCAGTAACGCCGAGCTCGGCCGCACCCTGGCCAAGACGCAAGAACTCAATATTGCGCTGGAGAATCTGACCGCAGAGCAGGTCAACTCGGCACTGCGCCGCCACTTCAAGCTGGCCGATTTTTCGATCGTTTTCGCCGGTGACTTCAAATGAGGGGGGTGTCGCAATATTGCCATTTTTGCAGGGCTGGAAAACGGGCAGAAGCGCAATACACTGCAATCGACCGCTTGACGTTTGAGCTTTGAATTCAATCCATTCATGCCCACAGCCCGATCGAACTCTCAATGCCCGTACTGTGACCATGTAAGTCCGGCCGGCTCCAAGTTCTGCAACGACTGCGGGGCGGCGCTGCATCTGCGCCCCTGCCCGCATTGCGGTTCGGTCAATGACATTACTCAGAGTACCCACTGCTCGCGCTGCAACGGGGACCTTGGCTTCAATGAAGCCACCGAGCCGGCCGATATCGAGGTAATCGACGCCGTTGCGCCAGCGCCTGTCGAGATGCCGCTGCTGAGCGAGGTCATAGAAAGCACATCCCCGCAGGCTGTGTCATCAGCCCCTGCGGCACCTTATTTTGATGCTCAGCCCAAGCCGGCGCGCTCATTTGCGCCACTGCTGGGCATTGCCGTCATTGCCGTCGCAGCGGCCAGTTATTTCGGCCTGCGCACGGCACCCGAAGCCAAGCCGGTAGCGGCGCAAGCGAGCAACGCCGCGACGCTTGCACCCGCAGCCCTCGTGCCTCGGACGGCTGCGCTTGAAAAAGCTGCTGCACCCACCGAAGGCCTGGTGGCCGCAGAGCAAGTCACGCCCGCGCCAAGCCGTCCCCAAGAGGCTTTGCCCACGCCGGCCTTCGCCGCTTCTTTGGCCAAGCTCAGCCCGCCCGGCGCCGGTCGGCCAACAACTGCTCGTCGCGAGGCCGCCTTTGTACCCGCGGCCCCCGCCGCAGCAGCCGCCAGCCCAGGCGCCGAGCGCTATATCGGCAGCTCGCGCACACGCGCCAATGCGAGCGAAGGCCTTGATCTGAAGCAGCCCAATATTGGCACTTGCACCGATGCCGTCGCGGCGCTGGGCCTGTGCGCACAAGAATCCAATCCTCGGAGGCCTTGAATGAAATCATTGTTGATGCGCGCGACAGCTTTGCTTGCTGCCGCTGTGATGGCTCCTTGTGGGCTGGTGATGGCTGGCCCCGAGTACAAGATCGTGACGGCCTCGGAGAAAGGCACTTACTACGCCATTGGCCGCGACCTGGCCAAGTTTGTGGCGCCCGACGCCGGCTTTTCACTTGAAGTGCTGCCCACCTCGGGCTCGGCCGCCAACGTCAAACTGATGCGTTATGAGCCCGGCGTGAAGATGGCCGTGGTGCAGGCCGATGTGTATCAAGCCTTCTTGGACAAGGCCGCCGGCGGCAACCCCGAGGCAGCCGCCATCATCAAGCCGCTGCGGGTGATTCTGCCGCTTTACAACACCGAGATTCACTACATCGTTCGCGCTGACTCGGAGCTGAACTATCTGCACGACATCAAAGACGCCAAGATCAACGGCGGCTTGGTCGGCAGTGGTGCGGCGCTGATCACCCACACGCTGTACCGCATGATGTTCGGCGGCCCGATGGCGGATGACAAGGCCAGCTTTTTGTCCAACGAAGAGGCTTTGGTGAAACTGATCGGTGACAAGTCGGTCGATGTGGTGGTGGTGGCCGCCGGCCAACCCGCACCGCTGATTGCGAACATGAAGCCCGAGGCGCAGAAGTTCATCAAGCTGCTCAAATTTGACCCGACCCACCCTTCGGCCCAGGCCGCGCTGAATGTTTATGCGCCGGCCAAGGTGTTGGCCAGCAATTACCCGAATTTGCTCAGCGAAGACTTCACCACCATCTCGGTCGGCGCCTTCTTGGTCACATATGACTACAACCTGAAGGACACCGTCGACAGCTTCGGACGCTTGGGCAAGTCCTTGTGCCAGAACTTCTCGCGCTTGCAGGCCGAGGGCCACCCGAAGTGGCGTGAGGTGGATCTCAGCATGCCCAAGCTCGCCCCGGGCTGGACTTACTACCCGCCGACCACGCGTGAGCTGCGCAATTGCGTGGTCAAAAAGGTCAAGAAATGCTCGGCCGAGGAGCGCATCCTGGGCTTGTGCGGATAAAAGACCCTCAAGGGCAGCCTTGGCCAATCCGCACGAATTCAACAACAAACTGATACCGCAATCGCTGTTTATCAATAGATTCCGGTCAAATAAAGTCTGGTCCATCGCAAACGAATGGACCAGACATGAAGCACAAACGCCACCTCAATACCGCCCTCTTACAAATCTTCCAAACCTTCCGAGTCCACCAAGTGTTCCAAATGCCGCGCCGGCTCAAGCAATTGGGCTTGGTGGGCTTGGTGGGCTTTTTAGCCAGCAGCCTGATCGGCGCTCATGCGCAGACGGCCGCGCCAGCGAGCCAGGTGCCGGCTGCGCTGGAGTTGAAAGTTATCAACCACGGCCCGCAAAGCTTCCACGTCAACTCGGTTTTGGTGATGGGGGCCAAAGAAGCGATTTTGTTGGACGCCGGCTTCACCCGCGCCGACGCATTGCGCGTTGCCGCCGCCGTGCTGGACAGCGGCAAGACGCTCAGCACCATCTATGTGTCGGCGGCCGACCCGGACTTCTACTTCGGCCTTGAGGTCTTGCGCCAAGAGTTCCCCCTGGCCCGCATCGTTGCCGCCGCGCCGACGCTCAAGAAGATAGAAGCCTCGTTGCCGAGCAAACTCAAGGTTTGGGGCCCGCGCTTGGGCGCCAACGCGCCACGCACGCCGGTCTTGCCCGAGGCGCTGGTCGGCGGTCAATTGACGCTGGAAGGCCAAACGCTTGAAGTGCACGGCCTGGACGACAGCCTCGCGCACCGCAGCTATGTGTGGATCCCGTCCATCAAGGCAGTGGTCGGCGGCGTCAATGTCTTCGCCGGCCTGCATGCCTGGACAGCCGACACGCAAAGCGCGGCCGAGCGCGCCGCCTGGATCAGCAAGTTGGACAGCATCGCCGCCTTGCAGCCGCTGACCGTGGTACCCGGCCATATGCTGCCGGGCAGCGCCTTGGACGCAAGCGCCGTCAACTACACCATCAATTATCTGCAGCGCTTCGAGGCCGAATTGCCCAAGGCACAAAACGCGGCGAGTTTGATCACCGTCATGAAAGCGGCCTATCCGCAAGCTGGCCTGGGCATTGCGCTGGACATCGGCGCCAAGGTCAACAAGGGTGAAATGAAGTGGTGACGTGGAATTGACAGGGCAGGCAATCTCCAGGCGCCAGCTGAGCTACTGATCGGCACAAGCAAGGCGCCAGCAAAAAACTGGAGAAGGACTGGGGCGCACAAAAAACTAAGCCGACAAGCGAGGCCCTTGCGGGCTTTGCTTGTCGGCGTCGTCGTCCTCCCCCTTCAACCAACACGCCGAGGTCCAGGCGGCGTATCGATCAGTGGCTAGTATCTGGCTTGCAGTGACAAATCGCTATCCCCCTCAAGTAGGATGCGCGCGCCTGCTACGTTCAGGCCAGTATGACCCGCGCCGGTTGGCGCGCTGCGCGCAACACGTCATCGAGCAGATTCAGGTAGTAGGCCAGCGGCGGCGTGCGCTTGCCCGGCTGTTTGGCCAAATCATCCCAGCGGCGCAGCTGCAAGGCGCGCGAGGACTGCGCTTGCGCCATGAAGAGCAGGCGCTCCTCGGCATTCATCCGCCCACCCTGCATGCCCAACGAATGCAGCGAAGCCGCCGACAGGCCCTCTGCATAGCGCTCATCGGTCGAAATCAAGTAACGCTTAGCCTGTACGTGCAAGCGGATCGGCTCCAGCACATCGGCCCCGAAGCCGCCGCAGGCCAGCATGCTGAGTGCGCGCAGCTCATGCTCATCGCTGTTCAAGCTCGCTTCGGCCGGCGCATCGATCAACTGCCCCAGGTCATGCAGCAGGGCCGCGGCCACCAAGGCGTTGTCGGCATAAGCCCATTCGGCCAGTTGCGCGCATTGCAAAGCATGCTCCAGCGCGGACACGCTTTCCCGCCGCTCCAAGCGCTGCCCGGTGTAAATCGATGCGCCCCTGCGCTCGAACAGCGCCTCGATCTTGCGTACCACGTCCATTGCGCTCACCCACGAAAAACAATATCGGCATCTTGCGCCGGGGGCGATGACCGCACCATGACAAAACCGTTAATTCGCAGTGAAGGTGAATGGTGCCTGCGGTGACCATTCAAAAACCATGAACAGTAAACACAAGGCTGCTGAACCATGGCCGCAGGTGCATCGCGCAAACTCCAGTTCATGCACAACAAGCTCACGCCCATCGCAGCTAACGCCAAGCCCCCGCGTTACAGCGCAGTCGCAATCGCGCTGCACTGGCTGCTCGCCATCGCCATCATCGGCGCCCTGGGCCTGGGCCTGTACATGAGCGACCTGCCTTTTTCGCCGAGCCGATTGAAGTTGTACAACTGGCACAAATGGGCCGGGGTGAGCATCTTGCTGCTGTCGGCGCTGCGACTGCTGTGGCGTCTCACACATCGACCGCCTGCGGACTTGCCTATGCCCGCGCTGCAAGCGCGGGCAGCCCATGTGACTCACGGCCTGCTCTACATCCTCTTCTTCGCTGTGCCTTTGGTCGGTTGGGCCTATAGCTCAGCGGCGGGTTTCCCCATCGTGTGGTTCGGCGTACTGCCCTTGCCGGATTTTGTGCCGGTCGACAAGGCGCTGGCGGCCAGCCTCAAGCTTGCTCACAAAGTGCTTGCCTATGGCTTGGCGGCGCTGATCTTGGCGCATCTGGGAGCCGCATTGAAACACCACTTCATCGACCGTGACGGCCTGCTTGACCGCATGTCGCCCTTCAAACCGAAATCCAAGTCAACGTCATGAAAAAACTCCTAACTCTTGGTTTACTCACCCTGGCCAGTCTGGCCGGCACCGCCAGAGCGGCCGACTTGTTGCCGGCTTTGAGTGAGCTCAACTTCACCAGTCGCCAAATGGGCGTGCCTGTGGACGGCCGTTTCAAGCGTTTTGATGCCAAGCTGAACTTTGACCCCAAAAAGCCCGAAGCTGGACAAGTCAGTTTCAATATCGAGTTGGCCAGTGTGAGCCTGGGCGCTGCGGAGCTGGAGTCTGAGTTAGCCAAAGCCCCCTGGTTTGACAGCAAGAAGTTGCCCTTGGCCAACTTTCAAAGCAGCTCCATCAAAGCCAAAGGCGGCAATCAGTTCGAGGTTGCCGGCAAGCTGACCATCAAAGGTCAAAGCCGCGACATTGTGGTGCCCATCCAGTTGGCCCAGGCCGGCAACATCACGGCGGCCAGCGGTGGCTTTGTACTCAAGCGACTCGAATTCAAGATCGGCGACGGCGAATGGGCCGACACCTCCTTGGTCGCCAACGAGGTGCAAGTGAAGTTCAAGCTCGCATTCAATGGCGTAGCGCCTCTCTAGGTTTTTTCCTTTTCTCAATTTTCCACACCCTGCGAGACCCCAACCATGAAACAGATTCTCTTGACCCTGACTCTGGCCGCCGCCGCCAGCCTTTGCCAAGCCGCCCCGGCCAGCTATGCCATCGACCCCAGCCACACCTTTGTGACCTACGAGATCACCCATTTCGGCACCTCGACCAACCGTGGTCGGTTTGACAAGAAGGAAGGCTCGGTGCAGTTTGACCGTGCCGCCAAGACTGGCCGCGTCGAAGTGAGCTTCGAGATCGCCTCGGCCAACACCGGCTTCGCGCCGATGAACACCCATTTGCTCAGCGCCGAACTGCTGAACGCCGAGAAGTTCCCGACCGCCAAGTTCGTCGGCGACAAATTCGTCTTCGACGGCGACAAGGTCAGCGAAGTCCAGGGCCAGCTGACCCTGATGGGCAAGACCAACCCGGTCACGCTCAAAGCCACTCACTTCAACTGCTATGACAGCCCCATGGTCAAGCGCGAAGTCTGCGGCGGCGACTTTGAAGCCACCATTGACCGCACCCAATGGGGTGTCGACTACGGTCTCGCCTGGGGCTTCCCCAAGAACGTCAAGCTGATCATTCAGGTCGAGGCGGTCAAACAATAAATAAAGACCGGCCCCACACCAAAAAAGCGACCCGAGGGTCGCTTTTTGCTTCTGGCTAACTCAGCGCGCCCATCACGCTTGCTTGCCGCCGCGCTGGCGTGCCAGCAGCAGGCCGGTCAAGCCAACCAGGGCCAAGGCCAGTGTTTGTGGCTCCGGCACCGCATTCACATTCACATCGCCATTCAAAGCAAAAGGCAATTCATGTGTCCTACGTGAACCGGCGTCCACGTGTGTAGCAAAAGCCCCACCCGTCGATTGGGCAGCATTGCCCGCGCGACTATCCGAGGTGTAGGGAACCCAAGGGCCTGTAAGCGAACCGTTGCCAGTCAATTTCCAACGAAGCCAATAGTGACCCTCGGTCAACAACTGGTCAGTGATATCGGCGTTCAAATCATAAATTGGGCGGGTGACATTCCCTTGGGCGTTGTTGGCCACGCGATAGCCGACCCTGCCGCCATCCGTCACCGTCGAATTGCCTGAGGCCACCACCGTGCCAGTATTCACATCATCCTTGACAATGCTCCAGAAGGCATTGCCAAAGGTAAAACCAGTTGCGCCGGTCTGATATGCGAAGAAGTCGATGCTGGTAACCGTCCAGCTCTGGCCGGCCGCGATCTCAAAGTCGTCCGCAACAGATACTGAACCGGAAGTAGCGAGACCGAATGACGAATCTGGTGCGACAAGGACCGATTTGCCATTGCTATTGACAACAGGTCCGTTAGTAAAAATAGCGCCTGCGTTGGCAAAGTTGCATGCCGCGGCTAAAACCAAAAAGAGTGTGCGATTCATGAATAGTTCTGTAGTTGAGTAAATAGCATCCGAAGCAGAACTTTGAGGCCCCTCACAAGCCGCTCTGCCTCGACCAGAATCATATTCACTAACCCCTGTTTTACACGCATCACTCCCCCGCAATCAGGGGGGATCTGCACTGACAAAGTGAATAGTGCCAGAGCTGGCGTCACATGGGCAGATAGAAGGCGCCCGATCCGAGAGCAAACCTAGATCGGCGCGTGCCGGCTGCCGACTGTCGCGTTTTGATGCAGTTCGGCGGCTTGCTGCTGCGCTGTATCGCCGGCCCGTCGCTTGGGCTTCAAGGCTTCAGTACAGTGCGGGGCATGGAACAAGGTCCTTCATCAATGAACAACGTCAAGCTGAGCCAGCCGCCGACGCTCTACCAACGCTGGCTAATTCTGTCCGCCGCGGTGCTGCGGGGCTTTCACACTTACGCAGGCTGGCTGGTCAGCATCAGTTGGAAGCGCTTCGTGGTCTTGGCCGTGGCGCTGATGATTGGCGTCAACATCCTGCAGGACCTGCCGCCCTTCACCTGGCGCATCAGTTCCACCATCACGCCGGATGAAGTGACCGAGCCCGCCGAACCCGAGACGCCGGCACCGCCCGAGCCCTCGGCCGCTGCGCGGCGCGCCGTCAAACCGTTGATCAAGTCCGACAAGCCGATTCATTACGAAATCACCATCGACGAAAACGGCGTGAAGGTGCAGCCGCGCAAGGCCAAGTCAGCTGCCTCGGCACCAGACGCCGCCGCTTCGTCTGCCGAGCCGGCTGAAGCTGACAGCACGGAGGTCGACCCTGACCTACCCTCCATCTCCATCAAGCTGCCCAAAGAGGCCAAGTCGGCCGAGGTCAAGCGGGCGATCGAGGAGGCGCAGTCGGGCATCGAGCAAGCTTTGGAAGCGGCCGCTGAAGCGGCCAAGACCACCGCCCATGAGGCTGCCACAGAAGCCCGCCGCGCCGCCCGCGAAGCGCAGCGCCAGCCGCGCCGCCACACCACGGTCGTGCATCTGGGCGACTTTCTGGTCAAACTGGCCTTCTTCTTTGTGCTGGGATCAGCGCTGATCAAAGTGACTTACAAGGGCCGCCTGCAGGCCGAAGTGAAAGCCGCGCAGGCGACCGAAACGGCCGAGGCCGAGTCACTCAAGCGCCAGGTGATCGAGGCCCGCATGGCCGCGATGCAGGCGCAGGTCGAGCCACATTTCCTCTTCAACACCTTGGCCTCGATCGACCATCTGATCGAAACCGACCCGCCACGCGCCTCGCAGATGCAGAAGAATCTGATTGCCTTGCTGCGCGCCTCGATGCCGACCATGCGTGAAGCCAATGCCAGCGGCGTGCGCGATCTCGGCCGCGAGTTGGCCGTCATCAAGCCCTACTTGGAGATTCTCAAGGTGCGCATGGAAGAGCGACTGCAGACCGACATCAATGTGCCCGAGGGCCTGCTGTCGGCCGAGTTCCCGCCGATGATGATTCAGAGTTTGGTCGAAAACGCGATCAAGCATGGCCTGGAGCCCAAGGCCGAGGGCGGCATGTTGACGGTCAAGGCCGAGATCAACCACGGCAAGCTGGCGGTGACCGTGGCCGACACCGGCCTGGGCTTTGGCCGCGCTGCCACCAGCGGCACCGGCGTGGGCCTGGCCAATATCCGCGAACGCTTGATGCTGCTGTACGGCGCCAAGGCCAGCGTCACCGTCAGCGAAAACCAGCCCAGCGGCACCAAGGTGACGATCACCGTGCCCTACCGCAGCCGCGGCCATGATTCTGATGACAAGCAAGGAGCTTCGATATGAAAACGACTTTCAAATGGCTGCTGGTGTTGAGTCTGGGCATTGCCCTGCTGGGGCTGCTGGCAGGCGGGGTCTTGTGGCAGGAGTTCATTGCCCAACCGGATGTCAGCATCAGCATCAATGGCGAAGACCTGGACATCAGCGGCCTGCAGGCCCTGCCCTGGTTCACCGGCGTCTTCGGCATCTTGGCCGGCGGCGTCGTCGTGTGCCTGGTGATTCCGCTGGTCTTGCTCTTCAGCGTGGGCTTTCCGCTGCTGTTGACGGTGCTGATCCTCGGCTTTGTGGCGCTGCTGATGCTCAGCCTTGGCGCCATGTTCTTCTCACCACTCATCATCTTGGGTTTGCTGCTCTGGCTGATGCTGCGCAACAAGCACCAAAAAACGCGAAGCCGTGCAAATCCACCGCAGCAACAAGCTAGCATTGCCCGATGAATTCACCCCAACATTCCGATACCCCGCGCGTGCGCGCCGTGCTGGCCGATGACGAGCGCCTGATGCGCGAGCAACTGCGTGCGCGCCTGAGCGAAGTCTGGCCCGATCTGGAGATCGTCGCCGAGGCTAAAAATGGTCTGGAGGCGGTCGAATTGGTGCGTCAGCACCGGCCCGACCTGGTCTTTCTGGACATCCGCATGCCGGGGCTGACCGGCGTCGACGCAGCACGCCAGATTGCCCAGATGGGCGGCGGCGATGATGTACCTGAGGGCGAAGACTGGCAGGTGCCCGAGATCGTTTTCATCACCGCCTATGACCAATATGCGGTCGAAGCCTTCGAGCAAGGCGTGGCCGACTATGTGCTCAAGCCCGCCGAACGTGAGCGTTTGGCCCTGACGGTGCAACGCATCAAGAAGCGTTTGGCGATGCGTGATGGAGCCGATAGCGCTGCTGCCGCCGGCCACGAAGATGAGGCCGGCGACGCCAAGGCAGCCGCACCCTTGCAACAGTTGCTGCACAAGCTCTCCGCCCAAATCAACCCCGCCTCTGCGCCCAAGTATCTGCAGTGGATTCAAGCCACCGTCGGCCAAGCGATCCAGATGATCCCGGTCGAAGATGTGTTGTTCTTCATCAGCGACGAAAAATACACGAGGGTGCAGACGGCGCGCGTCGAAGCCTTGATCCGCAAGCCGATCAAGGAGTTGGTGGACGAACTGGACCCGACGCTGTTCTGGCAGGTGCACCGCTCGACCCTGGTCAATGCCCGTGCCATCGACGGCATCACGCGTGACTTCCGTGGCCGCCAGATGGTCGGTGTCAAAGGCCTGAGCGAAAAGCTCGAGGTCAGCCGCAGCTATACGCATTTGTTCAAGGGCATGTAGCAAGCCCATTCGCTCAGTGCCCAGCTCCTTTGGCCCGTGTTGCAGCAAATGCAGCTCGGGCCAAATTTTTTGCAGTGTGTCGCATGGCCCTGGCGTCGTGAAGCCCTAGCTTGCAAACTGCCATCACTCTTTGCCTATCAGGCAATCCCCACGGACGCTCACCCATGCTGAAACTCTCCAATCTCACCCACACCTACCCCAACGGCACCAAGGCGCTGGACGACGTCAATCTTGAAATCCCCAAAGGCATGTTTGGGCTCTTGGGGCCGAACGGGGCAGGCAAGTCCTCCTTGATGCGCTGCATCGCGACGCTGCAAACGCCCAGCTCGGGCAGTATCCAGTTCGGTGCCATCGACGTGATCAAGCAGCCCGAAAAGCTGCGCGCCACGCTGGGCTACCTGCCGCAGGACTTCGGCGTCTACCCACGCGTGTCGGCCTATGACCTGCTCGACCATCTGGCCGTCCTGAAAGGCATTGCCCACAAGGGCGAGCGCAAAGACACCGTCGAGACCTTGCTGGCGCAAGTCAATTTGTGGGGCGTGCGCAAGAAGGCGGTGGCCGGCTACTCGGGCGGCATGCGCCAACGCTTCGGTGTCGCGCAAGCCTTGATCGGCAACCCCACGCTGGTCATCGTCGATGAGCCAACCGCCGGCCTCGATCCCGAGGAACGCAATCGCTTCAACAATCTGCTGGCCGAGATCGGCGAGAACGTGGTGGTGATTTTGTCCACCCATATCGTCGAAGACGTGGCCGATCTGTGCCCGCGCATGGCCATCATCAACAACGGCAAAATTGTGCAGACCGGCGCACCGCTGGAACTGAGCCGCGAGCTGCAGGGCCGGGTCTGGCGGCGCACCGTCGACAGTGCTTCGCTGCCGCGCTACCAGGTCGAACTGAACGTCATCTCGAACCGCCTGCGCGGCGGCCAGACCGTCATCCATGTGCTCGCCGACTCGACACCTGAGGCCGGCTTCGAGGCGGTCGAGGGCGACCTGGAGGACCTCTACTTCGCCACGCTGGTGCAAGCGCGCAAGGCAAGTGCACTGCCCACAGCGACTGCGTCGGCCTGAGGATTCAAGAAATGCTCAGCAACATCTTCGCCTTCGAGGCGCGCTATCAGCTGCGCTCGCCGCTGTTCCTGATCAGCTTTGTGATCTTCTTCCTGTTGAGCTTTGGCGCCATCGTCTCGACCGATATCCAGATCGGCGGGCCCAAAGGCAGCAGCAACCTGAACTCGCCCTACGCCATCCTGGAGATGATCGCCACCATGAACCTGATGGCGATCTTCATCGTCACCGCCTTTGTGGCCAATGTGGTGATCCGTGACGAGGAGTTCGGCTTCGCGTCCATCCTGCGCTCCACGCGGGTGAGCAAATTCGACTATCTGATCGGTCGCTTCTTGGGCGCGATGTTTGTGGCATTTTTGGTCACCACCGCCGTGCCCTTGGCCATTCTGATCGGCTCCATGATGCCTTGGCTGGACGCAGAGCAGTTAGGTCCCTTGGTGCTGAGCCACTACATCTTCGGCCAACTGGTGATGAGCGTGCCCACGTTGTTGGTGCTGGGCGCGGGCTTCTTCGCGCTGGCCACCATCACGCGCTCGATGATGTGGACCTATGTCGGCGCGGTCGCCTTCATAGTCTTGTTCGGCGCCTCGCGGGTCTTGCTGAAGGACCCCTCGCTGGACCTCGCCTCGGGCCTGGCCGACCCCTTCGCCATTGGCGCCCTGAACCGCGTGACCAAGTACTGGACCGCCGCCGACCGCAACACCCTGCTGCCGAGCTTGAGCGGCATGCTGCTCTACAACCGGCTGATCTGGTTGGGCGTGGCCGCCGCCCTGTTTGGCCTGGCCTACCGTTTATTCCGGTTCGAGACGCCTGCCAAAGCGGCTGCCAAGGCCGAAAAAATCGACAAGAGCGACGCGTTGCCGAGCCCTAAGCGCTTGGCCCAGCCTAGCCACGGCGGCAGCACCGCCTGGCAGCAACTGCGCGCGCTGACCCGCTTCGACATGCGCTTTGTGTTCAAGAGCCCTGCCTTTTTTGTGCTGCTGGCGATCGGCGTGCTGAACGCCTTGGTCGGTCTGCTCTTGACCACCTCGGAGCGCGGCGTCGCCTATTTGCCGGTAACAAGGGCGGTGGTGGATGCGCTGGAGGGCAGCTTTGGCATCATCCCGCTGCTGATTGCGATTTACTACGCGGGCGAGTTGGTCTGGCGTGACCGCGAGCGCCGCATGCATGAGATCGTGGACGCCAGCGCGGCGCCGAACTGGGCCTTTTTACTGCCCAAGGTGCTGGCCATCACCGGCGTCCTGCTGGCTTGCTACCTCACCGCCATGCTGACCGGCATCTTGTTCCAGCTGAGCCATGGCTTCACCCAGATTCAGCCGGCCGCATACTTGCTGTGGCTGGTGCTGCCGGGCTTGATTTCGGCCGCCTTGCTGGCCATTCTTTCGATCTTTGTGCAGGCGATGGTGCCGCATAAATTCGTCGGCTGGGCCGTGATGATGGTCTTGATGGTGCTGGGTATGGTGATGGGCAGCCTGGGGTTTGAGCACAAGCTCTACAGCTTTGCCGGCACGCCGGAGGTGCCGCTGTCCGATATGAACGAGATGGGCCGCTTCTGGATCGGCCGAGCCTGGCATCAAGCTTATTGGTTGGCTTTTGGCGCGATGCTCTTGGTGGCCACCCATCTGATGTGGCGGCGCGGCGTGGAAACCCGCATGCAGCCACGCCTGGCCCTTCTGCGCTCACGCCTGGCCGGCACGCCGGGTCTGCTTTTGGGCCTGGCCACTTTGGCTTGGGGTCTCAGCGGCGCCTATATCTACTACAACAGCAATGTGTTGAATGACTATGTCACCGGCCCCGAAGAAGAGCGGCTGCTGGCCGACTACGAGAAAACCTTGTGGGGCTTTGCCGAGCTGCCTCAGCCGACCATCACCGATGTCAAGTTCAAGGTCGATCTCTACCCCAGCCAAGCCCGCGCCGACATCGAGGGCCGCTACCAAATGGAGAACCGCAGCGGCAAGCCCATCAGCCAGGTGCATGTGCAATGGGCGCCGGGCCTGAAGGTGCAGGCGATGACGCTGGACGGCGCCGTGCTGGAGAAGGAGTACAAAGACTTGGCCCACCGCATCTACCGGCTCAAGACTCCGCTGCAAGCGGGCGACAAGCTGGGCCTCAGCTTTGCCGTGCGCATGGAGCAAGAGGGCTTCGTCAACAGCAAGCCGCAAACGCAAATCGTGCCCAATGGCAGCTTCATCAGCAACCAGCAGTTCGCGCCTATGCTGGGCGTGCCGCGCGGCCTGCTGCTGCAAGATCGGGCCAAACGCCGCAAGCATGGCCTGCCGCCCGAAATGCGCGTCGCCAAGCTCGAGGACAACAGCGCCAACGCGCATAACTATCTGCGCCATGACAGCGATCTGGTCAACGCAGAAATCACCCTGAGCACCGACGCCGACCAAACGCCGATAGCCCCCGGCATCACCATCAGCGACATCACAGCCCAGGGCCGCCGCACCATCGTCACACGCAGCGACGCGCCGACGGCCAACTTCTTCTCGATGCAATCGGCTCGCTACCAAAAAGCCAGTGACAGCTGGGTCGGCAAGGACGGCAAGGCCGTGGCGCTGCAGATCTACCACCATCCGGCCCATAACACCAATGTGCAGCGCATGTTCAATGCCATGAAAGCGTCCTTGGACCTGTACAGCGAGCAGTTTTCGCCTTACCAGTTCGGCCAGGCCCGCATCATGGAGTTCCCGGCGTACCAACGCTTTGCCCAGGCCTTTGCGGCCACCGTGCCCTACTCTGAAGCGATCGGCTTCATCCAGGACTTCAAGGACGCGGACAGCGAGGAGAAGGTCGACCTGGTCACCTTCGTCACCGCCCACGAGATGGCGCACCAATGGTGGGGCCACCAAATCAATGGCGCCGAAAAGCAAGGCATGACGCTGCTGAGCGAGTCCTTCGCCCAATACTCGGCGCTGCTGGTGATGGAAAAGCTCTATGGCAAGGCGCAGATCCGCAAGTTCCTGAAGTTCGAGCTGGACCGTTACCTGAGCGGACGTGCTGGTGAGGCGGTGGAAGAGCTGCCGCTGGCCCGCGTCGAGGACCAGGCCTATATCCATTACCGCAAAGGCGCGGTGGTGATGTATTCGCTCAAAGAGCTGATCGGCGAAGAAAAGGTCAACCGCGCGCTGCAAAAGCTTCTGGCCGAGTTCGCCTTCAAGGCCGCACCCTATGCCGACACGCGAGATTTTCTGCGTCTGCTGCGCGCCGAGGCTGGGCCCGAACATGAAGCCTTGATCGTCGACCTGTTCGAGAAAATCACATTGTTCGACCTGAAAGCCAGCGACGCCAAGGCCAGCAAGCGCGCCGACGGCAAGTTCGAAGTCACCTTTACTGTGGACGCCAAGAAGATGTATGCCGACGGCAAAGGCAAGGAAACCGAGAGCCCCTTGAACGAGGCCATGGACATCGGTGCCTTCAGCGCCGAGCCGGGCAAAAAAGGCTTCACACGGGACTCGGTGCTGTTGATGGAACGCAGGCCGCTGAAGTCGGGCAAGCAGCAGATCAGCTTGCTGCTTGACAAGGCCCCGACCTGGGTCGGCGTCGACCCCTACAACATGCGGATTGACCGCAACTCGGATGACAACTTGAGCAAGGTGGAGATGAACTAACGCGGCTCAGGCTTGCAAGAAAAAAGGCCCCGGACGGAAACGTTCGGGGCCTTCCTTTTGGTCCAAAGGGAAATCAGGGCGCGATGATGCCGAGCAATTCAACCTCGAACACCAATGGCGTGTTGGGAGGGATTTCGCCGCCACCGGCCCCGCGCTCGCCGTAGGCGATGGCGGAAGGGCAATGCAGACGCGCCTTGCCGCCGACCTGCATCAGTTGCACGCCCTCGGTCCAGCATTTGATGACGCGATTGAGCGGAAACTCGGCCGGCTCGCCGCGCTTGATCGAGCTGTCGAATTCACGTCCGTCCAAGAAACGACCGACGTAGTGCACGCGCACCTTGTCGGTGGCCGTCGGGTGCGGGCCTTTGCCCACGGTGAGGGGCTCGTAGCGCAGGCCGGAAGCGGTCGTTACCGATTGAGCAGCACTGGCGGCCGCAGCAGGTGCTGACGCCGCCGCAGCGGGAGCCGAAGCCGGCTTGGCCGGCTTCTTCGCGGTAGCGGCCGCAGCGCCGAAAGAAACGAGCAGGGCCAGCACGGCCAGTATTGACTTGGACATAGATTGGGTTTCCGGCAAAGCGAACATCATCGCAGGCTTGCAAGTCACTGCACCCCAGCGGCACTGCGCCAAGCGCCGGTCGCAACCCGCAAGCGCGTGGCCAGATGAAGCGCCATATTGCGGTAGAGCCGGCTGCACAGCAAAGGGTCAGCGGCGGCCATGGCGCTCAGCGCCTGCGGCGTGAGCAAGAAAACTTCCGCATCCTGGTCGGCCACGGCATCGGCGCTGCGGCCTTGCCCATCCAGCATCGCCAGCTCACCCAGCATCGTGCCGGCAGAAAAGCTCATAAAGCGTTGCCCGCTGCCACTCACAATGCTGATTGAACCGCGCGTTAGCATATAAACACCTTGGCCAGGGTCACCCTCCTTGAACAAGCGCTCGCCGGCCTTCAAACTCAGCGGCTGCAGGTAGGCCGTGGCGACGGCTTGCTGCGCGGCAGACAAGTCCCGCAACAAGCTGCATTGCGCCAGCGGCACGGCCCCGCCTAAGGCCTGCTCTTGGCCGGGGCCAAGGCTTGTCTGCAAGGCTTGCCGCTCGGCCGCTTCGAGCGCGTGATCCAGATCCAGATAGCACCGGCCTGAGATCGGGCCTGCATTTGGACCTGCATTAGGGGCAGCAGTAGCGGCGGCAGTAGCGGCGGCAGTGGCGGCAGCACTCGCTTCGGGCCAATAGTCCATCAACTGGCGGCGCAGCGGGCTGTTGTGAGGCCCCAGCCCTGCCAAGAGCAGCCGGCAACCCTTGCGCGCCAGTCCTACGTCGAGTTGCAGCAAGGCCATCGCAGCGGACTCGTCGATGGACAAGACCCGCTGCAAATCAACAATCAAGCAAGATGCGCCGACGGGCACATGCTGGGCTTCATCTTTCACGCGGTCGGCATTGCCAAAAAAGAGCGCGCCCTCCAACTCCACCGCCAGGATATGGGGCCGTACCGCACGCAATTGCTGCTCCACCTGTGGCGGATAGACACGCCGGCTGGGGCGCTGCTGCGCAGAAAAACGGCTGCGCACCAAGCTGCGATTCAGGCCGCGCAAGAACAACAGTATCGACAGCAACAAGCCCAGAATCACGCCTGCACCCGGCCCTTGCCACAGTGTCAACAGACAAACCAAACTCATGGTGAGAACGCCGTCCCGCCTGGCCGTGCCACCCGACTCGCTTGGGCTGCGCGGCCGGCCAAGTTGCCGCAGCAGTTGCTGGATCGAGCGGCGATCCAAGAGATTGAAGGCGACAGTCAACATCACACCGGCCAAGACGGCGCGCGGCAAATAGGCCAGCCACTCGCCGGCAAAGCCGACCAGCAAGGCCGAGCAAAGTACAGCTCCCATGGCGCCTACGCCGCCGCGCCCGCCAGCCATCTCGATGGCCACAGCACGGCTTCTGGAACGCGTCATCGGCAGAGCACCGACCAGGCCTCCGCCGATATTTGCCAGGCCCAAGGCCCAAAGCTCTCGGCTTTCATCACTTTGTTCACCGCTGCGTTGATCGGCGGCGCGCAAATTCAACAAAGACTCCAGGCTACCCACCATGGCCAGCAAAAGAGCCGTCAGGGCAATGGGCCGGGCGTGCTGGGCCAATAAGGAAAGGGTCGCCACGGGCTCGGCCCACAAGGCCAGCAAGCCCGGCAAATATTGCCCGGCCTCCAAGGCGTCTAGCGTGGCTCCGAGATTGAGCTCGGGCCATGTGGCGCTGGCCAGATGAAAACCCAGCAAGCCCAACATCATGCCCAGCAAAGCCGCCGGCCAACGCGGCGCGACCCAGCTCAGCACACCGACCAGGCCTGCCGTGGCCAAGCCCAGCAGCAAGGCGCCCATATGTGACTGGTGCAGCGCCTGCCAGGCGTGCCCAGGCCACAGCTCGGGGGCCACAGCCAGCAAGGCCGGCACTTGGGCCAGCAGCACCAGCACGGCAACCCCATTCATGAAACCGGCCAGCACCGGCTGCGGGACAAAGCGTGCCAGGCGCCCAAGCTTCAAAACCCCCATCAGCATTTGCAAAAAGCCCATACCGATGACGGCCGCACTCAAGACGGCCAACACGAGCGTCAAGGACATGGCACTGGCGCCCGCTTGCTCTTGCCGCAGCACCTGGCCGAGCAAGTAGGAAATGATCAGGGCCGTTGGTGAACTTGGGCCACCGGCCGCCATGCGGCTGCGGCTGAGGATGGAAAAAATAGTAGCGCTGACGATCACGCAGGCAAAGGCAGCGGGTACGCCCATCAAGGCCGCACGGCTGCCCAGGGGTGCCAGCGCCAGCACGCCCAGCGTCAGCACAATGGCCAGGCAAACGACCGCGCCGACCGCGCCACCTACAAAAGAGCGCAGCAAAGCGGGCAACAAGGCTGAAAATGAAGCGAGCTGGCGGCTCGCGGAGGCGAGGGGCGAAGTCAAAACGGCTGCGGTCGAGTGCAAACGGTAGGCATGACGGACAAGCTTGAGGATCTGAAAATATCACCAAGCACGGACGGAGTCTGAGGGCAAGACTTGACCCTGTTTCCGCTATGCCGTCAAGCCATGCAGGCGTTGCGCTTCAAGCCCTTGCTCAATTCGACCCTGGCTTGCCATCGGCCGCCTGCGCCGCGTTTGAGGCCGCTCCCTTGGCCGCAAAGGATTCGCGCAAGCGCTTGAGCTTCTCGCGTGGGTCTTCCTTGGTGCTGCCTTCATTCAGTCGCATCTCGGTGATGAAGCGACTCGGTATGCCCATCACCGTCTCGCGCGACTTCTTGCGCCGGCGCAGCGTGCCCACGGCCAGCGTGCTGCGCGCGCGCGTGATGCCGACATACATCAGCCGGCGCTCCTCCTCCAGGCGCTGTGCGGTCATTTCTTCATCGTCGGCCTTGAAGGGCAAGAGCCCCTCGTTGACGCTGGCCAGAAAGACATGCGGCCACTCCAAACCCTTGGACGCATGCAGCGTGGTCAGCGTGACCTGGTCTTGCTCCTCATTGCGCTCGGCCAAGGAGATGATGACGCTGATGGTCTGCGCGACCTGCAGCACGGTCTGCTTTTCGCTCTCGACGCTGGTGCCGCCGTCCTGCGTGACCTGGCCGCCACAGCGCTTGGCGACCCAGTCGATGAAGTCCAAGACATTGTTCCAGCGCGCGATCGCGACGTTCTCGTTGTCCTCGCTGCCCAGCAAATGTTCTTCGTAACCGATGTCCTTGACCCATTCCAGCAGCAAGGCCTTGGCCGGCTCGCTGCCCTCGGTGTGCTTGGCGCGGAATTCCAGATCGGTGATGTAGCGGCCGAACTCATGCAGCGAGCCCAGTGCCTTGGCACTCATCACCTCGCCAAGCGACTCGGCAAACAGCGCCTCGAACATGCTGCTCTTCCAGCGCCCCGCGAACTGGCTCAGCGAGCCCAGGGTCTGGTGGCCGATGCCGCGCTTGGGCGTGGTGATGGCGCGCAAAAAAGCCGGGTCATCATCCTGGTTGACCAGCAGGCGCAGCCAAGCACAGAGGTCCTTGATCTCGCTTTTATCGAAGAAGCTCTGACCACCCGAGACCTTGTAGGGGATCTCGGCCTTGCGCAGCGCTTTCTCGAAACTGCGGGCCTGATGGTTGGCGCGGTAAAGAATGGCGAAGTCGGCAAAATGCTGGGCCTTGCCCTCCGCGCGCAAGGCTTGGATGCGCTGCACCGCACGCTCGGCCTCATGTTCCTCGCCGTCTGACTCGACCAGCGAGACCGGATCGCCATCGCCGAACTCGCTCCACAGCTTTTTCTCGAAGATCTTCGGGTTGACCGCGATGACGTTGTTGGCGGCGCGCAGGATGGCGCCGGTCGAGCGGTAGTTCTGCTCCAGCGGAATCACCTTCAGGCGCGGGTAATCGACCGGCAGACGCTTGAGGTTTTCAATCGTCGCGCCGCGCCAGCCATAAATGCTCTGGTCATCGTCACCCACCGCCGTGAACATCGCGCGCGGGCCGACCAAGGCCCTGAGCAGGTCGTACTGCACCGCATTGGTGTCCTGATATTCGTCGACCAGGATGTAGCGCAGCTGATCCTGCCAGCGGCCGCGCGCCTCGGCATGCTCGCTCAGCAAGCGCAACGGCAGGCTGATCAGGTCGTCGAAGTCAACCGCCTGATAAGCCGCCAGCCGTTCTTGATAGCGTTCCATCACGATGGCTGCGGCCCGCTCATGCTCGTCTTTGGCCATGGCCAGCGCCTGCTTGGCCGTCAAGCCCTGGTTCTTCCAGCCCGAAATCGTCCACTGATAGGCCTTGGCCTGGTTGGCATCCAGGGTGCCGCCGGCGTCGCGCAGCACGCCCTGCACATCATCGCTGTCGAGAATCGAGAACTGCTCCTTCAGCCCGACCAGCGGCCCCTCGCGGCGCAGGATGCGCACGCCCAAGGAGTGAAAGGTCGAGATACCCAGGTCCTTGGCGGCGCGCGCGCCGATCAGGCTCTTGGCCCGCTCGCGCATTTCCTGCGCGGCCTTGTTGGTGAAGGTGATGGCGCCGATGTGCTTGGCCGCGTAACCGGCCTGCAGCAGGCGCGCGATTTTTTGCGTGATCACGCTGGTCTTGCCCGAGCCCGCACCGGCAATCACCAGGCAGGGGCCGTCCAGATGGTGGACGGCTTCGAGCTGGGCGGGATTGAGGGTGGTGGCGGGTTTGGCGGACATGGCTTTGAGCGGGGGGCAGCCCAGCATGATAGCCATGCGGGGACGCTATGCTGTCGGCCATGAGCCTCATCACCACGCCAGACTCCCGTCGCCGCAGCTTGTTGCAAGCCTCCATTGCCGCCGCCAGCGCGCCGCTCTTCATCCGCCACGCCTTTGCTGCCGACAGCGCCGACGCGGTCGATCGCTTCGCACTGGGCCTGGCCTCGGGCTGCCCGCGCCCGAACGGTCTGGTCTTGTGGACCCGCCTGAGCGGTGCTGATTTGCCAGTAAAAGCCGAGGTGCGCTGGGAATTGGCCGAGGACGAGGCCTTCAGCCGGATTGCGGCACGCGGCGTTGAACAGGCCGTCGCTGAAGATGCGCACAGCGTCCATGCGGAGGCGGCCGGCCTCAAACCAGATCGCTGGTACTGGTACCGCTTCGAGGCCCTGGGCGCTCGCAGCATGGTCGGCCGAACACGCACAGCGCCTGCGGCTGAGGCCGATGTCAGTCAACTGCGCTTCGCTATCGCCTCTTGCCAGCGCTGGGACCATGGCCGATATGCGGCTTGGGCCGACATGGCCAAGCAGGAACTCGACGTCGTACTCTTCCTGGGCGACTACATCTACGAATACGGCGCCGTCGCTAACGCCTCGGCCAGCGGCACCGCGCCGCGCGTACACCTGGGCGGCCTGTGCCGCACATTGCCCGAGTACCGTCAGCGTTATGCCCAGTACAAGAGCGACCCGGCCCTGCAGGCGATGCATGCGCGCGCACCCTGGATCATCACCTGGGATGACCATGAGGTGGACAACGACTGGGCCGGCGACAGCTCCCAAGGCCTGGAGCCCGATTTCCCGGCGCGCCGTGTAGCCTCGGCCAAGGCCTATTGGGAACATATGCCGTTTCCGAAAGCTATGCGGCCCAACGGGCACGAGATTCGCATTCACGAGCGCTATGACTGGGGCACATTGGCTCGCATCATGACCTTGGACTGCCGCCAATACCGTGACCCCCAGGTCTGCCCGAAGCCCGGGCGCGGCGGCTCCAACACCTTGTCGATCAAGGATTGCCCGGCCTTTTTAGACCCCCAGCGCACGCTGCTGGGCCTGCCACAAGAGCGTTGGCTGGCACAAAGTTGGGACGCGGCGCGGCCCTGGAACCTGCTGGCGCAATCGACCTTGATGGCGCAGATGAACTGGCAAGAAAACCCCGCCGAGCCGAGGGTGCACTGGACCGACGGCTGGGACGGCTACCCCGCCGCGCGCACACGCCTATTGCAAGCTTTGGCCGATAAAAAATTAGCCAACGCGGTGGTGCTGGGCGGCGATGTGCATGCCAACTATGTGGCCGACCTGAAGCTGGACTTCAATGAGGCCAAGAGCCCCATCGTGGCAACCGAGTTCTGCGGCACCTCGATCACCAGCCAGGGCCTGGATCAGCAGCGGATTGACCGCGCCCTGCCGCACAACCGGCATATCCGCTACGGCCGCAGCGATCAGCATGGCTATATGAGCTTTGACTTGCGGGCCGGGCAGTTGGTGGCCGAGTTGCGCACTGTCAGCGAACTCTGGGACGCCCACAGTGCGGTCGATGTGTCGGCCCGCTTTGTGGTGGAGGCCGGCCGGGCGGGCGCTCGCCCGGCTTAGAACTGATCCGCCCGGGCCGACGCCCGAGCAGTTCAGCTGCGCGGGCCGCCTATTCGCCGGCGTCGCTCTGAGCCGACAAGGCTGCCGCAGAGGCAGGCGCGTCCGGCATCGGCATCGTCATGGGTGCAGCGGTCTGAGCGCGCATTCGCAGGGGAGCACGCGCTGGCTCGGCCTTTGCAGGCAAGTTCGAGGCCAGCACTCTTCCATTGACTTGCGTCGGGGCGGCTTCCACGGCCTCGGCGAGTTCGATGCTGACGGCTTGGGTCGGCAAAACAGCTGGAGATTGGTTTGCTGCGGCCGCGTCGTTTGCCTTGGGTCGCGCCACGGCAGCCGCCACGCGGCCCCCGGACGTTCGTTCGGCGGCAGTTGGAGGCGATGCGACCACGGCCACAAACTGAGGCCAAAACTGTCGCCCTTGCCAGGCAGCAGCCGACAGCACCGCCACAGCCGCCAAGGCCAAACCGACCCAAACTGAGCGTCGATTCGCGCCGGCCGGGCCCGGCCAGGCGGGCACGGCGGATTCATAGGCGATTGCACCACTCGAGGCGGTGATGGGCATCGGCGTCAGGGCCAAGGCCGAATGATCCTCCCCCGCCAACCAAGCGCGCAAGTCCTCGGCCAAGGCTTCAACGCCGGCATAGCGCCGCGCAGCATTTGGCGCCACCGCCTTGCGCAACAAAGCATCCAGGCTGAAGCGCTCCAAGGCACTCAGACCCGGCCAAGAGGCCGCCGCAGAGAGGGTGTCGGTGTCCTTCTCACTGGGCACGCGGCCGTCCACCAACAGGCATAGCAATACACCCAGGCCGAAGACTTCGCTGGCGAAGCTTGGCGGCTCGCCGGCGATGGATTCAGGGCTGGCAAATCCTGGCGCCGAGGCCAGGCTCAGCCCCCGCTCGAAGGGGTCAGCGGGATCGGGCATGCGTAACAAACCCATGCCCATCAGCTTGAGTTGGGCCTCACTGCCGCCCACCCACAACAAAGACGGGTCAATCTCGCCCAGCAACCAGCCCTGCTGATGCGCATAACGCAGGGCCTCGCAGAGTTCCACCACCAGTTGCAGCCGAGCGCGCAGCGGCAGGCTGGAGCAGGCGCGCACGATGGGTTGCCCCTCGGTGGCGTCAAAAATCAGATAGGGCTGGCCCTCAGGCGTGATGCCGCTGTCGGTCGGGACATTGATGACCGGGTGCGCCAGAGCGCCCAAATCACTGACCTGATCGCCAAAGCGCAGCATGATGCCGGCCGAGCGTTCACAGCGCGGCAAGACCAGCACATTGCAGAATCGGTCGGCGGCCAACGCGTGCCGAGCGCGATACCACTGGCCCGACTGACTGCCGGCTATTGGATTGCGGCCATGCAAGGCGGCGCCCAAGCGCCAGACGCCCAGCACCGCGCCTTCGCGCATCAAAGCTTGGGGCGATGGGGGGGGGAGAGTGAGTTCAGGCATTCGCATAAGGGTTTGTGCCGGGATCGTAGTTGACGCCCCGGTCTTTGCGCCCCGCCCGCGCCCCCGCAAACCGGGGGTCAGCGCGCAATCGCTCACAGTCCATGCGCATTTGTAGGCGTTTTGGGACAGGGGTTGCGATGTGTCGGCGCACCACCCGAGCCGCCAAGCCGCTCCTTGCGGCGAGCCGTCGGCGTTCAGCCGCCAGCAAGGCAGGCTTGCGATACTGCCCATTCCCATGCCCGCCCTACTCGCCATATTCGCCATCACCCTGCCCTTTTTTGTGCTGATCCTGTGCGGCTATCTGGCCGCACAGCGCGGCCTGCTGGCGCAAGCAGCGATCCCTGGTTTGAACGGCTTTGTGCTGTTCTTCGCCCTGCCTTGCCTGCTGTTTCGCTTTGGCCTGAACACGCCGCTGGCGGTGCTGCTCAGCCCCGCCGTACTGGCGGTCTACATACCCTCGGCGCTGATCATGGTGGCGCTGACGATTCGCTTGACCCTGTCCGAGCAGCTGCCTCTTAGGGACGCGGCGTTTGGTGCGCTGGTGGCCGCCTTCCCCAACACCGGCTTCATGGGCGTGCCGCTGCTGGTGGCGTTGATGGGTGCGGCCGCAGCCGGGCCTGTCATCTGCACGATCTTGGTCGATCTGTTGCTGACCAGTTCCCTGTGCATTGCGCTGGCAAGCGGGAAGCCAAGCGCTAGGGCAAGCGCTAAGGCAAACGGCAATACGAACCAGCATAAGGGCGAGCCGGGCAAGCCCCAGGCCGCATTGCTGCAGGCTTTGAGAGGCGCCCTCTCCAACCCCTTGCCCTGGGCCATTGCCTTGGGCCTGAGCGTCGCCGGCTTGGGCTTGAATTTGCCGGGGCCGCTGATGACGGTGATCAGCATGCTGGCCGACGCCGCCTCGCCGGTGGCTTTGTTCACCATCGGCGCGGTCTTGTGGCGGGCCGGCCGGCATGCGCACAGCCGCACGCCGGCCGCGCAATATCTGCCGGTGGCGCTGCTCAAGCTGCTGCTGCACCCGAGCCTGGTGTTTGGTCTGGGTTGGCTGGCGCAGACCTGGGGTGCGGCCTTGACTGACTATCAGCTGACGGTGCTGACCTTGGCTGCCGCCCTGCCCAGCGCCAGCAATGTGTCCCTGCTGGCGGAGCGTTACGGCGCCGACAACGGCCGCGTGGCCCGCATCATCATGGCATCAACGATGCTGGCCTTTCTGAGCTTCTCGGCGCTGGCCTGGCTGCTGAGCGCCGGCAGCCAGAACGTCCCAATCTGATACGCTTTGCCGCCATGTTGTCGGAACTCCTCGTCTTGCTGCCTCGATTCAACCGCCTCGCCCACCTTGCCCTGCTCGGCCTTGGCCTCGGCATGAGCACCCTCGTTGCGGTCGCCGCAGCGCAGCAGACCATCTACCAGCAGCCTTCGCCGACGGTGCGCGAGTTGCTGGACGCACCGGCATTGCCCAAACATCTGGTCTCTCCAAACAAGCAGCATTTGGCGCTGTTGGAGTTGCGCCGTTTCAGCAGCCTGGCCGAGCTGGCCCGCCCGACCCTCAAGCTGGCCGGCCTGCGCTTTGACGAAGCCAGTGGCCTGCCCAGCCAGACCGCCGCGACTGGCGCCATCGCTCGCCTGCGCCTGCGCCCACTGCTCAATCCGCAAGCCCCGGAGCAAAACATTGATTTGAGCGCTCTCAGCGCAGGAGGAAAAAGCTTCTTCCACAGCTTCAGTTGGGCGCCAGATGGCCAGCGGTTTTTGCTTGAGCGCCGCACCGACAAAGCCAACGAGTTGTGGGTCGGCAATGCTGTCAGCGGCGAGCTGCGCCAAGTCAATGGGCTGCGATTGAACAACGCCCTGGCGCAAGGTGAAATCGCCTGGTTGAATGCGTCTGAGTTGGTGCTGCTGGCCCAGGTCGAGCGGCGCGCAGCCGCTCCAAAGCAGCCCAGCGTGCCGAATGCACCCTTGATTCGCGAGACCGCAGGCCGAGCTTCGCCAGAGCGCACCCATGCCGACCTGCTGCAGACTCCACATGACGAGCGCCTGCTTGAACATCACGCCTTGTCGCAACTGACCCGCGTCGATCTGCGCAGCTTGCAAATCAAGCGGCTCGGCGCGCCCGCCATGTTCTTCAGCGTTTCAAGCCTGGGCGAAGATGAGGCCTTGTTGACCGAGCGCATCACCCGCCCTTTCAGCTACAGCCTGACCTGGGAGGACTTCCCCCAGGTCGTGGAAGTGCGCCGACCTGATGGCGTGGTGCTGCGCGAGGTGGCCCGCCTGCCGCTCAAACGCGGCGTGGCAATCAACGGGGTGCTGCCGGGGCCGCGGCTGTTTTACGCCTCGCCGAACAAGGATGCGGCCGTCTACTGGGTCGAGGCGCTGGACGGCGGCAACCCCAACAACCGGGCCGCCCACCGCGACCGCTTGATGCGCCTGGACGCGCCCTACACGGGCGAGGCGCAAGAGTTGCTACGCCTGCCGCAACGTTTCAACAGCCTGCGCTTTGTAGACGACGGCCAACATGCCTTGGTCAGCGAGGACGATGGCTTGCGCGCCTGGACCCGCAGCTACCTGCTGGCGCTGCGCGGCGGCAGCATACGCACCGTGTTTGACCATTCCCAGCGCGAGCGCTACCGCCACCCCGGCAGCCCGATGATGCGCATGTCCGCAGGCGGCCACCTGCTGGCGCAAACCTATGGCGGCGGCTTGCTGCTGCAAGGCGCCGGCGCCAGCCCCAAGGGCGACCGCCCGTTCTTGGACCGCCTCTCGCTGCAGGACGGCAGCGTGCAGCGCCTGTTCCAGTCCGGCGAAGCCGTCTACGCCCAACCGCTTGAGATACTGGGTGACGGTCGCCTGCTGAGCCTGCAAGAAAGCACCAACCAGCCGCCCAGCTTGCATGTGCAAGTACTGAATCAACCGGGGGCAACTTCGCTGGCCTTGACCAAGGCCCGCCCACCGCACCCGCTGATGCGCAAGATCCGCCGCGAACTGATCAGCTTCAAACGTGCCGATGGTGTCGATATGTCCTTCTGGATGTATCTGCCGCCCGACTACAAGGAGGGCGAAGCCCGGGCCACCTTGGTCTGGGCCTACCCGCTTGAGTTCAATGATGCGGCGCTGGCCGGCCAACTCAGCGGCTCCACCAATCGCTACCCGAATTTCAGCGGACTCAGCCCCTTGATGCTGGTGCTGGACGGCTATGTGGTGCTGATGGACGCCACCATGCCCATCGTCGGCGATGCCAAATCCGTCAATGACGATTTCATCGAACAAATCACCTTGAGCGCAAAGGCCATCATCGACAAGGCCGAGGATCTGGGCGTCACCGACCCCAAGCGAGTGGCCATCGGTGGCCACAGCTATGGCGCCTTCATGGCCGTCAATCTGCTCGCCCATACCGACCTCTTCAAGGCCGGCATCGCGCGCAGCGGCGCCTACAACCGCACGCTGACACCGTTCGGCTTTCAAAGCGAGCGGCGCTCGCTCTGGGAGGCTCGTGACATCTACCTGAAGCTATCACCCTTCTTGTATGTCAACCAGATCAAGGAGCCTCTGCTGTTGATTCACGGCGATGTCGATGACCGCGCCGGCACCATGCCGATGCAGTCCGAGCGGCTCTACCAAGCGCTCTCCGGCACCGGCGGCACCGCACGTTACGTACTGCTGCCCTTGGAGGCGCATGGCTACACCGCCCGCGAGTCGGTCGGCCATGTGCAGTGGGAAATGCGCCAATGGCTGCGCGCCCATCTGGGCGACCCCAAGGACATGCGCTGAAGTTTGCTCGGCTCGGCTCGCGCTGCTTCCCAAGCGCTGGCATCCGCATGTAGTAGCCGGCTAACACCCCGGGCTGAGTTTCCTTGCCAACAATCCACTCCTCATGCAACCCGAGGAGTGAACCATGGCGGCGAAGAAGATCTTGATGATTTGCGGCGACTATTGCGAAGACTACGAAACCATGGTGCCGTTCCAGACCCTGCTGGCCGTCGGCCACAGCGTGCACGCCGTCTGCCCGGACAAAAAAGCCGGCGAGCAGATCAAGACAGCGATCCATGATTTCGAAGGCGCGCAAACCTATAGCGAAAAGCCCGGCCACAATTTCACGCTCAACGCCAGCTTTGCCGACATCGATATCAGCAGCTATGACGCCTTGCTGATCCCCGGCGGCCGCGGCCCCGAGTACCTGCGCACCTTTCCCGCCGTGATCTCGATGGTGAAACATTTCTTTGAGGCCAACAAGCCGGTCGCCGCCGTCTGCCACGGCGCGCAACTGCTGGCCGGCGCCGGCGTACTCAAGGGTCGCACTTGTTCGGCCTACCCCGCCTGCCGGATGGAAGTCGAGATCGCGGGCGGCCATTTTGCCGAGATCGCCATCGACGCCGCCATTACCGACGGCAACTTGGTCACGGCGCCGGCCTGGCCCGCCCATCCCGCTTGGATGGCGCAGTTCTTGACGCTGCTGGGCACCCAAATCAGCCTCTGAGCTGCGGCCTGTGGTCGCCAGCTGAAGCCAGTTGACGCTGCCCCGAGCGGCCCCGATGATGCAGGGCCGCTTTATTGGGAGTCAAGATGTGCCAGGTTTTTATCAGTGCCGACCCGGCGCTCTATGCCAGCCGCGCCCGCTCGGTGCGCTTGCATGGCGTCACGACCAGCATCAAGTTGGAAAACCTGTTCTGGCAGGTGCTGGGCGAGATCGCGCAGCGCGACGGTATGGGCGTGCCGCAGCTGTGCGCCAAGCTGTATGACGAGTTGGTGGCCGAGCGCGGCACGGTCGACAACTTTGCCTCCTTCTTGCGCGTCTGTTGCGGGCGCTATCTGGCGCTGCAGCTCTGCGGCGCTATTCCCCGCGACGCGGCAATTTCAATCGCCAGCCTGAACACTCAACAAGTGCTGGCGGCGGGCAGCCAGAGCCGTCCATGGGTCAACGCTGCCTGATGCCTAGTGCCTAATGCCTAGTGCTTAATACCTAGGGCCGAAGCGCCGGCTGGCCAGCTGCCGGCCATCGACCGGGGCTTGGCCTAGGCCGCATGGCTTCGAGCCGAGCTCCCCGCTGCCTCAGCCGGCAGGAACTTTCATTGCTGCAGCTTGGCGCCACTCAACTGCGCGACCGCCGCCAAGGTGGTTTGGGCTGCATTGAGCCCCAGCAAAAAATCCTTGTCCGAAAAGGCCGAGTAGAGGTCGGTCGGCTGGTGCCAATGCGGGTTCCAGCCCGCGCCGATCTGCATGCCGCGCTCGTTCTCGCGCAGCGAGATCGCCGGCACCCAGTCCATGAACGGGGTTGAATCGGTATTGGTCATGTGAAAGCCGACAGCGGCCGGGTAATGGCTGGCGTACTTGTCGTTGGCCGCGCGGAAGGCCCAGGCCAGCGCGGCGGCACCGTCCGCATACTTTGAGGCCGATTGGTACTCGATATTGACATCCGCTTCGGCGCGCTGATCCTTGGGCGGCGCAAACACCGTCTTGCCCTTGGCATCCACTTGGGCCACCGGCATGCCATGGTCGAACAACATCATGTCGTGCTGGATCATGCCCAGCCATTTCGGTTCCGGATACCGGCCCGAGCCCTTGGGCGACTCGATGCCTTGCAGCTCCTTTCGCTGAGCCACATAGGCCGATGCACCTTGCAGGCCGGTCTCTTCGTTGTTCCACAGCACAAAGCGGATCGAGCGCTCGGTCGCTACGCCGGGTTGGCTGAAGATGCGCGCCAACTCCATCACCAAGGCGGTGCCCGAACCATCATCATTGGCCGCTTCGCCCCAGCCAATGCCGTCCATATGCGCGCCAACGATGTACATCTCGTCGGGGCGGGTGGCGCCGACCTTGGTGCAATAGACGTTCTCGCGCAGCGAGGTGCCCACCGGCGTGGGTTCCGCATTGAGTGCGCGCAGGCGCTCATCGGGCTGTGCCATGGGATCGGTATTCACGCCGGTAGGGGCGCGCTGCCCGAACAAGGTGCTGCCGCCCTGCCCTGCGGGGCCGCCGGCACGCGCGGGTTGGGGTGCGGCGGGCGTGCGCCTAGCGGGCTCGGTGTACTGATATTGCAGCCGCTCCGTATTGCTGCAGCCATAAGACTTGAGCTGGGCCTCGATCCAGTCCAAGGCCTTGCGGTTGCGCTCGGTGCCCTGGCGGCGGTCGCCAAACTGCGTGAGTCCCTTGATGGTGGCCTTGTACTTCTCCAGATCGAGTTGGCTGACCAGCGCGGCAACCGGGTCCACCTGGGCTGACTGCGGGGCAGGCTGAGCCGCCGGCTGATTTTGTGCGAGGGCCAGTGAGCCGGCGCCAGCGAGTACAAAAAAGACCAGCCCGGCGAGGCCAGCGCCCCGATAGCGAGGCGTGGCGACAGCAGCAATGGCTTGGATGTTCATAGGAGCTCGGGCTGGTTGAGGCCAAGACATTTGGCCACTTGGTTAGGTTTATACCGGCTATTTCTGGGCTGTTGCGCTGAAACTGTTGCGCCGAGCCCCGGCAGAGGTCTCTCAGCGTGGGTACTCCTTGCGCTGCCTGGCAGGCTCGGCCGCAAGGACTGCTTGCAAAATCGGCCCTCGGAGCTGCAAAAGTAGCCCCAGGCGCACCCAAAGGTCAGCCGCATTGCCGACGGCGTGCCGAGCAGGGAAATCATGTCGACCTGAATAGAACACTGCGGTCCGAGCGCGACTCACACCCCAAGTTCATCGCACCCGCCGTTACCAAGGCAGGCAAGGGCATCCTGTGACAGAGGCGAGAACAGGTGCGAGAACAGGGAGTTTCGCCAAAGGCCGCGTCATCGTGCGAGGCAAGCCATCGTTCGAGTGGACCTCCGCCAGCAGGCCGCGCTTCGCTGCCTGTATATTTTCAGCTCCGCGCGGCCAGCTGGCTACGCCTCCTCAGCTTCGACGTTAGGAATCACACGCACCAAGGCGTTCTATTCGGAGCACTTTAAGACCAACCAATTTTTGAAAGAACATCGCGAAAATGCCTTCAGTAAGTGAACTAGAGCATCCAACAGGGTCCGTCCCGGGCATATGCTCGGGCGCAATCGGTTTGTTGGCCCTGCTAATTGCATTCATTGGTTACACCGGCTTCAACAGCAAAGGCGCCGGAACGCCTTGGAACTCCGGCGATGTCATACATTTGGTCCTCGGCCTCATCTCCGCAATCACTCTCGCATTTGTTCCCTGGTTGGCCACCAAGCCTCAAGCGAAAGAGGCATTGGGGAAATCAGTTGAACAGGCCCGTCGATTCTTTCTTCTAGGGTCTGTTTCCGCTGTTGCATCCATGGCAATATTCATATTGAGAGATTTCATTGCAAATCATGTTTAGCTACGGATCAAATAGCGCCTGATGGAACGATACCGCCTAACCATTCGCTCAACCGGATCCATAGCGGCATGCGGCAAAATGGCCGCCATTTCATCCTGGGCTCTTAGTCTCAGGCCGCAACGATCCGCTCAGCTTAAACGGTAGCCTCTCAACCACCGATAGGAGTACTCCATGTTTGTCCGCAGCGCCGCACTGGTTCTATGCATTCTTGCCTCGGCAGCAGCTCCTGTCGCGGCACAGGTTGTCGGTGAGAAGGCGAAGCTCAGCAGCATCGAGTTGTTTGACGGCACACGGTTCGATCCCAAGACCATCGAAGGAAAGCCGACCTTGGTCTATTTCTGGGCAAGCTGGTGTCCACGTTGCCGCAACGAGATGCGGTCGCTGGAGCGGCACTATCAGTTGTACAAGGAGAAAGGCTTCACTATCGTCGCTGTGAACTTCCGGGACAAAATTGAAAATGCCAAGGCCATGATCGAATCGGTCAAGCCCATCTCCTTTCCGGTCGGTTCAATCAATGACGATTGGCGGAGTGACTACCCCTCGCTGCAGGGCACCCCTACTTGGATGCTCATTGACAAAACCGGGGTCATTCGCAAGGTCATCGTCGGCCGCGAAGTCATCACTGGCGGGTGGCTGGACGGTCTTGAACCCGACCTCAAGAAGGTACTCGCCGACGGGGGCTAAACCTTCCATCGAGTGAGTGGCCGCAAGCAAGTTTCGCTTGCTTTTGGCTACCGGCCGTTTACCTTGCACGTCCAAGAGTGCGCCCGTTGTGAGCGCGCATGGAAAAAGGGGCCAGGGGCCCCTTTGCTTCGCGCGGCGCGCAGAGCGCCACCAACTTGGCTCAAGCGTTGGTGCTGCGGCGACGACGTGCCACGAAGCCGATAGCGCCCAGGCCGGCCAACATCAAGGCATAGGTTTCTGGCTCGGGAACTGCTGCGGTCAGCGTGAGGTTGTCGACCACGAAATCATTGCCGTTGTAGTCGGTGGTTAGGTTCAACAGCTTGACGGTGCCGGTAACCGGGCCATTCAACGTGAAGCTGCCGCTGAGTGTCTTCCAGGTGCCCGTGCTGCTGTCCAATTGCACCGACGACCCGACGTTGAACGTGTAGGCTCCCACCGTCACAACCGCTTGCAGCAACGACGGGTTGGCGAAATAGGTACTGGCTGCAGAGCCACTGAAGTCGTAAGTGCCGGCGCCCAGCGTCAGGGTCTGCGCCCAGACCACATTGCTGACGCTGTTGCTGCCGTTGACGATCAGCATGTTGTTACCGCCCAGGTCGGCAAAGCTGGCCCATGAACCGTGCACATTGTGCGCGTCGGTGCCAATGTTGACGGTGCTTTCGTCATAGGCGTCGTGCTGCTTCATGTAGTCGGAAGCAAAGCTGTTGTAGTCCACCGCTGCGAAGTCACCGTTCACGATCAAGTTGGTGGCGGCCTGCGCTCCGCCGGACAGCAAGGCAGTGGCAAGAGCGATGATTTGGAATGACTTCATGAGGGAGACCTTTCGGGTTGGGTTTGACGTTGTGCCGCCAGGCCTCTAGAAGGGCTCTTGCCGGGTGTGTCGCCATTGTGTTGCGTCACATGGCGGATGCACTCCCCGCGATTGAAGGGTGCAAAGGGCCGTTTTGCAGCGGATCGTGCGATACCTCACAGCTCAGGGCATAAGCCGCGAATGGTCGATCGTGACTTATTGCCCAAAGTTTGGCAGATGGCTTGATCGCGCCTGCGCGGTGGAGAAACGGCAAGGTCACGGTGGCGCGAGAGAGCACTATTCGGAGCAGCCAGTGCGGTGCGCTTTGTCGAACTGGCAGACACAGTCTGGAGTTGGGGCGCTAAGTACGACTGGGAAGATGGCAGCCCCGACACCTCGATCATCAAGGCACGAACTGCCAATCTCATCGCTGATATCAACTAGCACTTGAATGTGGGGCCATGAAAACAAGGCTGCGTGCTCAGTTACTTTTAGCTCGGGCTTTGCGCGGCATCACCGTCCTCGGGCCAATTGAGGGGCTCTGCTCGGCAGTGCCTTTTCCGAACGTACAGCGCGTCGGGCATCAGGGAGTTTGCAGATGGCCGCCCGCGCGCCGCAGTCGATGAACTTCGCCTTTGGGCACGAAGCAGCTTTCGTCTATGAAAGCGCCTGCGGCTCCACTGCGCGGCCGCCGGCCGTCGGTACAACGGCCGGCGTTTCGAGGTGACGCATGTTCCAATGCCCGAAAATTCACCAATGAGCGCAACGAAAAACGATCGTTCAAATTTGAGAGAAACACCGGTTCAAAGCCAGATGACTCGGTCGGCACCACGTGGTTGATCAACGCCTGTTTCAAGTTTTGAGTTCAGCGCAAACCGGCAATTGCGAGGTGCAATCATGGCGCTGTGAGGGGGCGGCGAGGCAGTTCCGTGCTTATATCCGCCTCGTCACACGCAGCCTGAAAGAGGAATGAGGGTCAAGTCTTGCCACCTCGATCAGGCCAAGCCTTGAGTCGTATTCACTCCTTGACGCCCCGCCCGAGAAAAAGTTTGCACGCAGGCCCAGCCTTGGCAAGGCGGGGCGCCAGAATCAGGGGCTTGTCTCTATTCACCTCTCCCTCATCCCACCTCGCAATACATGGGCTCGTTTGCATGAAGCTTCACTCTTTGATCACTGGTTTGGTCTGTGTCTTCGTTCCGACCTACGCCATCAGCAGCACCGGCAGCTCGGCGCTTGCCCCAGAGAAGTTGGACCCGAATTTTTCGATCAGCCAGCCTGGCAGTGACTTGAGTTGGTACTCGGCCCTACAACTCAGGCGCAGCAGCGCCGGTTGGCCCGTCAAAGAACTGGCCAAGCCCTGGGATCGCCTGCCGGCGCGGGCAGAGAGAATCGTGCGGCCCGAAGTCTGGAGCTTGAGCCGCCACAGCGCCGGTATCGAAATCAACTTCTCCACCGATGCCAGCGAAATCGGCGCGCGCTGGACCCTGCTCAACCCCGGCTTGGCGATGGATCACATGCCCGCCACGGGGATGAGCGGGCTGGACCTATATGTGCGCCACGAGGGGCGCTGGCAGTGGTTGGGCGTGGGCCGCCCGACCGAGAGCCCGATCAATCTCGTCAAACTGGCCAGCGTGCCTGCCGGTGGCGGCATGCGTGACTATCGCTTGTATCTGCCGCTGTATAACGGCATTGAAGACCTGCAGATTGGCGTGCCCGCGGGCGCCAAGCTAGCGCCCATGGCGCCACTCAGTACTCAAACGGTGGTGGTGTACGGCACGTCGATCACGCAGGGTGGTTGCGCTTCTCGCCCTGGCATGGCCTACACCGCTATTCTGGGGCGCAAATTCGATCTGCCCGTCATCAACCTGGGCTTCTCGGGCAATGGCAATGCCGAGATGGTTGCGGCGGACTTGATCTCAGAATTGAACCCGAGCGTGTTCATCCTGGACCCCTTGCCGAACATGACGCCGCAGCAAATTGCCGAGCGCATCGAGCCTTTTGTGGCCCGTCTGCGTGCCCGGCACCCACGCACGCCCATCATCTTGCTCGGCAATATCAGCTATCAGCACGCGGGCCTGGGGCCAATGAACCAAACGGGCCATGCCCTAAAGAACGCCGTCTTGGCTCCCATCGTCGCGGCTTTGATGGCCAAGGATGAACGCATTTTCTTCGTGCCTGGAGAGTCCTTGCTGGGTCAAGACGGTGAGGCCACGGTCGATGGCACCCACCCCACCGACTTGGGTTTTTTGCGCATGGCCGAAGCCATCAGCCCAAGTTTGAAGAAGGCACTGGCCCTTGCGCCCTAACAGGCTCGAATGTGGGCAGCGAATGAGGCCTAAGAGCTGATCTGCTCGAGGCAATGAGGTTCAGGCCATCAGTTGTTAACTATGGCGGCTTATGGCCGGGAGCGTGAGCCCCCATCATCGCCAGTAAGCTGCCGTTGACCAAAACAACGGTCGGCGAATCGAACGTCAGCTATGCGGCGATTGTTCGAACTGCCGGCCTGGCGCAGGCCGGGACATTTCAAGGGGCACTGACTGCGCGGCAACTCAGTGCCCATGGCAGAAATAAGCCTCACCAAGTTGGATTGCAGCAGCGGGCTTAACAGGCTGCTGAAATACCTGCAATCTGCTAGGAATTTATAGACCTTCTCAGAAGAAAACGCAGTCGCGCTCCAGATACAAAACAGCAGCACAGCCGGTATCAATTTTCGAAGTTTCAAGTAAATGCCATGTAAAAACAAGCCGGGGCGCTGATCAAGCGCCCCGGGCCGAATGAATGCGCTGGAACCGAGGTTCAGCGCGGGCTGACTTCAGAGCCGTTGGCTGCACCCCGAATTTGAACCCTCGCGCCTGGATTTGAGTGAGGCCAAGCCAGCTACAGCCAGCAAACCGACCGCCATCAAGCCATAGCTGGCCGGCTCCGGCACGGCTGAAGTGAAGCCAACCGTGACCTGGCCGATGTCCCACTGTCCGTCAGCGATGCCCGCGGCTTGATCTTTCATCAACTCAGAAAATTCCAGCCGCAAGATGCCGTCCGCCTGTACCCGAAAGGCCAGCCCCAACTCGGCCAGATTTGCCGCGCCGGTGTAGCTCATGCTGCCGTTATGGTTCTCGCTGCCGGGCGTGAACCAGACACCGTCATTGCCGGCCGAGCTGCCGAACCTGAGCTCCATATCGCTCAGCCAACTGGCCCCAAAAGCCGTCAAGGTAACGCGCCAGTCCACCGACTGAATCAGCGCATTGGCGCCGACATTGAAGCTCATCACCGTGTTGCCCGGCGCTCCAGCCAGGTCGACGCTTTGGGCGCCGGCTACATCAATGAGCAGGCTGCTTGTGTTGGCCGAACTGCTGCCCATGCTGATCAGCGCAGCGGCCGCCAGGGCCACGGCCCTCAGACTGCGTGTGAAGTTTGCGTTAGTCATCATCATTTTGGTCTTCCTTGTGTGAGCGAATAAAGCTTCAAATGGCCGTCTTGACGACGAAGTAGTTGATATTCCAAGCACCGCCGACCGCCATGATTCGCAATTTGTGCTGACCTGCGGGTAGGTTGAAGCTGGCGCCGCCATAGGTCTTCCAGGTCTGCCAGCCGCCGGTATTGGGAACGGCTATCGCATCCACCTTGATCTCATCGACCAAGACCTCGAAGCCGCTGCTCCCACCGGCGCTGGCCAGGCGGTAGTCGATCGCGAACTTGCCCGCCGTGGCGACCGAAACTTTGAACTCGATAAAGCGCCCGGCTTCGAAATGCCCCACATCCTTGCCCCCGCCGCTGTCTGAGCAGTCTTCCAGCTGAATGCCGCCCATCGCCGCATAGTCCTCGGCCTCGATCTTGGCGGGCAAGGCAAAGCTGAAGTTCTCGGCATTGCTGGCCTCCTCGCTGCGATAGCTCTCGTCTTCGGCGTCGGTAGAGCTCACCGTGTAGTAATACCTGGCGCCGGCCTCGGCCGTGCTGTCGACGAAGGCATTGGTCTTGACGCCGCTGGCCAGTAAAGTGGCGCCGCTGGCGTCGCCCCGGACTCGGTTGCGATAGACCTTGTAGCCCGTCAAGTCAGCCTCGCTATTGGCGCCCCAAGTCAAGGCCACTGCGCCGCTGGTCTGGTTGGCTTTCAAGTCATTTGGACGAGCAGGCAACGTGAACAGCGTCGTCGCTGGCCCGACCAGGAATTTGGCCAGGCCCTTGTTGACCTCATAGGCCTGGCTGCCGTAGCTCTTGAAGAGGCGCTCAATCTCGGCCACCGAGGCGCTGGCGAAATCAACTTTGCCGGCCTGATCGACCACATCCACACCGGGCACCGGCGCTTGCGGAACCAGATACACCTCGGCCCAGGTTTCGGTGCTGCCGTTGCTCCTGAAGCTGCCGCTCAAGCTATAGCTCTGCCCGCCCTGCAGCGTGACAGCTTGGTAGACGCCGCCGTTGATCAGGCCGCTGACGCCGGCCGGCCGCGTGACGCGCAGCACCGCACCATCGCCGCCGACGGGGGTCTTGTCGCCGCCCAAGTAGTTGAAGTTGACGTTCTCACTGCCGCTGATGCTCAGCGTAGTCCAGCCGTTGGCATTGCCGAAGCCACCATTGACAAGCATTTCGGACTTGCTAGCGTCATTGATCAGGCTGATCTTGTCGTAAGTGAGGTCCGGGCTGCCGCCGCCGGTGGCGCCGGTCTTGAGCACCAGGTAATAGGTCTTGGGGCCTGTACCGCCAATCTTGATGGGGCTGGGCTTCTTGGCGCAGGCGTCGGCAAAGTTGCTGTTCCAGCCGGCGCAGTCCCAGGTGCTGGCCTTGACCAGCAGTCCCAGGCCGCTGTCCTGGCCGGTGTCGACCGCATTGGTCACCATGCCCCAGACTCCCTTGCCCTGCCCACCCGCCGGGCTGACCACCTTGTAGGCCCAGCTGGTCGACGCCCACCCATAGCCCGCATAAGTATCGTAAGTGGCGCGGCCGATCTTGCCGCCGAGCTCCAGGCCGGCCGATTGCCAGGGCTGAAACTCACCCATCAGCAGCGGCGTCTTCAGGCCGGCCAGCTTGTTGCGCACGTCACAAACACCGCCATTGCCCTGCGGGCCGCAGCGCAACCAGTCGCGGTGAATGTCGTAGGCGCTGTCGTTAGGGCGGTCGCCGAACAAGCCGGGGTAAGGGTGCATTTCAAACGCCACGTTGCTCATCCCCTTGGCGGCCGGATCGCCGTAGGCGTCGATATCGCCGTAATGGGAGGGCAGCATCACGATGTGCTTGCTGTCGATCTTGCGTATGGTCTGGTACAACTCGGTCACGCGAGTGGCCATGTCCGCTGCGGTCGATCCCCAGGGCTCGTTGAGTGGGTCGAAAGCCGCGACGACTGGCTCGTCCTTGTAGCGCGTGGCGATCTGCTCCCACAGCCATTTGGTGCGATTCTGATACTCGCTGCTCGTCCAGTATTTGTTCTGGCCAGAGCAGCCGGTGTGGTCGTTAGGGGTCTGGCCCCCGACCGCGCCGTGCAGATCAAGAATCACGTAAATGCCGCGCTTCTTGGCCTCGGCGATGGACCAGTCCAGATATTTCCAGGCGTCCGCCCGCAGCGTATAGGGCTTGTTCTCGTCCTCAATCACGCTCCACAGAATCGGCAGGCGCACGAGATTGAAGCCGAAGGCCTTGTGCTGATCCCAGTCGCGCTCCTTCATCCAGTTGTCGCGAAACAGCGCAATCAAGCGCTCCTTCTCGGCATAGCCAAAGCGTTGGCTCAACTTGCTCTCCAGCGTGCATTGGTCGATGACGCCATTGCCGCCCTGACCCATCATCCAGAATTCCTGGACCAGCCAATTGCCCAGATTTGTGCCCTTCAATTCAAGCGGAGCACCACTCGCCCTCACCCACTTGGCGCCCTCGGCACGCAAGAAGCTGAGGTCCACCGCAGGTGCCGGCGTGGGTGGGGTGATCTTGCCCCAGCCAGCCGCAAGCGCGCGCTTCGTGGTCTGCGCTGCATCAGCCTGCTGCTCCTCGCTGGAAGATCCGCCACAAGCGGCCAAGCCCAACAGAGCCAGTCCAGCGAACGAGCTCGGTAGTCCGCGACTCAGGGACGTCATGAAATGTCGGAATGAATACATCTTGGGGTCTCCGGTTTGTCTTCTCTTGCCTCTGCGAATGAAAGGCGGGGTCAAGTTCGCATCGGCAGAATATTAATTTGAGTAATGTTTTATTAAACTCGTATTAACCCTGTGGCGCGATCAAGACTCAAGACAGCGTATCTCAGCACCGCGCTTGATGGCCAGAACCCCCAATTCAACTGCCGAAAAGTGGCACCGCCACCCGCAAGTCGGCCCACACAAGGGTTAACGTTAAATTAATTTTTTGTTAACGTAACTAAGATTAATGACGGCAACGATTTTGGCCGCTCGGTGCGCCGCTCGAGCGCCAGCGCCGTATCCCCGTGCTTGAAAAAGCAAGCTACTTTTGCTCAACCCAACCAGAAGGAAATCCTATGAAAATGGTCCTCACGCTCATCGCGGCGGCTTGCTATGCGGTCGGTTCCGCGAATGCCGACGCTTCCTCACTGCTGCTGGACGGCGACTTCAACAGCAAGGCCAACTGGACCCAAGCCAGCGTCGCCGGAGGCTGGGCCAACTTCGAGAACGCGCCAGCCGTCAGCCTGAACGGCTCGCAATACTTGGTCACCGGTGCCGCCGGCAATGGCGGCGGCGGCAGCTTCTCGCAGACGGTGCTGGCGACGGCGGGCCAGAACTACACGCTGTCGGTCTTCAGCGGTGCCGATGCCTGGTGGCTACCCACCGGCAGCATGACCATGTACTTCTTGAACAACGCGACGCTATTGGGCAGCGCCTCAAGAAACACCGTCGACCCGGCCGAGTACGGCACTAACTACGACATTCCACACCCATGGGCGGCCTACGCGCTGAAAGGCACGGCGCCTGCGGGTACGACCGAAATTCGAGTTGAGTTCGCGGCCAATAACGCGACCGGCAGCATCTGGTTCGAGGATGCTTCACTGACGGTCAGCGCGGTGCCCGAACCCAGCTCGGCGGCCTTGCTGGCTTTGGGCGCGGCGCTGTTGCTTGGGGTTGGCCTTCGCCAACAAAAACCGCGCGACTAATGCCAGACCGGCCAGTCAAGCACTTGCCGGTCTCAGAAAGTGATGGGCTCAATGCACCCTGTACTGATTGGCGTCGTCACGGCTGCCGCGCACATTCAGGCCCTGGGCCTTCCAGCGCGCAATATGAGGCTCCAGCCGTTTGACAAAGGTCTCCGGCGCTGAATTCGCCTGCTCGCGCCAAGCCACCTCAGCCACCGCCGCCAGCCTGGGGTAGAGCATGTATTCGAGATAGCTTTCGCTGCGAACGTTTTCGGTCCACAGGGGCGCCTCAAGGCCCAAGACCCGCGCCTGCTGCTCGGCCTGCAGGCCGACCGGCATAGGCTCCCAGGCGACAATTTTCTCGACCGAGATTGGCCCGCCGGTGTTGCCTTCCCAGGGCGCGCCGGGCTCGCCCAGACCGGCCGGGTAGTCCAGATACAGGCGGTCAACCGGCGACAGCACGACAGCCTGGCCCTGCTTCAGCGCCGTGTGTACGGCCTCGGGATGGTCCATCCGCCACCATTGCACGACCATGTCGTCGGTCAGGCCGGCGGCGATCACTTCGTCCCAACCAATCGCGATGCGGCCATGCTTTTTGATCATTTGAACCATGCGCCTGGCAAACTCGGCTTCGACGCGCTTGATCTGCGGCGCTTCCCCCACCGAGTTCCCGCCCGCTGGGCTCAGGTCACGCGCCATCGCCAACACATCGGGCATTTCACCCCAACGCGTCTTGTCAATCCACACCTCGTCGCCACCAAAGTGGATGTAGCGGCCGGGGAACAGGCTCGCCAATTCACCCAGCACCGTGTCGATGAACCTGTAGGTGCCGGGATGGGCCGGATTGAAGCTCACCCGCCCGTCGAAGAACTCCGGGTAGGCGCGTGCAGCGGCGCCGCTGTGGCCCGGCATATCGATCTCGGGCACCACCTCGATATAGCGTTCTGCCGCATAGGCGACGATGGCGCGAATATCGGCCGCGCTGTAGAACTGCGCGCCACGTTTGGGGTTCGAATAGTCACCGCGCGCGCCTATCGTCGTCAGCAAGGGGTAGGCCTTGATCGCTACCCGCCAGCCACTGTCATCGCTGAGATGCAGATGCAGGCGGTTGAGTTTGTAGACGGCCATTTGATCGAGCATGCGCTTGACCCGTTCGACGCCGTGGAAGTGACGCGCTACGTCCAGCATGAGGCCACGCCAAACAAAGCGCGGCGCGTCGGTGATGTCCAGCGCCGGAATGCTGAATTGGCTTAGCTTGCCAGCCGCGCTTGCTTTGGGCAGCATTTGGAGCAGCGTTTGCACAGCATAAAACGCTCCGGCTGGCTCGGCAGCGCTGATGGTGATCTGCGCTTCACGCACTTGCAGGCGATAGGCGCCGACCACAGGTCCCACGGACGGATCAAGCTCAAAGCGAATCAGCCGGCCTGATTTCGGCGCGGTCTCAGTCAAGCTCAGCCCGAGCCGACTTGCCAAGGCCTGCGCCGGCCCGACGAGCGCGGCGGGCGCCGTCACAAGCGGCTTGGGATCAAGCGCAAACGGTGCTTGATCCGGCTGCATCGTGACGGCTGTCGGCTGGGGCAGAACAGCCGCAGCAGGAATTGCCGGAGCAAGCCCAGCCGCAGCGGCAGCGGCAGCCGATAGCAGCAGCGCCAAGCCAAACGCCCAGCTCGCTTTGAAAATTTTGCTTTTTTTCTTAAAACGCATAACTTGCCTTCTCCGTCAGTCGTGGCCAGTCGTCGGTGCGGAAAGGCGCAGCAGGCAGACCAGCGCGATTGAATAGATTGTTCTGGTCTGGGTTGTCGACCCAGCCGAAGCGAACCGCCACGGGCCGGGTGACTTGCGCGTTATGCACGATGACCTTGTCGCCGACAATGTACGCCTCAGCGGGATAGAACACCCTGGAGGCGTCGGCGATCGCGAAGCCCCGCAAGCGTCCGTCACGGGCGAGCAGCCCATGAGCAGCGTTGTCGAACTGCAACTCGGCCTTGCTGCCCCTCACCGTCATCTTGCGCAGCGTCGGTCCAATGGTCGGCACGGCACGGCCATAGTCCTGACTCAGCGCCAAGGCCGCCAGTCGCTCGCCGACCTCGCGCTTGGGACGCGGATGCAGATCGCCCCCGTCGCAAATGTCGGTGGTCACCACCATGCCGGTTTTGGCGACCGCGCTCAAGCTGCGCGCTTGCGCCTCGCGCAGCTCAGCCCAACGGCTGCCCCCCAAGTTATTGCTCTGCGAGGGTTTGTCGGCAGCCAACTGCACCAGGTAGAAGGGAAACTCGCCCTGCCCCCAGCGCTCGCGCAAGTCTTTGGTGAAGGCCGGCAACAGTTGCTCGTACTGCGCGGCGCGCTCGACATTGCTCTCGCCCTGGTACCAAAGCATGCCGCGCATACTGAAACCGACGACAGCATTCAACATGCCATTGAAGAGCAGCGAAGGCAGGTCATTGACGCCCGGCTCGGTCTTGTTCATGAAAGACTCCACCCTGGCTTTCCAAGGCCCGGCCAAGGCAATCGCCTCACCGCCAAGCTGCAAACGCAGGCTTTCGTCTTGGCCGTGGAGACCGCCGCCGCCGCCGTTGTCGGTGACCCGTACGGCAATCACATTAGGCCCCGCCCTCAACACCGCCGGCGCCAGCGCGTAGCGGCGCGGCGTATCCCAGCCACACAAGCCGCCGACCGCTTGTCCATTGACGTAGCTCTCATCACAGTCATCGATCCGGGCCAAATGCAGCACAGCATCTGACCGGCTCGCCTGCGCTTCGCTGAGCGAAATAGTCTTTCGATACCAAAGCCGGCCATCAAAATCCGGCAGGCCCTGCGCCTCCCAAACACCCGGCGCCTGCAGGCTCGCCCAACCGCTATCGTCGTAAGAAAGGGCTGACCATTCTTTGGTCAGCCCTTGCTCAGTCACTGCGTCCATGCCTTGCCAGCCACGTACCAAGGCCGTCATGCGAGCGCGATAGCTCGCCTCAAAGGTCTCAGCCGTGGGCGCTGCCGTATTTGCAAAATTCGCCAGCAGCGATCGAATATCGGCCTGCGTTTGCAGCGCCGCCGGGCTCATCCAGGTCTCGATCACCGTGCCGCCCCAAGACAGGTTGACCAGCCCGACCGGCACGCCCAGCTCCCGGCGCAAGCGGCGCGCAAAGTGATAGGCCACCGCACTGAATTCGCCAGCGTTTTCGGCGTTCGCCGGCTGCCAGGCTGCCGGTTCGATATCGGACGTGGGCCTCAAGGCGGTGCGATGCGCAATCTTGACATGGCGGATCAAGGGATCATTGGCGGCAGCAGCATCGGCCAGGCCGTTCAGCGCCTGGCTCAGGCTCATCTCCATATTGGACTGGCCCGAGCTGAGCCAGACCTCACCGATCAGCACATCACTCAAGAGCCGCTGCTCGCTGCCGACTTGGCCGCTGACCAGCAATTGGTGCGGCCCGCCCGCAGCCTCGGGCGCCAACTGCAAGGTCCAAGCGCCCTGCGCGTCGGCCTGCGTCTGCTGCTTTTGCCTGTGCATGGCCACGGTGATGCGCTCGCCCGGCGCCGCCCAGCCCCAGACCCGTATCGGCGCATTGCGCTGCAGCACCATATGGTCGCCAAAGATGCCGTGCAGGCGCAGTTCGGCATGGGCGTGAGGCGCGGCGCAAGCCAAGAGCAAGGCCAGCAGCGGCCACAGTCGCCTCATGGTCGGCCTGGCCAGGTGAAGGTAGCCACGCTCTCGCGCGGCAAGACGTAGACAAAATTCTTCTGCCCGCCCGCAGCGACCGAAAAGCGCTTGGCCTGTGCGCTGCCATTGCTGACGATCAGCGCCACCGAGCCGTCGTCGGCATTGCGAAAGGCTACCGTCTCGAGTCCCGCGACAGCCGCGGTCGAGGCAATCCGCTGTGCTCCTGCGCGCACGAACTTGCTGGCATGGGCCAAGGCGTAATACTCGATATTGCGGGTCACGGCGCCGGTCTTGGAATTGATGGTCACCACGCCGCGGCAGTCCTTGCAGCCGCCCAGATGAGGGCCGTAGTTTTCGTCAAGTGCTAAGTTCCACATCAGTACGCCCTTGGCCCAGCCGCGCGTGCCGCCGATGACCAAGTTGCTCATCATCCAGGGCAAGGTCTTGCGCCATTCCGGCGCCCATTCGCCACCCGAACATTCGGTGAACCAGACCTCTTTGTCCGGGTGAGCGTCATGCACCAGGGTTTGGGCCGCCACGTCGCCGGCATAGCAATGCCAGGCCACCCCGGCTACAAAGGGGCGTGCCACCGGGTCGGCCAGAACGGCCAGTGGCGACTCGGCCTGGTCCCAGTTGTGATCCCAGTCGAACAGCTTGGTCTTGCGTTTTTGCTCGTTCTCCCGCTTGGCCAGCAAGGGGCCCAGATGCTGGCCGATTACGGCCGCGCGTGCCGCCGGATCCACGCGCATGCCGGGGTAGTCGTCCGGCTCGAAATGGGGTTCGTTTTGCAGCGTGAGCGCAAAGATAGGCACGCCCTCGGCCGCGTAGGCGTCGACGTAACGCAGCAGGTAGTCGGAGAACACGCCATACATCTCAGGTTTCAAGCTGCCCTTGACAAGGCTGTCGCCGCTTTTCATCCAACCGGGCGCGCTCCACGGTGAGGCCATCACTTGCAGGCCAGGGTTGATGGCCAGGGCCGCCTTGATGACAGGCAGCACATCAAGTCGGTTGGGCTCTATCGAGAAACCCTTCAAAGCAATGTCCGTTTGGCCCGCCGGCAGATCGTTGAAGCTGTAATGCGCGCGTGAAAAATCCGACGCCCCTATGGTCAAGCGGGCGAAATCGAAACCAATGCCACCGGGCCCACGCCCGAACAGCTCGCTCAACAAGGCCTTGCGCTGAGCTTCGCTCATGCGCTGCTGTATCAACCAGGCCGAGGCATCGGTGATGGAGGCGCCAAAGCCGACCATGGTCTGAAAGCGCTGCGCCGGATCGACGTCAATATGGACGTCCAGCGCTTGCTGTTTGGCCTTGAAGGCCACATCGTCCTGGCGGGCCAGCAAACGGCTTTGATCGGCGCTGGTGACCCAGGCCGAGACTGTTTGGGGCTTTGCGGGCGCGGCGGCACCGACGCTGGCCAGGGCCATGAGAGCAGCCAGCAGGGTCAAACTACGATTCTTGGGGTTCATGAATTGGCTTCGCTTAATGGAATCAGTCCAGCCGAGCGCGCACCAGCACGGGATGGTGGTCGGAAGGAAAGCGGCCGGCGACAGAGTCGCTCAGCACGCCGTATTTGAGAATCTGTATACCGGCGCTCACAAACATATAGTCAATCCGGTCCTGCATGGGCGCATCGATCTTGAAAGCGTTGAAGGTGCCAACCGGGCCATAGGGCGGGCTGCGGCTGACAACAAAGGCATCACCGAGTGCGGCCTGCATACGCTGGATCTGTTCGGTGTCGGGCGTTGAGTTGAAGTCGCCGACACAGAACACCGGCAACTCACCGGCGATCTCGGCGATCTTGCTCAGCAGCAGCTTGGCCGACTCCTTGCGCGCCACCACCCCCTCGTGGTCAAAGTGAACCGAGAACACATAAAAGCGCTTGCCGGTTTCGTGGTCGCGCAACAGCACCCAGCTCGCAAGCCGATTGCAGCAGCGCGCGTCCCAGCCCTTGGACGGCAGATCCGGTGTCTGGCTGAGCCAGAAGTCGCCGTTCTTCAGCGCCTCAAAGCGTGCTTTGCGAAAAAAGATCGCCGCATGCTCACCGGACCGTTTGCCGTCATCACGCCCCACGCCAACATGGTCGAATTCAGGCATAGCGCCGAGTTCATCGATTTGCTCGGGCAGACCCTCCTGGGTGCCGAACACATCAAACTCGTGATAGCGGATCAAGGCCTTGACCGCCGCACTGCGCTGTGGCCAGGCGTTAGGTCCGTCGGAGGCGAGGTTCAGGCGCAGGTTGTAGGTGGCGATATTGAAGCTGCCGGCAGGCGCGGCGGCCAACGCAGGTGCGGCCGCGACCAGCAGCGCAAGCCAAAGTAGCCACTTCATACCTTTATCGCAGCGCAATGCTGGGCGATGAAGTCGGCCTGCGTCGGCATCACCTTGACGCAGCGCGCGATCACCTCCTTCACATTCGCCATGAAGGCAACCGCCTCTTCCTTGGGTAGCTGATCTGCAAACGGGTGGTAGCCGCTAGGCCGTATGCCTTGCCCATTCATCACCTGCAACCAGCTGAGTTCGGCAAACAGCTCGCCGCCCTCACGGTAAATGCGGGCGTTGCTGCGGTACAAGTCGATCTTGCGCTGCAGGGTAGCCGGCACATCCATCAGCCGACAATGGTTCCAGAACGCCGAGTCGTCGCGTTCGGTGGCCTTGTAGTGCAGGATGATGAAGTCTCGAATGCGCTCGTATTCGAACTGTGTCTGGCGGTTGTATTCATCGATATCGGCCGCATCAAAGCCGCGGTGCGGAAACAAGCTCACCAGGCGCGCCAGCGCGGTCTGGATCAAATGGATACTGGTCGACTCCAGCGGCTCCAGAAAGCCACTGGACAGACCGACTGCCACGCAGTTTCGCTCCCAGCTGCGTTCGCGCCGGCCGGGCTGGAACTTGATCAAACGAGGCTCGGCCAGGGGCTTGCCGTCCAGATTGCGCATCAGGATATCGCTGGCCTCGGCGTCGCCCATGAAGCGGCTGGCGTAGACATGGCCATTGCCGGTGCGGTGCTGCAGCGGGATACGCCATTGCCAGCCGGCGCCGTGTGCGGTGGCGCGCGTCAGGGGCAGCAGTGGGCCGGCTGACTCGCAGGGCACGGCAATCGCGCGGTCGCAGGGCAGCCAATGCGACCAATCCTCGAAGCCGACTTGCAGGGTCTTGGCAATCAGCAACGCATGCATGCCCGAACAATCGACGAAAAAATCGCCTTCGATCAGCTCGCCGCTGTCCAGTCGCACTGCCGTAATGTGGCCATCAGGTTCCCGCTGCAAGACCTCGACCACCTTGCCTTGGCTGCGCAGAACGCCTCGTTTTTCGGCATAGCCGCGCAAAAAGCGGGCGTAGAGGCTGGCATCGAACTGGAAGGCGCTGGCGATGTCGGCCAGCGGCGAGCCCGCCATATCGGGGCGCGCCCGCATGAACTTGGCGTGCTGCGGAGCGACGGTGTTGATCGAGTAGTCGCCCAGGTCGCTGGCCAAACCTTCGCGTTGCAGACGCAGCCAGTAATGGTGAAAGGCGACGGCGTCAAGCTCTTGGCCGACCTTGCCGAAGCCGTGGATATAGCGGTCGCCCAGCGCGCCCCAGTTGACGAATTCAATGCCTAACTTGAAGGTGCCCTGGGTGGCGCGTACGAACTCGTCTTCATCGATCTCCAGCGCCGCGTTGAAGTTCTTGATATTGGGAATGGTCGCTTCACCGACCCCGATGGAGCCGATCTCATCCGACTCGACCAGATGAATTCGGCAGTCGGAGGGCAGCAGCTTGGAGAGCGCTGCGGCGCTCATCCAACCGGCAGTGCCGCCGCCGACGATGACGATTTGACGCACATGATTGAGGCTCATGAGTTCGCTCCGGGCAATGGTTTTTACAGGCGCTGCTCGCTGGCTTGATCGAACAGCGACACCCGCTTGAGGTCGAGGCTGAAACAGACTTCCTGGTCGAGGCTCAGATCGACGCTGTCATCGGCGATGGCGGCCAAGAGCTGGTCAGCGGCCTTCAACCAGACGACTTGATGGTTGCCCATGGGCTCGATTAAATGGACCTTGGCCCGCCACGCCCCTTGGGGCTCGATATGCACATGCTCGGGGCGCACACCCAGCAGCACCGGCTTCCCCGCCGCCGCTGGCTGCATGAAGGGGTAACTGCTCAGGTCGACGGGCAAGGCGCCGTTCAGGCTGATGGCTCCGTCTGCTGAGGTGCGCAATTGACCGGGCAGGAAATTCATGCCCGGCGCGCCCAGGAAGCCCGCCACAAAGAGATTGGCCGGGCGCTCGTAAACCTCGGTCGGTGCGCCGATCTGCTGGATATTGCCGCTGCGCATGACGACGATGCGGCTGGCCAGCGTCATCGCCTCGACCTGATCATGGGTGACGTAAATCATCGTCGAGCCCAGCGTCTTGTGCAGCAGCTTCAGCTCACGGCGCAGCTCGGCGCGCAGCTTGGCATCCAGATTGGACAGCGGCTCGTCAAACAAGAGCACCGCGGCCTCGCGCACCAAAGCCCGGCCGATCGCGACGCGCTGACGCTGGCCGCCCGACAGTTGCGCGGGCTTGCGCGCCAGCAGCGGCTCCAGCTGCAACATCGCCGCCACCCGCTGCACACGCCGCTGCAGCTCGGCCTTGGGGCAGCCGCTGACGCGCAGGCCGAAGGACATATTGCCCTCCACCGTCATGGTCGGATAAAGCGCGTAGGACTGGAACACCATGCCAATGCCGCGCTCGCTGGGGTCGGCATAGGTCATGTCCTGGCCGCCGATCTCCACCACACCCTGGTGGATGCTTTCCAGCGCCGTCAGGCCGGCGATGCTGTGCAGCAAGGTCGACTTGCCGCAGCCCGAAGGGCCCAAGAGGACCAGAAATTCACCGGCTTTGATGTCCAGGCTGAGGTCCTTGATGACCTCGTGCCCATCAAAACGGATGGACAGATTTTTAACACTAACGCCACTTGTATTCATTCTTCAATCAACCCTTGACGGCGCCGGCCGCAATGCCGCGCACAAACCAGCGTCCGGAGACGAAATAGACCAAAAGAGGCACCAGCGAAGTGAGGATGGTGGCCGCCATATTGACGTTGTAGAGCCGCTCGCCGGTGGTGGTGTTGATGACGTTATTGAGCTGCACCGTCATCGGCAAGTTCTCTCTTCCCGCAAACACCAGACCGAGGATGTAGTCATTCCAGACCCCGGTCACCTGCATGATGGCCGCCACCACGATGATGGGCGTCGCCATCGGCAGCATCAGCTGCACGAAGATGCGCCAGAAGCCGCCGCCGTCGATGCGTGCCGCCTTGAACAACTCCTGCGGAATGGCGCTGAAATAGTTGCGGAACAAGAGCGTCATCACCGGCATACTGAAGATCACATGGACCAGCACAATGCCGGCCAGCGAGCTGAACAGGCCGACCGCCGCCAACACCTTGACCAGCGGGTAAATCATCACTTGCACGGGGATGAAGGCGCCCAGCATCAAGATGCCAAACAGCAAATTGGCGCCGCGCGGCCGCCAGAAGCTCAAGGCATAGCCATTCAAGGCACCGAGCAAGACCGGCAGGATGGTGCTCGGCACGACGATGGCGACCGAGTTCCAGAAGCCCGCGCTGACACCTTCGCAAGACACCCCCGTGCAGACCTCGCTCCAGGCTGCGCGCCAGGGCTCCAGCGTCGCCTGCAGCGGCAAGGCGAACAAAGCCCCAAGGCGGATTTCCTCCATCGATTTGAAGGAGGTCACCAGCATGATGTAGAGCGGTGCCAGGAAGAACAGCGCCGCCGTGATCAAGAAGGCATAGATGCCAAAGCGCGCCGGCGTCCAACGCTGTTGGCGGCGTTTCAAGACAACGGCGCTCATGCGTGGCCACCCTGCCCCGTCTTGCGGCTACGCGCATAGAAGAACGGCGCCACCAGCGCCAACACGGTCAACAGCAGCACGACGGCGCCGGCCGAGGCCAGCGCGATATTGGCGCGGCCAAACAGATGGTCCATGATGAATTTGGCCGGCACATCGCTGGCCGTGCCGGGGCCGCCTTGCGTCATTGCGGCCACCGCGTCGAAGACCTTGACGGCGGCGGTGAAGAGCAGCACGAAGACGGTGGCAAACGAGGCTCCCAGCATCGGCAGCACGATGAAGAGATAGACCCGCCAGGGCTTGATGCCGTCGATGCGTGCGGCCTTCCAGATATCCTCGTCAATGCCGCGCAGCCCCGCCAGCAGCAAGGCCATCACCAGGCCCGAGGCCTGCCAGACCGAGGCAATGACCACGGTGTAGATGACCTTGTCTTGATCGATGATCCAGTCAAAGCTGAAGTCGGCAAAACCCATTTGTCGCACCGCCTGCTGGATGCCGTCAGTGGGGTTGAGCACCCATTGCCAGACCAAGCCGGTGGCGACGAATGACATCGCGTAGGGGTAGAGAAAAATCGTGCGCAACAAACCCTCGCCCTTGACCTTCTGGTCGATGAAGACCGCCAACAAGAAGCCGATCACCATGCAAGCCACGATGAAGAGCAGGCCGTAAACAGCCAGGTTGTTCAGCGACAGCAGCCAGCGTTCGTTGCCGAACAAGCGCTCGTACTGCGCCAGGCCGACGAAGTCGTCCTTGGGAAAGGTGCGTGCACTGCTCAGCGACACCCGCAGCGACCACAGCACCGTACCCAGATAGCCCAGCAAAACGGTCAAGGCCATGGGCAGCAAAGCGGCCCAAGGTGTGACGCGTCGAAAGATGGAAAGCATCTTCATAGCCCGGTCAGCATCAATTGTTCAAGGCCGCAGCCAGGTCTTTTTGCACCTTTTCGACCGGCATCGCGCGGTTCCAATAGGCGGTCAAGATGTCCTGCATCGCACCGTTCTGATCCGGCGTCAGGTAGACCTCGCCGTTGCCCAGTTGACGGGTCTTGTCCTTCATGATTGCCACACCTTGCTGGCCGCAGATGTCCAACTGGCTGGCGTCGATATCGCTGCGCGCCGGGATCGAGCCCTTCTTGATGCTGAAGGCAATTTGCGTCGCCGGCGCGGTGGCAACATTGGCCAAAAGCTTCTGCGCCTTGACGGCTTCCGGTTGCGTCGTCTTGGGGAAGACCAAGACATCGCCCTGAATGATGTAGGGCGAGTTGGGCCCGAAGCCGGCGATGCAACCGTAGTCGCGCCCGGCCTCTTGCTTGGCCAAAGCGAACTCGCCCTTGGCCCAGTCGCCCATGAATTGCACGCCGGCCTTGCCGCTGATCAGCAAGGCGGTGGCGTCGTTCCAGTTGCGACCCGGCGAGCCCTTGTCCACATAGCTTTGCAGGCGCTTGAAGGTCAGCAAGACGTTCTTGAACTCGGCCGAATTGATCGCCTTGGCGTCGCGGTCACGCATCACCTTCAAGTACAAGTCACGGCCGCCGACATTGCTGAGCACGGCGGCGAAGACGGTGTTGTCTTGCCAAGGCTGACCGCCATGGGCCAGGCCGATCAGACCGGCGGCCTTGAGCTTGTCGAGTGCGGCAAAGAGCTCGTCCATGCTCTTGGGCTCGCTAGTTATACCGGCCTTCTTGAAAGCTGCCTTGGAGGTCCAGATCCAGGCCGGCATATGGATATTGATAGGCGCGGCGTAGAAATGGCCCTTGACCTTGATCACATTGAGCACGGTCTCGGGCAGGACCTTGTCCCAGCCGCCCTGCGCCGCCGCTTCGTCGACATTGTTCAGCAGACCCTGCTCAACCACATCGAGAAACTGCTTGGAGGTATTGAACTGAGCGGCGGTCGGCGGGTTGCCGCCGACGATGCGGTTGATCGCCACCGAGCGGGCCTGCTCGCCCAGCGCCACCGCCGTGTCCACCCAGACCCCGCCAGCGGCCCGGTAGGCATCGGCCATGGCCTTGACAGCGGCCGACTCACCGCCCGAGGTCCACCAATGGATAACCTCGGCCTTCAGCGGCGCAGCGGCCGGCTTGGGCTGAGCCTGGGCGCCGCATGAGACCCCAAAAGCCGCCACGGCCACGGCCGTCAAGCCCAAAACTTTTTTGCTTTTTTTGTTCATTTTTCTGCATCTCCGGGCTGCAAGAAATTCGCGTACCAATGGCCGCTGGCCTTGAGGGTACGTTGCTGAGTCTGGAAGTCGACATAGGCGAGGCCGAAGCGTCGCACATATCCCTCGGCCCATTCAAAGTTATCCAACAGGCTCCAGGCGAAATAGCCCTTGACCGGCACGCCCGCAGCGATCGCGCGGGCCGTGGCGGCCAGATGGCGCTCCAGATAACTGCGGCGCTGCTCGTCGTTGATGCTGCCGTCGGGCTCCACCACATCATCAAAGGTCGAGCCGTTCTCGGTCAGATAAACGCAGGCCGGTGCATAGTCGCGCTGGATGCGGGTCAGCAGCGTCACCATGCCTTCGGGGTCAACTTCCCAGCCAAAGGCGGTGCGCTCCACGCCGGCCGTCTCGACCACGCGGGTGGCGATCGGGCCGTGGCCGGGGGCATTTTCAACCCGCTCGGGGAAGTAGTAATTGACGCCCAAGAAATCGGTAGTCGTCGCGATGTCATGCAGGTCGCTGGCCAAGAGTTGCGGCGCATCGGTACCGAGCAAGGCAAGAATGTCGGCCGGGTAGCCGCGACCATGCAGAGGATCGAGAAACCAGCGGTTGCGCAAACCATCGTGGCGCAGGGCGGCGGCGGCGTCTTCCTCGCTATCGCTGGCGGGCGAGATCGGATGCAGGCTCAGGGTGATGCCGACCTTGGCATCGGCAACCTGACGGTGGATCAGCGGCACCGCGCGGCCATGGGAAAGCAGTAGATGATGGCAGACCAGCAAGGCGGTCTTGTGGTCGGTCAGACCCGGCGCATGATTGCCCTCATGGTTGCCCAGAAAGGCGGTGCAAAACGGCTCGTTGTGAGTGATCCAATGCTTGACACGGTCACCCAAGCGGCGCGTGACCACCTCGGTGTACTCCAGGAAGGCGTCGACGGTGGCACGATTGGCCCAACCGCCCTGCTCCTGCAAGACCTGCGGCAGATCCCAGTGGTAGAGCGTGGCCCAGGGCTGCAGGCCGCGCTCCAGCATGCCGTCAACCAGGCGCGAATAGAAGTCCAGTCCTTTCTCATTCACCGCGCCCCGACCCAGCGGCAAGATGCGCGGCCAGGCGATCGAGAAACGGTAGGCATTGACGCCCAGCGAACGCGCCAGATCCAGGTCCTCGGGCCAGTGGTGGTAATGGTCGCAGGCGACCGCGCCGCTGCTGGCGTCACGGATACGGCCGGGCTGGCTGCAAAAGCGATCCCAGATCGACTCGCCGCGGCCATCCTCAAGCACCGCGCCTTCGATTTGATAAGACGAGGTGGAACAACCCCAACGGAAGTCGGCCGGAAAATCACTGCGCAAGATCAAGGGTGTAGGGTCGTTAGGTTTCATGGTTTAAGAACAGAGGAAAATTGCTGGCAAGCTAGCGCGTCGGAGCCGCGTGCGGCGCCAGCGACGATGCGAATGTTGGCAAAAGCCGCGGAAAACGGTGTGTCGGCGGCGAGGCTGAAGGGCACATCGACGCGACTCAGATCGACGCCTTGAGCGGCAAAGCAGGCCAAGGGAATACTGAGAGTCTGGCGTTTGTTAAGCGCAAAACCGGCCAGCACGCGGTTCAATTCCAACGTCCCCGCGCAGCCGCTGCCGCATTCCATCGTCAGGCCGACCGGCGCTTCAGCGGCCCGCTCCTGCACCAGATCGAACATCAAGGCGGCGTCCCGGTAGGCCAAGAGGTTGGCCTTTTGTGCCGACCAGATGTGGAACTTGGCCGGGCCCGTCCAGATCAGCCGTTTGGCATCCTGCTGGGTGTTGACCTGCACGCTGGAGATACGAACCGCCGGCTGCTCGCTGGGCACTTCAAGGACGGCGTTCAGATCGGCGCCCAAGCCTCGGCTGGGCCAGGCATTGCTCGGGCTCGCGACCTGCAGCTGATAGGCGTTCTGGCCGCTTTGGCGGAAGATCAAGAGCTCGTTCGACGCGTCACAAGCAGCGCGGCCGTCAGCCATGCTGAGCGCGGCCACGCGGCCTGGCTTGGCATAGCTCAAGCCGTAGCCCGGCTTGAACAAGGGCTTGCTGTTGGCCGACACACAGGCACCGGCCGGCCAAGCAAAGGGCAGCTTCGCGCCGAAGTCGTGCGGCTTGCGGCCCGCTGCGTCCTTGAACAAAACGTCGGCCACGCCACCACCCTCGCTGCCCGGCAGCCAGGCCATCACAAAGGCATCGGACAGATTCAACAAATCATGGGTATAGAGCGTGCGGCCGGCGATCAAGATGCTGATGACGGGCACGCCGTGGCCGCAGACTCTTTGCAGCAGCGCCAAGTCCTCGGGGTAACGGTTGCTGTGGCGCAGGCTGGATGAGGGGGCGATATCGCCGACGCCTTCGGCATAAGGGGTCTCGCCAATCACTGCGATGACGGCATCGAAACGCCGCAGGTCAACGCCCTGCCCGTCGATGCTGAAGGTCAGCTCGGCGGCAGCTGCCTTCTCACGAATGCCTGCCAGCACCGACTGCGCGGCGGGAAATTCTTGGTTCTGATTGTCCGTGCCCTGCCAGGTCAGGCTCCAGCCGCCGGCTTGATTGGCGAGACTGTCGGCGCTCTTGCCCACCACCAGAATGCGCTTGCCCTGGCCCAGCGGCAAGCTGGCGTGATTGTTCTTCAACAGCACCAGGCTCTGACGCACGGCTCGCCGCGCCAAGTCGCGCGCTTGCAAGGCTTCGGCCTTGCCGGCCCAAGCGTTTTGCGCGGGCGACTTGTCGAACAAACCGGCGCGCAGCTTGACGCGCAAGATACGGGTGACAGCGTCGTCGATGCGTGCCAGCGGAATCTCGCCGCGCTCGACTTGGGCGCTGGTATTGACGATGAAGGCGCGCCAGTCCTCGGGCACCATCACCATGTCGACGCCGGCATTGATGGCCTGAGCGCAGCTCGAATCGCTGCAGCCGGGCACCTGACCGATGCCGTTCCAGTCCGACACGACGAAGCCGTCAAATCCGATCTTGTGCTTCAGCACCTCGGTCAGGAGCTGCTGGCTGCCATGCATCTTGCCGTAGTCCACGCCGGCCTTGACATCGGTCCAACTGTGGAAGGAGGCCATCACCGTTTGCACACCGGCGGCTTGCGTCGCGTAGTAGCCCTGGCCGTGGACATTGATCATGTCAGCGCGGCTGATCTTGCTGTGGCCCTGGTCGCGGCCGAATTCGGTGCTGCCGTCGCCGATGAAATGCTTGGCGGTGGCGACCACATTCGCGTCGTCTTTGAGATTCGCTTGCAGGCCGCGTACAGCGGCGGCACCCAGGCGTGCCACCACCTGCGGATCGGCCGAAAAACTCTCATAAATGCGGCCCCAGCGGGCGTCTTGCGCCACGGCCAGCGTCGGCGCAAACACCCATTGGATGCCGGTGGCGCGCACCGCCTTGGCGGTGGCCGCACCGATCTCTTCCACCAGGCCCGCATCGCCGGCCGCCCCCAGGCCGATATTGTGCGGAAACAGCGTCGCGCCCTGCACATTGCCGTGGCCGTGCACCGCGTCAGTGCCCCAGATCAAGGGGATGGGTGTGGCCACGCCGGTAGCCAAAGAGGCTGCGTGATAGGCCTCTGCCAGCGCCAGCCAATCGGCGGCCGTCGCCTGTTTGTTGTTGCCCGGCCAGCCGCCGCCGCCATTCAAGACCGAGCCGATGTAGTAACGCCCCGCCTCGGCAGGCGTGATGAACTTGATTTCGGGCTGGGTCATCTGGCCAATTTTTTGCGCCAGGGTCATGCCCGCCACGATCTTCTGAATACGTGCTTCTAGCGCCGGATCGGAGGAGAAAGCGCTTTGTACCCGGGGCCAGTCGGTCAATGCCGCCGCCGCGTGGGACATAGTCGCCAAAAACAGCAGTCCAACAGCGGCAGCATGCGGGCACTTGACGCTGATGCCGAATAGAAGCTTTTGCATTCTCAATATCCATCCCTCAATTTTTTTCTTGGTGCTCAGCGAGCCCCTGTCCGACCGGCATCCCGGGCGGACAGGGGCTCGGAGGCTCAGGCCTACATCCGGTAGCTGACACCCAAAAGCAACTGGCGACCATAGCGGTTGTACTCAAGCGGCGCGATCGACTCGCCGAAGCCATTGCCTTGCTTGGTGGCATAGGGTGCGTTGGTCAAGTTATTGACCTGCAAGAGCAAGGACATGCCCTTGAAACTGCCATGCTCGAACTCATACGACACCTGCGCATCAAGTTGACGATCGGCCAGAATTTCTGTGAACTCGCGGGCGTTGTGCAGGCCGTTGATTTCACCCCTGAATGCCGAGCGATAGCGCTGACTGAGTCGCACAGCGAAGCCTTCTTTCTCGAAGTAGGCGGTCAGGCCGGCCGTTACGCCAGACAGCCCGGGCAGCTTCTCCGGCTTATCCGGTCCATTGGGGTGCACGCTGCTTTCGGTGTAACTCGCGTTGGCGGTCAGACCAAAGCCATCCAATGCTTTGACCCAATGCCCGGCATCCAAGGTCGTGCTCAGCTCGACCCCCTTGACATAGCCGCCCTCGCCGTTCATGGGCCGCTCAAAGATTCCAAACGGGCTGAGCGGTGTTGGCAGCGGTGGGTTGCTGGTGTTGGGGAAGCTAGCGAAGCTGCCTTCAAGCTTTTGTGTGTAGATATAGCTGTCGAGCTGCTTGTAGAACACGGCCGCAGCGGCATAACTCCGCTTGCCTATGTATTGCTCAAAGGACAGATCGAAAGACTTGGCCCGCCAGGGCTGCAGTTCCGGGTTGCCGCCACTGCCACCCCAACTGGTCAGCCCCGAGGTGCTGCTCTTGGAGATTGAAACATCCGCACCGGCCCGCATGTCATCGATCCGCCCTCGCGCCATCGTCTTGGCCAAACCCAGGCGCAAATAGCGATCAGCGCCGAGCTCAAAATTCAAATTCAGACTTGGCAGTACATCGGTGTAGGTCGTGCCGCGTGTCACCTCGGACAAAACGCCGCTGAGCCTGGAGTAGCCATGCGAGCTTTGGTCGGTATGGACCACCTGCAAGCCAACATTGCCTCGCACCGGCACCGAGCCCAAATTACCATCAAGACCCAGCTTCACGAAACCGGTAGCGACCTTCTCCATCGACTGGTAGTTGCGGTCCTGCACCTTGTCGAGCGCCTGGGCTTTGAGCGAGTAGAGCGAATTGATGGCGCCCATCACGTCATAGGCCAAAACGCCCGGAATTCCGGCAAAGCTCAGCGAAGTATTGGGCTGCAACAAGGCTGCTGGCACGGCCACCGGCGCCCGTCCGTTCAGCAAGTCGGCTGCCAGCTCGTTCATCTCACGATCTTTGTCGCGAGTCTCATAGTTGATACCGAAATTCAAGGCGCTGATCAAGCCATCAAAATCCTTCCTGCCTTCCAGGCGCAAGGCTTTGATCTCGTCCTTCACCTTGGGTTTTTTCCACAAACCGTCATGGCCCCAGCCACCGGGATCGCTCAGCAAGACCTTGCCCGCGTCGGCAAAGTTGCTGTCCGGCACCAGACTTGGATAGCCCGCGCCGCTGGGCACGACGGTCTTGAAAGTTGTCAAGGCCTTGCCAATACCGGCATAGGTCTCGATGACGTTTTCTTCACGCGCGGCCTTGGAGTAACTTAAATCCGCCACGGCAGCCCAGCCGCCGGCCAACTTGAGTTCGGTATTCCAGCCCATTGACTTCAGATCGTCGACGCGCTCGTTGAGTGAGTTCATCACGACCATGTTCGCCACCTTGCCGACCGTGGCCGCCGTCACCAAACTGGTGTTGCTGCCCACCGCCGTGCTGGTGACATTGCTGAAGTCTGCGCCGGGGATGCCGTTCCAGGCGTCGCCCGTGCTGCCCATCAGCGCGCGCGCACTTTCGTTCTTCTTGAACTTGGAATAGTAGAGGTCCAGTGTGCTGTGCAGATCCTTGCTGGGCTTGAATTCGAACACGCCCATCACGCCGTCGCGAGTTTGCTTGCGCGAGGTGGCCGTGGTCTCGAAACCACTCAAAAAAGTGGCCCCCACTGGCAGGCCGGTCACCGGGCCGCAGCCCCATTCTGGGTGGGTAATGCAGTCGCGCGTCGGGTCATTGACCGCAAAGCCCCAGGCCTTGTAATGCAGTTCCTGGCCGGGCGAGTCGAGGTGGGCAAAGCCCAGCGCCACGCCGATGGTGCGGTCGGCAAATTGATCCACATAGGAAAAACTGAAACGCTTGCCGTCGCCGTCGGTATTGGCGTTGACGGCGCCGTTGGAGTTGCGCTCCAGCCTTGCATTCAGCACGATTTTTCGCCCGCTGACGTCGAGTGGGCGCAGCGTGCGCATGTCAATCGTGCCGGAGAGGCCCTGCCCGATCAAGCCCGCGTCCGGCGTCTTATAGACTGTCGCGCTATTGATCAGCTCAGAGGGAAACTGATCAAACTCGACGCCGCGATTGTCCCCGGTGGTGACTTGTTGGCGGCCGTTCAACAAAGTGCCGGCGAAGTCACCCGACAGGCCTCGAATCTGAATTGTTTGCACCCGCCCGGCGACACGTTGACCGGCCAAGCCGGGCAAACGCGCCAGCGACTCGGCGATGCTGACGTCTGGCAGTTTGCCGATGTCTTCGGCTGAAACGACCTCAATCACATTGTCCGAATTGCGTTTGCTGGCGATCGAGGTCTGAATGCTGTGGCGCAGACCGGTGACCACGACCGTCTCAAGCTGTTCTGAAGCACCGGCCGGCGCCGGCGCCACCTGCGCCTGTGCCGAATGGGCCGTAAACAAGAGCACGGCGCAAGCCGCAGCAACTGGGCTGATCTGCAAGGCCAAGCCGCGCTGTCGGACAGCGCTTTGCTGCGCATCGCGGGGTGAATTCAACTTATTCATGTGGGGGTGTCTCCTGTGACGGTCCTGGTGCAAAGCATCGGCGTCAGCGATCGGACATTACACTGCCCTGTCATAAAGCGCTGAAGCTTGCGCACATTCTTAACCATGTTAATGTTTCATTAATTTGGTGTTAACCCTCGAATTTGTGTTTTTAGAGCCAAAACCCACAGGTCCCCCGCCATGAATCTATTGCTTGCCGAAGACGATGCCATCTTGGCCGACGCCTTGAACGTGCAACTGCGACGGGCCGGCTTCGAGGTCGAGCACGCGCCCAATGGGGCGGTGGCCGAGTATTTGCTGCTCAAGACGCCGTTTGATATCGCCATCCTCGACCTGGGCTTGCCGATGGTGGATGGCCTGACAGTGTTGAAGCGGCTTCGAGCGGCCAAACGCCATTTGCCGGTCTTGGTGTTGACGGCGCTGGACAGCTTGGATGACCGCGTCGCAGGCCTCAACGCCGGGGCCGATGACTACCTCACCAAGCCTTTTGATTTCCCGGAGCTGGAAGCTCGGCTGCACGCGCTACTGAGGCGCGGGCGCCCCTTGATGGCCGGACAGGAATTGGGCAAGTTGAACTTCGACCGCGGAGCGCGGCGCGCCAGCGTGCTCGGCGAATCGCTCGATTTGAGCCCGCGCGAATGGCTGCTGCTGGACCTGCTCTTGTTGGAGCGCGACCGGGTTGTCACCAAGGAGCAAATCATTGCGGCCTGGGCGCAGGACCGTGGCGAAAGCAGCGGCGGCAATTCGGTCGAGGTCTATATCCACCGTCTGCGCCGCAAGCTCGAAGGGACAGGACTGCAAATTCGCACCGTGCGGGGGCTGGGCTATCTGTTGGAAGCCGAATCCAGCAGTGGGAGCGCAAGCGGCTTGGGCAGCAGCCCGACATCGCCATGAGCAATGCGGCACCCTCTCTGCACCGGCAGCTGTTTATCTGGCTGCTGATGCCGCAAGTGGTGCTTTGGCTGGCGGCGGCCCTGTTCACCTACAAGCTGGCCGAGCATTACACCAATGCGGCGATTGATGCCAGTTTGTCGCAAACATCGCGCACATTGGCGCGCCAGGTCAAGCCGCTGGACAACGGCTTGTTCATCGATTTTCCGCGCGCGGCACAAGACATCCTGGAGGCGGACCCGAGTGACCGCGTGCTCTATACCGTCAGCATGCCACCGGGTCAGTTCATCCTCGGCAATCGCAACCTGCCGGCCCTGCCGAAGAATGCCAAGCCGGTTTACGGCGAGCCCTACTTCTACGACGGCACCCTGGCAGCCGTCGATGCGGCCAGCGACACGGATGCTGAGCCCCATAGTATGGGGAAGAAGTCGGCAAGCAGATCGCAGCCGGTCCGCCTGCGCGTTGCCGCACTTCTGCTGCGCTATGGCACAGCACATTCGCCGGACTCGCCGGGCCAGAGCATGCTGGTGCAAGTGGCGCGTTCCAGCACCAACAGGGAAGCGCTGGCGGGCCAGATCCTGCTCGACACCGTGCTGCCGCTGTCGGCCTTGATGGCCTTGATGACCATCATTGTTTGGGGCGGCGTTCGCACTGGCCTGAAACCGCTGGCCTTGCTGCAACGCCAGGTCGAAGGACGCGCGGCGAACGACCTGACCCCCATCAAGATCGATGCCGCGCCGCCCGAGGTGCGCTCGCTGGCCTTGGCCATGAACAGCCTGCTGGTCGAGGTCAACCACAATGTCGTGGCGCAAAAACGCTTCATCAGCGACGCTGCACACCAGTTGCGCACACCGTTGGCGGGGCTCAAAAGCCAAACCGAACTGGCCCTGCTAGACGCCAAAGACCCTGAGCTGCGCGCGCGGCTGCAACTGGTACATAGCAGCGCTACGCGAAGTGCACATCTGGTCAATCAGCTGCTCAGCCTAGCCCGCGCGGAGCCGGAATCTGCCAGCCAACAGGCGAGGCAAAAGTTTGACCTGTCCCAGATGGCGCGCGAAATCACGACTGAAATGGTGCCGCGCGCCTTGGCGGCAGGCGTCGACCTGGGGTTTGAATCGCCCGACCTGGGGGCCAGCAAACCCGTGCGCGGCTTCGAATCCTTGCTGCGCGAAGCGCTGGTCAATTTGATTGACAACGCTATCCGCTATGCCGGCCGAGGCGCCAGCGTCACCGTACGCGTTTACGCTCAAGCGAACCAGATCTTGCTCGAAGTCGAGGATAACGGGCCTGGCCTACCGGAGAGTGAGCTGGCCCATGTATTCGAGCGCTTCGTTCGCGCCACGCATGACGGCACCGGTTGCGGACTGGGTTTGGCCATCGTGCGCGAGATCGTCGAACGCCACGCAGGCCGGGTGCAGTTGCTGCCGGTTCAGCCGCATGGCGCCTTGGCCAGAGTCGAACTTCCGGCGGCCGGTCAGGGATAGCCCCTGTCTATGATATTAATATTTCGTTAATAATAATTCAAACTGAGGTGCACGCGGCGTTCAGCCAGCAACACATAGGGAGGACGAATTCGATGAAGGTCCATCATTTGGCGATGCTGGCGGTAGTCTGCCTGCAAGCACTGGCGGCTCCTGCACGAGCCGGAGAAATAGAAGTCTTGCATTGGTGGATCAGCGGCGGCGAGGCCAGAGCAGCGCAAGCCTTGAAAGCCAGCATGCAGGCCAAGGGTCATACATGGAAAGACTTTGTCGTGGCCGGTGGCGGCGGCGATTCCGCCATCACCGTGCTGAAGTCGCGCGTGTTGTCCGGCAATGCACCAGCGGCCGCGCAAATCAAAGGCCCTTCCCTGCAGGCCTGGGCAAGCACGGGTGTGCTCGCCAGCATCAATGATGTCGCCAAGGCCGAACATTGGGATGAACTCCTGCCCAAGGTGGTCAGCGAGCAAATGAAGTTCAAAGGCGACTACATCGCCGTGCCTGTCAATGTGCATCGCGTCAACTGGCTGTGGCTGAACCCGGCAGTGTTCGCACGCACGGGCGCCAAACCTCCATCCAACTGGGACGAGTTCTTTATCGCAGCAGAAACGCTGAAGAAGGCCGGCGTAATCGCCCTTGCCCATGGCGGCCAGACCTGGCAAGACCTGACCCTGTTTGAAACCGTCGCACTGGGAGTCGGTGGCCCCGAGTTCTATCGAAAGGCCTTGGTGCAATTGAATCCAGCCGAGTTGAGCGGAGCGACGATGGAGGCGGTCTTGAGCACCTTCAAGCGCATCAAGCCCTATACCGACAAAAACTCGCCCGGGCGCGACTGGAATTTGGCCACGGCAATGGTGATCAAGGGTGAGGCTGGCATGCAGTTCATGGGGGACTGGGCCAAAGGAGAGTTTCTGGCCGCGGGCAGCTTGCCCGGCAAGGGTTTCATCTGCACGCCCGCACCGGGCTCGGCCAAAGCTTTTATATACGTGATCGACTCCTTCGCGATGTTCAAGCTCAAGAATCCGGCCAACACGGTGGCGCAGAAAGACCTGGCCAGCGCCGTCATGTCGCCGGAATTCCAGGAAGTCTTCAATCTCAACAAAGGCAGCATCCCGGTCCGCATGGGACAGAAGATGGACAAGTTCGACGACTGCGCCAAGGCCTCGGCTCTGGACTTCACCGCCGCCGCCAAGTCGGCCGCCCTGCTGCCCTCGGTGGCAAACGGCATGGCGGTCAGCTCGGCTGTCGAAGGCGCCATCAAAGAGGTGGTCAGCCAATTCTGGAACAGCGACAGGATGACGCCGGCCGAGGCAATGCAAAAGATGGTCAGCGCCGCCAAAGCCCGCTAGGAGCCCGAACGACTCAGCGCTTGGATTGAGCAGCACAGGCGCCCAATTTTTTCACTCAGCCCAGAAAACCCCGTCTCGCATGACCCCAAAATCAAACGCCATTCTTTTGGCCGATATCGGCGGCACCAATGCCCGCTTTGCCTGGCAAAGCGAGGTCGGTGGGCCTATAGAAACGGTGCGCAGCTACCCCTGTGCCGAATTTGCCAGCCTTCAAATGGCGATCGAAGCTTATCTGCTTGAGCTCGGTCGCGGCCACCCCGACCAAGCTGCCATCGGCATTGCCAACCCGGTGTCCGGTGACCGGGTCAGCATGACCAATCACCACTGGTCTTTTTCGATTGAGCAAATGCGCCAAGCACTGGGGCTGCAACGGCTAGTGGTGATGAACGATTTCACCGCTCTGGCGCTTGCCTTGCCCGACTTGGCGGACGACGAGAAGCGGTTGATTTGTGGTGGGGCGCCGGTACCCGGTGCGGCCCTGGCCCTGATTGGCCCCGGCACCGGCCTGGGGGTGTCGGGGCTGATTCCTGCTGGCACTGGCAAAGACTTCAGATACCAAGTGCTGGACAGTGAAGGTGGCCACGGCAGCTTGTGCGCCAGCACGCCGCGCGAATGGGCGGTCTTGCAACATTTGCAAACGCGCTTCGGGCATGCCTCGGCCGAGCGAGCGGTGTCGGGCCAAGGTTTGGTCTGGGTCTATGAAGCCTTGTCCAGCCTGGACGGCGCGCCCACACCCGCCCAACCGAACGCCGGCCCCTTGACCGCCGCCCAAATCAGCGCAGCGGCCCTGGCACACAGCGACAGTCGGGCCGGAGAGGCGCTGGAACTCTTTTTCGCCTTCTTGGGCGCAATGGCGGGCAACTTGGCCCTCACCCTTGGAGCCAGAGGCGGCCTCTATCTCGGCGGAGGCATCTTGCCAAGGCTGGCGGATCGCTTGGCTTGCTCTGCGTTTCAATCACGTTTTGTCGGAAAAGGTCGCTTCAGCGACTACCTGCAGGCCATCCCCGTTTACCTGATCCAAACCCAGGAGTCCCCCGCCCTGCGCGGCGTTGCGCGGTCGCTTTGAGGTCAGAGCCTGGCGCCGCTTGCCGGTTGACCAAGTCGAATTCATACAATTGATTGGTCGCAAAATCTTTGGCGGATCAAACGGCACCGCCCCCCCCCCAAATGACAGACCGGGGCTTTTGTGAGTCGCTCGCCTGAACGGCCGTTGCACAATTGCGCCCCGACATCGACACCTAAAAACTGTTGCATATCAGTGCACGTTGTAAGGCCGGCATTGAGAGTCCCGCCAGAGCCTTTGAATAGCCAATACCCTGAATCAACATTGGGATTGATGCCTACTGTGCAGTTCTCGGAAAGTACTTTCGCCAGGCGCTCGGCATCTTCCTTCTCATCCGAGAAGCACACAAAGTCCAAGGCAACGATCGACGACGACGTGAAGCCATCGTTCTGCTTGGTCTTCCAGAGGATGGACGCCTCAGAGCTTCGGCGATTGCTGACCCCCTCCTGGTCGGGGTCCATATTTCCCTTGTTTGCTGCGACCGGTGAGGCGGTCATGACCAACAAGGCGAGCAGCGTGATGAGCGGGGGCCGTCTTCATGACGCCTAGCGTTCGAGTTCAGCCGCCGTAGGTAGTCGGCTGGAACGAGCGGTTATGCGTCGTCGATCTTGCGAAGAACTACGTGTATCCAGTTTCCTCGCGGCTTCGCCAGCAGCTTAGTTGCCTTGCACGACCAGAATGCAAGCTTTGTGGCGACCAGTTGAGCCGGATTTCGTCTTGGTGGAGGAAGTAAGCTACGCCCGCAATGTACGCATGGTTCTTCCTGACTGTAGGTGCCATACGGATTCCCGGCAAAGTCCATCAGTTTGGTCGAGAGCGAATTCGTCTGAGAAGTACTCGATCCAACAAAAGAGATGGCGTCAACCTTGCAAGAGCTGAACAACTTCATGATGCGCTGCTCATCAAACGAATTTACATGGCCCCAAGGAGGGTTCGACCTTCCACAGCTATAGCAGGTTGTACGCCCCACTCTAATGTCTTGCTTGTAGGGAACGCCAATCAAAATTTGGTGACTGGCAACTCTTTGAATTTCTTGGCACACGTTTTGCAAAATTGCGGTGGGCACATGCTCTAGAACTTCGGCGCAAAGTACAAAATCGAATGCATTGTCGGGAAACTGCATTTCCGCAGCGTTTCCCTTGATGCACTGAATCCTTGGGTGGGAAATGTTCGGCTGGGTTAGATCAAGAGCCGTCACCCTTTCAAAGCGGTCAGCCATCAACAGCGAGAAATGTCCATCTCGAGCGCCGATGTCCAACGAATATCGCCCCCCCGTCGGCATAAGGCGAAGAAGGTCTGCGGTCCGCTGCTGCTCCGAAGAAGAAGCCCGGTAATCAGTCAAATCCATCGGTAGCCTTTGCTTGTTGCGACTTTTAACGTTCGAGCTGAAGGGCCGCAGCCAGTTGGGCTCGGAGGTGAAAATATACAGACAGCATAGCGTGGCCAGCTGGTGGAGGTCCACTCGAGCGCTGGGTTAGGCCGCATCGCGCTGCAGCTCAAAGTGCGAGGCGAACCCATACGCTAAATAGACCTCTCAGTTCGACACAGGGGGCGATCGGGATAACGTCAAGCGACAACGTGAGCCAAGCGCCTTTTCTAACCGAATTGAATCGTTGTAGTTGCTGGCGCGGCGCTACTGCGCGGCTGCACTGTGCTCCTGATCGAAGACCGTCTAAATTTGGCGTAAGGTTGGACGCATCGCTTAGTTTTCTGCCAGGCGCGCCCGGCGCCAAGCTGGGTTAACCAATACTGTTGGGCATGCTGCGGGTGAAGTTCAATACCGCCAAGTTCCCCGAGCACCTGAAGGCTGCGCGTGCCGGCAAATTGATGATCTGGGGCTTCAGCGTCGCGGCAGACGTGCCGGACGGTATCGCCGCGCTGGCGCGCTATCACGGCCCGCAGGCCGGTTCGCAAAACGTCGCCCGCTTCGCGCTGCCGGCCTTCGACGCGCTGTTCGACCGCCTGCAAGCGCTGCCGGACGGCCCCGAGCGCGAAGCCCTGTTCCTGGAGGTCAAGCGATTGGCCGTTGCCTACGCGCCCTACAAGATCACCGCGCATTTGCTCAGCAATGACCTGACCCAGCCCTGGGTGCAGGGCTATCGCAGGCCGGTGTTTTGGGCAGATTGGTGGCAGTACGTGGATATTGAGCGCTAGAACCGCGTTCTATTGTGTTTGCACCTGCGCCGCCAACAGCTCAAGCTGCGCGGCGCTCAGCGCCGCCGCCCCCGCCACTTGGCAGGCTGCGGCGCCGGCGGCCACCGCCCAACGCAGATGCTGCTGCGCCTCGGCAGCGGGCGCGCGCATCAAACTGAACAAGAGGCCGGCCATCGCGGCATCCCCGGCGCCGACCGTGTCCTTCACCTCAATCAGCGGCGGGCGCGCATGCACTTGCAGCTGAGGTTGGAAAAGACTGGCGCCGTCTGCGCCTCGCGTTAGCAGCAGCAAAGCATGGGGATTCCACTCGCTGATCTGCGCCAGCCCGAGCCCAGGGTCCGCGCAGCGGAACAGGCCGCAGAGGTCTTCATCCCAGACTTTGATCACGTCGGCGATGCGACACATGCGTTCGAGCGTGGTGTCATAGCTCGCGTCCATGGCCATGGCGCGGAAGTTCGGGTCATAGCTGATGCGCTTGCCCTTGTGCTTGAGCGACTCGGCCAGGCCAAGCAGTCGCGCCGCCAAGGGCTCACGCGTCAAACTGATGCCGCCGAAGTGCGCCCATTGCAAAGCCTCTGTCCAACCGGCCGGCAATGCTTCTGCATCAAAGTGCAGATCGGCACTGTCGTCGCCGACAAAGAAGTATTGCGGCGGTGAGGTCTCATGGACGATCGCCAACAGCGGCGAGCGACCGGGCAATTGCTGGGTGAAGCGCATATCCAGGCCGGCCGCTTGGCTGGCCACCCAGATGGCCTGACCAAACACATCGGCACTGATCGCGCCTCCAAAGGCCGTCGGCACGCCCAGCCCCGCCAGCGCCCGCGCCAAATTCCAAGGCGCCCCGCCACAGATCGAAACCCATTGCTCGGGGCCGCTGCGAATCATGTCGGTCAGCGCCTCGCCGAAGGAAACCACGGCGGGCATACCGACCTGATCGGCCATCATTGCGCCCGCTCCAGCGCGGCCATCATCTCGTAGCAGGCGCCCATGGTGTGGTAATCCGTCTTGCCGGCCGGGCTCTTCTCGTCGCTATAGGCGCTGTTGTCCGGCTTGAGGATGCGAAACCATGCGCCATGCCTGTGATCGATCATATGGTCCCAGGCGTAAGACCAAATCAAGTCGTACCAGGCCCAATACTGGGCCTCGCCGGTGCGCAGGGCCAAGAGGCCGGCAGCGGCCAGGCTTTCGGCCTGCACCCAGAAATATTTGTCGGCATCGCATACTTCGCCGTCTGGCGCAAAGCCGTAGACCAGGCCGCCATGCTCGCGGTCCCAGGCGTGGCGCATCGCCTGGCTGAACAGGGCCTGCGCACGCGGCAGCAACCATTCGCCATCTCCAGGCAGCAAAGCGCGGTGGCGCTCCAGCGTCAGCAAGAGCTTGGCCCATTCGCTCAAATGACCCGGCTGAATGCCCCAAGGACGGAAGATGTTTGTCTTGTCTTCGCGGTTGTAGTCCCAATCGGGCAGCCAGTCGGATTTGTAATGCTCCCAGATCAGGCCGTCTGCAAGCGCTGCTTGACGCATGGTGATATTGCGCGCCAGGGTTTCGGCGCGCAGCAAATAGCGCTGATTGGCGGTCGCGTCAAAGGCCGCCAGCAGCGCTTCGCAGGCATGCATATTGGCGTTCTGACCTCGGTAAGGGTCAAGTCTTGCCCAATCGGCGCTGGCCACGTCGGCGTAGAGGCCATGCTCAGGACTCCAAAATTGAGCCTCCATCAAGCACCAAGTTTCGTCAATCCAATCCACGGCTTCCGGCTCGCCGGCCAAGGCGGCATGGGCATAAGCCAGCAGCACGAAGGCAAGACCGTAACAATGGTTGTCGGCGTCTATGGACAGGGCAGCGCCGTCTTGCCAGCGCAAGCACCAAAGGTAGCCGCCTGTGTCGGGTTGGCGATGGACGTCGCGCAGGAAGCGCAGGCCGTGGCGCATCATCTGCCGGTACTGCTCGCTCCCGAAATTGCGATAGGCCATTGCATAGTTGAAGACAAAGCGAGTGCTGCTGACCAGGTGGCGGGTCTGTGAGTCATAGACCCGCCCGTCATCGCGGTAGAAGTGAAAGAAACCGCCACTTGGATCGACGCACACTGGATCGTAAAAACTCAAGGTATGTCGCACATGGGCGCGCAAGGTGGCGGGGTCGCGAAAATTCGGAAGCTCCGGCGGGCTGGTTTTTGCAGACATATTCATCCAGCAATTAGAAGCCAGGACGGGCACCAATAGTGACTACATCCTGCGAGCCTTGCTAGCCCTTATCCTTAGAAATGCTTTGCCTTGAATTCGCCGAGCGGCCGCTTCCGGAGCTAGCTCGGACATCCAGCCGATGAGCCGCTCAATCGCATAACTGGAAGGAAGCGGTCATTGAGAATCTAAAACTGAGCGGCAGCAATCAGGCTGCAAGCGTCTGCCGATGGGCGACAGCTATGGGCGCGGAGTTGCCACGCAGTCAGGACCCGCGAAAGGTCCGAGCCTGTTCTAGGTCAACAGTTCGAACAAGCGCCTCACAGCTGGCGCTCGTTTGCCGACCGTTTTGGCCAACGGCGGCTTACTGTCGATGATTTGGCCTTACGCTCCCGACCATCAACAGTTCTTCAGATTTGTCAGCTTCAGCCCCTCCTTCAGCGTCAAGCAGGCCCTCAAGGGCACGCACGGTGAAGAGCGCTGCCGAATCCCAGCGCTAGGCCTGCGCTGAGGCGGCGGGTTTGCGCTGACCGCGTAAGCGTTGGCCGGCGAGCCCGGCGATACCGGCCAGGCCCAGCAGCATCATAGGAATGGACGCCGGCTCAGGAACCGCCGACAGTATCCAGTTCTGCGGCACGTATTGGCCGTTGTAAGCGTTGATCGCGGTATTGTTGATGTACGCCTGGGAGGCCACTGGGTTGTCGCTGCCATTCGGCCAGGGAATCACGTAGAAATAGTTGGTGATGCCGGTGCCGGAGACGGCGTTGCCGTCTGAGAAGTAGAAATTGTTCTTCAGCGGGTTGAACGAGGCCATAGCGCCGGTAGCAGCAAAGCAACTGGGGCATTGGTTGCCCGGGCTGGTATAGCTGAACGCGTTCAGCGTGCCGCCGAAGGCCACGCCGTTGATGCTCACCGCCAGTTGCGAGATGTCGCTCACCATATCGCCGCTGAGCGTGCCGGCAAATGAGCCAGTAACCAGCTCACCCGTGTTGAAACGGTACGAGAACTGGAAGTCCTCTGCCTGGGCTGAGCCGGCAGCCAGCAAAAGGGCTGCGAGTGAAAATCCGGTACAGGCCTTGAGAAAGCGGTGCATCTAGAACTCCGTCAAGCATGCGTCAGCGCATGCTCGCGATCGTAGCTCACCAGCGTCTAAGCTCAGCAGGCGAGCGTCCCTTGAATTGGGGGGGGTGCCCCTTTCTGTCGTTGAACGACTGCTACGGGAAACCGAGCTCTTTCGCTCCAAGTACCGCAATGGGTCGCTACTTGATGAAAGAGACATAGCGCTGAATTGCAGCTATGGGCAATGACTTGCCATGCAGTCGGTACCCCGGAAATATTCCAGCCTGCTCCAGGCCAACTCTTCGAGCAAGCAGCGCATAGCTGACGTTCGGTTCGGCGACCGTTTTGGTCAACGGCGGCACATTCTTAATGAGAGAGAAAAATATATTAGTTATATTTTGACTAACAAACAAACATTTCACATATAGAAGGAGAACTCTCATGGCATTAAACTGTTATCTGAAAATAAAGTGACAAAAGTCCGGAGAAATCAAAGACTCCGTGACCCAAAATGGCCGCGAAGGCAAGATCATGGTTATCGCTGCTTCGCATGAAATCATCTCGCCGCGGGATACTGCTTCTGGTCTACCTACCGGCAAATGCATGCAAAAGCCTTTTGTCAGTACCAAGGAATTGGACAAATCCTCCCCCTTCTCTACAACCTCCTCACCCATAATGAGAATATTACGGAATGGGAGCTTCAGTTCTGGGCGCTGGGCGTTACCGGTTCCGAGAAGCAGCACTACAACTATTAAGTTGACCAAAGCCAATATCGCCTCCATCGATTTCCACATGCCCAATAAAAAACATCCCGACCTCATGAAACTCAATGAATATGAGGAAGTGGATTTTACCTACCAAAAAAATAGAATTGACGTGGGTTGATGGCGGCATCACTTCATTAGAAGAATGGGATTAACCAGTTGCCTAAGTTTTAAGTAAAAACGGTTTAGACATTCAAGGCAAGGGCCGGGAGCCCCCCATCATCTCCAGTAAGCTGCCGTTGACCCAAACAGTTAACTAAGCCTCAGCCTCAGCCTCAGCCTCAACCTCGGCTCTGCTTTCTTGGTCTTCGTATCCCTCTCTTGGGAATTAGGCCAGCCGATGGCGTTCGAGCATGGAGCCAACCTCTGCCACAAAAACTCGCAGCCCAAGGCAGTCGATTCCCCCTCGCGGCACCGGGCGGTCGGTTCGCGCACCGGGCTGGCGATCCATCGCAACACCGCTGCACTCCAGTCAGTGCCCAGAGATACTGGCGCGTCACTTTTCAGGCCTCGACACATGAGCACACTCATTAACCCTAGAAGCCCTCAATGTAGTCAAACACATCTGACTTGGCTTCACTGCGTGTCGCATAAATGTGGCGCTTGATTCGCTCTTTTTTGAGGCTGCTGAAGAACGATTCTGCGACTGCATTGTCCCAGCAGTTGCCACGCCTGCTCATGCTTGGAACGAGTTGATGAGCTCGGCACCAGCGCGTGAATGCATCGCTTCCAAACTGGCTGCCCTGGTCTGAGTGGATGATCACAGGAGCAACTGGGCGGCGACGCCAAACGGCCATCATCAGCGCATCCAAGGCCAGCTCGGTCGCCATGGTCGCCTTCATCGACCAACCCACTACTGCACGCGAGTACAGATCTATTACTACTGCCAAGTAGAGCCAGCCCTCATGGGTCCGAATGTAGGTGATGTCAGTGACCCAGGCTTGATCTGGCTTGTCTTGCGTGAACTCCCGCTCCAAGCGATTGGGCGCGACCACGGCCGTTTCCCCGCGTCGCCAGCGAGGGCGCTTGCAGCCTCGCAAGGAGCGCAGCTTGGCCTGGCGCATCAGGCGCGCTACCCGCTTGACGCTGCAACGAACGCCGGCCTCCTTGAGGTCATGGAGCACGCGCGGACTGCCATACACGCTGCCGCTGTCTTCGTACGACTGGCGAATGCTGGTGAGCAACACTTCATCGGCACGGGCCCGCTCTGATTGTGGCTGGGCCCGCCATGCGTAGTAGCCGCTGCGATTGACCTTGAGCACGCGACACATGCTGCTCAGGCGGAACTCATGGACATGCTGCTGCATGAATGCGTACTTCAACCGGACTCCCTGGCAAAGTACGCGGCGGCCTTTTTTAAGATGTCGCGCTCCTCGGTCGTGCGCTTGAGCTCTGCCTTGAGCTTGGCCATTTCGCTCCGCAGGGATGCCGCCTCAGTGGCCGCCGGACCGCTATCCTGATCCTTGGCCTGCCTAACCCACAGGTACAAGCTTTTATCCGAAATCCCAAGGCGCTTGGCCACTTCGACGACGCCATGCCCGCGCTCGGTCACCTGTTTCACCGCCTCGGCTTTGAACTCCGGGGCATATCTTGCTCGACTCATTTCCTCTTCTCCGTTTCAAATTCGACCTTATCAGGTGTCTACTGAAACGGATGAAGTCCAAATCGACCTGCCGATGGGGAAACGAGCACGCTTCGGGGTGGCCTTGATCAAAGGCCAACTCGGCGTGCAATGAAGTAGGTGACGAACGAGACCGAAGCAGCCAGCGTAGCGCCCCATGCCAAATCCACAACCGTCACCAGAAGCGGCCAATCCTTGAGCGTGGCGAGGTTGCTCAGATCGTAGGTGGCGTAGGTGATCAGTCCGAAGATCGCCCCGAACACGAGCGCGTACATCCAGGAGCTCTTTTCGATGGCCGGAGCAATGACGAAAATCACGAGGCCAAGGACAAACAACAAATAGAAAACCAGTGCGGCCGCCCAATTGAACTCATCTTTCATCAAAAAGCCAATTTGATCGCGATAGAAATTCTTGGCCACAAACCCCAGCCAGACTATGTCGATCGCCAAGAAAATGGGGAGTGCGATGGCGTAGAGCTTGATGAACATGGAGGATGTCGCTGATTTTCTCAGGCGTTGAGAACCGTGATAGAGATTTGCAATACGGTCGCAAACAGTCCCCACAATAGATAAGGACTGTTTGCATAGACCACCCAGCGCAAGTCAGGCGATGCGCGCCAGACGGCGAAAAGCGCCCAGGTGAGTGTGCCCACGACCAGCAGAATATCCAGCGTTGCGAGCAGATTGTTCTTTAGGCCGAACTGAATTGGCGTGAAAGCCAGATTGAATATGAGATTCAGCGCAAAAGGCAGCGCCACCCACCGCGGAACCTTGCCCGAAAACGTTTTGTAAAACACGGTGCCATAGGTCACCGCGATGATTGCGTATAGAGCCGTCCACACGGGCCCGAAAAGCCAGCTTGGGGGTGCCCATGACGGCTTGATCAGTTGTGAATACCAGTTGTACGTGTCCATCGGGCGGCAATTGATTCAGTTCGAGAAATTCCAGGGCGCCGCGAGCTCTGAGGCCACCCCGGTCCGAGCTGCGAACGACGTTCGCGGCTCACACACCTGCGGCCTACAAACTCACTTTGGCGTGCTGCGCGGCGTCAGTCTTAGGCGTTTCTCCGACCAAATAGGCCTTCGCGGCGTCGTAGACGTACTTGAGTCCCTGCATGCCGGCGTTGTCCCAGTATTCGCCTTCGTATGCAGTAAATTTCAGCAGGGCGATGTCCGGGTCGGACTTGCCCTGCGGGAACCACAGTTTCCAGGCTTCTTTCCACAATTTTTCAATCAGCTGCCGCTCGTGCAATACGGTCAACTCGCCGCTCACCGAGGCAAATTTTCTGGCGCTCTGAAAAGTGAGTAGCGCCCGGGGATTGACGCTGATTTCGTCGACTTTGATCGAGTTGATATCGGTCACGAGGTAAGCGCCCATGCCATCGTCCAGGCACGCGATGGCCATCGGCCGGGCATGAATAGTAGTGGCGGTGTGCGTCACCAGCATCGCCACGTCGAACTCATCTACCACCTCGTGCAAATTGTTTCTGCCGTTGTTTGTGTCCATTGCTGCTTGCTCCTTGCTTAAAAATAATGGGGGAAAGTTTGCTTCCGCATCGCAGTGCGGCAGCCTCGCTCAATGGGCTGCCTAGCGAATTCCGGGCCGAAGCCGGTGGAGTAGCGGGTCATGAACCAGACCGGCGCCTGGGTGATCTGGGATGGCATGGACGATGTGTGCATTTGAATTCTTTGGTAGTCAGACCGGTGCGGCGATATCGCCACTGCGCACGAGCTTTTTGTTGACGAACTCCTGGATGCCCATGCGGCCCAACTCGCGGCCATAGCCCGAGTGCTTGATGCCGCCGAAAGGCAGTTCGGCATCGGTCCAGTCGAGGTTGTTGACGAACAGCATCCCGGCCTCAATACGACTGGCCACGCGCTTGCCGCGCGCTTCGTCCCGGGTCCACACCGAGCCGGCGAGACCGTAATCGGAATCGTTGGCCAGCGCGATAGCGTCGTCCTCACTCTTGACGCGGAAGAACGACGCCACCGGGCCGAAGAACTCGTCGCGGAACGCCGGATTGCCGGGGGCGATGTCGGTGAGGATGGTGGCCTGCATGAACCAGCCTGGGCGGGCGATTCGCGCGCCCCCGAGCAGCAGCTTGGCGCCGCCTTTGACGGCGGCGTCGACCTGCGCCAACAGTTGCACCAGTGCGGCTTCGGTGGACAGCGGCCCGAGCGTGGTCGCTTCAATCATCGGGTCGCCGGGCTTCAAGTCCTCCAATGCTGACTTGAAGCGGGCCAAGAACTTGTCGGCGACGGCGTCCAGCACGATGAAACGCTTGGCGGCGCAGCAAGTCTGGCCGGCATTGAACATGCGACCCCAGACGGCCCATGGAATCACCTGGTCCAGATCGGCGTCATCGAGCACGATGAAAGCGTCGCTGCCGCCGAGCTCCATGGTCGACTTCTTCAGATTCTGTCCGGCACGGGCCGCCACGCTGCGGCCGGCGCCGAGGCTGCCAGTCAGCGCCACGCCCTTGATGCGTGGGTCGTCGATCACGCGGTCCGACTGTTCATAGGAAATCAGCAGGTTGGTGTATGCACCGAGCGGTGCGCCGGCATCGAGCATCAGCTGCTCGAACGCGATCGCGCATTGCGGCACGCATCCGGCGTGCTTCACGACCAGGACATTGCCGGCCATCAGCTGCGGCCCTGCGACGCGGGCGAGCTGGTAGTAGGGAAAGTTCCAGGGTTCGATGCAGAACAGCACGCCAAGTGGCGAGCTTTCCATATGTGCTTGGCCGTGATGGGGATGCAGCTTGGCCGGTGCCAGAAAAGACTCAGCGTGCTCTGCGTAGTAGGCCAGGATGTCGCCGCTGAACCTGACTTCGCTGCGCGCCTCACCAAGGCGCTTGCCCATCTCCAGTGTCGCCAATCGGGCGAAGTCGTCGCCATGGGTGTGTAGCAGCTCCGCCGCTCGGTTCAGGATGACGGCGCGCTCGGCGTAGCTCTTGTGCTTCCAGGTCTGGAAACAGCTCTCAGACGCCGCCAGCGCCTTGTCGAGTTGGGCATTGCTCAGGTGCTCGAAGCTTGTCAGCAACTTGCCGTCGTTGGGGTTGATGCTTTGGTAAGTCATGAAGATGTGTCCTCGGGCTGGTGTGTGGGTCAGGTCGCCATGGCCGGATAGTCCGTGTAGCCCTTGGAGCCGGGTACATAGAAGGTGGCCTCGTCCGGAGCGTTGAGTGGCGCACCCTTGCGCATGCGCGCCACCAGGTCGGGATTGGCCAGAAACGGCCGCCCGAAGGCGATCAGGTCGCCGCGTTTTTCGAGCAAGGCCTGTTCGGCGCTGGCGTGGTCAAAGCCGCCGGACAGGATCAACAGCCCGTCGAAGCCGGCACGCAGCTTGAGCTTGAAATCGGCGGGCACCGGCGGCGCACCCATGGACGAATGGTCGACCAGGTGCAGGTACAGCAGGCCCAGCGCGGACAGTGACCCGGCCAGTGCCAGGGTTTGAGCCTGCACTTCGGGGAACGCACCGGTGCCGTTGAAAACGCCAAAGGGCGCGACCCGGATGCCGACCCGGTCGGGGCCAATTGCAGCGACGGTGGCACTCGCGATCTCGAGCGCAAAACGATTGCGGCCTTCGATGCTGACGCCATAGCCATCGGTACGAAGGTTGACGAGCGGGTTCAGAAACTGTTCGACCAGATAGCCGTTGGCGCCATGAATTTCGACACCATCGAAACCCGCTTCGATGGCAAGCCTCGCGGCGGTCGCGTACTCCTCGACGGCCTGTGCGATGTCGGCTTCGCTCATGGCCCGAGGCGGGCTGTGCGGCTGCATGCCCAGGGTGTCGGTGTACATCTCGCCCGGGCACACAGCGCTGCCGGGCCCGAGAACCTCGGCGCCGGGCGGAAGGTTGGCCACATGTGCCACCCGACCGCAGTGCATGAACTGCACGAAGATCGTGCCGCCCTGTTCGTGCACGGCCGTCGTGGTGGCCTTCCAGGCCTGCGCTTGTGCTTTGTCGTACATCCCCGGGATGCGCGGGTAGCCCAGGCCGTTGGGGCTGGGCGAGGTGCCTTCGGTGATGATCAGGCCGGCGGTCGCGCGCTGGCCATAGTAGGTTGCCATCAATGCATTTGGCGTGTGCTGGAGCGTGGCCCGACTGCGTGTCAAGGGCGCCATGACCATGTGATTGGCGAGTTGGAGCGAGCGGAACGAAAAGTTGTCGAAAAGCAAGGGTGGGACTCCTGGGAGAGGTCAAACCTGCAGGGCGCCAAAAGGGGCGCGAACTGGTGCCGGACGTGAAGGTTTAGAACGGTCGAGTCTGCGCGCCGGGCTTGGTGAGAACTGTGCGTTGAAGCACATAGAAGCGTGGCGGAGGGCTCAGGGCTGCGATTCGACCAATAAGTTCCAGCGAAGTGAGGATCGATTCGGGTCGGGTCGAGTCTGTCGGGTGTCGCGTCCGCTTGAGAGAGCCCGCCTCGCCGAGAGCACGGTGACGCCGCCAAGCTTGCCGACCGCGTCGTCAACGCGGTAGCGTTCGCCTGAGGCACGTATCTGGAGGTCCGGGCTGAAGGCATGCTGAATGCCGAGGATGAATTTCTCGCGCATGCCGGGCGTACTCGGGTCGGGATTCAGCACCCCCACCGCGCCGCTGCCGTTGCAGCGCTCAGGAACATCTCCTTGTCCTACAGACGCCCCGGCGGACGGCGCTCACACTCCAGAGGCACCAATGACTTCTAAAAAATGACACTGCCGCCCAACGCACCCACGCCGTCAGACACATTGAACGCATTAGAGGCGGCGCTCGATAAGAGCCAAGAGGTCAAGGTCAAGGTGGAGGACTGTGCCGACGACTTGGCTGTAGCCAGTGATCTCGCCACAGTGCGCATCGCGCGGGGGGAGAAAATGCTGCCGGCCGACCAAGTTCTGCAGAACAGCAAGGCCATCGGTATCAAGGTACAGGATTGCGCCGACGATCTGCAGGAGGTGGCGGACACCTTGGCCCATGGCCTTGCTGAGGTTAAGGATGTCGAACAGGCGTTGAGCCAGTCACGCGAAGCCCTGGCTGAATCCGAAACTGCACTCGCCGCGTCACGCCATGCCGAACGTGCTGCAAGTACCCTTGCCATGCATGATCAGAAGACAGGCTTGCCCAACCGCACCTTGTTCGATGACCGCCTGGCTCAAGCCATCGCTGGCGCCGACCGTCACGGCTGGATGCTCGCGGTGATGTTTCTGGACCTCGACCGCTTCAAGCTGATCAATGACAGCCATGGCCATGCTGCCGGTGATTCAGTGCTGACGGTGGTCGCGCAGCGTTTGCTGAGTCAAGCGCGCGACGAGGACACGGTCTGCCGCAACGGCGGTGACGAATTCCTGTACTTGCTGATCAATCCGACAAGTCGCGACGACGTTGCACGTATCGCAGGCCTGGTACAGGCGGCGATCGCTGCCCCAATCAGCCATGGCGATCTGCAGTTGGTCATCACACCAAGCATCGGCATTGCGCTCTACCCGCATGATGGCCAGAGCGGTGATATTTTGATCGCCAATGCCGACACTGCAATGTACCGAGCGAAATCGTTGCCCGGCACCTGCGTATTTTTCGAGGCACCGGTGGCCTCGATCAACCCGTCTAGATCGCCAGGCTGAGCATGACGCGTCCGGCCTCGCTTGCACGGGTAAGGTGAAGTAGAACTTGGAGCCCTCGCCAAGCACACTGTGCAAAGCAATGCTGCCGTCGTGCGCTTCAATGAAGGACTTGACGATGGCCAAGCCCAGTCCAAGGCTCGACGCGGCGCCGGCCTCGCCGCCGGATTCGCCCTTGTCGAAGACCTTTTCTATCAATTCGGCGGCAATGCCTTGGCCGTTGTCGCTGACCCAGCAATCGACGGTTCCTGACAAGTGCGTCGCTTGGGATCGACTCGCCGAGACCTCTCGGTGTGAGCACGCCTCATGCCGAACCGGCAGGGGCTAGATCCAAGAAGAACCGCACCATTTCCGCCGAAGCATCGGGGCCGGCGCCGTCGGTGTAGGAGCCACTCGGATGGCCACCCGACCAAGCATGGCCGCCACCGTGCAGAGTCCAACTTTCAATTCGAGCTTGCCCAAGGGCGTCGGTGTGGATCTCCCGGCTGAAGCGGCGCCCGCCTTCTGCAACGCCGAATCGGGTGCCGACATGCAAGGCATCCTGGCTTGGCCCCGAGCCATACGCGTCGCGGGCCTGCTGGACGATCAGCTTGCTATTGGACTGCTGCACGGTATGGTCTCTATCGCCGTGGAACACGATAGTCGGCACGGCCTGCGTGGCGCTGCGGCCCTGGCTTACGGCCGTCTGGCCAAAATTGCGCAGGCCAGCGATGCCGCTGCGCCCCCCTTTCATGGCCAGCAAAGCCGACGGGATATCGTGCGCGCTGCCGTAAGGCAGGCCCGAGTGAGCGCCAACGCCGGCAAACAACTCCGGATAAGTTTCGCCCAGCACGACAGCCATCGCAGCGCCGGCCGACAGGCCGGCCACAAAGATGCGCTGCGGGTCGGCGCCATGCTTGTCCGCCACTTCGCGGGCGATGCCGGCGATCAGCGAAGGCTCACCATCGCCTCGCAGCTGGTCTTGGGGCTGGAACCAGTTCCAGCATTTGGAGGCATTCGCCTGCGCGGCCTGCTCGGGGTAGAGGACAAGAAAGCCGTGGATATCGGCCAGGCGGTTCATCTGGGTGCCGGCCGCGAAATCGTCAACCGTCTGCGTGCAGCCATGCAGCATCACGACCATGGCGCGCGGCGTGGCTGACGCTGCCTTGGGGCTATAGACCTTGTAAGCGCGGCTGCCGGCCGCGTTGCTGAATTGATGAGTTTCGAAGCTGCCTGGCTTGAGCGCCTGTTTGCTCGAGGCGGGCTTGCGCAGTCTGCCTCGATCAAGTTTGGCGTCAACGGCAGCGTCAACGTCAACGGCAGCGGCAGAGTGAGAGTCCGATGTCCGCCCGGCGGCTAGGGCGCACCGGATGGTTTCGGTGACATGGCGCATCGGGCCGATGGCCGTATTCAAGCCGGCGCTGGTCAGCGCCCGCTCAATCGTGGCATTGATGGCGTCGGCGTTGAAGGCCTTCGTTCTTGCTGAGAAAAGGTTCTTCATGCGGGGTTCCGGTTCGGGAAGATGCGGCGGGCCCATGTTTAGGGCCGGACAAGCTTGATCACCGATCGTCGCCGACAAGGGCCAAGACCGCAGCCGGCCAATGGCGCTGCCTTGTGAAGGACTTGTCCGACAAAGCAACGGCCTCTCGGCTGCTGCAGCAGAAGCTCTTGCGCGGGTAGCCTTAGCTGCTCAAGTAGGCAGAGGTCAAGATGGGCGAGAAAAAACAAGAAGCAACGCAGCGCGCAGTCGCAGCGCGCCGGGCTCTATGGACTAAGTTGTGGGCTGGTCTTTGGGCCGAACTGCGGGCCGCGCTGCGCTCAGCGTACCGGTCTTCGATGCGGCCCAGCAGCGGCGCCGGGCAAGCCTTGTATGGCACCCTGGTCAGCCGCACCGCGCGATGAGGCCGGCGCAACTCTGGCGGCTTTGCAAGCAGGCCGGTACCGCCTGGATTGATGATTACGCGCCGAGCATGGGCGCCGCCTTGGCCTACTACACGATGTTCTCGATAGCGCCGCTTTTGCTGATCGCAATTTCGGTGGCCGGCCTGGTGTTCGGGCGCGAGGCAGCCAGCGGCGAAGTGCTGATGCAGCTGCGCGGCTTGATGGGCGAGAGCGGCGCGCTGGCTGTGCAGGCGATGTTGGAGAGTGCCGCGCGGCCGGCCGAAAGCTGGACCGCTGCGCTGATCGGTGGGGCCTTGCTGCTGCTGGGTGCGACCACGGTGTTCGGCGAGCTACAGGACGCGCTGGATCGCATCTGGCGCGCGCCGCAGCGCAACAAGCCGCAAGGTCTCTGGGGTTTGCTGCGCTCGCGCCTGCTGTCTTTCGGGATGATTCTGGGCATAGGCTTCTTGCTGACGACCTCACTGCTGCTGAGCGCAGCGATCGCGGCCTTCAGTGCCTGGAGCGGGGCGCGGCTGGCCGGCTGGGCGGTCTTGGCCGGCTTCGTCAACTTCGTCATCAGCTATGTCTTGGTGGCGGCGATGTTTGCGTTGATCTACAAAATCATGCCGCGCGTGCGCATCGCTTGGCGCGATGTGTGGATAGGCGCTTGGGTGACGGCGCTGCTGTTCAATATCGGCAAGCTCTTGATTGGCCTTTACATCGGCAAGAGCGGTGTGGCCTCGGCCTTCGGCGCCGCCGGCTCGCTGGCCGTGCTCTTGCTTTGGGTTTACTACTCGGCCCAGATCTTTCTGTTCGGCGCCGAATTCACTTGGGCCTATGCGCACAGCTTTGGCTCCTTCCGCCACGTGTCGGCCCGGCAGGTTGCGGTACAGACCCCGCCCAGCAAGACCGGCAGCGCACTAGGCCCTTGCCCTGGCCTAGCTTCGGGGCAGCCGACCAGCCCCTTGGCCTCATCTTCCTGCGGCTTGTTACGCGCAGGTTTAGCGTCCTCAACCCACTGATTGATCATCATGCCCAAGACTCCAAAATCCGCTGCTGCAACTTCAGCCCCCACCCTGGCCTCCTCGGCGGCGCCCGCCACCTTTCCGGAGCCTAAAAAGAAGCGCGCGCTGGCTGCTCTGCCGCCTGACCCCATGGCCCAGCAACTGGCGCAAACGCAGGCCCTGGTCGCCGCCATGCCCTTCAACCCGAACAAGGCCGCTGAACATGGTTTCGAACGGGGTTTGATGCCGCCGGCCGGTGCGACGGCCGAGCCGGAATCTCGCTTGCCCGCGGCCAGCACGTTAAGCGAAGTCAATAGCAGCGCCAAGCTAGGCAGCGTAGCGCCACTGGGCGGCAACGCGGCGACCGGCTCACTCGACCGCGTGCGGGTGGACTCCGCAGGCCAGGCCTTGACCACCAACCAAGGCGTGGCCGTGGCCGACAACCAGAACTCGCTCAAATCCGGCACGCGCGGTTCGGTGCTGCTGGAGGACTTCATCCTGCGCGAGAAGATCACCCACTTCGACCATGAGCGCATTCCCGAGCGCATCGTCCACGCACGCGGCTCGGCCGCGCATGGCTTTTTCGAATGCTACGAGCCGCTGACCGCGCTGACCGAGGCGGCGCCGTTCAAGGAGGCCGGCAAGATCACGCCGGTGTTCGCTCGGTTCTCGACCGTGGCCGGCGAGCGCGGCTCCAAAGACACTGCGCGCGACGTGCGCGGCTTCGCCGTCAAGTTCTATACCGACGCGGGCAACTGGGATCTGGTCGGCAACAATATGCCGGTGTTCTTCATCCAAGACGCGATGAAGTTCCCCGACCTGGTCCATGCGGTCAAGCCCGAACCGCACAACCAGATGCCGCAAGCGGCCAGCGCCCACGACACCTTTTGGGATTTCGTCTCGCTGATGCCCGAGTCCACCCATATGTTGATGTGGGTGATGAGCGACCGGGGGCTGCCGCGCAGCTACGCCACCATGCAGGGCTTCGGGGTGCACAGCTACCGGTTGGTCAACGCCGCCGGCGAATCGGTGTTCGTGAAGTTCCACTGGACGCCCAAATACGGCACGCATTCGCTGGTCTGGGACGAAGCGGTCAAGATCTCCGGCGCCGACCCCGATTACCACCGGCGCGATTTGTGGGAGCGCATCGAAAGCGGCGCCTACCCCGAGTGGGAGTTGGGCGTGCAGACCTTCACCGAGGCGCAGGCCGAGCAGTTCAGCTTCGACATCCTCGACGCGACCAAGCTGGTGCCGGAGGAACTGGTGCCGGTACGCGCTATCGGCCGCATGGTGCTGAACCGCAACCCGGACAACTTCTTTGCCGAGACCGAGCAGGTCGCTTTTTGCACCGCCAACATCATCCCCGGCCTGGACTTCTCCAACGACCCACTGCTGGCCGGGCGCATCCATTCCTATGTGGACACGCAGATCAGCCGGCTCGGTGGGCCCAACTTCCATGAACTGCCGATCAACGCGCCGCTGGTGCCGGTGCACAACAACCAGCGCGACGGCATGCACCGCCAGGCGATCCCGCGCGGCCGGGTGTCTTACGAGCCCAATTCGCTGGGCGGCGGCTGCCCTTTCCAGGCCGGGGCCGTGCAGGGTTTCAACTCGGTCGCGGTCAAGCTGCGGGCCCGCGATGAGCAGGGCAAGGTGCGCGCCAAGCCGCAGCTGTTTGCCGAGCATTACAACCAGGCCCGCTTGTTCTTCGACAGCCAGACGCCAGTCGAGCAAGCGCATATTGCGGCGGCCTTTCGCTTCGAACTCAGCAAGGTGACGGTGCCGGCGATCCGACAGCGGGTGGTGTCCATGCTCAGGAATGCGTCCGAGACCCTGGCCGCCGAGGTGGCCGAGGGGCTCAATATGAAGCCGCTGCCCGAGGCGATGCCGCTGGCTATAGACAAAGCCATACAGCCCGAAATCAGCCATTCGCCGGCGCTGTCCTTGATGGCCCGGCCCGGAGACGGCTCGGTCAAGGGCCGCAAGATCGCCATCCTGCTGGCGGAGGGCGTCGTCGGGCAAAGCGCCGCAGCGGTGCACGCCGCCTTGCTGAGCGCAGGTGCTAGCCCAAAGTTCCTGGCGCCGCGCATCGGGCCGGTCAGCAGTGAGGACGGCACGGAACTTGTGGCGCAGGCCTCGCTGGAGAACGAGCCCGGCTTCTTGTTCGACGCGCTGGTTTTGCCCGATGGCGCTGCCGCTGTCGCCGGTTTGGCCGCCGACGCCCATACCTTCGAGTTCATCAAGGATCAGTATCGCCACGGCAAGACCATCTTGGCGCTGGGCCTGGGCCGCGAGCTGCTGGGCCTCGCGGGCGTGCCGCTTGCCCTAGCCAATGGAGATGGCGATCCCGGACTGCTGTTGGTGAAGGAATTGAGCAAGGATGCCAGCACCGCCTTCATCGCCGCCATCGCCCGGCATCGCCATCCTGAGCGCGAGACTGATGCTCCGCGGCCTTGAGTGGTGCCAAAACGTGCATTTTGAGGCGCGCGATTCAGTGGTTATGCAATGTCCGGAATCAGTTCATTTTGACGAAGTCAAACGAGTTTTGGGCCGCACAATCTGCGTTCGATAGTGCACAGACGACGGGACATGAGCGCTTTGTACTTATGGTCAGGCTTACGGGCACGGGCACCGGCCGGGGCATAGGCATGGGCAGGTGCTGCTGATGGCGTCGGCGCGGATCGCACCGGCACTTACTCCCTGACGCCGCGGTTTGCTGCTGATGCGCTATGGCATTGAGGCGATGTGGTTTTCGGCGGCGCTTGGTCTGACAGCCTTTGCCGGCTCCCTTGGTCGCAAGGGCCATTTCGCGGCGCCCAGTCAAAAGACCTCACTTCGACCGCATTGCCCTGACGACCAACTCGGCCGTTCGCAATGCAGCCGAGACTGCGAGTTCAGTGTGATCGATTGATCGACAGCAAATCTCACCGGTGTCTGGCTCAAATCCTGAACTTGAATTTCCGCTCCGAGCACCCTGTCGCTGCCTCCATCGCGCATCCGAATGACGCGAACTGGCCGTGAGCGTGTGTTTGATCGCTCATTGAGTTTGTAGGCGCTTTCCGACGTCAATTCGAGCGCTTGTGACCCTCGGCTCAGGCTGCACCCAAACAATAATGGTGCATCGCAACATAGAGCCTCAGTCATGACCTCAAGCACAGTCGCCCAGGCTTTCCCGTCACCCGCTCCATCGCTTGCATTGCTGGGGCTTGAGCCGCTCCGTGCTGCCTTTGAATATGCCAGCATGAAGCTGATGGATCGTGCGCCCCTGCCCAAGGGCGACGGGCATGCCGTCGTGATCTTTCCTGGCCTGGCCGGCGATCGACATGCCGTCGCGCCGCTGCGCTCCTTCTGTGAGGATCTCGGCTACGCTGCGTATGACTGGGGCCGCGGCTTCAACACCGGCCCCGAAGGCAATGTCGACGCGTGGCTTGATCACCTGGCGGCAGACACAAACCGAATCACCGATCAACACGCCGGCAGCATCAGCCTGATCGGCTGGAGCTTGGGCGGCATCTATGCGCGCGAGGTCGCCAAACTGCTTGGCGCGCGCGTCCGGCAAGTGATCACTATCGGCTCGCCCTTTGCGGGCACCGCAGAGCAAAGCAATGTGGGCCTGGTCTATCGCCTGCTCAACGGCAACAAGCCTCAAGTCGACGCGGCCATGCTAGCCCGTCTGCGTACGCCGCCCACAGTGCCCACAACGTCGATCTATAGCCGTTCCGACGGCATCGTCGCTTGGCAAACCTGCTTGCAGCAAGGCCCTTACGAGCATGTTGACAATGTCGAGGTCGAGGGCAGCCATTGCGGCCTCGGCTGGAATAAGGGGGTTTTCGGCGTGATCGCGGCCCGGTTGGCCCGAACGCCGCGCGACGCGGCGAACTGAGCAGCCGGGCCCAACGCATGAGATCCCTGAGTTGTGGACGTTGCGGCCTGCGCGTCTTCTTCGAGAACACTTGGTGCGAGCGCTGCGGCGCCTTGCTCGGCTTCGTACCGGATGAACTTGCTTTCGCAGCTTTCGAGCTTGACGCGCAGGGCGCCTGGCAACGCTTGGGCAGCGGGGGGGCTGCGCCGCAGCGGCCTTGTGCGAATTACGCCGATAGCGTCAACCAAGCCCAAGACTCCAAGGGCGCCGAGTCGGCCGCAACTGTCGTTTGCAACTGGATGATCCCGATGCAGGAAACGCAGAGCTTGTGCCGGTCCTGTCGCACGACACAGGTAATCCCTGCCTTGAACAAGGCCGAGAACCGCAGCTACTGGGTCCTGCTCGAACGCGCGAAGCGCCGGCTGCTTTACAGCTTGATTGCACTGAAGCTGCCTGCACCAAGCAAGACGGACGATCCGGCGCATGGGTTGTCCTTCCATTTCCTTGAAGAGGTGCAGCCCAAGGTGAAGGTACTGACTGGCCATGACAACGGCGTCATCACGCTCAATATTGCGGAAGCCGACGACGCGCGCCGGGAGCAGGTGCGCATGCAGATGCATGAGCCCTACCGGACCTTGCTCGGCCACTTCCGCCACGAGATTGGCCATTACTACTGGGATCGACTGGTGCGCGACACGCCCTGGCTCGCTGAATTCCGTGCATTGTTTGGCGACGAAAGGGCCGACTACGGTCAGGCGCTGCAGGCGCACTACGCCGCGCCAAAGCTTGACTGGCCCCTGAGCTTCGTCAGTGCCTATGCGAGCTCGCATCCCTGGGAAGATTGGGCGGAATGCTGGGCCCACTACCTGCACATTCAAGACGGCCTCGATACCGCCGCCGCTTGGGGCCTCCAGCTGGCCAACGATGTGCCCGGGATGCCTGTGCTGAACGCGAGGGGCCTTGACCCCGCCGCCGCAGACGTGCGAGCCGACTTGATCGAGCAGTGGCTGCCGGTTTCGCAGTTTGTCAACGCGATGGATCGAAGCCTGGGCTCCAGCGACAGCTACCCCTTCGTGCTTACGGATAAGGTGCTCTTGAAGCTCGCGTTCGTGCACCAGGTCCTAGTCGCCGCAGGCCGGGGCGAGGTGCCGGCGCTGCAGCTGTGGGGCGTCGCCACATCGTGAATGCTGCGCCCGCTACCAGTTGCAACAGCAGGGCCACCGAGATGTAGGCGAGTAGGTGAGTGACGGCCATGAGCGGGGAGTTTCACCGATGACCAGCAGGTCGGTCGATCGTGGGGCGTGGGGCGCGACTACTGGAGGCGCGGAGCTGCCGTGATCGAGAGGTGCCAAACGGCGATGAACATCGCAGCGACCGTCGGACCGATGATGAAGCCGTTGATGCCGAATACCGCCATGCCGCCGAGCGTGGTGATCATCACCACGTAGTCCGGCATCCCGGCGTCCTTGCCGACTAGCATTGGACGCAGCAGGTTGTCGGCCAGACCGATCACGAAGATGCCATAGGCGACCAGCGCCAAGGCTTGCCAAACCCCGCCGGTGATGAAGAAGTAGGCCGCCACCGGCAACCACACAAGCGCCGCACCGATCATCGGCAACAGTGACAAGAAGGCCATCACGACCGCCCAGAGCAGCGCCCCCTTGATGCCCAGGAACCAGAAGGCGATGCCCCCCAGCATGCCCTGAATGCCTGCGATGAGCAGGCTGCCCTTCACCGTGGCGCGCACGACAGCCATGAACTTGGTGATCAACTCCGGCTTGAACTGCGGCGGAACCGGCAGCGCCAATTCGGCGGTGCGCGCCAATTCGCCCTCGTCCCGAATCAAGAAGAAAGCCAGGTACAAGGTGACGCCCAGGCTGGCAATAAAGCCAAACGTGTCGATCCCGATGCCAAAGGCCTGGGTGGCGACAAATTGGCTGCCCTGTGCCAGCGCGGATGTCAGCTGCGCTTGCAGATGGTCGAAATCCGCGACGCCCGCGCTTTTCAGCAGCGCAGCAAGCCAAGCAGGCAGCGCATCGAACAGGCCACGCAAGTAGCGCGCGGGATTCCATTCGCCCGAATTGATCAGTTGGTAGACGGCTGAGGCTTCGCGTGCCAGCGATGCGGTCACCAGTGCGAAAGGCAGCACGCCGACCACCAGGACCAGCAGCATCACCAGTCCGGCCGCGAGATTGCGGCGCTGCCTCAGCTTTGTCAGCAGGGGCCGGTAGATGGGCGTAAACAATACCGCAATGATGAGCGCCCACAGGATCGCGCCATAGAAGGGCAGCAGGATCCAGCACAGCGCCAGCGCGCATATGGCCAGCAGCAGAGGCGGCATCAAGGGCTATCGACACAGGCGAAGCAGTGGGCCGCTATCGAGTCCCTGGCACTTGACGCGGCGGTGCAAGCGCTGCCGATTGAAGCAAACCCACCACAGGCACTGCGCGATGTGGCGGGAGGCTTAGAAGGCGCCTTACAAGCCATCGAAGTTCGTATCGCTCATGTGGGTTCTCAGAACTCTTCCGACGTCTTGCCGTCGAAGTGTTCGGTATCGGCCTCGGCGGCCGCCCGCGTGTGATGGACCACGCCGTCGCGATGGTTAGGCGGCGAGTAAATCGTGTACAGCTTCAGCGGCTCGGTGCCGGTGTTGATGATGTTGTGCCTGGCGCCCGCCGGAACGATCACGGCATACCCGGGCTTGATCGGGGTCTTGACGCCGTCGAGCACCACCTCGCCGTGCCCCTGCTCGACCCGAAAGAATTGGTCGAGCTTGTGGACCTCCGCGCCGATGTCTTCCTGAGGATTCAGGGACATGACGACGAGTTGGCAGTTCTTCGCGGTGTAGAGGACCTTGCGGAAGTCGTCGTTGCCGATGGCAACAGACTCAATGTCTTGAACGTAACCCTTCATACTTGCTCCAGCAATTGACGCGGACCCATGCCCTTGTCCATATGTCGTGTGGGGGAACCGACGCCGCACGCCTGGCCGCCGGCATCAAGCCGGAGGGGCACGGCACCAAGACCCGAATCCCTCTCCGTAGTGCCGGTGGCGCCTACTTCTTGCTGGCGTCCTTGACGGCTTCCTTGATGTCGCCGACAGCCTTCTGAGCGTGACCGTCCACTTGTTTCTTGATGCCTTTGAGCTGCTGTTCGTGGCTGCCGATCACCTTGCCGGTGGTTTCCTGCATGTGGCCAGCGGCGTCCTTGAGGGTGCCTTTGACTTGATCTTTGTTCATGGTTTGACCTTGAGTTGAAGTGGGGAAATCAGCGGGACCGATGCGTGACGCAAGGGCTCATTCCGCCGCGTAAGGCGTACCGTAGAACTTGTGCACGCCGCTGGCCCATGTCCGGTCCGACATTGATGGCCAGTGATCCTTGTTGAAGCCTGGCGCGTCTTTCAGGGCGTCCTTCAAGACGTCGAGCGTGAAACGCTTGTTCGTTGTATCCAATACGAGTGCCGACCAGGGCACCGCGAAGAGCTTGTCGCCCATGCCGAGCAAGCCACCGAACGACAAAACCGCATAGGCGACCTTGCCGGAGGCCATGTCGATCATGAATTCCTTGATGTCACCCAGATCCTCGCCGTCCTTGTTGTAGACATCGTTGCCCAGCAGCGTGTCGGCACCCATCAGCGCAGGACCTGGGCCAGAGTCGCTGTTGGCGTACATGCCGAAGTTGTCACGCGTGACGTAGTTGGTTTCCATGTTCGTTCCTTGTGTGAGGGAGTCAGCAAGGTAGGCGCCAACCGGCTCGCGGTCTGTGCGAGAGCGAACACTGCTCCTTAAGTCGCCTCAGCAAAGGATGACGTGCGCCACCCTGACGTGCGGCATCGGGAGAGCTCATCCCTAACCGCTAGCAGGCTGCACAGTTCGGCATCGCACCGACAGCATCGGGTCCTCGTGCGCCAATTGCCGAGGCGGGCGGGCGGCGCACGAGGTGAAGGGGGCAAGGCAATGACATTTCTCGTTGACAGCGTGGTGTACCGAGATGGCAAGCGGATCGGCGACATACCCATCGCCGACATCGGCGAAGCCATCAAACAGCCTGCCACCTTCGTGTGGCTCGGACTGCATGAGCCCGATGACGCCGTGCTGCGAGAGATTCAGCAGGCCTTCGGTCTGCATGAATTGGCCATTGAGGACGCTCACCACGCCCACCAGCGGCCCAAGATCGAGGCGTACAGCAACTCGTTGTTCATCGTGCTGAAGACGGCACAACTGCACGCGGGCCATGTGGACTACGGAGAAACGCACCTCTTTGTCGGAACCCATTTTTTGGTATCGGTGCGCCACGGCGCGTCATCGAGCTTCGCGCAGGTGCTGCAGCGCTGCGAAGACAGCACGAAGGACCTGCCCAAGGGTCCGGGCTTCGCCCTCTACGCGATCCTGGACTTCGTGGCCGACAACTACCAACCGGTCGTCGCCCAGTTCGAGCAGGACTTCGATGCGATCGAGACCGATATCTTTCAGGATCACACCATCGCCAGCAAACCGCCATTGGTTAGAACGTTTAGAGAACCAAACGTCAGCTAGGCGCGCTTCTTGTTCTAAGCTGGCCTGACGCATGCAAGCGCATTTCAGGGTCTCTGGCTGCGTGGTAACTCAGAGCCCGGAGCGGCCAGCTCAGGGCAGACCTGCAACATGCCAGTCTACGTATATTTCGTAGCGCGGGCTGCGAATCAGCGCGTAGAGTCTGACTGCAACCGGTCGGTCTCCGGACAAGGCCAGACGATTGCTTGAGCAACGACGACGTGTTCACTGTTGTAGGTGGCGGAAGGCGACCCGTACAGCCGGTAACCCAGCGCGAGCGCTTCGCTCACCCGTCGGCAAAACGCAGCGTCGTCTTTGCCAGTCAGAAGGCGATAGATGGGTAGGTCATCAGGCGGACGATTGATCATAGAGTTTGCCTTTCAGTAGCTTGGTACTTGCGCGCGACGATGACGAAGACTACCTCACCCACTCCAGTCAGCAACCAGCGGACATCTCGCCCATCCGTCCGTTGGGATAACTGAACTGAACGTCAGCTATGCGGCGCTTGTTCGAACTGTCCGCCTGGTGCAGGCTGGGGCATTTCGAGAGCACTGACTGCGCGGCAACTCTGTGCCCACGCCGGGCATTCAGTAACGCTGGATGGCCAGCGTGAAAGACCTGTGGATCAAAGCACAGGGGTACGCCGCCTGAAGGCTTCGTCGAGCGCGCCGACTTGTTGAACCGCCCACTGCGGACCCGCATGGTGGGTGGTGTTGGGGCTGTGGGTTAGATACCCCTGGCTACCCGATTCGCCGTCGTTGCTCTATGAACGCTCATCATCAAGAACCTTCGAGACGCCCACGAGGTATGCCATCGAGTTCCTACGAACGAGATTGCGACGTTGCGTGTAGTAGTCAACGACCGCTGGCACTGCAGGCGCACCCTCGGAGAGCATGTCAACCATCACCGGTTAATGGAGTGATGCGACTACATCCAGTCGGTCGAAGCCGAGGCCAACCACCACCAGCAATTCGCCAGTCAGGTAATACCGGGCTGACTCACACCAACTAAACCCAACGAAAATGGTGGCGGTTCAGTATCAACGTCCCGCCGAGTCGAACCGTCTTTCTAACGAGCACCGCGACATCCTCGTCGCCAGCAGGTTCAGCATCGCCGTCAACATAGAAAACCGTCCTCGCTGGGTTTTTCAACGCCCTGTCAGTAGACCCAGCGCAGACACTGCCAGCCATCGCTTGCTGCGGCATCGCTGAAGCGCAGTTCGTGAGCAAGCGTGGCGAAGTCAACGCTGAGTTGCGCCTCATGCCCGCCGTCTTGCAGACGCCATCGCAGCTGCAGCACGCTGGGCGCGCTGTCCAGCCGCTCGAAGCTGCCATTGAAGGCCGGGTGGGTGCTACGGAGTCGGATCAACTTCAGCAACTCGGCCACGACCGGGCGCTGAAGCTCAGCCGCGATCTCGGCCTCGTCGTAGTAGTGCCGGTTGATGTCGCGGCCAACGCCGCTGCGCGCGAGCAACGTCATGTCGTTGTGGCCGGCCAGCAGGCCGACGTAATAGACCTGCGGCACGCCGGGCAAGAAGAACTGCACCGCTCGTGACAGCAGATAGCGCGTGTCGTCACGGCCGAGTGCCTCGTAAAAAGTGCAGTTGACCTGGTAGAGGTCGAGGTTGGAGGCCGCAGCACCGGTGGCCTGGCGACTGCTGCCGCCGCTGTTCGCGTGGATGCGTTCAACCAGCGCGTCGAGCTCGGCCGGCGGCACGAGGCCGGGCTGACCAACGCGGTCGGCCGAGTCGGCTCCGATGTCGATGATGCCGATGCCGTCGTGCGTATCAAGCACCGTCAGCGCATTGCTCGGCCGCTCGGCGATCCAGGCCTTCAACGGCGCGGCGGTGGCAAAGACGAACGCGTGCAGCACCAAGGGCGGCAGCGCGAAGTCATAAACCCAGTCGACCCGAGCGGCGATCTCGATCTGGCGCCGGTAGTAGGCATGGATCTCGACCAGCACCTCGATGCCCAGCGCCTTGGCACGGGCGGCGAACTCGTCGATGAACTCGAAGGTCTCGGCCATCATGAAGCAGCTGCTGCCGGCCTTCTTGATCGCGTAGCCCACCGCGTCTAGCCGCACCATCGCGATGCCTTGCGCTGCGAAGGTCTGCAGGATGCTGTCCAGATAGGCGCGCCCCTGGGGATGGTCGATGGCGATGTCGATCTGGGTCGGGGTGAAGGTGGTCCAGAGGATCTTCTTCTGGCCGTTCTTCAGAGTCACCGGCTGCAGCGGCAGGCCCGGCCGCGGGCGGTAGACGGTCATCAGATCACGTTCAGACGCCCCTTGCGGGAACACCGCATCGAGTGTCAGGAACAAGCCGGCATAGGGCGAATCATCGCCACGCGCGGAGTAGTCGAGGAACTGCGGCGAGGCGCTGGACATGTGGTTGACGATCACGTCACCCATGACCTCCACGGTTTCGGACAGCGCCTTCACGTCGGCCCAGTCGCCCAGGCGCGGATCGACTTGCGTGTGGTCGATCGGGTCAAAGCCGGCGTCGGCTCCGTCGATTGCGTGGAAGAAAGGCAGCAAGTGCACGCCGCCGAACAGGCCCGCGAGCGCGCCGCCGGGTGCGAGCAAGGCACGCAGGCGCTGCAGGTCTTGGCCATCGAGCCGGCCGCCGAGGCGGTCGACATAGGTAATCAGTTGAACTTGGTTTTTCATGGGGCTTAGGCGGTGGGTACGGCGGAGGCGGCCGGCCGGGTCTGCACGCGCAGCACGGCCAGCGCGGCGCAGACGAGCAAGGCGCCGGCCAGGCGGATGACGTTGTCGGGGTGGCCGTCGAGCAGGCGGTGGTAGATCAGCGGCAGCGTCACCATCTGGATCAGCATCGGGATCACGATGAACATATTGAAGATGCCCATATAGACGCCCGCGCGCTCCGGCGGGATGCTGCCGGCCAGCAGCACATAGGGGTTGCCCATGATGCTGGCCCAGGCCATACCGACACCAAGCATCGGCAGCAACAGCAGCCAACGGTTCTGGATCTCGGGGATCGCCCACATGCCGGCGCCCGCCAGACACAAGCACAGCGCGTGCACATACTTGGCGCCGAAGCGGCGCGTGAACGGCACCATCGCAAAGGCCGACAAAAAGGCGACGAAGTTGTAGAAACCGCCGATCTGGCCGTTCAGCAGGCCGGCATCGCGGAAACCTTCGGACGTGGCGTCGCTGGTGTGGAAGACCGTGCTGGCCAGCGAGGGCACGATGTAGATCCAGTAGCACATCATCGCGTACCACTGGAACAGCTTCATCCACCAGAGCTGACGCATCGTCGTCGGCATATCGCGCAAGGCATCCCAGATTTCGGTGAGCGTGGCGCGCAGGCCGCGCGGCTGGGCCTGGATATGCTGCAGCTCGGCCGCGGTCAGCGGCAGCTCCGGCACCTGGCGCACCGACCACCAGACGGTGGTGATCGAGAAGAAAGCACCGATCAGGAAGGCCGTTACGGTGATCTGCGGAATCTGGTTGCCGGCCAGCGCGTCCTTGTTCATACCGAACCAGACCAGCAAGCTCGGCGCCAGGTAGGCTAAGGTCTGCGCCAGGCCGGTGAAGGCGGCTTGCGTCAGGAAGCCGAGCGAGTGCTGGCTGCTGTCGAGCCGATCGGACACATAGGCCCGGTACGGCTCCATCGTCACATTGTTGGCCGCGTCAAGTATCCACAGCAGGCCGGCGGCGAACCACAGCGTGGGGCTGAATGGCATCAGCAGCAGCCCCAGGCTGCACAGGATCGCGCCGATCAGAAAGTACGGCGTGCGCCGCCCCCAGCGCGAGACCGTGCGGTCACTCATCGCGCCGATCAGCGGCTGCACCAGCAGGCCCGTCATCGGTCCGGCCAGCCATAGCAGCGGCAAGCTGGCCTCGTCCGCGCCGAGGTATTGATAAATCGGGCTCATATTGCTCTGCTGCAGACCGAAGCTGAATTGGATGCCGAAGAAACCGACATTCATGCTGACGATCTGCCAGAACGTGAGTCTGGGCTTGAGAGTGCTCATCGCGTTGATTCCTTCAGCAACAGCGCCCGCCACGGCGCAAAGAAGGCATCATCGTCCGGCAGCGGCCCGCGCTCGCCGCACAGCGCCGCGGCATAGCGGTTGGCCAGAGCCAGCGCCTGCGCCAGCTCCAAACCAGCCAGACAGGCGCTGAGCAGCATGGCCGAGAAAGCGTCGCCGGCGCCGACCGTGTCGACCATTGGAGAAACGACAAGGCCAGCCGCTTGCGCCAGCACCCTGCCCTGCGCGTCAAACGCCACGTAGCCTGCGGCGCCGCGCGTGAGGATCAGGCGCTGCAAGCTGAAGCATTGCATCAAGCGCTGCACCGGCGCTGCGAGTGCGGATGCATCGCCCAGCATGTCGGCCTGCGCATCATCCGCCGTGCCGAACCAAGCGAACAGCTGCGCCAGCTCATGTTCATTGACCTTGAGCCAATCGCTCAGCGCCAGAGACTCAGCGGCCAGCAGCGCCTCAGAGCTGCCGTCGCGCAAGTTCAGGTCCAGATAACGCGTGCTGCCGAGCTCGCCGGCTTGCTGCGCCAACGCACGAATGCTGGCGCGCGACACCGCACCGCGCTGGGCCAGGCTGCCGAAGTAGAAGAAGGCCGGCGGTGCCGCAGCCAGCAAGGCCTGCGCGGGCGCCAGTTCGATGAAGTCCCAGGCCGATGGCGCATGGATTTCGAAGTGATGGCCGCCACCCTCCTCCAGCACCGCCACCCGACCCGTAGCATGGACCGGCTCGTGCTGGATGCCCGCCAGGCTCAGATTGAAGCGCCGGCTGCTGGCGAGCAGTGCCGCCCCGCCCTCATCCGCCGGGTGCAGCCGGGTGACCAAGCACACCGGCAGACCGGGCCTCAGCGCCGCCAGCGAACGCGCGACATTGAAGGGCGCGCCGCCGGCCACACGCCGCTCGCGGAACTCGTCGACAAGCGCCTCGCCGACAAGCAAGACCGAGGGCACCAAGGCTTGGGGAGCGACGTTCATCATCACGCTCAGAAGCTGTACTTCAAGGTCGCCCGCACGGTGCGGCCGTTGAAGGCGCGTGCCGCATGACCGTCGCCTTCGATCTCGGTGTAAGCCAAGGTATTGAACAGGTTATTGGCCGACACGGACAGCATCGCCTGCGGGCTCAGCTGGTAGTTCACGAAGGCGTTGACGAGGGTGTAGCCCTTCATGCGGATGGTGTTGTCGTCGTCGCCGTAAGACTTGCCCGAACCGACCAAGGCGGCGCCCAGCTCCAGATCACCCCAGGCGTAGCTGGGTGCGATCTGATAGATGAAGTCGGCCTGACGGCGCGGCTTCTTGCCGACGATGGCCGCGTTGTTGGACGACCTGATCTCGGCGTCGGTGAAGGTGGCACCCCCGCTGAGGCGGAAGTCGCCGATGGCGTAGGCCGCTTCGAGCTCGATACCGCTGGCCTCGTACTTGGTGGCGCTGAACTTCTGCGTCGTCACCTCGTAATTGCTTTCATTGGTGCGGGCATTGAACAGCGTCGCGAAAACGCTCAGGCCCTTGGCGCGCCACTTCACGCCGGCTTCGACCTGGTCGATCTCGTTGGTACTGATAGGCACCGAACCGTCAAGCGGATTGCCGTAGAGCAGGCGGTCGGCGCTGAAGGCCACGCCGTTGCTGGCGCGGGCAAAAGCGGCCAGATTGGGGTTGAACGCGTAGTTGGCGCCCAGCGAATAGGAGGTGTGCTTGACGTCGTAGTTGACCGTCTTCTGGCTGGCGGTATCCCAGGTCTGCGCGGTGTTGTCGCCGTTGAGCGTGTAGCCGCGGGCCTTTTGCTGGTCCCGACGCAGGCTGCCGTCGACGATCAACGCGCCGAATTCAACCGTGCTGGCAACATAAGGCGAGGTCTCGGTGTACTGCACGTCCCAGGTGCGGGTGCAGCAGCCGCCAAAGGTGGTCCAGCCCAGGCCGGCCGGGGCCGAAGTCGGATTGCCGGCGGCATCGACGACCTTGGCGTTCTCGCCGTCCAGCGTCAGGTTGTAGCGATTCCAGAACCAGGTCTGGGCGACGTTTTGCACGCCGTAGAAGAGGCCGCCGACCAGCGTCGTCTTGACGCCGCCGCTGGTTTTGATCACCTTGCTCAGCTTGATGTCGTTGAAGGTGTTGTCGAAGTTGTCCAGCGAGGTATTGAAGAGCACCCCGGTGAATGACTTGGCGCTGCCGTTGTTGCCGTTATCACCTGGGAACAAGGCGATGAAGCGGCCTGAATTGCTGCTGCGGCGGAACTTCTCGTCGATGCTGTATTCGTTGCCCAGGTCGACGCCAGCCTCGAAGCCGACTGCCTGGCTCTTCACGTGAAGGCCATCGCGTGTAGACGAGGTTGTGGTGCCGCCGTCCTTGTTGAAGCTGGTGTCCTTGGCCAAGCTTGGCGTCAGGAAGAAGGCAGTGCGCGGGTCAATGCCGGGGATGGTGTGGATATTGCCGTTGCTGACGGTGACCGGCACCGGCAGCAGCGAAGGCGTCTTGTCGTCCAGCAGCTTCAGACTCAGGCGCACATAGCCCTTGTCGAACTTTTGCGTCAGGTTGGCCTTGATCTGACCGCCGTTCTCGACGTTCTGCCCGGTCGGCCGCCCCCCTTCGCCGATGCGCTGAAAGCCGCCGATATGAAAGCTCGTGCCGTTGCCGAGGCTCGCACCATAGTTGGCATCGAGACGGAACAGCTCGTTGCCGAGGCCGGCGGTCAGGCCGATGCTGCCGCCCTTTTCTGCGCCGGTCTTGCTGATGAAGTTGACGATGCCGCCGGGCGAGTTCGAAGCCAGGGTAGAGGCCGAACCGCCGCGTATGACTTCGAGCCGGTCGGTGCTGTAGTCCACGCGCAGAAACTGGTCGGCGGTGCCGAAGGCGATGTCACCGAACATCAGCAAGGGCAAGCCGTCTTCCTGCATCTGCACATAGCGCGAGCCGCCAGCCGACAGCGGCACGCCGCGCACGGTCACATTGGCATTGCCCTCACCGCCGGTCGACTCTGAGCGCAAGCCCGGCACCGAGCGAAGCAGCTCGGTCGCACTGGTGGCACCTGTCTTGGCGATCTGCTCGCTGTCGACCGTGCTGACCGAGACGCTTTGCTTCATCTTCGAGCTGCGCGTCGAGGTGCCGGTCATGACAACCAGGTCGAGCTTCAGACCATCCTTCTCTGCAGCAGGAGATGGCGGTGATGTATCCCTGGTGGTGGATTGAGCTTGAGCGCTCAGCTGCAGCAGCGCGAGGCTGATGGCGGCGAGCGCGGTCGGGCAACGGCGAATGTGGGTCGTCAAGGCGGGCATCAGAGTCTCCTGGTGTTGCCGGCAGATCGGGAAACCGCTGCCTGGCTGTAGTTCGAGACCGTGCTGTCTGCAACATCTTGGGGCAAGCCGCACCAACACCGTCTCGTTGGCACCATTTTGGCTGTTATTGCAATCGATTGCAAACTAGGGAAAACGAGGAGGTGTATTGCAAAAAACTTAGATTTCATCGGAACTCTCGGCATGCTCACCGAGACGCTGAGGCAAGTTAGAGATCAGCGTTGCAATCGATCGTCAACTCAATCGCCAGATCAATCGCTGGATCAATTGTTAGGGCGCACTGGCGCGGACCACCAACTGCACGTCCAGCGTGCGCGGCAGCGCTTTTTCACCGCTCAGTTGCGCCATCAGCGAGGCGACCAACTCGGCGCCTGCCTCGGCCACCGGTTGGTGCACCGTCGTCAGCGGTGGGTCGCAGTAGGCAGCCAGCGGCATGTCGTCGAAGCCGACGACGGCAATGTCCTCGGGCACCCGCTGGCCGCTCGCGCGCAGCAACTGGATCGCCTGCAGAGCCAGCAGGTCGCTGCAAGCAAAGATCGCGTCGAAACCCGGCGCAGCAGGCAACCACCGAGCAATCGCCGCGCGTGCCGCCGCCGGTTCGAACGACAGGGCGAGCTCCAGCGCCGGATCAGCTTGCAATCCGGCTTGGCGCAAGGCCTGGCTATAGCCCTCACGACGCAGCCAGACCTCGGGCAGTTGCGCATCGCCCAGAAACGCGATGCGCCGGCAGCCCCGGGCGAGCAGATGCGTCGTGGCCAGTTGACCGCCGGCGATGTTGTCCCCGCCAATGCTGCAGTACAGCTGCCGGGGCAGCGCGCCGCCCCACACGACCAGCGGCAGTTGGCGCGCTGCCAGCGCGTTCAGTTGGTCATGGTGGCGCCACTGGCCAATCATCAGCACACCGATCGCCTTGCCCGAGTCGTAGAACTGCGCGGCCAGATCCAAGTGCTCCGCATCGACCCGGGACAGCAGCATGTCGTAGCCCTGATCGGTCAGCGCGTCGGCGATGCTGCCAATCAGGGCAAGGAAGAAGGGATCGGAGATGTGCTGGCGCGATTCGGCCTCAAATGGCAAAACAACAGCTACCGTGCGATTTTTCTGCAGGCGCAAGTTCTGGGCGCTGAGGTTGATCGAATAGTTGAGCGAGCGCGCCAGCTCAGCCACACGTTCGCGTGTCTCAGCGTTGACGAGGCTGCTGCCGTTGAGTGCGCGTGAAACAGTCGACACCGAGACACCAGCAAGGCGCGCGATGTCGGCCATCTGAAGGCGCCGCTGCTCGGCAATTTGGGCAGTGGAATGGGTTGGGTCGGACATAGGAGCGTGATTGTGCAGCACACTTCAACCTTGCATTGCATGGCCTGTTGCTGGCTGCGCCATACAGTGTTTTCGGCGCCATTGGGCGTCATTTGGCCTCGGGCATCCCAACAGTTCAGGACTTGCTCGGCCATTCTGACCTGGCCACGAACATGAACTGCACCCACCTGTTGAACCTTGGTGGCGGCGCGACAAAAAGTCTTGTCGAGTCGATACACTTTGATCGAAAGGACTCGGACGTCCTGAAGGCTGACGCTTTGCAACGGCTGCTTACTGCTGAGGATCCGATTTCAAGAAGCTTAAGTGGGCGAGTGCACTGGGCACGGAGTTGCCGAGCAGCCGGTGCCCTCGAAATGTCCCGGCCTGCGCTAGGCCGAAAGTTCGAACAAGCGCCGCTTAGCTGACGTTTGGTTCTTCGACGATGAGTGAGGGCCCATGGCAGCTGCGAATCGCCCAGGAAGATTCAATTTCGGCAATCGACAGCATCGGCGCCGGCCAGCGCCCCCCTAGGTCGAAGCCTTGTACCGAGAAGGCGGTACAGCACCGGGTCGACGAAGCAGCGGCTCGTCGGCAAACTTAAGCTCGACTGCGAACGCGCCCGACTACGCCGACCCTCATTCCGTTCTCTTGGAGTGGCGACGGTCTTGGGAGCGGCCCGCCGTGATCCGCAGTACAAACTGCAAACCACCCTCAGGGAGTGTTGATGAATGCCAAACGATTCTGGATTGCCGCAGCGCTGATCGGTGCCGCCTGCAACGCTGCCCGCGCCGACTGGATTCCGGTCGACAAATCAGAGGTGTACGGCAGCTCGGGCGCCGGCGCGAGGACGTTCAGCTCCTATTACAGCGCGGTGACCGGAAGCGGAGGCGGCATTTATGACCCGCTCACGTCCGGCGGCACTGCAGTCGGCGGGATACAGGATCTGCGAAACGGTCAGATGCTTCGTACCGCCACGTCCACTGCTAGTGCCGACATGGCATCGGCCAGTCTGAGCATCAGCGCCAACGGGTCGCTCCCATTGTCTGATGGCAGCTGGGCCACTTCGGGTGCACTGTCGACCCTGCACGACACTCTGAGCTTCCATATCCCTTACGGCAACCTGCTGCCCAGTTCCATCCTATTGAAGATGGATGTGCATGCCGGCTGGCTCCATGACCCGAACGCCGGGCCCACGATCACAAACAAGACCCTGGGCCAGGCCAGCATCGGGGTCCGTAACGGCAGCGGCATAGGTGCGTTTGACAACATCTACATCGGCACGGACACCCGGCTCAGCAATGGCGGGACGGTCACATTGGTAGCCGACCTCAAACCCAGCTATCTGAAAACGTTGATCACCCAGTACCCGCAATTCACCACCATCACGCCAACAGGCTACGACATTTACTTCTCATTCGACATGCTTCTCAAGACGTACAAGTCAATGGACGCGGGCGACTCGCTCGACGCTTCGCACACTGCTAAGCTGGTGACCATCGACGTGCCAACGGGCGTCACTTGGACAAGCCGTTCCGGCCTGTTGTTGGCCAGCGCGGTACCCGAACCGTCCACTTGGGCCTTTTGGCTAGTGGGGCTGACTGGGATAGGCGCACTCGGCCGGAAAGGCCGGCAACGGCGACCGTCGGCCGACGAGCTTGTTGTCGTGGCGAAAGCTCCTGCGTGAATAGTTTTCCAACCGAACTCGCCGGAGAGCTGTAACCGCCTTCTGCATCTCGCTGGTCTCGACGTCAAAATCCTGAGTGCCCGAAATCCGCTTCCTCGATCCATGTCAAATCGTATGGAGCTAGTTTCATACGCGACCCAACGAAGGCCCGCTAAGGAACAACGGCGCCTTAGGCGCCGTTTCTTCTACCTCCACTTCGCCCAAGCCATCATTCAGTCGGCGCGGACTTGGCTGCGGCGCCAAGCAGCCAGACCCAGCAGACCGGCCAACAACATCAAGGCGCTTTCGGGCTCCGGCACCGCCGCGGCCAAGCCGAGGTATTGGTACTGGCTCGCCGAAGTGAAGCTACCGCCCTGCACGCTGATGCCGAAATACTCCGAATGCGAGGCATCACTCAGCAGGCTGCAATTGGCCATGTGGTAACACTCCGCGTTGTTGGAGGCGCTATAGCCCAAGCTGATGTCGACATTGGTAGGCAGCTCAAAGGTGTAGGTATGGGTGGCGGTGTAATGGCCGTCGCCCTCACCAAAGCGCACAACTTGGCGCACACCCGTCCAATAATTTCTCTGGTACTCAAACTGGCCGCCGGTTTCCCCGCCTTTGTACTCGCTGATATGCAGCGTCTGTTGCGTCTCGGGTGGGCAATACATTCCGTCGCTGCCGTAATCGATGCAGGTCGCAGCCGGGTCATAGTTTGGATTGGCTACCGAGTAGTTGAGCGACAGGCTGTTGCGCGAGCCGGCGCGGATGATGTGGTCGATCTGCTCGTAGGCGCTGAACTGCTGCGCGTCCATGCCGCTGATCACGGTGTCGTGCGACAGCGAAAAACTGACCTGCACCTTGTCGCCGGGCCCGGTGAAGCGCAGGGTGTCGCCAAGATTGAAACTCGCATAGGCGTTGGCGGTGTTGATCGGGGCCAGCCCGGGGCCGACCTCAGCGCTGACGATGGACTTGAACATACCGGTGCTCGGGTTGGCCCAGGCCTGCAGCGAGGCCTTGGCATTGCCGACTGAAATGGTCTGCAGGCCGCTATTGAAGCTGACCGGCAGGTCCGAGCTACTGAGGTATTTGAATTCTTGTGTGCTGCTGCTCTCAACGCCGAGGCTGAAGCTCAACGACGCATCGGCGTATGCAAGCATGGGAAAGCTAGCGAGGATCAGCGTGGCAGCGAAACGATTTCTCATGGTTTTTTTAGGAAAGTTAGCTTGAGTACGAATGCGAGGTCGGGTTTATACGGGGATTCGGCGCCGTCTACATCCCCCGCTTCGGGGGTGCCTAGCCTACAGCTGCGCAATTTGCCAGATTTCTTGCGCAAATGACCGCTGCACATTCGAGACTCGAAATCACCGCCGCAAAATCTGCTGCGGGTAAGTGACCGCTGTATGGCCGGCACAGTGAGTCCGGCCCAAAGCGGCCAGTGACTGCAGCCGCTGCATCGTTGATTTAGAGGTCGTCCAGCGCCTTGCAGCTACTGCCCACTGCCTGGCGCGTGAGACTGCCTCTGCTCGCTGTGGCACTGGTCACCGGGGTGGCGCTGTCTTTCTCTGCTGTGGGTGGGGTGGCCCTGGCTAGCATCGGCGCAGCGGTGGCTGCCAGCCTTTTGCTGGCCAACGGGTTTATCGAAGCCCAGCTGTCTTCACCGCTTGGCAAAATCCTCGGCGTGGCACAGCAAGTCGCCAGCGGTGAAGCGGGTCAAGACCTCAATCTCAATCGTTGTGACGAGATCGGATTGATCGCCCGCGCCATCAACCAGGCCGGGTTGAATTTGCAGTCACTGGTGGCCGACGTGTTTGAGCAGGCAAGCGGTGTGGAAGTGGCCAGCCAAGAAATCACCAGCGCCACCAATGACCTGGCCAGTCGCACCGAGCAAACTGCATCCAGCCTGGAGCAGACTGCCGCCGCCATGGAACAGCAAACCGCTTCGGTGCGCCTCAATTCAGACACTTCCCAGCAGGCCGCAAAGTTGACCCACGCTGCCACGGAAGTGGCAGCCAAGGGCGGCGCGGCCATGGCCGAGGTGGAATCCACCATGACATTGATTGCCAACTCCAGCCGCAAGATTGCCGACATCATCAGCGTGATTGACGGCATTGCTTTTCAGACCAATATTCTGGCCTTGAATGCGGCGGTGGAGGCGGCGCGCGCCGGTGAGCAGGGGCGTGGTTTTGCCGTGGTCGCCAGTGAAGTGCGCAGCTTGGCAGGGCGCTCTGCCGCCGCAGCCAAGGAGATCAAGGCGCTGATTGACGAGTCGGTCAAGAATGTGGAGAACGGCTCGCGCCTGGTGACAGACGCCGGGCGCACGATGGGCGATGTTGTGGGGCAGGTGAGGTGCGTGAATGATCTGGTGGCAGAAATTACCCAAGCCTCCAAGGAGCAGTCGCTGGGCATTTCGCAGGTTGGGCTGGCGGTCGCGCAGCTCGACGAGATGACACAGCAAAACGCCGCCATGGTGGAGCAAAGCAGTGCCTCTGCCATCAGCATGGGCGTGCAGGCGCAGCGCTTGGTGGCTGCGGTCAAGGTGTTTTCGGCCTTGTAGGAGCCTATTGCTCCCATGCCACCAATGAAGTTGCCGGCGCGCTATTGCCTGCACCTGATCGGGGCCAATGGTCAGACCTCCCTAAGAAACCATTTCACGCAGCTACTCGTTGAGCTTGTAGCCTCTGACTTGAAGCGGAGCGTGGCCAACGTCTACTCAGGGCACTGAGTTGCCAAGCAGTTAGGGTCCTCGAAATGCCCCGGCCTGCACAAGGCCGACAGTTCGAACATGTGCCGCATAGCTGACGTTTGGTTCGCCGACCGTTATGGTCAGCGGCGGTTTACTGGCGATGTTGTGGCCTCACGTTCCCGGCCAAACGTAGACCCCATAAAGTCGAAAGAATCCGGGATTCGGTAGTTATGGCATCACCAATGCCTTGGGCTCCATGGCGGTGAACACGATGCTGAATTGAGTTCCGCCGCCGGCTGGCGAACCAATTGTTAGCGTGCCGCCGAGCTGTTGACCAAGATCACCGGCCAATTGCAGGCCAAGCGAGGCGGCCCGCTTCTCATCAAGGTTGGAGGGGAATCCCACCCCGGTGTCGGATACACGCAGACACCATCGGTTATCAGACAGTAGCTCTGCGTCCGTGAATGGCTGCAGCTCCACGCCAATTTCCCCAGATGATCCTTCGGGGAACCCATGTTTCAGACAATTGGAGATCAACTCGTTGAGCAGCAATCCAGCTGAGCCAGCTTGATCCATTCCTACTGTCACCGAACCCATGTTGAGCTTTAGCTGCACCAACCCATTGTGCTCAGATAGGGCTCTGAATGAATGCTTGGCCAGTTGTCCAAGATAGGCGCCCAAGTCCACCGATGCAAAGGTGCCAGAGCGGTACAAGGATTCGTGCAGCTGTGCCATAGCGAAGATACGATTTTTCATGTCATCGATCACGGCTTCTGTAGTAGCTGACTTGCTGCGACGGGCTTCTAGACTCAGCAAGCTTGAGATAACTTGCAGGTTGTTCTTGACCCGGTGGTGGACTTCTTTAAGCAGCGATTCTTTGTCCTTGACCAAGCCTTGCAAGGCAAGCTCCAAATTCTTGCGTCCCGTCAGATCGGTAGAAATTCCGGCGACGCCAAAGATGCGGCCACCGGGATCGCGAAGCGGATGTTTTTGGGAGATGTAGAAGTGCGTACCGTCCGGCTCTTCGTTCGTCTCCTCCACCTCATAGGAGTGCTCTTTGGCGACGACCAACTGGTCGTTGCGGAAGTGCTCAGCGGCAACCTCGGCCGGCATGATTCCTGAAAGGGCGTCAGCCCTTGTCCTACCCAAGAGTTCTAAACGACACCGCCCAAACCGATTCTCAAATGCCCGGTTGACGATCAGGAAACGCCCTTCCAGGTCTGTGGCGTAGATGAGGGAAAGTGACTCATCAATTATTGAAGTCATCAGGGCGCGATTCACCTCCAGCTCATCTGCCAGCTGCCCGGCATGCTTCTTCGCTTCTGCGGCATCAATTGCCACCTTGAGCGACAACCCCTCTATTCGTTGATTGGCTTCCTTGGCCTCTAGGGCTCGCTCTGAGGCGGCCTTGGCGATCGCCGCCTGCTTGCGCTCGGTGATATCGCTGAGTGCGACAAGAAATGTGATTTGAGCGGCTTCGTCCTCTTCGACTTTGATCGCCAAATTAACCCAGATTTGCGCCCCGTCAACCCTCACCATCCGCAGCTCGCAGCATTGCGGCCGACGCTCACGCATTAGCTTTCGGCTCGTCAGGTAGTAAATATCCTGATCTTCACGGAAGATGAACCTTGAAAGTGGAACATCGACCATCGCGTCCCTGGCCATGCCAAGGAGCGTGCCCGAAGTCAAGTTCGCCTGCAATATGGAGCCAGCCTCGCTCAGGGTGCAGTACCCGACTGGAGCTAGATCGTAGAGACCGATATACCGCTGGTTGGAAACGAACAGTTGGACCTGAGTCCGGCGCAATTCCTCATTTTGTAACTCCAACTCGATCTGGTGTACCCCCAACTCTTGCAGTGCCTGCATTGCCAGTTCAGGTGATGAGGCCTGGAGGTCATGCAGAGACCGGGCGGCCGTCTCCTCATAGATGAGCTCAGCGCGCTCCCGCAGCGGCCCTTTGGAGGCTAATGGGTCGATAAGCATGGAAGCTTTCGATTGTTCATCTGCGGGACATGAGTTTTCATAGACCTCCACAAGATCGCCAAACTGTCGCCAAGACTCGCGCGTAGTGTAGAGCTCAGTTGGGGCCTCACCCTGCCGCCGCCGCCAGTGCGAATCCGAATGACAAGAACTGGCCGGGACCGGGAGGCCACATCATCGCCCGTAAGCCGACGTTGACTAAAACGGTCGGCGAACCGAAAGTCAGCTTTGCGGCATCTGTTCAAACTGTCGGCCTGGGGCAGGCCCGGACATTTCGAGGGCACAGACCGCGTGGCAATTCAGTGCCCAAAGCCGAAGTTCAACTCCAGGGTTGACGGTCGCCACTAAAGCAGCGGCTGCAGTCAATCGTGGTGGAGAGCCGGACACCCGGTGCCGGCCAAAAGCCGTCACTAACCCGCCCTAGTGTTGGCTAGGCCAACGTCCTGTCTCGGGTGAGCTACGGCCATCCAGGCCGGCAGCTCACCCTGCCCATGTAAAACGCGGCCAAATGTCTGCTGCTCGAATCTTCGAATAGGCGGAACTGAGTCATGCCGGCATGCAATCCCAACAGCCAATTGCCCCGAATTCGATGTCCAAATCCTTCGGCTGCTGCCGCTAAGATGAGTCACATCCTTCCGAGGCGAGGTCATGCATCCAATAGTTTGCCCCTTGGTTATAGACAAGCTTTTGCTGCGAAAGTTGAAGGCATGAGCACCGCCCTTGAGCTCTTCGCGACCGATGAGGCTGTGGCGCAGCTGGAGGCGGAACTGTTGTCGGCCACGGGACTGCAGCGCGTGGACGCACTGGTGGCTGTGGCATGGCAAATGCGCCAACGAGACACCAAGCGTGCGTTGGCGCTAAGCGATGAAGCTGAGGCTGGTTTAGCCTCGGCCAGTTGTATTGCTCTGACTGACGGCAAGCGGCGCGCAATACAAGCGCGGCTGATGTTGATTCGCGGCGAGGCGAAGTGGTTGTTCGACGAGTTGGATGCAGGTGTTGTTTTGGCTGAGAACGCCTTGCAGGAGTTCACCGCCTGCGCTGATGCCATCGGGTGCGCCGATGCACATGGCTTGCGAGCCTATATTGCGCAGAGCCAAGGCAACACTGCATGCCGGGATGCCGAATGGGAGGCGATGATCGCTTCCGCCAATGACGGTGATCCGGTGCGACGCACCTTTGCTCAGGCGGTGCTCGCAACCGACGCTGCGTTCCGCGATGGTGCCGCTGCCAGGAAAAAGTGGGGCGGCCACCTTGCTGCGCAACGCGCCACCATGCACCCGGCAGCAGCTTCCCAAACAGAATTCTTTTTTGGGGCTCCTGGCGGGCATGACGGCGAATATGTCGAGGCCATCCGGCACTACGGGCTATGCCACACGCTGGCACTTGGAAGCGGACAAATTCGGCGCGCTATCGTTGCCGCAACCAACGCTGGTGGCAAATTCAGTAACCTCAATGACCATCAAGCCGCGCTTGAATGGATGCAGCGCGGACTGGAACTGGCGCGGCGCAGTGCTTGGCCCAGCATCATCGGGATGGCACTGATGCAAACCGCCGAGACCTTGCGTCTATTGCGGCGCTATGAAGTCGCCCAGGAGTTGCTACGTGAGGCGATCGCGCTAATGGCGAATGCAACCACTTCCCAGCACTATGCAGTTGCGCTGTCCATTCTGGGCAAAGTGGAGATGGACCTCCAGCACTACAGCGACGCGCTGTCCACCTTTCAGTTGTTGGAGCAGCGCGCCCAGGCCTTGGGTGCCGAAGAATTGCTGACTCTTGCCCTGCGCGGCCAGGCCCGTGCCCTTTTGCAGCTCAAGCAGCCACAAAAGGCTTTGGAGCAAGCCAATGCCGCTCTGGCGGCGGCCAAGTTGAATCCCGGCTGGAAGATTGGCGCCCTTCAAGTCTTGGCCGATATTCACACAAGCCATGAATTGCCGACTCCGATCGGTATGCACGCCGCCAATGCGCCGCTGTATTACCTGCACCAGGCACTCGATGCGGCTGCCAATGTAGAGAATTACACCGTGCCCAGCGAATTGTTGGAGACGATGGCGCGCGAATACGCCAAGGTCGGCAACCATGTCAAAGCCTATGAAATGGCGTTGCAAGCCATCCAGGCGCGCGAAAAAATTCACAGCACCGAGGCCAGTAACCGCGCCAGCGCCCTGCAGGTCAGTCACGAAATCGAAAAGGCCCGGGCTGAGGGTGAGCACCAGCGCCAACTCGCGCTGGCCCACGCGGAGCGGGCAAACACCTTGGAGCGAACCAATGCCACGCTGGAGAAACTGGGGGCGGTAGGCCGCGACATCACCGGAAATTTGAACACTGAGGTGATCTTCAGCGCACTGGACACGCATGTGCACACGCTGCTGGAGGCCTCGGCCTTCGTGATCTACCGGCTTGAGGATGATGGCCAGGCGCTGAAGATGGTGTTTGGTGTCGAGGACGGCCAAGCCCTGCCCCAGCACCTCACCCGACTTGATGACCCAATCAGCAAAGCCGCGCGCTGCGCGCGCGAGCGGCAGGAGGTAATTGCCGACATTGCGGGGGATCATGAAGTGTTGGTGCCCGGCACCCTGGCCACTTTGAGTTTGATGTTTGCACCCTTGTTGGTGGGCGAGCGCTTGCTGGGCGTCATGACCATCCAGTCAAGTAAAGCCAAGGCTTATGCCGAGCGTGAGGTCGCCATCTTCCGCTCCCTGTGCGCCTATGGGGCCATTGCCCTGGCCAATGCCGAAACACAGGCTCTGTTGATGGAACAGAACAAGCTCTTGGCGACACTTTCTGTTTCAGACAAGCTCACAGGCCTTTTCAATCGCTTGCGACTTGACCAAGCGCTCGCGGAGCAGGCGCGCCTCGGTGAACGCACGCAGGCGCCGACATCGATCATCTTGCTCGATGTCGACCATTTCAAAGCAGTGAACGATACCCATGGGCATCAGGTGGGTGATCAAGTCCTTGTGGGGATTGCGAATATTCTGAAAACGCAATCGCGCGATGTAGACCTCGTCGGTCGCTGGGGCGGGGAAGAGTTTTTGATAGTTTGTCGAAACACACCGCTTGAGGGTGCTTGCGTGCTCGCCGAAAAACTCCGCTGCGCTATTGCCGCCTTCGTTTTTCCGGTCGTTCTCAACAAGACAGCGAGTTTCGGAGTGTCTACCTTTAACGGCGCGAGTGACGTCGATGGGCTGATCGCCCGTGCAGATGCTGCGCTTTACAGGGCCAAGAAACTTGGGCGAAACAGGGTCGAAATCGAAATCGAAAACTGAAACTGGTCGGCAGCGGTGGGTCGAGCCACCGCCAGTAAGCCGCCGTTGAGCAAAACGGCCGGCGAACCGAACGCCAACTATGCGGCGCATGTTCGAACTGTCGGCCTTGTGCAGGCCGGGGCATTTCGAGGGCACTCACTGCCTATCAACTCAGTGCCCATACCGGGCATCCAGAATGCCGACCTCTAAATCAACAATGCAGTGGCTGTCGTCATTTGTGGCTGAGTGCCGTACTCACGGTGTCGGCCTCTTAGCATTCACTGACCCGCCCCGGCCATGGACCGAGTTACTGACGGCGGCTTGACCGTTGGTGGCTCCTGGACTTCAAACCAAGCCAACACCTGGGATAAGGCCAGCGACATCAATGTCCAAGCCCTCGGCAACGCTATTCCCGAGCCGGCCAGCTACGCGTTGACCGGTATTGCCATGCTGGCCCTGGGCGCGGCGCGCCGCCGCCGCGCCTGACCGAGAGGTCTTCGCGCCCAGGCCCCCCGGAGCCCGGGCGGCAGAAGGAATGTTGAAACGCCTGCATTCAAGCCCAACCCGCGTTCTGCGGTCGGGTTTTCCGCATTTCAAAGCTGTTCTATATTCAGCCGAACTCAAATGCAGTGGCAAGAACATTCATGTCTTCAAATTACATTGCAAGCTTGAGACCCCGGCCCGCTCCGGGCCCAAGAACGTCAGCCTGCCCGTGAAACACGCAAGCGCCCACCGCTAGAAACCGCCATGCAACGTTGGATCTCAATTTTCATCATCGGACTGGTTGTCGCCTGGGGCCTGCTCGCGCAGGCCGAGATGGGGGCTTTCTTTAACGGCGCCCTCAAACAGCTAACACGCAATTTCGGCTGGCTGTATTTGTGGGTGGTGCTGGGCCTGGTCTTGTGCTGCTTGACCCTGGCCTTCGGCCGCTACGGGCAGCTGCGGCTCGGTGGCGACGACGACAAGCCTGAATTTTCTCGCGCCGCCTGGTTCGCCATGTTGTTCTCCGCCGGCATGGGCATAGGCCTGGTGTTTTACGGAGTTGCCGAGCCGGTCTCGCACTTTCTGAAACCGCCGCCCGGCATTACGCCCGAGAGCGCCGAGGCCGCCAACGCCGCCATGCGTTACAGCTTTTTTCATTGGGGCCTGCACCCCTGGGCCGTCTACAGCGTGGTGGGTCTGGCCATCGGCTTCTTCCAATTCCGGCGCGGCCGGCCCGCGCTGATCAGTTCGGTCACCGATGAGCTGCCCTGGGCCTGGGCCAAGGCCCTGGGGCCGGTGATCAATGTGCTGGCTGTGGTGGCGACGGCTTTCGGCGTGGCCGCCTCACTGGGCGTTGGCGCCTTGCAAATCAATGCGGGCTTGGCCCGGCTCTTTGGCCTGCCGATTGGGCTCCATGTGCAGCTGATCATCATCGCGGTGACCACCGTTTTGTTCCTGGCCTCGGCACTGAGCGGCTTGGGCCGGGGCGTGAAGTGGCTATCCAGTGGGAACTTGGTGTTAGCAGCAGCACTGGCGCTGACGGTCTTCGTGCTTGGCCCCAGCGTCGCCATCATTGACGCCTTCACTAATAATCTGGGCGGCTATTTCAGCGAGTTTGTGCGCATGAGCTTGCGCATGACGCCCTTCCGCGACAGCAGCTGGGTCAGCGATTGGACGGTCTTCTACTGGGCTTGGTGGATATCTTGGTCGCCCTTTGTGGGCGTGTTCATCGCGCGAGTCTCGCGCGGCCGCAGCATCAAGGAATTCATCCTGGGCACCATGCTGGCGCCGACCTTGGCAGCCTGCCTGTGGTTCTCGGTCTTCGGCGGCACCGCCCTGCATCTGCAGATTTTCGAGGGAGTTCCGATCGGCGCAGCCGTGCAGGCCGACGTTTCCACCGCGCTGTTCAGCATGTTCGACGCCTTGCCGCTGGGCGGCTTGATGAGCTTGGCCGCGACCGTGCTGGTGGTGGTATTTTTCATCACCTCGGGGGACTCGGCCACCTTGGTCTTGAGCGTGATGAGCAGCGGCGGCAAGGACAAGCCGCATGCTGCCAGCAAGCTGATGTGGGGCTTGTTGGTGGCCGCCATCGCCGCCAGCCTCATCAGCGTGGGCGGCGTCAGCGCGCTGCAAACCGCCACCATCGTCTTCGCCCTGCCCTTCACCTTGGTGCTGGTGTTGCTGGCGATTGCGCTGTGGCGCGGCGTGCGCGCGGATTACGAGGCGCAAATGGAGAATGAGCGCCTGCTGCGGCGCAAGCTGGTGAAGCTGGCCAAGTCCGAGTGAGGTCGCTGCAGCACCTGACTCCTCACTCAAGGCTTCGTGCGCCCGCTTTTCGGCATTTGAAACACCGACTGCTGCTACCTGTTGGCGCCGGTCCGGAACTGAGCCACCGTGCCGACATTTGAGTGAACCGTCTTTGGTGACCTTCGGTTGACCAAACTTTCCGGGCGAACACGTATAAGGGATTGGAAATGGCTGGCTCTGGTTCATTTGAACGAACTTGACCCCATTTTCTTTACAACCCCGCAGCAGAGTCTCGTCTGACGCTCTAAGTTCTACTCATGTCGCCATCTAGGTCGCGTTTCGTATTTGACTTTGGACTGCGTCTTGCGTTTGGTTTAGGTGCTCAATAAGAGCTTCAATGCAGGCAGCGACGTTCTTACTGTGAGCTGCTGCTATCAGGTCGCGGTGCTCTTTGGCCCATTCCATTCTTCGCGACTGGGGAGTCAGCGTATGCAATCCAAAGCGTTCTACTTGAGCACGCAGCGTCGATGCAATAGCAAGTGCTCGCGGTCTTGCGGCCGGTTCGTAGAGTCTGGCGTGAAATTGCTTGTCGCCTTCAAGCCATCCGGAACGACTGTCTTCAGCTTCAAGTTCAAGCTGAATCGCCTCAACTCGCGCTAGGCTCTTTGCGTCGTGACGTGGGATAGCATGCGTCAGAAGGTAGGTCTCGACCTGTCGCCTGAGGTCGAATATCTCGGCCACGTCGTGCTCGTCCAGCTTGACAACGATAGCTCCTCTGTTTGGCTGCATGCTAACGAGCCCTTCAGCATCAAGCAGCAGTAAGGCTTCTCTAACAGGCATGCGACTGGCACCGTAGCGGTCGGCAAGTTCCTCCTGTCTCAAGGCTTCTCCTGGCGCCCAGGCACCTGCGTTTAGATCAACGCGAATGCGATTGGCAATATCGGACGCTGTAGTGGCCATGATTTAGACAACTCGCAACACATTGATGCTTGCCGCATGTCTAAAGCTTGCGCCGCGATCATGGGAGGTACGACTTATCATTTTTCAATCTCCTCGAACGAGGCCTCATAGGTCACTGGGAAATTCACAGAGCGAGCAATGAAGCAGTACTTGTGAACTTCATGGTGTAGTTCGGTAGCAAGCTTCAAATCACTCCCTTTTGAAACCACAATGCTGGGTCTCAAAGTCGCGCGCAAAAACCTACCTGCTCCATTCGACAACGTTTCGCCGACTCCAATCGGGTTGTCACAGTAACCGTGAATGACGATCCCCGCACTGCTCGCGAGATGCAGGTACCACAGCATGTGGCATGACGAAAGCGATGCCAGCAAGAGATCTTCTGGATTGTGTTTAGTCGGATCACCCCCGAGGAGTGGGTCGTTTGAGCAATGCACGATCACCTTGGAGTCCGTAGCAATGTCCCAAGTGCGATCGTAGCCACGGTAAGTGTGGGTTCCCTGACCCCTGTTGCCAGACCAACGAACGGTCGCCGTAAATTCATGTTCACCATTTTTCATTGGAAGTTCCTAGCAAATGAATGCCTCGATACATTGGATACATGTATCCTAAGTGAACGGCGAGAGTGCGTCAACCACATCCGCTGCCCATGTTGATAGGAGCGCCACCTGCACCTGCTAGGTGAGTAAGTTTGGCTCTGTCGTGATGGTCGGACAGACTCTGGACAAATATGGGCGCCAATTGGGCAGAGCTGCATCATCCACCCGTGGCATGTCGGATGTCGGGTATGGGCGGCGGATTCAACCGGTCAATGCAACACATTGGCTGAA
>NZ_JAJIRP010000008.1 GCF_025717555.1 Paucibacter sp. B2R-40 | reverse complement strand
GCAGCAATGCTCAACGTGCCCAGCGTCAAGGCGTTTGCATCCGTCACCTGTACGTTGTTCGCGCCGGTGTTGGTCAGACTCACCGCGCCCGTGAAGTTGTTGGAGGCATTGCCCAAGGTGATCGATGCAGCGCCACCGTTAAAGCTCGCCACACCCCCGACCGTCAGAGCCGAGTTTTGCGTGATCGCCCCGCCGTTCGAATTGACCGTCAAGCTGCCTGCCCCGGTATCAATACCGGCCAGCGTGATGCCTGTGGTATTGGCCGTTGCGCTCAGGTTGGCCCCGCCGGTCACGATTTGCGCACCGTTGGCCATGGTGATGGCGCTGGTATTGGTGCCAGGGGAGGTAAAAGCCAAATTGGAGCCGGCATTGAGATTGACCGCCAAGGTTTGCCCGCCGCCCGCCAACAGCTTGCCGCTGCCGGTAAAAATGATGTCGCGTTGCGCATCAAGTGTCAGGGTGGCACTGCCGGCTGACGTCACTGTCGAATTGACTGTGATATCTCCGCCTTCAGTATTGGCGCCTGCGGATCCCGCTTGGACCCTGATCGTCGTGCCACCCGTCAACGCGGCTGCCAGCACTGAATTGCTGACGATGGCGCTGTCATCCGTGCTGGCAAAAAATGGGGGCGTCGTATCGTCCACATTGGTATGCGCGCCGACCGCGTCGATCGAAATATTGTTCGGGTCCAGCAACCAGTTGCCGCCCTTGCCTCGCGACGCACCAGCATCGACAGTGCCTGTCGCGTGCAGCGTCTGTTTGCCAGAAGTTTCGACCTGGCCTCCGTTGCCTTCGTTGACACCCCCGCGCACTCTGATCGCACCGTTAAAACGGGTATGTCCATCCGCCCATACCACCACCTGCCCACCGTCGCCCTTGTCTGTCGCGCTGGCATTGATATTGGCCTTTGGGCCGATCACCGTCATGCTGGCGTTCAGCGGCTCACCGTGGCCCTGGAAACCACCCCCCACATGCACCAAACCGCCACCCGATGCGCCCGATGCGTCAATCAAGGCCGAGCCAAACAGCCCCACCCGCTGCCCCAGCACCCTCACCTCGCCAGCCCGCTCGTCCGCACCCGCACCACTGACGTCGATCTTGCCCGTCACCACCGTGTCGCCGACCGCGCCGCCGTTGATGAACACCTGGCCATTGCGGGTGCCGATCGAGCGCGCCTGCACCACACCGTCCATATTCAAGACCGTGTCCGCCAGCCCTGCCCTAGCCGCCGCGCGCAGGTCGACCGTGCCGCCGTCAGCCTGGATCTTGCCCAAGACCTTCAGCTTGGCATCGAGTTGCTCGTCGTTGCGGGGCTTGAAGAAAACCAGGCCGTCGCCGTCGATATCGATCTGCACCGCGTTGACCGCAGCTGCGGCCACGCGACGCGCTTCGATCTGGCCATTCAGGCTGATTTGCGGGCCGGCAAACACCACCGTGCCTCTAGATGCGCGAATCGTGCCGTCGACAATGATTTCACCGGGCTGCTCGGTGCCGCCGGTTAAGCTGTAGAGCCCAGTCTTGTTGTCAGGCGCAATGGCCAAACTCGTGGCCACCAAGCCGCCGACATCGACGACCGCATCGCGCCCGAAAACAATACCGCGTGGATTACTCAAAAACACCCGGCCATTGGCGTCGATGCGTCCCAAAATCTGACTCGCGTCATTGCCCGTGACCCGATTCACCAAGACCGAGCTGCTGCTGGGCTGCGTGATGCGCAGCGACTCGGCCGCGCCGACGGAGAAGGTTCGCCAATCGATGCTGGCCGAATCGCTGGCTTGCTTGATTTCAAGCCTGCCCACACCGGCTGCGTTGATCACGGCCGAGCCTGCCACCACCTGCCCGCCCTGCGGCAAGGCTTGCGCTGATTGGCCAAAGCCGGTGGCCAGCAAGGCTGCCACGCAAACAGGCGTTAGGCAAAGGCAGTCGGCAGCAAAGCTGTGCTTGGGGCGATTGGTAGTTTTGTTCTGGGCACGCATGATTTTTTCCTGGCAAGTAGTACTTTCTCTGCATGTCGGGGGCCACACGCGCGAGCTCTTTGGCTTCAGAAGTAGGCGCTGAACAAAGCGTAAACCCTGGGGTCTCGCACTGTCGTGTCGCCTTTTGCTTCACCCTTGATAGGCTTGGCGATGCTCAGCCGAAAGGCGTATTGCCCAGCTCGCACCCAGGCCAAACCCAGGCCGGCGCCCGAGTAGTTTGCCGTGTTGCTCTGTTCCTTTGAACCCGCGTGGCTGCCCAGGTCATGTCGGAACAAGATGTGGCCGAAATCGGCGAACAGAGCCAGCACGGTTTCCTGCGCCAACTGTCCGGTGAACATCGCCGTCAGCGGCGCACGCAACTCTGCCGTCGCGATCAGGCCCGAATCGCCTGTACCCTCTCCGTTGGCGAAGGCCCGTACCCCATCCGGCCCGCCCAGGCGGAATTGTTCTGTCGTATCCAGATTGCTGAAGCTGTACTGGCCGCGCAGACTCAGATAGGCGAGTAGCTTGCCGGTCACCATATTTTGCAAGCGCGAAACCGCCGCCGTGAACTTGGAATAATTGGGCGCGTCGGTCAAGCCCGAAGGTGGCCCGTCGGCATAGGTCACCTTGCCCGCTGCCACCCCGAAGTCATAGCTATTCACACCACCGGACAAGAAGCTGTCACGGGTGTCGCCATTGGCTGCCAGCAGCAAGCTTTGCACCCGCTTTTTGGTCACCGATGCCGAGGCGTCTTCACGGTCGTCATAGTGCTTTTCGTCGTAGGACAGCAAGGTGAAGAGATTCAAATTGCGCGAGCGAACCGCCGGGTAGAGGCCAAATAGATTGGCGTTCAAGGCCGTGCCGTGGCGGCCAATCGGAAATTCGTTCTCGTCCAGCTGGTAGCTGACCGCAGAAACCGCACCGCCAGCCCGCAAGCCGCTGCCGCCCAGTGGCGAGCTGTAGCCGGCCAAGACAAACTTCATGCCGGCATTCGTAGAACTGAGTGCACTGATGGACGCGCTATCACCCAAACCGAAGGGGCTGCCGATCGTTGCCTGTGCACCCACACGCGCCAAGCCAATGAAGCGCGAGCCATTGACGTCCACGTCCACCTTGTAGGCCATGCGGCTCTCGCGCCTGGGTTTCACGACCAAATTGGCGGTGCCGGGCAAGGAACCCGGTTCGATCTCAAACGTGGCGAAGATGCCGCGCAAGTCATTGATCAAGAACACCACCCGCTCCACCTCAGGGACCGTCAGGATGGTGCCCGGCTTGAGTTGCGCCAAATAAGCCTCGACGACGGATCGATCGACAATCTGATCGTCGTCCCAAATCAGGCGCACTTGGTCGAGCCGCCCCTCCAGTACGGCCAGTTGAATCACGTCGTCAACTGGCACCTGCTCGGGGATATAGGCATAGCCAAGGTAAAAGCCCAGCTGGCTCTGCATGAAGCGCGTGACCGCGTCCTTGGCGTTGACCAAGTCTTCCCAAGTCCGGCCTTTGCCGATATAGGGTGCGGTCAGGCCGGCAAGCGCATCTTTGAGCTTGGGGGGCGCATCGGCCGGCAGCGCGAAACCCGCTACGTCGACCAAGATTTCGTCCTCTGGCTTTTGCAATTCACGCAAAGGTGTGCGCTGAGGCAGCAAGCTAGGATCTGAGTCCAGCCGCTCCGGCTTTGGCGCCAAATCCGACGCTCGCGGAACGATGATGGGTGTGGCCACAGCTTGCGCCCGCACGAGGCTGGGGCTCATCAATTCGAGTAATGAAGCTGATACGACTGCGAGCGCTTTCTTTTTCACAAATTCCCTAACGACTTGCCGGTGATTTTTTTGTGGAGTTGGTGTTCATATGGCTGCGCAAGCGCTGCTGGCAGCTGGACCAACGCATCTGCCGAAAACACCCGGCCTTGTAGCACATCTGCTTGAAAACACAGTGTCTGGTGGATATATTCACGCGTGCTGGCCAAGCGATGAGAAACAGGCAATCATGTATGAACAGACGCAAAGCACGGTGCCTATGCGCTCATGGAAAACCCCGAGCCATTTGGGCAGCTGTGTCGCGTGTTATTTGACACAACAAGGTGCGAGAATCTCGCGCAATCTCCAGTTGATACCGGCGCAAGTTTGCGCGTCTCAATGCTTCAGCATCTGGGCTGCCGGCACTGCGCAAGTCTTTTCAGTTAACAACCGATGCTGTCGATGCAGTCGGACTCTCCGAGGTGAACCGTCATGTCTAAGCAATTGTCAGTTTCTGAGGTTTCCAATGCTGCGCTGCGGCTGAGTTTGGGCGCGATTTTCTTGGCTGCCGCTGTTGGGGCGAGTGCTCAAACTTCAGCCTCAAACGCCGCTCCTGCTGCCGCGACGCTCACCGCACCGATGACGGACCTGGGCAGCAAAGTACCCGACGCTGTGACGCTCAAGGAAGGTCTGTTTCCGGAAGACATGTGCGAGGAGTTGATCAAGAGCGGCTTCAAATGCATGGGCTTCAAGCCGGCCACCACTTTCTCGCTCAGCGCCGTGGCCTTCGCGATTGGTTCGGCCACCTTGCCCGAATCACTCAAACAGCAACTTGACGTCTTTGCAGAGGTCTTGAAGGGCAAGACGGGCTCGACCAAGAAGATCCGCATCGTCGGCCATGCCGACAGCAGCGGTGAAGAGGCGGCCAATCTGGCGCTCTCTCAGCGCCGTGCCGAAGAAGTTAAACGTTACTTGGTCAACAAGGGTGTTGATGCTGGCATGTTCGACGTCGCCGGCGTGGGATCCAAGGAGTTGTTGAAGCCTGGGATGCCGACTGCGGCCGAAAACCGGCGTGTGACGGTCGGACGTTGACCAAACGGACCAGCGGGGTTGACCTGCATTCAGACGGATATGGCGTATTGAAGTCAGTCCTTTGACGCCCGCATCATCGATGCTTGGCTAAGCTTGCATCGGCTCGGCAATGTTCGCTTGAGGGCGCCCCAGCAACTTGCCGGCTTTCCCAGTACTGCAGGATGATTGCCACTCAGTTCAGTCATCGTCCTTATCCTGAGTCTATGAAGCGCAAGCAGCCCCCGACCGCGAAGCATTTCCTTCATTTGCAAGTCAACATGCAGGCGGCCATGGCCAAACACCAGGCCGGGCAAATTCAGGCGGCGGCCGATCATTACCGCGTGATCCTCAGCTTGGCTCCCGAACTGCCCGATGCATTGCACTATTTGGGCGTCGCCGAACACCAGCTCGGCCGGCCCCGCGAAGCCGCCATACTAATCAACCGCGCTGTCAACCTGGTGCCGGGGTATGTGGACGCCCATAGCAACCTCGGCAACGTCTACAAAGAGCTCGGCGAGGTGACGCGAGCTGAAGCAGCTTACCGATCCGCGATTGCTCTGCGCCCGCAATTTGTGGCCGCACACAACAACTTGGGTGTGGTGCTGACCAAACAAAACCGCTTTGATGAGGCGATTGCCAGCTACCAGCAAGCCATCGTGCTCAAAGAGGACTTTGCTGAGGCCTGGCACAACCTCGGCAACGTGCTCAAGAAATGCGGCCGCCTTGAAGGCGCACTCACGGCCTACCGCCGCGCTATCGCACTGGCCCCTTACGCGCCCAGGGCCTACCAAGATTTGGGCAATGCCCTGGCCATTTGCAAACGCTTTGATGAAGCGTTGACCGTCTACAAGCAGTGGCAAGAGCTCGATCCCCACAACCCCGTTATCGAACACATGATTGCGGCCTACGAGGGCGAATCCCGGCTCAGTCGAGCCTCCGACGGCTATGTAAAAGACACTTTCAACAGCTTCGCCGAAAGCTTTGACGAAGTGCTAGCCCGCTTGGACTATCGCGCGCCCGCGCTGACGGGTGGCCTGGTGGCGGAACTTCTGGGCGCGCCCGCCGCCAAGCTACAGGTGCTCGACGCCGGCTGCGGCACCGGTCTGTGTGCCCCTTACCTCAAACCCTATGCGGCGACACTTATTGGCGTGGACTTGTCCAAAGGCATGCTGGACAAGGCTGCCCTTCACCACAGCTACGACCGGCTAGAACAGGCTGAACTCACAGACTTTTTGAGCGCCCACCCGAGCCAATTTGACCTGATCCTCGCAGCCGATACCTTGTGCTATTTCGGTGTCTTGCAGCAGGCCGTGGTCGCCGCTACACAAGCGCTTCGTCCCGGCGGCTATCTGGTCTTCACGGTCGAAGAGCGCAGCACGAACAGCGACCCTGGATACACCTTGCACCCTCACGGGCGCTACAGCCATAGCGACCCATATGTGCGCGGCCTACTCGAAGGTGCAGGACTGTCGATCAAAGCCGTCAATCACGTCACCCTGCGCACGGAAAGTGATCTCCCGGTACGGGGGCTGTTGTTTGCGGCATTTGCTGCGCATGGCGGTGAGCTTGGCTAGCCCTTCAAATCGAGTCGAGCGAATCAAGGCAAACAGTCTGCAGTGACGCCGATGCTGGCACACTGTTGCCAGAGCGATCGTCTGCTTGATCCACTGAGCGCTTGGCTCTTTTTATGCCAAGCGGACGCGACGCGGTGAGATGCTCAATCCCGGATTCGCTCAATATGGCGCCGGCCTTGATCGCGTTGTCCAGCCCCAGCGTGCCGCGAAGCCAGTTATCCTGCTTGCGGCGCAAGACCAGCACGGCAAGTTCTGCAGGCTGAGGCGTCGATTTCTCGGCCTGGCGCTGCGCATATTGAAGCCGCGCCAGCGCTTCGCAGGCGTAGTTGTTGCAAATATCGCTGCGCATCTCGCGGCTCAAGCTACAGCCCTGCGGCCCGTGGTTGATACAGGAACCGGACTGCGACTTGCTCGGTACCCGATCCAGATAACAGTCGAGCAATCGCTTAGACGTTTGCAACTTGGGCTGCTCGGCCAACACACGGCGCATCGTTGCTGCCGTCAGATAGGCTTCATTGCCGCCGCGCGTGCAACAGCCTCCACCGCAAAAGGCACAGAGGCGGCCAGGCAACTTGGAAGCGAAGGTTTGGGAGGCGGGGCTTGGCCCATCAGAGTTTGCTTGCTGCGGCTGCGGCTCTGACACGCGCTGAGCCTCAGGTTCAGGCTCATTCAAGGCTTCGGCAATGATCTTGGTGAGATGGTCGCGGTATTTTTGCCGACGCTGCGCTGTCACTTGGCTAGCCTGCCGTGGTCCGGACGGGACCACCAATTGCACGAGCGACAACAGCGAACTTTCGGGCGCCAGGTATTGCCTCAGTCTGCCCCAAGCCGCCACGTTCTGCTGCATCTCGGTTTCGCTCTTCTCTTGAGCCAGTTTGGCGCGAGCCAGCCGACCTTGGGCTTGACGCGCTTCGATTTGCAAGTAATGCCTGAAGCCGGCTGCGCTCATTTCGCTCCGGCGGCTGACGATCATGCGGCAGGCGACGGTTTGGCAACAGGGGTAAATGGTTGCGGTCGATTGATTTGGCTGCCCGCCACATGGCATCGACGGCAAGGCAATTGCACAAACAACGCAATATTGATTTGTGGACCTTGACCGCGCCTGAGCCTGACTTCCTCGAACGGTTGAATATATATTCAATTTTCCCCCTCAACGCCGGTCATGAATTGAGGTCAAAGTTTCTTTACTTGGCAGGTGGCAGCAATGCCATTAAGTCACGCAAAGCCTTGTATGAGTCAGTTTGTTGAGTAAAAGCGGTTTGCGCATCTCGTTCAATTGCCACTACATCCGTATAACTTTCCAGCCCACGGACTGTGAGGTCGAGCATTGCGTGGTACATCAAAAATCTTTCGACGCGATAGATGATGTATTGCAGGTCTTTACCAAGGTCGATAAATTTTAGCGCCAATTTGTCCCGCTCATCATTCAAGCGCTTAAGTTCTTCAGCCCTTTTTTTAGCCTCCGTGGGTGGGCGAAGCCCAGGCCGGTTAAATAAACTAATTTTTGCCTCAAGTGAGACTGAATCGCTCTTGATGGCATTATATTTTTTATCGAATGTTTGTTTCGCCTCCTCATTCTTGGCCCCCATGTGATTCATGTTGGCTATCCCTTCGTCTGCAAACCAGCCAAGCCACAGCAGGTATTTTTCCTTCGGAATACTGCTCAAGACAATGGCGGGTTGGCCGCGAACCTTTGATGTCCAAAAATCCCAAATTTCCTTATTTATTTTATTTTTCTCGCTTTTTTTGTATCCCCAGTATGCAATCGCGGCGGCAGTAATAACCAAGGGAAGAGCATACAAAGTAGCAGCTCCTGCCGCCGTTCCAAATGCAGCAGCGGCAACCGTGCTCGCCCCCGGTAGAGCTAGTGCACCGGTAACAACTCCACCGGCAGTTGCAACATGACCTGTGGTAGCTACAGCGGTATCAGCCCTATTCCCACTTCGAAATTGAGTCTTGGCCCAAGAATACCAACTGTCCGTATGGTCACCGCGACACTTTTTGTAGCTATCTTTGAGATGTGCGGCCCAAGCGGTTGGCACGCCCAAGTCTTGCAATTTACTGAAACTCATCTGCGCTCCTTGTTAGTCAAGAAAATATGAAAAAGCGACAACCTGGGACCAAGTCATTAATTCAAAGAAAGACATGGCGGCAGGCCTTGAATCCAAAATTTGTTCTGATTGCGGGCCTGCTGGTCAAGAGCTGGGTGTTCAGATTCAAGACCTAACCTCAAAAAAATAAAATCCAGGAAGGATTTTGAATTCCGGTCAGTAATTTTTCAATTCAATACCCTGGGTACCCCCAGAGGGCTGGCACAAGAGGAAATTTACGGGCAATGACCAAGCTATTTTTCAGTAAATCTCATCAGAATGGCAGTGACTACATACGCCCGGGTAAATTTAGTGGATTGAATTTAACCATTTTCCCCTTTGTGGCCTCACGAGGTGTTTTCTCTACAAGCGTCAAGAATCCTCCGCTTCCTTTGACTTCCTTCATCTCATATCCGCCATAGCCTTCAAACTGGCTCCTTAAGGTGCCATTATTGGAGTAATTTTTTAGTACCTGTACTCGCCCTAGCCCCGCTTTAACCTCGCCATTATTCACTCCACAAAATGTGCCATCCCCATTACTAATAACCCAGTGCCCATTCCAGCCAGCAGGTCCAGTATTCTCATTCCACATGTGGACAATATATCCAGCTTCAACGTCGGGAAGTACACTGCCATCAACAAAAATCTGATCTGAAGTCCACACTACCTCACCGTCTCCAAAAAGCGCCTTCAGCGAAGCTTCACCAGTAGGCGCTGCGTTTTGCATAAACCACCGAAACGACACCAACCCGGATTTCAATAACCAACCAAGCACCCCGCGATAGCATGTCTCGGCGGCTCCGGTCACTTCGAAGGTCGATCTACACGCTTCCAGGTTGCCCGCGATCGCAGGCCTTAACCCGGTCGGCGGGCCGAGCTTTGCTACAACTGAGACATCGCTCGCGCTGACATTCGGAACGGTTGCAAACATGGCAATCGCATCAAGAATACTCGCCTCGCTTCTCATTCCCCATGTGTTTAAGCTCAATGTCCTCCAATTCGCGTCGAGCGCTGAAAGTGGCACCGCTACGGGCTCGCCGACGAAGTTGGAATTAGCCCATTTTTCGGAAAAATAGATGCGCTGGCATAATAACAAGCCTCGAAGGGCGTGCCGAGCATTCTTATTGGCGTCAGTATTCTTATGAACACGATTGGCACTACCTAAAGCCAATTGCTCCGATATTGACTCGCGTGTCGGATTATCGGAGACAATGGTGTTGATGTGATCGCCTATTCTAGGAGCGGCAGTCGGAAAACTATCATTCAAATATCTAATCGTATCATTCCAACGAGTCAGCTTATTTTTATTCATCGCCAGTTCCTCATTAAACAATCAAAAGATGGATTTAAGAATTTAGTTTGAAGTCTCGCCACAAAAGCTGACACTCACGCAAACGTGTAAGCAAATTCCCCGCCACCCACATCCACTGTCACCCCCGCAATCTCATTCCCCTCCATCATCCGAGTCAGGAACTGACGCGAAATATCCGGCAGCATGGTATTGGTGAGAATCGCATCAATCATCCGCCCACCGGACTCCGATTCGGTACAGCGCGAAACCACCAGTTTCACGACCTCATCGCTGTAATTGAACGGAATCTTGTAACGCGCCTCGACCCGCTTCTTGATCCGATTCAGTTGCAGCACAACGATCTTGCCCAGCATCTCATCCGACAGCGGGTAATAAGGAATTGCCACCAAGCGCCCCAACAAGGCCGGCGGGAATATTTTCAACAGCGGCTCACGCAGTGCCTTGGCCATGCCTTCCGGATCGGGCATCAGATCGGGGTCTTTGCACAGGCCAGCGATCAAATCGGTTCCGGCATTGGTCGTCAACAGAATCAGCGTGTTTTTAAAGTCAATAAACCGCCCTTCCCCGTCTTCCATAAAGCCTTTGTCAAAGACTTGGAAGAACATTTCGTGCACATCCGGATGGGCTTTCTCCACCTCGTCCAGCAGCACCACGCTATAAGGCTTGCGGCGCACCGCTTCGGTCAACACGCCGCCCTCGCCATAACCGACATAACCCGGAGGCGCGCCCTTCAAGGTACTGACCGTGTGCGCTTCCTGATACTCGCTCATATTGACGGTGATCATGTTCTGCTCGCCACCGTACAAGGCCTCGGCCAGCGCCAAGGCGGTCTCGGTCTTGCCTACGCCCGAGGTGCCGGCCAGCATGAAGACCCCTATCGGCTTGTTCGGGTTATCCAAGCCGGCGCGCGAGGTCTGGATGCGCTTGGCGATCATCTCCATCGCGTGGTCTTGGCCGATCACGCGCTGCGCCAGCGAATCGGCCACCTTCAGAATGGTCTCGATCTCGTTGCGGGCCATGCGGCCGACCGGGATGCCGGTCCAGTCGCCCACCACGGCCGCGACGGCCTGGTAGTCCACCGTGGGCAGGATCAGCGGCGTTTCGCCTTGCAAGGTGCTGAGCTTGGCTTGCACTTCGTTCAATTGCGCCAGCAACGCCAAACGCTCAGCTTCTCTGTCGCCTTCGGTCAAACCTTCGGCCGCAGCCTCGGCGGCCGCTTCGGCCTCCAACTTACTGCCGGTACCTTCCACCGGGCGAATGCCGGCGCGCAGCTTGGCGCGCAGGTCTAACAATTGGTCGACTAACGCTTTTTCCTCGGCCCAGCGGGCATCCAGGCCCGCCAGACGATCACGCTCACTGGCCAGGAACTCGCTGGCTTCGCTCTCGCGCTTGCCAATGTCGATGCCGATCGCCTTCTCGCGGGCGATGATGCCGAGCTCCGTCTCCAGCGCCTCGATGCGCTTGCGGCAGTCATCCACCTCGGCGGGGGTGGCGTGCAGGCTGACCGCGACACGGGCGCAGGCGGTGTCGAGCAGGCTGACCGACTTGTCGGGCAACTGGCGCGCCGGGATGTAGCGGTGGCTCAGGCGCACGGCCGCCTCCAGCGCCTCGTCGAGGATCTGCACCTTGTGGTGTTTTTCCATCGTGCTGGCAACGCCGCGCATCATCAAAATCGCCTTGGCCTCGTCCGGCTCGTCCACCTGCACGGTCTGGAACCGCCGGGTCAGTGCCGGGTCTTTCTCGATGTGCTTTTTGTACTCGGCAAAGGTCGTTGCACCGATGGTGCGCAGCGTGCCGCGCGCCAAGGCGGGCTTCAACAAATTAGCTGCATCGCCGGTGCCGGCGGCACCGCCCGCACCGACCAGGGTGTGGGTTTCGTCAATGAACAAAATGATGGGTTTGGCGCTGGCCTGCACCTCTTCGATCACCGAGCGCAGGCGCTGCTCGAACTCGCCCTTCATGCTGGCCCCAGCTTGCAGAAGGCCCACATCGAGCGAGCGTAATTCCACATCCTTCAAGCTCGGCGGCACATCGCCACGCGCAATGCGCTGGGCAAAGCCTTCGACCACCGCCGTTTTGCCGACGCCGGCCTCACCGACCAGGATGGGGTTGTTCTGGCGGCGGCGCATCAAGATGTCAACCACTTGGCGGATCTCGTCGTCGCGGCCGACGATGGGGTCCATCTTGCCCTCTCTAGCCTGAGCCGTCAGGTCGACGGTGAATTTCTTCAAGGCTTCTTGCTTGCCCATCGCGGCTGGGGCCATGGCACCCGTGTCTTCGCCCGGTGCGCTGCCGCCGGCTGAAGAACCATCGGTGGCACCCAGGCCTTCTTCGGGTGAGCCGGCCAGGATCTTGGCCAGGTTGTCGCTGAGGTCTTCGACCTTGAGCTTTTCGAACTGGCGGCTGATCGCGATCAACGCGTTGCGCAAGGTCTTGGTCTTGAGCATGCCGATCAACACATAGCCGGTGCGCACGGTGTTGTCGCCGTAGAGTAGCGTGCCGTAGACCCAACCGCGCTCAATCGAGTCGGCGATGTTCTCGGCAATGTCTGAGATGCTGGTGGCACCGCGCGGCAAGCGGTCGAGTGCGGCGGTCAGATCCTTGGCGAGCGCCGACTGGTCAAGCTGGCCATGCTTGATGATGCGGTGCCAGTCGGAGTCGGCGCTTTGCAGGATTTGCGCAATCCAATGCTCGAGCTCTACATAGGGGTTGCCGCGCAGCTTGCAGAATACCGTGGCCCCCTCAACCGCCTTGTAGGCCGCGCTGTTCAACTTGCCGAAGAGTGTGACTCGGTTGATGTCTGCCATGGTGATTCCTTCAAGAGAGAGGGTTGTGATGTATTCGGATCGGATCGAATCAGAGCTGTGCGAGCCTCGGGCTTAAATTCAAAACTGCGGGCCGGTTTCTGGTGGACTCGCCGGGCTGTTTGCCCAACCAGGTGGTCCAGCCCAGGCGGCCATAGACGCCCGGCCGACAGGCCGGCACTTGCTCTTGCTTGAGCTGCAGCGCCAGGTCCCAGCCGAGTTCCAGGCCGATGTATTGGTGCACCAGCGCTTGCACCGCCGGCAAGGCTTTGCCGACCGGCAGCAACGCTTCAAAGGCGGGCAGGTCCAGCGGGCCGACATGAATACGGAAATGGTGTTGACGGTCAAACACCGCGCGGCCCAGCACGGCGCTCACGCCGAGTTGCGCGGTCGACAGACGCCTGGACGCACCGCGCCGGCTGATGCGCTTGATGCAGGTACGCTCCTCGGGCTGCAGCGGCATCCAGCGGCCATGGAACTGCTCGATGCGCGCCTGCATGCCCAAATAGCTCGACAGCAGCAGGCCCAGGCCGTCGGCATTGCGCACCTGACGGGACAAGACGCCGGCATGGGCCAAGCGCGCATGGTCGGGCGCGGCATCGCGGTTTTGCAACTCTGGCCCGGCCACGCCGATCAGCGAGCCGACAAAGGAGGCAAACCGGTCCTCGTTCGGGCGGTCCAGGCTCACGGCAGGTTTGCCCTGCGCCCAAGCGCGGTAGAACAGCAGCAAAAGGCGGTGGTGAAACATATCGGCAAAACGGCCGAAGGTCTCATCGCCCTTGTGCATGCGGCGCTCACGGGCATAGGCCGTCATGTGCAGCGGCAGCGGGCTGTTCGGCCCGAACAGGCCGAAGAAACGCACTTCGACACGCGGGCGGCCACTGCGGTCTGCCGGGTCGACCATGCTCAGGCTGGAAGGCGCAAAGCTCAAGTCGGCCGCCTGACCTAGGCGCACCGCCTCATCAACCGGCCGCCGGGCAGTGCCCAGGCGCGGCTTGTCGAGGTTGTAGGCATCGATCAAGCGCAAAGCCTGATAAAAATCAAAGCTGTGCGCGGCGGCCGAGATCTCGTGGACCGGGTCGGGGCGAGTAGGCTTGCGGGCCGGCGGCGTCATCACAGAATCGCTCGGGTGCCGCAGCGCGGGCGGCCGCTGAGGATATCGCCGCGTGCCGGCGAATGCAGGCGCAACTGGGTGAAGCCATTCAGCGACACATGGCGGGCGACAAAACGCTCCAGCACCAAGCCGAGCAAAAAGGCGCTGCCGCCTTCAAACGCATGGTCATCGATCTCCACCCGCACATCCACGCCGCGCCCGAAGGTGATGGGGCCGGCCATGGGCAGGCGCCGCACTACCGGGGCCAGCTTGACCGAGCGCAGGCCGTCGACCTGGCGCTGCGCAGCGGCGTCACCGCTGGGCGCATAAAGGCGCAAGATTTCGCGCAGTGCCGCCGCACCGTGCTCGGCATCGGTATCGGTCAAAGACAGGTGATTCAATGACAGTTGGTTGATCATCTTCCAGGCGATATTGCCCTCGCGCAGGGCCGACTGCGGGCGCGACGGGCCCTTGATCACCTGGATGGACTTGACCGGCGCGGTCTGCGCCAAGGTCAGATCACCCTTGGCGTTACCGGTCGGCATCAAGATCGGCAGATCGCGGTTGCTGCACAGAGCCCTCACGCCAAGCTGGCGCAGATCGGCGGAGAACGGCGCTTCGGTCGCATCCACGACCGATACATAGACCTCGCTGCCGATATAGCTGGAGCGCGGGCCCTCGCGGGTCTGCAGCTGCGACATCAATCGCGGCATCCGTTGCACCGAGAAATAGGCATTGTGCGAACGTGCTTCCGTGTGGAAGGCGTTGTAGAAGGGCAAGAAGCGCCACTCGGTGGCCTTGTCTTTGGCGGGGCCCGCCCCTGCTCCGCTGCCGTAGCCGATCAACTCGGTGACCGTGTGCACTTCGTAGTCCATGGGCCGGGTGCGGTCGGGCACAACGTGGTAGTCGGTATCGCCGGGATTGACCTGGATACGGTCGCAGCGTCGCTCAAGCAAATTGATGGCGGGCACACAGTTGAGTGCGAGATTGCTGGCGTCGACCTGCTGCAGCAAGGCGTTGTCGGCGCGCGAAAACAGAATGACGATGTCGACATCTCTGCCACCATGCTCGCGCAGCGCCTCGCCAATATCGTGCAGGTCGAAAAATAAGAACCGTTGCGGGAAGGCGAAGTATTCCTGCACGATGCGGTAGCCCTCGAAGCCGTGCAGCGTCGGCGGAAGCAAGGCCTCCTCATCGTCGAAACCAACCGGTGCGATGCTTTCGGCGTCGAGGGCCTCATGCCAGTCGGCCGGGCGCTTGGTTGGCATCAGCAAGACGCCCATCGCATGGCCGCAGATCAGCTCGTGCAGGCGGTAGGCCACATCATCGAGACCGGTGCAATGCAGGCGCAGGCTGTCAAGCGAGAGCTGGCTCAGATCGCAGTTGGCGGTGGTCCGCAGGCGCAGGCGCAGGCCCGAGCGGTACTTGCGCCATTCGGGGACGGCGGCAATTGGCAGGTCGGCAGCCTGGCTGAAGTACTCGACCTGCGTCAACTCCAGCGGCCAAATCTTCAGCTCATGCGCACTGCGAAATTCGCAGGGCGTGGCACCCGCCTTGCCGGGCAGGCTGTGCATCACGCTGCCGCGCGCCAGCGTCAAACCAGTCGCAAGGCTGGGGTCGGCCAGATCCGGGAAGACGCGCGCGATCAACATCGCCGGCGTAGGAGCCAGGAACTGCGGGTAGACAATCTCCAGCAGCGTCTGGGTAAAGCGCGGGAACTCGGCGTCCAGCTTGAGTTGGATTCGGCCTGCCAAAAAGGCAAAACCTTCCAGCAAGCGCTCCACATAGGGGTCGGAGACCTCCAGCCCTTCGATTCCTAGACGGGCTGCAATCTTGGGAAACTGCTGGGCGAACTCGGCGCCCATCTCGCGCAAATGGCGCAACTCGTCGTTGTAGTAACGCAGCAGGCGCGGGTCCATGATGCTTGGCCCTTCAGCGATCGAGTTCGCGCACGGCGACCCGACCGGTTTCAAGATCGATGTCGGTGCGCAAGAGCAACTCCAGCGGCACCGGCTGGGCCCATAACTGACCGGCTATACGGAAACCGATCTGGTTGTGGTGGTCAAGCTGCTTGTCAGAAATCACCGTCTCGACCGTCAAGGTGTGCGGCAGGATGCGCGGCTCGTGGTCGAGGATGGCCTGCTTGACACGGGCTTGCAAGCTCAGAGGGTCGATATTCGAGGCGCTGCTGCCCGACAAGGCCGGCAAACCGTAATTGAGCACCGATTTACGCGCATGCGGCGCCTGCGACCAATCGATATAGTCGCCCGGCGCAGTCGAGTTGAACAACCAAGACAGGTCACGCAACACCATTTCGCGCAACTGATTGCGGCCAATCACGCGCGCCTCATTGCTTTCAACGACCGACTCGGGTTCGTCGTCGGTCAGCCGGTCCAGCAGCGCGGGCTGGAGTCGGTCACGGGCGCGAAGTTGGGTCATGGCTTACTCGGCCGCTGCATTGAGCAAGACGGAACGAATATCCATCAGCGCGAAATCGGCTGCATCGGTGGCGAACAAACGCTGGCCCAGGCCAATGAATTCATCCGCTGCCCCGCGCGAGCGCCATTCGGTGCTGCGCGACAAGGCCAATAAGTCGCCCGACGCCAATTCGGTGTCGGGATAACGGGTAGGGATCAGACCGACGACTTCGCCACCATTCGTGAACTGGAAATGCGCCGGCATCCAGACCGCGTCGCGCAGATCCTGCGGCGGATCGATGTCGACCTGCGCCACCCGGTTCCAGGGCAGCCAGTAATACTTGCCATTGATGATGGCCTCGATCACGGGCCCAAGCCGGCTGTCGGCATCGGCAATCCAGGCGAAAGCCTGGCCGTCGACCGTACCCGACGTGGCTGGCGCCTGCTCCAAGGCCTCGGCCCGCAACTGCCGACCGGCATCTGGCTCGCCGCGACCTTCACGCAGCAGCGCCTCAATCAGCAAGGCAACCCAAGGCTCGGGCTCACCGAACAACATCGGCACCTTTTGCCCCGCGAAAACCTTCATGCGCAAGGTCTCACAGGCTATGGCCTCGCGGTAAGTTTGCACCATGGGCAACATGCCGGCGTCGAGCTCCAGCGCGACATTGAGCTGATTCAACGCACGCTCCCATTGGCCGGTGACGCAGAGCAGTTGGAACAGGAAGACGCGCAACTTGGCGTCTTGCGGGTTCGATCTGACTTGCTCGGTCAGAAGCTTGAGGGCGGCTTTTGCATCGCCGTCTTTGAGGGCTTGTTCGGCTGCGCCGGGACTGGACATGGGAACTCCGGCAAATCAGGACCCCCGCAAAACCCGGGCAACATCTGGCTGCCATTGCGCCTACCAAATTGCCGGCGAATTGGGCAACAAGGATCAGCGTGAGTCTGCGTGAGTTGAATAAAAAGAGTGGTAATCCAAGCGGCCAGCGCGGCTGGCCGCTTGGATTCTTTGCTTCTCTCGCCCCTCCAGCATCCAAAGGACAGTCGGAGAGAACATAGAAGATCGATCAACCAGCCGCGTGATTCTCGGCAATGTTCCAAGCAAAGGTTTTGTCGCCAGCGACGGTGCCCTTGGAATCTTGCGGCGTATAGTCAAATTTAACTTCGGCAAAGTTCAGCGTGACGTTTTCGGTCAGCTTGTCTTCACCACCAGAGCCGCCGGTGCTGACGGAAGTCACGATCACTTCCTTCATTGTGATGTGGATGTATTTGTGCTGACCTTCACCGGCCTTGCGAACCATCAAGCTTACTTCCGGGATGTGACTCCCCTTGGCCAAGGCAACCATCAAGGCACTGGATGCAGAGTCCACATACTTGGTGAAGGACAGATCCTGGAAGTTGGCCTTGCCGGCACCGCCGCCACCGCCGGTGTGGGTGGTGCCTGATTGCGACATGCCCCAGCTCCAAGCCAACACATCGACGTCGCCCTTGGGGCCTTGCACCTTGTCGCGGCTCTCGCCCTTGATGTTGGCGCCCAAATTGATGAACATGTCTAATGCCATGATGCTCTCCTGAAATGCTACCCAAATTGGGCGTTAGATACTGCAAGAAACGCCCTGTCGGAGAGCGCCCCCAGCCATGCAGCCGACCGGGGAAGGTTGAAATCAAGGTCGGTGTCTATCCTTTGACCGACGGCAGCTTGGAGACCAAGCGCAGCGAGACGGTCAGGCCTTCCAATTGGTAATGGGGCCGCAGGAAGAACTTCGAGCTGTAATAGCCTGGATTGGCCGGGTCCTCCTCGACCACCACTTCGGCCGCAGCGAGCGGCTTCTTCGCCTTGGTCTGCTCGGAGGAGTTGGCGGGATCGCCGTCGACGTATTGCATGACCCACTTCGTCAACCAGCGCTCGACTTCGGCACGCTCCTTGAACGAGCCAATCTTGTCGCGCACGATGCACTTCAGGTAATGCGCAAAACGGCAGGTGGCGAACAGATAAGGCAAACGGGCGGCCAAGTTGGCGTTGGCGGTCGCGTCCGGATCGTCATACTCGGCCGGCTTGTGCAGTGACTGCGCGCCAATAAAGGCAGCGAAATCGCTGTTCTTGCGGTGCACCAAGGGCATGAAACCATTCTTGGCCAGCTCCGCCTCGCGCCGGTCTTCGATCGCGATTTCGGTCGGGCATTTCATGTCCACGCCGCCGTCATCGGTCGGGAAGCTGTGGGTGGGCAAGTTCTGCACTGCGCCACCTGACTCGATACCGCGAATTCGGGTGCACCAGCCGTTTTCCTTGAAGGAGCGGTTGATATTGGTGGCCATCGCGTAGGCGGCATTCGCCCAGGTGTACTTGCCGTGGTCAGCCGAGCCGGTGTCCTCTTCGAAATTGAAGGCCTCGACCGGATTCGTCTTTGCACCGTAAGGCATGCGCGACAGGAACCTTGGCATTGCCAGGCCCACATACTTAGAGTCCTCCGACTCACGCAGCGAACGCCAAGCCGCATATTCAGGCGTCGTGAAGATCTTGGTCAGATCGCGTGGATTGGCCAGCTCTTGCCATGAGTCCATCTGCATCAAGGTCGGCGAGCCTCCGGTGATGAAGGGAGCATGGGCTGCAGCGGCAATCTTGGCCATCTCGGACAGCAACTCGACATCGGGCGCGCTTTGGTCGAAGTGATAGTCACCGACCAGGCAGCCGAAAGGCTCGCCGCCGAATTGGCTGAATTCCTCGGAGTAGATCTTCTTGAAGATCGGGCTTTGATCCCAGCTGGTGCCCTTGTAGCGCTTGAGCGTCTTGCCCAGCTCGGCCTTGGAGACGTTCATCACCCGGATCTTCAGCGACTCATCGGTCTCGGTGTTGTTCACCATGTAATGCAGACCGCGCCAAGCGCCTTCGAGCTTTTGGAAGTCTTGGTGGTGCAAGATCAAATTGATCTGCTCCGAGAGCTTCTTGTCGATCGCTGCAATCATCGCCTCGATGGAAGCGACGGTGTCGCTGCCGATCAGCGCGGTTTGGCTCAGCGCCTGCTGGGCCAAAGTTTGTACCGCTTGTTCGACCGCGCTTTTAGCTTCATCGGACTTGGGCTTGAATTCTTTTTGCAGCAGCGAAGCGAGGTCGCTGCCTTCCATCGCAACGCTGGCCAGCGCTGCCGAGGACTGAGAGGCTTGGGAGTCTGCCATCTATTTCTCCAGTATTTCTTGAGTGGGTTGTTCGGTGCGAGATCGGCAAGCCAGACTTAAGCGTCCGGCGGCTTGGCCGACGAAGCCAGCGCACCCAACAAGGCCGGGTCATTGATCAGCTTGCCGATCAACTCTTCGGCCCCACCTTTGCCGTCCATATAGGTGACCAGGTTTTGCAACTGCTGGCGCGCATCAAGCAGCTTGCTCAGCGAATCAACCTTCCGCGCCACGGCGTCGGGCGTGAAGTCATCCATGCTGTCGAAGGTGATGTCGACGCTCAGATTACCTTCGCCGGTCAGCGAGTTCGGCACTTGCATGGCCACGCGGGGCTTCATCGCCTTCATGCGGGCGTCGAAGTTATCGACATCGACTTCCAAAAACTTGCGGTCCGCCACAGGCGCCAAGGGATCGGCCGGATTGCCGGACAGATCGGCCATCACGCCCATCACAAAAGGCAGTTGAACTTTCTTCTCGGCGCCGTAGACCTCGACGTCATATTCGATCTGGACCCGAGGCGCGCGATTGCGCGCGATGAATTTTTGGCTGCTACTCATTCCAAGCTCCTGTGCGACGGTGAAGAATTACAAAAATGTAAAAAGGAAATGCCCATTCAAACAGCGCGAATCATCACTGTTCAGGGCTTTCAATGCTGTAAGGGTCGACCCCTACCAAACCAGCGACGCCGGACAGCGCATCGGGCGCCAACATCTTCATCAACTGCAAGAAATTCTGGTTGATCAACTGGCTGCCTCGGCGCAAAAACAGCTGGGCAGGATTGGCGGGTTCGGCCCGCTCAAGATATTCGCAGACCATGGCGATGGCTCGGATCGCGTCTTCACGCGAATTCACAGTGCCGGTCAGGCCTTTCTTGCTGGCCACAGCCCCGCCACCGCCTTTTGCAGATTCGCCGCCTTCGCCTGCGCTTTCGGATTCCTCGTCGCTAGCTTCAATTTCCGCCTCAGCAGGCAGACAGCCAAGCACGCCATTGGCCAAACCGTAGAGCGGCCGCAAATCCGGAGCCAACTCACTGCCCAGCGCCTCGTTGAGCAACGACATCAATTGCCGAACTTGCGTGACAGCCTCCAGACAGTCCTTGCGCAAATCGGCATCCTTGGCCAGCGCCGCTGCCAACATCTGACTGACCTGCCCCTGGCTCATCGCTTCTTCGTCGCTGCGCGCCGGCGCGAGCCCAAGTGCGACCTCGACCGCGCGCACAGTCATCATGCCTATGCTGCGATCTTCAATCAGCATCGCGGCGCGCAAATCGCCCAGCAGGCCTTCGTTCTCGCGCAACAAGGTCAAGGCGTTGACCCGCGCATAAGGATCCCCATCGTCAGGATCGGGCATCGGGTGCACATGCGCCCATTGATCGCTGATCAAACCATGCAGCAATTTCAAGCCTCGGGGCAGTGCGCCATAACCCTGCGTATGCATGCACCCGCGCAGCCACACAATAGCGACTCGAAGATCCCGTGAGCGATCCAGCAGCGCCTCGGCCATGCTGACCACATTGCGCCAGACGGGCAATTCGGCCGGACCGAATTGAGACTCGGGTTTACCTGCGGCAGCCTGCGTCAGCGCCAGGAAGTCGTTGTCGTACTCAAGGTCGGGGCCGCAGGGCGCGGACTCGTCAGCCAAAGGCTGCAGCCATTCGGCCACCTTGTTTTCAATCGCTTCGAAATCACTCATTTAAGAGGCTCTCACTAGGTTCGGTAGGCGATGCTTTGCGCTGGATCAATAAAGCTGCACGTCTTAGAGCAGTGTGCACTTTAAGGCAAGAACAAGAGGCCAGATCTGAAGTTTTTCTAAAAATATTCACACAGTCTCAAGCACTCATTCCGGGGGAGAAAGGCAAAACGCCGTGGACGTTAACAGCCGCTGGTGACAGCCCAATTAAACGCATCAAAACGACATATGCAGGCAGCTCCAATGCTGCCATCCCGGATGAATCAGACGCAACTCAGCCCGCGACTCTTGCCTGCCAAGCCAGAAGCTAGCAGCGCAACTCAGCGGACCACATCGACACTGAACTGCGCCGCCCCGAACTCGTCGCAATTGTTTGCCGTGCAGTTGTTGCCGGTGCCAAGCAAAATTGAAGTTGAGAATTGGTTCTTGGATTGCAAACTTGTGGCCAGTTCCGCAGCTTTTTCGCCAGTCGGCAGCTTGAGGAACATGAATTCACGTTCTTTGCTCAGTGCGCTGTAGTCACGCGGCTGGCTACTGACGATTACCAAAAAATGCTGCGGACCGGGTGGTTCAAAGGTTCCCATGGGCCAACTGCTCTGCGGCAAGGACATGACTTGGCCGGCCTTGATGCGATTATTGGAGGCCTTGCTATTGGGAAAGAGCAGTATCAATGAGCCGTCTTGACCCAGCACCAACACGTTCACAAAACCATCGCGCACGGATTTGACATTGAAGCCAAGAAAATCCTTGTCAATCTGAAACTGCGGTTTTGTGCTCGACGCCTCGACGGTGAATCCGCTGGTTTGACTCTGAATGATCTTGCTGAATTCTTCGCGCGCATCCCAGCTTGCCGACGCTGCGTCGGTCCGGGCAAGCACTGGAGCAACCCGGGTTGCAGGCGCTGTTACGGCGGCTACATCAACTGCGGCTTCCTTCGTGCTCGGCTGAGTGGCGCTCGGTTTGCTTGGGCTTGTCAATAAATAACCACCCCCTCCTGCCGCCACGAGCAGCAAGGTAGCCAAGCCGAACCAAACCCCCTTGCCGCCGCTCTTGCCCGCTACGGATTGAGCGGACTGAGCTGCCTGGGCGACTTCGGTTTGACCTTGCGCACGGGGAGCGGGGCTACCACTGCGGGTCGAAACCGACGCCGGCGCCACAAACATGCTTTGCGGTGGTGAACCGTCAACGCTTGCTGCACCAGCAAGCCCCAAATCAGCGCGCAAATCCGCGATCGAGGCGGTGCGGTCTTCAGGTCGGACACGCAGAGCGCGGTCGATCGCTCGCAAGAACTGTGGGCTGTAGCGGCCGGCCGCCGCCTGCTCGAGCGGCAAATAGCTGTCGCTCATCAAACGGCCCACCGAGGTCGGCGGTGTGCGCCCCATGATGGCGAAATGCACCGATGCGGCCAAGGCGTAAACGTCGGTCCAACCGCCCTGCTTCATATTCGGCGCTTCGGCGTATTGCTCCACCGGCGCATAGCCGGGTTTGAGAATAACGGTCAAAGCCTGCGTCATGTCGCCGATCACGCGGCGGGCGGCGCCAAAGTCCAGCAACAGAGGCTTTTGGTTTGCACCCAACAAAATGACATTGTCCGGCGCAATGTCGCGGTGAAAACAGCTCGCAGCGTGAATGACTGCCAGCGCCTCGGTCAGCGGCGCCAGCAAGTTCATCAGCCACTGCTCGTCGGGCGGCTCGCCCATTTCACGCAATTTGTCTTTCAGGGTGATGCCTTCGTAGAAGGGCATGACCATATAGGCAGTGCCATTGGCCTCCCAGAAGCGGTAGACCTTGACCAAGGAGGGGTGGTCAAACGAAGCCAGCAACTTGGCCTCGTTCACGAAACTCTTGAGGCCGGCCTCGAAGGTATCCCGGTGGCGAGCCGACTTGACCTGCACCTGCGTGCTGCCAACGCGAGCGGACAGCGCTGAGGGCATGTATTCCTTCAACGCGACCTTGCGCTCCAGCGAATGATCCCAGGCCAAATAGACAATGCCGAACCCGCCTTCGCCCAACACGCTGGTCAACTCGAACTCACCCACATACGTGCCAACAGGCAAGGCATTGCCACTCTCCCCCGCGCTCGAGGCTGCGCTATGGCTATTTGAAGCCGATGCAGCGGCCGCGGCGATGGAACTGGCCGAGGGCATGACGGTCGCTTGAGCAGGCGGCAGCATTGCAGCCCTCTGCGGCACTGCTATCGTTTGCTCGCTATTCGCGGGCGGTCGTATGACGGTGCGATCGTCGTCAGGAGTCTGGCTGCTCATGGCGTGCTGGGAGGTCCGTGTGTCCGTATGTGATGACGTCCGCCGATGAAAGTAGTGGCGGGTATTGAATTGCAAGTCGGCGGCTATTGTCGCGCTCAAAGCTCGCCGCCTGGCGACTCAGTTTCCTCGAATTTGCGGGAACCACTCAACTCAGACCCGGCTCGCAAATATTTTCAACCGAATCGAGACGCAGCGCTGCGTTCTCCAGTGACTCGGTTCAAAATGCGCCTCAAACTTGTCGGCCTGAGCCAACCTATAACTAACGCACTGATAGAGCGGCATCGTAGGCCTTTGAAAGCTTCAATTTTTCAAGGGTTTGCACCAGGTGAAAGCGAATATCCATACTTGCGCCAAGGAAGCAGAGGCACGGTATTGATACGCCAATCCTGTTTGCTGTTTTTTGACGCGCGGGACGTATCCTTGGCATTGCCGTTGCCGTTGCCATTCCCTACCCATGCCTACCGAACCCAACTCCCTCGGACGTAGCGCCAAGACTGAGCCTCGCGCCAAGAACCGTTCCCGGCGCCCGCTGCGCCGCCGGCGCAGCGCCGATGCCTCCGATGCAAGCGCTGTCGCAGCGGGTGGGAGCGCGAACGCGGTGTCCAGCACCCCCTCAAGGCGCCATCTGATCTGGATGTTGGTAGCAACAGCGGCCTTGCTTTTCAGCCTCTTGCTCTGGTGGGGCATGTTGCGACCCGGCACAGGCAAGCCAGCTGAGTTGGCTGCAACTCCAGCGAGCGCGCCAGTTCAAGTGCTAGCTCCGCAAACCAAAACAGCGCTATTGCAACAAGGGCCGGCGCAGGCACAGGCACAGGCTCAAGCTCAAGCTCAGGCTCAGGCCATGATCCCGGTCGCGGTGATGTCGGCCACGCCCAAAGCCGACATTGAAACCGCTTCGCTTGAGCAGTTGCTTGCAGGCAGCGACAAGCCTGGCGTCTGGCGCATTGCCCGCCTGCAGAGTAATGCAGCGGTGTTGGTGATTGAATTCCCCAACCTGCTGGAGCAAGGTCTGGCCTTCAACCGGGCCGCCGCCTACATCGAAAAAAAGAGCAGCACAAGGGACCGGGTTCTGAGCGACGATGAGTTAGCCGCCTTGGTGAAGCGGTCGGGCGATACCTCCGAAACCTTCTACTTTGGGCACGACTACACCGGTGCGCAGATGAGGCAGTTCTTTGCTCAATCCAAAGCGCAAGATATCAAATTGAACGCACAGGAGATGCGCCTGCGCGCCACCTTGCTGGATGCAAGCTTGCTGAAGGAAGGCACATCACCAACTGAGAAAGAGCCGGCCAGCTTGCAAGCGCCGGGCCAGCAGGCGGTCATCAGCTTCAGTGCGCAACAAGTCGACGATCCCGCCACCAAAGCGGACGAAGGCGTCGATGCCTTGCGGCGTGAGTCCACGCTACGACATGAGTTGAGCCATGGCGAATTTTTCACACGACCGGCCTATCAAAAACAAAGCTGGAAGTTTTGGCAAAAGAGCTTGAGCAAGACCGAGCGAGCGATGTTCCGGCGCATGTTGGCCGGCATGGACTACGACCCTGATAACGAACTCTTGATGGTCAATGAAACGCAGGCCGTCTTGATGCACACGCCTGACTCGCGGGCCTTTGATGCAAGCAATTTGGGCGTTACACCGGCGCAGTTGCAAGACTTGAGGATGCGTTTCGAGCGCAGTCGTTAAAAGTCCTATTCGGCCTTTTTCACAGAGCTTGATTAGCCTTGGCCTCGCACAGCAGGCTAGAGGACGAACGCGGCAAGCCCGAGCACAGGCGCAAATTGCCCGGTGATGGCGCGGCAGCGGCGTACCAATAAGACCTGCCGCGCGCTTGCGGGCCCCACAACTGCAAGGCTTCTGCAACGATCTGACCCGCAGCATCTAAGCCGCTGCTCGACGCGGACAGCTCGCCAGCCAGCAGCGGCAAGTCTGACTCGGCAAGCGCGCGTGCATTTTCGACAGAGCTTGGAGGCTTCAAGCTGGCAAGCTCGCTCTCCATACGCTCCGCACTCCAATCATCTTGCAAGGCATCGGCGGCCAAATCGTCCAGCTGTCCCAATTCTTGCCAAAGCGCTTGCAAACCCTGCAAAGAACCAGGCGGCTGAGCCAGCCGACGTACGATCGTGAAAGGGAAATAGCGGCCGACCTTGTCCACCGAGGGCATCAGTACACCCGCCCAGGCCTGCTCACCAAGTGCCCCGGGCAGACAAGCTGGCATCAATAGAAAACGCCAGGTCGGGCTGACCAGGTAAGCATCCAGCCAAGCAATGGGATCCCGCTCGCGCAGGGCCAGCATGCCTTCGGCTAACCAGTTATCCCAAAACTCGAGGAAATCGGGCTCGATCCGGCGCGAGGCGAAGTCACCCAGCCCGGGCAACTTGCCATACCAAGCGGGCAAGGTGCTCATCACGGTCACAAGGCCGCCGGGCAACGGAACTGCTTCACTTCCTTCAGTTGGAAGGGATTGAACACGCTAGCCGCGATGACGTCTACCCTCGCCTTCTTGCCGTCCAGGACGATGGGAATGCTGAACTTCTCCGGCACGGCCGAAGGCTCGACGCCAAAACGGTCGAACAGGCGGAACAAGGCCCAGGGTCCTTCGAAGAGGACCGGCGCGGCGGCCCCCGCCGCACCACTGCTGAGCTTGATTTGTGCAGCCACCCGCTGGCTGGGCCAAGTGACGCTGATCGATTGACCGCCGGCCACCAGCTTTTGCACCTGGCCGTCCACATCCAGCAGCAATTCCTTCAGCGCGGGGTCCATCTCGGCCACGCGCAGCTCGATCTTCAAGCCAGGCTGCTTACCGCCGCTGCGGAAAAACACTTCGCGGATGCGCGCCGCCCGCTGGAACTCGGCCAGCGATCCGGCCGCCACCGGTTTGCTGCCGTCGGCCAGCGGCTTGTAGCTCCAATTGGCGGCTGAGGTGTCGACCAGATTGACGAGCCTGCGCTGGAAGAAGTCATCCATCAAGCCGCCCCCCCCAAACAACTGACCGAAGTCTTCCGGCAGCACATCGGCGCGTGCGCCGCTGGCAAAGGGGTAGCGGCCATTGATGGCGCGCATGCAGAACTCCGAGATGGGTTTAAGTTCGCCTGCCAATCCTTGAATTTCGGCGCCCCGGCTTTGATTGGCACCGGCGTCGGCCAATTGTTCCAACATGGCGCGGATCGGCTCTGGCTGTTGACCAGCCGCCGCTTTGACCTTCTCTGCCGCACCGCCGGGCGGCGGCGGCGACTTGCTCTTTTGCGCTGCATCCACGGCGCTGAGCTGGGTGTAGAGCTCGTTGAACATTTTCAGCGTGTCGTCAATGGGCGCGGGCTGCCCCGTCACTTGTCGATGAATATTGGCGAAATGATCATCCACCATGCGTTCCAGCGGCCCACCCGCGCCGGCTGCGTCGGCTGCCGTGTTATCGGATACAGCACCGGCCAAATTGGCAGCCTCGCTCTTGGCCTGTGCCGCCAATTTATCCAAGGCACCCGCCGCACCAGCCGGAGGGACCAAACGCGTTTCTGCTGTGACACCGCGCATATAGGCCGCCAACGGTGAGTCCACTGCCGACAGGATGCGTGCCGCCGCAATGCTGCGCTCAAGTCCGGCCAACTTGACCAAGCGCACGTCGGCCAGGAATTTGTCCCAGGTCTTGATGAAGTCCTCGAAATAGAGCCTGCGTACCTTGTCAGTTAGCTGCGTGCCCACGGCCAGATCCTTCAGCCGCGCCGCATCCGGCTTCAGCCCCAGCACCCAGGGTTCTTCTTGTGCCAGCTTCAAGGTGGTTTTTTGCACCGCAGGCTTGATCAATTTTTCATAGCCCTGCTTGGTATACAGGCCCGAGACACCTTTGGTAAGCGGCTCTCCACTCGCGCGCGTGAAAACCTGCGCGGCGTTCGGGCCGCCTGCCGCAGCAGCACTGAACTCTGGGATCTCGCCCGGCCGGTACTGACGTTTGATGCGGCTGTAGACCCGGTATTCCAGCGGATAGGCGACCAGCATATCGCGCACATTCGCCACCAAGGCTTCGTCTTTGGCAATGGCGGGTCGCAAGGGACCCAAGGCCAGCAAGGCATCCAAATGCGCGTCTAGCGCCTGGCGCTGCTCGGGCGCCATGCGGGCGTAGTTTTGATCCCAGTCGACCGTGATCCAAGCGCGCAAGGTCGGCGCGTCGAAATGCTCCGGCAGATGCAGCATTTGATAGGTCTTGAGCGCCTCGTAGGCATTTTCAAGATTGTCTTTGGAGGCGGCGCGCAAGCGTTCCTCGAGCCGGCGGGCAACGCGCGGCATCAGCGTTTTTTCAAGCAGTCGGGCGTAGGCAAGCTGCGCCGCCGCGTCGAGCTTGTCGCCTTGGTAGAGCCCAAGGCCGTTCAGCATAGGCGGGTCGGCGAGCTCGAAGCTGTCACTGCGGGCCACGTTTCGGACCTGCATCAAGACATCGGGCAAGGGACTGACGTCGGCATTGTTCGCGGGCGGCAGCGCATCAAGCGAGGCCTTCAGCGCTGGCAAACGCTCGACCACTTGCGCCGCATAGTCCAAGTTGCGGGAGCGACTGATCATCCAGCCGCCCAGCAGCGCCAAAGAAGCCAAGCCAATCACGCCAAAGCCGACGGCTCGACTGAGACGGCGCCGCCGCACCGCCGCTTGCGAGACCACGCCCAGGCCGCGCTCGGCAAACACAACTTCGCGCAAAAGGCGATGCAAGAAGAAGCTCTTGCCCCGGCCACCAGCGGCCGCCGCGCGCGCATCAATGCCGAAGGAGCGCCCCAGCGCACCCATGACCCGATCAATCGGCGAGCCTTCTTGGGTACCGCTGGTGAAGTAGACACCGCGCAGCAGCGGCGCACTTTCCAGCTTGCCGCCACCCGAAACCACCAGCCGCAAAAAATCGGCCAATACGGCTTGCAAGGCGGCAAATTCTTGCGGGAATGCAAACATCGCATTGCGCCTCAGCACATCTCGTTCGCCCTCAAGTCGGTCGACCAATTGATCAACCAGGCGTTGCTGCAGCTGCTGGTAGAGCGGCGCAAAGTCGCGCAGCGGATCATCCTGCGCCGCGTTTGCATGCTCGAACGTGAAGCCCCAGACCTGGTCGCGCTCATCCTTGTTCAGTGCCTCGAAACTCTCGTTGAAGCCGCCTATCAAGTCGGCCTTGGTCACCAAGACATAGACCGGCGCGCGCACGCCGAGTTTGGTCTGCAGCTCTTGCAGCCGCGCGCGGAGCTTGGCCGCATGTTCCTGGCGCTCGGTCGGGCCTTGCTGCAGCAGGTCCTGGATATTGACGGTCAGCAAGACACCATTGATGGGTTGACGCGGGCGGGTTTTCTTCAGCAGAGCCAAGAAGCTATCCCAGGCGCTGGCGTCAACATCGCGGTCGCTTTCCTGTGTCGCATAGCGCCCTGCCGTGTCGATCAAAACGGCGTCCTGGGTGAACCACCAATCGCAGTTGCGGGTGCCGCCGACGCCCTTGACCGAAGCAAGATTTGCCCCCTTGGTCGTGTCAGCAAGCAAAAATTGCAAGCCGGCGTTCATCAAGGCGGTGGTCTTGCCAGAGCCGGGCGCGCCGACAAACATATACCAGGGCAATTCGTACAAATATTGCTCGCTGCCCCACCAGGAGCGACCGGCCGTGGCCTTCAGGCGTTGGCCGGCTTCGGCAAAACGTTGCGCCAAGACCTGCGCTTCCTTGTCGCTGGCCGAGGGGCCGCCGCCCATACCCGCCAATAGAGCGGCATTGGTCTTGCGGCGTTGCCAAGCAAGCCAAACCAAACGGCCAAGCCAAACTGACCAGATCAGCAACAGCACGATCACCCGCACCCAGATCCCACTGAGCGGCGCAGTTTGACCAAAAGAGATCATCGGACCCAGCCACCAGATCATGGCGGACAAGGCCAGCAGGGCCAGCGTGCCCAGCACGGCAGGGCTCAGCAGCCATTGGAAAAAGCGTTTCATAGATGGATTCCTTGCCTTGAACCAGCGGCTTGCGGGCAAATGGTGAAAGTCATTGGACGTGTTCGTTAGGCAATGCAGCGATCAATCCGCCGCAGCCGGCGTCAGGGCGATCTCCACCCGGCGATTGCGTGCGCGGCCTTCGGCACTGGCGTTATCGGCCACCGGCTCACTGTCAGCACGGCCCTCGGCCGTCAAACGCTCAGGCGCCACTGTGGCGGCCAAGAGGCTGCGCGCACTTTGGGCTCGCGCCATTGAGAGATGCCAATTCGATTGATAGCGCAAGGAGCGGATCGGCTGGTTGTCGGAATGTCCACTGATCAAGACCCGACCCGGCACCTGGTTGAGCGCCGCCGCTATGCGCCCGAACAAGGGCGTGGCTCGGGCCGCCACATCCGCGCTGCCGGAATCGAACATGGTGTCGCCCAGCACGGTGACGACGGATCGGTCGGCGAGGTCTTTCACCTGCACCGCCCCTGCATCAATATCGGCCTGCAGTAACTGCGCCAAACGCGGCGGCGCCGGGGCCTGCACAATCGGCGCGGGCGCCGCCGCAGCCACGGCCTTGACATCCAGCCCATGCAGCGCGCTGAAGGCCTGATCGGTCTGTGCACTCAGGCTCAAGCGCAGCGCAATGAAGACGATCAACAAGAGCAAGGCAGCCGCAACGGCCACCACCCAGGGTGCGATGCCGTCGCGCAGGCGCTTCGGCGCTTCTTGGACGCCTTGCCATTGCGTAGACAGCGTCTTCTCGGCCGGCCCGGCCAGTTGGCGCAGCATCTGCGCCAAGCGCTCGCGCACGCTGTCCAGTTGAGCGCGGCCATTGTCCAAAACCTTGTAGCGCCCCTCGAAGCCCAAAGACAGCGCCATATACACCAGCTCCAGCAAATTGCGGTGCTGAGCTGGATTTTCGGCCAAGCGCGTCAGCAACTGGAAGACCTTCTCGCCGCCCCAACTCTCATTGTGGAACTGCACCAACAAGCTCTGCGCGCCCCAGGCGCCGGCGCCGCCCCAAGGCGTGCTGGAGGCCGACTCGTCCAGCAAGGTACACAAGATATAGCGTGCGGCAACGATTTGCTCATTGGGCAGGTTCTGCGCCCGCGCCGCCGCCTCGAAACGACTGATGGCCTCGGCCAAGGAGGCCCGCAAGGCTTGCGGATTCGGGTGCCTGGCCATCGCACGCAGGCGCGGTGCGGCGGCCAACAAAGGTGCGGCGGCTTGCACCAGCGGGTTCAAGCTGGCGTGGGCCGGCAGTTCGCCAAAGCCGGCTGGCCCGGCCGGGCCGGGGTCAGAATTTAGGCCGTGCTGCGCGGGGTTTGCCGGCGCTGGTGCAGCGCCGGCTGGTGCGCGGGAGCGGTTGCCGCTGGGCTTGATGATGGTGCGATCGGATTCGAAGGCAGAAAACGGATCGGGATTGTTGTCAGCTTGACTCATCAGTTTTCCTTAGCCTCGAATGGCCCAAAACTCCAAGGCCAAGCCCGGGAATTCGCCGGCGATATGCATGGCCAAACCGCCCGAGGTTTCGAGTTGCTTCCACAACTCGTTGCCACGCGTTTCCAACTCGAAATAGGTGAAACCGGCGGTGTAGGGAATCTGCCTCGGTGCGACCGGCATAGGCCGCAGCATGACACCGGGGAGTTGCAAATTGACTAAATCGCGAATCCGTTCGGCCGGGCCGATTTTGACCTGGGTGGGGAAACGGGCACGCAAGACTTCCCCCGGCATTTGCGCGTTGACGGCCAACACAAAGCTGGCCGTGCGCTGCAACTCCACATCTGGAATCAACGCGACGCGGATACCAAATTTGCGGTCCTGCAACTCGATCGGAATGGCGGTTTGCTCCAGCACCATGGACAGCGACTGGCGCAGATCGGCCATCACCGCGCGAAAACAAGTCGCCAAATCATCATGTCGGTATTCGGGATAAGCCGCAGGTCGGCGCTGCTCTCTGAAAGTCGACAAGTCACCGGCCAACTCCAGGCACTGCTGATACAGGCGCTCCGGGTGCAAGACGGGCAAACGCTGCAAATGAGCAAACAAGGGCTGCTGGCGATTGACCGTTTGCAGCAGCAAGAAGTCGGCAATCTCGCCAACGCCGGCCCGGCCCGGTTGCACCAATCTGGCGGCCAAAGCCTCGCCGCGCTGATGCAGCATGCCGTGTACCTCGCGCAAATAACTGTCAAGCACCAGATGCGCCGGCGCGTGCAACATGGGCGGCACATAGTTGCTGTCTAGAACGACGCGGCCATCGGCGCGCCGCTCGATGATGCGGGCCACGCCCAGCGTCGCGTAGCCCTCTCCCGCATCGCGGGCCAACATCAGACGCAGATTCAGGCGCCCAATTTGCAAGGGCGCTTCACGCAAGCTGGCCGCATGGCTGTCGGCTGCCTCGATATCGATGGCCCGAAAGCGCGGCGGCATGGCGGCCTCGCTGACCTCGACATCGCTCTCGGCCACGCCGGGGCGTGCAAAAGGCAGGGCGAGCACGACGATTTGGTCGCGCGCATCGGCCGGCACCTCAAAGGCCAGCGGCGCCGGATCATCCGCGGGGACCGAAAACACCAGCCCGTCGGGCAAGACACCGCGCCCGCTATTGAGCGCGATGCGCCCCTGCAAAAGCGCCGCATCGTCCATCTGCAGCGAAGCAAAGCCCCAGGCCCAGGCGAGCAGCGCGGCCACGCGCCCATCCAATTGGCGCGAGACATAACGATCTTGCTGCTGGAAATGCTGTGGCTGGAGGAACATGCCCTCCGTCCACATAACCTTGTTATGCCATGTCATAAAAAGCTCTGTCTGCTTGAATCTTGAGTTTGTAAACCAGGCCGCTCACGGAATCATCTCGGTGGTCTGGCCCGGATTGGCGATTTTGATGACCCCGCCCCAATTACAGGCCAGGCTCGAGGTGTTGTTGAGTGCGGGCGAGCCCGCCACCAGCAATGTGGATGAGCCGGGCGCCCAGGGTGCTACCGTCATCGGCACGCAAGGCATGGGCGTCAAGACGCCGAGTGCGGCCGCAGTGGCCGCCGCCACGGTCGGATTGGACGGGCTCTGGCACATGCCGAAGGGCGGAATATTCATGATGGGCTTGTTGTCCATGATGTTGCCGGCCGGCATAAAACTGGTGATCACATTCTTGGGCGTCGCATTGAAGACCGAAGGCGCCAGGCCCATCGTGCACATCATCTGCGCGCCGGTACAGGTATGAATAGGCATAACAGTTCTCCTTTGCGTTCCGAGGCTTGGCGAGCCGGATCAAGCTGCGCTGACCCACACTGTCAAGGCGGTGAAATTATCGTGACTGGCCTTGTGCTTGGCCAATCGGCGCACTTCTGAGCCCAAGGTCTCCAGCCATGCCTGCTGCGAGGCCTGCTGTGCTGTCGCCTCGGCCAGCGTACGCTCCAGCAAGGCGTCATCCAAGTATTCCCAGATGCCGTCGGTACAAAGCAAAAACACATCCTGCGGCTGCACGGCTTGTTCCCCATCGCCACTGCTGAGTTCCAGCGCATCGGCAGGCAAGCCCATGGCGGAGCGCAACTCGCTGCGCTTGGGGTGGTTGCTCATTTGATCGGCGGTCAAAATGCCGGCGTCCACCAAGGCCTGCACCATGCTGTGGTCTCGGGTTCGCCTCAAGAGCCGCCCGGCGCTGAACCAGTAAAGCCGCGAGTCCCCGACATGGGCCCAATGCACCTGGCCACTGACAAGATCCAGCACCAAGCTGACGACGGTGCTGTGCATGTCCTGGCGATCGGTGCCGGGCTCGCGCTGCGCACGCAGCAGCTCGTTGGTCTGGCGCAGCAAGGCCGCCAGCGTGGCACCGTCATGGGAAGGCTGGCGGGCAAACAAGCCGACCAACTCCTGCACCACCAGCTTGGACGCGACATCGCCGCCGCCATGGCCGCCGGCGCCATCGGCCAGCACACAGCAGAGCTGCGTGGGCGACTGCCAATGGCCGCAGGCATCTTCGTTATAGCTGCGCCCACCGCGGTCGGTCAGCAGCGCCACCTTGTACTTCAGCAAGTCGCTCATGAAGACCTCGGCTCGGCAGCCAAGCGGTCCAACTGGTCCTCGTAAGCATCCAAAAAGGCCTGCCCAAACAGATCCTCGAATTGATCCTGCGCCTCATTCGACAGCTGCGCAAAAAGGTCTTGGAACAAATCCCATAAACGCGCTTTTCGCAAGGCCGGCAACAAGGCACTGATCGCCGAGCGCTGGGTCAGTTCGCCCTCAAGCTGTTGCGGATTGAAGCGTTGCAGCACGCCCTCCAGCGCCGACCGCATGCCGGCCATGACCGCCAATTGATGGGCGCGCAAATCATCAAACGCGTCGCGCATCGCCGGCTCGGCCGCCATAAAACCCGGCAAGGGGGGCGACAACAAATACTGCAACGCCACTTCGGCAGATGGCGAGAACTTCAGGGGATTGTTTTCGCGCGCCACAATCATCGTCATCTCGGCGCGCATCTCGCGTTTCAAAGCGGCTCGTGCCACCAAGAGCTCGACCGAGCCCCGCGTCGCCTCGCGCAAAAGGCTGCCAAGCAAGCGCATCAAATCGGGTGTCAGCGCATCGATGCGTAAACCCGGTGAGCCCAGTCCGTCCAACAAGGCGCTCAACAAGGCTGAGTCGCCGGCAGCGGCGGCCGGCGCGGCAGCGGCGGGCATCGCAACAGGCGGCTTGGCGGTAGCACTCGCAGCAAGTGGAGGAGGAGGAGGAGGTGGAGGTGGAGGGGAAGGCGAAGGCACCGGTGCCGGCGCAGCTTCGAACTGCGGCCTCGATATAAAGCTCGGCGAGGTATGGGGCACTTGCTCACTGGGCTCATCCCAAGAGAAAACCGCACCCAAGGGAATGGCAGGAGTTGCGGCCGCAGCCGCCGGCCCAGGCTCCTGCACGCGCACCTTGGGCATCGCCGCATTGAGCTCCGAGCCATGATTGGCCAGCGAGGCATTGCCGACCGCTGCGGGGCGCGCAAGCGACTGCAGCGGGTCGGCGTGCGCGGCCATATTGGCCGGCAAGGCGGCGCCCGGCAAAGCGCCAAAGGGATCGCCGGACGGCCCGCCCGGACCAAGGCCAAACATCGCGTCCAAAGAATCCGCTTTGCTCGCGCCAAACTGCAGATCACTCAGACCCGAGCTGTTCGCAGGGGAGGACGCTGGTGCAGGCGCTGGTGCAAACACGGATCCAGAAGCAGGCGCCGCAGCGCCGTGGCTGGCGAACGGGTCCCAGTCATCGGGAATTTGCCCGGCTGCGGCGCTTGGTGTAGGCGCAGGCGCCGGCCAAGCAGTTGGCGACGACTGCACTGCGGGCGCGGGCGCATAAGTTGCTGGTTGCGGTGCCGCCAATCCGCTGCCGATGTCACCAAACAGGTCCGCAAACGGATCGCTGCTGGATGGGGTCGCTGATCCTGCCCCTGCACCTGCCGAGACCGCGAGCAAATAGCCGCCAATTTGCAGCTGATCGCCCGGTTTGAGCACCTGCTCGGAGGACGAGCCCAGCGTGCGTCCATTCACGGCAATCGGATTGCTGCCACTGTCGATGACCGCGTAAGCGCCGGCGCGAAACACGATGCGCGCATGCACCCGCGAAATACTGCGCTCTGGGTCGGGCAGGACCAGCTGATTGTTGTCGGCCCGGCCAATCGTGCCGCCGAGTTCATCAAAGCTGGCCGCCAAGCCGGCCATGTCGGCCACGGGCGCGCCATTGAAGCTGAGCACGGTCAGCAAGATCATTCGAACACTCCCAAACTCTTTAAACGCACAGCATAGCGGCGTCTTGCGCCGCGTAGCCGCGCGCAAAACACTTCAGCGCAAAACATAGAACTCGCCGCCAATGGCCGAAACTCTGAGCGGCCACATGATCTGCCCGCCGCCCGCACAAGCGCTGCGCAAAAGCGGCAAACCATCCGGCGCCAGGCATTCGAGCAAGCGCCCACCGGCCACCGACCGCAGCATCAACTTGGCGCTGCTCGGCAAAGCCGGCTTGAGTGCCTGAGCTTGGTGCAGCTGCAAGATATGCGCACGCAAGCGTTCGACATCGTCACTCAGCTTGCGCTGGTAGGCCTGTGAAAGTTCTTCAAGGCGCAAGCGGGAGGCTTGAATCAAAGGTTCCGGGTTGCCCTTGGCCAAGCCCAGTGCAATTTTGAGCAAATAGTCGGCAAGCTCCTGCTTGAGCCCCTCGGTCACAGCGATCACCGGTGCGTCCAGCCAGCGCCACCGCGCAAAAGCGATCGGCAGGTCAACCGCTTGCTGCAAGCGCGTGGGCGACTTGTAGACTTCGTCGGAGGCAGGCGCCCAGTCCAAGCTTGCCAAAGTTCGGGCATTGGCCGGATGCGCAATAGCGCCCACGCGCGGCAGCAAGAGCCGCAGGCTTGCGCCGACCTCGCCATCGGACAGGCTGGGCTCAGCGGGCAATTCAGCCGCTCCGGCGCCGCGCGCTGTCAAGGCACTGACGGGCAGCGGATTGATGATCAACTCAATCTCGTTGCTGCCGGCCAATGTGAATTCGTGAACCGGCAGGCTGGCCACGGCCTGCGCCCCGCCAACGCGCAGCAATGGCACGCCGTTCAAGACCGCCTCAGCGCTGCAACCCTGTGCCTCCAAGCGTAAAACCAGCAGGCGTTCCATCAGCCCATGCTCCAGTCCAGCAGCACCATGGCCGGCAGCAAGGCCAGCTGCTGCTGCCCCTGCCCCAGCAAGGGGTCGCTCCATTGCAAAGTAGCCAGCACGGGCTCGGTACGCAAGCCTACAAACCATTCCCAACCACTGCCGCCCTTGGAGTTGGGGCGCAAACCCGCCTCACCGACCAAAGCCCCGCTGACCGGCTCGGCCAGTTGCGCCAGACAGGCCGCATCAAGCGCCAGCGACTCTAAACTCAGCTCGAAAGGGAAGCGCCAGCTAACAACGCCGTTCAGCAGCGTGTCGCTCAAGCTAGGACTCAATCCCGGGCCGGCCTGTTCATGCTGGATCTGCTGGCGCATCGAGGCCTGACCCACGCAGCGCAGGCTGATGCGCGTGTTGGCGCCGGCCAAGCCCAAGTCGCCGCCAAAAACCAGCTCAGCGACGCAGGCATCCATGTCCAGTTGCGCAACCAGGCGCATCAAGGCCGGTCCGTCCAAACCACCGGCGCCAAGACGCCAGCCCCAGGTGCCGGCCATCTTGCCGACCAACAAACCCAGGCTGGCTTCGAAGCAGGCATCGGCCAGCCCTTGGGTCTGCGCCCAAGCGGCAGCCAGCTGTTGCAGGCCATCGGCCGCAGCGCCGTCCAGACCTTGCTCGAATTGTTGCTGCAGGGGCATGCTGTCTTGCGCCTGGCCGTCACGCTCGAGCCGGCAGCGGCTCAAGCCCCGCGCCCAACTCTTCGCGCCGGGCAACAAGGTTTGCAGCTGGCCCGGTTGCGGGCGAGCGCGCTGGATTTCCAGCCACCACTGCGCCGCCGGCCAGGCGTAGACCAGCGTCTGCACAGACCCCAGCGCCTCGCCGTCATCGCGCAGGCCACAGACCGTCAGGTCCAGTTTGTAAAGTTCCGGCGACGTTTCCTCGGCGATCACGCAACCGGGGCCCGGCTTGCTGGTGGGCTGCTCGCGCGCCAGCACCGGCCAGCTGACCGCACGCGTTTCATGGCCGGCCCAGTCCCAACGCTGGATAGGCCCACTGAAGGCCAAGGCCGGGTGGACATCGCCATTGCAGACCGCATGGCTGCGCGTACGCAGTTGCAGCTTGGCCGCACGCCCCTGACCTTTTTGCGCAGACAGCACGGCGATCAAGGCCGGCATAGGACGACTCGCGTCTATGCGCAAAGCGGGCGGCGCGGCAAGCCTGGCAAGGTGCCAGCCATTGCCGTCGAGCCGGTATTCCTGCAAGCCAGCTGCATCGTCACCATCGGCTTCCAGCAGGCGCAAATCCAGCGCTTCCAAATCACAAGCATGACGCGGCAAACTCTGCGGCTCAGCCACCGGGTTCAGCATTTCACCTTGGCGCCCCAGGCTCCCAAAGGAATCCAGAAGCGTCGTGTCGGCCGCCGTCAAGGCCTGCGGCTCGACCTTGGCGCCGGGCAAGCGCTGCAACTCCAGCAGCGAGCGCTGCACCAGCTGATGCATGCTCAGCCACTCCTGCTCGCCGGCCTTGGACAAGGACTCAAGCGCCCATTCGAAGCCCGCCTTGTCTTGGAAACCTGGACCCCACACAAAGCAAAGATTGACATAACGAGCCACGCTGGCGGCTTGGCTCAAGCCCTGCTTGGCGGCCTGTTCCACCGCCAAGCTGACAAACATTGGATAGCGTTCGCCCAGCAAGCCTTCCATCGCGGGCCATAGGCCGGCCAGCTGAAGGGATAGCCGCCGCACAAAGTCAGACCAGGCGGCTTGCTCTAGGGCATCGATGTCGATCGGCTGCATCGCCGCACTATCGGTGGGTCAAGGGGTCTTCGGGCACCTCGGGCGCATCTGGTGCGTCCGGGTCGGTCGGCGCCACCGGGCTTGCGCCTGCGCCCGAGCCCGGTGATCCGCCCGAATTGATCTTGACCATGGAGCCGGTGATGGAGACCCCGTCCGGGCCCAGCACAATGGATGAGGCGCCTGCCTTGATGCTGATCTGCACGCCGGCCTCGATCACCACATTCATGCCCGCCTTGATGTGCACGTTTTGCCCGGCGTCGGCGCCGATGTTCGCTCCGATCTTCAGGTGCAGATCGGCCGTCGATTTGATAGAAACTGCCGCTCCCGATTGTGCGGTGATGTCTTTAGCCGTCTTCAGGCTGAAGATACCGCCGCCCTTCAGGAGCATGTCTTTGCCGACGTCAAGGCTGAACTTGCCGTCGACTTTTTGCTTTAGATCCTTCACCACGCTGAGGTGGTACTCGCCCTCGACTTTTTCCTTGCGGTCTGCCTTGACGGTGCGATGCTCATCCTTGCCGATCTCGCTTTTCAGCGTCTCTTCAACAAACTCGAATCTATCCTTTTGCGCGTGAAACAGCAGGTATTCACTGCCCTTCTTGTCCTCAAAGCGCAACTCATTGAAGTCGGCCGCGCCGCCCAGCTTGCTGCGGCTTTTGATGGTGCTGACGGTCGCATTGACCGGCAACTCATAGGGCGGCTTTTGCTTCGCGTTATAGACCCGACCTGTGATCAAGGGCTGATCCGGGTCGCCTTCCAAAAAGTCCACCACCACTTCTTGCCCCAGGCGCGGCAGCGAAATCATGCCGAAGCCGTTACCGGCCGAGGGGCTGGCCACCCGCACCCAGCAACTGCTGGCCGCCGTCTTGGTACCGATGCGGTCCCAATGGAATTGAATCTTCACCCGGCCGTGCTCGTCCGTGACGATGTCGCCGGGATCAGCATCGCCCACCACGACGGCCGTCTGTGGCCCAGCCACCGTGGGCTTGCGGGTGTTGCGGGCCGGCCGCAAGGTTTCATCGTAACGCTGCAAGGTGAAGCTGCAGCCAAACGAAGACTCATCGGCACCCGATTCGTAAGCCGACAAGCTCATCTCGATACGGGTGGATAAAACGATGTACTCGGCATTCTGATCATCCCGTGGATGGCCTGCCAGCTTGAAACGCGCGCCGGCCGCCAAACCCTGCGTATTGCCTTGGCCGGTGAAGCGGCCGAACCGGGCCTGCGCCTCCTCTAGCCTGATCATGGCCAGCGCGTCGCCATCGGCCTTGGCCGCATAACGCCCGGGATAGTCGTACACCTCATGCGCAGCTTCGGCGTGGCCGCGGCTGCCTGCAGCCGGCGCGCTAGTGAGGTCGGAATCGGGGGTCAAAAAATTGTAATCACGCAGCACCACCTTGCCGGTCTGGACCTCGTGCCGCATCTGCCATTCATTGATGGCCGCTTGGCTGACCTTGGCATTGCCGGCAGACAGATACTGCACGGTCTCAAAGCCCGGGCTGCTCACATGCGCGCTGGCCGCATCGGCGATCACCAACTCATGCTTGTCCTCGCTGTGGCGGAAGAAATAGAAGATGCCCTCCTCTTCCATCAAGCGGCTGACGAAGTTGAAGTCGGTCTCTCGGTACTGGACGCAAAAGGTCCGCGCCGCGTACGTGGCGCTGAGTTGCCGTGTGACCGTGCCGGGGTAGGCCGAAAAAACCTGGGTCAAGATGTCGGGAACCGACATCTCCTGGAAAACGCGCAAATTGGCCGAGCGAGTCAACAACCAAAGCGAGGGCCTCAGACACAGCCTGTATTTGTACTGACGGCCGTCCATGCCTTCGAAACCGAAGGCGCTCACCACACCATTGAACCAACGCGGGCCGGCGTCGCCGGTGGCGACCCAGGCGGCCGCTGTGCTTCCCAGCAAATCATCGGCTGCGAGCGCCGCATTGTCAGACACCGCAATGATCTGAAACTCAAACGGGCGCGAGACCTCCTCGAAGGCCGACATCGAACGCAAAGCCAAGGCCGCTCCGGCCGCGCTGACCATGCCCATTTGAAATTCCGACGATGCTGCCATAAATTCTGAATCCCAAAAATCTAGCGCCCTGACTCCGGCATGCAAGCACCTCTGCCGAGTCCGCGAACTATAACGGTCCTGCGACTGAAAAAAAGGCACCTGACATGCCAAGCCTTCGGTACTTTTTGGGATTGCGCAGACCGCCTGTTTTGGAGCACAGTATGCTACGCCTCAAGCTGCGGGTATTGCTCGTTAGCCCCTGCCCATGTCAAAAGCCTCGGAGCCCACAATGCCTCAGCGAATGGAATTTGGTTTCTCCTTCGGCCCGAGCGAGGCGGCGCCAAAAACGAAGCACGGCCCCATGCGCTTGTTGCTGCTGGGCGACTTCAGCGCCAGGCCTACGAGCGAAAAAACGGCGCTGTCAGATCGACCCAGCCATCGGGTCGATCTAGATAGCCTTGATGAAGTGATGCAGCGACTCAGGCCCCAACTCAAATTGGCTTGCGGGGAGCTTGCTTTTTCGACTCTCGACGACTTCCACCCCGAACAGCTCTATGCCCGCTTGCCACGGTTTGAGGACTTGCGTCAGGCGCGAAACCGGCCTGTCAGCTGCAGCAGAAGCAGCAGCAGCAGCAGCGTCAGCAACAGCAACAGCAACAGCAACAGCGACGCCGCGGGCCTGCTGGATCAGTTGCTGGGGAAATCAAACGGGTCGAGTCAGGCAAGACCTGGCCCCGACTCGCTTGAATCCGCTCAAACAGGCGCCCAGGGTTTGGACAATTTGATTCGCAATTTAGTCGCTCCGCACATAGTCCCCGACCAAGCCGCCGACCTGCAGACACAGCATGCAGCCGTAGACGCCGCCGTCACCGAGCAGATGCGCCGCCTGCTGCACGAGCCAGCCTTTCAAAGCCTCGAAGCGGCATGGCGTGGCGTGCATTGGTTGATCACGAACCTCGAATTGGACGACCAGCTGGAGTTACACCTGTTTGATGTATCACGCGCAGAACTGCTGGCCGATATCATCGTCTCCAAGGGCCAATTGAGCCAAACGGGCTTGCACCGCGCCTTGGCCGACCGCTGGCGCAATCTGCCCGGCGGTCAAAGTTGGTCGGCTCTGGTGGGTTTGTATCAATTTGGAGCCTCGGATCTCGATCTGGGTTTGCTGGCAGCTTTGGGGATTTTGGCCTCGCAGGCTGGTGGGCCCTTGCTGGCAGGCGGCGACCCTGGCTTGGCTGCGCTGGAGACCAAGGAGCAAGCCAATTGGCAAACCTTGCGGCATAGCGAGGCCGCGCGCTGGATTGGCTTGGCCGCTCCGCGAGTCTTGCTTCGTCTGCCTTACGGCAAGAAGAGCGACCCTATCGATGGCTTTGCTTTCGAAGAGTTCGATGCCACGCCGGTTCACGAAGAGTTTTTATGGGGCAATGGCGCTCTGGCCGTGGCCTTGGCTGTGGGCCGCTCCTTCAATGCACGCGGCTGGGACTTCGAGCCCGGCGACGAACGCGAGATTGGCGATATGCCGGCCTTCACATACCTGTTTGATGGCGAGCGCGAACTGCAAGCCTGTGCGGAACGCTACCTTGGTGAAGACACGGGTTTATCTATGCTGGCGGCGGGGTTGATGCCGGTGATCAGCCATCGGCACCGGAATGCGGTTACGGTGATGCGGATGCAGTCGGTGGCGGAGCCGGCGCAGCAACTGGCGGGGCTCGGCCACTCATGCTGACAATCCGCCGAGCGCAACTCGCCAGTTTCGAAGCTGCACTTTGGGATCAATTCACGCGCAGGCTGATCGAGCAGGCGCGCGAAGACAATGGCTTGCCCGAACCTGGCGCGTCGGATGCCGAGTTGTTTGCGCTGCTGCGGCCAGTGTTGGGCCTTGCGGCGCAATATGGCTTGATCAGCAAGGACGATGTGGCACGCTACGGGCGGCTGGTGCTGGCCCTAGGCCGTGACCCACAGGCAGCCGACGCCGCCATCGTGGCAGCGCTCAACAATCCGCTGCTGATGGGGGCAGACAAGCTCACTGCGCTTGAGCAGGCGATGGGCTGAAGTCATGGCCTTCATCGAAGCACGCTCAGGTGGGCCGCCGGACGCCCCCGTATCGGCGAGCATGCCCTGCGAGTTGGCGGTGCCGCGCGCCTACCTGACCGTCCAGGTGCGCAATCATCACGCGCCAGGCACGCCGGTGCTGGCCCATACGCCGGTGCGGCTGGACGTGGGGCCGCAGCAGCATACGCAGCCAACCGATGCCAACGGCCTGATCACTTTTGTCTACGACACCGCAGCGGACTTCGCCAATCTGGCCGTCAATGCGGAGCTGACCGACCCCAGCAGGCTGTGGGTGGGTCAAAGCAATACCGGCTTGTTGACTCAACTCACGGTGATTGTGGCGGGCCAGTTTCAGATCAGTGTCGAGGTCTACACCGAGAAGCCCGGCATCGGTCTGATGGCTTGGCCGCACGCATGGACCGTCGGGCTCAATCTCGCCCTTGCCAGCACGCCGCCGGGGGGCGCGCCGGCGAATGCCCATATTGCCTTTGCCGCCAATGGCGCTGCCCCACCGGCCGATGAAATCAACAACCATCTGCTGGATTGCGCCAGCGCCCACCAGCTGACGGTCCCCTTCATCGGCTTTTTGCCCAACTCCACGGTTGAGCTTTGGACCGAAGGCAACCCGCGCGCCGTCGGCCCTCTGGACGCCGCCGCCGACGATGCCACCTACCGCACCATTGCCGCCAATGGCATAAGGCTGCAGGTCACGCGCCGGGGCGCCACGCTGCGGGTGCGCTTCGTCTTTCGCTTCCCGCAAGTCATGATCGTCGGTGAAGGAACGCATTTCGAATACGCAACTGGGCTGGCAAGCAAGTACCGCAACGCGCTGGCCAACCCGGCCGGCTTGCGCTGGGTGGTGGCGACGCAATACGATGTAACGCCTATCCTGCACGTGTCCAACCACCTCAATATCAGGCATTGGCAAACCAACGTCTGGATCAACAATGCCAATCAACGCCAGCGCGTGCAGACGGCGCTGACCGAGAATTTGGTCAACCACGGGGTACAGTTCGACGCCACCAATGCCGGCCATTGGAACGCCGCGCTGCTCGGCTACGGTGCCTTCGATGCAGTCGTCTTCAACAACCCCCACCCGGGCTACGGTCTGCATATGTGCGAGGTCATGGGGCTTAGCGCTCAAGGTGGCGTGCGCTTCAAGAACGGCAAGGCCATCAGCGTGTACAGCTTCGGCTACGGCGTCGCACTGACGGTGCTGGCGCGCGCACCGTTTGTCAACCACGGCCAACCGACGCACTATGCCACTCAGTTCGACTTTGTTCGCGGCAACGGCGGGGGCGCGCTGAATCACCAGAACCTGCACACCGACGCAGTCAACCTGCAGTTCGCACCTGCCCACACCACGCCAATGGCGCTCACCATCGCCGGCGCATTTCGCTATGCCGACGGCCAGGCCATCGACCCGGCCTGGTACGGCATCGTGGGTGAAATGCCCGCAGACTCGGTCGATCATTACCGCTCGAACGTCAATACCGTCGGCCTGCAGGGTTATCTGATGCGCTGCTACCGCTATCACGGGCCACAAGTTCTCAAGCCGGGCGGCTGGTTGTTTGTCAACGGCTCCAACAGTTGGAACGCCATGCTGACGGCCGGCTATTCCATCCACCACGCGGGTGCCAATCATGCGGTGCCGGGCATGACCAATCTGGCCAGTTGGCCGACGCATGCAAGCTACTTCGTGCATTACCGCACCAACTTCACCAGTACCGATCACCATCCGTCCTGGTACAGCGACCCCGCCTTCAATCCCCACGAGCCCAATATCAACAATGCACGCGCCTACGGGAGGCAATATTGAACTCGCCCTTGCTCACTTCGCCGCCCTCACCCTCGCTGCCTGCCGCACCAGTCCGCACCACCGCTTTGGCCCTTTGCGCGTTCGAATGCCGTGGCTGGAGCGGGGATGAACTAGGGGGCATCAGCCGGCTCGAATGGAGCGGCCACTCGATGGGGTCGCCCCAGCCCTGGCTGACGCTGGCCTCACGCCGGGCGATTGTTCACCTGGCGGTGTCGCCGGATGCCAGCCTGCTGCTCGCCTGTGATGCCGAAGGCGCCGTCTTCGTCTGGCAAACCGAGCAGGCCGGCTTGCTGGCTGAGTTCCAATGCCCGGCCGCCGTGCGGCAAGCGGCCGTTCTGGCCGAGCATGTCTATGTGACGGTAGATGGCTGGCGGCGCGGCCTGCTGTGGCAAGCAGACGAGGGCGGGTGGATGGTCGCGGTGCCGATCGCAAGCAATGGCAGTGATGCCGTCCCGTTCGACGCCTTCGCGGTCGCAGCCGACGCACGGACCTTGACCCTGGTCAGCGCGCTGGACTGGCTGCGCTGGGAGCGCACCACGAATCGCGTCACGGCCGAGCACCGGCCTATTGAAGGTGAACGACTGGCCTACCCGGACGGCGCGTTCGGCGTCAGCGCCGACGGGTCTCGCATCTTTTTGTACTGGGACGAGTTGTTGGTTTTTGACGCCGCCACCGAGACCTTGCTGAGCGCCGGACCGCGCCATTTCGCGGCCAATGCGGCGGCGCTTGACAACGCAGCGAGCAAGCTGCTGCTGGGCACGCCAGAAGGGGAGCTGATTGCCGTGCATCCGCAAGATGCGAACGGAGCTTGTCTGTGGCGGCTTCAAGTCTCGGATCTGGGGCTGGCGCAATTGATGCTTGGCGCGGATGGCGCCGTTGTTGGCTGGATCGATGAGCAGGGTCGCTTTGGACTCGTTGACGCCAACAATGGCTTGGCAATCGGTGTGACCACAGCCCCTTGATGAGGTCCTAAGCGCTCGCATCCTCGGGCCTGGACTCAGCCCATCGGCGCTCGACCAGCTGCCCCGCCGGCGCCGGGCTGAATTGAAGCAAAGAGCTACCGCCTTCGCTCTCCGAAAAATAGCTCACTACGGGGCCGAACAGCTGGGCAAGCTCCGCCTTTGTGCAAGTCGGCAAATACACCCGCAACACCCTCGGGTCGTAATAGCGAAACAGCAAACGCCGTCCATCTTCATCCTGTACCTTCAAAAACTTACGCAAATGATGGCGCAGATTTACCGGATCGGCCGTCTTCAAAAATACCCCCCAGGCATTGCCCCAGCCTTCGTCCAATAACTGCGCGGTTAAACGGTTGCCGGGATGCAACTCAACCAACTGGGGTGCCACCATTTCCAGCTCACGCGGCAACTTGCCGCTGTACAAACAACGGAACTCAAGCCGCGAGGCCAACAAGGCCAAATAAATTTTGGGGTCGCGCGCGCAATCCAGGATCGCCCAAACGCTCATCTTCGACGAAGTAGCGCCTTTGGGCCACAAGGTCTGCATGATTTGCTCGCGCTGCGCTGGGCTCATACTCATGCCGGCGCTGCCTCGGCGACTTGCCTTTGGGCCGCAGCCCTGGCGCATTCCTCGCAAAACGGCACGCCGCTCTCAGCGGCAGCCTTCAGCACGGCGACCATCGCGGCGACATCCAGGCTCGAGCCAAAGGTCGAATCGACCGGCTCGGGCGGCGCTGCCGCAACCGCCGGGCGTGGACCGGCCGGCGCGGGTGCAGCAGGCGCCGGCGTGCTCACCGGCGCTGCCACCGGCACCAGCTGGTAGGCCAAGGGCCTGCGCAAGTCAAGATGTAGCCAGCCATCGACCAGCAACGGAGTCAATAGTTCAATCAGCTGATGCTCATCGAGCCGGGACAAATCCGTGCCCTCGGCCAAAGACCGTGCTGTGCTGCGCAGCCGACCAAGTGCCGCATCATTGCCGATCGCTTCACTCAAGCTGAGCCTGGCGCTAACGCTGTCTCCCGGCGTCAACCGAGCGGCAGAATCCTCGAACCAGGGACTGAGCGTTTGGAAGTCAGGTGGAATCGACATGGCCGGAAGGAGCTAGATCTAGGCCCCGAGCATAGCCAATTTCCCCGCAGGAAAACAGGCTTTGAACCCTGCGGAAAAGATATTCCACCCCGGTGCCAGTGCAGGCAAACAAATGCCTTGAGGGTGGGGTAAATCTCATCTTGGCCTTGCCACACTGAGCTGAGTCCTGGCATCCATCTGGCGCGGGGCCAAGAATTCCAAGGTCAAGGCATTGGCCACGCCGACGCGGCTACCCACCAAGATGGGTACGTCTTGGCCTTTGGGAGCGGGTACACCGTCCACCTCGGTCAGGCTGTCGGATATTGCACGCAGAAAAAAGCCGGCAGCACCGCGGCGCAACTCGAAGTGCCAACGGCTGATCAAGCGCACCGCAGCTGGATCTTGCGTTGCCAAAACTACATCGTTGGCCTGCATGCCTTCGTGATCACGCAAGCGGCCAAAGCTGATGATGTCCAGCAGGGGCAAGGCGATCGCTTCCACAGACTCATTGATTCGAAAGTGAGTGGGAAACTGCTCTGTCTCGCGCCAGTTCAGCGCAAATAACTCAACAGCTCGACTCACTCCCTTGAGTTCGCCGGTGGTGACAGGCTGACATTGCACGCGCCGGGCCGAGTCCATCTCCAAGAAAGTCTCGCGTGTCAAGCGAATCTCACCGGCGGCGGCCGAACTCGCCACCCGGGCACAGAAATTCACCGAATCGCCGCTGACGGACACGCCGTCCGTGAGCACCGGCCCCCAATGCAGGCCCATTCGTAGTTGCAACTGCTGCACCCTGGCCCGGGAGAGATTCTCATGGCTGACCAATTCCTGAATCTGCCTGACCGCGTCCAAGGCTGCATTGACACCCGCAAACACCATGAAAGCGCCGTCCCCGGCAGTATCCACGATGCGCCCGCCGAAGGACGCAATCGCCTGTGCCAACAGGTCGAAATGCAGCTGCTGCAACTGCCGACCGGCGGCGTCTCCAAAGCGCGCGAAATACGGGGTTGAGCCGACCACATCAGAGAACAAGAGCACCGACTGCCGCTCAAAACGCCTGGTGAGCACCTGCTGCAACTGACTCTGCATCCGAATAATTTCGGTCATGCTGAGATCTTCAAAGGGGCTGAAATCGGAAGGATGGCTTTCGTTCATCGAAGTTCAATTCTCTACACCTAAGTTGCAGGCCTTGCATGCTAACCGCCCTTCAGTTCGATCAGCATTTGTTCTTGCCTGCAAAGCCGCTGCTTTGGCGCCAGCACTGCCGCACCCGCTGCTGACAAAAAGCACCAAAACTGGCTTTTTCAGGCGATTAAATTGAGTTCACGTTCAAGGCTTGCGGCATCGGCTTCGCCGGCGGCCTCGATCAGCAGGCGAATGAAGTCCGCTTTGCCGGCGGCCTTGTCGGCACTTCGTTTGACGAAAATTTTTGCGATCGGGCCGATCTGGCGGCTCAACACGGCAGTGGCCTGCGCTTTGAAGGCTTCGGTGAGCGGCTCAGTCGCGTTTGTGCCAGATCGATCTGGCGCCGCATTTGATGTCGCCGTTGAAATTGAAGCTGCTTTGGCAATGGAAGCCGGCGCGCTCACGATCGGCGCAGCCTGCGAAGCCAGGGTCGCTTCCCGAATGAAGTCTCGCCGCTTCGAATCTTGCTCAATATGCCGACCCAATTCCACCGCCAAGCTCTGCATATCATTGCAGCGCTGTGCGGCTTGGCGCACCATCAGCTTGGACATGGGTCCGAGTTGAACCGCCAGCGCACGCTCGATTCGGCTCAGCGCAACGGGATCCCACCCGGTCGGCATCGCCGCGCTGGCCAAAGACGACGCCGAGGAAGTAGGCGAGTTTGAAAAGGTGGCAAAAGGCCGATCCTGATTGACCGTCAGTTTGGCCGCGGCACCGACCGCCTGGGCCCACTGCGCTTGCGGAATGATCAGGGTCGCTTGGTCGTCACCTTGCGGTTCAGCAAGGCCTTGCCCTGCCTCGCCCCTGTGAGCTGCCGACAAGGCTTGGCGAAATTCAGCCGCACTTTGAAACCGCTTGTTGGCGTCCTTGATCAGGGCTTTGTGCAATAGTGCGTCATAAAACTCGACCCGGCCAGCTTGCCCGTCCTTACTTAGTTGGCTGGGCGGCGTGGCTTGCTCATTCATGATCTTGTACATCACCGTTTCGACCGAACCGGTGAATGGCAGAACCCCGGTCAGCAAACGATAGAGCAGCACGCCCGCAGCGAACAAGTCGGCCCGGTGATCGATGCCCTCGCCAATGTATTGTTCGGGCGCCATATAGCCCGGGGTCCCAATCATCGAGGACACCTGCGTCAGTCCCATATTCTCGATGCGCGCAATACCAAAGTCGGTCAATTTGACCTGCCCCTGGGCCGTAAGAATCAGGTTGGCGGGTTTGACATCCCGGTGCCACACCCCATGCCGATGGGCGCAGTCCAAAGCATCAAGCAATTGCTCCATCACCCGCAGCGCCTGTGCTTCGGGCAGCAAGGGTGTCGCATGCAAGACCTGATCCAGGCTCTTGCCTTCGACAAACTCCATCGCGATATAGGCGCTCGCCTCGTCTTCTCCAAACTCGTAGATGGCCACGATATTGGGATGCTGCAGGCGCCCTACTGCCTGAGCTTCATTGCGAAAGCGCGCCGCAAACGAGGCCTGCTCAGACTCTTGCGTGAGCAGACTCTTATGCACGGTCTTGATGGCCACCGAGCGCTGGATGTGCGGATCAAAACCTTTGTAGACCGTACCCATCGCGCCCTGGCCGAGTATGGCCTCAATGGGGTACTTGCCAATTCGTTCGGGAAATTTCATGGCCGCCAATTCAGCCTTCCAGCATCTTCATGGCATGCGCCAAGCTCTTGCGCATGCGGCCAAAAGACTCGGCGAGAACAGCGATCTCGTCCTTGGAGCTGACCGTGAACTCAGGCGCTTCCTCGCCCATGCTGACCTTGTCCGCCAAGGCCGACAAGCGACTGACTGGCCGGATGACCAGCTTCCAGAGCATGAAGTTCAACGAGGCTCCGACCAACACAAACACCCCGGTCAGTACCGCCACCACCACCATCAAGGCGCGGTCAGCGCGCTGCAGTGGCACTGTCATGGGTACCGACACCACTTGCGCGCCGAGCACCTCGTCCAGCTTCCAACCAAAGCCGTTGTTCGGGCCGTAACGATCCAACAAGGTCTTGGGTGCAGCATCGGGCGTGCTGTGACAGGCCAGACAAGCAGGATTGCTGATCTTGATTGGGCGCGCAATGAAGAAAGAGCTGCCGGTCGGCGTGTCGCGTTTGCCGATGAACTCCTTCAATTCGGGGGAGCTGCGGAACTGCGAAATGATGTCTTCCTCCCAGGCGACGGCGCGGTCGCGTGGATTGGTGGGGTTCAGCATGGCGGACTTGAAACCATATTCCGGATAGGATTTTTGCAAGCCCGCAATCACCTCGGCGGAGGAGTAGGCAGGCACCGATTGCGGCAAAAACGCGTACTTCATCTGCGTTTCAAGAAGCGGCTTGATCTGGGTCGCGGTGTAGGCACTGACAACATTGGCCTTCTCCATCAGGAGCCGCGCCCGGTCGGCAATTTCTTCCTGTGCGGCACGTTGCAGCAATTCGCGCGCTATAAAGGTCGACGCAGCCAAGCCCAGCGCAAAAACAAGCAAAAAAATCAGATTGAATTTAAGTAGCAGTTTCATAGTTTGGTTTGGTTTACTTTTCGCTGACCCAATTCTTTGCCGCGCCGGCCGTGCTGGGTGAAGCTTGAGGGCCGGTGGCGGCCTGAGGCGGGAACAAGATCTGCTCCCACTCGGGATGGAGTTTGATCTCGGCCACCAAGCCCTTGCGGAATTCTGCTTGATGAGCGAGCGGCTTCCAACGGACGAGATTGGCTTTGCGCAGTGCCGGCTCAGCGTTCAACCAAGCTTGGGCATCGGCATAGCTGAGCTCGCCCAGGCGTTTGGCTGTGGTCTCTTTGCCCTGAAAGAGCGCCGCGCGGGACGGCAGCTTGTCTTGAAAAGCCCTGGGGATACTTTGCAGGAAGCCGGCCGGTGGGCGCTGCGTGAGTTCAGGTTTTGCGGCTCCGCTCAAATTGAGGAACTCACCGCTCGATAGCTTTGTGCTCGCCGCGCCATTCGGCAAGACAGGTTTGACGTTCACGCCCCCCGCCTCGGCAAACACTTGGCCGCTACTGCCTTGAGCAAAGACCACCGCATCTTGAGACAAGCCGCTCAGATCAAAGGCGCTCGCATTGAGGGCCCAGGAACCAGCCTTGGCCGCGCTCACCTTGACCCATCCTTGCAACAGGTAAATGCGAGCATCAATCTTGCCGCGGTCCGCGGCCAAATGCGGCGCGATCTGTACGCTGGTCGCCGGGCCGATGGCCAGACTGCTGCCGTCCTTGAATTCCACCAGCATGAAACGCCCTTTGGCGCCCATATCGATGATGTCGTCGCGACTCAAGCTAAGGCCTTCGGACAGCGCAAATTTGGCGTTATCGCGCAACAGCACAGCCTCGCCTTCCAACAAGGTCACAAGACCGAGCGAAGCCGCTTGGGCCGCAGACAAGCTGGCCATCAAGCTCAATAAAAACGCCGCGCAGCGGGCGGTGAGTCGACGAGAGGCATGCAGTGAGGTCGCTAAGTGAGGAGGCATAGCGGGATTATTGACGTAATCGGGTAACGGGCTGGCACTGACTGAGTGCGAAATGTGCGAGCCTTCGCCAAATGCAGTGCCAAACTCAGCGCCAAATTCAACGCCAAACGCCTTCGCGGTTTTCCTTCTGCGTGGCGTAGTAGGTGTAGAGGATCTCGTCGGTGACGTTCTCGGTTTTCAGCAATCCCTTGCTGGCCATTTTGTGCGACCAGGTTCGGTCGGCGCCGTAATGCCCGACCCAAGGCACTTGCAGCACCAGTTCGCGCCGAATTGGAGTCAGGTGTTGCGGATTGCGGTAATAGCCTTCCGGCGCATCGACCCAGATCTTGTTCTTGATACTGTAAAACACCGACTTGAAGGGCCCACCTTCGACACTGACTTGTGCCGAGAAACCGACACAGTCAACACCGGTAAGCAGCGGATAGATGGTCTCAACATAATGCTCAGAGATGACGTCATCGTCGTCAACGAAATTGACGTATTCGCCTTGGGCGATGTCTATCATGGCCTGCAGCTTGGGGCCGTATTGGCGACTGCGGTTGTCTTCCAGCACCAGCAGCTCTACATCGGGAAAGCGCGCGACTTGGGGTTCAAGGATGGCCAGCAGCCGCTTGCGCAACTCCCGCCTGGCCGGCAAGGTCGGCACGAGAATGGACCATTTGAATTGGCGGGCCTCGCTCGCCCCTGAAGCTTGACCCTGCGCCGGTTTGACCAAGCGATGGGCGACGTCGACATCATCGCTGGGCAGACGCAAGTCGGTTTGCTTGGTGCGCGCCGTCGTGCGTTCGCGCAGCGAAGTCTCGACCTTGCGCATCAGCAGGCGCGAAAAGCGCGCCTGCTCGGATTTGCAGTGCCTGCCGTCAAGATCGAGCGGCTCGTTACCGAGCAGCTCGAAGCGATGCTCAAACCAGCCCAGTGACCAAAAAAAGTCGCTGCATGCCCGGCCTATGCATTCGTGCTGCGTTAGCAGGGCAAACGACGACGAGACCGGCTCGACCCCAAAAGCACCTGGCAACTCCAGCTGAAATTCGCCGCCCACATGCAGCAGACGCAGTGCATTGCTCAACAAGGCTGGCAGTTTGCGCTCGTCCAGATCCAAACGCCCGGCCTGTATGACATCCGCGCCTGCTTCAGCCAGTTCCACCTGCCCCTGATGCAAGGTTTTGCTACTGAGCGGAAAGTTGAGCGGCACGCTCAGATCAAGCATCCAGTCAGGTTCGCTGGCGGCTTGCGCGTCGAGATTCAGCCAACCGGCCCGGTAGGCCGCACCGGCCTCCAAGTTGATGCAAGTCGGTGACCACGCGCCCGGCGTGCGGCCTTGATGGTGTGCTTGAGCCATCTTGCAGGCTGCGATCAGCACATCGGCGTAGGCCTTGGCCGGGTCACTTGCCTCAAAACGCTGCAAGGAAAGACGCGCCCGCTCGAAGAAAGCGGCAGTACCAAACTGCTGCTGAAAGAAGGTCTCAAGTTGCTCGTCTTGCAGCCAGAAAACAGTCTCATCAAATGGCGGCAGGATGTCGGTATGCGCCGCACGCTCCGAAATCACGGGCGTGCCCAATGACATGCAATGCGCCACGCGAGCCTGCTCAAAGCGGCTGCTCGCATAAAAATGCATATTGATCACGGCCTTGGCTTGCTTGATGAACTCATCACGCTCAGGGCCGTAGAGCGGGCCATCAAACACGGCCACGCTCAGGCCCAAGGCTTCGATGCGTTCCAACCAGCCGCGCCGACGCTCATTGATGCTGCCGAAAAAGAGCAGGTCGATGGGCCGCTCTTCCAAGGGCGTGGACTGCGCCGGCTTCAGGTAGGGCGCAAACCACAAGGGCAGCACCGGCACCTCGTTCGGCCTGGCCGAATAGGCACTGCGGTTGCCGGCGTGGTAGTCGACCACGCTGGAGCTGGACAGCAGTTGCAGGTACTCGGGCGTCACCGGCGCCCCACCCTCCCCCAACTGCTCCAAATTGACAAACACACAGGCGTGACTCTGCACTTGGCTGGCCTCAAAGCCCAGATGTGCGCCAAAAACGAAATTGATCGCGTCATAGCGCAAGCGGTTTTTGGACATGCTGACATTGGCGCCCAAGCGACGAAATTGGTAGCGAAAGTACCTGGCTTGGTCCAACAAACCCAGCGAATGCACATAGTTGGCGGGCTGCTGTATGCACAAATGGATATCGGGCGTCGAGCTCATGGCGGCGTCTTTCCGGGTCGAAATTTGGGCGTGTTTGGGCATTCGAGCCCAGATTCGACAAGGATAGTGAGAACGGACCTTGCACAAAGCGCAGTGGAGGCTGCCTATTCAAGGGTAATTTGCGGGCAATTTGCACAAGCCCCGGCTTTGGCGCCAGAGTCTGGTCTCAGAGCTTGGCGCGGTGCTGGCAATCCATGGCTACAATGCGCCCCGTCAGGAGAGAGTTCCCTCGCGGGAGCCGCCGAAGGCGCAGTGGCACTGGTGATCCCACGCTGCGAACGCTCAGGCAAAAGGACTGATAAAACGCCCGTTCACAAAACGTCGGGCGTCCTCACTGGAGAGAGACGGGTCTTTGAGCCCGTCCACTGAAGGGGCAAGCTGCGGGCGATACGCCGGCGGCCAATCTCTCAAGTAAAGCGGACAGCGAGGGCATCCCCCCTACTCCTTGGTTGGAGTAGGTCAGTTGACTGCCCTCGAAGGATTTCCGCCATGTCCAGTTCCGACACCAACGCCGCCCCCCTGCTGAAGACCCCGCTGCACGCGCTGCACATCGAACTCGGCGCCAAGATGGTGCCCTTCGGCGGCTACGACATGCCGGTGCAATATCCGATGGGCGTGATGGCCGAGCACAAGCACACCCGCGCCGCGGCCGGCTTGTTTGACGTCTCGCACATGGGCCAGGTGCTGCTCAAGGGCGACGGCGCCAGCGCTGCGTTGGAAACTATCGTGCCGGTCGACGTGATCGATCTGGGCCTGTTCAAGCAGCGCTACGCCCTGTTTACCAATGAGGCCGGCGGCATCCTCGATGACTTGATGATTGCGCGCCGCCCGGACGACCTGTTTGTGGTCGTCAACGCCGGCTGCAAGGTGCAAGACATCGCGCACATGCAAGCAAGGATTAGCGACAAGTGCCAGGTCTTGCCCCTGCCCGATCAAGCGCTGTTGGCATTGCAAGGCCCGCAAGCAGTGACTGCGCTGTCGCGCCTGAACCCGGATGTGGCCAAGCTGACCTTCATGACCGGCGGCTTCTTCAATCTGGACGGCATTGAGACCTTCCTGACCCGTTCCGGCTACACCGGCGAAGACGGTTTCGAAATTTCCGTCGCCGGCGACCAAGCCGAAGCATTGGCCCGCAAGCTCTTGGCCCAGCCCGAAGTCAAGCCGATCGGCTTGGGTGCACGCGACTCGCTGCGTCTTGAAGCCGGCCTGTGCCTCTATGGCCATGACATCAACACCGAAATCACCCCGGTTGAAGCCTCGCTGACCTGGGCGATCCAAAAGGTGCGCCGCGCCGGTGGTGCGCGCGCCGGCGGCTACCCCGGTGCGGCCGTGGTTGACGCCCAGCTCGCCCAAGGTGCGGCGCGCAAGCGCGTCGGCTTGGTCAGCTCGGAGCGCATGCCGGTGCGTGAAGGCGCCAAATTGGTCAATGCCGACGGGCTTGAGGTCGGTATCGTCACCAGCGGCACGCTAGGCCCAACGGTCGGCAAACCAGTCGCCTTGGCCTATCTGAGCAAAGAATATGCGGCGTTGGGCACCGAAGTGTTTGCGATCGTTCGCGACAAGCGTACGCCGATGACGGTCAGCAGCACGCCGTTCACGCCCAACGGATATTTCCGCGGTTAATTTCCCTTTTTCCATCGCTACACGGAGCACAGCATGAGCAACATCAAGTACACGCACGACCACGAATGGGTCCAGATCGAAGCCGACGGCGTTGTCACCGTGGGCATCACCGTGCACGCGCAAGACGCGCTGGGCGACGTGGTGTTCGTGGACCTGCCTTCGGTGGGTACGAGTTTCGCCGCCAAGGAAGTGGCCGGCGTGGTTGAGTCCGTGAAAGCGGCGGCCGATGTGTACATGCCTGTGGGCGGCGAAATCACCGAAGTCAACGAAGCGCTGCGCGACGACCCATCGCTGGCCAATACCGACCCGCTGAAGGCCGGCTGGTTCTTCAAGGTCAAGCTCAGCAACGCTGCCGAACTCGACGGTTTGATGGACAGCGCTGCTTACGACGAGCTGGTCAAAAACAGCTGATAGCGTTTTGCTGCGCGCCTATCAACATGAGCTTGGTGGGCGCTCGAAGAGAATAAAAGATTGAGGCTGGTCTCACCACAAGTGCGGCCCGCCTCGCAAGGATTTGCCATGTTGATGTCTGCTAACAAGCCCCTGGTCGCGTTGGAAAACGCCGCTGAGTTCCACGCCCGCCACATCGGCCCAGATGCCAGCGATGAAGCCGGCATGCTGTCGGTGATCGGCGCCGCCTCGCGCCGTGCGCTGATCGATGCGGTGGTTCCCGCCAACATCAAACGCAGCAACGCGATGCGCTTGCCGGCTGTCGCCTCGGAAGCGCAGGCGCTGGCCGAGTTGAAAGCAGTTGCCGCTCAGAACAAGATTCTGAAAAGCTATATCGGCCAGGGCTATTACGACACGCTGACCCCAGGCGTCATCCTGCGCAACATCCTTGAAAACCCCGCCTGGTACACCGCCTACACGCCTTACCAGGCCGAAATTTCGCAAGGTCGTATGGAGGCCTTGGTCAACTTCCAGACCATGGTCACCGACCTGACCGGCATGGCCATCGCCAATGCCTCGATGTTGGACGAAGCGACCGCCGCCGCCGAGGCGATGACGCTTGCCGCTCGCGTGGGCAAGAGCAAGTCGCAAGTCTTTTATGTCGCCGATGACGTGCTGCCGCAGACGCTTGAAGTGGTGCAGACCCGCGCCAAGCCGCTGGGCTTGACGGTGCAAGTTGGCCCTGCCGCAGATGCGGGCAAGAGCGAATGCTTCGCCGCGCTGCTGCAATACCCCGGCGTGAACGGTGATGTGCGCAGCCTGCAAGCTGCCGCCGACGCTGTTCACGGCCAAGGCGCATTGCTGATCGCCGCCGCCGATTTGCTGGCGCTGACCTTGATCAAAGCGCCCGCCGAGATGGGCGCCGACATCGCCGTGGGCAATACCCAGCGCTTCGGCATGCCCATGGGCAATGGGGGCCCACACGCCGCCTATATGGCCTGCAAGGACGAATACAAACGCAGCCTGCCCGGCCGCTTGGTGGGCGTCAGCATCGACGCGCATGGCGCGCCGGCCTACCGCCTGGCGCTGCAGACGCGCGAGCAGCATATCCGCCGCGAAAAAGCCACTTCGAACATCTGTACCGCCCAGGTCTTGCCGGCCGTCGTCGCCAGCATGTATGCGGTCTATCACGGCCCTGTGGGCCTGAAGCGCATCGCTCAGCGCGTCGCCAGCTTCACGGCGGTGCTGGCGCAAAGCCTGCAAGGCCTGGGCTGGACGCTGGCCAACGCAAGCGCCTTTGATACGCTGACCGTCAACACCGGCGGCAAGACCGATGGCATCCTCGCCGCTGCGGTGGCCGCCGGTATGAATCTGCGCCGCGCCTCGCCTGAGATCGTCAGCATCTCGCTGGACGAAACCACCACCCGTGCCGATTTGCAGGCGCTGCTTGAGGTATTCTCGGCCGGCAAGGCCAAGGCCGACTTCAGCGCGTTTGCGAAGGGCGTAGCCAGCCTGATCCCGGCCGAGCTGCAGCGCAGCAGCGCCTACCTGACTCACCCAGTCTTCAACCGCTACCACTCCGAGACGGAGATGCTGCGCTATTTGCGCGGCCTGTCGGACAAGGACTTGGCGCTGGACCGCTCGATGATCCCGCTGGGCTCTTGCACGATGAAGCTGAACGCGACATCCGAGATGATCCCGATCACTTGGCCAGCGTTCGCAAACATTCACCCCTTCGCGCCGCACGATCAGCTGAAGGGTTTTGCCTTGCTGAACGAGCAGCTGACAGCCTGGCTGTGCCAAGCGACCGGGTACGCCGGCATCTCCTTGCAGCCCAATGCCGGCTCGCAAGGCGAGTACGCCGGCTTGTTGGCCATCAAGGCCTTCCACGAAGCACGCGGCGAGGCTCAGCGCAAGATCTGCCTGATCCCCGAATCGGCCCATGGCACCAACCCGGCCTCGGCACAGATGGTTGGCATGACCGTCGTCGTCACCAAATGCGACAAGGACGGCAATATCGATCTGGTCGACCTGAAGGCCAAGTGCGAACAGCACAGTGCCAATCTGGCCGCCATCATGATCACCTACCCTTCCACCTACGGGGTGTTTGACACCCATGTGAAGGAGATCTGCGCGCTGGTGAAGAGCCATGGCGGGCGTGTCTATGTGGACGGCGCAAACATGAATGCGCTGGTCGGCGTGGCAGCTCCCGGCGAGTTCGGCGGTGATGTCTCGCACCTGAATCTGCACAAGACCTTCTGCATTCCTCATGGCGGCGGCGGTCCGGGCGTGGGCCCGGTTTGCGTGGTCGCCGATCTGGTGCCTTATCTGCCAACCCACCGCTCTGGCGGCTATGTCAGCGAGACCGCGATCGGTGCGGTTTCGGCCGCCCCTCTGGGCAATGCGGCGGTTCTACCTATCAGCTGGATGTACTGCCGCATGATGGGCGCCGACGGCCTGCAGGCCGCGACCGAGGTCGCGATCCTGTCAGCCAACTATGTGGCGGCGCGCTTGGCCGGAGCCTATGACATTCACTTCAGCAGCAATATCGAAGGCATCAAGGGCGGCGGCGTTGCGCACGAGTGCATCTTGGACATCCGCCCATTGAAGGACGCAACCGGCGTGGGCGCCGAAGACGTGGCCAAGCGCTTGATCGACTACGGCTTCCATGCGCCGACTCTGTCCTTCCCGGTGGCCGGCACCTTGATGGTGGAGCCGACCGAGAGCGAGTCCAAGTTCGAGCTGGATCGTTTTTGCGACGCGATGCTGGCCATCCGGGCCGAAATCGCCAAGGTGGCGGATGGCACTTGGTCGCGCGAAGACAACCCGCTGGTCAACGCGCCACACACGGCCGAGGCTTTGCTGAAGGCCGAGTGGACGCATGGCTACAGCCGCGAAGAGGCGGCCTACCCGGTCGCCACGCTGCGCCGCCAGAAGTACTGGGTGCCGGTTGGCCGCGTCGACAACGTCTGGGGCGACCGCAATCTGTCTTGCTCCTGCCCTCCGATGAGCGACTACGAGGCTTGATCAGCCACTAGCCACTCGAACCGACTGCGCGCACCACTGCCGCGCCGTCGGTTTTTTTTCGCTGACATTTTTGATGGAGGCCTGACATGGCCGTTTCAGTTTTCGACTTGTTCAAGATCGGCATTGGGCCTTCCAGCTCCCACACAGTCGGTCCCATGCGCGCCGCGCGCTTGTTTGCGCTGCGCCTGCGTCACGAAGGACTACTGGAGAAGACCAGCCGCGTGGTCTCGCAGATGTATGGCTCGCTGGGTGCTACCGGCAAGGGCCACGGCACCGACAAAGCGGTACTCTTGGGTCTGGCCGGCCATGAGCCGGATAGCGTCGATGTCGAGCAAGTAGGGCTTTACCTGGACGGCATTCGCGGCGGCAACTTGAGCCTGCTGGGCGAACATCCGATTGCCTTCAACGAGGCCAAGGATCTGGTCTTCTTCCGCCGCCAAAGCCTGCCCTTTCATGCCAACGGCATGCGCTTTGTGGCCTATGACGCGAACGAGGTCGAGATTCAGGAACGCACCTATTACTCGGTCGGCGGCGGCTTCATCGTCAGCGACGAGGTAGCCGCCGATGGCAGCAAACAAAAAGTGATTGCTCCCGATTCGCAGGTGCTGCCCTACCCTTTCCACAGCGGCGACGATTTACTGAAGATTTGCAAAGAACATGGCATCAGCATCGCCGAGATCATGCGCCGCAATGAGCGCCATTGGCGCAGCGACGAAGAGACTCGCGCCGGCCTGCTGAAGATCTGGCAGACCATGCAGGACTGCGTGGTGCGCGGCTGCAAGACCGAGGGCGTGCTGCCGGGCGGCTTCAAGGTCAAACGCCGCGCCGCACAACTGCACCGTGACCTGACGGCCAATCCGGAGGCCGCCCTGCGTGACCCGCTGCAGGTGATGGACTGGGTCAATCTGTATGCGCTGGCCGTCAATGAAGAGAACGCCGCCGGTGGCCGCGTGGTCACCGCGCCAACCAATGGCGCGGCCGGCATCGTGCCCGCCGTGCTGCATTACTACACGCGCTTCTATCACGGGGCGAATGAAGAAGGCGTCATTGATTTTCTGCTGACCGCCGCAGCCATCGGCATCCTGTACAAGGAAAACGCTTCGATATCAGGCGCCGAAGTCGGCTGCCAGGGCGAGGTCGGTGTGGCCTGCTCGATGGCGGCCGGTGCGCTCTGCCAAGTGATGGGCGGCACGCCGGAGCAAGTCGAGAACGCGGCCGAGATCGGCATGGAACACCATCTGGGCCTGACCTGCGACCCGGTCGGCGGCCTGGTGCAGATCCCCTGCATCGAGCGCAATGCGATTGCTTCCGTCAAGGCGATCAACGCCGCCCGCATGGCTTTGCGCGGCGATGGCACCCACTTCGTCAGCCTGGACAAGGTCATCAAGACCATGCGCGACACCGGTGCGGACATGATGACCAAGTACAAGGAGACCGCACGCGGCGGCTTGGCGGTCAATATTGTCGAGTGCTGAATACGGCGCCGGTGAGGCTATTTATCTAGCGGCGGGTTGTCTTTGGGCAACCAGCGCTTGTAGATACTCAGAAAGCTGCCGTCGCGCTTCATCTCGCGCAGTCTTTCGGCCCAGGCCTTGACCGTGGCATCGGGCGTATCGAGTGAAAAAGCGATATAGCCTTCGGAGCTGGCGTAGCTGTAGACGATCTCGAGCGAATCCTCCGCAATGCCGGCCTTGGCCAGGATGTCCGGCATGGACAAACGCTCGGAGGCAAAGAATGGCGCCCGCTTGGCCAACAGCATCTTGATCGCTATGACGGGGTCGCTGACACTGACCAAGTTTTGAAAGCCCAAGGTTTTCAACTCCTCGGCGGTGAACCAGTCGCGCACCACGAGCACGGCTGGTGCTCGCTTGGCGTCATCCAAGTTGCGCAGTCTCATGCCGTCCTTGGCGGGTGCATAAATCGAGCTGTAAAAGGTCACTATAGGACCTACCCACTTGAACTGCTTTTCTCGCTCCGGTGTCCGCGCCATTGAAAACAGTGCCACCTCGCCCACGCCTTTGGCCTCTCGAAAAGCTCTGGCCCAGGGTAAAAATTCAATCGCCAAATTCCCTCCTTGGCGACGCTGAATTTCCTGCACGATCTCCACGGCCATGCCGCGCGCAACCCCTTTTTCCGTAAAGCTGATGGGCGGAAACTCCTCACTCAGCAGACGCAAACCCGCATGGGTGGGCGAAATCAAACACAAAGCCAGCAATAGCGCCGCAAGGCCTTGTGACATAAATTGATGAAGCGGCGGGTGCTTAAGCATGGGCTACCAAGGATAGCAGCGTGACTTGTATACCCAAAGAAAAAGGGGCGTCGAAACGCCCCTTTTGCACATGAAAAACGCCCGCGCAAGATCAATCAGTCATCGCCGCCGGGGGCAAGCACCAAGCCGCCCCCTGCGACCGCCCCGGCCGTACTTGACTTGAGTTTGGGCTTGCGCTCCCGCACCAGATACGAGTACAGCACCGGCACCACGATCAGGGTCAGCAGCGTCGACGTGATGACACCGCCGATGATGGCGCGGCCCATCGGTGCCTGCACCTCGCCGCCTTGATTAAAGGCCAGCGCCATCGGCAACATGCCGAACACCATCGCTGCCGTGGTCATGATGATGGGCCGCATGCGCACCAGGCCGGCTTGCAGCAAGGCTTCGGGGATGGTGGCACCGCCCTTGCGGGCTTGGTTGGCAAAGTCGATCAGCAAAATCGCGTTCTTGCTGACCAAGCCCATCAGCATCACCAGGCCTATCATCGAGAACACATTCAGCGTCGATCCAGTCAACAGCAAGGCCAGCATCACGCCGATCAATGCCAAGGGCAGCGAGGCCATGATGGCAATCGGCTGCACAAAGCTGCCGAACTGGCTGGCCAGCACGATGTAGATGAAGATCACGGCCAGACCCATCGCCGCGAGCAAGCCCTTGAAAGCCTCGGCCTGCTGCTTGCCGGCGCCGTCCACATTGAAGCTCACACCGGGCGGCAACTGCATGGACTTGATCATCTTCTGCACGTCGGCATTGACGTCGCCGGACGGGCGCCCTTCGGTGCCGGCAAACACGGCCTCGCGGCGCTGCAGGTTCTGGCGACGGATCACCTCGGGGTTGAACACCGACTCGATCGTGGCCACCTGATCCAGCGAGATCGGCGAGCCGTCTTTGGCAAAGGCCACCGGCAGCTTGAGCATCTGATCTACCCGCTGGCGTTGTTCGACCGGCAGGCGCAAGAGCACCTCGACCTGGTTGCCGTCCGGCGTGGTCCAGTAGGTCGCCACATCGCCATTGACATAGGCGCGCAGCGAGGCGGCCAGTTGCGGCGCGGTCAGGCCCAACTCACGCACGGCCGAATCCTTCAGCTTGACAGCATAGGCCGGCAGGCCTTGCTTGACGGTGGTTTCCACGTCCACCGCACCGGGTACCTTCTTGATCCTGGCGACCAGATCATTGGCCACTTCGGTCAAGACGGTCGGGTCGGTGCCCAGGATGGTGATCCAGATCGAGCGGTCGCCGCCGACGCTGGCGTCCACGCCGGGCAGCTTGGCGATGTCGGCACGGAAGGCGTCTTCCAGCTGCTTCTGGCTGCGCTTGCGGTCCTTTTTATCCACCAGGGCAATGCTCAAGGTGGCCTGGTTGCGGCCCGTCGTCATGCCCTCGCCGGTGCCGCCGACGCTGGTTGAGATGGTCTTGATTTCTTTGTATTGCGACAAGATCTCTTCGATCTGCGCGACCTTGATATTGCTGCGCTCCAGGCTGGAGGCCGTCGGCATGCGCAGGTTGACCTGGATGAAGCTGTCATCGGTCTTGGGCGCGAACTCGCTGCCGACGAAGGCGCTCAAACCCAAGGCCACAACAAAGCTGGCCGCGCCTATCGACATCACCAGGCCGCGCGGCGTGATGGTGGCGAAACGCAGGCGGCGTGGCTGGTTGCGATCGCGTTGACCGTCGGCGCCAAACGGGCGCCCAAAGGCCGGCAGCGGCGGCACAAACACGCGGTAGCGCCGGCCCGAAAAAGCCCAGCGAATCGTGCGCTCATAAGCGATGTGCAAAAGGTCCATGCCGCGGTCGGTGGCGCGAATCAGGTGGCCGATCACCGGTACGCGCTTCAGGTAGGTGCTCGGTGGGTCCTTCCAGATCGAGCTGAGCATGGGGTCCAGCGTGAAGCTGACGAACAAGCTCACCAGCACCGCAACCGCGACGGTGATGCCGAAGGGGTAGAAGAACTTGCCGATGATGCCGCCCATGAAAGCGATGGGCACAAACACTGCGCAGATGGCAAACGTGGTGGCCATCACGGCCAAGCCAATTTCGTTGGTGCCGTCAAAAGCCGCTGTGCGGTGGTCTTTGCCCATGCCGACATGGCGCACGATGTTCTCTCGCACCACGATGGCGTCATCGATCAGCAAGCCAATGCACAGGCTCAGCGCCATCATGGTCATGAAGTTCAGCGTGAAGCCCAAAGCGTGCACAGCGATGAAACTGGAGATCACCGCGATCGGCAGCGTCAGGCCGGTGATGATGGTCGAGCGCCAGCTATGCAGGAACAAGAACACGATCGCCACAGTCAGCAAGGCACCTTCGACCAGCGTGTGCTTGAGCCCTTCCAACGAGTTCTTGACGTTGTCGCTGGACGCGTAGATCAGGTTCAGCTCGACGTCCTTGGGCAGGTTCTTGCGCAGCTCTTCCATCGCCTCCTTGACGCCTTCGCCGGTGGTCACGATATTGGAGTCTTGCTGCTTGAAGACATTGAAGGTGACGGCCTGCGCACCATTGATGCGAGCCAGGCTGTCGGGCTCGCGCTCACGCTCGACCAGAGTACCCAGATCGCCCAAGGTCAGCACCAGATTGCCACGCCTGGCGACGACGATATTGGCGAACTGCTTGGGATCCTTGACCCGGCCTTCGACACGCAGGATCGCGTCGGCCGTTTTGTCGGAGATCAGGCCGACCGGCTGATCGTTATTGGCCTCACGCAGCGCAGTCGAAATCTCCGCCGGCGTCACGCCATAAGCGCGCAAACGCAAAGGGTCCAGATCGATGCGCACCTCGCGCAGCACCATGCCGCTGACGTCGACTCGCGCCACGCCGTCGACCCGGCCCAGGCGCTTGGCAATGATCAACTCGCTCATCATCGACAGCTCGCGCGCCGGCCGCGTCTTGCTCATCAATGCCGCCAGCACGATGGGCTGGTTATCCTCGATCTGCGCGCGCGCCACGGTGGGCGTCTTCACATCTTTAGGGAAGGCGGCCTGCGCCGCGGCGACGCGGTCGCGCACCTCCTGCATGGCACGGCCCATATCGGTGTTGAGGCCGAACTCGACCTGCGCTTGCACACGCCCCTCAAAGCTGCGCGACATCACCTTCTCGACGCCGGCAATGGTGTTGAGCGCTTCCTCAAGTGGCTTGGCCACTTCGCGCTCGACCGCCTCAGGCGAAGCGCCGGGGTAGCGCACATCCACCGAGGCGACGGGGATGGAGATATCGGGCATGTTTTCCACGCCCAGCTTGCTGTAGGAAAAAATACCCAGCACGCACAGCGCCACCATCACCATGGTCGCGAAGACCGGGTTCTGGATCGAAACTTTGGTCATCCACATGATCTGGGCCTCAGTTCGACGCGGCGGCGGTGGACTTTGTGGCTTCGGCGACCTTGGTCTTGCTCACCACCACCGAGGCCTTGGCGCCTTCACGCAGATTATCAAAGCGGGCCGCCAGCACTTGCGAGCCAGGGCTGAGGCCTTGCAGCACCTCGACCCGGCCTTCGCGCGCATCGCTGCGACCGGTCGTGACGATGCGGCGCAGCAAAGCGCCGTTTTCGATCAACCAAACGCCGTCTTGGCCGGCATTGCTGGTAACAGCGGCCACTGGTACCGTCAAACGCTGCGCGTCGTCGGGCAGCTCCACCTTGGCCATCGCGTACTGACCGGCTCGGAATTCTTCCTTGGGGTTGGCCAATTCAAGCGTGACGCCGATCGAGCGCGTGCCCGGCTCGGCCGCCGGGGCGATACGGCTGATGCGTGCCTCGACATTGCGGTCCGAGCCTTCAACGCGGATTTGCACCGGCATGCCGGGCTTCAAACGGCTGACTTCGTGCGTGCCGACCAGGCCTGCCAGCTCCAGGCGGCTCAAGTCAACAATGCTCAGAATCTGCTGCTCGGGCGACAACTTCTCACCCGGCAGCGCATGGCGTTTGGATACGACGCCGCTGATAGGCGCCACCAAGGCCGCTTGGCGCAGCGTCACTTGCATGGTGTCGAGCTGCGCCTTGGCTGTGGCCACTTGGGCGCGCGCGGTCTCCAGACTGGCCCGCGAGGTGTCGAGCGCGGTAGAGGCGATGAACTTCTGCTCGGCCAGGCCTTGGTTGGCTTTGAACTGGCGCTCGGCCTGGTCCAGCTGCGCGCGCGCCGACTCGACACTGGCGCTGCGCTCGGCGACCCGGTAGCGGAGCTCTTCCAGATCGAGCTGACCCAAGGCTTGGCCGGCCTTGACGCGGCTGCCTTCGCTGACGCTCAGATTCAGCAGCGTGCCGGTCGACTTGGCCCGCACGATGACCGTGCCGGGTGCTACCAGGGGGCCGGAAAACTCGATCAAGGCCGGCATGCTGGTCAGGGTCGGCTTGATCACCTCGGCCGGCACGAACTCCAGCGCCACCGCCGCCTTGTCCTCACCCGGCTTGGTCGGCTTAGCAGCCGGATCGCCCTTGCTGGCAAATACCGCAACCGCCCCACCGACCAGCACTGCGGCAGCAATACCGCCGAAAAGCCATTGTTTGCGCATGGAGTCCCCAATCTGTCTGTTGTCGAAAGTGGGCGCAGTGTAGGGATGGGCTCTGACCTAAGCGATAGCCGTCGTGACGAAGTGCAGATTTTGTGGCACGACCTGCACTCGGTCGCGATCAAAAGAAAGCCTCAGGCTTGACGGACATCCAAGACCAAGCTGCGCCAGCAGCAAAATGCACTGAGCAAGGCCGCCAGTGCTGCAACGCCGAACACTGCCGCATAGCCAGTGTAGGACACCAACCACGCGCCCGCCAGACTGCCCAAAACCCCCGAGCAGCCATAGCCCAAGACGGTATACAAAGCCTGGCCACGGCCACGCAATTGGCCGGGGAAATAGCGCGTTACCAGGGCGATGCAGGCGGTGTGCTGGGCTGCGAAGGTGATCGCATGCAGACATTGGGCCAGGAACAAGACCCACAGGCTGCCGGCAAAAGCACCAGTCACGCCAAAGCGCAGGGCCGTCGCCAGCGCGGCCGCGATCAGCCAATGATGCAGACTGCCGCGCTCCATGACCCTGCCCTGCAAGGCAAACCAGGCAATCTCGACCACCACCGAAGCGGCCCACAACAAGCCGACGATTTGCTTGCCATAGCCTAGCGAATCCAGATAAAGGCTAAAGAAGGTGTAGAGCGCCGTATGCGCCAGCACCGTCAAGAACACGCCGGCAAAGAACCAGCGCACCTCTGGGCGGCGCATCACCTCTGCAATAGGCGGGCTGGGCGCATGCGCCGAATGAGGCTGCTCCGGCTGCTCAGGCAAGCGCCATGCCATCACCACCACCAGTCCCAGCAAGACCAAGGTGGTGATGGCGAAAGCCTGCATGCCGAAATGCTCGAACCACCAGCCGGCCAGCAAGACGGTGGCCAAAAACCCTACCGAACCCCAGACCCGCACCTGGCCATAACGGCGCGCATCCATGCCGCCCTCGGCCGTCATCAACTGCGCCGCGACCAAGGTTTCCATCAGCGGCACGATGGCCGCGTTGAAGGTGAACATCAAAAACGTGGCAGCGGCCAGCGTCGTCACCGAAGCCCAAGGCGGCGGCACGAGAAAGCCCAAGCCGGCCACAAAACTGGTGACTGCGGCCCAGCGGATGATTTTGGTGCGCTGGCCGCGCCGGTCGGCCAAGGCGCCCCAGGCATAGGGCGCGAACAGCCGGGTCCAACTCGCCAAGGACACCAGCAAGCCGATCGCTACCACCGGCAGGCCCAGCTCCTTGTACCAAAGAGGCGCGTAAGGGTTGAAGCCGCCGATGGCGGCAAAGTAGGCGCAGGACAGCGCGCTGCAAGCCGCCAGCGTGCGCTTGGACGCTGCGGCTTCAGGCATGGAGTTGGGGCATCAGCTTTGGACGTTAGAAGCCGCGATGGCTTCGATCGGCAACACCACATCGCCACATTGCGCACGGTGGCGCAAGACGTGATCCATCAAGACCAGGGCCAACATCGCTTCGGCGATGGGCGTGGCACGGATGCCCACGCAAGGGTCGTGGCGGCCAAAGGTTTCAACCGATGACACCTCGCCGGCCCGGTTGATGGACGCTTTAGGCGTGCGGATCGAACTGGTCGGCTTGATGGCGATGCTTGCCACGATGTCCTGGCCGGTCGAGATGCCGCCCAACATGCCGCCGGAATTGTTCGATGCAAAGCCCAGCGGCGTCAGTTCATCACCGTGCTCGCTGCCGCGCTGCGCGACGACGCCAAAACCCGCACCGATTTCGACGCCCTTGACCGCGTTGATGCCCATCAAGGCATAGGCGATGTCGGCATCAAGCTTGTCGAACAGGGGCTCGCCCAGGCCCACGGGCACGCCAGTGGCCTCAACGCGGATGCGCGCGCCGACCGAGTCGCCGGACTTGCGCAGCGCGTCCATATAGGCTTCGAGCTCTTCAATCTTGCTGGCGTTGGCAGCGAAGAAGGGATTGTTCGCCACATGCTGCCAGCCCTCAAACGGGATCTCCAGCTCGCCCAGCTGCGTCATGCAGCCGCGGAACTCGCAACCGTATTTTTCCTTCAACCATTTGCGCGCGACTGCACCTGCGCCGACCATGGGGGCTGTGAGTCGGGCCGAACTGCGGCCGCCACCGCGCGGGTCGCGTAGGCCATATTTACGCCAGTAGCTGTAGTCGGCGTGGCCAGGTCGGAAAGTGTCGAGGATATTGCCGTAGTCCTTGCTGCGCTGATCCTGGTTCTTGATCAGCAGGCAAATCGGCGTGCCGGTGGTCAGGCCTTCATAGACGCCGGACAAGATTTCGACCGCGTCGGGTTCGTTGCGCTGCGTCACGTGGCGCGAGGTGCCCGGGCGGCGGCGGTCCAGCTCGGGCTGGATATCGGCCTCGCTCAGGGGCAGGCCCGGTGGGCAACCGTCGATCACGCAGCCAATCGCGGGGCCATGGCTTTCGCCAAAATTGGTGACACGGAACAACTCGCCGAAAGTACTGCCTGACATGGGGAACCTGTTTAGCTGGGGGCGGATGGATTCTATCGGCCGCCAAACAAAAAGCGGCCCGAAGGCCGCTACTTCAAGAAACTCAACGGATCACAACTTGGATTCGCCGGCGCTCTCGGGGTTGTCTTCGAGCGGCCAATCACGAATATAGGCCTTGAGCATGCGGTTTTCAAAGTCTTGGCCATCGACCACTGCCTTGGCGACGTCGTAAAACGAGATCACGCCTTGCAAGGTTCTGCCGTTCAAGACCGGCATATAGCGAGCGTGGCGGCCGAGCATCATGCGGCGCACTTCGTCGATTTCGGTTTCGGGCGTGCAGGTCAGCGGATGGTCGTCCATCACGCCGCGCACCCGCAAGGTGCCGACCGAGCCACCGTTTTTCACCACCGCAACGATGACCTCGCGAAAGGTCAACATACCGACCAAATCGCCATGCTCCATCACCACCAAGGAGCCCATATCGCGCTCGGCCATGGTGGTCACCGCCTGTGACAGAGCTTCCTCTGGCGTCACCGTGAACAGCGTGCCACCTTTGACCCGCAAAATATCGACGACTTTCATGCGCTGACTCCTGAATGAGTGGGTCGCCGATATGGCTCGAACCCAAATTTTTTACTGGCTAGGAACATAGCACACAATGCGCCCAACCAACACCTGGGAGACACCATGTCAGGCTATGCAGACCCTGCTTTTGACACCTTGGCGCTACACGCCGGGGCCGCACCCGACCCGAGCACCGGCGCGCGCGTCACGCCGCTGCACCTGAGCACCTCGTTTGTGTTCGAGAACGCCGAGCATGCCGCCTCGCTGTTCAATATGGAGCGGGCCGGACATGTCTATTCGCGCCTGTCGAACCCGACCACCGCCGTGTTCGAGGAACGGGTCGCTGCGCTTGAGGGCGGCGTGGGCGCGATCGCCTCGGCCAGCGGCCAAGCGGCGCTGCATCTGGCCATCGCCACGCTGGCGGGCGCGGGCTCCCACATCGTTTCGTCGGGCGCGCTCTACGGCGGCTCGCACAATCTGCTGCACTACACGCTGCGCCGCTTCGGTATCGAGACGAGCTTTGTGCGGCCCGGTGATATCGACGGCTGGCGCGCGGCGATCAGGCCCAATACCAAGCTGCTGTTCGGCGAGACGCTGGGCAACCCCGGCCTCGATGTACTGGACATTCCGACGATTGCGTCCATCGCCCACGAAGCCGGCCTGCCTTTGTTGGTCGACTCGACGCTGACCACGCCCTACCTGATGCGGCCTTTCGAGCATGGCGCCGATCTGGTTTATCACTCGGCGACCAAGTTTTTGTCCGGCCACGGCACTGTGGTGGGCGGCGTCTTGGTCGACAGCGGCGCCTTTGACTGGCAGGCCGCGCATGACAAGCATGGCCTGTTCCCAGAGCTGTGTGAGCCCTATGCCGGCTTCCATGACATGGTGTTTGCCGAGGAAAGCACCGTCGGCGCCTTTTTGCTGCGCGCTCGCCGCGAGGGTCTGCGCGACTTTGGCGCTTGCATGAGCCCGCACACGGCCTGGTTGATTCTGCAAGGCATAGAAACCTTGTCTCTTCGCATGCAGCGTCATGTGCAGAACGCACAGAAAATTGCCGAGTTCCTGGATGCTAACGAGATGGTCGAGCGGGTCGGCTATCCGGGTTTGCCTAGCCACGCCAGCCACGCCTTGGCGCAGCGCCTGCTGCCGCGCGGTTGCGGCTCGGTGTTCAGCTTTGATCTGAAGGGCACGCGTGCCCAGGGCCGCGCTTTCATTGAGGCACTGCAGATTTTTTCGCATCTTGCCAATGTTGGGGACTGCCGCTCGCTGGTGATACATCCGGCGTCCACCACGCACAGCCGCATGGATGACGCAGCCTTGGCGCTGGCCGGCATTGCGCCGGGCAGCATCCGCCTCTCGATCGGCCTCGAAGATGCCGATGATCTGATCGCCGATTTGAAGCGCGCGCTGAAAATCGCAGCCAAGGCCTAGGAGCAAAACAGCATGAAATTGATCGTCAATGGCTTTGAAGCCTATGCCTATACCGGTGGCAAGCCGCTGGACCCCGCCCTACCCGCCATCGTCTTTGTTCACGGTGCGCTCAATGACCACAGCGTCTGGACCTTGCTGGCGCGCTGGTTTGCACACCATGGGCATGCGGTGCTAGCGGTCGATCTGCCCGGCCATGGGCGCAGCGCCGGGCCGGTCTTGAGCAGCATTGCCGACTTGGCCGACTGGGTCTGGACCTTGCTGGATGCAGCCGGGGTACACGGCAATACGGCCTTGGTCGGCCACAGCATGGGTTCGCTGATTGCGCTGGAGGCGGCGGCCCGCCAGCCTGCTCGAGCCAGCCATCTGGCGCTGCTGGCCACGGCCTATCCGATGAAGGTCTCGGAAGCCTTGCTGAACACGGCGGCAGCGCAGCCCGACAAAGCGATCGCCATGGTCAATCAATTCTCGTTTTCAAGCTGGGCCAGCAAGCCGTCTTACCCGGGGCCGGGCGCTTGGCTGCAAGGCGGCGAGATAGCACTCAAGCGCCGCATCCAGAGCCGGCAAACTGAGGTCAATCTGTTCGAGCATGACTTCAGGCTTTGCGATGCCTACAGCGGCGGCTTGGAAGCGGCTGCCAAAGTGAAAGCACCCAGCACCTTGATCCTGGGCGCGCGCGACCAGATGACGGCGCCCAAGCAGAGCAAGACGCTGGCCGAGGCGCTGCAGGGCGCCAAGACCGTCATGCTGCCTGCCGGCCACTCCTTGATGAGCGAAGTACCGGACGCCTTGCTGGCGGCGCTGCGCGTCGCGCTGAAGGCAAAGGCACTGGGAATTAGGCCAAGCCCAATATCGGACGCAGCTCTTTGAGCATGTCGGTCGTCATCGCGCGCAGGTCGTATTTGAGTTGCCAGCCCCAGTCGCGCTGGGCTTCACTGTCGTCGATGCGCTGCGGCCAGCTGGCGGCAATCGCTTGGCGGAAGTCCGGCGCATAGCTGATCTCGAAGCCGGGAATCTGCAGCGCAATTTCGGCCGCAATCTCGGCCGGCGTGAAGCTGACGCCGGCGAGGTTGTAGCTGCCGCGCTGCTTGATGCTCTCGGCCGGTGCCTCCATCAGCTCGATGGTGGCGCGCAGGGCGTCGGCCATATACATCATCGGCAAGCCCTGACCTTGCTCCAGGAAGCAGCCGTACTTGCCGGTCTTCAGCGCCGAATGAAAGATCTCGATCGCGTAATCGGTCGTGCCGCCGCCCGGAGGGGTCTTGTAGCTGATCAGGCCGGGGTAGCGCAGGCTGCGCACATCGACGCCGTGATTCTTGTGATACCAGGCGCACCAGCGCTCGCCCGCCAGCTTGGAGATGCCGTAGATGGTGGTGGGGTCCATCACCGTGGTCTGCGGCGTGTCCAGCGCCGGCGTCGACGGGCCGAACGCGGCGATCGAGCTGGGCCAGAAGATGCGGTCCAGCTTTTGCGTGCGCGCCAGCTCCAGCACATTCAAGAGGCCCTTCATATTCAGGTCCCAGGCCCACATGGGGTGCTTCTCGCCGGTCGCAGACAGGGCTGCGGCCAGGTGATAGATCTGCGTGATGCTGTGGCGCTTGACCACGGTGGCCAGTGCCGCCGCATCGGTCACGTCCAGCATTTCATGCGTCAGCTGAGGCACGCGGCCTTCGGGCGCCAGATCGCTGGTGATGATGTTGGCGTCGCCGTGGCGCAAGGCCAGTTCCTGGGCCAGCTCGGAGCCGATTTGGCCGTTGGCGCCGATGATCAGAATCTTGGTGGTGCTCATTGAAATTGCTTATTCAGGCGGTTTTGATCAGGCCCAGCTCTCGGCCGGCTTGGGTGAAGGCGGCGACCGCTTGCTCCAGCTGCTCGCGCGAATGCCCGGCCGACACCTGCACGCGGATGCGCGCCTGACCCTTGGGCACGACGGGGAAGAAGAAACCAACGGCGTAGATGCCTAACTCCAAGATCCGTGCACTGAGCTTTTGCGCCAGCACCGCGTCGTGCACCATGATGGGCACGATCGGATGGGTGCCCGGCTTGATCTCGAAACCGGCTGCCTGGATGGCCTCGCGGAAGTAAGCGGTGTTGGCTTCGAGCTTGTCGCGCAGCGCGGTCGAGCCTTCCAGCAGATCAAGCACGGCAATCGACGCACCGACGATGCTGGGCGCCACCGTGTTGGAGAACAAGTAGGGACGCGAACGCTGGCGCAACAACTCGATCACCTCGCGCCGGCCGGTGGTGAAGCCGCCCGAGGCGCCGCCCAAAGCCTTGCCCAAGGTACCGGTGATGATGTCTATCTTGCCGAACACATCGCGGTATTCATGCGTGCCGCGGCCGGTCTTGCCGACAAAGCCGCTGGCATGGCATTCGTCAATGCCCAAGAGCGCGCCGTAGCGGTCGGTGATCTCGCGGATCTTGTCGAGCTGGGCAATCGTGCCGTCCATCGAGAACACACCGTCGGTGAAGACCAGAGTGAAGCGCGCACCGGCCGCTTTGGCTTCGATCAGGCAACGCTCCAGGTCGGCCATATCGTTGTGCTTGTAGCGAAAGCGCTTGGCCTTGCACAGGCGGATGCCGTCGATGATGGACGCATGGTTCAGCTCGTCGCTGATGATGGCGTCTTGCTCGCCCAGCAGCGGCTCGAACAGGCCGCCATTGGCATCAAACGCGGCCGCGTAAAGAATGGTGTCCTCGGTGCCCAAGAAGCGCGCCAGGCGCTGCTCCAAGGTCTTGTGCAGGTCTTGCGTGCCGCAGATGAAGCGCACCGACGAGAGACCGTAGCCATGGGTGCGCAAAGCTTCGTGGGCGGCCTCGATGACCTGCGGGTGGGAGGACAGGCCCAGATAGTTGTTGGCACAGAGATTGATTACCTCGCGGCCATCTGCGGTGTGCACCAGTGAACCTTGCGGACCGGTGATGACACGCTCGCTCTTGTACAGGCCGGCGGCGCGAATGCCCTCCAGCTCGGTGTTCAGGTGGGCATAGAAGTCAGCGGCATTGTTCATTGAAGGTCTCCTGATGCACAATTCGTTAAATTGGACGTTGTTCGATATATCGAACCAGCGTGCAGTATCCAAGATTGCCGATCCGAGGTCAAGTATGTCCGCACCCACCATAGACAGTCTAGAGCCGCCCAAAGTCGGCGCTACTTTGCAGGCTTTACGTCAGGCGCAGGGTTTGTCGCTGGACGAGCTATCCCGCCGCGCGGGTGTCAGCAAGTCGATGCTGTCGCAGATCGAACGCAACCAGGCCAACCCGACCGTCGCCGTGGTCTGGCGGCTGGCGAATGCATTGCGGGTCGAGATGTCCGAACTTTTGGGAGGCGAAAGGCCGGCAGCTCCGGCGATCGAGCGGGTCGCCGCACATTCGATTCCGAGCATGAGCAGCCCGGACGGGCTGTGCCAGCTGCGCATCCTGGGTCCGATTGACCTGGCCGGTCAGTTCGAGTGGTATCAGCTGACGATAGAGCCGGGCGGCGCCTTGGACTCGGCCGCCCATGAGCCGGGCTCGCGTGAGCACTTGAGCGTGCTCAGCGGCAGCCTGGAGATCAGCGCCGGCGGCAGCAGCCAGAACTTGCTTGGCGGGGAAACTGCCCGTTATGCGGTGGACGGGCCACACTCGATTCGCAACAAATCAGCCACCGAAGCGGCGGTGGCCTTGTTGGTGGTGCTACACCCCTAAGAGATGGGCCAGACTGATTTTTTCCCAATCGCTGCGCTGCCATAGCGGCGCCAAGGCGGTTGAACGCTGCGCCAGGCAGGCATTCAACAAGGGCGCCGCCGGTGTCTGCTCCGGCACCACCAAAAGCACCAAGCGCTGGGCGCCGCTTTCTTCGAGCCTGGCGATCAGGTCGAGGTCGCCCAGCTGATCCAGCACCGGCTCCAACTGCAGCGGGTCAATGCGCAATCGTCGCGCCAGCCCCAAGCTGCTGGCGCCGCCCTCGCCGAGTTGCTGGCTCAGGCGCAACTCGCGCAAGACACCCAAGCTCAACTCCAGGCTCAAGCCGGGCACATCGGGGCGACGCAACATGCCGCTGCTCAAGCTGGGCGCATTGGCGGCCAGCAAGGCACCTAACAAAACAATCACCCAACCCGAATAAAGCCAGACCAGAAAAATTGGCACGGTCGCAAAAGCGCCGTAAAGCGTTGAGAAGGTCGGCACCGACTTGAAATACCAGGCCAGCACGCTCTTGGCCAAGTTAAAACCCAAGGCTACAAACACACCGCCGGCCAAGGCATGGCGCCAACGCACCACCGTGTTGGGCACGTAATGAAACAGCGCGGCCACGCCGCAAGCCATCACCAACAACTCGATGGCATTGAACATCACACCGACACTGAAGGGCAGTGTGGTGAAGTAGTCATGCCCCGTGGTCACGGCATAACTGGTGAGTGCCAAGCTCCCGCCCAGCAGCAATGGCCCCAGGGTCAAGCTGGCCCAGTAGACCAAGACGCGCTGCGCCATGGGCCTGGGCCGCTGCACGCGCCAGATCGAGTTCAAGGTGCGGTCTATGGTCAGCATCAAGGCCAGCGCAGAAAAGCCCAAAAAGACCAGGCCGACAGCGCCGAGCCGGTTCGCCTTGGACGCGAACTGGGTCAAGGCGCCCAAGACGGGCTTGGCAATATTGGCCGGAATCAAGCTCTTGACGAAGTACTGCTCCAAGGCCGCTTGAAAGGATGCGAAGATCGGAAAGGCCGTGAACAAGGCCAGCATCACCGTCAACAGCGGCACCAAGGAAATCAAGGTGGTGAAGGTCAAGCTCCCGGCGGTGAGACCCAGATGTCCCTCCCGAAAACGCAGCCGCAGGCTTTGCACGGTCTGCCGCCAAGGCCAGCGATTGAGGGTCGAAATCAGCAGTCGAAGCCAGCTCTTCAGGTCGAGCTTTTCAGTGGAGAGATTGCGCATGCTGGCTATGATGCCAGCATGTCTGCCTCTCACTCCCAGAATCCGCCCTCCCCGGCTGAGCCGCTGCGCACCCAAGCCAGCTCGCGCGAAGCGTTTTCCCGCAACCTGGCACTCGCGGCCTTGATCGCCCTTTTTCTCTTGAGCGTAGCCTGGGAGCTCTGGTTGGCGCCGACCGGCCGGGGCACCCTGGCCATCAAGGCCCTGCCTTTGCTGGTGCCCATGGCGGGTTTGTGGCGCTACCGGCTCTACACCTTCCGCTGGCTCAGCCTGATGATCTGGCTCTACTTTGCCGAAGGTGCCGTGCGCGCCGCCAGTGAAAGCGGCATTGGCATGTGGCTGGCCATTGCCGAGGTACTTTTGAGCGTGTTGATCTTTGTCGCTTGCGCGATGCAGGTCAGGCTGCGCCTGGCTGCGGCCAAAGCTCACACCGCAGCGGCCAATGCTCAGCCAGGCTGAATTTCTGCAAGCGCTGCGCGGCGTCCTTGGCGAGGCCGGTTTGCTGTGCGAGGGCGACCTCAGCAGTTACGAGCAGGACTGGCGCCGCCGCTATGAAGGTCGCGCGCTGGCGGTTGCCAGACCGGCCGACACGGCCCAAGTGGCCGCCGTCGTCAAGCTCTGCGCGGCCTACGGGGTCGGCCTGGTGCCGCAAGGCGGCAACACCGGCTTGGTAGGCGGCTCGACGCCCGATGCGTCTGGCGAGCAACTGCTGCTCAGTTTGTGCCGAATGAAGCAAGTGCGGGCGATTGATGCGGCCAATCTGACCATGACGGTCGACGCCGGCTGTGTGCTGCAAGCGGCGCAAGACGCAGCCGCAGAACAAGGCTTGCTCTTCCCCTTGAGCCTGGCTTCGGAGGGCTCCTGCACGATAGGCGGCAACCTCGCCAGCAATGCCGGGGGCACGCAGGTATTGCGTTACGGCAACGCACGTGATTTGTGCTTAGGGCTTGAAGTGGTGACAGCCGACGGGGAAATCTGGCACGGTTTGTCGGGCCTGCGCAAAGACAACACCGGCTACGACCTGCGCCACCTTTTTGTCGGCAGCGAAGGCACGCTGGGCGTGATTACCGCCGCCACATTGAAACTCTACCCCTGCCCCAAGGCGCAAACGACGGCGCTGGCGGCATGCGACTCATTGGACGCGGCCGTTCAATTGCTGGTCCTGGCGCAAAGCCGTGCCGGCGCAAGCCTGAGTGGCTTTGAAGTGATGAACGCGGTGTCGCTGGGCTTGGTGAAAAAACATTTCCCGCAATTGCAGCAAGCCTTGGCCCTCAGTCCCTGGACGGTCTTGCTGGAACTGTCAGACACCGAAAGTGAAGCCCATGCCAGCGCCATGTTTGAAAGCTTGCTGGAGGCCGCCTTGGAAGCCGGCGTGATCAGCGACGCGGCGGTGGCGGCAAGCCAGGCGCAATCACAGGCGATGTGGCATTTGCGCGAGTCGATTCCGCTGGCGCAGGCGCAAGAAGGGCTGAACGTCAAGCACGACATCGCCCTGCCCGTCTCGGCAATCCCGGGTTTTGTAGCGACCACCGATGCAGCCTTGCTACAGGCTTTCCCCGGCGTGCGGCTGGTTGACTTTGGCCATCTCGGCGACGGCAATCTGCACTACAACGTGCAAGCGCCCGAGGGCGTGCCGGCCAAGGATTTTTTGAGCCAGCATGAAGCGGCCATCAACAAAACCGTTTATGACGCAGTGGCCCTACATGGCGGCTCATTTTCGGCCGAGCATGGCATCGGCCAATTGAAGCGCGAAGAGCTGGCCTCTCGCAAAGACCCGGTCGCCTTGCACATGATGCGCGCCATCAAAAAAGCCCTGGATCCCCAGGGCTTGATGAATCCGGGCCGACTACTCTGAGTCCGGACTCAAACAGTCTTGAGGACTGTTTGAGCTTGACGAAGGGCACAGCCCTCTGGCCTGAGGCCTGAGTGCTCAATCAGCGCCCTGGGTGGCTGCAGCGGCAGGCTTGCCACCACCGCGCACCAAGCCCCACACCTTGACGAGCATGCGCCAGACGAAGCGCACAAACATCAGGGTCAGGATGGCCTCGACAAAGGTCATCACAAACGCGACCAAGCCGTTCCAGCGCGCCGATCTGCGCTGGAACTTCGCGAACATGCGGTCACGTGCAATTTCGATGCTGTCATAGAAGGTCGGAATCACCAGCAGCGTCAGCAAAGTCGAGGTGATGGTGCCGCCGATGATGGCCACCGCCATCGGCCGGTAGAACTCACTGCCCTCGCCCAAGCCAATCGCGACCGGCAACATGCCAGCGATCAATGCAAAAGTGGTCATCAGAATCGGCCGCAGGCGCTTGCGACCGGCGGTCATCAAGGCTTCCTCGCGGTCCATGCCCTCAGCCTCCAACTGCCGAGCGGCGTCCAGCAACAAAATCGCGTTCTTGGCCACCAAGCCCATCAGCATGATGACGCCGATAAAACTCATCAGGTTCAAAGTGCTCTTGCTCAGCAGCAAGGCCAAGACAACGCCGATCAGCGACAGCGGCAGCGACAACATCACCGCCAGCGGCGCGGTGAAAGAACCAAATTGCATCACCAGCACCAGATACATCAGGCCAATCCCCGATACCAAAGCGATGCCCATTTCAGTGAACACCACTTCTTGCTGGCGCGAGTCGCCTTCCAACTCCAGGCCGTAGCCGGGGGGGAAGTTGATCGCCTTGGCAATTTTGACGGCGTCGGCCGTCACCTCGCCGGGTGAGCGGCCCTGCACATTGGCGGCCACCGCGATCGTGCGCTTGCCGTCGGCATGCTGGATCTTGCTCGGGCCCTTGCCCATGGTGACCTTGGCGATCTGCTCCAGCGGCACCATCACATTGCTGCCGCTGACGGCAATCGGTAGGCGTTCGATATTGCTGGCGTCGACCCGGTCTTCAGGTGCCAAGCGCACCGCCACATCGCGGGTCTCCCCGGCCGGATCAACCCAGTCACCCACTTCCACACCGGCAAAAGCCACGCGCAAGGCTTGCGCAGCATCGGTCACCGAGATGCCCAGCGTGTTGGCCAAACCACGGTTCAACTCGATCTGCAATTCGTCTTGCGGGTCCTGCTCAGACAGCCCCACATCGACCGCGCCCTTGATGCCACGCATCTGCTCCATGAAGGCATTGGTGATGTCCAGCAATTTGCGCGAGTCGGTGCCGGTGAAACGGATTTGCACCGGCTTGCGTCCACCACCATTCAAATCATCTGACACGGCGTATTCCGCGCCGACCAGGCTTTTGACCTTCTCGCGCAAATCGTTGGCCACCTCGGTGGCCGTCCGCTTACGCTGATTGCTCTTACCGATGTCTACATAGATACGTCCACCACCGACGTTGACATTGGAGTTGGTCGCGACGGTCTCAGGCATCGTGCGCGCCAATTGGGCCGCCGCCTCCAGCTTCAGGCGTGAATACTCCAAGCTGGCGCTCGCGGGTGTGCGAACCTCAACCGCCACCATGCCGGAGTCAGTGACGGGCAAGAAACTGGAACCGCCGAATTTGACTTGCAGCGTCATCGCACCGACCAAGCTCAGCACCGCAAACACCGCCATCCAGATACGGTGATGCAAGGCCCAGGCAATGACATGGCCATAACGTTCGGTTTGGTGGTCAAACCAATCATTGAAACGGGCCAGGAATCGGCCCAAGGCATTCTTGGGTGCCAGGTGTTGATTCGGTGGATCACCCCAGTAGGCCGACATCATCGGGTCCAGCGTGAACGAGATAAACAAACTGACCATCACCGAGGCGACGACAGTCAAGGCAAAGGGTCGGAACCATTCGCCCGACACGCCCGGCATAAAGGCCACCGGGATGAACACCGCGACGATGGCGAAGGTGGTCGACGCAACGGCCAAGCCGATTTCGGCCGTGCCCTCAAGTGCGGCGGTGCGCCGGTCCGAGCCACGCTCCATATGGCGCACGATGTTCTCGCGCACCACGATGGCATCATCGATCAAGACCCCGATCGCCAGCGACAAGCCCAGCAAACTCATGAAGTTCAAGGTGAAGCCGGCCAGCCAGACGGCAATGAAAGCGGCGATAACCGAGGTCGGCAGCGCCAAGGCGGTGATCAGCGTCGAGCGCCACGAATTCAGGAACACATAGACCACGAAAATCGTCAAACCAGCGCCGAGCACCAGGGACTCGATCACATTGTTGAGGCTGTTCTGCGCGTCTTTGCCGCCGTCTTGCGTGACCTCGAGCTTGGCCCCTTCGGGCAAGGTCTTGTTGATCTCCTCGACCAGCTTGCGGACCTTGTTGGCGACGGTGACAGTGGAGGCATCCTTGGAGCGGGTCACGGCGATGCCCACATTGGGGTTGCCATTGCGCAGGCTGACGCGGCTGATTTCGGCAAACCCGTCCTCAATGCTGGCGACCTGAGAAAGCCGCACCAACTCATTGCCGCGGCGCTTGACCACGATCTGCTTGAAGTCGGCCGGTGACTCGAGCCGCCCAATCAGGCGAATGCTTTGATCCTCCAGGGTGCCGCGCACCTTGCCGACCGGTGCGGTACTGTTCTGAGCACGCAAGGCAGCCACCACCTCGGTGACGGAGACATTGTTCTCGCGCAATTTCTCGGCATGCAGCAGCACGCTGAGTTCTCGCTTTAGGCCGCCATTCACCGACACGACAGCAACGCCAGGAATGCTGCGAAACTTGTCGGCGAGTTGATCCTCGGCGATACGCGAAATCTCGGCATGGCTTTGCTTGCTGCTTGACAAAGCCAGCTGCATGATGGGCTCGGCCGCCGGGTCATTGCGCTCCACCACCGGCTCGCGGATTTCGGTCGGCAGCTTGTAGCGCACCGTGTCGATTGCGTTGCGCACCTCGTCCGACGCCTCGATCAAATTCTTGTTGAAATTGAAGATCAAGACGATCTGGGCATAACCCTCAGACGCCGTGGAGCGCACCCGGTCAACGCCGGAGATGCTCTGCATTGATTTTTCAATGCGGTTGATCACCTCGCGCTCGACCGTCTCGGGCGACGCGCCCGGATAAGCGATGCCGACCACCAAGACCGGTTCTTGCACGTCCGGGATCTGATTGACCTTCAGTTTCTTCAGTGCCAGTAAACCCAGACACATCAGCGAGATGATGATGACGATCGTGGCGATCGGCTTCTTGATGCTGAAATCGGAAAGAAACATAGCTTACTTCCCCGCTGAGGCGGCCAGCGCGGCATTGGCCGCACCGGCCGGCACGCTGGCCTGCGCCGAGGCCACCTGTTTAATTTTTTGGCCGTCTTGCAAATTGGAACCGGGCTTGCGCAGGATGCGATCACCCGCCTTCAGGCCGCTGAGCACCGCGTATTCGCCACGCCGGGCATCGCGCTCGCCGAGCTTGATCGCAGCTTTCTTCAACAGATCACCATTGATCACCCAGGCAAAAGACTCGTCGCCGGCGCGCAGCACGGCACTGTCCGGCAGCATCAAGGTGCTGACGCTGCCGGTCTCGACGCGGCCCTCGGCATACAAGCCGGCGACCTTGGGAGCGCTGCCCGGGGCGAAGTCGACCAAGACCTCCAACTGTCGGGTCGTCGCGTTGGCGGCTGCATCAATGCGGCGAATTTTGCCGCTGAAGTCTTTTTCATCCAGCCCATTGACGCTGAAGCTGACGGTTTGGCCCGGCTTGAGTTCGCTCATGCGGTCGGCCGACACTAGGCCCTCAAAACGCATGCTGCGCGGGTCCATCACCTTGAAAAGCTCCTTACCGACCAAGGCCGTGTCACCCGCCGAGACCTTGCGCTCGCTGAGGATGCCATCAAATGGCGCCCGCACCTCGGTGCGCTGCAACTGCTGACGTGCCTGCGCTGCCCTTGCCTTGGCCGCCACCTGATCGCCTTGCGCGTTATTGCGTCGCTGCTCCGCGTCCTCGGTGGCTTGCAAGGAGCTCATGCCCTGCGCTTGCAAAGTCTTGAGGCGCTGATATTGGCGTTCGGCCTGCTCGAACGACTGCGCCGAGACTCGAGCGGATTCGTCGGCCGAGGTCAGCTGCTCCCGAATCGAGCTGTCGTCCAGGCGCGCGAGTAAATCACCACGCTTGACCGCCTCGCCGTTTTCCTTCAACACCTGCAGCACCACGGCCGACACCTCAGCACGCAAATCGGCGCGCTTCTCGGGCTGAATCGAGCCGGTGATGACAGGGCCGGAGGCAAAATCAGCCAAGCTCATGGTGAGTTGGTCTTCCGGGGCGATCAGCAGCGCAATATCGGACTTTGCCGCATCGGCGGCGCTGTCCTTCTTGCCGCCATCCTTGCCGCAGCCGCTCAATCCAAGAGCTATGACAAGGGTCAGCAGGGCAGGAACGGCACGCACGGCGCTCTGAAATGGACGCGTCATCTGACGGACTCCGATTGGATATGTTGATAAAAATCAAAAAAGACAGCGCGCCAGCATAAACGACAACTTGGACGGATCCAAACGTCATGCCAAATGGGCCCGCTTTCGCCGAGCTGCAGCCTACTGAATTGGCCCCTTCAAGGCCGGCGGCAGCAACACAGGCAAGACAGAGATGCCCTCTTCGACCAATTCGGCCACCTCGGCCATGCTGGCTTGACCCCGAATGCCATGGGCCTCGGTCTCGCCGTAGTGGATGCGGCGGGCTTCCTCGGCGAAGCGCTCGCCGACATCTTCGGTATTGGCCAGCACCGTCGCGGCGGCCGCAAGTATGCGGCCGTAGGAGTCAGCATGGCGGGACTGGGACGTCGGTGTCGACGGTTTGGCCGTACTTGGCTCTACCGGCTTGCCGCGCAGATGGGAGACATTCAGATGCGGCGCACTGGGCATGCGCGAGATTCTGATATCGGCGCAAATCGGGCAGCTGATCAAATCCCGCTGCAGCTGTGACTCAAAATCCGCCGCCGAGCCGAACCAAGCTTCAAAGCCATGCTCTTGGCCGCACTTCAGGTTCAGAACCAACATCGCTGATCAATTGCCGGGCTGAGGCGAAAGCCAATCGAGCGCCCATTCGCCCCGCTGCCAACGCGTCAGCCAAAGAAGGCCAATCAAGGTCTTGGCATCGGTCATGGCGCCTGAGGCGGCGAAGGCGTCGAGCTCGGCCGTGCTGTGCGTGGCGATGTCCAAGAACTCGCCAGCATCCAGCGACTGCTGACCAGGCGTCAGTCCCTTGGCGAAGAAGATTTCAATGCCTTCGTCCGAGTAGGCGATCGCATTGTGCAAGACACCGGCATGCGCCCAATGGGTGGCGCTATAGCCGGTTTCCTCCAACAACTCGCGCTGCGCACAGCGCAGTGGCAGCTCACCCGCATCAAGTTTGCCGGCGGGAAACTCCAACATCACGCGTCCCATCGGATAGCGATATTGCCGCTCAAGCAGCAGGCGGCCATCGTCCAAGATCGGCACGATCATCACCGCGCCGGGATGGACGATGTACTCACGACTGGCTTCGCTGCCGTCGGGCAAGCGCACGATATCGCGTTTGACCTTCAAAAAGCTGCCTTGGTAGACCGATGCAGATTGCAGGCAATGCTCGCGCAGATGAGCGTCGTCGGTCTTGTCTATCTCAGGCCTCATGCCGACCTCGGCGCAAATAGCACCATACGAAACCGGGGAAACCCAGCGTGATGAAAAGGCAAAGCGCCGCGCCGTAAAACTCCCAGCCCTGTGAGTGGCGTTGACCGATCTTGGCCTCCAGGGCGAAACCGAGGGCCAAGGTCAAACAGGCCAACAAGGCCAACTCCAGCAAGCGCCAGCCGACCGGCTTGGGGCGCTTGAGCGGGCCAAGCAACAAGACACGGTGACTGAAATACGGCAGATTGGCAGCCACGGCGGCTGCGAACAACACCAGCCAGACGGCTGCTTCAGAGTCCATTGGGCACTAGCTCTACGGACTCAAGTCGCCAAGGTTTTGACGATGGCTGAGGCACAAAGCGCCATCAAACCGCCTGGCAAAATGCCGAAAATCAACACGGCGGCGCCGTTCAAAGACATCACCATGCGCACGTCGGTCGGGGCACTCAGTGGCGCGCGGTCGGTCGGCTCATCGAAGAACATCACCTTGATCACGCGCAGATAGTAGTAAGCACCGATCAAGGACACCGCCACAGCGACCACGGCCAGCGCCGTGTAGCCCATCACATGGGTGCCGATCAAGGCCTGCAAGATCGAAAACTTGGCATAAAAACCAGCGGTCGGCGGCACACCGGCGAGCGACAGCATGAAGATCGTCATCACGGTTGCGTACCAGGGGCTGCGCTTGGCCAGGCCGGCCAAATCGCTGATCTCTTCTGCCTCGTGCCCTTGGCGGGACAAAAGCAAAATCATGCCGAAGGTACCCAGCGTGGTCATCACATAAACGATCACGTAATACATCGCCGAGCTGTAGGCGTTGGCAGCCGACAAGGTGTTGTCATTGACAACACCCGAAGCCAGGCCGAGCAACATAAAGCCCATTTGAGCGATGGTCGAATAGGCCAACATGCGCTTCAAATTGGTCTGCGCAATCGCCACAAAGTTACCGACGAAGAGCGAAGTCAGGGCCAGCACGATCAGCATCTGCTGCCAGTCCACCGCCAGGCCCATCATGCCTTCGACCAGCAGGCGGACCGTGATGGCAAAGGCCGCCAACTTTGGCGCTGCGGCGATCAGCAAGGTGACGCCAGTGGGCGAACCCTGGTACACGTCAGGCACCCACATATGGAAGGGCGCCGCGCCAAGTTTGAAGCCTAAACCGGCCACCACAAAAACCGTACCGAAGATCAATACCGACTTGTTCGGCACACCGATGCTGATCACATCAAACACTTGCGGGATGGACAAGGAACCCGTCGCGCCATACATCATCGACAAACCGTAAAGCAAGAAACCGCTGGCCAAGGCGCCGAGCACAAAATACTTCATCGCCGCTTCGGTCGAGAGCAAATGGTCGCGCCGCAAAGCCACCAAGGCATAGAGCGACAAGCTCATCAGTTCCAGGCCCAGATAGATCACCAGGAAATTATTGGCCGACAGCATCACGCAAATGCCCAGCAAGGAGAACAAGGTCAGACTGAACAGCTCACCCTTGAGTAACTCTCTGGACGCCGCATAGGGCCGGGCGTAGACCAGTGTGACGATGGTTGCGACACAAGCACAGAAAGCCAGCAAATGCCCCATCGGGTCGGACACCACCATGCCCTGCATGGCATAGACGGTTTGGCCATCTTGGAAATAGACCCAGTGGACGCCAGCCACGACGGCAAGCGTCAGCTGAGTCAACCAGTAGGTCGGGCGGCGGGCCGGATCCTTTACAAACAGGTCCAGCATGGCGATGGCGCTGGCCATCAAGAGCAGTGCAACTTCGGGATAAACCGCGAGCCAGTTCATATTATTCATTTGTCAGTGGCCCTAAGAATCAACCGGGGATCAGCTTGGAAGTTGCCACATGCTTGAGCAACTCGGTCACTGATACCTGCATCACATCGGTAAATGGCTTCGGATAGAGACCCATCCACAAGACCGCAATCGCCAATACCGCCATCATCAGGAACTCACGTGCGTTGAGGTCTTGCAGGGTCTTGACGTTGTCATTGGTGACCGGGCCGAAATAAACGCGCTTGTACATCCACAGCGAGTAGGCTGCGCCAAAAATCAAGGCGGTTGCGGCAATTGCGCCGATCCAGAAGCTGTACTGCACAGCGCCCAGAATTACCATCCACTCGCCAACGAAGCCGGCCGTGGCGGGCAAACCGCAATTGGCCATGGCAAAGAAGAGCGCAAAGGCAGCGAACTTGGGCATGGTATTCACGACACCGCCATAACTGGAAATTTCGCGGGAATGCACCCGGTCGTACAGCACGCCGATCGACAAGAACATCGCGCCGGAGACGAAGCCGTGCGAGATCATCTGCACCAAGCCGCCGGCAACACCGAGTTGGTTAAAGATGAAGAAGCCCAGGGTCACAAAGCCCATGTGTGCAATCGAGGAATAGGCCACCAGCTTCTTCATGTCTTGCTGCACCAGCGCGACCAAGCCGATATAGACCACACCGATCAGCGACATTGCAATGATCAACCAAGACCATTGATGCGCCGCGTCCGGGGCGATAGGCATTGACAGACGCAGGAAACCGTAGGCACCAAGCTTGAGCATGATGGCAGCCAGCACGACCGAGCCGCCGGTGGGCGCCTCAACGTGCGCGTCAGGCAACCAAGTGTGCACCGGCCACATCGGCACCTTGACCGAGAAGGCAGCCAAGAAGGCAAAGAACAACAGTGTTTGCGCCCCGCCGGTCAGCGGCAACTTGTGCCAGGTCAGGATGTCGAACGACCCGCCCGACTGGAAGTACAAATACAGCAGCGCGATCAGCATCAACAAGGAGCCGGCCAGCGTGTACAAGAAAAACTTGAACGCCGCATAGACGCGCTTAGGGCCGCCCCAGACGCCGATGATGATGTACATCGGGATCAGCGTTGCTTCAAAGAACACATAGAACAGCAAACCGTCCAATGCCGCGAACACACCAATCATCAGACCCGACAGAATCAGGAAGGCGCCCATGTATTGATTGACGCGCGACTCGATCACTTCCCAAGCCGCAATCACGACGATGACGGTGATGAAGGCCGTCAGCGGAACAAACCACATCGAAATACCGTCAAGGCCAAGGTGATAGCGCACATTGAAGCGCTCGATCCAGGGCTGGTTCTCGACAAACTGCATCGCTGCGGTTGTGTGATCGAAACCGCTGATCAAGGGCAGCGTGATGGCAAAGCAGGCCAAGGCTGCAAGCAAGGCGAACCAACGCACCATCTTGACTTGGTCGTCACGGCCCAGGGCGAGCAAGAGCAGGCCGCTGGCGATGGGTAGGAAAATGGCAAGACTAAGCAACATAAGATCTCCGCCCTTGATCAAAGACCAGCCAGGGTCTTGAATTGGGGCCATATAAACGGCCACAGCTGCCACGTCATCAAACCGAGCACGCCCAGAATCATCACCAAGGCATACCAGTACAAATGACCGGTCTGCACCAAACGAACCACACCTGCGAGGCGACCCACCGTGCGGGCCGAGCCGTTGATCAACACACCGTCAATCAGCGCGCCGTCGCCGCCCTTCCAGAAGGCCAAGCCCAAACCGCGTGCGGCCTTGGCCAACACGTTCTCGTTGAACCAGTCGAGGTAGTACTTGTTCTCCAGCACATTGACGACCGGTGACAAAACGCGGCCAATCGTCTTCGGTATGCCGGGTGCAACCATGTAGAACACATAGGCCGTAACGACACCGCCCAGAGCCAACCAGAACGGCAAGCTACTCAGGCCGTGCATCGCCATCGCTGCCGCGCCATGGAATTCATGAGCCAACTCTTCCATCGCATGATGAATCTCGTGGTTGACGAAGATCGCATCCTTGAAGAAATCACCGAATAGCATGGGCCCAATCGCTAGGTAACCGATCACCACCGAAGGGATGGCCAACAAGACCAGCGGCGCAGTCACCACCCAAGGCGACTCATGTGGGACATGGGGCTCATGGTGACCGTGGTCGTCATGGTGATCATGTTCGCCGGGGAAAGGCTTGTGGCGGAAGTTTTCCTTGCCGTGAAAGACCAGGAAGTACATGCGGAAGGAGTAGAAGGCCGTCACGAAGACGCCGATGATGACGGCGGCATAGGCATAAGGTGCGGCAGGCAGATGGCTGGCGTGCACGGCCTCGATGATGCTGTCCTTGGAGTAGAAGCCGGCGAACAGCGGCGTGCCGATCAGCGCCAAGGAACCCAGCAAGGAAGTGATCCAGGTGATAGGCATGTACTTGCGCAGCCCACCCATATTGCGGATGTCCTGGTCATGGTGCATACCGATGATCACAGAGCCAGCGCCGAGGAATAGCAGCGCCTTGAAGAAGGCATGGGTCATCAAGTGGAAGACGGCCACCGAGTAGGCCGAGGCACCCAAAGCCACCGTCATATAGCCCAGCTGCGACAAAGTCGAGTAGGCGACCACGCGCTTGATGTCGTTCTGGATAATGCCCAAGAAACCCATGAACAAGGCGGTGATGGCACCGATCACCAGCACGAAGTTCAAGGCGGTGTCCGATAGCTCGAACAGCGGGCTCATACGCGCGACCATGAAGATACCGGCCGTCACCATCGTGGCGGCGTGGATCAGCGCGGAAATTGGTGTCGGGCCTTCCATCGAATCGGGCAGCCAGACATGCAGCGGGAACTGAGCGCTCTTGCCCATCGCGCCGATGAACAAGCAGATGCAGGCAACCGACAGCATCATCCAGTCACTGCCCCACAAAGGCGCGTTGAAGCCGATTTTGGCCAAGTCGTCCGCCTTGGCGAACACCTCGGCGTAGTTCAAAGAGCCGCTGTGCGCAACCATCAGGCCGATGCCCAGGATGAAGCCGAAGTCACCGACTCGGTTGACCAAGAAGGCTTTCATATTGGCAAAGATGGCCGTCGGCTTGGTGTACCAGAAGCCGATCAGCAAGTAACTGACCAGACCCACGGCCTCCCAGCCGAAGAACAGCTGCAGCATATTGTTGCTCATCACCAGCATCAACATGCTGAAGGTAAACAGGGAGATGTAGCTGAAGAAGCGCTGATAGCCAGGGTCTTCCGACATATAGCCGATGGTGTAGATGTGCACCATCAGCGACACAAAGGTCACTACGCACATCATCATCGCGGTCAGGCCGTCGACCAGGAAACCGACTTCCATCTTCAGGCCACCGACCACCATCCATTCGTAAATGGTCTGGTTGAAGCGCGCACCTTCATTGGCGACCGCGTTCAGTGTGATTGCCGAGAGAATGAAGGCGATCAGGACGCCAAGAATGGTGACGGTGTGCGCGCCGGCACGGCCGATTTGCTTGCCGAAGAAACCGGCCGCAACGGCGCCTACCAGCGGCGCCAAGGGCACCGCCAAAAGCATATTCTGTGAAAGTTGTGCAGACATATCGCGGTCAGCCCTTCAGCGCGTCGAGTTCTTCGACATTGATGGTGGCGCGGTTGCGGAACAGCACGACGAGAATGGCCAGGCCAATCGCCGACTCGGCTGCCGCCACGGTCAGGATGAAGAACACAAAGACCTGACCAGCGACATCACCCAGATAGTGAGAAAAAGCCACGAAATTCATATTCACAGCCAAGAGCATCAGTTCGATCGCCATCAAGAGCACGATCAGGTTTTTGCGGTTCATGAAGATGCCGACGACGGCGATCGCAAACAGCATCGCCCCCAGCGTCAAGAAATGGCCCAGCGTCAATGTCATCATGGCTTCACTACTCCTGGCTCGCCCGCGGCTTCGGCGCTGGCAATCACTTCAACCGTGGGAGCCACCTTGACGATGCGCAGTCGGTCGGCCTTTTTGACCTTGACCTGCTCCGACGGATCTTGCGTGCGCGCATCCTTGCGGCTGCGCAGCGTCAACGCGATGGCTGCGATGATGGCCACCAGCAACAAAATCGCGGCGATTTCAAGCGGGTACAGGTACTGCGTATAAATCGCGATACCCAGCACCTTGGTGTTGCCCATCTGCAATTCAGCCGCGCTCAACTCCGGCGCGCTGCTCAAACGGAAGCCCCCCATCAGGATCGCAGCCATTTCCAGCGCGATCACTGCGCCGACAAAGCCACCCAGCGGCAAGTGCTTCCAAAAGCCGTCGCGCACGCCGTCGGAATTGATGTCCAACATCATCACGACAAACAAGAACAGCACCATCACTGCGCCGATATAGACCAGCACCAAGGCTATAGCCAAGAATTCGGCCTTCAACAGCATCCAAATACAAGATGCGGTGAAAAACGCCAGGATCAAAAACAGCGCAGCATGCACGGTGCTACGCGCGGTGATGACCCGGAACGAAGCGCCCAGCAGCACGGCTGAGAAGATGTAAAACAAGGCAGTCGTAATTTCCATGCGTCTTCCTGCAAGCAGGCTTAAGGTTTGCGGTCCGACCAAGGGTCAGAACACTTCCCCTCAGCGGTACTTGGCGTCGGCCTCCTTTTGGGCAGCGATCTCGGGCTCGAAACGATCGCCAACGGCCAGGAGCATGTCCTTGGTGAAGTACAGATCGCCACGTTTCTCGCCGTGGTATTCAAAAATGCTGGTCTCGACAATCGAGTCGACCGGGCAGCTCTCTTCGCAAAAACCGCAGAAGATGCACTTGGTCAGGTCGATGTCGTAGCGGCTGGTGCGGCGCGAGCCGTCATCCCTGACCTCGGACTCGATCGTGATCGCCATCGCCGGGCAGACCGCCTCGCACAGCTTGCAGGCGATGCAGCGCTCTTCGCCGTTCTCGTAGCGGCGCAAGGCGTGCAGGCCACGAAAGCGCGGCGACAACGGCGTCTTCTCTTCGGGGAACTGCACCGTGATATTGCGGGACAGGAAATGCCGGCCGGTCAGGGCCAGGCCCTTGAACAGCTCGATGAGCATAAAGCTCTTGATGAAGCTAACTGCAGACATGGGGCGGCCTCATCACTTCCAGATGTTGTAAGGCGACTGAATCCAGAAGCCGACGACGAGCAGCCAGACCAGAGTCACGGGAATAAAGATCTTCCAGCCCAAACGCATGATCTGGTCATAGCGATAGCGCGGGAAGCTGGCGCGAATCCAAAGGAACATGGTGACGACGGCGAAGGTCTTGGCACCCAGCCAAATCCAACCAGGAATGAAGTCAAGCGCCGCGAAGGGGGACAACCAGCCGCCGAGGAAGAAGGTGACCGTCAGGATGGACACCAACCACATATTGGCGTACTCGGCCAGGAAGAACATCGCAAACGACATGCCCGAATACTCGACCATATGCCCGGCCACGATTTCGGACTCACCTTCCACCACGTCAAACGGGTGCCGATTGGTTTCTGCCAAGCCAGAGATGAAATAGACCAGAAAGATAGGCAGCAAGGGCAACCAGTTCCAGGACAGGAAGGACAGGCCCATATCGGCGAACTGGCCCTTGCCCTGACCCATCACGATATCGCTCATATTCAAGCTACCGCTGACCATCAGCACGATCACCAGGGCAAAACCCATCGGGATTTCATAACTGACCATCTGTGCCGATGCACGCAGCGCGCCGAGGAAGGCGTACTTCGAGTTCGAAGCCCAGCCGGCGATGATGACGCCGTAGACCTCCAGGGAGGTGATGGCCATCAGAAACAGCAAGCCGGCATTGATATTGGCCAGCGCCACATCGGGACCAAACGGGATCACAACCCAAGCGGCCAGGGCCGGCATGATGGTCATGATGGGGCCAAGGAAGAACAAGCCCTTGTTGGCGGCCGTCGGGACGATGATTTCCTTGAAAATCAGTTTGACCGCATCGGCAATCGGGGTCAGCAGACCGTAGGGGCCGACCCGATTCGGACCGGGGCGGATTTGCGTCCAGCCAATCGCCTTGCGCTCCCACAAGGTCAGGTAAGCCACGCAAATCATCAAGGGCGCGACCAGCGCGATGATCTTGATCAGGTTCCAGAGCACCGGCCAGATCAGCGGGGAAAGACCGCCAAACAGCTGCGATCCGGCTTGATAGAAGGTTTCAATCATTGCTGTTCTCGCCTCAGACCTTGCTGACGTTCAAGCCGCCAAAAGCCGCACCCAAGGCCGCCGTCTCGGCCAAACCGGTCGGCACGCGAATCACATTGGCCGGCAGCTTGGCATCCAATTTCGCCGGCAGCTGCACCGCGCCAGCGCCATCTTGCGTGATCCGTACCGAGGCGCCTTCGCTCAGGCCCAGCTGCGTCCACAAGGCGGCCGACAAAGTTGCGACTGGTGCCTGTTTCGCGTCATTGCTCAGTTGCAGCGATGTGGCGTGACGCACCAGGATGTCACTGGCGTAGATCGGCAGGTCGGACAAGCGCTCAATCGCACTCGGCGAACCTGCCTGAATGGCCTGCGCACCGGCGTTGCTCAACCGCGCGCTCAGGTTACCGTTGTGACCCAAAGCCTCGCCTCGCACCTGTTCGCTACTGTCTTGTGCAAAACCGTCGAGTGCCAATAGATTGCCCAGCACACGCAGAATCTTCCAGCCTGGCCGGGTCTCGCCGAGCGCCTTGACGACGCCGACAAAACTCTGCGCCCGACCTTCGGCGTTGACAAAAGTGCCCGAGGTTTCGGTGAATGGCGCGGTCGGCAGCAATACGTCGGCGTAATCGAGACCGGTCTTGAACGGGCTCATCACCACGACCATCTCGGCTGCGGCCAGCGCCTTGGCGGCAGCGGCTGCATTGGCAGCATCCAGAACCGGATCGGTATTGAGCAGCAGCAAGGCCTTCAGCCCTGCATCGTTCAACATCTGACCGGCATTCAGGCCACCCTGCTGAGGCAGCGCGTTAACCAGTTGGGCCCCGACCGTGTTGGCGGCTGCCGTCAGGTAACCGACGCTGGCGCCGGTTTGTTCGCCAATCCAGTTCGCCAGGCTCAGCAAGCTCGCGGCTTGCGGATGCTCGGCGGCGGCATTGCCGAGCAGGATCGCCTTGTGTTGACCGGACAAGAGCGCAGCGGCAATCGCCTGCGCGGCCTCGGTGGCTGTGCCGGCGGCCGGAGCTGGCACGCTGTTGGCGGAGGCTACTGCAGCCGCGACGTCGGCCAGCGCCTGCGCCCAGCTGCTGGGCGCCACCGTGATGCGGGCAGCGACGGGCATCAGCCAATCATCTTCGCTGGCGTGGATGCTCATGATCTGAGCCCCATGGCGGGCGGCCTGCCGCAGACGCAGCGCGAACAGCGGGTGGTCCTTGCGCAGGAAGGAGCCGACGACCAGCGCCCGGTCCAACTGGTTCAAGCTAGCAATCGGCAGGCCCAGCCAATGCGCTTGCCCAGCGGCGGCGCTGTTGCTGAAGTCGGCATGGCGCAGACGGTAATCAACGTTTTGACTGCCCAAACCGCGCACCAGCTTTGCCAGCAAATGCAGCTCTTCCACCGTGCTGTGAGCCGAACCCAGCGCACCGATGGCGGCTGCGCCATGCTCAGCGCGGATCAGTTTCAAACCATTCGCCACATATTCGAGCGCGGTACTCCAATCAACCGTCTTCCAGGCACCGCCCTGCTTGATCATGGGCTGCGTGAGCCGCTGATCGCTGTTCAGCGCTTCGTACGAGAAACGGTCGCGATCGGCGATCCAGCATTCGTTGACGGCTTCGTTTTCCAGCGGCACGACGCGCATCACCTGGTTGCCCTTGACCTGGATGACCAGGTTGGCGCCGGTGCTGTCATGTGGGCTGATGCTCTTGCGGCGCGACAGCTCCCAGGTGCGGGCGCTGTAGCGGAAGGGCTTGCTCGTGAGCGCGCCGACCGGGCAGATATCGATCATGTTTCCCGACAATTCGGAATCAATCGTGCGGCCGACAAAGGTCTGGATCTCGGCGTGTTCGCCGCGATGCGCCATGCCCAATTCCATCACGCCGGCAATTTCTTGGCCAAAGCGTACGCAGCGGGTGCAATGGATGCAACGGCTCATTTCCTGCATCGAAATCAGCGGGCCGACGTTCTTCTGGAACACGACGCGCTTTTCTTCGGTGTAGCGCGACTTGCCGGCGCCATAGCCGACCGCCAAGTCTTGCAACTGGCACTCGCCGCCTTGATCGCAGATCGGGCAATCCAGCGGGTGATTGATCAGCAAGAACTCCATCACGCCTTGCTGGGCCTTCAGCGCCTTGTCGCTCTTGGTGCGAACAATCATGCCCTGCGTGACCGGCGTGGCGCAGGCCGGCATGGGCTTGGGCGCCTTCTCCACATCGACCAGGCACATGCGGCAATTGGCGGCGATGGAGAGCTTCTTATGATAGCAGAAATGCGGGATATAGGTGCCGGCTTGCTCGGCCGCATGCATCACCATGCTGCCGGCCGGAACCGTCAGCTTCTGACCGTCGAGTTCAATTTCAATCATGTTCTGTCCTGTCCTGCCTCAGAAAGAGGCCGGCACCAGAGCCGTTTTGTGTTCGATCAGATGAACGAACTCGTTTTTGAAATTCTTGATCATCGCGCGCACCGGCATTGCCGCCGCGTCGCCCAAGGCGCAAATCGTGCGTCCCTGAATATTGTCGGCGACCGAGTTCAAGAGGTCGATGTCGTCAGGCTTGCCCTGCCCATTGGCGATGCGCTCGACCACGCGGTGCATCCAGCCCGTGCCTTCGCGGCAAGGCGTGCATTGACCGCAGGATTCATGGGCATAGAAGTAGGACAGGCGCAAGAGGCTACGCACCATGCAGCGTGAGTCGTCCATCACGATGACGGCGCCCGAGCCCAACATTGAGCCGGCCTTGGCGATGGAGTCATAGTCCATCGTGCATTCCATCATCACGTCGGCGGTCAACACCGGCGAGGACGATCCGCCTGGGATCACGGCTTTGAGCTTGCGACCTTTGCGCACGCCACCGGCCAGCTCCAAGAGCTTGGCGAACGGGGTACCGAGCGGAATCTCGTAATTGCCGGGCTTTTCCACATCGCCGGAGACCGAGAAAATCTTGGTGCCGCCGTTATTGGGCTTGCCAATCTCGAGGTAAGGCTGGCCACCGTTGCGGATGATCCAAGGCACCGCGGCGAAGGTCTCGGTGTTGTTGATCGTGGTCGGCCGGCCGTACAAACCAAAGCTGGCTGGGAACGGCGGCTTGAAGCGGGGCTGGCCCTTCTTGCCTTCGAGCGACTCGAGCAAAGCGGTTTCTTCGCCGCAGATATAGGCGCCAAAACCGTGGAAAGCATGCAACTGGAAGCTGAAGTCCGAACCCAGGATGTTGTCACCCAGGAAGCCGGCTGCGCGCGCTTCTTCAAGCGCGGCTTCGAAGCGCTCATAGACCTCGAAGATTTCGCCGTGGATGTAGTTGTAGCCAGTCTTGATGCCCATCGCGAAGGCGGCAATCGCCATGCCTTCGATGACGATGTGCGGGTTGAACATCAAGATGTCGCGGTCTTTGCAGGTACCGGGCTCTCCCTCGTCGGAATTGCAAACGAGGTACTTGGCGCCTGGAAACTGGCGCGGCATGAAGCTCCACTTCAGACCGGTCGGGAAGCCCGCGCCGCCGCGGCCACGCAGGCCCGAAGCCTTGACCTCGGCAATCACCTGGTCTTGCGTCAGCGGCGTGCCTTCGGGCGCGCCCTCGCCTTTGAGGATCTTGCGCAGCGCGGCATAACCGCCACGTGCAACGTAGTCCTGCAGGCTCCAATTCTTGCCATTCAGGCCGCCATAGATTTGCGCGCCCAGATGGCGATCATGGAAACAGGTCTCAGTACCCTGACTTTGAAACTTGGAGAGGTCCAGCATGCTTCTTTCCTCTTCCTCAGTTCTTTACAGCCGACTGTGCGGCGGCGTGCGCCTTGAGCACGTCGACCAGCTCGTCAAGCCGAGCGTTGCTCATGAAACTGCACATCTGGCGATCATTCACCAGCATCACCGGCGAGTCGGCGCAAGCGCCCAGGCATTCGCTTTTCTGGACCGTGAACAAGCCATCAGCGGTGGTGCCGCCCTCATCCACGCCCAGCTTTTCGCACAGGTGGTTCAGGGCTTTTTGGCCGTCGCGCAACTGGCAAGGCAAGTTGGTACAGACGTTCAACTTGAACTGACCCAACTTGCGCTGGTTGTACATGTTGTAGAAGGTCGTCACTTCGTAAACGGCGATCGGCGGCATGGCCAAATAGGCGGCGATGGCGTCCTCACTGGCGCGCGATACAAAGCCGATTTCGTCTTGCACGATGGACAGGCAGGCCATCACGGCAGAAACCTTTTGGTCCACCGGATACTTGGCCACTTCACGGGCAAAGCGGGCCGCCGTGGCGTCGCTCAAAATGTATTCTTCAGTGCTCATCGAATTACTCATCGGTCGATCTCACCAAACACGATGTCCATCGTGCCAATGATGGCCACCGCGTCGGCCAACATATGGCCCCGAGCCATTTCATCCAGCGCAGCCAGATGCGAAAAACCGGGCGCACGAATCTTCAGGCGATAGGGCTTGTTGGCGCCGTCGCTGACGATATAGATACCGAACTCACCCTTGGGGTGCTCCACCGCCGCATAGGCCTCACCCTCGGGCACTTGGAAGCCCTCGGTGAAGAGTTTGAAATGATGGATCAACTCCTCCATATTCGACTTCATGTCGACACGAGAAGGCGGTGCGATCTTGTGGTTGTCGGTGATCACCGGGCCGGGGTTGGCGCGCAGCCAAGCCACGCATTGCTGGATGATGCGATTGCTCTGGCGCATCTCTTCAACGCGTACCACATAGCGGTCGTAGGTGTCACCTTCGGTGCCGACCGGCACATCGAAGTCGACCTTGGCATAGGCATCGTAAGGTTGGGTCTTGCGCAAATCCCAGGGGATGCCGCAGCCGCGCAGCATCGGGCCGGTGAAGCCCATGTTCAGGGCACGCTCAGGCGTGACCACGCCGATGCCGACGGTGCGCTGCTTCCAGATGCGGTTGTCGGTCAACAGCGTTTCGTAGTCGTCGACATTGCCGGGGAAGCGATTGCAGAAGTCCTCGATGAAGTCCAGCAGCGTGCCGCTGCGGTTCTCATTCATCTTGGCCAGGGTCTTGGCATTCTTGATCTTGGAGACGCGGTACTGCGGCATGCTGTCCGGCAGATCACGGTAGACGCCGCCCGGGCGGAAGTAAGCCGCGTGCATGCGCGCGCCCGACACCGCCTCGTACATATCGAACAGGTCTTCACGCTCGCGGAAGGCGTAGATGAGCACATTCATCGCGCCGCAATCGAGGCCGTGCGCGCCCAGCCACATCAGGTGGTTCAAGAGCCGGGTGATCTCGGCGAACATCACGCGGATGTATTGCGCGCGCTCAGGCACGGCCACGCCCAGCATCTTTTCGATCGCCAAGCAGTAAGCCTGCTCATTGGCCATCATCGACACATAGTCGAGCCGGTCCATATAGGGCAGTGACTGGATATAGGTCTTGCTCTCGGCCAGCTTTTCGGTGGCGCGGTGCAGCAAGCCGATGTGCGGATCGGCGCGCTGGATGACTTCGCCGTCCAACTCCAGGACCAAACGCAGCACGCCGTGAGCGGCCGGATGCTGAGGCCCGAAGTTCAGGGTGTAATTTTTGATGTCGGCCATCTTCAAATTCCGCCGTAATTGTTTTCGCGGATGATGCGCGGCGTGATTTCACGCGGCTCAATCGTCACCGGCTGGTAGACCACGCGCTTTTGCTCAGCGTCATAGCGCATCTCGACATTGCCCATGGTGGGGAAGTCCTTGCGCATCGGATGACCGATAAAGCCGTAGTCGGTCAGGATGCGACGCAGGTCGTCATGGCCTTCAAAAATGATGCCGAACAGATCAAAGGCTTCGCGCTCGAACCAGTTGGCCGAATTCCAGATCGGCGTCAGGGCATCAACGCGCGGGAAATCGTCCTCGGCGCAGAACACCTTCAGGCGCAAGCGCCAGTTCTTGCTGACCGACAGCAGATGACTGGACACGGCAAAGCGCTTGCCGGTGTAGTCGCCATCTTTGTAGCTGCTGTAGTCAAGGCCGCAGAGGTCAATCAACTGCTCGAACGCCAGCTCCGGGCGATCGCGCAAGGCGGTCGCGACGCTCAGATACTCCGCTGGAGCGACCGTCAGGGTGACTTCACCAAATTCGGTCTTCAGTTGTAGGATTTTTTCGCCTAGGGCAGCCTCTAGCGCTGCTTGCAGGGTGTCAAGTTTGATCATCTGTGCAAGATTTCCGTTCAGCGCGCGATGGTGTTTTCGCGGCGAATCTTGGCCTGCAACTGCAGGATGCCGTAGAGCAGCGCCTCGGCCGTCGGCGGGCAGCCGGGCACATAGACGTCAACCGGGACAATGCGGTCACAGCCGCGCACGACCGAGTAGCTGTAATGGTAGTAACCACCGCCATTGGCGCATGACCCCATCGACAATACCCAGCGAGGCTCGGCCATCTGGTCGTAGACCTTGCGCAGGGCGGGCGCCATCTTGTTGCACAGCGTACCGGCGACGATCATCAGATCGGATTGCCGCGGGCTGGGCCGAAACAGCATCCCGAAGCGATCAATGTCATAACGGGCAGCGCCCGCATGCATCATCTCGACCGCACAACAGGCCAGCCCGAAGGTCATTGGCCACAATGAACCGGTCTTAGACCAGTTGATCAGTTTGTCCACCGAGGTGGTGACAAAGCCTTCTTTCAATACGCCTTCGATACCCATTGCAAGCTTTCTTTCGTTCAGGCCCCTGCTGGAGCCGACAAGCGTATTCCGCTGGACGAGGGGCTAACAATCATTCCCAGTCCAAAGCACCCTTGATCCATTCGTAGGCAAAGCCCACGACCAGAATGCTCAGGAAACTAATCATCGCCCAGAAACCCGTAGGTCCAATCTCCCGGAGGGCTACCGCCCAAGGAAAAAGAAAAGCAATTTCCAGGTCAAACAAAATAAACAAAATTGCCACGAGGTAATAGCGCACATCAAATTTCATGCGCGCATCTTCAAAGGCCTCGAAGCCACATTCGTAGGGGGAGTTTTTGGCCGCATCAGGCCGATTGGGGCCCAGCAGAAAGCCGAGCACTTGGGGCGCCACGCCGACGCCGGCGCCGACCAGGATGAAGAGGATGACGGGTAGGTACTGATCCAAGTTCATGGGTGACGCTCTTTAAAAACTGCCGTCCGCCTCCAGGCCCCGGCCATGTTTCAGAAGTAATTCGAAAGAAAAAACAACGGGCGCTACGCTGGCGATTCCTCACCCTCGAATACGCCCGCTTTGCACTTTCAACTCAATGTCCGTCAACCCTGGACATTGCTGGTGATGATGCTCAAGGGCAAATACCTCACGGGCTCCAACCCCGAGATACTAACCGATGATTTGGTGCCGTCGGCGAGACTCGAACTCGCACAGCTTTCGCCACTACCCCCTCAAGATAGCGTGTCTACCAATTTCACCACGACGGCTATTACTTTGATTCCTTGACTATTTGTTGACAGCAAGAGGAGTTGCCATCTAGTCAGCCTCGAATTCTATACTGAAAATTTATCGCTCCAGCCAAGCTGGTGAGAAATTATCTAATTTTGATCGAGGCCACTCCAATTACTTTGGCGCCGCTTCCGAAGCAGCTGTAGCAACTGGCGCGACCGCAGCACCAGGGATGGCAGCCGCACCCGAAGCTGCAATGACAGCCGGCGTTGCCTTGTCAAGAATGGTGTCCTTGCTGCCGCTGCCCGAACGGTGATTGGCCAAATAAGCCATCGCCAAGGTAGAGACAAAGAAGACCGTCGCGCACACCGCCGTGCTGCGCGACAGAAAATTCGAGCTGCCAGTGGCACCGAACAAACTACCCGAAGCACCACTTCCGAAGGACGCGCCCATGTCGGCGCCCTTGCCATGCTGGACCAAGACCAAGCCAATCATTGCCAAGGCGCTCAACAGTTGAAACACGAGTACCAAATTCATCCAAAATTGCATTTCTAACACTCCAAAGGTTCTTCAACATGCCTGGCCTTAGGGCCAAACTTGTGGGGAAAAAATTACATCGCGGCGCGACAAATTGCAGCAAAGTCAGCTGCCTTCAAGGCCGCGCCACCAATCAAGCCGCCATCAATATCTGGCTGAGCGAACAACTGCACGGCGTTTTCTGGCTTGACACTACCGCCATAAAGAATGCGCATGCTGGCAGACTTTTGCGTCGCCGCATTCAACTGCGTGCGCAACACCGCATGCACTGCCTGCGCCTGCTCCGGGCTGGCTGTTAGCCCAGTGCCAATCGCCCAAACCGGCTCGTAGGCCAAGACGATTTCACCGATGCAATGCGTCAAGGTGTGAATCACCGCGGCGAGCTGGCGCTTGACCACCAACTCGGTCTGCCCTGCTTCACGCTCAGCCAAAGTCTCACCGACGCAAACAATCGGCGTCACGCCATGCGCCAGTGCTGCCTTGGCCTTGTCCGCCACCAATTGATCGCCCTCATGATGGAACGCCCTGCGCTCCGAATGACCGACGATCACATAACGACAACCCAAATCAGACAACATCAACGAGGAAACCTCGCCGGTGTAAGCGCCCTGCTCGTGAGCCGAGCAGTCTTGCGCTCCTAACAAAATTGCCTGACCTGTGAGCGCCAAAGCCGTTTCCGCCAGATACGGGAAAGGCACGCAAACCGCCACATCAGCACTCCATGGGCCCGCCTCTTTGAGCGCGCTCAAAAGAGCCGCATTGGCAGCGCGACTGCCATGCATCTTCCAATTACCAACGACCAGTTTTTTGCGCATCGTCAACTCCAATTTCACCAGCTCATCACGATCTTGCCGACATGCTCGCCGGACTCCATCAAAGCATGGGCCTGAGCCGCTTGGTCCGCAGCAAAACTGCGAAAGATCACCGGCTTGATCACGCTGCGCTCAGCAAGCAAAGGCCAGACTCGCTCGCGCAAAGCCGCAGCGATACTGGACTTAAAAGCCGAAGAGCGTGGCCTCAAGGTTGAGCCGCTGATCGTCAAGCGGCGACGCAACACCGCCCCCGCATCGATCTGCGCCTCTGTCCCGCCCTGCACCGCAATAATGACCAAGCGCCCATCATTGGCCAGGCATTGAATGCCTCGCTCAATGTAAGCACCAGCCACCATGTCCAGAATCACATTGACCCCTGCACCCTCGGTCGCAACCTTGACTTCAGCAACAAAGTCTTGCGTCTTGTAATTGACGGCCAAATCAGCCCCCAACTCGAGACAAGCAGTCGCCTTGGTGGCATTGCCAACCGTCACAAAGACGCGCGAACCCATGGCTTTCGCCAACTGGATTGCAGCCACGCCAATGCCACTGCTGCCACCATGAACCAAGAGAGTTTCGCCGGACTGCATCGCAGCGCGCATGAACACATTCGACCAAACAGTGAAGAAGGTCTCGGGCAAACTGGCAGCTTCGAGCATGCTCCAGCCGGCCGGAACCGGCAGGCAATGTCCTATCGGCGCTACACACAGCTGCGCATAACCACCACCCGGTGTCAAGGCGCAAACGGCATCACCCAGCTTGAACCCAGCCGCCGCCAACTCGAGCGCATCGCCACCAACAATTCGCCCCGCCACCTCCAGCCCAGGCAAGTCGCTGGCCCCGGGCGGCGGTGGATAAGCCCCTTTGCGCTGCAAGACGTCGGGACGGTTGATGCCAAAGGCCTCCACCGCGATCAGCAACTCCCCGACCCCGGCAACGGGGTCAGGTCGTTCGACCAATTGCAGAACTTCGGATCCGCCCGGTTGGGCGATGGCGATTGCTTTCATATCAGCAGCGGGCGCTCAATCCGACGCTTTATTCGGCGTCGTTCGCGACTTGCACAGGAGCCGCGTCACGGTCGATCAAAGCCTTCATCGACAACTTGATGCGGCCCTTCTCGTCGGTTTCCATGACCTTGACCTTGACGATCTGACCTTCCTTAAGGAAGTCGGTCACCTTCTCGACGCGCTGGTGAGCGATCTGGCTGATGTGCAGCAGACCGTCCTTGCCAGGCAGCAAGTTGACGAGTGCGCCGAAGTCCAGGATCTTGGTGATCGGGCCTTCGTAGATCTTGCCGATTTCGACTTCGGCGGTGATCTCCTGAATGCGCTTCTTGGCGTACTCGGCCTTTTCGGCATCGGTCGACGCGATGGTGATCGTGCCGTCTTCGTTGATGTCGATGGTGGTGCCGGTTTCTTCGGTCAGCGCACGGATGGTCGCGCCGCCCTTGCCGATCACGTCACGGATCTTTTCCGGATTGATCTTCATCGTGTACAGACGCGGAGCGAACTGCGACACCTCGGTGTTGGCCACACCCATGGCCTCGACCATCTTGCCCAGGATGTGCAGACGCGCCTCCTTGGCTTGCGCCAATGCGACCTGCATGATTTCCTTGGTGATACCCTGAATCTTGATGTCCATCTGCAGCGCGGTGATGCCGCCTGTCGTGCCGGCCACCTTGAAGTCCATGTCACCCAGATGATCTTCGTCACCCAGGATGTCGGTCAGCACGGCGAAACGGTTGCCGTCCTTGATCAAGCCCATGGCGATACCGGCGACGTGCGCCTTCATTGGCACGCCGGCGTCCATCAAAGCCAGGCAGCCGCCGCAGACCGAAGCCATCGACGAGGAGCCGTTCGACTCGGTGATTTCAGACACCACGCGCATCGAGTAAGGGAAGTCTTCCTTGCTCGGCAGGGCGGCGATCAGCGCGCGCTTGGCGAGACGGCCGTGGCCGATTTCACGACGCTTCGGGCTACCGACGCGACCGGTTTCGCCAGTGGCGAACGGAGGCATGTTGTAGTGCATCATGAAGGTGTCTTCGAACTCACCGGCCAGCGCGTCGATGCGCTGAGCATCACGGTTAGTACCCAGCGTCGCCACCACCAGCGCCTGCGTTTCACCACGGGTGAACAGCGCCGAGCCGTGGGTGCGCGGCAGGATGGAATTGCGAATCTCGATCGGGCGCACGGTGCGGGTGTCGCGGCCGTCGATACGGGGCTCGCCAGCCAGGATCTGACCGCGCACGATGCGGGCTTCGATCTCGAACAACAGGCTTTCCACTTCGACCTTGTCGAACTCGATGCCGTCAGCCTTCAGGCCGGCCAGCACGTTGGCGGTGACCGTGCGGCAAGCTTGGGTACGCGCCTGCTTATTGCGGATTTGGTAAGCAGCAGCCAGACCCTCTTCGGCCAGGGCCCCAACCTTGGCGATCAGCGGCTCGTTCTTGGCTGGGGCAACCCAGTTCCAGCTTGGCTTGCCGGCGTCGCGCACCAGCTCGTCGATGGCGGCAACGGCGATATTGCCTTGCTCATGGCCGAAAACCACGGCGCCCAACATGATTTCTTCGCTCAGGCCATCAGCCTCGGACTCAACCATCAAGACTGCAGCTTGCGTGCCCGCAACCACCAGGTCCATCTTGCTATTGGCCAAGACGGTCTTGCCTGGATTCAGCACATATTCGCCATTGACATAGCCAACGCGAGCTGCACCGATCGGGCCATTGAACGGGATGCCGGAAATCGCCAGCGCGGCACTCGAAGCGATCAGCGCAGCGATGTCGGCTTGCACTTCGGGATTCAAAGACAGCACGTGGACGACCACTTGCACTTCGTTGTAGAAGCCTTCAGGGAACAACGGACGGATCGGGCGATCGATCAGGCGGCTGGTCAGCGTCTCCAGCTCGCTTGGGCGGCCTTCACGCTTGAAGAAGCTGCCGGGGATCTTGCCGGCGGCATAGGTCTTCTCGAGATAGTCAACGGTCAGCGGGAAGAAATCTTGACCGGCCTTGGCATCAGTCTTGGCGACGACGGTGGCCAAAACCACGGTGTCGTCGATATTGACGATCACGGCACCGCTGGACTGGCGAGCTACTTCGCCGGTTTCCATCGTGACGGTGTGCTGACCCCATTGGAAGGTCTTGGTGACTTTATTGAACAAACTCATTGTGTCTCTCCTCTAGGCCGACATTGCAGACACCACATGGGCAGCAACTTGGCTGTAATGAAGCGGCTTACGGCGCCGCAACAGGACCGAGAGTGAGTCTGGGTTTGGCGGGATGCCATTCCAGCACCTTGCCACCGTCCGCTTCAGCGGCACCACCCGGCAAGGTATTGGAATGACACAGCAGCGCCACGTCAGCTCAACTCAATACAACGCAAAACGATTTTCAAAAAGACAAAGAGCCTGTGCTGGACATAGACCCAGACAGGCTCCTTGACCTCACTCGCAAATTACTTGCGCAGACCCAACTTCTGGATCAATGCAAGGTAACGCGAAGCGTCCTTGGTCTTCAGGTAGGACAACAAGCTCTTGCGCGAGTTGACCATCTTCAGCAAACCGCGACGACCGTGGTGGTCCTTCTTGTTTGCCTTGAAGTGGGGGGTCAGCGCATTGATGCGTGCTGTCAGCAGAGCGACTTGGACTTCAGGCGAACCTGTGTCATTTGCGCTGCGTGCGTTCGCTTGAACGACTTCTGCTTTGTTAAAACTTTCGACTGCCATGATGCGTTCCTAGATGCCGGAAGCCGCTGGCAAGCCAGGTAAATTGCCCTGGCGCACAGACGGTTTCCATTGTTTCACTTGCGGTCACGGGTGAAACCGACCCGAGCCGTGCCTTTGCCTGCTGCCTCTTGCCAACGCGCCTGAAAAACAAACGCGCCGAGCCCAGGCAACAAAACTCGCTGATTATAGACCAAGATTGCCCAAGCAGCCTTGGCTATGTACCCGACCAGACTCCGAGGCCGCCCCGAAATGGAGCCGAACCGGGTCATTCCAAGTCCCCGAAAACTGTATTTTTGTAGCCTCTTGAATCCGCCTAATCAGCGCCAAACTTCGAAGTCATGGGGCTTGCGGCGCTTTGAATTCTCAAAGCGTTGGATGCAACACCCTTCAGGAGCTAGCCATGTTTGTGATTCCCGTGAGCCGTCATTCCGCTGAATTCACCCGCCAGATCGAGCGTCTTTTGGCCAAGCCCGAGCGCGACGCCGTGGCGCTGCGCACCCCGCCGCTCGATGTCAGCGAGACCGATCAAGCCTATATCTTGCAACTTGACCTGCCCGGTATCGCCAAAGACGCCGTCAAGATCACTATCGAAGGCCGCCGCATCAGCATTGACGCAGTGCAAACAGCCGCTGCCGCGCCGCAAGATGCTACCGCGCCGGTGGAGCGCCCGCTGCACCGAGAACGTTCGCTAACTCGCTTCTCCCGCAGTGTCGTGTTGCCGACCGAAGTCAGTCAGTCAGACTCCAAGGCCACGCTGGAAAGCGGCGTGTTGACGCTGACCTTGGTCAAGCGCCAGCCCGTCGGCGCCAGCCACCTGACTGTCAATTGAGCGTCAACTGAGCGGGCTCAGGCGCTGCCCAGGGTCCAGCGCGGCCTGACGGCAAAGCCGCCGTCGTTTTGCAAGTCGGCCATGCCGCGTTGCAAACGCATGGCGGCGGCCATCGCGATCATGGCGCCGTTGTCGGTGCACAGGCTGAGCTCGGGGTAATGCACGCGCACCCCGCGTTTGCCGCAGGCCGCATTCAATTGCTCGCGCAGCATCGTGTTGGCACCCACACCGCCAGCTACTACTAGGCGCTTGAGCCCAGTCTCCTTCAGCGCGAGCAGTGACTTGCGCACCAGCACCTCAACAATCGCCGCCTGAGTAGCAGCCGCCAAATCAGCGCGCTGCTGCTCTGTGGGCGCCTCACCCAGGCGCTTGACTTGCGTGAGCACCGCCGTCTTCAAACCGGCAAAGCTGAAGTCCGGCTTGCCGCTGCGCAGCATCGGGCGCGGCAGATCAAAAGCCTTGGCATCCCCATTTAGAGCCAAGCGGGCCAGATGCGGCCCACCGGGATAGGGCAAGCCCAAGAGCTTGGCGCTCTTGTCGAACGCTTCGCCGGCGGCGTCATCAATGGTTTCACCCAGCATTTCATAGCTGCCGACATCGTTGACCCGCATCAGCTGCGTGTGGCCGCCCGACACCAGCAAGGCCACGAACGGAAACTCGGGCGCATCCGCTGATAAGAACGGCGACAGCAAATGGCCTTCCAGATGATGAATGCCCAGCGTCGGCTTACCCAAAGCTGCGGCCATCGCGACCGCCACGCCGGCCCCCACCAACAAAGCGCCAGCCAGGCCCGGCCCTTGCGTATAGGCGATCACATCAACCTGCGCCAAGGGCACGGCAGCTTCGGCCAGCACCTCGCGCGTCAGCGGCAGCACCCGGCGAATATGGTCGCGCGAGGCCAACTCGGGCACCACGCCGCCGTAAGCCTGATGCATGCTGATCTGGCTGAACAAGGCCTGCGCGAGCAGGCGCGGCGCGCCCTGCGAGCGATCGCTCGGCACCTCGATCAAGGCGACGCCGGTTTCGTCACAAGAGGACTCGAAGCCTAGAACCAACATGGCGGTCAGTGATTTTCTTTGGCGTGATTGATCGAGTATTTAGGAATCTCAATCGTCACATCCTTCTGACCCAGGATGGCCTGGCAGCTCAGGCGTGAATCGGGCTCCAAGCCCCAGGCGCGGTCCAGCATATCTTCCTCGCCCTCCTCCATTTCGGACAGCGTACGCATGCCTTCGCGCACGATCACATGGCAGGTGGTGCAGGCGCAGACCATGTCGCAGGCATGTTCGATGGCGACGCAGTTCTCAAGCAAGGCCTCGCAGATCGAGGTCCCGGCGGGCGCGCTTACCGACTTGCCCTCGGGGCAATATTCGGCATGGGGAAGAATTTTGATGACTGGCATGACGATCCTTGGGCGAATTGCTTAGAGCTGTTCGATATTGCGGCCGGTCAAGGCGCGCTGAATGCCGCGATTCATGCGCGCGGCGGCAAAGGCTTCGGTGCCCTTGGCCAGGGCCTCAACGGCGGCATCGATGACATTGCCGTCCTCACCCTGGGCCGACAGTTGCAAGGCTTGCAGCAAGGCGGCAATCTCATCGCGCTCGGCCTCCTCGAGCAAGTCTGCGTCAGCCGCCAACGCCGAATGCGTCGCCAGCGTCATGCGCTCGGCCTCGACCCGCGCTTCGCGCAATTTGCGTGCGGCCATATCGGCTTCGGCGCTGGCAAAGCCGTCTTTGAGCATGCCGGCAATCTGCTCATCGCTGAGGCCATAACTCGGCTTGACGACGATGGCCGTCTCCACACCCGAGCCCAACTCCTTGGCCGAGACGCTCAGCAAGCCGTCGGCATCGACCTGGAAGGTGACACGAATCCGCGCTGCGCCCGCCACCATCGGCGGAATGCCGCGCAGCTCGAAACGCGCCAAAGAGCGGCATTCACTGACCAACTCGCGCTCGCCTTGGAGCACATGCAGCGCCATCGCGGTCTGGCCGTCCTTGAAGGTGGTGAAGTCTTGCGCTTGCGCTACCGGAATGGTCGCGTTGCGCTCGATGAGGCGCTCGACCAAGCCGCCCATGGTCTCCAGACCCAGCGACAGCGGAATCACGTCGAGCAACAAGATATCGCCGTCTGCCGCATTGCCGGCGAGTTGATTGGCTTGAATGGCCGCGCCCAGCGCGACCACTTCGTCGGGATTCAGATTCGTCAGCACCTCGCGGCAGAACAAGTCGCCAACGACTCTGCGCACGCAGGGCATGCGTGTAGAGCCGCCGACCATCACGACACCGGCGACTTCGTCCGCCTTGACCTTGGCGTCGCGCAGCACACGCCGCACCGATGCCAGGGTTCGATCAAGCAAGGCTTGGCTCAATGATTCGAACTGCGCGCGTGTTAGCAACACATTTAAATCGCCGCCATCCAGCTTGGTCTGCAAAACCACGCTGTCGGCGCCGGACAGGGCTTCTTTGGCAGCGCGCGCCGCCACCAAGATGGCGCGTTTGTCATGAGCGGTGTCGGCGCTGAGTCCGGCTTGCGCCAAGGCCCAATCGGCCAGCAAACGATCAAAATCATCGCCACCCAGCGCGGCATCGCCGCCGGTGGCGACCACCTCGAACACACCGCGACTCAGGCGCAGCAAGGAAATATCAAAGGTGCCACCGCCCAGATCGTAGACGGCATAAAGACCTTCGCTGCCGTTGTCCAGGCCATAGGCAATCGCGGCGGCCGTCGGCTCATTGATCAGACGCAGCACATTCAGGCCGGCGAGTTGCGCCGCGTCCTTGGTCGCTTGGCGCTGCGCATCATCAAAATAGGCCGGCACCGTGATCACTGCGCCAAACACATCGTCGGCAAAACTGTCTTCGGCCCGAAAGCGCAGCGTCGCCAGGATTTCTGCCGAGACCTCGACCGGCGATTTACTGCCTTCGCGCGTACGCAGCGACACCATGCCGGGCGTGTCCTCGAATTGATAGGGCAGCTGCTCCCGATTGGCGATATCTGCCAAGGCCCGGCCCATCAAGCGTTTGACGGACACAATCGTGTTGACCGGATCTTCGGCCTGCGCCGCCAGCGCCAGGGCGCCGATCTGACGCCGTCCATCTTCGAGGTAACGCACGGCCGACGGCAAGATCACTTGGCCGGCCTCATCGGGCAGGCATTCGGCCACACCGCTGCGCACGGCCGCCACCAGGGAATGCGTGGTACCCAGATCGATGCCCACCGCGATGCGGCGCTGATGCGGGTTGGGCGACTGCCCGGGTTCGGAGATTTGCAGCAATGCCATTGTTATTGTCCTAGGGCGTCCAAGCGCCGGTCGATATCGGAGCGGAATTTGGCGATGAACATCAAGGCCCTGACCTGCTCGGCGGCCGCTTCGGTGCGGCCTTGTTCGTCCAGTAAAAGCTGCACATCCGCCAGCAGTTCGTCTTCGCGCTGCGCCAGTTCCGCATCCAGCTTTTGCACATCGGCCGCGCCGGCCGCTTCATCCAAGGCCTCACGCCAGGCCATTTGCTCCATCAGGAAGGCCGTCGGCATGCGGGTGTTCTCGTTCAAGCGCAGCGGCGCGCCGCGCAACTCGCACAAATAGGCGGCGCGCTTGAGCGGGTCGCGCAGGCGTTGATGAGCCTCGTTGACCCGCACCGCCCATTGCATCGCAATGCGCTGCGCGGCCGCGCCTTCGGTTGCAAACTTGTCCGGATGGACCTTTGCCTGCAATTCCTTCCAGCGCGCATCAATCTCGGCGCGCATTTGCGCCTGCCGTGGCGGCAAACCAAACAGACTGAAGTCGTCGTCGTCGAGTTTCATCAGCAATACATTTCAGCGCTCAAGCGCTTGGTCAGGGTCCGGCGCCAAGAAAAAAGGCGCGGCAAGTGGCCGCGCCCTAGGACTTGGGCCAGCACTTTACACGCGGAAGGACTCGCCGCAACCGCAGCGGTCTTTCTCACGCGGATTGCGGAACTTGAAGCCCTCGTTCAGGCCTTCGCGCACGAAGTCCAGCTCGGTCCCTTCTAGATAGGGCAGGCTCTTGGGATCGATCAAAATCTTGATGCCATGGCCCTCAAAGACGATGTCCTCGGGAGCCACTTCGTCGGCATATTCGAGCTTGTAGGCCAAGCCCGAGCAGCCGGTCGTTTTGACGCCCAAGCGCACACCCACGCCACGGCCACGCTTGGTGATGTAGCGCGTCACATGGCGCGCGGCTGCTTCTGTCATCGTCACGGACATGCGGGCAACCCTCGCTTACTGAGCTGCCGGCGCTGCCGCCGATGCGTGCTTGGCGCGGTAGTCATCCACCGCCGCCTTGATCGCATCTTCGGCCAGGATGGAGCAGTGGATCTTCACTGGCGGCAAGGCCAGCTCTTCGGCGATCTGGGTGTTCTTGATGTCCAGAGCCTGATCGAGCGACTTGCCCTTGACCCACTCGGTCACCAGCGAGCTCGACGCGATCGCCGAGCCGCAGCCATAGGTCTTGAACTTGGCGTCTTCGATCAAGCCGGTGGCCGGGTTGACCTTGATTTGCAACTTCATCACGTCGCCGCAGGCGGGTGCGCCGACCATGCCGGTGCCGACCGAGTCATCGCCCTTTTCAAAGGCGCCGACATTGCGGGGGTTTTCGTAGTGATCAACGACCTTATCGCTATATGCCATGGTGTTCTCCTGTCTGTTTGTCGGTCCTATCTCGTCCGAGATAGGTTGGGGCTCAATGTGCTGCCCACTGAATCGTGCTGATGTCGATGCCGTCCTTATACATATCCCAAAGCGGCGACAACTCACGCAACTTGGCGACCCGGTGCCTCAGCGTCGTGATCGCATAATCAATTTCTTCGACGGTGGTGAAGCGACCAATCGTCATGCGCAGCGAGGAGTGCGCCAGCTCATCGCTGCGGCCCAAGGCGCGCAAGACATAGCTGGGCTCCAGGCTGGCCGAAGTGCAGGCCGAACCCGACGACACCGCCAAGCCCTTGACGCCCATGATCAGCGACTCACCTTCCACATAGTTAAAGGAGATGTTCAGGTTGTGCGGCACGCGGCGCTCCAGATCGCCGTTGACGAAGACCTGTTCGATATCGCTCAGACCGTCCAGCAACCGCTTGTGCAGCATGCGGATGCGCTCGCCTTCGACGGCCATCTCTTCACCCGCCAAACGGAAGGCCGTGCCCATGCCGACGATCTGGTGCGTGGCCAGCGTGCCCGAGCGCATGCCGCGTTCTTGCCCGCCGCCGTGCATCTGCGCTTCCAGCCGGATGCGCGGCTTGCGGCGCACATACAAGGCGCCGATACCCTTGGGGCCATAGGTCTTGTGCGAGGCCAAGCTCATCAGATCCACCGGCAATTCGGCCAGATTGATGGCGATCTTGCCGGTCGCTTGCGCGGCATCGACGTGGAAGATGATGCCGTGCTCACGGCACAAGGCGCCGATCGCCGGGATGTCTTGAATCACGCCGATCTCGTTGCTGACGTAGAGCACCGAGGCCAGGATGGTGTCGGGGCGAATCGCCGCCTTGAATCGTTCCAGATCGAGCAGGCCGTTGGCTTCGACCTCGAGGTAAGTCACCTCAAAGCCTTGGCGCTCCAGCTCGCGGCAGGTATCCAGCACCGCCTTGTGCTCGGTCTTGAGCGTGATGATGTGCTTGCCGCGGGTCTTGTAGAAATGCGCCGCGCCCTTGATTGCCAGATTGATCGACTCGGTGGCGCCCGAAGTCCAGACGATTTCGCGCGGATCGGCGCCAATCAGCCCGGCCACTTCTTCGCGTGACTTCTCGACGATCGCTTCTGCTTCCCAGCCCCAGGCATGGCTGCGGGATGCGGGGTTGCCGAAATGCTCGCTCAACCAAGGCACCATGGCGGCAACGACACGGGGGTCCACCGGCGTGGTGGCGCCGTAATCCATATAGATAGGGAAATGCGGGGTCATGTCCATGTTCAGGTTTGCTTGTTCAGTGATGCTTATTTGGTGAAGGAATTGCCGAGGGCAAAGACCGAATTCGGTGCGGTGATGCGGATGGGCTTGAGCACCGGCTGCGAAGAGATCGCCCGCTTCAGCGGCGACTCTTCAATCGTCACGCCCTTGGCCAACTGATCCTCAACCAGCTTGCGCAGCGAGACGGAGCTGAGGTACTCGATCATCTTGGCGTTCAGGCTCGTCCACAACTCATGCGTGATGCAGCGGCCGGTATTCTCGCCCATGCAGTTCTCATGGCCGCCACAGCCGGTCGCGTCGAGCGGCTCATCCACGGCGACGATAATGTCGGCCACGGTGATATCGCTGGACTTGCGCCCGAGCGAGTAGCCGCCGCCGGGGCCGCGCGTGCTCTCAACCAATTCATGCCGGCGCAGCTTGCCGAACAGCTGTTCCAGGTAGGACAAAGAAATCTGCTGCCGCTGGCTGATGGCGGCCAGCGCTACCGGCCCGCCGTTTTCACGCAGGGCCAAATCAATCATCGCGGTAACGGCAAAACGACCTTTGGTGGTAAGACGCATAAACCCTCCTTTTGGTCCACATGAACACAAGTCGGCAGCAGCTGAGCCGCCCGATCCCGGCTAAACCTGCAAAACGGGTTTACCCTTGATCAATTCCGACTATTTTACTCAATTATTACCAAACTTGCTGGAGCGGTAAAAAAACCAGGTCCTTGAAGGGCTATAGATGGTCGTGCACGACGGCACCGAACGCTTGTTCGCGCAGCTGAGCCAGCTGATCGCGCACCCGCGCGGCCTTCTCGAATTCGAGGTTGCGCGCATGTTCCAACATCTGCTTCTCCAGCAAGCCCATGCGCTTGCTGAGATCTTTCTCGCTCATTTGCTCCACCGCCGCCACTTGCAGCAGCTTTTGATCGTCGCGGCCGCTCTTCTCGGAGTAGACGCCGTCGATCATGTCCTTGATGCGCTTGTTGATGCTGCGCGGCGTGATGCCGTTGGCTTCATTGAAGGCCAATTGCTTGGTACGCCTGCGCTCGGTTTCGCCCATCGCTTTCTTCATTGACTCGGTGATGCGGTCGGCATACAGAATTGCCTTGCCGCGCAGATTGCGCGCCGCGCGGCCAATGGTCTGGATCAAGCTGCGCTCGGAGCGCAAGAAGCCTTCCTTGTCGGCGTCCAGAATCGCCACCAGCGAGACCTCGGGGATGTCCAGACCTTCGCGCAGCAAATTGATGCCGACCAGCACGTCAAACACGCCCAGGCGCAGGTCGCGAAGAATTTCCACCCGTTCGACCGTGTCGACGTCCGAGTGCAGGTAGCGCACCTTGCAGCCGTTGTCGCTCAAGTAATCGGTCAGCTGCTCGGCCATCCGCTTGGTCAAGGTCGTGATCAAGACCCGCTCATTGAGCTCGACCCGCTCCCGGATTTCTTGCAGCACATCATCGACCTGATGGGTGGCAGGGCGCACCTCGACCAAGGGGTCGACCAGGCCGGTAGGCCGCACCACCTGCTCAACCACCTGGCCAGAGTTCTCCTGCTCATAAGCGGCCGGTGTGGCCGACACAAACACCGCCTGGCGCATCTTGCGTTCGAACTCGGCGAACTTGAGCGGCCGGTTATCGAGCGCCGACGGCAGGCGAAAGCCATATTCGACCAAGGTCGACTTGCGCGCCCGGTCGCCGTTGTACATGCCGCCGAACTGGCCGATCAGCACATGGCTTTCGTCCAGGAACATCAAGGCATCTTTGGCCAGATAGTCGACCAAGGTCGGCGGCGCTTCGCCGGGCTGAGCGCCCGAGATATGGCGGGTGTAGTTCTCGATGCCCTTGCAATGGCCGACCTCGTTGAGCATCTCCAAGTCAAAGCGGGTGCGTTGCTCCAGGCGCTGCGCCTCGACCAATTTGCCGTCCTTGATGAACTCCCCCAGGCGCTGACGCAACTCCTCCTTGATGCCGTCCATCGCGGCCAGCACGCGCTCGCGCGGCGTCACGTAATGGCTGCTCGGGTAAACCGTGAAACGCGGAATCTTCTGGCGGATCTTGCCGGTCAGCGGGTCGAACAACTGCAGCGTCTCGACCTCATCATCGAACAGCTCGATACGCAGCGCCAACTCCGAATGCTCGGCCGGGAACACATCAATGGTGTCGCCGCGCACCCGGAAGGCACCCCGGCTGAACTCGACTTCGTTGCGCGTGTACTGCATGCGAATCAGCTGGGCGATCACGTCGCGCTGACCCATCTTGTCGCCGGTGCGCAGCGTCATCACCATCTGGTGATAGTCGACCGGGTTGCCGATACCGTAGATCGCCGACACCGAGGCTACGATCACCACATCACGCCGCTCCATCAAGCTCTTGGTCGCCGACAGACGCAACTGCTCGATATGCTCGTTGATCGCACTGTCCTTTTCGATGAACAGGTCGCGCTGCGGCACATAGGCTTCGGGCTGGTAATAGTCGTAATAGCTGACGAAATACTCGACCGCATTGTTCGGAAAGAAATCGCGGAACTCGCCGTACAACTGCGCCGCCAGCGTTTTATTGGGCGCGAAAATGATGGCCGGGCGGCCCAAGCGCGCGATCACATTGGCCATCGTGAAGGTCTTGCCCGAGCCGGTCACACCCAAAAGGGTTTGAAAACTCAAGCCATCATTGATGCCTTCGACCAACTTATCGATCGCTGCAGGCTGATCGCCAGCGGGCGGAAAAGGCTGAAACAACTGGAATGGCGAACCCTCGAAAGACACGAACTCCCCTTTCGGAGCGTCGTCCGGCGCGTCCGCTTGAGCGGCGTTTTTGTCTATGAGGCGATCTGAATCTTGCATCGGGTATTCCCTGGAATTTGGCGCCCACCCGCCTTAAGGAGGCAGCATGCGCAACCCGACAGATTAGCGCAGACGCGGCCTGCGCGTCACCCGAGAGGGCTCTTGATGCTGCCACCGTGCTGTCAGCAGGCGATCATTTAGGCCTCTTTTCGGGCGAAGTCGCTGAGGCTGTACCGCCATAATTCCGTTGCGGCAGGCGCATCAAGATGCTCAGCGACGCGTGCAGTGGTCCGACGGACTTAGGGTTTAGGCCCTAAAATGCTGCAACGCACAATTTTCTGGCAATATTGCGCCTGCACTGCTTACGTCGGCCACCGCCAACGTTCTACTCGAACCCAAGGGCACACCATGCTGTATCAGCTTTTCGAAACTCAACGCGCATTGATGAGTCCGTTCGCCGAGTTCTCCAGTGCCTCGGCCAAGCTCTATAACCACCCGCTGTCGCCGTTCTCGCATTCGCCGATGTCGCAGCGCGTTTCGGCCGGTCTGGACTTGATGCACCGCCTGGCCAAGGATTATGAAAAGCCGGAATTCGGGATTCGCGGTGTGATCGTGGACGGCGTCGAAGTCGCGGTGCAAGAGTTGGTGCCGCTGACCAAGCCCTTTTGCCGCCTGCTGCGCTTCAAGCGTTACACCGACGATCTGGCGGTCTTGTCCAAGATGAAGGATCAGCCGACGGTCTTGGTCGTGGCGCCACTTTCAGGTCATCACAGCACCTTGCTGCGCGACACCGTGCGCCAACTGCTCAAAGACCACAAGGTGTTCATCACCGATTGGACCGATGCCCGCATGGTGCCCAAGGAAGTCGGCGCCTTCCATCTGGATGACTACATTGCCTATGTGCAGGAATTCATCCGCTTGGTCGGCCCGGACTGCCACGTGATTTCGGTCTGCCAGCCCACCGTGCCGGTGCTGGCTGCCATTTCTCTGATGGCCTCCAGCGGCGAACAAACGCCGCGCAGCATGACCATGATGGGTGGCCCGATCGATGCGCGCAAGAGCCCGACGGCGGTCAACAATCTGGCCATGAACAAGCCCTACAGCTGGTTCGAAAACAATGTGATTTACCGCGTACCGACCAACTTCCCCGGCTCGGGTCGTGCGGTCTACCCGGGCTTTTTGCAGCACACCGGCTTCGTCGCGATGAACCCCAATGTGCATATGAGCTCGCACTACGACTACTTCCTCGACCTGATGCGCGGCGATGACGAAAGCGCCGATTCGCACCGCCAGTTCTATGACGAGTACAACGCCGTGCTGGACATGCCGGCCGAGTACTACCTCGACACCATCAAGACCGTGTTCCAGGACTTCGCCCTGGTCAACGGCACCTGGAATGTCAAGGGGCAATTGGTGCGGCCGCAGGACATCAAGGGCACCGCCTTGCTGACGGTTGAAGGTGAGCGCGACGACATCTCCGGTGCCGGCCAGACGCGGGCCGCACATGAGCTTTGCTCGGGCGTTTCTACCGAGCATCAATACCATTACGACGCCGTCGGCGCCGGGCATTACGGCATCTTCTCGGGCCGCCGCTGGCGCGACAACGTCTACCCGGAAGTACAGGCTTTCATCAGCAAGTACGACCGCGCCGATGCGCTGAAGCCAAGCAAGGCGGCAGTTCCTGCTCCAGCCGTTGCAACTGCATCTGCATCTGCACCTGCACCCGCACCTGCTGCTGCGGTGGCAGCTACCGCTTCCACGTCGTCCAAGGCTTCTGCGCGCGTCGCAACTGCCGCCCCCGCAACGGCTCGCAAGACCAAAAGCAAATCAAGCACTTGACCGTTCGAGTATCAGCACCGGCAAACCTGCGGCGGTTGATCGCGGAGATTGACGCCGCGCTGCCGCAAACGCAGTGCACCCGATGCGGCTACGCCGACTGCCACGCCTATGCCGTGGCGGTCGCGCAAGGTGAGGCCGGCATCAACCAGTGCCCACCCGGCGGCGCCGAGGGCATACAGCGCTTGGCGGCGATTACCGGGCGCGCAGCCCTGCCTTTGAGTGCAGAACATGGCCTGGAGGGGCCACTGAAACTGGCGCTCATTGATGAAGCCTGGTGTATTGGTTGCACCTTGTGCATCAAGGCTTGCCCGGTGGACTGCATTGTGGGCGCGCCCAAGCAAATGCATGTCGTCGTCAATGAGCAATGCACCGGTTGCGAGTTATGCGTGCCGGCCTGCCCGGTCGACTGCATTTCGCTGGTGAGCCTCCAGCCCGAGCTCAGCGGCTGGGCCGCCTGGAGCGGCAACCAAGCGGATGCCGCCCGCGAGCGCTATCGATTTCATCAGCTCCATCTTGCCCGCGCCGAGCAAGAAAACAGCGCCCGCCTTGTCGCCAAGGCCGAAGCCAAGCTGGTCGATCTGGCTGCGGCGTCCAAACTCACCGAGCCGAGCGCCTTGGACGCCAAACGCGCCGTCATCGAAGCGGCATTGGCGCGCGCCCGCGCCAAGCGTCAAGGCTGAACTGCTCGCCTCACATGACCTGTTCGAGCAGTTCCAAGTCATCGGGTGTCTCATCGATCTGGCGATCGAAGTCTGCTGCAGCGAACTTGCCCTTCGGGATCAGTGGCTTGTCCAGCGGGCGGTATACCTGGCTGTGCAGTCGATTGAGCAGCTCGGAATGTTCCATCGCTGACACCACCTCCTCCGGGTTGAGCAGCATGGCGAAGGGGCTGTACAAGGCGCTTGCAATTTGGGTGCTCAACATGGTGATGCTCCGTTAGTTCTTACGTTTCAAGATGTAAGTAACTGTAGGGAGCCAGGCCAATTCGGCATAGTCGGGGGCGCACCAATGAGCGTGTCAGGCAAACTCCTAGTCGCTTGCTGTGGCAAGGCCAAAAACCCAGCCTCAGCCGCCGGATTTAACCATTAGCTTTGAGAGCTTGGCCTTCAATTCATCGCGCCCGGCGGTGGCCGCAAAATCAGCGGCACTGAGGCCTTGGTCGTTACGCACATTGACGTCGGCGCCAGCCTTCAACAAGGTCGCGGGCAGATCAAGCGCTCCATAGCGTGCCGACATCATCAAGGGCGTACTGCCATTGGGTGAGCGCGCGTTGATTTCCGCACCCTGACTCAGCAACCAGGCCGCGACGCCGTTGTCTGGCCCGCTGCAGGCGTAATGCAGCGGCGTCCAGCCGGGGGTATTGATAGGCGCGCCCTTTTGAACCAGCTTTTGGACCCAGTCCAACTTGCCCCTGATGGCCGCCAGCATCAGTGCGGACTCACCGTTTGCATTGACGGTCAAGATATCCAATTGGGGATGGGCCAGCAAACTATCGAAAGCTTTGTCTGAGTCCTCGCGCAAGGCAATACCGAGCGCATAACGGCCACGTGCATCGGGCTTGTTAGGGTCAACACCGCGCTGCAGCAAGCGACTCAGGTTGTAGCCATCGTTCAGCTCGGCCGCCAACACCAAGTCATCAATGGGCGCGGCCACACAAGCCCCAGCCAGGGCGAGATTGAGCGCAAACAGCGCGCTTTTTAAGCCTGCGTTCATGACTCCCCTTCGTCAATTCAAACCAAACAGGCGCCGGCAATTGGCCGAGGTTTGCGCCGCCAACTCTTCAATCGACACGCCTTTGACAGCCGCCAAGGCCGCGCCGACATGGGGTACATAAGCGGGACTGTTGGTGCGCCCGCGGTAGGGCACCGGCGCCAGATAGGGACTGTCGGTTTCGATCAACAAACGCTCCAAGGGCAGCGCCGCAGCCACATCGCGCAAGTCCTGGGCGCTCTTGAAGCTCAGAATGCCGGAGAAGGACACGTAATAGCCACGCTCGACGGCCGCCAAGGCCACCTCGACGCTTTCGGCGAAGCAATGGAACACGCCGCCGGCCTGTTCACCGCCCTCTTCGTCCAGCAAGCGCAAGGTGTCGGCGGCGCTGCTGCGGGTATGAATTACCAAGGGCTTGGCGGCCAGTCTGGCGGCACGGATATGGGTGCGAAAGCGCTCGCGCTGCCACGCCATATCGCCCTCAATGCTGCGCCCGTTCAGACGGTAATAGTCGAGGCCGGTTTCACCGATCGCAACCACCTTGGGGTCGGCCGCACCCGCCACCAATTCTTCAACGCTGGGTTCATGCACATCCTCGTTGTCCGGATGAACGCCAACCGTGGCCCAGAGTTGCGGATATTGGTGCGCAAGACTTTGGACGAGCGGGAATTCTTCCATCGTGGTGCAGATGCAAATCGCCTGCTCAACTTGCGCGGTGGCCATTTCGGCCAGAATTTCCGGCAATCGCGCATGCAACTCGGGAAAGCTCAGATGGCAATGGGAATCAATGAACATAGCTGATCAAATCGTCTGGGTCGGCTTTGAAGATGAAATTTGCGTGCCCAGGATTTCTTCGATCTTGAGTTTGACCAAACGGCTTTTTTCATCGGAGGGAAACCGCACACCAATGCCTTGGGTGCGGCCACCGGAGGCGTTGGCCGGCGTCAACCAGGCAATCTTGCCTGCCACCGGATAACGCTGATTGTCATCGGGCAGGGCCAGCAGCAGGTAAACATCTTCACCCAGGCGATATTCGCGCGTCGTCGGCACAAACAAGCCGCCATCCAGGAACACCGGCATATAGGCCGCATAGAGCGCACCCTTCTCCTTGAAGGCCAACTGAATCACGCTGGGCCGGGCACCTGCCGTGGCCGGCACCGCCACACCGGGTACACCCGTATTGGCCACGGAGGCGCTGGGTTTTGAAGGCTGATCACTCATGGAGGCCAAGTGTAGCGAAAGCCCCGCATCGGCATCGGTCGAAAAACGGCCGTCCTCATCCCCGGCGCGGCGTTGCTTCCATCAGCGCTTGGCGACCCTGAGCAAACAGCGACTCCATCAGCAGGCCGGCATTCAAAGGGTGCTCGGCATGGCGTGCAGCGCGGCGCAGAACAGCCTCCCAGCCATGCAGCGGAGCCGAGAGCTTGGGCGAGGGCAGGCATTCGGCGGCGAAATAGCTGGGCGGCGCACCATGGCTGCGTCGCAGCAGGTCATGGCACAGGCGCTGCAAGGCGTCGATGGCGCGCGGCAAGGGCCAGTCGGCCAAGGCTGCCGCCTCGCCGCGCGCCAAGCGCTGGGGCAGTTGCTGCCAAGCTTGCGCGCGAAGGCCGGCCTCAAACCAATCCTTGGCTTCCTGCGGGCGACCGCCGGCAGCCATCAGCAACACTTCCGCGCCGTCAACGCCCTGCTCGCTCAACCATTGCAGCGCCGGTGCCTGGGCCGGCAGGCCCAGCGGCAAGGGTTGGCAGCGGCTGCGGATGGTCGGCAGCAAGCCCTCGGGCGAGTTGCTGGCCAAGACAAAACGCAGCAAACCGCCGGGCTCCTCCAGCGTCTTGAGCAAGGCATTGGCCGCCACATTGTTCAAGGCCTCGGCCGGATAAACCACCACCACCTTGGCGCGGCCGCGGGCTGAGGTGACCTGCGTGAAGCCGAGCATCGCCCGCACCGCATCGATCTTGATCTCGCGGCTGGGCTTGGTTTTGGAGGCTTTAGGCTCACCGTCCTTGCCGGCCTCGCTTTCTTGTGCCCAGCCCAGCGTCTCACGCAAAGCATCCGGCAGCAGCAACTGGAAGTCAGGATGCGTATGCGACTGAAATAGCAGGCAACTCGCGCAGTGTCCGCAGGCCGGGCCGGGGCGCTCGGCTGAGTCCGCCGGATGCGCCTCGCACAGCCAAGCCTGCGCCAACTGCAACGCCAAATCGAACTGACCCACACCCGCCGGCCCCTGCACCAGCAAGGCGTGCGAGCGCGCCGTCGCGAGCGCCTGACTCAAGGGCTGCAGCAACCATGGCAGCACTTGCTGTTGTTGGCCGGCTACCACCCGCGCGCCTCCATCACGGCAGAGATTTGCGCCGCCACTTCGGCCACCGAGCCGCTCGCGTCGATACGCGCAAAACGCTGGGGCGCGGCCGCGGCACGCGCGGCATAGCCGCCCCGCACGCGTTCGAAAAAGTCCAGGTCCTGCTGCTCGAAGCGATCGGCTTCGCGCGCGGCCGCACGGCGTGTTGCTGCCATCTCGGCCGGCAGATCAAACCACAGCGTCAGGTCGGGCTGGCGCCCGTTTTGCACCCATTGCTCCAGCGTCGTCAGCACGGTCAGGTCCATGCCCCGGCCGGCGCCCTGGTAGGCAAAGCTGGCGTCGGTGTAACGATCACACAAGACGGTCTGGCCTGCGGCCAAGGCCGGCTCGATCACCCGCTGCAAATGGTCACGCCGGCCCGCAAACACCAGCAAGGCCTCGGTCAAGCTGTCCATGCCGCTGTGCAAAAAGAGCCCACGCAGGGTCTCGGCCAGCTCGGTGCCACCCGGCTCTCGGGTGTTGACGACGACGGCGCCGCGCGCACTCAAGCGCTCGGTCAGCGCCGCAATATGGGTCGACTTGCCGGCCCCATCTATGCCTTCGAAGGTAATGAATCTGGCTGTCACTTGGTTTAATTTGCTCTATTTGCCGCGCTGGAATTTATTGACCGCGCGATTATGCGCGGCCAAATCCTCACTGAACTCGCTGGAGCCGTCGCCGCGGGCCACAAAGTAGAGCGCGCGGCTGCGCGCCGGATGCAGCGCGGCCAGCAGCGAGGCATTGCCCGGCATCGCAATCGGCGTAGGCGGCAGACCGCCACGGGTATAGGTGTTGAAGGGCGTGTCGGCCAGCAAATCGCGCTTGCGCAGATTGCCGTCGAAGGCCGCACCCAGGCCATAGATCACCGTCGGGTCGGTCTGCAAAGGCATGCCCAGACGCAGGCGGTTGATGAAGACGGCGGCCACCAGACTTCGGTCGGCGGCAGCGCCGGTTTCTTTTTCCACGATGGAGGCCAGGATCAGCGCTTCGTCCGGGTTCCTCAAAGGCAGGCCCTCGCTACGCCCAGCCCAGGCGGCGTCGAGGCGCCTTTGCATCGCTTTGTGGGCGCGCTTCAAGACCGTCAAGTCGCTCACCCCCCGGCTATAGGCATAGGTATCGGGGAAAAAACGCCCTTCTGCCGCCTGCTCGGGCGCGCCCAGCAAACCCATCACTTGCGCTTCGCTCAGGCCGGCCGTGCTTTGCTTGAGCGCCGGCGCCTTGGCCAGCGCAGCGCGAACCTGAGCAAAAGTCCAACCCTCGATCAGGCGCAACTGCTCCAGAACCTCGTCGCCGCGCACCATTTTGGCCAGCAGCTCGCGCGGCGTCGCACCTTGGTGAATCTCGTAGCTGCCGGCGCGAATCAAGCGTGCCTGGCCGGACCAGCGAAACCATTGGTACAGCAAGCGCGCATCGGTCTGCACGCCGGCATTGGCCCAGGCCAGCGCCACCTCACGCGGAGAGGCGCCGGCCTCGACCGACAACTCGACCGAAGGTGCCGCCAAACTCAGCGGTGCCTGTAGCCACCAAAAAATCGCTCCACCCAGCAGTGCCACAAGCAAAAACAGGGTTGCCAGCAATTTGCCTAAAAATTTCATCACCAATACCCTTTTGCCCACGCCCTGATTCGGGCGCTGATGATAATCGCGCCATGACTACATTCAGCAACAACATTGACGGCGCCGCTCGTTTGAAGCAATGGGGCGTGATCCGCGCCCAGGGCGAGGAAGCGGCCAAGTTCTTGCATAGCCAACTGACCCAGGACTTCGCCCTGCTGGGCCTGCACGAGGCGCGCCTGGCCGGCTTTTGCTCGGCCAAGGGGCGCTTGCTGGCAACCTTGATCGGCTGGAAAACCAGCGAAAGCGAAGTGCTGCTGGCCCTGCCGACGGAGCAATTGCCGGCAATTTTGAAGCGCTTGTCCATGTTCGTGATGCGCGCCAAATGCAAACTCAGCGACGCTAGCGCAGAGATTGCGCTCTGGGGCCTGAGTGGCGCGAGTGCCGAGGCGTGGCTGGGGGACGCGGCGCCGGCGCAGCGCTGGGCCAGTACCGATGTCGGCTCGGCCAAGGTGATTCGCCTGCCCGGCTTGGCAGGCCAAGCTCGCTTCCTGCTCGCGCAAGACCTTGCGGCCGCCGCGCCTGCGCTGCCCGCTTTGAGCGAATCCGACTGGCAGTGGCTTGAACTGCTCAGCGGTCAGCCCTGGGTGCTCAGCGCCACCAACGAGCAGTTCGTACCGCAGATGCTCAATCTGGAGTTGCTGGGCGGCGTTAACTTCCAAAAAGGCTGCTACCCCGGCCAGGAAGTGGTGGCGCGTATGCAGTACCGCGGCACGCTCAAGCGCCGCACCTTTTTGTTCGAGACCGAGGCGGGTTTAGGTATTGAAGTCTTGCCCGGGCAAGAGATCTTCCACAGCGAAGACCCCGGCCAGCCGGCCGGATTGGTTGCCAATGCGGCCTTCAAGGATGGACAGGCGCTACTGCTGGCCGAAACCAAGATCGCTGCACTCGCCAGTGGCAGCTTGCACCTGGGCTCAGCTGACGGTCCCCTGTTGCGCCCTATCGCCCTGCCCTACGAACTGACGGAACCGCAGTGAACGCCGAAGTCTTGCTTGAGTTGTATGTCTATTACAGCGTAGACGCGGCCCAGGCCGAGGCCGCCTTGCGGGCCTTCGATCAGGCCGGGCTTGGCCTGAGCGGCCCGCGCTTGCTGCGCCGCGAGCATGAGTCGACCGGCCAGCAAACCTGGATGGAAATTCACTGCGGCGCCCAGGCGCAAGAGAGCGAGGCAAGACTGGCGGCCGTGCTAGCGCCCTACATCAGCGGCACCCGTCATATTGAGCGCTTCTTGCCTTTGCGTCCGGCTTGAGCGCCCTCGAAAAGCGCCTGCGGTCAAAGCGTCCTGACCATCTCCACGTGGCCAATGCCGGCCTCCTCGAACACGGCGCCGCGTTGCGTGAAGCCGGCGCGCGCATAAAAGCCCGCTGCCGAGATCTGCGCGTGCAGCAGCACCTCACGATAACCTTGTGCGCGCGCTGCCCGCATCAGCGCGTCCAACACCGCGCGCCCGACGCCGCCGCCTCGCATGGCTTGCGACACCGCCATGCGGCCAATCTTGGCCACCCCCGGCACATGCGGCAGCAGTCTGCCTGTGGCCAGCGCCTCGCCCTGTTGATTGAAGGCCACAGCATGCAGGCAGCTTTCGTCGGCCGCGTCCCACTCCATCTCGGCCGGGATCTTTTGCTCTTCGACAAACACCGCTTGGCGGATCGCGCCGGCCTCAGCCCCCAGCTCCGCCCATGAGCCCACACGCACTTCGGCCAGCACCGACTTAGCCAACTGCCGTTTGGAATTCGGCTCGTTTTCGGTCTTCATTGTCATGCTTGAAAAGCCTCTTTGATCGCTTCGCCGCAGGCCGCCAACGCGGTCAAGGCTTCGGGAATAGCCCGCCCCATTTTGATGAAGTCATGCGTGACGCCACGGTACAACTCCAGCTGCACTTGGCCGCCATTGGCGCGCAACAGGTCAGCATAGGCAATACCTTCATCGACCAGCGGGTCGCATTCGGCCAGCACCACGCAGGCGGGCGCCAACTCACTGTGGTCTTCGGCCTCCAGCGGTGCGAAGCGCCAATCGCGCTTGTGATGGTGGCTGATGTAGTGGTTGAAAAACCAATCGATCGAGGCCGCATCAAGCAAAAAACCATTCGCGAACAGCTTGTGCGAGGCAGTGTCGGCATGCGCCGTCGTGCCCGGCGTGATCAGCAGTTGCAGGGCAAGCTTGAGGCCGATGTCGCGCGCATGCAGCGCACACACGGCCGCCAGCGTGCCGCCCGCACTGTCGCCGCCGACGGCGATGCGCGTGCCGTCCAGCCCGTAGCTGTCGGCCGCCTTGGCCAGCCAAGTCATCACGGCCCAGCAATCATCCACGGCGGCCGGGAAACGATGCTCGGGTGCCAAACGGTAATTGAGCGACAGCACGGCCGCGCCACTGCGCAGCGCGAGCTGGCGGCACAGGCTGTCATGCGTATCCAGGCTGCCAATCGTGAAGCCGCCGCCATGCAGATACAGCAGGACGGGTAGACGCTCATCGCTCGGTGCATAGAGGCGCGCAGCCAGCGGCCCCTCGGCACCCGGCACTTGCAAATTTTCAACCCGTGCCAGCGCTGCGCGCGGCAGGTCCAGAATTTCGGCACCCATCAAATAGCCAATCCGCGCTTGCTTGGGAGTCAGGCTGTGAAAGGCCGGCCGGTTCGCGCGGTGAATGCGGCTCAAAACGCCCGCCATCTTCGGTGTCAACAAGGTGCTACTCAAACAGAACTCCAGGGTTTAGGCTAGGCGCCTAGGCGCTAGTCGACGATTTTCCCATCTCCGAAGGATGTTCCATGGCCTTGATTCAATACTTGACCCAGATCCAGCTCGATTTCGGCGCTGTTTCGCTGTTGCCCCAGGTCTGCGAACAGGCCGGCATCCACCGACCACTGGTCATCACCGATGCCGGCGTACGGGCAGCTGGCGTCGTCGCGCACGCTTTGGCACCGTGGGGCGAACATGCGCCGCCTGTGTTTGACCAAACGCCCGCCAACCCGACCGAAGCCGCCGTGCGCTGGGCTGTTCAGTTATGCCACCGAGGGCATTGCGACGGCTTGATCGCGATTGGCGGCGGCTCCAGCATGGATTTGGCCAAGGGCGTGGCGATCGCGGCGACCCACGAAGGGCCGCTGAAGAACTTTGCCACCATCGAAGGGGGCAGCCTCAATATCACCGGCGCCGTACTGCCCTTGATCGCCGTGCCGACCACCGCCGGCACCGGCAGCGAGGTGGCGCGCGGCGCAATTCTGATCGTCGACGACGGCCGCAAGCTTGGTTTTCACAACTGGGTCTTGATGCCCAAAGCGGCCATCTGCGACCCCGAGCTGAGCTTAAGCCTGCCGCCCGGCCTGACTGCCGCCACCGGCATGGACGCGATCGCGCATTGCATGGAAACCTTTATGTCGGATGCCATCAACCCGCCGGCCGACGGCATCGCGCTGGACGGCCTGCGGCGCGGCTGGGCCCATATCGAGCGCGCCACGCGGACCGGGCAAGACCGGGAAGCCCGCTGGCAGATGATGAGTTGCAGCATGCAAGGTGCACTGGCCTTTCAAAAAGGCCTGGGTTGCGTGCATTCGCTCAGTCATGCGCTGGGCGCGGCCGACCCGCGCTTGCATCACGGTACATTGAACGCCGTCTTTTTGCCGGCGGTCATCCAGTTCAACGCCAGTGCGCCGGGGGTCCAGCGCGAGCAACGCATGCAGCGCATGGCGCAGGCCATGGGCATAGGTACGGGCATAGCCGACGGCATGGCCTTGGCACAGGCCGTGCGCGAGATGAACGCCCGCCTCGGTTTGCCTGCGGGCTTGAGCGCCATGGGCGTTGATGTACAGATTTTCGACCTGGTGATCCAGGCAGCGCTGCTTGACCATTGCAACAAGACCAACCCCCGCGAAGCCAGTGCCACCGACTATCTTGAGATGCTGCACGCGTCATTGTGACTTTTGCTTCGAAACGACACAGTTGGCCTTGCGCTCATGCAATGTGCGCGGGAAAGTCCTGCCCCTAGCTCGTGGGGGCTACTGCGTAAGTAGCAAGTTACTGGGGTAGATTGCGATTGCGGCGGCGCCATCAATATCGACTAGCGCCTCGACGCATTCTGGGAGACCCAATGAACTTTCGCGTGCAGCTTCTCAAGACCGCTACGGCGGCCGCCGCTTTTGCTTTGCTCGGCGGTGCTCAGGCAGCGACCTATAACTACAGCGGCGACACCACGGGTGCGCCAACTTATCACCGTGCGGTACAAGGTTTGAGCATTTTGTCAGCGGTAGGTACTGCCGTCGCCTACCAAACTTTTGAGTTCCAGGTTGACACCGCCGGCTCCTACGATTTTTTAAGTACGACCCCGGGCTGGGATAACTTCCTCTTTCTTTACAAGGACAGCTTCAATCCAGCCAATGCGCTAAGCAACGGCGTGATCGGCAATGATGACTTCACGCCTGGCTCTTTCGGCAAATCCGGTTTCACCAGTGCTCTGGTGACCGGCACGCATTATTTCGTCGTGACTACCGGCTTTGATCTGAGCGATTTCGGCAGCTATGCCAATTCGATCAGCGGTGCCGGCACGGTGATTCCTTCCGCCGTGCCTGAACCAGAAAGCTATGCATTGATGGCGCTTGGACTGGGACTTGTCGGCTTCATGGCCCGGCGTCGCCAGATCCAGGCCTGAAAAAATTCCCCGTGCAAGAAAAAATACCCGGCAGTGCCGGGTATTTTTTTTACTTCAAGCCGAGTGGCGATCAGCCATGCTTGGCATCGAAGAACTGTTCATCTTCGGTCGAACCCTTCAAGGCCGCAGTTGAGGCATCACGCTCGATCGTCGTGGTGACCGCATCGAAGTAGCCGGTACCGACCTCGCGCTGGTGCTTGACCGCCGTGAAGCCACGCTCGGCGGCGGCGAATTCCTTCTCCTGCAACTCGACGAAAGCGCTCATATTGTTGCGTGCATAGCCATAGGCCAACTCGAACATCGAGTGGTTCAGGCTGTGGAAGCCGGCCAGCGTGATGAACTGGAACTTGTAGCCCATCGCACCCAACTCGCGCTGGAACTTGGCGATCGTTGCGTCGTCCAGGTTCTTCTTCCAGTTGAACGAGGGCGAGCAGTTGTAGGCCAAGAGCTTGCCGGGGAACTTGGCATGGATGGCGTCGGCAAACTGCTTGGCGAATGCCAGGTCGGGCTTGCCGGTTTCGCACCAGATCATGTCGGCATAGGGTGCGTAGGCCAGACCGCGGCTGATCGCCTGCTCGATGCCGTTGTTGGTGCGGTAGAAGCCTTCGACGGTGCGCTCGCCGGTGCAGAAAGGCTTGTCGTTGTCATCGATGTCGCTGGTGACCAGGTCGCCGGCTTCGGCGTCGGTGCGGGCCAGCAACACGGTAGGCGTGCCCATCACGTCGGCGGCCAGGCGGGCTGCGACCAGCTTGGAGACGGCTTCACGTGTCGGCACCAAGACCTTGCCGCCCATATGGCCGCATTTCTTGGCCGCAGCCAATTGGTCTTCAAAGTGAACGCCGGCGGCGCCCGCTTCGATCATCGCCTTCATCAATTCGAACGCGTTCAGCACACCACCAAAACCGGCTTCGGCATCGGCCACGATGGGCGCGAAGTAGTCGATGTCGTTCTTGCCTTCGGACCACTGGATCTGGTCGGCACGGGCGAAGGTGGCATTGATCTTCTTGACGACCTTGGGCACCGAGTCGACCGAATACAGGGACTGGTCCGGGTACATCTCGCCATTGCTGTTGGCGTCACCGGCGACTTGCCAGCCGGACAGATAGATTGCCTTCAGGCCGGCCTTGACCTGTTGCATCGCCTGGTTGCCGGTCAAGGCGCCCAGCGAATTCACGAAAGGCTCGGTGTTGATCAGGCCCCAGAGCTTGTCGGCGCCGCGCTTGGCCAGCGTGTGCTCGACTTGCAAGGAACCGCGCAGACGCACGACGTCGGCGGCGCTATAGCCACGGGTGATGCCCTTCCAACGTGGGTTTTCGGCCCAGTCTTTTTCGAGAGCGGCAATTTGCTGGTCACGGGTCAAGTTCGTCATAAGTTACTCCTGCTTGGCTAAGGGAAGAAAAAAGCGTCTTGCTGGATCTAAATTTAGTCCTCTTCGGGCCGCAGCGGGAGACTTATGTCTTATATAAGACTAAAAACTTAAACCTTATAAATCAATATGTTACGAACAATATTTCTGATTGTGAAAAGACTTTTCCCATGATGAGAAAAAATGCGGCAGCGCAGCATGACTTCAATTCACGATGCGCAAGCATGATTTCACATCGCGGGATTCGTGGCGCTGCCGTGAGCGCCAACCTAGAGGCCGCCCACAAAGTAGCGCTTCAGCCCCGCCAGTACCATCTCCACCGCGATGGCGGTCAGCACCAGGCCCATCAACTTCTCGATCGCCGAGATGACAGAGTCACCAAGCAAGCGACGGATACGGTCGGCCATCAGCAAGGTCAGACCCGACACCCACATCGCCGCACACAGCGCACCGATCCAGTCCCAGATCCGATCGGGCTGGCGCGAAGCCAGCAGCAAGACGGTCGCCATCGCCGACGGCCCCGCCAGCAGCGGCACGGCGAGCGGGAAAATAAAGGGTTCCTTGCCCGGCTCCAGCCCGTAGGCCGACTCGCCAGCAGCGCCGAAAATCATCTTGATCGCGATGATCAAAAGAATCACCCCGCCAGCCACTTCCAGCGAGCGCTCCGACAAATGCATCACCTGCAGGAACACGTCGCCAAAGAACATAAAGGCCAGCAGTGCGATGGCGGCAATGCCAACCTCGCGTCCAGCCACCCTGGCACGGCGCTCTTTGGGCACCTCCCGCATGATGGAAACGAAGATGGGCAGGCTGCCGAGCGGGTCTAAAACCAGCAAGAGCAGGATGAAGGCGGAGAGAAAGCTATGGTCCATGGCTTGATTGTCGCCGCCGGCAGCTGCCCGGCCGGCTATCCTCTGGCCAAAAACCTCCAGTTCAAGAAAAACAATCACGACCGCCATGACAACAGAAAAGCTCGACGCGATCGACCGCAAGATCATTGAAGTGCTGCAACGCGACGGGCGCGCCTCCAATGTGGAGTTGGCGGCGCAAATTCATTTGTCGGCCCCGCAATGTTTTCGCCGCGTCAAGTCGCTGGAAGAGCGCGGGGTGCTGCGCGGCTACCGTGCCTTGGTGGCACCGCAGACGCTGGGCCTGGGCGTGACGGCCTATGTCAGCCTGAATATCGCCGGCGAGGCCTTTGACCGCGTGCGCGAGGTCGAGACCCTGATCCGCGACTTCCCGGAAATCCTCGAATGCCACACGGTCTCGGGCGACTGCGACTATCTGCTCAAGGTGGTCGCACAAGATCTGAAATCGCTGTCCCAGTTCCTGACCGACCGGCTGATGCAGATCAAGGGTGTCGATGATGTGCGTTCGATGATCTGCCTGGAGGAGATCAAACCGCCCTCGCCGCTGCCGGTGCGGGCTTCGAGCGAGCCGACTTAGCCGCGCGGATGGTGCTGGGCGTGAATGAGTTTGAGCCGCTCGCGCGCCACATGGGTGTAGATCTGCGTGGTCGACAAGTCGGCGTGACCCAGAAGCAATTGCACCGCGCGGAGGTCGGCGCCGTGGTTGAGCAGGTGCGTCGCGAAAGCATGACGCAGGGTGTGCGGTGACAAAGGGCTGGTGATGCCGGCCGCCAGCGCGTATTTCTTCACCAGCGTCCAGAACATCTGCCTCGTCATGCCGGCACCCCGCACGGTGATGAACAACTCGTCGCAGCGCAGGCCCTTGAGCAAATTGGCCCTGGCCTCCTGCAAGTAGCGCATCAGCCAGCCATGTGCCTCCTCGCCAAAAGGTACCAGTCGTTCCTTGGAGCCCTTGCCGGTGATGCGCAGCGCCGCTTCCTTGAAGCCGACATGCACGCTCTTGAGCGTCACCAACTCGGTCACCCGCAGGCCGCTGGCATACATCAACTCCAGCATCGCGCGGTCACGCAAACCGAGTGCGGTCGCGGTGTCTGGCGCGGCCAAGAGCATTTCGACCTGCTGCTGACTCAAAAGCTTGGGCACACGCAGTGCCTGGCGGGCGTTTTGGAGGCGCAGCGTCGGGTCGGCTTGAATTCGCTGCTCTCGCAGCGCCCAGCGAAAGTAGCGCTTGAACACGCTCAGACGCCGGTTCGAACTGGTGGCGCGACTGCCCGCATGGCGGGCGCTCGCATAGGCCAACAGGTCTGCCTCCTGGCATTGATCCAGCGTCAGCGCAGGACTATCCGGCCGGGCCAGCAACCAATCAGCCAACAAGCCCAGATCGCGCCGGTAGGCCTCCAGGGTATTGGCGGCCAGGCCGTCTTCCAGCCACAGCGCTTCAATAAAGGCATTGATCGCTTGCTGGCTGGCAGCGCCTTGGAAGGAAGCCGTGGGGGCCGGCATCACTCCAACTTGAGCTTTTGCTGGGCCACCACCGATTTATAGACCTCGAACTCGGCCTTGATCTGAGCCGCGAACTGCTCGGGCGTATTGGCCACAATGATGGAGCCCGTGTCTTCGATGCGCTTTTTCACGTCCGGCAATTCCAGCGTCTTCTTGACCGCGCCGTGCACCTTATCGACCACCTCTTTGGACAGTCCCTTGGGGCCGTAGATGCCGTAATAAGCCATGCGGTTGACGGGCTCCAGACCGATCTCCTTGAAGGTCGGCACATTGGGCAACTGACTCAGGCGCTGAGGCGCGGCCACGACAATGGCGATCAAGCGGCCGTCCTTGATGAAGGGCAAGGCCGAGGGCAGGTTATCAAAAATCATCGGCACCTGGCCGGCCACCGTGTCGTTCAGCGCCGGTCCGGCACCGCGATAAGGAATATGGGTGACGAACACCCCGGCCAAGCTCTTGTACAACTCCATTTGCAGATGGCCAATGCCGCCGGTGCCGCTGCTGGAGAAGCTGTACTTGCCCGGATTGGCCTTCAGCTCGGCCAGAAAGCCCTTGTAGTCCCGCGCCGGAAACGAGGGGTGGACGGCAATCACATTGGGTGTGGCCGCCACATTGATGATGGGCGTGAAATCGGTGATGGGGTTGTAGGCGATCTTGGGATTGATGGCCGGGTTGGCGGCCGTGGTCGACACTGTGGCCATGCCCAAGGAGTAGCCATCGGGTGCGGCCTTGACGGTTTCACCAGCACCGATCGTGCCGCCGCCACCGGCCTTGTTTTCGACCACCACGGTCTGACCCAGGGCCAGATTAAGCTTTTCCGCCACCACCCGGGCGACGATATCGGTCGTGCCGCCCGGCGCAAAAGGCACCACCAGGCGCACCGGCTTGTTGGGATAGGTCTGCGCCAAAGCTGGCTGCAGGCCAGCCAGACTCAAAACCAAGATACTTGTACCCGACACCCAATTGCGACGATTCATTCTTGACTCCAGTTGAGGTTTTCGCTGCGCTTCGCTAACGGCACGAAGCATGCCACAACATGGCCATGGCTCAAGCGGCCAAGGCCCAGTCGATATGTTCGATCACCAAGTCGCTGGCGCCGGCGCGGGCCTGCAGCAAGGCCGCACGCATCTCGCCAAGCTCTTGCGCATGCAAGGCATTGCCCATCGCCACGGCCAAATTTCGCCGCCAGCGCTCATAGCCGATGCGGCGAATGGCCGAGCCCTCGGTGCGGCGCAAAAACTCATCCTCGTCCCAGGCCCAGAGTTGCAGCAGCCCCGGCGCCTGTATGGCCGCGCGGGCATCGAAGTCCGGCAGCAAGGCTTTTTGGGCGAACTTATTCCAAGGGCAGACGAGTTGACAGTCATCGCAACCGTAGATGCGGTTGCCGATCAGGTGCCGCAACTCCAGCGGGATCGCGCCTGCGTGTTCAATCGTCAGATAGGAAATGCAGCGCCGCGCATCGACCCGGTAAGGTGCCACGATGGCCTGGGTCGGACAGACGTCGATGCAAGCCATGCATTGGCCGCAGTGGGCTGTCATGGCTTGGCTCAGCGGCAAGGGCAAATCGACATAGATCTCGCCCAGGAAAAACATCGAACCGGCCTCGCGGTGCAGTGTCAACGTGTGCTTACCGCGCCAGCCCAGACCAGAACGTGTTGCCAGCTCGACCTCCAGCACCGGCGCCGAATCGGTGAACGCGCGGTGGCCGAAGGGGCCGATCACACCGGCCAGCTTGGTTGCCAACTGCTGCAAGCGGTTGCGCAAGACCTTGTGATAGTCGCGCCCTCGGGCATAGATCGACAACTGCGCACGCTGCGGGTCGGCAAGCCCCGCCCACTCGATAGCCTGCCAATCGGGCGACGTGTTGCGCGGCAAATAGTTCATCCTTGCCGTCAGCACCCGCACCGTGCCCGGCACCAGCTCGGCAGGCCGGGCGCGCTTGAGCCCATGCGCCTGCATATAGTGCATCTGGCCATGAAAGCCGGCCTCCAGCCAAGCCAACAAACCGGGCTCGGCCGAGCTCAAATCAATATCGGCCACGCCGATCTGGGAGAATCCCAACTCAAGCGCCCAGCCGCGCAGTTGCTCCAGCAGCCCGGCCAAGGATTTTGCGTCCATACCAACATTCAACTTCTGTGGAGCTTGCGTCATTTGCGCATTCTAGAAACTCAGGCAATGCTCTGGCCCGATGAGGCCGCTTGTGAGGCTTTTGCCCGCTCATTCGCTGTGGGTTTGGCCGCCTGCGACAGCCCGGTCAATGCCAGCATTGAGTTGCATGGCCAGCTCGGCGCCGGCAAAACCAGCTTGGTGCGCCACCTGCTGCGGGCCCTGGGTGTGCAGGGTCGCATCAAAAGCCCCAGTTACGCGGTGATGGAGAGTTACGACTTGAGCAGCACAGCGCCGAGTGTCGGTGAAGTTAGTCACTTTGATTTCTATCGCTTCAACGACCCGCGCGAATGGGAGGATGCCGGTTTTCGTGACATCTTTGCCGCGCCCGGATTGAAACTCAGTGAATGGCCCGAGAAAGCTGCCGGTGTGCTGCCGCCGGCCGATCTGCAAATTTGGCTTGAGGTGCTGGTCGATGACAGCCGCAGCGTGCGCCTGCTGGCCGGCACGGCTTGGGGCGTGCAGATGCTGAAGTTTTTGAGGTCGGCACCGTGAGCGCCAGGCGTGCCGCGCTGCGGGCCATGGGTGCGCTGGTCGTGGGGCTGCGCTTGCCCGCACCGGCGCTGGCAGCGGGCAGTTTCAGCAGCATCATCGCGGTGCGTGTCTGGCCGGCCAGTGATTACAGCCGTGTCACGCTGGAGTCCGACAAGCCGCTGCAGGCCAAGCATTTTTTGGTCGAGAACCCGGACCGTTTGGTGATCGACATCGAGGGCCTGGAGCTGAACGCCGGCCTGCGCGAATTGCTGGGCAAGGTGCGCGCCGATGATCCGTTCATCGGCGGCGTGCGGGTCGGCCAGAACACACCGCGTGTGGTGCGCTTGGTGTTTGATTTGAAGCAGCCGGTCGCGCCGCAGATCTTCACCCTGGCGCCGGTAGCGGCTTATCAGCATCGCTTGGTGTTTGACCTCTACCCCAAGGAGGCCACCGATCCCTTGCTGGCCTTGATTCGCGAGAAAGAGCAGGCCGAGCAAGCGGCGGCTCAATCGGTACAAGACGCGCTGGGCGAATTGATCGGCCGCATCGACAAGCCTGCCACCACGGCACTGCCCCCGGTGCCGCCGCCACTCGTCGTGCAAACGCCGGTGCCGGCGCCGCCCTTCCCCGGCGCCTCGGCTGCCGGCGCCAAATCCGATCCTCTGCCTGGCTTCAGTCAAGCCCGCCTAGACCGCCTGATCGTGATCGCGATCGACCCCGGCCATGGCGGTGAAGATCCGGGCGCCACCGGGCCGTCGGGCCTGCGCGAAAAGGATGTGGTGCTGGCGGTCGGGCTGAAGCTGCGTGAGCGGCTCAATAGCAACCCGAATATCCGCGTGATGATGACCCGCGACGCCGACTTCTTTGTGCCGCTGCATGAGCGGGTCAACAAGGCGCGGCGGGTGCAGGCGGACTTGTTCGTGTCTTTGCACGCCGACGCCTTCTTCACGCCGCAGGCGCGCGGCGCTTCGGTGTTCGTGCTCAGCGAGGGCGCGGCCAGCAGTCAGGCCGCCAAATGGATGGCCAACAAGGAAAACGCGGCCGATCTGGTCGGCGGCGTGAATGCAGGCGCGGTCAAAGACGCCGGTGTGCTCAAGGCGATGTTGGACATGAGCACCACCGCGCAGATCAAGGACAGCCTCAAGCTAGGGTCTGAGGTGCTGGGCCAGATTGGCCGGGTCGGCAATCTGCACAAGCGCCGAGTCGAGCAGGCCGGCTTTGCCGTGCTGAAGGCGCCGGATGTGCCGTCCATCCTGGTTGAAACGGCCTTTATCTCCAATCCGGAAGAAGAAGCGAAGCTGCGCGACCCGGCCTATCAGACTGAATTGGTCGAGGCACTTGCCACCGGTATTGCGCGTTACTTCGCCAAGAACCCGCCGCTGGCCAGGCACCGGGCATTGACCTGACCAGTGATCAAATTAGGCGGGGCGTTTTTTCTTCTTGCGCATGCCACCGATGATGATGACGATGCCGGGGATGATGATCAGGGCCCAGATGATTTTTTCCAGATTGTTTTTCACCGCCGGCACATTGCCAAAGGCATAGCCGGCCAGCGTCACGCTTCCGATCCAGAGCAAGGCGCCGGTCACGTCATAGAAGGTGAACTTACGCCGCGTCATCTGCGCCACGCCGGCCACAAAAGGTGCGAATGTGCGCGCGAAAGGCATAAAGCGGGCGATGATCAAGGCGACCCCGCCGCGCCGCTCATAAAACTCATGCGCCTTGTTGAAGGCCTCACGGTTGAAAAAGCGCGACTGCTCCCATTGAAACACCTTGGGGCCGAAATATCGCCCTATCGTGTAATTGGTCTGGTTGCCGGCGATGGCCGCCGTGAGCAGCACCGCCATCGCGATGGGCAGACTCAGCAGGCCGGTGCCGCACATCGCGCCGACGACGAACAGCAACGAGTCGCCCGGCAGCAAGGGCATCACGACCAGGCCGGTTTCGACAAAAATTATCAAAAACAGCAGGCCGTAGATCCAGTTGCCATACAAACCCACAAAGGTCGCCAGATGGCGGTCAACGTGGACAATGAAATCGATCAATGTGCTTAGGAGTTCCATGGCGGCGCATTATGCGGTAGCCATTTGACGACTCACCGGCAGACCTCATCCAGGGTGGCGCTGATGCTGCAACTTCAGCAGCAGCGCCACCAATTGGTTGATGTCGAAAGGCTTGCCCATGTGTTCGCTCATGCCCCCGGCCAAGCAAGCGGCGCGGTCACTGTCCAAGGCATTGGCGGTCAAAGCAATGATGGGCAGCGCCGTCAGTCCAAGGTCGGCGCGAATATGGCGGGTGGCCGTGAAGCCGTCCATCACCGGCATTTGCAGGTCCATCAGGACGAGATCAAAAGAGTCGCGGCCCGCCGCCAACTTTTCAAGCGCTTCCTGCCCATCATTGGCGACCTGCACATGCGCGCCCTCGTCTTGCAGCAACTCCAGCGCAATCTGTTGATTGTTGAGGTTATCTTCGACCAGCAGCAGGCGCATGCCGGCCAAGCGCCGCCCGGCCGCAGCCGGCGCGGCAATGGGCGCCGCAGCAACAGCGGCAACAGCAGCGGTCACGGTAGCTGCCGCACTTGCTTGCGCCACCGGCGCGCCCGCCTTCAAGCCGTTCAGTGCCGCCGCCAAGGCCTCCAAGGCGACAGCACCTGCGGCACTTTGGGTGGCGAACTCGGTCAGCCAAGCGGCATCGGGCGCAAGGTTTTGTTTGAGCTGTGCCTCGCCAGCCGCAGCCAGCTTGGCCAGCGCATCGCCGCCCAGCGTGGCCACCAAGCCCTTGAAGCTGTGCACGGCAATGGTGGCCGCCGCATAGTCTTCAGCCTGCAGCCAGGTGAGCAGTTGCTCGGGCAACTGTCGGGCGCTGGCGGCCAGCGAGGCGGCCATGCGCTGGAACAGCCCGACCTTGCCCATCATTCGGTCCATGGCGCTTTGCACATCAAAGCCCTGGGCTGCGGCCAAGGCGCGCAATTCGGCCGGCACGGCCAAGGTCGGAAACACGCGTTCAGCCGTCGGGGCCGGTTGCGCGAGCTGGGTAGACACAATGGGCTTACTTTCCGGGCAAGGCGTGAGCGGCGCGGCGGCGCCAGCCTTGCCCTGGGCCGGCGGCTGCGGCGCAAGCACGCGGCCCGCTTGCTGGGCGCGTCTGGCCGCATCCAGCTGCAAGAGCATGGCCACGAGTTTGTCGACCTCAAAGGGCTTGGCAATGTGCTCGTTCATGCCGGCAGCCAGGCAGTCGCGCCGATCCGAGGCCAAGGCATTGGCCGTCATCGCCACAATCGGCAAATCAAGCAGGCCCAAATCGCTGCGAATGATCAAACAGGCCGTCACGCCGTCCATCACCGGCATCAACATATCCATCAGCACGGCCCGGTAGGCCTGCGGATCGGCGCGCAGCTTGTCCACCGCCTGCTGACCATCGCCGGCCAAATCGACCCGCGCACCGGCAGCTTCCAGCAATTCCTTGGCCAATTGCTGGTTGTTCAAATTGTCATCAACAACCAGCAGCCGCATGCCCGCCAAGGCTTGCTGCTCCGCCGTCACCGGGGGCCGGGTATTTTGCGAGGGCAGGCGCGGTGCCATTTGCGCCATATTCCCCATATTCGCCAGCCTGAGCTCTTGCGCCAGCAATGCACGCCGCAAGGTAGCTGCGGTCAGCGGTTTGAGCAGCACCAGGTCAATACTGGCCTGCTCGCGCTCGCTGTGCTTGGACATCAATTCCTGGTCCAGCGCCGTCACCAAGGCGGCAATCAATAAGGGCTGCTGTTGCGACTGGGCTTCTCGCAATCGCTGCAGGGCGCTCCAGCCAGCTTGCTCGCTGGCCGCCGCACCGCTGCGCCAGTCCAACAAGACCGCGCGGCAGGCGTGGCCGGCCCCCTGCAACTCGGCCAAAATCGTCAAGCCCTGCTCTAAATTTGCCGCCACGATGTGCGCCCACTGCATGCCCACCAGCATCCGCGCCAGCACCGAGCGAGCACCGACGTTCTCTTCGATGACCAAGATGGGCTGACTAGAGCGGGCTTGCTGACCTGCTGGTCCTGGTCCTGGTGCTAGTGCTGGTGCTGGTGCTGGAAATGAATCTTGCGAAGCCGGCGCCAACGGCAGCTTCAAGGTGAAGGAAAAGCAACTGCCCTGCCCCAAGCTGCTTTGCAGTCGCAACTCGCTGCCCATCAACGCAACCAAGCGCTGGCTGATGGCCACGCCCAGGCCGGTGCCGCCAAAGCGGCGAGAAGTGGAAGCTTCGGCCTGCGAAAAGCCGCTGAAGATGCGCGCGTGGTTCTCCGGCGCGATGCCAATGCCGGAATCCTTGACCGCAATATCCAACGTCACCGATTCGCTGTCGCGAGACAGCAGCGTCGCCGCCAGCACGACTTCGCCGGCGGCTGTGAACTTGATTGCATTGCCGCAGAGATTGATCAGCACCTGCTGCAAGCGCATAGCGTCGCCGAGCAATTGATCCGGCAGTTCGCTGTCGATGTCGAACAGCAACTCGACCGGCTTGTCACCCAGATTGGCGGACAAAATCACCGCCAAATCGGCCAGCAATTGCTCCAGGCTGAAGGCCTGCACATCCAGGCTCATCTTGCCGGCCTCGACCTTGGAGAAGTCCAGGATCTCATTCAGCAGCCCCAAGAGCGAACGTGCCGCACCTTCGGTCTTGGCCGCGTAATCGGCCTGCCGGGGTGTCAGCTCGGTGCGCCGCAACAGCGTCAACATGCCCAGAATGGCGTTCATCGGCGTGCGAATCTCGTGGCTCATATTGGCGACGAAATTGCTTTTGTATTGCGAGGCCTCTTGGGCGGCCTCGGTGGCTGCCACCAACTCGGTCACGTCCAGGCGCAGGCCGACGATATGGCCGTCGGCCATGCGGCGCTCCACATTGCGCACACTGCGCCCATCGGCCAGGCGCTGCACCAGGCTGCTATTGCCGGTGCGATGCAGAGCGACACGCTCGGCCACCCATTCCTCAACCCGGCCAATGGCATCCGGGAACTTGCCGCTGTTCGCCCCCACCCGCATCATGGTCTCGAAGCTCACCCCGGGCACGATCAAACCGGGCGCATAGTCAAACAGTTGCACAAAACTCTGATTGCACAGCACCATCTTGTCGTCCGGGTCGAACAGGACAAAAGAGCCATCCAAGGCTTCGATCGAGCCCCTCAGCAACTCGGTACTGCGGGTCAATTCGGCATCGATCCGGCGCCGCACGCTGATGTCTTGCAAGGTGCCGACCATGCGACAAGGCCCATGGTCATCGAATTCGACCTCGCCCACCGCGCGCACCCACGTGGCGCGCCCCTTGAAGGTGGTGAAAGGCAGCTCGAGATCGAACCCGGCACCTGTCGCCATTCCCGCTTGAAGTGCGGCCGCCATCAGCGCGCGTGACTCAGGCGAGAACGGCCGCTGGCTGTCGGCATAGCTGGGTCGGTAACCAGGCTCCACTTCGTGAATCAAACAAGTCTGATCTGACCATTGAACCTCGTGGCGGCGCATATCAAATGCCCAACCGCCCATGCCGCTGATTCTGGCCGTGCGGTCCAGAAAAGCCCGGCTGTCATGCAGCTCGGCTTCGGCCAATTTGCGGCCGGTGATGTCGATCAAGGTGCCGGCCATCCAGCGCGGCCGGCCGTCCTCGCTGCGGCTGAACAGCTTGCCACGCGACTGTGCCCAAATCCAGCTGCCATTTTTGTGGCGCATGCGCCCTTCAAACTCGTAGGCCGGTGTTTCGTCGTCGAAGTGTTTGCCCAGCAAGACGGCAGAGCGCGTGATGTCATCGGAGTGGTTGAAGCTGCTCCATGTTTCGATCGTGGTCGGCCCCAGCTCCTCCAGCGTGTAGCCCACGATGGCGGCCCAGCGCTGGTTGAACTTGGTCTCGCCGGTCTCGACATTCCACTCCCAAGTGCCAGCATGCGTGCCTTCGATGATGTTCCTCAAGGCCAGCCGCTCGCGCCCAAGCTCACGCGCAGCCATTGCGGCCGCCGTCACATCGGTGCGAATGGAAATGTATCGGTGCACCTTGCCGTCTGGCCCGATGACCGGCGAGATCAAGGTATCGACCCAGTACAGAGCGCCGTTTTTGCTGCGGTTGCAGATTTCACCGCGCCAGGCTTTGCCGGCAGATATCTGCTGCCACACCCCGGCCCAAAAACCCGGCGGCTGATGGCCGGAATTGACGATGCGATGGTCTTGACCCAGCAGTTCCTCAAGCCTGTAGCCACTGATGCGGCAAAACAGCTCGTTGGCCGAGATGATGCGGCCGGCCGCATCGGCCACAGAGACGATTGAGTGCAGGTTGATCGCCAGGAGCAGCTCATCCCGCCCTTGCTGGCTTGAATTGAAGTCATTGAAATCGGGGGAATTCATGCAACTGACTCCATGGCGACGCGCGCTCGCAGGCTCAAGCCTGGTTCAATGGACGACAGACTGAGACAGGGCATGATCGATTCAAACTGGCTGATTGATTCACTTCGACCCGATTTGTCATCGCTCGCCTTGCAGAGACTTCCATTTGCTGAACGGCGCAGACCTCAAGTCTGCGCGCATGCTGGCTTGCCTTCATGGTGCGCCAAGCCAGCTGCGCCGAAAGGTGCAACGACGGCCATCCCTGTGCTATCGGCGCGATCCCCTGCAGCTTGAGCGCGGACACCACTTGGCTGACTTTGCGGCACGGAACCAGGGAGCAAGCCTGACCAAGGTAAAATTCGGCATGGATTTGTCCCTCCCCGCCCAGCCTGTGCCCGAAGCCCTGCACACAGCGGCCGCGCCCACCCGGCGCAGCATTCGCGAACTCCCCGATGAACTGATCAGCCAAATCGCCGCCGGCGAGGTGGTGGAGCGGCCTGCGTCTGTCGTGCGCGAGTTGGTTGACAACGCGCTCGACGCCGGCGCCACGCAGATCCAGATCAAGCTGATGGCCGGCGGCGTGCGCGCCATCGTGATCGAGGATGACGGCCTGGGCATCCCGGTGGACGAGCTGCCGCTGGCGCTCAAACGCCATGCCACCAGCAAGATCCGCTCGCTCGATGATCTGGAGTCGGTCGCGACCATGGGCTTTCGCGGCGAAGCTCTGGCCGCCATTTCCTCGGTGGCCGAGATGGCGCTCTTGAGCCGCTGCGAGGGTGCCGCCCACGCGCATCGGCTCGATGCCCGCTCGGGCGAGTTGGCACCCGCAGCGCGTTCGCGCGGCACCAGCATCGAGGTGCGCGAGCTGTTTTTCAGCACCCCGGCGCGGCGAAAATTCTTGAAAACCGACGCGACCGAGTTGGCGCACTGCATGGAGGCGGTGCGCCGCCATGCGCTGGCCCGGCCCGATGTTGGCTTCACCGTCTGGCATGAGGGCAAGCTGGTCGAGCAGTGGCGAATTGCTTCGTCGGAACAGCGCTTGAGCGATGTCTTGGGGGCAGAGTTCATCACCGCCAGCCGCGCAGTTTTCTCGGAGCGCGGCCCGCTGCGCGTCTATGGCCGCGCCGGCCTGCCCGAGGCGGCGCGCAGCCGCGCCGACATGCAATATGTCTACGTCAACGGCCGCTTTGTGCGCGACAAGCTGATTGCGCATGGCATCCGCTCGGCCTATGAAGACGTGTTGCACGGCCACCGCCAGCCCAGCTATGTGCTCTTCATCGAGATTGCACCGGACCGGGTCGACGTCAATGTGCACCCGACCAAGATCGAAGTGCGCTTTCGCGACGGCCGCGAGATCCACCAGCAGGTGCGCTATGCGGTGCAGGATGCGTTAGCGCTGTCTCGTTCAGCGGCGGGTGAAACAGCCGATGCCGGCCAAGCCAGCCCGAGCGAGCAAGCGCAGCAGGCAATTGCCGCGGCGGCCAGCGTGCCCGGTTATCGCCCCTCACCCGGCAATCCGCCGGCCTGGTTTGCGCAAACGTCCTCCGCACAAGCCCAAGAGCCGGCCGCAGGCTACGCCAACCCGCCCTCAGCCAATAGCTGGCGCCCGCCGATTGGTCAGGGCGCGCAGGCTTCGCTGGGGCTGGCCGAAGTGGCCACGCTCTACGGCCAAGCTGAGTTCAAGCCGCAGGCAAGACATGACCCCGCCTCTGCTATGCAGCAAGCCTTGCCCCAGCATGACTGGCCGCTGGGCCGCGCCGTCGCGCAGATCCAGGGCGTCTACGTGCTGGCCGAGAACGCGCAAGGGCTGATCATTGTCGATATGCATGCCGCCCATGAGCGGGTGGTTTACGAGCGCCTCAAGGCCAGCCTGGGCGCTGCGGCGATCGAGTCGCAGCCGCTGCTGATCCCGATCACCTTTGCCGCGACGGCGCAAGAGATTGCGGCCGCCGAGGCGCATGCGGGGACGCTGGAGCGGCTCGGCATGGACGTGGCGCCGCTGTCGGCCAAGGTCTTGGCGGTGCGAGCGCGGCCGGCGGCGCTGGCCGGGGGCGACGTGGTGGAGCTGGTGCGCAGCGTGCTGGCCGAATTGGCGCAGTTCGATGCCAGCCACGCGATCGAGCGCGCCCAACATGAGATTCTGGCCACCATGGCCTGCCACGGCGCGGTGCGCGCCAACCGCCAGCTGACGCTGGAAGAAATGAATGGCCTCTTGCGCGATATGGAACGCACCGAACGTGCCGATCAGTGCAATCATGGCCGGCCGACATGGCGGCAATTGACCATGCGCGAACTCGATGCCTTGTTTTTGCGCGGGCGCTGATGCTCATGCTTGTTGCATGACGTATTCAGCGACTGCTTTTTGTGATGGAGCCCTTTATGGCCACTTTGAAACTGAATAACAAGAAAAAACCTGGCCCAAGTGGTTCCAGTCGACCTGACGGCGAACGTCGCCCTCCGGTGCGCGGCAAGGGCGTCTCGCGCCCACGCCAAAGCCTGGAGCGCGCGCAAGCCGAGCGGCAAGAGCGGCAAGCGCAATATGAGCAGCGCCAAGGCGGCTTCAACAAGGAGCGGCCGGCTTCTGCGGGTCAATTTGCCGGGCAGCGCGACGAGCGTGCGCGGCCTGCAGGCGGACCCCGCCACGGCGGGCCCGATCAGCGCGGCGGCCGCGGCGGCCCTGGCGCGCATCAGGGTGCACATCAAGGTGCGCGTGAAGGTGGCTACCAAGGCGGACATCAAGGCGGCCCGCGTCGAGACGCGGGCCCACGGCGTGACGAAGGCCCGCGTTACGAGGAGCGTCGCCCGCAAGCGGGCTACGGGCGTCCGCATGAATATGACTCACGCGACTCGCGTGATTCGCGCGGCCCACGCGATGAAGGGCCGCGTTATGAAGATCGGCGCCCGGTAGGCTACCAAGGCCAGCGCCCGAACGAGCGTCCCCCGATGAGGGATGCTCGCGAGCAAGCACCTCGTTTCGACGACCGGCGTCCGCAATACGACCGGCCGCGCCAGGATCAACAAGGGTTTAACGAGCAGCGCCCACGTCAGCAATTCCAGGGCGGCGGTGGCAGTGGCGGTGGCTACAACGCGCCGCGCGAGCAAGGCTCTTACCTACAAGATCCACGCGAGCAGCAGCAATACCAGCAGCGTCCGCGCTATGAAGACCGTGGCCAGGGCGGCTATCGTGGGCAAGGCGAACAAGGGGGCCAAGGCGGTTTCAATCAACAGCAGCGCGAAGAGCCGAGTCAAAGCAATTTCACCCGCCAGGATCAGCGCCGCGCCAGTGGCCCCAGGCCCACTTCGCCACGTGGCCCTGCGCAGTCTTCAAAGTATTCGCAGGCGGCCGCCAAGCAGCTGCCTGAGCATCTGCGCGCTGCGGCCGCTCAGCTGAGCCGTCAGCTCGGTGATGACGACGAAGATGAAGATTATGTGGACTCTCGCGACGAAGGCGTGCGACTGTCCAAGCATATGGGTGTGCTGGGCATGGCCTCGCGCCGTGAAGCGGACGAGTGGATCGCGGCCGGCTGGGTGCGGGTCGACGGCAAGATGGCCGTGCTGGGTCAGCGCGTGTTGCCGGGTGTGAAGATCGAGGTCGATCAACTCGCCAACAAAGAGCAGGCCAAGCGCGTCACCATCCTCTTGCACAAGCCGATTGGCTGGGTCTCGGGTCAGGCCGAAGACGGCTATGAGAACGCGTCCACGCTGATCAAGTCCGACACCCATTGGACTGAGGATACCTCCGGCATCAAGTACCACCTCGGCCACAGCCGTGGCTTGGCACCGGCCGGGCGGCTCGACATCGATTCGACCGGCTTGCTGGTGCTGACGCAAGACGGCCGCATCGCCAAGCTCTTGATCGGCGAAGACTCCAAGATCGAGAAGGAATATCTGGTGCGGGTCGAGTACCACGGCCGCGACGGCGTCAAGAGCGCCGACGGCAGCTTCCCTGCCGCCGATATGGCGCTGCTGAACCATGGCCTGGAATTGGACGGCGTTCAGCTGAAGCCGGCCAAGGTCAGCTGGGCCAATGAGGACCAGCTGCGCTTTGTCTTGCGCGAGGGTCGCAAGCGCCAGATTCGCCGCATGTGCGAGCAGGTTGGCCTGAAAGTTGTGGGCCTCAAGCGTGTGCGCATCGGCCGCATCACCCTGGGCAATTTGCCGGTCGGTCAATGGCGATTCTTGACACCTTGGGAGCGATTTGATTGATGGCGCGATCAGGCAGATGGGGAGCAGGATGGGGCCAAATCAAATGAACCTGACCCCATTTAGTGGGCCGATCTGCCTGGCCGGGCCGACGGGCACCGGCAAGACGGCGTTTGCGCTGGAGATCGCGCAGGTCTTGCCGGTGGAGATCATCAGCGTCGATTCGGCCCTGGTCTACCGCGGCATGGACATCGGCACGGCCAAACCCAGCGCGGCCGAGCAGGCGGCGGTGCCGCACCATTTGATCGACCTGATCGACCCGCTGGATGCTTATTCGGCCGGTCAATTCGTCACTGCAGCCAAGCGGATTGCTGCTGAGGTGCTGACGCGCGGGCGCCTGCCCTTGTTGGTCGGCGGCACCATGCTGTATTTCAATGCCTTGCACAGCGGGCTGAGCGCGATGCCGCTGGCCGACGCTGGCTTACGCACCGAGCTGGATGCACGCGCGGCCTTGCTCGGTTGGCCGGCCATGCATGCCGAGCTGGCAAGACTTGACCCCGTCACTGCCGCGCGCCTCGCCCCCAATGATTCGCAACGCATTCAACGCGCGCTCGAGGTCTGCCAACTGGCCGGCCGGCCTATGAGCGAGTTGCACGAACAGCGCAGCGGCGCGGTCGGTTGGCCGATGATTTCGCTCGAACCAGGCAACCGGGCCTGGCTGCATCAACGGCTGGCGCAACGCTTCGACCAGATGCTCAAACTTGGCCTGCTCGACGAGGTGCGGGCCCTGCGCGCGCGCGGCGATCTGCACGCCGAGCTGCCCTCCATGCGCTGCGTCGGCTACCGCCAGGCCTGGGAAGCGCTCGAAACGAATGACTTCAAAGACCTGGCCGAGCGTGGCACCATTGCCACCCGCCAATTGGCCAAGCGCCAGCTGACCTGGTTGCGGGCCAGCCCGCAGCGCCATGTGATCGCCTGCGATGACCCGCAAGCCAAGCTGCATTTGCTGGCTTGCCTGCAACGATTGCTCGCGAGTAATCATGTCGGTACTTGAGGCGCGCGGCCTGGCCAAAAGCTATGGCAGCACGCCGGTCTTCAGTGGCATCGATTTATGCCTGCAGGCCGGTGAATTGGTGGCACTGCTGGGTGAGTCCGGTTCGGGCAAGTCCACGCTCTTGAATTGTCTGGCCGGGCTGGACGAGCCCAGCGCCGGCTCGGTGCGCCTGGCCGGTGCCGATATGGCTGCTTTAAACGAAGGCCAGCGAGCGCTGCTGCGGCGCCAGCATCTGGGCTTCGTGTTCCAAGCCTTTCATGTGTTGCCGCATCTGACGGTGGCGGCCAATGTCGGCCTGCCTTTGCTGCTCTTGAAGCGGCCCGACCCGCAGCGCGTGCAAGAGATGCTGGTCGCGGTGGGCCTGGGCGATCTGGCTGCGCGCATGCCCAGGCAGCTCTCCGGCGGTCAGTTGCAACGCGTGGCGATTGCGCGCGCCTTGGTGCACCGCCCTGCCCTGGTCTTGGCGGATGAACCGACCGGCAATCTCGACGCACGCAATGCGTCCGCCGTTTTGGATTTGCTCTTGGAGCAGGTCCATGCCCAGGGCTCGGCCTGCTTGCTGGTCACGCATTCGGAGCGCGCGGCGGCACGCGCCGATCGCTGCGTGCAGCTGAGCGAGCAAGGCATTGCCGAACATCGAATTGCCGAGCATCCTCGCACCGGGCATCCCTTTACCGACAAACAGGTCCTCGCTTGAGCTGGTCCTGGCTGGCACAGCTGTCCTGGCCCGCCCTGCGCCATCAGGCCGGCCGTCAAATCCTGGCCCTGCTGTCCATCATGCTGGGCGTGGCGCTGGCCTTTGCGGTGCATCTGCTCAATAGCAGCGCGCTGAGTGAGTTTTCCAAGGCGGCGGCCAGTCTGAATGGGCAAGCCGATCTGGTGCTGCGCGGCGCCCAAGGCGCGCTGGCCGAGGGCGTCTACGGTGAGGTCGCCGCGCTGCCCGGCTTGGCGCAGGCGGCGCCGGTGCTGGAGGGCCAGGCACAGGCGGTCGGCGCCGACGGCAAGCGTTTTAACCTGCGCGTGATCGGGCTCGACTTCCTGCAGTCTGGCCCCATCAATCCCGAATTGATGCCCGCCGACTTGAGGTCCATCACCAACCTGCTGGACCCGGCCACCGTCTTCCTCAACCCGGCCGCGATGGCGCGTTTGGATGCCAAGATGGATGGCAAGAGCAAGCGCCTGAGCTTGCGGGCCGCGCAGGGCACAGGCCAGGCTCGCAGCTTTGACTTTGCGATCGGCCCGCCGATTGCTGCCACCGGCTCCCCGCTGGTGGTGCTGGACATCGCCGGCGCTCAAATGTTGCTCGGCCGCTTGGGCGAGCTGGACCGCATCGACCTGCGCCTGGAAACAGGCCAAAGCGCGCAAGCATGGCTGGCAAATAACGCTTTACCGCAGGGCCTCAGCGCTTCCCCGCCGCCCGACGAAGGCTCGCGCCTGAGTGCGATGACGCGGGCCTACCGGGTCAATCTGGGTGTCTTGTCGCTGATGGCCTTGTTCACCGGCAGCTTTTTGGTCTTTGCGGTGATGTCTTTGTCGGTCGCGCAGCGCCTGCCGCAACTGGCACTGCTGGGCGTGCTGGGCATGAGCGCCAAGGAGCGCGCCGCGCTGATACTGAGCGAAGGCCTGGCCCTGGGTCTGCTGGGCAGCGCGGCCGGTTTGCTGCTGGGCTATGCCTTGGCCAGCGTCGGCCAGCAGGTCTTGGGCGCGGACCTTGGATTTGCCGTCGGCAAATCGGCGGGCAAAGGTTTTGGTCTGGCGCTGAGCGCCGCCCAGCTGAGCGCGGCGGCCATCTTCAGCGCGCTGGGTGTGCTGATCAGCCTGCTGGCCAGCGCCCTGCCCGCCTGGAGTGTGCGGCGCATGCCGGTGGCCTTGGTCTTGCGCGGCCTGGGCAATGAGCTGGAGCCGGAGGCTCCGCGCTGGCTGGCGCCCGCCCTGCTCTTGATCGGCCTGGCCTTGGCTTTTGTGCCGCCGCTGCCTGCGTGGCCCGATGTGCCGCTTGCGGCATATGCGGCGATGTTTTTTTTGCTGCTGGGCGGCATCGCCTGCGTGCCGGACTTGCTGCGTTTGGCGCTTGGGCTGTTGGCTTGCCTGCCGCGCGCGATGCGTGGCTCGGCGATCATTTCGCTGGTGCGCGAGCGTGCACGCGACCAGGCCGGTGAAGCCAGCCGGGCCTTGGCCGGCGTCTTGGTGGCGCTGAGCCTGTCGGTGGCAATGCTGGTGATGGTGGGCAGTTTCCGAGACTCATTGAATCACTGGTTGGCGCAGATGCTGCCGGCCGACCTGTATGTACGCTCGAGCCTGCGCCTGCAAGCATGGCAAGGAGCGCCTTTGCCGCCCGGCTTTGCCGACGCGGTGCGCGCCAGCGGCTTGGCCGACAAGGTCACGGGCCAGCGCAGCAGCAGCGTTTGGATAGACGGCCAGGCCGAAGCGATCGACTTGATGGCGCGCGAGCTTGAAGAGAATCAGCTGCCTCTTGCTGAACCACTGGCTGAACCACTGGCTGGACCACTGGCCGAGCCCATTGCTTCATCGCAACAGGCCCTGCCCGTCTACATCAACGAGCATCTGCGCGACCAGCTGCAGCTGCGCCCCGGCCAGGCCTTGAGCCTGCGCTTGAAACCCGGCGGCGCGCCGCTGGCCGTATATGTACGCGGCATCTGGCGTGACTACGCGCGCCAGAGCGGCGCGCTGATGTTGCCCTTGAGCGACTACCGGCGCTGGAGCGGCGATACACAGCTGACCGAGCTCTATATCTGGCTCAAGCCAGGCGCCACTTCGGCGCAGGCCACCCAGACGCTCAAGGCCTTGCAGTCAGGCTCGACGGACGACTTGGAGTTCGCCGCAGTCGGTGAGTTGAAGCAGATGTCGCTGACGATTTTTGATCGCAGCTTTGCGGTCACCCATTGGTTGCAAGCGGTGGCTCTTGGTATCGGCCTGTTCGGCATCGCCGCCAGCCAATCGGCGCAAGTCTTGGCGCGTCGGCGCGAGTTCGGCCTGCTCTTGCATCTGGGCCTGAGCCGGGCCGATGTTTTGCGCCTTTTGGCTCTTGAAGCGGCCCTGCTCAGCGGCGTCGGCGCCTTGGCTGGTTTGGGCCTGGGTTTGGCCCTGAGCGCGGTGCTGGTCTGGGTTGTCAACCCGCAGAGTTTTCACTGGAGCATGGACATGAGCCTGCCTTGGCCGCGCTTGTTTTCCTTGCTGGGCGCCGTGTTTGCCGCTGGCTTGGCGGCATCGCTGCTGGCAGCTTGGCGAGCGACCGGCGCCGATGTCGTGCAAGCGGTCAAGGAGGACTGGTGATGATCAAGCAGATTCACCGGCGAGGCTTGTTGCTGAGCGCGGGGCTGGCGGCCCTACCTAGTCTGGCTTGGGCCCAGGGCAATAGCAAAGGCCTGCAATTCCCGCGCGACTTTGGCGCTCATCCGGCGCAAGCGCTGGAATGGTGGTACCTGACCGGCGTGCTGAACGACGTAGCGCAGCGACAGCAAGGCCAACCCCGCTTTGGCTATCAACTGACCTTTTTCCGCCTGCGCGGCCCAGCGCCGCAAGATCATCCAAGTCGTTTTGCCGCCCGACAGTTGTTGCTGGCTCATGCAGCCGTCACCGATCTGAAAGGGGCCCAACTGCATCACGACCAGCGCCTGGCGCGCGCCGGCTTTGGCATCGCCGAGGCCAGCGAGGCGGATTGCAATGTGCATCTGCGCGACTGGTTTTTACGCCGAGAGGCAGCGGGCTACCGGGCCGGCTTTGCAAGCAAGAGCGCAGGCTTCGCGCTCGAGCTGCGCTTGCAAAGCGCCCAAGCGCCGTTGCTACAGGGCCAGCAAGGCTTGTCCCGCAAAGGCCCGGACCCCGCACAGTTCAGCCATTACTACAGCCAGGTGCAGTTGCAGACCGAGGGCCGGCTGCAACTCGCCGGCAAAACCTTCCAGCTCAAAGGCCGCTCCTGGCTCGATCACGAGTGGAGCGACAACTTGCTCGGATCCCGGAGCGCGGCCGAACAAGCGGTCGGTTGGGACTGGGCCGGCATCAATCTGCTGGATGGCGGCGCGCTGACGGTTTTCAGGCTGCGTCGGGCCGACGGCTCGCAGCTCTGGGCCGGCGGCAGCTGGCGCAAGCCCGGTGGCGCCACCCTGGACTTTGCGCCCGCACAGATCAGCATGAGGCCACAGCGCTTATGGCGCAGCCCGGCCAGCGGTGCCAACTACCCGGTCGAATGGCAGATCGACACGCCACTGGGCCGGCTCACACTGCGCAGCTTGCTCGACGCTCAAGAAATCGATGCACGCGCCAGCACCGGCATGCGCTACTGGGAAGGCGCAGCTGAATTACTGAGCGCTGACGGCCAGCGTACCGGCCTGGGCTATCTGGAACTAACAGGCTATGCGGGCGGCATGAAACTGCTGCAATCGCCGGGATAGCATGAAGTTCAAGTCCTGAACTCAGCCGCCCTGCCCGGCATCAAGCCGTCGCCAACGCGCACGCAGTTGCGGCCGTCCTCCTTGGCCTGCTGCAGCGCGTCTTCGGCCGCATTGACGAACTGATCCAGGCAGATGTGATCGGCCTGCAAGGCTGCAACGCCCAAGCTGACACTGACCGGAATGCAGTGCCCATTCCAGCAGAAATCAAGCTGCTCGACCCGCTCGCGAATCCGTTCCGCCACGTCCAGCGCACCCAGCGGATCGGTGTGGGGCAAGAAGAGCCCAAATTCTTCACCGCCAAAACGGGCCAAGACATCGCCCTGACGCAGGGTCTCGCTACTGGCCTCGGCGATTTGCCGCAGCAACATATCACCGCAGCGATGGCCGAAATTTTCATTGATGCGCTTGAAATGATCGAGGTCAATCATCACCATCGCGCAGGTGGTTTCATAGCGCCTTGCCAAGGCCCACTCGCGCTCGATCAAATTGAGAAAAGCGCGCCGATTGACAGTCCCTGTCAACATATCGGTGCTTGAATAGCGTTTCAACTGCAGCGTCGATTGTTCCAACTGCGCCAATACGCGCAGCAAGACCGTCCCGAGCAGGCTTGTCAGCACCAGCGCGCAAGCAGCGGCACATATCGCCGCCGCCAAGCGGTCACCGTAACCGAGTAAGGAAATCAGAAGCTGCGACAGGGCCACCGACAGCAAAATGGCCGCAGTCGCGAGCAGCAGCAAGGCATAGCGCGGCCCCAAGCGTTGAATCGATAAACTTAATTCGGGTAACCACGCCGGAGGCTCCAACTCTTTAAACATGTGCGATTAGTGATGCAAGTGTGCGCACTGCATTTCAACACAGTGCCACAGCGAGGGAAAACCCTCCCCTCGGAAGAGCGAGATGCGCAACTGGCGCCAAGCGCAACAATCTTGTCACAAATCAAATGTACTGGCCCTGAGCTGCAGCAGACTAGCAACAATAGACCGAACAAGCGCGCGGCAATGACCGCGTGGCGTGGAGACAAAAATGAACGCAAGCACCAAGCAGTCCAGCCTGTGGCTGACCGACATCGCCGCCACCGTCGAACAGATCCTGCAGCGCGTGCAGGGCGACATCGTGATGGCCATACCGCTGGGCCTGGGCAAACCCAACCCCTTGGTTAACGCGCTATATCGACGCATCGCAGCCAGCCCGCAGCGCAGGCTCAAGCTGTTTACCGCCTTGTCGCTGGAAAAACCGCAGGGTAAGTCTTCGCTCGAGGCGCATTTTCTGGAGCCATTGGTGGAGCGGGTGTTTGGCGACTACCCGGATCTCGACTACGCGAAAGCCTTGCGGGCCGGGACCCTAGCGCCCAATATCGAGGTCCATGAATTCTTCATGAAGACCGGCGACTATCTCGGCAATGATGGCGCGCAGCAAGGCTTTGTCTGCACCAACTACAGCTTCGCGGTGCGCGACATGATGTCGCATGGCGTCAATGTGATTGCGCAAGCAGTTGCCAGCCGTCTGGACAGCGAGGGCAAGACCGAGTTGTCGCTGTCCTGCAACCCTGACCTCACTTTTGATTTGATCGAGCGCATGCAAGCGCAGGGCCGGCCACTGCTGGCAGTGGCGATGATCAATGCAGAGCTGCCGTTTATGCCCGGCAGTGCGGTGGCTTCCCCCGAGCTTTTTGACTTGGTCTTGGACGGCCCCGGCTGCAAGCACCAGATATTCGCGCCGCCCAACGCCGCCATCACCTGGGCCGATTACGCCATCGGCCTGCATGCCGCCAGCCTGGTGCAAGACGGCGGCACCTTGCAGATCGGCATCGGCTCGCTGGGCGACGCGATCGCCCAGGCCTTGATCGTGCGCGACCAGCAAACCGAGCATTTCGCCAGCATCCTCAATCCGCTTTGTCACGGCGGGCTGCAGGGGCGAGAGCTGGGCAAGTTTGAGCAAGGCCTGTATGGCTGCTCGGAGATGTTCGTCAACGGCTTCATGCGTTTGATCGATGCCGGCCTGATCCGGCGCCGCGTTTTCAACGATCTCGATCTGCAAGAACTCGCCTTGCAAGGCCGGCTGCCTGCCGCGCCAAGCCTGCAGGTTGTGCAAGACTTGTTGCAGCGCGGGCGCATTGACGCCGTGCTGCGTGAGGCTGATGTGGCCTATCTGTGCCAGCACGGCATCTTCAAAGCCGGCGTCAGTTGTCGCGCGGGTCAGCTGCTGCTGGGCGAGCAAGCCATTCGCAACGATTTGCAAGACGAAAGCGCCCTGACCGCCATAGCGCAACATTTGATCGGATCTCGTTGGCGCAGTGCCACCATCATGCATGGCGGCTTCTTCCTGGGGCCGCGCGACTTTTATCAGCGTCTGCGCGATCTGCCCGAGGAACAGCTGGCACTGATAGACATGACCCGCATCGGTTTCATCAACGAACTCTACGGCGATGCCCAGGGCAGCGAGGCGCTCAAGCGGGCGCAGCGCGTCAAAGCCAGGTTGATGAACACGACGATGAAGGTGACGCTGCTCGGTGCGGCCTCCTCCGATGGCCTGGAATCTGGCCAGATGGTGTCCGGCGTCGGTGGTCAGTACAACTTCGTCGCGATGGGCCATGCCTTGCCCGATGCGCGCGGCGTGTTGATGCTGCGTTCAACCCACGACAACGCAGACGGCTTGGCCAGCAATATCGTCTGGAGCTATGCCAACTGCACCATACCGCGCCATTTGCGCGACATCGTGATCACCGAATATGGCGTCGCCGACCTGCGCGGCTGTACCGACGCCGAATGCGTGAAACGCCTGCTGTCGATTGCCGACTCAAGATTCCAATCGGCCTTGCTGCATGAGGCGATTGCCCATGGCAAGCTCGAAGCAGACTACGAAATCCCGGCCTGGGCGCAGCACAACAGCCCCGAGATGCTGCGCGAACATTTGCGCCCCTGGCGCAATAACGGTGTGCTGCCCGACTTCCCCTTCGGCACCGATTTGACCGAGGACGAGTTGATCATTGTGCGAGCGCTTAAAAAGCTCAAGCATGCCGGCCGCCATCCGCTTGAACTGGTCGGCATGATTGTGCAGAGCCTGCGCTCGGACAAGCCGGTGCCGCCGGCCTATCTAGAGCGCCTGGGCTTGGCCGATGCCAAGAGTTTCAAAGATCTGTTTGTACGACGCCTGTTCGCCAGCAACCTCTAAGTGACCAAGCTATGGGCCGCATACACTGCGACCCATGTCAAAAAACCAAGCAATTCCTGCCGGCCAGACCGGCAACCCGCGCTCGCTCAGCGGGCTGCTGCCTTTTTTGCAGCCCTACCGGGGCCGCATCCTGGCCGCCTTGGCCTTTTTGGTGCTGGCCGCCATGGCCACATTGGCCTTCCCGCTGGCGCTGCGCGGCCTGGTGGACCAAGGCATGGGCTCGGCAGCCGCCAATGGTGACCGCTTGATGGCGATGCGGGAGCATTTTCTGGCCTTGTTCGCGGTCGGCACCGCACTCGGTGTGTTTTCGGCCGCGCGCTTTTACAGCGTGACCTGGTTAGGCGAGCGGGTCACGTCCGATCTGCGCAATGCCGTCTACGGCCATGTCTTGAAACAAAGCCCTGAGTTTTTTGAAACCACCCAGACCGGTGAAGTCCTGAGCCGCATCACCACCGATACCACGGTGGTGCAAACTGTCGTCGGATCGAGCTTCTCGATGGGCTTGCGCAGCCTGGTGATGGGTCTGGGCGCCATGGGCATGCTGATCGCCACCAATCCGCTGGTGATGACACAGGTGCTGGGGATCTTGATTTTTGTGCTGCTGCCGGCGATCTATTTTGGCCGCCGGGTGCGCAAGCTCAGCCGCTCAGCGCAAGACCGCGTAGCCGACACCAGCGCGATCGCGGCGGAGGTCCTGAATGCAGTCGCCGTGGTGCAAAGCTACACGCAAGAAGGTGCGGAATCAAAGCGCTTTGACTTGGCCAGCGAGAACGCTTTTGATACCGCCCGCAAACGCGCCTTGGTGCGCTCCGGCCTGGTGGCCTTCATCATCACCGCCAATTTTGCCGCGCTGTTGTGGGGCTTGTACCAGGGCACGCAGGCCGTCCTGGCGGGCAAGATCTCCGCCGGCCATCTGGGCCAGACCATTGTCTATGTGATCTTGCTGGTCAGCAGCGTGGCGGTGCTGGCCGAGGTCTACGGCGACGTGCTGCGCGCGGCCGGCGCCACCGAGCGTTTGATGGAGCTGCTGGCCAGCCGCTCGCCAGTGGCGGAGCCGGCCAGCCCGCAGGCCCTGCCGGCCATGCCGGGCGGCAGCGCGCTGCGCTTGGAACATGTGAACTTCAACTACCCTTCCCGTCCAAACCAAGCCGCCTTGCAGGACTTTTCGCTCAGCATTAGGCCCGGCGAAACCATCGCCCTGGTCGGCCCCAGCGGCGCAGGCAAGAGCACCGTTTTTCAACTGCTCCTGCGCTTTTACGACGCCCAGAGCGGCAACATTCGCTTGAACGATGTGGCGACAAATCAGCTGAGCTTGGCGACGCTGCGCGCAGGCATCGGACTGGTGCCGCAAGACAGCGTGATCTTCTCCACCAGCGCCATGGAAAACATCCGTTATGGACGCCCTGGCGCCTCTGACGCCGAGGTCATCAAAGCCGCCGAAGCTGCTTTTGCCGATGATTTCATTCGCCGCCTACCTGAGGGCTATGCGACCTTTTTGGGTGAGCGCGGCGTGCGCCTGTCGGGCGGCCAGCGCCAACGCATCAGCATTGCGCGCGCCATGCTGAAAAACCCGCCGCTCTTGTTGCTGGATGAAGCGACCAGCGCACTCGACGCCGAAAGCGAGCGCATGGTGCAGGCCGCGCTTGAAGCGGCGATGCAAGACCGCACCACCCTGGTGATTGCGCACCGCCTGGCGACGGTGCAACGCGCCGACCGCATCGTTGTGATGGAACATGGCCGCATTGTCGACATCGGCACGCATGCCGAGCTGACGGCGCGTGGCGGGCTTTACGCCCGGCTTGCCGCACTGCAGTTTGATCTGCAGCCGGCCACCGAAACTCCAGGAATTTAAGGCGCCTTGGCGGGCGCCGGCGCAGCCAGCGGGAATTTGGCAAAGGCGGCCTTGACGGCCGAATTGATGCTGGCCTGCAGCTGATCGAGGTCTTTTTGTGTGACGCTGTCTGTCACCACGCCTTCCCAAATCAGCTGCTTGCGCGCCGCATCGATCAAGTCGATGTTGAGCGTGCCTTCGGTATAGCTGCTGACGCGCGTCTGGTCGGCATACATGGGCCAAGCCGAATACATGCCGACACGGTAGCCGTAATAGCCCGAGATGGGCGGCGGCGGCACGGCGCTGCTGACGCGCATCTTCTCGTTCAACGAGGCGTTGAAATTGATCAGCAGTTGCGGCTGGGTGCTCACCAAATGCAGGCCCCGTGCCTCCATTTCAAGCTGTGTGGCCGCCTTCAGGTGCTGACTGACGATGCTTTGATAGCCGCCCCGGTCGGTGCCCAGGGGGTCGGCAAAAGCAAAGGTCTTGAACTGAGCAAAATCAACCGTCTTGTCTTGACTGACCCGCACTTCGGGGCCGCTGGCGCAGCCGCCGAGTGCCAGCATCTGCGCCAGCACCAGGGTGGCGGCTGCCAGGCTCAGCGGTCTTATGGGAGGGAAAAAACTCATTTTGTGGCTCCTTCTTTGCAGTGAAATGTAAACAGACGAGTCGATGCCGACTCAAAGCGCGTCGACCGGGTCCACTGTTGCCGTGGGCCGCAGCCAAAGATTGGCGCTCGATTTGAATGGCCTGGCTTGACGGTCCAATTGGCGCAAACTGGCTTCGATCTCGCGGTCCAGCTTGGGCGGCTGAAGCAGGAAGTAGTTTGCTTCTTGGGCTGCATTGAGCAATTTCAACTGGTAAGGGCCGGTGCCCGCAGCGGCTTGGCTGATGCTCCATTGGCCCTGTTCCACAAACGGCGCGCCGGGTTTGCCAAGATAGCTCAGCCGCAGCTGATACAGGCCATCGGGCAACAAAGTCAGCGTGTGCGCAATGCCTGCGCAATCCGCACAAGGCAAGACGCCCGTGAAGGTCTGTGGCAGGCTCAGGCCGAAGTTGCGCAGAATCTGCTGCGCATGCTGTGATGGCGTCGGCGCTGACGCTCCTGCGGAGGGCGCGGTAGATTGCGGATTGACCGCATGCAGTCTGACTGCCAGCGGCCCCGCTGTACCGTCGGTCAAAACCGGGTAATGCTGCGTGGTGGTAAAGCGCAACTGGCCCTCCAGATGGATGGTGGCGCGCAGCGCATAGCGGTGCCCAGGCTCGATCTGCACCTTGGGCACCGTCAGCTCAAAGGCCAGCGGGACTTGGTCTCGACCCACTGGTCGACTCAGTTCGGCCACCAACTTGGCGGCAGCGTCGGCGCGCGAAACATCTTCTATCCGGACCGTCAGCAGCGCCGTTGGCGGCAGCGCCATGCGCTCCAAATAGCTGGCATGGCCGCTGACAATTTGAACCTCCGGGCTGGCCAGGGCCGCTCCCGGCGCCACTTCGCTAGCCGCGCAGGCCAAGTTGCCGGCCAGGGCCAGCAGCGCAAAGCCGAAGATGCGTTGTTCCATGATGCAGTTCCTTTTGTGGCGAGCTCGCCTCATCAGTTTAGCTAACGAGCCAGACACTCAGCGCCACGCCCGTGGGCCGGTATAGTGCGATCACCCTGGAAAACTCAGCTGCGCGCGCGCCGTTCAGGATTGGCGCGGGCAGAGCAAGAAAGCGTCAGACCCATGCGAAAACATTTCGGCTTGAGCAAGTTTGTTGTGGCCCCCATGATCTTGGCCACGTTCTTGGCAGCAGGCTTGAGTGGCTGCCAAAAGAAGCCCGCAGCTGCGCCGGCCAAAGCGCCACCGGCCGAGGTGCGGGTCGTCGCCTCCAGGGCCGAAACGGTGCCGGTCGTCAACGAGTATGTGGGCCGGGTGGCCGCGTTTCGCTCAGTCGAGGTGCGTGCGCGCGTCGAGGGCATTCTGGAGCAGCGCCATTTTGTCGAAGGCAGCGAGGTCAAGAAGGGCCAGCTGCTCTACACGATTGACCCCACGCCCTACCGCATCGCGCTGAACGATGCCTTGGCCGATCAGGCCCGCTCAGCCGCCAATCTGGCCAGCGCTCGCTCCAAGGAAAAGCGCTTGGCGCCGCTGGTCAAAGAGAACGCGATCAGCCAACAAGACTATGAAGATGCGGTCACGGCGGTCAAGCAAACCGAGGCGCAGCTCGCAGTCTCCAGCGCTAACGTCGAGCGCGCTCAGACCAATCTCGGCTACACCAAGGTCATGGCGACCGAATCGGGCAAGATCGGCGCGGCGCTGGTGCCCGAAGGCCGCCTGGTCGGGCGTGGCGAGTCCACCCATTTGACGACGGTGGACCGGCTTGACCAGGTCTATGTCAACTTCAACGTCGCCGACCGCGACGCGCTGATCCTGCGCCGCGAGTTGAGCAGCGGCCGGGTCAAGACCGGCTCCGGCAGCGCCCAGGCGCGCATCTTCTTGCCCGACGGCAGCGAGTTCGAACGCAGCGGCAAGCTCGATTTTTCGGAGTCGCAGGTCAGCCCCAGCACCGGCACCATCACGCTGCGCGTGGTCATGCCCAACCCGAATCAAAAGCTCTTGCCCGGCATGTATGTGCGCGTGGTCTACACCTCGGGCGAGCGGCCCAACACCATCCTGATTCCGCAAAAAGCCGTCACCAAGACACCGACCGGCCATGTGGCCTGGGTGGTCGGGCCCGAGAACAAGGTTGAGCGCCGCGATCTGGTGGTGGGCGAATGGCTGAAAAATGACTGGATCATCGAGAAGGGCCTGGGTGCCGGCGAAACCGTCGTCGTCGAAGGCCTGCAGCGCCTGCAGCAAGGTGCCGTGGTCAGGCCCACGCCTTGGGTGCCCGGTGCTGCGCCAGGTGCGGCCCCCGCTGCCTCCTCGGCCCCCACGGCCCCCACGGCCCCCGCGGCCCCCGCGGCAGCTTCCGCCGCCGCACGCTAAACCGGGGGCCTGATCATGGGATTTTTTGTCAAGCGTCCGGTCATGGCGACCGTCATCGCCTTGCTGTTCATGCTGATCGGCATTCTGGCCAGCACCCAGCTCGCGGTGGAGCAATACCCTAACGTTGCGCCGCCGCAGGTGCAGATCACCGCCGTCTATCCCGGCGCCAGCCCCGAAACGCTGGAAACCACCGTCGCAGCGCCGCTGGAGCGCGAGATGAACGGCATCGATGGCCTGCTCTATATGCAGAGCACCAGCTCGGCCAGCGGCTCGATGCAGCTGCAAATCTTCTTCCAGCCCGGCACCGATCTGGACCTGGCGGCGGTGGAGGTGAACAACCGCGCCAAGCGGGTCGAATCGCTGCTGCCGCAAGAGGTCTTGCGCAACGGCCTGCGGGTGGACAAAACCAATCCGCAGATCCTGCAAGTGATCGTGATGCAGTCGGATGACCCGCGCTTTGACCGCACCTATATCGCCAATCTGGCCAATAGCCAGGTCATCAACGAGCTCAAACGCCTGCCCGGCGCCGGTGATGTGACGCTGTTCGCAGCGCCCTATGCGATGCGTTTGTGGCTGGACCCGGATCGGCTCTCCAAGTACCGGCTTACCTCAGCGGATGTGGGCAATGCGGTGCGCGAGCAGAACCAGAACTTCGCCGTCGGCGAGATCGGCCAGTCGCCAGCCGACAACGGCCAGACCCTGACCTTCCCGGTGCAGACCGCCGGCGGGCTGACCGATGTCGAGCAGTTCAAGAACATCGTCATCCGTGCCCAGGCCGATGGCTCGGTGGTGCGCGTGCGTGATATCGCCCGGGTGGAGCTGGGAGCGGATGACTATCTGTTCGAGTCGCGCCTGAACGGCAAACCGGCGGTCGCCATCGGCGTCTACTTGCGGCCGGGCGGCAATGCGCTGGAGCTGTCCAAGGCGCTGCGCGTCAAGATGGATCAGCTGACCGCGTCCTTCCCGCGCGAAATCAAATGGTCGATCAGCTACGACACGACGAAGTTTGTGACCGCCTCGGTCGAGTTGGTCGTGCACACCTTTATCGAGGCCTTTATCCTGGTCTTGGTGGTGGTCTATCTGTTCTTGGGCAGCATGCGCGCCACCATCATTCCGCTGCTGGCGATTCCGGTCTCCATCGTCGGCACCATGGCCGGCCTGCTGCTGGCCGGCTTCTCGATCAATATGTTGACGCTGTTCGGCCTGGTGCTGGCGATCGGCATCGTGGTGGACGACGCCATCGTCGTGGTCGAGGCGGTCGAAAAGATCATGCATGACGAGCATCTGGACGCCACCAGCGCCGCCATCAAGGCCATGCAAGGCATAGGCGGCGCCATCGTCGGCGTGACGGCGGTGATCTGCGCGGTGTTTGTGCCGATTGCGTTTTTGGGCGGCGTCACCGGCACGCTTTACAAACAGTTCGCCATCACCATCACATTCGCCACCCTGCTCTCGGCCATCACGGCGCTGACGCTCACGCCGGCGCTGTGCGCATTGATCCTCAAGCCGGGCATGACCAAGCTCAAGCCGATCCAGATGTTTGACCGCTTTTTCGAGCGCGTCACCGGCGGCTATGTGGCCGGCGTGAAGCTGCTCTTGGCCCGCAAGCTGTTGGCCTGGGGGCTTTACGGCGGCATGATCGCCGGCGTGGTGTTCTTGTTCGGCGCCATCCCCGGCGGCTTTGTGCCCGAGGAGGACAAGGGTTCCATCTATGTGGCGGTTGACCTGCCGGCCGGCGCCTCACCCGAGCGCACCCGCGAAGCCTTGATCAAGGCCGAGAAGATTCTGGCGAGCGAAGACTCGGTCAAGGACGCCACCGCCATCCTGGGTTTCTCGATTTTCTATCGCTATGCCAACCAGGCCTTTGTCTTCATCACCCTGAAGCCTTGGGCCGAACGCAACACACCCGAGACCCATGTCAACGGCCTGATCAAGCGCCTGAACATGAAGTTCTCCACCATCACCGAGGCGCGCGTGTTTGCGCTCAACGAGCCGCCGATCTCGGGCATGGGCAATGTGGCGGGCTTTGATATGCGCCTGATTTCGCTTGATGGCGACCGCGCCAAGCTGAACGCCGCCACCATGGCCCTGGTCGGCGCGGCCGCCAAAGATGAGCGCTTGATTGGCACCCGCAGTGTGGCGGCCCCCGATGTGCAGACCTTGTTCCTGGACGTGGACCGCAACAAGGCCAAGTCATTGGGCGTATCGGTGCCGGACCTGTACGCGACGGTGGGCACCCTGATGGGCTCCAACTTCATCAACCAGTTCACCGCTTTTGGCACCAATTTGAAGGTCAAGATGCAGGCCGAGCAGGCTTACCGTTCGGACCCGGCCGCGCTGGAGCGCTTTCAGCTGCGCAATACGGCCGGGGAGTTGGTGCCGCTGGCGGCACTGATGCGTACCGAGTGGCGTTCAGCTCCCATCGCGCTAACCCGTTACAACGGCTACCCCTCGATTCAAATCAACGGCGGGCCCGCACCTGGGCGCAGCTCGGGCGAAGCGCTGGACGCGATGGAAGAACTCGCCGCCGCGCATTTGCCGGACGGGGTCACTTTTGAATGGTCGGGGCAGTCCTTGCAGGAGCGCCTGGGGGGATCACAGGCCAGCGGCATCTTTGCGCTCTCGCTGATCTTTGTGTTCTTGTTCCTGGCCGCACTGTATGAGAGCTGGTCGCTGCCTGTTGCGGTGTTCTTGATTGTGCCGATTGCCATTCTTGGCGCGCTGCTGGCCTTGCTGCTGCGCGGCTCGCCCAATGATGTGTTCTTCCAGGTCAGCTTGATCACCTTGGTCGGCCTGGCGGGCAAGAACGGTATTTTGATTGTCGAGTTTGCCAAGCAGCAATATGAGGCCGGCAAGTCGGTGATGGAGGCGGCGATCGAGGCCGGCCGCCAACGCCTGCGACCCATCGTGATGACTTCGCTGGCCTTTATTCTGGGCGTGTTGCCGCTGGTCAAGGCCTCGGGCGCGGGCGCGGCGACGCAGCATTCGGTCGGCACCGGCATCTTGGGCGGCATGCTGGCCGCCACGCTGGTGGGCGTGTTCTTCACGCCGCTGTTCTATGTGGCGATGATGAGTTTGTTCAAGCCCAAAACTCACCCACTGACCCAAACGCAGACACCAACAAAAACACCGACCACCCCGGAGGTGACGCCATGAAGCGCGCTCGTTTGAATGGCCTCGCGGTGGCCACCGCCTTGCTGTGCAGCGCTTGCGCGGCGCCGACGCATGACCCGGCCAGCTCTGAGCCGAAGCCGGTACAAATGCCCGCCGCCTGGAGGGGGCCTGTCACGCCCACCGGCAGCTTGGCCGAGCGGCCTTTTGGCGCGCTGTTTCAAGACGCCGAGCTGGAAGCCTTGATCAAAGAGGCGCTGAGCAATAACCGCGATCTGCGCATTGCCGCGCAGCGCGTCGAGCTGGCGCAAGCGCAGTACGGCCTGCAAAAATCGGCACGCTTGCCAACGCTGGGCGCGGACGCCTCTGCCACCCGCCAACAAGCCCCCAGCGGCCTGAGTGCGACCGAGAACCTGACATCTAGCAGCTACCGCTTGGGGCTGGCCATGCCGGCTTGGGAAATCGATTTATGGGGCCGAATTGCCTCGCTGTCGGATGCTGCCTTGAGCAATGTGCGCGCCAGTGAAGCGCTGCAGCATTTTGTCGAGGTCGGCCTGGTGTCGCAGGTGGCCGCTGGCTGGTTGAACCTGCTGGAATACGACCAGTCGCTGCTGATTGCCGAGCGCACCCGCGTCTCGCGCGTCGAGTCGCTGCGCATCGTCACGCTGCGCTTCAATGCCGGGGTGGTGTCCAAGGTCGACGTGACCCAGGCCGAGACCTCGCTGGCGCAGGCGCAGGCCGCTTATGCCCAGTTGCAGCAAAAGCGGGGCCTGCAAGAGAACGCGCTGTCGCAACTGGCCGGGCGTAACCCCGGCCCTTTGCGTGTCAACAAGCCCTTGGAGCAGCACGAGTTGCCGCAGGCCTTGCCGGCCGGCATTCCGTCCGACTTGCTGACGCGCCGCCCCGATGTGCGCGCCGCCGAGCTGAGCCTGGCCGCGACACAGTCCAATGTGGACGCCGCGCGCAAGGCCTTTTTGCCCAGCATTTCGCTGACCGGTTTTTTGGGCTTTGTCAGCCCGCAGCTGAGTCAGTTGATCGACGGCGACCGCCAGGCCTACACCATCTCACCCGCCGTGACCTTGCCGCTGTTCACCGGCGGGCGCCTGAGCAGCAATTTGCAGGCCGCCGAAGCGCAGCAACGCATTGCGCTGGAAGATTACGCCCGCACCACCCAAGGCGCTTTGCGCGAGGTTGAAGACGCTTTGGTGCGCTTTCAGCGCCTGCGCGAACAGCAAGCCGCCATGCAAACCATCGTCAAAGCCAGCCAGGAGCGGCTGCGCCTGGTGGACCTGCGCTATGTCAACGGCATATCGAGTTACTTCGAGGTGCTGGATTCACAGCGGCAATTGTTTGACGCCGAGTTGCAGCTGACCCAACTCAGCAGCGGCGCCTATGCGGCGGTGATCGAGCTGTACCGTGCACTGGGTGGCGGCTGGACCGCACAAGGTTAAGAGCCAAGGGCTGGGGGTTCAGGATCAAGGCCAAAAGCTCAAGCCATGAACGACACCAGCCTGAACCCACCCAAACCGCGCCGCCGGCCCATCTGGCCTTGGCTTCTCGGGCTGCTCTTGCTGGCAGTTTTGGGTGGACTTCTGGCCCTCAAACAGGCCTTCCCGCCTGAGCGCATCCGGGCACTGGTGGGCGAGCAGGTCAAGATGCTCACCGGGCGCGAGTTTGCAATTCACGGCGGCTTGAGCTGGCGCGTTTTGCCCAATATTGCGGTCGTGGTCGAAGACCTGCACTTGGCCAATCTGCCCTGGGGCACGCGGGCCGATATGGTGAGCGTGCGCAAGGCGGCCCTGGAGTTGGCACTGAAGCCGCTCCTGAGCGGCAAATTCGAAGTGCAGCGCATTGCGATTGAAGGTGCCGATATCTGGCTGGAAGTCGACGATCAGGGGCGCGGCAATTGGGCCTTCAAGTCAAGCCTGCCGTCTCAGCCCAGCCAGGACAGCGCACCCGCCGCCCCTGGCAAGACTCAGTTCACCTTGGCCCATCTGCAGTTTCTGGATTCGCGCGTCAGCTTGCACAGCCCGCGCATTGCCAAAGATCAGCAGTTGCTGATCTCCGCGCTGAATCTGCGCGCCAAGGACGCCGACGTCGCGCTCGACGCCGAGCTCGACGTCGGCGTGCTGGCGCTCAAGGTCGAGGGCGTGTTTGGTGGCCTGGCCGTGCTGCAAAGTGGCAGTGAATCCTGGCCCTTCGACCTGACTGTGGCCAGCACAGGCCTGAAGCTGCTTGCGCGCGGCCAGTTGTCCCTCGGTGCCCATGCCGGTGACTTCAGCATGGATCTGAACGCCGATCTGCAGAACACCCAATCCTTGGCCAAGCTCTTGGCCAAGCCCGAGGCGCAAGCTGCGCTGAAAGCCCTGCCCTTGCCCATTCAATTGACGGCCAAGCTCAGGCGCAGCGAGGCCAAGCTTTCCCTGCAGCCGTTCAAGCTGAGCTTGGCCGGCCAGGTGCTGGACGGTGAGTTGTTCGAGGACGGCGGCACGCCGCTGCATGTGCACGCCAAGCTGACTGCGCAGGATTTGAACCTGAACAATTTGCTGCCCAAACCTGCTGCGCCGGCAAAGTCAGCCAGCCCCAAAACGGGGCATGTCTTCAGCCGCGAGCCTTGGCCGCTACCGACGCAATTGCCGCTGCAGCTGGATCTGAGCTTGGCCATCAACAAGCTGCAAGTTCCGGGTGCGCCGCCCATCCGGGGTTTGCAAGCGCATTTGCACAGCACGGCCGCCGGCTTGACGCTGGACAGCGCCCATTGGGCCATGGCCGGCGGCCAACTGAGCGCTTCGGCCCGGCTCGATCTGGCGACCCAGCAAGAGCCGCCGCGCTGGCATTTCAAGCTGGACGGCAAGGATCTGGCCGTTGACGGCCTAGGCGCCCTGCTCGCCCATGCGCCGTTCAAAGGCGGCAAGCTGCGGGTGGCGCTGGATCTGGCCGCGCAAGGCGAGGATCCGCATCAACTGGCTTCGAGCTTGGACGGGCAATTCTTGATCGATGGCCGCATGCTGACCTTGCAGGGCCGGGCTGCGGTGCTGGGTACCGATCTGCTGGCTGGCACCTTGCACGCGCTGACGCCGGGTGCGGCTCCCAACCGGGACAATCTGATTCACTGCGCGGTCGCTAGACTGCCGTTTCGCCGTGGGGTGGCCGAGATTGACCGCTCGGTGGCGCTGGAAACCGAGCAATTCAACGTCGCGGTGCTGGGCCAGCTCGATTTGGGCCAAGAGACCATCGCGCTCGCGCTGCGTCCCTTCACCCAAAAAGGCCTGGGTGTCAGTGCCGCCAACCTCGCAGGTCTGGCCAAGCTGGAAGGGCCATTGCGCCAACCCCATTTGACTTTGGACGCAGCCGGCAGCGCCGCCCAGGCCACGGCGCTGGGCATCAAGATAGCCACCGGTGGTCTGTCGATCCTGGCTCAGCGGACCCTGCTCAAAACCGAGCCGGGCGAGCAGCCTTGTCAGCGTGCGCTCAAGCCTGAGCTTGGCAAAGATAAAAACGACAGCAACAGCGGCAAGGCAGCCATCAAACGCCTGTTCGGTGGCTGAAGGCTTCAGTCCTGCACCGGCCCGACCAAGCCCCATTGCCCGCTGGGCTGCTGGCAAAAACGGAAGACGCCTTCGTCGCGCTGGTTGCCCCAGCTGTTTTGAATGCGCAGATTGCGGCAATCCATGCCTCTGAACCTGCCCCGCGCCAGCGGTGTGACGACGCCCGAGGCGCGGCTATTCTCGCTCTTCCACTCAAAGGTCTGCGCCTCAGACTCGGCCGCAATCGCTTTGTTGACCTGCTCCTGCAGCAGCGCCTGATCGGCCGCGCTGAAGCGCGAAAAGGCCGAATTATTCATCGCCCGCAGATTGCTATTGGCATGGACTTGGCCGAGTAAACCGGCCGTTAGGCTGAGGAGTAGAACGATGGCTTTGATGATGACACCTGCGCGGACTGTAGAAGTTGCCGACAGAATACCGCATCCATTTAGAATCCGCCCCCATGAACAGTCCCTCTTCCAGCTTCCAACAGCGCCCGGTCCGCAGCCAGTACGAGGACTTCATGCGCCATGTCTTCGAGCATGGCACGGCCAAGACCGACCGCACCGGCACCGGCACGCGCAGCTGGTTCGGTCAGCAGCTGCGTTTTGATCTGAATGAGGGCTTCCCGCTGGTGACGACCAAGAAGGTGCACCTGAAGTCCATCATCCTGGAGCTGCTGTGGTTTTTGCGCGGTGACTCCAACGTCAAGTGGCTGCAAGAGCGCGGCTGCACGATCTGGAATGAATGGGCGCGCGAGGATGGCGACCTCGGCCCGGTCTACGGCGTGCAATGGCGCAGCTGGCCCAAGGCGGGCGGCGGCCACATCGACCAGATCGCCGAAGTTGTCAAACAACTCAAGACCAACCCCGATTCGCGCCGCATCATCGTCAGCGCCTGGAATGTGGCCGACCTGGACCAGATGGCGCTGATGCCCTGCCATGCCTTCTTCCAGTTCTACGTCGCCGATGGCAAACTGTCCTGCCAGCTCTACCAGCGCAGCGCCGACATTTTCCTGGGCGTACCCTTCAATATCGCCAGCTATGCCTTGCTCACGCAAATGCTGGCCCAGCAATGCGATCTGGCCCTGGGTGACTTCATCTGGACCGGCGGCGACTGCCATATCTACAGCAATCACTTTGAGCAGGTGCAGACGCAGCTCGCTCGTGCGCCACGCGCCTACCCGACTATGACGATCAAGCGCCGTCCGGACTCGATCTTTGACTACGCGTTCGATGACTTTGAGCTCAGCGGCTATGACCCGCACCCGGCCATCAAGGGCGCGGTGGCGGTATGAGCCTGCCCAAGATCAGCCTGATCGCCGGCGTGGCGCAGGATGGTGCCATTGGCCGAGCTAATCAGTTACTTTGGCGCTTGCCCGCCGACCTCGCCCGCTTCAAGGCGCTGACGCTGGGCCACGCGGTCATCATGGGGCGCAAGACTTGGGACTCGCTGCCGGTCAAGTTCAGGCCGCTGCCCGGGCGGCGCAATCTGGTGCTGACGCGCAATCCCGACGCACAGCGCATAGACGCCGAGCAATTCAGCAGTTTGGAAGCGGCGCTGGCCGCCTGCGCCGACCAAGAGCGCGTATTCGTGATCGGCGGCGCCGAGATCTATGCGCTGGCCCTGCCGCTGGCCGAGCGGCTGGAGCTGACCGAGCTTGAACAAGCCTACCCGGATGCCGACAGCTTCTTCCCGGCCTGGGACCAAACGCGCTTCAGGGAAGTTGCACGCGAGCCTGGGCTGAGCCCCGAGGGCTTGCGCTATGCCTTCGTCAGCTATCAACACATCTGATTCATAGACACAGAGGGAATAAAAAATGTCCGGACACGGCTTTCACGTTCACGGCCCGCATGACCATGAGGTCGAACACGCGGCTCAGCACGAGCCTAAGGGCATGGCCGGCAAGCTGGCGGTGCTGACGGCGATTTTGGCCACCATTGGCGCCAGCTTCTCCTATATGGGCGGCGCCACCCAGGCCAATGCGGGCCTGTACAAGAACGAGGCCGCGATCAAGAAGACCGAGGCCGCCAACCAATGGGCCTTCTACCAGGCCAAGAGCAGCAAGCAAAACCTGGCCGAGTTGGCGGTGGAACTCGTCGGCGACGACAAAAAAACCCGCTATCGCGAAGAGATCGAGCGCTACAAGAGCGAGAAGGCCGAAATCAAGATCAAGGCCGAAAAGCTCGAGGCCGAATCCAGCGATTGGAACCACCAAAGCGACGAGCAAATCCATTTGCATCATCGCTGGGCACAGGCGACCACGGTGCTGCAGGTCTCGATCGCGATGGCCGCGATTGCGCTGTTGACCAAGAACCGTTGGATGACGGGTGTCACGCTGGCACTGGGCACGGTGGGGGTGGTACTCGGCGCGCTGGCCTGGCTGCATATCTAGGCAGCGCAAACTGTTGTGTGGAGGCCAAACTAGCGCCTGAATTGAGCGGCAACTTGCCGCAATCTATAGGGTTTTCCCTCGGTTTTCCGCCTAGGGCTGGCGGTGGCTTGACAGGCGTTCCATACTCTACGAGTGCAACACCCCTACAAGCCTTCATGACTCCTGAACAAGATTCCGCCAATAGCAAAGCTGAGACGATGGTCGAGGCTGCGCCTGGCGAACCTGTGCACCCGCTTGTGCCGCCGCTTGTGCCACTTGTACCACTTGTGCAAGTTGCGCCACCTGATCCCGTTTCGTCTACTGGCCCATGCGCCATCGTCGGCATCGGTGCCTCCGCCGGCGGCTTGGAAGCCTTCGAGGCTTTTTTCAAGGCTTGCCCGGCCGACACTGGCCTGGGCTTTGTGTTGATACCGCACCTGGACCCCGGTCACGAGAGTTTGCTGGTCGAGATCCTGCAGCGCAGCACCCAGATGCCGGTGGTGCAGGCTGTGGACGAAACCAAGGTTGAGGCCAATAGCGTCTACATCATTCCGCCCAACCGCGATATGGCGATCCTGGGCGGCGAATTGCAACTGACGCTGCCGGATGTGGCGCGCGGCAAGCGCATGCCGATTGATGGCTTTTTGCGCTCGCTCGCGGCCGACCAAGGCGAACGTGCCATCGGCATCATCTTGTCGGGCACCGCCAGCGACGGTACGCTGGGTCTGCGCGCCCTGCTTGACGCAGGTGGTACCAGCCTGGTGCAAGAGCCCAGCAGCGCCCGCTACGACGGCATGCCGCAAAGTGCCATCAAAGCAGGTCTCGCCAAGCATGTCCTGTTAGCCGAGCAGATGCCAGCCCTGCTGAAGGGCTTGAGCAAACAAAACGGCTACAAGCCCCCGCGGGCAGCTGTGGCGCCACTCAGAAATGCCAGCGCGCTCAACAAGATCTTGCTGCAACTGCGCGCCAGCGTAGGGCATGACTTTTCGCTCTACAAAAAGAGCACCATAGGCCGGCGCATCCAACGCCGCATGACGCTGCATCAAATTGAGGACGACGCCGTCTATGCACGCATGCTGAAAGAGAACCCGGCCGAGGCCCAGCTCTTGTTCCGCGAGTTGCTGATCAATGTGACCAGCTTTTTTCGCGACCCCGAAGCCTTTGTGATGCTCAAGCAGAGCCTGCTGCCGCCCTTGCTGGAGAGCAAGCCGGCCGGCAGTGTGTTCCGCGTCTGGGTCGCTGGCTGTTCGACCGGCGAGGAGGCCTACTCCATCGCCATGCTCTTGCACGAACTGCAGGGCGAGCTTTTGACAGGCCATGTGGCGGGGCTGACGTTTCAGATCTACGCGACCGACCTGGATGATGAGGCGATCGCGGTGGCGCGAGCCGGCCGCTACCCGGCCAGCATCGCGTTGGACATCACGCCCGAGCGCCTGCGCCGCTTCTTCAACAAGGAGGAAGGTGGCAGCTACAAGGTCAAGAAGGAGGTCCGCGACATGGTGGTGTTCGCGGTGCAAAACGTCATCAAGGACCCGCCCTTCACCCGGCTTGACCTGCTGAGCTGCCGCAACCTGATGATTTATCTTGAGCCCGAGTTGCAGCAGCGCTTGATCAGCACTTTTCATTACGCGCTGCGACCCCATGGGCTTTTGCTTCTATCCACTTCGGAGAGCATCACCAATCAGCCCGAGTTGTTTGCGCCGCTGGACCGCAAGTGGAAGTTCTACCAGGCCCGTCATGAAGGCCCACAGGGCAGTATGGTCCGTGATCGCAAGATTGACCTCTTGTCCGGTGTTTCAATGCTTGCCGTGGCCCCGCAAGTCGGTACAACAGGAGTCCATGTGAATCCCAAAAGCGCAATTGCCGCACGCACCGACAAGCTCGGCGCACAGATTGCCGAGATCAGCAACCGCCAGCTCTTGCAGGCCTTCGCCCCGGCTTCGGTGACCACCGATGTTGAGGGCAACATCCTCTACATCCACGGCGACACCGGCCGCTACCTGCGCCCTGCCCCCGGCCCGGCCAGCTTCAACGTGCTGGAGATGGCGCGCGAGGGTTTGCTGCCCAGCTTGCGCACGGCGCTGCTGCAGGCGGCCGCAGGCACCAACTCTGGCCCTGGCACTGGCTCAAGCACCGGCCCAGGCCCTGGCTCCGTGAACAGCACCGCACTTGGCTGGCCGAGCGAGCTGGTTTCTGTCAAAACCAATGGTGGCTACTCGCCGGTTAGATTCAGCGTGCGCGGCCTGCCCAGGCTGGCCAACCAGCAGCCCATGCTGCAAATCAGCTTTGAAGAGCTGCAGCAGGCCAGCGACTCGAATGCAGGCGCAAGCTCAAGCATAAACCCAAGTTCAAGCGCCGGCAGCGAGGCTGCGAGCGTCGAGCAGTTGCGCATCAAGGAGCTGGAGCGCAAGCTGAACTTTGCCAACGAGACCTTGCAAGCCACCCACGAGGAGCAGCAAGCTTTCAATGAAGAGCTGAAGTCCACCAACGAGGAACTGCAATCCACCAACGAGGAGCTGCAGTCCTCCAACGAGGAGCTGGAAACCTCCAAAGAAGAGTTGCAGTCGCTTAACGAGGAGACCATCACTGTCAATGCCGAGCTGAACAGCCGTATCGAGCAGCTGACCAGCGTGCAAAACGATATGAAGAACCTGCTCGACAGCATTGGTTCGGGCACCCTCTTCCTCGACCACCAGCTGTGCATACGCCGCTTCACGCCGGCCACGCTGAAGATCTACCGGCTGATCCCCAGCGATGTCGGCCGCCCTTTGAGCGATATCACTTGCAATCTCGATGCTGCACAGCACCAAGCCATGCAGGCCGATTTGCAAGCCGTGCTGGATAGCCTGATCCCGATCGAGCGCGAAGTCAGCACCGCCGATGGCGCCTGGCATTTGAGCCGCATCCAGCCTTACCGCACGCTGGACAATGTGATCGAAGGTGTGGTGGTGAGCTTTACCGATGTGAGCGAATTCAAGCGCGCCAGTTTGGCCGCCGCGCAGGCTGCCGCTGAGCTGAGCGCGGCCAAGCAAGTGGCCGCTCAAATGGCGGCCCAGGACGCGGCCCAGCTGAGCATGCAATTGGCGCGTGACTTGGCCGAAGGCATCGTCAACACCGTCAGCGAGCCGCTGCTGGTGCTGGACGCGGCGCTGCAGGTGGTGTCGGCCAGCCGCAGTTTTTATGCGCATTTCAAGGTCGCACCGACCGACACGGTTGGCCGCAAGATCTACGAGCTGGGCAATGGTCAATGGAACATCGCTGCGCTGCGCGAGCTGCTGGAGAACATCCTGCTCAAAAACCAGGCTATAGACGGTTATGAAGTCAGGCATGACTTCCCCGGACTGGGGCCGCAGCGCATGGTCTTGAATGCGCATCGCATCATCACTTCGGCCGGGGAAACCGAATTGATTTTGCTGGCGATGGTGGCCATTGAAGTGCAGGCGGCCGGATAGATTCAAGGAGCGCCTGATGCCAGCCACCGACCCAGCCCCTGACGCCGGCGCAGCCGCGTCTGCCGAAGCAGAAGCCGACGAAGCCCGGCTGGCGCTGGGCCGGGTCGCCGAGGCCGCTTGGGCTGCCAACTTGGCAGGTGCCACAGCGGCGCCGGCGCTCGAGCCTGAGCATCTGCTGCATGAGCTGCAGGTCCACCAGATCGAGCTGCTGATGCAAAACGAGGCCTTGCGCGAGGCGCAGCGGGCGCTGGAAGCATCGAGGAACCGCTTTGCCGAGTTGTATGAATTCGCGCCGGTCGGCTATCTCTTGCTGAGCGCCAATGGCCTGATCGAGCAGGCCAATCTGACGGCCGTCAAGCTGCTGGGGCAAGAGCGCGCTCATCTGCTGGGACGCAGCTTCATCGCCTGGGTTTCGGAGCCGCAGCAAGGGGCTTGGCAGCAGCTCTGCCTGCGCCTGAGGCAGGCAGAAGCAAGAGCAAAGGCAGGGGCAAGCACAGCGATCGCGCAGGGCGAGCGAATCGAGCAGATCGAATTGCTGCTGCAAAGACGTGACGGCAGCCATTTTCTGGCCCATGTGGAATGCGGGCTGCGCACGCAAGCGGGCATGCAGGCGAGCATGCAGGCCGAGGGCGCCACCGGGCTGCGCGTGATGCTCAGCGACGTGTCAGCGCTGCGCGCCAGCGAGGCCAGACTGCGCCTGAGTGACGCCGCGCTTGGGGCCATCACCGAGGGCGTGCACATCACCGACGCCGACGGCCACCTGTGTTTGGTCAACACCGGCTTCGAGGCGATCACCGGCTATAGCGCGGCCGAGTCCATAGGGCAACGTCCAAGCTTTCTCCAAGGCCGGGACAGCGATCCGAAAACGATAGAGACGATCCGTTTGGCGCTGCGCGAGCGGCGTCAGTTTGCAGGGGAAATTCTCAACTACCGCAAGGATGGCGGGTCCTTCTGGAACGAGCTGACGATCTCGCCGCTTTTCGACGCACAGGGCCAGCTGACGCATTTTGTCGGCATCTCACGCGACATCAGCGAGTCCAAGCGGGCCAGTGCCGAGATCCATAGGCTGGCCTTTCATGACAGCCTGACCCAGCTACCCAATCGGCGTCTGTTGCAACTGCATTTGGAGCAGGCGCTGGCCGCCAGCGTCAGCAGCGGCCAATACGGTGCCTTGTTCTTCATCGACCTGGACAACTTCAAGGAATTGAACGATTCGCGGGGCCACGACGTGGGTGACTTACTCTTGATTGCGGTGGCGCAACGCCTGCGCGAGGCGCTGCGCAGCCAGGACACGGTGTCGCGCCAGGGCGGCGATGAATTCGTGCTGTTGGTGCTGGAGCTGGGCGACACGCAGACGCAGGCGGCCAAGGCGGCGGCCGTGGTGGGCCATTCGCTGCGCGCGCTGCTGGCCCCGCCCTTCGATTTGAAGGGTTTTGACTACCATTGCAAGGCCAGCATAGGCGCGGCGCTGTTTCGCGCGCCAGACACAGTGGCCGAAATGCTCAAACATGCCGATCTGGCGCTGTATGAGGCCAAGGGCGCGGGCCGTGACCGGCTGCGCTTTTTCGACCCCACCATGCAGCTTGAGCAGGACGAGCGCGTGCAGTTGGAGGCCGAACTGCGGCTCGCCACCGAGCAGGGTCAATGGCGGCTTTATTACCAACCGCAGGTGAACATGCAGCGGCGCATGGTCGGCGTGGAGGCGCTGCTGCGCTGGCAGCATCCCCGCTTGGGCCTGCTGCAGCCCGATGCCTTCATCGGGCTGGCCGAAGACAGCGGCCTGATTCTGCCGATTGGCCAATGGGTGATGCACACCGCCTGCCAACAACTCAAGCTTTGGGAGGCCGACCCGCGCACCGCCGACCTGCAAATTGCAGTCAACGTCAGCGCCAGGCAATTCAGGCAGGCCGACTTTGTGTTGCAGATCGAGGCGATGCTGGCGGCCAGCGCTTGCCGACCAGAGCGACTCAAACTGGAGCTGACCGAGAGCCTGGTGCTCGAAGACATAGGCGCCACCATAAGCACCATGCTGGCACTCAAATGTTTGGGTCTGCATATCTCTATGGATGACTTCGGCACCGGCCATGCGTCTTTGAACTATCTGGCACAGCTGCCGCTGGATCAGCTGAAGATCGACAAGTCTTTCGTCGCCAAATTGCCCGGCTTGGCCAAGGACGAAACCATTGCACGCGCCATCATCACCCTGGGTGTGGGCCTGGCAATGAACGTGATTGCCGAGGGCGTAGAGACCGAGGCACAGCGCGGCTTTCTGGAAACCCAGGGCTGCGATGAATGCCAGGGGTTTTTGTACAGCCGCCCGCTGCCGATCGAGGCTTTACAGGCCTATCTGATGGATGAGCCAGTCGCACCCACATGAGCATCGAACAGCACGAGCCTTGCGATCCGGCGCTGCGCGCCGCCGCAGAAGTTCGGGCCCTGCGTGATGAAGCTGCCGCTGCGGCGGCAGCTGGCACTGCTTTACCTGAGCAGCAGCCCGAGCAGCAACTCGAGCAACAACAGCGCTTGCTCCATGAACTGCGCGTGTACCAGATCGAGCTCGAAATACAGAACGAGTCTTTACGCGCGTCTCAGCGCGAGTTGGAAGCCTCGCGCGACCGCTATGCCGAGCTGTATGACTTTGCGCCGGTCGGCTATTTCACGATCAACGGCGCCGCTTGCATCGAACAAGTCAATCTTTGTGTCGTCAAGCTCTTGGGGATTGAGCGCCAGCATTTGATCGGCAGCCCTTTCAACTTTTGGGTGGCCGGCCAAGACTTGCAGCGCTGGCGGGAGTTCTACCAGCACCTGCAAGAGCCTGCAAACCTTCCAGAAGGCAGGGCCAGCCTGGAGCTGAACCTGCGTCGCAGCGACGGCTCGCTGCTGCCCGTGCGCTTGCATTGCGCGAGCACGGGCGCTCAGTTGCGCGTCGCGATGACCGACATCAGCGAGCACCGCCAAGCCGAGCGGGCCTTGCATGAGAGCGAGATCCGTTTTCACCAGGTGCTGCACACCATCGCCACCGTGGCCGTACAAGGCTACCGCATGGACGGCCGCACCACCTACTGGAATCTCGCCTCCGAGCTGCTGTATGGCTACACGGCCGAGGAAGCGATCGGGCGCAATTTGCTTGACCTGATCATTCCGCCCGAGATGCACGCGACCGTGGCCGACGCGATGGCGCAGATGGCCGCCACGGGCCGGCCTATTCCGGCCGGCGAATTGACGCTGCAGCGCAAGGACGGCAGCCGGGTTTCGGTCATCTCCAGCCATGTGCTGCTGCAAACGCCCGGCCAAGCCGCAGAGATGTTCTGTGTCGATGTCGACATCAGCCAGCGCCTGTTGGCCGAGCAGGCCTTGCAAAGCTCTTTGCGCGAAAAAGAGGCGCTACTCAAAGAGGTGCATCACCGGGTCAAAAACAATTTGCAGGTGATCTCCAGCCTGCTGCGCCTGGAGGCGGGGCGCAGCGAGGTGGTCGACACCAAGGCGGTGCTGCAAAGCATGCAGGGCCGTATCCGTGCGATGGCGCAGTTGCATGAGTCGCTCTACCGCTCGGGCACGTTTGCCTCGGTGGACCTGGGTGTCTATCTGGGCCAGGTCGCCAACCAGGCCTTCAAGGCGCAGGTCTTTGACGACAAAAAAGTGGCTTTGCGGCTGAACATGGGCTCGGTCACGGTGGGCATGGATCAGGCCGCCGCGTGCGGACTATTGGTCAATGAATTGCTCTCGAACAGCCTCAAACATGGCCTCACGGAGGACGCCAACAGGCCAAGCGAAATCTGCGTCAGCTTGCAAACCCAAGAGACCAATCCGGCCCTGGGCGATTGGTGCTTGTGCGTCAGCGACCAGGGCGCGGGCTTGCCCGAAGATTTTGAAGCCCGGCGCCAGCATTCGCTGGGCCTGCAGTTGGTGGATGACTTGAGTCGCCAAATCGGCGGCACATTGAGCATTCGCTCCGCCCCGGGTCAAGGCGCGTCGTTCAGCATCAGATTCAAGGCATTGGCGCCGACGGCGCTGGTGATGCCTCTGTGAAGCCGCTGTGAAGCCACAATGACGCAGCGACCCTGGCGCATCCTGGTGGTGGAAGATGAGGCCATCATCGCGCGCGACATCGCCATGCAATTGCAGGCGCTGGGCTATACCGTTTTGGGCCCGGCCGCCAGCGGCGAACAGGCGCTTGCACTGGCCGCCGGCATGCAGCCAGACCTGGTGCTGATGGACGTGCACCTGGCCGGCGCCATGGACGGCATCAGCGCCGCCCAAGTTCTGCGCGACAACTATGGCCTGCCCAGCTTGTTCCTGAGTGCCTTTGACGGGCCCGACAGCTTGCAGCGCGCCAAGCTTTGCGAGCCGGCCGGCTTCTTGGTCAAGCCCTTCGAGAGCTATGAGCTGCGCGACGCGCTCAATAGCGCTTTGAAACCTCGGGCCTAGACAGCGTCCAAGTCAGGCTCGGGCACCGGCCGGCCGAAAAAATAACCCTGAAACGCATCGCAACCTATGGTCGCCAGAAAGTCGCGTTGTGCGGCCGACTCCACCCCTTCCGCGATCACCCGCAAGTCGAGGTTATGGGCCAGCGCCACGATGGTGCGGGCGATCACCGCATCATTGGGATCGTTCAAAATATCGTGCACAAAGCTCTTGTCGATCTTGAGTTGCTGCAGCGGCAAGCGCTTGAGGATGGACAGCGAGGAATAGCCGGTGCCGAAATCATCGAGCGAGAAGGCCACGCCGTAGGCCTTGACGGCCTTCATCTTGACGACCACGTCCTCGATGTCGTCGATCAACATGCTCTCGGTCAGCTCCAGCTTCAAGAGCGCCGGATTGGCGCCGGTCTTGTGCAGCGCTCGGCCGACGCTTTCGACAAAATCGCTTTGCGCGAACTGCAGCGCGCTGACGTTGACGGCCATGCTCCAGTGTGCGCGCAGCGGCTGCTGGCTCCAGGCCACCAACTGCGAGCAGGCGGTCTCCAACACCCACTGGCCCAGCGGCAGAATCAGGCCATTGGCTTCGGCAATCGAGATGAACTGGGCCGGCGGCACCAACTGCTGGCCACCCCGGCGCCAGCGCAGCAAGGCCTCAACCCCGGTAACGGCACCGGCGCTATTGACCTGAATCTGGTAATGCAGCTCGAACTCCTGGCGCTCCAGGCCTTCACGCAAATCAAGCTCGAAGGCGATGAAAGCATTTGCGATCGCCTGCAACGCGGGGTCAAAAAAGCGCATTGTGTTGCGCCCGGCGGATTTGGCTTGGTACATCGCCACATCGGCGCGTTTAAGTAACTCGTCACTGCTGTGGGGCGCTTGCGTGAGCACCACGATGCCGATGCTGGGCGTTCCCGAATAGCTTTTGTCACGCAGCAAATAGGGCTCGCGCAGGCTCTCCAAGACCCTGCCCGCCAACAATTCAGCCTGCTTAGCCGCCTCGTGATCAAGGCTGCTCAAGCCTTCCAGCAAGATCACAAACTCATCACCGCCCAGACGTGCAATCAGGCCCTCGGGGTGGGAGCCGGTCACCAGTGCCGCATGGCCACCCATATGCGAGGCCGCATGGATGACCCGCTGCAAGCGCTGGGTCACCTGCAAAAGCAACTCGTCGCCGACGCCATGGCCTTCGGTATCGTTGAGTTGTTTGAAGTGATCCAGATCCAAGAGCATCAAGGCACCATGGCGGCCACTGCGCGCGGAGGCCTGCATCGCGTTTTGCAGGCGCTCGGTCAGCAGGCGTCGGTTCGGTAGGCCGGTCAGGCTGTCGTAATAAGCCAGCCTATGCAACTCCTCAACATGCTGACGATCCGGCGCGATATCACGCAGCAGGCCGATAAAGCTGCGCGGCTCGGCGCCGATGATTTCGGATACCAGCAAGCTGATTGGCAGCAAATGACCGTCACGGTGACGCGCCTCGAGTTCACGCGCATTGCCAATCACGCGTTGTTCGCCGCCCTCGCGGTAATGCTGCAGATAAGCGTCATGCTGAGCCGCGTGGGGCTCGGGCATCAACAGCCGGACATTGCGCCCCAACAGCTCGTCGAGGGTATAGCCGAACAAGGTGCAAGCCGCCTTGTTGCAACTCTGAATCTGGCCTTCGGCATCGATACTGATGACGCCGTCCAGCATATTGTCAAGAATGGTCTGGCTGAGCAGCGCCGAGGCGCGCAGCCTTGCCTCGGCGCCATGTTTGTAAAGCGCCATTTCCAAGACCGTGCGCAACTCGCGCTCGGAAAAGGGCTTCAGGATGTAGCCAAACGGTTCGGTGAGTTTGGCGCGGGCCAAGGTTTCATCGGCGGCAAAGGCGGTCAAGAACACCACCGGCAAGCTAAACCGATCGCGTATCGCCTGCGCAGCGCTGATGCCGTCGAGTCCACCGCCGAGTTGAATGTCCATCAAGACCAGATCGGGCTTGGCCAGCCCGGCCAGTTCAATGGCGTCCTCGCCGCGCGTGACATGCCCGACCGACTCATAGCCGAGCTCGGCCAGTTGTTGCAAGAGGTCGCGCGCAACGATGGTTTCGTCTTCGACGACCAGAATGCGGGGTTTGGGAGCGCTGCTGAGCATGATGGCTGGGGGGCTGGCTCAGGCCTGCATATCTTGCTGCATCTCGGTGATGATGGGCAGCAGGCCCTCGACAAAATTGGCTTTGCTGACAAAGCAAGCCCCCAGTTCCTGCGCCGCCAAGTGATAGTCACTGCTGTCATGCATGGACAGGAAAACCAGGCGCGGTGCATGCGGCTGGCCGTGCAGGTCAGCGGCCATGGCCAGCCCATTCATCTCGGGCATGGCGATATCGAGCAAGACCAAGTCGGGCCGGTGTAGCGCGATCTGCGCCAGGCCTTGCTGTCCGTTGGCCGCATGCGCGACGACCACGACCTCGGGCAGACGCGCCAGGAACGCGCTGACGGCCGCCACAAAGGTCGGGTTGTCGTCCACCAGCAAAATCCTGATCGCCATCGCTCGCCCGCCCGCCCATGCAACTGCTACTGCTACTAGAAGACCTTGCCAAACTCTTGCAGCCCACTGTAGCCCCGGCGCCAGGGGCGACCTATCGGCAAGACACCTGACAAGGTGGCGGGAATTGCCCGAGAGGGCCGGGTCCTCAGCTGTCAGCCGAAATCAGACCGCAGCGCAAGGCGTAACGAACCAGGCCGGTGACTTCGTGAATATCCAGCTGGCGCATCAGCTGGCTGCGATGGGTGTCTATGGTCTTGACCGACAACTCAAGCCGGCGCGCAATCTCCTTGCTGCTGTGACCTTCAGCAATCAGCTGCAATACCTCGCGCTGGCGCGGCGTCAGCTGCGATCCACTGGGCTCATCAAAGCGCAAGCGCTTGACGTAGTCACTCATCACGCCCTTGGAAACCGCCGCACTCAGATAGGTCTCGCCGCGCAGAACGGCGCGCAGACCGGCTTCCAATTCGGTGGGTGCGGCATCTTTGAGCAAATAGGCGGCGGCCCCCTGGCGCAGCGCTTGGCGCACATAGTCCTCGTTTTGATGCATGGACAAAATCAAGACCTTGATTTCGGGCCGCGCCAGCCGCAGCCGGGCGGTCGCGTCCAGCCCGTTGAGCCCCGGCATGGCCACGTCCATCACCACCACATCCGGGCGCAGTTGCTCGGCCAGGCTGAGTACTTCCATGCCGTCGCACGCCTCCCCCAGCACCTCCACATCGGGCAAGGACTCCAACAACTTGCGCAGACCCGCCCGCACCAAGGTGTGGTCATCCGCCAGCAAAACCCGGCAGCTCATGCTTGTCCCCCGCGTGCCGGCAAAGGGCAGCTCAGCAGCAGCATGCAACCGTGACCTGGACTCGCCTCTACGATCAAGCTGGCGCCGATCAGCATCGCGCGTTCCTGCATCCCAAGCAGACCCAAACTCGCGCCGGCGACGGCCAAACCGCGCGAGGCCTGCGGATCGAATCCGCGGCCGTTGTCATTGATGCTCATCACCAGATCCTCATCACTTTGCTGCAATACCACTTCAAGTTGGCTCGCCTGTGCATGCCGGGCCACATTGGTCAGCGCCTCTTGGGCGATCCGAAAAAAGGTGGTTTCGATCTCGGGCGCCAGACGCAGGGCCGGCATCAGCGCTTGAAACTGCAGCTCGTAGCCGCTGCGCATGGCGGCCTGCTCAGCCAGCCAACGCAAAGCCGGCGCCAGCCCGAGGTCATCCAGCATCGACGGACGCAAGGCCATGGCCAAACGGCGCACCTGCTGCAGCGCATCGTCGACGATGCGGATGTTCTCCAAGCCCAAAGCCTCGGGCGAGATGCTGCGAAAGCGCGCCTGCGACTGCAAATTGATCTTGATCGCGGTCAGCGACTGACCCAGCTCGTCATGCAACTCCAGCGCAAGCCGGCGGCGCTCGGTTTCTTGCACCTCCAGCACGCGCCGGGACAGCGCACGCAATTGTGCGGCGCCTTCGGCCAAGCCCCGCTCGGCCTGGTGCTTGTAAAGCGCCATCTCCAAGACCGTGCGCAGTTCGCGCTCGGTAAAGGGCTTGAGGATGTAGCCAAAAGGTTCGGTCAACTTAGCCCGCGCCAACACCTCGTCGGCGGCGAAGGCGGTCAAAAAAACCACCGGCAAGGCCAAAGTGGCGCGAATCTGCTGCGCCGCTTCGATGCCGTCATGAGTGCCACTCAACTGAATGTCCATCAGCACCAGATCCGGTCGCAACTCGGTGGCCATGGCCAGCCCTTGCTCGCCACAGACGGCATGACCGACCGTGGCATAGCCGAGCTCTTCCAGTTGCTGCTGCAGGTCACGCGCGACGATGTGCTCATCTTCAACGATCAGGATTCTGGGCGGCGATGGAGGGGTCATGGGCGGCAGCTATAAAGGGATAAAGCGGTCGAGACTGGTAACCCGCATGGACAGCTGAAATAAACAATTAGGACGGCTGATTGTCAGCGATTGAACTCAGCAAGGCCTGCGCTTGCGCGAATTCGAACTGATTGACCAGACTTTCCAAGCCGTCAAACAAGCGCCCCAGGGATGCGCGCAGCAATTCGGCGTGATCCTCCAGCAGGACGATGGCGGAAATATCGCCGTCGGCTAGCAAGGCAGCGAGTTGGCGCAAGACCACATCCTTGCTCGGGTCTGAGTTGGCCGGTGCGCCCATGACGCCGTCCTCGAGCGCCTCCGCCAGGGCTTGCAGCTCCAAAGCCATGGCCTCAATCTCGGGTGCCAGGACGGCCCCAAGATGTGCCGCCTGCGCGTGACTTGCGTCCGCCGCTGTACCACCCGCGCTGCTGCGCAAACCATCTTCGACCCTGCCGGCCAAGTCGGCCAAACGCAGCGCCCCCAATGCCCCCGCCGTACCTTTGAGGGTATGTGCGATCTGCCGACCTGCGGCGAGCTGGCCAGCCGAGATCTGGCTCCGCAAGGCAGTAGGACTGTGAACATTGGACTGCAACAGACGGCCCAGCAGATTCAGGTATTTGTCGCTATTGCCGCGCAGCGCGGCCAAGCCCTTGGCGAGATGCAAGCCCGGCAGCAAGGCCAGACGGGCCAAGCGTGCTTGATTGAGCGGCGACGACCCGCGCGCCAAGGGGGCCACTGCTGCGGTCGATTTGAAGGACTCGGGCAAGGCGCCGGCCAATGCCGCTTCAGGATTGCCGCGCTGCTGCGTGGCCGGCAGCCACTTCAGCAGCGCCCGATAAAGCTGCACAGGCTCGATCGGCTTGGCGATGAAGTCATTCATACCTGCCGCTTCGCAGGCGCGGTGATCCTCGTCAAAAACATTGGCCGTCAGCGCCAGCACTGGCACAGCGCCGCCCAAGTCCAAGCTGCGAATCAGGCGGCAAGCTTGCAGGCCGTCCATCACCGGCATCTGCATATCCATCAGGATCAAGTCAAAGGGATGGTGCTGCGCGGCCATCTGCTCCACCTTCGCCACGGCAACAGTGCCGTCGGTGGCAGTGGCCACTTGCAGGCCCAAGCGGTTCAGCATGTCCAGCGCCACCTCCAGATTGACCTCATTGTCTTCCACCAACAAGACACTCGCGCCGCCATGCAGGCGCCGCAATTCCATCTCCAGGCCGCGCACATCAATGGCCTCCTCAAAACCCGCCAGCAAAGCAAAGTCCGGCTGGTTGGCCTGGCCCGCGCGCAGCGCTGCGGTGAACCAGAAGCAACTGCCTTCGCCCAGCCGGCTGTTGACTCCGACCTCGCCGCCCATCAGCCCGGCCAAGCGTTTGGTGATGGCCAAGCCCAGCCCGGTGCCACCATGCTTGCGGGTGGTCGAGGCGTCGGCCTGCTCGAAGATTTGAAACAGGCGCCCGACCGCCTCATCGCTCAGGCCGGCACCGCTGTCCTGAACTTCGAAGCGCAGCAGCATTTCGCCTTCGGCCAATGTCGGCGGGCGCGGCAGCAGGCTAACGCGCAGTTTGACACCGCCGGCTTCGGTGAACTTGATCGCGTTGCCGGCATAGTTGAGCAAGGCTTGGCGCAGCCGCGTGGGGTCACCGTTGAGCCAGTCCGGCGCGTCGGACTTGATGACCTCGAAAGTCAGCCCCTTGCTCTGCGCTGAGCCTGCCATCATCGACTCAACCTGCCCAAGCAACTCGCCGAGATGAAAGTCGATCCGCTCCAATTGCACGCGACCGGCCTCGATTTTCGACAGGTCAAGAATGTCATTGATCAGGCTCAACAAATGCTGGCCGGCGTTCGCGATCTTGTCCAGCCGGGGCACTTGCTCCGGCGCGGGGTCATCGCGGCGCAGCAAGTAATTGAGCCCCAAAATGGCGTTCATCGGCGTGCGAATCTCATGGCTCATATTGGCCAGGAAGGCACTCTTGGCCAAATTGGCCGCCTCGGCCTGTTCGCGCGCCACGGCCAACTCCTGGGTGCGCCGACCGACCAATTCCTCCAAGTGAAAGCGGTGGCTGTCCAACTCTCTGCCCATGCGGGTGCGCTCGGTGACATCCTCGAACAGTGCCACATAGTGGCTGATTTGGCCATCGGCCTGACGCAAGGGGCTGATGATGGCAAAGTCGCTGCGCTCGCCAAGATTTGCTTGAATCAGGCCGCGCCAGGTCTCGCCTCTGCGCAAGGCGGCACGTATCGCCAACATGGGCGCGCCGCTGGATGAAAACATGGCCGGCGTGGTGCCCAGCAGTTGCTCACGCGGTAGACCACAAGCCAATACATAGGCCGCATTCACGTACTCGATGCGCTCGCTCACATCGGTAATAAAAATCGCCTCACTGCTTTGCTCCACGGCCAGGGACAGCTTGCGCAACTGCGCCTGCGCTTGCTTGCTCTGGGTCACATCGTGGAGCACCACATGTACGGCCAATTCACCATCGAAAGTGATCGTGGTGCCCAGGACCTCCACATCGATTTCCCGGCCATCGAGCCGAATCAAGCGCTGTTCGGACATCGCCGATCTTGCCCCCTGTACGCTCACCGCAGCCAAGCTTGCGCGCGCCATCGCATGTTGCTCGGGGTGCACCAAGTCCAGGGCTCGTCGGCCCAACAGGTCCTGCAGCGAACGGGCCCCCAGCAATTCAACCGCCGCCGGGTTGGCGTAGATGAGCCGGCCATGCCGGTGCACGACCAGCGCCTCGGGGGACCATTCAACCAAGGCGCGAAAACGCGCCTCGCTGTCGCGCAATTGCGCTTGGCTCTTGGATTTGTACAGCGCCATTTCCAACACGGTCAGCAGTTCCCGCTCTGAAAAGGGCTTCAAGATGTAGCCAAAGGGCTCGGTCAATTTGGCCCGCGCCAGCACATCGTCGGCCGCAAAGGCGGTCAAAAACACCACCGGCAGCCCACACTCGGCACGAATGGCCTGGGCTGCGGCAATGCCGTCGACCGGGCCGTTCAGTTGAATATCCATCAGCACCAGGTCGGGGCGCAGTTCCGCTGCCAGACGGATCGCTTCGTCTCCTCGCCCGGTATGGCCTACCGGCTGATAGCCAAGTTGGCGCAGTTGAAGCTCGATATCTCGCGCGACCAGTGCCTCGTCTTCGACGACCAAAATGCGCTGACCGGACGGGGAATTGAGCATAGGGGCTTGAGTTCAAAGGGCTCGGGCGGGTCGCCACTTCGAGGCTAGGGGTCATCCTACACAAACGCCAAGAGAAAGCTCACCTAAGTTGCGGGTCCAAGGCCGATGTGGCGTGTTGAAGACGTGGCGGCCCAAACATCGGCCGCCCATCGCAACGCTCGCTGATGCTCGATGAGGCTTCAGCTCTGCAACAAAAGGACGCGCCAACTGCTCGGTGGCCGGCTCACTCTGCGTCTTTGGGAAGCTCCAGCTGCGGCACAAAAAGCAAGTCGAAGATGGCCAGTGGCAGCGGACCGACGGTCAGGACAGCGCCCAGCTGGCGGGCCAGGTCGCGCACCAGCTGCAGGCCCAAGGAGCTCGTGCTTTCGAGCTCGAAATCAGCCGGCAGACCGATGCCGTCGTCCTCCACTCGAAGGCGCCACTGCGTGGCCGGCTGCGCGCCATCGCTTGGCTCGGCGGCGGCCACCGGCAGCAAACTGACCCGCAGCAAGCCTGCTTGAACGCCAGCAAAGCCGTGCTTGTAGGCATTCGAGATCAGCTCGTTGAGCAGCAGACCGCAGGGTGTGGCCTGATCCATGCTGACTTGCAAAGAAGCGACGTCTACCTGAAGCCGAACTGCCGGGCTACCCTGGCTGCGGCAGGCCTGCACGGCCACATCCTTCAGATAGGCGCCCAGATTCACGCTGGCAAACAGGCCGCTGCGGTAGAGCGATTCGTGCAGCAAGCCCATCGCGCGCAGGCGACCTTGCATGTCGTTCAAGACCTCTTGAGTGCGAGCCTCGGCGCCGTGGCCCGCCTCCAATCGCATCAAGCTGCTGACCACTTGCAGATTGTTCTTGACCCGGTGATGAACTTCATTCAGCAGCACAGTCTTCTCCCGCAGTGCCGCTTGCAGCGCGAGCCGGCTCTGCTTGCGCTCGGTGACGTCATGCACCAAGGCCAAAATGGCCGGCGCGCCGTCAAACTCGATCGGGGCGCCCTGCACTTCGACATCGATGACGCTGCCGTCCAGCTTCAAATAACGCTCTTCCAAAGCCACCAGACGCAAACCGCCCTCAGCCACCTGCGCCATCCTCGCCAGCGCACGGGCATGCTCGTCGGGGTGGATGAATCTCAGCAGCGGCTGGCCGACCAAATCCTGGGCCGATTGGGCGCCCATCAATTTGACCAGGGCCGGGTTGGCAAACAGCAATAGGCCCGCACGGTGCACGGCGATGGGTTCGGGTGACTGCTCAATCATGGCCCGGTAGCGCGCCTCGCTGTCGGCAAGCGCAAGCTCGCGTTCCCCAAGTTCGGCCAAGAGCAGATTGAAGCCTGCGATCAGCAGGCCGATCTCGTCGGGCCGCTTGATCGGCAAGGGCTGCAGGGGCAGGCCGGTCGAAGATGTGGCCGCAGCGACAGCCAAATGCTTGGCAGCTTGTACCAGCGGTGAGAGTTGGTATTGCAGCAACCAAGCCATCAAACCCGCCGCCAACAGGCTCAGCGCCAAGGCGGCCAAAAACATGCGCCGCTGCAAGGCCTGCAGTGGCGCAAAGGCTTCTTCGGTCGGCAAGGAGGCAGCCACCACCCAAGCCGCCAGCGGCACGGACTTCTGCGACACCAGCGCTTCACGGCCGGTCGGGTCGGTGTACAGCAAGCTGCCTTGATGGCCCGCGATCAGGCGGTCCAGGGCGGGATCTGCGCCCGCGGCGGGCATGTCTTGCATGATGCGACTCGGGTCGCTCGAGGTGATGGTCAGCCTGTGCTTGGGCGAGAGCAAATGGAAATGTCCGGTCTGACCAAAACCATGCGCCGTGATGCGGTCCAAAAAGCTCGGCTTGGCCATATTGATCAGACCAACCAAGACGCCCTGCACCTTGCCGCCTGTATCCCGGACGGCCACGATCAAACCAAACACCGGCGTCTTCAAAATTCGCCCCATCACCGCGCGCCCGACCCGTGAGCGGCCATCGCGCAGACAGTCAGCGACGTCGGTATTGCGCAAGTAGTTGCTGCCAACCCGACCAGGCAATGGCGGCGCATCGGCAATCGCTTGACCATTCTTGGCAATGAACACAACCCCGCCGTTGAACAAGGACAGCAGCACCGGCCGGTGATCCAAAAGGCTTTGTGCCTCGGCCGCATCTGTGCCGGCCGCATTGGTCTCGACTGCACCGCGGGCATCGTTGGCGACCGCCTCCAGCGCCGCGAGTCGCGTACTCAACTGATCATTGATCTCGGCCGCCAGCAGGCTGACGCTGGCCAGCTGATGCTCGCTCAACAATGCCTGCACATCCTTGTGCACGATGCGGCCGACGTAGATAGCCAAGGTCCAAATGCTCAACACGACCAGCGCCAAGGTGAACAGAGTCAGCCGGGCATTGAGCGTGCGCATGCGCAGGAAACTGGACCTTGGCAAAAGACTCTCCTGCACCGAAAAATTAGGAGCTACGCTGGATGAGACGGCTGACGCCAGTGTAGGGTTCCACGCAGCAAGGAACTAAAAAACGCAGGATTGGGTCCTGCGGCTAAGCTTGCCGATCGCGGACCGCTGCGGGACCGGCTGTTGCGCGAGGACACCATTGCAGGTCAATCCTGCCACGCCGCTGAGCGTGATCGGCGCATTGCGGGCCCCATCAGCCCGATACCGATGCGCCAACTCAGCCAGGTGAGCAGCAGCACAAACGCCAGCCCCTGAGCCAGCGTGCGCAGCAGCAGGGCCTCATAGTCAGCAAACAGCTCGGCCTGCGGCAGACCAGCGAGCAAACGCCAATCGGTGCCAGAAATGGTCACAAAGTAATTCAATCGCGGCTGCTCACCCGCCACCCATGGGGCACTGAACTCCCCTTCATGCAAGCCGCGCAGCGTGCCGTCCAAAGCGTTCACGTGGCCGATAAAGGCGGCGGCATCGACCGAGCGCGCCACAATCGTGTGTTGCCGGCTCAGCACCTCCACCACGGCATTGCTGGGCAGCAGCTCGCGCAGGCGCTCGCTGATTTGCAAAAGGTCCAATTGCAGATTCAAGGAGCCCAAGCGATTGCCCTGATCGTCAAACAGCGGCTGCGTCAGCCAAGTCAGCCAGCGGCCTTGCGGCCCTTCAATAGGCTGCCTGGTAGGGCGAAAATTTGCTCGGGCGGAGAGAGCTTTTTGCATCGATGCGGTCGGGCTGCCAAGCTCACAAACCAGCTCGCCGCGCAAATCCCTAACGACCAAATTGACCAGCACCGAACCCAGCCTGGAAACATCGGCGCCAAAGCGCAGGCACCGAGCCGGGCTTGCTGCCTGAGCAGAGACATTCAGCGCCAAGGCCTTGAGCGTCGGCAGGTCGCGGCCGATCTGCTGCTGCAAGCCTGCAGCCGCGACCGTGGCCAAGGTTTTTACCCGCGCATGCGCTTGATCGCGTGCCTCTTGCAGTTGCTGCAGGCAAGACCAAATCCAGGCAAAGGCAATCAGCAAAGTGATGGGAAGTGCCACCCAGTAGGCCAGCAGCAAGCCTCGCTGCATGGCGGGCCGCCGCTGCAACTGCATGCTGGTGCGATGTCCCAAACCTTGCGACCGGGAGTGCGAACGCTGCGCCGCAGCGAGGCCTTGAAGCTCCAGATCCTCGCTGTCCGGCGACGGTGCCTGAATGATCACCAAATCATTCCCCCCTGCTGTTCTGCGCTGTAGCCGAGCGCTCTTTTTTTAGCCGGTTGAACTTCTCAAGCGCCCGGCCAATCGATGACCTTCGGACTCAATGAACCCAAATTCACTCCACTGTAAACAGCCCAGCACGCCCGCGCCATCGGCTAGATACCTGAAGGTCGGCGGGAATATTCCCTAGGCTCAGGCCTTCAAGCAATCAGGCCTCTCAAACCTTTGGAAATCAACAAAGAACCAAAAATGAGCAACATCACGGCCATCACCAGTGCGTTGTGTTTGATCAAAGCGATTTGCCAAATCTTCAACACCGATTTCGCCGCTTTGCCGCCGATCAAGAAATAGAGCAAGGGTATCAGCACGCCCAAACTGGCGCCCACAACAAACAGAAGAATCAACAGCGCAGAATCCACCGCCGACAAACCAGCATGCGAAATTGAAATGCCGGCAGCGACAATAAGTACGGTATTTTTAGGATTAGTAATTCCGGACAACAGCAAACCGGCTGCCCAAGCCTTGAGCGGCGAAAAAGACTCGATCGCTGCCATCCACTTGGGCGTGCTTGGCGCTTGCTGCCGCTTTTTCCATTGCTGCCAAGCAGCCAACAGCAAGACCGCCCCCAACAAGGATCGCCCGACTGATTCCAGCAACGATGGGCTCACGCCATAGGCTTCCTCGCCGGCCTCAATCAGAACCACGGCCGCCGCACAAATCAGACCCAACCCAAGCACCCATCCGACTAAAAAGGCCGGCCCATTTTGCCGCGCTCGGACAGAAAAAAGATTCAAAATGATGGCAATCAACGATATCGGACTCACCGCAATCAGCAATGCGTAAGGCAGAATTTCCGTCAAAGCCGATACAAAATTTATATTCATATAGCGACGCACGTCGGCGGCAAGCAAACAAGCAATGAGATATAAAATTCAACAACCAAATCGAAGCATATTTTCGAATTGACTCAATAACCAAACCCTGCCATTCTTACCCAGATCCATAGAATCACAGACCATATAAGAATGGAAATTATTAATAGGTCTGATCAATCAGATTCAACCATGCTAGACTGATTCACAGCGACGGAGGCCGATTTTTGGCGCAAAACGCTTGCTGCTGGATTATCTTCACCTATTTACTTTTACACAGGGAGTTAGCCACATGTTGAAGAATAAAGTTGCCGTCGTCACCGGATCGACCAGTGGCATTGGCCTGGGTCTGGCGCGCCAACTGGCTGCAGCCGGTGCCGATTTGATGATCAACGGTTTCGGCGAAGCTGCGGAGATTGAGGCCCTGCGCAAAGAGCTTGCCAGCAGCTATGGGGTGCGGGTGGCCTATAACGGTGCCGACCTGTCCGTGGCGGCCCAGGCCACCGGTCTCATTGAGAGCACCCTGCGTGAACTCGGCAGCGTCGACATCTTGGTCAACAACGCCGGTATCCAATATGTTTCACCCGTGCAAGATTTCCCGCTGGAGCGCTGGGATGCCGTGATTGCGATCAATTTGACCGCCGTTTTCCTGACGACGCGCGCTGCCTTGCCCAGTATGCGCGAGCGCGGCTGGGGTCGCATCATCAATATCGCTTCGGTGCATGGCCTGGTGGCCTCGGCCGACAAGGCAGCCTATGTGGCATCCAAGCACGGCGTGGTCGGACTGACCAAGACGGTGGCGCTGGAGACAGCCACGACAGGCATCACCTGCAACGCAATTTGCCCGGGCTGGGTGCTGACGCCCCTGGTGCAAAAGCAGATTGACGCCTTGGCCTTGAAAGAGAATCTGAGCACAGAACAAGCCAAGACCAAGCTGCTGAGCGAGAAGCAGCCCTCGCTGCAATTTGCGTCGCCGGAACAACTGGGCGGTCTGGCGGTCTTTTTGTGCTCCGACGCTGCCGCACAAATGACCGGCGTGGCCCTGCCTATGGATGGCGGTTGGGTGGCACGCTGAGCGACTGCCCGCTGTACTTGATCATGACTTGCCTGGCGCTCGCACCTTGATTCGTCCGACCATGCCGGCTTGGTAGTGGCCGGCGATCAGGCAGGCAAAGTCAAATTCGCCGGCTCGGTTGAAGGTCCAGACGATCTCGCCCGTCTTGCCGGGCTGGACATGGGCCATATAGGGCTCATCGTGCTCCATATTCGGAAACTTCAGCATCATTGCCGCATGCTCGGCCAATGAGTCCTTGCTGCCGATCACGAATTCATGCAAGACCTGACCCTCATTTTTGAAAACAAACTTGATGGTCTCACCTTGTTTGACCTCGATCAGCTCAGGCGTGAAGCGCATGGCATCCGACATGCTGATCTGGATGCTGCGTGTGACGGCTTTGGCTTCACCTGCGACACCAAAAATCTGCTGCACTTTGTTGGCGGAACCAGGCTTGCTCGCATGTGCCTGATCGCCATGTGCAGCGGCCGGCATATTGACGGCCAGGGCCAAGAAGCCGCCCAGTAGGGCGAGCGCAATCTCTTTGTAGGGGACGGTTTTCATATGGAGCAATGGGAGCGTGTGGGGTTTTTGGGCTTCTGGGCTTTGCTTGATCGAGTGCTGCCATCATAGGATGGCGCCGACTGCAGCTCATGCACAATGCCGACTGCCCTAGATACCCAAAAGAAACAAGCTCATGAAACTCGCCACCTGGAACGTCAACTCCCTCAATGTGCGGCTGCCGCAAATGTTGGACTGGCTGACGGCCAACCCGGTCGACGTTTTGGTGTTGCAAGAGACCAAGCTGACCGACGACAAGTTCCCGGCCGCAGAGATCGAAGCGGCCGGCTATCAGGTGCATTGGTTCGGACAGAAGACCTATAACGGCGTGGCTCTGCTGAGTCGCAGCGCGGCGTCCGACGTCATCAAGAATTTGCCCGGCTTTGACGACCCGCAAGCCCGAGTGATTGCCGGCACGGTGGACGGCGTGCGCTGCATAGGCGCTTACTTCCCCAATGGGCAGGCGCCGGACAGCGACAAATTTGTTTACAAAATGGCGTGGCTGGAGGCGCTGCAGCGCTTTGTAGCGGCCGAATTGCAGACCCACGAAAAGCTGGTGTTGATGGGTGACTTCAATATCGCGCCGACCGATGCCGATGTCTACGACCCCATCGCTTGGGCCGGCCAGATCCACTGCACGCCGCAAGAGCGTGCGCATTTTCAGGCGCTGCAAGCGCAAGGGCTTTGCGACGCCTTCCGGCTGTTCGAGCAAGCCCCCAAGAGCTGGAGTTGGTGGGATTACCGTAATCTCGCATTCAGAAAAAACCAAGGCCTGCGCATCGACCATATCTTGGTCAGCCAGGCCCTGAAGAACGAAGTAAGGGCCTGCGTGATTGACAAGCTGCCGCGCAAGAACGAGCGGCCCAGCGACCACGCGCCGGTGATAATTGAACTCGCCTGAGACTCATTTGCCGGACAGGCCTGCCCCGCCCGAGGCCTGAGACACATAGCGCGCCAGGGCATTGATCTCGGCTTCACTGAGGGTCTTGAAGGCCGGCATATTGCCAAGGCCATTGCGCAAAGCCTTGCTCACCCTTTCGGCGTCGGGCTTGATTTCATCCAGCACCGGGCCCACAGCACCTTCCGATCCCGCGTCCCTCAGCGTATGGCACAGCGCGCAAGCCGGCGCAGCTGTTTTGGTGAACAGGCGCTTGCCCAACTCGAATTCGGCCTCCTGAGCTTGCTTGGCAGTGATGCCGTCGGTGCCGGCGTTCACGGAGCCAAGCGCAAGCAAGCCCAAGATCAAGCCGAAGAACAAGGCGAACAGGCGCTGTTGACCCATCACGCCAGCGTCACCGTCACCGCGTGGTCCAGCACACTGTTGTTGTTATAGCCGCCGACGTTCTCGAGGCGCTGCTCGGGCTGCACATTGCCGGCCGTGTCGATGGCGCGGCTCATCAAGGTGTGCGTGCCGGCGGGCAGCTTGGCCGCCAACACAAACTGTCGCCACGCGTATTTGCCCAGATCCGGGCCCACCAACCGCGCCTCTTTCCAGGTCTTGCCGGCGTCGACCGACACCTCCACCCGTTTGACCGCCCGCTGCCCACCAAAGGCCAGCCCTTGAATTTGTACCTGGCCAGCGGCCGCCGCACGCTCGGGCAAAGGCGAAGTGATCCAACTCTTGACATTCATCTCCAGCACCGAGGGCTGACTTGGGTCGGCCTTGGCGCCGGGTGGAGAGATGCGGTAGCCATGGGCCATGATCTTGGCGTCGGATTCTTGCGCCGTGAAGGCCAGCCGCTTGATGTACTTGATCTGATTGACACCTTGGTAGCCCGGCACGATCAAGCGCAATGGGCCACCATGAGCCAGCGGAATTGGCACGCCGTTCATCTCCCAGGCCAAGAGCGCATCCGCCATGGCCTTGGCCGGCACCGAACGCTCGACCATGATGGACTTAGGATCCAGCCCCTCCGGCAGAACCTCGCCGCCGGTGCCGGTCATGAAGTCCATGCCGGCCAAGGTGCCGCCCAGGCTCTCCACCAGTTGCCGCACCGACAGCCCCGTCCATACCACGCAGCCGGCTGCGCCCACCGTCCAGGGCGTGCCGCTGGGCTTGTTGGGGAAGAAGCCGCGGCCATTGCCCGAACATTGCAAGACCATGGGGGTGGTTTCCAAACCCATGGTCTTGAGTTCCCGCAGGCTCAAGACGCGTGGTTGCTTGACGCCTTCGATGCTGATTTCCCAGGCATCGCGGTTTTCCAGAATGCTGGCGCTGGGTGCCGGCAGGTTGTTGCGCACATAAAACTGTTCGGCCGGTGTGATCAAACCATTGCCAAAGGCCTGGCGCTTGGTTTCTATGGTGCTGCTGGAATGAATGATGACGGCGCCTGCGTCCTTCCAGGCCGCATAGGCAGGTAACGGCGGTTTAGCCGGCGCGACCGCAAGCGCCGGTGCGGAGGCAGCGGACTGCGCTTGTGCATGTGCTTGCCCACTGGCGGCACCCAAACCCATGGTCGCCAGCGCACCGGCGCTTCCGGCCAGCCATTGACGCCGACCCAGGCCTGTCGCTGCGTCCCGTTTCGATTTGCTGCTCATGAAAACTCCTCTGCTGCTCATTTCACCCACGCCGATCGTAGGGCTTGCCCCCTCGATTCTCTTAGGGATTTACAGCAGGCCGGATTGAGGGGGCTTGATGCATGCAAACAATATCGCGACCGACACCAAAATTGAGACAAGGCTATTGACTGTCACGACCCTGTCAACACAAGATAGTTCAGTCCAGCGTGAATTTAGACACTGCGCAGAGTGGAAGCAGCTCATTACAATTGGTATCAAAGTGGATCTATCGTAAAGTAACCATCCCCGACCGAGCAAACCAGCCCTCAAGGAGTGATCTTGCAGAACACACCGTGCGTCAGCGCCCACGCAGCTAAGCCCCGCGCTAATTCCCGCGCCAAGCACCAGAGCGGCTTTACCTTGATTGAGTTGCTGGTCGCCGTTGTGGTGGTGGCGATTCTGGCCGCGGTCGCCCTGCCCTCGTACACCGGATACATCAACAAGAGCCGAGCCAAAAGCGCCAGCGCCGACTTGGCTGCGCTGGCCTTGAACATGGAAAACCGCTACCAGTTACAGCTGACTTATCCGGTGTACGCGGCCAACACGGCGGCCACCACGACGATTTTCAGCGCCTGGTCACCCACGCAGGCCAGCTACTTCAACTACACCATGGTCAGCACGGCCAGCAGCTACACACTGACCGCCACAGGTAAGGGCAGCTCAGCCGGTTGCACCATCACCCTGGACAACCTCAATGCCCGAACCGCCAGCAGCAGTTGCGGCTTCACTTCATGGTGAAGTCCCAAGCCGGGGTATCGATGATTGAGCTGATGGTGACGATTGCCATCATGATGCTGCTGGCCATGGCTGTAGCGCCCTTCTCTGTGGCCTGGGGCAACCAGGCGGCGGTGCGGCAAACGCAGAGTCTGTTGAATCAAGCGATGAGTCAGCTCGAAGCTACGGCCTTGCGCAACCCGACAGCGGCCAGCAGCACTGCGGCGGCTGTGTTGGTCAGCGTCCCCGGCAAGCTCTGCGTCCGAGCGGGTCTGCCGGCCGCCCTGGACTGCAGCAGCTTCAACTGGTCTGCCGTGCCGCCGGCGGCGATCCAATTGAACGGCGCGGCCAGCCAATGCATTGCACTGGACAGTGCCGGCATGAGCTTGGGCGCGGCAGTGGGCGGCGTTGCCTGCGGCACGCTGATGAGCTTCAACATCGCCAAAGGTTCGGAGAGTAGCAATGGCACGCTCAACTGAGCCGCAGTCCAAGCGCAAACCAAGGCAGCAACGTGGTGATGCCTTGATCGAAGCCATGGTGGCGATGGTTTTGCTGGGCGTCATTGGTCTTGGATTGGTATACGCCGTTGGCCGGGCCATGGTGGCGCAAAAGTTTCAAAAAGGCCAAAGCCTCGCGATTCAAGCGATACGCGCTGATCTGCAGGGCAATGGCGTCGCCAATAGCTGCCCCGCCAGCGGCATCGCCACTGTCACCAGCACCCTGACCTTGGGGACAAATTTGACCCTGCCCGACTTGCAAAAGACCTGCACCGTCACCGCTGTGACGGTAACGATCAACGGTGTTGCCAAAAGCACCAGCCTACCCGTCGTGCGTTTTGCGGTTGATGCCAACACTTTGCTGGGGCCGGGCACTTTGACGGTCACCAATTGAAGATGCGGCAAGCGCAAATCCGCCTATGCGCTCAATCAGGCTTGAGCCTGGTGAGCCTGATGGTGGGCATGGCCATCTCGATGTTTGCCGTGCTGGGGGCGCTGGCGCTCTACCGCAGCACCACCCAGACCGTGTTTGGCACGGACGGCCTGGTGCGCAGCTCGCTGCAGGACGGCCAACTCGCCTCGGGTCTGCTGAGCGCGCAAATTGCACTGCAAGGGGCCGGCTACGGCATCACGACACCGGCCACCGGCACACATTTGCTGCTGCTGTCTAACGCCTCGCTGAACCCCAACACGCTGGTGCTCAGTGGCACCGTGGTGGCGATCGGCGCAGCGGTCAAGACGGGCAACGCGCTCGTTTGGATCGCCAATCCGGGCTTGTCGGCCAGTAGCGCCGACTATCGCTGCCTCGGCCTGGTTTCAGACCCGAGCACCAGGGCGCTCTACATGATTCAGTCCAGCGGCGCCTGCGATCCTTTGGCGACGCAATGGAGCAAGATCACCTGGCTGCGTCGCACCTTGGTGGACGCCGATGTGCAGGCGCAGGCCGTCACTTTGAGCGTTCAAAATGCCAGCAATTGCTGGCCCTATGGCGCGGTGCCCAAGACCATCAGCAGCTTCGACCCTCCTGCTGCCTCGGTGATGGTCAAACTCGCCTATAGCGGCAGCGTGCAGGGCGCTAGCAATACCTACACCAGCTGTCTGGCCAACCTGAGTTCCTGAACATGGCTGCCTTTCAACCCAACTCAGGTGCTAGACGCCGCCAACGCGGCATCTCCTCGGTGCTGTTCATGCTGCTCAGCGGCTTGTCGCTGGGCGCCATGGTGTTCGGCGCCATCTATTACGTGCGCGGTCTGCAATCACAGTCGGTGACCGTGCATGCCTTGACGCAAGCGCAGCTGAAGGCCTGGAGCGGCGCCGAGGCGGTACGCCAGCATTTGTATCAACTGGGCGCGGCTGAGGCTGCCAAGTTGACCGTAAACCAGGCGGTCACGTTCTCCGCCCTGAGCGGTATCACGGCCACCGTGGTGGATGTCTTGGCTGCTGACGCCGTCAACTGCGGCGGCGGCACCCGCGTCGGATTCAACATCACCGGCACAAGTGGCGGTGCCAATGCTTTGCTGGCGGCGACCTTTTGTGCCAAGGGCAATGGTGGCACACCCGGCGCCACCGGCAAGATTCCAGCAGTCAATATCAAAGGCAATCTGCAACTCGGCGGAGATTTGAAGGTGCTGGGCGATGCCCAGACCAAGGTTGTGGTCGACGGCACTGTCAATGGTTCGGGCAGCTTGACCGGTATCTCCAATCTTTATGCCACCGGCGATATCACCTTGGGCGGCTCGGTTGGCTTTGATATCTTGTTTTCCGAAGGCAATATCAATCTATCGGGCAGCGCGCTCTATAGCAGCGTGCAATCGATGAAAAACGTCAGCCTCAGCGGCGGCGTTAGCGTTGCCAACTTGACGGCCAACGGCGCAGTGACGCTATCCAGCAATTCGGTGACCGCATTGAACGCGATCGGCAATGTCACGACGGGCAGCGCCACCATCGGCACTTTGAAGACCAAGGGCAACGTCGTCGGCAGCAGTTTGACCGTCAGCGGCGATGCGCAGGTGGCGGGCAATTACACCGAATCCTCCAGCGGCACGGTGGGCAGCGGCAACTACGGCGGCAGCCTCTCGACCCCGAACTGGAATAGCGGGGTCAAGATGACACGGCAGGCCGGCTTGGCCGTCAACATCACGCCGCTGACCAGCAGCACCGTGACGACGCCGTCGTTTGACGCCTACCCCTACAAGGCCTTGGCCAACTACGTGTTCCAGTGGGTCGGCAGCGACATCAAAGTTACCGTCAACAACGTCAATTCCATCACCAATGGAACTTACTTCCTCAAAGGAGCAGGCAGCACAAACGACTATCTGTGCACGACCAACACCTATAACGCTGCCACTTGCGTGGCCAAGATATGTCAGGGCTACTCCGACAGCAATACTTGCTTCGCCTATGACAACGCGGCCAAAAAATGGTCGATTGCCGGCACCACAATGGCGCCGGGCGTGGCTTGGTTCGAAGGCAATGTCCTGGTCGCCTCCGGCACCTACTACAACACCTTCATCGCCAGCGGCGACATCAGCACCGGCGGCGCCAACACCACCTACGCAGTCAATTACGCCGGCTACGCCAACACTTGCAGCAACACCGCTTTCCCCACGCTGGCGCCGACGAATTTCTGCAAGGCCAGTGACACCAGCAAGCTTCAGCCGGTTTCGGCCGGCAATATAGCTTTTGGCGCGGGCGGCTTTGTAGGCAAGGTCTACAGCGGCGGCAAGATCAACCTGTCAGCGTCCAACGACGTCTACGGCTCGGTCTTGGCCGGCGATGACCTCACCACGTCGGGCAGCACGGTCGTGCATGGCTATGTGTCTGCGGCCAACTTGGCCTCCACACCGACCGGCAGCAACTTGGGCGCCAGCACGTCCATCGATCTGCGCAACCTGCCCAGCGGCTTCGACCCGAGCGACACTGCAGCGACCGCCAGCGCGCCGATGACGGCCACGCTGCTTTGGTCACGCTACCGCTGAACCAGCGGCAGTTGCAGCAGCTGCTGCAGCAGCAGCTTCACGCAATTTGTCCTTCTTGCTCTTGCGCAAACCCTTGACGCCGCCCGTCGGGGATGGTGCCGAATCAAGATCGGTCGGCTCAAAACCGGCAATTTGCTCCCGCGGCACCCTGCGTGCTTGGCGCTTTTCGATCAAGCGGAAATGCGCCTCGCCGTTGCTGCTGTGACCGCTGACAAAGCTGATCGCCACGCCACTCTCCCCGGCTCGGCCGGTGCGGCCGATGCGGTGGGTGTAGTCAGACGCGGAGCGTGGCAGGTCGTAATTCAAGACCACCGGCAAGTCCGGAATATCCAGGCCGCGCGCTGCCACATCGGTGGCCACCAGGACTTGAATGTCGGAGTTCTTCAGCGCCGCCAATACCTTGGTCCGCCCACCCTGGCTCAGCTCGCCGTGCAAGGCCGCAGCCTTGATGCCTTGCTTCCAGAGCTTGTCGGAGACATGCTCGGTCGCATATTTGGTGGCGACAAAAACCAGCACCCGCGTCCAGCCTTCGGTCTCCAGCAGATGGCGCAGCAAGGGCGTGCGCCGGTTCTCGTCAACCTGGATGGAGCGCTGGTGAATCGCGGCGGCACGTTCGGGCTCGCTGGCAATTTCAATCCGCTCGGGCTCATGCAGCAGGCCATCCGCCAATGCCTGCACGTTTGGCGCGAAGGTGGCCGAGAAGAACAGGTTTTGCCGCCCCTTCGGGCATAAGGCCAAGACACGCTGCAACTCATCGGCAAAGCCCATGTCGAGCAAGCGATCGGCTTCGTCCAACACCAAGGTCGTGACGGCCGACAAGCGCAAAGCATTGTTATCAAGCAGGTCCAGCAGACGACCCGGCGTGGCCACCACGATGTCGGCGCCACCGCGCAAGGCCATCATCTGTGGATTGATCGAAACCCCGCCATAGACGATGGCGACCTTGATCGGCGTCGGCAAATCCTGCGCCAGCGCTTGCAGCACTTCGCCGACCTGCGCCGCCAACTCGCGTGTCGGCACCAGCACCAGGGCGCGGGTCTGCCGCACGCCGGCGCCGCGCTGCTGTAGCAGGTTTTGCAGCAGGGGCAAGGCAAAGGCGGCGGTCTTGCCGGAGCCGGTCTGCGCCAGGCCCAGCACATCTTGGCCACGCAGAATGACGGGGATGGCGGCAGCCTGAATTGCGGTGGGGGCATGGTAGCCCTGCTCGCGCACGGCGCGGATGAGGGCGGGCGACAGGCCCAGCGTAGCAAAAGACATGAAGTGGGCCTTGGGCGAAAACAAGGCAGGATTTTACGGCCCAGCGCCCTTGGTTTCAGGCCCGCGCAGGCCCGATCTAAAACAAAGCCTGTTGTTCGGCCGCCATTTGACCTGCTGCCTTCGCCTCTATGGCCAATAACTTCAGCTTCGTTTGCGCGCCACCATAGGCCGAGAAGCCGCCGCTTTGGCCATTTGAGCCCAAGACGCGGTGGCAGGGAACGATGGGCGCAAAGGGGTTGTCACCTTCGGCGCGGCCGACTGCTCGCGCGGCCCCGGCTTGACCCAACAGCCGCGCAATCTCGCCGTAAGTGAGCGTCTGACCAATGGGTATTTGCCGCGTGATCGTGTGCACGCGTTGATTGAACTCGGCCACCTCGCTCTGATCCAGCGCAAGGGCCAGCAAGTCTGCATGCGCAGTCGGATCACCGGCCAACAAGCGCTGGATCGCATCGATGGCCCGCAAGGCCAGAGCGTTAGGCGCCGCCTCACTGGCAGCACGAAAACGCACCCGCATGCGCTCACGCGTCAGGCCAGCATTTTCCTCGGGCAATTGCGAGCCCTTGATGCCCTGCTCGCTCCAGGCGATGCCGCAGCAGCCCAAGGCGGTGTCGAAGCAAGCAAAGTACAGCATTTCAGACGGATGCGGCCGCCTGCCGCAAGGCCTCGGTCTGCGCCTGGTGCTCGGCCACATGCGCAGCGATGCCGGTGCGCGACTGCGTCGCCAGCGTAGCCACCGCCGCCGCGTCCATCGCCTTGTACTGATGATCGGACCAGATTTGCCGCCAACGCCGAGCTCCCGCTTGCCCGTTCCACAGGCCCAGGGCGTGACGCATCGCCTGCGACCAGGGTCGGCCGCTCGCCACTTGCGCTTCAAGGTACTTCAGCCATTCGACCTCGACCTGCTCGCGGCTCTGCGCTGGGCCATTCCTGTCGAAAAAGTGCTGATCCCAAGCGGCCATCTGCCAGGGCTCGTGATAAGCCTGGCGGCCGACCATCACGCCATCCACATGCTGCAGTTGAACGGCGATCTCCTCGTCGGTCTTGACCCCGCCATTGAGCACGATGGTCAGCTCGGGAAAGTCGCGCTTCAAGCGATGCACCAGCTCATAGCGCAGCGGCGGCAACTCGCGGTTCTCTTTCGGCGAAATGCCTTGCAGCCAGGCATTGCGCGCGTGCACGATGAAGACCTCGCAGCCCACCGCCGCTATCGCACCAACAAAGTCGCGCACGAACTCGTAGCTTTCCAGCCGGTCAATGCCGATGCGGTGCTTGATCGTGACCGGGATGCTGACCGCGTCCAGCATCGCCTTGATGCCATCCGCGACCAAGGCTGGTTCGGCCATCAAGCAGGCGCCAAAAGCACCGCGCTGCACCCGCTCGCTCGGGCAGCCGCAATTTAGATTGACCTCGTCGTAGCCCCACTGCTCGGCCAATTTAGCGCAGGCAGCCAGATCGGCCGGCTCGGAGCCGCCGAGTTGCAAGGCGACCGGATGCTCTTCGACATTGAAGTCCAGATGGCGCGGCTGATCGCCGTGCAGCAGCGCGCCCGTGGTCACCATTTCGGTGTACAGCCGGGTTTTGTGGGTTAGCAGGCGATGGAAGAACCGACAGTGTTTATCGGTCCAATCGAGCATGGGGGCGACCGAGAGGCGCCAGGGATTGTTAGGTTTGTCTTGCACCCACTGATTATCCCAGGCTCAGAAGGGAACACCGGGCCGACCCAAATTTCCTTGTTCCCCTGCGGGGGCGGGTGCCGCGTAGCGGCGGCCTCCGGGGGCGCTCAGAACAAGCCTGAGATGCGCCCAGCATCGTCCACATCAATCCGCTCGGCCGACGGCACTTTGGGCAAACCGGGCATGGTCATGATGTCGCCGCAGATCGCCACCACAAACTCGGCGCCGGCATTCAGACGCAGTTCGCGCACGCGCAGCACATGGCCAATCGGAGCGCCGCGCAGCATCGGGTCGGTGCTGAACGAATACTGAGTCTTGGCGATGCAGACCGGGAAATGGCCGTAGCCGCCGGCCTGCCATTCCAGCATTTGCGCCAGCGCCTTGGGTTCGAACACCACTTCGGCGGCCCTGTAGACCTTCTCCGCTATCGCGCGGATCTTGTCGGCCAAGGGCTCGGCATCGGCATACAGCTCGGCAGGCTTGGCGGCACCCTGCTCGCAGGCTCTGACCACGGCATGGGCCAAATCAGCTGCGCCGGCGCCACCGTCTGCCCATTGAGTGGCCAGCACGCAGGGCACGCCCAAGCTGCTGCAGAAAGCTTCGATCATGGCGATCTCAGCGGCTTGATCGCTGTCGAAACGGTTGATCGAGACGATCACCGGCAGGCCGTAAAGGGTCTGAATGTTTTCGACATGGCGCTGCAGATTCGCCAGGCCAGTTTCGAGCGCCTGCAAGCTGTCGCTGCCGGGCTTTTGGGGATCGGCGCCGCCGTGGTATTTCAAGGCCCGCACCGTTGCCACCAGGACCGCGCAAGCCGGCTGCAGCCCACCCTTGCGGCATTTGATGTCGATGAACTTCTCGGCGCCCAGATCGGCACCAAAACCAGCCTCGGTGACCACATAGTCGGCCAGTTTGAGCGCCGTCTGCGTGGCAATCAAGGAGTTGCAACCATGGGCAATATTGGCAAAGGGCCCGCCGTGCACAAAAGCCAGATTGCCCTCCAGCGTCTGCACCAGATTCGGCGCCAGCGCGTCCTTCAGCAAGGCCGCCATCGCACCATCGGCCTTCAAGTCGCGCGCTGTGACCGGTCGCTTCTGGCTGGTGTAGCCGACCACGATATTGCCCAGGCGTCGCTTCAGATCAGCCAATGAGGTGGCTAGGCAAACAATCGCCATCACCTCAGAGGCGACCACGATGTCAAAGCCATCTTCGCGCGGGTAGCCATTGCCCGGGCCGCCCAAGCCCACATTGATCTCGCGCAGCGCGCGGTCGTTCATGTCGATGACGCGGCGCCAAGTGATGCGGCGCACGTCCAGGTGCAAGGCATTGCCGTGGTGGATATGGTTGTCGATCAGGGCGGCTAACAAGTTATTCGCCAGACCAATAGCATGAAAGTCGCCGGTGAAGTGCAGGTTGATGTCTTCCATCGGCACGACCTGCGCGCGTCCGCCACCAGCCGCGCCGCCCTTCATGCCAAAGCATGGGCCCAAGGAGGGCTCGCGCAGGCAAATCATCGCGTGCTTGCCGATATGGTTGAGCGCGTCGCCCAGACCGACCGTGGTGGTCGTCTTGCCTTCACCCGGGGGTGTCGGAGAAATCGCCGTCACCAAGACCAGGTGACCGTCCTTGCGTGCACTCAAGCGCTGGACCTCATCCAAGCTCAGCTTGGCTTTGTAATGGCCGAAGGGGCTGAGTGAATCTTCCGGTAAGTCCAAACGGCGGCTGGCCAGCGGGAGAATCTTCTGCAATATGGCGGCTTGGGCAATTTCGATGTCGGTAGGCATCAAGGCATCCTTGGGGTCGGGGTAGGTCCAGAACGAAAAAGCGGCAAGGTCCGGTAAGACCTTGCCGCGATTATGAAGCTGGATTCAAGCTCAAATCAGCGCGCGCAATGGGTGTTGCTCGGGCGCCCAAGGGCTGTCAAAAAACGCCAGCACCTGCTCGCGGCTGACATCCTCGATACGTGCCGGCAACCAGCAAGGCTGATGGTCTTTATCGACCGCCAATGCGCGAATACCTTCGACGGTCTCACTGCGCGCGCCAGGCCTGAGGTGGAAGCAGTGATGCACGATGTCGCGCTCCATGCGCAGATCTTCGGCCAAGCTCATGCTGCGGGCACGGCGCAATTGCTCCAGCGTCACGGCGAGCATCAAGGGCGAGTGCTTGCGCAAAGTGGCCAAAGTCCGGAGCGCCCAGTCGTCACCGGCCGCCTCCAGCGAGGCCATGATGGCGGCGACATCAGCGAGCGAGAAATGCTGCTCGATGCGGCTGCGCAAGGTCTTGGGGTCGGCCGCAGGCGCCAGGTCCACATGTTCCATCACCGTCGCCACCACATGCTCGGCACTGCTTTGCTCGCCATGCCGGAAAGCTTCGATCAGGGCCGGCATCGCCGCGCTTTGCACAAAGACGTCGCCCAGGCCCAACTCGATCGCGTCGCCAGCGCCAAGCGTGTGGCCAGTGAGGGCCAGCCATTCGCCCACAGCGCCCGGGCATTGGCCCAAAAAGTAGCCGCCGCCCACATCCGGGAACAAGCCGATATGGGTTTCGGGCATGGCGAGCTTGGAGCCCTCGGTCAGCACGCGTAACTTGGCACCTTGACTGATGCCCATGCCGCCGCCCATCACCACACCGTCCATCAAGGCGATATAGGGCTTGGCGAAGTTGTGAATCAGATGATTGAGCGCATATTCCTCGGTGAAGAAATCATCCAAAGCACTATCCCCGGCCAAGGCGGCGCGGTGGAAGAAGCGGATATCGCCGCCGGCGCAGAATGCAGCTGGCTTGCCCGGACGCGCAGCACCCAAGATCACAACCGCCTCTACGGCGGGATCTTGAGCCCAGGTTTTCAACAAGCGGGTCAAGTCACGGATCATGGCCAGCGTCAAGGCATTCAGCGCCTGCGGGCGATTCAACGTGATCAGGCCCAGGCAGCCATTGACCTCGGCCAGGACTTCGCCATCGGATTGAAGAAGGGGTAATTGCAAGGGCGTCGTCATGCCTCTCTCCGGGAATGTAGGGGTTTCGTTTCGTTTGCCAGTTGCAGGCCGGCGTTCGCGGCGAGCGTCTTGCGCCAGGCCAATAATTCATTGGCCAGCAAAGCCAGCAGCACCATAGCACCACCGAGCAGGGTCGCGGCAGTTGGGTCTTCCCCCGCCCACATCCAGGCCCACAACACGCCCAGCACCAACTCCAATTGGCCCAGCAGCGCCAACTCCGGCCCACTCAAGACACGGCTCAGGCGCACCACCAGCAAGCAGGGGATGGCGAGCTGGAAAATACCGAGCCCGGCCAAGAGGCTCAGGTCATGCGGGCTGGCCTGCGTGGGCCAGGCCAAGGGCAGCATCGCCAGCATGGAGATCAGCGCTCCCAGCAAGACGGCCAGCGGCATATCGCCTGCCGCGTCCGCGCCTTCGTTCGCTCCTTCGTCGGCTGCTTCAGGCTTGGCTTTGCCATGCCCGACATGCTGCAGCACGGACCAATTCACCGCTGCCGCCAGCGGTACGCCCAGCGCGACCAGCATGCCCAATACACCCTGCCCGCCCTGCCCGCCAGCTTTCACTGCGGAATCGGCGCCCTGCCCCAACTCATGGCCGAACATCCACGCGATGCCGGCACCGGCCACGGCAATGGCCCACCAAGTCCTGGCCGGCAATTGCCGCTTCAAGACCAGGCGCGACAACAGCGCCGTCAACAGCGGCCCCAGAGACATGGTGACCAAAACATTGCTGACACTGGTCAGGCTCAAAGCCACCATGAACGCGGTAAACATCACCGCCCAGCACAGACCCGAGAGCCAGACCAAACGGGGCGCGGCACGCAGCTGAGCCCACAAGGCCGGGCCGCGCAGCCAGCGCAGGCCAATCATCAGCGCGATGGCATTGAAGCCGCTGCGCCAAAACGTCAGCTCAAAGCCGCGCGCCGCCTCCAGATGCCGCGTGACCACCCCGGCTGTGCTCCACAGCAGGGTGACCAACAACATCAGGTAGACGGCGCGACGGTGACTCATAGCGCAGCGCCTGGGAGGACATTCATCCCAGTGCTGTCTTTCTATCAACGCGAGTTGCGCTTGCGCTCGTTCTCGGTCAAGTAGCGCTTGCGCAGACGCACACTCTTCGGTGTGATTTCGACCAGCTCGTCATCCTCGACGAACTCGACACCGTACTCCAGCGTCAGGTCGATTGGAGGCGTGATCTTGATCGCGTCTTCCTTGCCGCTGACGCGGAAATTGGTCAGCTGCTTGGTACGCGTGGCGTTGACGACCAGGTCGTTTTCGCGGCTGTGGATGCCGACGATCATGCCTTCATAGACGGGATCATTCGGCTTCACGAACATGCGGCCGCGATCGTCCAGCTTGCCCAGGGCGTAGGTGAAGATTTCACCCGCGTCCATCGAGATCAGCACGCCGTTCTTGCGGCCGGCGATCTCGCCCTTGTGAGCTTCGTAGCCGTCAAAGATATTGCTGATCAAGCCCGAACCACGGGTCAAGTTCATGAACTCATTGGCGAAACCAATCAGGCCACGCGCTGGAATGCGGTACTCCAAGCGCACGCGGCCACGGCCGTCCGGCTCCATATTGACCAGCTCGCCCTTGCGCTCGCCCAAGGCTTGCATGACGCCGCCCTGATGCGCTTCTTCTACGTCGGCGGTCACCAGCTCGATAGGCTCATGCTTGACGCCGGCCACATCATGGAACACCACGCGCGGCTTGCTGACGGCCAGCTCATAGCCTTCACGGCGCATGTTTTCCAACAGAATGGTCAGGTGCAATTCACCGCGGCCCATCACTTCAAAGATGCCGTCTTCGTCGGTTTCAGAAACGCGCAGCGCCACATTGCTTTGCAGTTCTTTTTGCAGACGGTCCCAGATCTGACGGCTGGTGACGAACTTGCCTTCACGACCGGCCAAGGGGCTGGTGTTGACGCAGAAATTCATCGTCAGCGTCGGCTCGTCGACCTTCAACATCGGCAGCGGAGCCGGGTTGGTCACGCTGGTCACCGTAACGCCTATACCGATCTCGTCCAGACCGTTGATCAAGACGATGTCGCCAGGGCCGGCTTCGGTCACTTGCACGCGGTCCAGACCTTGGAAAGTCAACACATTGTTGACGCGGCCCTTGCTGGCCTTCCCGTCCGGGCCTTCCATGACCATCACGTCCATGCCGGGCTTGAGCGTGCCCTGACCGATACGGCCAACGCCGATGCGGCCGACAAAGGTCGAGTAGTCCAGCGCCGAGATTTGCAGCTGCAGCGGCGCTTCCGGGTCACCTTGCTGAGGTGGCACGTGACGCAAGACGGTATTGAACAGGGCCGACATATCGGGGCCCCACTGCTCGCCCGGTGTGCCTTCTTCCAAGGAAGTCCAGCCGTTGATGCCCGAGGCATAGACCACGGGGAAGTCCAACTGCTCGTCGGTCGCGCCGAGCTTGTCGAACAAATCGAATGCGGCGTTGATGACGGCGTCAGGCTTGGCGCCTGGCTTGTCGACCTTGTTGACCACCACAATAGGCTTCAGACCCAAGGCCAAGGCCTTCTTGGTCACGAAACGGGTTTGCGGCATCGGGCCTTCTTGCGCGTCGATCAGCAGCACCACACCGTCCACCATCGACAGGGCTCGCTCGACTTCACCGCCGAAGTCCGCGTGACCGGGGGTGTCAACGATGTTGATGTGGGTACCTTCCCAGCTCACGGCACAGTTCTTGGCCAGAATCGTGATGCCGCGCTCGCGCTCGATGGCGTTGTTGTCCATCACCGTGTCGACGACTTTTTCGTGCTCGGCAAAGGTGCCGCTTTGACGCAGCAATTGGTCAACCATGGTGGTTTTGCCATGGTCAACGTGGGCGATGATGGCGATATTTCGGATTTGCTTACTCATACGACACTTTCTAAAAATCTGCTACTGGTACTCGTCAGGAGGCTTTCAACCTCTTGCGGACTCAACAATCGGTCGGCGATCAATTCACCGGCTGTGATGTGGGCGCTGCCTAGAAAGGCTTGCGGCTCGGGTCCGTAGACCCTCACATGCGCCACATCTTCAGCGCCTTGGTCCGCAGCCAAACGGCGCCGCAAACCGGTCAAGAAACGGGCCGCCTCCGCGCTGTCTAAACGCAGCTCGGGCCAGTCCGCCAATAAAGAGTCCGGCGGGCGCAACAAAGCCTCCCGCTCGATCTCGGTCAAAGCCGCCAACGCATCCAGGCTGATCGCCTGAGCCACATTGAGCGGGCCAGATCCGGTCCTGCGCAGCGCGCTCAGCGAGGCGCCGCAACCCAACACCCGGCCGATATCTTCGGCCAAGGTGCGGATATAGGTACCCTTGCTGCAGCGCACTGCCAGCGTCAACCGCTCAGCTTGCCAGTCAACAATGTCAATCGAATGAATCGTGACGCGCCGCGACGGCCGCTCGATCACAATGCCGGCCCGCGCGTACTCGTACAGCGGCCGGCCTTCATGCTTGAGCGCCGAGTACATCGGCGGCACCTGGTCGATCGCGCCGGTGAACTGCGCGCAAGCCGCTTCGATTTGTTCACGCGTCACCGCGCGTGCGGCCGCCTCACTGCGGTCCAGCACTTCACCTTCGGCGTCGCCGGTGGTCGTCGTCAAACCCAGAAAAAGCGTCGCCTCGTAAGCCTTGTCGGCATCCAGGCTGACCTGACTGAATTTTGTACCAGCACCGAAGCACAGCGGCAGCAAACCGGTGGCCAAGGGGTCCAGCGTGCCTGTATGGCCGGCCTTTTCCGCCCGCAGCAGCCATTTGGCTTTTTGCAGCGCGTCGTTGCTGGACAGACCCAGCGGCTTGTCCAAGAGCAACACACCGTGCACGGCACGGCGCGGTGTCTTGACTCGCTGGGGTGGGCTATTCGTCATCAAAAGACTTCTTATTCGCCCGACTCGGTCTTGGCCGGTGGCACATCTGTGGCGGCATCGGCAGCGTCGGCGGGCACAGCCTCGTCATCCAAGGCGCGCGTCGCATTGGCCTTGTTGATCAAGGCGCTCAGCTCGGCCGCGCGCTCGATGGTGCGGTCGTAATGAAAATGCAAGCTCGGCACGGTGTGAATTTGCAGACGCTTGAACAAGCCGTTACGCAAAAAACCCGCCGCTTCATTGAGCGCCTCACCGGTCTCGACCGGGTCACCGACCAGCACCGAAAAGAACACCTTGGCATGCGCATAGTCGGGCGTCACCTCGACGGCGTTGACCGTGGCCATGCCGATGCGCGGGTCTTTCAACTCACGAATCAACTCTGCCAGATCGCGCTGAATCTGGTCCGCCACGCGGAAGGACCGATTCGGTATTACTCGTTTATGTCGCATGCTCAACTCCTTGCCTGCTGCTCCTTGGACTTATTGCACCACCCATCAAAAACAAACCCCGCCACTCTTTGGAGGGCGGGGTTTGCGCTGGTGAGGGCAAATCCGCCTTAGAGCGTTCGGGCCACTTCCTTGACCTCGAAGAACTCCAGCTGATCGCCCTCGGCGATGTCGCTGTAGTTCTTCAGCTTGATACCGCACTCGAAGCCTTCGCGGACTTCGCGCACATCGTCCTTCATGCGCTTCAGAGTGTCGATTTCGCCGGTATAGATCACCACGTTCTCGCGCAGCAAGCGGAAACGAGCCGAGCGGTTGACGACACCCGAGGTGACCATACAACCGGCAATGGTGCCGATCTTGGTCGCCACAAAGACGGTGCGAATCTCGGCCAGGCCGATCACTTCTTCGCGCTGCTCTGGTGCCAACATGCCGGTCATCGCGGCCTTCACTTCATCGACGGCGTCGTAAATGATGTTGTAGTAGCGCAGATCAACCGCATTGCCTTCGGCCAGCTTGCGTGCGCCGGCATCGGCGCGCACATTGAAGCCAATGATGACGGCCTTGGAGGCGATCGCCAAATTGACGTCCGACTCGCTGATACCGCCCACCGCGGCGTGCACGATCTGCACCTTGACTTCGGGTGTGGACAGCTTGAGCAGCGACGAAGCCAGCGCTTCTTGCGAACCCTGCACATCGCTCTTGATGATGATGCCCAAGGTCTGCACATCGCCGGCGCCCATGTTCTCGAACATGTTTTCCAGCTTGGAAGCCTGCTGACGCGACAACTTCACATCACGGTACTTGCCCGAACGGAAGGTGGCGATTTCACGTGCCCGACGCTCGTCGCTCAGAACCATGAACTCATCACCGGCGCGCGGCACTTCGGTCAGACCCTGAATCTCGACCGGGATCGATGGGCCGGCTTCGGCACAAGCCTTGCCGTCTTCGTCCAACATGGCGCGCACGCGGCCATAGGTCGAACCCGCCAACACAACGTCGCCGCGCTTCAAGGTACCGGACTGAACCAGGATGGTGGCAACCGGACCACGACCCTTGTCCAGACGCGCTTCGATCACCAGGCCCTTGGCCATCGATGCGACAGGCGCCTTCAATTCCAGCACTTCGGCCTGCAGCAAGACTTGCTCCAGCAGGCTGTCGATGCCTTCACCGGTCTTGGCCGAGACGCCCACAAACGGGGTGTCGCCGCCAAACTCTTCCGGCACGACGCCCTCGGCCACCAACTCGCCCTTCAGGCGTTCCAGGTTGGCACCTTGCTTGTCGATCTTGTTCATCGCCACCACCAGCGGCACACCGGCCGCCTTGGCATGGTGAATCGCTTCCTTGGTCTGCGGCATCACGCCGTCGTCCGCCGCCACCACCAGGATGACGATGTCGGTCGCTGTGGCGCCACGTGCACGCATGGCGGTAAACGCCGCGTGACCCGGGGTATCCAGGAAAGTGATCATGCCGCGCGGCGTTTCGACGTGATAAGCGCCGATGTGCTGGGTAATGCCACCCGCTTCGCCAGCAGCAACGCGGGCACGGCGGATGTAGTCCAGCAGCGAGGTCTTGCCGTGGTCAACGTGACCCATGACGGTGACGACCGGCGCGCGAGCCGTTGACTCATGCGCTTGCTCGGAAGTCGTGCCCTCTTCTTCCAGGAAGGCATCTGGATCGTCCAGCTTGGCGGCAAACGCCTTGTGGCCCATTTCTTCGACCAAAATCATGGCCGTTTCTTGGTCCAGCTGCTGGTTGATCGTGCACATCTGGCCGAGCTTCATCAAGTGCTTGATGACTTCAGAAGCCTTGATGGACATCTTGTGCGCCAGATCGGCCACCGAGATGGTCTCAGGGATGTGCACCTCTTGCACTTGCATTTCAGCAGGCGCAACAAACGAGGACGGGCCGCCACGGCGATCCGCATTGCGATCAGGTGCGCCACGACGGCCACCCGCACCACCACGGCTAGGAGCTCGCCATGCACCGGCGGCCGGACGCGCGCCACCCGGCGCGGCTGGGCCGGCAGGCTTGACGCCGCCGCGCTTCTTGTCGTCCGACCAGGTCGAAGACAATTTCTCCGACTTGACCGACTTTTTGTCACCCGGCTTGGCTGCACCCGCTGCACCAGCGGCTGCCGGCGCGCCAGGCACGCCCGGCTTCTTGTGGATCGTGCCCTTGATAGCATCCTTGGGCGGCTCGACCGGTTTAGGCTCTTCCTTCTTGGCGATCATGACCTTTTTAGGGGCATTCATCATCGCGCGGATGGCTGCGGCCTCCGACTCGGCGGCTTGACGGCGACGTGCCAAATCAAGCTGCTTTTGCTTCTCTTCGACCACCACGTCCACGGCCTTGACCACGCGCAATGCGGGCTTGGCGGCTTCTGCTGCAACGGCTGGTGCCGCTGCCGTGCCGGCTGCAGCAGGTGCTGCGGCTTTAACAGGAGCAGCAGTTGCGGCCGGGATAGCCGCCTCAGCGATGACGGTCGGCGCCACCACAGCGGCAGGCGCTGGCGTTGCCACAGCTGGAGCAGCCGGCGCAGCGCGCGCAGCTGCTGCGGCCTTGTTGATTGCTGCAGCTTCCTTGGCGACAGACTCAGCAGTCGGCCGCGGTGCTTTCGGCGCTTTGGCAGCGGCCTTCGCGGCGGCGGCTTCGGCAGCAGCGAGAGCAGCCGCTTCTTCAGCGGCACGCGCCTCGGCAGCGGCCTTCTCCTGGCGGCGCAGCTCATCAGCTTCACGCGCAAGGCGGTCCGCTATTTCACGTTCACGCACGCGCGCTGCCAACTCTTCTTCCTGCTTACGCAAGGATGCGGCTTGCGCCTGCGCCTCTTCTTCGCGGCGATGCAATTCTGCTTCCTCTGCCGCAGCCACGCCCGCGTCTTCAACGCCGGCAGTGCCGTCGAGCTTGACGAAGGTGCGCTTCTTGCGAGTTTCCACAGGAATGACGCGCGACTTGCCGCTGGCATCAGCCTGTTTGATCTCGCTGTTCGTCTTGCGAGTCAGCGTGATCTTCTTGCGATCGCCTCCGCCGGTACCGTGCGAGGTACGCAGGTGGTCAAGCAGACGTTCTTTGTCGGCTTCATTCAAAACGTCTTCGGTAGACGCCAACTTGACGCCCGCAGCGTGGAGCTGCTCAAGCAGTGTGTCTGCAGGCTTTTGAAGCTCTACAGCAAACTGGGCGACGGTAGTCACAGCCATTGTTAAATCCTTAACTTATGCGTTCGGTGCTGGGCGAGTAATGGGTCGAGCTGAAGCCACCAGGGCTCAAGCCGTGAACCAATGCTCGCGGGCCTTCATGATCATGGTGCGGGCCAAGCCCTCATCCATGCCAGCGAGTTCAACGAGTTCGTCGACGGCCAAATCGGCCAGATCGTCGCGGGTATGAATGTCGCCAGCGGAGAGTTTTGCAACCAGCTCAGGCGTCATGCCTTCCAGGTCACGCAGGTCTTGGGACACGTCCTCGACCTTCTCTTCACGGGCAATCTCCATGGTCAACAAGGCATCCTTGGCTCGGGTGCGCAATTCGTTGACCGTGTCCTCGTCGAAGGCCTCGACTTCCAGCATTTCCTGCATAGGCACATAGGCCACTTCTTCCAGGCTGGTAAAACCTTCGGCGATCAAGATATCGGCAACTTCGGCATCCACATCGAGTTTCTCGATGAAGAGCTTGCGCACCGACTCTGATTCCTGCTCATGCTTCACGGCCGATTCCTCGGCCGACATGATGTTGATACGCCAGCCCGTCAACTCCGAGGCCAAGCGTACATTCTGGCCGCCACGGCCGATGGCGATGGCGAGGTTTTCCTCGTCCACCACCACATCCATGGCGTGCCGTTCTTCGTCCACAACGATCGATTGCACATTGGCAGGTGCCAAGGCTCCGATGACAAACTGGGCCGGATCTTCCGACCACAGCACGATGTCAACTCGCTCGCCGGCCAACTCGTTCGTCACGCCATTGACGCGCGAACCGCGCACGCCGACGCAAGTGCCAATCGGGTCAACCCGCTTGTCATGCGACAACACGGCCAATTTGGCACGCGAACCGGCATCACGAGCACAGCTCTTGATCTCCAGCAGGCCTTGCTCGATCTCAGGCACTTCCTGAGAGAACAGTTCCGTCATGAAGGATGGTGCATTGCGCGACAGCATGATCTGCGGGCCGCGCTGGGTGGGGTCGATGCCCAGAATCACCGCACGAACCCGGTCACCGGTGCGCAGATTTTCTTTGGGGATCATCTCGCTGCGCTTGAGGCGCCCTTCGATGCGGCCGGACTCGGCAATGATGTCGCCCTTGTCCAGACGCTTGACGGTGCCGACAAAGATCTGCTCGCCACGGGCCAGGAAATCGTTCAACAGTTGCTCGCGCTCGGCATCACGAATCTTCTGCAGAATCACTTGCTTGGCAGCTTGCGCGCCAATGCGACCGATAGGCACCGAGTCAATCGGCTCTTCGATGTGATCTTCCACCTCGATGTCGGCAATCTGCTCTTGCGCTTCAAACAGCAAGATTTCCGCATCCGGATTTTGCAGACCCGCCTCATTGGGCACAACATGCCAGCGACGGAAAGTCTCGTAAGCACCCGACTCACGGTCTACCGACACGCGAATATCAGCCTCGCCGCCACACAGCTTCTTGGTGGCCGAAGCGAGCGCCGCCTCGACAGCACCGAACACCACGTCGAGTTCGACGCTTTTCTCGCGAGAAATCGCGTCCACCAACATCAACAGTTCGCGGTTCATTGATCAGGACCTCCGTCTACTTTGTCATCTTTGCGCTCGGCCTTGGCCCGCTTCGGCTTCTTGGCCGGCTCGGGCTTCACACCGCGACCCTTGAAACTCACCACCGGCACCAAGCGGGCCTCGCGAAGTTCTTCAAGAGCAAAATCCAAGGCCTGATCGGCCTTGCCATCATTAAAAACTATGCGCCAAGTCTCAGCGGCGACCGGCTCAGCGGCAAGCCCCTCTACTTCAAGCTTGGCGGCTTCAGCGGCTGGCACTGCGCTCAGCAAGCCCTGATACTTTTTACGCCCCTGGAACGGCATGCGCAGCGTGATCTCGATTTCCTCACCTACGAAGCGCGCGTAATCCGCCGACTTCTTCAAAGGCCGATCCAGACCCGGCGAAGACACCTCAAGGCGCTCGTAAGGGCAAGCCTCAACTTCCAGCAGATACTGCAACTGGCGCGTCACGCGCTCGCAATCATCAACATCAATCAAACCACCGGCCAAGGCCACCTCAGGCAACTTGTCGATGTACACGCGCACCAAACCCGCTGGAGTGCGTTCGCAGTCCACCAAGTCGTAACCCAATCCGGTTACCGTTTTTTCAACAGCCTCTTGCCAATTCATGCGCGGTATGTTTTCTTGTTTCTAATAAGCAATGCGTGACGATTCAAATTTTAATCAACAGAACGTTCAAGCAAAAAAAATGGGCTGGATGAATCCGCCCAACTTCCCTACTCGAGATTCCATTCGGTCTTCAGGCCCTGCTCACAGAGATTTGACCCAAGGTCAACTCCAGCGCAGCAACAGACTTGAATCTTGTCGCTAACCCAGCCCAAGCCGACTCAGCGAAGCCGGGATTGTACTATGCAAGCGAAGCACCGACAAGCTCGCGGCTTGCTAATGCGCACAAGCATGCGAAAATCATCGATTGTTTCAAATCAAAGGAGTCAATATGGGATTTCTGGCAGGCAAGCGATTGCTGATCACGGGCCTTTTGTCCAACCGTTCCATCGCCTATGGCATTGCAAAGGCTTGCCACCGTGAAGGTGCCGAGTTGGCGTTCAGCTACCAAGGCGCACGCTTCAAGGACCGCATCACCGAATTTGCCGCCGAGTTTGACTCCAAGCTTATTTTTGACTGCGACGTGTCCGACGACGCGCAGATGGAAGCGCTGTTCACCGATTTGGGCGCGGCTTGGCCCGAATTTGATGGCTTCGTCCACTCGATTGGCTTCGCACCAAGAGACGCGATTGCCGGCGACTTTCTGGACGGCCTGACACGCGAGAACTTCCGCATCGCCCACGACATTTCAGCCTACAGCTTCCCCGCGATGGCCAAATTGGCGGCACCGCGCCTGCGCACCGGCGCCGCGCTGCTGACCTTGTCCTATCTGGGCGCTGCACGTTATGTGCCGAACTACAACACCATGGGCCTGGCTAAGGCCTCGCTGGAGGCCAGCGTGCGCTACCTGGCGCAGTCGATGGGCAAACGCGGGATACGGGTCAACGGCTTGTCAGCCGGCCCGATCAAAACCCTGGCGGCCTCGGGCATCAAAGATTTCGGCAAGCTCTTGACGCAATTCGCGGCCAACACACCGATTCGCCGCAACATCACGATCGAGGATGTCGGCAACGTCGCTGCATTCTTGTTGTCCGACCTGGCGGCCGGCGTCAGCGCCGAAATCACCTATGTTGACGGCGGCTACAGCCAAGTTGCCCTGACGGACGAAGAATAAAGTCTTCTCCAGCATGCAAAACGGGACCCGAGGGTCCCGTTTTTTACGTCAAGACATTTACTCGTCGGCTTGCACGCAATCGACAAAATAGGTCGAGCGCCCATCCTCGCCCTTCTCCTCGACCAGACCATGCACATCGGTCGAGAAGCCCGGGAATTTCGCATTGAAATCTCGCGTGAATCTCAAATACTCAACTATCTTCTTGTTAAAACGCTCACCCGGAATCAACAAGGGAATGCCAGGCGGATATGGCGTCAGCAAGACCGTCGTGACGCGCCCTTCCAACTCATCGATGGGCACGCGCTCAGTGCGGCGGTGAGCGATGTATGAGTAGGCATCGCTGGGCTTCATGGCCGGCTGCAGGTCGGACAAATACACCTCGGTAGTCAAGCGCGCAATATCGCCCTTGGCGTACATCTCATGGATGTTCTGACACAAGTCACGCAGACCCAAGCGCTCATAGCGCGGATGCGCCGCCGCGAACTCCGGCAGGATGCGCCAGATCGGCGCGTTCCTGTCGTAGTCGTCCTTGAATTGTTGCAGCGCTGTCAACAAGGTGTTCCAGCGTCCCTTGGTGATGCCGATGGTGAACAGGATAAAGAAGGAATAGAGACCCGTCTTTTCAACCACCACGCCATGTTCAGCCAAGAATTTCGTCACGATGGAGGCCGGGATACCGGTCTCGGCGAACTTGCCGCTCATATCCATGCCGGGCGTGATGATGGTGGACTTGATCGGGTCCAGCATGTTGAAGCCTGCGGCAATCTTGCCGAAGCCGTGCCACTTCTCATTGGCCTTGAGCATCCAGTCGGCCGGCTTGCCAAAGCCCTCTTCGGTCAACTTATCCGGCCCCCAAACCTTGAACCACCAGTCTTTGCCGTACTCGGCATCGACCTTGCGCATCGCACGGCGGAAGTCCAGCGCCTCGGAAATACTCTCTTCGACCAAGGCTGTGCCGCCCGGTGGCTCCATCATCGCCGCAGCCACATCGCAACTCGCAATAATCGAATATTGCGGGCTGGTTGAGGTGTGCATCAAGTAAGCCTCATTGAACAAATGCTTGTCCAATTTGACGTTTTGCGAATCCTGCACCAGGACTTGCGACGCCTGGCTCAAGCCAGCCAGCAACTTGTGGGTCGACTGCGTGGCATAAACCATGGCCGTCTTCGGGCGCGGGCGGTTTTTACCCATCGCATGATAAGAACCATAGAAGCTGTGGAAGGCCGCATGCGGCAACCAGGCCTCATCAAAGTGCAGTGTGTCGATCCAGCCGTCCAGCTTCTTCTTGATCGTCTCGGTGTTGTAAAGCACGCCGTCATAGGTTGACTGCGTCAGCGTCATGATGCGCGGCTTGACCGTCTTGACGTCAACCCCCTTGAGCAGCGGGTTTTTTGCGATTTTCTTGCGAATGGCTTCGGGCGAGAATTCGCTCTCCGGGATCGGGCCGATGATGCCGTAGTGATTGCGCGTTGGCGTCATGAAGACCGGCACCGCGCCGGTCATGATGATGGCGTGCAAGATGCTCTTATGGCAGTTGCGATCGACCACCACCACATCGCCCGGCGCCACCGTGTGGTGCCAGACCATCTTGTTCGAGGTCGAAGTGCCGTTGGTCACGAAGAAGCAGTGATCGGCATTGAAGATGCGCGCGGCATTCTTTTCCGAAGCCGCGACCGGCCCCGTGTGGTCCAGCAATTGCCCCAATTCCTCGACCGCATTGCAGACATCGGCGCGCAGCATGTTTTCACCAAAAAACTGGTGGAACATCTGCCCGACCGGGCTCTTCAAAAATGCCACGCCGCCGCCATGACCCGGGCAATGCCAGGAGTAAGACCCGTCTTGCGCATAGTCCATCAGCGCCTTGAAGAACGGCGGCGCCAGTCCATCGAGGTAACTCTTGGCCTCACGGATGATGTGGCGAGCGACGAATTCGGGCGTGTCCTCGAACATATGAATGAAGCCGTGCAGTTCACGCAGAATGTCGTTGGGCAGATGCTGAGAGGTGCGTGTCTCGCCGTAGATATAGATCGGGATGTCAGCATTCTTGAAGCGGATTTCTTCAATGAACTTGCGCAGCGACAGCACCGCCGGATCCAACTCCGGCCCGGGCGTGAATTCCTCGTCGTCAATCGACAAGATAAAGGCACTGGCGCGGCTTTGCTGCTGCGCGAACTGACTCAGATCCCCGTAACTGGTCGCCCCCAGCACTTCAAAACCTTCTTTCTGGATCGCATCGGCCAAGGCGCGAATACCCAAACCCGAAGTGTTCTCGGAGCGATAGTCCTCGTCGATGATGACGATGGGGAAACGAAAACGAAGCATCGTGAGCCTCCAGGGGCTGGGCAGTTAAAAAAAGAAAGGCGCGAAGTGTAGACCCTCAGAACTTCCACTTGGCACCTCCTTGAAATTAATCCTCAAAATCACTGAAGGCGCCCAAAAAACGAGGGCGATACACTCGTTCAAGATCTTGAGCCGAAAGGAGTGACATGGCGATGACGATGACCAATGCTTGGTGGATCGCTTGCGGTATTTTGATCGCCGTTGAGTTGTGCACCGGTACTTTCTATTTATTGATGCTGGCCCTGGGATGTGCGGCCGGTGCGGGCGCCGCGCATTTGGGGCTCGGAGGCGAGCAACAAGTGCTGACAGCTGCGGTGGTCGGCGGCGCAGCTGTCGCGGCATGCTACTTTGCCAGACGCAATGGCCATCAAACCTTGCCGGCCGGCGCGAATGCCGATGTCAATATGGACATCGGCCAGAGCGTCGACGTTGAAAGCTGGCATAGCGATGGATCCGCACGGGTCAAGTACCGTGGCGCAGCCTGGCAAGCCCGCTGCCTCAGCAGCAGCACACCAGCGCCAGGGCGCTATGTCATACGGGCCGTCGAAGGCAGCTGCCTGCTGCTCGACCACTGAAGATTCACGCATACAAAAACCAAGCAAGCAAGAGGGAGTCCCTATGGAATTCGCAGTCGTTCTTTTGGTCGTTGCCGTCGTTTTCATCGTCCAGTCAATCAAAGTTGTGCCGCAACAAAACGCCTGGGTCGTGGAGCGACTGGGCAAATACCACGGCACCTTGACCCCGGGCCTGAACTTCCTGTGGCCTTTTGTTGACCGCCTTGCCTACCGACACTCATTGAAAGAAATCCCGCTCGACGTCCCCAGTCAGGTCTGCATTACCAAAGACAACACACAGTTGACGGTCGACGGCATCCTCTATTTTCAAGTGACCGACGCGATGCGAGCCAGCTACGGCTCCAGCAATTTCATCGTTGCCATCACCCAACTGGCCCAAACCACCCTTCGCTCGGTGATTGGCCGCATGGAGCTGGACCGCACCTTTGAGGAACGTGACGTCATCAACAGCTCGGTCGTGCAGGCGCTGGATGAAGCTGCGCTGAACTGGGGCGTTAAGGTCTTGCGCTACGAAATCAAAGACCTGACGCCGCCGGCCGTCATCCTCCATGCAATGCAAGCGCAAATCACCGCCGAGCGCGAAAAGCGCGCCTTGATTGCCGCTTCAGAAGGCCGGCGTCAGGAACAAATCAATATTGCAACAGGTGCTCGGGAAGCGGCCATCGCCCGCTCGGAGGGCGACAAGCAAGCCGAGATCAACAAGGCCGTCGGCGAAGCGGCCGCCATCACAGCGGTGGCAGACGCCACCGCCGACGCGATTCGCAAAATTGCGGCGGCCATTCAATCACCGGGTGGCGAGCAAGCCGTGCAGTTGAAAGTGGCGGAAAAAGCAGTAGATGCTTACGCGCTATTGGCCAAGACCAATAACACCATGATCGTGCCGGGCAATATGAGCGAAGTGTCCGGCTTGATTGGCACGGCGATGGCCTTGATGAAGGGCGGCAACGCCAAGGTATGACAAAAATGGCTGGTGCGCTGCGGGAAAAACAGGCGATTCGCAAGTACAAGCAGATGAGCCAAGATGAATAGCTAAAAAGTACGCTATGATGGCGGGCTTCGGAGAGGTGGATGAGCGGTTTAAGTCGCACGCCTGGAAAGCGTGTGTGGGTTTATCCCCACCGCGGGTTCGAATCCCGCCCTCTCCGCCAGTGGATTAGAAGCCCTGAAATACCAGTCAAAAAGTTGACTTGGCGTTTCAGGGCTTTTTCTATTCGGCGACGACCTTGCCCAACGAAGCAAAACCCCAGGCCCGCCTTGCGCAATAACGGCAGTCAGCAATAGCCTCAGCGCCCGCCATAATCAACGCTTCTTGTTAGCCGACGCCTGAACCGCGCGCACAGTCCTTGAAGAAACTGTTGATCTACGGGGCTGCGGCCTTGAGCTTGGTGTTGATGCTGCTGCTCGTGGCCGCCGTCTTGGTCTATCCCACCCTGCCCGATATCGCCGAACTGACGGACTATCAGCCCAAGCAGCCGCTGCGCGTCTTCACCGCCGACGGCATACAGATTGGCGAATTCGGGGCCGAGCGGCGCGACTTTCAAACCCTCGATCAAATCCCCAGACTGATGCAGGATGCACTGCTGGCGGTTGAAGATCACAAGTTTTATGAGCATGGCGGCCTCTACTACACCGGCATCGCGCGCGCGGTGTTGGCAAATATTTTCCAGCCACGCAGCCAAGGTGGCTCCACCATCACGCAGCAATTGGCACGTACTTTTTACCTGACCAAGAAAAAGATCTACTCGCGCAAGTTCGTGGAAGTCCTGTTGGCGCTGAAGATGGAGAGCCAACTCAGCAAGCGCCAGATTCTTGAGATCTATATGAACCAGATCTATCTGGGTCAGCGGGCCTATGGCTTCGAGGCCGCATCGGCCGCTTACTTCGGCAAGCCCTTGAAGGCGCTGTCAATTGCAGAAACTGCGATGCTGGCGGGTTTGCCACCCAACCCGGCTTACGCCAATCCAGTCGTCAATTTTGAGCGCGCCCGGAAACGCCAATATGTGGTCTTGACGCGCATGCAGGAACTTGGCGTCATTAGCCAAGCGCAGGCGCAAGCCGCCAAAGATGAAGCCCTGCACATTCGCAGCGCCCAAGACCCGCGCTTGCATGCCGAAGCTGCCGCTGAAATGGCCCGTCAGTCCGTGCACGCCCAATATGGTGAAGAGGCCTACACCTTGGGGCTGAAGGTCTACACCACCTTGGTATCCGGTGAACAGGCTGCCGCTTACCGGGCGCTGCGCCGTAGCCTGATGGACCTGGAACGTCGCAAGCCCTACCGGGGGCCGGAAGGATTTGTGCTGCTGCCCAAGGAAGCGGCTCAACAAGATGCAGCGATCACCCAGGCGCTGGCCGAGCATCCGGACAACGACGAATTGCGCGCTGCCGTGGTCACCGCGGTCAGCCCGGGCCGCGTCTCGGCCAGCCTGCAAAGCGGTGAAGACTTGATTGTTGGCGCTGACGGGTTGAAAGGCCTGCAAGCGGCGCTGTCGGACAAGGCCAAAGAAGGCTTGAGGATTCGCCCCGGCGCCATCATCCGGGTGTTGCGCGGCGCGCCGACCAAGGCCGAGCCCAAGGGCAATTGGTCGATTGTTCAAACGCCCGAGGCCGAGGGTGCGTTTGTGTCCCTGGAGCCGGCAACCGGCCGGGTGCACGCGCTGGTCGGCGGCTTCGACTTTGCCAAGAATCAGTTCAACCATGCAACGCAAGCATGGCGCCAACCCGGCTCGAGCTTCAAGCCATTTGTCTACTCGGCCGCACTCGAGCAAGGCGTGACGCCGGCCACCATCGTCAACGACTCGCCGCTCGTCTTTGGCGACTGGGAACCGAAGAATTACGACGGCACTTTTGATGGGCCAATGACGGTGCGCCAGGCCTTGGCCCGCTCCAAGAATATGGTCACCATCCGCTTGATGGAGTTGATAGGACCGGCCAAGGCACGTGACTGGGCGGCACGCTTCGGCTTGGACATTGAACGTCAACCCGACAATCTGACTTTGGCACTCGGCTCGGGCAGCGTGACTCCAATGCAGATGGCGAGCGGCTATGCGGTGTTTGCCAACGGTGGCCACAAATTGGCGCCGGTGTTGATCAGCAAAATCACCGACAGCAAAGGCGGTGTGCTGTTTCAGGCCTCAGAAGTGTTGCTATCGGAAGAGAACCGCGCGATCCCTGAACGCAACGCTTTTTTGACCAGCAATCTTTTGCAAGAAGTGGCACGCAGCGGCACCGCCGCGCGAGCGCAAGCGCAGTTGCGCCGACCCGATCTGTACGGCAAGACCGGCACCACCAATGATGCGGTGGATGCCTGGTTCGCCGGCTTCCAGCCCGGCTTGGCGGCGGTGGTGTGGATTGGCTATGACCAGCCGCGCGGCCTGGGCGACCGCGAAACCGGCGGTGGCCTGGCATTGCCAGTCTGGATCGACTACATGGCCGTGGCTTTGAAGAATCAACCGGTGCGCGAGATCGCACCGGTTGATGGGCTCGTCTACCGCAATGGTGACTGGAGCTTTGAGGAGTTTGCCGGCGAGGCCGGCATCAAATCCTTGGGGCTGGAGCCCAATCCAACGCCCAGCACGCCGGCATCAACCCCGCTCAGCCCTTGATCGAAGCTGGCTCGAAACTCAGCGCTTGCGCACCACCACGCTACCGACCGAATAGCCGGCGCCAAAGGAGCAAATCACGCCCAGGTCACCGGACTTCAAGTCGGCCCGGTGTTCGTGAAAGGCGATGATGGAGCCGGCCGACGCCGTGTTGGCATAGGTATCCAGAATCAGCGGCGCGACATCTGAACCCGCCGTGGCGCCTGTTTCTCCAATCAGCTTCTTGATCACCAACTGGTTCATGCCCAGATTGGCCTGATGCAACCAGTAACGCCGCACATCGGCGGGCACTGCGGCCGCGCTCGCCAAGTGAGCCTCGATGTGGGCGGCGGCTATCGGCACCACTTCCTTGAAAACCTTGCGGCCTTCTTGGCGGAAGGTCTTGTCACGCGCCAGCGGATCGCTGTCTTCGGCGCGGTTCATAAAACCGAAGTTGTTGCGGATATTGTTGGAGAACTGCGTCGCCAGCTTGGTGCTGACGATCTCCCATTGGTCCGCCGAGGTAGCCAATTCGGCCCGCTCGACCACGATCGCCGTGCAGACATCGCCGAAGATGAAGTGGCAATCGCGGTCACGCCATTCCAAATGCGCGGAGGTGATCTCGGGGTTGACAACCAGCACGCATTTGCTGGCACCCGAGCGCACCGCGTTGAGTGCCTGCTCCAGCGCAAAGGTGGCCGAGGAACAGGCTACATTCATATCAAAGCCGTAGCCGCCGGCGCCCAAGGCGGCCTGAATCTCGACCGCCATGGCCGGATAAGCGCGCTGCATATTGGCGCTGGCACAAAAGATCGCATCAACATCGCTGGCCTGTTTTCCGGCGGCTGCCAAGGCCTTCTTGCATGCGTCCACGCCAATCTCGGCCATCAGCGACAACTCGTCGTCGGGCCGTTCGGTGAAGCGTGGGTACATGCGAGTGGGGTCCAGCACGCCGGCCTTCTCGATCACATAACGCTGCTTGATGCCGGACGCTTTTTCGATGAACTCGACGCTGGAATGCGTCAAGGCCACCCGCTCACCGGCAGCAATCGCATCGGCATGTTCTGCGTTTTGCAAATCGGCATAGGCATTGAAGGCCTCAACCAACTCGGCATTGCTGATGATATGCGGGGGCTGATAAAGACCTGTCGCACTGATAACGGCTGAATACATAAAAGAGTTTCCTCGCGCTGGCTAAGGTGCCAACTGACGCATGGATGGGGAGCTAGGACGCGAAGCTCTGCGACCCAGTTTGAGAGCGAATTCTACGGTTGTAGCGGCAAACAGCAGGCATCACGCCCTCAAGAGCAGGTCGAGCGCAACTGGCGCAAGGCCACATTGTCGGCCGGCAAATTTACCGAATTCTCATCCGGGAAGTAGCGTTCACCATGCCGCATCTCATTGCTGCCGGCCGCCGGCCAGCCTCTAACGGCCACCACCCCCGGCACCAACTCGCTCAGCTTGATCCGGCCCTGCTCGACATCGCGCTGACAGACCAGCAGCATGCCGTTGGCCGCCACGACTCGCTGACGCAAATTGCTCAGACTGGCATTGGCCGCCAAGCCCAATGCGGCCGTCTCCGGCGGCAAAGACAACAGAAAGAAACGTCGCCCGCCCGGATTCTGTGACATCGCCCGCTTGGCAGCCGTTTTGAAGCTGAAGCCGGCACCGGCGATGTAAAGACCGCCTTCGGCCGGCGCGGCCACTGCAAGAGGCCCGGCGCCAAATCCAACAATTGCGCCCGCACTCAGCATCAACGCAGCCCAGAGCCGCTTTCGCGACTGCCGTACTCGTGTTAAACCAGCCATATACGATCTCCTGAACAGGATTACGGAACTACATTCAATGCTAATTCATCATCGACATTGACAAGCCTGAGCCTGAGCAAGGAAAACCCGCTGTGCAAGCCCATCGTGCCTCGTATACTCAGCGCCGATCGCAGCCGCCCCGACATTACGTTTGCGCTGAGTCGAGGCTAATCGTTACTAACCAAACCGATGGAGTTCACCGATGACACGAATCGCTCAAGCCTCGACCGCAGCCCTGATGCTCGCCCTTGCCTTCAGCCACGCAACTGTGGAAGCGCAGTCCCGCGTCCAGTACGGCCGCATCACCAACGTGACGGCGACCACCGTCAATGACTCATCTGCGCAGACCGTCGGCACCTTGGTCGGTGGCGGTGTGGGCTTGGCCAGCGGCAGCGGCCAATCCGGCAGCAACCGCGCGCTGCGCACACTCGGCGGCGCTGCGGCCGGTCGAGGCATAGGCAATATGGCCGGGCGCTCGCAAGCCTTCGAGTACACCGTCTTGGTCGGTGGCACCAGCACCGTGCGCATCATTTCCGACCAAGTCGGCAAACGCGTCGGTGACTGCGTCGCCGTGGAGCAAGGCCAGTTCAGCAATATCCGTTTGGTGGACGATGCCCGCTGCAATCCACCTGCAGCACGCCCTGCCGCGCCGGCACCACAGCCAGCGCGCACTCCCGCTCCAGCGGCCGTGGTCGCCGCCGCGCCGGCCGCGACCGAAGCAGCCAGTGCTTGCGATCAGGCCAAGGCGCTGGTGCTGGCGGCCGAGACCGATGAAGCTTTCACGCTCGCCGAGCGCCGCATGCGCTTGCTGTGTGGCGAATAAGGCCCTTCAAATCTGAAAGCCTGGATCCTGATAGCAAGACCGACCGGAGCGGTGATTGATTCGCCGCTCCAAGTCAAAGCTGTTTACTGAGCGCTGTACCGTAGCCGTCAGCTAGCCATGGCATGCTGCAATCGCCATGAAAATTGCTCTCATCACCGATATACACGCCAACGCCCAAGCCTTCTCTGCCGTGCTGGAGCATGCGCAGACGCAGGGCGTTACTGATTACGCCCTGCTGGGCGACTTTGTAGGCTACGGCGGCGACCCCGGCTGGGTGCTCGACAAGGTACGGGAACTGGTCTCGCAGGGTGCGGTGGCGGTTCTAGGCAACCATGATGCAGCGGTTGCCAAGGGCGAAGCGCCGACGATGCGCGACGAAGCGCAAGCCGCCGTAATTTGGACGCATGCCCGCCTGACCGCCGAGCAACTGGTTTTTCTTGCTCAGTTGCCGCTGAGCGTGACGGTGGAAGATCGGCTCTTCGTCCACGCCAATGCCTTTGATCCGGGCGGCTGGGCCTATGTGCAGGGGCGTTTAGAGGCGATGCGCAGCTTGCACGCCACGAGCAGCCGATTTACGTTTTGCGGCCATATGCATGAGCCTATGCTCTATCACCTCTCGGGCACAGGCAAGGCAGGGGAATTCACGCCGACCGCAGGTGTCACCATTCCACTGTTGCCGAACCGCCAATGGCTGGTCATCCCCGGCTCTTGTGGCCAACCACGGGATGGCAACCCGGCCGCTTGTTACGCGATTTTTGACAGCCTCAGCGGTGATTTGAACTTTCAGCGCGTCCCCTACGATGTCGAAGGAGCCGCCGCCAGCATCCGCGCTGCCGGTCTGCCGGAGCGTTTGGCCGAACGCTTGCTCACGGGTCAATAGCACATGGCCAATACTGCCAAAGAATCCAGCTTCGGCGCCGCCAATTCACAATTCGCGCCGGTCGGTGTGCTGGAGCCCGGCTTGGTGCTGGATGGTTTTCACCTCAACGAGCGCCTGCATCAAGGCGGCATGGCCAATTTGTGGAGCGTCACAAGACTCACACCACAGGCCGGTGAAGACTTCCCGCTGATCATGAAGGTGCCGCGCATCAAGGGCGGCGAAGACCCCGCAACAATAGTCGGCTTCGAGACCGAGCAAATGCTGATGCCGGCCCTGAAAGGCCCGCATGTGCCCAAATTTGTTGCCCGGGGCGACTGGACCCGGCAAGCCTATATCGTGATGGAGCGCATTGACGGCGCTTCATTGCGTCCGCGCTTTGACGAAGCGCCGCTGCCTTTGAGCGAAGTGGTCGAGATCGGCATCAAGGTGGCGCTGGCACTGCAGGACTTGCACCTGCAGCATGTCGTGCATCTCGACATCAAGCCCAGCAACATCATGTTCAGGCCCGATGGCGCGGCCGTGCTGGTGGACTTTGGCCTGTCGCGCCACGACCATCTGCCCGATTTGCTGGAGGAGGAGTTCTCCCTGCCCATGGGCACCGGGCCCTATATGTCGCCCGAGCAGGTACAGTTTGTGCGCAACGACCCGCGCAGCGACTTGTTTGCGCTCGGCGTGATGCTCTATCACTTGGCCACCGGCGAGCGACCGTTCGGCCAACCCTCTTCGGTGCGCGGTCTGCGCCGGCGTTTGTATGTCGAACCGGTGCCGCCGCGCGCGATCGACCCTGACTTGCCGCCTTGGTTTCAAGAGATCGTGCTGCATTGTTTAGAGGTCAAGGCCGAGCGCCGCTATCAAAGCGCGGCGCAACTGGCACTCGACTTGCAGCATCCCGAAGGCGTGCCGCTGACCAAACGCAGCGAGAAGCTCAGCGGCAGCGGCATCTTGAAACGGCTCAAACGCTGGTTTTTTGCACTCGGCGCCGAGCCGGCGGCCCAGGTCAGCGTGGCCGCGCATCTGGCCCGCAGCCCCATCATCATGGCCGCCGTCGATATTCAGCATGCCACACCGGCCTTGCTGGAGAAGTTGTGCGAGACCGTGCGCCGTATCGTGCAGGCCGAACCTGGCGCCCGGCTGGCCTGCGTCAGCGTGATGAAGACTCAGCGCATCGGCATGGACGAATTGACCGACAAAGAAGGCAAGAGCGTGCATGTCAAGCAGCTGATCGGGCTCAAGCATTGGGCCCGGCCGATCAGCCGGGCGCTGGAACTGGGCGACGGTCGGTTGACCTTTCATGTGCTGGAAGCGCCCGATGCCGCCGCCGCCATCCTCGAATTTGCGGCCAAGAGCGGATGCGACCACATCGTCATGGGGGCGCGGCGCGCTTCGGCGCTGCGGCGCTACTTGGGCAGCGTCTCGGCCCAGGTGGTGACGCAGGCGCCGTGCAGCGTCACCGTGGTGCGTGAAGCCGCGCGCTCCACATGAAGCCAGGAGATGAGCGCTGACATGAGCAGCAATCCTTGCCTCAGCTGCGGTGCGTGCTGCGCCAGCTTCAGGGTCGACTTTGCCGTGGAAGAATTGCAAAGCGAGGGCGGCTGCGTGCCCGACGGTCTAACGGTCGAATTGAACGCACGCCTGTGCCGGATGCGCGGCACCGACCATGCTGCGCCGCGCTGTGCGGCTCTGGTCGGCACGGTCGGCGTGCAGGCCGGCTGCGGCATCTATGAGTGGCGCCCTGCCCCTTGCCGCGAATTCGGTTTGCGCGCACCACTGGGGATTGGCGATGAGGCCTGCGCAAGCGCACGGGCCCGCCATGGGCTGGCGCCGCTCTAGCCTTGCTTCAGCGTACCTGAGCGAGCGGCGGGCGGCGCTGCTTCAATAAATCCAGCTTGCTGGTGTAGAGCTGGCGGTCATGCGCTGTGGTGCTGTTTTCCACCGCCAGCCCGAGTTCCTGCCGCGCGGCGGTCAGGTCACCCAAACCGTAGTTGGCCAAGGCCATCCAGAAGTGAAACTCATGGAAATAGGCCGAGCGCTCAATCTCTTTGCCGAACAGGTCTTTGGCCTTTTTGAAGTCTCCCGCCCGCATCGCCTCCATGCCGAGGTCAAAGTACTTGTAGGGTGGATAGGGTTGCAACTGCGCCAGCGTTTGGGCCACTTGCGCCGCTTCATCCTGGCGCCCGAGGTCATTGAGCAGCAAAGCCAGATTCGACATCGCCTGCGTGTTGGCGGGTTCTTGCGCCAACACATGGCGCAGCGGCGCTTCGGCCAAAGTCAAATCGCCATGGCGCCGATAGACCACACCCAGGGTGTTGTAGGCCGCCAAAAATTTGGGGTCGGCGTTGAGAGCCGCCCGCGCCCACCAATAGGCGGCGTCAAGCTGGCCGGCCTGCAAATTCTCGGCGGCGCGGTTATTCATGAACATGGCCACGACCGTGTGTTCTTCGATCACCTGATTGCGTTGCCTGCTGCCGGGCGGGTGGCGGACGAAATCCACCGTCAGCATATTCCCATCGTCGACCATTTCACGGCTCTCCGACAGGCTGCGACCCAGGCTTAAATTGACATGGCCGCTGAGGAAGTACAAGTCCCCACTGCGACTCCAAATCTCATCCACATAAACGCTTTGATAGCGCACCGGCAGGCCCAGTTGCTTGGCAAATGCCGCCGTCATGATGACCAGCGACAAGCAATTTCCCCGCCTGTCGGCGAAAGCTTGAGCGGCGTCGCGGGTAACGCCCGAGTCGTACTCGAGCTGCAAAGAGCTCTTCATATAAAGCGCGTCCAGCAAGCCTTGACGATGGCCCTTGCTGCGCAGTTGTGAGCGCATGTCATTGTCTAAATAGGACTGCATCGCCGGGCTGAAGGCGAACACTCGCTCGGCGCTGATGTCTTGCACCGTGGGTTTGAACAAGGCATCGTGAAATAGCGGGGTCGGCGCCGGGGCCGAAGGCGGCGTGGCGCAGCCCCATAGCGTAAGGCTCAGCATCAAAACGAGAAGAGCGCGGCGACTGGACTTCATGGCGGCTCCTAGATACTTGGCCGGACAACAAAAAAGCGAGTCAATGGCGACCCGCCTTGATCCTACTGCTGGCGCTGCGCCGACGCCACGGCCTTGATCCCTGCAAAACTACCGTTGATCCCAGAGCGCCACTTTTTAGCGCAGCAGCGGCCAGCGCCAGCACAAAAGCTAGCCTTGGCTCGGTTACGCTTCGCCCCATGATTTCTCCGACGACGAAGCAAGCGTTCGACAACGCACCGGCGCCCTCCACGGAATTCGGCCGCCCCTTGAAAGGCTGGCGTCTGAAGGCCTACACGATCATCTTTGAGGCCGACACCAAAGCTGGCCGTTTGTTTGACCTGGGACTGATGGTGGCCGTGCTGCTGAGCCTGGTGCTGGTGATGCTGGAAAGCGTCGCCAGCTTCAGACTCGCCCATGCTGCTTGGCTGAGCTGGGCCGAGTACGCTTTTACCGCGCTGTTCACGCTCGAGTATGTGCTGCGCCTGGTCTGCGTGCGCCGCCCGCTGAGCTATGCGAGCAGCTTTTTTGGCATCGTCGACTTGCTCGCCGTGCTGCCCATCTATTTGGCCTTCTTCTTCCCTGAGTTGTACGCCCTGGTCGATGTGCGGGTGTTGCGCCTGCTGCGGGTGTTCCGCATTTTGAAACTCAATGCCTATGTGGCCGCCTATTTGTCGCTGGGTCGCGCGCTGCGGGCCAGCTCAAAAAAGATCTTGGTGTTCTTATCGGCCGTGCTGATGATCGTGTTGATCATGGGTACGGTGATGTATGTCGTTGAGGGGCCCGAAAACGGCTTCAGCAGCATCCCGGTCAGCGTCTATTGGGCAATCTCCACCGTCACCACCGTGGGCTTTGGCGACATCACGCCCAAGACCGACCTGGGCCGCTTCATCGCCTCGCTGATGATGCTTTTAGGCTGGGGCGTGCTGGCCGTGCCCACCGGCATCATGACGGCTGAAATGGCGGCCCAACGCATGGGGGAGGCCCCTGCCCCGACCACGCGCACCTGCCACGCCTGTTTGCGCGAAGGCCTGCAGGCCGACTCGCATTTCTGCCGCCACTGCGGCGCGCCACTGCCCGAATACCAGCGCGATTGATAGACCAGCCCTCATGCAAAGACTTCACACACCACGCAGCCAACAATATGGCTGGATACTTTTTTGGCTCGCGCTCAGCGTGGCCGCCTTCAGCGCTGTATGGTGGCTGGCCAAGAAGATGAGTCCGACTCCGCCCAGATCCATCGTGATGGCCACCGGCAGCGAAGACGGCGCCTATCACCAGTTTGGCCTCAAATACCAGGCTCTATTGAAGCAGCAAGGCATCAACTTGGCGCTGCGGACCTCGAGCGGCTCGGTGGAGAACCTGGCAAACCTGACTGAAGGCAAAGTCGATGTCGGTTTTGTGCAAGGTGGCTTGGGGCCCATGGCCAGCGCCGCGCACACAAGAGCCGCCAATTTCGATGCCCAAGATGATGATGCGGCGCAAGCCACACCTTTGCGTTCCTTGGCCACCATCGCACATGAGCCGGTTTGGATTTTCTCGCGCGAGCTCAAACTGTCGGCCGGTTTGGGCGCTTTGAAAGGTCGGCGCGTGGCTGTCGGTGTAGCGGGCAGCGGCAATCAAGTCATTGCCCTGGAATTGCTGGGCAACTACGGTTTATTGGGCACACATCTTGAGCCGCTTGAAGGCACCGAACTGCTCACCCATGGGGGCTTGCCCGCCGCCAAAATGCTGATCGACAAGGAGATCGATGCCTTCATCCTGGTCGCCTCGGTGCAAGCGCCGGCGGTACAAAAGCTGCTGAACGCAGACGGCGTGCGCCTGGCCTCGCTGGTGCAAGCCGAGGGTCTGGCGCGGCGCTTGCCCTATTTTCAGACCGTCACGCTCAAGCGCGGCTCGGTCGACCCCTTGCTGGATCGCCCGGCCGAGGACATCAGCTTGCTGTCCACCACCACCAATTTGGTCGTCCAAGAGGATTTGCACCCCGCGCTGGCCTATCTGCTGCTGGAGGCGGCGCGCCAGGTCCACCGCACCCCGACCTTGCTGGCCAGGCCGGGTGAATTCCCAAGCCCGATCGGCACCGACTTCCCGCTGGCCGATGAGTCCACGCGCTACTTCAAGAACGGTCGGCCATTTTTACAGACCTATCTGCCCTTTTGGTTAGCCAATTTGGTCCAGCGCATGGCCTTGCTGATCTTGCCGCTGCTGGCCTTGATGCTGCCCCTGCTGCGCCTGCTGCCTTGGCTTCGTACCTGGCGCCAGAGCCGGCGTCTGTATCGGCATTACGGCGAGCTGAAATTCCTGGAGCAAGAGTTGCTGACCCGGCAATTGACCCTCGCTGAGAGCGCCCAGGCCAGGGAGCGGCTGGGTCGCATTGAGCAAGACATCCGCAACACCCGTTTCCCGCTCGATTTCAGCGACCGTGTCTACACCCTGCGCCAGCATGTGGAGCTGGTTCGCGGCAAGCTGGCAACAAGCGTCCCCTAAGTTGACGCCTACGCATCGATTCCCGCATCAAGCCAAATGACCCGTGCCAGAATGGGTCAAGGACAGCCCTGTGAGGTGAGAGTTATGACGCGCATGGATGCCGATCTCAGTCACTGCACAAGGATCCGGTCTCACAGCGTTGGCTGCCGGGCCGGCTTGCGCTTGGCGAGGCTCATGCTTGTTGGACTGGGGCTGGCACTGAATCTTGGTCTAGGCCTGAGCGCGATCGGCGCGACCGAGCCTTTGCGGCTGGCGGTGTCGATGACGCCGCTGTCGCTGCCGATCTTTGTGGCCGAGCAGCAGGGCTATTTCGCCGAGGCCGGGCTGCAGCTGCGCGTGCAGGAAGTGGTCGGAGGGCACCGTGCGATGCAGTTGCTGCTGGAGGGCAAGGCCGATCTGGCCACCGCCTCGGACGTGGTGATGATGTTCAGCAGCTTCAAAAATCCTTCCTTGGCGCCTTTCGCTCTGCTCGCCAGCTTCGTCAGCAGCAGCAGTGACAGCAAGCTGGTGCTGCGCCCCCAGTCGGGCGTCAGCCAAGTTCGTGACCTGCGTGGCAAACGCGTGGGCACCGTCATGGGCACGGCCAGCCACTACATGTTGGACACCACTTTGCTGGCCAGCGGCGTGGATCCCAAAAGCGTGCACATCATCCCTTTGCAACCAGAGGCGATCGCCGACTTGCTCAAGAGCAGCCAACTTGATGCGGTGGCGATTTGGGAGCCTCTGCCCTTCAAGCTTTTGCAGTCGGTGCCCGGCAGCGAAATCTTGCCCACGCCCGGCAGCTACCGGCTGAGTTTCAATCTTGTGGGCGCCAAAACCTTGCTGGGCCCGCGTGACGATGAATTGAAAAAGTTATTGGTCGCGCTCGATCGCGCGCAGCGCCATATCGAGCGCAAGCCGGATATGGCACAGGCCTTGTTGCGCGAGCGACTCAAACTAGACCAAGCCTTTATCGACTGGATCTGGCCCACCAATCACTACCGGCTGGCACTTGATCAGTCGCTGCTGTCCAGCTTGGAGGCCGAAGCTCGTTGGGCCCGCCAGGGCGGCCATCTCAAGGACATCAAGCCCGGTGAAGGCGCGCCCAACTTTTTGGACCTGATTTACGCCAAGCCGCTGCGCCAGGTGCTCCCGGCCAGCGTGACCTTGATCGACTAAAGCGATGCGCATCCGCAGCCTGCTTTTTGTATTCATGGGCGGCGCCTTGGCTTTGACCCTGGCTCTGGGTCTTGCCATGGGGCGACTGGCCAGCGAGAGCGCCGAGCTGGCGCGCACCGAGCAGCAAGCCCGAAAGACGGCCCAGCAAGTTTCCACCTTGCTGGTCCTGGCGCAAGAGTACGCGCTGCACGGTGAGGCCAGATCGGCCCAGCAGTGGCGCAGCTTGCATACCCAAGTCATCAAAGGACTGCAGGCGGGGCAGCCATCCCAAGATTCACTCGCCGGCGCCGAACTCTTGGGCTCGATCTTCGCTCAACTGCTGGACGCCAGTGAGCCACCCGCCGGAGACCCGCAGGACGACACAAGGCGAGAACTGCAGCAGCGACGCAGCAGCCTGCTGATGGCCCAATTGCTGCTGAACTCCCAGGTCTTTACCGAGTCCTTGCAGCGCCAGGGCCTTGAGGCCGACCAAAAACGGCGCCAGCTCGAACAAATTACGCGCCACTTGGCGATAGCGATGCCGCTGGTAATGTTGTTGATTTGGGCCGGTCTGGCACTGCTGCTGCAGCGGCGGATTCTCCAACCCCTGAAACAGATCGGGCAAGTCGTCGGCGCCATCTCGCAGGGCGATCTGACGCAGCGAAGCGCCACTCGCACGCCGGATGAATTCGGCGAGTTGTCGGCCCATTTCGATGCGATGGCGTTCGACCTGGTGGGCGAGTTGCGGCGCGAGGTAGCCGTGCGCAAGCAGGCCGAAGCTCAGCTCCAGCTTGCCGCCAGTGTCTTCTTCCATGCGCTCGAAGGCATCATGATCACCACCCCGGACGGCACCATCATTGACGTCAACGCAACCTTCAGCCTGATCACCGGCTATAGCCGAGCCGAGGTGCTGGGCCAAAACCCGCGGCTGCTGGGCTCGGGGCGCCACGACCGGGAGTTCTTCGCCGAGTTCTGGCGCACCCTGCTGAGCCAAGGCATGTGGAGCGGCGAGCTCTGGAACCGCCGCAAGAACGGGGAACTCTATGCCCAGATGCAGACCATCAACGCCGTGCAGGACGAGCAGGGTCAGGTCAAGCAATACCTGACCCTGTTCTCCGACATCACCGCGATCAAAGAGCATGAATCGCAATTGGAGAACATCGCTTACCACGATGCCTTGACGGGCTTGCCCAACCGGCTCTTGCTCAATGACAGGCTGCAACACGCGATGCTGCAAAGCCGGCGGCGCAAGGACATGTTGGCCCTCGTCTACCTGGATCTGGATGGCTTCAAAGCGGTCAATGACCGCTTTGGTCACGCCGTGGGCGACGCCTTGTTGATCGGGATCGCAAAAAATATCAAGCAAGTCTTGCGCGAGGGTGACACCCTCGCCCGCCTTGGCGGCGACGAGTTCATCGTCTTGCTGGTTGATCTGGCGTCCAGCCATGACTGTCAAGCCTTGCTGGCTCGCCTGGTGACAGCGGCAGCCTTGCCGGTCGACTGCCCGGGCGCGGGCAAGAGACTGCAAATTTCGGCCAGCCTGGGTGTCGCCTACTACCCGCAAGCAACCGAGCTTGATGCTGCGCAACTGCTGCAACAAGCCGATGAAGCCATGTATGAAGCCAAACACGGCGGCAAAAACCGCTTTCGCATCAGCGGGCTAGGCGACTTGGATTGAGCCCGGTCTTCAAGCCGCCGCCGCCAGCTTGGCGGCTTGCTCCAACCACTTTGCACGCTGCGCCTGCGAGCTTTGCAGGACCGGCCCGAGCTCGCAGATGCGCATTGGCTTGATGCCGAAAAACACGCCCAGCTCCAGCCTGGCCTGCGACCGCAGATCCATCAGCCTGAAACCCAAACTCTGCGCCTGACGGATCAACATCACCGCATCCCCATGCTCCTGCTTATACATGCGGTAGGCGCCGCTGCGGCGCGGCCTCGGCAGCAAGCCCAATGTCTCCTACAAGCGCAAAGGCTTCGGCAAAGCCCTGGTCAAGCGAGCAAGCGCGCCTATGTGCAAGCCACGGCCACTCACGACTGACCTTGCGCCAGCAACTCGCTCAAGCGTGCCGAGCTGCGTGCATTGATGACGACCGTGTGCGCGGTCTTGTCTTGAATCGCCTGCCGATTGCTGTCCCAAATCAGCTGCACAAAGCCGGTGCCGCCGGTGGCCAGGCCCGCCGCATAGCCGCCAAAGCGCTTGAAAAGAATCAAGGGCGTGAGACGCTTGCCCGTCAGCTCAATCACCTGCAAACCCATGACCCGCTTGCCCGGCGTCTGACCCGGCCAGACAATCGGCAACAAGGTGAAATAGACCGCTGCCCAAAAATAGCTCAGCCCGATCTTGTCAACCCAGTAATTGAACTCGTCGCGCAGCGCATAGAAGGCCGGCGCCCTTGCGCGCTCAAGCTGGGCCTCCAGGCGCTCGATGCGGCGGGCCAGTACGCGGTCATGCGCCTCTGACTTGGCAAGGCTTTTGTCTTTTGGCTTTGGCTCGGCACCACTCGCCGCAGCATTTGCCAAATTTGCAGCACCAACTGCGGCAGCTTCCGCGCCATCGTCTGCGTCAACTTCTGCGGCAGCGCTGCGCAAGCTGCCAGAAGCAGCCGGCTCGGCCGCCGCCACGGCGGCGCTCTCGTCCGTTTGACTTTGCCCCTGCCAAGCCTGCATCAAGCCCGCCGCAAAAAAAACTGCCACCAGCCCCCAGGCCCAAGGACGAGGCCGCTGCGCCGATCTGCGGCCAAACCAGCGAGATTGACCGAACACCTCCGGCCTGTGCTGACGCAGCCACAGCCAGAGCGCCAAGCCAGCGGCCAGGAGCAGCCAGAAATTCCCCAGCTGATTGGCCACGGCCAGCAAGGCCAAGTCGGCGGCCATGGCGAACAGGCGCTGACGCGGCGTCGCCAAAGGCAGGCCCAGCAAGCCAGGCGCCACGTTCAGATCATCCGGTGTGACCCAGGCACGCGGGTCAAATTTCGCGGCCGGGGCGGCAAGTTCAGGCACTTCTTTTGGTCTGTCAGTCATGAGTTTGGGGCAGGTAGACAAGCCTATCTTAGCGATCAACGGCGCTAATTCAGACCCGCTCAAGCACGGACGTAACGCTACAGTTCAATGACATCGCCCAAGTAAGCGCACTGGAGGCATACTCGCCGTACTGGGCCTGGCCGCAGGCCCCTGGAGCGTCATCCATGGCCACAGTTCGCAAGTCTGTCCCCGGCAGCAATTCCATCAAAGCCATCAACCTGGCGCTGCAAGGTGGCGGCTCGCACGGCGCCTTCACCTGGGGCGTGCTGGATGCCTTGCTGGAAGATGGACGCTTGCAGACTGAGGCCATCAGCGCCACCAGTGCCGGCAGCCTCAATGCGGTGGCGCTGGCGGATGGCTTGCGCAAGGGCGGCAAGAATCCCGTGGACGGTGCCCGCCAGGCTTTGACCGATTTATGGCGCGCGGTTGCCGATGCCGGCCGACTTCACCCCTTGCAGCCGCCTTGGCTGGATGCGTTTATGCATGGCGTTCAGCAGTCGGCACAAACCACCTGGTCACCGCCGCATGCCTGGGCTGCGGCGATGTTGCAGATGTTTTCGCCCTACCAACTCAACCCGCTCAATCTGAATCCGCTGCGCCAGATTGTGCAAAGCCAGATTGACTTTGAAGCCCTGAGGCGGGACTCTCCCGTCAAGCTATTCCTGAGCGCCACCAATGTCGAGACCGGCAAGATCCGCGTCTTCAGCGGGCCGGAGATCGGCGTCGATGCGGTGCTGGCCAGCGCTTGTTTGCCGACGCTGTTTCAGGCCGTTGAAATTGGCGGCGAGCATTTCTGGGACGGCGGCTATATGGGCAACCCGGCAATCTTCCCGCTGATTTACGAGAGCGTGGCGGCCGATGTCTTGATCGTCCACGTCAACCCCATCCTGCGCCGGGGCGTGCCGCGCAGCTCGGCCGAAATTGCCAACCGGGTGAACGAGATCAGCTTCAACTCTTCACTGATGCGCGAGATGCGCGCGATCGCCTTCGTCACCGGCCTGATCGACCGCGGCAAGCTGCAGCCCGAGGATGCCCGCCGCATGCGCATTCATTCGATCCGCTGCGACGAGTTGATGGCCGCTCAAGCGGTGGAAAGCAAGATAGCCACTGCCTGGCCCTATCTGACCGAATTGCGCGACGCCGGGCGACAGCAGGCTTGCGCTTGGCTGGACGAACATTTCGCCAAGGTCGGGGTCGAGTCCTCGGTCGATATCAGGCAAGAGTTTTTGTAAAAATCGGCCGTTTAAGGGGCACTTCAAAGCGGCGCTGCAAACCCACAGCTCAGCGCTGCGGAATTGCATAGGTGCCCACCGCATGCGCGACCGGCTCGGCCTCGCCTTCGGAGAACAAGTCCACCTCACCGACCGCCAGCGTGCGGCCAACCTTCTTCATCCGGCAGACCCCAATGATGTCTTTGTCAGCGGCCGGTTTGCGCAGGAAATTGATATTGAGGCTGGTCGTGACGGCCAGCGGCTTGAGACCGATCTGGCCCAGCAAAGCCACGTACAGGGCCACATCTGCCACTGTCATCAGCACCGGCCCCGATACCGTACCGCCGGGGCGTAACTCGGCATGAGTCACCGGGTGCCTGACAGTAGCCGTGCCGGCGGATGACACGGCTTCGACTGTGCATTTAGTCTGCGGAAAGTTTGCGGCCAGGAAGGCGGCCATATCGGCTTGGCTGGGTGTTGCGGTCAAGATTTTTTACTCACTCAGTCCTAGGCTTGCTTTTGATGGGCGGCGTCCGGGTCCGACTCTATCAGCGTGACGCACCACCATTCGCGCTGTCTAACAAAGCCTGATCAATGGCCAAAAGGCGGCGCAGCAAAGACACTCAGCAGCCTTGCTGAGGACTATGCTGGTCGACCAAGGCCTCCCGCAAAAGGCCGCCAGACCACCTGACAAACCTGCAAAAAAGGCACGACACCATGCGCAAGAGTTCTTTCTCATCCCCTTGGCTGCTCAGCGGTCTCCTGATGATCTTCAACGGCGGCAGCGCCCTGGCCCAGGCCAACCCCGAGTCCATCCATATCTGCCATGAGAATGAAGACGCCTTCCCCTGGCTGCTCAAGGACAAGCCTGGCTACAGCCAGATCATGATGGCCCAGCTTGAAAAGCAGCTGGGCATTCCCGTCAAACTGATGCCCATGCCCTGGAAGCAATGCCTGGCCGAGCTCAAGGCCGGCAAGGTCGACGGCGCGATGAATGCCAGCTTCAGTGCCGAACGGGCCGAGTTTGCGCAATACCCGCTCAAGCTCGACGGCGAGGCCGACGCCACCAAACGCATGTACCGCGCCACCTATGCGCTTTACAAGACCAAGGGCGCCGCCGTGGGCTGGGATGGCAAGGCGCTGACGGCCAACGGAACGGTTGGCGCACAAACTGGCTTTTCCATCGTCGCCCTGCTCAAGCAGTTGGGCGCCAAGGTCGAGGACAGCTCACCCACCGCCGATGAATTGCTGGGCCGGGTCGCGTCCGGTCGCTATATCGCGGCGGCCCTGCAGACCACCGAGGCCGACAACTCGCTGGCCGCAGTGCCCAGCCTACAAGCCAAGGTCGAGCGCGTCGCGCCGCCGCTGGTGGAGAAGGCCTACTACACGATCTTCTCCAAGCCCTTCTTCGCAAAACATGGCCAAACGGCCCGCGAAGTCTGGCGCCTGCAAGGCAAGCTGCGGGAGTCGCCGGAGTTCAAGGCGCAGGTGTCGCACCTGATGAAATCGGTGGACTAATGCGTCCTAGGCAAGTGCTGCGATCACCTCGGCCGGCGCTTGCACCAACTCGATCAGCACGCCCTCTCCGGCGATCGGGAACTCGGCGTTGCTCTTGGGGTGGATGAAGCAAATGTCGAAACCGGCCGCGCCCTTGCGGATGCCGCCGGGTGCGAAGCGCACCCCGTTCGCTGTCATCCATTCGACGGCCTTGATGAGGTCATCGACCCACAGGCCCACATGATTGAGAGGCGTGGTGTGCACGGCGGGCTTTTTGTCCGGGTCCAGCGGCTGCATCAGATCGACCTCGATCTTGTGCGGCCCGCTGCCGATCGCGCAGATGTCCTCATCGACGTTCTCGCGTTCAGACACAAAGTTGCCGGTGACGGTCAGGCCCAGCACATCGACCCAAAGCTTGCGCAAGGCCTGTTTATCGGGCCCGCCGATGGCGATCTGCTGGATACCGAGGATGCGGTAGGGCTTCAGCGCAGTCATCATTCAAACCTCAGAATCAGCTGATCCACCGCCAGGCTTTCACCTACTTTGGCCAGCACTTCGACGATCTTGATCGTCTTGCGTGGCCAAGAGAATGTTCTCCATCTTCATGGCCTCGATCACGGCCAAGCGCTCGCCGGCTTGCACGACTTGTCCCGGCTCAGCCGCGATTTGCACCAGCAAACCCGGCATCGGCGAGAGCAGGAACTTGCTGGTATCGGGTGGCGCCTTGAACGGCATCAAGGCCTGCAGCTCTGCCGCGCGCGGCGACAAGACATTGACCACGATGGCATAACCGTTGTGCTGCAGCCGATAGGCCAAGGGCTGCCTGGGCGCTCCGCGCTCGGCCTGAGCCACAAAGGGCTCACCGTTGACCGTGCCAGTGAGCCGAATATCGTTCAAGCGCGAGTTGCAGACGATGCGGAAGCTCTGCTCGCCGACTCGCACCAGTGCTTCGCCCAGATGGCCGACAAACTCAGAGATATGCAGCTCGTGGCGAGTTTGCTCGCCGGCCGCGCCTTCCGAAACCAGGGCCACATAGTCGTGCTCGATCTTCACCTCATGGCCGGGCAGCTGGCCGGTGATGCCGGCCTCGCGCTCGCGCGCCTTGCGGCGAATGAAACCGGCCAGCGCGACCAAGAATAGCGGGTCCTCATGTGGCACGTCCTCAGCCCGGAAGCCGGCCGCGTAATGCTGGGCGATGAAGCCGGTGTTGAAGTTACCGCTCTGGAAGTCCGCATGCGCCAGCAGCGCCGATTGAAAAGGGATGTTGCTGGAGATGCCGCGGATCACAAAGCCATTCAGCGCCTCACGCATTTTGGCGATGGCCTCCGCGCGGTCGCGGCCATGGACGATCAGCTTGGCGATCATCGAGTCGTAGAACATCGGGATCTCGCCGCCCTCGACCACGCCGGTGTCCACGCGCACACCATAACGCGCCGGATCGGCGGATTCCATCGTCGCAACCGGCGGCTGGTATTTGACCAGCCGGCCAGTCGACGGCAGGAAGTTGCGGAACGGATCCTCGGCATTGATGCGGCATTCAATCGCCCAGCCGTCGCGCTTCAGATCGGCCTGCGTGAAGGCCAAGGACTCACCGGCGGCAACGCGGATCATCTGCTCGACCAGATCCAGCCCGGTGATGCATTCGGTCACAGGGTGTTCGACCTGCAGCCGGGTGTTCATCTCCAAAAAGTAAAAACTCTGGTCCTTGCCGACCACGAACTCGACCGTGCCGGCGCTTTGGTATTTGACTGCTTTCGCCAAGGCGACCGCCTGCTCACCCATGGCCTTGCGCGTCGCATCGCTGATGAAGGGCGACGGCGCTTCTTCGATCACCTTCTGGTGGCGGCGCTGGATCGAGCATTCGCGCTCCCACAGATAGAGCACGTTGCCCTGGCTGTCGCCGAGGACCTGAATCTCAATATGGCGCGGCTCCTCGACGAATTTCTCCATGAAGACGCGGTCGTCGCCGAAGCTGTTGCGCGCCTCATTGCGGCAGCTGGTGAATCCCTCGAAACATTCCTTGTCATTGAAGGCAACGCGCAGGCCCTTGCCGCCGCCACCGGCGCTGGCCTTGATCATGACCGGATAGCCGATGCCGGCCGCGATGGTCACCGCTTCTTCGGCAGACAGAATCGGCTCGTTGTGGCCGGGAATGGTGTTGACCTGCGCCGCATTGGCCAGCTTTTTGGAAGCGATCTTGTCGCCCATCGCCGCGATCGAGTGCGCCTTGGGGCCGATGAAAGCGATGCCGGCCTCTTCAACCCGGCGGGCGAAGTCTTCGTTCTCGCTTAAGAAACCGTAGCCGGGGTGAATCGCTTGCGCGCCGGTCTGCAGCGCGGCGGCAATGATCTTGTCCGCCACCAGATAGGACTCGCGACTGGGCGCTGGGCCCAAGAGCACGGCCTCATCGGCCAGCTCGACATGCAGTGCGTCCTTGTCGGCCTCCGAGTAGACCGCAACCGTCTTGATGCCCATCTTGCGGGCCGTCTTGATGACTCGGCAGGCAATCTCGCCCCGATTCGCAATCAAAATTTTGTCAAACATGCTTGAACTCCCGCTTCAATTCTGAGAAAACCGCAGCCGCCCCGACAGGCAGCGATCGGTCCATTCACTGACACGCTCGGCCATCCAGTGAGGCCCCTGGTCCTTGGCCGGTCCGCGACCCTGATAGGCAAACTCCAACATCGCTCTCGCCCGGCCGTCTTCATGCGCGTCTTCACGCTTCAAATCAGCAAGTGCCGCCACACGTGACTGCCCATCCACTCGGAATAGCAAAATCACCGGCAGGCTGAACAAATCGGCTTCACAGGCTTCGATGCGCGGCTCGCTACTAGGCCCGTAGTGCCGCAATGCACAGCGCTCGAACGCGGCCATGGCTTCTTGCTTGCCCCGAGCGTCAGCGGCATCCGAGTCGGGTGCGCCGGCCCTGCCCTGCTCGCCAGCCGACTCATGCTCGGCCACGCATTCAGCGGCCTTTTTCTGAGCCCAAGCAGGTGCGGCGATCACAGCCAAAGCCAGCAACCAAGCTCTCACAGCGGGATATTGCCGTGCTTGCGCCACGGGTTCTCCAGCTTCTTGTCCTTGAGCATCACCAGGCTGCGGCAAATGCGCTTGCGGGTTTCATGCGGCTGAATCACGTCGTCGATAAAACCACGCGCTCCTGCGACAAAGGGGTTGGCAAAGCGGGCCTTGTACTCGGCTTCTTTGGCGGCCAACTTCTCCGGGTCGCCCTTGTCTTCACGGAAGATGATCTCGACCGCGCCCTTGGCCCCCATCACTGCGATTTCGGCGTTAGGCCAGGCGAAGTTGACGTCGCCGCGCAGATGCTTGGAGCTCATCACGTCGTAGGCGCCGCCGTAAGCCTTGCGGGTGATCACCGTCACCTTGGGCACCGTGCACTCGGCATAGGCGTACAGCAGCTTGGCGCCATGCTTGATGATGCCGCCGTACTCTTGGCTGGTGCCGGGCATAAAGCCGGGCACATCGACAAAGGTGATCACCGGAATATTGAAGGCATCGCAAAAGCGCACAAAGCGCGCCGCCTTGATGGAACTCTTGATATCCAGGCAGCCGGCCAGGACCAGCGGCTGGTTGGCGACGATGCCGACCGTCTGACCCTCCATGCGGCCAAAGCCGGTCAGGATGTTCTTTGCATACTCGGGCTGCAGCTCGAAGAAGTCGCCGTCGTCGACCACCTTCTGGATCAGCTCCTTCATGTCGTAGGGCTTGTTGGCGTTGTCAGGCACCAAGGTGTCGAGCGAATGATCAAGCCGGTTGCCGGGGTCACCGCTGGGCCGCGTCGGCGCCTTTTCGCGGTTGTTCAGCGGCAAGTAATTGAAGAAGCGGCGCAGCATCAGGATCGCCTCGACGTCGTTCTCGAAGCTCAAATCGGCCACGCCACTTTTTGATGTGTGCGTGGCGGCACCGCCCAGCTGCTCGGCCGTCACTTCCTCGTGCGTGACCGTCTTCACCACCTCGGGGCCGGTGACGAACATATAGCTGGAATCCTTCACCATGAAGATGAAGTCCGTCATCGCCGGCGAGTAGACCGCGCCACCCGCGCAAGGCCCCATGATCATGCTGATCTGCGGGATCACGCCACTGGCCAGCACATTTTTCTGGAACACATCGGCATAGCCGCCAAGAGACGCCACGCCCTCCTGAATGCGCGCGCCGCCCGAGTCGTTGAGGCCAATCACCGGGGCGCCGACCTTCATCGCCTGATCCATCACCTTGCAGATCTTCTCGGCATGCGACTCGCTCAAGGCGCCGCCAAACACGGTGAAATCCTGACTGAAGCTGAAGGCCAGGCGGCCGTTGATCATGCCGTAACCGGTGACCACCCCGTCACCAGGGATCTTGTTGTCCTGCATGCCGAAGTCCACGCAGCGATGCTCGACAAACATATCCCATTCCTCGAAAGTGCCGTCGTCAAACAGCAGCTCCAGGCGCTCGCGGGCGGTCAGCTTGCCCTTGGCGTGCTGCGCTGCGATGCGCTTCTCGCCGCCGCCGAGGCGAGCCTGGGCACGTTTTTCTTCCAGGCGTTGTTGGATGTCATGCATGTTTAAACGTCTCCAAAAATCGGTTCAATAATTGCCTCGCAGCGGTCGAAGCGGCCAACTGTCCTTGCACAACTTGTGCGGTAATCTCGGGCAGCAACTCTCGCACGGCAGGCGCGTCAGCGAACTGTTGGCGCAAGCCGCTGTGGATGCGTTCCCACATCCAATCCTGCGCTTGGGCTCTGCGCTTGGCTCCAAGCCCGCCGCTCCTAGCCTGCTCCTGGCGATACAGATCCACCGCCGCCCAAAACTCAGCCAGCCCCGTGGCCTTCAAAGCACTAACTTGTAACACGTGCGGATGGCTGGCCTGCCGCCCAGAATGTCCGTAATTGCGCAGGCTGGAGCCAATTTGCGCCTGCGCGCGGGTCGCGGCGGCCCAGTCCAGGTCGGCCTTGTTGATGACGACCAGATCGGCCAGCTCCATCACGCCTTTCTTGATCGCCTGCAAATCGTCGCCGGCATTGGGCAGTTGCAGGAGCACATACATATCCGTCATGCCGGCCACGGCCGTCTCGCTTTGGCCAACGCCAACAGTCTCGACGATGACGATATCGAAGCCGGCCGCCTCGCAGACCAGCATAGCCTCGCGGGTCTTGTCTGCCACCCCGCCCAGCGTGCCGCTGCTGGGGCTGGGCCGGATGTACGCCCGATCAAGCATGGACAGGCGCTCCATGCGGGTCTTGTCGCCAAGGATGGCGCCGCCGGAGAGGCTGCTTGAAGGATCGACCGCGAGCACCGCGACGCGGTGGCCGCGCTCAATCAGAAACAGGCCCAAGGCTTCGATGAAGGTACTCTTGCCCACGCCGGGCACGCCGGAGATGCCGAGTCGAAACGATTTGCCGGTGTGAGGCAGCAGCTCGGTCAGCAAGGCGTCGGCTTGCCGGCGGTGGTCGGGCCGCGTGGACTCCAAGAGCGTGATTGCCTTGGCGATCGCGCGGCGCTGAGCGGCGCTCGGCTCAGCCAAAAGAGCGGCGGCCAGACTCATGCAACAACCTCGCGAGTCCAACGGTAATCGATATCAAACTCGCTCTCGGCGATTTGCTTGAAGCCATGGCGCAGATAGAAACGGTTGGCGTCGCTGAGCTTCAAGGCCGACAGGGTCACGTCTTGCCTCGCCGCCCGAGCCCGATCCTTGACCCAGCTGATCACCCAGGCCCCGACGCGCTGGCCTTGCTGTTCGGGCTTCACGTAGAGCTGCTCCAGATGCAAGCTTGTGCCGGCAGGCTTCAGCGTGACGAAACCGATGCGCTCCGCACCGCAGCAGATATGCCGCATGAACTCGGGCGCAAATGCAGCCTGAAAGCGCTCGCGCCCGCGCTGCAAGTCAAAGCGCCCCAGGCGCTCCAGACTCTCGCGCAAGGCGTCCATGCGCAAACTCAGCATGGCCTCGAAGTCCTCGACTTGCACCGGCTGCAAGCTGTAGTCGCTCATATCAGACCGGCTGGCTGGCCAAACTCAGGCGGATCTGCTCCAGCACATCCTTGGCGCTGGCCGGGATCGGCGTGCCGGGACCATAAATACCCTTGACGCCGGCCTCATAGAGCATGTCGTAGTCCTGCGCCGGGATCACACCGCCGACAAACACGATGATGTCGTCGGCGCCCTGCGCCTTCAGCGACGCGATGATGGCCGGTACCAGGGTCTTGTGGCCGGCGGCGAGCGTCGAGATGCCGACCGCATGCACATCGTTTTCGATTGCTTGACGGGCGCATTCCTCGGGGGTCTGAAACAGCGGGCCGATATCGACGTCGAAGCCCAGATCGGCGTAGGCGGTGGCCACAACCTTGGCGCCGCGGTCATGGCCGTCCTGGCCCAGCTTGGCGACCATCACGCGCGGCCGGCGGCCCTGTTCGACGGCAAAGGCGGCAATCTCTTCCTGCAGCTTGGCCCAACCCTCGGCCGAGTCATAGGCGGCCGCGTAAACACCGGAGACTTTTTGTGTGTCGGCCCGGTGGCGGCCATATACAAGCTCCAGCGCGTCGCTGATCTCGCCAACAGTGGCGCGCAAACGCATCGCCTTGATGCTGAGATCGAGCAGATTGCCCTGGCCCGAGCGAGCGGCATCCGTCAGCGCGTTCAAAGCGGCCTGCACGGCCGCTGAGTCGCGGCTGGCCTTGATGGCCTTGAGCCGCTCAATTTGGCCGTCACGCACCCGCACATTGTCGACATCCAAAATTTCAATCGGATCTTCCTTGGCCAGCTTGTATTTGTTGACGCCGACGATCACATCGCGGCCGGAATCGATGGCCGCTTGCTTCTGGGCCGCGCTGGCTTCGATTTTGAGCTTGGCCCAGCCCGAATCCACCGCCTTGACCATGCCGCCCATCGCTTCGACTTCTTCGATGATGGACCAGGCCTTGTCAGCCATGTCCTGCGTCAGCGACTCCATCATGTAGCTGCCGGCCCAGGGGTCGATCACGCTGGTGATATGGGTTTCTTCCTGGATGATCAGCTGCGTATTGCGAGCGATGCGTGAGGAAAATTCGGTCGGCAAGGCAATCGCCTCGTCCAGCGAGTTGGTGTGCAGCGACTGCGTGCCGCCAAACACCGCCGCCATCGCCTCTATCGTGGTTCTAACGACATTGTTGTACGGGTCTTGCTCGGTCAGGCTCCAGCCCGAGGTCTGGCTGTGGGTGCGCAGCATCAAGCTCTTGGGGTTCTTCGCGTCAAAGCCCTTCATGATTCGGCACCAGAGCAGGCGTGCGGCCCGCATCTTGGCGATCTCCAGATAGAAGTTCATGCCTACCGCCCAGAAGAAGCTCAGGCGCGGCGCGAACTCATCGACGCTCAGGCCCTTGGCCAAGGCCGTCTTCACGTATTCTTTGCCGTCTGCCAGGGTGAAGGCCAGCTCCAGTGCCTGATTCGCGCCGGCTTCTTGCATGTGATAGCCGCTGATGCTGATCGAGTTGAACTTGGGGCAGTTCTGCGCCGTGTATTCGATGATGTCGCCGATGATGCGCATCGACGGCTCGGGCGGGTAGATATAGGTGTTGCGAACCATGAACTCCTTGAGGATGTCGTTCTGTATGGTTCCACTTAATTTGTCTTGGCTGACACCCTGCTCTTCGGCCGCCACCACATAACCGGCCAACACCGGCAACACCGCGCCATTCATCGTCATCGAGACCGAAACCTTGTCGAGCGGGATCTGGTTGAAGAGGATCTTCATGTCCTCGACCGAGTCGATCGCCACGCCGGCCTTGCCGACATCGCCGGTCACGCGCGAATGGTCGCTGTCATAGCCCCGGTGGGTGGCCAGGTCGAACGCCACCGACACGCCTTGCCCGCCGGCGGCCAGCGCCTTGCGATAAAAGGCATTGCTTTCTTCGGCGGTCGAAAAACCCGCATATTGGCGAATCGTCCAGGGCCGCACCGCATACATGGTCGCCTGCGGGCCGCGCAAATAGGGCTCAAAGCCGGGCAAAGTATCGGCGTGCTTGAGGCCCAACGTGTCGGCGGCTGTGTAGAGCGGCTTGACCGTCAACCCCTCGGGCGTATGCCAATTCAATGCAGCCAGATCGCCACCGGGGGCAGATTTGGCGGCCGCCTTGGCCCAATCGGCCAGACTGGCTTGTGGAAACTCGCTCGACATATTTTCTGGGGCATCAGACATCTAGGACTCCTGCGGACGCTGCATGATAGCGCGCCAATCATTCATAATTATAAATTCAGAATTGACGCTACACTGACAAGTCTGCCTTCAACAAGCCTATGACCGCACCACTGAAGCTCGCCCCGCGCGCCCTCTATCAAGAGGTGGCGGAGCGCTTGCGTCAACAGATCTTCGGCCGCGAATTGGAACCGGGCGCCTGGATAGACGAGCTCAAACTCTGTGCCGAGTTGGGCATCAGCCGAACGCCCTTGCGCGAAGCCTTGAAGGTCTTGGCCGCCGAAGGTCTGGTCACCATGAAGGTGCGGCGCGGCGCCTATGTCACCGAGATGAGCGAGCGCGATGTGCGCGAGGCCTATCAGCTGCTGGCCCTGCTGGAAAGCGATGCCGCGGCCAGAGTCGCCGCTGCCGCGACGGACGCAGAGCTGGGCGAATTGCAACTGCTGCACGATCAATTGGAGCGCCAAGCCAAGGAGCGCGACGCCTTCTTTGCTGCCAATGAGCAGTTCCATCTGCGCTTGCTGGAGATCGAAGGCAACCGCTGGCGCTCACAAATCGTCACCGATCTGCGCCGGGTGATGAAACTCAACCGCCACCACTCACTGTTCAAACAAGGGCGGCTGGATAAGTCGCTGCAGGAGCACAGGGCTTTGATTGAAGCACTGGTGCAGCGCCGAGCCGACGACGCGGCCCATTTGATGCGCGAGCATTTTGACAATGGTCTGGCTGCGGCGGGCAGCAGTTCGCCGATAGCATCGGCTTAGGGGCGCCCATTCAGGACATCAGCTTGATGCGCGAGCGAGCGAGGACAATCCCCTCATGAACGCTCAGCAAATCCAGATATTTTTTCAAACCCTGCAAGCGGCCAACCCCTCGCCGCAGACCGAGTTGGCCTATGCCAGCGTGTTCGAGTTATTGGCGGCGGTTTTGCTATCGGCACAAGCCACCGACGTCGGCGTCAACAAGGCTACCGCGCGCTTGTTCCCGGTCGCGAACACGCCGCAAAAGATACTTGCCCTCGGTGAAGAAGGACTGTGCGGATACATACGCACGATAGGCCTCTTCCGCAGCAAGGCCAAGCACTTGATCGCGACCTGCCGCATCCTGATCGACCAGCATCAAGGCAGGGTTCCCGATACCCGCGAAGCGCTGGAAGCCTTGCCCGGCGTAGGCCGCAAGACGGCCAATGTGGTGCTGAATGTGGCCTTCGGGCAGCCGACGATGGCGGTCGACACGCACCTCTTCCGCGTCAGCAACCGCACCGGTCTGGCCCCCGGCAAAACACCACTGGCTGTTGAGTTAGGTCTGCTCAAGCGAATTCCGGCGGAGTTCATGGTCGACGCCCACCATTGGCTGATCTTGCATGGCCGCTATGTCTGCAAGGCCAGACAGCCACTCTGTGGAAGTTGCTCGGTAGCTTTGCAGTGCGACCACGGTCGCCGCCTACAATCCCACCCTGCCTAGCCGCCGCCGGACGCCATGCCAAGCCTCAATGACCTGATCGATCGTGTCGAACGAATCTTGATTCGACACGCTGAACTGAAACGAACCAACGCCTTGCTTCAAGAGCAACTGCAGACTCTCGGCCAAGAGCGCGACAGCCTGCGTTCGCGCTTGAACGCTGCCCGAGCACGTATCGATGTCTTGCTCGAGCGTTTACCGGTTGACAATGAATCCGGAAAGAATTCCCAATGAAGCAAATGGAAGTAACCATCATGGGCCAGAGCTATCTGCTCGGCTGCCCTGAGGGTGGTGAGGCGGCCTTGACCAAAGCGGTGGCGCAGGTCGACCGCGAGATGAGCGCAATTCGAGACTCGGGTCGCGTCAAGGCGCGCGAGCGCATTGCCGTGCTGGCCGCCTTGAACCTGGCATATCAATTGGCCGAGGGCGGATCGACCCACCCTGCTCAATCAAAATCCAAACCTATCGCAGCGGACAATCTGCCCGATCTGGAAAGCCTGATGCGGCGGCTTGACGAAGCCCTTGAGCAGGACGGGAAATTACTCTGACTTCCCGAGACTGTCATCTTGCAGGCCGTAGAATCTGCATCGTCCACCGCATTCGCGTGAGCTTTATATTTCCTTGAACCAATGCTCTATGAGCAAGGGCTTGGAACATCGCCCAGCAAGCGTGATCGTCTCGCGTCAGATGAACCCAATGCTTGGCTGACCTCGCCCACCTGAACCCCTGGTTCAGGAATGCGGCTCACGGTTCGCGGTGGACACCTTTTATCCTTCACCCTGGCGACGCCCAGCCCAACTCCCTCGCGCTGACCTTGAACTACTGGTTGATGAAATCAGAGCCCGGCGAGTGCTCCATCGATGATCTGGCCGCCGCGCCCGGACAAACGCTGCCCTGGACGGGCGTGCGCAACTATCAAGCGCGCAACTTCATGCGCGACCAGATGCAAATCGGTGATGGCGTGCTGTTTTATCACTCATCCTGTCCGTCGCCCGAATTGATAGGCATAGCCGGCTTGGCTCGTGTGGCCAGCGAGGCCTACACCGATGCCAGCCAGTTTGACCCGAATGGACCTTACTTCGACGCCAAATCCAGACCTGAAGCGCCGCGCTGGGTGCATGTGGATGTCGCGTTTGTGGGCAAGACCAAGCTGCTCAGCCGCAGCGCTTTGCGCGCCGATCCGGGCCTGCAAACCATGCTGGTACTGCAGCCTGGCAGCCGCTTGTCCATCACACCGGTCACGGCGATTGAGTGGGCGCGCTTACAGGAAATTCTGCAGGACGCGGCCTGATGTTCCGCGCTAGCTGGCGAAGGGGATAGCAGCCAGCACCACCTGATTGCCGCCGCGGCGCTGCGCCTCTTGGACGGCCGCTTCGCTGGCCGCCAGCAATTCTTCTTGCTTGGACGCCGTATGCGGAAAGCTGCACACGCCCATCGAGATCGACAAACCCATGTCCACCCCATTGAGCACGACGATTTGCGCCGTGCACTGCCGGCGCAACTGCTCCATCCGCGCATGCGCCGTGGCCAGGCCCACACCCGACAGCAGCACCGCAAAACGATCTTCAGCGATGCGGCAGGCGGCATCCATCGAGCGGGTATTGGTGCGCAACATGCGCCCCATACCTTCCAGCAAGCGCTGATTGGCCTCGTCCCCCATGGACCGAGCCGCTTCTGGCACGGGATCCAAAGCGATGATGACCAAGGCGAACTCCCGATGTTCACGGGTCGAAAGGTCGATTTCACGCAGCAGCTGATCGTCAAACTGCGCGCGCAGGTAGAGCCCTGACAAATCGTCGCGCCCACTGCCTTGCTGCAGTTCACGGCGGATCTGCTCGATGGTCTTTTGCTGCAACTCGATCTGTTGCAAGGCTCGCTGCAAATGGGTCTCACGGTGGCGCTCTTCGGTGCGCTCCCGCCATACCGACAAAAGATGCTCGGCACCCAGGGGAGCCCGGGTCACAGTGAACTCTCGCCTGCGCCCCGCCAACTCCAAGCGGTGCTCACTGACGACCATGGTGCGCTGAGCCATCACCGACTGCTCGACCCGACGCATGCCGACGACTTCATCCGAGCGCATCAATTCATGATCGGTGCAGCCAGTAACAGCCCCTTTACCAAATACATGATTCAAACCTTGACTGGCGAAAACATAACGCCCATTCGTCAGTGACTTGACCGCCACAAAGGAATCAAGCGGCTCGATCAAGCTCAGCAGAACCCCCCCCAGCTCCGGCAACAAGGCCGCCTGGCCGCTCAGCCAATGCGCAAAACTGCCCGTTTTGGGCAGTGCATCGTCACCAGGATCGGAAGAAGTGTCCATGAACTCTCAGTCAAACTAAAACCAGTGGCAACCAATATTCTTGAGTCGACCAACCGTTTGGAAATGTAGGGGGCAGAGATACGCATCGACAAGGGGGTGGTCAGAAAAATCCTGCCCGTCCCCCTAGGTTGGCTGCCGAGTCGATACTAACCAAAACTGTTCAATAACTGTGCAATCTATGCCGTACAGAGTTGCGATTATCTATTCCAAATGCGCAGACTTCAGCCATCAGCATCATGTTTAGCTTGTGCACGGCCCGCTGAATAGCCCAGCCGGGATGCATCAAGCCCAGCTCCTGCAGGACAATCGCGCCCATGGCGCCATTTGTGCGCCTCAGATTGAGCCTCAGTGAATATGCAAAGTTTTGACTTGGTCGTGATCGGCGCCGGTGCCGCTGGACTTTTTTGCGCCGGCATGGCCGGTCAGCGCGGCCAGCGCGTGCTTGTGATTGACCATTCCGAGCGCCTGGCGGAGAAGATTCGCATCTCAGGCGGGGGACGCTGCAACTTCACCAACCGGGATGTCGGCCCGAGCAATTTCCTCTCGGAGAACCCCGCTTTTTGCCGCTCCGCTCTGGCCCGCTACAGCAGCCAGGACTTCATCGCGCTGGTCCAAAAACATGGCATCGGCTTTCACGAAAAGCACAAAGGGCAGCTGTTTTGCGATCACTCCAGCGAGCAAATCATTCAGATGCTGGTGGCCGAATGCGAGGTCGGCGGCGTGCAACGCTGGCAACCCTGCACGGTCATCGACGTGCAAACGCCGGGCGAGGGCACTGGCTTCATGCTCGAAACATCAAGCGGCCAGGTCGCAGCGAAGGCCGTCGTCGTGGCGACGGGCGGGCTTTCCATTCCCAAGATTGGCGCCTCCGATTGGGGCTTGCGATTGGCCAAGCGCCTGGGCCACAACATCATCGAACCACGCGCTGCCTTGGTACCTTTGACCTTTGACGCCGACACTTGGGGGCCTTTTTCTACGCTCTCGGGCCTATCACTGCCGGTCGTGGTCAGCACCGGCAAAGGCAAGGCGCGCGGCCGCTTCCTCGAGGACCTGCTGTTCACGCACCGAGGTTTGAGCGGTCCGGCGATTTTGCAGATCTCAAGTTTCTGGACCGAAGGCGAAAGCCTGCAGATCGACCTGGCACCGGATGCGGATCTGGCGAACAAACTGCAGGCGGCCAAGAGCGATTCGCGCCGCCAACTCGGCAATGAGTTGGCGAGCTTGTTCCCGCAACGATTGGCGCAGGCCTGGCTGGAGCGCCTAGGCCTGAGCGGCAGCCGCACCATGCCGGAGTGCAAGGACCGCGACTTGCAAAACCTCGCCGGCCAGTTGCAAGCTTGGCAACTGACGCCCAATGGCAGCGAAGGCTGGCGAAAGGCCGAGGTGATGCGGGGAGGCGTCGACACCCGCGAGCTGAGTTCGCAAAATATGCAGAGCAAACGCATTCCAGGCCTGTATTTCATCGGCGAAGTTGTTGACGTGACAGGCTGGCTGGGTGGCTACAACTTTCAATGGGCCTGGGCCAGCGGAGCGGCTTGCGCAAGATCATTGGGCGAGAATATTTCCACGGATTGAAAATCAGGCTACAATCGCTGTCTTTGCTGGCAAACCCTGCGCGTCGATTCGCAACTTATTTGAAGCGGATTCCGGATAAGCCGTTTCAGGCACTGATTTCAACACTGCGAACAAACGCAGTTTGAATGAAGTGAGTGACGAATACCGAGCGCATATTGAAGGAACTACCTTTTCATGACCACGATTCGCGTGAAAGAGAACGAGCCATTTGACGTGGCTCTGCGCCGTTTTAAGCGCACTATTGAAAAACTCGGCTTGCTGACTGACCTCCGCGCCCGCGAGTTTTACGAGAAGCCAACGGCTGAGCGTAAGCGCAAGAAGGCTGCGGCCGTCAAGCGCAACTACAAGCGCATTCGCAGCATGCAGCTGCCCAAGAAGCTGTTCTGATCGTCTTTTAGAGACCAGATGCTTCGCGCGGGCTTCAATGCCCCGTAACAGTTAAACCAAAATTTGGCTGCTACGAAAAAAGCGCACAGGAAAAAGCCCGTACAGGACGCTGTAGCGGGCTTTTTCTTTTGACGGACTGATTTTCGTTTCGCGCAACAATCAGCCCCGACCTTTCTCTTTGAAACTCTCGCCCCGCCAAAGCAAGGACTTGCCATGAGCCTGAAAGACCGCATTACCGAAGACATGAAGGCCGCGATGCGCGCCAAAGAAGCCGACAAGCTGACCACCATCCGAGGCTTGCTGGCGGCCATCAAACAAAAGGAAGTCGATGAACGCATCGTCGTTGATGATGTTGCCACGATCGCCATCGTCGACAAGCTCATCAAACAGCGCAAGGACTCGATCACGCAGTTCACCGCCGGCGGACGGCAAGATTTGGCCGACAAAGAAGCCATTGAGCTGAAGGTGCTGGAAGTCTATTTGCCACAACGCATGGACGCTGCAGAAGTCAAGGCAGCGGTTGAGGCCATCGTTGCTGAGCTCGGCGCCAAGACTGCCGCCGACATGGGCCGCGTGATGGCCGCAGTCAAGGCCCAGTTGAGTGGCAAGGCTGACATGGCCTTGGTCTCGATGGCCGTCAAACAAGCCTTGTCCACCTGAGTTCAGCGAACTGCTGTCTGATTTTGGGCAGCACGCCCCCCCCCGGGATAACTCTCCTAGGACTTGCCCTAGGAGAGATGATTGTTCAGCAGCAATTCAAGCCTGTTCTCATACATTGCGTCAGGCGCCGGCCTACGCTGGCGCAGCGTCGTATTTGTCATAGATAACAGGAGACCCAGGTGCACGCCCTTCTTAAAATTTCCGGGCTAATTGACGGCATCAGCCGCTTCATCGGTCGCTGGGTCATTTGGTTGATTCTCGGCTCGACCTTGATCAGTGCGGTCAACGCCATCGTCCGCAAGGCCTTCAACTACAGCTCCAACGCTTTTTTGGAAATGCAGTGGTACTTGTTCGCAGCCTCCTTCTTGCTGGCGGCCGGCTACACCTTGCTGAACAACGAACATGTGCGCATCGACGTGGTGGTCGGGCGCTTCTCCAAGCGCGTGCAGACTTGGATAGACGTGTTTGGTTTCGTCGCATTCTTGATGCCGGTGTGCGTGACCATCCTCTATCTTGGCACCCCTTTCTTCTTGCAAGCTTTGCGCTCCGGAGAAGTCTCCTCAAACGCAGGCGGCCTGATACTTTGGCCCGTTTATGCCCTGATCCCACTTGGTTTTGGCTTATTGCTGCTGCAAGGTTTCAGCGAATTGATCAAGCGGCTGGCATTTCTACAGGGCCTGATCGACGACCCGACCAAAAAGCCAGTGGCCAAGACGGCCGAAGAAGAGTTGGCCGAAGCGATTCGCTTGGCTGCAGAACAAAAGAAGATCTAAGGGAGCCCGGGAATGGAATTTTTTGCCCAAAATTTGGCCCCCTTGATGTTCGCAGGGCTGATCATCTTCTTGCTGATGGGTTTTCCGGTCGCGTTCAGCCTGGGCGCTTGCGGCCTGTTCTTCGGCTTTATCGGCATTGAGCTCAATGTCTTGCCGGCCTCGCTGATGCAGGCCTTGCCGCTGCGTATCTTCGGCATCATGAAGAATGACACGCTGCTGGCCATCCCCTTCTTCACCTTGATGGGTTTGATACTTGAGCGCTCCGGCATGGCCGAGGATTTGCTCGACACCATCGGGCAGCTGTTCGGCCCGATCCGCGGTGGCCTGGCTTTTGCAGTGATTTTTGTCGGCGCCTTGCTGGCCGCCACCACCGGCGTGGTCGCGGCCTCAGTGATCTCGATGGGTCTGATCTCGCTGCCCATCATGCTGCGCTATGGCTATGACAGGCGCATTGCCTCGGGCGTGATCGCAGCCTCGGGCACCCTGGCGCAAATCATTCCGCCGTCCCTGGTGCTGATCATCTTGGCCGACCAGTTGGGCAAGAGTGTCGGCGATATGTACAAGGGCGCCTTCTTGCCGGGCTTCATCCTGACGGGCCTGTACACCGCCTTCATCATCGGTGTGGCGATTTTCCGTCCCAAGTGGGTGCCGGCCTTGCCGCTCGAAGCGCGCGCCATCCGCGAAAGCAATGGCAAGTCGGGCCTGCGCTCGCTCGGCCTGCTGACTTTTGTTTCGGTCGCCATCGCCGTCTATTTCGGCCAGCACTACGCCGACATCACCAGTTACTTCAAGGGCGAAGTCGTCGCCAGCATGCCGACCGATGAGACCATCGTCGTGGCGATGTCGGTCGGCGTCGGCGTGGCCTTCCTGGCCTCGGTGGTGAACAAGCTGCTGGGCCTGAAGCTGCTGTCCAAGATGGCCGAGCGCGTGACCTTTGTGTTGATCCCGCCGCTGGGCCTGATTTTCCTGGTCCTGGGCACGATCTTCTTAGGGATCGCCACCCCGACCGAAGGCGGGGCAATGGGCGCCTTGGGTGCTTTCTTGATGGCCGCCGCGCGCGGGCGCATCACCTACAAGTTGATGACTCAGGCGCTGACCTCGACCACCAAACTGTCCTGCTTTGTGGTCTTCATCCTGGTCGGCTCGACCATCTTCAGCCTGTCCTTCCAAGGTGTGGACGGGCCGAAATGGGTGGAGCATTTGCTGACCGCGCTGCCCGGCGGGCAGATCGGCTTCCTGATTTTCGTCAATCTGTTGATCTTCGTGCTGGCCTTCTTCCTCGACTTCTTCGAGTTGTCCTTCATCGTCGTGCCCTTGCTGGCACCGGTGGCCGAGAAGCTGGGCATCAATCTGATCTGGTTCGGTGTGCTCTTGGGCGTCAATATGCAAACCTCCTTCATGCATCCACCGTTTGGCTTCGCGCTGTTCTATCTGCGCAGCGTGGCACCGTTGACGGAGTACATCGACAAGCTCACCGGCAAGAAGATCGCCCCCGTCACGACCGGGCAAATCTACTGGGGTGCTGTGCCCTTTGTGCTGATCCAGATCGTCATGGTGGCTCTGATCATTGCCTTCCCGAATCTGGTCTCAGGCGGCCTGGGCAAAGTGGCCGAAGTAGACTCCAGCAATGTCGTGATCGAAGCGCAACCGCAGTCGGACAAGGCCGATACCACGGAAATGGACGGCAACGCCGTCTTTGGCCCGGCCGACCCGCCGGCCTCGGCGGCAGATAGCAGCAACAAATAAAGCACGCTTCTGACGGCTTCAAACAAAGGCCACCGCGATCGCGGTGGCCTTTTTTCTTGCCCGACCGCAATCTTCACGGGTGTAAAAAAACCCACCGGCAAAACCGACGGGGTCGCATGCGGGACGCGCTAACTCAGAGCTTTTGCGCTTGCATAAAGTCATCAAAACCGGCTTCCGCAAAACGGAACCATCGGTTTTGATCGGCACGGAAGGCCGAGTAGTCTTCGTAGACCTTCTTCCAGTGCGGATTCTTGGCCGACAGCTCGCTGTAGATCGCCATGGACTCCTTGAAGGCGGCGTCCATCACGTCCTTAGGGAAGCGGAACAGTTTAGTGCCGCCCTGCACCAGTTGACGCAGTGCCGGTGGGTTGCGCGCATCGTACTTGGCCTGCATATCGTTGTGCGCGACGGCTGCGGCGGACTCGACAATCGCTTTGTACTCGGGCGTCAGCGCCTCGAAAGACTTGGTGTTGATGAAGAAGTCCAGCTGTGGGCCGCCCTCCCACCAGCCTGGGTAGTAGTAGTTGGGCGCTACTTTATTGAAACCCAGCTTCTGATCGTCATATGGGCCGACCCATTCGGCCGCATCAATGGTGCCTTTTTCCAGCGCTTGGTAAATCTCGCCGCCCGGAATGTTCTGCGGCACGCCGCCCATGCGCTCCAGGACGCGGCCGGCGAAACCGCCGATACGCATCTTCAGGCCCTTGATGTCGGCCACGCTCTTGACCTCCTTGCGATACCAGCCGCCCATTTGCGCGCCGGTATTGCCGCCGAGGAAGTTGATGATGTTGTACTGCTTGTAGAACTCACGCATCAGCTTCAAGCCGTTGCCTTCGAGCATCCAGGCGGTCATCTGCCGGCTGTTGAGGCCAAATGGAATTGCGCAGCCAATCGCGAAGGTTTCGTCCTTGCCGTGGAAGTAGTAAGGCGCCGTGTGGGCCATTTCCACCGTGCCTTCTTTGACGGCATCCACCACGCCGAACGCCGGCATCAACTCGCCACCAGCGTGGGTAGAGATTTGGAACTTGCCGCCGGTCATTTCGCCGACCTTCTTGGCGAAGACTTCGGCCGCACCAAAGATGGTGTCCAAGGACTTCGGAAAACTCGAAGCCAGGCGCCAGCGGATATTGGCCTGGGCATGCACGACAGCCGGCGCGACGCCGGCGGCAAACACACCGGCCAGACCCGCTTGCCGAACAAAGTTTCTACGCTCCATCTTTTCACTCCTGGTATTTAGGACTGCATAAATTGCAGCCCGATTCTAGGAGAGCACAAAAGCGGCGCTGCCGGGGGCAAACCCGTGCACAAGACGCCTCGTTTTGGACCGCAGGAATTGAGTCAACCGAAGCAGAGCCGCCGCTTAAACCAAGCCTTAGCTGCCCGCCAATTTCATCTTTGAAATCAACACCGAGCCAATCGTCTTGCCGCCCATGGTGTAGCGGTCGCAACCGATGCCGATGATGTTCTGGAACATCTCGGTCAGATTGCCGGCGATGGTGACCTCATGCACGGGATAGGCGATTTCGCCGTCCTCGACCCAATAGCCACTGGCGCCGCGCGAGTAATCGCCGTTGACGTAGTTGACGCCCTGCCCCATCAGCTCGGTCACAAACAGGCCGCGACCCAGACGCTTGAGCATGGTCGTGAGATTGTCGCCGGACGCCGTCAGGCGGCTGCTCATCTGCAAATTGTGCGAGCCGCCGGCATGACCGGTGGTGCGCATCCCCAGCTTGCGGGCCGAGTAGGTGGAGAGGAAATAACCTTGCAACACACCGGCCTCCACCACGCTACGCGCCTTGGTCATGACGCCCTCATCATCGAAGGGCGAGCTGCCCTTGCCCTTGAGCTCGTGCGGGTTCTCGTTGATGTCAATATGCGAGGCCAAGACACTCTTGCCCAAGCTATCGAGAAGGAAGCTGGCACGACGATACAAGGCACCACCACTGGTGGCCTGCACGACCGCACCCAACAGACCGGCAGCGACCGTGCTTTCAAACAAAACCGGCACCTCGGCCGTAGCCACCCGGCGCGACTTCAGCCGCGACAAAGCACGCTCGGCGGCGTAGCGGCCGATGCTTTCGGGCGTGGCCAGATCGGCCGCGCTGCGCATCGAGCTGTACCAGGCGTCGCGCTGCATCTGCGCGCCCCGGCCGGCAATCGGCGCGACCGAAATCGAGTGCCGCGAGCTGGCATAGCCCCCGCGAAAGCCGCGACTATTGCCCATGAAGAAATGCGATTGCTGGGCCGACACCGCGGCGCCCTCGCTGTTTGCTATGCGCTTGTCGGTGGCGAAGGCCGCGGCCTCGCAGCGCAGCGCCATCTCGGCCGCCGCTTGCGCGTCAATCGCCCAGGGGTGAAACAGATCAAGCTCGGGCCGTGCCGACGCGTCGAGCGACAAATCTTCGGCGTCCGGCAGGCCGGCGACCGGGTCTTCCGCTGTGAAGCGGGCAATATCAAAGGCCGCGCGCACGGTGTCTTGCAAGGCCTTGCGTGAGAAGTCCGAGGTACTGGCATTGCCACGGCGCTGGCCCACATAGACCGAGATGCCGAGCGACTTGTCGCGGTTGCGCTCGACATTTTCGATCTCACCCATGCGGGTCGAGACCGACAGGCCGCAGCCTTCGGACACCTCGGCGCCGGCGTCAGAGGCACCCAATTGCTTGGCCTCGGCCAGCACATCCTCGATCAACTGCTGGAACTGCTCCACCCGGTAAGCAAAGCCGCTGACGGACTCATGCGTGCCGTGCGATGCGGTAGGAGGCGAGGATGACTTTGCGAGCTTTGACATGGATGGGAGTGCCGAATTGGGTCAGGTAATTGAGGGCTGAACGAGGAGCAGCCGGCCTTGGTGCTGCGGGCAGACGGGTGGCCTGCCTGCGAATATTGCTAGAACTAAGGGACAATCATACGAGCCGCGCACGCAAGCTGCCCGCCAAACACGCTATCCACTGCGCTGCAAGCTGCCGAAACTTTTCGACTCAGCCCAGAACACCCGCCGAACTTTGCCCAAGAACCGCCATGCGAACACAAGAAGAAAACACGACCGAAGATGACGACTTTGACGGCCCCAGCAAGAGCCAGCTCAAGCGCGAAATGACCGAGCTGCAAAAGCTGGGCAAAGAACTGATGACGCTACCCGCCAGCCGGATCGCCCCCTTGAACCTGCCGGAAATCTTGGCCGACGCGCTCAAGGACGCCAAGAAGATCACCGCCCACGAGGGCCTGCGCCGGCAGATGCAATACATCGGCAAGTTGATGCGCCGGGTCGACCCCGAGCCGCTGCGGCAGGCGGTGGCCGACTTCAAGCTCGGCTTCGCCAAGGACAGCCTGGCCTTGCATCAGAGTGAGCGTTGGCGCGAGCGCCTGCTGGCCGAGGACGCAGCGCTGCAAGACTTCATTCAAGAGCATGCCGGCATCGATGTGCAGCAACTGCGCAGCTTGGTACGCGCCGCCCGCAAGGACGCCGCGCTTGCGCCCGAGCAGCGCTCGGGCCGGGCTTACCGCGATTTGTTCCAGTTCATCAAAACCGAAGAACTGCGTATCGCGCCCAAGACAGACATGGCCGAAGCCGCCGACGAAGATGAGGACGCCGATGAGTGAGCCCGTCGAGCCCGCAAAGCAAGTAGAGCCGGTCCGCATCGGCATCGTCTCCATCAGCGACCGCGCCTCGACCGGCGTGTACGAAGACAAAGGCCTGCCGGCCCTGCAGGCTTGGCTGAGCAGCGCGCTGCACAACCCGCTCGAGTTCGAAGCGCGCCTGATCCCCGATGAGCGGCCCGTGATCGCGCAAACGCTGCGCGATCTGGTTGACACGGCTCAGTGCGATTTGATCTTGACCACCGGCGGCACCGGCCCGGCACTGCGCGACGTGACGCCCGAGGCGACGCTGGATGTGGCCGACAAGGAAATGCCCGGTTTCGGTGAGCAGATGCGGCAAATCTCGCTGCGCTTTGTGCCCACTGCCATCTTGTCGCGCCAGGTTGCGGTGATCCGGGGCAAGGCCTTGATCATCAATCTGCCCGGTCAGCCCAAGGCGATTGCCGAAACCTTGGCCGGCTTGAAAGATGCTGAGGGCAAGCAAATCGTCGACGGCATTTTTGCCGCCGTGCCCTATTGCATTGACTTGATCGGCGGGCCGTATTTGGAGACACGCGACGAGATCGTGCGCGCTTTCCGCCCGAAGTCGGCGCAGCGCCCGGCCCGCGCCTAAGCCTATTCGGCTACTTGACCAAACGACTCAAACCGGCGGCATCAAAGGCCTCGTCCTGCTGCGCGTCTTGCGGCACGCAGTCACCAACCTTGGAGTTGGTTGCCGCCGACAGCTTGCACACCGCCTGCCAGAGCAAGGCAATTTGGTGGTCATGGCCGGCCGCGTTGTCGATCAAACCGCGCATCGCCTGCGCCACCGGGTCATCACCCAGGCTGACGCCGTAGGCCGAGAAGCGCTCCGGCACTGCTGGCTTGGCTTCGCTTTTGACATCGATCTTGGCCTCGATGATGCGCGCCGGGTTGCCCACGGCGGTCGCACCCGCCGGCACCGGCTTGGTCACCACCGCACCTGAGCCAATACGCGCGCCAGCGCCGACCGTGAAGCCACCCAGCACGCAGGCATTTGCGCCGACGATGACGCCGGCCTCCAGCGTCGGGTGGCGCTTGGCGCCTTTGACCAGGGCGGTGCCGCCCAGGGTCACGCCCTGATAAATCGTGCAGCCCTCGCCGATTTCGGCCATCTCGCCGATCACGATGCCCATGCCATGGTCGATGAAGACCTTGCGCGAAATCTGCGCGCCGGGGTGGATCTCAATCCCGGTGAAAAAGCGCGTCAGATGCGAGATGAAGCGGCCCAGCCACTTGAAGCCATGCTGCCAGCACCAATGCGCGCGCCGGTGCAAGACCAGGGCATGCAAGCCCGGATAGCAGGTGAGCACCTCGAAGGCTGAGCGAGCGGCGGGGTCGCGCTCAAGAATGCAGGCAATGTCTTCGCGCAGGCGTTGGAACATGGGGGGGTGGGGGCTTGGGTGAAAAAGCAAGAAAGAGCTAGACGCGGTCGGCCAGTTTAGCGGCGCGCTTCAATCTTCGCTTTCGGGCCTGGACTTGGACCGGACTGGCTCCACCATCGCCCGCGCGATGCCGCGAAAAATATGCACCTCATCCAAACTCAACTGGACGCGGTTGAACAGCTGAGTGAGTCTGGGCATCAGCTTCCTCGGCACCAGCGGGTCCAAGTAGCCGATCGTCTCCAACGAGGCTTGCAGATGGTCCAGCATGCCCTTCACCGCCTGGACATCGGCCAATTTGGGGTCGGGCGTGCGCGCCGTCACCGCAAAACCACCGAGCGCCTGGCGCCAGTCATAGGCCAACAACTGCACCGCCTGGGCCAGATTCAGCGAGCCGTAGTCGGGATGGGTCGGGATCGACAGCACCGCGTGGCAGCGGTAGACGTCCTCGTTACTCATGCCGAAACGCTCGCAGCCGAACACCAGGCCGAGCTTATGAACTTGAGCCTCGGGGGCCGTCAGCTCGGCAAACAGCGAGCGCGGCTCGCGCAGCGGTGGGCCGAAGTCGCGCGGGATCATCGCTGTCGCGCAGGCAAAAGTGACGCCGTCCAGCGCTTCTTCCAGCGTGTCGACGATGCGCGCACTCTCCAGAATGTCGTTGGCGCTGCTGGCCAAGGAGATGGCGGCCTGCTGGGTCAGCACATCGGCGTAACGCGGCCGCACCAGCACCAACTCGGAGAAACCCATCACCTTCATGGCGCGTGCGGCGGAGCCAACATTGCCGGGGTGGCTGGTTTGAATCAGGACAAATCGTGTCATATCAACGGGCTGGGCTCAGGTCGGACCGAGCAGGCATTTGGAGGAAATGCCCAGGCTCGGCTAAAATGCGGGATTATCCTTAGTCCGGACCAAATCACCGGCTGGGGCGCCGCTCTTTTTTTCCGCCAGTCCACCTCACAAAGTCAAGGTTCTACGCATGACGCAGCAGTCTTCCCTCCATCCCATGCTCAACGTCGCCATCAAGGCGGCGCGCTCGGCCGGTGCCATCATCAACCGCGCCTCCATGGACCTCGACATCCTGAAGATCAACACGAAGGCGCCCAATGACTTCGTGACCGAGGTGGACCAAGCTGCTGAAAACATCATCATCGAGACCCTGCTCGGCGCTTACCCCGACCACGGCATCCTGGCCGAAGAGTCGGGCCGCGAGCATGGCAACAAGACCTCCGAGTTCGTCTGGATCATCGACCCGCTCGACGGCACCACCAACTTCATCCACGGCCTGCCCATGTACTGCGTGTCGATCGCCTTGGCGCATCGCGGCGTGATTCAGCAGGCCGTCGTCTACGACCCGACCCGCAACGATCTCTTCTACGCCACCAAGGGTCGCGGCGCCTTCATGAATGACCGCCGCCTGCGCGTGTCCAAACGCACCCGCATGAGCGACGCGCTGATCGGTACCGGCTTCCCCTTCCGCCGTGGCGACAACTTCAAACGCTATATGAAGATGTTCGAAGAGGTGATGGTCGAATGCGCCGGCCTGCGCCGCCCGGGTGCTGCGGCCCTGGACCTCTGCTATGTCGCAGCCGGCTATTACGACGCCTTCTTCGAGACCGGCCTGCAGCCCTGGGATGTGGCGGCCGGCTCCTTGATCATCACCGAGGCCGGTGGTCTGGTCGGCAACTTCACCGGCGAGTCCGACTATCTGCACCAGCGTGAAGTGGTCGCAGGCAGCCCGAAGATTTACGGCCAATTGGTCACCATCCTGGCGCCATACACCCGCGTGATCAAAGCCGAGGAAGAAGTGGAAGCCAGCGCTGAAGCCGGCGACTCCTCGAGCCCCGTGGCTGTACTGGCCGCCGCTGCCGAGCCCAAAAAGCGCGCCAGCGTGCGCATCCGCAAGTCGGACGACGCTCAAGCCGACTAAACTTCGACTCAAGCATGGTCACCTCAAAGCCCTCAGCCGAGGGCTTTTTCAATTGCTGCAGCCAAAGTCGATGAGCCAAGTTCAGGATTTTTCCGCCCCTCTCTCCGCACACACGCCCGTGATGGCGCAATACCTCCGCATCAAGGCCGAGCACCCGGACGAGCTGGTGTTCTTCCGCATGGGCGACTTCTACGAGGTCTTCTTTGACGATGCCCGCAAAGCCAATGCGCTGCTGGACATCACGCTGACCGCACGCGGCCAGAGCGCCGGCCAGCCGGTAGTGATGGCGGGCATTCCGGTCAATGCATTGGAGAGTTATCTGGCCAAGCTGATCAAGCTGGGCGAGGCGGTGGCGATTGCCGAGCAGGTCGGCGATGTGGCGACCAGCAAAGGTCCGGTCGAGCGCAAGGTCGTGCGCGTCGTCACGCCGGGAACTGTCACCGACAGCGAGCTGCTGGCCGACAAGCAGGATTCCGTCTTGCTGGCCGTGGTGGCGCAGGGCAAGACCTTCGGCCTGGCCTGGCTGTCGATGACGCAGGGGCAATTGGGCCTGGCGGAATGCACGGACAAAGAGCTGCCCTCCTGGCTCGCACGCTTAAGCCCCGCCGAGGTGCTGGTGGACCGCGAGAAGCAGCCTGCCGCCGTCTTGGCTGCCCATGTGCCCATCACCAACCGGCCGAGCTGGCAGTTCGATACCGCCTTGGGCGCACGCAAGCTCTGTGAGCAACTGGCGGTCGCCAGCCTGGCCGGCTTCAATGCGCAGCAGCTGAGCGCCGCGCAAGCGGCTGCCGCTGCCTTGCTCAGTTATGCCGAACACACGCAGGGCCGCGCGCTGGCCCATGTGAAGAGCTTGAGCGTGCAGCGCAGCGGCGACTTGTTGGACCTGCCGCCCGCCACCCAGCGCAATCTGGAGCTCACCGTCACCTTGCGCGGCGAGACGTCACCCACCCTGCTCTCGCTGCTGGACAGCTGCCGAACCGGCATGGGCAGCCGCGCGCTGCGCCACTGGTTGCTGCACCCCAGGCGCGAGCGGGCCGAGGCACTGGCGCGCCACGGCGCGATCGATGCCTTGCTGCAAGGCTCGCCCGAGCCCTTGCGCGAAGCGCTGCGCCAGGTCTCCGACGTGGAGCGCATCGCCGCGCGCATCGCCTTGCGCCAGGTGCGCCCGCGCGAGCTGACCGGCCTGCGCGCGACCTTGCAGGTCTTGCCCGAGCTGCAGCGTTTGGTGCCTGCCGGTAGCACCTTGTTGGACGAACTGGCCACCGGCCTCTTGGCCTCACCGCATATCGAGGAGTTGCTGAGCCGCGCGATCGCAGAAGAACCTGCCGTGCTGGTGCGCGACGGCGGCGTGATTGCCGACGGCTTCGACGCCGAACTGGATGAGCTGCGCGCCATTCAGGGCAATTGCGATGCTTTCTTGATCGATATGGAAACACGCGAACGCGCACGCACCGGCATCCCCAATCTGCGCGTGCAGTTCAACCGCGTGCATGGTTTTTTCATCGAGGTCACGCAGGGCCAGGTCGACAAGGTGCCGCTGGACTACCAGCGCAGGCAGACGCTGAAGAATGCCGAGCGCTACATCACGCCGGAGCTGAAGGCCTTCGAGGACAAAGCCTTGTCGGCGCAGGAGCGCGCGCTTTCGCGCGAAAAGCTCTTGTTCGAAATGGTGTTGGATCAGTTGAACGACGAGTTGCAGCCGCTGACTCGCCTGGGCCGTGCGCTGGCCAGCCTGGACGCGCTGGCCGCCCTGGCCGAGCGGGCGGCAACGCTGCGCTGGTGCCGCCCCGAATTCGTCAACCAGCCGGCGATCGACATCACGGCCGGGCGCCATCCGGTCGTCGAGTCGCGCCTGCGCGAGACGGGGGCCGGCGAGTTCATGGCCAATGATTGCCGGCTCGACGCGCGTACGCGCATGCTGATGATTACCGGCCCGAATATGGGCGGTAAGAGTACTTTCATGCGCCAGGTTGCCTTGATCAGCCTGCTGGCCGCGATCGGCTCCTTCGTGCCGGCCGACGCCTGCCGGCTCGGGCCCATGGACGCGATCCACACCCGTATCGGCGCGGCCGACGATTTGGCTAACGCCCAGTCCACCTTCATGCTGGAGATGACCGAGGGTGCCGCAATTTTGCACAGTGCCACCGATCAATCCCTCGTCTTGATGGACGAAATCGGGCGCGGGACATCGACCTTTGACGGCCTCGCATTGGCTGGCGCGATCGCCAGCCATTTGCACGACAAGAGCCGGGCCTTCACCTTGTTTGCGACCCACTATTTCGAGCTGACCGAGTTCCCGGCCAAGCACCGCGAGGCGATCAACTGCCATGTCGGCGCGGTCGAGAGCGGTGACTCCATCGTCTTTTTGCACGAGATCCAGCCGGGGCCGGCCAGCCGCAGCTACGGCGTGCAAGTGGCCCGTCTGGCCGGCATGCCGGCCAGCCTGGTGCGCCAAGCGCGCGCGACCCTGGAGGCGCTGGAAGCCAAGGCCGACGAAGGCCGTGCGCAGATCGACCTGTTCGCGCCGCCACCGGCCGCGACTATGGCCACCGCCGTCACCGAAGCGACAAGCGCTTTGCATTTGGCAATGGATGATGTCGACCCCGACACCTTGAGCCCGCGCGAAGCACTGGCCCTGGTCTATCAATTGAAGAGCCTGAGTGAAGCAGCCCCTTGAATCCATGAGCAAGACCATCGTCTTCTCGCATGCCAACGGCTTTGGCGCCGGCTGCTATCGCCTGCTGTTCGAGGCCTGGCGTAGCGCCGGCTGGAGCGTCCACGCGTTACCCATCATTGGCCACGACCCCGCCTACCCCGTCACCAATAACTGGCCGCATCTGCGTTCCCAGCTGATTCATTTCATCGAGGACGAAGTACAGCCGCAAATGGCAAGCCCGGGCCCGGTGGTGCTGATCGGCCATTCGCTGGGCGGGCTATTGAGCTTGCTGGTCAGCAGCCGGCGGCCCGACTTGGTGCAAGCCTTGATCTTGCTGGATGCCCCGCTGGTGGCCGGCTGGCGAGCCCGCAGCTTGCAACTGGTCAAAGCAACGCGGCTGATTTCGCGGGTCTCGCCGGGCCGAGTCTCCAGCCAGCGCCGGCACGAGTGGCCCGACAAGCACGCGGTACACAAGCACTTTGCTGCAAAAGACAAGTTCGCCCGCTGGGACCCCCGCGTTTTACGAGACTATGTCGAGAGCGGCTTCGAGGACAGCAGCGACGGCAAAACCAGGCTGCGCTTCAGCCGCGAGCAGGAGACGCGCATCTACAACACCCTGCCCCATCATCTGGGCCGTTTGATTGAACGCTATCCACCGCATTGCCCGGTCGCCTTTGTGGCCGGCACGGAGTCTGAGGAACTTCGCATGGCAGGCTCGGCCGCATCCAAGGCCTTGGCCAAAAATCACTTCGCTTGGATTGAAGGCTCACACCTCTTCCCCTTCGAGCGGCCGGACGCCACCGCCGCCCTGGTGCTGCAAATGCTGAAAGCGATGCCGGTACTGGCAAGCCCAGCCACCTGACCCCTCTATAATCGCGTTTTACCACCACAGCGTTTTTGAAAGACGCTGCACGACATGACCAAATACGTCTACGTCACGGGCGGTGTGGTGTCCTCACTCGGCAAGGGCATCGCATCGGCTTCACTGGCTGCCATCCTCGAATCTCGCGGCCTCAAGGTCACCCTGATCAAGCTCGATCCCTACATCAACGTGGATCCGGGCACGATGTCCCCGTTCCAACATGGTGAGGTGTTCGTCACCGAAGACGGTGCCGAAACCGATCTGGATCTGGGCCACTACGAGCGCTTCATCACCACCCGCATGAAGAAGGCCAACAACTTCACCACCGGGCAAATTTATATGTCGGTGCTGGAGAAGGAACGCCGCGGCGACTACCTCGGCAAGACCGTGCAGGTGATCCCGCACATCACCAACGAGATCCAGGATTTCGTGCGCCGCGGTGCCGGCGTGGGCACTGCCGATGCGGTCGATGTGGCGATCGTCGAAATCGGCGGCACCGTCGGTGACATCGAGTCGCTGCCCTTCCTAGAAGCCGCGCGGCAAATGAGCTTGAAGGCCGGCCCAAACAATGTCGCCTTCGTGCACCTGTCCTATGTGCCTTGGATTGCCGCCGCCGGCGAGCTCAAGACCAAACCGACGCAACACACGGTGCAGAAGATGCGCGAAATCGGCATCCAGCCCGACGCTTTGCTGTGCCGCGCCGACCGTCGCATTCCGGATGACGAGCGCGAGAAAATTTCGCTCTTCACCAATGTGCCCGAATACGGCGTGATCTCGATGTGGGACGTGGACACCATCTACAAGGTGCCGCGTATGTTGCATGAGCAGGGTCTGGATCAGCTGATCTGCACCAAGCTGCAACTCAACACCAAATCGGCCGACTTGCGCCGTTGGGACACCCTGGTGCACGAGGTGCTGAACCCGGCCAAGGACGTGCGCGTTGCCATGTGCGGCAAGTACACCGACCTCAGCGATTCCTACAAGTCGCTGAACGAGGCGCTGCGCCATGCCGGCATCCACAACCATGCCCGCGTGAACATTGAGTATGTGGATTCGGAGTTGCTGACAGCAGCCAATATCGACCAGCTGGCGCAGTACGACGCTATTCTGGTACCCGGTGGCTTCGGCAAGCGCGGCGTGGAGGGCAAGATTTTGGCCGCCCAATATGCTCGTGAACACAAGCGCCCTTACCTGGGCATCTGCCTGGGCATGCAGGTCGCCACGATCGAGTACGCGCGCCATATGGCGGGCCTGGCCGGTGCCAACTCGACCGAGTTCGACCCCGAGACGCCGCATCCGGTGATCGCCTTGATCGATGAATGGCAGGACGCCGACGGCAGCATACAAAAGCGCGATGAAAAGTCCAATCTGGGTGGCACCATGCGTCTGGGTGCGCAGAGCTCGGATGTCGCCCCCGGCACCTTGGCTTTTGACATCTACGGCCCGGTGGTCACCGAACGTCATCGTCATCGCTATGAGGCGAACGAACATTACCTCGACAAGCTGCGTGAGGCGGGTCTTGTCATTTCGGCCATCACCCAGCGCGAGAAGCTGACCGAGATGGTCGAATTGCCGCGTGCGGTTCACCCTTGGTATGTGGGCGTGCAGTTCCACCCCGAGTTCAAGTCAACGCCGTGGGACGGCCACCCGCTGTTCACCGCCTTCATCAAGGCTGCCTTGGACCATAAATTAGCTTGAAGGAATCTAGACCATGAAGCTTTGCGGTTTTGAGGTCGGCATCGACCGTCCTTTCTTTTTGATTGCAGGCACCTGTTCGATCGAGGGGCTGGAAATGTCCATCGAGGTAGCCGGTCGGCTCAAAGAAGCCTGCGCGGGCTTAAGCATTCCACTGATCTACAAGGGCTCCTTCGACAAGGCCAATCGCTCGTCAGGCTCAACCAAGCGCGGTGTCGGCATGGACGCCGGGCTGAAGATCCTGGACGAGGTGCGCAAGCAACTGCAGCTGCCCATCATCACCGATGTGCATGAGGAGTCGCAGGTGAATGAGGTGGCCAGCGTCGTCGATGTGCTGCAAACGCCGGCCTTCCTGTGTCGCCAAACCGACTTCATCCGGGCAGTAGCCAAATCAGGCAAACCGGTCAACATCAAGAAGGGCCAGTTCCTGGCACCTTGGGACATGAAGAACGTTATCGACAAAGCCCGCGACGCTGCGCGCGAGGCCGGCCTGTCCGAGGACCGCTTCCTGGCCTGCGAGCGTGGCGTTAGCTTTGGCTACAACAACTTGCTTGCGGATATGTGCAGCTTGGCTGAAATGCGCAAGACCGGCGCACCAGTTGTGTTCGACGTCACCCACTCGGTGCAAAAGCCCGGCGGCCAGGGCACCAGCAGCGGCGGCGCTCGCGAGATGGTCCCTGTGCTGGCCCGGGCCGGCGTTGGCGCAGGCGTGGCCGGGCTCTTCATGGAAACTCATCCACGCCCGAATGAGGCTTGGTCCGATGGCCCCAATGCCGTGCCGCTCAAGCATATGCGCGCACTGCTGGAGCAGCTGGTCGCGATCGACCGCGTCGTCAAATCAAAACCTTTGCTCGAGGATGACTTCAGCTTCTGATAGCGCTGAATCAGCCACGCTCCTAACGCCCATGCCCCACGCCTACATCATCGTCAACTCCACGATCAGCAACCCCGAGCAATATACGGCTTACCGCCAGATCGCCAGCAAGGCGATCGAAGCCTACGGCGCCGAAGTGTGCATCCGTGGCGGTGAGATCGAAGTGCTGGAGGGTGATTGGACGCCGGACCGCGTGGTGCTCTTGAAGTTCCCTTCGACGCAAAGAGCGCGCGAGTTCTACAACTCGCCCGAGTACAGCCTCGCGCGCCAAGCTCGCGAGGGTGCGGCCGTGATGCGCATGGTGCTGGTAGAAGGCATCTGATGTAGCAGGCCCCCGGCTTCGATCTTGTTCAGCGCTGGTAACTACTAGCTGGCAAGATGCGGTCGAGACCAATTGTTTGTTTAAACCTTTCGGAGATTTTGAATGAGTGCCATTGTTGACATCGTCGGGCGTGAAATCTTGGACAGCCGCGGCAACCCTACCGTCGAATGCGATGTGTTGCTGGAGTCGGGCGTGATGGGCCGCGCCGCTGTGCCGTCCGGCGCATCGACCGGTTCACGCGAAGCGATCGAGCTGCGTGATGGCGACAAGAGCCGCTACCTTGGCAAGGGCGTGCTGAAGGCTGTTGAGCACATCAACGGTGAAATCTCCGAAGCCGTCTTGGGTCTGGACGCATCCGAGCAAGCCTTTCTGGACCGCACGCTGATCGACCTCGACGGCACCGATAACAAGGGCCGCCTGGGCGCCAATGCGATGCTGGCCGTGTCCATGGCCGTCGCTCGCGCTGCGGCCGAAGAGTCGGGCCTGCCGCTGTATCGCTACTTCGGCGGCATGGGTGCGTGCCAATTGCCGGTGCCGATGATGAACGTGATCAACGGCGGCGCGCATGCCAACAACAGCTTGGATCTGCAAGAGCTGATGATCATCCCGGTGGGCGCACCGAGCTTCCGTGAAGCCGTTCGCTGGGGCGCCGAGGTGTTCCACGCGCTGAAGAAGATCCTGCATGACAAGGGCATCAGCACGGCAGTGGGCGACGAAGGCGGTTTTGCGCCAAGCGTTGAAAACCACGAAGCCGCGATTCAAATGATTCTGGAAGCCATCGACAAGGCCGGCTACACGGCCGGCGAGCAAATCGCCATCGGCCTGGACTGCGCCGCCAGCGAGTTCTACAAGGACGGCAAGTACGAGTTGGGCGCCGAAGGCCTGAGCCTGAGCGCTCAAGAGTGGACCGACATGTTGTCCACTTGGGTCGACAAGTACCCGATCATTTCGATCGAAGACGGCATGGCTGAAGGCGACTGGGACGGCTGGAAGCTGTTGACCGACCGCCTGGGCAAGACCGTACAAATTGTCGGTGACGACTTGTTCGTGACCAACACCAAGATTTTGCAAGAAGGCATCGACAAAGGCATTGCCAACTCGATCCTGATCAAGATCAACCAGATCGGCACCTTGACCGAGACCTTCGCCGCGATCGAAATGGCCAAGCGCGCCGGCTACACCGCGGTGATCTCGCACCGTTCGGGCGAAACCGAAGACTCAACCATTGCCGACATCGCCGTGGGCACCAATGCCGGCCAGATCAAGACCGGTTCCTTGAGCCGCTCGGACCGTATGGCCAAGTACAACCAGTTGCTGCGCATCGAAGAAGACCTGGGTGATATCGCTTACTACCCTGGTCGCGCCGCGTTCTACAACCTGCGCTAAAGGCTGAGAACTTTTTACTGCGCGACCGCCATACGTCGGTGGCCTAGCCCAACGGTCACTCGCTTCACCGCGAAGTTTCAGCAAAGCTAAAAGTTCTCAGTCACAGGCACGCCGAGCTTGCTGCTCGGCTAAACTGCCGCCGTGAAAGTCATCAGCATCATCCTCGTCGCCTTTTTGCTGGCCATCCAAGCCCAACTCTGGTTGGGCAAGGGTGGCCTGCCGCGCGGCGTGCATCTGCGCGCGGTGCTCACACAGACTCAAGCCGAGAATGAACAAGCGCGGGTTCGCAACGCGCAACTCGAGGCCGAGTTGCGCGACCTGCGCGAAGGCCTGGAAATGGTCGAGGAAAAGGCCCGCTTCGAGCTGGGCATGATCAAGCCCGACGAAATCTTCGTCCAAGTCCGCCGCTGAGCGCTGGACTGCTGAACGCCATGGACGCGCTGTTACAGCCGCTGCAAGCCCTGCTCTTGCCGGCTTTTGAGCTGCTCGGCAGCCCCATCACCTGGATCGAGATCATCGCCTTTGCCCTGGCAGTCTGGATGGTGCTCTGCAATATGCGCGTGCATATGCTGGCCTGGCCCTTGGCCATCATCAGCTCGCTGCTCTACTTTGTCTTGTTCTGGAGCGGCAAGCTCTACGGCGAAGCTTCGCTGCAACTGCTGTTCGCAGCCCTTGCGCTATGGGGCTGGTGGCAGTGGCTGCGCGGCAAGGGCGAGGACGGCAAAGCGTTACGCGTGCGGCGCTTAAGCCCGCAGGGGCTGGCCGTCGCCGTGCTTGCCACGCTGCTGGCTTGGCCGGCACTGGGCTTTTTCCTGCAACATCAAACCGATTCGCAAGTGCCGTTCTGGGATGCATTCCCGACCGTGGCCAGCCTCTTGGGCCAATGGTTGTTGGCACGCAAGTACCAGGAAAACTGGAGTGTCTGGGTACTGGTCAATGTGGTCAGCGTGGCGCTGTTTGCCTACAAGGGCTACTGGCTGACGGTGCTGCTGTATGCCGTCTTCATCCCGATGTCGGTGGCCGGCTGGCGGGCCTGGGCGCAGCGGCTGCCACCTCGGGCAGCCGCCGCTTGATGAGCGCAGGCGATCCAACGTGACAGCCATGCTGATCGCCATCGTCGGCGCCGAGAGCACGGGCAAGTCGGCGTTAGCGCAAGACCTGACCCTTAGCCTGGCCGAAGCCACCGGCCTTCGCTGCGTCACCGTTCCAGAGCGTTTGCGCAGTTGGTGCGAAGCGGCAGGTCGCACCCCTCGCGCCGACGAGCAGCACAGCATCGCCGGCGAGCATATGGCCAATATCGACGCCGCCACCGCGCTCAACGACATCGTCGTTTGCGACACCACGGCCTTGATGACCGCCGTCTACAGCCAATATCTTTTTCAAGACGACAGCTTGATGGCGGCGGCCCAGGCCTTTCACCGGCGCTGCGCGCTGACCTTGTTGACCGCCTTGGATCTGCCCTGGGTAGCCGATGGCATTCAGCGCGACGGCCCACAGGTCCGAGCACCCATCGACGGATTGATTCGGCGTGCACTCCTGAGCGCTGGCCTAAGTTGGTCCGTTGTCGCGGGCCTTGAGCAGGCTCGGGTGGATGCGGCCTTGAACGTGATCACGCCACTCTTGAAAACCAAACCAAGTCCCAAGCGCGGCTTGTTCAGCCGACTCAGCAACAGGCAGGACGCCCTGCCCGAATGGCGCTGGGCCTGTGATAACTGCGATGTACCCGAATGCGAGCATCTGGTGCTGCAAAGTGCGCCAAAGCTACTGGCCTAAAGACAAGCCCAGGCCCTGCGCGGCCAGCAGCAAGGGGTGATCCAGCGGCACCAAGCGATTACGCCCGGCCACCTCGGCCAAGGCTACATCGCGCATCTCAGAGCCTTGCAAAACAATCATGCGGCCGAAGCTTGCCTGTTTGACCAGTTGAGCTGCGGCCCAGCCGAATTGCGTCGCCAGAATGCGATCGAACGCGGTCGGCGATCCCCCGCGCTGCACATGACCCAGCAAGGTTGAGCGTACCTCGCTGCTCAACAAACCCTGCAACTGATGGGCCAATACGGCACCGACTCCGCCCAGTCGAACCGGGTCGGGGCTGTCGGCCAAGGTTTGGCTAACGACCATACCTGCGTCTCGCGGATGCGCCCCTTCGGCGATGCATATGAGGGTGTGGCCGGCGCCCGCTTGCTCGCGCCGGCGGCACACATCTGCCACCGCCGCCACGCTATAAGGCAGCTCAGGAATCAGAATGACATCGGCCGCGCCGGCAATGCCGCCTTGCAATGCGATCCAGCCGGCATAACGTCCCATCGTCTCGGCAATCATCACCCGGCCATGGCTGCGCGCGGTGGTCTCCAGCCGGTCCAGCGCTTCGGCCACGATGCTGACCGCACTGTCGAAGCCGAAGCTGCGGTCTGTCAGGCATAAATCGTTGTCTATGGTCTTGGGCACGCCGACAATGGGCAGGCCCATGCGGCTGAGCTTGTTGGCGATGGCCATCGAACCATCGCCGCCGATCACGACCAAGGCGTCCAGGTTCAACTCCTGCACATACTCCATCAAATCGGTGGATACATCGGCCCCTCCCGCAGCGAAATAATGGAACGGATCACAGCGATTGTGGGTACCCAAAATGGTGCCGCCTTGCGCCAAGATGCCACCGACGGCCGCCTCGTCCAGCGCAAGCACCTGCCGATCCAGAAGTCCCAAAAAACCGCGGCGGATGCCTGTCACCCGGGCGCCGCATTGATTGATCAGCGCCAGCGTCACAGCGCGGATCACCGCGTTCAGGCCGGGGCAGTCGCCGCCACCTGTCAAGATACCAATATGCACGGGCCTGGCCTTTTCGATCCGCCTATTTGCTCAACACCAACCTGGCCCCGAAACCGAGCAGAAACAAGCCCGCCACCCGGTTCAACCAAACACCGACGGCCGGCTTGGCGCGCATGCGCTCGGCCAAATGGTGGGTCAACAAGACCATCACCAATCCATAGGCAAAGGTCAGCACCGCAATCGTCAACGCCATCGCGGCAAAGGTCAGCAAACCTTGATGCCGAGTCGGGCTGACAAACAAGGGGAAAAAGGCCATGTAAAAGATGATGGCCTTGGGGTTGAGCAAGGTGATCAAGACCGTCTGCTTGAAATAGTCGCGTGGCCGAATATTGAGCAGCGGCGCCGCGCCCGGCTTGGCCAGCATCATCTTCGCGCCCAGGTAGGCCAGATAGGCCGCGCCCGACCATTGCACCACCTGAAAGGCACTTGGGTAAGCCGTTAACAAGGCGGCCACACCCGCAACCGCCAGCCACATCAAAATTTGATCACCGGCGATCACGCCCAGGGTGGCCGCCATACCGCCACGCATGCCGCCCTTGCCGGTCGAGGTGATCAAGGCCAGATTGCCGGGCCCGGGAATCATCAAAAACACGATGATGGCCAAAGCAAACGCCGGGTAATCGGTAATTCCGAACATGCCGCACTCCAAGAATTAGGCCTCAGTCTAACGGGATCACCGCGCCAGCAAGAGGTAGTCAAACAGCTGCGCTCCGCCGGCCCCGCCCAAGGGCACCAGCAAGGCCTTCAACAAGGGCTGCTCGAACATCGGCGCAAACGCGCCGGTTTGATTGCCCTCAACCGAGGCGATCAAGCGCTTGAAGGGTTCCACCAAGACCGCCATATCGGACCGGCCTCCTGCCAACCAGCGCAGATCGGCATTCATGCTGGCCAGCGCGCGCTTGCGGGTTTTCTCTGCTGCAATTTTCAATAACGATGCCAGCACGATCAGCCAAATCAGGTAGAGGCTGATGGAAACAGCGATCGCCGGTGTCAGCGACCAGTTGTCGAACAGTCGGCTGCGCGCCACCACCAGCAGGGCCAACACAAGAAATGGGCCGATCACCAGGCGCGAGACATATTCGGTGCGCCGCGCCACCACTTGCACATCCAGCCAGTCGTCCAACAAACAGTGGAAAGCGCCACTTTGGGGTCCACCTTGGGGCAAAGCCGAGACGCTGTCTTGCCGCTCCTCCAAACGTGCCGGGAACAAACGCTGCCAAAGCGGCGCATGCAACTCACCCAACTGCTGGGCGAAATGCGCAATCGTGGCCTGCGGATAGGCCGAACGACCGCAATTCAAGTGTCCGATGAAGCGAAAGGCCAGCATGGTGGCGTCCGCCACCGCCACCACCAACAGCGGCAACAACAGCAAAGTGGCATACAGGGTCGCTCGCACCAATTGCCGATGCTCGGACCCGCGCACGGGCACTTCGGGCACCTGCCCTTCGCTGAGGCCGATGAACAGCGCCGTGACCACCAGCACACTGATCAAATACCAAACAATCGTGCGCGCGGCGCGCGGCCGGCTGTCGCCGCGCTCACCGTACTGTGTCCACAAGCTCAAGAAGTCACTGCTCTCGCCGCAGGGCCGCTGCCAGGTCGAAATGCTGATCTGTCTGAACCAGCCTTTGAGCATGCCCTGCACACCGATGCGCGAAACACCGGGCGCCTTGGCCTGCGGCAGTTGCAGCCAAGCCGAATCCTGGTGCATGCGCCTGAGCGTGTCGGACCAAGCAAAGTCCAGCGTCCACAGAATGGTCATCAAGGCCAATAAATGGATCAGTTGCGAGGGCCATGCGCTGACACCTTGCAACCAGGTCACGGGTTCGCAATCCAGACAGACCTTGTATTCGGCGCCCGGCCAAGCCACCCAGACCCAGGCACAGGCAATCAAGGCCAACACCGCCACATGCAGCTTGTCGACACCCGCCTCTTGCTCCGCCGTCGAAGCGACGGCGTTGCGCTGCTGCGCCAGCAAGCTGGGCATGACCGCCAGCAAAGCGGCAAATGCAGCCAATGCCGACAAAATCAAGGTCTGGGCAAAGCTCATTTGCTGCGGCCGCACCAGCTCGATCAGCGAGCAAAAGACATAGGCACACAGCGCTGCATGCAAAGCCACCAACACCACCGCAGGCAAATTCATCGGCAAGGCATCGGGCGCGAGAGGCCGGCGCAAATAGGCCATCCGCGCTTGCCTGATCGCCGGCGTTGAGGGCCATACCAACAGCCCAATCAGCATCAGCGCTGCCACCAATCCCGCCACGATCAACCGCGCCGAGCCTGAATTTGCTGGCTGATTCAGCAAGGCATAACCGCTCAGCGGCACGGCGCCGTTGCGGCCAATTTCGTACAGCGACGGGTTGTCAAGTGCATCGCTGGCGGCCAACTTTTCCTCGTCCAGACATTCAACACTGCGACAAGCTGCTCGCCGGGCGGCCAAATAGCTGGCGGTTTGATAGACATCGCGCAGCGGCGGTGTGCCGGCCTGCAAGTCGACAAGGCCCGGCTTGGGCGGATAGAACTCCAGCGGCAGACTGGTGGCGACGATCAAATTTCGGGTGAACGCTTGGACACGCGGATGCAGGAAGCGCGCGTCCATATCGGTGGTGAAAAACACCTTGTCCGAGAAAGTGTCGTGCAGCGCTTGCAGGACCAAGAGTTTGTCGTGCACATCATTGGCCAGAATGCCGATGGCACCGATGGGTCCACCGCTGCCCGGGGCTTCGCTGTTCCTCAAAGAGCTGGCCAAGCGGCGCAGATAGTCGAGCTGATCACGGCTTTCAGGCCACTCCAAGGCGGTCGCCTTGCTAGCGGCAGCGCGCTCATTGCTTTCACGCCCAGCATCGCGGGTCGTCACACCGTCAATGCCGCGAAAGAAATAGACCGGCTCGAAGCTCAAGTTGTGAAAATCCTTCAGCCGATGTTGCAACTCATTGACCAAGGACTGCGAGTAGATCGAGTCTCGCTCCGCCACCACCACCAGCCGCCGCTGCTCATTGGCCGGCAGGCGCAATTGCAACTCGGCCACCAAGCGTTTGATTAACTCGTTATCGGTGCTGATCGTGCGCTGAAAATCGATCTTCACCGGCGGCTTGTCGCCCAGCATGCGGTTGAACTTCTCATTCAAGAAAGCGTCCAAATCCTGCTTGCGCAACTCATCCAGCATATTGCTCGACGCGGTGGAGGCCGAGTTGAAGATCTTTGCTCCCGCCAAAAGCCGGTAGCCCTGCAAGGCCGGCCTTGGGTCGGCCAGCAAAGGGCAGCTCAGCACCTGCTCGGCCTTGTTGAAAACGCGCGCCTCCTGCGGCGCGCTGCCGGCGGAACTATCGACTTCGCTCTCCTGCGCCGGCGCATTGGCGATCACCGATGCGGCGGCAGCCTTGCAGTCACAAGCGAGTCCGCGCTCGCCCAGCGCTTCGAAAACTGGTTTTGAATCCTTGGCAAAAACCTCGCTGGCGCGGCGTAAGTCGCTCAGTGCGGTGCGCAAGGCGTCGGTGGACGAGGGCCCGATGATGGCCAAGCGAGGCACGGTGCGACTGGGCTTCACGCAAGGAGCGCGGTTGGCCACCAACTCGGGCCCGAACATGGCGTCCACCATGCGCGCCAAGCCGTCGAGCTTGGAGTCAGGCAGCGCAGACTCATCGACCCACAACACAGCCACTTGCTCAAACCGGCGTAACGGCCCCGTCGTATCGGCTTCACGGTGACGATTGCGTTTGGCCAGCATCTCGTAAGGGACGGTGAACTTGGCCTTGTCGGACGGTTTTGGCGCGCCGGCCCTGCGCAACTCGCGGCAAACCGGAGGATCGTTGTTGGAAAGTAGTTGAGCTGACGTGGAGGCGGAGGTAGAGCCGGACGTTGAGGCGGACGTTGAGGCGGCTGCCCCAGAGGCAGGCGCCTCTGGGGAATTGAGGCTCTGATGCCGGCGCGCGGCCCGCGCCGCCTCGCAGTCATTGGTCAGGCGCTGAACATCAAATTCGAGCAGGCCGATGCGCTCGGCGTTGTCAGGCACATAACCTTGAGCTTGCAGACCGGCGAGTACGGCATAGCGGGTCCGCCGTCGCCCCTCTTCTGCGCCAACAAAAGGGTTGCCAGGCACCAAGGCCAGCACAACGAGTGACTCACTGACGTCCTTGTCGCCGTCCCGGTCAAGCCGGTCACGCAAGACTTCGGGGCGACGCGCGCCTTCCCAACTGCTGCGGCAGGCCGCGATGCCGGAGGTCTTGACGACGCGCTCGCAGCGCTCGGCGCGCTCCAGCTCATAGCGACGCAAGGCCGCAAAAGGGTCTTCCCAAAGCCTGGCGTCGACCTCCATTTCGGCACTGAGCGAGCTTTGTGCCCGCTCCTTCTCGGCCGGTCTGAGTTGCTCGAAGGCATGTGGCACCAGCTGCGTGCTGCCTACAAATGCCACCAGCACCGCCACACTGGTCCAAGGTATGCCGCCGCCTTTGGAATCTGACATCGCACTCTCCCCAGACCGACTTCGGTACGTAGCCAAGCAAGGCCTTGGCTCGGGCCCTGCAAGCCCGCGAAGGTCGCAGTTCGGTGCGGGAGAGTCAATCCCCTAGTTGCTATTCAACGACGGGGCCTGCGGCCCTACTGCACCGTGCCGCTGCCGCCGGCTTGTGCCAGGTCCGAGGCAAACAGCTCGCCCACATCGACCGCGTCATAGTGATACTGGCGGCCACAGAACTCGCAGCCGATCTCGACATTGCCTCGCTCGGCCAGCACCGAATCCAGCTCTTCTCGCCCCAAGCCCTTGAGCATCTGACCGACACGTTCGGGCGAACAGGTGCAGGCGAATTTGGGCGTTAGCGGCTCAAAGCGGCGCACCGACTCCTCCCAGAACAGGCGGCGCAGGACGGTCTCGGCGTCCAGCCCCAGCAACTCATCGGCAGTCAAGGTCGAAGCCAGGATGCTGATGCGGTTGAAAGCATCGGAGAGGCCGATGTCATCCTCATTGCGGGCGCCCTGTCCCTCAAGATTGCCCTCACCCTGCATGGGCAGACGCTGGATCAACAGGCCGGCGGCGATCTCGTCATTGGCGAACAAAATCATCTTGGTGTCCAACTGCTCGGACTGCAGCATGTAATGCTCCAGCACCTCGGAGAGCTTTTGCAGCGGCTCTTTTTGATCACCATGCAGCGGCACCACGCCTTGATAGGGTTGCTGGCCCGGCAGACGATCCTTGGGATCGAGCGTGATCGCGCAGCGCCCCTGGCCATGCACGTTGAGCATCGCCTCTAACTGCGCACCCGCAGGCACCTCGCCGACCACTTTGGCGGTCGCGCGAAAGCTCAAATCCGGTTGCACCTCGGCCACGGCCAGTTTGACCGGGCCGTCACCAAAGACCTGCAGCACCAAGGCGCCATTGAACTTGATATTGGACTGCATCAAGACCGCCGCAGCGGCCATTTCGCCCAGCAGCGCACGCAGCTCGGGCGGATGTGCCCCAACCGCCTCACGGCGCTGCAAGACCTCGCGCCAGCTGTCGGTCAAGCGCACCAACATGCCGCGCACCGGCAGACCTTCAAACAAAAATTTATGCAGTTCACTCATTGGAATTAATCTTCAGTTTCTTCAAGCCTTGCGCATAGCGCTGACTGTTCTGGATGTAATGCGCAGCACTCGCCTTGAGGCCTTCTATTTGCGCTTCGGTCAGGGGGCGCAGCACCTTGGCGGGGCTGCCGACAATCAGCGAGCCGTCCGGGAATTCCTTGCCCTCGGTCACCAAGGCGCCCGCGCCGACCAGGCAATGCTTGCCGATGCGCGCGCCGTTAAGCACCACCGCGCCGATGCCGATCAGCGAGTAGTCGCCGACCGTGCAGCCATGCAACATGCATTGGTGGCCGACCGTCACGCCCTGACCCAGCACCAGCGGAAAACCGTGATCAGCGTGCAAGACCGAGCCGTCCTGGATATTCGTGCCGGCGCCAATGGTCAACTGCTCGGTATCGCCTCTGAGCACCGCCTTGAACCAAACCGACACCTCGGCGCCCAAGCTGACGCGGCCGATGACTTCGGCACTTTCGGCCACCCAGGCCGAGTCGGCCATCTCCGGGCTAAATTCGTCCAACTGATAGATGGCCATGCGCCTCCCGACGAAAAACGTTGATTTTAAGTGCGCGAGCGCAGCCAACCGATAATTCGAGCATGGAAACTCGCTCGCTGGCCCTGAAGGTTTTATGTTTGCAAGATCCGGCCGAAAAAGCCGCCGCCGCGCAGCACCTGTATGCCCAGGTCTTGGCCGGCTTGCCGCTCGATGAGAGTTTGCAGATCGCGCGCCCCGAGGGCGTGCCGGGGCGGCCGCTCAAGCCGCAGCTGATGTCGGCGCTTCAAGTGCCCAAGCGCTCGCCCTTCACTGCCTCCGGGCGCGCGGCGCTGCTGCATGCGATCGCCCATATCGAATTCAACGCCATCAATTTGGCGCTCGATGCGGTTTGGCGTTTCGCCGATATGCCTCGCCAATTTTACCTGGACTGGCTGAAGGTCGCTGCCGAAGAGGCTCAGCACTTCAATTTGTTGCACGCGCATTTGCAAAGCCTGGGCCACTCGTATGGTGACTTTGATGCCCATGACGGCTTGTGGACCATGGCCGAGCGCACCGCCGGCGATGTGTTGGCGCGCATGGCCCTGGTGCCGCGCACCTTGGAGGCGCGCGGCCTTGACGCCACCCCGCCGCTGCAGGCCAAGCTGGCCCGCGCCGGCGACATGCGGGCGGTGGAGATTTTGGACGTGATCCTGCGCGAGGAGGTCGGCCATGTACTGATCGGCAATCATTGGTATCGCTACCTGTGTGAATTGCAAGGGCTGGACCCGGTGGCCCTTTACCCGGATTTGGTGATCCGCTTTGAAGCGCCGCGCCTGCGGCCGCCCTTCAACCGCGGTGCGCGCGCGCTAGCGGGCTTCAGCCAGGAAGAACTGGACTATCTGGACGCTTGGGCGCGGGACTGAGGCTCTGCTCGATAATGTCGGGTTGCGCCTAAAGAGTTGCCTCCCCCCCCCCCTCCCCTATGTCCCGCATCCAAGCCAATCTGCTTCTTGTTGTCATCGCACTGATCTGGGGCTCGGCCTTTGTGGCACAAAGCCACGGCATGCAGCATCTCGGCCCCATGGCGTTCACGGGCATACGTTTTCTGATCGGCGCGCTGATGGTGGCGCCCTTGATGTGGTTTGAGTGGCGCAGCCTGGCGCTCAAGGGCCGGCCGCTGCGCCAAATCGACGGCGCCAAAATTGCTGGTCTGGGCAGCCTGCTGCTGCTGGGCGCGGCAATGCAGCAGATCGGCATTGTCAGCACCACGGTCACCAATGCCGGCTTCCTGACGGCGCTGTATGTACCTTTGGTGCCGGTCTTGGGCTGGTTGCTGTGGCGGCATCTGCCACATTGGTCGGTTTGGCCGGCGGCCTTGGCCTGTCTGGCCGGCGCCTTTTTGCTGTCCGGCGCAGAGCGTTTGGAAATCGGCGTAGGGGACTGGTGGGTGATCTGCTCGGCCTTGCCCTGGGCTTTTCACGTCGTGCTGGTGGGGCGGGTGGCAGACCGCATGGAAGCTCCCTTCTTGGTCGCCGGCGGCCAGTTCGCCGTCTGCGGCCTGCTCGCCTTGGCATGGGCCTGCTTCAATGAGCTTATGAGCTGGTCTGCCGTCGAGGCGGCCGCTTGGCCCTTGGTCTATACCGGCATGATGTCGGTCGGCGTGGCCTTCACCGCTCAAGTGGTTGCGCAGCGCTACGCGCATGCAGCAGACGCGGCCATCATCTTGTCGTCCGAGACCCTGTTTGCCGCACTGTTTGGCTACTACCTGATGGGCGACCGCCTGGGCTCCGCCGGACTGATTGGCTGCGCCCTGATCTTTGTCAGCATGTTGGCCGTACAACTGATTCCGGCTTTGACAATGCTGCAAAACAGCATTAATTCACGTTTGACGCAAAATTAAGGGTTTTCCCTTGGGTTTGTCATAGGGTTTTCACTGAGTTTCGTGACACTGAGGGCCGAGATGCATTGTTAGATGCGTCGAACGGCCCAAGCCCGATGGATCATCAAGCCATCCATGACTTGGACCTCCATAGAACAAAGGTCACTATGACCTGAATAGGGAGCCCTTCCATGTTTGCACTGAACAAGTTCATCGCCACATCGCAGCACTATTTCGTGACGCCTATGCCCAGTGACGCCAAAGTGCCAAGCACGACTGGCAGCGGCTTTGACAACAAGGTTTTTGCCGGTGAAGCACGTGGTCTGCCGATGGAACAATTGACGATGGCTGCGCTGTTGATACTGTCGGGACTGAACTTGGCCAATTCCATCCTGGCAGTTTGAGCGCGAGGGCGCTCGGATTTTTCAGAATTCAGCGCCAAACGTAGCCGACGCCTAGCAATATGTCGTAACGCGCTCTTTGCTGCACCAACGGGCTGTTTTTGATCCGGTCCGAGAACACATCTGCACTGAGAATGCCGCCGATCAACCACTGCGGATTGATCCGGTAGGACGCCACCATACTGGGCACCAAGGACCATGCATGGCCGACGCTATAGGCTGGCCGTCCAGGCGCAGCCTCTGCCGCCGAAACGCCACCGAAGTAGTAGTTAGCCAGTTTGTCCTGGCGCCACATCGCGCCCAAGCCTGGCATCACCATCCAGTTTTCATGCACCAAGGGCGCCGACCAGTTGAAGAGCAGTTCCGTGCCCTTGCTGCGACCACTGACGTCGCTGCTGAAGCGCGCCGTCCAGAGACCGACATCACTGACCAGGCCAAAGCCTAAACCCGCTTCAAGCTGGCCCTTGCGCTTTTCCATCCCATCCCATTTGGACGTATCGGCCGGATCGAGATTGCCCAGACGCAGCCGCAGGCGACCGTACAACTGCATGGAGCCCTGACGCGCGAAGGTATAAAAGGCGCGATCACCCAGGTACATAAAGTCTTTGCCGATATAGATGCCGCCGGGGATGGGCAAGGTCGTGTTGGGTCCGTCCTTGTAGACAGAGGACCCGGTGTAGGCCACGCCGCCTACCGTCCAACCGCCCGGCACCGGCGAGCGCGCTGTGTCGCCCAACATGGCCTTGATGCCCAACAAATCATCGGCTTGCGCAGCCTGCATCAACAACAAGCCCAAACAAAAAGCGGGAATAGATTTATACATAGAGGTTTGGAGTTAGCGATGATGAAACAGCCGGGAATGTAGCCGAGCCCATTCGGAGCCCACTAAAGATTGAACGCCGTCGTCCGTTTGATCGTGCGCAGCACCAACATCGAGTTGGAGCGCGCCACCTCGGGCAGTTGCATCAAGACATCGGTGTGGAAGCGCTCCAAATCCTCGGCATCTTTGTAGGCGAAGCGGATCACATAGTCGTTGGTGCCGGCCACATAAAAGCAGTCCAAAATATCCGGGCTGGCCAGCACCGCCCCCTCGAAAGCGGCCAGAGCCGCCGTCGTCATACGCTCCAAATTGATGATGGTGTAGCTGATGCCTTGCTTGCCGACCGCGCGCGGGTTGACCAAGGCCACATACTGGGCAATCACGCCAGTGTCTTCCAAGTGCTTGACGCGCCGCAAGCAGGCCGAGGGCGACAGATGCACGCGCTGCGCCAACTCCACATTGGGAAGCCGCCCGTCCTTCTGCAACTCATTCAGGATATTGCGATCAATCGCATCCAATTTCACTTCAGAACTCATATTTCGCATATTCCACCAGAAGATGTCGAAATTATGACGTCGAATTGCAAAACATCGGGTTAACGCCCTGCCAATGCGCTCACCTATTGCGTCGCCGCTTGACTAGACTGTTAGCCATTCGGGGCTACACCCCATGCACTCAGACAAGGTCGCAAAATGTCAAGCAATCCCGACGCCAAACTAGACGCCTATTGGATGCCGTTCACGGCCAACCGCCAGTTCAAGCAGGCACCGCGCCTGATCACCGGCGCCGACGGCATGTATTTCACCGACGACAAAGGCCGCCAGGTGCTGGACGGCATTGCCGGCCTGTGGTGTGTCAACGCTGGCCACAATCGCCCGCGCATCGTCGAGGCCATTCAAAAGCAGGCGGCTGAACTTGATTTTGCGCCACCGTTCCAGATGGCCCACCCCAAGGCCTTCGAGCTGGCGGAGCGCTTGATTGAGCTGACCCCGGCCGGCCTCAACAAGGCTTTCTTCACCAACTCCGGCTCCGAAGCGGTGGAAACCGCGCTGAAGATGGCGATTGCCTACCACCGCGTGCGCGGCGAAGGCGCGCGCACCCGCTTGATCGGCCGCGAGCGCGGCTATCACGGCGTCAATTTCGGCGGCATCTCGGTCGGCGGCATGGTGGGAAACCGCAAGATGTTCGGCACCATGCTGAGCGGCGTTGACCATATCCGCCACACCCATGACCCAGCCCGCAATGCCTTCTCAAAGGGGCAACCGGCCTACGGCGCCGAGTTTGCCAATGATCTGGAGAACCTGATCGCGCTGCACGATGCCTCGACCATTGCGGCAGTGATCGTCGAGCCCATCGCGGGTTCAACCGGGGTGCTGATTCCGCCGCAAGGCTATTTGCAACGCCTGCGCGAAATTTGCGACAAGCACGGCATCTTGCTGATCTTCGATGAGGTCATCACGGGCTTTGGCCGCACAGGTAATCCGTTTGCTGCACAGACCTTTGGCGTGACGCCCGATCTGATGACGGTCGCCAAGGGCCTCACCAATGGCTGCGTGCCTATGGGCGCGGTGTTCGCCAAGCAGTTCATTCACGATGCATTTATGCAGGGGCCGGAGCACCTGATCGAGTTCTTCCACGGCTACACCTACTCGGCCCACCCGCTGGCCTGCGCGGCGGCCTTGGGCACCTTGGACACCTATACCGAAGATGGCCTGCTGACCCGCGCAAGCGAGATGCAAGGCTATTTTGCCGAGGCGCTGCATTCCTTGAAGGGCGAGCCGAATGTGATCGACATACGCAATATGGGCCTGGTCGGCGGCTGCGAGTTGGCGCCGCTGCCGGGCGAGCCGGGCAAGCGCGGTTTCTCGGTCTTTCTAGATTGCTGGGAAAAAGGTGTGCTGGTGCGCACCACCGGCGACACCGTCGCCCTGAGCCCGCCGCTGATCATCGAGAAGCAGCATATCGACCACATCATCGACACCGTGCGCGGTGCCTTGAAACGCGCGGCTTGAGCTGGCATTCACACCAAGGACTGCCTAGCGCATACCTATGAGCCTACTCAGCATAGACCGCGAGCTCGCACGCGACAGCTATTACATGGCTACCGCGCAGCGCTCGGAGAGCTTCCCGACGCTGAATGAAGCGATCAGTGCAGACGTCGCGATCGTCGGCGGCGGTTTGGCCGGCTTGTCGGCAGCAATTGAGTTGGCGAGCAGCGGCTTGCAAGTGGTGTTGCTGGAAGCCGGCCAAGTAGGCGGCGGCGCTTCGGGGCGCAATGGCGGCCAAGCCTTGGCAGGTCTGGCTTGCGACCAGGCCACCATCGAGTCTCAGCTTGGTTTGGCCGAAGCCAAACGCATCTGGGCGATGAGCCTGGAGGCAGTTCAATTGATACGCCAACGCAGCGCGCAGTTCGGCATTGACTGCGAATGGCAGAGCGGCTACTTGAGCTTGGCCACCAGCGCGCGCAAGGCGCGCGAGCTGCAAGCCAGCGTCGAGGCAATGGCGCAGAAGTATGGCTTTCAGCAGCGCTGGCTGGAGGGCAAGGATCTGCCGGAATGGATCAGCAGCCCGCGGTTTACTGCTGGCTGTTTTGATGCCGAGTCCGGCCATCTGCACCCGCTCAAATATTGCCTGGGGCTGAGCTTGGCAGCCAAGGCCTTGGGCGTGCGTATCTTTGAGCACAGCGCAGTGACCAAACTGACCCCAGGAACGAAAGTGCATTTGAGCACCGCACTGGGTTCGGTAACAGCTAACCAAGTGCTGCTCGCCGGCAATGTCTATCTGCAAGAAATCGCGCCAGATCTGGCGCCAAGTTTGAGTCAGCGCATCATGCCAGTCGGCACTTATATTGCCTGCACGGAGCCTTTGGATGCAGAGCGCCTTAAAGCCTTGATCCCCTCGCGCGCGGCCGTCTGCGACACCAATTTCGCGCTCGACTACTTTCGCCCGACCGCAGATCAACGCCTGCTGTACGGCGGCCGCGTCAGCTACAGCACCGCCTCGCCGCGCGACCTTGAACTCAGCATGCGCCAGCGCATCTTGGCGACATTTCCGCAGCTGCAAGCTGTGGCGATCGACTATGTCTGGGGCGGTTTTGTCGACATTTCGATGAACCGCGCGCCTGACTTTGGTCGTCTGGGACCGAATGCTAACGTCTATTACCTGCAGGGCTTCTCGGGCCATGGCCTGGCCTTGACCGGCTTGGCCGGCCGTGTCGTGGCCGAGGCCATGCGAGGAGATGCGGGCCGATTTGACTGTTTCTCGAAACTGCGCCACCGCCCCTTTCCGGGTGGCAAACTGATGCGCATGCCGGCCCTTGTGCTGGGCATGGCTTACTACCGATTGAAGGATATGTTTTGAGTCCCCCGAACACAAAACCCAAGGCAAAACCCCTCGTGCTGGTGCCGGCCTGCAATCTGCCGCTGAATGGCCACCCGTTTCATATCGCAGGCAAGAAATACCTCGATGCCGTGCGCCTGGCCGGCTGCTTGCCACTGGTGGTGCCTTCTACGGCGCGGGATGATCTGGACCAGCTTCTGGAATTGGCCGACGGCATCTTCTTGACCGGCTCGCCGTCGAATGTGCATCCCGACCATTTCGGCGAGGCGGTGCACAACCCCGCCCTGCCACTGGACCCCGAGCGCGACGCGCTGACCTTGCCCTTGATTCGGCGTGCCGTTGCCGCCGGTCTGCCCTTGTTTGCGGTCTGTCGCGGCTTTCAAGAAACCAATGTCGCTTTGGGCGGCAGCTTGCACCAAGCGGTGCAGGAGCAAGCCGGCCTTCACGACCATCGCGCGCCCGAAGGCCAGCCCAATGAAGTCGCTTATGCCGACACGCACCCGGTGCAGGTGCTGCCCGGGGGACAGCTCGAGGCGCTGCTTGGCCACGCGCACATTCAAGTCAATTCACTCCACGGTCAAGGTGTGAAGACCTTGGCGCCGGGTCTGCGCATCGAAGCGGTGGCGCCGGATGGCCTGGTGGAAGCCTTCAGCGTGGTGGCAGACAGCAGCCAATTTGCGCTGTGCGTGCAATGGCACCCGGAATGGCAGGCGGCGCAAAACCCGCACTCGATGGCGCTGCTGCAAGCCTTCGGCCAAGCTTGCCGCGACTACCGGGACCAGATCCATCCGCTGCGCCATGACTCCTTGCGCGACCCGGAGACCTAGCGCCCAGTTTCAACGCCTTTTTCATCTTCATTTCCCGCACTCTGCGGAACCCAAGAAAAGTCGGAGAAACACCATGGTCGATAGAAGCAATTTCACTTTCAGCGAACTGGAAAACTGGTTCCGCCAGCAGCGCGTCACCGAGATCGAATGCCTGGTGCCGGACTTGACCGGCGTGGCGCGCGGCAAGATCTTGCCGCGCCAAAAATTCACCGAAGACCGCGGCATGCGTCTGCCCGAGGCGGTGGTGGCGATGGGCGTGACGGGAGAGTTCCCCGAGGAAGGCCCCTACTACGACGTCATCAGCCCGAATGACCGCGATATGCATTTGCGCGCCGACCCGACCACTGCGCGCCTGGTGCCCTGGGCGATCGATCCGACCGCGCAAATCATCCACGACTGCTACGACAGGCATGGCGTGCTGGTGCCGTTTGCGCCGCGCTCGGTGCTGCGCCGTGTTTGTGGCCTGTTCGAAGCCGAGGGCTGGGACCCGGTCGTAGCGCCCGAGCTGGAGTTTTATCTGGTCGCGCGCAATACCGACCCGAATCAGCCGCTCAAGCCGCCGGTGGGCCGCTCTGGGCGCGCCGAAACCTCGCGCCAGGCCTATTCGATCGACGCCGTCAACGAGTTCGACCCGCTGTTCGAAGATGTCTATGACTACTGCGAAAAGATGGAACTCAATGTCGACACCTTGATCCATGAGGTCGGCGCCGGTCAGATGGAGATCAACTTCTTCCACGCCCATCCGCTGGGCCTGGCCGACGAGGTGTTCTTCTTCAAGCGCACGGTGCGCGAGGCGGCGCTGCGCCACGATATGTTCGCCACCTTCATGGCCAAGCCCATCGCCGGCGAGCCCGGCAGCGCCATGCATGTGCACCAAAGCGTGATCAACAAGGCCACGGGACGCAACCTGTTCAGCAACGAAGACGGCTCGCCCAGCCAGGAGTTCTTCTGGTACATCGGCGGCTTGCAGAAATACATCCCCGCCGCGATGGCGCTGTTTGCACCCTATGTCAACAGCTACCGCCGCCTGGCTCGCTTCACCGCAGCACCTATCAATATTCAGTGGGGCACCGATAACCGCACGGTCGGCATCCGCTCGCCGCTCGCCGACCCAGCCGCACGCCGGGTCGAGAACCGCGTCATCGGCGCCGACGCCAACCCCTATGTCGCGCTGGCCGCTACGCTGGCCTGCGGCTACTTGGGCATCAAAAACAAAATCGAGCCTGCGCCCGAGTGCAAGGGCGACGCTTATCTGGGCGACTTCCAACTGCCGCGCAGCTTGCACGAGGCGCTCAATCTTCTGCGTGCAGAAAAGGAGTTAGCGGCGATTCTGGGCGAATCTTTTGTGACCGTGTACTCCGAAGTCAAAGAAATCGAGTACGCGGAATACATGAAAGTGATCTCGCCCTGGGAGCGTGAGCATTTGCTGCTGCACGTCTAAGTCAAAGCCAAGCCCAGCACAGGAAGCACCATGAGCAAGTCGAACCGCACAACCCAAGAATGGCAGGCCGCAGACGCCCGCCACTTCCTCCACCCCTTCACCGACTTCAAAGGCCTCGCGGCGAAAGGCTCGCGCATCATCAGCAAGGCCGACAACATCTACCTCTGGGACAGCGAGGGCCACAAAATCCTCGACGGCATGAGTGGCCTGTGGTGCGTCAATGTTGGCTATGGGCAGCAAAGCCTGATCGAGGCAGCCGCCAAGCAGATGGCCGAGCTGCCTTTTTATAACGCCTTCTTCCAGACCGCCACCATGCCGGCGATCGAGCTGGCCGAGGTCTTGGCCGAGATCAGCCCGCCCGGCTTTGAGCATGTTTTTTTCACCGGCTCGGGCTCGGAAGGTAACGACACGATTGTGCGCATGGTGCGCCGATATTGGGATCTGTTGGGAAGCCCCGAGCGCCAGATCATCATCGGCCGCATCAACGGTTACCACGGCTCCACCATGGCGGGCGCCTCGCTGGGAGGCATGAGCGGCATGCACGCACAGGGCGGCCTGCCCATCCCCAATATTACCCACATCGAACAGCCCCATTGGTTCGAGCTGGGCCAGGACATGAGCCGCGAGGACTTTGGCTTAAAGGCGGCCGGCTGGCTGGAGGAGAAGATTCTGGCCTTGGGTGCCGACAAGGTCGCGGCCTTCATCGGCGAGCCGGTGCAAGGGGCCGGCGGCGTGATCGTGCCGCCTTCGACCTACTGGCCCGAGATTCAGCGCATCTGCGACAAATACGGCATTCTCTTGGTCAGCGACGAGGTGATCTGCGGCTTCGGGCGCACCGGCAACTGGTTCGGCTGCGAAACCATGGGCTTCAAGCCCGACCTGATGACCTTCGCCAAGGGCGTCAGCTCCGGCTACATCCCGCTGGGCGGCGTGCTGGTCGGCGAGCGCGTAGCCAAGGTCTTGATCGACGAAGGCGGCGAGTTCAACCATGGCTTCACCTATTCAGGCCACCCGACCGCCTGCGCGGTGGCCTTGGCCAACTTGAAGCTCTTGCGGGAGCAGCATGTGGTCGAGCATGTGCAGGGCGATATCGGCCCCTACCTGGCACAGCGCTTTGCAGAGTTGAATGAACACCCCCTGGTCGGCGAAACCCAGAGCTGCGGCATGATGGCCGCCCTCCAATTGGTCAAAGGCAAGACGGTGCAAAAGCCAACCGGCACGGCTTTTGCTAGCGACTTGGAGGTGGGCATGATCTGCCGCAAGTACTGTTTCGCTAACGGCCTCATCATGCGGGCGGTGGGTGACCGCATGATTGTCGCGCCGCCCTTGGTGATGACCCGCACGCAAATCGACGAAATGATGGGCTTGATCCGGCGCTGCCTGGACCAGACCCTGGCCGAGTTGAGCGAGCGGGATTTGCTCTGAACAGGGCGCGAAGATGGAGCGCGGCGATGGTGTCGCGCCCGCCACATCTGCGGGTTTAGGCGTATGGGCATTGGCCCTCCATTCCTTAGACTGGCATAGAACGGCTATTCGATTTTCATTTGATCTTGCAGGGGATTTCTTCCATGAAACTGAGCACGCTTCGCACCGTCACGTCTCTTTTGGCGGCCTCTATGGGCCTCATGTTTGGGCAAGTCGCGCAGGCGCAGGAGGAAGAAAAAATCCTCAACGTCTACAACTGGTCCGACTACATCGCCGAAGACACGATCAAGAACTTCGAGAAAGAAACCGGCATCAAGGTGCGTTATGACAATTTCGACAACAACGAAATCGTCCACGCCAAGCTGGTCGCCGGCAAGACAGGCTATGACGTCGTCGTGCCGTCCAGCTACTGGGCCAAATTGCAGGCCGATGGCGGCCTGCTGCGCAAGATCGACAAGTCGCAAATCCCTAACTACAAGAATCTAGACCCCGATGTGCAGGCTCAATTGGCCAAGTTGGACCCGGGCAATGAGTTCTTCGTCAACTGGCTGTGGGGATACACCACCATCGGCATCAATGTCGACAAGGTCAAGGCCGCTTTGGGCAGCACGCCCATGCCCGAGAACGCCTGGGACCTCTTGTTCAAACCCGAGTACGTGTCCAAGCTCAAGAGCTGCGGCGTCAGCATGCTGGACTCGGCCACCGAGGTTGTGCCCGCAGCCCTGCATTATCTGGGCAAACCGCCTTACACCAAGTCGGTGGCGGACTTTGCGCAGGTGCCCGCCCTGTTGAAATCCATCCGCCCCTATGTGACCCTGTTCAGCAGCTCCGGCTATATCAATGACCTGGCCAACGGCTCGATCTGCCTGGCCCTGGGCTTCTCCGGCGACATCAATATCGCCCGCCAGCGCGCCATTGACGGCAAAACCGGCCAGAACATCCAGGCGCTGATCCCCAAGACCGGCGGCATCATCTTCATGGACGTGATGGTGATCCCGGCCGACGCGCCGCGCCCGGGCAACGCGCATAAATTCATCAACTACATCCTGCGCCCCGAGGTGCATGCGAGCTTGAGCAACAAGGTCTTCTACGCCAACCCGAACAAGGAATCGAAGAAGTTCGTCAAGCCCGAAGTGGCCAACAACCCCAGCGTCTTCTTGAGCGAGGCCGACCTCAAAAAGATGGCCGCCCCGGATGCGATCAATAACGACATCCGCCGCCAGATGACACGCATTTACACCTCATTCAAAACGGGGCTGTGAACATGGCGAACGCAGCCGAGGTGGCAGCAGCACAAACCACGTCAACGACAAGCTATCTGCAGATCGACAATGTCGTGAAGGACTTTGGCGGCGGCGCGGTCGCCGTGGACCGGGTCTCTATCGATATCGCCAAGGGCGAAATCTTTGCGCTGCTGGGCTCCTCGGGCTGCGGCAAGACGACGTTGCTGCGCATGTTGGCGGGCTTCGAGACGCCCACCAGCGGCCGCATCATCTTGAACGGCCAGGACTTGGCCGGCCTGCCGCCCTATGCGCGGCCGATCAATATGATGTTCCAGAGCTATGCGCTGTTTCCGCATCTGAGCGTCTGGGACAACATCGCCTTCGGTTTGAGGCGCGATGGCTTGCCCAAGGACGAAACCGCCGCCCGCGTCGAGGCCATGCTCAAACTGGTGCAGTTGGGCAAGTTTGCCAAGCGCAAACCGCATCAGCTCTCGGGTGGCCAGCAGCAACGCGTGGCACTCGCGCGCAGCCTGGCCAAGAAGCCGCAGCTCTTACTCTTGGACGAACCGCTGGGCGCGCTGGACAAAAAGCTGCGCGAGCAAACGCAGATTGAGTTGGTGAACATCATAGAAAGCGTCGGCGTCACCTGCGTGATGGTCACCCATGACCAGGAAGAAGCAATGACCATGGCCACCCGCATTGCGGTGATGAGCGAAGGCCGCATCATGCAGATCGGCGCGCCGGCCGAGGTCTACGAGACGCCGTCCACCCGTTTTGTGGCGGACTTCATCGGCAACGTCAATATGATGGAAGGCACGCTCAGTGTTGATGAGCCCGACCATGTCGTGATCGACTGCGCTGATTGCCAGCATTATGTCGGCCACGGCATCACCGGCACTGCCGGCATGGCGGTCGGCGTGGCGCTGCGGCCCGAGAAAATCCGTCTGAGCTCCGAAAAGCCCGAGGGCGAGTTCAATCAAGTGCTAGCCAAGGTGCGCGAGCTGTCCTACTTTGGTGCGTTCACCGTCTATCACCTGCAACTGCCCAGTGGCCAGATGCTCAAAGTCAGTGAAAGTAACTTGGCACGCTATCGGGCTGAGCCCTTGACCTGGGACCAGCAAGTCTGGGCTTCCTGGTCACCGACGGCACAAGTCGTGCTGATTCACTGAGGCCGGGCCGCCATCATGCAGCGCCCAACTTTTTTGAGTCGATTCTTGAGCCGAATTGTGAGCGGCCGCAGCGCGGTCATCGCCCTGCCCTATGGCTGGCTGCTGATCTTCTTTGCTTTGCCGTTTCTGATCGTTTTGAAGATCAGCGTCTCCGAAATGGAGACGGTGCACTTCAAGGATCTGCTCACCTACGCCGACGGCGTCTGGCGCCTGGCCATCAAGACCAGCAACTATGTCTTCATCACCGAAGATGACCTTTACGTCAAAGCCTATCTGGCCAGCCTGAAATACGCGGCCATCACCACCGTGGGCTGCCTCTTCATCGGCTACCCCTTTGCCTATTTCATGGCCAGGGCCAAAAGCTCGGTGCAGCCGGCCTTGCTGATGCTGGTGATGCTGCCTTTTTGGACCAGCTTTTTGCTGCGTGTCTATGCCTGGAAGGGCTTGCTGGGCGAGCATGGCTGGGTGTCGGAGGCCATCATTGGTCTTGGCCTGGACAATCTGCTGCTGGCTGCCGGCATGATCCCGGCCGCGGGCAAGCTGATGAACTCGCCTTTCTCCCTGGTCATCGGCATGGTCTACACCTATCTGCCCTTCATGATCTTGCCGCTCTATGCCAATCTGGCCAAGATGGACCTGCGCTTGCTGGAGGCCGCCAGCGACCTGGGCGCCACGCCTTGGCAAGCGTTCTGGCGCATCACCGTGCCGCTGTCCAAGGCCGGCATCATCGCCGGCGCGATGCTGGTCTTCATCCCTTGCGTGGGCGAGTTCGTCATCCCCGAGTTGCTGGGCGGTCCGCAGACCTTGATGATTGGCCGCGTGCTGTGGGACGAGTTCTTCAGCAATAACGATTGGCCCATGGCTTCGGCCGTGGCCGTCGTGATGGTGCTGTTGATCATCGTGCCGCTGGCCTTGTTCAATAAATACCAAGCCGAGAGCCAAGCTGGCGGGGGCGCCAAATCATGAACGCCCAAACTGCGAATAGCCGCGTCACGCGCGCCCTGCTCGGCCCCAAAGCGACCATCTGGTTTGGCCGCATCTGGTTGATGCTGGGTTTTGCTTTCCTCTTTCTGCCCATCCTGGCGCTGATCGTCTACTCTTTCAACGACTCCAAGCTGCCCTCGGTCTGGGGCGGCTTCACGCTGAAGTGGTACCGCGAGCTGAGCAGCGACACGGAGATGCTGACCGGCCTCAAGCTCTCGATGGAGATCGCGTTTGCGACCGCCTGCGCCTCGGTGCTGCTGGGTACTTTCGCCGCTTTCGCCCTGGTCAAGTACAAGCGCTTCAGCGGCCGCACGCTGTTTGCCGGCATGGTCAATGCGCCGCTGGTGATGCCCGAGGTGATTGTCGGCCTGTCGCTGCTCTTGATGCTGGTGACGCTGCAGCGTGCGATGGAGGCCAGCCTGGGTTGGAGCCTGCCCAAGGGCGTGCTGACCATCTGGTTCGGCCATTTGCTACTGGGCATGGCTTATGCGACGGTGGTGATTCAGGCGCGCTTGTCGGAGCTGAATCCGCAGTTGGAAGAAGCCGCGATGGATCTCGGTGCCAAGCCCTTGCAGGTGTTCTTGCTGGTGACGCTGCCCATGATCACGCAGTCGATGTTTTCGTCCTGGCTCTTGACCTTCACGCTCTCTTTGGACGATGTCGTGCTGTCGGCCTTCTTGAGCGGCCCGGGCTCGACCACGCTGCCCTTGGTGATCTTCAACCGCGCCCGTTTGGGCGTGAGCCCCAGCATCAATGCGGTGGCCACCGTCATCATCTTGGTGGTGGCCACCGGTGTGGTGCTGGCCAGTTACTTGATCGCACGCGCTGAGCGTCGGCGCAGTGCCGAGATGGCGGCAGCCCAGCGTGGTGGATGACGGTGGTGGATGGCCGTGGTGCATGAATTCGATAGATACAAACCGGAGAACCTGATGAAATTCCCAATATTCGCAGCCTTGACTCTGGCAGTGGCAAGCGCCTATCCAAGCGCCGCTGTGGCGCAGTCCAACGAAGAACTACTGAAAGAACTGCGCGCCTTGCGCGACCGCGTCAATCAACTGGAAGAACGCCTAAAAGCCAATGAAGCCAAGCCAGCAGCGCCGGCTGCGGCAGCAGCGGGCCAATGGGGTATGACGCCGCAGCAGGCGCAGGACTTCAACCGCATCGCCGTCAAGACCGAGGCGCTGGAAGACAGCATGGAAGCCTTCGGTTTGAAGAACCTGAAGATCAGCGGCTATATGGACCCCAGCTACATCTATAACCGCAATCAGAACCGCGCAGGATTCCAGTTCCTGAACAATGTGGCCAATGGCGGCTACCACTATGACAACTCTTATATCGGCACGGTCGCACTGGACCTGCTCAAGGAGACCGAAGGCGGCACGCGCTGGCACCTGACCTTGTCACCCAACCGCGGCACCGATGCGGTAATCGGCAACGGCAGCGTGATCCAGGAAGCCAGCGTGTCGATTCCCTTGGGCGACTTGCAGACCCGATTGATTGCCGGCCATATGCCGGATTGGTCGGGCTATGAAATGCTGCAGCCAACCCTCAACAAACTCGTCACACATAACCTCCTGTTCGACTTCACCTTGCCGACTGCCTATACCGGCGCCGGCCTGGAGTTGACGAGTGGCAAATGGATCACCAAGGCGGTGCTGGCCAATTTGAATGCCTCGATGTTGCCTGCAGGCGAGAAGTCGCCGGTGATCGCCTACCGGGTCGACTACGCCAAGGGGGAGTTTGACGGATTCGGTTTTGCCGGCGTGCACGGCAAGGCGGCCAACGGCATTGGCGGCACCGGCAGCACCATGCTGAACCTGTTTGAAGTCGATGGCTACTACATTCGCGGCGATTGGACCATGCAAGGCCAAGTCAGCTACGGCGGCCAAAAGCAGGCCTCGATCAGCCCCAACCCGGATACCGGTGCCTTGCGCAACTCCGAATGGTGGGGACTGTCGGGCCTGCTGGCCTACAAAATCAACCCAAGGTTCGAAACCGTCGGCCGATTTGATTATTTAAAGAACAGCAAGAACGGTGGTGGTCTCTTGGGCTTCGGCGCCGATGCGCGCAACGGCATCGGCCCCACCATGACGGGCCGCGACGGCGACACTGGCGATCTGCTGCTGACCGACACCGAGCGCGGCGCCAATCGAATGGCGCTGGCACTGGGCATCAATTACCTCTACGACCTCAACACCACGTTCAAGCTGGAGTATCGCTACGACCGCGCCGACCGCTCGGTGTTCGAGTTGGTCAAGGACGGCAGCTTCTCCAAGAGCAACAACCTGCTCGGCGCCTCGGTGGTGGTGAAGTTCTAAATAGAGAAAAAGGCAGATCCATGAGCAAGCCCTCCATCAACTGGCATGAACGCGCCGCCGTTTTGAAGATCGACGGCCGACCCTTGATTGGCGGGCGCCGGGTCGAGGGCTTGAGCGGCGAGCAGTTCGACTGCATCTCACCCATCAACGGCAAGAGCTTGGGGCTGGTTAGCCGTTGTCAAGCGGCCGATGTCGACGCCGCCGTGGCCTCGGCACGCGCTGCCTTCGATGATGGCCGCTGGGCGAGGCGCCCGCCTGCAGCGCGCAAGCGCGAGCTGCTCAAGTTCGCCGATCTGATCATGGCCGCCAAGGAGGAGTTGGCGCTGCTGGAAACGCTGGACATGGGTAAGCCCATCCAATATTCGCTCAGCGTGGATGTGCCGGCGGCGGCGCGCTGCATCGCTTGGTATGCGGAAGCGGTCGACAAGATTTACGACGAGATTGCACCGACCGGACCCAACGCCTTGGCCTTGATCCAGCGCGAACCCATGGGCGTGATCGGCGCCATCGTGCCCTGGAACTATCCGATGATCATGTCGGCCTGGAAGCTCGGGCCGGCGCTGGCTGCCGGCAACTCGGTGGTCTTGAAGCCTAGCGAAAAGTCCCCACTGACTGCATTGCGGCTGGCCGAATTGGCGCTTGAAGCTGGCCTCCCTGAAGGCGTTTTCAACGTGGTACCCGGCTTCGGCCATGAGGCGGGCGAAGCCTTGGCCCTGCATATGGACGTGGATGCGATCGGCTTCACCGGCTCGACCCGGGTCGGCCGCAAGATGCTGGAGTACGCAGGCCGCTCCAACCTGAAACGGGTCTATAACGAGCTGGGCGGCAAATCAGCCTTTCTGGTCTTTCCGGACTTTGACGACCTCAAGCGCTGCGCGCAAACCGTGGCCGGCAGCATGTTTTTCAACCAGGGCGAGTCCTGCAATGCGCCTTCGAGGGTTTTGGTGCAAGAAGACATCGCCGATGAATTCATCGCCCTGGTGGCGGCCGAGGCGCCGAAGTACCAGGCTGGCGATCCACTCGATGCCGGCACCGTGATGGGCGCCTTGGTGGACGAGGGGCAGCTGCGCACGGTGATGGGCTATATCGAATCGGGCGTGACCGAGGGCGCCCGCGTGGTCGCCGGGGCCAAGCAATCGCGCGCGGACAGCGGCGGCTTCTTCGTCGAACCCACCGTGTTCGAAGCAAGGCCGCAGATGAAGATCGCCCGCGAGGAGATCTTCGGCCCGGTGATGAGCGTGCTGCGCTTCAAGGACGAGGCCGAGGCCGTGGCACTGGCCAATGACAGTCCTTACGGCCTGCAGGCCAGCGTTTGGAGCAGCCATATCGACCGGGCGCACCGGGTGGCACGCGCCTTGCGGGCCGGTACCGTGCATGTCAACCAGTACGATGAAGACGATATGACGGTGCCGTTTGGCGGCTACAAGCAAAGTGGCAATGGCCGCGACAAATCCCTGCATGCGTTTGACAAATACACCGAGCTGAAAACGACTTGGTTGCGGATCAACTAGTCAAACAGCGAAAGTGGCCCCTAAGATAGGCGCATCTGTTTACGCGCTGCCCCGATGCCCCTTCTGCTCCCTCGTCTAAGAATCGGACCACGCCTGGCGCTGGTGTTCTCGATTCTGCTGGTCTTGCTGCTGCTGGTTGCGGGTATGGCGATCACCCGCTTCGGCCACTTCTCCAGCGCCTTGACGACGCTGGTGGCTGAGCAGGCGCAGACCGCAGAGTTGATCACCGACATCAGCGCAGGCTCTGAAGATGCCGCTCGTAAGCTGCTGGTTTTGATCAGCGCCAAGCGTGATCAACGGGTGCTAGCCTATGCCGCCATCGACGCGGCCAATCAGCGTCTGAACAAGGCCCTGACGCTGCTCGATCAACGCCTGCCTGCTGGCCCGCGTCATGCCGCATTTGAGCTGATGCGCAGCCGCCTGGAGGACTACCGTGCACATTACGGCTTCACCGCTGATCTGCTTGAAGCGGAGCTTTTTGAAGAGGCAAGGCGCATGTTGGGCGCCGAGACGGAAGCCAGCCTGAGCCGCTTGGCCGAGGCCATCCGAGATCTTTCCAGCGCCGAGCAGGTCGCATCTTTTGCTGAAGCGACCCGCTTGCGGGAGCAGATTGCACGGGACCGAGACGCCGTGCTGCTGGCTTGCCTGGTGGCCCTGTTGCTCGGCCTGGCGCTGGCAGCAGCGGTCACACGCAGCATCACCGTCCCTTTGTCCAAGACCGAGGACGGCGCCGGTTTGATCGCTGCGGGCAACTACGAGCACCGTATCGAGCGCCAGGGCAGCGACGAGGTCAGCCGCGTCAGTGGCGCCGTCAACACCTTGGCGCAAACGGTGGGCGACCGCGAGCGCCAATTGCGACATCAGGCCAATATCGACTTGCTGACCGGCTTGGCACAACGCGCGCACTTCATCAGGCTGGGCGACGAGCTATTGCAGCCGCTGCTGGCAACACAGGCCGCAGCGCTGCTGCTGTGCATGGACGTGGACCGGCTCAAGACCATCAACAACATCCTCGGCTTCGAGGCCGGCGATGCGGTCCTGCTCGGCGCCGCCGGCAAGCTGCGCGAGTTGTTCGACAACGAGGCCTGTCTGGGCCGGCTGGGCGGAGGCACTTTTGTGGTGTTGCTGGCCTTGCCGTCGGTTCAAGGCACAAGCAAGGCGCTGCAGGCCCAGGCCGTTGCCGACAAAGTCTTGCAAGCCGTTCAACATATTGTTTGCTGGCAGGGCCAGACCCTGGATTTGTCTATCTCGCTGGGCATGACGCTATTCCCCGAACATGGCCAAGGCTGCGAAGCCCTGGTGCGGCTGGCCGAGCAGGCGATGTTCGAGAGCAAACGCCTGCGCTCGCATGCCAGCCTGTATGTGCCGACACTGGAAGCAGCGCGCAAGCAGCAGCTGAGCTTGCTGTCCGACCTGCAAGAAGCAGTGGCGCACAACCATTTGCGGCAGTTTTTGCAGCCCAAAGTCTCAGCGCTGGACGGCAGCCTCAAAGGGGTTGAAGCGCTGGTGCGCTGGCAGCATCCGCTGCGGGGCTGGTTGCCGCCCAGTGACTTTGTGCCCTTTGCCGAGCAAACGGGCCGCATTCGTCAGATCACCCAATGGATGCTGGAGCGCGCCGTGCGCACGCTGTCCGCCTGGCATGCCCAGGGCCTGAGTTTGAGCATCGCCGTCAATGTCTCGACCCTGGATCTGCAAGACCCCAGCCTGGTCGGGCGGGTCGCGGCGCTGCTCAGCGAAGCGGACTTGCCGCCCCATTTGCTGCACCTGGAGTTGACCGAATCAGGTCTGATGGCGGCAGGGCCTGAGCCTATCCAGATGCTGCATGCGCTGTTTGAGTTGGGCGTCAAGCTATCCATTGACGACTTTGGCACCGGCCAATCCTCGCTGGCCTATTTGCAGATGCTGCCGGTGCATGAGCTGAAGATCGACCGCAGCTTTGTCGACGGCGTCAACTTCGACGCGCGCCGCCAAGAGTTGCTCGGCTCCATCGTCAAGCTGGGCCACAGCCTGCGTCTGACCGTGACCGCCGAAGGCGTCGAGACCGAGGCCGAGATGCTCGTGCTGCGCAGCGCGGGCTGCGATTTGGTGCAAGGCTATTTGCTCGCCAAGCCGATGGACACCTCGGCTTTTGAGCTTTGGCGCGAGCAGTATCAAGCGTCTTAGTTCAACTGTTCAGTTCAAGCGTAAGAGCACGTCGCGTCCAAGTCTGGCTTGGTTGCCGGCAAAGTCTTGTGCCGAGATGCGCAACACATAGTCGCCGGGCGCAAGGTGGCTGGTGTCCAGACTGCCCGCATTGGCCTCGCCGTCGTGTGCCTGATTGCTCAGCACATAACGGAACCGGGTGACGGCGCTGCCATGTACCGTGACACCGCTGCGCGAGGCGTAAATGGTCTTGACCGCGCTGTCATCGACCGGCAAGCGCTTGAAATCAAGATTCATCCGCACCCGCTCAAAGCCGCTGGCCGGCCGGCCATCGCTGTGCAATATCTGGTAGCCCAGCGAGTGCAGTCCGAGGCGGCGCCCCGCTTGGTTGTCGTCGACCTGATCCCAAGCGTCCACGACCACCTGCAGGCCGGCTGACTGGCGCGGCAGGGCCAAGCGCCCGGCCTTTTTCTGCAGCAAGGGCTTGCGGCTGTCCTTGAAAAAGAACTCCACCGCGTCGATATGTGGCTCGGCATGGTCGGCAAAGCCATTGAATGCCAGTAGCAGCGGGTTGCGTTTATAGCCGTTCGCGCCCAACTCCACATGTACATGGGCCATTGAATTGACGCTGCCCAGCACCTCGCCGGCCTTGAAGTGCGTGCCTCGCCGCACCCGCACCCGTTCGGCATTGCCTCGCTCATCATGCAGCAGCAAAAACCGGTCGGCATCAAGCACGCGACCGCTTGCGCTGCGGCCCACACGCAGATGGATGTAGCTGAGCGTGTCAAGTGCCAAGCCTTCGCTGGTCTGTCCCATCGCCCAACTCGAGACCGGGCTGCTGACCTTCGCATCGGCTATGGCCAGCACCTCCACGCCGGCCGCGCCGCCTACATCCAGGCCCTCATGCAAATGATCGCGGCTGTCGCCGCCATGCCTGCCGCGCACCTCACCCGGCGTGCCGACCACTTCATGCGATTGCAGCTGCGGCTTGAGCGGCCAGCGCCCGCCCGTGTCAGGCAATGCAAGATCGGGCGCCGGGCCTATCTCCGACGCCATGACTGACTCGCTCTCGCCCGCCGGCAGTACTTGCAACACATGCACCCGATAGGCGCCCGCGTCGGCGAGATGCAACTCACCCTTGGGTCCGAGCACCAGGCCGGTCGGTCGTGCGAAATGTGCGCTGGGGCCGCCACTGAGCCGGTGCAAGGCCCCGCCCGCTGAAAGTTGCAACACCGCACCATGGCGCAGCACGCCCAGGTAGAGCACGCCGTCATGCGCAACGGCAATGCTCAGCGGGCGCCGCAGCGGGTCTTTTTCGTCCTGCTCATTGCCACGCAACAAGGTGCTGACCAAGCCTTGCGGCGTGATCCGTCTGACCGCGTCGTTACGCGTATCGGCCACCCAGATCACGCCGCTGGCATCGACCGCCAACGCCCCTGGCGTGTCAAAGCGCGCCGCACTGCCCATGCCGTCTTTGAAGCCGGGCAGCTTCGCTCCCGCCAAGGTACTGACCTGGCCCTCGGGCGTGATGACGCGGATGCGGTCGTTATAGGTATCGGCCACATAGACCAGACCCTGGGCATCGACGGCCACACCGATGGGCCCATTGAACAGGGCCTGAGTGCCCGCGCCGTCACGAAAGCCGGGTCGGCCTTTGCCCGCCAGCGTCGTGACCAAGCCCTGCGGGCTGATTTTTCGGATCGCGTGGTTGCCGGTATCAGCGACATAGAGATTGCCGGCAGCGTCCAGCGCCAGGCCCGAAGGGGTGTGTAGCTGAGCCGCCGCGCCCAGTCCATCCTTGAAGCCTTCCTCGCCACCGGCCAGGGCGGTGACCAAGCCGGCCGAGCTGATGCTGCGGATGCGGTTGCTGGCGCCGCCGTCGGCCACAAAAATTGTGCCGCCCGGGCTGATGGCCAGGCCGTAGGGGTCGGCAAAGCGGGCTTTTGCAGCGGGGCCGTCTTGCACACCGGCGTGGCCATCACCGGCGGTCAAGCCGATGCGCGCAGCGCCGCCAAACAAGGTCGCGGTGGGCAGCAAGGGCAGCACGGCGGGGCTTGATGCGGAGATGGCAGAGATGACAGAGATGGCTGCAGGCTGGGCAGCAAGCTGGGCGGCCGCCAGCGGCACGGCCGTGCGCGGCGCGCTGCTGTCGGCCCTGCTGGCAAGCCATGCGACGGCCAGGACAACAGCCGCCAAGCCCAGTCCAATCAAAAGTCGTCTTATCATTTGCGATCACTTGGGTTGGTGCTCGAACTTGCCTCAATACCGCGGCGCTGCGCCGGCTTGTTGCAGCCAGTCATATGGCCACGGCAAACAAGGCCGATGCTGAATTTCGTGCAGGCATTGTCACCGACACTGCCCGCATTGCCGGGGCAGCCAGCAACCTCGCGGCTAAGGCGGCGGCGTCTGCAAGTCAGTCGCCGCGCTTCATTTTTGACTTCGTCGCTGGTCGAAAGTGCCATCGCCGCCTTCTGCATCGCACAGGCCTGGGACTTTTCGGCGAAACTGTGGCGGCGCAGTCTTCAAAATAGCAAGGGATCAAGGCCAAGCATGGAATGGTTTGCACTCAATCAACAAGTCCTCGCAATGGAGGCCGAGCTGAACGGGGGGGACGGCACGCAAGACCTGGCCTTGCTGATCAAGCTGGCTTGGCAACTGCGCCAACGTGACTGCCACCGTGCCTTGATTCTGGCCGCTGAGGCCGAATCACTGCTGACGAGCGCGACCCAGTTGGATGACATCGACCGTGATGGACATCGCGCGAGACTGCAGTTGCTCAGCGCCGAGGTCAGCTGGCTTTACGGTCAGCTGGAGGCCGCCGAGCAACTGGCGCAGAGCTCGCTGGCCCTGTTTGACCAAACAGGCGACCGCATCGGCAGTGGCGATGCACGCTGGGCCTTGGCCACCGTGTATCTGGAGCGCGGCGAGGTGCTGCTCGGCGATGAATACTTGAACGCCGCCATGGGAGACTTTCGCATCGGCGGCGACGCCGATCGCCTCGCCGCCGCGCAGGCTCGCAGTTTGGCGCACACCGCCTTTCGTGATGCACCAGCCACCGAGCTGAGCCTGCGCGATCTGTTCGATGAGCAGCGCTGCGCGTCGCTCGGGCTTGCCGCCACCGCCTGCCTGGCCAGCACCCAGGCCATCGTCGCCGGATTGACGGGCAAGCCCGGTGCCGGCAGCCAATACTTTGTGCGGGCCTTCAATGCCGCGACCGACACCGGTCAAATGCGTTTGGCCATCTATGCTGCCGGCAATGCGGCTGACGCGCTGGCCTCGCTGGGCGATATGGACGCCGCGCTGGAGTGGGGCGAACGCGGCTTGAGCGCAGCCCGCCAAGCGGCTTGGCCGGCTCCGCTCGGCATGGCCTTGGTACAGACCGGCAATATCCAGCGCCTGCTCGGCCGCTATGCAGATGCCCAAGCAACGCTGAACGAAGCGATGTTGGCCTTGCAGGAACTGCCGGCTTCACAAGGCCATATGTTGGCCCAGCTCTATCTGGGCGAACTAGCACTAGAAACCGGCGCGCCCGACGCCGCCCTGCGCCACTTCAGCAAGGCCGAAGAAAGCGCCTTTCAGGCCGGCAGTGCGGCCTACCTCTACCGCGCTTGGTCGGGCCAAGCGATGTCCTTGTGCCGCGCAGGGCAGGCCAACGAAGCCTTGAGCAAGGTCACGGCGGCGCTGAAGCTGGCGCGCCAACAAGGCGGCGCCGAGGATCAGGTCAAGATCTTGCGCGTCTACGCCGAGCTCTACCAGACCTATGCCCTGCCCGCGCCCGCTGATATGAGCGAGAGCAACCCGGTCCTGCATTATCTGAAGCAGGCGCTCGCGGTGGCCGCCAGCATTGAGGCCTATGCGGTGCCGATAGACTTGCTGAGCGATCTGGCCAATGCCTACGCTGCCAGCGGCGATGAACAGCAGGCCCAGGCTTTCGGCCAGGCGGCGGCCCAAGCGCGCGCCAATGAAAAGCTCGAACAGGCGCGCCACCGGGCCGAGTCCTTGCTGGTTCGGCAAGACAACGAACGGGCGCGAGCGGAAGCCCAGAGTCAACGCCAGTTGGCCGAAGCGCAGGCGCAACGCGCCGAGGCCTTGGAAGAAGCCAGCGCCACGCTGGAGGTCTTGAGTCAGATCGGCCTGGAGCTGACCGGCAATCTCAAGAGCGACGCGATTTTTGCCATCTTCCATCGTCACCTTGAGCAGTTGATGGATGTCAGCAGCTTCTTTGTCTATCTGATGGAGCCCGGCAGCAATAGCCTGAAGGCGGCCTTTGCCAATGCGGGCGCATTGGCCATCCAGGCGCCCCAGATCCCACTGAATCACCCCGGCTCACACACCGCCCGCTGTGCCCGTGAGCGGCAGCAAATCGGCAGCGGCGCGGCCAGCTCGGAACTGCATCCGGCTTCTTTGCTAGGTCCGCTTGAGACCGTCAGCATGATGTTCACACCGCTGTTGATTGGCGAGCGTTTATTGGGCGTGATGTCGGTGCAGTCCGTGCTCAGCGATGCCTATGGTGAGCGTGAGGCGGCGATTTGCCGAACGCTTTGTTCCTACGGCGCGATCGCACTTGAAAACGCGGCTGCCTATGCGCTGGTCGAAGCCGCCCAGCTGCAAACCAAACAGGCCTTGCACGAGCTCGAATTGGCCCAAATCAAACTGGCTGACCGGGCCGAATGGCTGGCCGGCGAGGTCGCCAAGGCGACCCAGGACGTGCTGGCGCGCGAGCGCGAAACCGTGGTGCGCCTATCCAAAGCGGCCGAGTACCGCGACCCCGAAACCGGCGCCCATATTCTGCGCATGGCGCATTACTCCGAACTGATTGCCCGCGGCCTGGGTTTGAGCGATGCAGATCGGCAGTTGCTGCTGGAGGCCGCCCCGATGCATGACATCGGCAAGGTCGGCATCACCGATTCCATCCTGCTCAAGCCCGGACGGCTGACGCCGGAGGAATTCGAAGTGATGAAGCAGCATGCGCAGATCGGCCATGAAATCTTGAAAGACAGCTCATCACTGGTCTTGCAAACCGGTGCGGCGATTGCGCTCGGGCACCACGAAAAATTCGACGGCAGCGGTTACCCGCAAGGCCTGGCCGGTGCAGCAATCCCGATCTTCAGCCGCATCGTCGCGGTGGCCGATGTGTTCGATGCGCTGACCTCGGAGCGGCCCTACAAAAAAGCCTGGTCACTGGAACAGGCTGCCGATCATTTAAGGGCCCACAGTGGCGCTCATTTCGACCCCGTTTGTGTGAATTGTTTCTTCGCCCATTGGGAGCAGGTGCTAGAGATTCGCCAGCGCTTCAAGGACGAGGAATAGGCTCTTGCCGGGCCACGCTTCACCGGCGTTTTTTGTTCGGATCACCCTGACCCAAGGCCACGACGTTCTTCTCCCGTCGTGCGGCTTTGCGTTCTTCCATTCTTTGCATGGCTTTGCGCTGCGTCAAACCACTTGAATCGGCCCATGCCCACCAAACCACCGCCAAGGCGAAGGGCGCCAACACCAGCAACCAGTTCCAGCCCGCCACCGGCGCCACGCCCAACAGCTTCAGCAGCAGCGTCAACACGCCGATTGCAACAAACCACATAAAGAGATCTCCGGTTGATGGTGCGAGGGGCTGGGTCAGCACTCTAGAATGAGCCAAGCTTTGCCTTGGGCAAACTGTAGTTCACATTCAACCCTAGACGGGGCGTCAGTATTTTTGTTTGTAAGCGAAAGGACCGCATGAAATTCTCCACGACTTTTCTACCTGCGTTGACCGCCTTGGTGGCTATCGCTCTGGCGCCGGCCGCCTTTGCCAATGCCGAGCTGGCGCAAAAGAAGAACTGCATGGCTTGCCATGCCATCGACAAAAAGATTGTCGGTCCGGCATACAAGGACGTGGCGGCCAAATACGCCAAGGACAAGGACGCCGTGGCCAAGCTGGCCGACAAGATCGTCAAAGGCGGCGCCGGCGTCTGGGGTCCGGTGCCGATGCCGGCCAATGGGCAAGTGTCGCCTGCTGAAGCCAAGGTCTTGGCAGCCTGGGTGCTGACAGCCAAATGAGCTTGTTGATGTGATGAGCAGCAAGCCCTGGCCCCGCGCCAGGGTTTTTTTTCGCGATGGGATTGAATCTGCACTTGAAGGGCCGATGCACAGCAAAACTCTGACGCCCACGCCTTGGCGCGCTTACGCCGCCCTCGCTCTCAGCACCAGCCTGGTTGGCAGCTATGTGGGCCTGTCCAAGCTGCTCTTGCTGGCTTTTCCGGTGTTTTTGTTGGCCTGGCTGCGCTTTGCTATTGCGGCGCTGCTGATGGCGTCTTGGCTCAAACCCGGCCCCGCCGAGCCGGCCCTGGATGGGCGTACCCGCTGGCTGCTTTTTTTTGAATCCTTCATCGGCAACTTTCTGTTTTCGATCTGCCTGCTTTTTGGCCTGCGCTACAGCTCGGCCATCGTCGCGGGCGTGATACTGGCCGGTATTCCGGCGGCCGTCGCCTTGCTCAGCCGGATTTTTCTCAAGGAAAAAATCAGCACACGCGGCGGGCTCGCCGTCTTGCTCGGCGTGGCCGGCATCAGCTTGGTGGCGCTCACGCGCGACCCTTCACAGGGAGCTGCGGCCGCCACACCGCTGGGGGCCGCTCTGCTGCTCGCTGCCACGTTCTGCGAGGCCAGTTATGTGGTCATCGGCAAGCGACTGACCGCGCAAATCTCGGCCCGCCGCATCAGCGCCTTGATCAATCTATGGGGCCTGGCCTTGGTCACGCCGCTGGGTCTGTGGCAGGCCTGGCAGTTTGACTTTCTACGGCCCGGCTGGTCGAGCTGGGCTTTGCTGGTCTTTTACGCTGCGACGGCCAGCATGCTCAGCGTCTGGCTGTGGATGACGGGCCTGCGCCAGGTGCCGGCGGCCAAGGCCGGCGTCTTCATGGTCTTCCTGCCCATCGCCACCGCCTTGGTCGGCCTGGCGCTGGGGGAGCAATTGGGTCTGCTGCAGGCGGGGGCCTATGCATTGGCCTTGGCAGGTGTGCTGCTGGCGACCTGGCCGGCGCGGCAAGGCACGGGCTGATAAAGTGCCGGGCATGCGAATCGATTTTGTCTCCGACGTTTCCTGCCCCTGGTGCGCCATCGGGCTCAAGTCTCTCGAACAAGCCATGGAGAAGTTGCCGGGGCTGCAAGTCGAGCTGCACTTTCAGCCCTTCGAGCTGAATCCGCAAATGGCCGCTGAAGGCGAAGAAATCAATGCTCACCTGGCGCGCAAATATGGCGCGGCACCGGCTCAGCTGGAACAAACCCGCGAGGCGATTCGGGCCCGCGGCGCCGAGCTGGGCTTCAGTTTCACCAAGGGCGCGCGTGACCGCATTTACAACACTTTCGATGCGCACCGCTTGCTGCATTGGGCCGGCTTGCAATACCCGCACTTGCAGCATCGCCTGAAGCTGGCCTTGTTGACCGCCTATTTCACCGAAGGTAAAGATCCGAGCTCGCACGCGGTCTTGCTGGAAGCAGCAGTCACCGTTGGTCTGGACTCCCAAGAGGCCAGCAAACTCTTGAGCTCAAACGATTTGGCCGATGAAGTTCGCGAAGCCGAGGCCTTCTGGCAAGCCCAGGGCATCAGCTCGGTGCCCGCCGTCATCATCAATCAACGCCATTTGATTTCGGGCGGCCAGCCGCCCGAGGTCTTCGAGCAAGCACTGAGGCAGATTGCCGCCGCTGAGCAGACCGGGGCGGCCTGAACAAAGCAGCTCGCGACATCTTGGGACGATAGGCATGGTCGACTGGTCGCAACATGGAGACTATTCGCTGCGCTGGCAAGGCGATATCTTGATGGCCGTTTACATGGGCGCGTGGAATGAGCAGGCGGCCAAGAACTTGCATCGTGAGGCTCGCGCCATGTGGCTGCAGCGAGGCGACGCGAGCTGGGGCTTGCTCAGCAACGCACTCGATTGGGACGGCGGCACGCCCGAGGCGCTGGAGGCCTGGTGGCAGTTTTTTGAAGACGGCGTGAAACACGGCATGGTGGCCGTGACCGATGTCTTGCCCTCGCGCTTTCATGCCGTGATGGTGCGCAAGCTGGCCGAACGAGCATTGAGCATTGCCCCATATCGCAGCAGTGCCAACATCGATGAAGGCCTGGCCTGGCTCGCCGAGCAAGGCCTGAGCATCAGCGATGCTGAATAGGCCTTTGCCTGCGAATTAACGCTTGATCGCAGCGGCCTCAAGCGCCAGCTTGGTAATGCGCGCCCAGTCGCCGGCATCCACCGCGTCTTGCGGCGTCAACCAGGAACCACCACACACCTTGACGTTAGGCAGGCTCAAGAACTGCGGCGCGGTGTCCAACGTGATGCCGCCGGTGGGGCAAAACGCCACATCGGGAAAGGGACCGCCCAGGGCCTTGAGCAGATTGATGCCGCCCACCGCCACGGCTGGGAACAGCTTCAGGAAGTTGTAGCCGGCGGCGTTCGCCTGCATCACTTCGCTGGCGGTCGACACGCCAGGCAGCAAGGGCAGGCCTTGCTCGCTGCAGGCCGCGCCGATCGCATCCGTGAAACCGGGGCTGACGCCGAACTGGCAACCGGCATTGCGTGCCGCCCGCACATCTTCAACCGTGCGCAAGGTGCCGGCGCCGACGATGGCCTCAGGCACCGCGCGCGCCATCGCTTCCATCGCCTGCAAGGCGCAGGCGGTGCGCAATGTCACTTCCAGCACACGCACGCCGCCGGCCACCAAGGCCTGGGCCAGCGGCACGGCGTCTTCCAGGCGCTGGATCACGATGACAGGAATGACTGGGCCGAAACTTGCCAGGCTGAGTGTGTTGGTGATGCTCATGGATGCTTTCCTAACTTGTTATTGAAGGTCAACAGACTCAAAGCCAGCTGACGGCGCCCTCTTCGGCGCTCTTGACATTGCGGCGCATGCCAGCAAACAGCTCCCGGCCCAGGCCGTGGCCGTTCTCGATCACTTGCTCGGGCGTGATGGTGACGAGTTCGCGCGCCGCCCACTCGTCCGCCGGCACCAGGGCCAGCAATTCGCCGCTGACCGCATCCATGCGCACCACATCGCCGTCGCGCAGTCTCGCCAACGGGCCACCCGCCAAAGCCTCGGGCGAGACATGGATGGCGGCCGGCACCTTGCCCGAGGCGCCACTCATGCGGCCATCGGTCACCAGCGCCACCTTGAAACCCTTGCCCTGCAGAACTGCCAAGGGCGGCGTGAGCTTGTGCAGCTCAGGCATGCCGTTAGCTTGCGGGCCCTGGAAGCGCACGACAACGATCACATCGCGTTCCAACTCGCCGGCCTTGAAGGCGGCCAGCATCGAATCCTGGCAACTGAAGATGCGCGCCGGCGCTTCGACGATATGGCGGTCATCCGGCACGGCGGAGGTCTTGATGACCGCGCGGCCGAGATTGCCGTCCAGCAACTTGAGGCCACCGCTGGGACTGAAAGGTGCAGCGGCCGTACGCACCACCGCATCATCGCCACTGCTCGGGGCCAGGTCTTGCCAGAGCACCGAACCGCCTTCGCCGAGCGTCGGCAAACGGCCGAACGGACGCAGCGAATCGCCGGCCACGCTCGACACATCGGCATGCATCAGGCCGGCGTCCATCAACTCCCGTATCACAAAGGCCGGGCCGCCGGCATCCTGGAACTGGTTCACATCGGCCGCACCGTTCGGGTAGACACGCGACAGCAGCGGCGTCATGCCGGACAGCTCCGAGAAGTCGCTCCAGTCAATGATGATGCCGGCCGCGCGCGCCACCGCCACCCAGTGAATCAGGTGATTGGTCGAGCCGCCGGTGGCCAAGAGCGCCACCATCGCATTGACGATCACCCGCTCGTCGACCAGGCGACCGATCGGCGTGTAACGCATCTTGTGGGTGATGGCCAAGGCATTGCGCACCGCCTCGCGCGTCAGCGCCTCGCGCAAGGGGTCATGCGGGTGCACAAAGGCAGCGCCCGGCACATGCAAGCCCATCGCCTCCAAGAGCATCTGATTGCTATTGGCCGTGCCGTAAAAAGTGCAGGTGCCGGCGCCGTGATAAGCGGCGGACTCGGCCTTCAAGAGCTCATCGCGGCCGACCAAGCCCTGCGCAAACTTCTCGCGCACCTTGGCTTTTTCATTGTTCGGCAGACCGCTGCTCATCGGACCCGCCGGCACAAAGATGCAAGGCAGATGGCCAAAGTGCAAAGCACCAATCAAGAGACCGGGCACGATCTTGTCGCAGATGCCCAAGAGCAGCGCGGCGTCAAACACATCATGACTGAGGCCGATGGCCGTGCTCATCGCGATGTTGTCGCGCGAGAACAGGCTCAACTCCATGCCGGGCAAGCCCTGCGTGACGCCGTCACACATGGCGGGCACGCCACCGGCCACTTGCACCGTGGCGCCCTGCTTGTGGGCCTCGTCGCGGATCAGCGCCGGGTAGGCCTCATAGGGCTGGTGGGCCGACAACATATCGTTGTAGGCGGTGACTATGGCCAGATGCGGCGCCTTCTCGGCCACGATGCGCAGCTTGTCATTGGCCGGCATCGCCGCCACCGCGTGCGCCACATTGGCGCAACCCATGCGCTCGATGCCGCGCTTGCGCCCGGCCATGCGGTCGATCCCGGCCAGGTATGCGGCACGGGTCGCGGCGCTGCGCTGGCGAATCCGTTCGGTAACGGTGAGAAGTGTCTTGTTCATTTACACGACCGATGTAACTCGGAGAGGTGAAAGTTGGTAACCATATTACAAGATTCGACCGACCCACGGGTTACAAGCGAGGTACGAAAAGGTCTTTCGAGCAAGTATTTATGCTGACGCCACGCGCTTTTAGCGTTCATTCAAACAAGCCTGAGCCAGAGACCAAGCAAGCCTAGTTCACATCCACACTGCTACTATTCTCGGCGTCAATTTTCACCGCCTTGTTCTGATGCGATCCAATTTGATGTCACAGCTTGAGCCATGGTCGCGTCGCGGTTTTTTGCTGGTCGCAACGCTGCTTCTCGCGGCCTGTGCATCGGCGCCGCCTCCCCTGCTGCCCAAGCCCGCGCCGGCCTATGCCGCTGCACCTAGCGCCTCGGGGCCCTTGGCCGGACTGGAAGCTCAATGGATTGACACGCATGGCGACCAAGTGTCCGGCTTTCGCCTGTTGGAGAAGAACTCCGAGGGCTTGAAATGGCGGCTCGCCCTGATTGACCAAGCCAGCCACAGCCTGGATTTGCAGTACTACGTCTGGTTTGGTGACGCCAGCGGTCAGCTTTTGATGGCCCGCGTGATTGCGGCCGCCGAGCGCGGCGTCAAGGTGCGCATGCTGTTTGACGACCTCAGCACCATGCTGCGCCGCATGAGCTCGCCCGAACTACGCGACGATTTGCTGGCCCATATCGACTCGCACCCCAATATCCAGATCCGTACTTTCAATGCCTGGCAGCAGCGTGACTGGTTGGGCCGGGTGGCCGAAGGCGCGGCCGACTTCGGCCGCCTCAACCGGCGCATGCACAACAAGCAGATGATTGTGGACAACCGGGTCGCCATCATTGGCGGGCGCAATATCGGTGACGAGTATTTCGGCCTGCTGGCCGAGTTCAGCTTCCATGATCTGGATGTGCTGGGCGTTGGCCCCGTGGCTCGTCAGGCCAGCGCCGTCTTCGATCGTTACTGGAACAGCGACTGGGTGCGGGCGATTCCGCCGGGCAGCCATCATCCGGAGGGCCGCGTGACGCCAGCCACTTTGGAAATACCCGAAGCCGCCGCGGCCCACCCGGCCATGCAAGAGTTGCTGGCTGGGCGGCGCAGCTGGACGGACGATCTGGCCAATTTGGGGCCATCGCTGGCTCTGGGCATCAGCACGGTGCATACCGATTCACCCTCGCGCGCAGCGGGCACACACAATCACATGCCGGAGGCCTTTCGCGCCTTGATGCGGTCGGCGCAAAAAGAAGTGCTGATCACCAACGCCTACATCATCCCGGACGCGAATTTCATGAGCGATCTGGCCGAGTTGAACGGGCGCGGTGTAAAGGTACGCATCCTGACCAACTCGCTGGCCTCGCACGATGTGCCGGCCGTCAACGCGCATTACGAGGACTGGCGCAAACCCATTCTGATTACCGGCACGGCGCTGTATGAGCTGCGCCCCGACGCCGCCATCAAGGCTGATTTCGTCGACACCCCACCGGTGCGTACCGAATTTGCCGGCCTGCACACCAAGGCGATGGTGATTGACCAAACGCGCAGCTTCATCGGTTCCATGAATCTGGATCCGCGCTCCGAGGTGATCAATTCTGAAATGGGCGTCATCATCGAAAGCCCCTTGCTCGGCGCTGCCCTGGCCGCTCGCATGGCCCGCGATATGACAGCGGCAAATAGCTGGACCTTGCAGCTCAGCCCCGAGAACAGCGTGCAATGGAAGAGCGACGGCCCGCCGCTGGATCAAGCGCCGGCGCGCAGCCCCTGGCAGCGCCTACAAAGCTGGTTTTTCAAACTGATGCCGGCCAGCTACTACTGAGAACTCATGCAGCGCGCCCTCTACTCCTACTCGCAGTTTGCCTTGCTGGTCTGCCTGTCCAGCTTGACCGCCTGCGCCAGCTTTGCCCCACAGCCGGCACCGGATGCCGAACCGTCTAGCAACTATATTGAGCTGACCACCCCTATCGTCGCTTTGGGCGACACCCAAGAGCATGAGCCAACCGGCTGGCCGTTGTATGACAACGACAGCGCGGTAGATGCCTATGTGGAGGTCGCGCAGCGCCCGCCCGAGCAGCCGCTGTTCGGGCGGCGCATCATGGAATGGGCGCTGCAGGCCCACCCGGAGGAGAACTTCCTTCATCTGGGCGATGTGCTGGATATGTCATGCCGCTCCGAGGCGCAGCGCATGAGCAAGGTCTTCAACGCGGCGGGCCGGGCCGGCGCGATCCTGCCCGGCAATCACGACGGGCTGATGTTCGGCATCTACGGCTACAGCATTCTTGATGATGTCTTGAACCGCGACGCGCAAAAGTGGAATCAAGCCTGCCGGCGCGGCGCCTCGCTGGAAGACAAGGCACACAAAACCGAAAACGAGGCCTTCAGCAAGCGCGACTTCATTCAGATGTATCTGAGTGGCCAGGCCGCCGTGCCGAGCCAGCCCGGCATCAAGTTGCCGCCCGCAAAAGGCAGCCACCGGGTCAGCTGGCGCAACCCCAACACCGCTGCTTTCTTGAGCGGCATCGAAGCCCATGTCCTGGACGGCTATGCCTACGCCGACTCCTTTTTGGCGCAGCGCCTGCAGCTGCCAACCGCGCCCGGGGCCAAGCGCCGCGTGATCGTGATTGGCCTGGACACCAACCAGGCCGGCGCCTTGGTCAGCAGCTGGGACACCTTGATGGGCCGCAGCCCCGGCAGCATCGGCCATGTCAATCTGGACCAGATACGCGCCATCGGCCATTGGGTCAGCGAGGCCAAGCGAGATGGCGATTTGATCGTCTTCGCTGGCCATCACAACTGGCGCGGTTTGGGCCTGCCGTCCAGACTCTTGCTGCGCAGCCTGATGGCGGAGCTCGAACACCCCTTGGTCTATTTGTCGGCGCATACGCACCGGGGTTTTTGGGCCGCGCACCGCGAGCTCGACCCCAGGCCCGTGTTGGAGCTTAATGTCAGTTCGCTGTCCGACTGGCCGATTGCCTACCGACGGGTGAGTTTTGCCTATGACGAAGACACCAATCGCATCAAGGTACGCGGCGAGCTGATGCCGCATGGCGAGCAGCCGGTGCACAGTGACGCCGATCTGCTGGCCGCCTGGGAGGCGCAGACCTGCGGCACCCTGGGTGTGGCGGTGGAAGACATTCGCGAGGTGGATCACGCGCTGGTGCGCAAGCAACGCGAATCACGCGGCAGCGTGGTCAAGTGGCTGCTCAGCCGCTTCGGGCCGGATTGCAAGGACTGCGACAGTGATTTGTACGAACATGCCCATGTCTATCAAGACGCGCTGCTGGATGCGATTGTGCAGGTCAAGGCTTTTCTCAATGCCGACACGCGCGCCTTGATTCGCACCGAGTTCCCTACCTGGTGCACCGGCAGCAATTTTGTGGAATGCATCGCTGACCTGAAGGCCGAGCAGCCGGCGGACCACGCCGCGCAGGTTGATCTGTTTCGGCGCAAGGCCAAGCTTGTCGATTTGCTGGGCGGCCATCTGGACGACTTGACCGAGCCGCGAGCCAAGGCCTATATGACTTGCCGCGCCGTGCAAGCGGCCAAGCTCGACTTTGATGCCACCGAAGAAACGCGCAATGAGAACCGCAGTGAAGCCAAGCGCCGCACGGAACGCTTCTTTTTGACCGAAGCCAGCGTCGGCATGCGCTGAAGGCGAATGATCTCCGAGATGAACTTTCGCTCTCCCGCCCTCCCTCGCCTCGCATTGACCCTCACCTTGTTGTGCAGCGGCTGCGCCAGCTGGGTGGCGCCACCCGATGTGCTGAGCCCGCATCCCATCGTCAATTTGCCCATCGCCGCGGCAGGCGTCATGGATGAGCGGCAGGCCTTTGCCGCACTGTTCGAGCAAGAGTTACAGGCCCACCCTGGCCCCAAGCCGCAAGCCTTAGCCGCTTGGTTGCATGGCATTGACGAACAAGCCCCAAGAAAACCTGACGACCTGGACGCAGTAAACCGACGCTTTGCCGCACAAGCGCCGGCCACTGCGGTGCTGCTGGTGCCGGGTCTGTTTGCCGATTGTTTCGAGGACCAATCGGTGCCTTTTGGCGACGGCTTGGTCAGAGAGCGCGGCCTGAACCGCAACGAGGCCTACCGTCAGTATGCGGACTTAGGTCTGGCCGGCATTCGCTCGATCGCCGTGGCGGGAAGAGAGTCCAGCGAAGCCAATGCGCTGCGGGTCGCCGAGGCGATCCGGCAAGAGGCCGCACGGCCCGAGGTGAAGCGCATCGTGCTGCTGGCCTATTCCAAAGGTGTGCCCGACAGCTTGCGCGCCTTGGCCCTGCTGCAAAGTCAAAAGGGCTTGCCCGCTGCCCTCACCGACCTGGTTTCGGTCGCCGGCGTGGTGATGGGCACTCGCTTGGCCGATCATTTTGAGGGCATGTTCGAGAGCCTGTCGACCCGTATCGATCCCTTTGGCTGCTCGGCCTCGGACGGCCGGGAAGTCAGCAGCGTGACCCAGCGCGAAAGCGTGGCCTGGCTGGTCGCCCACCCTCCGCCGGCTGAACTGCGTTACCACTCGGTGGTCGGTTTTGCTCAGAGTAGCGAAATCGGCATCTCGCTGCGCCCCTTCAATGCCGCGCTGAACAATATCGACCCGCGCAACGATGGACAGTTACTTAGCCGGGACGCGATTCTGCCCGGCAGCAGTCTCTTGGCCGAGGCCCGTGCCGATCATTGGGACATTGCGTTGCCGCGCGAGCGCCACCCCAGCAGTCTGATGCGCGCCAGCACCAGCGAACGCGGCTACCCGAGAGAAGCCTTGTTCCGCAGCCTGATCAAGTGGGTGTTGGCCGCGGAGCCCGGCGCTCACTCCCCCAAATAAGCGGCCCTGACCTTGGGATCATCCAACAAGGTCTTGCCCTCGCCCGTCATCGTCACCAGGCCCGA
>NZ_JAJIRP010000007.1 GCF_025717555.1 Paucibacter sp. B2R-40 | reverse complement strand
ATCTGCGTGGCGGTCAAAGCGTTGACTTGCACCGTCGTCAAATTACCGATCTGGTCGGAGGTGAGCGCACCGATTTGCTCGGTGCTCAGCCCACGCAGGGCGCCGGTGTTGAGGGCGCGCAGGTCATCGGAGACCAAGGCGGCGATCTGATCGGTCAGCAGGCCTGTCACTTGAGCGCTGCCCAGCGAGGCGGCTTGCGCCGTGGTCAGTGCCACGATTTGGTCTGTGGTCAAGGCAGCGGCTTGGGCGGCGGTGAGTCCCCTCATGCCGCCGGTGCCGATGGCGGCGAAGTCATCGGTCGACAAGGACTTGACCTGCTCGGTCGTCAGCGCGGCAATCTGGCCCGAGCTGATGGCCTTGAACTGTGTGGCCGTCAGCGCATTGAGGTCGTCCGTGCTCAGATTCTGGATCTGCGTGGCGGTCAAGGCATTGACCTGGCTGGTCGTCAAGTTACCGATCTGGTCCGAAGTTAGCGCACCAATTTGCTCGGTGCTCAGCCCGCGCAGAGCGCCGGTATTGAGAGAGCGCAGGTCATCGGACACCAAGGCGGCGATCTGATCGGTCAGCAAACCCGACACTTGGGCGCTGCCCAGCGAGGCGCTTTGCGCCGTGGTCAACGCCACGATCTGGTCGGTCGTCAAGGCAGCGGCTTGGGCGGCGGTGAGGCCCCTCATGCCGCCGGTACCGATGGCGGCGAAGTCATCGGTCGACAAGGATTTGACCTGCTCGGTCGTCAGCGAAGCTATCTGGCCTGAGCTGATGGACTTGAACTGCGTGGCCGTCAGCGCATTGAGGTCGTCGGTGCTCAGATTCTGGATCTGAGTGGCGGTCAAAGCGTTGACCTGGCTGGTCGTCAAGTTGCCGATCTGGTCGGATGTGAGGGCACCGATTTGCTCGGTGCTCAGCCCACGCAGGGCGCCGGTGTTGAGGGCGCGCAGGTCATCGGAGACCAAGGCGGCGATCTGATCGGTCAGCAGACCTGTCACTTGGGCGCTGCCCAGCGAGGCGGCTTGCGCCGTGGTCAGCGCCACGATCTGGTCGGTCGTCAGGGCAGCGGCTTGGGCGCCGGTCAAGCCCCTCAATCCCCCTGTGCCAATGGCTGCAAAGTCATCGGTCGTCAGCGACTTGACCTGCTCGGTCGTCAGCGCGGCAATCTGGCCCGAACTGATGGCCTTGAACTGCGTGGCTGTCAGCGCATTGAGGTCGTCCGTGCTCAGATTCTGGATCTGGGTCGCGGTCAATGAGTTAACTTGCACCGTCGTCAAGTTGCCGATTTGGTCGGAGGTGAGCGCACCGATTTGCTCGGTGCTCAGCCCACGCAGGGCGCCGGTATTGAGGGCGCGCAGGTCATCGGAAACCAAGGCGGCGATCTGATCGGTCAGCAGACCCGTCACTTGAGCGCTGCCCAACGAGGCGGATTGCGCCGTGGTCAGCGCCACGATCTGGTCTGTCGTCAGGGCGGCGGCTTGGGCGCCGGTCAGGCCCTTCAGGCCGCCAGTGCCGATGGCGGCGAAGTCATCGGTCGTCAGCGACTTGACCTGATCGGTGGTCAGCGCCGTGATCTGCCCCGAACTGATGGCCTTGAACTGCGTGGCCGTCAGCGCATTGAGGTCGTCCGTGCTCAGATTTTGAACCTGCGTGGCGGTCAAGGCGTTGACTTGCACTGTCGTCAAGTTGCCCAGCTGATCGGATGTCATGGCACCGAGTTGATCGGTACTCAGCCCGCGCAATGCGCCGGTGTTGAGCGAGCGCAGGTCATCGGAGACCAAGGCTGCGATCTGGTCAGTCAGCAGACCCGCCACTTGGGCGCTGCCCAGCGAGGCGGATTGCGCCGTGGTCAGCGCCACGATCTGGTCAGTCGTCAGAGCAGCAGCTTGTGCGCCGGTCAAACCCCTCAGTCCACCGGTGCCAATGGCCGCAAAGTCATCGGTCGTCAGCGACTTGACCTGATCGGTGGTCAGCGCCGCGATCTGGTCAGTCGTCAGACCAGCAGCTTGTGCGCCGGTCCAACCCCTCAGTCCACCGGTGCCAATGGCCGCAAAGTCATCGGTCGTCAGCGACTTGACCTGATCCGTCGTCAGCGCGGTAATCTGGCCCGAACTGATGGCCTTGAACTGTGTGGCCGTCAGCGCATTGAGGTCATCGGTGCTCAGGTTCTGGATCTGCGTGGCCGTCAAGGCATTGACCTGGCCCGTCGCCAAGTTACCGATCTGGTCGGAGGTGAGGGCACCGATTTGCTCGGTGCTCAGCCCGCGCAGGGCGCCGGTGTTGAGCGCGCGCAGGTCATCGGAGGCCAAGGCGGCGATCTGATCGGTCAACAAGCTCGTCACTTGGGCACTGACCAGCGAAGCGCTTTGCGCTGTGGTCATTGCCACGATCTGATCGGTCGTGAGGGCGGCGGCTTGGGCAGCATTCATGCCTCTCAGGCCCCCGGTTCCAATGGCCGCAAAGTCATCGGTCGTCAGCGCCTTGAGTTGCTCGGTCGTGAGCGCCGCCATTTGGACCGAATTGACGGCCTTGAACTGCGCGGCCGTCAGCGCGTTGAGGTCATCGGTGCTCAGATTCTGGATCTGCGCGCTGCCCAGGGCATTGATTTGCACCGTACTCAGCGAGCCCAACTGATCGGTCGTCAAATTGCCCAGCTGTGCATTGCTCAGAGTACGGATGGCAGAAGTGCCGAGTGCTCGCAGGTCGTCGGTCTGTATGAACGCAATTTGATCGCTGCTCAGCGAATTGATGGGCAAAGTGCCCAGCGAAGCGAACTGCCGGGTCGTCAACGCGATGATCTGATCGCTGGTGAATGCACCCCAGTCCTCCGACGTAAATCGGCTCAGTGTTTTCGTTGACAGTCCAGCAATTTGAGCTGTCGAGTAGCTTGCGATCAGAGTGGTCATGTTGAGCTCACTTGGTTTATTTCGTTTGCAACAACCTCGAAGAAGTGCTGCTTGCAGAATTCGGGTTTCTTGAACGTCATCCGTTCTAGCTTGCGCAAAACCAGCTCCGCATCCATAGCAAAGCTGGGTCGAAGTTGGTGGTCAGTGTTTCAAGCTAAGAGTGAATGCGGGGCGGCTTGAACCGACTCATATCTTTCTCATCGTCACTCTGATTTCGACGAGATCTGCGCAAACTTGAGGCAGTCACACGACGCGCAGCTCTTATGGCAAGCCAAGCGAGCAGATTTCTTGAGACTGGGCGCACGCACGAAACTCCCGGGCCAGGCCTTGGTCTTTGCGGTGGGCGAATTGATGTTTCGGGCATGTCGCCACCTCAAATCAAGGGAAGTAGGGGTGTTTCGCCTTCATCTGGAAGACGTTTCAAATGGGGCAAAAACATTGACAGAGAACTAACCATCGCTTGTGTATCCGGTGAGGCCATCAGCTTCTGGGCAGTCGCTTCAAGGCTTGTGTCCCGAACTTCTGCAAGTTGCTCGCCAGGACCATTGAGCACTTCGCCAAGCTTAGGGATTTGCGGCTGCCGCGAAGGCTCGATAAAACTGTCTTTTGCGAACCAAACATCGGCCATGGCGTGGGTCTGGCCGTCATTGGTTTTGTAGTCAGACACCAAGCCCAACAAATTGCCGTGGTCGGCCGAATGCCCGACTTGCGCCCGCAGATTCAACTCGGCAATGCCAAGATCCGGCAATGTCTTCAACTCACCCGCGTCGGTCTTGCCGTCGCCGTTGGCGTCGATCCAAACCCGCAAATCCTTGAAAGCCGGATCGGCACCGGACAGGCGCCCATCCAGGTTGAGGTCAAGCTCCTGCATGGCCAAGTAGCCATGTGCGGCCCGGCGTCCATCGGCCAGCAAGGTCCCCGAGCCAAATAGCTCACGGCCGCTGTTGATCAAGCCGTCGCCATTGCGGTCCATCACCAATAAACCGTCCTGTGGGCCAACCCATCCCCACTTTTGACAGTGGCCGGTGCCGAAAAGATCGAAATGAACCCCATTCGCTGCGGCTTGGGTGCTGACGCCATTGCCGTCCAGGTCCAAGACGATCGGAGAGGCCGCCTGCAGTCCGTCCAATTGCTCACTGCTGAAGACGGCGATGGCGGCGTCCGAGAAGGCCAAGACCTGTGCCATCGACATGGCCGCAAGGTCACTCGACTCAAAACCCGGGATTTGGTCGGTCGTAAAACTTTGGATCTGCTCGGTGGTCAACCCGGCTATTTGCGAAGTCTGCAGGGCTTCGATGTCTTCGGTCTGGAAATGAGTGATCTGGTCCGTACTCAGGCTGCCAAGCTGGGCCGAGCTCAAGGCCGCGATATGTTGCGTTCCCAAGGCCAAAATTTCTGTGCCATCCAGCGTGGCCAATTGTTCGGTCGTCATTGACCGGATGTGGCCGGTGGTGAGGGCGTTGATCTGATCGGTACTGAAGGCTGCGAATTGTTCGGTGGACAGACCCACCAGGGCTTGATTGCCCATGGCATGAATATCTTCCGTCTGTATTGCGGGGATGTCGGCCACCTCAATGCCGAGCATTTGTGCCGAGTTCAGCACCGCGAACTGATTGCTGCTCAAGGCCGAAATCTGCTCGGAGCTGAAGGCAGCCAGGTCCTCGGAGCCCAAGCCCCGCAGCGCGCCGGTCGTCAACGCGGCCATGTCTTCGGTCGCAAAGACCGAAAACTGCGCCGAGCTCATGACGGAGATTTGGTTCGCGCTCAATCCGGCGACTTGTGCACTTCCCAAGGCTTGAACGTCTTCGGTGGCCCAGTTCTGCACCTGCGCGCTGGTCAGCGAGCCCACCTGAGTTCGCGTCAAGGCAGCCACTTGCTCGCTCTGAAAGGCATTGAGTTGCGTGCTGCTGAAACCCTTCAAGGCAAAGATGCTCAGCGCAGCGACGTTGTCGGTGCTCAGGCTGGCCACCATCTCGGTCGAGAAGCCTTGCAACTGCATCGAGGTAAACCCGCGGATCTGTTCGGTGTCGAAGGCATTCAGCTCGTCGGTCCCGATGGTGGCCACTTGGCTTGAGGTCATGGCCCCGAACTGGGTGTTGGTCAACAACTTCAACTGATCGGAAGTCAGGGCCGTGAACTGCTGCGTCGTCAACCCTTGGATCGCAGCGGTCGACAGGGCGCGCAGATCATCACTTTGCAAAATCGATAGCTGTTCGGTGCCGATGCCGGTGATTTGGGCTGAGGTCATGGCCGCAGACTGGGCGCTGGTCATCGCAATGATCTGCTCACTGCTGAGAGCCGCAATCTGCGTCGAGCCGATGCCTCGCCAGGCGGCGGTACTGATGGCCGCGAAGTCCTCGGTTGTCAGGGTTTTGAACTGGGCGCTGCTCAGGGCTTGAATCTGCACCGAATTCAGGAAGCCGAACTGCAGGGTCGTGAGCGCATTCAGGTCCTCACTCCCAAGCCCCAGTACTTGTGTGCTGGTCAGCGCACCGATCTGGTTGCTAGCGAGCGCCTGCAACTGATCGGAGCCGAGAGCCGCCAACTGCGTGTTGCTCAGGGCACGCAAGGCGCTGCTGTTCAAGGCGCGCAGGTCGTCGGTTTCCAACTGCTGAAGCTGGTCGGTTTGCAAGCCTTGAACCTGACTGCTGCTCAGCGCTGCGGCTTGAGTCGTGGACAAAGCCTTGATTTGATCGCTGCCCAACTGCCCCATCTGCTGCGAGCCCAAGCCGCGCAAACCGCCGGTGCCGATGGCCGCGAAGTCCTCGGTGGCCAGCAGTTTGAGCTGATCACTGCTCAAGGCCGCAATCTGGCTGCTGGCCATGGCTTGGTACTGCTCGGTCGTCAAGGCCCGCAAGTCTTCGGAGGTCAAACCGAGCATCTGGGTGCTGGTCAGAGCGTTCACCTGGGCCGTGTTCAGCGCGGCGATCTGAGTCGAGTCCAAGGCCGCAATCTGAGCGGTACTGAGCGCGCGCAAGCTCAGACTGACCAAAGCGCGCAAATCTTCGGTGGCCATGACGCTGACTTGCTCGGTCGTAAACCCAAGCACCTGGGCGCTGCCGAAAGAGCCGAACTGTGCGCTGCTCAGAGCTACGATTTGCTCGCTGCTCAAAGAGCCCAGTTGCGTCGAGCTCAGGCCACGCAGACCCGCGCTGCCGATGGCCCCGAGGTCTTCGCTGCTCATGATTCTGAGCTGATCGGTGCTCAGCGCGGCAATTTGGGTCGAGCCGATCGCGGCGAACTGTGCCGTGCTCAGCGCATTCAAGTCCTCGCTGCTCAAAGCCCGGATCTGCGTGCTGGTCAAGAAGTTGACCTGCGCCGTACTCAGCGCCGCCCATTGCTCCGAGCTCAAGGCGGCCAACTGATCGCTGCCCAAATTCCTCAAAGCTGCACCGCTGAGTACGCGCAAATCGTCGGTCGCAAAGGCGGCGATCTGCTCGGTGCTGAAGCCCTTCATTTGACCGCTGCCCAGGGCGGCGACCTGAGCGGTGGTCAGGGCTCGAATTTCGTCTGTGCTGAGAGTTCCGAGTTGGTTTTGTGGCGCGGTCACCAGTGCCGCCACCTGAGCGGTGCTCAAGGCACTGATCTGCTCACTGTTCAGAGCTTGGAACTGTTCTGTCGTCAAGGCCCTGAGCGTGGCAGTGTTGAGCGCGCGCAGATCATCGGTCTGAAGCTTGAGGACCTGATCGGTACTCAAGCCTAAGATTTGAGCACTCGTCAATGAGGCCGCTTGGGCAGTGCTCAAGGCAATGATCTGATCGGAGCTCAGCGCCGCGAATTGGCTCGAACTCATGCCGCGCAGCCCTGCGGTGCCGATGGCGGCAAAGTCTTCCGTGCCCAGCGTTTTGAGTTGATCGGTGCGCAGCGCGACCACTTGCGCCGAGCCGATCGCTCCAAGCTGCGAAGAGGAGAGGGCGTTCAAGTCTTCGCTACCCAAACCTTGTATTTGAGCGACGGTCAAGGCGTTGACTTGAGTGCTGGTGAGCTGTGCGATTTGGCTCACGCTCAAAGCAGCCAATTGATCGGTGCTGAGCGCACGCAGGGCCGCACTGCCTATTGCGCGCAAATCCTCGCTTTCCAGCTTGCTCATCTGTTCGGTGCTGAAACCCATCACTTGCACGCTGGTCAACGAGGCGGCCTGGGCCGTGCTCAAGGCCATGATCTGATCGGTAGACAGCACCGCCAATTGCGCCGAACTGATGCCCCGCATGCCCGCCGTGCCAACGGCGGCGAAGTCCTCGGTGCTGAGCGTCTTGAGTTGATCACTTGTCAGTGCGGCAATCTGCGTCGACCCGATGGCGCGGAACTGCGCCGAAGTCATTGCGTTCAAGTCCTCACTGACGATGCCCTGAATCTGCGTGCTGCTGAGCGCATTGACTTGCGCGGTGGTCAGCGCCGCCCATTGTTCAGACCCCAAAGCCGCGAGCTGATCGCTGCGCAAGCTGCGCAGCGCGGCTGGGCCGATCGCTTGCAAGTCATCGCTGGCCAAACGGCCCATCTGCTCGGTGCCAAATCCCGGCACTTGAGCCGAAGTCAGTGAAGCCACCTGCGCGGTCGTCAGCGCAATGATCTGCTCACTGCTCAGGGCAGCGAGTTGGGTCGCGCTGAGGCCGCGCATGCCGGCGGTGCCGATCGCTGCAAAGTCTTCGGTGCTCAAGGCTCTCAATTGATCGGTCAGCAATGCTGCGACCTGCGTTGAATTGATGGCCTTGAATTGACTGGTGCTCAATGCCCCCAAGTCCTCGCTGCTCAGGCTCTGCATTTGCGTACTGGTCAGCGCATTGACTTGCACCGTGCTCAGGGAGGCAAATTGATCAGCGCCCAATGCGGCCAATTGATCGGTGCCCAAGGCGCGCAAGGCGGCGGTGTTCAGCGCCTTCAGATCATCGGTGGCAAAGGCGACGATTTGCTCGGTGCTCAAACCCCTGACCTGAGCGCTCCCCAATGCAGCGACTTGTGCCGTGGTCAAGGCGCGGATCTCATCGGTACTGAGTACGGCCAACTGATTGACGGGCGAACTCGTCAGCGCTGCGATCTGGCTGCTGGTCAACACAGCGATCTGATTGGCGTCAATCGCCTGAACTTGTTCACTGCTCAAGGACCGGATCACCGCGCTACCGAGCGCGCGCAAGTCGTCGGTCTGCAAATGGGTGATTTGCTCGGTACTCAAGCCGAGCACCTGTGCGCTGTTCAAGGTCGCGCTCTGTGCCGTGGTCAGCGCAATGATTTGCTCACTGCTCAGCGCCGCGACTTGGCTCGAGCTCAATCCTCTGAGTCCGGCGGTCCCGATGGCGGCGAAGTCGTCGCTACCCAGTGTTTTGATTTGATCGGTGGAGAGGGCGCCTGCTTGCGCCGAACTGAGGCTGCGGAACTGAGCCGTCGTCAGCGCGTTGAGGTCTTCGCTGCCCCAGTGCTGAATTTGGGCGCTGGTCAAGGCATTGACCTGGGTCGTGGTCAATATGCCGATCTGATCGGCGGTGAGGGCGCCAAGTTGATCCGAACTCAATGCGCGCAATGCTGCCGAGTTGATAGCCCGCAGGTCATCGGTGGCCAGCGCTGCGACTTGGTCTGTGCTCAGCCCCGGCACTTGACCGCTCGTCAGCGAGGCCGATTGCGCGGTGGTCAGCGCGACAATCTGCCCGCTGGAAAAAGCCCCAATTTGTGATGAGCCCAGGCCACGCAGGCCTGCTGTACCAATGGCAGCCAGGTCCTCGGTGCCCAGCGTCTTCAGTTGGTCGGTCGTCAGGGCGGCGACTTGGACTGAGGCGAAGTCGCGGAACTGGGTCGAGGTCAGCGCATTCAGGTCCTCGCTGCTCAGCGATTGAATTTGGCGGCTGCTCAAGTTGTTGACCTGCGCGGTCGTCAGCGCGGCGAACTGGTCCGACCTCAGCGCGGCCAATTGCTCGGTATTCAAGGCCTGCAACGTGCCGGTGTTCAAGGCCCTTAGATCGTCAGTGGCCAACTGACTGACCTGCTCACTGCTCAGGCCGCTAACTTGAAGACTGCTCAATGAGGCGGCCTGGGACGTGGTCAAGGCGACCAGTTGCTCGCTGCTCAAGACAGCCAGCTGTGCCGGGCCAAAGCCGCGCAGACCAGCCGTGCTGATGGCCGCAAAGTCCTCGGTCGTCAAGGCCTTCAGTTGATCACTCGAGAGCGCCGCGAGTTGTGCGGCGTTGAGCGCTCTGAATTGAGTCGAGGTCAAGGCGCCCAGATCCTCGCTCGCCAAACTCTGCACCTGGGCGCTGGTCAAGGCACCAACTTGCGCGGTGCTGAGTGCTGCAAACTGAACCGAGCCGAGGGCGGCCAACTGTTCGCTCGCCAGCGCGCGCAAGGCGTTGGTATTCAATGCACGCAAGTCGTCGGTTTGAAAGTGGCTCACTTGCGCGCTACTCAGCGAAGCAATCGCAAACGTGCTCAAGGACGCGAATTGCTGGGTGGTCAGCGAGATGATCTGGGCGCTGCTGAAGGCCGCCCAATCCTCGGTGGTGAACCGAGTGAGTGTGCGGGTATTCAGGCCTGAAATCTGTGTTGTCGACAGACTGGTGATCAGCGTGGTCATAGGTAGCCCGCCGAATGCAATGCACAAGCGCGATACCCAGCGCGAGGGACCTGAGAAGGCGCGCTCGTCGGGGCTATTGCTGAGTTGCTGGCTGGGCTGAACATCACGCTTGTGTTTCGAGGTGGTCCGATGGGTGAGCTACGGCCGCTGGGATCACGTGGGATCCCTGGCTTTCGTTCAAACTCGTCCGTAAAAACCAAAAATAGTTCTAAAGCTTTTGCTGGAGTTGCCGATGCTAGACATTTGCGGCCAAAGCAATGGAGGTAAAAGCGGGGGCATTTATCGGCTGTTCGCGGCGTATGGCGCTGGCCGGGTGGGCTGGATGGCTTGTGTCGGCCCGGTGGCAGAGTCCTTGGTCGGCGCCAACTCAATGAGTTAGCCGCCCGTCGGCGATCACGCCCTTTACACCAGACATCGGCGCCACTGTGGACAGGGCGCCCACCCGCGCGCCTACACGACGCCCGCGTTCGCTGGGCTGAGTGACCGCGAGGTCGCCGAGATTTTCAGCTTCGTGCGCGCAAGCTGGGGTGGCGGAGTTGGCCCGGTGGCCGAGAAGGACGTTGCTGCTGCGCGGGCCAGCCTCGATCCGGAGATTGACAAGTCCCCCTTCGAGAAGCCCCGCCTGGCCGAGTTGCTGGCGGCACCAAATGCCGGGCAGGTGGTGCGTGGCATGCGGCTGAATGCCAAGACTGTCACCTTGCCACCCTATACCTTCGGGCATCAAGCAGCAATTGAGCAAGCTATCGGGAGGAGCGAAAAACTTGACCGGGGCATCGGCTCGGCCAAGTGCAGCTGTTGCTGACCCCGTGGCGACTCCGCCAATGCACACATTCACCCGGTTTCCGCTGCATCCGGCCCCAGGAGTGATGGCTTAAACCACGCTTGATTGCTTGATCGATCAAGGGCTGCTGCAAAGAGAATCGAATGGTGATCGTCCGTCAGGGCGAGACCTGCCTGTCTTTGGACTTTCGGCCTGTTTTGGGTCGGCAAAATGAGTTCGGTGCGCAGACGAAGACCAGCAACCTGAGGTTAATGATAGTGTCCAGTTCTGTTGCAACAATGGTTCATGCCCTGCCAGCCGGGACGACGCTCGTTTTGGCTTTGCCCAAGTCGGCGATTGCCAAAGTCAGCGTATCCGGCACGGACCTGGTCTTGACGACGACCGATGGCACGGTCCATGTGCTGCAAGACTTCGCCATGCGCATGATGACCATGCCGGGTTTGAAGCTGAGCTTCTCCGATCAGTCAATTCTGGCCAGCGATTTGTTCAACGCCATTGGTCGTGTGGCAGTGGCTGATACGGCGGTTCGGGTAGCGCAGTCCTCTGGCGGTGAACAGAGCCCGTCGAGCGAGCCGTCCGCAGCACCGAAACCGCCGGATGCAGAAGACCCCAAGCCTTCGGCCGAAGCGGTCAGCGAGGCTCCGGCCGAAAACGCGCTGAAGGTGCCGGCCATTGAGGGCATTTCGGTACCGGCGGTGATTCCGGCCGCGCAAAAGCTCGCTGACTTCCAAAGCGATGCGATGCCGCCGCCGCCAAGCGTGGTGCTGATGAACCCGCCTGCATCTCCCAAGGCGGCGCCTGGCAACAACAATCCCCCGCCGCCGCCGCCACCGCCGCCGGACACCATCAATATCCAGGCCGCTTGGCACAATATTGCGGGCCAAACCAGTAGCACGCAGGGCAGTGTGACCAGCATCACCGGTGCGGGGGGAAGTGCCCGATCGGCAACCGACTTCAGCCCTCAGGTGCAGGCGGAACGAGAGTTGATCAGCGGCACCAGTGGCAATGACGTCATTGTGGGAGACAGCACCCAATTGCTGGGCAGCGGTTTTGCACGGCAACTGGACTTGCAACTGTCAGCCCGCCTGGACCTGACGGTGGAAGCGGTTCGCGTGACAGGCTTGCCCGCCAACTTTGTGGTGGTGGGCGGCGTACAGAGCGGCGCCGATTGGACCTTGACCTTGCCCGAAGGCTTTGCCGCCGGCGGGAACCGTTTGTCGGTGGTGATGCAGTATCCGGTAGCGGCCGACGATCTGGGTTTTTCGCCCAGCAATTTCACGATTGGGATCAGTGCCAACGGGCAGATGAACAGCCGCGACATTGCTGGCAGCCTGAGTGTTCCCGGCATCTTGCAAGACGTGCAAGGCGCTGCCGATATGAGCTACAGCGCCAATGGCAGCAAGGGCGTTGTGTTTGCCGCATTCGGCTTGGGCGATGAGATTCATGCCGGGGCCGGCAACGACAAGGTCAGCGCCGGCGTTGGCCATGATCTGGTCTTCGGGGATGAGGGTGATGATGAACTCGACGGCGGAGCCGGCAATGACATCCTCGAGGGTGGCTCGGGTGCTGACAAGCTCAGCGGTGGCAGCGGACGCGACACGGCCAGCTACGCCGGTTCTACGGACGGCGTTCACGTCGATCTTGCTGCGGGCACGGCAGTCGGCGCGGACGCGACCGGCGATACCTTCAACAGCATCGAGAATTTGACCGGTTCGGATTACGCCGATGTTTTGGGCGGCAGCAGCGCGGACAACGTGATCGATGCCGGTGCGGGCGACGACGTGCTTGCGGGGCGCGGCGGTTCGGACACCTTGCTTGGGGGCGAAGGCTTTGACATCGCCGACTATGCCGAGTCGGCAGCGGCGGTCAGTATCAATCTGTCGCAAGGCCAGGGCAGCGGTGGCGACGCGAGCGGCGACCTGCTCAAGGGCATCGAGGGCGTGGTGGGCTCCGCTTTTGCCGACCGACTGGTCGGTGATGCGCAGGACAACCTGCTGGACGGCGGCGCCGGTGATGATGTGCTGGACGGCGGTGTGGGCGCCGATCGCCTGTGGGGCGGCAGCGGCACCGACACCGCGACCTACGCCGGCTCTTCGGCTGCGGTATCGGTCAGCCTGGGTACCGGCCAGGGCAGCGGCGGGGATGCCGAAGGCGACCGCTTCCAGGACGTCGAGAACTTGACCGGCAGCCGCTATGCCGATGAATTGACCGGTAACGACGGCAACAATATTCTGAGCGGGGGTGGCGGCGACGATTGGCTGGAAGGCAATGAAGGTGCCGACCAGCTGATTGGCGGCGATGGCAATGACACGGCCAGTTATCTCGAGGCCAGCAGGGGCGTGCTGGTCAGCCTCGAGGCGCCGGCACAGAACACCGGCGATGCCGCGGGTGACACCTTCACCGGCATCGAAAACCTTGAAGGCTCGGAGTTCGATGACACGCTGATCGGCGACGGCGGGGTCAATACCTTGATCGGCGGGCCGGGCAATGACAGGCTCTATGGCCGCGCCGGCAACGATGTGCTGCTGGGCGGCGCCGGGCAAGATCTGCTGGACGGCGGCGATGGCGTCGATACCGTTTCCTATGCAATTTCGAACGAAGGCGTGCAGGTCGATCTCGGCCTGGGAATCGGACAAGGCGGGGATGCCGATGGCGACTCCTTCACCGGCGTCGAGAACGTCACGGGATCACGCTATTCCGATGTCTTGATCGGTGATGCGGCCGTCAACACCTTGCTCGGTGGGCGCGGTGCGGACGTGTTGAACGGCGGCGGGGGCGCTGACGTTTTGAATGGCGGTGATGGCTCGGATACGGCGGACTACAGCGGGTCGGTGCTCGGTGTGCAGGCTGATCTCAATACGAGTTCCGCCACCGGCGGTGATGCCACCGGCGATGTGCTGATCTCGATCGAGAACCTGGCCGGCGGCTTGAGCGACGACACTTTGCTGGGCGACAGCAGTGCCAACCGCTTGAGCGGCAATGAGGGCAATGACCTGCTGTCCGGCGGCGCTGGCAATGATCAATTGGACGGTGGCAAAGGCAATGACACCTTGACCGGCGGTACCGGCGCGGACCGCTTGACCGGCGGCCTCGGTATTGACACGGCCGTCTATGCCAGTTCGGCAACGGGGGTGAGCGTCAACTTGATCACCGGTTTCGGCAGCGGCGGCGAAGCCCAAGGCGATGTGCTGGGCGGTATCGAGAATCTGATCGGCAGTGATGCCAATGACAGCTTCGTGGGCGGCGCTGGCGTCAATCTACTCAGCGGCGGCAAGGGTGACGACCTGCTGGAAGGTGGCGCCGATGCCGATGTGCTGGACGGCGGCCAGGGGCAAGACACGGCCAGCTACGCCGGCGCCGCCGGCGCTGTCATTGCCAGTCTGGCTTCAGCGGCCTCAGCGGCATCAGCGGCCTCCAACAGCGGCGACGCCGCAGGCGATGTGTATATCAGCATCGAAAACCTGCGGGGCTCCGCCTATGACGACCAGTTGGCGGGCGACGGCGCGGATAACGTCATTGACGGTGCTGCCGGCAATGATCGCTTGATCGGTGATCAGGGTGCCGACTCGCTGATGGGCGGCGCGGGCTCGGACACTGCCGACTATCAGCTCTCTGCACAAGCAGTCACGGTCGATCTGCAGGCCGGCACCGGTGTGGGCGGTGATGCCGAGCAGGACACGCTGACGGATATTGAAAACCTCATCGGCAGCGCCGGTGCCGATTCCTTGTTCGGTAGCGCCGGAGCCAACAGCCTGTTTGGAAATGGCGGCAATGACTGGCTTGAAGGCCGGGGCGGGGCTGACGTTCTGGATGGCGGGGAAGGCATTGACACCGCCAGTTACGCCTCGGCGCGTGCCGGGGTGGCGGCCAGTCTGCAGTCGCCCGGCGGCAATACCGGCGATGCCGAGGGCGACAGCTATGTCTCGATCGAGAACATGGTCGGCTCTGCCTTTTCCGATGTGCTGGAGGGCGATGCCGGGGTCAATCGACTGGACGGCGGCGAGGGTGACGACAGTCTGCTGGGCGGCGCCGGGGCCGATGTCTTGGTGGGCGGTTTGGGGCAGGATTCGGCCTCCTATGCCACGGCCGGCGCGGCGGTGTACGTCAGCCTGGCCAGGTCGCAGCTCAATACCGGCGATGCGGCCGGCGACGTGTTCGACAGCATCGAGGGCCTGACGGGTAGCGCCTTTGACGATAGCCTGGTGGGTGACGCCTCGGCCAATCGGCTCGACGGCGGCGCGGGCGATGATCTCTTGATCGGTGGCGCTGGTGCTGACCAATTGATCGGCGGTAGTGGCGTCGATACGGTCAGTTATGCCGCTGCGCTGGCAGGGGTGAGCGTCAATCTGCTCTCCGGCACCGGCTCGGGCAGTGATGCGCAAGGCGACACGCTCAGCGGCGTGGAGAATTTGATCGGCTCGGCACTGGACGATGTCCTGACCGGCAATACCGCCAACAACCGTCTCGAAGGCGGCGAAGGCAACGATGTACTGGACGGCGGCATTGGTGCCGACACGCTCTTGGGTGGCGCTGGCAACGATGTCTATGGGGTCGATAACGGGGGTGACCTCATCACCGAACTGGCCGGTGGCGGCACCGACACTGTCAGGGCGAGCCTGAGCTACACCCTTGCGGCCGAGCTGGAGAACCTGGAACTTAGCGGCAACGCCGACATCAACGCGACCGGCAACAGCCTGAACAATCAATTGACCGGCAATACCGGTGCCAACCAGCTGGACGGCGGCCTGGGCGCCGACACGATGGCGGGTGGCGAAGGCGATGACAGCTATGTGGTGGACAACGCCGGCGACCGGGTCGATGAGGCCTTCAATGCCGGGCAAGACGGCGTCATCAGTTCCATCAGCTACACGCTGAGCGATAACGTCGAAGAACTGCGGCTCAGCGGCAGCGCCGATCTCAATGCCACCGGCAACGCGCTGGCCAATGTGATCGTCGGCAACGACGGCAACAACCGTCTCGACGGCGGGGCTGGCATCGATGTGATGAGCGGCGGCCTGGGTGACGACATCTATATTGTCGACAACAGCGCCGATCAAGTGCGCGAAAACACTGGCGAAGGCAGCGATCTGGTGCGCGCCAGCGTCAGCTACACCTTGAGCGCCAATATCGAAGCGCTGACTCTGACCGGCACGGCCAGCATCAGTGGCACCGGCAATGCGCTGGCCAACTTGATCACCGGCAATAGCGGCAACAACACGCTGGACGGCGGCGCTGGCGCCGACACCCTGGTGGGTGGCACCGGCAATGACATTTATGGCGTCGACAACAGCGGCGACATCATCACCGAGCTGAGTGGCGAAGGCGTTGACACCGTGCGTTCCAGCATCAGCTGGGTGCTGGGCAGCAATCTGGAAAACCTGAGCTTAAGCGGCAGCGCCGACATCAACGCCACCGGCAATGAGTTGGACAACGAACTCAGCGGCAATACCGGCGCCAACGTTTTGAATGGCGGACTGGGTGCCGATTCGATGGCAGGCGGCGCCGGTGATGACAGCTATGTGGTGGACAACGCTGGCGACTTGGTCATTGAAGATTCTGATGCGGGCACCGATCTGGTCAACGCCAGCGTCAGCTATGCCTTGGTGGACAACCTTGAGAACCTGACCCTGACGGGCAGCTCGAATATCGACGCCACGGGCAATGCGCTCGCCAACATCATCACCGGCAATGCCGGCAATAACCGCATCGATGGCGGCGCCGGCTCCGACCGCATGAGTGGCGGCTTGGGCGACGACATCTACACCGTCGACGCTGTCGGTGATCAGGTGTTCGAGAGCGCAGCCGAGGGCAGCGACACCGTGCGCTCCTTGGTCAGCTACACGCTGGCCAGCAATATCGAGAACCTGACGCTGATCGGCAGTGCCAGCAGCAACATCAATGCCAGCGGCAATGAGTTGGACAATGTGCTGATCGGCAATGCGGGCAATAACCGGCTGGATGGCGGCATGGGCGCCGACAGCATGAGTGGTGGCGTCGGCAATGACAGTTATGTCGTCGACGATGTTGGCGACAGCACGACCGAGAACGCCGGCGAGGGCAATGACACGGTGCGCTCATCGGTCGGGTGGACCCTGGCCGACAATACCGAGAATCTGATCCTCACCGGCAGCGCTGATATCAGCGCGACCGGCAATGCGCAAGACAACGCCTTGACCGGCAACGACGCCAACAATCAGCTCGATGGCGGGCTGGGCGCCGACGCCATGGCCGGCGGCATGGGCAATGACAGCTATAGCGTCGACAACAGCGGCGACACCGTCAATGAAGCCTCCGGCGCCGGCACCGATGTGGTCACCGCCAGCGTCAGCTATACGCTCAGCGACAACGTCGAGAACCTGATCCTGAGCGGCAGCGCCGACATCGATGGCACGGGCAACGCGCAAGACAATAGCTTGATCGGCAACGCTGGTGCCAATGTGCTCGATGGTGGTGCCGGCAACGACACCATGGCCGGCGGCGCTGGCAATGACACCTATTGGCTGGACAGCAGCGGTGACGTGGTGGTCGAAGCCAGCAGTGCCGGCACCGACACCGTGATTGCTTCCTTCGCCTATGTGTTGGGCGCCAATGTCGAAAATCTGATTCTGACCGGCACCGACGCCATCGACGGCAGCGGCAACGCGCTGAACAATGCCATCACCGGCAACGACGGGGACAATATCTTGGATGGCGGTGTCGGGATCGACATCCTCACCGGTGGCCTGGGCGACGACGTCTACCGCGTCGACAATGTGGCCGATCAGGTGATCGAGAACGCCGACGAAGGCATCGACTCGGTCATCAGCAGCGTCAGCTACACCTTGTCGGCCAATCTGGAAGCGCTCACCCTGACTGGCAGCGCCAATCTGAATGCCACCGGTAATGCCGGCAGCAATACGCTGACCGGCAACAGCGGCAACAACACCCTGGACGGTGGCGCGGGGGCCGACTCGATGGCCGGGGGCCAAGGCGATGATGTCTATATCGTCGACAACGGCGGTGACACGGTCTCTGAGGCCGTCGGTTCGGGCACCGATACGGTCCGGTCCAGCGTGGGCTGGGTGCTCAGCGCTTCGATTGAGAACCTGCTGCTGACCGGAAGCGCCAGCATCAGCGCCACGGGCCATAGCGGCGCCAACCTCATCACCGGCAATAGTGGCAGCAATTACATCACCGGCGGCGGTGGTGCCGACACCATCAGTGCCGGCGCCGGCAATGATGTCATCGGCGTCAGCGACATCAGCTTTGTCAGCATCGACGGCGGCAGCGGCTTGGACTCGCTCAAGCTCAATGGCGCCGGCCTCAGCAATATTTCTCAAATCAGCGGCAAAGTGCTGAACATCGAGCAGCTCGACTTCAGTGGCGGCACGGCAGACGCCTTCACCCTGCGCTCCAGCGATTTGCAGACCAGCGGCTTTGTCGGCAGCGAAGCCGGCGGCAAGATGGAGGTCCTGCTGGATGGTGCTGGCAGCGCGGGCGGAAGCGACACACTCTTGCTCAATGCCAGCGACTACAACAATGTGGGCAACTATTCGCTCGCTCCCGATGTGCTGCTCAGCAACGGCAATATCGGCAAACTGCTGACGGCGGTGGCGCCGGGCGGTATCAGCCTGGCCATCGACGTCAATGCCTTGGTGCTGCCCAGCGCGGCCGACCTGATGACTATTTGGGGCCGCGTCAGCGACCTGAGTAACAACCCGGCCAGCATTCAAGGTCTCAGCACCTGGCTGGATGCGGCCGACCTCGACGGCGACGGCGTCGCCGAAGGCCTGGGCGAGGCCGGCATCGTCAATGGCGCCGGCAATCTGAATGTCTGGACCGATAAGTCGGGCAAGGGCAATAACTTCGTGCAGGGAGGCAGCGTCAATGCCAATCCGACCTTGTCGCTGACAGGCTTGAACGGCGCCGCGACGGTCAGCTTCGACGGCAATGACTTCCTGACCTCGGGCACGACCTTTGGTCAGAACTACACCGTGATTGTGGTTGGCCAGATGGCGGGCACGCAGAACGGCCGCCTGGTGGCATCGAGCACCGACAACACCTTGATCGGCTGGTACAGCGGCAAGCAAGACCAGCTCTATGTGCAGAACTGGATCTCCAATCCGAACACGCCGGTGCAGGGCGGCGAGGCCAAGCTTTACTCGGTGACCAGTGTGGCCGGCAGCGGCACTTTGTTCAACGATGGCAGCGCGCTGACGCCGACCGGCAGCACGTCGGCTGGTTGGCTGGGCAAGGTGCAGCTGGGCGCCTACGGCGGCGGAACCGCCGAGGCCAGCAAGGGCAGCGTCAGCGAAGTGCTGGTGTTCGACCATGGTCTCAGCGACGGCGAGCGCCGCGTGGTGGAAGCCTATCTGCGCGCCAAATACGCGATCAATGGTGCCCCCAATTCGACCCCGACCGGCATCCTTGGCACCATCGGTCTCGACGCCAGTTGGACCGGCGCCAAGCTGGTGTTCGGCACAGCGGGCATCGACACCTTGAACGTCAACTACGGCATCGCACCGGTGCGCGGCTCGGGCCGGGTTGACTCGGTGGTCTTCGCTGGTGCGGGCAATGACACCCTCACCGGCCTGGACCGCGTGGACGCGCTGTTCGGCGGCGATGGCAATGACGTTATCAATGGCGGCCTGGGCGCCGACTGGATGGCCGGTGGCGCTGGCAATGACAGTTATGTGGTTGACAACACGGCCGACACCATCGTCGAAGAAGTTGGCGCGGGCACCGATCTGGTCACTTCCAGCGTGACCTACGCGCTGTCGCCCAATGTCGAGAACCTGACCCTGTCCGGCACGGCCAGCATCAACGGCACCGGCAATGCGCTGGCCAATACCATCACCGGCAACTCCGGCAATAACCGCATCGATGGCGGCGCAGGTGCCGACACCATGATCGGCGGTGCTGGCAATGATGTGTACTTTGTCGACAACGCCGGGGACATCATCAGCGACAGTGCCGGCACCGACACCGTCTACGCCGGCTTCAGCTACACGCTCGATATCAGCAGCGGCGTCGAGGAGCTGCGCTTGCTGACCACGGGTGCGGCCACCGGCACCGGCAACAGCGCCGACAACGTCTTCTACAGCAGCATCTACGGCGGCGCCGCTACCTTCATCGGTGGCGCCGGCAACGACACCTATTACCTGATCCCCGACAACAGCGGCAACTTCGTGCTGAATATGACGGTGCAGGAGAACGCCGCCGAAGGCACCGACACGGTGGTGCTGCAGCGCACCAGCTACAACGCCACCACGCTGACTTACACCTTGCCGGCCAATGTCGAGAATCTGAATCTCTACTCGAGCTACAACATCGCCGGCATCGGCGGCAGTGGCGACAATGTGATGACGGGCAGCGCCTATGCCGGCTCCAGTACCGGCAACCCGACGACGCTGACCGGCCTGGCGGGCAATGACACCTACATCGTCTACACCCCGCTGACCAGCTTGGTGGAAGCGGCGGGCGAGGGCAGCGACAGCGTCACAGCCTATATCGACTACAGGTTGCCATCCAATATCGAGAACATCAGCGCCGGCAATTCGGTCGGTTACCGGCTGTGGGGCAATGATCTCAACAACACGCTGACCGGCGGCACCGGCAATGACCGCCTGGACGGCGGCGCCGGCAACGACAGCATGGTTGGCGCCGAAGGCAATGACACCTTTGTGGTGGACAGTGCCAGTGACAGCGTGGCCGACACTTTTGGCTTCGACACCGTCGAGACCACGCTGGCCAGCTACACCCTGGGTGCCACGATAGAGCGCTTGAGCTTCAGCAATGCGATTGCCCACACCGGCAATGGCAACGCGCTGGACAACACCGTGATCGGCAATAGCGGCAATGACACGCTCAGCGGCATCGACGGCAATGACACGCTGTATGGCGGTGGCGGCGCCGATGTGCTGAACGGCGGCAATGGCAATGACAGCCTCTATTCGCTGGCGCCCACCACGCTCTTGACCGGCTTGCAGCAAAGCGGGCTGCGTGCCGAGTACTGGAACAACAGCAGCTGGAGCGGCGCGCCGGTGCTGGTGCGGCAAGATGCCGAGATCAACTTCAACTGGGGCGCAGGTAGCCCCGGCACCGGCGTCAATATCGACAGCTTCTCGGCGCGCTGGACCGGCAACTTGTCCATCGACGTGGCGGGTAGCTACGTCTTCTCGCTCAATGGTGACGACAACGTCAGCTTGTATGTGGACGGGCAGCTGGTCGACCAGGTCAATACCAGCAGCAATGTTCGCAGCCTGGGCCTGAACCTGACGGCGGGGCTGCACAGCATCTCGGTGATGATGAACGAGGGCGGTGGCAATGCCTATGCCCAGCTCGCTTGGCAAAAGCCGGGTGATGCGGGCTTCACATCCATTCCCGCATCCCAATTCACCTATGGCGAGCCAGCCTTGACCGATTCGGCCGGCGACACGCTCAACGGCGGCGCCGGCAATGACACCTTGTTCGGCGGGCCAAACGCCGACACCCTGGTGGGCGGCAGCGGCAATGATAGTTACGTCGTGGATGCGACGAATGACACCATCACCGAACTGGCCGGCGAGGGTACGGACACCGTGCAGGCCAGTGTCAGCTACTCGATCGTTTCGCTCGCCAATGTCGAGAACATCAAGCTCAGCGGCAGCAATGCGATCGACGCGACCGGCAATAGCGGCGCCAATGTGCTGACCGGCAATGCCTCGTCGAACATCTTGGATGGCGGCAATGGTGACGACAGCCTCAACGGCGGCGGCGGCGTCGACTCGCTGCTGGGTGGCGCCGGCAATGACAGCTTGGTCGCCGATGGCGGCAGCACCCTGGACGGCGGCGACGGCAACGACGTGCTGACGCTGGGCACCTTGAGCGCCTGGACGCCGGCGGCCTTGAGCGGCAAGGCGCTGTGGCTGGACGCTGCCGATCTGGATGGTGACGGCATCCAGGAAGGCGCCTTGGAATCGGGGCTGGTGAATGGCCTGGTCAATGTCTGGAAGGACAAGAGCGGCAACGCCCGCGACGCGGTCCAGAATACCTGGAACCAGGAGCCTACGTATGTGCTGAACGGCATGAACAATCTGCCGGTGATCCGCACCGATGGCTATGACGATGGCTTGAAGATCAGCAATCTGCCCACGCTAACCGGCAATGTCAACAGCATGTTCTGGGTGCAGAGCACGGCCGACACGCAGTACATGCCCTTTATCGCCGGCACCGGCAATGCCTGGATGCTGATTGGCGACAACGGCAGCGCCAGTGCCGACCCCGTCAACGCGGCCAACACCCATTTGGCCAACTCCTTCTACCGGGACGATGTGCTGGCCAACTGGACCACCCGCGGCACCGTGTTCAGCGGGCTCAATGGCGCCCCGCATGTGGTGGCCTCGGTGAACCAGCCCTTCAATTTCAACAGCACGCTGGTGATGGGCAATGGCTATGGTGGCACCTGGAACTTCAACGGCGACTACAGCGAGGTCCTGATCACGACCAATGCCCTGAGCACGGCGGACCGGCAGTTGATCGACGGCTATCTGGCCTGGAAATGGGGCACGCAGGCGGCGTTGCCGGCGGGCAGTCCCTATCTGAACGCCGCACCGACTCTGACCTTGGCAGCGGTGGCCGGCGGCACGCTGCTGGGCGGCAATGGCAATGACCAACTGACCGGCGGCAATGGCGGCGACTTGCTCGATGGCGGCAGTGGCAACGACGCAATGGCCGGGGGGCTCGGTGACGATACCTATGTCGTCGATTCCGCCAGCGACAGCGTGACCGAGGCGGCCAGTGCCGGCACAGACACGGTGCAAACGGCCCTGGCCTACACCTTGGGTGCCAACCTTGAAAACCTCTTGTTGACCGGCTCGAACGCGGTCAATGGCAGCGGCAACAGTCTCAACAACAACCTCACCGGCAATGATGCCGACAATGTCCTGAGTGCTGGCGCGGGCGATGACATCTTGGACGGCGCCGGCGGCAATGACACCTTGGTGGGCGGCACCGGCGACGACACCTACATCATCGATGCCGGCGACGGCATCATTGAGCTGCCCGGCGAAGGTACGGATACGGTCAAGGTCGGTTTCAGCTATGCCTTGGCAAATGATCTGGAGAATCTGGTCTTGACCGGCAATGCGGCCATCAATGGCAGCGGCAACGCGGCCGCCAACTCCATCACCGGCAATAGCGCCGACAACGTGCTCGATGGCGGCCTGGGCGCCGATGCCATGGCCGGTGGCGCAGGCAACGATACGTATGTGCTCGACAACATCGGTGATGTCGTCACCGAATTGCCCGGCGGCGGCGTCGACACCGTACAAGCCAGTGTCGACTTCACCCTGGGTGCCGAGATTGAGAACCTGATCCTGACTGGCAGTGCCTCCCTGAATGGCGGCGGCAATAGTCTGAACAACACCTTGACCGGCAATAGCGGCAACAACAGCCTGGACGGTGGCACCGGGGCCGACATCATGATGGGCGGCTTGGGCAACGATGTCTATGTGGTGGACAACGCCGGTGATGTCGTCACCGAGTTGGCCGGCGGCGGCACCGACACCGTGCGCGCCTCGATCAGCTACACCCTGGGCGCTACCTTGGAGAATCTGGTGCTGACCGGCTCGGCCAGCCTCAGTGGCACGGGCAATAGCGCTGCCAACAGCATCACCGGCAACAGCGGCAACAACCTGATCGACGGCGGCGCCGGCGCCGACAGCATGGCGGGTGGCCTGGGTAATGACAGTTATGTGGTCGACAACCTGGGCGACCTGATCATCGAAGCCGCCGGTGCTGGCACCGATACGGTGCAAGCCAGCGTCAACTTCACGCTGGCCGCAGAGGTCGAGAACCTGGTGCTGACCGGTTCGGCCTTCAGTGGCATCGGCAATGCCTTGGCCAATACCCTCACCGGCAATGCCGGTGCCAATCTGCTGGACGGCGGCGCAGGCGCAGACACCATGGTTGGTGGTGCCGGCAACGACACTTATGTGCTGGACAACGCCGGCGACGTGATCACGGAATTCAGCGGTGGCGGCAGCGACAGCGTGCAGTCCAGCGTCAGCTACACCTTGGGCGCCGAGCTCGAGAATCTGCAACTGACGGGCAGCGCCACCATCGACGGCAGCGGCAACACACTCGACAACAACCTCAGCGGCAACTCTGCCGACAATATGCTGGACGGCGGCGCTGGCGCCGATGCGATGAGCGGTGGTGCCGGCAACGACACTTACATCATCGACAACGCCGGCGATACCAGCCTAGAGCTGGCCGGCGGCGGCATCGACACGGTCCAGTCCAGCCGCTCCTGGACGCTGGCGGCTGAAGTGGAGCATCTGACGCTGACCGGCAGTGGCAATCTGAGCGGCAGTGGCAATGAGCTGGACAACACGCTGACGGCCAACGCCGGCATCGACTCGCTCTCCGGCGCCGGCGGCAATGACAGCCTGGTGTTCAACGGCATTGCCAATATCGGCAATGCCGACGGTGGTGCAGGACAGGACAGCCTGCGCATCGCCAGCACCGGCTTTTCGATTGACCTGAGCAGCTTGAACACCAAAGTTCAGAATATGGAGTCATTGCTGCTTGACGATGGCCTCGGCGGCATGACGCTGAGCTTGAACGCACTGAACGTTGTCAACATGACCGACGCGCGCCATGAACTCTCGATTCGCCTCGACAACGGGGACGTGCTGAATATCGGCGGCAACTACGAGTTAGTGAGCTCCACCAGCAACCTGGACGGCTCGGTGCATGAGGACTACAGGCTCTATAGCGGGGTCATCAACGGCAGCCCTGACAGCCTGATTCACGTGGACTACCTGCCGCACGCCTGAGGACAGAGGCTGAATTGGCAGATTGAGACCGGGGCTTGGCCTGGCGTTGGCTTGTCTATAGCTTGTCCATGGCAAGGTATTGGCAGCGGTATGCGCAGCATTTCAGCGCTTGGATTCCGCTGGCACTGGCCACAATGCGCTGTATGAGGCTTCTGTACGGAGCGGGCCTCCGTATTGCCTTTTCTTGCGTTCGCGTCTCAGTCGATGCGGCCGCCAAGCTTGCAGCCTATTTGATCTGACCCCTCGGGGTTGCCGAACCCGCCATGCGCCAGTCCTTGTTGCTGTTTTTGCGTGCCAACCGTCGCCATCTGGCTGAATTGCTGCTGGCCGGCTTGATGGTCAATCTCTTGGCCCTGGCCTTGCCGATGTTTTCGATGCTGGTCTACGACAAGGCCATGGGCAACCAGGTTCATGACACTTTGTGGGCGCTTGCCACCGGCATGTTGATGCTGCTGGCCCTGGAACTGCTGTTGCGAACGGTGCGGGTGCTGGTGCTCGAACATGCCGGCGCACGCTGGGACAGCTTCCTGGACGAGCGCCTGATGCGCGGCGTCTTGTCCGCGCCCTTGTCGCGCGCCATCGGCACCGCCGATGTGATGAACAAGTTGCGTGAAATATCGGCCACCCGCGATGTGCTGAGCGCCCAGGGCCTGTTGCCGCTGGCCGATCTGCCCTTCATGCTGGTCTTTGTGCTCGTCCTGGCGGCGGTAGGGGGCCATCTGGTCTGGATTCCGCTCGGTTTTGGGGTTCTGATGCTGCTTGCCGGCGTCGCGCTGCAGCATCTGAGTCAGGACCGTCAGCGTCTGGCGCATGGCGCCAATCGCCTCAAGATCAATACCTTGGTGGATGTGCTGGCCAGCCGTGAAAGCTTGCACGGCCGCCCGAATGCGCGCAGCGCCGAGCGGCGTTGGCGCGAGCAATCGCTGGCCGGCGCGCGTGCGGCAGCGCGCGCCCGTTGGTGGGCGCAAATGAATCAACAGCTGCTGCCTGTGTTGATGTCTGCGGCCTCGGTGGCGCTTTTGGTGGCCGGGGTGTTCCGGGTCGAAGCGCAGGAAATGTCGGTCGGTGGCCTGATCTCGGTCAATATGATTGCCAGCCGTTTCTTGGCGGTGCTGTGCTCGGCGGCGCCGCTGCGCACCCGTTGGGTCGAGTTCTCGCGTGCCTTGGGCAGCCTGGGTGAGACGGTGGAGCTGTCTGCCGCTCCGCTGAGTGAGGATCAAACTCCCATGGGTGCTTTTGCCAGTGAAGGCCTGCGGCTCGAAGAGCTGAACCTGACTTACCCGGCACAGACGCGAGCCGCCTTGGAGGGCCTGAATCTGCAGCTGCGTGCCGGCGAATTGGTGGCCGTGGTGGGCGCCTCGGGTTCGGGCAAGAGCAGCTTGCTGAAGGTCTTGGCCGGCCATTTGCCGCATGCTGGTGGCCGCTTGGTGGTGGCCGGCAATCTTGTGGCCGATGATGCCAGCCGCCATATGCTGTGTCAGCATGCGCAGTACAAGTCGCAAGACCCTTGCTTCCTGGGCGGCACGGTGCGCGAGATCGTGGCAGCGGGCGAGCCCGAGGTGCAGGACGCCAGCGTCGTGGAGGCCTTGCGCATGGCCGGTTTTGGACCGGCACTGGAGCGTGGCGATATAGCGCTCAACACGCCGGTCGGCACCAATGGCCTGGGCTTGTCGGGCGGCCAGCGGCAGATGTTGGCCTTGGCGGTGGCCTTTCATGGTCGCCAGCCCATCTTGCTGCTGGATGAGCCGACGCTGGGCCTGGACCGCAATGCCCAGGAAAAAATCTTGCAAACCCTGCCGGGCTTGAAGGCCGGGCGCTGTGTGCTGGTGGCCACCCATGCCGCCGAGCTGATCCAGCGTGCCGACCGCGTGATCGTGCTGGACCGGGGACGCTTGGTGGCCGACGCGCCACCGGATCGCCTGCTGCCCAGCACAGCGACCTGGCCGGGCCGTGCGCCCGCCGCACGTGCGAATCCTTCCAGTCCCGAATCGAGCGCTGCATGAAGGCCAAGCTGACTCGCGCACGGCTGCGGATATTGGCCGGGCTGAGCTTGAGTGCCAGCTTGCTGGGGCTGGCCTCACCGGCTGCCACGGCTCAAATGAATCCGCCGCAGACTGGCGCCAGCGCTGCAGGCGCTGCCGAGCTATCGGCGCAGGTCTTGCCCAGCGATTCCGACACAGCACAAGAGCCAGAGAAGACTGAAAGCCCGAACCCTGCGAGCCGCACACCTCGCATCGAGGAGCTGCCCGGCCTGCTCGGCCTGCCCGCCACCTTGCCTCTCGCGGACCGAGAGTTGCGGGCCAATAGCGGGCCGCTCACCTTGCATCAGGCCGTGGGCCTGGGTTTAACCAGCAGCCTGGATGTGCAGGCGGCGATGGCGCGCAAAGAGTCCTATGTGCAGACGGCCTTGGCCGCCCGTGGCGCCATGCTGCCGAAGATCGATGCACGGGCCGCGGTCGGGAAGGGGCGTCTCGAAAGTGTCGATCCGCAACTCAAGTTGGAGCGCAAAGAGGGCAATGTGACCTTGCGCCAGGCCTTGTTCGATGTGCCCTCGACACGCGAATACCGCCGCCAGCGCATGCTGGCCGTGGCAGCCACGGTGCAGGGCCAGCAGGCGGTCTCAAGTGCCACGCTTGAAGTCGCCTCAGCCTTTTTGCAAGCGACCCAGGCCAGTCTGAATACCGAGCTGAGTCGCAGTTATGAAGCCTCCTTGCTGGAATTGCTCGAATACGTGAATGCCCGGGCCAAGGCCGGCGGCACCAGCAATGCCGAACGTGATCGGGTGCGAGCCCGGGTGGCCAATGCACGCACCGGCATTGCCGACGCCAAGGCCGCCTTGCGCAGCTTGCTGCGCAATCTGGAAAGCCTGATCGGCGAAGTGCCGGGTCCGCTCAGTTTGGTAGGCATGGCCGGTCTGCAAATCCCGGTGCAGGTGTCCGAAGCACGCCAGGAAGCCGCCGCCGGCAACCATGATTTGCGCGCCGCTCGCGCCGAAGTGCTGGCCTCGGCCCTGGAGGCCGGTAGCGCCAGTGCCCGCGTGTTGCCGCGCATCGATCTGGAGCTGAGCCACAGCCGCGACCTGAACGGTTCTGGCTCGCCCAGCTATCTGCGTGACAACAAGGTGATGGTGGTGGTCAATTGGTCCTTGCTGAATGGCGGTACCGATCTGGCCCAAAGGCGCGCAGCCGACGCCCGCACCAGTGAAAAAAAGTTCCGCGCCGATGATGCCTCGCGCAAGATCGGCCAGGAGCTTGAAACCGCCTACGCCAGCCTGGACTCGGCCAATGAGCGCAATGCGTCCTTGCGTGAAGAATTGAACGCCAACCGTTCGGTGGTGGATGCCTTTCGCGCCCAGCTGGTGGGGGGCAACCGCCCGCTGCTGGATGTGCTGGATGCCTTGCAGCGGCTGCACCAAAGCCGGCTGGATCTGGTGCAGCTGTCGATCGGTGAGATGCAAAACCAGATCAAGGTGGCGCATCTGATGGGCCGTCTGGGTGGATCGCGCGGCGACGGCGATGGCAGCAACAACGACGGCCTCGCGCCTTGAGTCGAGGAGGCTCAGACCATGTCCAGCAGCGGTAAAGGTGATGCCAATTCTTATTGGCCCGGCTTCGTTGACGCCTTGACCAATGTGGTCATCGCGATGATTTTCGTGGTGGTGGTGTTGGCCATCTCGCTGTCTTTTGCGGCCCAGTTGATGGGCAAGAAGCTGGCCGAAAAATACATCAAGGAGCATGCCACCGAAACGGTCAAGCCGCCGCCCGGCAGCCCGGAGCAAGCGCCCTTGTCCGCCCAGCAAAAGCCTGTCGACACCCAACACATCACGGTGGCCGGCAATGAATCTGCCGCCAAAGGGGCCACGGCCAAGATCAGCCAGCGCCAGGCTACGGCCCTGCAACTCGACTACGCCGCCGGCGCCTTGACCCTCGACCCGGCTGCGCTGGATCTGCTCAAAAGCGCTTTGGCCGTGGTGCCGGACGCCGCCACCAAGCGCGTGCAGCTGAGTGCCAGCGGCCCCGATATGGCGCTGACCGAAAACCAACGTGCGGCTTTTTTGCGGGCCATGGCCGTGCGCAATGTGCTGCTGGATGCCGGCTTCACGCCCGCCCATATTTCTATGTCGGTCGATACCGCTCGTGTCACGACGGTCACGGCCGTCAACCTCAGTTTCTCGGACTCGCCATGACAGCCATTTTGAATCCCCCCCCGGCGGCGGCCACCAATCAGGTGCTGGTGCTGGATCTGCTGGCCGCCCACTTTGATGCTTCACTGGGCTTACAGCGGCGCCTGCGCCTGCCGCGAGCCCTTATCTACGGTGTGGCCTTCAGTTTGCTGGCTCTGCTGTTGTGGATGAGCCGGGCCGAGATCGACCGGGTCGTGCACACCCAGGGGCGCGTGATTCCTTCGACCAAGCAGCAACTGGTCCAGCATCTGGAGGGCGGCATCGTCTCCAAGGTGTTTGTGCGCGAAGGCGATGCGGTCAGCGCGGGGCAGAACCTGATTGCCGTGTCGGACTTGCAGGCCAGCTCTTCGCGCGGTGAAAAGCGCGCCCGTCTGGAAGGCTTGACGGCAAGGGTGGCCCGGTTGCAGGCCGAGGCCGGCGGCGCCAACCGCTTTGCTGCGGCCGGTTTGCCCACTGATTCGCCCGAGCTGCGCAATGAGAGCGCGTCTTTCGCCGCCCGCCAAGCCAAGCTGGCGCAGACCCTGCGCGTGATCGAAGAACAGCTGACCCAGAAGCGCCAGGAGGCCCGCGAGCAGGAAGTCCGCCGCAAGGGCCTGTCGGCCGAGTTGGAAGTGGCACGCCAGCAACTCGCGCTGGTGAGCAATATGCTGGCCAAGAATGCGGCCTCGCAGTTGGAGGTGCTGGATGCCCGCGCCAGGGTGGAGCGCCTGGCCACGCAGATCCGCGAGGCCGAGATGGCGGTGCCCCGACTGGAGGCTGCGGCCCAAGAGTTGCAAGCGCGCCTGGCCGAAGTGCAGGCGCAGTTTCGCAGCGAAGCGCGTACCGCCTTGGCCGAGGCGCAGATCGATCTGCAGCGCTTGCAGCAGGAGCTGGGCGCCGACGATGACCGCGTGCGCCGCACCGTGCTGACGGCCTCCGTCAGCGGCACGGTCAACAAAATTCTCAGCAACACCGTCGGCGGCGTGGTTCGCCCCGGCGACACCTTGATGGAGCTGACCCCGGCCGATGCGGCGCTGGCGATCGAATCGCGGGTGGCGCCGGCCGAGCGCGGTTCATTGGCCGTGGGGCAGAAGGCGGTCGTGAAAGTGGCGGCCTTCGACTACACCAGCTACGGTACCTTGAGTGGCAAGATCAACGAGATCAGCGCCGACTCGCTGGTGGATGAGCGCGGTGAGCGCTACTTCCGCATCGGCATCGTGGTGGACCCCGACAGCGTCAAGCAGTTCGGCCAGCCCGTCACGCCCGGCATGACCGTCACCGCCGATGCCGTGACCGGCCAGCGCACCGTTTTGCAATACCTTCTGTCACCCATTCGCGGCCTGGCCGCAACCGCACTCAGGGATCGCAAGTGAGTGAAATCACCGCAAGCAAGAAGCCGCACAAGCGCGGCCGCTACACCCGTGGCAGCCTCGGCAAGGTCCACGCCATCCTGATCTGGCTGCCGCCTTTTGCGATTGCTTTGGCGGCGATCTTTGCCTGGCATTTCGTCAGCTTTGCCTTCACCTCCAACCCGGCGCTGAATGGCCTGATTCTGGCGGTGATGGTGTGGGGCGCCATCACGATGGCGGGCCATGTGCGCCGGACCTATCAAGAGGACCGGGTCTTCTTCAGCGGCATCGAATGGCTGCGCAATGGCGCCTGGAGCAGCGAGCCGGATCCGCACCTCGGCCCGGATGCTTTTGTCTTGGGCATGTTGGGTCGGCTGGATAAATTGGGCCTGGGCCATCAGGTCTATGTGCAGAGTGCGGCGATGGAGCCGGAGCTGGAAGCGCTGGAGCATTTCTTCGAGCAAAAGCAAGAGCTGTCGCAGTTCTTGGTCGGGCTGATGGTGGGCCTGGGTTTGTTGGGGACTTTCATCGGTCTGTTGGAAACCTTGATCGCCACCAGCGAGTTGATCGGCACGATTGCCAATAGCGTCGGCGGCGCGGCGGCCGGTGGCGGCAGTAGTGGCGGCATGGAAGCCGAATTCGCGCACATCGTGGGCGGCCTGCAAAAGCCGCTGAGCGCGATGGGCACGGCCTTCTCGGCCTCGATGTTCGGCCTGATCGGCTCCATCATGCTGGGCTTCCAGATGGTGGTGGTGCGCAAGACCGTGGCGACCTTTGTCGACAATGCGCGCGAAGAAGTCTTGTCCTTGGCCGAGAAGACCAAGGTCAATGCCAATGTCGAGATCACCGAGCGCTTTTTGGCCACGCTGCTGGCCGATATGCTGGAACAGCACCGCCAGTCGGAGCAGCGCCTGGGTGAAGTGGTCAAGCAACTGGCCGAGCTGACGCCAGCTGTGGTGGAAGCAGCACGCTCGAGCGTGCAGTTAGCGGGCGCGGTGGCCGGCCAGCATGAGGCGCTGGACCGCACCACCGTGGCGGTAGGGCAGGTGCGCGACGTGGTGCCGCTGATTTCACAATTGGCCAATGCGTCTTCACAAACACTGAAAGACGGCGCGGTGACGCGCGACAGCGTGGATGTGATCGCCCAGCATCTGCCCGATCAGGTGGCGATGCGTGAAGAACTGAGGGCGGCGCTGCAAGCGATGAAGGAGCTGGTGCGCGAGGTGGGCGAAGCGCGCAACAGCACCCGCGACCTGACGACCGAGGTGCGCCTGCAAGGCTCGGTCGTCAAGCGCCTTGAAGGCGTGCTGTGGAATTTTGAAAAATCGTCGTTGCGCAAGATGCTCGACGCTGACCGCGACCCAGGATGAGCATGAACTTTATTGATGATGTGATGAGTGGGCGGGTGACCCTGCCGATGGTGCCGCGAGTGGTGGAGCATGTGCTGCGCAGCATTCGCAGCGACGATGTCAGCCTGCACAAGATTGCCGAAGAACTGGAGCAAGACCCGGTGCTGAGTTCGCGGGTCTTGCGACTCGCCAATTCCTCCTACTTTGCCGGCCGACGGTCCTTGTCTTCGATCAGTGACGCGGTCGGCATGATCGGCTTTCGGTCTTTGGAAACCTTGGTGGTGGCCAGTGGTGCGGTGGCAGCATTCAGTGAAGTGCCGGCAGTGAATTTGCGGCAGTTCTGGATGATGGCGACGATCACGGCGGCCTCGGGTCGCCAAATCGCCGCACGTCTGGGGGTTGACCGCGAGGCTGCTTACACCGCCGGGCTTTTGCAGGGGGTCGGCCATTTGATTCTGTGCCAATGCAAGCCCGCTGCGGCGCTGGCCGCCTTTCCGGGCTATCGGTCCTACTGGGGGCGCCCCTTGGCGGATCTGGAACGGCAGGCCTTTGGTGTGGCGCATCCGGCCATCAGCGCCCTGTGGGTAGACCGCTTGGCGATGCCGCCTGCTACCGTAGAGGCGATTGCCCATTCGCTGGAGGACGCCGATGCTGACGCGCCTCGCTTGGGGCGGGTGGTTCAACTCGCATGCAGCGTTGCGGCAGCGGTGTCGGCTGGCGCAAGTGTGGCTGAGGCGGTCGCCACCATAGACGCGGTCTTGTTGGAGATGCTGGCCCTGGAAGACTATGTGGTCGGGGCCGACTTTGCCGACGATTTCGCTGAACTGAAGGTCTTGCCATCTCCGCTATGAGCGCCATCAAGCTGTTTAGCGCTATCCGTGGCTCAGCGTCTCGATCGGTCCGGAGGGCGGCGCCATGTCGGTAGTGCGCCGTGCCTGGTTGCTGATCACGGGCGCCTATCTGGCCACCTTGCTGCTGTGTATCGGCTTGGCATTGCCCCAAGTGGCCAGCCATGTCGGGCCGGAGTTATCGGCCCGCAGCAAGGCGGCGGCCCAAGAAGCGGCAGGATTGATGGCCGGCGTCGCAGCCAAGGAAGGCGCGCCGCTCTATGCCTACACCAAGATGATGCGCGCCGGCGTCAGCCGCCACGCCTGGCTGCGCTTTGAGATCAGGGATTTGACCGGGGTGGTGGTGGTGCCAGCGCCCAGCGGGGTTTCGAATTGGGTCGAGCGGATCTTTGGCGCCTGGTCGGATGCGAGCGCGAGCGAAGCTGTCTTGCGCCAAGGCCAACCGTTTGGGCGGGTGCAGGTCTGGGTGTCGGCCGAAACCGCCAATCGCTTTGTGGCGCGCTTTGTGTTGACCATGCTGGCCATCTTCACGCTGGTGGGCGCTGTACTGATGGCATCACTGGCTTGGCTGGTGCGCTGGGCCAAGCACCCCTTGGGCGACTTCCACGAACAGATCCTGGGCTTGTCCGAGCGGCGTTTTGTCGAGCTGAAGGAGCCGCGGGTCAGTGAATGGATTGACCTGTCCAAATCATTGAATGTGATGGTGGCCCGGGTGCGCCGCATGCTGGACGAACGTGATGAGGCGGTCGATAGCCTGGAGGGGCGGCTCGCCAAAGATGAGCTGACCCAGACCGCCAGCCGGCCGCACTTCATGCAGTCCTTGGCGAGCCAATTGAAAGAAGGCACCACCGGTGGCGGCGTGGCGATTGTGCGGGTGCATGACTTGGAAGGCATCAATCGGCGCGCCGGCCGGAGTCGGGCGGATGAATTTTTGGTCGCCGTTGCGACCATGTTGCGCAGCCGCTTTTTGCTGGCAGGCCCGGATGACAGCTATGTGTTGGCGCGGCTCAATGGCGCCGACTTCGGCTTGCTGTTGCCGGGCGGCGATCTGGCTTCTTGGCAAACCCATTTGAATGAGTCCGCCGAAGGACTGGCCACCTTGGCCGATGACGGCTTGACCGACACCCAGCATGTGGCCTGGATTGGCGGCACCACCTTCATGCCGGGTGAAACGGTGTCTGAAGTGCTGTTGCGCGTGGACACCATGGTGATGGCCTCGGAGTCGCAGATGTTGCCGGTCAGTGTGACCGGTCCGACGCAGCGACAGCACGCCATCGCCGTGGCTCAGTGGCGGGTCATCATTGAGAACGGCTTGGATACCGGTCGATTCACGCTCGGCTTTTTGCCCATGGTGGATGGTCATGGGCAGGTGCTTTACCGCGAGGCAATGTTGCGCTTGACCGACTCCGATGGGCGCTTGCTGGAGGCCAGCGACATCAAACCGCCGGCGATTCGCAACGGGCGGATTTCCAATGTGGATCTGCGTGGCGTGCAGTTGGCCCTGTCGGCCTTGGGCGCCGCCGAAGGCCGGCTGGCGGTCAATATCACGCTGCAGTCGATGCGGCGGCCGATCTTCCTGCGCAGCCTGATGGAAATGCTGACGCGACATGCCGAGGTCGCGAGTCGCCTGACTTTCGAAGTCGATGAGCATGGCTTTGATAGCAGCACGCAACTGGCCGTTCAGGCCTTGGTACGCACCCTCGCGCCGTTTGGTTGTGGTTTGGGCATTGCGCAGTTCGGGCTGTCGGCCTCCTTGCTCCCTTTCTTGGAAACGCATGGGGTGGCCTACGTCAAACTGGCGGCCCGTCTGTTGCCAGGCATCGAAGGCAATCCGCGCCTGCAAGCCTTTGTGAAGCAACTTGTAGAACTTGGCCGCAGCCTGGGCGTACCGGTGTATGCCGGCGCGGCGGGGTCGGCCGAGGCGCAGGCCTTGCTGTTGCGCCTGGGGGTTCAGGCTTGCAGTGCCCAGTCCATTGAAGAGGCCCCGGCCGAGAGCGCGCCTGCAGTGGCGTGATGGCGTGATGGCTTGATGGCGCTGGCGCATTCAGCCGCTGCAGAAACTGGATAGATTGCTCGCTGAGCAACCCTCTTAGAAAGGCATGCTGGCCTGCAACCACATTTGATTGCGCGGCGCCGGGCTGTTCAAGTCCAGGCCCAACAGGGCATTGGGCGGTGCACTGCCGACGCGGCGAGCCAAAGTGGCCCGCACATCGATGCCTGCGGGCCCCGACCAGCTCAGGTTCAAACCAAGGCCTTGCATGCTTGCGCGATTGAGTTCCGGGCTCGCTGTAGGCGGTGTTGCCGGAGGTGTTGTAGCGGATTGCGCCGCGTCGCCGTTCACATTGAGTTGAATCCGACCCCAGTCATAGAAGACGGCGGCTCGGAAGTCGCTGGTCAGCTGCGAGCGCAGTTCCACACTCAGCAAAGAACCGGTCGAGCCACCGGCGCCACCAGCGGCATAGGCGCGCACCCCGTATGGGCCACCCAGGTAGAAGCGCTCGGAAGAATCCAAATTCTGCCGGCTGGACTGGACGCTCAGGGCGATGAAGCCTTGCAGGCTGTCGCTCAGTACCTGCTGGCGACTGACATGGAGACGCAGCTTGGTGAAGTTGCTGTTGACGCCTGAGCCGGTGGATCCGGCGGATGGCTTGCTGGGGTCGACCTTGCCTCGGCTCAACTCCATGCTGGCCGTGTTGCTGCCGCCGCGCCCTAGGGCATCGAACCAGTTGCCGGTGAGACCCAACTTGAACAGCAATGTCCGGTAGTCGCTGTCGTTCACCGTGATGCCGGGCAAGTTGTTGCCGTCGCCGCGGTCGCGCAAGCGTCGCCGCTCGAGTCCGAGCTGCAAGTTGAGATTGCGCTCACGCCGTCGAATCAGGGCGTAACTGGCATCCAGACCTATTTGCTCCGATTGGCCGCTGGCCAGGCCTGCGCTGTAGTCATTGCCGATCAAACGGTAGCGCAGCATCGAGATACCGGCCCCAAGTCTCCACCGGGCCAAGGGCAGGCTCGCGGCCAGGCGCAGATAGTCGCTGCCTTTGCTGTGACTGAAGCCGGCTGCGATGGTGTCGCTCATGCCGAGGCTGCCGTCCATGGTGAGCCCGGTATTGAAACGGAACTTCCCGACGGCACTGTCCACATGGTTGTCAACGCCGGCTTGCGCATTGATGTCCGGCAGGTCTGCCAGTGCCAGCAGCAGTTCCCTGTCGACGCTGTCGCTGCTGGCCAAGATGTCGGCACTGCTGCTGCGCCCTGGCAGGTCACCGAACAAAAGCATCCCGTCCTGAGGCGGGGGGCGCTGGGATTTCGCGTTGCTCGGTTGCTGCAGCAAGAAGATCGCATTGGCTCGATTGGCGTCATAGCGGGAAGTCGATCCGTCCAATCGCAAGTCGCCCAAATGCGCCTCGACAATTTGAATCCTGACCAATCCGTCGAGAAATTCTTGTGCAGGCAGGTAGCAGCGGGCCAACCAGCCTGCGCGGGCGTAGATGTTGCATACGCGGTCTGCTGCGGCCTGCAATTGCTGCGCGTCCAGTTTGCGGCCCAGCAGCGCTTTGATCCCCGCTTGCAAGCGTGCCAGTCCGATCTGCTGGTTGCCTTGCAGCTCAAAACTCAGCACCAGCACGGGGGCGTCGTTGGGTAGCTTCAAAGCAGGCCCCGAGCGGTCTGGGGCCACCCATGTTTGTGGGGCAAGACGGGTATCCTGGCCTTGCCAGGCTTGTTGTTGCTGTTGCAGCAAACTGCCAGCATCTGGCGCGCTCAACAGGGCGCTCACGCCAGCGGCCGGTGCTGCAGGGCTATGCAGCGAGGCCAGGCCAAGAGAAAGCGCCAGAAAGCACGCAGTTGTGTTGGGCTGCAGGCTGAAGGCGGCGGCTGCCGCAACCGGGCGGATGCGTAGAGATCGGATCAAAGGGGCTGAATGGCCAGTGGGCATGGGTGGGCTGCGAACGGGCGGGATTCCAGTTCTGCTGCCATTGTGTCGATCGCAGTCACCGGCAATGCCCCGAAGTAGCTGGCTTAGAGGCCGTTGATGCCGCTGGCGGCGGACCCGGCGACCTCTGTCGTTTGGACTGATTCGCTATTGGAGTTAGCTTTGATTGCGAAGAAATCACCCTGTGTTCGAATGCTGTACTTCGCGGAACTGGCCGATTGCGCGAGCAAGTAACGCTGAAGCGAATACCGTCCATGGGCGCGGAGTTGCCCCACGGTTCACTGCCGCGGATAGACAGGACTCGGCGCGCTCGGCCACTTCGTAGGTATCCGTCAATGCTTGGGCAGCCCGCCTTGGCGCTTGGCGCCTGGCGATGACGGGGCTCGCGCGAGATGCTGCAAGGCCGCCTCGGCGAGCGTACGCCACGCCGCTGCATAACTGCCTTGGTGATCGTCACCTTGACACAGAGTCCTGCATCCAGCGCGGATGTCACCGGCGCCGTTCAGCTGCCTTCTTCTTGCTTGTTCGCGCTGGTCTTTCGGCCTCACCTGCCGCCTGCACCAGCTCCAAGACCGCGATCGCGTCCATCTGCGTGAGCAGCCGGTGCAAATAGTCTGGCGCCAGCTGTTGAATCTGCTGGAGCATGCGCGTCGCCAAGGCCTGGCCATTGAGTGGGCCCAGATGCCCGGCGACCGGCGCATGGAGGTCGGCAATGTTGCGTGCGACGCGGAGCTGGCGCCAAGTGCTTTGGTGGATGCGCACTTGGCGCAACTCTTGGCTCGCATCAACTTGCAGCAAGGCGAGCAATTCGGCCAGCGGATTGCCGAGGGCCGGATAGTCCTGCTTCTGCTGCGCCAGTGGTGCTCGCGACGCACGCTGCCGTAAGGTCGCAATCAGCTTGTCTCGCAGAGCGCCCGCAGGCTGGGCTGCCGCACGCAGGGCGAGTGCGTGCAGCATGCGCCGGCGCACAGTGTCAGCTGGCTGCGCAGCGACCCAATTGACAGGATCCTCGATGTTGCTCACGGTACAGACGTAGATGCAGCTGCAGACGCAGCGGCCACAGCCGCAGCCGCCCGCCGTGGCCGCGGTGTGGGTGCGATTTCTACGCGGCGATTGAGCGCACGCCCGGCCGCCGTGTCGTTGCTTGCTACCGGCTGCTGCGAGCCGAATGCAGCAGAAAAAACCGCGTCCGGTGGAAGACCGTCCGCCAACAAGGCCCGCGTCACGTTCAACGCCCGCCTGGCAGACAGATCCCAGTTGTCCGCGAACTGCATGCCCGCCACGACCCCGCGGTCATCGGTGAAGCCGCTGACCATCAGGATCTCATCGCGTTGCGCGAGGTAGGTGCGCAGCGGCGTTGCCAAGGCCCCGAGCAGCGTACGCCCCTCGGCGAGCAGTTGGTCCGAGCCCGTCGCAAAGAGCACCGCGCTGTTGATGCCGATTCGACCTTCGACCAGCGTGATGCGGCCATCCGCCAGCGGGCCGGCCAGGGCGCGTTCCAGCGCTTCCCGCCGGCTCTGCTCGGCCATGCGCTGCTGCACTTCAGCTTGCAATTGGGTGGCGAGATCCAGTTGCCCAACCAGGGCAGCTGCAAGCACCAGCACAAACGCGCCCAGCACGCCGGCCATCAAGTCGCCAAAAGCTGCCCAAGCGGGAGCGGCAGTGCCTTCGTGCTCCATCTCCACCTGGTCATCCATTTGACGCGGCGCCTTGCAGCGCATCCAGGATTTGCTTCTGCGAGCCCAGGCACAGGTCGATGACTTCGCGCGCCTGGGCCACGTAGTAACCCAGTTGGTCGTCGCTGCGCGTGATCGATGCGGACAGGCGTTGCTCCAGCGCAGCCAGATGCTGCACGAGTTGGGCATTAGCCCCCTGGAATTGCTCAATGGCCGCGCCGAAGCCTTCGCCTACGCTGGCGACGTCGGCGGCGCTGGCTGCCAGATTGGTGGCCGCATCGGCAAGGGCGTGACCGGACGCCTCTGCAAGCGATGTGAATCGCTGGCCCAAGGCCTCGATCTGAATTGCAGATCTATCCACGAGCGAATCAATCGCGACGCGCTGCTCGCCAGCGGCTTGCTGCAGCGAGGCGAGCAGCGTCGATACCGTCCCCATCAGCTCGGCCCGCTCAAGCAGAGCCGCGCGGTCCTGCGCCTGGCTTTGGGCGAGCTGCTCGCGCAGCGCGACGACGACCTCGACGGCAGCGCGTGGCGCTTCACCAGCGGCTTGCAACACTGCGCCAGCCTCTGCCAGCGTCCGTTGAGAAGTGGCCTCGGCCTGAGTCACCAAGCTGCGAGTGTTCGCCAACAGGTCATTGGCCAGCACTTGCTGCTGCTGCAACTGCGTGGCTCCAATCGAGGCCAGCTCATTGCGCCATGCCGCAAGCTGCTGCGCGTCATGCGCTTGCTGGCTTGCCTGCAAGCGCGTGAATGCATCGGCCAGGCCAGTGACACCAGCCTGCGTCTGCTCGGCACAGAGGCGGGTGATCTCGGTCAAGGCCTGCTGAGCGCGGCTTGCGCTATCGCGCTGCAGTTGCAAGGCTTCCTCGCGCTGCGTGGCCAGCAACTGCTCGACGCCCTCGCGGTGTTGGCTCATGGCATTCGCATCGGCCAATACCTCGGCGCGGCGCTGAGCGTCGCGCTCAGCCAGCAAGCTGAGATGACGGCTATGCCCATCCGAGACTCGGTCCAGCAGGGTCTGTGTCTGCGCGGCAAATTGCTGGGCGGTTTGCGCAACAAGCTCTCGTGCTGAGGCCTGTTGCTTGGCGAGCGCGCCTAGGTGATCTTGCAGCGAGGCCCAGCGTGCCTGATCTGCCTGAGCTTGCGCTGCCTGGTGGCGGGTGGCCATCGTATCCAGCGCCGTGAGCATCGCTTGCGAATCCGCAGCCCAGCGCTGCCCCTGGAGTTCCATGGCGCGCTGCGAGGCCACGCCGGCATCTTCCAGCAGCTGCAGCGCGAGCTCTCGCTGCTGGTGCAGCGCAGCGGATTGCGCCTGGGCGGCTTCGCTATGCTGAAGTGCGATGCGCTCGGCACCCGCCTCGAAGCGGCTGCTCAGCGCGCTCAGCTGATCGGTCACCGTGTTGCCGACGCGCTCATGCAGGGCTGCGGCCTCGCGGGCTATTGCCCCCATCGCCGCCGTTGCGGCGGGTTGAATGGCGGCACCTGCCTCCCGCGCAGCGTCTGCAAGACTGTTGCGCAGGGTGGCGTCGACGCTGCTGGCCAAGGCGGCATAGGCTTTGCTGGTTTCGCCGTGGAAGAGGCTGTTTTGTGCGGTCAGTTGTTCCGCAATGCGCTCGGTGAATTGCTGGAGCTGGGCAACCATTTCTAGCTGCTTTGCCTTGTCGCGCTCGATCGCAGCCGAAGCAATAGCCTGCTGCTCGATCTCCCGCCGATGGGCAGCCGTCAGATGGCGCAGCCGCCCCAAAATTGCGGCGTCCAGCAGAGCGCCGGCGGCCGAACGTTCCCTGCGGGCGAGGGCCACCATCAGACCCAACATGGCTGAACCGGCGACGCCAGCCACACTGGCACTGAAGGCCAGACCAAGGCCCTGGATCGGGGCCCCCAGCGCATTGCGCAAAGCGGCCAGGTCAGCGGAGGCGCCAAGAGCGCTGGCCGTACTGCTCAAGGTGATGACCAAGCCAATGAAGGTGCCGAGCATGCCCAGCAGCACCAGCAAACCTGCAAGCGCTGGCGCCAATGCCAAACCGGGGAGGCCGACGCGCTGGCCATCCAGACGCATCTGCACAGCGCCGCGCAAAGCGAGGGGCACCGAGGCAATCCAATCGTCGGGCATATCGCCGGGTATATCGCCGGGTATATCGTCGGGCATTGCGGGCAGTTCGCGCTCTGTGGCCGCCGCCAAAGCACGGCTGTCCCGGCGAAAAGTCGCCAGCTCCCACGCGCCAATGGCATAAAAAACAGCAATCAGCCCCGCCATGGCCAGTGCGACGGGGTGATTCCTGGAGGCGGCCATGCCGGCGCCGGCAATGCCGGCCAGACCGGCAGCCATGGCGATGGGGTAGAGGGCGTTGAGAGATCGGTTCATGGGGGACTGTTGGTGTTCAAGGCCTCAATGAGGCCCAGCACAGGTTGAAGTTTTTGGTCCAGCTCGGCCCGCAGCAAGCGCTGCAGGTCTGACCAGAGGCGGGCGCGCCATTGACGCGGATCGGCGGCGTAGTGCTTGCTTGCTCGCGTCTCCAGCAAGGCGGAAAGCCCAGTCATGGCGCGCAATTGGGGCGGGGCCATCGCTCGCTCGATGTAGTCATCCAACTGAGCCAGCCGTGCCAGTTCGTCGCAGTCGCGCGTGAGGCAGGCTCGCAGACGCGTTCGGAACGCGGCAGTGCGACTTTCGATCAAGCGCTGCTGCTGCGCGAAATGCTGCAAATAGGGAACCAGCAGCTCCTTGAGCGCAGCGCCATCGGACATCGAATCGGACTCGCAGGCCAGCTCGGTGTGATTGAAGCTGGCAGCCAATTGGGCCTGGATGCGCGCCAGTTCAGCGTTCGCCCAACACATGGACTCGATTCGAGCAGCCTCACAAGAAAGGGAAGGGCCGCTCCGACCTTGTCCGCCCTCCTCGGAGGGCGGGCGACGAAGGTCGTCGGCCTGGGGGCGCTCAGAATTAGCTCTACCAGGGGATGTAGTCAAAACTTGAGATATCTCGATGGCATCCGCCCAGCAGAACCAAGAGCCCAGCCGTTCAGCTGCCGGTGGCGGGGAGCCTGGCGCGACGCACCATTGCCGCAGCAACCGAGACAGGGACTCGGGCGGGAATGACGGGACTGGCGAAAAAGGCGGTACGGGCTTGGAAATAGGTTGCATTCAGTGAAGCCGACGCCTGCGCTTTTGCTGCTGAAAATAGGGGATTTTAGAGAAGGACCTCGGCATCGCCCAATCGCGCTCAGCCGAAGGCCAGATTCGCACCAAGATTAAGCCGCAACTTGCACGACTGGACGGCCTCATCGCAGCGGCTCATCTGCGGCTTTGACGAACGGCGCGATCAGGGCCGTCCGTTCAGTGCAAGTCCCGGCTCGTGGTCGCCAGCCCGCCCCGCATGGACAACGGATCTTTCAGTCGACCGGCAATAGGGCAGCCTGTCGAGATGCTCCGCTCCTCGCCGGCAGGTGCACTTCACAGCCGCGCGCGACCGCTGAACTCGACCCGAGGAAGCGCCCCGACAGGGACTTCAGCGCTGAGCAGTCTTCTTGTCTGCGTCCGGTACAGGGTTCAGCAAGGAAACGAAGTCACCCGCTGCCTTGCTCACCGCAATCTCAGCCGGTGCCAGCTTGCTGAAGCGCGCCTTGAGCTCGCTGAGCGGTGCGAAATAGCCCAGCCGCAGCGCCGCCAATTGGCGTCCGGTCTGGAGATCAAGCGCCTCGATTTCAAGCGCCGCGCCGCCGCGATCCAAGGGGACGAACAACAGCAGGCTGCTGACTGTGTTGAGAGCAGGTGAGACGGTCTCCACCCGCGTGATGGCGGCACGGATCTGCACCGGCCGGCCCTGCGGCGAAGCCGGCAGCGCTAGCACGCCTTGCTGCAATTCGCGTTTGAGTTGCGCCAGCAGTGCGTCGCGCTCGTCCTTGCCGATGTCGGTGCGCGAATCGACCCGCCAGACGACTTCGGCAATCGACACCTGTATTGGGTCGATGGCCTGTGCCGAGGCCCGGCTGGCAGATGCTGCGTCGGGCGCCTCGACCAGGGCGCCGTAGTCGCTGAGATAGCCGCTCTTGGCGCTGGTCATGACGGTGCTGCAGGCCGACAGTAGGGCGATGGCGGCGATGGCGGCGATGGCGATGATGGTTTGGAAGGATTTCATGAAGGATTCCAGATTGAGGTGGTGGTGAACGGGGAAGAAAAGAGAAGCGCAAAGGAGAGCAGGGCGCAAGACGCGGCAGATTCAGGTGTGCACGAGCCGGCTCAGCGGGCGTCGCGGCGCCGGCTCAGGGCGCGCGGCGTAGCCCAGGCGCACGAACATCTGCACGCGCGCCGGCTGGGCCACGCCCACTACCGCGTGGAAGCGGTCGTACAGCGCCGACATCGCCTCGAACTCCTGCAGCACCTGCGAGTTCGGGTGGATAGCCAGCCCCAGTTGCGCCGCGGCGAGATCGGTGCGCAAGTAAGCTCGGCCGGCCTCGATCTGCGTGCGTCGGCTGTTGTCGGCGCTGCTCAGCCAGGCCCAGGCATGGGTGTGCGCGGCGGCTTCGGCCGAGCTGTTGATGGCTGTCCTGGCAGCCACGCCATCGGTCTTGCGCAGCGCCTCGGGACCGAGCATGCCCAGCTGCCGTCCGAACCAGGCCATGGTGCCCGTGACGGCAACACCCGAAGGCTCGGCCGCGACCGCCGCAGCACCAACTCGCATCAGCTTGGCGCTCTCGGCCCAGGTGGCCGCATTGCCAAACTCCACGCGATAGCCGGCGATAGCCAGCTCGCGCAAGCGCTGCACTTTGGCGGCGTCGGTACTGCTGTGCAACGTGATGCCCGGCCGCCCAGCCGCTTCGGCGAGCTGCGCCAGGGCCTGGGCGTCGGGCACCTGCGCGGTGAAAGGTGCGCGGTTGGTGCGGCGCAATGGCACGGCGGCGAACAGCGGGTCGGGCGGAACGCTGGCATCGGCCGTCAGCCGGACGGTGGCGAAGGGCCTCGCGTCCACGCCGTCGGCGACGTATTCGCCTTCGGGCAGCAGCGTCACCTCGGCGCGCTGGCCTTGCTGGGCAGCAGCCTGGCATAGCAGTTCCAGGAAAGCGCCGCATCCGATCAACACCTGGCGATTGGGCGGGTCGCTGGCCGGCAGCAGACGCTGCAGGTCCACCGACAGGCGGATCAGGCCGGGCTCGCGGATATCGGCCACCCAGCTCTGCAGGTTGTGCGGGTTAGGTGCCAGCAGTGCCCAGGACAGCGCGCGCAGCCGCAGATCGGTCTGCGAGGCGCCGGGTGCCGTCCACGGCGCAGTGGCCGAGGGCGGCATCTGGTCGCAGCCCGGCAGCGCAATCACCGCGCCGCCAGCGGCCAGCACCCGCATGAATGAACGTCGTTTCATGGCACTAAACTCCAGGTCCGTTGTCGATGGAGCCACTGTATGAATCGGTCATTCCGCTGGCTTGTCACGGCGCGCCAGTCTCTGAACATCTGGCGCCATGCCTGAAGTGCCGGCCCGATTGCCCGCGCTGACTCTGCGGCTGCAGTTGCAGGGCCTGGCCACACTGGGCCTGGACGTCGCGTGCCTGCATGCACGCCTGGGGCCGTTGCCGCAAGCGCCGGACGCGCTGGTGCCGGTGCAGGCCTACCTCGATATGTGGGACGAAGCCGAACGCCTGTACGGCCAGCCTGGCCTGCCCAGCGCGCTGGCCCACGCCATCCCCTTCGGTGCCTTTGGCGCGCTGGACTACCTGGTGGGCAGCGCCGACACCGTGGCCGGCTGCTGCGAGTCAGCGATGTTGCACTTCGCGATGGTTTCCGTCGACACGGCGCTGGAAATCGACCTCCTGGGCGACGGAGCCCACGCCTTGCGCGTGCGGGCGCTGACACCGTTGCCTGAGCAGGCGCTGGAATTCACCATCGCTGCATTGTTCAGCCGACTGCGCTATGTCAGCGGCGGCGGCTTCAAGCCACAGTTGCTGGGGCTGCCGCTGGCGCGGCCGACCAATGATGAAGTGCGGTCTCGCCTGTACGGCCTGGCGCCTGCGTATGGGCACCCGTGCGCCGAGATGCTGATCGACGCTGCGACATGGCAGCTGCCAACCCACAGTGCCGACGCCTTTCTGCACGCCACGCTCAAGGGCATGGCGGCGCAGTTGCAGCTGGCTCAAGCGGGCGATTCGACGCTGGAACGCGCCCTTCGAGTACGCCTGCGCGACGCGCTGGCGCAGGGCCGCGCCGACGCCGCACGCATGGCCGAATTGTTGGGCGTGTCAGAACGCACGTTGCAGCGCCGGCTGGCAGACATCGGCCGCAGCTTCAGCGATGTGGTTGAAGAGTTCCGTCGTGAGGAGGCCGCCCGACTGCTGGCCACGCCGGGTTTGCCTTTGGTCGAGGTGGCCAGCCGGCTGGGCTATGCCGAGCAAACTTCGTTCACGCGTGCTTTCCGACGCTGGACGGGCATCACGCCAGGGGCTTGGCGGACCGGACAACGGGTCTGAACTGCGGGCTTCAGAGCAGACAGGTAAGTGCGTCGCTCCTGGCTACTGGCAGCTTCCTTTTTGGGGTCGAAGTCACGAAAACGGCTCAGTGCTGGATTGACCAGGCCGAGGCTCAATACCTGGGTAGCATTTGGTCGTCGACCAGAACTGGGGTTTTCGCATGAAAACAAAAGGGTTGAAGTACCTAGAGTCTAGAGAACAGATCCCTGAGCCCTGATAACGCAACACCGCCACAAGTACCGGGATTATCGACAATGTGTATTATGTAAAATTAGACGGAAACGAATTAGAGCCAATTTGCCTCGTTGTCGGCCCCAAGGAATTTTGGTAACCGCCAGGATTGAGCGCCAAGCGGCAACACATTCAGTTCCTTGCGCGCTCCCCGCCACTGAGGCACAGGCAGATCAGACAACGCCACGAACCGGTTGCAGTGCGTCGGCTCCAGCAGACGCACCATCTCGTGTACCGCCACGTACTCAACTAAGTCCCTCGGGTTTTTTACCTACTCGGTGTTGAGTCGGATATTGCCGGCCTGATGGTTGCAGCTAAGCGCGCAACTCACATCGCCACCACCTGGGGCGCAGCCCATCCGCAGCGCGATATCGCACCGCGATATTTGATCGGCGCATTAGATCCTGCGCTTCCATTCCTTTGGCCAGCCCCTTCAGCCGACTAAGCTTCACAGCACAGCATTTGAATTCGATCTTCAAGGTCGACACAGGGGTAATTGCCATGAGCATCAGCGCCATCAACGTCCGCAACCAGTTTCGCGGCACGATCAAGGAAATCATCGAGGGACCGGTGGTGTCCGAGATCGACGTCATCACGCCCAACGGCACTTTGGTGAGCTCCGTCATCACGACGCGCTCGGTCAAGGAACTGGGCCTTGCCGTCGGCCGCGATGTGGTGGCACTGGTCAAGGCCACCGAAGTGGCTATAGCTACGCTTTAAGTCGGCCCCCAGCCCATCGCCGAGGAAATTCCATGGCCATCTACTCATCACCCCGACTATTGATCGTACCCGGCCTGCACGACAGCGGCGCTGCCCATTGGCAGAGTTGGCTGCAGCACCAGTTCCGCGACGCCAAGCGCGTGGTGCAGCGTGACTTCAGCCAACCTGACTTGGCGCGTTGGTCGGCGCGCATCAGCAGCACATTGGACGCTGCAGTTGGATCTTCGCCCGACGGCGAATGGATCGCCGTGGCGCATAGTTTTGGCTGCCTGGCACTCGCGCACCACTTGGCCGAACATCCCGACTCGCCGATTCGACAGGCGCTGTTTGTGGCGCCGGCCGAGCCCGACAAGTTCGGCCTGGCCGAGCTGCTGCCCCACCACAGGCTGCACATTCCCAGCACCTTGATCGCAAGCCAAAACGATCCCTGGATGAGTGCAGCGAGCGCCTTGCGCTGGGCCAGCCGCTGGGGTGCGAGTTTCACCAACTTGGGCGCCGTCGGACATATCAATACCGAATCCGGCTTCGGGCCTTTTCCGCTGGCCAAGCGCTGGGTCGATTCGGCCCGGGCAAAAGCCGCGCGCGAACGGCGCCCTCAGCACACGAGCTTCCAAGAATGGTCGTTCGCAGTTTGACCTCCACCAGCGTTGCCGCTGATCTCTTTTGAATTTCCACAAACATGGAATTTAGCCATGCCAAGCCTGCGCCTGGGCGATCTCGCCCCCGACTTTGAACAAGCCTCGTCCGACGGCCCTATCCGCTTCCATCAGTGGTTAGGCGACAGCTGGGGGGTGCTGTTCTCGCACCCGGCCGACTTCACGCCCGTGTGCACCACCGAACTGGGAAAGACCGCCAGGCTGAGCGAGGATTTTGCGCAGCGCAATGTCAAGGCTATTGCGCTATCGATCGACCCGGTCGAGTCGCATCTGCGCTGGATTGACGACATCAATCAAACCCAGGGCACAGAAGTGCGCTTCCCCATCATTGCCGACGCCGACCGCAAGGTCTCCGAGCTGTATGACTTGATCCACCCGAACGCTTCCACCACGGCGACGGTGCGCTCGTTGTTCATCATCGACCCGGCCAAAAAAATTCGGTTGATCATCACCTACCCTGCCAGTACCGGCCGCAACTTCGATGAGATCCTGCGTGTGATCGATTCGCTGCAGCTGACCGACAGCAACTCGGTGGCCACGCCGGCCAATTGGAAGGACGGCGACGATGTCGTGATCCTGCCCTCCATCCAGGATCCCGAGGTGCTGAAGCAGAAGTTCCCGCAAGGGTTTGATGTGGTGCGACCCTATCTGCGCTACACCTCGCTGCCCAAGCGCGCCGCCTAAGCTGCGCCGAAACACCGCGGGGAGCTTTAGCGCCCCTTGTGACAAGAAGACATTGAAGTTGCAAGGCAGCCGGGCGCAGACCCGGCTGCCTTTTTTGTTCATTGCAGCCCATCGTGCTGGACTGCATTTGGCGCCACTTGCGTGCCGCCGCTGCAATGCCTCTGTGCGACCGCTCGTCCCAAAAGCCAATAGGTGTTTTTCGCGTTTGGATAGAAGCAAGCCTTCGTTCGCAAATATGCGGGTCAACCCTAGGATGAGAACCATCAAAACTTCTTCTCGGACAGACTCTCATGACTCTCAATCGTCGCAGCTTCAATAAATCCAGCACCGCCGCTGCCCTGCTCGCTCTAACGGCCACTTTATTCGGTGTCAGCGCCGCCCATGCAGATCAGCTGGATGACATCAAAAAGAAGGGCGAGCTAGTTGTCGGCGTGCTCGGCACCGATGAACCCAATAGCTTCATCGACCCCAAGACCCGCGAGATCGTTGGCTACGAGGTCGATCTGGCCCAGGCCGTCGCCAACAAACTGGGCGTCAAGCTCAAGATCAAGCAACTCGCCGTGGCCGCCCGCATCCCCGAGCTGCAGCAAGGCCATATCGACCTGCTGGCCGCCTCGCTGACCCACAACAAGGAGCGCGAAGCCGTCATCGATTTTTCGCTGACCACTTTTGTCACCGGCCAAAAAGTGCTGGTCAAAAAAGACAGCGGCATCAAGAACGTCGCCGATCTGAACGGCAAAAAAGTCGTCACCATCAAGGGCGGCACGCAAGAGCCGAACATCCGCAAGGCGGTCCAGAATGTGGAGGTCGTGACCTTCGAGAACGGCCCGCAAGCCTTCCAGGCGCTGCAGCAAGGCAAGGGCGTGGCCTTTGTCAATGACGAGGTGTCGCTGCTGGACCAGCATGCCAAGCTCGGCGCCCTGCAAGCGCAGTATGTGATCCTGCCGCAAAACCTCAGCGTCGAGCCGCTCGCACTGGGCATCAAAAAGGGCGAGGCCAAGTTCAAACTGCTGATCGACGACACGCTGCGCGGGTTGGAGAAGTCCGGCGAAGCCGAGAAACTCTTCATCAAGTGGTACGGCCCCGACACGCGCCTGAAGTTCCCGGTGCGCAGCTTCAAGATCGAGACCGACAAGGTCGACGCCTGATTTCTGTCTGTTTGACCTTTCATTTCTTGCCTGAAAGGGGGCCGGCCACGCGCAAAGACTAACGCAAACCAACCATGCACAGACGCCCCGCTTGCGGGGCGTTCCCACATGGCCCGAGCCCGTCGCGCAACAAAGCCCGCCCCGGTCAAGCAAAACTGCACACTGCCTTTCAGCACCCACGCCCCTGCTCTCCCCTATGCCGCAACTCGATTTCCAACTGCTGCTGCATGGCCAGTTCTATGACTGGCTGCTCAGCGGATTTTTGTTCTCCCTGCAGCTCACCGGGCTGACGCTGGTGCTGGCCTTGCCGCTGGCCACCGGCGTGGCGCTGCTGCGCCTGGCGCCCTCGCGCATCGCGCAGGCGCTGGGCTTTGCCTATGTGGAAGGGATTCGCAGCGTGCCGCTCTTGGTGCATATGCTGTTCTGGTACTTCGCCGCGCCGGAGGCCTTGCCGGATGGCATCAAACAGTGGCTCTACAGAGGCAATGTCGAAGCGACGGCCGCCGTGATTGCCTTGACGCTCTACACCGCTGCATACATGGGCGAGGACATCCGCTCCGGCCTGCGCGCCGTGCCGCGCACCCAGTTCGAGGCGGCGCGGGCGCTGGGGTTCTCCTATCTGGCCAGCATGCGCCTGGTCGTGTTGCCGCAAGCGCTGCGCATTACGGTGCCGCCGCTGATCTCGCAAACACTCAATCTCTGGAAGAACACCAGCATCGCCACCGTGATCGGTGTGGCCGAGCTGATGTACCAGGCGCAGCGGGTCGAGACCGCCAGCTTTCGCGGCTTTGAGACCTTCGCGCTGGTGACGGCCGCGTACTTGAGCGTGTCGCTGCTGATCACGGCGCTGGCCTGGGCCTTCCAGCAGCGCTATCCGGTGAGGGCCGCCTGATGCTGGAGCTGATCGACACTTATTGGCTCTACTTCCTGGTCGGCCAATATCCCAAGGGCCCGCTGGGCGGCTTGGCACTGACCGTGGTCTTGGCCAGCTTGGGCCTGCTGCTGGCGCTGCCGCTGGGCCTGCTGCTGGGTCTGGGGCGCATCAGCCCGCTGGCCTGGGTGCGCCTGCCGGTCACAGGCTTTGTCTTTGTGGTGCGCGGCACACCCTTGTTGATGGTGGTGTTCTGGGCCTATTTCTTCTTGCCCACCATCACCGGGCACAAGACCGATCAATTCACCACCATGTTGGCCGCGCTGGTGATTTTCGACGCCGCCTATCTGGCCGAGATCGTGCGCGCCGGCCTGCAGGGCCTGCCACGCGGGCAGATGGAGGCCGCCCGCTCGCTGGGCCTGAATTACTTGCAGGCGCTACGTCTGGTGCTCTTGCCGCAAGGCCTGCGCCATATGCTGCCCTCGCTGGTCAATCAATTCATCTCCACCATCAAGGAAACGTCCTTGGGCACCATCATCGGCCTGTCTGAGCTGAGCTTCATCGCCAACCAGATCAATGGCCAAGTGCTGGTCAAGCCGCTTGAGGTCTATAGCGTGCTGGCACTGAGCTACTTCGTGCTGTGCTTCGGCCTCTCGCGCCTGGCCTATGCGCTGGAGCGCCATTTGAGCAAGCCACAAACGCCCACCGGGCCCGCCCCCATAACTTCGCAGGTCCCCGCATGATTGAATTCGACAAAGTCAACAAAAGCTACGGCAATTACAAGGCGCTGAGCGATATCAGCGAGCACATAGGCAGCGGCGAAGTAGTGGTGGTGTGCGGCTCGTCCGGCTCGGGCAAAAGCACCTTGATCCGCACGCTGAACCGTTTGGAGCCGATAGAGTCGGGCCGCATCTTGCTGAACGGCCAAGACATCCACCGCAAAGGCCTGGACGTGAACGCCTTTCGCTCTGGCATCGGTTTTGTGTTCCAGCAGTTCAATCTGTTTCCGCATTTGACGGCACTGGAAAACTGCAGCCTGGCGCCGATCCGCCTGCGTGGCTTGAGCCGCGACCAAGCGCATGAACGCTCACTAAGCTTGCTGCAGCGCGTGGGCCTGGCACACAAGGCCGACGCCCTGCCCGCGCAGCTGTCCGGCGGCCAGCAGCAGCGCGTGGCGATTGCGCGCGCACTGGCCATGCAGCCACCGGTGATGTTGTTCGATGAACCGACCAGCGCGCTCGACCCCGAGATGGTCGGCGAGGTCTTGCTGGTGATGCGTGACCTGGCGGCCGAAGGTATGACCATGATCTGCGTCACCCATGAAATGGGCTTCGCCCGTGAAGTGGCGGACCGGGTGCTGTTCTTGGACGCGGGGCGCATTTTGGAGCGCGCCACCCCGGAGGCCTTCTTCAACCGCCCTCAGCATCCGCGTGCGCAGGCCTTCTTGTCGGATATCCGTACCCCATTTGCCCGGGTCGAATAAGCAAAGCACTTTTCATTGGAGGACAAAGCGGCGGCGTTTGCCAATAATTGGAAAACGAATAAGAAAGCGCCTCTTCCAATGAATTTTCAACAACTCCGCTCCATCCGCGAAGCCCAACGCCGTAATTTCAATTTGACCGAGGTGGCGGCCGCGCTGCACACCTCGCAGCCCGGTGTCAGCCGGCAGATCCGTGAGTTGGAGGATGAGCTGGGCATCGAAATCTTCATGCGCGCCGGCAAGCGCCTGACCGGCCTGACCGAGCCGGGCGCGCATGTGATGCCCATCATCGAGAAGCTGCTCAGCGAGGCGGAGAATCTGCGCCGCGCCGGCGCCGACTACGCCCAGACCGGCGCCGGCAATCTGCGCATTGCCGCCACTCACAGCCAGGCGCGCTATGCGCTGCCACCGGCGGTGCGCGACTTTCGCAGCAGCCACCCGGATGTGGTGTTGAACCTGCACCAGGGCTCGCCGCAACAGGTCGCGCGCTTACTGCTGGACGGCGAGGCCGATGTGGGCATCGCCACCGAGGCCCTGACGCAATACCCCGAGCTGATCGCCCTGCCCTGCTACCGCTGGACCCATGCAGTGATCACACCGGTGGATCACCCTTTGGCGCGCGAGGCCGCCGAGGGTCAGGTCTTGACGCTGGAGCGGCTGGCGCAATTCCCCATCGTCACTTATGAGCTCGGCTACACCGGCCGCTCCCACATCGATGATGCCTTCCGCCAAGCGGGCCTGAACTTGAACGTGGTGCTGGCCGCGATGGACGCGGACGTGATCAAGACCTATGTGGATCTTGGCCTGGGCGTGGGCATCGTGGCGTCGATTGCCTATGACGAAGAGCGTGACCGACATCTGGCCGCCATCGATGCGCGGCATCTGTTTGCCGACAATATGACGCGCCTGGCGGTGCGCCGCGACGCTTATCTGCGTGATTATGTCTATGCCTTCATCGCCACTTTTGCCAGCCCGCTGACGCGCGCCGCCGTCGATGAAGCGCGCAGCGCGAGCAGAACAGAATAGCGCGCAAACCCGCACCCGCTCCTCGCAGGCTGACCTTTGAAGCCACCCTGCCGGCGCCTCATCGAGCGGCTTTCCCCTCCGTCTTGGTCGCCGCCTGGGCTTTGGCCTGCGCTTTGTCCTGGGATTTGGCCTGGGCTTTGGCAATACTGCCTTCCACCTGCGCCGCCAGCTCTGAACCTGGAGGCACCACGGCGAGCACCCGGCGCCAATACGCCACAGCCTCCTCATGATGCCCTTGCTCAAGCGCCACGCTGCCGGCCAGGGCCAAGGACTGCAGATGATTGGGTTGGGCGCTCAGGGCGCGCTGAATCAGCAGCTCGGGCTCGCCTATCAGGCTTTGCCGGCCCAAGCTCATGGCCAGCGTGACCGCATAGTCGCTGAGCATGTCGGCGTCATTGGGTGTGAGGCGCAGCAACTGTTCATAGGCCCGCACGGCATCGCCATAACGCTGCAGGTTCTCATAGGAGCGCGCCAACATACGCCAGCCCTTGGCGTCGTCGGGCTGGGCCTTGAGCTTTTCGGCCAGGCGCGCCACCATGGCAGCAATTTGCTCGGGGCCCACGCCCGCAGCGGCCTTCAGCTCGGGCGCTGGCGCCGCGCTCAGCAGTTCATCTTGCTGCCAGGCGTTGGGCTGGCCCAGCCAAAGGTAGGCGCCTACAACAAAACCGGCCAAACCCAGGGCCAGCAGGCTGCGAGGCCCCGCGCCCAGATCGGCCAGAGCGGGTGCCTGCGACGGGCTGCGCCTAAGCAGCAAGGTCAGCGTCAGCAGCAAAAGCAAAGCCGCCGCGCTGATGAAAACAAAGTTTGCATTCATCTTGATAGTTCCTCGTTCAAAGGCCCTGAGGTGCTGCGCCTTTGCTTTGCCAGTACCCGGTAAAGCCAGCCGCCGCCCAGGCCCAGCAAAAGCAGTGGCCCAAACCAAAGCGCCCAGGTACTGGGCTTTAGCGGCGGACGGTAAAGTACAAAGTCGCCGTAGCGCTGCACCATGAAGGCCAGCACCGCCTCGTCGCTGGCGCCCGCCAGTACCTGCGCTTGCAGCTCGCGCTTGATGTCCTGGGCCAACTCGGCTTGCGAATCGGCCAGGGTCTGGTTTTGGCAGACCACGCAGCGCAGGATTTCGCTCAGATGCTGGACGCGGGCCTGTGCGGCGGCATCAAGCTCGGCCGCGCGCAAGCCAAGAGACGCGAACAACAGGAGCAAGGCCACCGACCACATCTTTCCATCACGTCGCATCACGCAGTCTCCGAATCAAGGGCAGCAGCTCTTGCTGCAACCTCTCTTGGGTCAAAGGGCCGACCAGCTTCAGGCGCACCCGGCCCTGGCGGTCAATCAAAAAGGTTTCGGGCACACCGTAGACCCCCCAGTCCATGCCGGCCCGGCCGTCCAGGTCCAACACAGCGAAGCGAAAAGGGTTGCCCTGGGCCTGCAGCCACGCCGCGCCCTCGCGGTCCTTGTAGTTCAGGCCCACCAGCGTCAGCCCCGGCTCACGGGACAGCGCCAGCACCTGCGGGTGCTCCACCCGGCAAGGCTGGCACCAGGAAGCAAAGACATTGAGCACCCAGACCTGACCCAGCAACTGCTGCGGCGAGAAGCTGCCGCTGGCCCCATTGAGCTCAAGCAGTGGCAGCTCGAAGGCAGGAGCCGGCTTGTCCAGCAAGGGCGAAGGCAAAGTCTGCGGGTCACCGCGCCGCAGGCCCAGGGCCAGCAAGGCGGCCAGGCCCAGGAACAGCGCCAAGGGAATCAGACCCCGCCAGGAGCGGGCCATCACAGCCGCGCTCATGCGGCCTCCAAGGAGCCTGAGGGCGGGGTCTTCTGGCTTACCGTCACCGGAACCTTGCGATAGCGCCTGTCGCTGGCTGCAAGCGCGCCACCCAAGGCCATCAGCAGGCAGCCAGACCAGATCCACGTCATGAAGGGCTTGATCTGCACGCGCAGGCCATAGCTGCCGCCGCTGCTGCGCTCACCCAAGGAGATGTAGAGATCGCGGCTGAAACTGCGGTCAATCGCCGCCTCGCTCATCGGCATTTGCTGCACCGGATAGAAGCGCTTCTCGGGCCGCAGCGTGGCCACCAGCGTGCCCTCGCGGCGTACTTCGAAGCGCGCCTGCGCGGCGATAAAGTTGGGGCCGCTACGGCGTTCAATCGACTCAAAACGGAACTCATAACCGCCCAGATTCAGCGTTTGGCCCGGCTGCAGGCTGGCCTCCTGGCTTTGCTCCAGGCTCTTGACCAGACTGACGCCCAGCACAAACACCGCCAAGCCGCCATGGGCCAACCACATGCCCCATTGGCTGCGCGTGGTCTGGCCCCAGCGTGTGGCCCAGCTGACGGACGATCCCGGTGGCCGCTGCAAGGTGTGTGCGATATGCCAGCCGGTCGCCAACAAGACCCACAACCCCAAGCTCAGGCTGACAGCCGCCAACAGCGAATGCAAAAACGCAAAGCTCAGCAATGCACCGAGCAGAACGCTCGTTAGCAAGGGCAGGCGCAGCTGCTTGAGCAAGGCGCCCGCGCCCCGGCCGCGCCAAGTGGCAAAGGGGCCAAAACCCAGCAAGGCCAGCAAAGGCAGCATCAGCGGCGCGAACACCGCGTCAAAGTAAGGCGGGCCGACTGAAATCTTGGCGCCACTGAGGGCGTCAATCGCCAGCGGATACAGCGTACCCAGCAGCACCGTGCCGGCGCTGACCAGCAGGAACAAGTTGTTGATCAACAAAAGCGTCTCGCGCGAGGCGAGTGCAAAGCCTTCTTCCGCGTGGCTGCGCTGCTCCATCTGTGGCGCGCGCCAGGCGAACAGCGCCAAGGAGCCGCCAATCGCCAGCACCAACAAGGCCAAGATATATAGCCCGCGTTCAGGGTCGGTGGCAAAAGCATGGACCGAGCTGAGCACGCCGGAGCGAACCAAAAAGGTGCCCAGCAGCGACAGCGAAAACGCGCAGATCGCCAGCAACAGTGTCCAGTTCTTGAATACGCCGCGCTTTTCGCTCACCGCCAAGGAGTGGACCAAAGCGGTGCCAACCAGCCAGGGCATGAAGGACGCGTTCTCGACCGCGTCCCAGAACCACCAGCCGCCCCAACCGAGTTCGTAATAAGCCCAGAAGCTGCCCAGGAAAATACCGCCGGTCAGAAAAGCCCAGGCCGCCAGCGTCCAAGGTCTTGTCCAGCGCGCCCAGGCGGCGTCGAAGCGCCCTTCCAGCAAGGCGGCGATGGCAAAGGCAAAGGCCACCGCGAAGCCGACATAACCCATATAGAGCAGCGGCGGATGAAAAATCATGCCGGGGTCTTGCAGCAGCGGGTTCAGGTCGCGGCCGTCGGGGGCGGCCGGCAGCAGGCGCTCAAACGGATTGGAAGTCAGCAGCGTGAAGCTCAAAAAGCCCGCGCTGATCAGCCCCAGCACGGCCAGCACGCGGGCGCGCAGCAGCGTGGGCAGCTCGGCACTGAAACTGCGAACGGCCAGCGTCCACAGCGCTAGAATCGTGATCCACAGCAGCAGCGAGCCTTCATGGCTGCCCCAGACCGCGCTCACTCGAAATTGCAATGGCAGCCGTGAGTTGGAATGCGCGGCCACCAGCTTGAGCGAAAAGTCGTTTTGCGCAAAGGCCCAGACCAGGCCGGCAGCGGCCAAGAACACACACAAGGCCTGCGCCAGCGCCGCCTGGTTCGCAAGCTGCAGCCAGGCCGGCCGCTGCGGCGCCAGCAAGGGCGCCAAGCCTTGAATCACGGCCAGGCCCAGCGCCAAGATCAGCGCCAGATGGGCAAGTTCGGCCGTCATGGTTGCAGCCCCTGCTGCTGCTTGGCCTTGGCGGCAGCCTCCAAGGCCCGCGCCGCCTCGGGCGGCATATAGTTTTCGTCATGCTTGGCCAGCACCTCCTCGGCAACGAAGCCCAAGCTTTCGCTCAGCCGACCTTGCGCCACCACGCCCTTGCCCTCCTTGAACAGATCGGGCAGCAAGCCGCGGTAATGAATTTGCAAGCGCTGCTGCTGGTCGGTCACCACGAAGCGGTTGCCCAGTCCATCGGCCTCGCGCTGCAGGCTGCCGGCCTCGACCAGGCCGCCGACGCGAAAGCTGCGTCCCTTGGGCGCCTCGCCGGCCTGCACCTGGCTGGGCGTGTAAAAGAACACCAGATTTTTGCTGAAGGCCTGCAGCACCAAGGCGGTGGCCAGACCCAGACCGGCCAGGCCCAGCCCGAGCAGCAACAGGCGTTTTTGACGTGGGCTCATAGATCGTCAAGCTGTGCATGCAGCTGCCGCAAGATGCCCTGCCGCTGCCGTAGCAAGCTCCACAGCTCCAGCCCCAAAGCAGCGGCCACCACTCCGAAAGAACCCCAAACATAGCGGCCATAGCCGCCCAGCCATGCAGCGGCCAGCACGCTGTCCCAAACACCCGCATTCATTTCAATTTTCCTTCGCTATTGCGCAGCAGGTCCAACACCCAGGCGCTGCCGGCTTCCCGTTCAAGTATCTTGTTACGCAGGCGCAGCAACACCGCCGCGATCGCATAGGCCCATAGCGCCAAGGTGCAGACCAACATGCCGGCCAGCATGGTGTGTGCCATGCTGGGCGCGGCCGTCAGGCTGACCGAGGCGCCTTGGTGCAAGGTGTTCCACCAGCGCACCGAAAAATAGATGATGGGCACATTGACCACGCCCACCAGGGCCAGCAAGGCGCTGGCCTTGTCGGCACGGCGCGGGTCCTCAATGGCGGCCTGCAAGGCCATGAAGCCGATGTAGAGAAAAAGCAGGATCAGCTCCGAGCTCAGCCGCGCATCCCAGACCCACCAAGTGCCCCAGGTCGGCCGGCCCCACAGCGCGCCGGTCCACAAGGCCAGTACCGTCATCAGCGCCCCGGTCGGCGCCAAGGCGCTTGCCAGCAGCGAGGACAAACGCGTATTGAGCACCCAGCCCAAGCCCGCCCAAAAGGCCATCGCCAAATAGATCAACATGGACAGCCAGGCAGCGGGCACATGCACAAAGATGATGCGGTAGGCCTCGCCCTGTTGGTGGTCGGTGGGCGCCACAAAGAAGCCGATGTACAGGCCCAGCACACCCAGCAAGGCGGCGGCCAGCGCGAAGACGGGCCAGAGCCGGCCGGCCAGCGCATAGCCGCGCGAGGGTGCGGCGAATTGGCGCCAAGCGGCCACGGGCGCAAGGTTTCTGGGACTGGCCGATGCCGGGCCTAAGCTCAAGCTGCTCATGCCGACCTCCGCTGAAATTCACTGTTTGGCATCTTTCATCACTCCAAGGCAATACGCAGGGCCGCTGCCGTCGCCCAGGGCGAGAGCACGGTCACGGTCAAAAACAGGGCGGCCAGCAGGTACAGATGCGGCTCGGCCGACAGCCCCGCCTGCACCGCCGTCGGCGCGCCGGCGCCAAAAATCAAAGCCGGGATGTAAAGCGGCAAAACCAAGAGCGCCAGCAGCACCCCGCCGCCCGGGCCGCCGCGCGCGCCCAGGCTCAGCGCCGCCCCAATGGCACCGATCTGGCTCAGCACCGGCGTACCGAGCAGCAGGCTCAGCCAAAGCACGCCGCTGACGTCGCTAGCCAAATCAAATTGCAAGGCCAGCACGGGCACCAGCAGCAGCAAGGGCAGGCCGGCCAGCAGCCAATGCGCCAGGCCCTTGGCCAGCACCAGCAGCACGGTCGGCTGCGGCGTCAGCAGCAATTGCTCCAGCGTGCCGTCGGCCCAATCCGCCGCAAACAGGCGCGGCAAGGCGATCAGGCTGGCCAGCAGCGCAGCCACCCACAGCACGCCGGGGGCGATCTGGCGCAGCAGTTCCGGCTGAGCGCCGACGGCCAAAGGGAACAAGCTGGCCACCATGACAAAGAAGAACAAGCCGCCCAGCAACTCGGCCGGCCGGCGCCAGGCCAGCAGCAGTTCGCGGCGCAGCAAGAAGAAAAAGTAATTACTCATGCGGCCAATCGCAAGCGCAAAAGCTGCTGAGGCGCCAGCCTCAAGGTCTGCGTTTGATGGGTGGTGTAAACGAGCCGCGCACCTTGCAGCACCAGGTGCGCAAGCCTGTCCTTCAAGCTCAGGATGCCGGCGTCGTCAAGCGCATCAAAGGGCTCGTCCAGTAACAAGATTTGCGCTGCCGCTGGAGCTGCTGCTGCAGGCTCAGGGTCCACAAAAAGGCGCGCCAAGCTGACCCGCTTGCGCTGGCCTTGCGACAAAGCTCGCACCGGCAACAAGGCTTGGCGCGCCAGGCCTATGCGGGCCAGCGCGGCCACGGCCTCGGCTTGCGCGAAAGGCTGGCGCCGGGCACCGCTTAAATTAATCGTCAGGCAGAGGTTCTCCCAGGCTAGCAAATCATCCTTCAAGGCCGGCGCATGGGCGATATAGACCAGCCCTTCGCGCCAAGCGTCCAGCTGCGCCGACAAAGGCCGGCCGCGCCAAAGAATCTCGCCTTGATGCGGCCGACTCAGGCCCGCCAAGAGCCGCAAGAGGCTGGTCTTGCCACTGCCGTTGGCGCCTTCTACCAGCAGCGCCTGCCCGGCAGCAAGGCCAAAACTCAAGCCCTCAAACAGCGGCCGATGGCCATGGCCGAAGGCCAGCGCTTTTGCTTCCAAACCCACGCTCGCCTCCTTGATTGCCAATGAAAATGAATACCGAACCCCAAGAGTTCACCGAGCCCGCACTCTAAAAGTTCCAGTCCTGTACGGGAAGGAAGCGAATCGAGCTTGCATATACGCAGCTTGAATGACTGGATGAAGGAAGGACTGCTAGCGGGGTGGCTAGGCAACAGAAAAGCGGGCCTGCACCAAAGACTTGGCACAGGCCCGCTCAAACACGGCCCATCAGCCCATCAGGCCAAGACAGGCCGAGTCAGGCTCTCAATTTGGTGCGAAGCAGTACAGCAGACCAGCGCCGCCGGTGGACACCAGGTTCGCCTGGCTGCAACCCCGGCTGCCATGGGTGGAGTTCCACGAGGTGTTGCCGCCGCCAGTGCGGTCATGGTGACCCAGTTGCACCGAGCCTTCGGCGCTGCTGCTGTAGTTGCGGCAGGTCTTGTCGGCTGCATCGGTGAACGCGCGTCCGTCTGGCTGGGAGCCGGTCAGGATGTCATGTTCATTGGGGCGGTCACCCACACCTTTGACCGGTTCGTTCTTCTCGGTCAGCGCGGTGGCACGGGTCAGGTTGTTGCCCAGGCGGGCCTCATCCAGCGTGTCGCCGTGCAGATGCGAGAGATTTTTGGCGACGACCGCACCGCGCACATTGGTCCAGGGGCCGTTGCCGATGCGGTCGCGGGCGTTGACGGCCGGCTGGCCGTCCAGCGCCTGCGTGCTCAGATAGGCGCGCCAGGTTTTGCCGCCCTGCCCCGCCGCTGCGGCAAGCTTCTGGCAATGTGCATCGGCACCGGCCAGGCCGCCCAGGTTGGCGCCGTTACCGGCACCGCTGCTGGTCACGAAGAAGCTGAAGTCTTTGACCGCCGCGGGCGTGGCCGGCGCTGATGCTGGCGTCGCCGCAGTAGCCGGTGCAGTTTGGGCTTGCACAAAGCCGCAAAGACCCAGCAAGGCTGCGGCCAGCAGGGTTTGTTTGAGGGACATGTTCTTGCGCATCATCAGTCTTTCGCCTTGTAGTCATCGTGGCAGGCCTTGCAAGTGCGGCCCAGCTTGCCGAACTGCTCTTTGGTCTTGGCCGGGTCACCCAGCAAGGCGACTTCGGCCAGGGCATTGGCTTCGCGGCTGAAGTTGGCGGAATACTCGGCCACCTTGGAGCCGGCGGCCCAGAGCTCGGCCTTGGCTGCGGTGTAATGCCAGCCCTTGCCGGTGTCGGTGCCGGCTGGGAACAAGGAACCCAGACCGGAGTTGGCGAGAGCAGCGATGGTGTTGGCGGCCTTGATGACCTCGTCCTTGTTGTACTGGCCCTCAATATTGGCCTTGACGCGGCCGTTGTTCCAGGCGATCACCTGGTAGGCCGACTGGCGCCACTTGATCTGCTGTTCGGGCTTTGGCGCTGCTTGCGCGCTGGCGGCTCCGCTGGCAGCCAGGGCGCTGAAGGCCAGGCTGGCCAGCAAGGCGAGTTTGAAGGAGCTTGTTTTCATCTACGGGGTCCTAGGTGGGTTGAGGGAAAAAGGGGATTCAGAAAAAAACACGGGGCGCCATCATTTGGCCCGGCCGGCATAACCTGCCGTTTGCGTGGCAATCTTGTAAGCGGCGCCGCGGCCCACGACATACAGCGTGGACTTATCCTGCCCGGCGAAGGCAAGGTTTTGCGGTGCTCGCGGCAACGTGATAACGCCTTGCGCCTCACCCTTGGCATTGAAGACCTGAATGCCCACGGTGCTGGCGACGAAAAGCCGACCCTGGGCATCGACAGCCAGGCCATCGGCGCCGCTGCTGGTTTGGCCGTTGTCGAGCTTGCGCCAGCCTTCGAGCTTGGCGAAGTTGCGACGCGGGCCGATGCTGCCGTCGGCGCGCAAGTCATAGGCCAGCACATATTCGCCGGCGGTGTCGGCTACATAAAGCGTCTTCTCATCCGGGCTGAGCTGGATGCCATTCGGGCGGATGATGTCGGCCGCCAGGCGTTCCAGCTTGCCGGCCGCACTGATGCGGTACACGGCGGCGACCGCATTCTCGGGCTCGCCCGGTTTGGCGATGACCCCCGAGTCGGTGAAGTACACATTGCCTCGGCTGTCCAGCACCAGATCATTGGGTCGGCCAAAAGGCTTGCCTTCCCAGCTGTCGGCCAAGGTGCGGGCCTTGTCGAGCGGGTAGACGACGCCGACGCGGGGCTTGTCCACCTGCACTGCATAGAGCTCGCCGCTGGCGCTCAGCCCCAGACCGTTGGAGCCATTGCTGTTCTCCAGAAAGGGGCTGGTCTGGCCATCGGCCGCAATGCGGGTGATGCGTTTGTCTTGCGTCTCGGTGAAGATGAAACCACCGTCGGGCAGGCCCAGCGGGCCTTCGGTGCCCTTGAAGCCCTGCTTGATGAACTGCACCGGCGTGCCGGCCGCCACCACACCGGCGATGGCCGGGGTTTGGGTAGCCGTGTCGGCCGGCGGCTGATTGGCTGGAGGGGTTTGCTGGGCCTGGGTACTGGCCGTTAGGAGCGCGGCGGCTGCGGCCAGCAAATGTCGGGTGGGGCCAAAGGCAAAGAGAGTCATGGGGGAGATTTTCTTGTGGTTCAAAGGGCGGAGAGATGAGAGATCAAGGCGTCGATGTCGGCATCGCTGAGCTGGCGTGCCACCGGGCCCATCACGGCAGGGGCGACCTCGCTGCGCGAGCCATCACGCAGGGTCCAGAGCTGGCGCTTCAGGTAATTCAAGTCCTGGCCGGCCAGCACCGGTGCTGCTTGGCCAGCGATGCCACGCCCTTGTTCGCCATGGCAGGCGGCGCAGGCGGCGATGCCCTTTGCAGCGTCGCCCTGAGTGAGGAGTTGCTCGGCGCGCGCATTCAGGCCGGACCCCGCTCCGCTGCTGCCACGCATGGGCGGTAGCGACGCAAAATAAGCCGCGATGTCTTGCAAGTCCTCGGTGCTGACGGTGCGCGCCATCAAGGCCATGCTGGCGTTGTCGCGCTTGTTGCTGCGGAAATGCTCGATCTGGCGCAACAGGTAGTCGGCCGGCTGGCCCGCCAGCTTGGCAAAAATACCTTCGCTGTGATGAGCCGGGCCCTGGCCGTTCTCGCCATGGCATTCGAAGCAGCGCTCGGTGTCGCCCTTCTCATGGCCCAACTGGGCGCTGGGCTGGCGAGGCTGAAGCGCGACAGGAGCCGCCACCTTGGCCTGCACTTTCGCTTGCGCCTTGGGAACGGGCTTGGCGGCTGCCCAAGCCATGCCTGCGGGCAGGGCAAGTCCGATGCAGAGCCAGGCCGCCGCGTTTGCTAGGGAATGAATCATCAATGAGCGAAGCTGGAAAGGTTCGAAGTAAGTGAAGAAGGGTCAGGTCTTGCTTCCAGCATCAGCTCAGCGTTTCGAGGCCGACGACAGTTTTTGCACCGTCTGCAGCGCTTGGGCCACGTTCTCGGCCGGCGTCAGGCCGCCCAGCGTGGCGGCGATGCGGCCGTCCGGAGTGACCACAAAGGTGGTGCGCTCGGCAAAGCCATGGTCGATGTCTTGGCCGCGCGAGTCCTTGCGGCCGGCCGCCGCCTCGCGCACATTGAGCTCGTAAGCGCGGGCGATCTTGCCGTCGGCATCGCTGGCCACCGAGAGCTTGCCGGCGCAGTAATCCGGGTCGGCGGAGAATTCTTTCAGCCGGCCAATGCTGTCCAGTGACAGCCCGACCACCGTGGCACCGGCCGCTTTGAACTGGTCGATCTGGGTGGCAAAGGTATGGGCCTGAATATTGCACCCACCGGTATAGGCCGAGGGGTAGAAGTACACGACGACCGGGCCGGCTTTCAGCGCGTCTTTCAGCGCGTAGCTATAAGCCTTGCCGGCCAGCGCAGCCTCGACCTTGAAGTCAGGGGCGAGGTCGCCGGCCTTCAGTGCAGCTTGGCTGGGCAGGACGATGGCCAACAATGTGGTGAGCAAAGCAAGTTTGAGTTTCATGTTGAGGATCTTTCTCTTTTCAGGATTTTTTGTAGAAGGTGTGGCAGCTGCGGCAGGCACGCGAAATCGCGGTGGCCGAGTCGGTGGCGGCATCGAATTGGCTGGCGCCTACTTGCTTGATGATGGCGGCGCTGAGTTCCTTGCTTTTCTTGGCCAGCTCTACCGCATCCAGCGCGTCGCCCTTGGCGCTGAAATGCGCCTCGACTTGTGCGAACAGCGGCTGCAGTTCGCGCGCGTCCGAGCTGCTGGCCTTGACGTCGCGAAGCGCAATATTCGAGGCCAGGCTTTTGTTCAAGTCCTCGATGGTTTGCATCAGGTCAATGTCCAGCTCGCCCTCTGCGGAGCCGGCCAGGCCGCAAGCCAGGCTCAAGCCCAGGCTGAGCAATAGCCGAGGCGCCCAAGCGGCGAGCCCCGGGCGGCGAATTCTTGTGGATCTGTTCAACATAGTTATTGGATCGAAACGAATGGAGCGAAGCGAATAAAGCGAATTGGGCGAATTGAGCAAACAAAGGCAGCATGCGTAGAAATTAAAGGTTAGGCCCGCAGGCCATGTATAAGCACCTGCGGGCATCCCCCTACTTCCTCTCCTTCTTCATCTTCCTCCCCTTCTTCCTTCCTCTCGCTTCTTCCTTCCTCTCGCTTCTTCCCTTCCTCTTTGCTAAGCCAGCAATTCCTTGATGACCTTGCCGTAGACCACCGTCGGGCGCTCGGAGCGGCCGTTGTTCAGATAAGTGGTCTTCAGATGGTCCAGTCCCAGGAGCTGCAGCACGGTGGCATGCAGGTCATAGGTGTCGACCGCGGTGTCCTTGTCGGCCACTTGCAGGCCGATCTCGTCGGTGCCGCCATAGGTCGTGCCGGCCTTGACGCCGCCGCCGGCCAGCCAGGTCGTGTAGCCCCATGGGTTGTGGTCGCGGCCGGAGCCGCTTTCGCCCCAAGGCGTGCGGCTGAACTCCGAGGTCCAGACCACCAGGGTCGACTCCAGCAGGCCGCGCGACTTCAGGTCAGCCAGCAGACCGGCGATCGGCTTGTCCACCATCTTGGCCATCACGCCATGGTTCTCATCCAGGTTGTTGTGCGCGTCCCAGCTGCGGCGGTTCTCGTTTTCCGAACCCTTGGGATAGCCGGACACCACTTGCACAAAGCGCACACCGCGCTCGACCAGGCGGCGCGCGCGCAGCAGAACCTCGCCATAGCTTTCGCTGACCCTATCGTTGATACCGTCGATGCCGTAAAGCTTTTTGGTAGCGTCGCTTTCCGTCGCCAGGCTGACCGCATCGGGCGCGGCCTCTTGCATACGCTCGGCCAGCTCATAGGCACGCAAGCGCGCGCGCAACTCGCTGTCGTTCGGGTAGCGCGCCGCGCTGCTGGTGTTCAAGTGCTTGAGCAGGTCCAACTGGCTGCGTTGCTGCTTGGCCGTGCGCAGCTCGGGGCGATCCAGATAGAGGATGGGCGAATCGCCCTCGCGGAAGGCCGTGCCCTGGTAGACGGCGGGCAAGAAGCCCGAGTTCCAGTTCTGCGAGCCGGCACTGGGTTCACGGTCGCTGTTGTACAGCACCACGTAGGGCGGCAAATTCGGGTTGGCGCTGCCCAGCGCATAGCTGACCCAGGCGCCCAGCGAAGGCCGACCGGGGTTCAGATCGCCCGTGTTGAGCTTGAGGATGGAGATGTCATGCGTGGCGCCTACCGTCACGCTGGACTTGATGAAAGCGATCTTGTCGGCATGCTCGGCCAGATTCGGCAGCAGATTGGAGAACCAGGCACCGCTTTCGCCGTACTGCTTCCAGGTCCGCTCTTTCGACACCCAGAGCTTGTTGACGCCGCCCTGGGTGCTGGTCTTGATGCCCTTCATGAAGGAGGCCGGCACGGCTTGGCCGGCGAGCTTTTGCAGCTCGGGCTTGTAGTCATACAGGTCCAGGGTGCTGGGCGCGCCGTTTTGATGTAGCCAGATCACCGATTTGACCTTGGTGCCGAAATGCGGGCTCTTGGGCGCCAGCGGATCGGCTAGCTCGGAAGCCAGTGCCGCCTGGAATCCGCCCAGGCCGGGGATCAAGCCAGACAGAGCCAGGCCGGCGCCGCCGGTGCGGAGGATGAAGTCGCGTCTTGCGTTGTTATTGCTCATTGCTTTTTCTCGTCGATGTTTGTTGAATGAAGGGCGTTCAGAACCGGTACGCAAAATCGTTGGAATTGGCCACCGTGTGAACCAAGTCCACAAAGGCCGCGGCACGCAGCGGGTTGCCCGCCGCATCGGCCTGCTTCAGGCCGGTAGGCACGGCCACTTCAAACTTGCCGCCGCTCAGGCTCTTGCTGGCGATCAGCTTCTCCTGTTGGTCCAGGAAGGCCACCAGCGCCGCGCGTTCGGCCTTGGTCGGCACGCGGGCAAACAAGGTCTCGTACAAGCGGTCAAGCTGAGCGTTCTCGTCGGCCTTGCCGCCCTTGCTGCTCTTGATCGCTTCATTGATGACGCGGCCGGCCAGTGCTTGCGACCAGGCGAAGGTCACATCGCTGTTGAACAGCGTCAGCGCCTGCAGCGGCGTGGTCGTCACATCGCGCTTGTGATGCGGCTGCACCGGGTTGGCTGGGTCGAAGTTGACGGTCAAGGGGTAAGGCACGCTGCGGCGTACAAAGGTGTAGATACTGCGGCGGCGCGATTCGTCATCATTGCGCGGCTCTTGCCAGAGATTGCCGGCGCCGAGCTGCTTGGGCACGGGCGGGAACACGCCCGGGCCACCGACCTTGTCGACCAACTGACCCGAGGCAAAGAGCAGCGAGTCACGCAGCTCTTCCGCTTCCAGACGCTTGCGCGGGAAGACGGCCAGCAGCTTGTTTTCCGGGTCGATCTTGACCACTTCCTTGCGCTCGTCCGAGGACTGGCGATAGGCGCTGGACAGCAGAATTTCGCGGTGCAGCTGCTTGACGCTCCAGCCCTTCTTGACGAAGTCGGCGGCCAGCCAGTCCAGCAGCTCCGGATGCGTGGGCTTGGCGCCGGCACGGCCGAAGTCCTGTACCGTCGTGATCAGACCCTTGTCGAAATACTGGCTCCAGATGCGGTTGACATAGACGCGTGCGGTCAGCGGGTTTTTGTCGTTAGTCAACCAACTGGCCAATGCGGCGCGGCGACCCGAGCTTTTATCCGTGGGCACGATTTCGGGCTGAGCGCCACCGGCGAGCCACAAAGCCGGAATGCCGGGCTTGACCTCGTCGGTGGGCTTTTCATGCACACCGCCAAAGCGCACAAAAGTCGGCGGCACTTCCTTGCTCAGCTCCAGCGCGGTGGTGAAGTTATTGGTCAAGCCTTCGTTGGCAGGTTTTGGCTTTTGCTTATCGAACTTGGCCAGCTCGGCGCTCAGCCTTTGGTATTCCTTCCAGTCGGCCACGACTTCGGGCGTGTGCGCCTCGAAATTGCTGTCTTCGCCGGCCAGGCGCAAATAAGCCTGCGCCGCCTGTGTATCGGTGGAGACATGCTTGTGGCGGAAATTGACCCAGCGGTCCAGCGCCGTCCATTCCTGCTCGGGCTTGAACAAAGCATCGCGGGTGTCGGTCAGATAGCGCTCTTTTTGGTATTTGACGCCGGCGGCGGTGTACTTTGCCGTGAGCGCGCGCTGCTTGTCGCGGATATCCTTGGTCAGCGCCTGATAGGCTTTTTGCGCCTTGTCGAACTCGGGGTCGACGGCGGGCTTTTCCTTCAGCGCGGAGCGGTCCTCAAACGATGTGTTGGCAAAAAAGGCCTGCAGCTGGAAGTACTCCTTCTGGCTGACCCGATCGGCCTTGTGGTTATGGCAGCGGGCGCAACCGATGGTGCTGGCCAAGAGGGTCTCGCCGACCAGGTCGGTGATGTCGGTCTCGATCTGGTATTTGCGCTGCACCATATCGCGCGAATTGGCGTTGTCCGGATAACCGGCGATGAAGCCGGTGGCAATCTTGGCCTCCTGGTCATCCGGATAGAGCTCGTCACCGGCGATCTGCTCCTTCACAAAGCGATCAAAGGGCTTGTCCTTGTTGAAGGCATTGATCACATAGTCGCGGTACAGATAGTTATTGGGCCGCGTGGTGTCGTTCTGAAAACCTGAGCTGTCGGCATAACGGGCCAGGTCCAACCACCGTCGCGCCTGGCGCTCGCCGAAATGATGCGAGGCCAGCAGCCTGTCGGCCAGCTTCTCGTAAGCCTGCGGCGACTTGTCCTCGACAAAGGCTTTGACCTCTTCGGGCGTGGGCAGCAGGCCCCAGGCATCCAAGGTGGCGCGGCGGATATAGGCGCCACGCTCGGCATCCTTGCTGGGCTTGAGGCCGGCGGTTTCCAGCTTGGCCAGCACGAAGGCGTCGACGGGAGAGCGCACCCACTGAGCCGCTTTGACCGTGGGCACGGCAGGTGCTTGCACCGGCCCGTAAGCCGACCAGGCTTTGGCTGCGGCGGGTTTGGCGCTGGCGGCCGCATCCAGAGCAGCAGCTTTTTCCGGTGCTGCCCAGGCCGATGACAGCGCGAGCAAACCCAGTGCAAGCGAAAAATACAGTTCTTTTTTCTTATTCATGCGTTGACCTCAATCACCTATTTGAGTTTCAAAGATTGGATGGATAGACAGGCTGACAAAACTCTCTGTGACTGAGGTCTTGGTTAGCAAGCTCCGTGCCTGTTTTAAATATTCTGAAATCAAATGAAAAACCAAGCTAAGCCCTTGATTCATCAATATATTCAAAGAGCGCATGAGCTCATTTGATTTATGCAGCCAGTAATTCAACAGCATTCGCTGGTTTTTCAACACCTAGATGCGTGAGCTGCTGCCCTGGCAGCAGCGCTCACACAATGAATTTACCGAGGTCTTGCGAAAAATCGACTGCTGTTTTCTCAACAGCGAAACTCACTTTGCTGCTGCCGCGCTGTTGAATTTTCAGCAGCAGAAATCTCTGAGATTCATAGATTGACTCAGGGATTCAAGTAGCGGTCGAAAACAAGGCAAAAACTCAGATGTTTCTGGCCTGTTGCGCATATGTATATAAGCTTTTCTGCTAGGCACGGCCTGTGCTTATGAGTTCGTTGTACGCAGTTTCAAACTCGACAACAGCACAACCCATAACCAAGAGCAGGTCCTCAGTGAGCAACAAGCATTTCTCTATCCCGTCAAACAACCGCCGCGCCCAAGCCGGCTTCCGTCTGGCACCGATCGCCCTGGCCTTTGTGGGCCTGTTTGGCAGCGCCTCGGTCTTTGCACAAACGGCCGCGACCGAAGCCGCCAACACAGGCACCACAGGCAACACAGCCAAAGCCGCCGACACCGCCAAGGCGGCAGATGCAGCCAGCGGCAGCGATGCCCTGGCTCTGGACGGCATCACCGTACGCAGCCGCGTGCGTATCGAGCGCTTGCAAGATGTGCCCTTGTCGATCTCGGTCGTGCAAGGCACGGAGATCGAACGCCTGAGCGCCTACGGCATCGAGGCCGTGACCCGCCGCGCGGCCAATGTGTCCTGGAACCTGGGCAACCAGCGCACCAGCAGCATCGCAATCCGAGGCATCGGCAAGGTCGGCCAGACCGAGGCGCAAGACCCCAGTGTCGGCGTCATCGTGGACGGCGTGGCCTATGCCTACAACGCGCTGACCTCCAGCTTTGACTTCGTCGACATCGACACGGTTGAAGTTACGCGCGGCCCGCAGGGCACCTTGCTGGGCAAGAACAACAGCGTCGGTACGCTGATCTTCAATACCCGCAAGCCGTCCTTCACTTCGACGGCCGACTACAAGCTGGAGTTCCGCCAGGACCGCGGCCTGTTCGCCTCGGCCGCTGCCGGCGGCGCCGTCATCGATGACTTGCTGGCCTACCGGGTGGCCTTCTCGGTCAATCGCGGCGAAGGCGATATCAAGAATATCTACAACCCCGACGTCACCTACACCAACAAGGACCGCGTGTCCGGGCGCTTGCAATTCCTGCTGACGCCAACCCAGGATTTCAACGCCCGCTTGTCCTTTGACTTGCAGCCACGCGCCGGCGAGTCCACCAACGGCCGCAGCTTCAGCAAGCCCACCCCCCCGACCTATTTGAACGGCGAGCCGGTGGCTACAGCGGTTTCAAAGTTTGAGCGGCGCTGGTTCAAGGACAACAAGGCCTACTCGCCCGAGCTGGCTGACAACAACATCATCAACGACGCGGCTCGCCCGCTGGTCACCGGCAGCAAGGGCGCTACCGCCGACCTGAACTGGAACGTGGGCAGCCATACGCTGACCTCGATCACCGCTTACAAGGACTACCACTTCAACGCCTATAACGACGAGAACTCGCCGTTTGATATTGCGCGCAATGCCGGCGGCTACTGGAACGATTACAGCCAAGTCAGCCAAGAATTCCGCATCACCTCGGCCACCGGAGGCTTCGTCGACTATCAAGCCGGGCTGTATTTGCTGAGCGTCAAGAACGACGCCACCTATAACAAGGGCTTCGGCAACGACGCTGGCGCCAACCTGGCCAGTGACGCGCAATACGCCGCCCTCGACGCCGATGGCAATGGCCGTTATCTGCTGCAAAGCTCACTCGCTCATCTGCGCGGCGGCTTGAGAGATACCGGCGGCGTGCAGGCCATTCAAAACAAGAGTGCGGCGATTTTTGGTCAGGCCAACTGGAATCTCAGCCCGGCTTGGACCGTAACCACTGGCGCGCGCGTCACCCGCGAAGACAGGCAGAACACCGTCGGCTCGCGCATTTTTGAGAACGGCAGCGCGCCTGAGCTGAATGCTTCGTCCATCAATGGCGTCAAGCTCGGTGGCTTTGACTCGTTCTGGAACAACGGCAAGACCGACAAATGGGCCTTGAACGGCAATACGGTGGCCGCTGGCACCCCCGGTGCCACCCTGGTGGCAGCCGGAAAATACGCGCTGACGACCGACAGCCGTGACGCTGCAGCAGTCGCCACCGGCCAAAAGCAAGCCGACTTCGCGGCCAAGAAGTACTTCAACGCCGCCAACTGGGCCGCCTTGACCGACGCGCAGAAGAAGCAACTCTTTTACGCGCAAGCGATCCGCAAGGCTGCCGTCGGCGTGCTGTCCAATGATGTGGAAGCCACACCGTACAAGGCGACCCAGCCGACCCTGCTGCTGAGCCCGAGCTACAAGGTCAACCCGGATGTCACGACCTATGCCTCCTTCCAGCATGGCGAGAAGGCCGGCATCGCGCAGGTCTACAACGGCAAGCCTTACGCGGTTGAAGCCGAGAAAACCGACAGCTTCGAGCTCGGCGTGAAGTCGGCGCTGCTGGGTCGCAGCTTGATTCTGAATGCTGCCGTCTACCAGTCCAGGATCACCAACTACCAACAGTTGGTGCGGGTGATTGATGACTACGCGACCGAACAGGCGGTGGCCGCTGATCCGAAGGCGATTCCCGTCTACGCCGGCATCACCGGCAATGTGCCGCGCGTGAAGCTCTACGGTCTGGAACTGGACGGCTTCTACAGCGGCATCAGGAATACCACGCTGCGCTTCTCGGGCGCACTCAACAACGTCACTTACGACAAGTTCCCTAATGCGGGCTTCCCGGTTGAAGAAGGCAATGTGGCCGTGCCGGCGGGCAAGGATTTGAGTGGTCGCCAGTTGCCCGGCGCGCCGAAGTACAGCTTCAATGTCGGCGGCGACTACAACCTGCCGGTGGCGGGCGACAAGATTGTGCGCGGCAGCGTCAATCTGGCCTATAGCAGCAGCTACTACTCGGATAACGCTTTGTCGATCTATTCGGTGATCCCGTCCAGCTATGTGGTCGATGCCGGCATCGGCTTTGGTCGGCGCGACAAGGGCTTCGAAGTGATGTTGCTGGCCAAGAATTTGCTGAATGACAAGACGCCGCAGTCGCAGACATGGAACAGCACTTCGCCGGCGGTGCCGCGCTCCTTCGCGATCTCGTTCACCGGCAAGATCTGACCTTAGCCGTTTGAAGCCCTGCGCTGTTGCGGTCGCAGCAGCACAGGGTCACTCACTGCTCGAATAACAGCAGCCATCGCCCAATGTGCTGTTGAAAACGAAGCAAATCAGCGCAAGCGCCCAGCAAAAAAGCTGGCGCGGATTTTGCGTACAAGGCTTGAAGCCACCTCTAGCCATCCAAGGTTCAGCCATGAAAAAGACTTTCAGCGCCGCCGTTTTATTGGGTCTCTCGACCCTGTCCGTCCATGCGGCCGAAACCACTTCCGTGCCGGCAGAAGCCGCCGTCGCCAAAGCCCCTGCCGCCAAGGCCTGGGCCTATCAGCCCGTGCAGCGTCCCGCTGACCCTGAGGTCAAGCTCAAGGGCTGGGTGCGTTCACCGATTGACGGCTTTGTGTTGGCCAAACTGGAGGCCAAAAACCTCAAGCCCTCGCCCGAGGCCGACCGTGCCACCTTCATCCGCCGCGCCACGCTGGATGCCTGGGGCTTGATCCCGACGCCCGAAGAAGTCAAGGCCTTCGTCAATGACAAATCGCCCAAGGCACATGAGAAGCTGATCGACCGCCTGCTGGCTTCGCCGCGCTATGGCGAGCGCCAGGGCCGCCGCTGGCTGGACCTGTCGCGTTATGCCGACAGCGACGGCTACAACGCCGACGGCACCCGCCCGAATATCTGGCGCTACCGCGACTACGTGGTCAATGCCTTCAACCAGGACAAGCCTTTTGATCGCTTCATCAAGGAACAGATCGCCGGTGATGAGCTCTGGCCCAATAACACCGAGGCCCTGGTGGCGACAGGTTTTCTGCGCAACTTCCCCGACGAAGTCAATGCGCGCGACCTGAATCTGAAGAAGCAAGAAGTCGCCAACGACCTGACCGACACGGTCGGCTCGGTCTTCCTCGGCACCACCTTCAATTGCGCGCAATGCCACGATCACAAATCTGACAAGATCACGCAAAAAGAGTATTACCAATTCCAGGCCTATTTCGTCAATGCCAGCTGGCGCGATGACGTCAAGCCGCTGCAGGGCAAGGAGCTGGCCGACTACGACCTCAAACTGAGCAAATGGGAAGAGGCGACCAAGGACATCCGCGCCCAGCAGGACGCCTTGCTCAAGCCGGTGATCGAAAAAGCCGAGAGCGACCGCCTGTCAGGCTTTGTGCCCGCGACGCGCGAGTCCATCACCAAGCCCGCCGCCGAACGTAACGCCTATGACCGCTGGATCTATCACCGCAATCTGTGGACGCTGCAGGGCCGCACCCGCAATGCCGCCACCACGCTGAAGACCAAGGACAAGGAAGCCTATGCCAAGTACGAGGCGCTGGCAGCCGAGCTGAAGAAGTTCGACCATCTGAAGCCCAAGGACCCTGGCCAAGTCTCCACCATGACCGAACTCGGCCATGCCGATGCGCCGCCGACTTATGTGTTGTTCAAGGGCATTTTCGACCAGCCCCTGGCCGAGGTGCAGCCCGGTGTGCCGGCGCTGCTGAGCAGCAAGCAGCCCGAGATCAAGCCCTTTCCTAACTCATCGGGTCGACGTGCCGCCTTGGCCGACTGGCTGGCCAGCGCCGATAACCCACTGACCTCGCGCGTCTATGTCAACCGCCTGTGGACCGAGACCTTCGGCACCGGCATCGTCGACACGGTCAGCGACTTCGGCCGCATGGGCTCCAAGCCCACGCACCCCGAGTTGATCGACTACCTGGCGAGCAACTTCGTCAAGAACGGCTGGAGCGTCAAGAAGCTGCAAAAAGAGATTTGGCTGTCGGCCGTCTACCGCCAAAGCTCGCTGCCACGCACTGACACGCAGGTGATTGACCCGGCCAACAAGCTGCTGTGGGCCTTCCCGCGCCAGCGCCTTGAAGCCGAACAGCTGCGCGACTCGCTGCTGGCCGCCTCCGGCCTGCTGGAAGAAAAGCTCGGCGGCCCGGCCGTCTACCCTCCCCTGCCGCCGAATATGGACATCGGCGGCCAGCGCCAGGCCTGGCCCACCAGCGAGAACCCGCATGACCACCACCGCCGCAGCCTCTATGTCTTCGTGCGCCGCAACACGCCCTACCCGCTCCTGGACACTTTCGACTGGGCCAACCCGCAGCTGGTGCACAACAAGCGCGAAGTGACCACCACCGCGCCGCAAGCCTTGACCCTGTTCAACAGCGATCTGGTTTATGACTGGTCCAAGGCGCTGGCCGGCCGCGTGATCCGCGAGGCCCCGAGCAGCGAGACGGCGCAGATCGAGCGGCTGTATCAGATCCTCTATGCCCGCGCACCTGAGAAGGCCGAAGTGGCCCGTCTGCAAGGCTTCTTGAACGCCCAGGAGGCGATCACGCAGAAGCAGATCGCCGACGGCAAAAAGCTGCCCAAGCCGGAAGGTTTTGGGGTCAGCGAAGACGCCAGCAAGCAGATCGACAAGTTCTACCAGGCGATGCTGGGCCGCAGCGCCGACCGCTTCGAGCGCGCCTCCTTCGTCAAACATCTGGAGACCCAGCAGGAAAAACTGGCCAAAGCACAGCCTGGCGATGAAGAAGGCGATGACGCAGCCGCCGGCGGCACTGCCGCCAAAAAGGCCGGAGCCAACAAACTCAATCCGGCCCGCGCCGCCGCCTTTGTGGACATGGTGCATGCGCTGGCCAATGCCAATGAATTCACCTACCGCTTCTAAGCGATCCAAGGACATCAACATCATGAGCAACACGACCTCCCGTCGCAATTTCCTCGGCCAAGCCAGTGCCGCCGCAGCGGCCGCCAGTGGGCTGACCGGCCTGGGTATCTCAGGCGCCGCCTGGGCTTCCGAGCTTGACGACCCGCAAGCACCGAAGCAGCCGCATTTCCCGGCCAAGGCCAAGGCCGTCATCTGGCTGCATATGGCCGGCGCGCCCAGCTCGCTGGACCTGTATGACTACAAGCCCGATCTGATCAAGCTGAATGGCAAGCCGCTGCCGGACTCCTTCGCCAAGAATCTCAAGACCGCCACCGATGGTGGCGTGGGCAATCTCTTGGCCACCAAGCGCACCTGGAAGCAATACGGCGAGACGGGCGCCTGGGTCTCCGATTGGTTGCCCAATATCGCCAAGCAGGTGGACGACATCGCCTTCTTGAAGGGCAGCAAGACCGATGGCAGCACCCATGTGATCGCCTCGCTCAAGCTGCACACCGCCGGCCTGGTGCCGGGCCGCCCGGCTTTGGGCGCCTGGGTGCAATATGCGCTGGGCTCCAACAACCCCGACTTGCCCGCGTTTGTGGTCCTGCCCACCGGCAAGGGCGCGGCCGGTGGCGGCCGTGGCCAGGTGATCTGGAGCTCGGGCTTTTTGCCGGCGGTGTTCCAGGGCACGGCCTTCCGCCAGGGCGATTCGCCGATCCTGCATCTGGCCCGCCCGGACCTGGTCAGCGATGACGCGCAGCGCAATGCACTGAGCCTGCTGAAGGAACTCAATGAGCGCCAATCGGGTAAATACGCCGGCGACACCGAGTTGCAAGCCCGCACCAAGAGCTATGACATGGCTTACCGCATGCAAACCTCGGCGCCTGAGGCGGTGGACCTGAGCAAGGAATCGGCCGCCACCAAGGCGCTCTACGGCATCGGCACCAAGGAAACCGACGAGTACGGCACAGCGCTCTTGCGCGCACGCCGCTTGGTCGAGCGCGGTGTGCGTTTCGTGCATTGCATCTCCGGCGCGCCCGACAACTCGGTCGACAGCTGGGACGCACACAACGGCATCGAGCGCAACCACAGCGTGATGACCAAGCAGGTCGACAAGCCGGTGGCCGCCTTGCTGGCCGATCTGAAGGCGCTGGGCCTGCTGGAAACGACACTGGTGGTCTGGACCAGCGAGTTCGGCCGCACGCCGTACGGCCAGAGCGGCAACGGCCGTGACCACAACCCCTGGGGCTATACGCAATGGGTGGCCGGTGGCGGCATCAAGCCAGGCACCTATGGCGCGACGGACGAGGTCGGCCTACGCGCGGTCAGCGGCATCGTCGACACCTACGACCTGCAAGCCACCATCCTGCATCAGCTCGGCCTGGATCACAAAAAGGTCACTTTCACCTACCAGGGCCGCGCCGAGCGTCCCGCGACGGTGTTCGGCGAAGTGGTGAAAGACATCCTCGCCTAATTTTCAGCCACGCCATTGAAGCCCGGTGATGTTTCACCGGGCTTCGTTTTGTGGGCTTTACCAATTACAACTTTTGCTTGTTTGCTTATGCCTAGGTTTGCTGTATTTCTTCTCGTCACGCTGATGATTTTGGTCGGCCCCGCGGGCTCGGCCGGTTACGAGGTCGATGCCGACAATATGCGTGCCATCGAAGACACGATGAAGAGCCTGGATTCGCATGTCGCGCTGAAAGAGGCCAAGTTAGCCGCTCAAGAGGCCAAAGAATTGGTCGGCGCCTTTGAGCAGGTGCAGGCCTATTACGTCGGCAAGGGCGACGCCGCAGACGGTATCGAGATGGCCCGCAAAACCCATGCGCTGGCCAGGCAGATTCTGCAGTCGGTCGAGGCGGGCGATTTTGAAGCGGCCTCCGGCTCGGTCACCCAGCTGGTGCGCAGTTGCAAGGCTTGCCACGACGTTTACAAATGAAACGTCTCTTGCTGGCATGCATGGCCTGGCTTTGCTTGTGCTTTGCCGTGACGGCCAGCTCGGCCACGCAAGGCGGCAGCTTGCTGGACTTCGGCATCTGGATGCGTGCGATCGACAAGCTCAGCGTGACCAGCCAACAGCGTCTGGCGCGCGGCGAATTTGAAGCGGCCGCGACCGATGCCCGCCGCCTGGGCGAGCTGTATGCGCTGATGGAAACCTTCTACCGCCAGCCGGGCCGCCCGCTGGACGCCGCCGCAATCTCGCGCGAAGGCAAAGAGTTGGCCGCGCAGGCGGTGCTGCAAATCCAGGCGCAGCAGATGGATGCCGCCGCCGATGGCCTGCTGAAGATTGCGCGCGCCTGCAACGACTGCCACGACGAATACAAGCCGGTGCGCTGAAGCGCCGCAACTGCACTCACACGAACCTCATCTTTCTCCATGAACCCGTCCCCAAACAAGCCAGCTCCACCTAAATCAAGCGGGCAAAGAGCCCTGCCCTGGGCCATCGCCACCTTGCTGGCCTTGGGCGCTGGCGGCGCCTGGTGGGCCTATGCCCAACAACGCGGCGAATCGTCCGCTTCCTCAGGCAGCAACGCCTCGGCCAGTGGCGCGGCCAGCGCGCCAGGCAAGCCCGCCAGCGGCGCCCGCTTTGGCGGCGGCCGCGTCCAGCCGGTCAGCGTGGCGAGCGTGGCCAAACGCGATATCCAGGTCACGGTCAGCGCCATCGGCACCATCTCGGCCGCCAATACCGCCGTGGTCAAGGCCAAGATCGAGGGCGAACTCAAGCGCATCCATTTCAAGGAAGGCCAATGGGTGAAGGCCGGCGCGCTGCTGGCCGAGCTGGACGACCGGGCGCTGCAAATCAATCTGGCGCAGACCGAGGGCCAGCTGGCGCGCGACCAGGCCTTGCTGCAAAACGCAAGGCTGGACCTAGAGCGCTTCCGCGAGCTGTTGGCCAAAGACGCAATCGCCAAGCAGCAGGTCGACACCCAAGCCGCCCAGGTGCGGCAATTGCAAGGCACGGTGCAGATCGGCCAGGCCTTGGTGGACAACGCGCGCCTGCAACTGTCCTACACCCGCATCGTGGCGCCGATCGAGGGCCGGGTCGGCCTCAAGCAGGTGGACCTGGGCAATGTGCTCAAGCCCGGCGATGTGGGCGGGCTGATCAGCATTGCGCAGAGCAAGCCGGTCAATGTGGTGTTCGCCGTGCCCGACATCCATTTGCGCCGCCTCAATGAACAACTGGCCGCCGGCCAAAAGCTGCAGGTCGAAGCCTGGGACCGCGAGGGCCTGCGCCGCTTGGCCGTCGGTCAGCTAGGCAGCAGCGACAACGCCATCGATGCCGCGACCGGCACCATCAAGCTGAAGGCGGCGTTCCCGAATGCCGACCTGTCGCTGTTCCCGAACCAATTCGTCAATGTGCGCCTGCAATTGGCGACGCTGGAGAACCAGTTGGCCGTGCCCGCCGCAGCGCTCTTGCGCGACGGCCAAGGCAGTTACGTCTACCGCGTCGGCGAGGACAAAACGGTCAGCGTGCAGCGCGTGCAGGCCGGCGCGAGCGACCAGGGCTGGGTGAGTGTGCAAGGTGCCGGCTTGCAAGTCGGCGAGCGCATCGTCACCGACGGCGTGGACCGCTTGCGCGAAGGCTCGCAGGTCGAAGTGATCAAGCCGCAGTTCAAGGACGGACAGCCCGAGCGTGGTGGCGGGCGCGGCGGCAAGCGCGGGCAGCGCGGTGCTGACGCTGCCAGTGCGCCGGCAGCGGCCTCTAGCGCTGCACCCGCCGCTGACAAAGCGCCCAAGGAGACGGCTCGGAACGAGCACCAGGGCGGCGATGGCCGAGCCAGTGGTCAAGGTGGAGGCCAAGGTGCTGGCCAAGGCGGGCCGAGCGGCCCCGAAGGTTCTATCAGCCGCCTGCCGCCCGAGCTGGCCGAGAAGCTGCGCGCGATGAGCCCGGACGAGCGCCGCGCCTTCATCGAGCAGCGCCGTGCTGAACGCGCCAAGCGCGAGGCAGGTCAGTGAGATGAATCCTTCACGGCTATTCATCGAGAGGCCCGTCGCCACCACCTTGCTGATGCTGGCGGTGCTGCTGTCCGGCCTGCTGGCTTATCGGCTGCTGCCGGTCTCGGCCCTGCCCGAGGTGGACTACCCAACCATCCAGATCACCACCCTCTACCCCGGCGCCAGCCCGGAGGTGGTTGCCTCCGCCATCACCGCGCCGCTGGAGCGCCAGTTCGGTCAGATGCCGGGCCTGGCCCAGCTCAGCTCCAGCAGCTCGGGCGGCGCCTCAAGCATCACCTTGCGCTTCGCGCTGGAGGTCTCGCTCGACGTGGCCGAGCAGCAGGTGCAGGCGGCCATCAATGCGGCCAGCAGTCTGCTGCCGGCCGATCTGCCGATGCCCCCGGTCTATAACAAGGTCAATCCGGCCGATGCGCCGGTGCTCAGCATCGCCATCACCTCGCCCTCGCTGCCGGTGATCAAGGTCCATGACCTGGTGGAAAACCGGCTGGCGCAGAAGATCTCGCAAGTGCCCGGCGTCGGTCTGGTCAGCATCGCCGGCGGGCGCCGCCCTGCCGTGCGCATACAGCTCAACCCCGGCTCATTGGCCACGCTGGGCCTGAGCAGCGAAGACGTGCGCCAGCTGATCAATAACGCCAATGTCAATCAGCCCAAAGGCAGTTTTGACGGCGTGGCGCGGGCCTCGACCATCGACGCCAATGACCAGCTGCGCAGCACGGCGGATTACGCCAATCTGATCCTGGCCTACAGAGGAGGCAATCCAGTGCGTTTGCGCGATGTGGCCAAGCTGGTTGATGACGCTGAAAACGTCCGTTTGGGTGCGTGGGCAAGCGTGTGTGCCCCCACGGATGCTTCGCATCCTCCCCCCGAGGGGGCGCTCGACTGCCTTGGGGCGGCCCGGCGGCTGTCGATGACCCAAGGCGTCATCCTCAATGTGCAACGTCAGCCCGGCGCCAATGTGATCGAGACAGTGGACCGCGTGAAAGCCTTGCTGCCGGTGCTCAAGAGCACGCTGCCGGCATCGGTCGATGTGGCCGTGCTGAGCGACCGCACCGTGACCGTGCGCGCCTCGGTGGCCTCGGTTCAGCATGAGCTGTTCCTTGCCATCGCGCTGGTGGTGATGGTGATCTTTCTATTCCTGCGTAACGCCTCAGCCACGCTGATTCCGGCGGTGGCGGTGCCGCTGTCCCTGGTCGGCACGCTGGGCGTGATGTATCTGCTGGGCTTCTCGCTCAACAACCTGACCTTGATGGCCTTGACCATCTCAACAGGCTTCGTGGTTGACGATGCGATCGTGATGGTCGAGAACATTGCCCGCCATGTTGAGGCCGGCGAAAGCCCCTTGGCCGCCGCCTTCAAAGGCAGCCGTGAAATTGGCTTCACCATCATCTCGCTGACCTTCTCGCTGATCGCGGTCTTGATCCCGCTGCTCTTCATGGGCGATGTGGTCGGCCGGCTGTTCCACGAGTTCGCCATCACGATGGCGGTGGCGATCCTGATCTCGGCCGTGGTCTCGCTGACACTAACGCCGATGATGAGCGCACGCCTGCTCAAGCCCGAACATGACGCGGCGCAGCATGGCCGGCTCTTTCTGGCCGTGGGCCGCGGCTTTGATGCCTTGATTGCGCTGTATGGCCGCGCGCTCAACTTGACCCTGGCGCATCAGCGCATCACCCTGGCCGGCTTCGGCTTGACGCTGGCCGCCACGGTGGCACTGTACTTCTGGGTACCCAAGGGCTTTTTCCCACAGCAAGACACCGGCGCCATCCAAGCCATCACCGAGGCGGCGCCCAGCATCTCCTACCCGGCCATGGCAGCTCAACAGCAGCGCCTGGCAGCTCTGGTGCTGGCTGACCCGGCGGTGGAGTCGGTGGCCTCCTTCATCGGCGTGGACGGCAGCAATGCCACGCTCAACAGCGGCCGCCTGCTGATCAGCCTCAAACCGCATGATCAGCGCGAGGCCAATGTGGCCGAGGTGATGACGCGCCTGCAAGCGGCCAGCCGCGAGCTGCCCGGCATTGCGCTCTATATGCAGCCGGTGCAAGACCTCAGCATCGAGGATCGCATCGCCAAGACCCAGTTCCAGCTCAGCCTGAGCTCGCCCGACTTGGCCGAGCTGGCCAGCGCCAACACTCGCTTGCTGGAACGCCTGCGCCAGCTGCCGCAGCTGCGCGATGTGTCCAGCGATCTGCAGCAGAACGGTTTGCAAGCCTTTGTCGAGATCGACCGCGACGCAGCCGGCCGCCTGGGCGTCAGCGTCGCCGCCATCGACGCAGCGCTCTACAACGCCTATGGCCAGCGCCTGGTGTCCACCATCTACACCCAGTCGGCGCAGTACCGCGTGGTGCTGGAGACCGATCCGGCCTTGCGTAGCAGTGCATTCAGCCTGGACGGACTCTATGTGCCGGCAACCGGCGGCGCGCTGCTGCCGCTGAGTTCGGTGGCGCGTTTGAGCGAACGTCCGACCGCCTTGGCCTTGAACCGCTTGGCGCAGTTCCCGGCCGCGACGCTGAGTTTCAACTTGGCACCCGGCGTGGCACTGGGCGACGCCGTCGACGCGATCCGCGCGGAGCAGGCGGCGCTGGCCCTGCCGGCCACCGTGCAGAGCAAGTTCCAGGGCGCGGCGCTGGCTTTCGAGGCTTCGCTGGGCAATACGCTCTGGTTGATCCTGGCGGCGGTGGTGACCATGTACATCGTCTTGGGCGTGCTGTATGAGAGCTTCATTCACCCGCTGACGATTCTGTCCACCCTGCCCTCGGCCGGCGTCGGCGCGCTCTTGGCGCTCAAGGTGGCGAATCTGGAGCTGGGGCTGATTGCGGTGATCGGCATCGTGCTTTTGATCGGCATCGTGAAGAAGAACGCCATCATGATGATCGACTTTGCGATCGAGGCGCAGCGCGACGGCACGCTGTCGCCGCGCGAAGCGATCTACCAGGCCTGCCTCTTGCGTTTTCGGCCCATCTTGATGACCACGCTGGCGGCACTCTTGGGCGCCCTGCCGATGATGTTGGGCAGCGGGGTCGGCGCCGAGCTGCGCCATCCGCTGGGCGTGACCATGGTGGGCGGCCTGATCGTCAGCCAGCTCTTGACGCTATTCACCACGCCGGTGATTTATCTGCAGTTTGATGCGCTGACCAAGCGCTTCGGTCGCGGCCGAGTCAGCAAGGCGGTGGCATGAATTTTTCGGCGCCCTTCATCCGCCGGCCGGTCGCCACGACGCTGCTGACCTTGGGCCTGCTGCTCTTGGGCGGCTTGGCCTATCTGCTGCTGCCGGTGGCCTCCTTGCCCGAGGTTGACTCGCCCACCATCTCGGTCTCTGCCAACTTGCCCGGCGCCAGCGCCGAAACCATGGCCGCCACCGTGGCCACGCCGCTGGAGCGCGCCTTGGGCAGCATTGCCGGCATCACCGAGATGACGTCCACCTCGTCCCAAGGCAGCGCGCGGGTGACGCTGCAGTTCGACCTCAGCCGCAATATCGACGCGGCCGCGCGCCAGGTGCAGGCCGCCATCAATGTGGCACGCGCGATGCTGCCCAGCGGGCTGCCGGGCAACCCGGGCTATCGCAAGGTCAACCCGTCCGATCCACCCATCATGATTCTGGCGCTGCGCTCCGATACGGTGCCCGTCAAGCAGTTGTTTGATGTGGCATCCACCGTGCTGGCGCAGCGAATCGCGCAGGTGCGCGGCGTCGGCGATGTGGGCCTGGCCGGTGGCTCGCTGCCGGCGGTGCGTATTGCCGTGGACCCCAACAAGCTCAGCGCCCAGGGCCTGTCGCTGGAGCAAGTGCGCCAGGCGGTGGTGGCCAGCAACGCCAATCGCCCCAAGGGCTATATCGAGGAGTTGGATGGCAATGAAGAAGAAGGAGGCGGCCGCCAATGGCAAATTGCCGCTAACGATCAAGCCGCACGGGCGGCCGACTATGCACCGCTGGTTTTGAAGGTTCGCGATGGCGCCGTCGTGCGCCTGCAAGACGTGGCAGAGGTCAGCGACGCGACCCAGGACGTGCGCGCCTACGGCCTGGCCGACGGCGCGCGCGCCATCATCCTGCGCATCCAGAGAGCGCCAAATGCCAATGTGCTGGAGACGGTGGACGGCGTGCACGCCCTCCTGCCGCAGATGCGCGCCGGCCTGCCCGAGGGCGCCCGCCTCGACATGATGATGGACCGCACCTTGACCATACGCGCCTCCTTGCGCGAAGTGCAGATCACACTGCTGATCTCGATCGCCCTGGTGATCGTGGTGGTCTATGCCTTTTTGCGCAGCCTGCGCGCCACGCTGATTCCGGCCGTGGTGGTGCCGGCCTCGCTGGCGGGCACCTTGGCCGTGATGTACCTCTTGGGCTATACGCTGGACAACCTCTCGCTGATGGCCTTGACCGTGGCGACCGGCTTTGTGGTGGACGACGCGATCGTGGTGATGGAGAACATCAGCCGCCATCTGGAACGCGGCAAGACGCCGCTGCAGGCGGCGCTGGACGGGGCACGCGAAATCTGGTTCACGGTGGTGGCGATCAGCCTCTCGCTGATCGCCGCCTTCATCCCAATTCTGTATATGGGTGGCTATATCGGCCGGCTGTTCCGCGAGTTTGCGGTGGTGCTGTCGGTGGCGATTCTGGTGTCCATGTTGGTGTCGCTGACGGCCACGCCGATGATGGCGGCGCGTTTGATGCGCGCCGAGTCGGCCAGCCCCAAAGCGCCTGGATTCTGGCAACGCCTTCTGCGCCGCCTGCAGCGCGGCTACCGGCGCAGCCTGCGCTGGACGCTGCGCCATCAGCCTGTGGCGCTGCTGGCGCTGGCGGGCGTGATCGCGCTGAATGTCCACCTCTATCAAATCATCCCCAAAGGCTTCTTCCCGCAGCAGGATGTGGGCCGGCTGATCGGCGGCATCAATGCCGACCAGGGCAGCTCCTTCCAGGCCATGCAGGGCAAGATGGACGCCTTCATGGAGATCTTGCGCGCCGACCCGGCGATCGCCCATGTGACCATCAGCACCGGCGGCGGCCAGAGCAATGGCGCCCAGGTTTTTGTGGCGCTCAAGCCCTTGGCCGAGCGCAAGGAATCGGTTGATGTAGTGCTAGACCGGCTGCGCCCCAAGCTGGCCAAGGTGCCCGGTGCAGCGCTCTTCCTGCGTGCCGGCGCCGACATTCGCATCGGCGGGCGGCAGTCGGACTCCGAATACCAGTTCACCTTGCAGGCCGATGAGCTGAAGGAGTTGGCGACCTGGGAGCCGCGCATCCGGCGCGGCATGAGCGAGCTGAAAGAGCTCACCGACGTCAGCGGCGACCGCCAGGACCGTGGCCTGCAAACCAGCCTGGTGATAGACCGCGACGCCCTGGCCCTGCACGGCATCAGCATGCGCGATCTCAGCACCGCGCTGAACAATGCCTTTGGCCAGCGTCAGGTCAGCGTGATCTACAACCCGCAAAACCAGTACCGCGTGGTGATGGAGTTAGCGCCCGAGTATCTGCAAAGTGCGGAGGCGCTGCAAAACCTGTTCCTGACCGCGCGCGGCGGCGCGCAAGTGCCGCTGGCCGCCTTGGCGCGCATAGAGCCGACGCTGGCGCCGCTGTCGGTTGCGCATGACAAGGGCACGCCGGCCACCACCTTGAGCTTCAATCTCGCCACCGGCGTGTCGCTCTCGCAAGCAACCGCCGCGATCGACAACTTGGTGGCCGAGCTGGGCGTGCCGGTGGCGGTGCGCGGCGTTTACAGCGGCACGGTCAACGCGTTTCAGGCCACGCTGGCGGATCAGCCCTGGTTGGTGCTGGCAGCGATGATCACCATCTACATCCTGCTCGGTGTGTTGTATGAGAGCCTGCTGCACCCGATCACCATTTTGTCCACCCTGCCCTCGGCCGGCGTGGGCGCGCTGTTGGCGCTGATGGGCTTGGGTTTCGAGTTCTCCATCATCGCGATGATTGGCGTGGTGCTCCTGATCGGCATTGTGAAGAAGAACGCCATCATGATGATCGACTTCGCGATTGCGCGGCAAAAGCTGGCGGCGCAGCAGGGGCGTGAGCTGCGCGCCTCGGTGGCGATTTACCGAGCCGCGCATATGCGATTGCGCCCGATTCTGATGACCACTTTTGCCGCACTGTTCGGCGCCCTGCCGCTGGCCATAGGCATGGGCGTGGGCTCGGAGTTGCGCCAACCGCTGGGCATTGCGGTGGTGGGCGGGCTTTTGCTGAGCCAGTTGCTGACGCTCTACACCACGCCGGTGGTCTATATCTGCATGGACCGCTTGCGCTTGCGGCTGGCGCGGCTGCTGCGGCGCGCTCCTGGCCACCCAAGGGCCTTACCTGTCTCGATCTGAACCATGTCCTCTCTATTGAATTCTTCCCAAGCTCGTCTGGCGCTGTATGGCGCCCTCGGCCTGCTGCTGAGTGCTTGCAGCCTGCCACGCAGCGCCCAGCTGGCCGCACCGCAACAGCCAGCACAGTTCAAGCAAAGTGCCCCGGCAGTTGGTGCAGCAAGCACCACAAGCGACACCGAAGCCATCCCCGCCGCCTGGTGGCGCTTGTACCTAGACCCGACCCTGGATGCGCTGCAAGCCCAGTTGATCATCGGCAACGAGAACCTGAAAGCCGCGCTGGCCCAAGTTGACGCGGCCCGTGCCGCGCTGGGTCAGGTGCGCGCCGCGCAGCAGCCGCAGCTGGGCGGCAGCTTCAACGTCAACCGTGCCGACACCGGCAACGGCGCGCAAACCAATGCCCGCGCCGATCTGGCTGCCAGCTGGGAGCTTGATCTCTGGGGCCGCCTCAAACAAGCCAGCCTGGCCAGCGAGGCGCGCTTGCAGGCGAGCCAAAATGACTTGGCGGCGCTGCGCCTGTCGGCCCAGGCGACCTTGACGCAAAGCTATTTCAGCCTGCGCGTGGCCGAAGCCCAGCAGGCGCTGATCGCGCGCAATATCAGCGCTTTTCAGCGCTCGCTGGACATGACGGTGGCGCGCTACCAAGCCGGCGTCGTGGCAGCCACCGATGTCTTGCAGGCCGAAACTCAGCTCAAGAACGCGCAGGTGCAAAGCCTGGACACGAATAACCAGCGCGCGCTGGCCGAACATGCCATCGCCGTGCTCTTGGGCCAGGCCCCGGCGCAGCTGAGCCTCAAGGAAACCGCCAAGTTACCGCTGCCGCCCAGCACGCCCGAGCTGCTGCCGTCCACCCTGCTGCAGCGCCGCCCCGATATCAACGCAGCCGAACGCCGCGTCGCCGCCGCGCAATCCCAAGTCGGCGAGGCCGCGCTGGCCTTCTTCCCCAGCGTCAGCATCTCGGCCGGCGCGGGTTTGCGCGGCCCTGGTTTGCAAGACCTGTTCAATGCGCCGACGCTGCTGTGGTCGCTGGGCCCGGCCTTAGCACAAAAGATCTTGGACGGCGGCGCCCGCGACGCCGCCCATGCGCAGGCAATAGCGCAGGCCGAACAGGCCGGCGCCGTCTACCGCCAACTGGTGCTGCAGGCCTTTCAAGAGGTCGAAGACAACCTGTTCCTGAGCCGCCAGCTACAGGCCCAGGCGGGGCTGCAGGCCGAAGCGCTCAGCGCGGCTCTGCGCAATTTGGACATTACGCAAGAGCAATACCGCGTCGGCACGGTCAGCTTCCTCAATGTCGTGGTGGCGCAAACCGCCGCGCTCAATAGCGAGCGCAATCTGCTCGACCTGCAAAGCCGGCAACTGACGGCCAGCAACCAGTTGCTGAAGAATATTGCTGGAAGCTGGTAAAACCACACCCTTAGCCCGGAGACCTCCACAATGCCTCAATACACCCTCCAGATCAACGGCCAGCCCAGCAAAGTGGACGTCGCCGCCGACACGCCCTTGCTCTGGGTGCTGCGTGACAACTTGGACTTGACCGGCTCAAAGTACGGCTGCGGCATCGGGGCCTGCGGCGCTTGCACCGTGCACATCAATGGCGTGCCGACGCGCTCATGCATGACGCCGGTCTCCACCGTCGGGCGCAAGCAGGTCACCACCATCGAGGGACTGGACCCCAAAGGCGCCCATCCGCTGCAGCAGGCCTGGCAAGAGCTGGATGTGCCGCAATGCGGCTATTGCCAGGCCGGCCAGATCATGACGGCCGTGGCGCTGCTGAAAGAAAACCCCAAGCCCACGGACGCCGATATCGACGGCGAGATGTCGGGCAATCTGTGCCGCTGCGCCACCTATCTGCGCATACGCGCCGGCATCCACCGGGCGGCCGAAATCCAGGCCAAGCCAGCCACTGCCAAGAAGGTGAAAGCATGATGACTCGCCAAAACCTGACTCCACGCCAAGCGGATCGCAGAAACTTCCTGCGCCGCAGCGCAGTCGGCGGCGGTGGCCTGCTCTTGGGCCTGCAAATCGTGCCCAGCGGCGCGGCCGATCAGGTCGGCAAACCCACCGCGCTGGACGCAGCCGGCACGGCCGTCAACTTCCAGCCCAATGCCTTCATCAGCATCTCGCTGCAAGGCGTGGTGACGCTGATCTCCAAGCAGCCCGAGATCGGCCAAGGCATCAAGACCTCGCTGCCCATGGTGCTGGCCGAGGAGTTGTCGGTCAATTGGAAAGATGTGCGGGTCATACAGGGCGACCTCGATCCCATCTTCGGAAACCAGAGCGCGGGTGGCTCGACCTCGACGCCGAACAATTACAACAACTTCCTGCTGCTGGGTGCCACCGCGCGCATGCTGCTGATCGAGGCTGCGGCTCAGACCTGGGGCGTGCCGGCCTCGGAATGCCGGGCCGAGAACTCGGCCGTGCTGCACAGCCCTAGCAAGCGCCGCCTCAGCTATGCCCAGTTGGTCGCCAAAGCGGCCTCGCTGCCGCTGCCGGATCCGGCCACCGTCAAGCTCAAAGACCCCAAGGACTACCAATTGCTCGGCCGGCGCATCGGCGGCGTGGACAACTTGGCCGTCGTCACCGGCAAGCCGCTGTTTGGCATCGACATCAAACTGCCCGGCATGCTCTATGCCGTCTATGCCAAGTCGCCGGCCTTTGGTGGCAAAGTGATCAGCGCCAATCTGGACGCCATCAAGGCCTTGCCCGGCGTGCGCGATGCGTTCGTGATCGCCGGCACCAATGACCTGCGCGGCCTGCTGCCGGGTGTGGCCATCGTCGCCGATTCCACCTGGGCGGCCTTTAGTGCGCGCAAGCAGCTGAAGGTCCAATGGGACGAAGGCAAGGTTGCCAATGAAAGCTGGGACGGCTTTGTGCAGCAGGCGCAGGCGCTGTCCAAGCAGCCTGGCGCGCAAGTACAGCGAAAGGACGGCGACGTGAATGCCGCCTTGGCTAGTTCGGCCAAGGTGGTCGAGGCAGCCTACAGCTACCCCTTTGTCTCGCACGCCAGCATCGAGCCTCAAAATTGCACCGCCTGGTTCAAGCCCGACGGCAGCCTGGAGCTATGGGCGCCGACGCAGAACCCGGCCGCCGGCCAGAATCTCGTCGCCAGCACCCTGGGCCTGCCCAAAGAAAAAATCAGCCTGCACATCACGCGCAGCGGCGGCGGCTTCGGGCGGCGCCTGAGCGCCGATTACGTCGTCGAAGCGGCGGCGATCGCACAGCGCGTCAAGGCGCCGGTCAAGCTGACCTGGTCGCGCGAGGATGATTTGCAGCATGACCATTTCCGCGCTGGTGGCTTTCACTTTTTGCGCGGCGGCGTTGACGCGGCCGGCAAGTTGACAGCCTGGCACAACCATTTCGTCACCTTTGCGAACCGGGTCGAGCGCGACGGCAAATCGGTCTTGCAGCCCGGCAGCGGCGCCAACCTCTCGGGCGACGAGTTCCCGGGCCGCTGGGCGCCTAACTATCTGCTGGAGCAGACGCCGATCGAATGCGGCGTGCCCATGGGGCCTTGGCGCGCGCCCGGCAGCAATGTGTTTGCCTGGGTCTTCCACAGCTTCATCGACGAGCTGGCCCATGCGGCTGGGCGCGACCCGCTGGATTTCCGCCTCGATCTCTTAGGGCAGCGCGATCTGGTACCCGGCAGCGGTGAGCGCGCCGCGCCCTATGACGTGGGCCGCATGCGCGCGGTGCTCAAGGAAGTCGCGGCCAAGGCGCAATGGGGGCAGAAGAAGTTCGCCCGCGGCCAGGGCGCCGGCATCGCCTTTCACTTCAGCCACCGGGGCTATATCGCCGAGGTGGCCGAAGTGACGGTCTCCAAGGCCGGCGCGCTGAAGGTGGACCGCGTGGTGGTGGTGTCCGATATCGGCAGCCAAATCGTCAATTTAAGCGGTGCCGAGAACCAGGTCGAAGGCTCGGTGATCGACGGCCTGGGCACGCTGATGCATGCCGAGCTGGACATTCAGCGTGGCCGCATTGTGCAGAGCAATTTCGGCGACTACCCGCTGATACGCATCGGCGATGCGCCGCCCAAGATCGAGGTGCATTTCCTGCGCAGCCAGCAGCCGGTCACCGGCCTGGGCGAGCCCGCGCTGCCGCCCCTGGCGCCGGCCGTCTGCAACGCTATTTTTGCCGCCACCGGCAAGCGGGTGCGGCAATGGCCGCTGGCGCGGGTTGATCTGAGCTGGAGCTAATGGTTTGAAGGTTTGAAGTTCAGGCTGCCGCAAGTTGCGGCGCCTGCGCTTGCGCCCATGCCTGCGCGCGCCAGACCGGCTGGCCCTGCACAAAGACAAAAAACTCGCCCGCCGCCATCGCTTGCCAGGGCTCCTCATGCGTGAGCGGCTCGGTGGCCACCAGCACCATGCGGTCATTCGGGCCGTTAGCCCGGCTCAGGTCCAGGCTCAGCTCGGTGTCGATCAAGCGGGCTTGGGCGAAGGGGTGGCAGCGGCTGAGCCAATGCAGGCGCGTGCTGCAATGGGTGTAGACGGCCTCGCCGTCGCTGAGCACGATATTGAAGCTGCCATAACGGGCCAGCTCGGCGCACAGCTCGGCCAGCACCGGTGCCAGCTCGGCCCAGCTGGGTGCCTCAAGGGTACCGGCAAAGCGCTCTTCCAGTTGCTGCAAGAGCCAGCAAAACGCGGCCTCGCTGTCGGTGCTGCCGACCGGCTGAAAGCCCGATTCAAGCGCCGGCGCAAAGTTCTCCAGCGTGCCGTTGTGGCAAAACGCCCAATGCCGGCCGCACCATTGGCGCTGGAACGGGTGGCAGTTGGACAGTTGCACGGCGCCGCGCGTGGCCTTGCGGATATGGGCCAGCACCGAGTTGGCCTTGATCGGATGGCGGCGCAGAAACTCCGCCAGCGGCGATTGACTGGCCGGCTTCTCATCGATAAAGACCTGGCAGCCGCGCTCATCATGAAAGGCCATGCCCCAGCCGTCGACATGCTCACCGGTCGCACCGCCGCGGGCCGAGAAGCCGGTGAAAGAAAAGGTCACGTCGCTGGGCGTGTTGCTATTGAGCGCGAACAGTTGGCACATGGGAGCTCGGTTGGTCTAGGCCGCTACCTTAGGGCTTGCGCTCGCTGCGCAAAAGGACGGATTGCGCATTTGCTCATGCGCTGAACGAGCCAGCTGCCACGCAAAGGCCGCACTCGGGCGCAAGCAAAAAAAGACCCCATAGCGCCAAGACGCCATGGGGTCGAATCAAACCCATGACAGGCTTGAGGAGACAAGCTTCAGCTGCCAGTTCATGCACTGGCAGCTCCAATCTTTCGCGCAGTACAGGTCGGCTCGTTTGCCTTTGCCCAACTACTTTGCGCTTGGGCTCAAGCATAGGGTCTCAGCATTCGCTGTGGAAGGACGCAAATCGAGCTTGCAAATTCGAATAAGTTCTAACTTCGAACTCAGGCGGCGGGTTTGATCAACGCATATTGCGCCGCACCTTCCCGCAGATAGAGCAGGCTCAGCGGCTTGCGCTTGTCGCTATGGGCCAGCAGCAGCTCCAACTGCTTGGCGCTGGCGATATCGCTTGCGCCCAAGGCCAGCAAGACATCGCCCTCACGCAGGCCGGCGCGGGCCGCTGGACCTGCAGCAGCGGCCACCCGCAGGCCGTGGCCCAGCTTGAGTTCCTTGCGCTCAGTCGCGTTCAGCTCGGTCAATTGCAAGCCCAGCGCGGCGATAGGCCCGACTGCCGGTTTGGCCGCAGGTTCGGCCTGCGCCAGCACAGGCGCTTCGGGCTCCAGCTCGGCCACCTTCACCCGCAATACCAGCGGCTTGCCACGCCGCCAAACCTGCAGCTGCTGCTCGCTGCCCGGCGCGCTATTGCTGACGATGCGCGGCAGATCACTGGGCTTCTCGATAGGCTGGCCATTGAACTGGGTGACGATATCGCCCGGCTCCACACCGGCGGTCTCAGCCGGCCCACCGGGCTCCAGGCCACGCACCAAGGCTCCCTGCGCATTCGGCAGACCCAGTGACTCGGCCACCTCCTTGCTCAGCTCGCCAATGCGCAGACCGATGCGCCCGCGCACCACCCGGCCCTTGGCACGCAGCTGAGTGGCCACGCGCTCGACCTCGTCGACCGGAATCGCAAACGAGATGCCCATATAGCCGCCGGAGCGGCTGTAGATTTGCGAGTTGATGCCCACCACCTCGCCGCGCAGATTGATCAGCGGCCCGCCCGAGTTGCCGGGGTTGATGGCGACATCGGTCTGAATCAAGGGCAGCAGCTCACCGGTGTCGCGCGCCTTGGCGCTGATGATGCCGGCCGACACCGAGTTGTCGAAGTTGAAGGGCGAGCCGATGGCGATGACCCATTCACCGACCTTGAGCCGGCTCACATCGCCCAGCTTGACGGTTGGCAGACCGCTGGCCTCGATGCTCAGCACCGCCACATCGCTGCGCTTGTCGGCGCCGATCAGCTTGGCCTTGAACTCGCGCTTATCGCTCAGGCGCACAAAGATCTCGGCCGCGCCGTCCACCACATGGGCATTGGTCAACAAAATGCCGTCGGCGCTGATGATGAAGCCGGAGCCGACGCCGCGCTCTTGCGGCTCGTCATCGGCCGGACCACCCGGCAAAGCACCGCGAGGCGAGCGCCCGCGCGGCACCGGCAGGCCGTAGCGGCGCAGCAATTCGCGCGCCTCTTCTTCCTCGGCCCGCGCCTCGCTGGGCTTGGCTTTGGCGGTGGTGCGGATATTGACCACCGCCGGCCCCACGCGCTCCACCAGTTCGGTGAAGTCGGGCAGGCCTCGCGCCAGACTTGGCGCGACTGCGGAGGGTGCCAGGCTTGGCGCGACCGTGGAGGTCGACAAACTTGGCGTGACCGTTGCGGCCTCCTTGGAGACGGGCTGAGCCACGGCCGAGCTCGTATGCAGAGCAAGAGCGATTGCTGTCAAAGCCAGCGTGTTGCGATAGTGATAGCGGCACATGCGTTCTTTCCAGGTCTGATTCGAATAACTGTGTAGTCCGCAAGTTACGTACCACGCAGGATCGGCGGCTTCGCCTCGAGCCGGCGCGCCCAAGTGCATCAGCCGCAACAGTTGCAGCCCAGCGCTGCTGCCTGTGCAGCAATCCTGCTGGGTTCAGTGCCGCCAGTGCGGCAGAAGCCATGGCCCGGTAGTTGCTTTAGCAAAGCCAAACCTGACAACTATGAAACCCATGTACAGATCCACATTGCCGCCTAGCGGGCCCATTGCTCGCGCCCAATCCTTCGCTTCCTCCATGCTCGGCCTGGCGCTGACGCTGGCCCTGTCTTTTGCCTCGCCAGCCGACGCTCAAGCGCTGGAAGTGCTGCCGCGCCCCGCGGCCCCCTTCGCCGGCAAGATCGCGCCACGCGGTGACGCCGCCACGCCCGCCTTCCCGCAGGCCGCCAAGGCGCCGGCCGGTGCGCCAAATATCGTCGTGGTGCTGCTTGACGATGTGGGCTTCAGCGCCAGTTCCACCTTTGGCGGCCTGGCCAAGACGCCAACGCTGCAGCGCCTGGCCGATCAAGGTATCAGCTACAACCAGTTCCACGTCACCGCTTTGTGCGCGCCGACCCGCGCCGCGCTGCTCACCGGCCGCAATGCGCATCAGGCCGGCTTTGGCCAGGTGGCCACGGCCGGCTACCCCGGCTACAACTCGGTCTGGCAAAAAGACACGGTCGGCGTGGCCGAGGTGCTGCGCCAGAACGGCTACGGCACGGCGGCCTTCGGCAAATGGCACAACACGCCCGCTTGGGAAGTGACACCGGCCGGGCCGTTTGAGCGTTGGCCGACCAGCCTGGGCTTCGAGTTCTTTTTCGGCTTCCACGGCGGCGCCGAGAACCAGTATGAGCCGCGCATCTGGCGCAACACGCTGGCTGTTGAGCCGGATCGCACGGCAGCGCAGGGCTACCACCTGATTGCCGATATGGCCGAGCAGGCGCAGGGCTGGCTGCGCACGCAAGACGCCGTCTACCCCGACAAGCCCTTCTTCCTCTGGTTTGCGCCCGGCGGCACGCATTGGCCGCAGCATGCGCCCAGCGATTGGATCGCCAAGTACAAGGGCCAGTTCGACATCGGCTGGGACAAGTTGCGTGAACAGAACTTCGCGCGCCAACAAAAACTCGGCGTGATTCCCAATGACGCGGTGCTGACCGCGCGCCCGCCCGAACTGCCGGCCTGGGAAAGCCTCTCGGCCGATCAGCAGCGCTTGCTGGCGCGCGAGGCCGAGGTGGCGGCCGCTTTCCTGGCCTTCACCGACCACCAAGTGGGCCGCGTGCTGGACGAGATCAAGGCACTGGGCCGTGCGGACAACACCCTGGTGTTCTTTATTGCCGGCGACAACGGCGCCGCCATCGACAACCCGCTGACCGGCCGTGATGCGCAGGACGCGCAGGGCCGGCCGCGCACGCTGGAGGAGCGCCTCAAACTGATCGATCAGCTGGGCAGCAATGCCTTCGACAACAACTACGGCGCCGGCTGGGGCTGGGCCGACAACACGCCCTTCCAGTACGGCAAGGGCCAGCCCGCTTACCTGGGCGGCATCCGCAATCCGATGGTGGTGTCCTGGCCAGCTCGCATCCAGGCCAAGGGCGAAATCCGCAGCCAATTCGGCCATGCCATCGACATCGCACCGACCATTTACGAAGTCACCGGCATCAAGTTCCCGGATGTGGTCGAAGGGATTGCGCAAGTGCCGCTGGCCGGCCAGAGCCTGGCCTATAGCTTCGCCCGCGCCGATGCAGCGGCGCCGCAACGCGTGCAGTATTTCGAGATCAATGGCACGCGCGGCATTTACCAGGACGGCTGGTTTGCCGGGGTACGACATGTGCGCAAGCAGCCCGGCGCGCTGTGGAGCCAAGAGCCCTTCGGCGACCGCGCCTGGGAGCTCTACAACCTCAACACCGACTACAGCCAGGCGCGCAATCTGGCGGCCGAGCAGCCGGCCCGCGTGAAGGCATTGGAAGCTTTGTTCGACCAGGAAGCGCAGCGCAATGAGGTCTACCCGCTGCAACCCGGCGGCGAGGGGCGACCCAATCCGAGCGCCGGACGCCAGAGCTTCAGCTACCGCGCCGGCGTGCAACGCATTCCTTCCGGCAACGCCCCGCAAGTGGCGCAGCGCGCGCACCGCATCAGCGCCGACTTGCAAGTCGACGGCAAACGCAGCAACGACGGCGTGATCATCGCCAATGGCGGCCGCTGGGGCGGCTACAGCCTCTATGTGCAGGACGGGCGCCTGCACTATGCCGCCAATGCCCATGGACATGCGAGCGGCCATCTCGTCAGCGCCGCCGTCCTGCCGGCCGGCAAGGTGAGCGTGGCCTTCGAGTTCACGCCCGACGCGGCCCAGCCGGTCGCGAATGCAGTGGCCGGCCAAGGGCGGCTGTTTGTCAACGGCCAGCTCGCCGGCGCAGGCGCGATCAGCAAGATTGCTGTGCAAGCCTATGAGTCGCAAGACATCGGCGCCGACCTGGGCTCGCCGGTCACGAGTGACTACGCCGCGCCCTTCCGCTTTGGCGGCCAGATCGAGCGCGTGCTGATCGAGCTCCGCTGAGGTGACTCTGTGGGCATGGGTGTGCCTAGGCTGCTGCGGTAAGCAGCCAACAACGCATAAGCAAGCTCGAATTTCTAACTTCGAGTCACGCTGACTGCTGGCTAGAGTGCAGAGCTGTTTCAGATCCAGCGCGGAGCTGCTGTCCAGGCAGCAAGTTCCGACACTTTCCTGGCAAGCAGAGCTCCGCTCGCTTGCAGCGAACCCTGCCCCAACACCATCATGCCCAGCACCCTCTTGACCCTGCCGGACCCGCAAGCGCTGTCAATTCGCGCCAAGGCTCTGGTGTTTGAAGATCCGATTTCCAAGGCCTTGTTGGCCGAGGCCGAGCTGGTCGCGGCCAGCGAAGCCACTGTATTGATCACCGGCGAAACCGGCACCGGCAAAGAATTGATCGCTCGCCATGTGCACGCCTGCAGCGGGCGTGTGGGGCCCTTTGTGGCCGTCAACTGCGGCGCCTTCAGCGACAACATGGTCGAAGCCGAGCTGTTCGGCCATGAGAGCGGCGCCTACACCGGCGCCTTGCAAGCGCGCGCCGGCTGGTTCGAGACCGCGCGCGGCGGCACGCTCTTCCTCGATGAAATCGGCGATCTGCCGCTGCAGATGCAGGTCAAGCTGCTGCGCGTGCTGCAGGAGCGCCAAGTGGTGCGGCTGGGCTCGCGCAAAGCGATCGATGTCGATGTGCGTCTGGTCGCCGCAACCAATGTGGACCTGGCTCAGGCGGTGGAAGCCGGCCACTTCAGACGCGATCTGTTCTACCGTCTCAACATCGCTACTTTGCATCTGCCACCGCTGGCCCAACGCCCGGCCGACATCCGGGCGCTGGCCGAGCACTTCATTGCGCTCTATAGCAAGCGCCTCGGACGCGGGCCGGTCAGGCTGAGCGACGCGGCTTATTTGAAGCTCTTGGGGCATGACTGGCCCGGCAACATCCGCGAGTTGGAAAACGTCATTCACAGCGCCTTGATCACCGGGCGCGGCGATGAATTGCGACCCGAGGCTTTGAACCTGCACAGCCGGCTGGGTCGCTCGGCACCGAGCCCAAGCGCCCAAGCATCCAGTGCGACCGAAGTACTGACCCAGCAGCTTCCCGCCGCTGCGGATTCCTCCGACAAGGCTCCCCTCGACCTGCTGCGCGCTGCGCTGGAGGCGATCTACCTGTCGCCGCCGAACGACCTGTTTGCCCTGCTTGAACGCGAAATCGTACAAGCCGCCTTCACCCATGTGGGCCGCAACCAAGTTCATGCGGCCGAGTTGCTGGGCGTCAGTCGCAATATCTTGCGCGCCCAGCTCAAACGGGCCGGCTTGCTCGCAGACAGTGGCCGCAGTGCCAACCACGCAGCCCCGGCCTTCGAAGCCTTGACCGACGACGACTGCCAAGCGGCTTGAGTCAGCCGACCCCACTGTTGCTCCAGCAACAGTGGGTCGGCATGGCTTGATGCATCCGCAGCAGCGCTGCCCGCATCAGAGCAGAGATTCGCCAGCACAGAGCCCAAACGTGCTTGAGCAAGCACTTCTCCACACTGCTCAGCCTTGTTTTAAAGCTGGCACTGAACTTGCTGACTTCAAGACCAGAACGCGGACGATCGCTGCGTCATCGATGACGGTCACACAAGACCTTCAGGCGATCGTTCGCGCGTCAATTTGTACCGATGAACATTGCTATTAGGTCCAGGCTCTATAGCGCCACTCAACGCATAAGCATCTGCGAACTTCGTTCTTCACGATTTGACTCCGGCGCAGCAAACTGAGCCCCAAGCTGCCACTCCTTTCTAAGAGCGGTGCCTCCACTTTAACCACGGATTGATTACCTCCATGTCTGCCAAGAACTTCCTGCGCAATACCCTTCTCGTCGCCGCCTTGAGCGCCAGCTCTGCCCTGGCGCTGGCCAAGGACATTTCCCTGCTCAATGTCTCCTATGACCCGACTCGCGAGCTCTATCAGGAATACAACGCAGCCTTCTCCAAGTACTGGAAAGCCAAAACCGGCGACAACGTCGTCGTCAAGGCCTCACACGGCGGCTCCGGCAAACAGGCACGCTCGGTGATCGACGGTCTGGAGGCCGATGTGGTCACGCTGGCTCTGGCCTATGACATCGATGCCATCGCCGAGCAAGGCGGCAAACTGGTGAACGCCGACTGGCAAAACAAGTTCAAGAACAACAGCACGCCCTACTCTTCCACCATCATTTTCCTGGTGCGCAAGGGCAACCCCAAGGGCATCAAGGCTTGGACCGATTTGGTCAAACCAGGCGTAGCCGTGATCACCTCCAACCCGAAGACTTCGGGCGGGGCGCGTTGGTCCTATTTGGCAGCCTACGGCGATGCCTTGTTGCAACCCGGAGGCAATGACGCCAAAGCCACCGAGTTCATTGGCAAGGTCTATGCCAATGTGCCGGTGCTGGACTCGGGTGCGCGCGGCGCCACGGTGACCTTTGCGGAACGCGGCATTGGCGATGTGCTGCTGGCCTGGGAGAACGAGACCGGCCTGGTACTAAAGGAATTTGGCCCGGAGAAATTTGACGTGGTCTACCCGGCCTCCAGCATTCTGGCCGAGCCACCTGTGGCGGTGGTGGACAAGGTGGTAGACAAACGCGGCACCCGCGAAGTGGCGCAAGCCTATCTGGAATACCTGTACTCGCCCGAAGGCCAGGACATTGCCGGCAAGAATTTCTACCGCCCGGTTGATCCCAAGGCACAGGCCAAGTACGCCAAGCAGTTCCCGAATCTGAAGCTATTCAATATCAACGATGTTTTCGGCGGTTGGACCAAGGCTCAAAAAACTCACTTCGCCGACGGCGGCGTGTTCGACCAGATTTACACCAAAAAGTAAGTAAATAAGCGCCCGCAGCCAGCACTTGGACCTCGGCGCTCAACAACTCACCAAAGCTATGAAAACGAAAACACATAACTCTCATATAGCGCGCAATCTGAGCGCCGGACTGATGCTGCTGTGCGCTGCCGGCCTAACGCTGGCACAGCCGAGCACCGTCGCTGTCGACAACCCTTACGGCGTTGGCGCCTTGTGGGCCCAGAGCGACCTGGTCACCAAGACCGTGCTGCTGATCCTGGCTGTCATGAGCATTGGCAGCTGGTACATCCTGATCACCAAGCTGCTGCAGCAAGCCAAGATCGTGCGCCAAAGCCGCGACGCAAAGGACAAATTCTGGGCCGCGCCGACGGTGCGCGAAGGCGCCGAGGGTCTGGGCAAGGACAGCCCCTTCCGCTATCTGGCCGAGGCCGGGCTGGACGCCAGCGGCAAGCACACCAAGCTGCAAAAGCATATCGGCCTGCATGACTGGGTGACGCTGTCGATCGAGCGCGCCGTCGAAAAGGTGCAAGGCGCGCAGCAGCAAGGCCTGGCCTTCCTGGCTGCGGTCAGCTCGACCGCACCTTTCGTCGGCTTGTTCGGCACGGTCTGGGGCATTTACCACGCGCTGACCGCCATCGGTGTGGCCGGCCAGGCCTCGATCGACAAGGTGGCCGGCCCGGTCGGTGAAGCCTTGATCATGACCGCCATCGGCCTGGCCGTGGCCGTTCCCGCGCTGCTGGGCTACAACTGGCTGGCGCGGCGCAACAAGGCCGCCATCGACGAAGTGCAGAGCTTCGGCGATGACCTGCACACCGCGCTGCTGGCGCAGTCCGGTCACTGAAGACCGGCATAGCCCACAGCTCAGGAGCAGACAAAACATGGCCAAGAAATCGCGCCGCCTGGCGGCCGCAGACGAGGTGGTTTCGGCCATCAACACCACGCCCTTGGTTGACGTGATGTTGGTGCTCTTGATCATCTTTCTGATCACCATTCCGGTAGTCAATTACTCGGTGCCGGTGACGCTGCCCAAGGAACGCAACGAGGTGCGCGAAAGCAAGCCCGACAACATCGTCATCAGCGTGGATCCGCAAGGGGGCCTGTACTGGTTCGATGCGCGCGTCGCCGGCACCGAGGCGCTGGTCGAGCGTCTGAAGAAGGTCGCGGTGCAAGACCCGCAACCCGAGGTGCATATCCGCGCTGACCTGGATGCCAAATACAACGCGGTGGGCAAGATCGTCTATGCCTGCCAACGCGCCGGCATCGCCAAGGTCGGCTTCATCACCGAACCACCACCGCGCGGTTGAAACAAGCCGCCGAGGACAAGCCATGGGCATGCATATTCATCAAGCTCGCCGCAAGGGCGACCCCGACATCATCATCGACATCAACACCACGCCGCTGATCGACGTGATGCTGGTGCTCTTGGTGATGCTGATCATCACCATCCCGATACAGCTACACGCCGTCAATCTGAACCTGCCGGTGGGCAGCCCGCCCCCACCGGCGGAGGTCAGGCCCGAAGCGGTCAAGATCGACATCGACGAGCGCAGCACCGTCTTCTGGAACGGTGAGGCGATCGACGAAGTGGCCGGCAGCGGCAGCGGCGGGCGTCAAGTGCTGCAAGCCAAGCTGCAGGCCGCTGCGCATCAGGCGGTGCAGCCGGAAGTGCATCTGCGCCCCAACAAGGAAGCCAAGTACAACACCTTCGCCGAGGTGATGGTGGCGATCAATCAAGCCGGCTTGCAAAAGCTCGGCGTGATCGGCAGCGAGCAATTCATCGACAACTGAGGACTTATTGATCATGAGTGCAGTATTTCCACCCCAAGGCGGTTTTCCGTTCCACAGCAGCACGCCGCAGCTGCGCACACCGGGCACCAAGCGGGGACCGGGCCTGGTCATCGTGCTGGGCCTGCATGTGCTGCTCGCCTGGGCCTTGGCCTCAGGCTTGGCCAAGAAGGCCATCGAGATCATCAAAAAGCCGATCGAGATGTCGGTGATTCAGGAGGCCCCGCCGCCACCTCCACCGCCGCCCAAGGTGGTCAAGCTCAAGGAAGTCGTCAAGCAGCAAACGCCGCCACCTTCCTATGTGCCGCAGGCCGAAGTCACACCGACCGTGACGCCGCCGGCACCGGTGATCACCCAGGTGCAGTCTGAAGCACCGCGCGCGCCGGTGGAGATCGCCCCGCCGGTGATCGCCGCACCACCCGCTCCACCGCCCAAACCGGCCGTCATCAAACAAGAAATTTCGGCCGCCTGCCCGGGCTACCAGAACGTGCTGGCGCAGCACTTGGAGGATGTGTTTGACCGCGTCGGAATCACCGGCACCGTCACCACCTTGCTGAAGATTCGCGGCAACCAGATTGTTGACGTGTCGCAAGTCAGCGGACCGCCGGAGTATTTCAAGTACGTGCAAAACGCCGCCAAGCGGCTGCGCTGCAACGTCAGCGGCGCGGAAGAAGTGCAGGTCTTGCTGCCGGTCAATTTCCGCAAGTGATTCAAGATCAAGTAAATCGTAATTAGAACGGATAAGAAAATGAAGAAATCAATCTCCTTGACCACCTTGGCGCTCGGTTTGGCGCTGAGCCTTGGCGCGACCCTGAGTTTTGCGCAGAACCAGGCTGCTCCAGCCGCCAATGCCGCCCCGGCGGTTTGGAAATACAAGACCAAGCATCTGAACAAAGATGATGTCGACCAGCTCCTGAGCCAGCCCGAAAAAATCGTGCTGCTCGATGTGCGCCGCCCCGATGAGCTGATCAAGTACGGCAGCTTCCCGGTTTACCTGAACATCCAGAACAAGGATGTTGAGAAGTACCTGGCCTATTTGCCCAAGGACCGCGCCATCATCACCGTCTCCAACCATGCGCAGCGTGCCGGCGCCACCGGTGACTTGCTGAGCTCAAAAGGCTTCAATGTCGTGGGCGCCACCGGCTCGGAGGACTATGAGCAAGAAGGCGGCAAGGCCGTGGTGAAGATCACGCCGCCACCGCCGCGCGTTGCTGCAAATGCAGCAGCCACCGCTGCAGCACCCGTAGCCGCGGTGGCCGCAGTCGCCAGCCCCAAGTAAACCAGGCCCAGGCCCGGGAGCATCCTGCGGGTCTGGCCGCACGCTATCGTCTCTATGAACGCCGATTCTCCCTACCTTTCTGAAGTGCTGGCTGCGCAGCCGGCCCAATCTGCGCCCAAGCCAGAAGCCGCCCAGCCGCTTGAAGTCAGGCCCGCAGTGGCCGTGCGCTTATGGGATTTGCCGACACGCATCTTTCATTGGTCGCTTTTGCTGGCCGTGGCAGTGGCAATCACCACCGGCCTGATCGGCGGCAACTGGATGGACTTGCATGGCCAAGCGGGACTGAGCATCGTCGGCCTGCTGACTTTCCGCCTGGTCTGGGGTTTCGTCGGCAACCGGCACGCGCGCTTTCGCAACTTCGTGCCCAGTCCGCAGCGCTTGCTGGCCTATCTGCAAGGGCGCTGGCAGGGTTTGGGCCACAACCCGCTGGGCGCGCTGTCGGTGCTGGCTTTGCTGGGCTTGCTTGCGGCCCAAGCCGTGACCGGTCTGCTCGGCTATGACGAGATTGCCTTCAGCGGCCCGCTGGCCGCCTTGGTCAGCGAAGAAACCTCGCTGCGCCTGACCGGACTGCACCATCAAATGTCCAATGCCTTGTTCGTCTTGATCGGCTTGCACATCGCCGCGATCGCGCTGCACGGCCTGCTGAAGAAAGACAATCTGGTCGGGCCGATGCTGAGCGGCATCAAGCAGGTGCGCAGCAAGAATCTGCAAGCCCAAGCCGCTGCGCCGCGCAGCGCGCTGGCGAGCCTGGCCAGCTTCAGTCTGGCTTTGGCAGTGGCCGCAGCAGCCACCTACTTAGCCAGCGGCGCCACGCTGCATGCACCAACGCCTGCAAGCACTGCATTGACGGACAGCAGCCCTGCAGAGCCAGCTTTGCAAAGTAGAACCGCCCCGCCCGCAGCACCTGCCGCAAGCGCTGCCGTCCCCGGCAGTTGGTGAGTCGGTCGGCATGATGCGATCTAGCAAACAACAAGATTTTCGTTAGGCAGCGCGTGATTTCTAAGGAGTGTCAACGTGCCTTGATTCAGCAAATGGCAAAGGCCAACAAAAACAAAGACCGGCAAACGGTAGCCGCCTACCCCTTGCGCTGTAAGTCTTGGAGGCCATTGCGTTGGCAGGGTCGGATGCAGATGACGGGTCTGCAGCGATAATGCTGACGGTCGCGGCCATCGGCCGTGCGACTGCAAGGTGCCCAATGCTGCCGCTCATCGCGCGAGATCGCCCGCCGCTGGAAGGCTGGCTGCTGACGCTCGGATTCGGCGGTCCAGTGACCCCGCCTTCGATACCGGCCATTGGGCACTTCGTTGAACGGGTGTCAGCTATACCTCCAGAAGCTGCCGATCAACGAAATCCGGGCGCAAGATGGATTTCATTGATCAGGCTTGCCTTTCGAGAACTTCCGCTCGAAGCCGTTGGGAGTGAACCCGACCGTTTCCGCGCGTCGGCAGTAAGGGTGCTTGTCGCCTAGAAAAAAGCGCAACTTGGCCTAGCGAATCGGGCGCGACACCCGTTTTACTATGCAACAAACACCGGCCTCCTTGAGGTCTTGGAGCATGCGCGGGCTGCCATCCAAGCCGCCACTGTCTTCGTACGACCGGCGAATGCTGGTGGCCGCCTCGACGACGCCATCCCCGTGCTCGGTCACCTGTTTCACCGACTTGACCAATTTCCTCTCCTCCGTTTCAAGTTCAACCTTTTCAGGGGTCTACTGAAACGGATGAAATCCATCCCTAGCGAAACCCCAGTCAGAAAGCTAAGACCATCGATGAACAGGGGCGCGAATTTCGCAAGCTGACCGGCACTGCTCAGCGCCATGGGTCCTATTGAATTGCGATCTCGCGCGTACGGGAGCCTTCTCGCTTAGGCAGGGTCAGCTTGAGAACGCCATCCTCCAGCTTGGCCACAACTTCCTTGTCGTCAATCTCATGTCCCAGCGAGAAACCTCGCGAGGCGCTGCCGAAATAGGTTTCCTTGAGCAAGACGCGGCTGCCTGACTTCTCTTCGCGCTCGCGCTTGATGTCGGCGGAGATAGAGACAAAGTTGCCTTCGACCGCAACACGGATGTCTTCCTTCTTGGCGCCTGGTATTTCGGCGCGCACTACATAGTCATGGTCGTTCTCAACCACGTCGATTCGGATATCAGCCGGCGCATCCTCGCTCAATGACATGGGCCGAGCAAAGCGGCGAAACAGGTCGGGGAACATATCGTCAAAGCGTTGCATGCGAGTCAAGGCATTCATGATTGCACTCCAGGTTGGTTGATGTCTGAGGCCACAGCGGTGCCGATCTTTCAAGCATCGAAAAGTGCAGCCCGACAAGCGGAAGTCTAAAAACTGGACCGTGCTCCAGATTGAGCAAGCGCAAGCAAATAGTGCTCAGGCAGAGGAATCCGGATATGCGTGACCGGGCTGCGATTTCTCAATCGTCGGGGCCGCAAGCCGCACTACCTTTGCAGGCCCTATCCAAACCGATAGAACCAGCCCTAACTTGGAGAATGATGATGAGCACTACGGCAAAAACAAGCAGAGCCCCAGCACGAAAATCGCCGCCACCCCGTCAAAAATTGGGCGTGAAGGCTGCATCAGGCAATGGCGAAGCTGTCAAATCGACCATTAGCAAAGCGCGGACAAAGAGGCACAAGTCCGGCATTCCTATGCTCGGCCCTGCCGGCCAATCGATCAAGCAAGGCGTTGCGCTCAGCATGCAAGGCCTGGAAAAGATGGAGGTCGAAATCGCCGATTTGGTGCGCGCAACGGTCGCGCAGACCTTGCGGGCCGGGGGTCATATTGCCCAGGAGTTGAACAGCGTCGTTCGCGATGTCCTTGGCGGCGCCGTTGAGGCCGCAGAACAACTGGGTGCCGAGTTGGCAGTGTCTATCAAGGCGATTGCGCGTGGCGTGGTGAATGGCGTGAACGATGTACAGGGCGATGTCTCGGTGGCGGCCAAAGAAATCATCAAGACCTCGATGCGTCAGGCGCATCTCTTGGGCGCCGATGTCGCGACAGTCGCGCTGCGTGCGATGGGTGGCATCGTCCAGGCAGTCAGCGAAACCGGCGGCAATGTTGCGCTGATCAGCAAGGTGGTGGTCAAGAGCGCAGTCAAAGTGGCCGATGGCATCAGCCATATGACCGGAGACGCCTTGCGCAAGGTGATGGCCGGCACAGCCGAAGGGCTGCGCGATGCGGCTGCCAGCAAGGGCAAGGCCTTGCCCAAGGCTGCCATCGGCAAACCGTCAAAGCCTGTCAAAGCGGTGAAAGTGGTCAAGAGCAAAGCCCGCGCGATGGCACGAACTGCCGCCCAAACTGGCAATGGCGCAGACGGCAAGCGCAGCCTGCCCGCATCGCCAGCGATGTGAGATTGGCTCCATTCTTTGCGTTGATGCGTGCGCTCTGAGCGCTATCCCCATGTGGGCGCCGACTGCGCCGGAGTTGCTCCGTGTTGCCTGCGTTCACGCGGCGTCCTGTGAATTCTCTTAGAGCGCGTATGCATTGACGGTTCGCAATTTTTCCGGTGCTTGGACGGTTTCAATAGAGCTACGGGTCGCTACGCCTTGCCGCCAAGCGACACGACTTGATCGAATTTTGAAAGGACTTGATGCCATGACCCCCGAAAACGAAAAGCAGCTCTTGCAAGCTCTGTATGACCGCATCTTTGACGCGGTGTGCTATTCGCCCGACGGCAAGTCCGGCGTCTTCAATCCGCAGACCACCTTGCTGCAGTTTGCGAAAAACACGGCAATCTCGGCGGCCGATTACAAGCACCAGGCCACGCCGATGAATCCCAATGGCAGCCTCAATGCCGCCTATCAGTTCTCTGCGCTGGTGGACGATATCCCGCAGGTGTCGGTGGAGTTCGTGCCATCCACCGAGATGGTCAGCCTTACCTTCGAGAAAATCGCCCAAGGCGCCAACACCGACGCAAAGCAAGATCCAGCGCAAAAGGCTACCTATGACGCCGCCATGGCTTTCTTGCTTGAAACCAGCAGCATTCCTAACTTCAAAGGCCCACCTACTGTCAGCACAGGGCCGTCCGCCATCGCCAAGGCCTATGACGAGAACCAGACCGCCTATGTCAGCGCCTTCACCGGCTACCGGGTAGCGCAAAACGGCTATGACCTGAGCAAGCCCAAGGACCAGCGTGACTTCAATGCGGTAGCGCCGATGTTGCAGCTCAATATTGATAAAGCCTGGAACACCTGGGTCAGGCAGGGCAAGAACAATGTCGAGGAAGCCACCAACGCGATGGTGGCCACCATCAATGACGTGGTGACGGCCGTGATCGCCGATGCGCAAAAGTCGGTGGCGCCGGATAAATGGCAGACGCCACCTTTGGGTGGTTCGCGCTGGTTGCTTTCCTACCCGCTGCCCGGGGACTGGGCCGACGGCAATAGCGGTGCGAGTGAATTCAAATTGTCGAGCAACTATTTGAATACCAGCAGCGACTCCAAGTCCAATAGCTACGGTGCCAAGACCGCCTTTGGCCTTGGCCTATGGTCGGTGTCGGGCGGCGCCGAGCACAGTGACTCGGAGCAGAATTTTCATATGGATGCCAGCAATGTGTCGATCAGCGCCAAGCTCAAGCTGGTGCGCATCATGCGCCCTTGGCTGAATACGCTGCTGCTGCGCACCGACGGCTGGTGGTTAAAGGGCCAGCCGGCGGGGGCAATCTCGAACGGCGCTTTGGAAGGCAATACCAAGGGCATGCTGCCACTGATACCGGTCGCCTTCGTCGTAATGAGTGATGTCACCATCAAGGCCGACTTCAGCGCGGCGGACAAGAAGCACATCGAAAGTGCCACCAGTGGGGCCGCCAGTGTTGGTTGGGGCCCTTTCTCGGTCAGCGCGCATTACGCGCACAGCGATTCCAAGGACATGGCCAAGGCCAGTTTTGATGAAGGCGGCGTACACATCCCGGGCATGCAAATCGTGGCCTGGGTCAGCGCCATCACGCCCGCTTCGCCGCCAATGGGCACACCCAAGCCCGCATGATTCGGCTCAGCCCTTGCAGGCCCACCCTGCCCTGTGCAATGTCGGACGGAGATGAGGCTTGAGCATGCTGGGCGCGATTGCCGGCGCCTTGGGAGAGGCCCGTCGGCCTCGGCTGGCCCAGCTTGTGCGTCAAGCCCAGCCCCTGGGTCCGACGGACCTGGTGCTGTTTCAATGCAGCAAGGGGCGTGGCGCCAAGATGGCGCCTGCCGCTCCAAGCATCAAACCGGTCTTGCAACTCAATCCCTTTCCGGTGACGCTGCGGCCGCAGAACTACGCAGACCCCTTGTCCTCCGCCAATCCCGGCGGCAGCTTGGCGGCGCTGTGGGCATTCCGACAGTTGGTTGATCCGGTGCCCGTATTCGGTCCTTTTTATGCGGCCAGCCTGGCCTCGACCGAATCGGTCTACCGGCAAATTGCCAAGGGCGCGCGCATGGTGGGCGACAACCCCTTTGTCGCTTCGGTGATCGCTGAGGCCCAGCGGGCGGTGGCCGAGGCGCAGGCCTATACCAACCTGGATCGCACGGCCGGCAGTTGGCTACCGGTGCAGCCGATGCCGGGCGACTGGAGCATGGCGCGTGATGCCTATGATGATTTGGCGATTGACTTGTCGGGCCCTGATGCCGGCAACGGCGCTTTCACATTGCTCGGTGATGCGCACACCGACTTGAAATTGCATATTGGTGGCTCACGCGGCCGTGCGCTTGGGGTTTCGGGTGCGGGCGGCGGTGCGAGGGCAGGCAGCGTGGCGCGCTCCCAAGCGCTCGGGCCAGGCACGACCATGCGCGAAGTCAAGATGAAATATCTGACCGTCAGCCTCGGTCGGCCCTGGCTCAATGCCATGCTCTTCAGCACCAGTGGCTGGACACTTGCCGGTCAAGCGCCGGGCTTTTGTTCATCCGGCGATCCGCGGCAAAACGCCGGCATTTTGCCGCTGATCCCGACCGAACTGTTGGTGGCCGTAGAGGTGCAGGTCGACGGCGATTGGGGGGCGGCCGACAAACCCTTGCTGGCCGCGGCGCGAGCGGGCGATCATTCGCTGGCTGTGGGCCCTTTCCCCATCGGGCGTGAGAGCCATGACGAGTCGATTCACGTCATCGGCTGGATCAGCTCCTTTGTGCCGCGCTCGCCGCAGGCTTGAATCCGGTGGCGTCAAGACAATCGGAGCCGACTTGGAGCGACGCCAGATGTCCTCAGTCCTCAAGCCGGTATGGACAAATGATCGAGAAACCAGGCGCCGGCCAACATTGCGGCTGTGTGCAGGGTGCCGGCCTCCTCGAATAGATGGCTGGCGCGAGGCACCACTTCGATGCGTTTCTCACAACGCAGGTACTTGAACGCCGCCCGGTTCAAGGCCAAAACTTCGCTGTCAGCGCCGCCCACAATCAGCAAACTGGCAGCCCGCACATGCTCCAGATAGTCATGCGCCAGATCTGGGCGACCACCGCGTGAAACCACCACTCGCCAGATTTCAGGCTGACGAGCGGCCGCCACAAACGCCGCCGCCGCACCGGTGCTCGCGCCGAACAAGCCCATAGGCAAAGCCCTTGCCGCAGGCGGCAAGGACTCCGGCACGGCCTGCAGTCGCAGTGCCAGCAACTCGATGTCGAAGACCTGAACAACTTCGGCGGCCTCTGTCTCTGTCAATAGGTCGAACAACAAGGTCGCCAAGCCCAGGCGCTGCAAAGCTTGGGCCACCTGCAGATTTCGCCTGCTGTTGCGCCCGCTGCCGCGGCCATGCGCGAACACGACCAAGCCACGGGATTTTTCGCCCATGCACAAGTCGCCGGCAAGGCGATTGCTACCGATCAGTATCCTGGACTGGCCATTCATGGTGAGGACCTTCCAAAGGCGCCAAGGGCGCCAGCAAACTTGCTCCGATATTTGCAGCTTCGCGACTCGGCGGGTTGAGCTAAATCAGCGCACGATGCGATTGCGAAAAAGAGCCCAAGGCGACCGCCCGCTTGCAATCGAAAGGATTGATTGCGAATCAGCAATTGCACCGATCAGCGTCGCTGCAAACTCTGCTAACGCCTTATCGCCTGGATAGAACCCGGCCAAGGCTTGCTTCGATGCCGACCGTCGCCGCATCGAAGCAGCGGGTGAGCCCGTGGCATGAAGGCGGCGATTCAGCTGAACTCAATCATTCAATCATCAATGGAGATGCAATCATGACCAAGAAGGCATTGCTGGTGGGAATCAACGACTACGCTCCGGCTGGCGCCGGAGGGCCGGATTTGCGGGGCTGCGTGAACGATGTGCGCGATATGGCCAATACGCTTAACGTGCTGGGCATTGTGCCGGCGGCGCCCACCACCATGAGAATACTGACTGACGCTCGCGCCACCAGAGCGGCAATTCTGACCAGCTTTCGCTGGTTGCTGACCGGCGCCAAACGGGGCGATGTGCTGGTGTTCTATTACTCGGGTCATGGCTCGCAAGTGATTGACGTAGGCGGCGAAGAAGTCGATCAGCGCGACGAGACCCTCTGTCCGCATGACTACGCCACTGCCGGCATGATCAAGGACGACGATTTGCGCTCCCTGCTGGCCGCCCTGCCCCCGGGCGTCAACCTCGATGTCATTCTGGATTCCTGTCACTCAGGCAGCGCTACCAGGGAGATGCCGCCGAGCATGATGGCCGATGAGCTGCTGGGTGAACCCGCCTTCGCCACTCGCTACATCGAACCGCCGCTCGACTATGGCTTCTTCCTGGACGCCAACCCCTCGATACCGTTGCGCTCCTTGATGAAACCAGGCGGCATGGAGGGAGGCCGGCGTGACGCCGTCGCCGTGCCGGGCCTGAACCATGTGGTCTGGGCCGGTTGCCGCGACAACCAGACCTCGGCCGAGGCGCCGATCGGCGGTGTCTGGCGCGGCGTGTTCACCTATAACTACTGCAAGGCCTTGCGCGGCGCCGGCCTAGCAGTGACCCGGCGTCGCCTAGACGCTCAGGTAACTGTCAATGTGCGCGGCATGGGTTATGCCCAGGTGGGTCAGCTTGAAGGCACAAACATCGCCTTGGATGAACGCGTCTTCACCTGAGTCGAGCAGGCCGGGCTCGGCAGCTGCTGCCGCTGAGCCTACCGGCCATACCCGATCAGAAATGGCCCAAGTTCTCCCGAGAGGACTGTCTGCATGAGCAAGAGGGTGCCGCATATACGGACCATCGCAGGGCGAGGCAGTTGGCGCACCCGCGCCTTGAATGAGTGGCTACGCTGGGCATCGCGCAAGCCACTCGGCTTTGAAGACGATGTAGCGGCGCTCAGGCGGCGCTATGAGCTGCTTGATGCGCGCCACTTCAAACTTGACCCCTCGGTACGACGCGAAGCCGTGAATTGCAACGGCGTGGCCGCCGAATGGATCAGCGTACCGCAGACGCGGCCTGGTCGCACCATCCTCTATATGCACGGGGGGTCGTTCGCCTTTCGCTTTCCGAATGCCCACGCCAGCTTTGCGGCCCGGCTGTGCCGACGCTTGGGCGCAAGCGCCTTGATGCCCGACTATCGCCTGGCACCTGAGCATCCATTCCCTGCCGCACCGGACGACTGCCAGGCCAGCTATCGCTGGCTGCTCAGCCAAGGCTGCAGGCCCGAACAACTGCTTGTGGTCGGCGACTCGGCCGGCGGCAACTTGGCGTTGGTCACCTTGCATCGCAGTTTGCTGGCCAAGGAGCCGATGCCGGCCTGTGCGGTACTGCTTTCGCCCGCTGTTGATTGCACGCTGGACAGCCCCAGCATGGCGGTCAACGAAGCGCGCGATCCGATGTTCAGCCTGCGCAATCTCTTGGTGCTGCGGCGCCTGTACGTGCCTTCGCCGCAGCTTTACACCCACCCGGATGTGTCGCCCTTGTTCGCTGACTTTGCAGGCTTCCCGCCACTCTTTTTGCAAGCCGGTCAATCCGAAATGCTTTGCGATGAGGCCATCCGCCTCGCCCACAAAGCACATGACAGCGGCGTCGATGTTGAGCTGGAGCTTTGGCCCGAAACTCCTCATCTGTTTCAAATGGCTGCTTTCCTGCCCGAAGCTGCGCGCGCAATGGACGAGATCGAAAAATTCGTCTGCGCCCGCATGGCCTAGTGCTGCCAAGATCAATGCACTCGCTCCACAAGGCCTTGCTCATCGCGATCGCCGCGCCCAAATGAGGCGCACGTCGAGCAGCCAAGAACCATGAAAAGAAGAAACCCGCCTGCGGCGGGTTTCCGAACTTGAGCTTGGATCAGCGATTCGTCGCCGTCGCGCTGGCCTGATTGGACTGGCACAACTCATCCGAGTTGGCCGCCACCCGCCGCACGACATAGTGATAGCTTGTGCCATTCACAACCGTCGCATCCAGCCAGGTCGCATAGTTCGACAACGTCTTGCCGATCAGGCTATAGGGACCACCGTTGAGCGTGCTGCGATAGACGTTATAGCTGTCCACCCCGGCGACATGGCTCCAAGTCAGCTGAATCTTGCCGGGCTTTGCCCGCGCCGCCAGATTGGCAATGCAAGCAGCACAGGCCGGATCGCCTGCGTCGCGCACATTGACATCAGCTCTCGCCACCCCGCTCAGATTGCCCAGACCGCTTGACGGGAATGAGCTGGCGGTGGTGTCGGTGACCTTCAGTTGCACCACGTAGTTACCGACACCCAGACCCTGAAAATAGGCCTTGACATCGGGCTGCGGGCCTGTGGCGCCATTGAATTGGCCGCTACCGTTCAAGTCCCAGGCATAGCTTTGAATGGTGTCGCCGGGGCGGCCGGGCTCGCTTTGCCCTTGGTCGGGGTTGACGGAGCCGGTGCCATCCAGGAACCATTTCGCGGTCGCTGGGCAGAAGTTGTAGGGTCCATTGGCATTGGCGCTAGGTGCCAAGGGCGGAATCGATACCTGCACGACGACCGTGGTGGTGGCCGACTTTTCCGGCGTGGCGTCATCGGTGACGCGCAAATTGACTGGATAGTTGCCCAGCGCCGGGAAGGAGCGCGTGACGACCGGGCCGGTTGCATCCCAAATGCCGTCGTTATTGAAGTCCCATTGCCAAGACTTGATGCTGCGTGCGCCGTCTTGGTGGAAGGAGTCGGCACCGTCCAGGGTGATGGTTTGACCCACCACCGCAGGGTTCGGGATGGCCTTAGCGACGGCCACCGGAACGCCGGATTCGAACACCGTGCGGTTCAGCATCATGATGGCCCAGGCGGTCTCGAACGGATACTGCTGCCCTTCATAATTGTGCCCCGACCAGTAGCCCGCCCCGTTTTGATCTCGAATCAAGGTGCGGGCGATGCCGTCCGAGGTCGCGGCTTGGCCGCTGCAGCTGTCGATCTTGCCCTTCTCCGCGCCATACCAATCGGTCGGTGGCTTGTCAGTGCCCTGCCTGAATGAGGCCAGGCAGGCAATCGGATTCGGGATGCCGTCGCCGTCCGGGTCATGCAGCAGCATCGCCTTGGTGAAGGAGAACAGACCGTAGTAATAAGCCTTGATGCTGTAGTAAGGGTTGCCTGGGTAAATCAGGTCATTGCCCCAGTTCTCACGCATAAAGGTCTCGGCTCCCTCCCAGCTTGGACCGCCTGCGGGCGAGCTGCCGCGCCCAATGCCGTCCATCACCAACTGCACCATGCCGGACGCCGTCACGGCATAAGGCCCCCAGACATTGCTCACCCCCTGATAGCCGAAATAGCCACCGCCATTGTTGTAAGCGGGAGGATTGGCGGCAACTTGCGAGTTTCTGAGCCATACCTTGTTCCACTCCGGCACCACATTGGGAAGCGGTGCACCGCCATGCTGAGGCAGCTGAGCGCCAAAAGAACGAGCACCCAACAGGCCGATGGCCATCCATTGCGAAATCGAGTTGTCATCGTAGCCATTGCAGCTGTAGTACCAGCCGCCACCCGGGGCCGTGTCGAATTGGCAATAGCTGATGTTGTCGACGATGTCCTGGGCGATGTCGATGTACTTGCGGCCGAACACATTGGCAGGGCCGGTCGGCGCGATCGCGTTAGGTGTGCCACTGGCGACGATGGTACTCAGCAGCATACCGGTCTGGTAAGCCTCGTTTTGAGCGTTGTAGATGGCCAAGCCGTTGCCGTTGACATCGGGGTTGTAAGTCCCGCCATTGAGACCATCGGCTTGTGAGCCAATACCTCGCGCACTCAGTTGGGTGAACAAAAAGCGCATGCCTCGCGTGACCGTTTCCGCGTAAGGGTTGTCGGCAGAGCCAGCCACCTGATGCCCGTTCACCATGAAAGCATTCAAGTTTGCGGCGGTGACGCCGTGATAGCCGCTTGAAGCCGCGCCGCCCTGCTGCCAGTTGCTGCAATCGGAGCAAGCGCCGGGCGAGCGGAATTGGGTCTTGTGCAGGTACCACAAGCCCTCGTCGATCGCCACATTGGCCTCGACCTCCAGGCTCTTGGTCTTCATTTCAACGTAGTAGGTGCGGCTGGCCGCCTGACCCGTGTTCAGGTCCGTCACCGTCAGCCGTGCGGACCAGACCTGCCCGGCTGGCCCCGCATAGGTATGGCTGGCATCGATCGCGTTCATATCGCTGACCACACCCAGAGCCGGCGCACTGCCGTCACCGAAGTCCCAGGCATATTGAAAGTTGGCACCCTGTTGACTCGAAGTTCCCTTGAGTCGCACCGCCCTGCCCGGATAGGTGCTGTGCGGGATCTGCGGATGGGTCGCCACCCAGGGCACCGTCTTCACCACCGGCATGACGGCCTGAGCCGGCAGGACCGCGAAAGCCCCGAATGCCCCGGCGGCCAAGACCCCCAGGGTTGCTAAGGAGGCGCGCTTGGCGCCGGGTTTTTTCGAGTTCATTGTTGAATCCTTTTAAACAACAAATGGAGCGAGCAAAGCAACTCCCTGTGCCTGCGGGCTGGCCGCTTGGCACATCTGAGAAGCAGGCAGTGAGGAGCGGCCCGCAGCGCAAGGGCCGCGCCGAGACTCAGCGAGCGGGCGCGGAGGCCGGCAAGCGACGGCTGCTAGCCAGGGCCGCCAGCAAACCCAGCCCGACCAAGCCTAGCGAGGCCGGTTCGGGGATGTGTCCGTCTTGCTCGATAAGCAAGCTGCTGGACATATAGATGGCCGCTTGACTGTCTGGGTCGAACTGCTTCAAGTAGAAGCCTCCAACCGGGGCGATATCGGAAAACAGAAAGCTTATCGTGGCGGTCTCCCCAGCGTTGAGGGCAAAGTGCCAGTCGGTGGCCATCGAGACATCGTCTTCCGAGCCTGCGGGCACACCGTTGAGACCGTCCAGTTGGCCAGCCAGGAAGTTGCCGTAGATATTGCCGAACGTGAAGCCCGGTTCATCAATCTCCCAGCCTTGCCCGGCCGCGGCAATGCCCGAACTGCTGCCGCTTTCATTAAAGAAGGTATTGACGGTCTCATCGATTTCATGATCGACGAACAAACCGGCATAGCGATTGCCCGCGCCGCTCAGCTTGACAGAGATCGAGCCCAAGCCGCTGCTGGTGTTGAAGCCCGCGATATTCACGCCCGCTGGCGCTGCGCCATTGCTGACGGCACCATCGATATTGAAGGCGAATTCGGCCAAGCTGATAACCGCACTCGCTTGAACAGAGCTCATCAGCATCGTTGCCCAGACTGCGAGCCAACCGAAAAGGAATTTCTTCATTGCTGCCACCCTTCTTATGCATCACTTGGTTAGAAATTGCCTGGATTGGGCCGACAAGAAACAGCGAAAGCTCCTGCGGGTACTAACTCAGACATTGGACTGACAGCCTGCAAGGATTGATTGATCGCTCGCTGGGGCCGACGATTGATTGGAGCTTGTAGCTCGCGGTCGAACTTGAGTTTGAGCAACGGCGCATCAAGTCCGAAGCAAGGACTTGCTCAAACCAGCGCCGCGCGGATTGCGTCATCAACATCCTTGAGCCAAACAAACTGCAGGGCTTGACGAGTCGAGTCGGGTACCTCGCGGAGGTCCTTCTCGTTGCGAGCCGGCAGCATCACGACCGTCAAGCCGGCGCGCTGCGCAGCCAGGATCTTGTCTCTGATGCCGCCCACCGGGAGCACCATGCCGCGTAGGCTGATCTCGCCTGTCATGGCGACTTCATGGCGCACCACGCGGTTGGTGAAAAGGGAAGCAAGGGCAATGAACATCGCCACGCCGGCGCTTGGGCCGTCTTTGGGAATGGCTCCGGCCGGCACATGCACGTGGATATCGACGGCGTCAAATGCGCTGGCCGCAATCTCCATGCTGGCGGCGCGCGACTTGACCAGGGTCAGCGCGGCCTGCGCGCTCTCTTTCATCACCTCTCCAAGCTGGCCGGTCAAAATCAGTTTGCCGCTGCCGGCCACACGCATCGCTTCAACGAAGAGGATATCGCCGCCCACCGGCGTCCAAGCCAGTCCGGTCGCCACACCGGGCGAGTTGGTGCGCAGCCCCACCTCATGCTCGAATTGAATTGGCCCGAGGATGGCGTCGAGGTCGGCCGCCTCGATCTGCACCATGGCTAGCTCGCCGCCGGCTACTTGCATCGCTGCATGGCGCATAGTCCGGGCGATCTCGCGCTCCAATTGACGCACCCCTGCCTCGCGCGTGTAGTCGGCCACCAGCGCACGCAGTGCGGCGTCACTGAACTCGCATTGCTCGGCGCTCAGGCCGTTGCGCTCGCGCTGGCGCGGCAGCAGATAGCGGCGCGCGATCTGGATTTTTTCTTCCTGCGTGTAGCCGGGTAGCTCAATGACTTCCATGCGGTCACGCACCGCCGGCGGCACCTGATCGATGACGTTGGCGGTGGCAATGAACACCACCCGACTCAGATCAAAGGGTTGGCCCAGATAGTTGTCGCGGAAGCTTGCATTCTGCTCCGGGTCCAATACCTCCAGCAAGGCGGCCGACGGGTCACCATGTGCACTGGCCGTTATCTTATCGACCTCGTCCAGCATCATCACGCAGTTGCGTGCGCCGGCCTTGCGCAGGCCTTGCAAGATATTCCCCGGCATTGAGCCGATATAGGTGCGACGGTGGCCGCGAATTTCGGCCTCGTCATGCACGCCGCCCAGCGACACCCGCACGAAGGGTCGGCCCAGCGCCCTCGCAATGCTTTGCCCCAGCGAGGTCTTGCCGACACCGGGCGGGCCGACAAAGCACAAGATCGGCGCGCGCCCGCTTGGATTGAGCTTTTGCACCGCCAGGAATTCGACGATGCGTTGCTTGATTCTTTCCAGCCCATGATGATCGGCCTCCAGCACCGCGCGGGCTTCCTTCAGATCGATCTCGCTCGCTGTGGGCGCGCCCCAAGGCAGATCGGTCAGCCATTCCAAGTAGGTGAACTGCATCGAATATTCGCTCGACGCATCGGACATGCGCTTGAGCCGCGCCAGCTCTTTGCGTGCCTGCACTTCAACTTCGCTGGGCATGCCGGCCTTGGCGATCAAGCCTTCGAGTTTCTGCACGTTCTCATCGACGGTGTCATCCTCGCCCAACTCATGCTGAATCGTTTTGAGCTGTTCGCGCAGCAGGAATTTACGCTGCCTGTCGTCGAGCTGTTCCTTGGTGCGGTCGCCAATTTCCTGCGACAGGCGCAAGACCTCGATGCGCCGGGTCAGCATGAGCAAGACCTTGTTCAAACGTTCTTCAGGCTCCAAGGTTTCAAGCAGCGCCTGCTTTTCGGCCAGTTCGCCGTCCAGCAGGCTGGCGACGATATCGGCCAGTTGTGAGCCGTCACGGGTGGCCTGCAAGACATGGGCCAACTCGGCCGGAACGGCCGGCAGCAATTGCAAAATCTCGATTGCGCGCTCGCGCAACTGCAAGCCCAACGCTTCGGCCCGCGGCGTTGAGTGAGTATCCTCATTCACCATTTCCACCCGCGCCGCCAAGAACGGATAGTCGGGCAGCAACTCTTTGATGCGAAAGCGCTGCACCCCCTGGCAGACCGCGTGATGCATCTCGTCGCTGGAGCTGCTGTATTGATAAATCTTGGCCAATGTACCCACCTCGCACAACTCGGCCAGCGAGGGCTCGTCAATGCGAGCATCGCGCTGCAGCACAATCCCTAAGGTCCCGCCATGCTGACGCGCAAACTGCACGGCAGCAACCGACTTCGGTCGCCCGACTGTGATCGGCACCAGCACATGCGGAAACAGCACCACATTGCGCATAGGCACCAAGGCGATCACATCGGCCGGCAGTACCCCTTCAACGTTGGCATTTGACATGGCGCCTCCCACTTGAGCCTTAGTCTGCTCCCGGCATGCAAGCGGCACGCGCCGCCGCGCTATGCGCGGTCTGGCTTGTCATGCCTAGGATTGGCTTAACCTTTGAAACGCTGTCGGCCTTGCTCAAGTCTGGCGCAAGGTGGCCGGCGCCGGGCAATTGGCGCCCAAGCCGATAGAGGCTGGCGCTTGCGTCGCGGCCATGCACGCGGCCCAGCAACTCATCGACCGCACTGCGTGTGCAGTGGGAGAACGCTTTCAAGGCCGGCAAGTCGAGAATTTGGACCTCGCGGTTCTTGACCTGCAAATAGCCCAGCTCGGCCATCATGCTGAAAGAGCGGCTGACGGTCTCATGCGCCACACCAAGGTGGCTGGCGATGTCACGCCGACACATGCGCAGCAACAGGCGCAGTGGCGACTGGCCGCAAGCCTGCATGCGCGCCGACAAATCCACCAGAAAACGTGCCAAACGCACTTCGGCCGCCACTGCAGCCATCAAGTCGGCCACATCGCCTTGCCGGATCAACTGCCGGCTGACAGCCTTGTTCAGCATGCGCTCAAAGCCAGGCACGCTTTGACCAAAAATATGGGCATCCTGGAAACGCACCGCATAGACCGTCGAATCCTCGATTGCGACGGCCTCGGTCGGATGCCTGCCCTGGCAGAGTGCGTCATAACCGAGCAAATCGCCGGCGCTGGCAAAAGCGCGCACTTGCTGATAGCCATCTTCGCAGGTTCGAAAACATTTGAACCAGCCCAGGCTGACAAAGTAGAAGGCTTCGGCCGGGCTGCCCTCATGGAACAAGGTCGCTCCGACGCGCATTTGCCGGGTAAGCACCGGAATACTGTCGCAGCGCGCATTGATCTCGGCTTGCGCGCCCATCAGACGGAACAGGTCCGACAAGCTTTTGCGGCCGGCCGAGGCAGCCCGCGCCGGGCTGCACTCAGGTGCGCACCGGCCGGCGACGGTCAATTCGAGCCTTTGATTCATCATCTGTCTCCTAAGGAATAGTCCCGGTCCCAATGCTTGAAGCATCCAGCCTGAGCGCGTCGGCGGCAATCGGCGCACCGGCAGACAAGCTGTCGGAGTTTCAGCAGCCAGCCGGCGGAATTCCTAAGGCCAATTCGGAAAAGTCCTAACGCCTTTGCGGTACGCAATCCAATTAAGATCGCGAGAAGGCCGATCCGGCCCATACAGTCGCCCTGCAGACTTTCAGTGAAACGCATTCATGCACGAGCTCGAACCGTCCGATCACCCAAGCGAACTGTTGGCCAGCAATGAAGCGGGCTCGCGCGCGAGCCAAGCGGCAGCAGACGCGCTGTACCTTGTCGAGGCCACTTCGAATGAGAGCGCCAAGGCCAACGAGAGCGCGGTCAAGGCGGCCTTCGACGGCATCATCAGCGTCGACGAGCAGCAGCGCATCGTCTTGATCAATCCCGCTGCATTGCGCATGTTCGGCTGCAGTGCGCAGGAGGTGATTGGCTGCGACTTGGCCCGGTTCATTCCGGTCGAATACCGGGCGCGCCATGCCGAGCATTTCCGCAACTACGCGAAACACCCGCAGCCAGACCGCGCCATGAGCCAGCGCGGCGATCTCTTTGCGGTTCGTGCCAATGGTGAACGCTTCCCGGTGTCGGTGACCATTTCCCACTCCCATGGCGCGAACGATCTAGGGTTTCCGCGCATGCTTTCCACTGCCCTGGTGCGTGACCTCAGCGTCGAGCAAGACCTGCGGGCCGAGCTGGCCGGCATGAAGCTTCAGTTCCGGCGTCTGTTCGAACTCGCGCCGGTTGCAATGCTGATTACCGAGGACGACACCATCGTTTTCGCCAACCGCAGCTGCTTGGCGCTGCTCGGCGCCAAGCGGCCGGAGCAGATCCTTGGGCGGCCGGTCTTTGAATTGCTGCACAGGGATTCCCATGCCGTCTTGAAGCAGCAGATGCAAAGAGCCCTGAGGGTGCCTAGCGGCAGTCTTTGCATGATGTCCGAGCAGATCACACGTTTGGACGGGGAACTGCGCAAGGTCGAGATCGCCATTGCGACGCTGCCTGGCGCGCACAAGTCCACCATCCAGATGGTGCTCAGCGATATCACCCAGCAAGAACAGGCCAGCCAAGAACTGCATCACTCGCGCCACGAGTTGCGCCGGCTGTCGGCCAGCTTGATCGACGCCCGCGAAGAAGAGCGTCGCCGCATTGCGCGCGAATTGCATGATGAACTGGGCCAGCGCTTGAGCGCTCTGAAGATGGAGCTGGCGGATGTTGGAGAAGAACTCCATGGCCGTGCCATCCAGTTGCGAATGCACGGCATGCTGGCCATGCTGGACGAAACTGTCGCTTCGGTGCGCCGTATCGCCACCGATCTGCGCCCTTTGATGCTGGATGACCTGGGCCTCAATGCCGCGATCGAATGGCTGGCGCGTGAATACGCCCGCCGCATGGACATCGAGATCACGGTGCGCCTGGATGAAGAGGAACCGCAGATGGAGCCTCGCATGGCCACGGCACTCTACAGGATGGTGCAAGAAGCGCTGACCAATGTGGCTCGCCACGCACGTGCCACCGATGTGCAGATCGAATTGCGGGTTGAGGGCAAAGAGTTGGCGCTGACGATACAAGACAACGGCATCGGCTTCCCCATCAGCGCCAAGCGCAAAGAGAACTCCTTCGGCTTGCTGGGCATGCGCGAGCGGGCCTTGTTGCTGCAGGGCCAGATGCTGACCGACAACCCACCCGGTGGCGGCGGCCGCATCCGCATCCGCCTGCCCTTGCCGCCGCAATTGTCCAAGCAGCAACTGCTGGCGCAGCAACAGAAGGCTTTCGACCAGGAGTTGCATCATATGCAGGCCAGCCAAATCATCGGGCCGGACTCGCCATGAACTCGCCATGAACCCGCCTACATTGCCTACTCAACGCTTGCTGTTGGTGGATGACCATTCGGTCGTCCGGGAAGGCGTGCGGCGCATTCTTGAGGCTCACGAACAAAGCTGGTTGATCGACGAGGCCAGCAACGGCTTTGATGCGCTGGCCTTCTTGCGCCAAAACGAAATCAATTTGGTCATCGCCGACTTGTCAATGCCAGGGCTGAACGGGGTTGATTTGATACAGCGGATTCGCGCGCTATTGCCTCATGTGCGCATTCTGGTGCTGAGCATGCATGCGGAGGAGCAGTATGCGATGCGCGCATTCAAGGCCGGTGCAAATGGCTATTTGACCAAGGACAGCGCCGCCAAAGAGCTGTTGGTTGCCGTCCAGAAGTTGCTGAACGGTGGCACTTATGTCAGCACCACCCTGGCCGAACGGGTGGTGCAGCAACTCAACGGCGGGGTCGACATTCCCAGCCACGCCACACTCTCCAACCGCGAATTGGAGGTCTTGCGCCGCCTCGTCGATGGCCAACGTCTGACCGAGATCGCAGAGGACTTGCATCTGTCGATCAAGACCATCAGCACCCACAAAACCCGTATTCAAGAAAAGCTGCAACTGCCCAATCTCGCGGCTCTCGTGCGCTATGGTCTGGAGAACCAACTGGGCGAGCAGCCAGCGCCCACCGTGCCAGGCCTGCTGAACTGAGGAGGCTCGAAGCCCGCTCGGTCAAGCCAACTCAGCTGTTGCGCCGCCCCCCGGCTTGGCGGCGCAAAGCAACTTGTGCCGAAGCATCCTCCTGTTCGGGCTGCGGCTCGTTTGCGAGTAGTGCTGTGGGTGTCGCTTTCCGCCGATTCTCAAAATTGATCACCTGAGCTGAGACGCGCCGATCGACTACCAAGCCATTGACTTGGGACTGCGTCACGCTAGCGCGTTGACCCCAGGAGACAAAGGCATCGCAAGATTGACCGATGCAGTCGCCCTGCGCCCGCGACACGATGTCATGCCAACGACGAATACCGTCAGCAAGGCGTTCCGCGACGGCCGGGTAAAACATCCCCAGGCGCCAAGGTGCACCGAAGAAGCCGTCAATACTCAGGGGCGGCAGCAGCACCGGTACGCTGTCACTGAGCGTGTCGGCGAACAAGTCGCTTTGCAATTGAAACAATTGCTGCTGGGCGCCGACAACGCTGCCCAGCCAGCGGTCACGCTGGTCCAGCAGCGGTTTCATGGGTTTTAAAAAGGCCGGCAGATCGCCGGCTTGTTGAATTGCGGTCATTGGCGTCACCTGATGAAGCGGATAAGAATCACAAGCCGACTGTCGATGCAGCGCCAACGCCTCGAATTGCGTATCCTCAAGTTGAGCGCAACTTAGGCACACCTCAGGCGCCAATTTGGCGAAAACAGGCCACCTAGGCCGCTGCACCCAAGCTCTCGAAAGTCTGTCGCCTACGCCCGCCAAGCCAAGAGCGCCGGTCTTGCGTCAACTCAATGCCGGCAGCAAAAGTCGCCCTAGACTTGACCGTCGAAATACGGGCTTATGCCCCATCCGTCTTGCGTTGAGGAGCCTACATCTTGCGCGAACCCCGTTTGTCTTTTGTGCTGCTGCATGAGGCGATGGTCTGCATCACGCAGGACCAGATCATCTTGGCTGACCATCCCCCTCGGTGCCACGCCGACCCCGGGCTTTGGCCGCAGCTGCGCGCCCGTCTGCTGGGCCTACGCGCATTCATGGCGCCTCGTGGTGGTGCGAGCGGCGGCCTGGCAGGCGATCAAGCGCAGGGCGTGGCGCGACTTGCTTGCCCGCGTTAGCCCGGACAGCGGCGCCGGATTCGAGGCGCCCTAGGCGGCAGCACCTCTGGTCTGTTCGGCAGGTCCATCTGCCCCGGTTTGCTGGACTGGCAAATCCGGCCAGCCGTCACGATGGCGGGCCAACACCATCGTGGCTTGCGGCACGTTCAATGGCGCACCGAACAAAAAGCCCTGCACGATGTCGCAATGCTGCTCACGCAAGAAATCCATTTGCTCGCTCGTTTCCACGCCTTCCGCCACCACGCCCATGCCCAGGGTATGGGTCATCGAAATCATCGCGGCGGTGATCGCTTGGCTGTCGCCATCGAAGGCCAGATGGCGCACGAACATCTTGTCGATCTTGATCACATCGATGGGCAAATGTTTGAGCAGGCCCAGCGATGAAAAGCCGGTGCCGAAATCATCAATCGCGATGCGCACGCCCAAGCCGCGCAGCTTGCTCAAGACTTCAACGCTCTGCGGCATTGACTGCAAGAGGCTCTCGGTGATCTCGATACCGAGCTTGATGGAGTCGCCGGGCAGTTGGTTTTCGTGCATAGCCTGCGCGATCGAGTCCTCAATTCCGTTGTGCAGAATCTGCCTTGGCGAAACATTGACCCACAGATAGCCCAACTTGAAGCCTTGCTCACGCCAAAGTTTCGCTTGCCGGCAGCCCTGCAGGATGACCCAGCGCCCGATCTCGCTGATCAGGCCGGTCTCTTCGGCCACACCGATGAAGGCATCTGGCTGAACCAAGCCGCGCTCGGGATGGTGCCAGCGCAGCAAAGCTTCCATGCCGACGATGCGGCCGCTGGTCATGTCGACTTGTGGCTGGTAGAAAAGCTCCAACTGCTGTTCGCTCAAGGCCGCGCGCAAGCCGCGCTCAATCAGCACCCGCTCAACCGCGGAGGCCATGATCTCGGTGGAATAAAAAGCAAAGGTCTTGCGCCCGTGTTGTTTGGCGCGGTACATGGCAGCGTCGGCCGCACGGGTCAGATCTTCGATACAGGCGCCATCGGCCGGGTAGAACGCAATGCCAATGCTCGGCGAAATGGTGACCTGATTGCCTTCCAGCTGCATAGGCTCCGACAGCGCCGCGATGATCTTGTGCGCCATGCTCGCCGCATCGTCGGGCGAACCGACATCCTCCAGCGCCACCGTGAACTCATCTCCGCCAAGTCGAGCCACGGCGTCCTGCGCACGTACCGAGTTACGCAGGCGGCGGGCGATTTCATGCAGCAGCTTGTCACCCACCGCGTGGCCCATGGTGTCGTTGATCAGCTTGAAATGATCCAGATCCAGAAACAGCAAGGCAATGCTCTTGCCCCCGCGCTTGGCACGCTCGATCGAACGCGCCAAGTCGTTGGCGAACAACAAGCGGTTCGGCAACCCGGTCAGCGCATCGTGATGGGCTAAATGGTGCAGTCGCTCTTCGGCGTTCTTGAGCGAATGAATATCCGAGAACAGCGCGACATAGTTTTCCACTTGACCTGATGCATTTTTGACGGCGCTGATGGTCTGCCAACTGGGGAAGAGCTCGCCATTCTTGCGCCGATTCCATATCTCGCCTTGCCAATGCCCGCGCTCAGTCAGGCTTTGCCACATATGCGAAAAAAATTCCGCATCATGGCGGCCCGAGTTTTGAAAATGCGGGTTCAGGCCTATCACCTCATCAGCCGTGTAGCCGGTGATGGTGGTGAAGGCGGGGTTAACGGTCGTGACGCGGGCCTGGGCGTCGGTGATCATGATGGCTTCACGGGCATTGTCGAAAACGATGTCCGACTGGCGAATATGCTGTTGCGAACGCTGGCCTTCAGACAGGTCGCGCAGCAGCAACTGCCAGCGCTCGCCCGGCAGTGGGTTGATCACCAACTCAACCGCCAGCATCTGCCCATCTTGGCAGCGCATCTCGGTCTGCCGCAATTCGCCGGCAAGGACGGGCGTCGGTTTGTCACCGATGTCCTCGAACTCGGCCGCCGGCAACAAGTCGGACAAGGGGTGGCCGGATAGATCTAGCGCGCTATAGCCGCTCAAACGCGCCACCAGCGGACTGACCTCCAGCAGCAAGCCATGCGCGCTGAAGACCAATTCGCCGAGCCAGGGCTGTGCCAGCACACGCTGCAGACGCTGTTCGCTGCGCCGCAAACGGCCGGCAAACGTGCCCAGCCCCAAGCCCATCAAGGCCAGCAAGGCGGCAAAAAACAATGCCCAATCAGGCGGACCGAAAGGAGGATGAGGCAGCCATTGCAAGGCGAGCACCAACAAGGGCAGCAGCAATGCCACCACCCACAGCAAGGTGAGCAGCAAGCGCCCCTGATCTTGCAACTCGGTGGCATCGCCAAACGCCTCGCTATGGGCTTGAGCTTCAAAATTTGATAAGGGCATGGTCATCTGCCCATCCTCGGCCTTGCCGCATGACCTGCGTTGACAAGTCTCAATGACCTGCCAATTGGCCAATTGGCCAATTGACCGCTTGACCGATTGACCGATTGACCGATTGGCCAATTGGCAAAATTGGCCAGGCCAACTCCGCCTTAAATCAAACGGCCCCGCTTGAGCCGGACGACGCAGCGACTGGGCCAGCAGTGGCCGATGCATTCGATGCTGGTGCTCGCTGGGCAGCCTGAAGCTTGGCCTCCAATTGCTTGGAGGCACTGATATCGACAAAGGTGATGACCACACCGAGGATCTGATCGTTCAGATTTCGGTAGGGCATGATGCGCACCGAAAGCCAGCGCTGATCGGCGGTGGGCACCTGCTTTTCCGAGCTGGCGAGGCTGCGCAGGGTTTCTCTCGCATCGGTCTGCAGATCGGGAAACTCGAGCGTACTGCTGAGGTCGCCGAGCGGCCGCCCGACATCGCTGTCACGCAGCTTGAAAATCTTCTTCGCCTGCTCGGTGAAGCGCCGCACATTCAGCTCCTTGTCGAGGAAGAGCGTCGCGATCTCGGTGCTGTTGAGCAGATTTTTCATATCGCTCTGCGCCAGTTCCAGCGCATCCAACTTGGTCTGCAGCTCTACATTGATCGCCTGCAACTCCTCGTTCATCGACTGCAGCTCCTCTTTAGAACTGGTCAACTCCTCATTGGTCGATTGCAACTCTTCATTGGTCGATTGCAGTTCCTCGTTCGAAGCCTGCAACTCCTCTTGCGTGACCCTCATGTCTTCACGCAGCAATTGCAGCTCCTGCTTGGTGCGTTGCAGTTCGGCCTCGGACTCCATCAAGGCGGCGCTGCGCCGCCCATGCGTCGTTGGCTTGCCCGCCAAGGCCGTCGCATTGGCGGGCTCGGCTGCAGCCATTGTCGGCATCGGCAGCGCATTGAAGGCGACCAGCAACAGTGCTTGGCCAGCCTCGTCCGCGCCCGGCAGCTTGCGCAAGCTGATGTCAACGCTCAGCCGCAAGGCCCCGTCTTGGACGGACAAACCCTGCAACTGCACCGGGGCCTGCTGTGCCAAAGCCTGGCGTAAGCCGCCGTCCAAGGCACTGCGCAGGCCGTCACGCGCCATCACATGAATATTCCAGTTGGCCCGACCCGCGGCAGGCTCCAGGTATTTGCCGGTACGCCCGTTGATGAAGAGGATGTCGCCCTGCGCGTTGACGACCACGGCCGGCGGCGCGAACTCCTGCAACAGCAAATTCTCGGCCGCGGTTTGCAGACTGGGTGATTTGCGGCTGGCATCGTCGGTCAAAAGAGTCTCCTTGCTTCGGGGGGGCTTGTGCAGCTTGGCGCGAACCGGAAAATCCGCCATCACCTTGCCGCCAACATTGTCGCGCCGGCGATAGATCCGCAGTGATGCGTCCAGCGGCTCGAACAAGGCAGCAAAGCGGCCTATGCTTTCGGACGAGCCCAGCAGCAAGACGCCGCCCTGGCGCAGGCTGTAATGGAAGAGCTGCAACAAGCGATTCTGCAGCGGCGCGGTAAAGTAAATCAACAGATTGCGGCAGCTCAACAGGTCAAGCTTGGTGAAGGGCGGGTCGGCGTTCAAATCATGCTTGGCAAACACCAGCATCTCGCGGATCGAGCCAACAACGCGGTACTGGCCCTGCTCCAGCTTGAAGAAACGCTGCAAGCGCTGCGCCGACATTTCGCCGGAAATCGCCTCCGAATAGCTACCGCGCCTGGCCCGATCTATCGCATCAGCACTCAGGTCAGAGGCAAATATTTGCAGGCTGCTGGCAGAGCGCAAAGGATTGGCCTCTTGCGCCTCGGCGAACGCGATTGCCAAAGAGTAGGCTTCTTCACCCGTCGAACAGCCAGCCACCCAGGCGCGAAACTGATAACCATCCTCTTGCGCGGCCAGCAGCTGAGGAATAACCTCACTCTGCATTCGCTGCCAGACCTGCCGATCACGGAAGAAGCCGGTCACGCCGATCAGCAACTCATTCATCAGCAGATCAAGCTCCTGCGGCTGTTCACTCAAAAGCTTCTCATAGGCTGCGCATGAATCCAGCTTGTGCACATTGATACGGCGCTCAATGCGGCGGCTCAATGTGCTGCGCTTGTAGCGCGAGAAATCATGCCGGCCGGCATTCTTAAGCAAGGTCAAAATACCGTCCAAATTCCGTGCCGACAGCGCGCTCGGATCATGCGTTTGCCCAGCGCTGCCCAAGGGCTCTGTCGCCTCCTGCAGCAGATGTTGGGCCAGCTGCTCCGGGGCGCCCTGAAAGTCGACACAGCCGCTCTTGATAGCGCTGCAGGGCATGCCGTCGAACTGCGCCGATGCCGGCGCCTGCACCATCGTCAAGCCACCGGCTGCTTTGACCCGCCGCAGCCCGCTTGTGCCGTCTTCGCCCATGCCCGTCAACACAATGGCCACGGCGCGTGCCCCCCATGCCTGGGCCAGCGAATCGAACAAGATATTGATAGGCAGGCGCAGACCGCGCGGCTGCAGTGGTTCGGCCAATTGCAAGCGGTCGTCCGTCAGCGTCATCGACTTGTTGGGCGGAATCACGTAGACATGATCCGGCGAGATCCGCAGGCCCTGCTCGGCCTCCCTGACCGGCAAGGCCGTGACACGCTGCAGCAACTGCGCCAGCATCGCCGGCTGGGTCGGGTCCATATGGGTTGCGACCAGAAACGCCATACCGGTATTGGCAGGCAGTCCGGCGAAGAACTGCTCCAGTGCAGCCAGTCCTCCGGCCGACGCGCCCAGGGCCACCACGCGCTTCAAGCGGGCAGCGGCCGGTGCAAATTTTGGCGGCAGTTCGGTGCTCATGGGGCATGAATGTAGCTGCATTCGATGCACGACCCGGCCGCCCATTTGTATGGCTTCACTCCGTCGTGGCGCTAGGACATCAAGAGCACCGCCGCTCCTTGGACTTGACCCTGACACAAGTCGCACTGAGCCTGCTCGGCGTCCCGCAAGGCATAGCTTTTCGTATGCACTTGCAAGGGTATGCGTGCAGCCAGACGCAGGAAGTCTTCGCCATCAGCCCGGGTCAGATTGGCGACCGATTGCAAGCGCCGCTCACCCCACAGCCAGGCATAGGGGAACGAGGGGATATCGCTCATATGGATGCCGGCGCACACCACCGTGCCACCCCCGCGCACCGCCCGCAAAGCCGTCGGCACCAGACTGCCCTGCGGCGCAAACAGCAAGGCCGCGTCCAGCGCCTGCGGCGGGGGCTGCTCCGAGTCACCCACCCATTGCACGCCCAAGGCGCGCGCCAAGGCCTGCGCCCGCTTGTCGCCCGGCCGCGTGAAGGCGTATACCTCCAAGCCCTGCGCCAGCGCCAGTTGCGCGAGCAAGTGGGCAGCCGCGCCAAAGCCGTAAAGACCGAGCCGGCCGGACTTCGCCTCGGCAAGGCCGGACATCCGGTAGGCCCGGTAGCCGATCAGCCCGGCGCAGAGCAAGGGGGCCGCATGCTCATCGTCATACGCGGGTGGCAGCTCGAACACATAGCGCGCATCGGCCAGCATGTACTCGGCGTAGCCCCCGGCAACTTGCCAACCGGTGAAACGAGCCATCTCACAGAGGTTCTCGCGGCCCTGCAGGCAATGCGAGCATGCACCGCATGTCCAGCCCAGCCAAGGTACGCCGACGCGCGCACCCATTTCGAAACCACCCACGCCTAGGCCCAGCGCATCGACGCGCCCGACCACCTCATGGCCGGGAACTACCCCCTTGGCGCCCAAGTCCGCAGGAAAAGGCAATTCCCCATCGAGGATGTGCAGGTCGGTGCGGCAGACCCCGCAAGCCGACACCTTGATACGCAACTGCCCGGCCGCGGGCTGCGGCAAGCCCTGCTGCCAGACTTCGACCAAGCCGCGACCTGGGGCCTGCATGGCCATGGAAAGCCAGCGCCGTGCAGCTTGATCCGCCTTGGTGGGCATGTCGGCCATATCGGCCATATCAGCCATATCAGCCATATCGGCTATCGACCTCAGCGGCGACTGATCAGCATGCCCAATAGCAAGCCGATGCCGGCCGTGGCGGTAATGGCCTTCCAGGGATTTTCATGCACATAGCCATCGGTCGCTTGACCGGCGGCGCGCGCTTGCTCAAGCGCGAGATGCGGCAATTGCGCCAGGCTGGTCTTGGCGCGTTGCAAATTGCCCTGCATGCGCAGACGCAATTCGTGCATCTCTTCACCGGCCTGTCCAGAGGTAGCGCGCAAGACCTCCTCGGCGTCGGCGATCAAGACACGCAAATCGTTTTTCAATTTGTCGGTATGGATTTCATGAACTTGGGGCATGGCAAGGCTCCTGATGTGAATCTCGGTTTCAAATCTAAAGCAGGACTTGGGCTTGCCAATGAGCAGAATCAATCGCGCCCACAAATGAGCAGCCTCAATCTGCGAGCCAGGCCTTGGCCGCAGACTGTGCACCAGGCCTAGCGCCGTACCAGCACCGCTCTTAAAACAAGCCAGGGAGCAGCCCCCATGCCAAGCGTAGTACCGAATATGTCTGCGGACGACTCCCCTCGTCATCTGCTGGCCCTTGCCGGCGGGGGCTTTCTCGGGCTCTATACCGCAACGCTGCTGGATGCGCTGGAGGCAGGCGCTGAGCGCCCGCTGGCGCGCCATTTCGACCTGCTGGCCGGCAGCTCAATCGGCGCAGTGCTGGCTCTGGCGCTGGCATTTGAGCTGCCGATGAATCGGCTCGTCAGGCTGATCAGAGATCATGGCCCGGAGGTGTTCTCAAGCCGCCCATTGCCGGCAAGTACGGTCAGTCGCCTGCTCGACATGAGCCGCTCTGTGCTCGGGCCGAAGTACAGCGGTGCTCGCCTGCGCGAGGCACTTCAAGCTGAATTCGGCGACTTGAGGCTGGGCGAGGCCCTGCATCCGGTGGTGGTGCCCGCGGTCGACATTGGCAGTTGCCATGCCAAGATCTTCAAAACGCCGCATGCGCCAGGCTCGCTAGGCGATGGTGAGTTGCGCGCAGTGGATGTGGCGATGGCCGCATGCGCCGCACCAGCCTACTTCCCCTCGGTACGCATTGGCACGCGCTTGTATGCCGATGGTGGCTTGTTTGCCGTCGCGCCCGACCAAGTCGCTTTGCATGAGATCGAATATTTCGTCGGCATCGATCCGGCACGCGTGTCCATGTTGTCGATCGGCACGGCGGCCGCGCATTACCAGCCCAGCGAGGGTCTGGATGAAGCTGCCGGGGCTGTGGGTTGGCTGACCGATGGCCGCTTGCTGATGACCTTGATCAGCGTGCAACAGCAACATGTCAAAGCGATGATGGAAGACAGGCTTGGCGAGCGCTATCTGCATTTGGACGCTGACTGGCCAAGCGACGCCGGCTTGGGCATCGACGTGGCCACGCCGGCAGCCAGCAAGCTTCTGACGAAGCTGGCGCGCGAAACCTTGCAGCCCGAACTGCTGTTGCAACTGGACCGTTTCTATGCCCACCTTAGTGATTCGACGCCGTTCACGGCCGTGGATCGGCGTACATATGAGCCCGATTGAAGTGGTAATCGGACTGCGCACCGGGCAGCGCGGCGGCGGCGCTTGAGTCGGACTCGACCATCACCTTACCGTCCGCTTTGGCCGCCAGCAATTGGTAAAGCGATAGCCAACCCTGCTCGAAACTCATGGCCGAGCCGGCCAGATACAGACGGTAGGCGCGCACTTTGGCCTCGTCCGTCAACCGACGCGCTGCGTCCAGCTGACGCTCCAAACCATCCGACCAGGCCCACAGGGTGCGAGCGTAATGCGGACGCAGGTTCTCGACATCCAGCAGTTCCAGGCCGCCTTGCGCCAAGCTCTGCGTCACCGCTGCCACATGGACCAATTCTCCGCCCGGGAAGATGTGCCGCTCGATGTAATCGCCTATGCCCGCACCCAGGCTTTCATTGCTTAAACCACCCGCCGTGATGCCGTGATTTAGCACCAAACCGCCCGGGCGAAGATGGCGGCAAAGGCGGGCGAAATAGCTGGGCAGATGAGCATGACCGACATGCTCGAACATGCCGACGGAGGCGATACGGTCAAAAGTCTGCGCCTCGGGCAACTGCCGATAGTCGAGTAATTGCACCTCGACACGCCCGCTCAAGCCACGCTCGTCAATCAGGCGGGAGACGTAGCGGTGCTGGTTTTTCGACAAGGTGATGCCGGTCGCGTGCACGCCGTAATGTTCGGCCGCCCAAAGCAGCAGGCCGCCCCACCCGGCGCCCACGTCCAGAAAGCGCTGACCCGGAGCCAACTGCAATTTGCGGCAGATGTGCTCAAGCTTGGCCTCCTGCGCCTGCGCCAAGTCCATGGCAGGGTCGCTGAAATAGGCACAGGAATAGACCCTGCGCGGATCCAGCCAGAGTGCAAAGAATTCGTCAGACAGGTCGTAATGTGACTGCACCGAACGCGCGTCGCGCAACTGGTGGTGGCGCCAGCGTGAACGCCATTGCCGGATCGGCGCCGGCCACAGGCCGCGCTCGCCGCGCTTGACCGGATTGCCGACCAAATGTGCGGCGACCTTCATCACATCGGCAAGCGAGCCCTCAATATCCATACGGCCGCGCACATAGGCATCGGCCAAGTGACCGATTTGCCCACGAGCCAAGCCCAGCAGCAATGGTCGGTCATGCAAGGTCAGGCGAACATCGGCGGCCTTGGCCCCCAGACCGCCACCCGGCCAAGCCAGCGCCAACTTGCAGGGTAGCGATTCGAAGATTCGCGTGTCGACCATGCCCGCAATGCTGCGCGGACCCAAGCGCAGGCCAAGGCTTCGGCGCTCGCTCATGTTTCGACCGAGATCCGATTGATCACCCCGGTTACACCGGGTGCGGACCAGACAGCGCCCTCCACTGCGTTGCGCTCGGCCCAGGAATGCACCGGACCTTCCAGGGTCACCAAGCCTCCTTGACCGACCGTCAACTGCACACGTTTGGCCTCGCGCATCGCCTGCCGGGTCAGCGCGCCCTGAATCCGTTCAGACAGGTCGCTGGGCAAAGCACGTGGCCGGATGGTGATGCGATTGCTGATGCTGGTCACGCCGAGCAAGGGCCGGATGACCGTCTCGGCGCTGCGGCGCTGAAAGCCCCAGTCCAGCTCGCCCTCCAAGGTGACATGGCCGCCCTCCACTTTGACGGTCACCCGGTCATCCGGCACTTGTGTATTCCAACTCAAGGCGCTGCGCGCAGCGCTGGCGATCTCGGTGTCGCTGCGCCGGTGCGGCCCTGTTGGCGTCACCTCGACCTCCATAGCCAAGGCCTTGACGCCAAAGACCCGCTTCGCGGCCCGTTCAGCCGCAATTTTTTCAGCGAAGCTGTCCAGATGGCCGGTTAGGGTTACAACGCTGTCCTTGACGGCAACGCCGATCCGCGTTTCATCCACATTCGGATCCCAAGCCAACTCGGCCTGCACATCCTGCTTCAGTACTGCATCTGTTTTCATGTTGAGTCCTTTTCACCAAAAAAGCAGGCGCGCCAATTGCGCGTCCAACTTGAAGATAGGCGAGAAGTCCAGCAAGGACTTGAGCGGGCGCAACTCTTGGGTAGGTATGCACTGCGCTGCAAGGTTATGCCACCTACCTTGAACTACCTGCCTCTGCCAGGGCATTGAGTTCAATCAATTTTCTGGCGCGCCGGGCCATCAACATTTGGCTTGCAGCTTTGCACGAGAGCGCACTTTCAGCGCTCAGGTGACTTTGGCTAGGAGTCTTAGCTCGGGTCCAGTTTTTGCAAAAGGAAGGAAACCATGTCCACCAAGCTTTTACGCCCACAAGCCACCCGCATGATTGGAGCTGGCCTGCTCTTGCTCAGTTTGGCGGGCTTCAATCACGAAGCCCAGTCAGCGCCTGTGACCTTCAACTTTGCCGGCCAGGTCACTCAAACCGTATTCGATCCCTTCGACCCTTTGGGTGGAGCGGTTCAAGTCGGTAGCCCGATGTATTCATATATGAACTTCGATACGTCGGCAACCGACATCAATCCAGCAGCCAACATAGGAACATACGAATGGAGTGGCGGCACCTACGGCTTTGCCGCCTTGCTCGGCTCTGTCCTATTCCCGGTCATGCATTCGCTGAGCATTTCCGTCGTTGACGGCGCACCCGGCGGGATTGATCAGTGCTTGGTCTACGCGTGGGAGGGAACGCAAGGCGGCTTGAACGACTATTTCAGTATTTCAATGACGCTGCAAGACGACACCGGCACGGCCTTCAGCAGCGACGCCTTGCCCACAACGCGGCCGGATCCTGGCAAATTTTCAGTGCGTTCTTTTGTCATGAGCGGCCAATACACCGATCTGAATAACAACTTCATCCAGTATGAAGTTCAGGGCAATCTGGTGCCTGAACCCACCACGCTTGCGCTGGCCGGTTTGGCCTTGTTGGGCTGCGTCGGTTTCAGCCGGCAGGGGAAGAAGTTGCAATAAGGGCAGTCGGCCAGCAGGAATCCGGGAAGGCGAGCTGCTCGCTTGAATCGTTCAACTATTTACCAAAGGAGTTTTGAAAATGAATACATTGCGTTTGAAGACCATCTTTACGCTTTTGGGCGCCACGATGGGGCTAACAGTGACAAGTCAGGCTCTGGCTGTTGACGGGGTCATCCTGATTGACCAAGCTCGCGCGATGGCGGGAGGCGTGACAACAGACGACGCACCAGGCTTCCCAGTAACGATCGGTACTTCGGGCAGCTATCGCCTGGCGAGCAACCTCAACTTGGGTATAGGCGGGGGCAACACCACAGCGATCGAAATTCGGTCTCCGGCCGGCAGCGCCTTGAACGTAACCCTTGATCTGAATGGATTCATGATTTCTGGTCATCCCTACTGCGACTTCAACGGGCAGAGCGACAACACCTGCTTTCCGAGCGGTACCGGTGTGGGTATCCGGGTTGAGAACGGCGCGAGTGTCACTATCAGTAACGGGGGCATTCGCGGCATGGGCCTGCACGGCATATTTTGTTTGGGCGCATGCAAGGTGGACGGTATGACTATTGCCAACAATGGCGGCAGCGGCATGGCGGCTTCAGGCCCAGGTGCCGCCAGCTTCACCCTAACCCGCAGTACGGTCTTATTGAATCGCACCGGCATTTCGGGTAGCCGAGGCCTTGTCCAGAGCAATGTCCTGGAGTTCAATCTTGGCAATGCGATCGAAGCGAATAACAGCGCGCTGTTGAACAATTTGATCAGCGGCAATGGCGGGCTCGGCTTGGCTGGCACCGGCAATGGCTACGGTGCCAATGTCTTCACTTTCAACAACGGCGGCGATGGCCTGCCTCAGGTCAGCGCGGGCAATATCCAGACCGCCACCAATGTCTGTGGAGCCGGCCCCTGTTAAGACAGCGTTCACTTGCAGCCAGGTCAGCGCAAGCAAGCAAATGAAATGGCCCCATGAAAAATCACGGGGCCATTCATAGGCAAAGTTCAGGCTCTGTTCGCCCCTGCGCTTCAATGCAAGAGCCTAAGGCAGGGCCATCCTTAAGCAGGCATGCCGACGGTCTGCGCCAGCAGCAACTCTTCGTCTTGCGTCAAACCCATTGCCTTGGCCAAAGCGTCGCGATCTATCCAGGCCCGGATCACCGTGGCCAAGCCCGCTGAGGCGCAATACAAATAGGCGTTCTGCGCCATCGCACCGGCGGCCGCACTGGCATAGGCACTGCGCTGCTTGGCCGGCACCAGTTTCATGCGTCTATGGTCAGCCACGAAGATCAGATCGAGCGGCGCCGTATCGACAAAGTCTTGATAGCCAGTGACAGTCCGGACATCCTTGGCCTGCTGCAATTGCAATTGGTGCGCTACGGCCTCATAACGGTACAGCCCCTCGGGCAAGGCCACATACAGATCGACCTCTTGCGCATTCATAGCACTCGGTGCGGTCCGCCCGCCGAGCTTGGGTCGGTTGACGCCCGCAGTGGCCCAGAGCAGGTTGCTTAAGCTTTGAGCCGGCAAGGCGCTAGGCGAAAATTCACGCTGCGATTGACGCCGCTGCAAGGCCTGCATCAAGGGCAGGCCACCGTCGAGTTGCGGCGGTAGCAGAGTCAACGTTTCAAGCGCCTCGCCGGCGGCTGCTCTGGCCACGCTCTGCCCCATCAGGCCGAGAGCCAATTTGGTCAAGGTGTTCATCGGCAAGCCCTCACTTCGATGAAATGGCGAGGCGCTAGGCGAGCGGGCAACAGCCCGTCACATTGCGCCTCTTGCTATTCAGCCCGGCCGGTCTCAGGCCTTCTTCTTGTTGCCGCTGATGCAGCGCCGGCTATAGGCCAAACCAGCTAAGCCGGCAAAGGCCAGCGCAATGCCGCTGGGCTCGGGCACAACGCTGATGCGCACACCCATGTCCTGGAAGTCATGATCGCTGGCAGCAGGCGCGTCGGTCAGGCCGGCATAGACTGAGCTTCCTGACGTCTGATATTGCCCGGCGGCTTGGTAGGGGTCGACGCCGAGGAAGTAGCCAGGCAATTGCCCCGGCGCAGTGTCCGGGTTGCCGTTGCCGGCACCGGAGTTTTCCAGCAATACTCCGGAGCCGGTCATATAGGCAAACGAGATCCGCCCAGCTTTCAGGCTGAAGGTGAACTCGTTTCCACCTGCCACATTCTTTTTGTCGCAAGAGGGCGTGGTGCCACCGAACATGGCGCAGGAGGTGGTTACGCCGCCGCGGAACAGTTCTACATAGTTAACAATGTTGTCATCCGTTGCATCAACATAGAAATGGTTGGTCGATGTCGCATCCCCTTTTCCCATAAATTGGAAGGTCACATCGGCATCCTTGCTCACGTTCAGATAGGAAGCGTGCCAACCCGTCGTTCCCATGGATCCGCCGAAAGAAGGATCCGGTGCGAATCCTGGGCCGCCGGGCCACCCCGCACCGGCTGAGGGCAGGCCAGGACCGTTGAAAGTACCATAACCCACTCCATAGTTGGTACCGCCTGGATCTCCCGTCACTTCCTTGTGCGCCGGATTCGAGGCCGGATTATTGGCGGCGTCAACGATCGTCAGTATCGGTGCCGCCATGACCGCTCCGCCCATGCCCATGCCGGACATGGTCATCAAGCCCAGCATAGTGCCAGCCGCCATGGTTAGTTTGAATTTCAGTGGCTTCATGAAGAATTCCTTTTTAGGACTAGGTTGGTAAATAATGATTTAGGCCCCGGCCATCGGACGCGACCAAAATCACTCTAGAAGCGACATCCGGTCAAATATTGCGCAGGCTCAACGCTGCCGCTGCACTTAGAGTCGCCCCCCCTTGAACGAGGGGGCAGAAAAGGCATGCATTCGGTGGCTGGAGGCGCAGCTGCGCATCGGAATCGAAAATTGAGTTCGCTCAATCCTCTCAGCAAAAGCGGTTGACCGGCGCGGTCAGTCTGCAATCATGAACAATGAGTTCCAAACCCAGTACTTGTACCAGCACAGCTGCGGCTGTGGCTGTGGCTTGCTTCACATGGTCGAAAGGAGGGCGATGGTTCAAAAGCAATTTCTCCCCGCTTTTCCTGCTTACTTTGATGCTTTTGGGCGGCTGTGGTCAGTCGAGTGACGACAGTAGCGCCGGCCTGTTGGTCTCGGCCAAGTCCTACATCGAAAGGAAGGATCCAAAGGCCGCCGTCATTCAACTCAAGCGGCTGCTGCAAAAGAACCCCGAATTGGCCGAGGCGCGATTTTTGTTGGGGCAGATCTTGCTGAACAATGGTGACGCAGCTGTGGCGGAGGTAGAGCTTCGCAAGGCGCTTGAGCTCAAACACCCACGAGACTTGACGCTGCCACCATTGGCCAGGGCCATGTTGATGCAAGGCGCCAGCCTCAGAGTGATTGAGTCATATGCGTCAACTGAACTGACCCAGCCGACTGCAAGCGCCGACCTACAAACCTCGCTGGCCAAGGCCTATTTCAACAAGGGCGACAGACTGCGCGGGGAAGCAGCGCTGACCGCAGCGCTGAAGTTGGCGCCCCGGCACGCACCGGCACGCATGTTGCAAGCCCATCATCTGGCCGCCAACGGACAAAACGAGGCCGCCTTGGCCGTGGTAGCCGAGTTGATCAAATCCGTGCAAGAGGATGCCGACGCTTGGCTGTTACAAGGCGAATTGCTGGCCACCACCCAAGCCGTCGCCAGCCAAGTGGCAGTGGCCAAGGCGATTGAATCCTTCCAGCAGGCCTTGCGACTGAAAGCTGATCTGGTGGGGGCGCATACCGGCATCATCTCGACCCGGATGGCACAACAAGACTATGCCGCCGCGCAGACCGCTTTCAAGGCCATGGCGAAGGTCTTGCCCGCGCACAGGCAGACGCTGCACTATGAAGCCCTTCTAGCGCTGCACAACGGTGACTTGCGCGGCGCCCAACAACTGGCCGACAAAGTGTTGAGCACGGAGCCATCCAATCCGACCTCGATGCAATTAGCCGGCACGGTGGCTCTGCAGGCGGGCAACTTGAACAAGGCAGCGGCGCTGTTCGCCAACGCGCTGCAGATCACGCCGGGCAATCCGGTATTGCGCCGCCTGCTGGCCCGCAGCTATCTGCGCTCATCGCAACCGGCCTTAGCGCTGGCAACCTTGCAGCCACTGCTACTGAAGGGCGATGCGGATGCGGAGCTTTTGACTCTCTCTGGCCTGGCTCATCAGCAGTCCGGGCAGCCGCAACAAGCCAAAAAATTATTCGCCGCAGCGGCCAAACTCAAACCCGATGATTCGCGACTGCGTGGCGTCCTCGCCTACAGTCGCTTGGGCGAAGGTGAGGACGAGGCGAGTCAGGCGATCAAAGACTTGCAGGTCCTCGCTGCGGCCGACAAGGCCGGCGGCGAGTCCGACCAGGCTTTGATTACCGCGCTGCTGCAACGCCGAAAGTTCGAGACGGCCCTGCGGGCGTTAGATGCGCTTGAAAAGAAGCAGCCCGACAAGGCGCTGGCCTCTTTGCTACGCGGTCAGCTGGCACTGGCTCGCGGCGACATCGCCGCGGCACGCACAAATTTTGAGCGCGCAATTGTGATCGCGCCGAGCGACTTCCCAGCCTATGCAGCGCTGGCGGCGCTGGACTTACAAGACCAGGATGTCGACCATGCGCGCAAGCGTTTCGAAGCATTGTTGAAACATGACGCGCAAAGCCCGCGCGCGTTGGTGGCTTTGGCAGGCTTTCGCGCACGCGACTCCGGCAGCAAGGAAGATGTAAACAAGCTGCTCGCCGGCGCGGTCAGCGCCGACCCCACCAAGCCCGAGACCAGGCTGCTGCTGATCAATCAACACCTTCAAAACCAAGATCTCAAGCTCGCCTTGGCAGCAGCGCAAGACGGCGTTGCCGCATTGCCCAACGAGGCAATTATGATCGACGCCTTGGGCCGAGTGCAACTGGCCGCCCGTGACTTCAACCAAGCCGCCGTGGCCTTCAAGCAGTTGGCGGCTTTGCAAGCCAAATCGCCGCTGCCGCTGATGAGTTTGGCTCAAGTCAGCGTAGCAATGAAAGATCTGCCCGCTGCGATTAACCACCTGAACCGCGCCTTGGCATTGCGTCCCGGCTTCTTGCCCGCGATGCAGGGATTGATTGACTTGCAGCTTGCTTCTGGCCATGCAGAACAGGCATTAAAGCTTGCCCGCGAAATTCAAAAATTGCAGCCTCAGGAGGCTGTGGGCTACGCGGCCGAGGCCGCTGTGCAGACCAATTTAAAACAATGGGACGCCGCCGCAGCCACCTACCGTATGGCGCTGCTCAGGGCCAAGTTCGCCAATGGCTTGGCTATCAAGCTGCACACAGTCTTGGTGGCCGGCGGCAAGACCAGCGAAGCCGAAAAATTCGCGGCTGACTGGTTGAAAAGCTATCCCCAAGACGGATTCTTCTTGCTCTATTTGGGCGAATTGGCAATGACACGGCAAGACTACCCCTCGGCGGAAACCAGGCTGCTGGAAGTGGCGCGCCTTGACCCCGACAACGCGGCCGTGCAAAACAACCTTGCGTGGGTGCTGATGCAACTGAAGAAGCCCGGTGCCGCCGCTCACGCTGAGAAAGCCAACAGTTTGAGGCCTAAGCAGCCTGCCTTCTTAGATACCTGGGCTCAGGCCTTGGCCGAAGAAAAGCAATTCGCCAAGGCCGTGGCGGTGCAGGCGCAAGCTCTTGAGTTGCAACCGGACAACCCAATAATTAAGCTGAGTTTGGCTCGCCTCTATCTGAAGGCTGGCAACAAACCTATGGCCAAGGCGCAACTGGATCAATTGGCCGCTTTGGGCAATCTTTTTGCTGGCCAAAATCAGGTCGACGAACTGCGCAAATCGCTGTGACTTGAGGTGCCGGGCCTTGAAGTCGGCGGCGACCCTGAGCATGCTCAACTGTTCGACTCCATACTGCACCGATCCTGGCGGAGCGCTGGCTTCAGCCCGCGCCGGCGCACGGCAACCCCGTGGATGATGATGGATCGAGCATGTCTGCTGTTACATGGCAATCTCTGGCTGCGGGGTCAAAAGATAGCTGTTCAGTTGGAGCAGCGTTGCGCCCTCTCGGTGCCTGATTACTGCAGGCCTGCTCCAACGAACGGTGCGCCCTTGTTATCCGTTGTCGTATCGACCTTCAACGCGCGAGGCAGTGTTTCCAAGTTGGTCGCAGGCTCACCTTTGAGTTGCGGGAGTTAGCCCCGGACGTCTTCTTCGTCGATGTCGACTCGCCTGACGGCACGGCTAAACTGGCGCGCTTGGTGGCTTGCGCCGACTCGCATGTGCGTTGGCTGCCCCGACTGGGACGGCGCCGCCTTTCTTCGGCCTGCGTCGAAGGGGTGAGGTCTGGCAGCGCCCCTATGCGATCTGATCATGGGCGAAGAATTGCTGCATGACAAGTCTATCCACTGCGCATGATGCAGGCGCTGATCAGCGGCGAGGCCGATGTCGCCATCGGAAGGCGTTATGTTGAGGGCGGTAGCATCGGGCATTGGGACGGCAGCCGGGCCATGATCATCCGCTTCGCCACCCGCCTTGAAAGATCCAATGAGCTGCTTCTTCATGATGCGGCGCGAGGTCTTCCTGGCCAAGGCGCGAACTCTATTGTCAACGGGCTTCAATATCTTGGTTGATCCGTGCGCGTCTGGTCGAGAACCGCTGCGCCTTGTAGAGATTGCCTATCAATTCCGCAACCGCCAACAAGGCGAAAGCAAACTCGACAATCAAGCGGCATGGGGCTATCAGATGCTGCTGCAGGACAAGTTGGTCGGCCACCCACTGCCCGTACGCTTCATCGCCTTCACCGGCATCGCAGATTGCCCGGTTTCTACACCCACAATGGTTTGATCCCGGCCAGCAATCCTTTTTTTCCTTGCGTCTTGCCCGGCGGCCCGCCAAATGGCATGTACAACCCGCCGCCGGGCGCGCGTCGGGCGGCATTGCTCAAATGGGTCCACAGATACGCAGACGCGGCGACGCACCCCGCCCCTCTCCATCGCCGTGATGGAAGTCATGGCTGTCAAGTCGAACTCCAAAAACATTACCGTTGTGGCCTTCATAGATGAATATGTGCTGCGCCATGGCGCCTTGCTGATTCGGGATAAATCCGAAGGCGCTCCGGTTTCCACGCAAAATCAATGCCGCATCTGCCACGACGCCGACGGCCCGAGCTGCGAAGGCCTACCTTCGGCCAGGCAGGCTGACCTGAAAATCATCAACCTGTTTAGTGCATTGCCTCACCAGTAGCGACTGCATCTCATCAATGTTGACGACGCGCGACGCAACAGAGCTCCGAACGATGCTCCCCGCCGCGCCACGGCCATCGGTGCCAAGTACGATTTCAACAACCTCCGCTGGCGCGGCCACACGTCGATCTCGGGCGCGACCAGGTCGGGCCGTGCGCACGCGATCCTGCATCGTGAGGCTCGCCGCATTTAGACAATGCCAGGTCTTCCTCAAAAGCATTTAACTGTTTGAGGTGAACGGTGGCTTCTGTATGGTCAAAGGAATGTAGCGCCATTTCTCCTTAGAAGGTCAGAGCGGGTCGATCATTCAACAAGGTCCAGAGCAGGTGAATCGAGGCATCGGCGAGTTTGCCAACGGCCGCTCTGGCAAGTTTTGGCTTGGTTGGATCCTTCGACGGCGAACCTGATGATTGGCTCGCATTGGAGCTCGCTGAATTTGGTATGTTTCAGCGCAAGCGACCGCCTGGGCTGATTGCACTCAATCATCAAGATTCCGCTAGGTGCAAGCAGTCAAGACCAAGCTGCTGCACCCGCGCTCGTCACCGCCCCTGCCGTCCGGCGGCGGGAAGTCGATGACGATTCGGCCGACCGTAGTGCCAGTGCGTAGCCGCGCCACGCGGCTATTGCCCGCTCCAATTCGACCCCTGTGATGCAGCTCCTACATTCAACCGACTTCGATGTCGAACAGCGCGCGCTGCTCGGTCCCGCTGCCGAACGAGGGGATGACAGAACTGACTGGCAGCTGCAGCACCTCAGGCAGGCCGCTCGCGATTTTTTTCAGCGCCCTCCGGTAACGTCGCTGAGCCGCTGACGACGTTTACCGGATGGCAGTCAATTCGACAATGGCGGACACCCGGGGTTCCTCCACCCTCAAGGCAGAAGCCTTAATAGAGGCCCCCTCGTCGACCTAGCTGACCCTCCCATACAAGGGCCGCGGCCTGACCATGACGATCGCCTCGGCCACCGTCACTGGATGACAGGGGATTTCGGTCATCAGCGCAAATTGACTCGTCATCGTTCAGGCCTGGAATCCGTTTGTAGGACGGGAAGTCGATGCTGCCATGTTCGCGCGGCTGGAGAGTCATTTCGGTCTCGGAGACGCAGCTGGGTCGGTGGTCAGCGCAGTAAAAACACTGATGTGCGGAATGTCGAAATCGCCCAGAATTTTCAACTGCGTCGAATTGCCGCTGTGCGACACGCCGAGCAGCACAATTGATCCACCCGTCGCAATTTCCAGGCCGACCCCGGCGGATGCGGATACCTCCAAATTGTCTCCGCCGGAAACCTTGCAGGTGCCTTTGGCGCGGAAGACGCTTGACATGCCCAGCAGGCCGCTAACCTACAAACCGCACGCTAAGCTCGTTGCATGAACTCGCGATCGCGCCCGCCCCGCAGAGCTTCAGCCAAGTCACTCAGCTCGCGCGCCAAAAACTCCAGTACATCCTCCATTGCCACGATACCGACCAAACGTTCAGCCTTGTCGGCAATGACGAGGCGCCGCAGACGATGCTGACGCATCAGGAACACGGCCTCCATCAGGTCCATTTCAGGGTGGCCGAGTACCAAGTCCACCGACATGATGTCACCTGCAGTGAACAGCTCGGGGTCAAGCCCTTCAGCCATCAAAGCCAGCACCAGATCACGGTCGGTGACGATACCGATTGGCCGGGTCTGCTCGCTTGCATCAACCACGACCAGGGAGCCGATATGGTGTCTGCGCATCAGCTGCGCCGCCACCAAAGCTGGCGTTTCGGGTTCAACCACCGCCACGATTGAGGTCGCGATGTCCTTCAAGCACGCTTTCTTTTTGTCCATATTTTTCAGCCCTGCAGAGCTAGCTCCAATTGATGGTCTTAACTAGGACGATCGGCCAATCAATGACGCTCACTTGATCAACAGGACCGGCACGGTCGCCAAGTGAACAACGCGCTGTGCGACCGAGCCGATCAACAGGCTGCCGATTGCGCTCATGCCGCGTGTACCCAGCACGATCTGGTCAACCTGATGTTCTTCAGCAAATCGAACGATCTCCGGGGCAGGCAGTCCCTCCGAACGCAGACAGTCGCGCACCACCAGACCACATTCCTTGGCCCTATCCTTCGCTTGCGTCAGCAGTTGGTCTTGGCGCTTGAGCTGAGCCGCCTCGATATCGTCGGCACTCAAGGCCGTCAGCTCGCCGTAATAGACCGGGCCGTCTCGCACATTGAGCAGCAGAACTTCCAAGGACACCGTAGCCTGCGCCAGCTTGCCTACGGCATCAATGGCGTGCATCGATGTTTCAGAGCCATCTATCGCAATCAATAGTTTCAACATAACGATCTCCTTCACAGCCTGCCAATAGCCCATCGACCAACACTGCAAGCAGCTTGCCCAAAAAAGGTTTGTCTGCATTGAGCCGGCGCAACGTTGGGCAGTTCGGCTGACTGCCTCGACCTAGCCCGCCGCACGCCGACGAACACAAGGCGCAGTCACGCACACAGAACAGTTGCGCTCGCTCAAGTTCGGCGCTGCGCTTCGGCCTAGCATTGAAGACCACCTACTGCCGAGGAGCTGCGATGAACACAAGCACTCGTCCTGCGACCCAAAGCGGCTATTTCTATCCCGCCGAGCCGCAAGACTTGCGTGGCCTGCTGGATCGCCAGTTGGTCGCTGCCAGCCCGTCGAACAGCTCGCAACGGTGCCCCAAAATGCTGCTGGTGCCGCATGCCGGCTATGTCTATTCTGGCGAGGTGGCGGCAGCGGCATTTGCCTGCTTGCGCCGCTGGCGCAAGCAAATCGAGCGGGTGGTATTGCTTGGCCCCGCGCATCGTGTGCCGGTCCGCGGCTTGGCCGCGCCGACGGTCGGCGCATTCGAGACACCGCTCGGTCGCATACCTCTTGATCTGGAAGTTATGGCAGGGCTGAAGGACTTGCCGCAAGTCGAATGGCTAGACCTGCCGCATGCTCAGGAGCACTCACTGGAGGTGCAGCTGCCCTTTTTGCAAAGCGTGCTCGGAGATGGCTTCGAGTTGCTGCCCTTGCTGGTTGGCGGCGCCGGCCCGGCGCAAGTGGCCGAGGTGCTGGAGCGCGTCTGGGGCGGGGACGAAACGCTGATCCTGATCAGCAGCGACCTGTCGCATTTCTTGACATACGGGGAGGCTCAGGCGCGAGATCAGGTCACGGTCGAGCGCATTCTTCATTTCGCCACCGATTTGAGCGGCGAGGAGGCCTGCGGCGCGGCGCCACTCAATGGCGCGCTGGCAGTGGCGGCAAGGCATGGTCTGCAAGCGCGTCTGCTGCGGCAGCGCAATTCCGGCGATATCCAGGGCGGCGACCATCGACGCGTGGTCGGCTACGCGTCGATCGTTTTCGAAGCCGCCCCCGTCGCTGGCGACTTGCTGGAAGGCGAGCAAATGCGGTCCAACGATCAGGGCTTGGGCAAGCTGCTGTTGGCCGTTGCGCGCCAGACCATCGCGCACCGTCTTGGCGTTGGCCTGGGCCTGCCGAGCCTGCCAGCGCTGGATGATGACGCTCACCCGGCGCTTGCTCGCCCAGGTGCGAGCTTCGTCAGCCTGCATGATGCTCAGGGCCATCTGCGCGGCTGCGTGGGCAGCTTGCAGGCGCGACGACCCTTGATTGAGGATGTGCGCGCCAATGCTATTGCCGCCGCGTTTTGCGACCGCCGCTTCGCGCCGCTGCAAGCCGAGGAATGGCCAGGCTTGCAGGTGGAGGTGTCGCTGCTGGGAGCGGCCGAGCCGATGCGGGTCCAGAGCGAAGCCGAGGCCGTGGCCGCCTTGCGTCCCGGCGTTGACGGCTTGATTCTGGCCTGGCAAGGCAGACAAGCGACCTTGTTACCGCAAGTCTGGGAGCAATGCCCGCAACCCGCGCAGTTTCTGGCCGCACTCAAACACAAGGCCGGTCTGCCACCAGACTTCTGGGCCGCTGATCTGCGACTGTCGCGCTACCAGGTGCGCTGTTTCAAACAGTTAGCCCATGCCGACGGTGTCGCATCATGAGGCCAATGCCTGGCGAAGATGAGGACGTGCCAGCCAGCGACCCGCTGATGCTCGAGAACGGCGCGCCGGCGCGCTGGTGGCACCGACTGCCCGACGATCGCATCCAATGCGATCTTTGCCCGCGTGATTGCAAGCTGCACGAGGGCCAAGCCGGCATGTGCTTTGTGCGCCAACGCATTGGCAATGAAATGCGTTTGATGACTTATGGCCGCAGTTCGGGTTTTTGCATCGACCCGATCGAAAAAAAGCCCTTGAATCATTTTTTCCCCGGCTCCAGCGTATTCTCCTTTGGCACCGCCGGCTGCAATCTGGCCTGCAAGTTCTGCCAGAACTGGGATATTTCCAAGAGCCGCGAGATGGACAGACTGATGGATGCAGCCAGCCCGCGCCAAATTGCCGAAGCGGCCCGCGAGCAAGCAGCACTCAGCGTCGCCTTTACCTACAACGACCCGATCATCTTTGCCGAATATGCCCTGGACACCGCCGATGCCTGCCACACGCTGGGCCTCAAAACGGTGGCGGTGACGGCCGGCTATGTGCATGCCGAGCCACGACGCGAGTTCTTTGCCAAGATGGACGCAGCCAATGTTGATCTGAAAGCCTTCACCGATGAGTTCTATCAGCAGCAGACCGGCTCCCACTTGGCGCCGGTGCTGGAGACGCTGCTACATATCCAGCATCGCAGCTCATGCTGGCTGGAAATCACCACCTTGCTGATTCCTGGTCTGAATGACAGCACGCCCGAGTTGGAGGCGCTGACGGCCTGGGTCGCCAAGGAGCTGGGGCCGGACGTGCCGCTGCATTTCAGCGCCTTCCACCCCGACTACAAGATGAGCGGGATCGCCACCACGCCGGCAGCGACCCTGAGGCGTGCGCGCCGCATCGGGCTGGACAAAGGCTTGCGCTATGTCTATACCGGCAATCTGCACGATGCGGATGGCGGCACCACCTTCTGCCCCGGCTGCCAGGCCAAGCTGATCGAACGGGACTGGTATGACTTGCTGCATTACGAACTGGATGCCGAAGGCAAATGCCCCCATTGCGGCAGTCGCATCGCGGGCCATTTCGCCCCACAGGTGGAACGCGGCTTTGGCCGGCGTCGCATCCCGGTGCATATTGGCCGCGGCAGGCTGCCCTGAGCCTGGGTTGTGGCTGGCCATCGCGGCTTGGCGCCTAGCTGTTACGAGGCAAACAGGAGATCAAGTGCTGGCCGCACGGTCGAATTTTTCTTGTTTGCCCATAGGGGGTCGGGCGATGCCTGGCCGCAAAGTTGAATCCCTTTATCACCGACTCACTGAAAGGAAAACTGACATGCTGCCCATCCTGATCGCCTATGGCACCACCGAAGGCCAGACCCGCAAAGTGGCCGAATTCATCGCTGAGCGCGTGCGCATTCGCGGCCATCAGGCTGACCTGCTTGACACGGCCAGCGCTGCCGCCGATCAGGTACAGCCTTTTCAAATGGCCGTGATTGCCTGCGGATCTTTGCACCTCGACCGGCATCAGAGTTCGCTGGCGCATTTCCTGAAATCGAATCAGGCATGGTTGAAGACGCTGCCGATCGCCTTCTTCTCTGTCTCCCTGAGCGCTGCTATGCCCGATGCCGAGAGCCGCAAGGAAGCCCAACAGGCCGCCGCTCACTTCATGCAGCAGTGCGACTTGCAGCCACTGCTGACGCGCTGCGTTGCCGGCGCGCTGAGATACACGCAATACGACTACTTCAAGCGCGCGATGATGCGCTTGATCGCGAGCCACCATGGGCAGTCCAGCGACAGCAGCCATGACCACGAATACACCGATTGGCAGCAACTGGAAGCAGATGTCGATCAGTTTCTGAAGACTGCAGGGCTGGGGCCCAAGGCTCACTCTGCCTAATGAGTAGGCAGCTTGCAGCCGTATGAGCTGGAGGTGATGCTGCGGCATCACTGCATGCAGCAGTAGTTCAATCTAAGTGAACAGGCATGGCCGAAGCGCTGCACGACATGAACTTATTCCGCGACTTCGCGGGCCCGGCTGGCGGCGATGAATGGGTAGCGTCAATGATGTCACCGAGACAACGCGCTTTTGCAGGGTGACCGGACCGAAGTCTGCGCAGCCATGGGCGACCAAGGTGAAGACACGCGCCATCGATGCGAAGGCAACTATGCGCAGGAACACAGCGATGCGGCCCGGCACGCGCCTGCGGCTCGGCAGGCCGCTGACGACTCTTGCCAAGTCAACTTGTGCTTTCGCATTCGAAGCCCCACTGCTACGGCGTGAACAAGGAGAGCTTTCCAGCGCATTGCGTTGCGTCAATGTCGCCGGCTGATGCGCAACCGAACATGAACGAATTCATACCCCGGGCAGCGGGTCCGCGCCGCAATTGCTGCGGGTACCAGGCGACCAAAAGGCATATTCGAGGACTCCAACATGCAATTCAGATTCGGCAATCCTTGCGCCGCCACCGCTGACGATGCCGCTTTGGTTTGGACTTGCCGGCGAGCACTGGCTCTGGCGCTGGTCTTGACGCTACCCACGCTGGCCGACGCCGGTGGCCCACCGCAAAGCTGGAGCACCCGCAGCGCGCCCACGGTCGAAGATCTGGACGGCGTGGCCTTCGGCGACGGTATGTTCGTGGCGGTGGGCAACAAAGGCACGATCCTGACTTCGCCTGACGGCACGGCATGGACGCAGCGGGCCTCGGGCATTACGCAAAGGCTGCGCGGCATCACTTACGGCAGCGCCGGCCGCATCTTTGCCGCCGTGGGCTTTGGCGGCACCGTGCTGCACTCGACCGACCGCGGCCTCACCTGGACGGCCAACAATGTCTCGGCCGGCACCGATCTGCAGGGCATCGCGGCCGGGCCGGTGGTCAACGGCGGTACCCGCTTCGTGGCCATAGGCAGCAGCCGCAAGGTACTGATGGCCAACAGCCCGGTGCTGCCTTTCACTGAACAGGCCTTGCCCGGGACGGTGCCAGCCTCCGCCAGCTTATTTGCCGTGGCCGGGCTGGATCAGAACGGCAGCAGCACACCGTTCTTCGTCATCACGGGCTCGGCCGGACTGGTACTCAGTTCCACTGACGCCATGACTTGGACCAAGTTGGCCTGCGGCTATACCGGCAACATCACTGCAGTGGGGCGCCAATTGGGCCAGAACGCCGTGGCCGCTGGTGAGCAGAGCGGGGCCGGCGGCTTAACCAGCAAGCGCGTCACCGTCTCGGGCAGCGCCTGCAGCACCGCCGCCGCAGCAGCCAATGCACCCATAGCCGGCATCACTTTCGGCGACGGCTACGGCGTGGCAGTGGGCTACGGCAGTATTCAGTACAGCGCTCAGAACAGCATCAGTAGTTGGACGGCGATCAGCGCGCCCAACAACGCCGATTTGCACGCGGTGGCCTATGGCAACGGCAGCTTTGTGGCAGTGGGCGGGCGAGGCTCCATCGTGCAATCAGCCGGCGGCGTAGCCAACACCTGGGTGGGCTGCTACACCGACGACGAAGCCCGCGCTCTGCCGGTGCAGCTGATGAGCAGCGGCGCCACCCCGGCCAGTTGCATCGCAGCGGCCAAGGCGCGCGGCTTTGCCTATGCCGGCGTGCAGGCTGGCAGGCAATGTTTTGCAGGCAATACGCTGGGCCATGTCAAAAAGGACGACAGTTTGTGCAAGAAGGCTTGTACCGCTGCCGCCGGCGAATGGTGTGGCGGCGACTGGCTGAACGGCGTCCATGCCACCGGTCTAACACCCACTCCCTCGCCCGCTCCACAGTACATGGGATGCTTCACCGACAAGCCGCAGCGCGCCTTGCCGGTGATGCTCCAACAGGCCAACGCCACCCGCGACAGTTGCGTCGCCGCAGCCCGGGCCCGCGGCCTGCGTTATGCCGGTCTGCAGTACAAAGGCCAGTGTTTTGGGGGCAACACGGCGCAATACCTGAAGGAAAAAGACGACAAGCTGTGCAACACGGTGTGCAGCGCCAACCAGCAGCAGTCCTGCGGCGGCGAATGGCACAACAGCGTTTGGGCCACCGGCGCTACGCTGCCGCCTGCGCCGGCCCCAAGCAGCAAAGTTGGCTGTTACGCTGACCCCGATGCCTCTAACCGAATGCTACCGGTGATGTTGATGCCCTCGGGCGCTACCCCGGCCACCTGCGTGGCTGCGGCCCGTGCAGCCGGGCTGGCCTACGCTGGCACGCAATTCGGGGGGCAGTGCTGGGGCGGTGACAAGCTCAGCGGTACGTCAGCGCCGAACGAATGCACGATGAAGTGCACAGCCGATATCAACCAGCCCTGCGGCAGGGACTGGTTCAGCGACGTGTTTTCGACACGCTGAGCGACGTTGGACCCTACGGACGGCACAAGCGGGCGGGCATCAAAATGGTTTGAGTTGGATCAAGCAGGCAGTCTCGGGTTCCGGGTCTGTACATTTGCCGATGTCGAACATTTCAGCGTCCACGAATGCAGGCAGGCGCCATGAATCCATCCGATGCCCCTCAACGTTCATCGATTCGCGTTTCACTGACTGTGCCCTTCCGCTCCGTCGAGGTGGCCGATTACCTGTTTAGACCCGAGGTGCTGGTTTACTGGCTGGGCAAAGATTCGGTGTTGCAGCCCGAACCGGCCGCGCTCGCTCGATTGCCGCACGCTACCGTTGTCGGCAGAGGCATTGAATACAGCGAGCCGCTGAGCGGCAAGGTGTCTTCTCTCGCTTGGCCGGCTGTGGAGAAGGACGCAGCCAAGGAAAGTGCCACCGGCAAGGGCCAAACAAGCTCCGGCGCGCGCTTCGAGTTGCTCGTCACGCTGGACCCGCCCTTCGCAAACAGGCGCATCAGGTTCAGCTTGACGCCCCGGTCCAGACAATCCACACGAATCAGCATCGTACTTAGCGGGCTTGCCAACTGCGCTGAAGCACATGCCGGCGTCAAAGCCTGGCAGAGTGCTTTGAATCGGATAGCCCGATTGATGGCGCGGGCAGAGCAAGTTCGCCGCCGCGAACGCCAGGCCGTGATCGTCGTGCACGGAATTGGCGAGCAGCGCCCGGGCCAGTTGCTTCGGCAATTCGTCTTGAACGTGTTCGACCGAGACGGCGGCGAACTGCATCACGTCAAGCCCGACTACGTCTCCACGCTGTTCGAAATGCGCATGGCGACCGTGCCCCGCAATGAAGGCACGCGGCCGACAACGGACGTCTACGAACTCTATTGGGCCCACCTGATCCGCGACACCACAGTGGCGCAGGTGTACGGATGGATATTCCGACTGGCGACTTCGCCTAAGGACAAAATCCCGCGCACCTTGATCAACTGGGTCTGGGCGCTGAGGGCCAGCATCGTGGCTGCGCTGCTGGCCTTCGCTTGGCTGATGACGCAAGATCTGCCCGGCTGGCTCACGGGACTGGGCCTGGGTTCGCTGGCCGCCTTGCCGGCTTTGCTCGCTCTCGGTCTGAAGGCCTTGCGGGACCATTTCATCGTAGGCTATGCGGGCGATGCGGCACGCTATCTCGAGCCCAGGCCAGAAAACATCGCACGGCGACAGGAGATACGAGAGGCCGGCATGCAGTTGCTTGACGCTTTGCACGACAAGCATCGCTACTCGCGGATCATGGTCTATGGGCACAGCCTCGGCAGCGTTATCGCCTACGACATCTTGAGCTATGCCTGGGCGCAGCGCTCACGGCGCCACGGTGCGCAGTCGAAAACGAGCAGCCGCGCCCTGAGGGCGCTCGAAGACCTGCTCAATCCGCGCGCCGGGGCTGCCGCTGCTGTCAGCGCCGATAACGTGCAGCCTATGCAGCATGCCGCATGGAACGAGTATCGGCGCAACGGTTTCGACTGGCTGGTCAGCGACTTCGTGAGCGCAGGATCTCCACTCACCCACGCGCAATGGCTACTCAATCTGGACGAGAAGACCCAGTTTGCGGAACTCGTTCGCGATCGCTCATTCCCGAGCTGCCCGCCGCAAACCGAGGCCATCAAGAGCCCGGTGCCAGATGAGCAGCGCCGGGCCTTTACCTTCACCCATGCCTATGTGGACGAACAAAACCCGGCGGCAAAGCGTTCGGTCCAAGTGCCCCATCACGCCGGACTGTTCGCGCTCACGCGCTGGACGAATTTGTATTTCCCTTATTCTGGACTGATCGATGGCGACCCTATCGGCGGACCGCTCGCTCATCAATTTGGTACCTGGGTCCGGGATATCCGGCTCGATGAAACCAAGGGCTTCGCGCACAGCCGGTATACGGACCGAGACCTAGACCCGGAGGCTGTATTGCAGGTACGTGCCGCCTTGCACCTGCCCTTCCAGCGCCCGCTCGCCGCCTATGCGCCGGAGCGTCTCCACCCTTCGGTGTTGGAGTAGTTGCTGCCGGGGCGCCACGACATCGCGTCCCGCAGGGCACGAAACAGATGAGTCGAAACTCCAGGCTACCGTCGGCAGCAGCGGAAAGTCTAGCCGACCCGGGAAGCTGACTGTTTAAGTAGACTTTGGGCAACACAGGGCTCGGCGACCCAGCCAGTAGCCATGCTTGCTGTTGCATCAGGGCCAAAGCGCTAGTGCTGAGTATTGGGCGGCAACACCATGGTTTGCTATGCAACTTGAGCCCCGAGGAAAACATCCCGGGCCTTCAAATTGGCGAGGCCGCAGCCGGGCAGCTTGCTGTCGATGCCCACATTGAAGTGAGCGAATTCAAGCACTAGGTTCTCCATCTGAAGTCGAACACGAAGTGCCCAAATGTCCTTGAGCTTGAACCTTCCCTCTTGGCCGGTGATCTTGCACTTGTTTGACCTCCTATCTACTTGAGGGCTGATCAAGATGCGCCGGTGCGCTGGCCGCATCCTTCTTATCGGTTGATCCTGCCTCATAGCGGACTGTAGGACTGCAAGGTCAAGCAAGCGTTGGAGGCGACGGGGTGACTCACGCTCTCGGCCATCAGCCATCGCTGCCTTCGAGTAGCCGCCGGACATCTCGCCCAGCCATGCTCCAGCGCTTGGGCAAGAAGCGTGGGAGGGTCGCGCAGTGAAGTTGCACAGGCACCCAAGGGACCAGGTGCGGCCGAGATCGAAGGTGCACCGTTGACGCAGATCAGCACGCGGGTACGCGGTCATGCGGGTATGCGGGTATGCGGGCATGCGAGGATTCAGTCATTGCAAATGCGGGGATATGGCAATGACCGACCGTCCGGCGATGCTTGCTTGGTTTGGCTTGGCCTTGCTACTGTGCCTCTGCACCGGGGTGGTCACGTTCGCCTATCAGCGCGACATGCGTCACGCCTACGAACGCATCGGCGCGCGGGGCCAAGTAGTCGCGTCACCGTTGGGCGACATCGAGTTCGTGCAAGGAGGCCGGCAGGACGCCGCCACAGCCGTACTGCTGGTACATGGCAGTGGTGGCGGCTGGGACCAGGGCGAGTTGCTGGCGCGCGCAGCACTCGGCGAGGACACCATCCTGCGCTGGATTGCCCCATCCCGATTCGGCTACCTGCGCTCAACGTTCAAGCCTGCCGCCACCTTCGACGACCAAGCCCACGCCTATGTGCATCTGCTCGATCACCTCGGCATCAAGCGCGTAGCCGTGGTGGCGCTGTCGCACGGTGGCCCTTCTGCCTTGCTTTTCGCCGCGCTGCACCCGGAGCGGGTGTCGTCGCTGACGCTGGTGTCTGCTGGGGTCGCGGCGTCTGCTGCGGCCGAACAGTCGGCGGCGAGCGATAAGGGCTGCATGCTGACCGCAATCTTCCAGCAGGACTTCCGCTACTGGGCAATGACGAAGGCGCTGCGGCGCCAGTTCATGGAACTGATGGGCGCAAGCCCGGCCGTGAGCCAGAGCCTCACCACAGAGCAGCGCCGCCTTGCCGACGAAGTGATTGACTTCATGAACCCGGTGTCGCGCCGCGCTGCGGGCACGGTATTCGACAACCGTGCCGCGATGCCCAATGAACGTATTGCTGGGGTCCGTGCGCCTACGCTCATCCTGCACGCCAAGGACGATGGCTTGCAGCTGTTCCACAACGCCGAGTTCGCGAGCCGGCATATCGTGAACTCGCGCTTGGTCGCCTTTGAGCGTGGCGGCCACCTGCTGCTGGCGGTGGAGCAACCGAAGCTGCAGCGCCTGGTTGTCGAGCACATCTCCGCGCATGCGGGCAGCGATGCATACCGCGAGGAGCCTTGCACCGCACCTGCATTTGCGGCGGCGCGGCATTTCACCAAGCCCTGCGAAAGGTGTATCCGATAGAACAGTCAGCGCCGACACAGGGTGGGTTGCATGGCAACGAGTCGCTATATTCGACGGGCGCCGATGGGTCGACAGCGACTATTCGTCTGATCAAGCTGCAGCCTTTTGACCTCGATGTATCTGGGCCTCGTGAGCCGCCGGCCCCTATGACAGCTGCACACCCGGTACCCGACATTGGCGCTGCCAACTCTTTGCGAGTCAGTGACTGCTACAGGGCGGGCACAGTGAGTCCGATTCTTAGCCACGAAGGACTGCACCGAATGCTGCAGCGACCGTGAACGCTGGAGTTGAATTTCGGCTTTGGGCACATTGCCGCCTCACGACTGACGAATCCGAGCGACAGCAACCAGCCTTGAACCGCCACAACTTACTAGGTCATCGGGTGTGCTGCATTGTGCACATCGGCATGGTTCGCGACAATTTCCTTGGCTGGTCAAGCGCTTGGGGATTTCGGATAAGAGTTTGGATATGTGGATCAAGCAGCCCAAGGAACAGGACTTCGGTCCTGCGGCCACTGAGGCGACATCGCTGCGCAGCGAAATGGCCAAGCTCAAGGCAGCCTGCTGACCGAAAAAGAAGAAAAGGCCGACCCTTGGTTCGGCCTTTTCTTGCTGAAGGGATGACCTAGCTCAGAAGCCACCGCCTTCATGGTGATGATCGGCATGCGGCGCCTCGACCTTGGGCTCGGGCAGCTCGGCCACGATGGCTTCGGTGCTGAGAATCAGGCTGGCAACAGAGGCTGCGTTTTGCAAAGCACTGCGCGTCACCTTGGCGGGGTCCAGCACGCCCCGCTCGACCAGATCGCCATACGTGCCATTGGCGGCGTTGTAGCCCTCGTTGCCGCTACCGGCCAATACCCTGGCCACCACGACCGAGGCCTCGCCACCGGCATTGCTAACGATCTGCCGAAGCGGCTCCTCGATCGCGCGCAAGACCAGCTTGATGCCGGCGTCCTGATCGGCGTTGTCGCCCTTGAGCTCACCCTTGGCCAAGAGCGCCTGACGGGCGCGCAGCAAAGCCACGCCGCCGCCAGGCACGATGCCCTCTTCCACCGCCGCGCGCGTGGCGTGCAAGGCATCTTCGACCCGCGCCTTCTTCTCCTTCAGCTCCACTTCGGTGGCCGCGCCGACCTTGATGACGGCCACGCCGCCGGCCAGCTTGGCCACGCGTTCCTGCAGCTTTTCGCGGTCATAGTCGCTGGTGGCATCGGTGATTTGCACCCGAATTTGCGCCACCCGGCCCTGGATTTCTTCAGCCTGGCCGGCGCCGTCGATCAGCACCGTATGCTCCTTGCCGACCTCGACCCGCGCGGCCTGGCCCAGCTCGGCCAGCGTCACCTTGTCGAGCGTCAGGCCGACTTCCTCGGCAATCAGTTTGCCGCCGGTCAGCACGGCGATGTCTTCCAGAATCGATTTGCGGCGATCGCCAAAGCCCGGCGCCTTGACGGCCACGACCTTGAGCACGCCGCGAATGCTGTTGACCACCAAAGTGGCCAGCGCTTCGCCTTCGACATCTTCGGCAATGATCAGCAAGGGACGGCCGGCCTTGGCCACCGCTTCCAGCGTGGGCAGCAGCTCGCGGATATTGCTGATCTTCTTGTCGAACAAGAGGATGAATGGCTGCTCCAGCACCGCGGTCTGCTGCTCGGGCTGGTTGATGAAATAAGGGCTCAGATAGCCGCGGTCAAACTGCAAGCCTTCGACCACGTCGAGCTCGTTGTTCAAGCTCTTGCCGTCTTCCACGGTGATCACGCCTTCTTTGCCGACGCGGTCGATCGCATCGGCAATGATGCGGCCGATGTCGTGGTCGGAGTTGGCCGAAATCGCGCCGACTTGGGCGATCTCTTTGGACGTGGTGGTGGGCTTGGCGATCAGCTTGATCTCGGCCACCAAGGCGGTCACGGCCTTGTCAATGCCGCGTTTCAGATCGGCCGGGTTGAGGCCGGCGGCAACGTACTTAAAGCCTTCGCGCACGATGGCCTGGGCCAGCACGGTGGCGGTGGTGGTGCCGTCACCGGCGTTGTCGCTGGTCTTGCTGGCGACTTCCTTGACCAGCTGGGCGCCGATGTTCTCCAGGCGATCTCTCAATTCGATTTCCTTGGCGACCGAGACGCCGTCCTTGGTGACGGTGGGAGAGCCGTAGCTGCGCTCCAACACGACGTTGCGGCCTTTGGGGCCCAGCGTGACCTTGACCGCGTCAGCCAAGACATTGACACCGCGAACGATCTTGGCGCGGGCGTCGTCACCGAATACAACTTGTTTTGCTGCCATTTGTTTTCTCTCTTGAATCTCTAAAAATTAAGTCACTTACTCGATCACAGCAAAGACGTCTTCTTCGCGCAGCACCAGCAACTCGTCGCCGTCCAGTTTGATAGTTTGGCCGGCGTACTTGCCGAACAAGACTTGATCGCCGGCCTTCAGGCTCAAGGCCTGGCGTACGCCGTTGTCGAGCAATTTGCCAGGGCCGACGGCCAGCACTTCGCCCTGTTCGGGCTTCTCGCCGGCACTGTCGGGAATGAAGATGCCAGAGGCGGTCTTGGTTTCGGCGTCCCGGCGCTTGATCAGCACTCGGTCATTCAAGGGACGGATGGACATGCTTGAGGCTCCTTCAATAAATCGATAGTGGGAAAACCTGGATGCTGGCAGCGCGCCCGCCTCTCCACAAGGAAGCAAAGCGCGCAAGCATGTGCGGAAATCTTGTGAACCACGGCGGCCGGCCGGCAGCGGTTTGATATTCGCTTTTCAACTATGAATGGGCGCAATCGGCAGTTCCAGGCATGCCCTCAAGTTCTTAAGCTGACGACACTCTCACTTCAATTCAAAGCGCCCGCCGAAAGCTTGCTGGCCGGCGTGGGAAGGTTCTGTCACATCATGTCAGCCGTACTCGAAAGTCCCTTGCTCAGCCCCGAACTGCGTCAAGTCTTGGAAGCCGCCGAGCAACAAGCAGGCGCTGAGGGCCTGGCCTTTGCAGGCAGCCTGCCGCCCCAGCAAGCCTGGGCGCTGGTGCAAGCCGGTGCGGCCACGCTGGTGGATGTGCGCTCGCCCGAAGAATTCAAATTTGTCGGCCATGTGCCGGGCAGCTTGGCCGTGCCCTGGGCCAGCGGCACCAGTCTGACCCGTAACCCGCGTTTCACGCGGGAGCTGGAAGCCAAGCTCGGCGGCAAGCAATCGCTGGTCTTGCTGCTGTGCCGCAGCGGCAAGCGCTCGGCGCTGGCAGCCGAAGCCGCAGCAAAGGCCGGCTTCACCCGGGTCTTCAATGTGCAAGAAGGCTTCGAGGGCGAGCTCAACGAAGCCGGCCAGCGCGGCCATAGCGACGGCTGGCGCGTTCGTGGCCTGCCTTGGAGCCAAGACTGATGGGCGCGCAATTGCATAACGTGCAAAACGTGCAAGACCTGCAGGCCACGCCAAGAGCGCCCGCCGACGGCGATTTGCAACTCGGCGGCGTGGTCGCCGCGCTGCGCCGCGCCCGCCATGATTGGCGCGAACAGCAGCTGCGCCCACGCGAACCGGGCGGCCGCGAACTGCCTTCTGCGCAGGCATTGGGCACCATCGTTGAAGGCCTGCGCGGCGCGCTGTTCCCGATGCGCCTGGGGCCACCTGATTTGCGGCAGGACGGCGAGGACTTTTTCGTCGGCCATACCCTGCACACCCAATTGCATGCATTGCGCGCTCAGATCTTGCTGGAGCTGCGCTATGTCGACCGCCATTCAGGGCGGGCCGGCCCGGGCAAGCCGGAAGCCGATTTGGAGCATTTGGCCTCGGCGCTGACGCGCGAGTTTGGCCAGAAGCTGGCGCCGATCCGGCGCTTGCTCGACAGCGATGTGATGGCCGCCTTTGACGGTGACCCGGCCGCCCGCAGCGTCGACGAGGTGCTGCTTTGCTATCCCGGCATCACCGCGATGATTCATCACCGGCTAGCGCACGCGCTTTACGGGCTGGGCGTGCCGCTGCTGGCACGCATCGTGGCTGAGTTGGCCCATGCCAGCACCGGCATCGACATCCATCCCGGCGCTCGCATCGGCGCGGGGCTTTTCATCGACCATGGCACGGGCGTCGTGATCGGTGAGACCGCCGTGATCGGCGAGCGCGTGCGCATCTACCAAGCGGTGACCTTGGGCGCACGCAGCTTCCCCGTCGACGCCGAGGGCCATGTGCAAAAGGGTTTGCCACGCCATCCGGTCGTCGAAGACGAAGTGGTGATTTACGCGGGCGCCACGATTCTTGGCCGCATCACCATTGGGCGCGGCGCCACCATTGGCGGCAATGTCTGGGTCACGCGCAGCGTGCCGGCCGGCAGCCACATCAGTCAAGCCAACTCGCAAAGTGAGGCCCAAGCCTGAAATCGCCTGCTTGCCCTTTCAATAGACGTTTAGTTAACCATTTACCTACCACCACCCCAGGAGAAGCCCCATGGCCGAAAGCCAAGAAGCCCAATTGGCGCTCAGCGATTCCGCTGCGCGTCAGTTAGCCAATGCCACCAAGACCGTTCCGCAGCTGGAGACCATCAGCCCACGCTGGCTGGTGCATCTGCTGCAATGGCTGCCGGTCGAGGCCGGCATCTACCGCCTCAACAAGGTTAAGAACGCCAAGGACATCCGCGTTACTTGCGCCAAGCGCGACGAGAGCGAGCTGCCGCAGACCTTTGTCGACTACGAAGACAGGCCGCGCGAGTATTTCCTCAATGCCGTCTCCACGGTCTTGGACGTGCACACCCGCGTGTCCGATCTCTACAGCAGCCCGCATGATCAAATCAAGGAACAACTGCGCCTGACCATCGAGATCATCAAGGAGCGCCAGGAGTCCGAGCTGATCAACAACCCCGATTACGGCCTGCTGTCGTCCGTCGCACCGGATCAGATCATCTATCCGCTGACCGGCGCGCCCACACCCGATGATCTGGACGAGCTGCTGACCAAGGTCTGGAAAGAGCCGGCCTTCTTCCTGACCCACCCGTTGGTGATCGCAGCCTTTGGCCGCGAATGCACCCGCCGCGGTGTGCCGCCGCCGACTGTCAGCTTGTTCGGCTCGCAATTCCTGACCTGGCGCGGCGTGCCGCTGGTGCCTTCGGACAAGGTGCCTGTGGCCGACGGCAAGAGCAAGATTTTGTTGATCCGCGTCGGCGAAAAGCGCCAAGGTGTGGTCGGTCTGTTCCAGCCTGGCCTGGCCGGCGAGCAAAGCCCGGGCCTGTCGGTCCGCTTCATGGGCATCAACCGCAACGCGATCGCCTCCTACCTGATCTCGCTGTATTGCTCGCTGGCCGTGCAGAGCGATGACGCACTGGCCCTCTTGGATGATGTGGAGATCGGCAAATACCATGAGTATCCAGATACCTACAAGTGACAGCGCAAGTCTCAACTTGCCGGATGTGGGTCTGCTAAGCCGCCTGGCCGGTGAGTTCTTCTCCGCTTTGCCGAATGGCGAACCGGGGCCGAACTTCGCTGCGAAAACCTCGCCTAGCAAACCCGATCAGGACCTGGACTTGCGCGAGGACCTGACGCCGCAGCTTGAAGCAGCGCCGGCCGGCCAGGCCCATGCCGCTCAGGCGCCGCGTCAGGGCGGCGTGGCGCAGGGCGTGCCCGAGGCCTATGCAGCGGCGCTGCCGTCCATACTGCCTTCGACCTCGCACCCCAAGGAGCCGCAAGCGGGGGGCGCACCGGCGAGTTCATCGCCGGGCGGCTACTACTTCGTCAACGAGGCCACGCATCCGATCACGGCTGCGGCGGCTCCCTTGCCGGAGCCGGAAGACCGCATCAGTGCCCAAGCTTTTGGTCTGCCGGGCCAGGATACGCTGAGGGCCCTGCTTGGCAACGTGCACAGCAGCCAGCCTGGTACTACCGAACTGAGCGGCAAGCGGGATGAGTCCGGCGGCTACTACTTTGTGCAGCCCGGTCAGGTGCAGGCGCACGAGTCTCGCGCCGGTGCCCCGCAGACACAGCCTCGCAGCGCCCCAGGCGGCTTCGATGTGCAGGCAGTGAGGCGGGACTTCCCCATCTTGCAAGAGCGAGTCAAAGGCAAGCAACTGGTCTGGCTGGACAACGCGGCGACCACGCAAAAGCCCCGCCAGGTGATTGAGCGGCTCTCGTATTTCTACGAACACGAGAACAGCAATATCCACCGCGCGGCGCATGAACTGGCGGCACGAGCTACCGACGCCTATGAAGGCGCGCGCGACACCGTGGCGCGCTTTCTGGGGGCCGCCTCGAGCGAAGAAATCATCTTCGTGCGCGGCGCCACCGAAGGCATCAATCTGGTCGCCAAGAGCTGGGGCGCCAAGTACATCGGTGCCGGCGACGAGATCATCGTCTCGCACCTGGAGCATCACGCCAATATCGTGCCCTGGCAGCAGTTGGCGGCCGAAAAAGGCGCCAAGCTGCGGGTGATTCCGGTCGATGACACGGGCCAGATCCTGCTGGACGAGTACCGCAAACTGCTCAATCCGCGCACGAAGTTGGCGGCGGTGACGCATGTCTCCAACGCTTTGGGCACGATCACGCCGATCCACGAGATCGTGGCACTGGCCAAGGCCGCCGGAGTTCGCACGCTGGTGGACGCGGCGCAGTCGGTCTCGCATCTGCGTGTCAATGTGCAGAGCTTGGGCGCAGACTTCCTTGTCTTCTCGGGCCACAAGGTCTTCGCGCCGACCGGCATCGGCGTCGTCTACGGTCGACGCGAAGTGCTGGAGGAGACACCGCCTTGGCAGGGCGGCGGCAATATGATTGCTGACGTCACTTTTGAGCGCACGGTATTCAACCCACCACCCTCGCGCTTCGAGGCCGGAACAGGCAATATCGCCGACGCGGTGGGTCTGGGAGCTGCCTTGGACTATCTGCTAAAGCTGGGCCTGGAAAACGTCGCCAAGTATGAGCATGACCTGCTGGACTACGCGACTCACCAACTGCTGCAGATCCCGAAAGTGCGCTTGGTGGGCACGGCCTTGCGTAAAACCAGCGTCTTGTCCTTCGTGATCCCCGGTCACAAGACCGAAGACATTGGCCGTGCGCTGAACGAGGAAGGCATCGCGGTGCGCTCCGGCCACCACTGCGCCCAGCCGATTCTGCGCCGCTTCGGCCTTGAAGCCACGGTGCGGCCTTCGCTTGCTTTCTACAACACCAGCGAGGAGATCGACCATCTCGCGGCGGTGGTGCGAAGAGTCGCAGGGCGATAGGCCCAGCTAAGCCCAAAGCCAAAAGCCAAAAGCAGCAAAACCCTACAGGACGGCGAGTGCGAACTCAGCCGTCCTTTTCTTTTTAAAGGGCCAACAGCGTAGGCTGCTCTGTAAAGTTGAAGACCGATGACTGGGTGCTGTAGTCAACGCTGTGGCGCCAGCATTGCAATGGGGCCTCATCGGTCCAAGAGGCGATTGCTCTATCTAGTATTTGATAAATCCGACAAGCTAGCCCATTGTCTGAACCGCCAAATTACAAAGGTAGCAGGCTGTGGAAGCCTATGGAGTTGACCGCCGAAGGGCCAACCTACGGCTCTGGTGCCAGATTTCCATGCGGCGCAATCGACGGCCTCATTGCAGTTCGGTCCGCGCGTGCTCCATGATCTCAAAGAGGTTGGCGGTCGTTGCAGCGTCAAACGTGTGGCACGCCTGATTCGTAAAGCCAAACTGCGTTCCTTGCGGGGCAAGAAGCGCCCGCGTTAGCTACGCGGGGAGACCACCGAGGTCGTGCCAAGCCGAAACAAGCGCAGAGCCGGATCAAACGAATGAGGAGCTTGCTAAGCATTCAGCAAAACCAAACGCAACGCAACGCAACGCAGAGCTGGTGTCGCGAAATGCCACGGACTTGGCGCAGATTTCACCGTTTCTTCTGAGGCGGCCAACGCAGCAGTGAACCCCAAGTACCGGGCTTCGCCGATATGGCCACTTGTGGAAACGCTGAATCACCTGATGCTGAAGCTATTGGATTAAGCAGCAAGCGGTGCATACGCGCTCATGGGCAAGCCAAGGGCGGTACGTCGCCGCCGGTGTCGATGAAAGGAATCAGCGCTGCGGGTGCTGCCAAGGCGCCCAGTGCAATGGCAGCAATCAGCTTTGCGCCCAGAGCGCTTCCTTCCAAGGCCAGGTGCGGCATAGCCAGCGACCCTTCCACGCGCAAAGGAGCGCGCAAACTCAGCGGCGAAAAATCCTTGGGTTGAGCGACGACGCGCAAATGGATTTGTTCGGTCGCCAGGTTGATATTGCCGCTCATATCGATGCGGCTGTCATTGCTGTCAATCACCGCCCACTTGGGATGCACAACACCGGCACGCACACGCCCCTTGACGACGGCGCAGTTCAAGGCCAAGTTGTCGTCGCCGCGCAACCAGATACCCAGGCCTTGAGCGATATCCAAGCCCATCCCCTCGGTGATCAGATGTGACAGAGACCCTTTGCGGAGCACCGCATCGAATTCCCCGTCCAGCGTGGCCAATAATTCCGCCACACTACGGCCCCGGCCGCGCATCTGGGCATTGGCCTCCAACTGACCCGTGAGATAGCTTTTGGCCATGCCTGGCCCCGCCTGGCTGTGTTGCAGCACCGGCAACCAGCGGTCAATGGCCAAGCCTTGCATCATCAATTTGGCCGTCCACTGGGGCGGGCTGGTCTTGGAGTCAAGCGTCGTTTCCCCGGTCAGCACGCCGCCGCCCACACCGGCACGGAGTTGGCTGATGCGAAGCACGCCGTCGTCAAGCACCAGCACCGCGTCGACCGGCGTCAAGGGAGCAACCGCCGCAGTGCCCGAATCCAGCGATGTCAAGCTGACACTCAGCTGCGCATCCATGGCGGAGAGCGCCGGAATATCGAAGGGGCGATCGGGCAGGACCCGATCGGCTCGTTTGGGTTTTTCGTCGGTGCCAATGGCCGAGCCCAGATCGGCCAGCATCAAGGGTCCGCCGCGCAAGGTGCCGGTGAGTTTGGGGCGGGCAAGGCCCGGCATGAAAGCAAAATCTCCTGCCAGACGGCTGCGGCCCACGCGGGCCTGCGCAGCGGTGAGACGCCAAACCCCGGCTCGGTGCAGCAAGCCGCCTTGGAGCTCAAAAGCCTGGCTCCGCGGCAGACTCAGCCCCAAGGGTTTGCCCACAGCCGCCAGCGACGCCCCGGAGACCCGTATCTGTCCGTTGAGCTCTTGGGCATCGAGCAGCGAAGCTGCGGTACCGTCGAATTCCAGCGTGCTGCTGCCCTGCCTCAGGCTCGCTTTGAGCTGAACCGGCGGGCCGCCCTGATGGCTCAGCAGCGGCAAATTGGCACTGGCGCTCGCCTGCAGGCTCAGCACTTGTTGGCGCAAACTGCCCTGCACATCGGCATGCCAGCCGCCCTCGGTGCTGGTATGGAACTTGGCCGTCGCCTTCAGTTGGAGCGGTTGATCGTCGACGGTCAGACTGCCATTGGCAATGCGCAAATGTCCAATCTCTGGCAGGGCCAAGGGAGCATCTTCACTGCCCGCGCCCTGCTGCGGCCTGTTCCCTTGGCTGTGCCCTTGCCAATTGCCGCGCAAGGCAGCGTCGCGCGTCCAGCTCAGCTGCAAATGGTCAACCTCGACGGCCTGCAAACGCAGCGCTTGCCCGTGCTTTTTCCAGCGCCACACATCCGTCCAGAGCCACTCCAGCTCAAGCGCCTCGGCGACGGCCAAAGTGCCTGCCTCGCCGGGCCGTGCAAGGGTCAGGCCGATCGCAATCAAGCGGGGTCTGAGGATCAAATGGATGCGGCTGCCCTCCCCTAGCGCGACCTGGGGGCCAGCGCTGTCTTGCGAATTGAAGCGCTGAGCCAGCCAAGGCGCCAAACCGGGCCAACCCGCCCATTCCGCCAGGGCAATGCCGCCCAACAAGCTGGCGAATATCAAACCCACCACCAGCGGCCATCGCATCCGCCTCGCGCCGCGCGCGGCCATGCCTGCCGGCTCAGCCATGCAGCCCTGGCAAAGCTGCAGTTTTGCGCCCGTACAGCGGCTGCCGGCGTGGGCATTTGATTGGCATTGTCATGCTGCCATCTTGCCCCCAGCCAAGCTTCGCGCCCGTGGGAAAGGAGGCTTTGCCGGCGTAGGACGGCACCGCGCCAAGGGCCAGGCTACTCGAAGCTTGCTGCTGGAGGGGTAGCACTTGCGATGGACAGGCAAGGGCCTCCCTGAGCTCGCAAAGGGCCGGCAAGAGCCACCAAGGGCCGAAATTCACGCCACCGAAGGCACGGCGCCGCTGCATCACCATCGCCTCAACACCATCGGCGTGCGACAGGCAACCCATGCTGGGACATTTGCCAATGGTCAGGGCTGGGAACACTCGCTAAGCTACGCCAGCCTTTTCGTCCTGCACATCCACGCACCCTCAATTCGGCCCTTACCCTGGGCTCACTCATTCCATGCAAAAGAATATTCTGCTGCGCCATCTGGCCGCAGCGCTCACGGGCTTGAGCCTGTGCTCAAACGCTGCCTTCACTCACGCGGCCGAGGTGGCACCGGCAGCGTCAGCTGGGTCCACGGCGAATACAACAGCCACCGTAGCCGCAGCGGACAAAAAAGTCTGGAATGTCAATCAGCCGCCAGGCCAGGCCAAGCTAGTCAATATCGACACCCGCAGCGGTACCTGGATGAGTGTGGACGTCAGCCCGGACGGCAAACAAATCGTCTTTGACCTGCTGGGCGATCTCTATGTGATGCCGATTGAAGGCGGCGAAGCTCGCGCCTTGACGCATTCGATTGCCTGGGAGCAGCAAGCGCGCTTTTCGCCCGACGGCAAGCAGCTGGCCTTTCAGAGCGACGCCGGCGGCGGCGACAACATCTGGGTGATGAATGTCGACGGCACGGGTGCGCGCGCCGTCACCAAGGAAGACTACCGCCTGCTCAACAATCCGGTCTGGCATCCGAGCGGCAAATACATTGCCGCCCGCAAGCATTACACCGGCACCCGCTCGGCCGGCTCGGGCGAGATCTGGCTCTATCACGTCGACGGCGCGGCGGCTGGCAATAAAGGCGTGCAGTTGAACGAGAAACCCAACTGGCAAAAAGACCTGGGCGAGCCCGCGCTGTCGCCGGACGGCAAGTTCCTCTACTACTCGCAAGACACGACGCCCGGCCGATATTTTGAATACAACAAGGACGCCAATGGCGAGATCTTCAAGATCTTCCGCCAGGACCTCAGCGACGGCAGCGTCGAGCCCTTTGTGCAGGGCCCCGGTGGAGCGATCCGCCCTACGCCGTCGCCGGACGGGAAATACCTGGCCTTTGTGCGCCGCGTGCGTATGCAAAGCACGCTGTTTTTGAAAGACCTGCAGACCGGGCGTGAAAGCCCTGTCTGGGGCCATCTGGAGCGCGACCTGCAAGAGAGCTGGTCGGTCAACGGCGTCTACCCGGCTTTTGCCTGGACGCCCGACGCCAAGAGCGTGGTGCTCTGGGCCCAGGGCAAGCTGTGGCGGGTCGACCCCTTCAAGCAAAGTGCGGCCGAGATCCCGTTTCATGTGAAAGACCAGCGCGAGGTGCGCGAAGCGCTGCGCCAGCCGCAGGTGGTGGCGCCGGATCAGTTCGACGTCAAGCAACTGCGCTGGGTCACGGTGGCGCCCGATGGCAGCAATGCCGTCTACTCGGCGCTGGGCCATCTCTATCTGAAGGATCTGCGCGCCGGCAAAGAGGCTGCGCCGCGCCGTCTAACTCAGCAAGCCGACGGCTTTGAATTCTTCCCCAGCTTTTCGCGCGACGGCCGCGAGCTGGTTTATGTGACATGGCACGACGAGAAGCTTGGCAGCGTGCGCAAGCTCGATCTGGCCAGCGGGCGCGAGACTTTGATCACCAAAGCGCCGGGCAAGTACCTGTCGCCCAAGTTCTCGCCCGATGGCAAGAGCATTGCCTACAGCAAGGTCAAGGGCGGCTACCTGACCACGCCGTGGCATGGCTTGGACAACGGCATTTTCCTGGCCGCCGCGGACGGCCGCGGCGAGCCGCAACGCATTGCCAAAGACGGCGAATCGCCGCAGTTTGGCGCCCGCAATGACGCGGTGTTTGTGAGCCGCTTCAGCATGAGCAATGAGGTCGACTCGCGCCGCGCGCTGTGGCGCATCGAGCTGAAGGATCGCAGCGAGACCGAGGTCGCGCGCGGCGAGTTCGTCAGCGACTTCAGCCTCTCGCCCGACGGGCAATGGCTGGGCTTTGTCGAGCGCTCGCATGCTTATGTGAGCCCACTGCCGCTGGCCGGCAAGACCATCACAGTGGGGCCCAAGATGGACGCGCTGCCGGTGCGCCAACTTGATGTGGTCGCTGGTGACAATATGCAGTGGAGCGGTGACAGCCAGCGCGTGCTGTTCAGCTATGCCGATGAGTTGTTCAGCACCAGCTTGGCCGAGGCTTTCCCGCCGCCGACACTCGATGCCGAGGGCAAGCCGCTGCCGGGCAGCTTCAAAGCGGCGGAGGTGCAAAAAGCCGGCCGCAAGATCGGCTTCAGCCAGGCCAGCGACAAGCCGCAAGGGCGCATTGCCATCACCGGTGCGCGCATCGCCACGATGAAGGGGGATGAGGTGATCGAGGACGGCGTGATCGTCGTCGAGGGCAACCGTATTGCCACCATCGGTGCGGCTGCGCAGGTGAGCATTCCGCTTGACGCCAAGCGCGTGGATGCCAAGGGCAAGACCATCATTCCCGGCTTGATCGATGCGCACTGGCATGGCGGCATGGGCGAGAACGAAATCATTCCGCAGCAAAGCTGGATCAACTATGCCTCGCTGGCCTTTGGCCTGACCACGATCCATGACCCGTCGAATCGCAATGGCGACATCTTCACGCAGGCCGAGATGCAGCGCGCCGGCCTCGTCACCGGCCCGCGCATTTATTCGACCGGATCGATCCTGTATGGCGCCAAGGCCGGCGTGACGGCGGTGGTGAACAGCCTCGACGATGCCATCAGCCACTTGAAGCGCCAGCAGTCGGCCGGCGCCATCAGCGTCAAGAGCTATCAGCAACCGCGCCGTGAGCAACGCCAGCAAGTGATCGAAGCGGCACGCCAGACCGGCATGATGGTGGTGCCCGAGGGCGGCTCACTGTTTCAGCTCAATATGAGCATGATCGTCGACGGCCACACCGGCATCGAACATGCGATCCCCTTGGCCTCGGTTTACGACGATGTGCACCAGCTTTGGACGCAGACGCAGGTCGGCTACACGCCGACCTTGAACGTCGGCTATGGCGGCCTCGACGGCGAGCATTACTGGTATGCCCGCACCGAGGTCTGGAAACACCCACTGCTGACCAAGTACGTGCCACGGGCGATGTTGGAGGCCCGCGCGGTGAGGCGGCCGACCGCGCCGGACGAAGACTTCAACATCCTGCGCGTGGCCAGCACCGCGACCGCCTTGCAGCGCGCCGGCGTGAAAGCCAATATCGGCGCCCATGGCCAGCGCGAAGGCCTGGGTGCGCATTGGGAGATGTGGATGTTTGGCCTGGGCGGCATGACTTCGCTGGAAGCCATCCGTACCGCTACCGCCAACCCGGCCCATTACCTGGGGCTGGACAAGGATCTGGGCTCCTTGGAGGTGGGCAAATTGGCCGATCTGGTGATCATTGACGGCGACGTCTTGAAGGACATTCGCCAGAGTGACCGCATCAGCCATGTGATGCAAAACGGCCGCCTGTTCGAGGTCGGTACGATGAATGAGTTGCTGCCGCGTCAGAAGGCACGCAAGCCCTTCTTCTTCGACGGCGCCGACGGCCGCAGCATGCCGATTGATGCCGAAGGGCTAGGGGCCAGCCACGGCGAGGATTGAGCCCCGCGACTCCAAAATCCAAATTCGAACTAGTTTATTGATTTAATTCGACGGCGAACTTATACTTCCATCATCGCCAGCCCCCCGCTGGCCAAGATCTTTGGAGGGCCGTGCCATGGTTGCTTATGCTGCTTCACCATCGCTGACGCGCGAGGCTGGATTCGGGAGCGAACAGGGCCGCTTCAAACGGAGCGCCAATGGCGGACCGGAGCTTCAATCGCCAGAGGCCGCGGCGGCCGCTTTGCGCGGCTTCTTTCGCATTGCGCAGGCCTGGGGCTTGAGCAATGACGAGCAGCAGCGCCTGCTGGGCTGCGGGCGCACCACGTTTTTTGACTGGAAGGCCGGGCGCATCAAGAACGGCTTGGACGCGGCCACGCTGGAGCGGCTCTCGCATCTGTTCGGCATCTACGCCGGCCTGCAAATACTGCTGCCCGTGCCCGAACGTGCGGACGCCTGGATCAAGAAGCCCAATAGCGCGCCGCTGTTTGGCGGCAGCAGCGCCCTGGCAAGGATGCTGGGCGGCCAGGTGTCCGATCTATTCGTGGTGCGCCAATACCTGGATGCCCAGCGCGGCGGCTGGGCCTGAAGCCGCAATTGATGAGCGCAGCGAAGCGGGACGCCTTGCCCAGCACCGCCCTCTTCTGGGTGGATTCCTGCCGCCTGCTGCCGAGCCGCTATCCGCCGATTTCGTTGTTCGAACGGGTCGCCGACGCGGCGGACCTAGAGGTTATTTTCGCGATCGAATCGCTGGGCAACCCGCGCCTGCGCGACGAAATCGGCGAGCTGAGCTTGGTGCCTCCCGATCAACGCATCAGCGGCCCCGGCTGCAGCCCCATCATGGCGGCCTTCACCCACCTGAACCCGGAGGGCAGCCGCTTTTCCGACGGCAGCTACGGCGTCTATTACGCGGCCAGCGAGTTGGAAACGGCGGTGGCCGAAGTCAGTCATCACCGCGCGCTCTTTCTGGCCCGCACGGCCGAGGCCGCCATCGATGTCGATTTGCGCTGCTACCGGGTCAGCGTGAGTGCGAGCTTGGGCGACTTGCGCGGCCTGCAGCAGGCGCCGGCCTTTGCGGCTTTGTATGAGCCGAATTCCTACACCCACTCGCGGCCCTTTGCGGCCGCACAGCGCACGGCTGGCAGTGCCGGCTTGGTCTATGACAGCGTGCGTCGCGCTGGGGGTCAATGCGTGGCGCTGTTCACGCCGCAAGCCACCCTGCCGCCGGCGCGTCAGGCCGAGCATGTCACGCTGCGCTGGAATGGTGAACGTATCGGGGACTGGTATTTGAAGTCCGAGCTACATCAGCTCTGAACCTGCTCGGGCATCGGGCCCAAAATTTCTAGCCGGTGGGCCTTTTCGATGAACCACGAATTGACTACATTGCGACCTCACTCCGCCTTAGCCCGCCTTAGCTCGCAAACACATTGCCATGTACGTCCCACCCTATCATGCTCAAACCGAGCTCAACTCAGTGCAGTCCTTGATCGAGGCGCAGCCGCTGGGTGCCTGGGTCATCTCGGGTGCAGAGGGCTTGATCGCCAATCACATCCCTTTCATTCTCGACCGCAGCCGCGGTGAGTTTGGAACTTTGCGCGCGCATGTCTCCCGCGCCAACCCGGTTTGGCAGCAGCTTGCGGCCTCGACGGACTCCTTGGTGATGTTTCAAGGGCCGCAGTCCTACATCACGCCGTCCTGGTACCCGACCCGGCTGACCGAGGGCAAGGTCGTGCCAACCTGGAACTATGTCGTCGCACATGCGCATGGCAAAGCCAGGGCGGTCGAAGATCCGCGCTGGATTTTGCAACTGCTTCGTGACTTGACCGAGCACAGCGAGGCCCAGCAGGCGCTGCCTTGGAAAATTGAAGATGCGCCGCTAGACTTCATCTCCCGGCTGGCCCGGGCCGTGGTTGGGATTGAAATCCCCATCAGCAAATTGCAAGGCAAGTGGAAGCTCAGCCAAGACGAGGCGATGCCGGATCGGCTGGGCACGGCCGACAAATTGCTGGCGCTGGGCGATGCGAATTCGGTCGCGTTGGCAGGCTTGGTCACGGAACAAATCAATCACAGCAAACAAGGCCTATGAACACCCTCACGACCCGCCGAGCCGACTTGTCCGACCTTGATGTCCTCGCTCCGATGTTCGACGCTTACCGGCAATTCTATGAACAGGTGGCTGACTTGGAGTTGGCCAGAAATTTCATTGCATTGCGCCTGCAACGAAGTGAATCGCTGCTTTTTCTAGCCGTCAATTCAAGCGGACAGGCGCTGGGTTTTTGCCAACTCTATCCGAGCTTTTGCTCGGTCGAGGCCAAGTCCATCTGCACACTTTACGACCTGTATGTGCGTCCCGAGGCTAGGCGCAGCGGCGCCGGCAAAGCGCTGCTGCTGGCGGCGCATGACTATGCGAAAGCCGCAGGTGTAGCCAGGCTTGACCTCACCACCGCCAAAACCAATTTGGCGGCGCAAGCGCTGTATGAATCCTTGGGCTGGGTGCAAGACCAGATCTTTCTGACCTACAACAAGCGGGTCTAGATAGGCGGGACTAAATGAAAGTCTGAAAGTGCATTGGCCCCTAAGCCCCCTCACTCGGCAGCGGGGCCTTGAGCGGCAGATCCAGGGTAAACACCACACCGGCGCCGAGCTCACTGGCGACAGAAATCTCCCCGCCCAGAATCGAATGGACGAGGTTGTAGCTGATGCTCAGACCCAAGCCGCTGCCGCCTTGCCCCATCTTGGTGGTGAAAAAGGGGTCGAAGATGCGCTCAAGATTCTCGGGCGCGATGCCAACACCGTCATCGCTGAAACGGATGCGCAGCGCATCTGACCCGACCGGCACAGCACTGATGTGCATCACGCCGCCGCGCCGACCATCAAAGCCATGCAAGATGGAGTTCGTGATCAGATTGGTCAAAACCTGACCCAAGGGACCCGGATAAGCATCCAACTCTAAGCCTTTGGCGATATCCAGGCTGAGCCTGTGGCCCTTGTTGCGCAACTCGTTGGCGAGCGTGTCGGCGACCTCCTGGACGATATGCATGAGATCAAACACACGCCGCTGTTCGCTGCTGCGATCCACCGCCACCTCCTTGAAGCTGCGCACCAAATCCGCCGACCGCGTCAGCCCCCGCATCAACAGCACAGCAGCCTCTTCGGTCTCGCGCACAAAGGCTTGCAGATCGGACTTGCGCAAACCCTGTTGCTCAGCCAAGCGCAGGCCAAAGGCACTTGATTTTTCCAGCAAAGTGCTGGCCACCATCAGGCTATTGCCCAAGGGCGTGTTCAACTCGTGCGCGACACCCGCCACCAAGGAGCCCAGCGCGGCAAATTTTTGCTGCTGCACCAAATCTTCTTGAGTCTGTTTCAACAACAAATAGCTGGCCGAATTCTCCAAGGCGATCGCTCCGTAGGCGGCCAAGGTTAGCAACATATCGCACTGCCAGGGTTCGTAAGCTCTTTCTCGCCGGCTTTGCACCACCATCAGACCCAGCACACGCTCACCCACTTGCAGCGGAGCCAAGATCGCCGAACGTACCGCTTCGCCCAACGGGCCGACCATTGGCTCAAGCGAGGGGGAATCCGGCGTGCTCGTCAGCAGCATCGCTTGGCGATTGCGCAGGCAGCGCAGTTCGATCCGCTGGCTTGCATCCAAACTCAAGGCTTCAACGGAGCCGTTCTCTGAACTTCCTTCGCCGATGATGAAAGCAAACTCGAGTTGCCGCTGGGGGCTGTTGACAAAACCAATCGCAAAGCCGTCCACTGGCATCAATTGCTGTACGTGCAAGCACAGGCTGCGCTGTATCAAGTCACGGTCCAAGGATGCGGTGATGTGCCGGCCCATCTCACTGAGCGTGGAGATATTGCCATGGGCCCGCTCGACGATATCTTTTTGGCGCTCCACCTCGAGCTTTTGCTCCAGCAGCAAGTCACGGGTCTGCTCCACCACCTGCTTCTCGTGCAGCAATTCAGCGGTTCGCCCGAATACTTGGCTTTCAAGCTGCACGCGTTGGCGGGTCAAGACCATCACGCGGGCATAAAACAAGCCCCACAAGCCGGCCGCGAAAAGAGCCAATGCGCCCAGCCTGAACCACCAAGTCTGCCAATAGGCGGGCAGCACCCGCAGCGCCAATGAAGTGCCCTGCTCGTTCCAAACTCCATCTTTGTTGGCCGCCTTGGCGCGGAATACGTAGTTGCCTGGGGCCAGATTGGTGTACGACGCTTTGCGCTGGCCGGGCTCGGGCATGACCCAATCGGCGTCAAAGCCCTGCAATTGATAGGCATAGCGATTGCGCTGAGGATCGGCGTAATGCAGGGCCGCCAACTCGATCGAAACTGCACTGTGCTCGTGCCTGAGTTGAAGCTCAGTCAAGGACGCGATGCTTCCCTCGAGCTGCAAACCCTGGACTAATTTTCCGGGTCGCAAAGCCTCGTTATTGACTCTGATTTCAGTGATCTGCAGTGGCGGCGGGATGGGGTTGTCGCGGATCTCATCGGGATGAAAGCCGGTCAATCCGTTCAAGCCACCAAAATACATCCGCCCATCGGCATCCTGAAAAGCAGAATTGGCGAAATAGAAGCTCTCGATCATGCCGTCTTTGGCGGTGTAATTGCGCAGTTCCCGATTGGCCGGATCGAAGCGCGAAATACCGGCCGTGGTGCTGACCCATAAGCGGCCCTTGCGGTCCTCCAAGATGCCGCCAATGGGGTCCGAGCCCAAACTGGCCAAATCCGGGAACTGCTTGAAGCTGATGTCCCCATTGGCGGCCTTGTTCAGCTGATTGAGCCCCTGCGCGGTACCCACCCAAATGCGCGCCTGCGAGTCTTGAAACAGATACTGAACGCGATCGCTGCTCAAGCTGCCGGGACGCGCGGCGTCAGAACGAAAATGGCGGAAGCTCTCGGTCGCGGCATCAAATCGATTCAGGCCTTGCTCAGTGGCCACCCAAATGTCGCCGTCCAGGTCCGCCAACACCATCTTGATGATGTCATCGCTCAGGCTGCTGGCCTGATTCGCGTCATGCCGGAAGGTCTTCTTGCGCCCGCTGATGGGATCGAGCCGATGCAAGCCACTGCGCGAGCCCAGCCAGAGCAAGCCCTTGGTGTCGCTGGCGACGTGACGAATGACGTCGCCGAGCGGGTTGTCGGCACCAAACGAGGGCAAGCGCAACTGGCTGCTGCGCGAGTCCATATGCCGGTACAGCCACGCCAGCGCGGCTTTGTCCGACGCACTCGCGCGCGCGTCGGCGAAATTCATACTCTCTTGTTCACTGTGACCAAACTCGAACTGCTGAGCTTCGCCGGTGCGTGTGTCCAGCAAGGCCACAGCGTCGGTCGTGCTCAGCCAGAGCTTGCCCGTTGTTTGGGCAGCGATGCTGAAGACCCGCTGATCGCTCAGGTATTGCTTGCCAAAGCCCGCAGCACCGAACTTGTTAAAGCCGCCGCTGGCCAGATCGGCGCGATACACCCCCGACACCCAGGTGCCCAACCAGAGCGAGCCGCTGCGATCATGAAACAGGCTGGAGATATGTTCGGGCACACTGAACGGATCGTTAGCCCGGTGGGCGTAGTGGCGAAATTGCCGCTCGTCGGCCTGCCATTGCAAGAGTCCGTCGGTGCCGGTGCCCAGCCACAGTTGACCGTTGCGATCCACCAAGAGCGGCAGAAAGCCTTCATTGCTCTTGCGCGCATGGGCATAGATTCGCTGCACGGCGTGCCCCTGCGCATCCAAGCGCCAAGCTTGCACGCCGGCCTCGTTGACCGCCCACAGCAGGCCTTGCTTATCGAGCACCAGGCTCTTCACCAAGTTGAGCGGAAACCTGAGCAAAGCGCCACTCGGTGTGAAGCTGCTGAACTCCCTTGCGCCGATGAGCAGGGTTTGGATGCCGGCGGCAGTGCCGACCCACAAATTGCCGGCAGCATCGAGCGCCAGCGCCTGCACCTTGTCATGCGCCAGGCCATTCGTTGGGCCGCGATAGAAGGTCCTGAAGACCCCAGTTTTGGTTTCAAAATGCAGCAAACCATCATCGGTGCCCAACCACAGGCCGCTGCGACCATCACTGAGCAATACATTGATCTGCGCGTAAGCCTGCCCGATACGCCCAGTGGACGGCAGCTTGATGGTCTCGAAGTCGTCGCCGCCAGGGTTGAATCGTTGCAGGCCGTGCCTGGTGCCGATCCATAAGCCGCCGGCCGGATCGGTCAACAAGGCCTGTATCCAGTTGTCGGCCAAGCTGCGCGCATCACTCCTTGTGTGTCGGAAGTTGTGCACTCGCAGGCCGTCGAAGCGACTCAGACCGGCTTGGCTGCCTATCCAGATGAAGCCAAGGCTGTCTTGCTCAATGGCGGTGACGGAGTCGCGCGCCAAGCCTTGCGCTTCGGACAACCTTTCGAAATGAAAGTTGCGGGCGCCCGCCGCACCCACTGCCCCTGCGGCCTGGACCGGCATCTGCAGCAGACCCAACACCAGTGTCAGCGAGTACAGCCAGCAAGACATTGCAATGAAGGATGAATGATGAGGCTTCACGCCTCGAAGTCTCTCATCAAACCTGCATGTTTCGTGCCCCAAAACCACGCTGAATTGGCCCAACTGCCAGCCCAAGCCCTGGCTTTAGTGCCACTTCAAGCCGCCAAGCCTGTGGCTGGCGGCTCAATCGACAAACAACATCGCAGGGCTTTCCAATTGGGCCCGGATCGCCTGGATGAATTGCGCGGCAATCATGCCGTCGACCACCCGGTGATCAAACGACGACGACAGATTCATCATCAAGCGGCCCACCACCACGCCGCCCCGCATCATCGGCCGCTCGACGATTTTGTTGACCCCAACAATTGCGACCTCGGGGTAGTTGATCACCGGCGTGGTGACGATGCCGCCCAAGGCGCCCAGGCTGGTCAACGTCAGTGTCGAGCCGGTCAACTCATCACGGGTAGCGCGGCCGGTGCGTGCAACGTCCGCCAGGCGTTTGATCTGCGCCGCCGCTGACCATAGGTCGAGGTTCTGAGCATCGCGCAAGACCGGTACCATCAGCCCCGCATCGGTCTGCGCCGCCACACCCAGATGCACGGACGAATAACGCGTCAGCACGCCGGCATCATCATCAAGCCGCGCATTGACCTGCGGAAAATCGCGTACCGCCCGGGTGATCGCCCGCACCAGCAGCGGCAGCACGGTCAACTTGCCACGTGTGGCGCCCCAGCGCTGATTGAGTTGCTCGCGCAAGGCCTCCAACTCGGTGACGTCAACCTCTTCGACATAGCTGAAATGCGGGATCCGCCGTTTGGATTCCTGCATCTTCTGCGCGATTTTGCGCCGCAGGCCGGTGATCTTGATGACCTCGTCGGCGGCCAAAGCTTTGCTGAGCGCCGGAGCAGCCGCATACGCGTTGGTGGACTTGGGCTGCGCGCTGACGCCTTCCAAGTCGGCATGCATGATGCGCCCGCCGGAACCACTGGGCCGAACCTGAGCCAGATCGATGCCCAACTCCCAGGCGCGCCGGCGCACCGAGGGCGAGGCAATCGGCTTGTCGTTCGAGCTTAGATCCTGGGGACGATGGATGGCCGCGGGCTGTGGGGCCACTGGCGCAGCGGGATGTGCTGGCGCCTGCGCTGTCGGTATCGCCGAGAGGGGAGCAGGCGCTGAAACGGAAGTAGCAACAGGCACGGCCGCGGATGCCGGTTCAGCGCCCTGCCCGTCCAATTCCCCATCCACCGCGATGCGCACCAGGTCCGACCCCACGCGCATCACCTCGCCCGCCTCGCCGCCCAGCGCCAAGACGCGGCCATGCACTGGCGAAGGGATCTCCACCGTTGCCTTGTCGGTCATCACATCGGCCAGGATCTGATCCTCGGTAATGTTGTCGCCGACCTTGACCCGCCAGGCCACCACTTCCACTTCCACAATGCCTTCGCCGATGTCGGGCATCTTGATGATATGCAGTCCCATCATTTCTCCATCGCTCGTTGCAGCGCTGCGGCCACGCGGGCCGGGCCGGGGAAGTAGTCCCATTCCTGGGCATGCGGATAAGGCGTGTCCCAGCCAGTCACGCGCTCGATCGGTGCTTCCAGGTGATAAAAACAATGTTCCTGCATAAGCGCCACCAACTCGGCGCCAAAGCCACTGGTGCGCGTCGCCTCATGCAGCACCACACAGCGGCCGGTCTTTTTAACCGAGTTGACGATCGCCTGCAGATCGAGCGGCCAGATGCTGCGCAGATCAATGATCTCGGCGTCAATGCCGGTCTCCTTGGCCGCCGCCTCGGCCACATAGACCATGGTGCCGTAGGTGATCACCGTCAGGTCGCGGCCGGGCCGGAACAGCGTCGCCTGATCGAGCGGCAAGCTGTAATAGCCTTCGGGGACCAGCCCCAGGGGATGGCTGGACCAAGGCGTTGAGGGCCGGTCATGATGACCATCGAATGGGCCGTTATACAGGCGCTTGGGCTCCAGAAATATCACCGGGTCATCGCACTCGATGGCGGCAATCAACAGGCCCTTGGCGTCATAAGGGTTGGTCGGCATCAGCGTGCGCAGGCCGCAGACGTGGGTGAACAAGGCCTCCGGGCTTTGGCTGTGCGTTTGCCCGCCGTAGATTCCACCGCCGCAAGGCATACGCAGAGTCAGCGGCGCGGTGAAGTCGCCGGCCGAGCGGTAGCGCAAGCGCGCCGCTTCGGAAACGATCTGATCCGAGGCCGGATAGAAGTAGTCCGCAAACTGGATCTCGGCCACCGGCCGCAGGCCATAGGCGCCCATGCCGACGGCCACACCGACGATGCCGCCTTCAGAGATCGGCGCGTCAAAAACGCGCTGGTCACCGTACTTCTTTTGCAGGCCGTCGGTGCAACGAAAGACGCCGCCGAAATAGCCGACGTCTTGGCCGAATATCACCACATCGGGATCGCGCGCCAGCATCACGTCCATGGCCGAGCGCAGCGCCTGGATCATGGTCATGGGGACGCGCGTCTGGTCCTTGTCTATGTCAGTCATTCCCGGCCTCCAAAGCGGCGCGCCTCGGCCATCTGCTGCCGCAGATGCGCAGGCATTTCTTTATAAACATCCTCGAACATCGAGGCGATGCTGGGGATATGGCCATCGGCCAAGGTGCCAAAGGCTTCGGCCTCTTTTTGGGCCGTGATGATCTCAAGCTCCAACTCCTTTTGCGAAGCTTCATGTTGCACGTCCGACCACTCACCCAAGGCGATCAGATGGGTCTTCAGGCGCTCAATCGGATCGCCCAGAGGGAAGCGCTGCCATTCGTCGGCAGGCCGGTACTTGCTCGGGTCATCCGAGGTGGAATGCGGCCCGGCGCGGTAGGTCACCCACTCGATCAAGGTTGGCCCCAGATTGCGGCGCGCCCGCTCGGCCGCCCATTTCGACACCGCGTAAACGGCCAGAAAGTCATTGCCGTCAACCCGCAAGGAAGCTATGCCGCAGCCCGAACCACGCGCGGCAAAGGTGGTGCCCTCACCGCCGGCAATCGCCTGAAAGGTCGAGATCGCCCATTGGTTGTTGACCACATTCAAAATCACCGGCGCGCGGTAGACATGTGCGAAGGTCAAAGCGGTATGGAAGTCGGCCTCGGCGGTGGCGCCGTCGCCAATCCATCCCGAGGCGATGCGGGTATCGCCCTTGATGGCCGAGGCCATGGCCCATCCGACGGCTTGGATGAACTGGGTCGCCAAATTGCCGCTGATGCTGAAAAAACCGGCTCGTTTGATCGAATACATCACCGGCAACTGCCGGCCTTTGAGCGGGTCTCGCTCGTTCGACAGCAACTGGCAAATCATCTCGACCAAGGGCACGTTGTCGCGCGCCATCAAGAGGCTTTGCTGGCGATAGGTCGGGAAGCACATATCGCCCTCGTTCAGCGCCATCGCATGCGCGCTGCCGATCGCCTCTTCGCCCAGGCTCTGCATGTAAAACGACAGTTTCTTCTGACGCTGAGCGATCAACATACGGCCATCAAAGACGCGGGTCTTGAGCATCGTGCGCAGGCCTTGGCGCAGCTGATCCGGGCTCAGCTGCGGCGCCCAAGGGCCTTTCGCCTGACCACTCTCGTCGAGCACCCGAATCAAGCTATAGGCCAGATCTGCGGTCTCGACGGCGGCGATGTCAATGGCGGGTTTACGCACCGCGCCGGCCGGCGACAGATGCAAATAGGAAAAATCGGTGTGGCAGCCGGGCCGGCCGCTGGGTTCCGGCACATGCAAATGCAGACGCTCGTGGGCGCCTGAGGCTGGGGCTGATGAGCCCATGCCCTCATTCTCAACGGGCTTGTCGGTCTTCATGCGTCTGTCACTCCTGCGCGGATCTCGCGCCCAAGCAATCCAAAATCGTGACAAGCAGGCTCAGCGGTGCTGCGCAGCCCCTCGCACGGAAGTTGCGCCGGGGTCACCGCCGCACTGACAGTAGCGTAGCGGATCGCCGGCGCTCCTCGGCGATGAAAGGGAAATTTCGCCCTCGGACAAACCCTGTGACTGCAGCTGCGCGGCCAATGTCAGAGGCGCCTCGCCAATCCGCAAAGCGTTCAGGTGTCCCCTGACTCGGGGAGTTCAACGCTCGCTCGCGCCACCGGCGCCAACTTTTCGGCAACAATGGCCCTGTTCAAGGGAGCCAGAAGAAACTAGGCGAATGAACGATGGCGCATTGCTCGCAAGAACCGCAGGATCCGCACTCCGCCAAAGGCCCGCATCGCCGCGCGCTGATGGCCGCCCTCACGCACTTGACTCGTTTGGAATTGCCCCAAGCCAACGCTGCGCTGGCAGAGCTGGCCACAAGTGGCGCTGCAGCGGCGCTGTCGCCTGCCGACGCGCTGTTTGCACAGATCCTGGGCTTGCAGGCCGAATTGCGCTCTGATGTGCATGTGGCCGATATTGGCAATCTCAACCGGGCGATGGAGTTGGCGAGCCTGGCCTCCCAGTTGAAAGCCGAGCCCCTGATCGAAGCTACGGCGCTGCATGTGTTGGCAATATTGCAGAACCGCATGCGCATGCACCATGGGGCCTTGTCCCAACTCAGTCGCGCACTCGAACTGCTGCAGGGCCTGGGCGAAGATGAAGTAGCCGACAGCATTCAAGCCACGCAGTCAACCGTCATGACGCAAGGTGAGATGTATGAGGGCTTGCTGACCTTGGTCGATCAGGTTTTGAGCCAACGAGAACGCATCACACCGCTCAATCTGCACCGGCTGCTGGTCAGCGGCGCGACCGCCTGCTTCGTATTAGCCGACGAACAGATGGCACCGGCAGGCGCACCGTTGTGGCTGCGCTGCAAGGCCTTGCACCAAGATGGCTTGAGTGTGGCGCAGCGCCACGGGCTGGCGGCCAATGCCTTGGCCAGCCACCTCAATTTGTCTTTTGTGGAAAGTTTGGTCGGCGATACGGTCGAGGCACGCCTGCATCTCGATGCCTTGAACGACCCTGCGATGCAAGACATGAGAGCGCAGTTTGTTGGCGCAGGCTTGGGCGTCGAGCTATCGCGCCGGTTGATCGAATGGAGAGAGCGCGGCGCTGCCACTGCATGGCAACAGGTGTTGGACTATGAGCTTGAACTCCGCAGCCAGGGTGAAGCCACCAAGTTTGTCCGTGAGTACGCCTTGAGGGCCATCGCCCGACACGGCCAAGCCGCTGGCGACGCTGCTGCTGCCGTGCAAGCCAGCCACAGCTTGCTGGATGTCTATCGTCAGCGCATGCGGGCGATCTCGGCGACCTTGTCGAACGCGGTGCAAGACGTGGCGGCTTTGCAGCACAGCCGCATCGAAAACGAGCAACTGACCCGCCAAGGCAATCAGTTGGAACAATCTTTAGCCAACCGCAATGCAGAACTGAGCCAGACCTTGGCCCGACTACAAACCGAAGCAAGCATCCGGCGAGCTGCCGAAGCAGCCTTGCAACAAGCCAATGAAGATTTGGAGGCTCGCGTTGCGGCCCGCACCTTGGAGTTGGCGCAGGCCTCAAAGGCCCTGATGCAGCAGGAGAAGCAGCTGGCACTTGGCCGGGTCGTGGTGGGCATGGCACATGAGCTGAACACGCCGCTGGGCAATGCACGAATGGGCGCGTCGGTGATCCACGACCGCGCCGTCGAGTTGGAGAATTGGCTCAACGAAGGTCAGGTGCGCCGCCAGGCGCTGACTGAAACCGCCAGTTCGCTGCAGCAATGCTCTTCGCTCGTGGATCGCTCGCTGGAAAGCGCCACCGCGCTGGTGCAACGCTTGAAAGCCCTTTCCAGCGACAGTGCGCAAGAGACCGCTCAAGATTTTGATGTTTGCTGGCTGATGCGCGACACCTTGGCGCAGCAACAAGCCCGCTTGGACGCTGCCGGCGTCCGCTGCGAGTGCGACATGCCGGCCCAACTCCCTATGCGGGGCCCCATGCATGCCTTGAGCGATGTGTTGAAGGAATTGCTGGACAACGCCGTCGAGCATGGCTTGAAGCAGGCAAGAGACCCCAAACTCAGTGTGAGCTTGCAGGTTCAGCAAGACCGGCTGGTACTGCGCCTGCAGGACAACGGTTGCGGCATAGCGGCCCAGGCACTACCGCGCATCTTTGACCCCTTCTTCAGTGGGCAATTGGGCCGCTCGGGAGCCGGCTTAGGGCTTAGCGTTGTGCGCATGCTGGTGGAGGAGATGCTGCAAGGTCAGATTTCAGTGCATAGCCAAATCGGCCAGGGGACCGGTGTCACCTTGAGCTTGCCCTTGCGCTGATGGCAAGCCGGACCTAGGCAGTCAAGCGTGAATGTCCAGCAAGGTGCCGGAAGCATCCAACTGGGTTTGCAGCACCCGCAAATTGGCCACAAAAGCGTAGGTGGCGGATTTTTGAGTGATTAAATCGGCCTCGACCGCATTGCCGACCGAGTTGACTTGACGCAGTTGGCCTTTGACGCCGCCCGATTCCAAAGTTTGTGCTTCCACTTGCTGGCGGCGGAAATCCGTGGTCTGGGTATTGGCGATATTGTTGGCGGACGCGCGCAGGCGCTCATTGGCGACGGAGATGCCGGACAGGGCGGTGGACAGACCGATGGACATGGCGAAACTCCGTACTGCTGGTGAATGCCTGGATTCTGAAGACATCATCGGCAGCCGGCGCCAGAACTTTAGAAAAGAAGGGATATTTCCCGTCATTTCTTCACGCCGTACAAACCCTAGCCTTGATCAGTCGCAAAAAAGCCCACCTGGGCAAGGGTGGGCTGATCAAGAGACAGGGCCAGTCCAACTATCCCGCCAGTTCCTCGTAGCCTCCGGCGGAAATGAAGACGCGCACACTGTCGCCCCCGGCCGCTTTGGCCTCGGTGCAGGCCAATACGGCCGCTCCAATGACTGCATCAACGCTTTCCAGCGTCGCTTGCAACTGCACCACACCGACACAGGCCTTGACGCGAGTACGGTGCAAGCCCCAGCGCAACCGGAAACCGGCGATGCCAGAGCGCATTTTTTCGGCCACGATCTCGGCGTAATGCTGGTCACAATTGGGCAGCAGCACCGCGAAACAGTCGTTCTCGAGTCGCGCCACCAAATCAGAAGCACGCACCTTGGTGATCAACAATTGCCCCAGACCGTAGAGGAAATGGTCGCCCACTTCAACGCCCATGCCGGCGATGACCTCGGAGAAGTGATCCACATCGACCCACAGCACCGACACAGGCTCATGCCGGCGACTCCCGACATGCTCCGCCAATCGACGCTCGAATTCACGCCGATTCGCCAATTCGGTCAAGGCGTCATGTTTGGCCGTCCAGGTCGGCTGCATGCGCAAGGCCCGCGCCGCAGTGACATCATCCAGCAGCCAAAGCGCCTCGCCTGTCGGCGCATCCCAATGCACCGGCGTGGCCTGCAGGCGACCCCAAAAACGACTGCCGTCGCGGCGCACAAATTCGAATTCGTCATCCAAAGGACGCCCGCTGACAAAGGCCGCCGTCATGCGTTCTTGCACCGAGTGCAAGGCCGCGTCCGAGACATAGACGCCGCGTATCGATTGCCCGGTCAAATCGGTGTCATCGCCGTGGCCAAATAAGTGGTTGAAATGTTCGCTCACCAGCGCAAAGGTCCCGTCCTTGACGAAACCCACCGCCATTGGCGCACGCACCAATAAGGCCCGCATCCGTGCCGCGCCGAGCTCTTGTGCGCCCTCTGCACCTTCCCTTGAATTTGCCTCATGCATCTGCAACTCCTATGACGGTGGCTTCACCGAATCTCGACTATCGCAGGTGTAAGGCATTTAGGCCACGCAGAAAACCCCGAACAAGCCTTTGATTCAAGCTCTTTTGACCAAACCCAGGGGAATCTACCCTGGTGTGGGCTACAAAACACCGACAAACTGAGCCCATTAACCCAGCGCCTCGGAGGCTCATGAGTCAGCAGTTGCATCTAAAGAACAAGCCTAGACGCGTGCCTTCCTTTGGCCGTCAGATGCTCAACTCACTGGCAGGCGGCGCTTTGATTGGCATTGCGATCGGCACCATGCTCAGCCTGTTCGCCAACCCCAGTTCGGCCAAGTCCCAAGGGCAAAGTGCACAAAGCGCTCAGCACCCAGTAGCGCTCGGTTTTGACGCCGCACTTCGATCCGCCGCCGTCAAAGGGCTGGCCCGGTCGACCACCACTCGCCAGACGCCCGGCGATTCTTGACGCCAAACCGAGTTAAAGCGCATCAGCAGGCCGCCCTTGGGGTCTCGCACCAAACCGCTTGAATGCGCCAAGCTGCCGTCCGGGCTCACCACCACTTCATCCGGTGCCCAGGAAAATGGCGCAAGCTGCGCCTCAAAATAGGTCTTCCACCCCGCCAGCACGGCGGACTTGCCGAGCAGGGGATCAGCAGCGCCAAAGAAAATAGCTTGCTCTGACACTCGCTGCTCGAAGGCCGCGAAGTCGCGCTGCGCCATGCTGGCGGCGAAAGCGCACTCGGCGGCGGCGACCTCGGCCTGCCATCCTTTTGCAAGGCTAGGCTCCAACGGCGCAGCCTGCACGCTCAGCACAATTGGGAACGCGGCCCCAATACACAGTGCCTTCATTTTGTGCCCTTTCATCTGCCACTAAGCCAAAGGAGCGATTTGCTCGGCGTAGTCATAGAGCGCCCCCAGGATTTCCTGGCCCCGCTCATCGGCCGCTTCGCTGAGCTGATCAATCTGTTCGAAATGAGCTGACAGGGTCTGGGCGCCGCCCTGCCCTTCGTGGAGTCGCCCGGCGCAATGGGCGGTCCAGCGTTCTTGCTCAGCAGGGCTTAAGCTGGCGGGCCAGTTGCGCGCGCGGAAGCGGAACACCAATTCGTCCAATCGCGAATCTACAAAGCTCAGCTTGCCTTCGCTGGCGCGCTGCGTCAGTTGCTCGGGCGTCAGGCTGCGCAAGCGTGTCAGGGCGCGCCTATCATCCGGCCCGATAAAGCCACCGTACAGATCCTCATCCACATCCGGCGCGCTGCTCGCTTTGTCGCGTTGAAACACATCGCCCCACAGACCATCCAGCGCTCGCCCCTGCTTGCCCATCAAGGTTTCGGCATGGGCCAAGCACTGCGCCATATCCAAGCCCCATTGGGCGGCCAGCGCTGGCGACAAAGTCTTCAAATTGCTAATTACGATGGGAGATTTGTTGATGTGAATGGTTTTGATTGGCAGTCGCGTCAGGCCCTCGGCAAGATCCTCTTGCTTGACGAACATACGGCCGCGAATGTCCGCCGCACTCAAGCTCAGCAGTTCGGCAGGATCGGTGGACAAATCCCAGACGATCAACTCGTTCTTATTGGTCGGATGCGGCGCCAAGGGCCAGACCAGAGCAAGGCAGCCGCGCTCAGGCCCATACATGCCGGAGATGTGCAAAAAGGGTCGGCCCACCCCAATTTCGGCCCAGACCGCATCCTTCTTGCGCAAGCGAAGACAAAACTCGAACAGCTTGGGCTGCGCCGTCTTCAACAGCCTTGCCAGCGCGATGGTGGCGCGCACATCGCTGAGCGCGTCATGTGCCGCCTCATGAACCAAGCCGTTGGCCACCGTCAGATGCTCAAGCTTGAAGGAAGGTCGGCCGTCCTCATGCTTGGGCCACTGAATGCCGTCCGGCCGCAGCGCGTAGGCGCAGCGCACGACATCCAGAATGTCCCAGCGACCGCATTCGTTTTGCCACTCGCGCGCGTAGGGGTCGATCAAGTTACGCCAGAACAAATGGCGCGTCACTTCGTCATCAAAACGAATCGAGTTATAGCCCACACCAACCGTACCGGGCTCGGCCAAAGCAGCTTCGATCGCGTCGGCAAACTGATGCTCTAGAACGCCCTTTTCGAGGCAAGTCTGCGGCAGGATGCCAGTCAACAAACAGGCTTCGGGGTCGGGCAAGAAGTCCGGTGCTGGCTGGCAATAGAGCATCAAGGGTTCGCCGATTTCGTTCAGGTCGGCATCGGTACGCAGGCCTGCGAACTGCGCCGGACGGTCGCGCCGGGGGATGCGACCAAAGGTTTCGTAGTCGTGCCAGAAGAATGTGATTTCGTTCATGGCCGGGAGGTTAACGCATCGTTCGGTCAAGCCAAAGCCGTGAACTGTGGCCCGCGCTTATTGCGGGACCAGCAAAAACCGTGAATTAATACTCAAGCCGGTGTTTTCTTTGTCGATACCAGGCTGTTTGCCCCCGGGCAGATTTGGCTCGCTGAGAGCGCGATCAAAGCAAGACCTTGCCACCCCTTGGAGTCCTTTCATGAGTCTTCCATCAAAACCTGTATGGGCTTCCTCCAGCCTACTGAGGCATACAGCAACTGACTGTTCTGCACCTCCGAGCCATGGCCGCAACAAGTACCGCTCAGCGCTGAGGAAACGCCAATTCGTCGCTTGCCTCAGCGCCTGTTTCAGCGCCGGCTTGGTCGTGGCCCAAACGCCGAGTACGGCCAATCTGCCCAGTGGCGCCCAAGTGGTTGCGGGTCAGGCGCAGATTCGTACGCTAGGCAATGTGCTGACGGTGCAGCAAAACAGCGCCTTGCTGGCAACCGACTGGCGCAGCTTCAATATTGGTGCAGGCCATACGGTCAATTTCGTTCAGCCCTCAAGCAGTTCGGTAGCCCTGAACCGTGTGGTGGGCAACGAGGTATCGCGCATCCAAGGCGCTTTGAATGCAAACGGGCAGGTCTTTTTACTCAATCCCAACGGCGTACTGTTCACGCCGACAGCGCAGGTCAATGTCGGCTCGCTAGTGGCCAGTACCTTGAAGCTGGACACGCAGGACTTCCTCGCCGGCCCCTACCGTTTCAGTGGTGACAGTTCCAACGCCATCATCAATCAGGGACAGATTTCGGCCGCAGCGGGCGGCACGGTCGCGTTGATTGCTGCCAAGATCAGCAATAGCGGCAGCATCAACGCCAGCGGCGGCCAGGTGCTGATGGGCGCGGGCTCCAAGGTCATTCTGGACCTGGGCGGCCCGGTCAAGTTGAAGGTCGAGCAGGCCGCAGTAGATGCCTTGATTGAACAAGGCGGCGGCGCGCGTGCCGATGGCGGTTTGATCTATTTGAGCGCGAAAGCTGCAGGTGAACTCACCCGAACGGTGATTAACCATACCGGCGTTTCAGAGGCGCACACCTTGGCAAACGGGCAAGCCGGTGAAATTTTTCTGCTGGGCGACGCCGAACATGGCCGGGTGCTTGTGGGTGGGCGGCTTGATGCAAGTGCGCCCCAAGGCGGCCGCGGCGGCTTCGTGGAGACCAGTGCAGCCCAGCTTGAATTCCATGCGGGTCGGGTCGTCACAACGCTCAGTGCCAATGGTCAAAACGGCAATTGGTTGATCGACCCTAACGACTACACGATCGCAGCCAGCGGCGGCAATATCACCGGCGCACAACTGAGCACCGATCTGGGCAGTGGCAACGTGACCATAGCCACCGCCAGCCAGGGCACCACAGGCGGCAATGGCGACATCCATGTCAATGACACAGTCAGCTGGGCTGCCAACAAGCTGACCTTGACGGCAGAGCGACACATCAATATCAATGCCGACCTCAACGCCAGCGGCAGCGCAAGCCTTGCTTTTATCTATGGCCAGGCCAGCAGCAACGGCACTGGTGCCGGATACAACGTGGCCAATGGCGTCAAGATCCTGATCCCAAACGGGGCGGCCTTTACCTGGCAAAAAGGCAGCGGCGGAGTGAGCAAGAACCTGGTGCTGGACAACGGGCTACTTCGCTTCGGCAATGGAAGCCAGGACTCCATCGATACCAGTGGCCAGCTGCGTCAGCCCTTCTATTTCGACAACGTCACCGCCGGCCGTAACGGCTGGTACCAGATGACATACAGCAGCAATCCCTTGGATCTGGCTGTGGCTGTGGGTGGGGACGGCAGCAATAGCTGGAACTACAACGGGACAGTGAAAACCACGCAAGACAGCTTCAACGCTGCACTGAGCAACAAGTCCATCAACATTGCAGGCTATCGAGAGGGATTGGGCACCATCGTCAGTATGGCCACTTTAAATATGGGTGCCGGCCAATTGATTCGCGTACAGAACAGTTTCGAGTTGCTGACAGGCAATCAATACGCCAAGACCGAAACTCAGCTGACCAATTTGGGCGCAAACACACTCAGCAATCTACGTTTGTGGATAGGGACACGCGACGACTATGTGGGCCTGGGTGACTCCAGCTACAAGTCCAAGGGCAATATCGTCAGCAATGCGTTCGTGAGCCTGCCCACACAAAACACCGCTTCGAACGCGCTCAAGATTACGGAAAACAATGACGGCACTACCGGCGGAGCCGTGTTGTTCTATTCCACTTCGGACGGCGTGGACATGGCGCATGCTGGCTGCTGTAGCCTGTCCAACTCCACCAACAAGGACCCTCGAACCTCGCTGATCAACAGCGCCCGCGTGGACGGCTCCTACGCCATGTTCAAGCGCCTGAGCGATCTGGCCAGCGGCCAATCGGGCGGCTTTGTTTGGTATTACGCCGGAGCGCCGGTCAGCATGATCAACAACGCCATCACTTCGGTCGGACAGGCCGCCGGCGGTGGCAGCACGCCCATTTATCTGCGCCTGAACCCCGCCAGCAGCGTCTACGGCGCTCAGCCCAGTTTCAGCTATTCGCTCTTCGACGCCAATTCAGGAGGCAACCTGATCTCAGACGCTTCAGCCACCGGCACAGCGGTCTGGACGGGCGCGCCAAGCAGCACATCCAATGTCGGCACCTACAGCTTGAGCTATGCCAGTGGCGTCACCTTGGGCAATGCAGCCTACTCCTTGAACGCCGGCGCTGCCGCCAATTGGAGTATCACCCCGCGTTCGCTGAACCTGAGCGTCAGCAAGACCTATGACGGCAACAGTTCGATAGCGTCAGGCTTCGCGCTGACGGGCATGCTCAATGGCGACGCCAGCCCTACCGTAACGGGCTCGGCAGCGGTGGGCAGCAAGAACGTCGGTACCTACACGGCCTTCGCCAGCAGCAGTCTGGCTCTATCCAATAGCAACTACAGCTTAAGTGGCGGCACGGTGACGGGCAGCATCACAGCCAAACCCTTGACGGCCAGCTACACGGTCAGCAACAAGGTCTATGACGGCAGCCCTGTGGCTATCGCGGTCGGCGGCTCGACCGACATCGTTGCCGACGATGTGGTGAGCTTCGCACACAGCACCGCCAGTTTTGCCAATGCCAATGCGGGCAATGCCAAAGCGGTGACGGTCAGCGGCATCAGTATCAGTGGCGCCGACGCGACCAATTACGCCCTGCAAAACACCACCGCCTCGGCCACCGCCAATATCAGCGCAAGGCCGATCACGGTGACAGCGGACGCCAAGAACAAGGTTTATGGCAACGCCGACCCGGCCCTGACCTGGCAAGTCAGCAGCGGCAATTTGATCGGTGAAGATACGCTCTCGGGGTCACTCACACGTGCGGTGGGCAGCAACGCCGGCAACTTCGCAATCGATGCTTCGGCCTTGGCGAACGCCAACTACTTGATCACAGCCAACAACGGCACTCTGACAATCAATCCGCGCCCCATCACCGTGACGGCGGACACCAAGAACAAGGTCTATGGCAACGCCGACCCGGCCTTGACATGGCAAGTCAGCAGCGGAAACCTGGTCGGTGAAGATACGCTCTCGGGGACTCTCACACGTGCGCCGGGCAGCAATGTCGGCAACTACGCGGTCGATGCTTCGGCTTTGGTGAACGGCAACTATGTGGTCAACGCCAAAAGCGGTGTTTTGAGCATCAGCCCGCGTCCCATCACTGTGACGGCAGATGCCAAGGGCAAGGTCTACGGCAACGCCGATCCAGCCCTCACTTGGCAGGTCAGCGGCGGGAATTTGGTCGGAGAAGACACGCTGGCTGGGGGCCTGACGCGTGCGAGCGGCAACAATGTCGGCAGCTATGCCATTGACCCATCGGCGCTGGCAAATGCCAACTACGCCATCACGCCCGTCAACAGCATCTTCAGTATTACCCAGCGGCCCATCACAGTCACGGCCGATAACAAGTCCAAGACCTATGGCAACGCCGATCCCACCCTCAGCTACCAGGTCAGCGGCGGCACCCTCGTCGTTGGCGACAGCCTCGGCGGGGCACTCAGTCGTGCCGCCGGCGAGAGCATCGGCAATCACGTCATCAATGCTCAGGCCTTGAACAATAGCAATTACGCCATCACTGCCATCAACGGGGACTTGAGCATCACCCCGGCAGTCAATGCCAACGTGATTGCCGGCAACACACCGTCCGCCACAACTGTCGTGGCCATTCCCCCGTCGATAAGCGTACCCAAGTTCGATACCGGCGCCTTTGTCTTGATCGACGCATCGGCCACGCCAGCCGCAAGCTCGAGCAATGAGGCCGCCGGCTCTTCCAAACAAACGGCGCCGGCCGCGCCACTCACGAGCGATACATCGAACTCGATCGGATCCACCGGCGCCCTGCGAATGTTGGTACTCGCAGGAGGCATTCGATTGCCGGACTTGCGCGCCGCGCCAACTACGGGTCAAGAAGGAGGGAAAGAACAATGAATCAAGCCATGAATCGTCAGTATCGTTGCTCCACCAGTCCTCAATTCATGGCTCCATCTGAAACCCATGTCTTGCGCCTCGTGAGCCTAGCCAGTTTGACCTTGATCACCGGCATAGCGAGTCTGAGCGCAAATGCACAAACCCCACCGGATGCCGGGCAACTATCGCAAGAACTCAGACGCCTGCCTGAACCGCAGCGCCAAGCGCCGCGGCTCACGATGCCTGCCCCAAGCACGGAGATTGTGCTGCCCGGAGGCACGCAGGTGCTGATCAACTCGGTGCAAATTGGCGGCAATACAGTGATCGACAACGACTCGCTGGTCGCACTGCTGGCCGACGCTCAAGGCAACAAGTTTGACATGGCCGGCCTGCGCGGCTTGGCCGACCGGGTCGGCGAGTTCTACCAGCAACGGGGTTTTCTTTTTGCTCGCGCCTACTTGCCGCCGCAAGATCTACGCGACGGTATTTTGCGCATCCAGGTGCTGGAGGGGGAGTTCGGTCAGATCCGGACGAAGAGCAGCAACCCATCTTGGGCTGCACAGGCAGAACAGTTCCTGAGCGCGCTCCAAACCGGCGTCGTCATATCAAGTGAACCACTTGAGCGTGTGACTTTGATTTTGGGCGATCTGCCCGGAGTCCTGGCCGTTCCCTTGATGCAACCAGGGAGCAAAGTCGGCAGCGGCGATCTTGAGGTGGAAGTCACTCGCGCTTCGACCCTGCTAGGCAGCGTCGGCCTGGACAACCATGGCAATCGCTATAGCGGCCGCAATCGCTTGCAAGTCAATCTGGACTGGAACAGCCCCTTGCGCTTAGGCGACCAGATCAGCCTGCGCAGCCTCGTCAGTGATGAAAAACTTTGGCTGGGTAGCCTGACCTACAACACACCGCTGGGCAGCCAAGGCCTGCGTGCCACCTTCGGCTACGCCCACACTGACTATCAACTGGGCAAGGAATTTGCCTCGGCCGATGCCAGGGGGACTGCCAAAGTCAGCAATCTGGGGTTGAACTACCCCTTGCTGCGCACCAACAATGCAAATCTGAAAGTCTCGGCCGGATATCAGCATAAACGACTGCAGGATTCCAAAGCAGGCATCAGCGAAGGCAAGTCCAGCGATGCACTTGTGCTTGCGTTCGAGTTTGACCGCCGAGACAAGCTCGGACTGGGGGGCGTTAGCTTCGGCAGCCTTAGCTTGACACCGGGCAAGCTCAAGTTGGCCGAACCCCTCAGTTCGGTCGATGACAACCATACGGCAGGTCGCTTCAACAAAATCAACCTTGATCTTGTGCGCATGCAAAACTTGACGACAGGCCTGAGCTTCTTCGGCCGCCTCAGCGCTCAAATGGCGGACAAGAACCTGGATTCGAGCGAGCGCATCACCCTTGGCGGCGCAGGCGGCGTTAGAAGTTTCCCCAATGGCGAAGCAACGGGCGACCAAGCCTGGTTAACTCAGATGGAACTGCGCTACGCCCTTGGCACCTTGGCACCCTATGCTTTTCTTGACATAGGCAAGGTGCAAATTAACAAAGTGCCAGCGCCGCAAACACTGCAGAACAGTCGCAAACTGAGTGGTGCGGGCTTAGGGGCCAGGATGCAGATCAATACTTGGGAGTTGGACGCCGCTTTGGCTTGGCGAGGCAAAGGCGGTCCGCCGCAAGCAGACACCAGCACGCAAAAGAAGCCGATTGCCTGGATCAGCCTGATCTACCGAATCTAGTGGCAGGGTTGGCCGCGATGCAATGCTTGCCCCGCTTGTACTAGAAAGACCGACTAAAACCAGTCAGCCAAAATGAGAAACCCTCCGGGGCCAGAAGGCGGCGGAGGGTGGATGGCTTACGCCACCTTTGGGGCTCTAAGGCGATTTGCCGAAGGGCTCCTGGCGCGCAATGATTGCGCCAGAGGTTGTGCCTTAAACAGGCATTACAAATTTAGGCGAAAACTTCCAGACTTTCAAGCCCCGGGCAAACCCGATGCTGAAGTTCCGAACAGTTGCTCAAACAAGCGGTCGGCACTTTTTTGTACCTCCACCGTCATGGCGATGGGCACACCCCACTCCCGCGTGGACTCGCCTGGCCATTTATTGGTCGCGTCCAGACCCATTTTTCCGCCCAAGCCACTGACCGGAGAGGCAAAGTCAAGGTAATCAATCGGCGTGCTGTCAACCAAGGTGGTGTCGCGGACGGGATCCATGCGTGTCGTGATGGCCCAGACCACTTCTTTCCAATCACGAATATTGATGTCATCGTCAACCACCACAATGAATTTGGTGTACATGAATTGGCGCAAATAACTCCACAAGCCAAACATCAGCCGTTTGGCATGACCCGGATAGGCTTTCTTGATCGAGATCACAGCCATGCGGTAGCTGCAGCCCTCGGGCGGCAGGTAGAAATCGACGATTTCACTGAACTGCTTTTGTAAAATTGGTACGAACACCTCATTCAAGGCCACGCCCAAAATGGCGGGTTCGTCCGGCGGCTTGCCGGTGTAAGTGGAGTGATAGATCGGCTGGCTGCGCTGCGTCAGGCGGCGCACCTCAAAAACCGGGAACCAATCTTGCTCGTTGTAGTAGCCGGTGTGGTCACCGAACGGCCCTTCCAGCGCATGCAAGTAACCGCCCTTCTCTTTCAGGCGCACGCCGTCTTCACTGAGCCCGCTATAGCCAATTGCCGCAGCCGGTATGCAACCCTCCAAGACAATCTCGGCACTGGCAGGTACCTGCAGCATGCGTCCATTTTGACCGGCGCCGCTGTCCACTAACTCGGTACGCGATCCACGCAACAAGCCGGCAAATTGATATTCAGACAGTGCATCAGGCACAGGCGTGACGGCCCCCAAAATCGTCGCGGGGTCCGCACCTAGCGCCACCACCAAGGGGAATGGCTGACCTGGGTTGGCCAGCGCGAAATCGCGAAAATCCAGGGCGCCACCCCGGTGCGCCAGCCAACGCATGATCACTTGATTGCGGGCGATGACTTGCTGGCGATAGATGCCCAAGTTCTGCCTTGCTCGCGGCTGCGCGATGTTCTGTGGGCCACGGGTGACGACCAGCCCCCAGGTGATCAGGGGCCCAATATCGCCAGGCCAGCAAGTCTGGATCGGCAAGGCCTTCAAATTGACTTCCGAACCCTCGAATACCTCTTGCTGGCACGCCGCCCTGCGAACCACGACGGGCTTCATGTCCCACAATGACTTGAGCATCTGCAGCAATCGCCCGGCATCTTTGATGCCTTTGGGAGGCTCGGGCTCCTTCAAGTTAGCCAGCACATGGCCGACTTGGCGCAAGTCCTGCAAGCTCCGCGCGCCCATGCCCAGCGCCACTCGGTCGGTTGTACCGAAAAGATTCGTCAGCACGGCAGTTTTATGGCCGACTGGATTCTCAAACAGCAGAGCCGGGCCGCCAGCACGCAAGACGCGGTCACTCAGGGCCGTCATTTCCAATATTGGAGAGACAGGCTCAGTTATGCGCTGCAACTGGCCTACAGCTTCTAAACCGTCAATAAATTCACGCAGATCACGGTACTTCATAACTTTTGGTAATTATAAATACGGTTTATAAGCTTGACGGGTTATCTTTGGACCTTAGAATCCGCTCGTCCTGTTTATTCAGGGTAAACCCGTGTCTTTGCCTAGGGAGGGCGAAGACGCCCCGCTGCCGATGGACGGCAATCCTATGCAAATGCTACGACCTGGGTCGTTTCAGCTGCATACGGTCCGGCCCATTATCACTTCCGCAAGTCAGCCATCGCTCAACAGCGCAAGGCAGGCGAGCGGTAGAGAACAAAGGAGTCGCATGACAGCGCGTCTAGAAATTTTGTCCCTGGCACGCAATACCGGTGCCGCCTTGTCCTTGTTTGCTCGCGACATCGGCCAAGGATTGCTGGTGGTGAGCCACAACACCCTTGCCCTCGTTGGCTTGGCTGTGGTTGCGCTTGTTTTCACCTTCGCCAGCCAAGTCGACTTACAGCAGCGTCTCGAGGGCCACGCCCTGGGTTGGCTGCATGACCGCGAAGAAGCTCGCGCAATGGCGGAAGGAAACACGCTGTTCGCCAGCAATGAGCCCGATGCGGTGAACCGGGCCACGGCCTCGGACCCCAAGGATCTACCAAGGCAGCAGGCAGCGATTGCGCATTGGTTGGCCGGCAAGTACAGAGTGGCTCCCGAACCTATCAGCCGGTTGGTACAAGAAGCCTGGTCCGTGGGCCAGCGTGCGCAGGTTGAACCCACCTTGATCCTGGCCATCATGGCGATTGAATCCAGTTTCAATCCTTTTGCACAAAGCTCGGTCGGAGCGCAGGGGCTGATGCAGGTGCTGACCAGCGTGCACAACGACAAATACAAGGCCTTTGGCGGCAACCTCGCCGCTTTTGACCCGATTACCAATCTTCGAGTTGGCGTGCAAGTGCTCAAGGAAAACATTCAAAGAGCAGGCAGCGTGGACGAAGGCCTGAAACACTATGTAGGCGCGGCTAATTTGCCCGATGACGGCGGATATGCACAACGTGTGTTGGCCATGCATGAGCAAATGAAGGCCGTTGCGGCAGGCCGCAAGCCGATCGACAAGCCGCTGCGCGAGAGCCTGCCGACGAAGAGTGCACCTCCAGAGATCGAGGCCAGAGTCACCGATGAGCGTGTCGCACTGGCACGCTGACTGATAGGCGCGCCAACCGCCTGCATGCCCAATCAGCAGAGGGATCCCGGCAGGCGCTACACTCCAAATTCTGCGCGACTGGCGATCAAGGTTGCGTCCTGCAGCGGTCTTTGCTTTTTGGGCATCTACGGCCGAATCAGGGGCATCCCGAGGTGGTGGACCACCGGGAAGCGCGGGCAGCTTCGAGCTTTCAGAAGCTGTTTTCAGCCGTTCGCCTGGGCAGCCCCGTTTTTCCAAGCCAATTGAGGCCTGTCGAGATGGGGACTCCATTTTTTGAGCAATGCACCCATCTATGTTTGACCGTAGCACTTCCACTCTTGCGCTTGTCGACCCCGATTTGTGGGCCGCCGTTCAAAACGAGAACCAGCGCCAAGAAGACCATATCGAGTTGATCGCGTCCGAGAACTACACCTCACCTGCAGTCATGCAGGCGCAGGGGAGTCAACTGACCAACAAGTACGCAGAAGGTTATCCCGGCAAGCGCTATTACGGCGGCTGTGAATATGTCGACGTGGTCGAGCAATTGGCGATTGACCGAGTCAAGCAATTGTTTGGCGCCGAGAATGCCAATGTGCAACCGAATTCGGGCTCACAGGCCAATCAAGGCGTGTTCTTTGCGCTGCTGCAACCCGGCGACACCATCATGGGCATGAGCTTGTCGGAAGGCGGCCACTTGACCCACGGCATGCCGTTGAATATGAGCGGCAAGTGGTTCAAGGTGGTCAGCTATGGGCTGGACGCCAACGAAGCGATTGACTACGACGCGATGGAGCGCACGGCGCGCGAGCACAAACCCAAGCTGATCATCGCCGGTGCATCGGCTTACAGCCTGCGCATTGACTTCGAGCGCTTTGCCAATATTGCCAAGGAAATCGGTGCCTATTTCATGGTCGACATGGCGCACTACGCGGGCTTGATTGCCGCCGGCGTCTACCCCAATCCGGTGCCACATGCCGACGTTGTGACATCCACGACACATAAGAGCCTGCGCGGACCGCGCGGCGGCATCATCCTGATGAAGGACCACGTAGCCAAGCAAATCAATAGCGCCATCTTCCCGGGCATTCAGGGTGGCCCCTTGATGCATGTGATCGCGGGCAAGGCCGTTGCCTTCAAGGAAGCGCTGACGCCTGAGTTCAAGGCCTACCAAGAACAGGTGTTGAAAAATGCGGTTGTCTTGGCCGAGGAGTTGATCAAGCGCGGTTTGCGGATAGTGTCCGGCCGCACCGAGAGTCATGTGATGCTGGTTGATCTGCGTCCGAAAAACATGACGGGCAAGGAAGCCGAGGCCGTCTTGGGCCGTGCGCACATGACTTGCAACAAGAATGGCATTCCAAATGATCCTCAAAAGCCCATGGTCACCAGCGGCATTCGCTTGGGTACGCCGGCCATGACCACGCGTGGCTTCAAGGAAGAGCAAGTTCGCTTGACTGCAAACTTGATCGCTGATGTCTTGGACAATCCCAATGACGAAGCCAATCTGGCTGCGGTACGAGCCAAAGTCGCCGCGCTGACGCGTGACTTCCCGGTCTACCGTTGATAGACCGCTCCGTCCTCACAGCTCATGCGTTGTCCATTTTGTAGTCACGCCGAAACCCAAGTTGCAGAGACGCGGGAATCGGACGAAGGCGATGTGGTGCGCCGCAGGCGACGCTGCTTGGGCTGTGACAAACGCTTCACCACCTATGAGCGGGCAGAAATAGCCTTGCCCGTGGTGGTCAAAAAGGACGGGACGCGCGCCGATTTCGATCCGAAAAAAGTGCGCGCCTCGATGCAACTGGCGCTTCGCAAGCGGCCTGTAAGCATTGAACAAATCGATGCCGCACTGGCAAAGATTGAGGAAACTTTGCTGACCAGCGGCGCGCGCGAGTTGCCCTCCACGCGCTTGGGTGAGCTTGTGATGCGGGAATTGAAACGAATCGACAAGGTCGCGTACGTGCGCTTTGCGTCCGTCTACCGCAGCTTTGAAGATGTGGACGAGTTCAGGCAATTGATTCGGGAAATCTAAGTACCCCCCCCAATGGGGGATATGGAGCCCCCTCCAGAGGGACAGAAGTCGGGAACATTGCGGTCTAAATTGTGTTCAGTCGCAACTGAATATGAGAGGTCCGCCGTGCCCAAATTACTGTCCACTTCTTTGCAGTGCCGCGGCTTTAGTTTGGTTGAGCTATGCGTGTGCGTCGCCGTCCCCGCCATCCTGATGGCCATGGCGCTGCCCTCACTGGCCCAACTCAAACAGCGCCAAAGGCTTGAGTTGGTGGCTCAGACCATGATGGCCAATTTGCAAGAGGCACGCAGCGAAGCAGTCAGTCGTGCCGATGCCGTGCAGTTGAGATTCAGTCGCCATGCTGGCGGTAGTTGCTACATCCTGCACACGGGCGCATCCGGGCAATGCCAATGCGAAGCCAACGGCCAAGCAGTTTGTGCAGCAAACGAGCGAGTCTTGAAGCTCGAGTGGATTCCATCGGACCAAAATATTGCGGTCAGAGCCAATGTCGCCAATATGAGCTTTCAAGCTCGCCAAGGGGCTGTGACCAGCACGGGCAGCATAGACATCAGTTCGAACAATGGCGAGACCATCCGCCACGTGGTCAGTATTGCCGGTCGAGTCAGATCTTGCTCTCCGACAGGTGAATTACACCTTTTCCCGCGCTGCTGAGCCCACCCCCTTGAATGCGGGGGGATTCGATCAAAGGCCTTTTCCCAAGGACAAACGGCAAGACAAGGCCACCGCCGCCGGTCGCTGAATTCTCATAATCACAGCATGAGAATTGCCAAAACCAAATCCAGCTTTGCATTGTTCGAACGAACAAATTCTCCATCCTTGGTGACTGGATTTACCTTGGTTGAATTGATGTTCGTGGTGGTCATTGTTGCCATCTTGGCTTTGGTGGCCCTGCCCATATACCAAAAGCAAGTCGCCAAAGGCCGGCGCGCCGATGCCATCAACGCCCTGGCAGGTATCGCGCAGGCGCAGGAGCGTTGGCGCAGCAATCGCGGCAGCTACGCCTCGTCTTTGGGTGATGATGAGCTCAAGCTAGGAACCCAATCGCCTGGGAAACATTACAACCTTAGCCTTGCTGGCGTGCGCGATCCGGCCAGTTTCAATTACGGCTACATCGCCAAGGCAATGGCTGACTCCGCCAGTCCTCAGGGCCGCGATAGCGACTGCACCACGCTTTCCATGCGCATCGATGGCGGCAGTATTTACTATGAAGCCAAAGACAGCAGTGACCAGGATAGTTCAGCAAAATGTTGGCCAAAATGAGTCGGCGCCATTTCCGGGGTGTCACGTTGACAGAAGTGCTGGTTGTCGTGGCAGTCAGCGGGATTTTGCTGGGCTTGGCTGCGCCCTCTTTGGCCGACATGCTGAATCGCCGACGGGTTCAAATGGTGGCTGAAACTCTCAGCAATGACTTGGCCTATGCCCGAGCCGAAGCCGGATTGGGCCGCAACTTGCCTGTCTTTGTGAAATTTGCACAGCCATCGGACATGACTTGTTACACGATCTTCATCAACGGTTTGCTCGGAAATTGCCTTTGCAACCGCCCGTCCGGAACTGCCTGTAGCGGCACAAAGCTGGAGTTGAGAACTTATCAAGTGCCCACCAGCATGGGTGTCAGCATGAATGTCGTGGGACAGACCGACTTGATTTCCTTCGAGGCACCGCGCATGTCCAGTTCTGCGCCAGAAGGATTTGCCGTGACCGTGGCTGGCATGCGGGGTTCAAAGTTGCAAGTCCAGGTCAACGCCATGGGTCGGGTGTCTATCTGCGTGCCCGCAGGAGGAAATTTCAGTGGAGTACCGGCATGTCCCGCATAAAACGCGGTAGCCGAACAGGAATCCGTGGCGTCAGCCTGGTCGAGCTGATGGTCGGTATTGCCGTCGGCATGATCGTGGTGGCGGGTGCAAGCGTGATGATGACCAATCAACTGGCTGAGCACAGGCGGCTCACGCTGGAAACGCAGGTCCAGCAAGATTTGCGTGCCGCAGCCGATCTGATGCTGCGAGATCTGCGCCGAGCAGGGTCCTGGGCAGTCCCTCAGAACGGTGTTTGGTCACCCGGATCAGTACCGGCGCCAGTGGCGAATCGCTATGCCCCGACCAGCCTAGCTACAGAGCAAGGAAGTTCGATCCTTCAATACAGCTATTCACGCCACAAGGATAGATACAGATCCACCAACGTCGCGATCGCGGACCCGGAAGACAATGAGATGACTTCGAGCACCGAAAGATTCGGTTTCAAGATCGAAGACGGCGGCGTACTCAAGTTCAGACTCGGTGACAGATGGCAGCCGCTGACCGATATCAATGTCTTGGTCATCACTGCCTTTGACGTTGGTCTGAATGAGCAACAAGTCACCTTGGATGATCTGTGCAGTTCGGCATGCCCACCTGGCAGTGCGACCTGCCCGCCGCGCCAGATACTTCGCCGCTATGACATCAGTTTGACGGGCCACGCTGTCCATGACAGCAAGGTTGAACGAACGATTAAGGTGACCAGCCGAATTCGCAATGACGAGATCCTCGGAGCCTGCCCATGAATGTGCACTTGCACCGTGGCGAGCGTGGCGCGGCCACGCTGGTCGTCGTGATGGTGCTGTTCTTGATCATGGCCATGATGGCTGCCTATGCCAATCGAAACATGATTTTTGAGCAACGCATTGCGAGCAATTACTACCGAGCCGGTGTGTCGCTGGAGGCCGCAGATGCCGGCGCGGAATGGGCGCTTGGCATGCTCAATGGACTCAAGATTGATCAAGCCTGCTTGGCGGGCAACGCAGCGACAGATAGATTTCGTGACCGCTACCTGACTATCGCATCGACAAGCAGAGAGATTGCGCCCTCCGGCATCGTGATTACACCCAACATCGCAAACAGGAGAAGCGTTGCTGATTGCGTGCGCACAGAGGCACAGGGCCGCTGGGTCTGCAACTGCCCAACGGGAACTTGGTCCGCTGCTGCAGCGCCGGCTAGCGCAAGCAATATGCAGCCTAGCTTTAAAGTCAGCCTCATCTCGCCAGTTGGCAATCGAGCGGGCAACTTGCGCATAGAGTCTGTCGGATGCACCAGCAGCGTTGCGCAAAACTGCGAAGCTGACGCCATGTCCAGCGATATGACTCTGGCGCGCGCGGTAGTTCAATTGGACGCCGCGCTGCTGAGCGCCTTGAAGGTGCCACCCGCCACCGCACTCACTGTCAGAGGAAGCATCAATCTGGGCGCCAATGGGATTGGCCTGCACAACAGTGAGCCACTCAGTAACGGTTTGTTGCTGTTGACCAGTGACGACACTGTGCCGAATTTGCTGGAAGCTCGCCTGGACACCTTGCCGGGCACTCCCATCCAGCAAGCCTTGATATTCGCGGACCCGGGTTTGGGTTCAGCGACCCCGGAACAAATGTTCAAGTTGTTTTTTGGTATGTCGCTGCAGCGCTATGTAAACCAGCCCGCCATGCGCCAAATCACTTGCGCCCTTGATTGCGGGCCGAGCTTGGCTGCGGCCTACGCCAAAGGAGTCAGGCTTGCCTGGATCAATGGCCCACTAGATATTTTGAGTGCCACAGTCTTGGGGTCCGCCACCAGCCCGATGCTCATCGTTGTGGAAGGCCCTGTTCGCATCGATGCGGGCTTGCAATTGACCGGCCTTCTCTATGCGCGAGGCAACACCATTTGGACCAATACATCCGGACTGCCCGCCCTATTGCAAGGGGCACTGCTGGTCGACGGTGATTTGGCTGTCGACGGTACCGTCGACATCTGGTACCAAGCCAGTGTCATGGATGAATTGAAGAACCGTGCCGGAAGTTTTGTACGGGTACAGGGAAGCTGGTGGAACTGAAATGCAAAACCACCAACTCAAGTTGAATGACGTGCGACGTTTTGGTCGCGGCGTAGCCCTGATCGAGGCCATGGTCGCCTTGCTGATCATGGCATTTGGCATGCTGGCCTTGGTCGGGCTGCAAGGAAATTTGCGTCGCGGAGCCGACCTGTCGAAGCAGCGCGGCGAGGCGATTCGATTGGCTCAACGAGAGATGGAAAGTTTGCGAGCCTATTCGGTGTTGGCTCATCCCGACCCAGCCAACCCAGCCGCCGGGGTGCTGGCATGGGCTGATATCTCGACCCCGGCCGTCAATGCCAATGCCGGCGACCCCAACAGCAATGCGGTTTTTTCCTTGACGCGCACCGTCGACCCCTGGGCGGAAGCTCAGTCGGCACAAACTGCGGTGCGGGTCAGAGTTGACTGGCTTGACAGGGCCAGCGGCCCTCAGTTCGTACAGATCGACAGCATCATTTCACGCGCTGATCCGGGATTGAGCGCGGCGCTGACGATCGCGCCCGCTTCGCTCACTGTCCAAGGTCCGATGGGGCGCGAATCAAGCATACCGGTCAGCGCACATGATCTAGGCAATGGCACGAGCGTATTTGTACCGACATTGAACGACACCGTCGCTTGGGTGTTCGACAACCTGAGCGGTGTCATCGTCGGCAAATGCACGGTCGCGATGGGTACCTTGGCCACGGGCTTGAGCAAAGACGATGTAGCGGCTTGCAGCAACAACACCTTTGGCCTTTTACTCAGCGGTTTCGTGCGTTTCTCGCTCACCTCGCCACCTGATCCGAATTCACCCAACAGCCCCGCACAAACGCTCGATGCCGGCTTGGTGCCTGCCGCTCCATCGCATGAGTGCTATGACGACAGCGCTCAAGTAACAGCAAACGCGGGCTCTGCTGTCAGCTACTACTGCATCGTCTACCCGAACAATGCTGTGCCCAGGACTTGGTCTGGCCGCCTCAATTTGGCGGGCTTGCCGCTTGCTCCTGGCGACACCAACCAGCGCAAGATCTGCCGCTATTCGGCCGACTATGACGGCAACGGCAGTATCTCCAATGCCGAGCACCCGTTGGAATACGTCAATGTGAGTGGCGCCTTGACCCGGCAGAACTTTCTTGTCATCAAGGCCAGTGAAAGCTGCCCTGCCGGTCACGGCCTCAATCCGTCCGCGGGCTACTTCAGCAATACCGCCACCGTGCTGCACCAGCCCTGAGTCAACAAAACAGGCGCCAGCTGAGTGACAATCTACGCTTTGCCCGCTCAAGCATGAGGGCGGGTCCAGCGAACAAGGATTGTCTGCAGTGTTCAAGAACTTGATGGTGTACCGCGTAGGCCTTGATTGGCAGCCCACGGTCGAACAAATCGAAGACAGCCTGGCCAAAACGACTTTTGTGGAAACCGGCGCGACCCAGCAGCAGTCGATGGGTTGGGCGCCGCCGCGCGGCATTGAGCATGCCCCCTTGATTGAGGACATTGGTGGCCATTGGTTGCTCAAGTTGATGATCGAGCAGCGTGTGCTGCCCAGTTCGGTGGTGAAACGCCGCACCGATGAAATGGCCGAGCGCATTGAGGCCGAAACCGGCCGCAAACCCGGCAAAAAGCAGACCAAAGACCTGAAGGAGCAAGCGACGCTGGAGCTGTTGCCCATGGCCTTCACCAAGCAATCTGCCATACGGGTCTGGATCGCGCCGGCGCAGCACCTGTTGATGATCGATGCCGGCAGTGCAGGTCGGGCCGAAGAAGTGGTGACCTTGTTGATCAAGGAACTGCCGGGACTCAATCTGCATCTGATCCAAACCGCCGAGGCGCCAGCCAGTTGCATGGCCGCATGGTTGATGGACGGTGTTCCACCTGAGGGCTTCACCATCGATCGGGAATGCGAGCTCAAGAGCGTGGACGAGATGAAGTCGGTGGTGCGCTATGCGCGCCACTCACTCGATATCGAGGAGGTCCGCCAACACCTGACCGGCGGCAAGTCGCCGACACGCTTGGCCATGAGCTGGCGGGACCGGGTGTCCTTCATGCTCACCGACACCTTGCAGATCAAGAAGATCAGTTTCTTGGACGTGGTGTTCGAAGGCCGTGAGTCCGGCGACAAGGACGAAGCCTTTGACGCCGACGCGGCCATCGCCACCGGTGAGCTATGCAAGCTGATCCCCGAGTTGATCGATGGTCTGGGCGGTGAGCATGACTTTTTGGCCGCCGGAGCTGCCTTGGCTGAGCGACCTTCTACGCCGAGCGCCCCGGAACAAGAGCCTGAGCCTGAGCCTAAGTCGGCCGACGCCGAACCGGCCCCCTGGGACTGAGTTCTCATGCCAGCCAGCCCGATTTTTTTTGCCGATGATGTGAGCGCCATGCGCCACGCGCTGGCGCTGGCCGAAGCGGCAATCGGACTGAGCGACCCCAATCCGCGCGTCGGCTGTGTGATCGTGGCAGCAGACGGTCGATTGCTGGGCAGCGGTCATACCCAGGCGGCGGGTGGCCCGCATGCCGAGGTGATGGCGCTGCGAGACGCACAGGCGCGTGGCACCGACCTGCAAAGTCTGCAGCGGTTTGGGGCGACCGCCTTTGTCACGCTCGAGCCCTGCTCGCACCATGGCCGCACCCCACCTTGCTGCGATGCCTTGATCGCGGCCGGATTGTCCCGTGTGGTGGCCGCAATTGCAGATCCTAACCCGCAAGTTGCAGGCCAAGGTCTCGCTCGCTTGGCTGCGGCCGGCAAGCAAACCAGCGTTGGCCTTTTGGCGGATGAAGCTCGCGAACTGAATATCGGCTTCTTCTCCCGCATGCAGACCGGCCGACCCTTTGTGCGCATGAAGATCGCCACCTCGATGGATGGCCGCACCGCTTTGCCAAACGGCGTCAGCCAATGGATCACCGGCAGCCCTGCCCGAACCGATGGCCACGCTTGGCGCCGTCGCGCTGGCGCGGTGCTAACTGGCATTGGCACTTTGCGCGACGACAACCCCAGACTGGATGTTCGCCTGGTGCCGGCGGCCTTGCAGCCGCTGCGCGTCGTGATCGATTCGCGCCTGGAGACGCCCACCGACGCACGCCTGCTGGCCCCGCCCGGCGAGGTTTTGATTTATTGCGCTGTCGATCCTCAGTCCCAAGCCCAGCATGCCCAGGCGCTGCGCGTCGGCGGCGCCGAGTTGGTCAATCTGGCAGGTGCAGGAGCCAAGGTGGACCTCGGCGCCGTACTCGACGACCTTGGCGCACGCGGCATCAACGAACTGCACGTCGAGGCCGGTCACAAACTCAATGGCTCGCTGCTGCGCGAAGGATTGGTCAACGAATTGCTGGTCTATATGGCACCCAAACTATTGGGCGCAGGCCTTGAGATGGCTGCACTTGGGCCGTTTGAATCACTGCAACAGGTACAGTCCTGGCACTGGATCGACTGCAGCATGATCGGCGAAGACTTGCGGCTGCGCGCCCGTCCGCACCGAGATTAGCCCTCCCTTGCCGAATCACCGAGCGCCGCCCTTTACAATCGGGTTTATGCCCATATCACCTGTTTCCGAGCTGGTTGCCGAGATGGCCGCCGGCCGCATGGTTATCCTGGTTGACGAAGAAGATCGCGAGAACGAGGGTGACCTCGTTTTAGCTGCCGAACATGTCACCCCCGAAGCCATCAACTTCATGGCCAAATTTGGCCGCGGCCTGATCTGCCTGACCCTGACGCGCGAACGCTGCGAGCGCCTGCAGCTGCCTCCCATGGCCAGCCGCAACGGCACCAAGCATGCCACCGCCTTCACGGTATCGATCGAGGCGGCCACCGGCGTGACCACCGGCATCTCCGCCGCAGACCGTGCGCGCACCGTACAAGCAGCCGTGGCGCGCGGGGCCGAAGCGCGTGATTTGGTACAACCGGGTCACATCTTTCCGCTGCAGGCGCAAGACGGCGGCGTGCTGATGCGTGCCGGTCACACCGAGGCCGGTTGCGACTTCGCTCGCATGGCGGGTTTGGAGCCGGCCGCCGTGATCTGCGAGATCATGAAGGACGATGGCACCATGGCCCGTCTGCCGGATTTGATCGAGTTCGCCAAAGAGCATGGACTCAAAATTGGCACGATCGCCGCGCTGATCGAGCACCGCAGCCGCAATGAATCGCTGGTCACACGCCTGTCCGAGCGCAAGCTTTTGACGCATCAAGGCGAATTCAGCTGTGCCGCCTACACCGACCGCACCGGCGGCGTCCACCTGGCTCTCAGCCATGGCTCATGGAATGCCGAAGATGATGTACTGGTGCGGGTGCATGAGCCGCTGTCGATTTTGGACCTGCTGGACGCCGGCAACAGTGGCCACGCCTGGCCGCTGCAGCAAGCCTTGGCCGAACTCAAGCGCGCGCCCTGCGGCGTGGCCGTGCTGCTGAATTGCGGCGAAGAGGCGGCTGGCCTGCTGGCCCGCTTGAATGCAGAGCCGCAGCAGGCTGCGCCCAAGGTGATGGATCTGCGCACCTATGGTGTGGGCGCCCAAATCCTGCGTGATCTGGGTGTGCACAAAATGCGTTTGCTCGGCAGCCCAAGGCGCATGCCCAGCATGACCGGCTATGGCCTCGAAGTCACCGGCTTTGTGGCCCCCAACAACAAGAACTGAGGACGCGCAATTGCAAGCATCTGACCAAGGGGCACCTAAATCGCAGGCTGCTTTGAATGGGCAAGACCTGCGCATCGGCATCGTGCAGGCAAGATTCAATGACGCTATCACGAGTCGCCTGGCTGAAGCCTGCGTGGCGGAGCTGAGGCTGCTGGGCGTTAGCGCACACCATATTCGGCACGTCACCGTACCCGGCGCACTCGAAATCCCGATCGCACTCAATGCGATGGCCGATAGCGAGGACTATGACGCCTTGGTCGCGCTGGGCTGCGTCATTCGCGGTGAAACCTATCACTTCGAATTGGTCGCCAACGAGAGCGGTGCGGCGGTCACACGGGTTTCACTCGACAACCAGATTCCGATCGCCAATGCGATATTGACGGTCGAGAACGAAGAACAAGCCTGGGCGCGCGCCGAGGAAAAAGGCCGTGACGCGGCACGTGTGGCGGTCGAGATGGCCAATTTGATGGAAGAACTGCAGTGAGCACAAACGCCAAGAACATCGCCAAGACTGAAGATAAGGCGGCTGCAAAACCAAGCGCCAAGCGCCCGCAAGCCAAGTCAGCCCGCCGCCGCTCACGCGAAGCCGCGCTGCAAGGGCTCTACCAATGGCTGGTGACTGGAGACGATGTCGCCACCATCGACGCCCATATGCGCGAGTTGGATGAGTTCGACAAGGTTGACCGCGCCCACTTTGACGCGTTGCTCAATGGCTGCATTCTCGAAGCCGCCGATCTAGACGCCGTACTGGCCCGCCATGTGGACCGCAAGACCACCGAGCTATCGCCGATCGAGCATGGCGTGCTAATGATTGGCGCCTACGAGCTCAAGCATTGCATGGACATCCCCTACCGCGTCGTCATCAACGAAGCGGTCGAATTGGCCAAGTCTTTTGGCGGCACCGACGGCCATAAATATGTCAACGGTGTGCTCGACCGCTCAGCCGTGGATCTGCGGCCCGTGGAAGTGGCGGCCCGTAACGCCAAGCAAAACACCGTTCAAGCAGCGGCGCCCGACGCTCTGAAATGAAGCTGGCGGGTCGGCTCGACCAAATCGAGCCCTTTTATGTGATGGAGTGCGCCAAGTCGGCAGCAGAGATTGCCCGCGGTCCCTTGTGCGACGCCGCCCAGGGCGGGCGGCGGATGATTTACCTCAATATCGGCGAACCCGATTTCGTGGCGCCACCCGCCGTGCAAGCAGCCGGCCAGGCCTGCATCAAAGCTGGCCTGACCCAGTACACCGCTGCCACCGGCCTGCCGGTACTGCGTGAAGCCTTGTCAGCCTGGTATTTGCAAAGCTTTGGCTTGAGCATTGCACCAGAACGCATCGTCATCACCGCCGGCGCATCGGCCGCTTTGCAACTCGCTTGCCTGGCCTTGTTCGAGGGCGGCGACCGGGTGCTGATGCCCGACCCCTGCTACCCCTGCAATCGTCACTTTGTGGCGGCCGTTGATGCCTTGCCAGTGCTGCTGACCTGTGGGCCGGAACAGCGCTTTCAGCCAAGCGCCGAGCAAGTCATAGCCGCCTGGGACGTCAACACCCGCGCCGTCTTGCTGGCCTCCCCCAGCAACCCGACCGGCACCTCGATTGCCCCGCAGGAGTTGCAAGCGATCGTCGAAGCGGTACGATCACGCGGCGGCATCACCATCGTGGACGAGATCTATCTAGGGCTGAGTTTCGACGCACGCTTTCAGCGCAGCGCCCTGGAGTTTGGTGAGGACATCATCTCGGTCAACAGCTTTTCCAAGTACTTCGGGATGACCGGTTGGCGGCTGGGTTGGTTGGTGCTGCCGCCCGGCATGGTCGCGCCGATCGAGAAGCTTACGCAGAACTTGTTCATTTGCGCCTCCAGCATTGCCCAGTATGCCGCCCTGGCCTGTTTCGAGCCGGCCTCCATTGCCGAGTTCGAGCGTCGTCGCGAGACTCTGCGCGAGCGCCGCGATTTCATCGTGCCGGCCTTGCAAGCGCTGGGCTTCAAAGTGCCGGTCATGCCGGACGGCGCTTTTTATGTCTGGTTTGACTGCGCCGAGGTCTGTGCCAACAGCTGGGATTTAGCTTTCGAGTTGATGCACAAAACCCAGATCGCGCTGACGCCGGGACGTGACTTTGGCCGCGCCGGCACCGAGTCCTGGATGCGCCTGTCCTTCGCCAGCAGCATGGCCGACTTGCAAGAAGCCGTGGCTCGTTTGACATCCTTTTTGGCGGCGCGTTCATGAAGCCCCCATTCAAACGCGAGATGCGTGTCTATTGGGAAGATACCGATACGCGCGTGTTGGGGGTATGGACATGCTAGCAGCGTGATGAGCAATAAATCCGAGCAGAGACTGCCGGCACCGTATGCAGCGATGGACCTTGAGCTGAAGGTTCGTGACTACGAATGCGACATGGGGCATGTCGTTAACAACGCCGTTTACCTCAACTACCTGGAGCACGCTCGGCATGAGTTGCTTCAAAGCTTGGGCATCAGCTTTGCGGAACTGGCCAAGCGCAGCATTGACTTGGTTGTGACCCGCATCGAGGCCGACTTCAAAGCATCCCTGACAAGCGGAGATTCCTTCGTCGTTCGGACTGCGTTTGAGCGAAAGGGACGGCTCCGCCTCGCATTCAATCAGTCAATCTATCGTTTGCCGGACAACAAGTTGATGTTGAACGCAGTCGTGACTGGCGCAGCCTTGAACGAACGAGGTCGGCCTATGGTCCTGCCTGAGCTTGAAGAACCTTTCGGCTCGGGGGTCTAGATTTGCTCGGTATGAGTCTGGCCAGAACCGACCAGCGAGGCAACTAGACCCTCTTGCACGGGCTGACCTGCCAGCACAGCCTTCCGCTTTTGCTGCTTGTCGTTAGCGGCTTCAACGCCACGTTCAAAAAGCGTATCCGCGTCGGGATAGAAAGGGATTTGATCAAGTGTGCGGACAAGGCCCTCCCGCGTCATAACCAGAACCCCAAAGCCCTCCGCGCTCATCAATGCAGCCAAGACCTCTTCAAGGCCATCAGTAGCGCTGGGCAGTTCCCACTCGCCGGCCACAATGCGCCCGGCGCGAAAACTTCTCTTAGGAGTCTCGTCTCCGATGGCCAACAAGAGAATACGTGCGGCAACGATCAGAAGGTGCGGCCCCGACTCGACAGCAACAAAGTGAAGGCGCGCACGGTGATACGCGGAGCGCCACTGCTCAATTGAGGCAACAAAGGCGTCAATCTGCTGAGCCGAAAAGGAACTCATGCTCACCGCCCCTCGTACGCCATCATGATCAGAGGCTTCACTGCGTCCAGATCGGCCTGCGCCACCAGCGAGACCTCAAGATCACCGGTACCCCAATGCCCTATTTCACCCACGTCACGGGCGTTGGGCGGCAATGGCCCCAACTGTTTGGGCTTCAAATGCAGGTAAAGAAGCAGTCGGTTTTTTTGCAAAACAATCGTCGCAAAATTCTTGAGCCGTTTGAATGCAGCGTAAATCCTCAACTCCTTGCGCTGCACATCATCACCAAGAGACAAGATGTAGTCTTCGGTCGTGGCCAACAACTCGGTTAAGCGGCGATTGATCTTTGGTCGATCAAGTTCAAACATCCACGGCAAGTCCTGGCCCAATACGTCCCGGTACATGAATAGCAACGCCGCCAAAGCCAAGCGGTGTGTATTGGCTGCCACTTTTCGCTCATTGGACAACCAAGTTAAGTAAGCCACGACCTCCGCTTGGCCCATCTCGGCCGGATGTCGTTTGTGGTGAAAACGGACATAACTTAGAATCCAATGGACATAGGCCTCCTCGGTGCGGTCGCTGTAGTGCAAGTATCTGATTCGCTCACGAACTTGATCTAGGAGACGACTAGATAGCAACGGCGGCAAACTACGGCGGACTTTTACTTTGGAGAATCCAAATGTCGGGCTGGCGGAGGTAGACATGGGCTTAGACGCCAAGTTCAGTGACTGTATATTCATACAGTCTATGTGCCACAAAGTTATTCTTCAAGGAAAAGCTTTGCCGCGCACGATTGTGGAATTTGACGCCAAGCCGGTCTCCGCTGCGCCCACTGTCGGTTATGGGCGCATACCCAAGCAGTGCGCCCATAACCGACAGTGGGCGCACTACATTGAGCCTTTTATAGGCTTGGAATCGAATATGGGCGCACTGCGCCCTAATCAACGTTAGGCCTCAGAAATGCTCATTCGCGCGCTCGCCGTCACTTCGCTTCTCACGATTGGTAGTCAGGCGTTCGCTATGTCAGGCTATGCACACGGTGCGGACCACTGCTATTACTTCGATGCGCCTAGTGGTTGGACCATGGACAACAAGGTCGGAGAAAAGGATGGCGTGCCAATGGTCTTCTTTCCCAACGGGACAACGTGGCAGTCCGCTCCGGTTGCCATCTACACACGTCCCATAACTTCTTCGGGTACTCGACCCGACTCCACTCGAATCACTGAGCAAGTCGATCAGGTCATTCAGATGTACCGTGCAGGCACGGAGAGCATCAAGGCGGCTCGCTTGCAAGGCGTACGCTCAAAGTCTGGCGCCCGAGGCGAGCTATGGCAGTACACCGGGTATAGCAACGGCGGCGCTGAGTTGGCTGTCTATTTTCCTGCGCCAAATACCGTCAACTTCTTTGTTATGCAAGTTCCACAGGCAGGTAGTGTTCGGGAGTTCATCCCTGTCCTCGTCGAGCTTGCCGAGTCATATCGGGCGGCCGTAGAGTGCAAGCCGTGTGCCGGGTCTAGCGCATGTACAGGTACCAACTGAGGCCTAACCCTTCAATCGAGAGGACGTCGCCCGGCAAGCCGGGCACCGCCTCTCATCTCAAACGTTAGGGCTCTCCCAATTGATCCCACCAGAACACATCGTAAAACTCGCCGACGCCGCTGAGTTGAAGCTAGCCGAGTCCTTCAATGCGTCTGATGTTTTGCCTTTCGCGGATGCCGCGATTTCAATCATCAAAGCGCATCCTCATTTGCAGGCGGAGTTCGAAGCTGTCTTTCTCGAGTTGCCTGGCCGCGCGCCGGTTGAATTCATTGAAGTTTGCATGCATGCGTTGGGTTGGCCGAACATCAAGCATGAATACGAATCGCGGTGTCATACTGCCATTGCGCGAAACGACTGGAATGCAGAACGGGTATACCGCCATTGCCTGGAAGCTTTTGAGCCAGACTGGGAAGATGCGAGAGATTTCTATGCCAGCTATTTCCTCCACCAAGATCCCTAACCAGTCGCTCGAGTTGACCTTCGCCAGCTGGCCGCGCTACGCTGCCTGTATATTTTCAGCTCCGCGCGCCCAGCTGGCTGCGGCCGCTCAGCTTCAACGTTAGGCCGCAAGGAATCCAAGATGCTCCGATTCCGCAAGATGTTCCTTCTCTTCGCGGTCGCGACTGTTGCGACACTCGTTTCAACGATTGTTCCAGGGCGAGTCAGCGCTACTGAACTTGGTATGGTCGGCTGTGAAAATGAGTGTTCATTTCTCACCGGCGGCTGGCCAGTTCCGTTCATCGTTGACGGGCCCGGAGTTTCTCCTGCTGGGTCTGTAGATCTTCTTGGTGTTCTGCTGAGTGTCGACACGCTGTTGCCCAAGGCAATGGCAGCGAACTTGGCGATCTGGTTCGCAGCTCTAGTTGCCGGTACGTGGGCAATCAGCTTGCTCCGTCGGCGCAATCCACAACTGCCAATGCAGTAAGCAATGAAAAGTCTCAATCCACCAAATGGCTCGATTCAGAAAAATGCGGCCTAACCTGGCGTTCGAGCCGCCTCGCAACGGCTGGTCTCTACAGGCCCTCATTTCATTCTGGGCCTTCCGCGCCCAGCCGCCGCTCGCGGCTCAACTTCGACGTTAGGCATCTCATGTCCGCACCTCACCGCCCATCAGCACTTGAGCGAGTCGCAGGAAGTCCCGGCGTCGAGGCGGGCTTAACTCTCGCTGCAGCTGCGTCAGCGGCCCTCTCCCCAACGGCTGCCCTCTTGGCACCGCTGGTCCCAGTACTCGCCAAGTCACTTGCAGCGACGCGCCAGCAGGCTAGAGTTGAAGGCGCACTACGCGAGATGTCCGCGGTTCTGCAAGAACACGCGGACGCAATCGAGCATCTGACAGATGCTCAGTTCAAGTTGATCAACGAGTCCGTACTCGCGGTGCTCTCCTGTACTCAGTCCTCGAAGCTCCGGTATCTGAAGAACGTCGCTCGAAACGCGATCGACGAGATAGACATGTCGGATCAGGAAGCTATCGCGCTGTCGCGCGTAGTTCGGGACATTTCGGCCGAGGAGACCGAAATGCTCATCGGCACGTTCAACTACGAGCGGATCCGTGTCGGTCATCAAGATGCAACCGCTGAAGGAGACGGCAAAACGTTGCGGCTCGCCATCGAGTTCGATTGAGTGCAGGGGAGCCTTGCGCAAGCACATGCCCGAGCTACTTACCTCCTACGATCATGTTTGCGACCTGGTCGGCGATGATGAATTGGCACACCAAATTCTCAGCCACTATCGGCCGCCACCCTTGCGGCTCGGTTGCACACAGGCCGTATGGCTTGGGAGTGAAGGTCCAGCTCTGGTCCGAAACTATGACTTCCCAATCCAGACCGTCTCGGGCCACTTCGAGTCGACTTCCTGGTTCGGCCGCGAGGTAGTCTCCAAGGCTCAAAGGCCGTGGGGCGGTTGCCTTGATGGCATGAATGCCGCAGGCCTTGTTGCAAGCGCAACCTTTGGTGGCAGCCGCGCTCAGGGCCTTGGCTTCTCAATCATTCTGATACTGCGCTACGTGCTCGAAACCTGTAGTTCTGTGGCCGAAGGCATCGAAGCCCTTTGTCGCATACCGATAGCACTCTCGCAGAACGTAACGCTACTTGATGCGTCGGGTGAATACGCCACGCTGTTCCTTGGTCCCGACCGAATCCCGGCGGTCTCAAAGGTCGCGGTCTGCACAAAACATCAAGAACACCATGCGCCGATAGGAACAGCAGATACGACAGAAACGGTCCTGCGGCAGCAAACCGCACTACTAGCGCTTGAAGACCCTGAGATGACGCTCGAGAATCTGACCGCAAGCTTCCTGCGGCCTCCACTCTATCGCCGTAATCAGAAATCATCGACTGTGTACAGCGCGGTTTCCCACCCCGACTTGGCCGAGCCAACTCTGGCTGCGTATTTCGGGCCGAAAAATCCGCCCATTCCCGTTTCAATTCATTCAGCTGTTCCGATTGAACGTGGCCACTTGTTCCGATTCAGATTGGCCGCATGTTCCGATTCACATTGGCTAGCCGAAGCGGGTTCAGTCAATTCAAATTGGGTCGGCTCCCAGCGGCAGCAAGTTACCGAATGATGTCCCCGATCGCGCGAAATCGCCGATCGCTGGATTGCTGGCTCATGCCCTTCGATTCGGGCAAAGTCGATGACCACAGCGCTTTCCAGGCCTAATGACGGATATCCAGACTTACCTATCCAGCCAAGGCGACGGGCGCGCCCCACAGAGAGACAACGCCTACATAGGCAGAGGCAGCAATGCCGCAGTGCGTATGAAACCTTCCCGAACCTTAGAGCTCAGCGAGACGCCATATCCTCTTTACTTATGGAAGCTTGTGTGCAGACCGATGTTCTCACCCACAAGACTCAGGACCTAGTGGTTCGCCTGGTGAATTTGCAGCCAAGTGCAAGCAACTATTGGCTGCATCTAACCAAGCTCAGAGCCAACCGTCAGGCCATGGACATACTTGACAAAAATGAGCGAGAATCCGGCCCGCCCATGGACATTTGCGAACTTGTAAAAAATCATTTGAAATCAAGGCCTTCGCCGAATGTCCATGCCGTGTCACCACGCCGGTCCAATGACGCCGGCGGCGTGGTTTTCTATGCCAATTATTTGAAATTCTTCGAGCGCGCGCGCACCGAATGGCTGCGCGAACTCGGCTTCTCGCAGGAGTTGATGCGCTTGCAAGACGGCGTGATGTTCGTCGTCGGCAGCACACAGCTGCGCTATCTGAGCCCAGCGCGGCTGGACGATTTGCTACAGGTCAGCGTCGAAGTACGCAGCCTCGGCCGCGCCAGCATGTTGCTGTTCCAGCAAGCCTTTTGTGGCGAGCGCTTGCTGGCCGAGGGCGAGATCCGCATCGGCTGCGTGCATTTCCAGAGCAGCCAAGCACAACAAGGCAATTTACAAGCCACCCGCATTCCCGCCTCCTTGACCCAGGCCCTCACTTCCCTGAATCCATGAATCAAGACCTGTCGATTGTTTCCCTGATCGCCCATGCCAGCCTGACCGTACAGATGGTGATCGCTGCCCTGCTGCTGGTCTCGCTGGCCAGCTGGAGCGTGATCTTCAGCAAGCTGATTTCACTCTCGCGCATCAACTCCAGTAACGAGGCATTTGAGCAGGAGTTCTGGTCCGGCAAAAACCTCAACGACTTGTTCAGCGCGGTCTCCACCAAGCCGGACGGCGCCCCGCTGGAGCGCATTTTTGCTTCCGGCATGCGTGAGTTCTTGAAGTCACGCGAGCGCCGCGTCACCGAAGCCGGCGCCTTGCTGGACGGCGCCCGGCGCGCGATGCGAGCGAGCTTTCAGCGCGAGTTGGACGCGATGGAAAGCAATCTATCCTTCCTCGCTTCGGTCGGCTCGGTATCGCCCTATGTAGGCCTCTTTGGCACCATCTGGGGCATCATGCACGCCTTCGTTGGCCTGTCCAATGTGCAGCAGGTGACCTTGGCCACGGTAGCACCGGGCATCGCCGAGGCCCTGGTGGCCACCGCGATTGGCCTGTTTGCAGCCATTCCTGCGGTCCTGGCCTACAACCGTTTTGCCCGGCAGATCGACCGCAGCGCGATCACGCTGGAGTCCTTCATTGAAGAGTTCTCCAATATCTTGCAGCGCAACGCCGCCCAAGCCGCGCCCGCCGGCTCGGCCAACCGCTGAGTCGGCCTTTAGCTATGGCAGCCATCAGCTCCCGCGGCTCACGCCGCCGCCGCACCATCAACGAGATCAATATGGTGCCCTTCATCGACGTGATGTTGGTGCTCCTGATCATCTTCATGGTCAGTGCGCCCATGATCACGACCGGCCTGGTTGACCTGCCCAGCGTGGGGAAAAGCCGCGCCCAGCCCGAGCATGTAATTCATGTCATCGTCGGCGCGGACGAAAAGCTCAAACTCAAGCTGGACAAAGAAGAAGCCAGCCCACTGACCCTCAAGCAACTCGCCGAGCGGGTCAAGCAGGCGCAAGCAGGTGATGCGGCCACGCCGGTCGTGATCTCGGGCGACAAAAACGTCAAGTACGAGGCCATCGTCAAGGTGATGGACATCTTGCAAACGGCCGGCATCACACGCGTCGGCTTGGCGGTCAAAAACTCTGGCGGTTCAGCCGGTTCGGCCAATTAAGAACAAGGCCATGTCCTCACTCTTTTTGCTCCACAGCGATCCGCTGCGCCCTCCCGAAACGCCGCTGATGGGACGCGGCCTGGTGTTTGCCATCATTGCCCACGCGGCCTTGATAACGGCACTGAGCGCTGGTGTCAACTGGCGAACCAAGGCGCCGCCGGCCTTTGAGGCTGAACTATGGTCGGCTGTGCCGCAGGCCGCCGCCCCCAAAGAAGTCGTCCCACCGGCGCCTGAAGCCGAACCTGAGGTGGTTAAGAAGCCCGAGCCCAAAGCAGTCGAAGAAGACGCCCAAGCCGAACGTGATGCCGAAATTGCGATCGCCCGCGAACAGAAAAAGAAACGCGCCGCCGCCGAACTTGAGGCCGAGCGCAAGAAGCGGGAACTAGCGCTGAAAGAGGATCAACGCAAAGAAGATCAGCGCAAGGAAGAACAGCGTAAAGAGGATAAGCTCAAGCAGGCCAAGCTCGACAAAGACAAGAAAGAAAACCAGCTCAAGCTGGACAAACAAGCCGAAGCCAAACTCGACGCTCAGCGACAAGAAAACCTGCGCCGCATCCAAGGTATGGCGGGTGCCAATGGTGCGCCCAACGCCACCGGCACGGCACTGAAGAGCTCGGGGCCTTCCGCGACCTATGGTGGGCGCATCAAGGCCAGCATCCGCCCTAACATCATTTTTACAGACACCCCGAACGGCAACCCGGTGGCCGAAGTTGAGGTCCGTGTCGCGCCCGACGGAACCATCATCTCGCGCAAGCTGCTCAAGCCCAGCGGCGACGCCGAGTGGGACAAGGCCGTGCTGCGCGCCATCGACAAAACCGAGAAGCTGCCGCGTGATGTCGACGGACGAGTGCCGCCGGTATTGGTGATTAGCTTCCAGCCTTTGGAGTGAGCCTGCGCTGCAGCAGCGCGTCTAGCGACCAGCGGCCTGCCCCCCAGAGCACCACGGCCAGCAGCAGCACACCCCAGAGCTGATGGCCGACCAATGCAGCCGGCGCAATATCGCTCAGACTCAGCACCGCCATCACGTTGACGACCGAAAGGCCAAGGGCGGCGAATCGACCACCCAAGCCCAGCACCAAAAAGACCGGCAGCAGCAGCTCACCGCCCGTGCCCATCCAGGCCGCCAGCTCGGGCGACAACAAAGGCGTCATGTATTCGGTCTCGAAGAGCGCCAGCGTCGTCGACCAATCGTGAATTTTTGTCAGCCCGGATAGAAAGAAGGCCTTCGCGACAAAGAGCCGCGCCATCAACAAAGCCAAAGACTGCGCGTGGGCCAGCAGACCTCGCAAGGGTTCCGGGAAGCTGGATTCAAGGCCGCAGCTTTGGCCTGGATTGCAAAGAGCGCGCAGGACGAGGCTCAGGATCGCCTTCATGGTGTGTTTCCTTGTTCGTTAGGTGCTTGCGGAAGCGGCCTGTCGACGCTTCGGTCAAACAAAATTTACTTAGACTGACTCTCAGCACCCAAGAGCCAGCCATTGAGCAGTGCGGCTTGCAGCCACACCGAGAATTCGAAATCAGCCTGAACCGCAAATGCCTGCTGCATCGCCAAATCCAGATCGGCCCCTTCAAGCAGACTGGTCATCAGAGCCCACTCACCGTCCTGCAAGCAATGCGCTTGCGCACGCCAAGCCTTGCGCGCCATCACAAGGCCAACGCTGCCTCCCAGCGAAGCATCGTCAAGCTCTTGGTCGGCCCAAAGCGCCCAGGCTTGGGCCTCTACCCTCAGCAACTGCACGCCAGGCCTGAACAGCAAACGCAGCTCTGGCGGCTCGACAACACTCAACAAAGCCAAGGAGGCCGCATCAAGCTCACTGTCCGCAGCCCGCTCGCAGCAGTGAGCTGCCCACTCAAGACGAGCCAAATCGCTGAGCCACTGCGGCATGCCGTCTTGTTCAGCTAAAAACTCTGCCAGGCTGCCACCCCACTGCCCCAAGTCTCCTCGTAGCGGTGGATAGCGGCGCCAAAAAGCCCAGGCCATCGCGGCAAAGCTGGCCTCATCGCCCAAGGCGTTCTGCGTACACTTGAACACCGCACCTAAGGTTTTCGCCGCCATGACTTGCGCGTTCAGCCGGTAGGCCAGCAGTCCGCGCTCAAGAGACGTTCCGCCAGAGCTACTCAACACGCCAGGCAAGCCGATCAATCCCGCCCCTTCAGCCGAGGATGACCCCAGCAAAGCAGCCAGCAAGGCCTGTTGGCGCAACACCAGGGCGGCCGTCATGCGGACACCAGCGCCGCACAGTCAGCAATTGTCTGACTGGCCCATTCGGCCTCGCTCAGCAGCACCTCCAGCGCCGGCACATCGGTATCCCATTCGATCAAACTGGGCAGCGGCCCAAACCGCCGCATGGCGTGAGCGAACACCTGCCAAACCTCGGCGCTGACGCGGCTGCCATGGTCATCAATGACGATGCCGGGCAATTCGGCGTGCCCGGCCAAATGCACTTCGCCGACACTGCCGCTGCGTATGGCGTCGACCCAGTCCCGGGCCTGAAGTGCGGCCTCGAACTTGTTGGCGCCACGGTTGCGCGCATTCACGACCAGGTTATTCACATCGAGCAGCAAGCCACAACCACTGCGTTGCGTCAGCTGATTGAAGAACTCCGGCTCGTCCATGTTGTCCCCGTCCCAGCCGACGTAGGCGCTCAGGTTTTCTACCAAAATCTGCCGGCGCAGTCGCTCTTGGACCTGCTGCACATGGTTCACCATCACATCCAGGCTGGCTCGGTTGAACTCAATCGGCAAAAGATCACTGGCATGCAGCCCGCCAAGGTCGCCTTGACCCGGTACGCGTGCAAAACTTGCGTGATCCGACACCCGCACCGGCTCGACCCGCTCGACCAAGGCCGCCAAGCGGTCGAGATGCCAAGCATCCAAGCCACAGGCCGAGCCCAGGGCCAAACCGACTCCGTGCAAGCTGATCGGATATTGGGCGCGGCCAGCCATCAGGACAGCCAGCGGCGCTCCACCGTCGGCAAAGAAATTTTCCGAATGCACTTCCAAAAAACCAAGTGGAGGCGCGCTCTGCAGCAATAAATCGTAATGAGCTTGGCGCCAACCAATGCCGACTTTCGACTGCGTCAATTGCGGCTCCGAACCCATACGCTGCGCCCTCTCAACTTGGCCTGTCTGCACGGCTGCGGTCTTACTTCTTCATCTTGGCTTTGGCTTCTTCGGCAGTCATGCCGGACATGCCCTTGCAACTGCCCTTGGCAACAAACTTCCATTCGTCAGCGCCCATATCGACTTTGGATTGGCCGGCGCAGGAATGGCTGCCGCTGAGATTTGAGCAATCGTTTTCGCCTGCCTTCGCGATGCCGAAGCATTTCTCCTTGGCAGCCTTGTCCTGCGCAGCGACTTGGCCAACCAGCCCCATGGCCAATGCGGCGGCGACTGCGGAAGATACGAGATAGCTTGATTTCATGAATGACTCCAATGGAAAGAAAGTGATAACTTCGATGCGAGCAGACCCTGACTGGAGAGTCCCAAGCCAAGGCATCATGCCGTTGACACCCTTGGGTCGCAAGCAGTGCTTGAGTCCTTACACCGTGCTGGCAAGAAATTTTTAGCTAAAAGAAGCCAGCACCGGAGAGCGTTTGTAAGGAACACAAATCTTGTTCGACCCATACGTGGCACGTAGGGATGCCGAACAAACTTGGAGAAATTGGGCGTGAAATTAATGCCGAGCTGCAAAGACATCACACACATCGTGCTGGCCGGAGAAGACCGTCAGCTTCGTGCTGGCGAGCGCCTTCTTGTTCGTGCGCATTGGATGATTTGCAGTGGCTGTAAGAACTTCGGAAAACAGCTCGGAATGATGCGCCAAGCATCAGCGCGCTGGCGCGACTGCAGCAAAGAATGAAAACTGCCGGCAGGCAGTTTCGCCACGCTGTCAGCTGATGCTGCCGCCCGACTGGCGTAAATCGGTTTCGACGCGCAAGGCCAGCTTCAGTGCAAGACGCACTCCCTCCACCATGGTGGGCAGCGCCATGCTGGCCTGTCCTGCCAAGTGAGCCGCTTGTTCAGGCAGCAAAGGGATATGCATGAAGCCGCTGCGCACCGAGCCTGCTCGCAACGAATGCTGCAGGCCATAAAACACATGATTGCAAACAAAAGTACCGGCCGTTTGCGAGATACCGGCGGGGAAGCCCGCACTCCGTAAGCCAGCCACCATGGCTTTGATCGGCAGCGTCGAGAAGTAGGCCGCCGCGGCGCCCGCGATCACGGGCTCATCAATCGGCTGCTGGCCGGCGTTATCGGCAATGCGAGCGTCGTCAATATTGATCGCTACCCGCTCCAAGGACAACTCGGCGCGCCCGCCAGCTTGACCCAGGGCCAATACCAGCGCAGGCTGAAACTCGAGCAGGGCCTTGTTCAAGCGAGTCAGGGCGTCGCCAAACACGCAAGGCAAGCAGGTCGAGACCACCCGGGCTCCGCCGATCTGCTGGCCATCCAAGGCCCGCGCGATTTCCCATGAAGGGTTGATGCTTTCGCCGCCAAAAGGCTCAAATCCGGTCAATAAAATTATCTTCAATGCGCGCGTCCCTCAAGCTCTGCACCAGTTGCAGCTTGGTTCGCCCAAGCCCAGTAGACGGCGTTTCTAACATAAGCACCGTACAACTGCCGGGTCAGCCTTGTTCAATTCGGCATTTTGGCTGCGCTCTCGAACGCGTAGCATGCATGAAGTGAGAAGCTTCGCCCAAGCTGGCTTGGGCTCGCTCAATCGAATTCGGAGAAAGCATGATCGACTTGTCTGCCCCACTGCAATGGCCTCATCAAGACAGCCCCTCGGCTTTGCCGGAATTGGGCTTGACTGATGGTGAAGCCGAGCGTGAATTCAGCTGGCCGGTGCCGCCCTATGCCGCCTACCCGCGCCAGCAAGTTGCAGGCGCCGCCGAGCCTTGCGAGATCCTGGGGCTGAACAACCGCAGCAGCGTCGGACAATTGGTCTCGCTGGCCCCAAGAGAGCGTTTGGCGCAGATTCTGGTGCCTCCCGCCCGCAACGCGATGCCGCTCAAATTTGCGCAATTCCGGGTCCTGAAGTTGCTGCGGCCCGTGATCGCGGCGCCACGCATCAATACTGGCGGGCTGAGCGACGACAGCATTGGCCCGGCGGCTGGCGGCGCGTCCAATGAGTGGCAACTCGATCAGCGCCCGCGCAGCGAGTTCAAGCTCTTCTTTGCCGGTGGCGGCGAATTGCAAGGTTTGACGATTGGGCATTTTCAAGATGAGCTCGGTTTGTTTCTGTTTTCGCCGCTCAGCGACAACGACGACTCCGTGATGCGCCTGTTCATTCCGCGTGAAGTGCTCGCCCATGTCGATATTGGCGAGCGCATTGGCGATCTATTGGTCAAGAACAAGCTCGCCACGGCGGCCCAAGTCGACGCGGCCGCCACCGAGCAGCAAGGCCTGCGCTCGCGCCGGGTGGGCGACATTCTGGTCTCGCAGCAAATCGTCAGCGCCGATCAGTTGATGCTGGCGATCGAGCAGCAAGCCCGCATGCCCATGGTGCGCATCGGCGAGGCTTTGTTGGCATTGGACCTGATCTCCCAAGCGCAACTTGAGCAGGCACTCGAGTTGCAAAGAGCCGACCGTTCGGTGCCCTTGGGCGAGTTGCTGGTGCGCAATGGGGTGGTGACGCGCCAGGCGCTTCAATCCGCACTGGCGCGCAAGATGGGCTATCCGCTGGTCGACGTGGAGAACTTTGCCATCGAGCCAGATGCCATCCGCAAGCTGCCGTTTGCCGTCGCCAAGCGTCTGGAAGTTTTGCCCTTGCTGCTGCGCGACGGTCGCTTGATCGTGGCGATGGAAGACCCGACCCGGCGCGACGCGCTGGACGAGATCGAATTCATCTCGCAGCTCAAGGTGACACCGACCTTGACCAAGATTGGCTCGCTGCAGTTCGCGATTCCCGAGGCCTATGAGCGCCTCGGCGGCGACGCGGTGTCGCGCAGCGAATTGAATCTGCCTTCCTTGCAGGCGGACTTTTCGCTCGACAAGGCCGACCAGTTGATGGAAACCCTGGAGCGCGAAGGCCTGGAGCAGAGCCAGCGCGACGAAGGTCCTCCGATCGAGCAAAGCGATAACTCGCTGGTTCGACTGATCAACACCATGATCATTGACGCCAGCACGCAAGGCGTGTCCGATATTCATATCGAGACCCACCCCGGCACCGAGAAGCTGAAGATCCGCTTTCGCCGGGACGGCATGATGAAGCCCTATTTGGAACTGCCCAACACCTACCGCAACGCGATGATTGCGCGGGTCAAGATCATGTGCGATCTGGATATCTCAGAGCGACGCAAGCCGCAAGACGGCAAGATCAATTTCTCCCGCTTTTCGCCCCAGCACAAATTGGAGCTGCGGGTGGCGACGATCCCGACCAATAACGGCCTGGAAGACGTGGTGATGCGTTTGCTGTCCTCGTCCAAGCCCATCCCGCTGGAGAAGCTCGGCCTGTCGCCCGACAACCTGAAGAATCTGAAATACGCGATCAGCCGCCCTTACGGCATGGTCTTGTGCGTGGGCCCGACCGGTTCGGGCAAGACCACAACGTTGCACTCGGCGCTGAGCGAAATCAACACCCCGGACCGCAAGATCTGGACGGCCGAAGATCCGATCGAAATCACCCAAGCCGGTCTGCGCCAGGTACAGATGAATCCGCGCATCGAGTGGACTTTTGCCAAGGCTTTGCGAGCCTTCTTGCGCGCCGACCCGGACGTCATCATGGTGGGTGAAATTCGCGATGAAGAGACCGCCGAGATTGCGGTCGAGGCGTCGCTGACCGGTCATATGGTGATGTCCACCTTGCACACCAATAGCGCGGCCGAGACCGTCACCCGGCTTTTGGACATGGGCATGGACCCGTTTAACTTTGCCGACTCCTTGCTGGCCGTGCTGGCGCAGCGCTTGGTGCGACGTATGTGCCCGCAATGCCGGATCAGCAGTCCGCTGGACGAAGCCGACCAGGAAGAATGGCTGGATGATTACCTGCATGCTTTTGCAGCGGAGCAGCGGCCTACGCGTGAGTCGGTACTGACGGGTTGGTTGGGCAACTATGGCAGCAATGGCCGCTTGATGAAGTTCCACAGCCCCGGCTGCGAGGCCTGCGAGCAAAGCGGTTTCAAGGGCCGTGCCGGCCTGCACGAACTCTTGATGATGTCCAAGACCTTGCGCCGGCAAATACAAACCGGTGCCCGCGCCGAGGAGTTGCTGCAAACCGCGCTGTTTGAGGGCATGCGATCCTTGCGCCAAGACGGGATCTGCAAGGTTTTGCAGGGCGTGACCACGATGGCCGAAGTCCGGGCCACCAGCAACGCCTGAAGGTGCTCGACAGGCCGTTTTCAAGCGCTCAACTTTCCGCCTATCGCACAACTAGGGCAAGCCCACCCCCCTGTCGCTGGCCATCCCCCTAACTCCAGGGGCCGATGGGACTACGCTGCATGCTAGTCTGTCACAAAGCATCAGGGAGCAAGATTGATAAGCACCAATTACGGCCAACGCAGCGGACCCGCAATCGCCTCGAAAAGCAGGGCAGAGCCTCAAGCTGAGCAAAGACTGGCGATGTTGAGTTCACATGAGCGCTGCCAGGTCTTCGGGCTTATGCCACAGCACCGCGCCGACTTGACTTGTCTGAGCCAAACCGACTTGATCGAGCTTCGCAAGCGCAACGTCAGACTGTGCGCGCAAGCGCTACCGGTGATGGAAATGCTTTACGAGCAGCTGAGCCATGCCCACAGCATGGTCTTGCTGACCGATGCCAGCGGCGTCATCTTGCATGCGATGGGAGACCCGGGATTCTTGGAGCGTGCTCAGCGTATTGCCCTGGCACCCGGGGCTATTTGGTCGGAAGCCGTCAAGGGCACCAATGCCGTCGGCACCGCCTTGATGACCGAGGCCCCGACCGTGGTCAACGGCCAAGACCATTATTTGCGTGATTTCCATTTCCTGACCTGCTCGGCTGCGCCGATCTTTGATCACAAAGGTGCTTTGCTGGGCGTGGTCAATGTGTCCGGTGACCGTCGCAGCTACCACCCGCACACGCTCGCTTTGGCGACCATGGCGGCGAACATGATTGAAACGCAATGGTTCAAAGACATGTTCAGGCAAAGCCTGAGCCTGCACATTCACCCCAGCGCCAACGGCTTGGGTACTCTCAGAGAGGGCGTGCTGGCACTTGACGAGGCTGGCCGGGTGCTTGGCGTCAACCGCCGCGCGATTGAAATGATAGGGCAAAGCGCCGCTCAGTTGCGACGCTGCGCCCTGCCGGATCTGTTCGGCATTGAGCTGCCCAGCCTGCTTGAACACGGCCAAAGCTACCCGGACCTGCCTTTGCAGATGGCGCTGACCAAGCCTGCACAGGCCTCAGCACAGAGCCGCGGCGGCGTGGGCGATCTTCTGGTTGCGGCCCATGTCGAGGCGGGCGGAGCTGCACCCGCAAGATGTCTGCATGGCGTGTTGAGCTTTGCAAGTCGAGGCAAGTCCGGGGCGACGGCGCTCGGGCAAGTTGCCCCAGTTGCAACCCCATCGGGGTCGGATGCGGCGGTGGGCGCTGCTGCTGCCGTGGAGCGCGCAGCGAGCTTGACGCGCAGTGCTGCGGCACTTGAGCAAGCTGGCCAGCAGCTCAGCCCTGCCGGTGAAGCCCTGCGCCCCCCTGTGGGGTTGAGCGAAACCGGCACTTTGCGTCAAACCGAATTGCAAGCCATTCAGGCGGCTGTCTTGAACTGCAAAGGCAATCTGGCTCTCGCGGCCAGGCAATTAGGCATAGGCCGCAGCACCTTGTATCGCAAGCTCAAGGATCTGCCGAGCCACACCCCGCAGTGAAACGGCCAAGTTCACCCCATTGTCCACTCATGAGCGGCGCAGCAAACCCAAGGCCAGCGCCGTACCCAACAAGACCACCGCGCAGCCGGCCACCATTTTCAGCGTAAAAACTTCGCCCAAGAATAAATAGCCCCAGAGCACCGCGAAGACGGGGATCAAGAAGGTCACGGCGATGGTGTTGGTGGGCCCGATGCGGCTCATCAAGCGGAAATACAAAATGTAGGCAAACGCTGAGCACAGCAGTGACAAGGCCGACACTGCAGCCCAGGCTTGCGGGCTGGGCACTGTCTGAGGCCAAAAGACCAAAGCAGGCACTATCAACATCAAAGCGGCATAGACTTGGCTGCCGGTGGCGACCGCCAACGGCGCGATATGCGCGGTGTAGCGCTTGCTGAAATTGGCCGCAAGTCCATAGCAAAAGGTCGCAGTCAAACATGCCAGCAAGGCCCACACCGCGCTGTGGTCCGCGCCCGGCTTGAACGATGCTTTGTCCCAGGCCAAATAGAGCACACCAGCAAAGCCAAGGCCCAAGCCGATGATGCGCAGGCTGTTGAGCCGTTGTCCAAGCCAAAGCCAAGCGATCAAGGCCCCCCATAGCGGCGTTGTGGCATTGACAATGCTGGATAAACCAGCCGAGATCGACAAGGCCGCAAAGCTGAACAGCGCGAAAGGCAAGGCACTGTTCAACAGGCCAATGACGGCCAGTGGCCGCCATTCCCGGCCCAACTCGGCAAGCCCCTGGCGCGCAGCCAGGAGCGGCAACAGCATCAGACTGGCCCCGGCGACGCGCATCGCAGCCATCGCCACCGGCCCAAATTCATGGGCGCCCAGGCGCATGAATAAAAAGGAGGCGCCCCAAATAGCGGCCAGCAAAATCAGTTCGGCGAGGTCAAAGGTTTTCATCAGGTGCAGTCACGGTAAGGCCCGTGAGCATACTGCGCGCCGACTTGCTCGCGGTCGACCCGCTTCTTGCGCCCTTCAGCCAGCGCACGCCGAAAGCTCAGTGCTCCCGCTGCAAGTATTTCTTCTGCAAGCGAGCGACCGTGCCGTCCAATTGAAGCTCTCGGTAAGCCTGCAGCCAACGCTCTTCTTCTAAAGGATCCAGCGCCAAAGATGTCGCCACATACAGCTCGGCGGACTTCAAGCTGAGCCCAGAGCGAAACTCCTGCGGTTTGAAGCCGAACTCATCAATCGCAGCGCGCAACATCGGCTCACCCGCATAGGCCGCAGCAACCATGCCCTCGGTCAAGAGGCGCAGAAGTTCCTTGTAGTCCTTGGCTTGCACGAGATGGCGAAACTTCTCGGCCTGTAAATTCTTGATGATGGGCGAGCCGCGCAACACGCCGATGCGTTGAGACCGCAAGGCCTCCAGGTCATCCAAATCAACGCTGCTGCCGCGTCGACCAAAGAAGGTGTAGTTCACATGCGCCAAGGGGATCAGCCACTTGAACTTTGCTTCCCGATCAAGCGTGCGAGCCAGCGGAAATACGCCGTAGTTGGGTCCTCCCTCAGCCATACGAACTGCACGCGCCCAGGGGTAAATGGTCAGGCTCATCGGGCGGCCGAGTCTGAGCGACATTTGCGCCGCCAACTCATACGCCAGGCCATGCGGGCCGTCCTGGGATTGCCAAACGAAGGGCGGCAATTCCCCCGCCAGCCATTCCAACTGGGCGGCTCTGGCCGGATGGGAGAGCAGCAGCGTCGGGCACAGAGCGGCCGCCAACAGCCAGGGCAAAGGCCGCCGACTTCTACGCAAGAGGAAGTTCATGATCGTGCCGATATGGATTCTTGTAAGCCCCCTGACTTGGAGCCGACTCTACATCGACTTGAACAGATGCACATAGGCGCGGCTGACCGGCAGCTCCTGCGCATGGCCCTTGATGCGCACAAACAAGCGACTCATCTCGTCGCGCCTGGTGCCTGCCAAATGAGCCAGGTTGATCAGTGTTGAACGGTGCACCTGCCAGAACTGTTCGGGGTCGAGTTGCGCCACCAAGTCGGTGATGGTGGTGCGAATCAAGTGCTCAGCCTGGGCCGTTTTAACCACCGTGTACTTGTCATCCGCATGGAAGAACAGCACATCCTGTACCGCGACCTGATGCATCAAGTCTGCACTGCCGGCACGAATGAAACGCAGCCTTGGTGCCGCCGCAGCGCTGGGCAGCAGGCGCTGCAAGGCCTCGGCCAAACGAGCAGTCTCAGCGGCTTGGGGTTGCGCCAGTGCGCCCTTGAGGCGGGCCAGGCAAGTCAGCAAACGCTCCGTCTTCAGCGGCTTGAGCAGATAGTCAATCGCGGCCGCGTCAAAAGCCTCCAGCGCATATTCGTCATAGGCCGTGACGAACACCACCCGCGTGCCGCCCTCGATGCCTTGCGCCACCTCCAGCCCGGTCAGGCCCGGCATTTGAATATCCAAAAAGGCAATATCCGGCTGTAGAGCATTGATCTGCTCAGCCGCTTCGATGCCGTTTCTGGCCACGGCAACAATCTCGAGCTCGGGCCAGCAATCGGCCAATTGCTGTTTCAGGTATTGAGCCAAGTGCGGCTCGTCATCAGCGATCAAGGCACGGGTCATGGTTGGCTTCGGCTTGGTGTGTAAGGCAAACTCAAAGCGGCCAAAGTGCCGACAGTTTGCTGCGTTAGGCTCAGACTGGCATTGTGAGGGTAAAGACTTTCCAGTCGCGCCCGGATATTCCCCAGGGCGATACCAGCGCCGCCCTTGCGGCCTGGGCGCTTGGGCGCATCCAGGCCCAGCCCATCGTCCTCCACCCGAATCTGCAGCCTGCCTTGCTGCACCTGCGCCTGAATCATGATGCACCCGCCCTCCAGCTTGGGTTCCAGGCCATGATGAATGGCGTTTTCTATCAAGGGCTGCAAGAGCAGTGGCGGCAAGGCTGCACTACGCGCCTCGGCGCTGGCCTCGATGCTGAAGCTCAGCCGCTCACCCATACGGATCTGCAGCAAATGCAAATAGCTCTGTGCCATCTCAAGCTCAGCGCCCAGCGAACTATCCGCCCTGCGCAGCTGGCCCAAGCTGGCCCGCAGGTAATCGGTGAATGATTCCAGCATATGTTTGGCACGCGCAGCATCATGGTCAATCAGGCTTTGCACATTGGCCAAGGTGTTGAACAGGAAATGCGGCTCAATTTGCGCCTGCAGCAGGCGCAGCTGCGCCTCGGTGGCGGCCAACTGCAAGGCTTGCTGCTTGCTGCGCATCTTCCACCAAAAAATATTGGCGCCGGTGATCAGCAAGGTCAGAAAACCGGACATGCGCAGATTCGAGGGTTTGCTCAAATAGCTTCCCAAGGCATCGATATCAAACACATGCCCCAGAAAAATCAACCCCAAGAAGCCGCCCAGCGCAGTCCCGGCAATCCCTACCCCGGCCGAAAAGACCCCGGCTCGCCAGTCGCTGCGCGCCTGCAATCGCTCAATCATCGACACCGGCAAAAACAGCTCGGCACTTCGAAACAAGGCATGGATGGTGTAAGAAATGCACAGGCACAAAATCAGATTGGCGCCAAAGGTGTGCGCCAACCAATTTCCATCGAACAGCCGCCCCAGGATCATTCCCGGCACCAGCGTGAACAGCAAGGCAAAGCACAGACCTATGCCGGTGCTGATCAAGACGCGCGCCCAAGCCGGCTCGGTGCGGTCTTTTGTCAGCACGGTGAATGACGCCCAAGCCTGCAGCAGGCCACTCTTGAAGTGATGGATGATGCTCTTCATGTGTCGCAGTGTAGGCAAGCCAGCCAAGCAAGCAATGCCGGGTCGCGACGATTCGACAGCCGGTGCGATGAAGCGTCAAATCCCTTGCCTACAATCGCGCCAAGCTTTTTTACCGATCCATTCAATCCAGGGAATTTCCACATGCAAGTTCACGCGTCCATCTTCAAGGCCTATGACATCCGAGGAGTCGTCGGCACAACATTGAACGAAGAGCTGGCAGAACACCTCGGATGCGCCTTCGGCACCGAAGCGCGTGCCCTCGGTGAGAAGGCCGTCGCCGTCGGCCGTGACGGCCGCATCTCCGGCCCCGGCCTGGTGGCTGCTTTGATCCGTGGTTTGCAATCCACCGGCCTGGACGTGGTCGACCTCGGCGCCGTCACCACACCGATGCTGTATTACGTTGCCGCCACACGCGCCAAGCATGGCTGCCGCAGCGGCATCATGGTGACCGGCAGCCACAACCCCAAGGACTACAACGGCTTCAAGATGGTGCTCAAGGGCGCGGCCGTCTATGGCGAGCAGATTCAGGGCCTGCGCCGGCGCATCGAGGCCGAGGACTACAAGACCGGCCAGGGTCGCACGGCCGCGATGGACATCGTGCCCGAGTACAGCCAGCGCATCGTCAAAGATTGCAAGCTCAAGCGCCCGATGAAGATCGTGGTCGACTCCGGCAACGGCATCCCCGGCGCCACCGCACCGGCCATCCTGCGCGCACTGGGCTGCGAGGTGATCGACATTTATTCCAAGGTCGACGGTGACTTCCCCAACCACCATCCCGATCCATCGCGGCCAGAGAATCTGGAAGACCTCAAGCGCATCGTGCATGCATGCGATGCGGAGTTAGGTCTGGCCTTCGACGGTGACGGCGACCGCTTGGGCGTGGTCACCAAGGACGGCACCATGATCATGCCGGACCGCCAAATCATGCTGTTCGCCGCCGACATTCTGAAGCGCAAGCCCGGCGCCGAAATCATCTTCGACGTCAAGTGCACACAGCGCCTGGCACCGTGGATTCGCGAGCATGGCGGCAAGCCGCTGATGTGGATGACCGGCCACTCCTTGGCCAAGGCCAAGCTGCGCGAGACCGGCGCGCCTCTCGCCGGGGAGTTGTCGGGCCATATCTTCTTCAAGGAGCGTTGGTACGGTTTTGACGACGCGATGTACACCGCCGCCCGCCTGCTGGAAATCCTCTCAAGGGCCAGCGACCCAAGCGCGGTGCTGCACGCACTGCCGACCAGCTTCAACACGCCCGAGATCAATGTGCCTTGCGCCGAAGGCGAGCATCACGAGGTGGTCAAAAAATTGCTGGAAGTGGCCGAGTTCCCGGGCTCGAAGGAGATCGTCACCATCGACGGCCTGCGCGTCGAGTACGAGGACGGTTTCGGTCTGGTGCGTGCGTCCAACACCACACCGGTCTTGGTGCTGCGCTTTGAAGGTCACACGCCCGAGGCCTTGGCCCGCATCCAGCATGATGTGCTGGCCCAACTCAAGCGCGTCAAGCCCGACGCCACCTTTGCGGCCGGGCATTGATTGACCCCCGCAGAAGCATGGTCTGAGCGCCTCAGCCGTTGGGCTTATACAAGCCTGTTGCGGCTGCTGACGCCCTTCTATCTGCTGCGTCTGTGGCGGCGCGGCAAGGCCGAGCCGCTGTATCGCCAATGGCTGGCGCAACGCCTGGGTTTTTACGGCCTAAGGCCCAAATCAAGCGCTTGGGTATGGGTACATGCGGTGTCGCTGGGCGAAACCCGTGCGGCCGCCGCGCTGATCAACGCACTGCGCGAGCAGCGGCCCAACACCCGCCTGCTACTGACCCACAGCACGGCCACCGGCCGCGCCGCCGGCTTGGGCCTGCTGCGCGAAGGCGATGCGCAGGCCTGGCTGCCCTACGACACGCCGGGCGCGGTGCGGCGCTTTCTGCGCCATTGGCGGCCGTCCGTCGGCGTCTTGATGGAAACCGAAATCTGGCCGCAATTGCAATTCGAAGCGGCCCAGCAGCAGATTCCCATGGTCTTGGCCAATGCACGCCTGTCCGCGCGCAGCCAGCGCCGAGGTGAACGCTTCAAGGCCTTGCTGCATCCGGCCGCTCGGCGCTTGGCGCTCGCCTTGGCGCAGACCGAGGCCGACGCCGAGCGCCTGCGCGCCAGCGCTGTGCCCAAGGTGCTGGTGCAGGGAAATTTGAAGTTTGATATGCAGGTGGACGCTGATTTGTTAGCCAAAGGCCGGCAATGGCGCGAGCAGCTGGGTCGGCCGGTGCTGCTGGCCGCCGTGACGCGCGAAGGCGAAGAGACGATGCTGTTGCAGGCCTGGAGCCAGTTGCCGCAGCAAGACCTGCCGCTGCTCTTGATCGTGCCACGCCACCCGCAGCGCTTCGACGAGGTGGCGGCCTTGGTCGAGAAGGCCGGCCTGACGCTGGCCCGCCGCAGCGGCTGGCAAGACAAGCTGCCCGAGCAAGCATTGAAGGCCCAGGTCTGGCTCGGTGACTCGATGCGCGAGATGGCGCTGTATTACGCGCTTGCCGATGTCGCGCTGCTGGGAGGCAGCTTCGCGCCACTCGGCGGTCAGAACCTGATCGAAGCGGCCGCTTGCGGCTGCCCCATCGTGATGGGGCCACACACCTTCAACTTTGCCGAGGCGGCCGAGTTGGCCGAGGCGGCCGGTGCGGCCTTGCGTGTGGCCGATATCAGCCAAGGTCTGGCGCAGGCGCTGATCATCTGCAAAGAGCCCGGCGGTCAAGGCGCCGACCAAGCAAGGCAGTTTGCCGCCGCCCATCGCGGCGCCGCCGCGCGAATGGCCAGCGCCATTCTGGCCTTGCTGCCTGAAGCCTAAATCCTCAATTAAGCCGCTCCGGCCAACAAGGCCTGCAGCCCGGCTTCGTCCAGCACCGTCAGCCCCAGCTCCCGCGCCTTGTCCAGCTTGGAACCCGCCTCCTCGCCGGCGACTACGTAATGGGTCTTTTTGGACACCGAGCCGCTGACCTTGCCGCCGGCCGCCTCAATCAAATCCTTGGCAGCGTCGCGCGACAAGGTCGGCAGCGTGCCGGTCAGCACCAAGGTCTTGCCCAGCAGCGGCTGGGGACCGGTTTCGGCCGCCGCGCCGCCGCCTTCAGGCCAGGTCAGGCCCGCAGCGCGCAGTTGCTCAATCACCTCGCGGTTGTGTGCCTGAGCAAAAAAGGTTTGGATGCTTTGCGCCACGATGGGTCCAACGTCGCGCACCTGCAGCAGCTGCTCCACGCTCGCATCCATCAAGGCATCGATACCGCCAAAATAACGGGCCAGATCCTTGGCGGTGGCCTCGCCGACCTGCCGGATACCCAGGCCAAACAGGAAGCGCGCCAAGGTGGTCTGCTTGGATTTCTCCAGCGAATCCAACAGATTCAAGGCGCTGCGATCGGCCATACGCTCCAGGGCCGACAACTTGGCCACGCCCAATTTGTACAAGCCCGGCAAGCTGGTGACCAGACCCGAGTCGACCAGTTGATCGACCAGCTTGTCTCCCAGGCCCTCGATATCCAAGGCCCGCCGGCCGGCAAAATGCAGCAAGGCTTGCTTGCGCTGGGCCGGGCAAAACAAGCCGCCACTACAGCTGTGATTGAGGCCGCCCTTTTCGCGCACCACGGCGCTGCCGCAGGCCGGGCACTCACGTGGCATATGGAAATTCGGTACATAACTGGCCCGCAGCTCGACCACGCGGCCGACCACCTCGGGGATCACATCACCGGCACGGCGCACGATTACCTGATCACCGACTCGCACGCCCTTGCGCCGCAGCTCGAAGACGTTATGCAAGGTCGCATTGGACACCGTCGTGCCGCCGACAAAGACCGGCTCCAGCTTGGCCACTGGTGTCAGCTTGCCGGTACGACCGACTTGGATTTCGATCGCATTGAGCCGGGTCAGCATCTCTTGCGCCGGGTATTTATGCGCGACCGCCCAACGCGGCTCGCGGCTGACAAAGCCTAGCCGCTGCTGCAGCGCCAGACTGTTGACCTTGTAGACGATGCCGTCGATATCAAAAGGCAGGCTGTCGCGCTTGGCGCCCATCGCTTGATGGAAAGCCACCAGGCCGGCAGCACCCAGCGCGATGGTTCGGTCGGCGCACACAGGCAAGCCCATCTTGGCCAGCGCGTCGAGCAGCCCGCTGTGCGTAGCCGGCAAGTCCCAACCCTGCACTTCACCCAGGCCATAGGCGTAAAAACTCAAGGGGCGCTGCGCAGCCAAGGCCGGGTCGAGCTGGCGCACTGCGCCGGCGGCCGTATTGCGCGGATTGACGAAAGTCTTTCCGCCTGCCTGACGCTGGCGCTCATTCAAGGCTTCGAAGTCATCGCGGCGCATATAGACCTCGCCGCGCACTTCGATCACCGGTGCGCTCACGCCGATCAAGCGAAGCGGAATTTGCCCGATAGTCTTGATGTTCTGCGTCACGTCTTCGCCGGTTTCACCATCTCCGCGCGTGGTGGCCTGCTTCAGCAAGCCCTGCACATAGCGCAGATTGATGGCCAGGCCGTCGAACTTCAGCTCGGCCGCGTACTCGACTGGCGGCGCGTCATCGCTCAGCTCCAACTGCTTGCGCACGCGCTGATCAAAGTTGAGCGCACCGGTCGGCTCGGTGTCGGTCTCGGTGCGAATGCTCAGCATCGCCACCGCATGGCGCACCGGCGTGAAGCCTTCCAGCACCTTGCCCAGCACGCGTTGAGTCGGTGAATCTGGCGTTAGCAGCTGCGGATAGGCCGCCTCCAGGGCTTGCAGCTCCTGGAACAGCTTGTCGTACTCGGCGTCCGGCAGCGTAGGCGCGTCCAGCACGTAGTAAAGGTGAGCATGGTGGTTCAGCGTCTCGCGCAAGGCCTGGGCGCGCTCGCAGGCCAACTGCTCAGTATCGGAACGGCTATCGGTCTGGCTCATGCGTCTTTATTTGATTCCGGCTGAACAACACGTGCAATCATCACCTGATCGACCCGGTGGCTGTCCACGTCGACCACCTCAAAGCGCCAGCCTTCCCAGACCACCTGGTCGGTGCGCTTGGGGATGCGCCGCAGCATCACCATCAAAAAGCCTGCCAAGGTGTCATATTGGCCGGCGTGCGGCCAGGTCTCTAACTCCAAGGCTCGCTGTACATCGGGAATCGGCGTGATGCCGTCGGCAAGGAAGGAGCCGTCCTCGCGGCGCACGATTTGCTGCTCCTCATCATAGGACGCCACCAGATTGCCCATCACCGTGCTCATCACGTCATTGAGCGTGATCACACCCACCACCAGGCTGTACTCATTGACGATGACGGCAAAGTCTTCCAGCTTCTCGCGGAACTGCATCAAGACCTCGGACAGCGTCAAGCGGTCCGGCACGATCAGCACTTTTTTGAGCAGCCCCGCTGCTTGAGTCGCACGCAGATTGATGGTTTCGCCGCGCAAGACGCGCTGGAACAGATCGGTCGCATCCACATAACCGACGATGCTGTCGATCTCGCCGTCGCAAACCAGATAGGTCGAATGCGGCGCCTCCGCGATGCGGTTGCGGATCAGCTGATCATCATCATCGAGTGCAAAGAACACCACCCGCTCGCGGCTGGTCATCGCGCTCTCGACCCGGCGCGTGTCCAGCTCGAACACGTTTTCAATCATTTGCTGTTCGGCGTCGGCTACCACGCCGGCCAGATTGCCGGCTTCGGCGAGCGCCAGAATGTCCAGATGGGTGATCGAGTTGTCACGCTGGGCCGGCCGGCCCATCAAGCGAATAAAGCCCTCGGTCATGCTGCTGAAGGCCCATGCCAAGGGTTTGAGCAAGGTCACCAAGGCCTGCATGGGGCCGATGACGGCTAGCGCCATGCGCTCGGGCTCGTTCATCGACAGTCGCTTGGGCACCAGATCGGCCAGCACAATGAACAAGCTGATGATGAACACAAAGGACAGGCCAAAGCCGACCGAATGAGCCCGTTCGGGTGACATCAGCAAGCCCAAAGCCGCCTCGAAATGCGGCGTCAAGGCGCCCTCACCGACAAAGCCGCCCAGGATGGCGACCGTGTTGACGCCGATCTGCACCACGGTGAAATAGTGGCCCGGTTGCTCCTGCACCGCCAGCACCCGCTTGGCTCGCGCATCGCCTTCGTCGGCCAGCTGCTGTAGCTTGAGGCGGCGCGAAGCGGCCAGCGCCAACTCTGCAATCGAGAAGAAGGCACTGGCGGCGATCAGCGCCGCAATCAGCAACAAGCTGGTGCTCAATGAAACTCCTCTTTGGCTGGAATAATTTAACTGAATAGACGCCGAGAAACCAAGCTGCCGGCGGCCAGATCGCGCGAAGCCAAGGCCCGGTACAAGGTCGTCAGATCTTGGCCAATCGAAGCAAAGGCATGCAAGTTCAAGACCTGACCCCTATCGTCGCAGACATCGGCCTCGATGTCGCGCGCCAAGCCGCGCGCTGCCTCTTGCCAGGAGGCAAATGGTTCCAGCGCCTCCGGCGTTTGCGCCACATCAAGCGATAAGGACAGTTCACGCAACGAAGACAGTTGCGGATTCTCGGCCAGGGCCGCCTGTGGCTCAAAGTTCAAGCTCAGGATGGGTGGCGCGCCCTCTTCTTCGGAAGCCAGCACCAAGCGGCCTGGCATCGCGCCCGGCACAAACCCATGGCGCGCGGCGATCTGTTGCACGAAGCCCAGCGTCCAGGTGGCCGACCTGGCTCGCAGAATCACCGCCAACTGCGCGTCATGGTCCCCTGCAAAATGATCCAATTCACGCGCCCGACCGACAACATCCAACATATCAGGGAACTGCACAAAGGCACCCACGCCGTCGGCAAAACTCTGCACCTTTTGTACGAATTCCGAATACTCGATCTCGTTCATCGCACCGTTGCGGTTGGCCATCTGTACACCGGCCTGGAACTCGCCATAGCGTTGACCCGGCACGGGCAGCTCCCACTCGCCACTTTCGGTATTCATGCCCTCGATATGAAAAGGCTTGGTGCCGGCGCGGCGGCTGCCCGGCAGATGCGAAATCGCCATCTCGCCGCTCACCGGCGCATCCAGCGTGACAGTGGCGATCGCGTCAATCAAGGCGTCGATGCGGGCGGACGGCTTGCGCACGCGAGCTACGGCGGGCAGCGTCGCATCCAGTGACACCGCAGCCTCACCCAAGGCGGGTCCGTTCAGGCCGGGTTCTTGCCGTGCGCCGTCCATCATGGGCTCAAGCTGCGCATCGGCACGGCGCGGGCCGGCCTTGCGGGCGCTCCAGGCGCCATGAGCGACAACGCCGGCCAAAACGACGCCACCGGCGATGGCTAACATCTCTGTCAAAGTCATGTCAGTTCTCCCGCCGGGCCGTCCCAAGGGAGAACGCGCCCCTCGGGGGCCGTGAACGAAGTGAACAGGGGGCTCATGTCAGCTCCGCCAAGGCCAAGGCCTTGTCCATATCGACCGCCACGATGCGCGAAACGCCCTGCTCTTGCATGGTCACACCAATCAATTGTTCAGCCATTTCCATTGCGATTTTGTTGTGTGAGATGAAGAGGAACTGGGTTCCGCTGCTCATCTCGGCCACCAGTTTGGCATAACGCTCGGTATTGGCGTCGTCCAGCGGTGCATCCACCTCGTCCAAGAGACAGAACGGGGCGGGGTTGAGTTGAAAAATGGCGAACACCAGGGCAATTGCCGTCAGCGCCTTTTCGCCGCCCGAGAGCAGGTGAATCGTGCTGTTCTTCTTGCCCGGCGGCTGCGCCATGACCTGCACGCCGGCGTCGAGAATTTCGTCGCCGGTCATCATCAGCTTGGCCTGCCCACCGCCGAACAGAATCGGGAACATGCGGCCGAAATGCATATTCACCTGCTCGAAGGTCGCCGCCAGCAGGTCGCGCGTTTCCAGGTCGATCTTGTGGATCGCGTCCTCCAGCGTGCCCATCGCCGACTGCAGGTCCGCGCATTGCGAGTCGAGGAAGGTCTTGCGCTCGCGCGCCGACGTCAGCTCATCCAAAGCGGCCAGATTGACCGCGCCGAGTGCGGCGATCTCGCGGTTGATGCGGTCGATCTCGCCTTGCAGGCCGTAGAGCTTGACTTGGGCCACTTCAATACTGAGCGCCAACGCCTCCATGTCGACGGCCGCCGCGATCAGCTGCTCCAGATACTGCGCGCCACCGAGCTGCGCGGCTTGCTCTTCGAGCTGCAACTTGGTCAGGCGCTCGCGCAAGGGGTCCAGGCTGCGCTCGAAAGCCAGGCGCTGCTCATCCATTTGGCGCAGGCGCAGACTCAAATCGTCATAGCCGCTGCGTACCGCCGCCAAAGCCTGCTCCCGCTCCATCTTCAAAGCCAAGGCGTCTTGCAAGCCGGCCTGCGCGGCCGCGTCATTGAGCGTGTCCATCTCGCGCTGCAGACTTTCCATCGACTGCTGATTGGTCTGCAGCTGTTGCGCGGCGGTTTCGATCGCGCGTTGCAACTCGCCCCGTCGCGAGGCCAGCGCACGGGCGCTGTATTGCGCTTCTTGGGCGCGCCGCTCGAGGCCGCGCAGTTGCTCGCGCGCCTCGGCCAGGCGGCGCTCAGCCAGCAGCGTCGCATCATCCAGCTCGGCATGGCGCTCCTGCGTCGTCGCCAACTGCATATCGAGTTCTTCGAAACGCGCCTCGCCGGTCATGCGGCGCTCCTGCAGTTCTTCGGCCTGCGCGTCGATCTCGAACAACTCATCTTCCAGCTGCGTACGGCGGCTGCTGGCGGCCTCGGCCTGACCCGTCAGTCGAAGTAACTCGACATGCAGCTGGTGCGCGCGGTTTTGCGTCTCAACCGCTTCGCGGCGCAGACCCAAGAGCCGCTGTGAAGCATCGGTATAGGCAGCCTCGGCGCGCACCAGGTTCGATTTGGCCTCTTCGGCAATCAACTGCTGTGCACGCAGCTCCAGCACCAAATGCTCGATCTCCTGCGCCCGCGCCAGCATGCCCGCCTGCTCGGAGTCGGGTGCGTAAAAACTCACTGCAAACTGGCTGACTGCATGTCCTTGGGCCGTCATGATCAGCTCGCCATGGGTCAGCTTGTTCCGACTAGCCAGAGCTTCATCCAAGCTATCAGCGGTGTAAACACCCTCGAGCCAGTCGTTCAGCAAGGCGCTCAGGCCGGGGTTGTCCAGGCGCAGCAAGTCGCTCAAGCGCGCGAGCGTGTGATGGCTGTTGGCAATCGTGATCGCCGGCGGGGAATAGAAAGCCAAGCGGGCCGGCGGCGCATCTTGTTCGAAAGCGCGCACCGTCTCCAGGCGGCCAACTTCCAGCGACGTCATGCGCTCGCGCAGCGAAGCCTCGAGCGCGTTCTCCCAGCCCGGTTTGATGTGCAAGCGGGACCACAATCCGGCCAGCCCATCCAGCCCATGCTTGGCCAACCAGGGTTTTAGCTTGCCCTCGGTCTGCACCTTTTCTTGCAAAGCGCGCAGCGCGTCCAAGCGGGCCGACAACGCCCCCTGCTTGGCCAGCTGTTGATTCGCATCGGCCTGCGCCGCGCGCCTGGCTTCCTCAAACTGAGGCACTTGTTCGCCCAGCTCATGCAGGCGGGCATCGGCCATATCGCGCGCCTCGTCAGCCGCTTCGCTGCTGCGTTTGAGTTCGGCCAACTTGTCTTGCTCGGGCGCTGCCAGGCCTTGCTTTTCCGTGGCCAAGCGCTCGCGCCGGGTACGCAGCTGGCGCGACTGTTCCTCAACGCTGCGGCTCTCGGCCGCCAAGACCTGGATCTGCTGCTGCACTTGCACCACCAAGGCACGCTGCTCGTTCGCACGAGCCTGCGCTGCCCGCACGGCATCTTCTGCATTGGGCAGATTGCCGCCCTGCTCCTCGGCCTGCGCGGCCAGGATTTCACTTTGTTCCTCGGCTGCCGCGATCTGCTCGGCAATCGTCTCCAGCTCGTCCTTGGATTGCAGCGCGCGTTCTTCCCATTGCTGGCTCTGCGCCTGCAGCTCGATCAAACGCGCCTCGACACGCTGGCGCCCCTCGACCACATAGCGAATGCGCTCCTCCAGCCGGCTGACCTCCAGCTGCGCCTCGGCATAGCGGCCTTGGCTCGCATGCAACTCATCACCAGCCGCATAGTGAGCCTGCCGAACCGTTTCCAGCTCAGCCTCGACATGGCGGAGCTCGGCCATGCGCGCCTCCAAGGCATTGGTGGCCTCCAGGTGTTCGGACTTGACGCGGTCCTGCTCCGCAGCGGCGTCGCGCTGCTTCAAGAACCAGAGTTGATGCAGCTTCAGGGTGCCGGCATCTTGCAGGCCACGATAACTGGCCGCGACCTCGGCCTGCTTCTCGAGCTTCTCGAGGTTGTTGTTCAGCTCGCGCAGGATGTCATCGACGCGGGTCAGGTTCTCACGCGTGTCGCGAAGCCGGTTTTCGGTCTCGCGGCGGCGCTCCTTGTACTTGGAGACGCCGGCGGCTTCCTCCAAAAACATGCGCATTTCTTCGGGTTTGCTCTCGATCAGCCGGCTGATCGTGCCCTGACCGATGATGGCGTAGGCGCGCGGCCCCAAGCCCGTGCCCAGGAACACATCCTGCACATCGCGGCGGCGCACGGGTTGGTTGTTGATGAAGTAGCTGGAGCTGCCGTCACGCGTCAGCACGCGCTTGACGGCAATCTCGGCGAACTGGTTCCACTGACCGCCGGCGCGTGCGTCCTCATTGGCAAACACCAGCTCGACGCTGGCGCGGCTGGCCGGCTTGCGATTACCCGAGCCGTTGAAGATGACGTCTTGCATCGACTCGCCACGCAGCTCGGAGGCCTTGCTCTCGCCCAGCACCCAGCGCACGGCATCCATGATGTTGGACTTGCCGCAGCCGTTGGGCCCGACCACGCCCACCAACTGCCCAGGCAGCTGGAACACCGTCGGATCGGCAAAGGACTTGAAGCCCGCAAGCTTGATCGAATTCAGACGCATGGACGCGAAAACACCACAGCAAGCCTCAAAAGTACGCCTCTCAAGCCAGGGCGAACTTCGAAAACCGCTGCTAAGCCGTTGATTTATTTACACAAAAGCGCCGCAAACGGGCGCTTTATCGGGCCTGGATGATACCATCGCGGCCTCCCCCTTTTACTCACCGACACAGCTTGGCCTACGGCCTTGCTGTGGCGCATTGATTCCATGGCCAAGATCACCCCTCCGACCAAGTCCGCTACCAAGACTGCAACCAAGAGCGCCGTCAAATCTGCAGCTAAAACCGCCGCAAAGTCCAGCGCCAAAACCAGCAGCAAGGGCCGCCAAACTCTGGAGCTGGAGGCCAAGACCCGCAAGGTGTTGAAGCTGGAAATGCCCAAGGCCGCAAAGCCGGTCAATAAGACGCCGGCCGTCAGCATGGCCATGGCGCCCAAGCAGCGCGAGATGCCGCCAAACCCTCCTTCGCGCCCAAGCAAGGAACTGCACGTCTTCCCCAACCCGGCGCCTGAGCGCGACTATGTGATCCAGTTCCAGGTGCCCGAGTTCACCTGCCACTGCCCGCTGACCGGCCAGCCCGATTTCGCTCACTTCACCATCGACATGATTGCCGACCAGCAATGCGTTGAATTGAAGAGCCTGAAGATGTACTTCTGGAGCTATCGCCACGAGGGCGCCTTCCACGAAAAGGTCACCAACACGATCCTGAACGACATCGTCAAGGTCACCGATCCGCGCTTTATTCGCATCACCGCCAAATGGTATGTGCGCGGCGGCATTTACACCAATGTGGTGGTTGAGCATCGTAAAAAAGGCTGGCAGCCGCTGCCAAGTGTTGATCTGCCCTCGCATGGCTTTCAGTCCGGCTTGCTGGCCTGAGCAGCGAGGCTGAGCGCTTGTCCTTCGCCACCAGCAACTGCCATCAAGACATCGCCGTGACGGTGCGGCGCAGCCGCATCGATGGCTACGGCGTGTTTGCGGATGAGGTCGTCAAGCTCGGCGCCAAGCTGGGCGGCTTGACCGGCGAAGCGATCACGGTGGCCGAGGCGCGGCGCCGCGCTCAAGGGCGGCAGCGCATCATGCTGGTGGAGGTATCCGCCAGCCGCGCGATCGACGCCACCCGCTCGGCCGACGCGATGCGCTTCACCAACCATTCCTGCTCGCCCAATGCCCGCATCCAGGTGGAAGATGGCGCGGTCGAATTCTTTGCCATGCGCGACCTGGCGATCGGCGACGAGATCACGGTGGCCTATGGCGCCACCCACCATGAAGGCCGCTTGGCCTGCCGCTGCGCGCAGCCCGGCTGCAGCGGCTGGCTATAGTTTTTGCCCCCCCCAAAAAGGGGACGAACGAGTTCCAACAAGATGAAAACCGCACCTCACAACCCGCTGCTGGACAAGCTCCACCCCTACCCCTTCGAGCGTTTGCGAGCTTTGACGGCCGGCATCACGCCCAATCCCGCCTACCGCCCTATCAGTCTGGGCATTGGCGAGCCCAAGCATCCGGCACCCAAGCTGATCGAAGATGCCTTGATGGCGAGCTTGAAGGGTTTGTCGGGCTACCCGGCCACCGCTGGCGAGCCCTCGCTACGCGAAGCGATCTGCGCCTGGTTGCAGCGCCGCTATAGCTTGAACTTGGACGCGGCGACACAGGTCCTGCCGGTCAATGGTTCGCGCGAGGCCTTGTTCGCCTTGGCCCAGACGGTGATTGACCCAAGCCGCCCCGGCGCCACCGTGGTCTGCCCGAATCCCTTTTATCAAATCTACGAAGGCGCGGCGCTTCTGGCCGGTGCTCAGACGGCTTTTGCCAATAGTGACCCGGCGCGAAATTTCGCCGCCAACTGGAGCGAGATCGACGAGCCCACCTGGTGCCGTACCCAGCTGTTGTATGTCTGCTCACCGGGCAACCCGACGGGTGCTGTGATGCCGTTGAGCGAGTGGCAGGCGCTGTTCGAGTTGTCCGACCGGCATGGCTTCGTGATCGCCTCGGACGAATGCTATTCGGAGATCTATTTTGGCGAAGAAGGCCCGCAGTCCGCGCCGCTGGGTGGGCTGGAGGCGGCGGCCAAGCTGGGCCGCAGCGACTTCAGCAATCTGATCGCCTTCACCAGCCTGTCCAAGCGCTCCAATGTGCCGGGCCTGCGCTCGGGCTTTGTGGCAGGGGACGCGAGCATCATCAAGCGCTTCTTGCTCTACCGCACCTACCACGGCAGCGCGATGAGCCCCATCGTGCAGGCGGCCAGCGTGGCGGCCTGGAATGACGAAGCCCATGTAGTCGCCAACCGGGCGCAATACCGCGCCAAGTTCGCCCAGGTCACGCCGCTGTTGGCAGCGCATATGCGGGTCGCTTTGCCGGACGCGGGCTTTTACCTTTGGGCCGAAGTTCCGGCCCATATTCACGCCGGTGACGACGTCGCTTTCGCCCAAGGTCTGCTGGCTCAATACAATGTCGCGGTGCTGCCGGGCAGCTTGCTAGCGCGCGAGGCGCATGGCATCAACCCGGGAGCCGGTCGAATCCGCTTGGCCCTGGTGGCCGAGCAGAGCGAATGCATGGAGGCGGCCGAGCGCATCGTCGCCTATGTGCAGTCCTTCAAAGACTCGCTTTGACCGCGCCTTGAGTTTTTCTTCACCTCTATTCCCTGACTTTCTTTGAGCTGATTCATGACAACACAATTGCAATCCACCATCGATCTGGCCTGGGAAGGTCGCGCCTCCATCAATGCCGCCAATGCGCCGGAAGTGCGCGAAGCCGTTGAGCAGGTGATGGCCGAGCTGGATGCGGGTCGCTTGCGCGTCGCCGAGCGTCAAGCCGTCGGTCAGTGGGTCGTGCATCAGTGGGTCAAGAAGGCGGTCTTGCTGTCTTTCCGCCTCAATGACAACCGCCTGATGGGTGCAGGCGACATGACCTTCTTCGACAAGGTGCCGACCAAGTTCGGTGGCTTGTCCGAAGACGCCATCCGCGCCATGGGCGTGCGCGTGGTGCCGCCGGCCGTTGCGCGACGCGGTAGTTTTTTGGCCAAGAACGTGATCCTGATGCCGTCTTACGTGAACATCGGCGCCTATGTCGATGAAGGCACCATGGTCGACACCTGGGCGACGGTCGGCAGCTGCGCGCAGATCGGCAAGAACGTGCATCTGAGCGGCGGTGTGGGCATCGGCGGCGTGCTGGAGCCGCTGCAAGGCAACCCGACCATCATCGAAGACAACTGCTTCATCGGCGCCCGCTCGGAAGTGGTCGAGGGCGTGATCGTCGAAGAAAACTCGGTCATCTCGATGGGCGTCTACATCGGCCAGAGCACGCCGATTTATGACCGCGAACTCGACACCGTCACTTACGGCCGCGTGCCCGCCGGCTCGGTCGTGATCAGCGGCAGCCTGCCCAAAAACGATGGCAAGTACAGCCTCTATGCCGCCATCATCGTCAAGAAGGTCGATGCCGGTACGCGCGCCAAGACCAGCATCAACGACTTGCTGCGCGACTGAACTGGAGCGGGGCCGGCATGAGTGGAAATATGGAGCGCATCCTGCGCTTGATGGCCGACAAAGGCGCGTCTGACGTTTACCTGTCGGCCAATATGCCGGTCTTGATCCGCCTGAACGGGCAGATCGTGCAGTTGTCCGACCAGGTCCTCACCCATACCCAGCCGAGGCAGCTGATTGCCGAAGTGGTGGAACCGGCGCAGCTGGCTGAGCTGGATGCAACGGGCGAGTTGAATATGGCCGTGGCGGTCAGCAAGGTGGGCAGCTTTCGGCTCTCGGGCTTTCGCCAGCGCGGCAGCATTGCCGGCGTATTCCGCCATATTCCGCACAATATCCCGTCACTGGAGCAGCTCAATCTGCCGCCGGTGTTGGGCAAGCTGGTGCAAGAAAAGCGTGGCCTGATTTTGATGGTGGGCGCCACCGGCACGGGCAAAAGCACCACGCTGGCCTCGATGCTGGAGCAGCGCAACCAGAATATGAGCGGCCACATCCTCACTATCGAGGATCCGCTCGAATACCTGTTCAGCAATAAGCGCTCGGTGGTCAACCAGCGCGAGGTCGGGCGCGACACTGCCTCGCTGCAAATTGCGCTGAAGAACGCGCTGCGTCAAGCGCCGGATTGCATCTTGATCGGCGAAATTCGCGACCGCGAAACCATGACCGCGGCGATCTCCTACGCGCTGTCGGGCCACTTGGTGCTGGCGACCTTGCATGGCAATAACAGCTATCACGCGCTGAACCGCATCCTGTCTTTCTACACACCGGAATCACGCCCGGCTTTGTTGAATGACCTGGCGGCAGGCCTGAAGTCCATCGTTTCGCAGCGTTTGGTGCGGGCTTCGGCAGGCGGGCGCATCCCGGTGATCGAGATCTTGCTCAACACCAAGCTGATCTCGGAGTTGATCGAGCATGGCGACTTTGCCGGCGTCAAGGAGGCCATGGAAAAATCCATGGCCGAGGGCTCGCAGACCTATGAAGAGAACTTCGCCAAACTGATCATTGACGGCACCATCACACGCGAAGAAGGTCTGGCCTTTGCGGACTCGCCGACCAATTTGCTGTGGCGTTTGCAAAACGACGCGCCCGGCGCCAGCAAACCATCTAGCAAACAGCCTGAGGCCACGCCCAGCGATGAGGCCAGCTTTACCGAGATCACCCTGGACGTGCGCCAGGATTGAAACGCTGCATAGACAAGAACAATTCCATGTCCGACACCCTTGCCCTGCTGGAGGCGCTGATTGCGCGTCCGTCCGTCACGCCGCTGGATGCCGGCTGCCAAGAGCTGATTGGCGCCCGCTTGGCGGCCATCGGTTTCGAGATCGAAAGCATGGACAGCGGGCCGGAGAGCTTTCGCGTCAGCAATCTTTGGGCGATCAAACGTGGCCGGTCGGACGGACCGGTGCTGATGTTCGCCGGCCACACCGATGTGGTGCCGCCGGGCCGACTGGACGCCTGGGCCAGTGACCCTTTTGTGCCCAGCTACCGGGACGGCCGCATCTACGGTCGCGGCGCCGCCGATATGAAGGGTTCGGTCGCGGCGATGGTGGTCGCGACGGAAGAATTTGTCGCCACTCACCCCGACCATGAGGGCAGCCTGGCCTTCTTGCTGACCAGCGACGAGGAAGGCCCGTCGATCGATGGCACCAAGGTTTGCTGCCAGGTTTTACAGGCACGTGGCCAACGTTTGGACTACTGCATCGTCGGCGAGCCGACCTCCGTTGATGCCGTCGGCGATATGCTGAAGAACGGCCGACGCGGCACGCTCAGCGGCAAGCTCAGGGTCAAGGGCATTCAAGGTCATGTGGCTTACCCCCAATTGGCACGCAATCCGATCCACCAGGCAGCACCGGCCTTGGCCGAATTGGCGGGCATGGTTTGGGATGCTGGTAACGCGTACTTTCCTGCCACCACCTTCCAGATCTCCAATATCAGCGCCGGCACCGGGGCGACGAATGTGATCCCCGGCGAGATGGTGTTGGACTTCAATTTCCGCTTCTCGACCGAGTCAACGCCCGAGGGTCTGAAGGCCCGCGTGCTGGCTCTGCTGGAGCGCCACGGCCTCGAGTACGCATTGGACTGGACGCTGGGCGGCGAGCCGTTTTTGACGCCGGTCGGCAGCTTGAGCGAAGCCGTCTGCGCGGCGATTCGCCAAGAGACCGGCCTCACGGCCCAACTCTCCACCACCGGCGGCACTTCGGACGGACGCTTCATCGCCAAGATCTGCCCCCAGGTGATCGAGTTCGGCCCCATCAACGCCAGCATCCACAAGGTCGACGAGTACTTGCCCGCCGACAGCCTGGATCCTTTGAAAAATATTTACCGCTTGACGCTGGAGAACCTACTGCTGTGAAGCTGATTGACTGTATTGAACAAAGCGCCGCCCGCTTGACCGAAGCGGGCGTTTCTTTTGGGCATGGCACAACGAATGCTTTTGACGAAGCTGCTTGGTTGGTCTTGTGGAGCTGCGGCTTAGCCCTAGACAGCCTGGAAGAGCATGAGCAAGACGCCCTGAGCCCTGAGAGCTCGGCCAAAATTGAGGCCTTGCTCGAGCAGCGCATTGCCACCCGCAAGCCCGCCGCCTATTTGACCCAGGAAGCTTGGCTGCAGGGCGTGCCCTTTTACATCGACGAGCGAGCCATCGTGCCGCGCAGTCTGATCGCCGAGTTGATCGCCGATGAGGCGATCGACTCCTGGCTGTCGGATAAAACCCGGCGGGTGCTCGATCTGTGCACCGGCAATGGCTCGCTGGCCGTGCTGGCCGCAATGGCCTGGCCCGAGGTGCAGGTCGACGCGATCGACTTGAGCGCCGACGCGCTGGCCGTGGCCCGCATCAATGTGGACAAGCATGGTCTGGGCGAACGCATCCGCTTGCTGCAAGGCGACGGCTTCGCGCCGGTGGCCGCTGAAGCTGCGCGTTATGACCTGATTTTGTGCAATCCGCCTTATGTCAACGCGGATGCTATGAGCACGCTGCCCGCCGAGTACCGCGCCGAGCCCGAGTTGGCCCTGGCGGGCGGCGCGGATGGCATGGATTTTGTGCGCCGCTTGCTCAGTCAAGCCGCCGAGCACTTGACCGAGAACGGCCTGCTGGTGCTGGAAATCGGCAATGAGTGCGAATATTTTTACGCTGCCTTCCCGCAGCTTGAAGTGGCCTGGATGGCAACATCGGCCGGAGACTATCAAGTGTTAATCGTTACCCCTGCAGCATTGAGAAAAGAAAAGGCCCTACTCGCATCATGATCACGCTACGCAATATCACGCTGCGGCGCGGCACCAAGGTCGTCCTCGACGATGCCTCCGTCACTCTGCAACCGGGTGAAAAAATCGGCCTGGTCGGGCGCAACGGCGCCGGCAAGTCCAGCCTCTTTGCGATGCTGACCAACCGCCTGCAAAACGACAAGGGCGAGGTCGATATCCCGCGCCAATGGGCCGTCGGCGAAGTTGCACAGGACATGCCCGAGACCGAGATGCCGGCCACCGACTATGTGCTGGAGGGTGACCGCCGCCTGATGGAAGCCCGCATGGCACTGGACGCGGCCGAAGCCGCCGAAGACGGCCACGCGATGGCCGATGCCCACGCGATGCTCAGCGATGCTGGCGCCTTTGACGCCCGCCCACGTGCGCAAGCGCTGCTGATGGGCCTGGGCTTCAAGGGCGCGCAAGTTGACGCCCCAGTGAACAGCTTCTCGGGCGGCTGGCGCATGCGCTTGCAGCTCGCCCGCGCACTGATGTGCCCGGCCGAGCTGATGCTGCTGGACGAGCCGACCAACCACTTGGACTTGGACGCGCTGGTCTGGCTGGAAGCCTGGCTGATGCGCTACGAAGGCACGCTGATCGTGATCAGCCATGACCGCGAATTCCTCGACGCGATCACGAAAGTAACCCTGCATCTGGACGAAGCCAAGCTGATGCGATACGGCGGCAACTACACGGCCTTCGAGTCGATGCGTGCCGAGCGCATGATCTTGCAGGCAGCGGCCTTTGGCAAGCAGCAAGACCGCATCGAGCATCTGCAAAAGTTCATCGACCGCTTCAAAGCCAAGGCCAGCAAGGCCAAGCAGGCGCAAAGCCGGGTCAAGGCGCTGGAACGGATGGAGCGCCTGGCGCCTGTCTTGGCTTCGGCCGATTTTTCGTTCGAGTTCCGCGAGCCGCTGAACCTGCCCAATCCGATGTTGATGTTCGACGAAGTCGCCTGTGGCTACGACACCGACGAAGGCGAAAACGTGATCGTGCGCGGCATCAACCGCTCGGTGCTGGCCGGCCAGCGCATTGGCATCCTGGGCGCCAACGGTCAGGGCAAGTCGACCTTGGTGAAAACCGTGGCCCGCGCGCAGCGCGCGATGGGCGGCATGATCACCGAGGGCAAAGGCCTGACGATCGGCTACTTTGCCCAGCAGGAAATGGACGTCTTGCGCCCCGATGAAGGCCCGCTCTCGCACATGGTGCGCTTGGCCAAGGACATGGCGGCCAACGGCGGGACAGGCGCGCGCGAGCAGGAGCTACGCGACTTTTTGGGCCAATTCCGCTTTGTCGGCCCGATGGTCAATCAGGAGGTCGGCAGCCTCTCCGGCGGCGAAAAAGCACGCCTGGTGCTGGCCATGCTGGTTTGGCAGCGCCCCAACCTCTTGCTGCTGGATGAACCAACCAACCATCTGGACTTGAACACGCGAGAGGCGTTGTCGATGGCGCTGAACGAGTTCGAAGGCACGGTGATGCTGGTCAGCCATGACCGCGCCTTGCTGCGCGAGGTCTGCGACGAATTCTGGCTGGTGGCCAAGGGCGTGGTGGCGCCGTTCGACGGTGATCTGGACGATTACCAAAAGTGGCTGCTGGAGCAATCCAAGGAGGCCGCCAAGGCCGCTAAAGAAGCCGCCAAAGCTGCGGCAAAGAGTGCCATCAAGAATGCAGGCAAGCCTGCCGCGCCAACGGTGGCCGCACCTGCCCCAGCGCCCGCAGCTGCGCCCACAGACCGCAAAACAAGCGGTCAAGCGCGCCAAAAGCTGGCCGAGCAAACCAAGCCGCTGCGCCGCGAGATGGACGCCATCGACGCCCAGCTGAACAAGCTGGCGGACGAGCGCACGGCCGTCGAGGCGCAGTTGGGCGCTGGCACCGCCACACCGGCTCAAATTGCCGAGTCAGGCCGGCGCTTGAAGGCCATCCACGACGAACTCGCAACTGCCGAGCTGCGTTGGCTGGAGCTTAGCGCCGAAGTCGACGCGCTGCACGCCGCGAACTAAGTCAGGCGCTCAGAAGCACGGCCACCATTCCTAAGGCGGCCGGCAGCGCCTGGATGAAAGCAATCTTGCGGCTGACGGTGGCGGCGCCAAACAGGCCCGCCACCACCACGCAGCCCAAGAAGAACAACTGCACTGCATGGCCTGCCGCGCCTTGGCTCAAACCCCAGAGCAGGCCGGCAGCCAGAAAGCCGTTGTACAGCCCCTGATTGGCGGCCAGCGCCTTGCTGGCCTGGGCAAACTCCGGCGTCAGCCTAAAGGTCTTCAGCCCCAGTGGCTTGGTCCACAAGAACATCTCCAGCACCAAAAAATACAGGTGCAGTGCGGCCACCAGGGTCAGTAGCGCGTTAGCGATCAAGGTCATCATCGAGTCTCTCTTCGCGGGTAAATAACCACTTAGATTGTGTGCAATTTAATTGCACTCTACATTACATCCCATGCTCAGACGAAAAGCCACCCCTGCACGGACCCAGTCCAGCGCCGACGAATGGCTGCAGCTGGACCGGCAACTGTGCTTTGCGCTTTATGCCAGTTCTTTGGCCATGACCAAGCAATACAAACCCTTGCTTGCTGCGCTCGGGCTCACCTATCCGCAGTATCTGGTGATGTTGCTGCTGTGGGAGTCGGACGGCATGAGCGTCTCAAGCCTTGGCCAACGCCTGTCACTGGATTCCGGCACCTTGACGCCTTTGCTCAAACGACTCGAAGCGAATGGCTTGATCAATCGGCAACGCGCTGTTGATGATGAGCGCCGGGTCGACATCTTCCTGAGCGAAGCGGGTAACGCACTGCGCGTGCAAGCCCGCCAGATTCCACCGCAGATGGCCTGCGCGACCGCCTGCTCCCTGGAAGAACTCCAATCACTGACCCAGCGCCTTCATCAGTTGCGCCAGCAGCTCAGTCTTTTCCCCGTCCCTTCCCTCAACCCTTGAAGAAAGACCTCAACAAAATGGCACTCGAAAAAGTTTTATACACCGCCCACGCCACCTCGACCGGCGGCCGCGAAGGCAAGTCGGCCACACCGGACGGGACGCTCAGCGTCACCTTGTCGACCCCCAAAGAACTGGGCGGCGCAGGTGGCCCTGGCACCAACCCGGAGCAGTTGTTTGCGGCGGGCTATTCGGCCTGTTTCATCGGCGCGATGAAGGCAGTTGCGGGCAAGACAAAAACTGCCCTGCCGGCGGATTTGTCCATCACCGCCGATGTGGGCATTGGCCCGATCCCAACCGGCTTCAGCATCCAGGTGGCCTTGCATATCAGCCTGCCCGGCATGGCCCGCGAAGCCGCCGAACAATTGGTCCAAGCAGCTCACCAGGTCTGCCCCTACTCCAACGCCACGCGCGGCAATATCGACGTGACCTTGACAGTGGTCTAAGACTCGATGGCGGCCAGTTAGCCGGCCGCCATCAGCCTGAGCAAAAGCTCGACCCGGGCCTTGACCGGGCTGAGCGCACCGGCGCTGGGCAAGGCGTCTGCGGACTCGGTCACCGGGCCGGCATCACAGCGAGTGCTGCGCAGCACGGCCACCCCCCGTGCCTGGGCTGCGCGCAAGGCGGCGTCCAATTTCAGCGACAGACTGCCATTGCCGGTGCCTGCTACCACCAGCCCATTCACGCCGGAATTGACCAGCGCATCGACCACCGCACCGTCAGCGCCTGCGTAGTTCAGCAAGACTTCCACGCGCGGCCAATTTGCTGCGGCGGCACTGACAATGCTCAGCCCAAAGGGCGGCTGCCCGCCTTCAAGCCCGCCCAGCCATCGAACCGCACCCTCTTCCACCACGGCCAACCTTGCACCATCAACCGAAGCGAAAGCGTCCACCCGGTAACTGTGAATCTTGCGCACTTGAGCGGCCGAATGCACGGCACCCGCAAAAACGACCAACACGCCGTGCGCTTGAGGGTCAAGTGCGACATTGACGGCATCCAGCAGATTCTGCGGTCCGTCTGTTTGCAGCGCTGTCGCAGGCCGCATCGCAGCGGTCAACACCAGCGGCTTGCTAGGAGCCAATACGCGATGCAAAAAGTAAGCGGTTTCCTCCAAGGTATCGGTACCGTGGGTGATGACGATACCCGCTACTTCGGGCCTGGCCAAATGCGCGGCCACGCGCGTTGCGAGCTTTTGCCATGTCGCAAAGTCCATGTCCTTGCTGTCTAGTTGGGCAACTTGCTCGGTTTCTAACCGCCGTCGCCCCAAGGGCGGAATAGCCTGCACCAATTCAGCAACGCCCAACTGCGCCGCCTGATAGCCGACGTTGTCGGCCGCATCTTGTGCCGTGCCGGCAATCGTGCCGCCGGTGCCCAATAGCACCACCAAATCCGCTCGGTTTGTTTGGGACAAACCACTGATCAGTTCATTTGTGTTTTGCAATTTTCGTCAACCTGGATGAAAATACAGTTACTGGATATATATTCAGGCCAGCAATAGCAGAGGACTTCCATGGATGTCAGCCCCAAACTCACCGCCCGCCAACAGCAAATCCTCGACTTAGTTCGCAGCGCCATTGAAAGCACCGGCGCACCACCGACCCGAGCCGAAATTGCACGGGAGTTGGGATTTCGCTCCGCCAATGCCGCCGAAGAACATTTGCAAGCCCTTGCCCGCAAAGGCGTGATCGAGTTGGTGGGCGGCACTTCGAGAGGCATCAGGCTGAAGTCTGACACATTGCGCGCCCTGAACGAGGCCCGGGATGCGCGAGACGGCCGCAAAGCCACCGAACCAGAGTCAAAACAGCGATCGTTTGACACTCAATTCAGCCTACCACTGGCGAGCTTGGCGCAGCTCACGTTGCCGCTGGTAGGCCGGGTAGCGGCGGGCCAACCCATCCTGGCACAAGAACATATTGAACAAAGTTATACCGTTGAAGCGAATATGTTCGTCCGCCAACCGGATTTCTTGCTCAAAGTGCGGGGCATGAGCATGAAAGACATAGGCATCATGGACGGCGACTTGCTGGCCGTCCAGAAGATCAGTGAAGCCAGCAACGGCCAAATCGTGGTGGCCCGCATTGGTGACGAAGTCACGGTGAAACGATTTAAACGCAACCGCAGCGGTATTGAGCTTTTGCCGGAGAACCCTGAGTTCTCACCCATTCTGATTAAGTCCGGCGACGAAAGTTTCTCGCTTGAGGGCTTGGCAGTGGGATTGATACGAAATCAGATGTTTCTCTGAACTATGGTGAAGCTGAGTTTGACTTGCAGACAAACTCGGTTTCTATCGATTGAGATATCTTGCTGTACATCCAAGTTGATGCAGCAATGGCCAGAAGATGCCTAAGCTGTACCAGCAAAAGAAAAAGCCCCGGAAACAAATGTTTCCGGGGCTTTCAATATTGGCGGAGTGGACGGGACTCGAACCCGCGACCCCCGGCGTGACAGGCCGGTATTCTAACCAACTGAACTACCACTCCAAATGTGCTGAATTGCTTCAGCGCATCGAACAAAATTTGTATCCATCAATCTGATGAATACCAAGCATTGTCAAACTTGGCGTCCCCTAGGGGATTCGAACCCCTGTAGTCACCGTGAAAGGGTGGTGTCCTAGGCCTCTAGACGAAGGGGACTAAACCTTCTAAATCTTATCTACTTGAACCGCGCGCCAACCACTCGCCCGAAAGCAAATGGTGGAGATAAACGGGATCGAACCGTTGACCTCTTGCATGCCATGCAAGCGCTCTCCCAGCTGAGCTATACCCCCAAATTCCGGGCATCGCGCTGTTCAAGCTCGATTATTCAATACTGCACTACTCAAAAACAAGCGGCCAATTTCTTGGCCGCTTTTAGCGATACCTAACAGCAAATATCTCGCTGCTTCAACCTAATTCAGCATTTTGCTGAACGTCACAATTTTGGCGGAGTGGACGGGACTCGAACCCGCGACCCCCGGCGTGACAGGCCGGTATTCTAACCAACTGAACTACCACTCCATGTATATAAGTGTATCACATATATACTTAACAAATTTGTAGTTGTTTTGAAATTTTTTAACTCTTTCAAACAACTACCAAGTTTTGTAAAACTTGGCGTCCCCTAGGGGATTCGAACCCCTGTAGTCACCGTGAAAGGGTGGTGTCCTAGGCCTCTAGACGAAGGGGACTAAACCTTCTACTTTCCTGAACTGCGCGCCATCCAAATAGTATCAACATTACACCGATAATATTTGGTGGAGATAAACGGGATCGAACCGTTGACCTCTTGCATGCCATGCAAGCGCTCTCCCAGCTGAGCTATACCCCCTTAAAAACTCCAGAACGTCAACTTAGTTGATGCCCTAGCGTTTCGCGCTGTTCAAGCAAGACATAGATTGTAGTATGAATTTCAACTGGAGCGCAAGCGATCGATGACAATTTCTTTTGTGAACAAGGCCAGTACGGCGTCCACGCTCGGTGTTTGCACGCGTCCACACACCAAAGCACGCACTGGCATAGCCAGCAAAGGCATCTTGATGCCGTGGGCAGTGATGGTTTCCTTGATCGCTGCGGCAATGCCCATCTTGCTCCATTCGGCCTCAGCCAGCTTGATCGCCAAGGTTTGAAGCGCCGGCTTGACTGCTTCGGTCAGATGCGCCGCCAAATCCTCTGCTGTTGGCGCAACCGGTGCGAAGTACATGATCAACCAGTCCGCCAGGGCGACCGTAGTAGCACACCGATCCTTGAACAGCGCGCACATTGGAACCAGGGTCGCAACGTCAACCGTCAAGCCGCGTTTAAGCAGTTGAGCCGCGACCAAAACGGCCAGTCGCGCGTCATCGGCTTGCTTGATGTACTGGCTATTGACCCACTCCAACTTGGCGGGGTCCCATTGCGCCGGACTCTTACTCAAGTGCGAGCCATCAAACCAAGCCACCAATTGCTCGCGCGAGAACAGCTCTTCATCTCCATGGCTCCAGCCCAGGCGCGACAGATAGTTCAACATCGCCTCGGGCAAATAGCCGGCATCTTCATAGGCGGTCACACTGACCGCGCCTCGACGCTTGGACAATTTCTGGCCGTCATCACCCAGAATCACCGGCACATGGCCAAACTGCGGCAATGGCGCGCCGAGCGCATTGAAGATATTGATCTGCCAAGGCGTGTTGTTGACATGCTCATCGCCGCGGAAGACATGGCTGATGTTCATGTCCCAGTCGTCGACCACAACGCAGAAGTTATAAGTCGGCACACCATCCGGGCGGACGATGATCAGGTCGTCGATCTCGCGGTTGTTGATGGTGATGGGGCCTTTGACCACATCGTCCCAGGTCACATCACCTTCGAGCGGGTTCTTGAAACGCACGACCGGCTGCACGCCTTCGGGTGCGGCCGGCAAGACCTTGCCGGGCTCCGGCCGCCAGCGGCGGTCGTAATGCGTTTTTTCACCACGTGCGCGCTGCGCTTCGCGCATTTCATCCAATTCTGCCGGCGAACAGTAACAGCGATAGGCCTTGCCCTCGGCTATCAATTGCTCAACGACGGCGCTATAGCGCTCCAGCCGCTGCATCTGGTAAATCGGGCCTTCGTCATAGTCCAGCCCCAACCACTGCATCGAAGCGAGGATCTGCTCGACCGAGTCCTGGGTCGAACGGGCAACGTCGGTGTCTTCGATACGCAGCACAAACTGGCCGCCGAAGTGGCGTGCATAGGCCCAAGAGAAAAGGGCCGTGCGGGCGGTACCCAGATGCAAAAAGCCGGTGGGTGAAGGCGCGATACGCGTGCGGACGGGGGTAGATGGGTTTTGGCTCATAGGGATGGCAAAGTAGAAAGTCCACGCAGCAAGTCGTCGGTGATGTCGTCAACATGCTCCAGCCCGACGGCAAGGCGAATCAGACCTTGGCTGATGCCGGCGGCCTGGCGCTGAGCTTCGCTGAGGCGCCCATGCGAGGTGGTGGCAGGATGCGTGATGATGGACTTGGTATCGCCCAGATTGGTGGCGATGCTGAGCACTCGGGTGCTGTCGATGACATGAAAGGCAGCCGCACGTGCGGCTTCGGGCGTCGCCGCGCGCAACTCGAACGACAGCACCGCCCCGCCCTGCCCCGACTGCTGGCGCATCGCCAATTGGTGCTGTGGGTGCGAAGGCAACGCGGGGCAATAGACGCGCGCCACTTCGGGCCGCGCCTCCAACCAGCGCGCCACGGCCAGCGCTTGTTCGCTCTGCGCTCGCATGCGCAAGTTCAGCGTTTCCAGGCCCTTGAGAATCACCCAGGCATTGAACGGGGCAAGCGTCATGCCGACGGTGCGCAGGACCGGGGCGAAAATGTCCTTGATCAGGTGATTGGGACCACAAAGCGCGCCACCCATGACCCGGCCCTGGCCGTCCATATATTTGGTCGCTGAGTGCATGACCAGATCCGCACCAAGTTTGGCCGGCTGTTGCAGGGCCGGGGTGGAATAGGTGTTGTCCACCACCAGCAATGAGCCGCCGGCATGGGCCATATCGGCCAACGCGCGGATATCGCAGACTTCAGTCAGCGGGTTGGTCGGCGTTTCGGCGAACAAAATACGCGTGTTGGGCCGAATCGCCGACTGCCATTCCTGCAGATCGGTTTGCGAGACAAAGGTGGTGTCGACACCGAATTTGCCGAACTCTTTGGCGAACAGATTGATCGTCGAGCCAAACACCGAGCGCGAGCAGATCACATGGTCGCCGGCCTTGAGCAAGCCCATGCACAAAAGCAGGATGGCGCTCATGCCGGTCGACGTGGCGATTGCGCCTTCCGTGCCTTCCATCGCCGCCAGGCGCAACTCCAAACTGCGCACCGTCGGGTTGCTGGTGCGCGAGTAGGTGAAGTCTTCCGACGCGGCAAAGCGCTGCGCCGAGGTCTGCGCATCGGGCTGCACATAAGCGCTGGTCAGAAACAATGCTTCCGAGTTCTCGCCATGCTGGCTGGGCGCGAGGGCCAGGCGCACGGCCAAGGTCTCGGGACGCAAACCGTCCGGCAACTGCGCGCGGGCAAGGCGGCGAGCTTCTTCACTGCTCATCGGCCATCACCCCCGCTTTGCAAAGCCAGCCGCGTGCGCGCCGGGCCGTCCTCTTCATCGCCTTGGCTGCGCCGCTGTGCTTCGAGCTTGGCGAAATCTTCGGCGGTCACATCGCCGGTGACATAGATCCCGTCGAAACACGAAGCCTCAAAGCCGTCCAAGGCCGGTTGCAAGGCGGCGACCACACGCTTCATCGCATCAACATCTTGATAGATCAAGGCATCGGCGCCGATGAACTGCCGGATTTCCTCATTGCTGCGGTTATGCGCAACCAGTTCTTCGCTGGTCGGCATGTCGATGCCATAGACATTGCGGTAGCGCACCGGTGGCGCGGCAGAGGCCAGATAGACCTTGCGCGCCCCGGCCTCGCGGGCCATTTGCACGATCTCCTTCGAGGTGGTGCCGCGCACGATCGAATCATCCACCAACAAGACATTGCGGTTCTTGAATTCCAGCCCGATCGCGTTGAGCTTTTGGCGCACCGACTTCTTGCGCTCGCCTTGGCCCGGCATGATGAAAGTGCGGCCGACATAGCGGTTCTTGACGAAACCTTCCCGGTAGGGTTTACCGATGCGGTGCGCCAATTGCATCGCGGACGGCCGGCTCGACTCCGGAATCGGGATCACCACGTCGATGTCGCTCGGAGGCATGGTGGAGATCAAGCGCTGAGCCAGGGTTTCACCCATATTCAGCCGCGCTTGGTAGACCGAAATGCCGTCCATCACCGAGTCCGGGCGGGCCAGGTAAACAAACTCGAACATGCAGGGGTTCAGCGTCGGATTCTCGGCGCATTGCTGTGTATGCAACTTGCCGTCCATGTCGATGAACAAGGCCTCGCCGGGAGCAACGTCGCGCGTCAATTTGAAGCCGGTGCCCTCCAGCGCGACACTCTCGCTGGCCACCATATGTTCACCGCTTTCCGCCTGACCAAAGCACAGCGGGCGAATACCAAAGGGGTCACGAAACGCCAACATGCCGTGTCCGGCGATCAGCGCGATCACCGCATATGAGCCCTTGATGCGCTTGTGCACCGCAGCCACGGCTTTGAACAAACCTTCGGCGCTCAGCGGCGCGTCGCGAACGACTTGCTCGATTTCATGCGCCAGCACATTGAGCAGCACTTCGGAATCGCTTTCGGTGTTGATGTGGCGGCGATCAATGTCGTAGAGCTCGGTCTTCAAGCTTTGCGCGTTGGTCAGGTTGCCGTTATGAACCAAGACCAGACCGAATGGCGCGTTGACGTAAAAAGGCTGCGCCTCTTCTTCGTTATAGGCATTGCCGGCGGTCGGGTAGCGCGTTTGGCCCAGCCCAATATTGCCTGGCAAGGCGCGCATATTGCGTGTGCGGAAGACGTCGCGCACCATGCCACGGGCCTTGTGCATAAAGCATTTATTGCCCTGCATGGTGACGATGCCAGCAGCATCCTGACCGCGATGCTGCAGCAGCAACAGTCCGTCATAAATCAGCTGGTTAACCGGTGAGCGAGAGATCACGCCGACGATGCCGCACATGGTATTTCCTTGTCTTGAAGGGACACAAACAAAATTCAGGGCCTGAGCGCGGGCTCAGGCAGGGACATATTTCAGCACTTCATCCGGCAGCGCCGGACGAACTTCGTGCAGTACTTTTTGCAAGCCAGCGGCCAGTTGTGACTCTTGCCAACTTGACCAGTCCTTGGCCGGCGTCATGCTGACCAAAACAGCCATGATCAAGCACACCAGCAAGCCACGCAAAAATCCAAACATACAACCCAGCAAACGGTCGATCACGCTCAAGGGGGTTGCGTGCAGCAAGGCCCGCACCAACTTCGCACCCAGCGTCCAAACCAGCAAGATCAATATAAAACTCAAGCTCAGGCCCAGCACATGCAGCATGCCTGCCTCAAAGCGCTGCTGCGGCAGCCAAGACTCCACCAAGGGTGCCAATGCGGGCGCGCCGAAATAGGCGATCAACCAGCCAGCAATTGACAGCAACTCAAACACCAAGCCGCGCCACAAGCCCAGCAAGGCCGAGCCGGCCAGCAGAGCCAACAAGGCCCAGTCGACCCAACTCGTCAGGTTACTCAAACAAGACCACCGCGCTATTCAAATCCGACATCAAAGCGTCAACACCGCCGGCGACAAGCCGCTGGCGCGCAATTTTGCGGCGGCTTTGTCCGCCTCATCTTTGCTGGCGAACGGCCCCACACGCACCCGCACGCGCTTACCGCCGGGCGTCTCTAGCACTTGCGTATAGGTTTTCAGGCCAAGCTTTTCGACCTTGATACGAACCTCTTGCGCTGCGTTCGCATCGGCAAAAGCTCCCACCTGAACAATGGCGCGCTGTCCCGATTCAGCCGCTTTACTCTGACCGGCTTTACCCTCCAGCAGCGACTGCACCCGGGCGGCCTCTTGCTGCGAGGCGGCCTTGTCAGGATGATGTTCCGCGACCTTTTTGTCAGGCGTTTTTTCACTGGGCTTTGCCAACTGCTTGGGCTCAACCTTTGGCTCCGGCTTGGGTTCTGCTTTAGCTTCTGTTCTAGGCTCAGGCTTGATTGAATCGAGCTTGACGGTGCCGGTTGCTGGCAGCGTCGCGGCAGGCTCCTTTTCCGCAGACCCGGCACCCACTTGCTTTTGAGCACTAGCTGGCAAAACTGGGTTGTCCGTTGCCGCCTGCTCGGTCGGAGCGGGCAGCGGCGGCAAGGCCGGTGCTTGAAGTTGCGCCGGTACACGCAGGGGCGGCACGGCTTCTTTGCCTGGGATGTCAATCGGGAGATCAACCGGAATCGGGCGGGGCTGGGTCTCGAACAGCAGCGGGAAGCCAATCACTCCGATACCAACCAGCAGTGCCGCGCCGATCAGGCGATGGCGAGCGCGCAGGCGCAAATGCTGCACCGCATCAGCGGCATCTGCCACAGGTTTTGCACCCGATTTGGCCCCTGACTTCGCGCTTGAAGTCGCGGCCGAATTGGCTTCACCGCGTTTAAAGAATGACAACAGACCCATGGCAAGAATGGCAGCGTGAGCCGGCTCGACGAGATGAAGCGAAATGAATCGGCTCCCTTGCGGAAGCCGTGGAATCAAGACTGAGAACTGCTGGTTTGAGGCGGCTTGCCGGCCTGCAAACGCGGCACACCGTTCTTGAGCACACCGCCAACGGTGAAGAAGGAACCGAAGACCAGAATTCTATCAGCGGGGTCGGCGGCAACGGTCGCCGCAGCCAGCGCTTCGGCGGGGCTCGGGTGCACATGCAGGCTCAATTCTTTCGGTGGCTTCAAGCCGCCGGCCGAACATAGCGCCTCAAACTGCGCCAGCAAGGCCTCAGCCTTGGCCGCGCGTGGGAGTTCAAGATCACAGAAATGCCAAGCGTCAACCAGCGGTGCCATTTTCTGAAAAATGCCGTCCAGGTCTTTGTCCGCCATCGCACCGAAGACCGCATGCGTGCGCGGGAAGAAGCCCATCTGGTCCAGGTTTTGTGCCAAGGCCGCCACCGCATGCGGGTTGTGCGCGACATCCAGTACCAGGTTGGGCTGACCCGCAACGACCTGAAAGCGCCCCGGCAGCTCCACCATGGCCAGGCCATTGCGCACCGCCTGCGCGCTGATCGGCAGCCGCTGGTACAGGACTTCAAACACCGCCAGCACGCCGGCAGCATTGAGCAACTGGTTGACGCCGCGCAACGCCGGGTAGGCCATGCCGCTGAAACGGCGCTCGCGGCCCGACCATTGCCATTGCTGGCGGTCACCGCTGTAGGTGAAGTCTCGACCGAGCTGACGCAAATCTGCGCCGATCTCAGCGGCGCGTATGGCCAGCGAGGCCGGCGGCATGGGGTCGCTGACAACAACGGTGCGACCGGCACGCATGATGCCTGCCTTCTCGCGCCCGACCGACTCACGGTCCGGCCCCAGGTATTCGGTGTGGTCCAGATCGATGCTGGTGATAACGGCGCAATCGGCATCGATCACATTGACGGCATCCAGGCGCCCACCCAGGCCAACCTCCAGAATCACCAGGTCGAGCGGCTCGGCCGCCAGACGCAGCATGATGGCCAGCGTGGTGAACTCAAAGTAAGACAGGGTCAACTCGCCACGCGCCGCTTCCACGGCCGCGAAGTGGGGCAGCAAAGAGGCCGCCGATACCGACTCACCGCCGACTCGGCAGCGCTCCTGAAAATGCACCAGATGCGGCTTGATATACAAGCCCACCCTGTAGCCGGCCTGCAAAGCGATAGCCTCCAGCATCGCGCAAGTCGATCCCTTGCCATTGGTGCCGGCCACCATCACCACGGGCGGCTCGAACTTCAAGCCCAGACGGTCGCGCAATTTGATGACGCGATCCAGCGTCATGTCTATGGTCTTGGGGTGCAGGCGCTCGCAGTGAGCGAGCCATTCTTCTAGGCTGGTGGGCAACATATGTTTTGGCGCAAAACAAGACGGCCAGACCTTGTGGGCCTGGCCGCTGGGGGTTTTTACAGCGAAATCAGGGGACCGCTCAAGCTACCGCGTCCGAACTCATGCGCTGCAGCATCGCCAACTGGCGCGCCACGGTTTCACGCAGCTCACGCCGATCAACAATCATGTCCACAGCGCCCTTCTCGAGCAGGAACTCGGCGCGCTGGAAACCCGGCGGCAGTTTCTCGCGCACGGTGTTTTCGATCACGCGCGGGCCGGCAAAGCCGATCAAGGCCTTGGGCTCGGCCAGCACCACATCGCCAACGAAGGCGAAGCTGGCCGACACGCCGCCCATGGTTGGATCGGTCAAGATGCTAATAAAGGGCAACTTGGCTTTGGCCAGCCGGGTCAAAGACGCATTCGTTTTGGCCATCTGCATCAGGCTCAACAAGCCTTCTTGCATACGCGCGCCGCCGGTGGCAGTGAAGCAGATGAAGGCCGTCTTTTGTTCGATCGCCGTCTCGACGCCGCGCACAAAGCGCTCGCCGACCACCGAGCCCATTGAGCCGCCCATGAAGTTGAACTCAAAGCAGGCCGCCACCACGGGGATGGTCATCAAGGCACCGCCCACCACCACCAAGGCATCGGTTTCACCCGTTTGCTCCAGCGCGTCCTTGAGCCGGTCGGGATACTTCTTGCTGTCCTTGAACTTCAAGGCGTCCACCGGCAGGACCTCTTGGCCGATCTCATAACGGCCTTCGCCGTCGAGAAAGGCATTCAACCTCGCGCGCGCGCCGATGCGGTGGTGATGACTGCACTTGGGGCAAACATTGACGTTTTGCTCCAAGTCGGTCTTGTACAAGACCGTCTCGCAAGACGGACACTTGATCCACAAACCTTCCGGCACCATACGGCGCTCGGTCGGGTCGGTTTGCTGCATCTTCGGCGGCAGAAGTTTTTCAAGCCAACTCACAAGCAGACTCCTTTTATCTTGATGATAGGTGGCGCGCTGAAAGCCTCAGGCGTCCAAAGCACTACGAATTTCGCGGATGAACTGAGCACCCGTCAACGCAACATTATCGCGCGGCTGAACCTCCAGCAGCTCAACCAGTCGCGAACCGATGACGACAGCGTCCGAGACATCGGCGACCGCACGCGCCGTGGCTGCATCGCGGATGCCAAAACCGACGCCGACCGGCACCGATATGTGACGCCGGATGCGCGGAATCATCTCGGCCACTGCGGCCGTGTTCAAGTGCCCGGCACCGGTCACGCCCTTCAGCGAGACGTAGTAGACATAGCCGCTGGCGACCTCACCGACACGCTGCATGCGCGCGTCGGTCGAGGTCGGTGCAAGCAAGAAAATCGCGTCCATGTCCTGCTCCTTCAATAAAGCAGCAAAACGCACGCATTCCTCGGGCGGGTAATCAACCACCAACACACCGTCCACGCCGGCGGCCTTGGCGTCGAGTACAAAGCGGTCAAGCCCATAGCGCTCGATCGGATTGGCATAGCCCATCAAGACCACGGGCGTGAGTTGATTGCTGACGCGAAACGCCTGCACATCGGCCAGCACAGCTTTGAGGCCAATGCCGGCCTTGACGGCGCGCTCGGCCGCACGCTGAATCACCGGGCCATCGGCCATCGGGTCGGAAAAAGGCACGCCGAGTTCGATCACATCGGCGCCGGCCTCGGCCATCGCCAGCATCAACTCGACCGTCACATCCGGGTAAGGGTAGCCAGCGGTGACAAAAGGAATCAAGGCCTTGCGGCCCTCGGCGGCAAGGCGAGCAAAGGTAGCTTGGATGCGACTCATGGCTGACCTCCGTTCTTGGGCAAGGCAAGGACCGCATCGCCACCCTTCACGGACTGGCCTTTGCATGAAGGCCGGCAGAAGAACTCCGCCTGCGAGAGATCGGCAACCGTGCCGATGTCCTTGTCGCCGCGCCCGGACAGATTGACCAATAAATGCTGATCGGCAGGCAGCGTCGGCGCCAGCTTCATCGCATAGGCCACCGCATGGCTGGACTCCAGCGCCGGGATGATGCCCTCGGTGCGGCACAGATGATGGAAAGCCGCCAAGGCCTCGGCATCGGTAACGCCGACATATTCGGCCCGTCCGATATCCTTCAGATAGGCATGCTCGGGGCCAACGCCGGGGTAATCCAGGCCGGCCGAGATCGAATGGGTTTCGATGATCTGGCCGTTGTCGTCCTGCAGCAAATAGGTGCGATTGCCGTGCAAGACGCCGGGGCTGCCGGCCGACAAGGTCGCGGCATGCTTGCCAGACTCGATCCCCTCTCCGGCCGCCTCGACACCAATCAAGCGCGTACCGGCATGCTCGATGTAGGGGTAGAAAATTCCCATCGCATTGCTGCCGCCGCCCACGCAAGCGATCACGGCATCGGGCTGGCGGCCAATCAGCTCAGGCATCTGCACCAGGCATTCATCGCCGATGATGCGCTGAAAGTCACGCACCATCATCGGATAGGGATGCGGGCCGGCCACGGTGCCAATGATGTAGAAGGTCGATTCGACATTGGTGACCCAGTCGCGCATCGCCTCGTTGAGCGCATCCTTCAAGGTCTTGGACCCCGACTCGACCGGTACCACCCGCGCACCGAGCAAATGCATGCGATAGACGTTGGGCGACTGGCGCTTGATGTCTTCGCTGCCCATATAGACCACGCATTCGATGCCGTAGCGTGCGCAGATGGTGGCCGTGGCCACGCCATGCTGGCCGGCGCCGGTTTCGGCGATCACGCGCTTTTTGCCCATACGCTTGGCCAACAAGGCCTGGCCAATGGTGTTGTTGATCTTGTGCGCACCGGTGTGATTGAGGTCTTCGCGCTTGAGAAAGATCTGCGCGCCGCCGAGCTCGCGGCTGAGTCGGTCGGCGTGATAGATCGGGCTTGGGCGGCCGACAAAATGAGCCAGCTCTTTTTTGTACTCGGCAATGAAGTCCGCGTCCTGGCTGTAATGCGCGTAGGCCGCATTCAGCTCATCAAGCGCATGCACCAAGGTTTCGGCAACAAAGCTGCCACCGTAGGTTTGGCCCTTGACCGGGCCGAAATGCCCTTGGGCATCGGGTTGGGAATAGCTATTCATGGGGAATCTCTCAGATTTCGGGACTACTCGCTGCGAGCGCATCGGCTTGAGCGACCGCCTCACAGAACTCACGCATCAGCTTGGCGCATTTGAGGCCGCGTCCTTGCGCCTCTACGCCCGAGCTGACGTCAACGGCCCAGGGCCGCAGCTGCGTGATCCCAGCCAGCACATTTCCGGCATGCAACCCACCAGACAAAACGAGGGGAGAGCCCAGGTTTTTTGGAATGAGAGACCAATCGAAGACCTTTCCACCACCGCCATAACCCTCGACATGGGCGTCGAGCAAGATCGCTTGGGCGGCTGAATGTTGTTGGGCGTAGTCTACCAAATCAAAGCCCGGCTCCATGCGAGCAGCGCGCATATAGGGACGGCCCGGCCGCGCGCAGTCTTGCGGGGTCTCATCGCCGTGAAACTGCAGCAGCATATTGGGTAGCGCACGCAAGCCTGCCTCCAATTCAGCCGCGCTCGCGTTGACGAACAGGCCCACCGGCGTCACAAAAGGCGGCAGCAGTTGGGCCAACTCGGCGGCACGCGCCGGGCTGACGTAGCGTGCGCTCTTGGCGTAGAAAACAAATCCAATCGCGTCTGCACCGGCCTCGACGGCGGCGAGCACATCGGCCTCGCGGGTCAGACCACAAATTTTGATGCGCGTTCGGTTCTTCATGGATTCATCAAGGTTGAGGCGCGCCGGGCAACCAGCCCATCGCTGAGGTCTGGCTCGGAATTTGGTACTCGGCCGCGTAATAGGGGCCGACGAAATAAAGGCCATCAGCAGGAAACGTTGGCGCAGCGAACTTGCGATCCTTGCCGGCCAGCACGCCGGCAAACCAGGGCAGATCGCGGGTTCCGCGCCCGACAGCCAGCAGGCTGCCCATCAGATTTCGCACCATATGGTGCAAAAAAGCCGAACCGTCAAAATCAAAGCGCCAGTAGTCACCCTGTTTGGCAATCGAGATGCTGCGCATGGTCTTGATCGGCGAGGCGGCCTGACATTCCGACGAGCGAAAAGCGCTGAAGTCATGCTCACCCAAGAGCAGGTCCGCGGCCTGGCGCATCGCTTCGCCGTCCAGCCTGTAATGCACCCAACCGACCGAGCCCGCCTCTATTGCAGGCCGCACCGGCGACTCCAGCAAGACATAGCTGTAACGCCGACCCTGAGCGGCAAAGCGCGCGTGGAAGGGCTCCGCCGCGAACACACACCATTGAATCGCCACGTCGGCAGGCAAAAAGCAATTCGTGCCGCGCACCCAGGAAGCAGCGTCGCGGTTCACCTCGGTGTCAAAGTGCACCACCTGATTGAGGCCGTGCACGCCAGCGTCGGTGCGTCCGGCACAGACGGTGCGTATATCGCTGGCGGTGAATTTTCTCAACGCAGCTTCCAGCACATCCTGCACGGTTTGCCGGTCGGCTTGGGCTTGCCAGCCGTGATAGGCCCGACCACGGTAACTGACCCCCAGCACTACACGCATCGGACTGCACTCAATTGACGCCTCCAGAATAGAAAAAGCGCCCGGACTGGGCCGGGCGCTTCGGATTGTCTCGCAACAATCAGCGCAAATCGTTCAGCATCGCTTGCGCCTTGTCGCGCAAGGGGCCACTGGCCTTGGAGATCAATTCCTGCAAGACCTCACGGGCGCCCTCGGTGTCACCGATCTGGCGGAACTCATCGGCCAATTCAAGCTGACGCATCAAGGGGTCACCGCCGTCGTCCATCAAATCAAAGGCGTCCGCCAAGGGATCAACCGCCGCCGGCTCGGGCTCAGGCTCGCCGGCTTTCATCAGCTCATCAAACTCGGCGCCAAAATCACCGTCCAGGGCGACCGACTCGGCCACCGGAATCGGCGCTTCAGCAGCGCTGGGCAATTCGGGCAAGGACAGATCAATCGACCCGAGGTCGAAGTCGAGCGCATTGCCGGCATCAGCCGATGCGGGACGATTCGTAGGTTCATCGTCCAATGTGCCGAAGTCGTCCAGATCGAACTCAAGATCATTGCCGGCGGCAGGCGCCGCGGGATCCTGCGCCGCAGCCGCAGCGGGCGGCACTGCTGCTGCGGGTGGCTCCGACAAATCAAAGTCCATGGAGAACGGCGCCTGTTCAACCGTCGTCGTCATCGCCTGAGTGGCCTCCATCGCGAGCGGCGATACCGGAGCTGGCGGTGCAGCTAAGTCCAGGTCCAGATCCAGGTCAAAGCCGCTCATAGGACCAGCTTCAACCGGCGCGCTGCGACCGGCAGGCTCGGTGGCCAAATGGCCGACCGTGTGCGGCATCGTGCTGGCGTCCATAGGCTCGGGATGCACTTCGCGGCCATCACTTTGCTGGCTGGGCACGCCGCCGGGCTGATAGAGCGGGTTCTCTGGGTCAATCTGCCGGCCCAATTCCTGCGCACGCGCCCAGTCTTCGCCGGTCCCCTTGGTTTCCGCATAGAGCTGCACGGCGAGCTGCTCAAAGCCCTTGGTGTCGCGGCGTTTGGCATAGACCTCCAGCAACTTGAGCCGGATCGCCATGCGCTCAGGCGTGGCGCGCAGAGCTTCCTTGAGAATTTCCTCGGCTTGCAAGTCGCGCCCATAGGCCAGGTAAACATCGGCCTCGGCCACCGGATCCACATCGCCAATCGCATCCAACTGGCTGAGCGAATAGTTCATCGAGGAAGCCGCACCGGTGGCGTCACGCGTATCCACGCGCTGGCCGCCGGTGGCACCGAAGAACGAATCGGGCTGCAGACGACTTTCGTGGAATCCTGTGTCGGCCTTGGCCGCAGCCTTGCGACCACGCAAACGGTACCAAGTCAGGCCACCGACAGCCGCCAAGAGAGCCGCACCCAAAGGCAAGGCCAGGGGATTTTCAAGCAAGCCTGGTTCGGTCGCCTCGCTCGGCGCCACGGCTGCACTGGCAGCCGACGCAGCCGAGGCTGCTGCCGGCGGCTTGGCCGGCGCAGAGGCAGCTACGGTTGTCGGCAGGCCGGCCACAGCGGATGCGGCTGCGACGGGCGCCGCCGCAGGGCTTGGCGCCGGGACAGCTATCGGTGCCGGTGCCGGCGCAGCTACCACAGCAGAGGACGCAGGCACAGGTGCGGGTGCGGGTGCAGCCGATGCAACGGCGGCTGGCTTGGCTGCACTGGAGATTTTCTTCAGTTCCTCAACATTGCGCGTCAACTCGGCCATGCGCGCGGCGGCGTCTTTCTTCTCGGCTTCTTTCGAAGCATTGGCCAGCTTGGCATCGGCGGCCGCGCTGGCGGCCTTGCTGAGGGTGAGCTTGTCAGGCGTGGGAGCCGGCGCGGGCTTGCGATCTTCCACCGCAGCCTCTACCTTGCCTTTGGCTTGGCGCTGGCTTTGATCTGTTTGCAAGGTCGGCGCTGCGCTGCTCAAACGCAGGCGGTAGGCGCTGAAATCAGCGCTCTGAGCGCGAATGATCTGCCGGGCATCGGCAGTCGATGTGGCGCCCAAAGTCTCGCTGGACGGCACTTGCAGGACCACGCCGCTGCGCAGGCGGTTCATATTGCTGTCCAGAAACGCGTCTGGATTGTTGCGAAACAATCCGACCAACATCTGGTCAAGCGAGATACCCTCCGGCTGCGTCTTGCCGGCAATACGCGACAAACTATCTCCAGGCTTGACCTTGTATTCAGACGCCGCCGAAGCTGCCGGCGCAGCCGCCGCGGCCGCAGCACGTGCCGCAGACGCTGGCGCCGGGATTGGCGCGGCAACATCACGCGCGGCTCTAGCGGCCGGGCTCGGCGCAGGACTGGGTGAGGGAACGGGAGAGGGGGAGGCAGGAATAGTGACAGGCGCCGCTGGAGGAGCAGCAGGCACGGCTTCGGTTTGTGCCACCGGCGCTGGTGAGATCACCGGCGCAGCCGTCACGACCGGCGCAGCCGCTACAGCCGATCCAGCCGATCCATTGGGCCGCGTCGCTGTCGGGGGATCGAACAGCAAGGTGTACTCACGCACCAAACGACCGTTTGCCCAGGTAAGCTCAAGAATCACATCAACAAAAGGTTCTTGCACCGCGCGATCGCTGCTGACGCGCAGAAAGGTACGGCCGTCTTTTTTGACAACTTGCACCTGCGTACTGGTCAAGACCGAGTTGTACTCGACGCCGGTCGCGCGATAGGACTCAGGCGGCGCGATGCGCACCTTCAAAGAGCCCGCCTCTTCGGCGCTCAGACTGGTGATATCGATTTCCGCCTTCAAGGTTTCACCCAAGGCAGACTGCACCGACAAACGCCCAAGGCCCAAGGCCCAAGCACTACCGCTGGATGCAAGCAGCACGGCTGCAGCTATATGCGACAAGGCGAAACGGGAGAACGCGGAGCGCCGCAAGCCCGTATCCCGAGCACCGCCCTGGGGGAGGCTTGGCGGAGCACTGTCCATGCCGTCCACTGCGCAATAGTTTGTTTTCAAAGCGTTCCCCCAAGCGACAAGGCGGGCACCACCCGGTGTCCGCCTCTTTTGACGATGCTAACTCTCAACTTCACTGCGCTCACGATGCCATCCACATGCGCACTTCCGGTTGGAAATCTTATAAGCGGCAAGCATATACGCTTAGAAGCTCAGGCAAAGCCTGAAAAGCTGGATAGACACCGCTCTGATTCACCCCGTTACAAGCTTGTCGCGTGCTGGCAACGGGGGACGCCGCCTGTCAGCGTGCCAACAAGATCATCAACATGCGGCGCAGCGGTTCGGCCGCGCCCCAGAGCAGCTGATCGCCGATGGTGAAGGCGCCGACATACTCGGGGCCCATGGCCAGCTTGCGCACACGGCCAACGGGAATCGTCATCGTGCCCGACACCGCCACCGGGGTCAGGTCTTGCACCGTCGCTTCGCGCGTATTCGGCACCAGCTTGACCCACTCGTTGTCGGCGGCAATCATCGCCTCGATGTCGGCCACCGGCACATCCTTCTTGAGCTTGAAGGTCAGCGCCTGGCTGTGGCAGCGCATGGCACCGACACGCACGCAGAAACCGTCGACCGGGATAGGCGCCGAGCCGAAGCCCTCGCCCAGACCCATGATCTTGTTGGTCTCGGCCATGCCCTTCCATTCTTCCTTGGACATGCCATTGCCGAGGTCCTTGTCGATCCAAGGGATCAGCGAGCCGCCCAACGGCACGCCAAAGTTGGCGGTCTCGGCGGCGGTCAAGGCGCGCTGCTTGGCAATCAGCTTGCGGTCGATCTCCAGAATGGCGCTCTTGGGGTCATCGAGCAAATCCCGAACCTCGGCATTCAGCGTGCCGTATTGCGTCAGCAACTCGCGCATATGCTGGGCACCGCCGCCCGATGCGGCCTGATAGGTCTGCGTGCTCATCCACTCGACCAAGCCGGCCTTGTAGAGCGCGCCCACGCCCATCAACATGCACGACACCGTGCAATTGCCGCCGATCCAGTTCTTGCCGCCCTTGGCCAAGGCGCTCTCGATAACGGGCAGGTTCACCGGGTCCAAGATGATGACGGCGTCGGACTCCATACGCAGCGTCGAGGCCGCGTCGATCCAGTGGCCGTTCCAGCCGGCCGCGCGAAGCTTGGGGAAAACTTCCGAGGTGTAGTCGCCGCCCTGCGCGGTGATGATGATGTCGCAGCGCTTGAGCTGCTCGATATCAAATGCGTTTTGCAGCTTGGTTTCGTTCTTGGCAAATGCGGGGGCAGCGCCGCCGGCGTTCGAAGTGCTGAAGAACAGCGGCTCAATCAGGTCGAAATCACGCTCTGCCGCCATGCGGTCCATCAGCACCGAGCCGACCATGCCGCGCCAGCCTACCAATCCAACTAGTGATGTCATTTCTTGCGTCCTCTATCTATCTCAACTGTTTTGAGCTTCTTCTCCCCCGGCTTGTGTCGCCGGGGGGATAGGGGCGAGACAAACCGGAGCTGAACTAGCCCTTAATGGTTTTCGTCATGGTGATTGCATTGACAACCGCATCACCCATCTCGCGCGTGCCCACTTTTTGGGTGCCCTCGCTCCAAATGTCTGCCGTACGCAAACCTTGGGACAACACCGATCCAACAGCCGCCTCGATTCGGGCGGCTGCTTCTGGTTGGTTGAGGGAGAACTTGAGCATCATGGCAGCGGAGAGGATTGTAGCCAAAGGATTGGCCACACCCTTACCGGCAATATCGGGCGCGCTGCCGTGGCTGGGCTCGTAAAGCCCCTTGTTGTTCTTGTCCAGCGAGGCAGAAGGCAACATGCCGATCGAGCCGGTCAGCATCGCCGCTGCGTCGGACAAGATATCGCCGAACATATTGCCGGTCACCATCACGTCGAAACGCTTCGGCGCCTTGACCAGCTGCATCGCGGCGTTGTCGACATACATATGGTCGAGCTCCACATCCGGATAGTCGGCATGCACCTCGATCATCACGTCCTTCCAGAACTGGAAGGTCTCCAGGACATTGGCCTTGTCGACCGAGGTCACGCGTTTTCCCCGCTTGCGCGCCGCCTGGAACGCGACATGGGCGATGCGCTCGATCTCGGGGCGCGAATAGCGCATGGTGTCAAAGGCTTCTTCGCTACCGGGGAAATGCCCGTCCACCGCGGTGCGGCGCCCGCGCGGCTGGCCGAAATAGATATCGCCGGTCAACTCGCGGATGATCAGGATGTCCAGACCCGCCACCAACTCCGGCTTCAGGCTGGACGCATGAGTCAACTGCTCATAGCAAATCGCCGGGCGGAAGTTGGCGAACAGACCCAGATGCTTGCGTAGACCCAGAATGGCCTGCTCGGGGCGCAAGGGGCGGTCCAGTTTGTCGTACTTCCAGTCCCCGACGGCGCCGAACAGAATCGCGTCGGCGTCCTTGGCCAGTTGCAGCGTCGAGTCGGGCAGCGGGTGGCCGTGTGCCTCGTAAGCGGCGCCGCCAACCGGGGCGCTCTCCATCTCGAAAGGCAGATCCAGGACATTCAAGACCTTGACCGCCTCGGCGACGATCTCGCTGCCGATGCCATCACCGGGAAGAATTGCAATTTTCATTTGGGGTGATTCCTCAGGCAATCAAACGGTTGTTCAGCCAGGGCTTGTTGGCCATGCGCTCGGCTTCAAAGGCCTTGATCTTGTCGGCGTGACGCAGCGTCAAGGCGATGTCATCAAAGCCTCCAAGCAAGCAAAACTTGCGGAAGCCTTCGATTTCGAAAGGCAACTCGGCGCCGTCGGCCTTGACCACCACCTGACGTTCAAGATCAATGGTCAATTGATAGCCAGGGAAGGCATGCACTTCGTCGAAAAGCTGCGCCACTTGAGCTTCAGGCAATTGGATTGGCAGGATGCCGTTCTTGAAACAGTTGTTGAAGAAGATGTCGGCAAAGCTCGGCGCGATCAAGGCACGAAAGCCGTACTGATCCAGCGCCCAGGGCGCATGCTCACGGCTGGAACCGCAGCCGAAATTGCTGCGCGCCAGCAAAACCGAGGCCCCGGCATAGCGCGGCTGGTTCAGCACGAAATCCGGGTTAGGCCGGCGCGCGCTCGGGTCTTGGCCCGGCTCGCCGGCGTCCAGATAGCGCCATTCGTCGAACAAGTTAGGGCCGAAGCCGCTGCGCTTGATCGACTTCAGGAATTGCTTGGGGATGATCGCGTCGGTGTCGACGTTGTCCCGGTCCATCGGTGCGACCAAACCCTTGTGGAGGGTGAATTTCTGCATAGTGATAACCCCTTCAGGCCTATTTCTTCTTGGCCGTGTCTTCGATCTTCTCGCCGGCCTTTTGCAGGTCGCGGCCGATGCCACCGATGGTGTTGCAGCCGGCTAAAAATGCCAAGCCGAGGAGAAGAACTGCGAGCTTTTTCATGTCAAGACTCCTGCTTATGAAATCAAACGCCGCACATCAACAAAATGGCCCTGCATCGCCGCCGCTGCGGCCATCGCCGGGCTGACCAGATGGGTGCGGCCACCGGCGCCCTGGCGGCCTTCAAAATTGCGATTGCTGGTCGAGGCGCAGCGCTCACCCGGCTCGAGGCGATCGGCATTCATCGCCAGGCACATCGAGCAACCCGGCTCGCGCCACTCGAAGCCGGCCGCCTTGAAGATCACATCCAGCCCTTCGGCTTCAGCCTGCGCCTTGACCAGGCCCGAGCCCGGCACCACCAGCGCCAAGCGCACATTGGCGGCCAACCTGCCCCCGATGCGGCGCACAACGGCAGCAGCCTCGCGCATGTCTTCGATGCGGCTGTTGGTGCACGAACCGATGAAGACCTTGTCGATATGGATGTCGCTGATCGCCTTGTTGGGCTCCAGATTCATGTATTGCAGCGCCCGCTCGATCGCGCCGCGCTTGACGGCGTCTTTTTCCTTGTCGGGATCGGGCACGCGTTCGTCCACACCCAAGACCATCTCGGGCGAGGTGCCCCAAGTGACTTGCGGGCGAATCTGCGCCGCGTCAAGGTCCACCACCAAGTCGAACTTGGCGCCTGCGTCCGAATGCAGGCCGCGCCAGTAGCTAACGGCCTGTTCCCACCCCACCCCGGTCGGCGAGAACGGCCGGCCCTTGCAGTAGTTGATGGTGGTGTCATCCACCGCGATCAAGCCGGCGCGTGCGCCCGCCTCGATCGCCATATTGCAGACCGTCATGCGCCCTTCCATGCTCAAGGCACGGATGGCGGCGCCGCCAAACTCGATCGTGTAGCCGGTGCCGCCTGCTGTGCCGATCTTGCCGATGATGGCCAAGACGATGTCCTTGGCGCCACAACCGCGTGGCAGCACGCCCTCGACCCGCACCAGCAGATTCTTGGCCTTGCGTGCCAGCAGCGTCTGAGTAGCCAACACATGCTCGACCTCGGAGGTGCCGATGCCATGCGCCAAGGCGCCAAACGCACCATGCGTAGACGTGTGGCTGTCGCCGCAAACAACAGTCATGCCGGGCAGCGTGGCGCCCTGCTCCGGGCCGATCACGTGGACGATGCCTTGGCGCTTGTCGTTCATCTTGAACTGCGTCACTTGGTGGCGGTCGCAGTTCTGATCCAGTGTGTCCACTTGCAGCTTGGAGACCGGGTCGGCAATGCCGTCGCTGCGGTCGGTGGTCGGCACATTGTGGTCACTGACCGCCAAGTTCGCAGACAAGCGCCAGACCTTGCGATGGGCCAGATCCAGACCCTCAAAAGCCTGCGGGCTGGTCACCTCATGCAGCAGATGGCGGTCGATATAGAGGGTGGCGGTGCCGTCCTCCTCGGTGTGGACGACATGTTCGTACCAGAGTTTGTCGTAGAGCGTGCGTGCGGTCATGGCTTGTCAATTCCTTTCAGGTTCTCGATTTTCTTGGATTGCGGGCACAGCGCATCAACAAAATGCTGCACCACGGCGGGCAAGCGTTCTTGAGCGGCCACGCCCAAGCAATATTCACGTTCGGCCCAGGGCTCATCCAGCGTCAGCAGGCTGACCTCAAAGACGCGCGAAAAGCGCTCCGCCGGCACGGCCGGCAAGACCGCCACGCCCAGGCCGGCTTCGACCAACTGGGCAATCGCGTCGAAGCCGCGCACGGCCAAGCGCGCATTCAGCGTGCGGCCCAGCAGCAACGCTTGCTCGCGCATCAACTGCTGTGCCGACGCGCCGGCATGCAAGCCGACCAAATCGAAATCCAGCAGGTCTTTGAAACTGACCGAGGCGCGGCCGGCCAAGGCGTGGCGCTTCGGGATCAACACGCCTAGGCGGCTGCTGCGGTAGGGCCAGGTCTGCAGGCGGTTGTCCAGCAAAGGGCTGGTGAACACGCCGACATCGGCGCGCCCTTCGGCTACCGCCGCTTGCACCTCGGCGCTGGTCAAGTCTTCCAGGCTGATACGAATCTGCGAGTGCGCCTGGCTGAACGCCGCCAAATCAGGCGGCAGGCATTCGGCAATCGCGCCGCTGTTGGCGGCAATGCGCAAATGGCCCTTGATGCCGCGCGCAAACTCCACCACTTCGCTCTCCAGCGCATGAAGCGAGGCGTGCAGCGAGCGGATATGGCGCACCAGCGCCCGACAGGCCTCAGTCGGCTCGACGCCGCGTGAGCGCCGCTCGAACAGCTGCACGCCAAGCCTGGCCTCAAGATCCGACACCCGCTTGCTCGCCGCCGCCAACGCCAAGTTCTCCTGCTGTGCACCACGCGTGATCGAGCGCGTTTGCTCGATCGCAAGCACAAGGTTGAGGGAGGTGAGGTCAAGCCGCATGGCGCGACTTTAACCCTTCGCAACCATACTCAATTAACTTGAATTCCCAATTAAGACTTCGCGATTCGCGAAGTCTTAAATCTTGAGCATCAAGCCATCGATGCAAGCTCTAGACCAAAACCTCAAGGCTGGCCGGGTGCCCCAAAAACCCCTCGGGGCTGGCGCTGCGTCCATAGGCACCGGATTGAAACACCACCACCAAATCGCCGATTTCGGCCGCCGGCAAATCCATCCGGTCGGCCAACAGGTCCAAGGGCGTACACAGCGGCCCGACCACCGACACCGACTCGCGGTCCAGGCCGCCGGCCTTGTTGCCTATCGTGACCGGATAGTTTTTACGGATCACTTGGCCGAAATTGCCCGAGGCAGCCAAGTGATGATTTAGGCCGCCATCAGTGACCAGGTAGACCTGGCCGCGAGAAGTTTTTCGGTCGACGATGCGCGTGACGTAAATGCCCGCCTCGCCGACCAGGTAACGCCCCAGTTCGATGACCAGCGAAGCCTCGGGCAACTCGACCGCGGCGCGCGCCACCAAGGCATGCAAATTGTCTGAAATTGACGCGAGATCAAGCGGCAGCTCGCCCGGGAAATAGGGAATTCCGAAGCCGCCGCCTAGATTCAAGAATTTAACCGGCGACGGCGCCAACGCTGCCAAGCGCAGGGCCAACTCATAGGACTTCTGCTGCGCCTCGCAAATCGACTCGGGGCGCAAATTTTGTGAACCCGCAAACAGATGAAAGCCTTCAAAGGCCAGACCCAAGCGCCCGACCTCATCCAGCAACTCGGGCATTTGCTCAGTGTCGATGCCGAACTGCTTGGGGCCACCGCCCATCTTCATGCCCGAGCCCTTCAGCTCGAAGTCCGGGTTGACACGGATCGCCACGCGTGCAGGCAACCCTAAGCGCGCCGAGGCCTCGGCCAACACCGGCAACTCGCGGCTCGACTCGACATTGATCAGCACGCCGGCCGCCACGGCCTGGCGCAACTCGACATCACGTTTGCCAGGGCCAGCAAAACTGATCTCGGCCGGGTCGGCGCCGGCGTCCAGCGCCACCTTCAGCTCTCCCGCTGAGGCCACATCGATGCCGTCGACCAAACCCGCCATCAAACCGACCAGCGCCGGCATTGGGTTGGCTTTCATCGCGAAATGCAGCTTCACTTGCGAGGGCAATGCTTGGCGCAATTGTGAGACACGGGCCCGCAAAAGCTCGCGGTCATAGGCGAAGAACGGGGTTTGACCGATTCGCTCAGCCAGCACGGACAGCTTCTGGCCACCGACCAGGAGTTCACCGCCGGCTTCAACTTGGAACTGAGACATCGGCGCGTGGATCGGTGCACGCTTTACTGCAACTGCTTCAGACATGGCTAGGGGTATCTCTAAAGTATTCAGGCGAGGTGGCGTTCTACCCACGCAGTAGAAAGCAGCTTTCGATCGATTTTGCCGTTGGGGTTGCGCGGCAAGGGCCCAGCCTGCACCTCGATGCCGGCCGGCACCATATAGGCCGGCATATGCTGGCGGCACGCCGCTTGCAACGCAGTCAGGTCCAGCTCGACAGCCCCGCTTGGCGCTGTGGCAATCACCTGGATCGCTTGACCCAAGGTGGGGTGGTCAACACCGAAGGCAACACATTCACCGACCAACTTGCTGGCGTACAGAATTTCTTCAACTTCCGTCGGGCTAACCCGGTAGCCCGAGGTCTTCATCATCTCGTCGCGCCGGCCGATGAAGTACAGAAACCCTTCCGCATCCTGGCGCACCGTGTCGCCGGAGAACACCGCGTATTCTGGCAGCTGCAGCCCGGACTGCCGGCCGGGAGCGCCGGCGGGTAAGAGCTTGTAGCGCTCAGCTGTCTTCTCCGCATCGTTCCAATAGCCCATGCCGACCAGCGCACCCCGGTGCACCAACTCGCCGGGCTCCTCCGCCTCGCAGGGGCTGCCGTCCTCACGCAGCACCAGAATTTCGGCGTTAGGGATGGCCTTGCCGATCGAATCGGGCCGGCGGTCCACCTCGGTAGGCGGCAAATAGGTCGAGCGAAATGCCTCGGTCAAGCCGTACATCAAAAAGGGCTTGGCCGCCGGCACGCGGGTGCGCAGCTGATCCAAGGTTTCACGCGGCATGCGCCCGCCGGTATTCGCGAAGTAGCGCAGGTGCTCATTGATGGCAGTCGGCCATTCCAGTTGAGCGAGTTGGATGTAGAGCGGTGGTACTGCCGTCAAGCCGGTGACCTTCTCGCGCTCCATCGCCTTCAGCACATCGCGTGGCATCAGGTAATTCAAGAGCACCACACGCGCGCCGCTGTGGAAGGCCGTGGTCAACTGGCTGAAGCCGGCGTCAAAAGACAACGGTAATGCGGCCAACAAGGTGTCTGAGGGCTTGTTCTCAAGATAGGAGGCCACACTTTTCGCGCCGGCAACCATATTGCGATGAGACAAGACCACGCCCTTGGGCCGACCGGTCGAACCCGAGGTGTAGAGAATCGCGGCCATATCGGTGTCGATGACGCGGTGGCCGACTCTTGCCGGTGCAGCCAGCAGCTCACTCCAAGTATGCAGACCGTGGCCCTTCCCTGCTGCGGGGTTTTGCGCGCCATCAGTCAACACCACATGGCGCAACGCTGGACAGGTGGACAGGACCTCGCCCAACAAGGCGTAGCGCTCAGGGGAAGTCACCAGCACCCGCACATCGCAGTCTTGCATGATGAAGCCGACCTGTTCCGCTTTCAGCAAGGGGTTCAGTGGCACGAACACCGCCCCTGCAGCCGGGGCGCCAAAACTGGCAATCACCGTCTCGAAGCGTTTCTCCAAATAAATGGCGACGCGCTCGCCGCGCTGAACGCCCAGCGCCATCAAGCCAGCGGCGCAAGCGGCCATTTCCCCGGCCAGTTCGGCATAGGTTTGCCGCTTTTGGCCATAAACCAAAGCTGGCGCCTCGGGATTGCGCTCAGCCGAACGGGACAAAAGCTCATTCAAGCAAATCGATTCGGGCATGCTGCTCTATGTTTGAAGTGGGCACAAATTGTCCAAAAAGTATCGCACACCGACTTATGCCGACGCAGGCCGACCGCAGCGTGAAAACGTGTGAGATATCACCGTGTCGAGATGGCAATACTGCCCTCGCCGCCTTCAGCCCAGCGGCTAAGATGCCGAATCTTTTACATGATGCCTGAATGGCTTGGCTGGCTTTGTTCGCCAAACCTTCGGTCAGCCGCCTGACACCTGGATTTCGAGCAATTTACATGGACACGCAACGACAAGTACTGAGGATTTTGGACGAAGTTCTGAGTTTGGACGGACGCAGTGCTGCTTTTGAACGGGGCACGCACTTGCTCGGTGCCATTCCTGAACTCGACTCGATGGCGGTGGTGAGCCTGATCACCAGCCTTGAAGAGCAACTCGGCATCATCGTCGACGACGATGAGATCGACGGCGAAACATTCTCAACCGTTGGTTCGCTGACCGACTTTGTGGCAGCCAAACTGGCAGATTGAACAAACTTCTTTCCTAGAAATCAACCGACAGAGCTTGCAGTTTTAAAAAGTGACCCCTGCGCCACACGCCTTCTTTCTGCCGGCAAGGCCGCCCTCCTTGGGGCAGCGTTTTTGCATTTTCCACGCCGCATCGGACGGTCCCGTACGAGGCCGAGTGGTTTATATCCATCCATTTGCGGAAGAAATGAACAAATCCCGCCGCATGGCTGCACTGCAGTCACGCGCGCTGGCCACGGCAGGCTTCAGCGTGTTGCAAATCGATTTGTATGGCTGCGGAGACAGTTCGGGTGAATTTGGCGACGCCGGCTGGGATGACTGGGTGACTGATGTGATGCTGGCCGTCGATTGGTTGAGTGAGCGTGATACAGCCCATGCCGAGGCACCTTTATGGCTTTGGGGCTTGCGCGCCGGCTGCCTGATCGCCTGCCAAGCAGCAACCAAGCTCAAGGTGCCCAGTAACTTTTGCTTTTGGCAACCGGCCATCTCCGGCAAATTGATCTTGCAGCAATTCTTGCGCCTCAAATTGGCCGCCGACATGCTCGGGGGCAATAGCAAGGGAATGATGGACGAGATGAAACGGGCTTTGGCACAAGGGCAGGCGCTGGAGATTGCCGGCTACTCGCTGTCAGCAGCTTTGGCTACGGGCCTAGAGAACGCCACACTCAGCCCACCCGGTTTTGTCGCCAGTCCAGCAACCATGGCTGCGGCCAATACCAGCAATATCGCCCGTGTCGAATGGTTTGAACTGAGTCAGCGCGCCGACGCAAAGCTCACGCCTGCCACGGAGCAAGGGCTCAAGAACTGGCAGGCGGCGACTGCCCAAGTGCGCCACAGCTGGGTTCACGGACCCTCTTTTTGGCAAACCCAAGAAATTGAAGAAGCTCCAGAACTGCTTGCAATGACCACCACCGCGCTCCAGCCTTTAAGTGCAGCAGTCAGCATGCCAAGTCCGGCGTCCGGCGCATGAACGCGACTTGCTCGGAAACTGTGCTGAATTTTCACTGCCAGGGTGAAGATTTGCTGGGTATTGTGTCGGCCCCCCGGGCCGGTCTACCGGTCAGCGGGACCGGCGTCATCATTGTGGTGGGCGGGCCGCAGTACCGTGTGGGTAGTCACCGGCAGTTTGTGCAGTTGGCCCGAGCGCTGGCAAGTGCAGGGTTTGCCAACCTGCGCTTTGACTACCGCGGCATGGGCGACAGCGGCGGTGCTGGACAAGATTTTCTCAAGGCCACTGCTGATATCAAGGCGGCAATTGATGCGCTGCTCGACGCCCATCCCAGTCTTCAGCATGTGGTGCTTTGGGGTTTATGTGACGCCGCTTCTGCAGCGCTGCTCTATTGCGACGAGACCCAGGATCAGCGGGTTCGCGGCTTGGTCCTGCTCAACCCCTGGGTTCGCTCCGAAGAGAGCTTGGCCCGCACGCAGATTAAGCACTACTATTTGCAGCGTCTCCAACAAGCGGAATTCTGGCGCAAGCTCTTCAGTGGTCAGGTGGCCCTGTCGGCCCTCGCTAGCCTGAGCGCGAGCATGCGCTTGGCGTCGAGGCGGTCAAGCCATCAGCACAGCTCCCAGCTGAGCTATCAGGACAAAATGGCGCGTGCCTGCGCAGTCGACACCAGGCCGGTGCTCTTGATCCTCAGCGGCAATGATTACACCGCCAAAGAGTTTGTGGAGGTCAGCCAAAATTCAGCGGCTTGGCGAGGTTTTTCTGAGGCGGCTCATATTGAACGCCAAGATATGGAGCACGCCGACCATACTTTTTCAGATTCCGCATCGAAAAATAAGCTTACCCAATTGACTCAGAGTTGGCTTCATACCTTTAACCGACACGCCTAAGCCCTCACCGCCATGTCAAAAATTTTGTCATCGAAACCACTGGGTGCGCTGTTTCTATTGATTTCACTGCTCGGATTGAGCGCAGGTTCGGCCTGCGCTCAATCGAGTGAAAAACTTTGCGGTGATTTGGCCAATGCCTATGGGCCGTTTGATTATCGGCGCTACCACGGAAGTGGAGATATCGTGACCGGCGCGCACTTTACGCCAACGGTTGAATCGCTGAAAAGTGGCAAAACTTCCAACACCGCCGGTGGCGATATTGACTACACCTTGCGCGCGATTCCCAACTATCACAGAGCTTTGATTGCGGTGATCAGATTGGGCGAAAAGGAAAAAACCGATCAACCCCGCGGTATGAGATACACCGTTGAATGCTGGCTCGAACGCGCTGCTCGCTTCCAGCCGGACGATACGGTTGTGCGAATGATTTTCGCGACCTATCTGGTCAAGAAGCAACGCAAAGCCGAGGCACGCCAGCAATTAGACGCCGTCAAGAATTTGGCACAGGACAACGCCCTGACGCATTACAACCTCGGCATGGTGTACGCCGATATGGAGGACTATGAGGAGGCGTTGGATCAGGCGCATCAGGCCATTGAATTGGGCTACGACTCGCCGGGTCTGCGCGACAGGCTCAAGGCGGTCGGCAAATGGCGCGAACCTGTCAAAACTGAAATTGAGGACCTCAGCCCCGTCGTTGAAAATGCTGCGCCTCGCGCCAGTCCGAAATGAGCAGAGGCTCTTCGAAAGCACCGCCGAAAGAGCCGGCTGAACTCGCGGCCACCACGCCCTCAAATCGGGCAGCGCCTGAAGAGATTTCACTTGCCCACCAGATGCCCAAGGGGCCAGTGCTTGGTTGGGATAGCTTCAAGGGCAAGGCCTCAGCGAGCCTAGCCCTTGCAAACCCATTGCCAAGCGTCGAGCATTTGGCTCATAGTGCCTACACCACCAGTGGCCGGGCGGCGATTTTTCAAGCACTGATTCAGCTCAACTTGCCTGCGGGCAGCGAGGTGCTGCTCCCCACCTATCACTGCCCGACCATGGTAGCGCCCGTGCTATTGGCTGGCCATCGGCCGAGCTATTTCGGCATCTGCGCCAATGGCCTACCGAACCTGCAAGGCATCACTCCCGAGCAAATTCAAGCTGCGCGCGCAATGCTGGTGCCGCATTACTTTGGCTTACCGCAATCCTTGGCGCACGTTCGGCATTGGTGCGACCAACATCACATCGCCTTGATAGAGGATTGTGCTCACAGCCTGTTTGGCGTCGCTGGCGAGCGCAATGTTGGTAGCTGGGGCGACTTCGCCACGGCCAGCCTATCCAAATTCTTGCCGGTACCGGAAGCAGGCCTGCTCGCGTCTGCCAGTCGGCCCTTGCAGCCGATGGCGATGACGACACAAGGCGCCGTGGCGCAAGTGAAAGGCGTTATTGACATCTTGGAACTGGCCGCCCATCACCAGCGTTTGGCGGGCCTGAACTCGCTGGGCAGCGCCATGCTTCGAATCAAGAAATTGCTGCGCCCAGTCGGCCCAAAGCAAACGACCAGTGCGCATGGCAAGTCCGATTGTCAAGACTTCATGGCGGCCTGCGATATGGGACGCATCAAGGCACGGCCCTTACGTGTCTCCACTTGGCTCTCGCAGATTTTGCCCCGTCAACAAATCATCACAAGGCGACGCGAGAATTTTGAACTGTATGCAAACTTGCTGGGTGAGCTCAAGGGCGCGCAACCCTTGATGACACATATCGGTGCGCTGGCCAATAGTTGCGCAGCACCATATGTTTACCCTTTGTGGGTCGACGACGCTGAGCGCGTGTATCACGGCCTGCGCTTAGGTGGATATCCGGTTTTCAGATGGGATCGAATTTGGCCGGGGACACCGACCCTCACCGGTGATGTCGGGCCGCTTTGGAGCCACCATGTGCTGCAGTTACTATGTCACCAAGACTTGTGCGCCGAAGACATCAGCAAGACCGCCGCCGAGGTTCAGCGGCTATTAGCCCTATGAGTAGACTGCTGCGCGTTGACGGCAAACCCCCTTATCCAGACCCCATTCCCATGCCCGTTCCCAAGTTCAAATGGACCCGATACCCGGCCACCAAGCTTCACTCCGACCAGGCACTGCAAACCTTGTGGGACGGCCTCAATAGGCGAGGTGGTGATCTGCCGTTTTTGGATGCGTCGGCGGTCTGCGCCGCGCTGAAGAACTTTGGCGACGGCCAAGAGGTGATTCTGGCCGGCTCGCAGCATGATCAAGTCGTGGCGCTGCTGGTCTTGACGCGAACTGGCCCGCTGCAATGGTCAACCTTTCAACCCTCGCAACTGCCCCTCGGAGCCTGGGTCGCCGAATCCGGCCTTGAGCTGCAAGCGCTGACGCAGTCGCTGGTCCATGGCCCGCTGAGCATGTGTTTGGCGCTCTCCATCACGCAAATCGACCCATTGTTGACGCCCCGGCCGACGAGCGAAGGCCCGAGTTCGGCCAGCACCAACTGCGCCCATCGAAGCGATGACTATATTTCCACCGCTTGGGTCAGCTTGGTCGGAACTTTTGACGAGTATTGGGCGGCACGAGGCAAAAATTTGCGCCAAAACCTGCGCAAGCAGCGCAACAAACTTGCCGCCGACGGCGTCACCACACAAATCAAGGCGATCACAGCGTCCGCCGACATGGCGGCCGCCTTGGTGCGCTACGGCGCGCTTGAGAGTGCCGGCTGGAAGGCCGACAAGGGCACAGCCATTCACCCTGACAACGCTCAGGGCAAGTTCTACGTCAAGGTGTTCGAGCATGCTGCATCCCGTGGCGAAGCCTTGATTTACGAATATCTATTCAACGAAAAGACGGTCGCAATGAATTTAGGCCTGCTGCGGGGCGGCCAACTCATTGTGCTGAAAACCGCGTACGACGAATCCTATAAAACTCTCTCGCCTGCATTTTTGTTGCGCGAGGAAGAACTGCAGGCATTTTTCGCGCAAGGCCATGTAAAACGCATTGAATACTACGGCAAGGTCATGGACTGGCATACCAAGCTGACGCCCGAGGCTCGCACGCTTTACCACTTCACCCAATATCGCTGGGCTTGGCTGCAGGGCTGGTTGAGTCGCAGGCAAGCAAAGGCCAAGGCGCGCTCAAGCGCTGCCGAACCGGCCAATCAACAGACGCCGCCCCTCGCCCAAGCCGCAACGACGTCCGAACCGAACTGAAAAGAAAAAAGCACACTGAACCAAACTTGAGCCTGGCAGCCCGCATTTATGTCGAAACGTGTCCTGATGATTGCATTCCACTTTCCGCCTTTGCGCGGCAGCAGTGGTATTCAAAGAACATTGGGTTTTGCACGCCATTTGCATGAATCCGACTGGCAGCCCTTGATATTGACGGCCCATCCGCGCGCTTACCCAAATACCGATCCAAACACGGACTGGGACTTGCCCAAAGATTTGCCCATTCACCGGGCCTGGGCCTGCGATACCGCCAAGCACTTTTCGCTCGCGGGCCGCTACCCACAATGGCTGGCTCTGCCCGACCGCTGGCTCAGCTGGCAACTGGGTGCGGTACTCACCGGCCTCTATATGATCCGGCGCTACCGGCCTACTGCCCTGTGGTCGACCTACCCGATAGCCAGTGCCCACCAAATAGGCGCCACCTTGCAAAAGCTCAGCGGTTTGCCCTGGATTGCTGACTTTCGCGACCCCATGGCACACGAAGGATATCCCGCGGACCGCCGGACCTGGGACAGCTTCCGTCGGGTGGAATCTAAGGTATTCAGCCGCGCGTCAAGCATGGTCTTCACCACGCAGGGAGCCAGCCGCTTTTACGCCCAACGCTACCCGAATCGCAGCCAGGATTTGCACGTCATTGCCAACGGTTTTGACGAGCGAGCCTTTGCTGCAGCGCCACCGGCAGCCAGAGATTGGGGCGCTCGCTGGCTGCTTTTGCACAGCGGCGTCGTCTATCCCGAGTGGCGCGATCCCGGGCCGTTGTTCGCCGCAATAAAGCGCCTGCGCGACCAGAATTTCCCGGACATTGATCGCCTGCTCCTGCGTTTTCGGGCCAGCGAACACGACAGCTTTGTTCATCAACGCGCCCAAGAACATGGCCTGTTGAATCAGGTGGAGCTGCTGCCAGCGCTTGCCTATCGAGACGCGCTGGCAGAAATGCAGTCGGCAGACGCGCTCCTGGCACTTCAGTCGGTGGATTGCGGCGACCAAATTCCCGCCAAAGCTTACGAATATCTGCGATGCCGTCGACCCGTACTTGCACTGGCGGACGCGGGCAGTGAAACAGCGCGCCTTTTTCAGCAAACCCCACTCGCTCACAGCGCCGCCCTGGAATCAGTACCTGAAATTGAGGCAGCGCTGTGCCGGCTGATCGAAGCACTGCGCAAGCAAGACAAGGCCACAACGCCGCTAGACGCTGACTGGCTGTTCAGCAATAGCAGGCAAGGCCAGACTAGGGCACTGGCAAGCCTGTTGGATCAAAGCACCAGCCAGCATCTTGAGCACATAGCGCGCCATGTCGCCAGAGGGATGCAGTGAAAAGAAACCAACTTCGCCTCGCAACGAGAATTTCAATCCAGCTCAGATGGCTAGGTTTCAGCGTGCTCGAGCGCTTGAGTTCAGCTCCAGAGACGCGCTCACAAAGCCTTGCAAACAGCGAGCCTATGGCCGCGCTTTGGGTATTTGTCTCCACGATTGGTGAGCTCAACGCTATTGCGCCCTTTCTGCGGCAATTGATCGAACAGCATCCGCAACTCCAGTTGATATTGCTGACCGATAGAAATATTTACCGAGCGGCCTATCTCGCGCAATATCCCACAGCCCAGGTGATTGAAATTGGCGCGAGCAGCAAGCAAGCACGAGAGCTTTCGCAGCAATATCCGCCAGAACTATTCATCATTGCGGAAATCCCCTGTTTGCCGTCGGACGCACCTTGCAGATTACCTTTCGCCTACTTGCTACAGGCGAAACGAGCTGGTGCCGTCATTGCGCTGATCAATGGCTGGATATATGGCTACGAGGCAAGTTGCCGAATTGATCTGGTAGAAAGAACTCTATTGGGCCGCAGCTATCTTCAGCTGATCGATGTGCTGTGCGTACAAACCGCGGCAGTGGCCAAGATTTTGACGCAAGCCGGCGCAAATCCAGTCAATGTCCATATCACTGGCAATATCAAGTTTGATGCCTTGGCGGGTGTCGTCCGCCCCTGGGGGGCTACCCGAAGCCCACATATTCTTCAATCCATTGAACTGTCCGGCCGGCCTGTTTTAGTGGCGGGTTGTGTGACGGAGAGTAGTGAACTGGAGCTGGTACTTGACGCTTTTGTGTCCCTGCTGGGCCATAACCCGCAATCGCTGTTAATCCTCGCACCCCGCCACCCAGAGAACAACGACGCCATGCAATCATTGTTCAGCGCCGCGCAAAGCAGGAAGTTGAACTATCGCAGCAGGCATGTCGACGGTGATCAAGCTGTTCCGGACTCAATCCAACTGCTGATCCTGGATACCATGGGAGAATTACATGATTTTTATGGACGAGCACAAATAGCCCATGTCGGGCGTGACCACAATGTGTTAGAACCAATCTCGTTGGGAAAACCAGTAACAGTTCGGCCAAATTGGAATGACAGCTACCCGAGCTTTCCTGTATTTAGCCTGACCCAGGCTGCAGCACTGCTGAATGTCGCGGATGATGCAGCGACACTCTGCACGCATTGGCTGGCGTCGATTGAACGCGGCCCGGCGTCCTCGCAAAATATCAGCAAGACCATCAGCCACTTAACCGGCGCATCGATACTCTGTCAGCAATTTGTCGCCCAGGCAATTAGCGGAAGTCGAGCACGATGAAAGTGCTTCACCTTTCGCATACACCCTTGGTAGGCGCCCCCGGACAAATTTGCCAAGCAATTCAGCAGCACGGCATTGATGCGCGTTGGGTGGTTCTCAAGCCGGACAATTACAGCGGTCTCAGTTTTTCACTTGATTGGCGCTGGGAGAACAACTTAGAAGAAGTCTTAAGTTTTGCGAAATCTGCAGATATTTTGCATTTGCACAATTATATAGACCTAGATTGTAAAGATTTTCCGGGTTTGAATTTCCGGGAGCTTTGGAACAGCGGCAAGCCGATGGTGCGGCATTTTCATTCAAACCCAAAATTGATCGCCAATTATATGGGCCAAACTGAACAAGCCTTGGCCACCTGTCCCCTGCCTAAGCTGGTGGTCGCGCAGTATCAGGAGCGCTATTTTCCCACTGCACGTGTTGTTCCAAATTTAGTCTCAGCGGCCTTGCCGGCAAGATCTCGCATCGGTTTACCACTTCGCGTTGGCTACGCCCCCAGCAATTTCAGGTCCGCACGCAGCAGCCGCTGGGATACCAAAGGTTATCCCGAAACAGTTCGGGTGCTGAACCGTACAATCAGTCAACTTCGCAAACGCGGAACAGCGGTCGAATTGGATCTGATCACGCAGGTGCCGCACGCTCAATGTATAGAGCGTAAATCGAACTGCGATCTATTTATTGATGACTTAGTTACCGGCAGTTACCACCTTAATACGCTGGAATCATTGGCCCAGGGCTGTGCTACGCTCTGCCATATTGACGACAGGACCAAAACAACCCTGGGCGAATTGCTTGGACGCGATGATTTTCCGGCTCTCGACGTCCGGCTTGAACACCTTTCAAGCATTTTGGATTACTTTGCACTTCAGCCGGATCTGGCGCGCGCAATTGGCACCCAGTCAAAGCAGTGGATGGATCAGTATTGGTCACCAGCGCAAATGGCCACACATTTCATAACAGCCTATCAGGCTGTTATTGAGCAGCCCAGCAAGGCCTTCAGCCATCGCTTCGATGAGAGTCCAGTTGCAAGCTATCGGACGCAGACTCATCACGATCAGGTCTGGCAGGCTCGACATGCCAGTTGGCCGGAATTGCCCCCACAGTGGTGGACGAATAGCAAGTACGCCATAGGTCAGTTACTTCGAAAATATAAGTAAAAAATAAAAATATAATAAATCTGACGCGAAGCACTCAACCAAAATACACCGCTTCGGCAGCAATTCAAAGAAAATCAAACGACATTACCATGACCAACAAAACCCGCGTCATCGCCATGTATTTACCACAATACCATCCCATTCCAGAGAATGATGGCATGTGGGGAAAAGGATTCACAGAGTGGAATAACGTCGTGAAGGCGAAGCCGCTCTTTCCCGGCCACTATCAGCCAAAATTACCCGCTGATCTTGGTTACTATGATTTGCGTCTACCGGAAACAAGAGAGGCGCAAGCTGAGTTGGCCCGAGAGTTTGGCATCGAAGGTTTTTGTTATTACCATTACTGGTTCGCCGGAAGCCGCCTACTCGAACGCCCGTTCACCGAAGTCTTGGCGACCGGAAAGCCCGATTTCCCATTTTGTCTGTGCTGGGCAAATGAGTCCTGGAGTGGTGTTTGGGTCGGTAGGCCCGATCAAATCATCATGGAACAGACGTACCCTGGACCCGAGGAACACGCGAATCATTTCCGTGCCCTCTTGCCTGCTTTTCAAGACAAGCGCTATATACGCATCGATGGCAAGCCAGTTTTCCTGGTCTACCGTCCCATGAAAATACCAGAATTAAGCGCCTTTGTTTTACAGTGGCAAACATTGGCCAAAGAAGCCGGACTTCCCGGCATCTATTTTATCGGCGTCAATCACCGAAATATTCTTTGGGAGCCCATCCAGCACGGCTTCGACGCCAGCGTCGCTCACCGCCTCCCCGACACCCGGCCATGGGTTTCCCTGCGCGAGCCCATGCGGTGGATGCGGCACAAGATGCAGAAATTATTGGGTAGACCAACCATTTACCCTTATGCCGAAGTTCTTAGCAAACCCGTTTTTGATGAGCCCAAAGCCGGGCAGAGCTACCCCACCGTCTATCCCAACTGGGATACAAGCGCCAGGCATGGCAGCAAAGGCTTGGTGATGCATAACGCCAGCCCCGAGGTATTTGGCAAGCAACTTCGAGCAGCTCAAGCAATGGTTGCTGAGCGGTCAGCGGATCATCGCCTTATTTTCTTGAAGTCTTGGAATGAATGGGCCGAAGGGAATTATGTTGAGCCTGACAAAATCACCGGCACTCAATTTCTTGAAGAGATACGCAAAGCAGTAAAATAGCGAAACATGTGTTAAACAAAAATACAAATTTAATAATTCACGGCAACACCAATTGAATACCAAATAAAGCTATAAGCTACGCATGTCCATCCGAAAATCGCTTTTCTTCACGGCTCTCTCAGCCAACAGCCTGACCGCACTGAACATTGGATTTTCAATGGTCATTGCTCGGCTGCTGACGCCCTCGGAACTGGGCGCGTACTCAGTAGCTGCTGCAATTGTCGGGTTAACTCAACAGTTCAGAGATTTTGGCACCAGCACCTACATCGTCCAATGCAAACAAGTCGATCCACAAACCCTTGGCAGAGTTTTTGGATTGACTTTGTTGATGGCGTTCGCCTTCGGATTTATTACCTTGATAATGTCCTGGCCAGCGGCGACTTTCTACAAGTCAAAGGACGTTGGGTTGATCCTCGCCGTGTTGGGCTTGAATTTTTTCCTCATCCCCTTCGGCTCTAATACTTTGGCCTTGTTGCGGCGAGAGATGAAATTCAAAGAGCGCGCTATTATTAACCAGGTCAGCGCCGTGGCAGGTTTGGTCATTGCAATAGCACTCGCGTCGGCCGGCTTGGGGCCAATCAGTTTGGCGCTGGGAATAATGACGTCAACCGTGAGCACGGCGCTGTGCGCAAGTTATTACCGGCCAAAACAGTACAGTTGGAAAGTCAATTTCCGTGGACTCGGCGAAATTGCGAAATTTGGGGCACAAACCACATCGGGTACAGTTTTAGGTCAAGTCAACCGTGGTGTCATAGAAATCATAGGCGGCCGGGTCGCTGATTTAACTTCCGTGGCCTATTACAACAAAGCCAAGTCTGTTACAGAGCACATAGGTGCACTGCTGATGGGTATCGCCGGCCCGGTCGCACTACCTGTTCTGGCGAAAGCGCACCGCCATAACGAAGACCCGTCGGGCGTTTATCTGCGGGCGATTGCACTGATGACGGGTATTGCTTGGCCGCTCTGCGCATTTTCCATTATATTCCCTCTGGAGATTCTACATTTCATGTATGGATCACAATGGGATTTTGCTGCACCGATGCTGCGCCTCTTGGGCATCCTTGGTATTTTTACGAGTCCGTTTTGGCTCTGGACGCAGGCATTGCTCGCAGTCGGCAATACCAAAGATGTTTTAAAAGGCGAATTAGTGGAACTTGTTTTGGTGGTGAGCGCGCTAAGCGGTGTGTTGCTCGCGGGCTCACAAAACCTCGCCCTGGCTTCACTGATAGGAACGCCACTCGCGCTGATTTATTTCCATCGTACTTTGAAAAATGCCCTCGGCTATTCAAGCCTGGCATTCCTTAAAGCGCTGCTGCCTAGCGCCATAGTCTGCGCAGCATGCGTGGTTTCAATCTATGGTTTTTCTATTGCTACAGAAAACTGGCAAGGACTCTGGCGCCTGGTGGGGGGCATGACCGTCCTGTTGATTTCATGGGCTGCCGCAATTCATCTCTCGTCACATACGATCAAAAATGAATTTTCGGTCGGTGTGTCATGGCTCAAAAGAAAGCTAAAAACTGTTTAACGCAAGGCCAAGACTTCATCGAAGATCACAGCCAGCTGCCGGGATCGGCTTGAGCGCGTGGCGTTTTTAACGGCGCTGGCTTGCGGCAAGGGTGCTGTTCCTTTGCCGAGACTGTCCAGAAATCCCGACAGCACTCGTTCTATATTCGTTACTGAGTCTAGTTCAGCCAAGTGTGTCAAGCCGGCATTTAACAGAACAGACGCTGTATCACCGGCCGGATCGGTCAAGCCAATGATTGGTTTACCGGCGCGCAAATACTCATATATTTTTGCAGGAATTTGAGCATTGCATCCGCGCCCCTGCATGACCAAAAGCGCGTCCACGCTCATCATTTCTTGCAGAGCTTCCACATAAGGAATAGCCGGCTCGAATTCCAGTAAATCCAATACCTTGTAGGTTTTTGCCACGTTTTCAATGGCCTCGCGGTGAACCGCCGCTCGGAAACGAACTTTCAGCCTTTCCTTTGAAATCACGCCGCGCGTCAATAAATTCGCCAGCGCTTGAAAGAACTGCGTCGGATCACGCTCGGCTGGGTAAACAATTCCGCTGTGCAGCAATACGATCGGACCTTTGCTTTGCTGCGATTTTTTGCTTACCCGCGGCATAGCTTCAGCCGCCAAAAAGCTTTCTTCATCAAAACCATTTTCAAGCACTAAGATTTTGTTTTTTGCTGAAGGAAATTTCTTGGCATAACTCGACGCTGCGCCCGGCGTGGTAAATACGCAAAATTTTGCCCGAGCTGCGGCTGAACCCTCTATATCGGTATAACTCTGCCAAGTTTTCGGATCAGCTGGGTATCCAACTTGCGCCATCGGATCCCTGAAGTCAGCCACCCAAGGGATTTTCGCCTTCTCGCTCAGTTTTGATGCAATCAAATGTGCAGTGGCTATCGGATAGGTTGACCATATCAGGTCAGGCTTGTGATCCACGACCATTTGCATGCCTTTTCGGATGGCGTCGAACTGCCAGGACACCCACCGGTCCGGACGCGCCATCGCGCTGAGGTAACGCCCGGCCAAGTTCAGATGTCTAGCAGTATCCCAAGCCTGAGCACGCACGACCAAGGTGTCAATTGGCACCTCCTTCAACAAGTCATTGCTGATGTGCTCATATGCCCGTTGGTGTGCAGTCAGCACCAAGGGATTCCAACCCATAGCCGGAAGCTGCTGAACAAATCGCAGCGTCCGTTGAATGCCGCTGCTCCCTGACAGCGGCGGGAAATGATAGGCAACCATCAACACTTGCTTCAAAGCTGTTCCTTCCAACTGTTAAAAATTCGGCTCGGATTGGCCAAATAGCAGCAGGCATATTCTGAGCCGCCGTCAATGAGCTACATTATATGTTTACGATTTGAATGCCACGGTGGCTGCGCTTGCCTGCGACTTTCCCATACACACTCAATCACATGATCGTCACAAATATTTCCATTTTTTCTGGTGATCCGCAATTTGCAGAGCAAAACCTGAACGTGTTAGCTCGAACAAACGGCATTGAAGCAGCTTGGCGGATGGCGCTGCGCGACAACCCAGCTGATGCCTTAACAGCCATAAGTGGGCCCTTCGCGATTGGATTGCAAGTCGAAGATGGTTCTGCACTGTTGGCTGTTGATCGTTTTGCGGTCGAGACAATTTGCTATCGAATTGACGATGCAAAAATTCGATTTGCCGGACGTGCTGATGAACTGGCGGATGAATCAGAAATTGACGCACAAGCTATTTTCGACTATCTGTACTTTCACTGCATTCCATCGCCACGAACGATTTACAAGAATGTATTCAGGCTACCGCCAGGTCATTTTGCAACATTCAAGCAAGGCCTGCTAAACATCCAGCCTTACTGGACACCAAAATTCACGCCCCAAATCGATGCGAATTTTGATGTATTGAAGTCAGAATTTCTTGATTTGTTAGAGAGTGCCGTTCAGACGGAGTTGAAAGGCAGCAAACCTGCCTGCTTCCTAAGTGGAGGCACTGACAGCTCAACAGTTGCCGGAATGATTCGAAAAGCCAGCGGCATGCGCCCGGCTACATATTCCATTGGCTTCGAAGCCGAAGGCTATGATGAAATGGAATACGCAAGGCTCGCCAGTAAACATTTCCAAACTGACCATCACGAATACTATGTGACGCCTGGAGACTTGGTGAAGGCAATTCCGCAGGTTGCAGCCCATTATGATCAACCCTTCGGGAATTCATCTGCTTTGCCAGCCTACTACTGTGCCCGCATGGCGCAGCAAGACGGCGTGAGCCGTATCCTTGCCGGTGATGGTGGTGATGAGCTATTTGGCGGAAATACCCGCTACGCCAAGCAACGCATTTTTTCTTGGTGGCAATTTATTCCCGCGGCGCTACGCCAGGGCGCACTTGACCCCATGTTCTCTTCTCGATGGGCTCAAGGGACTCCATTGTTTTCCAAAGGGCATAGCTATGTCAGCCAAGCCAGCGTGGCAATGCCGGCCCGTCTCCAAATGTACAACTTGTTGTTGCGACTCGGAATTGCTGAAGTGCTGACCCCAGGATTTTTAGCCTTGGTGGATGCAGAAGGACCGGCAAAACATCAACAATCAGTTTGGGACAGCGTCGGTTCAGCCAGTGAGTTGAATAAAACTTTGGCATTCGATTGGCGATACACCCTTGGAGAAAGTGATTTGCCGAAAGTTCGAGAGACCACCAAGTTGGCCGGTATCGATGTCGGCTTTCCTATGCTCAACACCGCATTATTGGATTTTTCCCTACAGTTACCTGACGCCTACAAATTGAAAGGCCTGAAACTTCGTTGGTTCTTCAAGGAGGCTTTACGAGGTTTTTTGCCGGATGAAATTCTGGTGAAGAAAAAACAGGGGTTTGGCTTGCCGTTTGGGGTTTGGTTAGGCAAAAATCCTTCGCTTTTTGAGTTAGCCCGTGATTCTTTGCATACCCTGTCGGAGCGCGGCATTGTTCGACCTGATTTCATTAAGGCATTAATGACCCAGAAGTTGCGAGAGCACCCCGCTTATTATGGCGAGAAAGTTTGGATTCTAATGATGCTCGAAAATTGGCTGCGCGCTCATGCCCCTGCTTATAAGATCTGATGTGAAGTTCCGCTGACGGAACTTCACATCAGATTGCGCAATAACCTAGCACCGAATCTGAACTTTGATTGATCCCAAGGCGTGAAACGCGGCAATTGGTAGACGTCGCTGTGCAGGTCTGCGGCGCCCCAAGCCGTGCTGACGGCCGCATCAAAACCGAGTTCCCGGACCAACGCCGCATGTTCAGGTCCGTAATCCTCACCGGGTTTTCCGTTCGGGTATGCAAATAGTCCAACTCGGCTACCTAGCAGATCTTGCAAATAGTCTCGGCCGGCACATATCTCTTGCTCGGCTTGTTGTAGGCTAATTTTGCTCAATATGGGATGCATGCTCGTATGGGCGCCAATTTGCATACCCAAGTCACGCATCGCTCGCACCTGATCCGCTGTCATCATCAGCGAATCAGGCGCCTGCACGCCGGCGATGGCTGCAATTTCCTCTGTCGCGGTCAGGCGTTGCTCAGGGGTTAAGTATTTAACTTTTCCGATGATGGTATCGATGGCACGCCTTCGCTGCGCAGCCGTGTTTATTTCAAAGTCACCTATCTTGGGAAAATTAATTGCTTCCAAGCTGCAAGACCTGATTGACTCGATAACCGTATCATTCCACATCCGCCCGCCCCCCAAGTATCCTGTCGCGATGAAAAATGTGGCGCTCAGCTGATGCTTTTTCAATATAGGTGCAGCGACCTCTAAATTATCGGCATATCCGTCATCAAAGCTTATGCAACAAGCCCGTTTGGGCAACGTATTATTGCGGAATCGTTCAACTGCAACATCCATAGGCAACACATTAAACCACCGCCTCAACCAAGCACAGACTTGATCAAAGCGTTGCGCATGCATTTCCTCCGGAAAAATAGGGTCGGCGACAGGCAATACGCGATGAAATATCAATATTGATAAACGCGCATTCTTTCCGCCCGGCGAAAATATATCGAGGCCCGCCCGCATCAGCATAATTTTAAATTCTCGCTCTTTATTTTCTGCGCTGTGCTGGAAGAAATTCCTTTGGCGCCCGTATCAGCCGATTCCTGCAACCAATATTCCCCATCCATCCAGCGACAGCCCAGCACCACAAGTATCATAATATTGTAGGGCAAATCATAGTAAGACAAACTAAGAAATGCGCCGCCCACCAGATATCCAACCAAACTGACCTGGCACATAGCACCCAAATGCGAAAGCCATTGTGTCTCAGGTTTCAAGCGACCCTGCAAACGCAATCTGCCGGCTGAAAACCAAACGAACACCCACATCAACAAAAATAAGAACAACCCCACAAAACCATGTTCACCGAGAACCATGAAATAAATACTATGAGCAGCATGCACATCAATTGGGTTGGGCGCGTACATTGCAAACAATGAGGCCGTTGAGACTGCGAACCCACCGCCAAAAAAATTGCTTTTCGCCAGGTTATAGGCCATCCACCAAGCATTAAACCGACCCGTCACCGAACTGTCATCATCATAGGTCTTGATTGTTGACATCCGGTCTGTCCAAGAATCCGGCATGAAAATTATCAGCGCCGCGCCCATCACCAAGAAGACCAAGCCCATCGAAAGTTTCTGATTCCCGCGCCACCACATCATCGCCACCATCGCTGAGATTGCCAGCAAAGCTCCGCGGGATTGGCTACCAAGTGCTGCCGCCGCGCACAGCACCATCGATACTGTCATAGCCCGTTGTATCCACTTATTTGTTGCTGTCAATTGCAAGAAACGCATCAAAGGGATGATCATCACGAGGGCCAAGGCAATTTCATTATTACCCTCGATATACGTGCCGTCCGGACCCCAAACCCGAAAACTCCCCCCGGTCAACAAGGTAAACAGACCGCCCTTGACGCCATAAAAAGCCAGCGAGCCGACCAACACCCAGACAAAGGCCATAATGTGCTTGCGGCTATGCAGTAAAACCATCGCGACCAAGACCATTAAATCGATCTTCATCACGCGATTCCATAGGCCGAAACTCGCATCAAAAAAATATGAAAATGGCAGAGTGATGCACATCCAAACCATAAAAATAATCAGTATTCCATTTTCTCTGGAAATTGAATAATCCTTTTTGTCCCGGCTTATCACCAGACCAAGCAGGGTCACACCAGCCATCGCCGCCGCGAACGGCATGCCGGCCAAATTCCAACTGAGCGAGTGCGGATTCATGGTGCTGAGCCAGGTCCAACCCAACACGCCTACCCAAGGATGCCGTGCCGCTTGGTAAAGCACCCAAAGAATTGCCCCAACCAAAACCAAGTCACGCATCGGGGCCTCCTGCAATGTTCTCTGCGGGTTTAGCCTTGCACTGAAAGCGGCGGAACAAGGCCAGTTGAGCGTCGGTAGTGCTCTGCCAGCTAAAGCCCTCGGCGTAAGCGCGCACCGCCGCTCGATTCACGCCCGCGCGCAGGAGGTCCGCAATGGCTCGGGCAAACCATTCACCATCACGCTCATCCACCAGGCGACCCGCCGTGTCGTTGGCAACCACTTCGGGCGTTCCCCATATGCGGGTCGCCACGACCGGCGTGCCACAAGCCATCGCTTCGAGCAACACATTGGCCCAACCCTCTCGGCTGGAGGCCAAAATCATCAGATCCGCGGCGCTGTACCAGCGCAATAGCTCGGCGTTCGGCAATGCGCCGGTAAAGGTCAGGTGCGAAGCTAGGCCTAGTCGAGAGGCAAGATCCAGCAAGCTTTGACGCTCGACCCCTTCGCCGACGATCAGCAGATGCGCCTGCGGAAACTCCGGTAGCAGATGTGCCAAGGCCTCGATCGCGATATGGTGACCCTTGCGTTCGACCAAGTAGCCGACCGAGATCATCAGCGGCATTCCCTGCACACCGAGCTCACGGCGCATACTGTTCTGGTCAAGCGGCCGGAACCTCTGCAGATCCACGCCATTGCGCATCACATGCAGGCGGCTTTCAGGCACACCCCAGCCGCGCAGCACATCGATCAAGGCGGAGCAGACGCCAATTGACGCGCTTGCCTTCGAGGCCGCCCATTGCATCATGCGGCGCGGCAGGGTGTATTGCGGAATCAAATTCAGGTCGGTGCCCCGCGCGGTAATGGTCACTGGCTTGTTGAGCCACTTGCCCAGCAAGGTCGCTGCGACTCCGTCGGGATAGTAGTAATGGGCGTCGATGACGTCGAAGTCAAATCCCTCTGACTGCAGTTGTCGCAGCGCCGGCAAGGCGCCCAAGGCCATCGCCAGCGGCGCCATGCTCATGCCCACTTTGGGCAGCAGCAAATAGCGCGGATGCAGGACCTCCACGCCGTGATACTTTTCGCGCCTGGGTGTGCGGGCGATTCGGGCGTATTCACCGTAGCGGGCGTTGGTGGAGAAAAACCAAGGCACCGGCGCCACCACACGAGTTTCAACTTGCCCGCTGGCAAGCAATTCGCGCAGGCGTGTTTCAACAAAAATACCGTGCCCGGGCCGCACGCTGCTCGGGTACAGAGAGGAAAAAAGCAGGGTGCGAACGGGGTTAGAGGCCGAGCTTTGCATGCTTTAGCAGGTCCGCATAAGGTGCCCGGTAGTTATTGACGCTGACGCGCCAGTTGCGCTGCTCTTCAACAAACCGCCGCCCGGCCGCCCTCAAAGAGGCCCAACGCTCAGGTTGTGCCAACAAGCTCAAAACAGATTCAAGCAAGGAGTCCACTTGGCCGGCCTTGAACAAGATGCCGGTACGATCATGCTGAATCAACTCGCGGTGCCCGCCCACATCGGAAGCCACCAACAAACGCCCCTGTGCCATGGCTTCCAGAGGCTTGAGCGGCGTCACCAATTCTGTCAAGCGCATCGAATGGCGCGGGTAGACCAAGGCATCGACCAGGTCGTAATAGCGGTTGACGTCCGTGTGAGGCACGCGGCCGGTAAAGATGACCTTGTCCTGCATACCCAGACGCTGCGCTTGTTCCTTCAAGGCCGCTTCCTGGGGGCCGCCGCCGACCAGCAGTACCCGCACATCAGACCGGTGTTGCAAGAGCAGAGGCAAGGCGTCGAGCAGCAAATCCAGCCCTTCATAAGCGTAAAAGGAGCCAATAAAGCCGAGCACGACGGCCCCGCTCAAGCCCAACGACGCCTTCAGCCCTTCATCGGCTTGTCCGCCGGGTTCGAAGTTGTCGATATCAACCGCATTCGGAATCACCGTGACCTTGCCATGCGCGATACCGCGCGCCACGATGTCAGCGCGCAGTCCCTCGCAAATCGTGAAGACATGATCGGCCCGCTTGAGCGCATGAGTCTCCATGCGCCGGGTCAATCGGTAGCGCAGGCTGCCTTCTTGCGTTGTTCCGTGATCCACGGCCGCATCTTCCCAAAAGGCCCGCACTTCGTAGACCACAGGAATGCCCATCCGTCGCCCCACCCGCAGGGCCGGAAGTGCGTTCAGGACTGGCGAATGGGCATGCAAAATTTGCGGTCTGATCTGCTCCACCACGCTTTGCAGACGCTGTTCCAACTGCCGCATCAAGCGCAACTCTCCCAAGCCCGGCAGGCTTGGCCCGAGCTCAGGCACCGGTGTACGGAAGAAATGCCAGCCATCGACCTCTTGCTCGAGCTGAGCCTTGTCGGCCGGTGTCTGCAAAGCCTGACCCTGCTTGGGGCCGGTCAAATGAAAGGTCTCCCAACCGAGTTTGCGTTGCTCGCGCAGCAGGTTCAATGTGCGAAACGTGTAGCCGCTATGCAGCGGAATCGAATGATCCAGGACATGGAGGACGCGCACATTCATAGCGCGGCCACCAAAGCAACTGGTGTATCGATCGCGCGCGACGAGTCGGTGCCCATGACTTGTCCCAAGAAAGCATCAAACATCAACAAGCTCCACAAGGGCGCGCTGTAATCGCGTGCGCCGGACTGGTGGGCTTGGACCAGATGGGCCAAATAAGTAGGATCGAAGATGCCGGTGTCAGCCAAGCGTGAACCCAACACCGACTGGCGCAGCCTATCCTTCAAGGGGCCTCTGAACCACTGCGCCAAGGGGACTGAGAAGCCCATCTTCGGCCGGTACATGATGTCGTGCGGCAAATGCGGCTCCAAGGCCTTTTTCAACAGGTATTTGGTCTCTCCGCCGCGAATTTTCATCGATGAAGGCAGGGTCGCCAGCCACTCTACGATCTCGTGGTCCATCAGCGGCTCACGGACTTCCAAGGAATGCGCCATGCTGGCTCGGTCCACCTTGGTGTTGATATCTCCGACCAAATAGGTGTGGGTGTCGATGTACTGGATCAAGGCGAGCGGGTCGTCGGTGCCGGCATTGGCCGCATGGCGCTCAAATACTTCACGGGCCGTGTAGCCCCCCAGTTGCGACTTGAAACTGCTGCTGTACAAGCGCATGCGGTCGGCATCGCGCAACAGTGACATGCTGTGAAAGTAGGCCTGCACCGAGTTGCGCGCCAGCGCCTCGAAGGTGGTTTTGGCGCGAAACACCCGTGGCGCCCAGTCGGCCTTGGGATAGAGCTGGCCCAGCGTGCCGAACAAGGGCTTGCGCAGGCTCAAAGGCATGGCGGAGCGCATACGCTCTTCCATCAAATGCAGTTTGTAGCGACGGTAGCCGCCAAAGGTTTCGTCGCCACCGTCACCCGACAAAGCGACCGTGACATGCTTGCGCGCCAGTTGGCAGACTCGGTAGGTGGGAATGGCCGAGCTGTCGGCATACGGCTCGTCATACAGACGCGCCAGCGTGTCGATCAAATCAAAATCATCGCTTTTGACGATTTCAAGGCGATGATTGGTTCGGTAACGGTCGGCCACCGTCTGCGCGAACGCAGACTCATTGAAGGACGGATCATCGAAGCCAATCGAACAAGTATTGACCGGTGCGTTGGACTGCTCGGCCATCATCGCCACGACCGCGCTCGAATCCACGCCACCAGACAAAAACGCCCCCAGCGGCACTTCGGCAATCATGCGCAAGCGGATCGATTCCTTCAATTTGGCGATCAATTCCTCGCCGGCCTGCTGATCGTCGATTTTGGCGTCGAGGGTGAAGCGAACATCCCAAAAGCGGCGTGGCTCGCCGACTTTCTCGCCACGGCGTATCACCAGTGTGTGACCGGGCGACAGTTTCTTGGCCTGCTTGAAGATCGTGCGTGGCTCGGCCACATATCCAAGCGCGAAATACTCCTCCACCGCCAGCGGATCAATATCACGGCGCAAGCCGCCCTTGCCGTCTTGGTATGCCAGCAGCGATTTCAGTTCAGAGCCGAACAAAAAGCTGCCGTCATCCAACAAGGCGTAATAAAAGGGCTTGACACCCAGCCGGTCACGCGCAATGAAGAGGCACTGTTGATTGCGATCCCACAAGGCAAAGGCAAACATGCCACGAAAGCGTTTGACGCAGTCCTCTCCCCAGGCCTCCCAGGCGTGGACGATCACTTCGGTGTCGCTCTTGGTATGGAAGACATGGCCCAGGGCCTGCAACTCGGGGATCAAGGTTTGGTAGTTGTAAATCTCGCCGTTGAACACCACGACAACGCTACCATCCTCATTGAACAGCGGTTGCTGCCCGGTCGCGATATCGATGATGGACAAACGCCGGTGACCAAAACCAAGACCGGGCTCCAGGTGCAAGCTGCCCTCATCAGGCCCCCGATGCAACTGGGAGTCGTTCATACCTTGCAGCACCGAGCGACTCAAATCTCGCTTGCCTCGGGTGTCAAAAAAACCGGTGATTCCGCACATAGACGCTTTTGTAATCTTTAAGTTATCGGCTGCGGCCGAGTAGTTCTCGCGTGTAGATGCCTTGATATGTCGACACCATGGCCGCTAGGCTAAAGCTTGCTTGAACTCGGGCTCGGCCGGCTCGCCCCATGCTCGCGGCCTGTTGCGGCAGCCCGGCCAGGCTCAAAATGGCCGCCGCCATGGCGCGCTCATCACCCGCCGGCACCAGTAAGCCGGTCAGGCCTTGCTGCACCAAATCGGCATTGCCGCCCACATCAGTTGCAATCACCGGCAAGCCACTCCCCATTGCTTCCAGAATCGTATTCGAAATGCCTTCAGCCAGTGAGGGTAGCGCGAAGCAATGTAGCCCGCGCATGATATCCGCCACATCTTGGCGCTCACCAGGCAACCAGCTCAAGTGGGCCACGCCGGCATCTTCCAACAAGGTTTGCGCCTGCGCTCTCAATGGCCCCTCGCCCACCATCACCAGACGCAAGCGTTCACGAAGCTCGGGGGCCTGGCTTAAGGCCAACACAAAGGCTCGTGCCAACATGGGCTGATCCTTGACCGTCGCCATGCGGCCGACCGTGCCGACGAGCCAATGTTCAGCTGGATCGAAGGGGCATCCTGCCACCCGGCATGTCCCACCCGGCGCCGGCTGGAAACGTTCGGTATCCACGCCGTTATAGAGCTGGCTGATGCGAGGCGCCGGCACATGGACGGCTGCTCTCAGGTACTCTGCCAAGTCGCGCGACAAGGCGATGTAATGACTGATAAACGGGCGATAAAACCGCCGCACCCGCTGATGGGCGCGGTTGCTGCCGTCGAGGTCACTGACGTCCCGCCCATGCTCGCCATGAATCCGTACCGGCACGCCGGCCGCCCAGGCCGGCAACTGCACTTCCAACGCAGCCAGATTGCGGCTATGCACAATAGCGGGACGCAGGCGCCGGAACAATTTGTAGAGCTGTGGGTAGAGCCAAAAACCATGGCCCGGCGGCTTGTGCAGAGAGATGAACTCTACGTCGTCACGCAGCACGCGCAGGCGGAAATCGGTCACCTCGGTCAAGGCCAGCACCGCGTGACGATAGGCGCCGGCAGGCATCTGATTGATCAGATTGACCACCCCGTTCTCCAGCCCTCCGGTGTCAAAACGGTACATCACATGCACCACCAAAGGACGCAAATCCGCGCTCATGGCTGGGCAGCTGAAGAACTGGCCGCGCTGATAGCCGAATCAAGGCGAGGAGCGACCGCTCCGACACGCGCCGCCTCACGGGTCTTGCGCAACCACGCGTCCAAATAGCCCCAGTTGTCTTGCAAAAAGGCGCGCAGCATCGCATCGCCGCCCGCCTTGTCAGCATAAAGGACCAACATCGCTGCATCATCGCCCTGCCCTATCAAACGATAGCCAGCGCCCACCACTTTGGCCTGCCAATCGCTGATCATCGGTCGACCATTGATCCAGTAGATCCGCCACACCTTGAGCCTGTCATTGACAGAACTTGCATCACCCAGGCTTGCACCACCGGCACGGCGCAATTCGGCCGTTTGCATGGGCAGCGTCTGCCCGTCGACGGTTTGGCTGCCGGTACCAGAAGCCACCAAGGCCCAATCGACATCATTGGAATTGACCAAGACATGGTTTGAACTGATGAGCTTGCGTTGGTAATCTTGCTGGCGAAAGTAAGCCACATACAGGCCGACTTGGCCTGCCTGAGCGGAGGCGCCATCGGCACGCTCGCGTTGGAAGCTCCCCTGCCACTCGGCACTTGGGTTTTCTATTACCGGCTTGAATCGCGGCGCAAGCGCAGTTTGGCGCTGCCATGCACCATGGCTCATCTCAGGCGCAGCCAGCGCAAACTCGGCTGGACCTTCTGACAAAACGAGTGCCTTGAGCGCCAGATGTGGCGCCAGCAAAACGACCACAATTGCTGCCCAAGAGGGCCACCAAGCCGACACTCTCGCGGCCGATAAGGCCAGGTCGGCTGCACCAATAGCCTGCGGCGGCTCAGCATCCGGCTCAGACCAACGCGCACCAATCATGAACATCAACATCATGATGATGCCAAAAAACACCCAACCGTAGACGAGGTGGTCGGCACCAGTCGCAAGCTTGTTACCAGAGAAATGGCCCAGCATCACGATCAGGTAGGCGCGCACCCAATTGGCGATCAGGGGTAGAACGATGGCAACCCCGACAAAGATCCAGCGACGTGTCAGCGAGCGGTAGTTCAGGTAGGCAAACAAGGTACCCACCATCACCGAGGCCATCAAGTAGCGAATCCCACTGCAGGCCTCGACCACCGACCAGTTGCCGCTGGGAATGACGAATTGCTGGCCTTCACGGAACACCGGAATGCCGCTGGCGCGAACAGCAGCGACGGTGAAGTCGGCTGTCCACTCCATCAACTGAGGCGTCATGAACTCGCCGATGGGCACGGCAAAAAACAAGAAACCCAAGGGGAAAGCAATCGACCGCGCGACCGGCCAACCTAAAGCGGCCGGCACCACCAAAACTAGCATCGCCGTCAGGGCCAGTTGCGTCGCTGAATTGACGGCCGCCAAATCCCCAAGCAGCCACAACAAGGCCATCGCGGCCAGGGGCAGGCAGAACCATCCCGAAGGGCTTGGGATCAGATTGGCCAGGACTTTGCGCTGGCGCCAGATCAGCCACATGCTGATCGGTGGCACGACAAAAGCATGTGCAAAGGTTTCGGAGCGATTCCATATCTCAACCATGGCCGAGGCCGTATCGCGATACAGCAGCAACACCACCGCCAGCAAGACAAAAAATGCTGGTAGGGCTCGGCGCCAAGCTGGCGGAATAGTCATGGAAGCCATCAAACCTTTTGGTCTCGCTGCGTCAGTCGGTCTAAATGCTGATCGATGCCAAGCAAATGGGCCGACCAACTGTAATTTTTAAGAACACATTCGCGGCCGGCCGCACCGACGCGGTCAGCCAAGCTCGCCTGTGTCAGCAATTCGCCCACCACGCGGACGAAGTCGCTCGGCTCCGTAGCGGCCATCAGATCGCGCCCCACGTCGCCGTCGATTGCTTCCGCGCAGGTGCTGGATGCGACCACCGGCCGCGCCATCGCCATCGCTTCCAAAATCTTGTTTTGAATACCCCGTGCCAAACGCAAGGGCGCCACTACGACGGCAGCGTGTTGCAAATAAGGTCGCACGTCCGGCACCGTGCCAGTCACACTGACACAGTTGCTGGCCAAGGCCAATACGGCCTGGGTTGGGCTGCGTCCGACGATGTGAAAGTGCAAATTCGGCCAATCGCGTCGCAGCACCGGCAACATCTCGTTGGCAAACCAGGTCACGGCGTCCACATTGGGCCAGTAATCCATAGCGCCGGTAAAGACCAGCGGGGTTTGTGCTGCCGGGAATGGTGAGGGGCGCGCCAGATCGGGCGAGAAAAAGTCGGCGTCTACCCCATTGCACAAGGACTGCACCGGGGCACTTGTTCGCGGCGATTGCTGCCTGAAAAGCGCCACCTCCTTGTCAGTGACAAAGAAGGAAGCAGCAGCCCGTTCGGCAACAGCTTGCTCAAAAGCCAGCAGTTTGCACCCCTCGCGGCGATACAGCCAGGACATAGGCCAGACATGATCGGGCGCGTAATCCGTCCATTTGGCGGAATCCAGGTCCACAAAATCGACCAGCATGGGCAAATCGGGCAATTGCATGGCGTACTGAGCCATTGCTGAAGAAAACACCACCGACGCGTCCAGTGCTGCTGTCTTGGAAATCTGCCTGACCCAGGCGCTCATCCCTGCATCTCTGTAAAAAGGCAGGCTAAGCGCTTCACCCGTCAGCAAACCACGAATTGACGCCAACTTCGCGCGCCTGGGATCCAATTGGACCGCATGCAAGTCCGCACAATACTCGCGCACGGTATCGAGGTATTGCAGATCGTCCGGATCGTCGACAAAGGTACCCAAAAACACCCTGTGCTCGGCCGCCAAATGCTTGAGCAAATGGAAAGACCGGACCTTATCGCCCTTGTTAGGCGGGTACGGCAGGCGATGCACCAGATAGAGGATGTTGGCCATGAATGCTTGGCGCTCAGCCCAGATTGCGTACAACCATCGGCCCCAGCCAATTGGCTACGCCTATGGGTAGCTTTCGCCAAGTCTTGATCAAGAGCTGGTATTTGGCATTGGCCGGATTGTTCTGCGGCACGGCATCGCGCTTGTAGAGGCAGTACTCGTAATGCAAAGGCGTGGGCTCAAAGCCCCAGTTCTTTTTGAAAGCGTAGGAGCCGGTGCCCTGCTTGCTGCGGCCGTAATCAAAGACTTTGAGCCCACGCGCACAAGCGCGGCGCATCAGCTCCCAAAACTTGAAGTCATTGGCAGCCAGGTCGCGCGCGGCTTCGTCGTCGCCGGCGTAATAGGGCAAAACTTCGTCGCGGAAGTAAAAACTCAGCACCGAACTGAGCGGGCGGCCCTGCGCATCGGTGACGGTCAAGACCTCCGCATCGGAGCCGAATTCGTCCAACAGTGCCGCGAAATAGTGCTTGGGCATGGCGGGCGTGCCATGTCTGTGGGTATTGCTTGCGTAGAGTTCAAAAAAACGGTTCACGTCTGAATCGATGTGGCTGATCAACTCATTCTTGATGCCCTTGCGCACCACTGCCCTGGCTTTGCGGGGAATTGCCAACATATTGGCCTCTTCCTCTGCAAAGATCTCCTTGCGGAAGGTCACATATAAATCCTGGGCCGGCCAGTCAGTGTGGCGAGGCTCAATATTGCGAAACTCCAGATGATCGACGCCCAACTGTTTGGCGATGGCTTGTGCCTCTTGCTCAAGGGCAACGGCCGCGTCTTCAGTATCGGCAGCCACACCGCCATAGACAGCAAATGGCAGGGCTACCAGCGAGTGTCCGAACAACAGACTCTTGACCTGCGCCAAAGGCAAAACGCCTTCGATGAAGCCGTTACGTTCGGCATACAGAAAAAACCCACGATGACGGAACACCTGCTCGATCATGCGCAGCCAACCGGCACGGTGAAAGAACGTGGCTTGTGGGCAAGCCATCACAAAGGCATCCCAGCGCGGGAAGTCGCTTGAGTCCTGAGCGCTCAGGCGCTTGATCTTTAAGGGAGTCGTCATGCGGGCAATCGCTCAGGCTGTCGCTAGAGTGGAAACAGGAGCAAGAGCCTCGGCTCGGCGACCCAGAAAAATCTCGTCCATGCGTCCCCATTGGAAGTCACCGAGCAGCCGCGCAATACGCCCATGAGTACGCTCAATATTGACGTAGTGCCGAAAGCGCGTCTTGCCGTCAATGCCAGCGACACGAGGCTGCTCGGCATCAATCTCCCAGGGATGGCAATAAAAAACAGCTGACTGCTGATCAACCCTATTGACCTTGCCTATCATCCAGCGTGACAAGGCATAGGGCAACAAGCGAAAGTAGCCACCGCCACTGGACGGAAAATTCTTGTTGAGCATGCGCAGGGTCGTTACTGGTACTTCCAACAAGCCCTCGCGCACAGGATAGGCAAAGCGCGGCGAGTCCGGCATGCCGTAATGATCATGTTGAATCGGGTAAACGCTGGAGCTGTATTGATAGCCGGCCTCAAGCAAGGTATCAAAGGCCCACAAATTACTCGCCCCGATTGAAAAACTCGGCGCCCGGTAACCCAAGATTTGATGTCCGCCGAGGTCTTCCAGCAGATGCTTGGTGCGCACAATGTCCTCCGCGAAGCTCGCCGGCGTCAAATCGCTGACGCGCTGATGCCCATAGCCATGACTGGCCAGTTCGTGGCCTTGTTCAACGATGCGGCGCACCATCTGCGGATAGCGCTCCGCGATCCAGCCCAATGTAAAGAACGTGGCCTTGGTACTGCTTTGTGCTAACAGTGCCAAAAGTCTGTCCACATTGCGCTCGACCCGGCACTCGCGGCTATCCCACTCATCCCTGGCGATAAATGGTGCAAAAGCTGAGACCTGGAAGTAATCTTCCACGTCTATGGTCATTGCATTGCGCAGCAGAGAATTTGACGTTTGCATCAACATGAAGGAGAGCTTTGCCTAACGAGTTATGTCTACAGAATTTTCAGCAACTTGCATTGCTCGGGTAAAGCAACTCAGTCTTGCTTGACCGACTGCACCAGCTTTTGCATCAGCTCCAGCGTCTTCAAATTGATCTGCTCAAGCCTCATCAAACTGGCCTCTAAACGCTGCAGGCGGTCTCCTTGCTGCCCTAGGCTGAGCTTAGCCAGATCGTTTGACAAGCTGTTGACTTCATCGGTGCTCAACTTCAGGCGCGCCAATTCGTAGCTTTGGCCTTCGCCAGCGGCCGTCAGCATCTCACCGGCGGCCCCGCTCAGCTTGTTTGGTATCGCACTCTCTTTGGCAATATCGCTCAGGGCTTCTTCCACTTCTGCCAGGCCCAAATGGCTCTTGTTCCCCATAAAACCAAGCAAAAGCAAACGATCGCAAAGTGAGTTGATACGCCGCGGTATGCCTTGGCTGGCCTTAAAGATGGCCGGGAAAGCGTCGGCCGCAAAGCTTGGTTTGCCGGTGCTACCGGCGCACTTCAGGCGATGCTCGATATAGCGCTGCGTCTCGTCTTCGTCGAGCGGGCCGATATGGCAAGTCGCCGCCACGCGTTGGCGGAACTGCTCCATTTCGGGGCGCTGCAAAATACCGCGAAATTCAGGCTGCCCGACCAAGAAGGTCTGCAACAAAGATTGATTGCTGAACTGGAAGTTGGACAACATGCGCAGCTCTTCAACTGCCCGGGCGGTCAAGTTCTGCGCTTCATCAACGATCAGCAAGCAGCGCTTGCCCTGACTGGTTTGGCTGACGAAAAATGCCTCCAAAGTCATCAAAACCTCGGACTTGGGCAGATCCTTGACCCGCACGCCAAAGGCCGAGCCCACCATGCGCAGCGTGTCCTCCGCATCCAGTTGAGTCGTGACCAAATTGCCGATCACCACATTGCTGCGATTGAGGCTGTCAAGCAAGCCGCGCAGCAAAGTGGTTTTGCCGGCGCCGATTTCGCCGGTGATGACAATGAAACCGTCATTGCGTAGCACACCGTAATCCAAATAGGCCTTGGCACGCCGATGCTGCTTGCTGCCGAAATAAAAATTGGGGTCTGGACTGAGCTGAAATGGCTTGCTGCTCAGGCCGTAAAACGCTTCATACATGGGCTAGAACTGGTGAACCAAGGTTGCGAAAACGGCATTCTCTCGATACGGAAGTTGACCTTCAAACAAGGAGTAGCGCGCGCCGACAATGACTGAACCACGTTCGCCCAAACGCCCGTTCCAACTTGCGTTGATGGTGCGCAAGGTGCTGGATTGACTTGACAGGTCGCCACGTATTTGGCGTTCTGTGACGGTCAAATTGGTTGAGCTTGTCGGCGTCAAACGGTAGGCGACAGTTGCACTTGCATTGCGTTCGCGTACCAATGAAGAATTCGATAGGTCGCCCGAGCCCGGAACTTGCTCGCCAATTCGACTGCTGCGGCTTTGTGAGAGCGTGGTGGTCACCGTCGTACGCAATCCCTGCCAGGACCCCGACAGTTCTTGGCGTCGCTGCAAAGTAGGGGCCGAAGACACAAATCCAGAGTTTGCAGGGGCAGCCGGGCTTAAACCAAGTTCCAGCAAGGTCTGCCGGACCAACAAGTCACGCTTGATTGGATCCGGCTCTCGGCTTTCAAACTGAAAGTAAAACAAATCGTAGTTGCTTTGCTGACCACCGCTCCGCGAGTTGAAACCCTGCGACACGCTACTGTTGTCTGAAAAACGGATCGACGAGCGTTGGAAACGGTGGTCGAAACTGATCGTGTGGCTGTCGCCGTAGTCATGGCTTTGGTAGTTGCCCTGCAACGAGGTTCGCGGCGTGGGCGTCCACTGCGCGTTCAAGCCGTACGTCGCAGCGGTTTGACTAAATCCGGACTGCAAGTCGCTCCGCTCGATACCGGCATTGCCGGAAACCGTCCAGTCAATATCAGGCCGATAAGTCAATCCGCCGGTGGCGGATGTGCGGGTGTTCTCTTTGCCCGCATCAAAGTTGGAATTCTGCGTCGTCGCCGACGCTGTCCAATTCAAGGGGCCTGTGGCCAAGCCTTGGGTGTTGAAAGAGAGACTTGTTACTCGGGAGTCCCCGGTGCTGGAATCCTTGACCTTTGTCTCGGTCACACTCCCGTTCAATTGATAAGTAGCAATATTGCCCATGCGTCCAAGCAGGCGCGGAGAAACGGTCAGGCTGGCAACATCCGAGCTGTTCGGGTTTCGAATTGCGTTCTCGGTCGAGGTCTGTTGCCCAAACGCAGACTGTTGCTGCTGGCCGTAGCTTGCGCGTGCATCAACAAAAAGACGTCGCTCTATCAATTCAAGCGTGCCGTTCGCCGCCAAGGTCTGCTGCACATTATTCGGCCGATCGGTCTTGGTATAGAGCAGCCCATTGAGAGAATAATCAAGACTGCCGCGCAAACGCCCTGCACTGCTGCTGACGCTGATGCCGGGCGCAAGCACCGTGATCAAAGCAGCATCTTTGGCCGCGTCATTGAGGCTTAGATTGTCGGTCCAGGTCTGCGTCAAGCTGATGCGCGGTTGAACCCGCAAGCCAGCGCTTGAAGTTGCTCCGCCCGAATCGGCACCTATAGTCCCACCAGTCCCAGCAGCCCCAATACCCAGCCCGCTCAATTGAGCAAAGCTCGTACCTGAACCCAAAGCCAAAGCCACCACCACCACGTGAGATAGCACTGTGGCCGCATGGCTCACAGCGGGCGGCCCAGCCAAGTCCTCAACATCAAGCGCCCTAACTCTTGGCAGCTTCACCGCTGTCCCCATCACCGTAGCCATAGCCATAGCCATAGCCGTATCCATAACCATAGCTGCCTGAGGCATTGCCACTGGCTTGATTGAGCACCATCATTTTGAGTGGACAAGCCTCAATGGTAGCCAGGGCCTGTTGAACGGCGGATTGAGAGGTGCTCTCAGCCCGCACAACGACAACGATTTGCCCCATATGAGAGGCCAACACGCGTGACTCTGTGGTCAGCAACAAGGGCGGCGAATCAAAAATAATGATCCGGTCCGGATAGCGCTTGGCCATATCGTCCAAGAGATTGCTCATGGCGTCACTGGCCAGCAATTCCGTCGCACGCTGGTGCGGCGTACCGCTGGGAAGCAAGGTCAGTTTGTCGACATTGGTGCGAAGCATCACCTCAGCCATATCAAATTTCTGCTCGAGCACGTCAAGTAAACCGGGACCTTGCGGTAAACCCAACATGCGCAACATCGAAGGCCGTGCGACGTCGGCGTCCACCAACATGACCGTGTTGTCCAATTCGGCAGCAATACTCAAAGCCAAATTCAAAGAAGTGAAACTCTTACCCTCGCCTGCCAAAGCACTGGTCACCATGATCAAGTTGGCATGATTCAGCGACGCTGCGCCCTTGCCCATCGCGTTCTTGATCAAGGGCCGCTTGATCACACGATATTGGTCGGCCAACTGCGAGCGCTCTGCATTGGGCGTAATGAATCCCTGCGCGGCCAAAGCATCCAAGTCCAATTCCACCCGTTTGGAAACAACTTGAGGGGTTTCAGCAGCCTCTGCTGGCTTGGCTGCCACTGATGCGTCGGCAGCGTTGAGCGCTGCCTCGACCGCAGGAATTGTCTTGTCCCCGATCTGCACAATTGAAGTTGCAGCAGCCACTGACCCGATTGAATCCTCGGGGAGCACCGCACCCGCTTGCCGCAACTGCTCCAGCCTGCGCGCGGCTTGTTCGATCAAGCTAGTCATATCAGGCCACCTGCCTTGTCATCAAAAAAGCCAATATGGACAGGCCCAACACAAACAGACCGATCAAACTTCCGCTGGCAGCCCCAAAGCGAATCAAATCCTTACGTTGGCGCTTCAAGTCCGCATCCGTGACCAAACGCGACACCACGCCAAGAATTGGCAAGTCAATACGTGAGCGCAATTCCAGCGCATCGTGAAACACCGGCCGCAGCAAACTGACCAAGAAAGAAGTCGCGGTGCCCGCCAACAAAGCCGCCACCATCACACCGGCCAACAGCAACAAACGGTTCGGCGCAACAGGTTTCGGCGACACACGCGGGGGATCAATCAATCGGAAGTCCGCGACTCCAGAAGCTAAGTCAAGCTCGCCGGACATCGAAGCCGACTCCCGCCGAGACACCAGGTCCTCGTAATTCTTTTTGTGGATGGCGTAATCACGGTTGAGTTGTGCGGCCTCGGCATCAAGTTGGGGCGCAGTCCGAACCCCGGCCAGAGCTTGGCCGTAACGTGCAGAATACTCATCGACCCGTGCCTTCAAAGTCGCCACCTGGACCTCCGCCGAGGCCAACAGACGACTCATCTCCTGAGCAGCAATGCTGCCGTTCCCCCCACCCACAGAAGCCGGCGAAGCCAACGCAGCCTTGCGCAATTCCTTCAGCTTCAGCCGCTTCTCATCCTCGATATCGGAGATTGATTTGCGGGCACTGATCACATCCGGATGCTGCTCTGTATAGCGCTGCAGCAAAGCATCCAAATTGCGGCGCTGTGCATCTAGGCGAGCATCCAACTCAGGTGTAGACAAGTTCATCGCTGACTCTTGCAGCAGGCCCTGCGTGGTACTCGAAACGCCCTTGCGCTCGGCGTCCAATTGGAGTTTTGCTGCGTCTCGCCCATTGACAGCCTCTCGGTATTCAAGCCGCGCCCGATCCAATTCGACGCTCATCTCCCGCAAGCGCGAGGCCGAATCTTTGCCGTCCGCATTCATGGTCTGCAGATTGCGCAGGCGGAACTCTTTCAAACGCCCTTCAGCCTCTTCAAGCTTGCTTTCATAGTTCTTGATTTGCTCATTGATGAAGGTCGCCGCCGTTGCCGTATCCTTCCGGCTGGAACCCAAACTTGATTCCACGAAAATCGACACAAAAGACTGCACCACTCGCTTGGCACTTTCTTTGTCCGAGTCTCGGTAGGCCAAAGTGTAGAGATTGTCCCGAGCCGTGCTTTGAATCGATAGATTCTTGGTCACCGTCTCGATCAGTTCTTCCTGCTGCGCCTTGGACTGATTCTTCAAATCCAAGTCGGCCATGCGCACTAACTTTTCCACGTTAGGCCGGCTGATCAAGGTCCGACTGAGCATCGTCACCTGCTGCTCGATGTTAGGCTGAATTGCCAAGCCCGCCATCAAAGGCTTCAGGATCGATTGGGTGTCCACAAAGATACGTGCACTGGCTTCATACCGGTCGGGCAAAACCACCACCACGACCGAGCCAATGATGCCGACCAACCAAGCAACCGCCAAACCGGGCCACCGGTACTTCCAACTTCGTTTCGCAATGGCAAGCGCCTGGGCAATCAGTAAATCCATCTGCGGGTGTTCTCTAAAGGTTGAGGGAGGCGGTCACTAGAGCGATCCACTACCCAATATGCAGTTTTCTTGGCTGCATTGCTCCAAAAGCAATGCAGCCAAGAAAAGAAGGTGGTGTCAGAAAAAACTCTGCGGAATGATCAACACGTCGCCCGGTCGCATCTCGACATTGGCGGATACATCGCCGCGCTTGATCAAGTCCCGCAAACGCACGGTGTACTGTTTGCCACCGTCGGAAGAGCGCAAAATCGTGGCGTCATTGCCGGCAGCAAAATCCGTCAATCCACCAACTGCGATCATCACATCCAAGACGGACATATTCATTTTGTAAGGCAAGGCCTGAGGTCTAGCAGCTTCGCCGATGACACGAATTTGCTCACTGTAAGGACCAACAAAGCCGGTCACGATCACTGTTACCACGGGGTCTCGCACATATTTGCCGAGTTGCTTCTCGATCTCACGAGCAAGTTCGATCGGATTCTTGCCCTGCGCCAGCAACTCGTCGATCAACGGCGTGGCAATCTTGCCATCCGGCCGCACCGGCACGGACATCGACAATTCTGGATTGCGCCAAACAATGATGTTGATATTGTCGCCAGCGCCGACGATGTAACTGTAGTCTTGGGCTGCAGCGGTCACGGGTGCTGGCGGGAAGCGCCCCGAACCACTGGCACAACCTTGAAGCACCACAACGGCCACCGCGCACAGCGCAAGGCCCAACTGCCGCGAGAAAAAACAAATGCTCTTGTTCAAGGCAACTCCTCAAATGTCAATGAATTCTGGCGCTTTGGACAAGTACCATGTGCAGGTGGAAAACGTCATCGGCCACCCCATCAAGCGCGGCTGGATCATGCCACAAAGCATCGGCACTTTAGCCGCCCCAATTGAGGGGGACAGCCATGAAATGGAGGGGAGAAGGGAATATTTGCCAACTCAATCACAGGCTGCCAAAGCCAATCCACGAGCCTGAGACTACTCATTCAACCCTTCAACATCGGTCTAATCAAAGCGAGTAGCAGTTTTTGCAGCGGGTTGGCATTGCCAAACGGGCGCCAAGTGAAGCTGAGCTTTTGTTTGTAGGCGTCGAACTGCATTGCCCAGGGTGCTGCGCGAATTGGGCCGCGCTTAAGCAACACTTTCAATACCGAAGTGCCCATAACACCAGCACACAAATCGCAAGACATCATGGTGGATGGCCCGCGCTTCTCTTTGAAATTCACCGCGTCCGGCGCGACCAAATAGCCGCGGTGCAAGGCGGCTGGCGAAAGTCCCGCAATGAAGCGCGCATATTGCTCCTGCTGGCTACGCCCTTCAATGCGGAAATACTGCTCAAAACTCATACCATCTGGGCGAAAGTAAAGAAAAGACACACCCATACCCAAGGGCGCAGCGGTCAACGCAGGAATGCCACGCTCATGACACGCCCGAAACAGCATGCGCCGCGCCTCGATTGCAAAAAAATCGATGCCGTCGACATAGACGTCCACATCGCGCAGGAAGTCATCGAGATTTGCGGCCGTTACACCCTCTCCAAACGCACGAACATCGGCCTCGGGGTTGATACCCAACGCCTGCTCGCGCAAGACCTCGGCTTTAGGGCGACCTACCGTGGACATGAATGCGCCAACTTGTCGATTGAAGTTGTGAACCTCGAAATCGTCAAAGTCGGCGATATTGAAATTACCTACACCAAGTCGCGCCAAAGTTAGCAGGTGGGCTCCGCCCACACCACCCAAACCGGCGATCGCCACCCGAGCACCACGTAGCTTTTCTTGCTCTTTTGCCGTGACCCAGCCTATGTTTCTAGAAAAAGCTCGGTCATATTGGAAAACTGCTTGTTTTGCTTCCAAGGAAACACTCCTGTTCAAGCTGAAATATCGCAAGTTTCGATCATGCCATAGCGGGATTTATCGATTCAGCCAATTTAGAGGAGACGTACTGCCTTATCCCATAAATTGCCTGAATCAAGCCCCCTTCCCGAAAAAAACGTCTCTATGCCCGCGACCCGGCACGAAAGACATACTCGCGAGCGCATTCTGGACTGGCGCGGCAAAGCAGTAAATACATTAGACAAGGCACCGCCAAGCTCGCATTCAAGACAGACGAAAAAAAACGCCGCAAATTGCGGCGTTTTTTGACGTGCTCAAGTGAGCACGATATGCAAAAACAATTACTTGCTCAGCTTGCGGCGGCTTGCGGCACCGAGGCCCAACAAAGCCAAACCAACCAACGCGACCGAGCTTGGCTCAGGAACCCGGTTTGCAGAGAAGTCCAGATTGTCGAAAACGTCGTAAGGCGTAGGTGTCAGTTGGCCGGCGCGCAAGCGACCCGAAGCCAAAATACCACCTTGACCGCAAAAGTCGACCTTCACTGTTGGCGCAAACAGATCCGTTGGATCAGCGCAATCAACCTTGTTCCATTGGTAGCCCGTGTTGTTGGTGATGAAGTCCAAACCAACACCAAAAGTACCCAGCGGCGTAGTCAAAGGCAAAAGCGCGCCAACACCGGGAGTTTCAGCAGCAGATGCAGCCTTCCAGAGTCCGCCAGCAATCCCAAAAGAGGCCCACAAATTACCACCCGTGGCGGTAGCCTCGCAAGCCGCAAAGTCGTTCGCGCCACCGCAGGCCTGGCGAGCAAAATTCTGCGCGCTGTCTTCGAAGAACATGCCCACCGTGCCAGCGGCTTGACCGAATTCAGCCGCGAAAGCAGCATCAGCAGCAAAGGTGTAGTCGTAGCGAGCAATGCCAGATACAACACCAACAAAAACCTTGCCTGTCACGACAGTCTGGAAAATACCGGTCAACTCGTTGTAACCGGTACCTGCACCCAGAGGCACGTTTGGCGGAGCCGTATTGCCGATCGAAAAGATGCCGCGCAACTTATCGCCCAAATCCAGCTTACCGTTGCCATTCATATCGATGAAGCGCTCGGCGCTGTCATCGGAGAAGAGCACGTCGCCAGCGCCGATAGCGCCAGCAACAGAACCAGCTGCAAAGCTGGAAACGCCAGCCGCCATCAGCGACGCAGCGACGATAGTTTTGATCATGAACTTCATATTGATTCCTTTTTGAAAATATGTTGGCCTGACAAGGAGACATCCTCTCAACCCACTTGTCACACACATACAGCAACAGTCATGCCAACAAAAAAAAGCCTTTTATAAACAATAACTTAGAATGAACCGAGAATTCAAAGCTAGGTGAAGCGTAAAGTTTTCCGACATCATTCGCGCCTCTTTTGCCAGCATCCTTCAGCTTCTGGGCGTACAACTCTTGATGGAAAGTTGCCCAGATGAACGTACGGAAGCTTGAAAAGTTCGATGCCAAGGACAGGGACTCATGACACGAGAATCACAAAGTTTTCAACAAAGTAGCGACCTCTGCGCGCTCAGGAAAGGACTCGCCAAGTTGATTCAGCTTTTTGAGTTCTGCCAGCGCCTTTGACTTGTCACCAGCGTCTATGTATAGCTTGGCGAGGCTCAAGCCGAGACGCGGCTGGTTAGGCGAGAGTTCCAGCAATCGTTTTTGCACCAAGATTGCCCTGTCAAATTTCCCCTGCCCTGCCAATATCGTGACCATGCTGGCCATCACACCGGGGCTATCGGGAACAAGTCCATTGGCCTTCTCAATCATCTCCAAAGCTTCAGCTTTCTTCTGCCGATGCAAGGCAATCGCCAGGTTGTTGACCGCTGCAACAGAGTCTGGTTTGAACTGCAGCAATTCTCGGTACCGTCGTTCCGCGACTGGGTACTGAGCCAGACCAAAGGCTCGATCGCCCAAGTACATCAAGAACCCGCTGTCAGCAGGCTGCTGCTTGAGCCAATCATCCGCAAAGCGGTCCGCCTCATCCGAACGCCCAGCCAAGCTCAACTCAGCATGGAGTTTGCCTGCAGCCTCTGAAGTCTTGCCTTGCGCAAGTGCGAGGCGATAGGCTCGAATCGACGCTTCTCTATGCTTGCGCGATGATTCAATATCCCCTTCCAAAAGGTAACCCACGTCCTCCTTCGGACGCTGCTGTTCAACTGTGCGGGCCACCTTCAAAGCAGCGTCATGGTTGGACTCCAACAAGTAAACCGCGACAAGCGCACGCTGCGCCAGCAGATAATCGGGAGCTAGCTGCAAAGCGCGATTCAAAGACTTCTTCGCAGCCGGCTGGTCGCCCGTCGCCAAATAGACTTCCGCTTGACGCAGATGAGGCAGTGGGGCGCGAGGATCCAGAACCGCCAGTTTCACAAAGCTGGACAAAGCTGGACCGTATTTTCGATCTTGCGTCTGCACCGTCCCCAATGCATTCAGAATCTTACTGTTTCCTGGTATTGCTGCGTCCGCCGCCTCCGCTACCTCAATAGCGGCACGCACATTACCTGCCTGTCGATGAAGCTCAATCAATCGCAGTCGTGGCAACGAGTCCGCAGGGTTGCGGTCAATGGCATTCGCCACCATCGCCGCAACTTCCTGGGGACTGGCGCCTGCTCGCTGACGAATATTGGCAAGGGCCAACAGCGCGCGCACATGATTTGGATCCTTCTTTAGCAGCGCATCAAATCGCTTGGACGCCTTGTCAAAATTGCGCTCTGCAATATCAAAGGTTGCCAACCTTGATGCTGAAGGGAAGTAAGCCGCATCCAGCGCTACTGCTTGCTCATGCGCTCGGCGAGCAGAGACAACATCATTTTTCATTTCATAAATCCGACCCTTCATATTGAAAGGGTAAGGTTTATCAACCTGTTTCTTTTGCCAGACTTCGACCGCGCGCAAAGCACCATCGAGGTCATTTTGCTTTATTCTCGCCGTGACCAATGCGAAATCCACATACGGATCTGCGCTGGCATTGGCAATAGACTCCAATTCTGCAAAACCACTGCCGACATTTCCCTTTGATAACTGACTCAATGCCAAAGCAGCTCGGCTACGCGGATCATCAGGAGATAGTTTCAACGCTGCAGCGTAATATGCATCCGATTGGGTTCGATTGCCCATTAGCAAATGAAGTTGGCCAGCCAAGGTCAGCGTTTCAACATCAATATTTTGCTGACTCAGTAGTGGAGACAACGTGGCAAGAGCCTTCTCGAGGTTCCCCTCTTGAAGATAACTCTTAGTCAATAGCTGACGGACAAATGAAAATTCAGGATGATTTTTTAGCGCCTTGCCAAGAGAGTTTTGAGCCGCCGCAAACGAACCATCTTGGTATTCAATCAAGCCGACCAGAAATTGAATATGGGCACTATCTGGAGCCAATCTAGTCAAAGACTGAGCGGCTTCGCGGGCCACTTTCGTCTCTCCCTTCAGATACGCGTTGAGCGCTGACAAATATAATGTCGTCGAATGCTTTGGCAGCACCTTTACCAGCCGATTTAATTGCTGTTCTGCGCCCACAAGATCCTTGTTCTGCAACTTAAGCATATAAATTGCTTGATGCGCGGGAGCAAACGTCGGTTGAATTTCAAGGGCATGTGAAAAATCCGCTAAAGCAGCTGCTTCTTCTCCTTTCCCTCGAAGGCGCAGGACACCGGACATATGCCAAGCCTGAACGTTTTTAGGATCCTTCTTTAACAATGAGCCAATCACCTGCAAGGCCGCGTCAATATCTTGCTCACCTGCAAGCATGTTCGCCTTTAGCAACAAGCTAGGCGGGTGTTCTGACTGCGCCCTCAATGCCTCTTCTACTGCAATCTTTGCCGCCGCCAAGTCGTCCTTTTGCAAAAGCGCAACCGCAATTGTCGACTTGAGATCGGCAATCGCCGGCGCTTCAGTTAAAACAGTCGAAGAGAACCGAGCCAACAGTTGCTTCGCTTGCCCCGCTTGCAACATGGCGCGAGCCAATGCGGGAATAACTGCATCTGCCGCATAGCCCAATTCCTCGGCCTTCTTGAATTCTTCCACAGCGAGTTCAGCCTTGCCCGAACGCAGCAACGCCTCCCCAAACAAGAATCTTGCCTCGCTATGGGAGGGACTAAGTTGCAAAGCCGACTTGAGCTGAACAATTGCTGCCGCATTTGCATCTTTATTCACACTCATCTTGGCCGCGGCAACCAACTCCTCGGCGGAGTCACCCTTGCAACCAGAAAAAGCAAGCAGCCCCAAAACAAGGCTGCTACTCATCAAAAATCGAACATCAAATTTCGAAGCCAAATCAAACTCCTTCAAATTCACAGCTGCAATGACTCAAGAAAATTACAGCCGCTACATTATTGCCGACAAATCAGTTAATTTCAAATTAATTGAAAATACATATTTTGCAATTTCATATTTCTAAAATACATAATATACAAAATTAACTCAAAAATCCTCAAAAAATTTCATTTATTAAGAGCCAAATCACAGACCCTTTACCGCTCATAAGAGGAAAGAAGGCGCCGGCCAGTCTTTACTGATGGAAGATCTGTTTTCAACATACCACCCATTCGAAACACCATTGCAGGCCATTCGCCAGGGAATAGATCAGCCCATTCCGATCGAAGTGAATTTCGGCATTTTTTTGACGAATAGAGATCAGTATCCTCTTGCAGCGACAACACCGCAGATGCGGCCATCGGCTGCAAAACCAATCTATCAATCGTCGCACGTAACCAAAGACGTTCAAAACTACGTCCAGCCGCTACAGCACCTTCTTCTATAGGAAGGCTGGTCAGCACTATGCCAAGCGCCGGTGCCTGCCACGCCGGCAGAAATCCTGCACGCAAACCCAATAGGCGATGAACTCCAACGGCGCTCAGACACCGCATTAGCGGCCAATGTCGAATGGCTTTGAACATTGGCCGCATGACCGATTCGACCTCGAGTGCTGCAGGCGGCAAACCCTGATCGCAGGTATCCTTCCAACCCAGGTCAAATCTGATCGTAGAAAATAGTTCTTCATGCAAACGAATTGAGCAAAATCGCTCGCTTTCGGCAAGCCAAATCAATTTGAGTGCGCGCCACCTTTTGTCACCTTCAAGCCACAGCAAACGTGTTCCGGCATGTTTTTGAACCTCGGCGGCCAGTAAATCTTTCTGCATAGAGGTAGGCGCCCCGCGAAAGAAGATCTGCCGATTTGTCTGGCGAAATGGGATAGCCGTGGCGAGTGGGTCGGGAGAAATCTCAATATTTTTCGAAAAACAAACCCTGGCAATAATACTCAAATCATCACATGGCAACCAAGAAGATTCGCCAACAAAACCCAATTCAGTTGCACGCAAAAGCATGTTTTCAACTATTGCACCAAACGCCAATAGGCTCAACACACGTTTATGCCTAGGCAAAGTCGGTGAAAAATCGCTGCCTGGCCTAATGCAAATAGTAGCGCTCGAACCAATAAATTCAAAAAAGTATTCCAGTTTATTATCTGCTGATGGAGCCATCACACCATGACGAGCGATATCTTTCAAAACCAAGTCAATATTCATTCTATCCACCACATCAATAATATCAACCTTATTACCGCCCGAGCAAGCCAAGTGACCCTACCCAGGATTCAAAGCACTTGACAAGTAATAGTTATTTTTGAAGCATTTTTAATACAAACTCAACAGGAATAGCATAACTAATACCCGATGGATGACTCAAAACCGACTCCTTCGTACCCTTCAACAGCACCATGTTGATGACGCCGACCACCTCGCCGGTTTCGACGTTAAATACAGGTCCGCCACTATTACCTGGATACGCCGTACCATCCAATTGCATAATATTGAATGTACCCGAACGAATTTGCGAAATATTCCTTGCATTCAAGCTGCTACCCGTTGGGGCCGGTAGGGCTACGGGCGTCAGCGCAGAAACCATCGCACGGTGCGCGACGTGAGAAAAACCCAAGGCTCCGGCAATTGGAAAGCCCATGAACATAACTGCCGTACCTTCCGGAACACCCTCCGCCTTCAATGGCAAGGGACTCAAAGGTGGGCCAGTAATATCCATCACAGCCAAATCAGTTGGCCTATCAAGACTCACATGCTCAACCTTGCGGTTGACCCAATCACCCGACTCTCCTTTGATGCGAATGATCAGAAATCTCGCTCCGCTGCCGTCGGGATCTGGAATGACATGCGCATTGGTAACGATGCGGCGACCGTCGGCAACCGCAAAACCTGTGCCCCTGAAAGTGAAACGTGGGCTGTCCAGTTCGCCATAGGTTCCCACCAAAACCACCGATGGTTTAACCCTGCGAACCAATTCAGGTAGGGTTTCCAAACTGGCTGCACTGGCATGCGCAGCTATCAACGCCGGCAAAAAACAGGAAATCAAAAGACTAGGAAATTTCAGGCTGCAACATCTTCTCATCTGAGATCGCCTGTCGTGATACCCACTTCCAAGGACGCGACGCATTGTCTCCAAGTACTATCAGACTCATTCACCTTGAAGCCATAAAAAATACCGGCCTCAGATTCTCGAGCCCGAACTGACCTGACCTTGACGGTCGAGCGCTCCAACAGGCCCAAATCAATTTCAGCTAGACCGTCAATCTCCAAGGGCAGCTGCAATTTACATTCCGCCTGGAAGCCTGATATAGAAATCTCTATCACTTCAATAACAAAATTTCTTCTTTCGCCGGCGACCACAATAGTCAAACTTCCCGGGCAGCGAATCGAATATCGTTGATGCTTCCGCAAAGGATGTCCATGATCTACCGAGCCCTTTAGCATCGGCAATATTCCTCGATACTCCGCCAAGTCATAAATCGACCACAGCAGCGTTTTACTCCTATCATCGAGATCATCAAATACTGACGACTCAGTATTAAAAAAATAATTCAACAATTCTGGCGTCATTACCGGATCATTGGTGATATGGTACTTTCGCTCGGGCCATTTTATATTTTTAAAAATTATTTCATAAAAGTATCCGTATAGATTCTTTCGTTTGGGCCGTCCCTTAAAGCCCTGCTGCAGGAATCCGGGGAGTTCTCTTAAGTCTAACGTCGCCCCTACCGCAGGAGCTCCGTTTGCAAAATCATACTCCTCAACAGCAGATTCCTGCAGCCTCGTGAAATACAGTATGGATTCATAAAATTCGATTTTATTTGGATTAACTGCAATTACCAGATGTCGTGTCTCAAAGAAATTAACGCAATACTCGCGCATAAACTTCATCAAGGGGAAAAATATGGCACCGCCTGTCTTCCGAAAATCCGGATGAACCGCCAACGCAGATATTTCGGCAATCCGACCACCTTTAGCTCTAACTTTTGTCAAATCAAAAACGGACTGCAAAGGGAACCCAAAAACACCCTCTCTTATCATGGAAATTGTACCCACAATTTTTCCATCGTATTTTGCACAAATGGTTGTGGTAGTGGGTAGTGCATGATATTTTGTTATCCTCATCCCCGAGGGATGGGGCTGCATAAATCCGCTGGAAACGTAAGCATCATGCAGAATACTAAAACAGCCGGCCAACTCCTCTTTAGTTTCAGCGATCTTCAATTCCAGTCGCATATCCGGAACTGGGTCAAAATCCACCATTCGGCGATACAATGGGTACCTAAAATCCGTCGGCAGCTTACCAAACAGCAACCGAGTATAGTGATGAATTAGTTTTTTGAAACTTCGCCTTTTAATTTCACTCATTTCACCACCGCCTCTTAGAATGTTTGATTAATCTGCTTTTTTCGAAAGATGCCTCACACTCCCCAAAGCATTCAGCGTAATTCCAATACACAAGCGAAGTACTAAAAAATTTCAAATACTATTTAATTTTAAGTCTATCGAGCAAATCATAGAGGGTTGGGCGACTGACTCCCAGTAAATCGGCCGCCTTAGCGATGTTTCCATCAACCCGTGCCAAAGCAGTCACAACAGCCTGACGTTCAGCGCGTTCTCGCACAGAACGTAAATCCAATAAGTTGGCTTCCGCATCAACCTCCCCGGTTTGGCCCTTCAAACCCAAATCGGTCGCAGTCACGCGATCACCATCGGCCATGATGGAGGCCCTTTTTACCAGATTCTGCAATTCGCGAACATTGCCCGGCCAAGAATGGGCTTCAATTGCAGCTAGGGCATCTGATGTCAAACTGGAAGCAGTTCGGCGTTGCTCGCTCGCGTATCGTTTCAAAAAAGCGTGAGCCAAAAGCACCGCGTCCCCCGTGCGATCACGCAGAGGCGGAATATCAACAACTATTTCTGCCATTCGGTAATACAAATCTTCACGAAACCGCCCTTCCGCAATATGATTCTTGAGATTTTGGTGGGTCGCGCCAACAATCCGTACATCAATTGGAATTTCCTGCCTGCCACCAACACGCTCGATCGTGCGCTCCTGCAAAAATCGCAATAATTTAGCCTGCAAACTCATCGGCAAATCACCAATTTCATCCAACATCAAGGTGCCGCCGTTGGCCGTCTCGATTTTGCCAAGCGTGGTTTTGCTGGCGCCCGTAAAAGCGCCTTTTTCGTAACCGAACAATTCGCTCTCCAGCAAATTCTCGGGGATGGCCGCGCAATTGATGGCCACAAAGCGGCCTTTGCGCTTTGAAGCTTCATGCAACCCTTGCGCCAGCACCTCTTTGCCGGTACCACTCTCGCCTAGCAGCAGCACAGTTGCATCACTGGGCGCCACCTTTTCAATGGTTCGGCAGATTTTCAACATACCGGCATCACGGGTGATCAAACCGCCCATAGCATCGCTTCGATGCAAATTCTGTAGACGTTGATTTTCTTTCTGTAGCTCGTACAGACGATAGGCCCGCTCTACCGTCAAGCTCAAAACATCCGGATCAACCGGTTTGGCCAAGAAATCATAAGCACCCATACGAATGGCACGTAAGGCATTGTCCTGGTCGTTTTGCCCGGTCAAGACAATCACCTTGACGCCAGGATCCAACTCCAACAACTTCTCAAGACATTTAAAGCCCTCTGCCACCGAATCTTGATCCGGAGGAAGCCCAAGATCCATGGTGACCACCGCAGGGCTGTGCCGACGAAACTGCAAAACCGCGCTGGCGACATCCTGCGCCACAGCTGATTCAAAGCGATCTAAGGACCACTTCAGTTGCTTTTGTAAAGCTAGGTCGTCTTCAACGATCAGCAAAGGCTGCTGCCGTTCCAAGCCATTGCTGTCATGACTACTGCTAATGCTCATTCAAGATCCATCACCGTGATTCGTCTGTAGCATGAAACAATGGCAGCAAAATCGTGACCTTTGTGCCGAGGTTCGGCTTACTGTCAACTTTGATTTTGCCCCCTAGTTCCTGCAAATATTGGTAACTTTCAAAAGCCCCGATGCCCATGCCGGTGGCCTTGGTTGTTTGAAACGGCTTAAAGAGCCTTTGTTGAATGAACTCCTCGCTCATCCCGCAGCCACGATCAGCAACGATAACCTGCGCATGGCTGCCAACGCGGTCGAGACTGAGTTCTACTGAACTGTCGGCCTCAGATGCATCAAAAGCATTTTGCACGACATGCCCGATTACGCGTTCGATGCGCTCATCGTGCCCTCGTGTGCTGAGTTGGGACATAAGTTTTAAATCAAGCTGACGGCCCTTGCTGACTGCCGCCGCAGCGAGGCGCTTGGCGATCGCTTCAAGGTCGACGCCGCTAGACAATCCATGCGGCTTCTCGCCCTCCCTCAATTGCAGCATCAATTGACGCATCTTTTCCAACGAATTCTCCACAGTATCCAGCATATCCTGTTGGAATTCGGGGTTATCTTTGAGGCGCTTGGCGTTCTTCATCATCAATGAGAGTTGAGTCACGATATTCTTCAAATCGTGTACCACAAACGCCGACATGCGGTTAAAGGCATCGAATTTCTTGGACTCCAATAAGGCCTCGGCTGCTTGCATTTGCGCCAAGTAGCCGGATGCTTGGCTGCTGGCGGTCTTCAACAGATCTCGCACCTCCCAGTTGAGCTCAATGGCGGCGCGCGGGCGGCCAAGCAAGACAAAGCCGAGGATCTTGTCGCCCACCATCAACGGGATCAGCCAACAGTGCCGCTTGTCATCGAGCATCCATTGGGGCGCTTCCAATCCACGATAGTCACTCGAACCTAGGCGCACTTGGTCAAGATCAATGATCCAGGCCCGTTCCTGCAAGAAACTGCAAAAGCCCGCCGTCATCGCCTCTAAGGTGCCGAACGGAGGGGCGTTCCAGCGCGCAGACTGTGAAAATTCACCACTGTCTGCCTGCTGCAACCAGAGCGCGCCAGACGGACTCTCGACCAAGTTGGCCAAGGAGCGAACCACGGTCTCACCCATCTGCTGCGGCGAAGTGCCAGATGACAGCGTGGCAGTAAAGCGCAGCCACTCTTCTCGGTAGTCATAGCGGTAGTTGAAAAAGTTCTTGCCAATGTAGACCTTCAACTGCGAACGCATCGAGCCCGAGAAGACCAACAGCACCAATCCAATCAAGGCCGCAAAAACAAGGGTCAATTGCAGCGCCCGGCCCCATTCCCCTCCTGTATAGCGGACGTAGTAACCCAAGGCTGAAATAAGCAGGAGATACAGACCCACCAGCATCAAAGTTGCCGAGTGAAAGACGGCAGTGCGAGAGATATGTAACTTCTCAAGCCAATCGGCATGGCGACGAGAAGCAAGGAACAGCAAAGGCAGCGCAGCACAATGAGCCAGCGTTCGTACGCTCAGTGCATCGCCATCAAACTCGCGAAACAGTGCCGCTTGGGAGTACACAAACACGTCAAAAGTGAAGATGGCACCGAGCCCCAGGCACACGGGCTTGGCGTTCCAACGCGAATCCCCAGACGAATTGCGCAGCAGCTGCTCGATCAAAATCAAACCGACGACCGCAAGCCCAAGCGCAGTGAAGGCCGACGGTCGCAGCAGACTCACACTCAAATCACTGTTGAATTCACGCAGCACCAACATCAGCATGGATGCTGAAAGTGATGCATAGGCTAAATCCGCAAACCGTGGCGGCCGCCATGTGCTTTGATTTTCCAGTTTGGGCTGCAATAGCAACAACACAAACCAAAACCAACAGGCATAGCGCAACCAGTCAGCCGCAGGAATCAACCAGTCGGCCGCCACGGGCCACCAGTTCATCTTGGCCACAATGCTGAAGCCACCCCATGCGCTACTGCAAACCAAGGCCGCCAAAAAGACGTAGGAGAGTGCGTTTGCCGGTGAAGTGCGGCGCAACCAAATCCGTAGGCCGAAATAGAGTGCAAACGCCGCGTACGACAAGGCGGCCAAGCCGTCGCCAAGTAGATTCAAATTCAAAACAGCAAAGTTCATTGCGCATTGAACCACGGCAGCACAAAACAAAAATCGGCAATAACGCCGACTTTTGTTGTGTTAAATCGAGGCGGCTATTTCAGCGCGCGCCCTTGCCCGTCAAAACCACCGCCACTGTCTCAAACATAATCAACATATCGAGGAAGAGCGAGTTGTTTTTGACGTAATACAGGTCGTATTGCAGCTTCTCAATCGACTCCTCGACGGTTGAACCGTACTCACAGCGGACTTGAGCCCAACCCGTAACACCCGGTTTGACACTGTGCCGGACAGCAAAGTAAGGAATCTTGCTGACCAAGTCATCGACGAAGTACTGACGCTCAGGGCGCGGCCCCACCAAGCTCATTTCGCCAACCAGCACATTCAGCAACTGAGGCAACTCATCAATGCGGACCTTGCGAATGAATCGACCGACGCGGGTGATGCGGTCATCGTTGACCGTCGCCCAGCGTGGCTTGCCGTCTTTCTCTGCATCGGTGCGCATGCTGCGGAACTTGATGACCTTGAAGGTCTTGCCATTTAACCCCACACGCTCCTGCCGATAGAAGATCGGACCGGCAGATTCTGCCTTGATCATGACGGCAGCGATGATCATGATGGGCAGGGAGACAGCAAAAATTGCCGCAGAGAAAACAATGTCAAACACGCGCTTGATCGCGGTACGAATGCTGCCTTGATTGAATCCGTCACCGAATATCAACCAACCAGCATTGACGTGACTGATCTTGATTTGAGCAAGGGTCTTCTCGAAGTGGGTCGCGATGTCCACCACACGGATACCGTAGAGCTTGCAGTCTAGCAATTGGCGCAAAGGCATTGAGCCCCCACGCCGCTCGGACAAAGCGACCACGATTTCGTCCACGCCAAGGCTGCGCGCCGTCTCAGTCAAGGAGCCGCGCGAATCAATCATCTCCGCTAAAGGAACCTCTGGATTTTCTTCATTGGGGCCAGCCAAGTAGCCCACGATCTGCGCGTGAGGATCGGCTTCTCGCAGGGTTTGACCAACGGTGCGGGCCACCGCGCCTGAGCCGAAAATCAGAATGCGGGTGCGCAGACGCGACTGAGCACCGGAATGAGCAGCGTAGACACGGTGCACCATCACTGCAGCAACTGCCGCCATCGCAGCCATGGTCACCAATTCCCGGTGCCCAACAGCGATCGGCAGCAAACTGAAGATGGCATAAGCCAAGGGCAAGCCGAACATCAAACCCAACAAGGCCCGAGCGCATGACTCTGTGATCGAGCGGTTGTGCACATGCTGGTAAAGACCGCTTGCCGAATTGATGACGAACATACATCCAGCCAGAGAAAGACCGTGGGAGGCGACGAAAGGCATAACCGTCGAAGCAGATTCACCTTGACTCAATACGACCGCAACTACAGCGAACAGGATCAGCCCCAAATCGAACAAGACATGGAGCAAGGTCTGCCTATGCAAATAGTGGCTAAAAATTCGTACCATTTCATTCCCCGATCCCAAAGATTCACTGCAATGCGCGATTGGCGGCCGATTGACCTGCCCAGCCCCTTCCTGAATCAAGCAAATCACCCGCGACACCGGTCGCGAAATCAGCTTTCAACTCAGGCTCGCATCAACGTATCCAAAAGCATCTCGATCGCCGGCACATGATGCCTGCTCAAGGACCTTTTGAAAGCCCCCCATTTAAAGGGGGTTGCGAGGTTTAATTCCCTAAATACTCAGCTAGACACCGGCTTGATCAAGCTCTGCGTTCAGCGTCAGGACGAGAGTAGAGCGCAGATTTGGAGCACCTCGGAGAAAGCAGTCCCGTGCAAGCGTGCGTATTCCACAGCAAGAAAGAGTGAAAGCCTGGGACTGGCCTTTGTGCTACGCCCCAAACTGAAGCCAATCGCTATTGACGAAGGACGTAGGGACGAAAAAAAGCCCGCAAATGTCAGTTTGCGGGCTTTCAGGCTTGCGAGCTTCAGGACTCGCGGGACTCGGGTCTGTGCAAATTAATGCTGAATAGCAGTTGCAATCAGCGCACGACGGCGATTTGCGACTTCGCACCACCCTTGTAGGTGTACATCGTCAGAGCACCGTTCTTGATATCGCCCTTGGGGTCAAAGGTAATAGTACCCGTCACGCCTTTGTAGCCCTCGGTCTTTGCCAACACTGGCAAATACTTGGCCGGATCGGAAGAACCGGCCTTGACCATGGCTGCAGCCATCACGTTGACGGCGTCATAGACATAAGGCGCGTAAATCTGCACGTCGACTTTGTACTGCTCTTTGAATTTCGCCTTGAAAGCCTCGGCTGTCTTTTGACCTTCGCCGGCCTCAACACCACCCGCTTCAGCGCAGTAGACCTGGCTATCAGCCATCGTGCCGGCAGACAGCTTCGGCAATTCACCGGAGCAGATGCCGTCGCCACCGACGAACTTCGCATCAATACCCAACTGCTTCATCTGGCGCAACATTGGACCAGCCACGGCGTCCATACCGCCAAAGAAGATCACATCAGGCTTCTTGGCCTTCAAGGAGGTCAGGATGGCGGTGAAATCGGTTGCCTTGTCGTTGGTAAATTCGCGACCGGCAATCTTGCCACCGGCAGCCTTGACGCCTTTCTCGAACTCGTCGGCCACGCCTTGGCCGTAAGCTGTACGGTCATCGATCACAGCGATCGACTGGCCTTTCAATTCCTTCACCGCATATTTGCCCAAAGTGCCACCCAGGTGCACATCGTCAGCCACCACACGGAACGTGGTCTTGTAGCCATTGCGGGTGAATTTAGGGTTAGTGGCCGATGGCGAAATCTGCGGAATGCCCGCATCGCTGTACACCTTGGAAGCAGGAATAGATGTACCTGAGTTCAAGTGACCGATCACGCCATTGACTTTGGAGTCGACGAGCTTTTGAGCGGCTGCTGTGCCTTGCTTTGGATCGCCGGCATCGTCTTCTGCCAGCAGTTCAAACTTGGCCTTCTTGCCGCCGATCATCACACCCTTGGCATTGAGCTCGGCAATCGCCATACGGGCGCCCAACTCATTGTCCTTGCCCAAGTGGGCAATAGCGCCGCTGGTTGGGCCAACGTGGCCAATCTTCACGACCAGCACATCTTGCGACATGGCAGCGCCACTCAGCATCAGCGCCACAGCGCCCACAACAACATTCAACTTAACTTGCATGAATTACCTCCGGATAGGAAGAAGAAGAGCTTTTTGCCGTTGAATTCTCAACCCGCAGAACATACCCCAAAAATTGCTTCAACCTATATGGGGAAACCATGGGAAACCGAAGACTTCCTGCAGACCTTGGCTCTTGTTGTCGTCAGAGTGAAACAGCCGCTCTGCGTCGGCTTAATCTCAAGTTCACTCAGTGCCGCACTTTGAGCGCGGCGCCATGCCTCGGTCAAGCAAAAGCTCCAGGCGTGACAGCAGTTCAATGCGGAACTCGGCCATTGCAGCGTCGACAACGCCAAGCAGAGCAAGCCTCAGCTGATCCTCCTCACCTTGAGCGGCCGCCAAGCCAAGTTCAGGGCTGGCATCGAGATCAAGATCGACCTCAAGTTCTGGCGCTTGAGCAATCCTCAACTCGGGAGGCGAAGCCAGAGTGGCTTCCTCCAGCACCTCGGTCAGGGTAGGCACTTGACGCTCGACCTTAGCAGCAGAGCTCAAGACGCCACCTTGTGATGGCTGATGTTCAAACCCAGCTCTTCATAATGCCGAAAACGTCGCCGCCCTGCCTGAACTTGCGCATCATCTTGGGAAACCACCTCCAGCACGCGCTGAAACTGTTCGAACCCGTCGGCCACCTCGGCACCCAAGTTCAATAGAACTTCTCGGTGAACAAGCTCAAGAGCATGCTCATGCAGCAAAATTGGCGTCGCGGCTATCACCACCTGATCGGCAGCGCCCGCAGACAAGTCCAAATGCGGCACAAACTCGATCGGCTCAAACGCCCAGAGGGCGGTGTCCAAGCGCCTCAACAGCGCTGCAGGGCCGCACACACCAATCCTTGCTCCCGACTGCTGCGCTTTACGCAACAGTCGGCAGACATAGGCCAAGCGCTCAGGCACGCCGGTATAGAAACTCACCTGAGTCATGGCTAAGGTCGCTTCAGCAACTTGGCGCTCTCTGCGTACAAATCAGCGTACTTGCGAGAGTACAAAGTGAGTCAGCAAACCGACCGGCCGGCCGGTGCCGCCTTTGGCCGCGCCGCCCTTCCAGGCGGTGCCGGCGATGTCCAAATGGCCCCAGCGGAACTTGCCTGCAAAACGCTGCAAGAACTTGGCCGCCGTGATGGAGCCACCTGCACGCGAGCCCACATTGGCCACATCGGCAAAATTGCTTTTTAGCCCCTCTTCGTACTCGTCATCCAAAGGCATACGCCAGCAAGGATCCAAGGCAGCCTCGCCGGCCGCCGACAGAGATGCCGCCAACTCATCATCGCTGGCATACATGCCGCTGCGCACGCCACCAAGAGCGATGACACAAGCACCGGTCAGGGTTGCCACATCCACCACCACCGCAGGCTTGAAGCGCTCCGCATAAGTCAGGGCATCACACAAGACCAAACGCCCTTCCGCATCGGTATTCAGGATCTCGATGGTCTGGCCCGACATTGACGTCACCACATCACCGGGCTTGAGCGCCCGGCCACTGGGCATGTTTTCACATGCAGCGATGATGGCAACCAAGTTCAGCTTAGGCTTGAGTTCGGCGACGGCACGCAGCGCGCCAATCACGCTGGCGGCGCCACCCATATCAAACTTCATCTCGTCCATTTCGGCGCCCGGCTTGAGGGAAATGCCGCCTGAATCAAAGGTAATGCCCTTGCCGACTAGCACCACCGGCGCCTGCGTCTTCGCAGCGCCGTCGTAACGCGCGACGATGAAACGCAGCGGCTCATCCGAGCCCTGCGCCACTGACAAAAAGGAGCCCATGCCGAGCTTCTCGACCGCCTTCTTGTCCAATACTTCAACCTTCAATCCATGGGTCCGGCCCAAGGCCTTGACCTGTTCACCGAGGAAAGTCGGCGTGGCGTAGTTGCCGGGGCGGTTGGCGCATTCACGCGCCAACTCAATGCCGGCGCCAATCGCCTGGCCACGGGCCAAGCCTACCTTGGCTGCCTTGCTTGCTGCCGTATCGCCCTTGTCAAGCAGCAAGGTCAATTTGGCCAACTTGCCCGCCTCAGGCGCGCTGGGCTTGGTGTGGCGATACGTATAGATCGAATCACTGGCGGCCAATACAAACTGCTCAGCCAGGCTCTCTGTCATGGCGTCGAAGCCGACAAATGCCACCGCAGCATGTACCGCGCCGCGGCCCTTCAACTGCGCCAAGCCCAATTGCAGCGCCGCCCGGGCGGCCTTCAGTGTGGGCTTGCCGGCAGCGGCCAGCACCAAACGAGGCGCCTTCACGCCGGTCGGGCGCTGCAAAGCAATCGCCTTGCCGGCTTTGAGCTCAAAGTCGCCAAGTTTCAAGGCGTCAGCGGCAAGCGAGGCCAGGCCAGCATCCAGGTCGGCGGGCAGCGCCTCGCCGGCTATCAGCACGATCAAGGCATCGGCGTTGATGCCGGCCAATGCGTCGAAGGACGCAGTCTGTGTACGAAAGTCCATAATGTCGCCGAATAGATAAAGTGCCCGGATGTTATTCGATTCCTCAGTACGCTCAGAACTCACCCGCAGCTTCGGTGTCACCTTTGTGGTCATCCTCACCATCGTGCTGACGATGATGTTGATTCGCACCCTCGGTCAAGCCGCTGGCGGCAATGTGGCCCCACAAGACGTGATGCTGTTGATGGCTTACGCATCGCTGGCCCACTTGCCCACCATGCTCACCTTAGCGCTCTTCATTGCGATCGTGGCATCCTTGGGGCGCATGTACCGTGAGTCGGAGATGACGATCTGGTTTGCTAGCGGGATCGGCCTGAGCCGCTTTGTCAAACCGGTACTGAGCATGAGTTTGCCGATCTTGTTGGTGGTGATCGTGCTGGAGCTGATCATCTGGCCCTGGGGCAACCAGAACAGTGCTCAATTGCGCGATCAGTACCAAAAACGCAGCGACCTCTCACGCGTGGCGCCAGGTCAGTTCCAGTCTTCGCGCGACGGGGCCAGCGTGTTTTTCATTGAACGCGATGCCGTGGATGAAAAGACCGGGCGCAATGTATTTATTTTGTCCAATAAAGAAAGAACCGAGTCCGTCACCACCGCAGCTCAAGGGCATATTGAGTTGACCGACACCGACCGCTTCTTGGTGCTCAACCACGGCCAGCGCAATGAAGCCAATGCCTTGACGGGTGAGCGAACGAGGGCCAAGTTTGAACAATACAAAATCTTGGCCGACAGCCAAGTCCTGCGCAGCGCCGACCAATTGAAGCCCAAGGCGACGCCCACCTTGGACTTGTTGCGCGCGCCCTCGCCGGCCAATGACGGCGAGTTGACCTGGCGCTTTGGCATGTGTTTGGCTTGTTTCAATATGGTGCTGCTGGGACTGGGCATGGCCGCAACCAACCCACGCCGGCCCAATAACTGGAACCTGCTGTTTGCACTGTTGAGCTTTGTCGTCTATTTCAACCTGATAGGTTTGAGCCAAGGCTGGGTCAACAACGGACGCAGCAGCATGAATACGGCGCTGATCTCGGTACACGGCGGCATATTTTTGCTGGCCTTGATGCTGTTGTGGCTGCGCGACCAAGGCAATCGTATCCACTTCACTTGGCGAAAACCGACCGGAGCCCGGGCATGAAGACGGTACGCCGCCTGCTCTACCGGGACATTGTGGGCTCGGTGTTTTTTGTTTCCCTGGCCTTCCTGTCCTTGTTCTTCTTCATCGACTTCATTGACGAACTCGACAATATGCGCCGCGTTGAAGCCGGTGCGTTCAAAGCGGCTTTGCTCGCCTTGATGGACATTCCAGGCCATTTCTACCAGCTGTTTCCAATCGCCGTGCTGATCGGCAGCATCTACTCGCTGGCCGGTCTGGCTCAGTCCAGCGAGTTCACCATTCTTCGCACCGGCGGCTTGGGGCCGGGCCGAGCACTCGGCTTGTTGGCCTATTTGGCGGCGGCCTTCGCTGCGCTGACCTTTGTGGTCGGCGACTTTGCCGTGCCCTACTTCGACCTGCAAGCCGACACCATGCGCGCACGATATGTCGGCACGGTCGAGCAAGGGCGGCGCGGCGCTTGGCTGAAGGATCACCAACTGGTTGACGGGCAAGAGCGCAGTTTTTCAATCAACGTCAGCCAGGCCGACGCGTCGGGACGGCTGCAAGGTGTGCGGATCTTTGAGTTTGATCACGCTGGCGGCTTGATTTCCCGACTTGCCGCAAGCCACGCAATGGTGGACGCCAAAGGCTTTTGGCGCCTATCCGACGTGACACAGACCGAATGGCTGAGCATTGGCACCAAAGTCAATGCCAACACCAACCTGAGCGATAAAGAAGAGCTGCGGGCGGTTCGCGAAACCAAATTGGCCGAGCTGAATTGGAAGAGCTCGCTGCATGCCGGCGTGATTGCCGCTGCGGTGTTGCCGGCCGCTTCGATGTCAACGCTGGAGCTCTACCGTTACACCCAGCATCTATCGGCGCAAGAACAGTCCGCGCAGGTTCACCAAATCCAGTTTTGGCGCAAAGCCATCTATCCCTTTGCCTGCTTTGTGATGGTGGCGCTGGCATTGCCGTTTGCCTATCTGCATGGGCGCTCCGGCGGTATCAGCTTGAAGGTTTTTGGCGGCATCATGCTGGGCATCAGCTTTGTCTTGCTCAACAACGTCGCCGGCCATGTCGGCATCTTGCGAAACTGGCTGCCCTGGCTCGTCGCCACCGGCCCAAGTTTGTTCTATTTAGCCCTGTCGCTGGCGGCCTTTGGCTGGCTGGTGCGTTACCGTTGAAATAACACACACCATGGACGGTTTACTGCTGTTTGCGCACGGCGCACGCGACCCCGAATGGGCCAAGCCCTTCAAAGAGGTGGCAAGGCGAATTGCGCTGAGCCGCCCTCAGCTCGGCCTGCGCCTGGCCTATCTTGAGTTCATGCAGCCCGAGCTCGCAGTAGCTGCGCGCGAACTCGTCGCTCTGGGCTGCCAGCGCATCCATATCGTGCCGATGTTTCTGGGCACCGGCGGCCATGTGCGGCGCGATATCCCTCCGCTGCTTGAGCGGCTCAGAGAAGAATGCGGTCCGGCGGTCGAGTGGCACCTGCATCCAGCCCTGGGTGAACAAGAAGCGGTAGTCCAGGCGATGACCGAATCGAGTCTGGCTTGGCTGGCTCCATCAGCTGACGCCCCAACATGAACCTGCATCAATTCCGCTTTGTGCAAGAAGCGGCGCGCCGCAACCTCAACCTGACGGAAACCGCCAAGGCCTTGTTCACCTCGCAGCCCGGCGTCTCAAAAGCGATTTTGGAGCTGGAAGAAGAACTCGGCATCGACATCTTTTCACGCCATGGCAAGCGCCTGCGCCGCATTACCGAACCCGGCCAGCAAGTACTGGCCGCGATCGAAATCATCATGCGCGAAGTCGGCAATTTGAAACGCATTGGCGAGGAATTCTCCAAGCAAGACAGCGGCACGCTTTCGATCGCCACCACCCACACCCAGGCCCGCTATGTGCTGCCCGGGCCGGTGGCGCAATTGCGACGCCAACTGCCCCTGGTGCGCGTCAGCCTGCATCAGGGCACGCCCGATCAAGTCGTGCGCATGCTGCTGGACGACAGCGCCGATGTGGGCTTGGCGACCGAATCGCTCGCCCATATCGAGGAACTGGTCAGCCTGCCCTGCTACGAGTGGCAGCATGTTCTGGTCGTACCGGCCGGCCATCCGCTGGCGCAGGTCGAGCGGCCGACGCTGGAGCAGTTGGCCAGTGAACCCATCGTGTCCTATCACCCCAGCTTTACCGGCCGCACCCGCATCGACAAGGCCTTTGCGGCGCGCAATTTGCATCCCAATTTTGTGCTCGAAGCGATCGACTCAGATGTGATCAAGACCTATGTGCGCTTAGGCATGGGCATAGGCATCGTGGCCGAGATGGCGGTGCGCGAAGACCCCCCTGGCGGCGATTTGGTCTCCCGCCCCTTGGGGCATTTGTTCGGCCAAAACGTCACCCGCATCGCCTTCAAGCGCGGCGCCTATCTGCGCAACTATGTGTACAGCTTCGCGGAATTGCTCTCGGACCGCCTGAACCGCCACCTGCTGGAGCGCGCCATGAGCGGCGACACCACCGATTACAGCCTTTGACTTGAAGCGGACCTGCCTTGATGAGCACGCGCCAATACCTATCGCCGCCGCTGCGCAGCCGCCTGCCGCGCGTCGGCACCACCATTTTCAGCACCATGTCGGCCTTGGCGCAAGCGCATGGCGCCGTCAACCTGGGTCAAGGCTTCCCCGATTTTGATTGCGATCCGGCCCTGCTTGATGCGGTCAACGCGGCGATGCGGGCCAATCACAATCAATACCCGCCCATGCCCGGCGTCCCCCTGCTGCGCCAGGCCGTCGCGACCAAGGTCGCTGCACTGTACGGCCACAGCTACAGCCCGGATGACGAGATCACCATCACCGCCGGCGCCACACAGGCCATCTTGACCGCTCTGTTGAGCGTGGTCCACCCAGGCGACGAGGTTATCGTGTTGGAGCCTTGCTACGACAGCTACCTGCCGAATATCGAGTTAGCCGGTGGTGTGGCGGTGCGTGTGCCTTTGACGCCTGCCACCTTTCGCCCGGACTTCGAACGCTTGGCTGCCGCCATCACGCCGCGCACCCGCGCTCTGATCATCAACACCCCGCACAACCCCAGCGCTACCGTGTGGACCGCCCTCGAAATGCAGGCTCTGGCCGAGACCTTGCGCGATACGAATATCCTGGTGATCAGCGATGAGGTCTACGAGCATATGGTGTTTGACGACGAGCAGCATCAAAGCGTGGCGAGCTACCCCGAATTGCTGGCGCGCAGTTTCATCGTCAGCAGCTTCGGCAAAACTTTTCATGTCACCGGATGGAAGATCGGTTATGTACTGGCACCCAAAACCTTGATGCACGAGTTCCGCAAGGTCCATCAGTACAACGTCTTCTCGGTCAACACGCCGATGCAATACGGCTTGGCGACTTATATGCAAGACCCTGGGCCGTATTTGCAATTGCCAGCCTTCTACCAGCGCAAACGCGATCTATTTCGCGCCGGATTGGCCACCACGAAGCTGCGTCTACTGCCTTGTGAAGGCAGCTATTTTCAATCCGTGGATTACAGCGAGATTGAGCATCTCAGGGCCATGTCGGGCCCAAGCGCATGTGAGCATTTGACCCGCGAACTCGGCGTCGCAGCGATCCCGATGTCAGCCTTTTATGCTGACGGGGACGGTCAGACCATCATCAGATTTTGTTTCGCCAAGCAAGACCGGACCTTGCAGCAAGCCTTGGCGCTGCTGCAGCAGCTGTAGTCAGGGCTTGCCTGCGCCGCTTGTCGGCCCAATGACGCCAGCATCTTCAAGCAAGATGTCCACGTCCACGGGCACAGCTCGCCCCGCGCCCCCATCCAAGCCGGGCTTGCCTTGCCACACCATGGTGGCCATCAGGTCAAAACCGGTCGGATGACCGGCCTCCAAGTTGGACTCCAAGGGCAAGAACAGGTCAATCTCTTCGCCGCGCACTTCATGTTCAGAGCGGTCGCGGGCGACGCTGTAAAGCAGCAACAGATCGCGTAGCGCCGGCAAATCAAAGCTAGCCGATCGCCCGTCTTTGGAGGACAACAACCTCTGCAGTGCCACCATGCTGGCGCTGCTGTCGGACCATCGCGACTGCAAGCTGCGAACCACCGAAGGGTAGGCCTCAAGCCCCTGCCCCAACTCCAAATTCACATCCCAGGCGGGCGGAGAGGCATTGAACTCGACCGCGTAACGCCCTGCAATGTCGGCAAAGGCCAAAGCATCGCCGCGCTGCTGACATATTTCCATCAGTTTTAGGTAAGGCAAGGCCGAGCTGCTTGCACCAGCCACCCCCTGCTTCAGCTGCCCATGCAGCAAGTCCACAGCCGCCTCGTCCTGCCCCAAGACCAAAAAGAAATCGACCTGCTGCTCCAAGTCAATCAACTCCTCAACGCTGACCAGGTGCTGATCAGCGCTGGCCGAACTACCCAAATTGGCCGCACTACCCACGGCACCGAACGCTGCAGCAATGCTGTCCGAGGGGTCGATGAACTGCACGCTGAGCGGCTCAAGACTCAAGTCGCCACTCATCAATTGAGAAATTCGCGCCAGACCCGACGCATCTTTCTCCGGCAACTCGGCCGGCATGGTGGCCGGAATCGCCGCAAAATCAGCCGTCACGCTGTGCGGCAGTGCAATCGTGTGCTCTTGCGGCATCGCATCGGCAGGCCGGGTCGGCTCATCGCTGCCGCGCAGAGGGTCAGCATTGAGAGGTGGCAAGTCGGCATAGTCTTGAGGCTCGGCTTGCCCGGTATTCGAAGCCTTCCAAGCCGGTTCGGCATCCTTGGCGACTTCGGCAGCTGTCTGCTCGGACGCAGGCCCCCACCAATTGCCGTCAATCCCTGCCTGATGATGCGATCGGCGACGCCACAGATATGCCAGGGCAGCACCCAGCAGCAAGCTGAGCGCCCCCAAACCCCAGGTCAGCACATTGGGTGAATTGCCAGACGCTGGTGGCGATCCGGCCTCAACCCCTTGGCGCATAGCACTTAATTTCAGCGCATTGCTGCGATATTCGGATTGCAGCCCGAGTAAACCCGCTTCGACTTTTTGCAGACGCGCCATGGCCGCCTCGGCCGCAGAGGCTGCGGCTGCTGAATTGTTCGCTGCGGCCGCATTGGCATCAAAGGCTTCCAAACGCAGTTGCGGCTCGGCCGCGCCTGCAATCGCAGCATTCTGCGGCCTTGCTGCTTTCGAAATCTTTGTCGTCTTTGAACGGGGGGGCGGTACAGGTGCGTCCGCTACAAGCGGCGAATTGCGATGCTTGCCGGCCTGCTCAAGCGCCCGCTTTGCGCTCGATCTATCCTCAGGAACTTTGGTCGCCGTCAAGCGCTCTTGCCCAATCGCATCCGGCAAGCTTGCCCCCAACAACTCTTTGGGTTTGGCATCTGCTGTGGCCAAAGCAGCCCGCAGGGCCGGCGACAACACTCGCGGGCTTTCGCCGCTTGAATGTGACTCGTGCGAAGCGCCGCTCTGCGCAGTCGGAGGATCCATCAAGGCACTGAACTGCCGCGTCAAGCGCGGCGGGCATCCGAGACTCAAAGTGACGTTGAGGATTGGCTCCTCAATAGGCACGGAACTCAGCACGCGAATCGCACGCAAATTGGTTTCGCTCTCGCCCACAAGGCGCACACCCACTTTGTTTGCTGGCAGTTTCACGCCACCCGCCATAACTTCGGCAAACACGCAGTCCATCGAAAGCGATTCGTCTGCACGAAGACTGAGCGGGAAAGACAGCAGCAATGGCTGACCCAGCACCGAAAGCGTTTGCGGGCGACCTAAACCCAGCGCCTGGGCATTGCCCAACAGGCCCAACAGCCCCAGGGGCCCAAAGGCCAAGGCGCTCAGCAAGCAGATGCGCCTACTGGCGCCACGTAAATGAATGGGGGGCACTGCGATATCTCGGTCCATGCCGGCGGCCAATGTTATTTCGACTGACTCTAGCATGGCTGAACCGGCCTCAATCACGCCATCTGGGCCGGCGTTGTATATGTGCTCCGGCGATCAACCGACTCTAGTGACCGTCGACCGTGGGCACTTTGCCAACGCAGCGCCACGCGCGATCAAACCGGCGTCGCCTCACTCATGGACAATCTAATGCAAGACAGGCAACGCCCTGTTGTCACTTCAGCGACAAAGTATGAATAGCACCGTTCTTACACTCAGCGAACGCAACGAAATCGACGCGGGCTCTTGGTTTTCAAAACTTTCCGAGCCGTTGCGCGAAGACATATTGTCCCGCGCTACGGTGCGTCGCTTGGGTGATGACAGCTTGCTGTCTTGCCGAGGCGAGCCCGCCGAGGAATGGGTGGGCGTCGCCAAGGGCGCTGTGCGGATCAGCTCCGTCTCCTTGGCGGGCAAACAGGTATCTTTGACTTATGTGGAGCCCGGAACATGGTTTGGCGATATCTCTTTGTTCGACGGCATGCCCCGCACGCACGACGCGACCACCCATGGTGAGACCACTTTGCTGATCGTACGCAAGCCTGACTTCAGAGAATTGCTGCAACGCCACACCGAACTTTACGAAGCGCTGCTGAGGTTGAACTGCCGGCGCTTGCGGCTGATGTTCAATGCGGTGGAGGATCTCAACACCCTGCCCCTGGCTTCACGCTTGGCCAAGCAAATTTTGCTGCTGGCGCGCTCGTATGGCGTGCGCCAGGGCGAGGAGATACGCATCGGCTTGCAACTCGCGCAAGAAGACTTGGCGCAGCTGCTGGGAGCCTCACGCCAACGCGTCAATCAAGAGCTGAAGGCCTTGGAGCGAGACGGCGCTGTGCGTGTCGAGCCCACCCGTCTGGTGGTGCTCAACCGTGAAAAGCTGCTGGCGATCGCTAACCGTTAGCAAATCGCAATCGAACAACTGCCGGATCTACCGATGCCGGCCCAGTCAATTTGCAACTTGAGACTTCAAGAAGAGAGATCCATGGAAGCTTTCACCGGAACAAAAGCACCCGCGCAAGCCATTGATGCCGAGGCACTCGGAGCATGGCTCGCCGCGCATGTGGCCGGCTTTGCCGGCCCCTTGAGCATTGAGCAGTTCAAGGGTGGGCAATCCAACCCCACTTACAAACTGAACACACCCAGCCAAGCCTATGTGATGCGCTCCAAACCAGCACCTGCGGCCAAGCTACTGCCTTCGGCTCATGCGATCGAACGCGAATTCACTGTGATGTCAGCCCTGGCAGGCAGCGACGTGCCGGTGCCGCGCATGCTGGCGCTGTGCGAAGACGAATCCGTCATCGGGCGCGCCTTTTACATCATGGAATTCATACCCGGCCGGGTACTCTGGGACCCGGCGTTGCCAGGCATGAGTGCTGCTGAGCGGGCGGCCATCTATGAAGAAATGAACCGCGTCATCGCGGCCCTGCACCGTGTCAATCCACAGGCGATTGGGCTGGCCGACTACGGCAAGCCCGGCAACTACTTTGAGCGGCAAATCGGCCGCTGGAGCAAGCAATATCTGGCTTCTGTCACCGAGCCCATTGAAGCCATGGATCGCTTGATGGCTTGGCTGCCGGCCAATATCCCCGCGTCAGCGCTGGACCCGGGCGAAGTGGCCATCGTGCATGGCGATTTCAGGTTAGACAATCTGGTCTTCCACCCCGAGCAAGCACGTGTGGTCGCCGTTCTAGACTGGGAATTGTCGACCTTGGGTCATCCCTTGGCTGACTTCAGCTACCACTGCATGACTTGGCACATTCACAGCTCGCCGGCTGCGCGTGGTCTGGCCGGGCTGGATTTTACGGCCCTTGGCATTCCTTCCGAAGCCGACTATTTGCGCCGTTACTGCGAGCGCTGTGGCCGCGCAGACATCTCCCAACTGACAGCGGACTGGAACTTCTATCTGGCCTACAACCTGTTCCGCATCGCCGCAATTTTGCAAGGCATTGCCAAGCGTGTCAGCACCGGCACGGCCTCCAGCGCCCAAGCCCAGGCCGCCGCGGCCGGTGCAAGACCCTTGGCTGAGCTTGCATGGACCTTCGCACAGCGACAAGCACTTCAAGCCTGAGCCGGATCCTCGTCTGGGCGCGAACTTTGCCAGGCAATCGAAGTCGTGGTTGGCCAGGGGCTGCGATCGGTGAGCCGCTCATTGACCCTGAGCAACTCCCGGCAGGCCAACTCCAGCAGTTTGACCAGGCCCTGAATTTGCGCCAGAGAGGGCTCAGCCATGGCCGTGCGCAAATAAGCATTGCCGCGCATCGTCATCAGCACAAAGGGCTGGCCCTCGGGCAGCAAGTCTTGGCTCGCTTGCGCCAAAACCTCACTCAATTCGCCCTCCAACCAAGCACCCACCAACTCCTTGTTGACGCCTACCGCACCAAATCGTTGACGCACCAGCTTGGAGCTGATTTGATTGAACTTAGGCAGCATCACCAACCAGCGCATTTCTTCCGGCGTGTCGGTGTCTACGCGGGTCTTCAGCGTATCCGTGTAGGCCTCGAACACCGCCGACTCCAGCTTATCCATCAAAGCACGGCACAGCACCATCATCTGCAGGTCGCCATGCAGGCGTAACTCGCAGCGAATGCGAAGTTCGTTGCCCTCGATATAGGCCCGCTGCGATGGTCCCCACTCGATGCGCAGGCTACCGGGCAAGGCCTTGGGCTGCTCAATCAAAAAACCTCGGCCATCCCTGGAGATACGAAATTGAGCGTTACGACCTTCGGCCCAGTCGTGAATGGGCCGCCAACGAGCTGCACTCGCTCGCACAACAAACCAGTGTTTTACTTGCTTAAAAAACATGAGCTAGGACAATGCGCTGAACGGTGAAGACGCAAATTGCATCTGCTTTGACCGGTGGAGAACAAAATGATCGAAGTGTATTCATGGCCTACGCCCAACGGCCACAAAGTTCACATCATGTTGGAAGAATGCGGTTTGCCCTATCGGGTGATCCCTGTGGACATAGGCAGCGGCGCCCAATTCGAGCATAAATTCCTCTCCATCAGTCCAAATAACAAGATTCCTGCCTTGATCGACCCCGCAGGGCCGGACAACAAAGCCCTATCGCTGTTCGAGTCCGGTGCCATTTTGCTGTACCTGGCCGGCAAGACGGGTCAATTCCTGCCCAAGGACACTGCGTCCAAGTACGAAGTCCTGCAATGGCTGATGTTCCAGATGGGTGGTGTCGGCCCCATGCTCGGGCAAGCACATCACTTTCGTATCTACGCACCTGAGAAAATCAAATACGCCATTGACAGGTACAGCAGTGAAGCACAGCGTCTTTACACCGTGATGAACACGCGCTTGGCGAGTTCCACCTATCTCGGCGGCCGCGAATACAGCATCGCCGACATTGCCGTCTTTCCTTGGTTGCGCTCGTGGAAAAACCAAGGCGTGGAGCTCAGCGACTACCCGCATCTGAAAGGTTGGTTTGACGAGATCGCCGCTCGGCCTGCCGTGCAGCGCGGTTTGGATGTTCTGTCGGAGAAGCGCAAATCACTCACCGACGACCGCGCGCGTGAAATCCTGTTCGGCGAAACGCAGTACCAGAAACATTGATAAGGCGGCGCTGATTTGTCGGCCTTTTTATGGAGCGACGATACCGCCCGGCATCAACTGCGAGATGGATTCGTCTGCCATCGCTTGACCCAACGCAGCGGGATTGAGCCTTTCCAGCACACGCCGTGTGAATTCGAAGTCACGCTCATTGGTATACAGCGGCTCACCAATGCGCAAGTCAGCCCCTGCCACTCGCGGACCTTTGGCCCCTAACACGGGATACAAGCGCAGCCGAGCTTTCAGGGTTTGCGTTTGTTCATCGCCGAACAAGGTGGTCTCAAGCACTTGGCTGCAGCCACGCACTGCGGCCTCGGCCAAAAGCAAACCCAGATTGCGCGGCAAGTCCGTCGCGGCAGACTTCAACACCATCGAGAAGCCGCGCCGACCGGCCAACTCAAGGCTTAGCAAGACCTGTTGATTGAATTGCAGATTGAGCCTGTCCCAGGCTTCGTTCTGATCATCCTGACCTGGCTCAAAATTTCGACCGTGGCCAAACACGATCAAGCAAGACGAATTTGCTTGAGGCTGAGGCTGAGCGGGCACCGCAGACACAGTCGCGATCAATGTCGCACAGACGCAAAGCGCAAGAAGTCGAGCACAGACTCGCATTGGCAACACTATGTGGCAAAGATGGGGCCCAATGGTCCGACCAGCAGGAATCGAACCTGCAACCGCCCGCTTAGAAGGCGGGTGCTCTATCCGGTTGAGCTATGGTCGGAAATGAACTGTTTGCAGCTCAATGGGGCCGCGATTGTGACATGAGCCGGCGCGCAAAGTGGCGCCGAGCTCATCCAAGGCCAAGAACAAAGCCTCAGTTCAGCAACACATTGACGATCGCATTGCCAATGCCCATCAGGGCTGCGCCCGAAATCAGACCGGCGCAAATAGGCTCACAGCCATCGACCCAAAGGCGGTAGCCGGGTGTGCCAGGGGCCTTGTGCTTGCGGCCCATGTACCAGAACAGCAAGGCGCCTAACCACATCGCAAAGACCGATTCCGGCGGCAGCACCACGCCCAAGCCGATCGAGACCGAGGAGAGTGGGAAGCGACCCTTGGTGACGATGCGCATGATCTCAATCGCCACCGCACTAACGAAGGCGACAAACATCGCCACCAAGGCCGACGCCGGAAGGCCCTGCACGCCTTTGGCGATCAACTCGGCCACGCCCTTCCACTGCAATGCGCCCGGCATTGCAAACTGCTCGGAGACCAAGGTCGCGGCCGACCTGACGCCGTTCGCGTCGGCCGGCAAGAACAGCAAGAAGTACAGCGGCACGCAGGCCATCACGCCGGCCAAGATGCCGATCACATGGCCGATCGCTTGATGACGGGGCTTGCCGCCCAACATATAGCCGGGCTTGATGTCCGACAGCAGGTTGGCGGCATTGGAGGCAATCTCGGACGTCATGCCGGCCGGCAACAGATTGCTGGCTGGGTTGCTGCGGTCGATTGCACCCATGGTGAACTGGGTGATCTTGGACAGCGCGCCGGTGGGCGTCCAAGAAGTCAGGGCCATCGCGTTGGTGCAAATGATGGTCAGCACAAAGATCAAGGGCAATGAGACCAGCGCCAAGAACATTGGCACGCCAAAGAACACATGGGTGACCCAGGCACCCAGGAAACCGAAGATAGGCACGCCGACATAGGAAATCCACAGCGGCACTTCAATGCCAGCCAGCACATCAGGCCCCTGCGCGGCGGCAACTGCCTTGTCCTTCTTCTTGAACATACTCATGAAGAGTTCAGGCTTGGCCAGCAAGCTGACGATGGAGCCAGTCACCATCATCGTCACACCCCACCAGAGTGACCATTGATTGACGATCTCGGCGCGAGAAATTGCCACCACCGCACCGGTGGGTGAAATACGCTGCACGATCTCGCCGGCGTTGATCATGATAGGTGCCAAGACCACGAAGTTGATGAAGGAGCCCAGCATGCAACTGCTGGCCACCGCGATACCCATCAAACCGCCGACACCCAACATCGCAGCGTCCAGCGTGAAACGAAGCCCCAGCATGCGGAAGTCGACGCCCATGATCTTGGGCATCCACAAGTCCATCTTGGCTGCGGCTTGGTAATAGTAGGTATCGAGTCGCTCATGCAGATGCCATGGCTCGGACATGCCGGCCCATTGGTCCACGCGCAGAATTTTGAACTGCAAGAGCTTCATCCAACCGTCGCTGACGATGGCCTGGTAGAGCGCCGTGCCGCCGGCAACCAAGCCCAGCAAGCGGGCCTTATAGACACCTTCAGCAGCGTCGCCGGTGTAAAGCGAATCAAGCACCACACCGCTGGCCCGGCCTTCCGGGAACGGCAACTGCTCCTCGTTGATGAAACGCCGCTTCATCGGGAAGGCCACCAAAACGCCGAGAACGGAGATCACCACCATCCAGATCATCATCTGCCACCAGGGGATGATGCGGCCGGTGATCAACATATAGGCGGCCAAGCTGGAATACAGAGGTGCGACTACATAGCCGGCCGCCGTGGCGATGGACTGGGTGCAGTTGTTCTCTAGAATCGTGTAATCCTCGGCCAGGCCTGCGGCATGCAGCGCCCGAAACAGCGCAAAGGACAGGATTACCGAAGTCAGCCCGACGCCAATGCCGATACCGGTTTTGCCGCCAATATAGAGCGAGGTCGCGGCCAGCACGGCCCCGAGCAGAAAGCCGGTCAAAGCCGCGCGCAGGGTCAGCTGCGGCATGCTGCCTCGGTAGACGTTTGTAAACCACCATTCGTCTTTTTGCGCCCGGGTCCAGGTGCGTATCTGCTCGTCGGTCAGTTGTTGAATAGCCATGAGGGAAGAGAAATGGTTGCGGGCGGGGTCTTGCCCAGAGCTGCGGATTTTGTCTGCACTGATTGCCCAGAGTAAGCCGAGGATACCCAGGGCCCAAGCAGGTCGAGAACGCGAAAAAAATTCGTTTCTGAAATGAAAAAACCCGCTGCAAGCGAAGCTCACAACGGGTTATTCAATATGTTTTTGGTCGGGGCGGTGGGATTCGAACTCACGACCCTCTGCTCCCAAAGCAGATGCGCTACCAGGCTGCGCTACGCCCCGACTGAGATTAAAAAACCTGCCGCAAAATAAACTGCGTCAGGTCTTTCAAACTTCTCAAACCTTGCACTTCAAATTTATTCTTGGTCGGGGCGGTGGGATTCGAACTCACGACCCTCTGCTCCCAAAGCAGATGCGCTACCAGGCTGCGCTACGCCCCGACTGAGATTAAAAAACCTGCCGCAAAATAAACTGCGTCAGGTCTTTCAAACTTCTCAAACCTTGCACTTCAAATTTATTCTTGGTCGGGGCGGTGGGATTCGAACTCACGACCCTCTGCTCCCAAAGCAGATGCGCTACCAGGCTGCGCTACGCCCCGACTAAGACGACTATTCTAGCCTGCTTTTTGAGAGCCGCGCAAGGTTTTTCTTGAAATCTAACAAAGAGCCGCAATTTGCTGACTCGGTGCACAGATTTGCTGTCCGCGCTTTAGCAATTTCAAAATCAAGCGTGAAAGGCCAGCAATCCGATTGCCTCACCGCTTTGTGCCAAAATCAAGTGGCACCTATACCAGCCACGAAAGTGCGACGTCGGCAACACAAACCGGCTAGCCCAAGGACAATTCATGAGCAGCGAACTGATCAAACATATTTCCGATGCATCTTTTGATGTCGACGTGATCCAAGCCGGCAAGCCCGTGCTGGTCGATTACTGGGCCGAATGGTGCGGCCCTTGCAAGGCCATCGCCCCGATCCTGGATGAAGTCTCCAAGGACTATGGCGACCGCCTTCAAGTCACCAAGATGAATGTCGACGAAAACCGCGACGTGCCCGCCAAGTTCGGCATTCGTGGCATTCCGACACTGATGCTTTTCAAAGACGGTCAGCTGGCTGCCACGAAAGTTGGCGCATTGTCCAAAGCTCAATTGACAGCCTTCCTCGACGCTAATCTATAATCCTGTTCAGCTTGTTGTTGTGAGCCGCAACTCAGCCGATTTTTCGACCCTCAGCGGCCCGCAACAGCAGCGAATTGCCAACATGCTCATGTCACCGAGGTGATTCTGAAGCGTGGACTCGGCGCCCAAGCTCCCGCATCCTTATCTGTTCAGCGACATCGCCTGCCACACCTGTGGCCACAGCGATCTCGTCACGCATCAGCGGTCGACTGGCTGTCGCAGTATCTGTCCCCGGTCCTTGGCAGGACCTTTGACGACCTACCGGGTTCTCACCCATGCATCTTTCCGAACTGAAAGCGCTTCACGTCTCCGAGCTCATCAAGATGGGCGAGGCGCTGGAGATCGACAACGTCGCCCGCATGCGCAAGCAGGAGTTGATGTTTGCGATCATGAAAAAGCGCGCAAAAGGCGGCGAACAAGTGTTCGGCGACGGCGTTTTGGAGGTCCTGCCGGACGGCTTCGGCTTTCTGCGCTCGATCGACGACAGCTATATGGCATCGACCGATGACATCTACCTGAGCCCAAGCCAGATCCGCCGCTTCAACCTCCACACCGGCGACATGATCGAAGGCGAAGTGCGCGTGCCCAAAGACGGCGAGCGCTACTTTGCCTTGGTCAAGGTCGACCGCGTCAATGAACTGACGCCCGAGGAGAGCAAGCACAAGATCATGTTCGAGAACTTGACGCCCCTGTTCCCCAGGGAGCAGTTCAAGCTTGAGCGCGATAACTTCAAGGGCGAAGAAAACGTCACCGGCCGCATCATTGACCTGATTGCCCCAATCGGCAAAGGTCAGCGCGCGCTGATCGTCGCCCAGCCCAAGACCGGCAAGACCGAGATGATGAAGAGCATCGCGCATGCGCTGGTGGCCAATCATCCCGAGTCCCATCTGATCGTGTTGCTGGTGGACGAGCGTCCGGAAGAAGTGACCGAAATGATCCGCACCGTGCGCGGTGAAGTGATCAGCTCCACCTTCGACGAGCCGGCCGCCCGCCATGTACAAGTGGCCGAGATGGTGATCGAGCGCGCCAAGCGTCTGGTCGAACTCAAAAAGGACGTGATCATCCTGCTGGACTCGATCACTCGACTGGCCCGCGCCTACAACAACGTCTTGCCGTCTTCCGGCAAGGTGTTGACGGGCGGCGTGGACGCCAACGCCTTGCAGCGCCCCAAGCGCTTCTTTGGCGCGGCCCGCAAGGTCGAAGAAGGCGGCTCGCTGACCATCATCGGCACGGCGCTGATTGACACCGGCAGCCGCATGGATGAGGTGATCTACGAAGAGTTCAAGGGCACCGGCAATTGCGAAATCCATCTGGATCGCCGCATGGCCGAAAAGCGCGTCTACCCTTCGATTCTGATCAACAAGTCCGGCACCCGCCGCGAAGAGCTGCTGCTCAAGCCAGAGATCTTGCAAAAGAGCTGGATCCTGCGCAAGCTGCTCTACAACATGGACGAGATCGAGGCGATGGAGTTCGTGCTCGACAAGATGAAATCCACCAAGAACAACTTGGACTTCTTCGACATGATGCGTCGAGGCGGTTAAGTCGCAAGTGGTTGGATTCAACGGTGCCCGCCAGCGGCACCACCCGAGCGCCTTGCTTGCTGAGGCGCTCAAATTCAGGCTATACTCCGCGTTTTGCCGCTGTCGAAAAGTGCGCCACATGGTGTGGTGAGGCTGTAGATACGTCAGCGCAACGAGAATTCGCATTAGAGCGAGAGGTTCATCATGAAAGACGGCATTCACCCTAACTACCGCGAAGTTTGCTTCGTGGATCAGTCCAACGGCTTCAAGTTCGTTACACGTTCAACCATGGGCAGCAAAGAGTCCATCAAGTTGGAAGATGGCCGCGAATTGCCGCTGATCAAGTTGGAAACCACCAGCGAAACTCACCCGTTCTACACGGGCACCCAAAAGAGCATTGACTCGCTGGGCGGCCGCGTTGAGAAGTTCCGCAACAAGTTCGCGGGCTTCGCCAAGAAGTAAGCCTTTCCAGGCTGAAGATGAAAGGCAGCTTAGGCTGCCTTTTTTTTCGCCTCTGATCTTGCGCTCCCGGGCCAGCTTGGATGCGAAAAGCCGCAGCGATGCGGCATGATGTCGCTCTGGACCAGAACCCACAAAAGCTGCGTGAATTTACCTACCCCTGCCGTTGTTGCCATGCGTGGCGCCCAGCGCCTGCCCAGATTTGCCCTGCTGCTGCTGTGCGCTGCCTACATCTTGCCGGGCCTGTTTGGCCGCGACCCTTGGCGACAAGCCGATCTCAGCTCCTTTGGCTTTATGGCCAGCATTGCCCAAGGACATGCGCCTTGGTGGCAGCCGGCCATTGGGGGCGTGCCCGCTGAAGGCGGCCCCCTGCCCTACTGGATAGGCGCGCTTGCGATCAAGGCCTTGCCATTCGCAGACGCAGCTTTTGCGGCTCGCCTGCCCTTCGCCATCATCTTGATGCTGACCTTGATGCTGGTTTGGTATAGCTGTTTTCATCTTGCTTGCACCGAAGCGGCTCAGCCAGTGGCCTTCGCCTTTGGCGGCGAGGCGCAGTCGGTTGACTATGCGCGCGCCTTGGCCGACGGTGCCCTACTCGCCTTGATGGCCACGCTGGGCCTGTTGCAACTCGGCCATGAGACCACACCGGAGCTGCTGCAATTACTGGCTTCGTCCCTATTTTTGTATGGACTGGCCGCCGCGCCGTTTCGCCCAGAGAAAGCGCGCTGGGCTGCACTGGTGTCGCTGCCGGTCTTGGCGGCCAGCGGCGCGCCGATCGTCGCCATGGTGTTGGCCGCTATCGGCGCCTGGCTGTGCAATCGCTCGCGCTATGCGCCTGCGCGTGCGCTGGTGAAATGGTTGCTGCTGGCGGGTTTGCTGGCCACCTTGAGCGCCTGGGAGTTCAATGCCTGGGCTTGGCGCATCAATACCGCCGCGCCCGCAGAGCTGAGTCTGCGCATGTTGAACCTGTTGGCCTGGTTCACATGGCCGGCTGGGCCGCTGGCGGCTTGGACGGTTTGGCGCTGGCGCAGCCATTGGCAGCGCCGGCATATTCTTTTGCCGCTGGTGTGCGCCATGACCCCCATCATCACCAGCGTCTTGATGGGCGGCTCGGACCGCGCGCTGCTCTTGGCACTTCCCGCCTTGGCTTTGCTGGCGGCCTTTGCCTTGCCGACATTGCAGCGGGGTTTCGCGGCGGCCATGGATTGGTTTTCGGTCTTCTTCTTCAGTGCCAGCGCCTTGTTCTTTTGGGTCTATTACAGCTCCATGCACTTGGGCTGGCCGGCCGTGCCGTTGGCCAATTTGCGCCGGCTTGCAACAGGATTCGAGCCCCGCTTCAATGCCTTGGCGCTCTTCTTTGCTGTGCTAGCCACGTTGGCCTGGTTGGCACTGGTGCGCTGGCGCACCGCCAGACATCAACATGCGCTCTGGAAGAGCCTGGTCTTGCCGGCCGGCGGCGTTGCCCTGGGCTGGCTATTGGCCATGACTTTGCTGTTACCGCCACTCGACTACGCACGCAGCAACCGCCCCTTGGTGGATCAGCTGCGCAAGGTTATTGCTGCGGACGTGGACTGTATCGCCACGCCCGAGCAAGGGCTCGCGACTTCGGCGGCATTGGAGTTTCAAGGGAATTGGCGGGTTGACGGCGCCCACTCACTGATGAACACCCGGTGCAGCTACGCGCTGCAGTCCAGCCAAGCCTCGATACCTGAAGCCTGGCGAAAGATTGCTTTCGTCCGGCGCCCAACGGACCGTGCAACTGGTTTTGCCGTTCTAGTGCGGCGTTAGTTAGAGCTGCGCGCCAATCAATGGGCCGGGGCGTTAGCTGCCTCCACCCCCAGCGCCGGCTCACCCACATGTCGCACGCGCACGGCCGGCCATGCGAGCCTGAACTTGGAGCCGCGCCCCGGCTCGCTTTCGATTTGCAACTCACCGCCATGCCGGTGCATCACGTGCTTGACGATGGACAAGCCTAAACCGGTGCCACCCGTTTCACGCGAACGGCTACCGTCGACCCGGTAGAAACGTTCGGTCAGTCGCGGCAGGTGTTCACGCGCGATACCCAAACCGGTATCACTGACGCAAAGCTCGCCCGAGCCGTCGCCAAGCTGGCGCCAGGACACCTCAATCTCGCCCCCGACCGGCGTGTAGCGCACGGCGTTATTGACTAAATTTGCCGCCGCGCTGAGCAACTCCGACTCCACACCGGCCAGCTCTATTTGAGTGTCGACTTGAATCTTCAAGTGATGGCGGTCATTGGACAGAGCCAGCGCGTCGGAACTGATTCGCGCCAGCAAGGCATCCAGACCGACCCAGCGATCTGCAGTCGGCCGCGGGCTGCCTTCCAACTGCGCCAAGGTCAGCAAGTCACTCACCAAACCCTGCATGCGGTCGGTCTGCTGCCCCATCAGCGTCAGTACACGCGTGCGTTCAGCCACCGTCAAGGGCAAAGACACCATGGTTTCAATGAAACCGGACAGTACGGTCAGGGGCGTTCGAATTTCATGCGAGACATTGGCGACGAAATCTCTGCGCATCGAATCCGAGCGCTCGCGTTCGGTGATGTCTTGCGACAGCACCAGCTTCATGCCATCACCATAACGCTTGACGATGACTGACAAGGTACTGAAGCCACGCACGTTATTGAGGATCAGCGGCGTTTCATAGCTTTCGGTATTGAGAAAGGAAACAAAGGCTGGGGATCGCAACAAATTGGTGACGCGCTGGCGTAAATCTCGCACCGGATCGAGCGAAAAATGATCGGCTGCGACGCGGTTGCACCAATGAATATGATCCTGCGCATCCAACATCAGGACGCCGTTGGGCGAGGCATCAATGGCCGACAAAAACTGCTGCAACTGTAGCCGCTCGGCTGCAATGACCTTGTCGCGCTCACGCACTGCCCGCTCGATCCGGTAGCCCAGTTCACCCCAAATGCCGCTGTCACGGGGGGCATCGTCAAGCTGCGAGCCGCGCAGCCATTTCAACAAACGATGGCCGCGCACCGCATCCAGAAACACCAATGCCGCGACGGCGCTCACGGCACTCAGCGCTTCGCCCAAAAAGGGCCAAGGCAGCAAATGCCCCATCCAATGACCGAACAACACTCCGGTAACCGCCACCAGAGCGGCCAAAACAAAACGAGGCACCAGCCAATTCACGCCAACTCCCAAAAAGACCCCGAGCTATCACCCTAGCCGGGGCCTGTACTCAGGCGGGCAAGGCCGCCGACTGTTGCGTCAAGCGATATCCAGCACCGCGAACTGTTTCAATCATGCGCGCGCATTGAACACGCTCCAGCGCCTCGCGCAAACGCTTCACATGCACGTCCACCGTGCGTTCTTCAATGAAGACATGGTCACCCCAGACCCGGTCCAGGAGCTGCGAGCGGCTATGCACTCGCTCGGGGTGCGTCATGAAGAAGTGCAGCAGGCGAAACTCCGTGGGGCCAAGTTTGACCTCAGCGCCATCGCGGCTGACCCGGCGGGTGCCCGGATCCAGATTCAAGCCGCCCACCTCGACCAAGGTATCCAAGGCCTCGGGCGCCTTGCGCCGCAGCACGGCGCGAATCCGCGCCAACAATTCATTGGTCGAAAACGGCTTGGTCAGATAGTCGTCTGCACCCGCATCCAAGCCGGAAACCTTGTCGGTCTCCTCAGCTCTTGCCGTCAGCATGATGATGGGCATTTCCTTGGTGCGAGCGGCGCCGCGCCATTGGCGTGCCAGGGCCAGACCCGACTGGCCGGGCAACATCCAGTCCAAAACCACCAGGTCAGGCAAGATGCGGTCCACTTCGTACTGCGCCTGGTCGGCGCTAGCGGCGATGGTGACTTCAAAGCCCGCATGGCGCAGATTGATGGAGATCAACTCGGCAATTGCCGACTCATCTTCCACCACTAGAACTCGGCTCATGTACTGCTCCTATCCGCTTTAGCGAACCATGGTCTCAACGGCTTCGGGCGTGTTGTGACGCACATCCGTACCCTTGACCACATAGATGATGACTTCGGCCAAATTCTTGGCATGATCACCGACCCGCTCGATCGCCTTGGCCACAAAGATCAGGTCGATCGATGAAGAGATGGTGCGCGGATCTTCCATCATGTAGGTGATCAGCTTGCGCATCAGGCCGTCGAATTCCTTGTCGATCTGGTCGTCCTGCTTGAGCACCTCGACCGCACGCTCGACATCCAGACGTGCAAACGCGTCAAGCGCCTTGCGCAAAAGCGCCGTCGCCAACTCGGCCTCAAAAGACAAGTCGCTCATGGGCAAACGCAGCCGACTTGACACGCCTGCGTTGATCAAGCGCTGCACCGTGCGAGCGATACGCGCGGCCTCATCCCCAACGCGCTCCAAATTGGCGATGGTCTTGGAGATGGCGATCAACAAACGCAGATCGCGTGCCGTGGGCTGGCGCCGGGCGATGATGCTGGACAGGTCGCGGTCGATCTCGACCTCCATCGCATTGACCTGTTCTTCTTGCTTGAGCACGCTGCTGGCGATGTCGCCGCTGAAGGTCGTCAGCGCCAGAACGGCTTGAGCAACCTGAGACTCTACCAAGCCTCCCATCTCCAGCACGCGCGTGGAAATGCCGCTCAACTCAGCGTCGAATTGCGTCGAAAGATGCTTTTCACCCATGATTTGATCCTGAATATTTCTGGTTTAACTACCGCATTGATGTTGAGCCACGATGCCAGCCCTTCCATCCGACTTATCAAACGGTGCGATCAGCCGAAGCGCCCGGTGATGTAGTCCTCGGTGTCTTTTCGCTTGGGCTTCATGAACAACTCGGCCGTCGGGCCAAACTCGATCAGGTCACCCAGATACATATAGGCCGTGTAGTCCGAGCAACGCGCCGCCTGCTGCATATTGTGCGTAACGATGGCAACCGTGTAGTCGTTCTTCAACTCATGGATCAGCTCTTCGATCTTGCCGGTGGAAATCGGGTCGAGCGCCGAGCAAGGCTCGTCGAGCAACAAAATCTCCGGCTTGATCGCTATGCCGCGGGCAATGCACAAGCGTTGCTGCTGGCCGCCGGACAGGCCGGAGCCGCTTTGGTTCAGCTTGTCTTTGACCTCGGCCCACAAGGCAGCTTTCTTCAGCGCCCACTCAACCCGCTCGTCCATCTCGACGCGCGGCAAGGTCTCGAACAAACGTACGCCAAAAGCGATGTTGTCGTAGATCGACATCGGGAACGGCGTGGGCTTTTGAAAGACCATGCCAATCTTGGCTCGGATCAGCGAAACGTCGTCTTTGCTGGTCAGTATGTCATTGCCGTCAAGCAAGATCTGACCCTCGGCGCGCTGCTCCGGGTAGAGCTCGAACATCCGGTTCAAGGTGCGAAGCAAGGTCGACTTGCCGCAGCCCGAGGGACCAATAAAGGCTGTCACCTTGTTCTCGGGAATGTCCAGATTGATGTTCTTCAGGGCAAGGAAATTGCCGTAGTAGAAGTTCAAGTTCCGAACCGAGAGCTTTGCCCGCTCGGTGACAGGCATATCAACTTTTGCGTCCATGGTGAACTCTGCTCTCTCTATCAGTGCTTATTCTTGAAAAGTACGCGGGCCGCAATATTCAGCGCCAACACACCCATCGTGATGATGAAAACGCCTGCCCAAGCCAGCTTCTGCCAGTTTTCATAGGGGCTCATGGCAAACTTGAAAATCGTCACCGGCAAGGTGGCCATCGGCTTGCTCAAATCGGTGGTCCAGAATTGATTGGACAGGGCCGTGAACAGCAAAGGAGCCGTCTCACCCGAGATGCGCGCCAGCGCGAGCAAGATACCCGTCAGCACGCCGGCGCGGGCCGACTTCAGTGTGACCGACATAATGACTTTCCACTTCGGTGTCCCCAAGGCGTACGCGGCCTCACGCAAAGCATTTGGAATCAGGCTCAACATGTTTTCGGTCGTGCGAATCACCACCGGAATGACAATCAAGGCCAAGGCCAAAATGCCCGCGTAGCCCGAGAAGGTCAGCATGCGCGTCACCACCAAACCGTAGATGAACAAACCCACCACGATCGAAGGGGCCGACAGCAAGATGTCGTTGATGAAACGCACGGTGCTGCCAAGCCAAGTCTTTTGGCCATACTCGGCCAGATAGATGCCGGCCATAACGCCAATTGGCGTGCCCAACAAAGTGGCCAAGCCCACCATCATCAGCGAACCAAAGATCGCATTCGCCAAGCCGCCGGTTTCCGCCATCGGGGGCGGGGTCATTTCGGTGAAGGTCGCCAGCTGCAAGCCACCAATGCCCAACACGACGGTTTCAAACAAAATCCACATCAGCCAAAACAGGCCAAATGCCATCGCACCCAAGGCCAGCGTCAAGGCGATCGCATTGACCCTCTTACGCTTGCCATGCATGGCCAAACGCTTGGCATGCTGCTGGCTGGCGACACTCGCCAGATTGCTTGCAGGAACGTTCATGAACGTGCCCCTTCATTCTTCTTCAGTTGCGACAACAGAACTTTGGAACAGGCCAACACGACAAAGGTGATGAAGAACAGCACCAATCCCAAATAGATCAAGGAGGCCTGGTGCAAGCCTTCGCCCGCTTCGGCAAACTCATTCGCCAGCGCCGAGGTGATGCTGTTGGCTGCCTCGAACAAGGACAGTGAGTTGAGCTGATTCATATTGCCGATCACAAAGGTCACTGCCATGGTTTCACCCAAAGCACGCCCCAGACCCAGCATGATGCCGCCCATCACACCGGTCTTGGTGTAGGGCAAAACAACATTGCGGACCACCTCCCAAGTCGTGGCACCCAGCCCGTAGGCTGACTCTTTCAACATCGGCGGCGTGACCTCAAAGACATCGCGCATCACCGAAGCGATGAATGGAATGATCATGATGGCCAGAATAATGCCGGCCGACAAAATACCGATGCCTACCGGCGGCCCCGACACCAATCCACCGAAAAAGGGCACGCCAGTCAACAGCGTTTGCAGCGGCTGTTGCACGTAGGTTGCCAGAATCGGCCCAAACACCATCAAGCCCCACATACCGTAAACGATGGACGGCACGGCGGCCAACAATTCAACCGCCACACCCAAAGGGCGCTTGAGCCAGCTGGGTGACAGCTCGGTCAGGAACAAAGCGATACCAAAGCTGACGGGTACGGCGATCAGCAAAGCGATGAAGGAAGTCATCAAGGTGCCGTAAATCATCACCAGGCCGCCGAACTTCTCTTGCACTGGATCCCATTCGGTGGTCCACAGAAAGCCCAAGCCGAACTGCTTGATGGCAGGCGCCGCCCCGACGATCAAGGACAGAATGATGCCCACCAGCAAAGCCAGCGTCAGCCAAGCGGCGCCATGTGCGAGCAAAGAAAAAACCGTATCCGCCCAAGGCGCGACCCTGCGGCGAGCCGGTGGCAGACCCTTGGGTTGGACCAAGTCTGCCGGCCTGCCGGTTTCAAAGTTATTGTTGGCTGGAAGTATTGCGGCCACGGGGCCTCCGCATGGTCTGCGTTAAAAAAAAGCCTCGCCTGATTCAACAACAGCCCGGTCACTCACAAGCTGACGGGCTGCTGCATCAGGTCAAGTCAAACTTACTTGTAGGAGATGGCCTTACCAGCGGCATCCTTGACATTGGCGGCCCAGTGTTTACGCACCAGCTCCTTGACGTTGTCCGGCAGCGGCACATAGTCCAAATCATCGGCCATCTTGTCACCGTTGCTGTAAACCCAGTCGAAGAACTTCAATGCGGCGGAAGCATTGGCAGCCTTGTCCTGCGTCTTGTACATCAGGATATAAGTTGGGTTGGTGATGGGCCAAGTATCCTTGCCGGCCTGTTCGGTCGTGACTTGATAGAAAGTCTTGTTCCAATCAGCGCTGGCTGCAGCCGCCTTGAACGCGGCATCATTAGGCCGCACGAAAACGCCGTCCTTGTTCTTCATCAAGGTGTAGGTCATCTTGTTTTGCAGCACATACGAGTACTCGACATAACCGATCGAGTTAGGCAGACGCTGCACAAATGCGGCCACACCTTCGTTACCCTTGCCGCCCGCACCGGTTGGCCAGTTCACGGCGGTGCCATCACCAACCTTGGACTTCCACTCCTCGTTCACCTTGGACAGATAGTTGGTGAACACGAAAGTCGTGCCCGAACCATCGGCGCGACGCACCACCGAAATCGCTGCATCGGGCAGCGGAACACCCGGATTGAGTGCGACCAAGGCAGGGTCATTCCACTTGGCGATCTTGCCCAGATAAATGTCACCCAAGACTTGACCCGTCAGGCGCAACTGGCCCGGTGCGATACCCTTGATATTGACCACAGGCACCACGCCGCCGATGACGGTTGGAAACTGAATCATGCCGTCTTTGGCCAGATCTTCATCCTTCAAAGGCATGTCGGAGGCACCAAAATCAACCGTCTTTGCCTTGATTTGCTTGATGCCAGCGCCCGAGCCCACCGACTGGTAATTGATCCGCACGCCGGTCGCCTTGTTATAGGCATCTGCCCACTTGGCATACAAAGGAGCTGGGAACGTAGCACCTGCACCCGTCACGTCCTGCGCATGCAGCAAGGGCAAAACAGCCATGCCAACGGCAAAGAACAATCCATTGCGAATCTGTGTGAATTTCATGAGTGGCCTTGTCAGATGAGGGCTTGTTTAACAACGGACGTCATCGTATGACTTGAATATGACATTGTTGTGACCGAGTGCTACTGTAATTCGACCCAGGGCCGAATGGACTACCTTGATTTCGGGTGACATACAAAATTCATTGGACTGTCACATTCGGTCTCTAAGCTTGGAAGCTGTACTCCTTCATACAGAACTCCCATGACCATCACCGCCTTCCGTTCCTTCGCCCTGTCCAGCGTCGCTGCTATGACCCTGCTGCTGAGTGCCTGCGCCACCGCGCCAGTGCCTGCCACTTTGGCCGACACCATCGCCGCCAACCCGCAACTGAGCACATTCAACCGTTTGGTTGAACAAGCCGAGCTGAAGTCGACCCTGCAAGCCGCTGGCCCTGTGACCGTGTTTGCGCCGAACGATGAAGCCTTCAAGGCCGTGCCAGCAAAGACCTTGGAAGCCTTGGGCAAAGACAAGGAGCAATTGAAATGGGTATTGAGCTTCCACATCTTGCCGGCGCAAGTAAACGCGGCCGACGTCAAGAATGGCAATGTCAAGACATTGCAAGGTGCTGACTTGGCCGTGGGCCGTGCCGGTGACTTCGTGACAGTTGAGGACGGCATGGTCCAGCAAGCCGACATCAAGGCCAGCAACGGCGTGCTGCACATCGTTGACCGCGTCCTGATGCCGCCGAAGAAGAAATAAGCCAGCAGGTCCGGCTCCAAATAGAGCAAAGCCCCTGCAGCATTCGGCTGCAGGGGCTTTTTGTGTTGTTCGATGCTTTTGTCGCAGCATCGGCGGCAACATCAATCGCAGTTAGGCAACTCCGGTTTACCGGCCGACTTCATGCACTGTTTATAGCCGGCCGGCAAATTCGCCAACTGGCGCGACTGCCCAGTGGCCAGCTTGAACTGATCAAACACCTGGTGTGTGCAGGTCGTGGTGGACTTACCGGCCTCGGCCTCGACCGATTCACAGCGGCTGGTGAAGAGGACGTAGTTGCACTCGCCACTCGGACTGGCCACACATTCGATCTTGGCTGAACCCGGGCTCTTGACGGTGGCGCTGTCACCGTCTTTGGTGGTGGTGATATGAATAGCACAGCCGCTCAAAAATGCAGCCGAGGCCATAGCGGCAAAGATCGTCACGCGGGCAAGGTTGAAGCGCTGGGTCATGGTCGTCCTGTCATTGATGCGGCCCGAATGGACCACTTGGGCGCATGCTATTGAAGCCTGCGTGCAGCGACAAAGCGTTTACGACGAAGCGCATAAAAAGGCCGCCCAACGGCATTTGCCGAGGGGCGGCCCGGTTCAGCGCAGTTTGGCTGCGCTGAACAGCAATGGCTTTGGGGGTCAGGCTTTGCTGCGGCGCAGCGCCAGGGCCAGGAAGCCCAGCCCCAGGGCCATCAAACCATAGGTTTGCGGCTCGGGTACGGCGGCGGTGTTCAACACGAAAGCCAGGTTGTCGGCATAGCCGTCGTTGTCGCTAGAGTTCAGACGCTCCATCGTCAGATCAAACTTGATCGAGCTGGTACCTGCAGGCACAAAGCCGGTGACTTGACGGTACAACAGGCCAGTCTGATTGCCTCGATCGGCCGGTGTGACGGGCCCCAGGGTCACCATGCTGATGTCCGCGCTGGCGGCATCGATGAAAGTCACCAAGAGTTGTGCGTTGTCGCCCTGGCTGGTCCAGCCGCCCAGATAGCCATTGAGGTCAAAGCTTGTTGTGCCGGCAGCAAAAGACGCCGTCAAGCTGCTGACATCGATGGCTTGAAAGCCGGCCGAAAAGGCCGAGCTGGCACCGGCAAACATCTTGGCGCCACGATTGACCGGACCGGGCTGGGTCGGCAAGACCCAGTTGCTGCCGTAGGAAACCGACTGGAACAGATCAGTTCCGGCATAAACGGTCCAGCCAGAGACGCCGCTCTCGGCATCGCCATTGACAATCAGATTGCTGCCCAAATCGGCGGCCTGCGCAGCCAAGCTGGCAACAGCCAATGCTGCGGCGGCGCATGTACGAAGCAAAGTAGTGGTCTTCATGGTGATTCCCTTTATGAACAATTGAAAGAGTGGATGAATTACTGAGGCTCAGGCCGGCAGACGGTACTGATTCAACTGAGCGGCGCCTTGCATGGCCGGATCGCTGATCGAGGGCTCGCCCGTTTCCAGATGGCCGGCAAAGCGGCGACTGAAGTCGCTTTGCCCCGTCACACGCACGCTGAAGTCATACCAATAGGCGCTGTCTTTCAGCGGCAGGCGCAGGCTGGTGCTGGCGTGCGCAGCCAATTTGATGGTTTGCGGCGCCACTTCGTAATACTTGTTGGCGAGCAGTTGCATGCTGCAGGCAAAGCTGCCGGTGTTGCTCAACTCGATCAACAAATCGCCGTTGACGCCGTCCAGCGTCACGCGCACCTCGGGGTTAGGCTGAGCAGCGGCGGCCACGCGGCGAGCGTTGCCGGTGAAGTGGCGATGAAAGCCATTCGGGCCCAAGACCCACAAGTCGTAGGCGCCCGTTGCAGCCGGGGTCCAAGTGCCTTGCAACTGCTTGCCGGCCTCAACCGTGTAGCGGCGCGGCAGCGCGGCCAGATTGAGTCGGTCATAGACATGGAACACCGCAGCGGCCGCCCCCGTGTTGTCGAACTGCAGTTCAACACGCGTGGAGCCGACTCGGCCCGGATTGACCTTGATCGCAGCCGTCGTGTGCAACTCATAGGGCAATGCGCGCGCTGGACGCGGACCGCCCAATTGCTCCGGTGCGCTCAGGCTCGCGGGCGTAGGCGGCGTAGTCGTGCCGGGCAAGGCACGGGCACGTGTGGCCAGGGCCAGCGTCTTCGGCAGCGCGGCGAAGAACGCACTGTCGTTGGGGTCACGGAAATTGAAGGCCGACAACATATCGCCGCAAACCGCACGGCGCCAGGCGCTGATATTGGGCTCCATCACGCCGAAACGCTTCTCGATGAACTGGATCACCGAGGTATGGTCGGCCACTTCCGAGTTCACCCAGCCGCCCTTGCTCCAAGGCGAGATCACATACATGGGTACGCGTGGGCCGAGACCATAAGGCTTGTGCTGGTGCGTAGCCGGCGTGCCGTTGAGGATGTGGTGGTACTCACCGCTGGTATCGGCGGTAGAGGCTCCGGCCAACTCGGCCTTGGCCGGGTCGGCGTCCCAAGCGACATAGCTGGGCGCAGCTGGCGGCGGCATGTGGTCGAAGAAGCCGTCGTTCTCGTCAAAATTGATGAACAAGACCGTCTTGCTCCAGACCTCTGGATTGGAGGTGAGCGCGTCCAAGACTTTGGCCGTGTAGTCGGCACCCTGAGCGGGGCTGGATGGACCGGGATGCTCCGAACCCTCGGCCGTTGCGACGATCCAGCTGACTTGCGGCAGCTTGTCGGCCAATACGTCCTCGCGCAACTTGTCGAGGTCACGGGTATTGATGCCGCGTGCGGCCAGCTCGGCCGAATAGCCGGGACGCTTGTAGAAAGCATCGCGGAAAGGCCGGAAGCCGAACAGCGCGTTGTCGGTGAAGTTATCGCCCAGGTTCTGGTAGACCTGCCAGCTGATGCCGGCGGACTGCAGCCGCTCCGGATAGGTGGTCCAGGTGTAGTCGTCCAGCGGGTTCTCGTTGAACCACTCGTGGCTGTTATCGGTCGACGGGCCGTTGCCCAGGCGCAAGCCGTCGTTGGTACCCGTCCAAATGAACAACCGGTTGGTGTTGGTCCCGGTCTGGCTGGCGCAGTGGTAGTGATCGCAAATTGTGAAGGCGTTGGCCATCGCAAACTGGAAGGGCAGATCACTCTCCTTGAAATGGCCCATCGAATGGTTTTGCTTGGCCTTGGGCCAAGCGTTCATGCGGCCTTGATCCCAAGCGGCTTGCGCATCGGCCCAGGAATGCGGCGTCCCCGACACGCGCATGAAAGCGAAATTCTGCTCGGTGTTCAGGTGGAACGGCGCGATCGCCAAGGGGCCAGTAGCCGGCCGGCCAGGCACCGCCGCTACGGCATTGGGTTGCACCCAGATATTGCGGCCGGTGATGCCGGTTTTGTCGGCCACCGGCGCCGGGAAGGGGTCGGCGAATCCGCGCACGCCGTTCAGCGTGCCAAAGTAATGGTCAAACGAGCGGTTTTCCTGCGTCAGGACAACGATGTGCTCGACGTCTTGGATAGTACCGGTGCGGTTATTGGCTTGAATGGCCAGCGCGCGCTGGATAGCCGGCGGAAAAGTCGCCAAGGCGGCTGAGGCGCCGGCGGCGGAGGCCACGGTGCGCAAAAAGTTGCGGCGATCTTGTTGAGTCATCTTGGAATACTCGCGAAATGGGGATGGAGGCTCAAAGAGCTTGTCTGCGGCGCGCCGTGAGGCCGACGGCCAACAGGCCGGCCAGCAGCAGCGCATAGCTTTGGGGTTCGGGCACGGCCTGCGTGAAGGCGAAATCGTCCATCACGAATTCGCCGTGATTGGCGCTCTTGACCCGCACCATATCGACCAGGCCGGCATAGCCGCTGGCTAGAAAGCCGGGCGTCGCCGAAGGGTCAAGTGTTGCGGAGCTGTGGACCTTTTGGCCGCCCAGATAGAGCTCAAAACTGAGCACAGCGCCGCCCAGTCCAGCGAAATAGGCCCCGTCGAAGATGCTCGTTTGGCCGAAGCGGATGGTGCTGCTCGCGTCATCGGCCAAGAAGCCCGTTGCGACGCGACCGGCGCCCGAATGCGCGGTGTAGGGCGCTGCCGGCGTCGCGAAAGCGGTCCAACTCGCGGCCGACCAATCCAGCCCGCCGTAGCTGCCGGGCACGATGCCATCTGGCAGGTCATCGAAATTCAGCACCGTCGCCATTGCCGCTGGCAGCGCCGCTGCCGTCAACACGCCAGCGGTCAAAGCAGCGCGCAGAAAAACCAAATATTTCCTCATTAAAATCCTCCTTGTTGTGGATTCGATTCAATTTACTGAGGAAATATGCAAGTTTGATGTTGACCCATGAGCCGAACGGCGTGCCTTCGGGGGTCAATCGCAGTGCGAGCGAGACACTCGGGCCTGTAAATCCCTTGCTCAAGGGGCTCGACAAGGTCCCAAACAGAGCGCCACTCTCGTGCGCATAGCGCCCCATACTTGACCCATGCCCCGACCTTTCGGCGCACCGGCCACAGCTGCCTCACTGGCGCAGGCGAGGGCTCCTGTGGTTGCCAGCGGGTCCGACCATTGAATGTCGTGCTGACAGCCAGCGCTGACGCAGGGCCGGGATCAGGCGCAGGGCTTGCCATAGGGCTTGCCGGATGTTGGAATTAACCGACACCACGCCGCGCCTGGCATTGTTATGGTCTGACCCGCCCTCGCCCTCGCCTTTGGGCTTGCTCCAATTTCGCCTCTGCTTGGGGCGCCAATTCTTGAAACCCGCTCATGAAACAACTATGGGACATCTCACCGACGGTGTCGACGCAATCGCCGATCTTTCCCGGCGACGAGCCCTTCAGCCTGCGATGGACCGCGCGCCTGTCGGCTGACTGCCCCGTCAATCTCAGCGCCATCACCATGTCGCCGCATGTCGGCGCGCATGCCGATGCACCGCTGCATTACGCCAATGGGGCGCCCAGCAGCGCGGAGGTCGAACTCGACGCCTACCTGGGGCCTTGCCGCGTGATTCACGCGATCAACTGCGGCCCCTTGATCCAGATAGCTCACCTGCGACATGCTGCGGCGCTGCTCCCGGCGCGCGTATTGGTGCGCTGCTGCCGAGTCGCAGCCACCCGCTGGGATCCTGAGTTCAGCGCCTTTGCCCCGGAAACCGTCGAATGGTTGGCCGGCCTCGGCGTGAAGCTGATTGGCCTGGATACCCCCTCGGTCGACCCGGCCAGCAGCAAAACGCTCGCCAGCCACCAGCAACTGCTGCGCCTGAATCTGCGGGTGCTGGAAAACCTGGTGCTGGACGAGGTAGCCGAGGGCGACTATGAATTGATTGCCCTGCCGCTCAAACTCAGCGGCGCCTGCGCCTCGCCCGTTCGCGCGATTTTGCGCAAACTCTGAAACCCGAGAGAACTCGCCATGACGACAAGACAAGACTGCGACGTGCTGGATCAAGAAGACCCATTGCGTGAGCTACGCCATCAGTTTGACCTGCCCGCAGGCACCATCTACCTTGACGGGAATTCTCTGGGCGTGCTGCCGCGCGCAACCCTCGCACGGGTGCAGCAGGTGATTCAAAGAGAATGGGGTCAAGACTTGATCAAGAGCTGGAACACCGCCGGCTGGATCGACTTGCCCGGCCGTATCGGCGACAAGATTGCTCGCTTGGTGGGTGCCGCAGCAGGCGAGTTGATTGTTGCGGACTCGACCTCGCTGAATCTGTACAAGGCACTGTCAGCAGCCTTGCGCATCGCCCAGGAAGGTGACCCCTCACGCAAAGTCATCGTTTCCGAGCGCAGCAACTTCCCCACTGATCTCTATATCGCCCAGAGCCTGGCCCAGCAGTTTGGGCTGCGCCTGCACTTGGTCGACAGCGTGGACGAAATCAAGGCCACGCTGAACGCCGATTTGGCCGTCTTGATGTTGACCGAGGTCAACTACCGCACCGGCTACCAACATGATATGAAGGCCCTCACCGCTGCCGCTCATGCTGCCGGCGCCTTGGTGATTTGGGATCTGGCCCATTCAGCCGGGGCCGTGCCGGTGGACCTGAACGGCGCCGACGCTGACTTCGCGGTGGGCTGCGGCTACAAATACCTGAACGGCGGCCCCGGCGCGCCGGCTTTTGTGTGGGCAAATGCCAAGCACGCGCAGCGCTGCTGGCAGCCGCTGTCGGGTTGGCTGGGCCATGCTGCGCCGTTTCAATTCACACCTGACTACCAACCGGCGGCCGGTATCAAGCGCTTCATCTGCGGCACGCCGGCGCTGCTTTCGCTCGCGGCATTGGAGTGCGGCGTTGACACCGTGCTGGCCGCTGAAAGCTTGGGAGGTATGACCGCCTTGCGCAAAAAATCGATCGCGCTGTGCGAGCTTTTCATCGAGTTGGCCGAGTCGCGCTGCGCTGCGCTGGGGGTGCGCTTGGCCTCACCGCGCGACGAGGGTCAGCGCGGCAGCCAGGTCTGCCTGAGCTTGGACGCGCCGCTGCAGGAAGCTGGCTATGCGGTCATTCAGGCCTTGATCGCACGCGGCGTGATTGGCGACTTCCGCGCCGGCGATCCGGCCCGGCTGGACGTTGTGCCGCATATCTTGCGCTTCGGCTTCACGCCGCTCTATATTGGCTTCGCTGATGTCTACGACGCTGTCGAGCATCTGGTTCAAGTGCTGAAGCTCGAAGAATGGAAGCGACCCGAGTTCAACCAAAAAGGAGCGGTGACATGAGTTGCCCGCATCAAACCGAGAGAATTGTGAGCGAGGAGAACGCCCAGCTCGATTTTTCAAACGACATGAGTTACGGCGACTATCTGAAACTCGATCAGATTCTCAGCGCTCAGCAGCCACTGTCGCCCGAGCACAATGAGATGCTGTTCATCATCCAGCACCAGACCTCGGAGCTGTGGATGAAGCTGATGCTGCACGAAATGCAGGCGGCGGTGGCCTGTGTGGCGAATGATCAGCTGCCGGCAGCGTTCAAGATGCTGGCGCGCGTGTCGCGCATCATGGAACAGCTGGTGCATGCCTGGGACGTGCTGGCGACGATGACGCCGCCCGAATACACCGCAATTCGGCCCTACTTGTCGAACAGCAGTGGCTTCCAAAGTGCCCAGTACCGACGCATCGAGTTCATGCTCGGCAACAAGAACGCCGCGATGCTCAAGCCGCACGCGCACCGCCCCGATCTGCTCGCCGAAGTCGACGCCGCTTGGCGTGCGCCCTCTTTGTATGACGAGGTGTTGCGGCTGCTGGCCAGGCGCGGCATTGCCGTGCCAGCGGCTGCGCTGGAGCGTAATTGGACCCAGCCCAGGGGGCTGGACGAGGGCGTCAAAGAAGCCTGGCTGAGCGTCTACCGCGCACCTGAACAGCACTGGGACCTCTATCAAATGGGCGAGGAATTGGTGGATTTGGAAGATGCGTTCCGACTCTGGCGCTTCCGTCATGTGACCACGGTGGAGCGAGTGATTGGTTTCAAGCGCGGCACCGGCGGCACCTCAGGGGTCGGTTACCTGCGCAAGATGCTGGATGTGGTCTTGTTCCCGGAACTGTGGGCGCTGCGCACTGAACTTTGAGTTAGCTCGCCTGCTATGCCGGCCGCTGCAAACGCTAGGCCGCAAAAACGCGGCGCCTTTGCTATAAAGTCGACCCCAGCTAAGGTCGACCTGCAGAATTGACCTGCCGTGGGTGGGAAAGCCAACAGAGCAAAGAAGCCCCTCATGCTTCAAGCCTTGCGAAAAAACAGATTGACCAAGCGTCCAAAAGGCCGGGGGTCAAGTGTTGCCGTCAGGGGGCTATGCTCCCGGTCAAGCCCCGCACTCAAGGCAACCCCACAGTCATGACGACGCTCAGCGCAAGGCCCAGGAACGCCACGGCGGCGACCACGCCCATGAGCTCGGCGGGGGGCTCCCCCGCCCTACCCCCATGGTTGAAACGACGGATGGCCCTGCGTGGGACGGTATTGCTCAGTTTGGCCTTGCTGCTGCTGGCTGCGGGTTTTATCTGGTTCGAGTTCCGCCAACAAGACAAGGCGGGACGGGAGCAGAGTGAGCTTTACGCGCAAACGCTTGCAAGCCAAGTCGGCCAAAGCATAGGTCAGGTTGATCTGACGCTGCTCGGCTTGCTGCAATCCAAAGCCGGTCAAGCCGAAAACGCACCGATTTCCTCCCTCAATACGCTGCTGGCTTTGTCCCTGGCCAAGATGCCTGCGGTCAGGAGTTTTTCCTTGCTTGACGCCCAGGGTCTGGTGCTGGCCAGCAGTTCGCCAAACAATGTCGGCCGCAGAATTTCATTGCGCCAATTGCAGCGACCAAGCCAGGCTCAACCGGCTGGATTGGGTCGCCCTTTGGCGGGGCGGGATTTGTTTGATTTAAAGAATTTGGACCTTGGCGCACCTGCCCAAGCTGACTTGCCGGCTCCACCAAAATTGCCAAACGCCGGTGTTGTGGGCCCATCAATGGTGACGCTGAGCTTGGCTCAGCAAACCAGCCAGGGCATGCGCTTTTGGGTGGCCGTGCTGAGGCCCGAGTATTTCGACCGCTTGCTGGATCAACTGGTCAAGGAGCGCGGCCAGCATGCCGCTTTACTCAGCCTTGAGGGTGAGCTGATCGCGGCCAGTCGTGAGGTCAAGCGAGAGGCAAGTCGCTTGGCTGGGCTGCAAATGGCCTTCAAGGAATTGTTGAGCAACCGCGAGCATGGCAGCTTCAGTACAAGCTCAGGCGGCGCAAGTGCAGGCGGTTTGACCGGCATGGAGAGCGCGGGCAGCTTTCAGCGGGTTCACGATCAACCTTTGGTGGTGCTGCTTGAGCTGCCTAAGTCCATTGTGTGGGAGCGCATGAATGGCTACGCGCAAGCGGTCACACTGATCACTGCGGCAGGGCTGACACTGATGCTGGGCCTAGGCACGATTGCTTGGCGGGCTTTGGGCGTCTACGAGCAAGCCAAACGTGAACTGGTCACGGCACATGAGAGCCTGGCGAGCAAGGAGCGCGAACAGAGTCTGCTGATCCAGAACGTTCAGGAGCTGATGTTCCACACCGATGCCAACGGCCTGCTGCAATTCATCAACCATGTCGATTTCTTGGGCAACAAAAGCGCTAATTCCTGCTTGGGACAGCCATTTGAGGCCTTGATCGATGCGCGCGACAAGGTCAAGGCGCGCGGGCTCTTCCGCAGAAGCACAGGCTTTATGAACTTGCCGGTGATCCTGCGCCTGGACACTGCCAACGGCCGGCAGCGCGTGCTGGAGGTGGTGGTAACCCCCATCAAGTCCAATGACGGCATCAAGTCGGCCGATGGATCGAGCGACATGACCGGCGAGCTGTCGGGCTTCGTTGGCTTCGCCCTCGACGTCACGGAGCGCGAGGACGCCCGCCAGCGCTTGCAAGCGCAGCTCGACTTCACCGCCCGTCTGATCGACGTCTGCCCGATCCCGATCTTTGCCAAGGACCGTGCGCTGCGCTTTGTGATGGTCAATCAGGCCTGGAGCGATATGACAGGGGTCGACAAGAATTTGGCGCTCGGACGCAAGCTCAGTGAGCTGCGGCCGGCGAGCTTGGCCGACGCCGTCGAGCTGCAAGACCAGAGTCTGCTGGCTCAAGGAGGCAGCGAACATATGGAGATCCGCGAACGCGAGCGGGACTATTTGACACACCGCGCGGTTTTCACAGATGCCAGTGGCGCCATCGCCGGCTTGCTGGGCAGTGCGATTGATATCAGCCGCTTCGTCGAGGCCGAGCGGCAGATCGGCGAAGCGCGCGACGCAGCCGAGCGAGCCAACAATATCAAGACCGAGTTCGTCGCCAATATGAGCCACGAATTACGCACGCCCTTGCAGAGCATCATCGGATTTTCGGAATTGGGCGTCAGTCGCAGCGGCCAAAACGCCCGCTTGCAGGATATGTTTGCACGCATCCACAGCTCGGGCCAACGCATGCTGGAGTTGGTCAATAACTTGCTTGATTTGTCCCGCCTCGAAAGCACCGTCGGCCATTTGGTCTTGACGGAGCAAGACCTGGCCCCGCTGGTCAAGGCAGTGGTGGACGAACACGCGGGCGCGGCCGACAAACGTTCGATCAAGCTCAAACTGCAGCTTGCCGACCATCCCTTGTTTGCGGCGGTCGATGCGGGGCGGCTGCAGCAAGCACTGCGCAATGTGTTGGACAACGCGCTGCGCCTGGCACCCGCCACCAGCCAGATCACCATCTCAGCAAATCAAGACGGTGCGCAGATATGCATCAGCGTGCATGACTTGGGGCCAGGCATTCCCACCGGCGAATTGGAGAGTATTTTTTCGCCCTTTGCGCAAAGCTCGCAAACCAAAGAAGGTGAAGGCGGAACCGGGCTGGGCCTGGCCGTATGCCGGCGAATCATGGTGGCTCATGGCGGCGGGGTGTCGGCCCATAACCACGCCCAAGGCGGCGCCATCTTCGAGTTGCGCCTGCCGATCAGCTGAAACGCTGGCTCACTGGCCCGCCTACAATCCAGCCAGCCACAACCACCCCTAAAGAGTTCGGTCAGCGCAGCCTATCCGGCTTCGCGTGCGCCGGCGGAGACAAGCCATGGATACCCGCACTTCTGAAGTTAGCTTGCGTATTGAACAATTGCGCGATGCGATGAGAGCAACAGGCGTGCACGCCTGCCTGGTGCCCTCCAGCGACCCTCATCTGTCTGAGTACCTGCCTGAGCGTTGGCAAGGCCGGCAGTGGCTGTCTGGTTTCACCGGCTCGGTAGGCACCTTGGTCGTGACCTTGGAGCGCGCTGCGGTGTTTGCAGACAGCCGCTACTGGACGCAGGCCGCCAGCGAGTTGGCCAACACCGGCATCGCACTGGAGAAGGTGCCGACCGGCGCCTCCACTCATTACATCGATTGGATTGCCGAGCAGTTGGAGCCGGGCCAGAGTTTGGCAGTGGATGGCCAAATTTTGGGTCTGGCACTGGCGCAACTGTTGCGCGGCTCCCTGCAGCGGGCCGGCATTCAAGTCCGCACCGAGCTGGACTTGATCGCGCGCATTTGGCCGACTCGGCCGGGCCTGCCGATGGGCAAAGTTTACGAACATCTGCCGCCGCAAGCGGTGGTTTCACGGGCAGAAAAGCTCGCCGGTGTCCGCGCAGCGATGGCCCGCTTGGGTGCCAGCCACCACTTTATTTCAAGCGTCGATGACATTGCTTGGCTGTTCAATTTGCGCGGCTCCGATGTGGACTACAACCCGGTCTTCATGGCGCACTGCCTGCTCAGCGCCGATGCCGCCACCTTGTTTGTCGAGGCCGGCAAAATTGACGCAGCTCTGCAGGCGCGGCTGGCCCTGGACGGTGTACAGCTAGCAGCCTATAGCTCGGCCGCAAATGCTTTGGCCGCCCTGCCCGCAAAAGCTTGCGTGCTGATGGACCCGCGGCGCGTCACCTTGGGCTTGCGCGAAGCAGTGCCGGCGCAGGCAAGCGTGCTGGAAGCCATCAACCCCAGCACCTTGGCCAAAAGCCGCAAAACCGCCGCCGAGGCTCAGTTTGTGCGTGAAGCGATGGTCCAAGACGGCGCCGCCATGTGCGAGTTTTACGCCTGGTTCGAGCAAGCACTGGGACGCGAACGCCTGACCGAGCTGAGCGTTGACGAGCACTTGAGCGCGGCGCGCGCCAAACGACCGGGTTTTGTGGGATTGAGCTTCCCCACCATTGCTGGCTTCAGCGCCAACGGCGCGATGCCTCATTACCGCGCCACGCCGGCCGCACACGCGGTGATCGAGGGCAACGGCTTGCTGCTGATCGACTCCGGTGGCCAGTATCTGGGCGGCACCACTGACATCACCCGCGTCTGGCCGATAGGCCAGGTGTCGGCCGAGCAAAAGCGCGACTACACCTTGGTCTTGAAAGGCACGCTCGCTTTGTCGCGCGCTTGCTTCCCGCGCGGCACACTCAGCCCAATGCTGGACGCCTTGGCGCGTGCGCCGATGTGGCAGCATGGGCTCGACTACGGCCACGGCACCGGCCATGGGGTGGGTTACTTCATGAACGTGCACGAAGGCCCGCAAAGCATCTCCAAGGCGGTACCGGACGCCAATATGGCGATGGAGGCCGGCATGATCACCTCGATCGAGCCGGGTGTTTATCGACCCGGCAAATGGGGAGTCCGAATCGAGAACCTGGTGCTCAACGTGGCCCTCGAGACGCCAGAGAACAACCAGTTCGGCGAGATGCTGGCGTTCGAGACTTTGACGCTCTGCCCAATCGATACCCGCTGCATTGAATTGCCCCTTTTGGGTGCCGAAAATATCGCCTGGCTGAACCAGTATCACGCCGTGGTGCGTGAGCGGCTGGCTCCCTTGTTGAATGGGCCCGCGCTGGCCTGGTTGATGCAGCGCACGCAAGCCATTTGACGATTCGCAAACGTCAATGAAAAGCGCAGGTTTTTCTGCGCTTTTTTGTGCCTGATGCCCTGGTGAAAACAGCCGGCAAAGCCTAGAGTTAGATGCAGGGAATCAACACCCTCTATCAAGGAGTCCATCATGGTCAGCAACAAGATTCACACCTTTTCTGAATCCGGACTGCACACTGCCTTGCTGGCAGCGCTGATCTTGCTCTTGGTCGTCAGTCTGGTCGACGCCTTGTTCTTCACCCCAGAAGGCAGCACACCGGTGCTCTGGCGACTCGACCCCGTGGTGATCACAGGGCAGTCACAGCCCAGCCGCTGAGGCCCATCTGAGCGCTCACATCTGCCGGAATAAATGCAGGTAGCTGCGGCTGACGGGCAGCACCTCAAGGCGGCCCTTCAGATGCACATCGGCGGTCTCATTCAGGCCGCGCGTGACATGGCTGATCGCATGCAGATTGACCACGACCGATCGGTGCACCTGCACAAAGCTGTTCGGATCCAACTGATCCATCAACTCACGGATCGGCGTGCGTATCAGCGCCTCGCCCTCGCTCCAGGCAACCAAGGTGTACTTCTCGTCCGAGCGCAAATAGACGATATCGTCGACCGGGATCAGCTTCAACGTAGCCCCTACCGAGGCCCGAATCCATTGCAGGTATTTAGGCGCAGTTTCGGCCACGGTGGAAGGTCCGGGCGCTGGCGCGGTAGCCTGACCCAGCCGCTCCAGTAGTTGGGCAATCACGCCTTCCAACACCTTTGTGGACTGTGGCGCGCCGGCCTGGGACGCGGCCCGCCTGGCCTTCAAACGAGACACCGTGTCATCCAGCCTGGCCTCGTCAACCGGCTTGACCAGATAATCCAAGGCGCCCTGCTCGAAAGCTTGCACTGCATATTCCTCATAGGCAGTTACAAACACGATCTGGGCGCGGCGAGCCAGTTGCCGTGCTGCCTCGATGCCATTCAGCCCCGGCATGTGAACATCCAAAAAAACTATCTCGGGCTGCAAGGCATCGAACAATTCCAGCGCCTCGCGGCCATTGCGGGCAAGCCCCAGGATCTGCAACTCCGGCCAGGCCACGGACAGGCTGCGCGCCAAGCTGTCGCGCAGCAGGGGCTCGTCATCCGCGATCAGCGCGGTCGGTCGCGTCTCGGCTATGTTGGTGTTTGAATTCATGGGAAAAAGAGCAATTCGGCCCGCAAGCCATGAGGTGAATTCTCGGTCAGATCCAGGCGCGCGCTGCTGCCGTAAAACATCTTCAAGCGCTCGCGCAAATTGCGCAGACCGGTGCCGCTGCCTGTGCTTTGCCGCAAGCCGACGCCACTGTCGCTGACCCAGACCCGCATGGGAGCCTCGCCCGCAGCGGCCTGAGCCACTATGTCGATCACACCGCCTTCCTCGCTTGGGTCGATGCCATGCCGAATGGCGTTCTCCACCAGCGTCAGCAAAGCCATGGGAGGAAATCGCAAAGCCCGCAATGGCTCTGGCACTTCGATTCGGAAGTTAAGCCTATCGGGCATGCGCAAATGCATCAATTCCAGATAGGAGCGCACCAGCGTCAGCTCATCCCCCAAGGTTGCGGCTTCATTTTGCAGCCTCGGCATTGCGGCGCGCAAATAGGCAATCAGGCTGCGCAAAACCGGCGCAGCCTGGGGTGAGCCGGTCTCCACCAGTGCGCGCACATTGGCCAAAGTATTGAACAGAAAATGTGGCTCAATCTGCGCCTGCAGCAGCCGCAACCGCGCGTCCAGCGCCTGTCGCTCCAACTCGCTGCGCTCCAACTCAAATGAAAGGGCCTGGCTGCGAGCCTCGGCATCGCGGTGCCGATAAAGCGCACCCATCGCCAACAGCGGACCCACCATCAGCCCCGAACCGGCGATCCAAATGAAGCCGGAAATTCGGTGAGGATTCTGTAACAAAGATGCGATGTCGCCGCCGACCAGCACCAAATACACCAACACCGTCGCCAGCGGCACGCTCAGCCCGACCACCACAACCTGCAAGAGCCAGCGCGCCAACCATGTTGGCAACCGCCTGGGCCATTGGCCGGCAGCAGAAAAGGCCAACAAAGCCAACAGGCCAATCACCAAAGTTCGGCCCAGCAACTCGGGCAAGGGCGTGACAAAAATCGGGTTGAGCAGCAGCGCCGCCAAGGCCGACAGCCCGAGCGACAGGCCCAGCCGCATCGGCGTCAGATAGGCTACGAAGCCTTGCCAAGCCTGCGCATGGCTGGGCAAGCTTGCGCCACTTGATCGAGCTTGCATCGGCGGCGGCACATGAGGTTCTACATTCAGCATGTGCACAGCGTAACGGCTGGCACCCAGCTCACCAACAGTTTGCGGGGCTCAAAGCGACGAGCCACGGAATACCGTCCTTGGGCAGCGTTCTGACGCTGTCCCCGGCCAGCTGTTTCACCACCTTGGCCTGCCGCAGGATTTGTTCAGGCCGACGCGCCGACCCTGCACATCACCACATCACGCCCAGCATTGATTGCAAAACGCAGGGCCTCGGCCGGCGACGACCAACAAAATCCACCGGCCAGATTCTCCTCACGGTAGGCCTCTTGACGGGGCAGTCCTGCGCGCATGCGGATGACCACGACGGCCGCCACATAGCCGTAGCTATTGAGGCGGTCGGTCGCACCGGCATAGATTCTGTAATCTCCTGCATCCACTTCATCGAAATACATGATCTGCTCCAACGCAGGTGTTTGTCTGCGCTCAGTACGCAATATCTGCGCTATCAACCCGCTGGGATGCACCCACATTGGGGGCACACCAAAGAGGGCCTTGCCAAAACAGGCTGCTTTAGGCAGACAGGCGCGCACCCGATGCGCGGGCAATTTTCGACAACTAGACGACCGGTCTAATTTGAAGTAAAATTAACCATGCGTGCAACCCATGACACCAACAAGATGCACATCCTGGATGCTGCGCGCCCCTTGATCGAGAGCAAGGGTTTCTCTGCGCTGGGCCTCGCTCAAATACTGCAGGCAGCCGATATCCCCAAAGGCTCGTTCTACCATTACTTCGCTTCCAAGGAAGACTTTGGGCGCGCAGTGCTGGATCGTTACTTCGACAACTATGCGCTGCGCTTGGACGAACTGTTCAAGCATTCAGAACTGCCGGCCTTCGACTGTCTGATGAACTACTTCGCCCAGTGGACACAAGCCCAAGCGGGCGACGGCGAAGGGGACAAATGCTTGGTCGTCAAGCTGGCGGCCGAAGTGGCCGACTTGTCGCAGAGCATGCGTGAAAGCCTACGCTTGGGCACCGACGAGGTGATAAAGCGGCTGGCCGACTGCATTGCCGTCGGCCAGCAAGATGGCTCGGTCGGGCGCCATCTGGAGGCCGGGCAGACAGCCCAGGCGCTGTATCAACTGTGGCTGGGTGCGAGCCTGCTGAGCAAGCTGCGCCTCGACGACTCGGCATTGCAAGATGCGCTGGCGCTGACACGCGAGCAACTCGCACCCAAAGCCCAATCACCGCAATGAACCGCGCTCAAGCGCGGCGTCTTTCGCCCCCACGAACACGGGCACCAAGCCCAGTTTCAATCGATCCGCGACTCACCGAGTTGCTCACCCGCAAGGAAAACCAATGAAGATACTGATGGTTCTGACCTCCCACGATCAACTCGGCAGCACTGGCCTGAAAACGGGCTTTTGGCTGGAAGAGTTCGCCGCGCCCTACTTTGTCTTCAAGGACGCAGGAGCGGCGATCACTGTAGCCTCGCCATTGGGTGGCCAGCCGCCGCTGGATCCCAAGAGCGACGACGCCAGCGCGCAAACAGCAGCGACCGAAAGGTTCCGCGCCGACGCAGCCGCCCAGACAGTATTGGCTGGCAGCAGCAAATTGGCCGGCGTCACCGCGACTGACTTCGACGCGGTGTTCTATCCCGGCGGCCACGGCCCTTTGTGGGATCTGGCCGAAGACAAACAGTCAATTGCCTTGATCGAGGCCTTTGCCCGCGCCAACAAGCCCGTCGGGGCCGTCTGCCATGCGCCAGGCGTTTTGCGTCACGCAAAAAACGCGGATGGCTCGCCGCTGGTGCAAGGCCGGCGAGTGACCGGCTTCACCAACAGCGAAGAAGCGGCCGTCCAGTTGACCGATATCGTGCCCTTTTTGGTCGAAGATATGCTCAAAGCTCATGGCGGCGACTACAGCAAGGCGGCCGATTGGCAGCCTTATGCCGTAGTTGACGGCAGGCTGGTGACCGGACAAAACCCAGCCTCGTCCGAGTTGGTGGCGCATGAATTGTTGAAGCTGCTGGCTTGATTGACCGGCGCGCGAGTCGCGTAGAATCACCCACCGGGCCCAAATATTGGCGCCCGGTTTTTTTTGGCCGCACCATCCTTTGCCGATGGCCTCGCGGCGAATCACCGGACGTCCAAGTCAAGCGCTCGCAGCCCCAGGTGTGCACTGCGCGAACGCACACCGAAACTTGCGAACTTGTGACCAATCCATCATGGAAATCTTTGACTACGACAACATCCTGCTGCTGCCACGCAAATGCCGTGTGGAAAGCCGCAGCGAATGCGACACCTCCGTCCAATTCGGTCCCCGCCGCTTCAAACTGCCCGCCGTGCCGGCGAATATGAAGACCGTGGTCGACGAGAACATCACCGAGCATTTGGCCCGCAATGGCTATTTTTATGTGATGCACCGCTTCGACCTCGACACGGTGGCATATGCCAAGTCGATGCGCGACAAGGGGCTGTTTGTATCGGTCAGCTCCGGCGTCCAAGCGGCCGACTATTCGGCAATCGACCGGCTGGCGGCAGAAGGCATTGGCGCCGACTACATCACCATCGACATTGCGCATGGCCATGCCGACAGCGTGCAGCGCATGATCGCGCACATCAAGAACAAGCTGCCGGACAGCTTTGTGATCGCCGGCAATGTCGGCACGCCCGAGGGTGTGATCGACCTGGAAAACTGGGGTGCCGACGCGACCAAGGTCGGCATCGGCCCGGGCAAGGTCTGCATCACGCGCTTGAAAACGGGCTTTGGCACCGGCGGCTGGCAGTTGTCAGCCTTGAAATGGTGCGCCCGAGTCGCGACCAAGCCCATCGTCGCCGACGGCGGCATCCGCCACCACGGTGACATCGCCAAGAGTATGCGCTTTGGCGCGGCGATGGTGATGATTGGCTCACTCTTCGCCGGACATGAAGAATCGCCCGGCAACACCGTTGAAGTGGACGGCAAACTGTTCAAAGAATATTACGGCTCGGCCAGCGACTTCAACAAGGGCGAATACAAGCATGTCGAGGGCAAACGGATACTTGAGCCAGTAAAAGGCAAATTGGCTGACACCTTGCGCGAGATGCAGGAAGACCTGCAAAGCTCGGTGTCGTATTCGGGTGGCAAAACCTTGGCCGATTTGCGTAAAGTGAATTACGTCGTTCTGGGCGGTGAGAACGCTGGCGAACATTTATTCATGTAGCAGAGCAGTGGGGCCCGGCGTTCCGGCGCAGCCAAAACGCCGGCGAGCATCTATTTATGTAACAGGACAATGTCGGCCGGCATTTCGGCGTAGCCACAACGCGGGGGAACATTTGTTCATGTAGGACAATCAGGCCACTCCCACTCCACGGGGCGCCTCCTTTGCGGGAGACGCCCTTTGCATTTTCAGCGCCATCATGACCGAACTCGCCAAATCGTTTGAACCTGCCGCCCTTGAAGCTCATTGGGGCCCCTTGTGGGAAGCCAAGGGCCTGTACAAGCCTACGCTGGACACTGCCCGCGAGTCGTTTTGCATCCAATTGCCGCCGCCCAATGTGACCGGCACCTTGCATATGGGTCACGCCTTCAACCAGACCATCATGGACTCGTTGACGCGCTACCACCGCATGCTGGGCCACAACACGCTGTGGGTGCCAGGCACCGACCATGCCGGCATCGCGACCCAAATCGTCGTCGAGCGCCAGTTGGCCGACAAGGGCGAAGAAGGCGCCAAGACCCGCCATGACCTGGGCCGCAAGAACTTTGTCGCCCGCGTGTGGGAGTGGAAGCAAGAGTCCGGCGACACCATCACGCGCCAAATGCGCCGCATGGGTGACAGCGTGTCTTGGGAGCACGAATATTTCACCATGGACGCGGGTCTGTCCAAGGTGGTCAGCGAGACCTTTGTGCGCTTGTTCGACGAAGGCTTGATCTACCGCGGCAAGCGCTTGGTCAACTGGGATCCGGTGCTCAAGTCGGCGGTGTCAGACCTGGAAGTGAGCAGCGAAGAGGAAGACGGCTTCCTCTGGCACATCCGCTACCCCTTGGCCGACGGCAGCGGCGATCTGGTCGTCGCGACCACCCGCCCGGAGACCATGTTGGGCGACGTCGCCGTGATGGTGCACCCGGAAGACGAGCGTTATGCGGCCTTGATCGGCAAGCAGGTCCTGCTGCCGCTGTGCGATCGGCAAATCCCCGTCATTGCCGATGATTATGTGGACCGCGCTTTTGGCACCGGCGTCGTCAAGGTCACACCCGCGCATGACACGAACGACTATGCGGTCGGCCAGCGCCATGGCCTGCCCTTGATCTGCGTGCTGACGCTCGACGCCAAGATCAACGAGGCCGCGCCCTTGGTCTATCAAGGACTGGACCGCTTCGTCGCGCGCAAAAAGATCGTCGCCGATCTGGAGACCGCCGGCTTCCTGGTCGAGGTCAAGAAGCACAAGCTGATGGTGCCGCGTTGCGAGCGCACCGGTCAGGTGATCGAGCCCATGCTGACCGACCAGTGGTTTGTGGCGATGAACAAGCCCGGTGCCGACGGCAAGAGCATTGCTCAGGGCGCGGTTGACGCCGTTGCTTCGGGCGAAGTGAAGTTCTTCCCCGAGCAATGGGTCAACACTTACAACCACTGGATGGGCAATATCAATGACTGGTGCATCTCGCGCCAGCTTTGGTGGGGCCATCAAATCCCGGCCTGGTATGGCGCGAGCGGCGAGTTATTCGTGGCGCGCGACGAGGAGGAAGCCCGCGCCAAGGCTACTGCCGCCGGCTACAAGGGTGAACTGACCCGCGACGAAGACGTACTGGACACCTGGTATTCCAGCGCCCTGGTACCCTTCTCGACCCTGGGCTGGCCAGAGAAGACCTTGGAGCAAGACCTGTTCCTGCCCTCCTCCGTCTTGGTAACGGGTTATGACATCATCTTCTTCTGGGTCGCCCGCATGATCATGATGACCAAGCACTTCACCAAGTCGGATGCGCATCCGAATGGTCAGGTGCCGTTCAAGCATGTCTATATCCACGGCCTGGTGCGCGATGCACAGGGCCAGAAGATGAGCAAATCTGAGGGCAATGTGCTGGACCCGGTCGACCTGATCGACGGCATTGCCTTGAGCCCCCTGCTGGACAAACGCTCTCACGGCCTGCGCCGGCCCGAGACGGCGCCCAAGGTGCGCAAGGCAACCGAGAAGGAATTCCCGGACGGCATTCCCGCCTTCGGTGCCGACGCACTGCGCTTCACCTTCGCCTCACTGGCCTCGCTGGGCCGCAATATCAGCTTCGACACCAAGCGCTGCGAAGGCTATCGAAACTTCTGCAACAAGCTCTGGAACGCAACCCGCTTCGTGCTGATGAACACCGAGGGCCAGGACTGTGGCCTGCAGGAACACACCAAAGATCAATGCGCGCCGGGTGCCGAGTTCCATGGCTACTTGTCCTTCAGCCAGGCTGACCGCTGGATCAGCAGCGAGTTGCAAAGGGTCGAGCAGACAATGGCTCAGGGCTTTGCCGAATACCGGCTGGACTTTGTCGCCAATGCCATTTACTCATTCGTCTGGGATGAGTATTGCGACTGGTATCTGGAAGTCGCCAAGGTGCAGATTCAGAACGGCTCAGAGGCGCAGCAACGCGCCACGCGCCGAACCTTGATCCGCGTGCTGGAGACCATTCTGCGTCTGCTGCACCCGATCGCTCCCTTTATCACCGAAGAGCTCTGGCAGACCGTGGCACCGATCGCTGGGCGCAAATCGACCGACTACATCGTCAACGCCGCCTATCCAATAGCGCAGCCCGAACGCATTGATGCGGACGCCATCGCTTGGATGGAAAACCTCAAGGCCATCGTCAGCACCTGCCGCAGCCTGCGCAGCGAGATGAATCTGTCAGCCTCGGCGCGCGTGCCGCTGCTGGTGGGCGGAGACACCGGCTTTGTGGCCGAGGCTGCGCCCTTCCTGAAGACGCTGGCCAAGCTGAGCGAAGTTCAATTCATCACGGATGAGGCCGCCTTCGCAAGCGCGAGTGCGAACTCGCCGGTGCTGGTGCATGGCGAGGCGCGCCTGGCCCTGCATGTGGAGATCGACGTGGCAGCCGAAACCGCTCGCCTGGGCAAGGAAGTCGCGCGATTGGAAGGCGAGATCGTGAAGATTGAGACCAAGCTCGGCACCGAAAGTTTTGTGGCGCGCGCGCCTGCCGCCGTGGTGGAGCAGGAACGTCAGCGCCTGACCGACTTTAGCGCCACCGTCGTTCGGCTAAAGGATCAGCTAAGCCGCCTGGCGCACTGATCCTGAACTCCGGCGCCGGCTCCGGCGGCGCCGCAAGCAACTCATCAACGCGCCGCGCCACGCCCCAGGCGGCGCGCGCACGGGACTCGCGCGTGGTGCTGGCCAACCTGGGCGTGACCTGGAACGAAGGCACGCCGTGCAAGGGGCAGCCGGGTTCTTGCAGGCCCGGCTCCATGCTGTCAAACCATGCCGCCAGGATGCGGCCGCTGGTCAGTGAATCGGCCAAAGCCTGATCATCAAAGATCGCCGAGTGCGCAATGCTGACCAGCACTTGATCGGGCTTGGCAAAGCCGAGCACGCGCTCGCCCATCAAGCCGCGGTAGCGCGGAAAGTAGCCCAACTGCACGCACACGCCGTCGCTTTGCTCCATCAAGTCGCGCAAGGGCAGCGGCGCAATACCCCATTGGGCCCAAAGCGGATCGCTCTGATGCAAGCTGGGGTCATAACCAATCACTCGCGTGCCAAAGGCCGGCAGCAACTGCCCCAAGATGCGCGAAGCTGGCGTCATGCCGATCAAGCCAATCGTCGCGCAGCCCAATTCGCGGCCCACCATCATGCCGTCGCTGGCCAAGATCGGCACACGCCGCAGCAAGGCCAGCAAGGCGCCAATCGCGAACTCGGCCTCGGCACTCGCAGTGGCGGTCAGACTGCGGATCACTTCCACACGGGCGGCTCGGCAAGCCTCCAGATCGATATTCTCACCACCCGCACTCATACGCCCGACCACACGCAGGCGCGGCGCCGCACGCAGGAGTGCGGCATCGACTGCCACGCTGGGCGGCACGATCAACGCCCGGGTTTGATGCAGCGCCTGCAAGAGCTGTGCAGTCTCACCGACCAACTCCGGCGCGAATCGCACGCTATTGCGCTCCGACAGCCATTGCATGACTTCGGCTTCGAGCGGTTCCAGGATCAGCAGACTCATGTCATTTTTCGATGTTGTAATGCCGGCATTGGCGCAAGACTTTTTACAAAGACCCCATGCAACAATGCGCGCCAGCCAATAGGAGAGTGTACGGTTATGGCAGTCAATGCAATCACGAAGGCAATCTTCCCCGTTGCCGGTTTAGGAACCCGGTTTCTGCCCGCCACCAAGGCGCAGCCCAAAGAGATGCTGCCGGTGGTGGACAAGCCCTTGATCCAATACGCCGTCGAAGAAGCCTACGCCGCCGGCATCAGGGAAATGATTTTCGTCACCGGCCGCCACAAGCGCCCGATCGAAGACCACTTTGACATGACTTTCGAGTTAGAGATAGCCCTCGAACAGGCGGGTAAGGAAGAATTGTTGGCGGTGGTGCGCAGCGTCAAGCCGGACGATATGGAATGCGTCTATGTGCGACAGGCGCAGGCGCTGGGCCTGGGTCACGCGGTACTTTGTGCGCAGCGTTTAGTCGGCAACGAGCCTTTTGCCGTGCTGCTGGCCGATGACTTGATGGTAGGTCAGCCGCCCGTGCTCAAGCAAATGGTTGAGCAGTTCACCGATTGGCGCGCATCAATACTGGCGGTGCAAGAAGTCCCTGCAGAGCAAACCCGTCGATACGGCATCGTGGCCGGCACGCAAGTCAATGCACGGCTGATGGATGTCACGCGCATCGTGGAAAAGCCGGCGCCCGAAGATGCGCCGTCGCGCATGGCTGTAGCCGGTCGATATATTTTGACACCCGGCGTTTTTCATGAAATTGCGAATCAACCGCGCGGCGTTGGCGGCGAGATCCAACTGACCGATGGCATCGCCGGCCTCTTGCGCCGCGAGAAGGTGTTTGCCTATGCCTACGATGGCAAGCGCTATGACTGCGGCAGCAAGGAAGGTTTCTTGCAGGCCAATGTCGAGTTAGCCTTGGCGCATCCACAGCTGGGCGCGGGCTTCAGGGAGTTCCTGCAAACGCTAGAGCTCTGAGGGCTTTTTGCGCCCGTGCGGGGCAAACAAAAGGCCACGTCTGCGTGGCCTTTTTCAATGGTCTTGGCTGTTCGAAGGATTGAATTCAACGCCGCTTCAGCACATGAATGAACTCATCCGCCTGTGTACTTTGCTCGACCAACTCATTGCCGGTTTGGCGTGCAAAGGCTTGAAAGTCCCGGGTTGAACCCGGGTCGGTCGCGATGACCTTCAAGAGCTGCCCGCTTTCCATTTCAGCCAGTGCCTTTTTGGCCTTCAAGATAGGCAAAGGGCAATTCAGACCCCGCGTATCAAGTTCCTTTTGGATGTGCATCTTTTTTCCTAGCGCTGACTTGTTAGCCGAGTTTAATTGAGTCAGGCCGGAAAGACGCCGGTTGACAGATAGCGATCACCGCGGTCGCACACGATGAAAGCAATCGTCGCGTTTTCCAAGGTGCGGGCCAATTGCAAGGCAACCCAACAAGCCCCTGCCGCCGAAATGCCGGCAAAGATGCCCTCCTCCCTGGTCATGCGCCGCGCCATTTCTTCGGCATCAACTTGGTTCACCAACACCAACTCGTCGACGGCCAGTGGGTTGTAGATCTTGGGTAAATAGGCTTGCGGCCATTTTCGAATACCGGGAATCCGCGAGCCCTCGGCCGGCTGCGCGCCGATGATGCGCACAGCCGGGCTTTGTTCCTTCAAATAACGCGACACCCCGGTGATGGTGCCGGTCGTGCCCATGGCACTGACGAAATGGGTGATCTGCCCTTCCGTGTCGCGCCATAACTCTGGCCCGGTCGTTTCGTAATGGACGCGCGGATTGTCGGCGTTAGCGAATTGATCCAGCACGCGGCCCTTGCCGTCTTTTTGCATCTGCTCGGCCAAATCGCGGGCGTACTCCATGCCGCCGGACCTGGGCGTCAGGATCAATTCGGCGCCAAAGGCCTTCATGGTCTGGGCCCGCTCGATCGACAAATCCTCCGGCATGATCAAGACCATGCGATAGCCTCGAATGGCGGCTGCCATTGCCAAGGCGATGCCGGTGTTGCCCGAAGTCGCTTCAATCAAAGTCTCGCCCGGCTTGATCTCGCCGCGCTCTTCGGCGCGCCGAATCATGCTGATGGCAGGCCTATCCTTGACCGAGCCTGCTGGGTTGTTGCCCTCCAACTTGGCCAGGATCACATTGCCACGCGCGGCCTCCGGGGTCAACAAACGCTGCAAGCGGATGAGCGGCGTATTGCCGATCACATCTTCAAGGCTGGGGTACTGTTTCATGTTGATTTTCTTGCTCATGGCCATCATTGTGGCAGTCAAAGTCAAAAAAGTGTTTACACATCCCAAATTCTCATGGCATAATCGTGAGCTTCAGCAGCGATAAACCTGATTGACACCCAGCCCGGGTGGCGGAATCGGTAGACGCAGGGGACTCAAAATCCCCCGCCGCAAGGTGTGCCGGTTCGAGTCCGGCCTCGGGCACCATAGGTCAAACTAGGGTGACAGGTGAATTGCAGTTGATTTGTGGTGCGGCAAGTTTTTAGGACTTCGACGCGCGACGCAGATAGCCACCCTTGCGGTGGCTTTTTTGCGTCCATTCTTTGCGCCCATTTGGCGCTCATTTGGCATCCAATTTGCACCCCTTCCTGTGCCAATTTTCACGGTCACGGCACCCGATGGGCTGCATCGTTAGCAACACTGTCTGCTGCGGCACCTTGGGCCAGCCATGCTCCGTTTACACTCGCCTCACCGCAAGAGGCTTATCTCTTTGCATTCTTCGCAGCATCTAGAGAGCTCCGACATTCATGCCTCATATTCCCCCGGTTACCAAAGCCTTTATGTTGGCCTGCGTGGGCTTGTACTGCGCCTTCCTCTTGCTGCCGCGTGGCATGCAGATCCCGTTTGAGCTGTGGCCCTTGCAGTCGGGCCGCTTCATGCCCTGGCAGCCAATCACCTACGCCTTTTTGCATGGCGGAGAGTTCCACTTGTTCTTCAATATGCTGGGCCTTTGGATGTTTGGCTCCGAGTTGGAGCGCGTCTGGGGCGCCAAGCGCTACACGCAGATTTTGGTCGCCAGCACCCTCAGCGCGGCGGCGGTGCAGTTGATCGTGACCTTGCTGATGGGTTCGATGGCCCCGACCGTTGGCGCATCCGGCGCCCTGTTCGGCTTGCTGCTGTCTTTCGGCATGCTCTTCCCCGACCGCATCATCGTGCCGCTGTTTCCGCCCATCCCGATGAAGGCCAAGTACTTTGTCGCTATTTTTGGCGCCTTGGAATTGCTGATGGGCCTGAACAACAACAGCAGCGTCGCCCATTTCGCCCACCTGGGCGGCATGCTCGGCGCCTACCTGCTGATTCGCTACTGGCGGGGCGGCGCTCGCAGGCGCTGAGCTATCAAGCCAAAAGGCCTTCCGCGACCGCGGGGTAGCGCAAGCGTAAGCCTAACTCGGTTTTCAAGCGGGTGTTGAGCAACCGCCGTGATTCGCTCATGAAGCTGAGCTGCATCGGCGCCATCTGCTGCCGCGCCAGCTCCCGGTCAATCCGTGGCGGTCTGGGCAAGCGGCAAAGATCAGCGGCCAGATCGAAGTAATCCCCCATCAACATCTCACTGTCATCGCAGACATGAATGATGCGCTGACTGAGGCCACGGGAGAGCGCCAAGACGCAGGCGCGCGCAAGGTCATCGGCGTGAATATGGTTGGTATAAACATCGTCCTCGCGCCGCAGCACCGGCTTGCCCGCCAGCAAACGCTCTCGCGGATGGCCACCGGCCCGATCTGATGCGTAAATGCCGGGGATGCGCAGAATCGTCACCGCCGCCCCAAACTCCGCGCCGAAACGTCGCATGTGCTGCTCTGCGTCCACCCGGCGCCGTGCCCGATCGGTGCTTGGCGCCGCCGGCCTGGACTCGTCAAACCGAGCGCCGTCGCAATTGCCGTAAACCCCGGTCGTGCTGGCGTAGACGATGCGCTTGGGCGGTGACTTGCGCGCCAGCGCCCGCAGCAAATTGACCGTACGTCTGTCCTCGGCACCACTGCTGGCTGGCGGCGCCAGATGCAGCACGGCCTCGGCCATGCCAGCCAAACGCGTCAAAGTGTTCGGCTGATCCAAATTGCCAATCAATGGAAGCGCCCCCGCTGCACGCAACTCTTCCATCCGCGCTGGGCTTGAGCTCAAGACCAAGACCCGGTAGCGCCCACCCAATAGGCGCAAGACCCGCAAACCAATATCGCCACAGCCAACGATCAAGAGCCGGGGTCGCCCGAGCTTGATTGCACGGCGGCCCGCATTCGCGCCGGATGTGGATGAGGGACAAGCAAGCGTTCCGAGAGGCATTTATCAAGCTCAGGCAAAATAGCGCCTCAGTGTACGGCCCGGCTTTCCCGGGCCGCCTTGCATTTAGAAGCGCCCCCTCATGAATTTCCAGGTCACCGTGCAGCCCAGCGGCCGCGTCTTTTCTGTCGAACGTGATGAAACCATGCTCAGCGCGGCCATACGGGCCGGCATCGGCCTGCCTTACGGCTGCCGGGACGGTGCATGTGGCTCCTGCAAAAGCCACCTGCTCGAGGGACGGGTGATTCACGGCGCCCATCAGGCCAAGACCTTGACCGAAGCCGAAGAGGCTGCCGGCTTTGTGCTGACCTGCTGCGCCACGCCCCAAACCGACTGCACCCTCGAAGCGCGCACGGTGCCCGGTGCAGGCGAATTCCCAGTGCTCAAACTGCCCAGCCGCGTTGCCAGTGTTGAAAAGCCCACGGCCGATGTGGCGGTCCTGCGCCTGCAACTGCCGGCCACTCAGAACTTCCAGTTCCACGCCGGCCAATACGTCGAGTTTATTTTGCGCGACGGCGCCCGCCGCAGCTACAGCATGGCCAATGCGCCGCACAGCATGCCCGGCTTCATCGAACTGCATATCCGCCATATGCCGGGCGGCAAATTCACCGATCACGTCTTCAGCGCCCTGAAGGAGAAAGACATCCTGCGCATGGAGGGCCCGTTTGGCAGTTTCTTCTTGCGCGAAGACAGCGACAAGCCCATCGTGCTGCTGGGCAGCGGCACCGGCTTCGCGCCACTGAAAGCCATCATCGAGCGCATTCAACATCTGGGCCTGACACGGCCGACCACGCTGTACTGGGGTTGCCGCAGCAAGGCCGATCTGTATCTGCATGACTGGGCGCTGCAAGCCGCCGCCAGCACGCCCGGTTTGAGTTATGTCCCGGTGCTGTCGGATGCTAGGGCCGAAGACGGCTGGACCGGCCGTACCGGCTTTGTTCATCAAGCAGTGATGCTCGACTTGCCCGATCTGTCGGGTTACCAGGTGTATGCCTGCGGCGCGCCGGTGATGGTGGACTCGGCCAAGGCCGACTTCACGAGGCTGTGCGGCCTTCCTGCCGAGGAGTTCTTTGCCGACTCGTTCACCTCCGAAGCCGACAAAAACCAAGCGACTACTGGCTAAGGACCGAGCAGCGCCATGATGTTTACCCCGCCCTATGTCGCCGCCGACCGCTTCGAGGCGCAATTGCGCGAGCAAGGCGCGGTCGTCATTGCGCCCAATAGCCTGCCGGACGCGCTGGCTTGCCAGCTCACGGACTTGGTCGAGCTACCCAAGTTCTGGAGCGACCTGCCCCCGGACGCCTATTTGCGCGACGGCGGCCGCTATCGCTTTCGTCGCCATGGCTGTTTTGTGGTCGAAGGGCAAGTCTTGACCCACGCGCCTCACCGTGCGCATTGGCAGCCGCTGGATTACAACGCGCTGCACGGCGGCATCGAACGTTGGTTCGAGCCGCTGGCTGAGGAGCTGTGCGCTTTGCCAGTTTGGCGGCAATTGATGTTGGGGCTGGCTGGCATAGCCTCGCGCCTCAAGGGTGAGCGCGCCTGGTACATCGAGGCTCATCAGTTCCGCATCGACACCACCGACGGCATCGGTCGCCCCACGCCCGAGGGCGCTCACCGTGACGGTGTTGACTTGGTCGCCGTGTTCTTGGTCAAGCGCCAAGGCATCAAGGGCGGCGAATCGCGGGTATTCGAGGCCCTCGGTCCCGAGGGTCAGCGCTTCACGATGACCGAGCCCTGGACGCTGCTGCTGCTGGACGACGAGCGGGTGATTCACGAAACCACGCCAATACAACCGACGGCCGAGCATGGCTGTCGCGACACCTTGGTCGTCACGCTGAGATCCGGGGGATTCCAGGCAGTTTGAAACAGTTTGCCTGTATCCAGTCTGGCCGCAAGACCAGCTCGCAATTACACTTGCCGGCCTCGGCCACCAAAAGTAGCCGATTCCTGGGCAAGCAAGCCCGTTCAACCGCACCACGAGTGCCATCAAGACATGACTGCAATTTCAGATTTAGCTCGCGCAATTGCCACCGCGCCCGCCTCCTCCATCCCATCTTCATTGTTCGGCTTGCCGGACCAGGCGCCGCACGAGCGTGTGCTCTTGGCAGCCGACGCCGAGACCGGCCTGAAGGCGATTCTGGCCGTGCACAGCACCGCCCGTGGCCCCGCTTTTGGTGGCTGCCGCTTCTGGACCTATGACAACGAGCTGGCCGCCTTGAACGATGCCTTGCGCCTGTCGCAAGGCATGAGCCTGAAGAACGCCTTGGCCGACCTGCCTTTTGGCGGCGGCAAGGCCGTCATCATCAAGCCAGCCGGCAACTTTGACCGCCCAGCCCTGTTCGCCGCCTTTGGCCGTGCCGTGCAGTCGCTGGACGGCGCCTACATCACCGCCGAAGACGTCGGCACCACCACCGCCGACATGCTGGGCATGCAGGCTCAAACGCAATATGTCAGCGGCATCCCGCGCGCCGGCGCCTTCGGTGGCGACCCCAGCCCCAAGACCGCTTGGGGCGTGTTTGTCTCCATCGAAGCCGGCGTCAAACTGCATCTGAAGCGCAACTCGCTGGAGGGCGTGCGCGTGGCGATCCAGGGTCTGGGAGCCGTGGGCTGGCACTTGGCAGAGTTTTTGCACAGGGCCGGCGCCAAGCTCGTCGTCACCGATGTGGACGCCGCGAAGATCGCCCGCGCCCAAGAGCTGCTGGGTGCGCAAGCGGTCGGCATCGACGAGATCTTGTCGGCCGATGTCGATGTGCTGGCGCCTTGCGCCTTAGGCGCCGCGCTCAACAGCGTCAGCGTGCCCCAGATCCGCGCCCAGCTGATCGCCGGTGCAGCCAATAACCAGTTGGCCACCGTTGCCGACGGGGACGCCTTGCAGCAGCGCGGCATCTGCTATTTGCCCGATTATCTGGTCAACGCAGGTGGCATCATCAGCGTGGCGCGCGAGTACCGCAACGAAGGTGAAGAGTCGGCCGTGATGGCCGAAGTCAGCCGCATCGGCGAGCGCGTCGCCGAACTGCTGGAACGCGTCAAGTTGGAAAACTCCACACCTGGCCGGGTCGCCGATGCCTGGGCGCGCGCCAAGCTGGTCAAGCCGGTCTGAGCATCCAAGCGCTCAACAAAAAGGCGGCCACTGGCCGCCTTTTTTCATCCACCATGGTCCTCACTCGCCAAGATAAGCGGCCCTGACCTTGGGATCATCCAGCAAGGTCTTGCCCTCGCCCGTCATCGTCACCAGGCCCGA
>NZ_JAJIRP010000006.1 GCF_025717555.1 Paucibacter sp. B2R-40 | reverse complement strand
GCTCAATGTCACGGCCGGTGTGCTTAGCCTTGGCGTAGGGTTTACAAACAGTGGAACAGTCAAGGGCAGCGGCACACTCGCATCAGCCACTGTAATCAATAGCGGCCATGTCGCCCCTGCAGAGGCAATTGGAACATTCGCAGTTGTAGGCAATTTTGAACAAACTGCCCTAGGCTTCCTCGATGTCGAGTTGCATGGCGCAGGTTCTCATGACCTATTGACTGTTACTGGTTCGGCGTTCCTTGATGGAACTTTGAACATTGTCTGCTTCGCGAACTGCTCACTTGAGGCTGGCGAATCATTCGTGATTCTTGACGCCAGTCCGAATGCACTGAACGGAGTTTTCTCGAAGGTCATCATGTCTGGATTTGGCTCTGGTGAGTTTCAAGTCATCTACGACCGTGCAAATGGAGATGTTCGCTTGAACGTCCTTGAATTTGCAGCCGCTGTGCCGGAGCCAAGTACCTATTTGCTGTTTCTTTCAGGCGGATTGTTGATTCCATTCCTTCGTAGACGCCAACGCTCAAAAGTTTGATGCCCAAAGCAAAGCTAGGTGTCATTCGCTGGTCTATGACGTTTGGTTTTGTTGAAGATTTTGCATGTGCTCTACCGTCGGGACCCATTGAACTATGCTTCCAAAGAGCCTTGAGACTTTGCTCCAGAACTTGTCAACGAACTTCCCAGCCAGAAGGCAACCTCAGCGAGTTCCGTATCCAAGCCTTCCAAAATCTCGCCGGCTGACGCAGAGCCAGCAATGGACATCCATGCTGTGGTCAATCGACTCGGCTCAGGCAAATGGCAAGCATGCGCTTCGGGGACTTGCAGTCGCGCTATCCCAAATCATTCGAGCGCGGGCCTTAGAGACGCTGCTAATGGATGCACGTGAATTTCACAAACCTAGTTTAGATGCCGAAGACTTGCTGTGGGATGACTCTTTGCCTTTGAATGCAGAGGGGGACACGCGCGCCTCTCTGATGAGAAAAGCGTCTCGAACTTTGTCAGTCGAACTCAACGATGCAATAGTCTTCCCTGCGCCTTGGGAGCGCTGGCGGCTATTCAAGGCATTTCAGAATATGGGCGAGAAGCGGGAGTGGGGCGCTTGGCGGCAAGACTCCAATCATTTCGGTATTGCATGGAAGCCATGGCCTATTGTCTGGGTTTCCAACGGCAATCACAGCACGATGGCGGCCCTCATCCGCGGCGGCGGTAAGTTCAAATGCCATGAGGCGTATGACTTCAGCCCTGTGCTGCAAGCAGTTAGGACTGACGGCGTGAACTGGATTCGCATTGACACTGAAGAGGTATTGTCGCCAGTTCGTTCTTTGCCAATGGCAGGTATTTTTGAAATCGGTCGGCGTTTGATGACTAAGCCGTTGGACATGGCGGAGGATGCAGTGCCTACATAAACAGACGGTAAGGGTAAGAATTACCCGGTAGTCGCTGGACCTTGGAAATGATGCGAGATAGCCCCTGTGAATATTTAATTGTTACAGGTGTCTGGTCGTACAGTGCGTCGTTGTTCCAGTCCATCTTCGCCAGTGCCATGACCTCCAATCCCAGGACCTGAAAAGGCCCCCTACCCATGTGGCGGCGAAGGACTATTGGTCGCGGGATACTGTTGCCTCCTTGGAAGAAGTCCCGACCATCGGTGGCGGCTGGGGCGTTGCCAGCAAGCCAAAGAAGACATGAATTGCTTGACGTCATCAACATGGTTCCGCGTGGGACTGGGTATCCGTGCGGGATAACTGGCCTTTCTTTCGAGGGGCCTTGCAGCATCCACACTCCGCGCCAGGCGCCTGCGCTCGCCACCTCTATGCATTCCACCTCATTGATTGCCTGCGTGGCGTCCCTTACTCCTTGAAGCTCGCAATCCGTGAACGCGGTGGTCTTATGAACCACCAGTCGCTTGGGTGTGCGCCCAGGATGACCGTCCATGTATAGGCGTAGGCTGCGCGTTAGCACCGCTCTCATATCGGCTCGCGAAAGGAACGGGTTGCGCTTGGCCTCCGCCAAGTCCCGGATTTCATCGTTGGCTTGGAACGCAACAAACTGCATACCCCCACCTTCCGTATCAAAGACCTGGGAGCAGCAGGTGACAAAGTGGGCCCTACTTTCGGTCTGTCGGATTGCGTATGCAAGCCCAATATAGGCTGTATCTTCGGGGACGCTAGGGATGCGGGCAAGTTTCCACGGAGTCCCTCCCGCCTTGGCGTAGAGGGCGATGGCCAAGCGCCAAGCCCGCGCTGCGTGATTCTGGAATCGGAGTGACTTGTCGTTGACGACCTGCGTTGGAATACCAAACTGAGCGGCCAATACCTTCAGTTCGTGGTGAGCGTCGAACTCTCTGGTCTTGACTTCTGGCAGCCAGTTGTCTGGGATGTAGACCATGGCCACATCAAATTGCTCTCGTACAGCTTCGAGTCGCTTTAGCGACTGATAGATGCCTGAACGAACTCTTGCAGCCACTGTGGTGCCCTCCCCAAAGTCGGCAATTTTTTCAGGCCAGATGACGTGCGAAGTACTAACAGCACTGGCGACATCCACTTTGAATAATCGCTCGAAGCCTGGGTAATCTCTAGCGTAGGGGTTCCTGTCGGTGTTCTGGTGCGCAGATAGCAAACTTTCGCGCATGTCTCGCACACGGGCAACGCCATGTTTGGGGCCTACATAGGCTACGCGGATGCGTTGGGCGAACCGCTGGAAAGAGTCTTGGTCGAACGCTCCGAATCGTGTCAATCCTGAAAGGGGATGTCTATGAGTTGCGTTGCCCTCAATAGAGCTGAAACTTAAAGACGGCTCATCCAGAATCTCGAAGGTAGGAAGCTGTCCGATGTTTCGTTCGAGTGCGCTCATCGTGCACCCCTTCGATGATTAAAGAGGTCATGTTCATAGGCGGGGCGGGACTTTGCTGTGTTCATGCCAAGGACGAAACGCCCGTCGATGCCCTCTCCAGAGCTTAGGTCTAAGGCGCTGTGCTCGTTGCCTCGGGAGTAAGAAAGTAGGTGAACCCAAGCGTCTAGGATGTTCGACCATGCCTCGTTGCGCCTAGTAACCCACCTCTTTCGAAGCCACTCCTTGGCCGTTTCCTCGTCTCGAAGCTTTCGTCGAAGGATGCCTTCGCTCTCGCTCTCAATTCTCGGGAAGTCTAGAAACGTTGTGGGTTCAAAAACCAACCACCACTGGTCATCGGCCAAATCTAGCCGCAGTGACAGGCCCTCTGAGTAGGCTACTTGTGTACCGTTAACGACGCCAGTTAGCGGAGAACCGAACGTCGCTTGAAGCTTTTGAAGTAGTTCGGCCCTATCCTCCTGAATCGCAACCGGTAAGTCCCTTTTCGGTCTTAGGACCGCTACCTCATTGCCCCAGGGTTTGAAGCGGGCATATAGGGGCAATCGTCTGCAAATGGCCCGAACCATCGCGTCGTAGAGTAGCCCCTTAGCCCAAGAGTCCTTGGTGGCATCGAGAATCACTTCGCCTGACAAGCGCGGGCGGAAAGGTGCTAATCCGCGAATTAGTTCGGCATCGTCACCGAATGCTGCAAGAGTGCGGGGTGAGCCAATCTGGCCAACGACCGCCCAGACTTTGGATTCCTTAATAGCCTGACGCACGTCCATCATGCTTGGCTCAGCATCAAGTATTATTTTTCGCGCACGTGTGGGCATTTCCAGAAGCGGAATAGCCGTGAGGCGAAGAACCGGGAATCGAAGCGCCGGCTCTCGGTTCAGCGGAATCTGCGCCGGTGTTGTGCGCTTGCGGTCGCCGAAAATATGGTGGACGAGAGGTACTGGCAGCTCTACTCTGTCTGCGATATCGCCGAGTAGCTCGTCGAAAGTTGCGCCAGTGATGATGTGCACTTCGACTTGGGCTGTCTGAGCTTGTTGAATGAAGTCTTTCACAGCTGGCAACAGGGTAGCGGGGTCCGGGCACAACCAGTAGATGCCCTTCGGATAGGCATGGGGGTATCTCAGAACCGCTTTCAACGCGGACATCACCGACTCGTCGCGTCCGCTATATCCCGCTATGACCAAGCCGAAACGCTGGAGCGCTTGTTCGAGTACTGCCCGGAAAATCTCAGCTTGTTCCTTGAGTTCATACTCCACATTTTTTAGTTTTAAGGACCTGTAGTCCCCGTGTAGCTTGACCAGGAGTGGCCATTCACTGTTTCGAAGACAAGAACTCGCGCGCTCTTGTCCGTCGAGCGCCGCTACGGTAAGTGGGGCACGGTCCAAGCTGGATAGCGACTGACCCGCGACCGTGGCTGAGTCCTCGATGAGTGAGTCAAAATTCGTCGTGAAGATGCAGGGTGCTTGGTCCGAGGCTATAAGTGAACCGAGAGCTCGGTGCCCTAGCGAAGGCTGGGCTTTGTTGACCAGCTTTTTGATGAATAAACGTCGGTCTTCATCTGTCTTGTGCAGAGCCTCAAAAACTCTGGCGTACTCGGAGGGGTCTCCCGGCATAGGCAGCTTACCGACTTTGGCATGGTGCAGGTCAATACGCTCTTGCCAAGTCGGGGCGCTCGACTCTATTTCCCTTGGAGATATTCCAGTTTCCAACGCATATAGCCGTGCACGGAACTCTTGGATAACCTGATAGCCTGTCGGTATCCCGGAGGCTGCTGACGCGCCCGCACCCAGCAACCATGCGTATCCGGCTGGGTTTAAGGCAAAACGTTCTGCAAACGCACGACTACTTATTTCCCCCATAGACGCTTTCCCTCTCATCTTGTCATCGGGAATGGTAGCTCAGCTATCAGTGCCGACCTTGCAGTAGAAAATCGAAGTGACTATTTTTCCGTAAGGACATGGGCCAGATTGTCCTTCTGGACTGAACTTTGGCTACCTAAAAGAACGCATCTAAGCGCCACATTTAAATACCCCTCGCTACATCCCCCAGCAGCACGCACGGTGTGTGCTGCATAGACAACGCCCCACCTCTCCTAATGCTTGGCGACGAGAGGTAGGGCGCAGCGGGGTACTCGTGGCTCGTATAGCAACTGGTCTCCCGCGCGGGGGAGACCGAAATGGCGCAACACGAGCACGCGTTTGATTTCAACGAATCTATCGAGGAGGCATTCGACTATCACGACCCAAGTCGACCTGGATTCGTGTCAGTCATGGCAAAACAGGCGGACGGCCAGATGCGGCAGTCCTCTTTCAAGCTTGTTGATTTGCCCGGACGACTTGTCCAACTTCGAGAGTCTGGGCGGGACGCATTCATCGGCCAGAACGAATTTTGGAAGCCGAATAGGCAGGCCATCAACGTCTGGCGGATGACGACGCAGTTTGTCGACCTTGACACGTACAACGTGCCAGACCTTTCATGGCGACTGCCTGAAACTCAGCGCGACATGCTGCTGCAGTTCATTGACGATGAGTGTTTGCCGCCGCCCAGCGTCATCTTGTTTTCAGGTCGAGGCCTGCAGGTGAAGTGGCACCTGGCTGGGGCTTTGCCGCCTCGCAGGGCAGTACCAAGATGGCAAGCGGTACAGGATGAGCTTTGCCGGCGATTCACGATGTTTGGCTCTGATATCAAAGCTCGTGACGTCTCTCGTGTTCTCAGAGTGTCTGGGACGGTGAACACCAAAAGCGGCGAGCTTGTGCGCATTCTTTACCGCGGCAAAGTCTGTTCAATGGGAGGCGAGCGCCTGCCCAACGGCGGCGTTGGATATGACTTCGATTTGCTTGCAAACGAGGTCCTTGCTTGCACGAGAACTGAGCTTGAAACCAACGCCGCGAATCGAGCCCGCCTGCAGGAAGAGGGCGAGGCTGAAGCGGAACGGCGCCGGGATGCTGTTCGTGAGCGGCTTGCGGTGGTTGATGGCGGGCTTTCGGCCACGCGGAAGAAGTCACCTTCCGCAAAAGGCTTGGTAGCAACTCAGTTGTCTTGGGACCGACTTGAAGACTTGCGCAGCCTCAGCGAGTTGCGGGGCTGGACGAGCACTGGCGCGCCCCCAGGTCGACGGGACATGATGATGTTCTTGTCAGCATGTTTTCTTGCCGACTCTAGGCTTTGCATTGATATCAATCCGCAGTTGAAGTCGCTTGCAAGCGAATTCGCGCCGATGTGGACTGAGGCTGAGCTGGCCTCTTGCACTTCAACTGCTTTGGCCCGTGCAGCTGCAGCGGAACGAGGTGAAAAGCTGCTCTTCGGTGGTGCCGAGGTTTGCCCGCGGTACAGATTCAAGAACTCGACTTTGGTCAATCTGCTTGAGATTACGTCTGATGAGCAGCGCCAATTGCAAACAATCTTTGGTCCGGATGAAGTGCGCCGCCGGGACCGGGAGCGGAAGGCCAGGCAACGGTTGGAAGCAGGGTGCGAAACGCGAGAGGTCTACCTGGCCAGGGCGGCTGAAACTGCAATCAAGGCTCGGCGCATGAAGGCGGATGGGTTCACTCGTTCGCAAATTGCGGCGGCTCTTGGTGTCAGCTTGGCCGCTGTCACTGGGTACTGGAAGGGCTGAAAAGGCGAAGGGTCAAAGTTGTTCCGTACATATGGTGGAAGTGGCGAAGCCAGCGGGCTGGTTGACGCCTTTCCTTGTACAGGGTGGTTGAATCAAACCTAGATACGTCGGGAGCTACTTTCCAATCCCGGGGCGGTTGAACATAGCCCAGATGCGTTGGTGGCTTCTTTCCATTCCCTGGTCGGTTGAATGCACTGGCCAGCCCGGAGACTTCTACCCTTGTTGAGGGCGGCTTCAACTACTTCCAGGCCATTGACCGTGGGTGGAGGCTTCTACCCTTGCAAGGGGGGTGAGTAGTCATGAGGGCTGTTTTGCACTGCCCGTGATGCTTCAGTTTTACCGCCTGTTCCGATTTGAATTGACCACCCATGCCGATGTGGCCACGACAGCCGAAAGTCGGTGCTGCGAATTAATTTCACGGATTGGAATGACACCTTTGTGCCCGCAGACATCAACAGGACAGGAGTAACCTCCACTTAACGTTCAAGGTAACCGGCGCTCCGCCGAAAAACCGGCGGCGTGTCCGTGTCGGCTGCAGGGTTGGCCCGCATACGGAACACGCGGCTGGTCATTCAACAATCAAAGCAATTGACAATGCTAGACCCGCAACAGCAGCCGCATATGCGGCCCAAAGATTTTGTTGTGCCGCGAGAGTGGCTAAGTTCGCCGCTACGTCTAGAGCGGCCGATGTTGACTTGATTTGAGCATCTGCTGAGAGGTGCCAGAGTAGGCCAGAGGCCAAACTTGATATTGCCGCCACTACGCCAAGAAATTTTCGGAAGATTATTTTATACATGCGATGTCTCGATAGGGCTGCGGTAAATAGGTTGTGTCGGTAAGCGTAATGACTTGCGGGTCCGGTTGAGAGAAAAATTTGGCCTCATAGGCGACACAGTATTTCATGCCAATTGTCTTTGTATGCAACAAGTCCCGTGCGAGTTGCCTTTGCCACACCTGGCTTGTCGCCGTACTCCGCACCGTGCTTGGCCTTGTATCGAGCTAAGTAGGCTTGCTCGCCAGGAGAGAATATTTTATGAAGGTTGGTCTGCTCAACCACGTAATACTCTGGCGCTTCAAGCGTATTGGTTGGAAGATGCACGAACACCCAAAGCTGTTGCGAAGGCATTGGTACTCTATTACCCATAGGCCAACTCCCACTTGAGGATGTCTTGACCTCTATGACGACGGCCATGCTACTCGTCTTGCCGATTGCAACGACGTCTGCCCGTTTCGCATTCCCGTAGGTGACCGAGGCCGCAACGCCAAGGCGCTGCAACTGCGCCGCAACGAAGAACTCGCCCGACATCGCTAGGCTGTATTTCTGTGCTTGGGAGGCCATCAGGTGGTCATTTTTGAGGAGTAACTTCGAAGTTGAACCGCGAGCGACGGCTGGGCAGGCAAGGCCCAGAATGAAATGGTTGCCAGCCGCTGCGAGTCGGCTCGAAAGACCGGTTATGCCTCAATCGGAGCAAACTGCAACGATGTTGGAGTGGAGTACTTGAAAAGCCATTCCTTGCGAATCGGTGCATTCGACGAAATCGTGATGTACGGTCAGCACTAAAGCCTCCTTAAGCATTGAATCATTCAATCTGACCAGCACGGTGTCACCTGTCTGCGCTGAAAACCTCGGCTTGCCTTCGGGAGAGTGGAGGCACATCTTGACTGCGACTTTGGACATTTGTTTTTCGGTTGAGTGAAGTTGTCGAGTAGACCAAGTATCGCCGTGGCCAAGTTAACTGCGGGCGAGGACTAGAACTTAGACGTATTCGGCGTCTCGCGTTCCCTAGTAGTCCTTTTGAAATCCGGGGACTCGTAGACAACTACGCCGGTGGTAGTGACGAAAGTCAGAGTTTCGTCACCAGCCTTCCAGAGGCGCAATGCTGATGGGTCAGATTCGCGCAGGTCCAGTAATGGCAATGAACGGTTGGACGGCGCGATTGGGAGATGTGGTCCATACTTCCGTTTCAAAGTCTCAAGGGTTGCGGCCTTGCTCGCCGCCGTAACTACGACCAGCCACAACCGGTTTTCCCTTAGCTGCGCCCGCCCATCCAGGATGCCAGGGCCGTTGAAAAGGCACTCGCAGGTTTCGTTGGATTTGCATCTCAAATGAAGGAGGACCAACGATTCGCAGCCAGAGAATCCTTCAGTCTTTAGCTTCGCGTCAACGGTTGACAATGGCTCTCTCCAGGCAAGAGATGCAAAGCTAAACGTTGTCCGCGGCTCCGCAAATGATAGGAGCGGCAACATCACCAAAAGTGAGAAGGCTTTTGTTATGGTGCGTCGATTTGAGAAGGTCATAAGTTAGTCCATTGAAGGGCAATGCGGCAATTGACAACCCACCTGAGCTGTTGCACTGTGGGGCGAATTCTTAATTGAGGTATACCGCAGGGCGGAATGGATTAACACTGGAACCCGCCGAATAACCACCGCTTCGAAAAATATAGCAAGTGCTTGATGCATCAATGTTCTACCAGTTATCAACTGATGGTTCAGGCAGCCAAAAAAATGGCATAAAACCGCGCCTGTTACAAAGGCGCTGAGAAAGAAAAAGTGAAAAGCTGGGCATCAAATTTGCGCATGTTGCCACAGGATTAGGCGTTATGCCTGGAATGCAATCGCGAGTGGCCGCTCGAGGACTTTGCTGCCGGAGACAAGCTCAGAAACATGCCCAGCGCAGTCATACAGGATTAAAACTTTGAGGAAATCGTCAAGGTTGACTCGCAACCCAAATCTCTGTGGCTCCCATCTTTCCTGCCTTGCATCCATCAACCCCGACAAATGAGCTCACTCGAAAATGCCCTTGCATGCTGACGTTTTCCCAGCCTATCCTGCGCGGTGATGGCGAGAAAACAATGTCTGTGGATGAATGCCGGTAACAAGGGTAACAGCCCACAGCTGCCTTGTGGCTTGGTTCTTTGATGGGCATCGCGTGTCATCGAAGTAGCTGCTTGCCGTAATAGCTGCTGAAGCTGTTGCCGACAAAAGCCATTTCTCATTGTTGGCAACCGAACCAAGGCACCTTGCTGTTACCAAAGAAAAAGGCCACTCGTCGAGTGGCCTCTATTGAAATCAATGTCTATCAGCCCGCTGCTGCAGCTACTGCTGCCACTTCTTCAGCCGCAGCTGCCGCTTTCGAAATCTTCGCGGCTTCAAAAGCGATGATGAGCAATGTCCCTGCCGGCTTGCCCTCATGGGAAAAATAGTAGTCAACCTTGAGCTTACCGGTCACGCGAACGAAGTCGCCTTTGTTCAGCTTTGGGTCCTCCGCCTTCATCATCCGAACTGTGTACCAAGTGGGAGACTTGTCAATTCCTGCCTGGCTTTCGCCGACCCGAAATTCCCAATAAACCTTGCCTGAAGCCTTTGCTTCTCTTCGAATCGGGTCGGTTCCAACATTTCCAAATGCTTGCATGAGTGTCCTAATTCATCGACGAACCTATTGCCGTCAAAACGTATAGCAACCCCTTTCAAGTTGATGGCGGAGCGTCAGAGACAGATATCCCAGTAGTGTGAGGTTGCTTGGCGGCGGGCACTATTGCTTGCGCGCTACGCCAGAACTATCCTCATCCAAATCCATGTTGAGAGCGATGTGCAGTCGCATTCGAAGTTAGGGGGGGTACAAAGCGCCGCCAAATTCGTAGGATGTACCTTTCTGCCAATCAGAGGGATTCGTCATGCCTATCGTCTTCGTCCATGGTGTCAACAATCGGAAAAGTGATGAATACCGCGATAACGTGGTTGGGCGAAACGAGTTTCTGAAGGAAATCGTAGGGCCTGCACTTGGTATGTCACCGCAGACGCTTTCCATCGAGAACCCGTACTGGGGCGACGACGGTGCTCAGTTCGCATGGAACATGGCTGTCCTGCCTGATGCAGAGGAGAGTTACGAGAAATTTGGTGCGGGTGGGAATGTCGAGGCTTTTGGACGGACGGTTGAGCTGATATCAAAGTCCTCCCAAATCAGCGGCGGCGTGGTGGACCGCGCTCGCCTTAACTTTGCCGAGACGGTCGACCTCTTGTACGGTGCCGCTCTTGCTGGAGTGTCGAAGCCTGAGGATGCTAATGACATTGCAAAGTCCTATCTCCTCGCTGTGGAGTACGTGGCCAGTAAACCTGATTTGTCATGGTTAAAGGACGCGACGGACGACAACTTCGCAGACCTCGTTAATTACTACGTCAACAAGAATGTAGGCGATGAGCATTTTGGGGCGGGCGGGTTGTTGGGCCAATTGAAAGAAGGACTATCTCGACTGGTCAATGCTATTCCTGACGTCAGCACGGAACTTGTGGGCCGACTCGCTAGGAAGAAGCTCAACACGACTGTGACTCGCTTTGCAGGCGACGCCTTTGTCTATCTTGCAAAACGAGGTGAGCCAGGAAACGAAGGACCTATTGTTAAGGCTGTACTTGCTGGCCTGAAGCTGGCGAATGATGCCAAGAACGCGAAAGACGACAAGCTCATCGTCATTGCGCACAGCTTCGGTGGGGAAATCATGTACGACATCCTCACAAAGTACTGGCCTGATTTGAAGGTGGATTGTCTGATAACGGTCGGTTCGCAGGTCGGCCTATTCGAGGAGATGAAGCTCTACCTTGCCAGTGACAAAACGATTCCATCTCACTATCCGGATGGAAAGGTACCTATGCCAAAGAACCTTGCGCGATGGCTGAACGTATTCGACATGAACGATGTATTGAGCTACCGAGCGTCGCCGGTCTTCGAGGGAGTCCAAGACTTCGCGTACGACACCGGATACAGCACGCTCCAAGCTCACGGAGGGTACTTTCTGAGGCCAAGCTTCTATGTCCGCCTTGCAGCTAGGCTTTCCAAATAGTTGTCAGGCGCAGCGGTGACAACGGTATATCAGCGAAGCCCGGCTCAAGGCCCTGGCGTTCATGTTCTTGCGATAGGGGTAGGCCACTATCCACATCTCATTGGCGGGTTACCCGGAAAGCTTGCGAGCAACCCCCTTGGTCTTGGCCAACTGTCTTCACCTCCGCTCTCGCTGAAGGCGGTAGTGGACTGGTTTCTTGCTCCATTGGTTGCGCCTGGCGCCATCGGCTTCATGAACGGGCCTGTCGCGCTCGGTTCTGTCGAGGCATTGGCATCTGCCGTTGCTCCAGTCAACGTGATGACTCCCACCGGCTCCGTGACGCTTGAAAGAGCGACGCGTGACAACATTCAGGATGCATTTGAACTGTGGCTCTCAAGAGTCACCTCAGATGATGGCAATGTCGGTGTGTTCTATTTCTGCGGGCACGGCGTGATGGTCACTGACCACTACTTGTTGGCAGAGGACTTTGGTCGAAGCAAGGCCATGCCCTGGGAAAGGGCCTTTGACATTTCGAACACGTTACGAGCAATAGAGCGTGATGTTAAAGGGGCCCTTTACGTCTTCATCGACGCGTGCAGAGAAATGTCCACCGACATTGCGCTGTCACTGGGTGCCAATCCCAATGCGCTCAAGTTTGTCGACATCAAGCGACCTGTGGTCATCAAGTCAAAGTCGCTTATTGCGGCAACAGGTGAAGGGAAGCTGGCATTTGCGGTGGAGGGCAAAGTTTCGAGGTTCACAGAGGCATTGTTAACAGCAATGTCTGGCTTCTGTGGGGTACAGGGTGATATCGGGCAGACCTGGGACGTTGATGGCGAGGTCCTTGCTTCGGCCGTTCGCAAGCTGTTGGCAAATGGGAACAAGACACCGCAACGAAGACAGGTTAGCGACCAAACCATCAGCGGAGACCTTGTTCCACTCTTGCGATTGACTTCTGCCCCGAAGGTAAAGGTGGAGTTGGACTTGTTGCCAGAGTCAATGCGTGCGCTCGCCAAGATGTACTTGCTTTCTGCCCGTGGCTTGAGGCAGGAGCACGATGGAGCAAACGGCGTCTTTTCTTGTGAGGTTCCGCGCGGCTTCTATTCATTTGGTGCAACAGCACCGCAGAGTCAATTTGGCGACCTATTGGTTGAGGATAGGGAGTTTGTTCCGCCTCTTTTCGCATACCCAATGCAGGCCCAAGTATGAAGAAAATAGTTGTTTCTTTAGACTACTTGTCCTCTGCAAACGTTCCGGAAAATGCAAACCAAGAGCGCTCTATATCGCTTCCACTTCGGATACTCGATTCAAGCGGTAGAGTAGTTTCGGAAGGGGTTGCGAGTTCAAAAGGTCCCGCGACCTTCGACGTATCCCGCGTAGATGGTCCCACCTTTGTCCGCTTGACTTGGCCATCTGGAAAGGCCCTGACTCGGCGAGTGGAAATTTTGGACGGTCGGGTCGGTGAGGTTCACTTTAGTGATGGTGAAATCAGAGTGAATGAATGGTCTGGATGGGCGGCACTCCGTCTCGGCCAAGAAATCGCTACGGCCAGGAATGAGTCAAGGCAACCGGCTGCAGCTGATTCTTTGGGCAAAATTTGGGTACGCATGTGGACCATCAAAGAAGCGCAATGGGAACCAAGCCCAGTCGAGGTTCAATCCACTTATGTCAACGATTCGGTTCGGCAGTTTGATATCAGGTTAGACCAGAGTTCAAGTCTTCTCCAAATGGGAGGGGTCAATATTCCTTGGCGCTTCGTCTCACTTCCAGGCGGTGGAACGTGTCGAGTCTTGTTCACACGAAACGTATCTGATGACCCTCGAGCTGACCCGCTCAAGGTTGTCGTAACAGGCTTTCGAAACGAAGCAGAAACCTTGCTTGAATTCCTGGCGAGGGATTCGATTAGGGCTGCAAATTCCATGGCGAATTTTCAGTTAATCGCAAGGGTATTGATTGAAGGAATTACAAATGACCCGGTGTCGGCTGTTGCCGGCGCCTACTTCCTACTGCGGACTGATGGGTGGAAATCCATTCCTTTAATATGTTTTGATAGGCTGTGCCGGGACTTTCCTTGGCTTCCGGATACATCTCTCATTCTCTGCGTCGTCATGACGCGAGTCGGTCTTAAGACTCAAGCTGAGGAGAGGAAGGCGGCTATGTTACTTGGCCAGTGTTTTGACCGCGGTCTGCCAGTTTATGCTGAAGCCGTTTCCTTACTTAAAGAGGCTGCCTCGGTTCTAATACATGTAGAAGGATTTAGAAACCTACCAAGTTTCAAGGAAATACAGATTTTAGCTGCGTCACAGGCTTGGACTGGGTCAACATTCGGGTTTTATGGAGCAGTACCGTGGGAGCCTTCTCCAGAGAGGTTGCAAGGAAATCCAAGCCGCGCCAAAGCCGTTCGGACACGGACAAAATCAATTCAAAACGAAGCAGAAGTACATCGAAGTATTGCTCCCCCAGTTACCAAACTTCGGGACCTCAAAGCTAGAACTATTGCTAAAGTGATACCCCGAACAATGAGGCGCTAGCTGATGGCAGAACTATGTGGTCAAGCTTCGTATCCAAATATTATGGTGCAATTGATATGGAATCAATCGACGACTTAGTCAATGATGCGGAGATACTCGTTACCTACGCGCACTCTAATGGCATCACTTTGCCAGATGGATGTTCGCCGGCTCTGCTTGGTGCTAAGGCGAGTGGAAAGGTGCTCTTAAACAATGATGCTAGGCGTGCTGAGTTTCTTCAGTTTTTCGGAGCCGCGATAGCTGCGTTGAACGGCGCAGTTGGTGAATTTCGTGTCTTGGCTAATCGATGCAGGCGACTTCGCCCTTTGTTGGCAGATGCCTTCGTACTACTAAACTTCGCATCAGCAAATGGCAAGCTGATTGACGATGACATTCGAAATCCGCTCTTGGAGGCGGGTGAAGCACTTTCAAAAGGTACGTTGTCGCTGTTGCATGAGCAGGCCTTTATGAAGGCCTATCAAACTTTGACTGCCAAGCTGGCTCCCGTCACGTTAGATACCTTGTCGGCATCAAAGACAAAGTTGCCCAAAATCAGTGATTTTTTTACTTGGGGAAGAATTGGTGACTCCATTCATGGGCTAACGCTTGGACGATTCGTGAATGCCCTGTTTTTTATGGCCGCACTTATCGTAACTTGTGTTTCATTGAGCTACTACTCTTTGGGTTCAACTGGACTTGCAAGATATTACGAACTTCATAAAAACTGGGCCAAAGCTAGTTCTGAGTTGCCTGAAAAGAAAGACCTTGTAGAAGCAAGAGTGGACGCGCTTGCCAAACAGGAGAAGGAAGGGAAAAGCCCTGAAGCGCTTGTTTCTGCAAGAAATAGCCTAGCTGAAGCGCGAAAATTGCTTGTAGTTGAGAGTTCGCGCATTGCGGATGAAGATGCCGAACTTCAGATGATTCCAACAAGACTTTGGAAATGGGTGCAGCAGCCATGCAAGTCCGGAGCCTCATACTTGTTTTACTGGACTCTTTGTTCGGATATTGACAGGACTATCGATGATGGGAAACCGAGTGTCTCTAATGCGCTTGAGGCTGCGAGAACTGTTTCTGCTAGGCTTAGGGATGTCTACCTACCGCTCTTGCTTGGTTGGCTTGGAGCCCATGCATACATTTTGAGGAAGATGACCAAGGAAATTAGTGAGAATTCATTTGCGAGTTCGTCAGCTCTTCATCACGTTGTACGTGTTGGGCTCGGAGCACTTGCTGGTTTGGCGTCAACTTGGTTGCTAACCCCTGATGTGGTGAATGGGGGCGCACTTAAGAGTATGTCGCCGTTCGCCCTTGCATTTGTTGCGGGGTACGGAATTGAGCTTATCTTCTCATTCATGGACCGCATCATTTCTGCGTTCACTGCGAAGGCAACTTAAGCTGACAAGGTTACTTGGGTCGAGTTTGCTCAGCGCAGGCCAGGGCGAGCAGGGCAGATGGACTTCCAAAATAGGCCGCCGCCCAAAGCTTCAAGTCTTTGCAATGGGGCTTTTAGACCGTGTCCGAGTGAATCTTAGTAGCTCCCGAATAAGCGTCTAAGTGTCGGCTCTTGTTCGGAATCTTTGAGGCTTCCACCCACGAGTCGATTGCCTTGTTCAGGATTTGGCCAGCAACGGAGATGTCAACCTGCCCCACTGCTCGCAATCTTTTGGCCGTCTGTAAGGCAGGTAGTTCTCACCGAACCATCCAGCCGTGGAAAACTTGTTTCTGTCGTCCATCCGAACCCGCGGCAGCCATGTCGGCAGTAGCTGAACAATGACGTGACCCAGTCGGCTGTCTTTCAGCTTAACGCGGCCATCGGGTAAGGCATCCTCCAACGCCCCCCACACTTCAAAGACTCCCGGCTCAACTTCGCGGAGGTGCTTGCGCTGGTGAATCAGGACCTCAGAATTATTTGCCTTGGCGACGGCGCGCAAGACGGCGAGGGCGCGCAATTCGATGCGCTCGGAACGGCATTGAACGACAACCCGGCGAAGGCTTTGGCCGTCTTGCAAACGCCGTCCTACTGCGACCGCTAGGGCAGCCAGCGATGCTTCACGGTCAGCCCCTCTTTTGCTGCGGTCAATCTCGTACCAGGTGACCCCGTCGACCTCAACTGCCACCGCATCAGGCCTGAGGATTCGCTTGGTCGTCTTTTGAGCTTTTGTTACTTCCACCGTCAGAAGGCCTTGGATGGCCGGGGATTCGCGTTTTCTGCCTGCATTCAGGGCTTGCATGACCTCGCTTTCTGTCTGCGCTTTGAGGCCTCGAACTTCGCTGGCCAGAACGATGAATTGCAGCCAAAGGCGGTGCTCGGGATTCGTCATATCGCTTGTCCTGCGCACGGATGACGCGGCATCAATGCCGGCGTCCCCAAGCAGTTCAGCGCCCTTTTGCGTGAGACCGTAAATCGTTTGAAATCGCTCAGTCTTGTAGCGGCGAATCAGTCCGGCCTTAACCATGCCTCTCACCGCTCGCTGCGCAGCAGTCAAAGAAGCTTTGAAGGAGGAGCGCTCCGGAAAGCATAGTGCTGCTACGTCCAATGTGCGCATCACTCGAAACCTATTCAGCATCGCCAGTGTCTTGAGCCTAATGCTTGACTTCAGCTCAGTTGTTGAGCGCTCTGATGTGATTCCTCGGTTCGGCCTCTTGGGAACGGGTTCAAGTTCCTCGCAGTGTTTTTCTGGTGCTACTACTGATGTGTCGCCGGACGGCATCATCGGGTTGGCGGCATTGTCCACACTAGGGCTAACGGTATTGTTGTGCGGTGTATGTTGTTCGGCCTGCAGGGGTTCCGAGTTGTTGTCGGTGGGTAGGGCTTTCTGTTCTTTGGGGTGAGACGATTTCATTGGTGTGGCTCCGTGGAAGGGCGTTTACGGGTGGGCTGTTCGGCCTTGGTGACACCAGCGCTTGTGCTGTGTCCTTCCGTATAGCGACCGTGCCACCCGCAGCCAAAAGGCTGCACACCACGCACAAGAGCTGCTGCTGTTTTGTCTTGTCGAGGGCAGTTGAACGTCAGCAAAAGGGCAGGGGGCAGCTGTTCTTTCCCCTTATGCCTCCTCGCTCGCCTTGGGGCTCGCGTCAACAACGTTTTCGTCGCGACGTACGCCCAAAGCTGCTGTTCTACCGACCGGCTGCGCCGGTGCGAAACCGCCGCCGTCCCAAAAGGCTTTTCCAAAATTTAACGTGTCTTCTTGGGACGGCTTGCTCAACTGTTCCTTCACCATGCCCTGCAGGCCCGGCTACCCTTCGTTTCGTACCTAATGTCCATCGACGAATCGACGGGGCCCTCGCCGGATGCTGACTCGCGGCTAGCGCAGCTCGTCGTATCTCAAGGGCGGCATGCGCAGGGACGGCGGCGGTTTCGCACCGCCTTGCCGGCCCAGTCGCGAGCTACTCTCCCTTCGTAATCGTGCCTCCATTGGATGAGTCCGACCCATGCACGCTTCATCTGTGCATCAATGGCCACGGCTGAACGCCGCGCCGTGTTCCGGCTGGTCAGTCAAGGCTGGGTGTTTGGTGCCATCGGGCCGGGCGTTGCTCACAACTGTTGTTTCTAGGGTGAGGGCTCCATCGATGGGCGCTGTTCCAGTGAGGGCGTTGAAAAGTGCAATGCGTAGGGCGAGACTTTTGCGCCAGTGGTTGTCTCTGACCTGTACCCCTTTGGGCGATGAAGCTAGCCCCCTGGTGGATGGAGAAGCCAGCCGGCTGGTGTTTATGAAAGTTGACTTGCTGGCGGATGAAGGAGTCCTTGCTGGGGCTTGGCAAGCAGTGGCTGTCAGCAAGGGGTGACAGTCCTGTGTGATACACCGTTACGTGCAGAGGCCAAACGAGTCAATGCAGCCTATGCCGCGCTCAGCGCCGCGAAAGTGCGGTGAGCATCGGCAGTGTTTGAAAACTGAGCCAGGGGTCTATCTGGCTGGAACTAGCGACAAGCGGCGAATGCAGCATCACCAGGAGTGGCATATGGGTTGGCGATTCAGAAACAGCTTCATTCCCATTCCGGGGGTGCGGGTGACATTGTCGAAGTGGGGAATTACAACTTCAGTGGGGGTTGACCAACTGCCAGTCACAAGCGGCCCGGCAGGTGTGGCATTAACGGTAAACAGTCCCGAGACTGGTGTGTCATTTCGCCAACCCCTCGTCGTGCAGCCAACGCTTGACCCTTCACCAAGCCAATACGTTCCGCTCCTGCATTCTTTTCCGCCGGTGTCTTTGCATCCAAGAGCAATGCAAGAGATTCGAAGTGGTAACTCATCGGAGATGACGACGCCTGGCCTGGCCGCGTTCAAGGAGTCACTTCGCACTGCAGAGGCGCAGCATGCCTCGGTCAAGATTGACCTTGATGATGCGCGTGAGGTTGAGCTCAAGCGAGTAGGCCGCTATAACCGTTGGAACGACGGTTGGCTGTTCAAGCGAATTTTGAAGAAGAAGTTTGCGACACTTCATGAACTTGCGAAGGAAAGCATTGCTCAAAGACGGGAGGTCGCAGAGCAACTCGAGCTGTCGCTTTTGAACGCGCAGTTCGAGATGTCAGATGAAGTCGCGAATGCCTTCGATTCGATGTGTGATGCATTTTTAGGCTGCTCTCGCTCGCACCGAATTTGGGACAACGTGGCGCATCGCCAGACGAATCGTGTCGCTGAGCGAACCATGGCAACTCGTATCGTTGACCTGAAGCCGGTGAAGTTCACTCTGGGCAAGTGCAAAGTGATAGTCGCATCAATGAACGTTCCTCGCCTAGAGAACGCGAACGGCGGAGACCTTTACATCTACCCTGGATTTCTGTTGTATCACGCAGGGGCATCGAACTACTCGCTTGTTGAGTTGAATGCTCTCGACTTGAAAGTCGCACAGACTCAGTTCCATGAAGTGGGGGCGGTGCCGTCTGACGCACAACAGGTCGGGAGCACTTGGGCGAAGTCAAATAAGGACGGGAGTCCGGACAATCGATTCAAGGACAACTACGCCATTCCGGTGGTGCGCTATGCCCTACTCACCGTGTGCTCGTCCTCTGGCTTAAACGAGGAATACATTCTTAGCAATGTTGCTGCGACAGAGGAGTTCGAGCGAGCGATGCATCGGCTGAAGGAGACGGTTGAGGTGCGTCAGTCCACTGATGCGAAAGTTGTAAGCACCTAAAAGTCAGTGCTTCGCGTTCTCCGGCGGATGATTGCTGGGCGTGCCTCGGGCGGTGACAACACCAGTTGGCGACATCACCATGCCCTCGCCGGGCTTTCCTGCGATTCTGCCCGCGTACAACCCCACGCGCAGGCCGGCAAACGCCACACCTGGGCACCGGACTGGCGATGTGTCGTGCCTGGTCAAATCCAGCGCGCTTATCTGATAGATGACGAGGGCATTGATATCGGCTTCGCCGGCAGCGCCCGCACGGACGGTGCCGTCCATCAACGAAAACAGGCAGTACTTGGTCTTGCCACTGTCGGAGTCAGTAGCTCGCCCGCTGGGAGGCGATGCGCCTGTCACGTTGCAATCCATTGGCACTCCAGAGCAGTCGGCTAGATGGAAGGCTCAGGTCCAGCCTGGTCAGTTGGACCTGTCCGATGTACCGCGGTCTAGTGGGTCCATCGTCGGCAATTTTCTGCCGGGTGATGTGGTACCTATTGCTTAGGAAAAACTTCTGCAGCAAAGCCCTGGTTGGTATGGAAAATGGAGTAGGGGCACGTGGCGAATTGCCTTGTCTAGCTCACGGGTTATTTCTTCTTCTTGATTTTCTCGCCTGCTTCGAGCGCAGCTTGACGCTGTATGCAAACAGCTTGCGCGATGTCGCTTGATACGTTCCCGCTGCCGAAGGCGAAGGCGAAGGTGTCCGTGTCTCCACTCTCTAGTGATGTGCTCTGCCACTGCCCAGACCCGCGCAAACAATCCTCTTCTGCGACCCATGCTCGTGTTAGCTTCATGATGTTGCCTTGGACTGGCACAAATTTGATGGTAGAGCTATACCCCAATCTTCCCTTCACTATGCTGGGCCGAAGCCCTTGGAGTTGCAGGTAGAACTTGTCTCCTACATTGCTACTTGTGATTGGTGCCCAAGCCTCGGCGGCTTCTGCACCGATTGCCTTTGCTGGCATCGCTATGCTCAAAATGCTTGCGAACAGTGAGAGGGCTAGGGGGAGTGATTTGATGTTCACGATTGCTTCTTCTTGTCGCGACGGGTAACGAGGCCCATGAGGCAAAGACCGACCAGCATCAGGGCGTAGGTTTGTGGCTCTGGGACGGCTTGGGCCACGTCTCCGGGCCGAACAGCCACGACGGATAGCGCATAGTACGCAGCGTCTGTAAATTGCCTGCCGTCTCCTGTGTAAAACCCGTATGCGCGACCTGGAAAACCTGGCTGGATAGTGCTACTCCAATAGAAATCAAATGGAGCGTTTCGCACGCCAGCAAATTGCGCCTCCAAGAACGAAAATGAAGCACCCACGTCATTCCAGATTGACTTGAACTGATTGAGGGCGCCAGCCGGTTCTGTTGCATCTCCAGTCGGTAAGCCCCAGCCTGTTAACCCAGTCGCGCTGGACCCTGCTGCCTCAGCCAGTGTCTGGGCCGTAGTAGTTGAGGGAGAGTAACCGTCCCAAGGGGCAGCTCCGATACTCCAATTGTTCAAAATTGTGATATCGAGGTTGCGGTGATAGAACATTGCGCACATGTTTGTGCCGGCGTCGCCGTGTGCCGTGCACGTTAGGTCAATTGCACCATTGGATGACCGGCCCTCGAACACGGGGGAAGCCTGTGCAGCGCCCGACAAAGTTATAGCCACAAGGCCAATCAATCGAATTTTCATTGTTCCCATCCCTGAAGTTGTATGCAGGCCTGACTTGGCCTTGGCGCTTTGTTCGTTGCCCTTGAGCGCAGCGCCGACACTGCGTACGCTGACTCTGTCATTTTCATTGCGTTCAATATTAGTCCTAACCCATTGCTGGAGTCAGGGTTGGTCTTGCTTCATAGCATCGACAGTGGCATTCGATTTTTTAGCCTCAATCAGTTTGCGTATACGCAATGCTCGTTCTTCATTGGCTTTCAAAATCTGCTTTTTTCGGGCTTCATTGGCTGCTGGGGATGAGGAATGCGCTGTCGCGCGTGACTTGAAGAATTCAAGACCGAACTTGAAAAAGCTAGTACCGGAAGTAAGCAATAGGCCAACTACTCCAATAGCTAACGCCGCGCCAATTACATAGAGGCCGACATACGCCGCAGTAACAAGAATCGCCGTGCCAACGGTCACAATAGCTAATCCAAGTGCTGTGATAAAGATGCGAAGAATGATGCTCCTCATGTGCTTTGCCTTAGTGCGCTGATAACGTCACTAGAAGTGGCGAATGACGCCAAAGCAATATTCAAAAGGCCGGTCAATCGATTTTTCATTTTTTTCATCCCTGAAGTCATGCAGTGGCTGACTTGGCCCCGGCTCATAGTACGTTGCGGGGTGGCGCTAACTGTCGGATTCGCGGAACTACCCCCCGTGGATGAATGGGGTCTACCCCCAAGAGAGGGATGCGACGACCATAGCGAGCAAGGCCGATGCTGTAGTCCTCTGCTTGGGAAGTCCCGCACTTAGCTGGAGCGCCAGACCTCCGCCTTGGGAAGTCTCAAGACATTGCCTCGGTTGTAGAGCTTAGGCATTGGGCGCAAGGTGCTTGACTGCTGCTTGAACTAATCTGGGGTAGCAGGGATGAAACCGCGATAGACCCAGCGAATCACACGCTTTATGACGCCGGGTCCTATACACCCGACTGGCACGATGACGAAAACAACAAGGGCAAGCGGATAGACGGATATGGCTTGACCTTGGTCATATGCCACGCAGGAAGCTTTTGCACCGGCTCTTGCCGATTGAATTCCCGCAAGTCAAGGCTCGAGATGAGCATCGAATCGGCTCAAGTCGCGCACGCAAGTTTGGCTCCCGGCTCGCCTAAGTTCCACCCGGGTGCGACCACATCAAAAGACTGCGTTGACTACCCTGCGGCACCAGCCCTTACCAAGTACGGCTTAACTTTTCTTTGCAGCAACTCGACCAGGGCATCTTCCATAAATGCATAGTTGTCAGCAATACCAAGGCATGCCACCCGCTTGCAGCACAACTGAGCACGGAACTTCTCAGTCAGCTTTCGCTGATGCTGCTTCTCCATGACCAAAATCAGGTCGGCCCATTCGACCAGTTCTGATGTCAAAGGGTTCTCAGCCCCTTTGTTGGTCCCTGCGGATGTGCACTCAACGCCAGGCCAGTTTGAGAAGACTTGTTCAGCAGTTGGGCTGCGCAGCTTGTTTTGACTACAAATGAAAAGGACGTGTAGCAAGTGAGAGGCTCTTGATGGGGGTTGTCATTATCGAGGGCAAAGTTCGGTGTGGCAAAAGCTGACGCGGTTCCCAGGCCCGGCCACTGTGCCGGGTTTGCCGTTTGTGGGGTTCAATGTGGGGTTGCGAGGTATTCTGGCAATTTCGGCATAGGGAATATCGGCGGAGTCTTACTCCGCAAAGCGAATCCACATGCGAAGAAGCCGGCCACTTGAGCCGGTTCTGTTGCTGGACCGAAGCCTAACGGTTTACTGCTGCTTGATGCGCCGACGAGCAACGCCAGCAATGAGGCCAAGACCGGTAAACAACAGGGCATAGGTATGCGGCTCGGGTACAGGAGAAAGAATAAACCCTTGAGTCATTTGAGTTTTGGTGTTGTAAGCATTGCCCACGATTGCACCGGACTCGTTGATTCCAAGGGCTTCTCGAAGCACCCAGCCTGTCCTTGCGAGGCTCAAATCTAGGAATGAATTCAAGTCGGTGGCAGTTGTACCGTTCCATAGAATGGCACGATTGTTTGAGTAGCCTACTACTTGACCAGCATTGTTAATGCCTGTTGCCCTACTTGATGTCCCCCCTGGTTTGGTTAAAAATGTCGCTATCGAGTCCTTCCACAGAACTGCATAGTCCTTCACGCCAACATTGGCAAAGCCAACGATTTGGCCGACCTCGTTGATGTCCGACGCTTCATTCCATGCCAGACCTTGCGGTAGTGATGCTCCTAAATCGGTCACTTTCGCGCCATCCCAATAGACTGCATGGCGACCGGTATTCAGGTCCACGTAACCTACTGATTGTCCAAAGTTGTTTATGGCATAGGCCCGACTTTCGCCGTTCGACCAATAAATTGGTCGAGCTAAAGTAGTAGGGGTATTGCCGTTCCAAAGTACTGCGTGCCCGAAGTAACCGGCGGATTCGGATGAATAGCCAACAGATTGGCCGTTATTGTTTATTCCACTTATCATGCTGTGGACTTCATTGGGGGCGTGAATGACTCTCGCTGTTTCTCCGTCCCAAATCGCAGCGTGACCTAGCGCTCCGCCTACATTGCCGACAACTTGTCCCTTGTCGTTGATGCTAAAAGCCCGGCTGCTGCCCCCCCCGATAGTACCTAAATCTAGAGCTGAGGAACCAGTCCAAATGGTTGCGTGGTAGTCACCTTTGGCAGTAGTTGAGTAACCTACAGCTTGTCCCTGGTTGTTAATTGCTGAAGCTTCGCTGAATTTCCCACCCAGGGTATTCAAGATGACTGTGGTATAGGTCGCTGCACTGGCAAGTCCGCTAATTGCGATTAGCGCTACCGCCACGGAATATTGTTTTTTCAGACGATTATTCACTTTTTTCTTTCCCCAGGTCGTTTTTGGCCAGATTTAGCTTCGGAGGATATTAGTGTTGATGGATGACAGTCCAATGTCGAGAGCGACTAAGAATTCTGAACGTGCCAATGTGGTTTTGCGTGTCATTGGCTGAAGCTCTCCATTGATGCCGGCCACCTTTAGGGCAAGCAGTCCGCGCTGAACTCGTCAGTCCTGGTTCTTTGCACCCAGTAGCTACACCCTGCATCACCCACTACTGGAGCCCCAATTGCAAACAAAGCGCCGCGGCAACCGCGTCCTCCTCATTGAGTCCACCTATGTCCGTAAGGGCGTTGAAGGCAACTCTCACGGTTTCACACGCCAAACGCAGGTCTGCAGCTTGCCGTGGGATTCACGGGTTATTCCAGATAACCTTGAAGCCAGTCTCACACCAGAGCAACGCCAGCACCTGATGGACCGCGTCGTCGTCCCTGCCCAGCGACGGGAGGCCCAAAGGAAGGCTGAAGAAGTTGCTCACAAAGTTGACCCTGTTTGGCGCATCAAGGAAGCGCACAAGCTCGTGTTGGAGGCAGCCAGCTTGGGCAAGACCAAGGCTGTGCCCCTGGCTGCCATCAATCAGCTGACAGAGGCATTGCATGGCCTGGCCGGCAGTACCTTAGCCCCGGCAGTCCCACACGAGAAAGTGGGCGACCCCTTGGGGGCAGCGATGGCGTCAATCAAAATTGCAGTCAAAGCAGTCGATGCCGGACATTACGGCACTGCGCCGGCAACAGGGGTGCGTGAAACGAAGACCTACCGACTTTGGCAAGAGTTGTTTTCAGCAGTGGGCGGTGATGGCCAAGATAGCCTGATGAGGGCGTTGCAGCGGTGTGGGTTCGTTAAGACCAAGGCCTGAAAGTCAATCTGCGTCTACTGAAGCAATAGAGTGCTTTGTCCGATTCGGTGCGGCCAGTCTCAATTCAAAAATGTCTACCCCATTCGGGCCAATTTAGCGGCGGCTGGTCTGTTGATTTTTTCGTCGGCTGGTTACTTCCTGCCAGGTTTGTTGCCCAGAGCAGTCAAATAGGATTTGCGTCGCTCCCCCCAAAAGGGGAGCGAGCGACGTTCATATGAGTGTGTGTTATCTTCAAGCAAAGGCTGAATTGACCGATGCGGGGAGAAAAAGGGACTCTCTACATTTTCTTCAGCCCGGCCCTGGCGTATCGCCCTTGGCGCCAGGTTCACCCGAACGTTTAACGCACCGTATGGAGATAGAAAACATGCATGGGCATCGCGGCCTTTTGGCCCTATTTTTAATTGGCGTAATCCCATTGGTATTTGGACAATCCAATGACCAAGAGGTTCGGCGTAACGCTAGGCGATTGCCCAATGATATCGAAATGAGGTCAAGCTACTGCATCGCGGTAAATCGCAGTCTCATTGCCGCCCAACAGAAGGTATCGTCAAAGCTTGAAGAACTTCGGAGTGCTACAGAACAATCTCAGCAAGCTTCAATATCAAATGCAGTTGCCAATTCCCGTCAAGACGTTGTCATGCTAAAAAATAACATTGAGCGTCTTCAATCGTACGTCGTCCCACGTCTTCCGTATCTTGATACTGCCGCCATGCAAGCAGCGCATGACCGTGGGCAGGTTGATTCTGCTAGGTTCATGGATATGGACGTTCGCGAACAGTGCTGGAAGTCGTGCAGGGATTCTGCACTGGTATCGAAATCGGAAATGGAGGCATGCTACGCGAACTGTGAGTCAGTCGACCCAACGACAAAGCAAGTCTCGGCTTGCAGGCGCGTTGACTTTCTTCCGTTCTGAACTGAGTAGCGAAATTTGCGGTTTACTTGCAGTGAATTTCAACAGGTCGCTCATCCGGACCCTATTAAGTTTGCCGACATTTATGCTTGTATTTCATGTCGGTGCAAGTACCATCCCGCAGTTTCTGGCCTGTGAGATTTGATGTTGAATGGCTGCAATCGTCCAGCGTATCCCGCGATTGGAGTTGTAGTTGTGGGGCTATAAAGTACATGGTGGGAGTCAGAATCGAGTGTTGGCAAGGGCACTATGTAGCAGCTGAAATTCATTGGATTCGTACCAACAAGTACATGGCGGCTGGCTGAATCAGATAGTAACGGTTCAACATTTTCAATCTGAACGGTCAGCAAAATTTGACTAAAAAAGCTATCCTCCTTGACTGGAGAACGCTCACTCTGCTCCAGAGCCAAGCACCACGGCCTGAAGCTCTTGCATGACTCGAAGCCGCGAAGATGCCTTCTTGCCATCGTTGTATTCAACTGTCCGGCCTGAGACCTCAACCAGGCAAAGTACGAGCTGCTTGCCGGCCGAAACGGAGTCGGAGAAGGTCTGGCCGCGCTCTGTAGCGGCAATCGCCAGTTCTTGGTCATCGTAGTAGTAGAAGCCCCCGCCGTGGTCGTCTGCAACTGCTTCTTGCCGCCATTTTCCAATCTTGTATTCAGAGTCGTCAAAAGCGCTGAGCAGGCGTCCGTCAGGGTCTTTTGCCAGTACCTTGTACGCCCAAGAGATTGGTACCAACGGCTTCTTGCATTTGACTTCAATCTTGCCCATGTAGTGGTTGACAAGCTGGCCGAGCGCGGTTGTGTTCTTGGCACGCTTGGAGCAAGTGTTGTTCTCAATCACTGACGCGGTCAGCTTTCGTTTGGCTTTGAGAACCAAGTAGTACGTTTTCGTGCTTCTTGTGTACCCCTTGCGTGTATCTCTCCAAAAGGTGCGCGCTTGGATAATCAGTCCTTTGACGCGCCCTCTGAAAACAAGAACGTCGTAGATGTCGAGGTTCAGGCACTCGTACTCTCGCTTGGAAAAGGTCTGGTAGGGGGCTGGAAGCAGATTGGCTTTGACGCTGTCGGCAATGAATGCCTGTGCATCTTTGCGAAGCGGTGGAGTCAGCGACGAGGCTGTATCAAGAGCGCCGTACTCGTCGCGGGGCAGTGGTTGTGCTGGGTTGGCTTGTTTCATGACCTGATTCCGAAAGTAGTGGAATCAGGTCTAGGACCGCATGTTTATATGTGGTGATGGCCTCGACCGTTTGTTGCCAACGAGTTCTATGAGGAGAACAGTCTTATGAGGCGGCCAACCACTTTTTCAGCCACTGCTTGAGCCTGTCTGGCCCTGCCATTCCGATGCTGATGCTGCTGAAGGCTCCTACGCCATGTGAAGTGATGTAATCATCTTGTTCTAACTCCTGAACACAAGTTGAACCAGGCAGTAGTAGCAGGCAGTGAGTAGGCGGTTCAAAGCCAAGGCGCAAAGCATCGTGATAGATGTGGCCGGACTCCATTGCGTCCAAGATGTATTCGCGCCCATGCCGCCACTTCGCATCGAATACCAACATTTGTTCCTTGCCGTGCACGGTTTGAATCAAAACAATATCCGGCCTTCGCTCCTTGGAAAGGCTCCACCCAGACCTACTGCCTGCGGCTTTCAGGGAGGGAAATGTTGCTTGAAACAGCACCTCAAGAGAGCTGCCGTCTGAGATGGTAAAGGAGGTACTTCGCTCCGCAGATGCCGCGCGCGGCTTAGAAGTCAGACCTAAGACTCCGGTAATCTCTACTATCGATTTGAGGACCAAAAGATAGCACCACGTTTCATAGATACCCCATGAGGGCGGCGCATGTAAATGGTCCTGAGTTTCTCCACCCTCTACGGCGATGGACATAGACCGATGTCCGATACGATAGGCGCGACTGTATTTTGGTTGGGCAGCTACCTGGGTGAGGCCCGCTGCCGAGGTTTCGCCGGAGGTGACTTCACTAAACGTTGAGCAGACGAGCAATCTATGTGTTCGGCAACTGAGAGACTCAAGGTCTGCAAGTCGACGCTTTACCCTGGTCATTTGCTCATCCTGAGGGGCTTCTAACTTCAGGTTCTGCACAACTTCTTGGGTTCTTGCCACCGCGGCTCTAAATCGTTTCAGTAAGGCAAGCAGCGCTCGGTTGGCAGGTGTGTCAAATGTTGGCGTAGACGTTGAGCTGGTGAGTTGAATGGAGTCAAAATCCTCTTCGCTTACTGATTGGCCGGTGACAATTGCGACAAGACGCCGGTCACGTAAAGCTGTTGGGTGCAGCACACGGATTCGAGAAAGCGGCAACACTTTGGACTCAGCTTTGAGAGACCTGTGAGGTGCGCGAGCAATGGCTTCCAAGGCAGTAAGAAAGATTGGGCCGTGTTCCCTCAGCCTAGTGAGCAGAATGTCATTTGCAAACTTTCCAATTCCGACTTGATGCCCAAACTCTATGGTCGCGGCCACCGTCCCGCCTAACAGTGTTTGGTCGTAGTCCCTAATTTCGGCAACCATGTCGTCAAACTGACTCTGACCGGACTTCGATTTGCTTGGGCTGACATCAAGAAAGTACCGCGTACTAATCTCGTTATTTTTCAAGACGTCAACATTGACTCGTCCAGCGTAGAAACATGGACGCCAGGAAAACAAAGACTCAGAACAGCATGTCAACTCGACGTCATCTACAAATACGCGAACGTCGCACTGGTTTTCAGTGCTAAGTAAGTAATCGGTGTCTTCATGAAGGCCGCTACCAATCTGACCAGGAAATATCTCCGTCCACGTGCAGCCTTGTGCGTCGTGTTTTCGGCGAAATTTGAGCATTGCTGATACCAATTTCTAGCGCCAGAAACGACAGGAACCTGTTGTCTTCAGGTCATCATTCATGCTCAAAATCTTCTCGGCGCATCTGTTAAGACCGTTTTCAGCCAACGTTTTGTACGTGTCTGCTAATGCCTTTTGAAACTTTGTGGATGTTTCACCTCGAAGCTTGGGTAGAACTTTGGCATACAGAACGTCGTCGAGCGCAGACAAATCGTTTGTCGATAGCGATGCATGGAAAGCCAAATAGCTAAGCACGTCATCAATTGTTCGCCAGCCGAAATGGAGCCTTACAGGAGATAGCGCCTCGCCAAGTGCCGAAAGCACGATTTGGGTCTTATCTTTCAACTCTTGAGTGAGTTTGGTAGTTGCCCATCCGGGGAAGTCATGCACATTGATGTTCCAGAACTCTAGCGTGTAAGCACGGTCTAGTACCTTGTCGGAAAGTCCGTGCGTTGTTTCATCCATGTTGAGCGTGCCAATGATGGCCAAATTTGCTGGATATCGAATTCGACCTGGTACTTGAGTTGTTCCCTCACCCAACTGGTGAAGGTCAAGCCATCCGTGCGTCTCCATTGCAGACAAGACGGGTGCGAGGTATTGCTCCGGATGTGAAAGGTTAAGTTCGTCCAGTATTGCTATGTATGGCGAGTCTGGGTCTGCCACTGCTCGAAGTAGAAGGTCAAGAAAAGGCGTGCTTCGATATGACGATTCTTGAATTGGATTGACGTAACCTAACAATGGGCTTGGGTCATACCATCCAGGCTGAACAGGGATTACTCGAACGTGCTCGCTGTCCTTGATGTCTGAATCGCACAGGGCCAATGCATAGTTTTGAGCAAGTTGAGTCTTGCCAGAGCCTGAGATGCCGGTCAGCACAGCGAAATGCCTTACGGGGTGGAACCAGAGTCCTGCGTGCAGTTGACCTATCAAAGATGGGTCTAACACCAGCTTGCCCGCGACCAACTTCTTCAGTCGCTCAGATATCTGTGCAAATGAAGGTAGAGCAATTGGCTCTGTCGCGGTTGACTTGATTTCAACAATGGACTCCAGTTGCTTGGGCAAGCACTCTGGAGTCCAAGTAATAAGCTCAGCCCACCGCTTTCCTCGCTCGGTAAGTTGGAGCAGCTTCTTGTCATTCACCTCGATAACGCTGAGGCTGGTTAACCAATTAAGAATCGATGTTGGCGCGAAGTCTGATGTCCAGCCTGGATGTACGCTCTTAAGCAAGGTAACAAGACTTGTTTTTGGCTGTGCCTCTGTTTCCAGTCCTTTGATGACGTGGTCAACGCCGAGTACTCTCGTCAGAAGGATGTCCGCAAACTCGTCGGGGTCTTGCGTGCTTAGAAGATTGATGCCTCGGGCGCTAAGGGTATACATCTCTCCATCGCGCCGACATAAGTCAAACTCGCGCGCAACGACATTGATGTTGGAATTGAGGGTGCTTTGTGCGAGCTCAGGATTTGCTTGCTTTACGAGGTCTGCGAACTCATCTTTTGAGATGCCATCTTTCAATTCAGGCAGAAAGCTTAGAAGTGCTGGAAAGCCACCCTTCATTGCAGTCAGCCCTTTTCTCCGCAAGCTCGCAGGAAGCGGCATTAAGCCCTCAATGGCAGAGGGCGGGACTGAAGGGGTGTCAATTGTTGCTTCGTCAGGGAGGCGCTCGTAGACCAGCCAGGGAAGACAAACTCGGCGCATCAACTCGAGATGGCTCGTAGAGGCTATTGGGCCAAGTAGGTTGTCGAATCGTGCTCGAATTACTCTGTGCGCGTGAACTGGATGGTCGTTGCTGCCCCCTCCCATCTCCTTGTGGAGGAACAGCAGCTTTCCAGGGTCCGCAACTGAAGTGAAGTGTTCGGGATAGATTGAGCAAAGGACGCGGTTGAGCTTCAGGCGCGGTGTGCGTCCACAAAGAACGCTGAGGCGCTGGCAAAGTCCATCGTAGAACTGCGTCAACTGCACTTCAGCCGCAGTCGGGTCGGCCGGCAAAGGTTTCGCAACCTCACTTGCGAACCAGGCTCGAAAGGTCGGGTCGTCAAGTGCCGGTGCCATCTTGACTGAGCCCATGCCTGTAGATGCAACTGGGTTGTCATCCCAAAGTCTCTTAAGGAAGAGTGCATCCTGAAGCTTGTGAGGGATTGCTGCTTTGACTTCAGATACAAACTCGTCGAGCCTAGCGTACCAATCCTGTGCGTCTTTCGACGCAGCTGAACTTCCGAGGACGGCGTCTAGGTGACCTTTCAATGCTGTATCGCTTTCGAGTCTTTTGCTCACGTATTCCCCTGAGTGAAGTGGTTGGCCAATGCGATTTGGTCTGCTTGGCAAAAGTATTCTCGCAGCTAGATTGCCATCCCCGGGTCTAACCAACATAGCTTTGAAAAGCGACCGGAATACTTATGGAGGGGAAGAGAAGCAAGACGAAGGGCGACTTTCATTGCTGGGAAAGGCCTTCTCGAGCTTAGTCATGACTGGCCGTGCAGCAGCGAATTACATCCTTTGCTGCACGGCCTGTAAGTTGATGCCCGCCGTTACAGCAACTGAATCCCTCGAGCGGCACATGCGTCCCCAATGTTGAGGCCGGCCCTCATGTCCGTGTTCCACAGGTGTTCGAGTACTTCTGCGAGAACTGCGCATTGAATCGGGCTCAACCCTCGCAGCTTGTTGATAAGCTCAGCAACATCTGACGACTCATACTCGTCAAGCTCAATCCCCAGGTGGTTGCAAAGGTCGGATGCAATGGAATCAAACCGGTCAGGAAAGAAGATTTCTCCTTGATAGCAGTCAAGCAGCGCCACCACATCTCTTTCAGTGAAGATACTCGAGATGGACTTGACATATTTTTGAAGAATCCATTCATATCGAGCGACGGCCAAAATAGAAATTTCGGAGCTGCTCGGTGAATCTTGAAACATGGTCTTCGCGCCAAGGTGCTCCGATGCGTACCACGTAGAGAACGAATAGGCCTCCTCGTATTCGAAAGCCAAGGGCCTTTCCGTGCTGCTGATTTCCGAGTTGATTTTCGAGATGTTCTGTTCGAGTGCGGTAGTGATGTTTGACATGCAGTTCCTTGAAGTGTTGTTGAAGAGATGCAGGAGTGTCTGTCCTGTATACCATTAGACTAACGAGGTCCGTTTTTGTGTCAACTATTTTGAAAATATTTTTTCGGACCAGGCCTGGACGTGAATAGCAGGGGGATTTTTCAACCAGCCTTAAGGAAAAAATCGAAGTTTTCTAGATAACCTTCAAGGTCAAGATTGGACGCACCTCTCCATGCGTATTCGCAGATATCAAACAAAGCTTCGTTTTCAAGCATGTCCAATTGAAGGAGCTTTTTAAGAAGTATATGAAGGTCGCATTCATCGGTAAGCTCGCAGTACAGGTCGATACCATTGCTGTCTGCAACGACAACAGCCATCGAGCAACCAGGCCGCCAATCCCATATTTCTGAGCATGTTGTGCTGAGCATTGTTGCGAATTCAGCATGTGTAAACAGGTCTGAAATATTGCGACGTGCTTGCTCGATGAGGTCAAAGTACCTTGTTGATGCTTGCGTAATGACAAGTGCCTTCGAAACGCTTCGCCGACCCCAGCCGGTTCGCAGATGAACCCCATGTTCAAGTTTTGCTAGACGCTTGTCGTGCAGGTAATCGACACATTCATTGAGCGGTTCTTGGTTGCGAATAATTCCTATCAATCCGTCTGATTTTTTGGAATAGCGGTTCACTTTTTTGATGCTGGTGGGTGTCTTAATTGCTTGTGGCATAGGCATTCTTTTCGTAAATGATTGGTAACAGGTTTCATGCGGCATTGGCCGATTTTTTTGATGAATTTTGTTTTTTCGTCTATGCGCCCTTCGTCGAGTTTTCAGTTGTGTAGAAAGATGAGTTTTATTCAATCCTTTGTGAAGCAAATTGGTTGGGAGGCCTAAATCAGTGGTGTTCAACATAAGCACCAGTCGCTGCCTTCTTATTCATTAGACTAACGAGACCCATTTTCGTGTCAGCTAATTTTGCAAGAACTGAGCGAAGCGTGAATATTCCGTCTTTGTTGAGTGAATCTTCATTCTGTTGCTCGGGGTCCTTGCAACTTTGGAATTTCTTCGGTGAATTAATCCTGTTGCTATACGTAGTGCATGCATTTGCATGAGACGGACAAATAGGAAACAAGTTGAACCAAGCAAATCCAATGAACGCTGCCAATATCAACCGGGGCAACGCAACAGAACTGTCTATGGAGACGGAAGACGAGCGAGGTCGTCGCCTTTATGCGGCCCAGGGCGGGCCATTGATTGCCTGGCTGTTTGATGAGGCTCGGCGTCGTGGCGAGGACCTGAACGTCATGGCCCGCAATTTGGGCGTGACGTACGGCTATATCAATCAACTGAGAGTCGGCATGCGCTGCACCGCTCACATCAGCCAAGACGTGTCTGACGCTTGCGCCGCTTACCTTGGGGTGCCAACGATTGTTGTCAAAGTAGTGAGCGGTTCGATAAAGGTCAGGGACTTCATGTCCCCGGTACTGAGCGAGGAGCAATCTGTCAACAAGGCGATTTCACGAATGCTCGATGACCCGCAAATCAGATTGATGATTCCCGTTGACCTGATGGCACTATCTGCTGAGGCGAAGAAAGCGTTGGTACTGCTCTACGCTGAGAAAGTGGACGAGGACATTTTTCGAGTGGGTGACCTTCCGGAGATGGTGCGAAAGCTCAAGGCGTGCGTCGATGCTCGTGAGGTCCGTTTGGCCGAAGTGCTTGTTGAAGTTCCGAGCGGGTCTGAAGACTTGAGTTGAATAGGCACTGAGGGAGGCGTTGATTTCTGATTTGGGCGGACCTCGTGTCCGCCCATTTTTTGCTGGCGTTCAATCGCCGCAGGGGAGTGAGTGGTCCTTTTCAAGGCCAGGCTCTGTTACCGGCGATACGCCAGTTACCGTCCATGCGCAGACACACAAAGAAATTTCTACGCGTCGGTATGAGCCACGTCTGCATGGTCCGTGTTCTCGATAGTCGACTGCAAGACTCTGCGTTCTTCGGCGAAGGTAATTCCTGTGCTGATAAAGCGAGGCTCGCCCCGAGCTCGAGTTGATTGAGGTAAGCTGTGGGCCGGTGTTCGTCGCACACCTTCCGCCCGCCTCGGAGAACCTGCCAGAGCGACTTCGAATCTGCATCATCACCTTAGTTACACACAACACTTTGCAAACGCTGGTCGAGCGGGCCGCCCTTTCGTCGTTTGTTTTGGAGTGCCTGTGAACACCCGTTTCCCTACCAAATCCACATTTGATGATGTGGTGTGCGACCTCGACCTGAGCTTTCGCGTCACGATGCTTCGACATGAGCCTGCTGAACTTGCGGCTCTCATCACTCAGCGCATCAAGCTCACTGCGAAGTACCTCGCTAGAACAAGCCTAGCGCCACACAGTAAAGCCCTTGAGGCCGTGTCCCAGGCTGTCCGCTTCTCCGACTGGCACCACTTGTCGACACACCTCGCGCGCGCTCTGGGGCCAGACCTAGCGAAGGCTCCCCAAGCCTGGCTTGACGCATTGAGCTCCACGCTTTTGGTGCTGGTTCAGCCGGAGGCTGACGTCAAGATGCCGGAGGCACAGCTCCAGGCCTTCGAGCGTCTTGGCCAGACACTTGGAATGCTTAGCGACACGCCGACGCAGGACGTTCTTGACGACGTTTGCGCTGCGCTGTGCGGCGGCAAGAATTGGCAAGAGGTGCGGAACCGGAGTCCCCTGAAGGCCCGGACTGCGCTGTACCAATTCTTGGTAGACGAAGGTAATGGGAATGGCTATGGCTATGAAGAAGCTTCGTCTACTGCCACAGCGTCAGCAGGGTTCTTCGATTGGAGTCCCGCTTGTTACGAGCTCGTTGAGGAATTGGACGGCCAATGGCAAGGCTACGATGACTTCACGAAGCCGCAGCAGAAGCGGGCCCGCAAGTGGGTCGAGGCAGCTTTGATTGCTCAGCCTGGTTTCTTGGAAGCTGGATTGGCCTTGGCTTCAATGCAGTACGACGCCGAAGAGGAGGGCGCTTCAGCCACCCTGGAACGCTATATCAAGCAAGCCGAGGCGCTCATCCCCATTGGCTTCAAAGGCCAGATTCTTTGGAGTCAGGTTGGTAACCGCTTCTATCACCGGATGTTTTGGCTTAGGCTTGAGATGCACGTTGTGGCTGGCGATTTGAAGTCAGCGGTGCGCCTCGCTCGCAAGCAGTTGAGGCTCAATCCTGCTGACAACTTCGGCGTGCGGCTCGCCCTGCCGTTACTCCTGCTTGAGCTGGGCGACTATCCGGCCGCCAAACGCGCGTTGAAGGGCCTTGCCACTGACGCAGGCCAAACTGCTTCGGCGATTCGCGCTTTCACCGAGTACGCTGCGGGCAATCAACAAGGCTTCCGAACAGAGCTTGTTGATGCCCTGATTTCTTTGCCGTGGTTACGGGTGTTCCTGTCGGGGCGCCGGGCAACCTTGCCCGACGGTGACGACGGATTCCGCGGCATGCAGCCGGACCTCGAGTTGTTTATTGAATTCGCCAGTTCAGCATATGGGGCTGTGCCTGGCTTGATGGCCGCATGCAAGAGTTTCTTGGCAGAGCCGCTAGTCATCGCTGTCGAAGCAGAGCTGAGGTCGTATTGGATGGTCTATGACCGAAGAGACGGCCAAAGGCAAGGTTCGTACGAGGAATGGGTCTTGCTCTGCAGCGATGCAGCAAGACGATTGGCCTAGCGGCATGGCAGCTGCCCGGGTCGGGCAGGGCGGTTCTTGTCAGCCCGCTGCTCCTACTTGCCAGCCTTAACCTTTGACTGGAGCGAGTGCTTTCGCAGCCTCACAGATGCATTCGACCATATTCACTGCTGCCAAAACAAAGTACTTCTCAGCTTCCGTTTTGATGTCAAGAATGTCCATTTGACCGAGTTCGTCAAAGACAAATGCAATCAAATGGGGCTCCGGATGGCTGCTGGTGAAATCGGCAACGGCTTCGGCTGTCTGAGCGGAACTGAGGCCTTCAACGAAGTTGATTCGCCCTACAACGCGTTTCAAACAGCTTTCTTGCATGTCTTCGGAGATGATGGGCCAGACCAGTACTGTGTCTTTCATGGCCTGGAAAAATGTCAGCAAGAGATTGACCAGTACATCGAGCTGCTCAAGAGATGTCCCGTAGCGCTGCTGGACAATCACCGATGCCAGCAGGTGCGGCTGCTGAGCAAATACCTCGTTAGCAAGCTCTGACTTTTCCTCCAGGGTCATGCGGCCGACAGTTTTGACAGCGTTGACGAGTATTGATTGGGTGATGATGGCCATGGGGCTATTGTTGGAGGTCGAGGCAGGAAAATCCTGGGGACGCAAGTCTATGACTTGGCGCAATCACCTTGGCCGGCGCTCCATGCAACTGTTTGGGGTGATGAGCCCTCCATCGATGTCCACGCACCGATTGCGGCTCCAATTACTAGGTCCAAGGGCAGGCATCTCTACTCTTAATTTGGTCCACAGGCTTGCCCGCCCTTCGCTTTGGGGTAGGTGCAAGGTGGATGCCTTCCCTGAAACCGTCAAAGCGGCTTTGAGAGCAAAACAGTTCGGAGACCTCGAAACTGCGAGCCGCATCCGCGCGGCCGCACCCCACCTTTTAACAGGTAAGTACCTAGCTAAGTTCAGAAATGTCCCCGCTATGGGGATTGATAGAGACTCCTCCGCAACAAAGACCCCCGCACCAGTACCGCAAGAACCTTCGCACTGAACTGATTCAGCACCACCAACCTTTGATTGATTTCAACAACCGCCCCGGATAAAAAAACCAGACGGCTTTTTCCACGTCTGGATTTGCGCGATGCTTGCTCTGCTTGCTCCTGGCCGGCCGCTCTGGTATCCTCATGTTATGAGCACAAAGGACCTCTCGCGCCTCAAAATCGAGGGCAAGTTCAGCAGCCCTGCCCGTCGCAGCAAGGAAACGCCCCCAGACCCGTTTCTCCGTGAAGGTGAGCGGCCGATAGGGGGCGATGATGTTTTCAAGGCCCTCCAAGACGCCCGGAAGCGTTCAAGGTACGAAAGCAATTTTGATATACCGACACGTACTGCGCGGCTGGACCCGAATACACCTGAAATCTCGGCGAACAGGAGGGCAGCTCGAGAACTCCGCCTTTTGAATGAAAAGCTATCTGACCAAGAGCGAGTCTTGAAAGCGATACGCAAACAGCAGACGGCGCAAGCTCTCCTGCTCGCTGACCAAGCCCTCACCCTCAAACGGTTGCTCTCGATTTTGAGCGAGAACAGTTTGAAAAAGCCCGGTCCTTTGTCCACTGCGGCGACAGCCGTGAATGCCCTGCGACAGCGTCTTGCCTCGAAGGCGCCGCAGGAAGAGGGCGAGGGCCTGACTCGGGCCGAAACTTCTGAGGCAGTTAAGCACGAATGGGTCTCATCAGGCCTGCTCGTCGGCTGGGCCGCTCTGGGCGAGGCTTGGGGCGGGCGTCAGCGGCAAGCTTTGGACCAGGCACGTGAGCGGCACGAGCTCTTCAGCTTGAAGGTAGCGGGGAGGCACCATTACCCTGCGGCATTCCTTAACTTGTCCGCTGAAACAGTGAAAGCCATCTGTCTGCTTCTGAAGAACGTAGACCCTGCAGCGCAAGTGATTTTTTGGAATCGCCCACATGGCGCCCTCGGCGGACAGACGCTGGAGCAAGCCCTTGCCGGCGGAAAGCTCGCGCGCGTCGCTCACCTTGCTAAGACATTCGCTGAAGAATACGCCGGGCATGTCGAGGCTGCCTGACGCGGCCGCACTGGCCAAAGTGCGCTCGGTGGTCGTGCCGGTGGCGGGCCTTTTCAGGCTGAGCCGTTTCCCTGCAACCGAGCCTTATTTTGCAGTCAAAGGGGCGTATCGCTTCGACGACCCAGCAGGGCTACCCGACCCCACAGGAAACCCCGGCGCCGCAACTTTTGGCGTGCTCTATGTTGCTCAGGACGCTGAGACAGCTTTTTGCGAATCTGTCATTCACGGAAATTCGCGTTTTGTTGCGGGCAGCTATGAAGTGTCCGACGCTGAGTTGGGTGAGCGGCACCTAGTGACCTTCACCCACCGTTCGCGCAAGCGGCTGACTGTGGCGGACCTGACCGGCGACGCTCTGAAAGCCCTTGGCTTGAACAACGACATTTCCGCAGGCAGCGACTACAGCATTCCACAGCAATGGGCCGCAGCGCTCCATGCTGCACACCCTATCTTGGACGGCATCAGGTACGTGAGTCGCCAGCACAACAGTGCGCACTGCTTTGCACTTTTTGACCGAAGTGACGTGATTCGAGACAGTTCCTTTGCTTTGCCCGAGGACGTCATCGACGGCCTTTGCGAGTCGTTTAACGTGAAGCGGGTCTGAGCGGGTCTTGGCGGGTTTGAAGCGGGGGAGCTGCCCCGCAGAAGGAATAAAGGCCCGCTGCTGGCGAGCCTTCAAGGGTACAAGGGAGCCCTTCACCTCACACTCGCCGCTTAGCGTTAGCTGCCAAAGCTGACCTTCTCCTTTATAGGCTCCCGCTCAGTCCAACCCAGCACCCTGTGCGTGAATTTCTCGCTTTTGGGGTCTTTTGTATTCCGGCACACGCCGACTGAACTCATTGTCACTCACACCGGTGAGGGCTCCACAAAAGCTAAGCAGTATGCGCAATCAGTCAGTGGAAGCGAACCAGCCTGCTCTCACAAGCAAGCCGTGGCATGCATCTCGGCCGAGTCCCGGAAGGGCTCCGCATTTAACAAGTAGGACAGGAATACTCGCAGGTGCACATCCGCTTGACCGGGCTTGGCACGGCACTGCGCCAGGCCCGGCCCGGCCCGGCCGTGGGAAAGTCGGCAGGCCAGAAGGGGGCGGAAATGGCGTTAACTTTGCCATCGTCCTAAGCCCCCCGACCACTCTGAAATTGCTGCCAAACCATTTTTGCCAACATGCTCTGCATGACGCCAAAGACACGGTTGTCCTTGAGCAGTTGGTCAGCAATGCTGTTCTGAGCATCCTTGGCGTCAATGATGACGTCCATGAACGCATCCTTGAAGTCCCCCATTGAAAATTGCTCTTCGGAGTTGTTCACTGCCTGCTCTGCCAGCGCTTCATTGGCCATGAGGTGGCCCTTCCATGCCGTCACTGCGCCGATGAAGTCAGCTTCAGTGATTTCGCCCGCGAACAGGTCGTTCATTTTCGAAACGATTTCGCGCAGCTCTTTGTGCTCATCCTCAGGCCGTGCACCTGTGCCGGCCTCGCTGACGCCAGGGAGCTTGATGATTTCAGCCTTCTCAAGGTCAAGCTTCTGCTCACCAAGGCGCTGCAGTCGGTAATGGGTCAGCTTCACATCTGAGTCCAGCGACAGGACTTCCCCTCGCGCGGCTTCTGCCAGCCTTGGCATCAGATTCTTGCCAAACACGAAAAGCTTCTCCAATTCAGTGTCGTTGTACGGCACGATTTGCGAAAGGAACTCGTATAGGCGAAGGAACGAGCCCAGGTCCTTGCGGAAGAGCTCTTGCTTTTCTACTTCAAGAGCAACGAAGCGGTCAAAAGCAGGTTTGAGCTGAGCATGAAGGGCGCCCTGGTTTTTGACCTTTGGACTGAAGAACGCCTCAGAGAAAGCCTCAACCTCAGTCCAGAAATAGACGTTCGCTTTGTTGAGCTTGCTCAGCAGTTCATGAACGATGTTCGGGTCGGTGACATCCTCAAGCTGGGCCGTACGGTAGTAGGGCTGGAAGCTCTTGAGAATCTCTTCGGGCTTGTTCACAAAATCCAGCACGAAGGTGTCGCTTTTGCCAAAGTACATGCGGTTGAGGCGTGACAAGGTCTGGACGGCCAGTACGCCCGAGAGCCTCTTGTCGACGTACATTGTGTGCAGCAGAGGCTGGTCAAACCCGACCTGGTACTTATTGGCAACCAGCAAGATACGATACTCATCCAACTTGAACGCCTCAGAGGGCTCTTGCCCCTTGATTGCGGGGTTCAGCGAGCTTTCATTGAACTCGCCTTCACCAGAATCCGGGTCGATGACTGAGCCGGAGAACGCCACCAGGGTGTGCAGGTCAAGATACTTTTGTTCGCGGATGTAGCGGTCGATGGCCAGCTTGTACCGAACAGCTGCCTTGCGACTGTCTGTTACCAGCATGGCCTTGGCTTTGCCGCCAATTTTGCCGGCAACGTGCTCGCGAAAGTGCTCCACGATGACCACAACTTTTTGCGAAATGTTGTGAGGGTGCAGCTTGGCGAAACGAGTCAGGGCCTTGCGTGCCTTTTGCTGTGGCACGACCTTGCTGTCGTGAATGGAGCCAAGGTTGTAAAAGGTCGAGTAGCTCGTGTAGTGCTTGAGCACATCAAGGATGAACTCCTCCTCGATGGCTTGCCGCATCGAATACACATGGAAGGGGATTGGCTTACCGTCTTCATCCTTGCGCCCAAAGAGCTCCAAGGTCTTGGCCTTGGGTGTCGCTGTGAAGGCGAAATAGCTCACATTGGTCGGCCGCTGGCGACCCTCGACCACGCCGTTGATGATGTCTTCCGTGGTGATGTCATCGGGGTCAACTTCTACATCGGCCTCAACTTCCACTGTTTCGCCATCCAGGTCAACAACAAGGGTCTTTTTCGGGGAGCCCTTGGTCAGCGCGCGCTTGAGCTTGGTGGCAGCAGACCCGGACTGGCTCGAATGGGCCTCGTCCACGATAAGCGCGAAAGAACGCGTGCCGAGGTCATTGACCGTATCAAGGATGAAGCCGAACTTCTGCAAGGTGGTGACGATGACCGGCACACCGTCATTGAGCGCCTTGGCCAGCTGGGCGCTGTTATCACTGATGGTTTGTACGACACCCTTTTTGTGCTCAAACTGGCTGATGGTGTCTTGCAGCTGCTTATCCAGAACCCGGCGGTCGGTGACAACAATGACGGTGTCGAAAACCTTTTTGTCAGCGTCGTTGTGCAGGTTGGCAAGCCGGTGGGCGGTCCACGCAATGGAGTTTGACTTGCCGGAGCCTGCCGAGTGCTGAACCAAGTAGGTGTTGCCGGGTCCTTCCTCGGCGGCGCACCTGACCAGTTCCTTGACCGCAACCAGTTGATGGAACCGCGGGAAGATGAGCGACTCTTTGCGGATGACCTTGCCTTTTTCCTCGACCTCTTTGACTTCAAGGTGCATGAAGTCACCGAGAATTTCAAGCAGCGTGTCCCGCTGCCATACAAAGTCCCACATGTAATACGTGGGGTAGCCCTTGCCTTTGGGCGCAGGAGGGTTGCCGGCACCTGCGCTGAACACATCGACGCCGTCCGGCTTGCCCACATTGAAGGGCAGGAAATGCGTAGCTTCGCCTGCGAGCTTTGTGGTCATGAAGACCAGGTCGGTGGAAACAGCGAAGTGCACCAGCGCGCGGCTCTTGAACTGAAGCAGTGGCTCCAGTTCCTTGGACTTAGGGTCCTTCGGGTGGCGGTCGTTCTTGTACTGGTTGATGGCGTCCTTGGCGCTCTGCGTGAGGTCTGTCTTGAGCTCAGACGTGGCTACCGGGAGCCCATTGACGAAGAAGGTCAGGTCAATGCTCTTCTCGTTGTGCAGGCTGTAGTGCAACTGACGGATGACGGTCAGGCGGTTCTTCTTGTAGGTTTCGAAGAGCTTGGCATTCTTGCGATGCGCCGGTTTGAACTGGCACAGCGAGAATTTGGCATCAACGTCCTTGAAGCCATGGCGCAGGACGTGCAGCGTGCCGTGGGTGTCCAGTTGCTTGGCAACCCGTTTGACGAACATGTCATCGGATTTGCCGTTATGCCAGCGTTTGAACTTGGCCCATTCGGCCGGCTGCGTGTCCTTGACGTAGCTAAGCAGGTCGTCCGGGTAGATGGCCAACTCGCGCGAGTAGGACGTGGCGTCCTTCAGGTGCGTTCGTAGGTCCCAGCCGTCGGCCTGCAATTGCGCGCAAAGTTCGTCTTCGAAGACCTTCTCGGTGTGAATGCCAGCAGTCGCCATGTCAGTTGCCCACCTTTCGGTAGGTGAGATTCATCGCTTTTGCTGTCGTCGGATTTACGAGCTCGAAGCGAACAGCGGTGCCTTTCATCAATCCGTCTTTGTAGGTCACAAGGACCGCCTTGCCTTCGGTCTTGTAGCTGACCTTTTCAATCAAGCCCATGGACTCGGTTTCACCGTCCCTGAAGGAGATTTTCAGGGGCATGGCACCGGCGGCTTGCCAGGTTCCAGCCAAGGGACCGGGCGAGGAATCGCCGCAAGCGGCTAGCAGAAGGCTCAAGACCAGAGCTGAGAGGATTCGAAACATTGACACTCCCTGAAATTCTTTTGTTTGGTGAACGGTTTTAGCTCAACTCGTCGGGTTCGGTAGTGACCCGTTTAAGTTCGTGCAGCGTTTTGTCCGCAGTGGTTGCCCTTCAAGCAGCCCCTACCTGATTTGTGGAGCTTGGCGCAGCAAGGGTAGCTTTCGACGGAAAGGCAGGCAGCAGTCCGCACGCACTTTGGTCACTCATGAATGCCGTCACAGCATTTGTAGTGCAAAGGCGATTGAACCAGTTCCATCCAAATGAGCCCTTGTAAGCAATCACGGCATCAGGCGCTGACCATTCGACCAGCTCCAAGAGTTCGGTGTGAAGTTGCCTCAACGCCTGTACCGAATGACTCCAGTGGGTGTTTGGCGAGCCTAGCCAGTGAGGTTTCCAAACAGGCTCAAAATGTGCAACACGGTTTCGCAGGTCTTGTAGTCTTTTGAGCCTCAGGACAAGGGGTGCCTTGTTAGGAACATAGCTCCAATGTTGGGGTTTTGAATTCGGATGATTTGGAAATACGGCAGTGAACGCGCGCGGAGCGAATCGTTGCGACAGCCCCTCCATAACATTTGGCCAAATTCCGAATGTCAGCTCAGAAATGACCTTGTCTGGGCTAGGCTGAATAGCTTTTCGAATTGGGGGCGAACCTGAGCACAACAAAGCTTCGACCTTTTCAAGCGACTTGCCCTGTATGGGTACAGAGTTCGCTAACGCTCTGTCGTACCACGGGTAAGAAGTCGAGGACCCGCCTGAGCACTGTGTCGATAGCGTTTCGTGAATGGCATTTCTAAGCACGACCTCGGCTATCCCAAGAAACGGATGGAAGCTGGCGCTCACAGCTTGTCCCCACATGTAGGCGCCTAAGTGCTCATCATCATTTGCTGGCTTGAAATGAGTTTTGTAGGGCTGTACCCTAGGAGCTGCCAATAGAGTCAACATTTGAGCTGCAGGAGGTGGGGTAGGGTGGATTGGTTGACTCATTTAAAACATTTTGCTAGACTTGCACGGTAGGCCTTGAGGAGCCCACTCCCGCACCTGTGTACTGTGTGTAGACAGGTAACTAAGCCGGTGATGACCTCATACGCATTAGAGCAAGGCGCCACCTCCGGGTGGCGTTGCGCTTTCTGGAGTGTGATTTTGAGCGTTGAACGCGACGATTTGACAAGTCCCTGACAATTCCAGGCAGCTCTTTTGACTGAAGGTACCTGAGCGGGCATGTCACCCGACGCTCCCTGCCATTGTCAAAATTCTCAGCAGGCGGGATATCTGACTCATTTCGCCCGTCGTGCTTAAATGAAAACGTAAAGCAGTGACGCGGAAATAGAATCATCTCACCTATGGGGGGTCCCAGTTCAGGGGCGACTTTGAGAGCAAAAGCATCAACGTGAGCAAGGTCGAGCGCTTGCCCTTGAAAAGTGACCTTGGCAAACCTGTGATGTGGCCCCACAACCTCCATGTGGTCAACGACGGTCACGTCAAAATCTAAGTTTGTCTTCACGCAATCTCCTGCATAGCACCGTCAGTCAGCTGGCCCGTGACGGCAGCTGAAATCAAAGACGAGCGGTATTCTCGGAGGCGGTCAATATGGGCCAATAGGTGTTCGTGAAGCTCACCAACTTGTGCACGCATTGTTTGTAGCTTCGCCACGAGCTCTGTTTGAAGCCCTGTAGGGGGTACTGCAAGCCACAGCTCTCGCAGGTTTCCTGAGCCGATATTCCTGGCCAATCCGTCAGCGCCGCTAACAAACTGGAGCACTTGCTCTCTCAATGCTCGGGTGTTGCAAACCCAGGCTAAAAGTTCAGGCAAAAGGGGCGGTTTGGCTTCGAAACGGAGCCGAAAATTCTTGTCACTGAGCATTAATCGTGGCCTAGTGCCGTATACATAGGCGAACGAACCGACGTACTCGGCTGTTCCACTTGCTCGTGTAATCAGGACGTCGCCCGCCTTCACTTCAAGCTCGGGCAGAGCTTTAAGGGATGCTGGAAGTGCTTTGTGCTCATTTTCCCGATAGGTTCCCGCATTGGCTGCCCCAGCTTTCAAAACGCCCCATTCATCACCGTCAGCGAGCCTTGCTTCGCATTCCGGGCTCCATCCTTGTTCAATACCCTTGACCAGGTGGCGCAGCCGCATCAGCTTCCATCCTTTTGGCAAAGAAGGAATCCAGCCATTTCCTGTGGCTAATTGGGGTTGGTCGGCACCGAAGCAGATTCGCGTTAGTTCCGCGGCATGCCATTCAGTCAAAGCCTCCTGTAACCGCTCCTTCTCTGCAATCAACGTATCAATGCGCGCCGTCTTGTCATCAAGGAAGTTGGCGATTAGCTCTTGATTGCTGAGTGATACCCTCGGGACGGCAAAGTTTCTAAAGCTTGTTTGGTCCAAATTTTGCATGCTGCTACTCGTACCCTCACAAGCCATCTTGACTTGTTCGCGATAGAGCTCCGAGCGTGTCCACCAGTAGACAAAACGCGGCACCGCCATATCACTACAAAATTCGACTTGCCAAAGACGGTCTGGTAGAAAAAGCTCAGGTGCATCTTTAGTAACCAGTCCTGCCGCGCCGACCAGGTCTGGCGTGTTCATGCGACTGACGATTAGAGTATTTGCTCGAACAGGACATGAAACCCTGCCAAGCTCTTCCGGGATGACGGTCTTGTTTTCTCTGGGGTCAAAACTTCCGGAATAGACGCAGCTTGTCTTGAGAACGCCCAGTTGCCCATACTCTGCCGGCGTGTCGGACGCATTGACACTTACCCCTGAACAAATCGAGTGGATGAGCCTTTTTAGCGGTATGGTGGAGAAAGCGGGGCTCGTCACGCCACCACCCCTTTCATCAGCTCCACAAACCGCTTTTCCATTTCGCGGATTTCTTCAGCAATGACTTCGGGCTTTCGCGGAGCCTTGTAGACGTAGAAATATCGGTTGAAGTTGATTTCATAGCCAACCTTGCCAACCTTGCCGTCCTTCTCGTCAGTTATGTCTCCATTCACCCAGGCGTCCGGTACGTGGGGCAGCACCTCGCGTCGGATGTAGGTGCCGAGGTCCTCGAGCAAAGGGACGTTCTCGGTGTCGCGCAGTTCGGGGTCGTACGGGGTCTGGCCCTTCTTGAACTTGACCTTCACCACCTTGCCTGGCGCAATTGGCCGGTCAACGGTGACCTTGCGATACCCGAAAAACTTGTTTTCAAAAATCTTGGAGACAATGCGCGGCGCTTCAGGCTCCTTGGGGGCCGCCACCTTGGGGTCAATGAACTCGTTGCCGAATGTCGCGTCCTTCAGATTGCCTGAGTAAACCTTGACGATTTCCGCAATCTGCTCTTCAGTGATGCGCACGCGCTTGTTGCCCATCGACTTCTGCATCTTGGCGTACATGCGGGTCGCGTCGATGAGCTGAACCTTGCCCTTGCGGTCAGCACGCTTGTGGTTGCTCAGCAGCCAAACGTAGGTTGCGATGCCGGTGTTGTAGAACAGGTCGTTTGGCAACGCGACGATGGCTTCAAGCAGGTCGTTTTCTAGGACGTAGCGCCGGATGTCTGATTCGCCTGAAGTCGTGTCGCCCGTGAATAAGGGCGAGCCATTGAGAACAATGCCGATGCGGCCGCCGCCCTCGGAGGCAGGGCGCATCTTTGAAATCAAGTGGAGCAGGAAGAGCATGGAGCCGTCGTTGATGCGTGGCAGCTCAGGGCCAAATCGGCCTGCGTAGCCCTTGCTCGTGTGCTCGTTTTTGACCTGGTCTTGGACTTTCTTCCAATCAACGCCAAAAGGTGGGTTGGAAGCCTGGTAGTCAAACTTGTCTTGGGGGAACCCATCTGCTGACAAAGTGTTGCCGCGGACGATGTTCTTCGGGTCCTGTCCCTTAATGAGCATGTCCGCCTTGCAAATGGCATAGGACTCATCGTTGAGTTCTTGCCCGAACAGTCTCACGATGGCGGTATTGTTGATACTGCGTGCGACGGCTTCGCCGACGGACAAGATGCCACCGGTGCCCGCGGTGGGGTCGTACATCGTGCGAACAACGCCTGGTTTGGACAGTGCCTCGTCGTCGCCAGCAAATAGGCAATGCACGATGAGCTGAATCACTTCGCGGGGAGTGAAGTGCTCGCCGGCGGTCTCATTGGAAGCTTCAGCAAACTTCCTGATGAGCTCTTCGAAGGCCAGGCCCATGGTCTCGTTCGGCACGGTATCTGGATGCAAATCGACCTTGGCGAATTCCTGGACCACTTGGAACAGGAGGTCCTTTTCGTCCAGCTCAGCGACTCGCTCTACGAACTTGAATCGCTCGAACACGTCGCGGGCGTCGTCAGAGAAGTCCCCGATGTATTCAACGAGGTTGTGTTTGATGTTCTTGGGGTCTGCAAGCAAGCCGTGCAAGGTGAACGTGCTGGTGTTGTAAAAGGCTCGGCCGCTCTTGCGTTTCAAGAACGGCTCAAGGTTTACGCCCTCGGGTTTGCGCTTGGCAAACTCGGCCAATACGGCGTCTTTGGTGGGCTCCAGGACGCATTCCAGGCGACGCAGAAGCGTGAAGGGGAGGACTACCTTGCCGTAGTCGGCTTGCTTGTAGTCGCCGCGGAGCAATTCTGCGACGGACCAGATGAGATTTGCGAGTTCGGAGAAATTTTGTGCCATGGTTGCAATGTACAGGTGCTCGCGACGCGACCTTGTTACCGTGACCTCTATCCCTCTAAAGGGGGGAGGACGGTCTGCTGCCAAGAATCGGCATTTGAGTGTGTACGATGCCGCAACTTGTATTGCGTGACGCGATACATGTCAATAAGCCATAAATCCGGTGAAAAGCTCTACCAGTTAGAGGGCTCATTGCCGGCAGATGAGCCAAATCACGGTTCGTCCATTCCTCAGCCTTGGACATGAAATCTTCAAGGACTTTGTATGGGCCGAAGTTTTTGCGACAGTTCCGAACGAATTGCTTTCCTTTTGACTACACAGCTTCGCCCGCCCACTTTAGAGAGGGCGCATGCCGTTGCCTTTCGGACTTCTTGAAAAGAGAACTATGAACGACGAGAAAAGAGTTTCAGTCAGTTTTCGTGTGACTCCTCATTTCAAGCGGCTGCTTGAGGCTGCCGCAAAGCTAGAAAACCGGTCTCAGACGAATATGCTGGAAACACTCGTATTTGCCTACGGAAAAAACATTGGTCTTGAAGACGCTACTAAAAATATGCATATGCAGGGAGAGAAAATAAATGATTGATGTTTCGGCTGTCCCATTTCATTTGCTAGTCACGGGTGGACTTTTAGCCCTGCTAGTGCTCAGCTTCATCGTACTGTTCCTGCTGCCAGGTATTCGCCACTGGTTTCGCCTCAGGGCGGTTTTGAGCAGCGTGCTGGCCTTAGCGGGGAAAAGCCCCCCAGCTGAATTGAAAAAGGTCTTTGTAAATGACTTGCGACTGGCCCATCTTTGGAGCGAGTACCAAGACACTCTTCATGTCCAGCGTGAGGAACATGAAGGACAAATGCTTGTCACAGCAGTGCGTTCAACAGTTCCAGCGGAAGCATTTTTCAACAACCAGTTTGTTGTAGATAGCCGGTTAAGGACTGAGTTTTTTAAGCATTTGCCAGGGATTTTCACGGGCCTCGGCATCATTGGGACGTTCACTGGCCTGATTTCGGGCCTAGCGAACTTCAAGGTCAGCGATAACGCCGCCACTGTGCGCGAGAGCCTAGAGTCGCTGATGCACTCGGTTGGCGAGGCCTTCCTCATTTCCGCTGCAGCAATTACCGCGGCTATGGCCGTCACATTCTTCGAGAAGTTTCTGCTGGCTGCGTTGTATCGGAAGTCAGAAGAAATTGCACATGCAATTGATGCACGGTTTGATGGTGGCGCAGGAGAGGAGTACCTGTCTCGGTTGGTCACAGCTTCAGAAGCTTCGGCTAGTCAGACAAAGATTTTGAAGGACGCTCTGGTTAAAGAACTTGGGGACATCTTGCGCGAATTGACGGCGTCGCAACTCGCTACGGGCGAAAGGATGAACCTTCAACTGGCCCAACGCATCGAGGATTCCTCAAATAAGCAAGTGTCCGCAGCCCGTGAAGACAACCAAGCTCTTGGCGATGCCATTGCTGAAAGCATCGAAAGGAGTCTGAAGGGGCCATTGGAGGACATCGCCTCAACAGTTAAGTCCGCATCCGGAGACCAGAGTTCTTCCGCCATTCAGATGCTGAATGATGTCATGGTGAGCTTCAGTCAAAGGTTGAATGACCTGTTTGGGGGGCAAATTAATGGCATCAATGAACTGAACAAACAGACGGCGCAAGGCATGCAAGATGCTGTGGCTTCATTGAGTGCACTTGTTGGAAAGCTTGAAGACAGTGGTTCACGCGCGACGAACGAGATGGCCAGCCAAATGGCTGCTTCCATCAAGGCAATGGAAGAGCGGCAAGGCAGCATGAACGAACAGAGCCAGGCTTTTGTAGAACAAATTCGCAAGTTGGTCGAAAGCTCTCAGGCGGAGACGCAGCAGAAGCTCCAATCCACGTTGGAAACCATCGGGCAGCAGATGACAACCATCTTGACGACGTTGGGAGAGACCCAAACCCGAGCCTTTGAAAGCAATCGGGCGCGAGAGGAGTCGATGGCGGACCGAGCTCAGGGAATGGTCTCAGGTATGACTGGAAGTGTTGAGTCTGCGGTCAAAGAGATGACGGCAGCTTCTCAGTCCATGACACAGAGCGTGTCTGTGTTGGCTGCAGCCACCACGACTTCGGTTGATAAGCTGAGTGCTGGTGCAGAACGGCTGAACAGCGCCGCTACCAACTTCGCTACTGCTGGCGAGAAGGTTTCCGGCGTGATGGGGCAGGCGGCAACTGTGAGCGCAAAGTTGAATGAAGTTTCAGGCGCGCTTACCGTCAGCGCTGGTGCTGTGCAGGAGGCACTCAGTGATTACCGTAGCCAGCGCGAGGCGGTTTCGCAGCTCTTGGCAGGGGTCCGAGCAACCGTGGAGCTGGCGCGCAAGGAAGCCAGCTTGACAGCGGATGTTCTCCAAAGGATAGAAGCTTCAACAGCGAAACTTGGCACAGCCCAAAAGGCCGCCGACGATTATCTCGATGGCGTCAGCACCGTTCTTGCCAATTCGAGTGAGGCATTCCGTGAGTCTGTGGTGTCTACTTTGTCCAAGGTCAATCATGACTTCCACACGAAGCTCAGCGGTGCCGTGGGGCTTCTATCAACGGCCGTTCAAGAGCTTGAAGTAACACTGGGCAGCCTCGCCCCAAGGCGGTAAACCATGTTCGCCGCAAGACAAGTTTCTAACCGCGGTGGTCGTGACGAAGCGGAAAAACCGTTTTGGATTTCCTTTGCTGACCTCATGACTGCTTTGATGGTTATGTTCTTAATCGTCATGGGCGTTGCTCTTTTGGCTGTGACGAAGGATGGAAAGAAGCATGAGGATGAAATCTCCAAAATTCTTGAACGCTTTGAAGAGGCAGCGAAGCGTCACAAAGGCATCACTGTGGACAAGGATAGGCAGGTCATAAATTTTGGTGAGCGAGCCCAGTTCGCCTTCGGAGATTGGCGTTTGAATGCTGACCAAGAAGAGGTGATTCGCAAATTCGTTCCTGAAATCGTCGCGCTTGCAAACGAGGAGCTTGGCAAGAGCATATTGAAGCGAATCGTTGTCGAAGGCTATACCGACAAGAAGGGCACCTATCTCTCGAACTTGAACCTCAGTTTGCAGCGGAGCCAGCGGGTTGTGTGTTCATTGTTTGCCACCACAGGTCCTAGCCTGTTGAGCAAGGCTCAGAAGGAAGACGCTCGCAGCTTGTTCTTTGTAGGGGGCTACTCTTTCAACGCAGCCAAGGATACGGCCGAGGAAAGTCGGCGTGTTGAGATGCGTCTCGAATTCCTGGGCATTGGCGAGCGAAGGGCAAGCCCACCAGCCTCGGATGGCAACTTTGGCGATTGCGCACTCCGATGAGCGCTCTGGACTTCCTTGCTGGTCTTCTGCGCACAAGCGTTAGCGCAGGCGATAGGCCGATGCCAGCAGACTCAAGCCTTGACGCTGTAATCACTCAGCTCCAACGCCATGCACGCGGGGGGTCACAGACCCCGGTCTCGGAGGACCTCCAAGTTCAGGCCGTTCGTCGATTCTGGGAGTCGCAGCGATTCGACAACCTGAAGGACGCTCGACTGGTGTCGTTTGGTCTGTGCATTCCGAGTGGCGCTTCAAGCCCTTGCATTATGGAGGACCGGCTTCGCTTCCAGGCTGTGCTTGACCGACAAACCGGGGTGGACCAGTGGGTCGACGAGCCGCGGTGGTATCGGCGTTGCTATCAAGGTTTGGTTCGGAGCTATTTCACGTATGACCCAAACGTTGAACGTCATTCAACCGTCGGAAGAAAGAACTGGGGAGACCTTCGTGACTACCTGCATGACCGTACTCGAAATATCGTCGACAAGACGCTGAATCCTGATTGGGTCACGACGGCAGTCGGAAACCGTCAGCTTTTCGGTGAAGACCCTTGTGCGCCATACGCTGCAGAGGTTTTGAAAGGCAATACTGAAGTCATCGACGAACTTTGTGAACAGCTGGGTGTCATCAAAGCGTCCTGGTTCCTGCGGGAGTTGGTTTTGGCTCAGGTCCGTCAGGCTACTTTGCTTAGCCAAGACAAGTTCAAAGAACTTATTCCCGACCTCGTCAAGCTCATCGCAAACAACACGGTGTTGCGGGACCGCGGTTTGATTTTGATGCTTGATAAGCATGCATCCGTTGCTCAACCTGCGCTCAACGAATCGCTTAGAAATGCCTCCGTTGAGTGGTGGGGAAATCCTTGGCTGCCTTCGAATGAGACACGTTGGGGCGGGGTAGTTCCCGCAGCTCGAGAAATGGTATCGGTCTGGCTAAAAAGCGAGTTCATTGAGGCCTTCTTTACCAAGCTAGCAGAGGACGGCGTAGGTGACCGGCGGCGCGCGAACTTTTGGCTTCGATACGTCAAGTCAATGGATACCGTTCAGTTCGCACTAGGTGCCCAGGCGCTGTACTCAGGCGACCGCGACTTTAAGGCGCTTCGCACAAAGATGAAGGGCCTGTACACCGAGCTTAAGACCACTGATAGCTCGAACAACGCTTTTGTGATGACCATGGGCGACTTGGTTGCCGTGGAGTTCGGAGGCATGGGCCATGCACTTTATGGATATGACCAGAGCAAGGTATTACCATTTGATATGGCCCATCCGGTCGTCACTACCGTAGACGCAAAGAACTCCTTGAAACACAAGCAGCGCATGTTGTGGATGTCGCATCAAGATGGCATTAAGGGATGGAACAAGTGGGAGGAGATGTTCGAAGCGACACTGAAACAAGAGTTTGGTATCAAGCCGAACGTGGAGCCTCGCCGAGTAGCTCGGAGCCAAACTCCCTCTGCGGCAAAAGATGCGACAGCGCCAAGTAGCTCACAAATTGTTCGGCCAACAGTTCCTCCTCTGAGAGTCATGCAGCCTGAAGTGCCAAAGGCAGGTCCAGTGCCTATTTCTAAGGGTGCAAAGAAGGCTTTCAGCATGGAGGCGCTTGACGAATTTGCCCGCGCAAGAAGTCTAAAAATTGAAGATTTCAGCAAAGAAGATAAAGGTGGCAACCTTTGGGTCAGAACCGATGACGGCGACCTTTCGGTGAACCGAATTTTGCTCGACTGGCAATTCAGATACAGGGCACCTAAAGGCTGGTGGCGGTAACCATTCATGGCATTCAAATTTTTCAGCAAGCTTGCAAGTCCTTCTGTCCCTGAGTGGCGGCGTAACTTCGCAGCTCAAGGGGTGACCCTCACGCGGAGCGGACAAGGCGCACCACTTGACAGCACGTTGCTGCAAGCCTATTTGGCTCAATTATTGGACGATGGATACGCGGTTGAATCCAACGAAGAGTTGTTGATTCAATGGGATATGCTTTTTGAGGCCATACAGAGCCCTGGTTATGCAGACCTACCGCAGGTGCTTCATTTGCCTGCTCCAACGACTGTCCGCCCTGTGCTTCGCAGCGCAAATTCGTTGACGGACGACAACTTTTCCATTGCCATCGCCGGATGGCAAGAAGCTTCCGGTGCTCAAGTCGACTTCCAGTGCTTTGGGCCTGTTTTGACATTTGGAGAAAGAGTCGAATTGATGCAGCCGGCGCACTGGTCGTTGTTCAGCGAGGTTGTTGGTTTTTCGAAGCGAGATTCGACTGAACGCAATGACTTGGTGCACAGGCAGGCTTGGGGTCGCATCCGGAAACTTGCGGTAGCAGCTAACGCAAAATTGGATGACTTCCTGCATCGCTCAGTAGTCCTGACGCCTGAGCGTCTTGATATCGGGCTTCGCAAGTCCGCCCAGATTGCAGGCGATAGCGTTGTTGAAATTGAGCCTCAATTTGCCGGCGCTCCATCAGACTGGCTTGAGCGATTCGACAATGCGCGAGAGGTCAAGGACCGCTATGACATCGTGACGCCAGATGGAATAGTTCAGGTTCTCATCACACCAAAGGTCAAGGCGGTTCTTCAGGAAATTAAGAGACTCCCGCTTCGCCGTGTTGCTGGTTCGAGAGCACAGGCTTTCATACTGAATCCATATGCGGCGCTCGGCGAGGATGCCAAAGACGTCATTGCAGAGGAACAGTTCGAGAAGGCTCGCGAAGACGCGGGTCTCTTGTATGAGCGTTTCCTCCCATTTGTAGAACGCGATGCCACGGGCTACCCCCAACGAATTGGGCTCCTGATAGAGACTGCCAGTGCTTCGGGCCCCGCTGAATCAGAGACGGTATGGCTGAACGATAAGGAACTGAGTGATTTTGTACAGCGTCTTGGGAATTCGTTAGAACGGGGTTTCCAGCTCTTGGGCTGGCAAGGCTACGATTTTGAACTTCAGGGCGACAGCCCACTCCACCTTGAAGAGCTGAAAGCGATTCAGGTTGAGCGCAGTCGAACGCCCTTGATGGTGTCCTATGCGCAAGTTCACGACCTGAGTGCCTACTCGTCTCGGATTGAGGGCATAGGTGTTGAGCAGCCGTACTACTCGCCCTACATTGCGAAGAATAAGGATGACGGCGAGTGGTTCCCTGAGAACGTGCTCCCAATCATTGCTTACACGCCGGAAGGTGAATCTGAGCCTGTTGCTGTACCTGCAACCAAGGATGCGCTAGACCAACTGAGGGCAGCATCTATCCAGGCTCGCGCTGATGGCAAAGATGTGGTGGAGGTTCCGTGGTTACCGACGCCGATGCCCATCGCAGAAGCTGAAGACATCACCCACACGTTCGATGAGGTCTTGGGCGAAGTCAACAAGCGAACTTTTGACCCGGCGAAGCGAGCTGCGGACCGTAAAGAAAAGCTTGGAGCCAAAAAGAGCCTCATTCTGCGTGCCAACATCCAGGCCGTCGACTACGAAGAAGGTCGCCGGGAGGCGCTGCTGACTGTTCCTGTTGCACCCGAACTCCCGCGCAGCTTGAGACCGGATTGCGCTCTCTTGCCGCACCAATTGGAGGGACTCGCTTGGTTGCAGCATCTCTACAAATCTCAGTCCGAGCACCATGTCCGCGGGGCAGTCCTGGCGGACGACATGGGGCTCGGGAAGACTTTTCAGCTTTTGGCTTTCATGGCCTGGTTGGTGGAGCAGGATGTCCAGGTGCATCCCATGCTCGTGGTAGCCCCTGTCTCATTGCTTGAGAACTGGAAAGAAGAGGCTGATAAATTTCTAGTCCCCGGGGCATTGCCAGTACTAACTGCCTATGGCGATGCGCTCGCGCCGCTTCGTGTACCGCGGGAAGCGGTAGACGCTAGATTGCGTACTGAAGATGGCTTGGTGCGCTTTTTGAAGCCCCAGTGGGTCGGGAACGCCAAGGTTGTTCTGACGACCTACGAGACATTGCGCGACCTTGAATTTTCGTTCGCCACGGAAAAGTGGTCAGTTATGGTCTGTGACGAAGCGCAGCGGATAAAGAATCCTGCGGCCATGGTTACCCGAGCTGCAAAGAAGCAAAACGTTGGCTTCAAAATCGCGTGCACCGGAACGCCGGTTGAAAACAGATTGGCAGACCTGTGGTGCTTATTTGACTTCGTGCAGCCTGGGCTCCTGGGGGCGCTCAACGACTTTGGTCAGCGCTACGGGAAGCCAATCGAGGCGAAAACTGACGACGAGAGAGCTCGAGTCGAAGAGCTTCGCCAACGAATTTCGCCTCAAATTCTTCGAAGAACCAAGGCAGAGGTTGCGAAGGACCTTCCTCAGAAAATAGTTGTGGATGACTGCCGGCGACTTCAGTTGTCCGCCAATCAGCGGAACCTGTACGCGAAGGCCATTGATGATTTCAAGAAGCGAAACGACCCGAAGTCGCAGTCCCCGTTCAAGAATCACCTCGGACTTCTTCAGTACTTACGCCTAATTTGTACGGACCCACGTCGACATGGATTGAGTGTATTCAAGCCTGAGCCTCTCGACCAATATCGTACAAAAGCTCCGAAGCTCGATTGGTTGTTGAGGCAGTTGGAGCACATCAAGGCAAAGGAAGAGAAGGTCATTGTCTTCTGTGAGTTCAGAAACATTCAGCGACTTCTGCAGCATTACATCGAAGAAGTTTTCAAAGTTCGTCCCGACATCATCAACGGGGATACCAGTGCGTCGTCTAGTCACGTCGCAAGTCGTCAGAAGCGCATAAAGGCATTTCAGCAAAAGCCGGGCTTTGGCGTCATCATCTTGTCGCCCGTGGCTGTTGGGTTCGGCGTGAATATTCAAGGAGCTAACCATGTTGTTCACTACACCAGGACGTGGAATCCCGCCAAAGAAGACCAGGCTACCGACCGAGCCTACCGAATTGGGCAAATGAAGGACGTCTATGTGTACTACCCTGTCGTCGTCGCCGACGACTTCCATACGTTTGATGTCAAGCTTGACCAATTGCTGACCAAGAAGAGGGAGCTTGCCGGCGACATGCTGAATGGCTCCGGTGACCTTGGACCAGGTGATTTCAACGTTAGTGACATCATCCCCGGCGGTGACATCGAATCCATTGATGAGCGAGTCAATCTTGAAATGGCTCTGCGGATGGAATGGCGTCACTTTGAGGGAATGACCGCAGCCTTATGGAACAAGCGAGGGTTTCCAATTTGCTACTGCACGCCCAGTGCTAACGACAACGGAGTCGATGTTGTTGCGATTTGTGGCTCTAAAGGCGAGCTCATCCAAACCAAGACTTCGGGAAATGAAGGAACAAAACTTGGATGGGAAACAGTCAAAGATGTTGTGGGGGGCGAGGCTTTTTATCGTAGAAAGCACCCTAATGTTTCCTTCAACAAGGTCGGTGTCACCAATCAGTTCTTCAATTCACAAGCGCAATCCCAAGCTGAGCTCAACAATGTGGAACTCATTGACCAGCACCGCCTCGGTGAATTGCTCGAGCAGCATTCGGTGACCTTGAAGGATATCGAGCGGCTGCTTTACGCCGAATGGGAGCCTGAAAGCAATGCAGCTTAAGTTCGGTTTGGATGAACTTAGGCAAGTCGAAATTGCGGAGCTTTAGATGTCAAAGAAGAGACGCGGAACTGCAATAGTTGAGAGCAGTCGAGGTGTTTTGCTTGTGCGAATGAAGAGCGACAGGTTCATGCTTCCCGGTGGTTCAGCGAATAGAGGTGAGCCAAGATTGGTGGCCGCGATTCGTGAGCTGAAAGAGGAGGTTGATTTGGAAGCTAGTTCATTGCTGTTTCTGTTCGAAACCGAGAGTAGCTATTGTTCCCATAAAGTCTTTTATGCAAGAACTTCCGGTGTGGCTCGTCCGAAAAGTGAGATAGCGGAAATGTCTTGGTCCCAAGATGTCAGGATTGAAGAAATTTCACGAAGCTCAGTTGAAATAATGGAAGATTTTTATGAGCTAAAACGGCGGTATTCAACGCTTTTTGAAGAGATTGCGTTGATTTCGCCGAAAGGGCTTCGATGAAGCCCTTTCGGCCTTGATGAGCCGAACTCGGATTTAAGTCCGGTCAGTCAACAGGCTGGCCTTTTTTCGATGTGACATTTACTGCGTAGCGCAGGTTTGTTCGAGCCAGCCAGTCGAATTTGCACCCTACGCGACACGAAATTCAAATTCAAGCCGATAGAATTATTGTTTTGACTATTTTTCTAGCGTGGAGACACTATCGAATTTCGCCATTTCTTGATAAGTAATAATGAAGAGGTTTGGAAGCGATATGGTGATTGTAAGACGGGCTGCCTAAATAGAGGTTTTAAATTCGCGTCGCATTGATGGTTGTATTTCAACCGCAGAGTGGTTTTAATTTATTGTATGTCTGAAAAAAAATTGATTGACACTGCGTGGACTATTTCTGAAATGGTTCTCGCCAGTCGCAGTGGATTTAAATTGATTGGCGTTCAGGTTAATTGTTGTGTTGAGTCGGTTGTGGATTGTTTGAGTGAAATCGACCCTGGTATTTTGAAGGGAATTGAACTGAATTTGGACCAACGTTCCGAGTATCGGGCTGGCTTAAGGGGCGGCGCCATCATGGTAAGCATGTATGAGGATTGGACGGCATATAAAAACTCGGTAACTTGTGAAATTGAGTTGTATGAAGAGGTGGCCAATGGACATGCCCTCCTCAATGACAGCTGGAAGGTTGTTTGGCCTTCTGAAGCACCATTGTCAAAAAAATATTTGCCTTTTGCCGCCTACTGCATTCCAAGGTCGTTGGCCCCGGGTGACCAATGTGTTCTTGATGACGTAATAGAAGTACTTGAGCTCAATGTGCCACCTGAAATATCGGCTCATTGCTTACCATCTACCGGGGAATCGATTGTTTCGGCAGATGCTGTCTGGACTGGCTCTAGATTTGATATTTCATGGGAATGTGCCGTGGTTAGATTGCACGGAGATTCAAGGGGAAATAGGACTATTTTGTCTAGTGGTATGCTTTGACAGTTTTTTTTGCGCCGTGCGTTGATGTTTCGTAAGAATGCTTGCTATTTATTTTTGGATAAATATTTAAGGTTGCCTCTAGTAGGCCGCTGTAATACTATTTGCAATAGATTCCGTGACGTCAAGGTCGCGTTACACTTGTTGGTGCCAGGCATATAATTTATAGCGTGTTCTATTGGGCATTTTTTCTGGCAACGCATCATGAATATGAAATTTGGCAGTTTGCTAAATTGCGTGTGCTGTATTTTAATTGTTAATTGAGATTTTGGCAAAAATACCCAGTGTGAGGGTGGGTAGTTAATGTGGTTGTATTTTTTTTCGATTGTGGTTTGTGATATTTATTTCTAATATTATTTAGATTGAATTTTGTTGAAGGCATGATTTGAGGTTGTTGTGAAAAAAAATTTATCTGCAGTGATGTTTGTACTATTGGCGTCGGCAAATAATGCAAATGCAGCCGACAAAAATTCTTGGGCTCCCCTGAAAACAAGGTCGGGATGTTTATATTATGTTCAAGTTGGTCCCGAAACCAAGAGGGCAAGTGAGTACTACCATAGCGCAAGATGGATAGGTCCATCTTGCAAGCCCGGTAGTCCGGTAACTGGGCTGGGGAAACTCGTTGTTGGAATTCCAGAGGGGATAGTTATTTCCACTGAGGGAATGTTTGTCAAGGGTGTTCCCGACGGAAAGCATGTTGTGACAAATAGCCATGAAACAGGCCCGATTCGATACCGCAATTTCAAAATGGGTTGTTCCGATTTTGACTTGGAGTGTGTTCCGCGCAAGTAATACGAACACCTGTGCTGCTAAGGTGGCAGTGTTCAGAACCTTCTCGAGGTATCCCTATCGCCCGTTCGGCCAACAGGCCCCGCGTTCGGATGGGGAAATGGAGCTTGTCCGAAGTGCTGCTATCCTTGAGGCGCACTTAACTTAGCCAAGTCTAAGAGTTCCTGCTGATGTCTCTTGACAGCATCCGCCGCCGAACGAAACGAAGCGTCGCGAAGATGCTGTTTTGTGTGCAAGAGCGATTCAGTTAATGCACCTTGGGCCTGAAGTTTAAATTGCTTTGACGCTTCGTGAATGTCATATGCGGACCATGCCAGCATTACCGCAGCAATGATTTCCCCAATAGGCAGGCGCCCGCTAGCGGCGGCAATACTTGCCGAGGCCGCGACCCTGGTAACCTGCTTTGCAAAAGTTACCCTCGCCAAGGAACTTAAGCTTCTCCATAGCGAAGTAGCAAGCGCTTCGAATTCTGAGGTGAAGAATATGGAGTCAAAGGCAACTCTTTTTACCTCAGCAACCATAGGCTTCGACGCATCTTGAACTGCCTTCTTATCGTCCTTTTCCATGGCCATCTGGAATAGCTGTGGGTTCCCGCTTCCCTTGGTACTTGAAACCTGCCCCGTGAAAGGTCTTGAGCTTTCGCGCAGCTCAGCCTCGAATAGCTTGAGGTCAGCCTCTATGTCCGCGGCCAATGCGTTGAATGCGGGTGCAATTTTTGCTACCGCCGTTTTGCTCAAGAAGGCTTCCGTTTCTGAAGTTGACCGAGCGGAGTCCCACGCCAAGTAGTAAACGATTTGCGCGCACGAAGTAAACGTCGACAACTCAGTTGCAGCCGCCTTGCTTGCAATGTGCAAGCGCTCGGCATGCTCATTGATACGGCGGTCAACAGCGAGTTCAAACCGGTGCTGGGCGGCCCTATCGTGCTGGTAGGCCTTCTGGAGCGCAATTGTGTTGGCCATTTGTGACCAATTTAGTCCTACGACCAGCATTGAAATCAAGAAGGCCGCGACTCCGATTTTTGGCCAGAAGCGCCTGACTTGTGGTGCTTTGAATTCTGCCGCCAACATAGGAGGCCTCTTTGCGCCAAGGGAGCGAAAACGGGGGCTGCTGTCACTCATTTGCATGTAATCCAGGGAAGACCGTTCAAGCGTGCACCTTCATGAGACATTTGGAGCTTTCAAGGACCAGGGAGCCAAAGTGTTCCTTTTGGAGGTCATGTTAGCAACACGCGCGTGCAGTACATCAACTCGTCATTTGGCAGTTGAATTCGAAAGAGTTGTCAATCGCATTCCATTGACAACAATCCGGCGCTATCGAACGGCGCCAGGTCTTGCTAACATTCAAACAGTAGCGTTCTTCTGAACTTCCAGTCCCTACGCTGCCTACAAAGAGGTCCCAAACATGGTTACAAAGAATCCTGGCACTGCACTTGCTGCAATTAACGCTCAAATCGCCGCACTGCAGGCAAAGGCTGACACTCTCCGACGCAAAGAAGTCGCTGACGTCATCGAGAGAATCAAAGGCGCAATCGAGCACTACAAATTGACAGCAGAAGACCTTGGTCTTGTTGGGCGCAAAGGGCGAAAAGCTGTTGTTGCCAAAGCTGATACTCCGGCCAAGAAGCCGCGCAAGAACGCCGCGGCCAAGAAGCCTGCCGGTGTTATCAAGTACACCGATGGGACTGGCAACAATTGGACAGGCAAGGGCACTCGGCCAGGGTGGTTTAAGGCGGCAATTGCTGCGGGCAAGACGGCTGAGGATTTGCTTGCTAACAAAGTGAGCTGATTGAGCGTTGCCGGCTTTGATTGCTGCTCAATGCTCTGACACCTAGCCGGACCAGTTAGCCCAAATTCTTGTGCAACAGCAAGGCTAGCCCGTCTAGCCTGTTCGCCATTAAGCGCTTCCCTTTGGGTTCTGGCATTGCGCTTTAGAATGCAGTTATGTCTTTCAAGCGCCTGCAGTTTTCAGCGATTTCGACGGCACCTTCAGGGATGGATGTTCCGATGAGTGGCCAGGCTAGTCCAAGTCCAAACATGCTTTGTGTTGGCGGGTTTCTGAGTGGCTGCTGAGTTATCGCGCCTTCGGAGCCCTGCAGCTGTGCAGGCCGCACTCGATGAGTTTGGTCTCCTGGGGCGGACAGCGTTTCTTGAGCGCTACGGTTTTGGAAAGTCCCGGGACTACCTTGTTTGTAATCCGAATTCGGGTGAGCGGTGCGACTCGAAAGCAATCATTGGCGCAGCATATGGCTATCAGTACCCCGACGAAGGTCCACTCAAACCGGGCGACTTTTCTGGTGGTGAGGCTACCGTTGTGCCCAAGTTGCAGAGCCTCGGGTTTGAGGTCGTGAAGATTGGCGAAGATTGGAGCCAGGAAGAAGTCCAGGCAACAGTGGCTGCCTATTTCGAAATGCTCGCGCTTGACTCAAGGCAGGAAGCCTATGTCAAAGCTGCGTTCAATACTGCGTTGCGTCAGCAGTTAAATGGGCGCAGCAAGGCTTCAGTGGAGTTCAAGCACCAGAACGTTAGTTCAGTGCTCCACAGCATGGGACTTCCGTTCATCCCAGGCTACAAACCAAGCAGCAATGTGCAGTTACTGCTGCGCAAGGCGGTTCAGCAATACGTACTGGAACACGCTGAGCTTGTGGGTCAGGTTGTCGATGCGATGGAAGAGATGAAGGCTCCGGGGGAACGTGAATTTAAAGCGGTCTTGGTGAACCCCCCGCCCGTAGAAATTGTGGTGCGCTTGGAAACACAGGGACCTCGCGTACGTCTTCCACGAAAGATTGATTTCGCCGCGCGTGATGAGTCCAATCGCCGTCTCGGCCGGGCCGGAGAGCAGTGGGTTCTCGAGTTTGAGCAGCAACGGATGAATGAGGCGGGCCAGCCTGAGCTGTATCAGCGAGTTGATTGGATATCTGACCGGCTGGGGGATGGCGCCGGTTACGACATCTTGTCCTACGACACGCCGAGTCAACCACGGTACATCGAGGTCAAGACGACCAACAGCACGCATGCGTCTAGTTTCATCATTAGCCGTAATGAACTTGATTTTTCCAAGGAGACGGAAGACGCCTTCTTTCTGTACCGCGTCTTCCAGTTCCGGCAGGAGCCAGCCTTGTATATGCTGCAAGGCGACGTTTCGAAGCACCTTCATCTTGAGCCCATCGACTATCGAGCGTCCTTCCGGCGCCTTGCTGAGTAAATCTTCGTGTCTGCAACTCTCTGCCCTTTTTGCACGCTTCCATCCAATCGCATCGAGGGGCAGAACGAGCATGCTGTCTGGATTCGGGATGGATACCCCGTTTCGCCAGGGCACAGCCTAGTCATCCCAAAGCGACATATCGCATCCTTTTTCGATGCATCAACGGATGAGCAGCATGCATTTCTGGCTTTGCTTGAAAGTGCGAAATTGGCTGCCGAGGCCGAATTCCAGCCGGACGGTTTCAATATTGGAATCAATGATGGAGCAGCAGCTGGCCAGACGGTTCCACATTTGCATATCCACCTGATTCCAAGGTTTGAGGGCGATTTGCCGGACCCCCGCGGCGGCGTCCGATGGGTCATACCGGACAAGGCTGACTACTGGTCAAATCGATAGGTATGTTTAAGGCACCTCCGCCACCTGCCGAAGTCTTGCTTGGCTTCTTGTCGAAGCTTCAGCGTCTATTGAACGAGGCTGACTTCACTGCAACCTACAAGTTAGCGCTCATCATTTCCCTGTCAGACCTTGCTGTAGAGCTTGGCTCTGATGATGGCAGCGAGTTGATTCTGACAACAAGGCAGATAGGTGAACGCTTCGTCGATTTGTATTGGAAGCAAGCGTTGCCCTACGGGGCGGGTAGATTGGGTACCGCACCTGGAATTCTGACTCAGAACAATGGTGCACAGGCAGCAGTGGTCTCCGCCATCGCGAACTTCCGTTCAACAGTGGGGGCAGTTTCGATTCACCAAGCTCGAGCCCATCCCGCCTACAACGCGATGTTGTCTCAAGTCTGCCAAACTGTTTCGGCCCAGCCGCTGAAGTACTTGCAGAATTTTGGAGGTTCAACCGACCCTTTTCTGTACGAAAGGCTTGGAGGGGGGAGGGTTCGCTTGCTGCCAGGAGTTGCTTACTGCTTCCGTCGCTTCCATCCCTTTGTCCAGCAGCTTAGCCGGGCGCGCTGGGTCGAGCACATCAAGTCCAACCGTAGAAACACGAGTATTCTGGGCGAGGCAGGGGACTTAGAGGAATTCTTGTTTTCAACGTCAAGGCAGTCTCTTGCACTTGTCGGAGAGGGTCTGAAGAAGCTCGATGGAAACTCGTGCTTCTACTGCGGTCAAGCGCTGGCCACGTTTGACGTGGACCATTTCATTCCCTTTGTTTTGTATCCGCGCGACTTGGCTCAGAACTTCGTATTGGCGCATCCCGGTTGCAACAGGAGCAAATCAGACATGCTGGCTGGGCGCTTCCACCTTGAGCGGTGGTTGGAGCGGTTGTTGAAACGTGATGACGCGCTTCAGGACATAGGTGAACGGGCTGGAGTGGTAGCTGATGCCCACACTAGCCATCGAATCGCCGAATGGGGGTACAAAAGTGCTGAGGCAAGTGGCGGAATCGCTTGAAAGGCGCCGAAGAGCTATGAGGTGGTCGACGAACACTACCTGGCGCTGCTCAAATCGTCGGACATTGATGTTTTGATGACGACTTGAGCGCAGGACTTCCGGGGGCATTCAGTTGCCGTTCTGACATCCGGAAATTCTTCGGCTTTCAGTCTGGGTGGCCGCAAGGCGTAAACTGTTGTTATGTACAGTATTTCGCAAGCGCACTCTTCGACAGATGGTCCATCCTCACCAGTGCCCGTTGTCGCCGTAGACGCCGCCTGGGTAAAAGGCCTCCTCGGCTCAGTCCAAGCGGGTTTCCCTTCGCCAGCTGAAGACCATGGCGTCGAGCGCATTGACCTCAACAAGGAACTCATCAAACACCCGCAGGCGACCTTTCTGATGCGCGTGCGGGGGGCTTCTATGCGGGAGGCTGGCATTGATGACGGTGACGTTGTACTTGTCGACCGGGCCATCAAACCGACCCATGGCCACGTTGTTGTCGCAGTTGTTGACGGAGAGTTCACCGTCAAGCGACTCTGGAAGCGTGGCAGCAACCTGAAGCTCCAAGCCGCCAACCCGACCTACCCGGATATCCTCCCGCGCGACGGACAGACCGTTGAAGTCTGGGGGGTTGTCACGACTGCCATCAAATCGATGCGCGTCTGAACTCAGCATGTCGCCCTGCTATGTTTGCGCTTGTTGATGGCAACAATTTCTACGTCTCATGCGAGCGCGTCTTTAGGCCATCACTTGTCGGCCGGCCCGTCGTAGTTCTATCCAATAACGACGGTTGCGCCATCGCGCGCTCAAATGAAGCCAAAGCTCTCGGCGTTCGGATGGGCCACCCCTGGTTTCAATGCAAGGACTTCGAACGCGACCATGGCCTGGTTGCTTTGAGTGCAAATTTTGCGCTGTACGGAGATATGTCCGACCGGATGATGGTTGTCGCGTCGAGCTATGCCCCGAGGCAAGAGATTTACTCCATTGACGAGTCATTTCTAGACTTCACGGGGGTTCAGGGTGATTTGGTCGTTATGTGTCGAGATATGCGAGCCCAAATATTGCAGTGGGTTGGTATCCCCTGTGGCGTAGGTATCGGACCGACAAAGACCCTGGCCAAGCTTGCCAACTACATCTCCAAAACCACCGAACGAAAGCCTGGTAGCTACCCAGAGAGGCTGGCTCAGGTCTGTCACCTCGGCGCGATGTCGCAAGACGACATGCATGCCGTTTTTGCCGCGACAGACGTCGGGGAAGTCTGGGGCGTTGGCAAGCGCATTGGCGCTCAGCTCCGAGAAGGTGGCGTGTCCACAGTTCTTGACTTGGTGCGACTCGATGCGTCCACGGCCAGGCGGCATTTCTCGGTGGTTCTTGAAAAGACCGTGCGTGAACTTCAAGGTACTCAATGTATTGAAGTCGATGACGAACCCGCGCCGAAACAGCAAATTATGGTGAGTCGTTCCTTCGGTCATGTGGTGACGAAGGGGAGGGACCTGGCGACCGCCATCGCTGAATACACAAGTCGCGCGGCCGAGAAGCTGCGAGGGCAGGGCAGCACTGCTGGAGCCATCGTTGTTTTTGTTCGAACAAGCCCGTTTCGAAAGGATGACCCGCAATACAGCGCAACCGTGACTGTTCCCTTGGTTCGACCCACTGCTGACAGCGCACTGCTCGTCACCTCGGCGATTGCAGGTCTGCGCGGCATCTACAAGACCGGTTTCAAGTACGCCAAAGCAGGGGTAATGCTGGTTGATTTGCAGTCAACGGATGTGCAGCAGGGGGAACTGGACTTTAATTTCATAGAGCCCTTGCCAGGGCTTGGCAGCGAACAGGGTTCGGGCTTATCTGCGACGGCAGTAACTTGCCATCAAAGCGGGCAGCGAGACCGCGTGAAATTGATGTCAGCGATGGATGCGGTCAATGGGCGGTATGGGCGTGGTTCGTTAAAGCTCGCTGGAGCGGGGTTGGAGATTGACCGCAAAGGGTGGGCAATGAAGCAGGAGCGGCGGACGCCTCAGTACACGACTTGCTGGGGCGATATGGCGATTGTTAGGGCTTAGTTGCGGACGAACTTGGAACTCGGTTGATATCTTGATGGCGGTGCTATTTCTGTTGCTGCCTGTCACCGGCCACCTGGCCCCTACAACACATCTACCTCGCCACTATCTTAGGGGGGGCGGTTTGTAGGGTCGCATCTTTGGCTCCAAAGGTCAGGACGGCAACCCCTTGTTGAGACTTCAATAGGTCTGCTTGACAAGTTCAGGCTCAAATCAACAGGGAAGCACTCGATGGTCAAAAAATATTCACTCCAAAGCAGTCATATTCGCAGCACATCAAAAAGAACCGGGGCCGTTGCATTGACGGTACTGGCTTTGTTGTTGACGGTTTCGCAGGAAAGCCATGCTGAGAACTTAGTCTTAGACCCAACTTTCAGTGGTAGTAGCCTGTTTCCGTGGCAAGCGCAGCATTTTCAGCTCGACGGTCAAAGTCACTCAGTTGACAAGCCGCTCAGTTACTCTGCTTCAGCACATTGCAGGTCGCCGTCAATTAGTCCAGATTGTCTGAACCCGGTTACTGGAGCCTTTCTTTCGCAAAGCCTCAAAACGATACCTGGTACAAAATATGACATTTCCTTTTGGGTCTTCGAAAAGCCAACCAGTAGCAGCGATGCGATGGAAGTCTGGTGGCAAGGTAGCAGCCTTTCAGGAATAGTCGCTTCTCCAGGGAAGATTGGTACTGGGTACGGCCATTGGCAAAATTACTCATATCAAGCCGTTGCAGCCACCAGCTCGACGGCTTTCTTAATAAGTGCATACAACGCGACTGAAGCGGTGTACTTTGACGATTTTTCAGTGACCCAATCTGTTCCAGAACCGCAAACCTACGCCATGTTGCTGGCCGGCTTGGGCGTCATCGGATGCTTTGCGGGTCTTCGTAGCAGGGGGTAGACGGCGGTTGATTGAACCTTGAGAAACGCAATGAACCGGCACAAGTTGCCGGTTTTCTTTTGCGATTGACACTGGACATGGCCCCTCGCCAAATCCGCATTGAGTCTGGCTCCGAGCATTGGTAGACCGAAACGAATCCACCATAGGCGACGCGGTATTTTGTGTAAATTGAGTGCACAGAGCATCAGCCCATCACTGTGAAAGGCTAAGTAAGGATTCTTCCGCTCGGGAAGATTACCCGCATGGCGTTTCTTCCAAGGGGTACTCTAGGAGCTAGGATAGCTTCGAAGGTTGCGTTGCGCTGAACCGCCCCGGTGGACAAATTCAATGGACGACATAGACCCTGAAGCATGGCGAATTAAAGGAGAGTCCGTTCTTTGCGGGCTTGACGGCGAGGTGTATGACTTGGCCGATTGTGTCGAGCTTCCAGATGAGTTGGAAGTTCAAGCCACACTTGCCGACTGCGACCCTTACCATGAAGAGAATTGGGATGAATGGTTTGAGTTCATCCACAACTCTGACCTCCTACTTCCTGTAGAACAATCATGTAATTCTGAGGGGCTGCTTCTTCCTTGGGACATGCGGGGCGTGAGGCTTTGGACACTGCCGGCTGACCTGCTTAGTAAGCTTCATCTTTTTTTTGATGAGTGCCCCCGCCACACGCAGGCCTTGCTGGTAAATCATGTTTTCTGGCTTGTCCGCTTCGAGCGTATCAGGCGCCTTGGTAGCCCTATCTTGAGGCTTCAAGATGTCGAGTTCCCGGACGAGGAGGAGCCTGCGTTCTTCAGGCCAAATTTGCTGACAATTAGGTACTCGGGGCTGTAGGCGGCAATATCAAAAGAAGGCCGTGTCCGCCAAGCGGGCGCAGCACGACATAACGGGGTATTTCATGAGCAATCAGCGGTTCCAAGAACTCCAAGAGAAATCAGTGGCGGACGGAAGCTTTGTCGTTGATGGCAATTACACGATTCCGCGTACCTGGGGTGTCTACAAAGTTGCAGTGGACCAGGACGGGACGACTGAGCAAGCCTTCCGGCTAGGAAACCACCCCGTTCGTCAGCATGAGCTCGTAAATGAGCTCGGTGCCGCTGAGCTTGTTATGTTGTTTACATCAAGGCTGGATGCCATTGAGCTCAAAAATCTATTGAATGCAGGGGGCTAGAGCGCCAGTTGTTTTTGATGAACAGAGAAACAACTTCAGCTATTCCTGACTTAGGCACAGAACCCAATGAACTACGGCGACATTCCTGACCTTCAGCGCGAAGTTGAGCGTTTGCTTGGGCGCTGCATGCTGCGATTGCAGCAATACGAGCGCCTGATGAAGTCAATCCTCGTGCGGCACACGATTGCCGGTTCGGTGGGTGAGATTGAAGCCAAAGGTGCCGCCCGAGTTGATGCCTTTGCCGACAAGACGCTAGGAACCTTGGTCAAGGCGCTGTTCGATTCATTTGTTGTCGCTGAGGGCTCAGACCTACCTGTTCCGAATGACGCATCTATTGTAGAAAATGGGTCTTCGTTTGTGATGCGCCACAGAATTTCAATGACTAAAGAGCGGCGGGCGCAGACAAAGTCGGCCGTCGAGGAGTTGGTCAAGTTACGCAATGAACTCGTCCATCACCTAATTGAGCGTTTCGACGTACAAGGCATCGACGGGTGTAAAGCCGCGTCAAGCTATTTGATGCAAAGCTATGAACGCATCGATATGCACTACGAGCAGCTTCATCAATGGGCGAATGAAATGGCTCACACCCAAGCACTTGCCGCCAACTTTCTTCAGAGTGAAGCCTTTGAAGACCTCGTTGTTAGCGGCATCGCCCTAGATGGCTCCTTCGACTGGCCCAACACCGGAATAGTGCGGGTGTTGCGCGAGGCGGCCGAGGAGCTTTCTGAGGCCGGATGGACATTGTTGGACAGCGCAAAAAGATTGGTCGCGCAGCACCATCCAGAGCAGTTGCCGGCAAAGTATGGGTGCCGTACTTGGCCTCAGGTGCTGAGTGAATCGAAGTTGTTTGAGCTTCGTTACCTGCCTGCCGAGGATGGAAGACGGTTGGCTTGGTACCGGACCAAGCGAAATGAATAAGGCAATTCGAATCGGTGCGAGAGATTGAGTCGCTTTACCATTCACTTCGACATGCGCATGCCGCTCGACCGACTTAACACCCGTTGACGCAAGACCCGAAAAGATTCTCACGCATGATGCACTCGACCGATTTCACGACAGTAGACATTGTTTACAGAACTTGCCTCACTATTGTTAGGCACATTCGAAACCATGTTGAGGAGGCCCGTGGAGGAATCCACACCCGACTCTTTTCCCACATTCTTCACCCCGAGAAAGATTTTATCTATATCGGAACTTCTCCTGAGGCTTACTCAGCAACCGAGGCCAATCCGAAATTCAGGCCTCACCCTGAGCATGTCGTTCCATGTGCGGTGCTAGTAGGGGAAGTACGACGGTTAGTAAAGGAGGGTCGCCACAACGACATGGAAATTGGCCGCCTACTTCAAAAAAACTGGATGCTTGCCTTCATTACTAAGGAGCAGGCAGACCATCTTGACTACCAACTCGGGTTTAAATCAACCATGCCGAAGGGGTGGTGCTTTGAAAATGGCGACCCAATGGCACGATTCAAGGCGGGAAACATCACACTCAAGTAGCCGCTGGCGACCTCCGAACTACTGAGTTTTGTGTGAGCTGGTTGCTACCCGTGTAGCTGTAGCCTGGTCCAAGCCCAGCTTCGTTAAGAATTCTTGATTTACCGACGTTGAGCGCCAATTTAGTCAGTGCTTGGCTTTGTTGTGCCTGAACTCCCACGGCGGAATTGGCTCTAAATCATGCCAGAGTCCTCGTTTCGCATCCCTGGCTGATTGTTCGGTCGCTGCATATTGCTGCCGGTCTGTCAGCGGCTGCTCCTTCGCGTAGGCCTTGTAGTGCCACGCCATCCCTCGATTCAATTGTTCAAGATTGGCATCTTTGCCATCAACCAGAACCTTGCCAATTTCACGGCCGTACCGGTCCTTTTTTGTGGTGTCAACGGACACAGCCTTTCCAAAAATAAGCCCGGACAGGCTCTCCTTTGACTTCTGACCAAAGGGCTGCTTCTTCTCCGGCGCATCGATTCCAGACAGACGAATCTTGTGTTGGATTCGGTCACCATCGAGCACAGTGACAGTGTCGCCGTCTGCGACGCCTACGACTTTGCCAACAATTGTTTCAGCCTGGCAGCCAAGGGCGAGGGTCAGCGCAAGCAGGGCAGCAAGCGTGGCCATTGGGGCTGGATACTTTGATGACAATTGGCGGGGCCATGCCGGCACACCTGGCAGACGCGAAAAAGAAGTTTTCAATGGGTAGCTTGTTCCATGTGGGTGTAGTCCCATTGTGAGCAGGCATCGGTCCACTCTTCAAGCGTCAACTCTGTCACTTCAAGCCCTTCAATTGTTGACTTTGAAGTGTTTGGCTGGCTACGTGCCGCTAGCCAGAGGCCTGCGTCATGCAGCACCTTTGCTAGAGGGCCACGGACTTGTGAATAGTCAATTCTGCTCATGTCTGCCTCGCAGGTCGTTGATGTAGCAAGTTTCGGCGCTGCATGGCCCGCTTTCTATCAACCTGAAGGGGGAGGGTGGGGCTCAGTCTCCCCCATTGGGGGGAGGGGGCTCGACACAGGCAGCGTTGGCAACGCGGAATCATTGTGAGAATGATGTGAGGAAGTTCACGTTGCTCGGCTTTGACCCTCTTGCCGCTGTAGCACCGCGCAACTAATATTCGTTCACACATCAGCGACTAGCTACTTCAATAGCTAGCTCGCCACCGGCGACTCTCCCAGGCGGAGGTACTCGTCGATACACGCTCAAAGCGACTTTGCTCGCTTAAGGCCAGGGCTATTCAGCCTGACGAAATCTTCAAATAAATCATTGCGGGCATCGGCTCGTTTGTTCTTTAAAAATCTGCAAGCAACCCATCGAACGGCATCCCCGCTGGCACCGGACCCGAGCGCTTGGTTGCAACGGCTTCGCCCCGCAAGCGCGAATAGGCGATGAACTGCAATCAGGCAGTTCTCGAGCTGTGTCATGCACAGCAATAAATCACATGGACTGCCTGGCGTGTGCCATTGGCAGCCAACACCCAAGCTGGTCACAAAGAACCTGCTTGGGGAAATAAAAATACTTCAAGGAATCAAATGAATAAGCAACAAGTCAAGAAGTTGAATGCTCATTGGAATCAAGTGGGCGAAATGCTTGACGCCATGCGGTTAGATGCAAACGCTACGTCCCTCATTGACATGGAAGTCGGCTCCTACGAAATACTGCGTCAGATGAATGAAATGCGACGGGACCATAACGTCAGGCCGCATCGTTTTAGCGACGCCATTCTGAGCAAGCTAGCCGAAGCGGCACAAGCCGTGTCCAGCGCTGTTGCTGATTCGGGTACGTCAACCTCAATACAGACCGCAATTGTGGGCCTCCTTGGCGCGCTGATGACTGCTGAGATTCGTCAGGATGAAGAGCGAATGCCTCTGTACATACAGGAGATGAAGGCCCGCTACATCGCGGAAGGGTACGTTGTTGTAGACAAAGAAGACGGCTTCTCTATTGAACGCAAGGCTGCTTGAGAGGAATCTAGCCGGCCCTAGTAGGGGCCACAAGGTGAGACAAATTGGCAAGTAAACGAAGGGCTCGCACCATGTAGCGAGCCCTTCTCATTTGCGCGTAGAGAAAGCATGAAAACAAAAATCATGAAGGCTAACGGTCAATTAAAGCAGTGCCCTGTCAACAACGGTAGGGCAGCCGACTAGAAGAAACAGTCCAGGCTGTCGACGCTGTAAATGGCGACGAACTGCGGCAGCATCGCGCCAGATATAAACAGCATCACTGTACTGGGCTCCACAAACATGAACCCCAATGCAAAATCAAACAACTCCATCAAATTCCTTCAATCAAACAACTTGTTCGAAGACAGCCCGTCAGCCCAATCATCCGGTCAAAACAGAGCTTGTCCTAATCCGCGGGCTACCTGGCAGCGGCAAATCAACGATGGCCTCAGTGCTAACTCTCGTAGGGTACGAGCACTACGAAGCCGACATGTTCTTCATGCGTGATGGGGTCTACCACTACGACGCCACACGCATTCGGGACGCTCACGCTTGGTGTCAAAAATTGACCCGAGAAGCACTGTCGAGCGGGAGGCGAGTTGTTGTCAGCAACACTTTCACAATGCTCCGGGAAATCGAGCCCTACCGGTCCATGACTTCGAACCTTCGAATCGTCGAGGCGCTCGGTAAATGGGAGAACAGCCATGACGTGCCAACAGAGATGGTGCAACGCATGGCTGAGCGCTGGGAGGTACTGGCCACTCATTGATTTGCGGGCCTCATCGTTTTGGATGGGGCACTCGTTGACTGAGGTCTCAATGTTGAACGAGTCCTGAATCACTAAGCGGGCAATCAGTGCCTGCCTCAACATTCAGAACGCTATGTCAAACGACATCAAGCAGCAAACGAACGAGCACCCAGTTCATCAATCTCGAGTGAACCGTCAGGAGTGGTGCCGCGCACTTCCTGGACGGGCGATGTTTCAACGGGACTACGGCAAGGTGAACTGAGTGTCCGTGAACTTGTCCACGCCGCTGGAGTGCAATTTGCGCGCACAGATGTGTAGTTAGCTTAAGCTAACGACTTGTGAGCGCGCAATGCGCCACCGCCCCTGAGTCTCAACTCAGCAAGGAGCATCCACCGGCCGCCTTCGTCTTCAGACGAGTGGACCCGTCATCGGGTGCTCTTTAAAAACCTCCCAAAAGAAATCAATTTTCGACACGCAATCAGCGTGTCAAACATCAATCGCTCAGGCCTTGCCTATCGAGCGAGGTCTGGGCATTTTTCTAAGGATGAAAAAATGCTTTCAGACGTTTGTTTTGAGTTTCTGTGCGAAGTTGAACGCACTGGAGTTGACCAAGTAATGTACGAACAACTGGGCTCCGATGTTCGGTACTACGCCAAAGCGCCATTTAAATATGCGCACGAAGTGACAGACGTGCTGCAGAGGGCGCTGGCTGCCGCTGTACGCGAGGAGAAGTACGAGAGCGGTGAACTTAAGGAGCCAGCAAGAACCGGTCGTGGCGTGAAAAATCAACGAATCATTTTTCCGCAGGTGGTCATGTTGGTCTGCGAAACGCTTCGCTGCTACGACTCCGACGTCACTGAGGTAGAACTACTCAAGCGGTACAAGGAAATCTGGCCGCAGGGAACCCAGCAGCTGTCAGTCTAAGTCAACAAGGCCAGGAGACAGTCAAATAGGACTGCCTCCTGGCTTGCCTCAATGCTCACGAGCGCCGTGCATCTGCCGAGCCCAATTAAGTGCACTCGCATGCACAGTGCAATGAGTAAGCCAACTTTTTGCCACTAGAACTTACTGGCAGTTAATAGGTATCTGTTTGTAAGTTCAGTGGCTCAATTCACAGATACAAATAGAGGCTGCCATTGCGAGCCCATAACGCTGGAATTCTGCTGTGATGATTGCTCACAAGCGGTACCAGGGAGGTTTCGCAATGACGCAGTACAGGAGTAGAGAATTTGGAATCAACTTCATCAGTGCAACAAATTTGCCAAGTCGTCGCAGAGAACGTACTCGCTGTAGGTAAAAACTGGTCCGAGGGTGAACTCGAAGCGGCCAAGGAGTCCCTTGAATATGCGCTTATATGTCTAGGCGGTGTGAATGCCGTTTTGCATGACGCGATTGAAAGCGGCTTCAACCCTGCAAAGCACGTGCCCTTTCGCATCCCACGAGACGTCGTTCATCCAATCAGAAGATAGCTATCAATCACTTCCAAAAATGGAAGCGAAAGCGAAGTTGCTACGTAGCAACTCACACACTCAAAAGGAGATTTTTTTGAATACAAAAGCAAAATTGAAAGCAGTACCAGTACCAAACGTGGGCCCGAAGATGCAGGTCGTGCCCACCGCGAAGCTGCGGGGGGCGGCATCGTCAGAAGACGACAGGCGGCACCTGATTTACGAAGTGTCTAAGTTCCTTGTTCCGACGTGGTTCGGCCAAGCCAGCTACGAAAAATCTATTAAGAAGCCGCTGTCGGCCCAAGCTGCTTTTTGCCTTGTAGCAGTCGGAGCATCGAGCAGAGACACCACAGGTGAATGCGAGGTCGGTGTGCAAATCATCCTGCGGCCAAGCGGTTTTGACCGGCAAGAAGCGCGAGATTTCACGGAGGACGGGTTCCGTGAGCTGCGCAATCGAAAATTGATTGTTGTTTTGTCTAACTCGGCAGAATCTAAAGAAAGAGACCTGCAACTGCGTTTATTCAAGTTGAGCGCCGAAGGGCAGCGGACCTTTGACCTTATACAGAAGAGCATGCTTGCGCCGAATCCTTGGCCTCACTCGTCTCAAGAAGCACTGAAGGCAGAAAAGAAAGCCGCAGCCGCCGCCAAGAAGGCTGCAGCGGCCGACAAGAAGGCCGCCTGATTGTCCGACTGGCCTAGGTGCTGCTGACCAACGGCTCATCGCCTGATGACTGTTCCTTGTACCAGATTCTTTCTACGTAGAAAGAGTGGATACGAGGGATGTGTGGACAGCTTTGACTCGGCCGTGGGATGCCGGCTCTCACATTGGAATTGTGAAGGCCGGCGCTTCAACTGCCCGTTGGTTGCGTGGCGGCCAGGGCGATGAGCGGTCAGGTTCTTTCTACGTAGAAAGAATGAAGACGCTGCCCTTGCTGACCGGCGCGAGCTTTGAGGTCGGCGCGTCTTTCGGCAGCTATCGCTGACCGAGGGGCCTTGCCTGCGGTGCTTTCTACGTAGAAAGAACTGAGGACCCGCCCTTTGGGCGGGCGCCCGATTTCTCGCAAGGAGCGCTTTCTACGTAGAAATATTGAAGACGCGTGCCCTTTCTGACCGACGCGAGTTTGGAGGTCGGTGCCAAATTTCGGCAGTCATCACCTTGCTGGTTTGCTTAGCGGAGGCCTTGCCTTTGGAGCTTTCTACGTAGAAAGCATGAATAGGGGTCTGTGCGGAAAACTGTGACTCAGTCATCGGATTACGGTCAATCGCCATTAGAAATTTGGCGGCTGGCGCTTGAATCGCCAGCTGACTGGTGATTGAGGCAGTTTCCCATTGGATGGGTTCGGCCAAGGTGATGTGATTCCAGTTCCTTTCTACGTAGAAAGACTTTGTCCCGGGCTTCATAGCTGCTTTGTCCCAATTGCCTTTGGGGGTGTTTTGGTCAGGGCGATGAGCGCTCTGGTTCTTTCTACGTAGAAAGAATGGGGACGCTTGCGCTTGCTGCCCGGCGCGGACTTTGAGGTCGGCGTGTTCTTTCGGCAATCAACAGCTTGCTGGTTCGCTGTCCTGGTGCCTTGACCGTGGGGCTTTCTACGTAGAAAAAATGGGGGCGCTCTTGCCCTTGTTGGTCGGAGAGAATTTTGAGGCTGGCGCGTCTTTTGGGAATCATCACCTTGCGGGCTCGCTGCCCTGAGGTCTTGCCCGTCGCGCTTTCTACGTAGAAAAAATGGAGACGGTTGCCATTTCTGAGCGGCACGAACTTTGAGGTTGGCCCATTCTTCGGCAATCATCAGCTTGCTGGTTTGCTGACCAGGGGCCTTGCCCGTGGCGCTTTCTACGTAGAAAGAATGGATACGGGGACAGTGCGGACCGATTTGACTCGGCCGTGGGACGCGGGTCATTCCCCATTTGAAATGTGAAGGTCGACGCTTGAATTGCCAGCCGACGGCAGATTGAGGCTACTGCACATTGGGTGCGTGTCGACCACGGCGATGTGAGCTCAGTCTCTTTCTACGTAGAAAGAATGGTTGCCAGGCGTTCAGAGCTGCTTTGCCTCAATGCCCGCCGTTCGTGTTTCGGTCTGGGTGATGAGCGGTCTGGGGCTTTCTACGTAGAAAGAATGGAGACGCTTTTGCCCTTGTCGGTCGGAACGAATTTTAGGTTGACGCGTCTTTTGGGAATCTTCAGCTTGCCGGCTCGCTGCCTTGAAGGCTTGCCCGTCGCGCTTTCTACGTAGAAAGATTGAGTACCTGCCCCTTTTGCGGGAGCCCGATTCTTCGCAAGATGGGATTTCTACGTAGAAAGAATGGATATGTGGACTGCGCGGACTGCTTTGAAGCGGCCGTGGGATGCCGGTCATTCCCAGTGCAAATGTGAAGGTCGGCGCCTGAATTGCCTGCCGACGGCGGATTGTGGCAACTAGCCGTTGGGTGCGCATCGGCCAAGGCGATGAGCTAGCCGACTCTTTCTACGTAGAAAGAGTCGGTACAAGGTCGACACGGACTTCATTGACTCGGCCATCGTATGACGGTCAATCTCCATTGAAAAAGTAGAGGTCGACGCTTGAATTGCCAGCCGACGGCAGATTGAGGCTACTGCCCATTGGGTCGTGTCGGCCAAGGCAATGAGCGCCCAGGTTCTTTCTACGTAGAAAGAATGAGCGCCAGGCTTGAGGGGAGGGCTGCTTTGAGTCTGCTGCAGAACGACGCTCAATCCCGATAGACATATTGAGGCCGGTGCATAAAAAATTTTCCGATTGCTGCCCTCCAAATTTGCCAGCATTTCGCGAGGAACCTAGATTTCCGTGCGAGCTGCGCAGTCCGTCACGCTGACCCCAGTTGACCCCTCGAATAGGGGGTTATTTGCGTTGATGATTGCTCCCAAGCAGCGCCAGGGAGGCGCTGCATAACGGAACAAGGAAACGCATGCGCACAGAGTTTTTCGCAGGATACGAATTCAATCGTAAAGACCCCGTCGGCTACTTTCACGAAGAACACGGCGGCTACGACGAAGCCAAGAAGAAGTTCAAGCCGCTGAAATGCGCTGATACCGAGGTAGACGTTTGCGACATTCTGAACGCTATCACCGCTGCCGTGGAAGCCGGGATTGTCAAAGAGTACGAGTGGCCTAAGCAGCTGTTTGCTAGCAAATCTGGCTTGGCTTGGTTTCTCGAGCAGCTGAGCACTTACGACGATTGCTTCCGAATCCCCGACCGATGGTGGCAGGCGCTGGCGCACCTCGGTGACTCAACAAACTGCGAAGAGAGTTTTTCCCGGTGCGACGATATTGCTAACACTTTGGAAAGACGCATTGAAGAGCTGCCGGAAGAGTTCCGTGTCCATAAAGCTGAAATCAAGTACTTCAAAGCCAACCCACTGCCACCTCATATTCACCTTACTGCTAAGCAGACAGACGCGTTCTACGCACACCGCAGGGCAGTGCAGGATATACAGCGCGCGGACAGGTCTATCAAAGACGACGACACCTGCAGATTTTCGTTTACGCAGCCTTTCTATGAGATTCGCGATGGCGTGATGTATTGCCGTCAAGCAACTGCCGCCGACATAGCTTCGCTGGTGCCAGCAAAAAAGCCCAAGGCGGTAGCGAAGAAGCCCGCGGCTACCAAGAAGCCCGCCACCAAAAAGGCCAAGGCCTGAGTTCTTTCTACGTAGAAAGTACTTTCAACACCAAATAAGAGGATTTTTATGACAATGATTTTGAGAACTGTAGTCACCTTCCCCGTGACGCCTGTTGAAGGCCGGGACGGCTGGTTTGCAATTGCAGGCGCTGCTGAGTACTCGACCGAAAGCGGAATTTCCGATTTTTACTGTGGCCAGACCACCATCACGGGAGCGAAGGTAGTCGGGTTTCATGACAATGAGGACTTTACTGAAGACGACCCGCGTTTTAACGGTGAGTTTGCCGATGGTGGCGACGAGGACGATGGTGATGAGGCAGCATTTACAGTGAACGGAACAGCGGCAGATGGGTATACAGCGGCGATGCTGTGCAACGGCCCGGAAGGCTTGCTATTCATGTATGCGCGGGACCAAGAAATTCCTGAAGCGGCGGACGACTACCCTGCCTACAAGCTCGGCGCGGTAGAGGCAGAGGCGGCTAATTGGAAAAAGCAAGAAGCTGAGTCGGAAGCACGCAAGGCTCGGGGGGAGGCTGAGGACGCGGCAGAGGAAGCGGCTTAACTTCTTTCTACGTAGAAAGCACTTCATGGAACAAAACCCTGAAGAAGCCCGCATACTCGCTGAGCGTCGTGCGACTGCCGCTGGTTTGCCTGCAACGGGGGTGCTTCAAACGCCAGAAGCCGCTCTGCTACAGCTCACCGCGTCACTGCCAAATTGGCACAAAACGGCAGGCCTGCCAGCAATGGCAGGCCCCCGGACCGGCGGGCACTTGGACAAACTTGACCATTTCGAGCTGAGAGTCCTCGCGAAACTTGCAGACTCGCTCCCAGGTTGGTACGAAAAAGCCGGGCTCCCAGGCGTGTGCGCAGCACTGCTGCAGGTCGTCAAAAAAGCCGACGAGGCAGCAGTTCAGGCAGAGAGTCGCAATGACGAGCCGCGGTTTGTTATTGCTACCAAAATGATGCGGACGCTCACGTTTCCCGACGAAGGCCAAGAAGCAGGGGGCCTTTCTACGTAGAAAGGGCGACAGCGAGGACGAGATTGCTCAGTTCGACCCTACGTCTCGTTCAGCAACGACCTCGCGAGCCATTGCGTCCAGTCCTACCTCACACAGAGTCACGGCGTCCTCCTCGATTCGGCGCCCACGCTCACCGACTTGCGCGTGCAACAACTCCTCGAACCGTTCGTCCGACAGGGGAGCTAGCAGAGCTTTGATTGCGTTGAAGTTCGTATTCATACAAGCAGACCTTGATTCCATTATCTGACTGAGCGCGAGCGCTCTTCGTTATCGCTCGTTATCGTTGTCCACGATAACGAGCGATAACGGCCTTTCTACTTAGAAAGGCAGACAGCAAGAACGATTGCGGCCACGCCACCGACTGCTGCGACTACGGCAATAACGGTGCGCGAAAGTTCTTCGTCTTTCAGCAGTACCGATATGAAGCCGGCCATTCTGTACATTCATTTCTCGTCCCGCAAGCGTTGCACGCCTGCGTACATGTTCAGCACCGTGCCGAGAGTGAACTCTTCCGACGATGTGATGCTGGACAGGACAGCTTCTTCGTCTGCGCTCGCGACAGCCGCGGCACATCCACTATTTGCGCGCGAAAGCGCTTCGTTATCGTTCGTTATCGTGGCCAACGATAATTGTATTTTTACGAAAAACGCCATTTTGTGCACCTAACCTGTTGATTACAAAGCTTTTCCACCATTCACGCGCAGATTTGCGTGCAAGTGGTGGAATCCTAGAGAGTCAGCAAAAAATGACTCAGTCCGTTTCCCGCAGAGTCGGAAACCGAACACCTGAATCGCCCGCCATTTGTCGCGCTTGCACTAAGCTATCGCGCGTAGGCTCTTCAGAAACTTCCATTCGAGTCCCGGCGGCCGAAAGACGACGCGCAGATTGATGCTGTGAAGCGCGTTCTTGTAGAAAATCGTTGCTCACCTTTCTACGTAGAAAGGACGCCGCTGTAAACAACTGCGCGTTTTCGGGGTCGGAGATTGCTGCAAAAGTTCGCAGAACTTCAACCGAAATTCCTGTCTCACAGGCCAGACCCTCCAGGTCAACAGTGCCCTGCGCAATGACGCACCCGGGCACGCTTGCCAGCAATGGTGACCCTTCACAGAGTACCTTCATTTGTTCCAAGTCCGGCTTCGACAAGACGCCGTGCGCGAACAAGTCTTCTGCAGTTTCAAGCAGTTCGCGAAGCACGCGGCTACTTTGAGTTGCTTTCTTGCTCATTGCAAATCTCCCTGATGTTCCCCTCGGCTACGCGCGAGGCGAGTCCTCGTCTTCTTCGTCAGCGGACGCATTCAACGCGGGGTGCAGTGGGGGCAGGTAAGGCATCAGTTTTCTGAAGAACTCTCGGCGGCACACTCTGGTGTACAGCGGTTGAGCTTCTTCGACTGAAGCTACATCAGCAGTAAATCCTGCTCGGTCCGGCAGGTGCTCAAACGCAACTGATACTGTGTAAGTCCCGCCCGGCACCGCTTTTTGAGAGCGCCATCCGGTCGTGCATGGGCACCAAATTGACCACAATTCAGTCACGCTGTTGCCTCCAAGAAGCGTTCTTTCTACGTAGAAAGAACTTCGCTGCGAACAAGTGGGCGTTTTCGGCGTCGGTGAGAACTGCAAAAGCGCGCAGCACCTCAGCCGAAACTCCTGCCTCTTGTGCCAGTGCTTCTAAGTCCACGGGGACCAGCTCTCCGTCTTCCTCTTCATCTTCTTCTGTTGTCACGCACCGCGGCTTATAAATTCTCGGGGTCGGCATCTGTCACATCTCCTGAATTTGCTGCTTTGATAGCTGCTAGCTTGAGCGCATTACCCACGTGCTCCGCTGTGAACAAATCTTCAACCAGCTTCGCCGTAGGAAGCGCTTTCTTCGCGTCCTCGATTGCACTGAGAACAGCTTCTTCGCGCGAACCGGCCTTTCGCAGAATCTCTAGCCCAACGTGGCCTTCAACACCCAGACAAACTAACGCGTCCGTGCAGCCAACAGCACTGAGCCGCTCCATGATTTTTCCGTGGTCAGCGTCTTGAGGTGCTAACTTGAAGTTCAGGCTGAACGCGTGCTCAGGTAGAAAATCGCCGCTCACTTTTCTACTTAGAAAGTACGCAGCTGTAAACAAATGCCGGTTTTCGGGGTCCGAGATGCCGGCAAAAGTGCGCAGTACTTCAACATAAACGCCCGTCGCAAGCGCCAAGGCTTCTAAATCGACAGGTCCCGTCTTGAAGGCATTGCCAACGGCGGAGCAGGCTGCATCGAAAGCGTACCACCCGTTGGAACTAACATGCTTGGCAACTGAATCCATCTTGGCCGTCCGCGGACGCGCTGCAACCTGCTCTTCCTGCGCAGGGGGGCTGGTAGGCTCGCAAATGCACCCCGGCACGTTCGCCAGCAACGGCGGAGCATCCGTAGGGCTGGCTGGCACAAAGTTGTCAGGGGTCCCGCAACGCGAGCAGTTTCTGTAGCTGGCCTCGTTTTCGGCAGTTACAAACTCCTGAATTTCGACTGGGCTCAATGCGAAATGCACCCAGCCGCAGGCCGCGCACCTGACCGCGCGCGGTGCTGGTTTTTCTTCTGTTGTCACGAGTGACTTCCTGTTTCGCCCGGCATAACGCACTCCGGCCAGCCACCGGCTTGGCGCTCTGCTGGGCGCTCCGTGGCCTCAAAATATTTGCTATCAAATCCGCACCGCGAGCAACCGTTCGGGGGTCGCAGGTGGCGCAGTTGGTTGAAATTCAGCATGTAGCGCGTCGCGAGAATGATGGCGGCCGGCACTACGAGATGGATAGTCCCGCAGTGCGGACAGCGGACAAACCGAGGCTCAGGGGCGGGCGAGCTCATGGCTTTGAAAATCCGTCACGTGGCGCTGGCACTGTGTCAAGGCAAAGCGATATTTGCAGCCAGTTCTCAACTGACAGGCCCACACCCTCGTCGCAAAAAACGACCCGGCCGCGGCTGTCGTGGTAGCTCCGTTTTAGCCCTGTGCCTGACTCCAGGTCGTCAAGAATCACGTAAGGCTCCCCGGGCCAGCCATACTCTTGGAACCAACGGTCAATCGCTTGGCAGCGTGTCTCGTTAGCGTTTTGGGGGGCTTCCCAAGCTGGATGCAAGCCGTCCGCAACGAGACTAAGCCCAGTTTTCCGAAAAACTTTGTCGAATGCGCCGTGCTCTAGAAATGACAGCCAAGAGCTTGTGATAACCACCTGAGGCGCGTGTTCGCGCATGACCAGGTTCAGCACGTCAACGGCGTGGCGGGCGAAAAGCAGGTCCCAAATCCCGGGCGGTTGTGTTTTCAGCGCGTGGCCGCCGTAAGGTTTGCTCAGGCACAAAACTCCGTCAATATCGAGGAAAAGCAGGGGTCTCGGGGTGCTCATTTCAAGCCTCCGCGTAGGTCGTACTTCCGCGAAATAGTCCAGTCCGGGTGAGTCTCAGCGATGCCCGGCCTGCGTGGGGATTCCGGGTTTTCGTGCATGTAGACCACGGCAGCCATAGCTAGCTCTGCTGTCAAAAACGGATAAGACGCTCTAACGCGCTCGAACGATATTCCCGCAGCAAGTGAAGCGGCAACAACGTCGAGGGGCACACGAGTCCCTTTGAAAACAGGCACTCCATCGTCGTCAATGTCGACAAAAAACGGAGGGACAGGGGGCGCCATCATTGCCTGCGGCCACGAAAAGGGCCGAAATCTTTGGCAACGGGAACCTCTTGTTCCAGCTCATCCAGCGCAAGCAGTTCTTGGGACTTTTCAGCGCACATGCGTGCGAAGTCTGCGGCAGCCGCTGCGTCAGCATCGTCGGCTCGCCGCGGGGCCTTAGGCGTCACGTCTGTCCACTTCTCCGCGCCATTTATGCGGCACCAGCTGGACCAGACATGCTCGGCATCGCGGTCGTGGCCAGGCTTGCCCCTCAGCTCGTACACACGCCCGCTTCGTGTCACGCCGCGCAGCGTCACGGGGTCGAACTGAATAATTTTGCTGCTGGCGCGACCTTCGTGGTGGGTGCAATTCCAACCTACAAAATGCCTGTCGCCGTTCTCGAGCTGTCGAACCGTCCAGCTTTCTAAGACGATTTGGGGCGCTTCGCTTACAGAGGCCGTGCGCCAGACTCCGCCTGACACCAGCAACTGAAGCAGGTCAGGGTCCATTGCGTACAAAAGTGGCGCGTCGTCAGGAGGGGGAACAGGTTTTTTGCTCATGCCGGCGAGCTTACCAGTCCTAACTATTTAACTCAACGGACTCTTTTTGTGCTGTTGAAGGTACTTCCAGAGCCTGCTTAAATTGGGTCGCCCTTACTGTTTCGCGTGGGCTTCATTGCGAACAAAACCTAAGAGCTTCCACATCTGGGTGGAAACGTAAACGTAGGCTGTGGGAGCACTTCTCGCCACAACTTTCGACACAACGGGTGAAAATCACCGCGCCCCACCAATTGCCTCTTTTTTGGGCGCCCCGACAACTTCCGTCTGGCAGGCGTATCCACAAGGGCTAGCGGTTGCCTTTCGCGGCACTTATCCCCGGAAATTGTTAACAACTTACATTGCCGGGCTCTTGCCTCCAGCTCCTCCTTTTACGCCAGCCCCCGCTGCAAAGGAACACGCAAAAGTCCCCAGTTGGGTGCTACTGCTGCGGTGCAACTGAGGCCTGGGCGTTGCGCTGGTAGCGCTCAACTCAAGACTGCGTTGGTGCTTCGCGAGGGCTCTCAAGTGCAGGCAGCCAGAAGGACGTTCTTTCTACGTAGAAACGCGCCACAGTCGACCTAAGCCCTCGAGACTTGCAGAATTACGGACCAGCCTCAGGGCTTCCCTTCAGCCATTGGAAGTAGGGGACGGGCGTGGAAATGGCACTGAAATCAAGGCGGCTGATATAGGGCAACATCGCGTCTGGCGTGTAGCCACTTCCGTATCTGTCTTCGCTCCCCTCCGTCAAAAGAACATTTCGGTCGACAGGGCGAGTGATTTTTCGTCCGGAATATTGCTGGCCCATGCCGGCTGGCCAAAGTCCTGACTTGGACTGAACATGACGAATGCGGTCTTCCAATTGATGCCGAAAGGAGTGGTTACCAAATCCGTTGCCGAACGCCAAACGGTCACGCACAAAACGCAAAAAAGCTTGCTCGTAGGCTCGGCCAAGTTTGGGTGAATCGCCGCCTGCTTCCGGTTGGCTCGACGGAAACAGCAAAGCTTGATTTCCAGACTCTTGTCGACGAGCTTCGATGAATTCGTCGAACCCAAGTTCCAGCAGGAGCGGGTGTACGGGCACCGTTCGGTTCGCTGAAACGTTCTTCAATGAGCGAAGAGACTCAACGCTGTCAATTGCCGCCACCTCTGATGATTTGACAGGCTCGGCTTTGTTCTTGCCCTTTTCGTCGTCGGCAGAATCAATTTCGATACGAAAGGTCAGGACCAATAGCCCGGTTCGACGGCTGAAATCGGATACAACCAACTGTGCAGCCTCTCTGACCCGATTGCCGTGGCACAAACCAAGCAACGGAATCCAGTACCTTGCGCCCAAGTCAGTTCGCAACTTACCTCTGATTTGCTGGCTTTCGTTTGGGTCATACCAAGCTGACGCAAAGATAGCATTCAGCTGCACATTGGTAAAAGGAAAGCGAGGCCGTTTGCGTGACTCCTCATCTGCCTTGCTGAGTGAAGGAAAGACTTCAAGCCCGTCTACAGGATTTGGGGCATTCATCATGCCCTTGGTTCGGGCCAGCCCAAAAATTTCTCGCAGCGCGCGTTTACCAAAGTTTTTTGTACGCGCTTCGGACCAAGGTTTGTCTTCCGCATTCATTCGCGCTGACATGAAATCAAAGACATGCGAAGGTTTGACGCTATCAAAATGAACATCGCCAACGTGGGCAATGAATAGTCGCCAAGCGTTCAAAATGGTATTGATGTGCTTGCTATTGCCGTCGACGGCTTTGTGGGTGAGATAGATGTTTGTAATGGCCGACAGCGTTATGAAATGACTGTCGGCGGGGGCGCGCGGCGTCTCATATGTATCCCCTTTGTTGCGCATACTGATGCCTTCGCTTGCCTTCCGCTCCACTTGAGCGAATTGACGCATTAAGGTTGGCATCAGCGCATCTTGCGGACTCAGTTCATAGCCCATGTCCACGGACCATTCCAGCACGCTTTTGGCCAAGCTTGGCCAATGGGCTGAAGCAGGTCCTTGGGCTAGAGATGCCCGCATGGCTGTGTCCGAGTGTCGGCAGTATTCTTCGATACTTTGCAACTCGTCGTCTGGAAGACCATCAGCTCGGTGCTCCTCGTCAGACTTCATCCAAGAATAGAGCCTTGCGCTACAAATTCCGTCAATAAGGGCTGACGTCAGGATGACCGGCTTGGCGGTAGACGGGCTGTTCTGTTCAGCAAGCCGGTCCCATTCACTCAGCTTTGCCCCAATCATGGTCAAGCCGATTGATTTGGCTTTTTTAAGGTCAGATTGGCCGGTGGTAACCCGGTACGGCCGCGTCCCAGCTACGTGTTGAACATGCTTGGGAGGAGTGAGCCGAACGTACCAGCAACTCGTGTTTTTGGGCTTTTCAAAATATTTCGGCACGGTGAGTTTTTTACTCGCTTTGGCATATGTTTTTGTCATACCCAATCTCTACAGAAGCCCCTTGAACAGGGGATTGTAGGCGAATCAACGACTTACCATGCAATTGGCGGAAGCTGTGAGATTCGAACTCACGGAGGGGATAAGCCCTCGCCGGTTTTCAAGACCGGTGCCTTAAACCGCTCGGCCAAGCTTCCTGTAAATCTCAATTCCAACTGTGCCGGCGACTTATCACCGGTTTTGCCTGCGCTCACATCGCTTTAGCGATATGAGCTCCGGCGCAATCGCCGCGTTCGCGTCGATTGAACAAGACCGGTGCCTCAAACCGCTCGGCCAAGCTTCCCACGTACTTACAAATTTTTTGACCGTTGCATTGAATGCAACAAGGCCACGATTCTAGCCCGGCTTTTGAGACTGCTCACATTTCACCGAAATCAGCTCCAGCGCGCGGCCGTTTTCAACTTTCGCCGCCGTGAGGCGCCCACCCCAGACGCAACCGGTGTCCAGTGCAAGCAAGTCGCGGCGCTGCAGCAAACCCAGCGTGGACCAATGACCAAATGCGATCGGCACGCCCAGGGTGCGCCGGTTGGCCAGATCAAACCAAGGGAAAAAGCCTGGTGGCGAGCCATCCGCCCCGTCCTTGGTTTTGAAGTCCATGCGACCCGCAATGTCTACAAAGCGCAGCCGGGTCAAGGCATTGACGATGCAACGCAACCTCGGCATGCCGCTCAATCCATCGTCCCAGGCGCCCGGCTCATTGCCATACATCTCTTGCACAAAAGCGCCCAAGCCCGGACCGCGCAACATCGTTTCGACTTCGCCGGCCCTGGCCAAGGTGTCGGCTAGCGTCCACTGCGGCAACACGCCTGCGTGCACCATCAGCCAACCCTGCTCGAAGCAGGCCATGCGCTGGTGGCGTAACCAGTCCAACAGGGCTGGACGATCTGCTGCATCAAGAATGCCCTGCACGGTGTCGCTGCGATGCGCTTTTTTCGCGCCGTAGGCAATCGCCAACAAATGCAGGTCGTGATTGCCCAACAAGCAGGTCGCTGAGTCGCCTAACTCTATCAGCCGACGCAGTGTGGCCAAGGAGGCCGGTCCGCGGTTGACCAAGTCGCCAAGCAGGTAGAGGCGGTCGCGCGACGGCGAGAAGTCAATTTTGCGCAGAAGGCGGTCGAGCGCGTCGCAACAGCCTTGCAGATCACCGATGAGATAGTTCATATCGGGATTGTGCGACTTCTATCGTCACGGCCTTCTGCTACGCTTGCGGCCTCTTGCTGCTTGCCTGCGCACATCAAGGGTTAACCCTTGTTAATCGTTGCTGGCGCCCCCAATGGATACCGCCTTACTTATTTTTTTGTTGTTGTTGAATGCATTCTTTGCGACCTCGGAAATGGCCTTGTCGGCCAGCCGTAAGGCGCGCTTGCAGGTCTTGGTGGAGGCTGGCGAACCCGGCGCTCGGGCAGCCATGGACTTGCACGACAACCCGACCAAGTTTCTCTCGACCGTTCAGGTCGGCATCACGTCTATCGGCATCCTGAACGGCATCGTCGGGGACGCCGCCTTCTCGGGCCCGCTGTCGCATTGGTTGGGCGAACGCTTCGGCCTGCATGACCGCGCGGTCGATATCGCCTCGACCGCCATGGTGGTCGTGATCATCACCATCGTGACGATTATTTTTGGTGAGTTGGTGCCCAAGCGGATTGGTCAGATCTACCCGGAAACAGTCGCCCGGCGGGTCGCCCCGGCAATGAATTTTTTGTCTGCGGCGGCGCGGCCTTTGGTGAAATTTTTGAGCTTCAGCACCGAGGCTATTTTGGGGTTGCTGGGGCAGGGCGGGCGAGTGCAGCGCGGCGTGACCGAAGAAGAGATCGCAGCCAGTTTGGATGAGGGCCGCGATGCCGGTGTGATCGAAGAGCATGAGCATCAAATGGTGCGCAATGTGTTTCGCTTGGATGAGCGCGAGATCGGTTCGATGATGATTCCGCGCGGCGAAATCGCCTGGCTCGATGTCACCGACTCAGCGCAGCAGGTTTTGGAGGTTCTGCGCGGCCATGGCTTTAGCCGCTATCCGGTCTGTCGTGATGGCTTGAGTGAGGTGCTGGGCATTGTGTCGGCGCAGGCACTCTTGCAGCGCGCACTGAGTGGCGCGCCGCTGTCTCTGTCCGAGGATCTGGAGGCGCCGGTGTTCGTGCCGGAGACATTGTCGGGGATGGAACTGCTGGAGCAGTTCCGCGTCTCGGACGCGCCCTTGGTGTTTGTCGTGGATGAGTATGGCGAGGTGCAGGGGGTGATCTCTGTGCGCGACGTGCTGGAGGCCATTGCGGGCGAATTCAATGTGCCCGGCGATGGTGATGCTTGGGCGGTACAACGCGAGGACGGGAGTTGGCTCTTGGATGGCCTGATCCCGGTGACCGAGTTGAAGGACCGTCTGGCGTTGAAAGAACTACCCGAAGAGGATCGTGGGCGCTACAACACCTTGGCCGGCATGGTGATGCTGCTGCTGGGGCGCTTGCCGCGCACGGCCGATGTGGTGGAGTGGAATGCTTGGCGCTTCGAGGTCGTGGACCTGGATGGCAAGCGTGTTGACAAAGTGTTGGTCAGTCGCCTGGCCGTAGATGGAGAGAGTGAGAAATGAGTGCAAGCCCTATGTTGTATGGCAATTTGACGCCATTGGATCGTGTCGCGCATAAGAACCTGCGCCTGAAAACGGAGCTGCCGACGCTGGACCGCGTGAAGGGCATGAACTCTTTGTTCTTGGCCGTGGTTGAGTTTGCTGAAGCCTGCAAGGAGTACCCCATCGTGTTCGTACGCGTGGGCGAGCCGCCGGCCGAGGGCGCCAAGCCCGTGGTTGCGCCATTGGCCGTCCTGGGTCTGAAGCCGGCCAGCAATTTGTTCCTCAAAGACGGCAAGTGGACCGGCCATTATGTGCCCGCATATTTGCGCCGTTATCCCTTCGCGATGGCGCGCCTGGAAGAGGGTTCCGACACCATCGCGGTTTGTTTTGACAGCGAATGGCCTGGCTTCTCCGAGACCGAAGGCACTTCGCTGTTCGCGGCCGATGGTCAGCCGACCGAGTTCTTGCTGAATGCCAAGACCTTCTTGGAGAATTTTGAACAAGAGTCCGAGCGCACGCGAGCCTTCTGCCAGATGTTGGTGGAGTTGGATCTCTTGCGCGATATGCGCTTCGAGGCTACTTTGGCCAGCGGCGAGAAGATCGACGTCGAAGGTTTCCTGGCCGTGGATGAGCAAAAGCTGGCCGAGTTGGACGACGCCAAAGTGGTCGAGTTGCATCGCAACGGTTTGCTGTCCTTGCTGGAGATGCACCGCGTTTCGATGGGCAATATGAATCGCCTGGCAAGTCAAGAAGGCGCGGCCGCAGCGGCTTGATTGGCCCCTGGCTCGACGCCGCAAAGCGGCTGGAATTTGGCGAGTCTGCGGGAGCAGGCTCGCCACCCATCTCAAGTCTTGAATCTCAGGTCTTGGTCGATGGTCTTCTTGCTTGGTTTCTGACTGGCTCGCGACGGCCTGTTGGACATCCTGTATCAATTCGCGCCACCCTCTCTGGCTGCGCAGCATCGACTCTCAGGACTTTCCCTTGGTTTGCTTGCCTCTGTGTGGTTAGCACGATGCGCTCAATCGTAACGGTCTGTTTCTACGTGAATTTGTCACGAAAATTTCGATAGACTTGCGTCGTTCTGTAGCCCCTCCCCGCAATGGGTGATTGACAAGAGAGTCCGCGATGTTCACGAATACAAGTTCCTTTGAACTCCACCTGCCTCTTCATTCAGGCCCTGCAATTCGTACGGCTGAGGCTTGGCACTACCCCGATGCACATAGTTTGGTGGCGCGGCGCTATGCCGAGCGCGGCTATATCAGCAGTGATCTCAGCACTCACGCGGACGGATCGGTGATTGTTTGCTCGGCCTTCGAAGGCTCGGCTACGGTAGGCACGATTGCGGTGCGATACGACTCTGAGCAAGGGTTGAATGCTGATGCGGTGTTTGGCCCGGAGGTGAGTGATTTGCGAGTCAGTGGGCAGCGTCTGTGTGAGTTCAGTCGCCTGGCATTGGACCAATATGTCAGTGATAGCAAGGCTTTGCTGGGCCGTTTATTCCATTTGGCCTATTTGCATGCCCATCGATTGGGGGGGGCTGAGTTGGCGGTGATTGAAGTCAACCCTCGGCACGTGGCGTTTTACCGGCGTATGTTGGGCTTCAAGGTGTGCGCCGAAGCGAGGTTGAACTTGCGAGTCAATGCGCCGGCGGTTTTGATGGCAATTGACCTGTCATATATGGCCGAACAGATCAGTAGTTATGGCGGCAGCGCAGCCAGCGTTGCCAATGCTGCGGCAACACGCACCTTTTACCCCTATTTCTATGGCGCGGCCGATGAAGCCGCCGTACTGGCCAAGCTGCGCCAATAGAGCGCGATCAGGCTTGCGCCAGCTCGCGCCAGCCCAGCTGACGTGACAAGTCGACGCCAGCTTGTCTGAGTGCCTTGGCTATTGGTCCATGCAAGTTCAGGTCGAAGTTGCCGCTGGGGCCAATGGCGGTCAAGCTCAGCGCGATCCGGCCTTGGTCATCAAAGACCGGCGCGGCCAAAGCGCTGACTCCCAGCACAATGCCGTCATGGGCGCTGGCCAGGCCGTCTTTGCGCGTTGTGGCGAGCAGGGTCACGAATGCTGCGTCAATTTTGGGCGCCTGGCCGTGCGGAGTTTCATTGGCCAGGGCCGCCAACACCGCCTCGGCCGGCAAATGTGCAGCGAATAAGCGACCAGAAGCCGTGCCGCGCAGGCCCATCACTGTGCCGTGCCGCATGCTGATGTGCACAGGGCTTGGGGCTTCGGCTACGCGCACAATCGTCGGCCCGCGGTTGCCCCAAACGGCGATCGCGACCGTGTGCCCCAACTGAAGTGCCAGGTCTTCGATGCGCGGTGTAGCCAAGCGCACCGGGTCGTATTGCTGCAAGCTGATCAGGCCCAGTTGCAGCGCCAGCGGGCCCAGCCCATAGCGGCCGCTGACCGCTTCTTGCTCGACCAAACCCAGCTTGATAAAGCTGACCAAATAGGGATGGGCCTTGGCCGGCGCCATCGCGGCCTCGCGCGCCAAATCCTTCAGCGCCAAGGGCCGGCCGTGGTGCGCCAGCGCCGTCAACAAAGCCCCCCCGACTTCAATACTCTGGATGCCGCGCGGGCCGCCGCCACGCGGATGCTTGTCTGAGCTGGTGTGGGCTGAGCTTGTCATGGGTCGAATTAGACCCGAGGTCTGGGGTGATCAGCTTGGTCGTTTTCCCTGAAATATTCGCTATAGACAAACTAATTAGTCTTTGGTTTAATTCCGGGCCTGGCGAAAAAGCTGCAAATGGCACCCCTTTGACTTGTTCTTTTCACCACCTTGAGTTGCCCATGAGCGCCTTGAATTACTCAGCCGGTTTCGGCAATCAGCATCAGAGCGAGGCCGTCGCCGGCAGTTTGCCCATCGGGCGCAACAGCCCGCAAAAAGTGGCGCATGGCCTTTACGCCGAGTTGCTGTCGGGCAGCGCCTTCACCGCGCCGCGCAATGAAAACCTGCGCACTTGGCTGTATCGGCGCCAACCCTCGGTGGTGGTCGGCAGCTTCCAGCCGCTGCAGCATGGCTTTCTGTGCAGCGGCGCGCGCGAGGGGCAGGTCTCGCCACCGGATCCGCTGCGTTGGGCGCCGATTGCGATGCCACTTGAGTCGACCGACTTCATTGATGGCCTGCGCACCATGGCCGTCAACGGCGACCCGGACGCGCAGGTGGGCATCGCCACGCATCTGTACATCGCCAATCAAAGCATGGAGCGACGCGCTTTCATCAACGCCGATGGCGAGATGTTGATCGTGCCGCAGCAAGGTCTGTTGCGCATCACCACCGAGTTGGGCCTGCTGGACGTGGCGCCCGGCGAGATCGCCTTGCTGCCGCGTGGCATGGCTTTCAAGGTTGCCGTTGAAGGTCCGTCGCGAGGCTATGTGTGCGAGAACTATGGCGCCGCCTTTCGTTTGCCTGAGCTCGGACCCATTGGCTCCAACGGTTTGGCCAATGCGCGCGACTTTCAAGCGCCGGTGGCGGCCTTTGAGGCCTCGCCCGGTGCCTATGAGATCGTCAAGAAATACGGCGGCAGCCTGTGGCGTGCAAACCAAGCGCACAGTCCCTTCAATGTGGTCGCTTGGCATGGCAACTTGACGCCGTACAAATACGACACCAAGCATTTCATGACGATTGGGTCGATCAGTTTTGACCACCCGGACCCGAGCATCTTCACCGTCTTGACCTCACCTTCCGACACCGCCGGCTGGGCCAATTGCGACTTTGTGATCTTCCCGCCGCGCTGGATGGTGGCCGAGGATAGTTTCCGCCCGCCTTGGTATCACCGCAATGTGATGAGCGAATACATGGGCCTGGTGCTGGGTCAGTACGACGCCAAGCCCGAAGGCTTCAAGCCCGGCGGCTCAAGCCTGCACAATGCCTATGTGCCGCATGGCCCGGACACAGAGGCTTTCGCCAAGGCCTCCAACTCCGGGCTGGCCCCGCACAAACTCGACAACACCTTGGCCTTTATGTTCGAGACGCGCTGGCGCTTGCTGCCGACCGAGTTCGCGCTGCGCGGCGGCGCGTTGGAATCCGATTACGCCGCCTGCTGGGCCGGCCTGACCGACAACTTTCAGGAAAAACTTTCATGAGCCTGCTTGACCACACCCACAACCCGGCCGCGCAGAGCTGGGTCGCCAGCGCCAATGCGGCCGACACGGACTTCCCGCTGCAGAACCTGCCTTACGGCCTGTTCCGCCGCGCCGGCTCAAACGAAAACGCCCGCGTCGGCATCGCTATCGGCGATCAGATTCTCGACTTGCATCTGGCGGCAAGTGCCGGGCGCTGGAGCTCGGCCGTGCAGGTGCTGCTGCAGCCCCTGGCGGACGGCGATCTCAATAGCTTCATGGCGCAGCCGGCGGCCCAGCGTCGCCAGGTGCGTCATGCCCTGTTTGACGCATTGCTGGCGGGCTCTAAACAGCAATCTGCACTGACAGTCGCCCTTGTGCCGCAAGCAAAAGCGCAGATGGCCGTGCCTTGCCGCATCGGCGACTACACCGACTTCTACACCGGCATCCACCATGCCACCACGGTCGGTAAGTTGTTCCGCCCAGACAACCCCTTATTGCCCAACTACAAATGGGTGCCGATCGGCTATCACGGCCGCAGCAGCTCGATTGGGGTCAGCGGCAGCACGGTACGCCGCCCTTTGGGGCAGCTGATGCCGCCTGGCGCTGAGGCGCCGGTGCGGGCGGCCTGCAAGCGGCTCGATCATGAGTTGGAGCTAGGCCTGTTTGTGGCCGGCGGCAATGCCTTGGGCGAACCTATCCCGATGGCCGAGGCTGACGACCACATGTTCGGCGTCACGCTGTTGAATGATTGGTCGGCGCGGGACATGCAGGGCTGGGAATATCAGCCGCTGGGCCCCTTCCTGGCCAAGAACTTCGCTACCACGATCTCGCCCTGGATCGTCTCGATGGATGCGTTGGAGCCCTTCCGAAGTGCCTTTGCCCACCCTGCCAGCGATCCGCAGCCGCTGCCCTATTTGGACTCCGACAAAAACCGCGGTGAGGGTGCTTACGAGATCGAGCTGGAGGTCTGGTTGCAGACCGAGACCATGCGAGTTGCCGGCGAGCCGGCCACACGTCTGATGCGCTCCAACTTCAAACATGCCTATTGGACGCTCGCCCAAATGCTGACGCACCACGCCAGCAATGGCTGCAATTTGCAACCAGGCGACTTGTTGGGTACCGGGACTCAATCTGGCCCCGAGGCCAATGAGGGCGGCTCGATGTTGGAATTGTCGCTGGGCGGCAAACAAAGCCTGACGCTACCCAATGGCGAGACGCGCAGCTTCCTGGCTGACGGCGATTGCATCAGTCTGCGCGCCTATGCGCTGAAAGAAGGCGCACGCCGCATCGGCTTTGGCGAATGTTCGGCCACCATCGTGCCGGCGCCGCAGCTCTGAATTTGCCAGAATGAGGGTAGACCCTGACCGGGAGATCAGGGTCTACCCGGACTCAGGCCGGCCCCAATCTTGCGCCGCCGGCTGGCTTTGTAACTTGGCTGCAATGAAGTCCAACAAAACGCAACGCCGCGCTCCAAAGCCCGTTTGAGCCGCTAAATTGCGGCCTCGAACTGATTTGCCCAAATCCCTTCGTCCACAAATTCAAACGGAGTCAACCATGTCCCAGCCCCTTTTCAAGCAGAAACTTCTGCCCAGCCTTATCAGCCTGATGTTGGGCGCTGCGGCGTTTCACAACGCCAGCGCCGCCGACGAAGCTCCCCAAGCAGCCGCCGCCTCGACGGCCGCGGCCGGCAAGAATGCCGAGCTGGAAACGGTTGAGATTCGCGGCATCCGCGCGACGCTGAACAAGAACATTATTGAGAAGCGTGAGTCCTCCGCCATCATCGATTCGATCTCGGCCGAAGACGTGGGCAAGTTCCCGGACAAGAACGTCGCGGACTCTTTGCAGCGTGTGCCCGGCATCTCGGTCGATCGCAGCTGGGGCGAGGGTCGCGACATCTTTGTGCGCGGCACCGACAAGAACCTGAACATGACGCAGTTGAATGGTCAGGCGGTCGCCTCGGCCTACTGGTGGAAGAACGACAAACAAAGCCGTGGCTTCAACTACGACATCCTGCCCTCCGAAGTGATCGGCAGCCTGGACGTTTACAAGAGCCCGATGGCTGACCTCGATGAAGGCAGCATTGGCGGCTTGGTGAACGTCAAGACCCGCAAGCCTTTGAGCTTCAAGGATCAGTTCACCGCGCAAGGCTCGGTTGAGGCGACCTACAGCAAGCTGCCAGGCAAAACCGACCCGCAATTTGCCGGCTTGTTGAACTGGAAGAATGAAGAAAAGACCTTCGGCGTGCTGTTGGCTCTGAGCGAGCAAAAGCGCACTTTGCGCCGCGACGGCTTGGAGAACTTCCTGTGCAGTTGTAGCTATGTTGACGTCGTGGACCAAAAGGGTGCGGTCACCAAGGCGCCTTACGCGCCCTGGGGTGGTGGGTCGGCGATCTTCCGCCAGGATCGTGAGCGGACGACCGGTACCGCGACATTGGAATTCAAACCTGTCCGCGAGGCCGATATTGTTCTGAATTACCTGAATTCAGACATGAAGATGAACAACAACAACCAGAACTATCTGTTTCTGGGTACGGGCGCCGACGATTTGGCCGGCACAGGCAAAATCAACGTGACTGATCCTAAGTTCATCACGACTTCGGACGGTAATAAGTCTTTGGTGGGCGGCACCCTTCAAAATGGAACTGCGGCCTTTGAGCCGATCTATCGTGAATCTTTTATTCGGTCCAGCGTGCTTGATCTCGATGGCACCTATTCCGGCAATGGCTGGCAGATCCACGGCCAAGTGGGCAGCACCAAGGCTGAGGGCGGCAGCGACCATGATCGCAACCTGCCATTCCTCAATGCAGCTGGGCAAGGTCAGGCCGTGCTCAATCTGGCCAAAGACCAATTCGAGTGGAAGTACCTCGGTCTGAATCCCCTTGATCCCAAGGCAATGACGCTGGCTTTGGCAAGCCCCATGAGTGGTCCTTCGCCGCGTGACTGGGTTCGCAAGATGGAGAGCAAGGAAAATTATGCTCAAGCCGATTTGACCTATGACATCAACGGCTCCTTCATCAGCGACATCAAGGCAGGTATCAAATTCCGCGATGCTGAAGTGAAGAACAATCGCACGATTGGTACTTTTGACACGACCAAGGCCACTTGGGTGCCGATAAGCTTGGCAGATATCTCTTCGGGCCCATCGCCAATGTTGAGTCAGGCTGCGGCGACGGCCGGATCGCTCACCCAATATGCGTGGGTCGATGACAGCAAGGTACAAAAAGTCTTTGACATGTACGCCAAGGGCTTTGTTTATAAGCAGTACACACCGGAGTACTACAAAATTACGGAGAAGATCACGGCAGCCTATATCAAGGCTGATTATCTGATCGACAATTTCCGTGGTGATTTTGGTGTTCGCTTTGTCCGTACCCAGCAAACCTCGGAGGCTTATCAAGGCGTGGCAGGAACACCTGGCTACGGAATTGGCAGCGTCGACCACAATTACAACAATGTGCTGCCCAATTTCAACGGCGTCTATCAGTTGCGCAAAGACATCTTTTTGCGCGGTGCAGTCTCCCGAGCCATGGCCCGCCAGAATTACAGCGATTTGAGCGCCACCACCGAAATCAACGGAACTGGCAATGGCGCGACGGCAGGCAATCCCATGTTGAAACCGATCTTGGCAAATCAGGCTGAGTTTGGTGCCGAGTGGTATTTCGCAGACGCATCGCTCTTATCGGCGACGGTATTCACCAAGCGTTTGGATACCTTTGTCTACACGACAACCAAACAAGAAGGCAATTTGCAAGTCAAGCGTCCGTTTAATGCGGACAACGGTGCGACGATCAATGGTCTTGAATTGCAGTGGCAGCAGCCCTTCGGTCGCACGGGCTTCGGTTCGGTGATCAATTACACCTACACCGATGCGACAGCCGGCTCGGTGGATGGCAAGCCAGCTCTCAAAGTGGCCGGTAACTCCAAGAATCAGCTGAACGCCAGCGCCTTCTATGAGCAAAACGGCATCAGCCTGCGTATCTCCTACAACTACCGCGACAAGTCCTATGGCGAGTTGACGGATGGCGGTCAGGCAGTGACGAGTGCTTATGGCCAGTGGGATGCTTCAGCCGGTTGGGATATCACACCAAAGATCACGCTGTACGCATCGGCAGTCAATTTGACCAATGAAGTGGTCAAGCGCAATACCACCGATGGTTTGCCTTTGGATATTTACGAGAACGGTTCACGCTATACGGTGGGTCTGCGCGCCAGGTTCTAAGCGGCCTCATCACGATGAGATCTGAGTTAAATCAGATCGACTGACGATGAAATAGAAAGAAAGCCTCCCACTCCAAAGGGAGGCTTTTTTGACACCTGCTTGCGCGTAATTCTTAAATACCGATGAAGGCAAAGTAAATTGGACTCCGTCATGCATCAAAAAACTCAAACGGCGGGACCCTCGGCATCCAAGGATGTGGTGGTCGCCATGCTGTTCATCAGCCTCTTATTCTTTATCCTGGGTTTTGCAACCTGGTTGAATGGCTCACTTATTCCATTTTTGAAGATTGTTTGCGACCTGAATAATTTTCAGGCGCTATGGGTGACGTTTGCTTTCTATATTGCCTATACCTTGATGGCCTTGCCCTCGGCTGCGGTACTGAGTCGCATCGGTTATAAAAACGGCATGACGGCGGGCTTGGGCGTGATGGCTGTGGGCGCCATTCTGTTCATTCCAGCGGCCAAGTCGAGTTATTACGGCCTGTTTTTGTTGGCGCTTTTTACCTTGGCGACCGGCATGACCTTGATGCAAACCGCCATCAATCCTTATATTGTGTGCATAGGCTCGCGCGAAAGCGCGGCTATGCGCATCAGCGTCATGGGTTTGTTCAATAAGGGTGCCGGCATTATTGTGCCGCTGGTGTTTTCGGCGGTAATTCTTTCCGGCATGGATAAATACTCCGATGCGGCGCTGGCTGCTTTGGATGAAGCCGGCAGAATGGCTTTGCGCTCGGAGTTGTCGGCGCGCTTGGTATTCCCTTATGCCGTGATGGCCGCCGGTTTATTGGTCTTTATGCTCATCATTCACTTCTCGTCCCTGCCGGAATTGAAGGAGGAGAACGAAGCTCAAAGCGAGGCGGTCACCAAATATGGCGTACTGCAGTTTCCGCAGCTGGTTTTGGGTGCGCTGGCCTTGTTTGCCTATGTCGGCGTCGAGGTGATTGCCGGCGACACGATTGGCCTGTATGGGCACCAACTCGGCGTGCAGAATTTTGCGGTCTTGACCTCCTACACCATGGGCTTCATGGTGCTGGGCTATTTGCTGGGCGTGGTCGCAATCCCGAAATTCATGTCGCAAAAAGCTGCCCTGCTGCTGTCGGCCGTCAGCGGTATTGCCTTTACGGTAGGTGTGGCCTTGAGTTCCGCAACCGACAGCAGCCTGGCGCAGATGCTGCTCGGCTGGGCCGGTGTGCCGGTGGTGCCCAATACGGTGATGTTCCTGGCCTTGCTGGGTTTTGCCAATGCCTTGGTGTGGCCCTCGATTTGGCCGCTCGCGCTGGAAGGTCTGGGCAAGTACACGGCCAGCGGCTCGGCCTTGCTGATCATGGGTATTGCCGGCGGCGCCTTGTTGCCGATGCTGTACGGGCGCTTCGCCGATGTCAGCAATTCGCAAAGTGCCTATTGGGTGATGCTGCCTTGTTATTTGTTGATTCTGTTCTATGCCCTGAAGGGGCACAAAATACGCAGTTGGAAGTAATCCGCAATTGACCGACAAGGCCGCTTTGATGCGGCCTTGTCGCTTGGCCCTCAACGGCCGCAACTATTTCAGTAACTGCAAATACTGACGGTGACCATAAAACTGTGCCACCGTTTTCGCCAGGCCGGAACGCGCTTGTTCTGCGCTGCAGATCTTTTGATACTCCGCCTGGGTCGGCGTCTTCAAGTTCGCTGGGAAGCGTCCCATGCCGGCCAATAAGCAGTACCAAGAGGGGCGGATATACATCAGCGCGTCGCCATGCCGGGTCAGTTCCGCCTCAAAGTCTCCGCCCTGATCCCAGACTTCCAAAATACTGGCCAGTCGGTCCGAGATATGCCGGTTGGCGCGGTTGGCGCGCCAGTAGTCGCTGTCCTCGCGGGTGTTGAGTTGGTAGTGGCCCACCACATAGTCGCGCACACCCTCGAACATCTTGTTGATGTGCTGATTGAATTGCGCTTGTGGGCGGCGGCTGAAGTTGTTCTCTTCCATCAACTCGATGAAGGTCTCGAGCGAAAACTGAATCAGCATCAAGGCTGTAGCCTCCAGCGGCTCGATGAAGCCCTGTGACAGCCCGATGGCCAAGCAGTTATTGCGCCAGTGCTGCTCGACCCGGCCCACCCGCATCTTCAAGTGGCGCGCTTCCTGATTGTGGACGGCGGCACCTAAATGTTCCCGCAACTCAGCTTCCGCTTGTTCCGGGCTGACAAAATCTGAGGCGTAAACATAGCCATTGCCGTAGCGGCTGCTGAGCGGGATTTGCCAAACCCAGCCGTGGCGCAGCGCGGTAGAGGTGGTCTCGGACGCAATATCCTGCGTCTCGTCCAAGCTGCTGGGTATGGCGATGGCGCGGTCGTTGAACAGATTGTCCTTGAAGGACATGAAGGGTTCCCCCAAGGCTTCGTTGATCAACAAGCCCTTGAAGCCGCTGCAGTCTACAAAAAGGTCGGCGGTGACGACGCTGCCGCTGCGCATCAGCAGGTTGGCGATGTCGCCGGTATGGCTCAGATTGACCTGTGCGACGGTGTCGAGCTGGTGCTGAACGCCGAGTTGGGTCGCATGGGTCTTCAGGAAAGCGCCCAGCAAGCCGGAGTCGAAGTGATAGGCGTAGTCGGTCGCCGGGCTGGGGCGGCCATCGCTGCGCGGCAAATAGAAAGGCGCTTTGCATTGGCGCGCCAGTTCGGCGGCGATGAAGAAGTCCTGCGGGTTGGCGTCGGCCGCAGTGCCGCGCCGGCGCAGACGCGCGTTGGTAAAGAGTTCGCTGCCGATCGCCAAGTCTTCCTGATTGAAGAACGGATGCACATACTGCTCGTAGCCGGGCTGAGTCGACCAGGCCGGAAACCTGATGCCGCATTTGTAGCTGGCGTTGCAGGCCGGCATCCACTCGCTTTCTTGGATGTCGAGGCGCTGAAAGAATTGGCGCAAATAGGGCGTGGAGCCTTCGCCGACACCGATGATGCCGATGTCGCTGGACTCGATCAACGTGACTTGCGTGCCATGCCGGTGCCATTGGTGGGCCAGCAGATTGGCCGCCATCCAGCCGGCGGTGCCGCCGCCGATGATGACGATATGTTGGGGTGCTTGTTGCATCAAGGTGTATTGCTTGGGATGTTGGCTTGAACCGGGTGGCCGGGTAGCGCCACGCGCACCTCGAAACCCCCTTGGGGATGGTTGCGAAAGCGCAAGGCGCCGCCATGGTCGGCGACGATGTCGCGCACGATGGACAGGCCCAGCCCCAAGCCCTCCTCGCGCATCTTGGAGCCATGGGCCAGGCGGGTATAGGGCTGGCCCAGCTTGGCCAAAGCGCTGTCGGGTACGCCGGGCCCGAAGTCGCGCACAGTCAGCAAGACCAGACCCTCCTCGGGGCTGCCGGGCGCACCTACGCTCATCAACAGTTCGGCCTTGTGCAGCCCGGTATGGCCGGCGTTGGCGCCATAAAACATGGCGTTGTCGATCAGGTTGCCGAGTGCGCGCTTGAGCGCCAAGGGCTTGCCGAAGACGGTCAAAGGCTGCTCCGACAGTTCTATTTGCTGGCCAGCCATGCGGGCATCGCGGACCATTTTTTGCAGCACCAGGTCGATGCGTACCGGCACGCGGTTCTCGTGAATATCGGTGTCCTTGACGATTTGCAGCGCCGTTTTGACCATCATGTCGAGCTCGTCCAGGTCCTCGTGGAACTCATCTTGCACGGCCGGGTCGTCAAGTAACTCGCTACGCAAGCGCAGCCGGGTAATGGGCGTACGCAGGTCGTGCGAGATCGAAGCGAACAGTCGCTCGCGGTCACTCAGGTAGCGGCGTATGCGTTCTTGCATCTCATTGAAGGCTTCGATCGCGCGCCGCACTTCGGCCGTGCCGGTGACGGTCAGGGGTTTGGGGTTGGCGCGCCGTCCGACTCTTGCTGCCGCGCGGCTCAAGCCGCGCAAGGGGCTGGTCAGCGCGCGGGCGGTGATCAAGGTCATCAGCAAGGCCAGGCCCAGCGTGAGTAGTTGCGGCACTATCCGCTGCCAGGTGAAAAACTCCAGCTGCTCCAGAAAGTAGGGGTCAGGCATGGCGCTGCTCAGGTACAGCCATTGGCCCGGCTCGGTCTCCGCTTGAATCACCAGGAACGGGGCGGGGCGCTCGGCATCCAAGAGCGAGGGGTCGACCCAGCTGTCGGGCAAATCGGCCAACAAGGCGCCGCTGGGCGAGACCTTCAAGCCCACAGGCGAGGCCAACGTGACGCGCAGCCGCGAGCCCGGCGCCAATTGGCCCAGCAGCTCCTGCCGCACGCGGCCCTCCAGCAGGCGCGCCAAGGCCTGGTCGGGCAGCGGTTGCACCGCAACCTCGGCGTTATTGAAGAAGACCAGAAAGCGCGTACCGCCCATGGTGCGCAGCTGCTCGATCAAGAGCGGCCGGTAGGTGGCGGGCAGCTCTCGCAAGGCCCGCAACGCGCCCAGGGCGCCGCTGGCGACATGGTGGGCGGCCAGTTCGGTCTGGCGGGTGGTGCGTTGCTCCAGTTGCTTGTACCAGAGCAGATTGATCAAGAGCTGCACCAGCACCAGGCCGCCCAACATGGCCAGCACAAAGCGGCCCTGCAGGCTGTCGAACAAAAAGGCGACAAAGCGCTGCGGCCAGCCGCGCCCACCTATCGTTCCTGAATTGATGCTTGCCGGCATGCTGCTTGTCAGTATCCTGCCAAGCTCAGGGCGCATGGCCCGCCGTCACCGTGGTGGAAAAAACATAACCCGAACCGCGCACGGTTTTGATCAAGGCCGGCTGCTTGCCGTCGTCATGCAGGCGCTGGCGCAGGCGGCTGACCTGCACGTCGAGCGAGCGGTCTAAAGGCCCGAGGTCGCGCCCGCGCGTGACCTCCGCCAAACGGCTGCGGTCCAGCACCTCACCGGGATGCTCGACCAAAAGTTTGAGCAGCTGAAAGTCCATGCCCGACAGGGCCGAAGCTTCGCCGGTGGGGTCGATCAGGCTGCGCTCCAGAATGTCCAGGCAAAAGCCGTTGAAGCGGAAGTAGCGCGCCGTCTGGCCGCGGTCCTGGCCAGAGCGCCGGTGGATGGCCTTGATGCGGGCGAGCAGTTCGCGCGGGTTGAAGGGCTTGCCGATGTAATCATCAGCGCCGAGCTCAAGACCTACGATGCGGTCGGTCTCATCGGCGCTGGCGGTCAGCATGATGACCGGCACATCGGAGCGCTTGCGCACCGCCTGGCACAGCGCAAAGCCCTCGGTGTCGGGCAGCATGACGTCCAAAATGCACAGACTGATTTCATCCTTGAAGCGCTCGAACTCGGCCAAAAAGCTGGCGCCGTCGTGCGCCAGGCGGACTTCGTACTGGTTTTTCTCCAGATAGGTCTTCAGCAGGGTGCGGATTTTCTGGTCGTCATCAACGATCAAGATCGTACGGGTCATGGTGTCGCTTGCACAGATTTCATAGATTTCGGGCCAAGAGCGCGCAGCAGACCCTGCAATTTGCGCTGCGCTGCGGCGGGTGTTTGTTTGGGGTCCAGGGCAAAGCGGTGGACGGTTTCGATGAAGGCGTTTTTTCCGACCTCATCAAAAGCCATGCGGTGCACCAGGCTGGGCACGCGTGCGGTGGCCGGGTTGGCGAACAGCTGGTAAGACTGTTGGGCGCAATAGTCCAGCTCATCCACCGGCACATCGCGGCGCACCGGCACCGAGCCCTTGATGCGGTTATAGCCCAGTTGCAAGGTCGCGCTGCCGAGCAGTTCGGCCATCTTTTCTTGTTCGGCCTGAGCGCTGTAATTGCCAGCCAGCATGGCCAGCGTGTCGATGCTGAATTGGTGCACGCCACTGGTGCCCGGCACGGCCTGACAGGCAAAGTCGCGGCCGCCTTCCAGGCCCAGCGTGCCCAACTCGCCACGCGCCCAGTCCCCCATGATCAACATCGCCGCGCGCCCGGCGGCAAAGTCGGCCACCAGTTGAGTCCAGGGGCGCTCGCCCGGGCCTGCCGCCAGATTGCGCCAGTCGCGCAGGCGCTGGAAGGCGCGTTCAACCGACGGGTCATTGAAGGCCTGCGGGTCGCGTTGCTCGACCATGCGGCGGTACAAGGCCGGCCCGGCCTCGGCAAGCAGCAAAGTCTCGAACACGGTGGCGACTTGCCAGGGCTCGTCGCTGAAAGCGACCGGCGTGACGCCCGCCGCGCGCAGGGCCAGTGCCGCGCTTTGCAGGCCACTCCAATGAGTCGGTAGCTCGATATTGAGGCGGCGAAACACGGCCTTGTTCAGATACAGGTTGTTGATGCGGTGAATGCCCAGAGGTGCGGCCACCACATGCTCGCGCACATTCAGCTGGGCCATCACCTGCGGGAACATGGTGCGCGCCCATTGGCGGCGTTTGGCGACGCCGTCAAGCTCCAGCAGCAGGCCCATTTCGGCCCATTCGATGGTGGCCTGGCCGTTCAGCTGCGCCACCTTGGGCGCCATGCCGCGCAAGGTGCGCTCGTTGAGCACCTTGATCGCCGGCCCACCTCCGCCGCCGGCCACCGCGCCGTCCACCCAGCGCAGGCCCAGCTCGCTCATGCGGGCGGCCACATGGTCGGCTGCGGCGCGCTCACTGGCTGAGGTCCACCAATGCAAGACATTGAGTTCGGTGGTGCTATCGGACGTTGCAGGCGGCGCCGGCGCTGCCGAACTGCTGGGCGCGGCGGCGATCAAACCGAGGGGAGCCGCTGCGGGCAGCGCAAATGCGAGCAAAGCAAACATGCGAGCCATCTTGCCCTGAGGCCAAAGGCCCCAAGCCAAAGAATCGTTGGACTTCGGTGATGTTGTGTAAGTCAAGGCAGGCAGATCAATGAGCGCTTGTGACAATTGTCGGGGGCGCCAGGGTGGCTTGGCGATTGGGGGTTTCGCTGGGCAAAAGCTTTTGGAGGTCCTGCTTTGCTCAGTTCTCCTATGAGGAGGGCCTCCTAGCCTGACGTTAAAAAACGTAACACGACGCCTGCGCGCCACAGATTCGGCACCGCAAGGCGTTTAAATCAAGGACTACCCGACTGGTGATGGGGCAATCGGGCACTGGCCACTGCAATCTGACTGAATTTGCCGTTAGTACCTTGCTGCTCTGAGCCTAGCATGGCGTTTGGCACCTGCCACTTGATTGCGTTACAGGGGCTGGATGACTATGGTGTGGCCTGTGTGATCTCTTTTTCAATCCGAAGTTCACCAGCCTTGATTCGACCGATCCAAATGCGTATGCAAATTCGCCTGGCCAGTTTCATGTTTTGTCTTGGCGCGGCCCTGCTGCCGGCGACTCTGCGGGCGGCTGTTCTGACGATCGAGAGTTGGCGGGTCGACGACAAGGTCTTGTGGGAAGAGGTGCTGATTCCGGCCTTTCAGCGCAAGAACCCGGGAACATTCGTCAAGTTCGTACCGACGGCACCGACCGAGTATGACGCGGGTCTGCAGCAGCGCTTGAGCGCCGGAACGGCCGGTGACTTGATCACCTGCCGCCCCTTTGATGCCTCGCTGAATCTGTACAAGAAGGGCTTGCTTGAGCGCTTGGACGGCCAGGGGCGGACCCAGTTGGATGACTTTCCGGCCTCGGCCAAGCTGGCCTGGCAAACCGATGACGGGCGCGAAACCTATTGCATGCCAATCGCTTCGGTGATCCATGGCTTTTTCTACAACAAGAAGATCTTTGCCGAACTGAACTTGCAACCGCCCGGCACCGAGGCTGAATTTTTCAAGCTGATGGATACCGTCAAGGCTCAGGGTAAGTACACGCCGCTGGCTTTGGGCCTGGCTGACCGGTGGGAAACCCACCAAGTCATTTTCAACGGCATGGGCCCGGCCTACTGGCAAGGCGAGGCCGGCCGCAAGGGTTTGATCGCGGGCAAGAAAAAGCTCACCGATGCCGAGTTCGTCAATGTCTGGGAGCTGATGGCCAAACTGCAGCCCTATTTGAGCAAGGGCGCGGCGACGCAGACGAATGCCGATTCACAAAGTCTGTTCGGTCTCGGCCGTGCGGCTGTCTATCCGGCCGGCTCCTGGGATATCGGGCCGATACGGGCGCAAAGCCTGGACTTTGGCGCGTTTCCACCGCCGGTGCCCAAACCGGGTGCGGCCTGCCATATCTCCGACCACTCTGACATCGGCATGGGCATCAACCCACGCGCCAAGAACAAGGAGGAAGCCTATAAATTCTTGACCTGGATGGCGTCGCAAGAATTTGCCGATCTCTACACCAACAAGGTGACGGGCTTTTTCAGCTTGTCCAACCATCTGGTGCCGGTTCTGGACCCGGTCGCCAAGCAAATGATGGATTGGCGCAAGTCCTGTGCATCGACGATTCGCCTCAATGCGCAGATTCTCAATCGCGGGCGGCCGAGCTTGGAGTCAGATTTTTGGTCGGTGCATAGCTTGGTGGTGGCCGGCAAATTGAGCCCTGCTGCGGCGGCGGCCAAGATGCAGGCCAGCATCAGCAAAGCAGCGAACTGAGGAAAAAGGAAAGCAGCAGCAAAACACTAAAAAAGACCAGGGCACAGCAAGTGCCTGACCGATGCGGACCTTACTGCTCAGTTATCCGCATCAATTCAGACCTCCATCGGTACCTGTGAATCGGCTCAAACACCAATGCGGGCCGTTTCACAGGTCTTTTTTTCAGCGCAATTCAGAGCTCATCAGCCCTCGATCGCATCGTCCAGGCAGTCGTTATCCAATGCCGCGATCTCCGCATACTGAACCGCATTGAGTTGATGGCGGTAAGCCAGATAGGCGTGGCGCGCATTGCTCTCGTCGTCGCCGTCATCATCGGCCGCAGCGGCGGCAATATGGTGTTCGGCCGCGAGCGAAAAGTGGTGCGCCGCCATGCGGTGGTGGTCGCCGATCGAGTCCAACTCTTCGTCAAGGAACTCGTCCTGCAGTGCCGTAGCTTGGTCCAAAGGAGTATCCAGCGTTTGCTCGTTGCTCATGGCTTGCTCTTCCGTTCAGATAAGGGCTTACGGCGACATGCCGCAAGTCTGAGCATTGCTGACTTGTGTGAAGGCTTGGTGACAGGCGCGTGCGGCCGGCTTCAGCGGATTTCAGCAAGCCGGCGCCTGCAGCCAATGCAGGCTGAACCAGGCCTGCTCGTCGGTCCAAACCGGCCCGGCTTTGTAACCGGCCTGCTCGGCCAGCGCCAGAAAACCATTGACACTGTATTTGTAGGAATTCTCGGTGTGCAGGGTTTCGCCGGCTTCAAAGCTGTAGTCCACGCCTTGCAGGCTCAGGACTTGGCGGCGCATGCTCAATAAGTGCATTTCTATGCGCTGCAATGGGGCGTTATAGAAGGCGCTGTGGCGAAAACCATCGGCAGCGAAGCGGCAGCCCAGCTCGCGCCTGGCGCGCTCCAGCAGGTTGAGGTTGAAGCGGGCCGTCACGCCTTGGCTGTCGTTGTAAGCGGCGTGCAGCAGGTCCGGGTCCTTGATCAGGTCGACCCCAATCAGCAGGCCACCGCCGCGCAATTGTTCGGCCGTCATTGCGAGAAACTCAAGCGCTTGCGTCGGCGTGAAGTTGCCAATGCTGGAGCCGGGGAAAAAGCCGACCCGCTGACCCAGCCCCCGTACGGGCGCAGCAGGCAGCGCCACAGCTTGTGTGAAGTCTCCCACCACCGGCTGAATATGCAGCTGCGGGTGCTCAGCCTGCAGCGCGGCGCAGGCCTGCAGGAGATGCGGGCCCGAGATGTCAATGGGCAAAAAACCTAGCGGTCGCACCATCTGCGCCAGCAGGAGCCGAACCTTGGTCAGCGCGCCAGCACCATATTCGATCAGCTGTGCTTGAGGGCCGAACAAGTCGGCCAACTCTGCAGCATGTCGGCGCAAGAGGCTCAACTCGGTGCGTGTTGGGTAGTACTCGGGCAACGTGCAGATTTGCTCAAACAAAGCCGAGCCGATTTCGTCATAGAAGTACTTGGGCGAAATGCTGCGCGGACGCTCGGCCAGGGCGTGATGCAAGTCAGCGGCAAAGCCTGCCTTGTTGACGACTTGCAGCAGTGGGGCAGGGCTCATGTCTGACCTTGATGAGATGGGAGGTCGCGCGCCAAGCGCAGGCCGCTGAATTGCCAGCGCGCTTGCGGCGCAAAGAAGTTACGGTAGCTGAGCCTGGCATGGCCGGGCGGCGTGGCCAGGCTGCCGCCGCGCAGCACCATCTGACCGACCATGAATTTGCCGTTGTATTCGCCGACGGCACCGGCCCAGGGTTTGAAGCCGGGGTAGGGGTGATAGGCGGAATGGGTCCACTGCCAGGCTTGGTCGAAGAGCTGACTCAGGCGGCCCGAGCCTGCAGCCGCTTCCCACTCGAACTCGGTGGGCAGTCGCGCACCGGCCCATTCGGCATAGGCCGCCGCTTCGTAAAAGCTCAGCTGCATGACTGGGGCGTGCGGGTCCAGCGCCTGCTCGCCCGCCAGCCCAAACACCTGCCATGAGCCGTCGGGCTGGGGGCGCCAGTAGCTGGGCTGCTGCCAAGCCTGGGCTTGCGCCAGCGCCCAGCCGTCCGCGAGCCACAGGTTGGCTTGGCGATAACCCCCGTCTTCGATAAAGGCTGCGAATTCTCCGCAGTTCACCAGGCGGTTGGCGATCTCGAAGCCGGCCATCTGCACCGCATGGCGCGGGCTCTCGTTGTCAAAGGCAAAGCCTCCGGCAGGCGCGCCGACGCTGACAAGCCCCCCTGGGTGGGCCAGCCATTGCAGCGTTGTGGCGGGGTGGCTGGCTGGCGCTTGCGCGAGATAGGCTGGCGCGAGATAGGCCGGTGCAAGAGGGTTGAGGCTGAAGGCGTGCAAGATGTCGCTCAAAATCAGCTCTTGATGCTGTTGCTCATGCTGCAGCCCTAACTCCAAGAGCGGCCGGGCTTGGGCCCAGCTGTCGGCATCGGCATGCAGGGCCAGGTCGGCCAAGGCGCGGTCGACATGGGCACGGTAGGCCTGCACCTCGCTCAGCGCCGGGCGGCTGAGCAGGCCTCGCTGGGGGCGCGGGTGGCGCGCACCCAGCGCCTCGTAGTAGGAGTTGAACAGCTGCGCGAAGTGCGGATCAAAGACTTGGTAGTCCCGCGCCCAAGGCCGCAACACCAGGGTTTCAAAGAACCAGGTCGTATGGGCTTGGTGCCATTTGGTCGGGCTGGTGTCGGGCATGGACTGCAGGCCTTGATCCTCGGGCGACAAAGCTGCGGCAAGATGCTCGGTGTGTCGGCGGGTTGCTTGCAGGCGGGCCAAAAGCTCGATTCGCTCGGTTTGCTCGGCCTGTGCCACGCTGCTGCTGCTGCTGCTGCTGCTGGTGTTGCGGGGGCCATCATCTGCAAGGCTGGGTTTCACGCATCGTTCTCCAAGAAGCGGGGCGTCCCGACGGTAGCCTATATTTGCGATGTTTGCGTGAAACCAGTGAATCTAGGTGGGCCGTTTGGTCAAGCTGAGCAGTGTCGCTGCTGCAGCCAGGCCGACGGAGATGCCGACGGCGTCACCGAGCAAATCAGCCCATTCGCCGTCGCGCCCGGGAATGTTGAGCTGCAGCAATTCGATGGCGCCGCCGTAGGCCAACAGAGCCAGCGGCAGAGCGAACCAGCGGGCGCGCCGGCTGCTCAAGCTCCAGTGGCCACAAAAAGCCAGACTGGCGAAGGCCATCGCATGGTTGAGTTTGTCCCAACTGCTGCCCAGTCCTTTGGGCGGCGCAGGCGACAAGGCCATATAGCTGATGAACACCAGCAGCAATAGAAAAACCAAGCGCCACAGCGGCCGCGCCGATGCGCTGAGGAAGATGGACTGGAGGGTGGGGCGCATGGGAACAAGGCTCAAAGAGTAGAGGCGACGCATTGTCACCGCACAGTCCCGCAGTGGGCTTGCCAAAGGCCGGCCTTGACGGCGGGCCGACCCCCGACTCAGCGCGCCAGTTCACCCGGCGCCTACATCCCCGCGTAATTCGGTCCGCCGCCGCCCTCGGGCGTGACCCAGACAATGTTTTGCGTCGGGTCCTTGATGTCGCAGGTTTTGCAGTGCACGCAGTTTTGCGCGTTGATCTGCAACTTGTCGGCGCCGGCTTCGGTCTTGATGAATTCATAGACGCCGGCCGGGCAATAGCGGCTCTCCGGCCCGGCAAACTTGGCCAGATTGATGCCCACCGGCACCGACGCATCCTTCAGCGTCAGGTGAGATGGTTGGTTTTCTTCGTGATTGGTGTTGGACACGAATACCGAGGACAAGCGATCGAAAGTCAGCTTGCCGTCCGGCTTCGGGTAATCAATCTTGGCGCATTCGGCGGCCGGCTTGAGGTAAAGGTGGTCGGGCACGGTCCGGTGGATGGTCCATGGCGGGCTCTTGATGCCGAGTTTGGGCAGCAGCCATTGCTCGATGCCGGTCATCAAGGTGCCGACCGTATTGCCCTTCTTGAACCATTGCTTGAAGTTGCGCGCTTGGTTCAGCTCCGCATGCAGCCAGCTTTGCTCGAACGCAGCCGGGTAGGCCACCAACTCGTCATGTTGACGGCCGGCGCCGACGGCTTCAAAAGCGGCCTCGGCGGCCAGCATGCCGCTCTTGATGGCGGCATGGCTGCCCTTGATGCGCGAAGCATTCAGGTAGCCGGCGTCGCAGCCGACCAGGGCGCCGCCGGGGAACACCGTCTTGGGCAAGGAAAGCAGGCCACCGGCGGTGATGGCGCGGGCGCCGTAGCCGAGGCGTTTGCCACCTTCCAAATGGGCGCGGATGCTGGGGTGAGTTTTCCAGCGCTGCATTTCCTCAAACGGCGAGAGCCAGGGGTTTTTGTAGTCGAGGCCGACCACATAGCCCAGCGTGACCTTGTTGCCTTCCAAGTGATACAGGAAACCTCCGCCATAGGTGTCGCCGTCCATCGGCCAGCCGGCGGTGTGCACGACCAGACCGGGCTTGGCCTGCGCGGCGGGCACTTCCCACAGCTCCTTGATGCCGAGCGCATAACTTTGCGGGTCCTTGCCCGCATCCAGCCCGAACTTGGCGATCAGCTGCTTGCCCAAATGGCCGCGCGCGCCCTCGGCAAAGATGGTGTATTTGCCCAGCAGTTCCATACCGAGTTGGAAGCCGTCATGCGGCTGGCCGTCTTTGCCAACGCCCATATTGCCGGTGGCAATGCCACGTACCGAGCCGTCCTCGCCGTAGACGACCTCAGCCGCTGCGAAGCCGGGGAAGATCTCAACGCCCAGGCCTTCTGCCTGTTCACCCAGCCATTTCGTCACCGCGCCCAGCGAGATGACATAGTTGCCGTGGTTGTGGAAACACTCGGGGATCAGCCATTGCGGCGTGTTGGTGGCGCCGGTTTCGTTGAGGAACAACACCTCATCGGCAGTCACCGGCTGCTTCAGCGGCGCGCCGAGTTGTTCCCAATTGGGCAGGAGTTCGGTCAGCGCGCGCGGGTCCATCACGGCACCCGAGAGGATGTGAGCGCCGGGCTCCGAGCCCTTCTCCAGCACCACGACCGACAGCTCGCGGCTCTGCGCGGCCGCCAACTGTTTCAGCCGAATCGCTGCGGCCAAGCCGCCGGGGCCACCGCCGACGATGACGACGTCGTAGTCCATGCTGTCACGCGGGCCGTATTGAGCAATCAACTCTGAGTTGGTCATGTTCATCCTTTGGCTTGAATTCTGAGTGTGGGCGCTTGGCTGTCTGTGCCCACCCGTAGCTGACTAATTGGGCCGCATTCTACTGGGCAGATTCAAAAAAAGAACGATCGTGCTTTTTTCATTGGTGAAGTGAGTCTAGTAATTTTGCTGCCGAGTCAAGCGCTCAAGTCGACCGGTCAGCGTGCTAATCTTGCCCACAGTGATTCAGGAGGATTGAGCATGAGCTATAGCATTGACTTGTCGGGCCGTGTGGCTCTCGTAACGGGCGCCTCCAGCGGCCTCGGCGCCCAGTTTGCCAAAACCCTGGCGCAGGCGGGCGCCTGTGTGGTGTTGGCCGGTCGGCGCACCGAGCGCCTGAAGACTTTGCGCAGCGAAATCGAAGGCAAGGGTGGCGACGCCCATGTGGTGACGCTGGATGTGACCGATCTGGACAGCATCAAGTCGGCGGTGGCGCATGCCGAGACCGAGGTCGGCACCATCGACATCTTGGTCAATAACTCCGGCGTCAGCACGACTCAAAAGCTCACCGAGGTGAGTGGTGATGACTATGACTATGTGATGGACACCAATGTGCGCGGCGCTTTTTTCGTGGCGCAAGAGGTGGGCAAGCGCATGTTGGGGCGCGCCAAGGGTTCTTCGCCGGGCACTTTTATCGGCGGGCGCATCGTCAATATCGCTTCGATGGCGGGCCTGCGCGTGTTGAGCCAGATCGGCGTTTATTCAATGAGCAAGGCGGCCGTCATCCACATGACGCGCGCGATGGCGCTGGAGTGGGGCAAGTACGGCATCAACGTCAACGCGATCTGCCCGGGCTATATCGACACCGAGATCAATCATCACCACTGGGGCACCGAACAGGGCAAGAAGCTGATTGAGCTGCTGCCGCGCAAGCGGGTCGGTCAACCGCAGGATCTGGACACCTCCTTGCTGATGCTGTGCGCCAACGAGAGTCACTTTATCAACGGCGCCATCATTCAAGCCGATGATGGGTTCGGCGTCTAGATCAGCACCGATATGAGCTTGCGAACCCTGAGCGCGCTGGAGGCGCGCGTCTTGGCGGTGCTGGTCGAGAAAGCCGCTACCGTGCCCGACAGTTATCCGCTCTCTCTGAACGCCCTGACCATGGGCTGCAATCAGAAGACCGCGCGCGACCCGGTGATGAATGCGGCCGAGCCCGATGTGCTGCAGGCGCTGGAAGAATTGAAGTCCATGCATTTGGTCAACACGGTTAGTGGCAACCGGGTGCTGCGCTTCGAGCACAACGGCGCAAGGGGCTTGGGCGTGCCGGGTGCGGCGCTGGCTTGCCTGACACTGCTGATGCTGCGCGGGCCGCTGACTACCGCCGAGTTGCGCCTGCACACCGAGCGCCTGCACCGCTTTGCGGATCTTTCTTCGGTCGAAGGTTTTTTGGAAGAGTTGGCCGAAAAGACCGACACACGGCCCGCGTACGTCATCAAGCTGGCGCGAGCGCCGGGCGCGCGCGAAGCACGTTGGGCGCATCTTCTGTGCGGCGAGGTGCAGCAAGAAGTCGGCCTTGGTGCGCTGCCGCGCGATGAGGAATTGGCGTTTTTGCGCGCCGAGCAGCAGCGCATGAATGCGGAGCTGGAAAGCCTGAAGGCGCTGGTGCAGCGTATGGCGAGCGAGCTGGGTATGGGCGACACCTGAGCATCAGTTTGCCTGGCGCATGACTTTTGGCATGCCCCGATTCGGTGTGTGGGCTGTTAGCCTAGGCGCGCTTGAAAGTTGGCAAGCTGGCCCGAGTCAAATTGGTAGGGTCGGGTCGACGGTACGTCACCAGAAGACAAAGCAGCAGGTAGAAAAGCTTTGCTCGGTAGCTAGGCTCGTCGAGTTAAAAAATAATCTTGAGGGAGATAAATATGCGTGAGTTTTCATTCGGCTTGATGCTGGCTGCGCTGTCGATATTGGGCATGCAGGGATGCGCAAGCAATGATGCAAAGTCAGCTCAGGCTCCAGCTGCCAGTTCCGTTGGGGGCAATGGCGAGCAAGAGTTCGTTACTGGCTCGCGCATTCCGCGTAAGGCATCCCGCCCGTCAGAGAATGTCGTGGTCAAGGACGCGAACGAGAAGACCGGGCTCTGAGTCTGCCTGCCTGGGCTTGGCCGTCATGATTTGCCTAACAGCCCCATCAAGCGCATCCAGAGTTGATTGCCGTTCAGACCATTGCTCAACAGCACGAAGCCGCTGAGGCGGCTGGCTGAGAACTGGCAATAGTTGCGAAAGCCGGTGCTGTTGGTGCCGGTGTGGTGGACGATGTCACCCTGATTCGTCGTGTTGATGGCCCATCCCAGGCCCCAATAGACTTCCAATCCCTGGTCCAAACCGGGACGAGCAATGGGCGCTCGGTCGGTGGCGATGGTGGCGTGGGCCAGCATCGACTGCAGATTGACCGCGTTCAATGAATGCGCGCCGCTGCGATCGGGGTTCATCATCTCGGCCAGGAACAAGGCATAGTCTTCGGCGCTCGTATAGAGCGTGTAGGCCGCATTGGCTTGCCGGTAGGCTAGGGGCGGCAAGACGTGACCCTGGGCATCGTGGCCACGTGCCCGCAAGCCGTCCAGTTGCGGCGTCAGCACGAAGCCGCTGTGCTGCATGCCCAGTGGTTTGAAGAGTTGCTTTTCGGCCATGTCCTGCAGCGGTTCGCCGCTGATTGCCTCCAGCACTCGCTGCAAATAGAAATAGCCTTCGCCCGAGTAGTTGAAGCGTTGTCCCGGCTCGAAGGCGATGTGCAGCGATTGGCTGCTCTCATCTTCAAGGCTGCGCCAGTTGGGCAGGCCCGAGCGGTGCGTCAGCAGCATGCGGGCGGTGATCAAGCGCTGCCAAACTTGCGGCGGCTTGAAGACCTCTTGCGGCAGGTATTGCAGGACCGGCCGGTCCAGATCAAGACGCCCGGCTTGTACCGCTTGCAATACTAAGTAGGCAAACAGCGGTTTGCTCATCGAGGCGGCTTCGAACACGGTCGTGGCCTGCACCTGCCGGTCCGTGCCCGCTTCGCAATGGCCGAACTGAGCCGACCACACCGGCTTGCCATGCTGCAACAGGACCAAGGCCGCACCGGGTATATGCAGTTCCTGCAGCAGCGCGGGAATCGTCTGCTGCAATTGCTGCTTCAGCTCAAGCTGAGCTTCCCCATCTTGGGCCCAAGCCGGGCACAGTGCCCAGGCACCGAACCATCCCAAGGCGCTGCGACGCCGGAGCGTCTCAGCGGAATCTGTATTGCGCACTGACGAACAGGAAGCGGCCCCGCGGGTCGGTGTAACTGGGGTCATAGCCCGACAAGAAGAACCAGGCCTGCTGCGAGAACGGCGGCGCAGTGTCGAGCAGATTCTTCACGCCGGCGCGCACCGTGAGGGCGGAGTTGACCGCCCAGGCGCCAGTCAGGTCCCACAGCGAGTACTGCGATACCTTGCGGTCGGCCTTGCCGACGATGCTTTGGTCCGTGTAGCTTGCCAAGTAGCTATTGGTCAGCGTGGCGCCAAAGTCGCCTTGGCTCCAGTCCAGGCTGGCCGTATGGCGCCAGCGTTGCACGACGCCGTCGTTGACGAAATGGCCGAGGTTGCTATAGAAGGGATCACCGTCGCCGGTTTGTTGCTCGGAGTTCAGCGTCCAGGTGCCGTTCAGGTGCAGGCCCCAGGTGCCGATGCCGCTCTTCAGGCCAGTCAGTGTCACGCCCAGATCCAGGCCACTGATTTTTTGTTTGCCGCGGTTTTCTTTCACCAGATCGATGTGGTCGATCACATTGTCCTCGTCGCGGTGCACCAGGCTGCCGTATTTGTCGAGGTTGGCGAAGATGGAGTCCACGCCCAGCGAGCTGATCAGGTCACTTTTCTCGATGTTCCAGTAGTCCAAACTGAGCGTCATGCCCTGGCGCGCCTCCAGCACCGCGCCGAGCGAAAACTGCTTTGACTTTTCGGGCTTGAGCTTGGCATTGCTGTAGTTCAAGGTGGCCCAGATGTCCGAGCAATCAGTGACCGTGTTGCTGGGATCTTCGGCCATGCAGACCGGATCGACCAGTGTGGCGGAGCTGCCTTGCGTGACGGGTCGGTAGAGGTCCGACAAGCTCGGCGCGCGAAAGCCCGCGCCGGCCGAGGCGCGCAGCAGCAATTCTTTCATCGGCACATATTTCAGCCCAACTTTGGGGCTGCTGGCGTTGCCGGATACCTGATAGCGCTCATAGCGCAGCGCAGCTTGCAACTCCAGCTCTTTGGTGACGGGCGCGCTGATTTCGGCAAAAGCGGCAGCCACCTTGCGTGAGCGGCCAAAGTCTGCGTCCGGGCCTTGCGAGGTCTCACCGAGGATCAGGTCCTTGGCCAGCGCCTCTGACTGGTGATAGTCCTGCTTTTCGCGCCGGTACTCGCCGCCCAAGGCCAGGGCCAAATCGCCGCCGGCCAAGGCATAGAGCGCGCGCGTGGCGCGGAAGTCCACGCTGTCCATCGTCCCCTTGGCGTGGCGCACCTCGCCGCGGATCTGCGCCTTGTCGTAGAGCGCCAAGCCGGCCGCGTTGGACGGCCCGAAGGCGTTCAGCGTGCCGGTGGCAAAGCCGTCGCGGATCATGGGCTCGTTCAAATAGCCTTGGTAGTTGCGGTCGGAGACAGTGCTGATGCTGTGGTTGTAGGCCAGCTCATAGTCCCATGTGGAGAGCGTGCCGTTCACCCCCGTCACATAGCGCTGGCCGGTCGAGACCAACTCGCTGGTGCGCAGACCGGCTTCGGCCAGTCGAGTGCGCACGGTGATGATGCGATCTTCGTCGTCGGCGTCCAGCTTGCTTAAGCTGGTGCCAGCCAATGACGAAACTTTGGATACATCCATATCGGCATCGACGCGATTGGGCGTGCCGGCATAGAGCGTCTTGGCCCGGTTCAATGCGGCCTCCGCAAAGAACTGGTGGCCACCGCCCAAGTTGAGCACGCCGCGGCCGAAGAAACTGGACTTCTCTGACTTTGGGTACAGCTCGATATCGCGCATGTAGTCGTAGGTGCAGCCGTCGGCACCGCCGATGCCATCGGGCAAATACAAAGTGGCCGGCGGATTGCAGCCCTTGGCGGCGGCCGGGTTGACGGTCCGGCTGTCGATGACGGTCTTGCCATTGCTGGAGAAACCATCGGCAATCAGCAGGTCGCGCTGGCTGCTGGCGAGCCGGATATTGCCGGGGAAGGTCGCGCTGGACAGCAAATCTGGCAGGCGACCCGGGATGTCCAGCTCCTTGATGAATTTGCGCTGATTGGCGTTCAGGCTGCCGGTCTTTTGCAGGTCCAGCACGGCAAAGATATTGAAGCCGTCACGGTCAGCATCGCCGATGCCGCCCGCGATCGACGCGGTGGTCTTCTTGGCGCCGCCCTCGGAGGTGTCGCCGTAGCTGGCGCTGAGCTCCACACCGCTGTAGTCCTTGCGGGTGATGAAGTTGATCACGCCGCCGATGGCATCACTGCCGTATATGGCCGAGGCACCGTCAAGCAAGACTTCGACCCGCTCAATCGCGGCGGCAGGAATGGTGTTCAGGTCAACGCCGGACGAGTCACCCGGCGAGGCGAAATTGGCCATGCGCCGGCCGTTCAACAGCACCAAGGTGGATGACACGCCAAGACCGCGCAGATTGGCCGCGTTCATGCCCATCTGGTCTCGAAAGCCGCCATAGGCAATGCTGCCGCCGTCGGTCATATTGTTTGTGGCGGCGCTGATCCGAGCGACGATCTCGGACGCCGTGGTCAAGCCCTGCTTGACGATGTCCGCACGGGTGATGACCTGCATCGGCAAGGCCGTTTCATCGGCCAGCCGCTTGATGGCGGAGCCGGTCACTGCGACCCGTTCGATCCGCTCGATCTTCTTGCTAGCGTCGCTGTCGTCTTGCTGTGCAAACGCAGGCAATGCGGGCAGGGCTGCCAGGCTTAGCAGCACGGCCTTGGTGCAGGATCGCAGCGCGAAGTGAAGGGTGGGGCGCAGGGCTTGCTGGGCACGGTCACTGGCTTGATAGAACTTGTTCTTCATCTTCTTCTCTCCTTGGCGCCGGCAGGGCTGCGATCGCCTGAGTCTAGGATTTGGACGCCTGTGGTTTGCTGGGGTTTACGCTTGGAGTCGTGTGCGCGCAACGGGCGCATTAGGTTTGGAAATTGCGCAAAGTCCTCGTTTCCCAGGGTGACACAGTGCGATTGCGAAGCAAGCTTGCTGACTCGTACCTGAGGGGGAGGGTGCAAAGCGCTGGGCTGGGCTACATTGAGGCAACACACGCAAAGCTCGCAGCCGCCCCCATGCCCATCAGTTTCAAACTCCGCAATCTCTTGCGACCCCATCTGTTTGTCTTTTTGACACTCTGTGCCGTGCTGGCCGAGCCGGCTTGCGCTCAGGCTTCGCGTGGCGCAGTTGCAGCCCCGGCGCGCGCTGCATCTGGTCCGGCCCAGGCGACGCCGACGCCGCCGCCGTCTTCGCCGGCTCTGATGCCCGCGGCGCCACCCAAGGCCGAGCCTGTGATCAAGGGCTATGCGATCCCGATCGGCGGCGCCTTGAAGGCCGATAACGAAGAGGTCTGGGGTCGCATCGTTGCGCTTGCCGGTGGCAAGGGTGCGCGCTTTGTCGTCTTCGGTACCGCGTCCGAGGACCCTGAAGCCAGCGCCAAACAGGCGATCGAGATGCTGCACCGGCGTGGCGCGGTGGCTGAGGCCTTGCCAGTGGCGCCCAAGTTTGGCTGGGTGGATTTGAACAAGGTGGTGCGCGATCAGGCCTTGATCAACAAGGTCAAAGCGGCGCGCGGCGTGTTTTTCACCGGCGGCTCACAAGAGCGCATCGTCGACGTGTTGATGCCGGGAGGCCACCCGACGCCGATGCTGGAGGCGATCTGGGAGGTCTACCGCAAGGGCGGTGTGGTCGTCGGGACCAGCGCGGGTGCAGCCATCATGAGCACGGTGATGTTCCGTGATGCGCCCAGCGTCATCAACATCATGAAGGGCAAATGGGTCGAGGGGAAACAAATCGACCGGGGTTTGGGCTTTGTCGGCCCCGATCTGTTTGTTGATCAGCACTTCTTGAAGCGCGGCCGCTTCGGCCGCATGATTCCCTTGATGATGGCCAAGGGCTACAAGCTGGGTCTGGGCGTGGATGAGAACTCGGCCGCCATCATTCATGGCGATGACATTGAGGTGATTGGCGGCAAGGGCGCGATGCTGGTCGATTTGACCGAAGTGAAGACCGACCCCACGCTGGGTGCCTTCAACCTGACCAATGCCCGGCTCAACTACCTGGATCATGGTGACCACTACGGCATGAAGAGCCGCGTGACCACGCCGTCCGCCATCAAGCTGCGCGGCGACAAGTTGGACCCCTCCGCCCCCGACTACAAGCCCTATTACACCGAGCCGCTGTTTCACCTCGATATGTTGGGCGACACGACCATCTCCAACTCGATGAACTATTTGATCGACAGCCCACTCAGCGAAGTACGCGGCCTGACCTTTGATGTGGGCGCCAAGGCCGATGATCCGGTCGCGGATCTGGGCTTTTTGTTCCGTGTGTACAAGGGCAAAGGCAGTTATGGCTGGAGCACCGATGAGATGGGCCCGGAGGAGTACACGGTGATCAATCTCTACCTCGATATCACACCGGTACGCATGCCACAGCCCATCTACAGTGTCTGGCCTGGGCCGGGACGTGTTGCGCCGGCCGAGCCGGTGCGGGGCGATGTCTCAAAATAAGGGTGGATGGCGCCAGCGCCCACAGCCTTGCCTGTGGGCACAATTTCTTCAAACGCTAGGGATAGAAGATCTCGACGCTGTAGCCGCTGACGCGGTTGCTGCCGGTCGAAAGCAGGGTTTGCAGAGCCAAGTCCGAGCCGGCCGGCATGGCGAGCTTGTCGGACTTGAAGTCGGCCGGGGCCAAGATGCGCTTGGCCACCAGGGCGCCGGCTGAATCGGTCAGGCTGAGCTCGACCCAGGGCGTCGCCACTTCCGTGCTGCTCTTATTGCGCAGACCGACCACCAATTGATACTGGTTGCCTGGGCCGGCTTGATTCAAGGCACTGCTTTCAACGCCGATGCTTTCGATATGTTGCCGAGGCAAAATCTCGCAGCCCGCGAAGGCGCAGGCCGCTTGCAAGGCCGGGCGCAGGCCAGGCTGGATTGCCGCAACTGTGTTCCTGTAGTGAAGGCCTGCTTGAAGCAGCAGCGCGCTCAGCAGCAACAAGGCCAGCAGACTCAAGGCGATGCGCCGTTTGGGATTGCGCCATTTGGTTCGGGTGGCTTGAGTGCGCAGGAACTCGGGTATCGCGGCATTGTCGGCGGGGGCTTCGGCTTTTGCTTGTGCGGGCGCATGGTGCTGGGCCAGTCGTTCGCCCAACACGACGTCGGGGCGCTCGTTGATGTCTGCGTGCAAGTCCATGGCCGGCGGCTCGGCTTGCGGGCTCGGCAACGCGCTCGCCAAGGCCGCTTGTGCGGGCGCTGGCGCAGCTTGTTCGTCCGACCAATGAGGTTCCAAACGGGCGTCAAGCCGTGAATTTTGAGGCTGCTCATGCAGCGGCTCCGCTGCAGTGTCCAACTCTGGATCGACAGGATAGACGGGGTGATCCGGTGTCAACTGCGAGGGCCTTGGCTCGAATTTTGGCGTTTCTTCGGCCCAAGCTGCAGGCCCGGGGTCTGGCTGCCGGCTGTGCGCCGGTGCTAGGGGCGCAGGGGTCGGCGCAGGGGTGGGCGCTGGTGCGGGCGGCGGGGAGGCGGGCGTTTCGGTGGGCCAGGGTGGCGGCGCTTCGCGGTCTATGTCGAAGATCTGCGCTCGGGCGTCGAACACTTCGGCGCAACGGCCGCAGCGCACCCATCCGTCGGACACCCGCAGCTGATCTTCCACCACCCTGAAGATGGTGCCGCAGGCGCTGCAACGGGTGGCGAGACTCATGGCGTGATCATGCCATGAGTCCGCTGGGCTTCGGGCTTACGTTTCGAGTCAAGCGCCGTGTCAAGCTCGTTGGGCCGTCATCAGAATCCAGCCCTCTTGGCTGTCGCTGACTTCCAGCTTGACCCAAGGTGCATAGGCCTCCTTGAGCTCGTCCGCTTGGCGCTCCAGAATGCCGGCCAGGATCAGGTAACCGCCGGGCGCCATATGGGCGCACAACAGGGGTGCGAGCAGGCGCAGCGGGGTGGCCAGAATGTTGGCGATCACCAGCGGGTATTCGCCTTGGGCCGCGTCGGGCAACGCCGCTGTCAGGCTGACCTTGTTGGCTTCGGCATTGGCCTTGCTGGCGATGATGGCCGCCGGGTCAATGTCGACTGCATCGATATTGCGGGCGCCATGCAGGGCCGCGCCAATGGCCAGAATGCCGGAGCCGCAACCGTAGTCCAACACTCGTGTCCAGCTCGGGCTGAGCGCTGCCGCCTGCTGGGCGATCCAGCGCAAGCACATGCGGGTGGTGGGGTGCGTGCCGGTGCCGAAGGCCAGGCCAGGGTCCAGGCTCATCACCTGCTTGGCCTGCTCGGGCGCTTGATGCCAGGACGGCACGATCCAGAACTCGGGCGTGATCTCGACCGGCGCGAATTGCGACTGCGTCAAGCGCACCCAGTCTTGCTCGGGCACCGCTTGAATCGCCTGCACATGCACGCCAGTGGCCCAGTCCTGACTCAGGATCAGGGTCGCGCATTCGGTCGCGTCTTGCTCGTTCGGGAACAAGGCCTTGACGACCGAGCGCTGCCAACCGCCCTTAGGTGCGGGCATGCCGGGTTCGCCGAACAAGGCCCGCTCCGCGTCGGTGTCGGCATCGGCGTCTTCAACCGAGACGGCCAAAGCGTCGAGTTCCATCAAAGCATCGCTGACGATCTCGACATCGTCCTCACCGCAAATCAGCAGCAGTTCATGCAGGGTGGTAGACATATCAATTCCAAACTTCTTGTAGTCGACCTGACTTGTGTTGGCAAAAGAGCCAATCCAGTAGAGCCCATGGGTCACGGGGCTCAGCCGAAGCCAGAGGCTTCGTCCGGCGCCAGGCTAAAACAGTCCGCATGGACTGTTTTAGTCCGGTCGCCGCCCCTTGAGGGGTGGCGCGAAGCGCCTACGGGGTGGTCACCGTTTATGTTGACTCATCCAACCTTCGAGGTAATGAATATTGGTGCCGCCTTCAATGAACTTGGCGTCCACCATCAACTCGCGGTGCAAGGGGATGTTGGTCAAGATGCCTTCAACCACGGTCTCCGACAAGGCGATGCGCATGCGCGCCAGGGCCTGCTCGCGGGTGTCGCCGTGGACGATGATCTTGCCGATCATCGAGTCGTAATGTGGCGGCACGACGTAGTTGCTGTAGACATGCGAGTCGACCCGCACACCCGGGCCACCCGGTGCGTGCCACATCGTGATGCGGCCGGGCGAGGGCGTGAACTTGAACGGGTCTTCGGCATTGATACGGCACTCGATCGAGTGGCCGCGCATGACGATATTGCGCTGCGTGAAGGGCAGCTTTTCGCCCGCCGCCACCTTGATCTGCATCTGTACGATGTCGATGCCGGTGACCATTTCGGTGACCGGGTGCTCGACTTGCACGCGCGTGTTCATTTCGATGAAATAGAACTCGCCGTTCTCATACAGGAACTCGAAGGTGCCTGCGCCGCGGTAGTTCATCTTGCGGCAGGCCGCTGCGCAGCGGTCACCGATCTTCTCGATCACGCGGCGCGGGATGCCCGGTGCCGGTGCTTCTTCGAGGATCTTCTGGTGACGACGCTGCATCGAGCAGTCGCGCTCGCCCAACCAGACCGCGCTCTTGTGGGTGTCGGCCAGGATCTGGATTTCCACATGACGTGGGTTCTCCAGAAACTTCTCCATATAGACCTCGGGGTTGCCGAAGGCCGCGCCCGCTTCGGTGCGCGTCATCTGCACCGCGTTGACCAGTGCCGCTTCGGTGTGCACCACGCGCATGCCGCGTCCGCCGCCGCCGCCGGCTGCCTTGATGATCACGGGGTAGCCGACCGTGCGGGCGATCTTGATGATTTCCTTCGGGTCCTCGGGCAAGGCACCTTCAGAGCCGGGCACGCAAGGCACGCCGGCGCGAATCATCGCCTGCTTGGCCGAGACCTTGTCACCCATCATGCGGATCGACTCGGGCGTTGGGCCAATGAAGGTGAAGCCGCTTTGCTCGACTCGCTCGGCAAAGTCGGCGTTTTCGCTCAGGAAACCGTAGCCGGGGTGGATCGCTTCGGCGTCGGTGACCTCGGCCGTGGCGATGATGGCTGGCATGCTGAGATAACTCAGCGAGGAAGCGGCCGGGCCGATGCAAACGGCCTCATCGGCCAGCTTGACATACTTGGCGTCGCGGTCGGCTTCGGAGTAGACCACCACCGACTTGACACCCAACTCGCGGCAGGCGCGCTGGATCCGCAAGGCGATCTCGCCTCGATTGGCAATCAGGATTTTCTTGAACATCGCCGTGCCTTATTCGATCACGAACAAGGGCTGACCGAACTCGACCGGTTGGCCGTTCTCGCACAGCACCTTGGTCACCGTGCCAGCAATTTCGGTGTCGATTTCGTTCATGATCTTCATCGCTTCGATGATGCAGATCGGCTCGCCTTCCTTGATCGCCTGGCCCACTTCAGCGAAAGGCTTGGCATTCGGGCCGGCGGCACGGTAGAAGGTACCCACCATCGGTGACTTCACGATGCGGCCTGTTTCTTCTGGGACTGCGGCAATGACGGGGGCTGCGGCGGCGACGGGCGCCGCGGCGGCCACGGGTGCGGCAGCGGCAGGCGCGGCTGTCATCATCATGGGGACGGCGACGGCGCCGTCGGACTTGACGATGCGCACCTTGCCATCGGCCTCGGTGATTTCAAGTTCGGAAATATTCGACTCGGAAACCAGGTCGATCAGGGTCTTGAGCTTGCGCAGATCCATATTTTTTCTCCAACGAGATTGGTTATTGTTTGTTGATTAAAGAGGTCGCCGGCTGCGGCTCCGACCATTCAGGTCGGGCGCTTGGGCGGGTTCTTCAGCTTCTCAAGCGCGTAAGCCAAGGCCAATTGATAGCCCTGGGCACCCAGTCCGCAAATCACGCCATCGGCGAGTGCAGAAAAAAAGCTGTGATGCCGAAACGATTCGCGCTTGTGAATATTGGAAAGATGAACTTCGACAAAAGGCAGAGCCACTGCAGCCAAGGCATCACGCATGGCCACACTGGTGTGGGTGTAGGCGGCCGGGTTGATGATGATGAACTGGCAGCCATCGCTGCCCGCCGCTTGGATGCGATCCACCAAAGCGCCTTCATGGTTGCTTTGGAAGGATTTTAGTTCAACCCCGGCTAAGGTCGCCTTCTCGCTTAGATCTGCGTCGATCTGGGCCAGAGTTTGCGAGCCATAGACCCCAGGCTCGCGGGTGCCGAGCAGGTTGAGGTTGGGGCCATGAATAACAAGAATATGCATCAGCGACGATGGTGCGGCTCTGTGTCTGCCGCAATTGGCAGCTTAGAGTGAAGACCCTAGAAGCGGAAAAGGCCGAACTTTACGCGTTTTAAGCCTTGTTCGTGACTTCTGGCCGTAAATAATTCGCTTGACCTCAGTTTGCTTTTGCGATCTACGCGGCGACATGCTGGGCGTCAAACCGGCGTAAGTTTGAGAGTCATTTGTCGCAACTCTTCTAAATTCGTCGCACCCAGTTTGCGCCAAATCAGTTCACCCGAGGCATCGAAGGCGACGCTGAAGGGCAGGCCCCCCTGTGTGTTGCCCAGTGTCCGTGTCAATTCGGTGCCGGTCAATCCGGCTAAACCCAGCGCAAAGTCCAGTGGCAATTTCTTCAAAAACTCACGCACGGCGCTCGGGCTGTCGACCGCAAGGCCCGCAACTTGCCAGCCCTTGTCTTTGAATTCGCGCTGAAACTGCGCCAGCTCGGGCAGTTCCTTGACGCAGGGTGCGCACCAAGTGGCCCAAAAATTCAGCAGCAGCGGTCTACCCTTGAATTCGCTTGCCAGCAACTCGCCGCCCTCGGGTCGGTCAAACCGAGCGCCCCAAAAACTCGCGGCCGCCGCCGAGAGCGGGGCTGGCTCTGCAGGGCGATGCCGTAGAGCCAGCCCCGCGCCGATCGCTGCGGCGCCAACGCCGGCCGCGATGAAAAGATTACGGCGGGTGTTTGAAGTGGGTTCACTCATTCGAAGCTTGTTCCATTAATTTGCGCAAAGCGGCCAGATCGCCGCGCTCGCTGCAGCCGCGCGCGTCCACCTTGAGGGCGCCGCGCAAATCGTCAAAGTCCAGGATGCTCAGGTGCACGGTGATCAGTTCGCCCAGTTGGCGGCTCATGGCGGCCAAGGACAGCACATCGATGTCGCGTCCACGCGAGCCCTTGGGGCCGCTGATGGCGCCGACCTCATAGTCAATACCCATATTGATCAGCGCGATTTCGGCGGACTTGCTGTCATCGCAATAGAGCTGCAAATGAATATTGGATTGCCGGGTGGCGGTGCCGCGCCAGACCGCGCCGCATAAATGAGGGCGAAACTCGGCCAAACGGGCCATCCATTCGGCCGCCAATTCGCGGAGCGCGGCCAACTCGGCCGGCTGGGTGTCGGCACAGAACAGCGCCAGATAGTCGCGCACCTCGTCTTCCAGCTCGTCGTTGCTGGGCAAAGCGGCGCGGCTATTGCGGCTCAGGCCCAAGACCTTCAGCGCGCGCTGCTTGGCGGGGCCATATTCCATGCCTTCTTCCACCACCAGGCGGGCGGCGGTGGCGGCGATTTCGGTGCTGATGCTGTTCTCTGACGTCATGCTGGAGGCTAACACTAGGGCAGTTCAACCGCGCCCATGCGGGCTTCTATGGTCGCGGCGCGCGCCAGCACATAGGGCGAGGCCGGGCGTTTTTCGAACCGCTTAGGTGCTGGCAACATCACGGCCAAGCGGGCCGCCTGTGCCGGGCTCAGCTGCTTGGCATCAATGTGGAAATAGTGGCGGGCGGCCGCCTGCGCGCCGAAGACGCCTTCGCCCCATTCGACATTGTTCAAATAGATTTCCAGGATCCGCTGCTTGCTCAGCAGCGCCTCCAGCATCAAGGTGATGATGAACTCTTGGCCCTTGCGGGCCAAATTGCGCTCACCGCTGAGAAACAGATTCTTCGCCAACTGCTGGCTGATGGTGGAGCCGCCAATCACCTTTGGCTCGCGTAGCTTGCCGGGCACAGCCGGGCTGCTGGGCTTGCTCGCTTGCACGCGTTTGATCACCCGTTGTTCTTCGCGTTGGTTGCGCGCCCAGGCTTTTTCCAAAGCATCCCATTCGACGCCGCCATGTTCGACAAAACCGGCGTCCTCACTGGCAATGACGGCGCGCTTGAGGTTTTTGGACAATTCCTTGTCGTCAACCCATTGCTGGCTCCAATTGATACGACCGCTTTCCGTGGCTAAACGCCAGGCTTCGGAGCGCTGAAAGCTGGTCGATTGCGGCGCGACCACAATCATCAAGGCAATGCGTGCCGCGAAGTAGAGCTGCAGCGCCAACACGCCCAGCAGCAGCAGGGCGGCCAAGCGCAGCAAGCTTCGCCCGATCTGCTTCATGCTCAGCCCGCGCTCAACTTCAACCGCATGGCGCTCAACACAGCCGCCGTGTCCGGCCGCACGCCGCGCCAAATTGCGAAGGCCTCACCGGCCTGTTCCACCAGCATGCCCAGGCCGTCGCGTGCTTCGGCCCCATGCTCGCGGGCCCAGCTCAAGAAGGGCGCTGCGGCCGGGCCATACATCATGTCCAGCGCCAAAGCACCCGGCGCCAAGACGCTCGCCGCGACCGGCACGCCGGCGCCCCCCAAGCTGGCGCTGGTGGCATTGATCAGGAAGTCGTAGCCCTCGCCGCAATCGTCCAGCCCAGTGGCCGCAAGCGCTACGCCATGCGTCTGCGCGTAGGACTGGTGTTCGGTGATCAAGGCTTGGGCCTTGTTCACGCTGCGATTGGCGATGCAAATCGATGCCGGCCGTGCGGCGATCAAGCTGCCCAAGGCGCCCGCCGAGGCACCGCCGGCGCCCAAGAGCAGCACGCGCTTGCCTGCCAACGGGCGCTGAGCGTTAACTTCGATATCGCGCACCAAGCCGGCGCCGTCGGTGTTGTCGCCGAACCAGCCTTGCTCATCAAAGCTTAAGGTGTTGACCGCACCGGCCAGCTTGGCCCTCTCGCTCAAGTGCGTCGCCAAGCCGTGTGCCTCAAATTTGAAAGGCACGGTGACATTGCAACCGCGCCCGCCGCTCGCCGCGAAGGCGCGCATGCTGTCGGCAAAGCCGTCCAGCGGGCAGAGCAGGCGCTCGTAAGTCAGGTCTTGGCCGGTCTGCGCGGCAAACTGAGCATGAATTTCGGGCGAGCGGCTGTGCGCCACCGGGTTGCCGGCCACGGCATAGCGATCAATATCAATGGAAGAAGTCATGGTGTTGGCGATGCGCTCAAGGTGGTTTCAAGGCCCTCATCCCGCGTGAAGCGAAAGCGCGAGGTGATCACCAACACCTCGGCACCCTTGCGCATCGCCGGGCTGAAGTTGCCGAACGGCCCGGCCGCACGCACGATGGCTTCGGCGCGGCGGTCCAGGTTGGGGTCACCCGAGGAGGCCACGATGTCGGTCTCGATTACCCGGCCGCGCTGGTTGACATGGATATTCATGGTCAGCTCACCATACAGCTTGCGGCCCTTGTATTCGGGGAAGTCACGCGTGCCGCGCGCTTCGACGCGCCGGCGCAGGCTGTCGTAATACTGGGCATAGACCACTTCGCGTGTGGCTGGGCTGACATAGCGTTTGCGTGGGCGGGCGCTTTCCTCGTTGACGCGCATTTCGATTTCGGCCAGCAGTTGCACCAGTTGGCGGCGCCGCTCGGTCTGCTCTTGCGCTGCCGTTGCGCCCTTGTTGTGCTGCGGGTCGGGCGCGGGCATCTGCGCCAGCTCGCGCCGCACCAGGGCGAGGAGTTGCTGTTCCTGCTCGCGCAACTGGGCAATCTGGGCGCGCTGGGTCTCGCTGGCTTCGCCGACTTCGATGGTTTTGGACGGCGGCAGCGGCGAGGTCGAGCGCCCCGCCTCGGCCTGCCCGCCGCCGGCCAAGCTGGCTTGCGCCAAGGCGAGCGCCTTGGCCGGGTCTTCCTGGCTGCGGCTGTTGACCAGCACCACTTCCAAGGGCGTGTCCTGGAACATCCGGTTGAAGCGCTCCGGGTCCACCAAACGCAGGGTCAGCAGGGCGCCGTGAAGGCCCAGCGATACCAGCAGCGCGTAGTGGATGGTGGAGGGCTTGACGGCCATCGTCAGGTCGGCGTCGCCTCGGCGCTTTCGCTGGCTTGGTCGGCCACGGCTTCCGGCGCGTCCATGTCGACGGTCAGCGTCAAGGGTCCGGCGCCTTCGCTTTCGTCTTCGTCCTCGGCCGATTCGTCTTCGACCGGCAATGCCGCCGCCGCATCCAGGCGCTCGATCAGCGTCGCATGCACATCCAGCGTCATCTCATCGGTGCCGGTGATGCGCACGCGCACCGCACAGCCACGCGGCAGCGCGTCGCAGCCGGCCGCCTTGAAGACCAGCGGCAAGTCGTCGGCGCGCACCAAGCCGTCCTTCATCACCGTGGCTGTCATCTCGGTAATCTGGTTTTGCACCACATAACGGATGGTCCAGAAGCGCTCAATGCCGTTCTGGAAGCCGTTGTAGGCCGCATAAGCCGCGTCAAAGCCCGAGATGATGGAGAACAGCGCCGCGTCTTTGGGCTTGAACGGTGCCACCAGCGCGGCGGTGCGGCCATTGCGCACGCAGGCAATGATTTGCCATTGGTTGACCAGGTCCACATAGCGGCGCAGCGGCGAGGTCGACCAGGTGTATTGCGCCACGCCCAAGCCGGCATGCGGCTGGGCACGCGTGCCCATGCGCACCTTGATGCCGGGCGCCATGCTGGCCTGGCTGCGGTAGATGCCGGGCAGGCCCATGTCGTTGAGCCAGCCGCCCCAGGTCGAGTTGGCCAGAATCATCGCCTCGGCGACGATCAGGTCCAGCGGCGCGCCGCGTTGGCGGGTCGTGATGCTGACGATCTCGCCGCCCTTGGGCTCATGCGCGCCGTTCGAGTCGAGGCGGAAGTTGTAGTCCGGCCGGTTGAAGTTCTCCGGCTTGCCGCGCACCACTTCGCGGCCGGCCTTCAAGTGGCGAGCCAGGCGGAATGCAAATGCCAGTTCGGGCTCAAACGCGTAGTCGGCCGCAGCCTCGCCGGTCAAGGTCGCTTCGGTGATGACGGCGTCAAGCTTGTCGTGGCGCAGATTGGCGGTGATAGGCACGCGCTCCAGCTTGGTCTCGCTGCCGGTTATGGCCAGCGTCGCCTCGTCCATGGTCACATACAGCGACACCGCAGGGCAGGCGCGGCCCTCGATCAGCGTGTAGGCCTGCACGACATCGTCGGGCAGCATGGTCAGCTTCCAGCCCGGCATATAGACGGTGGACAGGCGCTCGCGTGCGACCTTGTCGATCGCCGAATCGGGCTCAAAAGCCAGGCCCGGTGCTGCGATATGGATGCCAAAGATGACTTTGCCGGTGCCGAGGCCTTGCACCGACAGCGCATCGTCGATTTCGGTCGTGGCTGAATCGTCGATCGAGAAAGCACTCACGGTCGACAGAGGCAAATCGTCCTTGATCGCGGGCGCGCTCAAAGGCGGGAACTTATAGCCCTTGGGGAACTGGTCGAACAAGAAGCGCTTCCAGTGGAACTGGTAAGCGCTGCTGATCGCACCGACGCTTTGCAGCAACTCCAGCGGCGCCTTGCGGGCGCGCTGGGTGGCCAGGGCCACCGCTTTGTACTCAGGGCCGTTCTTGTCGGGTTTGAACAAAATCTTGTAGATCTGCTCCGCCACCGGACCTGGGCAGCGGCCCTCGACCAGCTCGGTGGCCCATTCTTCGATCTGCAGCGCTTGCAGGCGCTTGCGCTCTAGGCCCAAAAGGGCAGCCTTGACGATTTCTTCCGGCGCCTTTTTGAACTGGCCCTTGCCGGCGCGGCGGAAGTAATGCGGTGCTTCGAACAAGGCGAACAGCGCGGCGACCTGCTGGGCAAGGCTGGCCTTGGCGTCGAAGTACTCTCGCGCCAGCTCCGCAAAGCCGAACTCGCCCTCTGGCGCAAACTCCCAGGCGAGGTCGAGATCGATCTCTTTGGCCAGCGCCTGCGCTGCAGCAATCAGCTCGGCCGGTGCGGGTTTATCGAATTTAAGCAGCACATTGGCGGCTTTTACTTTGACGCGCTTGCCCGAATCCATTTCGATCTGCATCGAACTATCGGCTTCAGACATCACGCGGCCGGCGAGGAATTTTCCGGCGTCATCGAACAGTGCAAACATATGGGGGGGATTGTCGCTGATAGTCGGGGAGGGGCTGCGGGCGTGTCCAGCCGACCAGATAGTCCGCCGAATTGGGAAGTCAGCTCCGTGCCCGTCACGGACTCCCTGTGCCGGCCCAAAACCCACCTTGTTCATACGGACGCGCAAAAGCGCACAGCTGACAAGCGCAGCTACCGCAAATACATCGACGCCATTCTCGCGACCCGCCTTGAGAACCGGCCCGTGTTCAGCCACGCGCATGGCGACTGTGGCGGCAAGTTGCTGCAGATGACTATCTGACCGCCATGGATCTCCTTCTCAACCACAGCCCGAGATCGGACCCGCAGGCCTTGCTCAGCCTGTCGGTTCAAGGCGCCAGTGAACTGGTGGTGAGCGGCGTGGCCTGTCCGAGCACACCCTGGGATCTGGCGGCAATCAACCAGATCAATCGGGTTGTGAGCATGCCGGCAGGCGCGGCGATGTTGCGCGAGTCGTCCGACCGACGGCTGCAGCCCGGGGCCTGGCGCGCTTGCGCGAGCCGGCATGCAGCGTTCTACAAAGATCATGCTCGACCCAGCAAAGTATTCTGAGCACGCGGCGCAACAGTTGCGTGAATCCAGTGCCCAAAACAAAATCTGCGCCCTAAACTGCTCAAGTCTTCCGGGCGCCTAGGGAACCCTCGCCGATGAGCAAGCTGCTGTGGATGTCGATGATTGGCCTGCTGCTGATGACGCGTATGGCATGGGCCACACCCGAGGCAGTATCGAACACGCCGGAACCTGTTGAGCTCATCATCTGGTTGAAAGCAGATGCGAGCCGCAGCGACCCGATTTTGAGCTTCATCGCCCAAAAGCTGCCGCAAGTGCGCCATGAGTACCTATCGACCAATTCGATACGCAGCTGGCACATGATTCAGCATGGTGAGCCGGCCTGCCGGTCCGAGACCGTGCGCACTGCAGCGCGCGAAAAAGAGGCCTATTTCGTCGACACCCAGTTGACCCCGCACGCCGAGTTACTGGTCAGGCGCGACAAACTGGCCCTGGTGCCGCGCAATAGCGCCGATGAAGTGGATTTGGCTTTGCTGCTCAAGAGGGCACAGCTATGGGGGGCGATCGTCCGTGGGCGCAGCTATGGCGATTTCGTTGACGGTGTTTTGGCCCAGCAGCCGCGAGGCCCTTATTTGGCCGACTACGCCACCCAGGGTTTTGGCGAGCGCCTGCAAGACATGCTGGTGAAAGGCCGCGCCGACTTCTGGATCGATGTGAGCGGCGCTTTGATACAGATGCAAGCGCGTGGGCTGCCGATCGACGATTTCATCGCCCTGGCTATCCAGGGCGCCCCACGGACCTTGCAGCTGAGCATCGCCTGCCCACGCACGCCTTGGGGTCTGGCGGCGAGCCGAGCCATCGATCAAGTCTTGGGCACCCCCGAGGGCGCGGCCCATCTGCAGAAAGCCAGTGCAGGCTATTTTGACCCCGAAGCCTTGAAACGTCTGGGGCCACAGATCGAGCAGTTCTATCAGCGGCGCAGCAAGCCGCAGTTCGCAGAGTAGGGGCGAGAACGGCTCACGCTTTCGACGCGACGCCAGCTGATTCACGCCCAAGGCTCCGGCCACTTCGATGGCGTCTACCCTGGCGGGCATGATGCCGCCGGCATAAGCTGCAACGTCGCCGGCATGACCCGCGCAATCACCGCCGCCCACAGGTCGCGCCGCCGAGGCTCGCTTGGGTGCAAGGGAGTCAGTTGACTTGGCTTGTGCTGGGCTCCCGTAGCCGGCTCTTGATCCAGGCGTCGACCTGCTCGTCCAGGATCTGCAGCGGCAGCGAACCCGAACCCAGCACGGTGTCGTGGAAGGCCTTCTCGGCCTCGGCGTTCCAGCGCGCGCCCAGCGCCTTTTCGGCCCGCGTGCGCGCCGCGCGGATGATCAGCATGCCCACCTTGTAGGAGCAGGCCTGGCCGGGCATGACGATGTAGCGCTCGATCTCGGCAAGCACCTCGCCCTGCGGCTTGCCGGTCTTGTCGGCCATGTAGGCCAGGCAGGCCATGTAGGCTATGGCCTGCTGCCGCGGCCAGCGCTTGAAGTGCAGGCCGGTGTCGACCACCAGGCGCACCGCACGGAACATGTCGGCCTGCAGGCGGCCCAGGTCGCTGAAGGGGTCGTACTTAGACGCCCAACTCGGTGCCCAGCCATTCGGCGTACAGCGCCCAGCCCTCGGCGTAGTCGGTGAAGGGCAGCACCTTTCGGAACATCGGGCCGCCTTTCTGTTTCTGCGCCAGCGCGATCTGGAAGTGGTGGCCTGGCACGCCTTCGCGGATGGACAGGGTGCGCAGGCCGAACTTCGGCAATTCGTTCAGGTTGCGCAGGTTGGCGTAAAAGACCCCCGGCCGGGTGCCGTCCATCGCCGGTGGCTTGTAGTAGGCGCCGGCCGAGGTCTTTTCCTTGAACTCGGGTACGCGCTGAACCTCCAGCGCCGCCTTGGGCACCAGGCCCACCACGGCGCGTGAACGCTGCAGCTGGTCGGCAATCAACATCGCCCGGGAAAGGTAAGGAAAGCAATTGGATCCCCACTCCCCCTGAGGGTCCGTTCTTCTACGTCATCCGGCTCTATCTTCCTGCGGAATCAGTGCTGAAAAGAACATGGAAGGAATCAAAGCCTATCCTGGCTGCTGGCGGAGGCTAACGCCCGGCCAACTGGTACGACCTTCAACAACGGAGGATTCGAAAAAAAGAAGTCGCGCCCTAGCTCTTCCCTGCGACATCAATCACGAAGCCGCAGTCCAGTTGACCCTTTTCGTACCAGTGTCAGCCTCTAGAAGACAAAGGGGCGTACGGGCGAGTGCTGGCCTCTATCTGTTCTTTCATCAACTCTGCGGTGAAGGTGTTGCTCACGGGGGTGCAACCGGAGGGAAAGTCACCCCGGAAATCGCTGAGTACATGCTGGCTGTCTTCACTTCTCAAATCATTCTCTTTGTTGATTTGGAAAATGCATCGGCAGCAGAGATTCCGTTCTAGCTTCAAATCCGAAACGGCACGCGAACTTAAGGCATGTGGCTTCCAGATCGATATGAACAAGCGGGTTCAGTCAGCACAAGTTGGGTAGGCTCCCAGCGTCTGCAACGTGCTCGTTGCAGTCATCCGGTCCAGTTGGACGAACTCACGCGACCGGCCATAACGTGCCGCTCGCCACGGTCAGCTTTCGGCATGGGGCGCAGGAGCTGAGCTTAGATTTTTTACTCCTGGAGAACTCGGTGGCCACGGGACTGCCTTTTTCCCATGTGCCCAATGGAGCCAAGAACAGAATCGCTTTGACATCGCTACGAGGGTTTGAATAGTTCACTGTCACTTTTGTTGAACAGCGGCCTGAAGCGTCAATGACAGTGGAGCGCTCCAAGACGACGACACCTGTTGACTTGCCTCAAGCTTCAACGACTCTTTAACACTATGCTTCCAACGAACGCGCTTAGGCGCTCTGCCACTGCAGGGGACTCCGTCATGACCATTTCGCACAGCCTGTCACATCGCGTCGCACTAAACGCCATTGTCCTTGCCGGTGCTGCCGGAATTTACCCGGTCAATGTAGCCGCCGCGACTTTTTTCAACTCCTACGCCGACGTGACCGCCACGGTCAGCCTTGGACAAGGCGCGTCATGGTCCGGCCTCGGCTTCGCTGCGGGTTCGAACTTTCTTGATGCCTCGGCCCAGGTGGCGACGCAGGGGGATGCGGCCTACCAGATCTCGCACGTCAACCAATCGGTCAATAGGGAATACGCGCCGCCAATACCCTACGACGAGGTCAACCTGAACGGCGGAATCGCCCCGCTGATTTTCAAAGACAAAAATGGATCGCTCGACTATCCCTGCGCGAACGCCAGTTCGTCGAGGGGGGCAGCAAGTGCGTGTGCGACCCCGTCTGGGTCAGGGCTCTCGTTCACGATGAATTCAAACATCACTGGCGAGGCGTTTGAATCCATAGGCTACGCGTCGGCCGGCGTGAACTGGCTGGCGAACACGTTCTTCAAAAATATGACAGCGGATCCGCTAACCGTGGTCTGGACAGTGAACTACAACTTGACAGCCAGGGCGCATGCCGATCATCCGCCCAGCGACAGTGCCTTGGTGGAGACCAAACTTTTTGCTGGAATCGGAGCGGGTCTTCCATGCTGTGATCCTAAGGACGCTATTGCCTTCAATGTCGCAGGCGACCCTCCCTCTGATCCGCCGGTGTCCATGGTCCCGGTGCGGCCGAATCCGCCTCCCGCGATCGGGAAATTGAGGTACGAGATCACTCTTGCACCGGGTGCGACTGACCAGTTTTCGGTCCACCTCACACAGTTCGGTGTCGCCGAGGTTGCTCATTTGCCGGAGCCGGCAACCTTGTGGCTTGGAGTCGCCGGGCTTGGCGTGCTGGCCTTCGCCGCACGACGGCGGGTGTCCTGAATTCAGGTACTGGTTGCCCAGATATCCGGCCAAGCGTGGTGCGCAGCCGGCGAAAACCAGGAACAAACCCCTGGATACTTGTTCTCCGAGCCGCGACCGAGCTTGCCGCCCACTCGCTCGCCACCGAGGTAAGCGTCGTCGACCTGAATGGCGCCCTGGAGCGGATGGCAGGTCTCACGCGCTGCCATTGCCCGGTTGATCTTCAGATGCAGCAGCCAGGCAGTGGCGTACTTCACACCGATCTGGCGCTTGGACGCCAACACCGACAGGCCCGTCTTGGCTTGGCTGCGGTTCGCCGCTAACTCGATGATTGACCGCTTCGCGGCAGCAATTCAGCACCGGTCAGTACCCGCTCTGGGTCGATTGCGTGAATCTGCTGATGCCGTGCGAATACCCGGAATGGGCGCGCTCCTGACTTTTGCATCCTGCTGCAAAGTGCAGGGAGAAATCGTGTCGGCGTGTGGCCGTTGAAGGTACAAGGCGCAGGCTGATGGCCGATGCAAATAAACAAAATAGCCGCCGGCTCGATGCGATGCGATGCGAGTCGGTGGCTATTGTTGTGCGCCGGCATGCTGTGTTGAGAGCTAAGGCCACCAACTCGGCCGCTTTAGCTTGTGCAGCTTGACTGCGCTCAGACTGCGCTGCTGCGACGGCGCACTACCGCGCCCATGGCTGCCAGACCCGCCAACATCAGAGCGTAGGACTGAGGTTCAGGCACCGCTTGGGCCGAGAAGTCGATGCGGTAGACATCGCTGCCGCCGCTCAATCCGCTGTTGAAGGTATAGCCGTAGGCGGTGCTCAAGCCGTTATAAGCGGCGAACTCGCCAAAGTTGCGTGCGACGACGGAATTTTGAGCATCACGGGCAACAGCGTTCGAGCCGACGATGAAGGCCGCGTTGGCCACATTGAACTCTTCGGAGCCAGCGTCCCAGATGTCACGGGCTTTTTGGCCAATGCTGCTGATCTGCAAATTGCCGGCGCCGTCGAACAGTTTGAAGGCGGTGGCGGAATCGTTGCCGATGAAGAAGTCATTGCTCGGCACCACCATGGCGACAAAGCTGAAATAGCTGTTCAGCGAGGTGTCGACACGGAAAGTCTGGGTGGCCGACAGACCCGCAGCGAGTGGCGCACCGCCCACCACGCCAACCACGGCGCCAGCGTCTGTGGCGGAGAAGGCATCACGCCAGAGATTGCCGTTGCCCAGTTCGGCCGCTTTGACGATGGAGGCGTTGGCTGAGCCGCCGATGTCGAAGCCGTCAAACAAGCCTTGGCCGAAACCGACGCTCAGCGGCGCCACGACGACGCTGTTCACGGGGGCGAGGTTGTGGACGGTTACCGTTAAGTCAACGATGGCAGCTTGCGCGCCGGCTGAAGAAAAAATCGCTGCGCACAGCAGGCTCTTGCTCAAAGAAGTTGGGAATTTCATGTGTGACCTCGAAAGAGTTGAAAAAGTAGAACAAATTTCAAATAAACCCTGGAAGCAGTGCGGGCTCCTTACCCGTCCTTGCCGCCGGTCTTGTTGCATGGCGTGGCAGCAATGCTCAGGCCGGTTTTGAGAGTGGCTTGCATATCAATCTCCAGATGGGTGAAGTGGGTGATGTGGTTGGTGACAGGCTGGCTTGGGTTGCACGCTCCTGGACACCGTTTTGCGTACCGATCTCGGTCGTGCTGCTGCATGACATCCTTACGCTCGCTGCAAAAAATAGATCTCTTTGACTGGGACGGGCCTGACTCTGCCTGACTAGCTCGCTAGCTCAGCTGACGCGCTTGGCGTGCCTTTGCGCCAAAAAGGGCGCATGACCCGCTGCGGACAAAGCTGGCGCCTGCTTGCAGCGCAGTGCGCGCGAGCCGGGTCAAGTTGGGAGGGCGTTCGCAGAGCTATTGCGCCCTCAGCCCAATCAATGCGTAAACTGCACAGCTGCAATTTCGCCGCCACCGCGGCATCTCAAATATTCAGGCAAACGATGAACTCATCCATCCTCAAGTCCGCCCTGGCAGCGCTATTGGTCGCTCCACTGTCTGTATTGGCACAAGTCGGCCCTTATCCGGCCACGTCCGTCAAGCCGGTCACCGATGTCTATCACGGCACTTCGGTCGTCGACCCTTACCGCTGGATGGAGGACATGAAGTCGCCAGAGTTTCAGGCCTGGCTGAAGACGCAGGCTGCCTATGCGGACGGCGTGCTGGCCCAGATCCCCGGCCGTGCCGCCTTGCGCGAGCGCCTGGGTGTGCTGGCCGATGCGGGCGAAAGCACTGGCGGCTACGAGATGGTGGCCGGTAAGCTGTTTTATTCCAAGCGCGCACCTGGGCAAAACCAGGCGAGGCTATGGGTGCGTGACGGCTTGAACGGTGCCGAGCGCGAACTGCTGGATCCCAACAACCTGCCCGGCGAGCCCGGCAAACACGCGGTCGATTGGTATAGCGTTTCGCCCGACGGCCGCTTGTTGGCGGTGGGTCTGTCCAAGGGCGGCAGCGAGAACAGCGTCTTGCGCCTGCTTGACGTTGCCACGGCCAAGCTGCTGCCATTGGCCATTGACCGCACCGGTTTGAACGAAGGCGGTGTGGCTTGGCTGCCCGATGCCAGCGGTTTTCTGTACAACCGCCATCCCGCAGAGGAGCGTTACAACAAGAGCGCGGTCTTCATGCACAAGTTGGGCCAGGACCCGGCCAAGGACGTGGCGCAGTTCGGCTGGCAGGTGAGCAAGAAAGAAAATTTTGAGATCGCCGATCTGCCCTATGTGCGCCTCACCAAGGGCTCGCCCTGGGCCTTGGCCGAGGTTTTGCATGGCGACGCGGCCGAGCGCAGCTACTGGGTGGCGCGGGTTGATCAACTGAAGGGCGCGGCCACACCATGGCGGCGCGTGGTGCGGCCTGAGCACAAGGTTACACGGGCCGAAGTGGCCGGCGGCTCGCTGTATGCGCTGAGCCAGCAAAAAGCCTCGCGCCGCGAACTGCTGAGCCTGGATTTGACCTCTGCCAAGGCCGGCTTCAAGACTGCCTTGCCCGCAGGGGACAGCGTGCTGCAAACCATCGAGACCGGCGACGCGGCCGTCTATGTGAAGGCGCTGGACGCGGGTGTGAGCAAACTTTGGCGTGTGGGCAAGAAGGACGGCAAGGTGTCGACCGTGGCCCTGCCGTTTGAGGGCACGCTGCGCAGCGTCACGCCGCTGAAGGGTGACGAGCTCCTGGTTCTGCACGAAGGCTGGACGCAGGCACCGCAGAGCTTGCTCTTGCAGGCAGGTGGTGTAGCTGACGCGCCAGCGCAGCGGCTGAGCATCCAAAAAGCTGTCAGCGTTGACACCTCCGGCATTGAAGCGCGCCGCGTGATGGTCAAGAGCCATGACGGCGTGATGGTGCCCCTGTCCATCGTGGCACCCAAGTCTTTGACCTTGGACGGCAAGCGCCCAACGATTTTGAATGCCTATGGCGCCTACGGCATCACGCAAGAGCCGCGCTTCAGCGCCACCCGCCTGGCCTGGACCGAGCGCGGCGGCGTACAGGCGATATGCCATGTGCGCGGCGGCGGCGAGCTGGGCGATGACTGGCACCGTGGTGGCTATATCGCCACCAAGCAGAACACGGTTTCGGACTTCATTGCTTGCGCCGAATGGCTGATCGCCAACAAGTACACCTCACCTGCGACGCTTGCTGGTACGGGCGGCAGCGCCGGCGGCATCACGATCGGCGGCGCGGTCACGCAGCGCGGCGAGTTGTTCGCAGCGGCGCAAAGTGCGGTCGGCCTGTCCGATATGTTGCGCATGGAGCTGACGCTGAACGGTGCGCCCAATATCGCCGAGTTCGGCACGGTAACCAACCCGGCGCACTTCAAGAGCATGTTCGCGCTGAGCCCTTACCATAACGTCAAAGATGGGCGCAGCTATCCGGCCGTCATCGTCACCACCGGCGCCAATGATCCGCGCGTCGAGGCCTGGATCCCGGCCAAGCTGGCCGCACGCATGCAAACCGCCAATCCAGACGCAGCCAAGACTCGCCCGGTGATCCTGCGGGTGGACTTCGACGGCGGCCACGGCATGGGCTCAGGCCTGGCGCAGCGCTTGGATGAAACCGCCGATGTGTGGAGTTTCTTCTTGTGGCAATTTGGTGACGCGGCTTTTCAGCCCAAGCGCTGAAGTAGTCCAATAGGGCAGAACCCGAGCCGGGCCATCGTCAAGATGGCCCGGCTTTTTTCATGCCTTTGAGCCAGATCAATCCCGCGCCATCTTGCCTAGCGTTTGCCGAGCTTTGTAACCATGCTGTCACGGCGCGCTGAACATACTGCCAGGCATTGTTTCTATCGCCGCTTTGCCCCGGCGCCTCATCATCATGGAAAAGTCCGACGCCGTCGCCTCGCTGGGCCAACACAGCCTCTTGCTGCCCGCGTGGGTCAAGACCGCTTTGCTCGCCAATGACCGCTTGAAGCTGTGCCTGACGGTTCTGCAAGCCGCCGCCGATCACGCCATGGCCCCCGCCAAGTCGCTGCCCGATCTGCGCAGTGAAATGGCCGCCGCAGGTCTTGACGCCGCCTGGCTGCGTGAGATGCCGGCGCAGGCCAGCCGCGACGGCGAGGACGTGCTCTTGCCGCAGCTGCCGCAGCTGGCCACGCAACTCGCGCAAGACCTGACCCTGATGGCGCGCCCGCTCTTGCAGACCGAAACCGATCAGCGCACCCGCGAGCGGCTCGCCTTTTGGGCGAGCAAGCTGGAAGGCCTGCATGAGGAAGAACTGCTCAGTCCCACCTTGCTGCGAGCCTTGAGCCACGGCCATCGTGCCAAGCATGGTGAGCCTGCGGATGACAGCCTGCACCTGCTGGTGATGGACCTGCACAAGCAGCTCAACCATTTGGCCGCCAGCCTGGCCAGCGAAGTCATAGACGGCGCTCATGTGTGGCAGTTGCAGGACAGCGACCGGCCGCGTGTCGCCGCTTTCATGCGCGGCCTGCAGCGCACCGCCGCGCTGAAGTTCGAGCACCCGGGCCTGGATACCGCCGCCACGCGCGATGGCGAGCGACTCTTGATCCAGAACGACATCGGCACCAATGACGCCCATGTGCTGGTGCTGCAGGTGCAAGGGCTGACGATCAGCCTGACCTATTCCGATCTGCACAGCAGCCGCTTCGAGTTCTTTCAGGCCCTGCTGGCCGCCTATGGCGCGCAATGGTCTTCACCCGAGGCGCGGGTTTCGGCCGGGCTGAACCGGGGCGAGGCCTATCAACTCGGCACGGCGCGCTTCGAGGCTACAGACGAGGCGCAGCTGCTGTGGATGCTGGAAGGTGTGGCCTCGCGCATCGTCTTCTTGATCGACTGGAATCGCGCCCGCAAGCGGCTGCTGAACTTCGTCGGCAAACGCGAGGCGATCGCCGTCCTGGCCGAGGCCGCCAAGCTGGAGATCGGCCATATGGCCTGGCTGAAGGCCGGCGCCGAGCGCATGTTGTTCGAGGCCATGCAGGCCTTGGGTGCGGATGCATTTCGCATCGGTGACCGGCTGGATGAGGTGTTAGGCCAGGCCGGCGCACAGGCCTTTTTGGTCGAAGTTTTGCGCCTGTCGTCAACGGCGATGTTGCAGCAGCAGCCGGTTGCCTTGGTGGCCGATGAAACCCGTTTGCTGCTGGCGCGCCAATTGCAAAAGCGTGCGCCGGAGTTCGATTTGCTGGCCGAGCATGCCGCCTATTGCCAGACCTTGGCCGAAGCCATCAGCCAGGCTCTGGCCCATGGCTGGGAGCAAGACAAAGACGCGGCGGCCAAGCTGGCGCAGCGCGCCAAGGCCTGGGAGCGCCAGGCCGATCATCTGGTGATGCAAGCGCGCGAGCGGGCGCGCCGCCAGCCACGCTGGGGCCAGTTTGCGCGCCTGCTGGAGACGGCTGACGACGCGGCCGATGCGCTGGAGGAATGCGCGTTTTTACTCAGCCTGATTGCCGAGCATCACCACCAGGGCTGGAACCGCGAGTTGCGCGACTTGCTGTCGCAGCTGGCGCAGGCGGTGCTGCATGCAACGCAAGAGCAGGTCAAGGCTGTGGCGGTGGCGCGCGGCCTGAACGGGGCCAGCGAGGCCGCCGAGCATGATGAGTTTGTGGCGGCGACATGGCAGGTGCTGCGCGCCGAGCGCCAATGTGATGAACTGCTGCGCGCGGCCAAGCGCTGCATGGCGGCCGAGGTGAGCAACGCGGCCGCGCTGATGCTGGTCAATGACCTGGCCAATCAGCTGGAGTTCGCGTCCGACCGGCTGCTGAACGCGGCCTATGCCTTGCGCGAGCTGGTGTTCAGCAAGACCGAGGTGGGCGCATGAATGCCGCAATGAAAGTCGGCACGAACGCCGAATTGTTCTTGATTGGCTGCCCAGGCCAGACGACGGTCGCTCAGACCAGCCCGCAGCGCTTGGGCTTCAAGGCCTTCAATCTGCTACGCATGGCCGAGCTGGGCTTGCCGGTGCCACCGGCTTTTGTCCTGGGCACGCGCTTTTGCGCCGATGCTGATCTGCGGGCCGAGGCTGCGCAGCCTGAAGTTTGGGCGCCGGCCTTGCAAGCCCTGGAAGCTGCCAGCGCGGGCCTGCGCTTTGGGTGTGCGGCCCGGCCCTTGCTGCTGTCGGTGCGCTCCGGCGCACCGGTGTCCATGCCCGGCATGATGGAAACCCTGCTCAATATCGGCCTGAACGACGAGACCGTGCAGGGCCTGATCCGCCAGACGGGCAACCCGCGCCTGGCCTGGGATGCCTATCGCCGCCTGATCGCCAGCTTTGGCGAGGTGGTGGCGGGGCTGCCGGCCGCCTTGTTCGAAGATGAATTGACGCTGCTCTGTGCCGGGCGCGACGAGCGCCTGCTCGACTTTGCCGAGCTGCGGGGACTGAGCCGGCGCTATTTGCAGCTGTTTGCGCAGGCCGCCGGCCGGCCTTTCCCGCAGGCGGCTGAAGCGCAATTGCAGCAGGCCATCGCTGCCGTGTTCGATTCCTGGCAGTCCGCCAAGGCTTGCAGTTACCGCGCCGCCCACGGCATCAAAGACACGATAGGCACGGCGGTGACGGTGCAGGCCATGGTGTTCGGCAATGCCGGCGCACGCTCAGGTGCCGGGGTCGGCTTCACGCGCGACCCGCGTAGCGGCGAGGCCACGCTGTGGGTGGATTTTTTGTTCAATGCGCAGGGCGAAGATGTGGTGTCCGGCCGGCGCAGCGCGCAGGGGCATGAGCAGTTGCAGCAGGTCTTGCCGCAGGTCTGGGCCGAGCTGCAGCAGGCTTGCACGCGGCTGGAGCGCGAGATGGGCGATATGCAGGACTTCGAGTTCACCGTGCAGGATGGCCGTTTGTACCTGCTGCAAACACGTGACGGCAAGCGCACGCCGCAGGCCCAGGCGCGCATTGCGCTCGATCTGCTGAGCGAGGGCGTGATTGATATCGCAACGGCGCGGCGGCGTTGCGAAGGGCTGGACGCCGAGCGCTTGCGCGTCAGCCTTGTGGTCAGCCCGGAAGGTCAGCCGCTGCAGCCCTTGGCCCGCGCTCAGGCGGCCAGCAGCGGCGTGGCGATGGGGCAGATCGTGCTGGACGAAGCGGGCGCGCGTGCTGCCCAATCGGCGGGCTTGCCGGCAATTCTGGTGCGCCGCGATGCCGAGACCAGCGACAGCGCAGCCTTGGAGTTGACGCTGGGTCTGTTGACGCAGAACGGCGCGCGCACCTCGCATGCGGCGGTGGTGGCGCGCCAGATGGGCAAGGTTTGTCTGGTCGCGTGCGAGGGCTTGACCGTCGACGAAGCGCGGCGCGAGATCCGCATCGGCGAGACGCGCTTGGTTGAGGGCGATTGGCTCAGCCTGGATGGCAATGAAGCTTGTATCTATGCCGGCCAGGTGCAGACCGAGTGGTCCTGCCCGGCGGAGCTGCTGGCCGAGTTGGCTGAACTCAGGCAGGAAGTGGCGGAAGCGGCTTGAGAACGACCAGGCAAGAGCCTTATGTATTTACAACTCTTGCCCGATCCGAATCAGTGAGCCGTCTTCATCAATGACGGCAAACTCGCGCTTGTCCCAGGGCTTGTCTTCCAGCGCTGTCATGCGCGGAATGCCATGCTTAGGTAAGCCGGCCTTGGCAAACTCGGCATAAAGCGCATCAACGTTTAGAACCCTGAATTAGCAGCCAAAGGACGATTCTTCGGGAATCAGGGACTCGTGTAGAAGGAAGTGAACCTCGAGCGAGCCACGGTCAGCAATCGCGTAGTCGTCGGATGGCGAAACGACTGCGCAGTCGAAGCCAAGCCGGCGCTAAAAGGCAAATGTGCTCGCCATTGATGTGGAGCGGAGCGGAGGGATGGCGATGTCATGGCTTTGCATAGACAACGCCTTGCGACTCTTGCCGCTAACGGTCCTGTTGATCAATCGCTTCCAGGCGTGATTGAACGACTGTGGATCCAAAAGCATTCACGAGCTGACTTTAGCGAAGGAAAATGCACGCTCTGGAAAAGGGCTGTCGTCGGGGCCTCTACAACTTTCCTTGGACTGGCGTCCAGAATTTCAACGCTGATTACAACGCCGCGCTCAACGTCGATTCGAACCAGCGCCCAACCATACGGCATAGAGTCCAACTTAAATGACTCCGGAAGATCGGGACTTCCCAATTCGTCGCATTCAACGCTGTTACGTACGTAATCAGGTTCTGGCCTGACAGGCTCTAGGCCTGGCGCAGTGGTGCAGCCTGCAAAAAGAATTGACAGCCCTGCGGCTGAAAAAATCAGACGGTGCATGACATTCCTTTTGTGGCAAACCAGAACAGACAAGGACAGCTTGTCAGCGCAGCGCCGCTACGTGGGTGGGCTTGCGGGCAGCGAGGACCATTGGAACCAGTTCTGTGTCAGGCGCAATAGCCATCAACGCAAGCGTTTTGATGTGTGCAGCATATATTGCCACATTGTTTGGACGTTATGTTCAGGGTTTCCAGCCTTGTTGTCTAGCCCACTTTGACTTCAGCCCGCTAAGAACTTGAGCTAGTCCTTGGTGGCGCGCGCCGCCAGCACCGCCAAGCCCACCGACCCCAGCCGCGTGCGCAAGCTGTCCGTGCGCCCGCTCATCGCCACGGGCACGCGCGCACCCAGCACGACGCCGCAGCTGGCCGCACCGGCCATGTATTCGAGCAACTTGGCCAAGAGGCTGCCCGATTCCAGGTCGGGTGCGAGCAGGATGTCGGCGTCGCCGGCCACCGGCGAGTTCAGTCCCTGCAGGCGCGCCGCTTCCAGATTGACGGCGCTGTCAAAGGCCAAGGGACCGTCCAGAATCGCGCCCTCGATCTGGCCGCGCTGCGCCATCTTGCACAGCGCTGCTGCGTCCAGTGTTGAAGTGATGCGCTCGGTGATGGTCTCCACCGCCGACAGCAAGGCGACCTTGGGGCAGGGCACACCCGCCGCTTTCGCCAGGCCTATCGCCAGACGCAGGATGTCGGCCTTGGCGTCCAGATCGGGACGGATATTGATGCCCGCGTCGCTCATGAACAGCGGCTTGGCATAGCTGGGTATGTCGAATCGGTAAACATGCGCCAGTCGCTGGCCGGCGTGCAGCGCAGGTGTCGCCTGGACCGCCGCCAGCAGCTCGTCGCCGCTCAAGCTGCCTTGCGCCAGCATGTCCAGCTGGCCCGAGGCCGCCATCGCACAGGCCTGTTGGGCGGCAGCATGGCTGTGCGCCGTGGGCTTGAATTGGCAACCGTGCAGATCCAGCCCGAGCTGCTCGGCCAGCGCGCGTATGCGCTGCTCGGGCCCGATCAAGGTGGGCGCTATCAGGCCGCGCTCGGCACCCAGCAATGCGGCGCGCAAGGCGTCTTCGCTGCAAGGGTGCACCACCGCGCAGCGCAGCGGCGTGGCCAGCTTAATCTGATTCAGCCAAGCGTTCATGCGCGCTTCGGCATCGAACAGAAAATGCATCTCGGGCAAGGCCGGGCGCGGCCGCTCGATGCGCGTGCGCGGGGCCAGCACGGTGGCCAGGCCGCTGATGACGGTCTGGCCTTTTTGGTTATCGGCTTCGCAACCGAGTTTGACGACGCCGCTGTCGTCGTTCTTCTCCAGCACGGTCAGCACAATGGTCAAGGTGTCACCAATGTGCACCGGACGCGAGAAGCGCAGCGTCTGCTCCATATAGATGGTGCCGGGGCCGGGGAACTCATTGCCCAGTACCGAGGAGATCAAAGCGCCGCCCCACATGCCATGCGCGATCACGCCGTGAAAGCGCGTGCTCTCGGCGTACTCGGCGTCGAGATGGGCCGGATTGACATCGCCCGAAACGAGGGCAAAAGCCTGGATATCGCTGTGTTTGAGCGTGCGCACCAGCCGAGCGCTCTGGCCCAGAGCCAGCTCGTCATAGGTGCGGTTGCGCATCCAGTCGCTGCGCAAGAGGTCGGGGGCGTTCATGGGCGGCTTGCTCCAAAGGACATGAAGCGATAGCTTGGATTTGCTTCATGTCAGGCGCGTGACGCTGCGGCTGGCCCCTGGACTTGCTGCTGCTTCGCTTGAGCTGGATCAAAAAGAACGGGGCTGCGACCCGTTTCGGTCGCAGCCCCGCTCGGTGGGCTTGCCTTCTTGCTTGCCTGCTTGCTAACTCAAGCTTTGCGCTGACGGCGCTGGCTCAAGCTCAGCAGGCCGACCAAGCCCAGGCCCATCAAAGCCCAGCTGGCGGGCTCGGGCACCACGGCAGCTTGGTCCACCGAATTCAGCTTGACGCTCCACAGGCCGCCCTTTTGGTCGGGGAAGTTGGGGTTGCTGCTGCTTTGCGTCCAGTCGGCAATGGCCACAGGCGTGCTGCCGTCCAGCGTAAAGCCGGCCGACAGCATTTGGCCCTTGGCGTAGTTGTCGGCGGCGCTGAGCGTGAGCAGATATTGACCCTTGCTCAGACCGGCCTGCTGGATGCCGGCGTCGAGCGAGCCTTGGCCGGGGCCGATCTGGTCGTTGTCGTCCACCTCGGTGATCAGGCTGTAGTCGTTGCCCGATTGGGCCCAGAGTTGCAAGACCGGGTCGAAGTTCAGGCCGGCGGCCCAAGAGTCAGTCCAGGCCTTGAAGTCTGCACTGTCGGCGTCCAGGCTGAAGCTGATGCGCACCACGTCGGTGTTGTAGACGGCGTTGCCGGAGAAGCCGAAGTCGGCTGCTTGGGCGGATGACACAGCGGCGGCTGCGAGCAGCGCGCTGCTCAGGGCGAGTCGGGCGAATGATTTTGAGATCTTCATGGTTTTGATTCCAATTCGTGAGGTCAAGGCGCCAGCGCAGGCGGGTTGGCCCGGTTCGGTGTTTGAGCGGCGGGTGTCAGGCGGTTGGCGCCGTCCACCACCTGGAAGGCGGTGGCAAAGGTCTGCACATTGCTGACGCTGGCGACGGTGTCGACATACCACCACTCGCACACGCAGCGAGTGGCGTCGGCGTCGATCAACATATAGCCGCGCTTGTCGAGGTTGATGTACTTCAGGTGCGGGTTGGCCGGTGCCAGCGCTGCGATGGTGCCGGCTGCTTGCGCTGGGTTGTCCACGCCGGGCGAAGAGATCGAAGTGCCGACGAATTCGACCGCGCGCGAGCCTTGGCCCGTGACCTTGTCGTAGCCGCCGGTAGCCACGTTGGCATTGTTCGGGTCCTGGCTCAGATCGGCCGCCCAGCTGCTGTGGATGTCGCCCGTCAGGATCACGACGTTGTTGACCGGGGCCTGGCCAAGGCTGCTGTTGCCCTTGAGCACGTCGTAGACGCGGTCGCGGGCGGGCTGGTAGCCGTCCCAGGCGTCGGAGTTGAAGAACACGCCGCCGCCGGCCGAATTCGGCGCGCCTTGCACCTTGACCTGGGCGAACATCACGCCTTGGCCGAGGAACTTCCACTTGGCGGTGCTGCTGCGCAGCTTGTTGAACAGCCAGGCTTCTTCGCTGGCGCCGAGCAGTTGGCGGGCCGGGTCCAGATAGGCACCGGCTTGAATGAAGTAGCCGCTGGCGTTGCCGATATTCGTGCCCAGCTGGGCCGAACGGCCATTCAGGCGCTCTTCCAGCATGATCAGGTCGACCAGGTTGCCGAAGGCATAGCTGCGCGCGTTGTTGCGCGGCTTGGCTGGGTCGACCACGCGCACCGGCATCCACTCGTAGTAGGCTTGCAAAGCCGCGCCGACACGGGCGGCCCAAGCGCCTTCGCTGGCCTGATGGTTCTCGGCGCCGTCGACATAGGCGTTGTTGGCGGTCTCATGGTCGTCCCAAATCGCAACCAAAGGATGCTGGCGGTGCATGGCTTGGGAGTCCGGGTCGCGCTTGTACTGGGCATGGCGCATGCGGTAGTCGGCCAGCGTGACGATCTCGTTGGTCGGCTCGGGCGTGCGCACATTGCCATATTGGCCGGCGCCGTATTCGTAGATGTAGTCACCCAGGTGCACGACCATGTCCAGATCGGCCCGCTCGGCGATGCGGCGGTAGGCATTGAAGTAGCCATAGGCATGGTTGGAGCAGCTGACCACGGCCATGCGCAAATTGCTGACGCCGCCGACCGGCAGCGTCTTGGTGCGGCCGATGGGCGAGATCACGCCGTCAACCGAGAAGCGGTAGTAATACGTCGTGTTGGGGCTCAGACCCAGTGCGTCGATCTTGACCGTGAAGTCGCGCTCCAGAATCGCCTTGCTGCGGCCGCTGGACACGATTTGCGTGAAGGCCGGGTCCTTGGCGATTGAATAATCGACCACTTGCGCGCTGCGGCCATTGGTCGGGGTGACGCGGGTCCACAGGATCACGCGGTCGGACAGCGGGTCACCGCTGGCCACGCCATGCTGGAAGTTGCTGCTGATGGCGACCGCTTCAGCCGTGCCGGCCAAAGGCAGCAAGGGCGCGGCCACCAAGGCAGCAGCGGCCGAGCCAGAGCTCTTGAAGAAAGCGCGGCGGCTGCTGCCGACGCGAACGGGCTTGATGATGGAGGGGCGACCCATGATGGACTGTCCTTGTGCTTGTTTGGCGCCGCGAGTGGGGGAAGACTTGCGGGCGTTGCGGAAGATGCCGCTTGCTTGATCCGAACGGTGCTGGCAAGCAGGCTCGGATCGCGGCGACTGTAGGGGCGCTGTGTGACCTTATGGTGCTGATGGACCACGGCATTCGGCAGGGGGTAGCAAGGCTGAGCTGCCGCAAAGCCTTGCTACCATGGCGGCCAACTTCGCCACCAGGTACGCCGATTCCGGGACGTCTCAATATGAATACAAGCTTTGTACTTAAACAGTCTTTGGCTGCCGCGCTGCTGCTGAGCCTGTCTCTCTCGGCCTTGGCCGCCAGCTCGACCGCTTCCTCTGCCTCCGAGGGTGCCAGCAGCGCAGCCAGCAGTGGCTCCAAATCTTTGGAGGCGTCCAGTGGCTCGTCGACCAAGGGTGACAAGGTCGCGGCCGGCAACTACAAAATCATCGACGTGGCGGCCGCCGCTGACCGGCCCGGCATGGTGCGCGTGCACTTGCAAGCGGCTGCCGATGACTTCTACTTGGTGCTGCCTGAGCCGGCCTTCGAGAAAAGCCAGCTCGTGGCGGGTCAGCTCGTGACGGCGCGCCAACATGCTTACGGCCTTGAGTTTGCCAATCACCAGACCCAGCAGGCTTTCTTCCTGGTGTTGAGCGATGAGTGGTACCGGGAACTCGATAGCAGGGCCGTCGTGCTTTGAATCGGGCCCTTGGACTGCTGGCGCTGCTGCTGGTCGGCTGCAGCGCAGCGCAGGCCGGGGGCTTGCGCTTTTGCGAGCAGCCCAAGCAGCTCAACGCCAGCCAGCAAGACAAGCAGCTGCGCTTCATTGCCATCGTCAAAGACGAGCTGGAACGCAGCGGGCAGGGCGTCGCGCTGGTGTCGCGCGCCGGCACCGACCTGAGTCGCTTCGAGATGCGCTATTCGCACGCCGGTTTGGCATTGCGGGACAGCGACAACACGCCTTGGTCGGTGCGCCAGCTTTACTACGTATGCGATGAAGCGGCCCCCAAGCTCTACGACCAAGGCCTGGCTGGTTTCTTGATCGGGGCCAATCAGGCCGAGCTGGGGTTCTTGTCGGTGGTGCTGTTCCCGCCTGCCGAAGCCGCAGCGATAGAGCGCGCCGCGCTGGACAAGCGCAGCGCCTTGCAGCTGCTGGCGCCCAATTACAGCGCCAATGCCTACGCTTTCAGCACACGCTATCAAAACTGCAACCAATGGGTGGCGGAGTTGTTGGCGGCCAGCTTGGGCAATTTGGGGCAGGGCGCGGTCGAAGATGTTCGCCCGCAGGCGCAGGCCTGGTTGAAGGCGCAGGGCTACCGGCCCGCGCTTTTCGACATCGGCTTCACACCGCTGCTATGGGGTGCAGCCGCCTTTATCCCCTGGGTGCATAACGATGATCATCCGGCCGACGACCTGGCAGCGGCCCGCTACCTCGTCAGCATGCCGGCTTCGATCGAAGGCTTTGTGCAGCAAACCATGGCCGGCGCGCAGCGCATCGAGTTTTGCCATAACGGCCGGCATGTGCTGGTCCGGCGTGGCTGGGGGCCGGGTCTGGCCGAGGCCTGTGTGGCCGAGGCGCAAGACACCGTCATTGAATTGAATTAGGCCAGACCCAGAAAATCGCTCAACTCGGGCAAATAATCGTCAAAGTCCGACAAGCCATGGTCGCTGCCTTCCAGCAGCTTGATGCGGCAGGCCAGATAGCGCTGGCGCATCTCGCGCCAGTCCAGCAACTCATCACCCTTGGCGATCACGGCCAGCAAACGCTGCGGGCTGCTGGTGACCGGCGTGCTCAGCGCTAGCAGTTCGGCAATGAATTCCGTGCGGAAGAAGAAGCGCTCCAGCGGGTCTTGCCAGCAGCTTTGCTCGCCGATATAGCTCTCCAGGTCACGGGCCGGGGCTACGGCCGGGTTCAAGAGCACGACCCGGCTGCTTTGAAAGCGCGGCCACTCGGCCAGCACGGTGGCATAAAAACCGCCCAATGAGCTACCCATCAGCGCGCCGCCCTGGCTCGGCCAGTCTGCCGTCAAGGTCTTCAGCAAGGCCATTGCCTCGGCAGGTGAGGGCGGCAGCTGCGGGCAGGCGAACACCAGCTCGGGCTTGTGCGCGCGCACCCACTCGGCCATGCGCATTGCCTTGGCCGAGCGTGGTGACGAGCGAAAGCCATGCAGATACAGCAGGTGGGTGGTTTTGTGTTGGGCAGGCATGGCCGCAGTCTAAATGGCCACGTGCGGGGCTCGGTCGGTTTCGGGTAAACCCTTTGCTTGGTGACTAAATGCGACGAATGGCGGTTCGCTTTGTGTGAACCACGCTCGGCGACGTTGACGGCGCGCGGCGGCTGGTTCACAGTGGCCGACTTTGTTTGCCGAGCGTGCCTCACTGATGGGCGCCGGCGCTGCCGATTTTTCGGGCTCATGCCATGTTGGTGAGCCTTGTGCAATGTTCCAGGATGGTCTGAATGACTTCATATGAATCGCCGCTAGTTTCCCGCCGTTTGAGCCTGTCTGCCGTGGCTGCGGCCGTGGCCTTGCTGAGCGCTTGTGCCACCACGACGCCCGAGGGCGCAGCGCCGGCTGCGCCGTCAACGGCCGCCAGCCCAGCCAGCCCTGTGGCGGCAGCCGCTCCTGCTTCCGCCGCGTCGGCGCCCAATGCAGCCGCCAAGCCTCCGGCCGATCCGGCCGCGCCCAAGCCTTTCGCCGAAGTCAGCAAAGACGCCAAGGTGCAGGCCGGCTTGTTCCCGATCTGGCGCAAGGACGAAAAAGTCTGGCTCGAGATTCCAAAGGCGATGATTGGCAAGCCCTTTTTGTTCACCGTCAATATCGCCAGCGCGATCGGCGAGCGCGGGCTTTACGCCAGCCAGATGGTGGCCGACCAAATGGTCGAGTGGCGTCGGATCGGCAACCAGATTCAATTGGTGGCACTGAACACCGCTTTCCGTGGCGAGGGTGGCGGCAAGCTGGCTGTAGCCCAAGCCTTCTCGCCGAGCTTGCTGGCGGCCGGCCCAGTCGGCAGCGCCGAGCATCCGCAGACCAAATCGATCTTGGTCGATGCCGGCATATTCCTGACCGACATCCCCGGCCTGTCCACAAGGCTGGAAGCGGCCTACCGTCTGCCCTATGCACCGGACCGCAGCAATTCTTCTTTCGAGGCCTCACGCGCCGATGCCAAGCTGAGCACGCTGACCGCGCGCATGCACTTCTTCACGCCGCGCATCCCCGCGCCGCCGCTGGTCGCGCCGCCGGCACCCGTGCCCACACCGCCGCAGACCACGCCCGATCCGCGCAGCATGTTCTTCAGCTTCGTCTACAACTTCCAGGCGCTGCCCGACCTGCCGATGCCGGTGCGCAAACTGGATCCGCGCCTGGGCCATTTTGGCGAGTCTTATTCCGACTTCGGCAGCGACAGCAAGGCCAATGTGCGCGTGCACATGGTTAAGCGCTGGCGCCTGGAAAAGCAAGATGCCAATGCCGAGTTGAGCGAGCCGATCCAGCCCATCACCTACTGGCTGGACAAGAACATCCCGCCCCAGTACCGCGCTGCGGTAGAGGCCGGCATCCTGGAGTGGAACAAGGCCTTCGAGAAAATCGGTTTCAAGAACGCCATCCACGCCAAGCAGCAGCCCGATGATGCCGATTGGGACAATATGGACTCCGGCCACGCCTCGATCCGCTGGTTTGTGGGCGCCGATGTGGGCTTCGCCATTGGTCCCAACCACGCCGATCCACGCACCGGCGAAATTCTGGATGCCGACATCGGCATGAGCGATGTTTTCGCGCGCGGTTCGCGCCGTTTCATCAACGATGATCTGGGGGCTTCGCCTGCTAGCCCGGCTGTTTCGGCGCTGGCGCTGGACCGTCGTGGCCACCAGCATGGCGCCGCCGACTATTGCAGTTATGCCAATGAGTCCGCCGCCGAAATGGGCTTTGCGCTCGATCTGCTGGAAGGCCGTGGCGATATGGCGCCCGACAGCCCCGAGGCCGAGGCCTTTGTGCAGGCCGTTATCAAGGACGTGATCACGCATGAGGTCGGCCACACGTTGGGGCTCAAGCACAACTTCAAGGCCTCCACCTCGGTCAGCCTGAAGCAGTTGCAGGACAAGGCCTATACCGAGAGATACGGCATCTCCAACTCGGTGATGGACTACAACGCCTACAACTTGTCGCTGAAGGGCGAGCCGCAGGGCAGCCTGACCAACACGACGCTGGGTGCCTACGACTACTGGGCAATTGAATACGCTTACAAGCCTTTGCCCGCCGAGACCGAAGTGGCCGATCTGGCCAAAATCGCTGCCCGCAGCACCGAGCCGCAGCTGGCCTATGCCGATGACATCGACGCCGGCGTGGGCGGCCCGTATGACGGTTTCGACCCGGACGCTAATCGCTTCGATCTGGGCGACGACCCGCTGGCCTACTTCAAGCGCCGTTTGGCGCTGAGCCAGGAGCTGTGGGCGCGCGTGCAGGACCGCAAGCCGGTGGTCGGCGGCGACCCGCTGCGTGACCGCCGCTCCATCGTCGAGAGCTTCCGGCAACTGGCCCGTTCGGCCGAGTTGACCGGCAAGTATGTCGGCGGCATGCACGCGCTGCGTGATCTGCCCGGCAGCACCGGCCGTCCGGCCTTCAGTGCCGTCGAGCCTGCGCGTCAGCGTGAAGCCTTGAAGTTCATCTCGACCGGCTTGCTGTCGGCCAACTCTTTCCGCTTCCGCCCCGAGTTCCTGGCCTCGCAGACGCTGGACTACAACGAGTGGGAGCGCGTGCAGCTGTCGATTCCGGCCGCCGTTGGCGCCGTGCAAGCGACCGTGCTGGACCGGCTGATGTCGGCCAATACCGCGCGCCGCCTGATCGATATGCCGGCCTTTGTCGGCGAGAAGGAACGCAAGGGCTTGGTCTCGCTGTCCGAGGTCTATAGCACCTTGAACGCGGCCGTTTGGAGCGAACTCAAGACCGGCGCCGAGATCGACGGCATGCGCCGCAATCTGCAGCGCGAGCATCTGAAGCGCTTGCAGGCGGTGCTGACGCGCGGCGGCGGCCCCGGCCTCTTGGCCGATGCTTATGCGATGGTGCGCTTCCATGCGGTGCAGTTGCAGTCTGATTTGCGGGCGGCCTCGAGCAAGGGCGGGCTGTCGATTGAAACGCGCGCCCATTTGGCCGAAAGCCTGGACACCTTGAGCAGCGTGCTCAAAGCCAATATGCAGCGCAGCTGATCGTTAGATAAATCAGCTCTGGAAGGGCCGGCGCGGCTGCGTCGGCCCTTTTTTTATTGCACCGCACAAGTGCCCGCTTTACTTGCCTGACAATCGGGCCCGCAATGGCTTGCGAATAAGGCCGCCAGGAGTCTGTGGTGAGTCTGTGACGGGCCTGCAATGGGCTGTGCTGGTCTTTGGGGAAGGATGCAATGAATTATGTGTTTGGCGCTGTCGACAACGCCTTGATCTGCGGCTTTGTGCTGGCTCCCGGGCGGGCCGGCCGGCCCATAGGCTTGGCCGAATCCCTGAGCTGGTTGGCGCAGGGGGCTGAGCAGACCGCCGATGAGTTCATCTGGCTGCATTTCAACCTCACCGACACCACGGCCGAGAAATGGATGCAGGCCAATTTGAGCCTGCCGCCGGAGTTTTTTGAGGCGCTGCGTGAAGGCTCGCGCTCGACCCGCATCGAAGACGCGTCCGACAACCTGATCGCCGTCGTCAACGATGTGGCCTTCGAGTTCTCGTTTGATCCGTCCGAAATCGCCACGCTGTGGGTCAATGTGAGCGAGCGGGTCTTGGTCAGTGCGCGCGTGCATCCGCTGCGTTCGATCGACCGCTTGCGCCAAGCAGTCAAGGACGGTGCGCGCTTCAGCTCCAGCGTCGAATTGCTGAACCATTTGATGAATGACCAGGGTGACGTGCTGGTGCGCATCGTGCGCGAAGCGACGCTGCAGGTGGACCATATCGAAGACGGTTTGCTGGTCGGGCGCTTGCAGCAAAAGCGCGGCGAGCTGGGCAAGTTGCGGCGCGTGCTGGTGCGCTTGCAGCGCTTGCTGGCGCCCGAGCCGGGCGCGCTGTTTCGGCTCTTGCGCCTGCCGCCACCTTGGGTCACGGCCCATGATCTGGACGAGCTGCGCCAGGCGACCGAGGAGTTCTCGCTGGTCATCCGCGACCTCTCCGCACTGCAAGAGCGCATCAAGCTCCTGCAAGAAGAAATGGTCGCGCAAGTGGGCGAGCAAACCAATCGCAGTGTTTTTACCTTGACCGTGGTGACCGTCTTGGCCTTGCCCATCAACATCATGGCCGGCATGTTCGGCATGAATGTGGGCGGCATTCCCTTGTCCGATCATCCGCATGGCTTCAGCATCTTGGCGCTGGTGGTGCTGGGGTTCACGGCGGTGGCGGGGTGGCTGGCGTTCAGGAAGAAGGATTGAGAAAGGCGCTGCTGTGCCACATGGCGGCAGCCCCATGAATAGGGTGACCAAGGGCCTCGCGATGACGAACGAGCAGCAACTTTTTGAAGCCTACCGGGCCGACCGACAAGACCATGACATCGAGGGATTCCGCCTCGAAGTCTTGCCGCATCTGCGCCGCTATCTGCCGCACAGTGACAGCGCCGACGCCGAAGCGCTGCTGTGCTTTTCGCGCTTGAGCGCCGGCCAAGAGGCCGGGCAGATTCGCGAGCAGATCGACTACTTTGAAGCTCGACGGCAAAATTTCGAGTGGAAGCTGTATGGGTTTGAGCAGCCCGCGGCGCTCAAGCAATTGCTCGAAGCGCAGGGTTTTGTGGCCGACGAGCCCGAGCTTTTCATGCTCTATCCCTTGCTTGAACACTTGCTTGAAAACACGCCCGCGAAGGCCTCTGCGAATGTAGGCTTGCCTGCCGGCGTGAGCCTGCGCCGCATCGTTGATCCGCTGGATTTGGATGATGTGCTGACCGTGCAGGCCCAAGTCTGGGGGCGCGACTTTGAATGGCTGCGCGCCAAGCTGGCAGCGAGCCTGCACAAGCCCGAAGACATGAGCATGTTCTGCGCCTACGCCGACGGTCAGCCCATAGGCACGGGCTGGACCGACTACCCGCCCGGCTCGAGATTCCCGGAGTTGCACGGCGGCTCGGTGCTGCCCGCCTGGCGCGGCCGGGGTGTCTATTCGGCCTTGTTCAATGTGCGTTTCAACGAAGCCCGTGCGCGGGGCTTTGAGTGGATGGCAGTGGACGCGTCCTTGATGAGCCGACCTATTCTGGAGGCCATCGGCTTCAAGCCGATTTGCCAGACCTGGCCGATGCGCTATCGGTGCCGGCCGCAGCCAGCAAGCCGCTGAGCGGTGTTGGCCAAGGCCATTCCTCAACCGTGAATCGCTGCCGCGACGATCAGCCCGATCGAGATACACATCGCCGCCACCACGATGGCCAGCGCGACATTCTTTTCCTCGACGATTTCTTCCCACAGCTTGTAAGGCGTCAGCTTGTCGATGATGACAAAGCTGATCCAGAACACCAGCACGCCGATCACGGCATACAAGATGGAGCCCAGCACAACGGCCGGGCGTAACCATTCAAATCCACTCATAGGGTTCTCCTTGAAATCTGATTGCTAAGGTGCGGCCGAAAAATTCATTTGTGGCCGCCGCCGCCGCTGCCCGAGCCGCCGTAGGAGCCACCGCTGTAGGACCCACCCCCGGGATAGATACGCGGGCCGCCGCTACGCAGGCACTGCGCATATTCGGTACTCGCTTCCCCGAAGTTGTCCTTGTAGCTCTGGCAGTCATCGCCGCTGCAGGACTTCACCAGCATGAAGACAAAGAACAGCGCGAACAGACCGAGCACGAAGTTGCGCACAAAGCGCGGGTCCGTGCCTCGGCTGCTGAGGCTGCCGGCATCGCGTGTCAAACCGGAGCCCGCGTCCGCTGCCAGCTTGAAGGCTTTGGCGACTGCGCCGGCATCGATCTTTTGGCCCAGACTCCAGGTGACTTCCTTGTCGGTCTGCTCGCGACTGAGCAGTGCACCCGGATTGCCCGAGGCGCCTTCGTAGTCGCTGATCAAGGCTTGTTGTTCACGCTCGACTTGCCAATAAAACTCGCCCAGCACATGAGTGACCTTGGCTCGGTAGGTCCAGCGTTTTTTGAAACCCTTGCCCTGCCATTGGACCTTGTCGCCGCTGCCTTGCGGTGAGCCGGTCAGCGGGCGCACCAAACTCCAACCTTCCTCGGTGTCCACCAGAAATGCAAAGCCCTCCAGCTTGTTGAAAAGCAAGTACTCGCGCCAGAAGGTCTGCTCGTCGTCGCTGCCTGCAGCTGGCAAGTCGCAGCGCTCTTGGTAGCCGAGCACTTGCCAGGGGCGCTGCGAGCTTCCGTCAAATGCCAACTGACCAATAGCGCCGAGCGGAATCTGCGGCTCGCGGCCGCCATTTTCTTGCGCGTAGTGCCCCAGATCGGCAGACAGGCCTTGCGAGATGTCGACCACTGCCTGGCATTGGCCGCAAACGATGGCCTTGCTGATGGCCAACTTCGGCGTCAGCGCCGCACCGCAGCTGGGGCACTCAAAGCTGCGTGCTTTGAACGCGGCCTCTTGTTTGTCTTCTCGCAGGCCGTACATGGCCAGTTCTTCAAAGCGTACCGGCCGGCCCAGTGACCATTGAACGGCGCCGGTTTGAAAAAAGTCCAGCGTGCCGACTTCGTTCTTGTCATTGCGCAGCTCGGCCAGCCAATGCGCTGTTTGCAGCTCGGGCGGGCGCGGCAACTCGCCTTGCGCGGCCAAGACCTTGACCTGCGTCAGCGCCGCTACCCGCCAACTCTGGCCAGCCAGCACCAGCAAATCGCCCAGCACCAGTTCATGCGACTGCGGCGGCGCTTCGCTTAAGGTGGCGTCAAAGCTCAGCACGAATTGGCCGTTATCTTCGCTCAGCCAGCCGCTCTTGCCCGAATCAAACAGCACATGCCATTCGTTCCAGCTGTCGCCGCTATAGCCCAGCTGCAGGCGTCCAAGCACAGAGAAGGCCTCGCCGGCGAAGCGGCCGCCGGCACCCAGCTGCAGCGGCGAATAGTCAGCCAGCAACTCGGCGCTGATGCCGATTTTGCGCAATGCTTCACCGTCGCGCAGCAGGCTGCTGCGGCAGAAGCTGCAAACCGCGCTGGCCGAAGCCGCCGACGCGAACTCAACCTGAGCGCCGCAGTTCGGGCAGGCCGCGCTCCAGCGGCGCTGAGAGGATGCCGGTTGACTCAAAGGAGAATCAGCCGAGCTTCTTCAGCAGTTCGGCCTTCTTGGCGGCGAACTCCTCGTCGGTCAAGATGCCCTTGGCCTTCAGATCACCAAGCTTTTCCAGCAAGGCCATGATGTCATCGGCGGTTTGTACCGGGGCGGTCGCCGCTGCAGCTGGGGCAGCATGACCCGCCAAACCGGCTTGCAATTGCTGCGCCATCACCTGACCCATGGCAAGACCTGCCCCCAGGCCCATCGCGTCACCGGCCACGCCACCGCCGCCGCCGCCATTGCCGGCCCCTTCAGCAAACTTGGGGATCGCTTGCGCGGTTTGGTACTGCATGAACTGGCCCATGTTCTGGCCAATCATGCCCATGCCTATTTTCTGGTCGAGGATCTTTTGCAACTCCTCGGGCAGCGAGACGTTTTGCAGCGTCACGCTCTCCAGCTTCAGGCCAATTTTCTCGAACTCTGGCGCCGTGACGGTTTGCAACTGTTTGGCAAATTCCACCTGATTGGCGGCCAGGTCAAGAAAAGGGATGCCGGCCTGGGCGACCGCGTCGCTGATGTGCTGCAGCATCATGCCGCGCAGTTGGCCGTCCAGGTCTTGCACGCTGTAGCGCTCGCGCGTGCCGGAAATCTCGGTGTGAAACAGTTTGGCGTCACCGATGCGATAGGCGAAGTTGCCAAAGGCGCGCAAGCGCACCGCGCCAAAATCCTTGTCGCGAATCGTCACCGGCTGCTGGGTGCCCCAGCGCTGATCGATTTGCTGGCGGGTGCTGAAGAAGTAGACATCGCTCTTGAAGGGTGACTCGAACAGCTTGTCCCAGTTCTTCAGATAGGTCAGGATCGGCAGCGTCTGCGTCGTCAGCTTGTGCATGCCGGGCCCAAACATATCTGCAACCTTGCCTTCATTGACGAAGACGGCGACCTGCGACTCGCGCACGGTCAGCGAGGCGCCTTGCTGGATTTCCATATCAGCCATGGGGAAGCGCCAGGCCAGCGTACCGTCGGTGTCTTCGGTCCACTGAATAATGTCTATGAACTGTTTCTTGATGAAGTCCATCAGTCCCATGGCGTGCTCCTTGGTTGTAGGCGTGCGCAGCAGTATGCGACATCTGTGGCCGGGTTTTACTCCCTCCTGTGGGTGATTTTCACCGTCGGGTGCAGGCACAATTCCGCCATGAAGAAAATTCCCCGTGTCAGCATTCAGACCGAAGACTTTGATCTGGGCGCGCAAACGCTGGCCCTGCGTGGGCAAGACGGCGGTATAGGTGCCGTGGTGGCTTTTGTCGGCACCGTGCGAGATGCCAGTCATGGCCAGAACGTCAGCGCCATGGAGTTGGAACATTACCCCGGCATGACCGAAGCGGCGATCGAGCGCATGATTGACGCGGCCTTTGCGCGCTTTGATATTCGCGCCGCGCGGGTGATTCACCGCGTCGGCGCCTTGTTGGCCTGTGATCAGATCGTGTTGGTGCTGGTGGCCTCGGCGCATCGCGGTCAGGCTTTTCAGGCCTGCGAGTTTTTGATGGACTATCTGAAGACGCAGGCGCCGTTCTGGAAGAAGGAAACCACGCCCGAGGGCGCCCAGTGGGTCGATGCGCGAGACAGCGACGACGCGGCGCTGGCGCGCTGGGGCTTGGTCTCGAGCAACGCCCGCGTATGACGACGGCGATATTCCTGCAGGCGGCGGCCGTCGCCGGTGGTGCGGCCGTCGGGGCGTTGGCGCGTTGGGGCACAGGTCTTTGGCTGAACGCCAGCTATGCCGGCTTTCCGCTCGGTACCTTGGCCGTCAATCTGGTCGGTGGATTCTTGATCGGCATGGCGATGGCCTGGTTTGGCCGCAGCCCCAACGATTTACTCAAGCTCTTACTGGTCACCGGCTTTTTGGGTGGGCTGACCACTTTTTCGGCCTTCTCGGCCGAGTCCTTGAGTCTGCTGCAGCGCGGCCACTACGGTCTGCTGCTCACGCATGCCGGCGCCCATATGCTGGGCGGGCTTGCCTGCGCGGCCATCGGGATGCGGCTATTGCGGGCTTGATGGCAATCAGCAGGCATTCAGCGCGGCTCGACCGGGCTGCTTTGAGCCCCAAAAAAAAAGGCTCGTCCATGAGACGAGCCTTTTGCTTATGCGGCAGTGCGGACGGGCCTTGGCAGAGGGGGATCTGCCAAGGCCGCCTGCGAATCAGCCTACGCGACGACGCTTGGTGAAGGCCAGGAGTGCCAGGCCAAGCCCGGTCAAGGCCAACGAAGCGGGCTCGGGCACCACGCTGATGTTCAGGTTGTCGATGCTGACCCGGTCGTTACCTGTGAGGTTGGCGGTGCGAAAGCCGATCTTGTCAAAACTGCTCAGGTTTGAGGTCAAGTTCGAGAAGGTATCGGCGCCGGTCAGCTGCACACGCTCGGTTTCGCTGGGGTTAACCCAGAGCTTGAAACTGTCGTAGTTTGCGCTCTTGCCGGTTTTTTCCAGCAAGCCCATCAGGTGGTACACGGTGTTGTTACTGATGTCGAAGTTATTCGCGAAAGAGCCGGCGCTGCCGCTGCCGCGCACAAACAAGTCGTTGCTGCAGTTGCCGCCGCAGTTGGCCTTCAAGCCGATATTGGGACCGTTCGAGTTGCCGAACCACAGGGCGGCAAAGTCGTTGCTGCTCAGTACGCCGCTGAAGCTGAGGTCGAATTCCACTCGCACTGCAGAGCTAATGCTGTTGTTCAGCTTTCGGGTGGCTGCGTTTTCGTTTGTGCCGCTGAGCAGCAGCTGGCCATTCTGGAAGCTGGCGGCCGCAGTGGCCCAAGCATTATTGCCCCAACCCAGGCCGCTGGTGGCGCTGCTGAAGTCGGCCGAACCGACGGTCAGCAGAGCAGGCGCGGCAAACGCTGTGGCAGCTGACAGCGTCAGGGCAACAGCAGTTGCGAGGGTGCGGAGTTGGGTTTGCATAAGACTTATTCCAGTTAACAGGGGAGGATAGCGACCACATTCTTGAAAGCCGGTCAATCCCAACTTCCTGCGATGTCTGCATTGTCTGGTGTGCAAGCGGGCAATTGGGCTCTCGATCCCCCTAGTTTGAGGGGGTGAAAGAGGCGGCATCCCCCCAAGCAAGGGGGGCATTGCCGCTTGGACGGCCAGGGTGCCGGGCTTGTTGGCAACAGCGACTCGAAGCTTGGCGCCAGCGCTGCGCTGGAATACCAGCATGTGGCGCAATCACCCTTGCACCAGCTTCGCTGGCTTTGCGCTCGGTATGCCGATGGCCCATCTGGCCGCTTGGCGCGTGATCGGTATGGCCATGGCTTGCAATGGCCACGGCCCAATGATTTATTTGGTCGCCGATTTGTTGGGCGTGCTGAGCACCTTTGGGCCAACTCGGCCGAGTCATTGGCCTTGTTTCAGCACGGCCTTGCGCATGCACGATCGCTTGCGCTGAGCTGCGCGGTGGTTTACGGGTTTGCTCGCTGCTCCGTGATTCAAATACAACTTATATTTCAGATATATTAGTGATTTGGACGCATGAGCGGGGAGACAGAGTTGAGCACGATGAACCAATTTGCGGCTGCCGGCACGCTTGCGTGCAGGGATGTTTGTGTGGCCATCAGCTTGCTGCTGAGCCTGGGATTCTTGGCGGCGACGCAAGCGGTTGCCGCTGAAGTCCATACCGCAGTTGAAGTCAAGCCAGTCGCGGTTGAGCTAGGCGGCACGGACCAGGTCTTGAGTCGCGGCTATCGCTGCAGCGCCACGCTGGACTTGCGCTCCCAAGCCTTGAGCCCCCAGCAAGAGCAGGCCATCTGCCAAGAGTTGGCCGATATCGAGGCTCGCTTTCACCGGGTGTTCGGCACCGAGGGCAAGCCGGTCAAGCATGACTTGAACAACTCCTTGCGCGCCAATATTTATGCCTCTGCCGATGAATTTATTCGTTATGCGGGCGCGCATTTCAATATGCCGACGAATAACGGCGGCATGTACCTGGAAGGCCTGCCCGAGCAGACCGGCAATCGCGCCGAATTTGTTGCCAACCAGAACAAGGACGGCAGCGTGCGCAATCTTGGGCACGAGTATGTGCATTATCTGGATGGGCGCTTCAACCTCTATGGTGACTTTTGCGCCAATCTGCATGACTCCCATGAGCCGCCGGAGAATTGCGCCAAGCCAGCGCCGCAAACACCCTATCTGATCTGGTGGACCGAAGGCGTGGCCGAGTACATCGCGCGCGGCGCCGATCACCCCAGAGCCTTGAAGTTGGCCGGCAGCAAGGTCTTCAGCCTGAGCCAGTTGTTTGACACCGGCTATATGAGCAATAGCGGCGATGAGCGCGTCTATGCTTGGGGTTATTTGGCCGCCCGCTTCATGCTGGAGCAGCAGCGCCCGCGGCTGGAGCAGATGTTGAGCTTCACGCGCAGCGGCGACTACCCCCGCTACCAAGCCTTGCTGCGCGGCTGGGGCAGCAGCTTGGACGCGGAGTTTGCGAAATGGTTGGAGAGTTTGAATTCTGCGCCTACCCAGACGCAGCCGCATACGCAGACAGCATTGAAGTAGCGCGGCATCGCAAACCTCGTTCGCTGAATCAATCCGAGTGAGGTGGGCTCAAAAGCTCTTCTTCGCCAGTTTCTTGTGCGCGTCATTCACCAGCATCAGCGCCGCCGAGCCGTAATACTTGTGATACTCGGCCACCATCTCGCCGCTGCTGATGACGGGGTCGGTCTGAGTCAGCTGCTTGGCTTCTTCGATGTCGCTGACGGCCAGGATGAACAGGCCGCGCCAGCCGTCCACGCCGTCAAAAGGCCCGGCCAGGGCCAACTTGCCCTCGGCGGCCAGGCGATTGATATTGGCAAAATGCCCTTTGAACATCGCGCTGCGTTCTGCGCCAGCAGGCATGGGCGATGGCCCGGTTTTCAGGACCACCAGCACATACTTTTTCATGCCGTAGTCGTCAGCGCCGACGGCACTTGCCATTTCAGCGTTGTAGATCGGACTGGTCGTACTTGTGGTGCTGAGGGCCGCTGAGGGTGGCTGCGCCTGGGCGAGCGCCAAGCCCCATGGCAAGCAAAGGGCTAGGCTGGCGAGAAGCATTCGCATGGCTGACATCTCCATTGAGTTTGCAGCCATGCTACGCCACCCTCAGGCTTGGCAGCTGCGGCGTTGCCGCAAAGCCAGCAGCCCCAATCCGGCCAAGAGCAGCGCTGCTGGCGTGGGCTCAGGCACAGCAGCGGCCAGACCCAGGCTGAAGTCCTGCACGGTCGGGAAGACTGCCAAATTGCTGTCGAACAAGGCGATGTCAAAACTCGTCAATTGATCGGTGCTGATAAAGCCCAAGAAGCCGCTGGCGCTGGACAGATCCAGCTGCTGCAGGTGCTGGCCGCTGGCATCGGTAAGCGTGATGTTCAGGCGCGCATCAGCCCAAGGTTCACCCAAATAGGTGGTGGCGAGAAAGTTGCCGCCAATGGCGCGCACGCCAGCGTTGAAGCCATCAAACAGCAGATGCGCTTGGCTGCGGTTGGCTGACAGCCAAACCGCGCCGTTCTCCCCCTCCACCGGGTAGAACTGGTTCTCGATGCCGTCCAGCGCGCTGACGCGGTAGGCCTGGTCGCCGGCTTGGCGCAACAGCGGACCGCTGAGCGCCTCGCCGGTGCTGAGGCCTTGAAAGCTGTCGCTGCCCAGGCCGCTGCTGGCGGCCTGGAAGGCAGCTTGCGAATGGAAGACCAGGATTTCCGCCTGGGCGGGCAGGCTGAGCATGGCAGCGGCTGCCAGTGCAATGAGGGTGTTGCGTGGTTTCATGGATTTTCTCTCTGAAGAGTAGGCGACGCCTGCTTTGGAGTTGATGCGCCGCCCTTGATGGATTTAATGGCTTGCTGATGTTTGGCCAGGGGCAACTTTTGACTTGCCAGGCTTGCTTGCTGCAGCAAAGGGCAACTCGCTGAACATGCCGCGCAAAGTGGCTTTGGTGAAGCCGCTGCGCGGGACCACGGTCACATAGCTCCAGCCACTGCTGCCGGTCGGCACCTTGACGGAAACCTTGCCGCCGCTGCTGCTGGCCATATCGCCGTAGTTGCTGGGGCTGGCCCAGCCGTCGGCGCGGACATAGATGTCGGCGCTGCCGCTCACGCCGCTGAGCGTGAAGATGCTTTGCGCCCAGGAACTGGAGGGGATGGCGAACTGCATCACCGAGCCCGGGGTCAAGCTGCGCGCGCAGCCATTGGCCAGCCGGTTGCTGGCGCTGAGATTGCATTCGCCCAAGGCATTTGGCGTTAGCAGCGGCAAGGTGCTGGCGCGCTGGCTCAGACAGGTGGAGCTCGCAATATCACCGCCGCCGACGCATTGGCTGAGCCAGTGGCTGAAGTCCGCGTCCAATGAGGTGCCAAGGGCCGAGATTTGCTCGCTGTAGGCGGCATAGTCGCCGGCCCGCATCTTGGGCAAGAAGGCGCCGTCCTGCTCAAGCTGGCGTTCCAGCATGTAGCGCACCGCCAGATAGCCCCAGTTATAGACGCGGGTCTGGCCGCTGGAGTAGGTGTTCCTCAGCAGCTCGCTCAAGGGCAGCGGCGCGGTCTGGGCACGTGAGGTCGCGTCGGCGTAGTAGGCGCGCCTGTAGCTGTAGGACACATATTCGGCCACACCCTCGATCCACCAAACGGCGGAGTTGGCGACGGCGCCGTCGCCCAGCTCCAGCGGGTAGTCGCCGAAATTGCCCCGCATGTTGTAGCGTCCGTCCAGGTAATGGGTAAATTCGTGGTTCAGATTCCAGATCTCGAATTCTCCCAACCAGTCAGCCCGGTGCGCCAGGAAGCGGGCTTGATTGCCGGGCTCGCTCGGGTAGCCCTCCAGATACATGCCGCCGTTATTGGTGTCGTTGCCGAACAGATAGCCGGAAAAGCGTTTGTATTGGTTGGCGCTGTCGAACACCACAAGCTCCAGCGTCTCATTGTGGTCGTCGGCAACCGGGTGCTCTGCATCGGTGCCCATCAAGGCGTGGAAGTAAGCCGTTTGATGGCTGATGCTGGCGCAGCTGCCGGCCAGCTGAGCCGGCGTCATCGCTTGCGCTCGTATCGTGTATTGGCTGCCGCAGGCATAGCGGATCGGCAGCTTCAGCTGCGCAACCGTCTCATAGCCATTGCAAGTGCCGTAGAGGCCGCAGTTGCTGGCATCGTATTGGTCGACCATGCTGGCCGCGCGCATCCAGACGTCAATGGTGTTGTCATCAGTGACCGGGAAATGCGCCATCTGGCTCAGCCCCAGGCTGCGGGTTGGGGCGCTCAAGGCAGGGTATTGCACAAAGCGCAAGAGCTCGCCCATGGCATTGGCGAGGTGGTAACTCTCGTTGCTGCCGAGCAGGCTGAGATTGCGGCTGAGGAAGGCGCTCAGGGTCTGCGCATAGCTGCCGTCGGCGGCCACTGCGGCGCGGTAGTCGGCCTGGTACTCGCCGTAATACAGCACATTCATCGCGCTCAAGATGGCGTCATTGGTCCAGTAGCCGATCTTGGTCGTGGCCGGCTGCACCTGATCGAGCCAGCGTTTGGCAGCCGGCGCGTAAGCGCGCGCGAAGCCCGATGAGACGGTTTTGAAGACCTCGCTGACGAAGTAGGCGTTGTCCTCGGTGCTGTCGTAAAAGCGCGGTGAGGCGATCAATTGTTTGAGCGCGCCGAGCGCTGTATTCATCATCACGCGGCTGCCGGCCGGGATGCCGTTGGCTGCGTCGCCATAGACCGATAGATAACTCCAATACCCCGCGGTGCGCAAAAAGGACAACAGATTCATCGCCTTGTTGCTGTTGTTGCCGGGGTACTGCTCGGCGCGTGCCTTCAGGGTCTTGGAGACGGTGATGATGTTGGCATCGCTGAAGACTGTGGCGTAGTCGGTGGCCGAGCCGTAGTAGAGCTGGTACATGCAGCCGCGCAGATCGGCGGCGTCGATGAAGGCGATCAAGGCGGCGCCGCTCTTGCCGACAAAGTCGGTGCCGCTGCAGGCCAGTGGAGCAGCGGCGCCGGCGGCGAGTTGCCGCATAGTGCTGCCGTTTTGCACCGCCAAAGCCGCCTGGGCCGAGGCCGGCAGGCTGCTCGCATCAGTGACTGTTGGCGCTTCGCCGATGCGCTGGCGTTGTGCGACGGCGTCGTCCGCGCGGCGCAAAGGCAACTGGGCCGGGTGCACGCCCAGGCGTGCGGCGTGGCTACCTGGGCGAGGCGCGCCGGGGTCATTCGGCAACAGGTTTTGGCGCTGCTGCGCCGCAATTGCGCTATGTGCTTGCTCGGTCGAGGGTGCCGCTTGGGCGTAGACACAGAGCAAGAGGGCGGCGCCGGTGGCGCTGAGCCATTGAGTTAGGAATTGGCCGCCTGGGGCCAGTTTTAGCGAAGACATTCAATTCTCCTGCGGGGCTTTTCGTGGGCTGGGGTGGAGCAGTTCACGAAGTCATGGACTTGGCGGTATGCCAGCTCATCCGTGCCGCATTAGAGAATGTTTTTTGTATGAATACTATAAATATATTTGATAAATATGGAAACTACTGATGGGGTTTTTGCGGAGCTGTGTCGAACTGACTCAGTCGACGCCATGCTCAATGTGGAGGGGCCTGGATTGCTCCAGGCCCCGCAACGATCATTGTTCGACAAGCCCGTTTGAGCGGCTTGTCAGCGCTCGGTCTCAGGCATTGAAATCAGGCATTGAGTTTTCTACGGCTGACCCATCCGACCCAGCCCAGGCCGGCCAGCAGCAGGGCGATAGAGGCCGGCTCGGGCACTGCCGTGACGCGCAGCGTGATGTTGTTGCTGGTGTAGTCCACTGAGAACTGGTCGGCGCTCAGCCCGTGCCAGCTGATGTTTTGGAAGCTGGAGTTGGCTTGGCGTTTGCCGTAGCTGGCGATGGTGTAGACATCCCCAAGATGCAGCTCGGTTCCGGGTGTTGCCCAGATCGACAACTCGCCGGCCCAGAGCGCATCATCGGTGACGACCAACTGGTCCGACTGGCCGGCGCTGGCGAGGTCGATGTGCAGCACACCATTGGCTGCAAGCGTGAGGTCGCCGGAGATGGTCAGCGTGCCTAAGGCGCCGTCGATTCCTGGGTCAATCGTGCCATTGTTGACGAGTGCATTGTTGACTGAACCCGTATCAACCCGTCCAGTTCCTTGAACAAGGCCTGCATTCGTGAATGAAGTTCTGAGCGTGCCTTTATCAGCGATTTGAACCGTCCCTTTGTTGCTGAAACCCTCTTCGTCAGCAAATGTGCCGGCTTCGATTCGGAGCACACCCGCGTTTTCGAAACCAAAGGCCCGGGTCACGCCGAGGCCATTGCGCACATAGCTTCCCTTGTTGATGAAGACACCGCCACCAAACACGCTGGAAGCACGCAGGCTCTTGTCGGAATCGCTCGCGTTGGAGCCGGTGCCGAGGTCGGTGAAGCTGGCGCTGTTGATGATGGAGCCCCCATGCGGGGTGCCACCGATCGTGCCGGTGCCGGCCGTCCAAGTGCTGTTGCCTTGCAAAGTCAGCGTGTGCTTGGCGCCCACATTTTGACCCTTGGAACCATCGAAAAAAGCGGCGCCGGTCACGGTGGTGAATCCGGTCGGGTAAGAGTCGCTGAGCCCGCCTCCTCCCAGAATTCCGGCCTTGAATTCAAGGCTCTTCACCGTGAGGTGGCCGGTACCCGCAATTTGTCCGCCGGACAGAACCAAGGTGTTGAGCGTGTTGGTGCTGTCGTTTCGGACCAAGCCGCCCAGGACGCTCACATCTCCATTCAATGTGGCCGTGTTTGTCAGGGCGACGTTGCTCCTGTCGAAACTCACCAGGCCTTGATTGTTGATGCTGCCGCTGACCGTCGCTGTGCTTTCGTAAAAAGACAGCTCGGTGCCCTTGCTGACTTGGATCTGGCCTGCTGAGCTGCCCGTGTCCCGCATTTGGAACGTACCGTTTTGAATTTGCACATTGCCTGCGTTCTCGAAGCCATAGGCTCGGGTCACGCCGAGGCCATCGCGCACAAAGCTGCCCTTGTTGATGAAGACCCCGCCACCAAACTCGCTGGCAGCACGCAGGCTCTTGTTCGAATTGGTCGCGTTGGAGCCGGTGCCGAGGTCGGTGAAGCTGGCGTTGTTGATGATGGAGCCACCATACGGGGTGCCACCGATCGAGCCCGTGCCGGCCGTCCAAGTGCTCTTGCCTTGCAAGCTCAGGGTGTGGTGGTTGGCTACCTCTTGGCTGCGGGAGCCGTCAAACACAGCGGCGCCGGTGATGGTGGTAAATCCGGTCGGGTAAGTGTCGGCGAGCCCGCCTCCGCCAAGAATCCCGGATCGAAAGTCGAGGCTGCCGCTTGTCAAAGAGCCATCACCCCAGAGCTGCCCTCCGCTCATTCGCAGGCTGCTGACCGCGCGTGTGGTGGACAGCCAACTCGCGCCGCCGGCCAACTCCACAGCGTCAGCCGCGCCCGGAACGCCGAGCAGCGTCCATTGATTGGCGTCTTCCCAATTGCCCCAATTGCCTTTCCAGAGATAGTCCACTGCACTGGCAGGCGTTTGCAGTGCTGCCAGCGCGAGGGCAACGCAGCTGAGTCTGAGTGCCGAACGCAGGTGCCGGCGTTTCGGTGATGCTGGTGCAAACTTGCGATCAATATTTTTCATGTCGATATTCCTAACGGGTGATGACAGCGGTCTGGTCTTTACTTTTTCGGGGGTCAAGCCAGCTCTGTGCGCTTGCTAGGGCTTTGCTTGCGCAGCCAGCTCAGCAGGCCCATACCGCCCAGCATCAGCGCCCAAGTGCTGGGCTCCGGAATTGCAGCGACGGCAATGGTGTCGGGGAAGTAGCCAGAAGTGGATGTGGTGACCGTTCCATCAATCCCGGTGAAACTGACCCCGATCGAGTGTGAAAAGTCAGCAACGAATGTTGGACGCTCGGCCAGCGGCGTGCTCGGCTGGAACCGGGTCATGACCTCCAGATAGGCCGTCCACTCGAAGCTGCCACCCGGCGCAAAATCCAGTGAAACGACGGTCGGGTTCTGGGCGTCGATATTGATATAGGGCGCCTGCGAGCCATCGAACCAAGGCGTGTACACCCGCCCAAGCCAAGCGTGGGTTGAAGCAATCCTGAGCGAGTCGATCTCCGCATTCAAGACCGACAGTTCCAGTGCAACCGCATCGGTATAGGGCAAGGCCCACAGTTCTTCCATGCGCGCCGCGCGACTGAAGTATCCCGGGCGATAGACGCTGATCCCAAAGTGATTCATTGACGAAAACTGGGAATCCAAGGCCGACATCTGCTCCGAGCTCAGCGATTGTTGAACTGCGCCGGTAATGGCGAAGTTGAAGCTGACTTTTTCATTTGCTTGCCAGTTGTGGGCCTGACCGGTGGCACTGTCTACGGCACCAAAAGAGTCGCCAAACTGGGCGGAGGCCCGGCTGTTGATTTGATCAGCGGTGCCGCCGGAGCGGGCCTTGAGTGAAGCTGTTCGCAGTGAGGCCTGGGCATAAGCACTCTCCACACCGTTGTAGCTGGTGTTGGCAGATATTGACGACTCTGTGGTCGCGCCTGTTGTATTTGTCTGGTAGAGCGCAGTCGTTGGCGGCGCGCCATAGATGTAGGAAACACTGCTTGCAGACATTGCACCGGCGGCGAGACAGTTCGCGCCGCAGAATGTCAAGCCGACGAGGATTTGCGCTTTCGCATTGAAAATCATGGTTCTCTCCCTGAATTGAGCCTGAGGCGGGGATCTGTGTAAGTCGAATGATTCGGCGCAATTTGCCGACGCTGGCAGCATCCAAGTTGCGCGGCTTGTTGGCTTGAACGCAGCATCTCCCGACCCGCGTTACTGACGCGTTACTGCTGCGCACTGTTCGTGTAAAGAGCCTGTGCTAACCTTCAAACAGGGGGGTGTCAGCGACGATGGCGCTTCGTTTGTGACGACTTTGTTGCAGAGGTTTGGCTGATGACGGCTCTTACAGCTCATGCTGTTGCACTGGATCGCTTGGACTTGCGGCTGTTGGGCCGGCCGAGGGTGTTGAGGCCGGGCTTGCCGGACCATTTATTGGAGCGGCGGGACGCGGCCCTGTTGGTGTTCTTGGCGCTGAGCGGCGCGGCCTCCCGCAAGCAGATGGCCCAAGCGCTGTGGCCCGATGTGAGCGAGCGCATGGCTTTGACCAATTTGCGCCAGCGCTTGTTTCGCTTCAAGCGCCGCTTGGCTGCGGATGTGTTTGCCGAGGGCGAGATGCTGGCGCTGCGGCCCGGGCTGCGTCATGACCTTGATGTAGGCGCCGAGCCGCAGTTATTGAGCGAAGAGGCGGTGCCGCTGGGCGGATTGAACTACCTGGACTGCGAGCCGCTGGCCGAGCGTGTGGAGCAAATGCAGCAGCAGTGGCTGAAGCAGCGGCGTAGCTGGGCGGCGCAGCAGGCCGAGGCGCTGGAGGCGCAAGGCCATTTGGCGCAGGCCTTGATTTGGGCGCAACACCTGACCCTCCATGAACCCAGCAGCGAACATGCGCATCGGCGCCTGATGCGCTTGCATTACCGGCGCGGCGATCGCACCGCCGCTTTGGCCGCTTACCGGGCTTGCCGGCAGCGTTTGCTGCAGGACTTGGGTGTGACGCCGGGGGCTGAGACCCGGGCTCTGGCCGAGATGATAGAGCGCAGCGAGGCCAGCGCGCCGGCCCTGCAAGCCGCGTCTGCCAGCCCGGCTGCGACGCCGGTTTTGCAGCCCTTGCCGGCGGGTGTGGCTGCAGGCTCCGCACCGCCCCGTCAGACGGTTTCTGCGGCGCCGCAGGCCCGCCCTGTCGCGCTGCCACCCGCGCTCGCGGCGGCGCTGTGGCGCCCTCCGCGCCTGATCGGCCGCGAGGCCGAATGGCAGGCCTTGGCCAGCGCCGCGCAGCGCGGGCAGCTGCTGCTGGTGCGCGGGGAGGCGGGCATGGGCAAGACGCGGCTGGCGCAGGACTTTTGCGCGAGCGCCGGGCCGGGGCTGGTGATCAAGGCCTCGGCGGCGGACGCAGCCACGCCCTATGCATTCTTGGCGCGTTGGCTGCAAGGGCTTTGGGAGCTTCTTGGCCCGGCGGCGGGCGACTTGCCGGGCTGGGCCTTGGCGGAGCTAGCCCGCATCCTGCCCGCGTTCGGTGAGGCCGCTGCAGCCCCCTTGCAGCCGCAGCGCTTGCAGGGCGCCTGTTCAGCCTTGCTGCAGGCCTGCCAAGGCGCTGCAACGCAGTGGCTTTTGCTGGATGACGTGCAGTGGATTGACCTGGCCTCGCTGGAGTGCTTGCTGCCGGTGCTGGCCAGTCCGGCCTTGCAGGTGGGGCCTGCGGCTGCGCTTTGTGTGCTGACGGCGCGCAATGACGAGGATTTGCCAGCGCCGCTGGCGCAGTGGCTGGCCCGAGAGCCTGACGGTCTGTTCGAGCTGACACTGGGCCCTTTGACGGAAGTGGCCGCGGCCGCCTTCGTGCTGTCACTTGACTTGCCTATGGCGGCGCTTGGCGCGCAGGAAGGTCGGCCTGTGGCTATGGCCCCAGACTGCGAGCAGCTGGCTAACTTGCAGCGTCTTACGGGCGGGCGGCCCTTGTTCATGCTGGAGATCTTGCGCGGCGCGGCGGGTCAACTGGCGCAGGCGGTGGCCGGGCAAACGACATTGGCGCCGCCGCTGCAGGCGTTGATTGCCAAGCGACTGGCCGTTTTGAGTGCGCCGGCGCTACGCCTGCTGCGGGTTGCGGCCTTGTTGGGTCCGCGCTTTCGCCTTGACTGGGTGGCTGCGGTACTGGGCCAGCATCCGGTTGATCTGGTGGACGCCTGGGCCGAGTTGCAGGCGGCGCAGTTCATGAGCGAGGACGGCTTTGCCTTCGATCTGGCCGCCGAAGTTGCTGCAGCTTCGGTGCCGCAGGCGCTGGCCTGTCTGTTGCATGCGGCCATTGCGCCGGTGCTGCAAGCGGGCGGCTCGGCTGCCGCCGTGGTGGCCATGCATTGGCAGCTAGCGCAGGCCTGGGCCTATGCCGCAGAGCAATGGCTGGCGGCTGCGCAGCAGGCGCGGCAGGCATCGCGCCGGGTTGAAGAGCTGAGCTTTATGGCGCGCGCCGAAGCCTGTCTGCAGCGGCAACAGGCCCCGCAGCCTCAGTTGTTTGAGGTGGCGTGCCTGGCGCTTCAAGCCGCCATGGTGGCGGAGCCGCCCGAGAAAGTGCATGGGCGGCTGGCCGCGCTCTTGACCCAGGCTCAGGGCGACAACCAGCGGCTGCGGGCCTTGCTGTTGTGTGGGCGGTACGAGGCTGTGGTGAGCGGTTTGGGCGGGCTTGACATCGGCGTCGAGGCGCTGGCTTTGGCGCGCTCGCTGGGCGATCGGGCGAGCGAGGCCTTGGCAGTCGCGTGGTTGGGCATTGCCTTGGTGTTCGCGCAGCGTGCCGAGGAGGGCTTGGGCTTGTTCGAGGGCCTCAAGGATTGGGTGCTGGCCCAGCCCGAGGCCCGGCTCAAACTCGATTTTTTTGGGGCCTACGGCTATGTGCTGCATGGCTGTGCGCGCTATCAGCAGGCGCTGGCGCCGCTGGCGCAGGCCGCGGCTTTGGCCGAAGGCATGGGGGACCTGAGCGAAGCGGCAGATCATCTGGGCAATCTTGCGGTTTGCCAGCAATTGCTGGGCCAAGGTGAGGCCAGCCTGCCCATCTACGAGCGCATCAAGTCGGTCTGGGAGCGAATGGGGCAGCCCGGGGGCGCGGGCAACGCCGGCAATTTGCTGCATGTGGCCTCAAGTTTGTTTTTGCGGGGGCGCTTTGCCGAGGCGCTTGAATTGCTGGATTGGTGTTTGAAGGAGTTTCGGCAGGGGCAGGCACCGGTCTGGACGGTGATTGCCGAGAACCGGCTGGCCCAAGCCTATTTGCGCCTAGGTCAATGGGCGCGGGCGCGCCAAGTGATGACAGCGCTGCCCGACGGTCTGCGGGTGGGCAACCGCATCGCTCGGCTGTGCCTGGAATGCAGGCTCGATGCACTGAACAGGCAAGACGTGCTGCCGCGTCTTTTGCAAGCGCAGGCGGCCTGGGATGGCGATACCGTGGACCTGATGGACCGCTGTATTCTGGAGCTGAACATCCTGCGCTACGAGAGCGCTGTGGCGGCGCTTGTGCGCTGTGATCGCTTGCAGGCCCTTGTTCCTGCCGAGCTTTTGTCCGTGCGGCTCAGCCTTGGCGCTTGGCGCGCGGATGCTTTGCGCCGCTTGGGGCGCGGGCAAGAGGCAGCGGGCCAGGCCGAACAGGTCTTGCGCTGGATCGAACAGGCCAAGCCGGTGGAGCTGGAGCTGGTGGAGTTGTGCTGGCTTGCGGCGCAGGCGCTGGCTGCAAGCAAGGCGTACGAGCCCGCAGCGCAGCAGGCACTTGCACAGGCCAGAGACTGGATCGAGCAAGCCAAGCCCTTCGTGCCGCCGGCTTTTTTGCCCAGCTTTCTTGAATCCAATCCTCATAACCGGCAGGTGCTTGCTGGGCAAGGCTAGCGCCAGCGATGCAACCCGTCGAAGTCTTCTTTGCTCAAGGCCACGCCTTGCTGGCGCAGGATGGCGTAGGCGCAGCTCAGGTGAAAGAAGAAGTTAGGCAGCGCGAATTGGCATAGAAAATCGGCCGCTGGCAGCCTGATCGTCGCGTGGCCGGCGTCGCTGCTGATGAGTTTGGCTTCGGCGCCCGCGAACTGCTCGGGTGTCAAGTCCATCAGCCAAGCTTGGTGAGCGTGGATCATGGCTTGCAGCCCGCGCAAGTCGGCTGAAAAGTCGCCAAACGCGGGCAACTCGCGGTCCAAGAGCGGCGCCAGGGCCCGCAGCACAAAGCCGCCGGCCACCTCGACCTGGGATCGCAGCGGCAACATATCGGGCGCCAAACGAGCGCTGAGCAAGTCGGCTTCTGAAATTGGGCCGGCCTGAACCCGCGTTTGAGCTAAATCAAGCATTGCACTCAATTGCCCGAGATAGCGTTGAAAAACCGGCACCGAGGCCGCATAAAGGTTCAAGCTCATAGTTAAGAAGCACGGGTTGAAATTTGACTCGCATTGTCAAGGCAAGCCTTGTTTTTTTGCCCGTCTTGAAATCAGCCAAGCTTTACCTCATCTGCTCGTCTAGCTCTAACCGGAGGAATGATTCATGCGCCCCGATAAATTCACCACGCGTTTTCAAGAAGCCCTGGCCGAGGCGCAGAGTTCGGCCATCAACCGCAGCAACCCCTATATCGAGCCGGCCCACCTCTTGGTGGCGATGCTCGCCCAAGAAGATGGTCCTAAGGCTTTGTTGGAGCGCGGTGGCGTCAAGACCGCTGCGCTGAAGACGGCGCTTGATGCGATCGTCAGCGGCTTGCCGCAGGTGCAAGGCGAGGGCCAGCAAGTGGGTGCCGGGCGCGACTTGGTGCAACTGCTGCAAGCGGCCGAGAAAGAGGCCTCCAAGCGCGGCGACCATTTCATCGCCAGCGAGATGTTCCTGCTGGCGCTCAGCGACGCCAAGACCGATCTGGCCGGCATCGCGCGTGGCCATGGCCTGAACCGCAAGGCGCTCGAAACTGCGATCGAGGCGGTGCGCGGTGGCCAAAAAGTCGACAGCCAGGAGTCTGAAGGCAACCGCGAGGCCTTGAAGAAATACACGCTGGATCTGACCGAGCGCGCACGCGCCGGCAAGCTCGACCCTGTGATCGGGCGCGATGACGAGATTCGCCGCTCGATCCAGGTGCTGCAGCGCCGCACCAAGAACAACCCGGTCTTGATCGGCGAGCCCGGTGTGGGCAAGACCGCCATCGTCGAAGGTCTGGCGCAGCGCATCGTCAACGGCGAGGTGCCCGATTCGCTCAAAAACAAGCGCATCCTGGTGCTGGACATGGCCCTGCTATTGGCCGGTGCCAAATACCGTGGAGATTTCGAGGAACGTCTGAAGTCGGTCTTGAAAGAAGTGGCGCAAGACGAAGGCCAGACGATCCTGTTCATCGACGAAATCCACACCATGGTCGGCGCGGGCAAGGCCGAGGGCGCGATCGATGCCGGCAATATGCTCAAGCCTGCTTTGGCGCGCGGCGAGCTGCATTGCATCGGTGCGACCACGCTGGACGAATACCGCAAATACGTGGAGAAAGACGCGGCGCTGGAGCGGCGCTTCCAGAAGGTGCTGGTCGACGAGCCCAGCGTCGAGGCGACGATTGCGATCCTGCGCGGCTTGCAGGAAAAGTATGAGGTTCACCATGGCGTGGAGATCACCGACCCGGCCATCATTGCCGCGGCCGAGCTGAGCCACCGCTACATCACCGACCGTTTCCTGCCCGACAAGGCCATCGATCTGATCGACGAGGCGGCGGCCAAGATCAAGATCGAGATCGACTCCAAACCCGAGGTGATGGACAAGCTCGATAGACGCATGATCCAGCTCAAGATCGAGCGCGAGGCGGTGCGGCGCGAGAAGGACGAAGGCTCGATCAAGCGCTTTGATCTGATCGAGGTCGAGCTGCTCAAGCTGCAGCGCGAGTACAACGATCTGGAAGAAATCTGGCTGGCCGAGAAGGCGCAGGCGCAGGGCTCGGCCCATGTGAAGGAAGAGATCGACCAGATCCGCCAGCAGATCGAGGAATGGAAGCGCAAAGGCGACTTCAACAAGGTCGCCGAGCTGCAATATGGCCGCTTGCCTGAACTGGAAACCAAGCTCAAGGATGCGCAGGCCAAGGAAGCCGGTAAGTCAGGCAAGAACGCCGCTCCAGGTGCGCGGCCCAGCCTTTTGCGCACCATGGTCGGCGCCGAAGAAATCGCTGAAGTAGTGGCGCGCTCGACCGGCATTCCGGTCTCCAAGCTGCTGCAAGGCGAGCGCGACAAGCTCTTACAAATGGAAGGCAAGTTGCATCAGCGCGTGGTCGGCCAGGACGAGGCGATCACGGCGGTGGCCGATGCAATTCGGCGTTCGCGTGCGGGCTTGAGCGACCCGAATCGGCCGCTGGGCTCCTTCTTGTTTCTCGGCCCCACCGGCGTCGGCAAGACCGAGTTGTGCAAGGCGCTGGCCGGCTTTTTGTTCGACAGCGAAGAGCACCTGATTCGCATGGACATGAGCGAGTTCATGGAAAAACATTCGGTGTCACGCCTGATCGGCGCGCCGCCGGGCTATGTGGGCTACGACGAAGGCGGCTATCTGACCGAGGCGGTGCGGCGCAAGCCCTATAGCGTGCTGCTGCTGGACGAAGTCGAGAAGGCGCATCCGGATGTCTTCAACGTGCTGCTCCAGGTCTTGGACGATGGCCGCCTGACCGACGGGCAGGGCCGCACGGTGGACTTCAAGAACACCGTGATCGTGATGACCAGTAACCTCGGATCTCAGCAGATCATGGGCCTGGTCGGTGAGCCTGCCGAGGTGATCCGCGAAGCGGTCTGGGGCGAGGTGAAGGCGCATTTCAGACCCGAGTTCTTGAACCGCATCGACGAGACGGTGATCTTCCATGCGCTCGATGCCAAGAACATCGCGGCCATCGCCAAGATCCAATTGAAGATTCTCGAATCCAGGCTGGAGAAACTGGAGATGAAGCTGGACGTGAGCGACGAGGCGATCGCCGAGTTGGCCAAGGTCGGTTTTGATCCGGTGTTTGGCGCGCGGCCGCTCAAGCGCGCGATCCAGCAGCGGGTCGAGAATCCGCTGTCCAAGCTGATTCTGGAAGGCAAGTTCGGACCCAAGGATGTGATCCCGGTCGACGTGCTGGACGGGCAGTTCCACTTTGGGCGGGTGGTGCACTGAGGAAGCTTGCACTTCATACGGTTCCAAGACGGCCCCGTGAAGGGGCCGTCCCTTGGCTCACCGTGTCTTATGCGCTCTGATAATGGGGGATTGGATCAATCAATCCCCCATTCAAAAGGGCGTTCAGCGCCCGTCACGCCTATGTTCCCTCCGGTTATTGAATCTTTTTGGCAAAGCCAATTCCTGTCAGAGACAGCGGCTTTCGACAGTGAACGCCTGAGCGTTCACATCAATCCTGAACTGGAAGAGTCGCGCCGGCTTGTCTTGCTGGAACGCATTGAGGGCAAGCTGATGGTGGCCATGAAGCCAGCGTTGGCGCAGCAGATTGGCTTGTTGTCACAAACCCAGAACTTGACGCCGGAAAGCTTGCGGCTGAACTTGCAGGCCGCCGGCATTGCCTTGCACGGGGCAGATCATGTTTTCCATTTCAGCGAAGCGGTATTTGCGGCCTTGTTGGCTGAGCCTCAGGCGGATCACATCCGTCCATTGAATGCTAGCGATGAAAAGCTGTTTGCCGAATTCCAGTCGCAGGCAAGTGAGCAGGATTTGGATGATGCTTGGGTCGAGCTGGATCACTGGGCGGTGTTTGGCGCCTTTGATGCGAAAGGCAAGCTGATGTGCGCGGCCAGCATGTACCCCTGGGACGGCGCGCCAATCACGGACATCGGTGTTTTGACCTTGCCTGCCTTTCGCGGCCAAGGCCAAGCGCGCCGGGTCGTGCGGGCCATTTGTCGCCATGCAGCTCAAGCCGGGTTTCAAACTCAATATCGCTGCCAACTGGACAACGCGGCCTCGATTGCCCTGGCCCAGGCCGCCGGTTTGAGTTTGTATGGCAATTGGGATGTGATCGCGCAGGACGAGGAAGCCTAGTTCAAGCCGGCCAGCTCGGGATCAGGAAAACAGCGCTTCGGCGGAGTCCCTTGCGCGTTGCGGCACGCTGCCTGCCAAGGCAATGGCCGGGCTTGAGCGGCCGGGCTGGAGCAGCTGCTCGAACACCGCCTGTACCTGCGCGCCCGTGACCGCTTGCAGTTGCGCCATCGCCTCTTGGGGCTCGCGCAGCCGGCCGAAGTTGAACAGCTCTTGCGCGGCGGCTTCCATGCGCCGCGCCGGCTGCTCCAGCGCCCGCAGCCCGCGCACTTGCAACTGCTTGCGCGCACGCGCCAGCGCGACCTTGTTCAGCGGCCCGTCGGCCTGACGCTGCAGCAATTGCTGCACCGCTTTTAAGAACTCCTCGGCCTGGGCCGGTGCGGTCGCGCCCTCGATCAAAAACTGGCCGTAGAGCGGCAGGATGTCGGCTGAGCAGGCGACGTGATAGGCCAGCCCGCGGCGCTCGCGGATCTCGTCCAGCAGCGGCGAGCTCATGCCCTCGCCCAGCAGGGCAGCGGCCAGCACATGGGGCAGATGCCGGCGGCTCTTGTACTCGCCCAGGCTTGGCGCTTCAAAACCCAGCATCAGCTGACATTGGCCGCTGCCCGCCATACGCCTGGTCTTCATGCCGCCTTGCCAGAGCGGCGCGCTCAGCGCATTCGGCTGACCCTCAGGCATGGCGCCGAAGAACTGCTCAACCAGCCGCGAAAACGCCTCCCCGTCCACCGGCCCGGCCACGGCCACCACCACATTGCTGGCGGTGTACTGGGCCTGGACGTAGGCCAGCAGCTCATCGCGGCTGAAACGCAGGATATTGGCTCGCGTGCCGATGATGGGTCGCCCAGCGGCATGGCGCTGGCCATAGCACGCGCGGTCCAGCAACTGGAAGACGACGCTGCTGGGGTCGTCCTCGAACTCGTTGAACTCTTGCTCGATCACGCGCCGCTCTCGTTCCAGCTCATCGGCCGGAAAGTTGCTGTTCAGCACAATGTCGGCCAGCCAGGCCACAAAGGCCGGCAAGTCGGCGGGTAAGCCTTCGATGTGAAAAGCGGTGTGGTCTTTGTCGGTGTGTGCATTGACCTCGGCGCCCATGGCCTCGGCGTCGAGGTTGATGCGCTGGCAATCACGGCTTGCCGTGCCCTTGAAGGCCATATGCTCGACGACATGGCTGATGCCGTTCTGCCGGGAGCTCTCATCAAGGCTGCCGGTGCGTATGAAGACGCTCAGGCTGACCGTTTGGCGCCAGGGCATAGGAATCACGACGGTGCGCAGGCCGTTTGGCAGCGTTTCGAATTGGGCGTTGTGGCTGGGGTGGAAGGCGGTCAAATTGTTCAAAATGGTCTGTGTTAATCAGTCGTTATCAAGCAAGCGATCGAGGCTCAGTTGCTCAAGCTCAGTCCACGTCGCTTCAGGTACGGTTCCAGCTTCGGCTTCGACCCGACCATCGTCTCGAACTCCGCCATGATGTCTTTGCTGCCGCCAATCGACAGCACATGGCGCTTGAGTTGCTCGCCCACCTGGCGGCTTAAGCCCCCGTTTTTCTCTATCCACTCGACCGTGGTCGCATCCAGCAGCTCGCTCCACAGATAGCTGTAGTAGCCGGCCGAATAGCCGCCGACCATATGGCTGAAATAAGGCGTGCGGTAGCGCGGTGCGACCAAGGTCTGGTCGGGGCCAAAGCCTTCTTGCTGCAGCACGCGAGCTTCAAACGCCATCACCATTTCGGGCTTGGGGACTTCGGCCAAGCTCAGTTGATGCCAGCGCTGGTCAAGCAGCGTCGCGCCCAGGTATTCGGTGGTCGCGAAGCCCTGGTTGAAAGTGCCGGCGCCCAGCACCTTGTTCAACAAGGCCTCGGGCATGGGCGCGCCAGTCTGATGGTGGCGGGCATAGTGCTTGAACACCGAGGGCCAGCTCAGCCACATTTCGTTGACCTGGGATGGGTACTCGACATAGTCACGCGGCGTGCCGGCCAAGCCGGGGTAGCGGATGTCGCTGAGCATGCTGTGCAGGTTGTGGCCGAACTCATGGAACAAGGTGTTGGCTTCGCTCCAGGTCAATAGTGTGGGCTGGCCTGGCGCCGGCTTGGGGATGTTCAGATGGTTGCCGACCACGGGCTTCTCGCCGAATAAGCGGCTCTGGCGCACATAGCCATTGGCCCAGGCGCCACCGCGTTTGCTGGGGCGGGCGTAGAGGTCCAGCAGCAACAGCGCCTGCGTCTTGCCATTCGGCGCGAAGACCTCCCAGACCTGCACATCGGGGTGGTAGACCGGCAGATCGTGGCGCCGCTTGAAGGTCAAACCGAACAGTTCGGTGGCGGCATGGAAAACACCGCGCTCCAGCACCGTCTGCAATTCAAGGTAGGGGCGCAGCTGCTCGCCGTCGTAGCCATGCTGGACGGCACGCAGACGCTCGCTGTAGAAATCCCAGTCCCAGGCCTGCAAGGCGAAGCGCGGCTGTCCGGCGGCGTCTTGTTCCTGGTCGGCCAGCTGTTGCAGCGCGACCTGTTCCTTGCGTGCCGAGGCCACTGCCGCAGGTGCCAATTGGCGCAGCAGCGCATTGACGGTCTTGACCTCTTTGGCGGTCTGCTCCTGCAATTCAAAGTCCGCGTAGGTGGCAAAACCCAGCAGCGCGGCGCGCTCGGCGCGCAGGGCGGCAAAGCGGCTGACCAGGGCTGTGGTGTCGTTGGCGTCGCCCTGGCTGCCGCGTGCAATCGAAGCCTTGTAGAGCTGCTCGCGCAGGGGGCGGTGCTGCAAGCGGTGCAACAAGGGCTGGCCGGTGGTGTTTTGCAGCGCTATTTGAAAGCGTCCGTCGGCTTGCTTGAGTGCGTCGATTTCGGCATCGCTCAGACCTGTCAGTGCAGCGCGGTCGGTGATGAACAAGGCCGCGTCGTTGACGCCGGCCAGCACCTTGCGGTTGAACTCTGCGCCCATCTGCGCGAGTTCACTGTTGATCTCGCGCAGGCGCTGCTGCTTGTCGAGGGGCAGCTCGGCGCCGGCGCGGCGCAGATTGCGGTGCATGCGCTCCAGCAGGCGTTGCTGCTCGGCGTCGAGTTTGGGTTTGGCCTTGAGTAGCGCGTCTATGCGGGCGAACAGGCGCGGGTCCAGCGCGATGCGGTCGCGGTGTGCGGCCATCTCGGGCGCCAAGCGTTGCTGCAAGGCTTGGCGGGCCGGGTTGTTGTCGGTGCCGCTGAGGCTGCCCAGCATGTTTTGCGTGCGGCCAAGCAGGCGGCCTGCGCGCTCCAACGCTTCCACCGTGTTCTCGAAGGTCGGCGCTGCCGGATTGCGCAGGATGTTGTCGACTTCACGCCAGTGCAGCGCCATGCCGGCCTGCAGCGCCGGCGCGAAATCGGCGTCTTGGATCTGGTCGAAATGCGGATAGCCGAGCGGCAGGCTTGAGGGCTGTAGCAGCGGGTTGTCACGTGCGCCGGCTGCGAAGCTGGTGGCGAGCAAGACGGGAAGCAAAAAGGGAAGCAGAAGTTTGCGCATGGAGCGTGTCGAGGGCGGATTGGGTCAGGTGGGCTGCAGTATCGCCGCGAGCTGCCCGCCGCGATCCGGGTGAAAACGCTGCGGCTTGGCAGAGTTAACTGAGATTTATCCGCGAGAATCGGGCCTGTCCGCCTCCTAGATGCACTTGTGAGGCGCCATTGAAATCAGTAGCAAAAGAAATCATGACCGAAGCCCAGCCAGAAATCACCGCCGCAGCCGCCGCTGAAAAGCCCGCCATCCCCGACCGCCTGTCGGTGGACGAGCGCAGCCCGCATTTCAACGCGGCCGTGTTCCAGCATGAAATCGGCATCCGTCTGAATGGCAAAGAGCGTTCCGACGTCGAGGAATATTCGATCAGCGAAGGCTGGGTGATGGTGCGCGCCGCCAAGACGCGCGACCGCAAGGGCAACCCGCTGATGATGAAGATCAAGGGCAAGGTCGAAGCGTTTTACAAGTAAGCAGCTGACCGGGGCATCGCCACGATCACCAGCGCGATTGGTGATCCTCGGTCACGCCGAGCAAGCCTTTGACGGCGAAGGGCAGGGCGTCTTTTGAGGCCTTGACCATGCCGCTGAAGGTGCCAACCGGCTGGATGTAATGGCTGGCCGCGATGAATAAATTGCGGTCTTCTTGGCGCGCGCCTTCGGGGCTGAAGCTCAGGTCCAGCAGGCCGTCATCAGTACTGACATGCCAGGGCTCCAGCGGGCACTTGGGGTCAAACTCAAAACGCGCCGCGCCCAGGGGAATCAATTCCCCCTGCAGCCAGAGCGCGTTCTCGTTGGCGCCGAAATAGCCGTTCTGCAGATTGAAGCCGACTTCCGTGCTGTGCGCGCAAGCCCAGCGCCAATCGGTGTTGCGAGCCAAGAGGCCGTTGGAGGCATCCACGCTGGCGATCGCATCGTCCAGTGAGAAAGAAGCGTGGCCGTCGACCTTCAACAGGCCTTTGACCGTCAGCGCCGGGCTCTTTTGCGTCGCATGGGCCACACCGCCGTTCTCTATCCGGCCTATGGCCAAGAGCAAGGGCGCGGCGTCAGTCAAGCTCAACTCGGCTTGCAAGTCGATGCCAGCGGTCTGCACCTTCAGATTCAGTGTGTCCTCAGGCTGATGGCGCAAGCTCAGGCGCGCACCAGGCCCTCGGAACCAACTGTCGCATCCGCTCAAGGGCTGATCCGACACGCGGCATTGCAGGCCCGGCAAACCGTCCTGGCGCCAATTGGCCAAGAGCGTTTTGCTGCCGCGCTCGAACACATAGGCGAATGCGGTGCAGGTCCAACCCAGGTCGACGATGGCCACGCCGATGAACAACTCACCATTGCCCAGCCCCACATAGTGCCAGCGCTTGTGATGCAGGCGCAGCCACAAGTCCGAGCGTTGATGCGGCCCGCTCAAGGCGCGCCAGTCAATCGTCGCGATGCGTCCGGCATAACGGCCGATTGCCGGTGCGCCGTCTATCACCACCTCGGGCGGTGGCGTCGGCAAGCGGCTGCGGGCTTCAGTCAAAGTGGGCCTCTCAAATGTTGTTTGCGCCAATTCGCCGGGGCCATGCCGGTCCATTGACCGAAGGCGCGCGTGAAGGCACTTTGCTCGGAAAAACCCAAGAGCAGAGCGATCTCGCTGAGCTCCAGATCGGAGCTGCGCAAATAGGCTTCGGCGAGTTGCCGGCGGGTGCCGTCCAGCAGCGCTTGGAAGCTCAGGCCTTGCTCGGCCAAGCGCCGCTGCAGGCTGCGTGGGCTGAGGTGGTGGGCCCGCGCCAGCGCGGCCAGCGAGGTGTGGCCTTCGCGTATCAAGGCCACCAAGCTGAGCCGGAAGGCCGCAACGGGTGCAGCCACCGTACTGACCGCTTGCAACAAGGCTTCAGCTTGCGCGTCAAGCAGCGCCAAGAGGGCAGGGTCAGACTTGCGCAGCGGCAGGGCGAGGTCTTGCGTCGCCAGCAGCAGCCTTGTCGAAGGCTGCTCAAAATAGACCGGGCAGCCGAAGAAGCTCAAGTAAGGCGAGGTATCGAGCGGCCTTGGGTTGACGAAGTCGACTTGCAGCGGCGCCAGCCGCCGCCCGGTGAAGTCGCGCGTCAACTGCACCAGCGAGGCCAGCGCGGTCTCGTCAACCAAGGCGCCCGGGCGCCCGCGTGCCGTGCCCCACTCAATGCAAAGGCCTTGTTCGCTAAGCTGGACCTGCGCCGGGTTGACGTCATAGACCGAGTTGTGAAAGCGCTCCAGGCGCTGCAGCGCCGCGAACAGGTTCGGGCAGGCCAGCGCCGCGAAGCCCACCACCCCGAAATGCCGCGCGCTGATGCCGGCGGCCAGGCGCAGGCTCAAAGCAGGGCGAGGGTCCAACGCTTGGGCCAGATCCAGTGCGGCGCGCCATGTGGCCAGCGCTACAAAATGGCCGCTGGGCAAGGGGCCGAGCAGCTTCAGGGGGTCAAGCCCCAGCCCGCGCAAATACTCGTAGAGCAGATGCACATAGGAGGCGGCAAGGCGGGCTTCGGTCATGGGGCATGATGATGCCGCAGCGCAGCGCCCATCACAGCCGTGGTTTACCCCGCGCCATGTTGGCGCGTATGGTCAAGGCAAAACGCACATAAGCTTGCAAGATCGGCAGCTCGATTTGAACCCATAGGCCTGTGAAGACATGGAACACTTGCTCGATTTTTTTCGCCAGCATCTCGACCCGCGCGACCTGACCCTGCTGCTCTTGTCGCCACTGTTCATGCTGAGCATCGCACTGGAGGCCTGGCGTTTTCGCAAGACGCCCGGCGTTTACACCTGGCGCGACACCTTCATGAGCATGAACAGCGGCGGCAGCTATTTGTTCGTCGACCTATTGCTGGTGATCGTCTTGGTGATCCCGGCGATGCAGTGGGCCTATCAATTTCGAATCTGGACGATAGAGATCACGCCCTGGACCTTTTTTGCGCTCTTTATGGGTGTTGAGCTGCTGTACTACGGCTTTCACCGCGCCAGCCACCGCATCCGCTGGTTCTGGTGCGCGCATGTCGTGCATCACGGCTCCGAGCATATGAACTTCACCACCGCGCTGCGCCAGAGCTGGTTCTATGCGATTGCCGGCAATTGGTTGTTCTACACGCCCATGGTCTGGCTGGGCTTCGAGCCGCATTGGGTCTTGTTTGCGCTGTCTCTGAACCTGGGCTATCAGTTCTTTGTGCACACGCAATGGGTGGGCAAGCTGCCGGCCTGGTTCGAGTGGCTGTTCAACACGCCTTCGCATCACCGCGCTCACCATGGCCGCAACCCCGTTTATATAGACCGTAACTTCGGCGGCACCTTGATCATTTTTGACCGTCTGTTCGGCAGCTTTGTGCCGGAACAGGAGGCGGTGGATTACGGCCTGGAGCACCCGGTGCCGACCAATAATCTGGTCTGGCTGAATGTGCATGAATGGGCGGCGATGTTGAAGGACATGCGGCGCGAGTTGCGCGAGAAGGGGTCTTGGTGGCTGGCGTTCAAGCATTTGTGGGCGCCGCCGGAGTGGGAACGGGGGGATGTGGGGTAGTGGTGAGGCTGCAGACCCTTAACGCCCCGTCTGCACTTCATCCTCTCCTCGGGTCGCAATTGCCACCAAGTCCTGCGTTTGCACTGTCGCATTCGCCGGGCTTGAGATCAATGCACTGAAGCTTACCTGGAAGCCGGCAGCCGTGATGCGGGCCAGGATGTCGTCGGCGCTGCGATAGGCTGTATAGAGGCTGTGCCCGTTGACCTCGATGGAGCCAGACTGCGCGGGGTCGCCGGTGAGGCTTGTGAGGTAGAGCGAGGCCGAGGGCCGCAGCTGGGCGTACAAGCCCTTGAGGCATTGGTCGGCGTCCCCATCGTTGAGATAGCTCAGGCCGAAGGAAAAAACCGCTGCGTCGTAGCGGAGACCCTGGCGGTTCAGTAGGGCCAGGTCGCGGCAGTCGCCCACTTCAGAGACCGCATCCTGAATTTTTCGGCGCGCGATCTCTATCATCTCGGGGGCTAGGTCCAGGCCATGGATGCGCAGGCTTGGACGGCGCGCTAGCAGATAAGCGCTGACGTTGCCCGGGCCGCAGGCGAGGTCCAGGAGGGCGGTCTGTTCGAGTTTCAGTCCGTTGAGGAAGCGGTCTAGATGAGCATGGTAGTCCGGAAGGCCAAAGTATTTTTCGGCGTAGCTCTGCGCGAAGCTGCCGAAGGCTTGGGCGGTGGATGAGGACTGGTCGCTGTGATCCATGTTGCTCAGGAGGCAAGAGATTGACTTGGAGTGTGGCTCAGCTCAGTCTTCGCAAACTACGCTGGACTGGGCTCCACTTTCTCACAGTCCCCTGCGTTGTCAGGCCAGCGAATGCAGCTGTGCTTTTCGCTTTGAAGCTGCGCCACCCTGGCCAGACGCTCTGGATCGGGGTCAGCAAGACCTGATCAGATGCATGTTTGCTCTTCCTGCACGATGCCGGGAGTTCGTCCCGGCAGCCGACCTACTTCTCTTGCTTCGCCAAGAGAAGTAGGCAAGAGAAGTCGACCCGGACGCCTGGCCCCTGCGGGGTTCGTTGCGGTGTTCGCAATTCAGGGCCCGCGCCCAACTCACTGCGCGCCCTGCGGCCGCTACGTTCAAACAGGGGGCGCGAAGTCAGTCATTGAGGGCGCTGCGCGCCTGCCCTGAATTGCTGCGCTCCTCACCCAGTCATACGGGACTAAGCGTTGTGGCTCGCTGCGCATCTCCTTGAGGGGTGCGCGCTGCGCGCAGCACCCAGTTCGAGGCGATGCGCAGCGAGCCGTGTTCTTTGGAGTTCCCCTTCTGCATGGGCGAGGAGCGGAGAATTTGCTGGGCGTCGCGCAGCGACTTCAAGAACTGACTTCGCGCCCCCTGTTTGAACGTAGCGGCCGTTAGGGCGCGAAGTGAGTTGGGCGCGGCCCGGCAAATTGGAGCATCCGAGCGAACCCGCAGGGCCATGCGGCAGGGTCGCCTTCTCTGGCCTACTTCTCTTGGCGAGACAAGAGAAGTAGGTCGCCCGCCGGGGCGAACTCCCGGCATCGTGCGGGGAGGGTGGATTAGCCGAAGTCCATCAGGCCTTACGCAATGATCCCGGCACCGTTTAGCCCAGCTAGATCATTGAAATTAAGACAGCTGAAACGTAGTTCGACTGCCCAATCCACTCCGAGTGGGCGCTCAGTTTGAAGTGGCATCCCAGCCCGTTCGGCTCTGCCTCCCAAGCCTGTCTTTAGAATCCATTCTCCTGCCCCTGCATGGCGCCCTCAACAAGGCGCCGGAAGCCCACGAATGAATGCTGCTGCTGCCAAGTCGAAGTCGCCCGCCCCGCCGGTGTCGCCCGTTGTGATCGTGGGAGCCGGCCTGGCCGGTTTGACAGTGGCGCTGCATCTGGCTGACACGGTGCCGGTGGTGGTGCTGGCCAAGCGTGAGTTGACCGAAGGGGCCACCGCCTGGGCGCAGGGCGGCATCGTCGGCGTGCTGGGCAATGACGACAGCATCGAGTCCCATGTGCGCGACACGCAAGACGCCGGGGCCGGCCTGGTCGATGCGGCTACAGCCCGCTTCATCGCCGAGCGCAGCGCCGCGGCGGTCGAATGGTTGGTCAACCAGGGCGTGCCCTTCACGCCCGATGACGACGGCCCGCTGGGCTTGCACCTGACGCGCGAAGGCGGCCATGCGGTGCGCCGTATTGCCCATGCGGCCGACGCCACCGGCAAGGCCATCCATGACCAGTTGCTGGCTGCCGCCAAGGCCCACCCGAACATCACGCTGCGCCAGCGCTGGATGGCATTGGATCTGATCACCTCGCGCCATGTGCAGCGCGAGGAAGAGCCGCGTTGCTACGGCATCTACGCGCTCGACATCGACACCCAGCGCGTTGAAGCGCTGCCGGCGCGTGCAGTGGTGCTGGCCACCGGCGGCGCCGGCAAGGTTTACCGTTACACCACCAACCCGGATACGTCCACCGGCGACGGCATCGCGATGGCGTGGCGGGCCGGCTGCCGGGTCGCGAATATGGAGTTCATCCAGTTCCACCCGACTTGCTTGTATCACCCCCAGGAGCGCAGCTTTTTGATCACCGAGGCGCTGCGCGGTGAGGGCGGCTATTTGAAGCTGCCCGAGCATGTGGGTGGTGGCCGTTTCATGGCCGCGCATGATGCACGGATGGAGCTGGCGCCGCGCGATATCGTTGCTCGCGCGATTGACTTCGAGATGAAGAAGCACGGCGTTGACCATGTGTGGCTGGACGCCACGCATCTGGGCGAGGCCTTTTTGAAAGAGCATTTCCCGACCGTCCATGCGCGCTGCCTGAGCTTGGGCATAGACATCGCCAAACAGCCGATTCCGGTCGTGCCGGCCGTGCATTTCACCTGTGGCGGCGTGGTCACCGATCTGGCCGGGCGCAGCGATATGCCGGGCGTCTATGCGGTGGGTGAGACGGCCTACACTGGCCTGCATGGCGCGAATCGCCTGGCCAGCAACTCGCTATTGGAATGCGTGGTTTTGGGCCAGACCTGTGCCGAGCACATCTTGGGCCTGCCCGAGACCGAGCCTGCACCCCTGCCGGGTTGGGATGAAAGCCAGGTCGAAGACGCCGATGAGCAGGTCGTCATCGCGCATAACTGGGACGAGCTACGTCTTTTGATGTGGAACTATGTCGGCATTGTGCGCACCACCAAACGGCTGGAGCGGGCGCTGCACCGCATCGCCTTGCTGCGCGGCGAGATCGATGATTACTACGCCAATTTCCGCGTCAGCCGCGACCTGCTGGAGCTGCGCAATCTGGTCGACTGCGCCGAGTTGATCGTGCGCTCTGCCTTGCTTCGCCACGAGAGCCGCGGCCTGCATTACAGCCGCGACTATCCGCTGACGCTGCCGGTCAGTTTCCCGACGGTCTTGATGGCTGAGCGAGGCTTGCGCAAGCTTTGACGCAGCCGGCCCTCAGGGCTTGGCGCGCAGCGCCAACCGCGCCTGCACGAAGTTGAAGGCGTAGCCGACCGACTCTTCGATGGCGGCGTCAATCTCGCGTCGCTCATGCTCGGTCAGGTAGAACAAGAAGTCGACCGCGTGGCGGATGTAGCGCGGCGGCAGGCGGTTCAGGGCCACGCAGGCGACGTCGCAGAGCAGGTCGCTGTCGGCGGCGATAGCCGGGAACTGCGGCGCCAAGGCCATCACGGCACCCAGCACCTCGCGTTCGTGGTGGTTATAGATCGAGCTGAAGTCTTGGGTCATGGGGCTAGTCCTGCGTCAGAGATTCCCACACGATAAACGCTTTTTGCCTTCAGCGGGCCGCTGAAAAGCCCTGATCTGGTCGCTTATTTGCCGGCCTGCCTGCTTGGCCTGTTTGGCCTGTTTGGCGTCTTCAGGCTGCGCCGATGCCCGGCACCAGGCGCGCTGCCGAAGCTTTTGACTTGGCCGTGAAGTCCAGCATGCGCTCAATGCAGCCCAGTGCCTTGACGCGGGTGGCCTCTTCGATCTCGTTCTCCGGCAGGCCGCGCTCCAGGCAATCCACCAGACCTTGCAGCCCGTTCATCGCCATCCAGGGGCAGTGCGCGCAGCTCTTGCAGGTGGCGCTGTTTCCCGCTGTGGGGGCTTCGATCAGCGTCTTGCTTGGAGCTAACTGGCGCATCCGGTGGAGGATGCCGTTGTCGGTGGCGACGATGTATTCCTGTGCCGTCCCTTCGACCACCGCCTTGATCAGCGCCGAGGTCGATCCGACCACATCGGCCAGCGCCACCACGCTTTGCGGTGACTCGGGGTGGACCAGAATCATGGCGTCCGGATGCTGCTCGCGCAGCAACTGGAGCTCCAGACCCTTGAATTCGTTGTGGACGATGCAGTCGCCTTGCCACATCAGCATGTCGGCGCCGGTCTGCTCCTCGATATAGCGGCCCAGATGGCGGTCGGGCGCCCAGAGGATTTTTTTGCCCTGGCTTTTAAGCGCCGAGACGATCTCCAACGCGCAGGAGCTGGTAACCATCCAGTCGGCGCGCGCCTTGACGGCAGCGCTGGTGTTGGCGTAGACGACCACGGTGCGGTCCGGATGCGCGTCGCAAAAAGCCGCGAACTGATCGGCCGGGCAGCCCAGATCGAGCGAGCAGGTGGCGTCCAGATCGGGCATCAGCACGCGCTTTTCAGGGCTCAAAATCTTGGCACTTTCTCCCATGAAGCGCACGCCGGCCACCACCAGCGTCGAGGCCGCATGGTCGCGGCCAAAGCGAGCCATCTCCAGGGAGTCGGACACGCAGCCACCGGTCTCCAGCGCCAAGTCTTGCAGGTCGCCGTCGACGTAGAAATGCGCCACCAGCACCGCGTTCTTGGCCTTCAGCAACTCGGCCGCGCGGGCCTTGAGCGCCTGCTTTTGGCTCTTGTTCAGCGGCGCAGGCGTTTTAGCCCAGGCTTGTGCGGTACAGCTGAGGCCATCGCCGTCTTGGCGGGTGTAGTCAAAGAGAACTTGTTGATTCATGGCGAGAATTTTAAGGGTGTGACAAAAACATCAAGCCTCAGCGAAGAACTTGCTGGGTGGCATGCCGACCGTGCGCGTCACCATCGCGGTGAAGGCGCTGGCGCTGGCGTAGCCCAGTTCATGCGCGATCAGGCTCATCGGCATCTTGCGGGCGGCCAGGGTGAGCGCGCGGGCCAGCAAGACCTGCGAGCGCCACTGCGCGTAGCTGCTGCCCAGCTCATCACGGAACAGTCTCGAAACCGTGCGCGCACTGGCCCCTACCTCGGCCGCCCAGCCGTCCAGATCGGCATGGCGCAGTGGCTCGACCAGCATTGCCTCACACAGGCGGCGCAGGCGCTTGTCTTGCGGCAGGTCAACGCCCAAGCGCAGACTGTTGGCGCGTCTCAATTCATCCAGCACCAGGCTGGCGATGCAAGCTTCGCGGCGCGGCTCCTGGGCTGCATCGGGCGAGATGGCCAACTGCATCACCAACTCGCGCAGCAGCGGTGTCACCTCCAGCACGCGGCAATCCAGCCATGCCGGTCCGTCGCTGGGCGCTTGATGCAGGTAGACGGTGCGCAGATCGGCGCGCTCGACGGCGGTCACCGCGTGGACGATGCCCGGCGCGATCCAGACGGCGCGCGCCGGCGGCACCAGGTAAGTGGCATGCGCGGTGTTGACTCGCACCGCGCCGCTGATCGAAAACACCAGCTGGCCCCAAGCATGGTGGTGGGCCTGAATGTCCACATCATGGTCCAAGACCCGGGCCTTGGCGCGCACCGGCCGCTCGGCAAATGGCGCGTAGCGCTGCGGGTCCAGCGGCGGCAGGCTGATGCGCTTGGCAATGCCTTGGGAGGATGGTTTGCGGGTCACGGAGCAGCGATGGCTTGAATTCGATAGAACTTGTCGGCCTATCGTAACCCGGCCGGCAGCGCCGCGCCTAAAGTCTAGCCATGAACACAGCAACCCTTCCTCTCCAGGCCAGCGAGCAAGCGCGCCGCGACTTCTCCACCATAGGCTTGATCGGCCTGGCTCACGGTACCTCGCACTTTTTCCATATGCTCTTGCCGCCGCTGTTCCCGGCCTTTATGCATGACTTTGGCCTCAGCTACTCGCAGCTCGGCTTGTTGGTGACGACGTTTTTCATCATCTCGGGCCTGGGTCAAGCCATGGCCGGCTTTTTGGTCGACCGCACCGGCGCGCGGCCGGTCTTGTTCGCGGCGCTGAGCTGTTTCGTGCTGGCCTCGGTTGCGGCAGCCTTGGCGGGCGGCTTTGGCGGATTGCTGCTGGCGGCCGCACTGGCGGGTTTGGGCAATGCGCCGTTCCACCCGGCCGACTTCACGATCCTGAACAAGCGGGTTTCGCAAGCCAGGCTGGGCCACGCCTTCTCGGTGCATGGCATCACCGGCAATCTGGGCTGGGCGCTGGCGCCGGTGTTTTCCATTGGCATCGCCGAAACCAGTGGAAATTGGCGTTATGCCTATCTGGGTACCGGCATGTTGGCGCTGGCGGTGTTGGCGCTGTTATGGCTCAAGCGGGATGCCATCGACGACAGCCAGGGCGCTTGGTCGCATGACAAACCCGGCGCCGCCGCAGTCAAAGATGAGCATCCGATGGCCTTTTTGCGCCTGCCCTCGGTCTGGCTGTGTTTCTCGTTTTTCTTTTTCGGCACCGCCGCCTTGACGGCAATTCAGAGCTTTGCCAGCCCGGCCTTGGCCAGCCTCTACGGCCTGCCTTTGAAGGCCACCGCCTTTGTCGTCACCGGCTATATGCTCAGTGGCGCCCTCGGCATGGTGATTGGGGGCTTTTGGGTCGCCAAGTCCGCATCGCTGGAGCGCAATATCACCGTCGGCTTGGCCGGCGCCAGCGCGCTCTTGGCCTTGGCCGCGACGGGTTGGATCGCACCGCTGCTGGCTGCCACGGTGGTGGCGGTGGCGGGCTTTGGCACCGGCCTGGCCGGGCCCTCGCGCGATATGTTGATCAAGCGCGCCGCGCCACCGGGCGCCACTGGGCGGGTCTACGGTACCGTCTACTCGGGGCTGGATCTGGGCTTCGCCGTGGCCGCGCCAATTTTCGGTGCTTTGATGGACCGAGGGCAGCCCAGAGGCGTGTTCTATGGCGCGGCGCTGGCCTTGTTGCTGGCCATTGGTGCGGCGAGTTTGGTGGGTTGGGTGCGGCGGCGCTAAGCCAAGTTCAATTCCTCATCGCCGCTCTCATCGCGCCGCCCGCTGGGCCGCCAGCCCTGGGCGCGATAAAACCCGTGCGATCTGAGCGTTGGGTCTACGCCGGCCATCAGCCAGATGCGCTCGCAGCCGGCCACTTCGCGCAGATGCTTTACGGCGGTCTGCAGCAAGGCCCGGCCCAAACCTCGGCCTTCAAAGCCGGCTTGCACCGCCAGCACCAAGACCTCGCCGCTGCGGTCTGCGACGCTGCAAAACGCGACGGCGTGTTCACCCGGCAGGGCGACCCAGCTGTGCATTTCGCCCGCCTGCAGGGCCGATCGAATGCTGTCGGGCGTGATACCCAGCTCGGCCAAACGCGCCCTGCCGATGGCGTTTTCGCGGGTGGTCGCGCGAATCTCGAACAGGCGGGAGATTTCATCAATCCGCGTGGGGCGAATGGAGTCCTTCATTTGCCAGCCAAGGCGGCCAGCAACTTCTCATGAATGCCGCCGAAGCTGCCATTGCTCATGCATAAAAGGTGGTCGCCGGGTTTGGCGGCCTTGACTACGGCTGCGACCAGCGCGTCGACATCAGCACCGACGATGGCCTGCGCGCCCAGTGGCGCCAAGGTGTCCTTGGCATCCCAGTCCAGGCCTAGCTGATTGCAAAAACTCAGGTCGGCTTCTTCCAACGCCCAGGGCAGCTGCGCCTTCATGGCGCCCAGCTTCATCGTATTGGAGCGCGGCTCGAAGATGGCCAGGATGCGCTCAATTGGCGCAATGCGTCGGCGCAGGCCGCCCACCGTGGTGCGGATGGCGGTCGGGTGGTGGGCAAAGTCGTCGTAGACCTTGATCTGGTTCACCTCACCGCGCAGCTCCATGCGGCGACGCACATTCTTGAAAGCGGCCAGCGCTGCGGCACTTTGCTCGGGCGTCACGCCGACATGCTCGGCTGCAGCGATCGCAGCCAGTGCATTCAATTGGTTATGTTCGCCGTACAAAGCCCACTCGACGCGCGCAACCTTCAGGCTGCCGCGCAGCACATCAAAGGCCTGCGGCTCGCCGCGCGCGCGCAGCGCGCCTGGCTCTTCCTTGCGCGCGCCAAAGCGCTGCAATTCGCTCCAGCAGCCGCGGCTCAAGACCCGCTGCAGCGCCTCTTCGCGTGCGTTGACGACCAAGCGGCCCTTGGCCGGCACGGTGCGCACCAAGTGATGGAATTGCGTCTCGATGGCGGCCAGGTCGGCAAAGATGTCGGCATGGTCGAATTCGAGGTTATTCAGCACGGCCGTGCGCGGGCGGTAGTGAACGAACTTGCTGCGCTTGTCAAAAAAGGCGGTGTCGTACTCATCCGCTTCAATAACAAAGGTGTTCCCGAGACCTAGCCTGGCTGAAACACCGAAATTCTGCGGCACGCCGCCGACCAAGAAGCCCGGCTGCAGACCCGCGTGCTCAAGAATCCAAGCCAGCATCGAGGTGGTCGAGGTCTTGCCATGGGTGCCGGCCACGGCCAGCACATGGCGGCCCTGCAGCACATGGTCCGATAACCACTGCGGGCCGCTGGTGTAGGGCAGGCCGGCGTCCAAAATGGCTTCCATCAGCGGGAACTTCTCGCCTCGCGTGACCACATTGCCGATCACGAACAGATCCGGCTTGAGCGCGAGTTGATCGGCACCGAAGCCTTCTGTCAATTCGATGCCCAGGGCTTGGAGCTGATCGCTCATGGGCGGGTAGACATTGGCGTCGCAGCCGGTGACCTTGTGGCCCGCCTCGCGGGCCAAGGCGGCCAGGCCGCCCATAAAGGTGCCGCAGATACCGAGGATGTGGATATGCATCTTGAACCGAGGTTGGCTAATGTCGAATCAGCGCGGATCAGCGCAAGGCTTGCGCGGCCGCTGCCAGCGTGGCCTCGATATCGGCCTCGCTGTGGGCGGCCGACACAAAGCCGGCTTCATACAGCGCGGGTGCCAGGTAGACACCGGCGTCGAGCATCGCGTGGAAGAATTGGTTGAATCTAGCCTTGTCGGTCGTCATCACCGTCTGGTATTCCTGCGGCAACTTGTCCATCAGGAAGAAGCCGAACATGCCGCCTTCGCAGTCAACGCTGAAGGGCACGCCATTGGCTTTGGCGACCGTCGCCAAGCCGTCGACCAGACTGCGGGTTTTGGCCGACAGCGCCTCGAAGAAGCCGGGCTTTTGAATCTCGCGCAGCGTTGCCAGGCCGCAGGCGGTGGCGACCGGGTTGCCACTCAAGGTGCCGGCTTGGTAGACGCCGCCCAAGGGAGCCAAGTGCTTCATGATCTCGCGGCTGGCGCCGAAAGCCGCCAGCGGCATGCCGCCGCCGATGACCTTGCCGAACACGCTGATGTCGGGCTTGAAGCCGGGGATCAGCTGGGCGTAAAGGCCCTGCGCGGAAGCTAAGCCAACGCGAAAACCGGTCATCACCTCGTCCAGCACCAAGAGCGCGCCGGACTCGGTGCAGAGCTCGCGCAGCCGCTTCATATAGGCGACTTGCGTGCGCACGAAGTTCATATTGCCGGCAATCGGCTCGATGATCACGCAGGCCAGCGACTTGCCGTGCAGCAGGAAGGCTTCTTCCAGCTGCGCCAAGTGGTTGAACTCCAGCACCAAGGTGTGCTGCGCCACTTCTTCGGGCACGCCGGCACTGGTCGGGTGGCCAAAGGTGGCAAGGCCCGAGCCCGCCTTGACCAGCAAGGCATCGGTGTGGCCGTGATAGCAGCCCTCGAACTTGATGAACTTGCTCCGCCCGGTGGCGCCGCGCGCCAGGCGGATGGCGCTCATCGTCGCCTCGGTGCCGGAAGAGACCAGGCGCACCTGTTCCATGCTGGGCACCAACTTGAGAATCTCTTCGGCCAGCTCGATTTCGCGTTCGGTCGGGGCGCCATAGGAGAAGCCTTCGCGCGCGGCGCTGATCACCGCCTCCAGCACCGCCGGGTGACCGTGACCCAGAATCATCGGGCCCCAGGAGCCGATGTAGTCGATATAGCGCTGACCGTCGGCGTCATAGATATAGGCACCGTCGCCGCGGGTGATGAAGCGCGGGGTGCCGCCGACGGCGCGAAACGCGCGCACCGGAGAATTGACGCCGCCGGGGATCACGCGCTGGGCGCGTTCGAACAGAGTTTGATTTTTGGACATGAGCGGGCGAGAGAAAACGGTTGATCTATCCAACTAACTAATTAATGCATGCGGCGCGACGGGCGGGTCGGCGGGCTGTCTTCCGGCTCGGGTACGGCCGACTCGGCCAGCAGGGTACCCGCAGCCGCAGCTTCGGCGGCCGCAGCGGCTTCCTCTTCCTCGCTGGGCGGCAGCGCCCAGAAGAAGCGGTCGGGGATGGCGTTGCCCATGCCGGGCCTGAAGCCGGCGTCCAGCGCCTGATCCAAAAAGGACAGCGCTTCGCCGACGGCCGAGTGAATCTCGGCCCCGACCGAGAGCAAGGCGGCCAGCGAGGCCGACAGCGTGTCGCCGGCGCCGATGAAGCTGGCGTCCAGACGCTCGAACTTCTCACCGGTGATGGGGCCGAGCGAGTTGGCCAGCACGTTGTCGACGAATTGGTTGGCCATGCTGATGCCGGTCACCAAGACATGCGCCGTGCCATGTTGGCCGGCGGCCACCGCCAATTCGCGCGGCGAGGCCGGGCGGTCGGCGTCCCAGTCGGGCAGCAAAAAGTCGGTCAAGGTCTTGTGGTTGCCGACCAGGACGTGGGTTTGCGGCAACACCAACTCGCGAAAGGCGTCCAGATAACTCTGCTGCTGCTCCTCGTCCAGCCAGGAGACGTTGGGCAGATAGGCGACCAAGGGCACATCGGGGTAGTCACTCAGGACCTCGGCCACCGCGCTGATGCCCTCGGGGCTGCCGAGGAAGCCGACCTTCCAGGCCGAGATCGGCACATCTTCCAAGATCATGCGGGCCTGTTCGGCGATGGTCTCGGAGTCCAGCGTGTGGTGCTCGAAGGTCTCGGCGGTGTCGCGCAAGATGATGGACGTCACCACCGGCAGGCAATGCGCGCCCATCGCGGCGATGGTGGCGATGTCGCAAGCCAGGCCGCCGGCACCGCTCGCTTCGCTGGCATTGAAGCTCATCACGCAGGCCGGGGCTTGCGCTTCTTCTTGATCTTCGAGGCTCATCGCAGGGTCGACAAGGACGGCCGCTGAGGTGGCTGGAATGGCGGGTTTTGTCATGGCTGTGCGGCGCGATCGAACGGGTTCTGCAAGCTTTATCAATGCTGCAATAGGCTGGCCGCAGGCGGCAAGAGGCTTGGCCGGATTCTGGTCGCGGTGAAGCGTGCAATAACTGTGCAATACGACCACAGTCTGTGGCATTCTTGCCGATTCACCAGCGACGGCGGACTCGTCCGGCGTGGCTACAATCTTCTCATTGTAGTGAGCAAAAAAGATACCTATCGTGACCGAAGCTAGTGCGAGTACTTGGATGTGCCTGATCTGTGGCTGGATTTACGACGAGGCTACCGGCGACCCCGAACATGGCATCGCGCCCGGCACCTTGTGGGCCGCTGTCGATATGAATTGGACCTGCCCGGAATGCGGGGCGCGCAAAGATGACTTCGAGATGGTCCGCATCTGAACGGGTGTCGACCCACGTAACAATGCGTGACGGCCGGGTCGGCATGTCACACTGCGTTGATGTGGGGCGCTAGGCTAGGCCACTTGTTTGTTGGTGAGGGGAGAACAGCTTGGACGTGCAAGTTCCTGAAGGCAACGCAAATGGCAAAGCGCCTGGCAATCTACTCGGCAGTGTTGCAGGCGACGCTGCGGTGGCCAAGGTGCTGGTCATCGACGACAGCAACACCATCCGGCGCAGCGCCGAGATCTTCCTCAAGCAAGGCGGGCACGAGGTGGTGCTGGCCGAGGACGGCTTTGATGCGCTCGCCAAGCTGAGCGACTATCAGCCGGATCTGGTGTTTTGCGACATCTTGATGCCGCGCTTGGATGGCTATCAGACCTGCGCCATCATCAAACGCAACCCTGCCTTCGCCGGCGTGCCGGTGATCATGCTGTCCAGCAAGGACGGTTTGTTCGACAAAGCGCGCGGCCGCATGGTGGGCTCGCAAGACTATCTGACCAAACCCTTCACCAAAGATCAATTGCTGAAGGCTGTGCTGGCGCACCGGCGCGGCGTTTGATGTTTCGCTATTTGCGCCCCGCCTTTGTCGCCGCTCTGGCCTGAGGAACAACCTATGCCTATCCAAAACATCCTGCTGGTCGATGATTCCAAGACCGAGTTGCACGTTCTCAGCGAGATGCTGATCAAGCGCGGCTTCACCGTCCGCACCGCAGAAAACGGCGAGGAAGCGATGAAGCGCTTGGCCGAGCAGACGCCCGATCTGATCTTGATGGACGTGGTGATGCCGGGCCAAAACGGCTTCCAACTGACCCGCACCATCACCCGCGACGAACGCTTTGCCGCTGTACCGGTGATCATGTGCACCAGCAAGGGCCAAGAAACCGACAAGGTCTGGGGCATGCGTCAGGGCGCGCGCGACTATGTTGTGAAGCCGGTCAAAGCCGAGGAGTTGTTGGCCAAGATCAAGGCACTGGGCTAGGGCCTGCTCGGCAATGAGTAATAAGCAAGCCCTGCGGGAGCTCCAGCAACGTCTGGCGCAGCGCATGCAAGATGCGCGCGAACAAAAGACCGAGGTCGCCAGTTGGCTGGCGGTCGAATGTGGAGGCTACGGCCTGCTTTTATCTTTGAAGCAGGCGGCCGAAATCTTCACGCCGGTTGCCATCAAGCCCGTGCCCTATGCAAAGCCTTGGATGGTGGGGGTGGCAAATCTGCGCGGCGGTTTGTTCACGGTGGTGGATCTGGCCATGTTCTTGGGCCTGCGGGAGACCGGCGCCGTGCGTTCCGAGTTGCGAGCCGACAGCGCGCAAACACGGCTGGTGTCATTGAACCCCGAGTTGCATATCAATTGCGCCTTGTTGGTGGACCGCTTGGTCGGTCTGCGTGGCGATGAGCAGTTGACGTTGCTGGATGAAGCCAGCGACGGCGACCAGCGGCCCCGCTTGGATGAAACGGGGAAGGAAGTTGCTTTGAAACGACCCCGTTTTGCCGGCCCGCATATGCGTGACGCCGAGGGGCGATCTTGGCAACAGCTGCATTTGGATGCCCTTTCTAGGCATGAACAGTTCTTGCGAGTTGTGGTTTGATTCGGTTTAGCAAGTACAAGCTGGGTTCAAGCCCGCTTAACCAACGAAGAACGAGGGTGAGATGAGCTTCCTGGACAAGATCAAGAACCTGGGTAAGACCGAGGCGGAGCTGGCAGCGCACCAAGGCGCTTCCGTGCAGACTGGCAATGCCTTGCCTGCTGCCGCGCCTGGGCCGGACAGCTTGGGCAGACAGCCCGATGCAGCCGTCTCCATCATTGCCGAGTCCTTGCCCACGGAGGCCGCCAGCACCGAATTTGGGGAGACCACAGCGACCTTTGCCTCCACTGTTTCCGCCGCCGAAAATGGGCTCCATCGGGTGCCTGCGGTGAAGCCCAGCAGTGGGCGCCGCCAGGCCGTGCTGACGGCCTTGGTGGCCTTGGGCCTGCTGGGTACGGCCGCGACGGTGAGTTTGAGCTTGGTGGGCGCGTCCCGCAGCGCAGCGCAGGTGCGGGCCACCGGCCAGGCCTTGATGCATTCGCAGCGCATGGCCAAATCCGTGTCAGCGGCCTTGATCGGCACGCCGGCGGCGTTCGCCGAGTTGAAGGAAAGTACCGGCATCTTGAGCTCGGTGGTGAACAATTTGCGCGGTGGCGAAGGGGAGCTGGCCCCAGCGGCTGCGGCCGTGCAGCCGAGCTTGGCGGTGGTGATGCCGCTGGTGGAGCGGGCGTCTAAAAACGGTCAATTGGTGCAGTCGCAAGAAAAGGTCTTGACCGAAGTGGCGGCGGCCCTGCGGGCGATCAATCGGCAGTCGGCTGACTTGCTGGAAAGTGCCGAGGCGGTGGCGGCCGAATCATTGCAACAAGGCGGCTCGGCCGGAGAGATCGCGGCGGCCGGCCAATTGGTGATGCTGACCCAGCGTATTGGCAAGAGCGCGAATGAATTTCTGACCCAAGAGGGTGTCAGCCCTGAGGCGGTGTTCTTGCTGGGCAAGGATTTGAATTCCTTCAAGCTGATCACCGATGCGCTGCTCAATGGCAGTGCCGAGTTGCGTTTGGCAGCCGCCAAAGACGGCCAACTGCGCACCCGCTTGGTCAGCCTGCTCAAGCAATACGATCAAACCCGCACACAGGCGACGGCGATCCTGGGCAATTTGCAAGGCCTGGTGTCGGCGCGCGAGGCGCAGAGCAGCATTCTGGGAGACAGCGAGGGCCTGCGCAAAGGCCTGGAGCAAGTGGCCCTGGAGCTGGAGTCGGCCGGTGGCATCAGCTTGGGCTTGCTGGCTTTGATGCTGGCTTCCTTGACCGCCTTGGTGGTCGGCGCTTTGGGATTCTTGCGCCTGTACGTCAGCGGTCAAGCGCAACGCGCAGCCATGGCTGAGTCGCAAAAGGCCGAGGCCGAGGCGCAGGAGCAAGAAGCCAAACGCGTCAATGACGCCAATCAGGGCGCGATTTTGCGCTTGATGAACGAATTGCAAGCGGTGGCCGAGGGGGACTTGACCCAACAAGCCACCGTGACCGAGGACATCACCGGCGCGATCGCCGACTCGGTCAACTACACCGTCGAAGAATTGCGTAACTTGGTCAGCCAGGTGCAACTGACGGCTTCCCGGGTAACCGACACCACCGGCCAGGTCGACCAGACCTCGACCGATCTGCTGGCCGCGTCGAAAGAGCAGCTGCACGAAATCCGCTCAACCGGCGAAGCCGTGCTGCAAATGGCCGGGCGCATCAATGAGGTGTCGAATCAGGCCCAGGCCACCGCGACCGTTGCGCGGCAGTCGCGCCAAGCGGCCGAGTCTGGCTTGCAGGCGATGCAGAACAATATCAGCGGCATGAATTCAATCCGCGAGCATATCCAGGAGACCTCCAAACGCATCAAACGGCTGGGCGAATCGTCGCAAGAGATTGGCGAAATTACCGAGCTGATCTCGGACATTACCGAGCAAACCAATGTGCTGGCGCTGAATGCGGCGATCCAGGCGGCGTCGGCCGGCGAGGCGGGGCGCGGCTTCTCGGTGGTGGCCGAGGAAGTGCAGCGCTTGGCCGAGCGCTCGGGTGATGCGACGCGCCAGATTGCGGCCTTGGTCAAGACGATTCAGACCGATACCCATGACGCGGTGGCGGCGATGGAACGCTCGACGCTGGGCGTGGTGCAAGGCACGCGTTTGTCCGATGCGGCCGGCCGCGCCTTGGAGGAAATTGACACGGTCTCGCGCCGCCTGGATGAATTGATTGCGCAGATTTCAAGCCAGGCGCTCAGCGAGGCGCAGTCGGCGAATGAGGTGGCATCGAATATTCAGCATATTTTTGCGGTGACCGAGCAGACCAGTGAGGGTACGCGTTCGACCGCCCAGATGGTGCACGAGTTGTCCCGTTCGGCAGACGCATTGAAGCAGTCGGTGGCTCGCTTCAAGGTTGCTTGAGGCCAGGGACCTGAGCATGGATATTGCACGCGACTCAGAGCTGCCCGCCGACCTCAGCCCGCTTGCCTGGGTGCAAGAGGAGTTGCGTCGCTCGCTCGAAGCGGTTCACAAGACCCTGCGCCGTCTCTTGCGCGATGGTGAAAATCGTCAGACCGCAGCGGCCGGATTGGGTGTCGAGGGGCAGGCCGCAGCGTCGGTGAATGCGAGCGCTCAGACGGCTTTGCAAGCCGCCGCTGCGCAGTTGCATCAAGTCGCTGGCGTGCTGGGTTTGGTCGGTTTGCCGGCCGGTTCCCTGGTTCTGAGGGCCGCTGAGCAGGCTGTGGCGACCTTGGCTGAAGCGCCTGCCAAGATTGACTTGGCGCGGGTTGAAACAATCGAACGTGCCGACTTTGCTTTGCTGTCTTTGATCGCGCGGATGTTGGCCGGTGGTTCGACAGCGAGCCCATTGCCAAGCCAGACCGCGAGCCCCGTGTCGACCTTGAGTCTGTTCCCGGCCTACCGGGACTTGCAGGCGATGAATGGCGCGGAGCGCATTCACCCGGCCGATCTGTGGCAGTTTGAATGGAGCTGGCGTCATCTGCCGCCGGATGCTCGCGTTCAAGCCTTGCCGGCGGCGACGGTGCGGCCGGCCTTTGAGGCCGCCTTGCTCAAACATATGCGGGCTCCGAGCGCCGAGCATGCACGCAGCCTGAGTGAACTCAGCGCAGGCCTGGCCATGGGTCTAGACGCGCCGCGTTCCAAAACCTTGTGGCAGCTGGCCGCCGCGATGTTCGAGGCGCAGGCGCTGGGCTTGCTGGAGGTCGATGCCTTGGTCAAGCGACTGGGCTCGCGACTACTGTCGCAAATGCGCGCCGTGGCGCAAGGCGATGCGGGTGTGAACGAACGCCTGGCGCAAGACCTGCTGTTCTTTTGCGCCCAAAGTAGCACGCTGGCGCTGGCGCAGTCGGCCCCGCGTTTGCAGGCGGCCTTGGCCAGTTACGGGCTCTTGGACGTCGCCGCGGGTGACTATGAGGACCAGACGCTGGGCCATATTGACCCGGCTTGGGTGACTCAGGCACGCCGCCGGGTGGTGTCGGCCAAGGATTCTTGGGGCAGTGCGGCCGAGGGTGATAGCCAACGTGCCAACGCCTTGAACGAGCAGTTTGTCGCCTTGGCCGAATCGCTGCAAAAGCTCTTCCCCAGCGGCGAGGTCCTGGCCGAGTCGCTGCAGCGCGCTGTGGTTGCGACCCTGCGCTCGGAAGCTCCGCCACCGCCGGCCTTGGCGATGGAGGTCGCGACCAGCTTGCTTTATGTCGAGGCGGCGTTGGATGACGCTGCTTTCGATCAACCCGAGCAGGCCGAACGTGTGCGCCGGCTGGCGGGCCGTATCGAGTCGGTGGCGCGGGGCGGTGAGCCCGAGCCGCTGGAAGCCTGGATGGAGGATCTTTACCGCCGGGTCTCGGATCGTCAGACCTTGGGCAGCGTGGTTCAGGAGTTGCGTGTCAACCTGTCCGAGATTGAGCGCCAGGCGGACGAGTATTTCCGTGACCCCAGCCAGCGTGAGCGGCTGATCCCGGTGCCGGGGCAGTTGCAGGCAATGCGGGGCGTGTTGACGGTGCTGGGTCTGGATCAAGCCTCGCTGGCTTGTTTGCGCATGCGCGACGAGGTCGACGAGTTGGCCAATACCGAGGTTGATGTCGAACGTGGCGGGCCGCGAGAGTTGTTCGACCGGCTGGCCAATAACCTGGGTGCCTTGGGATTCTTGATCGATATGTTGAGCGTGCAGCCGCAACTGGCCAAGCGCATGTTCGTATTCGACGAAGCCAGTGGGCGGCTCAATCCTGTCATGGGCCGACGCAGTGGCGCTAACCAGGTACCTCCACTGAGCCCGCCGCCGCTGTTGCCGGCGCATGATGTGGTCGAGCTTGGGGCCGCCGCTGCGGCCGCTGTTGTACCCGTGCCCGCGGTCCCTTCGGTGCCCGCTCCCGTGGCGGCAGCAGCGCCTGTGCAAGCCGACTTGCCGGTGCTCGACTTTGCCCTTGAATTGCCGCCCGAACAGCCTGTCAGTCGAGCGCCCGAGCCAACATTGCCGGCGCTGGCCGTAGTGCAGGAGCTGCCAGCGCCGGCTGCAGCTGCTGCGTCGGCGGTGCCGCATGACCCGGAGATGCAAGAGATCTTCCTGGAAGAGGCGACCGAGGTCTTGGCCAACGCTCGCGCAGCGCTGGCGACTTTGCAAGAAGCGCCGAGCGAGCGGGAAGCCTTAACAGTCTTGCGGCGCGCCTTTCACACGCTCAAGGGCAGCGCTCGCATGGTTGGCATGGACGCCTTCGGTGAAGGTGCATGGGCCTGTGAGCAGTTGTACAACGCTCGTTTGGCCGAGGCCGTGCCCACAGGTGACGCGGCCCTGCTGAGTTTCACCAATGAGGCTTTGGACTACCTCGGTGCTTGGTGTGCGCAGATCGCTGCACAGCAGCCGGTTTCGCATTTGTCCGAGCATTTGCGCCATGCGGCCGATGCTTTGCGCCTGGGCGCTGCGGCCTCGCCGGCGGTCCAGGTTCCCGCGACGGAATGGCCGGCCACTTCAGTCGAAATTGCGCCGCTGGATCTCGCGCCAGCAGCGCTTGAATCCTTGGAACTGCTGGATTTGCGCGAGCTGCCGGAACTGCAAGAGCTGGAGGACTTGGAGCACGCTGAAACCTTGCTGCCAGATTTGGCCCAAGTGTCAGGTGAGTCAGCTGCGCCAGCTGAGCCGGCCGACTTGGATCAGGAGATCGCGGCCGAAGAATTGCCCTTTGAACTCCACTTGCCCAGTGAAGCGCTTGAGCAAGCTGCGCCTGTATTTGAGTTGCCCGAGTTTGAGCTCAGGCTGGACCTGGGTGAGGAAATCGAGCAGCAGCTTTTCGTGGCCAGTACGCCGCTGCCCTTGGTGCCTGTGGAGCCGGTTGCTGACGCTCATATAGACGCGGCAACGGAAGCAGAAGCAGAAGCAGAAGCAGAAGCAGAAGGGACAGCCGAGCCCATCATTGCCCGCACACCGGTGCGCGCGGCCTTTGAACCGGTCTTGGTCAAAGGCGGGCGTGCCGTTGACGAGCCGCCGCCGGAGACTCAGGTCGAGCCGGAGCTCTTGTCCGAAGCTGGCCTGCTGGACGAGTCGCTGGACGAGCAGTTCAAAATGATTGGCAATTTGCCGGTCAAGCTGGAGCTGTTCAATATCTTCCTCAACGAGGCCGATGAGTTGTCGCGCCGGTTGGCCACCAGTCTGGCCGAATGGGCTTTGGAGTTGAACCGGCCGGTGCCGGCCAATTGCGAGGCCTTGGCGCACGCGCTGTCGGGCAGCGCCGCTGCCGTTAAGTTTGACGATTTGGCCACCTTGACGCGCGCGATGGAGCATGCCCTGGGCCGCGCCGGGCGTGCCAGCCGCTATAGCGAGGCCGAGGCGCAGTTGTTTGTCGGCGCGGCCGATCAAGTGCGCCAGTTGCTGCATCAATTTGCGGCCGGTTTCCTGAAGACTTTTGACCCCGACACGCTGGCGCAATTGCGCGCTTATGAGCCCAATCTTGAGCCGAACAGCCGCTTCGGCGAGTTGAGTGATCTTGAGGACGATGGCAAGCATTGGCGCGACTCGCGACCGGGCGCCGCGTCTGCAGCGCTTGAGACGGTTGAAACGCTTGAAGCCCTTGAGTTTGGTACCGCCCTGACGCCGTCGGCGGACGCCGATGAGGTCGAGCCCGGTTTGCCCGACGAGATCGACCCGGTGTTGTTGCCGATCTTCGAAGAGGAAGCACGCGACCTGCTGCGTGATCTGCATGCCGCCTTGCGTGAGTGGGTGGCCAAGCCCAGCGATTTGCGTTGCGCCTCGGCCTGTATGCGGGCGTTGCACACACTCAAGGGCGGCGCACGCCTGACCGGCGCAATGCGCTTGGGGGAGCAGGCGCATGCCTTGGAATCGGCCCTTGAGCGAGCTGTCGCCAACGGCTTGCCCTTGCCCGCCGACTTGCTGGGTTTGCAGGCCGGTGCAGACGCGCTTGAAGTCAGTTTTGAGCAATTGGGCGTCGCAGCGCCGGCCCCGGCTTCGTTGGCCGTCGTGCCGCCTGTTGTCGAAGCCCTGGCAGAGCCAATCGTCGAGCCCCTGGTCGAGCCGAGTGCAGCGCCAAGCACTGAGCCCAGTGTCGAAGCTGAGGCCGCACCTGTTTCTGAAGCTGTTGCCGAGTCCTTGGCCGAGCTTGCTGCCGAAGCTGTGGCGCCGGCGCTGTTGGTGGAGGCGCCGGCATCTAGCCCAGCCTCGCCGACGCAGCCCGTGGCGGGCGGACCCCAAATCGATTGGTCGCGTTTCACCGCGTCGCCGCAGGATGAGGGCACTGAGGCGGCCGCTACCGGCCTGCAGGCCCTGGTTCGGGTGCGCGGCAGCTTGCTGGAGCGCATGGCCGCACAGGCCGGCGAGGTCAGCATCCGACGCGCACGGCTGGAGTCCGAGTTGGCGCAGATGAAGGGCAGCTTGCTGGATCTGGATGACAACTTGGGCCGCTTGCGCTCGCAACTGCGCGAGCTGGAGTTGCAGGCCGAATCGCAGCTGGGCGGCCAACAAGAACTGCGCCAGGCCAAGGCCGGCTCAGCCGACTTTGACCCGCTGGAGTTTGACCGCTATACGCGCTTCCAAGAGTTGACACGAATGATGGCCGAGTCGGTCGGCGACGTGGCCACCGTGCAGCGTGCTTTGCAGCGCAATGTGCAGTTAGGTGAGGATGAGCTGGCCGCACAGTCTCGCCTGACGCGAGAGTTGCAAGACGATTTGCTGCGCACCCGCATGGTTGAGTTTGAGAGCTTGGCCGAGCGTCTGCACAGGGTCGTGCGCCAAGCCGCGCGCGACGCTGGGCGGCAAGCACGGCTGGAGATTGTCGGCGCGCAGACCGAGCTTGACCGCAGCGTGCTGGAGCGCATGGCGGGCGCATTTGAGCATCTGCTGCGCAATAGCGTCAGCCATGGCATTGAGCCGGCCGAGGCGCGCATAGCCATGGGCAAAGACCCGATCGGCACGCTGCGCCTGACGGTCAGCCAAGAAGGCAACGAGGTCTTGCTGAATTTCAGCGATGACGGGGCGGGCTTGAATCTGGAGCGCATCCGTGCGCGCGGTCTCCATCTGGGTTTGCTGCAAGAGGGCAAGGCGGGCGTGCTCGATGAGGCCGCCCTGATGCAGCTGATTTTCACGCCCGGTTTTTCCACCGCTGCGCAGGTGACCGAGCTGTCCGGCCGGGGCGTAGGCATGGATGTGGTGCGGGCCGAAGTCAGCACGCTGGGCGGTTCGATCGAGACCAGTTCGGTCTCCGGCCAAGGCACCGCTTTCAAGTTGCGCCTGCCGCTGACCACGGCGCTGACGCAAGTGGTACTTTTGCGCTGCGGCGAGCAGGTGGTGGCGGTGCCGGCCGGTTTGATGGATTCCTTGCAGCGCGTGCCGACCGAGCAGGTCGAGGCTGCTTACGCCAGCGGCACGCTGCAGTTTGGCGGCGAGGCCTTGCCCTTTTACTGGCTGGGCGGTTTGCTAGGCTTGGCCGGACGAGGCCATGGCCATGGCAAAAATATGTCGGTTGTCTTGGTGCGCAGCGCGCAGCAGCGCATCGCCCTGCACATCGACGAAGTCTTGGGCAATCAGGAAGTGGTGGTCAAGAACCTGGGGCCACAGCTGAGCCGGGTGCCGGGTCTGGCTGGTATCAGCCTGCTGGCCTCTGGCGAGGTCGCTCTGATCTACAACCCGGTTGCACTGTCGACTTGGTACGGTGTGGCCGCGCAGCAGCGCCTGGCCTTGTTGCGCCAGCAGCTGGAGCCGGGTGCTGAAGTTGACCAGGCCATACCGGTCGAGGCCGAACATGTGTTGGCGCCGCTGGTGCTGGTGGTTGACGACTCGTTGACAGTGCGCCGCGTCACCCAGCGTTTGCTGGAACGCGAGGGTTACCGGGTCCAGTTGGCCAAAGATGGTCTGGACGCGATGGAGTGCCTGGCCGCCGAGGAATTGCCGGCCATGGTCTTGTCCGACATCGAGATGCCGCGCATGGACGGCTTTGACCTGGTCCGCAATATGCGGGCCGATCCGCGTCTGGCCGGCCTGCCGGTGGTGATGATCACCTCCAGAATCGCGCAAAAACATCGCGACTACGCCGAACAGCTAGGGGTCAACCATTACCTGGGCAAGCCCTATGACGAAGAATTACTTTTGTCATTGATTGCTGGATACACTTCGTCACAATTTGCGGCCGAGCACGTGCCGCCGCAATCTATCTAGCAATATGGGGTGAAGAGGCTTGGGCCGGCTATCACCAGCTAGGACCCTAAAAAGCAAACGAAAACAACTCGAACCCCTGCAATGGGGTGAGTCAAAAAAATGTCCGAAGTCGTTGATCATCTGGCCGAAATGACCGGCTTCCGGGACCGGGATGTCATGGATGTGACCCTGGTGTCGGCGCTGCGTGACCTGCTGGAGCCTTTGTCCGTGGCGATTTATCGTTGCGTGGCTGTGGGTGACTCTGCCACTGAACAGCGCTGGTTGACCCGGGCGCGGCTGAATGCCGATGATGCGGTGGCCACCGCTGACCCGCTGTGGTCCGACCCGGCAGGCTTGCCCTTGCTGCAAGACTACCCGCAGCGCCTGGACTGCATGCACAGCCGCGCTGTGGTGCAGGGCGAAACGGCGGCCGTGGGTGAGATTGCCGCGCAATTCATCAGCTTGTTTCCTATTGCCACCGATCGTGAGGTGGTGGGGGTCTTGGAAGTTATTTCGGCGGAGCGCATGAGTCCGAAGGCGCAGCGCATGGTCAGCAGCGTGCTGCGGATTTATCATAACTTTCAGGGCCTGCTCGACTACAGCGAGCGCGACACCTTGACCGGCCTGCTCAACCGCAAGACCTTCGAGGACAGTTTTCTGAAAGCCGTCAGCGAGTTGCCGGCGCGGGCAATCCTGGCCGACACCGATGATGGACGGCGGCATGAGAGCAGCAGCCCTCGCTACTTTTTAGGTGTCATCGATATCGACCACTTCAAGCAGGTCAATGACCGCTTTGGCCATTTGATCGGTGACGAGGTTTTGCTCTTGTTGTCGCGCCTGATGCGCAGCAGCTTTCGCTTTCATGACCTGCTTTACCGCTTTGGCGGCGAGGAGTTCGTGGTCTTGATGCGCTGCGAAGACGAGTTAGACGCGGCCCATGCCTTCGAGCGCCTACGCCTCAATACCGAGCAATACGCCTTCCCGCAAATTGGCCGCATCACCGTCAGCATTGGCTTCACGCAGGTACGTATCGAGGATTCGCCGGCCTCGGCGTTCGAGCGCGCTGACAAAGCCGTCTATCACGCCAAGGATTCGGGCCGCAACCAAGTGCATAGCCATGCCGAGTTGGTCTCGGCCGGCAAGATGAGCGAGCAGGCGCAACTCAGTGCGATGGAGCTGTTCTAGCCCTTTGACTTTTCCGCCACCAGCGCGGGATTGAGGCGCGGGTCGTTGTACATCTTGAATTGGCGGTAGACCTTGAAGTAGGCGCGGCCAGCGAGTGAATCGGCCAGCAAGGCATCAAAGCAGTCGCCCAGATCGCTGCGCTGTTGGTGCAGGCGGGCGAGGCGTTCGCTGCACAAGGTGCGGTGTTCCTCGTCAACATCGCTGCGTAGGGTCTGCAAGCGCATCGCCTCGACCTTCAAAGACATGATGGACATGCGGTCCACCATGCTGCCGGCGGTCTCGCTATTGAGCCTGGCGCCAGCACCCTGCGTCGAGCGCGGCGTCGGGCTGCCAAGGCTGGCGGGGTCGACCAGGCCCAAGGCGCTGAGCAAGAATTCATCGATGCGTTCGATGGCGTCATTGCGCGCTTGGTTGAAGCGGTCAATGGCGCGTTTGTTGGCGACGATGTCGGCGTCCTGGGCCTGCTGGCGCCGGGCCAAATCTTCCTCGGCCCAGAGGCTGGCGTTGTAGAAATGGTTGACGCTGATCCAGCCGAGCAGGTCGTCGGCGACGGGCGGCGTGGCCGGCAAGCCCTGTTCCAGTGCCAGCGTTTGCAGCGCAATGATTTCGCGCGCGGTGGGCAAAGCAATCAGGGCTTGGGCAGCAGAGGGCATAAGGTTCTCGAGAGTGGGCATTGGGTGCAATGGCAGAATGCCGCCGCAGAGCATAACCGGGAGTATTCGCAATGATAGTCAAGACAAATGGGCCGCGCCCATTGATTGTGCGTCTGCGCAACTTTGTCGGCGATACGGTACTCGGCCTGCCGGCGCTGCGCCTGCTGGAGCGCCATGGCTATCAGCTGCAATTGGTCGGCAAGGGCTGGGCGCCGGATCTGTTCGCCGCCGAAGGCTGGCCGGTGCATGTGCGACCCAAGAAGCTGGGTGATCGGATCAAGCAGTTGCGCCAGTTGCGCTGTGAGGCGAGGCGCCTCGACCCCGACTTTGATCGCCGCTCAAATGCCTTGGTATTTCCCGGTGCTATCTCGGCCGCGCTGGATATGCGCTTGGCCGGCCTGCGAGCCGAGGGCTATGCCGGTGATGGGCGCAGTTGGCTGCTGGCGCGCAGCCATCCCATCGATATGCAGGTCCATACCTTGCGCAGCTATTGGGATCTGAGTTGTGCTTTCCTCGGCATCAGCGAATCGCCGCCGGCTTCGATTGATTTCAAGGTCAGTGCTGCCCAATATGCGCAGGCCGATGCCTTGCTGGAGCAGCAGGGCATCCGGCCCGGCTTCGTATTGGTATGCCCGTTTGCCAATGACACGATAGCAATGGTCGACAAAACCTGGCCGCATTTTCCGGCCTTTGTCGAGCGGCTGGTGGCCAGCGGCCAGCAAGTGCTGATCTGCCCGGGGCCCAATGAGGTCGAGGGAGGGCGGCGCATCTACGGCACAGCGCTGCGCCTTGAAGGCGTCGGCCTGGGCGTCTACAACGCCTTGCTGGCCCGCGCCCGGCTGGTGGTCTCGAATGACACCGGCCCAGCCCATATGGCGGCGGCTGTCGGCGCGCCGCTGCTCAGTGTCATCGGGCCGACCCCGCTGGCGCTGTGGGCGCCCTGGGGGCCAAATGTCGAGATCATGCAGCGCTATCCCGAATGGTTCAGCGCTGATGAGGTCTTGGCCAGGGTGCAGCAGCGCCTCCATCCCGTAGCGGCTTGAATGGAAACGGGCCCTGCAAGAGGGCCCGTTTGAACTTGCCAGAACCTAACAGAACTTACCAGATGCGAATGCGTTCCTCGCTCGCCTTGAACATCTGATCACCCGGCTTGGTGCCGAAGGCCTCGTGGAAGCCGTCGTGATTGACGGCGGCGCCGTTGGCGCGGAACTTGGCCGGTGAATGGGGGTCCACGGTCAAGTTCTGCATGGTGCGCTCATCGCGTGCCTTGGCGCGCCAGGCTTGCGACCAGCCCATGAAAAAGCGCTGCTCGCCGGTATAGCCGTCGATCACGGCGGCCGGTTTGCCGCCAAGTGAGTGCCGGTAGGCCTTGTAGGCGATCTGCAGGCCGGACAAGTCGGCAATGTTTTCGCCCAGCGTCAGCTTGCCGTTGAGCGTTTTGCCTGGCAGCGGCTCATATTTCTCGTACTGCGCGACCAGTTGCGCGCCGACCTTCTCGAAGGCCTGGCGGTCGGCATCGCTCCACCAATTGCGCAAGGCGCCGTCACCGTCGAACTGGCTGCCTTGGTCATCGAAGCCATGGCTGATCTCATGCCCGATGACGGCACCGATGGCGCCGTAATTGACCGCGTCGTCGGCCGCCATATCAAAGAAGGGCGGCTGCAAAATCGCGGCCGGGAAGACGATCTCGTTCATCGAGGGGTTGTAATAGGCATTGACGGTTTGCGGCGTCATGCCCCATTCGGCCCGGTCGACCGGCTTGCCGACGCGCTTGGCGATGCGTTCCCACTCAAAGCGGCCCGAGCGTGCACGGTTGCCGAAGGCGTCGCCCTCGCGCACTTCCAGCGCACTGTAATCACGCCAGGTGTCGGGGTAGCCAATCTTGACCATGTACTTGGACAGCTTGTCCTTGGCGGCGGCCTTGGTGGCGGGCGTCATCCAGCTCAAACCGTCGATGGAGTCTCCGTAAGCATTCATCAAATTGCTGACCAACTCGACCATGCGGGTCTTGTAGGCCGGCGGGAAATGTTGCGCCACATAGACCTGCCCGATCGCCTCACCCAAGGCGCCGTTGACCTCGGCGATGCCTTTTTGCCAGCGCGGCCGTTCTTCCTTGGCGCCCGTCAGTGCGTTGCCGTGGAAGGCAAAGCGTGCCTCGCGGTAGGGCTTGGGCAGCAGTTCAGCGTTCTCATCCAGCACGCGCAGCTTCAGATAGGCCTTCCAATCGGCCAAGGGCACTTCCGTGCTCATCTTGGCCAGCGCCGCCATGGTGCTGGGCTGCGAGACCGTGATCCGGTCGACGCCTTGCAGTTGCGCGGCTTCCATGAAGGCGGCCCAGTCAAAACCGGGCGCGGCCTTGGCCAATTCGGCGGCAGTCATCGGGTTATAGGTCTTGACCGGATTGCGGTTCTCGACCTTGTCCCAATGAGCTTCGGCGATGCGCTTTTCCAGTGCCAGCACTTGGGCGGCCGCCGCTCCAGGTGCCTTTTCGCCCGAGAGCTTGGCCAGCGTCGTGAGATAGGCCAGATAGGCCTTGCGCGCCTGGCTCAGCTTGTCGTCGTCCTTGAGGTAGTAGTCGCGGTCCGGCATGCCCAGGCCGCCTTGCCAGGTCAGCGCACGGTTGATGCCGGGCTCTTTGAAGTCGGGCATCACCCACAGCACCATAGGCGTGTTGACGGCGCCTTGAGCGCTACCCAACCAGCGCGCCAAGTCGGCCGGCGTCTTGATGGCGTCAATGCTGGCCAGCATCGCTTTGGCGGGTTTCAAACCGGCTTTGTCGATGGCCGCCAGGTCGGTGTAGGAGCCGTAAAAGGCGGCGATTTTTTGCTCGACGCCGCCCTTCGCTTGGATCGCCTTTGGATTGGCGGCCAGCGCTTCAACGATCACGCGCACTTGCCTGTCGGACAGGTCGCGCAGCTGATAAAAGCTGCCGTACTCGGCCTTGTCGGCGGGGATCGCGGTCTTGCTGACCCAGGCGCCGTTGGCGGCCAGGAAGAGGTCGTCTTGTGGGCGGACTTTGCTGTCAAAGCCCGACAGATCAAGGCCGGAGGTCGCTGGGATGGCCGGGGCGGCAGCTTGTGCCAAGCCGGCCGTCAACAGCAGTGCGGCCAGGGGCAATAGTCGAAAGAGTTTCATGCAGATGATGCCTTGAATAGGAGAGCGCGCAGCGTAGTGGATGGGCTGCTGCTTGGCAAGATGACTTTCCGCACACAGGGTTGACCCTTGGTGACTTGGTGCAGCGCAAGGGCTTGCAGAGCGAGTTAACCCTTGAAGTCAGCGCGTACACTGCGCCGGTCCGCCACCAAGAAGAGTCCACTATGTTTTGCCCCCGTTGCCAAGCCGCCAGTCCAGCTGGCGGCCGATTTTGCGCGCAGTGCGGTGCGCCTTTGCCGGCCTCGGACACCGTGCAGCGCAGCTCGCGGCGCCAGATGACGGTCTTGTTTTGTGACCTGGTCGGCTCCACCGAATTGGCCCAGCGCGTAGACCCGGACGACTGGTTGAGCGCCCTGCAGCAGTATCACGATTTGGTGCGTCAAGTCAGTGCGCGCTTTGGCGGTTTTGTGGCTCGCATCGTCGGCGACGGCGTCGACGTCTATTTCGGCTATCCACTTGCCAACGAGGACGATGCGGCGCGGGCCTTGCATACCGGGCTGAATTTGGCGGCCGACTTGCCGCGCATCGAGGTGGAGCCGGGTGTGCCGCTGTCCTTGCGTATCGGGATTGCGACCGGCATGGTCGCTGTCAGCGTGGGGCAGGGCGTCGCGGTAGCAGGGCCGACGCCCAATCTGGCCGCGCGCATTCAGGCCGCCGTGCCGCCGGGGGCGATCGGTGTGGCGCCCAGCACCCGGCACATCGCCGGCGGGCAATTCGAGTTCGCTGAGCTCGGCGAGCATGCACTCAAAGGCTTTGAGGCACCGGTGGCGATCAGCCTTGTGCGCAAGGCTTTGTCGCAAGACAGCCGCTCGGCCTGGCGCGGGCGTGACGCGACGCTGCCGATGATAGGCCGCACGGCCGAACTCAGCAGCCTGCAAGCGATCTGGCAGCGGGCCAGCGCCGGGCGAACCTGCGGCGCCTTGTTGCTGGGGGAGCCGGGGCTGGGCAAGTCGCGCTTGGTCACTGCGCTGGATCTGGCCCTGCCGGCGCAAGGCCACACCATGTTGCGGCTGCAGTGTTCGCCGTTTCACGTCAACAGTGCCCTGCAGCCCTTTGTGCAGCATTTGGGCGTGGCCGCCGGCCTGAGCAGCAGTGACAGCAACCAGGTGCAGTTGGACAAGCTCGAAGCCCAATTGGCCATCGGCGGCATTCAGGATCCCGCTGACTGCGCATTGATTGCGGCGCTGTTGGGCGTGCCCTCGGATGGCCGCTACCCCGCCTTGGTCTTGCCTCCGCCGTTGCAGTTGCAGCTGATCAAGGAGGCACTCAAACATTACTTCTCCGGCTTGGCCCATCAACGCCTGAGCCCGGCCAATGAGCAGACGCTAACCCGTTATTTTGTCGGGCATGCGGAAGAGCGACCCTTGCTGCTGGTGATCGAGGACATGCATTGGATCGACCCGACCTCCTTGGAGTTGATCGAACAATTGCTGGCCAGCGGCGACGACGCGTCCATCCTGCTGCTGATGACCGCGCGCCATGACTTTGGCTCGCGCTGGCAAGAAAGCGAAAACTTCCTGCAGCTGGTACTGCAAAGATTGCCCGATGGTGACGCGTTCGCGGTAGCGACCCAGCAGTTGCAACTGGCCGATCTGCCGCCGCAATGGCTGGCTGCCGTCATCGAAAGAACCGACGGTGTGCCGCTCTTCATTGAAGAAATGACGCGCATGCTGATCGAGCGGCGCGCGGCACCGAGTGGCGCAGTGGGCTTGGCCCATGCGGTGCCCGAGACCTTGGTGGACTTGCTGACCGAGCGACTGGACAGGCTGCCGGCAGCGGCCAAGGAGTTGGCGCAAGTGGCGGCAGTCATCGGCCGTGAGTTTGACCGCGAGCTGCTCTGCGCTGCGGCCCCTGACATCGAGGGCGGGCTGCAAGCGGCGTTGCAGGCGATGCTGGACAGCGGCCTGCTGCTGAGCGGCAGTGCCGACGGTGAGCGTTTGTTGTTCAAGCATGCCCTGGTTGAGGATACGGCCTATGGCTCGGTGCCGGCCAAACGCTGCGCCGAGATACATGGCCGCTTGGCCGATGTGCTGCTGAATCGGTTCAAGGACCGTGTTGATCATCAGCCCGAGTTGGCTGCTCGGCACCTGACGCGGGCCGGGCGCGGCCTGGAAGCCGCCGCATGGTGGCAGGCTGCCGGTGGGCAGGCCTTGTCGCGCGGTGCGCCGCGCGAAGCCGCCGGGCATCTGCGCGCCGGTGTGGCGGCTTTGGACGGGGTCGCACCAAGCCTTGGCCGTGACATCGCCGAGCTGGGCTTGTTGTCCATGCTGGGCCCGACCACCATGGTCTTGCTGGGCCCCGGCAGCGATGAATTCGGCCGCGTGCAGCAGCGCGCCTATAGCCTTAGCCAGACCCTGCCCGGTCAGCCGCGGCTGTTCCCCACCAGTTACGCCTGGTGCTTGTTCAACTGGGGCCGCGCCCGCTTGGCTGCGGCAGGCGAGTTGTCCAATGGTCTGCTGCTGGCCGCAGCGCTGCGCGCGGGCGAGACCGAGGCGGCACTGGCTGCCCACACGATGGCGGGCATGGTGGCGTTTCATCGTGGCCATCCGGAAGCCGCGCGCGCGCATCTGTCGCAGTCCACCGCGCTGTACGAGCCGCAGCGCGACGCTGCGCTCTACCCGGTCTATCTGATGGATTTTGGCGTCTTCGGGCGCTTCTACCTGGCGCTGGCAACCCAGGTGCTGGGCTTTGCCGATGCCGCGCGCCGCATCGCCGCGGAGGCGCTGTTGCTGGCCGAGGGCCTGAATCAACCGCATACGCTGGGCTTTGCGATGCTGGCCAACTTCAACACGGCGGTAATGCGTGGCGACATTGCGGAGGCGCTGCCGATGGCTGAGCGCTGTATCGAGTTTTCAGGTCAGTTCGGTTTTCCGGAATTCATCGCGATGGCGCGGATTGCGCGCGGTTGGGCTTGGGCTCATGGGCAGCAGCGTTGGGACGAGGGGCTGGCCGAGTTGCAAGCGGGCATGGCGGGCTGGGCGCAGACCGGATTCGAAAACTGGCAGCCTTGGTTCGCGGTGCTGGAGGCAGAGATCCTGGCTCAATTGGGGCGGCAGAACCTGGCGTTGGAACATATCGAGCGGCAACTCGCTCGCGTCGCGGCCAACGGCGAGCGCCAGTTTGAAAGCCTGTTGCTGGCTGAGCGGGCAGCCGCCCTTGCTGCCCTGCCCGGGCGCAGTGCCGAAGCCGAGGCGGGTTTCGAGTCAGCGGCCGCCTTGGCACACGAGCAAGGTGCAGCCGCCTGGTCGCAGCGCATCGCCAGCAGAAGGGCGCAAGTGCTGCCGCAGTAGTTGTGGGTCAGTGGCCCGGCTCAGTGACCAGGCAGACGGGGCCGCACGAACACATCAGCGCCGGTCGATCCCCCGGCGGTCATCAAGGCGAAGGTCAGCATCATGTCGTAGTCGGTGGCGATGATGCCGTCGCGTCCTTTGCCGGACAAAGCTTGTTTGCCTGACCGATTCTGGAACCACTGCGCCCACTGCTTGGAGCCGGGGTCAAAGAGCATGAACTGGCCGCCATCCTCCGGAAACACCTTGTTGGGCGAAGGGTAGAGATTGGCGACAAAGGGGTACTGGCCGGCCGAGTGACAGCTCACGCAGGAGGTGGCCGGAAATGGCTTGCCAAGCTCCGACCTGCGCCCCGACACGGTCACCACATTGTGCCTAATGCCCACATCCAGCGGGCCGGCGAGGCGGCCACCCCAGCCCAGGCCGTAGCTGATGAAGTCGGGCAGGTCCGGGCTGACCCAGGTTTCTTGCAGCACACCGTTGGGGCCTAAACCATCGGGAAATTTGGCCAGTTCCGGGTCGTTGCCCCACATCGCCCCCACCGGCAAAGCGCGGTCCCAGACCGTGGCGGCCTTGGAGCGGCTGTCATAGGCGAAGGCGATGAAGACCCAGCCGGTCTTGGGCGAAGCGCGGCTGTCCTTGATGCGCACCGCCATCTGCAAGAAGCGCATCGGCGTGATGACGGGCACGCGCTTGGTCGGGTCCGGTTCCTTCTCCATCGAAGCGACCGAAGGGCGGTAGAGATGCGAAACCGACGAGCCCTTCAAGACCGGCGGGCCGTTCTTGCTCGGCCACTGGTCCTCCAGCAAGGTCACCCCCTCGACCTTGACCACGATGGAGCCTTCCGGGAATTGCGCAGCGCTCAGATCCGGGCGCAGCGGATTCTTCCAGACCTTGCCCAATTGATGCGCCGCGACATCGTTGTAATAGACCACCGCATGGTTCTGAAACGAGGGCACGGTGGGGCGTTGATTCTCGGGGTAAGAAATGCTTTGCAGGATTTGCCCGGTGTAGGAGCCCAGCAGGGCCTCGCGGCCTGTTGATGGGTCGATCTTGCCGTTGCTCATGGTGGAGCCTTGGCCGCCCCAGGGCATGTCGTACCAGCCCGCTTGCTGAGGAGACCAGTGCAGCGGGTCATTGAGCAGCCCCTTCAAGTCTTTCTCCAGCATTGTCTTGACTGCCGCCACATAGGCCGGCGCAGTGCTCTTGCTCAAGGGGCCGGCCGGCCTGTCGGTGGGCCATTTTGGCGCGACCGGATGCAGCGGATAGTCATAGTGACTGGTCCGAAACGGCTGCGACCAATCGGCCGGGTATAGCGTGTTGTTGCCGGCGAACGGGTCCGGCACTTGCGCCCAGGCACCGAGATGGACGGCGAAAAATATCAGACCACCCCAAGCGCAAGGCTTGAGGAAATTGCCGGTCTTGCGAGTGATCATGCGGTTCTCCCGAGCTTGATGAAGAATTGCCTTGGCCAGGTCGCCAGCAAGGCGGGGCATTGTTGATCGCGCCAAACGAAGCCGTCAAGCCAGAACCTAGGGCCATGGTGCTGCTGAATACCCGCCAAAAAAAGGGGCGCCCATCGGACGCCCCTGTTTGATTTCGCACCGGACGCTAGCCCGGTTCAGCTCAGCCCAGACTCAAGGCTTGCAGCTGTAGACCATCACATCGTCCAGGTACCAGCCCTTGATACCGCCGCAGCCGTCGTTGGCCATTTCGAAGCGCAGCTTGATCTTGTCGCCGGCCTTGGCGAGGCCGGCCAAGTTCACGATCGAACGACCCCATGAACCGCCCAGTGAGCCACCGTCGGTGCCCGAGAAGCCAGCTTGACCTGCCAAGGGGCTGTCGTTGCCCGGCGCTGCGGCCATGGTCATGTTGTACGGGTTGTACAAGAAGCTGCCGGCCGGTACCAAGGTCCAGGCGCCGCCGTTCACGCTCGCCTTGATATTGCCACCGTCATAGCCAGACTCGGTCGCCACATAGTGGTCAAACGTGAGCTTCACATCCGCGCTGCCGGCCGGAATGGTGATCTCAGGGCTTTCGACGCGTTGCAGACCGGCTTGGTTGGAGCCCGCTGCGCAGCTGCCGATGTTCGCGTCAGCGGCGAACAGGGCATAACCGGCACGACCATCAGGCAGACCTGTGACGACACCGAAGTTGCGTGGTGTGAACTCAGGGTTGTTGCCTGCATAACTGACCAACCACTTGACACCGACGCGCTTGCCGCCGTCGAAGCTGTCGCTCAGCAAGGGTGCGACGCTGCCGCTGGTGCACAGAGCCGGTGGTGCCTTGGCCAGCAAAGGTTGGAAGTTGCATTGCGTTGGCGGTGTGCGCAGTTCGACGGCCGTGGCCATCTTCGCGACTTGCTCGCAATCAGACGCGCTGATCACTTCACCCGACGGCGCGCCGGTTTTCAGATCATTGAGATTGCTGCCGCTCAGGTCTTTGCAAGACTGCTGCAGCGCGTCGGCATGATCAGCGAAGCCACTGGCAGGGCCTTGGTAGACGCTTTGCGCACGGAAGTAGATATGCGCTGCCTTGGTCAGGCCGATGGCGTTGATGGTCTGGCCGTTGTAAGAGCCGCCGTCAACCAGCAATGCATAGCCATGGTTTGGCACGCCCGAGTTGCCGTGCACGCCGCCGGAATCAGCGGTCGAGCAGGCGTATTGCGCATCCGTGACCTTGCCGGGGTTGCCCATGCAGGTCGGGGTGTACATATCCCGGATCGCGCCGCCGAAGGCCGAGGAGTCCTCGCCCATCAACCAGCGTACCGAATTGTCGGAGCCAGGGCCGCGTATCAGCGAGGCTTTCACGCCCGCACCCAATTGAGCCTTGATCGCCGTGCCGTCGTTTTGAGAGACGGACAGCGATGGGATCGTGATGGTGGCATCGGCGCCGCCCATATTGACGATAGAAGCGCCGCCGGTGTTGTTGCCGACAATCACACCAATCGCGCCGTTCAGTTGGGCATTCTTGACCTTGACTGCATAGCCGCAGGTGCCGCGGTCGATCAAGGCGATCTTGCCGCTCACATTGGCCGCAAATGGCGAGGTACAGCCGGCACTCGTGCTGCCCACATCTACGCCGACCACATCGCCGACAACGGCGCCAAATGTTTGCGGTCCGAAGGCTGCCGTACCGGTGATCTTCACACCGGCTATCGCTGCCGGAGCAGTGATCGAAACCTGAGCCACCTTGGTCGAAACGGTACATGCAGCGTTCGAGCGCGCTGCATCGGGCGTGTCGCCGCCGCGGCCGTTGATGCGGTCAACCGTCTCACCCCAGATATCGGAATAAGCCTCGTTCAGCGCGCCGGGTTGCCATTGGTAAATCAAGCCATGGGTGTACTCGGTGTAAGCATGACCCCACTCGTGCGCGGTGACGTCATCGGTGGTCGTGCCTGGGCAAAACGAGATGTAGGTGCCGTTCCACGAGGCATTCGGGCAAGCATCGCCACGGTTGAAGATCGAGTCCATGGTCTTGCCCTTGCCGTCGAAGGAATCGCGGCCGAAGGCGGTACTGAACAGCTTATAGATGTCCGAGGAGGCGGCGATCATATTGTCGGCCTCGGTGGTGCCGGTCGGGAAGGCTTGGCCTTCGACCCAGAACGGCTTACCCGGGTAGTTCGGCACCGGTGGCAGCTTGCCCTCGCCGTCGAAGGCGCGGCGATTCATGCTTTCGTGGATGCCGCTGATTCTGTCGATCAGCTTGCCGGTGTGAGCGTCAATATAGACAAATTCGCGTACATCGGCACGGTTGCCGACTTCGACCGCCCAAGCCAAGTGGTTGGCGCCGGGCACGCCCTTGGCCAGGCCTTCGCGATAGATCATCAGGGTCGGCGTACTTGCTGCGAGCTTGCTAGGGCGAGCCAGGTCGGCCTTGACCAGGGTCAGCGCAATTGCGCTTGCTTGCTCGGCTGTGCGAGTTGGGGTGGCGCTGACGTCGATGCCGGGGATGAAGGTGCCGTTGACGACGACCAGATTGTCGGCGGCGTCAAAGTGCGACTTCAGCTCGGCGCCAAACACCGGCAGGCCTTGGTAGACCTGTTTCTGCGTCAGGTGCGTGCCACCCAGGCGGTCTTTCTCAACACGGGCGGCAGACAGTTCGGTGGCAGCATTGCTGATGCCGAACAGGCCGGCATATTCGTTCAGGAATTGGGCCGAATTGGCTTGTTTTGCGACATCGGTGCTGGCGCCAGTGCGGGCCTGGGCATTGAGCTTGACGCCAGGGGCCACGCGGACAAACCGGGCCGCGCCGGTGGCGGCATGGATGGAGACTTGCGCCTCGCTGCCGGTGTTGGCCGAGAGGCGCGCAGCGGCCTCGCTTTGACCCTTCAGCGAGCTCTGAGCCTGAGCCTGAGCGGCCAAGGCCATGCCAACGGACAGGGCCAGCAATGAAACGCGGAATTTGGTTCTGGACATAATCACTTCCTTGTGCGGCGCAGTGGCTGCATCAATGATGAATCGTTTGAGTTGAAGCTGGCAATGTCTGCCACCCTCCTGGTGACCCGAAATCGATCAGGCCGCGCGGCGGCGGGCAAGCAAAAGACCGCCCAAGCCCAGGCCCATCAGCGCCCAGCTGCTGGGCTCAGGAACCGCGCTCACGCCGACGGTCAGGTTGTCGATGCTGGCGTACAGCGAAGTGCCCGGCCCGCTGATGACCAGCGAAGTGATGGCCACATCCGAGCTGAAACCCCGGTAGCTATCATTCACTGAAGTGGGCGTGAAGCTCGTGACGGTGCCGTCGCTCAGGGTGACGGTCAGCGACACGGCCTGGAACGCGTCACTCAGGTTCACCGCATAAAAGTTGCTGCCGACGGCCGTCACATTGCCGCTGCTGAAAGTAATCGTCAGCGCGTCATCGGGCAGGCTGGTGCCCAAGAACTCGCCGGATGCATAAAGGGCGCCGGGTGCCGAGACAGCGTAAGCAAACGCACCACTGTTGAAAGCAAGCGGACCCAGGGGAATTTCACCCAAGCTGTCAAAGCTCTCCGTGTAGGAGCCTGCGGCGACATTACCGAGGAAGGCGGCGGAGGAAGTGTAAATCGTGCTTGTCGCAAAAGATGACGCGGACAGCAAAGTCAGCACGGCGGCTGCGACTAAGCGATGTGTAGGCTTCATTCAAGGTCCCTGGCTAGAGTCAAATGGGGGGAATCCTGCTGGATTCTTGTAAGCCTATGTTTCCATGAAGCGCAACCCATTTGAAAGAGGGAAAGCCACCATAGGGAAAGCCACGAGTCGTAGGCTCAAACAAGGGAAATCCACTACCCATCGCTCAGGCTGGCTGAGGCATCACTTGGGAGCTTCATGGTCCCAGCACAGTGGCTAGAGCTGCTTCACTTCGCGGCAGAACTGCGGCTCAAAGACAGCGTGGCGGTGTAGTCTTCCTCGGCCGGGGCCTTGCCGGCGACCGGGTAGGGGCTGAGGTCCAGAAGGCTCAGCTCTTGATCAAGTACTTGCAAAGTTTTCACCGAGCCTGAGCTGCTGGTCAGCTCCAGCGTCAGCTTTGGCTCGTTGCCGCGCTGCAGCCATACCCGCACGGTGGCCTCGCCGGCCCAGATGCATTGCGCGCCCTTGGGGCAGCGCGAATCGGCCGCCACGCCCGCGAAGCCGATGCGCAAGGCGGGCTCGTCCCGTGCTTGGGCGGATTCTCCGATCTTCAGGTTGATGGTTTGTGCTGAGGCCTGCTCTTCGCTTGTGAGCGGTGCAGCCAATAGGGGCGCTGCCCAGGCCAATGAAATAGCAAAAACCACTGCTTGGAGTCGCATCTGGGCTTCAGATCGATGGCTTCGTGTTGGGATGCGCGCTCAAACCGGCGAGAACCTGTCCACCGCGTCCGTGATGATGCCGTCCACACCGTCGGCGATCAGCGCTTGCGCGGCGGCCGCCTCATTGACCGTGTAGACCAGCGCCTTCATGCCGGCGGTGTGGATTTGAGCGATGGTGGCACGGTCCATCAGCCGGTAGTTGCTGATGACGGCGCGGCAACCCAAGCCCTGCGCTTCTCCGAGCCAGCCAGGGCGCAGCTCGTCGAGCAAAAGGCCGCGCGGGATGCCCGGTGCGGTCTCCTTGGCGCCCTTCAAGGCGAGCGGATCGAAAGAGCTGAACAAGGGCGCAAAGCCTGATCCCGCCCATAAACGCAAAACTTCGCGCCCGACCACCTGGCCGGTCAGCAGCTCCTGGCCCGGTGTCGGCTTGATTTCGATATTGAGCGCATGCCGGTTCGCCAAGACGAAGCGCGCTAACGCATCCAGACTAGGCAGCGCCTCGCCCGCATAGCTGCGGCTGTGCCAGCTGCCGGCGTCCAGGCGCGACAGCGCGCTCCAGTTCATTTGACCCGCCACACCCTGACCATTGCTCGTGCGCTCCAGCGTGGCGTCATGCAGCAAGAAGGGCATGCCGTCGCTGGAGAGCTTGACATCGCACTCGAACGCTCGGTAACCGTATTGCGCGCCCAGGCGAAACGCCGCCAACGTGTTCTCGGGTGCTAACTTGCCCGCTCCGCGGTGGGCGATCCAAAAGGGAAGGGGCCAATCATTTGCTCTCATTGGGGACCTTTTTCTTTGCGCACACGCTGGGTAGTTTGTGGGTCGAACCAATGCAGGTGCTTGTCGCTGAGGGCCAGCATCAGCTTGGCGCCAATGGCCGGCGGCGGCTGCGTGCCGTCAATGCGCAAGGTGAACAGCTCCGAGCCCAAGCGCCCATAGACCAGGCGCTCGGCTCCCAGCATCTCTATCATTTCGACCGTGAAGGGCCAGCCTGAGCTTCCCGCCATTGCGTCCTGCCAATGATCCAGATGCTCGGGCCGCAGACCCAGGATCAACTCGCCATCGCGCGGTGCAGCCTCGGGCAGGGTAAGCGTGATGCCGCCGACGCTGAATGTCAGGCCTTGTGCCTGGCCCTTGAGCAGATTCATGGGCGGCGAGCCAATAAAGCCGGCCACAAAGGTGGAGGCCGGGCGGGCATAGACTTCTTCGGGCGTGCCGATCTGCTCCATATGGCCGCCGTTCATCACGATCATGCGCTGGGCCAGCGTCATCGCTTCGACCTGGTCATGGGTGACGAACAGAGACGTAACGCCGAGTTCACGGTGCAGTTTTTGAATCTCCAGCCTGGTGTGCGCGCGCAGCTTGGCGTCGAGGTTGGAGAGCGGCTCATCGAACAAGAACACCTGCGGCTTGCGCACGATGGCGCGACCCATCGCGACGCGCTGGCGCTGGCCGCCGGAGAGCTGGCGTGGTGTGCGGTCCAGCAAGCCGCTCAGTTCCAAAATCTTGGCGGCCTTGTCGACGCGGGCCTTGATCTCGGCCTCGGGCACTTTTTTGATCTTCAGGCCATAAGCCATGTTCTCGAACACCGTCATATGCGGGTAGAGCGCATAGTTCTGGAACACCATCGCGATATCGCGTTCGGCCGGCTCGATGTTGTTGACGACACGCTCGCCAATCGCGATCTCGCCGCCAGAGATTTCCTCCAGGCCGGCCACCATGCGCAGCAAGGTTGACTTGCCGCAGCCCGAGGGCCCGACGATGACGACGAACTCGCCGTCGCGTATCTCGGCATTGACGCCGTGGATGACCTGATTGGCCTTGGGGCCGTGGCCGTAGCGCTTGATGACGTTTCTGAGGGAGATGGAAGCCATGTGTCTTTCTTCTTATTTTTCGGTATCGACCAAGCCCTTGACGAACCACTTCTGCATCAGCATCACGACCAAGGCCGGCGGGATCATCGCCAGCATCGCTGTCGCCATGATGATGTTCCAGTCGTTCGCTGCGTCGCCGCCGCTGATCATGCGTTTGATGCCGATAACAACCGGGTACATGTTCTCGTCGGTAGTGACCAAGAGCGGCCACAGGTATTGGTTCCAGCCGTAGATGAACTGGATCACGAACAGCGCCGCGATGCTGGTGGTCGACAGCGGCAGCAGGATGTCTTTGAAAAAGCGCAGCGGCCCGGCGCCGTCCATGCGGGCTGCCTCCAGCAATTCATCCGGGACCGTCATGAAAAATTGGCGGAACAAAAAGGTCGCGGTGGCCGAGGCGATCAAGGGCACGGTCAGGCCGGCGTAGCTGTTGAGCATGCCGAGGTCGGCCACCACCTGGTAGGTCGGGCCAATGCGCACCTCGACCGGCAGCATCAGCGTGACAAAAATGCTCCAGAAGAAGAAGGACTTGCCTGGAATGCGGAAGTAGACGATCGCAAAGGCCGACAGCAGCGAGATGGCAATCTTGGCGATCGCAATTGTCAGCGCACTGACCAGGCTGACCCACATCATGCGGCCGACCGGAGCGGTGGACCCCGCGCCGGCGGAGTTGCCGAACAGCGCAGTCTTGTAGTTCTCGATCAAGTGACTGCCCGGCAACATGGGCATAGGCGCTTGCACGATTGCATCGGCCGTCTGTGTGGACGCGACAAAGGTGATGTAGACCGGAAAGGCGACGATCAGCACGCCCAGGATCAGGATCAGGTGGGAGACAAAGGTGAGGATGGGGCGGCGTTCAATCATGTGTTGGCTCCACGCTCAGTATTGAACCTTCTTCTCGACATAACGGAACTGCACCACGGTCAGCGTGATCACGATCAGCATCAAGACCACCGACTGCGCGGCCGAGCCGCCCAGATCCATCGCCTTGAAACCGTCGTAATAGACCTTGTAGACCAGGATGGACGTGTCTTTGCCAGGCCCGCCGTGCGTGGCGGCGTCAATGATGCCGAAGGTGTCGAAGAAGGCGTAGACGATATTGATCACCAGCAAAAAGAAGGTGGTCGGCGAAAGCAACGGGAAGATGATGGTCCAAAAGCGCCGCCAAGGCCCGGCGCCGTCGATCGCTGCCGCTTCGATCAATGACTTCGGGATCGCCTGCAGCCCGGCCATGAAGAACAGGAAGTTGTAGGAGATATGCTTCCACACCGCCGCCATCACCACCAGCGTCATCGCGTGATCCGAGTTGAGCAAATGGTTCCAGGGGATGCCCATTTGCGTCAACCAGTACGACACCACGCCGATCGAGGGCGCGAACATGAACAGCCACAGCACGCCGGCAATCGCCGGCGCCACCGCATAGGGCCAGATCAAGAGCGTGCGGTAGACGCCGGCCCGCTTGACCACGCGATCGGCCATCACCGCCAGCAGCAGTGACAAGACCAGACCATTGCCGGCCACCAGCAGCGAAAAAACCGCCGTGGTCTTGAACGAAGCCAGATAGCCGGGGTCATTGAACAATTGACTGAAGTTCTCCAGGCCCACCCACTCGGTGGACAGGCCGAAGGCGTCCTGGCGCTGCAGCGACTGTAAAAGGGCTTGAGCCGCCGGCCAAAAGAAGAACACCGAAATGACCAGCAACTGCGGCGCCAGCAGCAGCCAGGGCAGCCAGGAGGCCTTGAATTGAACTCTCTTCTCTATACTCATTTGAGCCCCTCGTCCAGCGAGTACGCTGGTCGGTCCCCCGAGGGGACGGCGATCCTTGCCGGCGCGACCGGCAAGGACATCGCCAAGCGGGCCGGCTCGGTGAACTGAGGCCGGACACAAACAGTCCCTGCGGACTGTTTGTGCCTGCCGAAGGCCAACGGCCTCAGGCCGTTGGCGGCCCAGCGCTCGGCCCAAAGAGGGCGCGTTCCCGGTTTCACTTGCTGTTGGCTTTCTGGAAGCGCTCCAACTGCTCATTGCCGCGTTGCACCGCTGCGTCCAAGCCTTCTTTGGCGCTCTTCTTGCCGCCCCAGACCTGCTCCATTTCCTCGTCGATGATGGTGCGTACCTGCACGAAGTTGCCCAGGCGAATGCCGCGCGACTTGTCGGTGGTCTTGCGGATCATCTGCGTGACGGCGACATCGGTGCCGGGGTTCTCTTTGTAGAAGCCGCTCTTGTCCGTCAACTCAAATGCTGCCTTGGTGACCGGCAAATAACCGGTGCGCTTGTGGCTGGCCGCCGCCACTTCGGGCTGGGCCAGGAAGCTGAAAAAGGCGGCCACGCCCTTGTACTCGGGCGTCTTCTTGCCCGCCATCACCCACAGGCTGGCGCCGCCGATGACGGTGTTTTGCGGCGCGCCGGGCACATCAGGGTAGTAGGGTAGCGGCGCAATACCGGAGGCGAACTTGGCGTTCTTCTTGATATTGGCGTACATGCCGGAGCTGCCGGTCATCATTGCGCATTCGCCCGAGACAAAGGTGGCATCCGCCGCATTGCCGCGGCCCTTGTAGACCAAGAGGCCTTGCTTGCTCATATTGGCGAGGTTCTCGATATGGCGCACATGCAGCGGGGTGTTGAAGGCCAAGCGCGTGTCCAGTCCGCCGAAGCCGTTGTTCTTGGTGGCGTACTCGACGTTATGCCAGGCCGAGAAGCTTTCCAACTGCGTCCAGCTGACCCACGATGTGGTGAACGGGCATTTGTGCCCGCTGGCCTTGAGCTTGGCCGCGGCCAGCGCCACCTCGGGCCAAGTGCTGGGCGGGGTCGTGATACCGGCGGCCTTCAGCGCGTCCTTGTTGAAGTGGAAGACTGTCGTCGAGCTGTTGAAAGGCATGCTCAGCATCTGGCCACTCGGTGCCGTGTAATAGCCGGCCACGGCAGGCACATAGGCATTTGGGTCGAACTTGGCGCCACCCATTTTCATGACCTCGCCGACCGGCACGATGGCACCCTTGCTGGCCATCATGGTGGCCGTGCCGACCTCGAAGACCTGCAAGATATGCGGCGCATTGCCGGCTCGGAAGGCGGCGATCGCCGCCGTCATCGACTCGTCGTAGCTGCCCTTGTAGCTGGGCACGATTTTGTAGTCCTTCTGGCTGGCGTTGAATTCCTTGGACAGGTCGGTGACCCAGTCACCCAGGCCGCCGCCCATCGAATGCCACCACTGGATTTCGGTCTGCGCCTGGGCTTGCGGTGCCAAAGCGGCGAGCAGCAGGGTGAGCGCGGCGAGTTGTCTGGATGTCATGAGGTGATGGCTCCGTAGAAGTGATGAGTCTGCACAAACCAGCCAGGATTGTGACAGCGACAGTGCTGCGAAAATACGCTTGTAGAACAGAGTTCGCCAGAGCCGGTTTACCCAAAATCAGGCAAGGGCATAGGCGTACGCGACGCGGCATATTGCTGCGCTGCGGTACGATCGGCGCCCGGCTTGCATGGGGTATTCCCTGTAATTCGAATCAGATTCAGCAGATGCGAAGCCACAAGCTCAGCCGCTACTTGCAAACAAAAATTCTCAGCCTTGTTGTTTGGGTCTGTCCAGATGCCCACTCAACAGCCAACCATGGGCGCTTTTGAGCGTCCGGCCGCCATGAATGCTCCGCTCCCGCTGATGTCTGCCCCGACTCAAGACCTGACCCTTGTTAAACAGGGTCACGATGCCGCTCCCCGCCTGCGCGAGATTCCGTACAACTACACCTCCTTCTCCGACCGCGAAATTGTCATCCGCTTGCTCGGCGCCCCGGCTTGGGAGCTGCTCAACCAGCTGCGCCAGGAGCGCCGCACCGGCCGCTCGGCCCGCATGTTGTACGAGGTGTTGGGTGATATCTGGGTGGTGCAGCGCAACCCCTATTTGCAAGATGATTTACTCGACAACCCCAAGCGCCGTCGCCTGCTGATCGAGGCCTTGGAGCATCGGCTGCATGAGGTCGAGCTGCGCCGCGACCCGAGCACCGATCCGCTGCGCGATCAATCGGTCGGTGAGTTGCTGACCGCGGCACGCGCCGCGATCGCCGGCTTTGCCGCTCAGTTTGACGCGGTGGCCGAGCTGCGCCGGCGCACGACCAAGCTGCTGGGCAAAACCACGGCCAAGGACAATATCAAGTTCGACGGCCTCTCGCGCGTCTCGCATGTGACCGACGCGACCGACTGGCGGGTCGAATACCCCTTCGTCGTCTTGACCCCCGACACCGAGCTCGAAATGGCCAGCCTGGTCAAGGGCTGTATCGAGTTAGGCCTGACCATCATCCCGCGTGGCGGCGGCACCGGCTATACCGGCGGCGCCGTGCCGCTGGTCTGGAATAGCGCCGTCATCAACACCGAAAAACTGGAGGCCTTGCGCGGCGTCGAGATGCTGACCCTGCCGGGGATGGACCGCGAGGTGGCGACGATCTGGAGCGAGGCCGGCGTGGTCACGCAGCGCGTTGCTGATCTGGCCGAAGCGCATGGCTTTGTGTTCGCGGTCGATCCGACCTCGGCCGAGGCCAGCTGCGTGGGCGGCAATGTGGCGATGAATGCCGGCGGCAAGAAGGCCGTGCTCTGGGGCACGGCGCTAGACAACCTCGCCTCCTGGCGCATGGTGACGCCGGACGCCAAGTGGCTGGAGGTGACGCGCCTGAGCCACAATATGGGCAAGATCCATGACGTGGAGACGGCCAGCTTCGAGCTGCGCTACTTCGATGCCTCCGGCCTGAGGCTGGAGCGGACCGAGCGCCTCGACATCCCCGGCAGCACCTTCCGCAAAGAAGGCCTTGGCAAAGACGTCACCGATAAGTTCCTCGCCGGCTTGCCCGGCATCCAGAAAGAAGGCTGCGACGGCCTGATCACCAGCGCACGCTGGGTCGTGCACAAGATGCCCGCTCATGTCCGCACGGTCTGCCTCGAGTTTTTCGGCAACCCCAAGGATTGCGTGCCGGCGATTGTCGACATCAAGGACTTCATGTTCGCCGAGGCCAAGCGCCCCGGCGGCGCGGTGCTGGCGGGCCTCGAACACCTGGATGACCGCTACCTGAAGGCGGTTGGCTACAGCACCAAGAGCAAGCGCGCCAATCTGGCCGGCGCGTCCTCGGGCGGTCTGCCCAAGATGGTCTTGGTCGGCGACATCGTCGGCGAAGACGCAGACGCGGTCGCGCGTGCGACCTCCGAGGTGGTGCGCTTGGCCAATGGCCGCAATGGCGAGGGCTTTGTGGCCATCAGCCCCGATGCGCGCAAGAAATTCTGGCTCGATCGCAAGCGCACGGCGGCGATCTCCAAACACACCAATGCCTTCAAGGTGAACGAGGATGTGGTGATCCCGCTGCCGCGCATGGGCGAATACACGCTGGGCATCGAGCGCATCAATATCGAGCTGAGCCTGCGCAACAAGCTGGCCTTTGTGGCCGGCCTGAAAAAGCTGTTCACGCAGAGCAGCTTGCCGCTGGGCCGCAGCGACGACGCCGGTGATATCCCGAGCGCCGAGTTGCTGGGTGACCGGGTTCAGCAAGCGCTGGCGCTGCTGGACGAGGTCGGCGGCCAATGGCAGCTGTGGATGGATCAGCTTGACGTGGCGCAGCCCGAGGGGCTGAGCTTTTTCGATCAGCTGCAAGACCACAGCTTGCGCGCGTCCTGGAAAACGCAGATCCTCAAGCCGCTGCAAATCATCTTCAACGGCGGTGCCTTTGCACCGATTCTGGACGAGTGCAAACGCATTCACAAAGAGCTGCTGCGCGGCCGCGTCTGGGTGGCCCTGCATATGCATGCCGGCGACGGCAATGTCCACACCAACATCCCCGTCAACTCGGATAACTACGAGATGCTGCAGACGGCACATGAGGCCGTTGGCCGCATCATGGTGCTGGCGCGCAGCTTGGACGGGGTGATCTCGGGCGAACATGGCATCGGCATCACCAAGCTCGAGTTCATGCTGGACTCGGAGTTGGCGGGCTTCGCGGGCTACAAGGCCAAGGTCGACCCCGAAGGGCGCTTCAACAAGGGCAAGCTGCTGCGTGGCGGTGCGAGCCCGGCGGACTTGACCAACGCCTACACGCCCAGCTTTGGCCTGATGGGCCATGAGTCGCTGATCATGCAGCAAAGCGATATCGGCGCGATCAGCGAGTCGATCAAGGATTGCCTGCGCTGCGGCAAGTGCAAGCCGGTCTGCGCCACCCATGTGCCGCGTGCCAATCTGCTCTATTCGCCGCGCAACAAGATCCTCGCGACCTCGCTACTGGTCGAGGCATTTTTGTACGAGGAGCAAACCCGGCGCGGTATCTCGATCAAGCATTGGCAGGAGTTCGAGGATGTGGCCGACCATTGCACGGTTTGCCACAAATGCCTGAACCCTTGTCCGGTCAAGATCGACTTCGGCGAAGTGACGATGAATATGCGCAATCTCTTGCGCAAGATGGGGCAAAAAACCTGGCGGCCCGGCAACGCGGCGGCGATGTTCATGCTCAATGCCTCCAACCCGGAGACCATCAAGCTCGCGCGTGCGGCCATGGTCGGCGTCGGCTTCAAGGCACAGCGCCTGGCCCATGATGTGTTGAAACGCTTTGCCAAGAAGCAGACGGCAGCACCCCGCGCCACGGTGGGCGCAGCGCCGATCAAGGAGCAGGTGATTCACTTCATCAACAAGAAGCTGCCCGGCGGCCTGCCCAAGAAGACCGCGCGTGCGCTTTTGGACATCGAGGACAAGGACTACGTTCCCATCATCCGCAACCCGGCCGCGACCAATTCCGAGACCGAGGCGGTGTTTTATTTCCCCGGCTGCGGCTCGGAGAAGCTGTTCAGCCAGGTCGGGCTGGCGACGCAGGCGATGCTCTGGCATGCCGGCGTGCAGACCGTCTTGCCGCCGGGTTATCTGTGCTGCGGCTATCCGCAACGCGGCTCGGGCCAGTTCGACAAGGCCGAGAAGATGATCACCGACAACCGGGTCTTGTTCCACCGTGTCGCCAACACGCTGAACTACCTGGATATCAAGACGGTGGTGGTGTCTTGCGGCACCTGTTATGACCAGTTGCAGGGCTATAAGTTCGAGGACATTTTCCCCGGCTGCCGCATCATCGACATCCATGAATACCTGCTGGAAAAAGGCATCACGCTGGGCAGTGACAAGAGCTATCTCTATCACGACCCCTGCCACACGCCGATGAAGCTGCAGGCGCCGATGTTGACCGTCAATGCGCTGGTCGGGCCGAATGTGGTCGAGAGCAAGCGCTGCTGCGGCGAGAGCGGCACGCTGGGCGTCACAAGGCCAGACATTTCGACGCAGATCCGCTTCCGCAAGGAAGAAGAGCTGCTCAAGATGGAAGCCGATTTGCGCGGCAGCGGCAAGGTCGCGGCCGCCGAAAACCTCAAAATCCTGACCAGCTGCCCGAGCTGCTTGCAAGGCCTGAGCCGCTACGGCAATGACCTCAATAACGGCTTGCTGGAGGCCGACTACATCGTGGTCGAAATGGCTCGGCAGATCCTCGGCGAGGACTGGATGCCTGAATACGTGGCCAAGGCGAACAGCGGCGGCATCGAGAGGGTGCTGGTGTAAAGGGGCAGTAAAGCAGTCAGTTTTGGGATCGCAGGGCGGGCCACCTGTGGTCGAATGAGGGCCATTCCTTGGGTTTTGGGACTCGCATTCGCGTGAAGAAATTCAATCCTCCGCTTGAGTTGTTTGCCGCCAAGGACATGCTGGCTTCCTTGACACAAACGCTGCCGACTTTGCTTGGTCTTGATCGGCTGGCCGCTTTGTTGCGATTGGCTTGGTATCAGCGTCAAAGTGCTAGCGAACAGGCCTTGGTCTGGGCCACTGAGGCCGAGCACCTGCTGGCGCAGTCCGATCTGCCCTTGATTGATCATCAGCGCGCGCAAGCGCGCCTGACTCTGCTGCGGGCAGAGATCGACTCGCTGCGCGGCCAATCGGCCGCTGCCGAACCCAAGGTGCAGGCCGCGCTGGCCGTGTTTGAGAGCAGTGGCGACACCATCGGCAGCGGTGATGCGAAGAGCTTGTTGGTGTCGATCTGCAGCGATGCCGGCGACCCGGCACGGCGCGATACGACCCTGCTGCAATGCGTGGAGGACTACCGGCGCAGCGGCGATGCGGTGCGTCTGCGCTTTGCCAGCGCCCGAGGCTTGCTGTTCCAAGCCTTTCGCGATGCCAAAGCGACCGGGCTCAGCCTGGCTCAGCAGTTTGATGCGGCGCAGGACCCGGGGCCGGTGGTGCAGCCGGTGCTGGCCAGTGTGCGCGCCGTGGTGGCCGGCTATACCGGCGAGCTGGGTGCCTCGATCAGCTATTTTCTACAAGCCTTCAATGCGGCCGAGGAAACCGGTCAGCTGCGTTTCGCGATTTTGTCCGCCAGCAATGGTGCCGACTCTTTTGCCGGCCTGGGCGACCTGGACGCCGCCTTGGAATGGGATGAACGCGCCTTGCTTCTGGCGCGTGGCTGCGGCTGGCCGGCGATGCTGGCGCTGGCCCTGACGCAAACCGGCTCGGTCTTGCGCCTGCTGGGCCGGCTGGAGGATGCCAAGCTGTGCCAGCTCGAAGCCTTGGAGACTTTCAAGGGTTTGGGGGCCTCGAATACCTATGTGATGGTGATGCAAGGTCTGAGCGAGATCTTGCTGGACCTGGACCAGCCCGAAGAAGCCTTGCAGCGTTTCATCCAGGCCGAGCAGGCCGCGGCCAAGCTGGGCGAACCGATCGCGGTGCTGCGCAGCTGGCGTGGCCAGGCCAGTGCGCTGGCCAAGCTCGGCAGGCCCGTGGAGGCGCTGGCAAAAATTGAAGCCGCGCTGCGCTTGGTGGTCGAGCAGGGCAATGTCGAGGAACAGGTCAAGGTCTTGCGCGTGCTGGCCGACTTGCATCGCCAGCACAGCTTGCCCGCACCGACCGGCATGCAGGCCCCGACAGCGGCGTTGCACTATTTGCAGCAGGCCCAGCAATGTGCGGCCAGCATCAGCGGTTTTCTGTCGCCTAGCGAGTTGTTCGATGAACTTTCGCAGGCCTATGCCGATGCCGCTGACTATCAGCAGGCCTATAAGAGCGCCAGGGCCGCGGCCGCAGCACGTGACAGCGCCCGCAGCAAGGACGCCGGCAACCGCGCCATCGCGATGCAGGTGCGCCAGGAGACGGCGCGTGCGCATGCGGCCGCCGAGCAGTTGCGCCTGCTGGCGCAGACCGAGTCGCGCCGCGCCGAGCTGCTGCAAGCCACCAGCGATACCTTGGAAACGCTCGGCCAGGTCGGCCGGGAGATCACGGCCAGTTTGAGCGCGCAGGCTGTCTTTGCGGCGCTGCACCGCCATGTTCACAGCATGATGGACGCGAGCTTTTTCGGCGTGTGCTTGTATGACCAAAATGCCAGCGCGCTGAAGATGGTCTTCGCGATGGAGGGCGAGCAAGCCGTGCCGGGCATGAGCATGGACTTGAGCGACGAGACCTCGTCGTTCTCGCTCTGCGCGCGCGAGCGGCGTGAGCTGCTGATCAATCTGCAGGCGCAGCAGCAGGGCTCAGATGTGATTCCCGGCACGCTGGCAACCAACAGCCTGATGTATTTCCCGATGCTGATTGGCGAGCGCCTGCTGGGCGTGATGTCGGTGCAGTCACCGCGTGCGATGGCCTATGGCGAGCGCGAAATTTTCATCATGCGCGCGCTGTGCAGCTACGGCGCAATTGCGCTCGACAATGCCCAGGCTTACGCCCAAGTCGAAGCGGCGACGGCCGCCAAGGGGCAGTTCCTGGCCAATATGAGTCATGAGATTCGCACGCCGATGAATGCGGTCCTGGGCATGCTCAAGCTGCTGCAGGGCACCGACCTGAATCAACGTCAACGCGACTACACGCTCAAGGCCGCCGGGGCCGCCAAATCTCTGCTGGGTTTGATCAACGATATCTTGGATTTTTCCAAGATGGATGCGGGCAAGATGACGCTGGACCCGCAGCCTTTTGCGCTCGACCAGCTGATGCGCGATTTGTCGACCATCGTGTCCACCAATATCGGCAAAAAGCCGGTCGAGGTCTTGTTCGATATCGACGCCCGGGTGCCGCCGGTGCTGGTTGGCGACGCCATGCGCTTGCAGCAGGTGCTGATCAATTTGAGCGGCAATGCGATCAAGTTCACCGCCCAGGGCGAGGTGGTGATTCGGATCGAGTTGGTCAGTGATATCGGCCCTGATGTGACCCTGCGCTTTGTGGTGCGCGACAGCGGCATTGGCATCGCGCCGGAGCATCAACAGAAAATTTTCGAGGGCTTTTCGCAGGCTGAGGTCTCGACCACCCGGCGCTTTGGCGGCACCGGTCTGGGCCTGAATATCTCACAGCGCCTGGTGGCCATGATGGGCGGGGAGCTGGCGCTGGACAGCGAGCTGGGCAAGGGCAGTAGCTTTCATTTCAGCCTGAGGCTGCCGGTCGGCGCGGCGCTGGCTGTAGACGCCGAAGCGGACGCGGCCGATGAACTGGCTGAAAACCTGGCGGAACATTTAAGCGTGCTGGTGGTGGACGACAGCGCGATTGCCCGCGAGCTGGTTCAGCATATGGCGCAGTCGCTGGGCTGGCTGGCCGAAGCCGCGGCCGATGGGCAGGAGGCTTTGCAGCTGATGCAGGCCCGTCAGCTGGCCGAACGCCCGCCCTTCGATGCGGTCTTTATGGACTGGGAAATGCCCGGCATGGACGGCTGGGCCGCGATCGCGCGCATGCGCGAGCTGATGGGGCCTAACTCGCCGATCACGGTGATGGTGACTGCACATGGCCGCGAGCGCCTGGCCGAGCGCAGCAAGGAGGAGCAAGCCAGCCTGAACGGTATCCTGGTCAAGCCGATCACCGCCGCGATGTTGCACGACATGCTCAAGCGCGCCCGCACCGGCCAGTCCAATGTGCGCCGCCATGCCCGCCCGGCAGCCGCCAAGCGGCTGGTGCTGGCAGGGCTGCGCCTGCTGCTGGTCGAGGACAACGAGCTCAATCAAGAGGTGGCGCAAACGCTGCTGGAGCAGGCCGGCGCCACGGTACGCTTGGCCGGCGATGGCCAGCTGGCGCTGGATCTGCTGCGCGCCGACCCCACGGCCTTCGATGTCGTGTTGATGGATGTGCAGATGCCGGTGATGGATGGCTTCACGGCGACGCGTTTGATACGCGCGCGTGGCGCGCAAGGACTGGGCTTGACGGCGCTGCCGGTGGTTGCGATGACGGCCAATGCGATGGCCTCGGACCGCGAGGATTGCATGGCCGCGGGCATGACGGATTTTGTCAGCAAGCCTTTCGAGTTGGCCGACTTGGTGCAGGTCTTGTTGCGCGTCAGCGGGCGCACGGCTGCGGCCAAGGCCGCCAAGGGGGTGTCAGGGCAGCAATTCATGTCGATGACGCTGCCTGCCGACTTGCTGAGCAAGGCCGACAGCATGGGACTTGAGGCCCAGGCGACCATCGACCGATTCATGGGCAAGACGGCGCTTTATCAGCGCATGGTGAGCAGCTTTTGCGTTTCGGCACAAGGGCTGCCGGCACAGGTGGACGGCTACTTGGCCGCAGCAAGCTTCGTTGAGGCCGAGCGGGCGCTGCACAGCTTCAAGGGTCTGGCAGCGACCTTGGGCGCCACTGGCCTGGCCAGTTTGGGCGCCGAGGGAGAGGCGATGTTCAAACGTCAGCAGATGCCCGATGCGCAGTGGCGGACCGACTTCACCCGGCAGCTGCAAAGCGGCACACATGACCTGGCCCTGTTGGCAAAACTCATCAGCGATTGGGCTGCCTCGGCCCAAGCCGCTGCATCGATGGACTGTGCTGCGATTACAGTGCGTCCATCTTGAACGGTAAGGTCCCCATGAGCATTCCATCCAACAACGCCTGCCCCTTGTGCCTGGAAGCGGGCGGCATGCTGATTGTGCAGACGCCGCTGTGGCGGGTGGTGCGGGTGGAGGACGCGAACTTCCCGGCCTTTTACCGATTGATCTGGCTCGGCCATGTGGCGGAGTTCAGTGACTTGAGCGACGCGGACGCACTCGCTTGCATGCGGGCGGTGACGGCCATCGAGCGCGTCTTGCGCGGCGCCCTGCGTCCGACCAAGGTCAATCTGGCCAGCTTGGGCAATGTGGTGCCGCATTTGCATTGGCATGTCGTCGCGCGTTTCGATTGGGACAGCCATTTCCCCAATCCGATCTGGGGCGAGCCGCTGCGCGCCTTGGCCGAGCCAGCGCAAGCCCGGTTGGCACTGGGTTTGCCGGCGCTTGACGCCCAAGTAGCGCAGGCGCTTGCGGGCTTAAACTGAGAGACGACAAAGCCAGGGCTGGGCCGCGCAGTCCACCGTTTTTAGGATCTACATCATGAGCGCTGAATTTGCCGCCGAGGGCCCGTTTGAAAGTGAATTCAGCGCCGCCCAAGCCCTGTTGGACGGCGAGCAGTTTGAGGCCGGTTTGTTTGCTGCCGAGCGCCTGCTGGCGCGTCTGCCCGAAGACAGCGATGAGACCATGCGGGAGCAAAAAATTCGCCTGCTGACCGCGCGGGTGGCGGCGTTGACCAAGCTCGATCGCTTTGACCAGGTCTTGCTGGACTGTGCCCGCATGCTTGACCTGGTGTCGCTGGACCAGCCCTCGCAGCAGCGCGCCAGCGTGATGATTCAGCTGTCGTTTGCACAAGCAAATTTGCTGATGCCCGAGCAGGCGCTGCGCGCCGCCCATGTGGCGCTGCAAGACGGCTTGCAACTGCAGGGCAGTTTGTTGACAGCGCAGGCCTTGGAGCGTTTGGCCATGGCTTATTTGTCGATGGGCGACGGCTCGGCGGCGCTGACTTTTATTTTCGAGGCGCTGGTTCATATGGACCAGCACAAATCAGGCTACGAGCGCTTGCGGCGTTACTCCAATGCGATGCATCTGATCTGCACGCTGCACGATGCCTATGTCGATGCGGAGAATTTTGCCGCGGCGAGTGCCGTGCTGGAGCGTGCAGATGGGTTCAACCATCAAGCCGCGGCCTTGGCGCCGGAGGTTGCGAGCCATTACATCGTCAATATGTGGCGGGCCAATCAGGCGCGCTGGCACCGGCGTTGTGGTCGCCGCCAGGTGGCGCGTGGCGCTTTCCTCGATCTGGAGCAGCGCGCGGCGGAGCTTGCCTGGCACGCGGTACGCCGCCCGGTCCTGCTGGAGTTGGCCTTGATGGAAGAAGGCGAAGGTCGCCCGCAAGAGGCACTGACGCTGCTGGCGGCGGTGTTCGAGGACGCGCAATTGCGCGTGCGGGATGTGGTGGCCTTGCCGGCGCTGCGCGCGCAAACACGCTGCTTCAGCGCTGTTGGACAAGCCGAGCGCGCGGCCGCGGCGGCCGCGCAATGGGCAGCGCGGCAGGCCGCGAGGCGGCAAGCGGTGCATCAAGCCGAGCAGCAATTGCCCGGCCTGGATCAGCGCATCTTGGCCAGTTTGGCGGCCGCCGAGAGTGCGCGCCTGGATGAAGTTGTGCGGCAACTGCGTGAGCAACGCCGTCAGGGCGCCGGCTTGACCTTGCGAGATCACGAATGGGTCGGCGATTCCAGCCAATAGCCGCTCAGGCGGCCTGCAAGGTGCTGGCCGTTTGACCGAGGCCGAGCTGACCGAACAGGTTTTTCGGGTCGGCCATCGTCGGGATCAGGCTGACATCTTGGCCCAGACCCAGCTCACGCGCGCAGTCGCGCAGCAAGCGCAGCGCCGAGAAGTCTTCCAGCGCGAAGCCGACCGAGTCAAAGAAAGTGATCTGCTCGGCGCTGTCGCGGCCGCTGCTGATGCCTTTGAGCACGCACCAGAATTCGGTCACTGCAAATTCCGCCGGCATTTGTTGCAAGTCGCCCTCGATGCGCGACTGAGGCTCGAACTCAACGAAAACCTTGGCCGCCTCCAGCACACCGCGGTGCATCTCGGTCTTGCCGGGGCAGTCGCCGCCGACGCCATTGATATGCATGCCGGCCTCGATCATTTCGGGGGTGATGATGGTGGCATTGGTTTTGTCGGCGGTCACGGTGGTGATGATGTCAGCACCGCGTACGGCCTCTGCCGTGCTGGCGCAGACCTTGAGTGTCAGACCCGGCAGGCCTTGCAGATGGCGCAACAGCTTGGCGGAGGCGGCCGGGTCAATGTCGAACATGCGGATCTCGCTGATGCCCAGCAGGTAGTGGAAGGCCAGCGCCTGGAACTCGCTCTGCGCGCCATTGCCGATCAAGGCCATGGACTTGGCGTCCTTGCGTGCCAGCTTGCGCGCCACCATCGCCGAGGTGGCCGCCGTACGGATGGCAGTTGTCAATGTCAGCTCGCTGAGCAGCTCTGGCCGGCCGGTGGCCACTTCGGCCAGCAGGCCCACGGCCATCACGGTGGGCAAGCCCAGGCGGGTGTTCTTGGGGTGGCCGTTGACGTATTTGAAGCTGTACAGGCTGGCGTCGGCAATCGGCATCAGCTCGATCACACCGTCGTCGGTATGGCTGGCCACACGGGCGCATTTGTCGAATTCGTTCCAGCGCAGATAGTCGGCTTCGAGGTAGCCCACCATGCGTTTGAAGACCTCGGGCAGGCCCAGGGTTTGGGTGATGCGGGCAACGTCTTGGGTAGTCAGCAAGGTGGTCATGAAGGTCTCCGTTTATTCGATTGAGTGGATTCTGGCCAAGCCCGCTGCTAGCGAGAAGAGCAAGAAACGATCAAAAAGTCAGCGGAAACTATCAATTCGTCAGCTGTGGCTGCCGAAATGGCAGAATCGACGGCAAGCAAGGTGAATGAGGACTTCAGCCTATGGATACTTTGGACCAGCAATTGATCGCGCTTTTGCGCTTGGACGCACGCGCCAGCGTGGCCACCTTGGCGCTCAAGCTGAAGGTCTCACGCGGTACCGTCAGCAACCGCATCACCAAGTTGGAGGACACCGGGGTCATCAATGGTTATACGGTCAAGCTGCGCCCGGACGCAACGCCGAATCAAATCACCGCTTGGATGAGCATCGCGGTGGAGGGCAATAAAACGCGCGAGGTGATCAGCATCTTGCTCGGCGAGCCCGGCGTGTCAGGCTTGTTCGACACCAATGGGCGCTGGGATCTCTTGGCCGAGTTGCGAGCGCCCAGCCTGGGCGAGTTGGCCAATGTGCTGGAGCGGGTGCGCCTGATCAAGGGCATCGAGACGACCGAAACCAGCATCCATTTGCAGAGCTACAAACTGTCTTGAGCCCGGGTTTGCGCCCTCTGTCCTGGGAGTTCTGATCTCGCCCGGCCCGGCGAAGGCTTGATCAGGCGGGCCTCAATTCGCGCTGAGCCGGTGCAGCGTGGGGCCAGCCAGCAAAGGCGTCGGCTTGGCCGCCGCCCAATCGGCATGGCCGGCGCCGTAAAACGGTGACAGCGGATGACCACTCTGGCCGCCCGGCATGCTCAAGGTCGCCTCGGCCTCCAAGCCGGGAGAAACCACCATGCGCTGGGATTGGCCGAAGGCCGGCCGTGCGACAAAGGGCAGGTTGGCATCCCCCCCTTGCGGAGCGGAGGGCATGTCCAGCCAAGCCGACAGGGCGGGCACGGCCTTGGACATCACATGCTGGATGCGGCTGGTGTTGTACTGGCCCCAGCTCGCTTGGGCCAATGCCTGTTTGCCGTCCTGGGTCAGCTCCATCAGCGCCGCGTCGACTTGGGCCAGTTGAAAGGCATCCCAATTGGCGAAGCCCGGTGGCAGCAGGTGGGCAGGCCGTTCGGTCAGTGCTTGCACGGCGCTGTATTCGAACTGTGAGCGCCATTTGAAGCGCAACTTTTCGTCGGCCTGCATGGCGCCCAGCAGGGGCGTCGTCCAGGCGGCCCAAAGCGCGTCCAGGGTCCGCAGCCGTACCGTGCGAATCAGGCGGTAGCCGACCTGTTCGGCATCGGCGCGGCCGCTCCATTGCTTGAGCTGCGCGGCCGCTTCGGCGTGTCTTGAGTCGGCGTTCAGCAGAGGCATCAGGCGCTCCCCCCAGGTCTTGATGAAGCGAGCCTCGGTGTCGAAATGAATCGCGCCCAGGCTGGCTGCGGTTTGGATGGGGCGCTCGCTCAAGCGGTCGCGGATCTGCTGCGCGCGGGCGCCCAGGTCGAAACCACCGTCGCCGATCAGCTGCGCCTGCGCGCCGCCCAATTGGCGGTTGTTGGCGGTCCAGAGTTGGCCCGCCGGAGGATTGAGCAATTGCGGATAGTCGCCCAGGGTCAGCCATTCATGCTTGGGCGATTGAATGGTTTGAAAGCGAGCGTAGCCGGCCTCATCGGGCGCTTGTGTCCACAATCGGCCGGCCACGCTCCAGCCGATCTGCCCCTTGGCATCGGCGACCAGGATGTTCTGGTGCGGAATGCCGGACGCCTGCGCGATGCGTAGCGCAGCCGCTGCGTCGCCGGCCCACAGCATGTTGTCCAAGCTCAAGTTGTAGGCCTCGCCTAAATGGGCAACCCAGCGCAGCGCATAGCGTTGGCCAGCGCGCTCGCGCACGATCGGTGAGCCATCAAAGTCCAGCACATCCAGTTGCTGCGGCGCCGCGCCCTTGATGGCGATAGTTTCCACATGGCTTTTCAGCCTCGCAGGAGCAAGTTCGGCGGGCAGCTTGATCCAATCAAACCACTGGCCGTAGGCATTGGTAAAGCCCCAGGCTACTTGGCCGTTGGAGCCAACCACCAGGCTGGGCATGCCGGGCAGGCTCAAACCCGCTGCCCGCAAGACCTGACCCCCTTTGCCTTTGATCTCCAATTGGGTGCGGTACCAGATGCTGGGCACACCCAGGTCCAGATGCATATCGTCGGCCAAGATGGCGCGGCCATCGGCGCTGCGGCTGCCGGCCACGGCCCAGTTATTGCTGCCCAGAACTTGTTCCTCGACAGCTTGCACACTGCGCGCAGCCTGCGGTGCTGGGCTGGGCTGCGCCTTGCGCAGGTCCAGCAGCGCTGGCCCCGGTAGTGTGGCCGGTTTCACTGGGCTGGCGTCGAGCGCCGCGTCCCAGTGGCCCCCGCGTGGGTTGAGCCAATCGAACAGCGCATCACCAGCGCGTTCGCGCAAGGCCGCGCGCTCGAAGCCGGCGTCGATGCTGCCGCCTTGCAGCATCCAGAACATTTCGCCGACGACCAGCAGCGAGTCAACGGCCGTCCAGGCCGCAGGTTCGCCGCGCAAAATCAGGTATTGCCAGGGTCTCAAGTGCAGGCCGGAAAGGCCCGCATTGACACCGTCGGCATAGGCGTTCAGCAAGCTCTGGTCGGCGGCCGACATTTGGGCCAGTCGCTCGGTCAGACGGGCGCGCAGGCGGTGGACGCGACGCTCTTTGTCGCGCGCAAGGGCCTTGTCCCCAAACAAGGCCGACAACTCGCCGGCTGCCGAGCGCCGTGTCAAGTCCATCTCGAAAAAACGTTCCTGCGCATGCAAGTAACCCAGCCCCCGGGCCAAATCCAGTCGGTTCTCACCGCGCAGCACGGCAGTGCCCAGCGCGTCGCGCTCCAGGCTCAGTGGCGCTGCCAAGCCGGGCAGGGTGATGCTGCCGTCTATTTGCGGCAGGCTGGCTCGCACTGCCAACCAGGCTGACAGCCCGGTCAATAAGAAGACGCTGCTGGCGCCGATCAATAGGCTCGGCAACAGGCGCGGCGCGCGGCGTTTCGTTGTGCTTGCTTTGTTCATGGCGGCCATTGTGGTGGCGCCGCCAGCTTGTTGTGGCCTGGGGTTTCCCTGCCCCAAGCGGAGATCAAATTGTGTGCACCAGGGTCAGCAAAAGGCTGCTGTCCAACTCGGCCACCACCGCGTGCGCCTCGCTGGCGCGCAGCACGGTCAACTGGCCCGCGCTGAGCGGCAAGTGCGTGCCCGGCATGTCCAGGCGCACGCGTCCGGCCAGGCATTGGATGCACAACTCGCCGGCCAATTTGTGCTCGCTCAAACGCTGGCCGGCCGGCAACAACAGGTGCAGCAGTTGCAGCTGCTCGGCCTTGATCAAGCTGGTGCTGGGGGTTCCTGCGCTGAACTCCGTCAGTGCCTTCAGGTCTATCAATTGTCCGAGGCTTGCGTGTTGGATTGCCATGCTGGTCTCCAGGAGCTTGCAGTCTAAGCTCGCCGCTTGATTGTGTTGCAGGCTTCTAGAATCGGCCATGCTCATTTCATTCTTTTGCAGTTCCAGGCAGGCTCGCTCTGGCACTTTGTTGTTGATCCTGTCGCTGAGTTTGCTGATCACGGCTTGTTCGCATGCGCCCTTGGTCCCGCCGGAGAAGGCGGTCACGATCGTCCCGGAAGTAACAGGCCGCAGCACTTTGCCGGCGCCATTGCCGGCGCCGGTGCCTCCCCGCCTTGGCTTGGCCCTGGGCGGCGGCGGTGCGCGGGGCTTTGCGCACATTGGTGTGATTCAGGTGCTTGAAGAGCAGGGCATCAAGGTTGATTTGCTCGCCGGCACCTCGGCCGGCAGCTTGGTTGCAGCTCTCTATGCGTCCGGCCTCAGTGGCCGTGAGATGGCGCTGCTGGCCGAGAACATGGATGAAGGTGTCATCACCGACTGGGCCTTCCCGACCCGTGGCCTGATCCGTGGCGAGGCCTTGGCGCGTTTTGTGCGCGAGAAGACAGGCGCCAAGCAGATCGAGCAAATGAAGCTGCCGCTGGGCATCGTCGCCACCGACGCGTCGGACGGCTCGGGCATTTTGTTTCGGCGCGGCGACACCGGCACGGCGGTGCGTGCGTCCAGCTCGGTGCCGGCGGTGTTTCAGCCGGTCAGGATTGGCGGGCGAGACTATGTTGACGGCGGTCTGGTGGCGCCGGTGCCGGTGAGCTATGCCCGCAAGATGGGGGCCGAGGTGGTGATTGCGGTGGACATCACATCGCCGCCCGAAGAGAAGCCCGGCGGCAACGCCATCAGCATGTCGGCCCAGTCCGTCTCCATCATGATGCGCAGCATCAACAACTATGAGTTGCGCGAGGCCGACATCGTGCTGCGGCCCAAGCTCGACGGCATTGGTAGCGCCGACTTCACGGCGCGCAAACGCTCGGTGCAGGCGGGACGTGAAGCGGCTTTAGTCGCGCTGCCGCAGATTCGGGCCAAAATCGCCGCCAAGACGCATTGACTCTTACTGAGATTGCCTGGCTGCGGCCCCACCTTATGAACTCAAATTCTTTGCCGCTGTTTCCGCTGCAATCGGTGCTGTTTCCGGGTGGCTATTTGCAGTTGCAGGTGTTCGAGCCGCGCTACTTGGACATGGTGGAGCGCTGCCATCAATCAGGGCAAGCCTTTGGCGTGGTCAGCTTGCTGGAGGGCGGTGAAGTGCGCCGCCGCCTGAGCGGACAAGCGAGCTTTGTGCGCGAGCGTTTCAATCTGCACGGCACCTTGGCGCATATTGAAGCGCTGGAAAAGCCACAGGCCGGCTTGTTCAGGCTGCGTTGCCGAGGTGGCCAGAGATTCAGGCTCCTGAGCAGCGAGCAGGCGCCGCACGGTCTGTGGTGGGGCCAGGCCGAGCTGCTGGCCGCAGATGCCGATGTCGCGGTGCCGACCGATCTTTTGCCGGCGGCTGAACTCTTGCAAACCTTGTTGCACAAGCTGGAGCAGGGGGCGGCTGCGCTCGATCTGCCCTTGCAGCCGCCTTACCGCTGGGCCGACTGCGGCTGGTTGGCCAATCGCTGGTGCGAGCTTTTGCCCTTGCCGCCCGACGAGCGCCAACGCCTGATGCAGTTGGACAACCCCTTGCTGCGGCTGGAGTTGGTGGCGGATCAACTGGATCGCCTGCAAATCCCGCCGCAATAACGCAAGAGGCCCGCTGTGTACAGCAGGCCTCTTTTCAAACTTCAAAGCCAGCCCGAGGGGCTGACCCGCAACTCACTGCTTAGGCAGCACGCTTGGACGAGCGAGCGCCGGCTTGCGTTGCCTTGACGGCCGAGTTGGTGGCGGCTTGGAAGTTGGCGGCAGCCACGTCAGCGGCTTGCTTGCCAGCCTTTTGCACCGATTCCAGCGCGTTGTTGGCGGTGGTGATGGCGTTCTTCACCAGCGCAACCACGTTCTCGGAACCGGCCGGTGCGTTCTTGGCGGCGGTTTCGACCAGTGCGGCGAACTTGGCTTGGGCATCAGCGACTTGAGCTTCAGCAACCTTGGCGATTTCGGCGCTGGTACCGCTGGTGATTTCTTGCACGTGGCGGCTGTACGAAGCAGCCTTCTCGGCGCTTGGCTGCAGCAGTGTCGACTGCAAAGCCAGCAGTTCTTGAGCGTCCTTGACCGACAACAGGCCTTGGGTGGACTCAACGGCTTCGGCCAAGGCGGTCTTGGCGACTTGCATGTTCAGCTCGACCAACTTCTCAACACCTTGGAAGGCGGTGGTGGTCAGGCCGAAGAGGGTTTCGACATTGGCTTTGTGGGCGGCGAAGAATTGTTCAGCTGTCAGCATGGTGTGCTCCTGTGTGGGGGGCGACCCCCGGTTGATTTCAAATGAAATTCGTCTTGCGGATGTTCGCAAGCTGCTGCACAGTTAAATGCTGCGCTGCAACAAAACGAATTGTAGGGACTTCAAAATGATTTGCAAGCATTATTTGTTGCGGCGCAGCAAATAACCTCAAAACTCATCGTCCGCTGGGCCAGATTGGGCGCGAGCGCGAGCGCAGCGGGCGTAAAAAAAGCCCGGCTACGAAAACCGGGCTTGGCAAGGCAAACTCAGGCCGTGGGCCCGAGCGGCTGCCGCCGTATTCAGGCCGTCGCGCGCTTGCCGTTGCTGCTGCGGGCGGCGGTTTGCGATGCTTTGACGGCGGTGTCAGCGGCGGCCTCGAAGTTGGCCTCGGCCACTTCACTGGCTTGGCGGGTCGCGTGCTGGATAGACTCAAACGCACTGTTGGCGGCTGCCACGGCGGTTTTGACCAGGGCTACGGCGTTTTCGCTGCCGGCCGGTGCATTCTTGGCGGCGCTGTCGATCACGGCGGCGAACTTGGCTTGCGCATCGGCAATTTGAGCTTCGGCAACCTTGCTCACGGCGGCATTGGTGCTGTTGGCGATGTCGTACAAATGACGGCTGTACGCGGCTGCCTTTTCGGCGCTTGGCTGCAACAGCGTCGACTGCAGGGCCAGCAGTTCTTGGGCGTCCTTCACCGAAAGCACGGCTTGAGTGGACTCAAGCGACTCGGCCAAGGCGGTCTTTGCAACTTGCAGATTCAGCTCGACGAGCTTTTCGATGCCCTCGAACGCTTTGCTGGTCAGGCCAAACAGCGTTTCGATATTGGCTTTGTGGGCGGCCAGGATTTGTTCTGTATTCAGCATGTAGCACTCCTTGATCGGGGTCTACCCCCCGAGATATGGGTCTGTTGAATTGCTTCGACAGCGGGATTGTTGCGCTGCAACAATGCAAAGTATATGGACGACCCATAAGTTTGCAAGAGGTTTTTGCTGCACCGCAACAAGTTAGGGGGTAGGCGAATGAGACGCTGCCTGCCCTGCGCATGAGCTTGCGCTTGGCCCGTGACGCCGGCATGACATCGGGGCCGCGCCAAAGCGGCTATGGTGTGGGCATGTTGGCCTTTCATTCCGATGCCCATAGCTTGGCGCTGCCGCCAACGCACCCATTTCCGCAGTCCAAGTATCGGCTGCTGCGCGAGCATTTCGAAACCAATCCGGGCCTGTTGCGTATGCAAGCCGCGCCGGCCGCCAGCGAGGCCGAGTTGGCGCTGGTGCACACGCCGGACTATCTTGATGCGGTCTTGCTGGGCCGACTGAGTGCGGCGGCGCAGCGCGAAATCGGATTCCCCTGGTCGGCGCAAATGGCTGCACGCTCGAGGCATTCGGTCGGTGCCAGCATCGCGGCGGCGCGCGCGGCCTTGCAAGAAGGCGTGGCCGCGAATATGGCCGGCGGCACCCATCATGCATTTGCCGATCGAGGCTCGGGCTACTGCGTCTTCAATGATGTGGCGGTGGCCGCCAGGCTGATGCAGGTCGAATGGCAGCTGCAACACGGGCAATTGTTGCGCGTGCTGGTGATTGACCTCGATGTGCACCAAGGCAATGGCACGGCCGCGATCTTTCAAGGCGATGCCAGCGTGTTCACCTTCTCCATGCATGGGGCCAAGAACTTCCCGGCCCGCAAGGAAGCGAGTGACCTGGATGTGGATTTGCCTGATGGCTGCGGCGATGCCGACTACCTGGCCGCACTTGATACCGCTTTGACAAGGGTTTGGGACCGCCACCAGAGCGCGGCGCCCGGCTTGGCCTTCTATCTGGCCGGTGCCGACCCGCATGAGGGCGACCGCCTCGGCCGTCTCAAGCTGACGACCGCCGGCATGCTGGCACGCGACCAATTGGTGCTGGATGCTTTGCGCAGCCGCCGCATCCCGGTCGCGCTGAGCATGGCGGGCGGCTATGGCCGTGACATCACGAGCACCTTGGCCTGCCAGGTCAATACCTTGAACACCGCAGCACACAGCTGGCTGCAATGGCAGCGGATGCCGCCACAGCCTTCAATGCAAGAATAGCCCCAGCCACCTCCAAAGGAATGCACCAGTGAATTTGTTTGAAACCCCCAGCCCGCAAGATCAGGCCGCCGTCGACAAGGCGATTGAAACCCGCCGCTCGATGCGCGCTTTTTTGCCCACGCCGGTGCCGCGCAGTTTGATTGAAGAGATCCTGCGCGTGGGCGCCCGCGCACCGTCCGGCACCAACACCCAGCCCTGGCAGGTGCATGTGCTGACGGGGGCGGCCAAGGAACGCTTGAGTGCGCGCATCCTGGCCGCTCACAACGATCCGGCCGAGCTGAGCACGCATCGCGAGGAATATGCCTACTACCCGGTCGAGTGGGCCTCGCCCTATATCGACCGCCGCCGCAAGGTCGGCTGGGATCTGTACGGCCTCTTGGGTCTGGCCAAGACCGACCGCGCCGGCATGCACGCTCAACATGGCCGTAACTACCGCTTTTTCGATGCGCCGGTCGGCCTGATGTTCACCATCGACAGGGTGATGCAGCAAGGCAGTTGGTTGGACTACGGCATGTTCTTGCAAAACATCATGATCGCGGCGCGTGGCCACGGCCTGCATACCTGCCCGCAGGCCGCGTTCACCCAATTCCACCGTCTGATCGCCGAAGAACTGAGCTTGCCGCCGACGCAAATGCTGGTGTGCGGCATGGCGCTGGGCTATGCCGATCCGAACGCGGTCGAGAACACGCTGCAGACCGAGCGCGCGGCGGTGGCCGAGTTCACGCGTTTCTTGGAGGACTGAAGCTTGGCTGCGCGAAAAAAAGTGCTGGTGGCCCGGCGCATCTTTTCCGATATCGTGGGGCGCTTGGCCGAACATTTCGACGTCGAGGAGCCGCTCGATGACACGCCCTTGCCGCAGGCCGAGTTGATCCGTCGCCTGCAAGGCAAGGCTGGTCTATTTGCGACCGGGACGGAGCTGATTGACGCGACGCTGCTGGCCGCCTGCCCGGAGCTGCGCGCCGTCTGCCTGATGACGGTGGGCTATAACAATGTTGATCTGGCCGCTTGTAGCGCCAGAGACGTGCGGGTCACCAACGCGCCGGAGGTGCTGACCGAGACCACGGCCGACTTCGGCTTTGGCTTGATGCTGGCGGCGGCGCGGCGCATCACCGAGGCCGAGCATTACCTGCGCGCCGGTCGCTGGGGTCAGTGGTCGATTGACCTCTTGGCCGGCGCCGACGTGCATGGCGCCACGCTGGGTATTTTGGGTATGGGCCGCATCGGCCAAGCGATTGCCAAGCGCGGCGCCTTGGGCTTCGGCATGCAGGTGATTTATCACAATCGCAGCCGCTTGGCCCCCGAGTTAGAAACGCCACTGGGTGCGCAATGGGTGAGCAAGGACGAGTTGCTGCGGGGCGCCGATCACCTGATCTTGGTCGTCCCCTACTCAGCCCAGGCGCATCATTTGATTGGCGCGAGCGAACTGGCGTTGATGAAACCGACCGCCACCCTGACCAATATCGCGCGCGGCGGCGTGGTCGATGATGCGGCGCTGGCCGAGGCCTTGGCGGCCGGGCGTCTGGCCGCTGCCGGCCTGGATGTGTTCGAGGGCGAGCCGGCGCTGAATCCGGCCCTTTTGGCGCTGAGCAATGTGGTGCTGACGCCGCATATCGCCAGCGCTTCGCTGCCGACGCGCCGCGCGATGTGCAATCTGGCGGTTGACAACTTGATCGCCTTGCTCGGTGGTGGCGAGCCCCTGACCGGCTTGAACTGAGCGCGAACCTGAGCACGGAAGATCCGGCATGGATAAGTTGACGGCGATGCAGGTCTTTGTGGCCGTGGTCGACAGTGGCAGCCAGTCCGCCGCGGCCGAGCAGCTGGATCTGTCGCGCCCGGTCGTGTCGCGCTACCTGGCCGAGCTGGAGGCCTGGGCCGGTGCGCGCCTGATGCACCGCACCACCCGCAAACTCAGCCTGACGGCGGCCGGCCATGAACTGCTGCCGCGCTGCCGCCAGTTACTGGACTTGAGCGCCGATATGCAGGCCGCCGTGGCCTTGCCCGACAAGGCGCCGCAAGGCCTGCTGCGCTTGACGGCCAGCAGCTCCTTTGGGCAGGCCCAGTTGGCGCGTGTGGTGGCCGAGTTCGTCGCACTTTACCCGGCCGTGTCCGTCGATCTGGTCTTGCTGGACCGAGCGGTCAATCTGGTCGAGGAACGTATCGATCTGGGTGTGCGCATCAGCAATGAGCTGGACCCCCATTTGATCGCCCGGCGCTTGACAGTGTGCCGCTCGGTGCTATGCGCCGCGCCGTCCTATTTGCAGCAGCGGGGTACGCCCAAACGCTTGGAAGAGCTGAGCCAGCACAACTGCCTGAGCCATTTCTACTACGGCAAGAGTCTCTGGACCTTCGAGCAGGATGGCGCGCCCGCTTCGGTCGCCACCAGCGTCAATGTCAGTGGCAACGTCAGTGCCAATGACGCCGGCGCTTTGATGCAGGCCGCTCTGGCCGGCGCGGGCGTGGCCCTGCTGCCGACCTACCTGGCCGGCGAGCATCTGCGCGCGGGGCGCTTGCTCGCGCTGCTGCCCGATTTGAAGCCGACCGAGTTGAGCATTTATGCGGTCTACGCCTCGCGCAAGAATATGCCTGCGGCCCTACGGGTGATGTTGGATTTTTTGGCCGAGCAGTTCGCGCCCGAGCCCTTGTGGGATAGTCAGTAATCCGCCAACCCTAAGCAGCCAATTCATCGCATGAACGATTCAGCCAAACCCGATTCTTCGACCTACACGCCGCCCAAGGTCTGGACCTGGAGCAAGGAAAATGGCGGCCAGTTCGCCAGCATCAACCGCCCCATCGCCGGCCCTACGCATGAGAAAGAACTGCCGGTAGGCCGCCACCCGCTGCAGCTCTATTCGCTGGCCACGCCCAATGGCGTCAAGGTCACGGTCTTGCTGGAGGAGTTGCTGGCGCTGGGGCATAGCGGCGCCGAGTACGACGCCTGGCTGATCCGCATCAATGACGGCGATCAGTTCGGCAGCGGCTTTGTTGCCGTCAACCCTAACTCCAAGATCCCAGCGCTGCTGGACCGTAGCGGCGCTGCGCCTATCCGGGTGTTCGAGTCGGGCTCTATCTTGCTGCACCTGGCCGAAAAATTTGGCGCCTTCCTGCCTGCGGACGCCGCCGGCCGCGCCGAATGCCTGAATTGGCTGTTCTGGCAAATGGGCAGCGCGCCTTATCTTGGCGGCGGCTTTGGGCATTTCTATGCCTATGCGCCGAGCAAGATGGAATACCCGATCGACCGCTTCGCGATGGAGGCCAAGCGCCAACTCGACGTGCTGGACCGGCGCCTGGCCGACAGCCCCTATCTGGCCGGCAGCGATTACACGATTGCCGATATTGCGGTCTGGCCTTGGTATGGTGCCTTGGTGCTGGGTCAGCTCTACGGTGCAGCCGAGTTCTTGCAGGTAGACAGTTATGTCCATGTGCAGCGCTGGGCCAAGCAGATCGCCGCACGCCCGGCGGTGCAGCGCGGCCGCATGGTCAATCGCAGCTGGGGCGAGCCGGCCGGCCAGCTATGGGAGCGCCATGAGGCGAGTGACTTCGAGTCCCAGACGCAAGACAAAATAGGCGCGCCAAGCTGATTTTGGCTCAGGGCTGCTTGCTTTCTACCAGCAGCTGCAGCGTCAAAGGCAGCGCCTGCTCGTACTGCTGATCAAGTGCAATGGGCCGACCTGCCTGCAGCACCGGGACGTCTGTAAATGATGTCCCCAGCTGGGCTTGCAAGACGCTCAATGGCAGCAGTTGGGGTTCGCCGGCCTGGTTTGGCAGTACCAGACCGATCCAGCGTCCCGCCTGGTCGAACACTGGCCCGCCGCGTGGGGCGATCGGGAGTTCTACACCCACGGCTTGTTGATTGTTGGCCGCGCTGATGCGGCCTAGAAAGCCCCGGTGCATGGCCGGCCAGGCGGCCTGCGCCGAGGGTGTGGCCAGATAGGCAAAGCTGGTGGCCGGGCTGCCGGCGAAGGCATCGCGGGGCGCGCGCGACAGGGTCGATTGCGCCGTGGGCAATGGTTTGTCCAGGCTCAGTAGGGCCAGGCCCAGGTTGTCAAAAGTTTGCACCAAGCGTGCAGCGCTGGTATGGCCCAAGCCATTGCGCAGCCAGAGTTGCGTCGCGGCTTGGCTGGGTGCCAGCGGTACCAGGGCCAGGCGGCCGCCGTCCAGCAAGAGCCCGCTGCCCACGGCTTGCGCATGGGCGGGCAGGTCCGCCCCAATGGCGAGCGGACCCGGGCGAATGCGGGCGGTCAGCGGGTCGGACTCGGCCTCGGCCCCCGGTTCAGCTGCCGGCAAAGCCTGCCTCATGGCCGACAACGTAGGCTCATCCGGCAGCCGCTGCAAGCCGACGTCCAACATGCGCTTGGCCTCTACCCGCTGTTCGCCCAGAGCCAGCATCCAGGCATACAGCGCCAAGGCCTCTGGATCATGGATATGCGCGCCGGCGGTGTGCGAGGCGAACATCAAGGCGCCGCGGTAGTCGCCGCTCTGCATTTGTGCCTGCAACATCAGCAGCTCGGTATCGGCGGAATGGCTGATCGCAGCAGCGGCGTCAAGCCGGGCTATGGCCGTCGCGCTGTCGCCTGCGGCTAACGCCCTGCGGGCGGCCTGCAGCAGCGCCAAACGCTCGGGCTCGCTTGTGTGCAAGGCTTGGCCTTGCACCGGTTGATGCTTGTGTTCATGGGCTTGGGTGCCGCCCGAAACGAAGATGGCCAGGCTAAAAAATAGCCCGGCCACGCTTGGGTTCCAGCTCGACACCGCCCGCTTGCTTCCAAGCTGTGGGCGGCTCTTTTTCATCAAGGCGTCTGTGTGATGCGGGGCTTGTTCAGCACCGCGCTGCTGGGGTTATAGGCGTTTGCTGCACTCTTGTAGCCGGCCAGGTAGGCGATCAAGGCATCGATGTCTTGTGCGCCGCCCTGGACATTGCTGCCGCCCAGCAGGACCGTGAAGCCGTCGCCGCCGGTGGCGGTGAAGTTGTTGACCGTCACGCGGTAGGTCTTGGCCGGGTTTTGCACCACGCCGTTGATGACGATGTTGTCAGCAGCACCCGTCACAACCGGTGGGTAGACCGTCACATCGGTCGGTGTCAGCGTGACGTTCTGGATCTTGGCGCAAGCCGGTGCTGTGGCGCTCCAGCTGTACTTCAGGCCATTGCTGGACTGCATCACGCGGTTGGCGGTCTGGCCCTTGCAGCCGGCGAATTGCTGCTCAAGCACATCTTTGAGCTGCTGAGCCGTCAGCGTCATCGTCACCAGGCTGTTGCCGAAAGGCTGGACGGTGAAGGCGTCGGCGTAGGTCAGCGCATAAGGATAGCTGGCTGCTGCGGGCTTGACGAAGCCGGGGCTGCGTACGCCGCCGGCGTTCATGAAGGCCATCACGGCGCCGCCCAATGCGGCCGGCTGTGTCGCTTGCAACTGGGCGTCGGCGATCAAGTCACCGGCTTCCATTTCGCCGGCGCTGTTGGCGGCATTGCTCAGACCGGTGGTGATGGTGCCCACCACTTGACCGGCAATCGGCGAGACCGCGCTCTTGTAAGCCAGCACCACGTTCTTGACTTCGGGGTTGTTGGCAATGGCGGTGTTGACGGCAGCGTCAGTGCGATCGACCAAGCGGTTGGTGGCGCTGACGGCCGTGACGTCACGCGTCACCGAGTCAATCGTCAAATCAACTTCGGTCAGGGCGCGGCCGAAGGCGCTGGAACTGGTGACCGGGATCAGTCGGCCGGTCTTGTTAGGCAGGCCGGTAGGACGCGGCGTGATGACCGCGTTGGCGGCGCTGCTGCCGGTCACGTCGACGGTGTTCTTCGAGCAGTTGTAGGCGGCGTGGGTGTGGCCGCTGATGACCAGATCGACCGCGTTGTCAAAGCGTGCGACGACCTTGGCGATATCGCTGGCGCTGCCGTCCGGGTTCTTGAGGTCATTCAAGCAGCCGTTGATATCGCTGGCATTGGTCAAGCCGCTGCCGGCCGGCGCGTTCTGGAAGCCGCCTTGGTGAATCAGCACCACGACGGACTCGATGCCCTGGGCGCGCAGCTTGGGGATCAAGGCGTTGACCGAGTCGGCCTCGTCCTTGAATTCCAAGCCGGCCACGCCGGTGGGGGTGACGATGCCCGGTGTGCCGATCAGCGTCATGCCGATGAAGGCGACCTTGACGCCGCCAAAGCTCTTGATGCCATAGGCCGGCAGCAGGGTGCGGCCGGTGGCGGTCTCGATCACATTGGCCGACAGCCATTTGAACTTGGCGCCGTCGAAAGTGCCCGCTGCGGAGGAGCCGAAGCCCTTGCAGCTATTGGCCTCTGGGATGCCGCCAGCGCCCAACTTGCAGCCGCCGTTTTGCAGCCGGCGCAGCTCGTCCTTTCCTTTGTCGAACTCATGGTTGCCCACCGACGAGAAATCGACGCCGATCTTGTTCAGTGTTTCAACCGCTGGTTCGTCAAAGAACAGCGCCGAGATCAGCGGCGAAGCGCCGATGAAGTCACCCGCACCGACGACCACCGTATTGGGGTTCTTGGCCTTCATTTGTGCCACATAAGCGGCCAGGTACTCGGCGCCGCCGACGGCAGGGCGCAGATTGGTCGGGACGGTGGTGTTCTTGCCGAAGGTGCCGGGCGTTTCCAGCGTGCCGTGGTAGTCATTGAAACCAATGATCTTGACGCTGATGGGCGCAGCTTGGGCCATAGTCAGGCCGAAAGCTGCCGTCAGGGCCAGCAGCAGGGGGCGTGTGTTCAACATGATGGGTGCTCTTTCGATGGTGGTCGTGTTATTGCTGTTGGCCGGCGTTGCGGCGGCGCATGGCGATCAAAGACAGACCGGCCAGCAGGCTCAGCAGCGTCGCTGGCTCGGGCACTGGGGAGACTTCCGCAACGGTCAGCGCAATGCCGCCGGTGGTGACGTTCATCGGGTTGCCGTCCAGCAGGACCGAGCGCGACAAATAGCCGCTGATGTCGTAGCTGCCGGCTTCAAGCGTGAAGACGCCGCGGCTGAATGCGGGCTTGGCCAGGGCCAGATCGAAATCGGTGACCGAGCTGCCTTCCAACATCGGGTCGCCGTCAACGCCGACGCTGGTTTCGCCCAGGGTCGCGCCCTTGTTTTGGACGATGAAGCGGTCGCCGGAGATGCCGGTGTCCAGCACGGTCAGGCTGCCGACAAAGCCGTTGGCGATCGTGAAGCTGAAGTGCGCGGGGGAGGCATCATCAAAACCCACCAGCCAGTCGAGGCTGTAAGCCGGCGCCTGGTCGACATTGACCAAGAACTCGGTCCAGCTGCCATTTGCGGCCAAAGTGGCAGCCTGGGCCGCGCCCAAAGCGCTGGCCAATGTCAATGCGCCGACGGCAGCTGCACGAATGAAGAATTTGCTTGTCATGATCAAGTCCTGGTTGGAGGGGAGGGCCGCCGTCAAAAAACGACAAGCCGCGATCCTGCCTGCGCGCAGTGACCGGGGCGTGACCTCGGACCCCGCCAACTAGGACAAATGGATCATGGCTTCAGCGGGCTCAGCAAGGCCACGGGCACAAAGCTGCTCGGCCGCTGGGCGTTGACCAACAAGGTCAGCCGACCCTTGGCGCGCGTCGCGGCGACATAGAAAAGATTGCGCTCGCCGGCCACCTCGGACTCGGCGTCGGGGAACACGCCTTGACTCAAATAGGGCAGCAGCACATGCTCGAATTCCAGTCCCTTGACATGGGCGGCACTGGCCAAGGTGATGGCGGGCTGCGCCTTGTTGGAGCGCACCTTGCCTTCGGCGCGGCCTGCCAGGCGCTGCGCTTGTGCCTCGTCCTGCGCTTGCAGCGATTTGAAGAAATCGAGCACGCTGGCATAGTCATTCGCCGCCGCCAGCAGGCCTTGCATATGGCGAGCGAGCTCGTCGCGCCGCTCTTTCTCAACGAACACGTCACGACCAAAGCGCGTCATGTCAAGCGCTGACAGAAAAGCCGAGAAGCCCGCCCCGTCCTGCACCGCTTGCAGCGCTTTTTGCAGCCGCTGTTTGACCTGGGCCGGCGCCCAGTCGAGGATGTGCTGATTGAAGATCGAGGCCACCACCTGCTCGCTGTCGGCGGCCGCCGCGCGCGCCTCGCGCATGAAAGCCTCAGACGATTGGTAGTCGGGGTCGTCGGCCTTGAGCGGCGGCGTCTGCGTCATCTCGAACAAGGCGTCGGGGATCAAGCGGCGTGTGGCGGCGCCGCCCAGCGTGTCAAGCCTGCCACTGGCTAGCGCAAAGACGGTGCGCACGAACAGCACCTCGGGTCTGTGCAGGTAACTGACAAAACCCATGCATTGATAGGCGATGCCCTGGGCGTGCAGGGCGTTCTCCAGCAGCACCGATTGGGACTCGCGCCGCAGCAGCACCGCGCAGTCGCTGTAGACCTCATTGCTGCGCTGCTCGCTGCGCCAGGCCTGCAAGGCCGCCACGGTTGCCGCCGCCGTTGTCGGAGTCGTGGGGCCATCGCAAGCGATAGCTCGCAGCTCGGTCTGGCGCTGCTGCTGGGCCGCTATCGGCTTGCCCGCCAGCTTGGCCATCCAGCCCGCCAGCTTGGGCCCATAGCGAAAACTCAGTGACAGTGGCAACCGCTGCAGCTTGCGGCCGAGTTCTGCGTCGAGTGCGCGGCTCATGAAGCGGGCGTCGGCGCCGAAGTGTTGATGGATGACCTGATCGCGGTCGCCGACGCCGCAAAAATACACCTCGGGTCTGTGCAGCAGCGCGCGCAGCACGGTGAACATTGCTTCGTTGCAATCATGCATTTCGTCGATAAAGATGCCGTCGAACTGGCCCAGCGGCAGCTCCTCGGGCCCATCGATGCGGTCCGAACGCAGCAACCGGGCGAGGTCATAAGTGGCGTCCAGCGGCAGGCGGAAGTTGGCATGCTCGTGGCCGGAGTCCAGGCGCAGATGCTCATAGGCGCGCAAGATGCGCAAGAGGCTGTAGTCCAGGCCCAGTTCGTCGCTCGCGTAGTCGGGGCTCTCGCCTTGCTCGGGCGGGTTCAACTCCAGCAACAAGCGGCCCTTGATGCCTTGTGTGCGGCGCAAGAATTCACCGACATAGGATTCGGCGCCATACGAGGGCAGGCTGAGTTCGTCGGCAAAACGCTCAGCCGCGTTGTTGGCCACTGCGTCAACGGCGGCCCAGACATAGGGCCTGGCCTGCTCGGCGCTGCGCAGCTGGCGCACCGGGTTGACACCGTCGATGGTTTCGATCTGCTGCAGCACGCTTCGCGCGTAGTCATCGAAGGTCTCGATGCGCACCTGCTTGTGCGGGAGGCTGTCGCCGGCCAGGAACTGCAATGCCCGGCGCAATGCCAGGCAGGCGGTGGGCGTGAAGGTCAGCGCCAACATGCGGCGCGGCGCAGCACCTCGCGCCAGCACCTCGCAGATGCGCAGCGCCAGCGAGGTGGTTTTGGCCGTGCCGGCGGCCGCTTCGATCAGGATGGAGCGCTCGCCCGAGGCCTGTATATCTTCTTGCTCGGCGGTGACAGGGATGGCTTGGGTGCTGAAGCGCAGTGAGCCATGAGTTGACATGAGGAAAGGCCTATTCGGTGCAAGCAGAGCCGGGCATTTTGCTTTACTTGTCTGGCCTGTGTTCGCCTATGTTTGATAACGAACAGACCCGCGCCGGTTCTATCAGGCAAAGTTATTGTTTATGCAAACCGACAATGTCTCGTCCACTCAAGCCGCCGCGCCACCTCGCTCAGCGTTAGGCCCGGAGCCCGGCTCAGCCATCTTTGTCGCCAAAGCGCTGGCCAAGACCTACCAAATGGGCGAGGTGACGGTGACGGCCCTGGTGGATGTCGACCTGACGATTTACAAGGGCGAGTTCATTGTCTTGCTGGGCCCCTCGGGCAGTGGCAAATCGACTTTGCTGAATATTCTGGGCGGGCTGGACAGCCCCAGCAGCGGCAAGGCGCAGTTTGGCGAGCAGGATTTGACGGCGGCAACCGAGGCCGAGCTGACCCGCTACCGGCGCGAACATGTCGGCTTTGTGTTTCAGTTCTACAACCTGATTCCCAGCCTGACGGTGCGCGAGAACGTCGAACTGGTGACCGATATCGCCAGCAATCCAATGCCTGCCCTGGAGGCGCTGAAGCTGGTGGGGCTGGCGGAGCGGGTCGATCACTTCCCGTCCCAGCTCTCGGGCGGCGAGCAGCAGCGGGTGGCGATTGCCCGCGCCATCGTCAAGCGCCCCGATGTGCTGCTGTGCGATGAACCGACCGGCGCGCTCGATTATCTGACCGGCAAGCTGGTGCTGGAGGTGATTGCCAATATCAACCGCGATCTGGGCACCACCGCCATCGTCATTACGCATAACGCCGCGATTGCCGGCATGGCGGACCGTGTGCTGTACCTGGGCGAGGGGCGGGTGCAGCGGATCGAAGTCAATGCTCACAAGCTGCAGCCGTCCGAGCTGACCTGGTAGGGCAAGGTCAAGCACCGATGAAGACGCTGGACAAAAAGCTGCTGCGCGACCTGAGGCTGATGTGGAGCCAGGCGCTCACCATCGCGCTGGTGGTGGCCAGCGGTGTGGCCGGCTTCATCACCAGCTTCAGCGCCTATGACGCCTTGTCCTGGTCGCGCGATTTGTACTACGCCGACGCTCGCTTTGCCGATGTGTTCGCCACCCTCAAGCGCGCCCCCTTGTCGCTGGAGCCGCAGCTCCAGGCCATGGCCGGCGCGGCGCATGTGGAAACCTCGCAGGCGCAGGTCGTGCCGGTCAGCATTGCCAATGTGGCGGACCCCATCGTCGGCCTGCTGCTGGGGCTGGACCCGCTGGCACCGCCCCGGCTCAACAAGGTCGATCTGCGCAGCGGGCGCATGCTCAGCCCCGCCCGCAGTGGTAGCAGCATAGGCGCGATGGAAGCGCTGGTGTCGGAAGGCTTTGCCCAGGCACGCGGGCTCAAACCCGGCGACTCGGTCACGGCGCTGATCAACGGCACCCGCGAGCAGTTGCTGATCGTTGGCATCGCGCTGTCGCCGGAATACATTTTTGCCGGCTTAGGGGGCTCGCCCGATCAGCGCGGCTTTGGCGTGTTTTGGGTCGACAAGAAAACGCTGGCGGCCGCCTACAACATGGAGGGCGCCTTCAATCAAGTGGCCGTGCGGCTTGGCCCCGGCGCCAGCGAAGGCGCGGTGATTGATCAGCTCGACCGTCTGCTGGCGCGCTATGGCGCCAGCAATGCGCATGGCCGTGATTTGCAGATGTCACATGCGATGCTGAGCTCTGAAATCAGCCAGCAGCGGGTGATGGGCACGGTGCTGCCCAGCATCTTCTTGGCGGTCGCGGCCTTTTTGCTCAATGTGGTACTGGGGCGGCAAATCGCCACGCAGCGCGAGCAGGTCGCCGCGCTGAAAGCGCTGGGTTACGACAATCTGGCGATTGGCCTGCATTATCTGAAGTTGCTGCTGCTGATCGTGGCGCTGGGTGTCGTGCTGGGTCTGGCCCTGGGCGCCGTGTTGGGGCAGCTTTTTGTCGGCGTCTACGCGGAATCATTTCGCTTCCCCGACATGCGCTTTCGGCTGCGGCCCGATCTGGTGCTGGTGGCCGTGTTCGTGACGCTGGGCGCGGCGGTCTTGGCTACTGTCAGCGCCATCCGCGCCACCGTGCAGTTAGCCCCGGCCGAGGCGATGCGCGCGCCTTCGCCCGGCATTTACAAGCCCATGATGATCGAGCGCTGGGGTTTGCAAAAAAGTCTGTCACCGGCGCTGCGCATGGTGCTGCGCACGATGGCCCGCCGGCCGCTGCGCAGCAGCCTGACGGTGTTCGGCGTGGCGCTGTCGATGGCGATCGTGATCACCGGTGCATTCATGCGCGACTCGGTGGCGGTGCTGATGGAGATTCAGTTCAGCCAGGTGCTGCGCGGCGACGTGGTGGCGGCCTTGCTGGAGGCCACGCCTGCCGAGGTCTTGTATGAGGCCGCCAAGCTGCCCCATGTCACTGCCGTGGAAGGCATGCGCAGCGTGCCGGTGCGGTTGGTCAATGGACCGCATCATTGGCGCGGCACCCTGTCTGGCAAAGCGCCGCAGCCCGATCTGAGCCGGATTGTGGATATGAACGGTCGCGCTTACGCGGCTCCGCGCGATGGCTTGCTGCTGACGGATCGCCTGGCCACCAAGCTGCAGGTGCAAGTGGGCGACTTGCTGCGGGTGGAAATGCAGGAGGGCCGGCGCGAAGTGCTGGAGCTGCCGGTCAGCGGCACCGTGCATGAAATGCTGGGGCTCAATGCCTATCTGCAGCGGGCCAGCCTGAACAGGCTCTTGCGCGAGGGCGATCTGGTGAACAGCTTCACCTTGGCCGTGGCGCGCGATGTCGGCGCCGAGCCCGCCTTGCTGAGCCGTCTCAAGGACTTGCCCCGGGTCGGATTGGTCATCAGCAAGTCGACGATGGCCAAGAATATCGAGGATGTGACCGTGGGCAATCTGCTGATGGTCAGCTCGGTGCTGACCGCTTTTGCCATCGTGATCGCCGTCGGCGTGGTTTATAACAATGCCCGCATTGCGCTGGCCGAGCGCGGCTGGGAGCTGGCCAGCTTGCGCGTGCTGGGCTTCACGCGCGGCGAAGTCTCGGCCATTTTGCTGGGTGAGTTGGCGATTGAAATCGCGCTGGCCATGCCGCTGGGCATGCTGTTGGGCTACCTGCTGGCGAGCGGCATCGTCACAGCGATTCAAACCGACGAATTCTTTTTCCCCTTTGTGATCACGCCCGCCACCTATGCGTTTTCGGCCCTGTGCGTGCTGCTGGCCGGTGCGGTCAGCGCCTTCATCGTGCGCCGGCGCGTCGATGCGCTGGACCTGGTCGCGGTGCTGAAGACGCGTGAATGAAGAAACAGCCTCACTTGGAACCCATATGAGCCAAAGCCCCAACGATCCTGCTGCTGTTACTGCTGTTGCGCCGCCTGTGCCGGCGACAGTGCCAACGCCAACGCCAACGCCTACTCCGCCCGCTCCACCGGCAGCGGGCGAGCCGGCCAAGCCTGGGGCGCCTGTTCCGCCCAAGGCGCCAGCTAAATCAAAGCTCAAGCGTAATCTGATTCTGGGCGGCGTGGGCCTGCTGCTGGTCGCGTTGCTGCTGTGGGCCTTCATGCCAAAACCCGTCACGGTGGAAGTGGCCGCCGTGACGCAGGGTCGCTTCGAGCGTGCGGTGCAGGACTACGGCAAGACGCGGGTGCGGGACCGCTTCATCGTCTCCGCGCCGCTGGCCGGGCGGGTCGGCCGGGTGCTGCTGAAGCAAGGCGACGAGGTCGAGCAGGGGGCGACCGTGGCCCTGCTGTGGCCGATGGCGCCTGGCCTGCTGGATGAACGCACGCGCGCCGAGCAAGCGGCGCGCGTCGGCACCATGGCGGCCGCGCTGGCCCGCGCCCAAGCCAATGTAGGGCGCGCCAAGGCGGCGATGGACCAGGCGCAGGTGGAGCTACGGCGCAGCGAAGCGCTGGCCCAGCAAGGCTTTATCTCGCCCACTCAAAACGAGACCGGCCGGCTCGCTCTGCGCCAACGCGTGCAAGAGCTGGAAAGCGCGCGCCAGGAAGAAAATGCCGCCCGCCACGAACTGGAACAGGCCATGGCCGCGCGCCAGCAATACGCGCAAGCGCCGCTGGGCGGCGTGCAGCCCAGCTTTGCCGTCAAGGCCCCCGTCAGCGGCAAGGTGCTGAAGGTCTTGCAGCAGAGCGAAGCCAGCGTGTCGGCGGGCACCGGCCTGATTGAGCTGGGCGACCCGAGCCAATTGGAAGTGGTGGTGGACATCCTGACCGAAGACGCCACCCAGGTGCAGCCCGGCGCTGCGGTGGAGCTTTTGAACTGGGGCGGCGCTCAGTCGCCCAGTCAGGCACTCAGCGGCCGCGTGCGCTGGGTCGAGCCCGCCGCCTTCACCAAGGTGTCGGCGCTGGGCGTGGAAGAGCAGCGCGTCAATGTGGTGGTCGACATCACGGCGCCGGCCGCGCAATGGCAGGCCTTGGGCGACGGCTTCAAGGTCGATGTGCGCGTGCTGGTGCAAGTGCAGGAGAACGCGGTGATGGTGCCGGTCAGCGCGCTGTTTCCGATCGGCTCAAGAGTCGGGGTCTTTGTGGTGGAGAAGGACCGTGCCTATCTGAAGGAGGTCAGCGTGCAAGCCCGCAATGGCGTCAGCGCCTGGGTCAAGGAAGGCCTCGCCGTTGGCACGCAAGTGATTGTTTACCCGGACAGCAAGCTCGCAGACAAGGCCAAGGTGAAGCTGCGCTGAATGGGTGGGCTCAGGCGGCGCTGATGCCTTGTGCTTGTTTGAATAAGCCGACCGGATCGAACTTCGCCTTGATTTGCTTGAGCCGCGCCAAGTTGCTGCCGTAATAGGCCTGCTCGGGATCGGGGATCAAGGCGTCGAGATAGTTTTGGTAGGCCCGGCCGCTGCTCCAGGGGCGCAGGGTCTGCCGCATGCCATGAGCCCATTGCTCGCCTTCGCTGACTTCGCTGCTGGATGCGAGCGGGCTGTATTCGGCGTAATACTGGGCGCTGAACAAGGCCTGGCGGTGCGCAAAAGCAGTTGTGTCCGCCGCCACGCGGCCGACCGCGCCGCCCATCAGATTCATGATCACTGTGCCGGGGCGGCCGGCGCTGCGGCGCTCAAGCATGGCCGCGCTCAGCGCGGCGGCCATGCCTTGTGGATCGGCCAGGCTGTCAAAGAAGTCCGAGCTGGCGGCCATCGCGACTCGCCCCAGCAGCCCGGCTGGGTTCTGACCCGGCAGATGGCATTGCGTCGGACTCAAACCTGCGCAGGCTCCAAGCATCACCTCGCGGTAACTGCGCGCTTGGACGGTATTGTTCAAGGCAGTGCGGCCGATCTGGGCCAGCAAGCTCTGCCAATGCGGCAGCAAGGCTGCCGCGTCCCCGATGCTGAAGCCCCAGAGATGGCAGCCGCTGGGCGAGACAACGAGTTGCGACCAAATCTGATCCGGCATGGTCTTGGGCCATTTGCTCCAGGCTGCCAATACCGCCGGCAGATCGGCCAGGGAGAAATCGGCCGCGAATTGCTGCAAGGGGGTTACCGCATGGGTCTGAAACGTGAACTCGCTGACGATGCCGAAATTGCCACCACCGCCGCCGCGCAGCGCCCAAAACAGGTCGGCGTTCTGGCTCTCACTGCAGAGCAGTTCGGTCCCGTCGGCGGTGACCACGCGGGCGCTACGCAGCACGTCGCAAGTCAGGCCGTAGGCGCGGTCGATCACGCCGAAGCCGCCTCCCTGGGTGATGCCGGCAATGCCTACCGTCACGCAACTGCCGGACGGGATACAGCGGCCCTGATTGATCAAACCTTCGTACACATCGGCCAACTTGGCGCCGGCGCCGACGGTGGCTAACTCGCCGTCCAGACGCACGCTGTCCATCGAGCCGACGTCGATGACGAGGCCGGGGCCGGTCGAGTTGCCGATATAGCTGTGGCCGCCGCCGCGTGGCACGACGGCCAGTTTGAGCCGGCTCGCGAACGCCAGGCCGGCCCGGATGTCGGCCGCACCGTCGCAGCGAATCAAGGCTTGCGGCAGCACGGCATCAAAGCGCGCATTGGCGGGTCGGCGCAGGCGCTCATAGTCGGCATGGCCGGGGCGGATCAGTTGGCCCTTGAGTTGTGAGGCCAGCGCCTCCCATTCGCTGGCGGCCGGGCCACCGCTGGGCGGCGCTGGAGGGAGTGGGGGAGCAGGAGTGGGAGTGGGCGGTGGTGCTGGATCAAGCCCCGAGCCGCCGCCGCAAGCGCTCAACAAGGCGGCCGCGCCAGCGCCGGAGCCATATTGCAGGAATTTTCGTCGGTCCATTGTTCTCGCTCCCGGATGATTTGTCACCTCAATTACTACCAGTTTAGGACCACTTTTGATGGTGCCGGCTGCGGGTTTTCTCGGGGGATATCCGCAGGGCGCCCGCCCGGTGCTCATCGATTCGACGCTGCTGAGACAATGTCGTCATGACTGTTTTCGAAGTGATGTTGGTGGCGGCACTGCTCATGCTGCTGCTGGGGGTCTTGTTGCTGTGGCTGCAAATGCGCCGGGCGGCTGCGGCGCAGCAAGGTCATGCGGCCTTGCTGCCCTGGGTCCAGCAAGCCAATGAGCGCCTGGAGCGCGAACTGCGCGATGAGCTGACGCGCAGCGCCGGCGCCACACGCCAAGAGTTGCAGCAGAGCTTGGCGCGTTTCCAACAAGCCTTGAGCAGCGGCCTGGGGCAAAGCACGCAGGCGCAGACCGCCCAGGCCTTGGCCGCCCGGGAGGCGCAAGACTTGGCCGCGCAGCGCCAAACTCAAACGCTCACCGACAGCTTGCGGGCCTTGGCGCAAACGGTCGAGCAGCGCCTGAGCCTGATCCAGCAAGACAATGAAAAGAAGCTGGAGCAGATGCGTGCCACCGTCGACGAGAAGCTGCACGCCACACTGGAGCAGCGCTTGGGCGAGAGCTTCAAACAAGTGGCCGAGCGGCTGGAGCAGGTGCACAAAGGCCTGGGCGAGATGCAGGGCTTGGCCCGCGATGTGGGCAGCCTCAGCCGAGTGCTGAGCAATGTGAAGACGCGCGGCATCTTCGGCGAGGTGCAACTGCTGGGCTTGCTGGAGCAGGTCTTCACCTCGGAGCAGTTTGCGGCCAATGTGGCGACCATCCCCGGCAGCAATGAACGGGTCGAGTACGCGATCAAACTGCCGGGCCAGCGCGCCGATGGCGTCGCCCTGTGGCTGCCTATCGACGCCAAGTTCCCGCGTGAAGACTATGAGCGTCTGCTCGATGCGCAGGAGCGCGCCGATGCGGCCGGCGTCGAGCAGTCCAGCAAAGCGATCGAGGCGCGCCTGCGTGCCGAGGCTAGAACCATTCGCGACAAATACATCGCGCCGCCGCACACCACCGACTTCGGCATGCTGTTTGTGCCGACCGAAGGCCTCTATGCCGAGGCGCTGCGCCGGCCCGGTTTGCTGGAGGCGCTGCAACGTGAATTCAAGGTGATGCTGGTCGGCCCGACCACCTTGCTGGCGACGCTGACCAGCTTGCAGATGGGCTTTCGCACGCTGGCGCTGGAGCAACGATCGGCCGAGGTCTGGGAAGTGCTGGGCGCGGTCAAGACCGAGTTCGGCAAGTTCGGCGAAGTTTTGGCCAAGACCAAGAAAAAGCTCGACGAGGCCAGCAACAGCATCGACCTGGCCGAGACCCGCACTCGGGTGATGACGAGGAAGCTCAAGGATGTGGAGGCGCTGCCGGATGAGGCGGCTTTGGCCCTGCTTAAATTGGCAGGCAGTCCCCTTGATGATGACGAAGCTGACGAGGCCAGGTCTTGACTCAGTCCAGCCCGGCCGCCAATTTGCGCCGCGCTTTCCCCTGGTTGATCGCCGGTCTCATTTCCTTGCATGCCTGCATGGCGGTGACGCGCGTTGCCGCCAGCCTGTGGGTCTTGCATCAAGGCCACGGTGAGTGGGCGGTCGGGGTTTTGCTGAGCCTGTTTGCGGTGGCGCCGATGTTGTTGGCAATGTGGGCGGGGCGCCAGGCCGACCGTTACGGCCTGCACCGTCCCGTCGGCATCGCGGTGCTGATGGCGCTGTTTGGCGCCCTGGTGGCGCTGGCGGGCCAAGGCCTGTGGACGATAGGCCTGAGCTGCTTCCTCGCTGGCGGCGCGCTCAGCGTGGCGGCGGTGGCGATGCAGCGTGAGGCGGGGCAAATGGCCGACGAGCCCTCCGAGCTCAAGCGCGTGTTCGGCTGGATGGCCCTGGGGCCGGCGATGTCGAACGCCTTGGCGCCGGTGGCGGCTGGTTTGCTGATCGATTTCGTCAGCTTCCGGGCCGCTTTCGGCTTGGCCGTGCTCTTGCCGGTGCTGGCCTGGGTGTTCATCACCAAGCTGCCCCGCCACACGCCGAAAGCCCAGAGTGCGGCCAGCCGTGCCAAGCCGGCCTGGGATTTGTTGCGACAACCGGCCTTGCGCTACTTGCTGCTGATGAACGTAGTGCTGGCCGCGGCCTGGGATGCCCACAGCTTTGTGGTGCCGGTGATCGGCCATGCCAAGGGGCTGAGTGCTTCCAGCATTGGCTTTGTGCTGGCCTCGTTTGCGGTCGCCGCGATGGCCGTGCGCCTGGCCATCATCCGCTGGTCCAAACAGTTGGATGAAGTGAAGGCCTTGCGGGTGGCGATGCTGATGGCCGCCGCCACCTTGGCCGTCTACGCTTGGTTGCCCGGCACGCCGGGGCTGATGTTGGGTTCCGCCTTGCTGGGTCTGGCCTTGGGCTCGGTGCAACCGATGGTGATGGCCATGCTGCACCAAGTCACGCCGGCCGACCGTCACGGTCAGGCCCTGGGTCTGCGCATGGTGGCCACCAATGGCGCGACGGTGGCGATGCCGGTCGGCTTTGGCCTGCTGGCGGCCGCCAGCGTCAGCGCCGCACCCCTGTGGTTGATGGCGGGCTTGTTGCTGTTGGCGCAATGGCCTGCGGCAAGGCTAACTCGCCATCAAAACGGTGAGCATTGAACGTGCTGTTCAGTGCGACATCAAGACCGGCACCGTCATCGAATGCAGCATTGAGCGTGTGACGCCGCCCAAGACCAGCTCCCACAGCCGCGTCTGCCCATAGCCGCCCATCACGATCAGGTCGCTGTCGGCCGCGTGTGACAACAAGGCCTCGGCGACCGAGGCGTCCGGCATAAAGGATGACATCAGGCGTTCGCCCAGCGAGGGCTCGCGTTGATGCAAGACCTTCAGCGTGCACTCGATACCGTGCAGGCGAAGATAGGCTTGCGGGCGCAGCAGCGGTTCGGGCCCGAGCTCGGCGCTTTCTGAAAAACGCACAAGCTCGATATGCTTGGCGCGCTGCAAGAAAGGCAGGGCGTCGCGCAAGGCGCGGGCGCTCTCGCGCTTGTCAGTCCAGGCCACCAGCACGCGCTCGCCGCAGCGCGCCAGCGGCGTGTCGTTGACATAGGGGACAAACAAAATCGGGCACCCGCCCGAGATCAGCAAGCGGCCAATCAGGCCATCGGCCGAACCGTCCGGCACCTGCGGGTCTTGCTGGCTCATGACCAGCAAATCGCAGTTGCGCGCAATCTGCACCATCGCCTCGGCGGAGTCACCCATCTCGCTGCTGAAGCTGATGTCGGCGCCGGCCGCTTTGACCAACTCGGCAGCACGCTGCACGCGGCGCTGATCTTCGCCTTCGTGCAGGTCCAGCGCCAGGCTGGCGGCTTCGGGCGAAAGATAGGCGCCGGTATTGCTGGGCGTCACCGCATGCACCGCTGCCAAACTGGCGCCCAAGGCCTCGGCAAAACGCTTTGCCAGTGCCACCACTTGGGCCGAGCGTGGCTTGTCGTTGACATGCACCACCATAGACTTGATCTTGCTCGCAGCCATCGCATCCTCCGTTGAGTGAATGAGTGATTGGATGCAAGCATGCTAACGCCTGCAGCGCTGTGGGCCCAAATCTCGCCAGGGCCAGGGCCAGTGCTCTGACTACTGTTGCTGCATGCGCAGCCGCCGTGCCGCATCTTCATCGCGGGCATCGTCAATCTCGCGCAGCACGCCGCGCAGATCAACGGGGCGGCTCTGGTGCACAAAGCGGCCGCTCAGCCGGGCGTCCGGCGTCAGCGTGCCGCGCTCGAACAGCGCCCAGATTTCATGGCCGAAATCGCTGCGCAGCAGGTCGGGCGCGAACTGGCCGAAGAAGTTGCGCAGATTCTCGACGTCACGCAAAAGCATCCGTTTGGCGTGGTTATTGCCGGCCGCGTCGACCGCCTGCGGCAAGTCGATGATGACCGGGCCGTCCGCCGCCAGCAGGATGTTGAACTCCGACAAGTCTCCGTGCACGATGCCGGCGCACAGCATGCGCACCACTTCTTGCACCAGTGTGGCGTGGTGCATCAAGGCCTGCTGCGGCGTGAACTGCACATCGTTCAAACGAGGCGCGGCCGAACCGTCGGCGTCCGTCACCAATTCCATCAAGAGCACGCCCTCGAAGAAGTTGAAGGGTTTGGGCACCCGCACGCCGGCGCCGGCCAGACGATACAGCGCATCGACCTCGGCGCTTTGCCAGGCTTCTTCTTGCTTCTCGCGGCCGAACTTGCTGCCCTTGGCCATGGCGCGGGCCTCGCGGCTGTTCTTGACCTTGCGGTTCTCGGTGTAGTCGACCGCTTGGCGGAAGCTGCGCTGGGTGGCTTCCTTGTAGACCTTGGCGCAACGGGTTTCGCCGCCGCACTGGACGACGAACACTTGGGCCTCTTTGCCGCTCATCAATTGGCGCGATACGCCGTCGATCAGGCCTTCGTCAAGCAGGGACTGCAATCTTTTCGGTGTCTTCATATGGGTGCGATTGTCGGGGCTGGCCGTCGATACAAAAAAACAGCAAAAAAGCCAGCCCCTATTCTTGCCTCAGAATGCCGGACATTGATCAATTCTCATGGCCGCTTGGGCCCAACTATGTTGCATATTCCGTTTCGCTACTCGGCTGGTGTGATGGTGCTGTTATTGGCTCAACTGCTCGCGCCGCAGCGGGTCGAAGCCAAGGCGCCGGCCATTTCAAGCAAGACGACGGCAAGTGCCGCTGTCCAGCAGGAGATTCAGCCAGCCGAGTTCGTGCGCGAGCTCGGCGGCATCAGCGAATACCGCCTGCCCAATGGCCTGCAGATCCTGCTCTTTCCCGACGAAGCGCAGAGCACCACCACCGTCAACATCACCTACCGGGTGGGCAGCCGGCATGAGTCGCAGGGCGAGTACGGCATGGCGCATTTGCTGGAGCATCTGGTGTTCAAGGGGACGCCGGCCTACCGCGACATCCCCGGCGCTTTCGCGGCCAAGGGCATCCGCTTCAACGGCACGACCACCAATGACCGAACCAATTATTTCGCGTCCTTCAATGCCAACCCCGACACCTTGAACTTCGCATTGGCGCTGGAGGCCGACCGCATGGTCAACAGCTTCATCGCGCGGGCCGATTTGGACAAGGAGATGAGCGTCGTACGCAATGAGTTCGAGCGCGGCGAGAACGAGCCGATGCAGGTCTTGTTTCAGCGCGTGCAGTCGGTCGCCTATGACTGGCACCCTTATGGCAACTCGACCATTGGCGCGCGCAGTGATATCGAGAATGTGCCCATTGAGCGGCTGCAGGCTTTTTACAAACGCCATTACCGGCCCGACAACGCGACGCTCCTGGTCGCCGGTCGGTTTGACAAGGCCGCCACGCTGGCCAAGATCGCCAGCCATTTTGGCCCGTTGAAGCGCCCCGACCAGCCCCTGGTGCAAACCTACACGCAGGAGCCTGCGCAGGACGGTGAGCGCACGGTGGTGGTGCGGCGCGTCGGCGGCCAGCCGGCGCTGGTCGCCTACTACCATGTGCCGGCGATTGCCCATGCTGATTCCGCGCCGCTGCTGGTGCTGAGCCTCTTGATGTCGATGCCGCCGAGCGGGCAGCTCTACAAGGAGTTGGTCGAAAGCAAGATCGCCCTGCATGCAGCCTTGGGCGGCTTGGGCGGGCAGGCACCCGGCGGCATCACGGCCATGGCGATTCCGCCCACGCAAGACCAGGCCGACAAGGTCGAAAAGCTCTTGCTTGATCTGGTCGAGGGTCGCGCCGGCAAGCCCTTCACCGAGGAGGAGTTGCAGCGCGTGCGCGATGTGGCGCTGAACTCCTACCGCGAGCAGATGAAGAACCCGGAGGCCTTGATTCAGCAGATCTCCAGCCTGCTGGGTGCGGGCGATTGGCGCTTGCTGTTCCAGTTGATGGAGGATTTGCCGCGCGTCACGCTGGCCGATGTGGAGCGGGTTCGCAAGGCTTATTTGCAGCCAGCCAACCGCACGCTGGGGCGCTATGTGCCGGCTGAGTCGGTCACGCGGGTCGAGATTCCTGCCGCGCCGCCGCTTGATCAGCGCCTGGCTGGCCTGAAAGGCCCGCCCAAGGTGGAGCAGGGCGAGCGCTTTGACCCCACGCCAGCACATTTGCAAGAGCGCACCGTAACCAAGCTGCTGCCCAGCGGGATAGCGCTGCAAACTTTGGCCAAGCAAACGCGCGGCAACACAGTGCAATTGCAGATGCAGCTGCGCTGGGGCGAGCGCGATGCCACGTTCGCACGGCGGGGTACCGGCTGGGTCGGTGAGTTGATGCTGGAGGGCAGTGAGGGCCTGGGCAAGCAGGCGCTGCAGGATGCGCTGATTCGACTCAAGGCAGACCTGAGCATCCGGGGCGGTGATCAAGGCGCGACCTTGAGCATCACCGCCGAGCAAGGCAGCTTGATCGAGGTTCTGAAGCTGGCCGCAACCGTGTTGCAAAAGCCGACGTTGCCGCTCGATGCCTTTGACCGCATCAAGCAGGCCGGCCTGGCCGGCCTGCAGTCTTCGGCCCAAGATCCGGAAGTCTTGCGGCGCGAAGCGGTGCGCGGGCATTACAACCTGGCCCTGGGGGTGCACAGCGGTCAGCCGGACTACCAGATGAGTTTGCACGAGCAAGTCATTCAGCTGCACGAGACCCAACTGGACGATGTGCGAGCGTTCTACGCTGAGTATTGGTCGGCCAATGAGGCGCGGGTGGCGGCGGTGGGCGCGCTGCCGGCCGGGCTAGACGCGGCCATCGAGCAGCTCTTCGGTGGCTGGAAGAAGCCGGCCGCGCCGCGCTTTGTGCGGCATAGCCCGACGCATATGGCTGTGCCAGCCGCGCGCTTTGATGTGGTGGCGCGCGACAAAGCCAATGCCGCGCTGCGCATGCGCGTGGACTTCAAGCTCAGCGAGGCCGATGCCGACTTTGTGCCGCTGAACCTGGCCACGCAGGTGTTCGGTGCCGGCGGCATGGAAAGCCGCTTGTCGACCCGGGTGCGTCAGCAAGAGGGCTTGAGTTACGGCATTGGCGCCGGGCTGAACGCGCCGTTCTGGGGCAATGACGCCAACCTCAGCATTGGCGGCAGTTTCGCGCCACAGAACCGCGATGCGGTGATCGCCTTGGTGCAGGACGAACTAAGCCGCATGAATGAAACCGGCATCACCGAAGCCGAATTGGTTCGCGCCAAAAAGGACTTGGCCGAAGCGCGCCTGCAATCGCGCGCCAGCGAGGCGCAACTGGCCGGCACGCTGAATTTGTTGGCCGATCGGAGCAAAGACTGGGCCTATGTTGCCGCCCGCGATGCGGCGATTCAGGCCGCCACTTTGGAGCAGGCCAATGCCGCGTGGAAGCGCCACATCAAACCGGAAGGTTTTGTGATTTCGACGGTCGGAGACTTCAAGGACAAGCCTTGATTGGGCGAAGACTTTGAGCGCAGCAGTTCAAGTCGGTACATTAAGGGCATGCACCAGTATCGAGACTTGGCTACTTTCAGCGTCCTGTTGATCAGCGGCCTTTGCGGCGAAGTCGAGGCGGCCGGGCAAATGCTGATACACCTGGGCACGCACGACCAGGCGCCTTACGGCAGTTACCAGGCCGACAAGACATTTGACGGCGTTGCCGTGCGAGTGATGGGCTGCGTGCTCAAGCGCATGGACCGCAATTTTGTGGTGGAGGTCTATCCCTGGACACGTGTCCAGTTGATGGCCGAACGCGGCGAGGTGGACGGCTTTTTCCCCGCGACCCTGCGGCCTGAGCGCTTGCTGTGGGCGCAGGCGACGGAGGTGATCGCCGATCAAAAATGGGTGTGGTACCTGCCCGCCGCCAGCAAGCTTGATCCGCTATCGGCCGAATTCAAGGCAACTGCCAAAGTCGGCGCCCACCTAGGCTCCAATCGGCTGAAGATGCTGGAGGAACAGAAATATCAAGTGGTGCTGCGCCCCGCCAGCGACGAAATGCTGCTGCGTGCTTTTGCGCGCGGGGGCCGCGCCGACGCAATTTTGGGTGGCGATTTGGCCATCGCGATTGCCATGAAAGAGCAGGGCGTTGATCCCAAGAACTTTCGCACCGTACTGGCCCAGGACAGCCCGTTGCATGCGTATTTCGGGCGTAAATTCCTGGCTGGCGAGCCCGATTTTGTTGTGCGCTTCAACACGCATTTGCCCTACTGCCGTTGATGGCGCTCAGCGGAGCTGAACGTCGCCTGCTTCGCTTTACCCTTCCAAGCCACACCAACAGCAGCCCCCGCCCGGTTCGCACAGGGGCTGCCGTGCTTTTCAGCTCATACCCTGATGGCGTAGCAAAGCATCGATATTCGGCTCTCGGCCTCTGAAGGCCTTGAAGCTCTCCATCGCTGGCCGAGAGCCGCCCACTTCCAACACGTTCTGCAAATAACGCTGTCCGCAAGCGGCATTGAAGACGCCCTCGACCTCGAAAGCGCTCCAGGCATCGGCGCTGAGCAACTCGGCCCATTTATAGCTGTAGTAGCCGGCCGAATAGCCGCCCGCGAAGATGTGGGAGAAGCTGTGCTGGCTGCGGTTGAAGGCCGGCGCAGCCATCACGGCAACCTCGGCACGCACTTCGTCGAGCAGCGCCTGCACGGCCGCCTCGCTGCCGACCTCTGCGTGCAGGCGCATGTCGAAGACCGAGAACTCGATCTGGCGCAGCGTCTGCAGGCCGCTCTGGAAGTTCTTGGCCGCGGTCATCTTGTCGAACAGTTCGCGTGGCAGCGCTGCGCCGCTGTCCACATGGCTGGTCAGCTGCTGAATCACTTCCCATTCCCAGCAGAAGTTCTCCATGAACTGACTCGGCAGTTCGACGGCATCCCATTCGACGCCGGAGATGCCGGACACGCCGAGTTCATCCACTTGCGTCAGCAGATGGTGCAGGCCGTGGCCGAATTCGTGGAACAGGGTCGTGACGTCGTCATGGCTCAGCAGCGCCGGTTTGTCGCCGACTGGGGAGGAGAAATTGCAGACCAGCTGCGCCACGGGCGTTTGCTGCGCACCGTCCGGCCGCGCCCAGCGGCTGCGTACCTCGTCCATCCAGGCGCCGGGGCGCTTGCCGGGGCGAGCGTAGAGGTCGAGGTAGAACTGTCCGACCAAGACGCCATTTCTGACGAGTTGGTAGAACTTGACGGACTCGTGCCAAACCTCGGCCTGCTGCTCGCTGATCTTGACGTTGAAGAGGCGTTCGATGATGTCGAACAAGCCGGCCAGCACGCGCGGCACGGTGAAGTACTGCCTGACTTCTTGATCACTGAAGGCATAGCGAGCTTCCTTGAGCTTCTCGGACGCATAGGCGCTGTCCCAGGGCTGCAGGTCGGATAGGCCCAGTTCCTTGGCGGCAAACTCGCGCAGCTCGGCCAGGTCCTTCTCGGCAAACGGGCGGGCGCGGCGCGAAAGGTCGCGCAAAAAGTCCAAGACCTGGGTTGGCGAGTCGGCCATCTTGGCGACCATGGCGGCTTCGGCGAAGTTGGCAAAACCCAGCAGCGCCGCCTCTTCATGGCGCAGGCGCAGGAGTTCTTCGATGATGGCGGAATTGTCCAGTTCCGGCTTGTCGCCCAACTCGCTGGCGCGCGTCACGTAGGCGCGGTAGAGCCGTGCCCTCAACTCGCGATTGCTGGCGTATTGCATGACCGGCAGGTAGCAGGGGAAATGCAAGGTGAGCTTGTGGCCTTCTTTTCCTTCGGCCTTGGCCGCTTCGAGCGCCGCGCTGACAGCGTCTGCTGGCACGCCTTGCAGCTCCTCGGCTGTCGCGTAATAGGCATAGCCATCGGTCGCGTCCAGGACATGTTCGGAGAACTGCTGGCCGAGTTCGGCGCTGCGCTCTTGGATCGCCGCGAAGCGGGCCTTGGCTTCACCCTGCAATTCGGCGCCCGACAGCACGAAGTCACGCAACCACAGCTTCAGTGCTTGCTGGCGCGGCGCGCTCAACTTGGATGCGTTCGGGGCTGCGGCGATCGCTTTGTACTTGGCATAGAGCTTCTCGTCCGCGCCGAGCTCGGTGAAGAACTCGGTCACGGCCGGCAGCATGGCGTTATAGGCCTCGCGCAGCTCAGGCGTGTTGGCGACCGCATTCAGGTGGCCCACCGCACCCCAGGATGCGCCGATGCGTTCGGTCGCCACGCCCAAGGTGGCCGACAGCGCGTCGTAGTCGGCCGGGGTCGCGTCCGAAGTGGCTGTGGCCAGTGCCGCACGGGTCTCGCACAAGAGCTGTGTGATCGCAGGCGCAATATGCTCGGGCTTGATGCTGGCGAAAGCGGGCAGGGCGGCGGTGGAAAGTAAGGGGTTATTCATGCGGCCTCCGCTGCGAATTTTTCAGCCGATTCCATCGTGTTGACCAGCAGCATGGTGATGGTCATGGGCCCAACGCCGCCGGGCACCGGCGTGATCCAGCCGGCGACTTCCTTGACGGCGTCAAAGTCGACGTCGCCGCAGAGTTTGCCTTCTTCATTGCGATTGATGCCCACGTCGATGACGATGGCGCCTGGCTTGACCATATCGGCGTTCAACACATTGCGCCGGCCGACAGCGGCGACCACCACATCGGCTTGGCGGGTGTGAAAACCAATGTCCGGCGTGCCGCTATGGCAGACCGTGACGGTCGCGTTGGCCTGCAGCAGCAGCAGGGCCATAGGCTTGCCGACGGTGTTGCTGCGGCCGATCACCACCGCGTGCTTGCCGCGCAAATCGTAGCCGGTGCTTTCGATCAGCTTCATGCAGCCATAAGGCGTGCAGGGACGAAAGCCGGGCAATTGGGTCATCAACTCGCCCGCGCTGAGGGTGGAATAGCCATCCACATCCTTGGCGGTGGCGATGGACTCAATGACCTTGTGCGGATCGATGTGCTTGGGCAGCGGCATCTGCACCAAGATGCCGTGGATGCTCGGGTCATTGTTCAGCGCGTCGATGCGGGCCAGCAAGTCGGCCTCACTCATCGAGGCTTCGTACTTCTCCAGCACCGAGTGCAGGCCGGCATCGCCGCAGGCCTTGACCTTGTTGCGCACATACACATGGCTGGCCGGATCTTCGCCAACCAGGATGACGGCCAGCCCCGGCCTCACACCCTTGGCTGTCAAGGCCGCTGCGCGTAGCGCCACATCGGCGCGAATTTGCTTGGACAAGGCCACGCCATCGATTAGTTTTGCTGTCATGTCAGTGCTCTCCAAAGGGCAGGTTCTGGCGTTGCGGCGAAGGCTCTCAATCGCGCAGCGATGTGATGCCGGAGCCACAGGGCGACGCCGTCGATCAATTGTGCGGTCATATCCATCTCCGAGAAAAACGAAAAGCGCGCTCTCGGCGCGCTTCTTGAGGCAGTTCTACACAGTGCTCGATCAAGCCTTTGCGGCTGCGCCGAGTGCGATCTTCAGCAGATCGGCGACCGTGTTGGCATTGAGCTTTTCCATGATGTTGGCGCGGTGCGCTTCCACCGTCTTGATGCTGATCCCTAAGTCATCAGCGATCTGCTTGTTGAGGCGGCCGGCGACGATGCGCTCCAGCACTTGCGCCTCACGCGTCGTCAGACGCTGCAGCAGGGCGTCACGGCTGGCCGCTTCTTGGTGGGTGGAGAAAGCAGCGCGGGCCTGCTCGAGCATGCGCTCGACGATGGCCGCCAACTCGTCTTCCTTGAAGGGCTTTTCGATGAAGTCCAGCGCGCCTTTTTTCATCGTTTGCACGGCCATCGGCACATCACCGTGGCCGGTGATGAAGACCACCGGCAGCGGGCTCTTGCGCTCCAGCAAGCGGTCTTGCAACTCCAGGCCGCTCATGCCTTCCATGCGAATGTCGGCGATCAAGCAGGCGACTTCGCGCGGGTCATAACGGCTCAGGAATGATTCGGCCGAGTCAAAACACTTGACCCGGTAGTCCTTGCCCTCAAGCAGCCATTGCAGCGAGTCACGTACGGCCTCGTCATCATCGACGACGTAGACATTGCCCTTCTTCGGAATCAGACTCATGGTGTCGAAATTTGGTTTGTTACTACTGATGCTGCTGTTGGCCCGCCCGGTCCGGCCACTGGGGTCGGCGTGGTCGGATCAAGGCGGGAGATGTCTACCGGGATGCTGAAGGCGAACCTGCAGCCCACAATAGCTGCGCCATTGTATAAGTTCTCGGCCCTGATCCGGCCCTTGTGAGACTCCACAATAGACCGGCATAACCCTAGGCCAATGCCCAGTCCATCCGACTTGGTGGAGAAGAAGGCTTCGTACATGCGCGAGATCACTTCCTCCGGCATGCCGGGCCCCATGTCCGTCACGCTGAAGTCGATATGGCCGCCCAACTCGGGCGTGTGTTTGGGGATCACACGCAGCTCGATATGGCGCCTTGAGGCCGGCAGGCCGGCGTTGTCGATCGCCTCGGCCGCGTTCTTGAGCAGATTCATCAAGACCTGCTCGATCAGGATCGGGTCCACCATCAGCTGCGGCAGGCGCTGAGCGACATAAGTGTGGATGGCCACATTGCGCCGGCGCAGCTCGATGCCGGCCAACTCGACCGCGTCCTCGACGATGTCATGCGCCTGCGCGGCTTCGCGCTTGGGCTCGCTGCGCTTCACGAAGTTGCGGATGCGGTGAATGATCTGGCCGGCGCGCTGCGCCTGCTTGGCGGTCTTCTCCAACGCCGCCAGCAGATCGTCTTTCTGAATCGCATCATTGCGCACGCGCGACACCATGCCGTTGCAGTAATTCGTGATCGCGGTCAGGGGCTGATTCAGCTCATGCGCGACGCTCGAGGCCATTTCGCCCATCGTCATCAGGCGGCTGGTCATCTGCGCTTTTTCGGCTTGCAGCGCGGCTTGCTCTTCGGCGCGGCGGCGAGTGGTGATGTCGGTGGCAATCAGCATCTGCGCCAGGCGCCCGTCGGTCCACTGCAGATAGCGGGTGCGCACGTCAAACCACATCTCCAGTGACTCGACAAAGACCTCGCGCGGCGCGGTGCCGGCGTCGCTGAGGTGTTGGGCCGGCAGACCCGAGTAGTCGTCGACTTCTTCGTCCACATCGGGCCCGCTGCTGCGGCCGAGTTGGCTGCCCGACAGCAACGCATGGCCGGCCGGGTCGGCGCCAAACCAGAGCCGGTAGCTGCGGTTCGCAAACAGCAACTCGCCCTGCTGCACCGACAGCACCGACACCGCCGCGTCCAGACCCTCCAGCACGGTAGTGAAACGCTCATGCGAGGCCGAGAGCTGATCGCGTACGCGCTTGGCCTCGGTGATATTGGTCATCGAGGTCATCCAGCCGGTTTGTTTGCCCTTGGTGTCAACCAAGGGTGAGACATACATGCGGCCATCAAAGGTGCTGCCGTCCTTGCGCATGATCTTCACTTCAACGCCGCCGGCCGGGCTGCGGCCGTGAATTTCTTGCTGCAGCAGGCGGGCGTTTTCTTCCAGGCGATCCGGTGGCCAAAAAGGGAAGGGTGGCTTGCGGCCGATCAGCTCGGCCTCGGAGTAGCCGGTCATGGCACAAAACGCCGGGTTGACGTAGGAGATGCGCGACTCCATATCGAGGGCGCGCATGCCGGTCAACATCGAGTTTTCCATGGCGCGGCGGAAGTTGGTCTCCGAGGTCAGCGCGGTCTGGATCTGCAGTCGGCGGCGCATATGGCGCCAGGTGCCAAACAGCATCCAGACGGTCAGCGTCGACAGTGCAACCACCATCCAGAACAAGGTGTTGCTGATCAAACCGATCGAGGTGCGGTAGCCCTCGCCGCGCAGCACCAGGCCGTTCATGGCCGGTGCCAGCGGTGCTTCATGCAAGATGGAGGGGCGCTTATTGCGCTTGCCGGGCATTTGCGTGACGGAACTCGCCACCAACTGATCGCTGCTGTCAAACACCGCCATGCTGTGCCGGGCCGCCACCTCGGACGGTACGTAATAGCGCAGCAAGGCCTCGACCGAATATTCGGCAATCAAGACGCCGGAGAAGCCGCTGCGGTCGATCAAGGGCACTTGTACCTGGAAGACTGCCGTGCCGTTGTAGTCGCTGAAGACTTGCGAATAGACCGGCTGGCGTCGCTCTTTGGCGCTTTGAAAAGCCAACTCGGGTGGATTGGATTGATTGGCCACTGGCATCGACGGGTCATTGCCATCCGAGCGCATCAGGCTGTCGTCTTGAAAGCCTGCGCCGCTGACGCTGGCACGCGTTTCGCGTCTGGCGTTGATCCAGGTCACATGAGTCACTTCGGGGCGTTCGCGCGCAAAGCCCTTGGCTTGGGCGCTGAAGTCATGGGTGTCCACCGCGCGCGTGACGATCTCGCGCGCAATGCGCATCAGCTGTTCCTGGTTTTCAATCAGGCGCACGCGGATTTGCTGCTGGGCGATTTCGGTATCACGCTTGACGGCCTCGGACTCGCGCTCGATTTCTTCATTGCGCAAATACCAGAAGGCCAAGACGATGGCGGTCAAGAACAAGAGCACCGAGACCAAGGGGCCCAGTGTGGCAAAGCGGTCTTGGCGGGCCGGGGACTGGCGGCGCCACCAGCCGGAGGCCAGTCGTTGCAGAGGAAGCAGCAGTTTGCGCTTGGTGCTTTTGAGGTCGAATGCGTTGGGCATGCTGGCAATTATCCGGGCATCAGCGATGCCGCTCTGCGAAGTGATGTTGTTGGGTTCGTTATGGCCTAATTTCTTAGTAAATTTCATAATATAAAACACTCTCGCACAATTTGAGAGTGACCCAAACTTGTGCGACACTCCGCTGCGATGTATTCGACGTAAACCTCTAAATCACTTTGGGGCAAAGGCATTCCTACGCTGAAGGAAGCCGGCCCTCAACACTCTGACGGAGACAACAGCCCATGTCCGCACAGCCCCTGTCTTTTCTTGGCGCCAGCGCCAACGACACCGATTCGATAGAGACCAAAGAGTGGCTGGACGCGCTGTCCGCCGTGATCGGTGAGGAAGGCGGCGAACGCGCGCACTTCCTGTTGAATCAGCTCATCGACCATGCCCGCCAAGCCGGCATCGATGTGCCGTTCTCGGCGACCACGCCTTATGTGAACACCATCCCCGCCGACCAGGAAGCGCGTTGCCCCGGCAATATCGAGATCGAAAAGCGCCTGCGCGCCTATATGCGCTGGAACGCCATGGCCATGGTGGTGCGGGCCAACCGCCTGAACCCAGCTGATGGCGGCGACCTCGGCGGCCATATCGGCTCCTTCGCCTCGCTGGCCTCGATGCTCGGCGCCGGCTTCAATCATTTCTGGCATGCCGAGAGTGAGAACCACGGCGGCGACCTGCTCTACATCCAGGGCCATAGCGCGCCTGGCATCTACGCCCGCGCTTTCCTGGAAGGCCGCCTGAGCGAAGAACAGCTGGATAGCTTCCGCCAGGAAGTCGACGGCAAGGGCTTGTCCAGCTATCCGCATCCGAAGCTGATGCCTTCGTTCTGGCAGTTCCCGACCGTGTCTATGGGCCTGGGCCCCTTGATGGCGATCTACCAGGCGCGCTTCCTGAAGTATCTGCATGCCCGCGGCATTGCCAACACCGAGAACCGCAAGGTCTGGGCCTTTATGGGCGACGGCGAGATGGACGAGCCGGAATCGCTGGGCGCCATCGGCCTGGCTGCTCGCGAAGGCCTGAACAATCTGGTCTTCGTGATCAACTGCAATCTGCAGCGCCTGGACGGCCCGGTGCGCGGCAATGGCAAGATCATTCAGGAACTCGAAGGCGAGTTCCGTGGCAGCGGTTGGAACGTGATCAAGCTGGTCTGGGGCAAGGGCTGGGACGAGCTGCTGGCGCGCGATAAGAGCGGCAAGTTGAAGCAGCTGATGATGGAAACCGTCGACGGTGACTACCAGGCGATGAAGGCCAATGACGGCGCCTTCGTGCGCAAGAACTTCTTCGGCAAGTACCCCGAGACGGCCAAGCTGGTCGAGCATATGAGCGACGAGGAGATCTTCGATCTGCGTCGCGGTGGCCACCAGCCCGAGAAGGTGTTTGCTGCCTTCCACGCCGCTCACAACAATGCGTCCAACCAGCCGACGCTGCTGCTGATCAAGACCGTCAAGGGCTACGGCATGGGCAAGGCCGGCGAAGGCAAGAACACGGTCCACCAGACCAAGAAGCTGACCGACGAAGACATCAAGTACATCCGCGATCGCTTCGCCATCCCTATTCCCGACAGCGAGCTGCCCAAGCTGCCTTACTACAAGCCGGCCGAAGACACGCCCGAGATGCGCTATCTGCACGAGCGCCGCCAGGCCCTCGGCGGCTACCTGCCGCAGCGCCGCGTCAAGGCCGAAGAGAGCTTCACCGTGCCCTCGCTGGAGACCTTCAAGGCCGTGCTGGAGCCGACCGCCGAAGGTCGCGAGATCTCCACGACGCAAGCTTATGTGCGCTTCCTGACCCAGTTGCTGCGTGACAAGGATCTGGGCCCGCGCGTCGTGCCGATTCTGGTCGACGAGGCGCGTACCTTCGGTATGGAAGGTCTGTTCCGCCAGATCGGCATCTACAACCCCGCAGGTCAGAACTACACGCCGGTCGACAAGGACCAGGTGATGTATTACCGCGAGGCCAAGGATGGCCAGATTCTGCAAGAAGGCATCAACGAAGCCGGCGGCATGGCCAGCTGGATCGCCGCGGCGACCAGCTACTCGACCAATAACCGGGTGATGATCCCGTTCTACGTCTACTACTCGATGTTCGGCTTCCAGCGCATTGGCGATCTGGCCTGGGCGGCTGGTGATATGCAAGCGCGCGGCTTCTTGCTGGGCGGCACCTCCGGGCGCACCACGCTGAACGGCGAAGGCCTGCAGCATGAAGACGGCCACAGCCACATCCTGGCCAGCACCATCCCGAACTGCATCAGCTACGACCCGAGCTTCGCGCATGAGGTCGGCGTGATTCTGCACAGCGGCTTGAAGCGCATGGTCGAGCAGCAGGAGAACGTGTACTTCTACATCACGCTGCTGAACGAGAACTACGCGATGCCGGGCCTGAAGGCCGGTACCGAGGAGCAGATCCTGAAGGGCATGTATTTGCTGGAAGAAGCCGCCGACAAGCCTCTGACGGTCAATCTGCTCGGCTCCGGCACCATTCTGCGCGAAAGCCAGGCCGCCAAGGCCTTGCTGGAAGCCGACTGGGGCGTGGGCGCCCATGTCTGGAGCTGCCCAAGCTTCAACGAACTGGCCCGTGAAGGCCAGGACGTTGAGCGCTGGAACCTCTTGCATCCGACCGAAGCGCAGCGCGGCAGCTTTGTGGGCCAGCAACTGAGCCAGACCAGCGGCCCGGTGATCGCCTCGACCGACTATATGAAGAACTACGCCGAGCAGATCCGTGCCTTTGTGCCTGCGGGGCGCTCCTACAAGGTGCTGGGTACCGATGGTTTCGGCCGTTCGGACTTCCGCAACAAGCTGCGTGAGCATTTCGAGATCAACCGGCATTACATCGTCGTCGCCGCGCTGAACTCCTTGGCCGATGAAGGCAAGTTGCCCAAGGCCAAGGTGGCCGAAGCGATTGCCAAGTACGGCATCAAAGCTGACAAGATCAACCCCCTGTACGCATAAGCGCCGCGGAGACAAGACATGGCATTGGTAGAAGTCAAGGTTCCCGATATTGGGGACGTCAAGGATGTGGCCGTCATTGAGTTGATGGTCAAGGTGGGCGACACGGTCGCGCTGGAGCAAAGCCTGATCACCGTCGAGAGCGATAAAGCCTCGATGGAGATCCCCAGCTCGGCGGCAGGCGTCGTCAAAGAAATCAAGATCGCGATCGGCGACAAGGTCAATGAAGGCAGCTTGGTGCTTTTGCTGGAGACTGCCGGCGAGGCTGCAGTTGCCGCGCCAGCACCGGCTCCGGCTGTTGCTGCCGCTTCCGCTGCACCGGTCGCCGCGCCCGTGGCTGCGGTAGCTTCCGCTGCTGCCCCAGCAGCCAGCGCGCTGGTCGAGGTCTTTGTGCCCGATATCGGCGACTTCGAGTCGGTCGCGGTGATCGAGGTGTTTGTCAAGATCGGCGACACCATCAAGGTCGAGCAAAGCCTGATCACCGTCGAGAGCGACAAGGCCTCGATGGAGATTCCGTCCTCGCATGCCGGCGTGATCAAGGACTTGAAGGTCAAGCTCGGCGACAAGGTCGCCAAGGGCTCGCTGCTGGCCATCGTGGAAGTGAAGGGTGCTGTTGCAGCACCGGCTGTCGCTGCTGCTCCCACCGCCGCTGCATCTGTTGCCGCAGCCGCGCCTGCCGCCGCCGTTGCGGTGGCTGCACCGGCAGTCGTACCTGCCCACGATCCGACTGTCATCAACACCAAGCTGCCGCACGCATCCCCCAGCATTCGCCGTCAAGCGCGCGAGTTAGGTGTGCCCTTGGATGAGGTCAAGGGCAGCGGCCCGCATGGCCGTATCCAGGAAATCGACTTGCAGGGCTTTGTGAAGTCGGTGATGGCCGGTGCCGTGCAGACGCTGGCGCAAAAGGCCTTGGCACCTGCAGCTTCGTCCTCATCGGGTGGCGGCGGCGCCTTCCCCGGCCTGCTGGCCTGGCCCAAGGTGGACTTCGAGAAGTTCGGCGCGATTGAGCGCAAGGACATGTCGCGGATCAAGAAGATCAGCGGCGCCAATCTGCATCGCAACTGGGTCGTGATCCCGCATGTCACCAACCATGACGATGCCGACATCACCGAGCTCGAAGCCTTCCGCGTGCAGACCAACAAGGAAAACGAGAAGAACCCGGCGGCCGTCAAGGTGACGATGCTGGCCTTCATGATCAAGGCGGCGGTGGCGGCCTTGAAGAAGTTCCCCGAGTTCAATGCCTCGCTCGAAGGCGAGGGCGACGCACAGAAGCTGGTACTCAAGAAGTACTTCCACATCGGCTTCGCGGCCGATACGCCGAATGGCCTGGTCGTGCCGGTGATCAAGGATGCCGACAAGAAGGGCATTTTCGAGATCAGCCAGGAGATGGGCGAGCTGGCCAAGAAGGCGCGTGACGGCAAATTGGGCCCGGCCGAGATGAGCGGCGGCTGCTTCACGATCTCGTCCTTGGGCGGCATCGGCGGACGCTACTTCACCCCCATCATCAATGCGCCCGAAGTGGCCATCATGGGCGTGTGCAAGAGTCAGATCGAGCCGAAGTGGGACGGTAAGGCCTTCCAGCCGCGTTTGATGTTGCCGCTGAGCCTGAGCTGGGATCACCGCGTCATTGACGGCGCGGCTGCGGCTCGCTTCAATGTCTATTTCGCATCTCTTCTGGCGGACTTCCGCCGCATCGTGCTCTGATCGGGGTTGACTATGGCAATCATCAACGTAACGGTCCCTGACATCGGTGACTTCAAAGACGTGGCCATCATAGAGTTGCTGGTTAAACCCGGCGAAACGGTGGCCAAGGAGCAGAGCCTGATCACCGTCGAGAGCGACAAGGCTTCGATGGAGATCCCGTCGTCGCATGCCGGCGTGGTCAAAGAACTCAAGGTGTCTTTGGGCGACAAGATCAACCAGGGCACGCTGTTGCTGACGCTGGAAAGCGCCGATGCTGCGGCTGCGTCTCCTGCCGCCCCGGCAGCTGTAGCGGCAGCACCTGCCCCCGCTGCAGCGCCAGTCGTAGCGCCGACCGCCGCCGCTGCTTATGCCGGCAGTGCTGACCTCAGCTGCGATCTGCTGGTGCTGGGCGCCGGGCCCGGCGGCTATTCGGCCGCTTTCCGCGCCGCTGACCTGGGATTGAAGGTCATTGTGGTTGAGCGTTATGCCCAACTCGGCGGCGTCTGCCTGAATGTCGGTTGCATCCCGTCCAAGGCGCTGCTGCATGTGGCAGCGGTGATGGACGAGGTCTCCCACCTGGGCGATCTGGGCGTTGACTTCGGCGCGCCTAGCGTCAATGTCGACAAGCTGCGCGGCCACAAGGAAAAGGTCATCGCCAAGCTGACCGGTGGCCTGGCTGCGATGGCCAAGATGCGCAAAGTCACGGTCGTGCGTGGCTATGGCGCCTTCATCGACGCCCACCATGTCGAGGTCGAAGAGACCAGCGGCGAGGCGCAAGCCAAGACGGGCGCCAAGAAGACCATCCACTTCAGCCAGGCCATCATCGCGGCCGGCTCGCAAGCGGTGCGTCTGCCTTTCCTGCCGCAAGACGAGCGCATTGTCGACTCGACCGGTGCGCTTGAATTGAAGGGTACGCCGAAGAAGATGTTGATCATTGGCGGCGGCATCATCGGCCTGGAAATGGGCACCGTCTATTCGACGCTGGGCGCTCGCCTGGACGTGGTCGAGATGCTCGACGCCCTGATGCAAGGCGCCGACCGCGACCTCGTCAAGGTCTGGCAGAAGTTGAATGCCAAGCGTTTCGACAACATCATGTTGAAGACCAAGACGGTTGGTGCCGAGGCCACGCCCGAGGGCATCAAGGTGCAGTTCGAGACGCTGGACGGGGCAAAAAGCGATGGTCTGTACGACCTGGTCTTGCAAGCCGTGGGCCGCACGCCCAATGGCAAGAAGGTGGCCGCCGAGAAGGCCGGCGTCGCCGTCACCGACCGCGGTTTCATCAATGTCGATGTGCAGATGCGCACCAATGTGCCGCATATCTTCGCCATCGGCGATGTGGTCGGCCAGCCGATGTTGGCGCACAAGGCGGTGCACGAAGCCCATGTCGCGGCCGAGGTCGCCGCCGGTGTGCAGCTAGGGGACGCCAACTTGGCCAAGAGCCAGTTCGATGCCCGCGTGATCCCGAGCGTCGCTTACACCGACCCCGAAGTGGCATGGGTGGGCCTGACCGAAGACCAAGCCAAGGCGCAAGGCATCAAGGTCAAGAAGGGCCTGTTCCCCTGGACGGCTTCGGGCCGCGCGATTGCCAATGGCCGCGATGAAGGCTTCACCAAGCTGCTGTTCGACGACTCGCCGGAAGCGCACGGCCACGGCAAGATCCTCGGCGGCGGCATCGTTGGCACGCATGCGGGCGACATGATCGGCGAAATCGCTTTGGCGATCGAGATGGGGGCCAACGCGGTGGACATCGGCAAGACGATTCACCCGCATCCGACGCTGGGAGAGTCGATCGGCATGGCGGCGGAAGTGGCGCACGGGTCTTGTACGGATCTGCCGCCGACGCGGAAGTAGGCGCTTAGTCCAGCCCCATCGAAGGCCCGTTTCGGCAACGAACCGGGCCTTTTCGTTTCTCTGCTTGCTTGTAGGTCGGACGTTCTGGGCTGGATAGTTCTGCATGGCCGCCACCGTGCCGGGAATTCGCCCCGGCCGGCGACCTAATTTCTTGGGTGTCCAGGAAGAAACGCAAGGAAGACGACCAGACGCTTGCCAGCGTCTGGTCCCTCGTCGGTCATTGCTAACGCTGCCTGCTCGGTGCAGTCTCGGCCCTGGTGAAACGGCCCGCCGCTGCACGCCGGGCTATATCTTTTGGGCATGTGGCTTGTTTGCGGGCTGGATCGGTCGACAGGAGGGAACAAATCCGGGGAGACGTTTGGACCGTTGACGGGGGCAATGGCAATCTGTTCCCCCTGCTCGCTTGCTCTGAACAGCCCCAACGTGGCACATGCTGACAAAGAAAAAGCCCCTAAGTTGCTTATTTACTTAGAGGCTTGATGGCTTGTGAACGCATGTGATTCACCGAATTGGAGCGGGTGATGGGAATCGAACCCACGTGATTTGCTTGGGAAGCAAGAGTTCTACCATTGAACTACACCCGCATGGGGAGAAGTATACCGGCAGCTTGCCGTGAGCTCATGCCAAGGCTTGGAAGAGTCTGTGCGCGTCGGGGCCAAAAGCGTAGGCATCCATCCCCAAGGAGCCAAAGGTCAGGCTGGCGTGCAGGCGCTGCGGTGCGGCCTCAGTCCCGCCGGCGCCGGCGGCGATGAACCAGGGTAAGAGGTGCTCATCGCTTGGGTGCATCGCAACGCCGAATGGAGCCTTCGCACGGTAGTCGAGCAGGGCTTGCCAGTCGCGCGCCGCACTGCGCTCAAGCCACCAGTTACGAAAAGTCCGCGAGGCTTCAATTTCGGGCGCGTCTACGGCCGGCGGATGGCCGCGCCCGAACACCAGGCCGAGATTGTGCGTGATGCTGCCGCTGCCAATGATCAGGACGCCGGAATGCGCCAAGGGCTTCAGTATTTCCCCGAGGGCGAATTGCTGAGTCGGGCTTTCGCTGGCAACAAAAGCGAGCGGCAAAACCGGCACATCGGCATTCGGATAGAGGTAGCGCAGCGGTGTCCAAGCGCCGTGGTCCAGGCCCGCTTGCGGCGATAGTTGCATCGCTTGACCAGCTTGCTGGGCCAATTGAATGATTTCCTCGGCCAGAGCAGGAGCACCGGGCGCGTCATAACGCAGCGTGCGCAGTCGGTCGTCAAAGCCGCCGAAGTCATAAATGGCCTGATGGCGCGGGCCGGCCAGCAGCACCGGCTGGCTTGCATTGGTGTGGGCCGAAATCATCAGGATCGCCCTCGGGCGATCGAAATTTGCGTCCAAGACTTGGCCCAGCTCGCGCATGAAGGCACCCGCTTCGCGCGGCTCCAAAGCTGTCATGGGCGAGCCATGGGAGAGGAACAAGGGCGGGAAGTGTTTGGTGTTCATCATGCCTTGATTGAATCCGAGATGGGCATGGCCTGGGTGGCGCCCGATTGAATCCGCCGTTCAGGGCTTTTGCATGCTGGGCGGGATGAACGCCGAGACTGTCGCTACAGTGCGAGCCATGACTACGACTTTACATGCACCGCGTGCTCAAACCTTGACTCCGCCGACAGTGCTGCAGATGGCTTGGCGCCAGCTCTGGCGCGACTGGCGTGCCGGCGAGCTGCGTTTGCTGATGCTAGCTGTTGCGCTGGCAGTGGGCGCTTTGTGTGCGGTGAGCTTTTTGTCGGATCGACTTGATCAGGGCCTGCGTCGCGACGCCGCTCAGCTGATGGGCGGAGATGCGGTGTTGTTGAGTGATCAGCCGACGCCAGCGCCACTGCTGGCGCTGGCCAGTGAGTTGAAGCTTGCGCAACTGCTCAGTGTCAATTTCCCCAGCATGGCGCGGTCCAGCGAGGCGCAAGGTGGTGCGAGCCGCTTGGTGGCCGTGAAGGCGGTCGGCAATGCCTATCCACTGCGCGGACGCCTGGTGTTGACGGACGGCCGCTCGGTGCAGGCGCCGAAGGTCGGCGAGGTCTGGGTAGACGAGCCTGTTTTGACGGCCTTGGCGCTCAATGTGGGGGACTCTTTGCTGCTGGGGGAGTTGAGTTTGCGCATCTCCGGCATCATCGCGACCGAGCCCGACCGAGGGGCGGGTTTCCTCAACTTTGCGCCGCGCGTGATGCTGGCCGAGGCTGATTTGGCGGCGACTGGCCTGGTGCAGGCGGCCAGTCGCGTCACATACCGCCTGGCCGTCGCTTCCAGCGACGGCAATACCAAGGCGGTGGCCAGTTTCGTCAAGCGTGCTACCGCTTTGATTGAGCGTTCGGGCTGGCGCGGTGTGCGGCTGGATTCCTTGGAAAGTGGCCGGCCTGAAATGCGCCAAACCCTTGACAGGGCGAGCAAATTTCTGAGTCTGGTGGCGATGCTGGCGGCGCTATTGGCGGCGGTGGCGGTGGCGTTGGCGGCGCGCGACTTTGCCGCGCGTCATATGGATGACTGCGCGATGCTGCGCGTGCTGGGGCAGTCGCAGCGTCGCATCGCCTGGACCTATGGGCTCGAGTTCGGCGTCGCCGGCATGGTCGGCAGTAGTTTGGGTGTCTTGCTGGGTTGGGCTGTGCACCATGGTTTTGTCAGCTTGCTGGCCGGGCTGCTTGAGGTGAATTTGCCGAATCCGAGTTGGTGGCCGGTGGCCTTGGGGTTTGGCTTGGGCCTGAGCTTGTTGTTGGGCTTTGGCCTGCCGCCGGTACTGCAGTTGGCGGCGGTGCCGGCATTGCGGGTGATCCGGCGTGATCTGTGCAGCCTGAACGCTGGCTCGCTGGTGGTCTTGGTGGCGGGTGTGCTGGGATTTGCGGCGATCTTGATGGCGCTGTCTCGGGATTTGGTTTTGGGATCTATCGCGGCCGGCGGTTTTGCTGTGGCGGTGGGCGTTTTTGCCCTGCTTTCCTGGTTGGCCGTGGTCCTGTTACGCCGCTTCGTACCGCTGAGCGTTAACGGTAGGCAGGCGCCGCGCTGGCTGCTCTTGGCGACCCGCCAAGTGGCCGCGCGCCCGGGCTTTGCGGTCGTGCAAGTGTCGTCGCTGGCGGTCGGCTTGTTGGCGCTGGCATTGTTGGTGCTGTTGCGCACAGATCTGATCGACAGCTGGCGCCAAGCCACGCCCGCGAACGGCCCCGACCGTTTCGTGATCAATATCCAGCCTGATCAAGCCGCGCCGTTTCAGGCCAGCTTGGCGGCGGCGGGCGTGCAGAAGTACGACTTCTATCCGATGATCCGAGGCCGTTTGCTGAGCATCAATGACAAACCGGTGCAGTCGCAAAAGTTCACTGACGAACGCGCTCAGCGCTTGGCCGAGCGGGAGTTCAATCTGAGTCATTCCAAGCAACTGCCGGCACGCAATCAGGTGGTTGGGGGCGCTTGGTTGGATGATGATGCCAAGGGCCTCAGCGTGGAGGAGGGGCTGGCCAAATCGCTGGGCTTGCAACTCGGTGACCAGTTGAAGTTCGAAGTAGCAGGGGTGGCCGTAGAGGGGCGCATCAGCAGCGTGCGCAAGGTTGACTGGGCCTCGATGCGGGTCAACTTCTTCGTGATGTTTCCGCGCGCTGAGATGCCGGAGCTGCCGCGTACCTTTGTGGCGGCTTTTCGAGCGCCAGTTGGCGGCACTTTGGACCGAGTCATGACGCGAGAGTTTCCAAATCTGACCGTGGTCGATGTGTCGGCTCAGCTCAATCAGGTGCAGGCGGTGCTCAATCAGGTGATTCAAGCGGTGCAGTACTTGTTTGCATTCTCTTTGGCGACCGGCCTGGTGGTTCTATTGGCCAGTGTCAACAGCACACGTGATGCACGCACGCGGGAGTTCGCCTTGATGCGCGCACTGGGAGCCAGTTCGCGCCTCTTGGGTCAAGTGCAAAGGGCAGAATTGCTCGGTGTGGGTTCCTTGGCGGGCTTCCTGGCCGGCGTGGTCGCCTTGGCTTTGAGTGGCCTGCTGGCGCACTATGTGTTCGGCTTCAACTGGAGTATCAATTTCTGGGTGCCCTTGATCACCATGGCTGCCGGGGCCGTGCTGGCCTTGACGGCGGGTTGGTGGAGCCTGCGAGGCGTGCTTCAGCGCCCCGTCACGCAAACGCTGCGGGAAGCCGATTCGCAATAGGCGCCTCATAGAAAACGGGCCTCAAAGGCCCGCTCTTTTCTTGGCTACTGGCTGTCGCGTTTGCCGGGCGCTTCAGAAGGACTGCCAGTCGTCACTGTCGTCCCCGCTGGATGCTGGGGCTGGCGCGGCCGCTCTAGGCGACGCTACCTTGGCGGCTGGTTTCGGCGGCGCTGCAGTTGTTGGCGCAGGGGCCCGGCTTGGTGCGGGCTTTGGCGCCGTCTTCTGAGCCATCGGCTTCATACTGGACTTGAAAGCTGCATTCGTCGAACCCGAGCTATGCTGGTTTTTCGGCGTTGCGGCAGGCGTGTAGCCATGCGCACGCTGGCCTTCATTGCTGCTGAGCTTGAAGACAGACACCACCTCGGTCAGGCGCTGAGCTTGATCTTTCAGGCTCTCGGCGGCGGCCGCCGACTCCTCAACCAAGGCCGCGTTTTGCTGCGTCATTTTGTCGAGCTGAACCACTGCACCGTTGACCTGACCGATGCCGTCACTTTGTTCGGTCGAAGCGGCGGTGATCTCGCCGATGATGTCGGTCACGCGCTGCACGCTTGAGACAATGTCGGTCATCGAGTTGCCAGCTTCTTCGACCAAGCGGGTGCCGACCTCGACCCGGTCAACGCTGGCCCCGATCAGGCCCTTGATTTCTTTGGCCGCTTCGGCGCTGCGCTGCGCCAATGAGCGCACCTCGCTGGCGACAACGGCAAAGCCTCGCCCTTGCTCACCGGCTCTGGCGGCTTCAACGGCCGCGTTCAGCGCCAGGATATTGGTCTGGAAGGCGATGCCGTCGATCACGCCGATGATGTCGCTGATTTTCTTGGAGCTGGTGTTGATCTCGTCCATGGTCGTGACCACCTGGCTGACCACCGTGCCACCCTTGGCTGCCGCCGCAGAGGCTGACGAGGCGAGTTGATTGGCGGTCTGCGCGGCGTCGGCAGTCTGGCGCACGGTGCTGGTCAAGGTTTCCATTGAGGAGGCGGCTTCTTCAAGGTTGGCGGCAGTCTGCTCAGTGCGCTGTGACAAGTCCTGGGCGCCCAGCGCGATCTCGCTGGAGGCTGTGGTGATCGAGTTGCTGGCCTGCCTGACGTCCAGAAGAATGTCTTGAATCTTCTTGGCGAACAAGTTGAAGGCGCCGGCAATGCGGGCAATCTCGTCATTGCCGCTCTCGGGCAGGCGTTGGGTCAGGTCACCACCTCCAGCGCTGATTTCGTCCAGCGCCGCTTGTACACGGCTGAGACCGCGCAGCATGGTGCTGATCATCGTCGCCATCAAAGCGCCGGCCACGGCGATCACCAGCAACAAGACCAAGGCAGCAGCACGCAGCAAGGCATTCAAGGAGGCGAATGCTTCGCTCTTGTCGGCCGCAGCCACCAGAATCCAATCGGTATCGGGAATGGCGACGCCGCGCAGCAGGTAGTCCTGTTCGCCAAAGCGAGCTTCGACCCAGTCGGCGCCGGCTTCACGGATCTGCTTCATCGCTTTGTCATCGAGTTGCGAAGACAAGGTGGATAGCGGTTTGAGCGCAAGATTGGTGTCCGGGTGAGCGACGATGACCCCTTTCGTGGAGACCAGAAAGGCGAAGCCATTCGGCGTTGGTTTGATGGCTTTGACGGTGTTGGACACTTCGTTCAAGAACACGTCGGTGGCCACCACGGCTTTGGTTTGACCGCCGTCCTTGACCGCTTGTGCGAAAGTGACGACCAGCAGCTTGCGCGCTGCGTCCATATAGGGTTCGGTCAATATCGTGCCGCTGGCGGCGGCAGCCTGGGTAAACCAGGGCCGTCCCGTCGGGTCATAGCCGGGCGGGAGGTTCTGCGGCGAATTGAAGAAGATGCGCTTGTCGGCATGCGCAATATAGGCGGCCTCCAGGCCACCCGATTTGGCGGCTTGCACCAAGAACGGAATGGGTTCTGCTTGTTCAGCCACAGGTGCCAGCGCGCCGACGATGGCGCGCTGCGAGCCTATCCATTGATTGATGGCCGCAGCCCTTGCGGCCGACAAAGCGTCCAAATCCGCCAGTACTTGGTTATGCGTGTGGTTGCGCACAATGACGTAGTCGGCGGCCGTCGAAATGAACATTGCCAACACCACCACGCTGATGCAAAGCGTTATAAGACGGGTCTTGATCGAATCAAACATGGGCACACTCCAGTCGCAGGCTGATGCTTAAAGATTGAGGTTCAAAAACTTTCCCACTCGCTCTCGTTGGAGGCGGGGGGCGTCGCAGCAAGTGGCTTGGCGCGCACCACAGGGGCGGCCGGGGCTGCTGCGCTAGGAGTCGACGGCGTCGTCTTTGCCTTGCTCGGCCCGCTTGGCTTGCTCGAGCTGGGCTTTGGGGTGGGGCTGGCAGAGGCAGACTTGCCGGCCTTGGTCGCAGGCGCAGCGGGCGGTCTGTGGGCTGCTGGGCTGCTGCCGCCGGCCTGCGCCAGCCGGAAGATGGCCACAGCCTCTATCAGTCGTTGCGCCTGATCTTTCAGACTTTCTGCCGCCGCAGCCGACTCCTCTACCAAGGCAGCGTTTTGCTGCGTCATCTGATCCAACTGCGTCACCGACTGATTGACTTGGCCGATGCCGTCGCTTTGCTCGCTGGCTGCGGCCGTGATCTCGCCGATGATGTCTTGCACGCGTTGCACGCTGGAGACGATTTCCGTCATCGAAGTACCCGCGTCTTGCACCAGGCGCGAGCCCATTTCGACCCGCTCCACACTGGCGCCGATCAGCGTCTTGATTTCCTTGGCTGCCGCCGCGCTGCGCTGCGCCAAGGAGCGCACCTCGCTGGCCACCACAGCAAAGCCGCGGCCCTGCTCGCCGGCCCGGGCGGCTTCGACCGCAGCGTTCAAGGCCAGGATATTGGTCTGGAAGGCGATACCGTCGATGACGCCGATGATGTCGTTGATCTTGCGCGAGCTGGTGTTGATGTCGTCCATGGTGGACACCACTTGGCCGACCACCTGCCCGCCCTTGGCTGCTGCATTCGCGGCCGACATCACCAACTGGTTGGCGGTGCGGGCGGAGTCGGCGGTTTGTTTGACGGTGCCGGTCAACTCGGTCATTGACGAGGAGGCCAGTTGCAGATTCGAGGCAGTCTGCTCGGTGCGCTGACTCAGGTCTTGGTTGCCGGTCGCGATCTCGGCACTGGCGTGGCCGATCGAGTCGACCGACATACGCACGGTGCCGATGGTTTCGGCCAAGCGCTCTCGCATCGCCTCGGTTTGTTGAATCAGCAAGCCGATTTCGTCGTCACGCGTGCTGATGACCGACTGAGACAGATCGCCTTGGGCGATCGCACCGACCGCATTGGTCAGGGCGCCCAGCGGCCTGGCGACCCAGTTGCGCATCATCCAGAATAGGCCCATTCCCAGGCCCACCGTGGTCAGAGTCAGCATGATCCAAAAGGGGATCAAGGTGGCCCAATGCGAGGCCATCGCCTCACTCCGGGACACTTGTGCGACTACCCACAGGCCGGCCTTGTCACTCTTGCGGACGATGGCGAAATTGTCATCGCGCGGCGTAGCCAAGACATTGGGGAAGCTGGATAAGTAGCCATCGCTGCTCTCGCCGAGTTCGGTCAAGGCCTTGTCCAGGCCCGGCATGAAGTCGGCGACCAATTTGCCTTTGGCCGTGGGGTGCGCCGCAAACGTGGCCTTGGACATATCGTTGCTGGCGGTGACCAAAAAGGTACCGCCGCTGTCGAAGAACTTGGCATTCGCGCTCAGGCTAGACATGGCCACCTCGAACGCATCAAGGTCGAAGCCCACGAAGAGCAAACCAATCAGTTTGCCGTCGTCATTTTTGATCGGCTCGTAATGAGTCATATAGGCGCGGCCGAACAGCACTGCGCGCCCCGAGAAGGGCTTGCCGGTTTTTACTGTGGCAAAGGCGGGGTGCTCCTTGCCCAGCAGCGTGCCCATAGCGCGTTCGCCCTTGGCATTTTTCAGCGAGGTGGTGATGCGTTCGAAATCATCACCCTTGACGGCGAAGACCGTCGCTACGCCTCCGGTCGCGCCGGCGAATTTGTCGACCTGGGTGAAGTTGCCGTTCAACTTCGGCCCCCAATCGCGCAACTCGCCGGTGGCTTCGTCCAGGCTGAAACTGGGCCCGAACTCCTGCCGCAGGGAACCGAAGTTGCGTTCGACCAAGATGCGCGAGGACTCGTCCATCGCATGCATGGAGTCCACCAAAGACTGCGCTTTATCGCCGACCCAGGTTTGCACGCGCTGGTTGGCATCGCGTGTCAGCATCACGCTGACGATGCCACTGACGGTGAGAAGTACGACCGCTAGGGTAATGCCGCCAATCGTCGACACGCGACGCGCGATCGAGGTGGACCTGGTCTTCATTGCGCGTACTCCACCAATATTGTTGTGCAGACAAGTTGCCAAGCCAGGCTCGATCAAACAATCGACGAGAAAGCCATCACCGTGGCCCGTCGAGACTGGCTGGTTCTTGTCTTAGGCCGCCAGGGAGTCCATCAATCCCATGTCGGCGCTGCTCATCAAACCTTCGATGTCCATCAGAATCAGCATGCGGTCGTTGACAGTGCCTATGCCGGTGATGAAGCTGGTGTCCACCGAAGTGGAATTGAGTTCCGGGGCCGGCCGAATCGCATCGCGGGCCAATTCCAGGACATCAGAAACCGAATCAACCACGGCGCCCACCACGCGGTTCCTGACGTTCAACACGATCACCACGGTGAAGCTGTTGTACTCGGCCGATGGGCAGCCCAGCTTCAAGCGCAGATCCACGATAGGCACAATCACGCCGCGCAGGTTGACAACACCCTTGATGAAGTCGGGCGCATTGGCGATGCGGGTTGGCGGCTCGTAGGAGCGGATTTCCTGCACCTTCAGGATGTCAATGCCGTATTCTTCCGCGCCCAGGCGAAAGGTCAGGAATTCACCGCTGGATGGTCCGCGGTTCTTCATTGCCAGGCTGCCGGCTTCTTGGCGCAGGGCCGGCACATTGTCTCGGGTGGTTTCCATGGCTTACCTCGTTATCTGTACGGGATGGATGGGTGACGTAAGGAAAAACTTAGAAAGATTCCCATTCGCTCTCGCTCTGGCTGGACGGGGCGGGCGCTTTGGCCTTAGGGGCAGGGGCGGCGGAAACCGGCGCCGCCGCTGGCCTTGGCGCAGGGCTGGGGCTGTTCATCGCTGCTTTTTTGGCCGTTGGCATCGGTGCTGCTTTCGCCGGGGCGGTCTTGACGGGAGTTTTCATCCCCGTCTTGGCTGCCCGGTGCTGTGGCCTGACCTCGGTGCTGGTCCTGAATTTACCCACGGCCTCGGCCAAAGATTCGGCTTGGTCCTTCAAACTTTCGGCCGCAGCGGCGGACTCCTCCACCAGCGCGGCGTTTTGCTGCGTCATCTGGTCCAACTGCACGACCGACTGATTGACCTGCTCGATGCCGTCGCTTTGTTCACTTGCGGCCGCCGTGATTTCGCCGATGATGTCGGAGACCCGTTGCACGCTGGAAACGATGTCGGTCATCGAGGAGCCGGCTTCTTGCACCAGGCGCGAGCCCACCTCGACCCGCTCGACGCTGGCGCCGATCAAGGTCTTGATTTCACGTGCCGCTTCGGCGCTGCGCTGCGCCAAAGAGCGCACCTCGCTGGCCACCACGGCAAAGCCGCGGCCTTGCTCGCCGGCCCGGGCCGCCTCCACCGCAGCATTCAAGGCCAAGATATTGGTCTGGAAGGCAATGCTGTCGATCACGCCAATGATGTCGCTGATTTTCTTCGAGCTGGTGTTGATGTCGTCCATGGTCGACACCACTTGGCCGACCACTTCGCCGCCCTTGGCTGCTGCATGTGAGGCCGAGGTGGCGAGCTGGTTGGCGGTGCGGGCCGAGTCGGCGGTCTGGCGGACCGTGCCGGTCAGTTGCACCATTGACGATGCGGCTTGTTGCAAGTTGGACGCGGTCTGTTCGGTGCGGTTGGAGAGGTCTTGATTGCCTGAGGCGATCTCCACCGAGGCGGTGCGAATGCTGTCTGCCGAGGTGCGCAACTGGCTCACCAAGCCCTGCAGGGCCTGCTGCATATTTTGCAAGGAACGCATCAGGTGGGAGGCTTCGTCCTGACCCTCAATTGCAGCGGAAGAGCCGGTCAAGTCCCCATTGGCTATGGCGTTGGCCAAAGCATCGGCCTGAGCCAGCGGCGTGCAGATACTCTGCATATTCAGCAAGGTCAGCGGCACGACGATGATGGCCCCCAGGCTGAGCACAATGATGAAAGTCATCAAGCTATTGTCCTGGGCGCCTTTGCCGTGGGCCTGCGCCACATCGGCGCTTTGCTTCAGTGTGGACTTGATCTCGCTCAGCAGCTTTTCTTGTTGCGCGCCGCCTTCCTTGGCAGCGCCGGACTCCAAATGTTGAGCCAAGGCCGAGGCCTGTTTGACCAGCGTGGCTGAGTTCTCAACGATTTGCCGGTTGTGATCCCGCAGCGTGTTCATGCCCATGAAGCCCACGCCGCCCACCATCAGCAGCAGCGCCAATACCATCGCAATCGCCCCGATCATGCGGGTGCGAATGCTGAATTGCCGGATCAATGCGCTCATATATTTTGGAGGCTTTCTGAAGTAGTGAAGCTTTTTGGGGGGAGGAGTCAATGACGCGAACGTCGCACCAGACTGCCGACGTCGAGAATCAAGGCCACTCGCCCATCTCCCATGATGGTGGCGCCCGACACATCGGGAACCTTGCGGTAATTGGCTTCGAGGTTTTTCACCACCACTTGTTGTTGGCCGAGCAACTCGTCAACCAGCAGCGCCACGCGTCCACCTTCGGCCTCGACCACCACCATGATGGTGCTGACATGCTCGAAGTCGAAGCGAGGTACTTGGAAGATGGTCTCAAGACCAATCACCGGCATGTACTCATCACGCACCTCGACCACGCGGCCAGACCCGGCGACCGTCTTGATCGTGTCGGCCTGCACCTGGAAGGATTCGATCACCGAGGACAGCGGCAAGATATAGACCTCTTCGCCGACGCCCACGCTCATGCCGTCCATAATGGCCAGCGTCAGCGGCAAGCGCACCGAGACCTTCATGCCGTAGCCTTCGGCCGAATCGATCTCGACCGTGCCGCCCAGCGAGGTGATGTTTCGTTTCACCACGTCCATGCCGACGCCGCGCCCGGAAACATCGGTGACCTGATCAGCAGTCGAGAAGCCCGGCGCGAAGATCAAGTTCCAGACATCCGAGTCGCTCATCGAGTCGGGCGCATCGATACCTTTTTCGCGTGCCTTCTTGATCAAGCGGTTGCGGTTCAAGCCGTTGCCGTCGTCGCGTACCTCGATGACGATGGAGCCGCCCTGGTGTGAGGCGACCAGGGTGATGGTGCCATGCTCGGGCTTGCCTTTGGCCAATCGGTCGGCGGGCATTTCGATGCCGTGGTCGCAGCTGTTTCTAACCAGATGAGTCAGCGGATCAGTGATCTTCTCAACCAGGCTCTTGTCCAGCTCGGTCGCCTCACCTTGGGTCACCAATTCGACCTTCTTGCCCAGCTTGGCGGCCAGGTCGCGCAACATGCGTGGGAAGCGGTTGAACACGATGGACATCGGGATCATCCGGATCGACATCACCGACTCTTGCAAGTCACGGGTGTTGCGCTCCAGATCGGCCAGGCCGGAGGTCAGCTGCTGGTACAGGCCCGGCGCCACATCGCGGCTGTTCTGGGCCAGCATGGCCTGCGTAATCACCAGTTCACCGACCAAGTTGATCAGTTGATCGACTTTTTCGATCGACACCCGCAGGGTCGATTGCTCCATGCCGGCGGCTGGTCCGCCGGCCGGACGTGCGGCGGCGGCAGGTGTGACGACGGCCGGCTTGGCGGCTTCGACTTGTACCTTCAGGTCAGTGGTGGCGGCTTGTTCGGGCAGACCCGGCGCATTGTCAAAGAAGCCGTAGCCCAGCTCGGCTTCTTGGGCCGCTGAGGTGGCCGCGGGTGCGGCCGCAGCAGGCGATCCGGGCGAACCTTCGTGGAAACCAAAACCTGGCCCGAATGGCAGCAAATTGACTTGTTCACGCGCCACGTGGAAGGTGAACAGATCGAGCAAATCACCATCTGAGCTGCTGGTTAGAATTTTGAAGCGGCGCACGCCGTCGGCGGCCACCCCGCCGTCCAATGGCTCAATCGTGCCGAGGTCGGTGATTTCTTTGAACAGATCAACCAGGTTGTCGGCCAGGCTGAGATCGGTCAGTGGGCCGACCCGCATTTCCAGCTCACGCACACCGGGCTTCACCGGCGCTGCTTTGGCCGCTTTGGGGGCTGCCGCTGGAGCGCTGGCGGCTGCTGGGGCCGCCGTCGGTGCGTCGAAATCGCCTTGCTCGCTTTCAACAAAACCGCGAATGCTGTTCAACAGCTCGGTGGTGTCAACCGCTGGAGCGCCGGAGCCCTGATGGCGGCCCAGTTGGGCACGCAAGGCATCTCCTGATTGCAGCAAAGTGTCGACCATCGGCGAAGTGGGCTGCAATTCATGGCGACGCAGCTTGTCCAGCAAGGTCTCCATTTGGTGCGTCAACTCGGCCACATCGCTGAAGCCAAAAGTGGCCGCGCCGCCTTTGATCGAGTGGGCGCAGCGGAAGATGGCGTTGAGCTCTTCGTCGTCGGCGGTCTCGATGTTGAGGTTGAGCAGCATCTGCTCCATATTGTCGAGATTCTCGCCCGCCTCTTCAAAGAAGACTTGGTAAAACTGGCTGAGGTCGATTCCAGCGCTCAGGCTGGCGCCCTCGGAAGTCATTTCTCCCATGCTTTACTCCAATTTGACGACGGTTTAGCGAATGACCTTGCCGATCACTTCGATCAGCTTGGCTGGGTCGAAGGGTTTCACCAGCCAGCCTGTGGCACCTGCGGCGCGGCCGGCTTGCTTCATCTGGTCGCTGGACTCGGTCGTCAGGATCAAGATCGGGGTGGTCTTGAACTTCGGGTTATCGCGCAGCTTTTTGGTCAAGCTAATTCCGTCCATGCGCGGCATGTTCTGGTCGGTCAGGACCAAGTCGAAGTCGCGCGTTGTCGACTTCTCCAGGGCGTCTTGCCCATCCACCGCTTCAACGACGTTGAAGCCAGCGTTTTTGAGCGTAAAGGCGACCATTTGGCGCATCGAGGCCGAATCGTCCACGGCAAGGATTGAGTGCATTGTTTTCTCTCCGGGGTATCAAGCTGATTTCGGTAACTATCTAGGCTTCTTTAGAACAATTCGATCGAACCCGCGTCCATCTCGTCTTGCGTGACCGGGTTGGGGCGCAAGGGCGCAAGTTCAACGACCGATTCGCCGTCTTCATCGTCGCCAAAAGTGTCGCGCGCCAGTTGATCCGCGCAGTTGCGCAGGCGCTGGCTGGTGTGGGCAATCAGTTGAGTGGCCATGTCTTGAAACTGCAGGGCCGTGATGGCTCCGGCAATATCTTCGATGACTTTTTTCAGGATGGGGTTGGCAGCGGCTTGTTCTCCGGAGCTCTGCATCAAGCCATGGACATGATTGGAAGCGCTGTAGAAATGCATGGAGAGAGCTTCTCCCGCATCATCCAGCAAGCGTTGCAAGCGCTCCAGATCATGGGTGACCGTCATCAGGTGATCCTGCAGCTCGGCGGCCGCCAGCAAGGGCGTCATCCCTGGGTCGAAGGGATCGCTTGATTCGTTCATCTGCATCTTTGCTCCATGCTTTATGTTCCCCTGGGGGCAAAACCTGGCCCTCAATAAAGGCGCGCGGCTTGGACACCCCACGGCGACCTTGCTTGAACGCATCTTCGGCATTTCTGGCCCGTCTGTCGACAGGACAATGGCCACAGAAGCAGGCTATTTCTCGGCAATCTACACAGGGCTTTGGTTTGATGCAAGGGTTTACCCGTAATTTCAACGGAATCAAGATGCAAACTTGCCATTGCAACGGCTTCCCCTAGGTCAATCCTTCACGCATTGCCTGCATACTTCGGCCCCATGTCGATGCCAACTGCCGAGCGCCACCTGCGCGTACTCCACATAGAAGATTCCGAGCTGGATCACCAACTGATCATGGCGCAGCTGCGCCGTGCCGGCCTGAATATTGAGCTTGAGCGTATAGACAGCTTGGCCGAAGTCAGCCGGGCGCTTACCCAGCCTTGGGACGCGTTGATCTCCGACTACAACTTGCCCGGTTTTTCCGGTCTGGTCGTGTTGGATATGTTGAAAGCCAGCAAGCTGCTTTTGCCCTTCATCTTGGTTTCGGGCGAGATTGGTGAGGACACCGCAGTGGCGGCGATGCGCACTGGCGCCTCCGACTATTTGTTGAAGAAAGATCTCGCGCGCTTGGCGCCCGCCTTGCTGCATGCGATCGAGGCTTGCGAGTCTGAGCGGGCGCGCATTGAAGCCGACCGGGAACTGATCAAGTCCAAGCAGCGCTTGCATGAGCTGGCCGGCCATCTGCAAACTAGCGTAGAGATGGAGCGCGCTGCAATCGCTCGTGAAATTCATGATGATGTGGGTGGGTCACTGACGGCGCTGAAGTTCGACTTGGCCTGGATTCAACGCCATGCGAAAGATGAAGGCGTTTTGCAGCGGGTCGAGTCAGCGCTGGAGACCGTCACGGGTGCGATCGAAGCCAGCCAGCGCATCATGCAAAACCTTCGCCCGGCTATTCTTGAGCAGGGCTTGGTGGCTGCGGTGCAATGGATGGCGGCGCGCTTTGAGCGCCGCACCGGCATTGTGGTGACATTGCGCTGCGGCAGTGAAAATGAGATGCAGCTGCCCGCCGGTGTGCCCCTGGTCGCCTACCGCACAGCGCAAGAGGCGCTGACCAATGTCTCCAAACACGCGAACGCCAGCCGCGTAGATATTGACTTGAGTGTCGATTCCGGGGTCTTGACGCTTGAAGTTAGTGACAATGGGGTGGGCATTGCGCCCGGAGCTTTGGCCAAAGCACGCAGCTTTGGTATTCGCGGTCTGCACGAACGCGCCGCAACCGTAGGGGGATGGGTGGACTTGAGCAGCAACAACAAGGGCGTGAGCCTGATTCTTTCTGTGCCGCTGCAAATGGAGTCACTTGACTTTGCCGGCGTTGAAGAGGGGCAAGCACCCGCGCAGGACGCCAGTGAAGCCAGCGAAGCTGCCGGCTGGGTGCAACCATGATCAAAGTGATTCTTTGTGATGACCATGCCTTGATCCGACGCGGCATCCGCGACACCTTGTCCGATGTGGCCGATATTGAGGTTGTCGGCGAAGCGTCTGACTACGGTGAATTGCGCAGTTTATTGCGTGATCTGGGGCCCAATTCCGCCATCGATGTTTTGGTGCTCGACATCAATATGCCTGGGCGCAGCGGTTTGGATGTGCTGCATGTGATGAAGGACGAGGGCACCTCGATCCGTACTTTGATCGTCTCGATGTACCCGGAGGATCAATACGCGATCCGCGCGTTGCGTGCCGGCGCCTATGGCTATGTGAACAAGGGCGGAGACCCGCAGGTGCTGGTGCAGGCGGTGCGCACGGTGGCGCAGGGGCGCAAGTATGTGACGCCCGAGATTGCGCAAATGCTGGTGGAAAGCCTCACCGCACCGGTCAATGAGCAGGCGCATCAAAAGCTTTCCGACCGCGAGTTGCAGACCTTGGTGATGATCGCGTCCGGCAAACGCCTGTCCGATATTGCCGAAGAGCTGACGCTGAGCCCGAAGACGGTCAGCGTCTACCGCGCCCGCGTGCTTGAGAAATTGGGCCTGGCGAATAACTCTGAATTGACGGTGTACGCTATTCGCAACGGTTTAGTGGCAAGTTGAGTTGCGGGCGGCAGGCCTTGTTTTTCTGGCGATGAGTCGGCTGCTTTGGTGGTAGAACTGTGGCCCACGGTGGCACCCCAATTCCTCTGGCATGACTTCATCCGTAAATCGGAAGACTGCAAAACCTCAGTCCTTGGTTCGGCGCTTGACCCGCTTGAACCTGCAGGTGCTGGCGGTGACCATGCTGTTGACCTTTGTTTTGATCGCCACGGCCTCCTTGCTGGTGGCGCGCGAGCACCAAGCTCAATCGGCCGAGCATGATGCGCAGTTGCTGGCCAACAACCTTGCGCCGATGCTGGTGTTTGAGGATGCCAGCGCAGCGCAGCTGGAACTGAGTGCTTTTGCCCGGCGTGGCGGCGTGCTGGAGGTGCAGGTGTCGCGGCTCGATCACTCCACCTTCGCCCATTGGTTGGATGCGGGTCAGGCCGACCACCACCTGGAGCGCGCGCCGGCTGCCTTGGCCGGAACGTCCGCCATCGTGCAGATGCATCTGAATTCACTCGATGTCTGGGTGCCCATCCATCTCAAAGGCGAGCGAGTAGGTGCGCTGACCGTGCACGAGAGTTTGAAGTCCTTGCAGCACACCGTGCTGCGCATGGTCGGTGTAGCCGCAGTCTTCATTGGCTTGGCGATTTTGGTCGCCGGGCGGCTCTTGCGTTGGGTACAAAAGCGAGCGCTTGCGCCTATCGTTGAGCTTTCTCATCTGGCAGAAAAGATTGCAACCAGTCAAGACTTCAGCCAGCGCGCGCAGATCCATGGCGCCGATGAGGTCGGTCGATTGAGCGAGCGCTTTAACCAGATGCTCAAGCGGGTCGAGATCAGCCAGACCGAGCTCAATCAACAATTGCAGCGCGAACAACTCGCCGGCCAGCAATTCGAGCAACTCGCCCATCAGGATAGTCTGACCAAGTTGCCCAATCGCCTCTATTTCCAATCGGCGCTACAGCGGCATATGAGCCACAGCTGCCAGAACGCCCTCTTGATGGCATTGATGTTCATCGATCTGGACAGTTTCAAGCTGGTCAATGACAGGCATGGCCATGATGCCGGCGATGCCGTGTTGTGCGAGGTGGCCGCCCGTATGAGCCGGGTGCTGCGAGCCGGCGATGTGTTGTGCCGCTTGGGTGGCGATGAATTCGGCTTGATCCTTCCGGTCGTGCCCGACGAGCCTGCCGCCGAAGCACTGGCGCTGCGCTTGATCGCGGCGATCCGCGAGCCGATGGTGATTGGCGGGCACTTGATGCCGATAGGCGCAACAGTGGGCCTGGCTTTTTGCCCCACCGATGAGGTTGAGGCTTCGCAGCTCTTGAGTGCTGCCGATGTGGCGATGTACGCGGCCAAGCGGGCCGGCAAGAATACCTTCAGGAGAGCCAATCGTGCGGCTTAGTGCAGCCCGAGCATCTGCTGCCTGGCTGCTCTTGTGGCTGGCGGCGCCCACGGCGGCGCAAGTGGCAGGAAGTACCGAGCAAGAAATGGGTCTGGAGGAGTTGCTGCGCCAGCCGCTCAAGCAGGTGCCGCGTGATGTTGAAGTGAGCACCGCATCGCGCTTCACGCAAAGTGCGGCGCAGGCCCCGACCACCACCTACGTCATCACCGCTGGTGAAATTGCCCGTTTCGGCTTTCGCAATATGAGCGATATCTTGCGGGCGCTGCCGGGCTTGTACACCACCAGCGACGGTGTCTTCACCTATCTTGGCGCGCGCGGACTGGGCCGCCCGGGCGATCTCAATACGCGCTTGCTGCTGCTCATTGATGGCATGCGGGTGAATGAGAATGTTTATGACGCGGCCTTGCTGGGTGGGGAATTCTTTCTCGATGTTGAGCTGATCGAACGGGTGGAATTCGCGCCCGGGCCGGGCTCGGCGCTGTATGGGAATAACGCCTTTCTGGGTGTGGTCAATGTGATGACCAAGCGGGCTGACAAGCTGGCCGGTGCGGAAGTTCGTGCCAGCCGTGATTCGCTCGGCCTGCAGCAGGCGCGGGCCAGTTGGGGCTACCGCTCCGAGGCCGGCTGGGAAGGCTGGCTGGCCGCCAGCCAATCCAAGCACGACCATATGCCCCTGCCTTATGAAGCGCCTGCCGAAGAGGTGAGCCCCCAGCGGGAGCGACTGTGGATGCGGGGCAAGCGCCTGTTTGGCAGTTTCAATGCAGGGGAGTGGGCGCTGCGCGCAGGTTATAGCGAATTGAGCAACGGCGTACCCAGTTATGCACCCGAGAGCACGCCTGCGCGGTTCGATCAAGCCTATATGGTGTCCGACAATAGTTTTGTCGCGCTAAGCCACGAGCGTAGTTTTGGCCCAGATTGGGATTTGTTCGCCGCGGTCTCCGTCAAGCGCAGCCATTACCGGGAGCGCTTTCCGTCTGTGGACCCGCAAACCGCACAGCAGCGCATGTACGCGACGACGGCGCGGGGAAGCTGGTCCAACTGGGATCTTCGTTTGAGCACCCGGCGCTGGGAGCAGCATCGCTTGATGGCCGGGCTTGAGGTGCAAAACGATGCCGAGCAAAGGATTCTGGCGGGTCTTGAAGGCGAGCCACCATTTCAGGAATACTTTGGCGATAACCGGCGGCTTGGCCTGTTCGTGCAGGATGAATGGCAAATTGCCGACAAGCAGCAATTGATTCTGGGTCTGCGCCGGGATAGTTCCTGGGTGGCCGATCCCAGCGTCAACCCGCGGCTGGCCTGGGTCTGGAGCGGCCTACCCGACGCCACCTTGAGGCTGATGTATGGCAGCGCCTTTCGGGCCGCCAATTTGAATGAGTTTGCGGTCAATGCTTCATGGGAGTTGCCCACGCCCAAGCCTGAGCGCGTGCGCACCTTGGAGGCTGCCTGGGAGCACGCGCTGACTCCACAGTTGCAATACCGAGTCTCACTCTACGCCTCGCGGCTCTTGGACTTGATCGAATTGAATCAGGTCGATTTGCCGGTCTATGAGAACAGCAAGCCCTTGCGCAATATCGGCACTGAGCTGGAGTTGGAGCGGCGCTGGAACCAAGGAGCGCGCTTGCGCATGGGGTTGTCCCTGCAGCGCAGCCGCGACGAGCATGGGGCAGGCTTGAGCAATTCGCCGGCGGCGCTGTTCAAGTTCTTTTATAGCCAGCCCATCTTGGGCGATGCCTTGCAGGTGTCCTGGCAGATGTTTGCGATGAGCCGGCGCCAAACGGCGGCCGAAGATCTGCCGGGCTATCTTTTGAATAACGTCAATCTGCTATGGCGCCCGCGGCTTGATCTGGATGTGAGTCTGGGGCTTTATAACCTGGGTGACACACGCATCGTCGATCGGACCCGGGTGCAGCAATTGCCTACGCAACAGCCGGGCCGCAGCGTGCAACTTGGCCTGAGCTGGAGGTTCGGCTCGTGAACTGGGCGGCGCGCGTCTGCCTCGCACTGCCGGGCTGCTTGCTGGCGCTGGCGGCTGGCGCAGCGCCGACGCTGGACGATGCGCAGCTGAAGGCGGCCTTTATCTATCGCTTCGCTCAGTTCACTCAATGGCCGCCGCCGCCTTTGCGCGAGTTCACCTACTGCGTGGCCGGCAATGCAGGCATGCACGCCTCACTGCAGGCACTAACTTCAAAATCACACGGAGAGGTGAGCAGCCGCCTGCGCGTGCTGACCGACCCTCAGCAAGCGGCGCAATGTCAATTGCTGCTCTTGGGTTTTGATGACAGAGCCGAGTTGCAGCGCTGGCAAACGGCTCTGGCGGCGGAGCCGGTCTTGGTGGTGGGCGACAGCGCCGAAGCCTTCCGCAATGGCGCGGTGATCGCGCTGGTGGCCGAACCTAACGGCCTGGCTTTTCGAATCAATCACACCGAGGCCAAACGGCGCGGTCTGGTGCTCAGCTCGCAGATGCTCAAGCTGGCGCGCGAAGTGAAGTGATGAGGCTTTAGATGTGCAGGGCTTGCGCCTGTACACGCCAAGTCAGCGCCTGTTGCACAAACTGACTGAGTGCTTCGGCTTTGCCTGTTGTTTGCAGAATGGGCAGGCTTGCGGCCTGTTGAGCATTTTGTTGGGCACCCGGCTGCGCTGCCAAGCCCAGGCCAAGCCATTGCTTGGCGGCTTGTTGTGCCACCGCTGACTCGATGTTCAGCAGCAACACCGCTTCGCCCAGCACCCCTTGCAAAGCCGGCTGCACCAAGGGGTAATGGGTGCAGCCCATCAAGACAGTATCGACCTCGGCCTCGATCAAGGGCTGGCACAGCTCTGTCAGCAATTCGGTCAAGGCCGGCGTGTTCAGCTCACCGCGCTCAATCAAGGCGACCAAGCCCGGGCAGGGCTGACTGAATACCTGGGTAGTGCCGGCATGCCGTGCAATCAAATCGGCAAAGCGGGCGCTGGCAATGGTGGACGGCGTGGCCATCACGCCGATGCGGCCGTTGCGGCTGGCCGCCACCGCCGGCTTGATGCCGGGCTCGGTGCCGACGATGGGCAGGTCCGGCCAACGCTGCCTGAGCGCGCCGATCGCGTGCGCGGTGGCGGTGTTGCAAGCCACCACCAAGACCCGCGCGCCTTGGTCTATCAAGTGCTCGGCCAGGGTCAGGCTGCGTTGAATGATGTAGTCGGGTTCGCGCTGCCCATAAGGCGCGTGGGCGGCGTCAGCCACATACAGCATGGGCACCTCGGGCAGCAGGCGGTGCAGCTCGCGCAAGACGGTGAGGCCGCCGACGCCGGAGTCAAAAATACCCAGGCAGGCAGGCTTGGAGAGAAGGGTAGAGGTCATTAAGTGCGGCAGTCTAGCTTTTGTCTCGAACGGGCTTAGACTTCGTGGCTAGAATAGAACGATCGTGCTTTTTTGCTGCTTTGCGGGAAAGAAGCTGCCGGGCTGCTGAGCCGCCCCCGTAGAATCTGGTTAACGTTAACGTCAATTAGTCTTGGAGTAATCGATGAAAGTCCTGGTCCCAGTCAAACGCGTGGTCGACTACAACGTCAAAGTGCGCGTCAAGAGCGACGGCAGCGGCGTGGATATCGCCAACGTGAAAATGTCGATGAACCCCTTTGATGAAATTGCCATCGAAGAAGCGGTGCGCCTGAAAGAGAAGGGCGTGGTCACCGAAGTGATCGCCGTCTCATGCGGCGTCACGCAGTGCCAGGAAACCCTGCGCACGGCAATGGCGATTGGCGCCGACCGCGCCATCCTGATTGAAACGGATGCCGAGTTGCAGCCGCTGGCCGTTGCCAAGCTGCTCAAGGCCCTGGTCGACAAAGAGCAGCCCGGCCTGGTGATCCTGGGCAAGCAGGCGATTGATGATGACTGCAACCAGACCGGCCAGATGCTGGCCGCGCTGACCGGCATGCCGCAGGGTACGTTTGCCAGCAAGGTCGAGCTGACCGCCGACTCCGTCGCGGTGACGCGTGAAGTCGACGGCGGCCTGGAGACGGTCAAGCTGACGCTGCCCGCCGTCATCACCACCGACCTGCGCCTGAATGAGCCGCGGTATGTGACGCTGCCCAACATCATGAAGGCCAAGAAGAAGCAGATGGACGTGATCAAGCCGGCCGATCTGGGCGTGGACGTTGCGCCGCGCATCAAGACCCTCAAGGTCGAGGAGCCGCCCAAGCGCAGCGCCGGCATCAAGGTGGCCGATGTGGCCGCCCTGGTCGACAAGCTAAAAAACGAAGCCAAGGTCATTGGCTAAACCTGATCAGAAGAATTCGGAGAATCCCCAATGACTGCTCTCGTTATTGCTGAACACGACAACGCCCACATCAAGGGCGCGACTTTGAATACCGTCACCGCCGCTTTGGCGACCGGTGCCGACGTGCATGTGCTGGTGGCCGGCTTCAATGCCGCCGCAGCCGCCGCTGCCGCTGCACAAATCGCCGGTGTGGCCAAGGTCTTGCACGCCGACGCCGCCGCGCTGGAAAACGGCCTGGCCGAAAACCTCGCCGCTCAAGTGTTGGCGATTGCTTCTGGCTACACCCACATCCTGTTCCCGGCCACTGCCTCGGGTAAAAACGTGGCGCCGCGCGTTGCCGCGCTGCTTGACGTGGCGCAGCTGTCCGATGTCACCAAGGTCATCAGCGCCGACACCTTCGAGCGCCCAATCTACGCTGGTAACGCGATCGCCACCGTGCAAAGCGGCGATGCGGTCAAGATCCTGACCGTGCGCACGACCGGCTTTGACGCGGCTGCCGCCACCGGTGGCAGCGCCGCCGTTGAAGTGGTTGCAGCGGCTGCCGACAGTGGCAAGAGCAGCTTCGCCGGCCGTGAAGTAACCAAGAACGACCGCCCCGAGCTGACGGCAGCCAAGGTGATCGTCTCCGGCGGTCGCGCCCTGGGCTCCAACGAGAAGTTCATGGAAGTGCTGACACCCCTGGCCGACAAGCTCGGCGCCGCACTCGGCGCTTCGCGCGCCGCTGTGGACGCAGGTTATGCCCCGAACGACTGGCAGGTCGGCCAGACCGGCAAGATCGTCGCTCCTCAGCTCTACATCGCCTGCGGCATCTCGGGTGCGATCCAGCATCTGGCCGGCATGAAGGACTCCAAGGTGATCGTCGCGATCAACAAAGATGCCGAAGCACCGATCTTCTCGGTCGCCGATTACGGCCTGGAAGCCGACCTGTTCGTGGCCGTGCCGGAACTGGTCAAGTCGCTTTGATTTCACGCGTTTGACAAACAAGCCTGAAGGCGCCCGACTGCATGGTCGCGGCGCCTTTTTTCTGGAGACAAGAGAATGACTTATCGCGCCCCCGTTAAAGACCTGATGTTCAATATGCAGGCGCTGGCCGACCTGCCCGCCCTGAACAAGATTCCCGCCTTTGCCGACTTTGACCTCGACACCGCGCAAGCCGTGCTGGAGGAATGCGCGAAGCTGTGCGAAGACGTGATCGCCCCACTGAACTGGGAAGGTGACAAGAATCCGTCCTATTGGAAGGACGGTCAGGTCTTCACCACGCCCGGTTTCAAAGAGGCGTTCAAGCAATTTGCCGAAGGCGGCTGGCAAGGCCTGCAGCACCCGGACGAGTTTGGCGGCCAGGGCCTTCCCAAGACCATTGGTGCGGCCTGCGGCGAGATGATCAATAGCGCTAACGTCAGCTTTGCGCTGTGTCCGCTGTTGACCGACGGCGCGATCGAGGCGCTGCTGACCGCCGGCTCGGACGAGCAGAAGTCCGTCTACCTGCCCAAGCTGGTCGATGGCAGCTGGACCGGCACGATGAACCTGACCGAGCCGCAAGCCGGCTCAGATCTGGCCCAAGTGCGCACGCGCGCCGAGCCGCAGGCCGACGGCACTTACAAGATCTTCGGCACCAAGATCTTCATCACCTACGGTGAGCACGATATGGCCGAGAACATCGTCCATCTGGTGTTGGCCCGTGTGGTCGGCGCACCCGAGGGCGTCAAGGGCATCAGCTTGTTCCTGGTGCCGAAATTCATGGTCAATGCGGACGGCAGCGTGGGCGCTCGCAACGACGCGCATTGCGTGTCGATCGAGCACAAGATGGGCATCAAGGCCAGCCCGACTGCCGTGCTGCAGTTCGGTGACCATGGCGGTGCTGTTGGAACTCTGATCGGCGAAGAGAACCGTGGCCTTGAGTACATGTTCATCATGATGAATGCGGCCCGCTTCGGCGTCGGCGTGCAAGGCATTGCAGTGGCCGAGCGCTCCTACCAAAAGGCGGCCAGCTTTGCCCGCGATCGCGTGCAGTCCCGTCCCGTTGACGGCTCCACCGCAGCCGGTGGTGGCGCCGCGCCCATCCTGCACCACCCCGATGTGCGCCGCATGCTGATGACGATGCGCGCGCTGACCGAAGGTTGCCGGGCCATGTCCAGCGTGGCGGCCAGCGCCTATGACACCGCCCATCACCACGCCGATGCGGCGGTCGCCAAACAGGCGCAGACCTTCTATGAATTCCTGGTGCCTCTCGTCAAGGGCTATAGCACCGAGATGAGTCTGGAGGTTACCGACCTGGGCGTGCAAGTGCATGGCGGCATGGGCTTCATCGAGGAAACCGGCGCGGCGCAGCATTACCGCGACGCCAAGATCCTGACCATTTACGAAGGCACGACCGCGATTCAGGCCAATGACCTGGTCGGCCGCAAGACCGGCCGCGACGGCGGCGCCTTTGCCCGCTCGGTGGCGGGGCTGGTCGAAGCGACCGAGGCGCAGCTGGCCGCGCGTGACAGCGCCGCCGCTCGCTCGGTGCTCAAGCGCTTGTCGGCTGCTCGTCTGGCTTATCTGGATGTGGTGGACTTCATCGCGGCCAATTCACGCAGCAATCCGAACGCGGCTTACGCCGGCTCGGTGCCCTATCTGATGTTGGCCGGCAATCTGGTGGCGGGCTGGCAATTGGCGCGCTCGCTGATGGTGGCCGAGGACCATTTGGCGGCTGGCAATGACGCCGCCTTCATGTCCGCCAAGATCGCCACTGCGCGCTTTTATGCCGAACACATCCTGAGCCGCGCCGGCGGCCTGCGCGATGCCATCGTCGAGGGCGCCGACAGCGTCACCGCGATGTCGCTCGACGCTTTTTGAGTGATTTCTGAACGGAGACCCTTTCAATGTCCTTGCCCCCGATTCTGCAAAACCTGCCGCTGCCCATCATCGGCTCGCCACTGTTCATCATCAGCAACCCCAAACTGGTGATTGCCCAGTGCAAGGCCGGCGTGGTCGGCTCCATGCCGGCGCTGAACGCCCGCCCGGCCGAATTGCTCGACGAGTGGTTGAACGAGATCACCACCGAACTGGCCGCCTACAACCTGGCCAACCCGGACAAGCCGGCCGCCCCGTTTGCGATCAACCAGATCGTGCACAAAAGTAACGACCGACTTGAGCATGACATGGCGGTCTGCGCCAAGTACAAGGTGCCCATCATCATCACCTCGCTGGGCGCGCGTGAAGACGTCAACCAGGCGGTTCACGCCTGGGGCGGCATCGTGCTGCACGACATCATCAACAACAAGTTTGCCAAGAAGGCGATCGAAAAAGGTGCCGATGGCCTGATCGCGGTGGCGGCCGGTGCCGGCGGGCATGCCGGCGTGAAAAGCCCGTTCGCGTTGATCCAGGAAATCCGTCAATGGTTCGACGGCCCAGTCGCCTTGTCGGGCTCGATTGCCACAGGCGATGCGGTGTTGGCAGCGCAGGCGATGGGCGCTGACTTTGCCTACATCGGCTCGGCCTTTATCGCCACCGATGAAGCGCGCGCGGCGGATGGCTACAAGCAGATGATTGTGGACAGCAATAGCGATGACATCGTCTACAGCAATCTGTTCACCGGCGTGCACGGCAACTACCTGCGCGGCTCCATCGTCAATGCCGGCATGGACCCGGACCATTTGCCCGAGAGCGACCCGACAGCGATGAATTTCGGCGGCAGCTCCGCCAAGGCTTGGAAGGAAATCTGGGGCTGCGGTCAGGGTATTGGCGCGGTGCGCGAGGTGCTTCCGGCCGGGCAATTGGTCGCGCGTCTGGCGGCGGAGTATCAAGCCGCCAGGGCGCGCCTGAGCTTGCCTTGATCAGGCCTTGAGTTGGGCGTTGACGCGGTCCAGCACCTGCTCGGGCGCGTCAGCCTCCAGATCGGTTTCATTGTCCAGTTGACGGTTCAGGCGCTCCATATCCAGGTCACCGGTCCATTTGGCCACCACCAAGGTAGCCACGCCGTTGCCGATCAAATTGGTCAGTGCGCGGGCCTCGCTCATGAAGCGGTCAATGCCCAGGATCAGCGCCAGCCCTGCCACCGGCACACCGCCGACGGCGCTGAGCGTAGCGGCCAGTACGATAAAGCCGCTGCCGGTCACGCCGGCCGCGCCCTTGGAAGTCAACAGCAGCACGGCCAGCAGGGTCAGTTGTTGCGTCAGCGTCATCGGCGTGTTGGTGGCCTGCGCGATGAAGACGGCGGCCATGGTCAGGTAGATCGAGGTGCCGTCCAGATTGAAGGAGTAGCCGGTCGGGATCACCAGGCCGACGGTGGACTTCTTGGCGCCGAGGTTTTCCATCTTGGCCATCATGCGCGGCAGCACCGATTCCGACGAGGATGTGCCCAGCACGATCAGTAATTCTTCCTTGATGTATTTGATGAATTTCCAGATCGAGAAGCCGTGGAAGCGGGCGATGCTGCCCAGCACAATGAAGATGAACAGCAGGCAGGTCAGGTAGAAGCTGCCCATCAGCTTGGCCAGCTGCACCAGCGAACCCAGGCCGTATTTGCCGATGGTGAAGGACATGGCCCCGAAGGCGCCGATCGGGGCCAGCTTCATGATGTAGCCGACGATGACGAACAGCACATGCGAGCTTTTCTCGATCAGGTCGAACACCAGCGTGCCGCGGCCGCCAAAGCGGTGCAGGGCAAAGCCGAACAGCATCGCGATCAACAGCACTTGCAGCATTTCGCCCTTGGCAAAGGCGTCAACCACCGTGGTCGGGATGATGGCGAGCAAGAACTCGGTGGTGGTCTGCATCTTGCCGGGCGCGGTGTAGGCGGCAAGGCTCTTGGTGTCCAGCGCCGCCGGGTCCACATTCATGCCGACACCGGGTTGCAGCAGGTTGACGACGACCAGGCCTATCACCAGCGCCAGGCTGGAGACAATTTCAAAGTACAGCAAGGCCAAGCCGCCGGTCTTGCCGACCTTTTTCATGTCCTCCATGCCGGCGATGCCCACCACCACGGTGCAGAAGATGATGGGCGCGATGATCATCTTGATCAGCTTGATGAAGCCGTCGCCCAGCGGCTTCATCGCCGCGCCGCTCTCCGGGTAAAAGTGGCCCAGCAACACGCCCAAGACGATGGCGGTGATGACCTGGGCGTAAAGAGACTTGTAGAGGGCTGGTTTGGCTAGCACGATGGGCTCCGATTTCGACGGTGCGGCATCTTGCGGCCAGACTGTTCGCTTTGATATGAGGGGAACTACATACACAAGGATGGCGCCGGCGGCGGCGCAGCGCTTAGTTCAGTTGGTACTTGGTCATCAGACCTGCTCGCCGAGCGGGTTCGAAATTGATGCGCGCAGGATCACGCCCGACCACGGTCAGCAGCCGTTCGTCCATCACCCGAAACCACAGCGGCGGGATGTAGGCGATGCTGAACATGCCGAAGTAGCCGCTGGGTAGTTGCGGCAAATTTTCAAAGTGGCGCAGCGATTGATAACGGCGTAGGGGGTGGGCATGGTGGTCCGAGTGGCGCTGTAAATGGAACACCGCCCAGTTGGAAAAGATGTGATTGCTGTTCCATGAATGATGCGGTTGGCAGGGCTCGTAGCGGCCGTTCGGCAGTTGTTGGCGCAAGAGGCCGTAATGCTCGATGTAGTTGGCGGAACTGAGCTGGAAGTTGGCCCAGAAGGCGGTGGCCAGGATGAAGGGCAGCACTTGTGGCCCCAGCCAGACTGTCAAGGCGCCCCAGAGCGCCAAGGTAATCAGCGCCGGCTGCAGGATCTCGTTGTGCAGCGACCAGACCTGCAGGTTCGCCTTGCGCAGCCGCGTGCTCTCCAGGTTCCAGGCGCGCTTGAAGGCGCCGGGCATCTCACGCAGCACAAAGCGGTAGATCGACTCCCCCATGCGCGAGGAGGCCGGGTCCAGCGGCGTGGCTACATCCCGGTGATGCCCGCGGTTATGTTCGATATAGAAATGTCCGTAGGCGGTGGTGGACAGCACCAGTTTGGCCAGCCAGCGCTCAAGCTTGGTTTGCTTGTGGCCCAACTCATGGCCCAGGTTGATGCAAAAGCCGCCGACCGAGCCGGTGATGATCACCATCGCCAGCACGCCATGCCAGGGCAGGTCATGCGTGGCGACAAACCAGACGCAAAAGGTGAAGGCCAGCCACAAAATTGGTACCAAGGCATAAGTGATGCGGCGATAGAACAGGTCAGCGTCCAGCGCCGGCACGGCAGACTCGGGCGGGTTGCTACGGTCGCTGCCCAGGAGCCAGTCGATCAGCGGCACCACGCCGTAGAGAAAGGCCACCGGCAGCCACAGCAGGCGCGCGTCGCCGCTCCACAGCAACAGGGCCGGCCCCAAGGTTACCGAGGCCGGCACCAGCAGGCTCATCAGCCAGGCATAACGCTTACGGTCCACGTAAGGGCTGGCGGGCGGCGTTGAGGCCGGGTCTTGTTGCATGGGCTTGGGCACGCTGAGGGTCATGGTTTGTCTCCTGTTGTTTGTGTCAGTGTGGCCGGCTCGCCCCCGTGCAAACACCGTGGCAAGTGGCAAGTGATCGTCATAAAGTGACAAGCCATGAGCCCTCAGCAAAACCCCACCCAAGCAGCCAAGGTGCATCCGACCTATGCGCGGCTGTTATGCATGCTGCTGCGCGGCCTGGGGGCGGACATGGAGCTTGCTTTGGCCGAGGCCGGTTTGAGCTGGGAGGGGCTTGCGACCGAGGAGAAGATGCTGGACTTTGCTGTCGTGCAGCTGTTGGCGCAAGCGGCAATTGCATCCAGTGGCCGACCTTGGCTGGGCATCGAGTTGGGGCAGATGGCGCATATCTCGACCCATGGCGGCGTGGGCTCGGCGGTGGTGGCTAGTCGCGACTTGCGCCAGGCGCTGGCTACGGTGGCCCGCTTCTCCAGCCTGCGCAATGATTTGCTGCGTTTTGAGTTGACCGAGCATGCCGACGGCGCCGTGCTGCATGCGCATGAAAGTGCCGACCTCGGCGCGGCGCGCGGCTTTGTGCTCGACACCGTGTTCGGCACTGCGCTGCGTTTGATGGAGACCGTGGTTGGCCACCGCCTACGCGGCCTGCGCGTCGAGCTGCCTTTTGCGCCGCCGGCTTGGTGCGAGCAATACGAGCGTTTGGTCGAAGGCGGCGTCCTGGCGTTCGGTGCACCTTTGCTGGCTTTTCACCTCGATGCAGGCATGTTGGCGTCACCATGCATCACGGCGAATGCACGCGCCTTCGAGGCGGCGCGCGAAGATTGCGAGCGCGAGCTGGCGTTGACGGCGGGCGGCATCGGCCCCTGGTCGCAGCGCCTGCGTCAGCTCTTGCTGCAGCGGCGCGCGCCGGAGCCCTATCCGACGGCGCTGGCCTTGGCTTCAGCCTGCCATGTTTCGGTGCGCACCCTGATACGCCGTTTGCGCGCCGAAGGCAGCAGCTACCAGGCCTTGCTGGACGGCGTGCGGCAGGAGCAGGCGCTTTGGCAGCTGCGTCACACGCAGAACTCGGTGGAAGAGATCGCCGCGCAGCTCGGCTTCGAGGACACGTCCAACTTCAGCCGCACCGTGCGGCGCTGGTTTGGGCAGACGCCCTCGGGTCTGCGCGAGCGCTTGCGGGCCTGAACTGTCCAGGCCCGCAAGCCTTTTGGCCGCTACTTGATATGGGTGAAGCGAGCTTCGGGTCTGTCATCCGAGCGGTGCACGGTTTCCACATTGGCGCGCATCGCCCAAGGCCGCATTTGATGGTGCAGCGGGATGAAGAAAGACTCGTCCCGCACGCGCAGCAAGGCCTCGCGGATCAAGGCATTGCGCTTGGCCACATCGGTCTCCGTCTTCATGCTGTCGATCAGATGATCAAGCTGCGCATCGCTCAACTTTGAATAGTTGAAATTGCCATCGGCGCCGCTGGTGCGGGTGTGGGCCAGGCTTTGCAGCGTGAACTGCGCGTCGAAAGTGGCCACCCCCCAGCCCAGCATATAGAGCGGCGCCTCAAAGCGCTGGAAGGTCTGACTGTGTTGCGAGAAGGGCAGTGCGGACAGGCGCGCCTTGATGCCGATCTTGGCCCACATCGCCACCACCGCCTGGCAGACCTCTTCGTCGTTGACGTAGCGGTTGTTCGGGCAGTTCAAGGGCACCTCGAAGCCGCTTGGGTAGCCCGCCTCGGCCAGTAGCTTTTTGGCCTTGTCGGTGTCGGCCTTGAGCGGCACATCGATATCGGGCGTGTTGCCGTTGACGCCCGGCGCCACCATGATGCCAGCCGGAATCGACAGGCCACGCATGATGGTGCGCTTGATCGCTTCGCGGTCGATGGCGACGCTCATCGCCTCCCGCACCTTTCTATCCTTGAAGGGGTTCTTGCCCTTGATGCTTGCGCCGGCCAACTCCTCGCTGCCCTGGTCCATCGCGAAGAAAATGGTGCGCACCTCGGGGCCTTCGACCACCTTGAGCTTGGCATCAAGCTTGAGCTTGGCCACATCTTGAGTCGGCAGGTCGGTCAGCATGTCCACGTCACCGGACAAGAGCGCCGCCACCCGGGTTGGGTCCGATTTGATCGGTGTGTAGATGACCTCGCTGACGTTGCTGGCGTTTTTCGCATCCCACCAGTCCTTGTTGGCCACCATGGTGATCTTCTGATCGGGCTGCCAGCCGGTGATCTTGTAAGCGCCGGTACCCATCGCGTTGCGCGAGGCGTAGTTGTCTTCCTTGGCCTTGTAGTCCTGCACGTTGGTGGTCTTGTTCTTCTCGGCCCAGGCCTTGCTCATGATGCGGAAGTCGATGATGCTGCGCAGCAGGATGGGCGTGGGCGCATTCAGCATCACATCGATGGTGTGATCGTCGATCTTCTTGATCTCCTTGATGCCGGCCACATAGGTCTGCATCGTGCCCTGCGGCTGGCTGATGCGCCCGAAGGTGAAGATCACATCATCGGCGGTGAAGGGCGAGCCGTCATGGAACTTGACGCCTTTGCGTAAATCAAAACGCACTTGCGTCGGCGAGATATAGGTCCATTTGGTCGCCAGCGCCGGCTCGACTTGGAACTTGTCGTTGTAGCGCGTCAGGCCCTCGTAGGCATGCATCAGGATGGCAATGGTGGTGGTGTGATTCTGCGAATGCGGGTCCATGGTCAAAATATCATTCTGAGCCGCCCAGCGCAGCGGCACGGCCTGCGCGGCGCTGCCCAGCCCCAGGCCAAATCCCAAGGTGATGGCCAGCGTGGCGAGTTTGATCTTGTGCATAGAGGTCCCGTCCAACAAGGTTTGAATGGGCTTGATGCTAGTCGGCCCTCGCGGCCAAGGCTCTAGTGGCTTGCCCGCATGTGGCGCGGGCTGTTGAGCGAACGGCGCGCATGAAAAAGCCACCGCGCGGGTGGCTTGGGTTTGGCCTGGACTTGGGCTGCGCTTGGGATTTAAGAGCAGCTTACTTCAAGGTGGTGAAACGAGCCTCGGGTTTGTCATCCGCCCGGTGCAGGGTTTCGACATTGCTCTTCATGGCCCAGGGGCGCACTTGGTGGTGAATCGGGATGAACAGGTATTCATCTCGCACACGCAGGAGCGCCTCGCGAATCAGCGCATTGCGTTTGTTGACGTCGGTTTCGGTCTTCATCGCCTGCACCATGGCGTCCACCTTGGCGTCGCTGACGCGGGAATAATTGCCTTTGCCGTCAACGCCGCTGGAGCGGGTGTGGACGATGTCTTGCAAGGTGTACTGGCCGTCAAAAGTCGTCACGCCCCAGCCATACAGATACAGCGGCGACTCCATTTTTTGCAGCAAGACCGAATGCTGCGACATCGGCAAGGCGCTCAATTTGGCCTTGATGCCGATCTTGGCCCACATCGCCACCACCGCCTGGCAGATTTCCTCGTCGTTGACATAGCGGTCGTTCGGGCAGTTCAGTGGCACTTCGAAGCCGTCCGGGTAACCGGCTTCGGCCAGCAGTTTCTTGGCTTTTTCCAGGTCGACCTTGGGCGGCACGTCAATGTCCGGCGTGTTGCCGTTGACACCCGGCGCCACCATGATGCCGGCAGGCACCGACAGGCCGCGCATCAGGCTGCGCTTGATCGCTTCGCGGTCGATGGCGCTGCTCATCGCTTCACGCACGCGTTTGTCCTTGAACGGATTCTTGCCCTTCACATTGGAGCCGCGCAACTCGTCGCTGCCTTCATCTAGGGCAAAAAAGATCGTGCGGTTCTCGGGGCCGTCGATCACCTTGAGTTTGGGGTCGGCCTTGAGCTTGGCGACGTCTTGCGTCGGCAGGTCGGTCAGCAGATCAACATCGCCGCTCAACAAAGCCGCCACGCGCGTCGCGTCGCTCTTGATCGGCGTATAGCTGATCTCGGTCACATTGCCTTTGTTGGTGTCCCACCAGTCCTTGTTGGCGACCATGCTGATTTTCTGATCGGGCGTCCAGCTGGTGATCTTGTAAGGTCCGGTGCCCATCGCATTGCGTGCGGCAAAGGTGTCTTCCTTGGCCTTGTAGTCCTGCGGGTTGACCGACTTGTTCTTCTCGGCCCAGGCCTTGCTCATGATGCGAAAGGCCGTCAGATTGCGCAGCAGCACCGGGCTGGGGCCATCCAGCATCAGATCGACCGTGTAGTCGTCGACTTTTTTGATCTCCTTGATGCCGGCCACAAAGATCTGGTTATTGGCCTGCGGCTGCTTGATGCGCCCGAAGGAGAAGATCACATCGTCGGCAGTGAAGGGCGTGCCATCGTGAAACTTCACGCCGCGGCGCAGATCGAAGCGAATTTGCGTTGGGCTGATGGCGGTCCATTTGGTGGCGAGCGCCGGCTCGGGCTGGAACTTCTCGTTGTAGCGTGTCAGCCCTTCGTAGGCATAGGCGCTGATGCCATGTGTGGTGGCGTGATTCTGCGAATGCGGGTCCAGGGTCTGGATGTCGTTTTGAGCGGCCCAGCGCAGCGGCACGGCCTGGGCACTGATACCGACCAGACCCAGCATTAGGGTCATGGCCACTGTGGCGGCAACGGTGCGTTTGAATAAAGGCATCTTGATCCCCTTGAATGGATTTGTGTGGGGCAGATGCTAGCCGTCTGAGCACTTGTCGGCTCTAGTGGCTTGCCCGGAGGCGGGCGGGCGCAGCACTTGCAGGTTCGAATCGCAGCCGATGCCGGCGGCAATCCAGCGTGCGCTCAGTCGGCTTAGCAACTTGGCGAATTGCTGGGACAAGCGGCCGGTGGCGGCGCCGCGCCAGCCCAGCACCTGCAGTGGCGCACTCAACATGCCGCAGACGTAACGACGATCGGGAGCGGACCATTGCAGCGCGTAGCAGGCACCACGGGTGCGGCGGCTGACCAAGATGCCGATCGGGCAGGGCGCACTCAAACAGCACACGCCGCAGCCATTGCAAGGCGCGCCCTCGGCCGGTTTGGCCGGCGCGTCCGGGTGGATTTGAATGACCTGATCTTGCTTGCTCGCCATGCGCGACTGTAGCGCCGGCTAGTTACTTGGCCCGCGCAGGTTCAGGTCTTGACGCCCAATTCCCGCAGCCGTTCTTGCAAATACTGATCCGCCGTGTAGCGCTCCGACAGCACCACTTCGTTGCGCGGGTGCAAGAACAGCGGCAAGGAGATGCGGCTGCGCTTGGCGCCGTCACCGCTGGGGTTCACCACGCGGTGCTGGGTTGAGGGGTAGTAGCCCTGTGAGGCTTCTTGCAGCATGTCGCCGATATTGATGATCAACATGCCGAAATCGCAGGGCACATCGAACCAGGCGCCGTCCAGGCCCTGCACCTGCAAACCCGGCTCATTGGCGGCCGGCAAAATCGTCAGCAGATTGATGTCGCCATGCGCCGCCGCCCGCAAGGCGCCGGCTGGCTCTTGGCCCGTCAGCGGCGGGTAGCGCAGCACCCGCAACAAGGTCAGCTTGCTGTCCTTGATCATATTGGACAACGGCTCGCGGTAATGCCGGGCAATTTCCGGCGGCGTGAAGCGCTCTACCCAGGACAAAAGCTCTTGCGCCAGGCCATTGGCCTGCGCAAAGTAGGCCTGCGCATCGGCCTGCAAGGCCGGTGGTACCCGGCCCCAAGGGTAGTAATGGAAATATTCCTTGATGTCCTTGAGCGCGGCGCCCTTGGCGGTCTCCGAAGTTTCGGTGGAGAAATAGCCGTCTTGGGTTTCTTTTGAAAAAGCGAATGGCTGCTTTTCATCAGAGTTGAAAAAGCCCAGCCAATCGGCGTAGATTTTTTCGACCAACGTTTGCTGGATCGGGTGATTGACGAGCACGCCGAAGCCGGTCTCGTGCAGCGAGCGGGTGAATTGCTCGGCCGCGTCGGCGGCCCGGTAGTCGACAACCTGTACTTGCATGGGATCTCCTGTGTGTCCCGCCGCCGAGCCATTCAATCGTGGGGCCCGGCGTTCAGGCGCAAGTCTAGGTCAAGCCGCGCCAGTTCGCAAACGTTTGCCAGAATTCTTGTCGCTTTGGTTCGGCTGAGGGAGTTTGTCGATTCGGGCTCAGGCCACGCGACTTTTTACCGATAAGGCCTGGAGTCCACGCGCTTGGCTTTGCATTGTCATCAGCAGCATCGGTGATAAAGTCCGCCCCTTGAGACTTATGGTCCTTCCCGTCCCCTTGGCTGGCAGCAGCTTCGGTGGGTCGCAATCCGCCAACCGGTAGAGCCGTGCCGCGGAAGGTTTTTTTTAACCAGCCAGATTCCCGGAAGCCGGGTTAGAGGTGAGCGAAATGATGCAGCAACACAGGTCCAATTCCTACCTGTTCGGGGGCAATGCGCCCTATGTAGAAGAGATGTACGAGGCCTACCTCGACAACCCGGCCTCGGTGTCCGACACCTGGCGCACGTATTTCGATGCGCTTCAGCATGTGCCCGCCACCGACGGCAGCGACGCCCGCGATGTGGCCCATGCACCGGTGATCGAATCCTTCGCACAGCGCGCCAAGGCCAATGCCTTCGGCAACAAGGCCTCCAGCGCCGATTTGGCCGTGGCCCGCAAGCAGGTCCATGTGCAGTCGCTGATTGCCGCCTACCGCAATGTCGGTTCGCGCTGGGCCGATCTGGATCCGCTGCAGCGCACCGAGCGCCCGCGCATTCCGGAGTTGGAGACCTCGTTCTATGACCTGATCGAGTCCGATATGGACATCCCGTTCAGCGCCACCAACACCTATTTCTCCAAAGCCGAGAACATGACGCTGCGCGAAATCGTGCAGGCCTTGCGTGAAACCTACTGCGGCAGCATCGGCGCCGAGTACATGCACACCACCGACCAGACCGAAAAGCGCTGGTGGCAAGAGCGCTTGGAAGCGATCCGCTCCAAGCCCAGCTTCACGGCCGATAAAAAGAAGCACATCCTCGGCCGCCTGACCGCCGCCGAAGGACTGGAACGTTATCTGCACACCAAGTACGTCGGCCAGAAGCGTTTCTCGCTGGAAGGTGGTGAGAGCTTCATCGCGGCGATGGACGAGTTGGTGCAGGGCGGCGGCGCGTCCGGCGTGCAAGAAATCGTCATCGGCATGGCCCACCGTGGCCGCCTCAATGTGCTGGTCAACACCCTGGGCAAGATGCCCAAGGACTTGTTCGACGAGTTCGAACACAAGGCCCCCGAAGACCTGCCGGCCGGCGACGTCAAGTACCACCAAGGTTTCTCCAGCGATGTGACCAGCCCCGGCGGCCCGATTCACCTGACGCTGTCCTTCAACCCTTCGCACCTGGAGATCGTCAATCCGGTGGTCGAGGGTTCGGTCAAGGCGCGCATGGACCGGCGTGGCGACAAGACGGGCGCGCAAGTGCTGCCGGTCTTGGTGCACGGCGACGCGGCTTTTGCCGGTCAGGGCGTCGTGATGGAAACGCTGGCGCTGGCGCAAACGCGTGGCTATTACACCGGCGGCACGGTGCACATCGTCATCAACAACCAGATCGGTTTCACAACTTCCGACCCGCGCGATAGTCGCTCGACCCTGTATTGCACCGACGTCGTGAAGATGATCGAGGCGCCGGTCTTGCACGTGAACGGCGATGATCCGGAAGCCGTGGTCTTGTGCACCCAGCTGGCGTTGGAATACCGCCAGCAGTTCAAGAAGGATGTTGTCGTCGACATCATCTGCTACCGCAAGCTGGGCCATAACGAGCAGGACACACCGGCGCTGACCCAGCCGCTGATGTACAAGAAAATTGCTTTGCACCCGGGCACCCGCAAGCTCTACGGCGACAAACTGATCGCCCAAGGCGTGCTGACCGCGACCGGCCCGGACGATATGTTCAAGGCCTACCGCGCCGCGATGGACGAAGGCCGCCACACGGTTGACCCGGTGCTGACCAACTTCAAGAGCAAGTACGCGACCGATTGGTCGCCTTACCTGGGCAAGAAGTGGACCGACTCCTGCGACACAGCGCTGCCGATGGCCGAGTTCAAACGCCTGGCCGAGCGCATCACCACGGTGCCCGAGACCTTCAAGGTGCACTCGCTGGTCGAGAAGGTCTTGGCCGACCGCGCCGCCATGGGCCGGGGCGAGATCAATGTCGACTGGGGCATGGGCGAGCATATGGCGTTCGCGTCGCTGGTGGCCAGCGGCTACCCGGTGCGTTTGTCGGGTGAGGATTGCGGCCGTGGCACTTTTGTGCACCGTCATGCCGTCTTGCATGACCAGAACCGCGAGAAGTGGGATTCGGGCACCTATGTGCCGCTGCAAAACGTCGCCGAAGGTCAGGCCCCGTTCGTCGTCATCGACTCCTTGCTGTCCGAAGAAGCGGTGCTGGGCTTTGAGTACGGTTACGCCTCGGCCGACCCGGTCACGCTGACGATCTGGGAAGCCCAGTTCGGCGATTTCGTCAACGGCGCGCAGGTCGTGATTGACCAGTTCATCGCTTCGGGTGAGGTCAAGTGGGGCCGCGCCAATGGTCTGACCCTGATGTTGCCGCATGGCTACGAAGGCCAAGGCCCTGAGCACAGCTCGGCGCGCCTGGAGCGCTTCATGCAATTGGCGGCCGACAACAATATGCAGATCGTGCAGCCGACTTCGGCCTCGCAGATTTTCCATGTCTTGCGTCGCCAGCAACTGCGCATGTTCCGCAAGCCGCTGATCATCTTGACGCCCAAGTCGCTGCTGCGTAACAAGGACGCGACCTCACCGATCACCGAGTTCACCAAGGGCGAGTTCAAGACCGTCATCGGCGAGCGCGATACGACGATCGATGCGTCGAAAGTCAAGCGCGTGGTCGCTTGCTCGGGCAAGGTCTATTACGACTTGGTCAAGTCGCGCACCGAGCGTAAGGCCACTGACGTTGCGCTGATCCGCGTCGAGCAGCTCTATCCTTTCCCGCACAAGGCATTTGCCGCCGAGCTGAAGAAGTACCCCAACTTGGCCGAAATTGTTTGGTGCCAGGATGAGCCGCAAAACCAGGGCTCATGGTTCTTTGTGCAGCACTATGTGCACGAGAACATGGTCGACGGCCAGAAGCTCGGCTACGCCGGCCGCCCGGCCTCGGCTTCGCCGGCCTGCGGCTATGCGCATCTGCACCAGGAACAGCAAAAGGCGCTGCTGGATCAGGCCTTCGGCAAGCTCAAGGGCTTCATCCTCACCAAGTAAGCAGCTGGCGTCGCGGGTCCGCGACGCCCCTCGCTCGGCACATTGCCCGGCACCCGAATAAATTGAAAGTTAGTTCATCATGGCCATCGTAGAAGTCAAAGTCCCCCAGTTGTCCGAATCCGTCGCTGACGGCACCTTGCTGACCTGGAAGAAGAAGCCCGGCGAAGCTGTTGCCATCGACGAAATCCTGGTTGAAATCGAGACCGACAAGGTCGTGTTGGAAGTGCCCGCGCCAAGCGCCGGCGTGATGGCCGAAATCGTCCGCAACGACGGCTCCAGCGTCGTCAGCGAGGAAGTCATCGCACGCATCGACACCGACGGCAAAGCCTCGGCTGGCGCTCCAGTCGCTGCTGCTGCTCCCGCGGCTGCAGCACCCGCCGCCGCTGTGGCAGTGGCTGCAGCCAAGGGTGATGTGGCCATGCCGGCCGCCGCCAAGCTGTTGGCCGAAGCCGGCATGAGCGCCAGCGCCGTTGCCGGCACCGGCAAGGATGGCCGCGTCACCAAGGGTGATGTCTTGGCAGCCAAGGCTGCCGTGCCAGCTCCCGTGGCTGTGCCTGTCGCCGCTGCAGTGGCCAAGCCGCTGCCGGCCGTGGCAGCGCCTGCCGCCATCAACTTGGGCGATCGCCCCGAGCAGCGCGTGCCCATGAGCCGCCTGCGCGCGCGAGTGGCCGAGCGTTTGCTTCAGTCGCAAGCCACCAACGCCATCCTGACCACCTTCAACGAAGTGAACATGGCGCCGCTGATGGAAATGCGCAAGCGCTTCCAGGAGAAGTTCGAGAAAGAGCATGGCGTCAAGCTCGGCTTCATGAGTTTCTTCGTCAAGGCCGCCGTGGCCGCCTTGAAGAAGTTCCCGGTCTTGAATGCATCGGTGGACGGCAATGACATCGTCTATCACGGCTACTTCGACATCGGCATCGCCGTCGGCTCGCCACGCGGTTTGGTGGTGCCGGTGATCCGCAATGCGGACCAGATGAGCTTTGCCGACATCGAAAAGAAGATCGCCGAGTTCGGCCAAAAGGCCAAGGAAGGCAAGATCTCGCTTGACGATTTGACCGGCGGCACCTTCTCGATCTCCAACGGCGGCACCTTCGGCTCGATGCTTTCGACCCCCATCATCAACCCGCCTCAATCGGCGATTCTGGGCGTGCATGCGACCAAGGACCGCGCTGTGGTCGAGAACGGTCAAGTGGTGGTGCGCCCGATCAACTATCTGGCCATGTCTTATGACCACCGCATCATTGACGGCCGCGAAGCCGTCTTGGGCTTGGTGACGATGAAGGATGCGCTGGAAGATCCATCGCGCCTGTTGTTTGACATCTGAATCGGAGCCTAGATTCATGACTACCAAACAATTCGACGTCCTCGTCATCGGCGGCGGCCCCGGCGGCTATATCGCGGCGATCCGCGCGGCGCAACTCGGCTTCAATGTCGCCTGCGTGGACGAGTGGAAGAACGAGAAGGGCGGCCCTGCGCCCGGCGGCACTTGCACCAATGTCGGCTGCATTCCTTCCAAGGCCTTGCTGCAGTCATCTGAGCATTTTGACCATGCCAACCATCACTTTGCCGAGCACGGCATTTCGGCCGACAACGTCAAGATGGACGTGGCCAAGATGCTTGCGCGCAAGGACATGGTCGTCAAGCAGAACAACGACGGCATCTTGTATCTGTTCAAGAAGAATAAGGTCACGTTCTTCCACGGTCGCGGCTCATTCCTTGGCGCCAAGGACGGCTTGTACGAGCTCAAGGCCGGCGAGGAAACCGTGCTGGCCAAGCATGTGATTCTGGCCACTGGCTCGAATGCCCGTCAGCTGCCGGGTGCCGCTTTCGATGAAGAGATGATTCTCTCCAATGACGGCGCGCTTCGCATCGGCGCGGTACCGAAGAAGTTGGGCGTTATCGGCTCCGGCGTGATTGGCTTGGAAATGGGCTCGGTCTGGCGCCGTCTGGGCGCCGACGTGACGGTCTTGGAAGGTCTGCCGACCTTCCTCGGCGCGGTTGACGAAGGCGTGGCCAAGGAAGCGGCCAAGCTGTTCAAGAAGCAAGGCCTCAAGATCGAGCTGGGCGTGAAGATCGGCGAGGTCAAGGCCACGAAGAAGAGTGTGAGCGTCAGCTACACCGATGCCAAGGGTGCCGAGCAAAAGGCCGAGTTCGACAAGCTGATCATCTCGATCGGCCGTGTCGCCAACACCATCGGTCTGAATGCTGAGGCTGTTGGCCTGAAGCTGGACGAACGCGGCGCCATCGAGGTGGACGGCGACTGCAAAACCAATCTGGCCAATGTCTGGGCGGTCGGCGATGTGGTGCGCGGCCCGATGCTGGCGCACAAAGCCGAGGAAGAGGGCGTTGCCGTGGCCGAGCGCATTGCCGGTCAGCACGGCCATGTCAACTTCAACACCATCCCTTGGGTGATCTACACCAGCCCGGAGATTGCCTGGGTGGGCCGCACGGAGCAGCAGCTCAAGGCGGACGGCGTGGCTTACAAGGCGGGGCAGTTCCCCTTCATGGCGAATGGCCGCGCGCGCGCTCTGGGTGACACCAATGGTTTCGTCAAGTTCCTGGCCGATGCCACGACCGACGAAATCCTGGGCGTGCACATCATCGGCCCGTTTGCTTCCGAATTGATCTCGGAGGCCGTCGTGGCGATGGAGTTCAAGGCCTCGGCCGAGGATATCGCGCGCATCTGCCATGCCCATCCTTCGCTGTCCGAAGCAACCAAGGAAGCGGCGTTGGCGGTTGACAAGCGCACGCTGAATTTCTGATTTCGAGTTTGATGTGTTGAACGAGAAGGGGCGGCCGGTGTCGCCCCTTTTCATTGGAAATTGCGCATGACGTCCCCCGAGACCACGGTTACCGAGCTTTACCAGCAGACCCTCGCCGAGCGCGGCTTTACGGCCGACCCGGCGCAGCTGCGCGCGGTCGCGGCGCTGCAGCGCTGCCAAGACGAATGGGCCGATTACAAGGCGCGTCGCAGCAATGTGGTGACCAAAATGCTGGTGCGCCCGCCCTTGCCGCGCGGCGTCTATATGTACGGCGGCGTAGGTCGTGGCAAGAGCTTCCTGATGGACTGCTTTTTCCAGGCCGTGCCGCTGACGCGCAAGACTCGCCTGCACTTCCATGAGTTCATGCGCGAGGTGCACCGCGAGTTGCATGAATTGAAGGGCATCGCCGACCCGCTGGAGGAATTGGGCAAACGCATTGCCAAGCGCTTCAGGCTGATCTGCTTTGATGAATTCCATGTGTCGGATGTGACCGACGCGATGATTCTGCATCGCTTGCTGGACGCCTTGTTCCGCAACCGCGTCAGCATCGTCACGACGTCCAACTTCATGCCCGATGGGCTCTACCCCAACGGCTTGCACCGCGACCGCATCTTGCCGGCGATCGCGCTGCTCAACGAGAAGCTCGAAGTCATCAATGTCGACAACGGCTTTGACTACCGCAGCCGCACGCTCGATCAGGTGGAGCTGTATCACTGCCCCCTCGACGAGACTGCCGACAAGGCCTTGAACACTGCGTTTGAAGCCTTGGCCGAGGCGCGCGACGAAGACCCTGATCTGCATATCGAGCAACGTCGGCTGCGCGCCCGGCGCCGCGCTGGCGGCGTGGTTTGGTTCGATTTCTCCACGCTTTGCGGCGGGCCGCGTTCGCAAAACGACTATCTGGAGTTGGCGACGCAGTTCCACACGGTCTTGCTCAGCAATGTGCCGGAAATGCCGCCGCGCTTGTCAAGTGAGGCCAGGCGCTTCACCTGGCTGATTGATGTGCTGTATGACAGGCGCGTCAAACTGGTGATGTCGGCGGCTGTAGCGCCGGAGGCGCTCTATACCGAAGGACCTTTGGCGCATGAATTTCCACGTACCGTGTCGCGGCTGCAGGAGATGCAATCCTCCGAGTATTTGGCGCTGGCTCGCCGCGATGTCGATACCAGCTTGACTTGATGATCCAGCCCGTGATGCACAGTTGTTCAGTGTTTGTTGTTTTGTTGTCGGCCGCTGTGGCCGGGGCTGCCGCTGCCGTCCTGGATGATCGCGCCGAACTGCGCACGCTGGACGAGCAACGCGCTGTCATAGAGGCGCAGTTCAAGGCCGACAGTGAACTGTGTGCTCGCCGTTTTTTCGTCAATGCCTGTTTGGATGATGCCAAGCTGCGGCGCAGTGCCGGCCTGAAGCCGCTGCAAGACCGGGAAGCGGTGCTGGACGCCAATGAGCGGCGTGCACGGGCCGAAGCACAGCGCGAGCGGGTGGCCGCGCGCGAGCGCGAATTTGCGCAGGCGCAAGGGCGTCTCCGCACCGCCGAGCTTTTGGCTCCCGCCCCAGCTCATGTGCCGCCAGCGTCCAAGGCCCAAGCCGCGCCTGCGCCCAAGCCAAGCAGCGAGAGTCAGCTGTCCACTCAGCGGGCCAAGGCGGCCCAGGCCAGCGAGGCAGCGCAGCGTCGGCAGGTGCAAAAGGCCGATTATTTGAGTGAGCAAGTGGCCAGGCAAAAAGCCGCTGAACGGCGTCAAGTTCTCAGGGATGAGAAGCTCAAAGGTAAGAAGCAGCCAACGGCCTTGCCTATCCCCAGCGCCGCCGATATCGAGGCCGCCGCGAGCGCTCCGCCCCTGCTCAAACGCTGAGCAAGCGTTGACCAGGCGTTGATTGGGTGCCGCTCAGGACAGCGCCTGCACTCGCACAATCGCTAGCGACAAATTGTCGCCACCGCCGCGCGCGCGCTGCCTGGCCTTGCTGATCAACAACTCCGCAGCCTCACGCGGGGGCAGGGTGTGCAGCACAACGCCCAACTCGCTGGGCGTGAAGAAGTGCCACAGGCCATCGCTGCAGCAGACAATTGTGTCGCCATCTTCGACCACCTCAATGCATTCGCTGCTGCCGACCGGGTCTTGCACCGTGCCCAGGCAGCCCGTCAGCAGATTGGATTGCGGGTGGGTAGAGGCTTCAGCCTCACTGAGCTCACCCTTATCGACCAGGCCTTGCACAAAGGAATGGTCGAGCGTGCGCTTGAGCAGATTCGGGCCTCGGAACAGATAGATGCGGGAGTCGCCGGAGTGAATCCAGTGGCAGCGTCGGTCGGCTGTGATCAAGAAGGCGGCGAGGGTGCTGTGCGGTTCTTCCTCGGCCGACAAGGCGGTCAGCTTGATCATCAGGTGGGCTTCGGAGAGGATCTGCTTGAGCAGCTCTTCGGCCGACTCTTTGCCGGGTACAAAGCGCTCAAACAATTGCTGGCTGGTCAGCAAGACTTGGTCGGCGGCTTTGCGCCCGCCGCTTTTTCCTCCCATGCCGTCAGCGACGACCGCAAGCAGGCAGGCGCTGTTGTGAGGGTGGAGAATCACCTCGACTTGGTCTTGTTGGTATTGACGGTCGCCCCGGTGGGTACCGGTAGCGGCGCTCAGGCGAAAGCCCGGGGGGGTGCGAGTCATGGGGAGGCCTGAAGTTCCTCAAAACTATAATCGCTAATCAAGCGCACACCGAGCCTGGCCGGGCCCATATGGATGAACAACTTCACTCTCTGTCTAGACGTCTGATCGAATTGCGTATGGAACATGCCGATCTGGATGTGCTGATCGATCGCGTTGCCTTGGAGCAGCCGCTGGATGAGTTGAGCCTGCGGCGCCTGAAAAAGCGCCGGCTGGGCCTGCGAGACTTGATCGTGCGCATCGAACAGGCTTGCGATCCCGATGAGCTGGCTTGAAGAGTTCTCTTTTTTGACTTCGTTTGATTTGACGCCACTTTGACGCGACCTTCCCCGCCCACGCTAGACGATTCCTTTGATGAGGGCTTTGGCGATGCCGCTGCCGAACCTCAGGAGGAAGTTCAAGCGCCTGCCGTCAGCGAACTTGAACAATGGGTGGCCGCCGCCTTTGACGAAGGTGGGCCGCTGGCGCGCAGTGATGCCGGCTACAAGCCGCGCGAGCAACAGCTGGCGATGAGCCAAGCGGTGGCCCGTGCGATCGCACGGCGTGAGACCTTGGTGGTCGAGGCGGGCACCGGCGTCGGCAAGACCTTTGCGTATCTGGTGCCGGCGCTGCTGTCCGGCGGGCGAGCCTTGATCAGCACCGCGACCAAGAATTTGCAGGACCAGCTCTTTATGCGCGATTTGCCTCGTCTGTGCGAGGCCTTGCAAATGCCGGTGCGGATCGCGCTGCTGAAAGGGCGCAGCAGCTATCTGTGCATTCACCGCATGAACCAGGCCCGCTACAGCAGCGAACTACCGGATCGGCGCGCGGTGATGGCATTGTCGCGGATCGAGATCTGGGCGCAGCAAACCAAGAGCGGCGACTTGGCCGAAATGGACGGCATGGACGAGCGCTCGCCGGTGATTCCGCTCGTTAGCTCCACGCGGGAGAACTGCCTGGGCAGCGAATGCCCGGAGTTTCGCGCCTGCTATGTGGTGAAGGCAAGGCGCGAGGCGATGGAGGCCGATGTGGTGGTCGTCAACCATCATCTGTTTTTTGCCGATATGACGTTGCGCGACACCGGCGTGGCGGAGCTCTTGCCCAGTGTTGATCTGGCCGTGTTCGACGAGGCGCATCAGCTGGCCGAGGCCGGTGTGCAGTTTCTGGGCCTGATGCTGGGAACGGCGCAACTGCTTGATTTTGGCCGCGATGTTCTGGGGCTGGGGCTGGCGCAAGCGCGTGGCTTGCAGGACTGGCAGGGCTTGCAGCTGCACATCGAGCGCGCAGCGCGCGAGTTGCGCCTGGTTTGCGCGGGGCCCTTGGCGGCCAATGGCCGCGAGGTCCGAGGCATGCTCAAGCTCGCTTGGGCCGAGCGCGCCGGCCGGCCAGGCTTTGATGTGGCGCTGGCCGACGTCAGCGCGGCGGCCGAGTTGGCCATCGAGATGCTGGCGACCGTCAAAGACAGTTCACCCGACTTTGTGCGTCTGCATGAAAGGGCGGTCGAGTTGCGTTCGCTGGCCGAGGTCTTTGCCGCGGAACCCGAGGCGGCAGATGTGCGCTGGATCGACCTGACGCCCCATCAGGCGCGCTTGATCGAGTCGCCCTTGGACATTCGCGAGGCGATGATCGAGCAATTGGCTCGCGCCCCCAAGGCCTGGATATTCACCTCGGCCACGCTCGGTGATGACGATCGATTGACCTGGTTTACCGAGCCTGCCGGGCTGGATGATGCGACCGTGCTGCGAGTGGGCAGCCCGTTCAACTATGCAGAAAATGCCAGGCTCTACATCCCGCGCAATTTTCCCAAGCCGAGCGAGCCCGAGCACCCGGGCCAGGTTGCTGCCTTGGCGGCCCGTTGCGCAAGAGCCTTGGGTGGGCGGACCTTTGTGCTAACGACGACTTTGCGTGCATTGCAAAGCATTGGTGACGGCTTGCGGCGCGAATTTGAAACGGGTGGTGACAGCTTGATGGTCTTGCAGCAAGGGGCCGCACCCAAGCGCGTGCTGCTGCAACAGTTCATCGACGATCCGCGTGCGGTCTTGGTCGGTTCGGCGAGCTTTTGGGAGGGCATCGATGTGCCGGGAGACACGCTGCAATGCGTGCTGATCGACAAATTGCCGTTTCCGCCTCCCAATGATCCGCTGGTTGAAGCGCGGGTCAAGCGGCTAGAGGCGGCCGGGCGCAATGCGTTCGCGCATTACTTCATTGCCGAGGCGGCGATCGCGCTGAAACAGGGCGGCGGGCGACTGATACGTACCGAGCAAGATAAAGGTCTGCTGGTCGTCTGCGACCCGCGCATGGCAGGCATGAATTACGGCCGGCGCCTGCGTGAAGCCTTGCCGCCTATGACCCGCTTGGCTGAGGAGGCCGAAGCGCTGGACTGGTTGGCCCTGCTGGCCGAGGAGCGAAATTTGGGCTAGAGCGGACCAAAAAAAGCGCGTGTCATGCACGCGCTTTTCAATCAGCTCTCAGCGCTTAGATGTCAGCGCTCACCAAAGCTTCCACCAGGCTTTGTCGGCATTGGCGCCGCCGCTGGCGTAAATGCCTTTCGGAAAGCTCTGCTGCAAGACCCGCTGTGCGTCATCGCGCAGCGGACGCAGGCCGAGCTTGTCGTAGCTTTGGGTCATCAGGTAGAGCGCTTCTTCAACGGCGGGCGCATTCTGGAATTCCTGCACCGCGCGCTGCGCCCGATTGGCCGCTGCGACATAAGCGCCACGGTTGTAATAGTAGCGAGCGACATGCACCTCGTAATTGGCCAGCGTGTTGGTGATGTAGTCCACCCGCACGCGGGAGTCGGGTGCGTATTTGGAATCGGGGAATTGCTCCAGCACTTGCCTGAAGGCGAGCAAGGCATCGCGCGCTGCTTGTTGATCGCGCTCCGAAATATCTTGGCTGGCGATGCGTCCAAACAGCCCCAGGTCTTCATTGAAGTTGACCAGGCCCTTCATGTAAATCGCGTAGTCCAGGGCCGGGCTGGACGGGTTGAGTTTGATAAAGCGCTCCAGCGTGGTGACGGCTTGCGCCCGCTCACCCGAGCGGTGGTAGGCCCAGGCCAAATCGAGCTGCGCTTGCTGGCCCAACAAGGTACCGGCGGCACGCCCTTCGACCTTTTCCAGCGTCTTGATCGCGCGGTCAAAACTGCCCGATGCCATGTCTTCCTTGGCCTCTGCGTACAATTTGTCTAAATTGGCCTGCGAGTTCGGATCATCTTTGGGGTCGGAAGAGCAGGCCGCCAGCGTCAAGGCAAGCAGACCGGCAGCACCAAGCAGCCAGCCGCGCGAGCGACGTGAAGCCTTGACGGGCGAACCCTGGCCCGAGGCTGAGGCAGCCGGCTGGGGCTGCTGTGACGGGTGGCTTTGCACGCAATTTTCTATCATGATCCCTACAGGGCGGTGCAGATCACCAGCCCTTACTCTGAAGACGGAGCTTTGATTATATGGTTCAGGCCCTGCCTGCAAGTGAGCCCACCGCCCAGACGGTCGGTGACGATGAATGGGATGCCGAACAAACCGGCCTGGTTGATGAAGTTGAGGCGCGTGAGGCGCAAGTTGATTCGACTTGGCATAACCAAAGACTGGATCGCTTCTTGGTGCAGATCGCGCCCGAGTTTTCGCGCAATCATCTGCAAAGTCTGATTGACATCGGCTGCGTCAAGATCAACGGCGTGGTCGCCAGCAGTGCCTCGCGCAAGTTATTGGCCGGTCAAAATGTGCGCATCGAGTTGCAGCCGACGGCCGAGAGTCGCGCCTTTAAAGCAGAAGCGCTGCATCTGGACATCGTCTATGAGGATGAGCATGTGCTGGTGCTCAACAAGGCCGCCGGCATGGTCGTGCATCCGGCCTCGGGCAATTGGTCCGGCACCGTCATGAACGGTTTGCTGGCTCATCACCCGGCTGCGGCCGCCTTGCCGCGTGCCGGTATCGTGCACCGTTTGGACAAAGACACCACCGGCTTGATGATGGTGGGCAAGAGTCGCGAGGCGGTGACAGCCTTGACAAGGATGATTGGCGCGCGCGAGGTGCACCGAGAGTACTTGGCCTTGGTGTTTGGCCGCGTGCCTGAGCAAATGGAGATCAATGCGCCGATTCGCCGCGACCTGATTTCCCGCATCAAGATGGCCGTGTTGGCCACCGGCAAGCCATCGCGCACCGATGTCTATGCCTTGGGGATCGGCGAGGAGGGCGTGCGCAGTATCAGCGCAGTGCACTGCGTCTTGCACAGCGGGCGCACGCATCAGATTCGTGTGCATTTGTCGCACAAAGGCTATCCCTTGGTGGCCGACACGCTCTATGGCGGTGTGCCGGCATTGGGGCTAACAAGACAAGCTTTGCACGCGGCTCGGCTCGGGTTTACCCACCCTATCAGCGGCGAGGCCTTGCAATTTGATGCGCCTTTGCCACAGGATTTGGCATCTGCATGGTCTTTACTGGGCTTGGTTGAGCCGCAATGGCCTGATTAAGTGTTCAGAGGGCGTTACAATCACGCTTGGTTGAAGCAGCAATGGCGTCGCGAAGAGGTTTTAAGCCCGACCGACGCGCATCTTCTTCCCTCAGCCTTGTGCGTGCTTTGTTTGATGGCTTGTGGGTTATCAGGCAAGCCGCAATTTCTCCGCCTCTTTAGTCGCGGGTGAGACGCAGGCCTCAAGTCAAATTGCTTGCAGGCAAGGTCAGCTCCAGAGGACTGGACCCCAAAATTTCCCCGCATGAATCGGGACAAATGACGAAAGTCAATGAATACACAGGATGCTAAGCGCGTCCTAGAGACCGCGCTGATATGTGCTCAGCAACCATTGACCCTGCGCGAAATGCGCAGTTTGTTTGCCGACGCTGTCGGCCCGGACACTTTGCGTAGCGTGTTGGATGAGTTGACGCGGGACTGGGAAGGGCGCGGTGTCGAGTTGGTGGCAGTGGCTTCGGGTTGGCGTTTTCAGAGTCGGCCCGAGTTGCGCGAGTATCTGGATCGCTTGCATCCCGAGAAGCCGCAGCGCTACTCCAGGGCAGTAATGGAGACTTTGGCCATCATTGCTTACCGTCAGCCGGTGACCCGAGGTGATATTGAAGACATTCGAGGCGTTGTGGTCTCGACGCAGATCGTCAAGCAGTTGGAAGATCGTGGTTGGATTGATGCGATTGGTTACCGCGAGGCGCCCGGACGACCGGCGCTGTACGCCACCACACGTCAATTTCTCGACGATCTTGGCCTGAGCAGTCTGGAGCAGTTGCCTACCCTGGATTTCGGTGTGGCGCCGGCCCAGGCCTTGGCTGAAGCAGCTGGCCTGCAAGGCGAATTGATCAACGAAATAGATGAAATGAATGAGCCGATTGAGTTGACCGAGGGTCTCGAGAGCCCGGTTACCGATGGAGCTGAACCTGACACGGGTTCAGGGCTCACCGCAAGTTCCCCCACCGCGCCTATCGTCAGCGATACAGGCGCATCCGTTCCGGCCCAGCCGGATCCACTGTCTGACGCCGCCGATCAGGTGCACACCGACGCATGAATTCAAACGATATCGACCCCAAAGCCCAGCCCGATGCTCTCGGCGCCCCCTCCAGCGAAGCCGGCGAAGTTGCCGCACCCAAGCGCAAACGCAGTCCGGCCAAGCCTAAGGCTGACGCTTTGCCGGCGGCTGAGGTGGTTCAGGTAGCTGAGGCCGCTGCGCCCGTCAGCGTCGAAGCGGCTGCTGCGACCAAGCCGCGCGCGCCGCGCAAGACTGTGGCCAAAAAGCCTGCTGTCGAGGTGCAGGTTGAGGTCGTAGCGACGCAAGTGCCGCAAGCTCCCGCAGCCGAAGTTGTCGCAGAAGTTGTCGCAGAAGTAGTCGCAGAAGAGGCGCCAAAGCGTCGCGCGCCCCGCAAGACGGCGAGCAAAGCGGTCGATGCGGCGCCTGTAGCTATGGTTGATGGGGCGGCGGTTGCTCCGGCTGCTGAAGCGGTATCGATTGAGTCTAAACCGCTGTTCAGCTTGGCACCTGAGGTCGAGCCCGTGAGCGCAGGCTCGGTGGATTCAAGCGAGTCAGCCGAAGCTGGTGAAGCTGGTGAAGCGGATGCATCAAACGAGGCTGGCGAGCGCGGTGGGCGCAATCGCAATCGCCGGCGTGGCCGCAAGGATGGCGCCGAGGGCTTTGAGCCGCGTGCTCCACGGGCTGAAGTGGCCGCAGCCGAGCCAGCGCCCGAGTTGTTGGCGGCGGTGGGTGAGCGCTTTGCCGAGGTCTTGGCGGGCGAGTTCGGCGAGGCCGACGACGAGGTTGATGATCTTCCTGAAGTTCAGGAAGAAGAGGAAGTCGAGAGCAAGCGCGTCTTGGCAGCCGAGGCCGATGCGCCCAAGTTGCAGAAGGTGCTGGCGCAAGCCGGCATCGGTTCGCGCCGCGACATCGAAGACATGATTGCCGATGGCAAGATCGAAGTGAACGGCGAAGTCGCCCATATCGGTCAGCGCATCTCCTTTGGTGACAATGTGCGGGTGGCGGGCAAAGCCATTCGCATCCGTATTTCACCGCCGCCACCGCGCATCCTGGCCTATCACAAGCCGGCCGGTGAGGTCGTGACCTTCAATGACCCCGAAGGCCGCCCGACGGTGTTCCGTCACCTGCCGCGTTTGCAGCAGGGCAAGTGGCAGGCGGTGGGCCGTCTGGACATGAATACCGAGGGTTTGCTGCTGTTCACCAACTCTGGCGAGTTGGCGAATCAGTTGATGCACCCGCGCTTCGGCGTCGAGCGTGAGTACGCGGTGCGCGTCTTGGGCACCTTGAACAACGAGCAGCGTGCACGTTTGCTGGAGGGCGTGATCATTGAAGGTCAGAAGGCGGCCTTCAAGAGCATTGAAGACGGCGGCGGCGAGGGCATCAACCGCTGGTACCGCGTGGTCATCACCGAAGGCCGCAACCGCGAAGTGCGCAAGCTGTTTGACTCGATGGGCCTGACGGTGAGTCGTTTGATCCGCATTCGATATGGCACGGTGGTGTTGCCGCGTGGCCTGAAGCGTTGTGTCTGGATCGAGTTGGGTGAGGACGATGTGCAAGTGATTCGACGCTTGGCCGGCGGCGATCAGGCACGCGGTGGGCGCGATGAGCGCGGCGACCGCAATGACCGTGGTGCGCGCGGTGAGCGCAATGCGGGCCGTGGTGGCGAGCGGGGCGGTGATCGTGATCGCGGAGAGCGAAGCCCTGAGCGCGGTAGTGAGCGCGGTAACGAGCGCGGCGCCGAGCGCGGCCCTGATCGTGGCGGCGAGCGCAATGCAGAACGTGGCAATGCCGAGCGCGGCAGTGCGAACACGCGCGGACGTCGTGCCGATGGGCGCCATGCCGGTGTTGGCCCGCGCCCAAGTCGGGTCGCGGAGGCGCCTGAGCGCGCGCCGGGCAATGACAGGGGCGATCGCGGAGACCGTGGCGATCGCGGTGACCGCCCGCAAGGTCGCGGCCGCGATGGTGGCTATGACAGGCCGGCCGAGCGCTTCAGCGAGCGGCCGCCGGAGCGAGCCAACGAGCGCGGCCCCGATCGTGGTGATGATGACTTTGAAGAAGCTATCCCGCGCAATATCAACCCCCTTGAGCAAACCTTCGATCGCCGTTTTGCCGGCAAGGGTCGGGGCATTCCGTCGGGCTTTGGCGCCGGCGGCAGCGCCCCGGATCGCGGCGGCAGGCAGGGTGGTGGGCGAGGGGACGGTGGCCGCAGCGATGGGCCGCGTCAGCCGGATCCCTTGCAGACTTCGGTCGGCTATATCGGCGCGGATGCCTTTGTGCGTCGCAGCGGTCGTGGCGGCGGCGGTGGCGGTGGTCGTGGCGGCCAGGGTGGTCAGGGTGGCCACAACGGCGGCGGCGGTCGTTCCGGCGGCGGCTACGGCGGCCGCAATCGCTGAGATTGGCTCGGCCTGTTCTCGGCCGGGGCCTTGTTGGCTCCGCCGAGCTGCCTGACACCATCACACAGTACAATTCTTGGTTTTGCCAAGCCCTAAGATTTCAGGAGAATACCCATGGCTATCGAACGTACCCTTTCCATCATCAAGCCCGACGCAGTGGCTAAGAATGTCATCGGCCAGATCTACGCTCGTTTCGAAGGCGCTGGCCTGAAGATCGTCGCGGCCCGCATGGCACACTTGTCGCGCGGCGAAGCCGAAGCCTTCTACGGCGTGCACAAGGCGCGTCCTTTCTTCAACGACCTGGTGAACTTCATGATCTCCGGTCCCGTGATGATCCAGGCGCTGGAAGGCGAGAACGCCATCCTGACCCACCGTGATCTGATGGGCGCCACCGATCCTAAGAAGGCCGAGAAGGGCACCATCCGCGCCGACTTCGCTGACAGCATCGACGCCAATGCCGTGCACGGTTCCGACGCCGCAGAAACTGCAGCCGTTGAAATCGCGTTCTTCTTCCCCGGCATGAACGTCTACAGCCGTTAATTCGGCTTGAATTGGTTTTGCCTCACAGCCGCTCGGGCCTTGAGGCCTGAGAGGCGAGAGGCATCATCATGGACGCGGTCAACCTACTTGGTTTCGATCTAGAGGGCCTGGCCGCGTATTGCGAGCAGCTGGGTGAAAAGCGCTTTCGCGCGACCCAGCTGTTTCGTTGGATTCATCAAAAAGGCGCGTCTGATTTTGATCAGATGTCTGACCTGGCCAAGTCGCTGCGCGACAAACTGGCTTCCCGGGCGCACATCACTGCGTTGTCGGTGATTTCCGAACATAACTCTGCCGACGGCACGGTCAAGTGGCTGTTTGACGTTGGCGCGGGTGACGCGGTCGAGGCGGTGTTCATCCCTGAAACCGACCGCGGCACGCTGTGTATTTCCAGCCAGGCAGGTTGCGCCGTCGGCTGCCGTTTTTGTTCGACCGGCCACCAGGGCTTCAGCCGCAATCTGTCGGCGGGCGAGATCATTGCCCAGCTTTGGTATGCCGAGCACAGCTTGCGCAAGCGCTTCGGCAAGAGCGAGCGCGTCATCTCCAATGTCGTCATGATGGGCATGGGCGAGCCGCTGCAAAACTACAGTGCGCTGGTGCCGGCCCTGCGCATGATGCTGGATGACCATGGCTACGGCCTATCGCGCCGCCGCGTGACCGTGTCGACTTCGGGCGTGGTCCCGATGATCGACCGCTTGCGCGATGACTGCCCGGTGGCCTTGGCCGTGTCGCTGCATGCGCCGACCGACGCGCTGCGCGATCAGTTGGTGCCTTTGAATAAGAAGTATCCAATTGCCGAGTTGCTGGATGCCTGCAATCGCTACTTGGACAAAGCGCCGCGCGACTTCATTACCTTTGAATACTGCATGTTGGACGGTGTCAATGACACGCCCGAGCAGGCTCACGCCTTGGTCGAGCTCTTGCGCGGCCATGTGTCTTGCAAGATCAACCTGATTCCATTCAACCCGTTTCCAGCCTCCGGGCTGAAGCGCAGTTCGCGTGAGCGGGTGACGGCATTTGCCGAAATTTTGATCCAGTCCGGCTTGGTCACGACCGTGCGAAAAACCCGTGGTGATGACATTGATGCCGCTTGCGGGCAGTTGGCGGGCGAGGTGCAAGACCGCACCCAGGTTCAGGTGCGTATGGTCCGAGCGCCAATGATGGTAAAAGGCGCGGATCCATCCTGAATGCCCAATCGAGCGTTAGCTGAATGATGAACCGCATGAATCGTATGAAAATTGCTTTGCCGGCTTTTCGCTTCGGCGCTGCGCAGCGTTTGAGCATGTGCTTTGTCATCGTCGTGGCGACTTGCGGCGTGAGCGGCTGCGCGACGCCGGCTGGGTCCAAAGCAGAAGAGCCCCGCACAGCGTCGGATCAGACCGATGCGGATCGCCGCGCCAGCGTGCGTATGGAGATGGCGGCAGCCTATTTCAGCCGCGGGCAGTTCAACACCGCGTTGGATGATGTCAAGCTAGCGCTGAGTCTGAAGCCCGACTTGCGTGAAGCCGTCAATCTGCGTGGTTTGATCTATGCCGCCATGGGCGAAACCAAATTGGCCGAAGACAGCTTCAAGCGAGCTTTGCAGCTTTATCCTCGTGATCCGGATACCTTGCACAACTTCGGTTGGCTCTTGTGTCAGGAGCAGCGTTGGGCCGAAGCCGACGTTCAATTTGATTTGGCTCTGGCGCAGGCCAGCTACCGTGCGCCGTCCCGAACGCTGATGGCCAAGGGGATTTGCGAGGCACGTGCGGGCCGCATGGCCGAGGCTGAGCGCAGCTTGGCCAAGGCTTTTGAATATGATCCCGCCAGCCCGGCGGTGGCGGTGAACTTTGCCGAAGTGCTGTACCGTAACGGGCAATATGTGCGGGCTCAGTTCTATATCAAACGCGTCAACGCGCAGCCCGAATTCAGCAACTCGCAAAGTGTCTGGCTGGCCTTGCGCATCGAGCGCCGGCTGGGTAACACTAAATCGGTGGATGAATTGAGCCAAGCCCTGCGAAATAAATATCCGGACTCACCGGAGCGGCTGGCCTTGGACGATGGGCGATTCGATGAATGAGGGGGAAGGGATGTCTTCAGACCTGAGCGGGGCGGAGCCTTTGCTGGCTCAGCCTTTGCCGCCGGCAAGTGCGGGTGCGATGCTGCGTGACTTGCGCAGCAAGCAGGGTTTGCACATAGGTGCCATGGCTGCGATGTTGAAGGTGCCTCAAGCGAAGTTGGAGGCACTGGAGGCCGACCGCTGGAAGGACTTGCCGGACGCCACCTTCGCACGTGCTCTGGCCAAGGCCATGTGCCGGGTCTTGAAGGTGGACGCGCAAGCGGTGCTGGCCTTGTTGCCCAAAGGCAATGAGCCCGAATTGATGGTGTCGCGCGGCTTGAATCAGCCCTACCGTGAGCATGATGGCCGCTCCGAGGGCTTGTCGCTGGCTATCTTCAAGCGTCCACTGGTCCTCAGTGCTTTGTTGTTGTTGGCGGCAGCGGCGGCGGTTTATTTGATGCCGGCAGGCTGGGTGGATAAGTTGGGTCAGAGCCAGGTCAAGGCTCCCGAGCTGCTGCCTGCGCCGCAATCCAATCCTGTCGTCGAGGAACCCACCTTGATTGAGCCGGCAGCCTCGGCGGTGTTGCCGGCTATAGAGCCTTCACCCGCGGCATCGCTGGCTGCGGCCACCACTTTGATGCCCGTCGCTGTGGCGCCAGTCAAGGCGGCCTCCAACACTGCGGCTGTTGCTTCGTCCGCTGTTGCGCCGGCAGCAGTGCCTCAGGCAGCGCCGGCTGGGGCAGTACCCTTGACCATCAAAATTTCGGCCGAGTCCTGGGTCGAAGTGGTCGACGCCCGAGGTCAGGTTTTGCTGTCCAAGACCTTGCGCGTTGGTGAGGATCAGACCTTGTCTGGCTTGCCGCCTTTGAAAGTCAAAGTTGGCAATGTGGCGGGTACCGAAATGCATCTGCGCGGCAGCAAAGTTGATCTTGCTGGGCAGGCGCAGAACAATGTCGCCCGCATTGAGTTGAACTGAATTGAACTGATTTACTGATTGACGACTATGAGCGCAACCTTGATTGACACCAGCAGTTCCTTGGAAGAGGCCATTGCCGCCGCCAGGCCGGCACCGCGCCGCTCGCGCCAAGCGCGGGTGGTCTGGGGTGGCCGTGTCGTCACGGTGGGTGGCGACGCGCCGGTGCGCATTCAGTCGATGACGAATACCGACACGGTTGACGTCATCGGCACGGCCATTCAGGTTAAAGAGTTGGCGATTGCTGGCTCCGAGATGGTGCGCATCACCGTCAACACGCCCGAGGCCGCTGAAGCCGTGCCACATATTCGCGAGCAGCTTGACCGCATGGGCATTGACGTGCCCTTGGTCGGCGACTTCCATTTCAATGGACACCGGCTGTTGACCGACTTCCCGGCCATGGCGCAGGCGCTGTCCAAGTACCGCATCAATCCCGGCAATGTCGGCAAGGGCGACAAGCGCGACCGCCAATTCGGCCAGATGATCGAAGCGGCTGCGCGTTACGACAAGGTCGTGCGCATCGGCGTCAATTGGGGCAGCCTGGACTCCGAGTTACTGGCGCAGATGATGGACGAGAACGCTGCCCGTGCGGAGCCCTGGGACGCGCAGCAGGTGATGTATCAAGCGCTGATTCAATCGGCGCTCAGCTCGGCCGCCTACGCACGCGAGTTGGGCCTGAACCCCGACAACATCATCATCAGCTGCAAGGTCAGTGGCGTGCAGGATTTGATCTCGGTTTACCGAGCCTTGGCCAAGCGCTGCGACTACGCGCTGCATCTGGGTCTGACAGAAGCCGGCATGGGCACCAAGGGTACGGTCGCCTCTGCCACGGCGCTGTCCATCCTGCTGCAAGAGGGCATCGGCGACACCATCCGCGTTTCGCTGACGCCGCAACCAGGCGAGGCGCGCACCCAAGAGGTGGTGGTGGGCTTGGAGATTTTGCAGTCCCTGGGTCTGCGTGCCTTCAACCCGAGTGTGACTGCTTGCCCGGGTTGCGGTCGCACCACCAGCACCACCTTCCAGGAGTTGGCCAAGCAGATTGACGACTTCCTGCGCGCGCAGATGCCGATCTGGCGTGCCAAGTACCCCGGTGTCGAAAACATGAAGGTCGCGGTGATGGGTTGCATCGTCAACGGCCCCGGCGAAAGCAAGCATGCCGACATTGGCATCAGTTTGCCGGGCACCGGTGAAGCGCCCGCCGCTCCCGTCTTCATCGACGGCGAGAAGGCGCTGACGCTGCGCGGCGCCGGCATCGCCGATGAATTCCAAGTGCTGGTTGAAAACTATATTGAGAAGCGCTTTGGTGGCGCATGTGTTGCCTGAACGGCTGCATGAATGTCCGCTGGAGCTGGGTAAAAGAATGACTGCAGAAGAATCAAAGAAGATCAGCCACAAGGCGGAGCCCCTGCGCGCTGTCAAGGGCATGAACGATATCTTGCCGCCAGAGTCGGCGCGCTGGGAATGGCTGGAAGAGAAGATGCGCAGTGTGCTGCAGCGTTATGGCTACCAGAATGTGCGCACGCCCATCGTCGAGCCAACCGCCCTGTTCGTACGCGGCATCGGTGAGGTCACCGACATCGTCGAGAAGGAGATGTATGCCTTCGAGGACCGCATGAACGGCGATCAATTGGCGCTGCGGCCCGAGATGACGGCTGGCGTGGTGCGCGCGATGACCGAACATTCCTTCCTGCGCGATGGCGGCAAACGGCTTTATTACTTTGGCGCCATGTTCCGCCACGAGCGGCCGCAAAAAGGCCGTTACCGCCAATTTCATCAGATGGGCGTCGAGGCGCTGGGCTTTGCCGGCCCCGATGTCGATGCGGAAGTGATCTTGATGGGCAGCCGGCTCTTGCGCGAGTTGGGTCTGGTGGACGGCGAGCATTTCAGCCTGGAGCTGAACTGTCTGGGCGAGGCCGCCGAGCGCAGCGCGCACCGTGCGGCGCTGATTGCTCATTTGGAGCAGCACAAAGATCTGCTGGATGAAGAAGGCCAGCGGCGCATGTACAGCAACCCGCTGCGGGTGCTGGACACCAAGAATCCGGCCTTGCAGGACATGGCCAATGCGGCGCCCAAATTGCTGGACTTTTTGGGCGAAGCTTCCTTGGCGCACTTCAATGGTGTGAGGGCCGTTCTGGACGCAGCCGGTGTGGCCTACCGCATCAACCCACGCCTGGTGCGCGGCCTCGACTATTACAACTTGACCGTGTTCGAATGGGTGACCGACAAGCTCGGCTCGCAAGGCACGGTCTGTGGTGGTGGGCGCTACGACGGACTGATCGAGCAGTTGGGTGGCAAGGCAGCACCTGCGGTCGGCTTCGGCATGGGCCTGGAGCGCATGCTTTTGCTGCTGGAGGAGGTGGGTGTAGTGGCTGACTTGCCGACTCTGCACGCCTATGCCATCGTGCCCTCAAGCCACGGTTTGCCTCAGGTGATGGTCGCCTTGGAGGCGCTGCGCGGCGCGGGTGTGTCGGTGCAATTCCATCCCGGTCAGAGCAGTATGAAGTCGCAGTTCAAGAAGGCCGACGCCAGCGGTGCGAGCTATGCGCTGATTTTCGGTGAAGACGAGTTGGCGCAGGGTCTGGTCGCAGTGAAACCGCTGCGCCGCGAAGGCGGTGAGCAGGTGATGCGCAGTATTTCTTGTGCCGCTGATTGGGCCGCTGAGCTGCTCAACGCATAATCGCGGGCTAATTTCGCCCATTTCTATTCCAATAAATTCCGAGCAAATTTCATCCATGGCGACGCATCTCGATCTCGAAGAACAAGAACAGCTGGATCAGCTGAAGGCTTTTTGGAAGCAATATGGCAATCTGATCACCTGGGCCATCACCCTGGTGTTGGCCGGTTTTGCCGCCTGGAACGGCTGGACCTGGTGGCAGCGTGATCAAGCCGTCAAGGCGGCAGCCATGTACGAAGAGCTTGACCGGGCCTTGCAGGCTGGGGACGCCGACAAGGCGGGTCGCGTCTTTGGCGATCTGAAGGAGCGTTATCCGAAGACGACCTATACCGCGCAGGCCGCGATGCAAGCGGCCAAGTTGCAATACGACAAGGGTCAAGCCGAAGCCGCGCGTGCCAGCCTGGCTTGGGCGGCCGACAACGCTGCGGACGACGAATACCGTGAGCTGGCGCGCCTGCGCCTGGCCGGTTTGCAAATGGAAGCCAAGCAATTCGCCGAAGCGGCCAAGACGCTTGACGCGATCAAGTTGCCGGAGTTCACCGCCTTGCAGGCCGATCGCCGCGGCGATCTGTGGGTGCTGCAGGCCAAGCCCGAGTTGGCGCGTGCCGAGTATCAAAAGGCTTATGCAGCGATGAATAGCAAGCAGGACTACCGTCGTTTGATCGAAGCCAAGTTGGCCACGCTGGGCGTGGCCTCGGTTGAAGCGGCGGCCTCGGCAGCGGCAAATGGAGCAGCTAAATGAGCTTGAAGTACTTCGCTGCTGCGGCGTTGATGCTCGGGTCGCTGGCCGGTTGTTCCGTGTTCAGTTCGTCAACGGCGACAAAGCCCGCCGAGTTGGAACAGATCACGCCGGCAATTGCAGGCCGCGTGGTCTGGACGGCGCGACTTGACACCGTCAAGTTTCCACTCGCGGTGACTTCGGTCGGTGAGCAATTCGTGGTGGCGGGCAGCGACGGCACGGTGCAAGCGCTGCAGGCCAGCGACGGGCGCGCGCTGTGGAGTGGCAATGTTGGCCAAAAGCTCGCCGCTGGTGTGGGCAGTGATGGCCGCTATGCCGCCGTAGTGACAACGGGCAATGAGGTCGTGGCCTTGGATGCGGGTCAGGTTGTCTGGCGCAAGACGCTGCCAACGCCGGTCGTTGCGGCGCCTTTGGTCGCCGGTGAGCGCGTGTTCGTACTGACCGTAGACCGTCAGGTGCATGCTTATGACGTCAAGAATGGCGACAAGATCTGGATCTTGCGTCGCCCGGGTGAGCCGCTGACGCTGGCGCAGCCCGGCATCATTGCTGCTTTCAAAGATACTTTGATCGTCGGGCAGGGCACCCGCATGGCCGGCGTAGATCCATTGCGCGGCACGATCCGGTGGGAGGCCAGCGTGGCCAGCCCACGCGGCACCAATGAAGTCGAGCGTTTGGCCGATTTGGTCGGGCCGCTGGCGCGCAGCGGCGAGAGCTTGTGCGCACGAGCTTTTCAATCAGCAGTGGGCTGTGTCAATGCCGAGCGTGGCAGCTTGATTTGGAGCCGCAATGTCGGCGGCACCCTGGGCGTGGGGGTCGACGCCAGCCGAGTCGTGGCCGGGGACGCATCCGACCGCCTGAGTGCTTGGAATATCAGCAACGGTGACGTGCTTTGGACTGCCGAGCAGTTCCTCAATCGCCGCCTCAGCGCGCCGCTGATTTTGGGCGCTACGGTGATCGTCGGAGACTTTGAAGGCCAGGTGCACTTCATCTCCGCCGCCACCGGCAAGACGCAGTTGCGCCTGTCGACCGATGGTTCGGCCGTGGCTGCGGCACCGGTGGTGTCGGGCAATACGATCTTGGTTGCGACCCGCAACGGCGGATTGTTTGCCATGCGACCCGAATAGGGCCGAAAATCGGCGCCTGCCTCTTTGTACGAGTTACGAGTCGGCCTTGAATCCTTTGTAGTGAGAAAAATAAAAATATGAAACCGGTCATCGCCCTAGTAGGTCGCCCCAATGTGGGCAAGTCCACGCTGTTCAACCGCTTGACCAAGACGCGCGATGCGATCGTGGCCGACTTTGCCGGCCTGACCCGGGATCGCCATTACGGTGATGGACGCATCGGCAACCAAGAGTTCACGGTGATTGACACCGGTGGCTTCGAGCCCGATAGCACGACCGGCATCGTCAAGGAAATGGCCAAGCAGACCCGCCAAGCGGTGGCCGAGGCCGACGCGGTGGTGTTTGTGGTCGATGTGAGGCTGGGCCTGTCGGCGCAAGACTCTGATATCGCCCGCTATTTGCGCCAGGCCAGTAAGCGCATTTTCCTGTGTGTAAACAAGGCCGAGGGCATGAGTGAGTCGCCGCTGCTGGGCGAGTTCTTCGAGCTCGGCATGGGCGAGCCGCATCCGATTTCGGCCTCGCATGGCCAGGGCATACGCAGCCTGATGGAAGCGGTGCTCGAGCCTTTTGAGTTTGAGGACGAAGAAGAGGGTGCGGAAGAACAAGCGCCGGACGGCGTGATCCGCCTGGCCGTGGCCGGCCGCCCCAATGTGGGTAAGAGCACCTTGATCAACACCTGGTTGGGTGAAGAGCGCCTGGTCGCGTTTGATATGCCCGGCACGACGCGCGACGCCATCAGCGTGCCCTTCGAGCGCAATGGCCAAAAATTCGAGCTGATCGACACGGCCGGATTGCGTCGCAAGGGCAAGGTGTTTGAGGCGGTGGAGAAGTTTTCGGTCGTCAAAACACTGCAAGCTATTGCGGATGCCAACGTCGTGCTGCTGCTGCTGGACGCCACGCAAGGCGTGTCGGACCAAGACGCTCATATCGCCGGCTACATCCTGGAGAGCGGCCGCGCGGTGGTCTTGGCCATCAATAAATGGGACGCGATCGACAGCTATCAGCGCGAAATCCTGCAGCGCTCCATCGTGCAGCGCCTGGGCTTCTTGAAGTTTGCCCCAATCCACAATATCTCGGCCCTGAAGCGCCAGGGAATTGCGCCCTTGTGGGGTGCATTTGCCGATGCCTATGCCTCGGCCTTCCGCAAGATGACGACACCGGTCTTGACGCGCTTGATTCAAGAAGCGGTCGAGCACCAAACGCCTAAACGCAGCGGGCATTTCCGCCCCAAGCTGCGTTACGCTCATCAAGGCGGGATGAACCCGCCGCTGGTGATCGTTCATGGCAACTCACTGGAAGGCGTGACCGAGGTCTACAAGCGCTATCTGGAAGGCCGTATTCGTGCGCATTACAAATTGGTCGGCACACCCATGCGCATTGAAATGCGCTCATCGAAGAATCCGTTCAGCGACAAAGACTGAGCGGTCCATTGGCTTCACGGGTCAGCGCGTGCGCGCCTGTGTTAAGGTCGAATCTATATTTTCAAACCCTCTCACAACACGGAGCATATCGTGAGTAATAAAGGCCAACTCTTGCAAGATCCCTTCCTGAACCTGCTGCGCAAAGAGCATGTCCCTGTGTCCATCTACTTGGTCAACGGCATCAAATTGCAAGGCCAGATCGAGTCCTTCGATCAGTATGTGGTGCTGCTGCGCAATACCGTCACTCAAATGGTCTACAAGCACGCCATCTCGACCGTGGTGCCAGGCCGTGCGGTCAATTTCCATACCGCCGCTGATGGCGCTGATGACGATAGCGCGGCTTAAATTCGTCAGAGCCCGCTCGAATCACCTTGACATCTCCTTCATCCCACCCCGCGCAGCCACCTCTTGAGGAAGCTCGCGCGATTTTGGTTGGCGTTGACTTCGGCCGTTCCTCCAAGGCTGGATCGACGTTTGACGCGACGCTTGATGAGCTTGCCCTGCTCGCCGAATCGGCTGGCGATACGCCGGTAGCTCGGGTCATTGCACGCCGCCAGGCGCCCGACGCGGCCCTCTTCGTCGGCTCCGGCAAAGCCGATGAAATCAAGCTGCTGGTGCAGGCCCATCAAGCCCACACGGTTTTGTTCGATCAGGCGATTTCACCCGCTCAGCAGCGCAATTTGGAGCGCGTATTGGGTGTGCCGGTCGCCGACCGCACCGCCTTGATCCTGGAGATCTTCGCTGCCAGGGCCAAGAGCGCTGAAGGCAAGATGCAGGTCGAGTTGGCCAGGCTGCAGTATCTGGCGACGCGGCTGGTGCGGCGCTGGAGCCATTTGGAGCGTCAAAGCGGCGGCATCGGCATGCGCGGCGGCCCCGGTGAGGCCCAGATCGAGCTCGATCGGCGCATGATCGACGACCGCATCAAGACCATCAAAGAAAAGCTCAAGAAAGTCGAGCGCCAGCGCAGCACCCAGCAGCGAGCCCGCGCACGTAACAGCGTATTTCGTGTGTCGCTGGTGGGCTACACCAATGCCGGCAAGTCGACGCTGTTCAATGCACTGGTGAAGGCGCGCAGCTACGCCGCTGATCAATTGTTCGCCACGCTGGATACGACCACTCGCTCGCTTTATCTGGAGCAGGCCGGTGCCAGCGTGTCGCTGTCGGATACGGTCGGCTTTATCCGTGACCTGCCGCACAAGCTGGTGGTCGCGTTTCGAGCCACTTTGCAGGAGGCTGCCGACGCCGATTTGTTGCTGCATGTCGTCGACGCCGCATCGCCGGTTTTGGACGAACAAATGCTTGAAGTCGAGCGCGTGCTGGATGACATCGGCGCCGCATCGATTCCGCAAATCATTGTTTATAACAAGCAAGACATGCTGGAAGAAGACCAGCGCCCGCGAGAGCAACTGGATTGGATCGAGCGCCCCGGCGACGGAGGGGGTGCCGGCTTGCGCGCGGCGCGCGTCTTCGTCAGCGCGCTGGACGGTAGCGGCCTGGACATCTTGCGTGAACAAATCGTGCTGGCCATGCAGAGTGATTCTGCCAAGCCCGTCGCGGCCTTGAATTTCTCTGAGCCTCCCCAAGATAGCGGGGTTGAGTTTGATCCCGAAGACTTAAGCGCGGAGGCCGACCCGGATTCCGCCGCAAACCATCCTACACAGGCATGAGCATGAATACCTTTGAGCCAGTGAGCCGCTCGCGGCAAGAGTTACGCAGCGCAGAACGACTGAGGCCGCTGGCTGCGGCCACGCTGGCCTTGTTGGCGGGCTTGTTGCCTAGTGGCTGGCGTGCAGGCCGGACTGAGAGCAATGGTCGCAATGATGGCCCACCGGATCTCGATGAGCTGTGGCGTGACTTCAATCGCAAGTTGTCCGGCTTGTTTGGGGCCAAACCCGAAGCCTCTGGTGGCAACGATTCGGGGGGTGGGGGCAATAACTTTCAGCCCGACATGAAGAGCGCCGGCATCGGTGCGGGCCTGATCGGTGGTGTCGTTTTGCTGGGTTGGTTGGGCAGCGGCTTCTTCATCGTGCAAGAAGGTCAGCAAGGCGTGGTGACCTCGTTCGGCAAATACAGCAAAACGGTCGAGGCCGGCTTTCAGTGGCGCTTGCCCTATCCGTTTCAAGCCGATGAAATTGTCTCGGTGACGCAGTTGCGCCAGGTCGAGGTGGGTCGCAATTCCGTCGTGCCGGCCACCGGCCTGCGTGACTCGTCGATGTTGACCTTGGATGAGGCCATTGTCGATATCCGTTTTACGGTGCAATACACGCTCAAAAACGCTCGCGACTATTTGTTTGAAAACCGCAGCCCTGACGACGCGGTGACCTTGGCGGCGGAGTCGGCGGTGCGTGAAATCGTCGGCAAGAGCCGCATGGACTCGGTGCTCTACGAGCAGCGTGATGCTATCGGTATCGACTTGGCCAAGTCGGTGCAGACACAGTTGGACCGGCTCAAGGCCGGCATTCAGATCAAGAGTGTCAATGTGCAAAGTGTTGCCCCGCCGGAGCAGGTGCAGGCTGCGTTTGACGATGCTTTCAAAGCGCGCGCAGACGGTGAGCGTTTGCAAAACGAAGGGCAAGCCTACGCCAACGACGTGATTCCAAAAGCGCGCGGCGCCTCGGCACGTTTGATGGAAGAAGCCGAAGGCTACAAATCGCGCGTCGTGGCGCAAGCCGAAGGTGATGCGCAGCGTTTCAAAAGCGTCTTGAGCGAGTATCAAAAAGCACCGGTCGTGACGCGGGACCGCCTCTACATCGACACCATGCAGCAGGTCTACTCCAATGTCAGCAAGGTGATGGTGGACAGTCGCAATGGCAGCAATTTGCTTCACCTGCCTTTGGATCGCTTGATGCAAGCAGCGGGTTCGGTGACCGCCACTGCGCCGGTTGCCGCACCAGCGGCGGCGAATGAGAGTTCCGCGCCCGCGCCGGTCAATGATGTCCGTTCGCGTGACGGCTTGCGTAGCCGCGACGGCCGCTGAGATCAGGGAGTTAAGAGATGAATCGAATTGTTTCTATCGTCGTCGGCTTGTTGGTCGCTTTCATGTTGGCCAGCTCGATGTTGTTCATCATTGACCAGCGCCAATTTGCGGTGGTTTATGCGCTGGGTGAAATCAAGGAGGTGATCACTGAGCCGGGATTGAAGTTCAAGCTGCCGCCTCCTTTGCAGAATGTGGTCTTGTTGGATCGTCGCGTGCAAACCCTGGACAGTAACGAGTCCAAGCCTATTTTTACCGCCGAAAAGAAGAGTTTGGTCATCGACTGGTTGGTCAAGTGGCGTGTGGCCGAGCCGCGCCAGTTCATTCGCAATAATGGCGCCGACATGCGTAACGTCGAAAATAGACTGAGTCCGATTGTGCAGGCGGCCCTGAACGAAGAAGTGACCCAGCGCACCGTGCAAGGCGTCTTGTCGACCGAGCGCGAAGCTGTCATGACAGGTGTGCGCAAGCGGCTCGAACAAGAGGCAAAGCAGTTTGGTATCGAGATTGTGGATGTGCGGGTCAAACGGGTCGACTTTGCCGCCTCCATCACCGATTCGGTCTACCGTTTGATGGAGTCCGAGCGCAAGCGGGTCGCGAGCGAGTTGCGTTCTACCGGCGCTGCCGAAAGCGAGAAAATCCGTGCTGATGCCGACCGTCAGCGCGAAGTGATCGTGGCCGAAGCCTACAGGGATGCGCAAAAGATCAAGGGCGAGGGTGATGCCAAGGCTTCTGCCTTGTACGCCGACGCTTTTGGGCGCGACCCGCAGTTCGCACAGTTCTATCGCTCCTTGGATGCCTATCGCGCCAGCTTCCGTAGCAAGACCGATGTGATGGTCCTGGATCCAAGCAGCGAGTTCTTCAAAGCCATGCGTGGCTCGGGTTCCGGCCCATCTGCCGCGCCGGCGGCACCGCGCAAGTAAGCCGCTAGCCCGAGCGAGTTGGGGCCGTCTTGTCTGATTCTTTGTGGCTGGCGTTCGCCTTGATGCTGGTGATAGAGGGCCTTTTGCCCTTTATCAGTCCGGCCGGCTGGCGGCAGGTTTTTGAACGACTCCTGGCCATGAGTGGTGGCCAAATTCGTTTTGTGGGTCTATCCAGCATGGTTGCCGGCGCGCTTGGTGTTTTGTTTTTGTGGCGATAAGCGTGCTTGAGCGTCTACTCGCCGTCGGTGGGTATTTACCCCCGGTACAATGCCGTTTTTAATCGGACCCACCATCAACATGGCTTCTGCCTGGCTGCTGCCTGAGCACATTGCCGATGTGCTGCCCTCCCAGGCCAGACGCATCGAGGAACTCCGCCGCGAATTGCTGGATATGGCGCGGAGTTACGGCTGCGAGTTGGTGATCCCACCCATGCTTGAGCATCTTGAGTCGCTGCTCTCGGGCACCGGCCATGCACTTGATCTGCAAACCTTCAAGTTGGTGGACCAGTTGTCTGGGCGCAGCTTGGGCCTGCGGGCGGACACCACACCGCAGGTGGCTCGCATTGATGCGCATTTGTTGAACCGCGCCGGGGTGACCCGGCTTTGCTATTGCGGCCCGGTGCTGCATACGCGCCCGGCCGGCTTGCAGTCGACACGTGAGCCCTTGCAGTTCGGTATCGAAATCTATGGCCACGCAGGTCTGGAGGCCGATCTTGAAGTGCAGGAGTTGGCGCTGGACGTTGTCGCGCGCGCCGGCTTGTTGCACACGACCCTGGATTTGGGTGACGCTCGTTTGTTGCGCGGTGTGCTCGGAGACTTGGTGCTGAGTGGCGCCGCCATGGATGAATTGGTTGCCGCCTTGGCCACCAAAGATGGGGTGGCCTTGGCGGGCCTGAGCCAAAGTTTGCCAGCGGCGGTGCGCGACGGCCTGCAGCAACTGCTCGGCTTGTATGGCGGCATCGAGGTTTTGGGCCTGGCGCGGCAACGCTTGCCGGCTCACTCCTTGATAGAGGCCGCGCTGGATGACTTGCAGTATTTGGCCGAGCATCTGCAGCAGACTCACCCCGCGATCCGCCTCGGTTTCGACTTGGCTGACATGACCGGCTATGCCTATTACAGTGGCGTGCGTTTCGCGCTCTATGCCGAAGGTTCCAGCGATGCGGTCTTGCGCGGCGGGCGCTACGACGAAGTGGGCGCGGTATTCGGTAGGCGCCGCCCGGCGGTAGGCTTCAGCCTCGATTTGAAGGCGCTGGAAGCCTTGAGTCCGCCGACGCGGCTGCGTGCTGCCGTGAGGGCGCCTTGGGGTGAGGCCGTTGGCTTGCGTGCTGCGGTGCGTGCTTTGCGTGCGGCCGGCGAGACCGTGGTCTGCATTTTGCCGGGCCATGAGCATGAGGGTGATGAATTCGACTGCGACCGTGAGTTGGTGCAGATTGACACTCAGTGGGTGTTGCGCGCGCTGTGAGCTGCGCCGCACCAGAAAATTTTATTTTTTGATCGACGGGTAATCAAAATGAATAGCGAAATTGCGCGTGGCCGAAATGTGGTCGTTGTGGGCACCCAATGGGGTGATGAAGGCAAGGGCAAGGTGGTCGACTGGATGACCGATCACGCGCAAGGCGTGGTGCGCTTTCAAGGCGGCCATAACGCCGGCCACACCTTGGTCATCAAGGGCGTCAAAACGGCGCTGCAGTTGATCCCATCGGGCATCATGCGCGACGGCGTGGCCTGCTATATCGGCAATGGGGTGGTGGTCGATCCGACCCATTTGCTGAGCGAAATCGAGCGCCTGGAAAAGGCCGGTGTAGAGGTGCGGTCGCGCTTGTTCATCAGCGAATCCTGCCCTTTGATCTTGCCTTTCCATGTGGAAGTGGACAAAGCCCGCGAGGCACTGCGTGAAAGCAGCGGCGCCGGCAAGATCGGCACCACCGGCAAGGGCATCGGCCCGGCCTATGAAGACAAGGTCGCGCGCCGTGCCTTGCGCGTGCAGGACTTGAAGCATCCCGATCGTTTCGCCAAGAAGTTGCGTGAGCTATTGGCGCTGCATAACTTCGCTTTGACCGGCTATCTGAACTCTACCGCGCTGGCATTCGAGCCCATCTTCGAGCAAGCAATGAAGATGGCCGAAATCATCAAGCCGATGATGGCCGACGTCGGTTACATGATTCACAAGGCTCATCTTGCCGGTGCCAATATCCTGTTTGAGGGCGCGCAGGGGACCTTGCTGGACATTGATCACGGCACTTATCCCTATGTGACCTCCAGCAATTGCGTTGCCGGCAATGCGGCGGCTGGTGCCGGAGTGGGCCCGCAGATGCTGCATTACATGCTGGGCATCACCAAGGCTTACACCACGCGCGTGGGTTCGGGTCCATTCCCGACCGAGCTGGATTGGGAGGTGCCGGGCACGGTCGGATACCACCTCGCCACCGTAGGTCAAGAGCGCGGTACGGTCACTGGCCGGGCGCGCCGCTGCGGTTGGTTTGACGCCGCTGCGCTGAAGCGTTCGGTGATCATCAACGGCATCACCGGCTTGTGCATCACCAAGCTCGATGTGTTGGATGGCTTGGCCGAAATCAAGATGTGTGTGGGTTATGAAATCGACGGTCGCCAAGTCGACATCCTGCCTTTGGATGGCGATGAGATTGCAGCCTGCAAACCCATTTTTGAAACCTTCCCGGGTTGGACCGAGGTGACCTTTGGCGTCACACAGTGGGATGCGCTGCCGCAGAATGCGCGCAACTACTTGCAGCGCATCAAGGAGGTCATCGGCGCGCCGATAGATATGGTTTCCACCGGCCCGGATCGTGAGCACACGATTTTGTTGCGCCACCCTTATCAGGCTTGAAGCGCTTGGTCCTTAAATCATCAAACTGGAGTTGCCCAATATGTTGACCGACGACGGCAAGCATCTTTACGTGTCCTGGGACGAATACCACATGCTGACGGAGCGCTTGGCGCTGAAGATTCATGCGTCCGGCTGGGAATTTGATCAGATCCTTTGTCTGGCGCGTGGTGGCATGCGTCCAGGTGATGTCTTGTCGCGCGTGTTCGACAAGCCGCTGGGCATCATGTCGACGAGTTCCTATCGCGCCGAGGCCGGCACGATTCAGGGTCGCCTGGATATGGCCAAGTACATCACCATGCCCAAGGGTGACTTGGCGGGAAGGGTCCTGCTGGTCGATGATCTGGCCGACTCAGGCGTGACCTTGAAGGCAGTGGTGGAGCGCCTGCGCGGCATGCCGTCCATCACCGAGTTGCGTTCGGCGGTGATCTGGACCAAAGGTGTGTCGAGCTATACGCCGGACTACTTTGTCGAGATGCTCGAGACCAGCCCTTGGATTCATCAGCCGTTTGAAGAGTATGACGATATGCGGCCGGATGCTCTGGCCAAGAAGTTCGTCGTTTAAACCGACAACCAGCATCGATCTATGCAAACAACAAGCCGACCCGGTGCATTCGAGTCGGCTTGTTTTTTGAGTGCGGGGTCTTTGAATGCGGAAATTTCGAGCGCGGAAATTTTGAGCTGGATGTTGCCTTCGAAAAGCATGGCAAACTGCGCAAGCAATGAAAAATGGCTGCATGTCATTCGACATGCAGCCATTTTATTAAACCAAATTTCTATAAATCTTGGTGCCCAGGAGAGGACTCGAACCTCCACGGAGTTACCCGCTAGTACCTGAAACTAGTGCGTCTACCAATTCCGCCACCTGGGCATCTCAGGAAAGCAAGGATTCTATCATCAAAAATATCAAGAGCGCAAGTGTGGCCCCGCAAGACGGTGCCGGGCTGCTGAGTGAAGTTGAGGGCGTGGTGCAAGGGCATCGTGATGGCCATGGTTTCCTAACGCCGGATGTCGGCGTGCAGGATATCTATTTGTCGGTCCAGGAAATGCGGGCCGTCATGCATGGCGACAGGCTGCGCGTGCGGATTGTTCGCACCGACAAACGCGGCCGCCCTGAGGGGCGCGTGTTGGAGATTTTGGAGCGCAAGAAGCGCCCCATCATTGGCCGCTTGCTCTTGGAGTCCGGTATCTGGCTGGTGGCGCCTGAAGACAAACGCATGGGCCAAGACATCTTGATCCCCAAGGGTGGGCTGGCAAACGCAACAGCGGGGCAGGTGGTTGCGGTGGAGTTGACCGAGCCGCCTTCCCTTTACTCCAAGCCGGTCGGGCGCATTGTCGAAGTCTTGGGTGAAATTGACGACTCCGGCATGGAGATCGAGATTGCGGTGCGCAAGTACGAGGTGCCGCATCGCTTCAGCGCCGAGACCTTGGCGCAGGCGGGCAAGTTGCCGGAGAAATTGCGCGCGGTGGACTTGAAGCATCGGATCGATCTGCGCGATGTGGCGCTGGTGACGATAGACGGTGAAGATGCGCGCGACTTTGATGATGCGGTCTATTGCGAGCCTCATAAGCAGGGGCGCGGCAAGACCGCGTTCAGCGGTTGGCGTTTGTTGGTGGCGATTGCTGACGTCAGCCATTACGTGAAGCCGGGCGACCCTTTGGACGGCGACGCCTATGAGCGTGCGACGTCCGTTTACTTCCCGCGCCGGGTCATCCCGATGCTGCCGGAGAAGCTCTCCAACGGCCTGTGTTCGCTGAACCCGAATGAAGACCGCTTGGCCATGGTCTGCGATATGTTGGTCACCGAGACCGGCGAGGTGCAGGCCTATCAGTTCTATCCGGCAGTGATCCGCTCGCATGCTCGCTTCACCTACAACGAGGTGGCTGCGGTGCTGGGCAATACCCATGGCCCCGAGGCCGCCAAGCGGCGCGAATTGGTGCCGCATCTGCTGCACCTGCATGAGGTTTACCGGGCGCTGCTGGCCGAGCGCGGCCGGCGTGGCGCGATTGATTTTGATACGGTGGAAACGCAGATCGTCTGCGATGACAACGGCCGCATCGAGAAGATCATCCCGCGCACCCGTAACGACGCACATAAGCTGATCGAGGAGGCGATGCTGGCGGCCAATGTTTGCGCGGCCGACTTCATTGCGCACTCCAAGCATGGCTCGCTGTTCCGCGTCCACGAGGGGCCGACGCCGGAGAAGCGGGTTGCTTTGCAGGCCTATCTGCGCGCCTTGGGCCTGGGTCTGTCGATCAGCGACAACCCCAAGCCGAGCGAATATCAGGCGATCGCTGCCGCTACCAAAGACCGGGTCGATTCGACCCAGATCCACGCCATGCTTTTGCGTTCGATGCAGCAGGCGATGTACACCTCGGCCAATGCCGGTCACTTCGGCCTTTCTTATCTGGCCTACACCCACTTCACCAGTCCGATTCGGCGTTATCCCGATTTGCTGGTGCACCGTGTCATCAAGGCCATCCTGGCCGACAAACGTTACCACCTTGATGCCGGCAAGATGGATGTGCCGATGGCGACCAAACGGCCCGGCCGAGCCGCGCCTATCGATCCATCGAAGGCGAGCACCGAGACCGAGCGCTGGGAAGTGGTGGGTGCGCATTGCAGTGCCAATGAGCGGCGCGCCGACGAGGCCTCGCGCGATGTCGAGGCTTGGCTCAAATGCCGCTATATGCGTGAGCATTTGGGTGAGGAGTTTGCCGGCACCGTCAGCGCTGTCACCAGTTTTGGGCTGTTCGTGCAACTCGACGCGCTCTATGTTGAAGGCCTAATCCACATCACTGAATTGGGTGGCGAGTATTTCCGCTTCGACGAGGTGCGCCAGGAGTTGCGCGGCGAGCGCAGTGGCCTGCGCTATGCCACCGGTGCGCGGGTGCAGGTGCAGGTCAGTCGGGTTGATCTGGATGCCCGCAAGATCGACTTTCGTTTGGTAACCGATAACGAAGAAGCCAAGCTGGTCGCACGGGCGATGCGCGACAAGGCGGGCTTGCCTGCGAGCGAGCGTCAATCCGGCAGTTCGGTCGAAGCTTTGGAGCAGGTGCGGCGCACCGATCGCGAGGTCAAGAGCGGCGCCAAGAATGCACGCAAGTCCAGGCAAGCCCGTGGTGGCGGCAATTCAGCCGCCGCCCATCCCGTCAAGGCTGCGCGTCAGGAGGCGCGCGGGGCTGCGCCTTCGTCCAAGCAGCCTGGGCAGGCTAAATTGGCCGCTATTGGGGCTGCCGAGCCGCGCACACGCAAGCGTCGCTAGGCCTTAGGGCGTCAAGCCGCCAGGTCGCCAGGTGGATCAGGGAGCGCGGTGCAGCGCATACATGCGTTCCACCAGGTCAGCTGCCCGCAAAGGTCCGGCCGTCTGGCTCTCGGCGGCCTCGCCATGCCAGTAGCAGCCCAGACTTGCGAGGCTGAAGGGGTCGGCCTTGCTTTGCTGAGCCCACAGGCCGCCGAGCCAGCCGGCCAGCACATCGCCGCTGCCGGCGGTAGCCAGGGCGGCATTGCCGCTTGAGTTGATGGCCGGCCTGCGCTGCGGGCCGGCAATGATGCTGCCCGATCCTTTCAGAATGACTGCGCATAGGAATTCATCGGCCAGCAATTGCGCCGCTTTGAGGCGGTCGGACTGTACGGTCGTGGCATCGCTGCCCAGTAGGCGCGCGGCCTCCAAGGGGTGCGGCGTCAAAATCGTCGCCAGCCCCAAGGATTGGCGCTGTTTGAGTAGCACTTGCAAGTCCTTGTCTGCCGCCACGGCGTTCAAGCCATCGGCGTCGAGTACCAGGCGCTGAGCGTGTTGCAGTAGGGGGGGTAAAAACTTGGCAATTTCGCTGCCGCCACCGCAGCCGCAAACCAGCACTTTGTGACGCCAGTCGCCGATCGCACTTGAGGCCTGGATGCGAGCTTGATCAAAGCGCATCAGCTCGGGGCGTTGGGGGTCCGCCTCATCCGCAGGAGCGCCCAATAGGCAGGCATAAACCCGTCCCCCACCTGCCGCCAAAGCGGCGCGTGCGGCCAATCTTGCGGCGCCGCGCATGCCGGCAGCACCGCCGATCACCAGCACATCGCCTTGAGTGCCTTTGTGCTTGGTGGGGTCGGCTGTGTTTTGCAGTCGCCAGCGCGCCAAGCATTCGGCGCCTATGAGTAGGGCGTCCGGCGTTCCGACAGGCGTTTGGTCCAATTCATCGAACCAAATTTGGCCGCTGTGCGCGCGCCCTTGAGCGGTGAAAAGCCCGGGCTTGAGGGTCAGCAGCGTCAAGGTGTGGTCGGCACGTACAGCCAATTCGCCGGCCAGTGCGCCGGTGTCTGGCAGCAGCCCACTGGGTAGATCCATGGCCAGCACCGGTGCGCCCAAGGAGTTCAGGGCCGTGAAGGCTGCAGCCATCTCGGGGCTGGGGGGGCGGCTTCGGTTCAGGCCCAGGCCGAGCAGGGCGTCCAAGCCCAATCGCACCCCAGCGGGTGCCTGCACTACATCGCTGATTGGCACGCCGGCCTGCTGGGCCTTGGCAAGTGCTGTTGCGGCGTCGGCCGGTGGACTTTGGCTGGCTGCGATCAGGCTGACTTGCACCTTCAGGCCTTGTTGATGCAACAGCCGGGCTGCAACAAGACCATCGCCGCCGTTATTGCCGGGACCGCAGGCGATCCAGATGGGCCCTGTGCCCGCTGGGACGAGGGCCAGGGTTAAGCGCGCAGCGGCCAAGCCGGCGCGCTCCATCAGACTCACGTTTGGGCCGACATGGGCCAAGGCTGCGGCCTCAATGACGCGGCTGCTGGCGGCGTCAAATAGTGGCCAGCTGTTTGCGGTGGGGAGGAGTTTTATCGGCACATCGCCAGCTTGTCAGGTGAAGCGGGAGATGTCCAGCCCTGTAGTATCCGGCGCCGCGCTGTCAGGCTTGCGCCCGGCGACTTGTTCGGCCAATGCCCGAGCAGCGCCACAGGCCAGCGGCCAGCCCAACAAAGTGGCCGAGCCTTGTGCCAGATTCAACCAGATGCCGTCGCGGCCACTGGCGCCGAGCAAGGGCAGGCCGTCGGCCGCGATGGCATGTGATCCCTGCCAGCGCTGCACTTGTGTGTTCAGCATGGCACCCGGAAACCAGTCATCCAGCACCTGGTGCAATAGCGCCAACGTTGAGTCTTTGAAGCGTTCGCTGGCAAGCCCGGGCTCGATGCCGCCGGCCAGCCGAATGCGTTGTCCAATGCGGCTGATCGAAACTTGCTGTCGAAGATCGAACAATCCGGCTCTGGGTCCAAGGTCCGGAAAGGCCTCGAGTTGGCGCAGCGGTGCGGTGATCGAGTAGCCGTGTACGGTGCTCAGCGCCGTCTTCAGTTTCAAGGGGCGCAGCAGATGGGCAGCACCTGCGCCGGCGCAAATGATGATGGCATCAAAGCTGTCTTCGGTGCGGCCTATGGATGCCGGCCTGGTGTCGCCCGCGTCTGGGGTTTCGCCCGCCTCGCTCAGCCTTGAGGGCTCGGCCAAGCTGTCCGGCGGCGGCGTGTACTCGTGAGTCAATCTTGCCGGTGTGCCGGGGGTCAAACCGCGCACCGTGGTGTGAAAACGAAATTGCACGCCCAGGCGCTGTGCGGCGATGCGCATCAGGTGGCTGAATTGGCGGCAATTGCCGGCCTCGCCCTGGCTCAGGTGTACGCCGCCATGCAGGCGAGCGTCCGGGTTCAGGCCGGGTTCCACGCTCAGGCATTGCTCGGGCGATAGCACTTGAGCGCTCACGCCTGCCCGCTCGAGCAAGCCCAGGCCTGCAAGCGCAGCTTGTTGCTCGCGCTCGCTGCGCAGCAGGACGAGCACACCCTCGGCGCGCTCGTAGTCCATCTGCAATTTCCGGCGCAACTCTTGCAGCCTTGCGTGACTGAAGAGCCCCAGCGCGAGCAGGCGCTCTTGGCGCCCGGCGAGGTCTTTGCTGCGCCCGGCGCGCCAGCGTCGCCAGCCCCAGGCTAACTTGCTGCCGCCGGACAGGCCCGGCATAGTCGCCCGGCCCCAGGCCAGGCTGAGGCCGGGAGCGGTGATGCCGGCATTGGCAAAACTGCCTTCGGCGGCGACACTGCCGCAGCGCTCGAAGACAATGACTTGGTGGCCGTCTGCTGCGCATTCGTAGGCGGTGGTAACGCCGGCAATGCCGGCGCCAATGATGGCAATGCGCATCTCAATAATCTCTGCTCAAGGCGTTTTCAAAAAGCGGGGTCGGATCAACGCCAAATATTTGGGCGGCCAAGACAGCTCGGCTGCCGCGTGCGGCGGCTCAGGGCGGCAAGTGTAGTGCCCCGCTCGTTTGGATTCGCTTCGAAGCGCTTAGTCGGGCTGTCTCGTGGCGCAGCGCGCTGAGCCCTAGCTTGATCGTGTATACTCCTTGGGTTTTGCCGGGTGCCTTGGGCGTGGATGTTCAGGTGCAGCAGGCGAATCAATTTGTAAGTCAATCGCAAACCGGCCACACAGAGGTGTTGCTGCTGTATTCGAGCTCATGTCTTGGTCTGAAGCTATTTCGGGTCCAAGGCCAGAGCGTCACGCTGCAGAGCAATTCGGGCCGGATTTAAGACACAACCTTCGGAGTTAAAAAATATGTCCGTAACAATGCGCGAAATGCTGGAAGCCGGCGTTCACTTTGGTCACCAAACTCGTTTTTGGCACCCCAAGATGGCCCCGTACATCTACGGCCACCGCAACAAGATTCACATCATCAACCTCGAGAAGACGCTGCCAGCGTTCGAAGAGGCGATGACCTTCATCCGCAATCTGTCCTCCAAGGGCGGCCGCGTGATGATGATCGGCACCAAGCGTCAAGCGCGTGAAGTGATCGCTCTGGAAGCCCAGCGTTGCGGCATGCCTTATGTCGACCAGCGCTGGTTGGGCGGCATGATGACCAACTTCAAGACCGTCAAGGTTTCCTTGAAGGCACTGAAGGACATGCAAGCTCAAGTTGATGCCGGCACACAGCCAGCCATCAAGAAAGAAGCCTTGATGTTCCAACGCGATCTGGCCAAGCTGGAAAAGAACATCGGCGGCATCTCCGACATGGGCGGCCTGCCTGACGCCATCTTCGTGATCGACGTGGGTTTCCACAAGATCGCCGTGGCCGAAGCCAAGAAGCTGGGCATCCCGGTCATCGGCGTGGTTGATACCAACCACTCGCCTATCGGCATCGACTACGTGATCCCTGGTAACGATGACTCGGCCAAGGCCGTGGCTTTGTATGCCCGCGCTGTGGCTGACGCCGTGCTGGAAGGTCGTGCTAACGCCGGTAACACCGTCGTGCAAGCCGCCGCTCCTGCAGGCGATGAGTTCGTGGAAGTCAGCGAAGGCGCTTAATCCCCTTTAGCTCCTTTCGCACAAACAAGGAGGGGGCTGATTCAGTCCCCTTTTTTTCAAAGCATAGCTTTTTGGGCTTGCCAGAGTGCCGGTTTAGGCCTCACTCGCAAGCCTCTTGAATACGGAGAAAAGAAAATGGCTGCAATTACCGCAAGCATGGTGGCAGAACTGCGTGCCCGCACCGATGCCCCGATGATGGAATGCAAAAAGGCGCTGGTCGAAGCCGAGGGCGATTTGGTCCGCGGTGAAGAGATCTTGCGCGTCAAGTTGGGCAACAAGGCCGGCAAGGCTTCTTCGCGCGTGACCGCCGAAGGCGTGGTCTCCGCTGCCGTGGTGGGTTCGACCGGCGCATTGCTGGAAGTGAACTGCGAAACCGACTTCGTGACCAAGAATGATGCATTCCTGGCCTTGGTCAACGCTTGTGCCGTGTTGGCGGCCGAGCATGGCGTCAGCGATGTCGCTGCGCTGGCTGCATTGCCGCTGTCGCAAGAAGGCTTTGGCCCGACGGTTGAAGACGTGCGTCGCGGCCTGATCGGCAAGATCGGCGAGAACATGACCCTGCGCCGCGTCAAGCTGAGCACCGCTGGCAACAAGGTCGCTTCTTACTTGCACGGCACCCGCATCGGCGTGCTGGTCGAGTATGACGGCGACGAAGTGGCCGCCAAGGACGTCGCCATGCATGTGGCTGCAATGAAGCCTGCCGCGCTGTCCTCCGCTGATGTGTCGGCTGAGTTGGTCGAGAAAGAGCGCAAGATCGCCGCCGAGAAGGCTGCCGAGTCCGGCAAGCCTGCCGACATCGTCGCCAAGATGGTTGAAGGCTCGGTGCAGAAGTTCTTGAAGGAAGTCTCCTTGCTGGACCAAGTGTTCGTCAAGGCGGCCGACGGCAAGCAGACCGTGGCAGCGATGCTGAAGGAAAAGGCCACCACGATCAAGAGCTTCACGCTCTACGTGGTGGGCGAAGGCATTGAGAAGAAGGTAGACGACTTCGCCGCCGAAGTGGCCGCGCAAGTGGCTGCCGCCAAGGGGCAATAAGCTCCGACGCAAGATAAAGGGCGCCACTGGCGCCCTTTACACTTGTGCCTCGGTGCGGACGGCTCACAAGGTTTGAGCATCAAGGCACAAGCAAGAAAATAGCAGTACCCAGCACTAAACCATCACCAAGAGGTCAAGACCATGCCCGCGTACAAACGCATTTTGCTCAAGCTTTCCGGCGAAGCCCTGATGGGCGATGACGCATTCGGTATCAATCGCGCCACCATCGTGCGCATGGTGCAAGAAATTCGCGAAGTCACGCAAACCGGCGTTGAGGTCGCGGTGGTGATCGGTGGCGGTAATATTTTCCGCGGTGTGGCGGGTGGTTCGGTCGGGATGGACCGCGCCACGGCCGACTATATGGGCATGCTGGCCACGGTGATGAATTCGCTTGCCCTGGCCGACACCATGCGCCAAGAAGGTATCGTCGCGCGCGTCATGTCGGCCATCGGCATCGAACAGGTGGTCGAGCCCTATGTGCGTCCCAAGGCTTTGCAGTATCTGGAAGAAGGCAAGGTCGTTGTGTTCGCAGCGGGCACCGGCAACCCCTTCTTCACGACCGACACGGCAGCGGCTTTGCGTGGCGCCGAGATCGGCGCCGAGATCGTCTTGAAGGCGACCAAGGTAGACGGTGTTTACACCGCTGACCCCAAAAAGGATCCGTCGGCGACGCGTTATTCGCGTATTTCCTTCGATGACGCGATCAGCAAGAATTTGCAGGTTCTGGACGCCACCGCGTTTGCGCTATGCCGTGACCAGAAGCTGCCGATCCGTGTCTTCAGCATCCTCAAGCCGGGTGCCTTGAAGCGGGTGGTGTTGGGTGAAGATGAAGGCACGCTGGTCCACGTTTGAGTGGTGGCCACGTTAGGTGAATCAGGACATCAAGGTCGAGAATCATGAGCATTGCAGACATCAAGCAAAACGCTGAAGCGAAGATGGCAAAGTCCATCGAGGCCCTCAAGGGTGAGTTGCACAAAATCCGTACCGGGCGCGCGCACCCGGGCATTCTGGATCAGGTCAGTGTTGACTATTACGGCTCGCCGGTGCCCATCACCCAGGTTGCCAATGTGACTCTGCTGGACTCGCGCACGATCAGCGTGCAGCCTTGGGAAAAAGGCATGGGCGCCAAGATCGAGAAGGCGATTCGCGAGTCCGATCTGGGGCTGAACCCGGCCTCACAGGGTGACTTGATCCGTGTGCCTATGCCGGCGCTGAACGAAGAGCGCCGCCGCGACCTGACCAAGATCGTTCGCAATGCTGGTGAGGACGCCAAGATCGCAGTGCGCAATCTGCGCCGTGACGCCAATGAGCAAGCCAAGAAGCTGACCAAAGAAAAGCTGATCAGCGAAGACGACGAGCGCCGCAGCCTCGATGACGCACAAAAACTCACCGATCGCACGATTGCCGAGATCGACCGCCTGATCGCCGGCAAAGAAGCCGAAATCTTGGCCGTTTGAGTGGCGCCAGCTCAGTGACGAATGATTTGAGCGGCATGAACAACGAGAAAGCGGCGGGACCGCGCCACATCGCCATCGTGATGGATGGCAATGGCCGCTGGGCGAAGAAGCGGTTTTTGCCGCGCTTCTTCGGCCACAAGGCCGGTGTCGACAGTTTGGTCAAGATAGTGCAGTCCTGCATCGACCGGGATGTCGAATACCTGACGGTGTTCGCCTTTTCCAGTGAAAACTGGAAGCGCCCCAGCGATGAGGTCTCTGGCCTGATGGGCCTGGTGTTGGCGGCGGTGTCGCGCTATCTGGCCAAGATGGGTCAGATGGGCGTGCGCATCCGCATCGTCGGTGACCGCGACGCCGTCTCGCCCAAGCTGCGCAATGCCTGGAATGAGGCCGAGTCGGCCACGGCGCACAACACAAAGCTGACGATGTCGGTGGCCTTCAATTACGGCGGTCGCTGGGACATCGTGCAGGCCTGCAAGGCTGCCATCAATGCCGGTGTGCCGGCCGCAGAGTTGACCGAGGCGCGGCTGTCGGAGTTCATGGCGATGAGCTATGCGCCTGACCCCGATCTCTTTATCCGTACCGGCGGTGAGGTGCGCATCAGCAACTTCATGCTCTGGCAGGTGGCTTATACCGAGTTTGTGTTTTCCGACTGCCTCTGGCCCGAATTTGGCGAGAAGCAGTTGGATGCTGCGATCGCGGCCTTCCGTGATCGCGATCGGCGCTTCGGCGGCGTCAAAGAGGCGCCGGCTGTGGCCGCTGTTTAAACCCCATGCTGAAGACTCGAATCATCACGGCCTTGGTCTTGTTGGCCGTGCTGCTGCCGGCTTTGTTTGCGCCGCAGTCGCTGCCCTTCGCCTTGTTGACGCTGTTGATGATAGGCGCGGCCGGCTGGGAGTGGGCGCGACTAAACGGCATCGTCGGTGCGCCGGCTGTGAGTTTTGGCTTGGCGGTATCCGCAGCGGCTTGGACTGCCTATATGGCGCTGGGCATGCAGGCAGCGCCGGCTTGGGTCTGGTGGGTAGCGAGCCTGGTCTGGGTGCTGGGTAGTGCCTATGCGCTGCGCGGCGGGCCGAGCCAATGGCCGCATGCGCCGCAACTGCTGCGCACGCTCTTGGGCGCCTTGGTCTTGGTGGCTGCTTGGGGTGCCATGGTGCAGGCCAAGGCCGTAGGCATCAACTTTTTGCTGTCGATCTTCTGCCTGGTGTGGATGGCCGATATTGCCGCCTATTTCGGTGGCCGCGCCTTTGGCAAGCGAAAATTGGCGCCGACCATCAGCCCGGGCAAAAGCTGGGAAGGTGTTTGGTCCGGTATGTTGGGCGTGATGCTGCTGGCCTTTGTTTGGGCGTTCTACATCGATAGCCATGTGGCGGTGGATTCTCCGAGCCTGTATCAATTGCTGCTCAAGGGTCAGTCCTTGCCGGTCGGCCTGTTCGCACTGCTTTGCTTGAGTGCGATGAGCGTGGTCGGTGATTTGTTCGAATCCCTGTTGAAGCGTGCGGTCGGTGCCAAAGACAGCAGCCAGTTGCTGCCCGGTCACGGCGGCGTGCTGGACCGCATCGACGCCTTGCTGCCGGTGTTCCCGGTTGCCCTGGCCTTGAGTTCATTGAGTGTGTTGGCATGATGAGTGACGCCCGTTTTCAGCGCATCACGGTACTGGGTTCAACCGGTTCCATTGGGGTCAATACGCTGGATGTTTTGTCCCGCCACCCCGAGCGTTACGAGGTTTTTGCCCTCAGCGCGATGAGTCGCGTCGATGCCTTGCTGGCGCAATGCTTGCAATGGCGCCCGCGTTTTGCAGTGATGCCAGACCGCGCACTGGCCCAAGAGCTGCGGCTCAAGCTGCACGAGCAGGGAAGCAAGACCGAGGTGCTGGACGGAGCCGAGAGCCTGTCTGAAATCGCAGCTCACCCGGACGTGGACATGGTCATGGGTGCCATCGTCGGCGCGGCCGGCTTAGCCCCTTGCTTGGCCGCTGCGCGCGCGGGCAAGCGCCTGCTGCTGGCCAATAAGGAGGCCATCGTGGTTGGGGGGGCGCTGTTCATGCAGGCTGTCGAGCAGGGCGGTGCAACCCTGCTGCCAATCGACAGCGAGCATTCGGCGATCTTTCAATGTCTGCCCGAGGACCGCAAGACTTGGGCTCAGCGCATCGATCACATTGTGTTGACCGCGTCCGGCGGGCCGTTCCGCCAGCGCGACCCGTCCACGCTTGCCGAGGTCACGCCCGAGCAGGCTTGCGCGCATCCGAACTGGGTGATGGGTGCGAAGATTTCGGTGGACTCGGCCACCATGATGAACAAGGCGCTGGAGGTGATTGAGGCGCGTTGGCTATTCGGCCTGACCCCGGAACAGATCAAGGTCGTCATCCATCCGCAAAGCATCATCCATTCGATGGTGGTCTGCCGCGATAAATCGGTCTTGGCGCAACTTGGCACACCCGATATGCGGGTGCCGATTGCCTATGGCCTGTCCTTCCCCGAGCGCATCGAAGCAGGTGCCAGCCGGCTGGATCTGCTCAGCGGGCCCTCTTTGAGTTTTGAAGAGGCGGACGAGCAGCGTTTCCCTGGCTTGTACCTGTCTTGGCAGGCCTTGCGCGGTCCAGAAGGTGCAACAGCGGTCTTGAACGCGGCCAACGAGGTCGCCGTCGAGGCTTTCTTGAGCCGGCGCCTGCGCTTTGACCAGATTCACCAGATCAACTGCGCCAGCCTCGAAGCGGTGCGCCCCGAAGCGGGCGAATGTGCCGATGTGGCTGGCCTGTTGGGGCTGGATGCGCGCACGCGCCGGCATGCGCAAGGCTTGATTGCGGGCCTGTCTGCATGACCACCTTGCTGGCTTTTTTGCTGACGCTGGGTGTATTGGTGGTCGTGCATGAGTATGGCCATTACCGCGTTGCCCGCGCTTGCGGTGTCAAGGTCTTGCGTTTCTCCGTCGGCTTCGGCAAGGTGATATGGCGGCGCCAAAGCGGCCCCGATGCCACCGAGTTCACGCTCTGTGCCTTGCCCTTGGGCGGCTATGTGCGCATGCTGGATGAGCGCGAGGGGCCGGTCGACGCGGCGCTGCGCTCGCAGGCTTTCAACAATCGGCCTCTGCGGCAGCGTGTGGCGGTGGTGGCAGCGGGGCCTTTGGCTAATCTGTTATTGGCGGTGCTGCTGTTTGCCGCTGCGATGTGGGTGGGTACGACTGAACCCAAAGCCTTGCTGGGAACGCCGCCCATTGAATCCGTGGCAGCGCGGGCTGGTTTGCGGGCCGGTGATTGGGTGCGAGCGACTTCGGTTGATGGCCAGCAATGGCGCGATTTGGCGTCCTATACCGAGCTGATGGCGACCGTATTGGAGGCTTCGTCGAGCGGCGAGACCGTGCATCTGGACGTTTCCGATGCTGGTGGTCATGGGCGCCGCAGCTTGGTGCTCGATACCAGTCGCCTGAGCGCCGGCACCATGGACGGGGCCGGCTTGCGCAAACTCGGGCTGACGCCCATGAGTGATGCGATCTTGGGTAAGGTCAACGAGGGCGGCGCTGGGGCCCAGGCCGGTTTGATCGAGGGCGACCGCGTGCTCAAGGTTGACGGCGTTGCGGTCACCGATGCGGCTGCGCTGCGCGAGTTGATTCGCCGGTCGGTCCAAGGCGAAACCTCGGTCAAGTCGCTCTGGTTGATCGAGCGCGGCGGCCAAGGACTGGAGCTTGAGGTGAGCCCAAGGGCCGTCAGCGATGCGGGTCAGACCATCGGTCGCATTGAAGCGATGGTCGGGGCGGCGCCGCAGATGGTCAAGGTTAGCCACGGATTTCTTGAGGGCTTGAGTCTCGGTGCGCAGCGCACTTGGAACGTATCCTGGATGACCTTGAAGGTCTTCGGTCGGATGTTGATTGGCGAGGCCTCCTTGAAGAATTTGAGTGGCCCTTTGACGATCGCCGACTATGCGGGGCAGTCGGCGCGCTCAGGTCTGGCGCAGTATTTGGGATTCTTGGCGCTGGTCAGTGTTAGCCTTGGCATCTTGAACTTGCTGCCGCTGCCGATGCTCGATGGCGGACACCTGATGTATTATCTTTTCGAGGGTTTAAGCGGCCGCCCGGTCTCGGAGTGGTGGCAAACGCAGCTGCAACGCGCAGGGGCGTTGATCCTGATGCTGATGATGGCCCTAGCCCTTTCTAACGACGTGGTCCGCTTGACGGGCCTGCATTGACTCTATCTGCATGTCCTCATCTCTAAGAACGGGTGCTCGTATGCGCCCCTCAATCCTGACCTTGGCCTTGTTGGCCTCACTGCAGTCAGGCGTCGCCTGGGCGGTGGATCCCTTTGTTCTCAAGGACATTCGCGTTGAAGGTTTGAAGCGGACCGACCCCGGTACGGTTTTCGCTTCCTTGCCTTTCCGCATCGGGGACAGCTATAGCGAGGACAAGGGTGCCGCGGCCTTGCGTGCGCTGTTTGCCACCGGTTTGTTCAAAGACGTTCGCATCAATATCGACGCTGACACATCGGCCGTGGTGGTGATGATCGAAGAGCGCCCCATCATCGCCAACGTCAGCTTCGCGGGTTTGAAAGAGTTCGATACCGAAGCGCTGACCAAGTCGCTGAAGGACGTCGGCATCGGTGAAGGTAAGCCCTTCGACAAGGCCCTGGCCGATCGCGCCGAGCAGGAATTGAAGCGGCAATACCTGACGCGCAGCCTTTACGGTGCCGAGGTGACGACCACCATCACGCCGCTGGAGCGCAACCGCGTCAACGTCAGCTTCACCGTGAATGAAGGTGAGCCGGCAAAGATTGGCGTGGTTCGAATTCAAGGCAGCTCGGTGTTCTCGGAAAGCACTTTGGTCGGTCTGCTGGAGCAGACCAGCAGTGGCTGGTTGACCTGGTACACCAAGACCGACCGCTATTCGCGCGCCAAGCTCAATGCCGATCTGGAGACCTTGCGCTCCTACTATTTGAACCGTGGTTACCTTGAGTTTGCGGTGACTTCGACTCAAGTGACGATCTCGCCTGACAAGCAGAGCATTGACATTGCCATCACCGTCAGCGAAGGCCAGCAATACACGGTGACTGCGGTCAAGCTCGAGGGTGAGTTCCTCGGTCGCGAAGAGGACTTCAAGCGCCTGATCTTCTTCAAGCCCGGTCAGCCCTATCAAGGCGAAGCCGTGGCGCAGACGACGCGGGCGTTCCAAGATTTGTATGGCTCTTTTGGCTACGCGTTTGCGCGTGTCGATTCGCGCCCCGAGATTGACCGAGCTACGGGCCAAGTGGTGGTGACCTTGGTGGCCGAGCCGGCGCGTCGAGTCTATGTGCGCAATGTGATCATTGCCGGCAACACGCGCACGCGTGACGAAGTGATTCGGCGCGAATTCCGCCAGCTTGAATCGGCCTGGTATGACGGCCAAAAGATCAAGGCATCGCGCGACCGGGTCGAGCGCCTGGGTTACTTCAAAGAGGTCACGATTGATACGTCGGAAGTGCCGGGCGCGCAAGACCAGGTTGATGTGCTGCTGACCGTGGTCGAGCGCCCGACCGGCAATATTCAGGTTGGCGCAGGCTACTCCAGCCAGCAAAAACTCTCCTTCACCGGCGCGATCAAGCAGGAAAACGTGTTCGGCTCGGGCCACTATCTGGGCATCGAAGTCGCAACCGCATCGACCGGGCGCAATCTGGTGCTCAGCACGGTGAATCCTTATTTCACCGTCGACGGTGTGTCGCGTGCCTTGGACGTTTTCTACCGCACGCAAAAGCCTTACAACTCCTTGGGTGAGCCCTATGAGCTGGTCACGGTCGGCTCATCGATCCGCTTTGGCGTGCCGTTCTCCGAACTGGATACTGTGTTCTTCGGCTTCGGCTATGAGCGCACCAAGATGACCACCAACTCGGGTCTGCCGAATAGCTATTTGCTTTACGGCCGCCAGTTCGGCCGCGACAGCGTGGCCTATCCGTTCACGATCGGTTGGCAGCGCGATAACCGAGACAGCATCATTTCGCCGACGGTGGGCAAGTACTCGCGTATCAATTTGGAGTTGAGTCCCATGGGTGATGCGCGTTATGCGCGCGCCAATTTGCAGTATCAGCAATACATCCCGGTCACCAACAAGATCACCTTGGGGCTGAACAGCGAATTGGGTTGGGGCCAGGGCTTGGGTAGCCGGCCGTTCCCGATTTTCAAGAACTTCTATGCCGGCGGCTTGGGCTCGGTGCGGGTGTTTGAGGCCGGTTCGCTTGGGCCGGTTGACGTGACGGGTACACGTACGGGTGGCAATCGCCGCGCCAACGTCAACGCGGAACTGTATTTGCCCGTTCCAGGTACGGGCAATGACAAAACCTTCCGGCTCTACACTTTCGTGGATGCCGGCAATGTGTGGGGCTCGTTCGAACAACTCAAATTTGCGGACGTCCGCTCATCGGCCGGCCTCGGGATCAGTTGGATTTCGCCCATGGGCCCTTTACGCTTGAGCTATGGCAAGGCGCTGAGCAAGCAACGCACGGATAGAATCGAGCCATTCCAATTCCAGATCGGGAACGCATTCTGATGAAGAGCAAAATGTTGAAGTTGGTGGCTTTGGCCGCCATGATGTCTGTGTCGGCCCTGTGCGCGGCACAGGAAATAAAGATTGGCTATGTCAACAGCGAGCGGGTGCTGCGCGAAGCCAACCTGGCCAAGACGGCTCAAATCAAGCTTGAGACCGAGTTCGGCAAGCGCGAGAAGGAGCTGAAGGATCAGGAGACCAAGCTGCGCGGTGCGGCCGAAAAGCTCGAAAAAGAAGCGCCGACCCTGGCCGAGGCCGAGCGCAATCGCCGCCAACGCGATTTGGTGGAAGTTGACCGCGACCTGCAGCGCAAGCGCCGCGAGTGGCAAGAAGATCTGACTCAGCGCAAGAACGAAGAATTGGGCGCTGTGGTTGAGCGTGCTAACCGCGTCATCAAGCAGATCTTTGAAGCGGAAAAGTACGACATCATCTTGCAGGATGCGCTGAACGTCAGCGCGCGTGTCGATATCACCAAGAAAGTGATTGACACGCTTAACGCTCAGAAGTGATAGGTGGCCACAGCTGTCACGCTGGCCGAAGTGATCGCCGCCTTGGGCGGCGATCTTCATGGCGAGGCTCATACCCGCATTGAGCGCGTCGGCACCTTGCTCGGCGCCGATGCGCTGACGCTGAGTTTCCTGGCTAATCCGCGCTATCAAGCGCAATTGGCGAGCACAGCTGCGGCCTGTGTGATTGTGGCGCCTGCCTTTGCCCAGGCCGCCGCAGCGCGGGGTGCGGCCATCGTTACGCCCGATCCCTACTTGTACTTCGCCCGCTTGACGCAGTGGTGGTCGCGCCGCGTGCGCCCGCGTGCTGCGCCGCGCGTTCATCCGAGCGCGGTCATCGACCCCAGTGCTCGCTTGGGCGCAGGCGTAGATGTGGGTGCCTTGGCCGTCATTGAGGGGGGTGTGCAAATCGGTGCCGATGCAATCATCGGCGCCCAATGCGTGCTTGAGCGCGGCGCGGTAATTGGTGCCGGTACGCGTTTAGGCTCCCATGTCACCGTCGGCTTCGATTGCAAGATTGGCGAGCGATGCATCTTGCATGCAGGTGTGGTGATCGGCGCCGATGGTTTTGGCTTTGCGCCGAATGCGGGCCGCTGGGAAAAGATCGAGCAACTTGGCGCGGTACGCATCGGTAATGACGTGGAAATCGGCGCCAACACCTGTATTGATCGGGGTGCGCTCGACGACACCGTGTTGGCCGATGGCGTCAAGCTCGATAACTTGATCCAGATCGCGCATAACGTGCGCATTGGTGAACACACGGCAATTGCCGGTTGTACAGCGATTGCCGGCAGCACCACGATAGGTGCGCACTGCACCATCGCCGGCGCGGCTAATATCGTCGGCCATCTTGAAATTGCCGACCATGTGCACGTGTCGGCGGCGACCTTGATCAGCCGCAGCATTCATAAGCCGGGTCTGTACAGCGGGGTGTTTCCGTTCGACGACAATGCCAGCTGGGAAAAGAACGCAGCCACGCTGCGTAATTTGTATTCATTGCGTCAGCGCGTACTCGCGCTAGAGAAGAAGAATTCATCATGATGGACATCCACGAAATTCTCAAAAGATTGCCTCACCGCTACCCGCTGCTGCTGGTTGATCGGGTGCTGGAGATCGAGAAGGGTAAGCGCATTCGGGCGCTCAAGAACGTCAGCATCAATGAGCCTTATTTCGTTGGCCATTTCCCGCACCGCCCGGTCATGCCGGGTGTGTTGATGTTAGAGGCGATGGCGCAGGCCGCGACGCTGTTGGCGCTGGCCAGTACCGATATCGTGCTCGACGATTCCACGGTGGTCTACTTTGCCGGCATTGATAACGCCCGTTTCAAGCGGCCTGTCGAGCCCGGCGACCAGCTCTTTTTGGATGTGACGCTGGACCGCGCCAAAGCGGGTATCTTCAAGTTCTCGGGCCAGGTCCTGGTCGGTGACCAGTTGGCCGCCGAGGCGCAGTTGATCTGCACGATGCGAAAAATAGCAGACTGATTGTTTGATTGACAGACCACCTAGCATGAGCCTGATTCACGCCACTGCCATCATTGACCCTGCCGCTCAACTGGACAGTTCGGTCAAGGTCGGCGCCTACACGGTGATTGGGCCGCATGTGCGCATCGCTGCGGGCAGCTCGATTGGCCCGCATTGCGTGATCGAGGGGCACACCACCATCGGCCGGGACAACACGATATTCCAGTTCAACTCGATCGGCGCCGCGCCGCAGGACATGAAGTACGCGGGCGAGCCGACAAGGTTGGTGATCGGGGACCGCAACACCATTCGCGAGTACTGCACCTTCAATACCGGGACGGTACAGGACAAAGGCGTGACCCAACTGGGCGATGACAACTGGATCATGGCCTATGTCCACTTGGCGCATGACGTGCTGCTCGGCCATCACAATGTGTTGGCCAACGGTGTGACCTTGGCGGGCCATGTAGAGATCGGCGATTGGGTGACTGTCGGTGGTTTGACGGGCATGCTGCAACGCATGCGCGTGGGCTCGCATGCAATGATTGGCTTCCAGGCCCATGTGGCCCAGGACGTGCCGCCCTTCATGACTGCTGATGGCAACCCCTTGACCGCGCGCGCGGTCAACGTGGTGGGGCTGCGCCGGCGTGATTTTTCGGCCGAGCGCATCGCCTTGATCAAGCAGATGCACAAGCTGCTGTACCGCTCTTCGTTGACACTGGAGCAGGCCGTGGCAGCCATTGCTGATTTGAAATCGCAGCAAACTGAAGTTGCGGACCTTGAGTTGATGTTGAACTTCCTCGCTGCCGCGTCACGCGGCATCGTGCGCTGAACCGATCACACATGAAGGACAACGCGCCTCGTTTCGGCATGGTGGCCGGCGAGGCTTCCGGTGATTTGCTGGCCGGTTTGCTGCTGGCGGGTCTGCGCGCGCGTTGGCCGGACTTGACTGCACAAGGCATAGGCGGGCCACGTATGGCGGCGCAGGGCTTTGAGTCCTGGTGGCCGCTCGACAAGCTGTCGGTGTTTGGCTATGTCGATGCTCTATGGAATCTGCGCGAACTGTTGAGCATACGCAAGCAGTTGGGTGACCGACTGTTGGCCTTGCCTTCGAACGAGCGGCCGGCAGCCTTCATCGGCATTGACGCACCGGATTTCAATTTCGGCCTGGAGCAGCGCGTGCGCGAAGGCGGTATCAAGACGGTGCACTTTGTCTGCCCGTCGATCTGGGCCTGGCGAGCCGAGCGGGTCGAGAAGATCAAGCGTTCGGCCGATCATGTGCTGTGCCTGTTCCCCTTCGAGCCCGAGTTGCTGAACCGGCATGGCATTGCCGCGAGCTATGTCGGCCATCCGCTGGCTGATGCGATTCCGCTGACGCCGCCTAAGGCAGAGGCGAGGGCGGTGCTGGCTTTGGGCGAGCAGGCGGTGGTGGTGGCCTTGTTGCCGGGGAGTCGGCGCAGCGAGATCGCCTATATCGCCGAGCCGCTACTGAAGGCGGCCGTCTTGATGCAGCAGGCCCGGCCTGAATTGCGCTTTGTAATGCCGTTGGCACCCGGCTTGCGTGAGCTGATTACGCCGCTGGTGGCAGCTCATGCGCCGGCGCTCGATTTGACCTTATTGGATGGGCGCTCGCATGAAGCCTTGGCCGCCTGCGATACCTGCTTGGTCGCCAGTGGCACGGCGACCCTTGAGGCGGCCTTGTTCAAGCGGCCGATGGTGATTGCCTATCGCATGCATGCACTCAACTGGTGGCGCATGAAGGGTCGCAATTACCAGCCCTGGATTGGCCTGCCGAATGTGCTGGCACGCGAGTTCTTGGTGCCGGAATTGATTCAGGATGCTTGCACGCCGCAGGCCCTGGCTCGCGAGGGTTTGGCTTGGCTGGATGACCCAGCTCGTTACGCACGGGTGCAAGCCTGTTTTGAGGAACAACACCGAACGCTGCGCTGCAATACCGCGCTGAAGGCCAGCGATGCGATCGCAAAAGTCATCGATGGCGTTTGAACAGCTGGGCTTGGACTGGAATGGTCAGGGCTTGATGGCCGGCGTTGACGAGGCCGGGCGCGGCCCGCTGGCCGGGCCAGTGGTGGCTGCCGCCGTGATGCTCAATGATGCCCAGCCGGTGCTGGGCCTGGCCGACTCCAAGGTCTTGACCGAAAAGCGGCGTGAGCGCTTGTTCGATGAAATTCGCGCCAAGGCCCTGTGCTTTTGCATTGCCGAGGCCAGCGTCGAAGAGATCGACCGCTTGAATATTTTGCAGGCCACGATGCTGGCGATGCGCCGTGCCATCGAAGGTCTGCGGCTGAAGCCGTCCATGGTCCTCGTCGACGGCAATCGCCTGCCCATCCTGAAAATCGCGGCCGAGGCCATCGTCAAGGGCGATGCCAAAGTACCGGCGATTTCGGCGGCCTCTATCTTGGCCAAAGTGACGCGCGACCGCCAATGCCTGCAGATGGCCGAGGCCTTCCCTGACTACGGCTTTGCCAAGCACAAGGGTTATCCGACCGCCGAGCATCTGGCGGCCTTGCAGGCGCTCGGCGTGACGCCTTGGCATCGCCGCAGCTTTGGCCCAGTGCGCTCGCTGTTGGAGGCCAAATGAGTCAAGTGCTACACATTACCTCGCGGGATAACCCCGTTTTGCAGCGTCTGCGCAAACTGAGCCAGGACGGTGGCGCTTATCGCAAGCTGGGTTCTATTTGGCTGGAAGGCGATCACTTGGTGCGTGCTTGTTTGCAGCGCAATTACCCGGTTAGCTTGGCGGTGTTGACCGAGGCGGCCGCGACGGACCCGGTTTTGCGCCAATTGGCTGATGCGGCACCGCGCCAGCTGATCGTGCCGACGGCCTTGTTCAAGGCCATCAGCGGCCTGGAGTCCCCGGCGCAGATCGGCTTTGAGGTTCCGCATGATGCGGGCCAAACGCTGTGCCCAGGTGTGGACACTGTGGTGCTGGACCGCCTGCAGGACGCCGGCAACGTCGGCACGATTTTGCGCAACGCAGCGGCGATGGGCTTTCGCCAAGTCTTGGCGATCAAGGGCACGGCGGCGCTGTGGTCCCCAAAGGTTTTGCGCGCCGGCATGGGGGCGCATTTCGGCCTGCGCCTGATTGAAGGGCTGGCGCCGGCCGAGCTTGATGCCCTCGAGCTCACCATGGTGGCCACCAGTTCATACGCGCAGCAGCAGTTGCATCAAATCGCTCTGCCCAGCCCTTGTGCCTGGGTGATGGGCCATGAAGGGCAGGGCGTGCAGCCCGACTTGATGCAGCGCTGTGGGTTGACGGTGGGCATCCCCCAGCCGGGCGGCGAGGAATCGCTGAACGTTGGCAGCGCGGCGGCGATTTGTCTGTACGAGTCAGCCCGCCAGCGCTTGCTTGCTCAGTAAATCAAGCGATCCGGGCGCAGGTCGCGCAGGATGGTGGTGGCGATCTCCTCGATCGACTTGTGCGTTGACGACAGCCAAGCAATGCCGTCGCGCTTCATCATTTTTTCGGCTTCATTGACCTCGTAGCGGCAATTCATCAGGTCGGCATATTTGGAGCCCGGCCGGCGCTCGTTCCGGATTTGGCAGAGGCGCTCGGGGTCAATCGTCAGGCCAAAGCATTTGCGTTTGTAGGGGGCGAGAGAGTCGGGCAGGCGTCCGCGCTCAAAATCCTCCGGGATCAGCGGGTAGTTGGCGGCCTTGATGCCATGCTGCAGCGCCAGATAGAGCGAGGTCGGCGTCTTGCCGCTGCGCGACACGCCGACCAAGATGACGTCGGCGATGTCCAGATTCTTCGACGATTGCCCGTCATCATGGGCGAGCGAGTAGTTGATCGCTTCGATGCGGTCGTGATACTCCTGGCTGCGCGCCACATCGGAGAAGCGCCCGACCCGGTGGTTCGATTTGACCTCGAATTCTTCTTCGAGCGGTTCGATAAAGGTGCCGAACATGTCCAGCACCCGGCCTTGGCAATGGTCGCGGACGATTTTCAGCACATCGCGATCGACCAAGGTGGCGAACACGATTGCGCGCTTGCCTTCGCGCTCGCCGGTCTCATTGATCTCTCGCACGACGGCATAGGCCTTCTCGGCGCTGTCGACAAAAGGGCGGCGCACATGGCGCGGCTTGGTCGGGAATTGGGCCAGTATCGAGTTACCGAAGGTTTCAGCGGTGATCCCGGTACCGTCCGAGACAAAATACACGGTGCGATGGGGCATGGTGGTGTGGCTCTAGAGTGTTTGTAGATCATAAGGTCATGTAACCCGTAGAATCCCTAGCAATTAGCCGCCAGCAGCCAACAGCCATGCGCAGTTCACCAACACTCAAGCCCGAGCAAGAACAAGAATCCAAAATTCTTGGGCTGAGTCACTGCGCCATTGGCATGGGAGGTGCAGTTCGAAGCGCCTCGGCGGGAACCCCGAATTTTCAACCTTACGGAGTTTTCCCATGTCCACACGCTATGAGCCGACCGCCTTGGTCGTTCCATTTGAGAATCTGAGAATGAGCGACGTCGAGGTCGTTGGCGGTAAGAACGCCAGCCTCGGCGAAATGATCTCGGAGCTTTCCTCCTCGGGTGTTCGCGTCCCCGGCGGCTTCGCCACCACCGCGCACGCCTTCCGCGAGTTCCTCAAGCATCAAGGCTTGGACAAGCGCATCGAAGCGCGTTTGCTGACGCTCAATACCGACGATGTGCGCGCGCTGGCCGAGGCCGGCGCCGAGATTCGTGGTTGGCTGGAGGCGCAGCCCTTTCCGGCCGATCTGGAGGCGCAGATCCGCGCTTCGTTTGCACAACTGACCGCCGACCACCCGGATGTGTCTTTCGCAGTGCGCTCCTCAGCCACTGCCGAAGATCTGCCCGACGCTTCATTTGCCGGTCAGCAAGAGACCTTCCTGAATGTGATCGGCATTGAAGAAGTGCTGCACAAGATGAAGGAAGTGTTCGCCTCGCTCTATAACGACCGTGCGATCAGCTACCGCGTGCACAAGGGTTTTGCCCATGCCGATGTGGCCTTGTCGGCTGGCGTGCAGCGCATGGTGCGCTCTGACCTCGGTTCGGCCGGTGTCGTGTTCACCATCGACACTGAGTCCGGCTTCAAGGATGTTGTCTTCATCACCTCCAGCTACGGGCTGGGTGAGACCGTGGTGCAAGGTGCCGTCAACCCGGACGAGTTCTATGTCCACAAGCCGGCGCTGCTGAAAGGCAAGCTGCCCATCATCCGGCGCAACCTCGGATCCAAGCTGATCCGTATGGAATTCACCTCCGCAGCTGAGAAAGCATCGACCGGCAAGTTGGTCAAGACGGTCGACACGCTGCCCGAAGCGCGCAATCGCTATTCACTCAACGACGCCGAGGTCATCGAGTTGGCCCGTTATGCGTTGATCATCGAGAAGCATTACGGCCGGGCGATGGACATCGAGTGGGGCCGTGACGGCGTCGATGGTCAGATCTACATTCTGCAAGCTCGCCCCGAGACGGTGAAGAGCCAGGCGGCCGGCCAAGTCGAGCACAGCTACAAGCTCAAGGGTCACAGCGCGGTGCTGGTCGAGGGCCGTGCGATTGGTCAGAAGATCGGCACCGGCCCGGTCCGCTTGGTCACGCATATCAGCGAGATGGACCGCGTGCAGCCCGGCGATGTGTTGGTGACCGATATGACCGACCCGAACTGGGAGCCGGTGATGAAGCGGGCCTCGGCCATCGTGACCAACCGCGGCGGGCGCACCTGCCACGCCGCCATCATCGCGCGGGAACTCGGCATTCCGGCCGTGGTTGGCTGTGGCGACGCGACCGAGAAGTTGAAAGAAGGTCAGTTGGTGACCGTGGTCTGCTCCGAGGGCGACACCGGCTTCATTTACGACGGTCTGCTCGAGACCGAGGTCTCCGAGGTGCACCGGGGCGAGTTGCCCTATTGCCCGATCAAGATGATGATGAATGTGGGCAACCCACAACTGGCCTTCAACTTTGCCCAGATGCCTAGCGCAGGGGTCGGCCTGGCGCGCCTGGAATTCATCATCAACAACAATATCGGCGTGCATCCGAAGGCGATTCTCGACTATCCGAATATCGACGCTGATCTGAAAAAGGCGGTCGAGTCGGTGGCGCGCGGGCACGCCTCGCCACGCGCTTTTTATGTCGATAAATTGGTCGAAGGCATTGCCACCATTGCGGCGGCTTTCTTCCCGCGCCCGGTGATCGTGCGTTTGTCTGACTTCAAGAGCAATGAGTACCGCAAGCTGATCGGTGGCTCGCGCTACGAGCCCGATGAAGAGAACCCGATGCTGGGGTTCCGCGGTGCGTCGCGCTATATCAGCGGTGAGTTCTCGGACGCCTTCGCGATGGAATGCGAGGCGCTCAAGCGCGCGCGCAACGAGATGGGCCTGACCAATATCGAAGTCATGGTGCCTTTCGTGCGGACCGTGCGCCAGGCCGAGCGGGTCGTGGCGATGTTGGCCGAGCGCGGGCTGAAGCGCGCGGCGGCAGGTGGCCAAGACGGCCTGCGCGTCATCATGATGTGTGAGGTGCCCAGCAACGCAATCTTGGCAGAGCAGTTCCTGGAGCACTTTGATGGTATGTCGATTGGCTCTAACGACTTGACTCAGCTGACACTGGGGCTGGACCGCGATTCGGGTCTGGAGCAGTTGGCGGGTGACTTTGACGAGCGGGACCCGGCCGTCAAGGCCTTGATCTCGCGCGCCATTGCCGCTTGCCGCGCGACTGGGAAATACATCGGTATCTGCGGGCAGGGCCCGAGCGACCACCCGGACTTTGCCGACTGGTTGGCCGGTGAGGGCATCACGTCGATTTCGCTCAATCCCGATTCGGTGATCGAAACCTGGCAACGTCTGTCCAAACGTTGAGCCTCTGCGGCGCCTGTCTGGGCCGCCTGCGAGTACAAAGACGACGGCCCTGCGGGGCCGTTTTCTGTGGCTTTGACGAATGCGAACCCCGGGTTCTTGGCAATAGCCAGCGGCTTCGCTCGCTTGCATGATGCCGGGCTAAAGCCATAGTTGGAAAAATGAAATCGCCCCCAGCAGCCGTACCGCAAAACTCAGCCAGTTCTGGGGTGAGGGCCAGCCTGCGCCCCAAGCTCATGCGCATTTACGCTTGGTACACGCTGGGCTTTGTCGTGTTTGTGCTTCTCTTGGCGGTGCTGGAGCAGTGGGGCATGGCCAAGAGCTGGATCGGTTTCAGCTTTATGGCCGCCACCGTTGGGGTTTATGCCTGCATCGGCTTGTTGAGTCGCACCACCGATGCCGATGAGTATTACGTAGCGGGCCGGCGCGTACCGGCGATCTTCAACGGGATGGCGGCCGGCGCCGATTGGATGAGTGCGGCATCGTTCATCGGCTTGGCCGGCACGCTCTATTTTTCCGGCTATGGCGGCTTGGCCTTTGTCTTGGGCTGGACGGGTGGCTTTGTCTTGGTGGCACTGTGCTTGGCGCCCTACCTTCGCCGCTTCGGCCAGTTCACGATTCCCGATTTTTTGGGCGCTCGCTACGGCGGCAGCGCGCCGCGCCTGATCGGGGCGGCCGCAGCTGTTCTGGTCTCCTTCATCTATTTGGTCGCGCAAATTTACGGCGTCGGCCTCATTACTTCTCGTTTGACCGGCTTGGCCTTTGAGGTGGGTGTTTTTGTCGGGCTGGGCGGCGTCTTGGTGTGTTCGTTCTTGGGTGGGATGCGTGCAGTCACCTGGACGCAAGTTGCGCAATACATCGTCTTGGTGATCGCCTATTTGGTCCCGGTGGTCTGGTTGAGTGCAAAGCAAACAGGCATTCCATTGCCACAAGTCATTTACGGCTATCAGTTGGCCAAATTGACGCAGCGCGAGCAGCAATTGTTGACCGATCCGGCTGAATTGCAGGTCCGCGCTATCTTTCAGGATCGTGCCGATGGCTTCGCGCGCAAACTGCAAGATGTCCCCGAATCGCTGGCCTTGGAGCGCGCACAGGCCGCGCACCGAGTTGCGGAGCTCAAACGCCAGTCCGATACGCCCTTGGCCTTGGTTCAGGCTGCCGAAAAGAGTCAGGCGGCCCTGCCGCGCACCCCCTCAGAAGCACGAGAGCAGTGGCAACGTGCTTTGGCCCTCAATGAGGCGAGAGCGCAGCCGCTGGTCGGCATGCCGCCCCATGCGGAGCAGTTCGCGGGGGACCCGGACGGCACGCCGCAAGCGCGCCAACAGTTTGATGAGTCGCGGCGCAATTTTATGGCGCTGGTGTTTTGCCTGATGGTGGGGACGGCCGGCCTGCCTCATTTGTTGACGCGTTACTACACCACGCCTTCGGTGCGCGAAGCGCGCGAGTCGGTGGCTTGGTCGTTATTCTTTATTTGTTTGCTTTACCTGACCGCGCCAGCGCTGGCGGTGATGGTCAAGTACGAGGTTTTTACGAGTCTGATTGGCACGCCGATCGCCAACTTGCCAGCTTGGATCGGGCAATGGGCGCGTGTCGACGCGGGCCTGCTGTCGGTCAGCGATGTGAATGGCGACGGGATCTTGCAACTTGGCGAGTTGCGCATCAGCAGCGACATCATCATGCTGATGACGCCTGAGTTGGCCGGCCTGCCTTACGTGGTGTCGGGCATGGTGGCGGCGGGAGGCTTGGCCGCAGCCCTGTCCACGGCAGATGGTCTGCTGCTGACCATTTCGTCGGCCCTGTCTCATGATGTCTACTACCGGGTGCTCAATCCGACAGCAAGCATGACGCGTCGGGTGACGATGTCCAAGGCCTTGTTGCTTGCCACGGCCTTGGCAGCGGCAGCGGTAGCGGCGCATAAACCGGCCGATATTTTGTATTTGGTTGCGGCAGCGTTCTCGGTGGCCGGGGCGGCCTTCTTCCCGGCCTTGGTGTTGGGTATTTTTTGGCGGCGGGCCAATGGCTGGGGGGCGGTGGCAGGCATGTTGGTGGGCCTGGGCCTCACTTGCTATTACATGGTCCACGCCACGCCTGGCCTGCGTTTGGCGCTGGGAGTGCCGGGGCAGGCGTCCTTGTGGTGGGGTATTCAACCTATTTCGGCTGGGTTGTTCGGCGTGCCGGCAGGATTCGCGGCTGCCTGGCTGGTCAGCTGCCTGACCCCCGCGCCGGCCCCGGAGCAAGCGCACATGCTTGAGCGAATGCGTGCTCCTGTTGGTCTGGTGGGACCATAAAGCGCTGTGTTACGCGAGTTTGTGCGCAAGCAAGTCTTGTCGGCGCCCTGAGTCTGAGCTAGAATAGCGGGTTCCACCTTGCCGTGACCACGTGACTGACGCTGTGGCTCGGCTTCCTCAGGCAAGGGTTTAATCGAAAAAGGTCGATTGAATCCGCTGCCTGGAATCCACAAGGAGTATTTATGCGTCACTATGAAATCGTTCTGCTGATCCATCCGGATCAGAGCGAACAAGTCCCAGCCATGCTGGAGCGCTACAAAGGCCTGATCACCACGGGCGGCGGCGTTGTCCACCGCGTTGAAGATTGGGGCCGCCGTCAAATGGCTTACCTGATCCAGAAGTTGGCCAAGGCCCACTATCTGTGCGTGAACATCGAGTGCAGCAAGGAAACCTTGGTTGAGCTCGAAACTGGTTTCCGCTTCAATGACGCCGTGCTTCGCCACCTGACGGTGCTGAAGTCCAAGGCCGAAACCACGCCTTCAGTCATGATGAAGTCTGTGGACCGCGAAGAAGCCCGCAAGGCTCCTCAAGTCGCGGCTGCCTAATTCTTTGAATTGGCTTTAGCTTGGTGTTTGAAACGGTAGTGAGCGGGCTCGCTTCCATTGCGCAACAAAACGGTCGGTGGGTTCTTTTTTGAATCATCTGATCTTGCAGGCGCAGTTGCTGGAGTTGGGTTTGGTCAGGTACACACCGGCCGGTTTGATGGCCTTGGACTGCTGCTTGAAGCATGAGTCCCAGGTACAAGAAGCCGGCAGGCCACGCAAGATTTCTCTGGAAATCAAAGCCGTGGTGATCGGTGATCTGGCCAAGCGCTTACAGAGTTTGGGACTTGGTGGAATGGCCCAATTTACGGGTTTCCTGAGTGCCCAGCGCAATGGTCGTGGAACTATTTTCCACATCACTGCACTCGATACCGTCACAACATCAAATTGTTCGAATCCGGATAGAAATTAATGAGGTCACACAATGGCTCCTCCACGCGGTAAAGGTCGCTTCTCGAAAGACAAGAAGCCCAAGCGCAATACCCAATCCTTGCTGTTCCGTCGTAAGCGTTTCTGCCGCTTCACCGTCACCGGTGTTGAGCAGATCGACTACAAGGACATCGACACGCTGCGCGATTTCGTCGGCGAAAACGGCAAGATCACGCCCGCTCGCCTGACCGGCACGCGCGCATTCTTCCAGCGTCAGCTGACTGTTGCGATCAAGCGTGCGCGTTTCCTCGCCATGCTGCCGTACAGCGATCAGCACAAGGTCTGAGGAGTAGGACAACATGCAAATTATTCTGCTTGAAAAAGTAGCCAACCTCGGCAACCTGGGCGATGTCGTCACGGTCAAGAACGGTTACGCCCGCAACTTCCTGATCCCAACTCGCCAAGCACGTCGTGCTACCGAGGCAGCGATCAAGGAATTCGAAGTCAAGCGCGCTGAGCTCGAGAAGATTGCTGCTGAAAAGCTCGCAACTGCTCAAGCTCTGGGCGAAAGCTTGACCGGCAAGACTGTCTGCATCAGCCAAAAGGCTGGCGTGGATGGCCGCTTGTTCGGCTCGGTCACCAATGCCGACGTGGCCGAAGCTCTCGTCAAGTTGGGCTTTGCTACCATCACCAAGACACAAGTTCGCATGCCTTTGGGCGCGCTGAAGGCTGTCGGCGAGTTCTCTGTTAACGTTGCTCCTCACACCGATGTGGTCGTGGAAGTCAATGTCCAGGTAGTTCGTCAGGCCGACTAAGGTCTTGCACAACTGACCTTCATCGGTCAGCTGAAAAAAGCCGACAGCTGTCATAGCCGTCGGCTTTTTGCGTTTTTGGGGGCTGATTTATACAGAGTCATCCCCTGTTTTCCCACAGACTTGTCCACAGACAAGCTGCTCGGTCATTGCCGAATTTCAGCGAGTTACCATCATGAGCGCGACTTTCTCTTCCACGCCCTTGCCAGGGTCTGCCGGTTCCGCCGGCGGCGCCGATCGCCGCGATGATGAAGTAGCGCGCCTGCGCACGCCGCCGCATTCGATCGAAGCGGAACAAAGCGTGTTGGGTGGCTTGCTGATTGACAATTCGGCCTGGGACCGCGCCGGGGACTTGTTGACCGAGTCCGACTTCTATCGCTTCGAACACAAACAGATCTTTGTCGCCATCGGCAAGCTGATCAATGGCGGCAAGCCGGCCGACGTGGTAACCGTTTTCGAGGAGCTGACCTCACACGGCAAGGCCGAAGAGTGCGGCGGTCTGGCCTATTTGAATGCCTTGGCTCAGAGCGTCCCGAGCGCCGCCAATATTCGGCGTTATGCAGAGATCGTCCGTGAGCGAGGCATCCTGCGCAAACTGGTCAGCGCCAGCGATGAGATCGCCACTGCAGCCTTGGCACCGCAGGGCCGGGCGGTGGCGCAAATTCTCGACGAGGCCGAGGGCAAGATCTTCCGCATCGGCGAGGAGGGCTCGCGCAGCCAGCAAGGCTTCCAGAGCATGGACAACTTGGTGGTAGCGCTGATCGACCGCGTCAATGAGCTGGCCGAGAACGGCGCCGAGGACGTCACCGGCGTGCGCACCGGCTTCTTCGATCTGGACCGTATGACGGCTGGCTTTCAGCCCGGCGACCTGATCATCTTGGCCGCCCGCCCGTCGATGGGCAAGACCGCGTTTGCGATCAATATCGGTGAGAACGTGGCGATCAATGAAGGCCTGCCGGTCGTCATCTACTCGATGGAAATGGGCGCTGCGCAGCTCGCCATGCGTATGGTCGGCTCGATCGGGCGCATTGACCAAGGCCATCTGCGTACCGGCCGCTTGGCGGATGATGAATGGGGACGCTTGTCCGAAGCGGTCGACAAACTCGGCAAGGCCAGCATCTTCATCGATGAAAGTCCTGGCCTGAGCCCGTCCGAGGTGCGCGCCCGTGCGCGCCGCCAAGCCCGTATCTGCGGCAAGCTAGGTTTGATCATCGTTGACTACTTGCAACTGATGAGCGGCAATGGCGGCAACGAAGAGAATCGCGCGACCGTGATTGGTGAAATCTCGCGTGGCTTGAAGGCCTTGGCCAAGGAGTTGCAATGCCCGGTGATTGCGCTCTCGCAGCTCAACCGAAGCGTCGAGCAGCGGCCTGACAAGCGCCCGATGATGAGTGACTTGCGGGAGTCGGGGGCGATTGAGCAGGACGCGGACATCATCATGTTCATCTACCGTGATGACTATTACATGAAGGAAGAGTCCAAAGAGCCGGGCATTGCCGAGATCATCATCGCCAAGCAGCGAAATGGCCCCGTCGGTACGGTCAAGCTGTTCTTCCAGCGCATGCACACCAAGTTTGAGAATCTCGCACCTGGGTACGTAGGGGCAGAACGGGATGAATACTAGTCCCTCACGGTTACCTTCACAGAGGGGCCACTGATGCGCGGAGCGCATCAGTGGCCTTGTGATTCTGACCTTCCAATTGATGGGTGCAACGGTCGGTTTTACGAGGCGTTCCCAACCTTGGCAGTTGGGAAGGTTGGGAATTGTAGAAATCTGCGTAGAAATCGAGAACGCTCTGACCGCCGGTAGCCTCTCGCAGCCGCGCTCTGGCGTCATTCCCTCTAGACCACCAAGAATTTGCCTCGTCGGATGGCCCGTCGGATCCATGGCATGCCCCGTCGGTTGTGACCCGTCGGATTCAATCCGTCTGCCGAACCGATGGGGCTACCGACGGCGGCTGGCTGAACTTCAGACGGCGGCCGTCTGCCCCATAGGAATCGAGGCGTTGCAGAGCCCGAAACCGGGCGGGAGCACGAGCGCCGTCAGTTCAGCCCGGTTTGGCCGCGCGAGGCGTTTTCTAAGGTCCCTGCCGCCCCGCCGGGAGGCGTTGGCCTTCTTTGATCCGCCTTGACCTTCTGTGGACGTATCTCGCAGATCGCCTGGTAGCTACATCCACGGCAGGACATACAGAACGCACGTGGGTCGGGGTTGTCCGTGACGTTCTCTCGACTCACGCCGGTAGCCGCGATGCCCTTTGCGATGACCTCGTCAGACAGTGTGTAGGCACGTGTTCCGCGACCAAACATTTCGACCCTGGTCGCCTCGGCGCCAGGTCGGGCGAATGAATGCTTGAGTTGCCGACCAAGCCATTCGGGGCTTTCGATTTCAGCGATACCGGTAATCTTAACCGTGGTCTTCTCGACGCTGTCTTCCAGACGGCAGAGTGACGCCCCCGCGCCGCTTGTCACCGCACTTGCGTTGCTCGAACTTTTCCGCGTGAAGGCGGCTGTGTATTCCAGTGGTCGTCAATATCCAGGCCAGTGCGATCAGCACGCAATCCAGTTGACCTGCCCCAGAACCCGTACCAGTCGACTTGAGGAATCCGCTGGGTTGAAGGAGATTACTCCTGGGTCTGCTGCGGCGCCGGGACAGCGCCGCTGGTAGTTCGCCGATGCTGCACAGCAAACTTGGCTGGTGTCCGGTCTCGAATGTGCTGCAGTCATTCAGAGGAGCCGTTCACGAAATCTTCGGTCAACCGTAGCCGAATGGCTGCTGCTTGACCCGTCGAATGGGCGCGATCGACCCACTGGGAGCCGCTCGCTCCTTCGTCGCCTGTGGCAGCTCCGTGCGGCGGATTCAACTGGTCGGTGCAACACACTAATNTTCGACCGCCTGAGCGTCGACGCTGCGCAACCGCGTTGACTTTGGCAGAGAGAGAAGAGATCTCCCGTGCGCTGACGGTCGGGCAGTTAATGCGTTCGGTCGCTACCCGGCTTGGAAGGGCGCCGTCCACGATCAGCCGAGAGATTGGCCGCAATGGCGGCCAGGACGCCTATCGAGCGACCCTGGCTGACCAGGCTGCATGTGGGAACGCTCTCTTCGACCGAAGCTCTGTAAATTGGCC
>NZ_JAJIRP010000050.1 GCF_025717555.1 Paucibacter sp. B2R-40 | reverse complement strand
AGCGTAGCGCGGCCAGCTGGCGGAGGTCCACTCGAGCGCTGGGTTAGACCTCAAACCGCGCCCACCGGAAGCGCAACTACTTGCGTTTGAAAAAAGATTCATGAACAAAGGCCAACCATCGCGGCCCAAAAACAAACCCGACTATTGCTGCCACGCCCCAAAGGGCAAGAGAAATCAATATCCAAAGTTCTCGATTCGTAGAGTACTCCGAGACTTGCAGCGTAAGCACGAATCCGAGGATAGCCAATACCATCGCAAGAGCGCGGTAGGTGGCTAGTCGCGCGCTACGCTCGCGAGAATGAGGAGGATTCATGAGGTCTAACGTT
>NZ_JAJIRP010000005.1 GCF_025717555.1 Paucibacter sp. B2R-40 | reverse complement strand
GAGTATCGCCAATCATGCTCTCGGCAAATTGTGTCTCGCAAGTCCGAACCGTTTGACGCGGCGGTCATCGATGTGCTCAATGCCATCGTCGAACTCAGCCCGCGATGGGGCTTCTGGGCGTACTTAGACCGGCTGCGCCTGGACCGGCAGCGCTGGAATCACAAGCGTCTGGCGGGTGTATTTCCAAATCGGGCTCAATATCCCCACCCGGACCAAGAAGCGCGTGCGTCAGTGCGAGCCGGTACCACTGCAAGCCGGCACGCTGGTGAACCTGGGCTGGGGGGTTGGACTTAATGCGCGACGTGCTTTACGACGGCCTTGGTTTCCGCACGCTCAACATCATTGGCGAAGCCACAGGCCAAACTAATGGCCATCAAACGTAGGCGTCCAGGCAAGTCATCTTGACGGGCCGCCCAGCCGCTGGGCGCCCGAATTACTCGGGCTGAAGCCAGCGATGCGGCAGCCGCTCCGCTACTCGGCTGGCCGGCTGTGTGGGCAGCCTGGTCAGCACGTCCTTCAGGTACGCCCACGGCTCCACGCCATTGAGCTTGGCGGACTGGATCAAACTCATCACGGCCGCCGCTCGCTTGCCCGCTCGCCGGCTGCCGGCGAAGAGCCACTTCGAGCGCCCCAGCGCCACTGGCCGGATTCGATTCTGGACCCAATTGTTGTCAATGGGCAGCATGGCGTCACCCTGGTGCTCCTAGCGTGGCGGCAGCATCAGGGCTAGCAGCGGGCTTGGGCAAGGCAAAGCTGCACGGTTGAGCTCGCACTGGCCAGGGCGTGACCGCATCGGCCGCTGAAGGACGATCGGCGTCACTTGTGCCTGCGGCCCCGCTGCCGGGAGCGCTCGCCCGGCAACAATGAGCCAAGGTCGGCTTGGACCTGCTCATTTCATCGTCTTGGCAAGCTGGCGCAATCGGCCACGCCAAAGCGATCGACCTGCACGCGGTAGCGCGCGCCGAGTTGGTGTGCCTGCCATTGGGCCAGCGGCAGCCGGCAAGTCCAAACTTGGCCGCCATCGTTTTGCAGCTGCAACTCGTAAAAGGCCTCGCGCTTGCCGGCCCGCTCAGCGCCCAGCTGGCTAGCGTCCAGCCCATTGAGTTTGGGTTCGGGCCACTGTGGTGCCGCCGGCGCCGCCCCCTCGGCCCTAGCCATGCGCATGGTGCGCCACTGTGGGCGGCTGAAGCGGCAATGCTCGGCCGGCTCGGGCCGCACACCGGCCGGGTCAAGCAGCAAGCGCCGGCTGATATTGCGTGCCTCGGCCGGCAGCTCGTCGCACCAGCTCGATTCGCCTTCTTCCAGCAGCTTTTCGATCTCGATGTCCAAACGCCAAGTCTTGCTGACCAGCTCCACCGCCATGCCGCTGGGCTTGAGCAGCAGCCACCAAAGCAGCGGGCTCAAGGTCAGCATCAGGCACAGCCCGGCCATATACAGGCGGCCGCAATTCGGTTTGCTGTTGATGAAATTGCTTGGGGGGGCTGCTGGCATCGCGCACTGATCAAGAACGAGTCGCGACTTTACCCATGAATGCTTGGTCCTCTCTGCGGAACCACAATGAGGAACCGCAACGAGGCCAACTCTTCACATCCGCAGAGTTACCCGGTAGCCTTAGCCAGCCACTCGGCAGCGACCTCTAGCGGGTAGCCGTCGCCGTATCCTTCGCCCACTGACGGCCTAGCCCAGCCGCCAATTGCTAGCCTGATGTCAGCAGGGCACTGAACACGCCTCAAGCGGTCGGCCATTGTGTGGCGCAGTTCGTGGATGTTGTGATCCACGCCGACTGTCTCCTTCACCCACTTGTTCAGCGTAGCACTGGCGCTGTTCCCGTTTGTGGTTCCCTTGGTGTTGTAATGGGGGAAGGCGTAGCGCTGGTCCTTGGTTGCCGTCGCCTTGATGCGGGTAGCGGCCCACAGGGCGCAGCCCTTCAGGGGGACATAGCGAACAGTGGCGAGGTTCTTGATTCGGCGGTGCGCGTGGAAGCGGATGTGAATTCTTGGGACTTCGTCTTGAAGGTCGATGTCGGCCAGGGTGAGTCCGGCAATCTCAGAAAGGCGTGCGCCAGTGTCCGCGAGCATGGCAACCAGCCACCGCGCCTCATCGTCTGTTGCCTTAACTGCCTTCAATACCTCCGACAGTTCCTTGGCGCTGTATGGCTTCGCCTTTTCGGCGTCTTCCCCTTCGTGGGGTATTTCGATATCAGCGAACGGGTTAGGGTGCTGGGTCTTCTTTGCCTTCAGGTATTTGGCAAGAATGGAATGCATCGTCCGCAAGTAGCGCCGTGCCGTGGTCGTGGCTACGCCAGTCGCTAGCAGCTTGTCCAGGTAGGCCTTGCCGTCATCGCTATCAGCATCGGCCACAGGCTTGTCCCCAATCAGGTCGACAAGCTGGGCGAACCGTGCCCTGATTGGCTTGGTGAACTTCTCTTCAGCGCTGCGCTTGTGCGTCTTCAAATACAGGGCAAGTGCATCAGACAGCCTGTCTACGCTGGTGCCTGCCATTTGTTGGGCGGCTTCAATCTCATGCGGTGCCAAGTAGTCTGAGCCTGGAGCATCCCGGTAGACATCCTCATCATTGCCCGCGTGGCGCTCCCGCTTGACATCCAGGTGTTCCCGGAATACGTCAAGGTTCGACTCGTTGTTGGTGGCTGACCCTGGGACAAGGTCATATTCCTTGAGAAGGTCGGCGGCTCGCTGCTTGATGGTCTTGGGTAGGCCGTCCGGCGTTGCCTCCAGCATTGACCATTCCGCCTCAAGCTGTTTGTTCAAGCTGGCAACCTGCCGAGCCGCTGCGCGTATGTCGCCAGTCTTCAGGTCTACCTTGAACGTCTTCGCCCCCTCATAGCGGGCTTAAAGGTGTCGCGGAATCGCACGCTGAAAAATAATTGTTTTGCCGCGTTGGTAGGTGTACCGAAGATTCAAAGTGACTGGTCCGAATGAAGCTTTCATTGTGGTAGTTACCGCAGTTTCTACCACACTCAGACTCTGTTTCCTTGGGTTTCTGTGCTGAAAAATCCTTTATAATCAACAATTTACAGAAATTTAAGGGTGTTTTGCTGGTCCCTCCGGCGGGAATCGAACCCACATTTGCCGCTTAGGAGGCGGCCGTTCTATCCATTGAACTACGGAGAGATGCCCCGAGCGCGGGGCGGGCCGCATTCTCTCATGATTGGCGAGTTCCTATTCCCAGCGCCACTGCCAGATCAGATCCAGCGAGTTGTCATCCCCCGACTGCGCACGCAAGGTGAAGCGTTGCGCGAGGCGGTAGATGGCCTGCCAGCTGCCGCGTGTGGCGTTGAGGCCGCGCTCGTAGCCAACATACCAGCGGTTAGATATCTGCTTACCTAAGCGCACCACGGTGCCCTGCGCTTGGTCGCCGCTGTCGCTGAAAGACAAATCATCCAGGCCCACCGACTTGATCAGCTTGGAGGTGGGGCTCTCTCCGGTGCCGCTGAGCAAGGCCATCGCGGCGCTGCTCAGCAAGGCGTTGTCGCGGCTGTTGAGCTCATCCGGCCCGCGCCCCAGCAGCAGCCAAGACAGCATGCTGCGTTCGTCCAGTGTGGGCTCCGAGTACAGCTTGACGCGCGGGTTGCGTGCCGTGCCGGTGATGGTGACGCCGATGCGCTGCTCCTCTTGCGTCGGGCGGATGGCCAGCACGTCCAGGCGTGGGTTGTCGACCACACCGTTGAAGATGATCAGGCCGCGCTCGATCGCCAGCTTTTGGCCGTAGGCGGCAAAGGTGCCGCTCTCAGTGCGGATGCGGCCGTGCAAGGCTGGCCCGTTGGCAGCTTGGGTGAGTTGCAAATTGCCGGCCAGCAAGGTGTCCAGACCAAAGCCGGTGACTCGCAGCTTCTTGCCGAGATCAATATCAATCTTCACTCTGACCTTGCGCTGATGGGCGCCATTGGCGGCGCGGCTGGCTTCGGCGCTCGCTTCGGCCGTTTCGGGCCGGATCACTTCGACATCACTGTCCAGCGTCGGGGCATTGCCGCGCGAGAAGTCGAAAAATCCTTCATGCACGCTCAATTGGCCTGTTATGTCCAGGGAGTCCGCGTCCAGCTTCAAGTCGAGCTTGCCGTTGACGGCCAAGCGCTGGTCAACCCGGCGCAGCAGCGCGAACTTGTCGGCCTGGATCTGGAACTCGGCGCGCGGCGCGGCGCCGAGTAGCAGATCGCCTTGAGCCGTCAATTCGCCGTCGCCAGCGAATGCCTTGAATTGCTCCAACCGGGCCTTCTCACCATCGAGGCTGAGTGAGAACTCGCCGCGCTGCAGGTCCACCCCCAGCAAGGGGTTGCGCAGCACCAGATTGGCGCCGCCGGCATTGCCCTTGATCTGCGGCGCGCTCAGGCGCCCGTCGAAGGCTGCACTCGCAAACAAGCTGCCACCCAAGCGCCAGCCGGTCGGCACCCAAGCACCCCAGGTGCTGAGGTTGGCGATGCGCATTTCCAACACGCCCTCCAGCTTGGAGTCCGCCTTGGGCCAGAGCTGGGCGGGGTCGGCATTGCGGGCAGTCAAAGCGCCGGCGAGCACGCCGACATTGCTGCCTGCCAGCGCTTCGGTCAGGTGCCAGACACCGGGGCTGCCGATGACGCCGATGCGGGCGTCACTGAGTTTGAGCATTTGCACGCCGCTGTCGTCGGTGACCGACAAGTCGCCACCGCTGCGCTCCAGAGCAATGTCGGCGCTGAAGCTCGGGCTGCTTTTGATGCGGGCATGGCCGACCATTTGCAGATCGCCGCCCCAGCCGAAGTCGGGTTGCCAACGCTGCAGCAGCGGCGCCACCGCCAGCGGTTCCAGCGCCAGGTCGATGTCGAGGCTTGTTTTGCTGTCCGCAGCGGCCCATTGCATGCTCTTCCAGCGCAGGCCGGCGCCCAGCACTTCAAGCCGGCCCGGCTCAAGCCGCAGCTCTTTGAGCGCCGCCTGCGGTGCAAGCTCCAGCGTCAAAGCCAGGTTCTCGGCTTTCAACCAGGCCGATTTGGGCACGGACTTTGTTGCGGCCTTTGCCTCGGTTGCTAAGGCCGGTGTTTTAGGCAAGCTGTCTGGCTGTGCTTGCGCCAACAGCTTGATCTCGCTGGCGCGCCACTGCGCGCCGTCCCGCCAAGCCAGGTTCGGGCTGGTGCTCAGGCCGGCCAGCAGGCTCAGGGTCAAGGGGCCGCGCAGGGTTTGCTCGGCCGGCTGCCCCGGTGGGATCAAGACCGGCGGCATCTTGCCTTCGGCCAGGGCTTGCAAGTTCAGGCGGTGCTTGGCCCATGTGCCTTGCAAGGTGGCGCTGGCACTGGGCACCCTCCAGCCGCTGCCGCTGAGTTGCTCCAGCTTGGCTCTGACATCCAGCGCAGCGTTGTCGGCGCTGGCGAGCTCCCAGTGCAGATCAGCGCTCTTCAAGCTGATGGCCGGCTGCGCGGCCATGCCGCTGAGTTGCAGCGTCTGCGCCCGCAGGTCGGCTTGGGTTTGCCAGGTCCAGCCGAAGTCTGTTGCTGCAGCTTTGCCTGCGGCCTTGCTGGGCTGGGCTTGCAGATTGAGTTTGCCGGCCAGGCTTCCGTCCAGATGAATGGCTTGTTTGCCACTGCTCTGGCCGAAGGCCGCCAGCAGCGGCTGCAAGCCGGCCAGTTGCTCAAAGCGCAAATCGGCATCGCCGATCAACTGCCCGGCCGGGTTCAGGCTGGCCTGCGCCAGCAACTGGTTGAGCGCGCCGGCCTGCAGGGCCAGCTTGAAGCTGGGTGTGCTGGCGCGGTCGCTGAATTGATAGTGGGCATCGGCACTGATGGGCACGCCGCCCACGGCGGTGGGCAGCAGTTGCAGCCGGGCCGAACCCAGCGGTGCTTGTTGTTTCAAGCTGCTGCCCTGGCCGGTGGCTTCGGGCCCGGCCTGCAAATTGGCTTCGAACAGCGCAGAAACGGCTTGCGGGTTTTGCTGCCAGACGCTGCCTTCCTTGCCGCGCCAAAAGCGCCGCAGGTCGGGCAGCTGAGCGCTGGCCTTGGCCTGCGCTGCCCAGCCTTGTGCGAAGCTGGCGGCCTTCTTCAGCGTCAGCTGTCCGCTGGCCTGCAGCTCTGAGCCCTCCGACTGCAGCCGCAAACTCTGCAAGCTCAGTTCGCTGCGCGAGGCCTGTGCTTGGGCTTGCAGGCTGAGCGCCGTGCTGCGGGGATTGTTGGCGCCCGGACCTGTACCCGTGCCGCCCATGCCACCCAAGCGCCCATCCAGCCTAGCGTTCATTTTCAGCAGCATGGGCTGCGGCCCGTCGGCGCCGAGCTGATTGATGGCGCGGCCGGTGCTGAGCTCGATCTCGCCGGCCAATTGAAGCGCCACGGCGCGTGAATCCAAGCCTTCGCTACGCAGGCCATCGACCGCAATCACCATTTGGCTGCCGCCTTGCTTGGAGCTGGCGCCGCGCGCATGGACCCGGCCGGCGGGCTGCTGCGCACTGCCCAGCATGAGCTCCAGGCGCTTGATGCTGAGCGCGGCCGGGTCGCCGGGGGCGATATTCAGATCCAGATTCAAGGCCCGCAGCGGCAGGCGCTGCGCGTCCCACAGGCCGGCCAGCGAATTGCTCAGCTCACTCTTGATGTGCAGCGTGGTTTCAGTGCTGGCCCTGGTGTTGGGCGTGGGGCTGCTTGTGGCGCCGGATTTGGCGCCGGGCTTGGCGGGGCCAAGCTGCAGCAGCTCCGCATGACCCGTCAAAGACGTGCGCGGCAGTCCTGATGCGACGGCAGCCAAGTCCAGATTGCTCGTCGTCAACCGGGCTTGCGGCAAGGGCCAGTCGGCAAAGGGCAAGAGCTGCGCTTGCACTTGCATTTGCTGCGCCAAGGCCTGCAACTCGGCGCTGGCACTGAGCTTTTGCAATGGCCCGCTCAGCTTGGCCTGGGCATTCCAGGCCGGCAAGCTTTGGCTGTCGTTGGCCTTGGACTGCAACGTCAGATTCGCCTGCAGCGGCAGCTCGCCGCTGGTCTTGATGCTGGCTGCCGCCTGCAGTTGCAGCAGGTCCCAGTGCAGTTGCTCGATGCTGAATTGGTGCTGCGCTCCGCCCTCGGCGCTCAGCGCCAGGCTGGCGCGCAGATCGGTCAGCGGCTTGCTGCTCAGCGAGGGCAGGGCCAGCTCATCGATGCGCAAGGCTTCAATGCGCAGGCCCAGCGGCAGGCGCAGGTCGGTGGGCGGCTTGCTGGGTTCGGTGCTGGGGCTCAAGTGCAACTGCACGCGCTTGGCCTGCAGGCTTTGCAGTCTGAGGTCGGCCCAGAGCCCGGGCGAGGCATTCCAGGCCAGGCTCAGGCCTTGCCAGCGCAAGTCAACGAGTTCAAGTTTGTCCTGCGAGCCGGGCAGGGTGTAGCGCAGCGACTTGACCGACAAGTCGCCCATCAGGCTGCCTTGCAAGGACTTGACTTCCAGGCCGGGCACTTGGCCGAGCAGCCATTCGCCGCCGGCTTGCGTCGCCAGCCCCCACCACAGCGCGCTGCCGGCCACGCCGAGCAAGATCGGCAAGGCCAGCACGCTGGGCAAGAGGCCGGTTCCACGGCGCCACAGTGGTTTCTTGGGGCGCGGGCTCGGCGTAGGGGCAGGGGCTGAAGCCGCTTGATCCGCTTGATCCGCTGTATCCCTTGTTTCCGCTGCTGTCTCACTCATGGCGCTAACTCGTCATTCACAGGGCTATGCCGACACTGAAGTGCAGGCGCCATTTCTTCGGTTCGGTCGCATAGGCATAGTCCAGCCGCAGCGTACCCAGCGGGCTGCGGTAGTGCAGACCCAGGCCGACGCTGGTGACGGGCTTGAGTTCGCTCCAGCTCGCGGCGGCTTGGCCGGCGTCAACAAACAGCGCGCCGAGCAGATCGGGCACGCTTTCCATCAGACCATGCGCAATCTCAAGGCTGCCGCTCCATTGCACCCGCCCGCCTGTCGGGTTGCCGTATGCATCCACCGGGCCTAGGCCTTCAAAGCCATAGCCGCGCACCGACTCGTCACCGCCGGTGCGAAAGCGCAGCTTCTCGGGCAGGCCGACGCTGTCGGAGGCAAAGATCTGGCCTAGCTCGGTGCGTGCTGCGCCGTAAAAGCCGGCCGGTAGCGGGTAGTAGCCATAGACCCTGAGCTGGCCGCGGCCAAAGCCGCCGTTGTCTGCCGTCGTGCTGTCGGCATAGCCGGCGCCCACCAGCAACTGGCCCGTATAGCCCTTGGTGGGGCGCAAAGTGCTGTCGACCCGGCGCCGGGTCCACTGAATATTGGCCGAGACGGCGCCCGCATTGGTGACCAGCTGCGGCGTCTCATCGCGCGCACGCAGCACTTCCAAAAAGTAGGTGCGGTCTTGCTGCGGGGTTTCGCGGTTACGCCCGAGGCGCGCACGCAAATTGCTGTTGACGGTGCCGTCCTGGCTCAGGCGCTCGGCGAACAGCGCGGCCACATTGCGCTGCATATCGCTCAAGGGGTAGGAGCTCAGCTCCACATCGGCCGAGCTTTCTTGCTTGCCGAGTTTGAGTTGGGTACGCGAGCGCAAGTTCCAGCCAAAGGGTTGGCGGTGGACGTAGTCGGCGCCGACGCGGGGGCCGGTCGAGGTATCAAAACCCAGGCTCAAGGTCACTTGCTGGCGTGGCGCTTCTTTGAGCAGCACATAGACCGGGCTGGCGGTGGCCGGGCTGATGGCAGCCGCAGGGGCAGGGTCGGTGGTGGGCGAGGTGGCCGGCGCCGGCGACTGCGCTGGCGCGGGCTCGGCAGCGGCACTTGAAGCGTCGGACGCAGCAGAGGCAGAGGAGGCTGCGGGAGCAGGAGCAGGAACCATAGGCGCTTGATTGGCATCAGCCGCTTCAGCCGTCGCTTCAAGTTCGGCGATTTCCAGCACGGCCGTTTCGGGCCGGATGTCCACGCTGGCACTGTCGAACAAGGTGGTGCGCAGCAAGCGCTCTTGAAAGTCCAGCATTGCGCGCTCGGTATAGGGCTCGCCCGGTTCGAAGCCGGCCAGCCGCTCCACCACCGAGGCGGGCAGATGCTTGAGGCCGCTGATTCTGAGTTCGCCCAGGCGGAACAGCGGCCCGCTGGCCAGCTCCAGGTTCAGCTCGACGCTATTGCTTTCGGTGTCCACGCGGGCGGCCGAGCTGGCCCAGCGCGCCAGCGGGTAACCCTGCGCACGCGCACGGCCCAACATCGCGGACTTGGCGCCGCTCCACTCGCCCTGCGTGAAGGGCTCGCCCACTTGCAGGCCCCAGTCGCTGAGCATGCGCTCGCGCTGACGAGTCTTTTGCGTCAGCAGCCGTTCTTCGGGCGCACTGGCGGCGGCGTCCGTAGCCACTGGCTGCAGCAACTCGCCGCTGAAATTCAGCGTCAGCGCGGTGACCTTGGCTTGCGGGCCGGGCTCAACCCTGACGGTGATGGTGGGGCGCTGGTAGTCCTCGCTGTTGGCATCGGGCGCACTGTTCTCGACCTCGATTTGTGCATTGAAGAAACCTTCGGTTTCAAGCAGCGCGCGGGCTTGTTGGGGGGCCGCGCTGCTCAAGCGCCGCAGCTCTTGCGGGCTCAGGCGTTGGTCTTCCGGTGCGCTGCGAAAGCGCGCCAGGTCCAAATGCGTTTCGAGCAAGTCGCGCAACTTCTTGGGCGCGATCACGACCAATTTGTACTCGGCCACCAGCCGGCCGCTGCTTTGCTCGGCCTTGGCTTGGCGCTCGACCGCCGCCTTGGGGTTGAGGCTGTCTCTGAACTCTTGCAAGGCGCTGCAGCCGGCCAGATTCAGCAAGGCAAGGCCAGCCAAGCCAAGACCCAGAACCAGTTTGAATTCGCCCTTAGCCCTCATTTGCTCAACAAGCGCATCGCGCCTTCGAGCCCGCTGAGCGAGAGGGGAAACATGCGTTGATGCATCAGCTGTTGAATCAGGGCGATGCTCTGGCGGTATTGCCAGATGCCTTGCGGCTCGGGGTTGATCCATGTGTAATTCGGGAAGCCCTGGGTCAGCCTTTGCAGCCACTCGGCGCCGGCTTCTTCGTTGTTGTATTCGACGCTGCCGCCGGGCTGCAAGATCTCGTAAGGGCTCATCGTCGCGTCGCCGACAAAGATCAGCTTGTAGTCCTTGTTGTACTTGCGGATCAGATCCCAGGTGGCGGTCTTTTCTGCAAAGCGGCGCTGGTTGTTCTTCCACACAAAGTCATAGACGCAGTTGTGGAAGTAGAAGAATTCCAGGTGTTTGAACTGGGTCTTGGCGGCCGAAAACAACTCCTCAACCCGGTGCACATGTTCGTCCATGGTGCCGCCCACATCCATCAGGAGCAGCACCTTGACTTTGTTGTGGCGCTCCGGCTGCATGCGGATGTCCAGAAAACCGGCGTTGGCCGCAGTCTTCTGAATCGTGTCATCGAGGTTGAGCTCTAACTCCGCGCCCTCGCGGGCGAAGCGCCTCAAGCGTCGCAATGCGACCTGGATATTGCGCGTGCCGAGTTCGAGCTGATCGTCGTAGTCCTTGTAGGCGCGCTGTTCCCAGACTTTGACCGCGCTTTTGTTCTTGCCGCTGCCGCCTATGCGTATGCCTTGGGGGTTGTAGCCGCTGTTGCCAAAAGGGCTGGTGCCGCCGGTACCAATCCATTTATTGCCGCCTTCGTGGCGCTCTTTCTGCTCTTCGAAGCGTTTTTTGAGCGTCTCCATCAGCTCGTCCCAGCCCATCGCTTCGACCGCGGCCTTTTGTTCAGGCGTCAGCTCCAGCTGCAGGTGCTGGCGCAGCCAGTCAAGCGGCACGTCCTTGCTGAAATCGGTCAGCAACTCCACGCCCTTGAAATAGGCGCCAAACGCGCGGTCGAACTTGTCGAACAGCGCCTCGTTCTTGACCAGGGTGGTGCGGGCCAGATAATAAAAGTCATCGATAGAAGCGGCGCCCTCGGCGCCGATCACGCCGGCTTTCAGCCCTTCAAGCAGGCTCAAAAACTCCCGCACCGAGACCGGCAACTTGGCGGCTCTGAGGGTGTAGAAGAATTTGATCAGCATGGCAGCGAAGGAGAGGGCGTGGGCGTTGTTGGCGATTATCCATGCCGGGCCGTGCAGCCTGCCTGGCTGGGTGGCCAAGCTTGGCGCTTGCTCGCTGTTCCGGCTCGGCTCAGTCGCTTGCTGCGCCCATCATGATGACCGTGACTTGCCCGCCAACAGTGATGCGGACCTGGTAGGGCAAGGCGCCAGCGGGCACCGCATTGGCCACAAAGTTGCGTGAGTCCGCGTCGAAGCGCAGCCAGCTCGGAAGGGCTTCACCATTCAAGCTGCTGACACTTGCTGCGGCGCCGCTGCTGCCCATGGCCGCGACCAATTCCTGTGGCAAGCTGAACTTGAATCCTTCCCCGGCGGCGGCGCTGCTGAGTGGGATCAAGATGCTGGCAATGCCGGGCTGTTCGGCCGAAGGAAGACGCGTCAAAACCGCCGTGACGCCGGCATTGCTGCGTCCGCCATTGCCATTGCCATTGCCATTGCTGCTGCTGTTGCTGTTGCTGTTGCCGCCATTGCTTGGTGTCACTGCGTTTGGGCCGGCGAGCGCGGCTGGGGCTGCCGCTGCAGGCGGCGAAGACGCTACCAAACCGGCAGTGCTTGGCGCCTGGGACCGCGTGGCCGGTGTCACCGATGGCTGCGGGGGATAGGGCGGCAACACCGTCGGTTCGCTGAGCGCGGCCTTTTTGCCGATGTCCGCCTGGGTGCTGGCAATGCCGGCCGCTAGTTGGTAGTTGCCGGCGTCAGCGCCGCCCAGTTGCAGTTCGCTGATCATGACCGTTTTTTGCAGGCCAGGCAGCGCGTTATCGAAATTCCCTTGCGCCTGGGCGATGCTGACGAGATCAGCGCCGATGCGCCCGGTGAGAATGGCTTGGTCGAGTTTTAAGCTGGCGACTCTTGAGCCGTCTTCCACCTTGTTATTGGCAGTGATGCCGGTGATGGCAGTGATCAATGCCTTGGCAATGTCGGCCTGGCTGCTGGCCGATGGATTCAATAGGCGATAGTTGGCGGCATCGCCCCCGCCGAGGGTGATGTTGCTGATGCTGACGGGCTTGCCGGTGCCGGCGCCTTTGTCGGCAAAGCTGGCGCTGGCCGCCGCGACGTTCAAGGCATCGCCGGCCAGCTTGCCCGTGAAGACCGCTTGGCTTGCATTCAGCGTTGCCGCGTTTGTGCCGTCATAGGTTTTGCTATTGGCGCTGATGCCACTGACGTCTGAAATGGCGGCGCGCTCGATAGTGGCTTGAGCACTGGCGACATTGCTGCTCAAGCTGTAATTGCCGGCATCCTCGCCGCCCAGGCTCAAGCCGCTGATGCTGACCGACTTTGCAATGCCGGCATTTTTGTCGGCAAAACTGCCGCTGGCGCTGGCCACCGTCAGGCGGTCGCCCACCATCATGCCGGTGAAGGCTGCGCCTGCGTTATTGAGCGAGGCTGCCGTTGATCCATCATAGATTTTGTCCGCAGCGCTGATGCCGGTAACGGCGCTGATGCTGGCGCGTGTGATTTCCAGTGCGGCGTCGGCATAGTTGATGGTGTAGTTGGCGCTGCTCAGGCCTGTGGGCGTCAGGACGTAGCGGCCGACCTTGCGTGCCCCTTGGCTGCTGCCGGCAAAGCTCAAAGCGCCGGCCAATACCGCTGCGCTTTCACTATTGACCAAGCCGCTGTAGGCGGCGCCGTTGCCGCCGAAAAACGCTTGGCCGTCGTAGGTCTTGCTGAAGGGCGTGGCAGTGACCAGCAAGGGTGCTTTGCTGATGTCAAGCCGGCCATCGACCAGCAGCGGGAAGTCATAGTTGCTGGCGCTGAGTGTGCCGATGGCCGGTGTGATGTTGCTAAGGCCAGCGCTTGTGGCGGCCCCAGCCGGCGTGCTGGCGCTGGCGCTGCCACTGATGCCTGAGTTGGCCAGCGTCTCGCCATTGACGAAGCCGCTGATTGTTGTCGTCAGCGCTGGATTGGCTGCGCCGTAGAGCCGGCTTTTGTCATCGGCCGTGACGGTCAAATGTGCTTTGTCGATGCTCAGCGTGCCGTTCGTGAGCGTCGTGAAATCGTAATTGCTGGCCGCCAGCGAGCCGGGGCTGGCATTGATGATGGCAGATCCAACGGCGGTAGCAGTTGTTGCGGAAGTGGTCGCGCCAGCATTGCCGCTCACGCCAGAAGTTGCCAATGTCTCGCCATTGCCGAAGCCGCTGATTGTTGTCGTCAGTGACGGGTTGGCGGCGCCATACGTTCGGCTTTTGTCATCGGCGGTGACACTCAGATGCGCCTTGTTGATGGTCAGCGTGCCATCGGTGAAGCTGTTGAAAACGTAATTGCTGGCGGTCAGCGAGCCGATACCGGCGCTGATGATGGCGTTGCCGACGCCGGTGGCAGTTGTTGCAGAAGTCGTTGCGCCGGCACTACCTGTGACGCCGGAATTCGCCAGCGTCTCGCCATTTACAAAGCCGCTGATCGCGGTCGTCAGTGCCGGATTGGCTGCGCCATAAATTCGGCTCTTGCTGTCCGCCGTGACGGTGAGTGGCGCCTTGCTGATATCGGCCGTGCTGCTGGCCGATGTGTTGCTCAAGGCGTAGTTGCCGGCATCGGCGCCACCCAGGGTGATGCCGCTGATATTGACCGTTTTGCCGCTGCCGGCGTTCTTGTCGACAAAGGCGCCGCTGGCGCTGGCCACATTGAGGTGATCGGCAGCGATCATGCCCGTGAAGGCTGCGGCACCGCTGTTCAAGCTGGCGGTGGTTGAGCCGTCATAGGTCTTGTTATGGGCCGTGAGGCCGCTGACCGTCACGCTCGCCGGCGTGATGCTGACCGAGCTGCCCGCCGTGCCGAGCGCGTTGTAGTTGCCGGCCAAGCCACCGTTGTTGCTGCTGCCCAGGCTCAGGCCGTCAATGCTGGCCAGCGCTTGGTTGGTCTGCACCTGCTTGCTGCTCAGATTGCCGCTCTGGCCCGCACCGCTGACCGAGAAGGTCTCGCCGTGGACGCCGATGGCGCTCAGCTGCGCCCCTGCAAAAGCGGTGCTCCCGTCGTAGCTGCGCGTGCCTTGCAGGTTCAATGTGGCGGGATTCACCGTCAACGTGCCGCCGGCGACGCTGATCAGATAGCCCTGCTGATTGGAGTGCAAGCTGCCGCTGGCGGCGTAGCTGCCGGCGTTCTTTGCATTGACCCAGCTCAGGCTGCCCAAGAGATTGGCATTCGGTGTGAGCGAATAGCTGAGGGCCGGCGCGTCGCCATAGGTCTGACCGTCATAGGTTCTGCTGACATTGCCCACGGTCACACTGAGCGGGGTCAGAAAGCTGCGCAACAAGGGCGCGGTCTGGCCTTCGTAAATGAACCAAGGGGACATGTCCGAACTCGCGGGCGATGTGGATATCGTCCAGCCCGAAAACGTGGCCATGGCCTGCATCTGCGCGGTATTTTTGCCGGTGCCGGCCGCAGAAGTGGCGTTGCCGGATGTGCTGGTGTTCCAGTAGCTGGCGTTGGTGCTGGCTGTGCCGCCACTGCCGCCTGCGCCGGCAGTGGATCCAGAGAGGTATCTGCCGATAGTTCCGCTGCTTCCACTGCTGCGAGCACCAGCCAGTCCGCCAAGCGTGGATCCCGTTGCCGCGCCGGTGGCGTAACTGTTAGAAATGCTTGCCGAGCCACCGTTTCCACCCTTGCCACCAATCGCTCCCACTGTGGTTGCGTCACCACCGCGCCCTCCGTTGCCACCGAGATTGCGGCCGACTAGGCCACCTACATTGCTGCCCGTTCCCGTCGCTGAGCCCGTGGCATAGCTATTGGTGATCAGCGCATTGCTGCCATTAGCACCGGCTACTCCAGTACCTGGACTCCTTTGGCTCGCAGGCGTCAAACCGTTGCCGCCTGAGTTCAAGCCCACCAAGCCACCGACGTCGCTGGCGCCCGACACATTGCCGCTGGCGTAGCTGGCGCTGACCGTGCCGCCAGTGACGGTGCCAACCAAGCCGCCGACCGCGCTGCCGCTGCCAGTCACCGGGCCGGTGGCAAAGCTGTTGCTGACCGTGCCAGCGCTGACTTTGCCAAGCAGGCCGCCGGCAGAGCTGCCGCTGCCCGTGACCTGGCTGGTGGCGTAACTGTTGCTGACGGTGCCGGCGTTGTCGCCGACCAGAGCGCCGACATTGCTAAGGCCACTGATGCTGCCGCCCAGCAGCCCGACGTTCTTGATCGTTGCACCTGCGGCCAATTTGTTGAAGAGCCCAATGTCGCTCTTGCCGGCTTGGTTGATCGTCAAATTGCTGACTTGATGCCCCAGGCCATCGAAGCTGCCGGCATAAGGTCCGATATTCGTGCCGATCGGGAGGAAGTCCACACCGGTTGCGTCAATATTGGCGCCCAAGGCATAGTTCAGCGTCCTGTCGCCATGCATGCCTTGCAGATCGGTCTTGGTGACGCTGCCGGTCACGCCGGCGCTGTTGATGACGGTGTAGTTCTTGAGCGTGCCGTTCGAGCCCTGACGGGTTGTGAAGTTGCTGCTGCCCGCCGGCAGGTTCACTGCCGCGCCGGCGGCGGTGGTGAAGTTGCTGGTATTGCCTGTCGCGACGGCGCCCAGGCCAAACTCCAGCGCCAGGCTGGCCGTGGCGCTGGCATTCAGGTTGGCGCTGACGGTGATGTTGTTATAGGCGCTGAGGGTGAGCTTGTTGGCACTCCAGGACAACGCGTCCTTGATCAAAATGTCTCCTGCCGTGCCGCTGTTGCCGATCAGGTTTGTTGGCGAGGCGGTGGGTGACAGCGCGGTTTGTATCGTGATGTTGCTATTGACCAGCAGCGTGGCCAGGTCGGCGCCGCTGATGTCACCGCCGCTGGCTGCAATGGTGAAGTCATAGGGGTCAAGCAACCAGCGCCCGGTCTGCCCAGGCTGCCCCGTCGGTGCTGCGGTGCTGACGCGAATGCCGTTCACGTCCAGCTTATGGCTCGAGGTTTCGACCTGGCCGCCAATTCCACTGGTCGACCCGCCTTGAGCCAGGATCTCGCCATGCGCGCTGGTCACGCCGAGTGGATTGTGAACATCGCTCCACAGCACCACCGTACCGCCGTCGCCGACCTGGCCGGCCGAGGCGTCGATCTTGGCGCCGGCCGCCATCGTGACATTGCTGGCCTGATGCATGGCGCCCGCGCCTTGCCAGTCGCCGCCGACCAGGACCTGGCCGCCGCCGATTGCACCGCTGGCGTCCAGCGATGAGCCGGCGGCGAGCGTGATGGTGTCGGCCTCCAGCACGATGCGGCCGCCCTTGTCGCTGAGCGAGTTGGCCTGCAACTTGCCGCTGTGTTGAATTACGCCGCCACTCAGCTCTTGCGCGCCTCGGGCCGTTAGCAGGATCAGGCCATCGGGTGCCAGCACTGCCTGGCGGTTGTCCACCAAGGCAGCCACGCTGGCCGGGCTGACCAGCAATTTGCTCAGGCGCGTGCCGTTGAATTGCAGCTCTATCATTTCGCCGGCGGCCAGCGCCACCGTACCGGCTTGGGCCAGGATCACGCCTTCATTGCGCACCTCGGGCGCCAGCAGGGCGACATAGCCGCCCAGACTGGAGGTTATGGAGCCAGCGTTGATGACGCTGGCCGTCGAGCCATTGCGGTCGAAGGTGGTTTTGCCGGCGATGAAGTCGGCGGTGGAGATGCTGTGTGTGGTGGCCACCAGGGCGCCGACATCGGCGCTGGCTGTCGGGCTGAAATAGATGCCGGCCGGGTTGCTCAAGAAGACCTGACCATTGGACGTGATGCGGCCAAAGATCTGGCTCGGCTGCGCGTCCAGCACGCGGTTCAAGATCACGCTGGCCGCATCAGGCTGCTTGAAGTTAATTTGTGCGTTGGCGCCGAGATTGAAACTTTGCCAGTCGATGGCGGCGCGTTGGCTGCTCTGATTGACATCCAGGCGAGCGCCGCCGGCCGAAGTACCGGACGAGATGCTGGCCTGGCCGGCCACCACTTGGCCACCTTGCGGGACGGTGTTGACGGGCGGCGCAGCTTGCACGCACCCAAGGCCTAGCGCAAGCGAGAGCGGCAAGGCTTTGAGCGCGGCCAGGAGCGCGCTGATTCCGCTGGCGCCAGCATTGCTGCGCTTGCCCCGCGCGCGGCTGAGTTCGCTGACCGCGACCCAGGTGCCGGTGCTTGCGTTCCAAATCAGTCGGTAGAGGCGGTTGATGCTGGCGTGCTCGTTCATGGGAAGGTGGTCTCGGCGAGAAATCTTTTGGGGAAGGCGAGCGGGCTTGCTTCAGAAGGGCAGGCTGGCTTGCAGCCACAAGCGGCTGCGCTTGAGCGTGCCGTCTTGGTCGAGACCTGCCGGGTTGGCCAAGGGGTTGCCGCCGCTGCGCCGCGCCAGCGTGGCCCGTAGATCCAGGTTTTGCGGCCCCGTCCAGGCGATGCTGAGGCCCGCGCCTTGCAGCGTCGCCTGATTGATCTTGGGCGCCCCGGCGAAGCTGTTGTCGACATTGACCTGGACGCGGCCCCAGTCGTAGAAGGCCACGCCGCGCAAATCACCGGGCACGATGCCGGGCAAACTCGCGCGCAGCTCCAGATTGACGATCCGCCCGCGCGCACCGCCGGACTCGCTGCTGGGGTAAGCGCGTACGCCTTGGGCACCTCCGAGATAGAACTTCTCGGAGGAGTCGAGGTTGCGGTCACTGTATTGACCGGCCAGGCCGAGGTAGGCTGACAGGCTGCGGCTCAGCATTTGCTGGCGGCTGAAGGCGTAGCGCAGCTTGGTGAAGCTGCCCTGCGTCTTGGGGCCGGCCGCATCGACGGCGGCATTGGGCGAGCCGGCAAGCTTGAGTTCGCCCTGGTTGAGTAGCAGGCCGGCGGCATTGGCGCCGCCGCCGCCCAGGCTGTCAAATAGATTGCCGCTCAGGCCGGCCGAGACCGTGCGAGAGCGATAGTCGCTGCTGACGCTGCCATTGGCTTCGTTGTAAAAATCCTTGTGCTCGACGCTGAATTGCACCGTTAGATTCCGCTCGCGGCTGCGCAGCAGCGGAAAGCTCGCGTCCAGCGCCCGGGTGCTGGTCCGGCCCTTGGACTGCAGGGCAGCGAAATCGGCGCCGACCAGTTGATAGCGCATGCTTGATGCATTGGCTCCAGCCCGCCAACCCTGCACGCCAAGAGGCGCGGATACGGCGAAGCGCCCATAGTCACTGCCCTCGGTGTGGCTGAGATTGGCGCTCAGCGCATCGCCACGCCCCAGCCAGCCATTCAAGCCTAGTCCCGCATTCAAGCGTGCGGCGCCGGTGGAGCGGCTGCCGGCGTTATCGCCTCCGACATCGCCGATTAGCAGCGGGCCATCCTCCAGTTTGAGCAAAAGATCGGTTTCACCGGCCGCGCTGCCGGCCACCAGGCTGCCGCTGCTGCTGACGCCGGGCAAGTCGCTGAGCAACAACAAGGTGCGGTCCAGCGCGTTGAGGTTCAGCGCCGCGCTGGGCGCTTGTTGAGCGGCGACCATCGCTTGGGCGCGCTCTCGGTTAAATCGAGTGTTGCCGGAGTCAAGAAAGCGCAGCGCGCCGAAACGGGCTTCTTCGATTTGTAGGCTGATCACGCCGTCGGTGATGTCTTGCGGGGGTAAATACACCCGGGCCAGCCAGCCGGCTTGTGCGTAGGCCTCGCTTACTGCGGCCGCCGCGCGTTGCAATTCGCCCAGGCCGAGCTTGCGGCCCCGGTAGTCTGCAAGCGCGCTTTGCAAGCTAGCGTCATTGAGCAGAAGGTTGCCCGCCAACTCGAAGCGCTGCACTTGCACTTGGCGGCCGCCGGTCAAGGTGGATTCCACGGCCTGGCGCAGGCGCGGAGTTTGGTCCTTGCTGGGTGGCAGCAGTTGCGGCGAGCTTTGGCGCTGTTGCTGCAGCAGGCTACCGGCGTCCGGCGGGGTCTGCGCCATTGCTTGCACGGCCAGCAGGGGCGAGGCACAGAGCCAGAGCAGCAACTGCTTTGGCAGGTTCGGTTTAAAGCCATCGCCTTGCGAGGACAGTAGAGATGCGACGCGAGGGCTTGAAGACATTCTTGGCCTAAGGGAGAGGAGCGGTGATTTGACTGACTGGTCCGTGCTGATGAATTCGACGGACGCAGGCCGGCCGAGGCGCAGTTCGAGTCCTTGCCTGATTGTGTCAATGGCAGCTGCTGTTGGTGGTGATGAAGTACGCTGTGAACAGGTCGCTTTTTGTGTCAAGCCTGCGGCCAGTCAGTGGCCAATCAACGGCCATTCAATGGCCAATTGCTTGGGGCTGCTGACGAAAAAAAGCCCTGCGCCGCATTCAGCGGGCAGGGCGATTTGGGCTTAGCAGGTTTGCTTGGCTCAGCTCTTTAGGCCGCGCGTCCCTTTGCCGCCGTGGCGCTTGAGCCAATCAAAAAACTCACCGTACCAGAGCTTGCTGTTTTGCGGCTTGAGCACCCAATGGTTTTCGTCCGGGAACCACAGCAGGCGCGCGTCGACGCCGCGCGATTTGAGCGTGTTGTAGTAGGCCAGACCCTGGGCGTCGGGCACACGGTAGTCGAGCGCGCCGTGGATGACCAGCGTGGGCGTTTGCATGTGCTGGGCAAAATTGACCGGGCTTTGGGCGGCGACTTTTGCCGGGTCGACCCAGTAGTTGGCGCCCAGTTCTTTGACATGCCAGGTGTAGCAATCGTCGGCATACATGGCTTGCCAGTCGAAGCAGCCGGCGTGGCAGATATAGGCTTGGTAACGCCCAGGCTCCACATGCCCGTTCATCCATGCGACCATGAAGCCGCCGTAGCTGCCGCCGGTGGCGTAAATGCGGCCTTTGTCGGCCCAAGGCTTCTTCAAGATCCAATCGGTGCCGGCCTCGATGTCTTGCAACTCCAGCTCGCCCCAGCGGTGCGTGATCGAGTCCAGAAAAGCATGGCCGAAGCTGGATGAGCCATGGTAGTTGACGGCGGCGACGACATAGCCCTCGGCGGCAAAGAGCTGATGGTTCCAGCGCCAATGCCAGCTGTCACCCATGGCGGTGTGCGGGCCGCCGTGGATCAGATGCATGACCGGGTATTTCTTCTTGGCGTCGAAGCCGGGCGGGTAGGCCAGCCACATTTGCACCTGCTCGCCCTGTGCGCCGGCGTAGAAGACTTCCTCGATCTTGGAGAATTTGTGCGCTGCCAGCAAGTCAGCGTTGAAGGACTCGATGCGCTGCGCCTTCTTCTCCTCATCCAGCACCGACAAGCGCGGCGGGAAGTGAATGCTGTCGTGGTTGATGACGATCACGCCCGCAGCGGCCGCGAAGCTTGTTGCATGGCCGCCTTCGAATTCGATCGCAGCCGAGGCGGCTGGCAGGTCAAAGCGCCAGAGGTGGCGCCGGCCGGCCTGCTCGGCGCAAAACAGCAGCGATAAGTCATCCTCGGCCCAGACCAGGGGTGCGGCGACTTCGCGGTCCCAGTCGGCCGACACCACCGCCCATTGGCCATGGGTATCCAGCACCGCCAGTTGCGCCGGCATCGTGTGCTTGAGGCCCTGGTTGCTGGCCAAAAACGCCAGATGCCGGCCGCCGTGGCTGTAGCGCGGTGCGCCAAAATCCCAGGCCGCGTCTTGCAAGAGGGTGCGGAATTCGCCTGATTTAAGCGTTAGCTCGGCCAGCGCAAAGCAGTTGCCGACTTTCTTCTCGGCCGCAGGATCGAAGGCAAAGACGATGCGGCGGCCATCGGGCGAGATGTCGAAGCATTCATTGCCCGCGTCGGCGCGGCTGAGTTCGAAGTCACTGCCTTCAAACAGGTCTTGGGTCTTGCCGCTCTTGACGTCGATGACATGCAGATGGGCGACCCGCCCCATCGGAATGCTGTGATCCCAGTAGCGGTAAAACGCTTCGCTGGTGACATAGCCGGTCTGCTTGCGCGCCTTGAAATCTTTGTGCGCCTTGGCCTGCGCTTTTGAGCCCTTGAGCTCGGGCCAGACCCAGGAGATGAAGGCGATGCGGCGGCCGTCGGGGAACCACTTGAAGGCCTCCACGCCAGTGGCGATGGGGCCGAGCCGTCGTGCTTCGCCACCGTCCGGCGCAATCACATAAAGCTGCGCTTCTTCGTCCTTGACGCCTTCTTGCTCGCGCTTGGCCAAAAAGGCGATCAACTCACCCGTGGGACTCCACTGCGGTGTGCCGTCTTTGTCGCCTGCACTGGTCAAGCGGCGCGGCTCTCCGCCCAGCGCGGACAATAGATACAGGCTGGAGCGACTCTTGTTCTCTGCCATATCGAACTGCGACAAGCTGGCCACTGCTTGTGCGCCATCGGGCGACAGGCTGGGCGCGCCGACGCGCTCGATTTGCCAGAGTGCGTCGACATCAAATTTACGAGTCTTGCTCATGCTTTATCCGATGGAAAAAATTGCTTCAAAAGGCGACGAAACAGCAGGCGCCCGGCCCCGCAGCCGAGCACGATGAAGAGCAGGCCGGTGACTTGCGGCAAGCCCCAGCCGGGCGTGTTGACGAAGTCATAGCCAAAAAGAATGCCAAGTTGCCAGCCAGCCAGGGCGCCCAGTACGAAACCACCGGCATCGGCCAAGCCTTCAAGGGCAGCATTTTTGAGGGGAGAGGTCATGGTCTGTCTTGTGGTTTTGGATCTGCTCAAGTCAGCGGTTATGGCGCTGCATCTGTATGAGCTTTTCGAACAGGGTCAGGTCTTGCTCGTTCTTGAGCAGGGCGCCAACCAACGGCGGAATGCTGACGCGCTCATCCTGGCTTTGCAGCGCTGAAGTCGGGATGTCCTCGGCCACCAGCAGCTTGAGCCAGTCGAGCAGCTCCGAAGTGGACGGTTTCTTCTTCAGGCCCGGCAAGTTGCGCACGTCGAAGAAGGTCTTCAGCGCGGCCGCCAGCAGCTCTTTCTTCAGGCCTGGGAAATGCACGTCGACGATGGCCTGCATGGTCGCCGGGTCGGGGAACTTGATGTAGTGAAAGAAGCAGCGGCGCAAAAACGCGTCGGGCAACTCTTTTTCATTGTTGGAGGTGATGAAAACCAGCGGGCGATGCTTGGCCTTGATCAGTTGACGGGTCTCGTAGACATAGAACTCCATCCGGTCGATCTCGCGCAACAAGTCGTTGGGGAATTCGATGTCGGCTTTGTCGATCTCGTCGATCAGCAAGGCCACCGGTTGATCGGCCTCGAAAGCCTGCCAGAGCACGCCCTTGACGATGTAGTTCTCGATGTTCTTGACCTTTTCGGCACCTTCAATGCCGGAGAGCTGGCTGTCCCGCAGGCGGCTGACGGCGTCGTACTCGTACAGGCCTTGCTGGGCCTTGGTGGTCGACTTGATATGCCATTGCAGCAGCGGCATGCCCAAAGCGGCGGCCACTTCCTCGGCCAGCATGGTCTTGCCGGTGCCGGGTTCGCCCTTGACCAGCAAGGGGCGCTGCAAGGTGGCGCTGGCGTTGACGGCCAGCATCAAGTCAGCGGTGGCAACGTATTGGTCGGAACCTGCAAATTTCATGGCTTAGATCAAACGTAATATAGGTTCGAATGAGTATAGGGGCGGCCTCTATAATGCCGATCGGATTCAGAACAAGACCCCTGGGACTATGAAAAAACTGCTGCAGATCTCGCTCGCCTTGGCCGCCTCGTTTTGCGCCAGCGCCTCCGCTAATGCCCAAGCCCAGGCCCCGGCCGATGCCAAGGCGAATGGTTCGGCTCAGACCTCGGTACAAACCAAGGTTGCCATGTGCATCGGTTGCCATGGCATCCCTGGCTACCAAGCCAGCTTTCCCGAAGTGCACAAGGTGCCGATGATTGCCGGGCAAAACGCCAAGTACATCATTTCGGCCTTGAATGCCTACAACAAGGGTGAGCGCAAGCACCCGACGATGCGCGGCATCGGCCAGCATTTGAGCGAGCAAGACATGGCCGATGTGGCCGCCTATTACGAGAAACAAGCCGGCGTGCCGCCGGTGCCCGAGACCGTCACGCCGCCTAGCGCTCAAGTGGCCGAGTTGTTGAGCAAGGGGGCCTGCGCGTCCTGCCACGGCGCCAACTTCAGCAAGCCGATTGACGGCGCTTACCCGAAGCTGGCCGGTCAGCATGCCGACTATCTGTATGTGGCGCTGAAGTCCTATCAAGCCGAAGGTAAGGCGACCTATGGGCGCAACAACGCGATTATGGCGGGCCAGGTCAAGCAGTTCAGCCACACCGAGTTGAAGGCGCTGGCCAATTACCTGGCCTCTTTGCCGGGCGAGTTGCGCACTGTGCCGCAGAGCAAGTTCCGCTGAGCCCACGCATTGAACCAGCCTGCTGGTTTGGCCTGAAACGCAAAAAAGTCGCCTAAATGGCGGCTTTTTTTATGCAATTCGGCAAATGCAAAATGATGCACAGGGCAGATACTCAAGTGTTGACTCCGCAATGAGTCGTTTGGGCCAGCGATGCTAAAAAAGATACCCACCCAGCAGGTCGAGTTGGGCATGTTTCTCCAGTCGATGGAGGGCTCATGGCTATCGCATCCTTTTTGGAAGACCAAGTTTGTGTTGCGGGATCAAGCCGACTTGGATGCTTTGCTGAGGAGCGGCGTGCCGGCGGTTTGGATCGATGTCAGCAAGGGAGCTGACTTGGCCGCAGAAGAACCCGGCGGCCCGCCGACCGACTTGGCGGCGGCAGACTTGCCGGCTGCAGCGCCTGCAGCTCCTGTAGCGCCCCTGGAACCCCAACTGCCCCTTGGCAGCCCAATCAATCCTCCGCCCAAGCCCGGCGCCCGGGCTGCACGTGTGACCATGGGCGCAGAGATGGAGCAGGCCACGCTGTTGATGAACCGCTCGCGCGAGCAGATCACGGCCTTGTTCGGCGAGGCCCGTATGGGCAACGCGATCAACAGCGAGCAATGCCAGCCCTTGGTGGAGGAGATCGCCAATTCGGTCGCCCGCAACCCGTCGGCCTTGATCAGCCTGGCACGGCTCAAGACCAAGGACGACTACACCTATATGCACTCGGTCGCGGTATGTGCATTGATGGTGTCCTTGAGTCGGCAGCTCGGCCTAGATGAAGACCAGGCCCGTGAGGCGGGCATGGCCGGACTTTTGCACGACATCGGCAAGATGGCGATGCCTTTGGAGATACTGAACAAAACCGGTGCCTTGACTGATGCCGAGTTCACGGTGATTCGCTCGCATCCGGTGCGGGGCTATCAAATGCTCAAGGAAAGTGGCGGTGTGTCCGCTTCAGCGCTGGATGTCTGCTTGCACCATCATGAAAAGATGGACGGCACCGGCTACCCGCAAAAGCTCAAGGGCGAGCAGATCAGCTTGCTGGCGCGCATGGGGTCGGTCTGCGATGTCTATGACGCGATCACCTCGACCCGGCCCTACAAGGCGGCCTGGGATCCGGCCGGCTCGATTCAACGCATGGCGCAATGGACGGGACAGTTTGATCCGGTCGTGTTCAAGGCTTTCGTCATGTGCGTGGGTATCTACCCGGTTGGCAGCTTGGTCAAGCTGGAGTCAGGTCGCTTGGCGGTGGTACTGGATTTGAACTCTCAGAACTTGGCCGCACCGGTGGTGCGCGTGTTTTACTCAACCCGCTCTAAGCTGCCCATCTCGGTGCAGACGCTTGACTTGTCCGACGCGGCCGTGACTGACCGCGTCGTCGGTCGCGAGTCGCCGCAGGACTGGGGCTTTACGCATTTGGATGAGATTTGGCGCAAGGTCTGAGTTAGATCAAGCTCCCATAGGTTTACCCCGAGCCGCTGGTCGGCGCTCCTTGCCTAAACTCGGCGCAGCATCAATCGGCGGGAGACCCGGGATGAAGAAAAATATAGCTGCTGTTGTTCTGCTGGCCTTCGCTCAGCTGGGCCAAATGGGAGTGGCGCAGGCGCAGACACTGCGCTGGGCCAGCCAGGGCGACCCACAGACCATGGACCCGCATTCGCAAAACGAGAGCATGACCAATATGGTCAACGGTCAGATTTATGAGCGCCTGACTCGGCGCGACCGCAAGCTGAATATCGTGCCGGGTCTTGCCACCGAATGGACGCAAGTCTCGCCGCTGCTGTGGCGCTTCAAGCTGCGCCCCGGCGTGAAGTTTCATGACGGTCGCCCCTTTACGGCCGACGATGTGGTGTTCTCCGTCCAGCGCGCCGCCGCACCGACCTCGCAAATATCCGTTTACGCCAATGCGGTGGGCACCGCGCGCAAGGTCGATGACTTGACGGTCGAGTTTCAGCTGAGCAGCTATAACCCGATCTTTCTGCAGCATCTGGACACGCTCTGGATCATGAGCAAATCATGGTCCGAGGCCAATCGCGCAGTGCGACCGCTTGACTTCAAGAACAAGGAGGAGAGCTTCACCAGCATGAATGCCAACGGCACCGGCCCCTTTATGCTGCAAACGCGCCAACCTGGCGTCAAGACGGTCTTCAAGCGCAATCCGGCTTGGTGGGGCAAGTTTGATGGCAATGTGCAGCAAATGGTGTTCACGCCGATCGGTAATGACGCCACGCGTTTGGCGGCCCTGGTGTCGGGCGAGATCGACTTTGTGCTCGACCCGGCGCCACGCGATGTGCCGCGCCTGCGCAATACCAGCGGCGTCAAGGTGATTGATGGGCCAGAGAACCGCATCATCTTCATTGGCATGGATCAGGCCCGCGACAAGCTGCTTTACGCCAATGTGGCCGGCGACAAAAACCCATTTAAAGACATTCGCGTGCGCAAAGCACTCTATCAAGCGGTTGACGTGGAGGCGATGCGCGTCAAGCTGATGAACGGCCTGAGCCAGCCTACCGGCAGCCCGACGCCTTCGGCGACGGCGAGTTTTTATGATGCCGCGTTGGAAGCCCGTTATCCCTATGACATGGCCGCCGCGCGCAAGCTGATGGCGGAAGCCGGCTACCCGGACGGCTTCGAAGTCACACTTGATTGCCCGAACAACCGCTACATCAATGACGAAGAGATTTGCCAGGCCTTGGCCGCGATGTGGGCGCAGTTGAAGGTCAAAGTGCGGGTCTCGGCGATGCCGCGGGTGACCTTTTTCCCCAAGCTGGAAAAGCTAGACACCAGCTTGTTTCTCTACGGCTGGGGTGGTGCCATCAATGACGCCGAGTCCATCATGACGCCGGTTTACCGTAATCGCGGTGACAGGGGCGTCGGTTTGTATAACTATGGCAATGTGCATAACGACAAGTTCGATGCATTGGCGGCGCAGTCATCGGTCGAGCCCGATGCGGCCAAGCGCGAGCAATTGATCAAGGCCGCGCTGACCGAGTACAAAGAGCAATTCCATGTGCTGCCGTTACACCGCCAGATGATCCCCTGGGCGGCGCGCAGCAATGTCAATGTAGTGCACCGGGCCGACAACTGGCTGGAGCTGGCTTGGGTGACGGTGGGGAATTGATTGACCTGCGGCGCTTGGTAGGCTCGCGCCGGCCCTCCCAAGCGCCGACCACAAACAACAAAGCCCAGAGGGTTAGTCTGGGCTTTGTTGTTTGTGTTGATGGTGCCGGAGAGATGAATCGAACACCCGACCTTCTCATTACGAATGAGCTGCTCTACCGACTGAGCTACACCGGCATCAAGCCCTAGATTCTAGCTTTATTTTTGTCGGCGGCCAGATGGTAGTCGGTGACGCGCTCGACTTCTTTCTTCGAGCCCAGCACCACGGCGACACGCTCGTGCAACTGTGTGGGCTGCAGGTCCATGATGCGCTGGCGGGCGTTGGTGGCGGCACCTCCGGCTTGTTCGACCAGGAAGGCCATCGGGTTGGCCTCGTACATCAGGCGCAGCTTGCCGGCCTTGTTGGGTTCGCGCTTGTCCCAGGGGTAGAGGAAGACACCACCACGGGTCAGGATGCGGTGTACGTCGGCCACCATGGAGGCGATCCAGCGCATATTGAAGTCTTTGGCGCGCGGCCCGGTGCTGCCGGCCAAGGCTTCGTCGATATAACGCGTTACCGGTTCGTCCCAATGGCGCATATTCGACATATTTATGGCGAATTCTTTGGTGTCCTCGGGGATCTTGACGTCTTCGCTGGTCAGCACGAAGGAGCCTTGCTCGCGGTCCAAGGTGAACATCGCCACACCTTGGCCGAAGGTCAAGACCAGCGTGGTCTGCGGGCCGTAGACGCAGTAACCGGCTGCAACCTGCGCGGTGCCGGGCTGCAGGAAGTCGTCTTCCGACACGCCCTTGCTGCCCTCGGCCTTCTTCAAGACCGAGAAGATCGTGCCGATCGAGACGTTGACGTCGATATTGCTGGAGCCGTCGAGCGGGTCGAACATCAGCAGGTATTCGCCTTGCGGGTAACGGTTGGGCACGATGTGGATGCCTTCCATTTCCTCGGAGGCCATCGCCGCCAAGTGGCCGCCCCATTCGTTCGCTTCGATCAGCACTTCGTTGGCGATGATGTCGAGCTTCTTCTGGATCTCGCCCTGCACGTTTTCGCTGCCTGCCGTGCCCAGCACTTCACCCAAAGCGCCCTTGGTGACACTGATGGAGATGCGCTTGCAAGCGCGCGCCACCACCTCGATCAAGAGCCGCAGTTCCTGCGGGATCTGGCCATATTGGCGCTGCTGTTCGATCAGGTATTGGGTCAGGCTGATGCGTCGGGTCATGATGTTGGGAAATCCAGAGTTAGTGGCTTGAGCAGCTTATCAAGCAGCCGTGACTGAAGCTAGCGCGCGGCTGATCACTTCGCGCACATCATTGGACAAGTCGGCCTTGGCCGCAACGCGGCGAATTGCCTCCAGCGCGGCGCTGCGATAGGCGGGTGCCAAGCTGCTCCAACGGTCCATCACGCGGGCCAGGCGGCTGGCGATTTGCGGGTTGATCGCGTCCAGTGCCAAGACCTGCTCGGCCCAGAACACATAACCCGCTGCATCAGCGCGGTGGAAGGCGGCCGGGTTGTACATGCACAGCGAAAACAGCAGGCTGCGCGCACGGTTCGGGTTCTTCAGCGTGAAGTCGGCATGCTTGGTCAATTGCTTGACGCGGGCAAAGGTCTTGCCGTCTTGCTCGGGCGCACGGCCCTGTAGCGCGAACCATTTGTCGACCACCAGCGGGTCGTCCCTGAACAGCTCGTGGAAGCGCTCCAGCGCGCTGTCGGCCAGTTCGGCATGTGCATTGACCAAGGCGGCCAAGGCGCCCAGGCGGTCGGTCATATTGCCGGCGTCCTTGAAACGCTGGTAGGCGCGGCCCGGCCAGACGCTGTCTTGCACGCGCGGCGCGTCCAGCACCAACATGCTGAGGGCCAGATTGGCGAGCGCGCGTTTGCCGCTGGAGACCGGGTCCGGCGAGTAGCCGCCCTTGACCTGGTTGGCCTCGAAGGCGCTGATCCAATCGTCGCGCAGTGCTGCGGCCAATTGTTCTTGGGCAGCTTGTACGACCGCGTGAATAGCCTGCGGATCGACCACCTCCAACTGCTCGGCAATATAGCCTTCGCCCGGCAAGGTCAGCGCCAGTTCCTTGAAAGCCGCGTCCAGCTGTGGGTGGCGCAGCACGGCGCGCATCGCATCCAAGTAGGCTTGATCAAGTTGCAGCGCGGCGCCGCTCTGCAATGCCGCGAGGATGCGGTTCAGCGCCAGGCGCTGGCCAGCTTCCCATCGATTGAAGGCGTCGCTGTCATGCTGCAACAGCACCAGCAGTTCGGCGTCACTGAGGCCGTCGTCCAGGATCACCGGCGCGGAGAAGTCTCGCAGCAGCGAGGGCACCGGCGCCGTGCTGACGTTGATGAAGACAAAGCTTTGCTCGGCCTGCTCCAGCACCAGCACATGGTCCGTGCCGACTGCGGCGGCTTCGCCCTGTAAATGCAAAGGCAAGGACTGACCCTCGGCACTCAACAGGCCCATGGCGACCGGAATCACCTGCGGCAATTTCTCGGGCTGGCCCGGTGTGGCGCGTGAATGTTGACTCAGCGTCAGCGTGTACGTTTGCGCGGCTGCGTCATAGACGCCGCGCGCCTTCACATGAGGCGTGCCGGCCTGCGAGTACCAGCGCTTGAAGGCATCCAGGCGAGTCGTCAGCGCCGAGCCAGGGTTGGCATCGGCGATGGCGGCGGCAAACTCATCGCAAGTGACGGCTTGGCCGTCATGGCGCTCGAAGTAGAGCTTGAGGCCGGCTTCGAAGCCAGCGCGCCCGACCAGGGTCTGGTACATGCGCACGACTTCCGAGCCCTTTTCGTAAATCGTCGTCGTGTAGAAATTGTTGATTTCCACATAACTGTCTGGCCGCACAGCGTGGGCCATGGCGCCGGAGTCCTCGGGAAACTGCGCGGCGCGCAAATTGCGCACGTCCTGGATGCGGCAAACGGCGCGGGCCGAGGCGCTGCCGGCCATGTCCATGCTGAATTCTTGATCGCGGAAGACCGTCAGGCCTTCTTTCAGCGAGAGCTGGAACCAGTCGCGGCAGGTGACGCGGTTGCCGGTCCAGTTGTGGAAGTACTCGTGCGCGACGATGGACTCGATGCGGCCAAAGTCCGCGTCGGTGGCGGTGGCGGCCGAGGCCAGGAGCGCCGAGGTGTTGAAAATGTTCAGGCCCTTGTTTTCCATCGCGCCCATATTGAAGTCGGACACGCCGACGATCATGAAGCGCTCCAGATCCAGCGGCAAATTGAAGCGCGCTTCGTCCCAGACGATGGAAGCGATCAGCGAGTTCATGGCGTGTTCGGTCTTTTCCAGGTCGCCGCGACGCACATAGACCTGCAGCAAATGATCTTTGCCGGCACGCGTGCGTACGCGCTGCTCGCGTGCCACCAGATCACCTGCCACCAGTGCGAACAAATAGCTCGGCTTCGGGAAGGGGTCATGCCATTTGGCGAAGTGGCGGCCATTCGGCAGATCACCGCTTTCCAGCAGATTGCCATTCGACAGCAGCACCGGGTACTTGGCCTTGTCGGCACGCAGCAGCACGGTGTAGACGGCCATCACATCGGGGCGGTCCAGGAAGTAGGTGATGCGGCGGAAGCCCTCGGCCTCGCATTGCGTGAAGAAACTGCCGCCCGAGGTGTAGAGGCCGTTCAGCGTGGTGTTCTTGTCGGGCGCACAGGTGTTGCGCAGCTCCAAGGCGAAATCGGCGTCGGGCGCGTTGTCGATCACCAGTTGATCGCCGTCCTGGCGGAAGGACACGCTCTCGCCATCGATCAGCACACGCAGCACATTCAGCGCCTCGCCGTGCAGGCGCAGCGGGCCATGGGCGACGTCGCGATTGCGCTCGAGTTGCATCTTGGCCGTGACCAAGGTCTTGGCCGGGTCCAGATCAAAAGTCAGGTCGATGGTGCGAATCCAGAACGCGGGAGCTTGATAGTCTTCGCGGCGAATCAGGGTGGCAGTGCCTTCACGCATGGCGGGCATCCTTGGGTGGCTTGATGGGATGAAAACCCCGCAAACGGCGCGGGGTCATTGAGGAGTTCAGAGCGAAGTACTTGGGTCCTAGGCTCAGACGCCTTGCTTCAGGCTTTCAGAGATGAAGGGGTCGAGGTCGCCGTCCAGCACTTTCTGGGTGGCCGAGGTCTCGTAGTTGGTGCGCAAATCCTTGATGCGACTCTGATCCAGCACATAGCTGCGAATCTGATGGCCCCAGCCGACATCGGTCTTGGTGTCTTCGAGCTTTTGCTGCTCTTCCATGCGCTTGCGCATTTCGAAATCGTACAGGCGTGAGCGCAGGCGCTTCCAGGCCACATCGCGGTTGCCATGCTGGCTGCGGCCGTCCTGGCACTGCACGACGATGCCGGTCGGAATATGCGTCAGACGCACGGCCGAATCGGTCTTATTGATGTGCTGACCACCGGCGCCGGAGGCGCGGAAGGTATCGGTGCGCACATCGGCCGGGTTAATGTCGATCTCGATCGAGTCATCCACTTCGGGGTAGACAAACAACGAAGCAAAGCTGGTGTGGCGCCCGCCCGAGCTGTCGAACGGGCTCTTGCGCACCAGGCGGTGCACGCCGGTTTCGGTGCGCAGCAGGCCGAAAGCGTACTCGCCCTCGACCTTGATGGTGGCGCTCTTGATGCCGGCCACATCGCCCGGTGTTTCGTCTTCCAGCGTGGTCTTGAAGCCCTTGCGCTCGGCGTATTTCAGGTATTGGCGCAAGAGCATGCTTGCCCAGTCGCAGGCCTCGGTGCCGCCGGCGCCGGCCTGGATGTCGACAAAGCAGTTCAGCGGATCGGCCGGGTTGTTGAACATGCGGCGGAATTCCATCTGCTCGACGGTTTCCTTCAGCTTGGCTGCATCGCCTTCGATAGCAGCCAGACCGTCGAAGTCTTCATCGGCCTTGCTCATCTCGTACAACTCGAGGTTGTCGGCCAGATTGCTTTCGAGGTGATTGATGGTCTCAACCACGTTCTCCAACGTGCGTTTTTCCTTGCCCAACTCCTGGGCGCGCTTGGGTTCGTTCCAGACGCTGGGGTTTTCTAAAGCGGCATTGACTTCGTTCAGGCGCAGGGCTTTGCGGTCGTAGTCAAAGATACCCCCTTAGCGCGGCAGTCCGCGCTGTCAGATCGGTCAGGGAGACGCCGATGGCGTTGATGTGTTCGATGTCCATGTTCTTTTCCTTGCGGCACCGGTCGACTGAATGCGCTGAAGTGCAGCAGTTCTCGACCGTCCAGAGTCCGCTATTTTCACACGGCCGGGCCGGCTCATAGCATCAGGGCCGGAATCAGGGCTTTCAGCCTGTTACTTGGGGTCAGATTGCGGCACACTCGCGGCCATGTTGCTGTTCACCACTGCCTTGAAGATGTGGGCCGAAATTGCCTTGATGACCTTGGCGGCACAGGCATTGTTGGCCCTGCTCGCCGGCCAGTCGCGGGCGCGCAACCCCATTTATCAGGTGCTGCAATGGCTGACCCAGCCCTTGCTGGCACCGTTGCGCCGGCTGATGCCGGCCGCAGCGGAGCCGCGTTTGCGCTGGCTGCTGGCGGCAGCCCTGGGCTTGGTCTGGTTGATCTCGACGGGGCTGAAGCTGCAATATTGCTTGAGCGTGGGTGTCTCGCAATGCCTATGAGTCCAAGCAAAAGCGAGCTTGCACCTTCGATGGAGTCACTGGCGGCTCACTCGATCTATTGGCAGCGCAGCCGTCGCCTGAGCTTTGGGCTGTTGTTGATCTGGGCTGTGGCCACCTTTGGAGGCATCTTTTTTTCCCGCGAGCTGAACTTCAGCTTCTTCGGCTGGCCCTTCAGTTTTTGGCTGGCCGCGCAAGGATTGTTGTTGCTGTACTGCGTCTTGATTGCCTATTACGCATGGGCTGCGCGCAAGCTCGACGAGGCTTACCGGGATCAGCTCAGAAAGGATTCGATCGCTGCTGCAAGTGCCTCCGGCTGATCGTGATGCAACATATGGCCGGCGTCGGCCAAGATTTGCCGTTGTACGTTTGGCACGACGCTCAAGCGGCTCTCAAAGTCGCTGCGCGGGTAGCGTGTGCCCCAGAACTTCGTCAGGTCGGTGCAGGCACCCTCGACCCAGAGCAAGGGCGCATCAATACGCGCCCAGGTGGCCAGGATTTCGTCCTTGCGGTAGAGCATGGGGTTGGCGCGCTTGTGCGCCGGGTCGGCCAGGATGTGCCAAGCGCCGCCTACTTCGCGCGACCAATGCGGTGCCAGCCAGGCCGCTTTAAGGGCCGGCAAGCGCGGGTTGGTCTTCATCAGGCGTGCGGCCACCGCCGCCAGATCCGGATAGCTTTTCAGCTCCTGCGGCTGCTTCAAATCGTCCAGCCATTTCGCCAGCCGACCGGGCGCTTGGCTAGCCTGCGTCTCGGGCAGACCGAAGCCTTCCAGATTGATCAAGCGGCGCACACGGTCCGGGCGTACGCCGGCATAACTCATCACCACATTGCCACCCATGCTGTGGCCCAAGAGGTCCACCGGCTGCTCGGGGCTGAGCGTGTCCAGCAAGGCGTCGAGGTCGCCCAGATAGTCGGGGAACCAGTAGGCGTCGGCGCCGCTGCCGGCAGTCAGCCCGAAACCACGCCAGTCCATGCTGATCACTTGGCGCGCTGGCTGCTTTTGCAGCGCGTCGACGACGAATTGGAAAGAGGCGCCGACGTCCATCCAGCCATGCAGCATCACCAGGGTTGGCACGTTAGCATCCAGGCGTCCGCCCCATTGCAAGACATGGTGGCGCAAGCCCCGCAGCTCGATGAAGCGACTTTGGTGCGTGCGGCGGGCAAGGTAGGTGGGGGCAGTCATGCGGCGCACTGTAGCCCGGCGACAGACGATGTGGCTGTCGGCTGCGTGACAGGTCTGAGTCGTCAAAACAGCGACATAAATTCACGGGCAGAATCCGCGGCATGAATCCCTACTCCATACGTCCCGCCGAAGCACGCGATGTGCCGGCCATCGTCGGCTTGATTGGCGACTTGGCCGAGTTCGAGCAACTCACGCATATGCTGACGCTGACGGCCGACAAGCTGGAGCCCTATCTGTTCGGCCCCAAACCGGTGGTTGAGGCCTTGGTCGGGGAGATTGAGGGCGAGGTGGTCGGCTTCGCGCTTTTCTTCACCAACTTCAGTACCTTCTTGGCCAAGCCCGGCCTCTATTTGGAAGACCTCTATGTGCGCCATGCGCACCGCCGGACCGGCCTGGGCAAGGGCTTGCTGACCCGTTTGGCGCAGATCGCCAATGAGCGTGACTACGGCCGCTTCGAATGGAGCGTACTGGAGTGGAACGAAGACGCAATCCGCTTTTACGAAAACATGGGCGCCAGCGTGATGCCTGACTGGCGAATCTGCCGGCTCAGCGGCGATGCCTTGACGCGTTACAAGGCCTGAAGCAGCCACTCGGTCAGTAATTCGGGCGGCCGCGCGATCAGCGCCTTGGCCTCCAACTCCACGATCGGCCGCTGCAGCAGCTTGGGGTGAGCCGCGATGGCGGCCAAGAGTTCGGCGTCGCTCAGTTCAGGGCGAGCCAAGTCCAGCGCGGCGTACTCGTCTTCACCGCTGCGCAGCATCGCGCGTGCCGGCAGATTCAATTTTTGTTGCAAGCAGCTCAGCTCAGCCAAAGACAAGGGGGCTTTCAAGTAGTCAATCACTTCGACGGCGTGGCCGCTGACTTGCAGCAAGCTCAGCGCCTCGCGGGACTTCGAACAGCGGGGGTTATGAATCAAACGGATATGCATGTGCGAAGTTTAGTTTGGCCAAGGCAGTCCTTAGGGCATTCCATGAGAGCCGTTCGGCCGCTCATCGCTACCATGGCCGACTTGCTGGCGACACAAAAAGGGCAGTCTTGATGGAAAACTCTGTTGTTCAATCAAGTGATGACTATGCTGCCCTGTATGCCGAGTTCCGTTGGGCGGTGCCGGCTGAATTCAATCTGGCCGAGGTCTGCTGCGCCCGCTGGGCGCGCGACACGCCGGATGCCTTGGCGATCATCTTCGAGGGCGATGGAGGTTGCCGTGCCCAGTACAGTTATGGCCAGTTGCAGCGCGCCGCCAACCGTTTGAGCAATGCCTTGCGGCGCCGTGGTGTGCAGCGCGGTGACCGGGTCGCCATCGTGCTACCTCAGCGCTTTGAGACGGCGGTGGCCCATATCGCCATCAGCCAACTCGGCGCGGTGGCCATGCCCTTGTCGCATCTGTTCGGCGCGGATGCACTGGGCTTTCGTTTACGCGACAGCGGCGCTGTGCTGGCGATTGCCGATGAAGTTGGGTTGCCGCTGCTGCAGGCCTTGCGGCCCAGTTGCCCGGCGCTGCGCGAGTTGATCGCGGTGGGCGGGGTTCCGCAGGGCGAGCACGAGGTGTGCTGGATGCAGGCCTTGCAGGCCGAGGCCGCGCGCTTCAGCGCCGTGCACACCGGTGCCGATGATGCCGCCTTGTTGATCTACACCAGCGGCACGACCGGCGACCCCAAAGGTGCCTTGATCCCGCAGCGCGCCTTGCTCGGCAACCTGAGTGGCTTTGTCGCCAGCCAGAATTGGTTTGGCTTTGACCCGGCCGATCCGGGCAAGAAGTCGGACGCGGTGTTCTGGAGCCCGGCTGATTGGGCCTGGACCGGCGGCTTGATGGATGCCTTGCTGCCGACGCTGTATTTCGGCCGGCCCATCGTTGCCTACCAGGGGCGTTTTGCGCCGGAGAAGGCTTTCGAGCTGATGCAGCGCCACGGCGTCACCCACACCTTCTTGTTCCCTACGGCCCTAAAAGCCATGCGCAAGGCTGTGCCTCAGCCGACTAAACGCTATGTGCTCAAGCTGCAGGCCATCATGAGTGCGGGCGAGGCGGTCGGTGAGGCGGTGTTCGCTTATTGCCAGAGCCAACTCGGCGTGACGGTCAATGAGATGTTCGGCCAAACCGAGATCAACTATGTGGTCGGCAACTGCAGCCGCTTCTGGCCGGCTCGGCCAGGCAGCATGGGGCGGGCGTTGCCGGGCCACCGGGTGGCGGTGATTGATGAGGCGGGCCAGGTTTGCGAGCCCGGCATCAGCGGCGAGGTGGCGGTGCACAGGCGGGATACGCATGGCGCGCTCGACCCGGTGTTCTTTTTGGGCTACTGGGCCAATCAGGCGGCCACCGACGCCAAGTTCGTCGGCGACCCGGCCAATAGCTGGTGTCGCACGGGCGACCGGGCCCGCATGGACGCCGACGGCTATTTCTTTTTTGAGGGCCGCAGCGACGATATGTTCAAGTCCGCCGGCTACCGCATCGGACCCGGTGAGATCGAGAACTGCTTGGTCAAACACCCGGCGGTGGCCAACGCGGCGGTGGTGCCCAAGCCGGATGCCGAGCGCGGTGCGCTGGTCAAGGCCTATGTGGTCTTGAGCCCGGGGCACTTTGAATCGGCCGATTTGGTGGCCGAGTTGCAAGCCCATGTGCGTGCGGCTTTGGCGCCCTACGAGGCGCCAAAAGAAATCGAGTTCACAGACTCGCTGCCCATGACGACCAGCGGCAAGCTGCAACGCCGCGTGCTGCGCCTGCAAGAGGAGCAGCGCGCCCAGCACAAGAGTTCACGCGCCAAGCGTCAAGCCGCACTGGTTTGAGCGGACCATCAATTCTGGCCGCTGACGCGCAGGCTTAGGGTCGTGTCGGTGGGTGCCAGCAGACGGGCTGTATCGGGCCAGCGTTCTTGGCCGGTCAGCGTCGTGCATTGGCGCCGGGCGGCGGCCGTTTTCTTTGCGGCACCGACCTCGTCGGGGTCCAACTCCTTCGGCTCGGCGCTCAGCGCAATCGTCAGCAACTGGCCGGCGGTGTTGGCGGATTTGCCGGCGGCCGGATCGGGCCACTCCAGCTCCCAGTTGGCTTGCGCGCTGCAAATGCGCACGCCTTCCGCTTGCGGAAAGGCCCAGCGCAGATACCAGGGCAGGATTTCGCTGCGCATGGTTCTGGCGGTGTTCATGATTTTTCGCACCGTCGCCAAATCGAGCTGCTCGGGCTTGACGGTCAATAAGAGCTTGCCGCTCATCTTGGCCGTGCCTTTGACCAAATTAGTCGCGATTTCTGCGTCTTTGGCCTGCTCTTTGGGCAGCACGGGCAACTCGAAACTACCGTCTGCCTTGATGACGATCGGCACATAGGCATCGGCATGCATCACGGCCAGCTTCGGCGCCGCCGGTAGTGGCACCTTGGGGTCCTTGGCCTCTAACTTGAATTCCAGTCGGAACAGGCCTTGCCCGTAGCGTTGCACCATGCTCAGCACCTCGTTCATTCGGCCGTAGGGCTGAATGCTGTTGTCACGTTTCATATTGACCGAGACGGCGTCGAGGACTTCGGTTTGTTGCGGGGGGGTGTCTTGGGCCTGCACTGCCGCAGTAGACAGCGCCATCATGGCGGCGCCGAGGAGCATTGATCGAGTCGGTAGTTTCATAGTAGAGATGCTTGTTTGGGTCGAAAAAATTGGTGAAGCGGGCGGGCTAGTCTTTGCACTTGGACATCAGCTTGGCGCCCATGCGGGCGCTCTCGTCAAACGGGTTCAGTTGCGAGTTGCGGGTGTCTTGCACGTCGATACAGCTGCTGCCCTGGCGAAAGCGTCGATGCCCCGGATTGATGATTTCTTCGCGCAGGCTGGGGTCGCTGCCGAGTGCTGCGGCCATGCGCTCACCCATATCGGGGCGGTGTGAGTTGCCGCGAGGATCCTGCGCCGCCATTTGTGCCGGCGTGCTCTGCGCAGCGGAGGCCGGCCTCGCCGGCAGGCCGAGCTTGAGTCGTTCAGGGCTCGGCGCCAATGGGCTTGGCTTGAGTTCTTTGGCAGGGTTTAGCGCTGCTGTCTCCGCGCCGCTGTTGCTGATCGAAATGCCCGGGCTTGGCACCGGTCGCGCGGCCAAGTTGTCGGTTCGCTGCTGTGCTGTTAAACGTGGCGCCAAGCTTGGTTTCAAGCGAAGCAAGGGCGGCTCAACGTCCTCCGCAGCTTGCTTCTTGGCGAGCAACAGAGGTATTGGAATCAGCCATCCACTGCTCACTTTCGGCTCAGGCGCCGAGGGCTCAGAACGACGCACTTCTCGCAGCAAAGCCCACATCAAGAGGTGCAGCAGCAGCACGAGCAGCCAGCCCCAGCGTGCGGCGACCGAGCGTTGGTCCAGATAGCCGCTTGAAGCCCGCGTCATTTTGCGCATTTGCCGCGTGCTTCGGCCAACAGCCAAAACGGTGCGCTCAGCAAGCCCATGCCGCCGCCTAGGAAGTCGCCCTTCAGGCAGTCACCGGTGCCGGCCTTCTTGATTTCCTGGCCCAGTATTTCGGATCGTTCGAGTGGCGGGCCGTCGCCCATCGCAGTCGCTGCGCGCTCCGACAACAAGGGGCTGCGACTGGCTTGGCGCAACGCGCGCCGGGTGGCCTCGGTGTTGATCAAGAGGCCGGGGCTGGCGACAGCGGCTGTTGGAAGCGGCGCCGAAGCCGCCGCTTCCATGGCCTCGGTCGCCAGCGAGGGCGTCACGCCTTCTTGGATGGCGGGCGGCTTGGGGGCGGTTATCGGGGCGGTTATCGGGGCGCGGGCCTTCATCGCGAGGGGCTGCGCTGGCGGCTGGGTCGCAGCCGGCATGGGCATCGCCGCCGGTTTTGGTTTTGGAACAAGAGGTGCCGCCAGCAATCGCATCTCGATGCGCGCCGTGGTCGCCGGCGTTGGCTTGCTGTGCCGCCATTGCGAGGCCAGCCCCAGCCCAATTGCGAGGTGCAGCAAGGCCAGCAGCGGCAGCAGAGCGAGTTGGCGCCGGCGTCGTGCGGCGTCCGCTTCAAAGGTCATCATGCTTGCGGCGGCAACTCGGGTCCGTCTAGATAAATGAGCAGTTCACCGGGCTGGCATTGCAAGGCTTGGCAGATGGCCGCCAAGGTGTCGAAGCGCACGCCGCGTACCTTGCCTGATTTCAGCAGCGACAAATTCGCCTCGGTGATGCCCACCGCCTCGGCCAACTCGCGCGAGCGCATCTTGCGCTTGGCCAGCATCACGTCCAGCGTCACTTGAATCGGCATCAGACGAACTCCGCGTTCTCTTGTGCCACCCGCGCCGCCTCTTGCATCACGATGCCGATGACCAAAACCGCGAGGCCAAAACCGAAACTGGTGAAATGCTCGAACCCTAGGCCGACCACCAGTTGGCGTTGGCCGGGTGGGTTGCCCATGGTCAGCGCCAGCACGCCCAAGGTGGTGGACAGTGGCTGGGCGACGGCGTTCACCATCAGCGCCGCGCCGAGGCGACGCAAATGAGTGGCCGGGCCGGCTTTGAAAATCTCGCCGCGCCGGTAGTAGCCGAACAGGGACCAGATCTGCCAGAGCGCAAACAACAAGACGGCACTCGGCAGGCAACTGCCCAGCCAGCCCCAAAAGCGACTGCCGGCGTCGAGTTGCAAAGGCCCACTCTTGCTGATCCAACTGGTGCGCGCAACCGACTCCAGCCATTCTGGCTGGCTCCACAGCAGCGCCGGGGCCAGCACCAGGGCCACCGCGCCCAGCAGGCAAAAAAGCCGCACCCACCAGCTCAGCCTGCGCACGCGGGCAAGCTTGTCACTGTCTTGATGGGGCCTTGAGTCCATGGGCATGTTTAGGTAATTGCAATAATTGTTTACTGTAAAACAATAAAAAATTATTGTAAATAGCCAGGCCACACGGATTCAGGGGGGCTCGTCAAGACCCCAGTCAGGATTGATCAGCGCAAAAGTCTCGTGATCGCGCCAGGCGCCGGCGATGAATAAGTAGCGCCGGCTGAGGCCCTCATGTGCAAATCCCAGACGTTTCATCACCGCCAAGCTGGCGTGGTTTTCAGGCCGTACCGCTGCTTGCAAGCGATGCAGGCGCACCGGCGGGGCGAACATCAGCGCGATCACCGCCTGCAAGGCTTCATGCATCAGGCCCTGACCTTGCGCCTGAGCGTCGATGGCATAGCCGAGCGAGGCGCTTTGAAAAGGGCCGCGGCTGACTTGTGTCACGTTGACCTTGCCGATCAGGTCGGCCGGCGCCTCCAGGAGGCTGACCCAGAAGCCGTAAGCGCTGCCGGCGGCAAAGTCCTGCTCCGCCCGCTCCAGCCGCGCCCTGACGCCTTCGGGCTCGAAATAGTCGGCCGAGTAGGGCGGGTCCCAGGTTGCGAAATGGGCCAGATTGCGCATCTGAAAGCCATTGACAGCGGGCGCCAGCGCGGCCGAAGGCGCCCGAAGCAGCAGGCGAGCGGTGTGCAGTTGCAAGGGGACGGGGCTTATCAATTCAAATGCTCGCGTAAAAAACTCAACAGGTCTTGCCGCGAGGCCTCACGCGCAGCGGCTTGGCCGCCGACATGCACGCCGGTGCCGGGCTTGACGCCGTTGGGTACATCGGCGCGCAGGCGTACCGGGGCCAAGGAGTCAAAACCATGGAAGGCGCCGGGGTAGACCTTGAGCTGCGGGGGCGTCTCGCCTCGCGATTCGGACGCTTTGGCCAAGGCCTCGCAAGGGGCGGCCGCGGTCCAGTCATCGCTGCCGCCGCTCAGAATCAGCAGCGGCGCGCTGGGCGAATAGCCGCGCTTCAAATCGGCCTCGCAGCCCGGATAGAAAGCCACGGCTGCGCGCGGCTTCGGTGCATCTTGTGTCGCCGCTTTGACCTCGGGATGCAGGGTGTTGCTGCTGGCCAAAACGGTGCTGCCGCCATTGGACCAGCCCAGCAGCGCCAAGCGCTGGGCGTCCACCTCGGGGCGGTCCGCGAGCCATTGCAGTGCGCCAAACGTGTCGCGGCGGCGCTCGGTCATGGTGACGGCGCGCGTGCCGATTTTCTGCGTGCACAACTCTTTTTCGCCGCGTGGCGTCAGCGAGTCCAGCACCAAGGCATGCCAGCCTTCGGCGTTGAGCACGCTGACGTAATTCAGCAGGCGCTCGGACAGAGCGCCTTTTTTGTCGTAAGGGCCGCCGCAGCCATGCAGCAGCAAGACGGCGGGCGCGGGCTTGGGCGAGGCCTTGACTGGGAACCAGTGGCCGAGCAAGGCCAAGGGTTGGCCGCCGTGCTGATCAAGACTTGGGATCTGCACTGGCTCGGCCCGCGCAGCGCCGGCGGCAAGGGTCAGCAGCGTGGCCAGGAGTACGCCCCGGCCAAGCTTCGGAAAAGATGTTTGGAAATTGCGCATGGGCGCGATTATTGATCCTGCTCATGGGGCACCTCCGTTGTGCAGACGTGCTTGAGTCGATCGGCAATCCCCATGCCCTGTTTATTGTTTTTGCTGAATTTTCAGTAATTACTGAAAATTGGATAAACTTGCGCCAAGTCAAAAGCGCTGTCGCTTTTGTTTGCGCCAAAGCAAGGTCGGGCAATGTCTGGCAATGCCAGGCAAGGAGTTTGATTGATGAATGCAATGAGTCCGCTGGTCCGCAGCTTTGTCGCTCACTTTGGCGAGATGGGTAGCCGCTGGGGCATCAACCGTACGGTGGGCCAAATCTACGCTTTGATTTTCGTTTCGCCGCAGGCCCTCAACGCCGATGACATCGCCGAAGGCCTGGAGTTCAGTCGCTCTAATGTGTCCATGGGTTTGAAGGAGTTGCAGGCCTGGCGCTTGGTCAAGCTGCGCCACCTGAGCGGCGACAGGCGCGAGTATTTCGAAGCGCCCAGCGACGCCTGGGAGATTTTCCGCACGCTGGCTGAAGAGCGGCGCCGACGCGAGATCGAGCCGACGCTGTCGATGCTGCGCAATGCCTTGCTGGAGACGCCCACTTGCGAAGAAGACCGCGTGGCGCAGGAGCGCATGCGCGGCATGCACGACCTGATCGAGCTGATGACGACCTGGTTTGATGACATCCAGAAGATGGACTCGCAGACCCTGGGCCAGCTGATGAAGATGGGCTCCAAGGTGCAAAAGATGCTGGAGCTGCCCGGGCGAATTGGGCGAATGGGGCGTGCGGTCAGTGGCCGGTCAAATCAAGCTGAAGGTGAATGAGATGGACGCAATCGTTCTGGCCCGCATGCAGTTTGCCGCCAATATTACTTTTCATATTCTGTTCCCCACCATCAACATCGCCCTGGCCTGGGTGTTGCTGTTCTTCCGCGCGCGCTGGTTGCTCACACATGAGGCAGCTTGGTTGAGTGCTTACCGCTTTTGGACCAAGGTTTTTGCCTTGAGCTTTGCCCTGGGTGTGGTCAGCGGCATCACGATGAGCTTTCAGTTCGGCACCAACTGGCCTGGCTTTATGGAGAAGGCCGGCAATATCGCCGGCCCCCTGCTGGGCTATGAGGTGCTGACGGCCTTCTTTTTGGAAGCCAGCTTCCTGGGTGTGATGCTGTTCGGCCATGGCCGGGTCAGCGAACGCGTGCACCTGGCTGCCACGGTGATGGTGGCCTTCGGCACCACGCTGAGCGCCTTCTGGATCTTGAGTCTGAATTCCTGGATGCACACGCCGCAAGGCTTCGAGATCATCAACGGCGAGTTCCATGCCGTGGATTGGTGGGCGGTGGTCTTCAATCCGTCCTTCCCCTACCGTTTGACGCATAAATTGCTGGCCTCGGGCTTGACGGTCAGCTTTTTGCTGGCCGGCGTCAGCGCCTGGCAGCTGCTCAAGGGCAAGGTGCAGCCACACACGGCGCGGGTATTGCGGGTCGGCCTGACGCTGGCTGCCGTGCTGATCCCGCTGCAGATCCTGGTCGGCGATATGCATGGGCTCAACACCTTGAAATACCAGCCGGCCAAGATCGCGGCGATGGAAGGGGTCTGGCAGACCGAACGCGGCGCGCCGCTGCTGCTATTCGCCTGGCCGAACGCCAAGACGCGCAGCAATGATTTCGAGATCGGCATCCCCAAGCTAGCCAGCCTGGTGCTGACGCATCATGCCGACGGTGAGATCAAGGGCTTGGATGAGTTCAAAGGAGCCCATCCTCCCGTCGCGCCCTTGTTCTTTGGCTTTCGCATCATGGTCGGCACGGGGCTCTTGATGCTGGCCTTCAGCTGGGGCGGCTTGTGGCTGTTCCGGCACCGGCATTGGGCTGCTGAAAGCCTACCCCGAGCTTTATTGATCGGCCTGTCCTGGATGACTTTCTCCGGCTGGCTGGCCACGATTGCCGGCTGGTATGTGACCGAAATCGGCCGCCAACCCTTCATCGTTTACGGCTTGTTGCGTACCGCCGATGTGGCCTCCGCCACGCCGGCACCGATGATCGCCGCCACCCTGGCCGGCTACATCACCCTCTACCTGGCGTTGATCATTGCCTATGTGTCGGTGATCAAGTACATGGCCGAGAAAAGCGAGCCTGTGCCGCAAGCGGAGCCCAAGCTCGCCGGGAGCGCAGCATGAACGCGGCGCTGATGAGTGCCGATGGCTGGATGCCGCTGGTCTTCCTGGGTCTGATGGGGCTGGCGCTGCTGGTGTATGTGGTGCTGGATGGTTATGACCTCGGTGTCGGGCTCTTGATGCTGGGCGCCAGCGGCGAGCACAAAGACCAGATGGTGGCCTCGATCGGCCCGTTCTGGGACGCGAATGAAACCTGGCTGGTGCTGGGCGTGGGCATCTTGCTGGTCGCCTTCCCCAAGGCGCATGGCGTGATCCTGCAGGCGCTCTATTTGCCGGTGGCGCTGATGCTTTTGGGTCTGACGCTGCGCGGTGTGGCGTTTGACTTCCGCGTCAAGGCGCAGACGCGCTGGCAGCCGCTGTGGAACCGCGCCTTCATGGCCGGATCCGCGCTCGCTGCGCTGTCGCAAGGCTGGATGCTGGCACGCTATATCACCGGCTTTGCGCAGGGCTGGGGCTACACCTTGTTTGCCCTTTTGATCGCGCTGGCGCTGGCTGCCGCCTATGCCTTGCTGGGTGCGGCCTGGTTGATCATGAAGGGCGAGGGCAGCTTGCAGGCTCTGGCAGTGCGGCGCGCCAAGCTGGCTTGGCCGGCGGTGGTGCTGGGCCTGGCCTTGGTGTCCATCACGACGCCATTGCTGAGCCAGACCGTCAGTGAGCGCTGGTTCCGGATGCCGGAGCTGATCGCGCTGCTGCCCATTCCCTTGTCGACCGCGCTGGCCTTGCTGGCCTTGCGGGCGCTCTTGAACTCACACCGGGTGCTGGGCAAGCTGTGCTGGCTGCCATTTGCGCTGATGGTGGTGGTGATGCTGATGAGCTTCTTGGGCCTGGCCTACAGCCTTTATCCCTATGTGCTGATCGACCAGTTGACGGTCTGGCAGGCGGCGGCCGCGCCCAAGTCCCTGCAGTTCATTCTCTGGGGCGTGGCCGCAACGGTGCCGGCCATTCTGATTTACACGGTATTCGCCTACCGGGTGTTCTGGGGCAAGTCGGGCGCGCTGAAGTACGCCTGAATGGACGACGCGGAACTGATGCAAGCTGACTCTCACCCCACGGCGCTGCGCTTGGAGCGCTGAAAACTGCAGTTCGTCACTCAGCGCTGGAGGGCGCGTGACGATCTCGCGATACTCCGATCACAAATATTGCCCCCTTGGGGGGCGGGGAGTTCGCAGATGTTGTTCAGCAAAGAGGACTGCAAAAAAAAGGGCCGCTTGCTCGCCTCGACCTTGTGCCTCACTCTTGCGGTGCTTGGCTCAAGTCTGCTGCCAAGCACGCCGGCCGAGGCCAGCGAAGTCGTCAAGCTCGCTCGTTTGGTGATCACCGGCAAGCGCCTCAGCGCGATGCCCCAGCACCGCGTTGTGGCAGAGCAATTGCCACGTGTGGTGGTGCAGGGGCAAAGCGAGAGCCAGCAAGGCGAGAAGCAAGTCGTACTCTTGCGCGTGCCAGAGAGCAAACGGGCGCAATTCCATCCGATCTGAGTCGGCTTGGTCCGCTCTACGTTTGAGCCTTTCAGTTCCAGCTCGGCGGCTTCGGGTGCAAGCGGGCCATCGCCAGAGTGTCCACATAAGCGCCGGCCCGCAGCGCATAGCCCTTCATGCGGCCCTCAGGCTCGAAGCCGAATTTCTCATAGAGCTTGATTGCGCGGGCGTTGTCCGCGTAGACCGTCAACTCGACGCGCAAGACCTGTGCCCAGTTGTCCGCATAGTCCAGCAGTGCCGCCAGCAGGGCGGTACCCACACCCTGACCCTGTGCTGATTGCGCAATGCTCACGCCCAGGCTCGCTACATGGCGGCGGCGCAAGGCGGCACCGGCTGCGTGCAGGCCGGAGCTGCCCAGCAGTCGGCCTTCTTCGTTGATCGCCACAAGGTGTAAATCAGCCTTGCCTGGCGCGGCACCTTCCTGCAGGCGCTGACGCCATTGTTCTTCGCTAGGAAACGGGTTTTGCAGCAGACCCGAGAACACCTCGGGGTGAGCCATCATCTCGGCGAAGGCTGCGGCATCGCTGACTTGGGCGCGGCGGATGGTGATCTGCATGGGAGTTCTCCTGGTTTGATGGCAGATGGTGAGAAGGGACGCATAAAACAAAAAAGCCCGCTGAGGCAGCGGGCTTTTGGAAGGGGAATTTTTCTGATCTCTGGAACTTAGGTCTGCCGCTGCTGACCGAGCTCGGGCTGCTGAGGGGCCATAAATAGACCGCCCAGCGCCGCGCACATCAGCGCGCTGATGATTGAAGTTAGAGATGCTTGAAGGGCTTGCATCGGCTCAGTATGCAGGCCCTGGCGAGGCTCGGTCAAGCGCTATTGAAATTTGCGGCGCGCCAACGACAATCACCCCATCATGCCCAGACTCAGTCCTATCCTCAGCCCAGTCCTCAGCCCAGTCCTCTGCCCAGTTGACCCAACGGCTCAGCCCGACGCATCGCTGGCATTCGCCAAGCCCAAAAAACGCGAGTTGCAGCCAGCCGAGCGCTTTGCTTTGCGGGTGGCTGCAAGCCCGATCGATGGGCTGGGCGTGTTTGCCGAGGAGGCAATTCCCGCGCGGCGCAAGATTGGCGAGTTGCGCGGTGAATCGATCTCGGTACGCGAAGCGCGGCGGCGCGCCAGGGGAAGGGCGCGCATCCATATCGTCGAAGTGTCGGAAACCCGCGCAGTCGATGCGACCGACTCGCTCACCGCGCTGCGCAATATCAACCATTGCTGTGCACCGAATGCCGTGCTGCGCATCAGCCAGGGGCGGGTCGAGTTTTATGCGCTGCGAGATATCGCAGCCGGTGAAGAACTAACTTGCCATTACGGTGAAAGCCACCATGAGGGGCGGCTCAGCTGCCGCTGCGGCGCTGCGAACTGCAGCGGCAAGCTATAGATGGCCGCTTAGGAAGCCAAGTTTGGCGCTTGTTGCGCCAGCTTTTGCTGCAGCCAGAAGGTGCGCAAGTCTTGCACTGAGAACAGCGCGTCGTCGAGCAAGACGTCCTGGTCGACCTCTTCGTCTTCGTCGTATTGCTCGTCGATATAGGCTTCGAGTTGATCGCCCGGAGGCATCGCCACTGCCGCCACGCCCATCAGCATGGCGTCCAGCATCTGGCCATCGTCGCTGTCTTCGTCGAACACATACCAGTCGGCCTCATTGTCCTCAACCGCCTGCATAAAGCCTTCGACCCACATCAGGCCGTTCGGAGGCAACTGCTCGATTTGCTCGGCCGTCAGCACGCCCTGGCTCAGCAGACCGGCCTTGGTGGCTTCGTCAAACTCGGTGATCAGCGGCTCGATCATCATCGCTTCCGGGTCGGCGCCGAGTGCGACCGGCTCCAGGCTCAGCGTGATCTCGTTCCAACGCTCATGCAGCACGGTCATGAACTCTTCGGTGACGTCTTGCTCGTCGAGCTCATCGGCCCAGTCGTCGCCGAACAAGGCGTCCATCGCCTCCAGTGGGCCGGCGTCGGTTGGGCCGACGATCAAGGCGGTCAGGTAGCCGTCCAGCGTGTCGATCGGCACCGCGTCCTCGTCTTCCGGCGTGTTGGCGGCCAACATTTGCAAGAGGGCAGCCAGGCGTTCGGCGTTGGCGTGGTCAATCGTGGTGGTGTCGCTCATGGCGGACTCCTGAAAAGGGAAAAACAACGAAGTAGAAAAAGGGCCCTTGGGGTAGTTCCCGAGGGCCCTTGTCAGATGCATGGTACTTAAATCAGAGTTTGCCAGCTACCCAGGTGCTGACGCTGGCCAATGCGGCCGCTAAGGCACTCGGCTGTGTGCCGCCGGCCATCGCCAGATCGGCCTTGCCGCCACCCTTGCCGCCGCACTGCTGGGCGACAAAATTGACCAGCTCGCCGGCCTTGAAGCCTTTGGCCATGTGGTCGGCCGTGACGCCGGCCGCCAAGTTGACCTTGTCGCCATCGACCGCGCCCAGCACGATCACGGCCGACTGCATCTTGTCGCGCAACTTGTCGATGGTTTCGCGCAAGGTCTTGGCGTCGGCGCCGCTCAAGGTCGCCGTCAGCACTTTCACGCCTTGAACGTCCACGGCTTGGCTCAGCAATTCATTGCTCTGTGCCGAGGCCAAGCGGCTCTTGGCGGCGGCGAGGTCTTTCTCCAGCGATTTGACCTGATCCAGCACAGCGTGCAGGCGCGTTTCCAACTCGGCCGGCGCGGTCTTCAAGGCCTGCGCGGCGCGGCCGACGGTGTTTTCCAGTTCCTGGCAATAAGCCAGCGCATTGTCGCCGGTGACAGCTTCAATCCGGCGCACGCCGGCGGCGACGCCGCCTTCGCTGACGATCTTGAACAGACCGATGTCGCCGCTGGCCTTGACATGCGTGCCACCGCAGAGTTCCTTCGAGCTGCCAATCGTCAACACACGCACGGTCTCGCCGTACTTCTCGCCGAACAGCATCATGGCACCACTCTTCTGCGCGTCGTCCAGCGCCATCACTTCGGCGCTGGCCGCAGCATTGGCCAGCACCTCGGCGTTGACGATGGCTTCGATCTTGGCGATCTCCTCAGCCGTCACGGGCGAGTTGTGCGCAAAGTCAAAGCGGGTGCGCTCGGCATTCACCAGCGAGCCTTTTTGCTGCACGTGGCTGCCCAGCACTTCGCGCAAGGCCTTGTGCATCAGGTGGGTGGCGCTGTGGTTGCGCACGCTCTTCACTCGCAAGTCGGCGTCAACCTTGGCGGTGAACACATCACCGACCGTGACCGTGCCTTCGAGCACCCGGCCATGGTGGCCGAACACATCGGCCTGGATCTTCAGCGTGTCTTCCACGGCGAAGCGGCTCGTCGGGTTGCGCAGCTCGCCCGCGTCACCAGCCTGGCCGCCGCTCTCGGCATAAAAAGGCGTGTGATCCAGCACAACGACCGCGTCGTCGCCGGCCTTGGCTGCGGGCACGCTGACGCCGTCGATATAGACCGCCGTCACCTTTGACGTCTCGCAGACCAGGTGCTCGTAGCCGTGGAAGGCCGTCGGCACACCGGCATAGGCGAGGCCTTGCGCCATCTTGAACTTGCCGGCCGCGCGAGCCTGTGTGCGCTGGCGTGCCATCGCGGCGTCAAAGCCGGCCTGGTCCACCGTGACGTCGCGCTCTCTGCAGACATCGGCGGTCAGGTCAACGGGGAAGCCGAAGGTGTCGTGCAACTTGAAGGCCAGCTCGCCGTCGAGTTGCTTGAGGCCCGGTGTCAGGGCAGCTTCCAGAATCTCCATGCCATTGGCAATGGTCTGGAAGAAGCGCTCTTCTTCCTGGCGTAACACTTCGGTCACGCGGGCCTGCGCCTGACGCAACTCGGGGTAAGCGTCGCCCATCTGGTTGACCAACTCGCCCACGATCTTGTGGAAGAAGGTGGTGCGGGCGCCGAGCTTGTAGCCGTGGCGGATGGCGCGCCGTGCAATGCGGCGCAGCACATAACCGCGACCTTCATTGCCCGGGATGATGCCGTCGACGATGGTGAAGGAGCAGGCGCGAATATGGTCGGCGATGACCTTCAGCGAGGCGCTGTCTTTGTCGCAGTCCAAGGCACCTGCTTCGTCCACGGCCTTCTTGGCCGCTTCGAGCAGTGCGGAGAAGGTGTCGATCGAATAGTTCGAGTGCACATGTTGCAACACCGCCGCCAAGCGCTCCAGGCCCATGCCGGTGTCGACCGAGGGCTTGGGCAGCTTGTGCATCACGCCGTCTTCGGTGCGGTTGAACTGCATGAAGACGTTGTTCCAGATCTCGATATAGCGGTCGCCGTTTTCGTCCGGGCTGCCGGGAGGGCCGCCGGCCACTTCGGGGCCATGGTCGAAGAAGATTTCGGTGCAAGGGCCGCAAGGGCCGGTGTCGCCCATCATCCAGAAGTTGTCGCTCAGGTAGCGGCCGCCCTTGTTGTCGCCGATGCGCACGATGCGCTCGGCCGGGATGCCGACCTTCTTGTTCCAAATCTCGTAGGCCTCGTCGTCCTCGGCGTAGACCGTCACCCAAAGCTTTTCGGCCGGCAGGTGGAAGTGCTCGGTCAGCAACTCCCACGCAAAAGCGATCGCGTCTTCCTTGAAATAGTCGCCGAAGCTGAAGTTGCCCAGCATCTCGAAGAAGGTGTGGTGGCGGGCGGTGTAGCCGACGTTATCGAGGTCGTTGTGCTTGCCGCCGGCGCGGATGCACTTCTGGCTGGTGGTGGCGCGGCTGTAGGCGCGCTTGTCGAAGCCCAGGAACACGTCCTTGAACTGGTTCATGCCGGCGTTGGTGAACAGCAGCGTCGGATCATCGCCGGGCACGACCGGGCTGGAGGCGACGATCTGGTGACCCTTGCTCTCGAAGAACTTCAGAAAGGTCGAACGGATTTCTGCTGCTTTCATTCCCGGGGGCTTTCTGCTGTGACTGCACGGGTGAGTGCAGTAAATGCTTGATTTTTGGAGCTTTTGATTATAAGGGCGGGGGGTGGCTTCGCTGAGACAGCGCGAGCTTGAAGAGCGGTTAGAGTGCGGACTCAAGTTGGAGATGAACAGATGACAAGCAACACGACTTCCCCGCTGGCCAGCCTGGATGACGCCAGCCTTTTGCGCACGCAGGCGCTGATCAATGGCGAATGGGTCGCCGGCAGTGCCCAGTTCGCCGTCACCGACCCGGCCACCGGTGCTTTGCTGGCCGAGGTGGCCAATCTTGGCGGGGCGGAGGCCGAAGCCGCGATTTCAGCCGCCAACAATGCACTGGGCCCTTGGCGCGCCAAGACGGCCAAGGAGCGCGGCGCCATCCTGATGCGTTGGCAGCAATTGCTGATCAAGCATGCCGATGACCTGGCCCGCATCATGACGGCCGAGCAAGGCAAGCCGCTGGCCGAAGCGCGCGGCGAGGTGGTCTACGGCGCCAGCTTCATCGAATGGTTTGCCGAGGAAGGCAAGCGCATCTACGGCGAGACCATCCCGACCACCGACAACAACAAACGCTACCTCGTCATCAAGCAGGCGATGGGGGTTTGCGCGGCGATCACGCCCTGGAACTTTCCCGTCGCGATGATCACGCGCAAAGTGGCGCCGGCCTTGGCCGCAGGATGCACGGTGGTGATCAAGCCGGCCGAGGCAACGCCGCTGTCGGCGCTGGCCGTGGCCGAGTTGGCGCAGCGCGCCGGCATGCCTGCCGGGGTCTTGAATGTGCTGACGGCCGATGCCGACAACTCTGTGGCCATCGGTCATGTGCTGTGCGACAGCGATGTGGTGCGGCATTTGTCCTTCACCGGCTCGACCGAGGTCGGCCGCATTCTGGCCCGCCAATGTGCGCAGACGGTCAAGAAGCTGTCCCTGGAGTTGGGCGGCAATGCGCCCTTCATCGTGTTCGATGACGCCGATCTGGACAGCGCGGTCGAGGGTGCCATCGCCAGCAAATACCGCAATGCCGGCCAGACCTGCGTCTGCGCCAATCGCTTCTACGTGCAGGCTGGCGTGTATGACGCTTTCATCGAGAAACTGGCCGCCAAGGTGGGCGGCTTGAAGCTGGGCAATGGCTTCGAGGCCGGCGTCAATGTCGGCCCCTTGATCGATGAGGCGGCAATGGCCAAGGTTGAGTCCCATGTGGCCGACGCGCTGGCGCTGGGCGCTCGCTTGGTGGCCGGCGGGCAGCGCTCGGTCACACAGGGGGCGCAATTCTTTGAGCCGACCCTGCTCGCCGACGTCACGCCGGCGATGTTGTGCTCGCGTGAAGAAACCTTCGGCCCGGTGGCGCCGGTGTTCAAGTTCACGACCGAAGCCGAGGTGATCGCCTTGGCGAATAACACCGAGTTCGGTCTGGCCAGCTATTTCTACAGCCGCGATATCGGCCGCGTTTTCCGCGTCGGCGAGGCCTTGGAGTACGGCATGGTCGGTATCAACACCGGCCTGATCGCCACGGCCGAAGTGCCCTTTGGCGGTGTCAAGCAAAGCGGCTTGGGCCGCGAGGGCGCGCACCAGGGTGTGGATGACTATGTGGAGATCAAATATTTGTGTCTGGGCGATATCCAGCGCTAAACGATCAGCGTTGATGGCCCGCCGCACCGCTCCATGTTGATAAATAGACCATGAAAATTCGCCTGAATTCTGTCCGCCGCGGCTTGCCCTTGTTGTTGACTTTGCTGGCCGTGCCGGTCTGGTCGGGAGAACCTAGCAAGGAACCCTATCCGGTCACCGTCATGGCCACGGTTTTGTTCGATGTTGACGGCAGGGCCCGTGAATTCAATGTCTTGGATGAAGAGACCTTGCCGCCGCAGTTCCTACAAGGCATCAAGTCGCGCTTTGTAAATGCCCGTATTCCGCCTCAATTTGAGGGCAGAAGTCCGGCGACCTTCCGGACCGGTGTGCGACTGGAGATGTTAATCAGCCCGAATGAGGCCGGTGCCACCGTCAAAATTCAAAGTTTGAATGTGGAACCGCTGCCGCTGCAGCGCTATTTTGCAAGCTATCCCGATGACATCGGCAGGGTCGGCGGCTGGGAGGGGCAGGTCAGGGCCATCTGCACGGTCGGCATCACCGGTGTCTGCTCGGCTATCCAGGTGGAGGCCTTGCCCGGGATGCCGGATTCGGTGCGCCGTTTTGCTAAATCCTCGCTGGAGAAATGGGTCTTTGAGCCACAAGAGCTCAATGGCCGGGCAGTCGAAGGGGAATACATCATGAGTGTTCAGCTCAGCACCGTCGATGCGATGCCGGTCGATTTCCGTGTCCCGAAGTTCGATCGGGTTTTGCTGGGGCGCTAGTGGGTTTCGGTGGGGACACAGACCTACCCACAAACATGTTGCCGTAAAAAAAAAGGCCCCACGAGGGGCCTTTTTTTGCTGCCAGCCACCGGGGCGGTCTCTGTTCGAAGGTCGTCAGTCCTGCGGCTTCCTTCGCTAGCCACAAATGCCTTCCGGCATTTGTGTGCGAGCTCAGCCCCGTCGCTTGAATCGCGCCTAGGCCTTCGGTAGCCCCAAGTACCTCCCGGTACTTGGGCGCGACCTCAGAACTCGTAGCGCAGCGTGACTTGAACCGCCCACTGCGACTCGCCCTTGGTCTGACGGGTTTCGTAGTCATCGGCCCCAACGACGCTGTAGACATACTTACCGTTTTCCATGCCGGCGAAGTTGACGAAGCCGCGACGATTGCCGCCTGCGCCGCCACCGGCAGTGAACGGGATTTCGTCGATATGGCCCCAGTTCTTGTTCAGCAAATTGCCGAAGTTCAGCATGTCGACGGTGAACACACCCTTCTGGTTGCCGAAGAAGCCGGGCACTTCTTGGCTCAGGCGCAAGTCAAAGGTATTGGCGAACTTGGACTTGGCCGTATTGCGGCCGATCACGCCACCCTTGGCCGAGCTGAGGTCCGAGTTGCCGTCCACGACTTCCCAGAACTTGGCTTCGGCGGCAGCGCCGGACGCGGCCACGGTTTGGCCAGGCAGGCGGAACAGCACCTCACCCGAACCTGGAGCCTTGGGGATGTACATCAGGTCATTGCCGCTGTAGCCATCACCGTTCATATCGTTCTTGAAGGTCCAGCTGTAGGGCTTGCCGGCACGACCTTCATAGAAAACGCCGAAGGTCGTGCGGTACTTGCCGACCAGGGCCTGCGACCAGTTCAGCGAGCCGTTGAAACGGTCTTTGATCAAGGATGAAGAGGTCGAGTTGACTTCCTCGTTCGGGTTGAAGACCGCACGGTTGGAATAGTTGGAACCCGAGGTCGAGGAGGTCAGCGGGCTGACTTCCTTGGCGTTGGTGCGGGTGTAAGCGGCTTGCCAGCCCCAGCCCAGATTTTGCTGCGACAAGCTCAAGGTCAGAGCGTCGCCGCCGCCTTGCGATGTGCGATCGGCCAGCAAGACATTGCCCCACTTGGTGTCACGCAAAGCCTTGGAATTGGCGCCGCAACCGGTCGTCACGGTGGAACCACCGGCCGTCCAGCAGCCAGTGCTCAAGCCCTTGGCGTCGTAGTACAGCTCGCGGCCGTCGACACCCTTGACGGCACTTGGTGCGCCCAGATTCAGATGCTTGTAGAAAATGGCATCTTGCGTCTTGGTGTGCAGCCATTCGGCGCCTGCCACCAGGCCAGCCCATGGCAGCTCGGTGTCCAGGGCCAGATTCATTTTCCAGACCGAAGGCTGCTTCAGCTCGCTGGAGATGAAGTCGATATTGGCTGCCGGTGGTACACCGGTGATCTCTTGCTGCTTGGCCGGGTCCGCATTGAACTTGACCGTGTTGCAAGCAACGGTGGTCGCGCCGCAGCTGAAGCTGGCCGTCGCCATACCGGTGTTCGAGAAGGGGTTGGACAGCCAGACATTGGCCGCCGCACCTTGGAACAAACCGAAGCCGCCGCGCAGTTGTGCCTTCTTCTTCTCCAGGCCGGCAAAGGCATAGTTAAAGCCAACGCGGGGTTGGAACAAGGTTTGCCCATCAATGGTCTGGCGGTTGTCATAGCCAAACTTTGTCAGCGCCGCTTGATTGAACAGGGGGCTGTCGCCGGTCTTGGCCATGTCCAAGCGCACGCCGCCGGTGACGGTCAGCTGATCGCTGACCGTCCAGGTGTCTTGCGCGAACAGGCCGATGTTTTGCAGCGACCAGTTGGCCGCGCCGCTGTCGATTGTGTTGCCGTTCAAAGGCAACTGCACGCTGTAGGACGAGGGCACACCGGCGCTCCACAAAGCGGCCGGGTCGGTGCCACGGAAGCTGTAAGTGCCCTTGGTGTTTTGCAAGAAGGCGTTAAAAGTGTCGTTGGACGAGTAGTCGCCGCCGAACTTCATCTCATGTTCGCCCTTGATCCAGTTGCCGGCCAGATAGGCGTCCAGCGTCTTGGTGTGCAACTCGTTGAAATGACGGCTGTTCTCGGTGCCGAAGAACAGCGTGCGGTCGTTTTGGTAGATGCCGCCGGCCTTTGGATCGCCCGGGTAGACCAGTGCGATCTGCGGAAGATTGGCGTTATTGGTCGGCGTGCTGTCGTACTTGCGGTTGGACAGCTTGAACTCGGTCGAGAAGTCCGGCGTCCAGTCGGCGAACCATTGTCCGACGACGGTTTCGATCTCCTTCTTCTGGCTCCACCAGTAGCTGCTCATTGACAGTGCCGTCGAGCCGAAGCCGGCAAAGGTCGGCTCGGCCTGCTCGGTCTTGGCATAGCGCAAGTTGGCGCGGTGCTGGGCGTTGATGTTCCAGTCCAGCTTCAGCAGATAGTCCTTGACTGCCAACTCGGTGCCGGCCGGGATGTCGGAGCTGCCGATATCGATGCCGTATTTGTCCTTGGCGACCTTCTGGGCCGCAGCGATTTGCGCGGGCGTGATGCCCACATTGGTCATGGCACTGCCGACCGGGCCATAGGCCGGCGCGGCGCGAGTGCTCTTCAGCTCCTCATAGCTGCCGAAGAAGAACAGCGTGTCCTTGATGATGGGGCCGCCCAAAGTGAAGCCCTTGGTATCTTCCTTGAAGCTTGGCGGGTCGAAGAAGGTGTCCCGGACGCGGTTGTAGCGCTGGCCGGCCATATTGTCATCACGGTAAACGTAGTAGACGCTGCCCTTGAATTCATTGGTGCCGGACTTGGTCACCGCATTGATGTTGGCGCCGGTGTAACCCTGCTGGGTGACATCGTAGTTAGAGATGTTGACCTGCACCGCCTGGATCGCATCGATCGAGATCGGCTGCTTGGCCGTCGGCATATTGTTGGCTTCGAGGCCGAAGGTGTCGTTGGTGCGCACACCGTCGATGGTCAGCGAGTTGAAACGGGTGTTCTGGCCCAGGGCCGATATTTCGCCGCGCTCTTTATCGGTCTGTGCCACGCGTGGGTCGGCGCGGGCGTAGTCTTGCAAATTGCGCGCGATCGAGGCTTGCGCTTCCAGCTCTTTGCGGCCGATGCTGGTGCCTGCACCCATGGAGGCCGAGTTGAAGCGGCTCGAAGCCGCTGTGCCGGCGATCACCACGGTGCTCAGTTGCTGGGCGCCCAGCGTCAGGTCGATGGCCTGGTTTTCGGCCAGTTGCAAATAGACCGCTTCGCGGATTGCCTTGTCCTCGCCTTTGATCACGGTGATGGTGTAGGGGCCACCCACGCGCAAGCCACGCACCGAGTAGCGGCCGTCGGCGTCGGTGAGCAAATTGTTGACAGAGCCAGATTCCTGGTGCGTGACGACAACGTTTGCGCCAGCGACGGGTTTACCCTCGGCTGTGGTGATGCGGCCGCTGATTGCTGAAGTCGTGTTTTGCGCCAAAGCGGGCGCCGTTGCCACGATGGCAATCGTTGAAATGGCAGCGCAAATCGCCGTCCTTGAAAACTCCGACCAGGACCTATTGCTCATCGTGAAAACTCCTCAAAAAAACGCAAAAATGCGAAAAAAACCGTTAACAAAAATGTACATCGAAGAAGCGCGCAAACGTTTAGCGCAAACCTCTACTTGCTGCGTAAATGCGCGCTATCGCCACATTGAAGAAAGCACGTCTTGCCAAAATGCCGCTCTTGTGCAAGAGCCTGCAGCCCCGGGCAATTTCAACGAAAAGTCGATTTGTCGATCCAGTAAACGTTTGCGCCATTCGACTTGCGCAATTTTTATGCCTGCTTTGCTGTTTCTTTCGCAATTGGGCGGGCAAGTCTAAATGGATGCATGGAGCCAGGCAGGCTGCTCTGAGAGCAGATGCTAGAGTGGGCAGCAGCTCATCGGCGCAGCAAGCACGAAAAGCCAAAATTCCCAAAAGCAGGGCGGCAGTTTGCAATTCAAATGTGCATGCTGTGTGACAGTTGTGGATTGACTTGGATTTTGTCGCGTTGCCGCGACATGACGCGTGCGCCGGCCCGGTCGCGCCCGACCCGGGCGGCGACCGATCCCGGCGTTAAGATCCGCCGCCCTGAACTTGCTCAGGGTGCAAATTTCGTTTTTTGGAGCCTGTCGTGATGCCGTCCACTTATTCCCTTCGCCTTGCGCATCTTTGGGCTCGAACTTCAAGCGCCCGGCCGAAGGCGGCTTTGAATATGCTGGCCACCGCGCTGGTCGCCACGGTGCTGGCGGCATGCTCCACCGCACGGCCCATGCTGGCTGGGCAGGTTGAGCAAGCGACACCGGTGGACGCAAAATCCGCCCCGCGCGAGTTGAGCATCTTCTCGATCAATGACTTCCACGGTCATATCCAAGCCAAGTCACCGACGCCCTTGATGCCGCGCTTGCCCGATGCGCAGACCGGGGAGATCAAGGCGCAAGCGGCCGGCGGCATCGCCTATCTGGCGGCGGCGATGAGCAAGCTGCGTGCCGGGCGAGCGCACGCCGTCTTTGTCGCAGCGGGTGACTTGATCGGCGCCTCGCCGCTCTATTCGTCCTTGCTCAAAGATGAGCCCAGCCTGGCCGCTTTGGGCGAACTCGATCTGGTCGCCAGTGCTTTGGGCAATCATGAGTTGGACGCAGGCCTGATGGAACTCAAGCGCAAGGCCAATGGCGAGTGCCCCGCGCTTGGCTGTGCCTGGCCCGATTACAAAGGCCCGGGCTTCCCCTACCTGGCGGCCAATATGTTGGATGCGCAGACCGGCAAGCCGATTTTGGCGACCCACATCATCAAGGAAGTGGCCGGCTTCAAGGTCGCGTTTGTCGGTGCGGTCACGCGCGATACGCCTATGGTCGTGATCCCGAAGTCCATCGTCGGCCTGCGTTTTGCGGACGAGGCGGACACGCTCAACGCCTTGCTGCCCCAATTGCGGGCCGAAGGTGCACAAGTATTGGTCGCGGTGATGCATGAAGGTGCGAGTCATTCCGGCGGCGCCAATGATCCCAGCTACGAATGCCCGGGCCTGCAAGGGCGGGGTGTAGACATTGCTCGCCGGCTCGACCCCGCCTACGCCATCATCATCAGCGGCCACACCCATCAGGCCTATACCTGCAAGATCAATGGCCGCCTGCTCGTGCAGGCGGGAAGTTATGGCGGCTGGGTGACAGAGAGCCGACTGACGCTGGATGCCAGTGGCAAAGTGCTCGATGCGCAGTCGGTGAATCACCCGGTTTTGCAGTCCGCCTACACGCCCAACCCGGCTTTTGTCGCCTTGGTGCAGCGCGCGGCCGCGTTGACGGCGGCGGTGCGCAACAAGCCGGTGGCTGAGTTGAAGCAAGGCGCGCAGCGCAGCGTGCAAGCGCCTTTTGGGGACTCAACGCTGGGTAATTTGATCGCTGATTCCCAACTGGCTTACGCCAAGAAGCGCGGGTCCGCCGATCTGGCCTTGATGAATACCGGCGGCATCCGCGCAGATTTGACGGTCGAGCCTGGCCGGCCGGTCACCATGAGTGATTTGTTTGCGATCCAGCCCTTCGCGAACGAATTGGTAGTAATGACGATCAGCGGCGCGCAGCTGCGCGAGCTCTTGCAGCGTCAACTACCGAAGGACGATGCGTCGCCGCGGCTTTTGCAGGTCTCGGGCAGCCTGCGTTACCAATACAGCGTGGGCGCCGACGGACAAGCGAAACTCGGCGCAGTCAGCGTAGGTGGGCAGCCGCTGAATGATCAACGCAAGTACCGTTTGGTGGTGAATAACTTCATGGCCGAAGGGGGCGATGGGCAGAGCGTGCTGCGCCAAGGCACCGAGCGGGTCAGTGTCGGTGTGGATATCGATGCCATGGTCGAGTTGCTGAGCGAAAACCCGGAAGTGGTGACGCAAATCGCGTCGGGCCGAATCCGCCGCGAATGAGCGATTGCTGACCCGCCCAAGCATGCAAGCGCTGCAACAAGGGTTACGCTAGCGGCTGTGTCGCGAGGCGTAATCGAAGGGGTGGGATGTTGGAGCACAAACGGCTGCGCGGCTTGTCCGGCGGCCTCGATCCAAGTCGGATGAGGGCCTTGATCATTGATGAGGGCGAGCTTTCGCGCTCGGTGCTCAGCAATATGCTGCGCGATATGGGGGTGCCGACCGTGCATTCCGCGCGTCGGCCGGAAGCCGCGCGCAGCATGATCAAGAACGCCTCACCTGCGTATGACATCATCATCACCGACTTCCATTTCACGCCGCAAAGCTCGCATGATTTGACCGGCCAGGACTTGCTCGATGAGCTGCGCCAAGCGCGCGGCCTGCCGATGCAAACCGCCTTCATCATGGTGACCGATGAGGCGCGCTATCAGCATGTGGCCGACGCCGTCGAGGGCGCGCTCGATGACTACCTGCTCAAGCCCTTCAATGCGCGCCAATTCGATGAGCGATTGCGGGTGATTCTTGAGCGCAAACATGCGCTGCGGGAGGTTTTCGAGGCCATCGATGCCGGCGAATTCGGGCAGGCTGCCAGCCTGTGCGAGGCCATGTTCGCGGCCAGCGCCACCTACCGTGTGTATGCCGCACGAATCGGCTCCGAGCTGTATTTGCGCCTGGGTCAAATCGACGCTGCCAAACGTATGTTCGAGGCCTTGCTGGCGACCAAGGCGGTGCCCTGGGCGCGCTTAGGGCTGGCAAAAATCGAGCTCGCCAATGCGGACTCAGCGACCGCCTGCCGCACGCTGGAAACCCTGCTGGCCGACAACCCGGCCTATGTGGATGCCTACGATGTCTATGGGCGGGCCTTGCTGGAAGAGATGAAGTTTGAGCCCGCCGTCGAGATGCTGGCCAAGGCCGTGCAGATCACGCCCGGCAACGTGGCGCGGCTGCAAAAGCTGGGCTCCTTGCAGCTTTTCGTCGGTGACAGTGAGAGTGCGGCCAGAAATTTGGGTGCGGCGCTGACGATTGGCTTGCATTCGCGCGCGCTCGACTTTCAAGGCGTGGTGGCGCTTGGTATTGCTTGCCTGGATATTGGCGACGAGGACGGCTGCGACCGCGCACAAAAATGCCTGCAGGACGCCATTGCCCGTTACCCAGCCTACAGCTTTCGTCTGCAATTGCTGTCCGTGGCCTTGGAGACGGCAATGAGTTTGCTCTTGCGCCGCCAAGAGGCGGCATTGGCTGCGCTGGGGCAAATGGCTGCGCAACTCGACCAAGCTGAATTCACGTTCGAGATGGCCTGCAATCTTTTGCAGCTCTTGTCTCGTTGCGCCCGCAATCAACGCGTGCCCGGTGCGATGCGTTGGGCCGAATTGGCGGCGCAGCGCTTTGCCATCTCCAAGCCTCGCACTCGCTTGCTGGAAATGGCCGCAGGGCAACTCCCTTCACTGGAAACGGTGGTGCGCAATGCGGCGGCGGGCATCAATGAAGCCGCACGCGACGCGATGACGCATCTGGTCAGCAAACAGCATCAACGCACCTTGGAGGCCTTGCTGGAGCTGGCCGGGCGCAGTTTGAATTCACGCATCATCAAGCTGGCTCAGGCGACGCTGACGCATCATGGCCGTCATCTGGCGGCGGAAGTTGCGCAGCGCATGGCCGAGAGCCTGGACGACTTGCAACAGCGCTATGTGGACGGTGGCCGTCGCATCGTCGAGCGAAGCGAGTGAGTCGCTTCAGTCAATGCGGGCTCAGCTTCGATCCAAGGCTTGTTGAATTGCATCCCGCACATGTTCGGCCAGCAAGCGCCGGTCGGCATGTGCCGTCGCCATTGCCGGCAACACTTCCACTTTGACGCTCAAGCCCTTGGCGGTCAACACGCTCCAAAGGCTTTGCACCAGGGTGGTGTCGCCAATGAAACGGGCGGAGGAGCTGAAACGCTCGCCCGGCTCGAACCAGCGCAAGACCAGGGGCTGAATCGGCGTCTCGGTCGAGATCGCCGCTTGCAGCAGATTGCCGTGAAAGGGGAGTAACTCAGGCCCAGCACTGGTCGTGCCCTCAGGGAAGACCGCCACCGTGTCGCCGGCCTTCAAAGCATCGGCCGTCTGATGCACGACCCGCAGCGCGTCGCGCTTGCTGGCGCGCTCGATGAAGAGCGTGCCGACGCCGTCCACCAGCAAGCCCACCACCGGCCAATGTTTGACGTCGGCCTTGGAGACAAAGCGTGCTTCAGGCAGCACAGCATGGACGGCGGCGATATCCAGCCAGGAGATGTGATTGGCGACCAGAAGCTTGGCGCCAGGTCTTCCGGCAAGACCTGACACTTCGAGTTGCACCCCGAAAATGGCCAGCATCTTGCCGGACCAGCGTTTGATATGAAGCTGCCGTGCCGCCAAATCCAAGCTGCCAAAGCGCAGCTTGATCAGCGCCAAGCCGTAAAGCACATGCAGACTGAAACGAAAGAACCGATAGACCGCCAGCAAATTTCTCATCAAGCGCTAGCCGCCTCTTGGCTGGATTCGAACGCCATATGCCCGGCCACCAAGGTGTAGCGCACCCGTGCCGGCAACTCGAAACCGCTGGTCTCGAACGCAAACGGTGTGTGCTTGCCCTGGCTGCTCAATAGTTCTGGTGTGACGGCCCAGCTGGCTGCCGGGTCGAACACGCAGACATCGGCGACGCCGCCCACCACCAAGCGGCCGGCGCTGGCACCCAGCGACCCCAAGGCGACGCCCAAAACCTGCACCGGCTTGGCGGTGACGACCTCCAGCGCACGCGCCACGGGCAAGCCTTCGTCGGCGGCCCAGCGCAGCGCCAGGCTTAAGAGCAATTCCAGTCCGGTCGCACCCGGTGTGGCTTCGGCGAACGGCACGTTCTTTTCGTCGGCGGTGACCGGCATATGGTCGCTGACCAAGGCGTCCAGCGTGCCGTCGGCCAGGCCGGCGCGCAGCGCGTCGCGGTCGCGGCCCTGGCGCAGTGGCGGCGTGAGCCGCATCGCGGGGTTGAAATAACCAATGTCCACATCGGTCAGGTGCAGCGAGTTGATCGACACATCGGCGGTCAGCTTCAGCCCCTCGCGCTTGGCGGCGCGCACCAGCTCGACGCCGGCCGCGCTGGAGATGCGGCACAGATGAACCCGCGCGCCGGTCGAGCGCATCAGCTCGAAAATCGTGTGCAGCGCGACCGTCTCGGCCATCACCGGCACGCCGCTCAGGCCCAAGCGCGTCGCCATCGCGCCACTGGCCGCCACTCCGCCGCCGAGGTAAGCGTCCTGCGGGCGTAGCCAGACCTGGTAGTCATAGGTTGCCGCATAGAGCAGGGCGCGTGCCAGCACCAAGGTGTCGCGCACCGGCACTTCGGCCTGCGAGAAACCGATGCAGCCGGCTTCGGTCAGCTCGGCCATTTCGGTCAAGGCCTGACCCGCCAAGCCCTGCGTCAAGGCGCCGAGTGGAAACAGGCGGCAGCGGCTGAGCTTGCGGGCGCGAAACTTCAGCATCTCGACCAGGCCGGGCTCGTCGAGCACCGGCTCGGTGTCGGGCGGGCAGACCAGGCTGGTGACACCACCGGCCGCGGCTGCAGCCAGCTCGCTGTCCAACATGCCTTCGTGCTCATGGCCGGGCTCGCGCAGGCGTGCGGCCAGATCGACTAGGCCGGGTGCGACGATCAGGCCTGTCGCGTCAATGACGCGGTCGGCGGCGAAGTCGCTAGGCTCACCCAAGCCCACGATGCGGCCATTGGCAATCGCCAGATCGCCGCTGCGGTCCAGGCCCGAGGCGGGGTCGATCAATCGACCGTTCTTGATCAATATCTTCATGCTTCGTTTCCAGCCAAGATAGACATCACGGCCATCCGCACCGCGATACCAAAGGTCACTTGCGGCAGGATCACGCTTTGTGCGCCGTCGGCCACCGTGGACGAGATTTCCACGCCGCGGTTGATTGGCCCCGGGTGCATCACGATCGCGTCGGGCTTGGCCAGCGCCAGCTTCTCCGGCGTCAGGCCGAAGTTCTTGAAGAACTCACCGGCGCTGGGCAGCATGCCGCCGTTCATGCGCTCGTTTTGCAGGCGCAGCATGATGATCACGTCGGCGCCGCGCACGCCCTCGGCCATATCGTGACAGACCCTCACGCCCATCTCCCGCAGATCGCCGGGCACCAAGGTCTTGGGGCCAACAGCGCGAATCTCGGGCACGCCGAGGATGTTCAGCGCATGGATGTCCGAGCGGGCCACGCGCGAATGGACGATGTCGCCGACGATGGCCACCGTCAGATTGCGGAAGTCCTTTTTGAAATGCCGGATCGTGTACATGTCCAGCAGACCCTGCGTCGGGTGCGCGTGGCGGCCGTCACCGGCGTTGACCACATGCACATGCGGCGCGCAATGCTGGGCGATCAGGTAGGGCGCGCCGCTCTCGCTGTGGCGCACGACGAACATATCCGCGTGCATGGCCGACAGATTGGCCACGGTGTCGAGCAGGGTCTCGCCCTTGGCCGTGGAGCTGCGTGCGATGTCCAGATTCAAGACATCGGCCGACAGCCGCTTGGCGGCGATCTCAAAAGTCGTGCGGGTACGCGTGCTGTTCTCGAAGAAGAGATTGAATACCGACTTGCCGCGGAGCAGCGGCACCTTCTTGACCTCGCGGTCATTGACCGAGAGAAAGCTGCCGGCAGTGTCCAGAATTTGCTGGATATTGGCCTGCGGCAGACCTTCGATGGAAAGCAGGTGGACCAGCTCGCCGTGTTTGTTCAGTTGCGGATTGCGTTTGCTGAGCATCGGTCAATCTCCTTTGAGGTCGAAGCTGAAGCGGCCGTCGGCACTCTTGGCCAGTCGCACGCGTTGCTCGGCGGCCAGATGGATGCGCGCGGCCGAGAAGGCCGGCTCGATCGGCAGCTCGCGCCCGCCTCGGTCCACCAACACCGCCAGCGTCACGCTAGCCGGGCGGCCAAAGTCGAACAGCTCGTTGATCACCGCGCGGGTGGTGCGACCGGTGAACAGCACATCGTCGATCAGCAAGATGTGCCTAGCGCTGACGTCAAACGGCAGCTTGGTATGGTCTGCGCTGGCTGACATGCCGCGTGAACCGAAGTCGTCGCGGTGCAGCGAGCTGGAGATCACGCCGGCACTGCCGGGCAGGCCCAGATCGGCCTGCAAGCGCTCGGCCAGCCAGGCGCCGCCGGACCAGATGCCCACCAGCGCGGCCTCGGGCCTGAGCAACTTTTGCACGCCCTTCAAAAGATCGGCGTAGATGGCCTCGGCATCAAGTAGGAGGGTGCTCATGCGAGTCCTTTCGCCGGGCCGCCCCAAGAAAGGACTGCGCCCTCTCGGGGGGCAGCAAACAAAGTTTGCGTGGGGGTCGTCATAAAAGTCCTTTCGCCGGGCCGCCCCAAGAAAGGACTGCGCCCTCTCGGGGGGCAGCAAACAAAGTTTGCGTGGGGGTCGTCATAAAAGTCCTTTCGCCGGGCCGCCCCAAGAAAGGACTGCGCCCTCTCGGGGGGCAGCAAACAAGGTTTGCGTGGGGGTCGTCATACAAGTCCTTTCGCCGGACCGCCCCAAGAAAGGACGGAGCCCCCGTGGGGGGCTGCAAACAAGGTTTGCTGGGGGCTAGTCATGGGTTTTCATTAAAAAATTGTTCAAGAATCAGGGCGGCAGCGGTGGAGTCGACATCACGCACGCCATAACTCTCCGCCTCGACGCTGGTGTAGCGCTCATCGACCTCGAACACCGGCAAATTGAAGCGCCCTTTGAGCTGGCGGCCAAAGCGGCGCGCGCGCTGGGTGATCTCATGCTCGGCACCGTCGGGATGAAAAGGCACGCCAATCACCAGTGCATCGGGCTGCCATTCCTTGATCAGCTTGGCGATGGCCAAAAAACGCGCCTCGCCCTCCATGGCAATGTGCTTGAGCGGCTCGCCCCGGCCGGTGAAGCGGCTGCCGTTGGCGACGCCGACGCGTTTGATGCCGAAGTCGAAAGCCAGCAGGGACTGCGCGGAGCTCGCCGATGTGATCATGCGTGGCCGGCCTCTTGGCTCAGCATGCGCGGATCGACACCGAGCAGACCCAGTGCGCGTTCATAGCGCAGCTCAACCGGTGTGTCGAAAATGATCTCTTTCGTCGCCTCGACGGTGAGCCAGCCATTGCGGCCGATTTCTTCCTCTAACTGACCCGCTGCCCAACCGCTATAGCCCAGCGTGACGAAGACCCGCTTGGGACCGGCACCGTTGGACAAGGCTTCGAGCACATCGCGGCTGGTGGTCATCTCCAGGCCGCCGGGCACGATCATGGTGGCGTTGTAATGGTTGCCGGCGGCGTCCAGCGGCGCGTGCAAGACGAAGCCGCGTTCCGGTTGCACCGGGCCGCCGTAAAAAACGGGTCTGTCGGCCAGCGCATCTTTGGGCGGGGTCAGATCGACTTTTTCGAATAGATTGCCCAGCGTCATCGCCATCGGCCGGTTGATGACCAGACCCAGGGCGCCGTTCTCGTTGTGCTCGCACATATAGATCACGGCACCTTTGAAGCCTTCATCAAGCATGCCGGGCATGGCGATCAAAAACTGGTTGGTGAGAACGATGCGGGTTTGTGACATGGCGGCATTTTATTCGCCCGCAAGCAAGCGGCGACACTAGTGCGATGGAAAAGAAATTCAAACGCGCGCTGATCTGGTTCAGGCGGGACCTGCGCGCCAGCGATCAAGCTGCTTTGCACCACGCCCTGAAGTCGGCCGAGCAAGTGTTCTGTGTCTTTGTGCTCGACAGCGACATCCTGGACCCGCTGCCGCGCCAGGACCGCCGGGTCGAGTTCATCTGGCGTGCCTTGGCTGCTCTGGATGGCGACCTGCGCAGCCTCAAACCCGGGGCCGGCTTGATCGTCCGGCAGGGCCGCCCCATCGACCTGATCCCGAAGCTGGCGGCCGAGTTGCAGATTCAAGCGGTGTTCTGCAACCATGATGATGAACCCGCCGCGCTGGCCCGCGACGCGCAGGTGTGCGAGCGCCTGGCGAGCTTTGGCTGTTGTTTCAAGAGCTTCAAGGACCATGTCATCTTCGAGCGCAGCGAGGTGCTGACGGCCGTGGGCAAGCCCTACAGCGTGTTCACGCCCTATAAGAACGCTTGGCTGCGCAAGCTGGAGCCCTTTTATTTGCGCGCCTACCCTGTGGCTCCATATGCCGACGCATTGGCCAGCACTGCGCTCGCAGACGGCGTGCCCAGCTTGGCGGAGATCGGTTTTGAGCGGTCCAATTTGAGCCCTCATCTGGGTTGCGGCAGCGCCGGTGCGCAAGAACTGCTGGATGACTTTTTGCAGCGCATTGATCGTTATGACGACAGCCGCAATTTCCCTGCCGTCAAAGGGCCCAGTTACCTCAGCGTGCACCTGCGCTTTGGCACCGTATCGATCCGGCAGTTGGCGAGCGAAGCCTGGCAGCGCATGCAAGCGGGCCAGCATGGTGCCGAAGTCTGGCTGTCCGAGTTGATCTGGCGCGATTTTTATCACCAGATCATGCACCACCATCCGCATGCGATGAGCAGCGCCTTCCGCCCGGCCTATGACGCTATCCAGTGGGAGACTGGCCCGGACGCGGATCGTCTGTTTGAGGCCTGGTGCGCGGGTGCGACAGGCTATCCGCTGGTCGATGCGGCGATGCTGCAGCTCAATCAAAGCGGCTATATGCACAACCGGTTGCGCATGGTGACGGCCTGCTTTTTGATCAAGGACTTGGGCCTTGATTGGCGCCGTGGCGAGGCCTATTTCGCCCAGCAGTTGCTGGACTTCGACCTCGCCGCCAATAACGGCGGCTGGCAATGGGCATCCTCCAGCGGTTGCGACGCACAGCCCTATTTCCGTATCTTCAACCCGGTCACCCAGAGTGAGAAGTTCGACGCGGAGGGCAAATTCATCAAGCGCTATTTGCCGCAATTGGCCAAGCTGCCGCCTAAGCTGATTCACGCACCTTGGACCGCCAAACCCTTGGCCTTGCAAGCTTGTGGTTTGAGCTTGGGGACGGACTACCCTTGGCCCCTCATCAACCATGATGAGGCTCGCCGCCTGACCCTGGCACGCTATGGTGTGGTCAAGAGCGCTGACATCGCCAAGCCCGAAATTGACTAAGCTTTGGTCAGGCCCGCCGCCCACCTGCCACGCCACTGCCGGGCAAGCGCCACTCAATGAAAATCAAAAAAACCATGAAATCGATTTACAGCAGGGCAATGGCTGCCATGAGTTTGGCCATTTCGGTGGGTGCTGCGGGAGCTCAGGGCTCCGGGGCAGGGGCGCCAGTTGAGAGCGCCGAGGGCACGCAAGCGCTTCCCCTGGTCAGCCTGGGCCGCATTGAGCGCTTGGCCAACTTCCCGTCCAAATGGGTGGATGCGCGCCATGTGGATGTCTGGGTGCCTGAGGGCTATTCGGCTGACAAGCGCTACCAAGTGCTTTATATGCATGATGGCCAGATGCTGTTCGACGCCAGCAGAACATGGAACCAGCAGGCTTGGGATGTGCACTTGAGCGTGGCGCGCTTGGTCGCGGCGGGGCGCATTCCTCAGACCCTGATCGTCGGCATCTGGAATAACGGCAAGTACCGCCACAGCGAGTATTTTCCGCAGAAATACCTCGCACTGATGCCCGCCCCGCAACGCGAGCGTTTGATCACTGAACGCTTGCTCAACAAGCCGCAGTCCGATGCCTATCTACGCTTCTTGGTCGAGGAACTCAAACCGGTCATCGATGCCAAATACACGACCCGGCCCGAGCCCGCCAGCACCTTCCTGATGGGCTCCAGCATGGGCGGGCTGATCTCGGTCTATGCGATGAATGAGTATCCGCAGGTTTTCGGCGGCGCTGCCGGCTTGTCGACGCATTGGGTTGGTATCTCCAAGCCCAACGCGGCGATCCCCTTGGCGGCCTTCAACTATCTGCGCACGCACCTCGCTTCGCCCGAGACTCACCGGCTTTACCAGGACCACGGCACGACCGAACTCGACGCGCTGTATGCACCCTACCAGGTGATGGTGAATGAGCTGGCGCGCGAGCGTGGCTATGTGGATGGCCTCAATTTCGAGACGCGGGTTTTCGAAGGCAGTGGACACAACGAAAATGCCTGGGCCGCACGGCTGGATATCCCGCTTGAGTTCTTGTTGCGCAGGCCCTAGCGAGAAGTCTTCTGGCAATGGCCCAGCTTGAGCGGCGCACAGCTTGGCTTATGTCGCGGTCCGCTGGCCTGCGCTCGCTGTCGCTTAAGTCCAGCACTACATCGGACTCGGCGAAGTGGCCAAGCGGATACGAAGTATCGATACTGTGATTCACCTCAGAACGAACGCTTAATGTTGTTGACGCAGATCAATGGCTGCAAGCTGAGGCCTCAAGCCCTGGCCCGTATCGAAAGCCTGCTCAATGACTGCCTGCGAAAAATCCTCGGCGTTAGAAGGCCGCGCGGGCTCTAAACTGATGTGCAACAAGATCAATGACGACGGGCACAGCGAGCATGGAAACGCAGTATTCAAGCTTGAGCATGGAAGACCGCATGCCGCTGAGGGTATTGAAAACGCAGGACTTGCGCCATTGGGCCGAGGCTAGAGCCATGGAGCCTTTACGTCTACCTCGACCTCGACCATCGCGCGCGAGTTCGAGCGGAATGGCTGCTCGCAAGCGCACGATGCTGATGCATCACCACACACAATGAGTACAGGCACGATGGCGGTGGGCGAACCAGCAGAGCAAGACGGTACGGCGGTGCTGCCGCGTATCGTGCATCGACCGAATGAAGGCGACCCCGCTGGTCCAGGTGTTGCGCGCCTGGAAGGAGACTGGAGTTTGCTGCCCTTGCGTGGGCATTTCGAGGCGCTGAGCGCGCAGGCGGCCGAACTTTGGCGCCAAGGTGTGGCCTGGGATCTTTGCTCCTTGCAACGCCTGGACAATGCCGGCGCGATGATGCTGTGGGATGCCTGGGGTCAGCGCATGGCGGGCGAGGTCGTATGGCTGCCCGAGCATCAAGCGATGTTTGCGAAGCTGAATGTTCCCAAGCTACCGACGGCGCGGCGTGGCCGCATGCCTGCCGGCGTGACCGCTTTTGGCGGCGATCTGTTCTTGATGATCGAGCATCTGGTGGCCGCCACACGCCTGCTGGGACAGTTGGCGATTGACTGCTGGCATTTGCTGAAGTCTCCCGGCCTGATCGCATGGCGGGATATCTCGGTCAATATCTACCGCACCGGAGCGCAGGCCATGGGCATCACCGCGCTGGTCGGCTTTCTGGTCGGGGTCACGCTGTCTTACCTGACCTCGCGCCAACTGCGCCTGTTTGGTGCCGACATCTACGTCATCAACATCCTCGGCTTGAGCGTCTGGCGCGAGCTGGGCCCTTTGCTGGCGGCGATTCTGGTGGCGGGGCGCAGTGGCTCGGCGATGACGGCGCAACTCGGCGTTATGCGGGTAACTCAGGAACTCGATGCGCTGTCGGTGATGGGGATCTCACACACGATACGCCTGGTCTTGCCGAAGATTTTTGCGCTCGGGCTGGCGATGCCTTTGGTGGCTCTATGGACCAGCTGCATGGTCTTGGCCGGCGGCATGGTGGCTGCCCGCGCGACGCTGGGGCTGGACTATGTGCAGTTTTTGCATGGCATACCGGCGGCGGTGCCCGAAGCCAATTTATGGTTGGGCCTGGGCAAGGCCCATGTGTTCGGCATGCTGATTGCGTTCGTGGCCTGCTATTTCGGCCTACGAATCAAACCCAATAGTGAGAGCTTGGCCGTGGGCACGACCAGTTCGGTCGTCAGTTCCATCACCGTCGTCATCATTGCCGACGCGGCTTTTGCGATCATTTTCCAGAGCGTGGGTATTTAGATGGCGACGCTGCAAACTGCCGAGCGACGCATCCCGGTGATCGAAATAGACGCCGTCACGACGGTCTTGGGGCGTGCGGTGATTCATCGCGGCTTGAGTCTGGACGTCATGTCCGGCGAGGTGCTGGCCATCATTGGTGGTTCGGGCAGTGGCAAGACCACCTTGCTGCGTTTGATGCTGGGGCTGCAGCGTCCTGCTGCCGGCACGGTCAGCATCTTTGGCCATCAGCTGGGCAATTGCGAGGCCGCCGATTTGGCGCAAGTGCGCAATCGCTGGGGTGTACTGTTCCAGCAGGGCGCGCTGTTTTCAGCGCTGACCGTGTTTGACAATATTGCCTTGCCACTGCGTGAATTGAAGGACATCCCCAAACGCTTGATGTCCGAATTGGTGCTGCTCAAATTGAGCCAGGTGGGCTTGAGTCCGGCCGACGCCTTGAAAAAGCCGGCCGAATTGTCCGGCGGCATGATCAAGCGCGTCGCTTTGGCGCGGGCCTTGATTCTCGATCCGGTCCTGCTGTTCCTGGATGAGCCTACCGCCGGCTTGGATCCCGCCAGCAGCAAGCGTTTCGTTCGTCTGATCGAGGATTTGCGCAGCGAAATGAGCCTCACCGTGGTGATGGTCACGCATGATGTGGATACCTTGTTCGCGCTGGCGGACCGGGTGGCGGTGCTGGCCGATCGGCGTCTGGTCGGCATCGGGCCCTTGAGCGAGGTCGCCAAGCAGCCGCAGCCCTTTATTCAGGAGTTCTTTCTTGGTCATGCATCGCAATGCAATGACGACTACATTCAAAGTTACCGCAGCAGCTTGCGTCAAGGGTCCATGGCAGCACCGGCAGCAGCCGACTCAAAATAGATGGAGTGTTCAAGCATATGGAAAACCGCGCACATGCCCTGGCCACCGGCATCTTTATCCTCTTTTTAGGCGGCGTGCTGGCCTTGGTGGCAGCCTGGTTTCAGGGTGATCAAGGCGAGAAGAATGATTTCACCATCGTGGCGCGCAGCGGCGTGTCGGGGCTGAACCTGAAGGCGCCGGTAAAGCTGCGCGGCGTCTTGGTGGGCAAGGTCGAATCGATCGGCTTTGACAAGAGCGACAGTCAGCGGATTTTGATCGGTATTCGGGTGGCCAAGAGCGCCCCCTTGACGCAGGCCACGGTGGCCAGGCTCGGCTATCAAGGCATCACGGGCTTGAGCTATATCGATCTCTCCGAGCCCGAAGGAGCACAGGCTTCGCCGCCATTGGCAGCGGGCGGCGCGCCCATCGAGTTGCAAGCCTCGATGCTGGATCAGCTCAGCAGCGCCGGGCCGCAGTTGTTGGCGCGGGTCAGCGAGGCGGCAGTGCGGGTCAACACCTTGCTGGGCGACGCCAATCAGCAGGCCTTCAGCCGCAGCTTGGGTCAGTTTGGAGAAGCGGCAAGCCAAGTCGCGGCCTTGAGCAAGGCCTTGGCGCCGACCGCTGCGGCGCTGCCGCCTTTGCTTGCTCAGACAAAGCAAATGATGGCGGGTGGCAGCACCACGCTACAGCGGGTCGACGGCCTGGTCGCGGAATCGACACTGCTGGCGCAGGAGCTGCGCCAGCGTGCCGAATTACTTGATCGTATCGGCCAAGCCTCCGCGCAAGTGCAGCTGACGGCCCAGCGTCTCGATATGGCCCTGGTCGGCACGAATAGAGGGCCGCGCAGTCAGTCGCTGGTCGACGTCTGGAGTCAGAGCGGGCGGGCGATCGAGCGCACGGCCAGCCAAATCGGCGAGCAGCCGCAGAGTTTCCTGTTCGGGCCGCAGCCGGCGCCGGCCGGGCCGGGTGAAGCAGGATTTGATGACAGGGCCAGAAAGGCAAACTAAATGAGGCGTGAATCCGTGAAAGTCCTGCTGCTGGCGAGCGCCGCGGCCTTTGTCTTGAGCGCCTGTGCCTTGAGTGGCAACAAGGGCACGGCACCTTCTCTGTTCGATTTAGGTCCGATGTCCAGCCAGGCTGTAGCGCCGGTGCCAGACTTGCAATTGAGCGAAATGAGCGCGCCGCCTTGGTTGGCTGGCTCAGGCATTGCCTATCGCTTGGCGTACCAAAATGAGTTTCAGCCCCAGTTCTACCGTGACAGCCGCTGGACAGCGCCGCCGGCCGCGCTCTTGAGTGAGCGGCTGCGGCAAAAGTTGGCGCTGGCACCGAGGGGCGCCGGCAGCAAGCCTGTCGTGCTGCGCCTGGAGCTGGTGGAGTTTGAGCAGCGCTTCAGCTCGCCCACGCAGTCTGAAGTCCGAGTTAGCTTGCGGGCGCGTTTGGGTGAGGGCGCTGGCATCACGCAGACTTTCGAGGCGGTAAAACCCAGCCGCAGTGGCGACGCTGCGGGTGCAGTACGGGCCTTCAGCGAGGCCAGCGACGAGGTATTGACGCAGATATTGGCTTGGGCCGCGCTCACCGCCACCGCTAAGCCATAGACCGACTTAGCTGGCGCTTGCAGCCGCACCCATGCGCTCGATGCGCCTGTGCAAGAAGGCCTGCGCCAAGCTCGATTGCGGCTGCAGACGCTGGCCGATATAGAGCTCCTGGCGGCGCTCGCTGATCTGGCTACGCAGGCGATTGGCCATCACGCTCAAGGGGTCCAGGCCTTTGAGCTCGGCCTGTGCGATCGCCAGCCAAAGCCGGTGCATCGGGTGCACGGTCAGCAAAGCCAGATGGGCTTGCACCACGCGCAAGCGCCCCTGCACCATTTGCTCGCAGCGACTCAACCAATTGCGCAGCGCGTCAGCATTGCCGCCGCTGACGCGCACCGGATCTTCACCAGCCGCCAGCAGCAGCATTTCCAGCTGATTGCGGTTGGACGCTGCATAGGCTTCGTTCACCAGCATCATGCTTTGCTCGCGGGCGCGCCGGTCCGCCTCGTTGGCGGCAAAGTCGGGATGCAAGCGCATTGCGGCGCGACGGTAGAGTGTTTTCAGCGTGGGCGGCGCCATCTCGACCAAGCCACTCAGTGGCTCGGGCGGCAATGCAGCAGCGGGTGGCAATTGCGGCAAGACCGGCAGCGAAGTGGCCTGGGGAGCCAATGGTGAGCGGGCATCGACGCCGCTGCTGCGCAGCGCCTCGGCCAAGCCACTGGTCGCACTGTGCAGCTGTGACTCCAGCGCGTCCAGCTCCAGATAGAGCTCGCCCAAGGTATCCACGTAGCGAAGCACAAAGCCTTGCACCTGTGAGCGCAGAGTTTCGAATTCATGCTCCTGAGTCGCCAAATAGCGACGCAGATCGCTCAACTGCGACCGCCGCCGCTCCAGGCCGTGCCGTGAGATCGCTGTGTTCGTCATGGCAGTTTGAATTCCCCCGTTGCCTGGCCGCTATTGTGGCCCGCATGCAGTCACAGTCAAAGCGAAAACAGCCCGCATGCGGGCTGTTTTATCTCCAGGCTTTGTCTTCAGCGACCAAGCTCAAGGCTGTGATGCCGCCTTCAATGGTTCGGATGCAGCAGGCGTTGCCACGGTCTCCACCACAGGTGTGGGCTCTACGGCGTGTAGCGCTGTGGACGCCGTGGCCGGCGTGAGTTGCATCGGCAGCAAGGGCACGATCAAGAGCGCCACGATATTGATGATCTTGATCAGCGGGTTGACGGCCGGGCCGGCTGTGTCCTTGTAGGGGTCGCCGACGGTGTCGCCGGTCACGGCGGCCTTGTGGGCTTCGCTGCCCTTGCCGCCGTGATGGCCGTCTTCGATGTACTTCTTGGCGTTATCCCAGGCGCCGCCGCCGGTACACATCGAAATCGCTACGAACAGACCGGTGACGATGGTGCCCATCAGCAAGCCACCCAAGGCTGCTGGGCCGAGCAAGAGGCCCACCACCACCGGCACGATCACCGGCAGCAGCGAAGGGATGATCATTTCCTTGATCGCGGCGCTCGTCAGCATATCGACGGCAGCGCTGTAGTCAGGCTTGCGCTTGCCGGCCATGATCAGGCCGTCGGCGAACTGGCGGCGCACTTCCACCACGACGGAGCCGGCTGCGCGGCCAACGGCTTCCATTGCCATCGCACCAAACAGGTAGGGGATCAGGCCACCGATGAAGAGGCCAACGATCACTTTCGGATCACTCAGGTCAAACGACACATGCATGCCGCGAGCTTCGAGCGAGTGGGTGTAGTCGGCAAACAAGACCAACGCCGCCAGACCGGCCGAACCAATCGCATAGCCCTTGGTGACCGCCTTGGTGGTGTTGCCGACGGCGTCCAGCGGGTCGGTCACATCGCGCACGCTGGCGGGCAGCTCGGCCATTTCGGCGATGCCGCCGGCGTTGTCGGTGATCGGGCCATAGGCGTCCAGGGCAACCACGATGCCGGCCATGCTCAGCATCGAGGTGGCTGCGGTAGCGATGCCGTACAAACCGCCGAGTTGGTAGGACGCCAAGATCGCCAGGCAGACGAACAACACCGGCCAGGCGGTCGAACGCATAGACACGCCGAGGCCGGCGATGATGTTGGTGCCGTGACCGGTGGTCGAGGCCTGAGCGATGTGCTTGACCGGCGCATATTGCGTGCCGGTGTAGAACTCGGTGACCCAGACCAGCGCGGCAGTCAAAACCAGACCGACGGCGCACGCGCCGAACAGGCGCATGCGGGTGCCTGCACCTAACGCATCATCCGGCATCACCGCGTGGGTGACAAAGTAGAAGGCGATCAGTGACAGCACGCCGGCCACGGCCAGGCCCTTGTAGAGCGCCGGCATCACGTTCTTCATGCCCGGCGAGGCCTTGACGAAGTAGCAGCCGATGATGGACGCGATGATGGATACGCCACCCAGCATCAGCGGATAGAGGATGGCGGCCATCGGTGCTGAAGTCACCACCAACGCGCCCAGCGCCATGGTGGCGATCAGCGTCACGGCGTAGGTCTCGAACAGATCGGCGGCCATGCCGGCGCAGTCACCGACGTTGTCTCCGACGTTGTCGGCAATCACGGCCGGGTTGCGCGGGTCATCCTCGGGGATGCCGGCTTCCACCTTGCCGACCAGATCGGCGCCGACGTCAGCGCCCTTGGTGAAGATGCCGCCGCCCAGACGGGCGAAGATCGAGATCAGCGACGAGCCGAAAGCGAAGCCCAGCAGCGGCTTGAGTGTGGCGGCATCAATTTTTTCGCCGCCACTCAAAAACCAGAAGAACAGGCTCACACCCAAGAGCCCCAAGCCCACCACCAGCATGCCGGTGATGGCGCCGCCCTTGAAGGCAACGTCCAGCGCAGGGCCAATGCCCTTGGTCGCGGCCTGTGCGGTGCGCACATTGGCCCGCACCGACACATTCATGCCGATGAAGCCGCAGGCACCCGAGAGCACCGCGCCGAGCACGAAGCCGATCGCCGACATGCTGTCCAGAAAGACCGCGATCAGGATCGCCAACACGATGCCGACCGCCGCAATCGTCTTGTACTGACGGGCCAAATAAGCGGCAGCTCCTTGTTGAATGGCGGAGGCAATCTCCTGCATGCGAGCGTTGCCCGCGTCTTGACTCAAGATCCAGCTTCTTTGTATGAAGCCGTACAACACAGCCGCTAGGCCGCAGGCCAAAGCGAAATACAGCGCCAAACTCGTCGACATGTAGATGTCTCCTAACGTTTCTATCTGCAGTTGGAGGAAAAACTTAGGCCCGGCACCTCTGAACGTGAGTGGAACATGAGGGTCAGGTCGCCCAAATTGATGCTACGAGAAGGAGAGGGCGCAAACCTTGGGTGTTTACCCAAGGTTTGCGGGTAAACGATGGGAGGCGATCGATGCCGCTGCCGTCAGCTGGCGGCAAGGCCTGCCCTTAGAATGCGGGTTTCCCCCTGTCGACTTACGGATAATCATGAGCCTGCATAACGTCACCCCCGGCGCCAAAGCGCCCGAACAGTTCAACGTCATCATCGAAATCCCGATGAATGCGGACCCGATCAAGTACGAGGTTGACAAGGAAACCGGCGCGATGTTTGTCGACCGTTTCATGACAACCGCGATGCACTACCCCTGCAACTACGGCTACATCCCGCAAACGCTGTCGGACGACGGTGACCCGGTGGATGTGCTGGTCGTAACGCCTTACCCGCTGACCCCCGGCGTGGTGATCACCTGCCGCGCAGTCGGCGTCTTGAAGATGGAAGATGAAGCCGGCGGCGACGCCAAGCTGCTGGCCGTGCCCATCGACAAGATTTTGCCCATGTACGAGCATTGGCAAAAGCCCGAGGACGTCAACAAGATGCGCCTCAACGCAATCCAGCATTTCTTTGAGCATTACAAAGATCTGGAGCCGAACAAGTGGGTCAAGGTGCAAGGCTGGGAAGGCCCGGAAGCCGCCAAGGCCGAAATCGTCTCCGGCATCGAGGCTTACAACAAGGCCAAGCAAGGCTGATCTTGCTTGGTTTTTGACGCCAACAGGCGCCCTGCGAAAGCCGGGCGCTTTTTTATTGCGCGCTTGATTTGAAGGGTTGGTGATCTTCCAATTCGTTGACGTAGCCGCGCATGGCCTGACCCTCCTGCGCCAGAAAGTTGGCCACCGCATTGCTGAAGTCCGGGTGTGCCAACCAGTGACTGGAATGGGTGCTGACGGGAAGCAGGCCGCGTGCCATCTTGTGTTCGCCCTGCGCGCCCCCTTCGAAGCGCCGGTAGCCATTGGCGATGCACCAGGCCAGCGGCTGGTAATAGCAGGCATCGAAATGCAGGCATGACACGGTCTCGACCGCGCCCCAGTAGCGGCCATAGGCGTGACCTCTCTCGGGGTCCAGCGCGACCAGTGAGCTGGCGATGGCCTCTGCTCCGCGTTTGGCGGTGAAGAGCAACCAGTTCTCTGCCATGTCTTGGCTCATCAAGCGAAAAAATTCCCGCGTCAGATAAGGCGTGCTGCGGTGGGCCCGGTAGGTCAGCTGGTAGCAGTGATAGAAAAAATCCCAGTCGGCTTCACCGATCTGTGCACCTTGGCGGACCTCGAAATGAATTTCGGCTTCGCGCACCCGACGTTGCTCTTGTTGGATCTTTTTGCGCTTTTCGCGCTGCATCGAGGCGAGGAACTCTTCGAAGGAGGCATAGGGCTCAGGCGAGCAGTTTTGCCAGTGAAACTGCACGCCATGGCGCTGCATCCAGCCCTGTTCTTGGGCGGCATCAAAGTCTGCCGAGTCGCCGAACAAGAGGTGGGCCGAGCTCAAGCCCTGCTGGCCTGCCAGGGCTTGCAGGCCTCGCATCAAGAGCGTGCGGGCCTCGGCATTGACCGCCAACAAACGGCTGCCAGGGACTGGTGTGAAGGGCACGGCCACCAGCAGTTTGGGGTAGTACTTGAGGCCATGCCTTTGGTAGGCATCGGCCCAGGCCCAGTCGAACACATATTCGCCGTAGGAATGGCTCTTTAGGTAGGCGGGGCAGGCCGCAAGCAATTGGTCTTGCAGCCACAGGCTGATGAACTGAGGCTGCCAGCCGGTCGTGGCGGTGGCGCTGCCGGACTCATGCAAAGCGCACAGGTACTCGTGCCGCATAAAGGGCGTCGGCTGTGACTGTGCGGCCAAGAGCGCATTCCAATCGGCCCGAGCGAGTTGACGAGGGTCTTCAAATACGCGGATGACATAATCGGCTGCTGCTATTTCCATCTGTATTCCATCGGTGAAATCCATGTCTGTGATCGTCGCGCTCGCGCAAATAAATGTCACCGTGGGTGATCTTGAAGGCAATGCAAAAAAGATCGTCGAATATGGGCGGCGCGCCCATGCGGCTGGCGCCAAACTGCTGCTGACGCCCGAGCTGAGTCTGTGCGGCTACCCGCCCGAAGACCTGCTCTTGCGCCATGCCTTTATGCAGGCTTGCGACGCAGCTTTACAGAGCATTGCCACGGACTTGGCCAACTGCGAAGGATTGACCGTGGTGGTCGGTCATCCGTTTCAACAATCTGGTCAGCGCGATCTTAGGTCCAAGAGCCGATCCGTGCCGGCGCGCTTCAATGCGGCTTCGGTGTTGCAAGGGGGTCAAGTCTTGCTGACCTACTGCAAGCGGGAGTTGCCCAACTATCAGGTCTTTGACGAGCGACGCTACTTTGTCTCAGGGCGCGATGCCGGCGAGCCTGCGGGCGTGTTCGAGGTCGGCGGCCTGCGCTTTGGTTTGAATATCTGCGAAGACGCTTGGTTTGACGAACCGGCGCGGGCGGCCAAGGCGGCTGGCGCGCAGGTGCTGTGCGTGCTGAACGCCTCGCCTTTCCATGTCGGCAAAGCTGAGGAGCGCGAGCAGCGTATGGCCGAGCGGGCGCGCGATGTGGGGCTGCCGCTGCTTTACGCCCATCTGGTCGGTGGGCAAGACGAGGTGGTGTTTGACGGCGCGTCCTTTGCACTCAATGCGAATGGCGAGTTAGCCGCGCGGGCGCCATTTTTTGAGGAAACGTTGACGCTGCTGGAGATCGACGCGGCGGGCGAGGCCAAGGGGCAAGTTCTGCCTTTGCCAAGTTTGGAGGCGCAGGTCTGGGCCGCCCTGGTCACTGGCGTGCGCGACTATGTGGGCAAGAACGGTTTTCCCGGTGTGTTGCTGGGCCTGTCGGGCGGTATCGATTCAGCCTTGGTCTTGGCGGTCGCGGTCGATGCGCTGGGCGCCGACAAGGTCCGCACCGTGATGATGCCGTCGCCCTACACGGCCGATATCTCCTGGATCGATGCGCGTGATATGGCCGAGCGGCTCGGCGTGCGTTATGACGAGAAGTCGATCTCGCCGATGTTCGACGCCTTCAATGCCAGCCTGGCGGACGAGTTCAAGGATTTGCCGCTGGATGCGACCGAAGAGAACATCCAGGCCCGTATTCGCGGCACTTTGCTGATGGCCTTGTCAAACAAGTTCGGGTCCATCGTGCTGACCACCGGCAATAAGAGCGAGATGGCGACCGGCTACTGCACGCTGTACGGCGATATGGCGGGCGGTTTTGCGGTGATCAAGGATGTCGCCAAAACATTGGTGTTCAGGCTGGCGCGTTGGCGTAACGAACAGCCTACGCTGCGCCCAGACGGCACGGTGTTGACGACGGCGCCTATCATCCCTGAGCGCATCATCACCCGTCCACCGTCGGCCGAGCTGCGACCCGACCAGAAGGATCAAGACAGCCTGCCGCCCTACGAAGTCTTGGATGCCATCTTGGCCCGCTATATGGAAGACGATCAGTCGCTGGCCGAGATTGTGGCGGGCGGATTCGAGGTGGCCGATGTCGAGCGAGTCACTCGGCTGATCAAAATCAATGAATACAAGCGCCGCCAAGCGCCGATCGGCATACGCATCACGCACCGCGCTTTCGGGCGCGACTGGCGCTATCCGATTACGTCGAAGTTCCGTGCTTAAATCACAGCAATCTCACCTGTTTTGGAGTCAAAGTCCATGAAGCAAATCACCGCCATCATCAAGCCCTTCAAGCTGGACGAAGTCCGCGAGTCTTTGGCCGAAGTGGGGGCGTCGGGCTTGACGGTGACCGAGGTGAAGGGCTTCGGTCGCCAAAAGGGTCACACCGAGTTGTACCGGGGGGCCGAATATGTGGTCGACTTCCTGCCCAAGGTGAAGGTTGAGGTGGTGGTCAAGGATGAAGATGTCGAGCGCTGCATCGACGCAATCCTGAAGGCCGCCAAGACCGGCAAAATCGGCGACGGCAAGATCTTTGTCACGCCGGTGGAGCAGGTGGTGCGCATCCGCACCGGCGAAACCGACGAAGAAGCAGTCTGAGTCGTTTCAACTGCAGAAGCGTTGCCACAGCGCCGCGCCCCAAATCCCGGCGCTGAGCAATAGCGATAGCAGCACTGCCGCGCTGGCCAAGTCTTTGGCCCGTTTGGAGAGGTCGTGCAGTTCGAACGAGACCCGGTCGATCGCTGCTTCGATGCCTGAATTCAGCAACTCGACAATCAAAACCAGCATCAGCGAACCCAGCAAGAGCGCGGTTTGTACCCAGCCCTGGCCGAGCCAGAAGGCTGCGGGCGTGGCGATCACCAGCAGCCAGACTTCTTGCCGGAAGGCGCTTTCGCCGGTATAGGCTGCGCGCAGCCCGGCCAAGGAGTAGCCAGTCGCGTGCAGTATGCGGGCCAGACCGGTCTTGCCTTTGTAGGGGTTGCTCATCGCTTGAGGGGTTTTTGGGTGATCAATTGCGTGCCACAAATCACGTCGTGCAGGAATTGCCCACTTGGGTGCAGGCGACTCAGCAAGGCGTAGGCGGCGACTCCCGCCAGCAGGGTGCTGAAGATGGCGCCTGTGCTGCGCACGCCTATCATCCAGACGCTCAGCAGGGCAGGCGCAAACCAAAGCCAGCTCAAACAGTAACGCATCAGCGCCCGCAGGCGGCTCAAGGGACGGCCTTGCAGGTCAACGAGGCGAATATGCCAAGCCTTCATCGCCACGGTTTGGCCGCCACGGGTCCAAAACCAGCAAAAATAGACACCCAACACGACAAATAAAACGGCTTGCAGCGCATGTTGTCCCTGCATGGCGTGTCGCTGCTGGGTCAAGGTGCCGAACAAGAAGGCGGTGGCGAAGACCACACCGAACAGGACCACGCCTTCATAGACAAACGCCGCCATGCGCCGCTTCAGGCTTGGCCGCTCTAGGCTGGCGTCAGTCATGGCGCTGAAGCGCCGCTCGCTTGGCGTTTGGGCAGCAAGGTTTTGCTGTCGACCAGATCAGGGTTGGCCAGTACCTTGGTGTTGCCGGCCTGCTGGTGCGCGGGAATGAGCTTGTCTTGAGTAATCAACACGGTGGTCGCGCCTGGTTTGGCTTGCAGCAAGGAGGCCGCAACGGCCTTGGGCGCCAGGTCCGGAACTGCTGCGGGTACTCGGTTGGACTTCGCTTGTGGCGCGTTGTTGCTTTGAGTGCTGAGGCCCGAAGGGGTGATGCCAGTCATCTTGGCAGACTGTGTTTCTAATTTTTTCGCCGCCTTGTCGGCCAACTGCTGGCGTTGTTCTGCGGGCAGTGCTTGATAGGCTTGCCATTTGGCTTGACGTTCGTCAGCGCCTATTTTCTTGGCGCCTTGGAAGCCAATTCTTGCTTGCTGACGCTCGGCCGGGCTCAGTCTTGCCCATTCACGCATGCGCTCTTGCAAGCGCCACTGTTCTTCTGCAGGGAGGGCAGAAAAACGCGTTGCAACTTCCAGCCATTGGCTTTTGCGGGCAGTGTCAAGTCCGTCCCAGTCATGCTCCAAAGGTTGTAGCGCGATTTTTTGTGCACCGTTCAGCTTGGCCCAGCCAGGGGCAGGCAAGAGTGCATTCGGTGCGGCGATTTTGTTTGGGCTGATGCGCTGCAGGGGCTCAGCTGCGGCCGAGGCTGCCAAAGTGGGGCCGGAAGCCGCCAAAGCTGTGCTTTCAAGCACTGCCGGCGCCTGGCCTTGGGCAGTGACTGCTTGAAGGGCAAACAAGGCTATTGCCGCAACAGACAAGCGAGCGAACTGACGCTGGCGGCAGGTTGAAATGGAGTCGCGCGCGAGTCTCTTCATGGGCTCAGATTACTCCGTTTGCTCATCGCTCAAATATTCCTTGAAGCCCGGATCACCGTAAGCCGCTGGCGGTAATTTGTCCGACAACAGGCCTGTGTCAATCTCTGCCGCAGCCAAAATTTGCTCATACCACTGGCTGTGCTGAATGACAGCCAAGCCCAGCACCAGCAAGATCAAGGGCAGCAAGGATGTCAGTTTCAACCAGCGCGGCGAGTCGCCACCCCGGCCAAGGCTCAAGGCCGAGCCGGAGCGCACGAAGACCGAGGCCGGCGCGGCTTGCGCCTGGGCCACACGGGCATTGCGCGCCTTCATCAGCGCTTGCTCGCGTGCAAAACTGAGGCGCTCAGCAACGTTGGCGGGCAAGGTCTGCGCCTGCTCGTTCAGGCCGGCAGCGACGCGCAGGCCAAAGCGGGCGACGCGCGCGTCCTCATTGGATGCATGATCCATTCCGAATTGCGACTTGTTCATAAAGTAATCCCCTTGGCCTTCAGCGATTTTGCCAATGCATGCGTGGCGCGGGAGCAGTGCGTTTTCACGCTGCCTTCCGAGCAACCCATGACGATCGCGGTTTCAGCGACATCCATTTCCTCCCAGTAACGCAGCAGGAAGGCTTCCCGTTGACGTGCGGGCAATTCAGCCACTTCGGCGTCGATGGCTTGCAAGATTTGGCCCCTGGAAACCTCATCGGCAGCACTTAATGCGCCCAGTGTGCCTTCTTGCGCTTCAAGCACCTCCAGCAGGTTGAAATCGCCATCCGGATCGCTGGACTCAAAGTCCGACATATTTTGCATGACCGCATTGCGAGTCTTCTTGCGACGGAAGTAATCCATCGTCGCGTTCGACAAGATGCGCTGAAACAACAGTGGCAATTCGGCCGCCGGACGGTCGAAGTATTTTTCCGCCAGCTTGATCATGGCGTCTTGCACGATGTCCAGGGCCGCGTCATCGTCACGCACCATATAAGCGGTGCGCTTGAAGGCGCGCCGGTCGACGGCACGCAGGAAATCATTGAGTTCTTTGTCGGTGGCCAAGGAGAGGAGAGGGACTGAACCCGATGCTGGCAAAACAGCGCGAAGTATCGCATTGCGAGAGCGTTCTCTATTTGCCATGTCGGCTTGGCCTCAAGTCCAGTGCATAATGCTGCTTCGCACAAAGAAAATTCTGGTCTTCAGCTGGCAGCCCGACCGGGGCACCACCTTTTTGATCGCGCAGGTTCCGAGTCCGCCTCACGAGGGCACGAGTAGGAACACCAATGGTTTTTCGTTAGAGAAATTCACAAAGGTTCTAAATGGATATGTCAAGCGCGGATGTCAAGCGTGCCGGTTCGGCACCGCTAAATTCCCAAACACAAAATTCTTCCTCCGAGCTGAATGGCTCCGAGATCCTGGTTCGCTGCCTGCAGGCCGAAGGTGTTCAATTCCTTTGGGGCTACCCAGGTGGCGCGGTGCTGTACATCTACGACGCACTGTACAAACAAGAGACCATTCAGCATGTGCTGGTGCGTCACGAGCAGGCCGCCGTGCATGCCGCTGACGGCTATGCCCGCGCCACCGGTGATGTAGGCGTCGCGCTCGTTACCTCCGGCCCCGGCGTCACCAATGCCGTCACCGGCATCGCCACCGCCTATATGGACTCGATCCCGATGGTGATCGTGACCGGCCAGGTGCCTACGCCGGCGATCGGGCTCGATGCCTTCCAGGAATGCGACACCGTCGGCATCACCCGCCCCATCGTCAAGCACAACTTCCTGGTCAAGGATGTGCGCGATCTGGCAATGACGATGAAAAAGGCCTTTCACATCGCCCGTACCGGTCGCCCCGGCCCGGTGGTGGTGGACATTCCCAAGGATGTCTCGATGGCCAAGCTGGGCAGCACGTTCGAGTACCCCAAGCATGTGGAAATGCGCTCCTACAACCCGGCGCGCAAGGGTCACACCGGCCAGATCCGCAAGGCGGTGCAACTGCTTTTGCAGGCCAAGCGGCCCTACATCTATTCGGGCGGCGGCGTCATTCTGGGCGAGGCCTCGGCCGAGTTGCGCGAGCTGACCAATTTGCTCGGCTATCCCTGCACCAACACCTTGATGGGCCTGGGCGCGATTGCCGCCAGCGACCCCAAGTTCCTCGGTATGCTGGGCATGCACGGCACTTACGAGGCGAATATGACCATGCAGCACTGCGATGTGCTGCTGGCCGTGGGCGCGCGCTTTGATGACCGCGTGATCGGCAACCCCAAGCATTTCGCTCAGGTCGAACGCAAGATCATCCATGTGGACATCGACCCTTCGTCGATCTCCAAGCGGGTGCGGGTCGATATCCCCATCGTCGGTGATGTGAAAGACGTGCTGCAGGAATTGATTTTTCAGATCAAGGAAGCGCAGGCTAAACCGGATGCTGCGTCCATCAACGCTTGGTGGAGCCAGATCAATGAATGGCGCCGCCGCGAGTGTCTGGTCTACAAGACCTCAAGCGATGTGATCAAGCCGCAGATGGTGGTCGAAACCCTGTGGAAGTTGACCAAGGACAGCGACGCTTACATCACCTCGGACGTCGGCCAGCACCAGATGTGGGCGGCGCAGTTCTACCGCTTTGAGCAGCCGCGCCGCTGGATCAACTCCGGCGGCCTGGGCACCATGGGCGTGGGCTTGCCCTACGCCATGGGCATCAAGATGGCGCGACCCAAGGCAGATGTGTTTTGCATCACCGGTGACGGCTCGATCCAGATGAATATCCAGGAGCTCTCGACCTGCAAGCAGTACGAGACGCCGGTGAAGATCTTGTCGCTGAACAACCGCTATCTCGGCATGGTGCGGCAGTGGCAGGAGCTGGACTACGGCAAGCGCTACTCGCACAGCTATATGGAAGCGCTGCCCGACTTCGTCAAGCTGGCCGAGGCCTATGGCCACATCGGCCTGGTGGTCGAGCAGCCCGGCGATGTCGAAGGCGCGCTGCGCGAAGCGATCCGCCTGAAGGACCGCACGGTCTTTCTGGACATCCGCACCGATCCGACCGAGAACGTCTGGCCCATGGTTCAGACGGGCAAGGGCATCTCGGAAATGCGCCTGGGGTCCGAAGACCTTTGAGTTGACCGAGCAGGGCCGGGGCCGTTGCGTTACCGCGCGCGGTCAGTGGCCTTGTGAAGTCAGCAAGAAGTAGTACCCACTCCCTTAAATCGAATAGCGTGGCCAAGAACCGTCAGTTACCGCTGCCGGTTTGAAGAGCGCGAAGGACGAGAAAAAATGAAGCACATCATTGCATTGCTGATCGAGAACGAGCCGGGCGCGCTGTCGCGCGTGGTGGCGCTGTTCTCGGCGCGTGGCTACAACATCGAGAGCCTGACCGTGGCGCCGACCGAGGACCCCTCGCTGTCGCGCATGACCATCGTCACCACCGGCTCGGACGAAGTGATCGAGCAGATCACCAAGCATCTGAACCGCCTGATTGAGGTGGTCAAGGTGGTCGATCTGACCGAAGGCAATTACACCGAGCGCGAACTGATGCTGATCAAGGTTCGCGCCGTCGGCAAGGAGCGCGAAGAAATGAAGCGCACCGCCGACATCTTCCGCGGCCGCATCATCGATGTGACCGAGAAGACCTACACGATCGAGTTGACCGGAGATTCATCCAAGCTGGATGCCTTCATCGATTCGATCGACCGGGCTTCGATTCTGGAGACGGTGCGCACCGGCACCAGCGGCATCGGCCGCGGCGAGCGCATTCTGCGCGTCTAAGTTTTCTTCCTCACACACCCCGTACTGAATTTTTCCTGGAGCACGATATGAACGTTTTTTATGACAAGGACGCTGACCTGAGCCTGATCAAGGGCAAGAACGTCACCATCATCGGCTACGGCTCACAAGGCCATGCCCACGCACTGAACCTGAACGACAGCGGCTGCAAAGTGACCGTCGGTCTACGCCGCAGTGGCGCGTCCTGGGCCAAGGCCGAGAACGCCGGCTTGAAGGTTGCTGAGATCGCCGACGCCGTCAAGGCCGCCGACGTGGTGATGATCTTGCTGCCCGACGAGCAAATCGCCGAGGTCTACAAGAACGAGGTCGAGCCCAATATCAAGCAGGGCGCTTCGCTGGCCTTCGCCCACGGCTTCAATGTCCATTACGGTCAAGTCACACCGCGCGACGATCTGGACGTCTGGATGGTCGCGCCCAAGGCCCCTGGCCACACCGTGCGCGGCACCTACGCCCAGGGCGGCGGCGTGCCTCACCTGATCGCCGTCTACGCCGACAAGTCGGGCAAGGCGCGTGATCTGGCCCTGAGCTACGCCTCGGCCAATGGCGGCGGCAAGGCCGGCATCATCGAAACCAACTTCCGTGAAGAAACCGAAACCGATCTGTTCGGCGAGCAGGCTGTTCTGTGCGGCGGCGCGGTGGAACTGATCAAGGCCGGGTTCGAGACGCTGACCGAAGCCGGTTACGCGCCCGAAATGGCCTACTTCGAGTGCTTGCACGAACTCAAGCTGATTGTTGATCTGATCTATGAAGGCGGCATCGCCAACATGAATTACTCGATCTCCAATAACGCCGAGTATGGTGAGTATGTGACCGGCCCCAAGGTTGTGACTTCCGCCACCAAGGACGCGATGCGCCAATGCCTGAAGGACATCCAGACCGGCGAATACGCGAAGAGCTTCATCCTTGAGAACAAGGCCGGCGCGCCCACGCTGCTGAGCCGCCGCCGCCTGACCGCCGAGCATCCGATCGAGCAAGTCGGCGAGAAGCTGCGCGCGATGATGCCTTGGATCAAGGCGAACCGTCTGGTTGATCAGTCGAAAAACTGATAGGACCACGGAACAATGAAAGCCGCGTTGCCTGACGGCCGCGCGGCTTTTTTCGTTGCCTGTGTGCTGTATCCTTTCGCCCCATGACCGATCTCAAGAAAAAGACCCAGGCCGATATGTCCGACGATGATGACGAGGGTGCGCACGACGTACCGCGCCCGCGCCGCAAGGGCATTTATGTCTTGCCTAATGCCATCACGCTGGCAGCGCTGTTCTCGGGCTTTTATGCCATCGTGATGGCGATGAATGGCCGCTTCGAAGTCGCGTGCATTGCGATCTTCTGCTCCGCCGTGCTCGACAGCTTGGACGGCCGCGTGGCACGCATGACGAATGCGCAAAGTGCTTTCGGCGAGCAGATGGACAGCCTCTCGGACATGGTCAGCTTTGGCGCCGCGCCGGCGCTGATCGTCTATATCTGGGCCTTCAAGGACATGGGCAAGCTGGGCTGGATTCCAAGCTTTGTTTATATCGCCGGGGCGGCGCTGCGGCTGGCGCGTTTCAACGTCAATATCGGCGTGGTCGACAAGCGCTTTTTCCAGGGGCTGCCCAGTCCGGCGGCCGCGGCCATTGTGATCGGCATGATCTGGGCCTTTGATGATTACGGATTTCAACGGGTGACGAATTTGCCTTGGGTGGTGTGGACCGCCTTTGGCATGACCTTGTTTGCCGGCCTGTCGATGGTGACCAATGCGCCGTTCTACAGCTTCAAGGTCGTCGGCGCTCGCCGCACCGTGCCTTTTGTGGTGCTGGTCGCGATCGCCCTGGCCATTGTGCTGATCAGCCAGAACCCGCCGCTGGGCCTGTTTGCGATCTTCTGCGCCTATGGTCTGTCGGGTTATGTGATTTACTTTTGGCGCAAGGCCAAGGGCCGGCCGGTCAGCATGATCGCGACCTCGACCCATGATCCCGATGAACAGGGCCTGCACCGCTGAATTGGCGTGCTATATTGAACCTTATGAACTTTGCGACCGCGATCAGCCTGCTACTACTAGGAACCTTCCGGGTTCGCTGATCGCTCACGTCAATAGCTTTCTGCATCACAGCCCGCCAAGCAAACGCTTCGCGGGCTTTTTTTCAATCCTTTTCTTCTGGAGTTCACCGTGGCCGACCAATTGATCATCTTTGACACCACCTTGCGTGACGGCGAGCAAAGCCCCGGCGCCTCGATGACCAAGGACGAAAAGCTGCGCATTGCGCGCCAGTTGGAGCGCCTGCGAGTGGATGTGATCGAGGCCGGTTTTGCGGCCTCCAGCAACGGTGACTTCGAGGCGGTCAAGGCGATTGCCGATGCGGTGCGCGAAAGCACGATTTGTTCGCTGGCACGTGCCAATGACCGCGACATCGCCCGTGCCGCCGAGGCGCTCAAGGGCGCGGCGCGCTCGCGCATTCACACCTTCATTGCCACCAGCGAGTTGCATATGGAGAAAAAACTGCGCATGACGCGCGAGCAGGTGTTGGAGCAAGCGATTCAAGCCGTCCGCTTTGCGCGTAACTTGAGCGGCGACATCGAGTTCTCGCCCGAAGACGGCTACCGCTCCGACCCGGACTTTTTGGCCCGCGTGGTCGAGGCGGTGATCAAGGAGGGGGCTCGCACCATCAATATCCCCGACACGGTCGGCTATGCGATCCCCGAGTTGTACGGCAACTTCATCAAGACCTTGCGTGAGCGCGTGCCAAATTCAGATCAGGCGATCTGGTCCGTGCATTGCCATAACGACCTGGGCATGGCGGTCGCCAACTCGCTGGCCGGCGTGCAAATCGGCGGCGCGCGCCAGATCGAGTGCACGATCAATGGCCTGGGCGAGCGGGCCGGCAATTGCTCGCTGGAAGAAGTGGTGATGGCGGTCAAGACGCGGCGCGATTACTTCGGGCTTGACGTCAACATCGATGCGACGCAGATTCTGTCGGCCTCCCGCTTGGTCTCGCAGACCACCGGTTTTGTGGTGCAGCCGAACAAGGCGGTGGTCGGCGCCAATGCGTTTGCCCATGCCTCGGGCATTCATCAGGACGGCGTGCTCAAGGCGCGCGACACCTACGAGATCATGCGCGCCGAAGATGTGGGCTGGAGCGCCAACAAAATCGTGCTGGGCAAACTCAGTGGACGTAACGCCTTCAAGCAGCGGCTGCAGGAGTTGGGCATTGCGCTTGAGTCCGAAGCCGAAGTGAACGCAGCCTTTGTGCGTTTCAAGGATTTGGCCGATCGCAAGAACGAGATCTTTGACGAGGACATCATCGCCTTGGTGATGGACGAATCTGTCACTGCCGAGAATGAGCATTACCGCCTGATCGCCTTGGCGCAGCACTCGGAGATGGGTGAGCGGCCGCATGCCAGCGTGGTGTTCGCGGCCGGTGCGGTCGAGCACCGGATGGAGAGCGATGGCAACGGTCCCGTCGATGCAGTTCTAAGAGCCATCGAGTTGGCCGCGCAAAGTGGCGCCGAGATGTTGCTCTATTCGGTCAATGCCATCACCAGCGGCAGCACAGAATCGCAGGGCGAGGTGACGGTGCGGCTGCAATTTGGCGGGCGCGTCGTCAACGGCGTTGGGGCAGACCCCGATATCGTTGTGGCCTCGGCCAAGGCTTACTTGAGTGCCTTGAATAAATTGCACAGCAAGATCGAGCGGGTGGCAGCACAGGGTTGAGCATTGTCTGACGCCCAATCCGCCATTTTTTAACGCAAAGCGGAGCTTGAAGAGCCGCTTGTAAGCATTTGATCTTGCTAGTATTTTTCCTTTCATCTAAACTGCACAACAGTAGCTGGGGCGCGGATTGAAGAATTTTTCCAAATGTTTGACAGGCATGACTTTGCGGACGGTTTTGGCCGCGTTCGCCGTCACTTGCTTGGCCTTGCCGGTGCAAGAGGCTGCGGCTGCGACTGCGGCTACAACAAGCAAGCCCGTAAAAAAATCTGCGCAAAAGCAAGTGGCAAAGGAAGTTCGCAAGGTCAAACCGGCCTCGCGCATCCCACGTAAAGCCGTGGCTTCGGTCGTGGAGGTGGCGGCCAAGCCAACCTTTGGGCAGCTCTACGGCCTGCACGCTGCGGCCGATCCCTTGGATTTGAAGTCCAGCGTGGCCTTGGTGATGGACCAGGACACCAATGAAGTCTTGTTTTCCAAGAATTCGCAGGCCGTTTTGCCTATCGCGTCGATCACCAAGCTGATGACGGCACTGGTGGTCGTGGAGGCCGGCCAGTCCTTGGACGAGAAGTTGACCATCAGTGACGAGGATATCGATACCGAGAAGGGCACGCGCTCACGCTTGGTGGTGGGCACGACGCTGACACGCGGCGAGATGATGCATCTGGCCTTGATGTCGTCGGAAAACCGCGCCGCCAATGCCCTGGGTCGCCACTACCCGGGCGGCTTGGAGGTCTTTGTGGCCGCGATGAATCAAAAAGCACAAGCCTTGGGCATGCGCGATACCCATTACGTCGAGCCGACCGGTTTATCGAGCCGCAACCAGTCCAGCGCCAATGATTTGGCGGCCTTGGTCAAGGTTGCGCATGAGGTGCCCTTGCTGCGGGAGTTGTCCACGTCCCGTGAACACCAGGTCGCGCTGGGCAGGCGCCAGGTGCAGTTTCACAGCACGAATGGCTTGCTCAGCAGCAAGTCTTGGGATATTGGTTTGCAAAAGACCGGCTTCATCAATGAGGCTGGTCGCTGCTTGGTGATGCAGGCGCGCATGGCGGGCCGCAAAGTGATCATGGTCTTGCTCGATTCGACCGGCAAATATTCGCGGATTGGTGATGCCGAGCGAGTGCGTAAATGGGTGCTCAGCAACCCGGCTGCTTTGACTCCGCCCTTGAAGGCTGTGCTCTGAGCAAGCGCCAAGTTTGCGACTCCCAACAAAAAAGCGCTCATCGAGCGCTTTTTTTATGCGAGTGACTTCAGCGCTTCAGCCTCGGTAGCCCAGCGCTTGCGAGATCTGTGCGACTGTGTCCTTGAGCCGCTGCAGCCAAGACTCCTCCAGTCGGTCGGCCGGTGCCGAAATCGACAGCCCAGCGATCAGCTTGGCCTGATCGTCATAGATACCAGCCGCCATGCAGCGCACGCCCAATTCCAACTCTTCGTCGTCACGCGACACCCCGCGTTGGCGTATCAGCGCCAGTTCACGCTCAAGCGCTGTGATGTCGGTCAGGCTATTGCGGGTGTGACCGGCCAGACCGGTACGGGTGGCGTAAGCGCGCACCCGCTGCGATTCATCGCTGGCCAGGAAAAGCTTGCCGACCGAGGTCAGGTGCAAGGGCGCGCGTCCACCCACCGCACGCACGACCTGCATGCCAGAGCGCTCGCTGTAGGTGCGTTCGATGTAGACAATCTCATCACCCTGGCGCACCGACAAATTGACTGGCTGCAGCGTGAATTTGTGCAGGTCGCGCATCGGCCCGAGGGCGGCGTCACGCACATCCAGGCGTGCTTTGACCAGATTGCCCAACTCCAGCATGCGCATGCCCAGGCGGTAGCTGCCCGCCTCGGGGCGGTCCACGAAGCGACCCAGGGTCAAGTCGTTCAGAATACGGTGCGCGGTCGACGGGTGCAGGCCTGTGCTGGCGCTGATTTCCTTCAGTGAGACCGGATCCTGATGGCTGGCCAGCACATCCAGCAGCGAAAACATGCGCTCCAAGACCTGAATCGCCGGCGTTTGATCCTCTTTGTTTTTCATGCCTTGATTGTGCTGGAGATTTTTTTGTTTTGCATTGCGAAAATTAGATTCATCGGTCGAAATGGTTTCCGCGCCGCAACAGCTTGGGCGATTGCCGCGCTGCTGGTCATGCCTGCCAAGGCGGAGGAGGCGGCCACGGCTGCTGCTGCGGCGCATGCGTCACAGCCGGTAGCTTCTGCGCCGGCAGCGCCGACCTGGTTGCGAGTGCCGCGCCTGGCGGGGCGACTGACGGCGGCCGACCTTGGCCTGCTGATCAATACGGCCGATCCCTATTCGGTCGCCGTCGGCGAGTCTTACGCGAGCCAGCGCGGCATTCCTGAGGCCAATATTGCTCGCGTGGTCTTGCCGGTCAAAGCGAGCCTGAGCGCGGCTGAATTTGCGGCCTTGCAGGTGCAGGTGCAAGAAAAGCTAGGTCCGCAAGTGCAGGCCCTGGCCCTGGCCTGGAATCTGCCTTACGCGGTCGAATGTAATTCCATCACCGGTGCTTTGGGCCTGGGCTTTCAGCCTGAGCTTTGCCAGAACAGTTGCGGGCCGAGCAAACTCAGCCCCTACTTCACGTACACCGGCGCGCGGCCCTACACCGACTTGGGGCTCAGGCCCGCCATGATGTTGGCCTCGCGCAGTGTCGAGGCCGCGCAGGCCTTGATAGCGCGCGGAATCGAGGCCGATCAAAGCCTGCCTTCATTCGCAAACAGCAATGCTTACTTTGTCAGCACGCCCGATGCGGCTCGAAATGTGCGGGCGACGCTGTTTCCGCCAGCGACGTTTCTAAAGCCATGGGGTGTTGATGTGCGGCGCGAATCCAGCCAAGCGCTGCCTGCGCTGCAGCGCACTCTGATCTATATGACCGGCCTGGTGCGGGTTGAAGGGCTGGCGTCTGTGGACTGGCTGCCCGGCGCCTTGGCCGATCATCTGACCTCGTTTGGCGGGCAATTGGACGCTGTGTCGCCGAGCGGCCAGATGAGTGTGTTGGATTGGCTGCAGTCAGGGGCCACGGCCAGTTATGGCACGGTCAGTGAGCCCTGCAACCACCGGCAGAAGTTCCCACATCCGCAATTGCTGCTGCTCTTCTATCTGCAAGGCGTGACAGCGCTGGAGGCCTATTGGCACAGCGTCGCTTGGCCAGGCCAGGGCTTGTTTGTGGGGGAACCGCTGGCGGCGCCGTTTTCACCCAAATTTGGACCGCGTTAGACGGGGCCGAGATTGTTGGCGGCGCGAAAACCCGACCTCACCGCCCCCTCCAGGGTGGCCGGATAAGGCCCGTCGACATAGTCCCCTGCTGCCCATAGCTCCGGCTTGATGCTTGCGGGCGGGCGCTGCAGGCCCGGCGTACAGGCAAAGGTGGCGCGCTTCTCGGCCAGCACGCGGTGGACTTGGGGTGGCGTGTTCCAAGAGAATTCGGCCAAGGCTTGCCGTAGCGCGGCCTCGCCGGTGGCGGCCAAACCTCGTTCAACCCAACTTGCCGCGCCGCTGACAACGAAGGCAAACAAGCCCGGCGCATGGCCGAGTTGCCCCAGATCGAAGGCGAACTGAGCCGGTGATCCATCGCCCTCCTGCAAGGCCACCATGGCTGCGGGCAATCGAGATCCGGGACTGTTCACATAGACGGTCACGATCGGTTGATAGTGCAGTGAGCCGGCTTGAAGGGCCCAAGCCGGCGCGATCTCGGCGCACAGACTCGCCGCTTGGGCCGAGCTGCAGGCGAGAAGGACTTGCTCAAACGCTTGGCCGTCGACGCACCAGCCTCCTGAGCATTGGGCCAGCACCTGGACTCTTGTGTTCAAACGGATATCAACGCCGCGAGCGCTCAGCCAAACGGCCGCCGGCTCGGCCAGCAAGGCGCTCAGGGGCAGTTTTGGCAGCAGCAAATCAGCGCTGCCCCGGCCGCTGAACAGGGCGTCGCACAGCACGCGCAGAAAGACCTTGGCGCTGGCTTGATCTGCCGGCGTGTTCAGCGCGGCCACGCACAGCGGCTCGATCAGTTCCTGGCGCACGATGGCCGGCAGACCGGCAGTCAAAGTGCTCACGCTGAGTGTTGATGCGCAGTCAAAGCGCCGCAGCAGCCAGCCGGTAGCGGTCAGCAGCAAACTCAAGCGCGCCGCCAAAGGCCAGGCGCGGTAGGCAAGGATGCCGCGCACAAAGCTCAGCAGCGGCGGCCCCGGCGGCAAGTGAAGGCCCTCATGATGGGGGTAGCGCAGACGCAGCGGCATGCGCAGAAAACTCTGCGAAAGCTCGACGCCGACCGTTTCCAGCAAGCTCAAGCTTGCTTGGTAGGCGCCAATCAGGATGTGCTGGCCGTTGTCCAAGCGCGGACCCGTGTCGGTTGGCGCCAAGCTGCGGGCTCGCCCGCCCAAATGCGGGGCCATTTCAAACAAGGTAATTTGGTAACCCAGCTGACTGGCCTTGACCGCGGCGGCGAGCCCAGCCCAGCCGCCGCCTATGACCGCGACACCCTTAGGCGCGCTGAGGTTCAATGCCCGGCCCAATTGGTGCGCATCGCGATCCAGAGCTTTCTCAGCGGGGTCAGTGCAATGCGTTGCTCCAGCACACGGAAGTTCTCGGCCTCGATTTCGCGCAGCAGGGCGCGGTAGATATTGGCCATCATCAGGCCGGGTTTTTGCGCGCGGCGGTCAGCCTCAGGCAGCAGGGCAAAGGCCTCGTCGTAGAGCCGGTGCGCGCGCTCGGCCTGGAACTTCATCAAAGCGGTGAAGCGCTCGCTATAACCCCAAGGACTTTTGCGCAGCAGGACTTCATGCGCCTTGACGTCGAACTGCTGCAACTCCGAGATCGGCAGGTAGATGCGGCCACGCCGGGCATCGTCGCCGACGTCGCGGATGATGTTGGTCAGCTGCATCGCCTGCCCCAAGGTGTGGGCGTATTTGATGCTGTCGGCATGCGTGCGACCAAAGATGCCCGAGGCCACCTCGCCGACCACGCCGGCGACCAAATGGCAGTAGCGCTGCAGGCCGGGATAGTCGAGGAAGCGGGTTTGCTCCAGGTCCATCTGGCAGCCGTCGATCACGGCCGTGAGATGTTCGAGGCGGATGTCGTAGGTCGCGCAATGCGGCATCAAAGCCAGCATGACCGGGTGCTGAGGCTGGCCGGCGAAGGCGCTGCTGGCTTCTTTGCGCCACCAGGCCAGCTTGACCGCCGCGACGCTGGGGTCGCTGATTTCGTCCACCACGTCATCGACTTCGCGACAGAAGGCGTAGAAAGCGGTGATGGCGGCGCGACGCGGCGCCGGCAGGAAGAGGAAGGCGTAGTAAAAGCTCGATCCGCTCTTGGCTGCCTTGTCCTGCACATACTGCTCGGGACTCACAAACTCTCCTCTCGCTGGCCATTCATGGTTGTTTCAGATTCATTTCTTTGCATACGCAGCGCCCCCCACAGCAGTGCGGGTGCGTCCAAGCGGCCAAGCGCTGGGCGGTGTAACAGGCTTGCGTAGTCCATGGCGCCGATTTTCGCAAGAATTCGCAGGCCGCCTTGTACCACCAGGCGCAATTCCCAGCCTGCGCGACCCGGTATCTGGAACACCAGCGGCGCTCCCTCCCGCATCAAATGTTCGGCCCAGTCACACAGGTCTTTGACCAAGGCGCGGGCGGCTCGGCTGTCTCGGCAGCTCAGTAGGTCGCTGCTGTTGAGGCCGAGCGAGGCCAGATCACTTTGCGGCGCGTAGACGCGGCCGAGGGGGCCGTCGCGGCTGAAGTCTTGCCAGAAATTGATCAGCTGCAGGCTGCTGCAAATGGCATCGGAGCGGCGCAAGGCGAGCGGCTGGTTCACGCCGTACAAATGCAGCAGCAAGCGGCCGACCGGGTTGGCAGAGCGGCTGCAATAGTCGAGCAGTTCCGTGCGGTCCCGGTATTCCTTTTTGTGCAGATCCTGTTCAAAAGCGCAGATCAGGTCATTCAGCAACGGAACCGGGAGTCGATATTGATCCAAGACAGCGCGCAGCGGTGTGAAAACAGCTGCGGCCCAGCGGTCTGACGGGGCTTGACCGCCTGCGACTGCCATTAAGTCGGCCCGGTAATGCTGCAAATCGGTTTGGCGCTGAGCGGTACTGGCCTCACCCTCGTCGGCCAAATCGTCCGCGGTGCGTGCAAAGTGGTAGACGGCGGCAACGGCCGGCCGCAAGTGTCGGGGGCAAAGCCAAGAGGCGACGGGAAAGTTTTCGTAGTGTTCTATGCTCACGGGCGGGATTGTCAGCCCTTTGCCGGCGGCGCCGGACCAAGTCGACCAAAAGGTTTGGCGAAATGCCTTGGCGACAAGGCTTGGCTAAATGGTTTGGCTAAATGGTTTGGCAAAAGGCTGCGGGTTTGACAGCCCGCGAGGGCTTGAATACATTACTGACCAATCGGTCAGTAATTTGCGAATGCAGCGCTTGATGGCGTGAGCAGGCCCCGGACTACTGTCAGTGCACCGTCATTGGAATTGAATTTTCAGGATTTCTCATGCCTCAAAGCCTTATTCGAACCGCGCTTCTTTTGCCCTTGTTCGCCTCGCTGAGCGTTTTGTCCGGCTGCGGAAGGCAAGAGGCGCCACCGGAGCCGGTTCGTTCGGTGCGCACGCTGGTTTTGAGTGCCGATTCTGCAGGGCAGAGCCATGAATACGCGGGTGAAATCAAGGCCCGCACCGAGTCGCGCCTGTCCTTCCGTGTGGGCGGCAAGATTCTGGCCCGCAAGGTCAACTTGGGTGACGCAGTGCGGCCCGGGCAGGTCTTGGCGCAATTGGACCCGCAGGACTTGATGCTGGCGCAAGAGGCCGCCAAGGCCGGCGTATTGGCCGCTCGTGCCAATCGTGACCAACTGGGGTCGGATTTCAAACGCTTTATTGAATTGCGCGACCAAGGCTTCATCAGTGCGGCCGAGCTCGAGCGGCGCGACACGGCCTTCAAGGCCTCGCAGGCGGCGCTTGAGCAGAGCCGTGCACAAGCCAGCTCGCAAAGCAATCAGTCCACCTATGCGCAGCTGCAGTCCGATGTAGCCGGCGTGGTCACGGCGGTGGAGGCTGAGCCGGGCATGGTGGTTGCGGCCGGCATGCCCATCGTGCGCATTGCCAACGATGGGCCGCGCGATGTGGTGTTTTCGGTGCCCGAAGATCAACTGGGCCGCTTGCAGGCGCATGCGGCCAAGCCCGGCGGCCTGAGCGTCAAATTGTGGGGTGGCGCGGGAGGGCCAGTCGGCTTGCCGGCTAAATTGCGCGAGGTCGCGGCCTCGGCCGATCCTGTCACGCGAACCTTTTTGGCCAAGGCCGAAGTGGCCGGCCTGGATGCCAAACTTGGCCAAACCGCCACGGTCAGGCTCGAGGCGCCGCGCCAAACCCAAGTCATCAAACTGCCGCTGGCGGCCGTGTTGCAGCAGCAGGGACAGTCCTCGGTCTGGGTGCTCGATCCCGCACAGATGACGCTGAAGGCGCAGCCGATTCAGATTGCCGGCGCAGATGGCAATGAGGTGGTGATTGCTGCGGGCCTGAGCCCTGGGCAAGAGGTGGTGGTGGCGGGCGTGCATGTGCTGAAGGCGGGTCAAAAAGTGCAGCGGTACCAAGCCAATGCGGCCGCGATAGCCGCCCCTGCGGCCGCTTCCGCCGCCTCGCGCTGAGCTTGGAGCCGCACCATGAGCCTCAACAGCAAGCCCTCGCAGTCGCCCGACCGCCAAGTCGGCAGTCGATTCAATATTTCTCGCTGGGCGCTGGAGCACCCGGCGCTGACCCGTTACTTGATGGTGGTGTTGATGTTGATGGGCTTCGCCGCCTATTTTCAGCTCGGCCAAGATGAGGACCCGCCGTTCACTTTCCGCTTGATGGTGGTGCAAGCCTTTTGGCCGGGTGCTACTGCGCAGCAAATGGCCGAACAAGTCACCGACAAGATCGAGAAAACGCTGCAGGAGGTGCCTCACTCCGACAAGATCCGCAGCTACACCAAACCTGGCGAGTCGCTGACTATTTTTCAGCTCAAGGACAGCACGCCGGGCAAGGAAGTCAGCGACGTCTGGTATCAGGTCCGCAAGCGCGTCGGCGATATGCGCAACACCTTGCCGCAGGGCGTCATCGGGCCTGTCTTCAATGATCAATTCGGGGATGTATACGGTTCGATTTTTGCGCTATCGGCCGATGGTTTCAGTCGTGAAGAACTGCGAGAACACGCCGAGCGCGCGCGCTCTGTGCTACTTAAATTGCCAGATGTCGCCAAGGTGGAAGTTTTTGGCGCTCAGGCCGAGAAGCTCTTCATTGAAATTTCGCAAAAGCGCCTAGCCAACCTTGGCTTGGACTTTGGCCAGGTCATCAATCAACTCGGGGCCCAAAACGCAGTTGAGGGTGCCGGCGTGATGAATGCTGGCAGCGGCAATTTGCAGGTGCGCGTGCAGGGGCAGTTCAATTCGGTGCAAGCCTTGAAGGACTTCCCAATCCGCGCCGTCAATCCTGTCACCGGCGTGGCGAGTTCTTTGCGTTTATCGGATATCGCCGAGATTCAACGCGACTATGTCGACCCGCCCGCCATCATGGTCCGCCATCAAGGCAAAGACGTGATTGCCTTGGGTGTGTCGATGACCAAAGGGGGCGACATTGTTGCGATGGGCAAGTCGCTGCAGAAGGCCGCCGAGATGATTCGCCGCGATTTGCCGGCCGGCATCGACTTGGCACAGATTCAAGACCAGCCGCAGGCGGTGACGCGCTCGGTGAACGAGTTTGTGCATGTCTTGATCGAGGCGATCGTGATCGTGCTCCTGGTCAGTTTTATCGCCTTGGGGCTGCACACCCGGCCGCTGCGCCTGGATATCTGGCCCGGCTTGGTGGTGGGCATCACCATTCCGCTGGTGCTGGCGATTACGTTTGTGACGATGTTCTATTGGGGCGTCGGCCTGCACAAGATTTCGCTCGGCTCCTTGATCATCGCCTTGGGGCTGTTGGTCGATGACGCCATCATTGCGGTCGAGATGATGGTGCGCAAGCTGGAGGAGGGCTACGACAAGATGCACGCGGCTACCTTCGCCTATGACGCAACGGCAATGCCGATGTTGACGGGTACTTTGATCACGGCGGTGGGATTTTTGCCTATCGGTATGGCCAAGTCGGCGACCGGCGAATACACCTTTGCGATCTTTGCGGTGACGGCTGCAGCGCTGATGATTTCCTGGGTGGTGTCGGTGTATTTTGTGCCCTATCTGGGCTCGCTTTTGCTGCGCACCCACGCATCCAATGACGGCGAGGCGCATGAATTGTTCGATACGCCGTTTTACAACCGCTTTCGAAGTCTGGTGCGCTGGTGTGTGGAGAACCGCTGGAAGACGATCGCCATGACCTTGCTGGTCTTTGCCTTGGGGCTGGTCGGGATGGGGCGCGTGCAGCAGCAGTTCTTCCCTGACTCGAGCCGGCCTGAAATTCTGGTCGATCTGTGGTTGCCGGAGGGCTCAACGATTCAACAAAGTGCGGAAGTGGCCAAGCGCTTTGAGGCGCGCATGATGGCCGAGTCCGGCGTCGCTTCTGTCAGCACCTGGATCGGCAGCGGTGTGCCACGTTTTTACTTGCCCCTGGATGTGGTGTTTCAGCAGCCCAGCGTCAGCCAAGCGATCGTATTGCCGAAAAATCTGACCGAGCGCGAAGCTTTGAGAAGGCGCCTGCCGGCCTTGATGGCGGCAGAATTCCCGGAGGTCAGGGCTCGCATCAAGCTCTTGCCCAATGGCCCGCCGGTGCCTTATCCGGTGCAGTTTCGTGTCGCGGGCGAGAAGCCCGAAGTCGTCAGGCTTTGGGCCGATCAAGCCAAGGCGATCCTGAGCGCCAACCCAAATATGCGCGGCGTCAATGACAACTGGAATGAGCCGATCAAGGTGCTCAAACTCGAAGTTGATCAAGACAAGGCGCGGGCCTTGGGTGTCAGCAGCCAGAGTTTGGCGCAGGCTTCGCGCACCTTGCTGTCGGGCAGCACCATCGGGCAGTACCGCGAGGCCGACAAGTTGATCGACATCGTGTTGCGCCAACCACTGGACGAGCGCAACGCCATTACCGACATCGGCAGCGCCTATGTCAACACTTCGAGCGGCCGTTCGGTGCCATTGACGCAGGTGGCCAAGGTCACTTTCGACTGGGAGCCGGGTGTGATGTGGCGCGAAGGCCGGGCCTATGCGGTGACCGTGCAGGGTGATGTGGCCGAAGGCCTGCAAGGCGCGACCGTGACGGCGCAAGTTTGGCCCAAGTTGCAGGAGTTGCAGGCCAAGATGCCGGCCGGCTATTCGATTTCGGTGGCGGGCGCGGTGGAGGAAAGCAGCAAGGGGCAGGGCTCGATTGCGGCCGGCTTGCCGATGATGCTGTTCATCACCTTCACCTTGCTGATGCTGCAGTTGCAGAGTTTCTCGCGTGCCATGCTGGTGTTCCTGACCGGGCCGCTGGGCATTGCCGGCGTCGCCGCTGCCTTGATGCTGATGAATAAGCCGTTTGGCTTTGTGGCCTTGCTGGGTGTGGTCGCTTTGATGGGCATGATCATGCGCAATTCAGTCATCCTGATCGATCAGATCGAGCAAGACCGGGCGCGGGGAGTGCCGGCATGGTCGGCCATTGTCGAGTCCGCAGTGCGCCGCTTCCGGCCGATTGTGTTGACGGCCGCTGCCGCCGTGCTGGCGATGATCCCGCTGTCTCGCAGCGTGTTCTGGGGTCCAATGGCGGTGGCCATCATGGGGGGCTTGATCGTCGCCACGGCCTTGACTTTGCTGGCCTTGCCCGCGATGTATGCGGCTTGGTTTCGTGTCAAGCGGCCGGAGTCTCAATCCCGCTTCTGATGGGGCGGGCGTCCGCTGCATTTAGAATGCACGGGCTTGAATTGCACGGGAGCAGGGGTTTTCCCCTTCTTCCAAATTTCGGACTTGCAAGTGGCTACAATCCACGGTTCTCCGAATTACCACGGGCTTGAATGAGGCGGGTTCTTTTGAATCCAATCAAACAAGCCTGATCCACTTAGCGCGGGTGGCGAAATTGGTAGACGCACCAGGTTTAGGTCCTGACGCCTTCACCGGCGTGCCGGTTCGAGTCCGGCCCCGCGCACCAGATAACTTTGTATTGAGTCAAAAATGGCTGTCACCGTCGAAACCCTAGAAAAGCTCGAACGCCGCATCACGCTCACGCTGGCGGCCGCTGACATCAACAGCGAAGTCGAGACACGTCTCAAGAAATTGGCCCGCACCGTCAAGGCCGATGGCTTCCGTCCGGGCAAAGTGCCTATGAGTGTTGTTGCTCAGCGTTACGCCTACTCCGTCCAGTACGACGTCATGAATGACAAGTTGGGCGAGGCCTTCTCCAGCGCCGCCAACGAAGCAAAATTGCGCGTCGCCGGTGCTCCGAAGATCGCACAGAAGGACGAATCGCCTGAAGGCCAAATGGCTTTTGATGCGACCTTCGAGGTCTATCCTGAAGTCAAGATTGGTGATTTGTCGGCCGCCGATGTCGAGCGCGTCGCCAGCGATGTGACCGATGTTGCGATCGACAAGACCGTCGAGATTCTGCGCAAGCAGCGCCGCAGTTTCGCCCAGCGTGCCGCCACCGAAGTGGCCGCCGATGACGACCGCGTGACGATCGATTTCGAAGGCAAGTTGGACGGCGAGCCCTTCCAGGGCGGCAAAGCCGATGGTTTCCAGTTCATCATCGGCGAAGGCCAGATGCTTGAGGCTTTCGAGAAGGCTGTGCGCGGCATGAAGGCCGGTGACTCCAAGACTTTCCCCTTGGCGTTCCCTGAGGATTACCACGGCAAGGACGTGGCCGGCAAGGAAGCCGATTTCCTAGTCACGCTGAAGAAGATCGAAGCTCAGCATCTGCCAGAAGTTAACGAGGCATTCGCCAAGTCGCTGGGTATCCCTGATGCCAGCATCGAGGCATTGCGCGCCGACATCAAGAAGAACCTCGAGCGCGAAGTCAAGTTCCGCGTCTTGGCTCGCAACAAGGGCGCCGTGATGGACGCTCTGGTGGCTAACGCTGAGTTGGATGTACCGACTGCCTTGGTGGACGGTGAGTCCGAGCGCATGATTGCGGCTGCCCGTGAAGATCTGAAGAAGCGTGGCGTGAAAGATGCCGACAAGGCGCCGATTCCGGCTGAAATCTTCAAGCCACAAGCCGAGCGCCGTGTGCGTTTGGGCCTGGTGGTTGCAGAGTTGGTTCGCGCCAACAATCTGCAAGCCAAGCCTGAGCAACTGCAAGCGCATATCGAAGAGCTGGCACAGAGCTATGAGAAGCCCGCCGAAGTGGTGCGCTGGTATTTGAGCGACCGCGCCCGTTTGGCTGAAGTCGAGGCTGTTGTGGTTGAAAACAACGTCACCGACTTCGTCTTGGCCCAGGCCAAGGTGAGCGAAAAGGCCTTGCCGTTCGATGAGCTGATGGCGACAGCCGGCTGATCTACAGCAACGCTGTGAGTCAAGGGCGCCGTGCCGCAAGGTCGGCGCCTTTTCTATTTAAGTGTCACGGGCTTGACACGCCATAATCAGCCCCCATACATATAGCTTGTGGCGAGGAATCGTTGCGGCGATAGGTTTGCAGAATAGGTCTGCAAGCGGGACGATGCTGGTGCCGCTCTTTTGGCGGGTTAGCGAATTTATTCAGAGGATTCTTCATGAGCGCGCTGGAAATCAACAATCTGGGCATGGTGCCCATCGTCATCGAGCAGTCGGGCCGCGGTGAGCGCGCCTATGACATTTACAGCCGTCTGCTGCGCGAGCGCATCATCTTTTTGGTCGGGCCCGTCAATGACGCGGTGGCGAATTTGGTCGTCGCGCAAATGCTGTTCTTGGAGAGTGAAAATCCGGACAAGGACATTCACTTCTACATCAACTCTCCCGGCGGCAGCGTGTCGGCCGGCATGTCGATTTTTGACACCATGCAATTCATCAAGCCGCAGGTGTCTACGCTTTGCATGGGCATGGCCGCCAGTATGGGTGCCTTTTTGTTGGCCGCTGGCGCCAAGGGCAAGCGCTTTGCACTGCCGAACGCCAAGATCATGATTCATCAGCCGCTCGGCGGCACCCAGGGCCAGGCCACCGACATTGAGATTCATGCCCGTGAGATTCTCAAGACGCGCGAGCAACTGAACCGCATCCTGGCCGAGCGTTGCGGCCAGAGCATTGAGAAGATCCAGGTCGACACCGAGCGCGATTACTACATGTCCGCCGCTGAAGCACAGGCTTACGGCCTGATTGACCAGGTCCACGAAAAGCGGGCTTAAGCGCTGGCTTTGTCTGCCGAGCGTCATAGCTCAAGGCGGCCAAGCCCAACAGGGCGCGGAACGGGGCCCTTATTCACCGAAGGGCCCCTTGTGCGTTTGAACTATCATCCCAGTAGGCATTAACGCCTGAACCGACAAGCAGATCCATGGCCGAGAAAAAAGGCAATTCCAGCGAAAAAGTTTTGTATTGCTCCTTCTGCGGCAAAAGCCAGCATGAGGTCAAGAAGCTTATTGCTGGCCCGTCCGTCTTCATTTGCGATGAGTGCATTGAGCTCTGCAATGACATCGTGCGCGATGAAGTGCCCGCGGATACCCCTCAGGGGCGTGCCAGCAAGTCCGACTTGCCGGTGCCCAGCGAAATCAAAGCCAGTCTCGATCAGTATGTGATTGGCCAAGACGTGGCAAAGCGCACCTTGGCTGTGGCGGTCTATAACCACTACAAGCGTCTGCGCCATATGGCCGGCACCAAAGATTCGGTGGAACTGTCGAAAAGCAATATTTTGCTGATTGGCCCGACGGGCTCCGGCAAAACGCTGTTAGCGCAGACCTTAGCTCGTTTGTTGAATGTGCCGTTTGTGATCGCCGACGCCACCACCTTGACCGAAGCCGGCTATGTGGGTGAGGACGTCGAAAACATCATCCAGAAGTTGCTGCAGAACTGTAACTACGATGTTGAGCGGGCTCAGCGCGGTATTGTCTATATCGACGAGATCGACAAGATTTCTCGCAAAGCTGATAACCCTTCGATCACCCGCGATGTGTCGGGTGAGGGCGTGCAACAGGCGCTGCTGAAGCTGGTCGAAGGCACGATGGCATCGGTGCCGCCGCAGGGCGGCCGCAAGCATCCGAATCAGGACTTCTTGCAGATCGACACGACCAATATCTTGTTCATCTGTGGTGGTGCCTTTGATGGACTGGAAAAAGTCATCCAGAACCGTTCGGAAAAATCCGGCATTGGCTTCGGAGCGTCGGTGAAGACCAAGTCCGAGCGCCGTGTCTCGGAGATTTTCCGCGAAGTCGAGCCGGATGACTTGATCAAGTTCGGCATCATTCCCGAGTTGGTCGGCCGCTTGCCGGTCGTGGCGACGCTGGGCGAATTGACCGAAGACGCGCTGGTACAGATTCTCACCGAGCCCAAGAACGCTTTGCTCAAACAGTATCAGCAGTTGTTCGCGATGGACGGTGTGGAATTGGAAGTTCGCCCCTCGGCCTTGCTAGCGATTGCCCGCAAGGCCTTGGCGCGCAAGATCGGCGCGCGCGGACTGCGCTCGATCATGGAGTCGTCCTTGATCGACACGATGTTTGAATTGCCCGCTCTCGAGGGCGTGGCCAAGGTTGTACTTGATGAGCACAACATTGATGACAACGCCAAGCCCCTGCTGGTGTATCGCGAGCAGGCCAAGGCTAGCGCCTGATTTGTTTTAATGGGCCGGACTGGGTTGGAATAGCCCGGCTGATTGAATCATTGCGGCGTCTTGCATTTACCCCCTCAGGCCGCATTTAGGTCTGAGAAAGAGAGGTTTTCATGTCCGGTCATCCTGTTTTGCCTGCAGAAATCATCACCTTGCCGCTGCTGCCGCTGCGTGATGTGGTCGTATTCCCGCATATGGTGATCCCGCTGTTTGTGGGTCGCCCCAAGTCCATCAAGGCGCTGGAAGCCGCGATGGAAGCCGGCCGTCAGATCATGCTGGTGGCGCAAAAAGCCGCCGGCAAGGACGAGCCCAAGTCGGACGATATGTTCGAGGTGGGTTGCGTTTCGAGCATTTTGCAGATGCTCAAGCTGCCCGACGGCACCGTCAAGGTCTTGGTTGAAGGCTTGCAGCGCGCCAATACGCACAGCATCACCGACGGTGAAGAGCATTTCATCGCCGAGGTAATGCCGATCCCTCCCGAGGCCGATGCCAAGCCCGAAGTTGAGGCGCTGCGTCGCGCGGTGACTCAGCAGTTTGACCAGTACGTCAAGCTGAACAAAAAGATCCCGCCTGAAATTTTGACCTCGATTGCCGGCATCGATGATGCCGGTCGCCTGGCCGACACCATTGCTGCGCACCTGCCATTGAAGCTCGATGCCAAGCAATCGGTGCTCAATTTGTCCGAGATTGGCAAGCGTCTGGAAACCTTGCTCGACCTGCTCGAGCATGAAGTCGACATCTTGCAAGTGGAAAAGCGCATCCGTGGCCGTGTCAAACGGCAGATGGAGAAGAGTCAGCGCGAGTACTACCTGAACGAACAGGTCAAGGCCATTCAGAAGGAATTGGGCGACGGCGAGGAGGGCGCGGACCTCGAGGAGTTGGATAAGAAGATCCAAGCCGCGCGCATGCCCAAGGAGGCCAAGAAGAAGGCCGACGGGGAGCTGAAGAAGCTCAAGCTGATGTCGCCGATGTCGGCCGAAGCGACCGTGGTGCGCAACTATATTGAGACCTTGGTCAATCTGCCTTGGAGCAAAAAGACCAAGATCAAGTTTGATCTGGCCAATGCCGTCGATGTCTTGAACGAAGATCACTATGGCCTGGACAAGGTCAAGGACCGTATCGTCGAGTACCTCGCGGTGCAGCAACGCGTGGACAAGGTCAAGGCGCCGATTCTGTGCCTGGTTGGCCCTCCTGGCGTGGGCAAGACCTCGCTGGGTCAGTCGGTGGCGCGTGCCACAGGGCGCAAGTTCGTGCGCATGGCCTTGGGTGGCGTGCGCGACGAGGCCGAGATTCGTGGCCATCGCCGCACCTATATCGGGTCGATGCCGGGCAAGGTGTTGCAGAGTTTGTCCAAAGTGGGGACGCGCAATCCACTGTTCTTGCTGGATGAGATCGACAAACTCGGCATGGACTTCCGAGGCGACCCTTCTTCGGCCTTGTTGGAGGTGCTGGATCCGGAGCAAAACCACACCTTCGGCGACCACTATGTCGAGGTTGATTTCGACCTGTCCGATGTGATGTTCATCGCCACATCGAACTCGATGAATATCCCGCCGGCGCTGCTGGACCGGATGGAAGTGATTCGCCTGTCGGGCTACACCGAGGACGAGAAGGTCAATATCGCCCAGCGCTATCTCTTGCCCAAGCAGTGCAAGAACAATGGCGTCAAGGAAGAGGAGATGGAAGTCCTCGAGTCGGCGATTCGCGGCATCATCCGTTACTACACCCGTGAAGCCGGCGTGCGCTCACTTGAGCGCGAGATCTCGAAGATTTGCCGTAAGGTCGTCAAAGGCATTGCTTTGAAAACCTTTGAAGGCAAGGCCGTTGTCAACGAAGACAATCTCAATGACTTCCTGGGTGTGCGCAAGTACGACTTTGGCCGAGCCGAGAAGAAGAATCAGGTCGGTCAAGTGGTTGGCTTGGCATGGACCGAAGTGGGCGGCGATCTGCTGACCATTGAGGCGACCGCCATGCCAGGCAAGGGCAATATCATCCGCACCGGCTCGCTCGGCGATGTGATGAAGGAGTCGGTCGAGGCGGCTCGCACGGTGGTGCGCTCACGCGCGCGCATGCTGGGCATCAAGGACGAGTTGTTCGAGAAGCGCGACGTGCACGTTCACGTGCCCGACGGCGCGACGCCCAAGGACGGCCCGAGCGCTGGCGCTGCGATGACAACTGCATTTGTGTCTGCGCTGACCGGTATTCCAGTGCGTGCCGATGTGGCGATGACCGGTGAAATTACCTTGCGTGGCGAAGTCACGGCGATTGGTGGCTTGAAAGAGAAGCTGTTGGCGGCGCATCGTGGCGGCATCAAGACGGTGATGATCCCCGAGGACAACGTCAAAGACTTGCAAGACATCCCCGAGAACGTCAAGAATCAACTTGAGATCGTGCCTGTCCGTTGGATCGACCGAGTGCTGGAGGTGGCTTTGGAGTCGATGCCGGTGCCTTTGCCGGATGAGGATCCGGTGCTGGCGGCCAAGACAGAACCTGTTCCCGCTGCACAGCCGGCCACACATTGACCGAGTTGTTCGGATGCTTTGTGAATCAAATGTGCGGGCGCAGGGCTTGCAAAGCATCCGAAATTTGGTATAGAATTTGACTTTCGGCGCAAACGGCATGTATTGCGCAATGCACAAAACTTCGGTTTTGGACCTTGCGAGCCGAGCAGCGAAATATGCGGGAATAGCTCAGTTGGTAGAGCGCGACCTTGCCAAGGTCGAGGTCGAGAGTTCGAGCCTCTTTTCCCGCTCCAAATTGAAAGGGAAGCCCCCGGGCTTCCCTTTTCCGTCAATGCTGCGATTTGGGCGTTGGCGGGCGGAATACGGCGCGATAGCAAATCGGTTATGCCCCGGATTGCAAATCCGGTTAGCCCAGTTCGACTCTGGGTCGCGCCTCCAGCTTAGTTGGTTTGATTTGGCCGGTGAACACTGGCACGATTAGATCGTTTGGGGCTGGTTTGTTGAATATGCGTTCTTTGATGTAGTGAAAAATATTCGAAACATCTTGCATGTGAGAATAATTTCAGTATAGAATAGCGCTCTTCGCTGAAAGGCAGATCGTAACGCCGGGTGGCACCGGCTAAGAAGCGATCAGTTGATTTAACCTGCAAAGGTTAAAGCGGCGAAGAAAAGGTATGCGGATGCGTCTGGTTCTTGGTAACAGGGATTATGGTCGTTGAAGCAAATATTGATGGTTTGCTTGGATGCTGTAGAAGTTTGTAGAATCCATTGAAAGCAGATCGTTGGTATTGAAAGACATATGCGGGAATAGCTCAGTTGGTAGAGCGCGACCTTGCCAAGGTCGAGGTCGAGAGTTCGAGCCTCTTTTCCCGCTCCAATATGTCAGTTACCTTTGCCAAGCTTGGTTTGAATGAATATTCAATGCCAAAGCGATGCGGGAATAGCTCAGTTGGTAGAGCGCGACCTTGCCAAGGTCGAGGTCGAGAGTTCGAGCCTCTTTTCCCGCTCCAAATTTATAGAAGGGAAGCCGATCGGCTTCCCTTTCTTGTTTGTGCGCTGATGAGTTGGCGCTGCGAGCGATAGATAATGCTCTCGCGATGATGTGCCGCCCGGGTGGTGGAATTGGTAGACGCAGCGGACTTAAAATCCGCCGACTTAATCGTCGTACGGGTTCAAGTCCCGTCCTGGGCACCAAAGGCAAATTTACTTGGCGGCGCTTTATGTGAAGGCGGCCAGCATGCGCTCCAACACCACCATGAACGGAGTTTGCATCAGCGGCAGCGTCGCAACCATGCCGACCAAGCCGATACTGATGGTGAGCGGGAAGCCCACCGAGAACACATTGATTTGCGACGCCACGCGTGAGATCACGCCCATGACCAAGTTGACGAACATCAGCATGGTGATCAGCGGCAAGGCAATCCATAGGCCCATTTTGAATATCTCTGCCCCCCAGCTTTGAGGCTTGGCGACACGTAGAAAATGGAAGGGTTCATCGCCAACGGGGAAGACGTGGAAGCTCTGAATCAAGGCATTGATCAGCAGCAAATGGCCATTGATGGCAATGAAAAGAAAAGCCACCATGCTGCCAAAGAACCTGGCCGTTGCTGTGCCTTGGCTGCCGGTGGCAGGGTCAAAAAAACCGGCAAAATTCAAGCCCATTTGCAGGCCGATCAACTCTCCTGCAAACTCCAAAGAAGCGAACACCAGACGCACGGCGAACCCCATCGACAGCCCGATCAATAACTGTTGTGCGAGCAACAGCAAGAGCATGGGCAATGAATCCAGGGGAGCCAAGGGCATGGCCGGCAGGCTGGCTTGAGCGGCCATCGAAATGAATAGCGCCAGACCCACGCGCACGCGCATGGGCACATTTCGCTGGCTGAAGACGGGCATGCCGGCGAACAAGGCCAGCATGCGAATAAACGGCCACAGCAGCGGATTGAGCCAGCTCAGCAGCTGCGCTTCGGTGACTGTAATCATGAGCCCGCGCCGGTCCGCCCCAAGTGGGCGAGTGCCCCCTTGGGGGGCAGTGAATGAAGCGAGCGTGGGGGCACCATCACTAGCCGACGACTTGCGGGATGGCCATCAAGGTGCGGCGAATGTAGTCGACCAAGGTGCTCACCATCCATGGGCCGGTGATGGACAGTACGAGGACTGCCGCGATCACCTTGGGTACAAAACTCAAGGTGGCCTCATTGATCTGGGTGGCGGCCTGAAACACACTGACCAACACGCCGACCACCAGCACGGTGATCAATGTCGGAGCTGCTACTAGCATCAGGATATAGAGGCCTTGTTGGCCGAAGGTGAAGACTTGTTGTGCGTCCATGCGATAAATCCTTAGGTCACAAAGCTTGCCGCCAGCGAACCCAGCAAGAGGTTCCAACCATCGGCCAACACAAACAACATCAGCTTGAAGGGCAGTGCTACCAGCACCGGCGACAGCATCATCATGCCCAAGCTCATCAACACGCTGCTGACGATCATGTCAATGACCAGAAATGGGATAAAGATCAGGAAAGCGATCTGAAAAGCGCTCTTCAATTCGCTGGTCACAAAGGAGGGCACCAAGACCTTGAAGGGCACATCTTCCGGCTTGATGCTTGCATCCAACTTGGCCAGGCGAGAGAACAAGGCGACATCGGCCTGCCGGGTCTGCTTGAGCATGAAGCTGCGCATGGGTGGCTCGGCGCGTTTGAGTGCTTCTTCGAAGGCGATCTGACCACTGCTATAAGGCATCCAGGCGTCGGCATAGACCTTGTCCAAAGTTGGACTCATCACAAAGAAGGTCAGGAAGAGCGACAAGCCCACAATCACTTGATTGGGTGGCGCCGCCTGTGTGCCCAGTGCTTGGCGCATCAGCGATAGCACGATGACGATGCGTGTGAAGCCCGTCATCATCAGCAGCACGGCGGGCAAAAAACCCAGCGCCGTGAAGAACAGCAGTGTCTGAATCGGGACGGAAAAACTATTGCCTGCTGGGCCTTGCCCCAGCAGCAAAGGCAAGCTCGCGGGTGGGGCATTTTGAGCTACAGCGGCAGCAGAAAACACCGAAACAAGCGCTAAGACAAGCACCAGTCGGGTCGAAGATTTGAGCCGAAAAAACAGAGCGAGCAAGTTCCTGAATGGCGAGGAATGGGCAAGAGTGGCCGATGTGTTGGGTTCAGCTCGCACGGTGATCCCCGGTTTGGCTTTGCACCGAGGCGGTGTCGATGCTTTTGCCGCTCATGCGAGCGCTCAACATTTGTGCAAAGGCCGGGCCGTCCTTGGAAAGCTGCGCTTCGGGCTGCGGAGGCATCACATGCAAGGTGCTGATCTGCTGACCCGTCACTCCGAGCACAAGCCAACGCTTTTCCTCTCCTTGGCCCACCTCCACCGTCAGCAGTCTCTGATTGGGGGCGATCGACAATTGCGCCACCACCCGCATCACGCCGCTTGCGTTTGAAGCTCCCAGAGGCGTTCGCTTGAGCAACCACAGAACCAGCGGAATCAGGCACAGGATGGCCAGGAACCAGAGAATAGGCAAAAGGGGCGTGTTCATGGCTTGATTGTCGCCCGAGCCGAAGCCGGTGTCAGGTCTTGCTGCGCTGAGTTTTGGTGTCAGCCCTTAGAGAGCCGGCGCATGCGCTCCGAAGGCGTGACGATGTCGGTGAGTCGGATACCAAACTTGTCATTCACCACCACCACTTCGCCCTGCGCGATCAGGTAACCGTTGACCAATACATCCATCGGTTCACCCGCCAAAGCATCCAGTTCCACCACCGAGCCCTGGGCCAGTTGCAAGATGTTCTTGATCGGAATGCGTGTGCGACCTAACTCGACAGTCAGCTGGACGGGAATGTCCAGAATCATATTGATGTCGCCGCCCGGCATATTGTTCGGCGTGGGCGAGAAGTTGGCGAAGCTGGCGGGGGCGACCTGCTCTGAGACGGTTTGAACTTCTTCGGCAACCGAGCTTGGTTGACTTTCGGCCAAGGCAGCAGCCCATTCGGCCGCCATTGCGTCTTGTTCGTCGGAGGAGGGGGTATCAGGTGACATTGCGGGCTCCCAGCCAACCCTGGTCGGGGCTGGTCAGCATTTGTTCGACTTTGATGGCGTACTTGCCATTGGATGTGCCGTAGTGGCAGTCATAGACGGGTACGCCGTCAATCTTGGCCTTGATCATGGTTTCTAGATCCAACTCGATGAAGTCGCCCGGTTTGAAGGCCAGCAGTTGCTCGACGGTGGCCGGTGCGGTTCCGAGTTCGGCCACCAGTTCGACCTTGGCATCTTGAATCTGGTGTTTGAGCAAATTGACCCAGCGCCGGTCTGGTTCGGTTGAGTCACCGACGGTGGTCGAATACAGCACATCGCGAATTGGTTCCAGGGTTGCATATGGAATGCAAAAATAGACCGTGCCGCTGGTCTCGCCGATCTCCAGCGTGAACGAGGTCGATACGACGATCTCGCTGGGCGTGGCGATATTGGCGAATTGCGGCTGCATCTCCGAGCGCTGAAACTCCAGCTCCAGCGGGTAGATGCCCTTCCAGGCCTTGTGATATTCAGCCGTGATCACCTCAACCAAGCGCAAGATCACGCGCTGTTCGGTGGCAGAAAAATCCCGCCCTTCGATACGCGCATGGAATTTGCCGATGCCGCCAAACAGGGAGTCAATCACGGCGAACACCAGCGTTGGATCGCAGACGATGAGCCCTGAGCCGCGCAGCGGCTTGACCGAGACGATATTGAAATTGGTAGGGACGACGATTTCACGCAAAAAGGCGCTGTATTTCTGCACCTTGATGCCACCGATGGCGACTTCTGGGCTTTTGCGGATGAAGTTGAACAAGCCGACTCGGATATTGCGGGCGAAGCGCTCGTTGATGATTTCCATCGTGGGCATGCGCCCACGCACGATCCGTTCCTGGCTGGCCAGGTTGTAGTCGCGTATGCCGCCGACCTGTTCTTCTTCGGCATCAAGCTTCTGGCTTTCGCCGGTGATACCTTGCAGCAGGGCGTCGACTTCGTCTTGCGAGAGGATTTGCTGATTCATGCTGACTTAACCGGCCGGGGCAGCGGGCTCACTGGACGATAAAGGTCGAGAACAAGACTTTGGTGACCGGGCTCTCCACATGCGCCTTTTTCTTCTTCTTCTTTTTCTTGGGTGCATCAGCGGGAGGCTCTTCTTCGTCCTCATCGTCGAGTTCGATACCCATGGGGCGAACTGATTCACGCAGCACTTCGCGGGCGAGCTTTTCTTTGCCCTCGCGAGTCAGCAATTCGCCCGAGGTTTTGTGCGACAGCACCATCAGCACATTGCTGCGGATCGCAGGCAGATAGGCCTTGATCTGGTCGGCGGTATGCGCGTCCATGACTTCCAGCGTGATGCCGATTTGAGCAAAACGGTCGACATCTTTGTCGGACAGATTGACGGTGAACGGGTCGAGAGGTACGAACACCGGCGGCGTGCCTGGCTTTGGTGGCGCGTGGGCCGGGGCGGCCTCGTGCGCAGTTTCAGCGCCGTCTTCTTCGCCATCGACCGGGGCCTTTTTCTTCATCAGCATCAGCGCCGCGCCGCCGCCGCCCAAGACCAAGACCAGGACAGCTGCAATGATGATGATGAGTTTCTTTTTGCCGCCGCCTTTTGGGGCTTCGGCTGCGGCAGCGGGTGCTGGTGCTGACATTTGAACTCCTGTATTTTTCGGCCCGAGTCGACGCGACGCCGCAGCGCCACAGCCGTCAACCCTGAAGAGCCAATCTGGATTCCATTATTGACTCAGCACTCGCCGATCAAGCCGGGAAAAGCAGGGCAGGGGCTTGGCTATTCAAAGCTGAAATCAGGCGTACAAATCCACCACGCCGCGGGCTGGTCTGATCTGCGCCGCAGCGGCTGGGCTGCTGGCGCCAAGGCTGAGGTTATTGCCAAAGCCTGAGCTGCGTTCAGTTGCTGCTTCGGCGCCTGGCTGTGGCTGTCGATTTTGATCACCGGGCTGTTGAAACACGCCGCCGCCGCTCAAAGTCAGGCCGGAGTCTCGCAATGCAGCGGCCAAGTCCGGCAGGCTTTGCTCCAACACGGCGCGGGTCTGCTCGTGCTCGGCGTGAAAAGACACTTGAGCCTGCTGCCCCTCAACAATGATCTGTACCGAAACCGGCCCCATTTCAGCCGGATTCAAATGCAGCCTGGCCTCTTGCACGCCGTCCGCCGCCAGCACGCTGAGCCTTGCCGCCATCTCCGGTGCGAAGCCAGGATCGGTCAATGGCTGGCTGAAGGAGAGTTGAGCTTCATTCGGTCTTTCGCTGCGGGCCTCAAACGTGGCGGGCGCTGCGATGCCGGCTGCAGTCACCAGTCCGCTGAGCGAAAAGCCTTCTGATCTTGGCTCGGCTTGGCCGTTGACCAAGTTAGTCTGGGCAGTCTGCAGTTCGCGGCTGAAGTTGCTGGAGCTGCCTGGAGCCATCTCGGTTGTTGGACCCTCTCCGGCTTGTTTGGCTTGCAGGGCCCCCGAGCCTGCGGTCTGTTGCGCGTGAAGCGCCGTGCGCGCGGGGCCTGTGGCCATTGGTTTTGCCCCTGGCGCAGTCCCGGATTGATCCTTGATAGCGTCGGAATCGGTCGCGGCCAGCAGCGCTTGACTTTGAATGCTCTTTTCTTCCGCACCTTGACTCGCCTGGCTTAGGCCTGCGGCAGCGCCAACTGCGTCTGAGCTCGCTGTATCGATCAGGGCCGCACCAATTGACGCTTGCTGGGCCGCCGCCGCAGCAGTTGCGTCTGCAGCCACCGAGTTGCCGCTCAAGTCGCAGCTTTTCGACTTGTTGGGCTGGGCCTGCTCGGTGCTCTCTGACGAAGCCGCGGTCGAGCTTGGTCCGGTCGACGCGGTTTGCCGATTCTCGGCGGCGCCGCTGACCGCCATATTGGCCTTGCCCTTTTGAGCCTGGCCTGGTACTGGCGGTCGCGGCTTGGCTTCGCTGTTCAGCGTGATCTTCTTTTGGGTCAGCTTTTCTTCCTGGCGCTGTTGCTCTGATTTGTCTTGGGCAGGCTGGTGAACCGGAGGCGGGACATTGGGCTTTGCTGCTGACTCAGCTGCTGCAGCCGGCAGGCTAGTTTCGGGCTTCGGGGGCGTGGCCTGAGCGCCGCCGTAGCTCTTCATCAATTGGGCGAAGCGCTCGCTGGCGTCGGCGCCCGACTTGTTGTTGCGCGTCAGGCCGGACAAGCTGCCTTCAGCGCGAGCTGCCTGCGTGAAGTTGGCGCTGATGAGTGAATTGGAGGAGGTCGAACTCATGGCGATACTGGGCTGGGCGGGTTGACGAACGCGCTTCAGGCCGACAAGCGCATCAAGGGATTGAAGGCGCTGAGCGAGGCACGGGCGGCTTGCTCATCGGTGGCCTTTTGCTCTTGGCGTTGGCCGGCGCGCATGATTTCCAGGCGGCGGCGCTCCATCAGCTTGGAGATCGAGGCCACACGCATTTCCAGCTCTTGCAAACGTGCCCGGGCATGCTCAAGCCTTTGGTCCGCATAGTCCGCTACCTGCGTTTGGCTCGTGATGGCCTGATCAAGCCGGCCGCCGAAGGTTTGGTAGCAAACCACGATATCCATCGTGCCGCGGTCGGCGAACTGCTGGCCCCAGCGCTGCTGATAGTCATTGCGGTATTGCGCCAAGTCGCCGTGTTGAGCGCGGGCTTGAGCGGCGCGCGCCTGGGCCTCTTGCATTTGCTTGCGGCCTTCGTCGCGCTCGCTCTCGGCGCGTTCCAGCAGGATGCTCAGAACCTGTAAATTGTTAGCGTTCATACAGCGTACTCCGTCTCGGCATCTGGTGAGTCAACGCGATTTGGGACGTTGACTCTGGGTGTATCGGCAGCTTTCAAGCGTCCTTGATGGCGCTTGAGAGTTGTTTGAGGCTTTCTTCCAGCACAGCCGGGCTGTGCATGTCTTGTTGCAGCAAGCGGTTGATGTCCGGATGCAGGCGCACGGCCAAATCCAGTTCGGCGTCATGGCCCGGGGCGTAAGCGCCCAACTGAATCAGATCGCGCGCCTTGTTGTATTTGGCGAGCAGTTGGCGGCAGCGCCGCGCCGCGTCGATATGCGGCTGCTTGGCGACATTGGTCATCACGCGGCTGATCGAGCGCTCGATATCAATCGCCGGGTAATGGCCGGCTTCGGCCAACTCACGGCTCAAGACGATGTGGCCGTCCAAGATGCCGCGTGCCGCATCGGCGATCGGATCTTGCTGGTCATCGCCTTCGCTCAGCACGGTATAAAAAGCTGTGATGGAGCCTTCGCCGGGCAGGCCGTTGCCGCTGCGCTCTACCAATTGCGGCAGTTTGGCAAAGCAGCTTGGTGGATAGCCCTTGGTGGCCGGGGGTTCGCCGATCGCCAGCGCGATCTCGCGCTGTGCCATCGCATAGCGAGTCAGCGAGTCCATCAGCAGCAAGACATGCTGGCCGCGGTCGCGGAAATTCTCGGCAATCGCGGTCGCGTAATGCGCACCTTGCATGCGCACCAGCGGCGGTGCATCGGCCGGGGCAGCCACGACGACAGAGCGCTGCAGGCCGTCGTCGCCGAGGATGTCTTCGATGAATTCTTTGACTTCGCGACCGCGCTCACCAATCAGCCCGACCACGATCACATCGGCTTGGGTGTAGCGCGCCATCATGCCCAAGAGCACAGATTTGCCGACACCGGTGCCGGCGAACAGGCCCAGGCGCTGACCACGGCCGACCGTCAGCATCGCGTTGATGGCCCGCACGCCGGTGTCCAGCGGCGTGCGGACCGGGTCGCGGTCCATCGCGTTGATGGGGCGGCGCACCATCGGCTCGGCATGCGTCATTTGCAGCGGGCCACGGCGGTCGAGCGGGTTGCCGTGGGAGTCGACCACGCGGCCCAGCAGGCCGTCCCCCATGGGCAGGTGCAGGCCGCGGTCTTCGTCGCGGCGCCAGCGCTGCATCGCCTTGCCCAAGACCGGCGCCATCAAAGGCAGGGCGCGCGGGATCACCATCGCGCCGCTTGACAGTCCTTGAATTTCATCGGTCGGCATCAGGTAGGCCCGGTCACCCGAGAAGCCGACTACCTCGGCATTGACCGGGCGCAGGCCACGCTGAGGATTGGAGTTAGAGCTGGGCATGTGAATCTCACAGACCGAGCCGACCGGCACTTTGACGCCGGTGGCCTCCAGCACCAAGCCGGCCACCCGCACCAGCTTGCCCTGCGACTCCAGCGGCACGGCAGTACTGGCAAAGGCTTGCAAGTCCTCAAGGTATTGCTGCCAGCGCCCCTGGCGCGTGTCGGCACGAGCTTCTTGCTCCATTGCTGAGGCACCGATATCCATCATGATTGGTCGTCCTTGCCCTGGACCGTTGCGCTTGCGGCAGCGCTGGCCTCGGCCGCATTGCTGCGGCGGTCTTCCCACAGCGAGGCTTGGCCCATGGAGGCGACGGCTTGCTGCCAGCGGGTGGCCAAGCTGGCGTCAACGCTGCTGATGTCGGAGTCGACCTTGCAGCCGCCGCGCGGCACATCGGCGTCAGGCAACACCTGGGCCTCACGTGCGCGCATTTCCTCGCCGGCACCTTCAATCACCAAGGGATAGTCACTCGGGTTGACGCGCACCCTCACATGGCGGGCTGACAACTGCAGGGCCTCGACCGCGTCATGTGCGACCTTGGCAATATGCTCGGGCCGCTGTTTGATTTCGCTGCGCACGACTTGACGAGCCAACTCGACGGCGCTGCGGGCCAGCGCTTGCGCCATCTCGCCTTCCAGCGCGCGGAAGTCAGCGTCAAAGCTACGCACCAGGGTACCGATCTGGGCGGTCATTTGCTGCGCGAAGCTGTGCTTGAAGGCATCCAAGGCCGACAAGCCGTCCCTGTAGCCATCTTGATAGCCAGCTTGGCGCGCCGCGTGGAGTTGCTCTTGCAGGCTGGGCTCGGGCTCAGGCGCGGGAGCCGGAGCGCTTTGCTTTGCTTGTGCCGCGGCGGCTGCGGCCGAAGTTGCCGACGCTGGTGCGCTGATCGGCGGCCGCTGAGCGGTCGACGCCCCTTGCAGCGAGTCCGGGTTCCAAGCCGCAAAGCCCTGCAACTCTTCACGAGGGATGAAGCGGCTATAGCTGCTGGTGCGCTGGGCACCTTCCTCGCGTGTAGGAGGCGGCACTTGACGAGGTGGACGTGGACTCATGATGTTTTGCACCTAGAGTCAGACGAACTGATCGTCGCCGCCGCCGGCCATCACAATCGTGCCTTCGTCGACCAGACGGCGCACGATCTTGAGCATTTCCTTCTGCTCGCCCTCGACCTCGGACAGCCGTACCGGCCCGCGTGACTCGAGGTCCTCGCGCAGCGTTTCGGCGGCGCGGGTGGACATATTGCGCAGAATCTTTTCGCGCAACTCGGCGCTGGCACCTTTCAAGGCCACCACCAAAGATTCGGACTGAACTTCCTTCAGCACGGCCTGTATGCCCTTGTCGTCGATCTTGTCCAGATCGTCGAAGGTGAACATGTTGTCCATGATCTTCTGGGCCAGGTCGGCGTCGGCTTCGCGGATGTAGTCCAGCACCGAGGCCTCGACGCTGGAGCCCAGCATATTGATGATTTCGGCCGCAGTTTTCACGCCACCCAAGCTGCTCTTGCGCATGCGCTCGCCGCCGGCCAAGACCTGGCTCATGACCTCGTTGAGGTCCTTCAAAGCCATGGGCTGGATGCCGTCCAGCGTGGCGATACGCACCAGCACTTCGTTGCGCTGACGCTCGGTGAAGACGCGCAGCACCGAGCTGGTCTGGTCATAGTCCAGATGCGCCAGGATGGCAGCAATGATCTGCGGGTGTTCATTGCGCAGCAACTCGGCCACCGAGGCCGCGTCCATCCACTTCAGGCTTTCGATGCTGGAGACGTCGCTGCCTTGCAGGATGCGGTCAAGCAACAAGTTAGCCTTGTCTTCACCGAGTGCCTTGCGCAGCACTTGGCGGACATATTCGTCGGTGTCCGACACCAGGGTACTTTGCGTCTCCGCGACCGCATCAAAGCGTGTCAAAACCTGCTCGACCTTGTCGCGGCCGACCACCTTCAGCTTGGCGATGGTTTCGCCGAGCTTTTGTACTTCCTTGGGTGCCAGATGCTTGAATACCTCGGACGCCTCTTCTTCGCCCAGGGACATCAGCAAGATGGCAGCGTCTTCAACACCTTTGTCGTCCATGATTTCGGTTCTCTAGATGAGCAGGGTTGTGGCCGGGATCAGGCGACTTCGCCGGCGATCCAACCGCGCATGATGTTGGCGACAGCGATCGGGTTCTCGCGTGCCAAGAGCCGCGCGCGCTCCAATTTCTCGTTCACCAGCGGGCCGGCGAGGGCGGGCAGACCGCCAGGGCCGAGCACCACAGGCAAGTCGTTCTCGTCATCGACCACGGCATTCAATTGCGAATTGGCCTCAGGCTCGACGGGTGGCAGCGGACGCGCGGCAAGAATGGCTGGGCGCACCATGCCGAAGACGGCGATCATGGCGATCGCCACCAAGGCCAAGGGCAGGGCAGCGGCACGCACCATGTCCAGCACGAAGGGCTGCTTCCACAGTGGCAGGTCCACGGTGTTTTGCTTGTCCACCATAAAGGGGGCGCTGATGATCTTCAAGGAGTCGCCGCGCTCCTGGCTGAAGCCCATGGTTTCCTTGACCAAGCCGGTCAGCTTGTCCAATTCTTCTTGTGAAACCGGCTGCGAAGAAGTTTTGCCCTTGGCATCGGTGCTGCTGCGGTGGTTGATCACGACGGCCGCGTTCAAGCGCCGCACCGCACCGGTGGCGTTGCGCGTGACGCGCACGGTTTTGTCCAGTTCGAAATTGGTGACAGCTTCGCGACGGCTGCTGCTGTTGGGGTTGCCGCCTGCGGCTTGCAGCGGTGCAGCTTGGCCATTGATGGGCGCGGTCGCGGGCACCGGCGGCTGGTTGGTCGCGGCACCAGGCACGCCGGTGGCCGGGGCCGGTGTGCTGTTGCTGGATTCGTTGGTTTGCGAGCTGCGCACCGAGGCGCTGGCGTTCTGGCCTTGGTTGGGCTTGAATTCCTCGGCGGTGCTTTCCACTTGCGAGAAGTCGACATCGGCCGTGACTGTGGCGCGCAAATTCTCGCGGCCCACCACCGGTTCCAACAGCTCGTAAATGCGCTTGTTGAAGTTGGCCTCGATCTGCTGCTTGTACTGCAGCTGTTGGCTGTCCAGCCCGCTGCCGCCGAGGCCGTCGTTGTTGGTGTTGGACAGCAAGGCGCCGGTTTGGTCCAGCACGCTGACGGCCTTGGGTGACAGCTCAGGCACGCTGGCGGACACCAGATGCACGATGCCGGCGATTTGCGCGCGGTCCAGCGAGCGGCCACCGCGCAGCGTCAGCATCACCGAGGCGCTGGGTTTTTGCTGCTCGCGGAAGAAACCGTTTTGTTGCGGAATAGCGAGGTGAATACGGGCGTCGGCGACGTCGGCCAGCGCGGTAATGGTGCGGGTCAACTCGCCCTCCAAGCCGCGCTGAAAGCTCAGCCGCTCGTTGAACTGGGTTTGGCCGATCGAGCTTTTGTCCATCAGCTCATAGCCGACCGTGCTGCCCTTGGGCAGGCCGGCCGAGGCCAGCTTCATGCGCACGTCGTAGACCTGAGCCGCAGGGACCAAGATGGTGCCGCCCGCTTCATGGCGATAAGGCACGTTCAAGGTGGTCAGTTGATTGATGACGGCGCCGCCGTCCTTGTCCGACAAACCGGTGAAGACCGGCCGGAAGTCGCCTTGGTTGCTCCACAAGGTGATGGCCAAGACGGTGCCGGCCAAGATGGCCAAGCCCCCGCCCAGCATGAATTTGCTGCGCACGGGCATGGCGGCCAGACGGCTGCCAAAACCCGCGTTGGCGCTATTGACTGCGACCGGCAGGGTGGTGATGGCGGGGCTGATTGCGTTGTCCATGGGAGAGGAGGCCAGGTTGGCTGTGAGCTAAGTCACGGAAAGCTTCAAAGGTCTTCCGATGCCTTGAATTATTCTGTTTTGGCCCCTCAAGAAAGCGGCGAACAGGCCGAGGAAGGGGTCGCAGTTCCTGTCTTCATCAAGCGAGTCGGCAGCTTAGGATTCATCCCATCGCAGCCCCATGCTGCGGTGATGGAGAAGTGATGGACCTGAAACTCAAACCGTTTGATTTCGCCCAGGCAGCGGCGCGCGCCGGTTTGGGAGTCAATGGTCAACCGCTGGGCAAGACCCGCGCAGTGGAGGGCGCCAGCTTTGGCGACGCGATGGCGCAGGCGATGAAGGGTGTCAGTGCGTCTCAGAATGAGGCGACCCGGCTGCAGCGCGAGGTGCAACTCGACAATCCCAACGTCAGCCTTGAAGAAACGATGGTGGCGATGCAAAAAGCGCAAATCGGCTTCCAGGCCACCTTGCAAGTGCGCAACCGCCTGGTTTCAGCCTATTCGGAAATCATGAATATGCAGGTTTGAGCCTTGGCCGGAGCTTTGGCTTGGCTGGGTACGATCTACTTGGCCTGCTTGTTGCGCAATATGCGACCCATGATTTGCGTCTGATCGATGTAGCGCTGCAGAAACAGCGTCGCTTCGGCGTCGAGCTGGGTGAACGTCCAGCCGAGTTGGAGGTTGCCTTTGTCGTCGATGGGGCGGGCATTTTGCAGACGTAAGCCGGTCTTGAACCGTATGTCGCGGGCCAAGATGACCTGCGCCGACGCCAACTCACAGCCCAAGGGAAACGGTTCGACCTCAGCCGGCAAGAGCAGGGCCACGCCGCCCAGGCTCAAGTCCAAGATCCTCAGATTCAAAGCCAGTTCCGGCCGCAAAGGGTGGACCATGCGCACCTGCGGTGTGCTCAGATTGGACTGAACCCGAAAGGTCTGCCGGCGTTGGAACCGGTACATCAGGCTGGGGATCTGGCAGCGCAAGCTGGCATTGATCAGCACCGGGTCGAGCAGCTCGAACTGCAAGCGGATCTGTTCCAAGTAGGCGACGGCGGTGATTTCGTCCGCGCTCAGCAAGGCTTGGAGTTGATCCTGGGCTGTTGCCAGGTCGAAATTCAGTGCGCCTCGGTCGGGGTCAATCGTACTGATGCTGCAACTCAGGCTGGCGCCGTTGGGCGAACTCAAACTGACGCGGGTGTTTTGAGTCTGCAGCGTGCGCAGCAGACTCAAAACTTCACTGCTTGCCCGCACGCGAAAATCGCTCGGCTCAATGGGCTCAATGGGCTCATTCGACCGCGGTGCAGGCTCGGAGTTTGCTTGTGCTTTGCTGGGCATAGGGGCAAGACGCTGGGGCAGGGTGATCGTGCTGACGCTGGACGTGGCACCGGCCGTTCGCTGAGTGCAGCGGCCGGCCGGTAGGATTCAGTGCAAGGTTTTGCTTTTGCCAGTCAGCACCTGATCCAGGTCATCCAGCCAAGGCTCGGCCAAGTGGCGGATTTCGGCATCGTTGACCAAGATGCGCTGCATGATGCGCGTCTTCAGCTTGTTCTCATCGGGAGCCAACTGCTCGCTAGAGGCGGCGTGCTTGAGTTGCGAGATCAGCAGTACGCAAGCACCCTCAAGTTTGACGACTTCGTCCCAGTTGCCGGTGCGGGCGGCGCACAGCATGTCGGCGCTGGCTTGTTCAATGGCTTCGTAATAGCTCAGGAGATGGGTGTTCATAGCGAGGTCCGCCGGAGACTGATGGGTGGATGGGCTGATGGATAGGTCAGAACTGCTGCGCGGCTTCATGCTGCGCGCAATACTTCAGGGGCTTGAGCGATGGCCGTCCAGGCATCACGCACGGGTGTGAGGATGCGTTGGCATTCCTCGATGGCACTGATATCACCGTGTAGATTGGCCTTGGTCAGCCGCATGCACAGATAAGCATAGAGGTCATTCAGGTCGTTGGCCAAGGGGCCGGCTTGCATATTCAAACTTGCCTTCAGGCCCTCGTCCAAGATCCGCACCGCGCGGCTCAAGGAACGATTCTTGAGTTCGGTATTGCCGTTCTCTATGCCCGCTCGGGCTTGACTCATGGCGTCAAAGACACCGTCAAACAGCATGCCGACCAAGCGGTGAGGGGAGGCGCCTTGCACATCGGTCTCCAGTCCCACTTTGCGGTACATAGAAGCGCGCTGGGTTCGCGAGGCAAAGGGTGATGAGGCGTTGCCGTACATATGATTCTTTCCGAATGTGCCGTGTTGTTTATGTTTTCGACCCTGAGGCGCCCAACTTGAGCGATCTGAGCCTGCCGTAAACCCTTTAGCTGTGTGTAGGCGCATTTCCGCGCTGGGCTCGTGACAAATTTCCGGCCTGCGCCATGAAAAATGGCGAACTCATTTGAGTTCGCCATCGGTCTGGCCTCTCCCGACCCCAACTATCGGCAGGGCAGGCTTTTCGCTTACTTGACCATATTGTTCAGTTGCTGGGTCACATAGGTCGACAGACCGTTGAGCTTGCCCATCTGAACGTCCAGGGCGGTATAGCGGGCTCGCAAGCGGGCTTCGGTGAGGCTGACTTTCGTTTCAAGTCGCTCGGCGCTCTTGCCATCGTTGTCGATTGACTTTTGCAGACCACTCTGCCGGTTGGTGATGCGGCCGTTGAAACCAAGGGCTTGATCGGCCAAAGCCTGCAACTGCTTGGCCAAACCGACATTGCTGGAGTTGCTATTGTCCGAACCCATGAAGAGGGTTTTAAGGCTGGCCAAATCGCCGAGCGCAGCGTCGAGTTTGCCGGTGTCAGTTTTGAAAACGCCGCCGGTGCTGGGGTCCAGACCGATCTCGGAAAACCGAGAGAATTTGCCGCCAACATTGCTGGTTCCACCGGCCAGTCCGCGCATTTCAAACTGAATTCCAACGATCGAGGAGTCACCCTGCAGCGTTGCCCCCTTTTTGTTGGCGGTGTCATACTTGGTCTGATCGGCCATCAAGGTGGCGACCGCGTTGTAGGCGGTGGCGAAGTCATTGATGGTCTTTTTGATGGCGTCCTTGTCTGGGCCGATTGACAGGTTTATTTCGGTCGTGCTGGCCTTGAGCAAGTTGATCGTCATGCCGTCGATGGAGTCTTTCAGCGTATTGGACTCCGAGTCGACCCTGAGGCCATTGAGCAAGACATCCGCGTTGCCGGCCGATTGGTTGCGCGTCATCGGTGCTTGGGCAGTGCCGGGGTCGTAGGCCAAGGCTGATAGGCCTGTGCTGTCGTTCTGTCCATCGGTGTCAACTACGCTGATACGAAAGCCATTGCTGGCACCGGTTTCACTGGACCTGATGACCAGGCGCGGGCCGCTGTTGTCTGTAACGATGGAAGCTACAACGCCAGCTTTGGCCGCGTTGATCTTGTCGCGCGCCTGTGCAAGTTGGTCCGTGCCACTGCTGAAATCGATGCTGATGGCGCTGCTGCCTGCTTTGGGGTCGAAGGTCGGCAAATCGGGGTCAACGGCCTCGCTCCATTTGCCCAACTCGATTGTCATGCTGCCTTGGCCCACCGACTGATTCGCCACCATGACCTTGCTCGACACGGACTGAGCAGAGGCCAGGCGGTTGACCGTCACGGCCACATTGCCGGTCGGTGCCGAAGGGCCTGGGGTCACGGTGACGGCCATTGCATCGCTAGAGTTGCCCAAGCTGGCACTCCAGGAATCCGGATTGGTGAGCTTGGCTGCCGCATCCCGCATCGCGGCGAGCGAGCCTTGAATCTTGCCGTACGCGGAAAGCTGTGTCTTCAGACCATCGGTATGCGTCTTCAGTTGATTGATGGGGGTTCGTTCAACTGCGACCAGCTTGCTGATCAAAGACTCAATGTCGAGGCCGCTGCCGATGCCGGCAGAAGTGATGCTGGGCATGATGATGCTCCAAAAAATGCCAACGGCGCAGGCGCTCAAAAACACCAATGGCCGATATGCCTTAGCACTATCGACCATAGGATCCGTAACTTGAGCGAAAAGCAGCCTGTAAGTCGGCTGCTTTTCTTGCTTTTATCCTTTGAGCAGGCTCAAGACCTGCTGGGGTAGCTGGTTGGCCTGCGCCACCATCGCGTTGCCGGCCTGCTGAAGAATCTGGGTGCGGCTTAGGTTGGAGGTTTCCGACGCATAGTCGGCATCCATGATGCGGCTGCGCGCCGCGCTTTGGTTTTCCACCGACACCTGCAGGTTGGAGATCACCGCTTCAAAGCGATTCTGCGATGCACCCAAGGTGGCGCGCTGACTGCTGACGGTGTTGAGCGCGACATCCAGGTTGTCGATGACGATCTTGAGGTCGGCCGTGGTCGATGCATTGCCGATGATGGAGCTCGTCACAGCGAGAATGGACGCGTCTGCCGTGAGATCGGAGGTGGCCACGACGATCGTGTCCTCTGCCCCGGTGTTGGGCCCGACCTGGAACTCTTGTGGCAAGGTCGCATCGACGCCGAGAATCTTTTTGCCGTTGAAAGTCGTGCCGGCCAGAACACGCGTTATTTCTTGAGCCAACTCGCTGAATTCAGCGCCGATCGAGTCAAGGTCGGTGGTGGTGTTGGTAGCGTTGCGCGACTGCACCGAGAGCTCACGCATACGTTGCAGCGTGTCGCCGACTTTGGACAGCGCGCCTTCAGCCGTTTGCGCCAGCGAAATGCCGTCGTTGGCGTTTCGGATCGCGACATTCATGCCTCGCACCTGGGCGTTCATCCGCTCAGCAATCGCCAAACCGGCCGCGTCATCCTTGGCGGAGTTCACACGCATACCCGACGACAGACGCTGCATGGACACGGCCAGCGAACCCTGCGACATATTGAGATTGCGCTGCGCATTGAGCGAGGCAATATTGGTGTTAATGGTCTGGGGCATTTGAGCACTCCTACTAAATTCGCTAACTTCCGGTCAAGCCGGCGTCCTGTGGTGGCGGCGAACCCAAGGTTCTACCGTCGCCATCTCCGCCCGGCCATTTCAAGCAGTGCCTTCAAAAGGTCGCCGCTTGTTCCGAACGCCGGGTCTGCAAAAAATCCAGACCCGATGAGCGAATTTTCTAAGTGCTTGGCTGTTTCAAAGCTCCGAAAAAGGGGTGAAACATCGCCCATAAAAAAACTCCCCGCCCGACGCATGGTCTGGGAGGGGAGTTGTGGACTTGGGCTGTTCGGTCAAGTCTGCGCGTTTTGCGGATCAACCGCCGCGCAGCAGTGACAACACTTGTTGCGGCATTTGATTGGCCTGTGAAATCATGGCCGTACCGGCTTGCTGCAGGATATTGGCGCGACTCAGGTTCGCGGTCTCGGATGCATAGTCTGCATCCATGATGCGGCTGCGCGCAGAACTTTGGTTCTCGACCGACACCATCAAATTGGAGATGACGGCCTCGAAGCGATTTTGAGCCGCACCCAGGGTGGCTCGTTCGGAGCTGACGGTGTTGATGGCCGCGTCGATATTGTCAATCGTGGTCTTCAAGTCAGTGGCCGTCTTGGTGTTGTCGATCACGTCGCTTGTTACCGCCGTGATGTCTGCGTCTCCCGTCATGTTGACGGTCGTGACCGTGACGGAATCATTGGCGGTGGTGTTGGCGCCAATCTGGAACAACTGGGCACCTGCATTGGCTCCCAAGATGGCTTTGCCGTTGAAGGTGGTGCCTGCCAAGACGCGCTGAATTTCAGCACCCAGTTCGGTGAACTCCTTGCCAATGGAGTCCAAGTCAGTGGTGGTGTTGGTGGCGTTGCGGGCCTGCACACCCAGTTCACGCATGCGCTGCAGCGAGTCGCCGACCTTTGACAATGCGCCTTCAGCGGTTTGCGACAAAGAGATGCCGTCATTGGCATTGCGCACCGCCACATTCATGCCGCGGATTTGCGATTGCATGCGTTCTGCGATCGCCAGGCCAGCCGCATCGTCCTTGGACGAATTGACTCGCATGCCGGATGACAAACGTTGCATCGACGTGGCCAGGGAAATCTGTGTGCCTGACGCGTTACGTTGTGCGTTCAGGGAAGCGATATTGGTATTGATGATGGAGGGCATTTTCAATCCTTTCGGTGTCTATGACTTGCCGGAAAACCGGGCTCACGGTTCGATAACTAGGCTGCATGAGGAAGCAGCTTTGCCAGCAAAACACGCAGAAAAACTCTGCTGCTTTGCACCGTCCGCTCCTGTCCTGTGGGCCCCAATCGCTTGTTGCTTCACAGGGCCGGTTGACCGGACCACGTAGTCCATTCACTTCCTCGGACCCGTTGATTTGTTATCGGAGACACCTTGGATTGACTTAAATAGTTTCTTTCAAAAAAATGCCACCCATGGCTGTGGTACTGCTCGATTGAGGCATTATGAATTGCCGAATGGGTGGCATTAAGGGGCTTGTGCTGGAGGGGTGAGGCTATCCGTTCCTGCGCCGACGGGTGTACTCAGGGCCAGCGAGGCTGGCCCGGGGTCATCGAAGCAATGACAGGACTTGCTGCGGCATCTGATTGGCTTGCGCAATCATCGCCGTACCGGCTTGTTGCAGGATCTGCGAGCGACTCAGATTGGCCGTTTCCGTTGCATAGTCGGTATCCAGAATCCGGCTGCGCGATGCAGTCTGGTTTTCAACCGACACCATCAGGTTGGAGATCACCGCATCAAAGCGGTTCTGTGATGCGCCCAATGCAGCGCGCTCGGAGCTGACCGTGCTGATGGCCGTGTCGATCTGGTCAATTGTCGTCTTCAGGCTGGTTGCGTCCGAAGCGTTGTCGATCTTGTCGTCGGTCACGGCCTTGATGTCGGTGTCGGTGGCCATGTTCTTGGTTGTGACCGTGACCGAGTCATTGGCCGTGGTGTTGGCGCCAATTTGAAACAATTGAGCGCCAGAGCCGCCGCCCAGAATGGCTTTGCCGTTGAAGGTGGTGCCGGAGGCAACGCGTTGGATTTCCGCGCCGAGCTCGGCGAATTCCTTGCCGATCGAGTCCAAATCGGTGGTGGTGTTGGTGGCGTTACGGGCCTGCACACCCAACTCACGCATGCGCTGCAGCGAGTCGCCGATTTTGCCCAAAGCGCCTTCAGCGGTTTGCGCCAAAGAGATGCCGTCGTTGGCATTCCGAACCGCCACATTCATGCCGCGCACTTGTGCGGTCATGCGTTCTGCGATCGACAAGCCGGCGGCATCGTCTTTTGCGGAGTTGACTCGCAGTCCAGAGGACAAGCGCTGCATGGATACAGCCAGCGAGTTTTGCGAAGTTGCAACGTTGCGTTGCGCATTCAGCGAGGGGACATTTGAATTGATGATTGCGGGCATGATGTGCTCCTGTTTCAGCTACGAAGATTCCCGGCTTGGCGCCGACGTGATTCGGTCATTCGGGTGAATTTCCGAGATTCGGGTCTTCGGTCTTGCGACCTTGACCCGCCTCGCCCGGCGCTTGGAAACCGTTGTTGCGCTGCGCTCCATCAGATGAAGTCCTCAACTTGGCGGCTTACCTACCGGACCACGCATCTGTTTCCAGACCCGTTGAATTGGTATCGGCGCGCGCAAAGACGAACTTAAGCGCTTTTGTCAAGTGGCTTGATCTGTTGATAAGCGCCGGGGTTCTGGCCTTGTTCTTGGATTCGCGGTCACCGTCCTGGTTTGGAGGGTGCGCAATGCTGCAGAAGGGGCAGGTCGGCGCTGGAGCTTTTTGGCTTTGCGGTTCTGGCGGGGTCCTTGGAATCTAGAGGTCTTGGAGTGCTGAAACAGGGCTCAGAGCGGAGGAGCTTCCGGTCTTGCGTGCCCTGATTTGTTTTCGGCAGCAGGGCTCAAGCAGAGCTTTTGATAAGCGCCAACTAGTGCGGGCTTATCCGGCGAATGGCGGCTGTGAGCGACCCTCACGCGTCGTCTCAAGCGGCCGGGATGTTGGCGACGGTGATCAATTGCATCGGCCAAGCTGCTTGGCCTAGCTCGCAATTGCATGGACAGTGCCGGCCCTGATTTTGGCGCGGCGCGGGGGTGGGGCGGTCGGCCTTGTTGACCGGGCCTTGTTCAGCTGGTGCGAGGCGCACCAGGCGGGCAAAGCTTACCGAGGCCGAAGGCTTACCCTTGAATGCCGTGCAGGGTGGGCTGTGAGCGCGATGGCAGCGCATCAGAGGCATGCACAGGCCGTGAGCCCCACAAAGGCTTTGCTCAAACAACGCCGCCCGGAATGCTGCTCAAGGGCGGCATTCCGGGCGGTGTCAAGGGGCGGTGTCAGGGGGCTTGTGCTGGGGGAGAGAGGCGATCCGCTCCGGCGTCGGCGCTGGGACTCGGGGCCAGCGAGGCTGGCCCGGGGTCATCGAAGCAAAGAAAGTACTTGCTGCGGCGCCTGATTGGCTTGCGCAATCATTGCCGTGCCTGCTTGCTGCAGGATCTGCGCTCGGCTCAGATTGGCCGTCTCCGTCGCATAGTCGGTATCCAGAATCCGGCTGCGCGATGCGGTTTGGTTTTCCACCGACACCATCAAGTTGGAAATCACCGCATCAAAGCGGTTTTGCGAGGCACCGAGTGACGCGCGTTCGGAGCTGACCGTGCTGATGGCTGTGTCGATCTGGTCGATGGTGGTCTTCAATGTCGCCGCTGTAGAAGCATTGTCGATCTTGTCATCGGTGACGGCCTTGATGTCGGTGTCGGTGGCCATGTTCTTGGTTGTGACCGTGACCGCATCGTTGGCCGTGGTGTTGGCGCCAATTTGGAACAGTTGAGCGCCCGCGCCGCCACCCAAGACAGCTTTGCCGTTGAAGGTGGTGCCGGATGCGACCCGCTGAATTTCGGCACCCAGTTCGGCGAATTCCTTGCCGATCGAGTCCAAGTCAGTGGTGGTGTTGGTCGCGTTGCGAGCCTGCACGCCCAGCTCACGCATACGCTGCAGCGAGTCGCCGATCTTGCCCAAAGCGCCTTCAGCGGTTTGCGCTAAAGAGATACCGTCATTGGCATTTCGAACCGCCACATTCATGCCGCGCACTTGAGCGGTCATGCGTTCGGCGATCGACAAGCCGGCGGCATCGTCTTTTGCAGAGTTGACACGTAAACCCGACGAGAGTCGCTGCATGGATATGGCCAGCGAGTTCTGTGAAGTTGCAACATTGCGTTGCGCATTCAGCGAGGGGACATTTGAATTGATGATTGCGGGCATGTTGTGCTCCTGTTTCAGCTACGAAGATTCCCGGCCAAGCGCCGACGTGATTCGAAATATTCAGGCGAATTTTCGAGATGCCGGCCTTTGGTCTTGCGACCTCGACCCGCTTCGCCCGGCTTGGGCCGACCATGCAGCGTCGCGCCTCTTGGAAGAGGCACTCGACTTGGCGGCTGACCTACCGGGCCACGCATCAGTTTCAAAACCGGTATCTTGGTATCGACCAGCAACAGGCGAACTTGAGCACTAAAGTCAAGAGGCTTGATCGGTTGATAAGCGCCGGGGATCTGGCCTTGTTCTTGGATTTGCGGCCGCCGTCCTGGATTGGATGGGGCGCAAAGCTGCCAATAGCTTGGGAACGGGCAGGTCGACGCTGGAGCGGTTTGGCTTGGCGGGTTTTGCGGAGTCCTTGGGATCTTGCGTAAATGGGCTACTGAAACAGGGCGCAATCCGGAGGAGCATCCGGTATTGCGAGCCTTGAGATGTTTTCGGCCAGCTGACTCCCACAGAGGTTTTGATAAACGCCATCTAGCTGCCGCTTTTCTGCCGAACGCAGCTGGCAGGCGGCCCTAAAGTTCCTCCCATTGCCGTCGAGACGTGCGCGCAGGCGCGCTTCTTATTCAGCAAGCTGTTTGGCCCTAACGTGCGACTGCATGGACTTGGTTCAAACGAATTTTTCTTGAATGGACTGCCCGGCTCTTCCTACTTTTTGTGTTTCGGCTCTCAAGGAGCTGTTGCATGGACAAGCCAGACGGCGCAGGCGATGACTGGACTTAACCTCTCGGAGAATCACATGCATGCAATCAGGCAAGCGATGACGAAAGCCCCCCAGCAGGCCATGGCGCTCAAGCCGGAAGCTCGGGAAATCAGCGAAGAAGCGGCTTGGCTGCTGGCGCAAGCTCGCAATGCGGCCTATGCCGAGGCTGCCCACGGGCGGGTCGGACAAGGCTTGATGGTGCTGATGGATGCACTGGAGCAAGAGCCCATGGCACATGACCTGCTCAGCGATATGGCGGCTTTGCTGTTGAGTGCGGGTGAGCTTAAACATGCCGAGAGCTATGCCCGCCAGGCCCTGGCCATTTCCGCGCAGCATGGTGCAAGTCTGTATTCCCTGGCCTTTGCACAAAGCGGCCAGGGCAACGCGCTACAGGCCAGGCAAACGCTGCGCCAGCTTCTCCAAGGCGAGGCCTTGCTGAGCTTGATGAGTGAGGCGCCGGATCTGTATCCGGTGGCGCAGACCGAGTTGGCGCGGCTGGACAAACTCTTGGGCTGATGCCACTTGGCTCCCCCGCGCTGACAGGCTTGGCGCTGGGGCGGCTTGAACGCTGGCAGGCAAGGCTGTAGGAGTTTTCCTGACAAGGCTCTGGGAAGAAGCCAGACTCAAGGGCTGGATTTAGGCTGATGTTGCGACCCTGTTTGTGTCTTCACAATCCGTATCAAGTTGTTACGAGTTGTGTAGCCAAATAAACCGGAGTCCCAAGATGAACGCAGACCAAATCCTCGCCGAAATTCGTGAAGCCAATCTGTCTTATCTGATGTTGGCGCAGAACCTGATTCGCGCCGACCGCGAGCAGGCTCTCTATCGCCTGGGCGTGTCGGATGACACGGCGACGCTGATCGCCACGCTGAGCCCGGCGCAGCTGATGAAGATCGCGTCCGGCAACACCTTGTTGTGCCGCTTCCGTATGGATGACGATCTGGTCTGGGGCTTGTTGACCAGCCATAGCAAGACCACCGCCAACGACGGCGTCTCACGCTTGCATGCCAGCATCCTGATGGCCGGCCGCCACCAAGAAGCCGCCTGATTTCAATCGCCCCATTTCACCAGACAACCGAGCCTCCACCATGCGCGCCAAAAGCATCCTCACCGAAGCCGTTCAGATCAACCGTGCCGTTACTTTGATCAATCTGGGCGCCCGCCTGCAGGTCTTGGAGTCGGAGACCGATATGTCGTACGAGCGCTTGCTGCGCTTGTACAAGGAAGTCTCGGGCAAGAGCCCGTCCAAGGGTCAACTGCCGTTCTCGACCGATTGGTTCATGACTTGGCAGCCCAATATCCACGCCTCGCTGTTCCTGAACGTGCATGAGTACCTGAACAAAGTGTCGGAGCTGGACGAGATCGACGCCGTCATCAAGGCTTATCAGCTCTATCAGGAGCAAACACAGGCGCAAGGCCTGGAGGCGATGTTGTCGGTGACGCGCGCATGGCGCCTGGTGAAGTTCATTGATAACGGCATGTTGACGATGACCAAATGCTCGGAATGCGGTGGCCACTTTGTCACCCATCCGCACGAGATTGCCCGTCACTACGTCTGCGGCATGTGCAAACCGCCGGCCCGCGCCGGCAAGGGCCGCTCGCAGGGCTCGATCCAGATGCACTGAGCAAGCGAGGCTGAGATGGCCAGCCCTGCTTTGGCGATGCGAACTTGCCTGGTGGTGATCGCGCGCGACGAAGCCGCCTGCATTGAAAGGCTGCTGAACTCGGCGCGGCCCTGGGTCGACGAGATGCTGGTGCTGGACACCGGCTCGGTCGATGCGACGCCGACGCTGGCGGTGGCCTGCGGCGCCCGGCTTGAAAAATTTCTCTGGTGCGATGACTTCGCGGCGGCACGCAATGCGGCATTGGATGCTGCCGGTGCCGATTGGCATGTGCTGCTGGATGCCGACGAATGGTTGATCTCCGGCGGCGAAGCCTTGGCCGCTTTGCGTCAAACGCCGGCCAACTTTGTCGGCACGATAGCTCTGCAGGATCAATTCCTGGATGGCGCATTGCGCCACGCGCAGTCGAGGCTGTCGAGAGTCTTGCCGGGCAACATACGCTATGCCGGGCGCGTCCATGAGCAGCCGCATCATTCGCTGCCGATTCAGCCCTTGAACATCAGCGTTGGGCATGATGGCTATTTGCCTGATCGTCTGCTGGCCAAGCGGGGCCGCAATCAGCGGCTGCTGCTGCAAGAGCTGCAGGTCCAGCCTGAGCGTGCCTATCTTTGGTATCAACTCGGCAAGGACTGCGCTGTCTATGACGAACATGCGCGTGCCGAGCAGTACTTCGAGAAGGCGGCAGCACTTCCTCACCCCGAACAGGGCTGGTGGTTTGACCTCGTGACTCGGCGTCTGTTCGCGCTCAAGCAGCTCAAAGCACATGAAGCCGCCATACAGTTCGCGCAGACGCAGCTGGGTATTTGCGCCGCGTCGCCGGACTTCTTCTTTGCGCTTGGCGATCTGCTGCTGGACTTTGCCGCCGATACGCCTGAGCAAGCGCCGCATTTGCTGCCGATGATCGAAGATGCCTGGCGGCGTTGTTTGGAGTTGGGAGAGCGGCCCGATCTGAGTGGTGCCGTGGCCGGGCGGGGCAGCTATTTGGCGGCCCACAACTTGGCCTTGGTGCTGGACGGCACCGGGCGCGCTCAGGAAGCCGCAGATTTGCGCCGTGCTTTTGCCGGCTGAGTTCGCGTGCCGCCGCTTTAAGGCGTTACGCTCACAAGCAATTTTTGGACTTGAGGTTGATGAAGATGGGTAAATTCAGTCCGGTCGCTCAAGCTCCGCGCTACTTGAAGCAGTTTCAATGTGTGGGCTCCGCCTGTGTTGAGAACTGCTGTACGGGCTGGCAGGTCAGCATCGACAAGGCGACCTATCAAAAGTATCAGACGATCAAGATCGAGCCCTTGGCGAGTTTGCTGCGCCAGCATGTGCAGAAGAATTCCAGCTCGGTGTCGGTAAGCGGCAGCTACGCCTCGATTGCCCTGAAGACCGAGCAAGCTTGTCCTTTTTTGGACGAAGCCAGGCTTTGCCAAATCCATTCAGGCTTGGGCGCGCAGGCCTTGTCCAATACCTGTAGCGAATATCCTCGCATCTACACCTTGGAAGGTGTTCAGGCGGGCGTGGCGGCCAGTTTGAGTTGCCCAGAGGCTGCGCGCTTGGCTTTGGCCTCGGCCGATGCGGTCGAGTTGGATAGCTTCACCCTGCCTTTTGCCAACCTCAGTTTGGTGCCATTCAACCGCCGCGTTGGCCCGGTTGCGGCGGCCGAGCCCGATCTCGTGCGCCGGCACGCCCGACTGCTGCGTGAGGCCTTGATCATGGTCATCAAGCATCCCGACCTGACTGCGGCTCAAGCCTTGGTGGTGTGCGGTCTTTTGCTGCGCCAAGTTGCCAAGGTGGCCGCCGATGTGCAAGCGCAGGGTGGGGATGCGCTGGCCGCTGATCAGGGTATGTCAGACGCTTTCGAGCAATACCTGAACCCGAACTTTTTAGAGCATGCGGCCGCCCATGTTGAGGGCCTGAACATTCCGAAAGAGTTGCAGGCATCGTTACTGATGGGGGCAACGCAGAAGTTCTTGGCTGACAACGGCGGGCGCCCTTCGTTTCGCGCCTTGATCGCGGAGGTCCAGGCCGGCCTGCAAGCCCAGAGCTCGCAAGGTGCTGAAAGGCTCAGAGAGTTTGGTGCGGCGCATCCGCATGTGCTGAAGAACTATCTTGTCAACAGCATGGTTGTCTCCTTGTTCCCGCGCAACGGCAGCCCTGAGCTGGAAGCCGACTTCATGGCCCTGGCTGTGCGCTTCGCCCTGATCAAGTTCTATTTGCAGGCCCTCGCGGCGCGCGCCGATCAGCCCTTTGGCATCGATGAGTGCGTGCGCGTGACCTATGTTGTGGTCCGCAATATCGAACACAACCGTCGCTTTATGCCCATGGTTTTGCAGTCATTACGGGATAACGACGCCTTGCGCATGGAAGTGCTGGCCACCCTGGTTGGCTGACAGTTTTTGTCCTACACCGACAAGATCTTCCTGGGAGACGCGTTAAAACAGGCTGTCCCGTGTAGGAAGTTACCTGACAGAGGTGAGGGAAGAAAAGGGACTCAAGCGCTGGAGATAGCCTGATGTTGCAGCCCAGTTCATGTCTTCACAATCCGTATCAAGTTGTTACGAATCACGAAGTCAAAACCCCGGAGCTCAACATGAACGCAGACCAAATCCTCGCCGAAATTCGTGAAGCCAATCTGTCCTACCTGATGTTGGCGCAGAACCTGATTCGCGCCGACCGCGAGCAAGCGCTGTACCGCTTGGGTGTCTCCGAGGACACCGCTACCTTGATCGCCACCTTGAGCCCAGCTCAGCTGATGAAGATCGCTTCCGGCAACACCTTGCTGTGCCGCTTCCGCATGGATGACGATCTGGTCTGGGGTCTGTTGACCAGCCACGGCAAGACCGCCGCCAACGACGGCGTCTCCCGCCTGCACGCCAGCATCCTGATGGCCGGCCGTCATCAAGAAGCCGCCTAGCTTGTTGACCCCGCTTGCGCGGGTACGCGCAAGCGCCCCCAAGGGGCCTGACCTGAAACGGGCCGTGCCCGCCTCATGTCAGTTCGGCGGGACCGCTTGGGGCGGCCCGGCGCTGGCCCCGCAAAGACTGAACAGATCCAAGAACCGAGACTCCATCATGCGCAACAAAAGTATCCTCACCGAAGCTCTGCAGATCAGCCGTGCCGTGACCCTGATCAATCTGGGTGCGCGCTTGCAAGTGTTGGAGTCGGAGACCGACCTGTCTTACGAGCGCCTGCTGCGCCTGTACAAGGAAGTTTCGGGCAAAAGCCCATCCAAAGGCCAACTGCCGTTCTCGACCGATTGGTTCATGACCTGGCAGCCCAATATCCACGCGTCCTTGTTCCTGAACGTACATGAGTACCTGAACAAGGTCTCGGAGTTGGACGAGATTGACGCCGTCATCAAGGCCTATCAGCTCTATCAAGAGCAGACGCAGGCGCAGGGGCTGGAAGCGATGCTGTCCATCACGCGCGCATGGCGCCTGGTCAAGTTCATCGACAACGGCATGCTGACGATGACGAAATGCTCGGACTGCGGCGGCCATTTCGTCACCCACCCGCACGAGATTGCCCGCCACTATGTCTGCGGCATGTGCAATCCGCCGGCTCGCGCCGGCAAGGGCAGGGCGCAAGGTTCGATCCAGATGCACTGAAGGCGGCCGCGGCTCGCTACATCGCCCGTCCATGCCGCAAGCGATGCATTTGCTGCGCTGGCCGCTGCCCGCTTTGCTGAGTTGGGGGGCCGCTTGGGCGAGCTTCATGGGCTTGATGGCGTCGGGCTTGGCCCTGGGTCCGGCCATGGTTGCCAGCGCCTTGGTAGGCGCTGGTTTGGCGCTGCTGCATCAGGCGCGCTGGCGTCGCCTGATCGTGGCACTTGGATTCCCCTTGTCAATGCTGGTGGTGCTGCGCTCTGCGGCCCTGCCTGCCTGGGGCTGGCTCTTGCCGCTGGGCTTGCTGGCCCTGGCCTACCCACGCCGCACTTGGAGTGATGCACCTTGGTTCCCAACGCCACGGGGCGCTTTGGCGGCGCTGGGCGAGCTGGCTCCCTTGCCCGTGAACTCCGCAATACTTGACGTCGGCTGCGGCTTAGGTGATGGCCTGCGGGAGTTGCACCAAGTTTATCCCCACGCTCATATTGAAGGCATCGAATGGAGCCGCCTGTTGGCCCGCTTGGCCGCCTGGCGGTGCCCTTGGGCCAAGATCCAAAGAGGCGATATGTGGACGCAGGATTGGGCGCGATTTGCTCTGGTCTATGTGTTTCAACGCCCCGAGACCATGGACCGGGTGTGGGTCAAGGCCTGTCGGGAGATGCGGCCCACGGCCTATCTGGTCAGCCTGGACTTTGAGATCGGCGGGCAAATCCCGTTGGCGACGCTGCCCTTGAGTCGCGGACACAGCCTGTGGCTGTATCGCCCGCAAGCGCTGGCGCCTGACAGTTGCTGAGCAAGCCAGCGCCATGTCAATAGGCTCGATTGAGCCGTCAAAACCGCTTTGATGCGCAGACCGCCCGCGAAAACTATTGCCACACTCAAGGCCTCAACGATCCCGCCGATAAGGGCAGGGAACCCTCAAAAGAAAGCATTATGTTTGTCTTCATCGGTTGGGCCGTCGCGATGGTTTGCATCTTCGGCGTCTACATATTCCACGGTGGCAATATCAGCGTGATCTTGCATGCCTTGCCGTTCGAGATGATCACCATTTTTGGTGCCGCCATCGGCGCCTTTCTGGCCAATAACCAGATGAAAGTGGTGAAGGGCACCCTGGCCGGCTTGGGTCGCTGCTTCAAGGGCAGCAAATTCAGCAAGGCCCGCTATCTGGAGTTGCTGGCGCTGATGTACGACATCTTGCAAAAAGCCCGCAAAGAAGGTCTGATGTCGATTGAAAAAGACGTCGAGGATCCGCACAGTTCGGCGCTGTTTCAAAAATACCCGACCGTGGGCAATGACCACCATGTCACCGAATTCATCACCGACTACCTTCGCATGATGGTGTCGGGCAACCTCAATGCGCATGAGATTGAATCGCTGATGGACAACGAGATCGATACCCACCATGCCGAAGAGCATGCCGCCGTGGCAGCGATTCAACGCATTGCCGGCGGTCTGCCGGCTTTCGGCATCGTGGCGGCGGTGCTCGGGGTGGTCAACACCATGGGCTCGGTCGGTCAGCCGCCGGCGGTGCTGGGCGGCATGATCGGCTCGGCGCTGGTCGGTACCTTCCTCGGCATTTTGCTGGCCTATGCTTTTGCTGAGCCCTTGGCCGGTTTGCTGGAGCAAAAGGTCGAGGACGCCGGCAAAGAGTTGCAATGCATCAAAACCACGCTCCTGGCCAGCATGCAAGGCTACGCCCCGCAAGTCGCCATCGAATTCGGCCGCAAGGTGCTGTTCTCCGGCGACCGCCCCACATTCGGCGAGCTTGAGGCTCATGTGAAGGGCAAGAAGTGATGCCTTTGCTCTTGCTTGAAACGCAGTTTCTGGGGGCTTACAAGTCCGCTGCCGGGCCGCTCCCAAAGCGGACGGCGCCCCTGGACCATGCAATGGACCTGTTCCGGACCATGGGGGCAGGAGCCGTATTCGGCGACGTGGGGGCAAACAGAATCAAGTCCGCTGCCGGGCCGCTCCCAAAACGGACGGCGCCCCTGGACCATGCAATGGACCTGTTCCGGACCATGGGGGCAGGAGCCGTATTCGGCGACGTGGGGGTAAGCAAACATGGCCGGTGACGCCAAAAAGCTCCAGCCCATCATCATCAAGCGCGTCAAGAAGGGCGGGCACGCCAGTCATGGTGGCGCCTGGAAGATTGCCTATGCCGACTTCGTGACGGCGATGATGGCTTTCTTCTTGCTGATGTGGTTGCTCGGCTCCACCACCGAGGGCGATAAAAAAGGCATCGCTGACTTCTTTGGCTCGCCCCTCAAGGTGGCGATGCAGGGCGGCTCGGGCTCGGGCGATTCTTCCTCGGTGGTCAAGGGCGGCGGCAAGGACTTGACGCGCGAAACCGGGCAAGTCAAATCCGGCGATGTTGAGGCGCAAAAGCGCACCTTCAATCTGCGGGCCTTGAAGGAAGAGCAACGCAAGGCCGAACGTGCTCGCCTCGAGGAGTTGAAGGACAAGGTTACAAAAGTGCTGGCCAACAACCCGCAGCTGAGCTCGCTGGGCGGCCAGATCAAGCTCGATATGACGCTGGAAGGCCTGCGGATTCAAATCGCCGATGAAGAGGGGCGGCCGATGTTCGACAGCGGCAGCGCCGTGGTCAAGCCCTATATGAAGCAGTTGCTGCGCGAGTTGGGCAATGTCTTGTCCGAAGTGCCCAACCGATTGACATTGGAAGGCCACACCGATGCCCAGCCCTTCCCCGGCGGAGATCGGGGTTATAGCAACTGGGAACTATCGGCCGACCGGGCCAACGCCTCGCGGCGTGAATTAAATCTTGGCGGCCTGCCGGAAGCGCGTACGCTGCGGGTGCAGGGTTTGGCCGCGAGCAAGTTGCTGGACCCCAAACAGCCCGAAAGCCCGATCAACCGCCGCATCAGTATCATCGTGATGAATCGCGATGCAGAAGACGCTGTATTGAAGAATTTGCCGCCAGAAGACCCGGCGCCAGCGCCTGCTGATGCCGCCACTGAAATAAGTCCCTCAAGTTCCGCCACCAAGCCCCGATAAATCTCTCTAGCCCTGCGAGGAAAGCCATGAGCACAGATATGAAATTTTTGGTTGTTGACGATTTCTCAACCATGCGGCGCATTGTGCGCGGCTTGTTGAAGGAGATCGGCTACAACAACTGCGACGAAGCTGAAGACGGCGTTGAAGCCCTCAGCATGCTCAAGCTGGCCAAGTACGACTTCGTCGTCAGTGACATCAATATGCCGAATATGACCGGCTTTGAGTTGCTCAAGGCAATCAAAGAAGACCCCAATCTCAAACATTTGCCGGTGCTGATGGTGACGGCCGAAGCGCGCAAGGAAGACATTGTGCTGGCGGCGCAATCGGGGGCGGCTGGTTATATCGTCAAGCCTTTCACCAAGGCAACCCTGGAAGAAAAAGTACAGAAAATTATGCAAAAACTGGCCGCAGCGGCCTGATCCCCAGGGAGACACGATATGTCAATCGAAGCACTGAGTAAATTGGACACGGGCACAGATCCGCTGACGGTCTCGCCCGAAGTGTTCCAGCAAATTGGCACCATCACGCGGGTTTTGCACGACACCATGCAGCAACTCGGCGTGATGCCCAAGCTTCAAGTCGCCACCGACGGCCTGCCCGATGCGCGCAGCCGGCTGAGCTATATCGCCACCAAGACGGCTGCCGCCGCCAACAAGGTGTTGAACTCGGTCGATGAAGCCAAGGTCGACCACGCCTACATCACCAACGCCACCAATGAGATCGCGGCGGCCTTGGTGGCTGATCCGGTCAAGGCGGTGGCCAGCGGTGCGGTCTTGAACTTCGTCAAGGAAGTCGAGGCCCGCACGGCCCGCATCGATGCGCATCTGACCGACATCATGATGGCGCAAGACTTCCATGATCTGACCGGTCAGGTGGTGGCCAAGGTCGTGACGCTGGCCAACGATCTGGAAGACAGCCTGGTCAAGCTGCTGGTGTCCATCGTGCCGCCAGAGCAGCGAGAGAAGGTTGACCCCAACATTCTGCAAGGCCCGGTCGTCAACCCCGAGGGTCGCACCGATGTGGTGGCCGATCAAGGTGAAGTTGATGATTTGCTGGCGAGCTTGGGCTTCTAAAGTCTCGGACCGCAAGGACCAAACCCGCCGCTGGCGGGTTTTTTTACGTCCCAGGCCGTCAGGAGCTTGCCGGCCCGATTCTGATCTGTGAAAAAGCTCACGCCGGATGACGGCTGTTTTTACCGAGCTTTTCCGCCTTAAGTTTTTGGCCGGCCCGCGAACAATGGCTGCACGAGCGAGTACCTGCTCGTCCAACCTGATACATCATGGCCGACCAAGACGCACAAGACAGAAATTTACCGGCCTCAGCCAAGAAGATCGAGAGATCTCGGGCCGAAGGCCAGCTGCCGCGTTCAAAGGATTTGCCTCATTTCGCGATGATGGTGGCCGCCGCCGCGGTGCTGATGGTGGGTGGGCCGGCAATCAGTGAAGCCTTGCAAAACATGCTGGGCTTGGCGCTGCGCTTTGATGCCCGCATGTTGGCGCAACCCAATTTCATGGCCGAGCGTTTGTGGGACTTGTCCCTGCGTTTTCTGATGGTGATGTTGCCTGTCAGCGGCTTTTTGATGCTGGTCGCCATCGCCAGCAATATCGCATCGGGCGGTTGGAACTGGACCTTGAAGCCGCTGGCACCCAAGTTCTCCAACCTCAATCCCCTTACCGGCCTGGGGCGGCTGGTGTCTGGTCAGGGCGTAGGGCAGGCGCTGAAGGCGGTGGCCTTGGCCTTGATTCTGGGCGTCATCGGGGCGATGGTCTTGAAGGACCGCATGACGACCTTCGTCGGCATCATGTCGGTGCCGCTTCCGGCTGCCTTGGTCTATGCCGGCCAGCAGTTGATGGGCGGCATGACCTTGCTTGGCGTGGCGCTGGCGCTGTTCGCCGCCATCGATGTGCCGCTGCAACAGCAGCTTTACAACCGCCGCATGCGCATGACGCGTGAAGAGGCCAAGCAGGAAATGAAAGAGGCCGAGGGTAACCAAGAAATCAAGGCCAAGATCCGCGCCAAGATGCGCGAGATCGGCCGCCGGCGCATGCTCGCCGCCGTGCCGACAGCGGACCTGATCGTGATGAATCCAACCCACTATGCGGTGGCGCTGAAGTATGACGACGCCAGCATGGCCGCGCCGCGCGTGGTGGCCAAGGGTGCAGATCTGTTGGCGATGAAGATTCGTGACCTGGCGACCGAATGCAAGGTACCGGTTTTGCAGTCGCCAGTGTTGGCGCGGGCCCTCTATGCCCATGCCGAGGTCGACCGCGAAATTCCGGTCGAGTTGTTCTCGGCCGTGGCCCAGGTGCTGGCCTATGTGTATCAGTTGAAGGCCGCCATCAAGAACCGCAGCGCCAAGCCCGCCATGCCCAATCCACCGGTGCCGCCGGAGCTGGATCCGCACAACAAGCCGGTCCCGACGGACAGCGATCTGGAGGATGAACCCGTATGAATGCCTTGATCGCTCAACTGCAAGCCCTGTTGGGGCCGCGCGCCGGCGTACTGGGGGCTTTGGGCGCACCGATGGCCGTCATCATGGTGCTGTCCATGATGGTGCTGCCGCTGCCGGCCTTCATGCTGGACCTGATGTTCACCTTCAATATCGCGATGGCGGTGATGGTGATGATGGTGGCCGCCCACATGATCAAGCCGCTGGACTTTGCGGCCTTCCCGACCGTCCTGCTCTTGACCACCTTGCTGCGCCTGTCGCTCAACGTCGCCTCGACCCGCGTGGTGCTGCTGGAGGGCCACACCGGCACCGGCGCGGCCGGCCGGGTGATCGAGGCCTTTGGCCACTTTCTGATTGGCGGCAATTTCGCCGTCGGCCTGATCGTGTTTGCGATTCTGGTGGTGATCAATTTCATCGTGGTCACCAAGGGTGCGGAGCGTATCGCCGAGGTCGGCGCGCGCTTTTCCTTGGACGCGATGCCGGGCAAGCAGATGGCGGTCGATGCCGATCTGAACGCGGGCCTGATCGACGAGAAAGAAGCCAAGCGCCGCCGTGCCGAACTGGGCGACGAGGCAGACTTTTTCGGCTCCATGGACGGTGCCAGCAAGTTTGTGCGCGGCGACGCGGTAGCCGGCATGTTGATTCTGTTCATCAACATCATTGGTGGCTTCATCATCGGCATGGCGCAACATGGCCTGAGTGCCGGCCAAGCGGCCGATTCCTACATCTTGCTGGCGGTCGGTGATGCGCTGGTGGCCCAAGTGCCGGCGCTGCTGATTTCGGTCGCGGCAGCGATGGTGGTGTCGCGCGTCGGCACCGACAAAGACATCGGCAGCCAGATCGGTCGCCAGGTCTTTGGTTCGGCCAAGTCTTTGGCGGTGACTTCCGGCGTGATCGGCATGCTGGGCTTGATCCCGGGCATGCCGCACCTGGTGTTTTTGTTCATCGCCGGGGCCCTGGGCTATCTCGCCTGGTGGCTGCGTGTCAGGGATCAGCAGCAAGAGCGCGAGGCCAAGACCACGCAAGCGGTTGCGGCGCTGGCGCCGGCCGAGCCGAACTCAGAAGCGACCTGGGACGACCTGATCCCGGTCGACACCTTGGGGTTGGAGGTCGGCTACCGGCTGATCAGCCTGGTCGACAAAACCCGCGAGGGCGACCTGCTCAGCCGCATCAAAGGCGTGCGGCGCAAGTTCGCACAGGAGGTGGGCTTTTTGCCGCCGTCCGTGCATATCCGTGACAACCTGGAGCTGCGGCCCAGCCAGTACCGGCTGTCGCTGCGCGGCGCCGTGGTGGGCGAGGCGGAGGCGTTCCCTGGCATGTGGTTGGCGATCAACCCAGGCCAGGCGACCCAAAAACTGATAGGCACGCAGACCACCGACCCAGCTTTTGGCCTGCCGGCGGTGTGGATCGACGACAAGCAAAAGGAAATGGCGCAAATGGCCGGATTTACCGTGGTTGATTGTTCGACCGTGGTGGCCACACATCTTTCACACTTGATGCAGGTCCACGCAGCCAAGTTGCTGGGCCGCGTAGAGACCCAGGCGCTGGTTGAACATCTGACCAAACAAGCGCCTCAACTGATTGAAGATGTGATTCCCAAAATGATAGGCATCGCCACTTTGCAAAGAATTCTCCAGCTGCTGCTGGAAGAGGGCGTGCACATCCGTGACATGCGTTCCATCGTTGAGAGCCTGGCCGAGAATTCGACCGTGACCGATCCGGCCGAGCTGGCCCGGCGCATCCGCACCCACATTTCACCCGCCATCGTGCAGCAGATTTACGGCCCGGTGAAGGAGCTGGACGTGATCGCGCTGGAGCCCGAGCTGGAGCGCCTGGTCACTCAGGCCTTGAATTCCCCGCATGGCGCGGCCCTGGACCCCGGCGTGGCCGACACGCTGGCCCGCAGCGCCGCCGAGACAGCCCAGGCCCAGGAAGATCGCGGTGTGCCCGCCTGCTTGTTGGTGCCCGACCTGATCCGTGCACCGATGGCCCGTTTGTTGAAACGCGCAGCACCGCGCCTGAAGGTGCTCGGCCATAGCGAAATTCCTGAAACTCATTCCATCCGCATTGGATCGATCATTGGAGGCACGGCATGAACGTCAAAAGCTTTACCGCTAAAACCTCCCGTGAAGCGATGGCGCTGGTGCGCCAAGCCTTCGGCAACGACGCCGTGGTCCTGTCCAACAAGCCCTGCGCCGGTGGCGTCGAGGTCTTGGCGATGGCGCCCGAAGGGATGTCGCAGATCGAGCGCGTGGCGGCCACCGCCCCGCGCGTTGCTGCCCCAAGCCGCGTCCAAGCGCGCCCCGTGTCAAGCCAAAACGAAGCCGCAGCCAATCCACGCAGCTTCGCCGCCCGCACCGGCCAGCGCAGCGAACCGAGCTTTGGCTATTCGGACCCGTTGACCGGAGCCAGCGAGGTCGGCGACGACGTCCAGACGCTGGCGATGAGCACCTTGTCCTTTCAGGACTATGTGCGTGAGCGCGTGCTCAAGCGCCGCCAGGCCGAGTTGGACGGCGTACCTGATCCTCTTGCTCCACCCATGCTGATGGACCGCCCGCAAGACGCGCCCGGCGTCAGCTCCTTGAATGCAGCCCGCCAACAGCGCGCCCAAAACGCCTTGCAGGCAATGCAGCCACGCCGCGCCGAACCGGTGGCACCGCCGCCAGCCCCGGCCCAGCGCCGTGCGCCGCCGGTGCTGCGCGACGAAATCCGTGTGCCGGCGATGCAGCGTGAAATGGCTGACTTGTCCGGCATTGGCAATGCGGGCGAGCTCAACGATATGCCCGGCCGTGGCCGTCGCGATCAGCAAGACATGATGAACGAGCTGCGCTCGATGAAGGGCATGATCGAAGAACGCTTCGGCGCCCTGGCCTTCATGGAGAAGTTGCAGCGCCAGCCGATTCAGGCCCGCTTGACCCAGAAGTTGCTGGAGATCGGTTTTTCGCCCGCCTTGGTGCGCAAGCTGGTCGAAGGCTGCCCGGCCGAATTCAAGGGTGGGCCCGGTGAGGCCGCCGATGAAACGACCTGGGCCGCCAATGTGCTGGCCCGCAATCTGCAGACCGACGAGCACAGCCCGGCGCTGGAAGAGCAGGGCGGCGTGTTCGCGCTGATCGGCTCGACCGGCGTGGGCAAAACCACCACGACCGCCAAATTGGCCGCCGCCTTCGCCACCCGCCACGGCGCTGCGCATCTGGGTTTGATCACCTTGGACGCCTACCGGGTCGGAGCCCATGAGCAGCTGCGCGCCTATGGCCGCATCCTCGGCGTGCCAGTGCATACCGCGCATGACAAGGCCTCGCTGGAAGATCTGCTGGAGCTGCTGGCCAGCAAGAAAATGGTGCTGATCGACACGGCAGGCATGGCCCAGCGCGACAGCCGAACCAACGAGCTACTGGACATGCTGGCGCACCGCAGCGTGCGCAAGATCCTGGTCATCAATGCCGCTCAGCAGGGCGAGACGATCGAGGATGTGGTCAGCGCCTGGCGTGCCAGCGATTGCCACGGCGTGGTGCTGTCCAAGATCGACGAGGCCGTCAAGCTGGCCCCGGCGCTGGATACCTTGATTCGCCACAAGCTCAAGGTGCTGGGCGTGACCAATGGTCAACGCGTGCCCGAAGACTGGCACCGCCTGTCGGCCCAGGCCTTGGTGCAGCGTGCGCTGCGCGCGGCCGCAGCCGGCGCCTGGCGCATGGACAGCGCCGACGTGAATTTGATCTTTGCCGGGGGGCCCGCGCTTGGCCTCAAGCATCCCGCTGCCATGGGTGCTTTTTAGTCCCCACTTCATAAGAGATACAGGACAACATCATGCGCGACGCTCACCGTACACATTCCCCGCAGGACCAGGCCGACGGCCTGCGCCGGCTTTTCGCCAGTTCAAGGGTGCGCTTCATCCCCGTCGTCAGCAACCCCCATGTGGTGGGCGGCGGCGTGCTGCTCGAAGGCCTGTGCGCGGCCTTTGCCGAACTCGGCCTTCACACCTTGGTGGTGGACGCAGGCGAGAGCGCGCCCATCCCATCGGAGCTGGCCTCGGTCGACCTGAGTGCCTGCGTCGAGCGCCTGTCCAAAGATGTGTCCTACCTGGCGGCGCGCGGCCTGCCGATGCGCTATATCAATGCCAATGGTTCGGCCGCCCAGTTCCTGGAAGTGGTCAGCGACGCGGCACCGTTTGCCGATGTCGTTCTGCTGCACGCCAGCGCCGCCGAGTTGGCGCGCGTGGTGGCGTTGCGCGAAGTGCGGCCGGTCTTGTTGGCCGATACCGACAGCATGAGCGTCACCCACGCCTATGCCGGCATGAAATGGCTGGCCAGCCGGGCTGGATTGATGGTCTATAGCCTGCTCTTGGCTTGCTCGCCACAGCTGCGTTTGTCCGACCGGATTGCCCAACAAATCAGCAGCTGTGCCGACGGATTCCTCGGCGCGGTGCTGCGCGACTGGGCCTGCATGGACCCCAAGAGCCCGTCGAGTGCTCCAATTTCCGCCGAGATTCGCCATTTGGCGCGTGAGCTTTTGATGGCTGCCCCGCCCGGCGCCGCCCTGGAAGCCTCGGTCAATGCCAGTCCTCTGCGCCCGCCCGTGCGGGCCCAGATGCACCGTGCCGCTGTTGCCACTGTTTGATTGCCGCTGGAGCTGATGATGTATACCGCCAAAGGCCGCCTCGATAATTCCTCCCTGATCCGGCAATACAGCCCTTTGGTGCGCCGCTTGGCGCATCAGATGATTGCCAAATTGCCCGCCAACATCGAAATTGACGACCTGATCCAGGTCGGTCTGATCGGTTTGACGGATGCCTTGAGCCGCTTCGATATTGGTCAGGGCGTGCAGTTCGAGACCTTCGCGACCCAGCGCATTCGCGGCGCCATGCTGGACGAGCTGCGCGGCGGCGACTGGATGAGCCGTGGCTCGCGCCGCCAACAACGCGAGATCGAAAGCGCTGTGCGCAAGCTGGAGCAAAAGCTCGGCCGCGCGCCGCTGGAGAGCGAAATCGCCATCGAAATGGGCGTGCCGCTGGAAGAGTATCAAGAGCTGCTCGGCAAGGTGCGCGGCACCCAGCTGGTGTATCTGGAGGATATGTCGGGCGACGAGGGCGACGAGGACTTCCTCGATCGTCATGTCGCCGACCACAGCAATAACCCCCTACTTAAGCTGCAAGACCATCGCATGCGCGAGGCGCTGGTGGCGGCGATCAAGAACCTGCCCGAACGCGAGCAGTACATGATGAGCATGTATTACGAGCACGATATGAATTTGAAAGAAATCGCGGTTGTGCTGAAGGTCACCGAATCGCGTGTCTGTCAGTTGCACAGCCAGGCAATCGCACGTTTGCGGGTTAAGCTGCGCGACTGGTAACTCATGACGTCTGCAGCCCATGTGGCTTGCGGACCGGGAGCGTCAATGTCATTGCTGTGGTGGAAGCGTCGGCCCGAAACTGCGGGTCGGCTTGAGCAGGCCGAATCAAAAGCGGTGAACACTGCAGCCAGCATAAGGGCCGAGGGTTTGACCGAGCTGATCCGTAAGGTGGCTCGGGCGGTTTCAAATGTGGGCAAAGACGCCGCCGAGGTGCGCGGTGTGCTGGAAGATACCCAGAAAATCGTGCTCTCGCAATGCGAGGCGATGGGCGCTTTGTCGAGTGAACTGGCTCAAGTGCGCAGCGCGCAGCAGGCCATCAGCCACTCGACCGAACAGTCGCGCGGCGCGGTCGGCCGAGCTGCCCAGGCTCTGGAAGGTGTGGGTAACGAGGTCGGTGGCATCGTGCAAACGCTGCGCCTGGTGTCGGATGCCGCCTCCGAGATCACCAAGATTGCCTTGCAAACCCGCTTGGTGGCTTTCAACGCCTCGGTGGAGGCGGGTCGCGCCGGCGAGGCAGGCAAAGGCTTCGGCGTTGTTGCCGATGCCGTCAAGGCCTTGGCAGGCCAGGTCGAGAATTCGTCCAAGTCCATCATGGGTACGGTCGCAACCTTGGATGCGCGCATTGAAACCTTCAGTCGCGAGTTGCGCAATGATCCCGCGCAAACCCAAAAAAGTCTGATTCACCAGGCATTTGCCGATGTGCAGACCGATGTGGGCCGGATTGCGGCCTCGGCCTCGCAGAGTGCGCTGACCATAGATTCCTTGTCTGGCCGCGCCAATGAGTTGGAGCGAGAGGTTCAGCAGGCGATGATCAGCCTGGATACGGCCTTCGCTTGCAGCGACCGTTTTCTGAAGATTTCCGAACAGTTGATCGAGCAGATTGCGGGTTCAGGCGTGGAGGTGGATGACGCGCCATACATCCGCGCCGCGCAGACGGCTGCGTTGGAAATAGCCAACTTGCTGCAGACGGCTTTGCAGCAAGGTGTGATCAAGCCCGCGCAGCTGTTCGATGACAACTACCGGGAAATTACCGGCTCCAATCCGGCCCAACACCTGACCGGCTTTGTCGACTTGGCCGACCGCCATTTTCCGGCGATACAGGAAAAGCTGCTGAGCTTGAGTGACAAGGTGGTCTATTGCATCGCCGTGGACCGCAATGGTTATGTGGCGACACACAACAAGAAGTACTGTCAGCCTCAACGCGCCGGTGATGTGGTCTGGAACACCGCCAATAGCCGCTACCGCCGCATTTTCAATGACCGCACCGGACTGGCCTCAGCGCGCAATCAGCGACCATTTTTGCTGCAGACCTACCGCCGCGATATGGGCGGCGGCCGCTTTGTGCTACTCAAAGAAGTGGCCGCACCCATCATGGTCAACGGCAAGCATTGGGGCGGCTTGCGCCTGGCCTTCAATTTCTAGCACCAAGGTCTGAGCTGCTCAAGGCGCCACGCAAGCCCGGTTCTTGCCCGTGTGCTTGGCTTCGTACAAGGCCAGATCGGCCCGGTCGAGGGCGGCTTCCAGGGTCTCACCCCGGCGGTAATGGGTGACGCCAGCCGAGAAGGTGACGAAAACGTCTTTGCCTTCATGCATGAACAGGCTGGCCGACAAGGCTCGCTGCAAACGCTGCAACACCGCTTGGGCTTCGTCGAGTGGCGTCGCGGGCAGCATCAAGACAAATTCCTCGCCGCCGTAGCGGGCGACCAAGTCGCCGGGCCGCAACTCGTTCGAGACCCGTTCGGCCAGCGATTTCAAGGCGATGTCGCCGGCGCCGTGGCCCAAGGTGTCATTCAGGCGCTTGAAGTTGTCGATGTCAAGCAGAGCGAGCGCGATCTTCGCGGACTCTGCCCCTTCGACGCTTTCCTCGCCGCTGCCGCGCTCCAGCTTGGCCTGCTCGGTCGCAAAAGCGGCTAAGAGGCCACGCCGATTGGCGATCTGGGTCAGCTGATCGGTCTGCACCTCATTGGACATGCGGCGCAATTCACTTTCTAGCTCCACGACCTTCTGGCTCAAGCTGCTGGCACGCTCATGCTCCAGGCTCAGCCGGTCTTGCGTTTGACGCACCAGCGATTGCACGCTGCGGCTTTCTTCGACCATTTCGCGCACCACGCCGGCCAGGCTTTCCAGCGAGTCGGCTTTTTCGATCACCTCGGCGTAGCGGCCGATGCTGTTCTGGAACCGATCCGTGTGTTGACCCAATTCGCCCAGCTCGGCCAGCATTTGATGGATCAAGGACTTCAGCGAATCGCGCGCCCGGCTGCGTTCGTCACGCAACTGGCGCTGGCGCTCGCGGGTGCCGCCCAGCATTTCGGTGACCGAGCGCACGCCGCGGCCGCTCAGGCCCTGTTCCAGTGTGTCGTTCATGGCCTCGCATTGGCCACGCGCCCAGGAGTCGTCCTCGGCCAGATCGACCAAGCTGGCGCTGAGTTCGCGGCACAGCTGTCCCAGCTCGCCGAACATATGCTGGCGGTGATCGAGCATGTGGCGAGCGCGTTGGCACAAGGCTTCTATCTGCTCGGCCGCCTGTGGGGTGGCTCCGCTGATCAGCAGGGCGCGATGGGCAAAATCCAAATCCGCCATCAACTCGTCGGCATAGCCTTCCGGGCTCTTCAGTGCGTGCTGGACCGTGCCGTGCAGTGAAGCACCGACCTCGACCCAAGCGCTGTTTGCTGCTCCGGCCAAACCGGTTGCACTCGATGATTTTGTTGGCGGTCGGTCTGGCTCATCGCCACCATCCAATTGACTGAGCCCGAAGTCGTCACCCATAAAGAACTGGCTGGGCGAGCCCCCGCCATCTTCTTCGCTGGTGTCGATGCTGGCGTCGGCCAGGTCTGAATCCCAGCTGCTGACCAAAGCCCGCATGCGCTTGAGCAGACGTTGGATATCGCTGCGATTGCCTTCAAGTACCCGCTGCAAGCCATCTTTCTTTTTCGCCATGGTCCATTGGCGGCCTCCGCGCTCAAGCCCACGAACCAAGCGCTCTATCACTTGCGCACAGGCTTCGGCCTGCGCTGCAGGGCCCTCAGTCTGCTGCAAGGTCTCAACATGGCGAATCGCATCGGCCCACCGAGACTCGCGCAGGCATACCTGCAAATCCAAGCGGTTCTGGCTGCTGCTAACGCCCAAAGCAAAGAGCTTGGTCAACAAGGTCTGGACCTGCTCGGGCAGCGCCGCAGGGGCGGCTTCGGTGCCGGACTCGACGGCATAGGCGCGGGCGTAATTCTCCGGGGTCGGCTCTAACTGCGCTTGACCCAGACGAACCAATGCAGCCTTGGCAATCTGCGCAGCAGGCATTCGAGCCGAGGCGGGGCGACGCTCATCCATCGTGAACTCCTATCGAATACCGCCGGTAGGGCGATGGGCGTCGGTGGGATTGAACTCAAGGCCTGCAACCGGATCTGCGTTGGCACGGGCAATCCAGGGCGCCTTGCGCGGCAGCACGGTTTGGGCCAGCCACAACTCGACCTCTTCGGGCGGCAGCGGCTTGCTGAACAAAAAGCCCTGCATCAAGCTGCAACCGAGCCGGTGCAAGACATCCATCTGGCGCATGGTCTCAACACCCTCGGCAATCACGCGCAGCCCCATCGCACGGGCCAGTGCAATGATGGCGGTGACGACGGCCGAGCTTTGCGGCGTGATGCCCAGATCGCGCACAAAAGTGCGGTCGATCTTGACCTCGGAGATCGGCAGCGTGGTCAGGTAGGCCAGCGAGGAGTAGCCGGTGCCGAAGTCATCAATGGAGATCTCCACTCCGACCTCGTTCAGCCGGTGCAGGGACGGGATGACGTTTTGCAAGTCCTTCATCAAATTGTTCTCGGTGATCTCCAACTGGATCGCCCGGTGCGGCACGCCATATGCGCTGACGCATTGATGAATATGCTCGACCAGATCGGAGCGCTCGAACATGCGGCTGGGCAAGTTCACGGCGATCGAGTCGGAAAAGCCAAAATTCAGCTGCCAAACCTTGGCCTGCCTGGCGGCCTCTTTCAGCGCCCATTCGGACAGCGGCACGATCAAGCCGGTTTCTTCGGCCAAGGGGATGAAGTCATTGGGCGGGATCAGCTTGCCATCGCGCTTCCAGCGCATCAGCGCCTCGGCACCGACCATGCGCGCACCGCGCACATCCACCTTGGGCTGGTAATGCAGCACGATCTCGCCGCGCTCCAAGGCCTTGTGCAGCGCACTCTCCAGCTCGAGCTTCTCGCGCCCGCGGCCGGCCAGTTGGGGCGTGTACAGCGCCGAGGCATTGCGACCCTGCGACTTGACCGCGTACATGGCGACGTCGGAATTGCGCAGCAGATCGGCCATGGTCTGGCCGTCTCTTGGGAACAGCGCGATGCCAATGCTGGCGGTCACAAAGCATTCTTGGCCGGACAATAAGATCGGCTCCCGCAAAGCCTCCAGCACCCGGTCGGCGACCCGCTCGGCGTCGCTTTCATCGGCGACTTCGGGCAGCAGGGCCACAAACTCATCGCCGCCGAGTCGGCCGACCGCTTCCAGCGTGCGGTGCGAGCGCCCGCCTATGGTCTCCAGCATGCCCTCCATCACCTGGTCGGAATGCCTGACGCAGCCGCGCAGTCGGCGACCCACTTCGACCAGCAACTCGTCGCCGGCAGCGTGACCCAGGGTGTCATTGATGATCTTGAAGCGGTCCAGATCGATCAAGAGCAGGCCGACCTCGTGGCCACCTTTGCGCGCTTGCTCGATGGCGCGCTCAACCCGCCAGATCAGCTGGCGCCGATTGGGCAGACCCGTCAAGGCATCAAAGTGGGCAAGTTGACGAATGCGGTCTTCGGCGTGACGCCGGTCGGTCACGTCCTGCATCACGCCGGTATAGCCATTGGCATTGCCGAGTTCGTTGAATTCGGGCTCGGCCTCGATGTGCACTACCCGCTGGCGGCCGTCCAGCAGCGTCACGGTGAGGTCGGTGACCAGCACCGAGTTATGCGCCATCACGTCGCGCAGCAGGCGCAGGAACAAGGCGCGTTCCTCATGCGGCACCATGCGCATCACGCCGATGAAATCCAGGCCTTCATGGGGGCCACGGCTGAACACGCGCAAGGCCTCGGCGGCCATGGTGAAGCCACCCCCCACATGCCACTCGAAGCTGCCCATGCGGGCCAGGTCTTGCGCGCGCGCAAGGCGTGCCTTGCTGCGTTCGAGCTCGATGCGGGTGCGTGAAGAGCGCAGCAAATAGCGCAGTCGCCCGGCCAGCAAGCTCCACTGGGTGGACTTGACGAAGAAGTCCGTGGCACCGACCTGATAAGCGTGGTTGATGGAAGCATCATCATCAAGGCCGGTCAACATCAGCACCGGCGTCGACTCGAAACCGGGCTTTTCGCGCAGTTGTCGGCAGGTCTGAAAGCCGTCGAGTTCGGGCATCATCGCGTCCAGCACGATCATGTCCGGCGACATGGCCGCCATCAGGGCCAGTGCTTCGCCGCCGCTGCGTGCTTCGGTGATTTCGAATCCGCGCGCACGCAAGGCAACCGCAGTCAACAGCAAGTTGACCTCGTCGTCGTCAACGAGCAGCACTTTGGGCTGCTCCAGTAAATCGTCTTCTAGATGGGGCAGGGCGGCATTCATGGAATATTAGGCAGCAGGCTCAGCAGAGCCTGCCTGACTTGGATCACTTGCCCGAGCATACCGTCTAGCAAGGGCTCCAATCCATCTGTTTGGCCAATCCGCGCCATTGTTTCAATCTCGGCGCAGCGCTCGGCCAAATCAAGTGCACCCAAGCTGGCCGACGATGACTTCAAGGTGTGGCAGACATGACGAATGACATGCAGGTCCAACTGAGCGCCGCGTGCGCCTTCAAGCTCCGGCAACAGGCGTTCAAGTGACTTGACATAGGCCGTGACTACTCGCTCTATCAGCCTATTTGCACCATTGGGGTCGAGTTCTTCCAGGCGCGCCAAGGCTTGCGCGTCTAGGCGAAAGCCATCGGCGGAAGCAGGCTTGTTTTCAGGGTTTGGTGTGGACTGCATGGGGCTTCCATCTTGGGCGGGCAATTGCTTGCGTCAAAACTGCTTATCTCTACGGCATTGTCGTCGTTTGGCGCGTGCGAAAAATCGCTGGCCAGCGCAAGCGGCTTGTTTGAAGTGGCTGACCGGTGTCCATCAAGTTAGGGCGCTCATCGCGCGGATCAATAATCGGCAAGGTGTGGCGCGCGCCTGGCCATGCCGCAAGCTCGGCTGCGCCGGCCTATTGTGTGGCTATCGGCTCAGGCAGCGTTAACTTGAGTGCTGCCGCCTTGCTCGCTCCTGGCCGTGCAAGGCGGCGGTGAAAAAAGACATTTTGCATCCCTACAATGATCGGCATGAATAGTCTCAGCGATGCCCGCTTCAGTAGCCGCCGCTTGCCCGGTCGGGGTGTGGCGCTCTTGCTGGGTCTGAGTTTGGCGGCCGGCGTCTTGTGCCTGCTGGCCTTGTTGCTGGTGTTGCGCCAGGGCGAGAGCTCAGGCCTGCTGGCCTTGTTGCTGACGGGGCTGTGTACGGCCTTGGTTTTGTTGGTGGTCGCCGCTTTGGCCTGGCATATCGGTGTGCGATTGACGCGCCAACAGTTTTTCGCAGCGCTGCGAGAGGCGCGCATGCATGCACAGACCCTGGCCCAACTGCAGCCGCATTGCCAGTGGGCGAGTGACGCCAATCACCGCTTGGTGCGTTGGCAAGCGCCGCAGGCTGCACTGAGCTCGCTGTGGGCGGGTGCGGCTGCGCCGCAAGCATTGTGGGAGCGCTTTGATCTGCTTGATGATGGGGCTCAGAGCCTGCGTCAGCGGCTTGAAGAGCAGGCCGCCCACTTTGACTTGCAGGTTCTGTCTAGCGACGGTAGCGGCGCTCGCTGGCGCCTGCGAGCCATCGCCTGCACGGATGAGCAAGGGCGCTTTTGCGGCTATCAAGGCAGCGCTGAGGCTTTACCGCCGGCATCGCTGACCGGCATTGAGCATCGCTGGATGGAGGCGCTGCCGGGGCCGGCTTGGCTCTTGGACGACGCGTCGGCGCAGGGGCTTGCAAGGGTTTTGGCGCAGAACAAGCAAGCTGCCGCATTGAGCGGTGCAGCGGCCTCTGCTGGCTCGACATGGGCCGAGTGTTTGAGTCATTTGCCCGAGCCGGTGGTGGCGGCCTTGGCTGCGCAAGCGTCGCCAAGGCCCGAGCTGGGAAACAGTTTTTCAGACGCTGGCGGCAGCTACCAGTTGCTGACCTTGTGGCCACAGCAGGCCCCGCTCAGCGCACCGCAGCGCCCCGAGGCGGGGCCGTCCTTGCAGGCGCAGCAAATGGCGCATGAGCATGAGTCTTTCAGTTTTACCGTCTCGCATGATTTGCGCGCGCCGCTGCGGGTGGTGGAGGGCTTCACCCGCATCTTGAAAGAAGACTATGGGCGATTGCTGGACCGCATCGGCAATGACCATCTAGACCGGGTGATGGGTGCGGCGGCGCGCATGAACAGCATGATTGACTCGCTGCTCTCGCTGGCGCAGTTATCGGCCCAGCCCTTGGCGCGTCAACCGGTCAATTTGTCCCAGCTAGCAGGGTTTGTGGTGGAGGAGTTGGCCCGTTCCAGCCCTGAGCGCAGCGTCCATGTGCATATTCAGCCGCATATGTTGGTGCAGGGGGATCCGACGCTGTTGCGCATGGTGCTGGAGAACCTGCTCGGCAATGCTTGGAAGTACAGCGGCAAATGCCTGCAGCCGCTGATCCGCTTTGAAGCGCAGCAAGAGGCGGGGCAGTGGATTTACCGCGTCAGCGACAACGGCGCGGGTTTTGATATGCGATTTGCCGATCGCTTGTTTGGTGTCTTTCAACGTCTGCACAGTGCCAGCGAATTTCAAGGCACCGGGGTTGGCTTGGCCTCGGTGCGTCGCATCGTGCGCCGCCACGGCGGCGAGATTTGGGCCGAGGCGGTGGTCGGCGAGGGCGCGCAGTTCTACTTCACGCTCGCGGGCTGAGCCAGCATTTCGACCGCCTCGACCAGCATTTTGGCCTGCAGCTCCAGTTCGCGGCCCTCGGCTGCGGCCAGCTTTTGCAGTCTGTCCAAGGCATCTTGGCGTGACAGCGAGTAGCGGTGCATCAAGACCCCGACGGCCACCGGCAGCAACTCATGCAACACCGGCTTGTTCAATTCCTGCGCAGGCGGCGCCGGAGTTTGAGTTTGCTTGCGGTTGGCAAAAGCGGCCTCTACGGCCGGCACAATTTGATGAATATCCAGCGGCTTGATCAGGTAGGCCACCGCTCCCAATTCTTTCACCTTGGCGACGGTGGCTTCGTCGGCAAATGCGGACAAAAACATAAAGGGGATGTGCAGATATTCGCGCAAGTACGCGGCGACATCGAAGCCGCTCAGCCCTTCCATGCGGATGTCCAGCAAGGCCAGTTCGGGCCGATGTTCACGCGCCAGCAAAATAGCGTCGTCGCCATTGTCGGCGTCAATCACCTCGAAGCCAGCCTGCGCCAAACCATAGGTCAAGGTCGCCAGTACCAAGCGATCGTCGTCGACGACAAGAATCTTGCCCTTTTCATTGCTCACCGTTGGAGGCCCCCCGCTGTGCTGCGTCTTGGTGGGCTGCTGACCCACCTTGTTTGCCGCATTGTCGCCCAAACTTCGCGTTTGTTCGGAGTGCCGTTTCGGTAAGGCATCAGGACTCGGTCAACAGGCTGACGCTGGGCGCCAGCAACTCCATCCGGCAGACGACAAATTCCTCGCGCTGATCCAAGGTCAGCAGCGCGCTGCGACGCGGCAATAGAGCCCGCACCAGGCCCAAACCCGACACCCCACCGGGCACTTGCGCCAAGTTGAAATCGGCCGGCAGCCGGCCTGCATTGATGATCTCGACCGCCACACTCTTGGCGCCACAAATCAAGGTGCAGGACACCACGCTGTCTTGGCTGTGTTTGATGGCATTGGTCAACAACTCATTGAGCGTCAGTGCCACCGGGATCGATTCGGCCTCGGGCAGCGCCCACTGGTTGGCTTGGGGCGCGCTGACGCCTTCGATGTGCGTGGCAATGCTGCGCCCCGACATCCGCTGCACCGAGCCAATGATGGCATCCATCACGCGGCGAATCCGCAGCGGCCCGGAGCCGCCGACTTGCAGCCCATAGACCTGCGCGATCGCATGCACCTGCCCGACCGCTTCATTGATGACGCTGGCCACTTCGGGGCGGCGCGCGGCAATTTGCTGCAGCAGGCCGGCCACGCCCTGCAAATTGTTCTTGATGCGGTGATGCACTTCGCGCACCAGCAACTCGCGCTGCGAGATCGCAGCCTGTAGGCGCGCTTCCTCAGCGGCGCGGTGCTCGGTCACATCACTGGCAACCAGTAACAGCTGTTCCGGCGCACCTATCTCGGCCGATTCGGAGCCCTCGCTGGTGCCGGCCAAATGCAAGAAGCGGGCATCCCAGACGCGCATTTGCTCGCCACTGCCCAGCCGGTACTCGTGCTGCGTGACGGCGCTGGCCTGCAATGCGGCCAACATATCGCGGCGAATCAACTCGCCCTGCTCGCGGCCAAACAAGTCTTCCGGGCTGGCGCCCATCAAGGCCGCTTCGCTGCGCCCGGCCAGCGCGGCAGCGGCTTGGTTGATCTGCTCGACCCGCAAGGTCTTGGCGTCGTGCAAGCTGATCGCCAAGGGCGCAGCTTCGATGATGCGGCTCAGGCTGGCCTGCGCTTGCTGGGTCTGTGCCTCGGCTTGGCGGCGCCGGTCGATGTCCAGCAAGGCGTAGGTCAGCTGCCTCCCTGTGGCGCGTGCGCCGGTCACGACGGCATTGCCGACGACCCAGAACTCGCGCCCGTCGCAGGCCTTCAAGCGGCACTCGAAGGCCTCGGTCTGGCCTTCGGTCAGCTCGTCCAGGTAGTGGCTTTGGCGGAACGGGTGATCGGACGCGGGCGTGGCCACGATGCTCATCGGCTGGCCCGCGAATTCGCTCAGGTCGCCGCCGAACATGCGCCGCGCTGAGCGGTTCATCCATTCGATGCCGCCGCGCCCGACCGTCACGATGCCGACCAGGACCGAATCCAGCACCGCGCGTTCGCGCTCGGTCTGCAACATCAGCGATTGCTGGGCACGCCAGCGGTCATCGACATTGACATAGGTGGCGATCAAGCCTTCATCCGGCGCGCCCGGGCGCATCACGCGCTTGCTGACCTGCATCCACAGGCCCGTGCCGTCTTGGCGGCGCACGCGTCGTTCGCCGCGCCACAGGCCGTAGGTATTGAGGGCGCTTTCGACAGCGTCGTTTTGATTGTCGAAATCCAGGGAGCTGTCGAACAGCTCTTGATGGTCCAAACCACTCAGTTCATGGATGCGATAGCCCGTCAATTGGGCCAAGGCGTCATTGGCGCGCGTGACACGGCCATTGCGCAAAATCGCGATGCCCACGTCGGAGAGGCTGAACATCATTTCGCGGTCCTGCACCAGGGCCTCCAACTCCGCCTGTTGCGCTTTCAGTCGACTGATGTCGCTGATCACGGCAATGCTCTCCTTGACCTGCTGCGGCTCGGAGCTCTGGGCGGGGTCGATCGGCCGGTTGACGCGGCGCAAGCTCAGCGAGAGCCAGCGTGGCTGCTTCTCTTCGCTGCCCACCTGCAAGAACTCGGCCTCGAAGGTCTGCTGCTCAAGCAACTCCGGCAAGGCCGCTTGGACCTGCCCGGCCAACTCAGGCAAAGCCGCAAACAAGTGGCTGACGGCCGTGCCAACGGTCTGGGCTTCGCTCAAGCCGAGCATTTGCTCGAACCCGCGATTGCAGCGCAGCAATTGATCGCCACGCAAATAGGCCAAACCGAGGCTGGCGCTGTCCATGATGGTGGTCAATTCGTGCAGCAACTGCTCGCTGCGGTCCTCGGCTTGCGCCTGCGCCGTCACGTCCAGCGTGACAACCGAGGTGGTGCGCTGGCCCGACTTGAGCTGGCCCGGCTCGACCCGGGTGAGCAGCCAGCGCCGGCCCAACTCGGGGTGACGCACCGCATATCTGACTTCGATCCGGTCGCCTTTTTTGAGCGCCTTTTGCAGGCGCTCGAACTCGGGCAAGGATGACGCCTCGACGATGTCCCGGCTGATGCCTTGCAGGCTGGCCATTGGGTTGCGTGCGGCACCTGCGGCGCCTGGATGTGCGGCTCGGGAGGCGCGTGGGCGCAGCCAGCCTGCATCTTGCTGAAAAGTGGCCAAACCGACGCCGGCGGTATCCATCAAGGCGTCGAGCTGTTGGTGTGCGAGGTCGCGTTCTTGCTCGACGGAGCGATCCTCCAACACGGCCAGATAGCGCTGAGGCAGGCCGCCTTGCCCGCCGCTGAAGGCTTGCAAACGGCCCTGCAGCCAATGTGTACGGCCATTGGAGCCAGGCAAGTTGGCCTGGGTTTGCAGCGTTGCCTCGGGCGCTGTCAGCTTCAGCAGGTCTGCGGACAGTCGCCCACCCTGCCAACCCAGCAATTGCTGGATGGCCGGGTCGGCTTCATGCAGCGTGGTCGGCAATTGCAGGCATAGCGCCGCAAAGGCCGCATTGTTTTTCAGCAGCAAGCCTTGGGCATCGAACAGCACCATGGGCAGGGGGCAGAGTTTGAACCACTGGGCCAGCTCGGCATGTTCTCGGCTGCTCACCTCGTTGCTGCATGCTTGTTGCAACGCTTGGGTCGAGTGCGCCGCTGCGGGCTGCAGGCTTGTGGCGATCTTGGCGCGCGGCTTGTCCTCGACGCGGGCGTGCAAGAGCCAGCGCGCCAGATCGGTCGGGTCTTGCGGCGGCAGCGCCATCAAGGTGAGCGGGGCTCGCTGGCCGCTGCTGAGTTTGATGCTGGGAGCCGGCGGGCCGCGGCGCCCTTCGCTGAGGGCCCGACTGGCCAGGCGCAACCAGTCACCCAGTCGCCCACCGTGGCTGGTTTGCAGTCCATGCAAACCCTTGCTGGCGTGCTGACCGGGCGGCTGCTCCAGCAGGTTCAGCGCGCTGGCATTGGCCTCCAGCAAATCAAGCGATTCGCTCAACAACATCAGCGGGTCGCTGATCAAGCCAAACAGGCCGCGCAGGGCGGCCAAATCTTGCGGCAGGAGAGAGAGCTGTTCTGACATTGGGCCCGAGTTTACGGGCCAGCCGAGCTTTGGGGTGTTCACTCCAGTTGCGCGGCCTTGCTCAACGCCCGCAGCACGCACATATTGACCTCCTCGGCGCCCAGCATCAGCTGTTCGGCGGCACTGCGGTAGTCGTAGAGGGATGCATGCTCTATCGCGCGCACCAACTCCAGATAGGGCTGGTAGGGCCCGGTCTCGTCGACCAAGGCCTGGCGCACGCGTTCGGGCATAGGAATCGACTGCAAGAGCTTGCTGAAGGGTTGCTTCAACATATGGTCCAGCAATGAGAACAAGCCGCAGATGAACATTTCATCGCGCAGTTCGGAGTCGCTCATCCCCTTGGCCAGTTCCTCCATCAACAGGCCCCGCCGCAGTGCCGCGAACATGATGGGCCGCATCGCGTGGTCCTTGCTGGCCGTTGTCAGCAACAGGGCCAACCAGCGTTTCATGCGCGCATAGCCGAGCAACATGATGGCGTGGCGGAACGAGGCCACTTCCACCGGCAAGCCGAAGGCGGCCGAATTCAGATAGCGCAGCAACTTGAAGGCCAAGCTGGGGTCGCGCTTGAGGGTCTGTTCCAGCCGCTCGACATCTTCGCCCTGGTCGATGCGTGACATCAACTCGACAATGACTTGCAAATCGGCCTGAACTTCTGTCTTGCCGGGCACCGAAGGCGCCTCGTAAGCACCTTGCATGGGCCAACCGATGACGCCGGCCACGCCACGGGAAAAACTCGCGTCAATGTCGGCTGCGCTGCGCAGGCCGGATTGCAGCTTGGGCAGGCCGGTGCTGTCGCTCACACCTCGGCTTTCGTCGTCCAGATCCAGCACCACATGGCTGAAACAGGGCTTGATATCGGCCGCCAGCGCGGTGCTCGGCAAGCCTTTGAGCAGCAGCGCTATATGGCGCTTCTTCAGAGCCAACAAGAGTTCGCCGTGGACGGCGTCGGTGGCCATAAAGGCCGGCACCTCGATCATCACATTGGCCGTAGGCGCGGTACGCAACAGGCTCTCGAGCAGGTCTTCGCTCAAGACATTGAGGATCACCTGAGTGCCACCGGCAGGCCAAACTTCGGCCACTGCGGCGAGCAAGTCGACCGCTTCGAGTTTGGCGTCGGGTCGCAAGGGAATCACGGTCAAGCGGGTGGCCGTGACCATGCGTTGGCGGTCGATCAAGGGCGTATAGCCCAGCGCAACAGCGCCCAGAATCTGATGGTTCATTGAGTTTGGCTAGTCGATCGGATCGGTTGAGGTGGCGCCCGCATGGCTTAGCTGATGTATTGGAAGAGCGACATTTTCTGCACCATCGCGTAGGTCTTCAAGGCGGTGTCGTAGCCGTTTTGCTGGTTTTGGAAGTCGGAAATGCCTTGCACCATATCGAGATCCTCGGCGGCCGAGCGTTCGGCTTGGTTGTATTGCTTCAAGGCGGCCATCCGGCCCTCGGTGCCGTCCAGATTGTTGAGCCGCTCGCCCAACTGACTGCGTACATTTTGCAGGTTAACCATCACCGCATCAATATCGCGCACCCGACCGGAATTGGACTGCGTGATCTCGGCCCCGGCGCGCAATGGCATGCGCAGCTCGGCCACGGTTCGATCCAGTACATCAAAGAGTTTGAGCGAGTTGGTGGAAGGCGCGAGATCGAACTGATCCCCGTCGGCCACGGCACCGGTCAGGGTGACCGCCATACCGTCAAAGGTGATGGCCTTGCCGGTGGCATAGAGCCCGGACTGGACCGACGCACCGGTATCGACGTCCAGCACGTCATAGGTCGTGCCGGGGGCCGTGCCACTGATATTGATTTGGTAGCTGTGGCCGGTCAGCGCCGAGGGGTCGGCCACCCGTCCTGCATCGATCCAGCCCTTGGGCGGCAGTCCGGTGAGCGAATTGGGCTTGGGAATGGTCTCGAAATTGCCATTGCCGCTGCGCGCCTGCTCAAAGGCCATGCGCCCGTCGACGGTCAATGGGAAGCTGTCGATATTGCCGGTTTGAATGCTGCCGGACATGCCGTTGAAGCGTACGCCACCGGCTTGGTCGAGGAAGGGCGGGTCACTGGAGCCTTGGCCAGAGAACAGAAAGCCGCCGGCACCGTCGCCGCGGTTGGCAATCGCCAGCAACTGGTCACGCAGGCCTGCAATCTTATTGGCCAGCCCGACGCGTTCGGAGTCGCTATAGCTGGCGTTGCCGGCGGAAACCATGGTTTCGCGCATTTGTTGCAGCAACTCATTGGCGTCGCCCAAAGCGGCTTCACTCAAGGTGGTGCCATTGCGACTGGCCTCCAGCGCGCGCTGATTGGCATCCACCCGGCTGATGGTGGCCATCGCTCGCTCGGAGCGCGCCGCTCCGGTAGGGTCGTCGCTGGCATTGGCGATCTTCTTGCCTGAAGTCAGCTGCGTTTGCGAGTTCTGCATCTGCTGCTGACGACGCTGCAGCGTGGCGATGCTGGTGTCGAACATATTGGCGGTGGACAAGCGCATGATGGCTAACTCCTTGACTGATCTGATTCAGCGGGCTGCGATTCTCAGCAGCTCGTCAAAAATGGATTGGGCCGCCTGCAGCACCTTGGCGGCGGCTTGATAGCCCTGCTGGTACTGCATCAGGCGCGACGCTTCTTCGTCAATGTTGACGCCGGCCTGGCCGGCGCGGCTGGCCTCGGCCTCGGCCGCGACGCTGACCGAAACGCCGGACAAGTAGGTGGCTCCCTGCACACGCGAGCCGATCTCGCTCATCGAGGATGCATAGGCCTCATTGATGGTGGAGCCGACCGCCAGGCTGCCGTCGGGCTGCAGTCGCTGGCCGATGAATTTCTCGGTTTGAATATTCAAAAAGGCCTTGGCGTTGCCGTTATTGGTCGCCGGATATTTGGTCACTTCGATCGAAATCGTATCGTCCTTGCGCGGCACACCGTTGAGGCTCAACTCGAAGCCCAGATCAATCGGCGGTACTGCATTGGGCTCATTGCCTATGCGTTGGCCGGCCGACCATGTGCCGTTCAGGACCGACCCATCGGCCAAGGTCAAGGTGTACTGCAGCTTGGCCGGGTCGAGCGGGTCGGGGTCGCCAAAAGTTACCGTCATCGGCGCCTGGGTTTTGTCCAGCTTGGCGTTGACGGCGTACATGGAGTTGACGGTGGTCGAACCCTTGTTGTCAATATTGGTCGCCGCACTCAGCGGCGAGGCGGCGGCGATGCCCGAGGTTTGGTCCAACACCCGGCGCATCTCAAGCGCAGCTTGGCCGACCGGCTCAAGCAGGTAGGTGTCGCCGTTGCCGGGCGCGCCAGAGGTGAAGTCCATCTTGAATCCGTCCACCGTATCGCCGTCAACGACGCTGGTCTGCAAGCCGTCGCTCAAGCGCGTCAACAGATAGGTGCCGGGGGCGCCGCTGGAGTTGGTTTGCAGCTTGTAGGCGCTGGCTTGCAATTGGCTGGAGTTGGTGATGGTGAGCTTCACATCGGTGAGGAAGCGGCCCGTGCCGTCACGACCATTGGTGGCGGAGGGCAGGCTGCGCGGCGCCCCAACGGCGAACAGCGGCACACCTTTGCCCGGGGGCACGGACAAGTCCATGCCCAAGGCTTGCTGGTCATTCACCCGACTCGACATGGCCGCCGCCATCTGACCCAGCAGATTGCGGGCATCTTGCAGGTCATTGTTCTGGAACCTGAGCAAGGCGGTCAAAGAGCCGCCGGTCAGCACGCTGTCGTCCAGTTCACGGCTGCCGCTTTTATCGCCAATGCTCAGCGTGCCTCGTTTGACGTCGTAGGGGTCGACGCTGACGGACAGCTGTTGTGCCTGGGCACCCAGTACGAGGCTTTGACCTCCGCCGATGAAGACGCCGACAGAGCCGTCGCTGGCCGCAAGCGTTGAGACCTGGATGTACTCGCTCAAGTTCGAGATCAAGCGGTCGCGCTTGTCGAGCAGGTCATTGGGCGTGTGGCCGGTGCCGATGGCGCCGGAGATCTCGCGGTTGGCAAAAGAGATTTGCTCGGCCAATTGGTTCACCACATCGACGTTGGTGCGCATATCGCTGATGACGCCGGCTTGCAATTCGCCCAGCTGTTGGCCAGCACTGGAGAAGCGCGAGGCCAGCTCGGTCGCCCGACCCATCACGACTTGGCGCGCCGAAGGGTCCGAGGGGCGACTGGTCACGTCGACCATCGCACTGAGAAACTGCCCCGCAGCGGCGCCGATGCCGGTCTCTCCGGGAGGGAAGACTTTTTCCAACTGGGACAGCTTGTCCATGCTGGTGGAGTCCATATGGGCTATCGCTTTGGAGTTTACGGCCCGGCTGGTCAGAAATTCGTTGTGTGCCCGCTCCACCGTTTGCACAGTGACCCCGCGGCCGAAAAATCCACCACCGGTGAATTGGCCGTTGGGCGTTGTCAAGATCACCGATTGGCGCGAATAGCCCGGTGTATTGGCATTGGCGATGTTTTGACCGACCGATTGGATGGCGGCCTGGTTGGCCATCATCGCGCGGATACCGATCGAAAGCAGGGAACCCATGCTCAGTGCTCCTCAGCGCGCTGTCTCAAGCCAAGGCGCGTTGCACACGCACCGTGGTGTTGATGACGCGGGCCAGTTTTTGGGCGTACTCGGGGTCGGTCGCATAGCCGGCCTTTTGCAGGCCGCGCGCGAAGCCTTCGGCGCCGCCACTCTGGGCCTGCGCTACCACTTTGCTGTAGCGCTCATTGGAGCCGATCATTTTGGCGTAGTCCTTGAAGCTCTCCTCGTAGCTGGCGTAGGCGCGGAACTTGGCCATCACTTTTTGCGGCTTGCCGTCGACGAATTCGGTGGTCTGCACTTCGGTCACGCGGCCGGTCCAGCTGGAGGTGGCCTTGATGCCGAAGACATTGAAGGAGGGCGTGCCGCCGGCGCCGGTGATCTCACGCTTGCCCCAACCCGATTCGTGGGCTGCTTGCGCCAGCATGAAGCTGGCCGGAATGCCGGTCTGCGCCTCGGCCGCCTTGGCGGCGCTGTCATGCTTTTGAATAAAGCTCTGCACATGTGGCGCGATGCCTTTTTGGGCCAGCGCGGGCAGGGGCTGCAGGGCGGGCTTTTCGGCGGTCTTTTCACTGAGGCCCAATTGGCGCTGCAGGTGACGTTCGATCGCGCCCGACAGGCCCCCGGGCAGGCCTGTCATCTTGCCGGCGAACTGGGTGTCCAGCATCTCGGTGCCGAGTTTGGTGGCCGAGTTGTCCATCATTTCGGTGGGCATGGTGGCGGCTCGCATGCTCTTCATCACCTCTTGCATGAAGAGCGACTCAAATTGCTTGGCGGTTTCGCGGATGCTTGACTTGGGATCGCGCACCGCCGATCCGCGCAGTGCCTCGAGCGAGCGGAAGTCGTTGCCGCCCGCGTTCAGCGAAGTGGGGGACAGGGCCATGTCAAATTACCTCCAACTCGGCGTTCAAGGCGCCCGAGCTCTTCATTGCTTGCAAAATGGCCAGCAGGTCTTGCGGCGTGGCACCCAGTGAGTTGAGCGCCTTCACGACGTCGGCCAATTTGGCCCCAGCCGGCAGTTGGATCAAGTTGCCGGGTTCTTGTTTGATGGCAATGTCGGTTTTCTCGCTGACCACCGTTTGCCCGCCGGACAAGGCATTGGGCTGGCTGATCACCGGCGTTGAGCTGATCGTCACCGACAGGCTGCCATGCGCCACCGCGCAAGCCGCCAAGGTAACGGCCTGGTTGATCACCACCGAGCCGGTGCGTGCGTTGATGATGATGCGGGCGGCGGGTTCGGACAGTTCGAAGGTCAAGTTTTCCATATCGGCCATGAAGTTGACCCGCTCATCGGCGTCCATCGGTGCACGCACGCGCACCACGCGGCCGTCCACCGCTTGCGCAACGCCGGCGCCCTTGGCTTTGTTGATGGCTCGGGCCACCGCGCGCGCGGTGGTGAAGTCGATCGAGTTCAGATCCAGCTGGATGAAGTCGCTGTTTTGCAGCGGCGTGGCCACGCTGCGTTCGACCAGGGCTCCCGCCGGAATACGGCCGGCGCTGAGATGATTGACGGTGACCTTGGAGCCGCCCGCCGAGGCGCCGGCGCCGGCGATGATCAGGTTGCCCTGTGCCATCGCGTAAACCTGGCCATCGGCACCGCGCAAAGGCGTCGAGATCAAGGTGCCGCCGCGCAAGCTCTTGGAGTTGCCGATCGAGGCCACGGTGATATCGATTTGCTGGCCCGGCTGTGCGAAGGCCGGCAGTTGTGCGGTCACCATCACGGCGGCCACGTTCTTGGGCTGAATCGTCACACCCGGCGGCAAGGTCACGCCAAACTGTTGCAGCATGGCGGACAGGCTTTGGCCGGTGTAGGGGGACTGGGTAGTCTGGTCACCAGTGCCGTCCAGGCCCACCACCAAACCATAGCCGGTCAAGGCATTGCTGCGAACGCCTTGGACGGAGGCGACCTCTTTGATGCGGGCTGCCTGGGCCGGATGGGGCCAGCCAAGCAGGATGCTGATCAGCAACAGGGCCGTGAGGAGCGGGCCGCAAGCGCTGAAAGAGGTAGGTTTTGAGGAGGTTTGCATGATGGTCGTGAAGGGGGACTTCTACGACCGATTCTGCGCAAACTTAAATCGGCGAAAGGTTTAAAAAGAAGCGCGAGAACCAGCCTATTCCATGTATGTCGGAAGTGGCACCGCGGCCTTTTTGCTCGATTCGCACATTGGCCACCGAGGCCGACGCGATGATGTTGCCCTGCGTGATCATGTGCGGGTCAACCTGGCCCGAGAAGCGCAGAACATCGACGTTATGGTTGACGCCGATCTGCTTTTCGCCGCTGATCAAAAGGTGGCCATTGGGCAGCACAGCCGTCACCACTGCGGTGATGCTGCCGGAGAAATTATTGGAGTTCTCATTGCTGCCTTTGCCGGCTGCCACGGTGGCCGAGGTGCCGGCGGTTGAGGCACGCGCGAAGGCCTTGGGGCTGACAAAGGGGATGGCGGTGACCTCGCCGCTGACCGTGCCACTCTTGTTCAAGGCGCTGGTCGAGCTTTGGCTGGCGCTGATTTTCTCGACAATCTGCACGATCAAGGTGTCGCCGGCGATGCGCGCGCGGTGGTCCTCGAACAGCGGCCGGTAGCTGGCCGCTTGGTAGATTGAGCCGTTGCTCGGGCTGTTTTGCGGCAGGGACGGCAGCGTCACCACCGGGCCGGGTTGCAGGTCGACCTGCGGCACGGGGTAGAGCGTGCCGCAAGCGCTGAGCGCGACGCTCAGGCCGAGTGCCAGGCTGATCTTGGCCGAACGCCGGGGGAATCGAGAGTTAGTCATGATGGGCCTCAAATTTGTGCGAGCTTTTGCAGCATCTGGTCCGAGGTCTGGATCGCTTTGGAATTCATTTCATAGGCGCGCTGGGTTTGAATCATCGCGACCAGTTCTTCCACCACATTGACGTTGGAAGTTTCTACATAGCCTTGCTGCAGCACACCCAATCCGTCTGAGCTTGGTGCGCCGTTCGTCGGTGTTCCCGACGAAGCCGTTTCGGTAAAAAGGTTTTGGCCCTTGGGGTCCAGGCCGGCCGGATTGATGAAGTTGGCCAGCTGGATCTGCCCGACGGTCTGCGCGGCCGGGTTGCCGGGCACCGTGATGCTGACCGTGCCGTCGTTGCCGACTGTCACGCTTTGAGCATTGCTCGGTATGGTGATGCCGGGCAGCAGCGTGAGGCCATTGTTGTTGACGATCTGGCCGGCCGCGCTGAGTTGAAAGGAGCCATCGCGTGTATAAGCGGTGGTGCCATCCGGCTGCTGAATCTGGAAGAAACCATTGCCCTTGATGGCAATGTCCAAGTTGTTGGTGGTCTGCTGCAGATTGCCTTGACTGTAGATGCGTGCAGTGGCTACCGGGCGCACGCCCAGGCCGATTTGCAGGCCGGTCGGCAGCTGTGTTTGCTCGGTCGTGTTGGCCCCGCTTTGGCGCAGGTTCTGGTACATCAAGTCTTCGAAAATGGCGTGTGATCGCTTGTAGCCATTGGTCGCGACGTTGGCCAGATTCTGCGAGATGGTGTCCAGCTGAGTCTGCTGGGCTTCCATGCCGGTCTTGGAGATGTAGAGGGAGCGAATCATGATGACTGTCCTTGAATATCGACGTTAGGTGGAGCCGAGCAATTTGGCCGACTGCTGGCCCTGTGTCTGGGCAATCTGCAGCAGTTTCATCTGCTGCTCAAACTGGCGCGCGGCGGCGATCATGCCGACCATGGTCTCGACCGGGCTGACGTTGGAACCTTCAAGCGCGCCGTCTTGCAGCCGAGCGTCCGCGTTGGCGGTCAAGTCGCCCTCGGCAGCTCTGAACAGTCCGTCCGGCCCACGCGTGAGCGGTGCCTCGGGCGTGACGAGTTTGAGCTTGGCGACCGTGCTGGTCTTGCCCTTGCTGTCTTTGGCGCTGATGGTGCCGTCAGTGCCGATGGCCAGTTCGGTGTTCTGCGGCACGGTGATGGGGCCGCCGTCGCCGATCACCTGCAGGCCATTGCGCATCACCAACAAACCTTCGGCATTGACGTCGAGTGAGCCGGCGCGGGTATAGGCTTCGGTGCCGTCCAAGCCTTGCACGGCCAACCAGGCGTTGTCCTTCATCGCGACGTCGAGATTACGCCCGGTCGCTTGCACCGGACCTCCGTTGGGGTCGTAGCCGGTGGTGGTCTCGAGTGCGTAGGCGCGGGTGCTGGCGCCGTCGCCGTTGACCGGCACCGCCCGAAACGCCTGTAGCTCGGCGCGAAAGCCATTGGTGGAGACATTGGCCAAGTTGTTGGCAAGCACGTCCTGGCGCTGCATCGAGGCCTTGGCGCCGGCCATCGAGAGGTAAATCATGCGATCCATGTGGGACCTCCAGTCTGACCAGGCAGTGCACTTGCGACGCACCACCGGTCTGACGGCGCCGAGCCCCTGCAACCGGCTTTGCCGGGCCAGTGGGCTCTGTCCCCTTGAGGGGGTGGCGCGAAGCGACTACGGGGGTGGGTCATGGTGATCAACGCAGGTTGACGATGGTTTGGAGAACCTGGTCCTGCGTCTTGATGGTTTGGGCGCTGGCTTGGTAGGCGCGCTGCGCCGTCACCATATTGACGAGTTCGGCAGTCAAGTCGATATTGGATTCTTCCAGGGCACCGGATTGGATGCGACCCAAATTTCCGTCGCCGGCGACGCCGACCACCGCCTCACCCGAGGTCAAGGTGCGCGCCCAGCGGTTGCCGCCCAACGGTTGCAGGCCTTGCGGGTTGATGAAGTTGGCCAATTCGACCTGGCCGGCCGGTTTGGATTGGCCGTTCGAGTAGCGTGCCGTCACGACGCCGGTTCCTTCGACCACGATGCCGGCCAATTGGGCCGGGGCGTAGCCGTTTTGCGTCAAATTTGTCACGCCAAAGCTGGAGCCGTTTTCGCTGGCTCCCAGCACATTCAATGAAATTCCGAGGATCTCCAAGCTCGACCCTGTCGCCGTGGAAGTAGCTGGTATTTGCAGCGCCAGTTCAGCGGTGGGTGAAATCGGCTTGCCACCTTTGGGATCAAACTCGAGCGTGGTGTAGGGCGAAATCATCCTGGCCACGGTTGGAGGAATGGCGGTGGGATCGGCCGGTGTCGTGAGGATGGGGTTGCCGGCGGAATCCTTGGTGAAGAACTCGCCATTGGCGGTCGCGAAGACATTCCACTTGGTGGTTTCCAAGGGATCAACGGGGTCGGTAGGGGGGTCAGCCAAGGGCCCGGTGACCGGTTGAACTTTTTGGAAGTAGAAAGTGACGGCTACGTTTTGCCCTTTGGCGTCAAACGCGGTCAGCGAGGTCGCATTGTTGTAAGTCTTGGCGTCTTTCAAATTGATGCCCGGGTCAACCGTTTTGCCGGTGTAGCTGGCCCTGGAGTCAAGGTTGAACTCCATCTTCACTTCGGTAGTCGCCTTTGGTGCGATGCCAGCTGTTGGCAGCCGCAAGGTTTGGGCCAGGCCGGGCTGAATCACGCCGGTGGCGTCGGCCGGGTAGCCCAGCAATTTGAAGCCTTCGCCGTTGACGATGAAGCCGTCCTGGCTGACTTTGAATTGCCCATTGCGGGAATAGGACACCGGGCTCTTGCCGTCGCCGACTTGAAAGAAGCCACCGCCATTGATCGCCATGTCCATGGGGTTGTCGGTGGAGGTGATATTGCCTTGAGTGAATTGCTGGGAGACCGAGCCCAGCGTCACACCGATGCCGATCGGGCTGCCCCCGGCGCCGCTGAGTGCGCCGGCATAAACTTCCTTGAATTCGGCCCGCGAGGACTTGGCGCCGTAGGTGCCGGCATTGGCAATATTGTTGCCAATCACATCGAGATTCTTGGCGGCGGCGTTGAGGCCGGATAGACCTTGTTGGAAACTCATGATGGTTCCTTGTTCTGTGGTGCGTTGGGAGTGAAATCAGTCGAAGGTCTTGACGCTGCTGTAGTCAACCAGGCCGGCGTTTTGGAGTTGCAACTGCAGCTTGGCGCCGCTGGTATTGACGGCCATCACCTTGTCGAGGCTGTAGCTGGTGTTGGGCACAGCGGCGGTGCCCTTGGTGGCAGTGATGCGGAAGTTGTATTTGGCGGTCGGATCGTTGTTGCCCGACTGCCAGTCGAAGTTGTGGCGTCCCGATCCTTGGGCGCCCAGTTGCACCGTATCGATCACATTGCCGCCCGGGCTGAGGACCTCCAGCTTGACGGCGTCTGCGGGGGCGGCGATTTCGAATACGCCGGTGCCGGTGCCTTGGTCCATTTGGAGCCGATTGCCCTCGACGCTGACGTCGCGCCCGACCAGCGAGACGCTTTGCAGCGCCTGCATCTGCACGAACTGTGAGGACAGTGATTTGATGCTGGTATCCAGATTGCTGACCCCGGTGACGGTCTGGATCTGCGCCATTTGACTGGTGACCTGCGCGTTGTCCATCGGGTTCATCGGGTCTTGGTTTTTCATCTGCGCGATCAGCAGCTTCATGAAACGGTCCTGCGTCTCGGCCGCATTCTTGCTGCCTTGCGGCATCAGAGAATCGGTGGAAGCCTTGGTGGTCGTGGTGTTGGTGACAGCGCTTACAGCCATGATGTGCTTTCTGTTTCAGCCCTTAGGACTGACCGAGTTGCAGGGTTTTGAGCAACAGGCTTTTGGCTGTGCTCATCACTTCGATATTGTTTTGGTAGGAGCGTGAGGCCGAAATCATGTTGACCATCTCTTCGACTGTGTTGACATTGCTGTAGGTCACATAGCCTTCGGCATCGGCCTTGGGATGTTTGGGGTCATGCACGCGGCGGCCCGGCGTCTGGTCTTCGCTGATGGTGCTGACGCGCACGCCGGCGCTGGCCGGGTCGTTGCCAGCGCCCATCAAAGCGGTCTGAAATACCACCTGGCGCGCTTTGTAGGCCTGCCCGTCGGGGCCGGCCACGGTTTCGGCATTCGCCAGGTTGCTGGCGACGACATTGAGGCGCTGGCTTTGGGCGCTGACCGCGCTGCCGGCGACATTGAAGATTTGGAACATTGACATCGGGTACTCCTGTCCTCAAAAAGCCGGATCAGGCTGCGTTGTGCGATTTCATCGCGTCCAGTGCGGTGCGCACCGAACTGCTGATGAAGCGCAGCGTCGCCTCGTACTTGACCGAGTTGTCGGCAAAGTTGGCGCGCTCACGGTCCATGTCCACCGTATTGCTGTCCAGATTGGTTTGGGCTGCGGTGGAGTAGAGTTTTTGCGACTCGCTGCGTGCACCGGCCGGCGGCGCCATGTGGCCACTTTGGGTCGTGCTGAGGGCGCCAGGCTGAGCATTCTCGGAGCTTGCTTCGCGCAAGGCGCGGGCAAAGTCCATGTCCCTGGCCTGGAAACCCGGCGTGTCGGCGTTGGCGATATTGCTGGCCAGCAGGCGCTGTCGCTCCGACCGCAGGGTCAGTGCCTGGGTCTGGAAATTCAAGCCATCAGTAAGGCGGTTCAGCATGTTGGTTCCTCTTTATCGCAGTCGGCTCAAGCTTGAACTCGGGCCCTTGATTCCTTGCTCCAGTCGGAGTCCGAAAGAGGGAATAGGCGATGTGAACGGATTGTGTTGGGCGGGCTTTGAAAACATTAGCGAAATAAGCAGGCGCTTTGCTGTGCATATCGCGGTAAGGCAAGGGCGGGGCTGGGTCTAAAGTTCAGACATGTGCCAGCTTCGCCCACCTTCCCCCCAGAGCGCCGACCGTTTGGTCCGGGCCTCGGGTATGGTCGTGGCGCTGCTCGTCGGCTCGTTTGCTGCTCAGGCCCAGGAGGCCGGTGGTTTGAATGCTGAAATGACCGCGCAAGTACAACTGATAGCCCAGGCTGGAGCCCGCGCAGGAATGCCTGCGCAAGCCCGAGTCGAGGTCCAGGTCGGCCGGCTTGACCCCAGGTTGAAGCTCGCACCCTGTTTGCAGGCGCAGCCCTATCTGCCGCCGGGTCTGCAGATGTGGGGCCGAACCCGCGTCGGCATCCGTTGCCTTGACGGCGCGGTGCGTTGGAATGTGAGCCTGCCTGTGACCATCAAGGTCTTTGCTCGCGCGCTGGTCGCGGCCGACGCCTTGCCGGCAGGGGCTTTGCTGACTCAAGCTCTGCTGAGCTCGGCCGAAATAGATATAGCGGCCGAGGCGGGTGCGGTATTTTCAGATGCCAGCAGCTTGGTCGGACGTACGCTCAGCCGCCCCTTGGCGGCCGGGGAAGCTGTACGCAGCAGTAGTTTGAAGGTGCGTCAGTGGTTTGCTGCTGGTGACACCGTGATGGTGCGAGCCGTGGGCTCGGGCTATACGGTGGCCAGGGAAGGCCAAGCATTGACGGCGGGACTGGAAGGACAAAGCGTCAAAGTTCGTTTTGAGAATGGCCGGATCGTTTCCGGCCGGGTGGTCGGTGAGCGCAATGTGGAGATGCTGCTATGAATGCAACACTCCTGAAGCTTTTGCCGCCGGCTTGGCAGTCTCGTCGCCATGGCTTGCTTGTCATGACGCAGGGGTGTTATTTTGTCGAAAGTTCTAAAGTATTCTTTTCCCGTGTCGATATACCGAAAAAGCCGCTCAGTTTCGAGAGAATCTGCGCTTGCTTGATCAAAACCTGGAAAGGCTTGGGCGTTTGCCAAGTCTATGGAGAGCACCATGAAGATCGGTAATAGCCCTGAAGTGTCGTCATCCCCGGTGGGGGTAGACAAACCCGCTGCGGCCAAAACGGGACGGACATCGGCCAATGGTGGCAGCACGGCGATCGCGGGCAGACAGGCTCCCGAGGCAAGTGCCAAGCTTGAGTTGTCCACCAACGCGACCCAGCTTTTGCAAGGTGTGCCCGAAGACGGCAGCTTTGATGCAGCCAAGGTCGGACGCATTTCTCAGGCGATCACGGAAGGCAAGTTCACCGTGAACGCCAATGTGATTGCCGAAAAATTGATCGCCAATGCGCAAGAAATGCTTGGGCGAATGACCCCGCATTGATGTCGCAAAAAGGCCGCCTGAAGGCCTTGCCATGGTTCAAGCCCTGGCACTTTGAGTCCAGTTTCTCTTTGACCTGAACGCTGAACCAGCGCGTTCTCAACGCCTTATGGCGGGGATTGTCATGCAAGCTTTGCCCAGCTCAGATCCAAACGCCGCGGCGGTCAGCCAGCAGCTTGAACAGCCCTTGTTGGAGGTGGAGAGCTGCTTGAATTTGCTCGGCGACGCCTTGCTGCGCCGTGATACCGGCGCGATCGAACAATATGCAGCAAAGTTGCACCAAGCCTTGGCTCAAGCGATTGCACGCTTCAGTGACGCGGCCCGCAGTGGCTCCGTGCCGCCCAACTTGCGTCATCGCTTGGCGCTGGCCGGGGGGCGTGTAGCGGCGCAGCGCGAGTCGCTGGCGCGTGCTACGGCCGCGCTGGATCGGGCCATTGATGTGCTGATGCCTGGCGAAAACACGGGCCTGTATGCGGCCACGGGCAAGAACGAGCGCAAGGCGCTGGGCGGCTCCATTCAAGCCTGAGTTGCCCCTGGGGCGCAAGGCCCAATCTCAAAAGCCACGCTAGCGAAGCGTGGCTTTTTTGCTGACGCAGTCCAGATATTGATGGCCATCGGGCGGCAGGCCACTGCGCTGCGAGGCCCAAATCATTTCCCCCAAACATTCCATCGCGGCATGCTGCGCTTCATGCAAGGAGTTGCGTTTGGCGGCCAGCAAATTGATCGCTTGATTGATACCGTGCGGCTGATCAATCGACTGCTGCTCGCTGATGGTCAGGTGCATCGATAGATGCAAAAACGGGTTGGTACGACCGTCCTCGACACTGTAGACGGCCGCCAGCGCCGCCGCCTCATCGGCCAGCTCCGCGTGATACTCCGGATGCTGCTCTATCCATTCGGCCGCGATCGCCTCCATGGGGATCAAGGGCAATTGCTCGCGCAGCTTGCGATAAGTGGCGCAAAAAAAACGCCGAACGTCGAGTTGGGAAGGGGCAAACATGGCCTGATTGTCGCAGCGTCTGAGGTTGCCAAGCCGCATGTCGGGCGCATCAGCCCCCGGGGCGGCTAACATTGCCGGCCTGAATTCGAAGCAAGGAGTTGTTGTCATGCCTGTCATCTTGATCGCCAATCCCAAGGGCGGCGTGGGTAAAAGCACGGTCGCCACCAATACCGCCGGTTATTTGGCCCGGCGCGGTCATGCGGTGATGTTGGGCGATGTGGACAAGCAGCAATCAGCGCGCCGATGGTTGGCGCTTCGCTCGGCCGACTTGCCCCGGATTCAGGGCTGGGATTTCGACGGTGAGCAGACCGTCAAGCCACCCAAGGGTGTCAGCCATGTGGTGATGGACAGCCCGGCCGGTTTGAGCGGCAAGAAATTGCGCGCGCTCTACAAATTGGCGGACAAGATTTTGATTCCTTTGCAGCCGAGCTTGTTCGATATCCAGGCGACCTACGACTTCGTGCAAAGACTGCAAGAACTGCGTGCAGAGGGCGCGGCTACCGACAAGGTTCCGCAAGTCGCCATCGTCGGTATGCGCGCGAAAGAGGGCACTCTGTCGGTCCAGCAACTGCAGGACTTTTTGCCCGAATTGGCGGTGCCGGTTTTGGGTTTGTTGCGTGACACCCAGAACTATGTGCAGTTGGCCGCGCGCGGCCTGACGATTTGGGATGTGGCGCCGAGCCGCGTCGAGCGGGACTTGCAGCAATGGCAGGCGTTGACGGCTTGGCTTGAAGGCGTGGCTTGAAGATGTAGTTGCCGGCCTGCCAAGGCAGGTCGGGTTTGTCGACCAGCCACTGTTGCTAGGCCCAAATGCCCTGCATATCACCCATGAGGGCGAGACTCAAAAGCTGTTCGCCTGTCCTATGATTTGCAATCATATGAAAACACTGATGCACAACCAGAAAGGGCGATCATGAAGGTCTTGCTCATCGATGATCACCCGCTGATTTTGTCGGCTCTGACGACCGTGATTGAGGGTTTGGACGAAAGCGTCGAGGTGATCGGCGCCGACAGTGCCGCCGCCGCCAGACTGGAGTTGGGCCAGCACGTTGATTTTGATTTGGTGCTGCTGGATCTGCAGCTCGGTGACGCCAGTGGCTTTGATGTGCTGGATGAATTCCGCGCCGCGTACCCGGCTTTGCCCGTGGTCGTCATTTCAGCCTCGGACCGCGCCAGCGATGTGATCCGGGCCATCGATCAAGGCGCGATGGGCTTTGTGCCCAAAAGAGCCGGCACCGAGCTGCTTTCTCAAGCCTTGAAGCTGGTGATGTCAGGTGGCATCTATGTGCCGCCGATGAACTTAGGGGTTGAGCCCGGCGCGGCTCCAAGTGGCAAGGCGGGCAACACGCAGGCCAAACTGGTGCAAATTCAGCAGCAGGCCATGTCCTCCAACTATCAAGTCACGACCGGGCTGGAAAGCCTGGCCTTGACCCCACGTCAAACCGATGTGCTGGCGCTGCTGTTGCAGGGCAAGCCCAACAAGATCATTGCGCGTGAATTGGGCATTACCGTTGAGACGGTCAAGGATCATGTCGCCGCCGTCTTGAAGGCACTCGGCGTGGGCTCGCGAACCCAAGCGGTATTGGCAGTCGGTCAGATGGTGCAAAACCAACCGGAAGCGATGTTCTCGACCTGGCGCGGGGCTGCCACGTCTTGAGCCTGGGCGCGCTGCTCAGCTAGGGCTGTAAGCCAGGCGCACATAGATCGGTGCGAAGGCCTCGGCCTGGGTGATTTCCAGCAAGCGCTCACGCGCCAATTCCAGCATTGCGATAAAGGTCACGACCAGCACGGCTTGGCCGCGGCTGACGTCGAACAGATGCTCGAATTCCAGGAATTTTTGGCCCTGCAGGCGCCTCAGCACGATGCTCATATGTTCGCGCACCGACAACTGCTCGCGGGTAATCTTATGGTGTTGGTTTAGCTTGGCGCGGCGCAGGATGTCGGCCCAGGCGTCGCGTAAATCATTTGCATTGACGTCGGGAAAACGGGGCTGCAGTGATTGCTCGATATGCACTTGCCCGAGCTGAAAATCGCGCCCGGCCACTGGTAATGCGCCTAAACGAGCCGCAGCCAACTTGATCTGCTCATACTCCAGCAAGCGCCGCACCAATTCGGCCCGGGGGTCTTCCGGCTCCGAGCCGTCGTCGGTCTTTTTGGGCGGCAGCAACATGCGAGATTTGATCTCGATCAGCATCGCCGCCATCAGCAAATACTCGCTCGCCAACTCCAGATTGTGCTTGCGCAACTGGTCGACATAGCTCAGGTATTGCCGCGTCACATCGGCCATCGGGATGTCCAGAATATTGAAATTCTGGCGCCGGATCAGGTAGATCAGCAGATCCAGCGGACCTTGAAATGCTTCTAGAAAGACTTCCAGTGCGTCCGGCGGGATGTACAAATCCAGCGGCATCTGAAACAGCGGCTCGCCGTACAGGCGCGCCACAGCGACGCTGTCTACCGTCTCTGGCAGCCCGGGCACCGCTGGCGCCAGGGGGTCGAGAGCGGGCAGACTCAGCACTGCCGACACGTTGCTGTCAGACATGGCGCTCATTCAGCCGGGCGGCCTGTTGGCAAACTGTTTCGCGAACTGTTGGGTGACCTGTTGGGAGACCTATTTGGCGCTGGTCTGATAGACGTAAGGCTGCTGAGCCACGCGGGCGGCGCGGAAGTCGGCTTGTGCGGCGCGGTCCACGGGTTTTTCCCACAGCAGCGCACGACCGGCGCGTTGTTCTTGCTCCAGCGTCGGCTTTTTGGCCTTCAGCTCATCGATGAAGCTGCTGACTTCGGACTTGTAAGGCTTCCAGAACAATGGCATGGCGTAGGGTCAAAAGCGTTAAAGCGAGGAGTTTACCGTTGAGTAGGGCTGGACGAGGCCAGCCAGGCCTGTAAATCGGCATGAATACCGTCTTCTCCCAAGGCTTCGGCCAGACCGCCACGGCGCACCAGGCTGGCGACTTGGGCTTGCATGCCGCACAGCAGCAGCCGGCGTTGCTGGCGCGCGAGGCTGCGTTGCAATTGCATCAAGGCGTCCAGCCCCGAGGTGTCGATCGAAATCAGCAAATGCATGTCCAGCATCAAGTTTCGGCATTCTGCGGGCACTTGCTCGGCAAGATCTTCGACCTTGCCGACGGCGCCGAAAAACAGCGAGCCATACAGCTTCATCACCTGCGTGTCGGGCGCCTGCTGTAGCAGCGGCACCGACTCAACCCTGAAAAGCTGGCTCATGCGGTAGATGAAAAATACACAGGCCAGCATCAGCCCGACCTCGACCGCCACTGTCAAATCAAACACGACGGTCAGAATGAAAGTGCCGAGCAAAATCGTCCTGTAGGGCAGGTTGAACTGCTGCAAGCGGGCGAATTCATGCCATTCCCCCATATTCCAGGCGACCACCAGCAAAATGCCGGCCAAGGCCGCCAAGGGAATGTGTGCGGCCAAGGGCGCGGCCAGCAAGATGATGACCAGCAGGCTCAGTGCATGCACCATGCCGGCGACAGGGCTGGTTGCACCGGCGCGCACATTGGTGACGGTGCGGGCGATGGTGCCGGTGGCCGGGATGCCGCCGAAGAAGGGCGTCACGATATTGGCGATGCCTTGGGCCATCAACTCCTGGTTCGGGTCATGGCGGGGTTGTTCGCTGAGGTTGTCTGCAACGCGCGCGCAGAGCAAGGATTCGATCGCACCGAGCATGGCGAGCGTCAAAGTCGGGATCAAGAGCAACTTGACCGTGGCCCAACTGAAGTCGGGCAGCGCAAAGACAGGCACGGCTTGCGGGATGCCGCCAAAGCGGCTGCCAATGGTCTCGATCGGCAGAGAAAACCAGTAGGTGGCTGCAGTTGCACCCGCCAGTGCAACCATGGTGCCTGGCAGTTGAGACATCCATCGCTGCGTGCGTGCGCGCAAGGAGCGCTGGTCGCGCTGCATCTCGTAGGTCTTGGGCCACAGCACGACGATACCAATGCAGGCGGCGCCAAGCAGCGGCGCCCAGGCTTCAGTTTCACGCCAATGTGCGCTGAGCACGGCAATTTGACTGAAAAAGTCGGCCGGCATCTGGGCGATCTTGAGGCCGAAAAAGTCCTTCAGCTGCGACAGACCAATCAAGACCGCGATGCCATTGGTAAAGCCGATCACGATGCTGACAGGGATATAGCGCACCAGCACGCCGAGCCGCAAAGCGCCCATCAAAACCAAAAGTGCGCCGGACAGGATCGTCGCAATCAGCAGGTTGGCCAGGCCATAACGCTGCACGATGCCGTAGATGATGACGATGAAAGCACCGGCCGGCCCGCCGATTTGCACGCTGGAGCCACCCAGGGCGGAGATCAAAAAGCCGGCGATGATGGCGGTGAAGATGCCTTGCTCGGGTTTCACGCCCGAGGCAATCGCAAACGCGATCGCCAAGGGCAGGGCAACAATGCCGACCGTCAATCCTGCGCCAACATCGGCAATCAGTCTTTGCCGGGAGTAGCCCTCAGCCAAGCTCAGCGAGCGCGGGCGGAAGCGGTGCAAATGATGCAGGCGGCCCGAGCTCTCTGGCATGACGTGCTACTTCAGCGCACCCGCATACCGGGTTGTGCACCGGGAAAAGGCTCCAGCACAAAGATGCCGGGATTGGTTTTTTCATCGGCGTGTGAGGCTGCCAGCACCATGCCTTCGCTGATGCCGAACTTCATCTTGCGCGGCGCCAGATTGGCCACCAGCACGGTCAGCTTGCCTTCCAACTGCTCCGGCTTGTAGGCACTCTTGATGCCGCTGAAGACGTTCCTCATGCGGCCCTCGCCGGCGTCCAGGGTCAGGCGCAAGAGCTTGTCCGAGCCTTCCACATGTTCCGCCTTGACGATCTTGGCAATGCGCAGATCGACCTTGCTGAAATCATCAATCTTGATTTCGGGCGCCAGCTCTTCGCCGCCAGGGATCACCTTGGGCGCCTCGGGCGCTTCAAACAAGGCGTCCAGCAACTTGGCATCGACGCGCTGCATCAGATGCTGGTAGCTGCCGATCTGGTGCGGGCCCATCGCGCGCGCAGCGTCGGCGAACTGCAAGGGCTCGATGCGCAAGAAGGCCTCGACCTTGGCCGCCAACTCCGGCAAGACCGGCTTCAGGTAAATCGTCAGCAGGCGGAAGGCCTCGATGCAGACGCTGCAGACGTCGTGCAGCACGGCGTCCATGCCTTCTTTCTTGGCCAAGTCCCAGGGCTTGTTCTGGTCCACATATTCATTGACCCGGTCGGCCAGCAGCATGATCTCGCGCAGTGCCTTGCCGAACTCGCGTTCCTCGTACAACTCGGCAATCACCCCCGCTTGCGCGCGCAAGCCGTCCAGCAGCGTGCGACCCTCGACGCCGAGGTCGCCCGACAAGTGGCCGTCAAAACGCTTGGCCAGGAAACCGGCCGCGCGCGAGGCGATATTGATGTATTTGCCGACCAGATCGCTGTTGATGCGGGCGCAGAAATCTTCCGGATTGAAGTCGATGTCCTCGACCTTGGCGTTCAGCTTGGCCGCGATGTAGTAGCGTAGCCATTCGGCGTTCAGGCCCAGGCCCAGGTACTTCAGCGGGTCGAGGCCGGTGCCGCGGCTCTTGCTCATCTTCTCGCCGTTGTTGACGGTCATGAAACCATGCACATAGACATGGTTGGGCGTTTTGCGGCCGCTGAAATGCAGCATCGCCGGCCAGAACAGGGTGTGGAAATAGGTGATGTCTTTGCCGATGAAGTGGATTTGCTCCACTGTCTCGTCGGCCATATAGGCATCGAAATCTCCACCGGTCTTGGCGAAATAGTTTTTCAGCGAGGCCAGGTAGCCGATCGGCGCGTCCAGCCAGACATAGAAATACTTGCCCGGCGCGTCCGGAATTTCAATGCCGAAATAGGGCGCGTCGCGGCTGATGTCCCAGTCACCCAGGCCACCCTTGCCGTCCTCGTCCTTGGTGAACCATTCCTTGATCTTGTTGAAGACCTCGGGTTGCAAGCGCCCCGGGGTCTGCGTCCATTCTTCAAGGAAGGCGACGCAGCGTGGGTCGCTGAGCTTGAAGAAGTAATGCTCGGAGCTCTTCATCACCGGCGTAGCGCCGGACAGCACCGAGAACGGGTTCTTCACCTCCGTCGGCGTGTAGACCGCGCCGCAGACCTCACAGGAGTCGCCGTACTGATCCTTGGCACCGCATTTTGGGCATTCGCCTTTGATGAAACGGTCGGGCAGGAACATCTGCTTTTCGGGGTCGAAGAACTGATCGATGGTTTTCACATCGATCAGCTCATTGCGACGCAGCGCACGGTAGACATCGCGGCTCAGCTCGTGGTTCTCGGCCCCGTCGGTCGAATGCCAGTTGTCGAAGCTGATGTGAAAGCCGTCGATATAGGTCTTGCGGCCGGCGGCGATATTGGCGACAAAGGCTTGCGGCGTGATGCCGGCTTTTTCGGCCGCAATCATGATGGGCGCGCCGTGGGCATCATCGGCGCAGACGAAATTCACTTGCTGGCCCTGCATACGCTGAAAGCGAACCCAGATATCGGCCTGGGTCCATTCCATGATGTGGCCGATATGGCAGTTGCCGTTGGCGTAGGGCAGGGCGGTCGTGACGAAGAGCTTACGGGTCATGGTGTCTTTGCGGTCCCGACAGCAGCGCCGGGCAGGCCGGCATTTTAGGGCCTGCGTAAGCATGACCCTTGAGCGCCCGCGCTAAAACTTCGGGCCAACGAGCTTTGGGCCAGGCCTCAATCGCCAATTGACTGCCGCCGAGGGCCAACGTTCAGATGGCCGCTGGCGGCGTGTCCGGGCTGCCGGCCGGTTCGGACCCCGCCTCGCCTTCGCTACTTTCGCCGCCTTCGACGGGCTGGCCATCGCCATCAACCTTGCCGCCAATCTTGCGCTGGCGTTTTTCTTCAACCTTGCGCTTCTTGGCTAATTCGCGCTGGCGCTTTTCGTATGAGTAGTTGGGTGTTGCCAATGCTGTGCTCCTGCAAGAGTCCGCGAGACGCGGATTTGCCTTCACTGTAACCGCTGCGGGGACTTGTGCCTGCGGCCATTGTTTGTTGGCATGCTGCTATCGGGAGCGCTTGACTTAGCCGTGATTGCCCTATTTGAGTTGAGGAGTGGCCCTTAAGTCTATGATTTTTAAGGCCTTCAAAGGCTATCCACTTTTGCTGTGGATAACTTTGTGGACAAGGCTGGGCGACTGGCGCCAAGCCCTTGAAATAAGGCTCTTGGGCTTAGCCTGCCTCTTTTCGAAGCACTGAGCGCAGTCTTATATAAATCAATGACTTAGCAGAGCTGCCCCGGGTGCCTACGGGCTCTTACAAAAATCTTGCCCCGACCCTTGACCTCTGCTTGAAATGGGGATAAGTCAAGGCTGCAGTGGCAAATGTCACGAAAAGTGGTGACAAACCCGGTGCCGAATCGACCGTTTTTTCCACAGCGCCTGTGGATATTCATGTGGGTTGCTGCAGCAAAGGCGCGCTAAGTGCTTGATTGCGTTGGCACTTTGTTGCGGTGCCTGAATTTGTCGCAGCTTGTTTGCGCGTGTTGGGGGCAATGCCTAGGAGTGATTGCATTCTCCACGGCTAAAATCGCGCCCTTTGCACAACAGCAGCACTCGATGTCTCAGGCACAGCAAGGTAAGACGGCGATAAAAATAGCCGATGTATTCGAGTTGAAGAGCGCCTCTTTGAGCCTGCTCTCCTTGGTCCTGAAGTCGGCGGATTTGCGTGTGCTGGCTGAGGCTCTGCACGAGCGCTTGGGCGATACGCCGAACATGTTCAACCATGAGCCCTTGCTGATTGACCTGAGCCATTTGGTACGTGCTGAACCGGCGTTTGAGCTCGGTGCTGCCGTGCCGGCGCAAATGAGCTTGGAGGAGGCGCCGGTCTGTGCCGCGCTCGATTTGGCCGCCTTGTTGCTGTTGCTGCGAACCTACAATATGCAGCCGGTGGCGGTGTTGGGCGCCAATGAAGCCGAGTTGGCACAGGCTTTGGCTCTGGGCTTGGCGGACTCTCCGGAGCCTGATTTCGCGCAGGGCAACTCGGCGCTGGCTACGGCCCAAATTCCACCTGCTGAAGTCGTCAGGGAAGTGCGGGTCGAGGTGGTCCGCGAAGTGATCCGTGAAGTTGCGGTGCCGGCGGAGGCCGCCAAGACCATGATCATTGACAAGCCCTTGCGCTCGGGCCAGCAGATCTATGCCAAGGGCGGCGATCTGGTCGTGCTGGCCCTGGTCAACCACGGCGCCGAGGTGATTGCCGACGGCAGCATCCATGTCTACGCGCCGCTGCGCGGCAAAGCGATCGCTGGCGCCAAAGGCAATACCGAAGCGCGCATCTTTGCCACCAGCATGGAGGCCGAGTTGATCGCGATTGCGGGCACTTACCGCACAACCGAGAACCCGCTGCCAGACACAGTCTTCGGCAAGCCAGCGCAGATCCGCCTCGACGGCGAGAAGTTGGTGATGGAGCCGCTCAAGTTTTGAGATGAATGCAATCAAGGCGCCGAATTTTTCGGCGGCTCAAGGAAATATCTTTTTTAAGGATTTGATTCGATGACAAAAATCGTCGTGGTGACTTCGGGCAAGGGCGGCGTAGGCAAGACCACCACCAGTGCCAGCTTTGCAACCGGCTTGGCCTTGCGGGGCCACAAGACCTGCGTGATCGACTTTGACGTCGGCCTGCGCAACCTGGACCTGATCATGGGCTGCGAGCGCCGTGTGGTCTATGACCTGATCAACGTCATCAATGACGAGATCAAGCTCAACCAGGCGCTGATCAAGGACAAGCAACTGGACAAGCTCTTCATCCTCGCCGCTTCGCAAACGCGCGACAAAGACGCGCTGTCGGTTGAAGGCGTCGAGCGGGTGCTGGAAGAACTCAAGGCAATGGACTTCGAATTCATTGTTTGCGACTCGCCGGCCGGCATCGAAACCGGTGCCTTGATGGCCATGCATTTCGCCGATGAAGCGATAGTCGTGACCAACCCCGAGGTTTCGTCGGTGCGCGACTCCGATCGCATCCTGGGCATGCTCAATAGCAAGACCAAGCGCGCCATCGAAGGCAAGGAGCCCGTCAAGGAGCACCTGCTGATCACGCGCTACAACCCGAACCGGGTCGAGGGCGGCCATATGTTGTCGCTGGAAGACATTCACGAGATTCTGCGCACACCCTTGATCGGCGTGATCCCGGAGTCCGAGATCGTCTTGCAGGCTTCCAACCAGGGCTCGCCGGCCATTCATATGCAGGGCAGCGATGTGTCCGAGGCCTACAAGGACGTGGTGCGCCGCTTCCTGGGCGAGGAGCGTCCGATGCGTTTTGTCGAGGCGATCAAGCCGAGCTTGTTCAAGCGCTTGTTTGGCGGCAAGTGAGGAGTTTGAGATGGGATTTTTAAGCTACTTCTTGGGCGAGAAGAAGACCACCGCCAATGTCGCCAAAGAGCGCCTACAGCTGATCTTGGCGCATGAGCGCAACGGCCGCACGGCCAGCCCGGACTACCTGCCTCAGCTCAAAAATGAGTTGTTGTTGGTGATCTCCAAATACATGAAGATCGACCCGGACGACATCAAGGTGAGTCTTGAGCATCAGGGCGATCTGGATGTGCTTGAGCTGAAGATCGAGCTGCCCGACGGGCGCTGAATTTAGTTGCGTTGCTCGCGAGCTTGCTCGCGCAGCATGAATAAATACAGGCTCTCCACCTTGGCGCGCGCCCAAGGTGTTTTGCGCAAGAACTTCAGGCTTGAAGCCACGCTCGGGTCGATCACAAAGGAGCGGATCTCGATGCGCTGCCCCAATTCTTCCCAGCCGAAATAATCGACCAAGCCGGTCACGATGGCTTCCAGCGTCAGGCCGTGCAAAGGGTCTTTGGATTTGATGGCTTGTTGTTCGCTCATTGGTGATCAAACTGTTGCCAGTTTTTGCCCTTGAATTGCGCGTAATAGGCCTTGATGCTGACCATGTCGGCTTCGATGTCGCCGGTCGGGTTGAACACCGGCCCGAGGCCGCTGAGCTTGCGCGGGTAGTCCATATAGGCCATCACGATAGGGACTTGCGCGGTGTGGGCGATCCAATAAAAGCCGGTTTTCCAGTAACGGGTCTTGCTGCGCGTGCCCTCTGGCGGCACGATCAGTTGCACTTGGCCATCCGCCGCCACCAGCGCCGCAGCCGAGGCCGCGACCAGATTGGTGGATTGCTCCCGGTTCACCGCGATGCCGCCTAACCAGCGCATCAGGCCGCCAAAGGGCCAGCGAAAAATCTGGCTCTTGCCCATCCAATACGGCGTTAGCCGTAGAGCGAAGGCCACCATCAAGGTGTAGGGGAGATCCCAGTTGCTGGTGTGCGGTGCGGCGATCAAAACACATTTGGCCTGACCGGGCGGCAGGCTGCCTTCGATCTTCCAGCCCTTGAGCTTGAGGAAGGTCAGTGATGCAGCGCGCAACAAGCTGTTGATGACAGGCGTGGTGAAGATGGTTCGGTGCATGAAGCGAGCCTGTTGGCATTCAGATCAGCGGGGCCACAAGACTTTGCTGGCCACGCAACTGCCCCGGATTATCCCGCGCTCACCGGACTCGCTGAGCGCTTTTCAGGCAACTCATGAAAGATTGAGTGTTTTCAAGTATTTGTGGGCGAATGCGCCATGAAACTATGAACAGGCCAACTAGGCCCCGGCTCCTTAGCGCTTGCGGGAGCTCAGATTCGGTGCACACTGTGCGGTATCGCCACGGAGTGTTCGCGTGCAAGCAACGGTCGTAGCCACAAAATTAACCGATGTATGGGCGGGCTTGAGCGGCAAGACCTGCCCCTTTGTCGCGGCACCTTGTTTGCCGAGCTTGCGGCCCGATGACGCCTGCTTTTCCTTGCCGATAGCCGATTGCATCACCGGGTTTTCCAGCCATCCGCATGCCTTGGTGTTGCTGATGCTGGGTGCGGCCGATGCGCAAGCGCTCGCCGCAGCCATGTTTGGCTTACCGCGTGAGCAGTTGCAGGCCGCCGATGTGCAAGATGCCGGCATGGAGCTGTGCAATATCCTCAGCGCCTGCCTGCTGCAATGCCTGGAAGACACCAGCTTGACCAGCCTTGGCCTGCCCGAGATGCTGAGCCAGCCGCAATGGCAAGCCTTCAGTCATGCGGGCGAAACGCGCGCTTTGTTTGTTTCCGCAGACCAGGCGCAGCGCCTGGCCGTGATGTTGACCGATATCCATGCCCAAAGGGACGACTCAATGACAGGTGATTTGAGTCAGCCGGGCGGCCTTTCTAGCGAGAACTAAAGCCATGCAAACAGCCACACATGCTCCGCTGCGTGTCCTGATTGTTGATGACAGTCGGGCCATACAAGCCATCATCCAGCGGGTCTTGCAGACGGCGGGTCTAGGGCCCTTGTTGATCGAACTTGCCATGGACGGCGAGCAAGCGCTGCGCCTGGTAAGCGCGTTTGAGCCCGACCTGGTGATCTCGGACTGGCATATGCCCAAGATCGGCGGCTTGGAGCTGTTGCAGACGCTGCGCCAGATTGGCCGGCATGAAATCAAGGTCGGCTTTGTGACCACCGAAACGGCCACCCGCCATCTGGATCAAGCGCGCAGCAATGGCGCGCTGTTCGTGATCAACAAGCCCTTCAAGGACGAGGACTTGCTGCGCGAAGTCAAAAGCGCGCTGGCGCCGCGTCTTGCCGAGTTGCAAGCACCGCCCGGCCCAGCGCCGGCCCTGGTCTCGGTCGAGGCCTTGAGTGGCTTGATCAAATCCTTTTTGCACGACATTCCGTTTCGTCTGATCGCCGCCCCAGGGCAGCAAATGAGCGATCTCAAGCTGCCTCACAACCTCGCCATGTATGTGGCGGCCGGCCACAAAACGCCGCATGCGCTGGGTGTGCTGGATGTCAACTGCTGCTGCATCTTGGGTGGTGGCGGCGCGCAGATGCAACCGGCGCCGGTGCGCGCGGCGATGCAGGTGGGCGCCCCTACGGCCGAGATGATGAAGTTTGCCGATCAGTTCATGCATTCCGCCGCTGGTCTTTTGGTGAAATCCAAAGACTCGCCCGAGGTAGGCCTCAAGGTGGCCAATTTGATGAGCAAGCCATTCGAGAAGATGGGCACTTTGATGGCGCGCGGCCATGGGCGCAGCGACTACCGCCTCTCTGTACCGGGCTACGGCGAAGGCCGCCTCGCCTTTGTGCTGATCTGACCCCGGGAGACTTGCTAAATGTCGCTCACGCTTGAGAACCTCGCGGCGCTGTCGCTATTTCTGGCCAATGTGATTGTGATCATTGTGGTCATAGCCACCTATTGGCGCATGACCCGTTACGAGGAAAGCAACCACATCCATATCGTCAATGCGCTGCGCGAAACCCGCGAAGCCGGCCGTGCAATGAAGTCGGCCTCAAATGAATTGATGCGGGCGGCCGAGCGCGGCCTGGGCTCGGGCGGCTCAGGTGGCGGCGATCCTTTGTCCCCGGCGGATATGCGCGGCTTGACCGAGCTGCCATTGCTGATGCGGCAATTGCTCAATACCTTCGGCATGGAGCACGGCGCAGACGCAGGCAAAGAAGGGCCGGACCGCCTGCCCTGGCCCGAACATGCCAGCGATATGAATGAGGAAGGCCTGGAGGCGCTCAAGCGCAGCCATCGCAACGAGGTCGAGCGCATGGTGGCGCAGCGCCGCCGCGTGCAGCTGGAGCTGGCGCAGGCACGCGAGCGGCTGGAAGAAAGCTCGCGGCTGTTGAATAACTTTCGCTCCCGCACCAGCCAAACGCTCAACGACCAGGCCGAGATCAATGCCGCGCGTCAGCGCGCCGAACAAGCGCGCACACAAATGCAGCAGTGGCAGGAGAAGCACGGCATGGCCGAAACCCGTGCCGAGCGAGCCGAACGTACCGCAGCTCGCTTGCAGCGTGAGTTGGAGACCCTGGCCCTGAACCCGCAGGCGGCGGCCGCGCCCAGCGCCGCGGTCGCTGCTGCCGACCCCGGCGCCTTGAAAAAGCTCGAGCGCGAAGCCAAGGCTCAGCGCGAGCAGTTGGCGGAAGCCGGCGAGACGATTGAGAAACTGCGCCGTGACCTGGCGGTCTTGTCGGCCGATCCTCCACAGCACGATGGGGACGCGTCCGAGCAGAACCAACCCAGTGATCTCGAAGACGCTCGCAAGCGTCTAGAGAAGGAGATCGAAAAGTTGAATGGCCGGGTGGAAGAGCTGGAAGACTCCTTGCACCGCAACCTGGTCGAAAAGAACTTCATCGAAGAGCACTACCTGGCCGAAACCCGCAAACAGCGCGAAGAAGAAGCTGCAGCACTGGCGGCCGGCCTTGCTGCGCAAGAAACGTCCATACAGCCGCCGGCACAGCAGCCTGACCCTGTCGCCTAACTAAGCTGCGGGGCGCAGCAAAATCAGATCGCTGTGTGCTTGGGCGACGCAGGGCAGGATCCAGCCCGCGGCTTTCTCTTCGGCGCTCAGGCCAGGCCATTCGATCAAATAGCTGACCTCGCCTGCCTGCAGTTGGCAGCGGCAAGCGCGGCAAGTACCGTTGCGGCAGGAGCTCAGCAATCCGCCGCCACCTCGTAAAGAAGCCCGCAAGATCGTCAGCCCAGGCTCGGCCCAGAAACTGATTGATTCGCCCGCCAGCGTGATTTTGAAACCCTTTGCCATGGCGGCCATCATCTCAGAAAAGCCCGGTCGGGCGTCGCAGGCGCTATGCTCTCGGCCCTTGCAGACTCCACAAGAGCAGAGATTCCATGCAGACCGGCCCACAAACAGCGCGCGCATTTTTCCAGCAACTCAATACCGACTACAACGCGGTTCACAAGACCAAAGAGGATTTGTTTTGGGCCACCTATATGGCCACCAGTGCTGATCAGGCTGGCTTTGCCGCGGCCGAACAAGCCTATAAGAATTTCATCTCCGACCCGGCCAAATTGAGTGCAACGCGGGCCCATCTCGCCCAACTGCAAGCGCTGCCGCAGGCCGAGCAGGATCCGCAACTGCTGAAAGGTTTGAATGGCTGGTTGGCGCTGTTTGAGGCCAATATCATCGACAACGACGCCGCGCGCGCCTTGATGAGCGAGATCATCCAAGCCGAGGCGACCTTGTTTGCCAACAAGCGCGAGTTGCAGCCTACACATCTGAATCAGCATGGCCAGTCAGAGGTGGCCTCGCTGACCATGCTGGCCACCAATCTGGCGACCAACCCGGTCGAGGCCTGCCGACGCAGCTCTTTTGCGGGATTTCAAGAGATCGAGCATTGGGTCTTGGCCAATGGCTTTTTAGAGCTGGTCAAACTGCGCAATCGCTTTGCGCGTGCGCTGGGCTTTGATAACTATTTTGAACTCAAGCTGCGCAAGAACGAGCGCATGACGCCGGCGCAGCTGACAGGCATTCTGGATGACTTTGTTGCACGCACTGACGAGGCGCATGCCCGCACACTGAGTCATTTGCAGGCCGCCCATGGCGAGGGCGCGCTGGCGCCCTGGAATCTGCGTTTTTATTCCAGCGGCGATGTTGTGCGCCGCATGGACGAATACATGCCTTTCGGGCCGGCACTGCGGCGCTGGGTCGAATCGTTTCGGCGCCTGGGCATTCAGTACCGGGGGGCGACCATGCAGCTGGATCTGCTGGAGCGCAAGGGCAAGTATCAAAACGGCTTTTGCCATGGCCCTGTGCCCAGCTATGTGAACGAGCGGGGCGAATGGGTGCCGGGCCAGATCAATTTCACCGCCGAGGCCAAGCCCGATCAGATGGGCAGCGGGCTGCGCGCCATCAACACCTTGTTCCACGAGGGCGGGCATGCCGCGCATTTCGCCAATGTGGCGCAGAACTCGCCTTGCTTCTCGCAAGAGTTCGCGCCAACCTCGATGGCCTATGCCGAGACACAGTCGATGTTTTGCGACAGCCTGCTCGGCGACGCCGATTGGCTCAAGCGTTATGCCAAGAATGCGGCCGGTGAAGCCATACCCGATCAGCTGATCCATGACCGCATCGCCAGCAGCCAGCCGATGCGCGCATTTGATGAGCGCTCGATTGCGGTCGTGCCTTATTTTGAAGCCGCACTCTATGCCATGGCTGATGAGGAATTGACGGCCGAGGCCGTGCTGGCCTTGGCTCGCGCGACCGAGATCAGGGTCTTGGGTGTCGTCAGCCCACGCCCGATGCTGGCGATCCCGCATCTGCTCAATCAAGAGTCTGCCGCCAGCTACCAGGGCTATTTGCTCGCCCATATGGCGGTCTATCAAACCCGAGCCTTCTTTTTGCGCGAGCATGGCTTTTTGACCGATAACGTGGCGATTGGCCCGCAATTGGCCCAGCATTATTGGCAACCGGGCAATAGCATCGATCATGACGCGACGCTGCGCAGCCTGACCGGCGAGGGCTTCTCGGCCCGCTATCTGGCCGAGGCCTGCAACCAGTCGGTCGAGTCTTGCTGGGCCCAGGCGCAGGCCAGCTTGGCCGCTGCGGCGACGCGCCACTATCCCGAGGCGGTGCCGGCGGCGCTCGATGCGCAGATTCGTATCGTCCACGGCGAGCAGTTGCTGGCCGACAGCAGCGCGGGTGAAGCCGCCATGTGCGCGCGCTTTGAGGCCTGGGTGGGCGAGAACTACGCGGTAGCCGCAAGCACTTGAGGTCTGCGTGAAGCCTTTGAAGTATCTGGTCGGTTACCCGGCCGAAACGCTGCAGCAGGTGCAGGCCTTGATTGACGCAGGGCGCCTGGGCGAGGTTTTGAATCGGCGCTATCCGGTGGGCCACGCCGTGCGCAGCGACAAGGCCTTGTTCGACTACACGCAGGAGCTGAAGCAGCGTTTTTTGCGCAATGCAGAGCCGCTGAACAAGGTCTGCTTTGATGCCAAGCTCAAGGTCATTCAGCATGCGCTGGGCACGCATACCCGCGCGTCGCGGGTGCAGGGCAGCAAGCTCAAGAGCAAACGCGAAATCCGCATCGCAGGCCTGTTCAAAGTGGCTCCGGCCGAGTTCCTGAAGATGATCGTCGTGCACGAATTGGCGCATCTGAAGGAGCTCGATCACAACAAGGCTTTTTATCAGCTCTGCCAGCATATGGAGCCCAGTTACGGGCAGCTGGAATTCGATCTGCGCCTGTATCTGACCCAGCAAGACATCTCTGCCGCCCAGGAGGCGACATGATTTTGTTGGCACCGATGGAGGGCCTGCTGGACCATATGCTGCGTGATGTGCTGACGCGCGTCGGCGGCATCGACCGCTGTGTGTCCGAGTTCATTCGCATCACCGATCGCCTGATGCCTAACCGCGTATTCACGCGCATCGTGCCCGAGTTGCTGAATGGTGGTTTGACGCCGGCCGGTGTGCCTGTGCGCGCGCAGCTGCTGGGTTCGGATCCGGTTTGCATGGCGGAGAACGCAGCAAAATTGGCAGCGCTCAAGCCGGCCGGGATTGATTTGAACTTTGGCTGCCCGGCCAAGAATGTCAACCGGCATCGGGGCGGGGCGGTGCTATTGGATGAGCCCGAGCTGATTTTGCAAATCGTCAGTGCGGTCAAGCGTGCGATGCCGGCGGGCATGCCGCTGTCGGCCAAGATGCGGCTGGGCTATATGGACGATTCCCGCACGCTCGAATGTGCGCAGGCGATGGTGGACGGCGGCGCCGAGGAATTGGTGATCCATGCCCGCACCAAGGCCGATGGCTACAAGCCGCCTGCCTACTGGGATCGCATCAATGCGGTCAGGGCGTGTGTGGCGGTGAGCGTGGTCGCCAATGGCGAGGTCTGGACGGCGGCCGACGCGCAAGCCTGTTTGCAGCAGTCCGGCTGCGACGCCCTGATGCTGGGGCGCGGCATGGTGGCCGATCCTGGCTTGGCTCTGGCAATATGCTCGCCCGGCGCAGCGGCCTTGAGCTGGCAGGCCTTGCTGCCCTTGATGCAGCTGTTCTGGGGTCAGGTGATGGTGCATATGCCGGCCAAACATCAGGCTGGGCGGCTCAAGCAATGGTTGCACTATCTGCGTCGCCGCTACCCCGAGGCCGAAGAAGCCTATCTGCGCGTGCGCACCATCAATTCACCCTTTGAGCTGCATCTGCAGCTGTTCGGCAAGCCAGCGGAGGCAAGACCATGAAACCCACCAAAACCTTGTCCGGCCTGGGCGCATTGGGCGCACTCAGCGGCCTGGTCTATTCCACTGATGCGGGGCGCACTTGCCCCGACTGCCGCCAGGCCAAAGCCGATTGCCGCTGCGGCCGGCCGGTCATTCCCAAAGGCGACGGCGTCGTGCGCGTCTCGCGCGAGACCAAGGGCCGCGCAGGCAAAGGCGTCACCCTGGTCAAGGGCGTGCCACTGGACGCCGACGGTTTGACGGCTTTGGGCAAAGAGCTCAAGACGGCCTGCGGCTCCGGCGGCACGGTCAAGGACGGTGTGATCGAGGTGCAGGGCGACCACTGCGAGCGGGTGCTCGAGTTGTTGAAGAAGAAAGAGCCCAAGTGGCAGGTGAAACGCGCCGGCGGTTGATGCGGTCAAGCCTGCATTGGGGCTCGGCCGAGCAGCTGACTGCGACCTCAAAGGTATTTTTACCACTTTGCTGGCTGGCGCTATAGACTTGGCCTCTGGCTCTTCGTCGAGGTTGGTCCATCATGAAGCACCATCGATTGCTGCAGTTGATCGGCTTGCTCGGTCTGGCTGTGACGACTACAGAACAGGTTCACGCCGCCTCTTTGCTGGATCTGGACATCGACGCCTTGTCCCAGCTGGAAGTGCGCAGCGCCACCGGCTTCAAGATGACGGCCCGCGAGGCGCCTGCGATCGTCTCGGTCGTCACCGCCGCGCAGATCGAAGCGATGGGCGCCCTGACGCTCGAGGAGGCGCTGCAAGGCGTGGCCGGCCTGCATATCTCGCCGAAGAATCGGCAGCCGCTGTTCTCCATTCGCGGCATGTACACCTTTGACAATCCGCAGGTCTTGGTGACGCTCAATGATGTGCCGATCAACCAGGTGTTTACCGGCGCCTTGGGAGCCGGTGTGCGCATGCCCTTGGCGGGCGTGGACCGGATTGAGATTGTGCGGGGACCGGGCTCGGCCGTCTTCGGCGCCGATGCGTTCGCCGGTGTGATCAATATCGTCACGCGCGACCCTTTGCACGAGCCGGAAACAGCGGCCGGCATCAACGGCGGTGCGTTTGGGTCCAGCGGAGCATGGGCGCGCAAGACCAGCAAACTTGCGGACTGGGGTGTGATGCTGGCGGCCGAGACGCAGCGCACCGATGGCGACCGGGGCCGACGCGTCAGCGGCGATCAGCAAACCGACTTTGATGCCATCTTCGGCAGCCAGGCCTCGCTGGCACCCGGTGCCTTGGACACCCAATACCGCTTGACAAATTTGCATGCCGAATTTGCGCGCCCCGATCTGCAACTGCGCTTGTGGCACTACCGCGCCGACCGTATGGGCAATGCCTGGGGCGCCGGTGGCGCGCTGGACCCCAGCTCCAACACCGAGGTGCGCCAGTCGCTGGGCGAGCTGCGCTGGCAGTTGCCGGGCAGCAGCGAGCTGCTGCGGTCGGTGCTGCGGGCATCCTGGATGAATTACTGGTTCGATGCCAAGTACCGCGTCTTCCCGGCCGGCGCGGTTTTGCCGGTCACTGCCCGGGGTGACTTGTTTGGCCCCGGCGAAACCCAGCTGTACAAATTTGTTGACGGCGTGATCGGCAACCCGGGCTCGGGCGAAGACAGTTACCGGCTCGACTGGGAATCGCATTACGCCGGCTGGGACGGCCACCGCCTGCGGCTGGCGCTGGGGGCGAGCCGACAGACCTTTCATGCTTGGGAGGCCAAGAACTTCAGCAATGGCGGTCAGGCCGGCGTGGTCGTCGACGTCACTGACACGCCTTATGTGTATGCGCCCGACCTCAGCCGGAATAATCGCTATGCGTCGATTCAAGACGTTTGGCGTCTGAACGAAGCGGCAGAAATGACCGTCGGTGTGCGGGCCGATCATTACAGCGATTTTGGCTCCACCGTCAATCCGCGCGCGTCCCTGGTGTGGCGGCATTCGCCCGACCTGGTGAGCAAATGGCTATATGGTCGTGCCTTCCGCGCGCCGTCGATGAAGGAGCAATATGTCGCCTCCAATCCGGTCAATCTGGGCTCCAAGACCTTGCGGCCCGAGATCGTTGACACCATTGAATGGCAGGCCGATTGGACCTTGGGCCCCAGCTTCAATCCGCGCCTGGCGGTGTTCTATTACCAAATGAAGGACCTGATTCGGCTGGTGTCAGGCGTTTACCGCAATGTTGGCGAATTGTCTGCACCCGGGGTCGAGTTGGAATTGGACTGGCGTCCCGGCGAACAGTCTCGTCTGGGTTTCAACTACGCCTATCAACGCGCCCGCGACGGGCAAGGTCAGGCGGCACCGTTCGCGCCGCGTCACAGCGTCAATCTGAGCCTCGATCAGCGCTTGATTGCGCCGCTGACTTTCAATGGTCAAGCGCGCTGGATAGGGGCGCGGCCGCGCGAGAGCGGTGACCTGCGCGCCAAGCTGCCCGCCTACGCCTTGCTGGACCTGGGCCTGCGTTGGCAAACGCCGGGAGCGGCCTGGTCCGCTTCCCTGGGGCTGAAAAATGCTCTGGATGCGTTGGCCACGGAGCCGACGGATTCGACCGCCGTACAGGGCGACTCACCGATGCCGGGGCGGGAATGGCGGGTCGATTTCCGGATGGCGTTTTGAGTCTTAGCGCCGATGGCCGCCGCGAGGGCCTGCGTCGCGGCCTGGGTGTTTTGCTTTCCGCCGGGCTGTGTTGTTGCCCGGTGCTGCCGGCGGCCGCAGCGCCAGAGGCACAAGCCGGCTATAGCGAGTACAGGCTCAAGGCGGCTTTTCTCTACCGCATCAGCCAGTTTGTCGAGTGGCCGCAGCCGGCTGCGGGCGGTGCGGACAGTGCCTTTACGATTTGCGTGCTGGGCAGCAATCCCTTCGGCGAAAGCCTGCGTGAACTGGCGACCCGACAGCATGGCAATCGGCCCATCGCGCTGCAATACCCGGCATCTGCGCGTGAAGCCAGGGCTTGCCAGATTGTTTATCTCGATGCGGCAGCGAAGAAGACCGTCACCGAGCTGGCGAGCAGTCTGGCCGATCTGCCGGTGCTGACGGTCAGTGCTGCCGAGCAGTTTGTTGATTATGGCGGCGGTGTCGGCTTCATACTTGAGGGCGGCAAGTTGCGTATGGAGATCAACATCGAGGTGCTCAGAAGGGCCAATTTGAGGCCCAGTGCCAAGCTGCTGGAAGTTGCCGCGCGCCTGGTCGGCAGTGCCAAGGAGCAGCCTTGAAGGCCCTGGCCAGAATGCCGATCAGCCGCCTGAGCGTTTCGCTCATCATGGCGGTATGTGTGGGCACATTGCTGCTGTCCAGCGTGATGCACATCTGGTACGAGGCGCGCGGTGCGCGTGAGGCGCTGGGCGATGAGTTGAGCAGCATTGCCGCCTTGCTGGGCAATCGCAGCACCGCAGCGATCGCCTTCGATGACAGCAAGACCGCGCAAGAGAATCTGGCCGCCTTGCAAGCGGTCAAACATGTCAACTCGGCCTGCTTGTATGGCGACGCGGGCGAGCTGTTTGCCAGCTTCAGTCGTCGCCATGATCAGGCTTGCCCGGTGCATGTCGCTTCGGATGAGCAGGTTTTGACTTCTCAGGCGGATGCACTGCGGGTTCGATATGCGATCCAGCTGGATGATCAAAAGCTGGCGCTGCTGGTGATCGAGTCATCGCTGGATGCGGTTCATCAGCGCATCTGGTATCAAGTCAAGCTGCAAGGCGGGGTGGTCTTGCTGGCGGCCCTGCTGGCGCTGGGGGTGGCCATGCGCATGCAGGGTTTGATCTCGAAACCTTTGGCTGAGTTGAGCGCCGTTGCGAACGAGATCGTGGTGCGGCGTGATTACGCCTTGCGAGCCGGTGAGATGGGACCCTTGGAGCTGATGGACTTGGCGCGTTCCTTCAATTTGCTGATCCACACCATCGAGCAACAAAACGTCGAATTGGAGGCCGGCAGGCGCGCGGCCTTGGCCCGCTTTGAGCGCGCTCGTAGCTATCAAATGGCGCTGTCGAGCCTGGCGAAATCCGCCGCCGCAAACGATGCCGATGTTGAGGCTTTGGCGCAGTTGGCGGCGGCGACTTTTGCGCAGCTCTTGGCGCTAAGCTGCGTCAGTGTGTGTATGCAGGCAGAGCATGCAGAACAGTCGGAGTCGGCGCAACAGGAGTCGCCGCCGCTGGCTTTGGCGGTTTTTTGTGACGGCGCGCTGCTGGCGCCGGCGGGCAGTTGCTCGGCCGCGGCTGCGGCCGGTTTGGCTGCCTGGCGCTTAGGTGGCGAGCGCTATGTGCAGGTGAACGATGTGGCCCATGAAACACGGCTCAGTCGCAGCCAGGTCGCGGATCTGAGCGCACAGGGCACACATTCATTTTTATGGGTGGCGGCCGGTTCCAGCCAGTCCGCTCAACTGAGCTTTGTCTGCCTGGAGCAGCGCGGGGCAAGGCGGCATTGGAGCAGCGACGAGATTGCGGTGGCCGGCGAATTGGCCGATTTGCTGGCGCTGGTTGAACGCGACAGCCGGCGCCGGCGTGCCGAACGCTTGCTGCGCTCCAGCAATGCCTATAACAAGCTCTTGTTTCGCGAGTCCTGTTTGCCGCAAGGTGTGTTGGATCCGCAAACCATGCGCTTTGTTGATTGCAACAGGGTGGCGGTTGAGGTTTTTGGCTTTTCACAAGCTCAGCAGCTCTTGGGCTTGACGCCGGCCGAGGTCGCGCCCTTGCAGCAGGCCGATGGCGAGCTTTCGGCAAGCTTGCTGGAGCAGCGCATAGCGGCAGCGCTGGCGGGCGAGCTCAGCGTGTTCGAGATGCAGTTCTTGCGCGCGGGGCAGCCGCCTTGGGACGCGGAAGTGCATCTGGATCGCTTTGATTCCGAGACCGCAACTTTGGTCCAGTTCAGCTTGATTGACATATCAACCCGGGTACAGGCGCAGCGCGCGATGGCCTCGCTCAACCAGGACTTGGAGCTGCGGGTGGCGCGGCGCACGGCCGCGCTTTCCGACGCCAATCAGCAACTCAGCGAGACGCTCGATACCCTGCAGAAGACCAAGGACGAGTTGGTCCGCAATGAGCGGCTGGGCTCACTGGGCGCCTTGGTTGCCGGCGTTGCGCATGAGCTGAACACGCCCATTGGCAACAGCTTGGTGGTGGCGTCGACGCTGCAGGACGGTGCAGGCTCGCTGGCTATGGAAGTCGAGGCGGGCACGGTGCGCCGCTCCAGCATGACGAGCTATCTTGAAATGGCCAGGGAAAGCAGTGCCTTGTTGATGCGCAATCTGCACCGTGCGGCAGAATTGGTGTCCCGTTTCAAACAAATCGCGGGGGATCAAACCAGCGGCCAGCGCCGGCAGTTCGAGCTGCGCTCGACGGTGGAGGAGTTGGTGGAAACCTTGCAGCCTCAGTTCCGCGTCACGCCTCACCAACTCGTTGCCGAAATCCCGGCGGGCATCGTGATGGACAGCTGGCCCGGTGACTTGGAGCGGGTTTTGGTCCAACTCGTCGGCAATACCTTGGTGCATGCCCATCAGCTTGAAAAAGCGGGCTGCACGGTGATCAGCGCCACTTTGTACGACGCCGGTCAACGGGTGCAATTGGTGGTCGCCGACAACGGCCAGGGCATTGACCCTAAAAGCCTGCCGCGCATATTCGACCCATTCTTCACCACGCGTTTGGGTTCAGGCGGCAATGGTCTGGGCCTGCATACGGTGTTCAGTCTGGTCACCAAGTCACTGGGCGGGCGTGTTTCGGTTGAAAGTGCGCCCGGTGCGGGCTGCAAATTCACTTTGGATCTGCCCTGCGTTGCCCCTCAAGCATCGCAATACCGGGATTTCCCGCATTGAATGGGGGAGCAGGGATAATCGGGCGATGAACGCACCTCTGAACGTATCCTCGAACGATAAGCTATCCTTCGCTCAACTTCCCTTGAGCGCCGCCATGCAGGCCAATCTGGCCCAGCTTGGCTACACCGAAATGACGCCGATCCAGGCCGCCAGCCTGCCGCTCGCGCTGGCGGGGCAGGACCTGATCGCGCAGGCCCAAACCGGCAGCGGCAAGACCGCCGCCTTCGCCCTGGCGCTGCTGCACAAGCTCGACGCGGCGCGTTTTGACGTGCAGGCCTTGGTGCTGTGCCCAACCCGCGAGTTGGCCGATCAGGTGACGCAGGAGATCCGCCGTCTGGCGCGTGCCGCCGACAATATCAAGATCCTGACGCTTTGCGGCGGCTCGCCGATGAAGCCGCAGATGGACAGCTTAGGCTTTGGTTGCCACATTGCGGTGGGCACGCCGGGCCGGGTGATGGACCATCTGGAGCGCGGCAGCCTCAACTTGAGCGCGCTGAACACGCTGGTGCTGGACGAAGCCGACCGCATGCTGGACATGGGCTTTTTTGACGACATCGTCACGGTCGCCAAACAAGCACCGAAGAAGCGCCAGACCCTGCTGTTCTCGGCCACCTACCCGGAAGGCATCGCCAAATTGAGCGCGCAGTTCATGCGTGACCCCAAGGAGGTCAAGCTCAATGCGTCTGCGCTACAGGCGCCGACCAGTATTCGTCAGCTGGCATTTGAAGTTAGGGAAGACGAGCGCCTGCATGCGGTGTCGTTGCTGCTGAATCACTTCCGCCCGGCCAGTACGATCGCGTTTTGCAATACCAAGGCGCAATGCCGGGATCTGGTCGATGTGTTGGTAGGTCAGGGTTTCGTCGCGATGGCCTTGCACGGCGACTTGGAGCAGCGTGACCGCGATCAGGTCTTGATTCAGTTTGCCAACCGCAGCTGCTCAGTCTTGGTGGCGACCGATGTGGCCGCACGCGGCCTTGACATTGCCCAGCTGGAATGTGTGATCAACGTCGAAGTAACGCCCGATATGGAGGTGCACACCCACCGCATCGGCCGCACCGGCCGCGCCGGCGCCGATGGTCTGGCGCTGAGCCTGGCCAGCCTGGACGAGATGGGCCGCATCGGCCGCATCGAACAGATGCAGGGTTATGCCTTCGTCTGGCAAAAGCTGGATACCTTGATCCCCGCTCCCGGCAATGTCATGCAGCCGCCGATGGACACGCTGCAGATTCTGGGCGGGCGCAAGGAGAAAATCCGGCCTGGTGACATCTTGGGTGCGCTGACCGGTGAGGCCGGGTTCAAATTCGAGCAGGTCGGCAAGATCAATATCACCGAATTCCACAGCTATGTGGCGGTGGAGCGCAGCATTGCCCGCGAGGCCGTCAAGCGCCTGTCCGAGGGCAAGATCAAGGGGCGCAAGGCCAAGGTGCGCCGCATGGCTGATTTGGCCGATCTGGCCGACTGATAGACTTTTTTTGCTGCCCGCTTGTGTGACATTTTTTTGTCAGCGAAAGTCCTAGTCCACCGCAAGTGTTCATCCGACGTTATTTCGAGACGTATGCACATGGTCACCCCCTCAGATGGGGTCTAGTCTTCAAACATGCAGACCGAGATCATGGTGACAGCTCCGGAGTACACAAGATGGACACCCAATTCATGCAAAGCAGCATCAAGCAAAAAATCGCTCAAGCTCCGCAATCTAACGACCAGTTTGAATTGCGTTTCCAGTCACTCTTTCATTCCGGCAAGGCCTTGGCCTTCCCCTGCGACGCGCATGGCGATGTGATGTTGGATGTGCTGAGCGCCAGGGCGCTGGAGAACTATCTGTTCGCCCGTGCCGTGGTCGGTCATGAGTACGCGAACCCGGTGATTCAGGTTCGCGAGGATTGAATCAGCCGATCTACTTCGACCAGCCGTCCTTCAGCCCGGTGATCTTGTTGAAGACCGGTTTGCCTGATTGATGATCGATGCGATCGGCGACGAAATAGCCATGCCGCTCGAACTGGAAGTGAGTCCCGGCCACCACCTGGGCCAGTGAAGGCTCCAGGTAGCCGGCCACTACGCGGCGGCTTTGCGGGTTGATGAAACTGAGGAAATCGGCGTCGCCGGCGTCCGGTTGCTCGACAGTGAACAGGCGGTCATACAAGCGCACTTCCGCTGCTACCGCCTCATGCACGCTGACCCAGGTGATCGCACTCTTGACCTTGACCGCATCGGCGCCTGGTGTGCCGCTCTTGGTGTCGGGCACGACAGTGGCGAGCACGGCGGTGATATTGCCGGCTGCGTCTTTCTCGCAGCCCGTGCACTCGATCACATAGCCATATTTCAGCCGCGTTTTGTTGCCGGGGAAGAGCCGGTGATAGCCCTTGACCGGCACTTCCATGAAGTCATCGCGTTCGATCCAGACCTCATGGCCAAGACCGAATTCACGCTGACCTAGCTCTGGGAGCTGCGGGTGTGCCGGTGCGCTGCTGCGCTCCACATGGTCGCTGCTGCCGAACAGTTCGGCCCAGTTCGTCAACTTCAATTTAAGCGGATCCAGCACCGCGCAGGCGCGCGCGGCCTTGCCTTCCAGATCGGCGCGCAGGCAACCGTCCATCACCGAGTAATCGAGCCAGGCATTGCTCTTGGTCACGCCGGTGGCTTCGACCATATTGCGAATACTCGCTGGTGTGTAGCCGCGCCGGCGCATGCCCACCAGGGTCGGCAGGCGCGGGTCGTCCCAGCCGTCCACATGGCCTTCGTCCACCAATTGACGCAGCTTGCGCTTGGAGGTGACGACATAGGTCAGGTTGAGGCGGCCAAACTCGTACTGATGCGGCAGCGGATGGGCCAACAAGCCGCCTTCGGCCAAATGGCCAAGCAACCAGTCGTAGAACGGCCGCTGGTCCTCGAACTCCAGCGTGCACAGGCTGTGCGTGATGCGCTCCAGCGCGTCCTCGATCGGATGCGCGAAGGTGTACATCGGGTAGATGCACCAGGTATCGCCCGTGTTGTGATGGGTGGCACGGCGGATGCGGTAGAGCGCCGGGTCGCGCAGATTGATGTTGGGCGCGGCCATATCGATCTTGGCGCGCAAAACCATGGCGCCGTCCGCATGCTTGCCGTCGCGCATTTCCTGGAAGCGGGCGAGGTTGTCGGCCGGGCTACGAGCGCGGAACGGGCTGTTGACGCCGGGGCGGCCGAAGTCGCCGCGGTTGGCGCGCATTTCTTCGGGCGTTTGCTCATCGACATAGGCCAGGCCGGCCGTGATCAGATATTCCGCCGCGCGGTACATGAAGTCGAAGTAATTGCTCGCGAAGAACAGGTGCGAGGTGCCACCGGCGTTCCAGTCCCAGCCCAACCAGGCGACCATCTCCTGGATCGCGTCGACATATTCCTGCTCTTCTTTTTCCGGGTTGGTGTCATCAAAGCGCAGATGGCAGATGCCGCCATAGTCCCGCGCCATGCCGAAATTCAGGCAGATGCTCTTGGCGTGGCCGATGTGCAGATAGCCGTTCGGCTCGGGCGGGAAACGGGTGCGGATCTTGGCCGCATCCAGCGGGCCGGCCGCGTGGTGGGCGGCGTCGCCGGGCGTGCCGGCGAAGTGGCGCTCAGGCTGCCCAGTCTGTGCCAAGTCCCGCTCGATGATGCTGCGCAGGAAGTTGTTGCTGAGGGCGGGCTTGTTGTCGTCGGACGGATGAGACATCGGGTAGGGGCAGGGCAGCGGGGCTGCGCCGTCAAAGTGGCAGGTTTGCACCGATTTTATCGGTCTAAGCGTCAAGCCCCGTCCAGGGCTACATGCCTTTGAACAAATGTGTGTACATGCGGCTGACGCTCAAGCGGTCTTTGCTGCCATGCAGGTGCAGGCTTAGCTTGCCGGCTTCGTCGCGCACGGCCCGGTCAATCGCGTCGCTGCGAACGACCACGCTGCGGTGGACTTGCCAGAAACGAGTGGTGTCGAGTTGGGGCAATAGCTCGCGCAGAGATATGCGCACCAAATGCTCTTTCTCGGCGGTCAAGACGCGCACATATTTGTCCGCCGCTTCGAAGTACAGCACCTCTTCGACCGGGAGCATTTTGATGACGCTGCCTTGCGCTATTTGCAGCAAGCGCAAGGGCGGCTGCGGCGCTGCAGCAGCTGGTGCTGTGGCGCCGAGCAGCAGGCGCAATTGCTCGACGGCTTGATTGATCTTGTCATCAGCTTGCTGTGCCGGCTGCTCCGCGTTGTGGGCCGGCCGCAGGGCCAGGGTCGCCTGCAGACGCTGGCAGGTCAGCGCTAGGCGCTCGGGCTGCACCGGTTTGAGCACATAGTCGACGGCGGCGCGCTCGAAGGCCTGCAGAGCATATTGGTCATAGGCTGTGACGAAAACGAGCAGGGGAAATGGCTGCTCTTGCGGCCAGTCCTCGGCCATCGCCTGCGCCGCCTCCAAGCCGCTCAAGCCCGGCATGCGGATGTCGAGGAAGCAGATGTCGGGCAAGAGGCGCAGTGCGGCGTCCAATGCCGCCTGGCCATGCGGGGCCATCGCGACGATTTGCAACTCCGGCCACAGGCGCGCTAGTTCCTGACGCAGGCTTTCGGCCAACAGGGATTCGTCTTCGGCAATCAGGGCAGTGGGTTTCATGCGATTTGGATCGGAATCTGGATGGTGACGATGGTGCCGCCGTCGGCGGTTGGGGCAAGCGCCAAACTGGCTGCGGCGCCATATTGGGTCGCGAGGCGTTCGCGCACTTGGTGCAGGCCGAACTGCGTGCTTTCGTTTGAACTGCTGGCGCTTGCCGCCTGGGTCAGGCCAACGCCGCTGTCTTGCACGACCAGCAGCAACACCGGACCCTCACGGCGAGCCGAAATGCGCAGCTCTCCGCCGTCGATCGCAGGCTCCAGCCCATGTTTGATCGCGTTTTCTACCAATGGCTGCAGGAGCAAGGGCGGGATGGGCAGGTCACCGAGTTCAGTCGGCAAGTCCAGGATTGGTCGCAGCCTGCTTCCCATGCGAATCTGCATCAGTGCCAGATAGTCTTGCAGCCTTGCGAATTCGTCGCGCAGCGAATGGCTGGCGCTGCGCGAAGCGCTCAGGGTGGCGCGCAAAAAGGCGATCAGCTGATCCAGCATCGCTTGCGCGCGCAACGGATCTATGCCGATGAGCACCCGCAAATTGGCCAGGGTGTTGAACAGCATATGCGGCTCAAGCTGCGACTCCAGCAGGCGCAGTTTGCTCTCGGCGGCGACGCGCTGCGCGGTTTGGGCACGCAGATTGGCGGCGTCCAGGTGACCTCGTGTGACGAAGAAAAACGTGATCGCCAATCCTGGCACCAGAGCGATGATCAGCATGATCAGCCCTTTGTGCAGGCCTTCACTGAAAGGATTCTTGTAGTTGTTGCCCATCAGCCAATTGGCTGCGTCCAAACCGAGGGTGTAGCCGGCCAGTGTGCCGCACAGCAAGATGGCCAGCATGGCCGGCCAGCCTATCCAAGCTATGGGTGGCAAATCCTTGCGTGCGCGCCAACGGGCCTGAAGCAAGGAGGCCAAATGGGTCAGCGTCTGGATAATGCTCGAACAAGCGGCGCTGATCATCAGGGTGTAGACAAATTCGTTTGCAAATTGCCGGCCTATCCGCGACCAGGTGACACCTTCCACAAGCATGAAGACCGAGGTCAAGGCCAAGGCAATGCCCAGCACCAGCAAGATTTGGCGGATCAGCCAGACGCCGCGTCTGCCAGCGTAGCTACAAAAGTTGAAAATTGAGCTGCTGCTGGCGATGGGGGCAGGTGTACGCTGAGTCGGCATGGGGTCAGGGTGTTTCAAGTTGTCCGCTTTGTGATGAAGTTGCTCGGTTGAGGATATTGCGCGAGCGGCCTAGAAATGCGCCGCCAAAGGCCCCAAAGGTGGCGCTGAAAGTGGCCATGAATTCGGGTCTGCCGAGCAAGTCCGGATGCATGGCCGCACTCATACCGACGGCAAATTTGGCCAAGAAGATGCCCATCATCAGCACCAAGGGAAGCCAGCTGCCGGGCACAAAGAACTGGCCGCGGGCGCTGTCGAAGCGGCTGCCCGTCGGCCAGCCACTGCGGCGCACCACCGACAGACTGGCCAGCAGACCCAAAACCCAGGGCAAGACCGCAGTGGCCGAATAGCCGAAGCTGCTGACGACGCCCCAGATACCATAGGCCAGCCAGATCGTGGGCACCCCCATCAAGCGGCGCCTGGCCATCCATTGGTCGCGGCTTTGCAGCAGGCCCATGACCAAGATCAAGGCCAAGATGGCCCAGACAAAGGCGGGGATGTGGCTGAAGATGTCACTGATGGCAGGCGTTTGCATGGTTGAGCTGGGCGTTGGTTTGTATTGGCAATGCCCGCATTGTTGAGTCAGCGGCAGCGCAAGGGCAGCCGCTTGCGATCAAACGCGGCCGCTCAGCGCGAAGCGCCGCTCAGCGGCGCCGACTGCTGCTGCCACCCAGCAAACTGCCCAGCACGCCCCGCACAATTTCGCGGCCGACCGAGCTGCCCATGGTGCGCATCGCGGATTTGGCAGCCGTCTCGGCCAGGCCCGCATGGTGGCCGCCGCGCGGGCCGGTGGTGCCAAATAGCAAGTCTTTGAGGCCGCCGAGCATGCCGCCATCGTCGTCACTTGTTGGTGCGGACTGGCTGCCGCCCGGCGCTGCGGCCGTGCCGGTCGTGTTGGCTGGCCCGCCCTTGAGTTTTTCAAACGCCGACTCGCGGTCGACCAAGGCCTCGTACACGCCTGCGACCAAGGAGTTCTTGATCAAGACCTGGCGCTGCTCGGGCGAGATTGGGCCGATCTGGCTTCCCGGCGGCAGCACGAACACGCGCTCGGTCACACTGGGCCGGCCCTTCTCGTCCAGCAGGCTGACCAGCGCCTCACCGACGCCGAGTTCGGTGATGGCCGTCGCGATGTCCAGCCCAGGCTTGGCCCGCATGGTGTCGGCCGCCGCCTTGACGGCCTTCTGGTCACGCGGCGTGAAGGCGCGCAGCGCATGCTGGACCCGGTTGCCGAGTTGGCCCAGCACGGCGTCCGGAATGTCGAGCGGGTTTTGCGTCACAAAATAGACGCCGACGCCCTTGGAGCGAACCAGGCGCACGACCAGTTCGATTCTTTCAATCAAGGCTGCCGGCGCGTCCTTGAAGAGCAGATGCGCCTCGTCGAAGAAAAACACCAGCTTCGGCTTATCCAGATCACCGACCTCTGGCAGGGTCTCGAACAACTCGGACAACATCCACAGCAGGAAGCTGCCGTACAGTCGCGGCGCATTCATCAGCTTGTCGGCGGCCAGCACATTGATGACGCCCAGGCCCGCTTCGGTCTGCATGAAGTCGGCGATATTGAGCATAGGCTCGCCGAAAAATTTGTCGCCGCCCTGAGCCTCGATCTGCAGCAGACCGCGTTGGATCGCGCCTATGCTGGCGGCCGAGACATTGCCGTACTGGGTGGTGAACTGAGCGGCGTTGTCGCCGACATGCTGCAGCATCGCGCGCAAATCCTTCATGTCGATCAACAAAAGGCCGGCGTCATCGGCGATCTTGAAGACCATCTGCAGGACGCCTTGCTGGGTTTCATTCAAGGCCAGCATGCGAGCCAGCAAGAGCGGGCCCATATCGGAGATGGTGGCTCGCACCGGATGGCCTTGCTCGCCGAACACATCCCACAGCGTGGTCGGGCATGCCAGCGGGGCAGGGGCGTCGATGCCGCGCTCTTTGAGCGTTGCCAAGAGCTTGGGACTGGGGGCGCCCACCTGCGAAATGCCGGTCAGGTCACCCTTCACATCGGCCATGAAAACCGGCACGCCGATGCGGCTGAAACTCTCGGCCAGGGTTTGCAGGCTGATGGTCTTGCCGGTGCCGGTGGCGCCGGTGATCAGGCCGTGCCGATTTGCTAACGCTGGCAGCAGATGGCATTCAATTTGGCCGTGGCTGGCCAGCAAAATCGGGTCTGACATGAGGGTTCCCTGAGCTCAAAGCTAAAATTGCAGTCTATCCAACTAATGTGGGTCGCTTAAAAGCAGACCCAGCAGGAGCAAGAGCCACATGGCTGGTCATTCCAAATGGGCCAATATTCAGCATCGCAAAGGCCGCCAAGACGAAAAGCGCGGCAAGATCTGGACCCGCATCATCCGTGAGATCACCGTCGCCGCCAGGCTGGGCGGGGGCGATATCAAGGAGAACCCGCGCCTGCGCTTGGCGGTGGAAAAGGCCAAGGGCGCGAATATGCCGGCCGACCGCATCAAGTACAACGTCGACAAAGCGACCGGCAATCTGGACGGCATCCACTACGACGAAATCCGCTATGAGGGCTACGGTATCGGCGGCGCGGCGGTGATCATCGACACGATGACCGACAACAAGGTGCGTACCGTCGCCGAAGTGCGGCATTGCTTCAGCAAATGCGGTGGCAATATGGGCACCGAGGGCGCCGTGGCCTTCCAGTTCAAGCATTGCGGTCAGCTGGTGTTTGCGCCCGGCAGCTCGGAAGACAAGATCATGGAAGTGGCGCTGGAAGCCGGCGCCGAGGATGTCATCACCGATGATGACGGCGCCATCGAGGTGCTGACCGCTCCGGCCGATTTCGAGGCTGTCAAGAACGCACTCGAAGCCGCCGGCCTGAAGGCCGAAGTGGCCGAGGTGACGATGCGGGCCGAAAACACCGTCGAGTTGAGCGGTGACGACGCGGTGCGGATGCAAAAGCTGCTGGATATGTTGGAAGATCTGGACGATGCTCAGGCCGTTTACAGCAATGCCAACATCAACGAATGATCGTTAGACCGATCGAATGAAAAGGGAAGTCTGCGCATGAAGGTTTTGGTAATTGGCAATGGCGGGCGCGAACATGCGCTGGCCTGGAAGCTGGCTCAGGGTGAGCGGGTCAGTCAGGTCTATGTGGCGCCCGGCAACGGCGGCACCGCGCGTGACTCACGTTTGACCAATATCGCCATCACCGATGTCAAGGCGCTGGCCGACTTTGCTGTCGAGCAAAAGGTCTCGCTGACCGTGGTCGGCCCGGAGGCTTATCTGGCCGCCGGCGTCGTCGATGAGTTTCGGGCCCGTGGCCTGCGCATCTTTGGGCCGACCAAGGCTGCCGCGCAGCTGGAGTCGTCCAAGGCCTTCGCCAAAGACTTCATGAAGCGCCACAACATCCCGACTGCGGCCTACGAGGTCTTCAGCGATGTGGCTGCAGCCCACGCGTACGTGGATGCCCAGGGTGCGCCGATCGTCATCAAGGCCGACGGTTTGGCCGCCGGCAAGGGCGTGGTCGTCGCGATGACGCTGGCCGAGGCGCATGAGGCGATCGACTGGATTCTGGCAGACAACAAGCTCGGTGTCGTGCACAACGAAGGCGTCGCGCGGGTCGTGATCGAGCAGTTCCTGCAAGGCGAAGAAGCCAGCTTCATCGTTTTGTGTGACGGCAAGAACGTCGTTTCGCTGGCCACCAGCCAGGACCACAAGCGCCTCAAGGACGGTGACGAAGGCCCGAACACCGGCGGCATGGGTGCCTATTCGCCGGCGCCGGTCGTAACGCCCAATGTCCATGCCAAGGCGATGCACGAGATCATCATGCCGACTATCCAAGGCATGGCGCGTGACGGCATCCCCTTCACCGGTTTTCTCTATGCCGGCTTGATGATCGATGCGGCCGGCCAGCCGCGGACGGTCGAGTTCAATACCCGCATGGGCGACCCCGAAACGCAGCCCATCATGATGCGGCTCAAAAGCGACCTGCTCGAGGTGCTGCTGCATGCCACCGACGGCACGCTGGATCAGGTCGAACTGCAATGGGATCGGCGCGTCGCACTCGGCGTGGTGATGGCCGCCGGCGGCTACCCACTCAGCCCCCGCAAAGGCGACGCGATCAGCGGCTTGCCGGCCGATGCGGAGGACCATATGGTGTTCCACGCCGGCACCGCCGAAGTCGATGGTCAGTTGCTGACCTCGGGTGGGCGCGTGCTGTGCGTGACGGCTTTGGGCGAGTCGGTGCGCAAGGCGCAGGCGCTGGCCTATGAGAGCCTGGTCAATATCCAGTTCGAAGGCAAGCAGTACCGCCAAGACATCGGTTATCGGGCGGTGAAGCGTTGAATACGCAACTCGTACGTGACTATCTGCTTGACCTGCAGGCGCGCATTGTCGCGGCCTTGCAGGCGGCTGATGGCGGCGAATTCATAAGTGACGGCTGGACCCGCGAGCCGGGCAGCCGGCTAGAGGGTGACGGCTTGTCGCGTCTGATCGAAGGCGGCGCGGTATTCGAGCGCGGCGGCGTCAACTTCTCCCATGTGCGGGGTCGGGTCTTGCCCCCTTCGGCGACCCAGCATCGCCCCGAGCTGGCCGGTGCGCCGTTCGAGGCGATGGGCGTGTCGCTGGTGATCCATCCGCACAATCCGTTCGTGCCGACGGTGCATATGAATGTGCGCATGTTCGCGGCCTTCCCCGTCGATGCCGAGCCGGTGGTGTGGTTCGGAGGCGGCATGGACCTGACACCTTACTACGGCTTTGAGCGTGACGCGCAACACTTCCATCGCACTTGCGAAGCGGCGCTGATGCCGCATGGCGACGGGTTGTATGGGCGTTTCAAGCCCTGGTGTGATGAGTATTTCTATCTGAAGCATCGGGACGAGCCGCGTGGCATAGGCGGCATCTTCTTTGATGATTACGCCGAGGGTGGCTTCGAGGCCGCGTTTGCGATGCTGCGCTCGGTCGGTGATGCTTTTGTGCCGGCCTATCTGCCCATCGTCGAACGCCGCCAAGGTCTGGCCTATACCGAGCGCGAGCGTGACTTCCAAGCCTACCGGCGCGGTCGTTACGTCGAGTTCAATCTGGTCTTCGACCGTGGCACCCTTTTTGGCCTGCAATCGGGTGGTCGAACCGAGGCGATTTTGATGTCGATGCCGCCCATCGTAAAATGGCGTTATCAGTGGGTGCCCGAGGTCGGTACGCAAGAAGCCAAGTTGTACAGCGACTTTTTGCGGCCGCGCGATTGGGCGCATGAAGCAGCCACCCATCTATGGCTGTAAAGCTCGGCGGAACGGGCCGCACCGGCCTGTTTGGCGGGAGTTTTGATCCTCCTCATCTGGGGCATTTGAGCCTGGCGCATTGCGCCTTGACTCAGCTGGGTTTGGATCAAGTGCTGTGGATGCCGGCCGGGCGACCCTGGCAAAAGACTGGCCGCGGTTTGGCCGCGCCTTTGCACCGGCGTGCCATGGCCGAGTTGATGGTGGCGGGCGAGCCGAGGTTTTCGGTTGACGACAGCGAGTTGGAACGCGATGGGGCGAGCTACACCATCGACACCGTGCGGGCTCGTCAGTCCGTGTATCCACGTGAGCAATTGTTCCTGGTGATTGGCCAGGATCAATTCGAGCGTTTCCACACCTGGCGCGACTGGCGGGCCTTGTTAGGTTTGGTGACGCTGGCGGTAGCGGCACGCGCGGGTCAAGAAGTTCAGGGTTCGGCCGAAGTCATGGAAATCGTCCTCGCCGAACCCAACAAAATGCTGAAGCTGGCGATGCCGGCGATGCAGGTTTCATCCACCCAAGTGCGCGAGTTGGCCTCGCGCAACGAGGATTTAAGCCCCTTGGTGGGCGACGCGGTGGCGGGGTATATTGCCCTCCACCGTCTTTACAGTGAGTAGGTACTGAATGGACATTCGTAAGCTGCAACGCGCCATCGTCGATGGTTTGGAAGATGTGAAGGCCCAAAATATTTTGGTCTTCAACACCGAGCACCTGACACCGCTGTTCGAACGCGTGATCATCGCGTCCGGCACCAGCAACCGTCAGACCAAGGCCTTGGCCTCGGCCGTGCGTGTCACGGTCAAGGAGCGCGGCATGGACGTGCTGCGCTGCGAGGGCGAGGAAAACGGCGAGTGGATCATCGTTGACTGCGGCGCCGCCGTCGTGCACGTGATGCAGCCGGCGATCCGTGATTACTACCATCTCGAAGAGCTGTGGGGCGGCAAGCCCGTCAAGATGGCGCTGGGCGACGGCAAGACCAAATTGGTCAAGGCTTCGGAAGAAGATGACGAGGAAGACGTTGCGCCCAAGAAGGCAGCCAAGAAGACTGCAGCGAAGAAGGTAGTTGCCGCTTCGCTGCCGGGCAAGCCGGGCGTGGGCAAAAAGGTCGCCGCCAAGGCCGCGGCCGAAAAGCCTGCTGTCAAGAAGCCAGCCGCCAAGAAGCCGGTGGATCGCTCATCCACCAGCAGCCGCGAGGTGGATCACAAGACGCCCGCCACCAGCACCTTGAAGGTTGGCGCAGCCAAGCCTGCGGTGAAGAAGGCTGCCGCCAAGAAGTCAGCCGTCACCAAGACCGTCGGTGTCAAGCGGGCAGCACCGAAACCGGCCGTCAAGGCTGCGGTCAAGAAGGCCGCCAGCAAGAAGAGCAGCGACGCCTAAGTCAACCCTCAGGCATGCGTTTGCTTTTGGTGGCCGTGGGCCAGCGCCAACCGGCCTGGGCCGATACGGCCTATGAAGACTTCGCCAAGCGCTTTCCGCCGGAAATGCGCCTGGAGTTGAAGGCCGTCAAGGCCGAAACGCGCGGCAGCAAGACGGCCGAGCAATTGATGGCGGCCGAAGCGCTGCGCATCGAAGCGGCCTTGCCACGCGGTGTGCGCCGGCTGATTCTGGATGAACGCGGCGAGCGCCGCACCAGTATGCAGTTGGCCGAGCGGATGAAGCTGTGGATGGGGGACGGCCGCGATGTTGCGCTGATCATCGGCGGGCCGGACGGCTTGGCGCCTTCGCTGAAGGCCACCGCCGATGAAACCTTGCGTTTGTCCGATTTGACGCTGCCCCATGCATTTGCTCGCGTGCTCTTGGCCGAGGGCTTGTATCGCGCTTGGACGGTGATGACGGGCCACCCCTATCACCGTGAATGATTTGCCAGTGATTTGAGCCCATGAGCGCAGCTTTTTTTGACTTTATCTATCTCGCTTCCCAGAGCCCGCGCCGCAGCCAGCTACTGCAGCAACTCGGTGTGCGCCACGATCTGCTTTTGGCCGGTCCTGAAGAGGATGCGGAAAAGCTGGAGGACGAGATCGCGGGGGAGTCGCCCGAGGTCTATGTCGAGCGCGTCACCCAGGCCAAGCTCGACGCTGCTCTGGCCAGAATGAAGGCGCGCGGCTTGGCTCAAGCGCCTGTGCTTTGTTCAGACACAACGGTAGCGGTCGATCGGCAGATTCTCGGTAAACCCTTGGATGCCGATGACGCGTTTCGTACCCTGCGCTTGTTGGCCGGCCGCAGCCACCGCGTCATCACGGCCGTGGCGCTGGGTTTGGGAGAGCGACGCAGTGTGGCCTTGAATGTGTCTTCGGTTGACTTTGCGCCGCTCAGCGACGAGCAGATCCGCATGTACATCGCCAGCGGCGAGCCATTCGGCAAAGCCGGGGCGTATGCGATTCAAAGTCAGGCGGCAGCCTGGATTTATCGCATCGAGGGCAGCTATTCAGGCATCATGGGCTTGCCGCTGTACGAGACGGCGCAATTGCTGCGGCAGTGGAACGTTCAGTTTTGACGCATATCGGCCCCAGGCTGCCGATATGCGTCAACATTCGAGATTAGCGCCATGGAAGATATTCTGATCAACTGGTCTCCCCAGGAGACGCGCGTGGCCGTGGTTGAAAACGGCTCGGTGCAGGAGCTGCATGTCGAGCGCGCGCTGGAGCGCGGCTTGGTCGGCAATGTGTACTTGGGCAAGGTGGCGCGCGTGTTGCCGGGCATGCAGTCGGCCTTTATCGATATCGGCCTGGAGCGCGCGGCATTCCTGCATGTGGCCGATCTGCATGTCAATGGTGCGCCCAGCCATATTCGCAGCCAGCATGCCGAGGGCGGTGTAGCGACCCCGATCGAGCGCCTGGTGTTTGAAGGTCAGACCTTGACCGTGCAGGTGATCAAGGACCCGATCGGCACCAAAGGCGCACGCCTGTCGACCCAGATCAGCATTGCCGGGCGCATGCTGGTGTTTCTGCCGCAGGATGAGCACATCGGCATCTCGCAGAAGATCGGCTCTCCCGAGGCGCGTGAGTTGCTGCGCGCCCGCATGCAGGTGTTGGTGGGCAAGCCCGAGGAGGGCGGCGGCGGTGGCTTTATTTTGCGCACCAATGCCGAGGACGCCAGTGACGAGGAGCTGGCCTCAGACATCGCCTATCTGCGCAAGGCCTGGGCCGCCATTCGCGAGAAGGGCTTCAATTCCCCGCCCGGCAGTTTGCTGCATCAAGACCTGAGCCTGGTCGAGCGCGTTTTGCGCGATCTGGTCAGTGAACGTACCGGCTCGATCCGCATCGACTCCAAGCTGCAGTACGACGTGCTGCATGGCTTCGGTGAGCTGTTCATGCCGGCGGCGACCGCCAAGCTCGAGCACTACAAAGGCGAGCGGCCGATTTTCGATTTGAACAATATCGACGCTGAATTGAGCCGAGCGCTGGCGCGGCGCGTCGATTTGAAGTCGGGCGGCTACCTGATATTTGACCAAACCGAGGCGATGACGACGGTGGACGTCAACACCGGCGGGTTTGTCGGTGCGCGCAATTTTGACGACACGATTTTCAAGACCAATCTGGAGGCGGCCGGGGCCATCACGCGCCAGCTGCGCCTGCGCAACCTGGGCGGCATCATCATCGTTGACTTCATCGACATGACGCGCGAGGAGCACAAATCGGCGGTGCTGACCGAGTTCCGCAAGCAACTCAGCAAGGACCGCACCAAGGTCACGCTGGGCGGTTTTACCCAGTTGGGTTTGGTGGAGATGACCCGCAAGCGCACGCGTGAATCGCTGTCCAGAATGCTTTGCGAGCCTTGCCCGACCTGCGAGGGCAGGGCGCAGGTCAAGACCGCTCGAACGGTTTGTTATGACATCATGCGCGAGATCCTGCGCGAGGCGCGCCAGTTCTCGCCCAAGGAGTTCCGCATCGTCGCCGCCGCCAATGTGGTGGAGATGCTTTTGGACGAGGAAAGCCAGCATCTGGCCGGGCTGTCGGACTTCATCGGCAAGCCTATCTCCTTGACCGCGGAGCCGAGCAATCAGACCGAGCATTACGACATCGTGTTGCTGTAAGTCGCTGAGCCTGCCGGCGTCGCTGCCGGGCAGGCTCAGGCAAAATGCCGCAGCGAAAAATTTCCACTGTTGATTGCGAAAACAATGCCTGAGCAGAACTCCCTGAATCATCATTCGCGGCGCGGCATGCTGCGGCAAACGGTCGGCGCTTGTTCGGCGACTTTGCTCGGCTTTAGCCCGCTGGCCAGCGCACAATTCCGTGTCGATATTTCCGGTGTCGGGGGCACTCAGATGCCGATCGCTGTGCCGGATTTTCGCGACGAAGCGCGGGCGGCTCAGCCGGTCGCGGCGATCATTCGCTCTAACCTGGAGCGCAGCGGACAGTTCCGCATCATTGACGCCCCGACCGGCATGTTCGAGGGCAGTCAGCCGGTGTGGTCAGAGTGGCGGGCGCGCAATGCCGATGCGCTGGCGGCCGGCTCCGCGGCACGCTTGGCCGACGGCCGGGTCGATCTGCGCTACAAGCTCTGGGATGTGGTCAAGGGCCAGGACCTGGGCGGCGAGGCGCATGCGGTGGCGCCCGAGGATGTGCGCCTGGGCGCGCACCGCATCTCGGACACGATTTATCAAAAACTGACAGGTGAGCGCGGCATCTTTGCAACCCGCATGGCCTATGTCACCAAGGCCGGCGGACGCTACAGCCTGCGCATCACCGACGCCGACGGCGAAGGCGGTCAAGTCGCGCTGGCAAGCCCTGACCCGATCATCTCGCCGGCCTGGTCGCCGAGTGGCAAAGAGCTGGCCTATGTGTCGTTTGAGACGCGCAAGGCGGTGGTCTGGATTCAGGATGTGCAAACCGGCCGACGCCGCGTGCTGGCGGACTTCCGCGGCACCAATAGCGCGCCTTCTTTCTCGCCCGATGGGCAGCAAGTGGCACTCACTTTGTCGCGTGAAGGCGGCTCGCAACTGTTCATCATGAACCGGGACGGCAGCGGCTTGAGGCGCTTGACGCAAAGCTCGGCGATCGATACCGAGTCGGTGTTTTCGCCCGACGGCCGATCGATCTATTTCGTCAGCGATCGTGGCGGCGGACCACAGATCTACCGCATGGCGGTGGGCGGGCAAAGCGGCACGGCCGAGCGTGTGACGTTTAACGGCGCTTACAACATCAGCCCGGCCATCAGCCCGGACGGCCGCACCATGGCCTTTATCACTCGGCAGGGCGGCAATAGTTTTCGCCTGAGCGTGATGGACTTGGCCTCCGGTACCGTGCAGCAGATCAGTGATAGCCACGATGACGAAAGCCCGAGCTTTGCGCCGAATGGGCGGCTGCTCGTCTACGCCTCGCGGGCGGGCGGCAAAGATGTGCTGATGACCAGCACCTTGGACGGCAAGATCAAGGCCAAATTGATCTCGACCTTGGCCGATGTGCGCGAGCCGACTTGGGGCCCCTTTGGCCGTTGAGGGCGGGCTGTCAAGCCTTGATGCTAACTTGTTGGATAATCGCCACTGTAGTCCGCTGAGTGCTTGGCGCGCGGTGGGCCATATGGGTATGGATCTGTGATCGTTTTTGAAGGAGTGACCCGAATGAAGATGAGTCGTTTTGCGATGAGCTTGGTGGTGCTGGCCGTGATGGCCGGATGCAGTTCGCCTGTCAAGCTGGATGAGCCGGCGCCTGTGGAAACACGCCCCGTGGCACCCAATAGCTCGGCAACCAGCGGTGCCAGCAGCATGCCTATGGCCGAGTCCAAGGTCGCGACCGTTGATCTGGGCGCTCAGCTGACCGCTGCCGTTGCCAACCAGCGCGTGGTCTTGTTCGACTTCGACAGCTATGTGGTCAAGGATGAATATCGTGGCTTGGTCGAAACCCATGCCAAGCGTCTCGCCAATGACCGCAAGCTGGCACTCAGCCTGGAAGGCCACACCGACGAGCGCGGTGGACGTGAGTACAACCTGGCCCTGGGCCAGCGTCGTGCTGAGGCTGTGGCCAAGTCTTTGAGCCTGATGGGCGTGGGCGCGGCGCAGGTCGAGCCGGTCAGTTTCGGCAAAGAAAAGCCCGCAGCTCAAGGCAGCGACGAAGCAGCCTGGGCTAAGAACCGCCGCGTTGAGCTGAAGGACAAGTGAAGTGAGGCTGCAGCGTCAGCATCTTTGCCGAACTCTGGCGGCCATGGCGGCGAGCGTGCTGTTCAGCTTGTCGGCGCAGGCCGCCTTGTTCGACGATGACGAGGCACGCAAGGCGATTCTTGAGTTGCGCAACCGGGTTCAGCAAAGTGAAGACGCCCAGCGACTTCGCGTCGAGCAACTCGCCGCACAGTCACAGGAGCAATTGGGTCCGATGCGTCGCAGCATGCTCGATCTGAATGCTCAGCTCGACACGCTACGTCTAGAAATTGCCAAGCTACGCGGCCAAAACGAACAACTGGCCCGCGACTTGGCGGAAACTCAGCGCAAGTTGGGTGATCAGGCGCAGTCTTTGGATTCGCGCTTGAAGCCGCTGGAGCCGCAAAAAGTGCAGCTGGACGGCAAAGAGTTTCAAGTTGAGCCCGAGGAGCGCCGGCAATACGAGGCCGCGATGGGCTTGATTCGTCGCGGTGATTTTGCCGAGGCGGCGACTGCGATGGCGGGTTTTCTGCGTCGTTTTCCGGCCAGCGGATATGTTGATTCGGTGCGCTTTTGGCTCGGCAATGCACAGTATGGCAAACGCGACTACAAGGACGCAATTGCAACTTTCAAAACCTTTATTTCCAGCAACCCTCAGCATCCCAAGGCTGCCGAAGCATTGCTGGCCTTGGCGAATAGCCAAATTGAGTTGAAAGACGTCAAGCTGGCGCGCCGTAGTCTGGAAGACCTGATCAAGGCCTACCCTGGCACCGAGGCTGCGCAAGCGGGCAAGGAGCGGCTGGCGGCGTTGAAGTAGGGCGCAAGCCTTTTGTCTGTTTGTGAAGAGGCCCTGCTTGCGGGGCCTTTTTATCTTCGCGACCTTGGTCATCACCCAGCCTTTGGCCCTCCCGAGTCCAACTATGCAAGACATTTTTCCCATCACGGCAGATGCCGAACGGCGCTTCGGTGGTCTGCGTCGTCTCTATGGTGAAGCGGATTACCAGCGCTTGCGAGGGGCACACTTTGCCGTCGTGGGGCTGGGCGGCGTGGGTTCTTGGGTCGTTGAGGCCTTGGCGCGCAGCGGGGTCGCGGCCTTGACCCTGATCGACTTTGATCAGGTGGCCGAATCGAATATCAATCGTCAAGTGCAGGCTCTTGGCTCAACGGTGGGTATGGCCAAAGCCGAAGCGCTGCGCTTGCGGATTCAAGACATTCATCCCGACTGCCGCGTTCGAGTAATTGAAGAGTTCGTTGATGAGCAAAATTGGCCCGGTATGCTGGACGGCGCCGCAACGCCGCTCGACGGCCTGGTTGACGCCTGTGACCAAGTTCGAGCCAAGGCGCATTTGGCGGCGTGGGCTATGCAGCAGCGCCTGCCCTTTGTTGCGGTGGGCGCGGCCGGCGGTAAGCGCGAACCGCATCTGATGAGTATCGAGGACCTGTCCGACACCAGTCACGACCCCTTGCTGGCCAGTTTGCGCCAACGCCTCCGGCAGCATCATGCAGCGCCGCGCAAAGGCAAGCTGGGAGTTGCTTGTGTGTTCTCGCGCGAGCCGGTGCATCGCCCCTTTGCAGCCGAAGGCGCCGAGGCTTGCGCGGTCGACGGCAGCCTCAACTGCCACGGCTATGGATCGAGCGTCGCCGTCACGGCCAGTTTTGGCATGGCTGCCGCGGCAGAGTTGATCAAGATTCTTTTAAAGAATCCGCATAAGTCTATTGCGTGACATCCTAAATTCAGATTAGAATAGTGAGCTTCGCTTGATGGGTCGTTAGCTCAGTTGGTAGAGCAGCGGACTTTTAATCCGTAGGTCGCAGGTTCGAGTCCCGCACGACCCACCAGATCTAGCAAGTCTAAAAATATAAGTATGTATTGGCTAAACAGTTAATATGTACGAAAAATAGGCTATACTGCGAAGCTTAGTAAGTCGTGCTGATTTGTGCGATTTACGCAAAGTGTAGGGCTCTTAGCTCAGTTGGTAGAGCAGCGGACTCTTAATCCGTAGGTCGAGTGTTCGAGTCACTCAGGGCCCACCAAAAATAAGAATGAAATCAAGCACTTAGCGCCGCAAGGTTCTAAGTGCTTTTTTCATTGCGCAGGCACCTCAAAGAGATTGGCCGCGTATTTCACTAGCTCTCCCATGCGAGATAGTCCGGATGGCGTGCATCATGCACCGTGACTTAATTACGGCGTCACCGAGGATTGCGACAGTTCGGGCTCAGTAGAAACTCGAATGGAGAGCGTCATGATTCTTGAGCAAGGGCACAAGTTGGGTCGTGCAGCACTGCCGATCGCGGTGGCCTGCGGCGTATTGTTGGCCGGAATCGCGGGTACCGTCTGGGTGACTCAGGCCAAGGCCTCGGCCCCAGCGACCAAGGCACCCGCTACGCCTGTCGCTGCTGCTGGCAGCGCGCCAGAGTCAACGGCTGCCTTGACCAAGCGCTATGCCGCCAGTTGCGAGTCGGCCGTGCGTGAGCGCCAATTCGACAAGGCTTTAGCCCTGTGCAGCGAGTTCACGCAAACCGAAGCCTTGGCCGGTAAGGCCAATTCCAGCATGGCTGTTGCAAGCATGCTGCGCGACACCAGCGATGCCGCAGCCATGGCCTTGAGTGCCCGTCATGCCGAAGCCGCTGCCAAGCTCAATGATGCACTCGGCAAGATGATTTGGGCCTATCACGGCCTGAATGGCCACGGCACAGCCGTCGCTCCGGATAGGGCCGAAGTCTTGTTGACCGAGGCGCAAAAAGACGGCGTTGCCAAGGCCGAGGTCTTGCTCGCCAGCCTCAAGCAGAGCAAGGAATGCCGTGAGCATGCGCAGGTTGCCCTGTTCGACTTGCCGGTATTTTGCATGGGTCGCGGTGAACTGCGCAGTGCGCTGACGGAGTTGGGCATGCGAGAGCAAGAGCAAAGCGCCGGTGCGGAACGCGAGATCTACGCGCTCGGCAAGATGCTGCCCGGTGCGCGCCAAATGAGCTTGCAATACGGCAAGCAGGCGGGCTCGCAATTGCTGGTGCCGGTTCACGTGACTTATCGCTTCGGGATTCAGGAGGCGGCGTTTGCGAGCCAAACCCTGCAGCGCTTGCAGGACAGTTTGCGCAAGAAATATGGCAGCCCGCTGCGCAGCGAAAGCGATACATTTGGCCAATGGCGCAGCACTGATGGCGTGCTGATCGAACTCAAACGCGACGGCGCGGGCGATTTGCTCTTGAGCTATCGACATGAGCAGCGTGCGGTTGCTTTGCAGGAGCAAATGCTGGCGCTGGAAGTGCGCCGTGCGGAGCGCCTCAGCGAACTGACATTGAAGGCTTTATAGGGCAATCGCCTGCGGCCGGCCAGCAGGCTTGCCGCCACTTTTGGGGCCAAGGCCTGCCAAGAAAAAATCGCGCTACCCAGCAATGGACAGCGCGATTTTTGTTTCAGCTGGGTTCAGAGTGGCGTGCGGCCAGCAGCGCTAGGCTGCCGTCAAGACCGAACGAACGAGTGACCCGTAGCCATCAAGTCAGAAGTTGCAGTCCAAGCGATACAAGCTGCCTTGCCGCGGTCCTCAACTCCCATCTCAATCTTCCAGGCCACTAGCTGCTGCTCAGCGGCGTTTGCCGGCGGCGCAGCAAAAATGCCGCCAAGCCCAGGCCGGCCACCCACAGCGGCGAGGCTGCACCTCCGCCGCCGCCGTCTGCCGCAGGCTCTGGCGTCGGTGTTGGCGTAGGCGTGGGCGTGGGAGTTGGGGTCGGCGTAGGTGTGGGGGCGGGCGGCGTGAAAGCGGTGCTGCCTTGCAATGCCCCGCAGCTTTTCAGCGCCGGGCTGCTCAGGACCACGGCGTCGCGCTTGGGTGCGGCGTATGTGCTCGGTGCTTGCGCAAACTTCAGCGCTTCTGCGGCGTCCAGCAAGCCGGCGCCGCAGGTGTCGGCGGTGCAAGTGCAGCGGCTCTTGTTGCTGGCCGTGCAATAGCCCAAGTCGGGGGCCAGTACATGCGGCCTTGCGCTGGCTTTCAGGCCGGCTTCGATTTGGTTCAGTGTCAAGGTCGGATTCAGCCCCCACATCAGCGCGGCCGTGCCTGCGACTTGCGGTGCGGCGAAGCTGCTGCCGCTGACGGCCGCGTGATAGGACGGTGGCGTGCTGGCGAGATTGGGTTTGTAGGTTGAGACGATGCCACTGTCGGCCAGCAAGCTGTCGCAGGTGGCGCCGCTGTCGCGGTCACCGCCCGGCGCGGCCAAGGCAATCTGTTTGCCGAAGTTGGAATAAATGGTCTTGAAGCCTTGCTTGTTGACGGCCGCCACGCCCATCACACCGGCGCAATTGGCCGGCCGGCCGACCGCGCCACGCAGATTGCCGGCCGCTGCAACGATCAACACGTTTTTGGCGCGCAACTCGGCAATCGTGTCGCTGTAGAGCTTGGCAGCAGCGGCCACATCCTTGTCCGGGTCGTTGATGTCGCAAGAGGTCAGGCCGGCATAGCCGATCACCAGTACCTTGGCCGGGTGAGGATTGGCAGGCGCGCCGCTCACGGGCAAACCCACCGACCAGCGCATGCCGTCGACCATATCGCCCACCGCCGCGCCGCACTTGCCGGATACCCGCACGGGCATCACTTGTGCGTTCCAGTTGATGGCGGCTGAGCCGGCCTTGTTATTCGTCCAGGCGCCGATCTGGCCGGCCACCAGGGTGCCGTGCCAGCTGCTTTTTTCGTTCACCAGACAGCCGTCCCACAGCGCCTTGTTGGCGTCGAACTCGGCCTGCGTCAGCGCGTCGCCGGGGTCGATGGTGTTGGCGCTGCGGCCGACGCCGTTGTTGTTGGCGTACTCGGGCTTGCTGACGAAGTTGTAGCCGGCCACCAGCTTGCCCGGGGGCAGTTCGGGGTGATCGACCAAGCCGGAGTCCAACACCGCCACGACGGGCGAACCCGCGCCGGTGCTGATGTCCCAGGCCTTGGTGAAGTTGGCGGCGGCCGGGTTGGTGCTGGCGCTGTAGTCATCCAGCCACCACTGAGCGTCTTTGGCGTCCGGGGCGCGGAACAAGGTGTCGTCCGGCACCATGGCGCGCTGCTCGCGCGCATTGACGGTGACAAAGGCGACGCGGCTGTCGGCGCGCAGACGCTCGCTCAGCGCCTTGGTCTGCGCTTGGCTCAAGTTTTGCTGGGCTTGCACCAAGTGCCAGCCCGAGCCCACGCTGCGCTGATAGTTGAGGCCCAGCTTCAGCTCGTCCAACAAGGCCTGGACTTGCTTGGCCGAGCCCTTCGATGCGCTCAACTGCAGCAGCAGGCCGGAGCCTTGCAACTGCTTCGCCTGTGCCGGGGCCAGGGTCGGCGTGACGGGGGAAGCCGCTTGAACGCCGAGGCCCAGCAGGCTGCTCGCGGCAACAGCGATCAGTTGAAGACGCGCGCGGCCGGCGGCGGCGCGCAATGGAAGGAGGGTATTGGTACGCATGGCGAGCAAGTTAGCGGTGCGCCGTGAAAGGCCTGTGACAGATGAGGCATTCGGCTCATGTTTGGCTGGTTTTGACTGATGGCGGGCAAAAAACAAACAGCAGATCGGGTGCTGATTGGCTTGTCAATGTCACATCACTGTCATTCACGGCGCAGTCACAGCAGATGAATACAGTCGCGCCACTCGTAGCTCCTTCGGCTCATTGCTGTCGGCCTTTTTCAGCGTTCTTGTCCGCCATGCCCCAGTACCTCGTCAGCTATCTCGATTCCGCCCGCCGTCCTGCCCAAGCGCAGGTGGCGGCCGTGGATGCGCAGGCCGTGGCGGCAGCGTTGGGTGTGGCGCCGGCGGCGCTGATCTCGGTGCATCCGCTCGGTGGCGGCGAAAGCCAGCTGCGTCAGGCACGCAGCGGCCAGGGCTTTCCCTTGCGCCAATTCGCGCAGCAGTTGTCGGTCTTGTTGAAGGCCGGCATCCCCTTGCTGGAGGCCTTGGTCACCTTGAAACAAAAAGAAGAGCAGGGCGGGGGCAGCAGCACGGCAGCACTCGACGGCGTGATCGCCCGCATCCAGCTCGGCGAGGCCTTTTCGACTGCCTTGCGCAGCCAGCCGCAGGCCTTTGATGCGCTCTTTATTGCAGTGGTCGAATCGAGCGAGCGCAGTGGCCAGATGGCGCATGCGCTGGCCGAGCAGGCCGACTACCTGGCCTGGGCCGAACAGCTGCGCAGCAAGCTGGTGGCCGCGGCCATTTACCCAGCCACCTTGATCGCGGCGGGCACGGCGGTGGTGATGTTCTTGCTGGTGTTTGTAGTGCCGCGCTTTGCCGGCTTGCTCGAAGGTGTGGGTGGGGACTTGCCCTGGGCTTCGCGCATGCTGATCGCCGTCGGCCAGTTTTGCGGCGAGAACCCTTGGGTGGTGCTGGGTCTGGGCTGCTTGATGCTGGCCGGTCCGGTCTGGGCCTGGCAGCGCGGCTTGCGCCAAGCGCTGTTGTCGCGTTTATGGAAATTGCCCTTGTTGGGGCCGAAGCTGCATTTGCTGGCCTTGGCGCAGTTCTATCGGAGTCTGGCGATGTTGTTGCTGGCCGGTGTGCCGGTCGTACCGGCGCTGCAGACCGCGCGCGGCGTGATAGCCGGCCATTTGCAGGCGCAGTTGGACCGCTGCATCGCTTCGGTGTGCACCGGCGAGCGCCTGTCGCAAACGCTGGAGCGTGAGGGCCTGAGCACGCCGGTGTCGCTGCGCATGCTGCGGGTCGGCGAGCGCAGCGGCGAGATGGGCTCGATGCTGGCGCAGGCAGCGGCCTTCTACGACGAGGAGTTGACGCGTTTGAGTGACCTGGTCACGCGCCTGATCAACCCGGTCTTGATGTTGCTGATGGGCCTGGTGATTGGCACCGTGGTGGTGCTGATGTACCTGCCGATCTTCCAGCTGGTGGAGCAGGTCAATTGAGCGCGGCATTGACGCTGGCGCTGGGTCGGCTTCCTAACGACGAAGCCCCCTGGGGTTTTAGCTTCGAGCAATGGACGCAGGCCGAGGCGCAGCGCTGGCGGGCGGTGCTGGCGGTGTCGGCGGCGGGCCGGCTGGCGCTGCTGGCGGACCGTGAACATGACGCCATGCTGCTGCAGCGCATCGAGGCCAGGCTGCAGCGCGCGCTGCGCTGGGTCAGCGGCTCGGCCGAGGATGTGGACGCGGCGCTGGGCGCCGGCGAGCAGGATTTCCGTGCGCTGCAAGACCTGGGCGAAGGCTTTGCCGACGGCACTGCGCAAGAGCAAGCGCAGGAGCTGTCGGCACTGAACCTGAGCGAGCAGGCCAGCCCGGTCGTGCGCCTGCTCGACGCGACGCTGTATGACGCGCTGCAAGACGGCGCCAGCGACATCCATTTCGAGACCCATCTGCGCGGCCTGCGGGTACGCTTTCGGGTCGACGGCGTGATGCTGGAGATCAAGAACCTCGACGGCACTTTGGCGGCCGAGCAGCTGGTGTCGCGCCTGAAGGTGATGGCCGAGCTGGATATCGGTGAGCGCCGGCTGCCGCAAGACGGCCGCTTCAAGCTGCGCATGCAGGGCCGAGAAATTGATTTCCGCCTGTCCATCATGCCCAGCGTGTTCGGCGAAGACGCGGTCGTGCGCGTGCTGGACCGGGCGCAGATCCAGGCGCAGGGCGCGCTAACGCTGGATTCGCTCGGCTTCGAACCCGAGGCGCGCTTGGCCATCCGGGCGCTGGCGCGGCAGCCGCACGGCATGCTTTTGGTGACGGGCCCAACCGGCAGCGGCAAGACGACCACGCTGTACGCGGCGATCTCCGAGGTCAACACCGGACAAGACAAGATCATCACCATCGAGGATCCGGTCGAGTACCAGCTGGCCGGTGTGGTGCAGATCCCGGTCAACGAAAAAAAGGGGCTGACCTTCGCGCGCGGCCTGCGCTCGGTCTTGCGACACGACCCCGACCGCGTGATGGTGGGCGAGATCCGGGACGCCGAAACCGCCCAGATCGCGGTGCAGGCGGCGCTGACCGGCCACTTGGTCTTTTCCACCGTGCATGCCAACAACGCCTTCGACGTGGTCGGCCGTTTCATGCATATGGGGCTGGACCTCTACAACGTGGTGGCGGCCTTGAACGGTGTGCTTGCGCAGCGCCTGATGCGCATCAATTGCCTGCATTGCCGTCGCCCAGTCAGCCCAACTTTGGCCGAGTTGCAAGCGCAGGATTTGCAGCCGCAGGCAGGTGACAACTTTATGCAGGGCAGCGGCTGCGCACATTGCCGCGGCACCGGCTACAAGGGCCGCCGCGCGGTCTCGGAGCTGCTTTGCCTGGACGATGAATTGCGCGACCTGATCGCGGCGCGAGCGCCCATGAGTCGCATCAAAGAGGCCGCGCGCGAGCGCGGCATGCGCACGCTGCGCGAGGCCGCCGTGGCCTTGGTGCGGCGCGGCGAATCAACCCTGGAGGAACTCGATCGTGTCACGCTTGCAGACTGATTCCGTTTTTTCCCGTTTTTTGCAAAAACTCAAGGCTTGGCAGCTTGCGCGCAGCTTGCCGGTCGCTTCGCTGTACTGGGGCGAGTCGGGCCTGTGGAGCTATGAGCAAGAGGGCGCGGGCCAGCGCTGGCCCGACTTCGAGCAATGGTGCGCCGCGCACCCGCGCCAGCAAGTGCGCATCTGGGTCGGCGGAGCCTGGGTGCACAACGTCAGCGTGCCGGCCGATATGCCCCTGGCCGATGCGCAGGCTGTCCGGTCTTACGCCCGCCTGCAGTTCGTGCATTACTTTGGCGCAGCCGCGCAAGCCTGGCCCTTGGCGGTCTGGTCGCAAGGCCAGCAGCGCAATGCGGTGGCGCTGCAGGAACAGGCTGGCTTGAGCCTGAATGCCTTGACCAGCGCAGCGCTGGCGCATGGCGTGCGCATCTTGTCGGTGCGCCCGGCCTGGAGCCATGCCTTGGCACAAGCTGCGGCAACCGACAGCGTCTGGGCGCAGGCCGAGAGTTCGGGCTTGGGTCTGCTGGAGGGGCGCATGCTGAGTTGGTTGAGCTTGGCGCGCGGGCAGGTGGTGGATGTGCAGCAGCGCTATCTGGACCAAGGCGACAGCACCGAGTTGCAGGCTTTGCTGCAGCGCTTGCAGCCGGCCACCGGCAACAGCCACGCGCCCAAGCTGATGGGCTGGGGCGGCGGCATGGCCGAGCTGGCGCTGGACTCGATTTCTGAAGGCCCACAAAGCGCCCATTGGTTGGCGGCGGAGGCCCTGCACTGATGTTTGGGATGGCGAAACGATCAGCAAGCCCAAGCAGCTGGCCGCGCCCCGACTTCATGCCCGCGCCGCAGCGCCCGGCGGTGTGGATGTGGGTTTGGCTCATGGTCGCAGCCGCGATGCTGCTGGCCTTGGCCTGGCGGTGGCAGGACTTGCAAGGCCAGCGCAGCGTGTTGGACGAACAGGCCGCTCTGTTGCATCAGTTGGCCGCTGTTGAGAGCCGGGTGGCGAGCGGCGAGGCGCCTGTAAACGCGGCCGAGCTGCAGCGTCGGGCCTGGGGCCTGCATGCTCAACTCAACCCCAAACAGGGCGAGGACTGGGCAAGCCGCTGGCTGGCGGTCGAGCAGGCCTTGCCGGCGGGCTTGCAAATGCAGGCGCTGGAGATGGAGGGTGCGTCGCTGCGTTTGGAAGGGCTGGCGCCCACGGCCGATCTGGTGATGCAGTTGGTGGACAGCTTGGCCATGCAGGCGGCGAGTCAGCCCGCTGCGGCGACAAGCTCAGGCGCGGGCACGGGCACGGGCACAGGCACAGGCGCAGCTGCAAGCCTTAGGCAGGAGGTGGTGCTGACGCGTTTGCAGCGGCCCGAGGCCGTGGGCGAGTCAGCCGATGCTGGCAATGCCTTGCGCTTTGAAGTGGTGCGCCGGCGTGCCACCGGGCTGCGTTCATGAGCAGCCCGGCCTTGCTTTTCCAGGCCCAAGTGGATCGTTTGCCGGAGCCCGCGCGGCAGTTGCTCGCGCGCCTGGGCTGGCCGGGCCTTGTGGCTGCTTTGCTGAGTTTCTTGGCCTTGTTGGGCGTTCTTTGGTTCTTGCCGGCGCAAGAGCGGGCACTGGCCCAGCAGCGCGAACAATTGACTGCGCAGCGCCAGGGGCTCAAGCAGCAGCAGTTGCGGCGCGAACAGCAGTCGCCGCAGCGTTTTGTGCAGAGCTTCCCGCCCGACAGCGAGCGCCAGGCCCGCACGGCGGCGCTGCTGGCGCTGGCCACCGAGTTGGGCCTGCCCTGGCCGCGCAGCGAGTTTCGCTACACGGCCGAGCCGGGGCTGGGCTTGGCCCTGGCCCAATACCGCATCGCGATGAATGTGAACGGCAATTACGAACAAATAAGGCGTTATGTCAGCGAGGCGCTGCGCTTGGACCCGGCGCTGAGTCTGGAATTGATCAAGCTGCGCCGTCTGCAGCCAGGCGCGCCGGAGTTGGCGGCCGAGCTGAGCTGGGTCTTGCATATGCAAATGCCCCATCCGGCCACGGCTACGGCTTCAGCCCAGTTGGAGAAGCGGCCATGAGCGCGCCGCTGCGCAGCCGCTTGCTGATGGCCGCCTTGGCCCTGAGCCTGGCTGCCACCGCCTGGGTGGCCAGCCGTGAAGAGCAAGAGTCGATTTCGGACAAGCCCAGCAGCCAGGGCCCGTCTCGGCCCGCGCTTGCCAAGCCGGCCTTGCACGTCGCGCCAGCCGGCTGGCCGGCTGCACTGGTGTTGGCTGCGGCCCATGAGGGCCCGGCCTGGGCCGAGCCAGGCGCGATCGCTCGGCAAAGCTGGGGCCTGGCCGCCAGTGCTGCGCCGCAAATTGCTGAGGCAGCGCCGCCCATCAATGCCCGCTCAGCCAAGGCCGATATTGAAGCCGAGCAAGCGCCGCCCGCAGCGCCGCCTGTCGCCTACAGCCTGGTCGGCCGCATGGATGAAGCCGGCCGGCCTCGCATTGTGCTGAGCAACGCGCAGCGCACGCTGGTGCTGGGCGTGGGTGAAGTGATCGATCAGCAATGGCGGATCGTGGCCATCGACCCCTCCGGTGCACAGCTGCTTTGGCTGCCTGGCGGACAAAAACAAAACCTGGCCTTTTCGAGCCCCTAAAAATGACGTTTCCAGTCCCTTCATTTCGGCATGTCGCTGGCCTGAGCCTTGTCATGATCTTGGCCGCTTGTGCCGCGCCGGCGCTGCGCGAGTCCGAGGCGCTGCTGCAGCGCGGCGAGCATGAGGCCGCTTGGCGCATGTTGCGCGATGCCAGCGCGGCCGCGCCGCAGGACATGTCTTTGCGCTTGGCCTACGCACGCCAGACCGAACGCAGCCTCTTGGCCTTGGCCACACAAGCCGAGACCGCCCGCGCGGTCGGGCAACTCGATCTGGCCGAGGCGCTGGTGCAGCGCATGGAAATGGTCGACGCGCAGTCGCCCCGGACCAAGGGCCTGCGCCAGTCGATCCAGCGCGCCCGTTTGCATGAAGCACAGGTGCGCCAAGCCAGCCAGCAGTTGAAGGCCGGGCAGTTTGACCTGGCGCGCGCATCGGTGCAGCAGGTCTTGGCCGAAGACCCCGGCCAATCCGGCGCGCTGGCGCTGAATCAGCAGCTGCGGCAGAAATATGCGCCGCCGCCGCTGCCTTCTGCGCTGGCAGAAGCTTTTCAAAAACCGATCAGCCTGGAGTTCCGCGATGCGCCACTGCGCACCGTGTTCGAGGCGATGGGGCGCGGCGCCGGCGTCAATTTCGTGTTCGACAAAGACGTGCGCGGCGACGCCAAGGTCACGATTTACCTGAAAGAGGTCACGCTGGACGAGGCGATGCGGGTGATCCTGTCCACGCAGCAGCTCGAGCGCAAGCTGCTGAACGACAAATCGGTGCTGATCTACCCCAATACCCAGGCCAAGCAGCGCGAGCATCAGGAACTGGTGACGCGCAGCTTTTACCTCAATAACGCCGACGTCAAGCAGGCACAAGCCTTGGTGCGCATGATGGCCAAGACCCGCGACATCTTCATCGACGAGCGCCTCAACCTGCTGGTGGCGCGCGACACGCCGGAGGTGATCGCGATGATAGAGCAGCTGATTGCCGGTCTTGACCTGCCCGAGCCCGAGGTGATGCTGGATGTCGAGGTGCTGGAGATCGAGACCAACCGCGACGACCAGTTCGGCCTGCAATGGCCGTCCGAGGTCAGCTACGGCCTGCCCGGTGTCAGTGGTTTGGTGGAGCTAGGCCAGCGCAGTGCCTTTCGCAGTATGGTGGCCAATCCGGTGCTGACGGCCAAGCTCAAAGGCGGCACTGGCGCCAGCAATGTGCTGGCCAACCCCAAGCTGCGTGCCCGCAACAAAGAAAAAGCCAAGATCCAGATTGGCGACAAGGTGCCGGTGTTCACCAGCACCTCGACCGCCAATGTCGGCGTTTCCACCTCGGTGACCTATATCGACGTTGGCCTGACGCTGGAGGTGGAACCCAGCATCCAGCTCGACAACGAGGTGGTGATGAAGGTCAATCTGGAGGTCAGCAACCTCGGCCTGAAGGAAAGCTCGGGCGGCGCCCAGCCGACCAGCGCCTACCGCATCGGCTCGCGCAAGGCCAGCACCTCGCTGCGGCTGCGCGATGGCGAGACGCAGGTGCTGGCCGGGTTGATCAGCGACGAAGATCGCAAGAGCATCAGCGGCCTGCCTTATCTGTCCGAGGCGCCGCTGCTGGGGCGCTTGTTCGGTGTGCAGGGTGACAACCGCAAAAAGAGCGAAATCGTCTTGCTGATCACGCCGCGTGTGCTGCGCAATTTGAATCTGCCGGAGGCGAGTCGGACAGTCTTGTCTTCGGGTTATGACAGCAACCCCGGCGCCGAGGGGGCCAGGCTGCGGCCGGCCGCGGCAGTCGCCTTGCCGATGACGGGCGGCGGCGGGGCGAGTGGGATCAATCTGACAGCGCCAGTTTCGATACCTGCGCCAGGGGTCGGCAAGACCTACGGTCAAACGCCTGCCGATGCGCCGGTTTTGCAGGGTGAACTGGAGATTCAAACCACCAACAACACCTCGGTCGGCGATACGCTGGCGGTCACCTTGCACAACAAGTCGGCGTTGAAGCTGCGGGGCGAAATGCGCTTTGATGTCAGCATTTTCATGCTGGCCGAGGCTGGGTCTGCCGGCAGTTCAGGTGCCAACGGTTTGATTGAGTTCGACTTGGCCGGCCATGGCGAGCGAGTCGTCATCTTGCGCGCGCGCCCTGGCTCAGCAGGGCGAAACTCAAACATCGAGCTGAATAATTTGGTCGCGCTCAACGCGCAGGGCGAAGCCTTGCCGGTCCAGCTTGAAGGAGATACCGGTGTGTCGGTCACCGGCAACTAGGCCCATGGCGCGCGTGCGTGCCATATATGGCTTCACCCTGGTCGAAATGCTGGCCGTGGTGACCATCGTCGGGATCCTGGCCGCAGCTGCCCAGCCGCTCAGCGTCTGGATGAACAAGCGCCACAAGGAAGGCGAGCTGCGCCAGGGCCTGCGCACGCTGCGGCTGGCGCTGGATGCCTACAAGCAAGCGAGTCTGAACGGGCAGATCGTGGTGGCGGCAGACGCCAGCGGCTACCCGCCGAACTTGAGCGCACTGGTCGAGGGCGTGCCCGATGCCAAAGATCCCAAGGGCCGCAAGATCTACTTCCTGCGTCGGCTGCCGCGCGACCCGCTGGCCGACCCGGCACTGCCGGCCGCGCGCTCCTGGGGCTTGCGCAGTTATGACAGCCCGGCCGACGCGCCGCAGCCTGGCCGCGATGTGTTCGACGTTTATTCGCAAGCCAGCGGCCTGGGCCTGGACGGCACGCGCTACCGCGACTGGTGAAAGTGCGACCCATGAGCCCTCGCGCAGCTAGAACAAACGGCTTCACCCTGATCGAGTTGATCGTGGTGATGGCCATCGTCGCCTTGTTGGCCAGCATTGCCGCGCCGCGCTACTTTGCCAGCGTCGAGCGCGCGCGCGCGAACAGCCTGCGCAGTTCGCTGCAAGTGATGCGCGGTGCCATCGATCATTTCGTCGCCGACAAGGCGCGCTACCCCGAATCACTGCAAGAACTGGTCGATGCCCGCTATCTGCGCCTGATCCCCGAAGACCCGCTGACCAGCAGCGCATCGACCTGGCTCGCGCTGACGCCGCCGCCAGAGTTAGAGACCCCGGGGCAAGTTTTCGATGTGCGCAGCGGCAAGGCGGGGCGGGCGCCGGACGGGAGCTTGTATGCGGATTGGTAGGCCTGCAGGCTGTCGCGGCTTCACCTATCTGTGGCTGCTCTTCATGGTGGCGTTGGGCGGTGTCGCACTGGCTGCCTTGGGTCAGCGCCAGCAACTGGTCCAACAACGTGAACGAGAAGCCGAGCTGCGCTTTCGCGGTGAGGCGATTGCCAAGGCCATTGGCGGCTATATGCGGGCGAGCCCGGCCGGAGCTAACAGCTTGCCGCAGCGGCTCGAAGATTTGTTGGAAGACCGGCGCAGCGGCACTGTGCAGCGACATCTGCGCCGCCTCTACGCCGACCCTTTCACCGGGCGGGCCGACTGGCAGCTCATTGTTGGCCATGTGGCGGTCAAGAAGCCAAGGGATCAGGATGAGGCAGCGAGCGAAGCGCTGGAGAAAAAGAAGCTGCCGGGGCCGCCAGGGCAACTGGGCAGCGCCGCCGTGAGCGAGGAGCAAGGCGCGCCCATGGTCAGCGGCATCGTCGGCGTCAGCAGCCGCTCGCGAGCGATATTGCTGGCCACCGGCCATGTAGTCGGTGTCGCTGAGGCTGCAAGTTCGCCCGCCAAGGCGCGCAAACCCAGGGTGTCCGAACTGCAATTCACCGCCCAAACCGAAGTTCTGGCATCCGAATGAGCCGAACGGCTCATACAAGAAAGCTTTTTTCAACACCCGGTCATCTGGCCTCACTACAGTCCACGCGCCGAGCACCTCCAAGTCTCATCGGTCGCGCTTTTCTATCTTTGCCTTGTCCACGCAAAACCCACCATGCACAACTCTGAAATGAACGACGCTGTGCTGCTGAGCAACAGCCATATCGAAGCCATCGTGCGGGCGGCCGAACAGTCTTTGGACGTGCGCCGCCGCTACCAATTTTTCGTCTGGACGCAGAGCAATCTGCAACTGCTGATCCCGCATCAGATCGCCATCTGCGGCGCCTATCAGCGCACGCAGCGGGAATTGGTCTTCGATGCTTTCAACAATGTCACCATCGCCGACGAGGTGCTGCTCAGTCTGACCGCGCCGCGCTGTGTGCTGATGCAGCAATTGCAAGGTCTGTGGCTGGAGGCGCGCTGCAAGCCGGTGCGCGTGACGGTGGAGCAATTGGAGGGTCAGGCCTTGCAGCCGCAACTCGCCGGCCTGCGCGCGGCCGGCATTCTGGAATTGTTGGTGCACGGCGTGTCGCGCCCGCAGCGGCCCAGCGAGATTGAGAGCTTCTTCGTCTTTGCGCTGCAAAACGCCAAGCTATTGCCCCAGCACAGCAGCTATCTGGAGCTGATGATGCCGCATATCCATGCCACCTGGCAGCGTGTGCAGGTGGTCGAGCGCGAGGTCAACGCCTCGCCGCAGCCGGCGCCCGTCAACGGCGCGCGTCAGACCGGCATCACCGAGCGCGAGCGGCAAATCTTGTCCTGGCTGCGCGAGGGCATGAGCAATCAACAAGTCGGCGAAGTCTTGGGTATCAGTGCGCTGACGGTCAAGAACCATGTGCAAAAAATCTTGCGCAAGCTCAATGCCGCCAACCGCGCACAGGCCGTTGCACGGGCGATGTCGATGAACTTGCTGGACCGCGCGCCGCTGGAAATGGTCAAGACGGCCACCACCACTGCAGCAGCCGTCTGAAGGCTCGAATAGCCATCGAAACACCCAAATGGGGGGTGGGCTGAATTCAATCATGACTTCACCCTAGTCCGTTTGGACTGTGAATTAGTACCGAAGCACCGAAACGGTGTCACGTTGATCGGTCAAAGTCCTGTTTGTTCCTGAGAGGGCTGTTTTTCGAAGCGAGCTTTCTCTTCATTCGTTCTTTGTTTGCGGGTCACCCGACCCAGGCGCCCAAAGTCACCGCCAATCGCAGCGACCTTCTTGCTTAAGAGAAGGTCGAAAAAAAGCGATTCAGGGGAGGCGGCACAGGCGTAGCGGGCAGACGCGGGAAGGTCCCGTTGCTCTGCCAGTCTTTTTGTAAGAAGTTCTTTTATTTCCTAACGGAGAAAATTATGCAAATCAAGAAAATCGCCCTGGCCGCTTTGGCTGCAGCCTCGTTCTCGCCTGCATTCGCGACTATCGCCACCGGCTGGGAAGCCGCTACGGGTGAAGCCGAGCTGGTGTTCATTGCCTATAACGACAAGGGTTCCTTCACCAAGGATCTGGGCATCACGACCAACCAATTCCTGGCTCAAGGCCTCAATGTGAGCGTACTGGGCAGCGAGTACAGCCGCTTCCAAGCGCTGGGCGGCACAGGCACGGTCTGGTCTTTGCAAGCGACCAACCAAAACGACTTTGGTGCCAACCCTTACGAAATCAACACTTGGATCACCAAGAACAGCAGCCAAGTTGCCAACAACCTGATCAACTCGTTGTTCAACAACGCGTCGCAAAACTTGGCTGGTTTCTTCGTTCAATCAGACCTGTCGGCCAACAACGCTGGCATCGGTCTTGATGCAGGCGTGAACAACATCGAGTGGACCGGTTTGGTCGGCACCGAAGACTACGCCAATGGCTACACCAACCTGGGCAATACCTACGGTGCGAGCAGCGCCGTCGGTGAAGCTGCCGACATCGTCTACCTGACAAGCTCGAGCTCGTTCGCCAGCCAAAAGGTTCTGGTGGTTCCGTTCACAACGGTCAAGGTTAATTTTGACGGTTCGAACATCACCGCTGCTGCGACCGCTGCAGTTCCAGAGCCAAGCACCTACGCGATGTTGATCGCCGGTCTGTGCGCTGTTGGTTTCGTTGCTCGCCGCCGCCAAGCTTAATTTCCCAAGTCTGGTTTGAAGTCTGAGGCATGGCCATTTGGCCATGTCTTGGGCGCAGCCTTGCCAAGTTTTTCTGAACTTAACTCCCGATAGAGAAGCAAACATCATGATGAAATTTCGCAGCTCCCTGATCGCCGTGGCCGCTTTGGCTGCCCTCGGTTCGGCCCACGCGCTGACCCCAGCTGAAGTCGTCGCCGCGCGCAATGATGGCACCTTGAAAGAAATCAAGATCACCGGCGCATCCGCCTTGCGTTTCGCTCTGGGTGGCTTCATCCAGGCTGACTTGGCCGGTGTTTATCCTGACGGTCACCCCAAGGCTGGCCAAAAGTCCTTGGACGTGTTCTGGAACGACGCCACCGGCGCCAATCACCGCGCTTACTCCTTCTTGCTGAAGACTGCCGTCGGCGGCTGGGGTGTCGGTACACCAGTTTTGATCACCAAGCGTGATGCAGGCGGTTCCGGCCAAGGCGTTGGCCCGCTGATCACGGCCGATGCGACCCAAACGCACATGAAGGTCGATGCAACTTGCACCACACCAGCGGGCAGCGTTTCGCCAGCGACCGACATCCAAAAAGTAGGTTTCCTGTGCTCAGGCACGGTTGCTGGCTTGGCTGACGCCGGCCTGTCCGACGTTGAGCCATCGTTGCTGGAGAACACCATCAACGGCGGCCTGGGTCGCTCGGTTGCCAATCTGGAAGCCGTCGGCTTTGTGCAGAACATTTTCGGCGTCGCCGTCAACAAGAATCTGTACCTGGCTTTGCAAAAAACCCAGGGTCTGGTTGACCCTACTGCTACCGCCATCGACGAATCTGCTGCCAAGCAGCCTAGCCTGCCAATCCCATTTGTGCGTGGTGTCTTGACCGGCCAACTCCAGGGCAGCACCACTGCCAAGAAGGGCTGGAATCTGGTTGTCGACGCTGCGGCTGACGCCAATGCCGTGAACAAGAAGGTCAACGTCTGCCGCCGCGCCGCCAGCTCGGGCACGCAAGCCGCTGCAAACGCATTCTTCTCCCAAAACCCATGCGGCGGCGGTGACAAGTATCCAGTGGCTGGCCCGACAGCCACCACGGGTGGTACGACCGGCGTCTTGGGCGCACTGGGTTCCGCTGCCTACAAGGCCGATACCAGCACTGGCTTGGTTGAAACCTGCTTGGGCACCACGGTGCAGAACATCGCCGGCGCATACGGCCTGGCTGTGATCGGTCGTGAGAACAACCCAACGCCTACCGTCAATGGCGTTGTGGGCGACAAGGGCTACCGCTATGTCAAGCTGAATAACGTCGCTCCTGAGCGTGCCAACGTTGTCGATGGTTCCTACGAGTTTGTGTTCGAGTCCACCATGCAATGGGCCAAGAGCGGCGCCAACGCACCGACCGGCGACAAGCTGACTTTGCTGCAACTGTTGCGCAACAACATGGGCAAGGCAACGATCTTGGCTGGTTTGGATCCTGACTTCCAAGCCGGTCTGGCCGCTGTGCCTACCAGCTTCACCGGCGCTTGGGCTGACCTGCCAAAAGCCGAGCGCGATTTCACATCGCACTCCTCGCGCAAGTCCGCCGCTTCTTGCACAGCAGTGACGACTCAGTTTTGATTTTTGTTGGCTAGATCAACTGCCGCACAAGCTCAGTTGATCTGAACCCAGGGGCGAGCGCAAGCCTGGCTTTTTGCTCGCCCCTTTTTTGCCGTCATTGAAGTCATTGCTCTCGACTTCAATGAACAGTTTGGGTGTTGTGGTCGCGGCATGCGAAACCCACATCGCAACGACTGTTTGAAAGACTGACCGTTTGTTTGATTGATTGACTGATCGAGTTGCCGACCATGAAAAAACCTGCTCAACCCCTGCTCCGAGCCACAGTTCTGAGCGTGGCAATCCTGGTACCCAGTGCCTCACATGCACTGATTTCTGGTGATGGAACCTCCGAAGCCGGCGTCTTTCCGGAGTTGGTGCTGGTGGTGTTTGATCCGGTCAAAAGAGTTTCCTATACCAAGGACCTGGGTTTGCTTGTGGCGCCTAACAAGCCCTGGGAGGAGGGCGTCCCCGTGCTTGATCCCGCCAAGAATCTCTTTGTTCAGGCTCAACAGGACGGCGGCTATCAAAAATTTTTCGACCCGCTCAATTCGGACCCTAACTTCCAAAAATTCCTGGATAAATCAACAGACATTACCAAACAAGTCTGGGGCGTCTATGCGGGCTACTCAGTTGGCACAATCGGTTTTGTACCCACTAACTTTTACACCACGCTGAGAGTCGACGACAGCACGGGCGGTCCAGGCAAGGTGGTCAACCCCGAATACAACGCGCTGACAAAATATAAAAATGCAGTTGCGCAAAATGCTGCCGCGAACTGGGTTAGCTATGTGAATGAATTGAATATTGGTGGCAATTCGAACCCGAACAATAGTCATGGCAATGCGAATACCGAACATACGCAAGCAAACTACGATTTGCAGGGTTCAAGTTTCGATGACGAGAGTTCCCCAAGTTACGCCGGCGTCTTTTTCTCGCCATCGGGTGAGCCCAGCAATCTTGGTGGGACGCTCGGTACCTTCAACCCGGTCGGCAGTTCGTCTTGGTTCTATAGCTTGAAGCCGTCGAGCGAAAGCGCGAACGGCGTGATTGACATCGACGAATTTGACAACCTGAGTCATGACGGCTTTTGGGGGATGGCGACCGTCAAAGACGATCCCAACCCAACTGCCCCCCCCAAATACATTCTCAGCTTCAACATGGAAGCGCATTTGACTGGGCTCAGTACAAGTCAAGGTGCGATTCGCCGCAATCTGACCGATTTCTGGGCCCTCTACGGCGGCGTGCGCAGCGTGACGGCTCCAGTGAATGAGTTTGTCGGCTGGACGCCAAGCGCTGGCCTGCAGGTCAACGCGGTGCCTGAGCCCGCCACCTACGGCCTCTTCGGCCTGGGTTTGGCTGCGCTTGCTTGGCGTAGGCGTCAGGCGACTCGCCAGGCTTGACCGCAGCGCCGACTGTCATCCACTGACCCTCAAGATAAGAGGGTACGACATGAGCCGAACGGCTCATGTCTTTTCACAACGGATTCACCGGCCCTGGTGACACTGCGTTCATGGACGTCTTATTAAAAAAGATCCGCGCCCCCTACCGGGCGCGGTTTTGTTTTGAGCTGCGCGCAATTGCAGCCTTGCTGTGCGCGGCTGGCCTGTGTATGGCCGGCGCAGCCGTGCAGGCGCAGCAGCCGGCAGCGCAGGCCGCTGCGCCCGCCATCGTGGCCCCCAAATTCGACATCTTTGAATTCGAGATCGATGGCAACACCCGCCTGAGCGAGTTGCAGATCGAGGCCGCCGTTTTGCCCTTTTTGGGCCCGCAGCTGGGCATGGCCGAGGTCGAAGCGGCTCGCGCGGCACTGGAGAAAGCCTATCAAACGGCGGGCTACCTGACCGTGTTTGTGGACGTGCCCGAGCAGCGCGTCGACGGCGGCGTGATCCGCCTGACGGTCCTGGAGGGCCGCGTCGGTGCGCTTTACGTGACCGGCTCGCAGTACTACGCCCAAGGCCGCATCCGCGCGGCGGTGACCGAGCTGGCCCCCGGCCAGGTGCCTAACTTCAATACCGTGCAGCAGCAGATCGCCTCGGTCAGCCGGGGTGACGAGCGGCGCGTGCAGCCGGTGCTGAAGCCCGGCCGCGCGCCCGGCACGGTCGAGGCCGAGTTAAAAGTTGAGGACAAACTGCCCATAGGCGGCAGCATCGAGATGAGCAATGCGGCGGCGGTCGGCACCGACCCGGTGCGCATGGCCGTCAATCTGCATTACGACAACTTCTTGCAGCGCGACCATGTGGTGTCGCTCAGCGTGATGGGCGCGCCGCTCAGCCCTAGAGAGTCGCGCGTGTTGGTGTTCAACTACACCGCACCGCTGGCCGATGGCGACAGCCTCAACTTCACGGCAATTGACTCCAGCAGTGATCTCGAGTCGCTGGGCGGCACCCGCGTGCTCGGCCGCGGCACCACGCTGGGTTTTCGCTATGGCATGAATCGGCCCCTGGCCGATTCGGTGCATTCCTTGAGCCTGGGATTTGACTATAAAAACCTCACCGAGGACGTGCGCACCAGCGGCGGCGTGATCGCCTCGCCGCTGCAATACATGCCTTTTCAGGCCGGCTACAACGGCGCTTGGTGGGGCAACACGCTGCAGCAGCAGCTCAGCGTGACGGCGGTGCTGGGCCTGCGCCCGCTCTTGCAGAAGACTCGTGACGACTGCCAGTTGCTGGACGGAAACTTTGGCCAGGCCGATCAATTCGCCTGCAAGCGGCGCGGCGCCGACGGCGGCTTCGCCACCTTGCGCGCCGATTGGCGCGCTACCCAGCGCTTGGGCCCGGCCGAAGTGGGCCTGCGCCTAAGCGGCCAATTGGCCAACCAGGCATTGACCAGCGCCGAGCAGTTCTCAGTCGGCGGCGCCGATACGGTGCGCGGTTATGACGAGGGCGCGGTGGCTGGTGACCGGGGTCTGTTGGCGTCGATGGAGTTGCGCAGCCGCAATCTGGCGCCGGGCTTTTTGAGCGCTTTTGAAGGCGTCAATATGCCGGCCTTCAGCGAGATTGTGTTCTATGGCTTTGCCGACGCGGCGCAGGTCAATTTGTACAACCCCGAGCCGGGCCAGCAAGGGCGCACGCCGCTCTTGGGCGCCGGGCTGGGCTTTCGTCTGGCGGTGCAGCCGGGCCTGAGTCTGAGCTTTGACTGGGCGCAGCGCCACAAGCCGCTGCCGAGCAACCCGGCGGCGTCTTCAGAGCATGTGCATGTGCGGGCGGGCCTGCGCTTTTAGGCGCTTGAACCCCGCGCCCAGCGCCGATCCGCCAGCACCTTGAATTCAACGCATCGATAGCAGCAGTAAAAAGAAGACACCCACCATGGCCTCCACACGCATCACGACACCGAACCACAAGTCCGCACCGGCTTCGGCGCGCAGTCGCGCATGGGGCCGGTGGATGCTGCATCCGCTGGTAGCGGCGCTGTCGACAGCGCTGCCGCTGCAGGCCTTGGCACAGGCTAAACCACTGCCAACGGCGCTGCCGGTGCCGGTCAACTCGTTGGCCGGGTGGCGCGTCAGCGGGCAGGGCCAAGCCGGGCTTCCTGTCGGCGTCAACAACAATCTCGGTGGGCGCGATATGCGCATCGAGCAAAGCAGCCAGCGCGCGATCTATAAGTGGCAGAGTTTCAATATCGGCGAAACCAGTTCTGTCACTTTCGACATGGCGCAGCCGGGCGCCAGCGCCTTGAACCGCGTCGGCGGCACGGCGCCGAGCCAGATCTTTGGCAAGCTCAAAGCCACCAATGGCGGCGAATTGCTGATCTACAACCCGAATGGCATCTTGTTCGGCGCCAAGTCCAGCGTGGATGTGGGCAGTTTGCTGGCCACCACGCTGAGCCCGAAGAACGCAGATTATCTGAACGGCTTTGTCGGCAATATCACCGGCGGCTCGGCGGCATTCCGCTATGACAGCGCAGACGGCGCTCCCTATGTCGCCAATTCCAGCTTTGTTCATGTGGAACCGGGCGCGGAGCTGAAGACGGCTGAAGGTGGGCGCATCTTCTTGTTCGCCAAGCAGGTCATCAACGAAGGCAAGCTGACGGCGCCAGGCGGCCAGGTGGTCTTGGCCGGTGGCGCCGAGGTGTACTACAAGCAGCCCAAGGATGAGGCGATTTATGCCTCAGAGGTGAATACCAATGTGCCGGCCTTGCGTGGCTTGCTGGTCGAGGTGGGCAAGGCCGGCATGGCCACCGGCGCGGGTGAGGCGATCAACAAAGCTGGCGGCGTGATCAACACACCGCGCGGCAACACCACCCTGGTCGGCCTGGCGGTCAATCAGTCCGGCCGCATCAGCGCCAGCACCAGCGTCAGCCAGAACGGCTCTATCATGCTGCTGGCCCAGGGCGACGCGCTGGACGCGGCGGCTGACGGCATCAGCACCGGGGACCCGCGCTATAAACGCGCGTCTACCAGCGGCAAATTGCTGATAGGTGCAGGCAGCCGTACCGAGATCTTGGCGGACGGCCAGGGTGCCGACGGCAAGCCCCTGCTGGCGGACGACAACGCGACCTTTGTGCGCTCGCGCCTGGATCTGGCCGGCGCCAATATCAGCATCGGCCAGGCTGCCGAGATCGTTGCACCCGGCGCGTTGGCGCAACTGCAGGCGCTGAAGACGCCCAACTATGTGGCCGGGCTGGTGGACTCACAGCGCCTGAACATGAGCGACCAAAGCGGCCGCATCGTGATCGATGCTGCAGCCCGTATCGACGTCTCGGGCACCCGCGATACCGAGCTCAGCGTGGCGCGCAACTTCGTCACCACCGAGCTGCTGGGCAGCAATGATTTGAAAGATGCGCCGCTGCAAAAAGAAGGCCTGCTTTACCGCAACAAGGTGACGCTGGATATCCGCCAAAGCTCGCCCATCCTGGGCGATCTGGAAAGCTACCGCAAGGGCGTGCAGCGCGGCGCCAGTGAGCGCCTGGCGAGCGGCGGCAGCCTGCGTTTGCTGGCCGGCGAGGGTGTTTATAGCCATGCCACGTCGACGCTATCGGTGGCCGGTGGGCAGGTCAACTTTGTCGGAGCCGAGGTCCGGCCGACGCAGCTGTTCGGCAGCAATGGCCAGGCCTACACGCTGAACAATGCGCCCAAGGATCTGCTCTACACGGGCATCAGCAATGCCGGCGTCAACAAGGCGAAGTACGACCGCTGGGGCGCGGTGGTGGCTTTTGACAGCGTGTCGTCGGCTCAACTGGAGGCCGGCTATGTGGAAGGCCGTGCGGGCGGCAACCTGACCATCATCGCCCCACGCGTCACGCTGGACGGTGGCTTGGTGGGCGGCACGGTGCTTGGGCGCCGGCAGGCTGCCGGCCTGGATGCGCTGGCAGCGGCCGGGCAATTGCGCCTGGGTGCGCTCAAGCATGTCAGTGATTTTGGTGACGGCAGCTATGACGGCGCGATTCTTGAGCGCTTTGCGCTGGGCGCCAGCGCCGCTCGGCTGAGCGAGTCGCAATGGGCTGATCTGCGCGTCGATTTGCAAGCGCCGCTGAGCGCGCAGTCAGGGTTGTCGGCCTCGCGTCTGATGGCATCTGGCTTTGGCGATGTGGTGGTGGCGGCACAGCAAGACGTCGGTTTGAGTGAGGACTTGACGCTGGCCAGTGGGGCCAAGCTGAGTTTGCTGTCGGAGCAAGGCTTGGTCAGGGCGGCTGCCAATGTGCGTGCGCCGGCAGGGGCGCTGACGCTGCGCAGCCTGAGCGGAGCGGTTGAGGTGGCGCCGACGATCAAGCTCGATGTGTCGGGGCTGTGGGTCAATGCTGCGCAGGATTCGCAGGCGCCGCTACAAGGACTGGCCGGTGGCAGCCTGACGCTGCAGTCTGGTGGCTCGGTCAAGCTGGGCCAAGGCGCGGTGCTGGACGTGTCCGGCGGGGCCTTGATGACGGGCACGCTCAAATTGGGCGATTGCGCCGCCGATCGCATTTGCGGCGCGGCGGCCGGTGCCATTGTGCTGAGCAGCGGTGTGGCCAGCTTTACCGAAGACGCGGCTGCGCGCGGGCTGGATTTGAGCAATGCTGCGCTGCGCGGATATTCGATGACGCAGGGCGGCAGCTTGAGCCTGGTTGCCGCCTCGGTTCAGCTGACGGACGGTGTTGGCAGCAAGCCGGACGCAAATCTGCAGCTTGGCAGCGAGTTCTTCAGCCAGGGCGGGTTTCAAAATTACACGTTGGATGGCCGCAGCTTCCTGACCATCGCAGGCGGCTTTCAACTTAAGCCGCAATTGCAACTTTGGCAGGCCTCCCCCGCGGCCCGCGTGGCGGCCAGCACGGCGGACAGCACCAAGGTGCAAGCGCTGATGCAGGCCGGCTCGCAGACCACCGGCTTCGCCAAACCTGTCAACATCAGTTTGGCCTCCAGTGGACTCGGCGTCGCCCGTCCGGAAGGGCAGCTGAATATGGCCACTGGCAGCGCCATCTCGCTGGCCCCGACGGCCAAGCTGAATTTGGCTGCAGGCACGAGCCTGATGGTGGACGGCAGCCTGACGGCCACCGGCGGCCAAGTCAATCTGCGCCTGAGCCGCAACACCAATGTCCAGGACGTCAACACCCCCCGCTATTTGTGGTTGGGTGGCAATAGCCGCATCGATGTGGCCGGCCAGCGGCAAATGCAGCCCAGCAACGACGGGCTCTTGCAGGGTCGAGTTTTGCCCGGCGGCAGCGTTAATTTGGAGGTCGCAGGCAGCTTGGCCTCAAGCCTTGTCTGGCAGAGCGGCGGAAAGATCGATATCAGCGGGGCGGTGGGAGAACTGGACCTCAAGCAACGCGTGGCGGGCAGCGAGCAGCTAACGCGGCAAACCGTCGCCAGTGGCGCCGGCAGCCTGACGGTGCGTGCCAATCAGGACTTGTTGCTGGAAGGGGACTTGCGCGCTTTTGCCGGCGCCAAAGATCAGGCCGGCGGCAAAGTGTCTGTGCGGCTTGAGCTCGGCACGCTCACCGGCAACACCGATCAGTTGCCGCCGCTGCGCGAGTTGCGCGTGGGCCAGCAACAGACCCAAATCTCTGCCAATCTCAGCCCCGAGCAGTTGAAGGGAGCGACCGAATTGAAGGGCAGGGCGCTTCTATCGGCCGCCGCCTTGCAAGCGTCGGGGGCGGACGAACTGAGCCTGAGCGCGCGTGAACGTATCGCCGTCGATGGCGGCGTTAGCCTTAATCTGGCGCGCGCCATCAGTTTGGATGCGCCGGTGGTGGCCATGTCTGGCGACACTGCGGCCAGTTTGTCTGCCGCCGATCTGGTTTGGGCCAATACCCAGGCGATCGTGGAAGCCACTGCAGGTAAGCGACCGCTGCCGCAAGCCAGCACAGGCGCGTCCAAGCTGACATTGCAGGCCAGCGAGCGCCTGCTTTTGGACGGCGAACTGGTCACCCAAGGTCTGGGCAATTTGAGCCTGCTCAGCGGCGGTGATCTGCTGCTGCAGAGCCATAGCTACAAACAAGGTCTGCTGTTCGGCAGCTTGACGACCTTGGCCGATGTGCGCCTGAACGCAGCGCAAATCTTCCCCGCTACAGATACCCAATTCCAGTTGTCTGCCAGCGGCCACAGCATTGAATTTGGCCTGCAAGGCACAACCACGCCTGCCGCTCCCTGGAGCGCAGGCGGCTCGCTGCTGGCACAGGCTGACATGATTGTGCAGGGCGGGCGCTTGCGCGCGCCCGCCGGCCGCATCGAGTTGCAGGGCGCCAAGAGCGTTGGTTTGCTCAGCGGCAGTGAGACCAGCGTCAGCGCCGCCGGCCAAGACTTGCTGTTCGGCAATTGGTCGGGTGAGAAATGGTTTGCACCAGGTGCCGAGTCGGCCGTGCTGACGGCCAGCGCCGCGCCGGCCAAGTCGCTGGTGTTGAGCTCGGCTCAAGGCAAGGTTCGGGTTGACGCCGGCGCCAAGCTTGATTTGAGCGGCGGCGGCAGCTTGCAGGCCTGGCAGTTTGTGCCCGGCCCCGGAGGCTCTACCGACGTGTTCAGCGGCAGTGACGGCGCTTTTGCCATCGTGCCGGCCGTCGCCAGCGGCGGCCACGCCGACGTCAAACTGACAGAAGCATCCACAGCGCCAAGTTCTGGACGCCAGATCACGATCGGCACCGGCGGCCCGGTTCCTGCCGGGACTTACACCCTCTTGCCGGCTCGTTATGCCTTGCTGGACGGTGCGTTCTTGCTGCGCCCTGCAGCAGCGGGTACGCCGCTGGCGCTGGGCACGGCGCTCAAGCGTGATGACGGCACGGTGCTGGTGGGTGCGAAGTTAGGTGTAGCCGGCACGCAAGTGCTGGACGCTCAAAGCAGCACCTGGCAAGTCCTGACCCCCGCGCAGGCGCGCAAGGCCAGCGAGATCCGCATGGCCGAGGCCGACTCATTCTTCAGCGCCTTGGCGGCCAAGCAGGACCGCGTCACACCGGCGCTGAGCCGCGACGCCGGCAGCCTGGTGGTGACCGCTCAGCGGGTTGACTTGCAAGGGGCGATGCGCTTTGACGCGGCCAAGAACAAGGCAGGCTTGCAAGGCAGCGGCGGGGCGGCGTTTTTTGCTGCCGATCGTATCCAGGTCGGCGGCACGCCGTCGGCGCAGGACGTTGATATGCTGTGGCTGAGCCCGGCACAACTGTCCGACCTGGGCGTGCAAAGCCTGGTACTGGGTGCCGCACCGGCCAGTTTGAGCGAGCCGCTCAAGCTGAACGTTCGCAGCAGCACGGTCAATATTTCGAGCGACGCCACCCAGCCGCTGCGCACGCAGTCGCTGCTCTTGCTGGCCAAGGACAGTTTGAGCTTGGGCCAGGGCGCCACCATCAGCGCTTTCGTACCCGAGGGCGCAACTTCTTCTAATTCATCCGCAGGCCAGGATTGGCGCGTCGCTGGTGACGGTGCGGCCATTTTGCTGAGCGGCAATGCCTCCACTGGCATGACGCGCAGCGAGGCCAAGCGCGAGATCGGTAGCCTCAGCATCGCCGATGGCGTGAGCTTAACTGCGAGCTCTGGCAGCCTGCTGCTCGATGCCACCTTCTCCAGCAGCTTCGGCAGCGGCGTGAACCTGGCTGCATCCCACATCGGCATTGGCGCACCGCGCATCCAGATTGGCGGCACTGCCGCCGTGGTCAGCGACAGCCTGCTGTTGGACGGCGCTCTGTTGACCAAGGTCAGCCGAGCCGATCAACTCATGCTGCGCAGCTATTCCAGCATCGACTTGTTGGCCGGCGCCAGCCTGGGTTCGGCCAGCCTGGGTCAGCTGAGCCTGGATACACCGCTGCTGCAAGTGTTAGGCGATCCCAATGCCGGAGCTGGCCGCGTGCAAGCCGCCGGTCTGGTGCTGGGCAATAGCACGGGTCTGCTGGCGCCCACACCGGTCGAAACAGCGCAAGGCAAGCTGTTGCTGACCGCTGGCGAGAGCGTCGTGGCCAGCAAGGACCGCGGCAACGTGATGCTGGCCGCAGGCGAGCAACGTTGGCATGTCGCGCAGGCTGAAGTGTCGGCCGAGCGCGCCTTGCTGCTCAGCGGCAAGAGCCGCCTGAACGTGGACGGCGACTTGCTGGTGCGCACGCCCGTGCTGAAGGCCAGCGCGCTGGCCGATGCCGATTGGCAGGTGCGCGGTGCTGCCAGTCTTTTGGCTCATCCCGCGCAGCCGAGCGTGAGCCTTTCGGCGGCCGACGCCGTTGTGGCCAGCCGTTTGGCCATCAAGGCTGCATCGCTGGGCCTGAACACTTTGATTGACTTGCCGGCGGGGCAGCTGAGCCTGCAGGCGACTGGGCAAGACGCTGATGTGGTTTTTGACAGCTCGGCGCGAGTAAATGTGGCCGGCCGCAGTGTGGCCATAGGCACGGCGCCTAACGCACCGGTGGCGCAAGTGGCCGCAGGCAGCCTGACGGCTCGCAGCGAGCATGGTGATATCGAAATGCGCGCCGGTGCGCTGTTTGATTTGTCGGGCTCAGGACGCGCATTTGGCGCCGAGGGCGGCGATGCCGGGCGGCTCGAGCTGAGTGCGTCGGAAGGTGGCTTGACTCTGCGCGGTGAGCTGAGCGCGGCGGCGGGTTCCGCCGAGCGTGGTGGCAGTTTGAGTCTGGATAGCAGCGTCGCGCTGGATCTGGCGGACTTGAGTCAGGCTTTGAAGCAGGCCGGCAACTACGCCTTTGCCGAAAGCATTGCGGTGCGCAATCGCGTTGGTGCTCAGATCCTGCCCACAGCGGCAAGCTTTAGCGCCCAGCGCATTGCGCTGACGACGGATGGCGGGGCCTTGACGGTTGCCGGTAGCCTGAGCAATGCATCTGCCGCCGAGGCGGGCTATATCGCCCTCAATGCCCGAGATGACATTACCGTCCTGGCAGGTGCCAAGCTGAGCGCCAAGGGAGGCGAGGGTGGCACGGTCAGCCTGAACAGCCAGCAAGGCTGGCTGAATTTGCAGGCCGGCGCGAGCATTGATGTGTCCAATGCTGCCGGCCAGACCGGCAGCGGTGAACTCTTGTTGCGCGCCGCACGCCAGGGACAGGATGTGCGGGTCTCGGCAATCCAATCCAGTTTGACCGGTGTCAGTCGCGTCGACGTTGAGGCCTTCAAGGTCTATGACGGCGTCAAGCAGTTGTATGACGGCGTTGCGCCAACAGCTGCGCCGACCCTCGCGCCCACTTTGGTACCTACGGCGGGGCCGACCAAGGCGCCTACTGCGGGACCGACACTGGCGCCAACGTCAGGGCCGACCAAAGAACCCACAACTCCGCCAACTGTGCCGTCCGACGGCAATGGCGCAACGACCGGCAACGAAAAGCCACCGGTGTCGCCAACGCCTGCGCCCGGCCTGTCCGCTCAGCCCAGCGATGCCGGTGTCCCCGGCTCGGGCGACCAGCCCTCGTCGGGAACGCCAGGAACGACCAAGGATACCAAGCCGCCGCCCGCACCTACCGGGCCGACGGTAGCGCCCACTGCCTCACCTACGGCTGCGCCGACCGTTGCACCCACGACTGCGCCGACTGTTGCACCTACGGCTGCGCCGACTGTTGCACCAACCGCGAGCCCAACGGTCACTCCGACAGTGGCTCCCACCGTGGCGCCAACTGTGCAACCGACTGCTGCACCGACGACCTCCCCAACGGTCGCCCCGACGGTTTCACCCACGGTCGCACCAACCATTGCTCCGACAGTTGCACCGACGGCTGCACCCAGCAGCCCCTCGGCCGGCAATGGCGGTACGACTGGCACCGTCAAGCCGCCAGCACCGCCGACCGGGCCATCGACCTTGCCTACCTTGGCGCCAACCAGCGCACCGACCGATCCCTCGGCGGGCAATGGGGGCACGACCGGCAACGTCAAGCCGCCGGCACCACCCACCCAACCGTCCGTCGCGCCAACCGGCGGCCCGACGGTGGCTCCTACTGCGACCCCAACCGTCGCACCGACTTCGACCCCAACGGTCGGCCCGACAGTCGCTCCAACGGTCGTCCCAACGGTGACTCCGACTGTTTCACCCACGGTCGCACCGACGATTGCCCCAACCGTTGCACCAACGGTGGCGCCTACCCTGAGTCCCACCGTGGCGCCGACCGTTCAACCCACCGTGCAACCGACCACGCCACCGGCCGATCCAGCAATGCTGGCTCTCAGCCAGGTCGTGGCCGACAACCGCGCCTTCATGGGCACCGACGCTGGCAGCGCCGAAACAATTGCTGCCCGGATCAGCAATGGCAACACCGACCTGAAGCGCATCTTGCTGGTGCGCCCCGGTGTCGAGATCCGTGCGGCAGAGGATCTAAAGCTGCAAGACAACTGGGCCATGCCGGTCTTGAGCAAGGCGCAAATTCAACAAGCGCCACATGCCGGCGAGGCGGCGATCACGTTGCGGGCGGCCGGAGATCTGTTGCTTCAGGCAGATTTGAGCACTGGCCTGCGGCCCTCGCCGATCGAGGGTCAGGGATTGATCGGCACGTCCGAACGCGCCGGCTCGATCCGCCTGGTGGCCGGCGCCGACTTGAGCAGCGCTGACCCGATGGCAATCCAGGCCCTGGACTCGCAGGCGCAAGCCAAGGGCTCGCTCTTGATTGGCCAGACTTCCGGCGCGGCGGTCAAGCTGCGCAGCACGGTCGGGCGCATTTCACTCGCGGCTGCGCGTGATATTCAGTTGTTGAACCCTGGCGCTACCGTGCTGAGTCTGGGCGCGCCGGTCGGCGTGCTGGACGTGGTGGTCGAACCCACCGATCCGACAAGCCCCGAACTGCCACCGTCCGATGCGGGCGCCGAGGGCTTGGCCGCCGCCGGTTCGCTATTGCGCGCGCAGGCCGCCGCTAACGCCGTTATCTTGGCCGAGGGCGACGCAACTGAGCCCTCGACCGGCAATGGCAACAGCACGGGCAATGTGAAGCCTCCCGCGCCTCCGACTGTACCGGGGCAGACGGCGGAGCCCACGACGACGCCGACACCCGGGCCAACCCAGTCACCGACCGTGGCGCCCACCCCTAGCCCAACAACGCCGCCAGTCGTCATCGACCCCTTGCCGGTCACGACCCATCAATTCATCCTCGAAGGTATCAGTCAAGATCTGGGCAGCAGCGGTGTCAGTCCCTTCACCCAGGGTGGGCGAGGCATCACCTTGCAGGCTGGGCGCGATATCAAGGGTGCGGCACCGGTGGAGTCGCAGCGCTACGTCAGCGATTGGCTGTGGCGTGCCCGTAGCAGCGATGTGAACCGGGCCTGGTTTGCCCGCGCCGACAAGTTCCAGCAGGGCTTTGCGACGCTGGGTGGCGGCAATATCAGGGCCGAGGCGGGCCGTGATGTATCGCAATTGCGCGTGGCTGCTGCAAGCAGCGGCTATGCCGGTTTGTCTGCAGATGCCGCTGCTGCGATGAAAGCTGCAGGCGCGACAGCGATCAACCAGCAGTTCGGCGGCGGCTCCGTCTCCGTACTGGCTGGGCGCGACGTGATCAGCGGGCAGTTCATGGCGGCGCGGCAAGGCCTGGATTTGAAGGCGGGCGGCGTGGTGCGCAGCGACACCGCGCTCAGCACCAATCTGGATCCCGGGTTGCAATTGATTTATCAGGACGGCCAGGTGCGGGTGCAGACTGGCGGCAATGCGACCGTGGCCAGCGTGCGCAACTTTGCCTATGCCTATATCAACCCCGACAACAATTTGGGCCGCGACCTGAGCCTGCCGGCGCTTGATTTCAATGCCAGCTTGTTCTTGCAAAGCGCCGGTGGGTCGATTAACTATCTGGGTGCCGATCAGGTGCGGGCAACCGGGGTCAGAGGCAATGAAGTGTCCTATGTATTACCGGCTGATCTGCGCATCTTGGCGCCAAAGGGCTTGGTCAATATGGGCACGTCGCTGCAATGGAGCGCAGCAGCCGACCCTGGCAAGGCCCGCACTGTACTTGCGGCCGAGCAAGACTTGGATTTGGGCCGATTTGAGGTGTTGGCCTTGGCGGCTCAGCCTGGGCAGGCTGCCATAGCCGGCTCTGACATGCTCAGCTTGGCACTGGGTTTGCAAGAGGCGCGCACCTTCATTCGCGATACCAATCGGTTGGCAACTTTGGATCAGAGCAATCGAGTTCCTGTCCAACTGGTCTCGGGTGGCGGCGATGTGAGGGTTGACAGTGTGCTGGTTTCGGCGCGGCCTTTGGAGCTGACGGCAGGTCGGGATGTACGTTTTGCCCAGTCCGGTCAGGTTTCAATCCAGCATCATCCGGCCGCTGAGGGGATGGCGCAGGAAAGCTCGGTCATCAAGGCAGGTCGTGATCTGGCTTTCAGCAGCAGCAACTCGACCGCCGGCATCAATATCGCCGGCCCAGGTGAACTCTTGGTGCTGGCAGGTCGCGACATCGACTTAGGGGGCGGTGCCGGCATCGTCGCCAATGGCAATCTTGCCAATAGCGTCTTGCTGCCCGCGCAGGGCAGCAATGTGACCGTGGTGGCTGGCCTGCGAGAAGATGGCGCCGACTACCGCGCGGCCACGCAGCAGGGCTTCCATGTGCTGGGTGCATCCGGCTTAGCCGGCAAACAGGGCTTGGCCTTCAAGTTGCTCGGCGGAACCGAGGCTGATTTCGATCGCCTGAGCAGTCCGGCTCAAATGGACGCGCTGCGCGGGCTGCTCGGCGATGCGCGTATGGACGCTGCACTGGTGAGTTATGTACGCGGCTTGCCGGCGCGCCCCAATGTGGCCGAACAGCGCCTGCGCATGGCCAACTTGCTGGGCAAGCCCGTTGCCGATGCGGCGGTGGATGCGGCCTTAAAAGACGTTGGCAGCTTGGTCGAACCCGCTTGGTCAAACCTCAGTGCGGCTCAGGCGCTCAAGTTTAGCGTCGAGCTGAGCGAGACGCAGCGCGCGTATGCGGTTAATCGAATCTTGCTCGCCCAGCTCAGCGCCTTGCCGGCATCAAAGCGGACTGCGCTCTTGCAAGCTCTGGGCGATCCGGCGCAGCTGAAGGCTTTGGCCAGCTATGTGCAGATCAACACCGGCGAGGCCTTGACCATCGCGCCCGAGCAGGCCTTGGCACGCTTTGAGGCCTTGCCTGTCGAACGGCAGATGCCATGGCTGAACAGCGTCCTGATGGCTGAATTGCGCTCGGCCGGCCGTGCTGCCTTGCAGCTCGAAGGTGACGAGAAATGGAGCCGTTATGGCAGCGCCTATATGGCTATCGACATTTTGCTGCCGCAGGATCGACCGAAGGCGAACATCGTCATGTCGTCCAGCCAAATCAAGACCATGCAAAAGGCCGACATCACCGTCATCAATCCGGGCGGCGGCGCGGTGGCCGGGGACCTGGTGGCCAAGTCGGTCAAGGCGGGCGGCAAGAGCGCCACCGAACTGGGTTTGGTCACGGTCAATGGCGGTGATATCAACACGGTGGTGGCCGGCAACTTCGAGGTCAACTCCTCGCGCGTCTTCACCCTCGGCAAGGGCAATGTCTTGATGTGGTCCTCGACAGGCAATATCGACGCCGGTCGCGGTGCCAAGACCGTCAGCGGCGCGCCCGCCCCAGTCTTGCGCTTGGACTCCGAAGGCCGCTTGGTGTTTGACACCTCGGGCTCCTTCAGCGGCAGCGGCATCGCCGTCTTGAGCGCCGGCAGCGATCTTGATTTGCACGCGCCAACCGGTGAAATCAATGCCGGCGAGGCGGGCATTCGCTCCAAGGGCAACGCCTTCCTGGGGGCTGAGCGGCTGGTCAACGCGAACGACATCAAGGTCGACGGCGCACGCTCCGGTGCGGCGCCTGAGGTGGTCGCGGCAGCACCGATCACGCTGCCGGCCAGCGACGCGGTGACCAATGCTGCCTCCGGCCTCAACAGCGCCGAGAAGGACGACGACGAGAAAAAGCGCCGCCGCAGCCGCCGCAACCTGTTGCTGGAATTCCTCGGTTTCGGCAATAGCTGAGCCGGCCCCAGCCTGCCCCCATTCACACAGTCACGCTTTCAGTCAAATTTTTCTGGATCATCAAAATGCGCAAAGCAAGTTTTCGTACCGGCCTGCTGGCCCTCGCTCTGATCGGCTCCGCCTTGCCGGGCGCCGCTCACGCCTGGTGGAATGCCGACTGGAGCGGCCGCACCCGCATCACTTTGAACACCTCGGCGCAGGGCACCGAGACCAAGGAGGCCGCCAGCAATGTGGCCGTGGCGGTGCGCTTGCACTCGGGTAACTTTGATTTCACGGCCGCCAAGGAAGATGGCTCGGACCTGCGCGTGATCGCGGCCGACGACAAGACGCCGCTGAAGTTCAGCATCGAGCGCTTTGACGGCGTCAACGAGTTGGCGGTGCTGTGGGTGCAAGTGCCCAATGTGCTGCCGGGCAGCGACAAGAATCAGTTCTACGTCTATGCGGGCAATGCCAAGGCCGCTGCCGAACCGGGCGACTCGGTCGCGGCGGCCGGCTTTGACGCGGCTACCGTGGCGGCTTTTCACTTCAGCGACAAGGCGCCAGCAGGTGCTGACCATCAAGGCGGCGTCAAGCCGGAATTGCCCATCACGGTTGAAGCCAACGGCTTGCTGGCGGCCAGCGCCAAGCTCAGCGGCGCGCCGATTGTTTACCCCTTGAGTGATAAGACCATTGTGGACGGCGGCAATCAGCTGACCGTCAGCCTGTGGGTCAAGCTCGATGACGTGACGCGTGCTGGCGTCCTGAATTGGGGCGGTTTGAACCTGAACGTCAAGGGCGGCAAATTGGTCGCAAGTAGCGGCAAGACCGAATTGGCGGGCGGTGAGATCGCGGCCGCCAAATGGACCCATCTGGCCCTGCGGCTGGGCTTGGGCAAGGCGACCTTGTTCGTCGGCGGCGTGCAAGTGGCGCAGGGCGATATGGCCACGCCCTTGCTGGGCAGCAGCCTCAAGGTCGGCGAGGGCGCGGTGGGCTTGTTGGATGAGCTGCAGGTCTCCAGCAATTTGCGCAGTGCCGAGTGGCTGGCGGTGTCGGCCGGCGCGCAAGGTGCCGAGAGCCGCTTGGTGGCTTCGCAACGCGAGACGGCCGAGAGTGGCGGTGAAGAACATGCCGGGCACTTCGCCATTTTGGTCAAGAACCTGACCACCGATGCCTGGATCGTCATCATTATTTTGGGCATTATGTTTGTGGTTGCCTTCTGGGTCACGGTCAGCAAGGCGATCTTGGTGAGCCGCGCGGCCAAGGACAATCTGAGCTTCTTGAAGCGCTTCCGCGCTGCCGACAAAGACTTGCTGACCTTGGCGCAGACCGCCAAGCACAAGCATTCGCCACTGTTCCGTCTGTATGAAGCCGGCATCGAGCAGCTGGACAAGCGCAAGGTCGGCCATGCCGGTGGCCCGGTCTTGAGTGGCCCGGCCATGAACGCGGTGAAGGCCTCGGTGGATGCCGACTTTGTGCGTGAGAACGCGCATCTGAACTCCAATATGGTGCTGCTGACAATCGCGATTGCCGGCGGCCCATTCCTGGGCCTGCTGGGCACGGTGGTCGGCGTGATGATTACGTTTGCCGCGATTGCGGCCGCCGGTGACGTCAACGTCAACGCGATCGCACCGGGCATTGCCTCGGCCTTGCTGGCCACGGTGGCGGGCTTGGCAGTGGCTATCCCTGCGCTGTTTGCCTACAACTACCTGGCCGCGCAGATCAAGAACGTGTCGTCAGACATGCAGATCTTTATCGATGAGTTCATCACCCGCGTGGCCGAGCTGCACGGCGCGCCCTGAACTGCATCGCGTCCCCGATTTCATCCTTGCCTTGATCCGGAGCAAACAACATGTCGGCCGATGTCAAAAGTGACAACCAACCCTATGACGACATCAACGTCACGCCGATGCTGGATCTCGCCTATGTGCTGCTGGTGGTGTTCATTATTTTGACCACCGCCTCGGTGCAAGGCGTCAAGGTGAAGTCGCCGACCACGCATGCCACCAGCAATCTGGCCAAGCCGCAAACGCGGGCCATCACCATCACCGCCGATGGCGCCGTGTATTTAGATGCCTACCCGGTCGACATGGATCAGTTGCGTGACACATTGGCGCAGTACAAAGCAGGCAATCCGGCTTTGCCGGTGGTCTTGAAGGCCGACGCCGCGGCGCAGTACGACAAGGTGATGCAGGTCTTGGAGGTGGCCAAGAAGCTGGACATCACCGAGATTGGCCTGGTCACCAAGCGCGCCGCCCCCGAATAAAAGAAGCAAGCACAAGCCATGCAAGTACAAAACGAAGTCAAGCCGATAGACACGATCAACGTCACGCCGATGCTGGATCTGGCCTATGTGCTCCTGGTGGTGTTCATCTTGATGACCACCGCCTCGGTGCAGGGCATGTCAATCACCATGCCCAAGCCCAGCAACAAGCCCAGCACCGAAAAGCATGATTTGAAAATCGTGCAGGTGATGGAGGGCGGCGGCGTGTTGATCAATGGCGTGGGTGTCACGCTGGACGAGCTGGAGGCGCAACTGCTGGCGGCCAAGGGTCGCGACGCGCAAATGTCGGTGGCGATCAAGGGCGACGCACGCACGCAGTACGCCAGCGTGGTCGCGGTGATCGATCTGTGCAACAAGCTGCAGGTCAATATGGGTTTGGTGACGGCCCGTATTGGTACTTGAACTGCACTTGAGGTGATTGAAAAATGAGTGGACTCGCAGAAGACCATCTGGACGACGCGCCCAGCCGCAAATGGCTGATCAGGCTGGGCGTGGCGCTGGCATTTTTGGCCGTCGTGGGCGCCGGCATCTGGGCCGTCAAGGGGCTCAAGAGCAATGACGCGCCCAAGCAGAAAGTAGCCAAAATCAGCATCTTGCCCGACAGCCCGCCTCCGCCACCCCCGCCGCCAAAACCCGAGCTGAAGAAGCCCGAGCCGCCCAAGGACGAGCCCAAGCAGGTGATGCGTGACGAGCAGATCAAACAGGCCGAGGCGCCCAAACCTGCCAATGAGCCGCTGAAGATGGAGGGCGCGGCCGGCGACGGGCCGAGCGCTTTTGCGGCCGGCTCGGTCGGCAAAGACTACAGCGGCGGCACGCCGGCCAGCGGCCCAGCCGGCGGCGGCGCCACAGCCTCCGACCGTGCGCAAGAGCGCTTCTATGCCAACAGCGCCAAGCAGCTTTTGCGCGATGAACTGGAGCGTCGGCTTAAAAGCGATGCCGCGCAGCTGACCGCCACGTTTGCCATCTGGCTGGAGCGTGACGGCAGTATTCAGCGTTATGAATTGACGCCCAGCGGCGACAACGGCAATGACACCGCGATGCGATTGGCGCTGGACGAAACCAGCCGCCAGTTCAAGCTGCCGCCGCCGCCGGCGCTGACCCAACCGATGCGCTTTCGACTCAGTGTGCGCCCCCAAGCTTGACGCTTGAGGACGAATACCTGCAAGCAAAACTCTTTCCCCCTTTTTTGTTCCCCATCATGATCAAAGCCAAGCAGAGCACGCTGTGCTCTCCAAAAAATCCCCGCGTCTGGCCTCTTTCCGCGCTGGCCCTTGCCACCGCCTTGAGCTGCGCTTTGCCGTCCCAAGCACAAAGCATCAGTGCAGATGAGAAGCAAGAACTCGCGGCGCTGCGCGCCACCACCCAGGCGCTGATTGAAGCCTTGGTGGGTCAGGGCTTGATCACGCGCGAGCGCGCCGACGCGATCGTCAAGCAAGCGCAGCAACAAGGGGCACCTGGCGCTGCTCAATGGGGTACGCCGTTGGCGGCCACGGCCGGCGCGGCCGCTGGGGCGGGCGCGGCGCAAAAAGTGGTGCGCGTGCCCTATGTGCCCGAGACCGCACGCCAGCAAATGCGCGACGAGATCAAGACCGAGGTGCTGGCGCAGGCCAAGAGTGAGCGCTGGGGTGAGCCGGGCGCGATGCCCGACTGGCTGGGCCGCATCCGCATCGGCGGCGATATGCGCGTACGTGCACAGGGCGATATGTTTGATGACGGCAATGTGCCGGCCTCGGTCTACCGCGCGCAAACCAGCTCACCCGCCTGGGCGCCCGATCTCAGCAACACCAACACCAACCGCGAGCGCATGACCTTGCGTGCGCGCCTGGATGTGGATGCGCTCTTGTCTGAGCAGGTGCAGGCAGGCATGCGTTTGTCGACCGGCGGCCTGACCGGGCCGACCTCCACCAGCCAAACCCTTGGAGGCAATGGCGGTGGTTTCAATCGCTACAGCTTGACCTTGGACCGCGCCTGGTTGCACTGGCAGCCTCCGGTCGGCTTCCAGGGTTTGAGTGCCGACTTTGGCCGCATGCCCAATCCCTTTTACAGCAGCGACCTGACCTGGTCGGATGATCTGAACTTTGACGGCGTTGCCGCCAATATGAAGCACTATGTTTCTCCGCAGCAGGGCTTCTTCGCCAACGCGGGGCTGTTTGCGCTGGAAGAGCTGAACCTCAGCAGCCGCGACAAATGGTTGCTGGGTGCGCAGGTCGGCGGCGAATTCACGCTGGCCAAGGGCACGCAGCTGAAACTGGGTCTGGCCATCTATGACTTCAAACATATCGAGGGTGTGCGCGAGACCGATCCGCCGCCAAGCGGCCCACGCGCCGGCACGGTCAATTACTTCAGCAGTCAGTACTCGGCGGGCTGGCGCCAAAAGGGCAACACGCTGATCAATATCAATGACCCGACCAGCGTGGCCGCGCCGACTTGGGGGCTGGCGCCGAAGTTCCGGCCGGTCAATGTGACGGCAGGTCTGAGCCTGGATGCCTTGGCGCCGGTGATGCTGAATTTCAATCTCGATGTGGTGAAAAACACTGCATTCGATCTGGCCGACATCCGGGCCCGCTCCGGCATGAGCCTGAGCGACTCATCGTCCAAGCTTGAGGCCAAAACCCTGGCCGTACAGGCGCGCGTGCAAGCCGGTAGCGCCAAGCTGGCCAAGCGCGGCGACTGGCAGAGCTTCATCACCTACCGCTATATGGAGCGTGATGCCTGGGTCGACGCCTTCACCGACACCACCTGGCATCTGGGCGGCACCAATTACAAGGGCTGGTCGCTGGGCACTAACTACGCTTTTGATCGCAACTTCTGGTTGAGCGGGCGTTGGACCAGCTCGCGCAATCTGGATGACAAAGTGCGCTTCTTGGCGGTGCCGGGCGACCCGACTTCCGTCAGCGGCAATTTGAGCAGCGCGCCGCTGCGCATCGACGTGATTCAGCTTGATCTGAATGCGCGCTTCTAAGGGGTTGGGCATGAAGCCATATTTGAAGAAGCTCTTTTTACTGTCCTGCTGTGCTGGTCTGTGTGCGGCCTTGCCTGCGCAAGCCCAGGACGCCAAGGCCTCCAAGGAACGCGAGGCCTTGCGCCGGACGCAAACAGCGCTGAAATCTGCGCAAGAGCAGCAGTCCAGTCTGAGTGCCGAGAAGGCCAAGCTGGAGCAAGAGAAACTGCTCGCCGAGCAAGACGCCGGCAAGGCACGCGCGCAGGTCTCGGGTCAAGCTGCCAAGCTCAAGGCGCTGGAGCAGCTGACGCAAAAGCTGCAAGCCGATTTGCAAGCCGCTGAGGCTGCGAAATCGGCGCTGGAGGCCAGTGCTGGGACGCGGGAAAAGGAGTTGCAGCAGCAATTGCAAGCGGCCCGCCGCGAAAGCGGTGAACGTCAGCAAGCGGTGCAGGTCACCGCGCGCCTACTGGAGCGCAGCACGCTGGCGCTGCAAGACGCCGAGGCCAAGAATCGCAAGCTGTTTGCGGTGGGTGAAGAAGCGATCAAACGCTATCTGAGCCGCACGCCGTCCGAAATCACCGGCATCAATGATCCGCTGTTTGGCTGGAATGACATCCGCCTGGAGAACGTCGCCGAGGAGTTGCGTGGGCAGATGGATGCGCAGCGGGTGATGACTACGGCGCAAGCGAACGGGAAGTGACGCTGACGTACTCGGCGACGCTTTTTATCTTCAATAGCCGAAGCGCGCCTTGTAACTCAGTGGCGCGATGCTGCGAGCGCTGTAGTCGATGCCGCTGAAGGTGGCGTAGTCGGCCAGGCTGCGCGCTTGCCCCAAGCCATAGGCGCCCAAGTCTTTGCCATGCCATAACAAATTAGCCAGGCGGTGGTTGGCGGCCTCGCTGAGCACGCCGGAGCGCTGCTGGCGCTGCGCGTCCAACTCGGGCGACCAATGCATGGGCCGGCCCGACCCACCGGGGCCGACATAGTGGTGATAGAGCGGCACGGCGGGTACGTGGAAGATGTCCCAGCCATGTGTCCAGGCGCGCAACGCGAAGGCTTGCTCCTCGCCGTGGAAGTACAGAAATGGGTCATAGGGCAGGGCATTCACCAGCTCACCCGGCGCAAACAAGCAGCCGGCTGCGATGTGCAGGCCCAGCACCGGTTGATTGCTGGCCACTGGCACCGCTTCGAAATACAGCACCGGATGGTCCGCAGTGAACACGCAATCGGTCTTGACCACATGGGCCAGCACTTGCTTGGACACCAGCTGCGCCACTGGTTGGCCGTCCTGCATCTGAAAGGGGTTGGGATAGGCGGTGATCAGGCAGCGCGGATTGAGGGCTTGGCAGACATGGCCCCAGCGCACGAGGCGCTCGTCCCAGCCGGGCTCGAACCAGGTGTGTGAGTCGACCTGCAGGAACCAGCGCTCGCCTTGGTAGAGCGACATCGCGATCGCACGCGCCCAGCAAGGGCCGCGGGCTTCGAGCGGATGCAGGTGCACCATGCGTAGCTGCTGCGCGTAATGCTCAGGGATCTGCAAGCGCAGGGTGGGCATTTGTTGATCGACCACGCCGATGAAGACCCGCTCCGGTCGGCTGGCCTGGCTCAAGGCGCTGCGGATGGTGAACTCCAACAGCGGATCGCAAAAAGACGCGATGCTGATGAAGATGCTGTCCTGCCCCAAGGCGCCGGCGGATGTATTGCTCACGCCGGCCGGTAGACGGTTTCGCGCCAGTGGTTGACCAGGCGCAGACGTGCGGGCCGCACCAGGGTTTGCGGATCGTGGAACTCATGGATGGGCACGGCGTCCGCGTTGATTTGCTCCACCAATTGCTTCAGGCTCACAGGCGCGGGCAAATAGCCGCGCAAGAGAAAAATCGACACCGAGCGGCAGTTGTCCCAGGCCCACAGGTCATGCCAGCCCAGATCGCGCTCGCTCCAGACCGACACATGGGCCTCGGAGATCACGCCGTCGACAATGCCTTGCAGCACGAATTCAGGCGAAATGACGAGGGTGTAGGCGCTGCGATAGGCGAGGAAATTGAGCAAGTCGAGGCCCGCGCTCTTGGGCATGTGCTCGATGCAGTCACCCAGAATCGCCAAGTCGTATTGGCGGTCCAGCGCCTGGTGCTGCCAGTCGGCTGCGGTGCCGATGTGGAGCTCGTGATAAAGCTCGCGCAGGCCGAAGCGCTCGATATAGCTGCTTTCCGCCTCGATGGCGCTGCGTTTGCAGTCAGGTGCCAAGCGGCTCAGCAGTTGGCCATATTTGCCTGCGCCGCAGCCGATGTCGAGCGCAGTTTGCGGTGCAATCGACGCAATGAGTTTTTCCACCAAGGAATCGAAGACGACAAAGGATCCGGGCATCGGATCATTGTCGGCAATTCATGTGACGGCAGTTTGACGACGGCGCTTGCACACCGGCAAAGAGGCCGGCTAAAAGCAAAAAACCTGCTCGTTGGCAGGTTTCATGGCTTGGATCTTGATGAGAGGGTTGACGAGCCTTACCCCGGCACTGGTCACAACGGTTGGGGCTGCTTCGTTCCCGACCTGACCCGGTTGGCCGCGCTTCCATGCGAGGAGGCCCGTCAAAGCGGATTGTAAACGATGCCTTGCTTGGGCTTTGGCTCGCTGTTGGGAATCCGCTCCAAAAAGGCTTGAACAGCCTCTCAGCGCAGCTGTAAATCGTCGTCGCTAAAGCGTATGTTCAGCGGCTCGATCAGCAACTGCTTGGGGCCCTCTTCGAGTTGGCCGGCAATGATGGCATCAATGCCGCAGGCCTTGGCGACCTCGACCGTGCGAGCCGCATCTTCGGCCTTCACAAAGATCGCAAAGCCCGCACCCATATTGAGCGTGGAATAGGCCTCGCGGTCGTCTTGCTTGGCCTGCTCTTGCATGAAGCGCAGCACCGGCGTGACGGGCGGTACGCTGTGAATACGGTAAGTAAACTGAGCCTGATGGCGCAGCAGTTTGCGCCAGCCATGGCCGGTGATGTTGGCGCAGTAATGCGGCAGGATGCCGGCCTTGAACAGCGCCTCGGTGACCGGCGAATAAAGCGTGGTGGGCGCGAGCAGTGCGTCGCCATAAGTCAAGCCGGGCGCAATTTCGGTCAAATAGCCCTGCGGCAGGCGCTCAACCAGCTTGCGCGCCAAGCTTAGGCCATTGGCGTGGATGCCGCTGGAGGCGAGCAAGACGATGACGTCGCCGGCGCCGAGTTTGTCACCGACGGACAGCCGCTCTTTCGGGTTGATCAGGCCGGTGCAGGAGGCCGCGAGGTCGATGCGGCCGCCTTCGACGATGCCGGCCAAGGCCGGAGTCTCGCCGCCGCCCCAGGCGACTTGGCAGGTATCGCAGGCGCGCTTCCAGCCTTCGACCAGGCTTTGCGCGCGCTGCTTGTCGGCGAACCAGTCCGAGCCGCCGGCGGCCCAGTAGGCCTGCACGACCAAGGGGGTGGCGCCGACGGTAATCAGGTCATTGACCGCCATCGCGATGGTGTCCTGCGCGATGCTGTCGTAATAGCTTTTGCCGGTCAGCTCGCGCATTTCGTCTGCGACCAGGGTCTTGGTGCCCAGGCATTCAACGATGGAGGCAATGTAGAACGGGCCGACGTCGACCACATAGGCCGATTCGCCGCGCGAGGCCAGCACTTCGGTGAAGCCGTGGGCGCCGAGGTGAGCGCCGGTGGCGGCGGCGGCGCGCTGGGCGCTGATCTTCAAAGGATCGATCAAGTCGTAGTTGACACCGGCTTGGCTGTAGCTGAGGGTGTCGGCGGAGGAGGGGGCTTCATGCGTGCTCATGGGGCAGGATTATCGGTCAAGCTGAGAGTGTCGCCCCGCGCGTGTTGTCGATAGTTTCTGAGCAGCCGCTGAGCCTATCTCGCCAACGACTTTGTTGAGAGGACCGTAGAATCCTCGCCCATGAGCTACCAGGTCCTTGCCCGCAAATATCGCCCCCACAGTTTTGAAGAGCTGGTGGGTCAGGAGCATGTGGTGCAGGCCTTGGCCAATGCCTTGACGCAGCAGCGTCTGCATCATGCCTATCTGTTTACCGGCACGCGAGGTGTCGGCAAGACCACGGTCTCGCGCATCCTGGCCAAGAGCCTGAATTGCACCGGCGCCGACGGGCAGGGCGGCATCACGGCCACGCCATGCGGCGTTTGCGATGCTTGCCGCGACATTGATGCGGGCCGCTTCGTCGACTACATCGAGCTCGATGCGGCCTCGAACCGCGGCGTCGAGGAGATCTCCCAGTTGCTGGATCAGTCGGTCTACAAGCCGGTGATGGGCCGCTTCAAGGTCTATATGATCGACGAAGTCCACATGCTCTCGAACACCGCTTTCAATGCGATGTTGAAGACGCTGGAGGAGCCGCCTGACTACTTGAAGTTTGTCTTGGCCACGACCGATCCGCAAAAAGTGCCGGTCACCGTCTTGTCGCGCTGCCTGCAGTTCAATCTGCGCCCGATGGCACCGCAAACTGTGTTGAGCCATTTGCGCCAAGTGCTGCAGGCCGAAAACGTGCCGGCCGACGCAGGTGCTTTGCGGCTCTTGAGTCGCTCGGCGCGTGGCTCGATGCGAGATGCGCTGTCCTTGGCCGATCAGGCGATCGCGTTTGGCGCTGGCAGTCTGGTCGAAGAAGGTGTTCGGCAGATGCTGGGCAGCGTGGACCGCGGCCATGTGATCGCGATCCTGGATGCTTTGATCGCGTCCAATGGCGCCGAGGTGGTGGCACAGGCCGATGGTTTGCGCAGCCTGGGGCTTTCGGCCGCCGGCACGCTGGAGGATTTGGCCGGTCTGTTGCAGCAGATGGCGGTGGCACAAGCCGCACCGGGCGCCTTGGACGATCAAGACCCGGATACCGCTGAAGCCGAGCGTTTGGCCACGCTGTTGCCTGCCGATGAAATTCAGCTGATGTACAGCATGGCTTTGCATGGCCGCCAAGAGTTGGCCTTGGCGCCGGATGAATATGCGGGGCTTTTGATGGTCTTGCTGCGGATGTTGAGCTTCAGGCCGCTTGCGGCGGCTGGCGCGCAGCCGAGTAAGCCCAAAGCACAGGCGGCAGCGTCCAGCGCGCCCTTGCTGCGGCCGCAAGTTGCTCAAGCGACCATGCGTGCGCCGGTGCGGGCGGCTGAGCCAGCTCTCGCGGTGGAGCATGTCGCAGCCGAGCCTGCAGCGCCAAGCGTGCTCGCTGCGCCCGTGGATAAGCCCGTCATAGCGACCGTCAAGGTGCCCGTGATTGCGCCCGTGATTGCACCTGTGCTGGCGCCCGTGATGACGCCTGTGATGGCGCCAGTGGCCACCCCAGCGCCGCAGCCGCGCGAGCCCGCCGCCGGCGGCCATAGCGCCCGGCTGCGCCCCCGGGCGGTCGAGGCCAAGCCTGAACCCGCAGTGGCGCCAGCGCCGGCCAAGTCAAGCAAGTCCAGCGGCGATGAAATGCCGCCCTGGATGGATGCGCCGCCCGCAGACGATGAAGGCGGAGCAGGCCTTGAAAGCTTCGCCCAGGATGAGCCGTATTTCGACCAGACCGAAGCAGATTCGGATGACTCGCTTGCACAAGGCCAGTCCGCACAGGGTCAAGCCTATGCCTCGACCGCCGGTGCCGATGTGGCCTTGCAGCCGACCGCCCTGGGTGAGCGCTGGGCCGAGCAGATCCGGCCAATGGGTTTGCTGGCGCTGACGCGGGAACTGGCGGTCAGGTCGGAATGCGTGGCTGTGGAGGAGCAGGGCGACGTGCTGCTCTGGCGCTTGCGCGTCGAGCGTGAATCGTTGCGTCAGCCTGCGCTCAAGGACAAATTGCAGGCGGCGCTGGCGGCATTTTTGCAGCGTCCAGTGCTGATCGAATTGGAAGCGGGTGTAGCGAATGATTCGCCGGCCCTGCGCGACGCTGCCCAGGTGCAGGCGCGGCAGCGCGCGGTCGAGCAGATCGTGGTCCAAGACCCGCTGGCACAACAATTACTGGCCCAGTTCAGAACGGCACGCATCGTGCCGGGTTCGATCCGGTCTCACTGAATCTATTTTGGAAATTAAAGGAGTACGAAGATGATGAAGGGTCAACTCGCAGGTCTGATGAAACAAGCTCAGGCGATGCAAGACAATATGAAGAAGGCGCAGGATGAACTGGCGCTGGTCGAGGTCGAGGGGCAATCGGGTGCCGGCTTGGTCAAGGTCGTGATGACCTGTAAAAACGACGTCAAACGCGTCACCATCGACCCCAGCTTGCTGGCGGACGACAAAGACATGCTGGAAGATCTGGTCGCCGCGGCCTTCAATGACGCGGTGCGCCGCGCCGAAGAAGTCAGCTCGCAAAAGATGGGCAAGTTGACCGCCGGTATGCCGATGCCGCCCGGCATGAAGTTCCCGTTCTAAGTCTGACCTGATTGGTGACTGCACTCGAAACCCTGATCGAGGCGCTCAAGCGCCTGCCTGGCGTGGGCCAGAAGTCGGCCCAGCGCATGGCGTATCACCTCTTGCAGCATGACCGGGATGGCGCCGCGCGTTTGTCGCTGGCTCTGCGTGCGGCGGCCGAGCAGATCGGCCATTGCCGGCGCTGCCACACCTTCAGCGAGACGGAGATTTGCAATATTTGCGCCGATGTCAGTCGCGATCCGGCGCTGCTGTGCGTGGTCGAGTCGCCGGCCGATCAGGCGGCGCTTGAGCGCACCAACTCCTACCGGGGCTATTACTTTGTGCTACTCGGGCGGGTCAGCCCGCTGGACGGCGTCGGGGTAGCTCAGATTGGCGCGGCCGAATTGCTCTTGCGTGCGGCCGAAACCGGCGTGGCGGAAGTGATACTCGCTTGCAGCTTCACGGCCGAAGGTGAGGCGACGGCGCATGTCTTGGCCGAGGCTTTGCGCTCGCGCGGCATCCGCGCCACCCGCTTGGCGCGCGGCGTGCCGGTCGGCAGTGAGCTCGAATATGTTGATTTGGGCACGATTGCCCATGCTTTGGTTGACCGGCGCTGAGCTGCCGTTTGATTCGTTCTAACACCGAGGATTCGCGATGACGATTGCCAATTACTGCATTCTGGTGGCTTGCGCCTTGCCGATTGTTTGTGCCGGACTGGCCAAGTCGGGCAGCTTTGGCCGGCCGCGTCGCGAAGGGGGTTACGACAACCACGATCCGCGCGCCTGGCTCGCACATTTGACCGGCCGCAAGGCGCGCGCCAATGCTGCTCAAGCGAACAGTTTTGAGGCCTTGCCGCTGTTCATTGCGGGCGTCTTGGTGGCGCAGCAGATGCATGCGTCCCAAGGCTTGGTGGATGCCTTGGCGCTCAGCTTTATCGCGGCTCGCGTAGCCTATATTGCCGCCTATCTGGCCGATTTGGCCAATTTGCGCTCGGGCATCTGGACAATCGGTGTGATCTGCAGCGCGGCGCTGTTTTTCATTGCCCCTTAGGCATTCAAAGGTAAACGCCGGCCGCCCCAAGTTTGCTTGTTCTCCCTCGGGGGCGTGCTTAACAGCAATCAGCGTTTGCTCATCTGATGCACCGCTGTGCCGGATGTCAAGCCACCACCGCCTGACTTGGCCGCCACCGTGCGCGTGCCGTTGGGTTTGCTGTTGGCCTTGCCGTTGGGTGTTGCCTTGGCGGCGGTGGCCGGTTTGCCTGCAGCATTGCTTTGCTTGGCCATCGCCAGCCGCTTGGTCGCGAAGGCCTGGTACATCACCACGGTCTGGCCGGGCTTGAAGCTGGATTTGACGCTGACCTTGTTCCATTCGGCCACTTGCGCTGAGCTAACGCGGTAACGGCTCGCCATGCTCTCCACTGTATCGCCCTTGCCGGCCTTGTAACTGACGCGGCGCAGCGGCGGCGTGTCGGCGGCCAAGTTAATCGAAGCGTTTTCGGCCATATGCTCGGACACATCCTCGATGCGGTGAGCGGCACGCGGCACCAGCAGCGTCGAGCCTTGTTTGACCAACATGCGCGGCGGAATCATATTGATCTCGCGCAGCAGTGCCTCGTCCATGCCGACTTGCTTGGCCGCAGTGGCCGGGCTCATGGTCTGTGTGACGGTCCAGGCGGTCCAGCTCGCCAATGGGCCGCGGTGCGCGGCCAAACCGTCGGCAAAGGACTTGGCATTGTCATAGGGCAGCAGCATCTGGTTGCTACCCGCCGCCAGCATCACCGGCTTGTTCATCTGCGGATTGAATTGCTTGAACTCATCAACCTTCATGCCGGCCAGACGCGCCGCGAGATCGACGTCGATGTCGCGGTCCAGCGTCACGCTCAGGAAGTAGGGGTGGTTGGACATGGCCGGCAGGCTCAGGCCGAATTTCTGCGGCGCCAACACGATGTTCTTGACCGCCTGCAGCTTGGGCAGGTAGTAGCGCGTTTCGTCCGGTATTTTCAGGTTGTCATAGTCGGTCTGCAGGCCGGCTGACTTATTGCGGTTGATGGCTTTTTGCACATTGCCCTGGCCCCAGTTATAGGCCGCCAAAGCGAGTTGCCAGTCGCCGCCGAACATCTTGTTCAAGCGCTCCAAATAGTCGAGCGCGGCGCGGGTGGAGGCGAGCACATCGCGCCTGTCATCGCGGAAGATGTTTTGCTTCAAGGCGAAATCCCGGCCCGTGGCCGGCACGAACTGCCACATGCCCGAGGCCTTGGCGGTCGACATTGCCTGCGGGTTGAAAGCACTCTCGACAAAGGGCAGCAGCGCCAGTTCGGTCGGCATGCCGCGCTTCTCGACCTCTTCAATGACGTGATAGAGGTAGCGGCCGCCACGCTCGGTCATGCGCTGCACATAGTCGGGCCTGCTGCTGTACCAGACTTCGGCGCGGCGCACGCCGTCGTTGTCGAGTTCGGGCATGGCGAAGCCGCTGCGCAGGCGCACCCACAAGTCCGCCGAGGCGCGGGCCTCATTCAGATCGATGGCGACACCCGGTTGCAGACTGTCCTGCAGCAGCGGATGGGCTTTCTCAGCGGGATTGGCAGCGTCTGCGAACCCAGATGCAGGTGCAGTTGCAGCGGCATGGTTCGGACCCTGGGCCCAATTTCTCGGCAGGCTATTGCGATCAGTGCCGGGGCTCAGGTCCTGCTGCGGCGTGGTGCTGGCGCAGGCGCCCAGCAGGCTGGCGACGAGCAGCGCGACGGTTCTGGGCATCACCCGCTCGAGCAGCGAAGGCATTTGGATTTTTATCATCGGTAGTCGTTCTTCCATCGGCGCAATTGGGTGAACACTGCGACCGGGTCATTGATCTGGCTGTCGCCAGCGAAAGCACGCGCGGCCGCCGTCACGGCCGGCTCCCTGCAGCGCAAAAAGGGGTTGATCTGCAATTCCAGGCCCAAGTTGGAGGGCAGGGTGGGCAGGTCATCACGGCGGCGCTGTTCGCACCAATGCTGGTAGTTCGCCAGCTCTGGGTTGTCCGGCTCGACCGTGCGTGCGAAGCGCAGATTGGCCAGTGTGTACTCGTGCGTGCAACAGACGCGTGTCGCGCCGGGCAGGCCGGCGAGCGTTTGCAAAGAAGCAAACATCTGCGCCGGCGTGCCCTCGAACAAGCGCCCGCAGCCGCCTGAAAACAAGGTGTCGCCGCAAAACAGCAGCGGCGTCGCCGCGTCGCTGGCTTGTTCAAGATAGAAGGCAATATGGCCGGCGGTATGGCCGGGCACGTCGATGACGCGAAATTGCTGGCCCAAAAGACTGAAGCTGTCGCCATCCTGGCAGGGCGTTATGGCAACCGGCATTTGTTCATGCGCTGGGCCGAACACTGGTCCGTCCAGATGCGGCAGCAAAGCGGCCAGACCCCCGACATGGTCGCCGTGGTGATGCGTCACTAGAATGCCAGTCAGACGCAGCGAGCGCGCCGCCAAGGCGTCCAGTACCGGGAGGGCGTCACCCGGGTCGACCACGAGAGCTTCGGCTCCATCGTGAAGCATCCAGATGTAGTTGTCCGCAAAGGCAGCGATGGCCTCAAGTTTCATGCAGTCAAACCCAGATCTGTTTTCACTCATTCACGTCCATGGCCGGTGAAGCCGCGATTATAGAGTTGGCCGCATGGCTCCAGACCCCACCCGGGCGCTATTTGCTGGCCTGGGAGCAGGCCCAAATGGATGCGGCCGTGGTGGATCTGTTCGGCTTTCACGCGCTGCAACTCGGCCTGCCCGAATTGCCGGGGCTGCGCAGCAACCGCATGCCGCACCGCTGGCTGGCGCTGCAGCATCCCGAACAGATGCAGTCCACGGCTTTGAGCGCACCTGGCGTGGCGCTGCACTGCGAGTTTGACAGCCTGCCGTTTGAAAGCAATAGCCTGGACCTGGTGGTCCTGCCGCACGCGCTGGAGTTGGCGCCTGATCCGCACCAAACGCTGCGCGAGGTGGAGCGGGTCTTGCGGCCGGAAGGGCGCTTGGTAATTTTGGGGCTCAATCCGGCCAGTCTGTGGGGACTCAGGCAAAATCTCGGCCAAGTGCTGCCGGGCGGCCCCCGCCTGTATCTGCCACAAGACGGTGATTTCATCGGCTACTGGCGCTTGCGTGATTGGTTGCGATTACTCAGTTTCGAGGTCGAGGCCGCGCAATTCGGTTGTTACTGCCCGCCACTGCGCTCGGCCGCTTGGCTGCAGCGCTGGGACTGGGTCGAACCTATCGGCGCGCGCTGGTGGCCGGTGCTGGGGGCGGTGTATTTCATCAAAGCGGTCAAGCGCGTGCACGGCATGCGCTTGATCGGGCTTGAGCGCAAGCGCAGCGCTCGGCGTAGCGCTGCACCGGCGGTCGCGGTGCAGCAACAACATAAAGAACAAGGTCCATGAATCAAGCAGTGACTCCTTCCCCTAGCTCGGCCAGTCCGGCAGCACCGGCAGCACCGGCAGCACCGGCAGCAAAGATCGCCAGACCGGTGGTCGTCATCTATACCGACGGCGCCTGCAAGGGCAACCCGGGTCGCGGCGGCTGGGGCGCCTGGTTGAGTGCCGGTGGGCATGAGAAGGAAATGTTCGGCGGCGAGGCCAACACCACCAATAACCGCATGGAGCTGACGGCCGTGATCGAGGCCCTGGCCTCGCTGAAGCGGACCTGCGACATCACCGTCTTCACCGACAGCGAATATGTGCGCAAGGGCATGACCGAATGGATAGCCGGCTGGCAGCGACGTGGCTGGAAGACGGCCGACAACAAGCCGGTCAAGAACGCCGACCTCTGGCAGCGCCTGGACGCCTTGCGCAAGCTGCATCAAGTTGAATGGCGCTGGGTCAAGGGTCATGCGGGCGACCCCGGCAATGAGCGTGCCGACGCGCTGGCCAACCAAGGCGTCAACGCGGCTTCACGCTGAAGTCTGCGGGCGGGCTGGGTCCGGGCTGAATTTGTGCGTTCTGCGTACCGGCCTCGTCGCTCACAGCCCTTAAAGCGTATTTCGAGCCATTTGGCCCAGCGAGGTGCGCAAACTGCCGCTAGAGTGCGCGCCGGAGACTCGCATGACTGTTCATAAAAAATTTCACACCGTGGTGGCCCTCGTGGCCCTTGTTGGGCTGAGTGGCGCTGCTTATTGGTGGCAGCACCGGCCGACTCAGGCGTTGACCGTCGAGGCGAAGCCGACCGCAAAAGCGCCTGGAGTTGCGACTGGCAAGGAGCCCAGTGGCCCGATCCCGGTCGAGGTGGGCTCGGTCGAGTCCGTTTTGCTGCCCGACGATGCACAAACCGTCGGCACCTTGAAGGCGCGCCAGTCGGCCTTGCTCAAACCCGAGGTCAGCGGGCGCATCGTCAAGCTCGGCTTCACCGATGGTCAACGTGTGCGCCAGGGCCAGTTGCTGGTGCAACTCGACGACAGCTTGCAAGCGGCACAACTGCAGCAGTCACAAGCGCAGGCCAGCATCGCGCGCTCCAGCCTGAAGCGCAATAACGAGTTACTGGCGCAGGGCTTTGTCAGCGCCAGCGCGGTCGAACAGGCGCAGTCGGTTTTGCAAGTGGCCGAGGCGCAAGTGGCCTTGAGCCAGGCTCAACTGGTGCGCATGCAGGTGCGCGCGCCATTTGATGGCGAGATGGGTATCCGCAGCGTCAATGTGGGGGATTACGTCAAGGACGGCAGTGATCTGGTCAGCATTGAGGATACCTCGATGATGTGGGTGGACTTCCGCCTGCCCGAACGCTTTGTGCCGCGCCTGAAGATGGGTCAGCAGGTCGAAGTGATGCTGGACGCGCTGCCGGGCAAGGCCTTCACGGCGCAAATCGCTGCCTTGGACACCCAGCTCGATGCCAATGGCCGCTCACTGCTGGTGCGGGCCAAGTTGCCCGCCGGCACGCCCGAGCTGCGCTCCGGCCTGTTCGCCCGCGTGCGGGTGTTGCTGGCGGTCCATCAAAACGCCTTGCTGGTGCCCGAGGAGGCCTTGGTGCCGCAGGGCGGCAAACAATATGTGATCAAACTGCTGGAAAACGGCAGCGCGCCGCCGACTGCTCAGCGTATCGAGGCTAAATTGGGCCTGCGCTTGCCCGGCAAGGTGGAAATCTTGGAAGGTTTGAAGGCCGGTGAGCGCGTGGTGACGGCCGGCCAGGCCAAGCTGATGCGCGGCGAGGGTCAGGTCTTGAAAATCATCGACGTCGATAAGCAGGGCATTTCTCGCGAAGCAGTGAACGCGCTGAATGCGGCGAGTGCGGCCACTGCAGCCAGCGCGGCCAGCCGCTGAGAGGCCTTCGATGCGCATTTCTGAAATCTCAATCCGTCGCCCGGTCTTCGCGACGGTGATGTCGCTGCTCTTGATCCTGGTGGGCATCGTGGCCTTCGGGCGCCTTTCCTTGCGTGAATATCCGCGCATCGATGAGCCGGTCGTGACGGTCAGCACGCGTTTGGTGGGCGCCTCCAGCGAAGTGATCGAAAGCCAGATCACCAAGCCGCTGGAGGATTCGATCGCCGGCATCGACGGCATCGAGGTCTTGACCTCGAGTTCACGCACCGAATCGAGCCAGATCACCGCCCGCTTCAAACTGGAAAAGAACCCCGATGACGCCGCCGCCGATGTGCGCGACCGCGTCGCCCGGGTGCGTGGGCGCCTGCCCGATGCGGCCGATGAGCCGGTCGTGGCCAAGGTCGAGGCGGATGCGCAGCCGACCATCTGGATCGCCTTTTCCAGCGAGACCTTGAGCCCGCTGGAGATCACCGATCTGGTCAACCGCGTGGTCAAGCCGCGCTTGCAGACCATCCCCGGCGTCGCCGATGTGCAGACCGGCGGGGACCGTAAATACGGCATGCGGATCTGGCTCGATGCGGACCGGCTCGCTGCTTACAAGCTGACCGTGCAGGATGTTGAAGATGCGTTGCGCCGGCAAAACTTGGAAGTGCCGGCCGGTCGGATCGAAAGCGAGCAGCGCGAATTCAGCGTGACGGCCCGCACCGATCTGAACACGGTGGCCGAGTTTGCCGAAGTTATTCTGAAGCAGACCGGTGGCTTCGCTGTGCGCCTGAAGGACGTGGCGCGGATCGAGGAAGCGGCGTCCAGCGAGCGCTCGCGCGTGCGCTTGAACGGCGTGTTGTCGGTGTCATTGGGCGTGATTCGCCAGGCCACGGCCAACCCTTTGGAAGTATCTGCTGCGGTGCGCGAGATGATGCCCAAGCTGCAGGCCGATTTGCCGGTCAGCATCAAGGTGCTGCCGGCGAATGACAACTCGGTCTTCATTGACCGCTCGATCAAGTCGGTCTACTCCACCATTGTCGAATCGGTGGTCTTGGTGGCGCTGGTGGTGTTTGTGTTCTTGCGCACGCTGCGCGCCTCCATCATTCCTTTGGTGACGATCCCGATCAGCTTGATCGGCTCCTTCGCGTTGATGGCCGCCGCCGGCTTCACCGTCAACACCTTGACCTTGCTGGCGCTGGTGCTGGCGATCGGCCTGGTGGTGGACGATGCGATCGTGGTGCTGGAGAACATTTTTCGCCATATCGAAGAGGGCTTGGAGCCGTTCCAGGCGGCGCTGAAGGGCGCCAAGGAAATCGGCTTTGCGGTCTTGGCGATGACGCTGACGCTGGCCGCGGTGTTCGCGCCGCTGGCCTTCACGCCGGGGCGTACCGGCCGCTTGTTTGTGGAGTTTGCACTGACCTTAGCGGGGGCGGTGATCGTGTCCGGCTTTGTGGCGCTGACCTTGACGCCCATGATGTGCAGCAAATTGCTGCGCCATAACGCCAATCCAAGCCGGTTTGACCGCGGCATGGAGCGGGTCTTGGTCTGGGTGTCCGACAGCTATGCGCGTGTCTTGCGTTATGTGCTGAGAGCGCGCTGGTTGGTGGTGCTGGTGATGCTGGCATCGGGCGCGGGCAGCTGGTATTTGTTCAACACCATGAAGTCCGAATTGGCGCCGATGGAGGACAGAGGCGTGATCGTGATGCCGATCAGCGCGCCGGACGGCTCCACGCTGGCCTTTACCGCGCGTTACCTGGATGCGGTCGATCGCATCGCGGCGCAGTACCCTGAGTTCGACCGGGCATTTCTGTTCTCCGGCGGCGGCGGTGTGTCTTCGGGGCTGGCGATTTTGCGTACCGTCGATTGGTCCGAGCGCAAGCGCAGCACGCAGGAAATCGCCCGTTTGATGCTGCCACAGGTCAGCAATTTGCCCGGTGTGCAGGCCTTCCCGACCACGCCGGCCAGCCTGGGCCAGGGCTTTACCGCCAGGCCGGTGAACTTCGTCGTGGTCACCAGCGACAGCTATGCCAACCTGGCCAAGGTCACGCAGGCCATGATGGCCGAGATGGGCAAGAACCCGGGTCTGAGTCAGCCGGACAATGATTTGCGCTTGAACAAGCCCGAGCTGTTCATGGAGATCGACCGCGAGCGCGCGGCCGATCTGGGTGTGTCAGTGGAAGCTGTGGCGCGCACGGTCGAGACGATGTTGGGCAGCCGGGCCGTAACCCGTTACAAGCGCGGCGCCGATCAATACGATGTGCTGGTGCAGACCGAGGCTGCGGGGCGTGCCACGCCCGAGCAGATCGAGCGCTTGTTCGTGCGCGGCCGGGGTGACACCATGGTGCCCTTGTCCAGCCTGATCAAGGTCAACGAGGCGGTCAGCCCGCGCGAGTTGAATCACTTCAACCAGCGCCGCTCGGTTGCTTTTACCGCCAATCTGGCGCCCGGCTATGCCTTGGGTGAAGCGCTGGCCTTTATGGATCAGGCGGCGACCAAGGTCTTGCCGGTCGGTTATGCGACCGAATTGAACGGCGTTTCGCGCGAATTCAAATCCAGCAGCGGCGCGCTCGGTCTGGTGTTTGTGTTGGCTCTGCTGTTCATCTTCCTGGTCTTGGCGGCGCAGTTCGAGAGCTTTGTCGACCCGCTGGTCATCATGTTGTCTGTGCCCTTGTCCATGGTGGGCGCCTTGGCTGCGCTGCAATGGTCAGGTGGCACTTTGAACGTCTATTCGCAGATCGGTTTGATCACGCTGGTCGGCCTGATCACCAAACACGGCATTTTGATCGTCGAGTTCAGTAATCAGTTACGTCAGCAGGGGCGCGGCGTGCACGATGCGGTGATCGAGGCGGCCGCCTTGCGATTGCGACCCATTTTGATGACCACTGGTGCGATGGTGCTGGGTGCCTTGCCCTTGGCGCTGGCCAGTGGTGCCGGCGCCGAGAGCCGCCAGCAAATTGGCTGGGTCATCGTCGGCGGCATGAGCTTGGGCACCTTGCTGACCATCTTTGTCGTGCCAACGATGTACACGCTGTTTGCGCGCAAGAGCACGCCGGGCGAGATCACGACGCCGGCCTTGGCGCCTTGAGCTGCCCCTAAAATGTGGCGTCAAATCCCGGGGGAATTCAGATGACTATCAAGAGCGACAAGTGGATACGCCGTATGGCCGAGCAGCACGGCATGATCGAGCCGTTTGAGCCGGGCCAGGTGCGCGCCAACGCGGCCGGCGAGAAAATCGTCAGCTACGGCACTTCCAGCTATGGCTATGACATCCGCTGCGCGCCCGAGTTCAAGGTCTTCACCAACGTTTACAGCTCCATCGTCGACCCGAAGAACTTCGATGAGAAGAGCTTTGTCGACATGGAGGGGGACTTCTGCATCATCCCGCCGAACAGTTTTTGCCTGGCGCGCACGGTCGAGTATTTCCGCATTCCGCGCAATGTGCTGACGGTGTGCCTGGGCAAAAGCACCTATGCGCGCTGCGGCATCATCGTCAACGTGACGCCGTTTGAGCCCGAGTGGGAAGGCTATGTGACGCTGGAGTTCAGCAACACCACGCCGCTGCCGGCCAAGATCTACGCCGGCGAGGGCTGTGCGCAAGTGCTGTTCTTCGAGAGCGACGAAGTCTGCGAGACCAGCTACAAGGACCGCGGCGGCAAGTACCAGGGCCAGCGCGGCGTGACGCTGCCCAAGACCTGAGTGCCGGGAAACTTGAATCGAATCAGCGGGTGAAAGGCCGGCTTTTTCGAATTTAAGTTTTTGCTTAGGCCGGCATCATGGAGCCATCCAAGCCCCAAGCCGAGGAAGCCATGAGCAACGTCTACCGCCTGAATCCAGATCTGCCGATCAGCGCACCGATCTATTTCGATCTGCGCGAAGCCTCGCCCGACTACCTGCTGGATGGGCACTCTTTCGACCCGGCGCTGCGCCCGCAGTCCTCGCTCGAATTCGGCTCGCCAATTGTCGGACCGGTGGACGGCGGTGATCTGCAACGCTTTCACGCGCTGATGGCGCAAGAAGGCTTGGCCTTGCAGCCGACCCGCATGCTCTATGACCGCCTCTATGCCTGCGAGCGCTTGGCCCAGGGCCACGCCAGCGCCAATGTGGCTTTGCGTGAGTTGGCGATGCACATGTTCAACAGCTATCAGCAAGCCGGGGAATGGATCGGCTTGATCCACTGATTCAGCGTCCGACTTCTTTGTAAAAAAAGCCCTCGCCAGAGGGCTTTTTGCTTTCCGGCGTCAAAGTGCCGTCAGCCAGTCGCAGCGCAGGCGCCCGCTGCGGTGCAGCCGGACTCGCCACGAGGCATAAAGGCCAGGCAGTAAAAAGCCCGCCGGGCACAAGGGCAGCAGCGGCCAAGCATGCAGTAATAGCAGTGCGGGCAGCGCCACCCAGCCGAGTACCCAAGCCGTCAGCACCATGTCCCAGGCACACAACTCCAGCGGGTGCCGGCGCCCGTGCAGAAATAGCCAGCGCTTGATCTGAGTCAGTTGGATCAGGGTCATGGCAAACCTCCGTGCATGCGGGTGAGTGGCTGTCAGTTTCATGTCAGCTTGGCAATCGGTCAAGGCTGGGGGTTTATCCAGTCGAAGCGCGCTACCGGCTGTGAAAACCCCTAGAGCCTTACTTTTGGCAGGGGGCTGCCCACGGTGTAGGCTGCGGGCCTCTTTGAAAAGGCTGGGTTCTCGTGCGCATCAGAAAAATGAAGTTAATCTCTCTTTCAGCGGTTCTTGTCTGCATAGCGCAGCTGCCCGCTCAGGCTGTCGAAGGCATGTGGATGCCGCAGCAATTGCCGCAAATTTCCAAGGCGCTGAGCGCCGCCGGCCTGCAGATCGAGCCCAGCCGGTTGTCGCAGCTGACCGAGTTCCCGATGGGGGCGGTGGTCAGCCTGGGCGGCTGCACCGCTTCATTCGTGTCGCCGCTGGGTTTGATCGTGACCAATCATCACTGCGCTTACGGCAGCATCCAGTACAACTCCAGCGCGCAGCGTGATTTGCTTAAAGACGGTTTTTTGGCTGCCGGCTTGAGCGAAGAGTTGCCCGCAGCACCGGGCAGCCGCGTCTATGTGACGGTCGCGGTGACGGATGTCAGCGAGCAAGTGCTGGATGCCAAGACGCTGGCACTCAGTGGCAAGGCCCGCTTTGATGCGATCGAGGCGAGCCAAAAGCGCTTGACGGCGGCCTGCGAGGCCGACGCCGGACATCGCTGCCAGGTGGCCAGCTTTTATGGCGGCTTGCAGTACCAGCTGATCAAGCAGATGGAGTTGCGCGATGTCCGCTTGGTGCATGCGCCGGCGCTGGGGGTGGGCCTGTTCGGCGGCGACGCCGACAACTGGATGTGGCCGCGCCACACCGGCGACTACAGTTTTTACCGCGCCTATGTGGGCCCGGACGGACGACCGGCCGATTTCAGCCCGAGCAACAAACCGTTTGAGCCCAAGCATCACCTCAAGCTGGCGACCCAGCCGCTCAAAGAGGGCGATTTTTTGATGGTCACCGGCTACCCCGGCCGCACCAATCGGCACCGCCTGCCGGCCGAGGTGGACTTCACCTTCTCGTGGGAGCAACCCAGTCGCATCAAACTGATGGGCGAACAACTGGCGCTGATCAAGACCGCGACCGCCGGCCGCCGCGACGCTGAAATTGCGCTGGCCGACCGGGTCGCCGGCATCGGCAATTACTACAAGAATATGCAGGGTCAACAGACGAGCTTCGAAGGCAGCGACATCTTGGCGCGCAAGTCGCAGACCTTTGCCGAGCTGAAGCAATGGGTCAGCGCCGACGCCGGCCGGCAAGCGCTTTACGGCGCGGACATGGCGCGGGTTGAAAGCTTGTTGGCGCAGCGTCAGGAGATTGCCCGCGCCGAGCAATTGCTGGCCTACACCTCGCCGCGCCTGCTCGATGCTGCTCGCACGCTCTATGAGCATGCGCAGCAGCAAGCCTTGCCCGATGCACAGCGCAAGCCCGGCTACCAAAGCCGTGATGTTTTGCGCCTGAGTCAGAGCATGGAAACCCTGCAGCGCCGCTATGACGAGCAGGTGGATAAAAGCCTGAGCGCTCATTTCTTGGCCCAGTACCTGACCAAACCAGCGGCGCAATTGAACCAGCCTTTGCTGGCCGCCTTGGGCCTGCAAGCCGGCATGGACGAGGTGGCCATCAAGGCCCGCCTGGCCAAGCTCTATGGCGCCAGCCAGCTGAACCAGCAAGCCCAGCGCATGGCCTGGTTGCAGCGCGATGTGGCGGCCTTCAAGGCCAGTGATGACAGCTTTATCAAAGCCGCGGTGGCGCTGTACGCCGATGACGAAGCGCGCGAGGCGCGCGACAAGGAAATCAGCGGCCAACTCGGTCAAGCCTATACCAGCACGATGAAGGCCATGATTGCCTTCAAGGCCAGCAAGGGCGAGGCGGTCTACCCGGATGCCAACGGCACCTTGCGGGTCGCTTTCGGGCATGTTCAGGGCCGCAAGGGCGCGGTCGACGGTTCGGATTGGCAGGCCTTCACGACGCTGCGCGGTATCCCGGTCAAGCACACCGGCGAGGGCGAATTCAATGCACCGGCGCAGCAGTTGGCTGCCATCAAGGCGCGTCAATTCGATAAATATGCGGTTGCCAGCCTGGACTCGGTGCCGGTGAACTTCCTGGCCACGCTGGACACCACCGGCGGCAACTCCGGCTCGCCGGTCTTGAACGATCGAGCCGAACTGGTGGGCTTGCTGTTTGACGGCACGCTGGACAGCGTCATCGACAGCTGGGATTTCGATCTGAAGAAATCACGCAGCATCTGTCTGGATGCGCGCTATATGCTTTGGCAAATGAAGGTGGTGGACAAGGCCGAGCACTTGCTGCGGGAGATGAATGCGCTGTAAGGCGCCGCGTGCTGGCCCGGCAGATTGCTAGCGTAACTCCCTAGGCCGGCGGGCTTTGGGCAGGGCTCCAATTGCAGCCATGGCAGCGACACTGCAGCCAGCAGCCAGCCGGAGCATCGATGACACAGCCTGTTCAAAGCCCGCCCGAAGACAGCCCGCCCGAAGACAGCCCACGTTCGCTGCGCCTGGCGCAGTTGCATGCGCTGCAGACCATGGAACATGGCAAGGTGGTGGCCGCTGCCGAGGCGGTGGCGTTGATTCACGACGGCGACTGCCTCGCCACCTCGGGCTTTGTCGGCATCGGCTTCGCCGAGAACCTGGCGGTGGCACTGGAGGCGCGCTATTTGCGCAGCGGCCGGCCGCGCGACCTGAGCCTGGTCTATGCGGCGGGCCAAGGCGACGGCAAGCAGCGCGGCCTCAATCACTTCGGCCACCCAGGCCTGCTCAGGCGTGTGGTGGGCGGGCATTGGGGGCTGGTGCCGGCCTTGCAAAAGCTGGCACTCGCCGGCGACATCGAGGCCTGGAACCTGCCGCAAGGCGTGATCAGTCATCTTTACCGCGATATCGCCGCCGGCAAGCCCGGCCATCTGAGCCGGGTTGGGCTGGATACCTTTGTCGACCCGCGCCATGGCGGCGGCGCGGTCAACGCGCGCAGCACCGAGGCCTTGGTGCGCTTGATGGAGATCGACGGCGAGCCTTATCTGTTCTACAAGGCTTTCCCGATTGATGTGGCCTTGCTGCGCGGCACCACGGCGGATGCCGACGGCAACATCACCATGGAGCGCGAGGCGCTAACGCTGGATTCACTCGCCATCGCGATGGCCGTGCGCAATAGCGGCGGCATTGTGATCGTGCAGGTCGAGCGGCTGGCCGAGCGTGGCAGCCTCAATCCACGCCAAGTCAAGATCCCCGGCATCTTGGTCGACGCGGTGGTGCTGGCGGAAAAGCCCGAATTCCATATGCAGACCTTTGTCGAGCCCTATAGCGCGGCCTTTGCCGGCGAGTTGCGAGTGCCCTTGGCCGCGGTGGAGCCAATGGCCCTGAGTCTGCGCAAGGTGATTGCACGGCGGGCGGCACTGGAGCTACAAACCCACGATGTGGTCAACCTCGGGATCGGTATGCCCGAAGGCGTGGCGGCGGTGGCGGCGGAAGAGCACATCATCGACCTGATCACGCTGACCGCCGAGCCCGGCGTCATCGGCGGCATTCCGGCCGGGGGCTTGAATTTTGGCGCGGCGGTCAACACACAGGCCGTCATCGATCAGCCCTATCAATTCGATTTCTATGACGGCGGCGGCCTGGATCTGGCGGTGCTGGGCTTGGCACAGGCCGACGCGCAGGGCAATGTCAATGTCAGCCGCTTTGGCTCGCGCCTGGCCGGCGCCGGTGGCTTCATCAATATCAGCCAGAACGCCAAGCGACTGATCTTTGTCGGCAGCTTTTTGAGCGAGGGCAAGCCCAAGTTCTTGGCCGCAGTGGAGCAGCGCACCTTCTCCGGACGTGAGGCGAGCCGGCGCGGCCAGCAGGTGCTCTATGTGACCGAGCGCTGCGTGCTGCAGCTCGGCCCCGAGGGCTTGATCCTGAGTGAAGTGGCGCCGGGGCTGGATCTGCAGCGTGATGTGCTCGATTTGATGGGATTCAGGCCCTTGATGCCGAGCCCGCCGCGCGCCATGGACGCCGCCTTGTTCGGCGAAGCCGCAATTGGCCTGCGCGCCCGGCTCTTGATGCTGCCGCTGGCCGACCGGTTCAGCTATGACGCGGCGACGCGGCAGTTCTTTCTCAATTTCGAGCGTCTGTCGGTGCGCAGCTTGGACGATGTGGAAGCGATTCGGGCCGAGGTAGAGCGCCGCCTTGAGCCATTGGTGTCGCAGGGGCAACGCGTCTGGTGCGTGGTCAACTACGACCATTTCCATCTCGACGCGCAGGTGGCCGACGCCTATGCGGCGATGGTGCGCGAGTTGAGTGATCAGTTCTACGAGAACGTGACTCGCTACGGCACGGCCGGCTTCAATCGCAGCTTGCTGGGCGCAGCCTTGGCGGCGCGTGGCGTGGAGCCGCAGATCTATGACTCGGCCGAGCAGGCGTTTTTGGAGGTCAAGCTTGGCGGCCAAGGGGGCTGATTGACATCAAGCTATGGGTTAATGCCACTTGCGTGCTTGGCGCGGCTGTCGGACAGTCGCGGCTGTTAAATTTTTCTGACCATTGCTGCTGTGTCTTCAATCCCTCTCAACGACCCTCGTCTCAGCCGCGATCGCGCCTTTCTCGGTCATCCGGCCGGCCTGGGTTGGCTGGCTTTTTGTGAATTCTGGGAGCGCTTCTCCTATTACGGCATGCAAGCGCTGTTGGTGCTCTACCTCAGCAACTACCTGTTCCTGCCCGAGAACATCGGCAATGTCGCCGGCATCGACGCCTTGCGGGCCTTTATCGAGCGGGCCACCGGGCCGCGCTCGCCGCAGCAACTGGCCTCGGCCGTGTTTGGTCTTTATGCGGGCCTGGTCTACCTAACGCCTATTTTTGGCGGCTTGGTGGCCGACCGCTTGCTTGGCCGCACCCGCACCGTCGTGATCGGCGCCAGCCTGATGGCGCTGGGGCATTTTTTGATGGCGTTTGAGGCGAGCTTTTTGCTGGCCTTGGCCTGCTTGCTGCTGGGTGTGGGCTGCTTCAAGGGCAATATCGCGGCGCAGGTCGGCGCGCTCTATGCGCCCGGCGACAAGCGTCGCGCCAGCGCCTTCCAGATCTTCATGCTGTCGGTGCAGATGGCGGTGATCCTGGCGCCCATCGTCTGCGGCACGCTGGGCGAGAAGGTGGCCTGGCACTGGGGCTTTGGTGCGGCCGGTGTGGGCATGCTGATCGGTTTGGTGGTCTACCTGGCCGGGCGGCGCTACTTGCCGCCCGAGGAGGTCCGTGTCAAGACGGCGATGCGCAGCGCGGGCGAGGTCAAACCCCGCATGAGCAGCCAAGAAAAGGCCAGATTCGTGCTGCTGATCGCGCTGATCCCGGTGCTGATGCTGTCCATCGTCGGCAACCAGCAGTTCAACAATGCCTATCCGCTGTGGTCGCAAAAGCATATGGACCTGCTGCTGTTCGGCTTTCAGGTGCCGGTGAGCTGGCTGCAGGCGGTGGACGCGTTGATCAGCACCTCGACCATGGTGGCTTCGATCGCATTCTGGCGCTGGTGGGCGACGCGCCGGCGTGAACCCGATGAACTGACCAAGATGGCCTTCGGCGCCTTGCTCGCGGCCTGCGCGCCGGCGCTGCTGGTTATTGCGGCCGGCTCGATCGCCGGCACCAACGAGAAGGTCAGCTTCGTCTGGACGCTGGGCTACACCCTCATCAACAACCTGGGTTTTGCCAATATCTTGCCGGTCGGCATCGCGCTGTATTCGCGCGCCGCGCCGCGCCGGCTTGAAGGTTTGATGATAGGCATCTACTACCTGCACCTGTTCCTGGGCAATAGTTTTGTCGGCTGGCTGGCCGGCTTGCTCGACGAGATGTCCGGCACCGACTTCTGGGGCCTGCATGCGGTGTTGGTGGCCAGCGCCGGGGTCTTGCTGCTGGCGGTCAAGTTCTTGTTCGGGCGGGTCTTGCTGCCAGATGAGGGCGAGCCGCTGGCGGGCCAGGCCACGGGGCAGGTGCAAGAAGCGCGATAGCCTTGCGGCATACGAAACATAGTTGTTTCGTATATTATGCCGACATGGGTATCGTAAAAATTTCAGACCAAATGCACGAGAGCTTGCGCCTTGCCAGCAATGCCTTGTCTCGTTCCATCAACGCGCAGGCCGAGCATTGGATGCGCATAGGCTTGCTGGCCGAGCTGCACCCCGACCTGGATCACCGCGAGATCACGCTGTTGCTGATCCGTGCCGAGCAGGAAGGTGGCTTGGATCTGGCAACGGCCGCCAGCTGCCGTGCTTCGGCAATGCCGGTGAGCAGGGTTCAGCAGGGCAGCCGAGCATGAGAGGCAGCCCGGTCAAGATCCGCACGGCGGACGAAATCGTCAAGGCCAAAGAGGCCGGCCGCCTGGCCGCGCTGGTTCTGCAGATGATCACGCCGCATGTACAGCCCGGCGTCAGCACCGATGCGCTGGACAAAATCTGCCATGACTACATCGTCGACGAGCTAAAAGTCACGCCGGCCAATATCGGCTATCACGGCTATCCCAAGACGCTGTGCAGCTCGGTCAATGAGGTGGTCTGTCACGGCATCCCCTCGCCGACAAAAATCCTCAAAAGCGGTGACATCGTCAACCTCGATGTGGCGCTGATCAAGGACGGCTGGTTCGGTGACACCAGTCGCATGTATTTTGTCGGTGAACCCAAGCCCCAAGCGCGGCGTCTGGTCAACACCACTTACGAAGCCTTGCGGGCCGGCATCCTGAAGGTGCGCCCCGGTGCGACCCTGGGCGATATCGGTCATGCGATCCAGAGCGTCGCTCACCGGGATGGCTTCAGTGTCGTGCGCGAGTATGGCGGCCACGGCATTGGCGATGTCTATCACGACCAACCCCATGTCAACCATTTCGGCCAGCCGGGCGAAGGCATGAAGCTGCAGGCCGGCATGATCTTCACCATCGAGCCGATGATCAATGCCGGCAAACGCGGCATCAAAGAACTCGCCGATGGTTGGACCGTGGTCACCCAGGACCGCAGCCTGTCGGCGCAATGGGAGCATATGGTGCTGGTCACCGCCAGCGGCTTCGAATTGCTGACCGCTTGGCCGGAAGGCTTTGGGGATTACCCGGCCATCGTTTGAGCCTTGGCCCGTGCCAGGCATTTGTGTTTGCTGTTGCGCCAACGCAGCGGGGAAGGCCCGCTCAGCGGCTAGCATGGGGAAGGATTCTGATCTTCCCAATCAAACCTGAGCAAGGGCAGCAGCATGGCTATCGATCTTTTCCCGTCCGCTTGGATCACCGAAGAGCACCGCATGCTGCAGGAGTCGGCGGCACGGTTTTTTTGGGAGCGCTGGGTGCCGCGTGCGGCCGAGTTTCGCGCTGCCGGTGTGATGGGCGCTGAGGTCTGGCGCGAGGCCGGCCGCCAAGGTCTGCTGTGCATGTCCATGCCGGAGGCCTATGGCGGCGGAGGCGGCGACTTTGGCCATGATGCGGTGATGTTGATGGAGCAGGGTCGGGCCAATTTATCCGGCTTTGGCGGCGGCTTGCATTCGGCCATCGTGGCGCCCTACATCCTGCATCACGGCAGCGAGTCGCAAAAGCAGCGCTGGCTGCCCAAGATGGCGACGGGCGAGCTGATCGGCGCGATCGCGATGACCGAGCCCGGCACCGGCAGTGATCTGCAAAGCGTGCGCACGCTGGCTCGGCGGGACGGTGATCACTATTTGCTGTCGGGCCAGAAGGTCTTCATCACCAATGGGCAGACGGCCAATCTGCTCATCGTGGTTTGCAAGACCGACAAGGCGCAGGGCGCCAAGGGCATCTCGCTGCTGGTGGTCGAAGTGGAGGACGCTGCGGGCAAGTTGCTGCCTGGCTACCAGCGCGGCCGCAATCTGGAGAAGATCGGCATGAAGGCGCAGGACACCTCGGAGCTGTTCTTCGAGGAGGTCCGCGTGCCGGTGGAGAATTTGCTGGGTGGGGATACCGGCCAGGAAGGCCTGGGTTTTATACAGCTGATGCAAGAGCTGCCGCAGGAGCGGCTGATCATCGCCGTCAGCGCGATCGGCGCGATGGAGCGGGCCTTGGCCGACACCTTGGCCTATACCAAGCAGCGCGAGGCCTTTGGCCAGCCGATCTGGAATTTTCAGAACACCCGCTTCAAGCTGGCCGAGGTGCAGTCGAATGTGCTGGCCGCGCGCACTTTTGTCGATGCTTGCATGACGGCACATTTGAGCGGCACGCTGGATCCGGCCCGCGCTGCGTTGGTGAAGGCCTGGGTCACCGATCTGCAGTGCAAGGTGATGGATGAATGCCTGCAACTGTTTGGCGGCTATGGCTACATGATGGAATACCCGATCGCCGAGTTGTATGCCGATGCGCGCGTGCAGCGCATCTATGGCGGCACCAATGAGATCATGAAGGAATTGGCGTCCCGATACATGTGAGGACGGCCAGTCAAATCTGCGGGGAGGCGAAACTATGAGCAAGGCCTATATCTTTGATCATCTGCGCACGCCGCGCGGCAAGGGCAAGAAGGACGGCAGCCTGCATCAGGCTACGCCGGTCTGGCTGCTGAGCAGCCTGCTGCGAGCCTTGCAGCAGCGCAACGCGCTCGATACGGCCCTGGTCGATGACCTGGTGATCGGCTGCGTCACGCCGCTGGGCGAGCAAGGCGCCGACATCGCCCGTACGGCGGTGCTGGACGCCGACTGGGCGCAGTCGGTGGCCGGGCTGACGCAGTCGCGCTTTTGTGCCTCGGGCCTGGAGTCGGTCAATCTGGCGGCGGCCAAGGTGGCCAGCGGTTTTGAGGACCTGGTCGTCGGCGGCGGGGTCGAATCGATGAGCCGCTGGCCCATGGGCAGCGACGGCGGCGCCTGGTTCATGGACCCGCGCATCAACCAAAAGCTCGGCTTTGTGCCGCAAGGCGTCGGAGCCGACCTGATCGCCACCCTGGAGGGTTTCGACCGTGCGGAGGTCGACGCGTTTGCGGCCCGCTCGCATCAACTGGCTGCGGCCGCCTGGGCTGCCGGCTACTTCCGCCACTCGGTGCAGCCGGTGCGAGACATCGCCGGCCTGCTGATGCTGGCCGAGGACGAGACCATTCGCCCGGCCACCACGGTGCAAACCTTGGCCAAACTCGAACCCTCCTTCGCCATGATGGGCGGCATGGGCTTTGATGCCACCGCGCTGAGGCGCTACACCACCGTCGAGCGCATCAACCATGTCCACCATGCCGGCAATTCCTCGGGCATCGTGGACGGCGCGGCCCTGATGCTGATCGGCAACGCCGCCGGTGGCGCCAAGGTCGGGCTGAAGCCGCGCGCCTTGATTCGGGCGGCGGCGGTGGTCGGCTCGGAGCCGACCATCATGCTGACCGGCCCGACGCCGGCCTGCCACAAGGCCTTGGCCCGCGCCGGCATGGTGGCGGCCGATATCGATTTGTGGGAGATCAACGAGGCCTTTGCCGTCGTGCCGTTGAAGACGGCGCGTGATCTGGGCGTTAGCCTTGAGCGCGTCAATGTCAATGGCGGCGCGATCGCGCTGGGCCACCCGCTCGGCGCCACCGGCTGCATCATCCTCGGCAGCCTGCTTGACGAGCTGGAACGGCGCAATTTGTCCACCGGCTGCGCGACCCTTTGCGTCGGCGGCGGCATGGGCATTGCCACCATCATCGAACGGATTTAGGGCGCGCAGCATGACAGCAGACATCAGCACCGCACTTGGCGACGACGGCATCCTCGTCGCCACGATGGACTCGGCCGGCCGGCCCATGAATATCTTGAACGAGGCCATGGCCGCCCCCTTGGCCGAAATCGTCGGCCGCCTGGAGACCGATCCGGCCATCAAGGGCTTGATCCTGACTTCGGCCAAAAAGGACTTTCTGGCCGGTGCCGATGTGGACCGTCTCTGGGCGATCAGCAGCACCCAAGAGGCCTTTGATGAGTCCATGCAGCTGAAGGCCTTTATCCGCCGGCTGGAGCTGTGCGGCAAGCCGGTGGTGGCCGCGATCCACGGCATGTGCCTGGGCGGCGGACTGGAGATCGCGATGGGCTGCCATTGGCGCATCGTCGTCGATGATGGCAAGGCGCGCCTGGGTCTGCCCGAGGTCAAACTGGGGCTGCTACCCGGTGGCGGCGGCACCGTGCGGATGCCGCGTTTGGTCGGTATGCAGCAAGCGCTGCAGTGGATGGCCGAGGGCACGGAAGTCCGGGCTGCTGAGGCCTTGGCCAGCGGCTTGGTGAACCAATTGGTGGCCAGCAAGGATGAAGCGCTGCAGCAGGCGCGGGCCTGGTGCTTGGCCAACTCCAAACCAAAGCAGCCCTGGGATGCGCCGAAGTTCCGCTACCCCGGCGGCGACTCGCGAACACCGGCCGCAGCCCAGCTGTTCTCGGTCGCGCCCTCGATGGCCAGCGCCAAGAGCTATGGCAACTACCCGGCCGTCACTCACATCATGAGCTCGGTGTTCGAAGGTGGCGTGGTCGGCTTCGACGCGGCCCTCGTCATCGAGTCGCGCTACTTCGCGGCCTGCGCGATCAGCCCCGAGTCGCGCAATCTGATCGGCACGCTCTGGTACCAATTGGCCGCCATCAAAAAGGGCCAGTCGCGCCCTGCCGGGTTTGCGGCCGCAAAAGTCGCCAAGCTCGGGGTCTTGGGTGCCGGCATGATGGGGGCAGGCATTGCCTATGCGGCGGCCAAGGCCGGCATCGAGGTCGTGCTGCTGGACAGTACGCAAGAGGCGGCCGAACGAGGCCTGGCCTATTCGCAAAGCCTGCTCGACAAGGCCGTCAAGAAAGGCCGTAGCACGCCAGAAGCCCGTCAAGCGCTGCTGGCGCGGATCATGCCGACCACAGATTACGCCCTGCTGGCCGGCTGTGAGCTGGTGATCGAGGCGGTCTTCGAGGACCGGGCGGTCAAGGCCGAGGTGACGCAAAAGGCCGAGGACGTCATCGGTGCGGATGCGGTCTTGGCCTCTAATACCTCGACCTTGCCGATCAGCGGTCTGGCCCGCGCCAGCGCTAGGCCGGCCCACTTCATCGGCCTGCATTTCTTCTCGCCGGTGGACAAGATGCCGCTGGTGGAAATCATTGTCGGTGCGCAGACCTCGGACGAGACCCTGGCGCGCGGCGTTGACTTTGTGCAGCAAATTGGCAAGACGCCTATCGTCGTCAATGACAGCCGCGGCTTTTACACCTCGCGTGTCTTCGCCACCTATGTGATGGAAGGCCTGGCCATGCTCAAGGAAGGCGTGCACCCCCGGTCCATCGAACAAGCCGGGCTGCAGGCCGGCATGCCGATGCCGCCCTTGGCGCTGCAGGATGAGGTGTCCCTGAGTCTGGCTCTGCATGTGGCCGATCAGACCCGCAAAGACCTGATCGAGGAGGGCCGGACCTATACCGCTCATCCAGGCGAGAGCGTGCTGCGGCAGATGTGCGCGCTCGGCCGCATCGGCAAGAAGGCCGGGCAGGGCTTTTACGACTATGGGGAAGACGGCAAGTCCTTGTGGGCCGGTCTGGCCGAACATTACCCTTTGGCTGCGCGGCAACCGGGCCAGCCTGAGTTGATAGACCGCTTGATGTTCGTGCAGGCCAATGAGGCGGCGCGTTGCCTGGAGGAGGGCGTCTTGCGCTCGGTGGCCGATGCCAATATCGGTTCGATCTTTGGCTGGGGCTTTGCGCCCTTCCAGGGCGGCGCCTTGCAGTTCATCAATGCGCTGGGCCTGCCTCGCTTTGTCGAACGCAGCGAGCAACTGGCTGCAGCCTATGGTGACAGGTTCAAGCCTGCGCAACTGCTGCGGCTGAATGCAGAGCAGGGCGCCAGCTTCAGCGATTGATTTTTTGGGGGAAATGGAGCTCTGCTCGGCCCACACTGTCAACTATGCCTATAGCGGGCCAGCAGCAGGGGCGAGGACACTGCGGGCGCCGGCAATTCACGCCGCGCCACGCTTGTTGACTCCTCGAACCATCCTTTGCCCGGAGACAGTCCCATGTCCAAAAAGAATCTGCTGGCCATTGCGGCCTTCTTGTCCCTCGCCGGCCTGACGCAGGCTCAGCCCATAGACCCGGCCCAGGCGGATCCCCTGAGCGTCGACATCGGCAGCGGCGAGCAGGTGATTCAGGCCTTGCGTGATCAGCACAAGGGTTCACGCACGACTTTTTTCCGCACTTTGGGCGCCAACTCGCTGGCGGTGCAGATCAAGGACTTCTTTGACAAGAACGGCTCGGTGTCGATCTCTGGCCATGCGCTGGGCAATCAGAATTCGGTGTTCTTCCTGAAGGGCAATAGCAAGAGCCTGCGCGGCTTCTTGGCCCTCAATGACAGCCGCAAGGCCTTTGAGTACAGCAGCAATGAGCTCGGTCAGGTGACGGTTCGCGAAGTGCCCTACACCTTGGTTTTCCCCGACTTTGAAGAGAAGTTTCAGCGCGACTACGCCTTGGCGCAGAACTTGACCGCTCTTGCCGTGGCCGCACCCGTCTACAGCCCCATGGCCTTGCGCCAGGCGCCGCATATCGGCCCCTATGCCAATCAGGACGTCACCAAACTGGAGAGCAAGCCCGGCAGCCCCTGGGTGTTCTACCTCAACACGACGGCGGTAATGAGCGGCAGCACACCGCTCAACGGCGTCAGCAAAGAGCAGATGTACCGGGCCTGGCAGTCGGTGGCCGACCAGTATTCGATGTTGAATATGAACGTCACCACCAACCGCGCCGTCTATGACGCGGCCCGCACGGCCAACACCTTGCGCACCGGCATCATCAATTTCGTCAACCAGGACGGCCGCTCGTTTGCGCCGCTGCGGGCCTTCGGCACCACATCGGCCGGCACGCTTTACCGGAACCCCTCGGCCGGCTTTGACTATGGCTACGGCATCGGCATGACAGGGGCGCATGAGGTCGGCCACCAGATGGGCATGTCGCATGATGGCGGCGGCACGGGCGGTGAGTATTTCGAAGGCATTGCCGCCTATCAATGGGGCCCCATCATGGGCAATTACTGGATGGGGGGCAGCTGGGCCAACCAGTTATTTACCTGGAGCCGCGGCGAATACAGCACCGCCAACAACCAGGAAGATGATTTCCGCATCATGACGGTCAACGAGTCGGTGCCCTATGTGGCGGACGACAACGTCAGTGGCAAAGCGCTTGTGTTGCGCTCGGCGGGTGAGATCAACCCGCAGGACAACTGGGGCCAGATCGAGCGCAATAGCGACAGCGATGTCTTCAACTTCACGGTCGCGGCTTCGGGCGTGCTGAATCTGCGCATCGACCCCATCGAGTATCTGCGCATGTTGGACGTGGACGCCTCCGTCATCAATGCCGCCGGCCAGGTGCTGGCGCGCAGCAATCTGGCGGTCAACCGCTCGGCCGAGTTCAAGAATCTGCAACTCGGTGCCGGCAGCTATCAGCTCAAAATTCAGGGCGGCGCCGAGGGCACGCCGCAGAACGGTTTTTCGAACTATTCGTCGGTGGGCTACTACGCGATTCAGGGCAGCTTGACCGGCGGCACCGAGATCCCCGCCACACCGCTGAGCAACGGCGTGCCCTTGCTCAATCAAAGTGGCGCCACCGGCGTTTGGAGCTATTACGCTATTGCCTTGCCGAGCGCCGCGTCCAAGCTGACGGTCGCCGTCAAGGGCAGCAATGGCGACGCCGATCTCTTCGTGCGCAAGGACAGCCGGCCCACCACCACGACCTATGGCTGCAAGAGCGACGGTGCTACCAGTACCGAGACCTGCAGCATCACTTCAGCGGCCGCAGGAACCTATTACGTCGGCGTCTACGGCTATAGCGCCTACACCGGCTTGAGCGTGACGGCGACGGTCACGCCTTGAGCCAATCCCGGCTTCACTCCAGCGTCGCCGCAATCCCGATGATCAAGGTGGACACGGCGAACAAGGCCAAGAGCAGCGGCCAGACGAAGCGCAGGTATTTGTCATAGCCGACCTTGGCGATCGCCAAGCCGCCGACCAGCACCACGCTGGTCGGCGCCATCAACAGGGCCAGACCGTGACCCATGATCCAGGCGGTGATGGTGCTGGCTCGGCTGACTTGCGCGAAGTCGGCCAGCGGCGCCAGCAGCGGCATGGCCAGCGCGCCATGGCCCGAGCTGGACGGAATCAAAATGGCCAGCGGGATATTCACCAACACGGTCAGAAACACGAAAAAGCCCGCCGACGCACCGGTCACCAACCGCTCCATCGAGTGCAAAATCGTGTCCAGCGTTTGGGTGTTGTTCATGATCACCGACACCCCGCCGGCCAACAGCACCACCATGGCCGGGCCCATCATGTCCGAGGCGCCGGCGGCAATCAGCCGCACCGTCTCTTTCTCACCCATGCCGGCCACGATGCCGACCAGCACCGAGGCCAGGATGAAGAGCATGGCCAGTTGCGGGAACCACCAATTCAACTCGAACCAGAAGGGCCTGGCGTCCACCACCTTGTGCAAGACGTAATATTCGGCCGCAGCGGCGCGGCCGCCGATCACGCTGGACCAGGGGATGACGGAGAAGATCATCAGCCCAAAGGCCAATCCGGTGATCACCAGCACCCATTTCTGCGTGACGGTCAGTTGTGATTGAACCTCAGTGGCTGGACTGGACTCAGCGGTCGATGTGGCGTCCTGCGGTGCATCCCAACCCACCAGCGAAGCCGAGGGGTCGCGGCGTACCCGGGCCGCATAGCGCAACACCCAGCCTATGGCCATCGCGGTCAGCACGACCCAGAGCACGAAGCGCAGGCCGATGCCGTCGCCGATCGAAATGCCCGCCTCGCCGGCGGCGACGCCGATGGAAAAAGGGTTGACGGTCGAGCTCATCACACCGACCAGGGCGCCGATGATGATCATGGAGGCGGTCACCAGTCTGTCATAGCCGAGCGCGCTCATCAGCGGGATGAAGAGCGCGTAAAACCCCAGCGTCTCGACCGAAAACCCCATGGTGGAGCCGAGCAGCGAGAACAGCGTCATGACGGCGGCGATCAGCATCCAGCCTTTTTCTCGTAGCCGGTCGGCCAGCGCCGCCACGGCCACTTCAAGTGCGCGGGTGGCGAAGCTGACCGAGATAAAGGCGCCAATGGACATGATGAATACGATCACGCCGATCTGCCCGAACATGCGGCCGACGGTTTCGCTGTCGACCCGCTTGGTATTTGAGTTATGCAAGCCGTACACGCCGTTGACCGGCGCCAGCACCAGTTGCTCGGCCGCTTGTTTGAGGCTCAAGGGTGAAGGCTGCTGCTGATAGGTGCCGGGGATGGGCGAGCCGTCGGCATCAAGCTGGTATTGGCCTGCTGGGATAAACAGCGTCGCGACCCAGACCAGCAAAGTGACGATGGCCAGCGTGGTGACGGCGCCGGGGAACTTGAAACCGCGCTTGGGTTCGGCTGCTTGGGTGTCGGAGCTTGTCATGGTCGTCCCTGGTCCTGTATGTGCGCAGTTTAACCAGTCATTCACAGAGTTAGGCCGGGCGCTCGAGCCAAACGGCGCAGGGGGTTGGCCGGGCCGAACTTGATCAAATCACCGCCTGAACGGCATCGCCCTATGGCGGCGCCAACTCCCTGTGCAACCAAGCCCTCGCCATCGTCCAGTCGCGCTTGACGGTAGCCGGTGAAATGGCCAGTAACTCGGCGATTTCTTCGATCTCCAGGCCGCCAAAAAACTTCAGCTCAACTACTTTGGCCGCGCGCGCGTCGATCAACTCAAAGGCCAGCAAGGCCTCGTGCACCAGCACCACCTCGCTGTTGATGCTTTGGCCGATTTCCGCGGCCTCGGTCAGGTTCAGGGACACCAGCTCGGCCTCGCGCTTGGCCGCCTGTTTGGCGACCGCATGGTTGACCAGGATGCGCCGCATCATCAAGGCGGCAACACCGATGAAGTGGCTGCGGCTTTGCCATTCGGTGCGCGTTTGCTCGTTCAGGCGAAACCAGGCCTCATGGGTCAGGGCGGTGGCGCTGAGCGTGTGGCCGGCCGGCTCCTTGCGCATCTGCGCTGAAGCCGCGCGCTTGAGTTCGCTGTAGAGCGCGGCAAATATCTCGTTGGCCTGGTTGGCCGAGGCGCTGGGATCTAGCTTGCTCAGCCAAAGGCTCAGGTCAGCGCAGGCGGGGCTTGTGTCCATCGTGGCGATTGTGAACCTGGCCCGCAATGCCGGAACAGAGGGCTTGTGCGGATAGGGCCACGCGCAAGCCTGCTGGAGAATTGAGGCCATGCCCAATTTGCCTCCAGCTCCCCACGCTTGGTCGGACGTCAAGGCCTTGTTCGAGCGGGCTCTGGCGCTGCCGCCGGCGCAGCGTGAGGCCTTTGTGATGAGCGAGGCGGCGGCCGACACCGCCTTGCGCACCGAGGTCTTGTCGCTGCTAGCCCACCATCTTGATGGAACCAGCGAGCGGGATTTCCTGGCCGAATCGGCGGCCCAAAGCCTGGCCGGAGGCGCCGCCCGCAGTGGCCAGCGCCTGGGTGCTTGGGAGATCGTGCGTCCCTTGGGGGCTGGCGGCATGGGCGAGGTGTTCGAAGCGAGGCGTGCCGATGGCCAGTACCAGGGCAGGGCGGCGATCAAATTGCTCAAGCGCGGTATGGATTCGGTGGCCGTTTTACAGCGCTTTGCGCAAGAGCGCCAAGCACTGGCGCGGCTGCAGCATCCTCATATCGCCGGCCTGCTGGACGCGGGCTTGAGTGCCGATGGCCTGCCGTTTTTTGTGATGGAGTATGTCGACGGGCAGCCACTCGATCTCGCCGTCAGCGGCTTGACGCTGGAGCAGCGGCTGGCCTTGTTCCTGCAACTCAGCGACGCGGTTTCGCATGCCCACCGGGCGCTGCTGGTGCACCGCGACCTCAAGCCCGGCAATGTGCTGGTGACGCCCGAGGGTCAGGTCAAGCTCTTGGATTTTGGCATCGCCAAAGCGCTCGACCCGGATGAAGGCGCTGACGGCCATGACGCCAACACGACGGTCGGCACGGTGCGCCCGTTCACGCCCAATTACGCCAGCCCCGAGCAGGTGCGCGGCGAGCCGGTCACCACCTCGACCGACATTTATTCGCTCGGCGTATTGCTTTATCAGGTGTTGACTGGCGTGCGCCCGACCGGCCGGCGCGCCACCACGCCGGCCGAGGCGGCCCGCAGCGTGTTGGATGAAACGCCGACCAAGCCCAGCGGCCTCAGCCAGGATGCGGGGTTCAGGCCGGATTGGCTCGCGACCCGCAAGCGCTTGAGCGGTGATCTGGACAATATTTTGCTGAAGGCGCTGGAGAAAACCCCCGCTCGCCGCTATGCCTCGGTCGAGGCCTTTGCCGCCGATGTGTGCGCTCATTTGGCCGGTTATCCGGTATCGGCCCATGCGCCCAGCCGAGGCTATCTGCTGGGTAAATTCGTGCGCCGCAATCGGCTGCCGGTGGGCTTGGGGCTGCTGGCGCTGTTGGCGCTGATCGGCGGCACGGCCGGTGCCAGCTGGCAGGCGCATCAGGCGGCCATGGCGCGCGACGCCGCGCAAGCCCATCTGGCGCGCATTCGCAACATCACCCGCGAAGTGGTGCTGCGCCATGGTGACGCCATCACCCATTTGCCGGGCGGGCTCAAGGTCAAGGAGAGTCTGCTGAAGGATCTCCTTAAACACCTGGAGCAACTGGCCACCGAGGGTGGGCAAGACAGTGACTGGCAGGCCGATCTGGCCGCCGTCTATGCCCGCTTGGCTGACATCGAGGCCGATGACAACGGGGCTTCCTTGAACAAGGGCGCCGAGGCGGCCGAGTTTGCCAATCGCGCCGTCGCCCTGGCCGAACGGGTCTGGCCGCAGCAGCGCGGCGATGCCGATTTTGTCGGCCTGTATGTGCAGGCGCTGCAGGTGCAGGCGCTGGTTTTGCGCGCTGCAAAGAAGCCGGCCGAGGCGGTGCAGCTGATGGAGAAGGCACTGGCGCGCTTGGACGAGGCCGACGCCGCCGTGCCGCCGGACAAGCGCCGCGCGGTGCAGCTGACCCGGGCGGCGGCGCTGCTGCGCATGGGCTTGTTCTATGACAACCAGACCAACGCCAGCCTGAATAAGCCCGAGCTTGGTCTGCAATGGCTGGCCAAGGGCGAGGCCTTGCTGGCGCATTTGGGGCAAACGACCAAGGAGCCACAGTGGCATGAGATTCAAGCCTCGCTGTACGGCGCTCGGGCGTTGACGCTGGCACGCGTCAACAAGCTCGCCGAGGCGCGCGTGCAGGCCGAGGCCGCCGTGGCCTCGCGCCAGGCCGCGGCCGCGCTGGCGCCGAACAACACGGCTGTGATTGACGGCGTGGTCAGCGAGGCCGCCAATCTGGGCGTGATCTTGTTGCGCCAGCCCGATGTGGCCGCGGCCTTGTGGGCCACCCAGCTGTCCTGGAGCCAGTGCGAGCGGCTGGTGCGCGAAGCCGGGCCGGGCAATAAATGGGAGGCCGATTTACCCCGCGTGGCCTTGCATCACGGCCGTGCCTTGGTCGAAAACCAGCGCTACGGGGAGGCGCTGCTGGTCGTCAAGGTGGCGCTGGCCGGCCTCGCAGCGCGCGCCGCCAAACAGCCCAGTGCGCATCTGACGCGCCTGCAGGCTTGGCAAAACATCTATCTGGCGCGGGCCCTGTATGGCAGCGGCCAGGCGGCGCCGGCGCTGGCCTTGTTGCACCAATCCCAGGCCGTGTTGACGCCCTTGGCCGAGGCCGCCAAGGCCCGCGACGCCTTGCTTAATTTGGCCGAGGCCGAGGCCTTGCTGGCGCAATGGGAGCCCGCACAGCGAACGCGCTGGCGGGCCGAGGCCAAGCGCGACTACCAGCGCGCCCATGCGATCACGGCGCTGGCCGGCGACCATGCGCTGGCCTATGTCGCGCTGGGCGGAGCTTTGTAGTTTCTTTTCTCAAACATGAGCCGTCTGGGCATTTTCTTGTGCGTTAGTTGGTGTCGGCCAAGCAGGCCGTCAGACTCTCAACGCCATCAAGAGGTGCTCCCATGTCAAAGCTCAAATCCGTCGCCGCCGCCCTGGCTTGCGTGCTGGCTCAAACGGCCACACAGGCCGCACCGGTGATCTCGCCCTATGCCGATGACCTGCCTTTCGCCGCTTACTCGGCCGACCAAACAGCCGGCGGCTCGGCGCAATCAGCGTTCAATGGCGGCTATTGGAATGCCGGCGGCTGGTTCACCCATTGGGTGCAAGCCGATATGCTTTCAACCCAGACCCTGACCGAGGTGCGCGTCACCGTCGGCGAAGAGACCGGCTACAACACGGCCAAATGGGTCTACTTGTCGAACAGCCCGATCGCCGGCAACTACGCTGGCCTGACGCCGCTTGCCACCCAAGCCGGTGTGACGACGGCAGGTCAGGTCTTGACCTTCCAATTCGCGCCGACCAGCGGCCGCTATCTGGAGATCGTCTCCTTTGGAGGCGGCGGCCCGGGGCATGGCAGTTGGGTGGCGCTGGGCGACGGCACGGCGCGCACCAACTGGGTCGACACCGGCATCGGCCCGGCGGTGCCGGAACCGCAAAGCTTCGCGCTGATGCTGGCTGGTTTGACTCTGTTGGTGGCGTTTCGCAAGGTGACGACGCGCAGCTAGGAGCCTGGACCAGGGTCTGCTAGGCCAGGCTCGAAATTCACCGGTTTCTTCAATTGGGCGCCCGTTCGCAGATGAATGCGGCCCTGCGGGCGCTTCAATGGGCGCTTGAGTGGACGCTTGACTGGAAGCTTGGGTGAGCGGTTTGGGCCAATTCCAAAGTACCATGCCCACCGTTATAGCTTTGATTGAACCGAGCACTCATGCGCCGATTTCTTGCCAACCGCCTGGCTTTTGCCACCGCCCTGATCGCGATCCCGATGTCATCTCTGATCGCACCGGCTCGTGCTCAGGCTCAAACAATGCAGTCGGCGCAGCAATGCCGCGCCGTGGCTGAGCCGCAAGCGCGCCTGCTTTGTTATGACGCTTGGGTGGATGCTCAGGCGGCGGCCAAGACCCCACCGACCCCAAGCTCGGCCAAGAGCGCGACCGCCGCTCCAGCCGCCGCCAGCTTTGGCCTTGAGCAAGCAGCCCCCAAGGCTGAGATACAAGAAGTGGACAGCGAAATCCAGGGACTGTTCCAAGGCTGGGGACCTAAACAAGTGATCACGCTGGCCAACGGGCAGCGCTGGCAAATTGTCGATGGCAGTTCGGCCACGCTTTATTTGCAAAACCCCAAGGTCAAGATCAGGCGTGCCTTGTTTGGCTCCTATGCCTTGGAACTCGAGGGCAGCAATCATTCCGCCAAGGTGCGGCGTTTGGAGCCCTGAAGTCTTGATGCTTCAGCGCGCTCTGGGTGGCAGCAAAACACCGGGCCCGACCTGATCAATCTGCGTGTGGCCGCAAAAAGCCATCGTCAGGTCGAGTTCCTTGTGAATGATCTCCAGTGCCTTGGTGACACCGGCTTCACCCATCGCGCCCAGGCCATATAAAAATGCTCGGCCGATATAGGTGCCGCGTGCGCCGAGCGCGCGGGCCTTCAGCACATCCTGGCCCGAGCGGATGCCGCCGTCCATATGCACCTCGATCTGGCTGCCCACCGCGTCAACGATGGCAGGCAGCGCGTGGATGCTGGACTCCGCGCCGTCGAGCTGGCGCCCGCCATGGTTGCTGACGATCAAGGCATCTGCGCCGGAGTTGACGGCCAGCCGCGCGTCCTCGACATCCTGGATGCCCTTCAGAATCAGCTTGCCACCCCAGCGTTTTTTGATCCACTCGACATCGCCCCAGTTCAGCGCGGTATCAAACTGCTGGGCCGTCCACTCGGACAGGGAGCCCATGTTCTCGACCCCCTTCACATGGCCGACGATATTGCCGAACTGGCGCCGGGGTGTGCCCAACATACCCAGGCACCAGCGCGGCTTGGTCATCAAATTGATCAGGTTGGCGATGCTCGGCTTCGGCGGCGCGGACAGGCCGTTCTTGATGTCTTTGTGGCGTTGACCGAGGATTTGCAGATCCAGCGTCAGCACCAGGGCGCCACAGCGAGCCGCCTTGGCGCGGTCGATCAGGCGCTCGATATAGGCGCGGTCCTTCATCACATAGAGCTGGAACCAAAACGGCGCTTGCGTGCGTGCGGCGACGTCCTCGATCGAGCAGATGCTCATCGTCGACAAGGTGAAGGGAATACCGAACTTCTCGGCCGCGCGGGCCGCCAGAATCTCGCCGTCGGCATGCTGCATGCCGGTCAGGCCGGTCGGCGCAATCGCCACCGGCATCGCCACATCAACGCCAATCATCTGCGTCGCGGTGGAGCGATTTTCCAGATTGACCGCGACGCGTTGGCGCAGCTTGATGGCCTGGAAGTCCGCCGAATTGGCGCGGTAGGTGCTCTCGGTCCATGAGCCGGAGTCGGCATAGTCATAGAACATGCGCGGCACGCGCTTTTGAGCCAGAACGCGCAGGTCTTCGATGCAGGTGATCACGGGCATGGTGGGTGTCTCTGGGTGTTTTACGGTGTTGTCGAAGGACATGCTAGCGGAGTCAGCTGAGAGAATACTGAAACCCAGCCCCGATCCCAATCCAAATCGCCTTTTCGATGCAAGATGAACTCCCCTTGACCGCCGAGCGGTCCGCGCCGCCTCTCCCGGCTCGCCTGACCTGGCAGCGGGTCTTGTGGCTGTTGGCCGGCATTGCCAGCCTGGTCTTGGGCTTCGTCGGTATTTTTGTGCCGCTGCTGCCGACCACGCCCTTTGTGCTCTTGGCCGCGTTTTGCTTCTCGCGCGGCAGCAGCCGCTGCGAGCGCTGGTTGCTGGACCACAAACTGTTCGGCCCGATGGTGCGCGACTGGCGCGCGACCCGGGCGGTGCCGCTGCGAGCCAAGCAGTTGGCCAGCGTGATGATGGCCTTCGGTTCGGTCACGGCCTTGTTCAAGTTGCCGCTGCTCTGGGCTTGGCTGCCCGGCGCATCTTGTGCCTGTGTCGCATGGTGGTTGTGGAGTTTGCCGACGCGCAAGTCTTGAACTGTTTGCCGAGGCATTGAGCCTAACTTCTTTTTTGAACGGGCAAGCCCAGGCGCACGCACAAGCCTTGTTCAGTCTCGGGTAACTCAATGCTGCCGCCGATGCGCTCCATGATGGATTGCACGATGTACATGCCCAGTCCCGAGCCGCCTTGGCCGCGCTTGGTCGTGAAGAAGGGCTCGAACATGCGTGCCCGCACGGCCGCGCTGACGCCAATGCCGTCATCGGCCACATCCAGCCAGACATGGTGCTCATCCTGGCGCGCGCTGATCCGAATTTTCCCGCCGCGCCTCTCGGGGAAGGCGTGGTAGATGCTGTTCATGATCAGATTCGAGATCACCTGAGTCAGCAGGCCGGACGCCATGTAGAGCTCAATCTCGGGGTCTATGGCCAAACTGACTTCCACGCCCGCCTTGCGCAGCGCGGGGCTGAGCACCGAAATCACGCTACTCAAATAGTCGGCCAGCTGGAACTCGCTGACCGCCTCCGAGGCCTGATCGACGGTGACTTTTTTGAAGTTGCCGATCAGACCTGCGGCACGCTCCAAATTGCGCTCAACCAGTTCCGAGCCAGTCTTCAATCGCGCCGACAAGAGTTGCAACTCGCTGCGGCTGATGCGCTCGCTGGCCAGCAGCTCGACCAGGCGTTGTGCGTTGTCTGACACGCTGGAGGCAGCCGTGACGGCCACACCTATCGGGGTGTTGACCTCATGTGCCACGCCGGCCACAAGCCGGCCGAGTGCGTCTGCCTTTTCCTGCTCCATCAAGGCCTGCGTCTGCTGGGCCAGGGCAAGGTCGGCACTCAACAGCACACGCTCAAAAACCTTGCCCAAATGGCTGGCTTGCAATTGGTCTTGGCGCGACCAGGCGCGCGCTTGGCCATGCTGGGTCAACCACAGCACGGCTCGCAGTTGCTGCTGCACAAACAGCGGGATCTCTATCTGCGAGCTGGCGCCCTGCATCAGGCCCAGGCCGCTCAGCTCACGCAGACAGGGGTGCAGGCTCAAATCGGCCAAGAACAAGGGTTCACGCCGCTGTGTCAGCAGCTTCAAATAGGCGGCTTGGGCGGGCTCGCTCAGACGGGGAGCTTGAGCTGAGTTGTCATCGCCACCGCCATCGCCATCTACGGGCTGTTGCTGCAGCAGGACATAGACGCCGGGCACCTCATTGGCCCACCAAAGGCTGACCTTGTCGAGCGCGAGAATCTTCTGCGCTTTGGCGCTCAACTCTAAAAAGGCTTGCTTGAGTTCGGCAGTGCTTTCAAGCGGCCACTGCTGGTTCGAGAGCTCCAGCAGCAACTCGTCGGGCGGCTTGCGCGAGATGTCGTAATGGGCCAGCTTGGCCAGCCTCTCGGGCAAGCTCAAGCGTTCGATCTCGGCCTGCACGTCAACATGCTTCCATAAATGGGTCAGGGCGGCTTTCAGATTGCCCTGGGATTGATAGAGCTGGGCCAGTTGCTGATGCGAGCGGCTCTCCTGCGCGCGCGACTGTATGCGCAGCGCTTGCTCAAGGGCGAACTGCGCACTCTTCAAGGCTTCGGCATGGTCGTTGCGCGCCAGTGCAATCTCGGTCCAGGTCTGGCTGGCGACGCTCTCCAGCCATAAATGCCCCAGACGGGTGGCCATGTCCAAGGCCAGCCGGCACTGCTGTGCGGCCAAATCGGTCTGTCCTCGCAGCAGGGCTGCGCGGGCCAAATGCCACAAGGCTTCGGCTTCAAATTCCAGGTGCTGACCGCGCCGGGCAGCGGCCAGACCTTTGCTGAATTGCTGCTCTGCTTCTTCCAGCTGCGAATTCTCGTAATTGCCCACGCCTAAATTCAGAGCCAGCTTGGCCTCCAAATAGCTGTCATCAAGGCTGGCCAGCAAGTTGGCGGCGTCGCGGTGAAAGCGCCGGCCGTTGTCCCATGCCCCCATGGCGTAATGGATTTGACCCAGGCCAATACGGGCCGCAACGCCAATGCGCAGCTCGCCCACCAATTGCGCCAGATCGATGGCGCGGGTCCATTTTTCGGTCGCCATCAAGTAGTCGCCGGTTTGGTAGGCGATGCGCCCCAAGGCCTCCAACATGCGCGCCGCTTGAGCAGACAAGCCCGCCGTGGCAGCTTGGCCCTGGGCCTGATTCAAGCTGCCAAGCAATTGCTGCGCGCGGCCCATGTGTTCGAGCAAATTGAAGCGGGTGTAGAGCACGTCGATGGCGGCCGCCATATTGCCCTGGCTTTGCAGCAGCTGTTCGAGCGACTCATAGCGGCGCAGCGCGCAGATGGGGTGCCGCTTGGCCTGCCGTGCAAGGCGCATCAGCACTTCGTCCAATGCTGCGGACTGACCTGGCTCTGGCACGGTGTCTGACACTTGCTCCGCACTCCTGGCTGGAGCGCCACCACTTGTGGCGCGACGCAAGGATAAGGGCTTTGCGGCGGCTTGTCAGTGCGCCGCCACTTTGCTCCGTCTTCGAGCCTGCCCGGCAAGACCGGAAAACAACAGTCAGAACAGGGCGAGGTTCTCCGGTCTTGGGCCGGCTGCCGGGCTCGGGGTTTTGCGCGTCTTGCCGCCAAGCGCCTGCACCGACCCTGGCCGGCTCAAACCCCCAACCCGCACGCCGAGCAGCCGAATCCGCTTGTCCAGAGGCACCCGTTTCAAGCAGGCGCCGGCGGCACGCCTTATCGCCAGTGCATCTTGCGTCGGCAAGGGCAGGGTCAGGTCACGCGTGACGGTATGAAAGCCTTCGAAGCGCAGCTTGAGCCCAATCGTGCGGCCTTGATAACCCTTGCGCAAGAGGTCGCTGGCCACTTGCTCACACAACTTGGTGAATACGGCACCCAACTCGGCCTTGTCATGCACCGCATGCAGGTCGCGCTCAAACGTCGTCTCGCGGCTGATCGAGACCGGCTCGCTGTGCGTGACCACCGCGCGCTTGTCGCGCCCATGAGCGGCTTCATGCAGCCAAGTGCCGAAACTATTGCCAAAGTGGGTGATCAGCAGAGGCGGGTGGGCTTGGGCCAATTGCTCGACCGTTTCAATGCCCAGGGCCAAGAGCTTGGCCGCCGCCTTGGGGCCGATACCGTTGATTTTGCGCACGCCCAGCGGCCAGATGCGGGTCGGGATATCGGCCTCGGTCAACAGCGTGATGCCGTCAGGCTTATCCAGATCGGACGCGATCTTGGAGAGCAGCTTGTTGGGGGTGATGCCGATCGAGCAGGTCAGGCCGGTGGCCCGAAACACCGAATTCTTGATCTCGCGCGCGATCGCACGCAGGCCGCCCAGGGGGTCATGTCCGACGGCCTCGCGGATGCCGGCGATGTCGCTGAGGTCGATGTAGATCTCGTCAATGCCTCTATCCTCGATCACTGGCGCCAACTCAGCCACCGCCGCCTTGAACAGACGTGAATAGAGTCGGTAGGCATCAAAATCGGTCGGCAAAAGGATGGCGTCGGGCGCCCGCAAGGCCGCTTTCATCAAACCCATGCCCGAGAACACACCCAGGTCGCGGGCTGCGTAGGTCGAGGTGGTGATGACGCCGCGGCCGGTGTAGTCGCGCAGCCTGGAGTAGCGACGACTGCCATCTTCCAAGGTCACGGGCGCATGGCTGCGGCGCCCGCCAATGACCACGGCTTGGCCCTTCAAGTCAGGGTAGCGCAGCAACTCCACGGAGGCATAAAAAGCATCCATGTCCAAGTGTGCAATCAAGCGCTCGGGCAGCAGGGCGGAAGTGGGCAGCGGCGATGTGGCCATGGCGCCATTGTCAACGCTGGCGCTGTCAGCGTTTGTCAGCAGCGGCCCAGCCCAAGGCGATCAACTACAAGCTTTGCTGCCGCAGGAACTGATAGTCTCGGCGTCAGCCATGGCAGCTTTGCTGACGGCCCCGGTTGCCGGGTCGAAACCAACTTGCTCCATATGAAAGACCAAGGCGGCATCCATCATTTCGGCATGGGCCGGAAACCAGTTGACCAACTCCAGCAGCAAATTGCGCATCGGCTCCAAATCATGCTCGGCATGGGTGTGCACCAAGACCTGGCGCATCACATCCAACACCATCGCGTGTTGTTTGCTATGGCAGTTGTCGGGCGCAAAGCCGGTAGCGGCCATAAAACCTTCTTCCATTGCGAAGTGCTGCTCGGTATGAGTCAGCAGGCGTTGGTAGATGGGCAGCGCACTGTCAAGGTGATGCAAGCTGTTACCCAGTTGATTCAGCAAGACGACAAATTCTTGATGGGTTTGGTCGATCTGCGGCTGATTCAAGGTCAACGCATCGGTCCAGGTCAAACTGCTGAGGGTGCAAGAGGTGCTCATGGGGTCGGCAGCATACTGCTTGATGCGGCTATTTTGCTGGTTCAGGGCGGGCGAATCGCCTCGATTGGCCGCTCTTTGCGCTGCATCAAACAAACTCTGAAGCGCCGCCGCGAGACGCTCCGCGCTGGACTTCACAAGCACAGCGAACGCTGTTGCCGGCCTCTGACGGGTCATTCAGCCTGGCGAGCGAGCCCGCTGTCGCCCTAACTGGTGCTGGCTTTTTGTCGCGGCACTAGCTCAGCGAATCTGATCCCAGTCTCGCCATTGTTGTTGCCTAATTTCCCCGCTCCAGTTTCTGTTTTTTCATCGCTCAAGGGCTGGAACTGTCAAGCTTGCCGAAGCCCCTAAGGGTTTTCTTGGCAGCCGGCTATCCCTAATATGGATTGTCACTTTCTGTGCTCCTCCCCCCTAAGTGAGGGGGAGCTTGCGAATACCTTTCAAACCTACACTGCGCTCGAACTTGGGTGCCGCTTATTTTTAGTGTTAGTTGTCGACTTGGTCGCGCATCCTTGAGGCTAGTTGCTTTCAACCAGGCATTGAGATGACTCGACTACGGGGAACGTCTTGGTGTCACTCCATCAATCGAGGTGACCATGAATAAACCGATAGAACCGAGCCTGCCTTTGTTGCAGCGCGTGCAGACTTGTTTTGCCTTCTTAATTTCTGTTTTGAAATCTGTGCCGCGCTTGGCTCGCCGCCTTGGCGCGGGGGTGTCGTTATTGGCCGTCTTGATCGCCCCGCCGGCGTTTGCCGCGCCTGACAGCAAGGGGACCGATTTCTGGCTGATGTTCAATGCCAACTTCTCACAGCCCGTGATGAGCCTGTTCATTACCGGTGACACGGCCACCACGGGCGTGGTCAGCATACCGGGGCTCAGCTTTTCAGCGCCGTTCTCGGTAGTGCCCGGCACGGTGTCTACCGTCGTGCTGCCTTCAGGCACCCAAGTGACGGCGATTGATGCCGTCACCAACCAGGGCATTCATGTCGTGGCCAACGCCGAAGTAACGGTTTATGGCCTGAATCGATTGGAAGCAACCACCGACGCTTACCTGGGTTTGCCGACCGATATTCTCGGGACCGATCACATCAGCCTCGGTTATGGAGGCTTTGGTGCCGGTCAGTTCGGCATTGTCGGCACCCAAGGCGGGACGACGGTGACGATCACGCCGCGCATTGCCGTTGGCAGCAGGCCAGCCGGCGTGCCCTATTCGATCTTTCTGAATCAAGGCCAGACCTACCAACTGAGCGCATCAGGCTTAGACCTGACGGGGTCCTTGATCAGCGCGACGGCTCCGATTGCGGTTTTCGGTGGCAATCAATGCGCAAACATTCCATTGGGCGTTGGTTACTGTGACCATATTGTCGAGCAACTGCCGCCGACTACGACCTGGGGCAAGGCCTTTGTCACCATGCCGCTGGCCACGCGTACCAGGGGCGATACCTTCCGGGTCATGGCTTCCGTCAACGGCACCGTGGTCAACGTGAATGGCGCGAACGTGGCCACCATCAATCGCGGCCAGTTCCACGAACAAATCGTCACCGGCCCGGCACGCATCACGGCCACCCAGCCGGTACTCGTGGCGCAATACTCGAACGGGACGGATTTTGATGGCGTGACCTCTGACCCGTTTGAGATGCTGATTCCTCCGTTTGAGCAGTTTCTTGCTGCTTACACGGTGACGACGCCGGCCTCTGGTTTTGCAATCAACTACATCAATATCGTCGTGCCCAACGCAGCGGTGGGCAGCGTCACCTTGGACGGCGTGGCCGTCGCGGTGGCCAAGTACACGCCGATCGCAGGGTCCAGCTTTTCCGGTGCGCAGCTGCCGGTGGCGGTCGGCTCGCACAAGTTGGCCGGCCCTCTGCCCTTCGGTGCCTTCATGTACGGCTATGCAAATTACGACTCCTACGGCTATCCAGGCGGCATGTCGCTCGCGCAAGTCGCGGTGGTCACATCCTTGACCTTGGCGCCCAAGGCGGCGAGCCATCCGGTCAATACCCAGCAATGCGTCAACGCCACTTTGCGCGACCAAAATGGCGTGGCGGTGCCCAGCGTGCGTGTGGACTTCAGCGTCACGGGCGCTAATGCCAAGACAGGCTTTGTCAACGCGGCGGCCAATGGCGTCGCGCAATTCTGTTATGTCGGTGCCAATGGAGGCCTGGACACCATCGTGGCTTCGGTCGGAACCCTGAACGACAATGCCACAAAGACATGGACGACAAGCATGGCCTGTGACGTCGATAGAGACGGGGATATTGACCAGAATGACATCAGCCTGATTCGTAATGCAATTGGTCAAGTGCCGGTGGCCAATGACCCGCGAGATGCAAATGCCGACGGCAAGATCACCATCAATGATGTGCGAGCCTGTACGCTGAAATGCACCCGCGCCAGCTGTGCCGCTGAAGTTCCCGCAACCTAAGTTCAGATTGTTCGAAAAATCAAAAGGTAGATCATGAAAAAGCTTTTATCCGCATTGGCGATTGCCTCTGCTTCATTGTTCTGCGCCTCCGCTGCGCAGTCGGCCATCGTGCTGAGTTTCGTTCCGACCAAGTCGCAGATCAACCCAGGCAAGGCTACCGTCGTTGATGTCATCATCAGCGGACTGGGTGACGAAATCCTCTCGGCTTTCGACATCAACTTCGTCTGGAATCCCTCGATTCTGTTTGCCTCAGCTTTCAGTTTTACGCCTGCCTGCGATGCATTGGGAGCTGCTGCCAGTTGCCTGACGGACACCAATGAGCCTGGCAATATCGGCCTTCGCTACGATTCGAATGCCTTGGACGATGCACTTGCTGATGTGCAATTCGATGAGTTTTCACTTGGAACCCTGACTTTTGAGGGCTTGATTTCTGGCGCCAGCGATGTCAGTTTGGGTCTGGATTTTGACTTCGAACGCAATTTCGTCGGCCGTAACGCCGAGGCGCTGAATGTCCAGGTCGGCAAAACCTGCATTGCCGTTGGTGAAGGCAACTGCGCCACTGTGCCCGAACCGGCTTCCTTCGGTTTGGTGCTGCTGGCCCTGGCAGGAGCCATGGTGCCGGCAGCGCTGCGGCGCCGCAGCAAGACCGCGGTTTAATTCAGCGCCCGGTTTGGGCCTTTTTGTTCAGGCTGGCCTTCCCTTGCATGGCATCGGAAGGCCGGTTTTATTGTGGGACTGGAAGTTCGCCACATTTGGCGACATGCTCGGCTCTGCCGTCCAATGGGCGGGCCGGGGACTGGGTCCAGTCTCGGGTGAATGCGGCGCCTGAACTGCGCGCTGTCAGCTCTGTGGCTGACCCGATGGCACTTCCGCCCAAGATTTCACATCGATCTCAAAACGCACTTCCGGCCCCTTGCCGCGCACCGTGGCCTTGACTTCACCGGCGACCTTGCTCGCCAACGAGCGGTCTTTGCTGTCGACCTGGTAGAGCGAGCTGACGTCCAAGCTCAAGATCATCAAGAAGCGGCCCTTCACGTCGATGCGGTGGGGGCGGCCGCTCTGCGGGTCTACCCATGCCCGCATCAGCACTTGGCGGCCAAAGCCCTTGTCTTCGGCTTCAAACAGCGTCCACAGTTTGCCGTCCAAGGCTTGCGCCTCGCTGCGCTTGACGAGGGTGTCGGGCTTGAAGAGTTGATTGCCCTGGCCGAGTGCGGATGAGATTTGCTGGTCCGCCTGCTTGGCGCGGGTGATGCGCAGATCGTCGCTGGTCCAGATCGGCGGTTCAGCTGCGACGATCTCGTAGCTCGGCTTGCCGTCTTTCCAGCCACTGAGTTTGCGGCTCATGAAGTCACGCTCGCCGCTGCCGCCAGCTTCGCGCGGCAGGACCAGCAAGGTGTCCGACTCATCCGGCACGACTTGCTTTTGTGCCTGTAGATGCTGCAGCAACTGTTGCCACAGAGGGTCAAGGCTCTGGGCGTGGGCGCTTTGGGGCAGCGCCATCAGCAGCGTGATGGCAAGCAAGATCAGGCGAATCATGGGCAAATGAGGCCATGCTTTTGGCCTGAGAGTTGGGAGCTAAGTGCCCGGGAGATATATAGCGCAGGCAGCAGCTTGGCCGTTGACAGGCCTGGGGAGGAATGGAGCTGCAGGGCCTGCCGGCTTGCTGCGGCCCGGTGCAGATGGTGTTGCTTGGCTGGCTTTGGTCGCGTGGATAGTAACTTCCAATTTCAGTGTTGCGGGTCACTAGGCCAGCCGACTCCGATGTCGCGCCACTTGAGCCCGCACCTGCGCCGGCGCGGTGCCGCCCAGAATATTGCGGGCGTTCAGCGAACCGCGCAGCGACAGCACCTCGAACACATCTTCGCCGATGCGGGCATCGAACTTCTGCAGCTCGCTCAAGGGCAGGGCGGACAGATCTAGCCCGGTGCCTATCGCCGTCTTGACCGCGTGGGCGACGATCTCATGTGCGTCGCGGAAAGCCAGGCCCTTCTTGACCAGGTAGTCGGCCAGATCGGTGGCGGTGGCATAACCCTTGAGCGCAGCGCGCTCCATGGCCTCGGGTTTGACGGTCAAGCCGCCCATCATCTCGGCAAAGATGCGCAGCGTGTCCTTGAGCGTGTCGACGGTGTCAAACAGCGGCTCCTTGTCTTCCTGGTTGTCCTTGTTGTAGGCCAGCGGCTGGCCCTTCATCAAAGTGATCAAGCCCATCAGATGGCCGACCACGCGGCCGGTCTTGCCGCGTGCCAGCTCGGGCACATCGGGGTTTTTCTTCTGCGGCATGATGGAGGAGCCGGTGCAAAAGCGGTCGGCCAGGTCGATGAAGCCAAAGCTCTGACTCATCCACAAAATCAGCTCTTCGCTGAGGCGCGAGATATGCACCATCACCAGCGAAGCGGCGGCCGTGAATTCGATCGCGAAGTCGCGGTCGGAGACGGCGTCCAGGCTGTTCTGGCAGACGGCCTCCATTCTCAGGGTGCGCGCGACGCGCTCGCGGTCGAGCGGATAACTGGTGCCGGCCAATGCCGCCGCGCCGAGCGGCAAGCGGTTGACGCGCCGTCGCACATCCACGAGGCGCTCGGCATCACGCGCAAACATTTCGACATAGGCGAGCAAATGATGGCCAAACGCGACTGGCTGGGCGACTTGCAAATGGGTGAAGCCGGGCAGGATCACGTCAGCGTTCTTCTCGGCCACATTGACCAGCGCGGTCTGCAGCGCGCCCAAAAGAATGCTCAGCTCATCGATCTCGCCGCGCAACCACAGGCGCACATCGGTGGCGACCTGATCGTTGCGGCTGCGGCCGGTGTGCAGGCGCTTGCCGGCGATGCCGATCAGCGCGGTCAGGCGCGCTTCGATGTTCAGGTGCACGTCTTCCAGATCAAGCTGCCATTCAAACTGACCGGCTTCGATCTCGCTCCTGATACTGGCCATGCCGCGCTGAATGGCAGCGTGGTCTTCGGCGCTCAAAATACCCTGTGCTGCCAGCATCTCGGCGTGCGCCAGGCTGCCTTCGATATCGGCCGCCCACAGGCGCTTGTCAAAGAACACGCTGGCCGTATAGCGCTTGACCAGATCGCTCATCGGCTCCGAAAACAGCGCGGACCAGGCTTGAGCTTTGTTGGCAAGAGGGTTTTCTGAGACTGAGGACATGGCGGGCGGGGCTGGGGAGTGAGGAAGAAGCCGACCGGCTTGACACACAATCCGGGGCAGGGCGATTCTATCGAGCCGCACCCGACTCAGCCGCACAGAGAGAAAGCAAAGCTTGAAACCTAGCCCCAAGCCTTCGGATTGGCCCGACAGCAGCCATTTGAGCAGCGTGCTGGGCTTCGCATCCAACGACGCGGGCGACGCCGCGCTTTTGCCGCTGTTCGACCCCGAGCGGGTCTTCGATGTCTGCCATGTCGGTCTGGTCTTGCGGGCTGTGCTGGGCGTGCAGGGCTTGCTGGCCTTGGGGCTGGCGCTGGCTTCGCGTGACTTGGGCACCTGGATGCAGAACATGGCCAGCGGCACGGTGGTGACGATGTCGGCCTTGCTGGCTTGGCTGTTGCTGGTGTGCAGCGCGCGCCGTCAGTTGGCCCGCTTGCGCCAGCTCTGGCAGTGGGTCTTGCTGATGGGCTTGGGGGCGCTGTGCGCCTTGGCGGGCTGGGCCTTGCTGAATTTGGCCAGCGATGAGCCCGGTAGCGCCTTTAGGTTGATCAGTGTGGGCTTGGCCGGTGCCGCTTGCGCCGGGCAACTCTTGGCTTGGCTGAGACAGCGTGAACGCGCGCAGCGGCCCGCCGATGCGATGGCGCAATTGGTCGAACTGCAGGCCCGCATCCGCCCGCACTTTTTGTTCAATACCCTCAATAGCGCGATTGCGCTGGTGCGCCTGGACCCGCACAAGGCCGAGGGGTTGCTGGAGGATTTGAGCGAGCTGTTTCGGGTGGCCCTGGCCGACGCCACGGCCGTGGTCAGCCTGGACGACGAGATTGAGCTGGCGCGGCGTTACCTCGATATCGAGCAGATTCGCTTTGACGGGCGCTTGCGCATTCATTGGCAGTTAGACCCCGCCGCTGGCGGCGCCAAGGTGCCGCCCTTGCTGCTGCAGCCCTTGGTTGAAAACGCAGTGCGCCACGGTGTGGAGCCGAATGAGGCGGGCGGTGATGTAGAAATCAGCACCCGGCGCCTGGGCAGCGAGGTGGAGATCCGTGTGGTCAACACGGTCGGGCTGCCGGCAAAAACATCCGGTCACGGTTTGGCGCTGCGCAATGTGCGCCAGCGCCTGCGCCTGATGCATGATGTGGCCGCGCGCTTCGAGTTGAGCCAGGAGGCGGCTCGTTTCAGCGTGCGCATTGTGCTGCCGCGTTGATTGATTTTTACAGGACAAGATTCATGTCAGTGCCGTCCTTGTTGAAGGTCTTGCTGGTCGATGATGAACCCTTGGCGCGGCTGCGCATGCGCAGTTTGCTGGAGGGCTGTGTCGACCCACGTGCCGAGGTGCTGGCCGAAGCCGGTACAGCCTCGCAGGCGCAGGCTTGGCTGCGTGAGCATCGCTGCGACTTGGTTTTGCTGGATGTGCAAATGCCCGGCCCAGACGGTCTGCAATTGGCCAGCGCCTTGCGGGCACTGGGCCAGCAAAATGGGCATAGCCCGGCTGTGGTGTTCGTGACCGCCCATGCCGAGCATGCCTTGCAGGCGTTCGATTTGGAGGCCACCGACTACCTGACCAAGCCGGTGCGGCGCGAACGTCTGCAAGCAGCCTTGGCGCGCGTGGCACAGCGTCTGGCCGAGCGCGCCGCCATGCAGACCAGTGCAGCGGGTCAGGTCTTGCTCGGTGAAGAGCCGGGCGGGGTCATCAACGTGACGGACCGCGGCCGGCTCCTGCGCGTGCCCTTGGCCGAGGTGCTTTACTTCAAGGCCGAGCTGAAGTATTTGACCCTGCGCACCGCAACGCAAAGCCTGGTCATGGACGGCAGCTTGTCGGACCTGGAGCCGCGCTTGGGTGAGCGCTTTTTACGTGTGCATCGCAATGCACTGGTGGCCAAGTCGGCGGTGCGCGAGCTTGAACGACACGCCCCCAGCCATGTCGGCGAGGATGAAAGCAGCGACGGTGCTGAGGGCTGGGCGGTGCGGATCGCCGGGGTCAATGAATGGCTGGCCGTTTCGAGGCGGCAGGTGGCGGCGGTGCGCGAAGCGCTGGCGGGGCAAGGCAGCTGAGCTATGCAGTTTCAGGGCAGCCAAATTTCGAATTTTGTGCCGCCTTGCGCGCGCGCTGCCAGCAAGACCCGGCCTTGACGTTCTCCATTTTTGTGCGCCCGGGCCACCGCCGCGCAAAGTTCCATCCCCAGTCCGGTCGACGAGCGGCTGGACGGGTCTTTGGCTCCCAGACCCGCCCCATCATCCTCGACCGACAGCACCAGATAACCGTCTACTTGGTCGGCGCCGATTTGCACATCGGAGCGCGCAAAGCGCCAGGCGTTGTGCAAGGCGGCCTCCATCGCCAGCAGCACCAGGCGGGCGTCAAAATACCAAAAAGGCGGAGCCTGACTCACTTCGCCCAGGCGCAGCGGCGCGCCGTCGGGGCGTGAGTCCACCTTCAAGAGCTTGTGCAAGAAATCCAGTGGCGACTCATCTTCCGCCTGCGCGCTCATTTGCCTATCGTCTGCGGCGTAGAGGGTCAGGTAGGCGATCAAGCGTTGGCGCAACTGCGAGCAATGCTGGTGGGCACGGTGTGCGCGTGCTCGGTCGGGCTCGGCTTCAAGCAAGTACAGCTCGGCCTCAAGCACGCCCAACTGGTTTTTGATGTCATGCACGAACAAGGCCAGCAGCTCTCGGTTCATGCTTGCAGCTCTCTCATAGGCCTATTTCACCAGTTTGCCAAAGCTGGAGGCCGGGCTGTTGGACAACTCCACCGCTGCGCCCTTGGTCTGCAAGGCGGCCAGCGTTTCGCGCAAATAGCGGCGCATATTGGCGACCCGGTCATTGGCCGGCAATAACTTTTCCAGCCGCGCCAGATAGTCGCGCACCTGCTCAACACGGCGTTGGTCGAGCGACTTGTTCAAGCGCAGCGACATGCAGTTCATCTGCGCGCATTCCAGCAAGACGGTGGTGTTGTCGGGGTATTCAGCCAGCTCGGCTTCAATCGCAGCGAGGGCCGCGTCCAGCTCACCGGCCCGCAGCAGGCGCTTGGCCTCATGCAGCCGGGTCTTCAGGCCTTGGGTGGCGGCCTTGACCAGCAACTCAACTTGGTCGGGGTGGCCGGTGTCCACCAAGGCCTTGCAGATCAGCTGCTGGACGCGCGAGTTCTCGTGATCGGCGTTGACGGCCTGGCGCAGCAGCGCCAGGCCGGCCTCGACATGCCCGGCTTGCAACGCCGCGCGAGCGACGGTGACGGTGGCAAAGTCAGCCTTGCCTTGGTGCAGGCCGGCGAGCGCCGAGGCGGCTTCTTTTTCCGCCTTGGCCGCGTCGCCCTGCAGCGCATGGGCTTGCGCGCGTATGGCCAAGGCCACATTGTCAAATTCTGGCGTGTGGGCCCCTCGGGTGGCGGCTTCGCTGAGGGTTTCCAAGGCCTCCTTGGCTTCGCCCATATCGACTTGCGCCTGCGCCATGGTCAACAGATCTTGCGAGTTAGCCGTCATCGCGCCCTGGCTGGACTTCAAGGCCTTGGCCAGGCTGGCTTTGGCGGTGGCGAGGTCACCATTGCGGTAGGCGCTTTCGGACAGCACGCGCAGCCGCTTGGCCGAGGGCACGACTTGCGCGGCTTGTTTCATCAGCGCCAGCGCGCTGCCGGTGTCACCCAGCGCCTCCATCGACGCCGCCACCAGGTCAAAGGCAGCCAGGCATTTGGCGCCCTCCGGGCTGCTCAAAATCTCTTGACCCAAGCGCTTGGATTCCTCGAACTTGCCCGAGGCCTTGGCGGCCTTTACCAGGCCCAGCTGGGCCCACATCAAGCCCTCGCGCAGCGCCAGCGCATCCTGGAAGATGCGCTTGGCATCATCGGGGCAGCCCAGGTCGAGCAGGGCCTGTGCCTTGATTTGCAGTGCATGCATATACCAGCGGTCTTTTTTAGCCAGCAAGGCGTCGCAGGCCACGACGGCGGCGGCTAAATCGTTCTTGTTCAGCTGGCGATTGATCTCCAGCAGCGCCTGGCGCTTGTCGAGCTGATTCTTGAGCCGGTCTTCGATATCGCCGGCGGTGATGGGCTTGAGCAAATAGGCGTCCGGCATATGCTCGCTGGCCGCCGCCACCGAGTTGTAATTGCTCTCGGCGGTGATCATGAAGAACAGGCAATCGGGTGCCAGCAGGCGTTGCTCGCGCAGCAGCTCGAACAGTTGCTGGCCGTCGGTGCGGTGGTTGAGGTTGTAGTCACACAAGATCAGGCCGTAGCGCTTGGCCTTGATCATGCGCAGCGCGTCCTCGGCCGAGCCGGCTGCGTCGATCTTGCCCACCCCCACCATGCCCAACTGGCCGCGCAGCGTGGTTTGCTGGGTGGCCATATCGTCAACCACCAAGGCTTCGATCTTGGCGTAGGGTGTCTCAATATGCATGGGCTGTGGCCTTGTCGAGCGCCTAACCTTGTGGTCAGGCGAAATGCATGGAAGATTGCTCGCAAGGCAGAGCTTACCGGACGAATCGCTGCGCGGCGAACGCGCCGGTCGCAAAGTTCTATTTCAGGCGTAGGCGTTCAGCCGCGTACCCAGGTTGCCACTGGTGGCGAGTGCGGGCTGTGGCGGTACGCTGTTGAGCAGGTCCATCACACCTTGCCCCTGCAGATTGATGGCTTTCTTCAGCACCATCATCTGGGCAGAGCTTTGCACCGAGCCGGGCGAGGCCGAGCCGGCATTGTTGACCAGGGCGGTGTTGGAGAGATCCATGACGCGAGCTCCTTGAAGGTTGTAAGCGGGCTATCGGCTCCTCGTGGACACAACTTGAGTCGCACCTGCTCAAGCTTGTCGCACCTATCATGGCCAGGCACCTTGTGGTGCGGGCCTGAGGGGGCAATAGATGAGGGTACGAGTTGGGCTGATCTTCAGCGCGCTTTTTGGTTTTGCGGTCTGGTGGCTGGGCGCGGGCGGCGTTGTGACCGGCTTGGAGGGGCGGGCAGCCATGTCGGATCGCGCCGCCTCGTCCGCAGGGGAAGTGTTTGCCACGCCAGACGCGGCGGCACCGGCCGGCTTTAACGATCCTTGGGCCTTGTTGCGGCAAGCCGAGGCTTCAAACGCAGGCGACTTGGCTCCCATGCCGGTCGAAGTTCAAAAGGCCATGTCCTGGTTGGATCCGGCCAAGGACGCTGATTGGTGCTCGCACCTAGCGTCGGGAGTGGCCGCACGAATTGCTCCAACTTCAAAACAAGAGGAGTCTGGTGCAAACGATGAGCGCGTCGATGAGATAACTTTGGCAATTGCCACGCGTCAAACCTTGCAGCGCTGGGCGCAGCTTTTGCGGCAGCGCGGGAATGATGCCCGTTCCTTGGCCGCGGCCGACTATTTGCAGGCCATGGCGGCTTCGCCATCTGCGAAATTTTCAGAATTTGGTCTGATGCAACAGCGCGCAATAGGCAGTCAAGATGGTCACGTGCTGGCGCTGGCTACGCAGTTGGTCTGCCAGCAAACGAAGCAGGGCTGCCAGGCCTTGGTCTCGCGTTGGCTGCAGTTGGAGCCGCGCAATGGGTCGGCTTTGAGCTGGCAGTTCAATCTCTTGCCGCCGGACAGTCCTGAGCGGCTGGAGGCGTTAACACGCTTGGCCGAGGCTCAATTTGATGCAGAGTCGCAGCGATTTTGGGCAGAGTTTTTTCAGAATCTGCCGCGTACAGGCAGTGCAGGTCTCAGCCAAGCGGCGGAGCAAAGCGCGCTGGAATATTTGCATTGGGCGGGCTCTGGCCCAATGTACTCGAGCTGGGCGATGTTTTGCCGAAAGGACAAACGCCCTGCAACCGGCGCAGTCTGTGCCAGCTTGGCCGAGCGGATATGGCAAAGCGAAAGCGCCAATCTGCTTGAAAAGTCGCTGGCTGTTCTGATTGGTAAAAGTGCGCAAGCGGGCGGCACCGAATGGGCGCAACGAGAGCTAACCCTCAAGTCCGTGTTGGCCGCTAGCGCTCGCTGGCAAGAAGAAGCCGGCGTGGATATTGCCAGCGCATTGAGTTGCAAGGGAGTGGCTGCCCGCCATAACTGGCAGCAAAGGCTCGTGCGGGAGGGCGAGTGGCGAATCTACAGCCAGCTCGCCGCCCAGTCACCCCTGCCCACTCAACCGGTATTGCGCAGCCCCGCCGCAATCCCGTTGATCGACAAATGAATGCCGCGTTGCACGCGCTCCAGCGCCGGATCTTCGGCCCGCTTGTCCGCCGGAATGGCGCGGTAGCGCCGCATCAGCTCGACCTGCAAATGGTTCAGTGGGTCGATGTAGGGGAAGCGGTGCTCGATCGAACGCGCCAGCGCCGGGTTGCCGGCCAGGCGGTTGGCCTCGCCGGTGATCAGGCTCAGCGCCTGCTGCGTGCGCTCGAACTCGGCCTTGACCGCAGCAAAGATCCTTTTGCCCAGGCGCTTGTCCTCGACCAGCTCGACATAGCGCTCGGCGATGCCCAGATCGGTCTTGGCCAAGACCATGTCCAGGTTGGAGAGCAAGGTGCGGAAGAAGGGCCAACCTTTCAGCATGCGCTTGAGCAGGGTCAGGTTTTGCGTGTGCTGAGCTGAGCCTTCTTCGCCCAAGAACTCCAGCACCGCCGAGCCGAAGCCGCACCAGCCCGGCAGCGCGACCCGGCTCTGGCCCCAGCTGAAGCCCCAGGGGATGGCGCGCAGGTCCTCGATCGCGCGGGTCGCCTTGCGCGAGGCCGGGCGTGAGCCGATATTCAGCTCGGCAATCTCGCGGATCGGCGTGGCGGCGAAGAAGTACTCGGCAAAACCGGGCGTGTCATAGACCAGGCCGCGATAGGCCTTGAAGCTGGCGTCGGACAGCGTTTGCGCCGCTTCCAGAAAGCTCTTCGGCGCGTTCTTGGTCGGGTGCAGCAGCGTGGCTTCCAGCGTGGCCGCCACCAGCGTCTCCAGATTGCGCCGGCCGATCTCGGGGTTGGCGTACTTGGAGGCAATCACCTCGCCCTGTTCGGTCAAGCGGATCTGGCCGTTGACCGTGCCCGGAGGCTGGGCCAGGATGGCCTGGTAGCTCGGGCCGCCGCCGCGGCCGACCGTGCCGCCACGGCCGTGGAACAGGCGCAGCGTGATGCCATGCGCGGTGCGCAGCTTTTCGAACATTTCAACCAGCGCGATCTCGGCGCGGTAGAGCTCCCAACTGCTGGTGAAGACGCCGCCGTCCTTGTTGGAGTCGGAGTAGCCCAGCATGATGTCTTGCTCCGCGCCACTGCGCACCAGCATGGCGGCCACACCCGGCAACTCGTAGAACTCGGCCATGATGGTGGGTGCTTCGCGCAGGTCACCGATGGTCTCGAACAGCGGCGAGACGATCAGGTCGTTGACGGCGCTGCCGTCATCCAGCGTGCCGCGCAGCAGGCCGACTTCCTTCAGCAGCAGCAACACTTCCAGCAGGTCACTGACCGACTCGGTGTGCGAGATGATGTAGTGGCGCAGCGACTCGCGGCCGAAGCGCTGCAGTGATTCGCGCGCCGCCTCAAATACCGCCAGCTCGGTCAGGCTGCGCTCGCTGTATTCGGCGCCGTGCACGCGCAAAGGCCGGGCGTCGTTCAGCAGCTTGAGCAGCAGTGCGCGCTTGGCGGCTTCATCCAGGCTCGAGTAATCGGTCTCGACGCGGGCGATCTGCAGCAGCTCGGCCAGCACGGCCTCGTGCTGATCGGAGCTTTGGCGCAGGTCCAGCGTGGCGAGGTGAAAGCCGAACACCCTGACGGCGCGCATCAGCGGCTTCAGGCGCGGCGCGATCAGCGCCTCGGCGTGGTTGCTGCGCAGCGAGGCCTCGATCACGGCCAGATCGGCCAGCAGCTCGTCGGCATTCGCGTAGGGCTGTTGCGGTGCCACCGCGTGGCGCATCGCCTCGGTGCCGGTCAATTGATGCAGCGTGGCGGCGGCGCGCGCATACATGCCGGTCAAGGCACGACGGTAGGGCTCGTCCATGCGGTGCTCGTTGCGGTCCGGGCTGCGCTCGGCCAAGGCCTGCATCGCGGGCGAGACTTGCGCCAGCCGGGCCGAGATCGACAGCTCGGCGCCCAGCTCATGCAGCTCGGTCAGGTAATGGCGCAGCGCCACCTCGCTCTGGCGCGCCAGCGCGTGGCGCATGGTGGTGGCGGTGACATTGGGGTTGCCGTCACGGTCGCCGCCGATCCAGTGGCCCATGCGCAAAAAGCTGTTGAAGTCGTGGCCCGGCAGCGCTTCTTCCAGCTCGGCATAGAGCTTGGGGATCTGGCGCAAAAAGGTCGACTGGTAGTAAGACAGCGCGTTCTCGATCTCGTCGGCGACTGTGAGCTTGCTGTAGCGCAGCATGCGGGTCTGCCAGAGCTGGGTGACGCGGGCGCGGATGGCGGCCTCGTTGTCGCGGTGCTCGCGCTCGGTGTGCAGCTCATCGCGCTGTTCGACCAACTGCGCGACGGCGCGCTCGGCGTCCAGAATGCTTTTGCGCTGCACCTCGGTCGGGTGGGCGGTCAGGACCGGCGAAATGAAGCCGTGGTGCAAGGTCTTGGCGATCTCGGCCGGGCGCACGCCGGCTTCGTGCAGGCGCTCCAGCGCGAAGGCCAGCGAGCCGGCTTGTTGGCTGCCGGCGCGTTCATGGATCTCGCGCCGGCGCACATGGTGGCGGTCTTCGGCGATATTGGCCAGATGCGAGAAATAGCTGAAGGCGCGGATCACGCTGACCGCTTGCTCGCCGCTCAGGCTCTTGAGCAGCTTGTCGAAGCTCTTGCCCGCCTGCGCATCGGCCTTGTGGCGATAGGCGACCGAGAGCTTGCGGATGCGCTCGATCAGCTCATAGGTGTCGCGCCCTTCTTGCTCGCGAATCACCTCGCCCAGAATGCGGCCCAGCAAGCGGATGTCATCCATCAAGGGCAGGTTCTTGTCGGCAGCGGCAGATGCAGACTTTTTTGCGCGGATCGCTGGAGATACTGGGGTCACGGACTTGGGCGGCATGGCAGGGCTCGGCAGAAGGGTGAAACGGGTGAGACTGGTGTAACGGGCGTGTAACCAAGTTACATGTTTCTGACTTTACCAGTTTCTTTGAGCGCTGCCAGCCGGCCTGTTGCAGATTAGGGTGAACTGCTGAAACCGTCGGACAGCGTGCGCAAAAAAGCCACGATATCGGCCGCGTCTTGCGGGCTCAGGGCCGGCAGTTGATTGGCGCGCCGCCCGAACGGTGCACCTTGATGAACATTGGCTCGGAATTGCTCAGGCAGATCGTTGAAACGCTGGACTTGGCCGCCAACTGACGGGTACCAGCGTGCCGGGTCGCTGTCACGCGTGGCGTAGAAGGCCACGACATCTTCCAAGGTCTTGACGGCGCCGTTGTGAAAGTAGGGCGCGGTCAGCGCCACATTGCGCAGCGTCGGTACTTTGAACATGCCGCACAAATCGCTGCGACCGCTCAAGTCGCTGCGCTGCGGGCCGCACAGACCGAGGTCGAAAAAGGCTGGGTCAGCTGTGGCTTGGCTGCTATTGCGCGGCACGCCGAGGGCGAAGTAGCGGAAGTTGGTGAATGCCGCTGGCTGCCCGTTCGGCCTGGGCGAGCTGTCATGGCAGGACGCGCAATTGCCGCGCTGCGGGTCATTGAAGGCGGCGAGTCCGCGCGCCTCTTGGGCCGTGAAGCTGGCGCGGCCGGCCTGCACCGCGTCGAACTTGCTGCTGTGGGCGTGGAAGTCGATATCGCTCGCTTGATAGGCCGCCAAGGCGCTGCTGACGGCTTGCAGCAATTGCTCGTCGCTGGCGCTGGCGGTCAGATTGGCGCTGCGCACAAGGTCCGGAAAGTAGCTCAGCGCGCGCAGCTTGGTGCTGAAGGCCGGCCCTTCGGTATTGGCCATCTCTTTGGCGTTGAACAAGGGGCCACGGGCCTGCGCCTCGCGGCTGTCGGCGCGGCCGTCCCAGAACAGGCCGCCCTGCGGGTCGCCCTGGGCATTGAAGTGAAAAGCGCCGGCGCCGTCCAGATAGTTCAGGCTCGGGCTGCTGCGCAGGCCTTGGGCTTGGCCGTCAATGCCGCCCAGCGGCAAGAAGCCGCCGGCAGCGTCCGCATGGCCAAATGCTTGCACATGGCAGCCGGCGCAGGAGAGCTTGCCGCTGGCCGAGAGGCTGACTTCATTGAATAGGCGATCGCCAACTTCGCTCAACGTCAATGGCGCAGGCGCAGGCGCAGGGGCCGGGGCCGGTGCTGGCGTCGGCAGGGGCGTTGGTGCAGGTGTTGGGACCGGAGCCGGGCTGGCCAGAGTGCTGACCGCAGCATCGGGCGTGCTGCCGCTGCCGCCCCCGCCGCCCCCGCCGCACGCGCTCAAACAAAGTAGAGCACCGGCGCTCAAGCGGGTGAGCCAAGGATGGCGAATTTTGCTGGGGCTGTTCATCAGGTTCTCCGTCAAGGCATGTGATGAGCGAGAGCTTGAGTAAAGTCTGTGCACAGAGCATGGATGAAATGTGGAGATCTGCTCCATAGTTGAGCGCTGAGGCCTGCGTAAGATGAAAGTCAAATCCTTGCCGGGCTGCGCCTTTTGAAGTTGCTGAAACTGCTGAACCCCTTGAACTTGCGCTTGCGCCTTGTCCATCAACTCTCCTTGCTGCTGCTGGCCAGCACGGCCTTGGCGGTGCTGGCCATGGCCGGGGTGGTGGCGTGGAATTTGCGCGCCGGCTTCAGTGACTATTTGCGCGCCCAAGATGGGCAGATGCTGGATCGGCTGATGGTGCTGGCCGAGCAGGACCTGAGCCGGCGCAGGCAGACCGAGGGCTTGTGGCCCGAGCGGCCAGAGCAATGGGGTCCCGTGCTGCGGCAGTGGCTGGACGGCAGCCTGGAGCTGAACGATGGACGGCGCGAGGGGGCGATGTTTGATGAGCTTGACGGCGATCGGCCGCCGCCGCGCCGCCAGCGCCCGCCGCCCTTTTGGGCCAGAGACAGCGACAGCGGCAGAGCCAGACCCCCTCCGCCTCACCCACCTCGGCCCCAGGGTGATCCCAATTTCTTTGGGCCCCGCATCGTGCTCTTGGACGCGGCTGGCTTGCAAGCCTTGGCCGGCCACCGTGAAGTACTCGATATGCCGGCGCAACTGCGCGCGCTGAAGTTGAATGGGCAAACGGTCTTGATGCTGCGTCTGGCCGAACGGGCCGGCCCCGCGCAAGGCGTGGATGCGAGCTTCTTGCGGCGTCAGTACTGGGGTTTGTGTGGCATGGCGGCCTTGCTGATCGCCTTGGCGCTGTTGGCGGCGCGCATGCTGGCGGCGCGTTGGGTGCGGCCTTTGCAGGCGGCGCAGGCGGCGACCCGCAGAATTGCCCGGGGCGAATTGACGGTGCGCATTGCCAGGCAGCGCGATGACGAACTGGGTGAACTCAGCGAAGACATCAACGCCATGGCGGTGGCGCTGGCGCGCCTGGAGTCCAGCCGGCGGCGCTGGATAGCCGAGCTCTCGCATGAGTTGCGCACGCCCTTGGCGGTCTTGCGCGGTGAGTTGGAGGCCTTGCAAGACGGGATCCGCCCGCTTGATGCGGCAGCCTTGCTTTCCTTGCAGGACGAGGTGCAGCGCTTGAGCCGGCTGACCGAAGACTTCCACACTTTGGCGATCTCTGAATTGCATGAGTTGCCCTGCAATTTCGCGCCGACCGATGTCGCCGCTTTGTTGGGCGAAGCCTTGGCGCGGCTTCGCTCGCGTGCTTTGAGCGCCGGTCTAGAGCTGCAGGCCGACTGGCCCCAGTCTTTGCCCCAAGCACAGTGGGATGGCGAGCGCATCGCTCAGATGCTGGGCAATCTGCTTGAAAACAGCTTGCGCTACACCGATGCGCCGGGCCTGCTGCGCCTGAGCGCCAAGGTGATTGGAGGGCAGATCGAAATTTGCTTGGATGACAGCATGCCGGGCGTGCCGGACCAAGCTTTGGCCCATTTGTTTGAGCCGCTGTACCGGGTGGATGCCTCGCGCAGCCGTCAGGCCGGTGGCAGCGGCTTGGGGCTGGGCGTGGCGCAGGCGATTGCCCGCAGCCATGGCGGCGTCTTGCAGGCCGAAGCTTCCGCCTTGGGCGGCTTGCGGCTGCGCCTGACTTTGCCCCTTTCTTTGCCCAGGCAAGTGCCGGCAACCAGGAGGTCGATATGACGCTCACGGCGCGGCGCATTCTGGTGGTGGAAGATGAGCCCAAGCTGGCCGCTGTGCTGTGCGATTACTTACACGCAGCCGGCTATGTCTGCGAATGGCTGGCCGATGGGCAGCAGGCCTTGCAACGCATGCAAGACAGCAGTCAAGCCAAGCCGGCGGCGATGCTGCTCGACCTGATGTTGCCGGGCCTGGATGGCCTGGAGTTGTGCCGGGCCGTGCGTCTCTTGTCTGATCTGCCCATCGTCATCATCAGCGCAAGAGTGGACGAGCTGGACCGGCTTTTGGGCCTGGAGCTGGGCGCCGATGACTATGTCTGCAAGCCTTTTAGCCCGCGTGAGGTGGTGGCGCGGGTGCGGGCCTTGTTGAGACGAGCCGATGGGCGCCTGGCGCCGGCCGCACAGCAGCAACCCGCGCAAGCGCTGATTGGTGGCTTTTCGGTGGACGAAGCCGGCCAGCGCCTGGCTTGGCAGGGGCAGGTCTTGCATCTGACCCCGGTGGAGTTCAGGTTGCTGCGTTTGCTTTTGTCGCAGCCCGGCCGGGTGTTCGAGCGCAGCCGCTTGCTGGATTCGATCCACGAGGACTTTCGCGACGTCAGCGACCGCGTGGTCGATAGCCACGTGAAGAATATCCGCCGCAAGCTGGCCGCGCTGAAGCCGCCGCAAGACTGCATCAGCGCGGTCTACGGGCTTGGCTACCGCTTTGATCCTGAAGGAGCTGGATCGGGCGCCTGATAGCATTCGGCCATGAGTGAAAAAGTAATCATCGCCACCCGTGAAAGTCGCCTGGCCCTGTGGCAGGCCGAGCATGTCAAAGCCTTGCTGGAGCAGCGCCTGCAATTGCAGGTCAGCTTGCTGGGCATGACCACCCGCGGCGACCAAATTCTCGACCGCAGCCTGTCCAAGGTGGGCGGCAAGGGCTTGTTCGTCAAGGAGTTGGAAACCGCGCTGGAGGAGGGCCGCGCCCATCTGGCCGTGCATTCCTTGAAGGATGTGCCGATGGAGTTGCCGGACGGCTTCGAGCTGGTGGCGATCCTCGAGCGTGAAGATCCGCGCGACGCCTTTGTCTCCAATCTCTACGCCAATTTGGCCGAGCTGCCGCAAGGCGCGGTGGTCGGCACATCGAGCCTGCGCCGGGTCGTGCAGCTCAAGGCCATGCGGCCCGATCTTCAGATCGAACCCCTGCGCGGCAATCTGGACACCCGTTTGCGCAAGCTCGATGAGGGCGGCTATGCAGCCATCGTGCTGGCAGCGGCCGGCCTCAAACGGCTGGGCTTGGAAGCGCGCATCCGTTGCTGCTTCAGCGTCGAAGAGATGATCCCTTGTGCCGGACAAGGGGCTTTGGGGCTTGAAGTGCGCGCCGATGCGGCCGCGTTCAAGGCCAGCCTGAGCGGCTTGATCGACACGCCGACTTGGCTGGCCACTCAGGCGGAACGGGCGGTTTCGCGCAGCCTGGGCGGCAGTTGCAGCATGCCGCTGGCCGCGCATGCGCATTGGGTCGGGGCCGAATTGCATCTGGCGGTGGCCCTGGGCGATGCGCAGCAGACCGAGCGCCCACTGCTGAAGGCGTCCGTTCGCGCCAGCGTGCAGACGGTAGCGCAGGCTTTGAACTTTGGCGAGCAGGCCGCGCAGGCCTTGCGGGACTTGGGCGCGCAAAGCTATTTGCCGCAGACCTGAAAGTTCGCCGTGAGCGACGCTGAGCTGACGCTTTTGCTGACCCGCCCCAAGCAGCAAGCGGGTGAGTGGCTGGCGCGCATGGCGGCCCTGGGGGTGCAGGCGCTCAGCCTGCCCTTGATCGAAATCGTGCCGACCGACGGGCAAGCAGCCAAAGCCGCATGGGATTTATTGCCGACGGCGGCGCTGGCGCTGTTCGTCAGCCCGAATGCGGTCTCGAACTTTTTTGCCTGCCAAGCCGCCGGGCAGGTTTGGCCTGAGCAGACGCTTGCCGCCTGCGTGGGCCCGGGCAGCGCGCGGGCCCTGGTGCAGGCCGGGGTGCCGGCGGCACTGATCGTTCAGCCGCCGGCCGACTCGGCGAGCCTGGACTCCGAACATCTGTGGCCGCTGCTGCGGGAGCGCATATGGGCAGGGCGGCGCGTGCTGATGCTCCGGGGCGATGGGGGCCGGGAGTGGTTGGCCGACCGCTTGCGTGAGCAGGGTGCTTTGCCCGAATTTTTCAGCGTTTATCAGCGCCGCTGTCCGAGCTTGATGCCGAATGAGCAGGGCTTGCTGAACGAGGCCTTGGCTGCCCCTGAGCGCTTTGTCTGGCTGTTCAGCAGTGCCGAGGCGATTGGCTATTTGCAGACGCTGGCTGGCCTTGGACACGATTGGCGCCATGCCCGCTGCATTGCCACGCATGAGCGTATTGCGGCGCGCGCCGTTGAACTTGGCGTCGGGCATGTGGTTTTGGCGCGACCCGATGCACGCGCAGTGGCCGAAGCCCTGGGTGTGATGCGAGGCCGGCCCCTACAATCATTTTCACTGTGAGTGATACCCAACAAACCCCCAATGAGACTGGCTCTGCGCCAGCTTTCTCGTCCGCCCCCGCCAGCGTGGCCGCCCCGAGTGCTGCCTTGCCCGGCTGGTTGCCTGTAGGCGCGGTGATCTTGAGCTTGGCGTCGTTTGGCGGCATCGGCTTGGCTTGGCAGAGCATGACTCGGCAGCAAGCGCTGGAGCAGGAGTTGGTGCGGCGCCAAGCGGCGGTGCAGGCCGATGCCAGTGAAGCCAAAGCGGCGTCGCGGCAGTCGCAAGATTTGACCCGCGATACCGCCGCCAAAGTGGCCTTGCTCGATGCACGTTTGGCTGAGGTGGCCCTGCAACGCGGCCAGTTGGAAGAGTTGATCCAGTCGATGTCACGCTCGCGGGATGAGAACGTCATCGGCGATATCGAAGCTTCGATCCGCGTCGCGCTGCAGCAGTCGAGCATCACCGGCAGTGCCGAGCCTTTGATCGCGACACTCAAGCAAGCCGAGGAGCGCCTGCTGCGCTACAAGCAGCCGCGCATGGAAGGCGTGCGCCGGGCCGTAGCGCGCGACCTTGACCGAGTCAAGGCGATCAGCGTTGTCGATATGTCGACGCTGACGATCAAGCTCGATGAGGTGGTGCGTTTGCTGGATGAGCTGCCTTTGATGGCGAGTGCCGAGCGCTCGTCCGACGTCAAAGGCCGCGAGGAAAAGCCGTCCGTCAATCAGACCAGGAATGCTCGCGGCGTGAATGCCGTCACCAAACCACCGGCGCAGGCCGATGGCTTGCTGGCGAATTGGTGGTGGCAGGCCAAGACCAGTTTGACTGAAGGTGCAGGCTTGGTCTGGGGCGAGGCGAGGACCTTGTTGCGTGTCACCCGTATCGATCACCCTGAGGCTGCATTATTGGCGCCAGACCAGGCGTATTTCTTGCGTGAAAACTTGAAACTTCGCTTGCTCAATGCGCGTTTGGCTTTGCTGAGCCGTCAGTTCGATACTGCCCAAGCCGACTTGCGCGATGCGCAGGAGGCGCTGGCACGCTACTTCGACCCGCAATCGCGCAAGGTCGTGGTGGCCAATGACTTGATCCGCCAAGTGGCGGGCCAGGCACGCCAGGTCAATGTGCCCCGTCCCGACGACACGCTGGCGGCCTTGGCTGCCGCAGCGGCCGGACGCTGATTGGGGGCCCGGGCGATGCGCACCGTGATTTGGTTGGTTTTGCTGTTTGCCGTGGCCGTGGTCGCGGCGCTGGTACTGGGGCGCAATGATGGCCTGGCCAGTTTTTATTGGAATGGCTGGCGGCTTGATGTCTCGCTGAATCTGTTCTTGTTGGTTTTGGTCGGTTCATGCTTTGCGCTGGTGACCGCAATTCAGACGCTGCACTCCTTGACCACCTTGCCCGAACGTGCGCGTGCCTGGCGCCTGGCGCAGCGCGAACGCTCGGCGCAGCTGGCGCTGCGTGAAGCCTTGGCGGAGTTCTTTGGTGCGCGGTATGGCCGCGCCCAAAAAGCGGCTCAGCGGGCCTTGAGCATTCATCAGCAGACGCCGGAATTGGTGCAAGACCCAGGCTTCACGGCGCTGGGGCATCTGCTCGCCGCCAGCAGCGCACATCGCCTGCAGGACAGGCGGCGCCGGGATGAGCAGTTGCAGTTGGCTTTGGAGTTGTCCAAGCGCAGCGCGACCACGCGGGCGCAAGAGGAGGGTGCCTTGCTGCTGGCCGCTGAATGGGCCTTGGATGACCGCGATGCCGGCCGCGCGCTGGATTTGCTGGCGGACTTGAATCCCGGTGTGGCGCGCCGCACGCAGGCACTGCGTTTGAAGCTGCAGGCCACCCGTTTGGCCAAACAGTCACTGGAGGCTTTGCGCACCGCCCGTTTGCTGGCCAAGCATCAGGGCTTTTCCAAGGTGGCCGCACAGGGCCTGCTGCGTTCGTTGGCCTTTGAGGCGCTGGACGGCGCGCGCGACGCCGATCAGCTGCGGGCGGTCTGGCAGCAACTCGACAATGCCGACAGGCGTGATGTGGTGGTCGCAGCTCGCGCGACCCAGCGCGCCGCTGCGCTGGGCGCGCCGGAAGATGGTCGCGGTTGGCTGCGTCCATTCTGGGACGATATTGCCGACTTGGCTGTGGATGATCGGGCGGTGCTGGCCGAGGCCTTGGTGCCGGTCTTGCCGGGCCTAGGGCCAGAGTGGTTGCAGCGTTTGGAATCTGCTGTGCAGCGCTTCCCGCGTGACAAGTATCTGGCCTACGCCTTGGGTCATGCGCTGGCCGAAAGGCAGTTGTGGGGCAAAGCCCGCATGATGCTGGAGCAGGTCGGTGAAGATCACGCGATGCCCGCTGCGGCGCGCCGGCGTAGCTGGCTGATGCTGGCGCAGATGGCCGATGGGGACGGCAATCAGGAACGGCGTGCGCGCTGCCATGAGGCGGCGGCCTTGATTCAATAGCGCCCACTTTGGATGAAAACTTGCTAAGCAGGTAATTTCCATGCTATAGTGCAAGGCTTGGCGGCTGTAGCTCAGTTGGATAGAGTACTTGGCTACGAACCAAGGGGTCGTGGGTTCGAATCCTGCCAGCCGCACCAAGAATAATAAGAATGCTAAGAAGAAAGCGAAAGAGGGCCTGAGAAATCATGGCCCTCTTTTCAATTTTCGCTGCAGGGTTTGAATGGCAGTTTTGTGAAGAATATTTGATCTTATTGCTTCGAACGATAATTCGATGCTATAGTAGAGGGCTTGGAGCGGCTGTAGCTCAGTTGGATAGAGTACTTGGCTACGAACCAAGGGGTCGTGGGTTCGAATCCTGCCAGCCGCACCAAAACTATAAAAGTTGAGAAGGGCCAGTGAGAAATCACTGGCCCTTTTTCATTGGTGAGTTGAATTCAAACAGAGCGCTAGAACGTGATCGCTGGTCTCTCAGTCATTGATCAATTGTTCGATCTGCTCGGTATCGAAACCTAGCTCCAGCAATAGTTCTAAGCTGTGTTGCCCCGGCTTGGGTCCCGGCTGAGGCGAGCGAGTCTCGCTGCGTGAAAAGCGCGGCGCGGCAGCAGCTTGAAGCTCGCCACTTACCTCCACAAAGTTGCCGCGCGCGCGGTTTTGTGCATGCTCGGCCGCTTCATCAAGCGTCAAGACCGGTGCGAAGCAGGCGTCCGAGCCTTCCAGCAGCGCGCACCATTGCTCGCGTGATTTGCTTTTGATGCGTGCCGCCACCCGCAATCGCAGCGCCGGCCATTGGCTTGCGTCATATTGCTGCGTTGGGTCGACATCGCTCAACTCCAGCAAGCGCAGCATTTCGCGGTAGAACTGCGGCTCGATCGCGCCCAGGGTGATGTAGCGGCCGTCTAAGCATTCGAAGCTGTCGTAAAAGGGCGAGCTGTGCAGAAACAGGTTTTGCCCTGCTGCTGCCGGCCACATGCCACTGCCCCGCATCGAATGGATCAGGCCGCTGAGCGCGCCGACGCCGTCTATCATCGCCGCATCCACGACCTGGCCGCGTCCGCTGCGCTGGGCCTCCAGAATGGCGCAGAGCAGGCCAAAGGCGAGAAACATCGCGCCGCCGGCCATGTCGCCGATCAAGGTGGCGGGCAGGCTGGGCGCAGTGCCTGCGCGTGAGGCGATCGAGCTCACGCCACTCAGGGCGACGTAGTTGATGTCGTGTCCGGGGGCTTGAGCGAGGGGACCGGTCTGGCCCCAGCCAGTGACGCGCCCAAACACCAGCTTGGGATTGCTGGCCTCGAAGGCAGCAGGCGCCAGACCCAACTGCTCCATCACGCCGGGCCTATAGCCCTCGATCAGCGCGCTGGCGCTGTTGATCAGCAGGGTGGCGGCCTGCAAACCCATTGGCGACTTCAGGTTCAAGCTGAGCGAACGTTTGCCGCGGTTGATCGCGTTGCCGGTGTTCAAACCCCTCAAGGCCATGGGCCGCTCGATCACGATCACGTCGGCGCCCATGTCGGCCAACATCCGGCCACAGAACGGCGCCGGGCCGATGCCGGCCATCTCGATCACGCGCAGACCTTGCAGAGGGCCGCCGGCAGCTTGATTGCTCATTGTTTGAACCTGGTTGAAGTGCATCGATGATTGGCTTGGCGCCACAATACACGCATGAACAAGGCATTCACCAAAGAAAGCGACAACCAAGACGATGAGGAAGAGGGCGCACTGCCCGCTTTGCCGCAGGGGACGCGCAACTACATGACCCCCGAGGGCTATGCCTGCATGCGGGCGGAGTTTATGACGCTGCTGGACGAGGAGCGGCCCAAGATCGTCGAGATCGTTTCCTGGGCCGCCAAGAACGGTGACCGCTCCGAAAATGGCGACTATCTGTACGGCAAGAAGCGCCTTCGCGAAATTGATCGTCGCTTGCGTTTTCTGACCAAGCGGCTGGACATCGCCGAGGTCGCCGACCCCAGCCTCCACTATGGCAAAGACCAGGTTTTTTTTGGTGCGACCGTGACCTACTCCAACGCCAAAGGGGAGGAGCGCACCATCACCATCAAGGGCATCGATGAGTCGAACAGTCTTGCCGGTGAAGTCAGCTGGATTGCGCCGATAGCCCGGGTGCTGCTGAAGTCACGCGAGGGTGACGAATTGCAGTTATTGACGCCGGGAGGCCTCGAGCAGATCGAGGTGCTGGAAGTGCGTTACCCCGCGCCCAAGGCTCAAACCAAGGACCAAGGCTAGGGCTTGACCCGCCAAACCCGCAGCACGGCGGGCGAGCGTTTCAAGGTGCGCAGCACATCGGCCAGGTGCAGCCGGTCACGCACCGACAGCAGCAAGTTCATTTCGGCGGTTTCGCGCTGCTGCGACTCATCGCTCATCAAAATATGCGTGATGTCGGCTTCGGCCGCGCTGACAGCGGCGGCCACTTGCGCCAGCACGCCTTTGCCGTTGTTGAGCAGTAATGAGACAGCGGCCTCGAAGGGGCGGGTCAACTCGTCGGCCCAGTGGACCGCGATCCAATGCTCGCTGTCACGAGCAAACAGCTTGCGGCCAACTTGGCATTCGGCCGTGTGGACCAGCAGCCCCTCGCCGCGACCCAGATAGCCCTTGACCTCGTCGCCAGGGATCGGGCGGCAACAACTTGCCAGGCGCACCGAGGCGCCTTCGCTGCCGTCCAGCGTGACCTGACCCTGGGCCGGCTCGGCATCGGCGGCAAAGCGCCCCATGCTGAGCATCACGGCGTCGGGGCGCTGGCCTTGGGCAGACAGCATGCGTGCGAGTTTTTTGGCCACGATGGTGGCGATCTTGCGGCCCAGCCCGATTTCCACCAGCAGCTCGTCCACATGGCGATTGCCGGCCCAACGCGCCAGTTGCTGCCAAAGCTGGGCGGCACTGTCGGTGCCTTCGGCCTCTTCGGCATCTTCATGCAGGCTGGGCAAAGCCAGCCCTTCGGCACGCAGCGCCTGCGAGAGCATCTTCTCGCCCAAATCGCGCGACTCGTCCTGCTCCAAATTCTTCAAAAAGTGGCGGATCTTGGAGCGGGCGCGGCCGGTGCGCACAAAGCTCAGCCAGGCAGGATTCGGGCGCGCCCCGGCGGCGGTGACGATCTCGATCACATCGCCGCTGCGCAACTCGGTTCGCAAAGGCACGGCCTCGCCATTGATTTGCGCGGCGACGCAATGGTCACCCACATCGGAGTGGATCGCGTAGGCAAAGTCCACCGGCGTGGCGCCCTTGGGCAGGGCCATGATCTTGGACTTGGGCGTGAAGACGTAGACGGCGTCCGGGAACAAGTCGATCTTGACATGCTCAAGGAACTCGTTAGCGTCGCGGGTTTCATCTTGGATTTCGATCAAGGACTGCAGCCAGCGCGCGCCCATTTGCTGCGCGCTATGGGCGCCGCCGCTGTCTTTGTAGAGCCAATGTGCGGCGACACCTTTTTCGGCCACCATATGCATGGCCTCGGTGCGAATCTGGAATTCCACCGGCGTGCCCAGCGGGCTCACCAGCGTGGTGTGCAGCGACTGATAGCCATTTGGCTTGGGGATGGCGATGTAGTCCTTGAAGCGGCCCGGTTGCGGCTTGTAGAGCTGATGCAGCACGCCCAGGCTCAGATAGCAGTGCGGCAGGTCGACCACCACCACCCGAAACCCGAAGATATCGCTGACCTGAGCAAAGCTCAGGTGCTTGTCCTTCATCTTTTTGTAGATGGAGTAGATGGTCTTCTCGCGGCCGTCGATTTCGGCCTTGTACTGCGCGCCCTCAAAGGCCTTCAGCACATCTTTTTCAATTCGCGACACCAGATCGCGCCGATTGCCGCGCGCTTTCGAGATGGCCTTGCTCAAGGCGGCGTGGCGCCATGGGTTGAGATGCTGGAAGGACAGGTCTTGCAGCTCGCGGTAAATCTGGTTCAGGCCCAGGCGATGCGCAATCGGGGCGTAGATGTCCAGCGTTTCGCGCGCAATGCGGCGGCGCTTGATGGCGGCCATCGCCTCCATCGTGCGCATATTGTGCAAACGGTCGGCCAGCTTGATCAAGATCACCCGCACATCGCGGGCCATCGCCAGCAGCATTTTGCGAAAGCTCTCGGCCTGCGATTCTTCCTTGGTCGAGAACTGCAGCTTGTCCAGCTTGGTCAGGCCGTCCACCAACTCGGCGGTGGGTGCCTCGAAGCGCTCGATCAACTCGGTCTTGGTGACGCCGCAATCTTCCATTGCGTCATGCATCAGCGCGGCCATGATGGCCTGCGCATCGAGCCGCCATTCCGCGCAGATGCCGGCCACCGCGATCGGATGAGTGATGTAAGGCTCTCCGCTGGCGCGGAACTGCCCCAGATGCGCCTCATCGGCGAATTTGTAGGCCTCGCGCACTCGCTTGATATCTGCCTTGGGCAGATAACTCAGGCGATGCAAGAGTGCATCGAAGGACGCCGCTTCGGCGGCAGTTGGCTCAGGCGGCGTGCGCAAACCCGACAGTCCGGTGAGCGCCGCTGGCAAACGGGAGGCAGCAAATGATCTAAAACCCATGAGCCTAATTTAACGCATCAGCGGCGATGTCGTTCGGCGCGCGGCGCCAAGAAACGACAACGGGCGCCCGAAGGCGCCCGCGTACAGCGAAATTTATCGCTTGGTGCGGCTTAGACCGGCACCTTGCGCAGCATCTCGATGCCAACTTCGCCGGCGGCAATTTCGCGCAAGGCGGTTACGCCTGGCTTGTTCTTGCTCTCGATTTTTGGTGTGTGACCTTGGCTCAACATGCGAGCGCGGTAGGTTGCAGCGAGCACCAACTGGAAGCGATTAGGGATCTTGGTCAGGCAGTCTTCGACAGTGATGCGGGCCATTTTGGGTTCCAGTACAGGTGTTCGGTGAAAAGCTAGGGCAGATCAAGCGCCAGGAAAACGGCTGACCGGTTTCGGCGCTGAGCCGCGTATTTTAACCGCTGCGCGTGAACAATCGCCTTCAAATCAAAAACAGCGGTGTCAAAGACGGCATTTACCACCACAAAATCGAACTTTTGGGCCTGCGCGACCTCAATGCGTGCGTTGGCCATGCGTCGCGCAATCACCGCAGGGTCGGTGTCGCCGCGACGATTCAGGCGCTGTTCCAGCTCTTCCCAACTCGGCGGCAAGATGAAAACCAAGACCGCATAGGGGAACAGTTGCTTGATCTGCAGCGCGCCCTGGAAGTCAATTTCCAACACTACATCGTCGCCGTGGGCCATGCGTGCTTCGATCGCGGCGCGCGAGGTGCCGTAGAGATTGCCGTGCACCTCGGCCCATTCGAAGAACTCGCCGCGTGCGGCCATCGCCCTGAATTCCTCGACACTGGTGAACCAATATTCGCGGCCATGTTGCTCTTGGCCGCGCGGTGCGCGCGAGGTGTGCGAGATCGAGACGTCCAACTTGGCGTCAAGCTCCAGCAAGGCCTTGACCAAGCTGGATTTACCTGCCCCACTGGGTGCTGCTACGACGAATAAATTGCCTGGGTATTCCATCCGCTATCGATTCTTAAGCTTATTCATTGTTTGAGCTTGAATCCCAATCCATGCAAATACTTGCCTGTCAGCGATTCGGTCGCATTCAGCCCGCTGGCGATGATTTTATCAGGGGCAGGCATACAAGCAGGCGGAGTGAGCAGTCTGGCGCAGCGGTCGAACGGGCACAGGCCACCCCGCGTCGAATTTGGCAAGACCTTGGGTGGGGGCTGAAGAGTAAGCATTCTGTGTTCGCCAACGCACAGTGCAGCAAGGCGGCGAGGGCTAAATTGCTGTCAAAGCAGTTGCAAATTTTGCCTATCAAACCCCAAGGAGCCGTGCCATGACAAATCGTGAAGAGTATGTCCAGAAGATGAAGAACCAGCTTGATGCCTTGAACGCGAAGATGGATGCGGTCGACGCCAAGGCGAAGGACGCGAAGGAAGAAGCGCGCGCCAAGTACAGGGAAGAAGTGACGCGCTTGCGCGAACAATCCAAGGCGGCCGCCGCCAAGCTGGAAGATATGAAGGCCGCAGGCGAAGACCGCTGGGACGCCTTGGTGGCCGATATGGACAAGATGCGCGACGCGTTCGTGCATTCCTTCAACTACTTCAAATCCCAAGTCTGAAAGCGGTCCCGAGCGCAGGTCAGAGCGCAGCGCCCAGGTTTGGGCTTGCCGCCATCGTCTGATTTGCGCTGTGCTTTTGCGTTCGGGGCGGTTCAGCCGAGGGTGTAAACCATGGAACGGGTCTGGTTGAATGATTACCCGGCGGGCGTTCCACCCGAGGTCAATGTGGGCGAGTTCGCTTCGCTGGCCGACCTGTTGCTGACGACCTGCGGGCGCTTCGCCGGCTTGGCGGCCTTCAGCAGCATGGGCGTGCAGATCAGCTACGCCGAGCTTGAGCGCGAAAGCCGGGCCTTCGCGGCTTGGCTGCAGCAGTCGCTGGCACTGCGCAAGGGCGAGCGTCTGGCGATCATGCTGCCCAATCTGCTGCAGTACCCGGTGGCGATGTTCGGCGCGCTGCGGGCGGGTTTGATCGTCGTGAACGTCAACCCGCAATACACGGCCACCGAGCTTGAGCACCAATTGCTGGACTCGGGCGCGGCAGCCATCGTGGTGCTCGAGAACTTCGCCCAGACAGTGCAGCAGGTGCTGCAACGCAATCCGGCGCTGAAGCTGGCTGTCGTCAGCACCGAGGTCGGCGATATGTTCCCGCTGTTCAAGCAAGTGCTCACCAATGCGGTGCTGAAGTACGTGCAGAAGAAAGTGCCAAGCTGGCGTATTCCCGGAGCCGTCGAATTCAATGCGGCCTTGCGCGCGGGCCATGCGCTGAGCCTGCAAGAGGTTCCGCTGGCGCCTGCCGATATCGCCTTTTTGCAATACACCGGCGGCACCACCGGCGTGGCCAAAGGGGCCATGCTGAGCCACGGCAATATGGTGGCCAATGTGCAGCAGGTGTCGGCGTGGATCGGACCCAAGATGGCCGTGGGCAAGGAGACTTTCGTCTGCCCGCTGCCGCTGTATCACATCTACGCGCTGTGCTCGAGCCTGGTGTTTCTGAAGATCGGAGCGCTCAACATCCTGGTCGCCAACCCGCGCGATATGCCGTCCTTCATTCATACGCTGAAACAGCAGCCGTTCACGGCCATCATCGGTGTCAACACGCTCTACCGAGCCTTGCTGGACGCACCTGGCTTCATCGAGGTGGACACCCGCAGCCTGAAGATGGCCAACGCGGGCGGTATGGCCGTACAGCGTGTGGTGGCGCAGCGTTGGCAGCAGGCTACCGGCATCCCCATCGTCGAGTCCTATGGCTTGACGGAGACCTCGCCCGGCGCGATCGCCAACCCGCTGGACATCCAGGACTGGACCGGCATGATAGGCATGCCGATCTCATCGACGCAGGCCTGCGTGCTGGGTGAAGACGGGCAGCCGTTGGCCCCGAACGAGGTCGGCGAGATCTGCTTGCGCGGCCCACAAATGATGGTCGGCTACTGGCATCTGCCGCAGGAGACCGCCCTTGCCTTCACCCGCGAGGGCTGGCTGCGCACCGGCGATATGGGCTTCATGGACGAACGCGGCTGGTTCAAGCTCACCGACCGCAAGAAAGACATGATCATTGTCTCGGGCTTCAAGGTCTTCCCGAATCAGATCGAGGACGTTGTCGCGCTGCACCCTGGCGTGGCCGAAGTGGCCGCCATCGGCGTGGCTGACGAGCGCTCGGGCGAAGTGGTCAAGATCGTCGTCGTGCGCAGCGACGCCGCATTGACTGCGCAGACCTTGCTTGCCCATTGCCGGCAGCATTTGACGGGCTACAAAATGCCGAAGTTCGTCGAGTTCCGTGACGAGCCGCTGCCCAAGTCCAATCTCGGCAAAATCTTGCGGCGCCTGGTGCGCGATGGCTCGCTTGCCAGTCCACAGGCGGGCGAGCCGGCGCCGTGAATTTCAAGTCCGGTGGGATGTGGTTGCGGCCAAATCAGCTCCACTTGTGAACCGCATTGGCACTCAAAGCTCGGCTTGGGGAGTCGGCTGAGCGCCCGCGCTTGCAGGTCTGACGCAGCGCAGCGTAAAACAGCAGCCCAAGCCGCCTGGGCCTTCGCTCAGCTCGACTTCTCCATCCATGTGTTCGGCTGCTTGGCGCACGATGGCCAGACCCAGGCCGGCGCCGCCGCCGCTGGCTTGGCCTGCGCCGCGATAAAAGCGCTCGAACACACGCTCGCGCTCCTCGACCGGGATGCCCGGGCCATCGTCGCTGACGCTCAAACTGAGCGTGTCATCAAACCCTGATCGCTTGGACTGCAAAACAATCTGCAGCTCGGCGCCCGCAGGGCAGTAGCGAATGGCGTTGTCCAGCAGATTGATCAGCACCGTTTGCAAGCCATGGCGATTGACCTCAAACAGCAGTTGCTGCGGCGCGTCCAGCGCCAATTGCTGTCCTTTGGCCAAGGCCAAGGGCAATACCTGCCGCAGCACCTGACGCACCAGCGCGGCAACATCAAGGGCCTCGGCTGGCAGGGGCGCCAGGCCTTCGAGTCGACTCAAGTCCAGCAATTGCTGGCTCAGATGCGCGGCCCTGGCGATCGCGGCATTGACTTGCAACTCGGCCTGCGCGCGTTGCGCGGGGGCCTCGGCCAGCGCCAACACATTGACATGGGCCGCGATCACCGCCAGCGGCGTGCGCAACTCATGGGCGGCGTCCCGCACAAAGCCTCGCTCACTGGCTTGCTTTTGCGTCAGCTGTTCGAACAAGCGGTCCAACGCAGCCGTCAAGGGCTTGAGCTCGCGATAGGGAGCATCAAAGCGCAAAGGACTGAGGTCGTTGGGTCGGCGCCGGGCCAGTCGCTCCGACAAGCGGCGCAGCGGCAACAAGCCGCGCGACACCGCCAGCCAAATCGGCAACATCAAGCAAGGCAAGCTGATCAAGAGGCGCACATTCAGCTGCCCACCGATTTCACGCACGACATCGGAGAACAGAGGGATCGGATAAGCCAACAGGAAGGACCAGCGCGCGCCGTCCTGGCGGAACAGCAAATGCTCGCGCCCCTGATGCTGCCAGCGCTTCACTTCTTGAGCGTCGCCCCTCAGGGGCTCGCGGCGCATCCAGAACACGCGACCGCCAGCATGGTCCTGCAACTCCATCAGCGCGTCAGGCTGCTCGAACTCGCGCCGGCTGCGGTTGAACTCGCGTTCCAGCGATAGGGTGAAGGCATAGGCCTCGGCCGCAGTCGGCATCTGGTCCAACGCCTCGGACTGGTAGCGCATGAAGGCCTGCATGCCTTCGCTGATGCGCTCGGTGTCGCTGCGGCGCATGAAGTCAAAGCCTACCAGGGCCAGCCAAGTCAAGGCATAGGCCAAGAATATGGCCAGCATCACCCGCCGCACCAGGCTGGGTTGCCAGCGCGCCAGCAGGGCCCTGAGCCAGCGTGGCCGGGCCTTGCTGGCTGCCGGCTCAGCTGGTGCAGCAACAGTTCTGCGCTCAGTCATGCGCAATCCAGAAAATAGCCGACACCGCGCACCGTCTGGATGCGCTGCGGGCCGATCTTGCGGCGCAGATTGAAGATATGAACCTCTATCGTGCCGGCGTCCAGCGGGTCACCCAGCGGCGCCATGCGCTGGGCCAAATCGCTCTTGGCCAGCACGGCGCCGGGTTCGCGCGCCAATTCCAGCAGCAGCCTGAATTCGCGCCGAGAAAGCTCCAGCGTCTCGCCCTGCAGGCGGGCCTGAAAGCGCTGCGGTTCGATCTCCAGACTGCCGAGCTGCCAGACTTCGCTCGCCTGGCGCGCATAGCGGCGCAACACGGCATGGATGCGCGAGATCAGCTCGGCCATGGCGAAGGGTTTGAGGATGAAGTCATCGGCGCCACCGTCCAAACCGGCCAGCCGGTCGTCAAGCCCGAAGCGCGCGGTGATGACGATGACCGGTGTGTGCATGCCGCGGCTGCGCCAGGCGGCCAGCAGGTTCAGGCCCTCGGCGTCGGGCAGGCTCAGATCGAGCAGCACACAGTCGATGCTGAGGCCGTCGAAATCCTCGGGCAGGTCTATCGCCCGGCGCAGCCAGGTGCTGCTCAGGCCATTGGCCTTCAGCGCCTGCTGTAGGCCAGCTCCTAGGTCCAGGTCGTCTTCAATGATCAGCAAATGCATGCACGCACTGTATCCAGGCTTGCGCCCCACGGCGGCAGGGCAAACACGCGCTAAAGCAAATCCAAAGCTGGCTTTTTATAAAGTGAATCATCAATGCAAACCGGAACTCGATATGGCTTTCACTTTCACCGCGCGCCTCTTAGGAAAGACCTTGGGCAAGACGCTGGGCATGGCGGTCTGCCTGGCCCATTTGCTGAGCGCCTGTGGCGGCTCCAGCGCGCCTGAGGCAGCGCAGCCTCTGCCTGCCACCAGCGGCCCCGTGGCGGCAAGCAACACGGCCTTGAGTCTTGGCCTGGACCAGCTCATTGCCGGATTCATGACGGCCAAGGGCGTCAGCGCGCTGAGCCTGGCGGTGATAGGCAAAGATGGCCGCGTCGTGCACGACAAGGGCTATGGCTATCTGGACGCGACACAGCAGCGGGCTTTGCCGGCTGACGCGCTGATGGTCACGGCCAGTGTGGTCAAGCCGGTCACAGCGGCGGCGATTCAGCAATTGGCTGCGCTAGGCCGCCTGAGTCTGAGCGATCATGTGTTTTGCTCGGGCCGCAATGCCCCCTGCTGGCTGAGTGCGGACCTGCTCTCGGCCGACACCGACCCGCGTGTTCAGGACATCAGCATTGCGCATCTGATTGCCCATCAGGCCGGCTGGGATCGCCGCTTGCACAATGGGCTGGACCTCGACCATTTGGAAGCGCAGGTCCAGCAGAGCTTGGGGCTCAACACACCGCCCAGCAGCGACGATGACTTGCGTTACTGGCTGCGCCGGCCACTGGACTTCACGCCGGGAACGCAGACCGCCTATTCCAGCACCAGCTATATGTTGCTCGGGCGTATCGTTGAGCGGGCCAGCCAGCAAGACTATGTCGGCTTTGTGCAGGCGCAACTCTTGAAGCCGCTCGGCGTGTCGGCGGACGATTTCAAGCTCGCGAACTCGCCGCTCAGTCAGCGCGACGCACGCGAGCCCAACTACCTGACGGGGCAGAGCGCCCCCAGCATCTACCAGCCCGGCAAGACGGTCAGCGCCCAAGACGGCACGCTCAACGGCAGCAACTGGGTCGCGGCGGTCAGCAGTCTGACCACCGCCCGGGCGCTGGCCCTGTTCGCCTCGCGCTATACCTTGCAGACGAGTGCCAGCGGCGTCGATATGGCCGGCAACGGCTTGCCCTTGGCCGGCCAGACTCATGATGGTTTTCATTTCGGTGAGCTGCCGGGCACGACCAGCATCATCCGGCAACTGCCCTCGGGCAGCAGCTATGCGGTGTTGATGAACAAAGCCGAGGAGCAAGCCAGCGACTCTTACCATGTGGCGCTGATGGCGCAAATCGATGCCGCGCTGGCCGCCTCCGGCTTCTGAGGCGGCGCCAGCTTGGCAAAACTTGGTAGAGGCGCAACTCCACCGAGGGTCCTTGGAGAAGCTGGCCGCGACAATCATCGACGGGGAGGGGGCTCTTTACTTGCTGAGCCGCCCGCAAACCCTACTCAATGTTCTGCACTTGCTCGCGCAATTGTTCGACGGCGACTTTCATCTCGACCGAGATATTGGTCAGTTCCAGCGCAGCAGCCTTGGAGCCCAGGGTGTTGGCCTCGCGGTGCAATTCTTGAATCAGGAAGTCCAGGCGTTTGCCGATTTCGCCGCCTTTTTTCAAGAGGCGCGCGATCTCTTCCAGATGCGCGCGCAGACGCGCCAATTCTTCGGCCACATCAATGCGGATCGCGTAAGCCGCTGCTTCATTGAGCGCGCGCTCTTTCAGGTTTTCTTCGGGAATGGTCTGCGCCGCGCCGGTGCTGGCCAGCGCTTCTTGCCAACGTTCAAGAAAGCGCTGTTGCTGGCGCTGCACGATGGCGGGCAACATCGGCTCGGCCGCGTCCGCCAGTTCACGCAACTTGATCACGCGCTCCATCAGGATGGCGACCAGCTTTTCGCCTTCGCGTTCGCGCGCTTCCAGCAGGCCGTCCACGCATTTGCGTGCCGCTTCCATCGCCGGTTCATCGAGTTTCTCGGTCGCTGAGCCGCCGCCCTTGCACCACTGCAAGGCTTCATGCACCGACAGTGGCTGGGCCTTGGGCAGCCAGTTTTGCACCGTACCTTCCAGGCGTGACAAACGGTTCAATTGATCGGACTGCGGCTGCGGCCACGAGCCCTCCACATCGCGCTGGGTGTTGATGCGCAACTCGACCTTGCCGCGCTTGAGTTTGCCCGTCAGCAATTCACGCAAGGCCGGCTCCAGCCCGCGCAAGTCCTCCGGCATACGGAATCCCAGGTCGAGGAAGCGTCCGTTGACCGAGCGCAGTTCGACCGTCACCGCCGTGTGAGCGGCCTGGCTGATGGGAGGGGAGACCCCGGTGTTTTCACTGGGGGCGGAGGGCTGCGAGCTGGCGCTGGCATATCCTGTCATGCTGTAGACTGGCATCTAGCGTCCGGTAAGTAGTAGATAAAACTCGATTATGTCAAAGCCTAAACCGGCGCCCCTGCCTGCAGGTACCGTGGTGGGAGGCTACCAGATCATCAAACGACTGGCAGCAGGTGGATTCGGCGTGGTTTACCTCGCCGAAGACCCCGAACACCACCTCGTCGCCCTGAAAGAATACCTGCCTTCGAGCTTGGCGGAGCGCTCGCCGGGCGAGTTGACGCCGCGTGTGCGGCCCGAGAAGCAGCCGCTCTACCGGCTTGGGCTGAAAAGCTTCTTTGAAGAAGGCCGCTCGCTGGCGCAGATCTCGCACCCCAGCGTGGTGTCGGTTCTCAACTTTTTGCGCGAGAACGAAACCGTCTACATGGTAATGAATTACTTGCAGGGTGACACCTTGCAAGACTTCATCGTGACGGCGCGTGATATGAAGCGCGACAAGGTCTTTCGCGAGTCCACCATCCGCAGCTTGTTCGACGAGATCCTGCGCGGCCTGCGCATCGTGCATCAGCACAAGATGCTGCACCTGGACATCAAGCCGGCCAATATCTTCATCACCAATGAAAACAAGGCGGTGTTGCTGGACTTTGGCGCAGCGCGCGAGGTACTGTCCAAAGAAGGCAATTTCATTCGGCCGATGTACACGCCGGGCTTTGCTGCGCCTGAGATGTACCGCCGAGATGGTGCTTTAGGCCCTTGGACCGATATCTACGCGATCGGCGCTTGCATCTACGCCTGTATGCAAGGCTATCCGCCGAACGATGCACCGCAGCGACTTGAGAAAGACCGCCTGGCGCTGAGCCTGTCAAGGCTGCGCAATGTCTACTCCGACAATATGATCGAAGTGGCCGAATGGTGCATGTCGCTGGACCCCTTGGCGCGCCCGCAGAGCGTGTTTTCCTTGCAGAAGGAGTTGGCGCGCGAGACCGAGCGGCGCTACACCAAGCTGAGCTTCAGTGAGCGCCTCAAGCTGCAACTTGAAAACCTCAAGACCGGAGCAAAAGCTTGATGAGCCCCCTCGCTCACTTTCGTTCGCTGCCGCCCGAGGGAGCGCAAAGCCCCCTCGGGGCGGCCCGTCGGAGGCTTTCGTGAGGTTCACCACCTATCAGGTCAGCCGGCGCGGCGGGCGCGAGAAAAATGAAGACCGCATGGGCTATTGCTACACCCGTGAGGCCGGCCTGTTCGCGCTGGCCGACGGCATGGGCGGCCACCCCGAGGGGGAGGTCGCTGCGCAACTGGCCTTGCAGACGCTGGCGGCAATATTTCAACGCGAAGCCAAACCGGCGCTGGCCGATCCGGCGGCGTTCTTGCAGGACGCCATTCTGATCGCCCAGCAGCAATTGCTGCGCTATGCGGCCGACAAGGGCATGTCGGATACGCCGCGCACCACCATCGTGGCCTGCGTGCTGCAAGGGCGCAAAGCCTATTGGGCGCATTGCGGTGATTCGCGCTTGTACCTGGTGCGCGCGTCCAAGCTGATTGCCCGCACGCGCGATCATTCCTATATCGAGCTACAAGCGGCCTTGGGGCGGGTTTCAAGCGCCGCCGAGGGCTTCAACCGCAATGTGCTGTTCACTTGCCTGGGCAGCCCGGGCAAGCCCATGGTGGATATCCACGGCCCCATGTTGCTGGAAACCGGCGACCGTTTGCTGCTGTGCTCGGATGGCTTGTGGGGCACGGTCACGGACGACATCATCACCGAGCAGCTGGCCTCCCGCCCGATCTCCGATGCGGTGCCCGAGTTGGTCGAGCAGGCGCTTCGCAATGGCGGGCCGCGTTGCGACAATGTGACCGTGCTGGCGCTGGAATGGGACGGGGTCGGTGACGCCGATGCGGGTGAGGAATCCGCCTCCGTGTCGACGCAGGCCTTGGAAGACCGAGGCTTTGCTTCAACGATTCAAGGGCGCGACGGGGTCGACGGCGCTGACCGACGCTTCGAGATGGATGAGGCCGAGATCGACCGCTCGGTGCGTGAGATCAAGGAGGCCATTCGCCTCGGCAATGAACGAGCCCGCGCCAATGAAAGCACGGCCAAGAAAAAATCCTGAGAGAGAAATTGATGACTGTTGAAAAGAACGCTGCGCGCGCCAGCGGCCGCGCTGCCAATGCCTTGCGTGCGGTGACCATCACCCGCAACTACACCTGCCATGCCGAAGGCTCGGTGCTGATCGAATTTGGCGGGACCAAGGTCTTGTGCACCGCTTCTGTCGAAGAAAAAGTGCCGCCGCATAAGCGTGGCTCCGGCCAAGGCTGGGTCACCGCCGAGTACGGCATGTTGCCGCGCGCGACCCACACCCGCAGCGACCGCGAGGCCGCACGCGGCAAGCAAAGTGGCCGCACGCAAGAGATACAACGCCTGATTGGCCGCTCCTTGCGCTGCGTGTTTGATTTGAGTCTGCTGGGTGAGCGCACGATCGCGCTGGATTGCGATGTGATACAGGCCGATGGCGGCACCCGTACCGCCGCCATCACCGGCGCCTATGTGGCCGCCCATGATGCGGTGAGCTGGCTGCTGGCCCAGGGAAAAATCAGGCAGTCGCCGATCCGTGACGCGGTGGCGGCGATCTCGGTCGGCATCGTTGACGGGACTCCGATGCTCGATCTCGAATACACCGAAGACTCGGCCTGCGACACCGATATGAATGTGGTTATGACCGCTGCTGGCGGCTTCGTCGAGTTGCAGGGCACGGCCGAAGGCGTGGCTTTCAGCCGCCGGGAAATGAATGCTTTGCTGGACCTGGCCGAGCAGGGCATTGGCGAATTGCTGGCTGCGCAGCGACTGGCTTTAGGGCTTTGAAAATGGATCTGGTGCTGGCCTCCAATAACGCCAAGAAGCTTGCCGAGCTGCAGGCCTTGTTCGCGCCCTTGGGCGTCAAGCTGCTAACGCAGGGCTCGCTTGGCATTCCGGAGGCAGAGGAGCCGTTTGAGACCTTTGTCGAAAACGCCTTGACCAAGGCACGCCATGCGTCCCGACTGAGTGGCTTGCCTGCCTTGGCCGACGATTCCGGCCTGGCGGTTGAGGCCTTGGCCGGTGCGCCCGGTGTGCTTTCGGCGCGTTATGCGACGCTGTTCGGTCAGCCCAAATCAGATGCGGACAATAACCGTGTACTGCTGGAGCAAATGGTTGGTTTGAGCGAGCGGGGCGCGCGTTTCGTTTGCGCGCTGGTGGCGGTTCGATCAGCGGCCGACCCTGAGCCCTTGATTGCCGTGGGCCGTTGGCAGGGCCAGATCTTGCCCGCGCTCCAAGGCGAAGCTGGCTTCGGTTATGACCCCTTGATGTGGATTCCAGCCTTGGGCCGCAGCGTCGCGCAACTCAGTGCCGCCGAGAAGAACGCCCAAAGTCACCGGGCCCTGGCGGCCGCCGACTTGGCTCAGCAGATGCGCGAGGCCTGGCACCTTGGCTGAAGTTTTGCATATGATGCGACCCGGCACCTTGAGCTTGGCTGCATTGCCGCCGCTGTCGCTCTATGTGCATCTGCCCTGGTGTCTGCGCAAATGCCCTTATTGCGACTTCAATTCGCATGAGCTGCCGGGGTCAAACGGCAAGGTCATTCCTTTGGCTTCCGCGGGCGATGCGCCCGTCAGCAAGCAGCTGTCGGTGGAAACGGCGCGCGCCTATCTGGCCGCTCTGCGCTTGGATCTGGAGGCTGCGCTGCCCTTGATCTGGGGCCGGCCGGTGGTCAGCATCTTCATCGGCGGCGGCACACCGAGCCTGTTCGCGCCCGAGCAGATCGCCGAACTAATCTCCGACCTGCGCGCCCGGCTGCCGTTGGAGCCGGGCTGCGAGATCACGCTGGAAGCCAATCCGGGCACTTTCGAGCGCGACCGTTTCAAGGGCTTTCGCGCCGCCGGCGTTACGCGCTTGTCGATTGGTGTGCAGAGCTTTGATGATGCCAAGCTGAAGACTTTGGGCCGCGTCCACAGCGCAGAGCAGGCCAAGGCGGCGATTGCCGAAGCGGCGCAGGCCTTCGAGACCTTCAATATCGATTTGATGTATGCCTTGCCCGGGCAAACACTCGCTGAGCTTGATGCTGAGTTGAGTACGGCCTTGGCTTTCAAGCCGCCGCATCTGTCGGTCTATCACCTGACAATCGAGCCCAATACCCGCTTTGCGACCGCGCCGCCCGCGCATTTGCCGGATGCCGATTTGGCCAGCGAGATGCTGGACCTGATCACCGCCAGCACCGGTGCCGTGGGGTTGGAACGTTACGAGGTATCGGCCTTCGGTCGCGCCGGCCATCGCTGCGCGCACAACCTGAACTACTGGCAGTTCGGCGACTATCTCGGCATTGGCGCCGGTGCGCACAGCAAGCTGTCATTCCCGCACCGGGTCCTGCGTCAGGTGCGTTGGCGCGAGCCGGCTGCCTATATGAGCAAGGCGGCCGAGGGCGCGGCGGTGTCGAACGAGAACGAAGTCAGCCGCGCCGAGCTGCCGTTCGAGTTCATGCTCAATGCCTTGCGGCTGCGCGAAGGCGTGCCGCTGAGTTCTTACTTGGAACGCACCGGGTTGCCGCCGTCCAGCATCGCCAAGGCGCTGGAAGCGGCGCGCGCCAAGGGTCTGCTGGAACAGGATAGCGCCCGTTTGGCCGCCACGCCACGCGGCTTTGATTTCCTCAATGATTTGCAGGAGCTGTTTCTGGCGCCCTGACCGAATGCTTAAGCGGCCATCTAAGCGGCCATCTAAGCGGCCATCACATACACGCTGAGCTGCTCATGCTTGGCATGGCGCTTGGCAGTGGCGGCCGCACTCGCGACTTGCTCGGGCCGCTGCAGCGCGCCGGGGGCAATGCGTACCGCACCAATGCTCAGCGTGGTGCAGGGGTGGAAGCGCATATCACCGTGGCGGTCCTCGGCCATGATGCCGCCGGCTTGCAGCGCGGCGGCGTCGAAGAGATTGCGCGCCAGGTCATTGAAACGCTCGACGATCTGCTCGCAGCGCAGCTCCCAGTCATCGCTTTGGAACAGCATCACAAAGTCGTCGCCACCGACGTGGCCGAGAAAGTCGCGCTGGCTGTCGCAATGACTGCTGGCGACGCGCGCCACCAGGCGGATCATTTCGTCGCCGCGCCAGTAGCCGTATTCGTCATTGAAGGGCTTGAAGTGATTCAAGTCGGCATAGGCGGCGACAAAGCCGCGCCCGCTGGCCAGAAGGCGACCAATGTGCTGGCTGATCGGAATATTGCCGGGCAAGAAGGTCAGCGGGTTGGCGTGGCGAGCGGCTTCGATGCGGGCTTCGGTGACCGAACGCACCAGTTGCTCGCCGGTGCCCAGGCCGAGGTAGCGGCCATCCCGCGTGATGATGAAGCCTTCACGCAGATAGCGCTGGTCGGCCGAGGTCAGCACGGTGGTCAAGGCCTCGATGCCGGTGTCGGCGTCAACGATCAACGGTGACGAGTTGGCGAACAAGGTGCAGGCGTGACGACCATACAAGTCGTTGAAGAAGGGCTTGGCCCAGCGGTTGATGAACTGGCTGCGGTCCACCAAGGCGACCGGCTCGCTCTTTTCATTGAGCACCGCAATCGCGTGCAACTGCTCATGTTCATTGAAGAGGCGAAACAGCTGCTCATGGCTGGCATCTTCGCGCACCGTCACGGCTTCCATCATCAAGCGCTCGGCCGTCACACCATTGCTGGAGGCGCGGCGCAGCTCGGGCAGCACGGCGATGTCGCTGCTGGCCAGCACGGTACGGGCCGCCGCCAAGGCTTCGGTAGCGCCTTGCGGGGTAGGGCGCCCAATCAACCAGCCCTGGCCGAAGGTCACGCCTAAATCACGCAGCACGCGCAGCTCTTCAGTGCTTTCAATGCCTTCGGCGATCAATTGCGCGCCGAAGGTTTCGGCCAGTTGCAAGAGCGCGCGGAAGGTCTGCAGCTTCTCGGCATGGGCCGGCAAATCGTGGCTGAAATATTTATCGATCTTGACGATGTCGGGTTGGATCTCGGACCACAGCCGCAGCGAGGAGCGGCCGTCGCCGAAGTCATCCAGGGCAATGCCCACACCTTGGCGGCGCACTGCGGTGATGGCGCGGCGCAGGTTCTCGATATCGGTGACACGCTCATGCTCGGTCAACTCGATCATGATGCTGCTGGGTGCAACACCAAACGATTCGTCGCTGAACAGGCCGCCACGGCCATGCTCGTCGCGCAGCGCATGCGTCAGCGCGGTGGCGCTCATATTGATCAAGAGCCGGCCACCGAGTTTTTGTTGACTCCAATCCTTCAAGGCCTGGACGGCGCAGCGCACTTCCAACTCGACCGTCAAGCCTTCGCGGCGGCCGGCCGCGAAGAGCGCGTCTGGATACTCGAGTGCGCTGCCTACCGGGCCGCGTACCAATGCTTCGTGCCCATAGATCAAACCGCAGTCCAACTGGACGATGGGTTGAAACAAGGTGGTCAGCAGGTCTTCGGCTATCAGGGTCTGAGCCCGCAGTGGAGCCGGGCGCTCCTGGGTTCGAGCGGGCATGAAGGAGGTGATCGTCGTCATGCCGCCATGCTGCCCACCATTGATGACAGGGCCACGAAACGGCAAACAATTTGAAACAAATTGGATTTGGGCGTGAAAAGTTGCCGGCACTTGCCTGTGCTGCCGGGCCTTTGACGCTGCTCGCTCAGCCCCGGTATTTTGAATCCGGCTGTCAGACCCTGGTCTTAGACCCGGTTCATGGACATGCCGGCCGTGCTGCGCAGCCGCTCGATCAAACGAACAGCAATTTGCGGCAGCGGCAAAACCTCATCGGCAGCGCCTGCCGCGATGGCCTCGCGCGGCATGCCGAAGACGACGCAAGTCGCCTCGTCCTGCACGAAGTTATAGGCCCCGGCATCTTTCATCACTTTCATCGCCTTGGCACCGTCGGCACCCATGCCGGTCAGCATGATGCCCAGCGCGTTTTGCCCGACTACGCGGGCGGCGGAGTTGAACAAGACTTCGACCGAAGGTTTGTGGCGATTGACCGGTTCACCGTCTTGCACGCGGGCAATGTAGTTGGCGCCTGAGCGCTCGACGCTGAGGTGAAAGCCTCCGGGGGCGATATAGCCATGTCCCGGCAGAATCCGCTCGCCGTCGCTGGCTTCCTTGACACGAATCCGGCACAGGCTGTCCAGCCTTGCGGCGTAGCTTTTGGTGAAGCCGGGCGGCATATGCTGGGTGATGACGACGGCCGGGCAGTCGGCCGGCAGGTTGATCAAGACATCCTTGGTCGCCTCGGTGCCGCCGGTGGAGGCGCCGATGAAGATGATTTTCTCGGTCGACAAGCGCCCCAGGCTGGCCATGGTGACGGGCTTGGGTGGCGGCGCGGCGCCGGCGTGGCTGGCCCCGCCAGTTGCGGCAGCCGGAGCCAACGCCGCATGGCTGCGCCGGATATGGGCTTTTGAGGCGATGCGGATCTTGTCGGTGATGTCATCGGCCAACAGGCGGATGCCGTCAGCGACGCCGATTTTGGGCTTGGCGACAAAGTCGACCGCGCCCAGCTCCAAGGCCTTCATGGTCACTTCAGCGCCGCGTTCGGTCAGCGTGGACACCATCACCACCGGCATCGGCCGCAAGCGCATCAGGCGTGACAAAAAGTCCAGCCCGTCCATCTTGGGCATTTCAATGTCCAGGGTGATGACATCGGGGTTGAGGGTGCGGATCATTTCACGCGCCAGCAGCGGGTCGGCGGCGGCGCCAATGCATTCCATATCGGGTTGGCGGTTGATGATTTCGGTCAGGATGCTGCGCACCAGCGCCGAGTCATCCACCACCACAACAGTGATTTTGGCCATCGAGTACTTCTCCTAGCGGGGTGAGGCTCAGAACAGGTCGACCGAGCCGCCTGTGGCGACCACCGGTTGAGCTTTCTGTGCGGCGGCGCGGTCTTGTTGCACCAAGGCATCGGTGTTGGCCGGGGCCAGACGCTTCACCATGGCCTTGCCGCTGTGCGGCAAAAAGCAGACCTTGCGCGGGTAAATGTCCATCACGTCTTTTGAGACGATGGGAATGCGTTCTGTTTTCAGATAGTCGATGACGAAATTGGTGTTGCGTTCACCGACATTGATGGTGTTCATGCCCGCGATCACCGCGCCGCCGCCAAAAATCTTGGCTTCCATGCGGCTTTTGGCGGCGCCGCGCTTCATCATTTCATTGATCAGCAACTCCATCGCGAACGAGCCATAACGTCCAGAGTCCCCGCTGCCCTCGGGCAACATGAAGTGATTCATACCGCCGATTTGTGCGTGCCGGTCCCACAGGCATGCCGCGATGCAGGAGCCCAGCGTGGTCATGACCAGAATGTCTTCGTTGTCGACGAAATACTCGCCCGGCAAGATCTTGACGGCGGCGTTCTTGAAATGCGCGTCGTAAAAAAAGAACGAGGCCTCGCCGTTCTTGCGCGGCATCGCCTTGAGCTGGGTGACCCGGGCGGCACCCGGGCTGTTTGAGAACATCGCGCCGGAGCCGGCACCGGAGGAGGCGGGGGAGGTGCTCATGTTTTTATATCGGCCGCGAGGCTGCTGACTGATGGGTTGCGACTGCGCTGAGGCCTAACATCAGACGCGCTCGTAGATGGTCTTGCCGCGCAGGCGGAACAGATCCTTGGACTCGGTGAAGTTCTCCGAATGCCCGACGAACAAGAGCCCGTGCGGCCGCATCACCTTGTGAATGCGCTCCAAGACCTTGCGCTGGGTCGGCGGGTCAAAGTAGATCATCACGTTGCGGCAGAACACGATATGAAAGGGCTCGCCCAGTGACCATTGCGCATCCATCAGGTTCAAGGAGCGGAAGTCGATCCAGCGCTGCAATTCCGGCTTGACGCGAATGCGCCCGGCGTTGTCGCCGGTGCCGCGCATGAAGAAGTTGCGCAGCCGCGTTTGATCCAGGCCACGGGCGTCGGCGTTGTAGACCCCGCGCTTGGCAGTGACGAGCACATTGGTGTCGATGTCGCTGGCGCTGATCTGTACCTGTGCATTGGCGCCGAGTGCCTCGCTGCAGGTCATAGCGATCGAGTAGGGCTCCTCGCCGGTGGACGCCGCGCAGCACCAGATCCTGACCGGCTTGCCGGCCAGCGGCTTGAGGTCGTCGACCAGCGCGTGGAAGTGATGCTCCTCGCGGAAGAAGGAGGTCAAATTGGTGGTCAGGCAATTGACGAATTCCTGCCATTCCTGGGTGCTTTGCGCGCCGGTGGAGCTTTCCAGCCATTGCAAATAGGCCGAGAAAGACTTGTGGCCGGTGTCGCGCAGACGCCTGGACAGGCGGCTGTAGACCATGGCATGTTTGCCTTCATGCAGGCTGATGCCCGCATGCTTGTAAATCAGCTCACGCACCCGGTCAAAGTCGGTCCGGCTGAAACCGAACTCGTGGTCAATCACTTCTGCGCCTGCGGCGCTTGGTGCAGTGGACATGTGTTGGGCTCGCTTGTTGTTCGGGTCGGCTCAGGGTGAGCCGAGGTCTGATTTTGCTCTGGCGGCAAGTTTGGCCCGAGAGCGCTTGCCAGCATAGAGCAAACAGGCCCATCAACACAGGCTTGTTTGCATGCTGGGCCGAGTTTTTGTACTGCTAGACTGGCTCCGCACCAGGCATGCACTGGCCCTCAAACACCTTGGCACACCTTGGAATACCTTGGAATCAAGCTCCCAATCCCCTCCATTCGATGCGCGCCGCTTGCAGCTCGACCTGGCCTTGCAGCTTTTGCAGCAGGCCGGAGCCTTGTTGCCCGAGGCTGAGCCCTATAGCGAGACTTGGGTTCAGGGCGTGATCGACGCCCTGTGTGATTTATCCAGCAAGGACGCGCTGACCGGTTTGGTCAATCGCCGCAGCTTCGAGATGGCCTTGTCACGTGAGGTGGACCGGGTTGCTCGTTCCGGCGAGTCGGCCTTGTTGTTGGCGGTGGACATCGACCATTTCAAGGCCGTCAACGACACCTATGGCCACGCGGCCGGTGATTTGGTGATCAAGGCGGTGGCCGGGGCCTTGAACCAGGTGGTGCGCCCGATGGATACGGTGGCGCGCGTGGGTGGTGAGGAGTTTGGCATCGTGCTGCCCAAATGCGCGCCGAGTTTTGGCGCGATGGTGGCCGAGCGCTTGCGTGAGCGAGTGTCTGAATTACGCGTCGAGGTCGCCTCGGGGCAGATTTTGGCGGTAACGATCAGCCTGGGCGGTGCGTTTGCGCCGCAGTGGGTCCGGTCGTCATCGCTGTTATGGATGGAGCGGGCCGACCGCCAGCTCTACCGCGCCAAGGCGGAGGGGCGCAACCGAGCCTGCCTTGAGACACAAATTGAATCCTTGGTCAGTGCCGAGGAAAAGGGCATGTTGTTTGCAGTAACGCAACAGGACAGTGAATGAGTACGACAACAACAGATCCTGCTGTACCTGGCGCTGGCGCTTTCTCGCCCGGCTCATCTCGCCCCGTGACGGGTAAAGGTGGCGCTCGCACGCTGGCCGTCACCAGCGGCAAAGGCGGTGTCGGCAAGACTTTCGTTACCGCCAACTTGGCCGCTGCTTTGGCCATGCGGGGTCAAAAGGTCTTGGTGCTGGATGCCGATTTGGGCTTGGCCAATTTGGATGTGGTGCTGAACCTGCATCCCAAGCTGACCTTGCATGATGTGTTCACCGAAAAGGCGACCTTGGAGCAGGCCATCTTGCCGGCTCCGTGCGGCTTCTCGGTCTTGCTGGCCGGCTCGGGCATGGTCGAGTACTCGCGCCTGACGCCCGATGTACGCGACAAACTGCTGCATATTCTGGAGTTGGTCAAGCCGCGTTTCGACTGGGTGCTGCTCGATACCGGCGCTGGCATTTCGGACGTCGTGCTGTTCTCGATTTCGATGGCCGCCGACGTCTTGGTGGTCGCCACTCCGGAGCCCACCTCGCTGACCGATGCTTATGCCACCATCAAGGTATTGGCCACGCAGCAAGGCCGGCGCGAGGTTGGTTTGCTGGTCAACCAGGCCAACCGGGTCGGCGAAGGCAAGCTGATCTGCGGCCAGTTGCAGCAGGTCTTGCAGCGCTTTGTCGGTTCGCAGCCTGGACACCCGTTCAAGCTGGAGTTGATGGGTGAGGTCAAGAGTGACCAAACCGTGCGCCAGGCGGTGCTCAAACGCCAGTTGGTACTCGAGCATTACCCCGGCAGTGACGCCGCGCAGGCGATCAAGGCCCTGGCGAACAAACTCTTGGCCTGAGGCCAGCAGCTCAAACCCCGCGGTTGCGCATCCAGTCTGCCGTGGCTTGGAACGACTCTCCTAGGCGCTGCTGCAGATCGGGGTCCAAGCCGCTGTCCTGCATGGCGAGCTTCATGCAGGCCAGCCATTGATCTCGCTCGGCAATGCCGATCGGGTAGGGCAGGTGGCGCGCACGCAGGCGCGGGTGGCCAAAGCGCTCGATATACAGATCCGGCCCGCCCGACCAGCCGCATAAAAACCAATGCAGTTTGTCGCGCGAGCCGTCCAGCGTGGCCGGATGCAAGGCGCGAATCAGGGCGAATGGCGGATCCAGGTCCATATGGTCATAAAAAGCATCGACCATGCGGCGGATGCCGGCCTCGCCGCCGAGCAGATCGAACAGGCTCGCGGTGGCTGGGGTGAGTTCTGAGTCTTGCATGGCTCGATTGTCGGTGCGAGCCGCAGCATGTTCAGCCGACTTGTTGCAACAAGACCATCAAAGCACCGCTGCCGCCATCACTGGCGCGCGCCTGCACAAAGCCCAAGACCTGTTGTTTTTGCACCAGCCAGCGCCGCACGCGTGCCTTCAAGACGGGCTCGCGGCCTGGCGAACCATGGCCCTTGCCGTGCACCACGCGCACACAGCGCAGGCCGCGCCTTGCACAATCTTGCACAAAGTTGCCCAGCGCCTCGCGGGCTTGATCGGTGCGCAGACCGTGCAAATCAAGCTGGGCTTGCAAGCTCCAGTGGCCCCGGCGCAGCTTGCGCAGCACCTCGTCGCTGATCTCGGGGCGGCGAAACGACAGGCTGTCGTCGGTCTCCAGCAGCGACTCCACATCGAAGTCATCCGACAAGGCCTGTTGCATCACCAGGCGTTCATCGGCTTCGCGTTGCAGCGGTTCGGGCAGTGGCAACACCCGGTGTTGAGGTGCACGCGCATCGCAGGGCAGCGGCGTGATGCTGCCTATGCTCAGCTCGAACAAGCGCCGCTCCTGATCGGCGGCACGCGCCGCTGCGGCCAGCCGCGCGGCCTGCGCCTCGGCCGCTTTGCGGCGCTGGGCCAGTTCGCGCTGAAACAACTTGAGTTCTTGCAGGCTGTGCAGCGTTGGAGTTGGTGCCGGCTTCACATCAGCCCTCGTTCGGCCATCGAAATCACCTCGCCCGAGCCGACCACCAGATGGTCAAGGACGCGCACATCGACCAAGGCCAGCGCCGCTTTCAAGGCCTGGGTCAGCAATTCATCCGAGCGCGAAGGCTCGGCCACCCCGGAAGGGTGGTTGTGGGTCAGGATCACGGCGGCCGCACCCAAATCCAGCCCACGCTTGACGACTTCTCTGGGGTAGACCGAGGTTTGCGTCAGACTGCCGCGAAACATTTCTTCCATCGCGATCAAGCGGTGCTGGGCATCCAGAAACAGCACGGCGAAGACTTCATGCGTCAAGCCAGCCAGCTTGAGGCGGATGAATTGCTTGACCGCGTCCGGTGCGTCAAACACCGGGCGTTGTGCCAGTTCCTGCAAAAGCGAGCGCCGGGCGATTTCGAGAACCGCGGCTATTTCGGCCTGCTTGGCCGGCCCCAAACCCCTGACCTTGGCCAAGTCGCTCACCCCGGCATGCAGCAGCCCGTGCCAGCCGCCGAACTGATCAAGCAGGTCTTGCGCCAGTTGTAAGACCGGCGTGCCCTGGATGCCTGTGCGCAGCAAAAGCGCCAACAGCTCGGCGTCCGCCAGCGCCTGCGGGCCGCGGGCGAGCAGCTTTTCGCGTGGGCGTGCGTCGGGTGGCAGCTGGCTGAGGGGCATGGGGGCACTGGGTTCGGGGGAGATTCTTCGGCGCGGGGCGGGCTGCGAGTGTAGAGGCCCTAAAATCCGCGCAGTCTATCCAACATTGTCCTCATGAATCTCATCCAAGCCGGATCATTTTTGACCTTGCATTACCGCCTGGCCGGGCCCGACGGCAGCGATGTGATCAATACCTTCGCCGACAAACCCGCGACGCTGTCGCTGGGCAGCGGTCAGTTGTCGCCCGCCATCGAGGCAAAACTGATCGGTCTGGCCGAGGGCGTGCGCACGCAGATCGAGCTGGCGCCGGGCGAAGCCTTTGGCGATCACAACCAGCAGCTGATGCAGCGCGTCAAGCTGAGCCTGCTGCATGAGCTGGGCGACCCCGACGAGCAATACAGCGTCGGCGATGTGATCCAGTTCCCGACCCCGGACGGGCAGGGCAGCTATGCCGGCAGCGTGCGCGAAGTCGGCCCCGACTGGCTGCTGTTTGACTTCAACCATCCGCTGGCGGGCCAGCCGGTCAGCTTTGAAGTCCATGTGATCGGGGTGCTGTGAAATGAGCGACGCCTTGCTGTCTAGCAATCCTCAAGAAGTCTTGCTGGCCGAGCCGCGCGGTTTCTGCGCCGGCGTGGACCGCGCCATCGAGATCGTCGAGCGCGCGCTGGTGAAATTCGGCGCGCCGATCTACGTGCGCCACGAGATCGTGCACAACACTTATGTGGTCAACGACTTGAAGTCGCGCGGCGCGATCTTTATCGAGGATCTGGCCGAGGTTCCGCCCGGTGCTACGCTGGTGTTCAGCGCCCATGGTGTCAGCCAGGCGGTGCGCGCCGAGGCGGCCGAGCGCGGCTTTGCTGTTTTTGATGCGACCTGCCCCTTGGTCACCAAGGTGCATGTGGAAGTGGCCAAGCTGCACCGCGAGGGTTACGAGTTCATCATGATCGGCCACAAGGGGCATCCCGAGGTCGAGGGCACGATGGGCCAGCTCAACGAAGGCATCTATCTGGTGGAAGAAGTGGCTGATGTGGCCCATGTGCGCGTCAAAGACCCGAGCAAGCTGGCCGTGGTCACGCAGACCACGCTCAGCGTCGACGACGCGGCCGAAATCTTGCTGGCGGTGAAAAAGCATTTCCCGCAAGTGCGCGAGCCCAAGAAGCAAGACATCTGCTACGCCACCCAAAACCGTCAAGACGCGGTCAAGGTCTTGGCGCCGCAGGTGGATGTGGTGATCGTCGTCGGCAGCCCGACCAGTTCCAACAGCAACCGCCTGGCCGAATTGGCCCAGCGCCTGGGCACACCGGGCCATATGGTTGATGCGGCCGCTGATTTGAAGCCCGAATGGCTGGAAGGGCGCGCCCGCGTTGGTTTGACCGCCGGCGCCTCGGCACCCGATGTGCTGGTGCAGGCCGTGATTCAGCGTCTGCGCGAGCTCGGTGCCACCACGGTGCGCAGCCTGCCCGGTGTCGAGGAACATGTGCGCTTCCCGCTGCCCAAAGGGCTGGGCGACAAATCGATGGCCGAGCTCGGTAGCTCGCGATCTTGACCACCGCGCCTTGCTAAGACACGGCGCCTGAGTTTGGCGCCGTTTTGCCTTTTATTGAATCCTGCAAGTACAAGGAAGCACCATGTTAGATATCACCCTGCTGCGCAAGGACCTCGACGCTGTTGTCGAGCGCCTGAGCACCCGCAAGACTCCGCAAGCCTTTCTCGATATCGAGCGCTATGTGGCGCTGGAAACCGAACGCAAAGGCGTGCAAATGCGCACCGAAGAGTTGCAGGGCCGCCGCAATACCCTGTCCAAGCAAATCGGCATGCTCAAGGGCAAGGGGGAAGATGCCTCGGCCGTGATGGCCGAAGTAGGCGGTATCGGCGACGACTTGAAGGCTGCCGCCGACCGACTCGACCTCATCCAGCAAGAACTCAACAATATGCTGATGAGCGTGCCCAATCTGCCGCACGAGAGCGTGCCGGTGGGCGCCGACGAAGCCGGCAATGTGGAAGTGCGCCGCTGGGGCACAGCGCGGGCCTTCGATTTCGAGCTGCGCGATCACGTTGACATTGGCGCCGCACTGGGCCTGGACTTCGACACCGGCGCCAAGCTCAGCGGCTCGCGCTTCAGCTTTATGCGCGGCAAAATCGCCCGCCTGCACCGCGCGCTGGCCCAGTTCATGCTGGACACCCAGACCGAGGAACATGGCTACACCGAGTGCTACACGCCCTACATCGTCAACCGCGAGGTGCTCGAAGGCACCGGCCAGCTACCCAAGTTCAAAGAAGACATGTTCTGGGTCCTGCGCGGCGGCGACGACGAGGCCGCAGAGCAATACCTGATCTCGACGGCCGAGATCTCGCTGACTAATTCGGTGCGCGAGCAAATTCTCGATGTGGCTGACTTGCCAATCAAACTGACCGCGCACAGCCCCTGCTTCCGTTCCGAAGCGGGCAGTGCGGGGCGTGACACGCGTGGCCTGATTCGCCAGCACCAATTCGACAAGGTCGAGATGGTGCAGATCGTGCATCCCGACAAGAGCTATGCAGCGCTGGAGGAAATGGTCGGCCATGCCGAGGCCATTCTGCAAAAGCTGGAGCTGCCTTACCGCGTGCTCGCGCTGTGTAGCGGCGACATGGGCTTTACGGCGGCCAAGACCTACGACCTCGAAGTCTGGGTGCCGGCGCAAGCTGCTTACCGTGAAATCAGCTCATGCTCCAACTGTGAAGCCTTCCAGTCGCGCCGCATGCAAACGCGCTTCAAGAACGCGCAGGGCAAGAACGAGTTGGTCCACACCTTGAACGGCTCTGGCCTGGCGGTGGGTCGTACCTTGGTTGCCGTGCTGGAGAACTATCAAAACGCCGATGGCAGCGTCACCGTCCCGGCGGTTTTGCGGCCCTATATGGGCGGCCTGGAAGTGCTGAGCGCTTGAGTAAAAAATTCAGATGCATCTTTGTGCGTCTGAATTTTCAGCTATACTAGTAGGCTCACTCGCGAACAAACCACTGCGAGTACCAGAATACCGGAGAGGTGGCAGAGTGGTTGAATGTACCTGACTCGAAATCAGGCGGGCGGTCAAACGCCTCGGGGGTTCGAATCCCCCCCTCTCCTCCAGTAGTAAAAAGCCCTGAAAAGCGAGTCAAACCGATGACTTGGCTGTTCAGGGCTTTTTCAATTTTCCGCATGGGTTTACCACTTCAGGCGCTGGCTCGGGATGAGCTCTTGACTTGGTGCGCCCGCCGCAACTTCCACTCTCGTAGGCAGCCAGCCAGCCGCCTTCACATGAGATCTGCAAGCTGAGCTCATCGCATCGAAAGCTCCTGGAATTGGTCTGCAGCGTCCAATACCGTGGGCGCTAGGTTTTGCCACCCTTTGTTTGTGTGGTTAGCTGTGCGCCGTAAACTGCGCCAGTATCTTCAAACCTTGGCCTCGACGGGCAAACCACTGGCGCACAAATGGCGGCTTATGTCAGCGCAGTTTAGTAAAGCAGGAAATATGCTTAATGAACACATGAACCGACTCCGCAATGTTGTTTACAGCAGCGTTCTTTTGCTGATTGGCGGCTGGTTGCTGGTGATTGGCAAGAAGACCTTGATTCCGGTGGTGGCCGGAGCGGCAGTCGTCTATGTGTTTGTCGGCTTGACGCATTCGCTGCGCCGGCTGTCCCTACGCGGCCTTAGGCTGCCGCTGCGGCTGAGCTATGTACTGGCCCTGGCCTGCATCGGTCTGGCACTGTCGTTTATCTTTTATCTGGTGGCGGCAAATTTTGAGCAGATTTTGCTGCGGGCGCCGGCTTACCAGCAGTCGCTGCTGGTTGGCATTCAAAAACTGGCGGTACTGATCGGGATAGAAAACGAGCCGACCTGGACCACGCTGCGCCAGGACTTCTTCGCGCAGATCAATTTGCAGAGCCTACTGGGCTCGATGGTGATCTCGGTCTCTTCCTTGCTGTGGGCGATAGTCGTGGTGATGCTGTATGCGACGTTTCTACTGGTTGAGATGCGCTCGTTTCCGGCCAAGGTCGATGTGATCATGAACAGCAAGGGTGGGGCCGAGCGGGTGCGCCAGATCGGCCAACGCATCAATGGGCGGATCGGAGCCTATCTGTCGCTGAAGGCGGTTTTGAGCGTCTTGCTGGCCGGCTTGAGCTGGGCCATCATGGCCCACTACGGTCTGGAGTTCGCGCCCTTTTGGGCGCTGCTGATCGGCCTGCTCAATTTCATCCCCTATATCGGCTCCTTCCTCGGCGTCTTGCTGCCGCTGGCGATGGGCATTGCGCAGTTTCAGGATCCCAGCATCATCGTGCCGATGATGCTGGGTTTGAGCCTGGTGCAGTTTGTGATCGGCAATTTTCTTGACCCCTACATGATGGGCAATTCACTCAATCTGAGCCCGCTGGCGATACTGATCAGTTTGGCCGTTTGGTCCGAGCTCTGGGGTATAGCCGGTGCTTTTTTGGCCGTGCCCATCACGGCCGTGATCGCCATCATTTGCTCCGAATTTGCGAGCACAAGACCGGTGGCGGTATTGCTGTCACAGAACGGCCGGCTGTAGCCGCGTCTATGAGCAAGCTGTTCAGCCAAATAGCTGGCCTGCTGCGCGCTGCGGGCGTCAACTGGGTGCGTGACTATGCGCAGAGCATGGGTGCGGCGCTGGCTTTTTACATGATTTTTTCGATCGCACCGCTGCTGCTGATTGTGATCGCGGTGGCCGGCGCAGTGTTCGGTGAGGAGGCCGCACGCGGCGAAATCTACGACCAGTTGCAAGCCTTGCTGGGCTCGCCCGGCGCAATTGCCGTGCAGGACTTGATCGAAAGCGCAGGGCGGCCACGTGAGAACTTGATGAGCGCAGCCTTTGGGCTGCTGTTTCTTTTTGTCGGCTCCACCTCGGTGTTCACCGAGTTGCAAGACGCGCTCAACCGTATCTGGCGGGCGCCGCAAAAGGAAAAGGTCTCCGGCCTATGGGCTCTGCTGCGTGCCCGGCTGCTGTCGTTCGGCATGATTTTGGGCATTGGGTTTTTGCTGGTTGTATCACTCGCCTTCAGCGCTGGCTTGGCCGCGCTGAGTCGCTGGTGGGACCCCAGTTCGGTGGGCTGGCTGACGCTGGCGCGTGTCAGCGAGTTGGTGCTGGGGCTGGGCTTGTCGACGCTGATTTTTGCGCTGATCTACAAAACCATGCCCAGGGCGCGCGTGCAATGGGCCGATGTCTGGGTCGGCGCCTTGGTGACCTCGCTGCTGTTTGTGGCGGGCAAAACCCTGATCGGCAGCTATATCGGCCACAGCGGCGTGACGACGGCCTTTGGCGCCGCCGCATCGCTGATCGTGGTGCTCTTGTATGTCTACTATTCGGCGCAGATTTTTTTGTTCGGCGCCGAGTTCACCTGGGTCTATGCCCACCAGTTCGGTTCGCGCCGCGACCAAGGCTTGACGCCGGGTGGTGGCTCGCAGCTGACCTAAAACAGGCTCAGGCCGCTTGCGGCACCAGCGACTGCCACAGATGCTGTGCCGCATAGGCGCGCCAAGGCTGCCAGGCCTGAGCTCGCTGGGTCAACTGCTTGGCGTTGGGGCGGCTGCCTTCGAGCCGCTCAAGGGCCTGCATCAGACCGACATCGCCGGCCGGGAAGGCGTCGGGCTCACGCATTTGCCGAATTGCAATGTACTGCGCCGTCCAGTCGCCGATGCCGGGCAGGGCGAGCAGTTTTGCCAAGCCCTCGTCAAGGCTGGAGGCGGCATCGAGTAGTTGGCGATTTGCGAGCAGGGCGCCGGCCACCCCCGACAAGGTGGCAGCTCTTGTTCTGGGCATGCCCAGCGTTGCCAAGTCGGCACCTGCCAGTCGCTCCGGGCTGGGGAAAATAGACCTCAGACCGAGCTGATGTGCCGTTAGGTCGGTTATCGGCTCGCCGTATTGCTGCACCAACTTGCCGGCCAGTTTGATCGCCGCAGCCACCGTGATCTGCTGACCCAGCACTGCGCGCATGGCGAGCTCGAAACCGTCCCAGTTGCCGGGTACGCGCAGACCCGGCCGGGCCGCCGTCAACGCGGCCATCAAGGGGCAGGCCGCGGACAACTGCGCTTGAATCACCGCCGGGTCGGCCGCCAGATCAAACATGCGGCGCAGCCGCGCAATGATGGCGGGCAGGGCGGCCAGGTTGGGAAAACGCAGCAAGACCCGCAGCGCTTGCTGCTCGCTGGCATGCGCGACGCTCACCGTACCTTGCACGCCACCCAAACAAATGCTGCGGCTGTAGCTGTCGTCATGCACCGTCTCCATGCCTGGAATCGCGCGAGCCGCCAAAAAGCCCAGCATCGCCGGCCAGTCATAAGGCGCACGGTAGCGCAGCAGCAGGCTGACCTCACCTTGCGGGCCGGCCGAACAATCGGGCGCCGAGCCATGTCGGAGAGCGCTTGGCGGGCGCGCAAACATGGTTTGAAAGACTTCGTTAAAGCGCCGGATGCTGCTGAAGCCGGCGGCAAACGCGATCTCGGTCAGCGGCAGGCGGGTCTCGTGAATCAGCTGTTTGGCCAGCAGCACGCGCCGGGTCTGCGCCACCACATTGGGTGCCGCGCCAACATGCTCGGTAAACAGGCGGCGCAGCTGGCGCTCGCCCACGCCGAGCCTGTCGCACAGGCTGCCTAAGTCGGCATGGTCCAATTCACCCGCTTCGATCAAGGCCAGCGCGCGCGTGACGGTGTGCGAGACACCGCTGTTGGAGACACCGCGCCAGGCACCCGAGTCGGGCGCCGCTTCCGGGCGGCAGCGCAAGCAGGGTCTAAAGCCGCACTCTTGCGCAGCCGCAGCGGTGGGCATAAAGACGACGTTCTCGGACTTCGGCGTGCGCGCCGGGCAGATTGGCCGGCAGTAGATGCCGGTGGTTTTGACGGCGATGAAGAAGCGCCCGTCAAAGCGGGCATCGCGGCTGGCCAAGGCGCGGTAGCAGTAGTCGTGATCCAAATTCATGGCCGCGATCGTCCGAGTTTCGGCCGGGACTGTCTAGCGGTTTTCGGACTTGGCCATTTACTTCGCTTTGGCGCGATGCGCCCGCTCGAAAAAATGCAGACGGCCGAAAAGCGCCAGTCTCGGTGATGCGCTCCCGGCAAGATGTAGGACTTCGACTTTTCAGCTCATCTCCTTTTCAACATGCTTACTCAATTTCAACTTGTCGAGCAGTTCCGCCAACTCAATAAGCAGGGGCAATTCCTGCTGCCCAATGCCTGGGACTGCGCCAGCGCAAGGATTTTTGCTGCCGAGGGCTTCCCGGCCATCGGCACGACCAGCGCCGGCATCGCTTATGCACGCGGTTTTCAGGACGCCGAGCTGATTGGCCGCGACGCGATGCTGCGCGAGGTCGCGGCCCTGGCGGCCTGCGTCAAGGTGCCGGTCAATGCCGATATCGAAGCCGGGTACGGCGCAGCACCCGCCGAGGTGGCTCAGACCGTCCAGGCCAGCATTGCGGCCGGGGCGGTGGGTGTCAATTTGGAAGACCGCCGGCACGCTCAGCCGGGCGCTGGCTTGTTTGCGCTTGAAGAGCAGGCTGCTCGCCTGGCGGCGGCGCGCGCAGCCGCGAGCCAAGCCGGTTTGCCGCTTTGGATCAATGCACGCACCGATACTTTCCTGCTCGGCCTGGGCGCTGATGCAGAAGACCGTTTCGCTCAAACGGTGGTGCGTGCCAACAGCTATTTGGAGGCCGGCGCAGACATGGTGTTTGTGCCCGGGCTGGCGGACTTGGACACCATCCGCCGGCTCTGCGCGGCAGTGCAGGGTCCGCTCAATCTGATGGCGATGCCGGGTGCACCGTCGGCGCCGGAATTGTTCGCGGCCGGCGCTAACCGGGTCAGCTTGGGGCTGTGCCCGATGTTGGCCGTGATGGGCCTGGTGCGTGACATCGCGCAGGAAGCCAAGACCAGCGGCACTTGGCAACACATGACGCGCAGCTTCTACGGTTTTGCGCAAGCCGAGGCGCTGCTCGCTGCCGAGTAAGAACAAGTCTCAAATCAATTCAGTGCGCGGCAATCACGCCGCAGGCAATCCGTGCACCTGAATTGCCGGTCGGCTGGGTCGCGTAGTCATCTGGGGCGATGTGCACGATCACGCTGCGGCCATTGATGCTGGCTGGGCCGGCGGCCACGGTGGGCCCGTGCAACATGAACTTCTGATCGACGATGCCGTTGGCGTCGGCCTTCAAGGCGGGCATATCGCCGGCATGGTGATCAGCTGTCTGAGGGCCATGCGGTTTGCCATCGGGGTTGAAGTGACCACCGGCGCTGGTGCCGTCGGTGCTGGCGCAATCGCCTTTTTCATGCAGATGGAAGCCATGCTCGGCATTGGCTTTGAGGCCGCTGAGCTTGGCGTGCACCATGACATGGCCATCCTTTTCGTGGAACATCACCAGGCCGCGCACATTATTGCCCTGGGTGGGCGTTAAGGAGGCCATGGCCATGCCGGTCATAGCACTCATTCCGGCCATTGCGCTCGTGCCTTGCGCGCCGGCAGCTTGTTTGTCATGAGCCGTCTCGGGGGTGGCGCAAGCGCTCAAGGCAAGCGCAGCAGCGGGCAAAACGAGTCGGCGACATGAGGTGCTGAAATTCTTCATTCGATGATCCCTTCGGTTGAATGCTTGGGAAAAAATGCGGCGTTTGATCGCGCATCAGCTCGTCAAACTTTTGGCTGTTTGCCCAGCAGTGCTTAGACTACCCGAAAAGTAAAACCCATGCTTTGGAAAGCAACGATATGACTGTTTTGACGACGCCCCGTCTGCGCCTTGAGCCTGTCTGCGATGAGCATTTGGCCGGTTTGTTCGAATTGAATTCGGATATCGAGGTGATGCGTTACATCACCGGCAAGCCCGACACCTTGGAGGACGCGCAGGCGATGGTCAGTCGCTGCAAAGCACGTTGGGCCGAATGGGGTTACTCCTGGTGGTCGATTTTCGAGTTGTCCAGCGGCGCTTTGATCGGCGCCGGCGCGATTCAGCACCTCGGCCATGACGCGATCAATCCGCTCGAAATTGGCTGGCGCTTTCGCAAGGACAAATGGCATCAAGGCTTCGCCTCCGAGGCTGCGCGGTGCATGGCCAGCTTCGCCTTTGAGGCGCTGAATGCGCCGCGCTTGCTGGCCGTTTGTCACCCGGAGAATGTCGGCTCGGCACGTGTGATGCAGCGCCTGGGCATGAGTTATCGGGGCCAGGAGCCTTGGTACAAGATGGACTGTGCGGTGTATGAGATCAGCGCTGAGCAGTGGCGGGCGCTGCCGGCGAAGCATGAGTCTGCACCACGGGCTCGGCCGTGAGGTCATAGACGTGCACGCCGTGCGCGGTGCGCTCGCGCTCCAGCCAGCGCGGCGCGCTCAAGGTGCTGGACATATCGGCGAGCCCAGCGTCCCAATGCTCCTTCATCGACAAGCGCGAGAACTCGAAATCCTTGGACTGGGTTTCGTAGTGCTTGCTGCGATAGATCAGGTGCACGACATCGACCGAGCCGTCGCAGCGTAAATTCGCCAAAGCGCGCACATCGGGGTCGTCCTGCAAGTCCTTGGGCAGTTTGGCGATCAAGCGTCGGGCGGCTTGTGCCAACACCTGCCTTTCAAGCTCTACCGTTGTGTTCAAGCGGGTACGGCTGGAGAAACGGATGTCTTTTTCGCGCTCGGTCACTTCGCCTAGATTGGCGGGGTAAGCGCCGCGCGCCGAAAACAAGTCGACCTGGAACACCGTGCGCGGACCGTTGGCGGCTTGGTCCAGCACATATTGCAGCGGTGTGTTGGACACCAGTCCGCCGTCCCAATAATGCTCGCCGTCAATTTCCACCGGCGCAAAGCCCGGCGGCAAGGCGCCGCTGGCCATGATGTGGCGGGCGTCCAAACGCTGCTGGTGCGAGTCGAAATAGGCGAAATTGCCACTGCGCACATTCACTGCACCGACCGACAAGCGCATCGGCCCGTCATTGATGCGGTCAAAATCGACCAAGCGCTCCAAGGTTCGCAGCAGTGGCGTGGTGTCGTAATAACTGATTGCCGCAGCGGTGCCCGGCACGCTCCATGGTGCGGGCGGAAAGCGCGGGCTGAAAAAGCCCGGCACACCGAACACCATCACATGGGTTGCGCTTGCCTCGTTGAGGTTCTCGCGCGCCTTGGCAATGGCATGGCCGACAAATCCCGGCGTCGGCAGGCTTGAACTCAGCAACTCCCAAAACTCACGCAGCCGCTGCACGCGCAACTCGGGCGGGTTGCCGGCAATCAATGCCGCGTTGATGGCACCAATCGAGATCCCGGCGACCCAGTTGAGGTCGTTCTCGCATTGCTGCAAGGCCTCGTACACGCCGGCTTGGTACGCGCCCAAGGCGCCGCCACCTTGCAGCACCAAGATGGATTCGCCGCTGTCCCTGGCGGACTCGCGCTGCCTGTGCTTGTTCGTCATTTGCGGTCCTGGAGATTTAAAATTTCTGCAGCAAAAGCGCCGCCGTCATAGGCCATGTTGAAGGCAGCGGCATCACGCCCCAACTGCTCGGTGCAGACCTCGGCGGCTTTCAAAAGCTGCGGCTGCCATTGGCTTTGCGTCCGGCCAAATTCGATCAAGGCATCGGCCGTGCAGGCGCCGCGCCGGCCCGAGCTGCGCAACTGTGCCCAGGCCAAGAGCTCACCCATAGCACCCATCAACTGCGCCAGCTTGGCCGCCATTTCACCAGCTTTGAAGGAATCGGCCGAAATTGCGATGCGGTCTTCACTGGGCTGCAAATCGCGCAGCACAAAGGGCTGACCCTGCCACTGAACCGGCTGCAAGAACGCCGGGCTCTCGGCCTGCATGCTGCGCTGCGTGGCGACGATGCGCTCGGCTTCGCTGGGCCAGTCTGGCTGCGGCCCGCGCCCCTGCAAATGCGGCAGCAGACTTGAGGGCATGGCCAGCTTGAGGTCGAGCAGATAGTTTTCATCTGGCGAGCCCTTGCCGGCCACCAGCAACACATAACGCGGCAGACCCAGGCTGCCGGTGCCGGCGATGCGCCGGCCCACGTCCAGGACCTCGAAGAACTCGGGTTTGGCTTGGGCTTTGGCAAAGTCCCGCATGAAGGCATCCACGGCGGTGCGCTCGTCCGCGCTGACGGTGAGGGCTTTTTTGCCGTCGAGCTTGAGCAGGCGTTGCTTGCCCACCATGCGCGTGCGGCCATCCAAAAACGCCAGGCGCTTGCGGCCTTGCAAGCCGCTCAGCAATTGATCCACGGGGCCGCTGGCGGTTTCCCGCTCTATCCACAGGGCTCGGCCTTCGCGCAGCGCGCCGGCATAGCGGTCCAAGAAGGCTTGGCTCAGCGCTTGCCGCTCGGCCGGGCTGAGTTGCAATCCTTGCGCCCCGACCCGAATGCTGGTCAGCAAGCGCAGTGCATCCCAGCTGCAGGGGGCCAGCGCGGCCTCGTCGAAGTCATTGATGTCGAAATAGAACAGGCGGTTTTCGCCCTTGTAGCTGCCGAAGTTCTCAGCATGCAAATCGCCGCAGGCCCAGGCTTGCGGCAACGCCGTCTTGGTGCCCATGAGCACCGCTTCGCTGGGCAGCCGGGCGTAAAAGAGATGGCAGCTGCCGCGCAGAAAAGCGAAATCCGAGGCTCGCATGCGCTGGTACTTCATTTGCAGTCGCTCGGGGTCGCGCCCCGCGTTGTAGCGGCTGATTTCTTCCATAACGTCCAAAGCCATCTGTGCCATTCCTGTGTTGGTGCCGCAATATTTGCCGGCAAGCATAGTGGATGAGCGCTGAGGGCCGTTGGTGGAGGATCCGGGCCGTCGCGCGTGGCGAGGGGGCGTGTAGTTGCCCTCGGCTGGCTTTGTTCAAGAGCCCTACTTGGCGCCTTCGCTGAGCCAGCGCACGAGCAGCTCGGCCGCTTCGGGGCTGAGCCGCTCGTGCACCGCGATTGGATGCAGCGCCGAGGTCGCCCGCAGCTTTTCCGCCCGTTTTTTCAGCGCTTCATCGTCACCGCGTGCCTTGGCGGCATGCTCGGCCAAGCGCGCCATGGACGGCGCATTTTTGAGTGCTGGGCTGCCGTGACAGTTGTAGCAGCCCATATCGGCCGCCAGTTGCTGATTCGCGGATGCCGGCGTCGTCAACAGGCTGAGCGCGGCCGTCAGGCCGGACAGCCGCTTGAGGCGGGCATGGAGATGTTTGTTCATGAGGGCGGAGCCTTGGGGTTTTTGGGGGGGCGCAGCGCTCAGGGCAAAGCCAGGATGCGCTTTAGCTTGCCGCTGCGCCCGAGCTTGAAGGCTTGGCTGCAGCAGATGCTCAAGGATATGTCAGCACAGCCCTGCGCCAGCAAAAAGTTGCGCAGCACGTGGCGGCAGCGCTCGCGTGCCGGCCGGCTGTGATCGGTCTTGGCACTGAGGCACAGGCGCAGCGCAGTCGGGCCGAGCTGCTGGAGCTGGAAGTCAAACAGCTCGGCTTCGTCTTCCAGCACTGTCGTCAAAGCCAGCGGCAGCAGCGCCAAGCGTCCGCCCGTGCGATCAGGCAGATAGAGCATGTCGTCACGCCGACCCTGTACCTCCAGCACCGGCAGGGCCGAACCGCAGTCGCAAAGCTCGGCGGCCACTGTGACGCTGTCGCCGATGTCAAAACGGATCAGCGGCTGCACATGATTGGCCAGATTCGTCAGCAAAGTGGTGTGGGAGGTTTGGCCCAAGGGTGTGGGTCGGTATTGCGCGTCGACCGGCTCCAGAATCACCCAGTCGGCGTTGAGGTGCAGATGACCCTGTGCGCATTCCCAGGCCAGCGGCAAGAACTCCGAGGCACCATAGCTATTGCGCAGCGGGCAGCCGAAGGCGCACTCGATGCGCTTGCGCATCGTGGCGCTGAGTGTTTCGCCGCCGGTCCAGATTTCTTGCGGCCGGCAGTGCAGGGCGCCACGCTCGTATTCCTCTGCCAGCAGCAGCGCTGCGGTCGGATAGGTGGCGATGATGTTGGGGGCGAAGGCGTCCAACTGAGCGAGCAGCGCGGGCGTGGATTGCAGGATGGAGAAGCTGCGCCACTGGTGCGTCATCCAAGGCTGAGCGCGACGCAGGCGTTGCACCGACACATGGCTGGCGAAATGCCCGCCCTTTGTGCCGCCCAAGGCGCCAACAAAGGCGAAACGCTCGCTCAGGTAGAGCGGGTCCCACAGCCGGGCCCAGGGCCTCGGAGAGTGGCGGCGCGTGGCCTCCAAGTTTTCATAGACGGCCATCGCGGCCTGATCCTGCACATAGATGCCGGGCTGACCGCTGCTGCCCGAGCTTTCCCAGACGGTGTAGCGGCCGAGGTAACTCTCGGCAATGCGGCTGGCGTCTTGGCATAGCGTTTGCAAGTCAGGCAGTTTGAGTTGTGGGTCGCTGACATGCTGCTCAAAGTTCTGCATCAGCGCGGTCTTGTTGACCACCGGCAGCGCTTGCAGGCTCAGTCGGTTGAGTTGGCAGCCCTGCAGCAATGGGCGATAGAAAGGCGTCGCCTGTGCGGCGCGCAGCAGCGCTTGCAGCCGCTGGCTTTGCAAGTCAGCAATGCGCTCAGTCTGAATAGCACTGGCGTACATAGTCGCCCGGCGCTGCGCCCAAGCGCATGTTTGCTGGCGTCGCCTGAGGTTTGACTTTGGGGGAGGAGCGGGCAGCCAGCCAGTCATGCCAGGCCGGCCACCAAGAACCGCTGATCGCATCCAAGCCCTGGCCCCATTCTTGCTGCGGTACCCAGGCGCCGTGACGCGGCCGGGTATCCAACTTGTAGCTGCGCCCGGCGTGGCCTGGCTCGGAGATGATGCCGGCGTTGTGGCCACCGCTGGTCAACACGAAAGTAATTTCGGCCTCGCACAAGTTGTGCAGCTTGTAGACCGACGCCCAAGGCGAGACATGGTCCCGCTCGGTGCCGACCAGGAAGATGGGCACTTCGATATCGCCCAGCGAGACGCTGCGGCCCTCGACCCGGTAGCTGCTGGTGGCTAAAGCGTTGTGCAGGTAGAGTGCGCTGAGGTACTCGTGATGCATGCGGGCCGGCATCCGGGTGGTGTCGGCATTCCAGTCCATCAGATCGGAACGCGGCTCGCGCTCACCCATCAGGTACTCGCGCATACGGCGAGTCCAAACAAGATCTTGGGAGTGCAAGAACTGGAAGGAGCCGGCCATTTGCTCGCCGGTCAAATAGCCCTTGCCGCGGGTGATTTCATTCACATAGCCGATCTGGCTTTCGTCGATGAAGAGTCCCAACTCGCCCGGCTCTGAAAAATCAGTCTGCGCCGCCAGCAGCGTCAGTGAACTCAGCGCCGGCAAAAGTTCTGCGCCGGCGATGCTGCGCTCGCCGCGGCGGGCAAGCGCTGCAGCGGCGATGGCAAGCAAGGTACCACCGAGGCAGTAACCCATTGCGTGGACGGCGCGTGCCTTGCCGTGAATTTGGCCAATCGCCCGCAGCGCTTCAAATATGCCCAGGCGCAGATAGTCGCTCATGCTCAGTTCATGGTCGCTGGCGTCGGGGTTGCGCCAAGACAGCATATAGACCTGATGACCCTGCTCGACCAGATAGCGCACCATCGAGTTGTGCGGCGACAGATCGAGGATGTAGTACTTCATGATCCAAGACGGCACGATCAGCAGCGGCTCGGGGTGGACCTGGGCAGTTTGTGGCTTGTAGCGGATCAGCTCGACCAAATGGTTACGCATCACCACCTCACCCGGTGTGATGGCGACATCGCGGCCGGGCACATGCTGCCGTGGTGCCGCTGCAGCGGTGCCGCTGATGTCCTCCAAAAAATGTCGTGCACCTTGAGCCAAATGTGCGCCCTGGCTGGCCAGTGCGTCGTGCAACACCACCGGATTGGTCGCGAGCCAGTTGGCCGGAGCCAGCATATTCAAGGCTTGGCGGGCGAAGAACTGTGTCATCTCCGCATGGTGGGCACTCATGCCCGGCATCTGCGCGGCTTCGCGCCAGAAGGTCTCGCTCTGCCGAAACCCGCTGCGCAAGGCGCTGAACGGCCATTGGGCCCAAGCCGGGTGGCGAAAACGCGGGTCTTCGTCAAGGCTCCCGGTCGCAGCCCCGGCGGATCTTTCGGCGCCGGGCAGGCTGTCTTTGAGGGTCTGTGTCGCGAGTTGCACGCCCAAGCCCATCAGTTCCATTTGCCTGCCGGGCGAGACGCCCAAATGCCAAGCCCAGTCTGCCACGCCCAGGGCCAGCGCCACCGGGGACAGGCCGGTCGTCAAAGGGGCGGCACTGGCGTGCAGAAGACGGTCCAGGCGCTGAGTTGCCGACTCCACGTTGCGGGCGGGAGGAGCTTGATCGAGGGGGCTGTTGAGTCGCTGCATGATCTCAATTCTGTGATCGCAAGCGCTACTCGGCTTTGATTTAGGGCAAGAGCATGGCAGTCGCGGGCTGCACCATGCGCTTACAAGTCATCCAGAATCGGCCGCAGCAAATCGTCCCATTGCTCGACGTCGGCCAGGCTGGCGTTGAGCCATGCCAGTGCCTGGGGGGCATGGGCGATCCAGTCGGCGTCTTCGGGCAGGCCCTCGTGCAAACGCATCAAATGCTCGGCAATCAGGCCCGCCGCAATCAAGGTGTGCACCTCGGGTTCCACCTGCTTGTCGCCCAGCGACAGCAGGTCGTGATGCAGGCGGATGGCGGCCATCAACTCCGGCGCCATATTCCAGGCGCGCGCCAGCAAGGCGCCGGCCACCGCATGGTCGGTGCGGTGGTTGGCGTTTTCGGTGGCGATATAGGAGCGGTCGACGCGGGCCGAGGCCTCCACCATGGTCGAGCCATAGCCGCGCACGCATTGCAGCAAGACCGGCATGCCGACATGGCAAAACAAGCCGTAGGTATGGGCCAAATCGACTGAAATGCCGGGCAACTGCCGCGCCACAAAAGCCATGGCTGTGGCGCGCTTGGCCGAGCGCTCCCAAAAGCGCGCCAGCTGCGGGCTGTTGACGGGAATTGCGTTCTTCAGCAAAAAGCCCGTCATGATGGCCGTGGTTTCCTTCAGGCCGATGCGCGTCATCGCTTGGCCCACGGTGTTGCAGGGCATGCCGTCGGCAATGTGGACAGGACTGTTGGCCATGCGCAGCAATATCGCCGACATCGCCACATCGCTGGCCGCAATGCGCGCCACTTCGTTCAGGTCGGGCTGGGCCTGCGCCATCGCCTGCTGCAGGCGCGCCAGTAACTCGGGGCAGGGCGGGATCAGGATGGTCTTGAGCACACCACTCTTGCGCGAACTGTCAATTTCTTGGCGGATGGACGGGATGCTCATGGATGGGCGGTGAATTAGGCGCGACTTCAGGGATGGGCCGGATGCACAAGCTGTAAAGTGCTTTGCATTATCAGCATAGTCTGTCCAGCCCCGAACGATTATTGCTCTCCAAGCGAGGGCGCATCTGCTAAAGCATGGCCCTTTTCACCTGCAGAGTCTTTTCGAACAAGCCGCGCTGGCTCTGTGGCGACCGGCTGCTCGGGGCCTTTGTCTTGTCATGCTTGTTGTGGCTGTTGCCTTGCGCGGCCTTGGACAATGCGAGGTTTTTGGAGGCGGCGGCCAAGTTCAACCCGCGCACCGTCGTGGAGGCGCAGGCGCTGCTGCAAGCGATTGAGCGCGCCGCCGCGCTTGAAGAAGCTCAGCGGCTGACGGCGCTCAACAGCTATTTGAACCGCCGCATCGAGTTCCATGATGATGTGGAGGTCTGGGGCAAGACCGATTATTGGGCCAGCCCCTTGGAGGCCTTGGACAAGGGCCGCGGCGATTGCGAGGACTATGCGATTGCCAAGTATCTGAGTCTGATTGCGGCCGGCACGCCGGTGGCCAAGCTGCGCATGGTCTATGTGCGCGCCATGGTGGGCGGGCGCTCGCTCGCGCACATGGTGCTGGCCTACTATGCCGAGCCGGGGGCCGAGCCTTTGATTCTGGATAATCTGATTGCCGATGTACGCCCGGCGTCGCAGCGGCCGGATTTGCAACCGGTCTTCAGTTTCAATGGCGAGGGCCTGTGGCAGGGGGTCGGCGCTACATCGGCCGGCGACCCCATGGTCAGGCTGTCACAGTGGCGAGAATTGCTGGCCAAGGCCCGCGCGGAAGGTTTTTGAACAAGATGAATACATTTGATTGGGATGTGCCATGTCCTTGATGCGTCAAGTCTGGTTGCTGGTGTTGGGTGCGGTCTTGCTGGCTTTGGCCGGCAGCGTCGCCGTGTCCACCTATTCGACCCGGCAACTGCTGCAAACCCAGCTGCAAATCAAGAACAGCGACAACGCGGCCGCGCTGGCGCTGGCTCTGTCGCAGCAGCATGGCGATGCGGAGTTGATGGAATTGCTGATCTCGGCGCAGTTCGATACCGGCTACTACCAAAGCGTGATCTGGCGCAAGGCCGACGGCAAGCTCGCGTTCGAGCGCCGTACCAATGAGCGGCCCGGCAGCGCGCCGGCTTGGTTTATCGACCTGCTGCCTATCGCGGTCCAACCCGGCGTGGCCCAAGTCTCGAATGGCTGGAACGCGATCGGTTCGGTCGAGGTCCTCTCGCATTCTGCTTACGCACATGACGAGTTATGGCGCAGCCTGACCCGCATCAGCATGCTGCTGGGCGCGCTCGGTCTGCTGGCCAGCGTGGGCGCTTATCTGGCACTGCACCGCATTCGCCGCCCGTTGGACAACGCCGTGGCGCAGGCGCGCGCGGTGGTCGACGGCAGCTTTCAAATCATTGAAGAGTCCCATGTGCCCGAGCTCAAGGGGCTGACGCAGGCGATGAACGCGATGGTCTTGCGCGTCAAGAGCATGTTCGAGGCGCAGGCCGATCAGCTGCAAGTGCTGCGCATCCAGGCGCATTGCGATCCGCTTACCGGCATGAGTTCGCGCAAGCACTTTCTGGCCGAGTTGGACTCGGCCCTGACCCGCGACGAAGGGCCGCTGCATGCCGGTTTGGTGCTGGTGCGGCTACGTGATCTGGCCGGCCTCAATCAGCGCCTGGGCCGCCCGGCGGTGGACCAGGCCCTGCAAACCATGGCCAAGGCGGTGATGGCTTATCCGGAGCGCGTGCGTGGCTGCCTAGCGGGCAGGCTCAACGGCGCCGATTTCGCCCTGTGGCTGCCCGCACCCGATGTGGCAGCCGAGACGGCGCAGGCCTTGTCTGACGCCTTGGCTGCCAGCCTGCCGGCTTTTGGCAGCGGTATTCAGCTCGCACTAGGCGCCGTCAATTTACCGCGCGAGTCGGCCGCCGGCCGGTGGTTTGGCGAGGCCGACGCGGCCTTGGCAAGGGCCGAGAATCAAACCGGCTTTGTGGTCGAGTCCATCAATGCGGGCAGTTTGCAGCAACGTGTGCAGGGCGAGCGTGCTTGGCGCTCTCAGATCAGCGAAGCCTTGGCGGGCCGGCGCGGCAAATTGCTGCAATACCCGGTCTTGGACCGAGAGGGCCGGATCCTGCATCTGGAATGCCCGCTGCAATTGCAGTTGGAAGTAGCCGGCGAATTCGAGCCGGCCACGCGCTGGTTGCCGCTGGCGGTGCGCAGCCGTTTGACGGCCGATGTGGATTTGCTGGCGGTCTCGCTGGCCCTGGAGGCGATCGCCAAAGACGGCCAGCAGCGCTGCGTCAATATTGCACCGGCCTCTTTGTTGGACGGCAGTTTTGTCGCGCGCCTGCGGGATCAAATCTTCCATGCGCCCCAGGCCGCCCGCAAGCTCGGTCTGGAGTTGGCCGAGAGTGCTGCCCTCAACCACTTTGATTTGCTGTTCGAAATGGGCCGGCAGTTGCGTCCGCTGGGCGTCAAGCTGGGGCTTGAGCATGCCGGCGCCGGGCTGGCGCAAGTGGACCGGCTCTATCAAGCGGGCTTGGACTACGTCAAGCTCGATGTTGCGGTCGTCACCGGCGTGTCGGGAGATGCGGCGCGGGCCGCATTTGTGCGCGGCATGTTGGTGATGTTGCGCAGCTTGGCGCTGAAGGTCTATGCCGAGGGGCTGCGCGACGGCATGGATGTGCAGGCGCTGTGGGATTGCGAGCTGGACGGCGTGACCGGGCCTTGGGCGACGGCGCGTTTGAGTCAGTAAAGCTGAGGATTGGGGTCTCGCTGCTTGCGGCCGAGTCCTTTGGCTGGAAAACAAATGAACCTGACCCCATTTTTTCGGCTGTTGCAGTTGCTGGTGCTTGTCTTTGCGGGCGCTGCGCGGGCCGCACCGCCCCTCACGAATTTCAATGTCGTTTTGCTGCAGCCAAGCGCTGTGCTTGAAGAGCGCGTGCCCAATATCGATGCCATGGCCGCCTACGTCCGGGCGCTTGGGGCGGCAGCAGGCGAGGCGGTCGTCGCCAGCGGCGTGCAGCAATCGGTAGGCGGCTTTATCGTCGTGGCCGTGCGGCCCGGCCTGCGGTCGAATGTCTGGCTGGACTTTGACACCATGTTGGACTTGGCGTTGAAGCAACAACTCGGCAGCAAGCTCAGGGCCGTTGTACCTTTCGAAGCAGTCAAGGGCCCGGTGGTGTTTGCATTGAAAGTGGCGACCTGGAGCGGCAAGGAATCCAAGCGCTTGGCCCCGGCGCCGGCCGAGTGGAAGGCAGCTTCGCGACCGGGTGCGCCGCTGGAGGTGGGTGAGTTGGTGGAACGCTTGTGGACGGATTAGTGGCTGGGGCTTTCAGCCAATATCGCCGCAGTGCAACTCAAACGGTCGGCCCAGCCTTCGGTCCTCAAAAAAGTGCTTCAAAGTCTCCCGCACGGTGCGAAAGGCCAATTCGTCCCAGGGGATTTCATGCTCATGGAAGAGTTTGGCTTCGAGTGTCTCCGGCCCCGGATTGAATTGATCCGACAGGAGGCGCGCGCGGTAGTACAGATGAATCTGTCCGACCTTGACCACATTCATCAAGCAGTAGAGCGGCTGCAACTCGATTTGCGCGCCGGCTTCTTCATCGGTCTCGCGCTGTGCGCCCTCGGCTGCGGTTTCGCCCAACTCTAAAAACCCCGCCGGCAAGGTCCAAAAACCGTGGCGCGGCTCGATCGCGCGGCGGCACAGCAGCACCTGCTCACCGAAGACGGGCAGGGTGCCCACCACATTGATCGGGTTTTCGTAATGAATGCTGGCGCAGGCCGTGCAGGTGGCGCGTTCGCGGTTGTCGTCCGCCGGCACCAAGTACTCGACTGCGGCACCGCAGCTGGGGCAATGTTTGAAGCGTCTGGGGTTCCACATGGACGTCAGTTTAGCGGCCACAAGTGAAACACTCATGGCATCATCACGACCCATGGAACTCTTCAATTATTTTCGCTCCTCGGCTTCTTACCGCGTGCGCATTGCGCTGGCGCTCAAAGGCCTGGAATACGACTACCGTGCCGTCCATCTGGCCAAGAACGAGCAGTTCGATCCGGCCTATGTCAGCGCCTCGCTGTCCAAGCTGGTGCCGCTGCTGCGTGACGGCGACGCGCTGATCAGCCAGTCCATGGCCATCATCGAATACCTCGATGAAACCCACCCCCAGCCGCCCCTGCTGCCCGTCGACGCCTTGGGCCGCGCCCAGGTGCGCGCGCTGGCGCAGGACATCGCCTGCGAGATTCACCCGCTCAATAATCTGCGCGTCTTGCGCTACCTCAGCAAAGATCTGGGCCTGGACGAGGACAACAAGAACCGCTGGTACCGGCACTGGGTCGAGACCGGGCTGGAGGTGGTGGAGTTGCGCCTGAAGTCGGGCGCCGGTCAGTTCTGCCATGGTGATACGCCGGGCCTGGCCGACTGCGTGCTGGTGCCGCAGATCTTCAATGCGCAGCGCTTTGACTGCCGTCTCGAGCATGTGCCCGAAGTGATGCGGGTGTTCAGGAATTGCATGGCGCTGGACGCGTTCGCAAAGACCCAGCCCTCGGCCTGCCCTGATGCCGAGTGAGCAAGTTGGGCTGATTCACGCCGATTGGCTGCGGCCCGCATGGTCGCGGCCTGATTTCAATGGGCGAGCTCTGATGAGCACGCGGGCCGGCGGCTGCAGTGTCGGCCCTTTTGCGAGCATGAATGTTGGCGCGGCGGTGCAAGATGATCCGGCGGCTGTGGCCGAAAACCGCTTGCGGCTGGACCAAGCGCTGGGGTCCAAAGCGGTCTTTTTGCAGCAAATTCATGGCTCTGAAGTCGTCGTCTTGAACTCCGCTCATGCGCTGGCCGGCGCACCCACGCCAATCGCCGACGCCAGCGTCAGCACCTCGCCTGGCTTGGCGGTCGCGATCCAAGTGGCGGACTGTTTGCCCGTCTTGTTCGCTGCACCGGGCGGCGTGGCCGGTGCGCATGCCGGCTGGCGCGGCCTGGCCGGCGGGGTGTTGGAGAACACGGTGCAAGCGCTTTGCCAAGCCGCCGGCTGCAAGCCTTCTCAAGTGCAAGCCTGGCTGGGAGCCTGCATTGGCCCCGAAGCATTCGAGGTCGGGCCCGAGGTGCTGCAGGCCTTTGGTGTCGAACCGGTGGCGGCGTCCAACGCGTACTTTGTGTTCCGCCCCAATGCTGCAGGCGAGGCGCGCTGGCGGGCTGACCTGGCTGGCCTGGCGCGTCAACGCCTGCTGGGCGTGGGGCTGAAGCACATCAGCGGCGGCGCTTGGTGCACCTTCAAAGACGATTCAAGGTTCTTTTCTTACCGGCGCGAGCGCATCTGCGGTCGCATGGTCGCCGCTATTTGCCTGGCTTGAGTTGGCGGCCTCCTGTTCCAGCTGTTCTTGACGCTTGCGAGCTTTTTTACGGTGTGGAGTTCCCAACAGGTACAAGACGATTGAAATCGGCAATACGCCGTAGAGCAGCAGCGTTATCAAGGCGCCCAGAATGCTGCCTTGGCTGCTGGTAGCTTCGGCCAAGGCCATCATCAGGGCCACATAGCCCCAGGCAATTGCGATCAGATACATGGTTCGTCATAAGCGGGTAAGACAAGGAGGTTACAACAAGGTCTGCGATGATGGACCGAAGGGGCTGCTTGCAGCGTCCCAGCAAACCGAAGCCAATGCCAAGAGCCCAATTGTTTGAGGAAACCTATGACCCGCAAGACGAACGCCGCGGCGCCAGCTGCCCCCGAAGCCGCCCCGGATGCAATTTCGGCCGCCGCTGCAGCGGCCAGTGAAGCCGCCGCCGGCTTGGGCGAAATGTGGAAGACCTTGGCCGGCCTGCAGATTCCCGCCGCGTCCTTGGCCGAATTGCAAAGCAACTACTTGAATCAGGCCACCGCCTTGTGGAATGCCTCGCTGCAAAGCAGCCTGGCCCCACCGGCCGAAGCGCCTAAGCCGCTGGCGGATCGCCGCTTTGCGAGTCCGGCCTGGAGTGCCAACCCGGCCAGCGCCTTCATGGCGCAGCTTTATTTGCTCAACGCCAACACCTTGCAGCAGATGGCCGACAAGGTCGAGGGCGAGGACAAGGCCCGCGCGCGCGTGCGCTTCGCCGTGCAGCAGTTTGTCGACGCCGCCGCGCCGAGCAATTTTTTGGCGCTCAACCCGGAGGCACAGGCCTTGGCCCTGGAGAGCAAGGGCGAGACGCTGACCAAGGGCATGCAATTGCTGTGGAACGATTTGCAGCGCGGCCATGTGTCTCAGACCGATGAAAGCGCGTTCGAGGTCGGCCGCAATGTCGCCACCACCGCCGGCGACATCGTGTTCGAGAACGACTTCTTTCAGCTGATTGAGTACAAGCCGCTGACGGATAAGGTTTTTGAGCGCCCGCTGCTGTTTGTGCCACCCTGCATCAACAAGTACTACATCCTGGATTTGCAGCCCGAGAACTCGCTGATCCGCTATGCCGTGGAGCAGGGCCACCGGCTGTTCGTGATCAGCTGGCGCAACCCGGATGATTCGTGCAAGGCCTGGACCTGGGACGACTATATCGAGCAGGCCGCGATCAAAGCGATCAGCGTGGTGCAAGAGATCAGCGGCGCCAAGACCATAGACACGCTGGGTTTTTGCGTCGGCGGCACGATTTTGTCGACCGCCTTGGGCGTGTTGGCCGCGCGCGGCGAGCAGCCCGCAGCCAGCGTGACCTTGCTGACCACCTTGATCGACTTTTCCAGCAACGGCATCCTGGATATTTTTGTCGATGAGGCCTCGGTGAAAAAGCGCGAGACCACGATCGGTCTGCAGTCGCCTAAAGGACCGGGGCTGTTGAAGGGTCAAGAGTTGGGCAGCACCTTCAGCATGCTGCGCCCGAACGATCTGGTCTGGAACTATGTGGTCGGCAATTACCTGAAGGGCGAAGCGCCGCCGCCGTTTGATCTGCTGTATTGGAACGGTGACGCCACCAATATGAGCGGCCCGATGTACTGCTGGTATCTGCGCCATACCTATTTGCAAAACGAGTTGAAAATCCCCGGCCGTCTAACGGTCTGCGGCGAGTCGCTTGATCTGGGCAAGATTGAGGCGCCGGTCTACATCTATGGTTCGCGCGAAGACCATATCGTGCCTTGGGACGCCGCCTACCGCAGCACGCAAGTCTTCAAGGGCGAGCGGCGCTATGTGCTGGGCGCCTCCGGCCATATAGCCGGTGTGATCAATCCGCCGGCGAAAAAGAAACGCAGCCATTGGATCAACCAATCGGCCGCGCTGCCGGCTCAGGCTGATGCCTGGTTGGCCGGCGCGACAGAGCAGCCCGGCAGTTGGTGGACCGACTGGTCCACTTGGTTGGCAGGCCATGCCGGCGCACAAAAGCCCGCGCCCAAAGCGCCCGGCAACCGCAAGTACAAAGCGATCGAGCCGGCGCCGGGCCGCTATGTGCAGCAAAAGGCTTGATGAGGTTTACCGTCACAGTTTGAAATTCCGTTTTACCTGAATCTTCGCCCCGTCCGATTGAACTAAACTCATCGGGATAACTTGTTAGTTACAGCATAGAGAGAGTAAATCAAATGACCGATATCGTGATCGTCTCCGCGGCCCGTACCGCGATTGGTAAATTTGGCGGCACCCTTGCCAAGACTTCCGCCGTTGAATTGGGCGCCACTGTCGTGCGCGATCTCCTGCGCCGCAGCGGCCTTGATGGCGCGCAGATCAGCGAAGTGATCTTGGGTCAGGTCTTGACGGCCGGTGCCGGCCAGAACCCGGCCCGCCAGACGGTCATCAAGGCGGGCCTGCCCAACACGGTGCCGGCAATGACGATCAACAAGGTCTGCGGCTCCGGCTTGAAGGCCGTGATGCTGGCGGCGCAGTCGATTCGTGATGGCGACTCCGAGATCGTCATCGCCGGCGGCCAGGAGAGCATGAGCCTGAGCGCGCATGTGCTGCCGGGCTCGCGCGACGGTCAGCGCATGGGTGACTGGAAGCTGGTCGACACCATGATCGTCGACGGCCTGTGGGATGTCTACAACCAGTACCACATGGGCATCACGGCCGAGAACGTGGCCAAGCAGTACGGCATCAGCCGTGAAGCCCAAGATGCGCTGGCTTTTGGCTCGCAGCAAAAAGCCGCCGCTGCGCAAGACGCCGGCCGTTTCAAGGATGAGATCGCTGCGGTGACGATTCCCCAGAAGAAGGGTGATGCCATCATTTTCGATGCCGACGAATTCATCAACCGCCGCAGTACGGCCGACGTTCTGGCCGGTCTGCGCCCCGCTTTTGACAAGGCCGGCAGCGTCACCGCCGGCAATGCCTCAGGTCTGAACGACGGCGCCGCCGGTTTGCTGATCATGTCGGCCGCCAAGGCCGCGAGCTTAGGCCTGACGCCGTTGGCGCGCATCGCCTCTTACGCCTCGGCCGGGCTTGACCCGTCCATCATGGGCATGGGCCCGGTGCCGGCCGCCAAGAAGGCGCTGGAGCGCGCCGGTTGGAAGGCGCAAGACCTGGACCTGCTGGAGATCAACGAAGCCTTTGCCGCGCAAGCCTGCGCCGTGCATCAGGAAATGGGCTGGGATTTGTCCAAGGTCAACGTCAATGGCGGCGCGATCGCGCTGGGTCACCCGATCGGCGCATCCGGCGCCCGCATTCTGGTGACGCTGCTGCATGAGATGCAGCGCCGCGATGCCAAGAAGGGCATTGCCTCCCTGTGCATCGGTGGCGGCATGGGCGTGGCACTGACCGTCGAGCGTTGATGCAGAACCGCTGCTAAACAGCCCATCCTAGGGCCAAACCCGCTTGACTCAGACCCGCACCTGCAGGAGTCTGAGCGAGCCAGTATTTTTTTGAGACAGGAGACAAATATGAGTCAAAAAGTAGCTTACGTCACCGGCGGCATGGGCGGCATCGGGACCTCAATGTGCCAGCGCCTGCACAAAGAAGGTTTCAAGGTCATCGCCGGCTGCGGCCCGAGCCGCGACTTCGACAAGTGGTTGAGCGAGCAGGCCGCGCTGGGTTACACCTTCTACGCCTCGGTTGGCAATGTGGCTGATTGGGACTCCACCGTCGAGGCCTTTGCCAAGGTCAAGGCCGAGCATGGCCCGATCTCGGTCTTGGTCAATAACGCCGGCATCACGCGTGACGGCATGTTCCGCAAGATGACGCGCGACGACTGGGACGCGGTGATGAACACCAACCTCAACAGCATGTTCAATGTCACCAAGCAGGTGATAGAAGACATGTTGGACAAGGGCTGGGGCCGCATCATCAATATCTCCTCGGTCAACGGCGAGAAGGGCCAGTTCGGCCAGACCAATTACTCGGCCGCCAAGGCCGGCATGCATGGTTTCACGATGGCGCTGGCGCAAGAAGTGGCCAGCAAGGGCGTGACGGTCAATACCGTCAGCCCCGGCTATATCGGCACCGATATGGTCAAGGCGATCCGCCCCGATGTGCTGGAGAAGATCGTCGCCACCATTCCGATCAAGCGTTTGGGCAAGCCCGAAGAAATCGCGGCCATCGTGGCCTGGTTGGCCGGTGAGGACTCCGGCTTCACCACCGGCGCCGACTTCAGCTGCAATGGTGGTTTGCATATGGGTTGAGCCCGGCTTAGATTCAGTCCCTGCCGACTGAATCTCGCCCGGCTCACGCCGAGCGGCATGCAGGCTATTTGGTAAACCGTCAAATCGGCCGAAGTGCCGCCTGCTTGCCCTTATTGATCTGCCCCAAATCGATGCGGGAGCTGTGGCCGAGAGGTTGCCGCTCCCGTTTGCTTTTTGCCATGCTTGCGCCCTGTTTGACACGGAGCTGGATCAGGGCCTTCCCTAGGTGCGCTGCCCTGCGTACAGTGCATAGTGCTCAAACTGGACGCAGAGCCCGCATTGCCCTGAGCCCGGGGACTCGCAACAAGAAGGAACAGGCGCATGGTCAGACTCGGCAGCTCGCTCGGTGCGCGCATGGTGTTCGCAACGCTGATGTTTTGCTTGCTATTCACCGTGCTGGCCGTGGCGGTGCAATCCTGGTGGACCTGGAAAGAGGGCTTGGCGGCGATGAACCATGAGCTGGCGTTGATCGAGCGAGTCAGCCAAAGCACCTTGCGCAGGGCCGTCTGGGACATGGATTTGGACACGCTGAAGCTCCATATGGAGAGTGTGAGCAAGGTCAGCACGATCGGGCGAGTCGAGATCAGAGTCAAGGCTGAAAGGGGGCCCGCCGAAGTGTTCGAGTTCACCCGACCCGGTTGGTCGGAGGCGGGCCTGGCGCCGATGCGGCGCTTGCCGCTGGTGTTTCAGCGCTTCAGTGGCGGGCCGCTGGTGAATCTGGGTGAATTCGTGCTTTATGGCGATGAGCGCCAGCTGTGGGCGCATTTGCGCGCTGCGCTGCAGACCATTGTGCTGACCCAATTGCTGCAGTCGCTGCTCTTGGCGGGCTTCCTCACCTTGCTGTTCAGTCGTCTGGTGACCGTGCACGTGAGGCGCATTGCCCTGCACTTGAGCAGACTTGATCCCGCTGCCTTGGGCGAATCGCTGCGACTGCGGCGGCCCGAAGGTCGGCCCGACGAGCTGAGCTTGTTGGTCAGCGGCGTCAACAGCCTGCAAGACCGGCTGTCTGACTATTTGCAGCTCAAGCAGCGCTATGAGGAGGAGCTGGCCGGGCACCGTGACCATCTGGCGGAATCGGTGCGCGAACGCACGGATGAGCTGTCTTCGGCCAACCTGGCCCTGGCCGATGCGGCCGATGTGCTGCGCCAGGTTGGTGATATCGGCAAGGAGCTGACCACCAGTCTGGACGAGCAGGCGATTTGCGCGGCCCTGCATCAACATCTGTGTGCCTTGTTGCCGCTGGATGCGTTTGGTGTGGCGGTGCTGGGCCCGGCCGGCGATCGTTTGGAGCTGATCTATTACGTCGAAGACGGCGTGCGCGCGCCGCCGTCGACATTCTTGTTGAGCGACACGGAGTGGCTGAGCGTGCGGACTTTTCTCGGCGACGAGGAACTGGTCGTTGCCGATGCTTCGGAGCTGGCCTTGGGTTCACCGCCGCCGCAAGGCGTATCGCCGAAGTCGGAGATGCGTTCGGCGGTGTTGCGTCAAATGGTGGCCAATGGTGTGCGCCTCGGTGTGGTGATTTTGCAGAGCCACCGGGCGATGGCATTCCAGCAACGTGAGCAAGAGATCTTTCGCACCACTGTGGCCTATGCGGCCATTGCGCTGACCAATGCTTCGGCCTATGCCAGCGCTCAGGCTGCGCGGCTGCAGGCAGCCAAGGCTTTGGAGGAGTTGAAGCAGGCACAAGGCCAGGTGATTCAATCGGAAAAGATGGCGGTGTTGGGGCAGTTGGTGGCCGGCGTTGCACATGAGATCAACACGCCGATTGGGGCCGTCAAGTCCAGCGGACGCAATATTTCGGATGCCTTGCAGCAGGTGCTGGAGAACCTGCCCAAGGTGTTCCAGGTGCTGAATGAGGCCGAACAAAACTCCTTCATCGACCTGTTGGCTCATGTCAGCAAGAGCTCGAATATGCTGAGTTCAAGGGAGGAGCGGGCCTTGGCCAAGACCTTGTGCCAGCAATTGGAGTCCGCCGGCATCGAGCATGCCCGCTACAAAGCCGGGCTGCTGGTGCAAATGGGGGTGCAGGCGTTTGCGGGTGAATACCTGGCGCTGCTGAAGCACCCGAGCAACGAGCTGATCCTGGATACGGCGTTCAGCACGGCCAGCATCGCCAGCAATACCGAGAACATCAATCTGGCCGTGGACAGGGTGGCCAAGATCGTGTTCGCCTTGAAGTCCTATTCGCGTTTCGATCACTCCGGCGAATTCGTCGAGACTGATCTGCGCGATGGCCTGGAGACGGTGCTGACGATTTACCAAAGCAAGCTGCGCGGCGGCGTCGAGCTGGTGCGCGACTTCCAAGACCTGCCGCGCCTGCTTTGCCTGCCCGATGAATTGAACCAGGTCTGGACCAACCTGATCCACAACGCCTTGCAGGCCATGCATTACAAAGGCGTGCTGCGGATCTCGTTGGCCCACGATGAGGCGCACGCGATTGTTGCGGTCAAAGACAGCGGCAGCGGCATTCCGGCCGAATTGCTGGGTAGGATTTTTGACCCCTTCTTCACGACCAAGCCGATCGGTGAGGGCAGTGGCCTGGGCCTGGATATCGTGCGCAAGATCATCGACAAGCATCAGGGGCGCATCGAGGTGCAAAGTGTTGAGGGCAGGGGCTCGACCTTCACGGTCTTTTTGCCCTTGCAGCGTTCCTCTGACACCAAGACCGACGTAAACATCTAGCCGGGCAGAGTTTCCAATGCGCAGGTCCGTGCCCATGATTTGCAAAAAAATACCACCGTGCCTGCCAGCCGGCTCGAAGTCGAAAGTAATATGGTATGAAGCGGCGGACTCATGTCTAGCTGCCAACGACGTCTAGGGAGGACGGCTATGCAAGGATTGCTGCTGTGCGTCGACGATGAGGTGAACGCATTGAGCGCTTTACGGGATCAATTGCCTTCAAGCCAGGTGAATGACAGTGCCGTCAAGCGCCTGCGAGCGGAGGGCAAAGGCCGTAGCCTGATTGCCAAGCCCTGGGAGGCAGGGGTGTTGCTGGCCGGTATCGAGGCGGGTCTGGCGACATTCGCCGACCCTCAATTCGTCTTGGGAGCACGGTGATGGCAAGCCCTGCCGAGTCCGCCATGGCCAAGGAAGTGATCCTCTGCGTGGATGACGACAGCGGCGTCTTGACTTCACTGCGCTCGTTGCTGGAAAACAGTCTGCAGCATGGTCAGCTGATTGAAATCGCCGAAAGTGGCAGCGAGGCGCTGGAGCTGATCGATGAGTTGGAGCGCGAGGGGCAGACCCTGGCCGTCATCATCGCCGACTACATCATGCCCGGCATGAAAGGGGATGAGTTGCTGGTGCAGGTGCACCAACGCCTGCCTAAGGTGCTGACCATCTTGCTGACCGGGCAGAGCAGTTTGGACGGCGTCAAACGCGCGATCAACGAGGCGAACCTGTTTCGTTTTCTCGAAAAACCCTGGCATAACGAAGATGTGGTGCTGACCGCACAGGCGGCTTTGCGTGCCTTTCGTTTGGACGCCGAATTGCAGCGTCATGTGAGTGAGTTGCGGCGCATGAACGAGCAGTTGGAGCTGACCGTGGCGCAGCGTACCCAGGAGTTGACGCAGAAGAATCTTGAGCTGGAACAGTTGGCGGTGACGGACTGCTTGACCCGTTTGTACAACCGGCTCTTTCTCGACCGTGCGATGGAGCGCGAGCAGGCCGCCGCCGGGCGCAGCGGACGCGGCTTTGCGCTGATTCTGGTCGATGTGGATTGTTTCAAACGGATCAACGACAGCCTGGGCCATCAGGCTGGAGATGCGGTGCTGGTGGCGCTGGCGCAAATTCTGCAAAGCCGGGTGCGCGCCAGCGATGTAGTGGGGCGTTGGGGTGGCGAGGAGTTCTTGATCATCTGCCCCGATACCGACCTGGCCGGCGCGCAACAAATGGCCGAAACCCTGCGTCAACGCATCGAAGAATTTGTGTTCCCGCAAGTCGGGTCTTGTACCGCCAGCTTTGGTGTGTCGGTTTGCGCGCCGGGTGAGAGCGGCAGCACGGCCGTGGCGCGAGCCGACCAGGCCCTTTATGCGGCCAAGCAGGCGGGGCGCAACCGGGTGATGCTGGAGCGGGCCTAAGTTTTGTCCCGTTGAACGCTTGGGTAGCTGAGCACGCCAATTGACGGATAAGTTCCGCGCATTTTTGAGGCTTTGTTGACCGGCGACAACGACGCTCAAGTGCGGCCAATTACACTTGAAGCCTGCTGCATATGCAGCGTTTTCTGCGCTTGTTGCTCCTCTCAAGGATTCCCTGATGTCTTTTCAGTCTTGGCCCCGTCTGACGGTGGCCCTGAGTTTGTCCGCCGCCGCCTTTGCCCTTGTTGCCTATCCTGCTGACGCTGGTGCTGCCGGAGCGGCCAAGCCGCCAGTCATTGTGTTGAACTCGCTGGACGCTGACATCAGCGTGGTCGACCCCATCAGCTTCAAACAGATCAAGCGTATTCCGACCGGCAAGGAGCCGCATCACCTTTACTTGTCGCCCGATCAGAAGTCGCTGCTGGTGGCCAATGCGCTGGGTGATTCGCTGACCTTTTTGGACCCCCATACCGCTGAAGTTCAGCGGGTCGTGCGGGGCATCCACGACCCCTATCACCTGCGCTTCTCGCCCGATATGAAGTGGCTCATCACCGCGGCGAACCGGCTGGATTACGTCAATTTTTACAGCTGGACGCCGGCCGACAAGGCCGAGCCCTTGAAGCTGGTCAAGCGCATCAGCGCGCCCAAGACGCCCAGCCATCTGGCCATCGACAGCAAGAGCAGCACGCTGTTCGTCAGCCTGCAAGACAGCAATGAGCTGCTGGCCGTGGATCTGGCGACACAAGCGCCGCGCTGGAAGATCACCGTGGGCGAGATGCCGGCGGACATCTTTTTGACCGCCGATGACAAACATCTGCTGGTGGCCTTGACCGGCGACGCCGTGGTGGAGGTTTACGACGTCAGCGCTGCGGGAACGACGCCGCCGAAGCTGGTCAAGCGCCTGCCCACCGGCAAGGGCGCACATTCCTTCCGTGCCTGGGGCGATCACCGTCACGTCTTGGTCAGCAACCGGGTGGCCAACACCATCAGCAAGATCGATACGCAGACCTTGACGGTCGTCGACCAATTCCCCGGCCCGAGCGGCCCGGATGATATGGAGGTGCTGGGGGACGGCAAGACTATTCTGGTGAACTCGCGTTGGGCCGGCAAGTTGACCGAGATCGACACGCAGACCAAGAAGGTCGTGCGCCAGGTCAAGGTCGGCAAGTCGCCACACGGTGTCTTTACGCTGGACAGCCAGCCCAGGCAATGAAACCAGGCCTGCTGCTGGCCAGCGCCCTGATGGGGGCGGCGGCGCCCGGACATCCGTATGCCCAGACTTGTGCCAAGCCGATCTTTCTGACCTTTGACACCGGCCATATGGGCGTGGCCCCGCTGATCGCCGAGACGCTCAAACGGTTTGACGCGAGGGCGACTTTTTTCTTGGCCAACGAGCCGACCAAAACCGGTGGCCGGACCCTGGATGATGACTGGGCGGCTTGGTGGCGCGAGCGGCTAGGCGAGGGCCATGACTTCGGCGCTCACACCTGGAACCACGATACCTGGTTGGCCGATTTGCCGGAGCCGGACAAAAGCGAGATCACGCGCTTCAAGGTCAGCACCGCAGCGGGCGAGCAACAGCCGGTGCGGCATGAAATGAGCGCCGAACAATATTGCGCCAGCCTCAAGCAGGTGAGTGCGCGCTTTAGCGAGATGACGGGCCAGGCGATGGGTCCGATCTTTCGCGCACCGGGCGGCAAGACTTCGCCGGCCTTGCTGGCTGCCGCGCAGAAATGTGGCTATGTCCATGTGGGCTGGAGCGCGGCCGGTTTTCTCGGCGATGAGTTGTCGAGCGAGCGCTATCCGAATGCCTTGCTGCTGGAGCGTGCGCTGAAGACCGTCAGACCCGGCGATATTCTGATGGCGCATCTGGGCATTTGGTCGCGCCAGCAGCCTTGGGCGCCGGCCGTCTTGGAGCCGCTGCTGCAAGGGCTGAAGGACCAAGGCATGTGTTTTGCACCGCTGCGTGAACATCCGCGCTACCGCACCTTGTTCAAGATGGCGGGGCTGTTGCAAGCGGCGCCGGCCTCAGTCGCGAAAGACCTGCCGCATGATTGAGTTCTTGATCGACGGTTTCGGCGCGTTGCAGCAGCAATTGTTCGAGTCGCTGGTGCAGCCCCTGGTGTTCGCGCTGGGCGGCGGCAACCTGCTTGAGGACGCTTTCAGCGCCACCGGCCTTTTGCTGGTGGGCCTGCTGCAGATTGCGGTGATGCTGCTGGTGATACGCAGCCTGGAGCGCTGGCGGCCGGTTGAGCCGGTGGTGGACGCGCAGGCGGTGCGGGTCGACGTGATCTACACGCTGATTCACCGACTGGGGTTGTTCAAGCTGCTGATGTTCTTCAGCCTTGGCCCTGTTTGGGACAGCCTGTCCGGTGCGGCCCGTATGGCCGGCTTGCCCAGCCTTCAGCTGGATGCATTGTGGCCGGGGGTTAGCGACATTCCCTGGGTCAGTTTCCTGATCTATCTGCTGGTGTTCGACCTGGTCAATTACTGGCTGCACCGGGCCCAGCATGCCTGGAACTGGTGGTGGGCGCTGCATGCGCTGCACCACAGCCAGCGCCAGATGACGATGTGGAGCGACAACCGCAACCATCTGCTTGATGATGTATTGCGCGATGCGGTCTTCGTCGTGTTGGCGCGCCTGATTGGCGTGGAACCCGCGCAATTTGTCGCGCTGGTGGCGCTGTCGCAGTTGTTTGAGAACCTGCAGCATGCGAACGTGAGGCTGTGGTTTGGCCCCTTGTTTGAGCGGGTATTGGTGAGCCCGCGCTACCACCGTGTCCATCACTCGATCGGCATAGGGCATGAGTCCGAAGGCCGCGGCACGCTGGGCGGGCATAACTTTGCCGTGCTGTTTCCCGTCTGGGATATTCTTTTCCGCACCGCCAACTTCGAGCTGCGTTGGGATGCCACTGGGGTGCGTGACCAATTGGCCGAGGAGGGCGGGCGCGACTACGGGCGCGGTTTTTGGGCGCAGCAGTGGCTGGGCCTGGGGCGGCTTTTTGGCCCGGTTTTTGGCCCATTTTTCGGCCCGCTGTTCCGGAGGCGCTGACAGTTCAAGGGCTGGTCGGCGCTGCTGCGGCCTTGGCAGGCTGCGCCCTTGTCAAAAGTCCCGACACCCGCTCGACAATCTCGTCGTAAATCACACTTTTTCTTGGCCTGTTGCTGATCGGCATAGCTTTTGTATTGGCCAACGCGGTCACCAGACTGTTCATGACGGCGCCCGAACTGAAGGACCTTCCTGAGCGCCGCCCTGGTGGTCGAGATCAACCGCCTTGCCTCTAAATTCGCTGCCATGGCTCCTTGTGGCTCCTCGTGGCTCCCTTTTGCGGAAGAGCTCGTTCCTGTTCGCGTGGGCAATCAATTTCGACCCCTTGCTGCTGCGCCAAAGTCGGCTCAACAGTAGGGGTGAACTTGCCTGCAGGGCAGCCAGCTTGGCTGCGCGGTAAAAAGAAGAAATAACGCCATAGGCGCGCGGATTGTCAGAATCAGCCGCTAATATGCAGGGCATCCATGGCCTCGTGCCTCTCGAATCCGCCATTCAAAGAGTCATAGATGAAACCAGATTGTCTTTTCGACTTGCTGTCCAAGGGCCAGGCCGACGCCCCCGCCTTGTCGGCGCCGGGCCGCTCGCCTTTGAGTTTTGCGGCCTTGCGGGACTTGGTCAGTGGCACGGTCAGTCAACTGAATGCGCTTGGTCTTGGCGCCAATGACCGCGTCGCCATCGTCTTGAACAATGGCCCGGAGATGGCGGCCTGCTTTATCGCCTGTGCCTGCGGGGTGGCCAGCGCGCCGCTCAACCCGGCGTACCGCAGCGATGAATTCGAGTTCTATCTGAACGATCTGCAGGCGCGCGCCTTGATCGTGGAGGCCGGCAGCATCTCGCCTGCCATTGCCGTGGCCGAAAAACTTGGCGTGCCAATCCTGCGCCTGGTGGTTGAGGCGGCGGCGCCGGCCGGAGCGTTCAGCCTGCTCAGCGAGTCGCCCGCCAAGCCCTTGGTCGCGCCGATTTGGGCCAGGCCCGACGACGTGTCCATGGTTTTGCACACCTCGGGCACCACCTCGCGGCCCAAGATCGTGCCCCTGTCGCAGGGCAATTTGCTCGCTTCAGCGCGCCATATCCTGCGCAGCCTGCAATTCACATCCAGCGACTGCGGCCTTAATGTGATGCCGCTGTTTCACATACACGGTCTGATCGCCGGCGTGCTGGCGCCGCTGGCGGCCGGCTCGCAGGTTTTTTGCACGCCCGGCTTCAATGCCTTGAAGTTCTTTGCCTGGATGGAAGAAGCCAAACCGACCTGGTATACCGCGGTGCCGACCATGCATCAAGCCATCGTCGCCAGAGCGCGCGGCCATGCCGAGCTGATCGCGCGCCAGCCGCTGCGCTTTATGCGCTCGTCCTCCAGTTCGATGCCGCCGCAGGTCATCACCGAGCTTGAGGCGGCTTTTGGCGCTCCCCTGATCGAGGCTTACGGCATGACCGAGGCCGCGCATCAGATGTCCTCTAACCCTTTGCCTCCAGGGGCCCGCAAGCCGGGCACGGTAGGTCTTGCGGCAGGCCCTGAAATCGCCATCATGGCTGCCGACGGTCAGCTGCTGCCGGCCGGCGGAATCGGCGAGATTGTCATTCGCGGGCCCAATGTCACATCGGGTTATGAGAACAACCCGGTCGCCAATGCGCAGGGCTGGCAAGACGGATGGTTTCGCACCGGAGATCAAGGTCAGCTGGACGCCGAAGGCTATCTGAGCATCACCGGGCGGTTGAAGGAAATCATCAACCGGGGCGGCGAGAAGATCAGCCCGCGCGAGGTTGATGAGGTCATCATGGATCACCCGGCTGTGCAACAAGTCGTAAGCTTTGGCATGCCGCATGCAAAGTTGGGCGAAGATGTCGCCGCTGCGGTGGTGTTGCGCGAGGGGGCGAGCCTGGACGAAGCGACGCTGCGCGCCTTTGTGGCCACCCGGCTGGCTGACTTCAAAGTGCCGCGGCGGATTTTGTTCTTGAGCGAAATCCCCAAGGGTGCGACCGGCAAATTGCAGCGCATAGGCTTGGCCGAGAAACTCGGACTGGGCGCTTGAAAAGACCTGGAGGAGGGGTGAGGACATGCGTTTGAAGAACCGTTTTTCGAGCGGCCGCAAGCTGCGCCATGTTTTGCTGGTGAGCCTGGGCTTGCTGGGCCTGCCGGGACTGGCGCAAACGGCCTGGGCCTGGGAGCCGACGCGCCCGGTGGAGCTGATTGTGCCGGCCGGCACCGGCGGCGGCGCCGATCAGATGGCGCGTTTCGTGCAAGGCGTGGTCAGCAAGCATGGCTTGATGAAGCAGGCCATTGTGGTGGTCAACAAAAGCGGCGGCGCAGGGGCCGAGGGTTTTTTGGAGATCAAGGGCGCGAGTGGTGACCCGCACAAGCTGATCATTACGTTGTCCAATCTGTTCACGACGCCGCTGGCCACTGGTGTGCCCTTCAATTGGCGCGATCTGACCCCGGTTTCCATGTTGGCACTGGATCAGTTTGTGTTGTGGGTGAATGCCGAGTCGCCGTACAAGACCGCCAAGGATTTTATGACGGCGCTGAAGGCGCAACCGAACAACACGCTGAAATTGGGCGGTACCGGCTCCAAGCAAGAGGACCAGATCATCGCGATGATGCTGGAGGGCGTGGCGGGCAAGAAGCTGACCTATATCCCCTACAAGGGCGGCGGCGAGGTGGCCGTGCAGTTGGTGGGTCAGCATGTCGAAGCGACTGTCAATAACCCGATCGAGGCGGAGTCGCATTGGCGCGCCGGCAAGTTGCGGGCGCTGTGTGTATTTGATAGCGTTGCGCTGCCTTATCCGGCCAAACTCTCGAACGGCCTGTCCTGGCAGGACATTCCCAGCTGCGCGGCGGCTGGCATTCCGGTCGAGTATTTGATGTTGCGCGGTATTTTCATGGCGCCCGGCGTCGCCAAAGAACAGCAGGCTTTTTATCTCGACCTCTTCAACAAGGTGCGGGCCACGCCCGAGTGGCGCGGCTTTATGGAGAAGGGGGCATTTCGCCAGACCGCGCTGAGCGGGGAGGCCTATGTAGACTGGCTGGGCAAGAACGAACAGATGCATCGGCAGTTGATGAAGCAGGCCGGCTTCCTGGCTCAATAGCCGGGCCAAGCGTGAACGGAACAATCATGCTGACTATTCATCGAACGGCCCTGCTCGCTTGCGCAATGGCGCTGTCTGCCCCGGCGGCTTGGGCCTGGGAGCCCAGCGCCCCGGTGGAGTTGGTGGTGCCAGCTGGCAAGGGGGGCGGTGCCGATCAAATGGCGCGCTTTGTGCAGGAATTGATCACCAAGCATGGTTTGATGAAGCAGCCCTTGCAAGTCGTCAACAAGACCGGCGATTCGGGAGCCGAGGGTCTGTTGGACACCAAGGCGGCGGTCGCCAATCCGCATAAATTGCTGATTAGCTTGTCCAACTTGTTCACCATCCCGCTCGCCACCGGGGTAGATTTTTCATGGCACGACATTACCCCGGTGTCCATGTTGGCTCTCGACCAGTTCGTTCTGTGGGTGAATGCCGACTCTTCCTTTCAAACGGCAGAGCAATTGATGGAAGCCTTGCGCAGCCGCCCGCCGGGCAGCTTCAAGCTGGGCGGCACCGGCAGCAAACAAGAAGATCAGTTGATCGGCGTGTTGCTGGAAACGGCCGCTACAACACGCATTCAATATGTCGCCTTGAAAGGCGGCGGCGATGTGGCCAAGGCCTTGGCCACTTCCGAGGTGGACTTGACGGTCAACAACCCGATCGAAGCCGAGGCGCTCTGGCGCGCGGGCAAGGTGAGGCCGCTGTGTGTGTTCGATGGCGCGCCTATGAAATATCGGACCAAGCTCTCGAATGGCCGAAGCTGGTCCGAGATCCCGACCTGCATGTCGGCCAAGATCCCGGTTTCTTACCTGATGCTGCGCGGCATTTTCATGGCACCGCAGGTCAGCGCCGAGCAACGCGCTTTTTATGTGCGTTTGTTCGAGAAGCTGCGCGGCTTGCCGGAATGGCAAGCGTTTATGGCGCAAGGGGCCTTCAACCCGACCAGCATGAGTGGGGCTCCGTTCGATAAGTGGTTGGACCAAACCGCGCATTTCCATCTGGTCTTGATGCGTGAAGCCAAGTTCAAGGCGCACTGAGTGATGAGTGCGGAACACGAGAAAAAGCAAACGCCGTCGCTGGCTTCGCGCTGGGTCGAGTTGGGCGTTGCAGGCTTGTTGCTGGTGCTGGCTGTTTTGGTGATGGTGGACAGCGTGCGGGTTGGTCGCGGCTGGGCCGATGACGGGCCGCGCGCCGGCTATTTCCCTTTTTATATCGGCATCGGTTTGGCCCTGGTCAGCGGTCTGTTGATTGTGCAGCAATTGCTGCGCTGGCGCGGTGACGCCCGTGTTTTCGTCCAGCCAGCGGAGGCTGCTGGCGTTTGGGCGGTGTTTTGGCCGATGCTGATCTATGTCGGCCTTATTCAAGCTTTGGGTATCTATGTCGCCTCAGCCCTATTGCTGGTGTTCTTCATGCGCCGCCACGGTGGCTACGCCTGGTGGAAGGCGCTGTTGTTGGCGCCTGTGATGTCGATGATTTTGTTTTTTGTTTTTGAATTGCGCTTTATGGTGCCGCTACCCAAGGGGCCACTCGAACAACTTTTGGGCTTTTAAGTATTTAGCCCGAGACTAGAGCGCCCAACAAAGGCTCACTGATGGAAGACTTCGGCAACCTGGTGCAAGGCTTTGGCGTGGCCATGAGTCTGCCCAACCTAGGCTATATGTTGATCGGTATCACGCTGGGCGTGCTGATCGGTGTGCTGCCCGGTCTGGGCGGGGCCAATGGTGTGGCGATATTGCTGCCCTTGACCTTCACGATGGCGCCGACCTCGGCCATCATCATGCTGTCTTGCATCTACTGGGGAGCCTTGTTTGGCGGCGCCATCACCTCGATTTTGTTCAACATCCCCGGCGAGCCTTGGTCGGTGGCGACCACTTTTGATGGCTACCCGATGGCGCGCGACGGCCGAGCGGCGCAGGCGCTGGCCACTGCCTTTACCTCGTCCTTTGTGGGTGCTTTGTTCGCGGTGATTCTGATCACCTTTTTGGCGCCGCTGCTGGCGCGCTTTGCGCTGAACTTTGGCCCTTCACAGATGTTTGCCGTGCAGTTCCTGACCTTTTGCAGCTTTGTCGGCATGAGTCGCGAACCGCCGCTGCGCACGCTGGCCGCAATGTTGCTCGGTTTTGCCTTGGCCACGGTCGGCATGGATACCGTCAGCGGGCAGTTGCGCATGACTTACGGCACAACGGTTTTGCTGAAGGGTTTTGACTTTTTGATCGCCGTGATCGGTCTGTTCGGCATCGGCGAAATTTTGCTGACGATGGAAGAGGGCCTGGCCTTCAAGGGGCAGAGCGCGCACATCAATCCGCGTGTGGTCTGGCAGACCTGGGCTCAGTTGATCAAGCATTGGCGAGTGTTCTTGCGCAGTACCTTGATCGGCTGCTGGATGGGCATCACGCCCGGCGGCGCGACACCCGCTTCGTTCATGAGTTATGGCATGGCGAGGCGCTTTTCCAAACATCCCGAGAAGTTCGGTAAAGGGGCGATCGAGGGCGTGATTGCGCCGGAGACGGCTGCGCATGCCGCCGGCACCGCTGCTTTGTTGCCGATGCTGACTCTGGGCATCCCGGGCTCACCGACAGCCGCCGTGCTGCTGGGCGGCCTGCTGATCTGGGGCCTGCAGCCGGGGCCTATGCTGTTTGTCGAGCAAAAGGAATTCGTCTGGGGCCTCATCGCGTCGATGTATCTGGGCAATCTGGTCGGCCTGCTTGTGGTGCTGACGACGGTGCCGTTCTGGGCCGCCATCCTGCGCATCCCCTTTTCGCTGGTAGCGCCGATGATCATCGTCTTGTGCGCGGTCGGCGCCTACACCGTGCACAGCTCGATGTTTGACGTCGGCATGATGCTGGTGTTCGGGGTGATGGGTTATTTGTTCAAGAAGCTGCGCTATCCCTTGGCGCCGCTGGTGTTGGCCTTGGTGCTCGGCGATATGGCAGAGACCAATTTCCGCCAGTCGATGTTGTCCTCGCAGGGCAGTTTGGGGATTTTCTGGTCGGGTCCGCTGGTCGGCACGTTGATGAGTTTGGCCCTGTTGCTGTTGTGCTGGCCCTTGCTGGGGCTACTGCGCGAACGGCTGCGCCGGCGTGAAATCGAGGCCGACAGCAAACTTGGTCCCGCCAGTCGTTTGGAGCAAGCAAAGAAATGAAGTTCGCCGTTGTTGGGGCCGGTGCGATCGGCGGTCTGCTGGGGACAAGGCTATCGCTGGCGGGTGAGCAGGTGGTCTTCATAGCCCGCAATCAGAATTTGGCGGCCATACATCAGCGCGGGTTTCGCCTGTTGCTGGAAGACGGCAGCGAGCAGCATGCCCCCCAGGTCCAGGCGCTGCAAAGCATGGCCGAGGCCGGACCGCAAGACGTGGTGCTGTTGACGCTGAAGGCGCAGCAGGTGCGCGATGTCTTGCCCGATTTGCGTGCGCTCTTTGGCCCGCAGACATTGCTCGTTAGCATGATCAATGGCCTGCCCTGGTGGTACTTCCAAAAAATGGCGGGCGTCTATGAAGGCCGCAGTTTGGACAGCGTCGATCCGGGCGGCCTGATCGCCAGTCAAATCGAGGCCGAGCGCATCATCGGCAGCGTGGTCTACCCGGCGGCCGAGCTGGTCGAGCCCGGCGTGGTGCGCCTGATCGAGGGCAATCGTTTCTCGCTCGGCGAGTTGGACGGCAGCAGGAGCCCGCGCATTGAGGCCCTCTCGCAAGCGCTGATGCGGGCCGGCTTCAAGGCGCCGATTTCCAAAGATATCCGCAGCGAGTTGTGGGTCAAGCTCTGGGGCAACTTGTGCTTCAACCCGATCTCCGCGTTGACGCAAGCGAGCTTGGAAGATATTTGCCGTTTCCAGCCGACCCGCGACCTGGCCGCAGCGATGATGGCCGAGGCGCAAACGCTGGCCGAGAAGCTTGGCGTTAGGTTCAAGGTCACGATTGAGCAGCGCATTGCCGGTGCCGAGGCGGTCGGAGCACACAAGACCTCGATGCTGCAGGACCTGGAGCGGGGCCGCGCGCTGGAGTTGGAGGCACTGGTCGGCGCGGTCTTGGAGCTAGGGCGCATCACCGCCACGCCGACGCCGCATATCGCGGCCATTTATGCTGCCACCGCGCTGCTGGCGCAGACCAAAGCTCTGCTCAACAAGGCTCGCTAAGATTGCCGACTGTGTAGCCAGGGTCGAGGGAAACAAGAGATGGTCAACTCCATGAGTCGGATCGGCGATGCGTTCTGGCGCGCCGCCGCTTATTGCCTGCATCCCAGGGTGATGCTGTTGTCACTATTGCCTCTGGTTTTGATGGCCGGCCTGGCTTTTGGCCTGGGTTATTTTTTCTGGGAATCTGCCGTAGACGGTGTCAGGGCGACGCTGGGTAATTGGCGCTTGGTCGAATCTTTGCTGGGCTGGCTGGACCATATGGGCGGCAGTGGCCTGCGCTCGGTGTTGGCGCCACTTGTCGTGCTGGCTTTGGCCCTGCCGGTTATTGTGGTTTTGAGCTTGCTGCTGGTGGCTTTGTTGATGACGCCAAGCCTGGTCAAGCTGGTGGCGCAGCGCCGTTTCACGCAGATCGAGCGCAAGCAGGGCGGATCTTGGTGGCGCTCTTTGGGCTGGTCACTTTGGCATGTTTCCTTGGCGCTGCTGGCGCTCTTGATCAGCATGCCATTCTGGTTGATACCGCCCTTGGTGCTGATCGTGCCGCCCTTGATTTGGGGCTGGCTGGGCTATAAGGTTTTCAGCTTTGACGCGTTGGCCGAGCACGCCTCGGTGGCCGAGCGTCGGCAACTGATGCGCCAACATCGGCTGCCTTTGATGATGCTCGGTCTGGTCACGGGTTACCTGGGCGCCGCGCCAGCCGCCATTTGGGCCTTTGGCGTGATGGCGCTGGCCTTGGCGCCGTTTTTGATCATTGCGTCGATCTGGCTCTACACCTTGGTGTTCGCTTTTTCTACCCTGTGGTTTACCCATTACGCATTGACCGCTCTGCAGGAGATGCGTGAGCTGCGCGCCGGCAAGCCTACCGTTGTTGAACCCGAACTGCCGACGGTCGATGAGCTGCTGCAGCCCGCGCCTGTGCCCTTGATTCCTCCCCTGTGAGCAAAAAAAATGAAAATCGGCCTGATCATCATTGGCGACGAAATCCTTTCCGGCAAACGCCAGGACAAACACTTGAGCAAGTTCATCGAGCTGCTAGCCGCTCGCGGCATGAGCCTGGATTGGGCGCAGTACCTGGGCGATGACCGCGAGCATTTGATCGCGCAGTTGCGCCAGGCTTTTGCCAGTGGTGATCTGGTCTTCAGCTGCGGCGGCATTGGCGCCACGCCGGATGACCACACCCGCCAAGCTGCCGCGGCAGCGCTCGGGCGCGAACTGACGCTGCACCCGCAAGCACGGGAGCTGATCTGGCAGCGCATCAGCGAGATGGCGGCGGAGCAGGGCGTCACGGCGGACCCGGATCACCCCGACACCTTGCGGCGCCTGGAGATGGGCATGTTCCCCGCCGGCGCCGAGATCATCCCCAATCCCTTCAACAAGATCCCCGGTTTCTCGGTCGGCACGGTCTACTTCGCGCCCGGCTTCCCGGTGATGGCACACCCGATGATGGAATGGGTACTTGATCAGCGCCACGCCGACCTGCACCGGGCGGTGCAGAGGCTGGAGTTGTCGATGATTGTGCAAAGCACAATGGAGTCGATGCTGACGCCCTTGATGGTGGCTGTTGAGGCCGAGTTTGCCGGCATCAAGGTGTTCAGCTTGCCGAGCGTCGATCACCCGCAATGGGGTCGCCACATCGAGTTGGGTGTCAAGGGTGACGCCGCGCAACTCGACGCTGCCTATGCTGCCCTCAAACAAGGCGTGCTTCAATCTGGTGCCACAATAGGCACCGAATTGGTGCGCTAACGTGGGGCGCTTTGCACCGCAATGGTGAATAGATGTTGGATGCAAGGTGGGTGCGCGCGATAATTCCTCGGCCTTCTAAGCTGCACCTTGTTGGCACATAAAGTGCTTATTACAGGATGCGGCGCTTGAAACATGGGCGCGAGCCGATATCTGTTTAACATCGGCGCAAGCCGAGATCAGCTTTACATCGGCGCGAGCCAATGTCTTTTAGAGTCCCTAAACAATTTTCCCCGCTAGCTAGGAGTTTTTTGATGGCCAAGACCGTTGCCGACGTGATGAAGATGGTGCAAGAGAACGAGGTCAAGTTTGTTGACTTCCGTTTCACCGATACCCGTGGCAAGGAGCACCATGTGTCCGTGCCGGTGTCCCATTTTGATGAAGACAAGTTCATTTCCGGCCACGCGTTTGACGGCTCGTCGATCGGCGGCTGGAAGGGCATTGAAGCCTCGGACATGCTCTTGATGCCCGATCCGAACACCGCCAATATCGACCCCTTCTTTGAAGAGCCGACGCTGATCCTGAGCTGCGACGTGGTCGAGCCGGGTGATGGCAAGGCTTACGAGCGTGACCCACGCTCCTTGGCCAAGCGCGCCGAAGCCTATCTGAAGTCCTCCGGCCTGGGCGACGCCGCCTACTTCGGCCCCGAGCCAGAGTTCTTCATCTTCGACAGCATCCGCTGGAACATCGACATGTCCGGCTGTTTCGTCAAGATTGACTCCGAAGAAGCATCGTGGAACACCGGCAAGGACTACGAGCACGGCAACAAGGGCTATCGCCCGGCCGTCAAGGGTGGTTATTTCCCCGTGCCGCCGGTGGATTCGGGCCAGGACATGCGCTCGGAAATGTGCCTGATTCTTGAGCAACTGGGCATCCCGGTTGAAGTGCATCACCACGAAGTGGCCAACGCCGGCCAGATGGAAATCGGCACGCGTTTCTCGACCCTGGTCGAGCGCGCGGACTGGTTGCAACTGCAAAAGTATGTGATCGCCAACGTCGCTCATGCCTACGGCAAGACCGCGACCTTCATGCCCAAGCCCATCGTTGGCGACAACGGCTCCGGCATGCACGTGCACCAGTCGATCTGGAAAGACGGCAAGAACCTGTTCGCAGGCGACGGCTACGGCGGCCTGAGCGACTTCGCGCTCTACTACATCGGCGGCATCATCAAGCACGCCCGTGCCCTGAACGCGATCACCAACCCTGGCACCAACAGCTACAAGCGCCTGGTGCCTGGCTATGAGGCGCCGGTCAAGCTGGCTTACAGCGCGCGCAACCGCTCGGCTTCGATCCGCATTCCTTATGTGGCTAACCCCAAGGGTCGCCGTATCGAGGCACGTTTCCCCGATCCATTGGCCAACCCATACCTGTGCTTCGCCGCGCTGATGATGGCCGGTCTGGACGGCGTCGAGAACAAGATCCATCCGGGCGAAGCCGCCACCAAGGATCTCTACCACTTGCCGCCTGAAGAAGACGCCTTGGTGCCGACCGTCTGCCACAGCCTGGACCAAGCGCTTGAGTGCCTGGACAAGGACCGTGCCTTCCTGACCAAGGGCGGTGTGTTCACCGATGCCTATATCGACGCTTATATCGAGCTGAAGATGCAAGAAGTGCAGCGCGTGCGCATGACCACGCACCCGGTCGAGTTCGATATGTACTACACGCTCTGATGGCCAATAGCGGCGTGCGTGAATTTCACGTGACGTCGCTTGCTGGCTGTGCATTGCCAACATTGCGAAAGGGACGGCTGTGGCCGTCCCTTTTCTTTGTGCATTGGGCGCCGCTGCTTGAGCCACAATCCTGCCATGCTGATTCGTACTTCTTTTCTGCTCACCGGCATGGCCGTTTTGCTGGCGAACGCCGCGCAAGCCCAGTCCGTTGTTTATCGTTGCCCCGGCCCCCCGGTGCTCTACACCGATGCGTTGACGGCCAAAGAAGCACAGGCCAAGGACTGCCGCTCAATCGAAGGCACGCCGATCACGGTTTTGCCGGCCACGCGGCCGCGCAGCAATGCCGCTGCGTCGCAGAACTCGGCGGGCAGCGAAAGCAGGGGCAGCAATGATGGCCGCATCGACCCCAATCAACAACGCTCGCGTGACGGCGAGCGCCGCCGCGTCCTGGAGGCCGAGTTGCGTGAGGCGCAAGAGCGGCTCGACGCTTTGCAGCGCGACTACGCCGGCGGCAATGCCGAGCGGCGTGGAGATGAGAAAAATTATCAAAAATACCTGGACCGCATGGCCGAACTCAAGGCCAGCATCAGCCGCCAAGAGGTCGATGTGCAAGCACTCAAGCGCGAGATCAGCAAGCTACCCTAGCCTATTAACTCAGCAGGGATTTCAGTGGGAGGGCCGGCGATGAATCCCTTGCGCCGTGAGCCCTCGGGTTTTGAAGCCTTCGATATGTTGGCCACCATGGTGGCCGTGGTGCGCTCCGATGGTGAGTGTCTGTTCGCCAACGCCGCGTTCGAGAACGTCATGCGCTTGTCGCGCCGGGCGGTGGAGCGCAGCAATTTGTATGACTGGTTTGTCGACGCCGGCCGGCTCAGCGACACCGTCACCGGCGTGGCCCGCAACGCCTACTCCAGCAGCCGATTTGACGCGTTGCTGCGGCGCAGCAACCTGCCGCAAGAGCTGCCACTGCCGGTGCATGTGATCGTCTCGCAGATGGATAACTGCGAAGACCAGGTGCTGATCGAGTTGATCGAGAACGCCCAGCAAACTCGCCAGGACCGCGAGGAGCGCACGCTCGATCAGGTCCAGGCGACCAAGGAGCTGACGCGCAACTTGGCGCATGAGATCAAAAATCCGCTCGGCGGTATCCGTGGCGCGGCGCAGTTATTGGCGCTGGAATTGGCGCCCACGGCGATGGGTCCGGAGTTGGCCGAATACACCGAGGTCATCATCCACGAGGTCGATCGCCTGCAATCGCTGGTCGATCGCCTGCTGGCGCCGCATCGGCATGCGCCGGTGGTGGGCGATGTGAATATCCATGAAATCTGTGAGCGGGTGCGCCAACTGACCTTGGTCGAACATCCGCGCGGCCTGACCATCAAGCGCGACTATGACATCTCGCTGCCGGACTTTCGCGGTGACCGCGAACAGCTGATTCAAGCGGTCTTGAACATCGTGCAAAACGCTGCACAGGCCCTGCAGCCGCGTATCGTCGAGGCCGACCCACGTGAGCCGGCCTGCATCACACTGCGCACGCGGGTGGCGCGCCAGGTCACGATTGGCAAGCAGCGTTGGCGCCTGGCATTGGAATTGCATGTGGAAGATAACGGCCCTGGCGTGCCGGTCGAGATCCGAGATCGCATCTTTTACCCCTTGGTGTCGGGGCGAGACGGCGGCTCGGGACTTGGCCTGACGCTGGCGCAAACCATCGCTCAGCAGCATCAAGGCATGCTTGATTGTGAAAGCGAGCCGGGCCGAACCGATTTCCGTTTGACCCTGCCATTACCCTGATTGGCTGGCTCAGACGGTGCTGATTCACCACAGAGAGCTTCTGCATGAAATCTATTTGGGTTGTTGACGACGACCATTCCATTCGTTTCGTGTTGGAAAAAGCGCTGACGCGCGAGGGCTTGCCGGTGCGCTGCTTCAGCAATGCACGCGATTTGCTGGCCGCCTTGGACGAGGACAGCCCGCAAGTGCTGGTGTCCGACATCCGTATGCCGGGTGGCTCAGGTCTTGATCTGCTGGCCAAGGTCAAGGCGCGCTTGCCGCATCTGCCCGTCATCATCATGACCGCCTATTCGGACTTGGACAGCGCTGTCTCGGCCTTTCAAGGCGGCGCCTTTGAGTATTTGCCCAAGCCCTTCGACTTGGCCGCTGCGGTTGAGTTGATCCGCCGTGCGCAAACCGAGAGCATGCGCGAGACGGTCGACGAGGCCGCCGCCGCCGAGGTGCCCGAAATGCTCGGCCAAGCGCCGGCGATGCAGGATGTGTTCCGCGCCATCGGGCGGCTGAGCCAAAGCCATGTGACGGTCTTGATCACCGGCGAGTCCGGCTCGGGCAAGGAGCTGGTGGCGCGCGCCTTGCACAAACACAGCCCGCGCTCCGAGGGCCCATTTGTGGCCATCAATACGGCGGCCATCCCCAAGGATTTGTTGGAGTCCGAACTCTTTGGCCATGAGCGCGGGGCCTTCACCGGCGCGCAGGCGACGAGGCGCGGCCGCTTTGAGCAGGCCGACGGTGGCACGCTGTTTCTGGATGAAATCGGCGATATGCCGCTGGAGTTGCAGACCCGTTTGCTGCGGGTCCTGTCCGACGGACAGTTCTACCGAGTCGGTGGCCACAGCCCGCTGCGCAGCAATGTGCGGGTGATCGCGGCCACGCATCAGAACTTGGAGGCGCGGGTGCGCCAAGGGGCGTTCCGCGAGGACTTGTTTCACCGCCTGAATGTGATCCGCTTGCGCCTGCCGCCGCTGCGCGAGCGGCGCGAAGACATTGCTGTATTGGCCAAATTCTTCTTGCAGCGCAGCGCGGCGGAGTTGGGTGTGGAGCCCAAGCGTTTGACCGACGCGGCGCTGGCCTTGCTGCTGGAATTCGAGTTCCCCGGCAATGTGCGGCAGTTGGAGAACATCTGCCACTGGCTCAGCGTGATGGCGCCCAGCCAAGTGGTGGAGCCCAAGGACTTGCCGCAGGAGCTCTTGCAGCCGGGCTTGGGTCTGAGCATCGAGCCGCTGGATGCGACCGCCGCTGAGCCTGCACCGTTGCCACTGGCGTCCAAGGCAGCCCAGGCGCTGCCCGCAGCGGCGCCCGCTATGCCCAGCTTTGGCGCCGGCCCCGATGCCTGGGTGGCTGAGGTGTCCCGTGAAGCTCGGCGCTTGCTGGCGGCGGGCGAAACCGATGTGTGGGACAGCCTGACGCGCCGCTTCGAGGCCAGCCTGATCTTGGCCGCTTTGGACTTGACCCGCGGGCGGCGCATCGAGGCGGCGCAGAAACTGGGAATCGGGCGAAACACCATCACCCGCAAGATTCAAGAGTTAGGGCTGGACCCCTAAGGCCGGGGGGCTATCCCTGTAAACCCCGAGACCATTTGTCACTGCAGCGACATCATCCTGCTTGTTTTGCTGCCTAGAATCGAACGATCGTTCTATTTTAGGCGGGGCCTGTTTATTCACGGGCTCTGCTCCTTCTCCAACAAGGAGTCAGCATGACAGCCACTTATGAAGTCCGCGGCCAAGTCGCCGTGATCACATTGAACAACCCGCCTGTGAATGGCATGGGGCTTGTGACCCGCCAGGCGGTGGCGGCCGGCATCAATCGGGCCGAGGATGACGCGGCCATCAAGGCCGTGGTCATCACCGGCGCCGGCGCGGCTTTTTCGGGCGGTGCCGATATCAAGGAGTTCGGCAGCCCCAAGGCGCTGGCCGAGCCGAACTTGCTCAGCTTGATCAGCCTGGTCGAGGCCTGCTCCAAGCCGGTGGTGGCTGCGATCCACAGCGTTTGCATGGGTGGCGGCTTGGAGCTGTCGCTGGGCTGCCACTACCGTATTGCGGCCGCCGGCACCAAGGTCGCGCTGCCCGAGGTCAAGCTGGGGCTCTTGCCGGGCGCCGGTGGCACGCAGCGTTTGCCGCGCGCTTTGGGTGTCGAGCCGGCGCTGAACATGATCGTCAGCGGGGAGCCGGTGAATAGCGAGTTACTTGCCCAGGTGCCGGGGCAAAAGTTGTTTGACCGCATGGCCGAAGGCGACTTGATGACGGCGGCTTTGGCCTTGGCCGAAGAAGTGGCCGATGTGCGCCCCTTGCCGCGTGTGCGTGATCTGAAGGCGCGTTTCATTGAGAAAAACGCAAACCCGGATGCTTTCTTCCAGTTCGCCCGCAATATGGTCGGCGGCATGAGCAAGAACTTCCCGGCGCCGCTGCGCTGTCTGGAAGCGGTTGCGGCTTCGGTAACGATGAAGTTTGACGATGGTATCAAGGCCGAGCGGGCCGGTTTTGCCGCGCTGATGGTCACGCCGGAATCGGGCGCCTTGCGCCATGCCTTCTTTGCCGAACGCGCCACCACCAAGATTGCCGATGTGCCGGCTGACACTCCAGTTCGCCAGATAGCGAAAATCGCTGTCATCGGCGCCGGCACCATGGGCGGCGGCATTAGCATGAATTTTCTCAATGCCGGGCTGCCCGTGGTGATGCTGGAGACCAAGCAAGAAGCCTTGGACCGCGGCGTCGCAACGATACGCAAGAACTACGAGGCGCAGCTCAAAAAAGGCAAGCTTAAGCAAGACAAGCTCGACGCGCGAATGTCGCTGCTAAGCACTACCCTCAACTATGCGGATATTGGCGATGCCGATCTGGTGATCGAGGCGGTGTTCGAAGAGATTGGCGTCAAGCAGGCGGTCTTCAAACAGCTCGATGAGGTGATGAAGCCTGGCGCGATTTTGGCCAGCAATACCTCGACCTTGGATCTGAACGCGATTGCCAATTTCACGAGGCGTCCGCAAGACGTGGTCGGCATGCATTTCTTCAGCCCGGCCAATGTGATGAAGCTGTTGGAAGTGGTGCGCGGCGCGGCGACGGCCAAGGATGTGTTGGCGACCGTGATGGCGCTGGCCAAGAAGATTCGCAAGACGGCGGTCGTTTCTGGCGTATGCGACGGTTTCATCGGCAACCGCATGATCGAGCAGTACAGCCGCCAGGCCGGATTCTTGCTCGACGAGGGCTGCTCGCCGGCGCAGGTCGACCGCGCTGCCGAGAAGTTCGGCTTCGCCATGGGGCCGTTCCGTATGGGCGACTTGGCCGGCAACGACATCGGCTGGGCGATCCGCAAGCGCCGCTACCAGGAGAAGCCGAATCTGCGTTACTCCAAGTCCGCTGACCTGCTGTGTGAGTTGGGCCGCTTTGGTCAAAAGACGCAGGCCGGCTGGTATGACTATCAAGCGGGCAAGCGCGATGCTATCCCCTCGCCGGTGGTGGCCGAGATGCTGGACAAGCACCGGGCTGCACTAGCCATCACGCCGCGCCAAATCAGCGATGACGAGATCGTGCATCGCCTGGTCTATTCGCTGGTCAATGAGGCCGCCCATCTGCTGGAGGAGGGCATTGCCCAGCGCGCTTCGGATGTGGACATGGTTTATCTGACTGGCTATGGCTTCCCTCTCTGGCGCGGCGGGCCTATGTGCTATGCCGACCAGGTGGGGCTGTTCAACGTTGTGCAGGCGATGAAGCGCTTTGCCAAGAATCCGCTTGATGACGCCGAGTTCTGGCAGCCGGCGCCGCTACTGGCTCGCTTGGTCGCCGCAGGCAAGACCTTTTCCTAATTGAGAGTGAAAGCACATCATGACTAATGCCGTCATCGTTTCCACCGCCCGCACCCCTTTGGCCAAGAGCTGGAAGGGCGCCTTCAATATGAGCCATGGCGCCACTTTAGGCGGCCACGCGGTCAAAGCCGCCGTTGAGCGCGCCGGTATTGATGCTTCGGACATCGAGGACGTGGTGATGGGTTGCGCCTTCCCTGAAGGTGCGACCGGCAACAATATCGCCCGCCAAGTCGCGCTGCGCGCCGGTCTGCCCATCACGGTCGGTGGCTTCACCATCAACCGCTTTTGCTCCAGCGGCCTGCAGGCTATTGCGCTTGCCGCGCAGCGCATCATCGTCGGCGAAGCCGAGGTGTTTGTGGCGGGCGGCGTGGAGAGCATCTCCTGCGTGCAAAACGAAGCCAATCGCCACATGATCAGCGACCCTTGGCTGGCCAAGAACAAGCCTGAAATTTATTGGACGATGTTGCAAACGGCCGAGAACGTGGCCACCCGCTACAAGATTGCCCGCGAACGCATGGACCAATACGGCGCACAAAGCCAGCAACGCGCTTGCGCAGCGCAAGCCGCCGGCCTCTTCACGCAGGAGATCGCCCCCATGACCGTAACCATGGGCGTGGTCGACAAGGTGTTGGGCCTGAGCACGCGTGAAGTTACCGTTAGCGTCGATGAAGGCCTGCGCGAGGGCACCACGTACGAGGGCATCAAGGATCTTCGCTCAGCCGTGCCCGGCGGCCTTGTGACTGCGGGCAACGCCAGCCAGTTTTCCGACGGGGCCGGTGCTTGTGTGCTGACCAGCGAGCGCTATGCCGAGGCGCATGGCTTGAAGCCGCTGGGCCGCTTCCTCGGCTTTGCGGTGGCCGGCTGCGAGCCGGACGAGATGGGCATTGGCCCGGTCTACGCCATCCCCAAGGTTCTGAAGCGACTGGGACTGACGGTCGCCGACATTGACCTCTGGGAGTTGAACGAAGCCTTTGCCGTGCAAGTACTGTATTGCGCCGACACTTTGGGTATTCCGATGGACAGGCTCAATGTCAACGGCGGCGCGATCGCGGTCGGCCACCCATATGGCGTGTCGGGCCAGCGCTTGACCGGCCATGCGCTGATCGAAGGTCGCAGGCGCGGCGCCAAGAAGGTATGCGTAACGATGTGCATTGGCGGCGGCATGGGTGCGGCCGGCATCTTTGAAGTGCTCTGAACGTCTTCTTTGATGAGGGACAAGGCATGCGACAAACCCTGGACTTTCTGCTGAACGTTTGGCTGGGGGTGCAAGACCTGACCCTGCGCGCGCGCTTTGCCGAGCACAGCGCTGAGACTTTTGCTGCGGTGCTCGACACCTGCGAAAAAATCGCCCGAGAAAAGTTCGCACCGATCGCCCGGCTGACCGATACCGAAGAGCCGCGCTTCGATGGCGAGCGCGTGCACTTGCCAGCCGCCACCAAAGCCGCGACCGATGCTTATGTGGCCTCGGGCATGTTGGCGGCCGCGCAAGACTACGCGATCGGCGGCATGCAGCTGCCCTGCGTGATCGAGATGGCAGCGAATGCCTTTTTCAGCAAGGCCAATGTGGCCGTTGGCGCCTACGCAATGCTGACCGCCGGCAATGCCAATCTCTTGATGGCGCATGGCACGGCCAAACAGCGCGAGGTGTTTGCGGCGGCCGAGTTCGAAGGGCGCTGGTTCGGCACCATGTGTTTGAGCGAACCGCAGGCCGGCTCGTCCCTGTCTGACATCAGGACCCGGGCCGAGCTGGAATTTGCCGATGATCCGCTCGGACAGCGCTTTAGGCTCAAGGGCAACAAGATGTGGATCTCGGCCGGCGAGCACGAGCTGAGCGAGAACATCATTCACCTGGTGTTGGCCAAGATTCCCGGCCAGGACGGCAAGCTCGTCGCCGGCGCGCGTGGAATTTCTTTGTTCATCGTGCCCAAGAAGATGGTGGGTGCTGATGGCCAGTTGACGGGCGAGCGCAATGATGTGCGGCTGGCTGGCCTGAACCACAAGCTCGGCTTTCGTGGCACCAGCAACTGTTTGCTGAACTTTGGCGAGGGTGGGGCAGGCGCCGTCGGCTATCTGGTCGGCCAGCCTGGCGAAGGCCTCAAGTGCATGTTCCACATGATGAACGAAGCCCGTATCGGCGTCGGCCTGGGGGCGGTGATGTTGGGTTACGCGGGCTATGAAGCCAGCTTGGCCTACGCGCGCCAGCGCTCGCAGGGCAGGGCAATCGGCCCTGCTGGCAAGGATGCCACGCAGCCGCAGCGTCCCATCATCGAACATGCCGACGTTAAGCGCATGTTGCTGGCGCAAAAGAGCTATGTCGAGGGTGGGCTGGCGCTGGCGCTGCTGTGCGCGCGCTTGGTCGACGAGCAGCACAGCGGCGCGGCCGACGCGGCCAAAGAGGCCAAGCTGGTGCTGGAGGTCTTGATCCCCATCGTCAAGAGTTGGCCCAGTGAATGGTGTCTGGAGGCCAACTCGCTGGCGATACAGGTCTTGGGCGGCTACGGCTACACGCGCGATTTCCCGGTCGAGCAATATTGGCGCGACAACCGGCTCAATATGATTCACGAGGGCACGCATGGCATCCATGGGCTTGACCTCTTAGGACGCAAGGTCGTGATGAACGGCGGCGAAGCCTTGTTGGCGCTGGCAGCGCGGATCAACTTCACGGTTGAAACCGCGCTTCAACAGCCCGAGCTGGCGGAGCTCGGCAATGCCTTGGCGGCGGCCTTGGCCAATGTGGGCCGTGCGACCAAGAATGCCTGGAGCAGCGGCAAGCCGGAAGAAGCGCTGGCCAATGCCACGCCCTACCTGCAGGCTTTTGGCCATCTTGTGTTGGCCTGGATATGGCTGGATGTGGTCTTGAAAGCGGGGCAGGGAAAAGCAAGCGAGTTCACCCAGGGCAAGCAGGCGGCCTGCCGCTATTTCTTTGCCTATGAATTGCCCAAAATAGAGGCCTGGCTGGGCGTGGTCAGCCGGCGAGAGGCCTTGTGCAAGGACATGCCCGAGGCATGGTTTTGAGGGATCAAACGATGGGTGAAGAAGCGGGTGACAAGAGGGTCAATCCAAAGACCTTGCTCTGGGTCGAGCGTTTGGTCTGGATCTTTATTTACGCAGGGCTGTTGGTTTTTGTCCTGGGTTTGGCGCTGTTGCAATTCGGCCCGCACAGTTTGGGTGGCAAGGGAGAAGGCATGACGGACGCTGAAGTATTGGCTTACCTGTTGCTGGGCAAGGGTGCGCTGGCTGTGGCGGCCGGTGTGCTGATGATCTGGCTGCGCTCGCGCTGGAAGTAGAGCCATCAAGTCACGCAGGGCGGCTATCCTTGCGGGGTCGCTGTCATCTATGGAGCTATGTTCGCCTATGCCACATTCGAAACCATCCCCAAGCCTGAAATTCCCGGTTCACATCCCCTTTGTTGAGCAACTGGGTTTGGAGCTGCACAGCATGGGCCATGGTCAGGCCGAGCTGCGGGTCGACTTGAAGCAAGGGCATCTGAATTCCTGGGAGGTTGCGCATGGCGGCGTCTTGATGACCATGCTGGACGTGGCGATGGCGCATGCCGCGCGCAGCACTCATATGACAGCCGCAGGCATGGGGCCGGGTGTGGTCACCATCGAGATGAAGACCTCCTTCATGCGGCCCGGCGAAGGCGAGTTGCGTGCGGTGGGTAAGCTGTTGCACAGCACGGTGACCATGGCTTTTTGCGAGGGCAGTATCTACGGCGAAGACGGCAAGCTCTGCGCGCACGCGACGGCTACCTTCAAGTACCTGAAGGCGCTGCCGGGGCGCGGGCGGGTCATCAAGAGCTTGCAGCGAGCCGACTAGCCGGCCCCCGCTGGGCTTGCCCTTGAGCTGCGAGCCTCAACGCAGTTTGAATACCGCCACCACCTGCACCAGCTGATCGGCCTGCTGGCGCAGGCTTTCTGCGGCGGCCGCGCTCTCTTCGACCAGCGCTGCGTTTTGCTGGGTGACCTTGTCCATCTGCGTGATCGCCTCGCCGACCTGCGCGATGCCTGAGCTTTGCTCCGAGCTGGCGGCGCTGATTTCGCCGACGATGTCGGCCACGCGCCGAATCGAGCTGACGATTTCGGTCATGGTCACGCCGGCTTTGTCGACCAAGGTCGTGCCTTGCTCGACCCGCTCGACGCTGGCATTGATCAGCGTCTTGATCTCCTTGGCGGCCTCGGCGCTGCGCTGGGCGAGCGAGCGCACCTCGCTGGCCACCACCGCAAAACCGCGCCCTTGCTCGCCGGCCCGCGCCGCTTCCACCGCCGCGTTCAGCGCCAGGATATTGGTCTGGAAGGCAATGCCGTCGATCACGCTGATGATGTCGGAGATCTTTTTCGAGCTGTCGTTGATGCCCTTCATGGTCTCCACCACCTCACCCACCACCGCGCCACCTTGCTGTGCAACCGTTGAGGCGCTGAGGGCCAGTTGATTGGCCTGTTTGGCGTTGTCGGCGTTGTTGCGCACGGTGGAGCTGAGTTCGTCCATGGTGGCGGCAGTTTGCTCCAGCGCACTGGCCTGTTCCTCGGTGCGCTGACTGAGGTCGGCGTTACCTTGCGCGATTTCGCCGCTGCCGGTGGCGACGCTTTCGGAGTTCTCACGCACGCTGCTGACGATGCCTTGCAGGCGCCGACGCATTTCATCAAGGGCCTGCAGCAGTTGCGAAGTTTCGTCCTTGCCGACCACGCTCAAGTCTTGCGTCATATCGCCTTCGCTCATCGCGCGAGCGCCGGCGGCAGCATGCGCCAGCGGCGCCGTGACATGGCGGCTGATGCCAGTGCCCAAGGCGATGCCGGCCGCGACGCCGAGCACGATCAAGGCGATCGTGATGTTGCGACTGTTTTCGTAAAGCTCGCTGTTGGTATCGGAGACTGCTTTGGCCTCGGCTTCCTTCAACTGTGACAGCGCCTTGAGCGCCTGATCAACTTGGATGCCGTGCGGCGTGACGTCGGACTTGATGAATTTGATGCTTTCGTTTGACCCGCTCAAGTCCGTGGTTTGGATTCGTTTGACCAAGTCCTGTGCAATCTGCTGATCTTTGTCCGCCAAAACGCGCAAGTTGGACAAGGCTGAGCGAGCTTTGTCGCTGCTGGCAAGTTTGCTGGCTTGCTCGAGCAAATCGCTGTATTTCTTGCGCGATTCGGCCATCAAGGCCAAAGCTTGCTCACGCTCTTGAGCGTCGGTGGCCAGCAAGGTATCGCGCACTGCGACCAAGGCTTGCAAGCGCTGCGCATTGGCTTCCTTGACCAAGGATAGACCCACCAGCTCCTTCTCGTACAAACTCGTATCGGCATCATTGATGCGCTTCATATTGAAGATGGCAAAGCTGCCTAAGGCTGCCCCGATCAAGGCAACAGCGATGAACGCGGCGATCAATTTGGTGTTGATCTTGTAGTCAGTCAGCTGCATTGGGACTCTCCCGGGGTGAGGGGTTGTGCGTAGCGCTTGTTGATTTTGCAGGTGTTTTGAAAACTCTGCTGTGCCCATTCAAACTCTGTGGCTGAGCTTGAACACTGCCACGGCCTGCACCAGTTGGCCGGCCTGTTGGCGCAGACTTTCCGCTGCGGCGGCGCTTTGTTCCACCAGCGCAGCGTTTTGCTGGGTGACCTTGTCCATCTGCGTGATCGCCTCTCCGACCTGGGCGATACCGGCACTTTGCTCGGTGCTGGCGCTGCTGATCTCGCCGACGATGTCAGTGACGCGGCGAATCGCAGTGACGATCTCGCTCATCGTCACACCGGCCTTGTCGACCAGCACCGTGCCCTGTTCGACCCGCTCGACGCTGGCGTTGATCAAGGTCTTGATTTCCTTGGCCGCTTCGGCGCTGCGCTGCGCCAGCGAGCGCACCTCGCTGGCCACGACAGCAAAGCCACGCCCTTGCTCGCCGGCACGGGCCGCCTCGACGGCGGCGTTCAGCGCCAGGATATTGGTCTGGAAGGCGATGCCGTCGATCACGCTGATGATGTCTGAGATCTTGCGCGAACTGTCGTTGATGCCCTTCATCGTCTCAACCACTTGGCCCACTACCGCGCCACCTTGGCTGGCCACCGTCGATGCGCCCAGCGCCAACTGATTGGCTTGTTTGGCGTTGTCGGCATTGTTGCGCACGGTGGAGCTGAGTTCGTCCATGGTGGCCGCCGTTTCTTCCAGGGCGCTGGCTTGCTCTTCGGTGCGCTGGCTCAAGTCGGCATTGCCTTGCGCAATCTGGCCGCTGCCGGTGGCCACGCTTTCGGCGTTGTCGCGCACCTGGGCCACGATGTCTTGCAGCTTTTGACGCATCGCCTCTTGGGCACGCAGCAGCTCAGCGCTTTCGTCCTTGCCCGTGGCTTGTAAGGCTTCGCTCAAATCGAAGTCACTCATGCGCTCTGCCGCCGCCAGCGAGCGCTGCAGCGCGCCCACTACATTGCGACTGATGATCAAGCCCAGGCCGACGCTGGCAGCGACGCCCAGCAAGATCAAGCCCAGGGTCAGATTGCGGCTGCTTGTATAGCGGGCGTCATTGCTTGCATCGATGCGCTTGGCATTGGCTTCCTTGTTGTCCACCAGCACGTTCAGTTGCTCGTCTACCTGGGTGCTCAATGGCGCCAAGGTGCCGAACATGAACTCGACCGCCGCTGCATGGCCGGCCGGGCTTTCGTCCGCCACTTTGCCGTCCATGGTGCCGACGGCCGATTCAAAAGCGCCCCACATGCTGTTGAGTTTGCCCATCTCGGCCCGGCCTTTTTCGGTCCAGAACAAGGGGTCTGCCTGCTTGATATTGCTTTTGGCCGTGGCGATGTACTTTCGTACGGATTCACGCGATTTGTTGCGCCAGTCGGGGCTGGTGGCGAGCAGCGCATTGCGCAGGTCGCGTTCAACATAAATCAGGTCGGTATTGGCTTCCTTGATGAAGGACACGGCCATGAATTCCTTTTCGTACATCTCGCTGGCGGCCTGATTCATCTGCCCCATTTTGGACAAGCCGAGCAGGCCTATCAGCGCACCGACGGCTGAAACCATCAAAAAGCCAGCGATCAGCTTGGTGCCGATCTTGAAATTCGACAGATTCATGGTTTGCTCCTGAAGACCCGCTGGGTGAAAAGGCTACAGAGCATCCGCTCGGGCCCCGGCTGCGCATGGGAGGCTATCGGCCTGAGTTTGTAGAACTTGAGCAGCCGGGGTCAAATGCCAGTTGCGGGTTTTTTTATGTCGCCCAAGGGACGCAGCCAGCTGCTGCCGCATGATTCAATCTTTGCTTTTAAAGCCAGACCCCAATTGAGGAGTACCCCATGAGTCATGTCAATGCGCAAATCCAACTTATCTCCCGCCCGCAAGGCGAGCCGAGCTTAGATAACTTCAAGCTGGTCGAAGCCGCAATTCCTGACTTGGCCGAGGGTCAGGTCTTGATCCGCAACCATTTCCTGAGCCTAGACCCCTATATGCGCGGCCGCATGAATGAGGGCAAGAGCTACGCGCAGCCTCAAGGCCTCAATGAGGTGATGCTGGGCGGCACGGTTGGCGAGGTGGTGACCTCCAAGAATGCAGCATTTGCGGCCGGCGATAAGGTGGTCGGCATGGGCGGCTGGCAAGAGTATTTCGTCGTCGATGCGAGCCAGCGCGGCGTGATACAAAAAGTGGACGCCACGCATATCCCGCTGTCGGCCTATCTGGGTGCGGTCGGCATGCCCGGCGTCACCGCTTGGTACGGTCTGGTGAAAATCATCAACCCCAAAGCGGGCGAGACGGTGGTGGTCAGCGCCGCCAGCGGCGCGGTGGGCTCGGTCGTGGGGCAGTTGGCCAAGGCGCGCGGCGCGCGTGCTGTGGGCCTGGCCGGTGGCGCCGATAAATGCCGTTATGTGGTCGAGGAGTTGGGTTTTGATGCCTGCATCGATTACAAAGAACACCGGGACGTGAAGTCGCTGTCGGCGGCACTGAAGTCGGCATGCCCGGACGGTATTGACGGCTATTTCGAGAATGTCGGCGGCATGATTCTGGATGCGGTCATGCTGCGCGCCAATGCCTTCAGCCGTGTCGCCATGTGCGGCATGATTTCCGGCTACAACGGTGAGCCGATTCCGATGAGCGCGCCGCAACTGATCCTGGTCAACCGCATGAAGATCGAGGGCTTTATCGTCAGCGAGCATATGGAGGTCTGGCCCGAAGCGTTGAAGGAGTTGGGCGGCATGGTCGCCATGGGCAAACTGAAGTTCCGCGAATCGGTGGCCTTGGGGCTGGCTGCTGCGCCCGAGGCCTTTCTGGGCCTGCTCAAGGGCAAGAATTTCGGCAAACAGCTGGTCAAGCTGGTCTGATGGCTTTGCGCTGGAGCGTCGCGCCGCTGGCCGACTTGAGCCCGCTGGCGCTTTACCAAGCCTTGGCGCTGCGCGCGCGCGTGTTTGTGCTTGAGCAGGCCTGCGTCTATCTCGACCCCGACGGCGTGGACCTGCTGGCTTGGCATCTGCTGGGGCATGAGGAGAGCAGCGGCGAGTTGCTGGCCTGCGCCCGCTTATTGCCACCGCTGGCGAAAGGCCCAGCGCATCTGCTGCCGGAGATCGGCCGCGTCGTCACGGCGCCGGCCGCGCGCGGCAGCGGTGCGGGCCGCGCGCTGATGCAGCGTGCGCTGCTTGAATGCGCCAGGCTGTGGCCCGGACAGACCGTGGCCATCAGCGCGCAAAGCTATCTGTTGGACTTCTATTCGAGCCTGGGATTTGTCAGCGTCTCGGCGCCCTACGACGAAGACGGCATCGTCCACATCGATATGCAAAGGCCGCCATCGCCATGACGGAGCTGATTCTTCATCACTATGCCGGCTCACCGTTCTCCCAGAAGATGCGCCTGATCCTGGGGTACAAAGGATTGGCTTGGCAGAGCGTCACGGTGCCGGTGATCTGCCCCAAACCCGATGTGCTGGCGCTGACCGGCGGCTATAGGCGCACACCGTTTTTGCAGATTGCCGGCGATATTTATTGCGATACGGCCTTGATGTGCGAGCTGATCGAGGCGCGCCAGGCGACGCCCAGCTTGTTCCCGCCGCAGAGCGCCGGTGCCGAGCGGCTGTTGGCGCAATGGGCCGATAAGTCATTGTTCTTGGCCGCAGTGTCCTACACCTTGCAGCCGGCCGGAGCGGCAGCGATCTTTGCCGGCGCGCCGCCCGAATTCATGGCGGCCTTCGCGGCCGACCGTGCGGCCATGACCGCCGGCAACGTGCGGCCGAGCAGCCTGGACGCCGCCGCTGAGCTACAGAGTTACGGGGCCTGGCTGGAGGCCATGCTGAGCGACGGCCGACCCTTTTTGCTCGGCACCGCAGCGACGTTGGCCGACTTTGCTGTTGCGCAAAGCGTTTGGTTTGTTCGCCTGGCGCCGCCAGTGGCGGGCATTCTTGCGCCCCTCCAGCGCTTGAAGGCCTGGTTCGAGCGAATGGCCGCCTTTGGCCATGGTCAGCGCAGTAAATCGGACAGCCTGGCCGCCATCGAGGTCGCTCGCAAGCTTGGCCCGCAAGAGCCGGTCAGCGTGCAGGCCGGGCTGGGCTTCGAGCCCGGCGACAAGGTGCTGGTCAGCGCCAGCGACTACGCCCGTGATCCCGTCTGCGGCGAGTTGGTGGGCCTGAGTCAAGGCCGTATCAGCGTGCGCCGTGTGGATGAGCGAGCCGGCCTGGTACATGTGCATTTCCCGCGCATCGGCTATGCCCTGCGCAAGACTTAAGGACGAGTTCAAGCGATGAAACACTACGCCGGCAAGACTGCCGTGATCACCGGTGCGGGTTCTGGCTTCGGCCTTGAGGTCGCCCGCATCGCCGCCGCGCGCGGCATGAACCTGGTGCTTTGCGATGTACAGGCCGACGCGCTGGAGCGCGCTGCGGCCGAATTCGATGGTCTTCCGCTGCTGGCACAGCGGGTCGATGTGGCCAAGGCGGCCGAGATGGAGGCGCTCGCGGCTGCCGTCCAGTTGCGCTTCGGCGCGCCCCATTTTGTTTTCAATAATGCCGGCGTGGGCTCTGGCGGGCTGATCTGGGAGAACAGCCAAGCCGACTGGGACTGGGTGTTGGGCGTCAACGTGATGGGCGTGGTCCACGGCATTCGTCTGTTCACGCCGATGATGTTGGCGGCAGCGGCCGCCGATCCGAACTTTGAGGCCCATATCGTCAATACCGCTTCGATGGCCGGCGTCGTCAATGCGCCCAATATGGGCGTTTACAACGTCTCCAAACACGCGGTGGTGAGCCTGAGCGAGACGCTCTATCAAGACTTGGCCTTGGTCACCGAGCAGATTCACTGCTCACTGCTGTGCCCCTTTTTCGTGCCCACCGGCATTGCGCAAAGCCATCGCAACCGCCCGGCGGAATTGAAAGGCAGCCGGCCCACGCAGAGCCAGCTGATCGGGCAGGCGATGAGCGACAAGGCAGTCAACTCGGGCAAGGTGACAGCGGCCGAAGTGGCAGCGATGGTGTTTGCGGCGATGGCCGCGCAGCAGTTCTATGTCTTCAGCCACCCGCAGGCGCTGAGCAGCGTGCAAACGCGCATGGACGATGTGCTGCAGCGGCGTAACCCGACCGATCCGTTTCAGGACCGGCCGGAGTTAGGCGTCAAGCTACGAGCCGCGCTGCGCGCTGTTTGAGTTCACAGCCAGGCGGGGCTCAATCGACCTGGATTGAAAGTGAATGGCAGCGTAAGCACAAGCCCTTGGGCTGATCTCCCGTCCGTGCTCAAGCCCCCCCCCCTCGACAGGCGCTGCGCCACCGCTTTGCGCATCAGCGCTGAACCGCATAATTCTTTGAATCTTCAGGGGAATCGTGATGGGTAAGACGACCATATTGTGTGTCGACGATGACAGCACCATGTTGACCGCGCTGCGTTCTTTGCTGAGCCAGCATGCGGGAGCTAGCGCCACGATCGAGATCGCCGAAAGCGGCGAAGAGGCGCTGGAAATTGCCGACGATCTGCAAAAGGACGGTCAAGCGCTGGCCGTCGTGATCGCCGACTACATCATGCCGGGCATGAAAGGCGACGAGTTGCTGGTGCGTTTGCATGAGCGCTCGCCGGATACGGTCAAGATCATGTTGACCGGGCAGAGTGATTTGAACGGCGTCAGGCGTGCGATCAACGAGGCGCGGCTCTATCGCTTTCTGGAAAAGCCCTTTAATAACGCCGATCTTGTCATGGCCGTCAACAGCGCCGCTGGCGCCTATGACCAGGCCCGGCAGACGGTCGAGGAAATTGCGCAACTGCGCGCCGAGACGCAGGCCTTGAGCGAGCGGCTGGTGGCTTGCGAATGCCCCGAGCGCAAGGACTGATTGAGATGGCCGGCTCGGCGCCCATGCTGGAGTTCTTTGCGACCGATGAAACCGTTGCGCTGCTGGAGGCCGCGCTGCGGGCGGCCTGCGGTGCCGAGCGCCTGCCGGCGCTGATCGCACTGGCTTGGCATTTGCGCGAGCGCGACTCGGTTCGCGCCTTGGCGCTGTCCGGCGAGGCGCAGGAACTGCTCGCCGGTGGCGTTTGGCCCGACCTTGTGTCGCGCAGCGCTAACGCGCGCCTGCTGTTGATTCGCGGCGAGATCAGTTGTCAGCAAACCGAGATGGAGGACGCTGCTCGCGCGGCGCAGCAGGCCTTGGCCGAGTTCGAGGCCAGCGCCGATGCGATCGGGCGCGCCGACGCGCATTCATTGCGTGCGCTGATTGCCGGCGCGCAGGGTGACGAGGCAAGTCGTGATGCCGAGTATCAGGCGGTGGCCGCCGCAGCGGTCAGATTTGACCCGTTGCGGCTTGAGTTTGCCGAACTGATGTTGATGCAGTCTCTGATCTTCCGGGACGTGGTGGCGGGAAAGCAGCGTTGGGATCAACGCTGGCAAATTGGAGCGCCCGATTACCCTGCGCTCGCCGGAGCTTCAGCCAAGGAAATGGAGGGCCTGCTGGCCGGCATGCTCGGTGACCCCGGGCAGGCAATTTTGAAATTCATTGACGCCCATTCGCAAGCCTTGACTGGCGGGCAAACCTTGCGAGCTGTCCGTACTGCAGCCAACATCAGTATCGGCTTCAAGGAACTCAATGACTTCGAGGCGGCGCTGGACTGGAGCCAACGTGGACTGAGTCTGGCGCGGCGATGCGGTTTGAGGTCGGCAACAGGGCTTGCCTTGATGCAGACGGGCGAAATTTTTCAGCGCCTGAAACGTCACGAGGCTGCCCGCGAATTGCTGAATGAGGGCTTGCAAATGCTGGCCGGGCAGGCAGAGTCAAAAATCTATGCAATGGCTTTGCGGAACTTGGCCGAGCTTGACTTGGCCTGTGGGCGATTCGAACTTGCGCTGGAGGCGCTGCGAAGGGTGGAGCAAAAGGCCATTGCATTGGATTCGCCCGACCTGCTTTGTCAGGCGCGAGTCGGGCAGGCGCGCGCGCTGCTGGCCGGTGGGAACCCAGCTCAGGCCATAAAGGCGGCGACGCTGGCCTTGGAAGGGCGGCGCGTTGGTACGACCTTGCGTATTGCTGCCTTGCAGGTCATGGCCGAAATCTTGAGCGCTCACCGGCAATTGCTGCAGCAAGCTGTGACGGCGCTCAGCCCGGCCTTGCACTATTTGCACATGGCGCTGGATATTGCCGCTGAAGTAGAAGGCTATCTGGTGCCCGCCGACTTACTGGCTAGCCTTGCGAGCGAATACGCGAAGGCCGGCGATCATGTACGGGCCTATGACATCAGCTTGCAAGCCGCCCAGGCGCTTGAAAAGACCCACAGCCAAAATGCCAGTAAGCGCGCCATCGCGATGCAAGTGGCGCACCAGACCGAGCGGGCGCAGGCCGAGGGCGAGCAGCACCGTTTGCTGGCTCTTGCCCATGCCGAGCGGGCAGCGAGCTTGGAGCGGGCCAACAGCACCCTGGAGCAACTCGGCGCGATCGGTCGCGACATCACCGGCAACCTCGACGCCGGCGCCATCTTTGCGGCCTTGGATAAGCATGTCCATACTTTGCTGGACGCCTTTTCATTCCTGATCTACCGGCTGGGCGTGGATGGCGAGACCGTCACGATGCTGTTCGGCATGGAGGGAGGTGAGCCACTTCCCCCCGTCAGTCATAAACTAAGGCCGGGCGGGCCTGGGCGGCGCTGTATCGCGGAGCGCCGCGAGGTGGTGGTCGAGTCCAAACCGGGGCAATCGGTCACCCTTCCAGGGACGGTTGAATGCCACAGCATGATGTTCGCGCCCTTGCTGGTCGGTGAACGTCTATTGGGTCTGATGTCGATACAGTCGCCGCGCCCGCAAGCCTATGGCGAGCGCGAGGTTGCGATCTTCCGAACGCTGTGCGCCTACGGCGCCATCGCGCTGGCCAATGCCGAGGCGCAGGCGCAGCTGATCCAGTCCGAGAAGATGGCGTCGCTGGGCCAGTTGGTGGCCAATGTTGCGCATGAGATCAACACGCCGATTGGCGCCATCAAATCCAGCGGTGCCACCATGGTCGAGTCGCTGGCCGACACGCTGGCCGGTCTGCCGCCGCTGTTGCAGTTGCTGGATGCGCCCAGTCAAGCGCTGTTGGTCGACTTGATCGAACAAGCCAGCCGCGCCGGCATGGTCTGGAGTTCGCGCGAGGAACGGGTGGTGGTGAAGGGTTTGATGCTCGCCTTGGAGCAGGCCGCCACTGCGCAGACCGGCGTGGGTCGCGCTGGCATGGACGACCCCCGTGCGCTGGCCATATTGCTGGCGCAACTGGGCTTGACGACGCTGCCCGAGGCGCTGCTGCCGCTGCTACGCCACCCGCTACGCGAGCGAATTCTCCAGGCGGTGCAGGGCGTCTCGACGGTGGTGCGTAGTGCCGCCAATATCAACATAGCGGTCGAGCGGGTCGCCAAGATTGTTTTTGCACTGAAGAGTTATTCGCGTGTTGACAACAGTGGCGAGTTGCGCCCGACCGACCTGGTCGAGAGCGTAGAGACGGTGCTGACAATCTATCAAAACCAGCTCAAGCAAGGATGCGAGCTGATTCGTCGTTACGAGCCGGACCTGCCGCTCTTGCCCTGCCTGCCCGATGAGCTCAATCAGGTCTGGACTAATTTGATCCACAACGCGCTGCAGGCGATGCAGCATCAGGGTGTGTTGACGATCTCGATTGGGCGGGAGGCTCAGAGCCTGGTGGTGTCGGTCGGCGATAACGGCTGCGGCATCCCGCAAGCGATCCGTGGCCGAATTTTTGATCCCTTCTTCACTACCAAACCGGTCGGCGAGGGCAGCGGCCTTGGCCTGGGTATCGTCAACAAGATTGTCGACAAGCATCGCGGTCGCATAGCGGTAGAGAGTGAGGTCGGGGTGGGGAGCAGGTTCGCGGTGTTTCTGCCGTTGGACTGATCTGTCACACTCCCGCCTCAATTCCAGTCGAAAGCGTGTTCTATGTCCCAGCCCAGCTCCTTGTCCAAAACAGCCATCGTCATCGGAGGCGGGCCGGCTGGCCTGATGGCGGCCGAACGGCTGCGGGCGGCCGGTGTCGAAGTCGATCTGTATGACGCGATGGCCTCGGTCGGGCGCAAATTTCTGCTGGCGGGCAAGGGTGGACTCAATTTGACTCATTCCGAAGAGCGGCCGCTTTTTGACTCGCGCTTTGCGGAACGCAGCGCTGAGGTCGCTGCTTGGCTTGACCGTTTGGATGGGCCGAGCCTGCGCGCCTGGGCCGCAGAGCTGGGCGTCGAGACCTTTGTCGGGTCCTCGGGCCGGGTCTTTCCGAGTTCGATGAAGGCCGCGCCTTTGTTGCGCGCTTGGTTGAGCCGTTTGCGCGAGGCCGGCGTGCGCTTTCATATGCGCAAGCGTTGGTTGGGATGGGCCGAAGATGGCGGTCTTCGTTTTGCTGGGGAATCAGGCCAACTGACGGCCCAGGCCGATGTCGTGGTGTTGGCGCTGGGTGGCGCGTCTTGGCCGCAGCTCGGCTCCAATGGCGCTTGGGCCCCATTGCTGGCGCAGCAGGGTGTTGAGATCGCGCCGCTGCGTGCGGCCAACTGCGGCTTTGAATTGGGCCCTAGGCAAGACCCGACCCTGGAGCAAGCTGTGCCACCGGTCGGCTGGAGTGAACTCTTTACCGCGCGCTTTGCCGGCCTGCCGGTCAAGCCGGTGGCGCTGCATTTCGAGGGCCAAAGCGGACGCCAGTTCGCGCGTCAAGGTGAGTTCGTCATCACCGAGGACGGCATCGAAGGCTCTTTGGTCTATGCCGCCAGCGCCTTGCTGCGCGAGGAAATCGCCGAATTTGGCCAGGCCTTGATTCACCTCGATCTTTTGCCGGATCGCACGGTTGACTTCGTGGCGGCAGAGGTGGCGCGCCCGCGCGGTCCGCGCTCGCTTTCTACGCATCTGAAGAGCCGGCTCGGCATCGAGGGCTTGAAGGCCGGCCTGCTGCGCGAGGTTTTGAACAAGGAACAGTACGGGGACCCGGCCACCTTGGCCGCTACCTTGAAACGGTTGCCACTGCGCTTGGTGGCGGCGCGGCCGGTGGCCGAGGCGATCAGCACGGCCGGCGGCGTGCGTCTGGAGGCGCTGACGCCCGAGCTGATGCTGGAGAAACTGCCGGGCGTGTTTTGCGCCGGCGAGATGCTGGACTGGGAAGCGCCCACCGGCGGCTATCTGCTCAGCGCCAGCATGGCCAGCGGGCGAGTGGCCGGTGACGGTGCTGCGGCTTGGTTGAAGAGCCGCAGCGCTGTTTGACGCTTAATTCAGCGGTCAGAACAAGTAAGTGCCGACCACGCCGCCGCCAATGCTGTTGGCCTTGCGGGTAATTGGGCTGTCCTTGGCATCGCTTTGCAGCGCGCGCGCCGACAAGGCGCCGGTGATGGCCATGCGTTGGTCAATGGCGTAGGTCAACGAGAGGTTGGCTCGCACATCACGCAGGCCGGCGCCTGGGGTGTAGACGGCATGTCCGCTGCGCGCAGACTGCGCGGCCGTAACGCCAAAGTTCGTTTGCATATAGTCCGCATTGACCAAGGTCAGCGCCGCACCGACGCCCATGCGCCATTGCGGTGCCAGCATGGTGGAGTAGACCGCACCCAGATCCAACTGCATATCTTTTCTGTCATTGCCCGCGCCATAGCGCAGCGACGAGGTCAGCACAAAGCTTTGAGTCAGGTTGTAGTTGACGAAGCCGCCGAATTCGGGGCGAATCTTGATGTCGCCCATGCCGTTCAACGTGTCCGACAGATCTTCATCGCGGCCGAAGTCGGCCGTGACCCGCAGGCCATAGCTGATATTGGGTTGTTTGGAGAAATTGATGCCCAGTCCGTTGCCGGTGCCCGCGAAGAAACCGTTGCTCCATTGGTAGTCGATCACCGGTATGGGCAAGACGCGGGTTTCTTTCGCGCCCAGGTACTTTTGGCCGCCAAATACGCCCAGGCCCAGCGCGCCGCCGTCACGGTCGGGTATGGCACCGTAAATGCGCGCGGCGTCAAAGGCTTGGGCGGAGGCACTTTGGCCGGCGAGGGCCAAGCCACTGAGCAAGGCGATATTCAGCAGGGAGCGGGCGCTAGGTGTCATTGAAAATTTTCTCTGTGTATTGGCGAGGAATTCGGCAAGGAATTCGGGATCAAGGCACGCAAATCGGTCTGCGCGGCAGGGCCGAACTATGCCAGCTACACATGACACCCACCAAAGGTCAGGGTATTCGGCGGGGCCGAGTTGACGGGTTTGCGCCGGGCGCGCCCCATCGCCTCCCCGGCCCCTCAAGCTTCAAGCTTCGCCCATCGTCGCATTCGGCAACAAGGGCAAGCTCCGCACCGCCTGGCCGGTGAGTTTGAGCAGAGCGCCGGCCAAGGCCGGCGCAAAGCTCGGCACGCCAAGCTCGCCCACGCCGCCGATGGCTTGGGCGCGGTCCAGCGTCGTCGGACTCGGGATCAAGGTGACCGAGACGGTGGGCATCTGCTGCAGCCGGATCATCGGGTTGGTGTTGAAGTTCTTGCGCTGCGCCGCGCCGTTTACAAAGGTCTGCTGGCCGTAGAGCGTCGCATTGATCGCGTGCACCACGCCGCCGATCAGCTGGGCTTCGACGTTGCGCGGGTTGACGGTCAGGTAGCAGTCGCAGGCCAGCCAGACGCGGCTCAGCTTGAAGTTGCTAAGGTTGCTGCCGGTGATCTCGACCACCATCGCCACGATGGTATTGAAGGCTGTGCCAATGGCTACGCCGCGGGCGGTACCCGCTTTCGGCGCGCTGTTCCAGCCGCTGGCGCCGGCCACCGCTTCCAGCACCGCAATCCAGCGCGGGTCGGTCAGACGGGCGCGGCGGAACTGCAGCGCGTCCTGACCGGCCAGTTGCGCCAGCTCGTTGATGGCCGACTCCACCGCAAAGGTGTTGATCGATGCGCCCACCGAGCGCCAAAAACCGACCGGGATAGGCGCCGGGTGACTGACCCACTCGACCCGCCGCGCACCAAAGGCGTAGGGCAAGCCTTGCGAGGCTTCATAGCCCTGGCTGTCGCCCTTGGGGCCCAGCACGCTGCCGCGTTGGCCGAGGATAGAGGGCGAGACATTGCGGTAGATCCAGCTCGCCACCGCATTGCCCGGGTCGAGGGCGGCGCGCACCTGCACGGCGGCCATGGGGCGGTATTGGTCGTGACCGAAGTCTTCTTCACGCGGGTAGAAGAGCTGCACCGGCCGACCCAGGGCCATGCCGAGTTGCACGGCCTGGGCGATGAAGTCCACCTCGGCCTTGCGCCCCAGCCCGCCGCCCAGCAAGGTGGTGTGGATGTGCACGGCGCTCTCGGGCAGACCGGTCAGCTGCATGGTGATGGCCAGCGCATTGCGGGCGGACTGGGTGGGGGCGTAGACATCGCAGCGCTGGCCGGCGACATAGTCCACCGTGCAGTTCAGCACCTCCATGCAGGCATGCGCCACGTAGGGCAGGGTGTAGGTCGCGTCCAGGCGCTTGACGCCGGTACGGGTCAGCGCCGCATCGGGGTTGGCGGTGCTGGCCTCGACCGTATAGCAGGTGCCCGGCGGGTTGGCGGCTCCGGCGACATAGGCGGGTGCGCTTTTCAGCAAGGCCTTGGCGTCGGCCAGAATTTGGGTGCTGTTGAGCGCGGCGGCGTTGGCGGGCAGCGTCCATTTGACGCTCAGGTTACGGGCCAAGCGCATCGCATCCCAGCTGGTGCTGGCCACGACCGCCACCGCGTTGATATTGCCGGCAAGGTCGGCGCCGCGCGCCGTGCCGGCGGCCACCGCCAGCGGCACCACCGCGATGGCCGCCGCGGGTTTGGTCGGTGTTGCGGCCAGCTTGCCGCCAAAGCTCGGGCAATGCTTGACCGCCGCGAACACTTGGCCGGGCAGGCGTACATCCAGGCCGTAGCGGGCGCTGCCGTCCACCTTGCTGGGAATGTCTTGCCGCTCCATGGCCTGACCGATCCAGCGCAGCTGCGCGCCGGGCACCAGCGGCGCGCTGGCGGGCGGGGTCAGCAGGGCGGCGGCCGGAGCCAGCTGGCCGTAGCTGTAGCGCGCGCCGCCGCTGTGGCTGACGACACCGTCCAATACCGAGTAGTTGCTGCGGTTGGCGTCCCCGTGGGTGTTCATGGCCGCCTGCACCAGCGTCTCGCGGGCGATGGCGCCGGCATCGCGCAGGCGCCAGAAGTTGTTGCGCGTGACGCCGGAGCCGACCGTGTTGATGGCCGCACCCACCGGCGCGGGGTTGACCATGGTGGGCCCGCCCTGCGCGATGCGCACGCGCGTCGGGTTGACCATCAGGTCCTCGGCCAGGATCTGCGCCAGCCCCTGCACCGAGCCCTGGCCCATGTCGGAGGCGCCGACAGTGAGGGTGATGCTGTCGTCGGCGGCGATGCTCAGCCAGGTGTTGACTTGGGTGGCAGTTGGGGTGCTTGCCGTTGCGGCTCGAGCCTCGCGGCCATCGAGCTGGAAACCCAGGGTAAAGGCCACCGAGCTGGCGACGGTGGAGGCGAGGAACTCGCGGCGTTGAAGTTGGGCGTTCATATTGAGTCCCGGTTAAAGCGCGGTCACCGCGCTCTTGATGCGCTGGTAGGTGCCGCAGACGCAGACATTGTTGAGTTCCGAAGCGATCGAGCTGCCGTGATGCCCGGCCTGCATCGCGCAAGCGGTGGCCATCAACATGCCTGACTGGCAGTAGCCGCACTGCGGCACTTGGTGGGCGATCCAGGCCTTTTGCGCCGGGTGGCTGCGATCGGGCGAAAGGCCCTCGATGGTGACGATGCGTTTGCCAACTGCCGAGGAGACGTCCATATCGCAGGACTTCTGCGGCTCGCCGTTGACCATCACGGTGCAGGCGCCGCAGACCTCGATGCCGCAGCCGTATTTGGTGCCGGTGAGGTTGAGCACATCGCGCAGCACCCACAGCAGGGGCATGTCGGCAGCGCTGACGTTGACCGGGCGTTCCACGCCATTGACGTTGAGGGTGTAGCTGGGCATGAGAAGCTCCTTTGGCTGACCGTTTGATGAAATGCACAAATTGCGCATTTCACTTTGCGCGCTTAGAATTGATCTGTCAAATGGAAAAACGCAATGAGTTGTTACTGCGGGCCCTCGAGGCTGTGTTGCTGCCGCTCACGCGCCTTTGCGTGGCGCAGGGGCTGGCCTATGACCGGGCCGAGGAGGCGCTCAAGCAGGCTTTTGTGGACGCCGCTCGCGAGGCCAAGCGCGCCGCCGGCGGCGTCGGGGCGCGCGACGTGAGTCAGGTCGCGACGGCGACGGGTCTGAGCCGGCGCGAGGTGGCGAGGCTGAGTGCGGCGCCGGATGCGAGCGCGGCGGCCAAGCCCTCGGCCGTCAACCAGCTCTATCTGCGCTGGAGCACGGCCAAGAAGCTGCGTGACGAGTCCGGCCAGCCGCGCGCTCTGCCGCGCACCGGCAAAGCGCCAAGTTTCGAAACGCTGGCGGGGTCCATCACCCGCCACGTGCACCCACGCAGCTTGCTTGACGAGATGCTGCGCCTGGGGATGGCGCGCCTGAGCGAGGACGGCCAGACCGTATACCTGGAGCCCGACCGTTATGTACCCGAGAAGGACGACGCCCAGATGTTCGGTTTTCTCGGCGCCAATGTCGGCGACCATCTCGCCGCGGCCAGTGCCAACGTCATCCACCGCGACCGGCGGCATTTCGAGCAGGCCATTTTTGCCGATGAACTCAGCGAGCCCACGGCGGCCGCGATTCGGGAGATTGCGGCACAGCAATGGCAACGCGTGTTGGCCGAGGTCGTGCCCGAGTTGGAGCGCCGCGTGGCCGAGGATCAAGCCGCAGGCCGCAGCGGGACGCACCGCGCTCGCCTAGGTCTTTTTAGTTTCAGCGAACCAGAGAATGACCATGAAGCCAAGCCCTGAGTTGAACCCATCCCGGCGCCAATTGTTGTTGGCAATTGCCGGTGGCGCCGCGCTATCGGCCTGCGGCGGGGGCGATAGCGGCGAAGCCTTGAGCGAGCAGCCCAATAGTCATCCTCTGGGCATAGGCGCGGGCGGCACCGGCATCGTGAGGAGCAGCTTTTTGAGTGCGGCGATCAATGCGGTGGGGCCGATCAACGTAGGCGGCGTGCAACTGGCCACCGGCGGCGCGCTGCTGACGGACGGTGACGGGCAGAGCCTGCGCGAGAACGAGATCGAGCCTGGCATGACGGCGCGGGTGCGGGCGGGGCAGATCATCACCGTGGCCGGCCGGAACTTGGCGCTGGCGAAGTCGCTGGAGGTCGACACCCAATTGCGCGGCGAGGCCACCTGGCTCGATGCCCAGACCGCCATCATTCTGGGCCAGCGGGTCAAGCTGCCGCCTTCGGTACCGGGCCTCAGCGGCATCGGCGCGGGTGGCACCGGCCGCAATTTGCGGGTCTGGGGGCAGCTCGATTTGGCCCGCTCCCAGGTCGTGGCCTCGCGCGTGGCGCTGGCCCGTCCGGGCGACACCGACATGCTGCGCGGCCTGCTTTCCGGCATCGACCGCGCTGCCGGCACCGTGCAGGTCGGCAGTTTGCAAGCCTACGCCGCAGATGCGGCCATGCTGCCTGCGGGGCTTGAGCTTGGCGCCGTGGTGCGGCTGGTGGTGGGGGCTGCGCGTGCCGACGGCAGTTTGGCGCTACTGGTGCTGCGCGAGGATGCGGTGCGCCCACCCGAAGGCTCACGGGTGGAGTTGGAGGGCCGTGTCACGCAATTCAGCAGTGCGCAGCGCTTTGCGCTCGACGGCGTGGCGGTCGACGCCTCGCAGGCGGTGTTCGAGGGGCTGGCAAACCTCGCCGTGGGTGCCGAAGCCTCGGTGTCGGGCAAGATGAGTGGCGGGCTGCTGGTGGCGCGCGAGGTGCATGCGCAAGCGGCCGAGCCGCTGGAGTTCAGCGGCCGCATCGACGCGCTTGACGTGTTGCGCCAGACCATCAACGTGGGCGGAATGCTGCTGCACTGGAGCAGCACCACGCGCTTTGTGAGCAGCTCGGCCAAAGACTTGCGCGTGGGCCGGCAACTGGCCGGTCTGGCCCGTTGGGTGCCCGGTCAAGCCGCCCTTGAAGCCAGCCGGCTCAGCGTCGAGAAGTGAGCCGCCTCGCACAGGGGGCGGGGCGGGGGGCGCAGCGTCGCTTCAAGGCCAAAATCAGGCCTGTGGCAAACTGCGCAGCTCTGTGTTTTTGAGCAACATTCGACGTTTTGGACAAGATCCTGCTTCAAATTGCCGCTGAACTGAAAGTTCGGCCGGCCCAAGTCAATGCAGCCGTGGAGCTGCTCGATGGCGGCGCCACCGTGCCCTTTATCGCCCGTTACCGCAAGGAAGTGACCGACGGCCTGGATGACAGCCAGCTGCGCGATCTGGAGGCCCGCTTGGCCTATCTGCGTGAGCTGGAAGATCGCCGCGCCGCCGTGCTCAAGAGCATTGAGGAGCAGGGCAAGCTGACACCGGAGCTGCGCGCCAAGATCGAAGCCGCGCCGACCAAGCAAGAGCTCGAAGACCATTACCTGCCCTACAAGCAAAAGCGCCGCACTAAGGGCATGATTGCCCGCGAAGCCGGCCTGGAGCCCTTGGCCGACAAGCTGTTTGCCGACCCGAATCTGGATCCGCAAGTCGAGGCGGGCGCCTTCATCAATGCAGATGCGGGCTTCGCCGATGCCTTCGCGGTGCTGGACGGCGTGCGCGATCTGCTCAGCGAGCGCTGGGCCGAAGATGCGGTCTTGATCGGCAAGCTGCGCGAATGGCTGTGGGCGGAAGGGCTGTTCCGTTCCAAGCTGATGGAAGGCAAAGACGAGAACAACCCGGATATCTCCAAGTTCCGCGACTATTTTGATTACGACGAGGCTATCCGCACCGTGCCGTCGCACCGGGCGCTGGCGGTCTTTCGGGGCCGCGCGCTGGAGTTTCTGGACGCCAAGCTGGCGCTGGACGAAGAAGTTGTGGCCGGCAAGCCAGGCTTGGCCGAAGGCCGCATTGCCCGCCACCTGGGCTGGACCATGGGCACGCGCCCTGGCGACGCGCTGATTCGCAAGACCGTGGCCTGGACCTGGAAGGTCAAGTTGTCGATGAGCTTGGAGCGCGACCTGTTTGCGCGCCTGCGCGAGTCGGCCGAGAACGTCGCCATCAAGGTGTTTGCCGAGAACCTGCGCGACCTGCTCTTGGCCGCACCGGCCGGCAAGCGCGTGGTGATGGGCTTGGACCCCGGCATCCGCACCGGCGTCAAGGTCGCAGTGGTCAGCGACACCGGCCGCGTGCTGGACACGGCGGTGGTCTACCCGCATGAGCCGCGCAAGGACTGGGACGGTTCCATCCATGCGCTGGGGCGTCTGTGCGCGACGCATGGCGTCAATTTGATCGCGATCGGCAACGGTACGGCCAGCCGCGAGACCGACAAGCTGGCCGGCGACCTGATCAAGCGCCTGCAGCAGCTGGCACCGGATGTGGTGATCGAAAAAATGGTTGTCAGCGAAGCCGGTGCGTCGATCTATTCGGCCTCCGAGTTCGCGTCCAAAGAGCTGCCGGATATGGACGTGACGCTGCGCGGTGCGGTCTCGATCGCCCGTCGATTGCAGGACCCGCTGGCCGAGTTGGTCAAGATCGATCCCAAGAGCATTGGTGTCGGCCAGTACCAGCATGACGTCAACCAAAGCGAGTTGGCCAAGATGCTGGACACGGTGGTGGAAGACTGCGTGAACTCGGTCGGCGTGGACCTGAACACCGCCTCGGCGCCGCTGCTGTCGCGCGTGTCGGGTCTCTCGGCCAATGTCGCCTCGTCCATCGTGCGCTGGCGCGATGCCAATGGCGCGTTCAAGAACCGCAAGCAATTGCTCGATGTGGCGGGCCTCGGGCCCAAGACCTTCGAGCAGTCGGCTGGTTTCTTGCGTATCCGCGCGGGCGAGAACCCGCTCGACTTCTCCGGCGTGCACCCGGAAACCTACGGGCTGGTCGAGCGTATTCTGAAGACCGTCGGCCGGCCTGCCGCTGAAGTGATGGGTAAGAGCGACGTCATCCGCACATTGAAGCCGGAGGCCTTTGCCGACGAGAAGTTCGGCGCGATCACGGTTAAGGACATTCTTGCCGAGCTGGAAAAGCCCGGCCGTGACCCACGGCCCGACTTCAAGGTGGCGCGTTTCAATGAGGGTGTCGACGACATCAAGGATCTGGTTGAAGGCATGATTTTGGAAGGCACGGTCTCCAACGTCGCCCAGTTCGGCGCCTTCATCGACCTGGGCGTGCATCAGGACGGGCTGGTGCATGTCAGCCAGTTGTCCAACAAATTCGTCACCGACGCTCGCGAGGTGGTCAAGACCGGCGACATCGTCAAGGTGCGCGTGCAAGAGGTGGACATCGCCCGCAAACGCATCTCGCTGACGATGAAGCTGGATGCGCCGGTGCAGCGTGGCGGGGCAAAGCCCGACAACAGCTACCGGCCAGCCGGACGCAATGAGCGCAGCGGCGGCGGTGGTGGCGGTGGTGGAGGAGGGGGCCGGGCGTCCGCACCCGCTGCGGCTCCGGCGGGCGGTGCGATGGCGGCTGCCTTTGCCAATTTGGCCAAGCTGAAGGGCGGCGCTTCGTAAATCGCCCCACTGATTCGGTGCTTGATCGCTTGCCTGCTGCAATCGCAGTCAAGGCAAGCTATGGTGCCGCACCTGTTGTGCATTCTCCGGAGTTCCGTTTGACATCCTTCTCATTGCGTGCCGTGCCCGCAGCTTGCGCTGCGCTGGCTTTGTTGATTTGCCCGAGGCTGGTTTTGGCGCAGGATATGCCGGTTGGCATAGGCGACACCCCAGCGCGGCCGCAGCAGGGCAGCCGCTTGGAGCGGGTGGAGCTCAGCTCGCGCCAGCAATCCGACACCGACCTGCGCCGCAAATCGCAAGTGGCCAAGCAGATCTATGGCCGCGAGGAGATGGACAAGTACGGTGACACCAATGTGTCCGATGTGCTCAAGCGCCTGCCCGGCGTGTCGGTGCAAGACGGCTCACCGCGCATGCGCGGCCTGGGTGCGGGCTACACGCTGATTCTGATCAATGGTGATCCGGCTCCGCCCGGTTTTGCCTTGGATCAGCTCAGCCCCTCGCAGGTCGAGCGCATCGAGGTCACCAAGGGCCCGACCGCCGACCAGAGTGCGCAGGCGGTGGCCGGCGCGATCAACATCATTTTGAAAGACGCGCCGCGGGTGTCGCAGCGCGATCTGCGGCTGGGGGTAGGCTATAGCATTGAGCGACCGACGCCAAATGCCAATTTCACCTTGGGCGAAACGCTGGGCCCCTTGGCGCTTTCGCTGCCGATTTCGGCCTTTGAGTGGCGCAATCAGAACAGCTTCACGACCGAGCGTTTTGCGCAGGGCATAGAGTTGAAGGACTCGCAGGTTATCCAACATGCCGAGCAGCCGAACTGGGGCCATGGCTTTAATATTGCGCCGCGCGTCAATTGGAAGATCAGCGACGACGAGAGCGCGTCCTTTCAGACCTTCGCGCAAAAGGGTTTCTGGAACAACAAGACCGACTACGTCAACACGGTGCTCTCGGGCAAGCCCAGCCTCGACGACGACAGCGCCAGCCACGGCACCTGGCAGAACCTGCGCGGCAATGTTCAATGGGTCAATCGCTTCAATGACGCTCAGCGACTGGAGTTGAAGGCCGGCGTGCAGGACTCTAAAGGTACCTTCAATAGCGAGACTTTTCGCAGCGGTGCGGTGCAGCGGCAGACGGTCGGCAATAACCATGATCGCAGCCTGACTCAGGCCGGCAAGTTTGGCCAATTGCTGGGAGAGGATCACAGCTTGACCGTGGGTTGGGATTTGGAATGGCGCAAGCGTGACGAGCTGCGCACGGTCACCGAGAACGGTGTGGTGCAACTGCCGCAGTACGATGGCCAGCCTTTCTCGGCCGATATCCAGCGCCAGGCGCTGTTTGTGCAGGATGAGTGGGAGCTGTCCAAGCAATGGTCGACCTATCTTGGCCTGCGCGCCGAGCGCATTGCGACAGAAAGCCGGGGCAACGCGGAGACGGTGCGCAACACCAGCCAAGTGGTGACGCCGCTGTGGCATTTGAATTACAAGTTAGACCCCAAGGGCCGCGATCTGATTCGCGCCAGCCTGACACGCAGCTACAAGGCGCCGGATTTGAACGCGCTGCTGGCCCGGCCGTCTTTGAGTGGTCAGTTCCCGGACACGAGCAAGCCCAATACCGAGTTGTCGCCCGACCGCGTCGGCAACCCCGAGCTCAAGCCTGAGTTGGCCACCGGCCTGGACATCGCGTTCGAGAAGTATTTCACCGGCGGCGGCATGTTCAGCGTTGGCCTGTTTCATCGCAGCATCAATGATTTGATCCGCAGCACGACCAACTTGCAAACGGTGGAATGGTCGCCGGTGCAGCGATGGGTGACACAGCCTGTCAACTACTCCAAGGCGCAGACCAGTGGCCTGGAATTGGAAGTTAAAGGGCGTGCCGGGGAGTTGCTGCCTTCGTTGTTCGACCCCAAACTGGCTTTGAATCTGCGCGGCTCGCTGAGCTTTTATCACTCGAATGTCGATGCCGTTCCAGGCCCGAACAACCGCTTGGATGGGCAGCAGCCTTGGTCCGGCAATCTCGGCTTTGACTACCGCTTGAGCAGCCTGCCGCTGACGACCGGCGCCAGTTTTTCCGTGACGCCGGGCTACACCACACAGCAGACGATTTCGCAATCTCTTGAGCAGACGCGCACGCGAGCGCTGGATGTGTTTGCGCAATGGGCGTTCAGCAAAACGCTGTCGCTGCGCTTGTCGGCCAATAATTTGGCTCCGCTGGATACGCAGCAGACGATCAGCTTGGGTTCCGGTTACGGCAGCACGACAGATCGGGTGGCTCGCACCAATTTTGGCGCGGCGCTGGAGATCAAGCTCTGAATCATTGATGGCAATGCAGGCCTTACAAATTTTTGCCGGACCGAGGGCCCTAGCTCGCTTGGCCGAGCGTGGCCTGCGCCCCGACGATGTGCGCGTGGTACCGGCGGCGGCAGGAGGCCCCAAGGGACTGATTCTGGGGCCCCTGGATCAGTTCATCTTCGGGGACTGGTTGGCGCGCAGCAGCCAAGAAGTGCATTTGCTCGGTGCCTCGATTGGCGCTTGGCGCATGGTGACCGCTTGTTTGGGGCGTAACGCGCAGCAGACCGCGGCCGAGTTCGAGCGACTTTCCCACGATTACATCCATCAGCATTACGACAGCCCGGCCGGCAAGATGCCGACGGCCGCCGAGGTGACGCGTGGCTTTGCGGCCAAGCTGGATGAGGTCTTCGGTGGACGCGAGGCGCTGGCGCTGAGCCACCCGCGCTACCGGCCGCATGTTTTCACTTCGCGCGGCCGCTACCTATTGGCACGCGAAGGCAGGCTGCGCACACCCTTGGGCTACACGGGCGCCTTCATGGCGAACCTGCTCGGTCGCCGCTTGATGGGCGGCAGCCTGGAGCGGGTCGTGTTTTCGCCGCCGGGCGCTGAGCTGCCGATGCCGCTGCATGACTACCGCAGTCGCCAGGTGGCGCTGACGCCGCAGAACTTTCAGGCCGCCTTGCTGGCCAGTTGCTCGATCCCGTTTTGGCTGCAGGCGGTGCATGACATTCCTGGTGCGCCGCGCGGGGCCTATTGGGATGGCGGCATCACGGACTATCACTTGCATCTGAACTATGCATCGATGCTGGGCGATGGAGTAGTGCTCTATCCGCATTTTCAACGCCAGGTGATTCCGGGTTGGCTGGATAAAGCGTTGAAGCGCCGCCATCGTTCCAGTGCCTTTCTGGACAACGTGGTCCTGCTGGTACCGCATCCGGATTGGGTTAGGACGCTGCCGCGCGGCAAACTGCCAGACCGAGCCGACTTCCAGCATCATGGTGACAATGTGCAGGCGCGTGCGGCCGAATGGTTGCGTGCCGTCGCCGAGAGCCAGCGTTTGCGTGATGAATTTGCCGCCGCTTGCGAGCAAGCCAGCATCGCGGCGCTGCCGCTGTAAGGGCAGTGACTTGATCCATGGCTACAATTGGGCCATCAGCAACGAACAAGGGCGAGAAAGGCATCATGGTTATGACACCGCGAACTACGACCACACCCCGACCTGGGTTTAGTCGGCCGCGCCTCGTCACGACTTAACTTTCTCTTCCAAGTGCTGCTCAGGCAGCCATCGATCAAAGCGCGGCACAGCCCGCGTTTTTTTTCGACCTCAAACATAGCCCCGCCGCCTTCTTCAGGAGTTTCTTCATGATCGCTATTCAATTGCCCGACGGCTCCAAGCGTGAGTTCCCGCAAGCCGTCACCGTGGCCGAAGTGGCCGCCTCGATCGGCGCTGGTCTGGCCAAGGCGGCGCTGGCCGGCCGTGTCGGCGCAGGTGCGGATGCCAAGCTGGTCGACACCAGCTTTTTGTTAGAGGTCGACACACAGTTGGCCATCATCACCGACAAGGATGCCGACGGCCTCGAGGTGATTCGTCACTCGACCGCCCACTTGCTGGCCTATGCGGTCAAGGAATTGTTCCCCGAGGCACAGGTCACCATCGGTCCGGTGATCGAGAACGGCTTCTTCTACGACTTTGCCTACAAGCGCCCGTTCACGCCGGAGGACCTGGCGGCGATCGAGTCGAAGATGAGCGAGTTGGCCAAGAAGGACGAGCGCATCACGCGCAGCGTCTTGCCGCGCGACGAGGCGGTCAGCTATTTCAAGAACCTGGGCGAAGCCTACAAGGCCGAAATCATCGAGAGCATCCCGGCCGATCAGGATGTATCCCTGTATGCCGAAGGCAAGTTCACTGACCTGTGCCGCGGCCCGCACGTGCCGTCGACGGGCAAGTTGAAGCATTTCAAGTTGATGAAGGTAGCCGGTGCCTATTGGCGCGGCGACCACCGTAACGAGCAATTGCAGCGCATCTACGGCACGGCCTGGGCCAGCAAGGATGATCTGCAGAAGTATCTGATCCGCCTGGAAGAGGCCGAGAAGCGCGACCATCGCAAGTTGGGGCGTGAGCTGGATCTGTTCCATATCGACGAGCATTCTCCCGGCACCGTGTTCTGGCACCCCAAGGGCTGGGCGGTCTGGCAAGAGGTCGAGCAATACATGCGTCGGGTCTATCGTGAGAACGGCTATCTGGAGGTCAAGGGTCCGCAAATCATTGACCGTAGCCTGTGGGAAAAGTCGGGTCACTGGGACAAGTACCGGGACAATATGTTCACGACCGAGTCGGAAAAGCGTGACTACGCGCTCAAGCCGATGAATTGCCCCGGCCATATCCTGATTTTCAACCAGGGTATCAAGAGCTACCGGGATCTGCCATTGCGCTTCGGTGAGTTTGGCCAATGCCACCGCAATGAGCCTACAGGCGGCCTGCACGGCATCATGCGGGTGCGCGGCTTCACGCAAGACGACGGCCATATCTTCTGCACCGAAGACCAGATCCTGGCCGAGTGCGAGGCGTTTACGACCCTGCTGAAGAAGGTTTATGCCGACTTTGGCTTCACCGACATCGTCTACAAGGTGGCGACGCGCCCCGAGGCCCGCATCGGTACCGACGAATATTGGGACAGGACCGAGCAGGTCTTGATGGAAAGCCTGCGCCGCTCGGGTTGCGAGTTCGAGATCGCAGTGGGCGAGGGTGCTTTTTACGCGCCCAAGATTGAATATGCCTTGAAAGATGCACTGGGTCGCCAGTGGCAATGCGGCACGATTCAGATCGACTCGAATATGCCAGAGCGCTTGAGCGCAGAGTTTGTCGGCGAAGACAGTCAGCGCAAAACGCCGGTGATGTTGCACCGTGCCATCGTCGGCAGCTTGGAGCGATTCATCGGAATTTTGATCGAACAGCATGCCGGCGCTTTGCCGGTTTGGCTGGCGCCGACGCAGGTGGTGATCGCCAATATCACCGACGCGCAGGCCGATTACGTCGCCGAAATCGTGAAATCTCTGCAGAAACAAGGGCTTAGGGTCCACGCAGATTTGCGAAACGAGAAAATCACGTATAAAATCCGTGAGCATTCTTTGCAAAAGGTTCCATATATCCTGGTCGTAGGCGACAAGGAGAAGGCAAATGGAGCCGTTGCGGTGCGCGCCCGTGGCAACCAAGATCTGGGTGTGATGGCCTTGGAAGACTTCATTGCGAAGATTTCCGCCGACATCACCCAAAAGGCTTGAGATCGCTGCACAGGGCGCGCTTTTGTTTTGTTTGGGCTCCTCGCCTTGGGGCTCGCTGAAAGGTATGCACCATCGCTACATTTGCTGACCGTCGAGCCATTCCTGAGCGCAAGCATCGGCTGAATCGCGAAATCTTGGCTCCTGAAGTCCGTTTGAACGGCCAAGAAAACGAGCCGCTCGGAATTGTGAGCATCCACGAAGCGCTCCGCATGGCGGGCGAGTTGGATGTGGACGTTGTCGAAATCTCCGCCACGGCCGTCCCTCCGGTCTGCCGTTTGATGGACTACGGCAAGTTCAAGTACATCGAGCAAAAGCGCGCTGCCGAGGCGAAGTCCAAGCAGAAGGTCATCGAAATCAAGGAAGTCAAATTCCGTCCGGGTACGGACGAGGGTGACTACCTGATCAAGATGCGCAATCTGCGCCGCTTCATTGCCGAAGATGGTGACAAAGGCAAGGTGACCTTGCGTTACCGTGGTCGTGAAATCACCCACCAAGACATTGGTATGCGTCTGCTGGAACGAATCCGCGACGAGTTGTCCGATGTGGCCGTGGTTGAGAACATGCCCAAGCTGGAAGGCCGGCAAATGATCATGGTCCTGGCGCCAAAAAAGCGCTAAGACCGCGAAATTGACGCTACTGAAAACGTAGCGAGGAAGGCCAGCTGCTAGGCGCACGGCGCGCAGCGACCGAAACATACTTTGGGTATGTTGAGGAAGCGAGCACCGCGCAACAACGCAGATGGCCTCCGCAGTAGTTTTCAATTCAGCCCGCTGATTTGGTCGTTAGCGGGCTTATTAGCCTCCAGAGGCCCCCAAGTTCTGCATGAGTAATGCAGACGCCCCTGGAAGCGTTCACAAGAAGGAGCAATCATGCCCAAAATGAAGACCAAGAGCAGCGCGAAGAAACGTTTTCGCGTTCGTCCGGGTGGCACCGTTAAGCGCGGCCAGGCGTTCAAGCGCCACATCCTCACGAAGAAGTCCACGAAGAACAAGCGCCACTTGCGTGGCACGACCGGCGTGCACGAGACCAACATGGGCCATATGGCTCAAATGTTGCCCGGCGCTGGCCTCTGATCGACTTCTGAAGGAGAAATACTATGCCTCGCGTTAAACGTGGTGTTACCGCACGTGCCCGTCACAAGAAGGTCCTGGCTTTAGCCAAGGGCTACCGTGGTCGTCGTAAGAATGTCTTCCGCATTGCCAAACAGGCAGTGATGAAGGCAGGCCAATACGCCTACCGTGACCGTCGTGCCAAGAAGCGTGTGTTCCGCGCACTCTGGATTGCCCGTATCAATGCGGCTTCCCGTGAGTTGGGCCTGACATACAGCAAGTTTGTGGCTGGCCTGAAGAAGGCTCAGATCGACATCGACCGCAAGGTCCTGGCCGATCTGGCTGTGCGTGATCCTGCTGGTTTTGCCAGCATCTTCGCCAAGGTCAAGGCCGCTCTCGCTTAATGTCCATCTGCCGCCGCAAGGCGGTAGTTGGCAGCCCTGAACTGGCTCGCTGGTTCGGGGTCAGCACCCAAAGGCCGACACCCTGGTGATCGGCCTTTTTTTATTGCCTAGGATTTACGCAAGGCAGTTACGGCGAAATGATTTGCTCGTTTGTATCAATTTTGCGTAAGTCCTATTCCCCTCTAATTCTTGCCTCAAGACTTGCTTGATGAAAACGGCTCCGCGATGAACGACCTCGATCAATTGCTGCAAACGGCGCAAGGCGAATTCGCCGCCGCGACCACGCCCGCCGACTTGGAAAATGCCAAGGCACGCTTCCTCGGTAAAACCGGTCGCGTGACCGAGTTGCTCAAGGGCATGGCTGCCCTGGCCGTAGAAGAGAAGAAGACCCGCGGCGCCGAAATCAATGTCTTGAAGTCTGGCATAGAGGCGGCCCTGACGGCGCGCCGCCAAGCCTTGGCCGACGCCGAGTTGGCCCTACAGCTCAAGGCCGAGGCCTTGGATGTCAGCTTGCCCGGGCGCCAGCGCGGCACCGGCGGCCTGCACCCGATCACGCGTGCGATGGAGCGCATCGAAGGCATCTTCGGTTCGATGGGTTTCGACGTGGCCGATGGCCCCGAGATCGAGAACGACTGGTTCAACTTCACCGCGCTGAACACGCCCGAAGATCACCCGGCGCGCTCGATGCACGACACCTTCTACGTCGAAGGAGGTCATGTCTTGCGCACCCACACCAGCCCGATGCAGATTCGCTACGCGGTCCAGCATGTCAAGCGCCACCGGGCCCTGATCGATGCCGGCCAGCCCATGCCTGAGATCCGCGTGATTGCGCCGGGCCGCACTTACCGGGTCGACAGCGACGCCACGCATTCGCCGATGTTCCACCAAGTCGAAGGCCTGTGGGTGGGCGAGAACATCAGCTTCAAGGATTTGAAGTCGGTCTATGTGAACTTCTTGCAGCAGTTCTTCGAGACCACGGAAATGGACATCCGTTTCCGCCCCAGCTATTTCCCTTTCACCGAGCCGAGCGCCGAGATCGACATGATGTTCGCTTCTGGCCCGCTGAAAGGCCGCTGGCTCGAGGTATCGGGCTCCGGCCAGGTGCATCCGCAGGTGATTCGCAATATGGGTCTGGACCCTGAGCGTTATATCGGTTTCGCTTTCGGTTCCGGCATCGACCGTCTGGCCATGTTGCGCTATGGCGTGGGTGATCTGCGCCAGTTCTTTGATGGCGATCTGCGCTTTCTGTCCCAGTTCAAGTGACCCCCCCGTAGCTCGAGAGATATCCCATGCAATTCCCTGAATCCTGGCTGCGGGCCTTTTGTAACCCTGCGCTGAATACCCAAGAACTGGCCGAACTGCTGACCATGTCGGGCCTGGAAGTTGAAGAGCTTCGCCCGGTCGCGCCGCCTTTTCACGGCATTGTGGTGGCCGAAATTCTGACGGCCGAACAGCATCCTAACGCCGACAAGCTGCGCATCTGCAGTGTCAATGCCGGCGGCTCCTTCAACAATGGGGAGCCGCTGCAAATCGTCTGCGGCGCGCCGAACGCACGCGTCGGCATCAAGGTGCCTTTGGCGACCGTCGGGGCTGAGCTTCCTCCTGGCGAAGATGGCAAGCCCTTCAAGATCAATGTCGGCAAGCTGCGCGGTGTTGAAAGCTTCGGCATGCTCTGCTCGGCGCGCGAGCTCAAGCTCAGCGAAGAGCATGGAGGTCTGCTCGAGTTGGCGGCCGACGCGCAAATTGGCCAAGATATCCGCGCTCACCTGAATCTGGACGACACGCTGTTCACGCTTAAGCTGACGCCGAACCTGGCCCATGCCCTGAGCGTGTACGGCATCGCGCGTGAAGTCTCCGCCTTGACCGGTGCACCGCTGCAGTTGCCCGTTATTGCGCCGGTTACGCCGCAGATCGATGACAAGCTGCCGGTCCGCATCGAAGCGGCCGATTTGTGCGGTCGCTTCTCCGGCCGCATCATCCGCGGCGTCAACACCAAAGTGCAGACGCCCGCCTGGATGGTGGACCGTCTGGCGCGTTGCGGCCAGCGTTCGGTCTCTCCTTTGGTCGACATCTCCAATTATGTGATGTTCGAGTTTGGCAGGCCCTCCCATATCTTCGATCTGGACAAAATCCATGACGAGTTGGTTGTGCGCTGGGCCAAGTCGGGCGAGAGCCTCAAGCTCTTGAACGGCAACACCGTCGCGCTGGACGAGACGGTGGGCGTGGTGGCCGATTCGCAAGGCGTTGAATCGCTCGCCGGCATCATGGGCGGCGACGCCACCGCAGTCTCGGACGACACCATCAATATCTATGTCGAGGCTGCATTCTGGTGGCCCAAGGCAGTGATGGGGCGTTCGCGCAAGTTCAACTTCTCTACCGATGCTGGCCATCGTTTCGAGCGCGGTGTCGACCCGGCCTTGACGGCCCAGCATGTCGAGCGCATCACGCAGTTGATTCTCGATATTTGCGGCGGTGCGGACACGCGCTGCGGCCCGCTGGACGATCAAACCACGCAACTGCCCGCGCGCACGCCGGTCAGCCTGCGCGTGGCGCGAGCGTCCAAGATCATCGGCATGCCGGTGACGCAGGAAGACTGCGCCCGCGTGTTCACGCGCCTGGGCCTGCCTTTCGAGCAAGCACCCGGCGTGCTGACCGTGACGCCGCCGAGCTGGCGTTTCGATATGCAGATCGAAGAAGATCTGATCGAAGAAGTCATTCGCGTCATTGGTTATCCGAACCTGCCCTCGACGCCGCCGCTGGCGCCGGTGGTGGGCAAGGTGGCCTCGGAGGCGCGCCGCTCGGTGCATGCCTTGCGCCACGCGGTGGCCGCACGCGACTATTTCGAGACCATCAATTTCAGCTTCGTCGAAGCCCGCTGGGAGCGCGAGTTAGCCGGCAATGAGCAGCCGATTCAGGTCTTGAACCCGATCGCCGCTCCGCTGGCGGTGATGCGAACCAGCTTGCTGGGCAGCCTCATCAATACCTTGCGCTACAACCTAGCGCGCCGGGCCACGCGCGTGCGCTTGTTCGAGATTGGCCGCGTGTTTTTGCGTGACGCGACGGTGCTCGAGAGCGACGCCAGCATCGCCGGTGTGGCTCAGCCGATGCGCCTGTCGGGTCTGGCCTACGGCCCGGCTGAACAGCAGCAATGGAGTCAGCGCGACCGCAATGTCGACTTCTTCGATGTCAAAGGCGATCTGGAGGCGTTGTTTGCTCCGCGCCAGTTGCGTTTTGTGCCGGCCGAACATGCGGCATTGCATCCGGGCCGCAGTGCGCGCATCGAACTGGACGGTCAGGACATCGGCGTGATCGGCGAGTTGCACCCCAAATGGCGCCAGTCTTATGACTTGCCGCAGGGTAGTGGCGCGCCGATTCTGTTCGAGCTGGATCTGGCGGCAACCTTGCAGCGCGAGCTGCCGGCCGCCCAGGCGATCCCGCGTCAACAAGCTGTGCTGCGCGATCTGGCCGTTATTGTGGATGACAAGGTCAGCCACGACGGCCTGATGGCAGCCATTGCCGGTGCCCATGACGGATTGATTCGTTCCGCCAGATTGTTCGACGTCTTCAAGCCGACGCAGGCCAACGCCGACATGAAGGATGGTGAGCGCAGTCTGGCCGTGCGGCTGGAGTTGCTGGACGACGAGACCACCTTGACCGAGGAGCGCATCGAGCAAACGGTGGCGGCGGTGATTGAGGCCTTGAGTCGGCGCCTGGGTGCGCGTTTGCGCGGCTGAGGGCAGGGCGATGAGCGCAGAAGATTCAGGCAGCCAGGACGGTCGCGGGCCGGCGCCCTTGATGTTGCTGGCAAGCTTGGATACACCGACCTTGACCAAGGCGGAATTGGCCGATCTCTTGTTCGACAAATTGGGCTTGAATAAACGCGAGTCCAAGGACATGGTCGAGGCCTTCTTCGACATCATCCACAGCAGCTTGGTTGCCGGCGACGAGGTTAAGCTGAGTGGCTTTGGTAACTTCACGATTCGACGCAAGGCGCCCCGGCCGGGGCGCAATCCCCGCACCGGCGAAGCTATCCCAATCAATGCCCGCGATGTGGTGACTTTTCACGCCAGCAACAAACTCAAGGCTTTGGTGCAAGGCGAAGTGTGCGCCGAGGATGACTTCGAGTAGAGTCTGACCTCCCGACCTGAAGCCCTTGATTTCAATGGAAAACTCGCTCCCAGCGATACCGGCAAAGCGCTACTTCACCATCGGTGAGGTCAGCGATCTATGCGGCGTCAAGCCCTATGTGCTGCGCTATTGGGAGCAGGAGTTCAGCCAACTGAAGCCGATGAAGCGGCGCGGCAATCGGCGCTATTACCAGCACCACGAAGTTCTGCTGATTCGGCGCATCAGGGGCTTGCTCTATGACCAAGGTTTCACCATCAGCGGGGCCCGCAATCAGTTGATCGACGGCAACTCAGCGCCGCTTGCCGCCGATGTCGAATTTTCAGGTGCATTTGACGCCGCTGAGGATCGTCTGGACGGATCTGAAATTCCGACTCCATCAACGCGCGAGCAAACAGAACTGTCGACCGAGCAGGTCAGGGCGGAGTTGCTTTCGATACGAGATCTGCTGATCCTTGATTTCAGCCCTAAATTTGCCCTATAATGTGAGGCTTAGTCGGGGCGTAGCGCAGCCTGGTAGCGCACTTGTCTGGGGGACAAGGGGTCGCAGGTTCGAATCCTGCCGTTCCGACCAAATGAATCTAAGGGTTAGCTCAGAAATGGGCTAGCCCTTTCGGCTTTCAGGGGACTGAAAGCTCTCCATCTGGCAATTTGCTGGCAATTCAGAATTGGCTAAGGGTCATTTACTGCGGATTGCTGCACGCAAGCTCTGCCAATGCTGGTGCGCAGCATGATCCCCAAGATGCACCTGTAACCCTTTGCAACACCCATCCCTTGTGGTCAACCCCAACTCATCAGGCCTCGTTGTGCGAGTACCTTTTGCAACCCTGGAGTGACCTGATGAATGCACTGAAATTGGCTTTGATTCCTGCTCTGTTTGCAATGACCGTTGGCGCCGCAATGGCTCAACCTGCCGCTGCTGAGGTGAAGGCGGCGCCTGCGGTGACCAAGGCAGTGGCGGCAACGACAACTGCTCCGGCAGCCAAGACAGAGGTTAAGCAGACCGCTGCGGTAGTTGCCCCCGTTGCTAGTAAATCGGTGCCTGCAACTAACGCAACACCTGCAACCGCACCAGTTGCGAGCAAGGGCGAGGCTAAGCCTGCTACCACTACACCTGAAGCGGCCAAGCCAGCAGTGAAGCAAGAGCATCACGCCAAGGCCGATTTGAAGCCGGCTAAGCACCATGCAGCCCACGGCAGCAAGACGGTCACGCCCGCAGCTGTCAAAACGTCCTAAGGGTACCTCGGGCCGAGTGATGCCCATGAATGAGAGTCCGCGCTGGGTTCGCCTGTCGCGGACTTTTTGCTTTTGAGTGGTGGCCACTTCGCTCATCTGGCATTGTTGAATCAAGAAAATCAGCGGATCGAGGGTCAAATTGCTATTGATCGGTCGCTGAAATTGGCTTGTTCGGTGGGCGAAGGTGCAATGGTCTAGGGTGGCCATCGGGGATGGGCTTATCATCACAGCGCAAATGTCGCCCACAAGGCCTTCACCCCTGCGCCGCCTGCTCGCCCAGCGGCCCGTCCGCCCCGAGCATGAGCGCGCCCGCGCTCTGATTGCGGCCATTGATGCTGGCGGCATCCCGCTGCTCCCGGCCAAGGTGAACCAGATCGCACGTGAGTTGGGCCTGGAGGTCTCGCGCGATGCGCCGGTGGAGCTTACCGTTGCCCGTCTGCGAGTGCTGTTGCGAGGTTAGCCTGTACATAGGCCCGCGTTGCGCAGCAACTTGTGCTTCTACCTGTCTTTCCTGCCGCGTACTTGCAAATCGCTCAAGACCGCCTCAAAGCCCGAGTCACGCCCAGCCAGCCAGTCAGCTACACGTATAGGCGCGGCAATCTGAGGGGACAAAGATGTGACCTGCACATCGTATTTATCGCCATAGCATAGGGGTTTGTCTGCGCAGCCCTGCACCAGGTCCCAGTAGCCACCGTTCAGACGGAATGCATACCGCGAATGGGGCATTTCGATGCGTTGATGTCCTTCGGACCACCACTGCAGGCGGTCGCCAACTGGCGTGCCGACGATAACGACACGCGCGCCTGCGTCGTGCTTGAGCGCAGCCGCATTGGCAATGCCAGCCGAGAAGGTTTGGCCGCCGACCAGCATATAGATGTGTCCTTTGATCGACCTTGCAATGGTCCGCATCAGCTCGCGTGTTTTTTCATTGTCGCCACCCGTATTTTGGCGAAGGTCCAAGATCAAATTGCGCGGCGCAGCCTGCCTAAGCTGCTGCTCCAATTGTTGAGAAAACGGGCCGATCTCCTGGCCGGCGAAATCAATGTTGATGCGGATCTGCACGTAAAGTGAGTCGATGTCCCGTAGTTCTATGCTGCGATACATGTTCTCTGGATCTTGCAATGCGAGCGGCTCAGGATGGACTGGGACGCTCCAATTTTGTGCCACTTCTACTGGTAGCGGTGCCTGCGACCACAGCCGGCCCGGCAGCACACCACTTGGAACCCGATCACTCGGCACATAGGCGATTTCTCGCTCAACGCGGGTGCCGTCAGCGCGCTTTAACGCGAGCTTGAGTTTGTCCGGCGCGGCGGCCAGACCCATGGCATGCAACATGCCTGCGCTTTCGATCACCCAGTTGAGGTTCCAGACATTGAAATTGTCCACTCCTCCTCCAATCGCGCGCAGGCTATGCATCAGGTCAGTTGGTGTGACGCCTTCGATGCGCTCGACAACAGCGCCAGCCAGATCCGCATGGGTTGCCGCTACTCGCGCGACCACAATGCCATCATCCAGCCATAACAAGCGCATAGGCAGACGCTGGCCAGGGAACCAGCTGCCTGGCAATGTATCGACGCCGTCATGGCCGTTCTGCGCAAAGGCGGAGACGGTCAGACAGGCCAAAAGAAATTGCTCTGGTGTTAACAGGCGCTGGCTATTTTCAAGGTCTGCAATGTAGTCCAGCGCACGTTGGCGATTTTCTGGAGTGAAAGCCGGGCTTCTCTGTACATAGCCGGTACGCATAGCAGCCAGATCGGCCAGTTGGCCTGTCAACTGTAGGGAATCAGTTGCGCCTGCTCTTGCGTTGGAACCCAGAGCAAAAAGTATGAAAACAATAGGGGAAAATCGCACCTTAGATCTCCATATTGGTAGGTCAATGCCAGCAAGCCAATACCAGACATGATTGCAGTAGAGCCCTCATCTTTCAAAATGTTTGCGACGATCTGCGGCTCAGTTTGATGGACCGTGTACCGAAATGGGTTGCCGGCAACTGAGCGTTTCGTTGGACGCATCTCTGCTTTACCTTCCTAAGCTGCCGATCGACGAATTCGGGGTGTGCGACCAACCGGGCGCTAGATGCAGGCTGACCCAGCGAGAGCTTTCACAGGCTGCGAAATAGCATCAGGGCGCCGCTGGCGTAAACGGCGAACGTGCCCGAGTTGGTCAGTTCAGTGCCATAAGCCGAAGTTCGACGAACTTCAGCAATAGCCTGGCTGCTGAGGGCGCTGCAGCGGCCGACTTGTCGGGCATTCTGCAGCGGAGCTGCACCAGCGTGGCTGCACCAGCGTGGTCACAGGGCGCACGCCCTCTTGCCAGGCACGCTATGTCGATTTGGCTTCGCGTCGTTCGTCGATAGGATACGCGGAGCCCTTCAGGCGGGCGCGCCCACGGTTCGACTTAACAGGAGTGCAGACATGTCATACATCGATGGTTTCGTGATCGCGGTCCCCGCCGCCAACAAGCAGAAGTTCATCGACCACGCGCGCCATTTCGACTCGATGTTCATCGAGCTGGGCGCAATCCGTGTGATCGAAGCTTGGGGTGACGATGTCCCCGACGGCAAGGTCACCGACTTCCGCCGCGCAGTCCAGGCCACGGCCGATGAGACGGTGGCCTTTTCGTGGGTCGAATGGCCGGACAAAGCCACGCGCGACGCAGGCATGAAGAAGATGATGGAAGATCCGCGCATGGATCCGTCCACACCCGGCAATCCGCCCATGCCCTTCGACGGCAAACGCATGATCTTCGGCGGCTTTGAGCAGGTGGTTGAAGTGAAGGCTTGAGAGGAGGGGGGGGCGCCCCCAAGATGTTTCACGCTTCGCGGCTGGCATCTCTGGGCGAGCCTGAGGATCAGCATCGCGAAATGGACGAGTCAGGCCGGCTGGTGATTGCTTTCTGCCTGGCCTTGATTGACACTGCGACGCCTGACTGTGAGACAGTCAGCTCCGATCAATCCAGCCCGCCGCCACACTGCCGCGGTGCCGCAAAAGGACTCAACACGCCATGCCCCACATGCTGCTCATCGTCGAACCTCTGGGCCAGCGCGCTGAACGTGGCCCTGTGGCCGGGGAAGCGGTCTACCAACGCATGGTGGATTTTTCCGCTGAGCTGCAGGCTGCCGGCTTGCTGCTCGGCGTTAACTCGCTGGGCACGGCGGCAAAGCGTGTGAGCAAGCGTGACGGCGGCACTCAAGTCTGGGACGGCCCCTTCGCCGAGGCCAAGGAGATGGTGGGTGGCTACTTTCTGCTCGACACCGAAGACGCCGCCGTGGCAAGAGGCTGGGCTGAGCGCTGTCCGGCGGCAGAATGGGCGACGGTGGAAATCCGCGGCGTCGGACCCTGCTATACCTGAGTAGGTAATGACCCGGATGCTGTCGATTCGCACCGCACCGGATCGTCGAGGGGATGAAGGCAGGCCGAATCCGGACTGCCTCATTTCACCCAGGAGATCCACCATGCGATTCATGATCCAGGTCCGCGCCACCGTCAGCAGCTCGCGCGGCGAGCCGCCCGGCCCCGAACTGAAGCCTCTGTTCGAGGAGATGGGAGCCTTCCACGAAGAGTTGGCGCGCGCCGGAGTTCTGCTGGACGCCGCCGGCCTGCGCCCCAGCCGTCAGGGCTGGCGTCAAAGCTACCACCCGGACGGCCGCCGCGAGATAGTAGACGGCCCCTTCGCCGAGACCAAGGAGTTGATTGCCGGATACACGCTGATCCAGGTGCGCTCGGTTGAAGAGGCCCAAGCGTGGGCGGCGCGCTTCCCGAGCCCCTTCCCGGGCCAGGTCTGCGAGATCGAGGTGCGCCAGCTCTACGAGGAGGCCGACTTCGCGCCCGGCGGCGACATGGCCTTGGCGGATTGAGCAGGAGCGACTATGAGTATCTTGAGCTACTTCTTTTCAGCCCTTGCGCTTGCTGTGCTCGCCCTGCTGGCCTACGCATCGACGCGCCCTGACGAATTCCGTGTCGAGCGCCGCCTGCGCATCGCAGCACCTGCCGAGCGGCTCTGGCCGCTGGTCAGCGAACTGCGCGGCTTCAACCGCTGGAACCCCTATGAGCGCAAGGACCCTTTGATCAAGGGCCAGTACACCGGCACGTCCAGCGGCATTGGCTCCCGCTATGCGTGGGCAAGCGACAAGGTGGGTACCGGAAGCCTTGAGATCACGGGCCAGCAGGTCGGTCGCGCCGTGCAGATGAGGCTGGACTTCGTGAAACCCTTCGAGGCCCACAACCAGGCCGAATTTGCGTTGCAAGCCATGCCTGACGGCGCGACCGAAGTGAGCTGGCAGATGCACGGACCCGCCAACTTCATGAGTAAGCTGATGGGCATGTTTTTCAACATGGACAAGATGGTCGGACGCGATTTCGAGGACGGGCTGCAGAATCTGCGCCAAATCGCCGAGGGACAGGCGCCATGACCTTTTTCGACCTCCTGCGCACTACCTGATCGCCGGCGCCGCTGCGCCTGAAGCCACTGACCGAATCCACCCACTGAAGGATCTTCAATATGCACAAGCAAATCTTCGTCAACCTGCCCTGCAAGAATCTGCCCGCCAGCAAGGCCTTCTTCGAAGCGCTGGGCTACCACTTCAACCCGCAGTTCACCAGCGAAGCCGGTGCCGGGCTCGTGCTGGGCGAGAACCTGTATGCCATGCTCTTGACCGAGGAGTTCGCCAAGGGCTTCACCGCCAAGCCGTTGGTCGACGCCAAGACCGCGACCGAGGTGCTGGTGTGCCTGTCCTGCGAAAGCCGCGAGGAGGTCGATCAGCTTGTCGCCAAGGCCGCTGCCGCTGGCGGCAGCGTGCCACGCCCGCCGGTGGACCATGGCTTCATGTATGCCCACGGTTTCGAAGATCTGGATGGTCACATCTGGGAGTTGGTTCACATGAGCGGCACGCCGCCGCAATGCTGAGCAGGCCTCCACCATGAAGATCCAGCAACAGCTTGCCCCCTTCATCTGGTACCAGAGCGGCGCCGAAGACGCGGTGGCTCACTACTTGAACGTGTTCGGCGCCGACCGGGGCCGTGTCACCCTCACGCAGCACTGGGGCGAAAACGCGCCAGGCGCCGCCGGCACGGTCATGCTGCTCAATTTCGAGCTGCTCGGTCTGCAGATGACGGCCTTCAACGGCGGTCCGCACTTCAAGCTCAACGAGGCCTTCTCGCTGACCGTCGCCGCCAAGGACCAGGCCGAGATCGACCACCTTTGGGAGCAGCTGCCCACCGGTGGCGGCAAGTCTCAATCGTGCGGCTGGGTCAAGGACGCCTGGGGCTTGTCGTGGCAGATCATCCCGGCGGCCTGGTTCGACATGATCCGCGACCCCGACCCCGCTCGGGTGCAGCGTGTCTTTCAGGCGATCTGGAACATGGAGAAGATCGACCTCGCGGGCCTGCAGCGCGCCTACACGGGATGAGGCCTGCGTGAGCCATGCCGACCTTGCCGAACTCGCCGCCGGCATCTGGCGCATCGAGCGCAGCCGACTCATCGGCGCGGGGGCCAAGTTGCTGCGCGACCTCGACGAGGCCGAGGACTGCGCCCAGGACGCGCTGCTCGCTGCGCTGGACGCGTGGCCTCGCGACGGCATTCCCGCCAACCCGGCGGCCTGGCTGATGACGGCCACACGCAACAAGGCGCTGGACCGCTTGCGCCGCCGCGCCATGCTGCGGCGCGAGCACGAAGCGCTGGCGGCCGACGGCGCGGCAAGCCTGGCCCATATCGAGCCCGACTTCGTCGATCGACTCGACGCGGCGCGCGACCAGGCCGCGATCGGCGATGAACTGCTGCGCCTGATTTTCATCGCCTGCCATCCGGTGTTGCCGCGCGAGGCCCAGGTGGCGCTGACCTTGCGGCTGCTCGGCGGTCTGGAGACGGCCGAAATTGCACGCGCCTTCCTGGTGGCCGAGGCCACCGTGGCGCAGCGCATCGTGCGGGCCAAGAAGGCCCTGCACTGCCAGGCTTTCGAGCTGCCGGCGCCCGACGAGCGAGCCGCGCGGCTAGGTGCGGTGTTGGCCGTCGTCTACCTGATCTTCAACGAGGGCCACAGCGCCGGCAGCGGCGCCCAGCTGCTGCGCCCGGCGCTGTGCGACGAGGCGCTGCGCCTGGCGCGCCAGCTGCAGCACCTGCTGCCCCTTGAACCTGAAGTCCATGGCCTCGCTGCGTTGCTGGAGATCCAGGCTTCGCGCCTGCCCGCCCGGCTGGATGCGCGGGGCCGCCCGGTGCTGCTGCCCGACCAGGACCGGCGCCGCTGGGACCGCCTGCTGATTCAGCGCGGCCTGGAGGCGCTGGCGCATGCCGAGGCGCTGGGCGAGCCAGGGCGTGAGCCAGGGCCTTACGCGCTACAGGCTGCGATCGCCGCCTGCCATGCGCGTGCGGCGCGCGCCGAGGACACCGACTGGCGCGCCATCGTCGCGGGTTACGACCGACTGCTGGCGCTCAATCCCTCGCCCGTGGTGGCGCTGAACCGCGCCGTGGCCATCAGCTTCGCGCGCGGCCCTGCGGTCGCCTGGCCACTGCTGCAGGCGCTGGATGGCGAGCCGCAGCTGCGCCGCTACCCCTTCCTGGCTGGCGCACAGGCCGATGTGCTGGAACGCCTGGGCCGTTCAAGCGAAGCACGTCAGGCCTATTTACGAGCGGCCGCGATGACCGAGAACGAGGCCCAGCGCGGCCTGCTGCAGGAGCGTGCGGCGCGCCTGGCGAGCTGACCCATGTCAACACCTGCCCGCGAAAGAGCCGCCGTCCGCCTTGGTTGCGGCTGTTGGACCGCAAGGGTCCTACCGTGAGTGAGGAATGAAAGTCAGCTGAAGAGCAAAGCAGCAGGTCGTGGTCATTTCGGCGACGTCGGCTTTGGGCACTGGGTTGCCATGAGGTCAGTGCCCTCGCAATGTCCCTGCCTGCGGCAGGCCGACAGTTCGAACAAGCGCCGCATAGCTGACGTCGGTTAGCCGACCGTTTTGGTCAACGGCGGCTTACTGGCGATGATGCAGCCTCACGCTCCCGGCCAGTTCCTGCCATTCGAGTGCGCAGAGTGGGCGCCAGCAGGGTGCCCTTATGTGTAGATTTACATGAGGGCACGAAGCTGACTTCGGCGAGCAGCTCCAATGTGACGCATGGGATCATCTGCGAAAATTGGGAGTGCCCAATCCGACCTCAGCAAAACCTTCGATTCCTCAGACTGTCGTGCACCCTGACGACCTCCAGGGATTCATTCTGACGCGGCGGTCTAGGGATCTTCCTTGTGGCACCGAGCTCGAGTACTGGGTTGCCACCGAAACCGGCCCGCGAAAGATTCTGCTGACCGGGCATGTATCCACTGCGTTCGCCAGGGCGGCCGATCGGCAAGCGGTGGAGACCCACGCTTTACGACTCCCAGGCATCGAGATCCGGGCGCTGGAACTCAAAACTTTTCAGCAAGATCCCGTCGTCGGCGTGTATGCAAAGCAGCACCGACAACTGACAAAGTTGGCTCGGGCACTCGCGCCGCAGAAAATTCCCCTCTTCGAGGCCGATGTGCGACCACACGAGCGCTACCTTATGGAGCGATTCATCACGGCGGGCGTGCTGATCGAGGGGGGAGCAAAAGAAGGAGGGATCATTTTTGACTGCAGGCTAAAGCCCTCGGCGGACTACCGGCCAGTGCTGAAGATGGTCTCCTTGGACATCGAAACCAGCGAGCACGAGGAGTTGTATTCGATCGCTCTGGATTGCGCCGATGACCGGGTCGTTTTCATGCTGGGCCACGCGCCAGATCAACCCGTCATCCCTGCGGACTTCTCGCTGGTTTATTGCCCCAGCCGCCATGACATGATCAAGCGGCTGAACGACTGGTTCGAGAAGTACGACCCAGACGTGATCATCGGCTGGAGCGTCATCCAGTTCGACTTGCGCGTCCTGCAAAAGAATGCCGATGCTTGCGGGGTGCCTTTGCTGATAGGTCGCGATCGGCAGGGGATCGAATGGCGCAAACACCCCGGCAAGCAGGGGTATTTGTTTGCACCGATCGTCGGTCGGCTTGTCATCGACGGCATTGAAGCCCTGAGAGCAGCCGGGCGAAGCTTCGCCTCGTTCAGCTTGGAGTCCGTGTCGCAACAGTTGCTTGGTGAAGGCAAAGCCATCGGCGACGCCTACGACAAGATGGCTGAAATCGAGCGCAGGTTTCAGGAAGACAAACCGGCGCTGGCGATCTACAACATCCGCGACTGCGAACTGGTGCTGCGCATCTTCGAAAAGGTGAAACTGCTGGCCTTCGTGATGGAGCGCGCGCATACGACCGGCCTGGCGGCCGACCACTGGGGCGGATCAATCGCCGCGTTCAGCCACCACTACCTGCCACGCATGCACCGACTCGGCTATGTCGCCCCCAACGTAGGCGAAATCACCAGCAAGGCATACCCCGGCGGCTATGTGATGGACTCCAAGCCGGGCTTCTATGACTCCGTGATCGTGCTGGACTACAAGAGTCTCTATCCAAGCATCATCAGAACTTACCTCGTAGATCCGGTCGGATTCATCGAAGGGCAAAACACCCCTGAGCGGCAGGGCCTGGTCCGCGGACCTCAAGGCACATTATTCTCCCGGGACAAGCACTGCCTTCCCGAGATCGTGAACACCCTTTCCAGTGCCCGCGACGACGCCAAGCGGGCGGGCAATGAGCCTCTGTCACAGGCACTGAAATTGGTGATGAATTCCTTTGCCGGCGTACTCGGGGCCGTCGATTGCCGCTTTTTCAACCCCGCACTCGTCTCCGCGGTCACCTTGCGCGGCCATGAATTGATGCGCCTCACCCGCGACTTCGTCGAGCAGCGGGGCTACGGCGTCATTTACGGCGACACCGACTCTATTTTCATTTGGCTCGGACGCCAACACATCCCCCAAGAAGCGCTTTCCGTCGCGGCCGAACTGAGTTCCGGGATCAATGCCTGGTGGAAAGAGCGCCTGCTGGCAGAGCAAGGCCTTGAGAGTTTTTTGGAGATCGAGTTCGACACCCACTACAAGAAGTTTTTCATGCCGACGATTCGGGGCACCGAAATCGGCAGCAAGAAGCGCTATGCAGGTCTGAGCGTCGACGTCAATGGCAGGGAGGAAATGGTCTATCGCGGATTGGAGACGGTCAGAAGCGACTGGACATTGCTCGCCCGTCAGTTCCAGGAAGGACTGCTGTCCCGCATATTCCACGGCGAGCCTCACACCGGATTCATCGTGGACTACGTCAACGAAACACTTGCCGGCAAGAAGGACGGGCTGCTGGTGTATCGAAAGCGTTTGCGCCATCGTCTCGACGAGTACCACGCAAACACGCCGCCTCAGGTTCGCGCCGCGCGAATGGCTGATGAGTACAACGAACGTGTCAACCGGCGAAAGCAATACCAGCATGGCGGCTGGATCGAGTACGTGATGACCCAGAGCGGTCCGGAACCGCTGGAAGTGCGCCAATCCCGCATCGACTATGAGCACTACATCAGCAAACAGCTACAACCGATTGCCGATGCAATGCTGACGCCGCTTGGCGAGAACTTTGCCGCCATCACAAGCCGGCAGCAGAATCTCTTCTGACTGCCCCCTGATATGAAAAGTGCTAGCAATTTGCTGATACGAAGCTCGGGAATGCACTGGCAGTCATAACGACTAATTTAGGTGCGCAACTTGCTGGACGATTCGTTGAATTCAGCCAATATATGCAATGCCCTTTAGCTTGGCGGTCTACGGTCAAATGTTCCGCCCCATGATTGGCGGCTTCTTTCTCCGGCGCGAGAGGGTCAGGTATTGTTCAAGCTAGGGCCTGAGACTTGAGCCCTGACTTTAAGCCTTGCGTGACCCCGAGCCTGAGAGCCTGATCTCTGCAGAGTACGGCCGCTCATACCTTGGCGAGGAAGGCCGCCGCATCCCCAGCTTCACACTTCCAGTCTGCGAAGACCCCGACCAGATTGCATTCCACGCAGTGGCAAGCGATGTAGTACCAGCGCACGTCATGTGTGCCCTCGTACACGCAGACGCCGGACATCAGCTCGAACACCTCGTTCTCGCACACGCATTCGTGCGCCTCGGGCGCTGCTTCTTCAACGTGGTCCGCGCTGTCACCCATCAGGTGTTCCTGCCCGCAGTCGGTGCAGGTGCGGATTGCCACGCCGGCTTCTTCATCGGTCTGCAGCGCGAAGGTCCGGCACCCGCAATCGCATTTGGACGCGGCAAACCGGACGGCCTCATGGCGATTCGCAAGGCTGTAGCTGCGCAGCTCGGCTTGGGTGTCGCCGGACGTCGTCCCGTACCAGAACTCGCCTTTCTTCGTCAGTGCCATTGATGCTGCTCCATTCTTCAAGGTGGGCTTCCCGGCAGGCCTGCTGCCGGGCTCGCCCCGATCATCTAGATTTTGCCTGGAGGCCCGGCGAATCGTCGCGAAGGGCCAGGGTCGGGGTGGTCGCCGGCAATGGCTGCGGACATCCTTCAATGCTGATTCTTGGAGATTGCAGCCATCCGATGACCTCTCCGATTCGAACGGCTCCTATCAGCCTGTTCGCGCCGTCGAGCTTGACAGCGACAGCTCGACGTCCACGCTCACCAGGTGCTTTACTTCGAGAACCAGCCGGAGACGCGCTGGCGCAGGCGCGCGAAGAAGCCCGCGCGCTCCACGTCTGCGAGCGCAACCACGGGGGCCTCGCCGAGTTGCTTTCCGTTGGCCGTGGCGACGACCTTGCCGATCACGGCGCCCTTGGCGATCGGCGCCTCGAGTGCAGGATTCAGCGTGACTGCCGTCTGGACAGCGGCCGCCTGGCCCTTGGGCACGACCAGCGTCCATGGCTGTGCAATGCCTGCACTGACCGTGGGCGCCACGCCGTAGGTGACCTTCGCGCTGGTCAGCGTCGCGCCAACCTGCGCGGGGGAGGCTTCCTCGAAGTTCGCGTAGCCCCAGTTGAACAGCACGCGCGTCTGGTCGGCGCGGGCCTGCTTGCTGTCGGCATTCAGGATGACCGAGATCAGGCGCATGCCGTTGCGCTTGGCCGATGCGGTCAGGCAGTAGCCCGCTTCGTCGGTGTGCCCGGTCTTGAGTCCGTCGACCGTGGGGTCGGTGTACAGCAGCGCATTGCGGTTGCCTTGCTTGATGCCGTTGTAGGTGAACTCCCGCTCGGCGTAGATGGGGTAGTACTCGGCGCTGTTGCGGATGATGGCGGCCGCCAGCACCGCCAAGTCGCGGGCCGATGCCTTGTTGTTGGGGTCGGGCAGGCCGGCCGCGTTCGCGAAATGGGTCTTGGTCATGCCCAGCTTCTGCGCCTCGGTGTTCATCATCGCCGCGAAGCCGGCCTCCGAACCGCCAATGTGCTCTGCCAAGGCCTTGGACGCATCATTGCCGCTGGCGATGACCACGCCGCGCAGCATGTCCATCAGGGACGCCTGCGCGTTGAGTGGCACGAACATGCAGCTGTCACCCTCCTTGCCGCCGCGGCACCAGGCGCTGAGGCTCATGGTGACCGGATCGTTGGGTTTGACCTTGCCGTTCTTGAGCGCCTGCTCGACCAGGTAGCTGGTCATCATCTTGGTCAACGACGCCGGCGGCAGCGGCTCGTCCGGGTTCGACGAGGCCAGGAGCTGCCCGGTATTGAAATCCATCAGGACCCAGGCCTTGTTGGCAAGGACCGGCACCGACTGCCCGTTGGCGTCGGTGGTCATCGCCGGTTCAGCGGGGGCAGCGGCCTTTTGTTTGTGCGCGGCGGCGCGCGGCTTGGCGTGCTGGGCGCTGAGGGCCGTCGTGGGCGCTGCGACCAAGAAAGCGCTGGCAAGCATGACGGAAAGCTGGAAGGCAGGGTGGAAGCGGGAATTCATCGAGAGGTGCTTTTTCAAAAGGGCGACAGCTGGGAGAAAGAAAAGGGCCGGCAACAGGCCCGGGACGCAAAGAAGCTAGATCGGGCATTGTGCCAATTGAGTAACTCTGCCGATTGTGGGGCCCTCCATGCTACAGGGGCAAGGCTGTTCGTTATGAAAGCGGAATGGCGCCCGAGCCGCTTGACACGGGTTCACCGATTCAGGGAAACGATGTGGCCATCGCCTATGGCCGCATTGGGCCGGCTGCCTTGCAGCGAAGTGAGTCTGTCGCGACAGCTCAGAAGCTGTCGTTCGGGCCTGTGCGCAGGCCGCTCCGGCATTGAGCGACCGATTCCGAGGAAGAAGCTGGCAGTCAGCACCGGGTGGGGTTCAATGACTGGTGTTGGCGCTTGATGCAGCTCAGGCACTAGACTGCAGCGACCCCGATCAGCCTAACGCTGAATGTGGACGAGCTTCCGCTTTGTGCACTGAGTTGCCACGGAGTCAATGCCCCCGAAATGCCCCGGCCTGCGCTAGGACGACAGTTGAAACAAGCGCCGCATAGCTGACGTTCGGTTTGCCGACCATTTTGGTCAACGGCGCCGTAGCTTGAGACTTACCCAATTGGCCTCCTCGAAACCGGGGTGATTCAGGTGGCGCCGTCGGGCACGGCGTGACTTGCGCCGCAGTCCTCTCGACTTTGTCATGCAGCCCGCATGCGTCAAGGCGGGCCGCCCCGGTACCATGGCTCTCACACGCGCACCGCCATGTCGACCTCCTCCATCAGCCTCTCAGGCATGAACGCCGCCCAGACCAGCCTCGGCGCGACGGCTCACAATATCGCGAACCTCAACGCGCCCAATTTTCGGCGCCAGCAGGTGCAGCAGGCGTCGGAGCCAGGCGCAGCCGGTGTGACCACCACACCATCGCGGGCGGCCGTGCCGGGCGATGCACCTGAGACAGATGTCGTAGCAGAGGTACCAGCGAAGAATTCGTTTCTTGCCATCCTGACGGTCTTCAGGACGCAAGACAAGATGATGTGCTCGCTACTGAACATCTCCGGTTGACGCGCCATGCAGCTACGGCCGGCGCTGCTCGCATTGACCTGTTTTTACGGACTTGCGCACGCCGCTGATCCGACGGTATCGCCGCCCGAGCCACCGCTTCGGCCTTGCGACGTCCCGGTGCGCTTCTCGGCGGAATACTTTGCTGACCCGGAAGTCGACACCTCGAAATCGACGGCGGAGATCACGCAGCTCGGCAATGCCGTTGGGGCATCCGAAAGGGGCGTCCATCTGGGTCACGTGATCGTTCAGACGGAGATTTCCGTCGTGCCGCAGGCGACTTGCTCAGGCCTTCAAGTAATCTTGAAGTTTGTCAAGCCGGTCCTGCGTATTGCGAGCAACTTGCCTCCCGGCTCGTGTGCCGAGGCGCTGGTCCGCGGGCACGAGTGGACCCACGTCAGGATCTACCGCGAGATGGCGCACGAGTTCCGACATCTCAAATATCACGGCTTTGGGCCGCTGAGTTCGGCCTTTGTGATGCGGTTCGCGAAGCTGGAATGGAAGCGGCTTGAGTACCGCCAAGTGCTCTTCGACAGTCCGGAGGAATACGCCAAGAGCCAAACGATGTGTGAGGGCGAGATACCGAAGCTGCTGCGTGCCGCAGCGCCGGCGGTGTCCAAGGGCTAGGCTACTGGGGACCTGAGTTGCCGATGGAGCGGACTGGCCGACTTGCGGCTGTAGCAGATCGGCCAGGAGCCGTCGGTCGCCAATGACGGTTTCCGGTCAACTGGCTAGCCCGCTAACCCGAGATGTGGTGCGTCTGTAGGGCCGTGCGTCCCAAATTACGAGGGCGCCGATTGACGGCTTAAGCATGCACATCGGGGTTGAGTCCCGTAGGCATCGTGGCTCTCTGGTGGCATTGCTGGTCATCGGCAATTCGGCTGCGGCGGCCAAATATTCTCAATGCTGTGTCCGTGCCAACCGACGAAGGACAGGCTGCCCGCGCTACCGGTACGGTGACGCACAGACGCCGTTCTGCGCCAGAGCCACCATGTTCCATGGTTTCATTCAAGACAGTCTTCTTTGTTGCGATGGACTTCGTCACCGCCGACGCTGGGTTTCTGGCGTTGACGTGGTCGGCTACGTGGCGAATGCTGCAAGCACTGCACACCCCTGCTGATCCCGGGCTACCCGATCGCCAGAACGGGTCGGGGCCTTGATTTGAAGTTTCCGTTCAACGTTCGCCAATCCGTCGCGTCGTGGCGGCTGGCAGCAAACCACCCACAACTCCCCCAGCAAAATCACCAGCTGCTGACCACCTCTATCAAGGACCGCAGCATGGCTCATCAACGCATTGCCCTCCAAACGGGCGAAGAGTTCAACAGGCAGTGGGGATGAGTATGGTCAGTGTCGTCGCCATCGATCATCTCGCCATCCGGGTCAGCGACCTCGCCCGGTCCAGATGTTTCTACGACAAGCTGCTCGGCTTCATGGGCTTCGAGCGGGAATGGGAATTCGGCGAGGTCGTCGGTTGGAATAATGGCGACACCATGTTCTGGATCACACAAGCTGATGCAGCGGGTCTGCACCACAAGCATCGGACCGGCAATATCGGCTATCACCATTACGCCTTCGAGTTAGCTGCCCGCGCGCAGGTTGATGAGCTCTATGACTTTCTCTTGGAGATGAAAGCGGAGATCGTCGATTCCCCGGCGGTCTATCCTGATTATGGGGAGGGCTACTATGCCGTCTATTTCCAGGATCCCGACGGTTTGAAACTTGAAGCGCTGCATTTCGTCGAGAAGGAGAAACGTCGGGCGCGCCTTGCACTTGAGAGGGGCGCGCACCGGCGCCCACGGACTGGTGGCTCGCCGGACTAGGCGCTGAGCAAATCAGCGACCGTGATGCAAGCGACAGCGAGGGTCTGGCCGCACCGGTAGAAGGGTTGCAGTCGCTGCATGCCGGCCTCCCGATCAGGGTCAACACTTGCTGAAACTGTGCCTCTGTCTCCACCTTAGCCGTCTCAATGATCTCAGCGCCCTCCAATGTAAGGAACATGAGGCCAGTCGGCATACCGCGCGCTGCCAAAAGGTTCGTTGTCACATGCAAGTACCGAGTTCTCCCCATTGTTGTGCGCACCCTGAACTCTGTCAGATGCTAGGTTGATTAATTCCCAAATAGTCCAGTCTGAGCTAGATGGGCTGCACGCGACACCGATGTTGACGGTCAATCCAGCCCGATCTGGAGTTGCATCAAAGGTTCGCACAAGCCCATCTCGAACCAGCAAAGCGATGCGAACTGCTTCGTCAATATGGACACCAGGCAACAAAGTCATAAATGCTACAGGTCCGCAACGGGTATGTTTGGCTCCTGGAACGAGCACACTTTTCGAGACTACTGTCGCGCATTCAATGACCAAATCTTCAAAACGATCCCACCCAAAGGAATTGCCGATTGAAGTCGCGCTGTAGATGTAGATTTCAAAAAATGACAAGGGTTCCGCCAATTGTTTTGCCCTCGTTTCGGCCATTTCGGCGACAAGGTCAAAACTCTTTCGATCAAGCAAATTCATACTTGAATTGTTCTCGGCATGGGCAGAATGTACGTGATCGTTCATTTCCATATTTACCTAAAAGTTGCGCCCAGTAATGGCGCAACTGGGGCGCCAAGCTTAACGTTTGGACCGGCCCTAAATCTACTCAAGTCCAGCTGATCTGGCCCAGTCATTTTCCAAGGTGGTTCGCACGCGCGTCGGTCAAGCATAGCCTCGTTGCGGCGAAGTGGACGCTGCAAAATGCTCTGGCCCACGCTTTCGTACAGGGTTGAGTCGGTGGTCTGCGGGAGGCCAGCGGGTCGGCAGCCGAAGATTGCGCTGAAGGTCAGCTTTGGGCGGCGGATTCAACTGGTCGGTGCAACACACTAACCACT
>NZ_JAJIRP010000049.1 GCF_025717555.1 Paucibacter sp. B2R-40 | reverse complement strand
CGCGCGGAGCTGAAAATATACAGGCAGCGCAGCGCGGCCTGCTGGCGGAGGTCCACTCGAGCGACCGGTTAGAGCGCATTCTTCCTGTCCGTGCCTTGCTTAACGAAGAACTTCCAAGAAACTACGGCAGCGCCGACAAGCAAGACGCAAAAGACAGAAGCTAGCACGCCGCCCTGCATTGCCAGGTCGCAACATGCCGCTGTCAGCCAAACTGCTGCAAAGAGCCAGATCAGCGACATAGCGATCGTTCCGCCGATGAAAAGGATGGCTTTGGAGAGCATGAGGGCCTGATTCGGTGCGCTCTAACGTTGGAGCTGAGCCGCGAGCGGCGGCTGGGCACGGAAGGCCCAGAAT
>NZ_JAJIRP010000048.1 GCF_025717555.1 Paucibacter sp. B2R-40 | reverse complement strand
CGAATACGAAGGGACTTCCCACCTTCGGGCAAACGGCGTCAATGCGCCAAGATTGGTGGTTCTCGAAGTCATCAATCAACTGCCATTTGAAAGGGGAAGTCCATGGAGAAGATTACCCGAATTGGGGTGGATCTGGCTAAGCGTGTTTACCAGGTCCATGCGGTCGATAACGCTGAGCTCACAGTGCTGGCTCGGCCGATGTCTCCGCAGCGCTTTGTGGCCTGGGCTGCTTCTTTGCCTGCCGGCACCGTGGTTGCGATGGAGAGCTGCTCTGGCGCTCACCACCTTGCCCGCCGTCTGCGGCTGATGGGTCTGGATGCGCGGCTGATCGCCGCTCACTTCATCGCGCCATTCCGCGTGCAGG
>NZ_JAJIRP010000047.1 GCF_025717555.1 Paucibacter sp. B2R-40 | reverse complement strand
CGGCGCCATGACCGGTGCGGGCTCGACCACTTTCAGTGGCGACCTCACGCTCAGCGCCTACGACGGTGCCCGATATGGCGCCGTCGCTATCTCGCAGCGCAGCGTCAATCTCGCCGGCACGACCAATTGGAACGGCGGAGCCCTGTACACCAGTTCAGGTGGCTCGCTTACCAACTCCGGCACCTTCGTCGACAACGGAAACTATTCCTACGGGAGCTATTTCGCCAGTCAGGGCAGCACTGCTTCGGATTTCGTAAACACTGGCACTTACAACAAAGTCGGCGGGGGGACTACCACCTTCGCCGTCGGCTTCAAGAACACCGGCACGCTCAATGTCACGGCCGGTGTGCTTAGCCTTGGCGTAGG
>NZ_JAJIRP010000046.1 GCF_025717555.1 Paucibacter sp. B2R-40 | reverse complement strand
GCTCAATGTCACGGCCGGTGTGCTTAGCCTTGGCGTAGGCAGCTCTCTCGGCACCGGCCTCAACATTGCATCAAATGCGACATTGTCGTTTTCGGGCGGCACACATGAACTTACCGGCTTAACTGCAGCTTCGGGTACCGGGAATTTGCACATCAATGGCGCCGTGGTCAACGCCACCGGCGTCAACGCCTTCAACGGTCAAATCCAGAGTTTCGGTGGGACACTCAATGTTGACGGCGGATTCAGCGCAGCAAGCCTCTACCTAGCAGGCGGCACTGTCACTGGTGCTGGAGCGCTGACCGTCGGCGGCCCAAGTACTTGGAGCAACGGCGCCATGACCGGTGCGGGCTCGACCACTTTCAGTGG
>NZ_JAJIRP010000045.1 GCF_025717555.1 Paucibacter sp. B2R-40 | reverse complement strand
TGCTATTGGAGCTTGAAATGGTGGGAAGTCCTTGTAGACAGGTTAGACCTCATCTTGGCGGGGCTCATACTCTTCATGAGCCCATGCGAAGTCTGGAGCCTGCCTTGTCGCACACCAGCGAGGTGGCAACTCGGCGAGTCCGCCAATTGATGGATCACGATCAAACATGCAACCGAAACAGACCAGCTTGAGGTCGACTGCGTCCAGTGTCGTGCCGCATAAGAACTGCCAATCACCATCTGGATCGTGGTAGACCTCTCGGACTGGTTCGAGGCCTTCCATGATTTGCCGAGTCGTGAAAACTCCAGTTTCAATTGGGATTCTGAACGGCCAGGACTGGAAAGAGTGGGAGTGGCTCATTTGAGGCCTAACGTT
>NZ_JAJIRP010000044.1 GCF_025717555.1 Paucibacter sp. B2R-40 | reverse complement strand
TCCTTCCAGGGCTTTGTGAGCCCTGAGTCCTTCAGCTTGCAGGAGTCGGTGATGATTGTGGCGATGGTGGTGCTGGGCGGTATCGGCCATATCCCGGGCGTGATTCTCGGGGCGCTGCTGCTGTCGGCCTTGCCTGAAGTGCTGCGTTATGTGGCCGGACCGCTGCAAGAGATGACAGGCGGGCGCTTGGATGCGTCCATCCTGCGTCAGCTGCTGGTGGCGCTGGCGATGATAGGCATTATGTTGGTGCGCCCACGCGGGCTGTGGCCTTCGCCTGAGCATGGCAAAGCCGCTCCCACACCTGTGAACCCTTGAGGAACATCCCATGAGCGAAGTTATTCTCAAAGTCGCCGGAGTCTCCAAGCGTTTTGGTGGCCTGCAAGC
>NZ_JAJIRP010000043.1 GCF_025717555.1 Paucibacter sp. B2R-40 | reverse complement strand
GTCATGGCATCGTCCCCAAGCTTGTGGCACCTGCCGCTTCATTTGATTGAGCGCGATGGCCCGTTTGTTGAATTCAAGCAGGATGCCGCCTACGTGACGGTTGAGCTTTCTGATGGAGCGCAGATTCCAAACGTGCTTATCTTGTATCCCAATCGAATCGTCGGCGTGAAGGGACAAGACTCTTTGGCCTTTGATCCGTCGAGGGTGGAGCGTCTGCTTCAAACAGAATCCGACCTCAATTGCCGAAGTTCTTCGACGGATACGTTCTTTCTGCACCATGAGTAATTTCAACCCTTTCGCAGCCAGACCGCGAGCAGAAAGTTTTACCCAGTGTTCTGCTTGCAACCAAAAGCGCTCTAACCGGTCGCTCGAGTGGACCTCCGCCAGCTGGCCGC
>NZ_JAJIRP010000042.1 GCF_025717555.1 Paucibacter sp. B2R-40 | reverse complement strand
AGGTTGCCGATGCCGCCCAAGACCGCCGCCGTGAAGGCTTTGAGCCCCGGCATGAAGCCCATCGTGTGCTGCACGGTGCCGTAGTTGGCCGCCCACATCAGGCCGGCCACAGCCGCCAGTGCGGCGCCGATCACGAACGTGGTGGAGATGATGAAGTCGGGCTTGACGCCCATCAGGCCGGCGACCCGTGGGTTCTCGGCGGTAGCCCGCATCGCGCGACCCAGCTTGGTGTGATTGACCAGCCACATCAGCGTGGCCAGGATCATCACCGTGCTGCCCAGGATCACGCATTGCGTGACCGTGATGACCGGGCCGCCAAGGTCAATTGGCGTGGTCGGCAAGAGCAGCGGGAACGGCTTGGGGTTCGGCTTCCAGATGATCATCGCGAGCGTTTGCAGCAG
>NZ_JAJIRP010000041.1 GCF_025717555.1 Paucibacter sp. B2R-40 | reverse complement strand
AATGATGGCGCCCGATTCGCTCAGCCATTGCACCGAACCCTTGGCATCGGTGATCTTCAGGCAGGGCACCTTGGTGGCGCCTGAGCCTTGCAATAGAGCGGCGCGGTTGGGCTCATCATGCTGAGCATCCAGCCGCACTATTGGCAGCGCCAAGGCTTGGATTTCTTGCCTGACCTTGATGCAAAACGGGCAGGTCTTGAATTGATAAAGCGTCAGGCTGGCACATTGCCGATCGACTTCGAGTTGCGCTTCGGCCGAGCGCTGCATCGGCGCGGGGCGCGTCAAGCGCTCTTTCAGCAGCAGCACGGGACCCAGCAAGAGGCGCAAGGTTCTGAAGAAGAGGCGAATCAGTGGTTTCATGGCAGGGAAGTGAAAAGCGAGCGGCTATGAAAAAACCCCCAACACCTT
>NZ_JAJIRP010000040.1 GCF_025717555.1 Paucibacter sp. B2R-40 | reverse complement strand
GCCCCTCAGCTCGAACGTTAGCCATTCATCAAGGAGCCTGCGCATGGATCTCAAAGACTTCGTCGGTCAGGCGCTCTCGGACATTGTGGAAGCAGTCCTTGATGCGCAGACTAGGCTCGGCACGAACGGGCGATACATAAACCCGGAACTCTCGACCCAACAGGGGCCCTTAGAGAAGCAAGGGAAGTTGGTTTCTATTCAGGGGCAGTTGGTTCAAACGGTTGAGTTTGATATTGCCGTCACTGCCACCTCGGGCACTGGCACAAAGGGCGGAATTGGCGTTGTGGTCGGCGCAATTGCTCTGGGCTCGCAGGGCCAGTCGTCGGCGGAGAATTCTGCGAACAGCCGAATTAAGTTTTCCGTTCCCATCACCTTGCCGTACGGCGAGAAGATGCATGGCTAACCGGTCGCTCGAGTGGACCTCCGCCAGCTGGC
>NZ_JAJIRP010000004.1 GCF_025717555.1 Paucibacter sp. B2R-40 | reverse complement strand
TTCGGCCGCCACCACCGCGAAGCCCTTGCCATGCTCGCCCGCTCTGGCCGCTTCGATCGCTGCGTTCAGCGCCAGCAGATTGGTCTGATAAGCGATGTCGTCAATGATGGAAATCTTGGTGGCGATTTGCTTCATCGCATCTACCGTCTGGCTGACCGCTTGCCCGCCTTCCAGCGCTTCACGCGCGGCCTTGGTGGCCATGCCATCGGTGAGGTTGGCGCTGTCGGCGTTTTGCTTCACCGAAGCCGCCATCTCTTGCAGGCTTGCGGTGGTTTCTTCGACGCTGGCGGCTTGTTGGGAGGCCGAGTGCGACAGGCTTTGCGAGGTCTGTGAGACTTGGTCGGAGGCGCCGCCGAGCTGATCGGCGGCGGTGCGCACTTCCTGGATGGTGCCACTGATGGTGTCGATCAGGCCGTTGAACTTCTCGCCGATCTGGCGGAAAAAGCCCTGTTTGCCGTCCAGCGCAATGCGCTGGCTCAGGTCACCGCCGGTGGCCGCGCTGGTCAGGCTGTCGAACTCGGCTTCGGCCGCGAGCTGATCGGTACGGTCCGACCATTGGCCCACGGTGCCTATGGTCTGGCCTTCGGCGTCGCGAATTGGCGAGGTGGTCACCTCGTAGTTACGGCCGCCCAGCAGCATGGCGCTTTGCACGGTTTCGCGCAGGCCGCGCAGGCGCTCAATGGCGGCCGCCGAGTCGCGGTAGAACATGCCGATCGAGCCGCCGAGTACCCGATTGACATCGAAACCAGGCAGCTCATTGCGGAAGGCCGCCTCGTCACGGCGCAGCACCGTCATCAGCGCGTCGTTGACGTAGACGATGGTGCCGTCCGCCGCCGAGATCCGCACCGGCATGGCCGCTACATCGAGCGCTTGCTTGATGCGGGCGTTGTCTGCCGCCAGTTCCAGCTCTTGCTTTCTGGCGGCCAGTTCTTGCGTGATATCGCGCCACTCGACCACCGTGCCCAGGCGCTGACCGTCGGCATCGATGATGGGGTTGGCCATCAGGGTGAAGTCCAGCTTGGAGACTTGAATTTGCGTTCTGTATTCGGTCTGCAATTTGGCCAGCATGCCGCGCTGGTGGCCGGGGTTTTTGTGGAAACCGTCGATATTGGCGCCAATCAGCTGCCGGGCATTGAAGTTGGGCAAGGACTTCTTCAACTCAGCTTCGTTGGCCTGCATCATCTGCGTGACCGAGCGATTCATATAGACGATGTTGAGATCGGTGTCGGCAATCATTACATTGGTGGAGCACACATCCAACGCTTGCTTGATGCGGCCGTTTTCGGCCAGCAGGCGCACGTCGCGCTCATTGCGGGCGCGCAATTGGTCTTGCATTTCGGCCAGCGAAGCCAGCAGACGACCGGGTTCGTCCTGACCTTCGGTGGGGATGTCGTTGTCCAAGTCGCCTTGGCCGACGGCTGCGGCGGTTTTGATGGCGCGACTCAAGGGCTGCGTGATGCTGCGGGTGACGGCCCAGGCTGCGGCGATGCCGATAGCGAAGGACAGCACGGTCAAGCCGATCAGCAATGTTCGTGTCGATGCATATTCTTTGGACGAGTCATCCGCATCGGCACGGGCGTCATCGACTTGCAGTTTGACCGCTTTGTCCACGGTGGCTTGCAAGGCTTTGCCGGCCGGACTGGCTTGCTCCAGTAACAGCTTGGAGGCCTCTTCATCTTTGTTCAGTGCAGCCAAGTCCATCACCTGGTCGACCAAGCCTCGCGCCTTGGCGGCTTGGCTTCGGGCCAACTCCAAGACTTGCTTGTCTTCATCGCGGATCGAGTTTTTCACCAAGGCGCGCTCAGCCTCGTCAAACAGCTTGCGTGCTTCCATGATCTTTTTGCGCTCACCGGCAATGGCCTCTTTGTCGGTGTAAAGAATCATGCTGCGCACCACGCGCTGCTCGATATGGCTTTGTTCCGACAAGGTGTTGAGCTCCACCATGCGGCTGAAGTTCTCGTCGATCACATGCTCCAACGCATGGTTGGAGGCCGCCAGGTCACGTATCGCCAAGATGGACGTGGCCGCAAAGAATGCCAGTACAAGTGCAAATGCCAGTCCCAGCCTTTGGCCGACTTTCATGTTCTTCAAAACCATGATGCTTCCTTGCTATGTTTAGTGCTGCCGCGTTGAGCCAGCTTGTTGTTGGCGTTGACCGCCCTTGATGGCGGCCGCAAACAGCCCCGATACATCTAACAAAAGGGCGACTTCGCCCGAACCCAGAATGGTTGAGCCGGCCAGCGCTTTCAGGTGCTGAAAGATCCCTGACAAAGGCTTGATGACGGTCTGGTGCTCGCCCAGCAAGCGGTCGACGATCAGGCCGATGCGTGTCGGTCCGTCGCGCACCACCACCACGCTGCGGCGGCGGCTGAGTTCGGCCTCGTGACCACTGGTGCTGATGCCGTAAAAGCGTGCCAGATCCAGCCAAGGCAGAATCTCGCCGCGCAGATCAAAGGTGCCGCTGACGCGACCGTTTTGCTTGGCGCATTCGGCCGGCACATCGATGCATTCGGACACCGCCGCCAGCGGCAACACATAATTGACACCGCCGACCATGGTCAAGAAGCCGTCGATCATGGCCAGCGTCAGCGGCAGTCGGATCTGCGTCAAAGTGCCAAGGCCGGCGCTGCTGGTCAAGGTGATGGTGCCGCGCAGCGACTCGATGCTGCGTTTGACCACATCCATGCCGACGCCTCGCCCCGACAGATCGGTGATTTGCTCGGCGGTGGAGAAGCCGGGCAGGAAGATCAGCTGCCAGACCTCATGGTCGGACAAGACTTGGCCGGGCGCGATCAGCTCGCGCTCGACCGCCTTCTTGAGGATGCGCTCGCGCGCCAAGCCGCGCCCATCATCACTGACTTCAATCACCACTGCACCCGCTTCGTGATAAGCGTTCAGTGCCAGGCGGCCGGCGGCGGGCTTGCCGGTGGCCAGGCGCTCATCGAAGGTCTCCAGGCCATGGTCCATGCTGTTGCGCACCAGGTGCATCAGCGGGTCGGCGATCGAGTCCACCATGGACTTGTCCATCTCGGTGTCGCCGCCGCTGACGACCAGATCAACTTCCTTGCCGAGCTGCTTGGAGACATCGCGCACCACACGCTGGAAGCGCCCGAAGGTCTCGCCTATCGGCACCATGCGCAGCGCCAACGTGCCGTCGCGGGTTTCCTGCACCAGGTCCATGACGCGCTGGGTTGCTTCGAGCAAGACTTCGGCGCCCTCCTGATGGGCAATCATTTGAGCGCCGGAGCCGGCGATGACCAGCTCACCGATCAGGTCGATCAGCTTGTCGAGCTTGTCGGCGCGCACGCGCACAAAGCGGGTTTCATCGCCGGCGCGGCGGTCGCGGCCGCCTTCGCGGCGCTCGCCTTCGCCGCTGCGGCGGTCGCTGACTTTTCTTTTTGTGGGGTCGCTGCCCTCGGCCGCGGCGGCGCGGCGCTCGATATGCGGCACCAAGACCGGTGCGGCCTCACTGGCCGGTGTTCCGACCACTTCAACCCGCAGGTCGAAATGCATGCCCATGGCGCGCCAGCAATCGAACAAGGCTGCGCGAGCCTCGGCGTCTGCGTCGCAGCGCAAGGAGGCGAGGGTCTCGAAGGCGGCCGGTGCGGCGTCAGGCGCCAGAATTTGGATGCTGCTGTCCTCTGCCGCGAACTCAAACACGCGGCTGATCTCTTCCAGCGTGGCCCGGCTGTCAAAGCGCAGTTCAAAACCCAGATAGCAGGCTTCGGCATCGAGGGCCTCCAGCGCCGGCACATTGGCGGTCAAGCAGGTGATCGCCTTGACCTCGCCCAGGGTGGCCAGATAGCGCAAGAAGGACAGGGGGTCGAGACCGTTGCGCAGCGCATCTGGGAAGAAGCGCAGTGATAAATGCCAAAACTGCGGGCTGAGTGCCGGCGGCGCAGCAACAGGTGTTTCGACCACTGGCGCCGCAGGGGCGGGATCTGGCGCACCCAAGAGCGCACGCAGGCGGCTGGCCAGCGCAGCGCTGCTGGCGGCGACTGCTGGGTCGTTCGCGCCACTTTGCACCTCGCCCAGCAGCAACTCGATCTGGTCGCGGCTCTCCAGCAGGGCGGCAACGACATCGCCGTCCAGCTGGCGCTGGTTGGAGCGCAAGGCCTCCAGCAAGGTCTCGGCCTCATGGGTAAAGGTGACGACCGCGTCGCAGCCGAACATGCCGGCCGTGCCCTTGATGGTGTGGGCGGCGCGGAAGGCCGAGTTCAGGCTCTCCGCGTCGTCTGGGTTGTTCTCCAGGACCAGCAAACCCTCTTCGAACTGGTGCAGCATTGCCTGCGCCTCGTCCAGAAAACCGGCCCTGGCGACGGCCAAGATCTCGGCATCATCGTCGCTCATTGACATGGGAGTTCCTCACTTGCTTCCCCAACTTCCGCCTCGTTGGCGGGGCGGAAGGCCTTCATTTCGGCGTCCAGGCCATAGCAGCGCAATGCTGCCAGGACCACCGCACTCGGGTCCTGCAGCGTCAACTGCGCCGCGCGTTCGCGCATGCTGCGCTGCGTGGCCAGCAGCAACTGCACAGCGGAGCTGTCAAAGTCACTGACGCCACTCAGATCGAGGCTGAGCTGGCGCCCGTCAAGTCGGCTCAGCGTTTCGAGCAGCAAGGCGTGGGTGTCAGCCGCCTGGGCTATCGTCAGCTCAGGGCCAAGGGCTAGGCACAGAACTGGAGCAAGATCAACATCATCACCTTCAACAATCGAGTCCGGCATGGCTGGCTCCGCTGGAAATAAAGAGGTGCTTGGCCACGCCTACACACACAGTTTGTTCACGGCATCAACCAGCTGCGAGGGCTGGAAGGGCTTGGTGATCCAAGCCTTGGCGCCGGCTGCGCGGCCTTCGGCCTTTTTTGCCTCTTGCGACTCGGTCGTCAGCATGATCACAGGGGTGAATTTGTAAGCGGCAATCGTCTTGACATGGCGCAGGAACTCCAGGCCGTCCATATTGGGCATATTGACGTCGCAGACGATCAGATTGATCTTGCCGTCGAGCTTGGTGCAAGCGTCTTTGCCGTCAACCGCTTCGATGACGGTGTAGCCGGCCTTCATCAGTGCCAGCTTCACGACGGTGCGGAAGCTGCCGGAATCGTCTACGACCAAAATGGTTTTGCTCATGGTGGGTCCTCTTCTGTCCTGTGGTTGCGGTGCTAAATCAGAAATACTCGACCTGGTCTTGCCGCGGCGGGGCAGACTTGCCGTGGTGAAACAGATGTTGTTCTTCGGTCGTGAAACAGGCCACGAAGGCAGCGGTCCAAGCTTGCCGCTCGGCCTCGCCGGCGCCGGCCATTTGGGGGAGCTCAGCGCTGAATCGGTCGATGTTCTTGTGCAAGATGTCGACCATCTGGGATAGGCGGTCGGTGAACTGCAGGCCATGCAAGGCGCGCTCGCACTGGGCTTGCAAATCGGCGTCGATTTGCCGCAAGGCTTCGGTGTGCGCCCCGTCGGCTTGCAGGTCAGCGAACTTGCTGTGCAGTTGATCCTGCAGCTCAAAAATACTGGCGAAGTTGCTCAGCAACTCGACCGAGCCAATTTGCAGCGTTGACTGAATTGCCTCCAGCTGACGAGCCCAGATCGGCGCAATGTGCTCGGCCATCAGCGCCACACCATGGGCTGCCCGATCCGAATCAGGATGCAATGCCGCTGCGGGGCTATGACTCATTCACTGCCTTTCAAGGACAGACCATGACTTGTCGTTTGCGGTTGGCACAACACCGCATGAGATCACAAGTTTCACCGCTTGCGTGAGGCGGTGAAGCCTGGAAATGTGATCAATTTAACAAGCAATAGGCCGTATGCATTCAAAAAACTTCTTGAACCCAGGCGACTTGTTCGCTGGAATGCGGTGCCCGCGCCGAGCGGTTTGCTCGGCTTTCTAGAGTGACTGTAGGAGGGGCGCCGTGCGGCTGAAATCGGCCGCACACCTGAGGCGGCCTGTCAAAACACCTGAGGGCAAGGGAACTCGGCGCATCCCGCGCCGGTTACGACCCTGCTATGTCGCGCAAACTCCTCGCCCTGCAGTGCGCGGGCGGGGAGAGGGCTGGCGTCAAAGGGGCGGTTTGATCAGTGGCGAGTACATCGTTCCACCAAAACATTGACGAGAATCCCCCCTTCGTCCGCCATGCTTGCTTGCAAATCCTCGCCATAGCGACGGCTATGGCTGTGGTTTGTGCCTAGCCGGACGAACGAACGAACGATTCATCAATTCCTTATGTAAGCTTACTGATGAGACGCTGTACCAGCAGCAGGCGCAGTGCGTGGCGCAGTTGCGCTGGCGGCCAACTCGGGCGCCCGAGTAACGCGGGTTTTGCCGCCGGTGGTGATCAAAATGACCGCATCACCGGGCTTGAAGCTGTCGGCACCCTTGGCTTGGACGACTGCACGTCGCTCGCCATTGCGCAGTTGCAACAGAATTTCGACCGCTTGCTCTTGGGTGCTGTTGCGTTCGATTGCATTGCCAATCATGGCGCCCGCGACGGCGCCGAGCACGCCAATGATCTGGCCCTCTACACGCCCGCCGACCGTGGCACCAGCGATGCCGCCGACCACGCCGCCTGCGACGGCACCGCCGCCGCTTTGCGAGCCGTCGACCGTCACGTTGCGGACCGACAAAACGCTGGCGTCAAGCACCTGGGACATGGATTGCGTGTCGTGGCGCTGGATCATGTCGGGGCTGCTGGTCGAGCAAGCGCTCAAAGCCGCCAAGGCAATCAGGCTGGCGGCTAGTGCAAATTTCTTCATCTCACGGTACTCCTGGGAACTTGAAAGAACTCAACGCGGCGCTTCGATCCGTCGTTGACAGCCGCCTATTGTCGCCATGGGCCAAGGCGCTCAGGCGTGCAAGCGGCTTGAGCGGGGCACACTGGCCAGCAAAAACTCCATTTGATCGGCCAGGATTCGGCGCCCGCGCAGAATCATGTCTTCATGCAAGCTTGGTACATAGGGCAAGAAAAGCAGGCTCATATGCGCCTCCTCGGGCAGGCGGCTACCCTTGCGGCCATTGCAGCTGCGGCAGGCCGTGATGCAATTCATCCAGCTGTCGGAGCCGCCGCGCGAGCTGGGCTGGATATGTTCGCAGGTCAGGTCATCGGCATGAAAGCTGTGGCCGCAATAGGCACAGACATAACGATCCCGTGCGAATAACTTGGCATTCGACAGCGCCGGCGCTTGACGCCAAGCTCGGCTGGGCACGCTGCCGCGCACGGCGATGATGGGGTGTACCTCGATGCGAGACTGCGTGCCGGTGCGGCGCTGAAAGCCGCCGCGCATCACCTGGCAGGGGTCGCCCAAGGTCCAAGCCACGCCGTCGCTGGCGTAGATCACGGCCGCCTCACGCGTCGTGATCCAAGCTTGCGGTCGACCAGAAATATCCAGTTGAAGCACGTCCAAGGTGATGACCTCCGAGGCAGAGCGTACTTCATTAATGCGCACCGACTCAAGTGCAATGCGCGCGCGAGCCGCAAGGTGGGCGCCACGCCACGCTGTCAACGCTTGGTCATCAATGCCGCCCAAACTATTGCGCTTGCGTGATTTTCTAGGCGGCGGCCCCTAAAAATTCCCTGCAAATAGTTAGGCGTTCTTCTCCAAGATTCTGCAAAATAGAACGATCGTTCGTTTTATTATGGCGAACCTGATCTTGCCCGCCGAGCCTTTTGCTTGGCCTAGCCGAAAAATGCCTGTGACTGCATCCGCACCTTTTGTTCCCCAGCCTGAGTCTGCTGCGCAGTCGCAGCTCAAGCCTGCGCGGGTGGTGCGCTCGCTGCAAAAAGGTATGCACACGCGTGCCATCATTTTGGACGCAGCCCTCGGCCTGGCCTCGCATATGGGCCTGGAAGGGCTGTCCATCGGCGCGCTGGCCGACGTCACCAAGATGAGCAAGTCGGGCGTGTTCGCGCATTTCGGCTCACGCGAGGAATTGCAGATTGCGGTGGTGAAGGAATATCACGCCAAGTTCGAGGAAGAAGTGTTCTTCACCGCCATCCGCGAGGAACGCGGCCTGCCGCGCTTGCGCGCCTTGTACGAGCGCTGGGTGCGCCGTGTCTCGGTCGAGGTCGATTCGGGCTGCATCTATATCAGCGGCGCCGTGGAGTTCGACGACCGACCCGGCCCGGTGCGCGACGCCTTGGTGGCGATGGTGCGTGACTGGCATGGCGCGCTGCACAAGGCGATCGTGCTGGCTCAAGAGGCCGGGCACTTGCACGCCGACGCCGATGTCTACCAAATTTTGTTCGAGTTGCATGGGCTGATTCTGTCCCTGCACCACGATGCCCGTTTCATGCGCAACCCGGGCGCGGTGAGTCGCGCCGGCCTGGGCTTCGAGCGCACGATTCAGTACTACGCCACGCCGCTGGGTCTGCAAATTGACGCGCAGACCAAACCCAAATCCAAATCAACCAAACCTCGGGCCGTCGCCAAGAAGCGCGCCTGATTTCACTCGTTTCAACCTGGAGCAAGCAATGCCGATCTACAACCCCCCACTGCGCGACATGCAATTTGTGATGCACGAAGTATTGAGTGTGGTCGACGAACTCAAGATGCTGCCGGCGCACGCCGACATCGACGCCGACACCATCAATGCGGTGTTGGAAGAAGGCGGCAAGTTCGCAGCCGAGGTCCTGGCGCCGCTGAACTTGAGCGGTGACGCCGAAGGTTGCAAGCTGGACAAAACCAGCCATGAGGTGACGCCGCCCAAGGGCTTCAAGGAAGCCTACGCCAAGTACGTGGAAGGCGGCTGGCCGGCGCTGGGTTGCGATCCCGCTTACGGCGGCCAAGGTCTGCCGTTGGTGATCAACCAGGCGTTTTACGAGATGATGAACTCGGCCAACCAGGCTTGGACCATGTATCCGGGCCTGAGTCATGGCGCCTACGAATGCCTGCATGCCCATGGCACGCCCGAGCAAAAGGCGACCTATTTGCCCAAGCTGACCAGCGGCGAGTGGACCGGCACCATGTGCCTGACCGAGTCGCACTGCGGCACCGATCTGGGGCTGCTGCGCAGCAAGGCCGAACCTCAGGCCGATGGCAGCTACAAAATCACCGGCGCGAAGATCTTCATCTCGGCCGGCGAGCATGACATGGTCGAGAACATCGTCCATCTGGTGTTGGCGCGTCTGCCCGATGCACCGGAAGGCTCGAAAGGCATTTCGCTCTTCATCGTGCCCAAGTTCAATGTCAATGCCGACGGCAGCCTGGGAGCGCGCAACGGCGTGTTCTGCGGCGGTCTTGAGCACAAGATGGGCATCCACGCCAACTCGACTTGCCAGATGGTCTTGGAAGATGCGGTCGGCACCATGGTCGGCGCACCCAACAAGGGTCTGGCGGCGATGTTTGTGATGATGAACGCGGCCCGCCTCGGCGTGGGTAACCAGTCACTCGGACTGACCGAAGTGGCCTACCAAAACGCCGCCGCCTACGCCAAAGATCGCATCCAGATGCGCGCCTTGTCCGGCCCTAAATCGCCCGAGAAGGCGGCCGACTCCATCATCGTGCACCCCGACGTGCGCAAGATGTTGCTGACCGCACGCGCTTATGCCGAGGGTGGCCGCGCCTTGTCGACCTATGTGGCGATGACGCTGGACAAAGCGCTGGCCTCGGACGACGAAGACGAGCGCAAGGAAGCCGAGGCCGAAGTCTCGCTGCTGACGCCCATCATCAAGGCCTTCATCACCGACAACGGTTGGATCGCCACTTCGCACTGCATGCAGGTGTTTGGCGGCCACGGCTTCATCCACGAGTGGGGCATGGAGCAGTTCGTGCGCGATGCGCGCATCAATATGATTTATGAAGGCACCAACACCATCCAGTCGCTGGACCTGTTGGGCCGCAAGGTCTTGGGCGACAACGGCGCCAAGCTGCGCAAATTCGGCGCCAAGATTGCCGCTTTTGTCGAAGCCGAAGGCACCAATGAGGCGATGCAGGAGTTCATCAACCCGCTGGCCGACTTGGGCGACAAGGTCACCAAGCTGACGACCGAGATCGGCATGAAGGCCTTCGCCAATCCGGATGAAGTTGGAGCTGCCGCGGTGGACTATTTGCGCGTGGTCGGGCACCTGACTTTTGCCTACTTCTGGGCCCGTATGGCCAAGGTGGCGCTGGAGAAGCAGGGCAGCGGCGACAAGTTCTACACCGCCAAGCTCTCGACAGCGCGCTTCTATTTTGCGAAGCTTCTGCCCGAAACCGCGATGCTGATCCGCACCGCGCGTGCCGGTCTGCCATCGCTGATGGAAATGGAAGAAGAGCTGTTCTGATTCACCAAGCCTTGCCAATCCCGTATTGAGTTCACATAAACCTATTGGAGACACCATGAAGTCATTGATTGCTGCTGCTGTTTTGAGTCTTGTTGCCAACCTCGCCATGGCTCAAGCCAGTCCGGCAGGCTTGTGGAAAACGATTGATGATGAAACCAAGGTCGAAAAGTCCTTGGTGCGGGTCAGTGACACAGGGGGTGTGTACTCTGCGGTGATCGAGAAGCTGTTGGACCCGGCCAAGGCGGACGCCAAATGCGATAAATGCAGCGATGAGCGCAAGGACAAGCCGGTGATGGGCATGACCATTTTGCGTAACGTCAAGCAGAGCAGCGACGCCGAAGTTTGGGATGGTGGTGACATCCTCGATCCCAATAATGGCAAGGTCTACAAGGTGCGCCTGAAGCCGGTGGATGGCGGCAAGAAGATGGAAGTGCGTGGCTATATCGGCATGCCGATGTTGGGCCGCACGCAAACCTGGATTCGTGTCGAGTAAGGCTTGGGTTTTTGACGAGTCCTGCGGGGCTCGTTATCCGTATTTGTCAGGAGAATTCTGTGAGTCGTTTTCAAGTTCGTAAAGTCGCCGTACTCGGCGCTGGCGTGATGGGCGCGCAAATCGCCGCCCATCTGGTCAACCTCAAAGTCCCGGTGATCCTGTTTGATCTGCCGGCCAAAGAAGGTGCCAAGAATGGCATCGTCACCAAGGCCATCGAGGGCCTGAAGAAACTCAAGCCCGCGCCGCTGGGCGTGGTCGAAGACGCCGCGCTGATCCAGGCCGCCAACTACGAAGAGCATCTGGCGCTGTTGGGCGAGTGCGATCTGATCATCGAGGCGATTGCCGAGCGCATGGACTGGAAGCTTGATCTCTACAAGAAGATCGCGCCTTTCGTTGCCGGCCACGCCATCGTCGCGTCGAACACATCAGGCCTCTCCATCACCAAGCTGGCAGAAGCGCTGCCGGAAGAAATCAAGCCGCGTTTTTGCGGCATCCATTTCTTCAACCCACCGCGCTATATGTATCTGGTCGAGTTGATCAATACGCCGACCACATTGCCGGCCGTGATCGATCAGCTGGAATCCTTCGTGACTTCGGGTCTGGGCAAGGGCGTTGTGCGCGCCAATGACACACCTAACTTCGTCGCCAACCGGGTCGGCATCGCCGGCATGATGGCCACGATGATCGAAGCCGAGAAGTTTGGCCTGAGCGTCGATCTGGTTGATGATTTGACCGGCAAGAAACTCGGCCGCGCCTCCAGCGGCACCTTCCGCACCGCGGACGTGGTGGGCCTGGACACGATGGCCCATGTCGTCAAGACCATGCAAGAGAATCTGAAGGATGACCCCTTCTATTCGACCTATGCGACCCCGGCTGTGCTGGCCGGTTTGATCGAAAAGGGTGCTTTGGGTCAGAAGACCGGTGCCGGTTTCTACAAAAAGGTCGGCAAGGACATCATGCGTCTGGACACGGCCACTGGCGAATACGTGGCCGGCGGCAAAAAGGCCGACGAGATCGTCGCCCGCATGCTTAAAAAACCTGCCGCCGATCGCATCAAGCTGCTGCGCGAGTCGACCAATCCACAGGCCCAGTTCCTGTGGGCCATCCTGCGCGACAGCTTCCACTACTGCGCCGTGCATCTTGACACCGTGGCAGACACCGCGCGCGAGATCGACTTCGCGATGCGCTGGGGCTTCGGCTCGTCCCAAGGCCCGTTCGAGCTGTGGCAACAAGCCGGTTGGAAGCAAGTGGCTGACTGGGTGGCCGAAGACATCGCCGCTGGCAAGACCTTGTCCAGCGCGGCTTTGCCGGCCTGGGTCTTCACCGGCCCGGTGGCCGACAACGGCGGCGTGCACAGCGCCGCCGGTTCCTGGAGCGCGGCTGAGGGCAAATTCAAGCCCCGCACCGAGCTGCCGGTGTATCAGCGCCAAGCCTTCCCCGAGGCCTTGTTCGGCGAAGGTGCAGTCGATCCATTGAAGGCCGGTACCGAACTGTTCAAGAACGAAGAGCTGCGCGTCTGGACCTTGGACAACGAGGTCGTGATCGCCTCGATCACCGCCAAGTTGCACCTGATCAGCCCGACCGTGACCGAAGGGCTGCTGAAGGCGGTCGAGATCGCTGAAAGCTCTTACAAGGGCTTGGTGATCTGGTCGCCGGACGATGTGTTCTCGGCCGGCGCCAACCTCGAAGCGCTGATGCCTGTCTTCATGAAGTCGGGCGCCAAGGGCATTGCGCCCGAAGAGAAGAAGCTGCAAGACGCGATGCTGCGCATCCGTTACGCGAGCGTGCCGGTGGTGGCTGCAATGCGCGGCTTGGCGCTGGGCGGCGGCTGCGAGTTGGCTGTGCATTGCGCACGCCGTGTCGCGCATATGGAGAGTTATGTCGGTCTGGTCGAAGTTGGTGTGGGCCTGATTCCCGGCGCCGGCGGCCTGACCTATATCGCTCGCCGTGCGGCCGAGATGGCAGCGGCCGGCAATGCCAATGCCGACATCTTCGCCTTCTTGAAAGACGGCTTCACGACCGCCGCCACGGCCAAGGTCGCGACCTCCGCCTTGGAAGCACGCAAGAACGGTTTCTTGCTCGACAGCGATGTGATCGTGCCGAACAAGGATGAGTTGCTGCATGTCGCCACGGCGCAAGTCAAGGCGATGGCCGAGTCCGGCTACCGCGCGCCGCTGCGGGCCTTGTTCCCGGTCGCGGGCCGCTCCGGCATCGCCACCATCAAGGGCCAGTTGGCCAATATGCGTGACGGTGGCTTCATCAGTGCGCATGACTTCTACCTCGCCAGCCTGATCGCCGATGTGGTCTGCGGCGGCGCGGTCGAGGCCGGCTCGCTGGTGTCGGAAGAGTATTTGATGTCGCTGGAGCGCAAGCATTTCTGCAGCTTGCTGGAGCACCCCAAGACGCAAGAGCGAATCATGGGCATGTTGCAAACCGGCAAGCCAGTTCGCAACTAACGGCTTCATGTGACGGGGCTCGGATGGCTCCGTCACCTACCGATCAAGAGAATTGGAAAGAACATCATGAGCAAGCAAGTTCAAGAAGCGTATATCTGCGCCGCCACCCGTCTGCCTATCGGCAAGTCGGGCCGGGGCTATTACAAAAACACCCGTCCGGACGAAATGCTGGCGCGTGTTATTCAAGCCGCTTTGGCGCAAGTGCCGGGCCTTGACCCGTCCGCCATCGAGGATGCCATCGTCGGCTGCTCCTTCCCCGAAGGCGAGCAGGGCATGAATATCGCCCGCGTTGGCGCGGTGCTGGCCGGCCTGCCCAACACGGTCGGCGGCGTCACCGTCAATCGCTACTGCGCCTCCGGTATCACCGCCTTGCAAATGGCCGCCGACCGCATCCGCGTCGGTGAGGCCGAGGTGATGATCGCCGCCGGCGTCGAGTCGATGAGCATGGTACCCATGGGTGGCTACAAGCCTTCCTTGTCGCCCGCCATCTTCGAGCGTGACGAGAACCTGGGCCTGGCCTACGGCATGGGCCTGACGGCCGAGAAGGTCGCGCAGCAGTGGAAGATCAGCCGCGAAGCGCAAGACGAGTTCGCGCTGCAATCGCATCTGCGTGCCTTGGCCGCGATCGAGTCCGGCGCCTTCAAGGACGAGATGACGCCGTTCGAGATTATCGAGCGCCTGCCGAATCTGGCGGACGGCTCGATCAACGAGCGTCGTCGCATGGTTGAGATCGACGAAGGCCCACGCCGCGACACCACGCTGGAAGGCCTGGCCAAGCTGCGCGCGGTGTTCGCCGCCAAGGGCTCGGTCACTGCCGGCAACAGCTCGCAAACTTCGGACGGTTCCGGCGCCCTGATCGTCGCGTCCGAAGCGGCGGTCAAGCGTTTCGGTTTGACACCGCTGGCGCGCTTCGTTAGCTTTGCGGTGCGCGGCGTGCCGCCCGAGATCATGGGCATTGGCCCGATCGAGGCGATCCCTGCCGCCCTGAAGTTGGCCGGCCTGAAGGCACAGGACTTGGGCTGGATCGAGTTGAACGAAGCCTTTGCCGCGCAGTCGCTGGCCGTTTTGAATGACCTCGACAGCAAGGGCATCGTGCTGGACCGCAGCAAGGTGAACCCGAATGGCGGCGCGATCGCCTTGGGTCACCCGCTGGGTGCCACCGGCGCCATCCGTGCCGCCTCGGTGATCCACGGCCTGCGCCGCACCGGTGAGAAGTACGGCATGGTGACGATGTGCGTCGGCGCCGGTCAAGGTGCTGCCGGCATCATCGAGCGATTGTGATAGCCCCCAGGTCGACGCCATACGTCGCCCACCCCCCGAGGGGGCGCAAGAAAGCTTGGGACGGCCCGGCGCTTTCTTGTGAGATGACGACCCGGCGAACGGTTTTACGCGGCGCGGTCTTGCTGGCCGCGCCGGCTCTGCTCGTCGGTTGTCAGGGCGACTTGAGCCCCGCCTTCGCGACCTGGAAACAGGCGCGCAAGGCGGTGTTCGAGTTGCTGTTCAGCCCGCCCAAGGTGCAGGACAACGCCTGGACCTTGGCGCAGCTGCTGCAGCATCTGGCGCAAAGCATCGAGTTCTCCATCAGCGGATTCCCCGAGCTGAAACCGGCTTGGTTCCGCTCCAGCGTGGGTGCTGCGGCCTGGGCCTTGTTCAACGCCCGCGGCAAGATGTCGCACAGCCTGGACGAGCCGATTCCCGGCGCGCCGGCGCTGGACGTCGAGCGCAGCCTGAAGTTTTCGGTGCAGCGCCTGCTCGATGCGATGGATGCATTTGCGGCGCACAAGGGGCCCTTGGCGCCGCATTTCGCCTATGGCCCGCTGAGCCGCGAAGAATATGAGCGCGCACACCTGATGCATTTGGCCAATCATTGGCAACAACTCGGCCGTGCATCCTGAGCGCTTGCGTCACAATCGCCCCGAAATTTGAAGAAATTGGAGACTGCCCCATGAGCATCAAAACTGCCGTCGTCAACGGTGTGGCCACGATTGAAATCGCCCGCCCCGAAAAGAAAAATGCCTTGACCCGCGTGATGTACCAGGAGATGGCCGATGCGCTGATCGCTGCCAACACCGACAAGACGGTGCGCGCGGTCTTGATCCAGGGTCAGCCCACGGTCTTCACCTCGGGCAATGACATCGAAGACTTCATGAGCAGCCCGCCACGCGATGAAGACGCGCCGGTGTTCCAGTTCATGCGCGCGCTGCTGGGTTGCGAAAAGCCCGTCATCGCGGCCGTCAACGGCGCGGCGATCGGCATCGGCACCACCATGCTCTTGCATTGCGACTTTGTCTATGTGGCCGACGATTCGCGCCTGGCCATGCCTTTTGTGGGCCTGGGCCTGGTGCCCGAGTTTGGTTCCAGCCTGATCGTGCCCAGCTTGATGGGTCACGCCAAGGCGGCCGAAAAGTTATTGCTCGGCGACCCCTTCACTGGCGCCGATGCGGTCGAGTGCGGCATCGCCAATGGCGTGCTGGCTGCCGGCGAAGTGGTGGCTTATGCGCGCCGCGTGGCCGAGCGCTTCAATGCCTTGGCGCCGAGTGCGGTGCGCGAGAGCAAGCGCCTGATGCGCCGGCACAGCGCCGCGCAGGTGATCGAGACGATCAAGGTCGAGGCCGAGATTTTTGGCGCCCGCCTGCGTTCACCCGAGGCGATGGAGGCCTTTCAGGCCTTCTTCCAGAAACGCCAGCCGGACTTTACGAAATTTGACTGAAGGGCCGCGGCTTGCCTTCGTGGTCAATCGCCACATAGGTCAGCTGCGCCTCGGTCACCTTGACCACTTCCGGATTGGCCGGGTTGCGCTCGGCCACCACCTCGACCTGCACGGTGATCGAGGTGCGTCCGACGCGGGTGACCTGAGAGTAAAAGGACAGCAAGTCGCCGATCGAGACCGGCTGCTTGAATAAGAACTCCTTCACCGCCACCGTGGCGACGCGGCCCTTGGAAATGCGCGCCGGCAGGATGGAGCCGGCAATGTCCACCTGCGCCATGATCCAGCCGCCGAAGACGTCGCCGTTGTGATTGGCGTCGGCCGGCATCGGCATCACGCGCAAGACCAGCTCGCGCGGCATGGCGCTTGGATTGGCGCTTGAGTTCGATGGGCTTGCAGCGGGCTGGATGTCGGTCATGTGGGTTCCTGAGAGAATTGCTATGCCATTCTCGGTCACAGCTCAAGAATCTAAACAACACATGCGAAGCAGCCCTGCGCTTACCCCTTCTTTAAACGGCAGCGTGCAGGGCGCGCCGGCGGCCCCGCGCAGCGACTGGGCCACGATCAACAAGCTCTTGCCCTATCTGTGGCGCTATCGCTGGCGCGTCGGTATTGCGCTGAGCTTTATGTTGTTTGCCAAGCTCAGCAATGTGGCTGTGCCGCTGCTTTTGAAATCGCTGGTCGACAGCCTGGCCATCAAGCCCGGCTCGGCTGCCAGCGTGGCGGTGGTGCCCTTGGGGCTGCTGGTCGCTTACGGCGCCCTGCGCTTGATGACTTCGCTGTTCACCGAGTTGCGAGAACTGATCTTCGCCAAGGCGACCGAGGGCACGGCGCGCAGCATCTCCCTGCAGGTATTTCGGCACTTGCACGCACTCAGCCTGCGCTTCCACTTGGAGCGCCAAACGGGCGGCATGACGCGCGACATCGAGCGCGGCACGCGCGCCGTGCATTCGCTGATCTCCTATTCGCTCTACAGCATCGTGCCCACGCTGATCGAGGTGACGCTGGTGCTGACGTTGCTGGCGGTCAAGTTCGATGCCTGGTTTGCCTACATCACGCTGGCGGCCTTGGTGCTTTACATCAGCTTCACCATCACGGTGACCGAGTGGCGTACCAAGTTCCGCAAGCAGCTCAATGAGCTGGATTCGGTCGCGCACAGCCGGGCGATCGACTCCTTGTTGAACTATGAAACGGTCAAGTACTTCAATAACGAAGACTTTGAAACGGCGCGCTACGACGAGAGCCTGGAGAAGCTGCGCCGCGCGCAGCTCAAAGCACAGTCGACGCTGTCGCTGCTCAACACCGGCCAGCAATTGATCATCGCCACCGCCCTGGTCTTGATGCTGTGGCGGGCGACGGTGGGCGTGGTGTCAGGCAGCATGAGCCTGGGCGATCTGGTGATGGTCAATGCCTTCATGATCCAGCTCTATATTCCGCTCAATTTTCTCGGTGTGATCTACCGTGAAATCAAGCAAAGCCTGACCGATCTGGACAAGATGTTCGGCCTGCTGGAGCGCGAGCGCGAGGTGGCCGATGTGCCGGGAGCCGTGGAGTTAGCTATTGACGGTGCTGCGGTGCGTTTCGAGTCCGTCAGTTTTTCTTATGACAAAGCGAGGCCGATTCTGCATGAGGTGAGCTTCGAGATACCGGCCGGCAAAAAGGTCGCCGTCGTCGGGCCCAGCGGCTCGGGCAAGAGCACGCTGGCTCGTCTGCTCTATCGCTTTTATGACATCGACAGTGGCCGCATCACCATCGACGGCCAAGAGCTGCGCGCTGTCACGCAAAGCAGCTTGCGCCGCTCGATTGGCATCGTGCCGCAAGACACGGTCTTGTTCAATGACACTGTGGCCTACAACATCGCCTATGGCCGACCGGGTGCGAGTCAAGAGGACGTGGAAGCTGCGGCGCGCGCCGCGCATATCCATGCCTTCATCGCTGGCATGCCCAAAGGCTACGACACCATGGTCGGCGAGCGCGGGCTCAAGCTCAGCGGCGGGGAAAAGCAGCGCGTGGCAATTGCCCGCACACTGCTGAAGAATCCGCCGCTGCTGATTTTTGATGAGGCGACCTCGGCGCTGGATTCGACCAATGAGCGCGCCATTCAAGGCGAGTTGGAGTCGGCAGCGCAGAACAAGACGGTGCTGGTGATTGCTCATCGGCTGTCCACCATCGTCGATGCGCATGAGATTTTGGTGCTGGAGGCCGGCCGCATCGTTGAGCGCGGCCATCATGAAGCCTTGCTGGCGCTGCAGGGCACTTACGCCCGGATGTGGCGTTTGCAGCAAAGCGGTGACTAGGTACCGAATGGCGCCGCAATTCACAGAACAAAACACAAAAGAGCCATGCAACTTGGGATTGCACGGCTCTTCTAGTTGGAAAGTCTAACTTTCAAATTGCCTGGCGCTTGGTCCGGCTCCAAGCCAAGGCGGCGAGGGCCGCCAAGCTCAGGGCCACGCCACCGGGTTCGGGAACATGTGTGCCATCTCCGAGCAGATTCAACTTGAAATCGTCCAGGTAGAACAGACCGTTGCCGCCGGTGATGACGATGGATTTGCCGATTTTCCCGTTTGCAATTGTCGAATGCGCATCGTTCCAATTGCAAAGAAAGCCTGCGCAGCCTTGCTGACCAGTCAACTGCAAATCAATGCCACCCAAGTTATCGCCGCCGCCATTCGCTTCGCTAAAAATCTTCACGGCGCCAGAAGTTGCGAAATCGGCCGACGAGTAGCTGAGGAAGAAGTCATCGTTGAATCCATCCTTGACATTGATGACGAAAGTGGCCTCGGTCGATGTGCCGCCGTCCCACAAGATCACGGCACCCCTGTTGGCGCTGTAAAACGGTGGGCTTTGGTTGGGAGCGTCAATTTTCCCTCGATAGAAGTTGCCGTCTCCGGGGTCGGTTTTGGCGATCGAGCTGGCTACGCCAAAGCCGCCGCCGCTGAAGCTGACGCCCAGGTCTTTGTAAAGCTGGGTCGTCGACAGGAGCGTGGTTTTCGCATCCACCTTTTCAAAGTCAAGCGTGGTCGGCGCTGTCATCGCTGACGAGGCCAGGCCCAGCAAGGCGCTGGCGATCAGGGTTTTTGCTGCAAGCATGGGCTGGTTCCGTTCGAGTCATGGAGTTGAAAGGTACTTGAGGCGACTGTAAACACTCGAAACTCGAAAAGTGCCCCGTCAACCCCCTGCAATCGGGGGGTTAGCACCCCTGGTTCAGGGTATGTGCTTATCCAAACGGCAGGGCGGCTACACTGAAAGCGTGGAAACCAAATGGCTTGAAGATTTCGTCAGCTTGGCCGAGACGCGCAGTTTTTCGCGCTCCGCCCAAGTCCGGCATGTGACCCAACCGGCGTTCTCGCGCCGCATCCAGGCGCTGGAGGCTTGGGCGGGCGTGGACCTGGTGGACCGCTCCTCTTACCCAACGCGTTTGACCGGTGCCGGCGAGACGCTGCTCGGCCAGGCGGTAGAGATACTGAGCAACCTACAGGCAACGCGCAATATGCTGCGCAGCCACCAGTCGGCCGGTCAAGACATGATCGAGTTCGCGGTGCCGCATTCGCTTGCCTTCAGCTTCTTTCCGCATTGGCTGATGGATCTGCGTCAGCGGTTCGGTGCCCTTAAATGCCGGCTCAATGCACTCAATGTGCATGACGCGATGTTGCAGCTGAGCGAGGGCAATTGCGATCTGCTGATTGTTTATCACCACGCCAGCCAGCCCTTGCAACTGGACCCGGAGCGCTACCAGATGGCCTCGCTGGGGCAAGAGACGCTGGCTGCCTATGCCAAGGCCGATGCCAACGGCGAGCCGATGTTTCGCCTGCCGGGCCGGGCAGGGCAAAAGATCCCCTTCCTCAGCTATGCCTCGGGCGCTTATCTTGGGCGTTTGGTCGAGTTGATCGCCAAGGCCTCGACGGTGCCGCTCAACCTCGACGCTATCTATGAGACCGATATGGCGGAAGGCTTGAAGGCCATGGCCCTGGAGGGACATGGGCTGACCTTTTTGCCAGCCAGTTCGGTCAAGAAAGAGCTGGCCGCCAAAAATCTGGTGCGCGCTGCCGCCGCCGGAGAGTTCGAACTGACCATGGAGTTGCGTATTTACCGCGAGCGCCCCGAGCTCACCCGGCGCAGCAAGCCAGCAGCCCAAGCCTTGTGGGATTTTTTGACCGAATAGTGCGAGCCGCGTACATGCGTGAAAACACGTATTCGACACAGGCCTCACCGGAGCGGCCGAGCCCCTAAGATGAGGCCTGAGATTTACACCGAATTCCTCTTTCATTCCGGAGTGTTTATGACCAAGAAGACATTGCTCGTCCTGGCCCTGGCTGCCGTCACAGGCATGGCCCAGGCTGAAGATACCTTGAAGAAAATCAAGGACAGCGGCAGCGTCACCATGGGCGTGCGTGAGTCCTCGGGTGCCTTGTCCTACACCTTGGGTGACGGCAAGTTTGTGGGCTATCACGTCGAGATCTGCGAGAACGTGTTGCGCGATGTTCGCAAACAATTGGGTATGAGCGCCTTGGCCGTCAAGTACCAGCCGGTGACCTCGCAAAACCGCATCCCTTTGGTTCAAAACGGTACGGTCGATATCGAGTGCGGTTCCACAACGAATAACGCGACTCGGCAAAAAGATGTGGCCTTTGCCGTCACCACCTTTGTTGAAGAAGTCCGTATTTTGGTCAAGGCCAACTCCGGCATCACCGCGATTGCCCAGTTGAACGGCAAGAACGTGGCCACCACCACCGGTACCACCTCGGTGCAGACGCTGCGCAAGAACGAGCGTGCCACCGGAGTTGATTTCAAAGAAGTCTTCGGCAAGGACCATGCTGACAGCTTCTTGCTGCTGGAGTCGGGCCGCGCCGATGCCTTCGTGATGGACGGCGCCATTCTTGCCGGTCTGACCGCCAAGTCCAAGAATCCGGCCGACTTTAAAGTGGTCGGGGAAGTGCTGTCGGTTGAGCCTATCGCCATCATGATCCGCAAGGATGATCCGGCCTTCAAGAAGGCGGTGGACGACAGCATCAAGGCGCAGATGAAGTCGGGCGACATTGCCAAGACTTGGAACAAATGGTTTGAGCAGCCCATCCCGCCGACCAATACCAAGGTCGGCATGGCTCCCAACGAAAACACCAAGCACGCTTGGGCCAATCCGAACGACAAGCCGGCCGAAGACTACGCCAAGAAGTAAGGCCTTGGCGCTTTAGTACGCTGACCACAAGCATCGAACAGGCCGCCCGGCAATCGCTCGGGCGGCCTTGTGTTTTATTCGACAGGAGAGCTGCCTTGGCAACTTGGGATTGGCAGGTGTTCTGCAAGGACACCATAGATCAGCAGGACGTGCCGCGCTGCTTTGGCAGCGGTGGCGAGATTACCTATCTGGATTGGATGATGTCGGCCTGGGGCTGGACCATGTCGGTGTCGGGTTTGGCATTGATTTTGGCCTTGTTTTTTGGCGTCTTGATGGGCATTTTGCGCACCACACCGAACAAGAAACTAGTATTTTTGGGCGATGCCTGGACCGAGCTTTTCCGCAATATCCCCGTGCTCGTGCAGGTGTTTCTTTGGTATTTTGTCGTGCCCGAATTGCTGCCGGTGATGAAGCAAGTGCCGAGCTTCTTGTTGGTGGTGCTGGGGCTGGGCTTCTTCACTTCGGCGCGGATTTCGGAGCAAGTCAAGGCCGGTATCCAGAGCCTACCCAAGGGTCAGACCTACGCCGGCTTGGCGGTCGGCATGACGCTGCCCCAGACCTACCGGTACGTGTTGCTGCCGGTGGCGCTACGCATCGTGATCCCGCCCTTGACCAGTGAGGCCATGGGCATCGTCAAGAACTCGGCGGTTGCGTTTGCGGTGTCGGTGCCGGAGCTGATCATGTTTGCCCGCCAGGCGCAGGAAGAGACCTCCAAAGGCATCGAGATCTATCTGGCGGTGACGGGGCTGTACTTCATCTCCTCGATTGCGATCTTTGCGGTCGCCCGCTTTATCGAGTTGCGTGCGCGTGTGCCCGGCATGGTGGGGAGCAGCCAATAATGAATCTCGATTTTGCTTTTCTCACTTGGGGCGTGCTGGGCAGCTATGTGCTGCAGGGCTTCTATTTCTCGCTCCAACTGACCTTGATCGCGATGGTTGGCGGCATCGCTTTGGGCACTTTGTTGGCGCTGATGCGTTTGTCGGGCAAGCCGATGCTGGCGCTGCCGGCGGCCGCCTATATCAACACCATGCGCAGCATTCCGCTGGTGATGGTGATTTTGTGGTTCTTCTTGCTGATCCCATTTCTGATCGGTCGCCCGCTCGGTGCCGAAATCTCGGCCATCGTGACCTTCACGCTGTTCGAGGCCGCTTACTACGCCGAGATCATGCGGGCCGGCATCCAAAGCGTGCCCAAGGGGCAGACCTACGCCGGTTATGCGGTCGGCATGAGCTACGGCCAGACCATGCAACTGGTGGTGCTGCCGCAGGCTTTTCGCAATATGTTGCCGGTGCTGTTGACGCAAACCATCATCTTGTTTCAAGACACTTCGCTGGTCTATGCCATCGGGGCCTACGACTTGCTGAAGGGCTTTGAGACGGCGGGGCGCAATTTCAACCGGCCAATCGAAACCTATTTGGTCGCCGCCGCCGTTTACTTCGCCATCTGTTTTGGCATGTCGATGCTGGTGCGCCGACTGCAAAAGAAGATTGCCATCATCCGCTGATGCGGGCCCGGAGAATCATCAAATGATAGACATCAAAAACGTCAACAAATGGTACGGCACGTTCCAGGTGCTGACCGACTGCACGACCACTATCCAAAAGGGCGAGGTCGTGGTGGTCTGCGGCCCGTCGGGCTCGGGCAAGTCCACCTTGATCAAGACCGTCAATGCGCTGGAACCTTTCCAGAAGGGCGACATCATCGTTGACGGGATCTCCCTGGCCGACCCCAAGACCAATCTGCCCAAGCTGCGCTCGCGCGTCGGCATGGTGTTCCAGCATTTCGAGCTGTTCCCGCACCTGAGCGTGACCGAGAACCTGACCATCGCGCAGATCAAGGTCTTGGGCCGCACGCCCGACGAGGCCAAGGTGCGTGGCTTGAAAATGCTGGACCGGGTGGGCCTGTCGGCGCACAAGGACAAGTTCCCGGGTCAGCTGTCCGGCGGCCAGCAGCAGCGTGTGGCCATCGCACGTGCGCTGTCCATGGACCCGATCGTGATGCTGTTTGACGAGCCGACCTCGGCGCTTGACCCCGAAATGGTCGGCGAAGTGCTGGACGTGATGGTCAAGCTGGCCGAAGAGGGCATGACCATGATGTGCGTGACCCATGAAATGGGCTTCGCCAAGAAGGTCAGTCACCGGGTCATCTTCATGGACGCCGGCAAGATCGTCGAGGACTGCAAGCGCGAGGAGTTCTTCGGCCATCCCGAGCAGCGCTCGGCGCGGGCGCGGGAGTTTTTGGACAAAATTCTGCAGCATTGAGCTTGGCAGGGTAGCTACCCCTGGGGGCCGGCCACAGAGCGCGAGATTTGGGACAATCCCCCCATGGCCAATACATCTACCTCCACCGTGGCTCCGCTAGAGCTGAGCATCACCCGCCCCGACGACTGGCATTTGCATGTGCGCGACGAAGGGGCGATGCAAAGCGTCATCCCTTTCACGGCGCGCCAGTTTGGCCGCGCCATCATCATGCCTAACTTGCGGCCCCCGGTGACCAGCGCCGCGCAGGCGGTGGCTTATCGCGAGCGCATCAGCGCGGCGGTGCCCGAGGGGCTGAGCTTTCAGCCCTTGATGACGCTGTACCTGACCGATCTGACCCCGGTTGACGAGATCAAGCGGGCCAAGGATGCCGGTGTGGTGGCGTTGAAGCTCTATCCGGCCGGTGCCACCACCAACAGCGATGCCGGCGTGACCGATATCCGCAAGACTTACAAGACGCTGGAGGCGATGCAGCGCGAAGGGCTGCTGCTGCTGGTGCACGGCGAGGTCACCGACCCCGACATCGATGTGTTCGACCGCGAGGCCGTGTTCATCGACCGCGTGATGCAGCCGCTGCGTCGCGATATGCCCGAGCTGAAGGTGGTGTTCGAACACATCACCACGCTGGAGGCTGCGCAATTTGTGGCCGGCGCGGATGCCTTCACCGCCGCGACCTTGACGCCGCAGCACCTGCTTTACAACCGCAATGCCATCTTCACCGGTGGCCTGCGTCCGCATTACTACTGCCTGCCGGTTTTGAAACGCGAAATCCATCGCCAGGCCCTGCTCAAGGCCGCCACCTCAGGGAGCAAAAAGTTCTTCCTCGGTACCGACAGCGCGCCGCATGCCTCGCAGATGAAGGAGAACTCGGTCTGTGGTGCCGGCTGCTTCACTGCCGCATCAGCCTTGGAGTTGTATGCTGAGGCCTTCGAGGCAATGGGCGCATTGGACCAGCTTGAAGCCTTCGCCAGTTTCAACGGGGCCGATTTTTACGGCCTGCCGCGCAATAGCGAGCGCGTCACCTTGCGCAAGCAAGACTGGACGCTGCCCAGCGCCGTCCCCTTCGGTGAGGCGCAATTGAAGCCCTTGCGCGGCGGCGAGACCTTGAGCTGGAAGCTGCTCTGAACTGGAATCTGGATTGGAGTGCGGCCTGGCTGATGCCCTACCGGCAAACCGGCCAAGCCTTGTCGGCCGATTTGCTGGCGGGCGCAACGGTGGCGCAGGCGCTCAATCGGCAGCTGCAAGCCCGGCCGATTCGGCTCAGTCACGGCGATTTGCGCTTTGTTGCGCAGACCGAGCTGCCGGCGGGCGAGGCCTATGAGGCCTTCATCCATCGCAGCGCCTGCGTGCCAAGCCGCGACAATTTGCATGACCTGCTGAACGGCCTGATCTGGCTGCATTGGCCGGTACTCAAGACCGGCCTGAATGCGGCGCACATCGAAGCACTGAGGCTCAGCGGCGGTGTGCAGTCGCGGCGCGGCGCCTTGCGCGATGCCTTGACGGTGGTCGATGAGAACGCGGCCTTGTTGCAGGCGCCGGCAGCCTTGTGCGAGGCCCTGGTTGCGCGCGACTGGCAGCGCTTATTCATCACCTTGCGGCCACTGTGGGCCCAGGCTCAGTTGCACTTGATCGGCCATGCCTTGCTTGAAAAATTGATGCAGCCACGCAAGCCGATCTGCGCCCATGTCTTGATTTTGCCGTTTGACGACGCGGCCATGCCACCGATGGATGCCGCGCTTGATAGCTCCCGCTTGGCCGGTAAGCCCTTCTACCCCTTGCCGGTGCTGGGCGTGCCTGGCTGGTGGGCAGGCAATGAAGATGAGAACTTCTATGCAGACACCGGTGTCTTTCGCCCTAAGGCGCAGCAGCAAACCGGCTAGCATCGCCCTCATATGAAATTCGGGAGGAATCCTTGCTGATTTTTCTATCTGTTTTGAAGGCCCGCCAGCGTTGCTGTGCGGTCATGCTCTTGATGCTGCTGGCTGGCGCTCAGGCCCAGACGGCCCCAGGCTCAGCCGGCGTACCCACTCCTGCTGCCTCGGCCGCTTCGGCACCGCCGGCGGCCGTGTCTGCCAGCGCGCGCCGGATTTATGAAGACGCGCGCTCGCAGCTGCTGCAGATCCGCACCTTGCTCAAGACGCAGAACAGCCAGGCCTCGGTCGGCTCAGGGTTTCTGGTCAGCGAGGACGGCCATGTGCTGAGCAACTATCACGTCATCAGCCAGTTCGCACTGGAGCCTGAGCGCTATCGCCTGCGATTCGCCAGTACCGATGGGCAAGAAGGTCAGCTGGAATTGCTCGACTTTGATGTGCGCCGTGACTTGGCTTTGTTGCGTGTCGTGCCAGGTGGCTTGAAGGGGCGTGGGGCCTTGAGCTTTCGGCCGGCCTCCTCGCCGCTGTCCAAGGGCGACCGCATCTACTCGATGGGCAATCCGCATGACATTGCTTTTGCCGTCGTCGAAGGCAATTACAACGGCTTGGTCGAGCGCAGTTTTGATCCGCTGATCTATTTTTCGGGCGGTATCAACCCGGGCATGAGCGGCGGGCCCGTGGTGGATGAAGAGGGGCGCGTGGTCGGCGTCAATGTGTCGGTGATGTCGTTTGCGCAGCAGATGAGTTTCTTGGTGCCGGGTCAGTACGCTCAAGCTTTGTTCGAGCGTAGCCGCAATGCCAAACCGATGACCGAGCCGGCCTGGCCGAGGTTGCGCGAGCAATTGATGGTCTATCAAGATGAGTTGACGAAACGTTTCTTGGCTCAGCCTTGGGCCACCGCCGGCCATGCACATTACCAGTTACCTGTGCCGCAAGAGCAGTTCATGCGTTGCTGGGGCCGCGGCACGCCGGCCGACACCAAGGGCCTGGAGTTTCAGCGTTCGCAATGTCGGATGGAGCATGCCTTGTTCATCAGCGGCGCGATACAAACCGGCTATCTGGACATGTCGCATGAGGCCTATGACGGCGCCAAGCTCGGGGCGATCCGCTTTGCCAAACAATATTCGGGCAGTTTTCGCAATGAACGGCTGGGCCGCGAGGACAAGTACCGCACCGCGCCCTTTTGCAAGGAGGATTTTATCTCGCGAGAAGGTCTGCCACTGCGCGCGGTTGTTTGCCTGCGCGCCTACCGCAAGCTCGCCGGTCTGCATGATCTGAGTGTGCTGGTGACGACTGTTGACGGCGCCACCGAAGGTGCGCTGGGTCGCTTTGATGCCCGTGGCGTCAGCTTTGATAACGCCTTGAAGTTGAGCGCACATTACCTGGAGGGCTTCGCATGGATCAGCAAGAGCAAAGAATCGCGCGAATAGCGGTCATCGAAGTCCTCGGTCGTGATGGCTTGGTGCGCCAAGTGCAGCGCATTGCGCACTGGCCGGCGCGTATTGGTCGCTCGCCACAGTGCGAGGTGGTGCTCGACGATGTGCATTTGGCGGCCGAGCATGCGCTGCTGCAGTGGCCCGAAGGCGGCGCGGCCAGTATCTTGTTAGCGCCGAGTCTCAACGGCGGCTGGATGGGTGAGCAGCGCTTGAGTGCGGGGGACGCTGCTGCCTTGGGCGGCGTGGTCAACTTTCAGTTGGGTGCCAGCCATCTGCGCTGGCGCAGCAATGCCGAGGCCTTGGCGCCCGAGCTGCCTATGCAGCAGCATCAACAGCGTGCTGCCAAGGTCGGCGCGGCCTGGGTGCCTGGCTTGCTGCTGCTCTGGTTGGGCTTGCTGTGGTTTGGCCGCTGGTCGGAGCTCAATCCGGGCTCGCCCTGGGTCGACTACAGCGGCGCGGTCCTGGGGCCCTTGGTGATGGTGCTGGGCTGGACGGCGCTATGGTCGCTGGTGACGCAGTTGTTCCAGCACCGCTTCCCCTTCACCACGCATTTGCGCCGTGCCTTGATTGTTTTGACTGCTTTGCAGTTGATCGAGATGGTCTTGCCCTTGCTGGCCTATGCCTTGTCTTGGCCGCGCTTGATGGTGCTGGATGCCATCCTCTTTCCTTGTGGTTTGGCGGGCTTGTTCTGGTGGCATGCCTGCCTGGTCTGGCCGCGCGCCCGGCGCTGGTTGGCGCTGGCAGCGATGTCCGGCCTGGCGACCTTGTTGGTGTTGACCGTGGCGCGCCGCCAGGAGCAGCAGTATTGGCTAGGCCCGGCCTATCTGAGCAGCTTGCCGCCGCCCGCCTTGCGCTTGGTTGAGCCGAAACCCCCGCAAGCCTTGATCGATGCCTTGCGGCCCTTGGAGGCCGAGTTGGCTCGCCAAGCCAACAAGGACAACGACTCACCCAGCGTCGAGGGTGGGGGCGAGGAATAGCGGCTCAAACGGGCAAGAAACCCTCAATCGACAAATAGCGCTCGCCGGTGTCGTAGTTGAAGCCCAGCACCCGCGCGCCGGCGGGCAGCTCGGCGAGCTTCTTGGCGATGGCGGCCAAGGTGGCGCCGCTGGAGATGCCGACCAGCAAGCCTTCTTGGGCGGCGCTGCGGCGCGCATATTCGCGCGCTTCCTCGGCCTCGACCTGGATCACGCCGTCGAGCAGATCGGTATGAAGATTGGTCGGGATGAAACCGGCGCCAATGCCCTGGATCGGGTGCGGCGCCGGCGCGCCGCCGCTGATGACCGGCGAGGCGCTGGGTTCCACCGCAAACACCTGCAACTTCGGCCAGGCCTTTTTCAGCACCTGTGCGCAGCCGGTGATGTGGCCGCCGGTGCCCACGCCGGTGATCAAGGCGTCCAGGCCGTCTGGGAAGTCGCGCAGGATTTCTTCCGCCGTGCTGCGCACATGAACGGCGATATTGGCGGGGTTCTCGAATTGCTGTGGCATCCACGAGCCTGGGTTTTCGGCCACCAGTTCCTGGGCGCGGGCGATCGCGCCCTTCATGCCTTTTTCGCGCGGGGTCAAATCAAAGCTGGCGCCATAGGCCAGCATCAGGCGGCGGCGCTCGACCGACATGCTGTCCGGCATCACCAGAATCAGTTTGTAGCCCTTGACGGCGGCCACCATGGCCAGGCCAACGCCGGTGTTGCCCGAGGTCGGTTCGATGATGGTCGCACCCGGCTTGAGCAGGCCGCGCGCTTCGGCGTCTTCGACCATGGCCAGCGCGATGCGGTCCTTGATCGAGCCACCCGGATTGCTGCGCTCGGACTTGATCCAGACCTGCGCCTGTGCGCCGAACAGGCGCTGCATACGGATATGGGGGGTGTTGCCTATGGTGGCGAGAACGTTGTCAACTTTCATGGGAATCACTCCTTGGGGACGATGAATCTTGGCCGAGCAGTTTCAAGCTCGGATGTTGTTGGGTCAAAAGCTGAAACAGGGCAAATATAGGCCCAGGCATATTGCGCGGGTCGCCGGCACTCTCGAGCGCCTGCCAGGTGCGCGATTGCAGACCGCCACGGCTGCCCGGCTGCACCGGGTAAGCCATGAGCTGCGCGGCTTCAACTTGGCTCAGGCCGGCGGCCAGGCGGGCAGCTTTGAGTTCGTCGCCGCTGGGCGAGGGCATGTCGATGTGGGTGATCTTTGGCATGGCGGGGCTTAGCAAACGAAGCTCGAATCGTAGGCGATAATGCACGCCGTGAAGTAAGCCAGACCGCCGCTGGCCCGATCATGGAAACATGGGGCTGGAGGAAGGTCCGGACTGCATAGAGCGGCGTAGCAGTTAACGGCTGTCCGGCGTGAGCCGAGGATCAGAGCAACAGAGACGAGTCGATCAAACGTGCCGGGTGTCAAAACTCGGCGGGACCGCAAGCGCAGCCTGCGGGATCGGGTGAAACGGGCAATCTCTACGCGCAGCAACACCAAGTAGGCCAGTATTGATGCGGCTCGCAGAGCTGGCGGGTAGGTGGCACCGAGCCGGGCAGTGATGCCCGGCCAAGAGGAATGGCGGTCACAGCGCCCAAGCCCGCAAGGGCCGAGGGCGCTGCACAGAATCCGGCCTATCGGCTTGCTTCACTCTTTTTATTTTCTTGTTTGACGGACCGCCCGAGGGCTGGTCCCGAGTAGCTCGGTCACCAACTGTTTGAGCGGGTTTGCAGCATGGCCTCAATGGTCTGCTGCACGGCCAAGGCTTCGGTATATCCCGGCAGACCATGCGGGCGGCCTTCGATCAGGGCGACCCACTGGTCGAGTTGATCAAGCTGGCCGGCTTGGCGCAGCTCACTCGCATCATTCGTTGGCCCTGCAAGTAACTGGCCATCAGCGCGGCGCTGTTCAATGCGGCTGAACCATTCGCTCATTGAGATTTCGCCTGCGTCGGCGCACCAGCGCATGGCGTTATGGTCAGCTTGGGCGCCGCCCACCAGACCCTGGATGTGTATCTTGACGCTGCCGGCTTGCAGCTCGGCCTGCAGCCCGGTTTCGGCGCGGTGGCCGTCGCTGGGGTAGTCGACTTGGCTGCGGACCAGCGTCGCCGGCCCCAGCACGCGCTGCAGGGCAAAGATGAAGTGCGACAAAACTTCGCGGCTGAAGCCGCCTTCGATGCGCTCGCTCAGCCAAGCACCGGCGCCCGCCTGCCAAGGCCTGGGCCAAGCGGCAAAAGCCAGCGCCAGCTCCACCGTTTGCAAGCTGCCCAGCTCACTGGCCCTGCCAGAACCGAAATGCTGCTGCAGCAAGGCCAGCCCCGGTGAGGAGGCCAAGGCAAAGTTGACCGCCGCTCTATGGCCTCGGGCCTCGATGCGATCGATACAGCGTCGCGCGGCCTCAAAATCCACCGTCAGGGGCTTTTCGCAAAACACTGCCAGCCCGGCGTCAAACGCCAGCTCAGACAGCGCCATATGCGGTGCCGGTGGCGTGGCGATGTAGAGGCTGTGCAGGCCGGGCGCGGCGATCAATTGCGCCGCGCTGGTGGCGGCCTGCAGCGCCGGGTATTGCTGCAAGGTCTGCGCAATGGCCGCCGGATTGGCATCCCATACAAGGACCGGGTTCAGCCTAGCGTGTGCGGCCAAGCGCGCCAGCATGCGCTGCCCCATCACACCCAGGCCGATCACGCCGATGTTCAGTTGCGGAAGAGTCATGGTTTGTTCGCAGAGCAATAGCCTTGAAGCGTGCGAGTTTAGGGCCACGCTTACACTGACAGACTGCTCAGTTCGGCCGTTTGTTCGCGCCACACCCATCCTCTATGAATCCAGAAGCCGGTCATTTGTGGCGCGCCCCGCGTTGGGCCTTGGCCGTTTTGTTGGCGGGCCTGGGCATGATCGGGCCGTTTTCGATCGACACCTATTTGCCTGCTTTCGCCGGTATCGCGGCGGCCTTGCACGCCACGCCGGTCGAGATGCAGCAAACGCTGTCGAGCTATTTGTTCGGCTTTGCGGTGATGAATCTGTTCCATGGCGCCTTGTCCGACAGCTTCGGGCGCCGGCCGGTGGTGCTGTGGGGCATGGCGGTGTTCACGCTGGCTTCGGTCGGTTGCGCTTTGTCGGGCAGCATCGGGCAGTTGGTGTTCTGGCGTACGGTGCAGGGCATGTCGGCGGGTGCTGGCATGGTGGTGTCGCGCGCCATCATTCGCGATATGTTCCCGCCGTCCGAGGCGCAGCGGGTGATGTCGCAGGTGACGATTTTCTTCGGCGTCGCGCCGGCCATCGCACCGATGATTGGTGGCTTTTTGTTTGTGCACACCGACTGGCACGCGATCTTCTGGTTTCTGGTCCTGGTCGGCGTGATTCTCTTCATGGCCAATTGGCGCCTGCTGCCCGAGACCTTGCGCGCGGATATGGTGCAGCCCTTTCATGTGCGGCCCCTGCTGCGCGGCTATTGGCAGCTCTGCTCGAACCGGCGCTTTATCCTGCTGGCGCTGGCCAGCGGTATTCCATTCAATGGCATGTTTCTCTACGTCTTGGCTGCGCCGGTGTTTGTCGGCGAGCATTTGAAGCTGGCGCCGACTCAGTTCTTCTGGTTCTTCTGCTTTGCGATTGGCGGCATCATGGCCGGCGCTTGGTTGAGTGGACGCTTGGCCGGCAGGATCAAGCCCAAGCAGCAGATTCGGCGTGGCTTCATCATCATGTTCGTGTTCTCCTCGCTCAATGTGTGTCTGAATTTGCTCCTGCCGCCAAGCCCGTTCTGGGCCTTACCGGTGATCGGGGCCTTCTCCTTCGGCTGGGCCTTGATGGTGCCGGTCGTGACGCTGCTGGCGCTGGACGAGGTGCCCGAGCGGCGCGGCATGGCCTCCTCGCTGCAGGCCTGCATTGGCAGCGCCGCCAACGGCGTGGTGGCCGGCGTGGTGGCACCCCTGGTGATGCACTCCACCTTGGCGCTGGCGCTGACGTCGATGGGGCTGATGAGCATTGGTCTGCTGGCCTGGCTGGCGGTCAAACGGCAGCTCAAATAGCCTCGCCGGCTCAAGCTTGCGCCAATTCGACCGAAGACTTGGGCGTCAAGGCGCACCGAGGTGCGGGAGCATCGCATGGAAGAAAAAATCACTGTTTGTCGGCGACCCTGGGTTCGCCTGGTCTTGCTAGGTCTTGTCTGCGGCGCCATCAGCCTGGCGTCGGCCAACGAAGCCAAGCCCAAGGCCGCAGCCCCTGCAACGCCTGTGGCCGGGGAGGAGTCGCTGGATGTCTTGCGGCAGCGCCTGGCCGAGCGCCTGAGCAACAAGGCCGACGGACCTGCGCCGGGCATGAAGGTGACGGCCACCGGCGGCCATGAGGAAGCGGGCAAGTCCGCCAAGGCTGGCAATAAGGCCGGCAAGAAAGCCGAGCCAGCCGCCCATGCTGCCACTGAGCATGCCGCACATTGGGGTTATGTCGGCGAAGGAGCGCCCGAGCGTTGGGCCGAGCTGAGTCCGGAGAACCGTCAATGCGCAATCGGCACCAGGCAAAGCCCGATCGATATCCGCGAGGGCATACGGGTCGAGTTGGAGAAGATCAATTTTGACTACCGGCCCAGCAATTTCGCGGTGCTGGACAATGGCCACACGATTCAAGTCAATGTCGCGCCCGGCAATGCCCTGCAGGTGATGGGGCGGCGCTTTGAGCTGCTGCAGTTTCACTTTCATCGCCCCAGCGAGGAGCGCATCAACGGCCGCCAATACGATATGGTCGCGCACCTGGTGCACAAGGATGCCGACGGCAAATTGGCTGTGGTGGCCGTGCTGCTCGAGCGGGGGCGCGATCAGGCTTTGATTCAAAACATTTGGAACAACCTGCCGCTTGAAAAAGGCGAGGCTTTGGCGGCGCCGGGCTTGCTGGATTTGAATCAGCTCCTGCCCGATGACCGCAGCTATTTCACGTATATGGGTTCGCTGACGACGCCGCCTTGCTCCGAAGGCGTGCTGTGGATGGTGATGCGCAGCCCCGTGCAGCTCTCGGCCAATCAGATTTCCATCTTCTCGCGCTTGTATCCGATGAATGCGCGGCCGATACAGTCCGGCTCTGGGCGCCTGATCAAGGAGTCATCCGGAGGTCCTTGATGCCTGTTGGCATGCGCAGGCTAAGGCGTGTAGCCAAACCCAGCGTAGATCTTCTTGATCACACCTTGTTTGTCCAGGCTGATCAAGCTGGCATTGAGGCGTTTGACCAAGGCATCTGGCATTTGCGCGTTGCAGGCCAGGTACATATCGCTGCGGTTGAAATTGAGCATCGGCGCGATCCCTTGAATGCCCTGCTGCTGCAGTCGGTACTGACCAATCAGGCGGCCAGTGGCCCAGTAGTCAATCCGGCCCATTTGTAGCTTCTTAGGGTTGACATCATCCGACGACGCCACATCTACCCGATGGCCGCGCGCCTGCAGATAACTGACGATGGCGTCGCCTTGGTAGCTGCCTATGCGGGCCTCCATCAACTCCTCCAGCCGGGTGGGTCGTGGCTCTGGGACGGTGTCTGTCAGTGCGAACAAGGCCCAGTCGTTATAGACCAGCGGACCGATCCATTTGTAGTGCGCCTCCCTCTCTGGCGTGCGTGACATCGAGTAAACGCAGGTGTTGGGCTGGGCGCGTGCCATGGAGATCGCACGCGCCCAGGGGAAGATGGTCACATCATGAGCCAGCCCGGCCTCGGCCATCAAGGCTTTGACGATCTGAGTCGAGATGCCGCCGACTTGCCCTTTTGCGTCGCTCATGTTGTAGGGTGGGTATTCCTCGGTGACCAGGCTGAGATGCTGGGCCATGGCCGGCGCCATCAAACCCAGGCCCAGCAAGCTCAGAGCGGTAACGATGGACTTGCGCATTGCCAAGCTCCTGATCCGTGATGGCGTGAACTCAGAGTGTGCGATTTTTCTCGCTGCGACTCAACCACATATGCAAGGTGGCAAAAAGCTGCTCCGCGACCACTGGCTTGGCCACATGGTCGTTCATGCCGGCATCCAGGCAGCGCTGGCGCTCTTCGGCAAAGGCGTTGGCCGTCATGGCCAAAATGGGCGTGTGCTTGCCCCGCGCACTGCCGCGGATAGCGCGGGTGGCGGCCAGACCATCCATCAGCGGCATTTGCACGTCCATCAGAATCAAGGCGTAGTCGAACTCACTGGCCATGCGCAGCGCTTCTTGCCCATCGCCGGCGACGTCAACGATCAGGCCGGCGCTGCCCAGCATCGCCACCGCCACCTCTTGGTTGACCGCATTGTCTTCGGCCAGCAGCACGCGCGTGCCCTTGAATTGCTGCAGCAACTCCCGTGCCGCCATGCCGCGCGAGGCTTGCGCAGGAGCGGCCAGCGAGGGCTCGCTGCTCTTGTCGACCTTGAGCGTGAACCAGAACCGGCTACCCGCCCCAGGGCTACTCTGCACACCGACCTCGCCATGCATCAAGTCGGCCAAACGCCTGCAAATGGCCAGGCCTAGACCGGTGCCGCCATAGCGGCGTGTGGTGGAGCTGTCGGCCTGCTCGAAATCTTGAAACAACCGGGCTTGCGCCTCTTGGCTGATGCCTATGCCGCTGTCTTGCACCTCAAAGCGTAGCTGCAATGCCTTGCCCAAATCGGCCTCGATGTTGGCCGCCAATTTGACGCTGCCCTGGTCCGTGAATTTGACCGCATTGCCGGCGAAGTTCAGCAAAATCTCGGTCACGCGTTGCGCGTCGCCGGCCAAGATTTGGGTCGCCAGCAACTCATCCACCTCGACCACGACTTGCAGGCCCTTTTCGCTGGCGCGCTGGGCCAACATGCTGGATACGTTGTCGAGCACTTGGGCGACGTTGAAATCGCTGTGGGCGAGTTGCAACTTGCCCGCCTCGATCTTTGAGAAATCCAGCACGTTGTTGATGATGCTGAGCAAATGCTCCGCTGCATCGGCGACCTTTTGCAGCCGCTGCTGCTGGGGCGGCTCGGTGGCTTCGCTTTGCACCAAATAGGTCAGGCCGATGATGGCGTTCATAGGCGTGCGAATTTCATGGCTCATATTGGCCAGGAAGGCGCTCTTGGCCAGGCTGGCCGCTTGAGCGGCCTTGGTGGCCTCGGCCAGCTCGGCGGTGCGCGCCTCGACCAATTCCTCCAGATGCAGACGGTACCGCACCAACTCCAGCGCGTCACGGCGTTGGTGCGAGATATCGGTCAAGAAGCCGTGCCACAGCACGCTGCCGCCCGGCTCCAGCTGGGCAATGGCATTGCCATAGATCCAGCGTTCGCTGCCGTCGTCTTGATGCGCTCTGAACTCTTGCTGCCAAGGCGTCAATGCGCGCGCTGAAGCCAGCAAGGACTCGCGCACCAAGGTGCGATCTGGTGCTGCAATTTGCTCGAACCAAGGCTCGGCGCTCAACTCAAGTTTGGCGCCAGAAAGATTGAAATAGTCCTTCACCGCCTCGCTGACATAGGCGAAGGAGAATTGGCCGTCCTGTCCCAAGCGCAGCTGGTAGACCACGCCGGGCACCGTCTCGGCCATGCCGCGCAGGCGTTCGATCAGCGCGCGCTGTGCATCGAACTGCTGCTGCAGCGCGTCACGCATATGTTCGAGGTGGCCACCTAGCAGGCCAATCTCGTCTTTTCGGCCTGGCGGCAACTGAGCCGAGAAGCGGCCTTGCGCGAGATCGTTGGCGAATCCACCCAACTCGCGCAATGGGCGCATCAAGCGGGAGTTCAACAAGGCCAGGATCAAAGCCAAGGAAGCCAGCAATTGGCCGCCTACCGTGGCGCCGTAAAGCCAGCGCTGACGGGTCAAGGCTGCGGTACTGAGGTGGTCGTCAACCTCGATGCGCAAATGCCCGATGCGCGCCACGCCGCGAAAGATTTCGCGCTCGCCTTTGACGCTGAGGCCTTTTTGGCGTTCGGGGAAGCTCATTTCGATGAAGGGCGCACCCTGCGAGGCGTCGCGCACCGTCACCCGCACCACATCCGGGGACTTCATCACGGCGGCCACCACCTCGCGTGCGGCCACTGTGTCCAGATTCCACAGCAGCTCGGGCAGGCTGCTGACCAGCACGTCAAGTTTTGCTTCGAGCTCGCGCTGCAGCGCCGCCTCGGCCGCCTGCGGTTCGCGCAGGCCAATCAACAGTCCGCCTACGATCAAGGCCGGCAGCAACAAGCCTATGCTGGCGCCGAGCGCGATCGCGACAAACAGTGAGCTGGATTTTGTTCTGCTCAATAGGGCCTCTTCAGTCTCGTCGGACGCCGCAGCGTGCTTGCTCAGTGTGCGTTGATTTTCAAAGCCTTAGTCATTTCGTGGTGCGTCGATATGAGCTGCATTCTGGCTTGAATTGGCGCTCATACGAAAAAGTTCATGCCGGGCTGACTTTCAGACCCAGGGCGCGCCAGCCTTCCAGGCCCAATTTCTCCAGCGTCACCATATTGGCCTCGTAGATTGCATCGGTATCGGCCATGGTCTCGGTGGCGCGCTCGATACTCGATTCACGCAGGAGATGCAAGGTGGGGTAGGGCGAGCGGTTGGTGTAGTTGCTGATGTCCTCGGGCGCCGTGCCGCCGAACTGATAGTCGGGATGAAAGCTGGCGATTTGCAAGATTCCGTCTAACTCCAAGTCTTCGACCAGCGCATCGGCTGCGCCCAGGAAGTCATTGAAGTCGAGAAAATCGGTCAGTACCAGGGGGTGAATCACCAGCGTCGTCTCGATCTCGTCCGGGTCGGCGCGCATCAGGCTCAGCAACTCATGGGCCAGCTCTTTCAGCAGTGCTTCCGGCGTGGCCGCATCGCTGACCACATAACGCAGGCGTTGGTTGACATGCACGCTCTTGGCGAAGGGGCAGAGGTTCAAACCGATGACGGCTTTTTCCAGCCAGGCTTGGGTTTCTTGCTGGATGCTGGCGCTACGGGTGGGGTCGAGTTCAATCATCGCTTGTCAATCCTTTCAAGGCTTGACCGCAAGCCTGGCGGGCTTGGGTCAGCAGTTGCTGCTTCCAGTCGGCGGTGTCGACATAGAAGGCATCGCGAATTTGGCGTTTGATGGCCTGGGCCAGCGTTTCCGGCGCTTCGGGGTGCGCTTCCAGCCAATGGTCGGCGCGCAAGGCGTTCAGCATTTCAGGCAGCGGCAGCGTGCCAAATTCGAGCGCGATGCCGGTGTACTCGGCCGTCGGGAATAGCTCAGGCACCACGCTCCACATCAAACCGACCAAAGGCGCCGAGCTGGAGCTGCCATCCAACAAAGAAGTGACTTCCTTACCCCACCAAAGGCGCGCGCGGGTCAGTGAACGCCCATCGTCTTGGCCGGCAAAAATACGCTCGCCGTGGCCGCTGGGGCCCAGGCCGGTATGCAGGTCTATCCAGGCGATGGACTCGGCTCCTGCGGCCTGTTCTTGCAACACATGGCGCAAGGTTTGCTGGCTCCAGGTCGGGGCGCGGCCACCATAAAAAAGGCCCAACTCATGTTCATATTGACCGCCGGTTATGGCCTGCTGCTGGCCCTTGTCACCATGGCGCGCGGCATAGTCGGCCAGCACCGCCTCGCTGGCTGCGTTCGGTGGCCATTGCGCCGGCAGCAAGGCGGCCGCGATCTCGTCATAGCCGGCGTTGTGCGGCAGCGGCTGGTGAAAGTCGTGCCAGTTGCGGTTCAGATCAACGCCTTCTTGCGTGACCCTGCGCCACCAGGAAAAGCCGTGCGGGTTGAGCGCATGTAGGTAGAGCACGCACACGTCCTGGGCGGCGACCTCGGCCAGCCACGAGGGATCATTCAGCAGCCCGGTCTGTATGCCGCTGCCGGCAAAACCTTCCACACCGTGGCAGGCGCTGCTGATGATCAGCAAGCGCCTTGCTTTGCTGGGACCGTGGCGCAGCACATCCAGCGCCAGTCGTTCACCGTCGCGACCCAGCAAGGGATGCCAATGGGGCTCAGGGTCCAGGCCTGCAGCTTCGGCCGCGGCCAAAAACTTGGCCCGCGCTTGGGCATAGCTTTGCGAAAAGAAATCGCTGGCGCTCATGGCCTGGGGCTGTTCAACCAGTTTTCCGCCAGCCGCACCCAGGTCGAGCCGCCGAGCGGAATCAAGTCGTCATTGAAGTCATAGCTGGGGTTGTGCAAGGTGCAAGGCCCCATGCCATGGCCGCCGTCGCGGTGGCTGCCGTCGCCATTGCCGATCAAAAAATAGCAGCCGGGTTTTTCTTGCAGGAAGAAGCTGAAGTCCTCGGCGCCCATCGTCGGCTCGAATTCCTGCACATTGGCGGCCCCCACCATGGCCGTCAGGCTTTGGCGCACGAACTCGGTCTCCACTGGGTGATTGATGGTGGGCGGGTAGTTGCGCTTGAATTCAAACTCGCAGCGCAACTCGTAGGCTTGCGCCGTCGCTTCGGCCATCTGCTGCATGCGCCGCTGTATCAGGTCCAGCACCTCCAGCGTGAAGGTGCGCACCGTGCCTTCGATCACGCAGCTGTCCGGGATCACATTGGTGGCCTCGCCGGTGTGGATCATGGTGACGGAAATAACGCCGGCGTCGCTGGGCCGCTTGTTGCGGCTGATGATGGTCTGAAAGCCTTGCACCAGCTGGCAAGCGGCTGGTACCGGGTCGAGCCCCAGGTGCGGCATCGCCGCGTGGGCGCCCTTGCCGTGCAGGGTGATTTTGAATTCATTGCTGGACGCAAACACCGGCCCGCTCTTGACGGCAAACTGGCCGGCCGCCATGCCGGGCCAGTTGTGGGCACCAAACATCGCCTCCATCGGGAACAGCTTGAACAAACCGTCCTTGATCATTTCGCGGGCGCCACCGCCGCCTTCCTCGGCGGGCTGGAAGACCAGATAAATCGTGCCGTCGAAATTGCGTTCGGTCGACAAATGCTTGGCCGCGGCCAGCAGCATGGCGGTATGGCCGTCATGGCCGCAGGCGTGCATCTTGCCGGCATAGGTGCTGGCATGGGCGAACTGGTTGTGCTCGGTCATCGGCAAGGCGTCTATGTCGGCGCGCAAGCCAACAGCGCGCGCGGAGCTGCCGTTTTTGATGATGCCGACCACGCCGGTCGTGCCCAGGCCCCGGTGCACCGGAATGCCCCAGTCGCTCAAGGCTTTTGCAATCAAATCGGAGGTGCGCTGCTCCTGAAAGCATAGCTCTGGATGTGCGTGGATATCGCGCCGCAAGGCGGCAATGCCGGGCGCGTCGGCTAAGATGGAATCGATCAGCTTCATGGTGTCTCCGTGAGGGGTGCATAGCGGTCGCGGACCGAGCCAGCAGCCACTGTTTAGAAGTTTTCTAGCAGTTGCCTGGCAGTTTAATGCCGCAGGTGCCGCGAGGCTGCTTGCGCATTGATTGCCCTTTGCGCCAGTGTGAGCGGCCAATGTGCAATAGTTCGCTCATGCAAACCATCATCAAGGGTGCCTGCCCGCACGACTGCCCCGATACCTGCGCCTTGGCGCTGACGGTTGAGAACGGCCGGGTCATCAAGGTGCAGGGCCGCGCCGATCATCCCAGCACCCACGGCGCTCTGTGCACCAAGGTCTCGCGCTATGCCGAGCGGACCTATCACGCCGAGCGGGTCCTGCAGCCGCTGAAGCGCATCAGCGCCAAGCACGAGGCGCCGCGTTTCGAGGCCGTCACCTGGGGCGCTGCGCTGGCCGATATCGCCTCCCGCTTGAGCAATATTGCCCAGCGCGACCCGCAAGCGATCCTGCCCTACAGCTATGCCGGCACCATGGGTCTGCTGCAGGGCGAGGCGATGGCCGGGCGGTTTTTCAACCGCCTGGGCGCTTCGCAGCTGGACCGCACGATCTGTGCTTCGGCCGGCGCCGCCGCGCTGACAGCGACCTACGGCCACAAGCTCGGCATGCACTTGCCGTTCTTCGCCGAGAGCCGCTTGATCCTGATTTGGGGCAGCAATTCGATCGCCTCGAATCTGCATTTCTGGACCTATGCCAACCAGGCCAAGCGCGCTGGTGCCAAGCTGATTTGCATCGACCCGCGCAAAACCGAGACGGCTGACAAATGCCATCAACACATTGCGCTGATGCCCGGCACCGACGGCGCCTTGGCGCTGGGGCTGATGCAGCAGCTGATCGTGCATGACTGGCTCGACGATGCTTATCTGCGCGAGCATGTCGATGGCTGGGAGGGGGCCGGGGGCCTGCGCGAGCGGGCGCTGGCCTGGCCGCCCGAGCGGGTGGCCGAGGTTTGCGGCATCAGCGCTGACGAGGTGCGCGACTTGGCGCGTGACTACGCGCAGACCGCGCCGGCCGCGATTCGTCTCAACTACGGCATGCAGCGGGTGCGTGGCGGCGGCAATGCGGTTCGTTTGATCGCCTTGTTGCCTTGCTTGACGGGTGCTTGGCGGCACCGCGCCGGCGGGCTGCTCTTGTCCAGTTCGGGCTGGTTCGCACCGTTCAAAAACAGTGATCTTGAGCGGCCCGAGCTGCGCGCCAGCAGGTCCTCGCGCACCATCAATATGAGCACGATTGGCGATGATTTGCTGCGCCCCGCCGGCCCAGAGTTTGGCCCGCAGATAGCGGCGCTGATCGTCTACAACAGCAACCCGGTCGCCGTAGCACCCGAGTCGCCCAAGGTGGTCCGCGGCTTTCAGCGCGCCGATCTGTTTACCGTGGTGCTGGAACATTTCATGACCGACACCGCCGATCTGGCGGATTACGTTTTGCCAGCGACGACGCAGATGGAGCATCTGGACGTCCACACCAGCTATGGTCACACCGATGTCTTGATCAATGAGCAGGCGGTGGCGCCACTGGGCGAGGCCAAGCCCAATACGCAGATATTCCGTGAGCTGGCCGCCGCGATGGGTTTCACCGACGCTTGTTTTGCCGACAGCGATGAACAACTGGCCCGCCAGGCCTTTAGCAAAGACATCGACTTTGACGCCTTGCGCGCGCAAGGCTGGCAAAGCTTGCCGCTGGCCGAGGCGCCGTTTGCCAACGGGGGCTTCCTGACCGCCAACGGCCGGGCCCAATGTGGCGATGCGGATCATCTGGCCAATTATGAAAGTGTCGCCTCCAGCCCGGCTCTGGCGGCGCGCTTTCCGCTGGCGATGATTTCTCCGCCGGCGCGCAATTTCCTCAATTCCAGCTTCGTCAATGTGAAGAGTTTGCGCGATATCGAGGGTGAGCCTTTGGTAGAGATTCACGCGGCAGACGCCGCCGCGCGCGGGTTGGCCGACGGCGCGATGGTGCGCATCTTCAATGACCGGGGCAGCTACCCCTGCCGTGCCCGCGTCAGCGCCAGGGCAAGGCCCGGCGTTGTCAACGGCCTGGGTGTGTGGTGGCGCAAGCTCGGTGTGGCGGGCAGCAATGTCAATGAAGTCACGCACCAGCGCCTGACCGATATGGGCCGCGCGCCCAGTTTTTACGACTGCCTGGTGGAGATCGAAGCATGGGCCGGAGCGAGCGCCGAGTGAAGCTGGCAAGCTGGGGCCTCGTCGCGACATTGGCCTTGTTGACGGCCTGCACGCAGACCGCGTATCTGAGCCAATCGATCGGCGGGCACCTGAGCCTGATGGCGGCGGCGCAGCCGGTCGACAAGCTTTTGGCCGAGCCTGAGCTGGCCGCCGACTTGCGCGAACGCCTGCTGCTGAGCCAGCGCCTGCGGGCCTATTCGGTCGACACGCTGAAGCTGCCGGATAACGACAGCTATCGCCGCTATGCCGATCTGGGCCGCTCGGCGGCGGTCTGGAATGTGGTGGCCACGCCTGAGCTCGGTTTGACCTTGAAGACCTGGTGCTACCCCGTGATGGGTTGCGTCGGCTATCGGGGTTATTTTGACCGTGCCGAGGCGGACGCCTATGCGGCGCAGCTGCGTGCCGAAGGCTTGGAGGTTCTGGTTTACGGGGTGCCCGCTTACTCGACTTTGGGCTGGAGTAATTTTTTTGGCGGCGACCCGCTGCTCAATACCTTCATCAAATACCCGCCGGGCGAATTGGCGGGCATGGTGTTTCACGAATTGGCGCATCAGGTCGCCTATTCCGCCGACGACACCCAGTTCAATGAATCTTTCGCCACCTTGGTTGAACGGCGCGGTGCCGACGCTTGGTTGCAGGCGCAGGGCAGCCCGGCGGAGCGCGCGGCTTATAGGCTGCGCATGCAGCGGCGCGAGCAGTTCCGGGCCCTGACCGGCGACTACCGCCAGCGCTTGGCCGAGCTGTATGGCTCGCCTCAGAGCGAGGACAGCAAACGAGCGGGCAAGGCCAAGCTGCTGCAAAGCCTGCGCGAGGACTATGGGCGGCTCAAGGCCGAGGCCTGGGGGGGGGACGCATCCTATGACGGCTGGTTTGCGCGCGCCAACAATGCCAGTTTTGCGCTGCTGGCCGCCTATACGGACCTGACCCCGGCCTTTGATGCCTTGCTGGCGCGTCAGGGCCATGACTGGCCGCATTTTTATGCCGAGGTCAAGCGCCTCGCTGCCCTGCCCAAGACCGAGCGTCGATCTGAGTTATTGAAGCAAACAGGAGACTAACAATATGGCTGACATCTGCATCCACCGTGATCATGAACTGGGCTTGAAGCGCGCGCGCGAGATCGCTTGGGCCTGGGCCGAGCAAGTCGAGGCCAAGTTCGATATGGAGTGCACCGTGCTGGAGGGCGAGACCAGTGACACCGTGGAGTTCAGCCGCTCAGGCGTGAAAGGCCAGCTGATCGTAGCGGCCAAGCATTTCGACTTGAGCGCCAAGCTGGGCTTCTTGCTGGGTGCCTTTCGGGGCACGATTGAGGCCGAGATTCAAAAGGAACTCGACGCCTTGCTGAGTGCCGAAGCACCGAAAAAGCCCAAAGCCAAAAAATAGAGCCGAGCTGGCGGGCTCGGCTCGGCTTGGCTCGGAAGAGCTGAAGGACCGTCTTACTTCAGCGACTCGATCAAGTCGATATAGCTTTGCTTGGCTTCGTCCTGGCTTTGGCCTTTGAGCTCATTCCAGGCATCCCATTTGGCGCGGCCCACCATGTCGGTGAATCCGGGGCGTGAGCCTTCCACATCGCCGCTGCTGCCTTGCTTGAACAAGGCATAGAGCTTGAGCAAAGTCATATTGTCCGGGCGCTCGGGCAGTTGCTTCGATCCAGCAACGGCGGCGTCGAATTGGTCCTGAAGGCTCATGAATTCTCCTTGAGTAGTAGTAACAATCGGGATAGACAGCCTTGATGTTAACCAGCATTGTGTAGGCAGCACACACCAAATTCTAGGAGACGGTTTTGTCGCAAGCGATTGAACGCATGTCCAAGGTAGACACCGCTTGGCTACGCATGGACACCGAGTCCAATTTGATGATGATTGTGGGCGTTTGGTATATCCGCCCGTCCATCACCCTGGAGGCCTTGAAGGAGCGGGTGCAGGCCAGGCTGCTCCAATACACCCGCTTTCACCAGCGCGTGGTTGAGGATGCGCTGGGCGCGCAATGGGTCGACGACGAGGACTTTGATATTGACCGCCATGTGGTGGCCGAGGTCTTGATGCCCGTGCGCGGCAAGCCGGGCCAAGTGGGGCAGGATGCCTTGAAAGCCCGGGTGGCGGAGTTGGCGATGGAGCCGCTGAACGCGGCCCATCCGCTGTGGCAGTTTCATTTGATCGAGGATTTGGGCGGTGACGAGGAGCAGGGCTGCAGCGGCCTGATCATGCGCATTCACCACTGCATTGGCGACGGCATTGCCCTGACGTCCGTGATGATGTCCATCACCGACGGCGGCCGCACGCCGCCGAAGCGCCAGCAGCAGCCCCGCGATGACAAAGATTGGTTGACCGACAGCTTGTTGCGCCCGATGGCCGACTTGGCGATCAAGGCGATCGGGGCGGCGGGGTCCGGTGTGGCCAAGTCGGTCGAGGCCTGGGGCCACCCCCATCACCCGCTCGATGCTTCGGTGGACATGGCGCGGATGGGCTATCAAGCGGTCAATGATGTGGCCGCCTTTGCCTTCATGCCGGACGACTCCCACACGCAGTTGAAGGGCAAGCCCGGCAAGCGCAAATGCGTGGCCTGGAGCAATGATCTGCCGCTCGACGCGGTCAAGGCCGTCGGCAAGGGCCTGGGGGCTTCCATCAATGATGTCTTGCTCAGCTGTGTGGCCGGTGCGATAGGCAGTTACCTGCAGAGCAAGGGCGAGGATGTGGCGGGCAAGGAAATTCGCGCGATGGTGCCGGTCAATCTGCGGCCGCTGGCCAATAGTTACCAGCTGGGCAATCGCTTCGGTTTGGTGCCGCTGGTGCTGCCGATCGGCATCGACAATCCCATCGAGCGCTTGTATGCGGTCAAGGCGCGCATGAATGAGCTCAAGGGCAGCTTTCAGCCGGTGCTGGCTTTTGGGTTGTTGGCGGTGGCGGGCTTGTTGATCAAGCCGGTGCAGACGGCGATGTTGAATATATTCGCCAAAAAGGCCACGGCGGTGATGACCAATGTGCCCGGCCCGACCCAGCCGCTGCAGATGCTGGGCTCGCAGGTCGAGCGGCTGATGTTTTGGGTGCCGCAGTCGGGCGACATTGGTGTTGGCGTCAGTATCCTGACCTACGCCGGTCGGGTGCAATTCGGTTTGATTACCGACAGCACGCTATGCCCCGACCCCGAGGGCATCATCGACCGCTTTGAGCCGGAGTTCAACAAACTCCTGCTGCTGACGATGATGTTGCCCTGGGTTGAATAGAGCGCGAATTACTTGGTCTTGACGGCTTGGTCAGCCAAGTTTGGCTTGATATTGGGCTTGATATTGGGGCGGCCAGCGGCTGTCGGGTAGGCCGACATCACTCGGCTTGGGTCCACGCTGGCCAGGTAGCCGCTGTATTGCGCGTCGGTGCAGCCGATCAGCTTGCCGTTTTGCTTCTCACCGCGGTACTCGCCCTTGCTGTAGACAAATTGGTACTCGCTGGCCGCGCCGGCCTTGGCTTCGGTGACCGGTGCCATCTTGGCGGCACATTCAACCCGTAGCGCGGTGGCTTCCGGCGATTGCGCCCAAGACAAGGCGGCCAAAGGTGTCAGGATCAGGGCCAATACTGTGCGTTTCATGATGTCAATCCTCGGTGAAAAATTGCAGGGTGGGGCTGAATGATCGGACCGTGGGGCCGAGCCAATTCGGCAGCTCAGGGTGCACAGCTTAACCACAGTAGACTCGTCTTGCCACGCGCGAGTGCGGGGGGTAAGCGGGCTATTTCCGCCGCTAAACGTGAAAAACGGCACGGCGGTCATCGGTCCTGTGGCGATTCAGCTGCTCACTCTTCGAGTTCTTCGCGGGCCATTTCAACGTCCAGGCATTCCATGGCATCCATGGCTTCGCAAGCGGCCGCTTCAGCATAGAGTGCCTCGGCCTCCTTCATGCGTTTGTCGCCTTCCAGCATCACCAGGCCGTTGGCGCGCTCAATCATCGCGATGGCGCTGCTGGGGTTGAGCTTCAAGGCCTGCTCGAACATCTTGAGCCCGGTGGCGGTGTCGGCGCCCTGGGTGCGGCCCAGCAGCTTGCCCACCTTGTCAATCACCTCGGCGTGAAAAGCGCCCAGCGCGATATGCGCGTCGGCATGCTTGGGGGCCAGCGCTATCGTGGTTTCCAGCGCATGCTTGACCTTGCTGCCCAAACCCTGCGCCAAGGCCTTGGCGACGCTGATGCCCTGGCCGTAGCGGCCAATTGCATAGGCTTGCCAGTAATAGGCGTTGGCGTTCTTGGGTTCTTCGGCTTGCTGAGCGGCGGCGCGCTCGGCCACTTCCAGGAACATCTCCAGCTTGACCTTCTCCTTCTTCTCCAGGTAGTTGGCGTAGATTGCCTGCGCCTTGTTGGCAACGCTGATGCCGGCGCCTCCCGCCGCCAAACCAGCCTCGTAGGCCTGCTGAAACTCACCCGCATGGAAGTGGATCCAGGCCGCGACCACGGCCGCGTCCTTGGGCCAAGGCTCGGCGTCGCCGGTATGCAGCCGCGCCCAGTGCTTCTTCAGTGAGGCTGGGCTGTATTGAAAGGCGCTGTTGTCATGCGGGAAAGCGGTCCATTTGGCCATTTTTGTCTCCGTTGGTTCTATTGGTACTGATTGGCGAGTGCGAACAGATGCTCTTTTGAAGCCGGCTCCAAATAGGGCAGCAACAAGCTCAAGACATGGAAGGCGCCGCGCATCAGGGCCGGCCCTGCTTGGTCGGGCTCCAGCGCATGGCGGGGGTCACGTACATACTCGAAACTGAGCCAATAGCTCAAGAGCACCACCATCGCATTGGCGGTGGGCAGAGCCTCTCTTGCTTCCATCTTGAGCGCGCCGCCTCGCTGCAGGCCAGCAAGCACCTGGCGCATGGCCTGGGCTTTGTGCGTCAACACGGTTTGGAAGTGCATTTCCAAACGCCGGTTCTTGGACAGCAGATCGTTCAAGTCGCGGTAGAGAAAGCGATGCTTCCAGATCAATTCATAAAGCATGTGAAAAAACAGCCATGCATCTTCGACGTTAGCCACATTCTCTGCCGCAGCCAGCAAATCGATCAACTCGCGCTCATAGCGGTTGAACAGCGAGTTGATCAGCTCGTCTTTGGCCGGGTAGTGGTAGTAGAGGTTGCCGGGGCTGATGCCCAGCTCGGCCGAGATCAGCGTGGTCGAAACATTGGGCTCACCAAAACGGTTGAACAGATCAAGCGTGACTTCAAGAATGCGTTCGGCGGTGCGGCGCGGCGGTTTTTTTGTGGCCATGGGTCTGCTTGTCTCCTGGCTTGATTCTGGCATCAAGCTTGTCAATTGCTCTAGGTAATTGGCTCCATATCGATGCGTTCGTGGGCGGGCAACAACCCTGGCCGAGCGAGCCTTGCTGGCAGTTCCTACAATCGCATCATGCAATCACCAGCTTCCCCCCATGCCGGCACCATGCCGGCCATTTCGTTTCAGAACGTCAGCAAAACTTATCGTGGGGGTCAGGTCAAGGCCTTGGACGGTGTTTCATTTGATATCGCACAGGGTGAGTTCTTTGGGCTGCTCGGCCCCAATGGCGCTGGCAAGACCAGCTTGATCAGCATCTTGGCCGGCTTGTCGCAAGCCAGCGGCGGTCGCGTGCTGGTGCAAGGCCATGATGTGGTCAGCGATTTTGCCGCTGCGCGCCGGGCCTTGGGCATCGTGCCGCAGGAGCTGGTGTTCGACCCTTTCTTCAATGTGCGTGAGGCGCTGCGCTTCCAGGGTGGCTACTTCGGCGTGCATAACAACGAGGCCTGGATCGATGAGTTGCTGGAGAACTTAGGGCTGGCCGACAAGGCCAATGCCAATATGCGCCAACTCTCGGGCGGCATGAAGCGGCGCGTGCTGGTGGCGCAAGCGCTGGTGCACCGCCCGCCGGTGATCGTGCTGGACGAGCCCACGGCCGGTGTCGATGTGGAGTTGCGCCAAACCTTGTGGCAATTCATTGCACGCCTGAACCGCGAAGGCCACACCGTCTTGCTGACCACCCATTACCTGGAAGAGGCCGAGGCGCTGTGCGGGCGCATCGCCATGCTCAAGCAGGGCCGGGTGGTGGCGCTGGAGCGCACCTCGGAGCTGCTCAAGGGCCGCGCATCGACGATGCTGCGCTTCAAGACCGATGCCGCGCTGCCTGAGAGCCTGAGCGGGCAGGCCCGCCTGACCGGCCGCATTGTGCAGATCAAGGCGCATGACGCGGCCGAGGTCGAGACGATTTTGACCAAGCTGCGGGCGGCCAATTGCCCGGTCGAAGACCTGGAGATCGGCCGCGCCGATCTGGAAGACGTGTTCCTGGAAATCATGCAAGAAGAACAAGAAAAAGGGGTGCGAGCATGAGCGGCGCGATTCAATTGAAAGGCGCCGGCACGCTGTTTTACAAAGAAGTGCTGCGTTTTTGGAAGGTTAGCTTTCAGACCGTCGCGGCGCCGGTGCTGACGGCGGTGCTTTATCTGCTGGTGTTCGGCCATGTGCTGGAAGACCATGTAAAGGTCTACGGCACGGTCGGCTACACCAGCTTTTTGATCCCCGGCCTGGTGATGATGAGCATCTTGCAGAATTCCTTTGCCAACTCCTCCTCCAGCCTGATTCAGAGCAAGGTGACCGGCAATTTGGTCTTTTTGCTGGTGACGCCGCTGTCGCACTGGGCCTGGTTTGTCGCCTATGTGGGCGCGGCCATGGTGCGCGGTATGGCGGTCGGCCTGGGCGTGATGTTGGTGACGGTCTGGTTCGCGCCGCCGGGCCTCAGTGAGCCGATCTGGATCTTGCTGTTTGCGCTGCTGGGCGCGGCGATGATGGGCACCTTGGGCCTGATTGCAGGCCTGTGGGCCGAGAAGTTTGATCAATTGGCGGGCTTCCAGAACTTCATCATCATGCCGATGACGTTTTTGTCCGGCGTGTTCTATTCGGTCGGCTCGCTGCCACCGTTCTGGCAGGGCGTCAGCCATCTGAATCCGTTTTTCTACATGATTGATGGCTTTCGGCACGGCTTTTTCGGCGTCAGCGATGCCTCGCCCTGGCTGAGTCTGGCTGTGGTCGGCGGCAGCTTTTTGCTGGTGGCGGGCCTGGCCCTGGAACTGCTGCGGCGCGGCTACAAGATCCGCAGCTGAGTTGGCCCAATCCTTCACAAACTAGAATCCTCCCACTATGGCCGACCCTACTCCAGCTGAAGTTCAGCAATTCATTGCCTCCGGGCTGCCCTGCAAACACTGTGAAGTCGAGGGCGACGGGCGGCATTTCTTTGCCACCATCGTGTCGGCCGAGTTCGAGGCTTTGAGCCGCGTGCGCCGCCACCAGCGCGTCTATCAGGCCTTGGGTGAGCGCATGCGCGAGCAAATCCATGCGCTGTCGATGAAGACGCTGACGCCCGCCGAATGGGCCGCCGACCCGACGCCGCAGTCGTCGGCGCGCTGATCGCTCCTCACTTTCCGGCATGCCGGATAGCCCTGAATGCCAATGAGTGCCTCCCCCATGATCACCCTTGCCCTGTCCAAAGGCCGCATCTTTGAAGAAACCCTGCCGCTGCTCAAAGCCGCAGGCATTGAGGTGCTGGACAACCCGGAAACCTCGCGCAAGCTGATCCTGGCCACCAACAGCCCCGAGGTGCAGGTCGTGCTGGTGCGCGCCAGCGACGTGCCGACCTATGTGCAGTACGGCGGCGCCGACCTCGGCGTGGCCGGCCGCGACGTGCTGATCGAGCATGGCCTGGACGGCATGTATCAGCCGCTGGACCTGAACATCGCCCGTTGCCGCATGAGCGTGGCGGTGCGTGATGATTTTGATTACGCCGCCGCCATCAAGCAGGGCTCGCGCATCCGCGTCGCCACCAAGTACACGCAGATTGCGCGTCAGCATTTTGCCGACAAGGGCGTGCATGTCGACCTGATCAAGCTCTATGGCTCGATGGAGCTGGCGCCTTTGACCGGCCTGGCCGACGCCATCGTCGACCTGGTTTCGACCGGCAATACCTTGAAGGCCAACCACTTGGTCGAGGTCGAGAAGGTGATGGAAATTTCATCCCGCCTGGTCGTCAACCAGGCCGCACTCAAGCTCAAGCGCGAACCGCTGCGCCGCATGATCGACGCTTTTGCCGCCGCTACCACCTCATAAGTTCAAACCGTTATGAAGCTCCGCCACCTCAGCACCGCCGCCGCCGACTTTGAAGCCGAGTTTCAGCGCGTGCTGCATTGGTCGGCCGAGACCGACTCGGCGATCGAGTTGCGCGTGGCCGAGATCCTGGCCGATGTGCGCGAGCGCGGCGACGCGGCGCTGCTCGACTACACCGCCCGCTTCGACCAGCTGCAGGCCGCCAGCGTCAGCGAGCTGGAGCTGACGCGCGAAGAATTGAAGGCCGCGTTCGAGGCCATCACCCCGGCGCAGCGTCACGCCTTGCAAGCTGCGGCCGAGCGGGTGCGCAGCTATCACGAGCGCCAAAAGCAAGCCAGTGGCTTGAGCTGGAGCTACCGTGATGAAGACGGCACGCTCTTGGGCCAGAAAGTCACGCCGCTGGACCGCGTCGGCATTTATGTGCCGGGCGGCAAGGCAGCCTATCCGAGCAGCGTCTTGATGAACGCGATTCCGGCTCAGGTGGCCGGTGTGCCCGAGATCATCATGGTGGTGCCGACGCCGCGCGGCGAGAAGAACCCGCTGGTGCTCGCCGCCGCCTATATCGCAGGCGTCCACCGCGTCTTCACTTTGGGCGGCGCGCAGGCGGTGGCGGCGCTGGCCTACGGCACGGCAACGGTGCCCAAGGTCGACAAGATCACCGGCCCCGGCAATGCCTATGTAGCCAGCGCCAAAAAGCATGTGTTCGGCCAAGTCGGCATCGACATGATCGCCGGGCCCAGCGAGATTTTGGTCTTGGCCGATGGCACGACACCGCCCGTTTGGGTGGCGATGGATTTGTTCAGCCAAGCCGAGCATGACGAGATGGCGCAAAGCATTCTGCTATGCCCGGACGCTGAATACATTGCGCTGGTCCGCGCGGCTATCGACAAGCTGCTGCCCGAGATGCCCAGGCACGAAGTCATCCGCGCCTCGCTGGAAGGGCGCGGTGCGCTGATCCTGACACGCTCGATGGAAGAGGCTTGCGAGATCTCCAACCGCATCGCGCCCGAGCATCTGGAGGTGTCCAGCGCCAATCCCCATGCCTGGGAGCCGTTGTTGCGCCACGCCGGTGCGATCTTTTTGGGCGCTTATACGAGCGAGTCGCTGGGCGACTATTGCGCCGGGCCTAACCATGTCCTGCCGACGGCGGGCACCGCGCGTTTCTCGTCACCGCTGGGTGTCTACGACTTCCAAAAGCGCAGCAGCCTGATCGAAGTCAGCGAGGCCGGCGCGCAAAAGCTGGGACCTATTGCGGCCGAGTTGGCCTACGGTGAGGGGCTGCAAGGCCATGCCCGGGCAGCGGAAATGAGGTTGCAGACGGCGCTGAAGTCTCGCTCCGAATGAGTCTGCAGCGCCGTCAGTTTTTGCCGGCGCTGTCAGTGCTTTTGACGGCGGAAGCCACAGCGGCGCCGGCCTTGGCGCCGGCGCTGCGGGTGGTGTTTCCGCGCCCAATGCGCGATATCGACCCCAGCACCTGGTTCCCGCTGCAACTCTTGAAACTGGCCCTGGACGCTTCCGGCGTGCGTTGTGAGCTGAGCGCCTCCAAGGACGTGATGGTACAAAGCCGCGCGCTGAAGGAGTTGGAGGCGCAGCAGGATCATTTGCATATTGCTTGGTCAATGACCAGCGTGCAGCGCGAGCAAAACTTGTTGCCGGTGCGCATTCCGATCTTCAAAGGGCTTTACGGGTGGCGCCTGCTCTTGATCAAGCAAGGGCAGCAGGGCGCGTGGAAGGATGTGACCGGGCTGGACAGCCTGAAGCGATTTGCCTTGGTGCAGGGTCATGATTGGCCCGACACCGAGATCCTGCGTGCCAATGGCTTGACCGTGACCACGGGAACTTCTTTTGCGGCCTTGTTCAAGATGCTCGATGTCGGCCGCGCCCAAGGATTTCCGAGATCGGTACTGGAAGTCGGATGGGAGCAGGAGGGGCAAAAGCAGTTGTTCGCCATCGAACCCAGTCTGGTCTTGCACTACCCGACGGCGGTCTACTTTTTTGTGCGCCCAGGCGACCAGCGCTTGGCCGGGCTGGTTGAATTGGGCCTCAATCGCTTGCTGGCCAATGGTGGCTTTGACCGTTTGTTCGACACTTACCATTCGGAGTCGATTAACAAGGCGGGCCTGCATATGCGCCGTTTGATTGAGTTGCGCAACCCCTTACTGCCTGAACTGACGCCCTTGGCGCGCAAAGAGCTTTGGCGCTGGCCCTGACAGGCTCTGAGGGGCGGGGCCGCGCCTGTAGTCCCGCCGATTGGGTCCGTCGCTCAGAGCTTGAAGCGTTGGGCTGCCGAGTGCAAGTCGGCCCCTTCGGTCTGCAGTTCCGCAGATTCGGCGGCGGTGCGGTCCACCATGCCGCTGTTCTCTCGGATGCGGGTGGAGATGCCGTCCAGCAGTTGATGAAGGGCCGCGATCGAGCCCAGTTGCTGTTGCAACTCATGGCTGCTGCCTTGGATCAAGCGGCTGACCTCGGCGACTTGATCGACCATTTCATCAATCGTGCTGCGGGTATGCTGAACCGCGCCGGACCCGCGTTCGACTTGCGTGCTGCTGCCCTGGATCAGTTGCTTGATTTCCAGCGCCGCATCGGCACTGCGTTTGGCCAGCATGCGCACTTCGCTGGCGACCACCGCGAAACCGCGCCCGGCTTCGCCGGCCCTGGCGGCCTCGACGGCGGCGTTGAGCGCCAAGATATTGGTCTGAAAGGCAATGCTGTCGATCACGCCTGTGATGTCGGCAATGCGGCGGCTGCTTTGTTCGATTTCCTGCATCGCGGCCACGACGGCTTGCATATCGGCGCTGCCTTGGCGCGCCAACTCTGCCGCTTGGGCGGAGCGTTCATTGGCCTGCGCAGCCGAGCTCGCACCTTGTTTGGCTTGACCGTCCATGGCTTGCAGCGCTTCGCTGGCCTGCTCCAGGTCGTACACCTCCAGCAGCGCCCGGGCGGAGAGCTCGGCATTGGCTTGCGAGATGCTGTGTGAATTACCGTCGATGCGGCTTGCGCCTTGCTGCACCCGGGCGATCAATTCACGCAGCCTGATGACCATCAGGCTGATGTCGCGGCTCAAGCCCCGCAGTTCATTGCGATGCTGAGTTGTGCCGGCCTCGGCACTGTCGAGCGTTAGCTGGGCGCGCAGATCGCCGGCGGCCACGGTGCGCGCCACTTCGGAGGCCTGCAGCACCGAGCCCATGATGGCTTTTTGCAGCGCCCACATGCTACCTCCCACGCCCATTGCGGCAACACAGCCGACCAGCAGCAAGGCCAAGATGCCGTTTTCCCGGGCTTGGTTGAAGCTTTGGGTGGCCTCCTCGGCAAATGCGTTGCCTGCGCTGACCGTCGCATCGACAGCATGGCGGTGGGCCAGGTAGCTCTGATGAGCGCGCTGCAGGCCCGCTTTGGCGGCCTCGGTGTCATCGCGAATCAAGGGCTCCAAGACCTGGTTGCGGGCGAGTTCCAGCATTTGCTGGGCTAAATGATGTTGTTCACCCAGCAGCGATTTCTCCAGGCCGTATGGCGGATTGCTGCTCCAGTACTGCACGCGGGCGTCATATTCCGATTGCAGGCGCTTGAACTGCTTGGCCGCTTCGTCCTTGCTGATGCTGCCTTCCACCGCCTCGGACAAGAGCAGGCGCAACTCGATCAAATACATGGGTGGCGGCAAGACATCGGCTACCAAGTCTTTGGCAACAAAGCTGCGTTCGGCGTCGCGGTGCAAGCGCTCAAAACTGTAGACAGCCTGCAGCAGCAGCAGTGCTGTGGCGAGCACATTGGCGCCAATCATCAAGGCAAAACGGGTGCGCAGCGACTGGGCCGAAAGATCAAACCAAGGCATGGCGATTCCTATTGTGTTGGAGTGCTGCATGAGGCCTTGAAGACGAATGAGGCCGAGCCCTCGTTCAAAGTGCCACTTACTCAAGGATCGTTGTCGGCCATTTGGCTGCTTTCTATACCCGGACTTTTTATCAGTGACACGAACTTCGTGTTGCACGAAGTTCGTGTAGACTCGAGTTCGTGAAAAACGTAACGGTCAGTATGGAAGACAGCGTCGCCGAATGGGCTCGCTTGGAGGCGGCCCGCCGCAATACCAGCGTCTCTCGCCTGGTCGGCGAGATGCTGGCCGAGAAGATGCGCCACGACGATGCCTATGAGCGAGCGCTGCAAGACTGGGTGCACCGCGAGCGCACCTGGGCCTCGGACGGCGCGGCCTACCCGCAGCGCAGCGAGTTGGCCAAATGACTGAACTGGTCTTTGTCGACACCTCGGTCTTGATCCTCAGCGAGGACGGTGCCGACCGTGGCGCCCGCGATCAAGCGATGAACTGGCTGCGCGAGCTCTGGCTGCGCCGCAGCGGCCGGCTCTCGACCCAGGTCTTGAACGATTTTTATGCCTCGGTCACCACGCGCATCCAGCCGCCCATGCCCAACGGCGATGCGCGCGCCGAAGTTCGCCGTTATCAGCGTTGGCAACCCTGGGCGATTGATCATGCGACGGTGGAGAGCGCCTGGTCGATCGAGAGCCGTTTTGGCCTGCTCTACGCCGACGCCTTGATCGTCGCCGCCGCCAAGGCGCAAGGCTGCACGCTGCTCTTGAGCCTGGAGCTGCCGCACGAGGCGGTGTTTGACAGCGTCACCGTGCTGAACCCCAAACTCATCGATGTGGATCGTCTCAAGCCATGAAGACTGCCCTGAACCAAGCGCTGGCCTGTATTCGCGAAGACGTGCGCGGCTCGCAGGCCTACCCGGTCGCGTCCAGCGCCGGCATGGTCAAACTCGACGTGATGGAGAACCCGTTTCGGCTATCCATCGAATTGCAAGCGGAATTGGGTGCGCGCCTGGGCGCCGTTGCGATCAACCGTTATCCGGCCGAAAGCACGGCCAAATTGGCGGCCGCGCTGGCGCTGCATGCCGGCATGCCGGCCGGCTGCGCGATCATGCTGGGCAATGGCTCCGACGAGTTGATCACCATGCTCAGCATGGCGGTCAGTCGGCCCGGCGCCAAGGTGCTGTCACCGCTGCCCAGCTTTGTGATGTACGAGCTGTCGGCGCGCTATCAGAACCTGCAGTTTGTCGGCGTGCCGCTGCGCGCTGATGATTTTGAACTTGATGGCCCGGCCATGCTGGCGGCGATTGCTGAGCATCAGCCGGCGCTGGTTTATCTGTCTTTCCCAAATAATCCGACCGGCAATCTCTGGGACTCTGCTGTGATCGAGCAGATCATCCAAGCGGCTCCCGGCTTGGTGGTGATGGACGAGGCTTATCAACCCTTTGCTTCCAGTGATTCGATGGCCTTGCTGGCACGTTACCCGCAAGTGCTGGTGATGCGCACGATGAGCAAGTTTGGCCTGGCCGGTGTGCGTATTGGTTACTTGATCGGGCAGGCGGCCTTGATTGCCGAGATCGACAAGCTGCGTCCGCCGTTCAATATCAGCGTGCTGAATGCTGAAGCCGGGCTGTTCGCGCTCGAGCATGCCGATGTCTACGCCGCCCAAGCCGCCGAGCTGCGGGCGCAGCGCGAGCGGGTCTACACGGCGCTGCAAGCGATGGCCGGTGTGCAGGCTTTTCCAAGCCAGGGCAATATGATTTTGGTCCGCGTGAGCGATGCGGCGCGCACCTTCGCTGGCATGAAGGCTTGCGGCGTGCTGATCAAGAACTCATCCACGGCGCATCCACTGCTGAACAATTGCCTGCGCATCACCATCGGCACGGCCGAAGAAAACCAGGCCATGCTGGCCGCACTCAAGGAAGCGCTGAGCCGCCCCGAGCTTCCTTGCTCCCCCCCGGGGGGGCGGGAGCCGGAAGGCGGCCTTGGGGGTCAACTAAAGGAATCATTGTCATGAGCGAAGTCCAACGCATTGCCGAGGTCAGCCGCAACACCAAAGAAACGCAAATCACCGTCCGCGTCAATCTGGACGGCAGCGGCGAGGCCAGGCTCAATACCGGTATCGGTTTCTTCGACCATATGCTGGACCAGATCGCCCGCCATGGCCTGATCGACTTGGACATTCAGGCGGTGGGTGATTTGCATATCGATGGCCACCACACGGTTGAAGACGTCGGCATCACCTTGGGCCTGGCTGTCGCGCAGGCGGTTGGCGATAAAAAAGGTTTGACCCGTTATGGCCACAGCTATGTACCGCTGGACGAGGCGCTGTCCCGCGTGGTGATCGATTTCTCCGGCCGGCCGGGCTTGGAGATGGATGTCAAATTCACGGCTGGGTCCATCGGTGCCTTCGATACGCAGCTGGCCTTCGAGTTTTTCCAGGGCTTTTCGAACCATGCGCTGGTGTCCCTGCATATCGACAATCTGAAGGGTCATAACGCCCACCACCAGTGCGAGACGATTTTTAAGGCCTTCGGTCGGGCGCTGCGGATGGCAATGACGCTAGATCCGCGCTCCATCGGCATGATTCCTTCCACCAAAGGAAGCCTCTAGTCATGGCAAGAACAGTCGCCGTCGTCGACTACGGCATGGGCAATCTGCGCTCGGTCTCGCAGGCGGTGCTGCATGTGGCTGCGGGCACCGGCCTGGAGGTCGTCATAACGGCCAATCCGGACGACGTCATGGCGGCCGAGCGGGTGGTGCTGCCGGGCCAGGGCGCGATGCAGGAATGCATGCGTGAGCTGCGTGAATCTGGCCTCCAAGAAGCGGTGCTGCACGCCGCCTCCAACAAGCCCTTGATGGGCGTCTGTGTAGGCATGCAAATGCTCTTGGACCATAGCGAAGAGCAGGACACGCCGGGCCTGGGCTTGATTCCTGGCCTTGTGAAGCGCTTTCAGTTGGAAGGGCAAGTGCAGGCCGATGGCAGCCGCTACAAAGTGCCGCAGATGGGCTGGAACCGGGTTCGCCAGACGCTGAAGCATCCTGTCTGGGGTGATGTGCCGGATGAGAGCTACTTCTATTTCGTCCACAGCTTTTATGCCCAGCCGTTAGAAGCGCGCCACAGTGTCGGTGAAACCGATTACGGCGCTCGCTTTACCTCGGCCATCGCCCGGGATAATATTTTTGCCACACAATTTCACCCCGAGAAGAGCGCCGCGCACGGCTTGGCGCTGTACCGGAATTTCCTTCTCTGGAAACCTTGATAACTTATAGCTTGCTCCCGTCATGTTGCTGATCCCCGCTATTGACCTGAAAGATGGTCGCTGTGTCCGCCTCAAGCAAGGCGATATGAATGACTCCACGACCTTCGGCGAGGACCCGGCCGCGATGGCCCGGCGCTGGATCGATGCGGGTGCGCGGCGCCTGCACTTGGTCGATCTGAACGGCGCCTTCGCCGGCAAGCCGGTCAATGAGGGCGCAATCAAGGCGATCCTGCGGGAAGTGAATGGCGAGATCCCTGTGCAACTGGGTGGCGGTATCCGCGACCTCGACACCATCGAGCGCTATCTGGACGCGGGCCTGAGCTACATCATCATCGGCACCGCTGCGGTGAAGAACCCAGGCTTTTTGCAAGACGCGGCGACGGCTTTTGGCGGCCACATCATCGTCGGCCTGGATGCCAAAGACGGCAAGGTCGCGACTGACGGTTGGAGCAAGCTGACCGGCCACGAGGTGATCGACCTGGCGCGCAAGTTCGAGGGCTACGGCATCGAAGGCGTGATCTACACCGACATCGGCCGTGACGGCATGCTCAGCGGCATCAATATCGAAGCGACGGTCAAGCTGGCTCAGGCGCTGACCATTCCCGTCATCGCCTCGGGCGGCCTGGCCAATTTGGCCGATATCGACGCGCTCTGTGCGGTCGAGGAAGAGGGCATTGAGGGCGTGATCTGCGGCCGTGCGATCTATACCGGCGATCTGGACTTTACGGCCGGCCAAGCGCGCGCTGACGAACTCGGCCTCGGCTGAGTCGGCCCTGTTCCATGCTGGCTAAACGCATCATTCCCTGCCTTGACGTGACCGGTGGTCGGGTCGTCAAGGGCATCAACTTCACCGAACTGCGTGACGCCGGCGATCCCGTAGAGATCGCCGCCCGCTACAACGAGCAGGGGGCCGATGAGCTGACCTTTTTGGACATCACCGCGACCAGCGACGGGCGCGATCTGATCCTGCACATCATCGAAGCGGTGGCCTCGCAGGTCTTCATCCCGCTGACGGTCGGTGGCGGCGTGCGCGAGGTCGCCGATGTGCGGCGCTTGCTGAATGCCGGCGCCGACAAGGTGTCGTTCAATTCGGCCGCAATCGCTAACCCGCAAGTCATACGGGATTCGTCCGAAAAATACGGCGCACAGTGCATCGTCGTCGCGATCGACGCCAAGCGTCGGCAAGGTGAAGACCTGGTTGCGCGCGGTCCCGGTTGGGATATCTACAGCCATGGCGGCCGCAAGAATGTCGGCCTGGACGCAGTGGCCTGGGCGCGCCAGATGGCCGAGTACGGTGCCGGCGAGATATTGCTGACCAGCATGGACCGCGACGGCACCCGCAGCGGTTTTGACTTGGAATTGACCCGCGCCGTCAGCGACGCGGTGGCGGTGGCGGTGATCGCCTCGGGCGGCGTCGGCTCGCTCGAAGACTTGGCCGACGGCGTGCAGATCGGCGGCGCCGATGCGGTCTTGGCCGCCAGCATTTTTCATTACGGCCACCACACCGTTGCCGAGGCCAAGGCCTTGATGGCGGCGCGCGGCATTCCGGTGCGCTTGTGAATCGGCCGCGTTCCAGCGCTGCGGCCAAGGCGATTTCGGCGCAAACACAAAAAGCTGCGGGCGCACCGCGCATGGGCGCCCGCGAGGTACGCATCATTGGCGGGCAGTGGAAACGCTCCAAACTGCCGGTGGCGGACAAGCCCGGCCTGCGCCCCACACCCGATCGCGTGCGCGAAACGCTGTTCAATTGGCTGGGCCAAGACCTGGACGGCTGGCGCGTGCTGGACGCCTTCGCCGGCAGCGGCGCTTTGGGCTTTGAGGCTGCCTCGCGCGGCGCCACCGAGGTCTTGCTGCTGGAGCGCGACGCGGAGTTGGCGCGCAGCCTGGGTGCCAGCAAACTCAGGTTGAAGGCCGACCATCTACGTGTTGAATGCAGCGATGCCTTGGGCTGGATGGGTCGCTGTGCGCCGGCCCGCTTCGAGCTGATCTTGCTCGACCCACCGTTCCAGCAAGAGCTGTTCTTGCCGGCTTTGCGGGCGGCGGCGCCCTTGTTGGTGCCGGGTGGTTTTGTCTATCTGGAGGCGCCCGACTTGATCGCGGCGCCGGCCGAGTTGGGCCTGGAGGCCTGGCGTTCCGGTAAAGCCGGCGCGGTGCAATTCCAGCTGCTGCGCAAGGTTTGAGTGACAAGGGATAATCGGGGCCACTGAATCCAGGAGCCTCGATTGACCTCTGTGACCCCTCTCACCGCCGTCTATCCCGGCACCTTCGACCCGATGACCTTGGGTCACGAAGATCTGATGCGCCGCGCCAGCCGTTTGTTTGAGCGCTTGATCATTGCAGTGGCGGCCGGGCACCATAAAAAGACCATGTTCTCCACCGAAGAGCGCTTGGAAATTGCACGTGAATTGGCGGCCAAATATCCCAATGTTGAGGTGCTGCCCTTCAATGGACTGTTGAGCAGTTTTGTGGCGAGCCAAGGCGGCAAGGTGCTGGTGCGTGGCCTGCGTGCCGCCAGCGATTTCGACTACGAGTTCCAGATGGCAGGCATGAATCGCCAACTGATGGCCGATGTGGAGACGGTGTTCATGCTGCCTTCAGACCAATATCAATTTATATCGAGCACCTTTGTGCGCGAGATTGCCAGCCTCGGCGGTGATGTTTCCAAGTTCGTGTCGGCCTCGGTGCTGCAGCGCTTGAAGAAGCGCTTGCAGGCGGAAAGTTGAAGGGGCTGATATGGCTTTGATGATCACTGATGAGTGCATTAACTGCGACGTCTGCGAGCCCGAATGCCCGAACGAGGCGATCTCGATGGGCGAGGAGTTCTACCAGATCGACCACAGCAAATGCACCGAATGCGTCGGCCATTTTGACGAGCCGCAATGCGTGCAGCTTTGCCCGGTAGCCTGTATCCCGGTCAACCCGGCCCATGTCGAAAGCAAAGAAACCTTGATGGGCAAGTATTTGCGATTGACCCAGCTGGCTTGAGCTTCAAGGCGACCGAAATGTGGGCGCCATGCTTTTAGGGCGATCCTGTTTTCTTCCGATCCAGCATGAAGTTAGGCATACTGGCCCAAAGGCATTTGGCCTTGTTGACCGTTAGCGAAACATGCCACTTGAATCGCCGCAGCTGGACCCGGACATCGCTTCAAATTCGACCGAGATGGTCGAGAGCGCGTCCGTTCTGGGCGCACAAGGCACCGAGATGCTACGCAATGTGCTTGTCTTGGTGTTTGGGCTGGGGCTTGCTTTCTCAGGGTTCTCTTGGTGGAACTATGGTTTTGGATTGAGCAGCCTTGCCGCATGTTCCTTGATCTTGCAAGCGCTGGTCGGGTATTGTTTGATGCGAAATGGACGGCAACGCTTGGCGGTGCAAGTCCTCATTTGGGGCTTGGTGGCGATAGGCCTGGGCTTGCCTTTTGCTGTTGCCGGTGTACGCACACCGGTCTTACTGGCCTTGCCCTCGATCTGTGTGGCGGCGGGCTGGTTGCTGGGCACCCGTGCGGCCGGACTGGTGGTGCTGGCAACCAGCGTGGTGGTCGGCGGCATGGTCGTCGCGGAAAATTTCGGCTACGTCCCACCCAACTTGGCCCGCAAGTCGGTGTCGCATGGCTTGGTGCTGGTCGGGTCTATGTTGATGGCCTTGCTGGTCACGCGGGCGGCGTTGCGCAGCTTTCAGGACAAGATTGACAGCATCACCTTGTTGACTCTGCAACAGCAGCAGCAACTGGAGGCCCTCAGACTCTCCGAGGAGCGTTTCGCGGCCCTGTTTCGGGCCAATCCAGTGCCATCCTCCACGGTCGATGCAACAGGCCGCAATCTGGCCGTGAACGACGCATGGGCTGCCTTGTTCGGCATCACAGCCACCGAGGCGCTCAACAAGAACGCCCAGGAGTTAGGTCTTTGGCATGATCCCGTCGAGCGCGAGGCGGTGATGGCCGAATTCGCAAGCAAGGGCTGCCTGGACGGTGTGCTGGTGCACTTCAAGACGGCCAACGGCGTGCGACCGCTGCTGCTCTATGTGGCCACGGTCGATTTCGCCGGCAGCCAACGCCTGGTTTGTTCGCTGCTAGATCAGACCGACCGCCTGGCTGCCGAGGCCGCCCAACGGGCTATCCACGAAGGCCTGGAGCAACGGGTGGCGGAGCGCACGATCGAGCTTTCCAACGCGCTTGATGCGGTCAAGTCGGCCCAAGAAGTGCTGGTTCAGTCCGAAAAACTCGCCTCCCTGGGCGCCATGGTGGCCGGAATTTCCCATGAGCTCAATACACCGATTGGCAATACGGTCACAGTCTCCAGTACGCTTCAACACCAGGTGCAGGAATTCAAAAACCTGGTTGACTCTGGTCTTTTGCGAAAGGCGGAATTGGCATCATTCGTAGCCGCCACGGGGGAAATGGCCGGGCTCATTTTGCGTTCGTCGCAAAGAGCCGCCGAGCTGATTGACAGCTTCAAGGAGGTGGCGGTGGACCGAGCCTCGGGGCGCCGCCGCGTGTTTGATTTGAAGGCCGTGGTGGCAGACATTGTGGGCTCAATGCAGCCCGCCTTGCGCAAGGCCAATGTTCCCATCAGCATTGCTGTGGACGTGGCTGAAGGTCTGATTTGCGATAGCTACCCTGGGCCGCTGGGGCAGGTCTTGAGCAACTTGGTGCAAAACGCGGCCAAACATGCATTTGGCGGCATGGCAGCGGGACACATTGCGATATCGGCCTCGCTACTAGACGGCCCAGGATCGGCTCAGATGCTCTTGCTCGTTAGCGATGACGGAGTCGGCATGAGCGAGCATGTCATGAAACATGCTTTTGATCCCTTTTTCACCACCCGCCTCGGCCAAGGGGGCTCGGGGCTGGGCCTGTCGGTTTCGCATCGCTTGGCCACAGGCAAGCTGAATGGCAAGCTGTCGGTGGAGTCCCGACTGGGTGAGGGCAGCGTCTTCACCTTGCGCTTTGCGCAGGTGGCGAGCGATGCCGAAGCGTCATCTAGCGCTTGATCGCCAGCATTGCCCTGGTCTGCAACCCGGTCAAACCGGCCCATCTGGAATGCAAAGAGAAGCTGATGCGGGGGCGGGCAAGTACATGCGCTTAACCAAAAAATAGCCTGAACCGCTGGCTTTGCTTTGGTGCCAATTGGACGCTAAAAAACCGTCGCTCATCGCAAAGGGACTGGTTGGCGCGACCTTGCGTCTTTAGCATGCGCTGGTCTTTGCTAACAAAACCTTGGCTACGAATATGAGTTTCTTGAACCGAATCATCTCGCCCGCACGCTTTGGGCCCGATCTGCTGCGGCTGGTCTTGTGCGCCATCGTCTTTGTCCACGGCATCTATCGTTATGACGAAGGCAGCCTGCCCATCATGGGCAAGCTGTTGGAACTCGGCGGCTTTCCCAAGGGTAGCGGCTACTTCCTGGCCTGCCTTGTGAACCTGGTAGAAACCTTTGGCGCGTTGTTTTTGGCGCTGCGCATCATGGTGTGGCCGCTGTGCGCGGCCTTCTCGGTGATTTACTTCATCGGCATCGTCATCTTCCATGCTCAAGCCGGCTTCTTTGTGGTCGGGCCGGGAACGGACGGCTGGGAATACAGCGCGCTGCTGATCACCTGCTTTGTGGTGGTGGCGTGGGACAACCGCAGCGACCGGTTCTGGCCGCTCGGCGAAGCCGGTTGGGTCAAACCCTCAACCCTCAACCCTTAACCCTTAGCGTTTGATCCCCAGCATGGCCCGGGCCTCGTCAGGCGTGGCCACCGGCCGGTCCAGCTGCTGCGCGATCAAGGCGATGCGCTCGACTAACTGCGCATTGCTGCGGGCCAGTTCGCCCTTGCGGAAGTAGATATTGTCCTCAAAGCCGACCCGCACATGGCCGCCCAGCACCATGGCCAAGGTGGCCAAGGGCAGTTGGGCTGCACCAATGCCGGCCACCGTCCAGCTGCTGTCTGGCGGTAACTGCGAGCGTAAATACATCAAGGCTTCTGGCGTGCCGGCCATGCCGCCGGGGATGCCCAGCACGAAGTCGAAGTGCAGCGGGCCCTGAACAATGCCTTTTTTGAGCCAGCGCAGCGTCGTCGTCAGCATGCCGCTGTCGAAGATTTCGAACTCGGGCTTGACGCCGTATTCAGTCATCGCGGCGGCAAACACTTCCATATCGGCCGGATGGTTCATGAACACATCGCCGCCGAAGTTGACCGTGCCCATCGACAGCGTCGCCATCTCCGGGCGCAGCGTCACCGGCGCCAGCCGCTCTTGCGGCGTCATGCCGACCGCGCCGCCGGTGGAGACCTGCACGATCACATTGCAGCGCTCGCGCGTTTTCTCGATGATCTGGCGGTAGATCTCTTTGTCCTGCGTCGAGCTGCCGTCGGCCAAGCGGCCATGCACATGGACGATAGCCGCGCCCTTGAGTGCGCACTCGGCCGCAGCGTCGGCGATCTCGTCCGGCGTGATCGGCAGCGCCGGCTGCTGCTCGCGTGTGACCTCGGCGCCGGTCAGCGCGGCGGTGATGATCAGCTTGCTATTCATTTTCTTTGGAAGCCGACCGGCACCACACAAGTGCCCGACGCGCGGCAGACCACGATGGGCTCGGCCAAGACATCGGCGGCCGAGACTTGGCCAGGGATGTTGGCGGCGCTGATCACCTTGCGGGCTTCGAACACCATCTTTCGCGAGGACTTGCCCATGGACACGATATGCCCGACGGCTTCGATAAAGTCTCCTGCAAACACCGGCGCCAAAAACTCAACCTTGTCATAGGCAACGAACAGACCTTCATCGCCATCGCTGCGGATCAGAAGCTCGGTGGCAACATCGCCGAACAGGCCCAACATGCGCGAGCCGTCGACCAGATCGCCGGCGTAATGCGCGTCGTGGGCGCTCATGCGAAGCCGAATCAAGCTCGTAATTTGCTCAGTCATGCTGCTTTCCTCTTGATCCATTCGTGAATCGCAAAAGACGCGACGTCTTCCGCATAGGTCTTGGTGCCGAAGCCGGCGTCGTAGCCCAGCTCCTTGGCCAACTCATGGCTGATGCGTGGGCCGCCGACGATCAAGATCACTTTGTCGCGCAGGCCTTCGGCTTCGAGCAAATCGGAAAGCTTGGTCAGATTGTCGAGGTGGATGTTCTTTTGCGTCACCACCTGCGAGACCAGGATCACATCGGCTTTTTCTTCGATCACGCGGCTGATCAGATCTTCTGAGTCGACCTGCGCGCCGAGGTTGATGGCGCGGATCTCGTGATAGCTCTCCAAACCCTTGTGGCCGTTGTAGCCCTTCATATTCATGATGGCGTCGATGCCGACGGTGTGCGCATCGGTCTCGATGCAGGCACCCACCACCACCATGCGGCGGCCCATTTTCTCGGCGATCAGCGCGTCGACGCCGGCCTTGTCCAGCACTTCGAACTCGGGCTTGGCGACTTTGAGCTTGCTCAGGTCTACCCGGTGCTTGCTCTGGCCATAAACGACGAAGAAGGAGAAGCCGCTGCCCATCGCCTCGGCATGCACGACGGCCGGCTCTTCCAGGCCCATCTGCAGCGCCAGCATCTTGGCGCCTTCTTTGGCGGTTTCGTCCAAGGGCACCGGCAGCGTGAAGGACAGCTGCACGCGGCCGTCGTCCAGCGTGTCGCCGTAGGGCTTGACCCATTGCTCGGGGATCTGGTCGTTGATCATGATTTGTTCAGACATCTCACAGCCCTCCCTTCAACATCAAAGCAGGGAAGGGGTTGAAGTAGTCGGCCGCTTTGGCGATCACACCGTCCAGGCCCTTGCCGCCGGTCGGTGTGCGCGAGATTTCGGCAAACGTCCCCTTGCTGATCGCAGCGGGCAAGCCCGTCTGCTCGATCTGCGCGAGGATGGCTTCGGTTTCGGCCAGCACTTCCTGCGCCCGCAGCTCGATCTTGCCGCCGCGCTTGAATTCGATCTCTGAATTCAGATCCTTCATGGTGCCGAACACATAACGCGCATTCTGTATGGCCAGGAAACGGTCCTGAATAAAGGGCGTGTGGATCGCCTCGGTCATCATGCCCAGCAGATGGATGTTCTGGTTCGTCAGCGTGCTGACCACATTGAACAAGGTGTCCTGCACATGGCCCTTGAAGATATTGCCGGTCATATGTTTGGTCGGCGGCATGTACTTCAGGCAGGCATCGGGGAAGACTTGACGCACCAGCTGCGCATGCGCGATCTCCCACAAAAAGCCGTTCTCCAACTCGGGGTGAATCTCGAACGCATGGCCCAAGCCCATCTGATCGGGCTGCAAGCCCGACAGGTAGGCGAACTGCTCGTTGATCAGCTGCGAAGCCAGGACCGTGTGTGCGGCCTCATAGGCATCGGCCGTGGTCAGGTAATTGTCTTCGCCGGTGTTGATGATGATGCCGGCGTAGGCATTGACCATGCGCGAGAAGAACTGGTCAATGAAGGTGCGCTTCATATTGATGTCGCGGAAGATGATGCCGTACATCGAGTCGTTCAACATCATGTCCAGCCGCTCCATCGCGCCCATGGCGGCGATCTCGGGCATGCACAGGCCGGAGCAGTAATTGGTCAGTCGGATGTAGCGGTTGAGCTTCTTGCCTACCGCGTCCAGCGCGGTGCGCATCAGGCGGAAGTTCTCCTGCGTCGCATACGTACCGCCGAAGCCTTCGGTGGTGGCGCCGTAAGGCACATAGTCCAAGAGGCTCTGGCCGGTGGAGCGGATCACCGCGATGATGTCGGCGCCCTGCTCGGCGGCGGCGCAGGCCTGCGTCACGTCTTCATAGATATTGCCGGTGGCAACGATCAGGTAGAGCCAGGGCGTGGGCGCTTCACCGCCATTACTCTTGATCTCGGCGGCACGGTAGTTGCGCTGGCCGGCGATCTGCTCGCAGCGGCTTTGCGCCTCGGCCTCGGCCTTGCAGCGAGCGGCCGCGCCGTCCTTAGGCGAAGTTAGCGTCAGCGTGCCGGCGGCTACCGCCTCGGCCACGCCTTGGGCGCTCAAACCCTGCTCCAACATCGCGCCTGCCACGATCCAGGCGGAACCATGCTGCAACAGGTTTTGCTCCTGCAAATGGCTGACCAGGCGGTTCGGCAGCGGCACATAGTTTTCGTCAACACCGTCCACGCCCAGCAAACGCAGCGTGGCGCGCTCCACCGTGGTGGTGGTGAACTGGCTCATCTCGTCGAACACATTGCGCGCAATGCGCCGCGCCGATTCGCGGGCGCGGTCTATTTGCGCGCTATCAAGTTGAAGTTGCGACATCGCGGTCGGCTCCTTGTTTTAGTTGTAGTTGTTGTTTCTTCTGTTCCGACAGCAGCACATCGCAGACGTCGTAGCCGGGCAAAGCCGCCTCGGCGTCGGCGAGGAACTCGGCGCCGTCGAAGCTGCCGCCCATCGGTGAGAAGGGGTTCAGCGTCAGGCCCAGGATGCGGATGCTGCGGTAGCCATAGAGGCTGCCGCCTTGCTTGCAAAAGGCCTGCACATCGAGCGCATCGACAAAGAGCTTGGTGCCGTCGGCCACGACGATGTTCAGGCCTGGCTTCATAGCCCCAAGGCTGGACATCGCGCGCCAGAGCTGGCGGCCCACCGCACCACTGACCGCGATCGTGCCCACGTCTTGTTCGGCGAAACCCATCAGCACTGAGGCCGCGTTCAGGCTGGCAATCTCGGCTTGGAACAGCGGCTTGCCGTCGCGCGCCCAGATCGCCACGCCGCCCTGGTTGAATAAGTCCTGCACGCGCGCACCCAGCTCGGCCGGCACGCGTGCGATGCCCAAAATCGCTAAGCGGTCACGAGTCTTGCGGATCACATCTTGAATGCCGCCGCCAATCGCAGCTCCTGTGGCCAGGATCACGCCATCGGCAATCGCCGGCGAGGCATGGTGGCTGCGGCCCAAGGCGCCATCCAAGACCACCAACTCGCAGCCGGCCTGGCGCAGGCGTTGAATGACTTTCAGTTGATCGCTGCTGCGCGAGGCGCCGGCGATCTCCATCTCGCCGTATTCCAGCGCCTTGACGATGACGATCTCGCCCATAGGCGAATCGATGCCGGTATTGCCCAGCAGCTTGAAACGCAGTTTGGAGCGTACCAAGGTGTCGCGCGCGGTGGCGACCAGGCTGCCGGGCCAGATCAGCACCGGCGGCTTTGGGAACAAAAAGACCTGATCGCGGTCCTCACCGTCGCGGCCAATCGAGGTCACGCCGACCGCTATCTGCGCGGCGTGGGCCTGCGCCAGCACATGGTTCAAGGCGACGGTCTTGCCGGTGTTCTTGGCCATGCCCATCACGGCCAGCGTCTCGATCCGGCTGTTCCTGATGCGTTGCCAGAGCGGCGACACGCTAGCAAATTTAGACATAAAGCTCTTCAAACAGCGTTCGCAGCCTAGGGCTCTCGCGCAGCAGCGCCAAGGCGAACTTGGCGTGGTCGCGCGCATAGCCATTGCCGACGATCATCTCGATGTCCTTGCCCACACCCTCGGCGCCCAGGGCGGCGGCGGTGAAGCTGGTGGCCATCGAGAAGAAGTAGATCTTGCCGCCATCGCGCGTGGCCAGGATGCTGGCCATCTCGGTGTTCTGAATATTGACGCAGTTGATCACCACATCGGCCATCCGGCCGCCGGTCACGCCGCTAACGGCTTCCATCAGCGCCACCGCGTCGGTCGCGTCGACTTGAAGGGCGTGGTCAACCCAGCCCAACTCGCGCATGCGTTCGCAGTCTTTGGCGAACGGCGACACGCCGATCACCATGCCGGCCGGGCCGACGCGCTTCTTGGCCTCGTACACGCACAGCGTGCCCGACTTGCCGCCGCCGCCGATCACGACCACGGTGTTGCCGGCCTGCACCAGCCGCGCGGTTTGCGCCGGCGCACCGGCCACGTCCAGAATCGCCAGTGCCACGTTTTCGGGGATGTCGGCCGGCAGCTTGGCGAACAGGCCGGTTTCAAACAACACGGCGCGGCCGCTGATCTCGATCTGATCCTTGTCCAGATGAATTTTCTTGACCGCATCGATGCGCAGCGGCGTCAGCGACAGCGACACCAGTGTGGCGATCTTGTCGCCCACCTCAAGGTCGATCCTGCCCGCCAACTTGGCGCCGATTTGCAGCACCGTGCCGATCAACATGCCGCCCGAGCCGGTCACCGGGTTGTGCATCTTGCCGCGCTCGGCGACGGTGCGCCGCACGATCGCCTCGACGCGGGCCACATCACCCGCGGCCTCTTTTTTGATTTGCGTGAAGCTGGCCGAATCGATGTTCAGCGCCGACACGTCGATGAGGATTTCGTTGTCGAAAATCTCCATAGCGTTGTCGATCTTCCAGGCGGGTTGCGGCAGCACGCCCTTGGGTTCGATGACACGGTGAATGCCGTAAGGCGAAGCAATCAAAGTCATATCGCAAATGCTCGCTCAGTTGCTACGGGTAGGCAGACTGTAGTTCTGACCCAGCCCGGGCATCTCGACCGTCTTGCCGGCGTAGTTGCGACATTTGATCGTGGTGCCGGTGCCGTCATCCAGCACTTCCTCTTTGACATAGCTCGGGATGATGGGCAGCTTGCCCAGGCCGCCCAGGCCGTCGACGATGAAGGTCGGCACTGCGGGGCCGCTGATCCAGCCACGCAGGCCTTCGTACAGTTCGATCATGCGGTGATGCGGCACGATGAAATGGTGCGCGCCCTCGACCATATCGGTCGAGTAGACGTAGTAAGGGCGCACGCCCATTTCGATCGACTGCATGAACAGCTCACGCATCACCTCGACGTCATCATTGACACCCTTCAGGCAGACCGTTTGCAGGCCCATCATGATGCCGGCCTTTTGGATCATCTTGACCCGCTCGCGCAGCAGCGGGGTGATTTCCTTGGGGTGGTTGATGTGAATATTGATCATCTGCACCCGGTGCTTTTCCAGCACCGCGCAGAGCTCAGGCGTGATGCGGGTGGGCAGCTGCACCACCATGCGCGAGCCCATGCGCAGGAAGCGCACATGCGGGGCGCGGCGGCGCAGCTCGCCGAGGATGTAGTCCAGGCGCTCGTCGGTGAAGGTCAGCGGGTCGCCGCCGGACAGCAGCACGTCCTGGATCAGCGGGTTGCCAGCGATGTAGTCGATCGAGGCTTCGATCTCGTCCTTGTGCACCGAGCCAGCCGGCTGCGAGACCATGCGCTTGCGGGTGCAAAAGCGGCACAGCGTCGCGCAGGTATTGGAGACCAGGAACAGCACGCGGCGCGGGTAGCGGTGCACGATGCTGGTGCCGGGAATGGTGTCGCCTTCTTCGCCGAGTTGGTCCAGCATGGTGGCGAAGCCGGGTATGGTTTGCTCGTGATGGCTAGGCAGGTATTGCAGGCGGATCGGGCAGGCCGGATCGCTCTTGTCCATCAGCTGCGCCATATATGGCGTCAAGGCCACGGCGAACTTGCTGTAGACCGTCTCGTCGACGTTCTCGACGCCGTCCAGAACGCCGTTCAGCTCCGAATGGTGCGTATAGCGACGGGCGAACTGCTTTTGCCAGGACTCGGCGCGCGGGTCATAGGCGTCCAACTCGGGGCGGGTGAGGAGCTTGCCGCTGGCGCTAGCGCTTGTGGTCGCGCTGGAAGGGGCTTTGATCTCGACGACTTTTTGCAACATGTGATGTCTCCTGGTGGTCCCCTGATTGCCCATGCGCGGCCTGAGGGTATTGCAGGAATTCTAGAAATCAGTTCGGCCGATGCCTACGCACAAAGTGACGTTGCGGGTGGGTATCCGTCGGTCATAATGACTGACACAAAGACAAAGTGACTGGTGGTCCGCAAGTGGCAACAGAATATTCGGGAGAACCCGTAGCGGGTCTGGACGAGCTGGACAGGCAGCTTTTGGAGTTGTTGCGTGTCAATGCGCGGCTGCCGGTCGTCAAGCTGGCCAAGGCCTTGGGCTGTGCCCGCAGCACGGTTCAGCTGCGTCTGAAAGCCTTGGAAGATGGCGGTCACATTACCGGTTACACCATCAGCGTCGCCCAAAGCCGGGCTCGGCCGGGCATCCGGGCCATGGTCTTGATCACGGTCGATTCCAAGCTGGAGCCCGAGGTGGCGCGCGAGCTGACGCGCCGGCATGAGATCCACAAGCTCTATGCAGTCAGCGGGCGTTTTGATTTATGCGCGATGCTGACGACCGAGTCGACCGAGGAGCTGGATACGCTCTTGGACCGAATTCGGGCGATCAAAGGCGTGGTCGACACAGTGTCGACGATATTGTTGAGCAATAAGTTGGACAGGCCGGAGTAGCACCCGACGCCAGATCACGTGACTCGTTGCTTTGACGTGCGCACCCCCGTATTCCCGGGATTGCCGGCGAACAGTCAGGCGTGAGATGCTGTCACTTGACCATTCACCAGGAGAATTTCATGCGCTACATCGCCGCAGCAGGTTTAGCTTTCTTTGCCTTGGCCGCCCAGGCAGACACGCTTGATTTCTCGGGTGCGATTTGTTCGGCAGCCGATGATGGTTCGGGCGCCTTTCAGTCTTGCAGCAACTTCAGCCCCATCAATCAGGCTTATGGCGACTCCGCTGGCGCCGATGTGAGCTACCAGGCCAGCCCGGGATCGGCAAACTCGATGTACTACTGGGCCGACTCCTACAGTGGCATGAACGATGTGGCCTTTGGCGACACCAACAATACGCCGACGATCCTGATCGTGCCGACCGCCGGCAATACGGTGACGCTTGCCGGCTTTGATCTTGGCTCCTGGCCAAATGCGGACCTGATTTCTCAGGTCACGGTGACTGATCTGGCCGGTGGCACGATCTTGCTCAATACCGGCGCGATAACGATATTCGGTGCTGCGCCTAGCCATTTCGCCATCAACGCAACTTCGAGCGCCGGCTTCTCAATCGCTTTCGGCCCGGAAGGCTACAACGTCGGCATCGACAATATCTCCTTCACCGCTGCAGCTGTGCCCGAGCCGGCTACGGTGGCACTGCTGCTTGCCGGCCTGGCGGCTGTTGGAGCCGCGACGCGCGCCCGCCGGACCTGAGCGCGCCGACCCGCCAAGCCAAAGCGGGTCGGAACAGGTCTTCGAAATACCGGCGAGACCTGACCGGTCTTTCGCCGGCCAGTGATGGCAAGGCGAAAGATCTTTTGCCTCGTCAATCAGCGAGCTCTACCGCGAACCAGTTGAGCTTCCAGCCCCCGTCGACCGCCCGGATGCGCAGCACATGGCGGCCAGCCTCCAGTCGAACCGGGCCAGCCCCGGCCATAGTCTGCCAGCTCTTGAAGCCCCCCGTTGCGGGCACGGCCAGCTCCAGCACGGGCTGCCCGTCCATGCTCAAAGCCAGACCCTTGCTGCCGGCCAGGCTGGCTACGCGGAAAGCGATTCGGTAGTTGCCGGCCCGCTGGACCTCGACGCTGTATTCGGTCCAACTGTCCTTGGCTATGCCGGGTGCGGAACCCGTCAAGTTCAAGCCAGCTTGACCGCCAGCATCTTCCATATCCTCTTGCGGCGCGACTTTGCCGACGCTGACATTGTCCATTCGGTTGAAATCTTCCGCCTGGACCCGTCCGGGCAGCGCGTGCACCTGGTCGGCCGTCAACACCGGCGCACTGAACTCGCTGAAACGATCGCGGTTGACGGCCACCACGGCATAGCTGTGCTTGCGCGCCTGGGCGGCCTCGTCCACATAAGGCTGCGCCTTGACGTCTGAAGCAATCCGCACAAAGTCGCCGCCGACGCTGTCACTGCGGTAGACGTGGTAGCCGAGTACCTTGGGATCGGGGCTGGCAGCCCAAGTCAGCTGAACGGCCGCCTTGCCGCCGGCCTGGGTCAGCTGCAAGCCTTGCGGCGGTTGCGGAAAAGGCTGCAAGCTCGCGCGGCGTGCTCGCTCTGCGGCTTGCGCTTGCGCCAGCTCTTTCTCGAATGCCAAGGCGGTTGGTGCCGAGCGCTTGTCGGCGGGCTTGTCCAGACTCTGGGCCAGGCGGAAGCCTTCGATCACTCCCACCCAATCGAGCGGCATGGCGTTACGCTGTGTGGCCGTGTTGCCTCGCCAATGCCAGGCGCCGCCGCGCAATACATGCATCTTGCAATCACCATCTAAACGCGCACTGCCGTCCGCCGGCGCGCCCTGGTAGTTCTCGCTCCAGCAGTCTTGCAAAAACTCGGCCGCATTGCCGATCAGGTCATGCAGCCCCAGCGGATTGGGCTTGTACATCCCGACGATGCTGGCGAAACCCGCCCCGTCATCGCAGGGCGAAATGCCGCCCATGAAGCCCTTGTAGGTGGCGCCAAAACGTTCCATGCCGGCATGCTCGGCCGACTGGTCGGATACATTCGCGAACTCGCAGATGCGCTTTTGGTCGATGTCGTCACCGAAGGGAAAGCCAGCCTTGCCTTTGCCCGCGCTGGCCGCGTACTCCCACTCGGCCTCGCTGGCCAGGCGGTAGCTCTTGCCGGTTTGCTGGGATAGCCATTTGGCATAGGCGTCGGCGCCAGCCCAACCTATGCAGACCGCCGGTTGGAACTCGCTGCTGGTCAGCTCGTTCTTGTCCCAGGAGCCCGGCGTGGCGCCCAGCCCGAACCAGCCCTGGATCGGCTGATGCACGCAGCTGTCAGGTGCCTTGTAGCCAGTCGATTGGACAAAGCGCCGGTACTCGGCCACGGTCACTTCGTACTTGGCCAGTTTGAAGGCTTTGATCTTGACCTTGTGGATGGGCAGGGCGCTGGCGTCTTGCGCGGCCTCGCCCATATAGGGTTTGCCGCCGCCCATTTGGAACTCGCCGCCGGAGACGGTCACCATCGGGGGTTCGATGTAGGCAGCCGGTGCAGGAGGCGCAGCAAGGGCTTGTTGGATGCTCAGGCCAAGGAGCGATAGGGCCAGGATGTGGGGTGTGTTCATGGCCTCATTCTGCGAATTCGTCGACCGGCCTGCTGGGCCAAGCGACGAAGGCGCCCTATCCGCCGCTGAAGTCGTTCAGGCGGCGACGAGTTCGGCGCAAGGCAGGGCCGCTGTAAACGCTATAACTGCCACAAGTTCCCATAGCGCGGTGGCTTGGGCCAAAGCGCGGCAGTCGGCAGCAAGACCTGACCCTGCTCGACCCGCCATTGCCGCGCCAGCATCCAACCACCATGGCTGATCACCAAACAGCCACCAGCTGGCGGGCGCCAGTTGCCGGCGCGCGCCAGCAAATTGGCGAGCGACTCGCCACCGCCCGGCGCGTAGGCCACAAAGTCGTCCATCCAGGCATCCACCTCGGCGCGCGCGATCTCTGCCCAGGCGCGGCCATCCCAGGCGCCGAAGTCCAGTTCCAGCAAGGCCGGGTCTTGATGGTGCTGCCAGCCCCAGGCCTTCAGCCAAGCGCCGACCTCGGCACAGCGGCGCAGCGGCGAGCTGTAGATGATTTTGGGCAGCCGCTCACGCCGCGCCAACTTTTGAATTCGACGGGCCAAGCATTTGCTGCGCCGCCAATGCACCGGCAGATCGGTGCCGGCGCCGATACAGCGGCCCGCGGCGCCTTCTGGGCTTGGATGACGCCAAACCCGCAAGCGATCAGAAGACATTCAAAAGCGCCAAAAAGCTCAACAAGATGCCCAGCTCCACCACTTGCTGGGTGGCGCCGAGGTTGTCGCCGGTGTAGCCGCCCAGGCGGCGGTCCAGCCAAGCCTGCATATAAAGCGTCAGGCCGGCAGCGCTCAGCAGGGCCAACAGCAAGCTCGGCAACAAGGCCGGCATCAACCAGAGCAAAGTAGCGCCCGCTGCCCAGACCCAGCCGAAGGCGACGCTCAAGGTGAGGCCATCGGCTTGCGTGGCCAGCGGCTTGGCTTTTGCATGGTCGGCGTCGCCGGCATAGCTCAGGCTGTGCATCAGCCAAACCGGTGCCGCGCGCGAGGCGGTGTGCGCCCAGATCGTCAGCAGCACGGCCAATTCGGGGCTGGCCTCGGCCAGCGCCAACAGCGACGCGGCCTTCAGGCCCAGTAGCAGGATCAGGCCCAGTGAGCCGTAGCTGCCAATGCGCGAGTCTTTCATGATGGTCAGCGCCCGCTCGCGGCTGACCGTGCCGCCGAGACCGTCGCAGGTGTCGGCCCAACCGTCCTCGTGGAAGCCACCGGTCAGCCAGACGCTGGCCGCCATGCTCAAGCCCACGGCAACTGCGGGCGGCCAGATCCACAAACCGAGCCAGAGCACCAGGCCTGCGAAGCCGCCTATGAACAGGCCGACGGCCGGGAAGTAGCGCGCGCATTGCTGCAGCCAGATGGGCTCAAAGCCCACCCAGCCAGGCGTCGGGCAACGGCTGAAAAATTGCAAGGCGATGAAGAACAGGCGCAATTCGTGCAGCAAAAGGCTCATGGCAGAAAAGAGGGCCTAAGGAGGCGGAGCAGCGAGCCCCGCACTCTACCTTGCTGCTTGGACTTGGATGAGCTCAGGCGTCCGGATAGCGCCTGTAGATCTCGTGCACTGCTTCCAAGTTGTCAAACAACTGCTTCACCAGATCGGGGTCGAATTGCTTGCCGGACTGTTCGGTGATGTAGGCCAGCGCGGCATCAAACTCCCAGGCTTCTTTGTAGCAACGCCCGCTGACCAGCGCATCCAATACATCGGCCAGCGCCACGATGCGGCCGGCGATATTGATTTGATCGCCGATCAGGCCGCGCGGATAGCCGGCGCCGTCCCAGCGTTCATGGTGCTCATGCGCAATGATGGCGCCAAGCTGCAGGATGCGTTTATCGGACTTGCTGAGCAGCTCAAAGCCGATGCGCGCATGGGTTTGCATGATTTCCCATTCTTCGGCGTCGAGCTTGCCGGGCTTGTTCAAGACCCGGTCCGGGATGCCGATCTTGCCCACATCATGCAGCGGCGAGGCCTGCCGCATGAATTCGACGTCAGCAGCCCGCATGCCGGAGGTTTCGGCCAGCAGCGCGGAGATTTCGCCGACCCGCCGTACATGGGCGCCGGTCTCCTTGGAGCGTCGCTCGACCGCTTCGCCGAGTATGAAAACGGTGGAGCGCTGGGTTTCTTGAATCTCTTCGCGCAGCAGCAGTGACTCGTAAGTGATGGCGACGTTGGCGCAAAAAATCTCCAGCAACTCGCGCGCCTGCGCATCGACCGGGTCCGAGAACTGCATATAGAGCAAGGTCTCGTTATCGGTGCTGCTGCGGTAGTAGCCGATGAAATGGTGGGCGTCGAAATAGCCGCATTGATCAATCAGTGCGCGGTCCAAGGCGGTCTTGACTTCGGGCGGCAGATTGCTGATTTCGTCATCAACCAGCAGGCGCGAATAGTCGGCCGTGGCGGCCAGCACCTTCAGATGGCCTTCGCAGTTACTGGCTGCATAGGCCGAGACTCGGCTGGCACACAGGGCGCGCGCGTCCATGCCCAGCAAATGGGTCACTTGCTCCAGGACGGCGGAGGCAAAGCGGCGCAGATTTTGTGAGTCGTAGACGCGCGTGATCGCGTCGATCGAGCGGCGCAACGCCTGGCGCGACTGCTCGATGATCATGATGTCGCGGTAGCTGCGCAAAGCGGCGTAAAACACCGTGATCAGCTTGCGCTTGGTCAGCTCGGTTTTTTCTTTGTAGTCATTGATGTCATAGGTCTTGATGACATGCTCTTCCGGCGCCTGACCCGGCTGGCCAGTGCGCAGCACGATGCGCACATGGTTGTTCTTCAATTCATCGCGGATATAGCGGGCCACGTCCAGCCCGGCGTGCTCCGACTCCATCACCACGTCGAGCAAAATCAGCGCCACATCATTGCGAGACTTCAGCAACTCGCGCGCTTCGACGCCGCTATAGGCGTCCAGAAACTGCAGGCGTCGGCCAGAAAACTCGAAGTCCGCCATCACCAGCTGCGTCACCTGATGGACGGCGACATCGTCGTCCACAATCATCACCACCCATGGCTCAAGCGGTTTGGGCGCCGTCTCGTCGCTGCCCGGGGCCGGCAATTCGTCTGCAAAAACCAAGTCTGTCATGGGACGCCTTTTGTCTTAGCGGGGCGGAGCTGTTTGCAGGCAGCGGCTCCAAACCTAGGGATTGTGCGAAAGCTCTTGCGCTGATTATGGCCATGCTTTGGGCGAAGTAAACAATCATCTGCCAGGAATCCCGTGCAGAATGAGGCTTGCTCAGCCTTGTTGACTGACCCCGGCCGATTCAAAGCTGGCCATCTCCCGCAGAATCAGGCAAGCCGAGGCCAGCAGCGGCCAAGCCATTGCGGCACCCGAGCCTTCGCCCAGACGCATGCCCAGGTCCAACAGCGGCTCGGCTTCCAGTGCTTCCAGCATCAGGCGGTGACCCGATTCCATCGAGCGGTGCGCGAACACGCAGCGCTCCAGCACGGCCGGCTGCAAGCGCGCCGCCACCAAAACGGCAGCGCTGGCGATGAAACCATCCACCACGATGACGCGCCGCTCCAGTGCCGCTTGCAGCACTGCGCCCACCATCATCGCAATTTCGAAGCCGCCCATGGCCGCCAAGGCCTGCAGCGGCTCGGTGGCCTCGGCATGGCGCTGCAGCACGGCGCTCAGCGTGGCGATCTTGCGCTGCAAGCCGGCGTCATCCAGGCCGGTGCCGCGGCCCGTGCAGGCCTCGACCGGCAAATTCTGCAAGCGCGCCAGCAGCAAAGCGGCGCTGGAGGTGTTGCCAATGCCCATCTCGCCCAGCAGCAAGGCATTGCCGGGGCGCTTGGTCAGCAAGTTCTTGCCTGCAGCTATTGCGGTGGCACATTGATCGCTTGTCATTGCCGCCTGCTCGGCGCAGTCGGCCGTGCCTGCGGCGATCTTGGCGATGACCAGACCGGCACGCGGAGCGAAATCATGCGCGACGCCGGCATCCACCACCGTCAGGGCCAGGCCATGCTGGCGCGCCAGCACGCTGACCGCCGCGCCGCCGGCCAGAAAGTTCTCCACCATCTGCCAGGTCACATCGCTGGGGTAGGCCGACACGCCGCGCCGCGCCAGGCCATGATCGCCGGCAAACACCATCAGTTGCGGCTCGCGCAAAACGGGTGTGTCGCTGCCCAGGATCAGACCGATGCGCAACATCAAGGCTTCCAGCTGCCCCAGCGAGCCCAGCGGCTTGGTCTTGCCATCGATGCGGCGCTGCAGCGCGCTTGCCAGCGCCGGATTTTGCAAGGTGGGGATTACTGGAATCAGGTTTTGCATATTGAGTTTGATGAGTTCGCGATAAAGGTTTGGATGGCCGCCTGCACTTGGGCGGCGCCGCGTTCGATCGCGGTAGGGCCGGGTGCCAGGATGTCGGCCGACTTGATTTCAAGCAGTTGCGCGCCCAAACCGGCAAAGCCGGGTCGAGCCAGCACCTTGTCCGGCACAAAGCGCTTGCCGCACCAACTGCCCAGGATCAGCTCAGGCCTGCGGGCCAGGATGTCTTCGGCGCTGACGATGCGATCACGCGCCAAGCCGGCGCGAGCCTTGTCGGCAAAGATGTCGATGCCGCCGGCCAATTCGATGATTTCGCTGACCCAGCCAATGCCGCAGATGATGGGCTCGTCCCATTCTTCAAAACACACCCGTGGCCGCCGCGCCAGCTGCGCGGCCGCAGCGGCAATGCGGTCCTGGCAGGCCTGCAACTGCTCGCACAAGGTCTCGGCAGCAAGCTCTTTCTCAACCAAGGCCCCGAGCCGCCGCACCATGGCATGGATGCCAGCCAGGTCGCGGTGGTTGAACCATAGCGTGGCCAAGCCGGCGCGCTCGCATTCATCCAGCAGAGGGCGCTGCAGATCGGAGAATCCAATCACCAGATCCGGCTGCACGGCCAGGATCTTTTCTATCTTCATGCTGGTGAAGCCGCTGATTTTGGGCTTGTGCTGGCGCGCCTCGGGCGGGTAGACGGTGTAGCCGGAGATGCCGGCGATATGGTCTTGGGCGCCGATGCGGTAGAGCGTGTCCACCGCCTCGGTGGACAGGCATGCGATGCGCTGAGGAACACTCATTGCGCGCCGTCCTGCTGGAGCAAACCCATCAACACGCCGGGCTCAAAATGGGCCTCAATGAAATCGGCCAGGCCCTCAAATACCGCGTCCAGGCCCGGCTGCTCGGCGCCGAACAAGGCTTGCATCACGCGGGTCTGTTCGAACAGGCCATGGGCATAGCAGCCCAGCACCGAGCCGTGGCTCCAGCCTATGGCCTCACCGAGTTCGTTGCGGACGGCGACCCGCGCGGCCGCCATGGCCGGATGTTGGACCGTACGGCCGTGGTGAATTTCATAACCTTCAGTCTCAATGCCCGCAAGCGCGCTCCAGGGCTCGGTCAGCGCTTCGAAGCGCAGCGAGCAAGGCTTGAGGAGCTTGTCTTTCTCGAACTGCGTTACCAGTGGCAGCAGACCCAGGCCAGGCGCATTGCCGTCCAGGCCATGTGGGTCGAGCAGGCTTTCGCCCAGCATCTGCAAGCCGCCGCAAATGCCCAGCAGCGGTTTGCCTGCCGCCGCATGCCGGGCGATCACCAGATCGAGCTTCTGAGCGCGCAGCCAGGCGAGGTCGGCCGCGACGGCTTTCGAGCCCGGCAAGATGATCCAGTCGGCGACTTCCAGCTGCGCCGGCGAGCGGGCCCAGCTCAGGCGCACATCGGCCAAGCTGCGCAAGGGCTGGAACTCATCGAGATTGGACATGCGGGGGTAGGCGACGATGGCGATCTTGAGTCCTGAGCCGCTGACGCTGTCGTCAAACACCCCGTCTTCTTCCGGCAAGCCGTGGCCGCGCCACATCGGCAGCACGGCAACGGTGGGCACACCGGTCAGCGCCTGCAATTGCTCCGGGCCGGGCGCCAACAAAGAGGCATCGCCGCGAAAGCGGTTCAGCACATAGCCCTTGATCAAAGCGCGCTCGTGGGCGGGCAGCAATTGATGCGTGCCGAAGAGATGGGCAAAGGCGCCGCCGCGGTCGATATCGGTGACCAGCAAGCAGGCGGCCTTGGCCTCCAGCGCGGTGCGCATATTGACGTAGTCGCTGCTGTGCAGATTGATCTCGGCCGGCGAGCCGGCGCCCTCGATCACCACAACATCGTTCTCGGCCAGCAGCTCGTGCAGCGGCGGGCGCGCGCGCAGCCAGAGTTTTTCACTGCGCTCGCGCCAAGGCATATCGGTCAACTCGCTGTCCACCTCGCCCAACACGATCACCTGCGAGGCGGTGTCTTTCTCGGGCTTGAGCAAGACCGGGTTCATGCGTACCTCGGGGATTCGACGGGCGGCCAGCGCTTGGAAGTATTGTGCGGAGCCGATTTCGCCCATGGTGCCGTACAAACCCGGGCGGAGCGCAGGGCCGCTCCCAAGCTCCGCCGCGCCCCCTCGGGGGGCCGCCTGCGTACCCGCGGGCGAGGGGCTCATGACCACACGTGCGTTATTGCTCATGTTTTGCGCCTTGTAGGGGGCGACTTTGAGGCCTCGGCGGGCGTAGTAGCGGCATAGCGCTGTGGCCAGCCAGCTCTTGCCCGCGCCGCTGGTTGTGCCCAGCACCATCACTGCCTTGGCTGTCATGTCTGTAGTTCCTTGATCGCCAGGCGCAAAGCTTGTTGAGCCTGGGGTGATTGAGTGGAGAGCCGCACCCAGCCGGGCAGGGCAAAAGAAGTCGCGTCGCGCAGCTTGACGCCGCGCTCGCGCAGCCGAACCAGCCAGTCCGCTTGGCAAGAAGGCTGTGCCAACCAGAAGTTTGTGCAGCTGGGCCGCTGCTGCCAGCCCAATTCGGCCAGCAGCGCTATTTGGCTGGCGCGCCAGGCAATCACTTGCTGCCAGACTTGGTGCAAATGATGGCGGGTCTCGGCGCTGTGCCAATGCATCAATAAGTTGACACCCTCGCTGGACAGTACCCAGCTTGGGGCGAGGCGCGTTGCGCAGTCGGCCAAACGACCAGACGCTGGTGCCAGCAGATAGGCAGCGCGCACGCCGGTCAGGCTCAATGCTTTATTGGGGCAAATAAGACGCCAAGCCTGCTCTGCCAAGCTCGCCGGCATTTGGCTGCTGCCGTCCAAGCGCAGCGGTTCATAGGCGCAGTCGACAGCCAAGACCGAGGCGCTGGCTTGCAGCGCGGCGTCCAAGGCCAGCCAGTCGGGGCGGCTGAGGCTGTCGCCGGTCGGGTTGCAGGGCTCGCACACCCAGACCAGGGCGGGTTCTTGCAAAGCCGCACACAGCGCCGGCACGCTGGCATAGCGCTGTACTTGCAGACCCAGTGCCAAGGCCGCCGCCGCATAGTCACCAAAGCCCGGGTGCGGCACCCAGACCGCGCGCAGACCTGAAAGCAGCGCTGCCAGGCTCAGGCGCCGAATGGCCTCGGCGCCTCCCGAGGCGGGCAGCACGCGCGCGGCATGGACGGATTCGGCCGAGCCCAGATGCTCGCGCAGGCGCTGATAGTCGGGATCGGGATAGCTGCCACGGTCTGCCGCCAAGACCGCTCGCAACAACGCTGGCGGCGCGCCCAGCGGGCTGGCATTGCTGGAGAAATCATGGCGAATTGCCGGCCCGCTGTCGCTGCCACCATGTTCAGAGATCACAAGCCACCTCGCAGGGCCGCAGCGCCGACCATCAAGCACATAGCGGACGCGAGCATCGCCTTCAACGCCAAGACTTGCGCCCGGCTGATGTCGGCCGGCGTCACTTCCGCGCCGGCCTCGTTCAGCATAAAGACGCCCGGTTTGGCCAGCCGCACGTTCAGCCGCAATGCCATCGCCGCCATCGGCCAGCCGCTGTTCGGTGAGGGCGTGCGCCTGGCTTGCTGCCAGAGCGCGGGCAGCAAATTGAACTTGAAGCCCAGCATGGCCAAAGCGGTGATGCGCGCAGGCACCCAAGACAGTAAATCATCGGCACGCGCCGCCCATTTGCCGGCCCATTCCCACTGACCGCGATAGCCCCACATCGCATCCGCCGTGTTGGCGAAGCGGTAAATCGCCGCACCCGGCAGGCCCGCCAGCATGAACCAGAACAGCGGCGCCACGACCGAGTCGTTGAGGTTCTCGGCCAAGGTTTCGGTGGCTGCCTCGCGCACTTGAGATTCACTCAAATTGCTGGTGTCGCGGCTGACCAACCGCGCCAAGCGCGCACGTCCGGCCGGCAGCGATTCAGCCAAGGCCATCTCTACCGCGCCGACCTCATCGCTGAGCATTCTCCAAGCGAGCATCGGCTTCAAGATCAGACCCAAGAGCAGGCCGGCGCCCAGCAGACCGGGCCAGCCTTGCCAGGGCTTGAAGGCGTAGATCAGCGATGTTTCCAAAAACGCTGCCAGCAGGCCGACATTGAGCGCACCGACGCACCAGATCAAGGCGCCAGCGCTGAAGGCAGCACGCGGTGCCAGCGTCAACAGGTGCTTTGAGAACAGGCCCAGGAACGAGCCCATCGCCACGACCGGATGCCAGCGCGGCGGCGGCTCGCCCCAGGCGCGATCGACGCCCAGCGCGACCAGCATGGCGAGAGGCAGTAGCCAGGGCATCAGATCCATCAAGCAGTCAATTTGTCAGTCAGTCAATCTTCTATGCCGCGCTGCGCCGGCACACCGGCCTTGAAATGGTGCTTCACCAGGCTCATCTCGGTGACGGTATCGGCCAACTCGATCAGCTCGTCCGGCGCGTTACGTCCGGTCAAGACCACATGCACATGGGCGGGCCGCTCGCGCAGCGCTTGCAAGACCGGCTCCAGAGGCAGCCAGCCATAGCGCAGCGGATACATGATCTCGTCCAGCACGACGAGGAAATGCTCGCCGGCCCGTATGGTCGTTTCGGCGCGCGCCCAGCCGTCGCGCGCCAATTGCGCGGAGTGCTCCAGATCCTTGCTCTTCCAGGAGAAGCCGTCGCCCAGACCTTCGATCGGAACACCCAATTGCTCAAACATGCGGTGTTCGCCAAAGCGGGCGCTGGGCACCTTCATGAATTGATAGATTTTGACCGCCTTGCCTCGGCCATGGGCGCGTAGCGCGAGGCCAAAGGCTGCGGTGCTCTTGCCCTTGCCGTCGCCGGTGTGGACGAACACAAGGCCGCGGCGCTCGGCAGTCGGGATCACGCGCTCGCGATCAACCGGGGGTGGGATGATTTCCATAAGGGTGCAGAACCGGTTCAGCCGGCAAAGAAGGCCGCGATCGCTGCCGGGTTGGAGGGGAAGTAATGATGTATATAGCTGGCGCGCAGGCTGCCATGTTGATACAGGGCTTCGGTGGTCCGGCCGGCGTTGGGATTGCTGGCGACGGCGACCGGCGTCAGCGGTGTGGCCAGGCTGGAGTAGTGAAAAGTGTGGCCGCGCAAACTGCCTTCCGGCCACTCTATGCTTTGCAGTCCCAAGGCCGAGAGCTTTTTTTGCATCACCGCTTGCCCCGGCATGACGCTGGCCATTGGGTGGGTGCGGCCTTCGATATCGGTCAAAGAAATGCTCAGGCAGAGCATGCCGCCGCATTCGGCCAGCAGAGGTTTGCCTGCCGTCAAATGTGCATGGATGTCGTCAAACAAGCTTGGGTGGCTGCGCAGCGCCTGGGCATGCAACTCCGGGTAGCCGCCTGGCAGCCATAGCGCGTCGCAGTCGGGCAAGACCTGACCCTGCAATGGCGAGAAGAGCAAAACCTCGGCGCCGAGGGCGCGCAGGCAGTCCAGATTGGCCGGATAGATGAAGCTGAAGGCGGCGTCTTGGGCCACAGCAATGCGACGGCCTTGCAAGGGCAGGGTGGGCGTGGTGACGGGCAGGTCCGCTGGCTCAAAGCGTACCGAGGCAAACTCGAAGCCCGGCTTCACGGCCGAGCCCCAAGCATCGGCCCAGCCGTCCAGAAGCGCATCCAGGTCCGGCAGCTCTATCGCCTGCACCAGGCCGAGATGGCGCTCGGGCAACGTCAGCGAGGCGTCACGGGGCAGGGCGGCGATCAAGGGCAGATCGGCGGGCAGACCTTCGCTGACCATGCAGCCATGCGCGGCGCTGCCGACGCGATTGGCAACCACGCCGCATAACTTGATATCGTGGCGGTATTGCTGCAGACCCAGCGCCAAGGCGCCAAAGGTCTGTGCCATGGCCGACGCGTCGATGACCGCCAGCACGGGCAGACCGAAAGCGGCGGCAAGATCGGCGCTGCTTGGATCGCCGTCGAACAAGCCCATCACGCCTTCGACCAGGATCAGGTCTGCCTCGCCTGCGGCTGACGCCAGCAAAGCGCGGCAATGCTCCAAGCCGCCCATAAAGAGGTCGAGCTGGTAAACGGCGTGGCCGCTGGCCCGCTGCAAGATCATCGGGTCCAGATAGTCAGGCCCGGTCTTGAATACGCGCACCTTCAAGCCAATCCGCGCATGCCAGCGGGCAATCGCTGCGGTGATGCTGGTCTTGCCCGAGCCGGAAGACGGCGCACTGATCAGCAGCGCCTGACAGTGAGACGCTTTCATTCGCCTGCCCGCTTCAGTGGCAGCACATTGCCGGTGGTCTTGGCTATCGGTCTGCTTTCGGGCATTGCTGTGGGCAATGCCGCCGGCAGGGCCAACCATTGGCCCTGGACCTCGATCAGGTGCAAGCGATCATCAAACACCGTTTGCAGCGCCGCCCTGGTGTCGGCCCGCTGCGGTGCGCCGTGGCAGCTGACGCGGCCCGCCTGCATCACCACCAGGCTGTCGGCCTGCAAGGCCATATTGAGTTCGTGCAGCACGCTCACAACGGCAACCCCTGAGGCAACAAGTTCGCGCACCAGGCCTAACCAGTCGGCTTGATGGGGCGGGTCCAGATGAGCCAGCGGCTCATCCATCAACAGCACCTTGGCTTGCACGGCGAGCGCACGGGCCAGGAGGACGCGCTGACGCTCGCCACCCGAGAGGCGCCCGAGTGGACGTTCACGCCAGTCCCAACTTTGGGTTTGCTGCATCGCCTGCACCACGGCCGCATGGTCGGCGCTGCTGGGCGGCGCCAGCCATGCCTGGTGCGGCAAACGGCCCAGCATCACCACTTCATAGGCGCTCAGCACGTCAGAGCTGGTTTCGTTTTGGCCCAACCAGGCTAATTGACGAGCCCGTTCACGGGCGGGAATCTGGGTCCAGTCCTGCCCAAAAAGCTGCACCCGGCCGCTCATCGGCAGCAGGCCGGCCAGCGCGCGCAAGAGCGTGGATTTGCCGGCGCCGTTGGGGCCGACGATGGCGGTCCATTGGCCTGTCTGCAATTGCAAGTCGATGGCAGCCAGGATGGGCTGACCCTGCAAATGCACGGATTCGATTTGCGCCTGCAAGGCAGGCGGCAGTGTTGGGTTCGGCGTTGAATTCAGCATCATGCGCGACTCTCCAAGAGCGGTTTGCGGTGCATCAACCAAAGCAAATAGGCGCCGCCCAGGACCGTGGTGACCACGCCGACCGGCAGCTCTTGCGGGGCCACCAACCAGCGCGCCAGGATATCGGCCGCCAAGAGCAGCGCCCCGCCGGTCAGGGCCGAAAGCAGCAGTAGCCAGCTGTGTGTGCAATGCAGGCGGCTGCGCACCAGATGGGGTGCTACCAAGCCGACAAAGCCAATCAAGCCGGCCTGCGCCACCGCCGCACCGGTTGCCAATGCCAGCACGCCAATCAAGAGCAAGCGGATCGTCTGCAAGCGCACCCCCAGTGAGGCCGCGGTCGATTCGCCCAGCGTCATCGCATCGAGTGCACGGCTGCATCCCATGGCCGCAAGCAGACACAGCAGCAAGAGCGGCGCCATGATCAGCACGCTGTTCCAGCCCAAGAAGCCGGTGCTGCCCATCACAAAGGCTTGCATGGGCCGCATGATGTCGGGTGCCAGCATGATCATCAAGGTGGTGGCCGAACCCAGCACCACGCCGACGATGACCCCGGCCAGCAGCAAGCGCATGGTTTGTTCCACCCCGCGTGCCAACACCAAGGTCAAGAGCACCGCGCCGACCGCGCCGCAGAAGGCCGCGCCGGTCAGGCCCACGCGCAGCCAAAGCGAGGCTGCCGCCGGAGATGTGCCTGCCAGCACCAAGAGCAGGGCCACGCCCAGGCCCGCGCCAGAGGAGGCGCCGAGCAAATAAGGGTCGGCCAGGGCATTGCGAAAAAGACCTTGCGCCACCGCTCCGGCCAGGCCCAGCAAAGCGCCAGCCACCCAGGCTCCGCTGGAGCGCGGCAGGCGAATCTGCCAGAGGATTTGCTGTTGAATGGCGTCGTCGCTGTTCAACCAGCTCAGGCCAAAGCCGGTGCTGCCCACCGTCACGCCAATCAACAGCAATGCGCTGCTGATCAGCGTTAGCGCCAGCAGCAAGGTCAGCGGCTTGCTATGGCGATTCATAGGGGGCGGCTCATGGTTTTGCGACTGCCTTGGTCTTGCTAGGTTCAGCGGCCAAACGACGCAGACAGCGCGCCATCCAGCCGGCAGCCTCGCCCATGCGGGGGCCGGGGCGGCCCATCACTTCGGACTCTTCCTTCGGGAAGACGCAAAGACGCTGTTCGCGCAGCGCGCGGATGCCGGCCCAGCCGGGGCGGCTGGGCAAATTGACGGCGCTGCGCTGCGCCACCATGATGATTTGCGGATCGGCGCGCACGATGAATTCGGGGTTCAACTTCGGAAAAGGGCCGAGCTCCTTGCCGACGATGTTTTTCAGGCCCAGTCGAGTCAGCGTCTCGCCAATAAAGGAGGATTCGCCGGCCGCAAAGGGTGCGCTGTCGACCTCGTAGTAGACGCTCATGCCCTTGATCTCGGGGGGCACGCTGGCGGCGGCCTGGGTGATCGCCGCGTCGATATTCAGCCAGACCTTTTGCGGCTCGGCCACGGCCAGCAGCTCACCGATCTTGCCCAGCACCCGCCGCACATCCTCTTGGCTGCGCGTCTCCAGCACCAGCACCTTGAGCCCCAAGCTGGCGAGGCGGTCTTGTACGCGCGAGGATGGCGCCACGATCACCACATCGGGGCGCAGCGCCACCACGGTTTCGATTTGCGTGTCGTCCAGGCCGCCCAGCTTGGGCAGCTTGTTGACCGACTCGGGGTAGTTGGAATAGCGGTCAACGCCGACCAGCCGGTCGCAGGCACCGAGTGCGCAGACCGTCTCGGTCAGCGAGGGCAGCAGCGTGATGATGCGGCGCGGCGGCTCGCTCAGTTGCAGGGTGTGGCCGGCGTCATCGACAATTTTGATGGGCGCGGCTGTTGCGCCTGCGCACAGCGCGGCCAGCATTACAAGTGTGGCCGTAGCGAAAACGGCGTGGATGTTTTTCTTCATGGCTTGTTTCTTTGCTCCACTGGCCGCGTCCAGGCTTGGCCGGCCACCATCAGGGTCAGGTCTTGACAGGCTTGCGCCACTTGCTGGTTCAAGCGACCCAACTCGTCGACATAAAAACGCGCCTCGCTGGACATTGGCGAGACGCCCCAGCCAACTTCGTTGGAGACAAACAGCACCGGTGAAGCCAGCTTTGGCAAGACATCCAGCAGCGCTTGCAGCTCGGCCTTCCAGCCCGCCAGATCGGGCGGACCCGACATGGGCATCAGCCAGTTGGTCAGCCACAGGGTCAGGCAGTCGACCAGCAAGAGCCGATGGGGTGCAGCATTAGCTTGCAAAGCTTCAGCCAGCAGCAAGGGCGACTCCACGCAAGCAAAACCGGCGGGCCGGTCTTGCTGGTGGCGCGAGATGCGCGCTTGCATCTCACTGTCCAAGGCCAGCGCGGTGGCAAGCACCGTCACTTGATGGCCGCTGGCAGCGGCCTGCCAGGCCAGTGCCAGCCGCTCGGCCTGGCGCGACTTGCCGCTGCGTTGGCCGCCGACGATCAAATGGTGCTGTGCCATGGTGCTGCTCCTGCTTGCTACAGGCTTACTGCGGCTCGTAGCGCAGTCCGAGGAAGAACTCGCGCCCTGGCTGATTGAAGCCGCGTGCGGTTTCATACTGCTTGTCGGCCACATTGTTGACGCGGGCGTTCAAGCTCCAGGCCGGGGCGAATTGCCAATCGCTGCGCAGATCGAGCGTGGCATAGCCGGCCAGCTTGTACTTGTTGGCCGCATCGTCAAAGCGCTGCGAGAAGCTGTTCAAGGAGGCGCCCAAATTGACGCTATTGCCGAGCTCCCAGTCGCCTTGCAGCTTGAAGCTGTCTTTGGCGCGACGTGGCAGCAGATTGCCGCTGGTGGCTACGCCATTGGTGGCGTTGTGCGGGTTAACGTGATCCAGCGATGCGCTCAATTTGACGGTTTGCAGGCTGAGCTCGTAGGCCAGCGAAATGCCTTCCGAGCGCGCGCGTGGCGTGTTGACGGGCGCCGGGCCGCTGGAGATGAAGTTGCGGTAGCGGTTGTCAAACAGCGCGGCTTTGAGGCTTTGTGTGCCTTGCTTCCAGCGCAGGCTCAGCTCCGCATGTTTGCCTTCTTCAGGCAGCAAGGTGGGGGTACCAAAGCCGGGGTAGTAGAGTTGGTTGAAGCTGGGTGCTGTGAAGCTCGTGCCGTAGCTGGCGCCCAGGCGCAGCGCCGGCGTCAAGGCATAGCCCCAGCCCAAGGCGCCGGTGTTTTGCTTGCCGAACTGCGAGTTGTCATCCATGCGCAAGCTGGCTTGCCAGCTGTGGTCGCCGCTGCTGCCATTCAGGCCCAGGCCCAGACCATTGATATTGCGCTCGCTGACTGTGAAGGCGTCGCCCGGGCGGCTGACCTTTTGCTCCAGTCGCTCGAGCAGCGCGAGTGCCGTGCCCACGGGCGTGTCCAGCGAGTTTTCCCAGCTGAACTGGCGCTGTTCGGTTTCGATCGCGCCAAGCTGAGTGAATTCGCTGGCGCTGGAAAGCGTGTCGTACTTGTCGGTGGACCTGGACGCCGACAGTTTGCTTTGCCAAGTCGGCATCAGCTGGCCTTGCAGGCGCAGGCTTTGCAAGCTGTTGCTGAGCTTGGCACGCGAGTCAACCTTGGGACCATCGTCAAAAGCCGTGTTTCCGGTGGAACTGATGGCGAGACCTTCCAGGCGCCAGCCCTGCGCGATTTGCCAGCCGACATTCAGACTACCGCCGGTCTGGCGAAAGCCGTCCTTGTCTGAGTTGTAGTTGCCGAACTGGGCGCTTTCATTGGTGGTCGAAAAGCCATCGGTGTCGGTGTGCTGCACCTGTACTGCGACATCCAGGCCTTGATGACCATAGGCCAAGCCGCCGGATAATTTGCCATAGGCGTTGGTGCCGACCACCGCGCTGGCATTGGGGTGCAGGCCGGCGCGGCCGCTGCGGGTGAAGATCTGGATCACGCCGCCCATCGCATTGCTGCCGTAGAGCGCAGACATCGGGCCGCGCACGATCTCGATGCGTTCGATGATTTCCATCGGCAAGTTATCGAGCGAAGCTGTGCCGACGGTCGCTGAGCTGACGCGTACACCGTCAATCAAGAGCAGGGTGTGCCGGGCTTCCAGGCCGCGAATGAAGAGCGATGCGCTCTTGCCAAGGCCACCATTGCTGGAAAACTGAATGCCGGGCTGTTGCGACAGCAGCTCAACCAGGGTGCGGCCTTCGGTCTTTTCGATATCGGAGCGGCTCAGCACCGTTACATCGGCGACCAACTGGTCGACCCGGCTGGCAGTGCGAGTGGCTGACACGACGATGGGCTCAAGCTTGCTGCTTGGGCCGGCCATTTGTGCCATGGCGCTGGTCGATAGGAGGGAGCTTGCAGTGGCCAGTGCAGCCATGGCGAAGGGAGCCTTCACGGAGCAGTAGGTCGCGTGAAAGGCGGGGCGTGCAAGACGCCGTGCAGAAGAAGTCATCAGGGATAGGCCAAACAAAACAACCAGGCATCAGCTCACCCGCTGATTACCTGTGGAACGGAATGCCTTGACCAAAAAAAGGTCGCGGCTCTCCACGTTGTTGGCCGGTATCCGGGCTGGTGGAACGAGGCCTGTGTCCTTCCCAGTGCAAAAGCACCAGTGGAGTAATGACAGGTCTTGAAACGCGGATGCGTTTCGTCCACTTACCGTTGCGGGGACAGCTCAGTTTGGGCTTGCTCCGTGGGAGCTTGCCGTTCTGATTCCCGTTTAACTGTGCAGATTTGAGGTTCTGCACGAGCACCAACAGCGCAGGATTCTAACCGGCTTGCGCAGCAGTCTTGGCTGGCTTTGGACTTGCCGGCGTTTTGGGAGCTTTGGGGGGCTTGGGCTGCTTGGGCGCCTTCGGTGCTTTGACCGAATCTGGCGCGTGTGCCTTGCCTGCACTTGCTGCCACCGGCGCTGGTCCGATGGGCTTGAGCCCGTCTATGCCGACGACCTTGCTATTGCGCCGACCGGCCTCGGCCTCTTTCTTCAGCCTGTCTCGTTCCAGCTCATTGGCGCGCTTGGCGTCGGCTATCGCATTGTCCTTGCTGGCCTGGGCTTGACCGGCACTGGGCTGGTCAAATACCAGCGGTGACGCGCTCGCCGGCTGTTGGCTTGGGCAAGGGGAGTCGCGCAGATCGCGGCCATCTGGGCCGCAACGGTAGATGGGTATGGTTCGAGGCTTTGTTTGGGCCAAGCTTGCTCCGACATAAGCCGTGATCACGACTGTCAAAAGCAGTGTCGGCGCAAACTTCATCAGCTGCTTTCTTGCGCGCTGGCTGGAAGCTCAGAGCTGACCGGTTTGGCTTCTTGTTGCGGCGGCTTCTCGGCTTTTGGCCGGGGCGGTTTGGCGTGAATCTTGGTCAGCGCCTTGTCCATTTGGCCCGACAGCATCAGCTCCACCGACTGCATCGATTTATCTATGCAGTCTTCCAGCATTTGTCGTTCTGCCAATGGCGGCTTGCGCAGCACATAGCCGGCGACCTCGTCTTTGTGCCCCGGATGCCCGATACCCAGACGCAGGCGCCAGAAATTGGCCGAACCTAGCTGTGCCTGCATATCCTTCAAACCGTTGTGGCCGCCGTTGCCTCCGCCTTGCTTGAACTTCATCTGGCCCGGCTCCAGGTCAAGCTCGTCATGGATGGCAAGAATTTCTTCGGGGGCAATTTTGAAAAATCTGGCCAAGGGCGCGACCGACTTGCCGGATAGGTTCATGAAGGTCATCGGCTGCAGCAGCCAGATCGGCCCCGGCGCACCGGGTGCGTTGTTCACGCGGGCGCACAGGCCGTAGTAATTGCGCTCGACCTGCATCGATGCGCCGAGCTTGCGGGCCAACTCATCTACCCACCAAAAGCCGGCGTTGTGGCGCGTGTGCTCGTATTCACTGCCTGGATTGCCAAGGCCAACAAAGAGTCGAATCATGGTGCGAGTTTATGGCCGTAGCCAAGCCTTTGACGAGTTTTTCAATGCAAAAAGGCCCCGCAGAGCAGGGCCTTTTGAACACACAAGGAGGAGGAAGAATTACTTCTTCTTCTTCTTCTTGCCGTCATCCACAGGCGCTGCTGCGACGACGATGATTTCTTCGGCGGCTGGATCAACCGGCGTAGCAACCACTGGGTTTGGCTTGCCGTGTGTGACGACCTTGATGCCGGCTGGCAGTGTCAAGTCATTGACGTGCACCGAGTGACCCTTGGTCAGGCCAGACAGGTTCACTTCGATGAACTCAGGCAACTGCTGGGCCAAGCAAGTGATCAGCAATTCGGTGATCACGTGGTTGACGGTGCAAGAGTCGGTCTTGACAGCGGCCGAGGTCTCTTCGCCCACGAAGTGCAAAGGCACCTTCTTGGTGATCTTGGTCGTGTTGTCAACGCGCTGGAAGTCTGCGTGCAGAACTTGCGGCTTGTACGGGTGCATCTGGAAATCGCGCAACAGCACTTGCGAAACGGCGCCGTTCAGTTCCATCTCGAGGATGGTGCTGTGGAAGGCTTCCTTCTTCAAGGCGTGGAACAAGGCGTTGTGATCCATTTCGATCATCGCTGGTTCGCCGGCGGCAAACACGATACCTGGGACGCGGCCAGCAACTCGCAGGCGGCGGCTCGCTCCGGTCCCCTGCAACTTGCGGTCAAAAGCTGTGAATTTCATAGTGACTCCAAAAAGGCTGAACACCCTCGTGGGTGTTCATGGTTTTGAGCGCCCGCGACCAGGCTGCTCGGCATGTGCAATCTTGCGATTGCGATTCAAACCCTCGCCAAGGCTAAACTTGGCGGCGGTTTAGAAGTTGTTGTTTTGTTCCGTTCGCGCTTTTAGCGCGCGGAGCCCAGTTCAAAAGTTGTTGTTTTGCTCCGAGAACAAGGACGTCACCGACTCACCGTCCGAAATCCGGCGGATCGTCTCGGCGAACAAGAAGGCCACCGACAGTTGGCGAATCTTGCCGCAGGCCTTGGCCGCATCGTTGAGCGGAATCGTGTTGCTGATGACGACTTCATCGAGCATGGACTTGGAGATGCGCTCGATCGCCGGGCCCGACAGAATCGGGTGGGTGCAATAAGCGAATACGCTCTTGGCGCCTCGATCCTTCAGCACTTCGGCGGCTTTCACCAAGGTGCCTGCCGTGTCGATCATGTCGTCCATGATCACGCAGTTGCGGCCGTCTATCTCACCGATCACATGCATCACTTCGGACACATTGGCGGCCGGACGGCGTTTGTCGATGATGGCCAAATCGCAACCGAGTTGCTTGGCTAGGGCGCGCGCACGGACCACGCCGCCAACGTCGGGGCTGACGACCACCAGGTTCGAATAATTGCGCGCCTTCAGGTCCGACAGCAGCACTGGCGAGGCATAAATATTGTCGACCGGGATATTGAAGAAGCCCTGGATCTGGTCGGCGTGCAAGTCCATCGTTAAGACGCGCTCGACGCCGACTTTTTCCAGCAGGTCGGCCACCACCTTTGCGCTGATCGGCACACGGGTCGAGCGTGGGCGGCGGTCTTGGCGGGCGTAACCGTAGTAGGGGATCACGGCGGTGATGCGGCGAGCGCTGGCGCGCTTCAGGGCATCAACCATGATCAGCAATTCCATCAGGTTCTCGTTCGTCGGCGCGCAGGTGGGCTGAATGACGAAGACGTCGCGAGCGCGAACGTTCTGCTGAATCTCGACGGTGACTTCACCATCGGAGAAGCGGCCGACCAGCGCTTTGCCGAGATCGAGGCCCAGGTGCGTTGCAATTTCTTGGGAGAGAACCGGGTTTGCGTTGCCGGTGAAGAGGACGGTATTGAGTAGCACGAGCCATCCTTTTTAAAAGGACCCGTGGCCAGCCAGCGTGTCCGGGTAATATCTTTACGACGCAGCGTCTTAGCGTCTCAGTGCAAATAACTTTGGCAGGGGAAGAAGGATTCGAACCTTCGCATGACGGAATCAAAATCCGTTGCCTTAACCAACTTGGCGACTCCCCTACACAGGACACAGCAGAGCTGCTGCACCCTATAACTTGTCTGTACTTGCTTACCAGTAATTTCTTCGAAAATCAATCTAAGAAACTACTTCAGCTTATCTTTCAATCGGCTGCCCAACCTTGCAGTGGGTGCCTATCTAAGCTGCGGCAAATTCTACCAGACCAATCTGCAGGTAAACCCTGCAACTTCGAAAAAATTATCTGATTTAACAGATTTTCTTCCTGTTCATTCGCTGGAGTTTTAACTCTAGCGAATACTGCGCTTCCGGAGCCCGTCATTCGACTATTGCCAAACTCGGATTCCAATATGTGCAGTGCTTGAACAACTTCGGTGCAATTTTCTTCGGCTGGTTTTTGCAAGTCGTTTCTACCGAAACTTCTTGGTGAGCCGCCGAGTAACTTCGCAATGCCTTCGCTGTCCAAACTTATCAATTCTTCGTGGCTCACCTTTTGGTGATTCAGCGAGCTTTCGCCCGTTTTTTCGCCTGAAGAATTGTTTGCAGGAAAGCCCGCTACTATAGCCACGTTTTTTGATCTTGCCAAGAGGGGGCTCGAAAAAATTTCTTGCGTGGAGATGCTTTGGCTCGGTTTGAGGACCGCAAATGTCAGCGGTGGCAGCTCGATCGGATGCAGGATTTCGCCGATGCCTTCCACGAAGGCATGGCTGCCGCCGAGAAAAAACGGCACATCGGCGCCGAGCTTGAGCCCCAGCGGCAGGAGCTTGGCGAGCGGCCAATTCAGCCCCCAAAGCCGGTTCAAGGCGAGCAAGGTAGAGGCCGCATCACTTGAGCCGCCGCCCATGCCGGCTCCTGCCGGCACGCGTTTTTCAATTTGTATGTCGACGCCATAAGTGCAGCCGCTTTGGGCCTGCAGCAGGCGCGCTGCGCGCAGGCATAAGTCGTCGGGGGGAAGGGCGGCGCCGTGGTCGTGGCGCAGCAGTTGGCCGTCGCTGCGGCGCTCGAAATGCAGGGTGTCGGCCCAGTCGATCAACGCGAAGATGGACTGCAAGAGGTGGTAGCCATCCGGCCTTTTGCCCACGACATGCAAGAAGAGATTGAGCTTGGCAGGGGCGAGGACGTCGTAGATGGCTTGCATGAAAGAAAAAGTGAGGGGGTTCTGTTCAGGGCTCGACCCGGGCGCGCAGCGTCACCGCAGGCTCGGCCGAACGGGTTGCCACGATCAGGCCGTCCTGGAGGCCGGCCAGGTCAATACGCCACCCGAGCTGGCTGAAGCCGACACCGTCTTGCCAGGTGTCGCTGGGTGTCTGTGGCCAAGGGCGGCCGCGCAACCAATCAAACAGCGCCGCCACGGGAATGGCTTCGCCCAAGAGTTCGCGTGTCAGGGCGTCGAGGTCGGCAAAGCTGCGCTCGGCGCCTGGGGTTTGCAGTACTGCTTCGGCCGGCCCCCAAGTCGCACGGGCGAGCAGGCTGCCCAGCGGCGTGCTCAGTTCAAGTTGACCGGCGCGTGGGTTGCCGCTGAGCTCGAAGCCAGCATTGCCGCCCGAGGCGCGGCCGGTGCTGCCGGCGACCTGTACGCTGAGTCTGCCGCTGATGCGTACATCGCCTTCGGCCCTGATCTCGGTGGGCCTGGGTGCCACGCTGGTGCATCCGCTCAGCAACAATGAGGCCGCCGCCAAAAACAAGTAGAGCAGGCTTCTCATGGTTGGGCTTTCAAGCGGTGCATGGTTTCGCGCAGGGCCTCGTTCTTGGGATCACGCGTCAAGCCTTCGCCCCAGATGCGCTGTGCTTGCGTGCGGTGGCCGCTGATCCAAAGTACCTCGCCCAAGTGCGCGGCGATCTCGGCGTCGGGTCGTGCCGCATAACTCTGACCTAGCAGTCGCAAGGCTTCGGCGTTGTTGCCGAGGCGATATTCCACCCAACCCAAGCTGTCAAGAATGAAGGGTTCCGAGGGCACGAAGCTGAGCGCCTTGGTGATCAAGGCCTTGGCTTCATCCAGCCTCAGATTGCGCTCGGCCAGCGAGTAGCCCAGCGCGTTGTAGGCGTGATGATGGTCGGGCTTGATCGCGATCACCCGGCGCAAGAGGATCTCCATCTCGTCGAGTCGGTCGAGCTTCTCGGCCATCATGGCCTGTTCGTAGATGAGGTCGGGGTCGTTTGGCAGGCGTTCGTTGGCTTTTGCCAGTACCTGATGTGCGGCCTGCCAGTCCTGCGCATCGCGCAGCAATTGCGACTCGGCCAGCAGTTTGGAGCGCAATTCTTCCGGACTGGTTTCAGGAAGCGTCTGCAGCAGCTTGCGTGCCTCGGCCAATTTGCCCTGGCGGGCCATCAAGGAGGCGCGTCGGAACTGAGCCTCTAGTTGCCGTTGCGGCGAGTCCACCTTGAGCAACCATGCTTGCGCCGCGTTCAAGTCACCGCGCAATTCGGCCGCTTGGGCCAGCAAGAGCCAAGTTTGTTGCCGGGCTTCGTTGTTGGTTTGTTGCTCGCCTTCGTCTTCGCCATCGCTGCGTGTGTTTGCTTGGGCAGATGTGCTGTTGTCGAGTTGCTTCAAATACTCGCGCAAGGCCGCGTCGGCCGCCTCTGCGTGTCGTAACTCCAGCTCCAAGGTGCCGAGCGCAAACCAGGCGCTGCTGGTGTTGGGTGACGCCAAGGTGATGGCGCGAAACTCACGCGCTGCTTCGGCCGGCCTTTGGGCGCGAGCCAGCGCACGGCCGTAGGCCAGACACAGGCCTAAGTTGTCGGGCTTGGATTGCAGGCGCCGGGTGATCAAGGCTTCGGCCTCGGCCTGCTGCGGCAATAGCTCCAAGGCCAGTTGCATGGCCTCATCGGACTCGGGGGCAAACGCTTCGATTTCCTGAGCCAGCACAAGCGCGCTTTGGCTGTCGCCGGCCGCAAAACTCAGTCTGGCCAAGACCATTTTTGCGGCCAATTTGGTTTCGGCTTGTTGTGTGGCGGTGTTCAGGATAGGTTCAAGGGCGGCCAGCACGCGCTTGGGCTCGGCGGCGCGTTGAAACAGCCGGGGCAGCGACTCCAGCACAACAGCTTGCTGCGCCGGCGGCGTGATGGCCAGCAGCGAACGAAGCGGCTCCACGGCATCGGCCGGGCGGTTCAACAAGGCCAGCAGTTGGACCACCATTTGATGCGCGGCGGCGGAGTTTGGCTGCGACTCACGCCAGGCCTTGGCCGCAATCAAGGCTTGGTCGCCGGCGCGTGCTTGCAGGGCGATATTGATGACGCGCTGGAACAAGGCTTCGTCACCGGTGCGGCGTGCCGCGTCCAGCAACACTTGGTAGGCGACACCGGGCTGGCCGGTATTGAGCTCCATCTCGCCGACCAATAATTGGTAGAACAGCGGCGCATCCATCTGCGAGTTGAGGGGTGTGCCCTCTGCCGCAGCGGCTGTAGGGCCGGCTATCGCCAGATTGGCTAGCAGCACCGCGGCGCCGACGGCGAGTGCCCCGGCTAGCTTGCGGCGAAATTTCTCGGGCATGAAGGCTCCTGCATGAATACAAACCCCGAACAATGCTGAACAACCGAGGCGGTGAGGGGACATTCTGCCCCGATATCATGCAAGCCATGCCTGAGCTCCCCGAAGTCGAAGTCACCCGCCGCAGTTTTGCCGACGCCATTGAGGGCGCCACTGTCTTGCAGGCGCGCCTGGGCAAGCCGCTGCGCTGGCCGCTGGGCTTGAGTCCAGAGCGTTTGGTAGGCGCGCGCGTCGGCGCGGTCAGCCGGCGTGGCAAATATTTGTGGTTGCCCTTGTCGCGGCCTGCTGTCAGCGGGGGCCTGCTCTTGCACCTGGGTATGTCGGGCTCGCTGGCCTTTACGCCCGGCTCAGCGACCCCGGCAGCCGGTATTCATGATCATTTCGACCTGCAGACCGACCGCGGCCTGCTGCGCCTGACCGACCCGCGCCGCTTCGGGGCGGTGGTCTGGTCCGAGGCTGTGGCGGCCAACCCGGCGGCCAAGCTGCTGAGTGGCTTGGGGTTGGAACCGTTTGATCCGCGTTTCGACGGCGCGCATCTGCACGCAGGTTTGCATGGGCGGCGGGTTGCCGTCAAGCTGGCCTTGCTGGCCGGCGATATCGTCGTCGGCGCTGGCAATATCTATGCGTGCGAGGCCTTGTTTCTGGCCGGCATCGATCCGCGTCTGGCTGCCGCCAAGCTGAGCCGCCCGCGAGCCGAACGCTTGGCTCAAGCGGTCCGCTCGGTGCTGGCACAGGCCTTGGAGGCGGGCGGTACGACCTTGCGAGATTTCAAAGATGCGCATGGCGTGGCCGGTAGCTTTCAGATGCAAGCGCGCGTCTACGGCCGCGAGGGTCAGCCCTGCCTGAGCTGTAGCACGCCGATCCGGCGCATCGTGCAAGGCCAGCGTTCCACTTTTTTCTGCCCTCAATGTCAAAAGCGATAGTTCTTCCTCAGCAGTTCGCGCCCACCCTGGTCGCTTGGCAGCGCAGCCATGGCCGCCATGCCTTGCCTTGGCAAAACACCCGCGACCCCTACCGCGTCTGGCTCTCCGAAATCATGTTGCAACAAACGCAGGTGACGACGGTGCTGGGCTACTACCAGCGGTTTTTGGAGCGCTTTCCAGAGGTCGGTGATCTTGCTGCGGCCAGCTTGGACGAGGTGTTGGCACTGTGGGCCGGCCTGGGCTATTACAGCCGAGCGCGCAATCTGCATGCTTGCGCGCAGGCGGTGGTGCAGTTGCATGGCGGGCAATTTCCAGGCAATGCGGCCGCGCTGCAGACCCTGCCCGGCATCGGTCGCTCGACAGCGGCCGCGGTGGCGGTGTTTTGCTTCGGTGAGCGTGTGGCAATTCTGGACGGCAATGTCAAGCGAGTGCTGGGTCGCTTGCTGGCTTTTGATGGCGACCTGGCCAGCAGCGCCGAAGAAAAGCGCCTCTGGGCCTTGGCCACCGAGTTGGCTCCTGCCGAGGGCATAACTGCTTACACGCAGGGCTTGATGGACCTGGGCTCCTCGATTTGCAGCACGCGCTCGCCGCAATGCCTGCTCTGCCCAGTGGCCGATTTGTGCGCGGGCCGAATGGAAGGTGAGCCCACGCGCTACCCCATCAAGACCCGCAAGCTCAAGCGCGGCCGGCGCGAGAACTGGTGGCTCTGGCTGGAGCGCGAGGGTCATGTGTTGTTGCAGCAGCGCCCGTCGACTGGCGTGTGGGCGGGCTTGTGGAGTCTGCCTCTTTATGACGACGAGGCAGCCTTGCAAGTGGCCGCCGAGCGCTTGGGCGCCAAGTTGGAAGTGATGCCGCGGATCGCGCATGCCTTGACCCATTTTGATTGGATACTGCACACCCGCCGAGCCGATGTGCTCACCGAGGCCGGCGAAGCCGGGCCTGGGGGTGTGTGGGTGGCACGTGAGCGTTTGGCCGAGTACGCTTTGCCGGCGCCGTTGAAAAAAATGATTGCTTGAACCAAGCTTGACGCTATGAATGCTGCTACCAAAAATGCTGTCGAATCCGCGCTGGTTGCCCTTTTGGCAGCGGCCTGCTGCCTGTGGTTTTTGATTTCGGCGGCCAATGCCGAAGGCGAACCCTCGGCTGCGCTGCTGACTTTTTTGAGCCTGGGCATCGCTGCCGGCTTGATGGCGCACTGGGTCTTCATGGGCCAAGCTTTGAAGCGCAGCGGCCGCGGCTTGCTACCTTGGATGTTGGCCTTGGTGCTGCTCGCTCCGCTGGGCAGTGTGGCGCTCTTGGTGCTGCTGTACTCGGCTGAAGACAAGCAGCCGCAGGCTTGAGCCCCTATTTGGCGTCCAACTCGCGGTGCCTTTTGAGCACCTGGCCATGATGAGCGAAATGGCGCGCCAAAGCTTCCACCAGATAGACCGAGCGATGCTGACCGCCAGTGCAGCCAATGGCCACCGTCAAATAACTGCGTTGATCGGCGGCAAATTTCGGTAGCCACTGGGTCAAGAAGGCACTGATCTGGCTCAACATCAATCCGACCTCGGGCTGCGCGACGAGATAGTCGGCAACTGGCTGGTCGCGGCCACTGAGTGGGCGCAATGCCCGGTCGTAATAGGGGTTGGGCAGCACGCGCACGTCAAATACAAAGTCCGCGTCGCTGGGCACGCCATGCTTGAAAGCAAAGGACTCAAACACCAGCGTCAGCGAATGCCCCTCCACCACCACCAAGTCACGCACCCAGGCGCGCAGTTGAGCCGGGCGCAGTTGGCTGGTATCCAATACCGTGGACTCGACCCGCAGCGCGGCCAGCAGCTCGCGTTCCAGCGTGATGGCTTCCAATAGAGCCCGGTGCCCGTCGTCGTCGCTCGACGGTGATTGATCTTGGCGCAAGGGGTGAGGCCGGCGCGTCTCGGAGAAGCGCCGCATCAAGGTCTCGGTATTTGCGTCAAAAAAGATCGACCGTACCGCGACGCCGTCGGCGCGCAATTGTTTGAATAGCGGCAACAAGAGCGGCAAGGAGCCGGCGCTGCGTACATCCACTGCAATGGCAACGCGCCGCTCGCCGCGCTGTTGCTCCAGACGCAAGAAGTCCATCAGCAAGTCGGCGGGCAGGTTATCGACGCAGAAGAACCCGGCATCTTCAAGCGCGTGCATGGCCTCTGATTTGCCGCCACCGGACATGCCGGTGACCAGCACGACATTGCTCTTTGTCACTGGCTCATGGGGCTGGGCCGAGGTGCTGCTCATGACTTGGCTTTCTTCGATCGTGTTGCGGGTGCTGGGGGGGTGGAAGAAGAGATGTCGAGCATCTCCTGTGCATGGGCCATGCTGGTCGAGGACAGGCGTTCGCCGCCTAACATGCGGGCGATTTCCGCCACGCGCGTCTCGCCCAGCACGGCCTGCACCGTGCTGAGTGTCTGTCCGTTTTGCAAGGCCTTGGCGACGACCAAATGCTGATCGGCGCAGGCCGCAACCTGGGGCAGATGGGTGACGGCCAGCACTTGGGCGGAGCGCCCCAACTGCTTCATCAAGCGGCCGACCGTTTCGGCCACCGCGCCGCCGACGCCGGCGTCGATCTCGTCAAAAATCAAGGTGCCCACGCCGCCGCTGTCTTGCTGGCAAGTCGTCACGGCTATCGCCAGCGCAATACGCGACAACTCGCCGCCCGAGGCGACTTTGGCCAAGGGCCTGGGCGTGCTGCCGGCGTGGCCGGCAACCAAAAATTCGGCCGACTCGAGGCCGAAACTCTGCGGCTGCTCTTGCGCCAGCAGGCTGACCTCGAACTGGCCGCCACTCATGCCAAGTTGCTGCATCGCTTGTGTCACAGCGGCTGCCAACTTGGGCGCGGCAGCGTGGCGCAAGCTGCTGATGCGTTTGGCTTCTTGCTCAAAGCCGGCGCGTGCGAGCAGCAAGGCTGCGCTCAAGGCTGCGAGATCACTGGCGGCGTCAAGTGCTTGCAACTCGCTTTGCCACTGGCTCAGCAAGGCGGGCAACTCAGCGGGAGGGCGGCGGTAGCGGCGCGCCAGCGTCATCCAGGCGGAGAGCCGTTCGTCCAGTTCTTGCAAGCGGGCCGGCTCCAGTTCGGTGCCGTGCAGATAGGTGCCGAGCGTATGCCCAGCATCTTGCAACTGCGCTTGCGCGCCGCGCAAGGCCTCAACGGCCGACAGCAGGCCAGGGTCGTAGTCCAAGACCTTTTCGAGCTGGATCAAGGCCTTGTCGGTTTGCGACTCTGCGCTGGGCTCGGCCTCGCTCAAGGCGTCCAAGGCTCCGCGCACGGCGTCCAGCAGTGAAGCTGCATGCGCCAGCTTTTGATGCTCGGCGTTCAGCGTGTCCCACTCATCAAAGCCGGGCGACAAGCGTGCGACTTCGCCGATCTGCCAAGCCAGGCGCTCGCGCTCACGTAACAAGTCAGCTTGACGCGATTCGGCGGCGGCGAGCTTGTCGCTGGCCAGCTTCCAGTCTGCGTAGGCCGCGCCCAAGACATGGCTGTCCAAGCCGGCATAGTTGTCCAGCAGGCCGCGCACGGCAGGCGCGCGGGTCAGGCCCTGCCAGGCATGTTGACCGTGGATGTCCAAGAGGCTGTCGGCCAGTTCGCGCAACTGCGTGACGGTGGCTGTGCTGCCATTGATCCAGGCGCGGCTTTTGCCCTGCGCGTCGATGACCCGGCGCAGCAGCAAGCTGGTGCCGCCGTCATCAAAGCCGGCCTCTTCCAACCAATCATTCAGATGCGCGGGGCGGTCGAATTCGGCCGAAATCTCGGCGCGCGCCGCACCTTCACGCACCACGCCGGCGTCGCCGCGGCTGCCAAGTGCTAGCTGCAGCGCGTCGACCAAGATCGACTTGCCGGCCCCGGTCTCGCCGGTCAGGACCGAGAAGCCGGCCACGAAGTCCAGCTCCATTTCGGGCACGATCACAAAATCGCGCAGGCTCAGGCGGCGCAGCATCAGCTGACTCCCTCGTACCAGCGCAGCTTGCGCCGCAAGGTGGCGTAGTAGCTCCAGCCCTTGGGGTGAAGGAAGCAAACCTTGTGAGCCGAGCGGCGCACCGTGATACGGTCGCCATGCAGCAGGCTGGCCAAGCTCTGCATATCGAAGTTCACGCTGGCATCACGCCCGGCGACGATTTCCAATGTCACGTCGCCAGTGTCCGGCAAGACGATGGGGCGGTTGGACAGCGTGTGCGAAGCAATCGGCACCAGCAGCCAGCCCGCGATGCTGGGATGCAGGATGGGACCGCCGGCCGACAGCGCATAGGCGGTGGAGCCGGTAGGTGAGGCAACGATCACGCCGTCCGCGCGCATATTGGCGACGAACTCGTCGCCCACATCAATGCGCAACTCCACCATGCTGGCGGTGGCGCCGCGGCTCACGACCACATCGTTCAGCGCCAAGCCTTCAAAGATATTGCGCTCATCGCGCCAGACCGCGCCTTCCAGCATATTGCGGTATTCCATCTCGTAGTCGCCGGCCAGGATCGGCGCCAGCGCTTCGCGGAAGCGCTCCATCGAAATATCGGTGATGAAGCCCAAGCGGCCCTGGTTGATGCCCACCAGCGGCACCCCGAAACGTGCCATCTCGCGCGCAAAACCCAGCATCGTGCCGTCGCCACCGACAACGATGGCAAGGTCACAACGCGTGCCTAACTGCTCATTCGACAGGGCGTCGTAGCTGGTGATGCCGGTGTTCAAGGCGGTCTCTTCTTGCAGAGAAACGTCTAGACCTTGTCGCGTGACGAATTCGGCAATCTCCTCCAGGATGGGGCGTATCCCCAGTGCCTGATGCTTGCCCACAATTGCCACATGCTGGAAACGTTTCGCCATAGCCGAGAATTACACCACAGCACTATGACGTTACGGGGAAGTCCGCGTAGCACCCGCCGCGCAGGAACCTACAATCAGCCCATGCTTGACGAGCGATCCAAATCACTGCTGAAAACCCTGGTCGAGCGCTACATCGCCGACGGCCAGCCGATAGGCTCCCGCACCCTGTCCAAAGCCTCGGGCCTGGAGTTGAGTCCAGCCACGATACGCAATGTGATGGCGGACCTAGAAGACTTGGGGCTCATCGCCAGCCCGCACACCAGTGCCGGGCGCATCCCGACCGCACGCGGCTACCGGTTGTTTGTTGACACCATGTTGACCGCGCAGCCGGCCCTGCTGGGCGCTGACGCCAAACCCATAGACACCCACCTGCAACCCGATCAGCCGCAGCGCGTGATCGCCAGCGCTGCGCATCTGCTGTCGAGCTTGTCCAATTTTGTCGGCGTGGTGACGGCGCCGCGCAAGCCCGGTGTCTTCCACCACATCGAATTTTTACGTCTGGGCGATAGGCGTGTTTTGGTGATCATGGTGTCACCCGACGGCGATGTGCAGAACCGCGTCATCTTCACCGCGCAAGACCTCAGCCAAACCGAGCTGGCCGAAGCCAGCAACCGCCTCAACGCCCATTACGCGGGCCTGAGCCTGGAGGCGGTGCGAGAGCGTTTGAAGAGCGAGGTTGACGAGTTGCGCGGTGAAATCGCCAGCCTGATGAGCGCGGCCGTGCAAGCGGGTACCGAGGCCATGGTCGATGAAGGGGAGCGGGTGGTCATCTCAGGCGAGCGCAACCTGCTCACCGTGCAGGATTTCGGTAACGATATGGGCAGCCTGCGGCGTTTGTTCGATGTGTTCGAGCAAAAGACGCAGCTCATGCGTTTGCTGGATGTTTCCAGCCGGGCCGAAGGTGTGCGCATCTATATAGGCGGCGAGAGCCAGGTCGTGCCTTTTGAGGAGTTATCCATCGTTTCGGCACCCTACGAGGTCAATGGCCAGGTCGTCGGCACCTTGGGCGTCATTGGGCCGACTCGGATGGCCTACGACCGGATGATCCAGATTGTTGACATCACGTCGAGGATGATCAGCCAGGCGCTGTCGCAGAAGTAGGGCAGGTCGTCGCTGCCTTCCTGCCCTCCTATACAATCGCGCGCTTCCGCCGCTGCGGTGGAAGTGAAAGTACCCCCTGGGGGCCGTTAGCTCAGTTGGTTAGAGCAGAGGACTCATAATCCTTTGGTCATAGGTTCAAGTCCTATACGGCCTACCAAAAAACGTATGTAAATCAAGCACTTGGCGCTAATCGGCTCTGAGTGCTTTTTTCATTCCGGGCGCTGGTGCCAGTCTGGTGCCAGTATTTGCCGGATTGACCCCGTTTTTGGTTGCTGTTGCGCCCTCGCTGAAAGACTGCGCCGGATCGGTCAGACCTAATCCTTTACTTGCATTCCTTTAATTCAAAGCTGCCGGGCTGGCGCTGGTTGCCTCGGGGATCAATTGCCCGGAATGTCAGGGATTTGCGAAGTGAGGAATTCTCACTTTGGCCCATTGCGGGAATTTACCGTCAAGTCTTTAATTCGCTTGGCCTTGCGCTCCCATCGGGGCATGAAATGGCAACAGCACAGAAAAGCAAGGAAAAAGCGAAGCCGAGAGGCAAGGGGGCAGGCCATCACCCTTGTCTCCCTCGCAGGAGTCGCCGTGGCCAGCGCGCTCGGTTGATCTTCCCGGCTGCTGAAAGCCTGCCCCGGTAAAGCTTAGGCGATGGCCGGTTAGGGTCAAGGTTTGCAAAGTTCGCAGCCACCAGCGCCAACAACAAAATGCGCGCGCGCGTGAGGGCTTGTTAGCTCTTGCAGTTCTTGAATATCGAAGATGGCAGCATGGCCTCGTATTCGTCCGGGCTAGTAGGGCAGTCGATTACCTCGCATGTGCCAGGAACCCGCACCGCTTCAGGGTCTAGGCTCAGTGCTTCATCGTCGGTAAATCGACACGGTGAGCGCCGCACCTTCCCCGTGGTTTCGCTGCGCATCGTCCAGAACCAAAACTCATTTGTTTTCATGTTCTGAATGATCGCCGGTCGGTCGCTCATGGGGTGAGCTACTTGGCTTTACTCACCTGCTTGCGGATCTTGCAGGCTCTGCGCTCTCGGGCTTTTCGCGTCCCTCTCTTGGGGGTAGACCCCATCCATCCACGGGGGGCAGTCCCGTGAATCCGACACTGAGCGCAATCCTGCAACGTACTATGCGCAGGGGCCAAATCAGGCCACCCCATAGCTTCAGGGATGAGAACAATGAAAATTCGATTGGCTGGCCTCGTGGCCATAGCTTTGGCTTCGTTCGCCGTGTCCGGCCAGGCAAAAGGCACTTGGGAAACCACGCTGCAAGCGCGTGATATAGACCAAGACGGAGTAACAGACGCTTACTTTGACTCAACCTTGAACGTTACATGGTTGAAGGATTGGAACTATGCCAAGTCGACTGGCTATGCCGGTGCCAATGGCAGCGGTGGCATGAGTTGGTTGTCCGCAAAGACTTGGGCAGAAAATCTCTCCATTGGCGGCTACAGCGATTGGCGACTGCCCAAAATGACACCAGTAAACGGTGTGAGTTTTAACTATGCGTTCACGCAGGATGGAACATCGGACCAAGGTTATGCAAACACGGGCGTTGGTTGGGGTCTCGCTAGCGAAATTGGTCACCTTTACTACGTGTCTCTTGGGCATTCGAAATTCAGCCCAGAGAACTATCCAGGCAACTCAGACAATCGTCCTTTCCAAAACATGTTCGCAGGCTCGATGTATTGGATTGACCATGAAGATGCACCGAACCCTTCAAGGGCATTTCGGTTCTGGCTCGGGTACGGCGAGCAAAGCTCATCTGTAAAAGAACTACAGTTTGCGGCTGTTGCAGTACGCGACGGCGATGTGGCCGCCGTCCCCGAGCCCCAAACCTACGCCCTAATGCTCGCCGGTCTTGGCCTCATTGCTGGCATTGCACGTCGCCGCACCAAACAGCAGTAATCGCAGGTTTGGGCCTCACGACTGAACCGGCTCAAGTAGCCGGTTTTTCATTCGGATGGCTCTGTTCACTCGGTGACCTGCGCCAGCCAGAAACAACAAAGCCCGCACATTGGCGGGCCTGGGTGTTGTCGCTCGGGGTCTAGGCGGCTGGCGCTGCCTTTCTGCCGCGCTTCGGTGGAATCAGGCCGGGGATCAGTGCTTTGAAGGATTGAAAAGCTTTGTCCTGGTGAGCTTGCCAGTACAGGCGCCAATGCGCGTCCCATGCACGCTGACCGGCCGGCGATTGGCGGTACACCTCCGTGACTAACTCGGCCTTCTTCTTTAGGACAGCGCGAGTGCCACGGTCAGGGTGCACTTTTTGTTCCCATTGCAATTTCCACCAGTCGCCGCGAATCCAAAGCCTCATTGGCCCCTTTAGGCCGTCCGGGCGTGTGCGAGTCAATCTGAAAACGCACTCGCCGGCCTCCCAACTGCAAGAGGTTTGACCAACGGGCCAATGCGTGCCAGGGGGGATAACGCCCTCTGCTTCGAGTTGGGCGCGGGTGCCACGGTAATCCGCTCGGTTCCATCCGTGGTCAATTTGCACTACTTGCACAACCAGCTCGCGCTCGGGCTGCTGGGGTTGCTCGGGTTCGGTGGCCGTGTCGGCGCTGATGTTGATTTGCTGGGCGTTAGCCATGGCGGCTCCTGATGAACAAGGTTTAGAACCTGTCACCCCAAGCGACCAAGCAAGAGGGTGGCAGACCGTGCAGGGTTGGTCGACCGGCATCAGGTACCGGCACACCCTCGCGGGTGTCCCTACACGGCCCGCCATTGAATGGGCCATGCCGCACAGCATCACGCGAACGTGAAAAAGCCGCTATCCCCCGAAAGGTGGCGCGGCTGCTGCGCCTGATGAAACCGAGCGACCAAGCCCGCATCGCTGATGTGCAGCGACACGATCAGTTTGCCACAGTTGGGCATGGCGCTGGCGCAGATTTGCGCCGACGGTCGGCCACCTCAAAAGTGAGGCGGTAATCAGAACCTCTCCGGCAAATTGCAAAGTGTTTTGCCAAGTCGCCTATTCAGCATGGGGGCAAGATTGGGGGCAACTATGTGCAGAATTGCAGCGCCGTTATAGGAGGGTTCAATTCCTCCTAGCTCACTCGGCCAGCTCAAAAGTGAGCCGGTAACCAGCGCCAGCTAAAACCTAAGTGCGCAAAGTGCGCAAGTACGCAGCCTCGCGCGCGCGGAATTGGCGGCACTTTCCGGCACTGTGCAAAATTCGCCGCGCCAGCCTGGGGCGGTTCTATTTCTTTCTACTCTAGACCCGGTGCCGTGCCTGGGGTTTCCTCCGCCATCGCGCGCGCCTGCGCGTACTGTGTAGCGAAGTGCCCGACAGACTCCGACAGTTATTTCGGCCATCGCGCGTATGTGCGCGTACGCACGTGCGTACTGCTCAGGGTTTCGCAAGTTTCGCAACAAGTGCGAATTGTTTGTGTGCGTTCGTACTGCTCAGGATCAGCCTTTTCCGGCCTTTTTAAAAGGCTCGATTGCCGTATTTGCGCGTATTTAACGGCCTCGCGCGTGCGTGCGCGTACTGATCCGAAAGCGCAATTTTCTAGATTATTAATCTCCGTGGCCGGTTTTCCGTAGTTTTTAAAACGGTGGCGAACGGTCAGACCCTTACCCAAACCTTACCGTTCTTTGCGCCTGACCCTTGCCCAAACCTTGACCCTTGACGCGACCTTGACGCTCGGACCCTCACTGCGACCTCACTGCGCCACCTCAAAACCTTATGGTGACCTTAGTGTTCAGACCCTTGCTAAAACCTTGCTGTGATCGGCTCCGGCCCTACCCGTAACCTACCCGTACAGGCCGCAAAACCTTGGGGTAACCTTGGGGTCATTGAAAGCAAAGAAGCCGCACCAGTTGCCCGATGCGGCTTCAGTAAATCGCTGTACTTTACTGACCGGTCAGCCGTCTAGCTTTCGCCTTGTGGCCTTCGCCATTGAGCCAGCGCAGAGTTGCGCCCGCCGTCATTGCCGCGCCGCCGTGTAGCCTGGGCATTGCTGGAGCATCGCCGCCAAGTCTGAGCCAATCTCTTGACCGACTCCCGCCGCCCGGAAATTGCCGCAGGTCTTGCGCCGTGGGTTGAAGTGCTGGCACAGGTGGCAAGTTACTTGGCCGGATTGCTCGCGGTCGGCCTGCAATAGCTTGTCGGCCAATAGATCGGCTTCGGTGTCGGCCATGCTGCGCCGGGTGAACAGCATCAAGCGGGCCTCCATCGTGTCCAGCTCTGAATCGTTGGCGTGCTGGGTGTTGGGCCAATAGGGGGCTTGGCTTGTTGCGCTCGTGGCGCGTTCCTGTTGCAAGTGTTGCGCGTGGCCTGGATCATTTGCCGCCCTGTCTGGGGCAGTTGCGACAGCGACAGTTGCGACAGTTGCGACAGTTGGGGTTATGCAAGGGCCATCTGTCGCAGAAGTCGCAGGTGTCGCTGTCGCAAACCCGCGCAGACTGCCTTTCTTGATGAGTGCGGCCAAGCTCATACCGTCACCTCGGCCAGCAGCGCCGGATTGATCTGCACGGCCTTCTTCTTGCCATGCGTCACCAATCGCGCACGGCCAAGCTCGGTTAGTTCCTTGATGGCGTCGGCAATGACTGCCTTGTCTCGTAACCCGTTCGGCCCGCAGCGCTGAATCTCCCGCGTCGGCGCTGAGTCGGTGCCCTCCCGCTTGCAGTAGTCCAGCAGCCAGGATTCCAGCCGCGCCGGGTTTGCCAACTCCGCAGGCATTGCCAATTCACCCAGAAAGCGCCGCGCCTCGTGCAGATGCCATGCCGCTATGCGTGCGGCTGATTCCATCGCATCAAGATCAATCGGGCCAGCCCTGCCGGTGAAGGTGTGGAACAGTGCCGCCAGCCGCGCCGCGTTGTCTGCCGTCTTGCTGGCAACATCGCGCACATCGTGCAAGTCCCGCCCGGTCGACAGCTCGGCCTCGATTGCATCGTGAAAGGCAACCCATGCGCGTTTAGCGTCCGGTGACAGTGTGAGCATTGCCGGGCTCAGTGCGCCGTCATCGTCAATTGGCACAGCCTGATTCAGTAGATTGGTCAGCCGGTCATTGAATGCGGCCAAGCTCGGCCAGTTCTTCGGCGCTTCGGTGAAGTTGCGCGTGCCTTGGGTGGACATAGGCCAGGACACCAGAAAGCGAGCTAGAAAGCCGGTGCCGCGTGCAAGCCCCTTGGTACTGTCAAAGAATGCCCGCAGCGTTGATTCCTGAACCTGTAGCGCCATCGTCAGCCGTGCGCCGCGTACCGTGAAGCTCTCCGACGATCTGCGCTCTACTGGCAGGGTTGCGCCGTCCCATAGCTGATTCAGCGCGGCCAAGTTCCGCATGGCTGATTCCTTGCCCATGCCGTGACTGCCAAACACACTGCCCGCCTCGCTGCTAACCACGCCACCAGACGGCCAGCCTTTCGCCAGGGCATAGGTCAGCGCCTCGGGTGTGGCATCACCGTAGATCAGCCGGGGGACTCGTGGCGGCTTGGGTTCGTCTGCGTCCAGGTCGTGAAGCTCTTGCACTTGGGCCTTGCAGGGCTTGCCCTCCTTGGATAGCGACTTGATCTTTTCCTTCAGCCCGTTGCGCTGGGCGTCCCATGCCTCGTGCGCCGTCTTGAATGCCTGAATCTCGGGCTTGGCGTTCTCTTGGGCCTTGGCCTCGTAGTCGCGGATTGCTCGGGTAAAGAATCCGTCGCATGTCGACTTGCGTTCGCCTGAGTCAGCAATTGCCAGCATGAAAAGCCCGGTCGGCCCGGTGAGCTTTTCGGCCCGCTCCACATCGGCATGAGCTTGGATCGCAAGAGAAAGCGCGGCCAGGGATGAGGCGGCTATCAGCGGCACAGGTGCCTTCACAAAGCCCACCACTTCCAGCACGGCCAGCCGCACAACATCGGGCAGGGCGTCGAGTGGGTAGTCCTCGGCATCTAGCTTGGAGATGAGCGGCTGAACCTCGGGCCAGTCTGAATCCGTGCCTTCCGTCTGTTCTGGCCTTGGATCGGCGCTGGCGCTGGTCGCCGCCTCGATACACCGCGCCACCAAAGCAGCGCCGCCGATCTGGTGCAGGTCGTTAAAGTCGGTCGCCTTGTCGGGTCGGCCTGTTCCGAAGTCAGGAATAGCCAGGACAGCGCCCGCAGCTTGCGCCGCCTGGGTGGCCTTGGTGATGCCTGGGTTTCCATCGGTCTGAAAATCATCGTCTGCCGCTATGACGATCTTCAGCGCCGGGTACTTGGCCCGCAGTGCTACCGCTACCGCTTCCAGATTCCCCGCGTTGAATGTCACCGCTACAGCTTGGCCGGTTGCCTCGTGAATGCTTGCGCCGGTCGCGTAGCCCTCGCAGACGATCAGAGCGCCGTTTGGCTTGCCGATTGAGTGATAGCAGCCGGTCACCTTGCCGCCCTTCAGAAAGCGTTTGTCGCCATCCTCGGTGATGGTTTGCAGGCTTTGCAGCTTGCCCGCAGCATCGCGCATAGGAACCAGCAGAGCGCCCGCTGAATCAATCCGCAGGCCGTAGGCGGCTATGCCCTTGGTCGACAGATAGCCGTGCGTTGTGGCGGGTTCTGCCGCCTCCCATCGGTGTGATGCCTCGATTGCTGCCGCCGCTTGTGCTGCCGCTTTTTCAGCATCGCGCTGGGCCTGGGCTTGCTTGATGCGCTGGCGCTGGGCCTCGCGTTCGGCCTGGGTCATTGCCGTGTCGGGCTTTTCGCTCCAGGTCGAAGTAAGTCCAGCACGCCAGCAGCCGAAAGAGCCACCCGGCACGCCGTCCTGATGCAGAACATACCAGCCGGAATCGTCGCCACGTTTGCCGCTGCTGCTGAATCGGTGCAGCTTGCCATCGGCCTCAATTGAGTCCGGTGGCGGTAGGCCAGCATTGGCGATAGCGGATTGGAATAGTTGCTCAGTGTTCATCGTGCGCCACCTCCCAACACTTCATTGATGCGGTCGCGCAGACCTGTTAGCGCCTGTAGGTCTGTCGCCCGCAGTTCGTGCGCGATAGGCAGTTCAGCGGCTAGAAAGGCTGCGTGCGCAATCACATCATCCCGATGCCGCACAAGGTCAATCTGTGCAGTGAGCTTGGCGCGTGCGCTTCCAGCCTTGGGCGGCTTCCTCGAATGCGTCAGCTTGTCGCATTTGGGTGTCGGTGCTGCCGCGCTCATGTAGCGCTGCGCTGTTCGGGGCGTGAATTCAACATGCTGTTCAAGCCAAGCCAAGAACTTGCCGTGACCTAGATCAGCTTTCACTTGCAGTAGCAGTGCGCCAGCGCGCCGCGCATGATCTACCGCTTCAGCATATTGATCTTTTGCGGCGAAATATTTGGCTTGTGCGAGTCGGTGGTGTTCGCCTATCTGCGCCACAACCTCGATTGATAGTGCGTTCATCGCGCACCGCCGATCATCTTCAGGAATCGGGCCGCAGCGTCGAGCGATTCGACCTCACGGCACAAGTCCCACCGGGTTATCAGCAGCGTGTCATCCGGCTGCTTTTTCAGTCCGTAGCCTTTCAGCGCCAGCTCGGCGCGGATCGTGGCAAAGGCTTTGGGGTCGGCGCTGGCGTCTGTCTCTGCGGCGCTCATTGGTTGCCCCTTGCCAGCGAGTACACGCCGACTCGGTGTTTTTCGCCTGACTCGGTTTGCACCGTGCGCCATGTCGTTTGAATCTCGTGGCCTTGCTGCACAAGGTTGAGCTTTCGGGCAGGCGGATGATAGAGATCAAGCAAGCGCGAAGCCTCAAATGTGGTGCAGTGGCCGAGCGTTTGCAAAGCCTCAAGCAGCCGCGCGCATTGCGGGCCTGAACTGTCGCCGCGATGGCGGTCGCGGATTGCGTGCAGCGCCGCGATGCGCTCGGGCGGGGTGTGTTGCAGGCTCAAAGCCGATGCAATAGGCGTGACTTGTCCCGGCTTCGCGCCGTGCTTTTTGCTCGTCATGGTGGCCTCCGATCAGGCCAGTGCGGCAGTGCGTTGCTTATCGAGCCATGCGTCCAGGTCGGAGCGCATGATTCCGCTGGCGCGGCCCCCGAGCTTCAGGAGCGGCAGTTCGCCCCGCTCGATCAATAGATAGAGATAGGAGCGGGAAATGCTCAGATACCCGTGGGCGGCAGGAATCCGCAAAACGGCGGGAGTTGTGGTTGTGGCAGTCATGGAGTCGTCCTTCTTACAGGGTGTGGGACATCTCCGCCATGTGAGTTGATAGCACCGAGCTACACGAATTGTTTAGCAAGCTTGCTTAACTATCGATTTACCGGTTATAAACTCGGACTGTTCCGCTGCTAAGTTGAACAGTCTGCTTTGGCGGACTTGAAGGGCTGGGGCTGCGGTGGTGGTACACCGTGGTTTCAGCCTTTCGCCTTTATGGTGTCCTTCGGGACATATGTACATCTAAGGACACCATGAGTTTCATTATGCACAAATGGTTATAGGAACCAAGCACTACCGCTAGCGCATCTATCCCATTGACGCGCTGACTGAAATTTGACCTAGTTTGTCCATGAGCGGGTTTTCCGCTAACATGATGCGAAGCATCACCTAGTTCAAGTGGCTGCTCGTAGTCGGCACATGCGCCATCCGGTAGCGTATTTGGCGCCGGTTTCATGTTGTGAATATGGGAATATTCGCACAACGATTGAGCGAGAAGTCGTCATGCTGCCTTGATCGCTACAACGTTCCCGGCTTTTGTGCTGTTCAACTCCCTGTCAAGCGCCTCTAGCGCCGTGCGCAGCTCGGGCAGGTAGTCGTAACCGTCGTAGTGGCGGTCTTGCACTCCGCTGACGCCGTGGCTTTGAAGCCTTCCGCGTGTGTCCTTGCTTATCTTGACGCTGGCCAGGATTGTTTCGACGCCGCTGCGGATTCGCTTGGCCTGAAAGCCGGTGATCTTGTCACCCACAGCTTCAGCGGCCCATGCGCTCAGGGTGGTGTTGGCTAAGTGGGTTTTGCCGATCTTGTCGCCTACCTCGGTGGTGATCGCATATTCGCCCGACAGGTCTAGGAGCTTGATGGCTTCAGCGGCTTGAGCGGTTAGCGGTAGGGTGTGCCTCCGCGCGGGTCTGCCTGGGCGTCCCTTGCCGTCGAAAATGGTGATGGTGTCGGCGGCTATGTCGGCAGTCTTGAGCCTTACCAATTGCTCGATTCGTTGCCCGCCAGTCAATAGGTGCAGTTTGAGTGCCGCGCCTTTGATGCCGCCCATGTCCTTGATGCAATTCCAGTAGACGCGCATCTCGTCGCCTGAAAGCGGGTTCTTGTCGGCCTTGTTGGCGTCGGTGTTGGCTTTGGTTTCCGCTGCGGGATTGTGTTTGACCTCGAAGCCCTTGAAGGCTACCGGGATCAGCGGATCGCTTTTGGCTTGGCGTGCAGTCTCATACGCTGCGCCAAGATATGCCCGGGTGATGTTCGCTGTGCGGCCTTTGCCATGCTCAAACAATCGCCGCAACATATCGGCAACTTGTTCGCTGGCAACTTCTGAGGCGGGCAGGGCGGCTATCTCGGGCCAAGCATTGATAACGTGCTTTGTGAGGGTTGTGCGCGCCTGCCTATGCGAAGTGCGGCCAAGCGCCTCAAGGTTTAGCCAATAGGCTTTAAGGAGTTCGGCCAGCGTGTATTTGCTGCGCCGGTCAATCTCGGCTTGGGCTTGGGCTTTCGCTGCGGCATCGTCGGCAAGTGCTTTGGCCTCTGCTTCGGCCTTGGCTTTGACTAGGCCAGCGTGCCCGCCTTGCTCCTTACCGCCATCGTGCGCCAGGGCCAGCCGTGAGGCTTCAGTCATCGCCGCCGCAATATTCCAGCGGCCATCCTTGGGCTTCAGCATCTTGGGCGATATGTTGCCGTCATACAGGCCGATTTCCACCCGATCCGACTCGCCATTGAATGTGTAGCGCCAATACAGCTTCACCGCGCCGGTGGATAGCTTGCGGGCCTGCAATGCGCCGCTTGGGATGACTTTCGCCAGCGTGGTGAACTGGCCTTTTTTCAGGTCGGCTATCGCCTCGCCCGGTGTCTTTTCTGCCTTGGTCGCCATCTCTTGCCCTGCTCATCTGGTGCCGGTCTGGTGCCAGTCTTGAATCAGCTTTTTAGGGCTGGTGCCAGTCTGGTGCCAGTCTTGGCGTGGTTGGTGATGAACATTCTAGGACGCTACTGGAGCGGATAGCTAGGTAAATCAATGGTTTAGGTTCTTTTGCTTGTCCACCACTGACCACGCAAAACCAAGGGGTGATGACTCATAATCCTTTGGTCATAGGTTCAAGTCCTATACGGCCTACCAATTAAATCAAGCACTTGGCCCAATCTATTCGGTTGGGCTTTGTTGTTTCTGGAGTGCGTAAAGCCGCTTTGTCGCCAAAGGCATGGATTTGCATGGGTGACTCCGCAACGCTACATAGCATCGCGGCCGGAACCGTCGCTGTACCGCAGGTGGCAAGCCCCCATCACATGGCGAGGCGCTTCAGGACTTGGCCGGTGTTTCGGGCGCTGTCACCACCACCGCACCGTTCTTCACCGGCAGCGTAGCGCCGGGCTTGTATGAGGTGCGAACGACGCCTTCCAGGCCAGACAGACGGTATGTCACGTCGTAACCGACGAGTTTCTGCGACTTTTCGTTGACAGTATGGCAGCGCCGTTCGTTTGTGACAGTGACATCGCTTTCTTGCATGTTTTTCTGAACCTGATTGCCGGCGTAACCCCCCGCCGCAACCCCGGCAACCGTGGCTAGAGTCTTGCCCTTGCCGCCCCCGATCTGGTTTCCGAGCAGACCGCCGGCTAGGCCGCCAATCACGCTGCCGGCCAAGCGCTTGTCGTCCTGAACTGCTGCCTGGTGCTTCACGGCCACGTCGGTGCAACTTTCTTTTGGCGTGATGACAGTTTCCATCACGTCTCGGACTGCCAGCACGTCAGCGCTATTGGGTGTGGTGATCGTTCGATAGCCCGTGACGGCGCCCGCACCCAGAACGACTGTTGCGATGCCACCGATGACTAGGCCCTTGGCCATAGATTTGTCCATTTGATGGCTCCTCTTGCTTTCAGATTAAAGTTCATGATACGTCGCCCGCTCGCGCGACCCCGCTTTCTGAAGCGGGAAGGACTTGTTGGGAACGGTTGGGGCGGTACTTCACCAACTTTGTCTAGATGCCCGGCGCAGCGGACCCGGCGAGTGCCACCTTTTTGCTCAATAGCGCGTGCAAGGGCAGCGCCGGCAAGGCCTTGTCTGTCCGGGGCTTGCTGATGCCGCCACGATCAAACCCTTTGCCGACAGCGTGCAAGGCACGATCTCATGTCGCTGCCGCGCCGAGTTCTTGCGCGCTGCGCTGGCTCCGGCTTGATCGAGCTAACCCTGCACTCGGTAGCAACTTCGGCAATGTGCAGGCCCGGCATGTGCTGCTGATAGCCTGTAGTGGCTGGGTGGCCATCTGAGCAGCATCGGCAGTCTGTGCCAAAAGAGGAGTACCGGCTTGCCAGCTATCAAAGCGCGCTGACTGGCGAGTCGTTCAAGGAGTCACTGAAAAAAGTCGGAATTGACCTTCAAGCTTTGGCTTGGTGACAAGACCGGCTCAATTGGCCGGATTTCCAAGGTCTTGATGGCCTCGGCTTGAGCGCCCGATAGCTTCCTCGCACGCTGCGCTTAGTCGCCTTTTCTTGGACCGTCACGCTCTGGCGTCTCAGTCTTTGAGTCTGCCAAAAAGTCAATCAGCGCTGGTGCGCGCGCACCCGACGGGCCCAAAAAGCTGCCAGACCTGCACTAATCAGCAGCAGCGCGGCTGGTTCAGGAACGGGCGATTGTGTGAAGGCGATATTGTCCAAGCCGGTGGAACCCAAGTTGTTGAGGTATAGATGGACGGTGCCAGTGCCAGCGACCGGTGCTGACAGCGGCTGGTACACCGTTTGCGGGTTCAGTGCGCTCGCGAAAGACAGCAGATTGGGCTGTGCGAAGCTTCCCTTGTCGTCCCAGATGCGAATGTCGGTGGGGTATGTGCCGGAGGACCATGTGGCGATGTCGAATCCCTGCAAAGTGATGTTCCATCCGGCGTCTGGCACGAAGTCGATCTGGTAGGGGACGTTGAAGGCACCATGTCCCAGCGCCCCCAAAAGCGATGCATACCCGCTCGACCATAAAGACGCGAGTCCGCTTGCGTTGAGCGTTGTGAACACGAGTTCGACATTTGGCGTCCAGCCGGCGCCCTCGAAATAGCTGGCGCCGTCTTGAGGTGACCCGACGATTCGATCTCCATAGGTGGCCAGACCGCCGGCGCCGAAGGTTGAAGTAAATGGCAGCACCGTGGCTTGCGCCGACAGCGGCGAGACAAGGAGAGCGACGATGGAAAGCAGTTTTCGCATGTGCAACATAGATGGCTCCTTTGGCGGTGACGGTAGGGGCTAGGCATCTGAGTCACCAGCGAAGAGTCTAGGGTCGCAGCATCACTGTTCAAATCCCTAGCTTGCGGTCTTGGGGAGGTTTACGTCCTCTTCGTTGAGCGACCAGAAGCAAGCCGTCAGCTGGCTCTCCTAGTTTCACCGCGATGTGGTCGGCGTCGAAGACATTGGCCGTGGAACTCAGGCACGCCCGCAAGGCACTGACGGAGCCGAGACGGTACTCGGTTCACGCACCTTCTGGATGCTTGCGAATCTGCTCTTCTCGATCTGATTAATAAGCCACAGATAGCGCTTGACCCTCACCTAAGGTCAGGCTTCATGATTCGGTTCTTGTTGAACAAAAACGAATCGGCTTTCTGCCATGGAATACACCGTCGGTGATCTGGCCAAGCGTTGCGGCTTGACCGTGCGCGCTTTGCATCACTATGAAAAGCTTGGGCTGCTAAAGCCTTCCGGCCGCAGCGAGGCCGGCTATCGGCTCTATAACGAGGCCGACGTGCTGCGCCTGCATAGGCTCTTGGCTTACCGGCATTCGGGGCTGGCCTTGAAGCAAATAGGCGTTTTGCTGGAAGCGGAAAACCCGCCGCTGCTGGAGGTGCTGAGTCGGCATATTGCCGAGGTCGAGCGCAATCTGGGCCGCCAGCAACGTTTGCTGCGCGCGCTCAAGTCTGTGGCCGAACGCGCGGCCCAAGTCGAAGCCCGTGCCAGCGAGGCCGGCGTCAGCGATGTCGGTGTTGAAGAGCCAGATGTCAGCGAACATTTGCTGGCCACCATGGGCATGATGCAGCGTTACGAAAAGTACTTCAACGAGGACGACTTCGCCCGGCTTGAAGCTCGGCGCATCGCCCTAGGCACAGAGGCGCTGCAGGCCAGCGAGGCCGAATGGCCAGCGCTGATCAGGGCCGTCCACGAAGAAATGGCGCGCGGCACTGACCCTGCCTCGGCACGCGTGCGGGCCCTGGTCGCACGCTGGCAAGCCTTGATGGCGCAGTTCACCGGCGACGACGCCGAGGTCAGGGCGAAGTTTCAAACCATGTGGGCGAACGAGCCCTTGATGCAGCGGGACACCGGCGTCACGCCGGAGTTGATCGCCTATTTGCGTGCCTCTGTAGCTTCGACTACGACCGGCGCGCTGCCAGCCGCCAAGACCGACCAAACGACAAGAAAAACCAAATGAGCCAAACAATGAAGTCAGCTGCTGCTGCCGTTGCAGGTCCAGCAGCCCCCGCTGCGGCCAAGGACGCGCGCCGCGCTCTGTTCGCTAACGCCAATTTCCGCTGGCTGCTGGGCGGCGGCGCGCTGTCGATGCTGGGTGACCAGTTCACCTTGATTGCCTTGCCCTGGTTGGTGCTCAAGCTGAGCAACGATACGCTGGAGCTGGGCCTGGTCCTGGCCATCGTCGGCCTGCCGCGCGCGCTCTTTATTCTGATCGGCGGCGCCATCGTCGACCGCTACTCGCCCAAGACCGTGCTGATGTGGACCAAGCTGCTCAACGCCGGCTTGATCGGGCTGCTGGCCTTGTTGGTCTGGAGCAGCACGGTGCAGCTGTGGATGGTCTATGCGCTGGCCCTGGCCATTGGCCTGGTGACGGCCTTCAGCTTTCCCGCCGGCAGCTCCATCCTGCCCAAGACCTTGCCAGCCGAGGCCTTGCAAACGGCCAATGGCGCCTTGATGGGCTTGCGCCAATTGACGGCGCTGCTCGGCCCGCTGCTGGCCGGGCTCTTGATCGCTGCCTTTGGCGAGCAGGCCGCGCGCCTGGAGAATGCGCGCGGCTTGGGCCTGGCCTTTGCCTTTGATGCGGCTACTTTTGCGCTTTCCGCCTGGACCTTGAGCAAGGTGCGTTTGCTGGCCTCTGCCAAGGCGCCGCAAGAGCCGCAGTCGGTGTTGGCTGCCGTCGGCGAGGCCATAGGCACGATGTGGCGCGATCAGGAACTGCGCACCTTGTGCCTGTATTTCGCGGCGATCGCTTTCTTTGTCGGCGGCCCGATACAGGTTGCGTTGCCGGTGCTGGCCAGCACGCAAGTGGCCGGCGGCGCGGCGGCCTTGGGCCTCTTGTTGGCCGGCCACGGCGTGGGCAGTTTGATCGGCATGCTTGTTGCGGGCATGCGGCCGACCTGGCGGCTGGGCACGCTGGGCTTGACCGTGCTGGCGATCGACGGCATCGCCGGCCTGGTGTTCTTGCCCTTCGGCCATATCACGGCGGTTTGGCAGGGCTTGGCGCTGCTGGCGCCGCTGGGTGCCTTGGCCGGCTTCGTTCAGGTGGCGGTGTTCACCTGGATGCAAAAGCGCGTGCCGCCGGCGATGTTGGGTAGGGCCATGAGTGTCTTCATGTTCATCTTCATGGGCTTGGCGCCGCTGGCGGCGGCCGCTGCCGGGGCGGCGTTGCGGCTGATGTCGCCGGCGGCGCTGTTCACGGCTTGCGGCCTGGCCTTGCTCTTGATCGTGCTGCTGGGGCTGACGGTGACGCCGATCCGGCGTATCAATGATCGGCCGGCGGCCGAGGCCGGCGCTGCGCTGGTTTGAAGTCGGCCCCGATAGAATCCGCCCCTGAAGTGACGGCACAGCAGAGGGCGTAGGCGCAAATGATTGAAGTATTCAAGACCATAGACAAGTTCGAAAACATTGTCACCACCCTGCTCGAAGAAGAGGGGTTTTGGGTGCGGCACAAGTTCAAGGTTGCGGTCAGCCTGGAAGAGAAGAAGCAGATCGGCAAGCAGTCCGCGCCTAAGCCCGAGATCGATATGCTGGCCTTCAATTTGAGGACCAACGAGGTGCTGGCGCTGGACGTCAAGGCTTACCTGGACTCACCCGGCGCCAAGCTGTCCCTGCTGCAAGAAGAGCATGAAGTGCCGACCGGCCGCTTCAAGCTCTTCACCTCGGAGCGCTATCGCAGCCTGGTGTTGGCGCGGCTCTTGCAAGACCTGATTGCGCTGGGCATGGCTAACGCCGAGACCAAGGTGAAGCTCGGCATGATCGCCGGCAAGGTCAACCAGGGCCAGAGCGAAGCGATTCGCGCGCACATGCTGGCACACGACTGGCTGTTCTGGTCACCTGAGGACGTCAAGGCCAAGGTGGCGGCGCGCAATCAGGTCAAGCCTTGACTTGACTTGACCCGATTTGCTCCGAGCTGGCGCAAAACTCAGCTGGCTTGCAGCTTCTGCTTGAAGAATTCCAGCGTACGCTCCCAGGCCAGCTTGGCCGCTGCGGCGTCAAAGCGTGGCGTGGTGTCGTTGTTGAAGCCGTGCTGGGTGCCGGCATATTGGTGCGCGGTATAGGGCACGCCGGCGGCCTTCAGAGCTGCCTCGTAGGCCGGCCAGGCGGCGTTGATGCGCTCGTCCACGGCGGCGAAGTGAATCAGCAAGGGCGCTTTGACCTTGGCTGCATCCTCAGGCGCGGGGTGATTGCCATAGAAGGGCACGGCGGCAGCCAAGTCTGGCAAGCGTGTTGACAGCATATGGACCATGCCCCCTCCATAGCAAAAGCCCACTGCGCCTAGCTTGCCCGTGCTGTCTGGCCGGGCCTTGAGCCAGGCCGCGCTGGCGAGGAAGTCCTCGCGCGTCTTGGCTTGGTCCAGCTTGGCGAAGAGCTCGCGGGCCTTGTCCTCGTTGCCGGGGTAGCCGCCCAGGGGGCTGAGGGCATCCGGAGCCAAGACCAGATAGCCTTCCAGGGCCAAGCGGCGCGCAATGTCTTCGATATGCGGGTTGAGCCCGCGATTCTCATGCACCACCAAGATTGCGGGCAGCTTGCCTTTGGCCTCGGCAGGCCGCACCAGGTATCCCTTGATGCTGCCGTTGCCGCTCGGAGAAGGAATTTCGACCATCTCGGTCTTCACTCGGGCATCGTCCTTGGGCACCACTTGGCCCATCGCGAAGTCGGGGGACAGCGAGGCCAGCAGGGCCGTGGCCGTCAGGCCGCCAATGGCAAACTTCTGTGCCCGCTCCAGGAAGCCACGCCGGTCCAGCGTGCCGTGAACATAAGCGTCAAACAGAATCAAGAGCTCTTGATCGAAATCCTGCGCGGTCTTGCGTTGCATGGCAGCCCTCCAAAAAAGAGGCCAGCATAGCGACAAAGCGGCCGGTCGCAATGCCTCGCCAAAAGCCAGGCCAAGTCGTGTGCCCTTTGCTGTGCGCTTTCGGGGCCATGCGTGGGTAGCAACTGTCACGCAAGCATCACCGCCCCGTCACATGTCATCTAGATGATTGCGACTTGACTTTGGAGTCAGGCGATGAGCCATCCTCAGAATTCCTTTGTGATCGATGTGCAGGGTTTGCGCAAGAGCTTTGGCGCGGCCAAGCCGCCCGCTTTGCGCGATATTGACCTGCAAGTGCGGCGCGGCGAGATGGTGGCGCTGCTGGGCGCTTCGGGCTCGGGCAAATCGACGCTGCTGCGTCATCTGAGCGGCTTGCACCGGGCCGACGCTGGCAGCCGCTCGGTTGTGCGCATCCTGGGCCGCGAGCTGCAAAGCGGGGGGCGGCTGGCTGGCGATGTGCGCGCCTCGCGCGCCAAGGTCGCGACCGTTTTCCAGCAGTTCAATTTGGTCGAACGCCTGCCGGTGATGACGAATGTCTTGGCCGGCGCGCTGCACCGCCTGCCGCTGTGGCGAGGGCTTTTGGGCCTGTTCCCGCGCGTCGAGCGAGAGCGTGCCTACGCCGCGCTGGCGCGCGTCGGTATCGAGGCCTGCGCCTGGCAGCGTGCGTCTACCTTGTCGGGCGGCCAGCAGCAACGCGCCGCGATCTCGCGCGCGCTGGTACAGGGCGCCGAAATCATTCTGGCCGACGAACCCATCGCGTCGCTGGACCCTGAATCTTCGCGTCGCGTGATGAGCTTGCTGGCCGAGTTGAACCGCGAGCTTGGCGTCACCGTGCTGGTATCGCTGCACCAGGTCGACTATGCCTTTGCCTTTTGCCCGCGCACCGTGGCGCTGCGCCAGGGGCAGGTCGTGTTCGATGGGGCTACGCAAGAACTGACCCCACTCAAACTGCGCGAACTCTATGGCAGCCAGATCGACGAGTTGATCACCCCGGTCTCACCGGGCTTGGCACCGGCCGTTCCCGCGCAGTCGCCGAGTTACTCGTTGGACGGCTTGCGCGCCGCCTGAATTCCAAACCCCAGTTTCCTCAATACAACCCCGCATCGGAGTCACCATGAATCGCCGCCTTGCCCTGACTTTTTCCTTGCTCGCCGCCGGCCTGCTGACCCAGCCCGTGCTGGCCCAAAGCCCCACCAAGGAACTCAACTTCGGCATTATCTCGACCGAGTCCAGCAACAACCTGAAGGCCGCTTGGCAGCCGCTGCTGGATGACATGCAAAAGTCCACCGGCATCAAGATCAATACCTTTTTCGCGCCCGACTATGCCGGCGTGATCGAAGGCATGCGCTTCAACAAGGTGCAGCTGGCCTGGATGGGCAACAAGTCTGCAATGGAAGCAGTCGACCGCGCGCAAGGCGAGGTCTTCGCCAAGGTCGTCAATCTGGACGGCACCCAGGGCTATCACAGCCTGATGATCGTTCACAAAGACAGCCCGTTGCGCAGCCTCGACGATGTGATCAAAGCCCGCGCCGGCCTGAACCTCGGCCTGGGTGACCCGAACTCGACCAGCGGCACGCTGGTGCCGGGCTTCTATGCTTTTGCGCCGAGCAAGGTCGACCCGACGCGCGACTTCAAGCGGACCGTGCGCGCCAACCATGAGACCAATATCCTGGCCGTGGCGGCCAAGCAGGTCGATGTGGCGGCGGTCGCCAGCGACGGCATCGAGCGCATGAAGATCAAGATGCCCGAAAAGGCCGCAGAGCTGCGCGAAGTCTGGCGCTCGCCGCTGATCGCCAGCGACCCGCTGGTTTGGCGCAAGGATGTTGACGCCGATGCGAAAAAGAAGATCGCCGACTTCTTCGCCAGCTACGGCCGCGACCAGCGTGAGAAGGACATCCTGAAGACGCTGACCTACAGCGGCTTTGTGCGCTCCGACAACGCTCAGCTGACCCCCATCCGCCAGCTGGCGCTGGCGGCCGAGCGCGGCAAGATCGAAGCCGACGCCAACCTGAGCGCCGAAGACAAGAGCCGCAAGCTGCAAGACGTCGAGCGCCGTCTGGACGAGCTGGGCCGCCAGACAGCCAGCGCTAAATAAGTAAAGTCAAATTGATCGAAAAGCCTTAAAAATGAGCGCAGCCGCCAGCCTCGCCCGCCCCGTCATGCCGGACCGTCCGCGCAACTCCCTCAGCAAACTGCTGATCTGGGGCGTGCTGTTGGCCTTGCTGGCCGGCAGCTGGAAGGGTGCCGATATGCGCCCGGCCGAGCTGTGGCGCGACAGCGGCAATATGCTGCAGTTCGCGCGCAGCTTTTTTCCGCCCGATCTGCATGACTGGCGTTATTACTTGCAAGAGCTGGTGATCACGCTGCAAATCGCACTCTGGGGCACGGCGCTGGCCGTCGTTTGCGCAGCACCGCTGTCCCTGCTGGCAGCGGCCAATCTGACGCCCTGGTGGGTCCGGCAGCCGGTGCGGCGCTTGCTCGATGCCTTTCGCTCGATCAATGAGATGGTGTTCGCCTTGATCTTTGTCGTCGCCGTCGGCCTGGGTCCGTTTGCCGGCGTGCTGGCGCTGTGGGTGCACACAACCGGCATCCTGGCCAAGCTGTTCTCCGAGGCGGTCGAGGCGATCGATCCGCAGCCGGTCGAAGGTATCCGGGCCACCGGCGCGCACCCGCTGGCCGAGATCATTTACGGTGTGATCCCGCAAGTTTTGCCGCTGTGGATTTCCTACACCCTGTACCGGCTGGAGTCGAATGTACGTTCGGCCTCGGTGGTCGGCATGGTGGGCGCGGGCGGCATCGGCATGGTGCTGTGGGATGTGATGCGCGGCTTTCAGTATCAGCAAACTTGCACGGTGCTGTTGATGCTGGTGCTCAGCGTGTCGGTGATCGATATGCTGTCGGCGCAGATTCGCAAACGTCTGATTTAAGCGGTGAATTTAATGATGACAATGAGTGTTGAACTGATCGAACAGCTCTTGCGTGAGAACGCCGACATCGCCTATGAAGGCGACCGTGCCGAGCCGGTCAGCAGCCTGGCCCATGCCTTGCAATGCGCGCAGCTGGCCGAATGGGCCGGCGCGCCTGCCCCTTTGGTGGCGGCGGCCTTGCTGCACGATATTGGCCACTTCATAGAAACGGCTGGCGTCGCTGATGACGTCGATGATGTGCATGAGGCGCGTGCCCAGCCTTTGTTGATGCAGGTCTTTGGCCCGGCGGTGGCCGAGCCGGTGCGCTGGCATGTGGCAGCCAAGCGCTATCTGGTGGCGATGGACGAGGGCTACGCGGCGCAGCTGACGCCGGCCTCGCTGCATTCGCTGGGGCTGCAGGGTGGGGCTATGTCGGCAGCTGAAGCGGCTGCGTTCGAGGCCTTGCCGTATGCACAGGATGCGATTTCTTTGCGGCGCTGGGATGACCAAGCCAAGTTGCCGGCGCAGCCCACGCCGTCCTTGGAGTACTACTTGGCCTTGTTGCACGAATTGCGCTTGCCGAACTAGGCTTGGGCTCGTTCAGTGGGCCGTCCCGGCGAGATGATTACCAGGTTCTTGGCCCCTGTGGCCGCTCCGGGCAATTTGTAGTCGGCCGACTCAAGCGTCCAGGCAAGCAAGAATGCTGGAGTGACGCAGGGGCTTTTTTCTCAGTAAGGCCCGGTCGCCAACCAACGCTCCAACTGCGGCAGGCGATCGTTGCCCCAGAAGCGCTCGCCTTCGACGATGAAAAAGGGCGAGCCAAAGACGCCGCGGGCTTCGGCCATGTCCACCTCGGCCTTCAGGCGCGAGCGGCTGGCCGGGTTGGCGCTGGCTTCGGCGAAGTCTTCTGCGCTGAGGCCCATTTCGGTGCTGATGGCTTCCAGCACCTCTTCCGATGCAATGTTCTGGTCGTCGACGAAATAGGCCTTCATCACGCGGCTGGCGAAATCGCGGCCGCGCAGCGGTTGGCGGTCATGTACCCAATGAAAGATTCGCGCCGCCTGCTCGGTGTGCGCGCCCAGATTGCTGGGCGTGCGGTATTCAACGCCGTAAAAGGTGGCCAGCCGCTCGGCATCACGACGGATGTAGTCGCTGCGCATGATGTTGTTGGGGATGCGAATGCGCTCCAGTGACTGGAAGTTGGCGTCCAGCACGATGGCGCGCCAAGTTACGCTGCGCTCATAGCGTTCGGCGATCTTGTCGATCTGCTGCGAGGCAATGTAGCCATAGGGCGAGGCAAAGTCGAAATAGAAGTCGATGGGCGCAGTCATGGGGGTTCACTCCGGTGATTTGGCGCGGATTGTAGGGCGCAAGCAGGGCTGGACCTTGGCTTACCATCGCCGCCATATCTGCCCAGCAAAAACAAGTCAAAAACTAACCATGCGCATCCAACAGCTAGACCTGCTTCGCTACGGCAAGTTCACCGATCAGCGCCTGGAATTTCCCGCTCCCGTCTCTACCCTTGCGCGTGATTTTCACTTCGTCGTCGGCGCCAATGAGGCCGGCAAGTCGACCACTCGCAACGCCATTCTCGACCTGCTGTTTGGCATCGAGACGCGTTCCAGTTACGACTTCCTGCATGCCAAGGCGGATATGCGTCTGGGTGCCATCTTGTCGCATGGGGAGTTGAATCTGCAGTTCGAGCGGAGCAAGGCCCGCAATAAGTCTTTGTTCGATGCGCGGGGCCAGGTCTTGCCGGAGTCGGCCTTGACGGCCTATTTGGGCACCAGCGACCGTAGCTTTTTTGAGCAGATGTTCGGGCTGGACCACGGGCGGCTGGAAGCAGGCGGCAAGGCGATTCTGAGCGCCTCCAACGACCTGGGGCAGATTCTGTTCCAGTCGGCGGCTGGCATCGGCAGCTTAGGGCGAGTGCGCGAACGGCTCGATGCCGAGGCTGACAAGCTGTGGGCCAAGCGACGTTCCGGTGAGCGTGCCTATTACGCAGCCAGTGACGACTTGGCCGCTGCTGACCTGGCCTTGAAGGCCGCCACCGTGCGCACCAAAGAATGGCTGGACGCGCGCGCCAAAGTGGCCGAGCTTGAGCAGGCCCGCTTGGCGCTACGCACGCAGATGCACGGCCTGTCCCTGCAACGCAATGTGCTTGAGCGTGTGCGCCGGGTGGCGCCCAGCTTGCGGCAAATCGGCGCTGCGCAGGCCAGCCTGTTGGCCTTGCAGCAAGTGGTTTTGCTGCCGGCGGACGCGGCGCATGTGGTGGGCGAGCTTGAACTGGAGCTGGCCACCGCTGGGCGCACGCAGGAACTGTTGATGAGCCAGGCGCAGACAGTGGCCGAGCAACTCGCGGCCCTGTGGGTGGATGAGGATGTGCTGCGGCATGAGACGGAGATCTTGGCGCTGGAGCAGCGCCGCCAGCAAGTGCGCGGCCATGGCCGGGAAATCGAGGCTTGCCGCGCCGAGCTGAGCGGACATTGGCTGCAGATAGCAGCCGAGCTGCGTCGCCTCGCTTGGCCCGCCTTGGACGAGGCCGGCTTCGATGAGGCCGGCCTGGTGCAGCGTATGCCGTCGCTGCCGGTGCGCGCCGGCTTTGCCGCTTTGGCCAAGCGTTATGGCCTGCTGGATCTTGCCCGCCGTGCCGCGCTCGGCGCCGAGGCTGATAAGGCGGCCGAGCTGCAGGCCTTGGCGCTGCAGGCCCAAGCTCAATCGCAAACCTCGATCAGCCTGCCGGCCAGTTTGGGGCCGGCGCTGAGTCGGGCGCGTGCACTGGGCGATGTGCGTGCCACCATGGCCCGTGCGGAGCTCAGGCGCCAGCGTGCCGAGCGGGAGCTCTCGAACGCGCGCATCGGTCTCGGGGCCTGGGGTCGGCCCGATCTGGATACGGCTGCGTTGCGGGCCCTGAGCCTGCCCTCCGAGCCGGCGATGCAGCAGCGCTTGCAGCGCCAGTTGGATGCGCAAAGCAAGCTGCAAGCCTTGCAGGAGCGGCTTTCTGAGCTACGCGCCGATGAAACGGCGCTGCAGCTGGAAATCAAGCAGTACACCCAGACCCATCAACCGATTTCTGCCACGGATCTGGCGCAAGTGCGCGAGCGGCGTAACGCGCAATGGCAGCGTATCAAGTTGGGCGAGGAGGCGCTGCAGCAGGCGGCAGCGGGCTTCGAGGCCAGCATTCAGCAGGCCGACGGCCTTGCCGACCAGCGCCACGCCAAGGCGCGCGAGGCCAGCGAGTTGCAGGCCAAATTGGACGCCTTGGCCAGGCTGCGCCAGCAGACCGAGGCGCAGGCGCTGGCACACAGCCAGCAGGCAGGCGAAGTTTCAGCGCTGGCCGCCGAGTGGCTGGTCCTGAGCGAAAGCCTGGGTCTGGGCGGCATGGTGGCTTTAGATCTGGAGGCCTGGCGGCAGGCGCGACAGCGCGTGCTGGAGGCGCAGGAACAGTTGGACGAGGCGGTGCAAGAGCAGCAGGCCTGCAGCCAACAGGCGGCCGAAGCTTGGGCGAGCTTGGCCGGCGGCCTGCGCGCAGCCCAGATTGCCTTTGACGGCGGCGATGCGCTTGAGACCCTGATGCTGGTGGCCGATCAAGCGACGGGCGCGGCGGCCGCCGCCACGGTGCGTGCCGAGGCTTTGGCGCGGCAAATCGAGCAGGCCCGTCATGCCGCCGGTCATCTGCAGGATAAGCGGCAGGCTGCGCAGGCCGAGTTTGACCAGTGGCAACAGGCTTGGGCCCAGGCCCTGCAAGCGATGGGCTTGCCCGAGACGGTGCTGGCGGATGCCGCCGAGCAGGTCTGTGCTGCTTGGGTGGAGATCGACGCCAGATTGCAACAAATGCGCGATCTGCGGCTGCGGCGGATTGAGCGCATGCAGCGCGAGCTGAGTGACTTCGAGCTTGAATGGCTGGCCTGTGCGGGCTCGCTGAAGCTGGCCACGAGCGGCCCGGCCGATGCGAGTGTGCAAACCTTGCTGAGCCAATTGGGCGCGGCCCAACGGGCGCAAGAGGAAGCGCAGCGTCTGCGCCTGGAGCTGGCCGGTCTGCAACACAAGGCGGACGCGGCACGGCAGCGGCTGAATGAAGCGACGGCGCGTTTGGAGCCGCTCCTGCGGCAGGCCGGTGTCGGCGAGCTGGCCAGCCTGCGAGATTGCATTGCCGCCTCGGATCGGCGCCGCCTGGCCGAAGCCGCGCTGCAGGCTGCCCAGAGCGCGCTGGCCGAAGGCGGCGATGGGCTCAGCCTCGCTGCGCTGGAGGCCGAGGTGGCGGCCGTAGATGGCGCGCAAATTGCGGTGGCGGTGGCCGAGCTCGCGCAGCAGATTGCTGAAGCGCAGCAACGCAGCGAGGGCTTGACCACGGAGCTTGACAAAGCGCAGACGGCCCTGGACCTGATCGCCGGCCAAGACAATGCCGCGCGTGCCGAGGGCCAGCGCCAAGACGCGCTGGCCAAGATGGCCAATGCGGCCGAGCGCTACGTCAAGGTCTACACCGCCTCGCGGCTGCTGAAATGGGCCATCGATCGTTACCGCGAAACCAAGCAGGGTCCGATGTTGGGGCGCGCCAGCGAAATATTTGCCGCGCTGACGCAGGGCTCATTTCAGCGCCTGAGTGTCGACTTCGAGGCTCAGCCGCTGACTCTTCATGGCCTGCGCGCCGACGGTCGGCTGGTGGGCGTGGACGGCATGAGCGAAGGCACGCGCGACCAACTCTTTATGGCGCTGCGCTTGGCGGCCCTGGAGTTGCATATTGAGCAGAACCCGGCCCATGCCTTGCCCTTTGTCGCCGATGACTTATTCATCAACTATGACGATGGCCGCGCAGAGGCTGGCTTGCGTGCGCTGGCCGAGCTGTCACAGCACACGCAGGTCATTTTTCTGAGCCACCACGCTCATCTGCTGCCTTTGGTTCGGGCGGTGTTTGGGGACGCGGTCAATGTGATTCGGCTGTAGTGCTCGCCAGCTTGTCAATCACCTCTTTGGCTTCTTTCAGGCCGAGTCCGGTTTGCGTACGATAGGCTTTGATCGCCTCGATCTTCGCCTTCGGATCCTTGGCCAAGGCAATGACCTCTTCTGATGGTTCAGCGTATTGGCCCCACGCGATACCCATATGCATGAGCAAGGCATTCAGCTTGGCTTCGCTCTCACGCAGTTGCGACTTGATGCCCACTAACAGGGATAAGACGAAGGCCAGTGTCAGCACGGCCAGGGCGGAAGACATGTCGTTGTTCATCAGTGGCTCCAGGGTTCGCATCTTCAACGAGTCGGCGCGGCAATATTAGGCCGTTGTAGCAAGCCACGCTAGCAGTGCCTTCCCACGGAGCTCTTTTTGACAGCAAGTGCAGCCTGCCCAAGTAGACTCCAGCCCTCCCATGCAGCAAACCCGAAAACTTTTAGAGACAGCCGCCGATCAAGCGCTGCCGGATTGGGACGCTTTGGCGCCCACTTATCAACTCGGCCAGTTCGCCAAGGGCGCGGATATTTTTGCGTCCGGCGAGTGGCAACCCTTCGTCTATGTGCTGCGCCAGGGCTTGGTCAAACTGAGCTATACGAATGAGCAGGGCGAGGAGTGGATCAAGTCCTTCATAGGCGAGGGTGACTTCTTCGCCTGCCCCAATGTGCTGATCGCCGGGCTCAAGACCGACTACGGCGCGGTGGCGCTGGAGGACTGTCAGATCGAGCAGGTCGACTACGCCGCAATGAACCGGCTGATGGCTCTTCACCCGGCCTGGCAGCGCGCTATTCGCCAGTTGCTGGCCTGGCATATCGTGCGCAAGGAGCAGCGTGAGCGCGAACTGCTGACCATGCGGCCTGACGAGCGCTACCAGTCCTTTTTGCAGACCTACCCGGTGCTGGCCAAGCGCATACAGCAGCGGGACATAGCGCATTACCTGGGCGTCACGCCCGAGGCCTTGAGTCGTATACGCAAGCGCTCGCGGGTTTGATCCAAGTCAAACCGATGGGGTTCTCGCCCCCTCAATTGATCCGGATCATTTGAGGCCGGCGAGTTGCCGGCGAAGCTGCGGGCTCGTCATCACCGCCATTCGTGCCGCGCGGTGATGCCCAGACCCTGTCATTTTTGTAGAGCTTCGCCATGCAAACATCCGTTTCGACTTCCCCCCAGCTCAAAGCCTATTTGCTAGGAGGCGGCATTGGCTCATTGGCCGCCGCCGCCTTCATGATCCGCGATGCCCATGTGCCCGGCGCCAGCATCACCATCCTGGAGGCGCTGCCCTTGATGGGCGGCAGCCTGGACGGTGCCGGCGACGCCGCAAGCGGCTACTCGCTGCGCGGCGGCCGCATGCTGACGACCGATAACTACGAATGCACCTGGGATCTGTTCAAGTCCATCCCTTCGCTGGAGCATGCCGGCCAAAGCGTCTTCGATGAAACCCTGGCCTTCAACGAAAAACACCTGGCCCATTCGATGGCCCGCCTGGTCAACCGCCAGCGCGCCAAGATGCCGGTGGAATCAATGGGTTTTTCGATGGCCGACCGGCTGGAGTTGCTCAAGCTGAGCCAGGCCAGCGAAGAGGCCCTGGGCAACTCGCCCATCACCGACTGGCTGTCGCCGGCCTTCTTCGAGACCGAGTTCTGGTTCATGTGGGCCACCACCTTCGCCTTCCAGCCCTGGCACAGTGCGGTGGAGTTCAAGCGATACCTGCATCGCTTCATGCTGGAGTTTTCGCGCATTGAAACGCTGGGCGGCGTCAAGCGCACGGTCTACAACCAATACGACTCGCTGGTGCGTCCGCTGCAAGCCTGGCTGCAGGTACAGGGTGTGCAGTTCGTGCCGGACTGCAAGGTCACCGACATCCTTCACGCCGAGCAAGACGGCCAATTTGTGGTGACGGCCATCGACTGCTTGCGCGCGGGCAAGATCGAGCGCATTGAGCTGAGCGCGAACGACTTGGTGTTCTTCCAGAATGCTTCAATGACCGATGCGTCCAGCCTGGGCAGTATGCACAGCGCGCCGCCAGCGCTGAACAAACAAGACAGTGGTGGCTGGCTGCTGTGGGAGAAGCTGGCTCAAGGGCGCCCCGAGTTTGGCAATCCGTCGGCATTCAATAGCAGCGTTGCCGAGTCGATGTGGGCCTCCTTCACGGTGACGCTGAAGGACACGGTCTTCTTTGACAAGATGCAGGCCTTCAGCGGCAACCAGCCTGGCACCGGCGGCTTGGTGACCTTCAAAGACTCCAACTGGCTGATGTCCATCGTGCTGGCGCACCAGCCGCATTTTGCCAATCAGCCGGCCGATGTGCAGGTGTTCTGGGGTTATGCCTTGTTCCCCGACCGGATCGGCAACTTTGTGGCCAAGCCGATGAGCGAATGCAGCGGCGAAGAAATTTTGCGGGAACTTTGTGGTCATCTGCGCTTTGACCTTGAGACGGTGGCCAAGGCTAACTGCATACCTTGTCGGATGCCCTACATCACCAGTATGTTCATGCCGCGCTCGCACAGTGATAGGCCACTGCCGGTGCCCAAGAACTCCAAGAACCTGGCCTTCATCAGCCAGTTTGTCGAGATCGCCGACGATGTGGTGTTCACTGTCGAGTACTCGGTGCGCGCCGCTCAAATGGCCGTATACGAGCTGCTGAAGGTGAGCAGACCTGTGCCCGCCATCATCCCGCATGACAAGTCGGTGAAGACGCAGTTCGAGGCGCTGGTGAAGGCCCTGAAGTAGGGCTCGCGGCCGAGCGATCAGTCTTGTGCGGCAGTCTGCGCGTGCAGCGCGAGCCGGTTGCCTTCGCTGTCATCAACAATGGCGCGAAAACCATGTGGGCCAATGGCCTGCGAGGGCTTGACGACCTGGCCGCCATGGCTGGACACGGCCTCCAATGCTGCCGCCATGCGACCTTCGACATTGAGGTAAACCAAGGGTCCAGCTTTGGAGGGCGCGTTGTCAGCGTCCGGCAGGTACAAACAGCCGCCGACCTCATCTCCCTCGTGCGCCAACAGTCCAAACACAAAGCCCGGTCCGCCCTCTTTGCTGGCTGGGCGGCCCAAGACGGCCGAATAAAAGCCAATGGCTCGGTCCAAGTCACGGACCGGGATATCGACCCAAACGATGCTGTTTTTCATGCGCGAGTCCTTTTGACGGATGAGAATCTAGGCAGCTGCCAAGCGCCGACGCTGGCCGCAGCTTAGCTTAGCTCAGCCGCCCGGCTCAAGCCATGGCGACCCGGTCGCGGCCCAAGGCCTTGGCTTGATAGAGTGCCCGGTCGGCGCGCTGGAAGATGGCATCGGCGCTGTCGCCCGGCTGCCAGACGGCCAGCCCGAAGCTGGCGCTGATGGCGGGCATGGAGGGTTGCGCGCCCGAGCCTACTTGCTGCCTCAGGCGCTCGGCCAGAAGCTTGGCCCCATCTGCTTGGGTATTGGCCAGCAAGGCGACGAACTCCTCGCCGCCATAGCGAAAAGCCTGATCCTGCGCGCGCAGGCCCGCGCGCAAGCGCTGGGCAAAAATAGCCAACACTTCATCGCCGCGGTGATGGCCGAAGTTGTCATTGATGGCTTTGAAGAAATCCAGATCAATCATCAGCAAAGTGAAGGGTTGGCCTTGGCGCTGGGCCGCGCCCAGGGCGCCGGCCATCGCTTCGTCCAGCGCGCGGCGGTTCGGTAATCCGGTCAGGCCGTCCGTTAGCGCCTGTAAGCGAACGTCGGCCTCCGCGCGCATCTTGCACATCTGCAAGAAGCCAAGATTGGTGGCGATGATGTAGATAAAGCCGAACAGATAGATCGGCGCATTCCACGCGGCGGGGATGCTGAACTGCCCCAGATTGAGTTCGCCCACCAGCAGCAAGGCGGCACGCACGGGCAGCAGCAGACCCATGGCGAGATAGAGCAAAGCCACGATGCGTTGCACCCGCAGCAACTCCGGCCGGGGTTTGCGCCAAAAAGCCAGCGCGTTGAGCAACTCCAGGCCGGCGTAGGCAAAGCCGTTGAAGATGGTCGGTATGAGGCTGGGCTTGCCCGGCGCATAGAAAAAGGTGGTGCTCGCGGCTGCGGCCGTCACCAGGGCGCACATCAGCGCCAGCCGGCGCAGCGGAATAGGTGCGCCGAGGAATTGCCGAATGGCCGCGAAGAACAGCGCCACGCTGAGCGCGCCAAAGGCATTGCCGAGCAGGGTCGACACCGAGTTCGGCCACCATTTCAAGTTCGCGAGCAGCAAATAGGCCAGCGCTTGACAGCCCACTGCCCACATCCAGGTCCGCAGGCCGTTGCCTTCGTCGGCGTCGCTTCGTGCGACCCAGAGCATGGTGGCAATGGCTGCCAAAGCGCAGGTTTGGGCGAGAAAGAGGGTGTGGATATCCAAAAGGCTAGAGTCGTTTTTCAACAGCTGGGTTTGTCAAGGCTGTCGATGAATGTATCGGAAACTCGCTCTTGCTCAGTGGGGGGCTTGTGATTGAGCTTGGCTTCGGTCCAGAATTTCACGCTTGGCTTCACGCAGCTGGGCTTGGACGCGTTGCACATCGTCACTGAGTCGGCTGGCCAGCAAATCGATCAGGTGAAAGCCAAAGGCATGATCTTGGTAGTAGAGCTGCCTGACGGTGCTGTCGTGAATTCGCAGCACGGTGCAAGCCGTCACGCAGCGCACGGTGCTGGTGCGAATGCGGTCGGGTGAAAACAGCGCAATCTCGCCAAAGATGCGGCCGGGCTCCAGCACCTTGCCTAGCTCGACCAATTCCATTTGGCCCTCCACCAGCAAAAACAGATGCTCGGCCAGGTCGCCTTTGCTGAACAGGGTTTCGCCGGCCTTGAGCTTCTTGGCCTTCATATAGGGCTTGAGCCAAAGCCCGGCTTGTTGGGCAGCGGCCTCGGCGCGGTGTACACGTCGCGTCAGCTTGGTCACTTCGATGGCGCGGTAGAGGTTCACCGGCAGCAGTACGGCGGCGATGCAAAAGGTGATCGGTGAGGGATGCAGCGCGCCATAAATCATCAGCCCGATATTGCTGCCCACGGCGAGCCAGCGCAGCGGCGTCATGGTTCTTGCCAGGGAGCCGGCCAGCACCAGCGCGATGGCGATGGCTGCCGCCAAATGCGCAGCAGTCTGCTGGGGCGAGGCCCAGACATCCTCCAGCCAAATGCTGGCCAACACACTCAGCTGTGAAATCCACTCATTCAAGATGCTGCTCACTCTGGTGGCTTGAGCGTGCAATTGTGCATGGCTCGCCGTTTGCGGCGAGCGTTTGCTTGTTTATAATCATGGCCGACGCTGTGCAAACGGGGTCACCGCCGATTTACCAACTACTTGCGGGCGGGCTATCAAATACGGCTAAAGCGTTGCGGCTCCGAGATGCCCTGGGCCGGCAAACGCCGGTGTCAGGGCACTCGGAGTTATTTATTCATCATGCAAGGTCTCGCTTCTTTTGATCGTTGGTTGACCCGCCGCACCGCCTCGGTGTCGCTTGTTCGTTCGACCGCTCCTGCTGTGCCCGCCCATGCGGCGTCGGCCACGCGCCACTTGATCAGCCCCTGGGGCGAAGCCCTTGCGCAGATGCCCAGGCGAGCTTCGGCGGCCCGCATCGTGCGTGCAGCTTATGCGGTGCGCAGTGCTGATTGGCTGGGTTTGCTGGCCGATGAGGCCCAGGCCTGTGGCACTCAGCAAGCATGGCGTTTGGCCCTGTGGCGTGCAGCTGCATCCAGCGAAGTGCAAGCCGCGCCGCAGTGGCTGAGCCCGGCGGTCTTGGCCAGGCCCGGCCAGAGTTCAAACTCCTTGCGGGATGCCGTTTTGGAGCAAGCGCTGCAGGCCTTGTGGCAGCAGGGCTGGCGGCTGCAAGAAGCATTCTCGCCGGACCTGCATTGAGCGCAGTATGAGCCCTCAAGCCAGCAGCCATCCGCCCCTGACCCAGGAGGAGATGCAGGCGCTGTTGGCAGTGACGCGCGCGCTCGCCGCGCCCTTTGATTTGCCGACCATGTTGCAAACGGTGGCGGCCGCTGCGCGCCAAGTGCTGCACGCCGAGCGCAGCTCGATCTGGCTGCTGGACACCGAGGCGGGGGAGTTGGTGCTCGAAGTTTCAAAGGACTTGTCCCAGGTACGCCTGGCCGTGGGCGCGGGCTTGGTGGGGGCTTGCGCGCGCGACCGCTGCTTGATCAACGTGCCTGACTGCTATGCAGACCCCCGCTTCAATTCCGAGGTCGACAAGCGCTCCGGATTCCATACCCACTGCAGCTTGACGCTGCCCTTGATTGACCATGCCGGGCAATTGGTGGGGGTGATGCAGGTGCTGAACCGCACGGACGGCGTGTTTGAGGCCGAGGATGAGGCCTTGGCGCAGGCCTTGGCCGCTCAATGTGCGATGGCCTTGAGCCGTGTGCGCATGACCGCCGCAATGCTGGAAGGCGAGCGCATGCGCCAGGAATTGGAACTGGCTCGGGCGGTACAACTCTCGACGCTGCCGGGGACCTTGCCTCAAATCAGCGGCTATGACATGCATGGCACGTTTTTGCCGGCCTCCTTGACTGGCGGAGATACCTATGACATCGCCCTGATCGAGCAAGGCTTGCTCCTGGTCTTGGGGGACGCCACCGGGCACGGCATCGCACCGGCCTTGTCGGTGACGCAGATGCATGCGATGTTGCGGATGGCGTTTTCCATGGGGGCGGACCTGGAGCTGGCCTTCCGCAAGGTCAACGATCAACTCGCCGCCACCTTGGCGGACAGTCGCTTTGTCACGGCCTTTATCGGGCTGCTTGACCCGGACCAACATCGCTTGCGCTTCTTGAGTGGTGGCCAGGGCCCCATCCTGCATTTCCAAGCAGCGACTGGGGCTTGCATCAGCTACAAGGCCACCAGCTTTCCGATGGGCGCGATGCCGATCACGAGCTTGCGGCCGCCGGTGCAGATTGAATTAGCGCCGGGCGATATGTTGTGCCTGCTGACCGATGGCATATACGAATATGAGGCGCCCGATGGTGAGCAATTCGGGCGCCTGCGGGTTGAGCAATTGCTGGCACGTCATTGCGATGCATCGGCCGAACAGCTGTCGGCACTGATCTTGGCGGCGGTGCGGGCATTTGCCCGCGGCGCGGCGCAGGAAGACGATATTACGATGCTGCTTTTGAAACGAGCCGCCGCCACGCCCGGTCACTAAACTGTCATGCGCTTGAGCTAGGCTTGCTGTCGAGGCGTGTTTTGAGTGGGTGCAAGGTACTCACCTCCAAAAGCCTCAGCGACGCTAACAAGGAATGGCAATGGCAATGGCAATGGAATTGGAAGTTACGGAAATAGATGCAGCAACGCATTGCGTGCGGCTCCAGGGTCGTTTGGATGCCGCAGGCGCCGATCAAATCGGCATTCGATTCACCGCCTCTACGGCCGCTGCCGGTCAGCATGCGATCGTAGATTTGGCCGGCGTGCCTTTTATTGCGTCGATGGGCATACGCTTGTTGATCTCCAGCGCCCGTGCGCTGAACGCCAAGGGCGGCAAGATGGTCTTGTTCGGCGCCCAGGAACTGGTGCAAGACGTGTTGGAGCAAGCAGCAGTGGATCAAATCATTCCGCTGGTGGCCACCGAGCAGCAAGCGCTCGAATCTCTGCAGGCTTGAGGCTTGCCGCTCAAATGTTGAGCCTGTCGCTGCCGAATCGACTCGAGTCGCTCGAGACGGCACGCCTTGCTTTGCTGGCCTATCTGGCGCCTCAGGCATTGCCCGCCAAGGTCTTGTTCAATTTGGAACTGGTGCTGGAGGAGAGCCTGATGAATGCATCCTTGCACGCCTTCAAGGATGCCGGCCTGCACCTGATCGACTTGAGCGCCTGGTGCGATGACGAGGCCGTGTATCTTCGTTTCGAAGATGACGGGATGGCTTTTGACCCCGAGCAGGCGGCCGAGCCGGTCTTGCCCAAGTCCATTGCCGAGGCTTCGCCCGGTGGCTTGGGGCTGATGCTGGTGCGCAAACGGGCCAAATCGGTGGCCTATAGCCGTAGCGAGGGTCGCAATCGACTGACGATTGCACTTGACCGGCACTGAGCCGGCACTGAGCGCATCGGCACCGTCTTTGCTGCCTGCTACAGCAAGCTGGTGATCTTTACCGAAGACCCCAAGCTTTCGACCTGAACGTTGTCGGCCAGGCCGCGTGCCAGTTTGATCATGTGTTCGTTATTGGCCAAGACCTCGGCCACAAAGCCACGCACACCGCGCGCTTTGGCATGCTCGCTCATTCTTTTTTGCAGCATGGCACCCAGGCCCTGGCCTTGCCAGTCGGGATGCACCATGAAGGCGGTCTCGGCCAAATTGGTGCCAGGGTCGACCATATACATCGCATGCGCAACGATTTTGGGGTCCTCGCGCGAGCCGACACAGGCCACCATACCGACCTCGGTCTCCGAGTTCAGATTGCATAAGCGCTGAACATCGCGGCTGGACAGGCCGCGCAGGCGGCGGAAGAAGCGCGTGTAGATATCGTGCTCGGGCAGTTGGTGGAAGAGGGCGCGGATGGCGTCACCATCGTTGGGGCTGGCCGGGCGCAGTAAAACCGCGCGTTTGTCTTTGAGTTGCAGCTGACGCTCTTCTTCGACGGCATAGGCCTGCAAATTGCGCAGGGTTTGCTCGGCGGAGATATAGCCCAGCGTTTGAGCCTGCTCGAACAAGGCCTGCCTCACCTCGGGGTGAGCGATCTGTATCATCGCCACCGCCCGCTCGCGGATCGATTTGCCGAATAGATAGGCGATGCCGTACTCGGTGATCACATAGTGGACCTCGCTGCGCGGGATGGCCACACCTTCGCCGGCCAGCAAGGCTGGGCGGATGCGCGAGCTGTGGCCATCTTCCTCGGTCGAGGCCAGGCAGATGATGGCCTTGCCGCCGGCTGAGCGCGAGGCACCTTGCAAGAATTCGCCCTGTGCGGCGACGCCGCTGTAGAAGTCACCCTGGAACTGATCGACGCAAACTTGGCCCGTCAGGTCAACGGCAAAGGCCTGCGTCACCGACACCAGTTTGTGCTGCGAGCCCAGCGTCCAGGCATCGCAGACGGCCTCGATGGGCTGAAAGGAAAACATCGGGTTGCGGTCGATCAAATCGTAGAGCCGGCGCGTTCCCATCGCGAAGCTGGTGACGATCTTGCCGCGCTGATTGCTCTTGCGCTGGCCGGTCAGAATGCCGCGCTCCAAGAGCGGGATGATGGCGTCGGTGATGACGTCGGAATGGATGCCCAGGTCTTGGCGGTCGGTCAAATACTTGAGCGCCTCATTGCTGAAGCGGCCCAGGCCGATCTGCAGGGTTGAGCCGTCATCGATGATGCTGCCGATGTAGCGCGCTATTTTCTCGACCACCTCGGTCTGCTGGGCCGCATGTTGGTATTCGACAACCGGCGTGTCTACCGGCACCAGCAAGTCGATCTCGCCCACATGCAGGGTGGAGTCCCCCATGCTGCGCGGCATATGGGGGTTGATCTCGGCGATCACCAGGCGTGCCTTGGCCACGGCGGCCGGAGCGATGTCGACGGACACGCCCAAGGAGACATAGCCGAACTCATCGGGCATGGAGACCTGGATCAGCGCCACGTCGAGCGGAATGCGCCCTATTGCAATCAGCTGCGGCACCCGTGCGATCGAAATCGGCACATAGTCGGCCAAACCCTGCTTGACCGCAGCGCGCAGATCCTGGCCAACGAAGAAGCAGCGGTGTTGGTACTTGGTCTGCGGCTGGCCGTTGGGACCATATTGGACCGCCCGGTCGGTCAGAAAATGCAGCAACTCGACATCTTGCGGCGCCGGCGAGAGGGCCTCCATGGCCGCTACCAGCGTGCGTGGCGTGGCGCAGGCGGTGCCGACAAAAACATGATCGCCCGGCTTGATCTGGCTGACCGCCATTTGGGCGCTGCAGATCTTGTCGGCACAGACGGCCAGGCGCGGGTCCAAAGCCGGCCCGTTTCCATCCTCTGATTTGGCCTCGGTGCCGGCGAATCGGCCCTTCCAGGCCTGCGTTAAACGAGCCAGCAGGCCTGCCGCACCAAGGCCATGGGAAGTGGATTCAAGGGGCTTGTTCATGTCATGAGACTCCGTCTTCAATCTTTGGGCGCTTGGGCATCCAGTACTTCGCAGGCATGTTTGTAGCCGAGCTGGACCAATTCGTCGAACCGATGCCACTGCAGCATGCCGATGCGCTGCAAGGGCGGGTTGAAATACAGATCGATCAATTTGCGCACTTCGCGCTGTCTTGAGGTGCTGTACAGCACGGTAATATTCATCAGAAATGCCGACAGCGCGGGCAATTTGTAGCGGCGCTGCGAGCGTGGGCGCAAGCTGTCGCGCAACAGGGCCAGGCTGCCCGGTACTTCATCAAACTCGAAGTGACGTGGTTTGTTGTGCCCCAAATCGACCCCGATGACCCGGCCTATGCCCCAGCGTCCGCGCATCACGTCGGCGGGCAAGTTATTGAAAGTACCCCCGTCGCAGAGCAGGTCACCGCCCAGGATGACGGGCGGCAGGGCACCGGGAATGGCCACGCTGGCCAACAAGGACTTCAGCAGCGAGCCTTGACTCAGCAGCTGCTCGCGGGCTTGCGAGTAGTTGGTGGCAATGCAAAAAAAGTTCTTCCATAAATCTTCGATCTGCGCGGCATGACCGGTCAACTCGGTGATCGAGCTGTCCACCACGCGGCGCAGGCGCCGACCACGGATCAAGGAAATCATGGGCAACCAATTGAAATCGCCGGTCGGATTGGTGGCGAAGGCATGTTTGGCCGCGGACGTGACGGCGTCCATGGGCCTATCCGTGGCGACCAGCGCGGCCATCACCGCGCCAATGCTGGTGCCGCCGACCAGATCAATTTCGATGCCGCGCTCGGACAGCGCGCGATAGATGCCGATATGTGCAAGACCGCGCGCGCCGCCACCGGCCAGCACCAGGCCGACGCCGTTGCGGCTGACCAGGCGTGCCAGTCGCGCCATATCGCGGGGCAGTTGCGGGCGGATATGCACATGCCCCCCCAAGGGCCGCCGCGTCAGCCAGGCCTGCGTGCCTTGCGGCGAAAGACGATCATTGGGGTGCAGCAAGACCACGATCTCGGTCGCATCGGTGCGGGGAGGGCGGCTGACCAGACATTGCCTCTCGATGGCGTGCAATTGCACCGGCTGATCGGCATCGACCAGCAACAGCAATTCATCACTATGCCGGCAGCAGCGTTCGGTCCAAGGAGTGGGGCCGTCGTCGCTGATCAGCAGCACGAAGTCATGTTCGGATTCGATCTGGTCCAGATGGACCGCAATGCGGCGGGTCGCGTCCACATCGGCGTGGGGCCGCTCGCAAATGGAGGGGTCATTCAAATCAAGCCCGATGCTGCCGGCAGACACCACCGCCACGCGCCCTAAGCCGCTGAGCTGCTTGGCCAGTTCAGCGGCAAACTGGGCGTGCTGGACCTGGGCGCTGATGGGCAAGACGCCTATCGTCACCGGCTTGTCCGGCAGCGAACGCGCGCCCTCGGTCTTGAGCCTGAGGATGATCTGCCGCGTCAGCGCGATCGAGACTTGCCCGCTGATAGTCAGCAGTTGTTTGAAGCGGTCTTTGCCCAGGCGCACCAGCACCGAGTCGCGAATCGCCACCAAGGTGGCCGAGCGAGGTTCGTCGGTGAACAGGCTCATCTCGCCAACAATCTGGCCGCGACCGATCTCGCGCACCACCCGAGTCTCGCCGAATTCGTTGCTGATATAGGTACGCAACCGTCCGCTGAGCAGCAGATACATGGCGTCGCCCGCATCGCCTTGATTCATCAGAGCTTGGCCGGCAGAAATTTCGACCCATTCCAGGTGTTGCCGCAATAGCTCGATGGCTTGCGGCTCGATATCGCCTAGCAGTGCGGTGAGATGTTGGCGCAGCAGCGCCTCCAGATGTTGGGGATGGGCTGAAACGATGGGCATGGCAAGCGTTGACTGGGAGATGCGAGCTGAAGCGCAGGCCTCGAAAGTAACAGGAATGCTGCGCGGATGGCGGCCGCAAGCCTGCTGGTTTTCCCTGGTTTGATCTGCGCTTGCGCTCTCCAGGTCGGCAGGTCCGGGTGAAATTCCCGTCAGTGCGCGAGCCCTTGGCTGCTGGTCCGCGTCTTGTTGCTGGCTTCGCAAAGCCAGGCCACGGCGATGTCGGTGTCGCGGAAATCGCCTTCAGCATGCTCAGAGGCCGCTGCGGTCTGCTCGTCCGGCTTGGTCTTGTGTCTGGCAGCCCATGCCAGGCTGTTTTGCATAGCCTGGCTATCCAGCAATGCGGCAATACGTTTGAACATCTTGTTCATCTCAGACCTCCTTCGCTTTGCGCCTGTTCGGTGACGCTTGGCGCCACTATCGTGGCAACAGGCTGCGGGAGTTCTGAAAATTCTGTGAAACGAGCTCGCTGGCTGGGCCAGCGTCTGCGGCGACCAGCTACACCGATTGCGCCTGAATACGGTAGCCATGGCCGGCCACTGTGCGAATCAGTTCACGGCCGAGGGCGCGGCGCAGCGTCGCGATTTGCACCGAGATATTGTTCTCTTCAACCACCAAGCCCGGCCAGACCCGGTCCAGCATCTCGCCCTTGCTCACCAGCCCGCCGGGCCGCTCCAACAACAGTTGCAGCAGGTCCAGCGCTCGCGCCCCCAGGGCGACCTCCACGCCTTTGTCCAGCAGCCTGCGCTCGCGCAGCTGTAGCTCGAAGCGCCTGCCGTCTCCGGCCGGCCCAAAATGCCAGGAGGGGGCCGAAGCTTTAGCGTTGCTGCGACTATGGCGGTTGATGCGTTCGGCCAATTTGACCGCGTCGCGGTCCAAACCGATTTGCAATTCCATGTGAAAGCGCGCCGGCCGCCCGGCCAACCAAGCCCGCAGGACCCGGGGCTTGGCAGCCACTTTGGTGTGCAGCAGCAACAAGGTTTCATTGGCGCCGCTGGAAGCTGGCCGACGCAGCATCAAGGCATGCTCGGTCGGGTGCAGGGCAGGCGGTTGGGCGGTGTCGCCAACCAGCAGCAACTCATCGCAATGGCGCGCGCAACTCTCGGTCCAGCGGCTCGGGCCCGTGTCGGCCAGCAGCAGTACATAGTCGTGGCAGGCCTCGATTTCTTCCAGCTCGGCGTCGCTGACCACCGAGGCAACGATCGCCACCCGAGCGCCCGGGCGTAGTTGCTCGGCCAATGCCGCGGCCAAGGCGGCCAAGTCCAGCCCATTGCTGATGGGCAGCAGGGCAATGGTGGCAGAGAGTTGATGTGCGGGGTTTGAGTTTTCGGTGCGCAGGCGCTGGATGATTTGCCGGGTCAGCAGCAGCGAGGCATGTTTGTTGCTGGTCAGCAAATGCTCAAATTCGGTCCTGCCCAGGCGTACCAGCACCGAATCGCGGGCGGCCACCAAGGTCGCCGAGCGGGGCTCATCGGTGTACAGGCTGATTTCGCCGACCACTTGGCCGCGGGTGATTTCGCGCACCATGCGTTGCTCGCCGCTGCTGTCGGTCATATAGGTGCGCAGCCGGCCGCGCAGCAGCAAATACATGGCATCTCCGGGCTCACCCTGGCGCAGCAGGGTTTGGCCGGCCGGCAACTCGACCCATTGCAGCGAGTGACGCAGCAAGTCCAGCGTGGGCGGGTCAACCTCGCCCAGTAACGCCGGCAGGTGCTGCAACAAGAGAGCATCCAGCGGATGTTTGGCGGACTCGGAAACGGGGTGCATGGGCTGAGATCAACGAGGTTTTTGGCTGTGCTGTGGCCAGCAACATAGCATGAGTTTTTGACTTTATCGAATGGATGGAGCCATCTGCTCCGCTAAAGTCGGCGCATGAATGGTCAGCCCAAGATCTCGCTCAGCATCCGCCGTATCGGCATCGACACCTGGCGCGAAAACGTCGCCTATCTGCACCGTGATTGCCCGGTGGTACGGGCGGCCGGCTTTCAGGCGCTCTCCAAGGTCGAAATCCACGCCAACGGCCAGGTGATATTGGCGGTTTTGAATGTGGTTGATGACGCGCAAATCGTCAGTGCCTGTGAGCTGGGTGTTAGCGAGGAAGCCTTTGCCCGCCTGGGCGTGGCGCAGGGTCATGCGGCCAGCATCGCGCATGCCGAGCCACCGGCTTCCATCGCGGCACTGCGCCGCAAGATTGGTGGCGAGCGCCTGAGCAAAGACGATTTATTCGCCATCATTCGAGACGTGGCTCAGGCACGCTATTCGAAGATCGAACTGGCTGCATTTGTCGTCGCGACCAATCAGTACGAGTTGGACCGCGAGGAGGTCTTGCACCTGACCGAGGCAATGATCGCGGTGGGCCGCAAGCTCGACTGGAAGCTGCAAGTCGGCGCCGGCCCGGTGGTCGACAAACATTGCATAGGCGGCATCCCCGGCAACCGCACTTCGATGCTGGTGGTGCCCATCGTCAGTGCGCATGGCATGTTATGCGCCAAGACCAGCTCGCGCGCGATCACCTCGCCGTCGGGCACTGCCGATACGATGGAGATGCTGGCCACGGTGGAGCTGAGCGTCGAGCGCATGGTGGACGTGGTCAAGGCGACGCGGGCCTGCCTGGCCTGGGGCGGTACGGCGGATCTGTCGCCCGCCGATGACATCTTGATTTCGGTCGAGAGGCCGCTGGCAATCGACTCTCCGGGTCAGATGGTGGCGTCGATTTTGTCCAAAAAGATTGCCGCCGGCTCTACCCACCTGGTGCTGGACATACCGGTCGGGCCGAGCGCCAAGGTGCGTTCCATGGTCGAGGCGCAGCGGCTCAAGAAGCTGTTTGAATATGTGGCCGGCCATTTGCGCCTGCAGCTCGATGTGGTGCTCAGCGATGGCAGACAGCCGATCGGGCGAGGCATAGGGCCGGTGCTGGAGGCCCGCGACGTGATGCAAGTCCTGCAGGGCGATCCGGATGCGCCGCAGGATTTGCGCCAAAAGGCGCTGCGCCTGGCCGGGCGCATGATCGAGTTCGACCCCGATGTGCGCGGCGGGGAGGGCTACAACATTGCGCGCGACATTCTTGATTCCGGCCGCGCCTTGGCGCAGATGAACGCCATCATCGATGCGCAGGGTCGCCGCGCCGAGATGGCAGCGGTAGGCACCCTGACGGCCGAGTTGCGGGCCGCCAGCGACGGTGTTGTCGTCGCAATTGATAACTTGCGCATTGCGCGCATCGCGGGCTTGGCCGGTGCGCCGCAAGTGCCGGGCGCGGGCCTGCAGTTGTTGAAGAAGTTGGGCGAGCCGGTGCGCGCCGGCGAGGTGCTGTACCGCATTCACGCGCAGTACGAGGCCGATCTTCGCTTTGCGCAGGCGCATGCCGAACAGGACTCGGCCTACCGCCTGGGTTCGGACGATCAATTGCCGCATGAATTTGCGCGCGGCACGATGTTCTCTCTTTGAAAAGGCCTTTTCACATGACTTCGAACGCAATGCTGCTGGCCTTTGATGACGAGCGCCTGCTGGCGCAGGAGTTGGCCGAGGCGCTGAACATGCCCTTGAGCTTTATCAGCCGGCACCGGTTCCCGGACGGCGAAATGCGCTTGGTGCTGCCGACGCCCTTGTTCGAAACCGTGCTGCTGCTGCGCGGCCTGCAGCAACCGAATGACAAGTTGGTTGAGCTGATGATTGCCGCACCGACCGCTCGCGAGCTGGGTGCAAAACGCTTGGATCTGCTCTCGCCCTATCTGGCCTATATGCGCCAGGACATGGAATTCACGCCGGGCGAGGCGGTCAGTCAGCGCCATATTGCCCGGCTCTTGGCCAGCCACTTTGATCATGTGCTGACGATAGACCCGCATTTGCACCGCATCGCCAGCCTGGACGAGGTGATGCCGCGGGGCTGCGGCGTCACGCTGTCCGCGGCCCGGCTGCTGGGCGAGTGGGTGGCAGCACAAGTGCCGGGCGCCTTGTTGATCGGTCCGGACGAAGAATCGGCGCAATGGGTCAGCGAAGCGGCCAGGGCCGGCGGATTGAGTCACGCGATCGGCAACAAGGTCCGCCTCGGCGACCACCAAGTGACGCTGGCCTTGCCCGATATCGACGTCAGCGACCGGCCAGTGGTCCTGCTCGACGATATGGCCTCGACCGGTCGCACGCTGATCGGCTCGGCCCAGCAACTGCTGCTGCGCGGCGCCCGCTCAGTCGACGTGGCTGTCACGCATGCGCTCTTTAACGGCGATGCGCTGGAGAATTTGAAGGAAGCCGGCGTGCGCCATGTCTGGAGCAGCAACTCGGTGGCGCATGCCAGCAACGCGATCTCGGTGGCCGCGCTCTTGGCTGAGGGCTGGCGTAAATTGAGCTGACCTCGTGTCTATGCTTGGCTTGGCCCAGGGTCCAGGGTGGCTCGAGGTGGGGACGCTGACCGACAAAAAAGCATACTTGCCATCAACACCCTCAAGCGCGACTGCGCACAACGCGAATTCGCGATCACGGCGGTGGAGGCGGGCAAGAGCCGGGCGAGCCGGCTGCCGCTGGAACCTTGCTTTGGTTTAGCCTTGCGAGGCCTGGCGGCTCAGGCTGGGCCTAGCCGCCTGTGTTGCGCGAATTGAGAGTGAGGTCAGGGCGAGCCGATCTGAATCAGCTTGAAGCCCTCATTGATATCGCTGCAAATCATCCAGGGCTGGCCCGGAAATTTGTAGACGCCCCAGCAGCCAATCAGCCCCGGCCCGCTATTCGGATTGGTGTCCACCTGCAGCAGTTGTTTGGGGGCCGCAGGGTCCTTGAGGTCAAAAACCGCAGCGCCGGCGGTGTAGTGGCTCAGGTAGGCCAGATCGCCTTCCATGATGACGTTGTGGGGTGTGGCGTCGCCAAGCTGGAAGCTGGAGAGTGGCGTCGGCTGGGCATTGCCATTGAGTCGCCAGACCCGCGCCGGCAAGCCGTTCGGCAGCTCCTCCGTGGTGACCACAATGCGGCCGTCACCACTGGGCCAGATATTGTGGGCGAAGTGGCCGGCCCCGACCTGCCAGCGCACCACCATCTTGGGGGCTTGCGGGTCTTTCACGTCCCAGATCGAAAAACTGCTCTCGTTGCCCTCGGCGACATAACAGTAGTCGCCCACGGCGGTCATGTCATGGATGCTGCGGCCCTGGTTGAAGGTGTTGAGGTAGCGCGGGTTCTCGGGGTCGGTCTTGATGTCCCAAATCTCCACCGAACCATGGCCGACATCGCCGACCGGATGGCTGGGCTTGGCGGCCGCTGACAAGGTTCGGCGCATGTCGCTGGCGCCCGCTGAGACCTTCGCCGTGGGGGCGGATTCTGTCGGCGTAGCTCCTGTGGGCGCGGCGAGATCGGTTTCGCGCTGCAGATAGAGCAGGCCACGGGCGGTGTCGATGTCTACAGTATGGGCGGCGAGTTCACCGTCATGTGGCGTCACGCTCTTGACGTAGCGCACCGCATTGGGCAGGCCGGACAAATCCAAGATCATGATGCCGCCGCGCACATTGCTGTGTTCGGAGACGATATAGGCATGCGAGCCATAGACGCGCATTTCGCGCCAGTAAATGCCGGGGTGCCGGGTGTCGGTGGGGCCGTCTACCTCGTCGACCACGCGCGGCTGGGCCGGGTCGCGCAGGTCCAGCACCAGCACGCCTTTGGCCGTGCCCATGATGGCGTAGCGATTGCCGTCGGGCGCGGTGTAGCCCCAAGTGCCGGCCACGCCGTCGCGGGCTACGCTGCCGACCAATTTGCCGCCTTGTGCGACGGCCGGCGTGGGCGCTGGACTTGCTGACTCATTGCTGCTGGAGCCGCCACCGCCGCAAGCGCTCAGCGCAAGCGTAAAGCTCAGCATCACTGCGTACAGACCCGCTCTGACTCGGACTGGATTGATCTGCATCGCTATCCTCTACGTTTGACGGAGCCTTGGGCTAAGCCCTCAGCCAAGGCTTTAGCCAGCCCAAGCCTTCGCGGGTGCCGGCTCGGGGCCGGTATTCGCAACCGACAAAGCCGCAATAGCCCGACTCGTCCAGCAAGCCTAACAGATCGTCAACACGGAGTTCACCTTGGTCGGGCTCATGTCGATCGGGCGCTCCGGCCAGTTGCACATGGCCCAGCACGCCCAGTTCGATGGCCCGTCTGAGTTTGTGGGTCACATCGCCCTCGCTGACCTGGCAGTGGTAGGCGTCGAACTGCAGGCGCAGATTGGGCGCGGCGACGGAGTCGATCAAACGCAGCGCCTGTGCCTGACTGCTCAGAAAATAGCCGGGCATATCGCGCTGGTTGATTGGCTCGATGCAAATGTCCACCGCCTGCCTGCGGGCACGCTCGGCGGCCCAGGTGAGGTTGTCGAGGTACAGGTCTTGCAATTCATTCGGGTTCGCATCTTCGGGCCCAATGCCGGCCATCACATGGATGCGTGGGCAGCGCAACGCCGCTGCGTAGGCCAGCGCCAACTCCAGGCCAGCCCTGAACTCGGCTTGCCGTCCGGGCAAGCAGGCCAAGCCGCGCTCGCCGGCTGCCCAGTCCCCGGGCGGCGCATTGAACAATGCTTGGCTCAAGCCGTGGCGATGCAAGCGCTCGGCCAGGACTGCACTCGGGTATTCGTAGGGGAACAAGAACTCGACCGCCGCGAAGCCGTCGGCGGCTGCGGCCTCGAAGCGGTCAAGAAAGGCATGCTCGGTATAGAGCATGCTCAAGTTGGCGGCAAAGCGGGGCACGGCGTTGCTCGCTTCGCTCAGGCCTGTCCAGGTTTCTTAGGCTTTGCCCTGGCTGGCCACGGCTGCGGCGGCTTTGGCCGCAGCTTCGGCGTCGCCGAGGTAATAGCTCTTGATCGGCTTCAGATCAGCGTCCAATTCATAGACCAGAGGAATGCCGTTGGGGATGTTGACGCCAACGATATCGTTGTCGCCGATATTGTCCAAGTACTTGACCAGCGCGCGGATGCTATTGCCGTGAGCTGCGATGACCACGCGTTTGCCCAGCTTGATGGCCGGCGCCACCGCGTCGTTCCAGAAAGGCATCACGCGCTCGACCGTGTCCTTCAGGCATTCGGTCAGCGGGATGTCGAGCGGGTTCATCTTGGCGTAGCGGATGTCGCTGCGCTCGCTGCGCACATCGTCTGGCTCCATAGCCGGCGGCGGCGTATCGTAGGAACGGCGCCACACCAGCAGCTGCTCGTCGCCATATTGTTTGGCGATGTCGGCCTTGTTCAAGCCTTGCAGCGACCCATAGTGCCGCTCATTCAGGCGCCAACTGTGAACTACTGGCAACCATGTGCGATCCATTTGATCCAAACAGTGCCAAAGAGTCCACACTGCACGTTTGAGCATCGAGGTGTAGCTGATGTCGAAGTCCAGCCCTGCCTCTTTGAGCAGGCGCCCCGCTTGTTTGGCTTGTTCCACGCCGGTGGGGGTCAGGTCTACATCGGTCCAGCCGGTGAAACGGTTTTCGAGGTTCCAGGTCGATTCGCCATGGCGAATGAGCACGAGTTTGTACATGGAATGTGTTCTATGGGTGGCCGCCCAATTGGGCTGCTGCGGATTCTATCGGTGTGCGCAGGACGGCTTTTCGAGAGATTGAATCGAAAGAAACGTTACATAGTTGTTACGTTTGGTCGATAAGCTGATCAATGTCGTGGTTGGCCGGTGCATGCTCGGCATGTTGCGGCCTAGATGTTCAATAAGAAGGAGACGTTATGAAGAGATTTATTGTTGGGCGCTTGTCGCCCGTGGTGCTGGCCGTTGCCGGCCTTGTGGGCCAATCCCATGCCCAGGCTCAAGAACCGGCTGCTGCCGATTCGATTTTCTCGCTCTCAGGCTTCGGCACGGTTGGTGCTGTAGGCACCGACACCAGCGAGGCACGCTATGTGGTGTCCGGCCAACCGCGGGGTGCGACCACATCCTGGAGCGGCGATGTGGACACCAAATTGGGCGTGCAGGTCAATGCCAAGTTGAACAAGATGTTCTCGGCCACCATGCAGGTTCTGTCCAAGCAAAACGGTGACGGCAATTTCAAGCCCGAGATTGAGTGGGCGTTCGCCAAGGCGCAGTTCAGCCCGTCTGTTTCGGTTCGGTTGGGTCGTATGGGCGCGCCTTTCTTTGCCGTATCGGATTTCCGCGACGTTGGTTACGCCAACACGTGGTTGCGGCCACCGGCTGATGTGTACGGGCAAGTGCCGATCAGCCACTTTGACGGGGGCGATGCCAGCTATCAAACCAACCTTGGGTCCGCGACCGTGAACTTGCAGGTTTACGCAGGCAAGTCCAAAGCCGTGTTCGAAGGTGTTGATCTGTCGATGGACAACATGGTGGGCTTCAACGCCTCGGTGGAACTGGACGGTGGCATCACGCTGCGAGCCGGCTATGTGGACGCCAAGTTGACGGTGGAGAGCGCCTCGCTGAAGTCATTGGTAGGTCTGCTGCGTGCGGTGCCAGTGCCAGGTGCGGCAGCAGCTGGCAACCAGATGGATGCGACCGACAAGAAGGCCACGTTTACTGGCTTTGGTGTCACCTTGGACCGGGACAATTGGCTCGTGATGGCCGAGTACACGATGCGTCGCACCGAGTCCTACGTGCCCGATACCGATGGCTGGTACGCGACGCTGGGCTACCGCCTGGGCAAGTTCACGCCCTATGTGACGATCTCTGATCTGACCCAAAAAAGCAGCAATGTCGACAACAAGATCCCGGCGGGGGTGCCCATCCCCGGTGTGACCAAGGATTTGAGGGCGCTGGTGGATGGCACGCTGCGCTCGCAAAGTAATGAGCAAAAAACCAACGCGCTGGGTGTGCGCTGGGACGCCTACCGCAATGTGGCGGTCAAGGGACAGTTTGAGCAAATCAAGACCGACGGGCCGGGCCTCTTCTCTTTGCCATCTGCCGCCTTTACAGCCGGCAAGAACACCGTCAATGTTTACAGCGTGGCTGTCGACTTCGTGTTCTGAGTGGGAGAAACAAATGAAAACTAAGCATCAAATTTTCAGTGGTCTCTTTCTTCTTGCTGCGCTGTGCATATCCGGTATGGCACAAGCGCAAGTGGCTGTGATCGTCAACTCCAAAAGCCCTACGGCCACGATGACGGCAGATCAGGTCAGCGCGATCTTCTTGGGGAAGAGCAATACCTTGCCGAGTGGTGCAGCGGCTTTGGCGGTCGACTTGCCTGAGTCGGCGGCGGCGCGCGATCAGTTCTACAGCAAGGTCACGGGCAAGCAGGCGGCGCAGGTCAAGGCGGCTTGGTCACGGCTGGTGTTCTCCGGTAAGGCAACGCCGCCCAAGGAGTTGGCCACGGCGGCCGATGTGAAAAAGTTTGTCGCCGCGAATGCGGATGCAATCGGCTACATCGAAAAGTCGGCTGTAGACGCCAGCGTCAAGGTGGTCTTGAGCGTAGACTGAAGATTCACCTCAGGCCCAGGCGTGCCGACCCGCGTTGGCACGCCTCCATTGGAGAAGCGAATGAATGTGAGAACAAGAATCTGGCTCCTGCCGGTGTTTGCTGCCTTGATTTTTGCGGTTGGGATTGCCGTGGTGTGGGCCTTTTCAGCGCGCACTTCATCGGCCATCAATGCCGTTGAACAAGTCCATTACCCTTTTGTGGATGCGACCTCCCAGTTGGGCGCCCAAATGGACGCCTTGGGTGCGACGATTCAGAGTGCGGTGGCCGAGGGCGAGAAAAAGCGCTTGGACGAGGCCAATGAGCGGGCTGTAAATATTCGCAAACTGCTCGACGCGATTGCCCGGATTGATGGCAAGGCCGAGACAGCTGGCAAGCTCAAGGCTTCTTTCGAGGCCTATTTTGCCGCCTCGGTCGATACCGCCCAGCTATTTTTGGGCATCAAACAGGGCGATCAGGCCGGTGCGATCCCGAAAATGCAGGCAGCGCTGAAGGTCTTCGAGGCTGAGGTGGCCAAGGCCAGGCGCGAGGCCAGTGAGGGGTTTGACAACGGCTTGAAGACCGCGGATGCCGGCGTCTCATCCAGTTTGGCGGCTATTTTGATCAGCGGCTTGGTCGTGGTCGCGGCGCTGGGCGTGGGCTCCTATTTGGTCATTGGCAGCGTCTGGCGGCAGTTGGGTGGCGAGCCTGAATATGCCCGCGACGTGATGCGGCTGATTGCGGCCGGCGATTTGTCGCAGTCAATCACGGTGGCGCCGGGTGCGGACGAGAGCTTGTTGGCCGCCGTGCGCGATGTGTCGCAAGGCTTGGCCGGCATTGTTGCGAATGTGCGCTCGGGCACCGATTCGATGTCGGTGGCATCCCGAGAGATTGCGGTCGGCAATCATGACTTGTCGATGCGCACCGAGAAGCAGGCGACCTCACTGGAGCAAACCTCCAGCAATATGCAAACGCTCACCGACACCGTGCGCCAAAGCGCCGAGGCGGCCGCACAGGCCAATCAGTTGGCGGGTTCGGCCGCGACGGTGGCCCGCAAGGGTGGCGAGGTGGTCAGCCAAGTGGTCACCACCATGGACGAGATCAACACCAGCTCCAAGAAGATCAGCGACATCATCGGCGTGATCGACGGCATCGCTTTCCAGACCAATATCTTGGCCCTGAATGCCGCTGTTGAGGCGGCGCGGGCGGGTGAGCAGGGGCGTGGTTTTGCGGTGGTGGCGAGCGAGGTTCGCTCCTTGGCACAGCGCTCGGCCGAAGCGGCCAAGGAGATCAAGGCGCTGATCGGCGCCAGCGTTGACCGTGTTGAAACCGGCAGCCGTCTGGTGCAGGACGCCGGCAGCACGATGAACGAGATCGTCGCCAGCGTGCAACGGGTCTCGGACATCATCGGCGAGGTCACGGCCGCTACCGGCGAGCAGAGTCAAGGCATCGGCCTGGTCAATCAGTCGATCACGCAGTTGGATCAAATGACCCAGCAAAACGCTGCCCTGGTCGAGCAGGCGGCGGCTGCCGCCAGCAGCCTGGAGAGCCAGGCGCAGGCTTTGCAAACAGCGGTGGCAACTTTCAAGCTCTGATGCTTTAAACCCCAGCGTTCAAGCTTGAATACCGAGGCCCGTCGGCATGCCGACGGGCCTTTTTCTATAATCACCGTTTTTCGCCGCTTTGGCCCTCATTCTTTTTCAATAACCGGACTCCCCATTGAACTTCTTGCTCGATAACTGGATTCTTGTCCTGGCCGCCTTGACCTCCGGTGGCTTGCTGCTTTGGCCCACTTTGGTCAATAGTAGTCAAGCCGCGGCGCTGTCGCCGGCCGAAGCGGTGCGGCTGATGAATCGCGAAAAAGCGGTGCTGATTGATGTGTGTGAGCCGGCCGAGTTTGCTGCTGCGCATGTGGCCGGTGCCCGCAACATCCCCTTGGACGCGCTGGAAGGTCATAAGTCCCTGCCGAGCAACAAGGCCTTGCCCTTGGTGGTCTTGTGCAAGAGCGGTGCTCGTTCGCAGCGCGCGGTGGCGACGCTGCGCAAGCTGGGTTATGAAAACGCGCAGGCCCTGGCCGGCGGCCTGAACGGCTGGCGCGAAGCCAATCTGCCAATCGAGAAGAGTGCCTGAGTATGCAAACCGTCAAGATGTACACCACCCAAGTCTGCCCGTATTGCGTGCGTGCCAAGGCCTTGCTGAAACAGCGCGGCGTTGAGCAGATAGTCGAAGTGCGAGTTGATTTGAATCCGGTCGAACGCGACGCGATGGTGGCCTTGACAGGCCGGCGCACGGTGCCGCAGATTTTTATCGGCGACACCCATATCGGCGGCTGCGATGACTTGATCTCGCTGGATCAGCGTGGCGGCCTGCAGGCCTTGTTGCAAGCGGCTTGATAAATTTGTGACCCCAAACCTGGGCCTTTGCGCCAGGCCCCCAAGGCGGGGGCAGAAACAACTTGGGGCTGCCCGGCGTTTGTTTCAAGAGGGGGGAAGCCCCCAGCAAATCGTCATAAACGCTGGGTGATAATTGCCGGCGTTGCCCGCAGCAAGGCCTGCCGGGTCTCACTCCTAATTTGAAAGCAATCATGTCCGAAGAGAACAACATCCCCAGCAACGCACCCGTGTTTCAGATTCAGCGCATGTATCTGAAGGATCTGTCGCTGGAGCAGCCGAACGCGCCGCAAATCTTGTTGGAGCAGACTCAGCCGCAGGTTGACATCAACCTGGCCCTGTCCGCCGAGCCCGTGGCCGAAGGTGTGTTTGAGGTCTGCGTGACTGGCACCGTCACCACCAAAGTCGGTGAGCGCACCTTGTTCTTGATCGAAGCCAAGCAAGCCGGTATCTTCGAGATCCGCAATGTGCCGCAAGAGCAGGTCGAGGGCATTTTGGGCATCGTTTGCCCACAAATGATTTACCCTTATCTGCGCGCCATCGTGTCGGACGTCTGCACCCGCGCCGGCTTCCCGCCGGTGCTGTTGACGGAAGTCAACTTCCAGGCCATGTTCGAAGCGCAGCAAGCTCAGCGCGAAGCCGCTGCCTCGCCAACGCTGAACTGATTCAACCCCGCATGCAACGCGCCCCACGCTGCTGCAGGCAGCCGGGGCGCGTATTTTTTTGTCGAGCAAGAAGCCTATGAAAATCAGTGTTTTGGGTGCCGGCGCCTGGGGTACGGCCTTGGCGATACAGGCCAGTGCCCGCCATCAAGTGATGCTGTGGGCGCGCGACGCATCGGCGGTGGCCGTGATGCGCGCGTCGGCGCGCAACAGTCAATACCTGCCCGAGGCGGTCTTGCCGCCGGCGCTGCAGATCGAGTCCGATTTGGCCGCAGCGGTGGCGCATGCCACGCAAGCCGATGGCTTGATCGTGGTGGCCACGCCGATGGCGGCGCTGCGCAGCATGCTGGCCGGTCTGCCCGACGGTGCTCGCGTCTTGTGGCTGTGCAAGGGATTTGAAGCGGGGACTGGCTTGCTCGGCCACGAAATTGCAAGGGAGGTGCAGCCGCGTCTGCGCGTGGGCATATTGTCAGGCCCGAGCTTCGCCCAAGAGGTCGCGGCCGGCCAGCCCACCGCGTTGGTGGCCGCGAGTGAAGACGCCGAACTTGCAGCGGCCGCCGTAGAGGCTTTTCACAGCGAGCGGCTGCGCGTCTACACCTCGGTCGACCCGGTCGGCGTCGAGGTCGGCGGTGCGGTCAAAAACGTGATGGCGATCGCGGTCGGCACGGCCGACGGCTTGCGCCTTCGTGCCGAGCGGATTGGCGTGAGCGGTGCGATGGCCGATGCGCCCGGATTGAACGCGCGCGCTGCCTTGATCACGCGCGGCTTGGCCGAGATGCTGCGCCTGGGGCTGGCGCTGGGTGCGCGCAGCGAGACCTTCATGGGCTTGTCCGGCATGGGTGATCTGGTGCTGACCGCGACCGGCGATTTGTCACGCAATCGCCGGGTTGGCCTGCTCCTGGCCGAGGGCCTGCCGCTGTCGCAGATCCTGCATGATTTGGGTCATGTGGCGGAGGGTGTTTACAGCGCGCCAACGGTCTTGGCGCGCGCGCAAGGCAAGGGCGTGGACATGCCGATCACCGCAGCGGTGGTGGCCGTGCTTGAAGGGAGGCTGAGCCCGGTGGCAGCGGTTGACTTGCTGATGGGCCGGCAAGCCAAATCCGAGCATTGAGCGAGGCCCACAGGTGTGCGGTTTCAGCTGCCGCCCGCATAGCCGTTTTGTCGCCAGGCCTCGAACACCGCCACCGCGACGCTATTGCTCAAATTGAGGCTGCGCTGATCGGGCAGCATGGGCAAGCGCACGCGCTGTTCGATGCCGAACCGGTCGCGGACATTCGGCGCCAAGCCGGCCGTTTCTGAGCCAAACACCAAGTAGTCGCCCGCTTGCCATTGCACCTCCGAAAAAGGCCGGCTGCCCTTGGTGGTGAAGGCAAACATACGCTCAGTCGGTGGCTGCTGGGCGCTGATGAAAGTCGCCCAGTCGGCATGCCTGTGCACGGCGGTGTACTCGTGATAGTCAAGCCCGGCGCGTTGCAGCAAGCGGTCTTCCATCAAAAAGCCCAGCGGCTCGATCAAGTGCAAGCTGCAGCCGGTGTTGGCCGCCAAACGAATGATGTTGCCGGTGTTCGGCGGAATCTCTGGCTGCACCAGCACGATATGGAACATGGGGATATGGGGTCTTCTTGGTGGGAATTTCAGTAGGTGAGGGCATCGGGTGTGCGTGCCACCACCCAGGCTTGCACATTGGCCGCACCGGCCCTGCGCAGCACGCGGGCGATTTCGAAAAGGGTTGCGCCGCTGGTCATTACATCATCGAGCAGAACCACATGGCTGCCGCGCAATTCTGCCGTGCGCGTCGGGCTGACTGCAAAGGCATGCCGCACATTGGCAGCTCGCTCGCTCAAAGGCAGCTGTGCTTGTTGTGCGGTACTGCGCACTCGCAGCAGCAGCTCGGGGTCGCAGTTGAGCTTGCGGTGCCGGGCCAAAGTGCGGGCCAACTCATAGCTCTGGTTATAGCCGCGTTCGCGTTGACGGGCTTGGGTCAAGGGGACGGGCAGTAGCCAATCGGGCGCTTCGGCCTCGGCGATGCTCAGCGCCTGGTTGAGGCGTTCCAGCAGGGTTTCACGTAACTCAATGGCTTGATGGAATTTGTAATGCTGCAGCAAGCCGTCCCACGGGAAGGCGTAATCAAGCGCAGCAATCGTGCGGTCCAGCGGTGGAGGGGCCCGCAAACAGGCGCCACACTTGGCCTCGCGCCGGCCCGTCAAGGCCGCCGGCAGGCGGGCCGCGCAGGTCCAGCAGCGCGGCGCCGGCCTGGCATAACGCAGCAGGCACTCGCCACAGACATGTTGCTTGCACCAAGCCCGGCAGACCGCACATTGGCCCGGGCAGCGCATCAGTACCCGCTCTACAGAGCTGGGTCTTTGGGGTGCCAGGCTGCGCTCGGACATGGCTTCAATATACTGCCGCCAATGTCTGCTGAGCCTTCCCCCCCTAAGTACGAAACCGCCGGTCCGCGTGAGGTGGACGCCCTGGCCGTTGCGCGTCATGCACGTCGCTTAGCGCAAGCCGAGGCTGCGCCATGGCTGCATGTCGAGATCGCCGCGCGCATGGCTGAGCGCCTGCCCATCATCAAGTTGCAGCCGAAGCGGGTGTTGCAGTGGTCGGCGTTTCTGGGCGGGGCAGGTCAGATGTTGGTGAAGACCTATCCCCAGGCTGAACAGCGGTATGCGGAGCTGACAGCTGACTTGCGTGCCCGCAGCATGGCCGCGAACCGGCCCGCTTGGTGGCAGCGCTTGCGCGGCAACGCTGAGGCAGTGGTGCAAGCACCGGATGCCGTGGCGACGGGTCGCGCGGAGTTGGTTTGGGCCAATATGTGTCTGCATGCGAGCCCCGACTTGCCGGCCACCCTGAAAGCATGGCACACGGCTTTGGCGGTGGATGGTTTCGTGATGTTCTCTTGCCTCGGGCCTGACAGCTTGGTCGAGTTACGGCCCATCTTCGAGCGCATGGCTTGGGGCAAGATCGGGCCGGACTGGTGGGATATGCATGACATTGGTGACGCCATGGTGGTAGCTGGTTTTGCTGATCCGGTGATGGACCAAGAGCGCATCAGTTTGACCTGGGCTGACGGTGAGGCCTTGCTGCGCGATCTTCGCGCACTCGGTGGCAATCTCGCGCCCACGCGCTTCAAGGGTTGCCGAGGCCGTACTTGGCGGCAAACATTGTTGGCCCAGCTTGAGAGTTTGCGGGGCGCCGATGGTCGTTTGAAGCTCAGCCTAGAAGTGGTCTTTGGTCACGCGTTCAAGCCCAAGCCCAGAGTGCGTGTCAGCGCCGAATCCAGTCTCTCACTCGAAGAAATGCGCGCGATGTTGCGCAGATCAGGTGCATGAAGTGCCGCAAAGACCACAGAGAGGCGATGGCGGTAGGCTAAAATATTTAATTAGTCAACATTTGACCCCGTAGTCTAGGGTCAGGACTTGCCGGCAGGCTTGAGTTGGCTCAAACACGAGCTGATTCCTGCGGCTTCCCCGAATTGAATTAGAAACAAGAGTGACGACCATGAAAATGATGAACGCACGAGTGCATCAGGCCGCGCGCCGCTTGGGGCGAGTGGGGCAATTGGCACTTGCGGCCGGTGCAACGCTGGTGACGCAAGTGGCCTTGGCGGTGAATGATCTGCCGGGCGGCCCGGCCGTCAATCAGCTCAACCTGCACCCGCCGGTGACCAAGATTGCGACCGACCAGATGTGGTTGCACAACTTCATGATGGTCATTTGCTTGCTGATCTTTGTCGCCGTTTTCGGCGTGATGTTTTATTCGATCTTCAAGCACCGCAAGTCCAAAGGCGCGGTGGCTGCGAATTTCCATGAAAGTGTGGCGGTTGAAATCGCTTGGACCATCGTCCCCTTTGTGATCGTGATTCTGATGGCGCTGCCAGCCACCAAGGTGGTTGTCGCGATGAAGGACACCACCAATGCCGACGTGACCATCAAAGCCACTGGTTACCAGTGGGAATGGGGTTATGACTACCTCAAGGGCGAGGGTGAAGGCATCGGCTTCATCTCGGCGTTGGATGCCGGTCAGCGCGAAATGTCGGATTCCGGCAAACCGTCGGGCGATGACTATCTGTTCCGCGTCGATCATCCGCTGGTGGTGCCGGTCAATAAAAAGATCCGCATCATCACCACCGCGAATGATGTGATTCACGCCTGGATGGTGCCGGCCTTCGGCGTCAAGCAAGATGCGATTCCCGGCTTTGTGCGCGATACATGGTTCAAGGCCGAAAAGGAAGGTAACTTCTACGGCCAATGCGCTGAGCTGTGCGGCAAGGAACATGCCTATATGCCTATTCACGTGAAGGTGGTTTCGGCCGCCGAATACACGCAATGGGTGACCGAGCAGAAGAAAATCATGTCCGCGAAGGCTGATGATCCGAGCAAGGTTTGGGAAATGCCGGCCTTGCTGGCTCGCGGTGAGAAGGTCTACAACACCAACTGCGCCGCCTGCCACAAGCCTGATGGCAAGGGCGCCGGCCCGATCAAGCCGCTGGACGGCTCGGCTGTTGTCCAGAACGAAGACAAGCTTAAACAAATCACCGTTCTTTTGAATGGACAGAACCAGGGCACGATGCCATCTTGGAAGCAACTCAGCGACACGGATCTCGCCGCTGTAATCACCTTCACCAAGAACAACTGGTCGAACCAGACTGGGCAAGTGGTGCAGCCGGCCGAAGTGCTGGCAGCCCGCAAGTAAGTGTCTGAACGTCAACAAGCATCGAAAAAGGAAACAACATGAGTGCAGTGCTTGACCATCACGGTCACGACGTTCATGACCACCACGATCACCATGCGCCTGCAGGCTGGCGTCGTTGGGTGTTCGCCACCAATCACAAGGACATCGGGACCCTGTACCTGCTGTTCTCGTTCACCATGCTGATGATCGGCGGCATCTTGGCGCTGTGCATCCGCGCCGAGTTGTTCCAGCCGGGTCTGCAGTTCTTCAACCCTGAGCTGTTCAATCAGTTCACCACCATGCACGGTTTGATCATGGTGTTCGGCGCCATCATGCCGGCCTTCGTTGGTTTTGCTAACTGGATGATTCCACTGCAAATCGGCGCCGGCGACATGGCTTTCGCGCGCATGAACAACTTCAGCTTCTGGCTGTTGATTCCTGCCGCCTTGCTGCTGGTTGGTTCATTCTTCATGCCCGGCGGCGCCCCAGCGGCCGGCTGGACGCTGTACGCGCCACTGACGCTGCAAATGGGCCCGTCGATGGACGCCGGCATTTTCGCCATGCACATCATGGGTGCCTCGTCGATCATGGGCTCGATCAATATCGTCGTGACGATTCTGAACATGCGCGCTCCTGGCATGACGCTGATGAAGATGCCGATGTTCTGCTGGACTTGGTTGATCACGGCCTACCTGCTGATCGCCGTGATGCCCGTGCTGGCCGGTGCGATCACGATGACCTTGACCGATCGCCACTTCGGCACCTCCTTCTTCAACCCCGCCGGCGGCGGTGACCCAGTGATGTATCAGCACATCTTCTGGTTCTTCGGCCACCCCGAGGTTTACATCATGATCTTGCCGGCCTTCGGCATCGTCAGCCAGATCGTGCCGGCTTTTGCCCGCAAGAAGCTATTCGGCTACGCATCGATGGTTTATGCGACCGCTTCGATCGCTATTCTGTCCTTCATCGTCTGGGCCCACCATATGTTCGCCACCGGCATGCCGGTGACGGGTCAGCTCTTCTTCATGTACGCCACCATGTTGATCGCGGTGCCGACCGGCGTGAAGATCTTCAACTGGCTGGCCACGATGTGGCGCGGCTCGATGACCTTCGAGTCACCGATGTTGTGGGCCGTGGGCTTTATCTTCGTGTTCACGATGGGCGGCTTTACCGGCTTGATCCTGGCGATGGCGCCAATCGATATTCAGGTGCAAGACACCTACTACGTGGTGGCGCATTTTCACTATGTGCTGGTGGCGGGCTCCTTGTTCGGCATGTTTGCTGGCTATTACTACTGGGGCCCGAAGTGGACCGGCGTGATGTACCCCGAATGGAAGGGCAAGTTCCACTTCTGGGGCTCGCTGATTACCTTCAACATCACCTTCTTCCCGATGCACTTCCTGGGTCTTGCCGGCATGCCGCGCCGCTACGCCGACTACGCCTTGCAGTTCGCTGACTTCAACGCGATTGCTTCGGTAGGCGCCTTCGGCTTCGGTTTGATGCAGGTCTGGTTCTTCTTGTTCGTGGTGCTGCCGATGATGCGCGGCAAGGGCGAGAAGGCCCCGCAGCAACCATGGGAAGGCGCTGAAGGCCTGGAATGGGAAGTGCCGTCGCCGGCGCCATTCCACACCTTTGAGGTGCCGCCCAAGCTGAATGCCTCGGCCACCAAGATCATTGCTTGATCATCATGGCGATCACTCCTGAACAACAAAAGAGCAATCGGCGCCTGGCGCTGATTCTGCTCAGCGTTGCGATCGTGTTTGGCGTGGGTTTCGTCAGCAAAATCATGCTGTTCGGTTTCTAAGTTAGCGAACATGAAGCCTGAGACCTGGACCTTTGCCGCCGCCTTGCGCAGGGATAACCTGCACTTGGTGGGCAAACTGGTCGTGGTGACGGCCTTGATGTTTGGCTTTGGTTACGCCTTGGTGCCGCTGTACCGCGCGATTTGCACGGCGCTCGGCATCAATGTGTTGTCCTTGTCGGAGCGTACGCATGCGGTGCGAGCCGAGGATGTCAAGAATACGCAGATCGACTACAGCCGCAGCATTGACATCGAGTTCGACGCCAATTCGCGCGGGCCTTGGGAGTTCAGCCCCGCGACCAAGCACTTGACCGTGCATCCAGGCGAGTTGACGACGGTGATGTATGAGTTTCGCAATGTGCAGACCAGAACCATGTCCGCACAGGCAATTCCTAGTTATGCCCCCAAACAGGCGACCGCGTATTTCAATAAATTGGAGTGTTTTTGCTTCAATGAGTACACCTTGCTGCCCGGCGAATCCAAGCGTTGGCCGGTGGTGTTTGTGATTGACCCCAAGCTGCCCAAGGACGTCAAGACCATTACCTTGTCCTATACCTTTTTTGAGGTCGCTGGCAAGGGAGTGAAGAAGACGGCAGCGATGCCGCCGGCGGTTCAAACCTTGAAGGGTTCGGCCTCATGAAGGCTGGTGAAGATTTGAAGCAAGCCGTGGCGCGGCCCATGTCGTTTTTACAGACGATGAGGGCGGTGGCCTGGTCTTTTTTCGGCGTGCGGCGCGGCGCCGATTATGAGAAAGATGTAGCCCAGTTGAACCCGGTGCATGTCATCATTGCCGGGATCTTGGGTGCTGTTTTATTCGTCGTGGTGTTGGTGGTGCTGGTCCAATGGGTCATTGGCAGCGGTATCGCCGGCGCCTAGATTCGATCAAGCGTCATCAGGACTGAAATTAGTTCGAGGAGAAGAGTTATGTCGGCAGCGACCACCACGGGCAAGGCCCCTTATTACTTCGTTCCAGGCCCATCAAGGCATCCAGTGATGGGTGCGATTGGCCTGTTCTTTGTGGCCCTAGGTGCGGGTCAATGGGTGAATGGCAACCAGTGGGGCGCCTATTCCCTGGGCTTTGGTCTGCTGTGGTTTGCGTTCGTGTTGACGCAGTGGTTTGGGGAAGCGATTCGCGAAAGCGAAAGCGGCCAGTACAGCGACCGGATTGATCTGTCCTTCCGCTGGAGCATGGGCTGGTTCATCTTCTCCGAAGTAATGTTCTTTGGCGCCTTCTTTGGTGCTTTGTATTGGGCTCGCGTTCACGCGGTGCCGAATTTGGGCAGCCTGGAAAATTCGCTGCTCTGGCCCGATTTCAAGGCCTTGTGGCCTAGCGTTGCAGCGGGCGCTACCGCGGCGCCGGCTGGCGCTGTTGAGCCCTTCAGCACCATGGGCCCATGGCCGCTGCCGACCATCAATACGGCTTTGCTGTTGACTTCGGGTGTGACGCTGACGATTGCTCATCACGCCTTGATCGCCGGCAATCGTGCCAAGACGATTGGCTTTATGTGGTTGACGGTGTTGCTGGGCGTGACCTTCCTGACCCTGCAGGGGATCGAGTATCACCATGCCTACACGGAACTGAACCTCAAGCTCAGCTCGGGCATCTACGGCTCAACCTTCTTCATGCTGACCGGTTTCCACGGCTTCCACGTCTTTGTGGGTATGTTGATGCTGCTCTTTATCACGCTGCGCCTGCAAAAAGGCCACTTCACCAAGGACCGCCATTTCGGCTTCGAAGGCGCGGCTTGGTACTGGCATTTTGTTGACGTGGTTTGGCTGGGTCTGTACGTCATTGTTTATTGGATGTAAGGCCAGCGGGCCGGCGGCTCTCTGATAAAAAAAGCGCCGCAAACTGCGGCGCTTTTCCTTTTTGGTTTGCCGCCAGGGCCGCTTACGGGCGCATTGGCATGCCTGTGGGTTCGATCCAGCCCATCAAATAGCTGAACAAAATGAACAAGAACAGCGCCACCGACAGACCTACCCGCAGCGCCAATGCCTTTGCCATCTTGGGGCCGCGTTCGTTTTTGTCGGCGCCGCTGCTGTTCTTGAGCATGAACAAACCGGCCGCGCCGAGTGCGCCGATGATGCCTAAAAAGGCGAATAGAAATAAGATTTTCATGGTTGCCGATTATCCGTCGGCGCGGCTCTGATGAAAGCTTCCGTGCGAGCTGTTCTGCTCTTGCTCATCACCTTGTCGGCGGCGGGCTTGACCGCCAGGCTGGGGGTTTGGCAATTGGACCGAGCCCATCAGAAGGAATCCTTGCAGGCCGCCGTGCAGGCCAAGGCCGAGCTGGAGCCGCTGCAAACTGCTGACTTGCGTGCCTTGAGCAAATCGCCCGATGAACTCAAACGTCAATTGCAGCGACGGGTGGTCTTGCGGGGCACTTGGTTGGGCGAGCGAACGGTCTTTTTGGATAACCGGTCGATGAGCGGGCGGACAGGTTTTTATGTCGTGACGCCTTTATTGCTGGAGGGACAGTCAGGGCTTGTATTGGTGCAGCGCGGCTGGTCGCCTCGCGATGCTGCTGACCGCAGTCGGCTTCAAAATGTACCGACCCCGGCGGGTTTGGTGAGCGTAAGCGGACGCCTGATCGCCGCACCTTCTAAGGTCTATGAGTTTGCCGACGCGCCAGTTGGCCCCATCCGGCAAAATCTCGACCTGCCTGCGTATGAGCGTGAGATCGGACAGACTATCTGGCCCGTCACGGTGCTGCAAACTGACGACGTGCAGGTCAGCAATCAAGTCGCCCCCGACGGACTTTTGCGTGCATGGCAGGCGCCCGATGCGGGCCTGCATAAACACTATGGTTATGCGTTTCAATGGTTCTTGCTGTCAGCTTTAATTCTGGGTCTCTATGTCTGGTTCCAAACAATCCGTTTTCGCAAGCAGCTCAAGTCGGCCACAGCGGCCAGCTGATTCAGTCGATGAGCCGCTCGGTATGACGGTACATGGTCTGCCCGACCCACAGCAGATGGCTGCGCAAGCGCGCACGCGGGGGGGGCGGCTGCGTATGTTGTTAGTGGTCGCCGCTTGTGCTGCGCCGGTCTTGGCTTCGTATTTCACCTTCTATGTGATTCAGCCCCGGGGCCAAGCCTATGGCGAGTTGATTGAGCCCACGGTGGACTTGCCGGAACAGCTTAGCTTGCATGATCTGGACGGCAAACCGGTCGCAGCGGCAACTTTGAAGGGGCAATGGCTGCTCACGTTGGTGCAAAGCGGTGACTGTGACCTCGCCTGCGAGAAGCAGTTGTTCATGCAGCGCCAGTTGCGTGAAATGCTGGGCAAGGAACGCGACAAGGTCGATAAGCTCTTGCTGCTCGCCGATGATTTGGCCTTGAAACCCGAGTTGCAAAAAGCACTGGCGCAGGGCGTGGCGGTGACGGTGTTGCGCGCTCCCAGGGCAGAGCTAGAGGCTTGGCTGAAGCCGGCCGCAGGCACGGCACTGCGTGATCATTTGTTTGTGGTCGACCCGATGGGGCGCTGGATGCTAAGGTCGCCGGCGACGCCTGATCCGGCAAGGGTCAAAGCCGACTTGAACCGCCTACTTAAAGCCAATGCGGGTTGGGACAAGGCCGGGCGTTGATTCAATGACTGCGACCTTGGATTTCACACCTTTGTGGCAGCTGGCGGGGCTAGGCGTTTTGCTGGCCGCTGGGCCTTTGCTTTGGCTGCGTTTGCGCGCGGCAGGTGCCGGGCCACAAGCCAGGCTGAAGGCGCTGACCCTATTGACTTTGTTTTTGACCTTTGATTTGGTCTTGTTCGGTGCCTTTACGCGTCTGACCGATTCTGGTCTGGGTTGCCCCGATTGGCCGGGTTGTTACGGCAGCGCATCGCCACTGGGTGCCAAAGTCGAAATCCACGCGGCCCAGACGGCCATGCCGACAGGTCCAGTCACCCATGGCAAGGCCTGGGTAGAGATGGTCCACCGCTATCTTGCCAGCGGGGTCGGCGTGCTGATCATCACACTTTGTGTGATGAGTTGGCACCATGCTTTGACGAGTAAAAAGGCGGCCGCCTCGGTCTCGCCATGGTGGGCCACGTTGACCTTGGTTTGGGTCTGCATGCAAGGCGCTTTTGGCGCTCTAACGGTGACGATGAAGTTGTTCCCCGCGATCGTGACGCTGCACTTGCTCGGTGGCATTGGCCTGTTGATGTTGCTGGCTTGGCAAGCGCAAGGCTACCAACCCAAGCCCTTGGTTCTCAGCCGCGGTATTCGGTGGGCGGCAGCCGGACTCTTGTTGCTCAGCCTGCTGCAAGTGGCCTTGGGCGGCTGGGTCAGTACCAACTATGCGGTCTTGGCCTGCTCAGAGTTCCCCCAATGCCAAGGTGGCCAATGGCTGCCGGAGTTGGACTTTGAGCACGGTTTTACGATTTGGCGCGAGCTGGGTGTGGGCGCCGACGGCGGTTGGTTGCCGTTTGCTGCGTTGACGGCAATTCATTGGACGCATAGGCTGGGTGCTTTGATCGTGTTTACAGCACTGTTCTGGTTTGCTTGGCGGCTTTGGCGCAGCGGCCAGAGTGAGGCGATTCAGTGGGCGCGCCGGTTGCTGCTGGTGGCGGCTTGGCAAGTCATAAGCGGCGTCTCCAATGTGGTGTTGGACTGGCCGCTGTTGGCCGCCTTGGCTCACACTGCCGGAGCTGCAGCCTTGTTGCTCTTGTTGACGACCTTGTTGGCGCGGCTGTGCGCGGTTCGCGAAGCGCGCCAATTCCACCTCTGAACTATTTATTCCTCCGTATTCTTAGTCCCTATGGCTTCATCACCTCCTCTACCCGCGTCGGCGCCGCCAAGCTCAACTTGGCAGCAGTACTATCAATTGACCAAACCGCGCGTGGTTCAATTGATCGTCTTTTGCGCGGTCATCGGCATGGCCTTGGCGATACCCGGTCTGCCGTCCTCGAGCGAGTGGGTCGCGATCTTGGCTGCTACCGTCGGTATCTGGTTGGTGGCCGGAGCCGCCGCCGCCTTCAATTGCTTGGTCGAACAACAGATTGATTCCAAGATGAAGCGCACCGCCTGGCGCGCGACCGCCAGGGGCGAGCTCAGCCGTATCCAGGCCCTGTGTTTCTCGGCCGTTCTGTGCGGCCTGGGCATGGCTATTCTTTGGTTCTTGGTCAACCCACTGACGATGTGGCTGACCTTCGCCACCTTCATCGGCTACGCGGTGATCTACACAGTCATCTTGAAACCGATGACGCCGCAAAACATCGTCATCGGCGGCGCCTCGGGGGCGATGCCGCCGGTCTTGGGTTGGGCCGCGCTGCGCGGCGACGTGGGGCCCGAGGCAATGCTGTTGTGCCTGATTATTTTCCTTTGGACGCCGCCTCATTTTTGGGCTTTGGCTCTGTACCGGACAGAGGAATACCGCAAGGCTGGCCTGCCCATGCTGCCAGTCACCCATGGCGCCGAATACACCCGCTTGCAGATTTTTCTCTACACCTGGGTTTTGCTGGCCGCGACGCTGCTGCCCTTTTTGACCGGCATGAGCGGCTGGATTTACTTGGTCAGCGCCATTGGCTTGGGCCTGGGGTTTTGCGCCTATGCTTGGCAGCTTTGGCGCACCTATTCTGATGAATTGGCGCGCGCCACCTTCCGTTTCTCGATTTGGCATTTGTCGCTGCTGTTCGCGGCACTGCTGGTCGACCACTATCTGCTGCCTTGGACGACCTGAATCATGAAGAAACTTGCTGGCCTGAGTCGCGCTCTGACCCTCGCGGGCTTGCTCGCGATGGGCCTGGGCCTGACGGCTTGTGACCAACTGGGCCTCGGTGACAGCGCTAAGACTGCCTTCCAAGGCGTTGACCTGACCGGGGCCGAGTACGCGCGCAGCCTCAATTTGACCGATCAAGACGGTCGCAGCCGAAGCTTGGCCGAGTTCAAGGGAAAAATTCCAGTGGTGTTCTTTGGCTACACCCAATGCCCGGATGTTTGCCCGACCACCTTGGCCGAGTTGGCCGAGGTCAAGCGCTCCTTGGGTGTCGATGGCGAGCGGGTGCAGGGCATCTTTGTGACCATCGATCCCGAGCGAGACACCGCTGCCTTGCTCAAGGCCTATGTGGCGAGTTTTGACCCCAGCTTTATTGCGTTGCGAGGCAGCGATGAGCAGACCAAGGCGGTGGCCAAGGAGTTCAAGGTCTACTTCGCCAAAGTGGCAGGCAAGACGCCCGAGAGCTACACCATGGACCACACCGCCGCCAGTTTCATTTTTGATACGCAGGGCCGGGTACGGGTGTTCTCTCGCTATGGCTCGGGGGCAAGCGCTCTGGCCAATGACATCAGGCTGCTGTTGGCGGAAAAAAGCTAGGCTGAGGCTTCACCAAAAACAAGAAAGCCCCGTGCTTGCGCGCCGGGGCTTTTGCAGGGTGTGCCTTGATCAGGCTGGCCTGATTAACCGGGGCTCAAGGCCTTGCGCATCTTCTTCATCGCCGCCACTTCGATCTGACGAATCCGCTCCGCGCTGACGCCGTATTCGGCCGCCAACTCATGCAGCGTCATGCCGCCCGTGTTGTCGTCGTTGACGTTCAACCAGCGTTCTTGGACGATGCGACGGCTACGTTCATCCAGAGCCTCCAAGGCCTGAGTGATGCCGTCGCTGGCCAAAGCATTGCGGGCTTGCGTTTCCAGCACACGAGTCGGTTCCTGGCTCTCGTCCGCCAGATAGGCGATCGGCGCGTAGCTCTCGCTCCCATCGCCATGGTCGTCGGTCTGCGGCTCCAGCGCCACATCGCCACCCGACATGCGGGTTTCCATCTCCAGCACTTCTTCGCGCTTGACATTCAGCGTGGTCGCGACATGGTCAAGCTGAGCTTCGGTCAGACTGTTGCGGTGGCTCATGTCATCCGACTGGTCTTCCTTCATGCTGTGCTTCATCGAGCGCAGATTGAAGAACAGCTTGCGCTGCGCCTTGGTGGTGGCGACCTTGACCATGCGCCAGTTGCGCAACACATATTCGTGGATTTCGGCCTTGATCCAATGCATTGCATAGCTGACCAAGCGAACGCCTTGATCGGGGTCGTAGCGCTTGACGGCCTTCATCAGGCCGACATTGCCTTCCTGGATCAAATCGCCTTGCGGCAGGCCGTAGCCCATGTACTGGCGTGAAATAGAAACTACCAGCCGCAAATGGGACAAGACCAATTTACCGGCAGCTTCCAAATCACCCGTATCACGCAGGCGGCGAGCGGCTGCGCCTTCTTCTTCCGCGCTCAACAGGGGGAGGCGGTTGATGGCGGAGATGTAGGCATCCAGATTGCCGAGCGAAGGCACCAATGACCAAGGGTCACGGACCGTCAAAGCAGAGGGGTTAGACATCGTCATCATCTTCTTTCTCAAAGCAAACCTTGCGAGGTCGACAAAAGCAATATTAGCACTCCCAGGAGTGGAGTGCCAATACGCGGAGATCTGCTGGAGAGGGGTCTTTAGAATATTGGTCTGTAGCGAGGGTGTTCACTAACTTTATCGAAGGCGGCCTGGTTTTTAGTCCATCAAACCGAAATCAGGGCTGGCCACCATGGCTTCGATATCGAGCAGGATCAGCATCCGTTCGCCGATCTTGCCCAGGCCGGTGATGAAGCGCGCATCGAGTGCTGCGGCGACCTCGGGGCGAGCCTTGATCTGGTCGACGTTGAGCTCCAGCACATCGGAGACCGCGTCCACCACGATGCCCACCACCCGCTGACAAACGTTCAACACGATGACCACGGTGAAGCTGTTGTAGTCACCGCTTTGCCCCAGGCGCAAACGCAGATCGACGATGGGCACGATCACACCGCGCAGATTGACCACACCTTTGACGAAGTGAGGCGCATTGGCGACCCGGGTCGGCGGCTCATAGGAGCGGATTTCTTGAACTCGCAAAATGTCGAGACCATATTCCTCGGCGCCGACATGAAAGGTCAGGAATTGCTTGGAGTCAGGCCGGGCCTGGTCCGAGGCATACATGGCCGTGGAGCCGGAATTCGAGCCGGAGGAAGAAACCAGTGCGGTAGTGCTCATGGATTGGACGGGCTATCAATGCGTTGCGGGAGGGCGTAAGCCAAGAGCTATTTTGCGCCGATGCTGGCGGCTGAATCATTGGATCAGACCCTTGCTGATGCGTTTTTCAAACGATGGGCGAAAAAAAGCCCCGTCGAGCAGGGCTGTGTTTTTAGACGTTGAGCAGTATTGGCAGGGTCTCGAAGATGTGGACACATGTGAACCGAAAAGAATCAACAACTTAGTTTAAGCAATGTGTCGTCGGGGACGACACCAGTTATGGACACTTCAGGCGGAATTCTGTCCACATGGAAATGAGCGTCCAAAGGGGGTAGGGCGCATCCCCAGGAGCCCCTCGGCCTGCCCCCCCCGGCCGCTGTGCGTATTCTGGGGCACAACCGCCACAGTTGTCCGATCCAGTCCAGCAAGCCCACCATTTTTGCTCGTAGTGATCGCAGTAACAGCGCTCTGGACTTACCGCGCCGGTACAGCCTGCAGGGTTGCGTTTAGAACGCAACCCTGGTTTCTTACGAGAACAATTCCTTCTCTATATGCGCCACATACCTATTTGTATAGAACAGGTCCGGCTCATGCTTCAGCGGCCGAATGATCAGACGGAATTCCGGCAGCGCCGGGCACTTGGCGTTGAAGGTGACCAGCCCGATTCCGAAGATTTGGCACAGTGAATCAACCCGGGCCAGCTCGTCCTCGGGCGTCTGGGTCGGGATGACCAAATAGCTCTTGTGGCTGAACAGCTTGTAGGCACAGGCCTGCCCGAAGCCTGTGACCAAGCCCGCCGGGTCTATCTTGATCTCGGCCGACACGATGCTCGTCGGCCCTTTGATGACGTCGCTGCGCCGACTCTCGGCTTTGCCGATCACATCGGGCGTGCCCCAGCGGTCCCGAAAGGCGTTGCCGCCGAGTGCAATGGCGTGGGTAACATCTTCGATGTCATTTTTCAACCAACTCGCGAACAGCGGGTAGAAGACCTCTTCCCGGATCTTGATCTGCTGCACTTCAACCGGCGGATCTTCATTCAATTCAGCGGGAACTGGGTCCTTGAATTCGATCAGCCGATAGAGGCCCTTGATGGGCTTGTAAACCTGCTCAGGGTGCAGGGCATCCAAATTCCAAATGTATGTATTGATGGTGCTGGCATTGAAGCTCGTATCAGATTGCCGTATCTGCCGATGAAGCTCCGAAAAACGTAGCCCCTGCGGATGGCCACGCAGTAGTTCGAGCGCTGTAGCGCGAATACGCTCTCTAATTTTGGGTCGCTGCATCTAGTTTGGACGGGAAGGAATTCAGTAGAAGTGCGCAGACATGGGCAACCCGAATTTCAGCGGTGGCGCCAAGGACAACTCAGAATTCTACAATCAAATGCTACTCAAAGTCTGTAGACTCAAAGTAGGCACTTCGCAGACCCTCGCTCTCCATGAAGAGATCAGGGAATGTAGAACTGACGGCGCGGGAGCGCCTTGCCCGGAGGCTGCGCCTGGAGCGCGCGGCTCGTGGAATATCGCAAGAGCAGTTGGCTGATCTTGCCGGTCTTCACCGGACCTATGTTGGCTCGGTGGAGCGCTCGGAGCGCAATGTTTCATTGGACAACATCGAGCAACTCGCCAAGGCCTTGGCGCTGGATATCTCGGTATTGCTTGCGCCACTAACCGACTGAGTTTGACTTGCCGGTTCTCTCGCCGCTGATTCAGGCCAAGGTTTGTTTGGGCAGAGCGCTCTTTTGTTCGATCCAGCGCGGCGCTAGCCCGGATCGGGCGCTCAAATCTGCAAGAATCGGCCGCTGGGAGAGATACAAATGCACAAAGTGCGAATGACGATTTACGAAGAGTTGAGCCAATTCTTTGCGCAGCTCAACTCGGCCATATTGAGTTCGAGGGCGGAGCCGTTGATCCTGCCCCTGCTTGCGGGTCGTTTCCGCGCAGCTAGCGCCGGTCACTCCCGCTGAACCCTCTTAGCGCCGGCTAGGTCAAGGTCATTCATATTGAATTCCAGCAATGCCATCAGGCCCGTAAACATTAAATAGAACGAAAAGAAGAATGCCTTCCAATGTTTGAACAGACCTTCAAGAATATCGACGACATCTTGCACAAGGATGCGGGATGCACCAGCGAGCTGGACTACACCGAGCAATCCTCCTGGCTGCTGTTTCTCAAATACCTCGACGCGCTGGAGCAGGACAAGGCTTCCGAAGCCGCGCTCGAAGGCAAGGCCTACACACCGATCCTGAACCAGATGTTCCGCTGGGAAAGCTGGGCCGCACCCAAGGGCGCCGACGGCAAGCTGGACCACAACACCGCGATGACGGGCGACGACCTGCGCGCCTTCGTCAACCAGCGCCTGTTTCCCCATCTGGCCGGCTTCAAGCAACGTGCCAGCGGGCCGAACACGATCGAGTACAAGATCGGCGAAATCTTCAGCGAGATCACCAACAAGGTGCAGAGCGGCTACAACCTGCGCGATGTGATCGAGCTGGTGGACGAGCTGCGCTTTGGCTCGCAGACCGAGAAGCATGAGCTCTCGCACCTGTACGAGGCCAAGATCAAGAATATGGGCAACGCCGGGCGCAACGGCGGCGAGTACTACACGCCTCGGCCGTTGATCCGCGCCATGATCCAGGTGGTGGCGCCACAGATCGGCGAGCGCGTCTACGACGGCGCCTGCGGCTCGGCCGGCTTCTTGTGCGAGGCTTTTGATTACCTCAGCGCCAAGGCCAAGACCACCGAGCACCTGGCCACGCTGCAAACGCGCACCTTTTACGGCAAAGAGAAGAAGAGCCTGGCCTACGTGATCGCGATCATGAACATGATCCTGCACGGCATCGAGGCACCCAACATCATCCACGCCAACACCCTGGGCGAGAACATCAATGACATCCAGGAGCGGGATCGTTACGACGTGATTCTGGCCAACCCGCCTTTTGGCGGCAAGGAGCGCAAGGAGGTCCAGCAGAACTTCCCCATCAAGACGGGCGAGACGGCGTTTCTGTTCGTGCAGCATTTCGTCAAGTCGCTCAAAGCCGGCGGCCGCGCGGCCATCGTCATCAAGAACACCTTTCTGAGCAACACCGACAACGCCTCCACGGCACTGCGCAAGCTGCTGCTGGAAAGTTGCAATCTGCACACCATCCTGGACTGTCCCGGCGGCACGTTCCAGGGCGCCGGCGTCAAGACCGTGGTGCTGTTTTTCGAGAAGGGCGCGCCGACGAGAAAAGTCTGGTTCTACCAGCTTAATGTCGGCCGCAATATGGGCAAGACCAATCCGCTGAATGACGAGGATTTGGTGGATTTCGTCGTACGGCAAAAGAGCTTTGCGGACACCGCGCAGAGCTGGTCGGTGGCGGCCGAGAGCATTGACGCCACGAGCTTTGATTTGTCGGTGAAGAACCCGAATGGCAGCGACGAAGTTGCACTGCGCATGCCGGCGGAAATCTTGGATGAGATTGCGGCGCTGGATGCGGAGAGCGCCGAGGTGCTGGCGTCGATTCGGGAGCTAGTGGCGTGAAGGTGGGCTGGCAGACAAAAGCCCTGGGCGAGCTCTGTGAGTTTCAGCGCGGTTTAACTTATGGCAAAGCCGATGAAGTTGACTTTTCTGAGAACATAGTCCTGCGGGCGAACAATGTTGATCTGACAACTCACAGGCTCGACCTCTCTGATTTGCGATACATCTCTGACACTGTCCGAGTACCGCCGGCCAAGAAGCTTCTCAAAGGATCTTTGCTGATTTGCACGGCAAGCGGAAGCAAATCGCACCTCGGCAAGATTGCCTATGTTGATGAAGATTATGGTTTCGCGTTTGGTGGCTTCATGGGGCAGATCACACCAACTCTAGAAATCGACAACCGTTACCTGTTTCATGCGCTGACGTCGCCGGCCTACAAAGAGTTCATTGAAGCCTTGTCAGATGGCCTCAATATCAACAATCTTAAGTTCGACGACCTCAAACAATTTGTTGTCGCGTTTCCTCCGCTACAAGAACAGCGCCGCATCGTCGCCATCCTCGACGAAGCCTTGGAGGCTATCGCCACCGCCAAAGCAAACGCCGAGAAGAACCTGCTAAATGCGAGGGAGTTGTTTAATAGCCAACTTCGTTACGTCTTTGCAACGGCCGGTGAAACGTGCGAGGCAGTGCGAATCGAAGATGTATGCGAGTCGATCATGGACTGCGTCAATAAGACGGCGCCGAAAGTTGACGGGCCAACGCCGTTCAAAATGATTCGAACAACAAATGTTCGGCATGGGCGTGTGAGTCTAGATTCCGTGAACTACGTTTCCGAGGAAACTTATCTCATCTGGACGCGCCGCCAAACTCCGCAAAGAGGGGATGTCATCTTGACGAGGGAGGCCCCCATGGGGGAGGTTGGCATGCTTCTCAGCGATGAAAAGGTGTTCCTGGGACAGCGTGTCGTTTCCTATCGAGCAAATGCCGAGAAACTTGACAACCGGTTTCTGTTGTACGCCCTCCAATCCCAGCCGCTTCAAGATCAGATACGGGCCCGAGCATCGGGTTCCACGGTTCAACACATGCGTGTTCCAGACTCCAAGAACTTGCAGCTGCCGCTGCCAAGTCTGAATGAGCAAAAATCTATAGTTGAAATTCTTGACGCGTTGAGAGAAGGCAGTCACCAACTCGAAGCAATCTATCGCAGCAAACTCGCAGCCCTCGCCGAACTCAAGAAATCCCTGCTCCAACAAGCCTTCAGCGGCAAGCTGACTGCATCGAAGCATGCGAGAGTTACCCAACCAGCAGCCTTGCAAACCACAAGCCCCGAATTCACCGCCAACGTTATCGCCATTGCCTATGCCCGGCATGCACGACAAATGAGGGAAAAATCTTTCGGGCGCGTGAAGGAGCAGAAAACGCTGCATCTGGTCGAGGCCATTGCCAAGATCGACCTTGGTCGGCAACCGATGCGGGATGCCGCCGGGCCGAACGACTTCCAACAGATGCTCAAAGCCGAGGCCTGGGCCAAGGCGGTTGGATTCTTCGAGATGGTCTCACATGACGGGCGCTACGAGTTCAAGAAACTCAGCGCGTTTGAGGAGCGCTTGGCGACAGCCAATTGGGCGCTGGCGCCTTATCTTCCGCAGCTGGACAGCGTCATCGACCTGCTGGTGCCAATGGACAAGACCGAGGCCGAAGTGTTTGCCACGGTGCTTGCCGCCTGGAACAACCTGCTGATCGAGGGTTCTGCGGTGACGGATGACGCCATTGTGTCGGCGGCCCGCGAAGGCTGGCACGCTGACAAGCTTGAAATTCCAGGGCATAGGTTCCGCAGTGCCATCGAACTGATCCGACAGAAAGGCCTCATTCCAGACGGCACAGCCAAGTACGTCGGTGGCCAGCAGTCATTGCTATGAACTCGGCCCGCGACGGCGCCCTGATCGACCAGCTAAGCGCCGAACCGGCGGAGGCGGCCTCGCGGGAGTTCAAGGGCAATGCCACTTACCCGGACATGATATTCAAATGTTGCAGGGCGCTGACCAACTGGGCGCGCATCTAGGGCAGCGATGTGGCCTATAGGTTCTGGTGCATCGTGGACGAAAACAGCACTGCCAAGTTTCCGAATTGAGCTGCTTTTGGGAGGAAGCAAACCTATGAACGAAGCCGAAACCCGGGCCGAGCATATCGACCCCGCCTTGAACGCCGCCGGTTGGGGCGTGGTCGAGGGCAGCGTCATCCGGCGCGAGTTCCGCATCACCGAAGGCCGGCTGATCGGCGGTGGCAAGCGGGCCAAGGCCGAAGTGGCTGACTATGTGCTGGTCTACCGCAACACCAAGTTGGCGGTGCTGGAGGCCAAGGCCTGGGATGTGGCATGCGCCGAGGGCGTTGGGCAAGCCAAGGCCTATGCCACCAAGCTGGCCGTACGCCATACCTACGCCAGCAACGGACAGACGATCTACGGCATCGACATGGCAACCGGCGCCGAAGGCGATGTGGCCCGGTATCCGACGCCAGATGAGCTGTGGGATCTGACCTTTGCAGCTTCCGGAGATGCCGGCGAGGATGCCGTTTCAACAGCCTGGCGCCAGCGTTTTTCATCCATACCGTTCGAAGACAAGGGCGGCACTTGGCAGGGGCGCTATTACCAGGATATCGCCATCACCAAGGTGCTTGAGGCGATCGAAGCCGGTAACGACCGCATTCTGCTGACCCTGGCCACCGGCACCGGCAAGACTTTTATTGCCTTTCAACTGGCCTGGAAGCTGTTTCAAAGCCGCTGGAATCTGGGCGACTGGAAGACGCTGAAGCCGGGCCAAGAGCCGACACGCCGGCCGCGCGTGCTGTTCCTGGCCGACCGCAATATCCTGGCTGATCAGGCCTTCAATGCCTTCTCGGCTTTTGAGGACACGTCACCCGGCACGCTGGTGCGCATCGCGCCGGACGAGATCAAGAAGAAAGGCCGCGTGCCCAAGAATGGCAGTGTGTTCTTCACGATCTTTCAGACCTTTATGTCCGGGCCTGGCGGCGCGCCTTACTTTGGGGAGTACCCGCCCGACTTCTTCGACCTCATCATCATCGACGAATGCCACCGGGGCGGCGCCAATGACGAGGGCAACTGGCGCGCCATCCTGGACTACTTCGCGCCGGCCGTGCAGTTGGGCCTGACGGCCACGCCCAAACGCAAGACCAATGCTGACACGTACGCCTACTTCGGCGAGCCGGTCTACAGCTATTCGTTGAAGGACGGCATCAACGATGGCTTTTTGACGCCGTTCAAGGTCAAGCAGATTGCCACCACGATCGATGACTACACCCACACGCCGGATGACGCGGTGGTGGCCGGCGAAGTGGTGGCGGGCAAGCGCTATGTGGAGAGCGACTTCAATCGCATCATCATCATCCTGGAGCGCGAGGAATACCGGGTCAAGCTGCTGATGGGCATGATCGACCAGCGTGAAAAAACGCTGGTGTTCTGCGCCACCCAAGACCACGCGGCGATGGTGCGCGACCTGATCAACCAGCACAAAACCAGCGCCGACCCGCTCTACTGCGCACGCGTGACGGCCAGTGATGGCGCCTTGGGCGACCAGCACCTGCGGGCTTTTCAGGACAACGAGAAGACCATCCCGACCATCCTGACGACCTCGCAAAAGCTGTCCACGGGCGTGGATGCCCGTAATGTGCGCAATATCGTGCTGATGCGACCGGTGGGCTCAATGATTGAGTTCAAGCAAATCATCGGGCGCGGCACGCGGCTCTATGACGGCAAGGACTTCTTCACCATCTATGACTTCGTGAAGGCGCACCACCATTTCAACGATCCTGAATGGGACGGCGATCCGGTCGAGCCTGAGCCGCCCAAGGGTGGCCGAGCTGCCGGCGCTGGTGATGACGGGGATGCCGAAGACGAAGCGCTGCCAGGTGAACCGCCGGCTGGGGACGAGCCCAAGCCGGTGAAGACGACGGTCAAGCTGGCCGATGGCAAGGTGCGGCTGTTGCAGCATATGTCGGCCACCACATTCTGGAGCGCCGATGGCCGGCCGATGTCGGCCGCGCAGTTTCTGGAGATGCTGTACGGCGCGTTGCCGGAATTCTTCAAGGATGAGGACGAACTGCGGCGCATCTGGAGTGACCCCGATACCCGCAAAGCGCTGTTGGCCGGGCTGGCCGACAAAGGCTTTGGCCGCGAGCCGCTGGCCGAGATGCAAGTGATCATCGAGGCCGAGCACAGCGATCTGTTTGACGTTTTGGCCTATGTGGCGTTTGCTGCCGAGCCGGTCAGCCGGGCGGACCGAGCTGAGGCGGCCAAGGTGGCGACGGCAGCGGCGGCCAACTTCACCGGCAAGCAGCAGGCATTTGTCGATTTCGTGCTGGCGCAATATGTGAAGCAAGGCATCGACGAACTCGACGGCGAGAAGTTATCGCCTCTGCTCAAGCTCAAGTACAACAATGCATTAAACGATGCGTTTGCGGAACTGGGCAGGCCAGACCAGGTCAGGCAAGTGTTTGTGGGATTTCAGAAGCACTTGTATGGCGTGGCTGGGGCGAGGTTGGGGAGTTGAAGCCGGCTTGTTTCGGACATGGCCACAAACGAATCGCCCCGCATACAAATCAACGCACAGGCTATCGCGTTCAACGAACTCGTCCAACATTGGAAGCGAGGTTCATATCTAATTTGAAAAAAATCTGGGAGTGTAGAGGTGCGCCGAGCCCGCTTTCACAAATCTAAAGGCTTCCAAACGCTGGTAGGTCAACCGGGCGTCGTCTACATACTTGAGAACGACGGATTGCGCGATGGCTGGTTCAAGATCGGGTGCAGTACTAGATCAGGAAATGCCCGCGCAGCCGATCTGAATTCCGACGCGAATACGGGCACACCTGGAGTTTTTCGTTGCGTATACGAGCGAAAAACCCGTGACTGTGGAACTGCCGAGAAAGAGGTGTTCGCGATACTAATTGAGCAGCGACGCGGGAAATGGGGTCAGGAGTTCTTTCACGTTGACCTAGCCCGTGCAAAGTCAACAATTGAGCAAGTCTGCGCAGCGGTCGATCGCCGCATGACTGATCGGCCTGTTGCTCCCGCCTCGAACTTAGTTTTACAGCAGACATCAGCGACCACGGCTTCATCGCCACAGCCAGCTCAACCTTCGAAGGAAGACTCTGCAGCGACCAACAACACGGCACTAGCTGGCGGACCGCTCCCTCATGCTCAAGCTCAAGTGTCAAAAAGCAGCCCGAACCGACTTCGTTGGATTCTCGGCGCCGGAATCATTGCAACCCTTTTCTGGCTCAATTCTGGGCCGAATACAAAAACACCTCCACGCCACGACTCCACAGGAACATTGGCTAGTTCGCCGCCCGAGATCAAAAGCCCTAAGGCGGTCACGATTGGTCGAGCAGAAGAAACAGCAAAGCTGGCAACGAATGGGACTTCACATGCTAATTCGACGAAAGCAGCCCCGGGCGATGTAGCGATTCCAAGCAAACAACAACGGGCCTTGGAGCCAAAACATCCTAGGGAACTATCAACTCCGATGGCCCAAGCAAGTTCGGCCCCCAGTCTGGCGGTTGAGCTGCCCTCCGGTTCAGAGATCGGACCAACTGCGCATCTCGAAAACAATAGAATCGATCTAGCCGGCCTCAATTCAGTAGAGCGCCAATCCATTGAGTCGGCGTGTCGAGGCAAGAGAGTTGTTGAGGGGCCTGCGGCTTACAACCGCTGCCTGTCCAATCAACTTGGGCAACTAGACAAAGCGCCGAGGAATGTCGACCTAACCAGTCTCAACACAGTCGAGCGCCAATCTATTGAGTCGGCATGTCGAGGCAAGAGAGTTGTTGAGGGACCTGCGGCTTACAACCGCTGCCTATCCAATCAACTCGCGCAACTGGGCATCGCCACTAGATAGAGTAGGCCAGAAAGTACCGCCAATGAAGCGAGCTTCGGCCGGGCCATTGGCGAATCTAGATCTGGAGACAGCACATTGCCTTGAGTCCAATTTTGAGTCCAAGCCATCAACTAAACAGTAAAAAACCCAGTAAATACGGAAGATGGCCGTCCGCCTTGCGGCGTACCCACCTCGCTCGGCTGTGTGTGCCCACCGACCAGCACCCCAGCACGCAAGTAGGTGCCGATCAGGGCCATCAGTCGCTTGTCGGCAAGACTTGGGCTACGAACCGGAAAGCTCCAGCAAGTCCGAATGGGTGGGATATTCATCGAGTGCTGCTGCGATCAAAGAGGCATAGCTGATCCCAGCACCGCCGCCGCCGTTGTCGATGGCTTTCACGGCCGCATGCCATGAGGCCTTCCCGCTACCAGACAGTCGAAGGGTCGATATGTCACCACCGGCTCTGGACCAGATCTCATCGTGAAGGGGCCCCGTGGGATAGAGGGTCGCAAGAACGCGCTCAAGGCGCCGCGAGTCTACGGACGAGGCGCGCCTGGTTGCGGCCGGATCGAGCGCAGGGCTCGATCCGGGCATCGGATCTTCAACGCCTTTCAGCCATCCGCCTCGTCGCAGCGCTAGCGGGAAGTTTGTCTTGCTGCGCATCAGGATCACCGGTGTTTGTACTTGCCCTCGCTGCGGCCGCGCAGGCACCTCCCTGGATAGATATATAAACAGATCAAGTACTCCGATGACACCATCTTCAATTACTGGCGCAGCGCCCTTCAAGCCTTCAAGAAGGAAGTACGTAAAGAGACTCTGGCCCTTGGCACTGTAGGTAAAAGAACTCTCATTTTCACTGCATGAGGCTAAAACGACACGGCCGCTTCCGGCACTCAATCTCTCAAGCGCCGGTGTTAGCAACCCCCGCGGCAACAAGCCCTTCTGAGCGTCATCGGACTTAACAACGGCAGCGGCTTCCGCATGACAGGCATCAAGAATTAGAACGACGCGCGCAGCCGGTATGGCGTTGACCAGGTTGCTGAGTTCGTCCGTCTTGATACCCGTGTTCTCCGGGTCCATGAAGACGTAGTCGGCTGGACAGATGTAGCCAAAGGCATCTTCCCCGACCGCCGACTGTCCACCATGGCCAGAGAAGAAGATGATGACCGTGTCGCTCGGCTTGGCGTTGTGCGCCAACTCCTGAAGCGCCGAACGGATGTTGGCGCGGGACGCGTCGGCGTCCAGGAGCAGTCGCACCTGGCTAGCCGGGTAACCGCAAAGCTCTGGATCACGCAGCACCACGCCCAACGCCTCGGCGTCATGACGCACGACCTCAGGCAGCTCCAATCGTCCCGAATAGCCCTTGCCGATCCCGATCAACAGGGCATGCCCGCCTGGAAATTCCTTTCGCTGTCCAATCATCGCCAAAACCTTTGCTGCTGAAGTTGCTTGAGAGTGTTGTTGTGGGGAAGTTCTTCGATCATCCTTTTGAGGACCGCATCGGCCCCTGGCGCCATTCCATTTCGGAGGTCCTGTATGCAGCGGTGCCAAGTGGCCTTGCCGGTTCCCTGATAGACCAGGTCCCCTTCATCGCCGCCGCTGCGGCTCCAGATAGCGTCGTGCCACGGCCCTGTGGGATAGAGATGCGCGGCCTCAGTCGCAAAAGCCTCCCAGGCCTGATCGACGGTGAGGGGCGATGACATGCCCAACTCCCAACTCACCCACAGCCTATCGAAAATTGATACGAGCGAAATGCATTCGCGGTACATGGGCCGAAGGTCTTGACGAGCATTCATCCAGTAAACAGCACCTCTCGCTGCATCACCCCAGTCATTCACAACAAACGCCTGACCTAGCGCCTTCGATGAGGCTTCCGCCAAGCGCAGCTCGGTGGCTTTCAGGCCTGTGAGGAACCGAAATGCGTCGGCGTCGGTTGCAAAAGGGAAGTCGGCAAGAAATCGAGGCAGTGAAGCCGGCTCACGCCGAAGTGCATCCAGAACATAGTCGGGCCGCCTGGCCATGCCGGAGACAATCGGCGCCAGCCTGGGATCGAGGTCAGCAGCCGACACATGTCCTTGCTCGAAGCGTGCCAGCCAGCCACGTGCGGTGACGGCCAGGATCCCATCAACAAGGTGCACTGGGATTAGGTCCCAGGCACGCTGCCTATCTGCAACCTCAGACAGGTCGGCCAGCGGGGTGGCAGCCACGACCTGCCAGATCGCTTGCGCCGCCATTTGCGCCGCAATCATTTGACCCATTCCGTCGACTCGATTGGGCAATGCATCAATGACGTTGGGTGAGAGGTCGTAGGCGGCCTTAAAGACCTCGAACCACTCGAAGCGCATCCAGTCAAAGCCGAGAAGCACCGAACGGTCTTTCTCGGCTTCCTGACCGGCCAGTTGCATTGCAATGGGGTCGCGAACCGCGATGGCCGCGTCCACGAGCTCGATCGGACCCGCGTTGCTCAGTGAGCTGCTGATAAGGGACTTGCGCGCGGCCTTGGTGCTTGGCGCCGCAACCACTGCGGCACGAAGCGCATCGACAGTTGAACGCGATCGCGCAAGCAGGGTCCCTGCCAAGAGCCACCATTCCATCGACAAAGCTGTTGGCAGGATTTGCTCCGCGATGTCCAACGAGAGGTTATGGTCGACACAAGCAGTCAGTTGCTTCTCGTGCACCGCCCCATGCAGAATCGAAAGGCCTCGAGGCGCTCTACTTGGATCGTTCTTGATCGCCTGCCAGGTCAGCCTGAAGAGATCATCGGATATCGACTTCCTGGCGAGCGCGGCGGCGAGGCCGGTCTTTACAGAATCTTTCCACGGGGGCCTAGGTTTGTCCGTCAGCCAAGCAGCCAGTACCTCCAGCAGGCCTTCCTGATTCGTGGAAACAGCTCGCGCCGTCACCCAGGTCTGAATCCCAAGCTCGACTTCGTCAGCCCCCTCGACCGACGTCAGGTCGAGGTTGCGCATCTGCATGACGACCGATTGCGGCCAGGTCGCATGAGCCGCCGCGAGGCGCCGCGTAACCAGAGCCCTGGCTTCAGATGCGCCCGAGCTAGGACGGGCTACCTCAACAAGGATCCTGAGCAACTTCACATCGCTGGCCGGTGTGGGTTTAACATGCCAGAGTTCGGAAGCCTGGATGGCATACGAGATGGAATTCGCCGAATCCAAGGGAAGCGAAACGCGGCTAGCGAAATCACGTACGGATTGATCCAGCTGCAAGTCCAGTACAGTCGCGACGTGTCCGTCGACGTCCAGACCATGCTCTGGGTCGACGATTTGGGAGGGATCCCATCGAGAAGCTAGCTCCTTGGGGGTGAATACGACGTTGGCCTGTTCAACGTCTCCAGGACTGAAACTTAGCCCGAACGTAAGCTTGCTGCGGAACTCCGAAGGTACCCGCCGCCAAAGTTCGAACAGTGCTTCGTCGAGACCGTCCTGCTGGAAGACGACGGCGGGCCTGTTGGGATCGCGCATGACCCAGTGGGCGATCGCAGCAGTGAGCGGAGGAACTTGCGCCTCTGAAATCCGACCGACGCTCTCAGGAAAGGACAACGGCCTGATTTCTACTTCTGGCGTCCACGGTTCTTGAAGGTTGGCAGCAAGGTGGGACAGGTCGTGGAGCTCTCCGATTAGACTCAGCGGGATGAGTGCCGCCCGCGAAAGCACCATGCCGCCGCGTTTCGCTTCGGCATCCGGCCGCGTGTGGACGAAGAACATCCAGTCATCCAGTCGGACCATGCGAAAAAACGGCGCCCAGGTGATGCCATAAGGACAAGTCGCCGGCAGGTCAGTGAGCCACGCGGCTTCGTTGAACACCTTGAACAGCGTGTTATCGCTGCAGCGAAGCAGGGCGTGTCCGGTGGACACGCCATAGATGGCCTGCTGAATGATCATCATCCGACAGACATGTCAGCCAATCTGACGAGCGGGATCGTCAGATCGGGATCTTCCTCTCCGTCCGCCTTGACGACGAACCCAAAGTTCTCCGGGCCGTTGTCAACGAAATCTTCGTTGGGCACCTTGTCGCTAAGTTCAACTCCCAAGGCCGACAGGCCAAGGACCAAGACCCTGTCCGCCCAGATGCATCGAACGTATGAAGCAAGGAGCGGCATATAGCTGTCGATGACTTGCGATGGGGCGGTGCCTTTGGAGAGCTTCAACTCATCCCAACAGGACAGCAGGAGGACCAGCGGCGGTAGCGCGGTTCGATCGCGGAGGCCGCGTGCATGAACGAGCATCTGCAAGAGCTCGACCAGCCTCGCCTGCGTTGAGCGCTTGGGCTTAGCACCCGAGGAAGCGCTCGACTTGCCAAGGCTCGCCAGCGGCTTCGAGAATACGTCTTCGTCCAGCTTTGCAAGCTTTGGGCGAACCACCAGCATCCAGCCATCTGCGCCTTGAGTGCGCTCCAGCCATTCCTGATTCATGGTTCGACCGTCGATCACCTGCTTAACCTGTTCGCCAGCATAGTCTGGCCAGGTCAGATCCAGCGCTCGGCCCTTCCCGTCGACCACGGGCCAAAGGTTGTCCTTGTACATGCCGCTCGGCGTGTGCTCGGCAGACAGGCCTGAATTAAGCTTTTTGCGGACGTCGTCGTAGGCCGACAGATCTACTGAAGCGGTACGAAGCTTCAGCTCACACTTCTCCGCCTCTATTCGAGACAACAGTTGGGCGCCGTAGTGGGACTTCCCGTGGGCTGATTCGCCGAATAGGGCAATCCGGACCTCGTCATTGCTTGCGCCGCTCATGCGAAGCTCCCAAACGTGCGCAGCAGGCCACTGCAATCGTGATCGGCAACCAATTCTTCGCGATTGCTCGGTTGAGCACTGACGCCCCAGGCAAGCAGCTCAAGTATGCCTTGGCCCTTGTCGCGGCTCTCGCTCCCTGCTTCCGGTTGCATGCTGACGCTGAATTCCCGGTAGTCCTTCAGGCTTCTTGCCGCACCCTCCCTGATGGCCGCTTGAATGCCAGACGGAACCGTGAGATCACACTTCGTCCAGACCAGCGCCGCAGGGCGACCATCACGCTCTGAGCCGACCCTGCGCAGCAGGTCCAGCAGCGCCTGACGTGCCTGTCCGCGACCTGGCCCGGAGAGCGCCTTCGAATCAGCAATAACAAGGAAGACGTCGGTCCGCTCGGCTAGCCATCGGGCTCCGTCGGCTCGCGGGTTATCGCGGTGCACCGCCCAATCGGTGAACCATTCGCCGGGCGCGTCAGCTGCAACGAGTTCGCACTCGCTGCTCGAACTGCGAAGCGTCATGTGAAGCATGCCTGGCGATCGACCGCCGCCGCTGGAGGTGTGCGCCGGAAAGGTCGGACCATTCAGTGCATTCCACTGCAGGCTGCCCGCAATGTTTTCCCATCCCTCTAGAGTCAGGGACCCGGCGAATTCAACCCCCTCGGGCTGGTGGCCTCGTGCAATCAGCAGATAGAAGGCCGCAAGCAGCGATGTCTTGCCGGCGTCAGATGCGCCGGCCATGGTCAGCAGCCGGACGGTTTTGGAACCTGCAAGGTAGGGGAGATCGGCCGGCCCCATCACATTGCCGGTCCAGGGGAAACGCAAAGCCCTCGCAGTCTGCCCGTCGGTCGCGACCACCGCTTCGTCTTCCGAACCACTGTTGCCCCTGCTTTTCCATGCCGGGCAGTCCTCGATCTCTTCGCCCTGCACGCAGGACATCTCGGGGGCGTTACAGCCCTTGTGCGGGCAGTGGCTCATTTCCGTTCTTCCGACTCGCTAGACGCCGCCTGAAGACCCTCCACTGCGCGCAATGCCATGAGCTCGCGGATCAACCACACTGCCCAACGGTGGGGCGCCAGACGCGGATCCGCGACTAGGCTAGAGGTGTCTCTTTCCAAAAGAGCGGAAATCATCAGGCCTGCGGGCGCCTCGTACAGCAAGGCTTCATCGAGCTTCTCGTTCGCCAAAGGCAAGACTTCGAGGACTGCGCCTGAGCCCATGGCCTCATCATTCAGGTTCAACGCGAGGATCGCTTCCATAAGGAAGGAGTCCAAGGCAGGTTCATACGCTGGAGGAATCTGGGCTGCCAAGTCGATCACAGCATGGACGACGGCGTCAGCCCTCGGCAGCGCACGATAGGGCTGGCCAGCAGACTCCGAATAGAGAGCTTGCCTCCACCACAGCAGGCCGGCGGAGCGCTTTAGAGCGGGATCAATCTTGCCGATGGCAGTCAGACTTGTTCCAACGGCGCCATGATTCTTGGCGTCAAGCTTGGCCGACTCTGCAATTGCCAGATCGACGTAATCGCCAATGATCACGGCCATACGATCCGAAAAATCATAGCTCCACGGGTTTCCTGAATTGGGCCAATGCTGGTTCGGGGATTCCAGCGCCTGGCCCTGGCGATCATTCGGGCCGACTGCCGCTTCGATTCGTTTCTTCAAGTTCGCGCGGTCGATCTTTACGGTCTTTGCCGCTGCTGCAAGGGCTGCATCCGCCTTCGCCGCCGCCACGATGCTGGATTCCCGTTCAGACGCGAACGCCTCTTCTGCAGCTTCGGCCACCATCCTGATCGCAGGCTCGTATTTCCCGGTTACCAGTTCGGATCGGATATTGCGCAACAAGAGCGCGATCGCCGTACCCAGCGCAGGAGCGCTTTCAATGGCCTCAACGATTGCTTGTAACGCAACGGCTCTGTAGAGTGTTGTCGCTCGCCCATCCTTGAAGACGCTCTTGTAGGTAGACCAGTGCTCTTCGATCACGTCGGCAACGTCTACAAAGCTGCCATCTACGGCTGTATCTTCTGGCTGCAGGGCAGCGAATAGAAGCGGGAGGGCGGTGGCGATAGGCCCCGATGCACAGTCTTCGGAGAGCGCTGTCGCAGCCGCTTGAAGTTTGGCCAGGCGAGAGTCGTCGCCGTCAAGTTCAATGAGGCTTTGGCGAACAAAGGTTTGAAGAACCGACGTGGTCATAGATATCCCCCCTATTTCAGATTAGGCGCAACGCGTTCCTGGCACGGATGAAATGACGGACCAATTGCGCTGTTTTGTAACATTATGATGTAAGGCCGTAGCAGCACTGTCAGTACGATGCTCGCGTTAGCGTGAAACAGGCCGCTTCTATGTGCTTAAACACACTACGCCTTTTCAAGCGGCTTGGCGGATGGGTATCGCGCCCTTAATCTTGAGGCTCTCGCGTGGCGCATGGCTCCTGTGGATCCCTCGACGCCCGAGGCTGCCTACAACGGTACACGGGCTACGCATTGCACTCACCGGGTCTTGCGAACGTTCTTGGCGCCTCGCATCCCGCTACGGCGTGGCGGAGAGTGCGCTGTTGGGTCTGAAAGGCGTGAGCTCAAAGCCGTCGCTCGCAGACGACAGCTTCTGGTCGGGTTCACCAGTTTCCTGTCTGCAGACAAACGGCAGCAACCGCTGCGAGGCCGCCCTTCGTAGTCGATCTCGAACCTCGGCTTCGGGCACGTTGCAGCCCTTCAAATGCCTTGTCACGAGATCGCTGGCGCCGATTTTGGGCTGGCTTAGCCACATCGGAATGGATGGCCAGTTTCAATCGGAACAGGTGTCTAGACTGGTCGGAATACGCAACTTGAGGATTGAAAGGGCTCGGGCGCTGCCCCACTCGCCCCTCTGCCTACGGTCCCACCCCGCGAACCCCACCGCTGCGCGGAGCGTATTTGGACGTTGTTACTGGACCGCCACAAGCCTGCCCATTTTCAACTGCCGGATCTCTTCGGCCATCTGCTTGATCGTCAGCCGCTGATCCAGTACTTCCTTCAGCAGGGCCAATTCACGATCCATGGACTGATCGAGCCGATGCTCAAATTGCTTCACCTGATCCCGGAGTTCGGGCGTCGGGTCGCTGTCCTGCTTGGCCTGCGCTTGTTCGGCGGCTGCGGCGTCTATAGCGCTTATCAGTTCAGCATGGGCAGGGCGTGAACGCTTGATACTCCCACGACCGCTGCCGGCTTCAATGGACACCGCATCGTTGCTGATCGCAGCGCCGCGTGCTTTCAGACGCTCAAGGGCTTCGTAGTACTTTTGGGTCTGGACTGGTGCGCTCATTGGGTCTCCTGCAGTCGTTGGCGGGCCTTCAGCAGGACCCTAAGGTGGTCGGTCTCAAGTCGGTGCTCCACGCTGCCACGCTCATTTGATTCCAGCGTGGCTACCACCGCTTGCTGGGTTTCGAGCAAGCGGTTCAGCCGCTTGCCGAACACGATGGCGTTGGGGCAGTCGCCCTCAATGCAATCCCACGGGATCGGCTCCAACGGGGTTTGCTTGCACTCCTCGGTGGACACGCAGCCCCCTAGTACCGTCTCCTTGTACTTGAGCTTGCCTTGCTCGAACAGCTTGAGGGTTTCGGCCTTTGAGCGGTTGGCTACCACCTGGGCAATCCGACCAGCCCCCTTGCCGCCAATGCCATCAATCAACTCTTCATCGCTGAACAGAATGGCCAAGGTATAGGCCATGTAGCTCGATTCCGATGCAGCTGCCTTCCATTCGTGACTGAAGTGTTCCTTGTCGAAGACCAGATTGACCGCTCGGCAGAAGCCGTCCGAGTAGTAGGACGCCATCTCCTGAGTGATGTGCTGTAGTTGGCTTTTGAGGCCGGGAAGGCTCACCATGCCTGAGCGGTGGGCGTACACCGCTAGGCTGCGACGATATTGGTGGTAAGTCAGCGGCCAGGGCTTTCCGACCTCTAGACCGTCTCGCTGCCAAGGGCGAGCCAACTCCATCGCATTGAGCTCGTCGATGTCCTGCTGCATGACGATCGGACGAATGTCCATCGGGATGAAATTTTCAGCGTACGTCTGGGTTTTGTCCTTCGCCTTGTAGGGATTGCAGCTGCTGCAGAACAGCAGGGCACGGCCTTGAGTTGGGTTATCACCGCCGTAGATATCCAGGATGGTGAATGCGATCCGCTGGGCCAGTTTGATCGCACGCTGTCCTTCATGGCTGGTGACCCATTGGGCGGCGCGCTTGATTCCATTGTCGAGCTTGGAGGTGTACCCCTTGATCACATAGTGGATCTGGTTGCGGTACTCGATGTCTTCGAGCACGCCTTGGAGTGGCAACATTAGTGCCTCCCCGACCCGCATCCCGGAGAAGGCGATGACGGTGTGCATCAACCTTGCCTGGGTCCTAGTCAGCAGGCCTTCGAGGAAGGGCTTTCGTTTGTCGCCTGACTGGGGGTCATATCCCTTGGTCTTGAGGAATTCGTCAACGTGGGCGAGGGTCTTGTGTCTGTGCGAAGCGAGTTGTTTGGCAGACAGGCCGTCCGGGGCATCAAGGGAGCCGGCGCGCTCGGCCTGGAATGCCTGGAGTACCTCGTCGAGGTCCTGTTCGATTTCATCCAAGGACTCCAGCAGGCGGCCAAGGATTGCGCAGTAGATGCGGCTGGGCAGAATGGGGGTTTGACGATCATTGCCTGAATCGTCACTGGATGCTTCCTTGATGGCGGCCTGAAGCTGCTTGAGCTTCACAGCACCATTAACCTTGAGGAAATCTTGGTGGCGCCAAAGAGTCTTGATCAGTGCCTTTGTCGATTTGACCCAGCCGACGTTCATTTTAGCAACGGCGGCCGTCATGCTGATCGGGTCGGTCATCAGGTCGAAGAGGCTCACCCCCTGGCAGTAAGCAGTCTTGGACAGCCGGTTCAAAGCGTGGTTTGCACTTTCCAGCGTCTTGAACGCCCGCATCCTTCCCGCGTCAATGTGCAGCCACAGCAGCGCCTTATGCTGCTCGCGGATCAAGGCAGCCAGATCGGGCAGGCTTACGGTCCGGGGCATTGGCAGAGGCTGCGCCTCGAAGAAGTACAGACTCTGAGTGGTGTTGCCATCCGCGCTGAGTGCACGGAAGTCCCAGGAGGGATACTTGTATAGACTCAGGGGTTGGCCGTTCACGTCAAGGGTCACCACCGTCTCCGGGTCGAAGTACGGCGCAACCGATGCAGCCGCCTCTGCATCTGGCGGTAAGCCTCCGGCGGCCTCTGCTGTGCGCGGCGCCTCAGCCCTCAGATCGATGTCTATGTGCTTCATGGCGCGGCCCTCAAGGTTGAGTGTTTGAGTTGGAGGAGCCGTACGTGTTGGGCTTGGCGCCCAGGAGCCCCAGGGTGTGGAGTTGTTGCAGCCGCAATGCCCAGTACCGGGTCAGATTCCCTTGCTCGACCACCTGTTGCCTGGCCCGTTCGTGGGCGCTCGGGTTCTGGCGCTTGATCTCCAACAGAAGAGAAGTGATCCGGTCCACGACGACCACATAGACCTTTTCTGCTGCACCGGATCCGTGGGCGGGATCGAGCCGTTCGAGGACAGCCCTGCAACTCATCAGCTTGGCCGCGTCAAGTTCATCGGCATGAAGTCTGTATTTGTCGCAGAAAAAGCAACCCTGGGTCTTCTTGCAGTCTGGTGTGACCAGTGGGTTCTCAGCGATCGCCTTGGGGTTGCCATGGTCGTCGCACTCGCCCACGGCAATCTTGGTTGTGGGCCTCTGTTCAGCGTTGGATCTCACCACCTGGGTCAAGTTGACCAAGAAGGGTGTCATCTCTTCGCGTGCCTCTTCCGCCGCGATCTTGTTGTAGGCCTTGATGGCGGTTTCGACCGTGTTGCCGGTCATGTCTGCCACCACCCTCGGGTTGTGCTTTCGAGCGAAGTCCCCCTGACGGTGCACACGCAATTGCTGCATGGTGACCTTCGGCAGTTCAATGCATAGGGAGTGAAACCGACTTCTGAGGTCGTTGGAGAAGGCCATTGTGATCGGAGCGATCCCGATGATCTTGTTCCCCGACCCTCCTCGGTCGCCCCGAATGAACATCTGTTCGAGGTCAGGGCAATCAAGCCGCCTGATCAAGTTCTGTCGCAGCGCCAGGTAGGCCCGAAGGCGGGTAGAGCTCGTGGCCGTGAGGTGGACTGGCGCGTACTTGCCCCCGGCTCGGAACTTAATCACCTTCTGCTTGAGCGTGATCCTCTCGGGATCGCTGAGTTGCTCTTCCAAGTCGTCCGGAGTTTCATACGCCTGGATCTGAGCCAGGTTCGCGCCTGAGTCGCCCAGACACAAAGCCGCGAAGGCAATGCAGCCGATCTCCATCAGCCGAGAGCGGTTGGAATTGATGACCTCCTGGCGCTGTTCCTTGCCGTCGCAGTTCCAGATGATTTCGCCGGATACGGAATCGACCTCGGTCAATGGCCTTATAGGGTCGCCACTTTGTGTTTGATTCGTCAACCGAACGATGGAGTCGAACACCCCCTGGACGCATGACATGAAGTTCTTGACGTCTTCGGTCTTGGGGGCTTTGACTCCCGGACCGGGCGCCGTACTCAGCGGCTCAATCAGGTTGCCGTACTCGCGGCCGTGGATCGCAGACATTGCCTTGATTGCGGCTGAGTCCATCTGGCCTGCCACGTTGCTTCTGATGCGCTTGTGGCCTCCATGCCCCTGCAGTCGCTGCCTGAGGTAGGTGTGGTGCGCCTTCAGAGCCAGTAGGGCAACATCGGGGTCGCTGAGTATCGATTCGAACTTGCCCTTATGGACGGGGCCGTCGGCCCACTTCATGAGGCTTGAGAGCAAAGTGAGCTCGGTTATCACGGAGCTTGGGCGGAGGTTTTCGAAGGTCTGCTGCTTGCTCAGTAGTTCCAATGCATGAGGCAGATCCTGGACCCGCCGCGCGGAGAGGCTCTGTGGGTTGAACCGGTGTACGGATGCGCCTAACAAATCGCGCTCCAGGTAACACCACAGATACGTGTGCGCCTTTCTAGCCCCCTCGATTTTCATGACGGTGCTCTGAGGCGCAAAGACGTCCGGTAGCCCGGGCTTGAGGGGGAACTTGAGGTGCGGAAGCGCGGCGACGAAGGTCTTGTTCGCAGTGATCCAACTGGACATCTTCAAGTGACTCTCCCTGTATTGCTTGCCGCTTTGCGGTTCTACGCTTTCTCTTCGCCTGCCGAAGCGATCAGATCCAGCAGGGTAGTGTTCCAACCCTCAAGCGCGGTTTCCAGCATGTGCATGTGCTGCCGGTATTCGATGTACCCGTCCGTGGTCGTGGCCTGCTTGTGCCACATGAGTTTGCGGAGCTGCTCGCGGCACCACATGTAGCGCTCCCGGGTGTCACCGCCCTTGGTGACCGAGTCAATCCAGTTGGTGCCGAAGGTGGCGCGCAGGTCGTGGAACCGGTACTCAAAGCCCGGCAAGGTCTTCTGCATCAGCGGGGTGACCTTATCCTTGATGAAGGCTCGAAGGTTCTGACCGGTAGAGGAAGAGCGCTTCATCGGCTCCGCGGAGTCCCGGATGGCGTTGATGTCATCCTTGGACTCGTAGTACGGCCCGCCCTGGTTGCTCAGGAACAGGTAATTGATTTCGGCCTGCTTGAGCAGAGATTTCTCCCGCCGCTTGGCCGATCGCGGTGAGGTCGAGTACACGTGAAGCCACTCGTAAAGCTGCCTGTGGACGCTCAGGTAAACGTCCGCAACATCCCCTTTGGTGTCAACCCCGGTGCCGGGTCCACACTGCAACTTCATCGGCCAGTGATTGATCTGGTCAGGCGGCCGTGCGAATGAGCCCCATCGCAGCGTCAGCACGGTTTGAATCCGCGCACCTGTCAGCAGGGATACGTAATGCATCAACTCAAAGTCGCGGTTGCCTAGTTCCTTGAGAGCCGAGACCAACACCTTCTGCTCTTTGTGTGACAGCGGCAGGAGCTTTCCGCCGTCGTTGATGGTTTTGTCCCAGGCGTAATCACGCCGAGGCACCTTGATGGAGATGTCGGTCGTGGTGACGGCCAGAACTTGCTTGAAGCCCTTGCTGTCCCGGAGTTCCAGGCCGATTTCTCGCTCGATCCATGGGGCGTTCTGCAACTGGCAAGCCAGGAGGTCCTGGTTATCCGAGACCCACCGGTAGAACTGGATCACGACGCTCATGCGCCGTGCAGCGGTACTTGACTTGATTACACCCCGTTTGATCAGATCGTTGACGTGTGATCTGTAGCGATAGGTCGGCCGCAGGAGCTTATGGTCGGCGGAGAAGTCATCCCACGCCAATTTTTCATCATCCAACCAGACCTTGTAGTCCCGCAGCGCCTCAGCAAGTGGACGCAGCGTGGATGTCTTCAGAGGCTGGGTGCGAGCGCGGTCCAAAAGCCACAGATAGCCCGGCTCCCACGGGGATCCGTCGGCGTTGAGTACGACGGGGAAGTGCGGGAAGGTGTCCCACTTGGTGGCCTTGGAAGTGCGCAGTTCGCGCCAGTACTTGACCCGCTGACCGCGTACCTGGTGATCAACGGGGATTCGACCTTCGCCCGGTTCGAGGGCGACCTTGGTGGGCCGGTGGATCGGAAGGACGAGAATTGAAGCTATAGGCATACGGACACATAACTGTGCATATGCTCAGTATTGTGTCCACAGTGCCTAAGCCTGTCAAACAGCTATTCGATAGCGAAGGCTGTCAATTGAACAGGAAGTTCAACACGTCGCCGTCCTTGACCACATATTCCTTGCCCTCGGCGCGCATCTTGCCGGCATCCTTGGCGCCTTGCTCACCCCGGTAGGTGATGAAGTCTTCATAGGCGATGGTCTGGGCGCGGATATAGCCGCGCTCGAAGTCGGTGTGGATCACGCCGGCCGCTTGCGGGCCAGTGTCACCCTTGTGAATCGTCCAGGCGCGCACTTCCTTGACGCCGGCGGTGAAGTAGGTCTGCAGGCCCAGCAAGCTGTAGCCGGCGCGAATCAACCGGTTCAGACCTGGTTCGTCCTGGCCCATTTCGGCCAGGAACATGCTCCTGTCTTCGTCCGACATCTCGGACAACTCGGCTTCGGTCTTGGCGCAAATGGCCACCACTGGCGCGCTTTGCGCCTTCGCGTACTCGGTCAAGCGGTCGAGGAAGGGGTTGTTCTCGAAACCGTCTTCCGACACATTGGCGACGAACATGGCCGGTTTGGCCGTGATCAGACACAGCGGCTTGAGCAGCACCAGCTCTTCTTTGCTGAAGTCAATGCCGCGCACCGGCTTGGCTTCGTTCAGCGCGGCCTCGCATTTCTCCAGCACCTTGACCAGGGCGATTGCATCTTTGTCACCAGCGCGCGCCACCTTGTTGTAGCGGTGCAAGCTCTTCTCGACCGTGCCCATATCGGCCAGGCAGAGTTCGGTCTGAATCACCTCGATGTCGGAGATCGGGTCAACTTTGCCACTGACGTGAATGACATTGCCATCTTCGAAGCAGCGGACAACGTTGACGATCGCATCGGTCTCGCGGATGTGCGAGAGAAATTTATTGCCCAGGCCTTCGCCCTTGGAGGCGCCGGCAACCAGGCCGGCGATGTCCACAAACTCGACCACGGCGGGCAGCACGCGTTCGGGCTTGACGATCTCGGCCAAGGCGGCCAGTCGGTCGTCCGGCAACTCGACCACGCCGACATTGGGCTCAATCGTGCAGAAGGGGTAGTTCTCGGCGGCGATGCCGGCCTTGGTCAGCGCATTGAAAAGGGTGGACTTGCCAACATTGGGCAGGCCCACGATGCCGCATTTGAGGCTCATGGAAGGCTTTCTGGGTGTGGTGCGGGAGACGCAAAGGCGAGATTTTAGACGCTCCTGTATAAAGCTTCGATCCGAGGCCCTTCAGCCGCTTGCCTACAATGGCCCAATGCATAGATATGAGGTCTTGGTTCGTGGCTCGGGTTGTGTCGGGCGCAGCTTGGCGTTGGCCCTGGGGGCACAAGGCCTGCGCGTGGCATTGCTGGGCAGCGCCGAGGCCAGTTTGGCCCAGCGCGAAGATGTGCGCAGCTATGCCTTGAATGCAGCGTCGGTACGGCTGCTGCGCGAGCTCAAGGTCTGGGATTCATTGCCTGTTGATGCGATCAGTCCGGTCTACGACATCAAGGTCAGTGGTGATCAGGCCGGTGCCATGCTGGAGTTTTCGGCCTGGCAGCAAGGCGTGGCAGAGCTGGCTTTTATTGTGGACGCCGGTGCGCTGGAACAGCAACTCGCCACAGCCCTGCGGTTTTCCCCTCATGTGCAGATCGTCGATGCCGCGGTGCCGGCCGATTTGACGGCCTTGTGTGAAGGCCGAGACTCGCTGCAGCGCGCCGAGTTGGGTGTGCGCTTTGAGTCCCATGCCTACGGCCACCGTGCAATCGCCGCGCGTCTGAGCTCCGACCAAGCCCACCAAGGTGTCGCGCGGCAATGGTTCAGATCACCCGATGTGCTGGCCCTGTTGCCGATTGAAAAACCCAGCGCCGGCGCGTCCTACGGCTTGGTGTGGTCCTTGCCCGATCAGCAAGCGCTGGACTTGCTCGCCGCGCCGCCGGCCGAGTTCGAGGCGGCCTTGAATGCCGCCACTGGCGCTGAGGCGGGTACTTTGAGTCTCGCCTCAGGCCTGTCTTCATGGCCTTTGGCGCGTGCGCAGGCCGAGCCGGTACAAGGGCCGGGTTGGGTGCTGCTCGGGGATGCGGCGCACTTGGTCCATCCTCTGGCAGGCCAGGGGCTCAATCTTGGTCTGGCCGACGTGGCCAGTTTGGCCGCTGTGTTGGCCAGCAAAGAAGCTTGGCGCTCGGCCGGCGATGAGCGTCTGCTGCGTCGCTTCGCGCGCTCGCGCATGACGCCCAATTGGGCCATGGGCGAGCTGACCGATGGCTTGCTGAAGGTTTTTGCCAGTGAAGCGATGCCCTTGCGCGAGTTACGCAACAAGGGCTTGAGTGCGCTGAATTCTGTTCCACCCTTGAAGCGTTGGTTGACGACGCGTGCCTTGGGTCTTTGATTTCCTCTTTTGCCTAGTTCCGGACACCATGAAAATGTTGAAAGCCACCACCACGATCATCGCCGCCGCACTCTTGCTGAGCTTGTCGGCGCAGGCCAATGAGGCAGTCATCCGCAAGAATCTGGCCGAACGCTTGGCCAGCCTGCCCAAGGTTGACGAAGTGAAGCCAAGCCCTATGCCGGGCCTTTGGGAAGTTCGCATTGGTAACGAAATTCGCTACACCGATGCGACCGGCAGCTACTTGATCGAAGGCGAGCTGATCGACCTTCGCACGCGCAAGAACCTGACCGAAGAGCGCGTCATGAAACTGCAAACGGTCGACTTTGCCAGCCTGCCGCTGAAGGACGCCGTGGTTTGGAAGACCGGCGACGGCAAGCGCCGGATTGCGATTTTTTCTGACCCGAACTGCGGCTATTGCAAGCGCTTCGAGCGCTCCTTGCAGGACGTCAAAGACCTGACGGTGTACACCTTCTTGATCCCGATTCTGGGCGGCGATTCGCCCGAGAAGGCTCGCTCGGTCTGGTGCGCCAAGGACACGACCGCCACCTGGCGTGCCTGGATGCTCGACGGCAAGGCACCGGCCAAGCCCGTGGGTGCTTGCGACGACAGCGCGATCGAGCGCAATCTTGCCTTGTCCAAACGCAGCCATGTCAGCGGCACACCGGCGATCATTTTTGAAGACGGTAGCCGCGCTCCGGGTGCTCTAAGTGCCGAGCAATTGGAAAAGCGCCTGCAGGCGCTGGGCAAGTCTTGATACAAGCGTCCTCTCTGTTCACCAGCCCCGGAGTCTGAGCACATGCCTGTTGCCGCCACTGCTCACCAGCCATTGCCGCTGAATCCACTGGCGCTGCGCCTGGGCCATCTGGGGCTTTTGCCCTTTGTCATTGGGGCGGCGCTGGTCTGGTTGGTGGGTGGGCGTGACGCCGAAGCGCACGCCTGGATCAGTTTCGCTTTGTCGGCCTACGCCGCGCTGATCATCTCGTTTTTGGGCGGCATTTACTGGGGTTTGGGCTTCAGGCAGGTCGAAGCTTCGGCGCAGCCCTTTGTCTGGGGCGTGCTGCCTTCGCTGGGTGCCTGGGTGGCGCTGGTGATGCCGGCCTATGCCGGCTTGGTGTTACACGGCGTGATGTTGATCGTGTGCTATCTGGTCGATCGCCGGCTCTATCCGGCGCTGGGTGCGGCGGCCTGGTTGACTTTGCGTTTTCGGCTCAGTGCGGTGGCGGCCCTGTGCTGCTTTTTGGCTGCGGCCGGAAGTTGAAACGACACGATGAGCGCTATCCGTTACCTGATCGAACTGCCAGAGCCCAAGACTCATGTCTTCAAAGTCAGCCTGACGCTGGCTACGCCAGCTGAGTTGCAGCAACTCAGCCTGCCGGCCTGGATTCCGGGCAGCTATTTGTTGCGCGAGTTTGCGCGGCATTTGAGTGGGCTTGAGGCCTTGCAAGCAGGCCGGTCGGTGGCTTTGCAGCAGCTGGACAAGGCCACTTGGCAGGCGCATTGCAGCGGCTCCGAGCCCTTGACGCTGAGCTATCAGGTCTATGCTTTTGACAGCTCGGTGCGGGCGGCATTTTTGGATGCCAGCCGGGGCTTCTTCAATGGCACTGGTTTGTGCCTGCGTGTGCATGGCCACGAGCAGGATAGCCATGTGATCGCCTTTGGCACCTTGCCCGAGGACTGGCAAGTCGCCAGCGCGATGGCGCAGACGCCGGATGGGCATTACCAGGCGGCAAATTACGACGAGTTGGTCGACCACCCGTTTGAGCTGGGGCAGTTTTGGCAAGGCGACTTCGTGGCCGCCGGCGTGCCGCACAAAATAGTCGTGAGTGGCGCTTTGCCGGTCTTTGACGGCGAGCGTTTATTGGCGGACTCGCAACGCATCTGCGAGGCGCAGTTGGCATTTTGGCAGGGCAAGCGTCATAGCCTGGCCCCTTTCGGCCGCTACATTTTCTTTCTGAATGCGGTGGAAGACGGCTACGGCGGGCTTGAACACCGTGCCAGCACCGCGCTGATTGCTCCGCGCCGCGATCTGCCGCGTGTGGGGCAGGCCGAGCTGAGCGAGGGCTATGTGCGCTTGCTGGGGCTGATCAGCCATGAGTATTTTCACAGCTGGAACGTCAAACAGCTCAAGCCCGACAACTTCGCAGCGCTGGACTACACGCAGGAGAACTACACCGAGCTGCTGTGGTTCTTCGAGGGTTTCACCAGCTATTACGACGAGCTGATGCTGGTGCGCTGCGGCCTGATCGACGAGGCGCGCTATTTGAAGTTGCTGACCACCACCTACAACTCGGTGCTGGCAACGCCTGGGCGCAAGGTACAGAGCTTGGCGCAAGCCAGCTTTGACACCTGGGTCAAGTATTACCGCCCCGACGAGAACTCACCCAACAGCACCATCAGCTACTACACCAAGGGCGCATTGCTCGGCCTGGCGCTGGATCTGAGCTTGCGCAGCGCCAACGCGGCGCCAAGTAATTTGGATGAGCTGATGCTTGGGCTGTGGCAGCGCAGCCATGCAGGGCTGGCGACGGGCGCAAAAGGGGCCATCAGCGAGGCGGATGTGCTGGCAGTGATCGCGGAGCTGGGCGGCAGCGCCTTGGCCGAGCAGTTCCGCGCATGGGTGCATGGCAGCGGCGATTTGCCCTTGCCGCAGCTGTTCGAACAATTCGGCGTACAACTGCGCGGCGACAAACCGACGCTGGCACAAAGGCTGGGTTTGCGGGTCAATGAGTCAGGTGCGGGCACGACGGCCCACTTGTCGATCAAGCAGGTCTTGGCCGGTTCGGCCGCGCTGGCGGGCGGTTTGTGTGCAGGGGACGAGGTGCTGGCCTGCAACGGCTGGCGCATCCGCCGGCTTGATGATGCCGCGCTGACCTTGGCGCCCGGGATCTTGAACCTGAGTTTCTTGGTCGCGCGCGATCAGCGCTTGTTGACCTTGCTGGTTCAGCTGCCATCGGCCGACCACAGCGAACCCGTCATTCTGAGCCCGGCCGACAAGGCCTCGGGACGCGCCGCCAGCCTGCGCAAGGCATGGCTGGCGGGCTGAGGGCCGGGCCAGCACAGCCATCGACTGCAAGGCGCGTGCGGTGGCTGGCTCTGTTGCTACTGCCGGTGTTGCTGGCTCACCTTTGGCTGGGCGAGGCCGTGCATAGCCTGCGTCAGGGATGGACGGAGGCCGCTGCGCCGATGCCAGCACGCTTGGTGGTCAGCTATGTGCGGGAGCTCAAAGCTGCTCGACCTGCGGCCCCTGTGGCGCAGCGCGTGGCCAAACCAAAACCTGTTGCAAGGCCGGCGCAGGCCAAGGTTCCGCCTGAGCCTGCTGTTGCCGGTATTGCTGCTGCCGGAGCCAGTGCACCGTTTGCTGAACCAGCGGTCGTAGAAGCACCGACAGAGGCAGCCAGCGAGCCTGGCACCCTGCCTACAAGCGAGCTTGCACAGACCAGCCCAGCAGCATCTGAGCCGGCAGCCAGTGCCTCCGCCATTGACGAGGTCGTGCCCGGCCCCGAATGGCCGCCTTCTACTTTGCTCAGCTATCGCCTGAGCGGCAACTACCGCGGCGAGGTGCACGGCAACGCTCAAGTCGAGTGGATACGGCAAGGAGAGCATTACCAGATGCATCTGGACGTGGCGATCGGCCCGAGTTTTGCGCCGCTGATTTCGCGCCGCATGAGCAGCGACGGACGGCTGACGCCAGCCGGCATTGCGCCGCAGCGCTATGACGAAGACACGCGGGTGATGTTCAGCCAGCGTCGGCGCTCGACGCTGCTGTTTCACGGTGACAGCGTGACCATGGCCAATGGCAGCCGCGAGCCGGTGCCGTCCGGGGTGCAGGACGCCGCCAGCCAGTTCGTGCAACTGACCAGGTTGTTCTTGACCGGTGCCGAGCCGCTGCGCGCCGGCCATGTGATCGACATCCCCTTGGTGCTGCCCAAGCGCCAATACCTGTGGCGTTACGAAATACTGGGCGAGGAAGAGCTGCAAACGGCGATGGGTCCGTTGCAGACTTGGCATTTGAAGCCCTCCAAAGCAGCCGGCGGCGGGGATCTGACGGCCGAGGTCTGGATTGCCCCCTCGCTGCAATACCTGCCGGTGCGTCTGCGTATTCGCCAGGACGAGCAGACCTATATCGACCTGATGCTGAACGCAGCGCCCAAGCAGGGCGCTCCCTGACCCGCTGCCCTCTATAGTTAGCCCCAAATCATTCAAAGGAAACACCATGAACTACGAATGCATCATCTCTGAGTTGCGTGGCGACGGCGATCGCAAGACCGGCCTGATCACGCTGAACCGCCCCAAGCAGCTGAACGCCCTCAACGATCAGTTGATGGACGAACTGGGCCAGGCCTTGCTGGCCTTTGACGCCGATGACAGCGTCGGTTGCATCGTCTTGACCGGCTCGGAACGCGCTTTTGCGGCCGGTGCCGACATCCCGACCATGGCTCCGCACACCTTCATCAGCGCCTTCAAAAGCGGCCTGATCTCGAAGAACTGGGAAACCATTTTGCAGGTGCGCAAGCCGGTGATTGCGGCTGTGGCCGGCTTTGCCCTGGGCGGCGGCTGTGAGCTGGCGATGATGTGCGACTTCATCATCGCGGCCGACACGGCCAAGTTCGGTCAGCCCGAGATCAAGCTGGGCATCATCCCCGGCGCCGGTGGCACCCAGCGCCTGCCGCGCGCGGTGGGCAAGAGCAAGGCCATGGACATGCTGCTGACCGCCCGCATGATGGATGCGGCGGAGGCTTCAGCAGCAGGCCTGGTGTCACGCGTGGTGGCTGCCGACAAGCTGATGGAGGAAGCCTTGGCCGCCGCCGAGCAGATCAACGGCTTCAGCGGCCCCTCGGTGATGCTGATCAAGGAACTCGTGAACCTGGCCTACCAAGGCCCGCTGAAAGACGGTGTGGCGGTCGAGCGCCGCTACTTCCACGCGCTGTTCGGCACCGATGATCAGCGCGAGGGCATGGACGCCTTCATCAACAAGCGCAAGCCGGCATTCAAGCAGAGCTGAAGCTTCGCTCAGGCGACAAAAAAAGGCGACCCTTGGGTCGCCTTTTTTGCCAGTGCGGGTTCGATTGATCGATCAAGCTTCCCGGCGCAAGGCAGGGAACAGAATCACGTCGCGGATCGAGGGGCTGTCGGTGATCAGCATCATCAAACGGTCAATGCCGATGCCGCAGCCGCCGGCCGGTGGCATGCCATATTCCAGCGCGCGGATGAAGTCGGCGTCATAGAACATCGCCTCTTCGTCGCCGGCATCTTTGTTCGAGACTTGCGCCTGAAAGCGCGCCGCTTGGTCCTCGGCATCGTTCAGCTCGGAGAAGCCGTTTGCGTATTCTCTTCCCGTGATGAAGAGCTCGAAGCGGTCGGTGATGGTCGGGTTGGCGTCCGAAGCGCGCGCCAGTGGCGACACCTCGACGGGGTAGTCGATGATGAAGGTCGGGTGCCAGAGCTTTTCTTCCACCACCGCCTCGAACATGCCGAATTGCAGTTCGGGCAGGTTCCAGTGCTTGGGTGCTGCTTCGCCCAAAGTGGCCAGGCGCTCGCGCAAGACCAGCGCGTTGTCGGCTTCATCGGGCGTCAGGCCGGCATGCTCAACCAAAGAGTTTCGCACCGACAGACGGGCGAAAGGCTTGTCCAAATCAACCGGCTTGCCGGCATAGCTGATGGCCGCCGTGCCGGTGGCGGCGCGGGCGGCGTGGCGCAAAACTTCCTCGGTGAAGTTCATCAGATCATGGTGCGTCCAGTAGGCCGCATAAAACTCCATCATCGTGAATTCAGGGTTATGCCGAACCGAGATGCCTTCGTTGCGGAAGTTGCGGTTGATCTCGAACACACGCTCGAAGCCACCGACCAGCAATCGCTTCAGATACAGCTCGGGCGCAATGCGCAGGAACATTTCCTGATCCAGCGCGTTGTGATGCGTGATGAAGGGTTTGGCATTGGCGCCACCGGGGATCGGGTGCAGCATCGGCGTTTCGACTTCCAGGAAGTCATGCTCGACCATATAGCTGCGGATCGAGGACACCGCCTTGGAGCGAGCCACAAAGCGCGCGCGTGCGGCCTCGTCGGTGATCAGGTCGACATAGCGCTGGCGATACTTCTGTTCCTGATCCACCATGCCGTGGAACTTGTCCGGCAGCGGCCGCAGGCTCTTGGTCAACAAGCGTAAGTTGGTGACCCGCACCGACAACTCGCCGGTCTTGGTGCGGAACAGCGTGCCTTCCGCGCCGACGATGTCGCCCAGGTCCAGATGCTTGAAGGCGGCATAGTTTTCTTCGCCGATGCCGTCCTTGGTGATGAACAGCTGCAGCCGCCCGGTGGCGTCTTGCAGGGTGCCGAACGAGGCCTTGCCCATCACCCGCTTGAGCATCAAGCGGCCAGCGACCGACACCGCCACCGCTTGGGGCTCCAACTCTTCATTTTCCAGATTGCCGTAGCGCTGGCTCAAGGGCAGCGCGCGGTGCTGGGGTTTGAAATCGTTGGGGAAGGGCACCGAATTGACGGCGCGCAGGGCGGCGAGCTTTTCGCGGCGCTCGGTGATGAGTTGGTTCTCGTCGACGGCGACAGGAGCGTGGTGCGGTGCGGCAGGGGTGTGCTGGGTCATCTGGGGGCGTCAACTGGTTGAATTTCCGCTGATTTTAGACGGGCCGCCGGATCGCCCCCCGTAGAATCTGGCGCTTCTCTCTATTTCTGCCTTCGCGGCTTGCCATGCGCCCCAGCTTGCCCCTCACCGACCGACCCATCCGCTTCGCCCTGGTGGGCTGCGGGCGCATTTCAAAAAACCATATCGAGGCGATCACGGCACATGCCGCCGATGCTCAGTTGGTGGCGGTCTGCGACAGCAATCCCGCGGCCCTGACCGCTGCGGTGGCGCTGACTGGCGCGGCCGGTTTTGAATCGCTGGAGGACTTGCTGGCCAATTCCGATGCCGACATCGTCGTGCTCGCCACACCCAGCGGCCTGCACCCGCAGCAGGCTTGTGTCATCGCCGCCGCCGGCCGCCATGTGCTGAGCGAAAAGCCGATGGCGACCAAGCTCGAAGAAGGCATTGCGATGGTGCGAGCCTGCCGCGATGCGCAAGTCAAGCTCTTTGTGGTCAAGCAAAACCGCCTCAATGCGACCGTACAAAAAGTGCGCGAGGCGATTCAGCAGGGCCGCTTCGGCCGGATTTTCTTGAGCACGGTGAACGTGTTCTGGACCCGCCCGCAGTCTTATTACGACGCCTCGCCCTGGCGTGGCCGTTGGGATCTGGATGGCGGCGCCTTCATGAATCAGGCCAGCCACTATGTCGATCTGCTGGATTGGCTGGTCGGCCCGGTCGACAGCGTGCACGCCTACACCGCCACGTTGGACCGCGACATCGAGGCCGAGGACACCGGCGTGATGAGCGTGCGTCTGCGCCACGGCGGCCTGGCTTCCATCAATGTGACCATGCTGACCTTCCCGCAAAACCTGGAGGGCTCGATCACCATCCTGGGCGAAAAGGGCACGGTCAAGATTGGCGGCACGGCGGTCAACAAGATCGAGCATTGGCAGTTTGCCGACTCCAGGCCCGAGGACGCGCTTGCCCTCAGCGCCAACTATGAATCTGGCAGTGTCTATGGCTTTGGTCACCCGCTCTATTACGACAACGTTATCAAGACGCTGCGCGGCACGGCTAACGCCCAGGTCGATGGTTATGAGGGCCTGCGCTCGCTGGAGATTCTGATCGCCGCCTATCGCTCGGCCAGAGACGGCCAGCGCGTTGGCTTGCCTTTGGTGTTCTGAATATGAGTTTTTGGCAGCATGAATCAGCGATCGTCGATGCCGGCGCGCAACTCGGCGACGGCAGCAAGGTCTGGCACTTCGCCCATATCAGCGCCGGCGCACGCATCGGAGAGCGTTGCGCGCTTGGCCAAGGTGTCTATGTGGGCAATGACGTGTTGATCGGCAATAACGTGCGCATCCAAAACAATGTCTCGGTCTATGACGCGGTGACGCTGGAAGACGATGTGTTTTGCGGCCCCAGCATGGTCTTCACCAATGTCTACAACCCGCGCGCGGCGGTGGCGCGCAAGAGCGAATATCGCCGCACCTTGGTAAAAAAAGGCGCAACGCTGGGCGCAAACTGCACCATTGTGTGTGGCCACACCATAGGCGCTTATGCCTTTGTCGGCGCAGGCGCTGTGGTGCAAAAAAATGTACCTGATTTTGCACTCGTGGTCGGCGTGCCGGCCAAGCGCATAGGCTGGATGAGCCGCTATGGCGAGAAGTTATCTTTCGACGCCAAGGGCTTTGCCGAATGCCCGCACACCGGCGACCAGTATCGTCTGGATCGCCTGGGCGGCGAGTTATGCAAACTCGTGAAAGAGGGATCGCTGTGAGTCTGCCCTTTATCGACCTGAAGTCTCAGTACACGGCCCTCAAGCCTCGCATCGACGCGCGCATACAGGCCGTGCTCGACCATGGCCAGTACATCATGGGCCCGGAGGTCAAGGAGTTGGAGGCGGCGCTTGCAGCCTATACCGGCGCCAAGCATTGCATCACCGTTTCCAGCGGTACCGAGGCGCTGTTGATCGCCTTGATGGCGCTCGACTTGAGGCCGGGCGATGAGGTCATCACGACGCCGTTCACTTTCGCCGCCACCGCCGAAGTCATCGTTTTGCTGGGTGGCGTGCCGATCTTCGTGGATATCGAGCCCGATACCTGCAATATCGACACTCGCTTGATTGAAGCGGCCATCACCCCCAAGACCCGCGCCATCATGCCGGTCAGCCTGTACGGCCAGGTCTGCGATATGGACGAGATCAACGCGATCGCCGCGCGCCATGGCAACTTGGCCGTGATAGAAGACGCCGCGCAGAGTTTTGGCGCGAGCTACAAGGGCAAGAAGAGTTGCGCCTTGAGCACTTTTGGCGCCACCAGCTTTTTCCCCAGCAAGCCCTTGGGCTGCTATGGCGATGGCGGGGCGCTGTTCACCGATGACGACGCGCTCGCGCAAACTGCGCGCGAGATCCGCGTCCATGGTCAGAGCCAGCGTTACACCCACACGCGCGTTGGCGTCGGTGGCCGCATGGACACGCTGCAATGCGCGGTCGTGCTGGCCAAGCTGGAGCGATTCGAGTGGGAGATCGCGCGGCGGCTGGCGCTGGGTGCACGCTATCAAGCCCTGATGCAGGGCTTGGCGGTGCAGCCGCTGGGCTTGCGCGAGGACAGGGACTGCGTCTGGGCACAGTTCACCTTGCAGGTCGACAGTCGCCAAACCGTTCAACAAGCGCTCAATGCCGCCGGCATTCCGACCGCCATTCATTACCCGACGCCATTGCACAAGCAACCCGCCTATGCGCAATATGGGCGGGGTCAGAGCTTCCCCAAGGCCGAACGCGCCGCCGAGCGCGTGTTGAGCCTGCCGATGAGTCCGGACTTGAGCGAGGCGCAGCAGGACCGGGTCGTGCATGAGTTGGCGCGGGCTTTGTCCGCAAGCTTGCCAGTCATCTGAACATGGCGCTGCTAGGCTACAAATGGGACGCACTAGTCAGTCGGCTCAATGCACGCTGGCAGAGTCTGCTGGGGCTGTCTGCTGCGGCCGGCGTGCAGGTGCATCCGGCCAGCCTTTTGCGTTTCGGGCCGGGTAGTTCCATTGGCGAGCGCAGCATCGTCTATCGAGGGGTCAGTATTTTGGCTACCGGCTCAGGCAGCTTTCGTCTCGGCCGGGATTCGCATATCGGAGCCGGCGGCTATTTGCTGGTGGGCGGGCAGCGGCTGGTGATTGGCGACGATGTGGCCATAGGTCCGGGCCTGATGTTGTTCTGTGAGTCGAATGCGGCCGCCGAGGCTGGCTTGTTTAGGTCCCAATACGACAGGGCCGATGTACGCATAGGCTCCAACGTCTTCATTGGTGCGCGGGTGACCATATTGCCGGGCGCCGAGATCGCCGACCATGTGGTCATCGCTGCGCACTCGGTTGTGCGGGGGGTATTGGCCTCCGGGTTTGTCTATGGCGGCTGCCCCGCACGTGCACTACGCCCGCTGGAGAGCGAAGGTGGCGGCGCATGAAAGGCCATGTCACGACGGCCTTGCGTTGGTCCGATTTGCCTCTGTCGGCCGTGAGTTACTTGGTTTTTGGCAATGCCTGTCATGAGCGATTCAGAGCCGCATTTGCAGCCAGCCTGGGCATGCAAACAGAGGCAGTGAGGCTGTTCGGCAGCGGCCGTGCCGCCCTGCATGCATTCGTGAAGGCGATGGGTCTGCAGCAGGGTGACGAAGTACTGCTGCCTGGCTATACCTGCGTCGTGGTCCCGAACGTTTTTATGCATCTGGGTATTTCGGTACGCTATGTGGACATTGAGCGCGGGCATTGCAATGTCAGCGCGCAGGGCTGGGCGGAGGCCATCGGGCCCTCGACGAAGTTGGTGCTGGTGCCGCACAATTTCGGCATCGTGACGGCTGGTCTGACGGAGTTGCGTGCCGCCTTCCCTGCGGTGATCTTCGTCGAGGACGCCGCTCATGCCTGGGGTTCGAAGGACCAAGCTGGGACGGCCGCCGGCCGGGCCGGGCATGCGGCCTTCTACAGTTTCGAATACTCAAAATGTCTCAGCACTGGCTTGGGCGGGGCTTTGCTGATCAACGACGCCGGCCTGCGCCAGCGCTTTGTGGCGGCGCAAGGGACCTTGCTGACCACGCCCTCTGTGGCGACTTTGTTGAAACAACTGCTAACGTTGAGCTACCACCGTTTGTGCATGAGCTTGCCCCGCCGAGTTCTTCAAGTTGTTCAAACGCTGTTGCGCGCACCGTCACGGGCGCTCGGCTTGGTGGCTCAGACGCCAGCGAGTGAGTTGGATGGTCGCAGTCAACCGGACTATGCACAGGCGCTGCATCCGCTCAGCGCCGCAGTAGGCTTGCCGCAAGTCTCAAGAGCGAGCGCATTGTGGGCATTGCGCAGGCGCCAAGCGCTGCACTATGACGAGCTATTGGCGGGCTCAGTACGAATCCATGCGCTGCCGCGCGCGGCGGGAGACGTGCTGCTGCGGTATCCCGTTCGTGTCGATCCACGGCACCGGGAGACGCTTGCCCAAGAACTGCTGGAGCTGGGTATCGAGCCCGGGCGTTGGTTCGATGATGTGGTGCACCCGAAGGGGAGCTTGCGCTATGGCTACGCAGATGGACAATGTCCCGTCGGCGAAAGTTTGGCCCAGGCGATTTTGAACCTGCCGCTGGGCCTGCACGCCAATTTGAGCGCCGCACAGTCCGCCGGTTTGCGTGCTCTTGCGCTGGCGCCTGCATGAGCAAGATCGCTCGTTTCGGCCCGGTCACCAAGCTGGCCGGCGCAGCGGCATTTTCCCAGCTGATCCCGATGCTGGCGGCGCCGCTGCTGACGCGCTGGTATAGCGCGGCAGAAATAGGGCAATGGGCGCTGTTCGCGGCACTGGCGGCGAATCTGGCCACCGTAGCCTGCGCGCGCTATGAATACGCCATCGTCTTGCCTCGCAGCACCGCTGAGGCGGGTCTGGTCTTGCAATTGAGCTTGGTCGTTTGCGCCGGCATGGCAGCTTTGTTGACGGCAGTCGTGATTGCCGTGCTGATTCTGGTCGAGGATCTGGGCCCCATACAGGGGCTCGGCCGGCAACTCATGTGGCTGCCCTTGGCATTTTTGCTGGCCGGGCTCACGCAGGCGCTGAATCTGTGGAACAACCGGCACAAAGCCTTTGGCGTGATCGCCCAAGCTCGCGTGGTGCAGCAGGGCGTGGCAACTGTGGTCCAGCTAGCGGCCAATGCTGGCGGCATGGTGGCCCTGATCATTGGGCAGTTGCTGGGCGCCATTGCAGCACCCTTGTGGCTGTGGTGGCGCGGCACCGCGGTGCCCGCTCAGCGCATGGGGCGCAGCTCATCGCTGCGGCGATTGGCGCGGCGTTACCGGCAGTTTCCCTTGATCAACAGCCCGCATGCTTTCATCAATGCGATGCAGGAAACATTGGTGATTGCGCTGATTGCGGCGGTGTCCGGCCCGGCTGCCGCCGGCTACTACGCCATCATGGTGCGTTTGGTGAAGGCGCCGGCCAGCTTGGTGGGCGGGGCCTTGTCGGAGGTCTTGCTGGGGGAATTGGCCCAGGGCTGGCGAGTTGGCAAAGATCTGCGGCCTCTATTGCTGCGACAAATTCGACGCTTGGCACTGTGGGCCTTGCCGCCAAGCGTCTTGCTTTTCGCTTTTGCGCCGCTATTGTTCGAGCACGCGCTGGGCGAACCCTGGCGCGTGGCCGGCGAATATGCCCGCTGGCTAACGCCTTATGTCTGGGCACATTTTGTTGTAGCACCTATGACGGTTGCGCCTATGGTGACCGGACGGCAGGGGATGGCCTTGGTTTTAAGTGTTGTTGGCAATCTGATTTACGTCGTGGCTGTGGCCGTTTCGCTGAGCGTGACCGGTGATTTGCGTTATGCGTTGGCGGCCATATCGCTCAGCATGCCGCTTTTTTTTGCTGCCTATCTTTGGTGGCTGCTGCGCGGCAGCGGGCCACGACCTGGCGCGGGAGCCATCGCATGATGAAGCTGGTCCTGATTGGCGACGGCGAAAGCCCGCATTTGCTCAAATGGGCGCGCGCCTTGGTGCAGGCGCCGGGGGTCGAGCTTTGGGCCGCCTCGTCGCGTGGTTTCACGCCCGAGTTCGAGGCCTTGCTGCCGGCCGCGCGCCGTTACGCGATGCAAACCAAGCCTGACCATGGCGGCGGCAACTTTGGTCTCTTCATGCAGCTGCCGGCCCTGGGCGCATGGCTCAAGCGCGTGGACGCCGACTACCTGCACGCACATTACCTGACCTCGCATGGCACGCTGGCCTGGGCGGCCCGACGCGGCTGGGGCCTGCGAGCACGCATCATCGGCTCGGCCTGGGGCAGCGACATTCTGGTGACGCCCAATCTGGGCTATGCCTATCGCTGGCTCACGACCCAAGTGCTCAGAGCCTGCGCGCTCTGCACTTCGGACTCGCAGCACATGACGGCGCGCATGCATGAGCTGGGCGCGGGCGAGGTAATGACCTTTCCCTTTGGCCTGGACGCCATGCCCAAAGCCAATGTGCGCAAACAACCCTGGCTGTTCTTTGCCAACCGCGGCCTGGAGCCGATTTACCGGCCGCAGTTGGTGATTGAAGCGTTTGCAGCGGTGGCCGCGCAGAACCCTGAGGCCCGCTTGGTGGTGGCCAATGACGGCTCGCTGCGCGCGGCGCTGGAGGCGCTGACGCACAAGCTGGGCGTGGCGCAGCAGGTGCAGTTTGTCGGGCGCCTCGACGCCAAGGCCCAGGCCATCCACTATGCCCGCGCGCGCTGGTACTTCAGCCTGCCGCAGAGCGATTCGGTTTCGGTCTCGGTACTGGAGGCCATGGCGCACGCCTGCGTGCCACTGCTGTCCGATTTGCCGGCCAATCGCGAATTGCTGGGCGAAGGGGCGGGGCAGGGCTTGATTGTCGACACGCTCGCCTTGTCGTCCTTGCCTGCGCAGCTGCAGGCGCTGGCAAGTCAGGCCGAGGCTTACGGCGCCGCGAACCGGGCCTGGGTGGCCCAAAATGGCTTGTTCGCGCCGGCCGTGCAAGGTTTCTTGCAAAGACTCAGAACGCTGGATGCACCGAATTGAAGATATTGCTGATCAACCATTACGCCGGCTCACCCCAGCATGGCATGGAGTTTCGCCCCTTCTACCTGGCGCGCGAATGGCTGCGCGCCGGCCATCAGGTGCTGATTCTGGCGGCCTCCAACTCGCATGTGCGCAGCCGGCAGCCACAGGCCGGCGGGCAGACGATTGATGGCATCTCCTATGTCTGGTACAGCACACCGGCCTATGCGGGCAATGGCTTGGGGCGCGTGCGCAATATCTGGTCGTTTTGCCGTCAGGTCTGGAACGATGCCGAGGCACTCGCGGAGGCCTTCAAGCCCGATGTGGTGATTGCCTCCAGCACCTACCCCATGGACATTTGGCCGGCCCGCCGCGTTGCCCGACTGGCCAAGGCCAAGCTGGTTTACGAGGTGCATGATCTTTGGCCGCTGTCTCCGATCGAATTGAGCGGTATGAGCCCGCGCCACCCTTTTGCGCTGCTCTGCCAGAAGGCTGAGAACGACGCCTATCGTGATGCCGATGCGGTGATCTCGATGCTGCCCAAGGTGCATGAGCATATGTCTGCCCATGGCCTGGACCTGCGCAAACTCAGCGTGGTGCCAAACGGCATCACGCTGGACGAGTGGCAAGGCCCGCCCGAGGCCTTGCAGCCAGAGCTGGCCGCCCATCTTGCCGTCTTGCGCGCCAGCGGCCGCCTGGTGCTGGGCTACGCCGGCTCGCATGGTCTGCCGAATGCCTTGGATATCTTGCTCGACGCGGCCAAGTTGTTGGGCGCGACGCCGGAGGGCAAGAAGATCGCCATCGTCATGGTCGGCGGCGGGCACGAAAAAGCCCGCTTGACCGAGCGCGTACGCAGCGAGGGCTTGAGCAATGTGAGTTTGTTCGAGCCCATACCGAAGGGGCAGATTCCGGCGCTGCTGAGCCTGTTCGACATCGCCTACATCGGCTGGCAGCGCACGCCTATTTATCGTTTCGGCATCGCACCGAACAAGCTGATGGACTACATGATGGCCGGCTGCGCGGTCTTGCATTCGGTCGAGGCCGGCAATGATCCGGTGGCTGAGAGCTCGGCCGGGCTTACCGTGGCGCCCGAGGATGCCGCTGCGGTGGTGCGCGGCGCCTTGCAATTGGCGGCGCTGGGCGCCGAGGAGCGCGCTGCCATGGGGGCCAGGGGGCGGGCGTTCGTGTTGGCCCATCACAGCTATCCGGTGCTGGCGGCGAAGTTCATCGCAGCGCTGCAGCCATGAGCGAAGCGGACGAGCTCGAAGCGAAAGAGCTGGAAGCGATTGCTGAACGCTATGCGCGTCGCGCGCAAACGGGCGCACCCGATCGCTACAGCCTGCTGCGCCCGGAGGTTTGGCAGATGCTGCAGGAGCGCCAACGCGCGTTGTTGAAAGTGTTGGCAAAACGCCCGGGTAGCGTTGCCGATTGGCGCTTGACCGAGGTCGGCTGCGGCGCGGGCGGTAATTTGCTGGAGATGTTGCGCGTCGGCTTCTCGCCTTCGAACCTCAGTGGCATCGAGTTATTGCCCGAGCGATATGAGCAGGCCCGCGAGCTGCTGCCCACCTCGGTCACGCTGACGCTGGGCAATGCCGCCGAGGCGGCAATAGCTCCAGCCAGCCAAGACCTCGTGCTGCAATCCACGGTGTTCTCGTCGATTTTGTCGGACCAGGTGCAGGCCGCTGTGGCGCAGTCCATGTGGCGCTGGCTCAAACCTGCTGGGGCCATCCTCTGGTATGACTTCATCGTCGACAATCCGCGTAACCCGGATGTACGCGGCGTGCCTCTGGGGCGCGTGCGCGACTTGTTCCCCAGCGCGCGCATTCATTGGCAACGCCTGACCCTGGCGCCGCCCTTGGCCCGCATCGTCTGCCGCGTGCACCCGTGCGCCTATTCCTTGTTCAACAGCATTCCCTGGCTGCGCACACATGTGCTGGCCGTGATCGAAAAACCATGAGCGATATACCGGTGTTGCCGTTTTTACCATTCGCCCTGCCCGAGATCGGTGAGGACGAAATCAATGAGGTCGTGGACACCTTGCGCTCTGGCTGGGTCACGACCGGCCCCAAGGCCAAGCGCTTTGAGCAGGACTTTGCGGCCTTCTTGGGTGAGCCGCAGATCGAATGCATCGCCGTCAATTCGGCCACCGCCGGCCTGCACTTGGCGCTGGAAGCTTGTGGCATCGGCCCCGGCGACGAAGTCATCACCACCACCCACACCTTCACCGCGACCGCCGAAGTGGTGCGTTACCTTGGCGCCGACGTGGTCTTGGTCGACATCGACCCGGCCACACTCAATATCGACCCCAAGCTGGTCGAGGCCGCCATCACGCCGCGTACCAAATGCATCATCCCGGTTCACTATGCCGGGCTGGCGGTAGACATGATCGCCATTCTCGACATTGCCCGCAAGCACGGTCTGCGCGTGGTTGAGGATGCAGCGCATGCCTTGCCGACCACCTTGGAGCGCGAGCTGATCGGCACCATGGGCAGCGACGCCACGGTGTTCAGCTTCTATGCCAACAAGACCATGACGACCGGCGAGGGCGGCATGCTGGTGACGCGCAATGCCGAGTTGGCCAAGCGCGCCCGCGTGATGCGTTTGCACGGCATGAACCGCGATGCGTTTGACCGCTTCACCGCAAAAACGCCGAGCTGGTATTACGAGATCGTGGCGCCCGGCTTCAAGTACAACATGACCGATATCGCGGCGGCGCTGGGCATTCATCAGCTCAAGCGCCTGCCAGTCTTTCAAGCCAGGCGCGAGGAGATTGCTCAGACTTACAACGCGGCCTTTGCCGATCTGCCACTGATTCTGCCGCCCGAGGCGCCAGAGGGCGATGTGCATTCCTGGCATTTGTATGTGCTGCGCTTGAGCGATGAGTTGGAGATCGAGCGTGATGTCTTCATCGAGCGCATGTACGCCGCCGGCATAGGCTGCAGCGTGCATTACATCCCGCTGCATCTTCACCCCTATTGGCGCGAGCGTTACGACCTGCGCCGGGAGCAGTTCCCCCATGCGCAGAAAGCCTTTGAGCGCATGCTGAGCATCCCTCTGTATACGGCGATGACGGACGTCGATGTGCAGCGTGTGATCGCGGCGGTGCGCGCCATCGCTGGCTGATCGAAATGATGGCCAAGCGCCTTTTTGATATCTTGCTGTCAGCGCTTGGACTCATGTTGTTGGCGCCTCTGCTGCTGACGCTTGCTCTGTGGGTCAAGCTGGATTCGCCCGGCCCGGTGCTGTTCCGGCAGGAGCGGGTGGGGCGGCATGGCCGGCTCTTCTCGATTCATAAAATCCGCACCATGAGGCCGGATGCGCCAAGCCTGGGGCCGCAGATCACCATCGGTGCTGATCCGCGTGTCACCGCGGCGGGTCAGATCTTGCGTCGCTACAAGCTGGATGAGCTGCCCCAGCTCTGGGATGTCTTGCGCGGCGCCATGAGCCTAGTTGGCCCACGCCCTGAGGTTCCGCGCTATGTGGCGCTGTATCCGGCAGACATGGCCGAACTGGTCTTGTCGGTGCGGCCCGGCATTACCGATCTGGCCTCGATTGAATATCGTGATGAGAGTCGTTTGCTCGCCGAGGCGGCTGACCCTGAGCGCTGCTATACCGAGCAGGTGATGCCGGCCAAGCTGGCGCTGGCGGCGCGCTATGTGCAAACGCGCAGCTTCGGCGGCGACCTCGTTTTGCTGCTGCAAACCCTGAAAGCCGTCGTCAGCTGAGGCACCACCGTTGGCTGCGTTGAATTTGGCCCGACAATCGCGCTCAATATGTTCTGGCTATCTCTCGACGGATTTCTGACCCGCATTCGCCCCTACCGCGAGGCGCTCTCCTTGTTGCTTGACGCGGCGGTGGTTGCACTCGCCTGGCAGGCAACCTATCTGTTTCGACTCGGTTTCGAGCGCTGGATTTCGGCGCGCCCGGACTATGACGCTTGGGTCATGCTCGCCTTGGTGGGCTTGTATGTGCTCGTGCTGTGGATGCTGCGTGTGCCCAAGGGCATGTGGCGCTTCAGCGGCTTCGGCGAAGTCAAGCGCCTAGCAGTGGCCTGCGCCATCGCCGGCACGTTGGGCGCCACCCTGGTGCTGATGGCTCATTTGAGCGGCGTGCCGCGGGCTGTACTGGCCTTGCATCCACTGTTTTGTCTGATCGCACTGGCCATGATGCGCCTGGGCTACCGCATGCTGTACGAGCATATGCGGGGTCGCATCAGCGGCAGTTCGGTCGAATCGCACCGGGCACTCGTACTGGGCGCCGGGCAGGCCGGGCGTTTGGCGGTGGCGGGCATTCAGCACCAGGGCTGGGTGGTGGTGGGCTGGCTCGACGATGACCCGGCCAAGCAGGATTCGCGTGTCGCCGGGATTCCGGTGCTGGGGCGTTTGGAGGAGGTTACGCGCTTTGCGCCGCTGCACGGCATCACGCACCTGATCGTGGCGATGCCGTCGGCCGCGACTGAGCAGCGTCGCCGCGCCCTGGACCTGGCCGGGCAGACTGGTCTGCATGTGTTGACCGTACCCAATCTGGAGGAATTGCAGACCGGGCGCAAGGTGGATCAGCTGCGCGATATCGAGCCCGAGGACTTGTTGGGTCGTGCGCCGGTGCAACTGGACGAGGGCGGCATCAGCGAATGCATCAACGGCAAGGTCGTGCTGATCACCGGCGCCGGCGGCTCGATAGGCTCGGAATTGTGCAGACAGGTAGCGCGTTATGGTCCACGCTTGCTGGTGCTGTATGAACTGAGCGAAGTGGCGCTGTATCTGATCGAGCAAGAGTTGACGGAGAAGTTTCCGCACATCCCTTTGCTTCGGCTTGTCGGCGATGTGAAGGACTTGGAACACTTGCGCTACACATTCGGAAAACACAAGCCACAAATCGTTTTTCACGCGGCCGCCTACAAGCATGTGCCCTTGATGGAAGTGGACAACGCCTGGGTCTGCTTGCGCAACAATACCCTGGGTACCTACCACGCGGCGCTGGCCGCGGCCGAAAGCGGCGTGGAGCGCTTCGTTTTGATCAGCACCGACAAGGCGGTCAACCCGACCAATGTGATGGGGGCGAGCAAACGTGCGGCCGAGCTGGTGCTCAGTCATATGGCATGCCAAGGGCATGCCACCAAGTTCATGGCTGTACGTTTTGGCAATGTATTGGGCAGCAGCGGCAGCGTGATCCCCAAGTTCAAGCAGCAGATCGCCAAGGGCGGCCCGGTCACCGTCACCCACCCTGACATTACCCGTTACTTCATGACCATCCCCGAGGCCGCGCGCCTGGTCGTGCAAGCAGCAGCCATCGGCGAAAGCGGTCAGGTGTTAGTGCTGGACATGGGTGAGCCGGTGCGGATTGTAGATTTGGCGCGGGACATGATTCGCCTATCCGGTCGCGGTCAGGACGAAATCCAGATCGAATTCAGCGGCCTGCGGCCGGGCGAGAAGCTATTTGAGGAGTTGCTGGCCGACAGCGACACCACGCTGCCGACGAGTTGCTCCGGCTTGGCGCTGGCGCGCTTGGATGACAGGCGGCAGAGTGCGGACGTGATTGATTGGCTGAACAACGGTGCGGGTTCACTTAGGCTAGCCGATGATGAGTCGGCTCGAAGTGCGCTGAGGGAGTTATTGGGGGCGTCGTTTCATGCGCGGCCTTGAATGCGAACGCAGACTGTCGGAGATGTACTGGGCCATCCGGAGTGGCCGCTCGCCCAAGCTGTTTGTCAACTAATCAGGACCAAGCGCCCGCCGAGTGGAGGGAGGTGATGATGCTCTCTGCTGCCGACGATCGTGCTCTGTGAGCTTAGCAAAAGTGCACAGCGACGGAAACGTCGAGACGATGAATCGCACCTTTGGGATGCGCGGTACGAATCTGGGCTTGGTGACAGTGACGAATGCGGCGAAAGAGGATCCATCGACGGATCCGTCTACAAATGTTCGGAGAATAGAGCAATACTGAAGTTGAAAACTTTCTGCTGTAATTGACACTACTAAGCGTAATCAAGCGAGTCGGTAGGTGTCAACATCATTTAATCAGTTTTGCCTGGTGGCCTCGGACAGTGGCATATGTGCTGTAAGTAGTGCGGACGGTAGCAGTTAGTTGAAATAAGTGGATTGCTTTCAATAGAAAAAATATTTGAAGACCTGCATACAACCTTCTTTGGCATGGTTCCAAAAAATTATCGAATGTGAATGGTTGAAAAATATAATTCTATGATGATAAGAATATAATGACCGATTAACAAACTTGGTCGGGTAATGGTCCAAAAGGTAGGGGGCAAGCGAGATAGAAACTAATTTCCTTTTATCGTTAGTTAGCCATAGTGGCTAGCTGAGTCTGAAGCTTGATGGTTTATTCAACACCAATTTAAATCTTGAAAATTGGTGCTACTTTTGATGAGGCGATAATGGTCTTTACAGCTATTGTTCCGGTCTACAACGAGGAAGCGCGCGTAGCTTGCTTAATTGATTCTCTTGTTGGCCATTGTGACGAAATCATTGTTATCAACAAAAGCTCCACTGATGGTACAAAACGTGTTATTCAGGAAAAGTATGGCTCGACAGTAAAAGTGGTCGACCGTCCGTATACCCCTAAAGGGGTTGATGATTTCTCTTCATATTGTTCTGTAGCAAAGAATGATTGGGTATTTGTCTGCGTGGCTTCTGAGGTGGTTCCAGTTCAATTTTGGACTCGCCTATATGAATTTTTTAGGCGCGGATTGGATGCCAGCAAAGATCTCGTGATGATCCCAAGAAGTTACTACTGCTTTGGGGTGCATGTCCCTGGATCACCGTGGGATACGTCGTATTTTCCATTCTTCTTTAACAAAAATCGTGTACTGTTTTCGGATAAACTGCATGAACATTTTTCTGTAAGTGATGAGCATCGCCGACATTATCTTGACTGCGACCGCCAGGAAATGATTTTGCATCTGACACATCCAAACGTGGACGGTTTCATTGCAAGCTCTCTTAATTACGCGACAATTGATTGCGAAAATTCAAAAATTGTAGATCCAGAAACGCACCTAAAAACCTGCATTAATAATATTTTAGAGGCTGAGAACCGTATGTCGAGGACGACTGGTATTGATGCGTTGATGCATTTTGCAGCTTGGAGTGTTTATTGGAATATTTACGTGCTGAAAATTTGCGAGAACAGTTCATCTTTCGATGCCTCAGAGGTTTACAAAAGCTTGCAAAACTGGGCAACGCACGCAGAACAACCGCATCGAAGTTCTGTTGGGAAGAAAGTCCGATTTTTGAGGCGGTCGCCGGGCTTGTCGGCTGTAATGTTCCTCCGGTTCGTGTATCGTGGAATTTCTCGAAAAAGTGGAAGCATTAGGAAATTGACTAAATCAATAAGGGCCGCATTGTGATTCTCACTATTATAACTGTCGTGAGAAACGGCGCGCTTACCGTCGAGCGATGCTTGGATAGTATTTCGGGCTTGATTGAGAGTGGCAAAGTCGAACATTTAATAGTAGATGGTGGATCTACCGACAATACACTTGATATTTGTAAAAGGTATTCTTGCAGAGTAGTTCATCAGCGTGGGCGCGGTATTTACAGTGCTATGAATCAAGGGCTGGACGCAGCAACGGGTAGATATTCGATGTTTGTGAATTCAGATGATGCAATAAGCCTCGAAGCTGCTCAAGTTTCCTTGAATATTTTGGAAGCGAAGGGCGATCGACCGGTTCATCTGTTCGGCGTCAATATCCGGGATAACCACAGAATTCTTAATGTTTGGAATCCTGCGAAGACGATAGAGCGAAAGTTCGCAATGCCGGCCCCCCATCCTGGAGCCATTGTGAAGACTCTGATTGCCAAAAATGAACTCCGCTTCGACGAATCACTTCGATTCAGTGCCGACTATCACATGATGCTTAGACTTCAGCAGCTAAAAGGAATTGACTGCCATGAATTCCCAATTGTCGATTTCTATGTTGGTGGAGCTTCAGCGAGATTCCCCGCAATGCTCGAGAATTTACGGATCAGAAAAAAATTACAGTTACCCAAGTGGACAAGGATTGCGGGGTTTTTCTATGACATGATTCGATATATTCGAAGCAAGTTTTTATAGAGGATTTTTATGATTCTGAATTCCGTTGTAGTTACGGCATACAACTCAAGTAAATATATTGCACATGCATTAGAATCTATTTATGAACAGACCATTTTACCTGATGAAATAATATTGGTAGACGATGCCAGCGCTGATGTGTCCGAACTTGAAGTGCTTGTAAAAGCATATGCAGTTCGCAGTGAAGTGCCGTCAATTAGACTGATCCAATTGGATAAGAATGTCGGGCCAGGCAGTGCGAGAAATGTAGGCTATGAGCATTGCACAGGCAAGTTCGTAAGTTTTCTTGATGCCGACGATGCCTGGTGTACGGAAAAGATTTCTTACGTTATGGCTGCGATTGAAGCGAAGCCTCATGCTGATGTCTTGTTTCATCGATATGCGCCAAAGCCGGAAAATATTCCGAAAAATACTGAATCGGTGCCCGAATTTTCGGAAGTTGACTATAGATATTACTTGAGCGGAAACATTCACCCGCCGACTGTATCTGTCAATCGCTCTCGGTTTCCTGAATTCCGATTTTCGGACGGTCGGCGTTATAGTGAGGATTTCGCAACGTTTTATTTGGCGATGAGTGTTGGGCGAACGTTTGTACTGATTAACCGAGTGCTCGCGCATGGCTACAAGGCTGCAATTGGTGAGGCGGGATTGTCGGCAAATGTGTTTCGTATGCACTCTGGTTATATCTCAGCATGCCTAATGCTGCTTCAAAAAGTCGACCATCGTGCGAAGATGGTTCTTATTTCAATGATGATTTTGGAGTATTTCAAGTTCCCCATCCGGCTGTTTAAGTTAGGATATCGGAGAATAGACACATCTAATTAGTCGTCCCTGCAAAACCCCGCCAACCCCCATGGCCACTGACATCTCGGGGTGAATGCCAATGGCCAGACCTCCCAAAAAGCTATTCAATCGCTATTGATTTCTGGGAGTTCTGGAGGGCAAAACGATGGCGACCGACGACTTCTTCCGCGCACGGTTGGACGGGATGGTGGATCCCCAGCACCCGCTGGCGGTGTTAGCTCGGCGCCTGCCCTGGTCTCAGATTGAAACCTCATTGGTGCCGCTGCTTGCGCGCAAGGCCCGACTGGGAAGGTCGCGCGATGACGCCGATGTGTTTGGGCCCACGTTGGTGGTGGCCGCAGGCGGTGTGAGTCGAGTCGGCCGGCCGCGCTTGCCGATCCGCCTGATGGTCGCGCTGCTGTACCTCAAACACGCCTTCAACGAGAGTGACGAATCCCTGGTCGAGCGCTGGAGCGAGAACGTGGTCTGCCAAGTCTTCGGCGGCATGGAATATTACCAGAGCAAGCTGCCCTGTGATGCCACGCAGATCGGCCGCGTCCGGCGCGTGCTCGGCGAAGCCGGCGTGGAGCAGTTGCTCAAGACTACCATCGAGGCGGCTGTGGCGATGAAGGCCGTCAAACCCGTCGAGTTGGAACGCGTGATTGTCGAGTCGAATGTGCAGGAGAAGCCCATTGCCCACCCGACCGACAGCCGACTGCTGGAAGTCGCAAGATGTGAAACAGCGTGCAAAACTTTCCAGATTACCCGGGGTAAACAGCGTCCAATAGTTTTCACCCTGGGGTGTGCAACCATCCGGCGTTTTCGCCGAGGAATCTGGGGTGTTAAACATGGAAGCTATTGCCGAGATCCGGCGTCAGCATTTGGTCAGCAAGGAGAGCATTAGCTCCATCGCGCGGGATCTGTAATTGTCTCGGCCCACGGTGCGCATGCATCTACAAACCATTGAAGCGCTGGGTTATGTCCTCCAGCATCAGCCCGCGCCCAAGCTGGGCTGCTTTCAAGCCATACTGGAGAACTGGCTGCAAACCGAGCGCCACTTACCCAAAACTCAGCGGCGCACGGCCAAGCGATTGTTTGACGGCCTGCAGAGTGAAGGCTATCGAGGGACCAATGACAGCGTACAGCGTTGCGTGAAGCAATGGAAGGCCGCTCAGTTGCCGCCAAGCACCCAGAGTGCATTCGTGCCGCTGGCGTTTGTGCCGGGAGACGCCTGCCAATTTGACTGGAGCCAGGAGCAAGTGGACATTGAAGGCGTCGTGCAAACCGTCAAAGTCGCGAACTTCCGTTTGGCCTATAGCCGCGGATGTTTGTAGTGGCCTATCCGTGCGAGACGCAGGAGATGATGCTGGATGCGCATAACCGGGCCTTCGCCTACTTCGGCGGCGTGCCGCAGCGGGCTCATCTACGACAACCTGAAGACGGTCGTGGACGCCATTCTGGTTGGCAAGGAGTGCCGCTTCAATCGGCGCTTCATGGCACTGGCGAATCACTATTTTTTCCAACCCGTGGCTTGCATCCCGGAGTCTGGCTGGAAGAAGGGGCAGGTTGAGAATCAGGTGGGCAATGTGCGCGAATGGCTGTTCACGCCGATGGCGCACTTCAAGCGCTTTGAGTTGCTCAATGAATGGCTGAGCAAGCGATGCCAGGAGTTGGGGGCTCGAAGCCACCCCGCCGAGGCCGACCGCACGATTGCGCATTGCTTTGAGCAGGATCGGGCCAGACTGCGGCCGGTGGCGAGCGACTGTGCAGGCTATGTCGAACAGATGATGCGCGTGTCGAGTACCTGCTTGGTGCGCGTGGATCGCAATCGCTACAGCGTGCCGGCAGACTTCGCGCGCAAGGAGGTGTCGGTGCGGGTGTTTGCGGATCAAATCCGGCTCGTCGTCGACGGCCAAGTCATCGCCCAGCATGGCCGCCGGTTTGGGCGCGATCAGTTGATCTTCGATCCCTGGCACTACCTACCGGTGCTGGAGAAGAAGCTTGGCGCACTTCGCAACGGGGCGCCGTTTGTATAGTGGGAACTTCCCAAGGCCGTCAAGGCAGTGCGCGACCGCGTCTTGAAGCAGCTCAGAGGCGACCGCGCCCTTGTTGAGCTCCTGCTGGCCGCTCGCCTGGTGGGGCTGGATACGCTGCAAGTGGCCTGCGAGCTGACACTGGAATGCGGCGTGGTCATGGCTGCCGTGGTCATGAACGAGTTGCGGCGTTTGACGGCGCCCGAGCGGCCCGAGCGCATGAGCCTGCCTGAATAGTTGCGCCTGCAAGTCAAGCCCATGGCCGACTGCAGTCGCCACGACCATCTGCTTGGGCGCCAGCAAGTCCATTGACCGCGTCGCGCAGCTCAAATCCCGGCATCTGTACGGCATGGCGACGGCTTGGTCGGAATTGCTGGCCGAAGAGTCCCGCCAAGCCACTCAGTCGAGGCGCGGCTACACCGAATGATCGACGCTGAGTGGATGCTGACAGTTGGAATCTATTGGACGGTACTTGATACTCTTAGAAGTCCTAGCATTCGCCATCACCCTAGCCGAAATTATCTTTTGAATATGCAACTTAGCGAAGTTTCCAAGGACTACGGCGTTGGTCGCTATGACCTCTTTCTATTTAGAAATTTGCTTTCTATAAAATTCCAAAGAAAAATAGAAGCAATCAATGAAAAGCTGAAGACAGAAATTAGGAAAAACCAAGGAGATTTTTCGAATAATTTGAAATGAATAAAAAGCTGAATTATAGGAAAATGTACGATATATATTCCGTACGAAAAGTCACCATATTTTCCGAAATTACCAATATAAAGGTACAAACCTAAGAAAACGACAATTGTCGCTAATGCGAATGGCTCCAACGGGCCTACGCTGGCGAACGGGCGCAGTAAGAAAACTACGATAGCAAATGTCAGAAAATAAAACAAATATTTTTCAAATAACTCAATGTAGTAGTAAAAAAATGACCCGGCTACAAAAAAACAAAGTTGAGCAGGAATTTGGTGGCTTAAACTACCTCCTAAGGGGGTGCCACTAAGTTTGCCTGTATTTAGTAATTTAGGGAAATAGTAGGAAGCAAAGTATATTATAGCGAGCATTAGCCACGGTCTACTTCTCCGGCAAGTATAGGCAATGATTGGAACTATGATATAAAAAGCAACCTCAATCTTCAGGGTCCATAAGGCGCCATTAACAGCTGAAATAGCGTTGGACTCGAATACGCCCGGAAGCGACGGGCAAAGGAAGTTGAGAAAAAATAGGTTGGATACTACGTAGGATACCCAGCTGGCGGCAAAATATTCGGGGGCATTTTTTGAGCTGACTCCAAAAAATCCTATGGCGACAATTAGTATTGTGAACGCATAGGCGGGATATATTCTTAAAAATCTTTTTCTGAAATATTCCACTAAAGACTTCGAGCGTTCATAACTCATCAGAATCAAGAAACCGCTGACTATAAAAAATGATCTAACTGCAATTTCTGAAGATAAATATTTCGTGATCAGGCTAAGTTCAGTTAATCCGGTAAGTTGGTAAGTATGAACAATTAATACGATTGATGCAAAAATAAATCTTAGTAAATCAAAATTGTTTTTTGAAAGTCGGCAGATCATTTGATATTTAATTTGGCTGGTTGCATAAGTTAATTGCGCATTAAATTATTGAGCACTTGGGTTTTTACGAGTGCTAAATGTTCCAAGAAACAATATTTGTCATACGACCAAAGAAATACACTTGAAATATGGCGGAAAGCAACAATGCTGCGCGAGATAGCCCTGAAAATTTGCTCAATTCTTTCCCTCTTAGCTCAATGAGTGAAAGAATTATCGTGAAATATGCCAATCGACCTGACGGAACTGGAAGTCCTATTGAGGCCAATAACAATGCGAGTCCAAAAATACTATCTAGCACTGACGGACTGACACCAGTTGATATGTACGCTGACCTTAGTCCAAACCACAACAAGGACAAATATATGAAAAGTCCAACTCCATAATCTGGATCATTGTCGTCCCCGACATAGTGAAGAATCTTGTTTGCGATCGAACTTAGGTCGAACACCGCTAGTGAGAATATTAATATGGAAGCACCAAAAATAATCCAGAAGATTATGGATTTATAGAAACGACTGGCTAAAAGAAGAAAATAGCTCCAGTGCAAAAATAAACCGGTCCAGATGACGGCCAGCGCGGGTAGAAATGGCACGAAAAAGAAAATAAGCCCATTACGGACATTTATGAGAGAAAGCGTTGGCACAAGTGAGACGTACCAAAAGAACTTTAATGTAGTTGATTTGGGCTTTGAAAAAAATATGGTTGAATAGACTGCAAAGGCAACCAGTGCGGGCAGCAACCAAGGCAACTCTAAGCCATTTGAAATACTGTATATGTAATCGAATATTATCGAAGATAGCGGTTCAGAGAATTGTTCGATCAGGTCACTTGAAGATGATAAATAGCGAGTAAGGTCAGCATTATCATCTAAGGTTACAATATTTTTTGCGCCGATTATTGAGAACGAAATAATAGCTATCGCAAAGAAAACGTACTCCAATATGGAGCTGATGTTCAGCAATACGTATCTATTTTTCTTGCGCATATTTTAGTTGACACTGAATTTTTTGAATTCACGACTAATCACTTATTTTTGATTTTGGTTCTTTGAATTTGCTCATCACGAGAAAATGAAAAAGACTCGAGAGGTGCCAAACTACATGCCTGATATTTTTTCTAGATGCTCGCTGCGCATAATGAACGACCTCGAAACTGCTGTCGTAGACGACGCGGTAATTTTCTGCGTGCAGTCTTCTGCAAATATCCGCATCTTCCAAGTACATAAAATAGTTTTGATCAAAACCTTTTACTTTTTTGAAGGCAGCACGCGTGAAAACCATAAACATCCCAGCGACCCAGTCACATTCGATCGTGCCATCAACTGGTGGATAATCACCGAATCTCGCATTCAATAGCACTCGCTTTAAGATTCTCTTGAAACTCGGGTAAAGGCGTACGCTGTCCTCTAGTTGGCCATCCGGCGTAACAACTCTTGGCCCCCAAATACCGACGTCAGATCTGAATTTATATTTATCCAGTGCAGAAAAAAGAAATTTGTTGGGTAGAAGTATATCGGGGTTAATAACTATAAAATTAGAGAATTTTGAAATCAAGAAAGCTGAGTTGTGATTTTCTCCAAACCCTTTCGGGATTTCATTTTTTATTAGTATGATGGGAAAATTAAAATTTGATAAATCTAGTGTGGTGGCTTCCTCTATATTGATGGTTAATATTACTTCGAAATCAATATTTATCAAACCAGAGATTTCACCGAGAAGAGTTTCAATGAATTTTTTTTGCCCGTGAGAAACGACCGAGAAAGTCACCCCATTCGGTATAGTTGAATGTTCTGTTTCTGTCATGGTGCGATTAGTCATTGATTAAATGCATCTCATTTAAGATGTGTAGGTGCATCTTTATTTCTCAATTTCCACTTTAATTTTCTGGTTGCTCGTTGAAATGTGTCAGTAATTAGGCAGTACCCAAGTATCAGTAAGGAAATTTTCTTGTCGCAAACATTTAATATGTATCGATAACTGTACGTTCTTTGATTAAAAATCAATGTTCCGGGTCTATTTTTTACTGCTGCGTATTGTTGGTGATCATGCAGTTTTGAATTTGGATAATATTTAGTAAAAATTAGATTGAAAACTGTTTGATCATGCCGAAATACGTCGCATTTCCTCAATACTTTTGAAAAACCTTGATTATATTTGTATTTTTCGACTTCAGAAAATCCTAGGCAATATCCCTCTGCTGCAGCTATATAAGCCTCGCTTATTGCGGAAGCCACGCGACTGTCACCCTTATTTAATCCGATATTGCCAGCTGCGAAGGCTAATTTAGTTAGGTCGGCCTTCGGATTGAATTTTTCAACAAGATCATCGGGACTAATAGTTCGTATCGTTTGCCCTTGATCTATTAGAAAGTAATTGTCATACTCTATCGTTTCATAAACAGAAGCGATATCGCCTAGAATAGTATTTCCTGCATCTAGATGAAGAAATATCTGCTCCGGGGCAGCATGATAGACATACATTTTCCAGCTGTAGCAAATATTCCACCATGGTGCAAATTTTTGAATTTCAGATACTTCAACTAGCAGGGTGCGAAAAATTAGTCTTTGAAGTCGGGTCAGGCCTAAATCCCATACTCGGATATTAGGTGGTACCCTGCTTTGATATCGCACCGAGCCAATTAGGTTGAGTGCTCTTGAGAAATATTTCGAATCTGCACTGGTATTTAATGTGAATTTATTTTTCATATCCCAATTTCTTGTTGACAAAGATTGCACGAAGCATCAACTCCTTTGCCTTCTTGGTGTCATTTAAAATGAAATATAGAAGAATATTAACAATGAATAAATTAATTGCGGTAATTGTTGCGACTTTTGTTATATTCCTTGCATCGTTGAAAATATAGTTTGCTGTCGCCATGAAAAATATTCCGATGATGCTTCGTTTTACGGAAATCCAATACTTGCCCTCTATTACTGTCCATTGTCCGGATATCTGGCCAAGTATGGTGAATATTACGCCTACGGACAGTATTTTTAGATGATTTATTGATCCGGAATAGGCTTGACCATAAAGAGTCGTTACTGCTATTCCACCAACCAGATAAACTATTGCTACCCAGATAAATCCATAAAGAGCGAGTGACCTGTATAATTTTACTAATAAATTTTCATATGCATAGATGTCGCTATCCTTAAGTGCCATCATTTTAGGGAAAGCGACGGTCAAGACTGAGGTTGGTAAAATCAAGGCTATCATATTCAGTTGTGTCGCTATGGCATAGTCAGCCATTTCGCCTTGCGTGCCGATCGCTCCTACAAAAAGTTGGTCGTAGCGACTGTAGGTAATCAAGATAATGCCATTCAGCCATAAGGGGAGGCATTCTTTGAGAAGTACCAGAAAATAAAATTTCGTTTTTTCTTTGGAATTACTGCGAAATATCAATTTCCTTAAAAAGAACATTGCTGATATTCCCAACGAAAAATATTCAATCGAGTCAATTATGTATTTGACGCTTGGGACTTCGTAGTGCGACAGTGCAAGTAATTTTATTGCGCCAAATGGAACTATTATGGTAATAGTCAAAAGCAGCATTAACTTATTTTTTTGCAGCGCAGTCAAGACTACTTCTGAATACCCGATGGCTGCTAAAACTACTGTTGTTGCGGCGGCTAATGCAATCGCGTATGAGGTTTCTGAATATCTATCTTTTATGTATAAATAAGTTACTGTGCTGGCCAAAATGGCGATTATTATTTTAATAATCGTGGCATTTTTGATGAAGTGGAAATCTATTTTTTTGTCTTGCGAAATTCTTTTTCCAATAATTGTGTCTATTCCAGATGTTGAGAATGCAATTGCTATTGATAAAATAACATTGACATAGACAAATATCCCATACTGATCGCGATCCAAAAGTCGAGCGGCAAAGATAGAGGTTGTGAATAGCGCGCCCAGTTTTATTATTTTGTCTGATACATTAAATATTATTTGTGCGCGCATGATTTTTTGCTTATTGTTTTTGCTGTTCGGGTCGCATAATTAAAGAATACTAGGCTAACTTGCTTGTCTAAATTTCAAGGAACCTGAAATGTTGTTGTTTTGCCTGATGAAAAAAGCTTTTTTATCTTTGAATTGCTTTAATTCCTTCTATTGCTGTATCGATTGAGTCTTCTAGCGTTGTTTCGATGGACAAGCCCAGTGCTTGGGCTTTTGCAGTAGATGGCAGGTATATAGATTGAGTGATGTCTTTTTCGCCTGGGTTTGATGTCACGGCGCCATTGCATGAAGTGCGGGCTCGGACTATTTCCGCCAGCTGGAGAATGCTGATGGGTTTCTCTGACCCTACGTTATAGATTTCACCGGCTTTCCCGATGCTCAGAAGTGTGGTGAGCCAATGTGCAGCATCCCGTCCATCTATGTACGATCTAATTGCACGACCATTGCCATGGACGCAAATATTCGAACCTTGCATTGCGTCACGTAGAAAATTTCCTGCCGCGTAAGGCCCATCTAAAGGTACGTGCTTGCTGATTACAGCGAAACAACGCGCGATCACACATTCGATTTCGTACTGCACCGAATAGAGCGCGCAAAGATGTTCAGCCGTTCGTTTGCCGTTCCCGTAGACAGCGCGCGTGTTGTTTGTCAGTGGCGCCAACGGCATATCTTCTTCTAGTGCTGCGACGTCTGCTGGCTGTGTTCCGTATGCTGCGCCGGAGCTCAGAAGCAAGAAACGTTTGACGCCGTGATACCGGGCGAAATCGAGTACTTGGCGGGTTCCGTTGACGAGTTGATCTAGCCATTCCAAAGGGTCACCACGTCGATGCGTGTCGGCTGCTGCGTGGATCAGGTCGGTGAACTTACCGCTGTTGAGCTGCAAGTCGTTCAACTCACCGCGTACGAAGTTCAACCAAGGTTTTGATTCGTACCATGGGTGTCGGTGGAGAAAGCTCGCGGGGTTGCGGCTAAGCACCGTCACTTGGAAGTTGGGCCCGTTTTTGGTTGCTGATTCATCAAAGTAGTCGAGCAAGGATCGGCCGATGAAGCCGGTTCCGCCCGTGATGAAAATCCACCGACCGCGCAGGTCGAGCGCTTCAGAGCGAGGCAATGTACTCACAAATCCTCCGACGAACTGTTTCCGTATCCATGCCATGTTCGCGTAGCAGGTAGTCGTGGGTGCCGCAGTGTTGTGAAAAGCGGTCTGGCACGCCGATGCGGAGCACGCGAGTCGGCTGGAGTTCGCTGGTGATCTCGGTGATGGCAGCGCCCAAGCCGCCCAGCACAGAATGTTCTTCCATGGTGATGAGGCCGTTCGAAGTGCGGGCCGCCGCGCGGATATCTTCTGCAGCGATAGGCTTCAGCGTGGGGGCGCTCCAGACCGAGAGATCCTGTTCCTGCGCGATGTCGATGGCAGTTCGCACCATCGAGCCGGTTGCAATCAGGCCGGGACGATCGGTTCGGCCTTTGCGCACTGTCAGCAGCCGTCCGGACGCTAATGCTGAGATCGGGCCGCTATGCACGTCGCCCCGGTCCGATTTGCCCATGCGCATATACACGGGTCCCTTGTTTGCGTACGCGAAGTCCATGCAAGCCGTCATCTCGAAGCGATCCGCTGGCGATAGGATTTGCAAGCCGGGGATCGCGCGAGTGCATGCGATGTCTTCAGTCGACTGATGGCTGGTGCCAAGATGGCTGTATACGAAACCTGCTCCGTCGCCGAGCAAAACCACTGGCAGATCGTCATGCGCGATGTCGAGCTTGATCTGCTCAACGGTGCGGACCGGCACGAAAGCCGCCAGGCCGTAAACGAACGGACGGAAGCCGACCCGCGCCAGACCCGCAGCCATGCCGACCATGTTCTGTTCCGCGATGCCTGCGTTGATGTATTGATCCGGGCAACGCTTGCGGAACTCGTCGAACAGCGCGTAGCCGTGGTCGCCTGTCAGCAGCAGCACTTTCGGGTCGGCCAGCGCCAGCCGAACCAGCGCATTGGAAAAGGCGTCTCTCACGTTGTCGCTCCGGGTAGACCGAGCGCGTTGACGGCCTCGGCGAAAGTCTGCGGGTTCAGTCGCGTGTAGTGCCAGCGGTTGTCGGCTTCCATGAATGGAACGCCCTTGCCCTTGACCGTTCGCGCGATCAGCGCCTTCGGCTTGCCCGCGCCAGTGCGCCATAGGGTGTTGATCGCCTCGTCGATTGCCGCTTCGTCATGGCCGTCTATCTCAAGCGTTTCGAAGCCGAAGCTGGAGAACTTGGCGCTGAGGTCGCCGAGCGCCAGTACGTCGTCGGTCGTGCCCATGGCCTGGAAGCCGTTTTTGTCGACGATCAGCATCAGATTGTCCATCCGGTGATGGGCGGCTACCAGCGCCCCCTCCCAGATCGGGCCTTCATTCAGTTCGCCATCGCCGACGATGGCGTAGACCTTCTGGTCACCGCCTTTGCGCCGCAGCCCCATCGCGATGCCAACGCCAACGGAGAAGCCATGCCCCAGCGAGCCGGAGGTGACCTCGAGACCCGGCACGCGAGAGTCGGACAGTCCCTTTAGCTGACTGCCATCGGCGAAATAGCCCTTGATGTGCGAGTCATCCAGCCATTCGAGTTCACGCATGCACGCATACTGTGCCATCACGCCATGTCCCTTGCTCAGGACTAGATAGTCGCGACCCTCTGCCCGCGGGTCGTTGCCCGGATAGCGCAGATGGTTCCGATACAGCACCGCCACGAGCTCGATGATCGAGAACGCGCAGCCGATGTGAACGGTCGATCCGGCGAACGCCATTTCCAGGACGGTACGGCGCATGCGGGCCGCCTGGAACCTTTGGTCCACGGCCGAGCCGGCGGTAGGGGTCGCGAGAGTGTCCATCAGAAATTGATGCCGAAGAATTCTTCGAGCTTGTCAGTGATGTAGTCCAACTGTGGCTCACCCAATGCCGGGAATGTACCCAACCAGAAAGTTTGATTCATCACCACATCGGTGTTGGTCAACTCACCGCTGACTCGGAAGTTGCGGCCGATCATGTAGGGCTGCTTGGTCAGGTTGCCGGCGAACAGCAGGCGGGTGGCAATTTTGTTCTGATCAAGGAAGTTGATCAGATCGGCTCGCTTGATGCCTGAACTTTCGCGCACGATCAGCGGAAAGCCAAACCATGACGGGTTGGTGTCGGGTGTCGCTTCTGGCAGGTGCAGAAATTCCTCGCAAGACTTCAGGCGCGCTCTCAGATAGTCGAAGTTGGCCCGGCGCTTGGCGATGAACTCGTCCAAACGGTCCAGTTGAGCCAGCGCGCATGCGGCTTGCATATCGCTGATCTTCAGGTTGTAGCCGAGGTGGCTGTAGGTGTATTTGTGGTCGTAGCCTTCGGGCAACTCACCCAGCTTCCAGCAGAAGCGCTTGTCGCAGGTATTGTCCTTGCCGGGTGGGCAATAGCAATCGCGACCCCAGTCGCGGAAGGACTCGGCGATCAGCTTCAGCTCGCTGCTATTGGTAAAGACTGCGCCGCCTTCGCCCATGGTGATGTGGTGCGCTGGGTAGAAGCTCAGGGTCGAAATGTCGCCGAAAGTGCCGACCAGCCGACCCTTGTAGGTCGCGCCGAGCGCGTCGCAGCAGTCTTCGACCAGCCACAGCTTGTACTTCTTGCACAACGCCGTGACGACGTCGAGGTTGAAGGGGTTGCCCAGCGAGTGGGCCAGCATGATGGCCTTGGTCTTTGGGGTGATCGCGGCTTCAATCAGGCTGGCGTCGATATTGTGCGTAGCCAAGTCCACGTCGACAAACACCGGCACGGCGCCGAACTGCAGGATCGGGTTCACCGTGGTGGGGAAGCCGGCTGCTACGCCGATCACTTCGTCACCCGGTTGGATGGCCCGATCACCCAGGCGCGGCGAGGTGAGGGTGGAGAAGGCCACCAGATTGGCGGAGGACCCGGAGTTCACCGTGATCAGGTGCTTTACGCCCAGATACTTGGCGAGACGCTCCTCAAACTCGGCGTTAAAACGACCTGTGGTCAGCCAACCGTCCAGCGAGGCTTCGACCATCAGCTGCAATTCTTTGGCTCCGATGACCTTGCCTGAGACCGGCACTGCGGTTTCTCCGGGTACGAAGGGCCGAGGCGCGTAGGCAATGTCGGCGTATTGTTGAACCAGCGCGGCGATCTCGCGGCGGATGGCGTCAGGGGACTTCGGGGTGAATTGAATCGGCGAGATGGTGGTCATGCTGGTCGTACTTTCTGGTCGGTCGTGTACTGCTGGATCTGCGTCAGGCACAGATGGCGGATGTCTTGCTTGGCCAGCCAGGCCTGATGCCAGCTGGTGATCTGATGAAGCGCTGTGGCGAGGTTCCAACGCGGACGCCAGCCGAGTCGGGCCTTGGCCTTGGAGATGTCTAGTTTGAGGTAGTTGGCCTCGTGCGGGTGTTCGCCGCCGTCGAGTTGCCAACTGGCGCCTTGACCCCACTCGCGCACCAAGTGCTCCACGATCCATTGCACCGGCTGCGCATCGTCGTCCTGTGGGCCAAAGTTCCAGCCTTCGGCATAGGCCTGGCCGTCGTTGTACAGGCGCTCCGCCAGCAGCAGGTAGCCGGACAGCGGCTCAATCACATGCTGCCAGGGGCGAGTGGCGTGGGGGTTGCGGATGACAACTGGCCTGTCCTGCTCAAAAGCACGCAGGATATCGGGCACAAGACGGTCCGCCGCCCAGTCGCCGCCGCCAATCACATTGCCAGCTCGTGCCGACCCCAGAGCAATGTCGCTGTGTTGGAAGAACGAGCGGCGGTAGGCAGAGGTCACCAACTCGGCGCAGCCTTTGCTGTTGCTGTAGGGGTCGAACCCGCCCATGGGCTCATCCTCGCGATAGCCCCAGGCCCATTCGCGGTTCTCATAGCATTTGTCGGTCGTGACGTTGACTATCGCGCTTACGCCGCCGACGCTGCGCGCAGCTTCCAGCACATGGACGGTGCCCATCACATTGGTGGCGTAGGTGGCTACCGGCTCGCTGTATGACAGACGCACCAGGGGTTGCGCCGCCATGTGAATAATGATTTCCGGCTTGACTGCTGCCACGCAGGCGAGCACAGCCTCATAGTCGCGGATATCGCCTAGGGTGCTGGACATGCCAGCCTCCACCTGCGCCTCAGTGAAGAGGTTGGGGGAGGAGGGCGGCTCTAGTGCTAGGCCATGCAAATCGGCGCCCAGCGATTGCAGCCAGAGGCTCAGCCAGCTGCCTTTAAAACCGGTGTGACCCGTCAGCAAGACTCTTTTGCCGCGCCAGAAGTCTGGGTTGATAGCCATACTCATTCAGCCCCACTTTTTCCAGGGCGCTGCACCGCTGGCCCACAGTGACTCAAGCGTCTGCTTGTCATGCAAGGTGTCCATCGGCTGCCAGAAACCATGGTGCTGATAGGCCATCAACTGACCATCTGTGGCGAGTTGCATCATGGGTTCTTGCTCCCAGATGGTGCCGTCACCCTTCAGGTACGACAGCACCTTGGGGGAAAGCACAAAGAAGCCGCCATTGACCAAGGCGCCATCGCCTTTTGGCTTTTCCTTGAAACTCATGACCTGCTGGTCTTGAATATCCAAAGCGCCAAACCGGCCCGGTGGGTAAGCCGCCGTCAAGGTGGCTGCTTTGCCATGGCTGCGATGAAAAGCAATGGTAGCGCCGATGTCGACGTCGCTGACGCCATCCCCGTAGGTGAAGCAAAAAGCCTCATCGTCCTTGACATACTCGGCGACGCGACCCAAGCGACCACCGGTCATCGAGCTGTCACCTGTGTCTACAAGAGTGACCGTCCAGGGTTCCGCGCGCTTGTGATGCACCTCCATGCTGTTATTTCGCATATCGAAGGTGACGTCGGATGTATGCAGGAAGTAATTGGCGAAATACTCCTTGATCAGATAGCCCTTGTAGCCGCAGCAGATCACGAAGTCATTGACGCCGTGATGGGCGTACATCTTGAGGATGTGCCACAGAATTGGCTTACCGCCAATCTCCACCATGGGTTTGGGGCGCACGGCGGTTTCTTCGCTCAGGCGGGTGCCAAGGCCTCCGGCCAGGATGACGGCTTTCATCTTGAATTCCTATAGTTTCAGTTGCTTGCCGAGCAGACAAAGGCGTCTGAATGGAAGCATTTGTCGGGCAGGCCGTTTGCAATCAACTGCTCGCGGGCTGAGTGGATCATGGCGTCAGAGCCGCAAGCGTAGACCACAGTTTGGGTCAGGTCCGGCGTACTGGCAAGCAAGGCATCTTGAACATGGCCTCGGGCGCCTGGCCAGTCGGGCTCCGCACGCGACAGTACCGGTACGTAGACGAAGCCAGGGGCCAGCGAGGCGGGATCCCAATAAAAGTCTTGCGGCGAGCGGCCACCCCAGTACACAGAGACCGAGCGGGGTTTGTTGGCGTCGTCGGCACTATTTCGCAGCCCCTCAAGCATGGCCTTGACGGGCGCCATGCCTGTTCCTGTGGCAAGGAAAACCAGATCCTTGCCCGCCGTGTCGCGCAGGAAGAAGGTGCCCAGCGGACCATTGAATCGGAGCAGGTCGTTCACTTTGGCTTGCTCGAACCAATAGCGACTCATAGCACCGCCTGCAACTTCGCGAATATGCAACTCGATCTGCTTGGCGGCGTTCGGCGCATTGGCGACCGAGTAGCTTCGGCGCAAGCCATCTGCCCCGATCACATCAATGTACTGACCGGGGTGAAAACAAAAGTCGCTAGTGGGCGGCAGGCGCAGAACGACTTTGATGACATCGGCGGACAGGCGCTCCAGCGAGTGAATGCGGCAAGGCGTTGTTTTGGCCGGGAAGAGTTGAATATCCCCCAGGCTCTCAATGTCGAGCTCGACATTTGAGCTGGCATGCCGCACGCAGGTCAGTATCCAGCCAGCATCGCGCTCGGCTGCGGTCAATCCCAGCTCGTCGTGAACAGCTATTGTGGAACCGCTGCGTACCAAGCCCTTGCAACTGCTGCAACGCCCGGTTCGGCAGCTGTATCCAAGCGCTACACCGCCGCGCGTCGCGGCATCAAGCAGAGTTTCTCCGTCACGGGCGTCAAACTTCTCGCCGTTGGTCGTGGAAATGAGGTTCATCGGGTCTGAGTCAATCCGGCGGGCGCCAACTGGTCGGGACTAGAGCCGCAAACGAGTTTCAAGATTGCTTTCATTCGGCAGTTTGATCTTGTGAAACTTCACCACGCAGCATGCTGATCTCGTCTTGCAATTGCTCAAACTCACGTTCCTTGCGTTCCAGAAATGCGCGCGCCAGTTGCAGCTTGGCACTGGCGCCACCCGGAGTCAGGACGTAGGCATAAGCCCATTTGTTATCTGCACGTCGGAAGTTATTGACCTTTACCCAACCTCGGTCCACAACGGCACGCAGACAGTAGTTGACTTTGCCTACGCTAACGCCCAAGCGTGACGCCAAGTCGCGCTGATTCGCGTTCTGTTGGTTGGCTATTTGGCTCAATAACTGATAGTCGAGGTCGTCGGGTTGCATAGAATTCGTATCGAAATCATCTGTTCATGACTTGAACGGACCGCGACTTTAACACGCCTCTCGCCATGAACCCGTTGACTGGCTTGGTGAAATCAATCCTTGGGTCTACTTGAGGCCCAAAGCCGCATTCAAACGCCCAAATTTCTCTGCCTTGCTGGGATCCTTCTTGGCCTCTCGCCAAAAGTGGCGCACCGGAATTCCGATCACCAGTAGCAAGAGGACAGCGAATGCTGAAGCCAATGCCGTGGATGCCCGCTTCGGTTTGCTTTTATATTCAGGTGGAGTCGCGACATCCACCACTTGAATCAGCGCGCCTTCTCGACTTTCATCGAGCCTGGCGACTTCGTACTGCCGTGAGAACAATTCGAACAATGATTCCTGGTATTTGAATTCGCGATAGCGGCTGACATAGTCCGAGTCGTCGGGACTGTTGGCCGAACTTTCCAGCTTCGCCAATTGGGCCCTGAGGGCGGCCAGCAAGCCCAGTTGCTGCTGCAACTCCGGCGCCGAATCGGCGAGGGCGCGCCTAAGCGTCTGCAGGCGTACCTCGGCCGAGGTGACTTCGGCTTTTAGTCTGGCATACCCTTCGGCCGCAGCCTTGGGCTCAGCCTTCAGGGCGCCGGCGTTGAATCCGCTGCCCTGCAGAATGGTCTGCGCCTCAGTCAACTGGAGCTTGGTGCGCTGGAGTTGATTCTCAAAGAAGACGCGGCGCTGCTGGGCTTCGGTCAAGGCCAGTTCGGAGGATAGGCGGCGAAGTTCGACCACATGCTGATTTGCCAAGTCGGCGGCCAGTTGCGGACTGGTGGCGTCGGCCTCCACCGTGATTAAGCCGTCTTTCTTGCCCAACGCTATGCGGACATTGTTTTCCAGGGTTTTGCGGGCCTGAAAACGGTACTTTGCTTCATAGACATCCATCAGTTTGAATTGATCAATGATGCGATCTTCTACATTGACGCTTTGCATTAGCGCTACATACTGGTCGCCGGGGCTTTTGATGCCGGCCGCGCCGCCAGCCAAGCCGGACAAGGCGCCCAGGGAAGCCAGAGCCGAAGCCGCCGAACTCTGCTGCTGTTGCGGCGGCAAAAAGCTGGTTTTGGCCGTGTAGGTCGGTGCGATCAAATAGGTCGCACCGAGTGCAATTGCGCCTACAGCTATGGGGGCAATGACCAACAAGCGCCAGCGCCCTGCGAGGATAGTCAACAAGTCCAGAAGATCAATGCCATCTTCATCTCCCTGCGTGTCAGTCTGTGCCATTTGGGCTTGCGTTGAATTCACTTGAGTCACAGCTAAATGGGTTCCGTAGTCGCGATCAGTCAATCAATCGACTGATCAGCTGATTAGTTCTTGAGGGTCTTCAGCGCCGCAGCACCCAAGGCGAACTGAGCAAGAATTTGCGTCCAGTCCTTGGCCTCTTGCATAAAGGTGGTCTTGTCCATTTCTTCCGGCACAAAAACGGTGTCGCCGGGTTCGGCGGCTAGGCCGTCGACGCTGCCGGACATCAACCAACCGCCTCCGTTTTGCTTGGCACTGACGACACTGCCATTGGCGCGGACCACGAAGGTGCTGCCTTTGTCTGCACCCTTGGTTGGTCCGCCGGCAAGCTTCATGAAGTCACCAACCGAGCTGCCTTGGGCGTATAGATAGCTGCCACCGTTGAAGACACTGCCGAACACGCCGATGCTGGAAGGGCGGGCGGGGATCTGGATGTGGTCGCCATCTTCGACAACCAATTCAGGCAGGCTGCTTGCAGTTGGGGGCAGTTGTAAAACGATGCGCCCGGTAGGTTTGACGTTTCGCAAAGTGCTCAGCAGGCGTTCGCTGCCTTGCGCTTTCGCGGCTTGGGCAGCGCCATCGGCGCCGGCTGCGACTTTTTGGCTGGCGCTGGTGCGAGTAAGTTCGGTTTCCAGGTTGCGCAAAGCTCGCTCGTAGTTCTCGGTCTGCGTGAGACGCACGCTTTCGCGACTGAAATCGGTGCCGTAGAGGTAGGCCCCTGGGGTCAAGCCGCCAGCCGCTTTGATGGCGTCGGCCAAGGTGCTGCTCGCGGGCAAAATGAATTCGCCCGGCCGCTGCACTTCGCCTTCAACCTTGACGCGCTTGCTCTGGCGGTGCTGAGGCAAGGCTGCGTCAACGCTGCTGAAGGCACGCAGCACGTCACCGTCGCGCGGCTTGTCTTTGATTTGTATCGGCAAGCTGATTTCAACGATGCGTGCTTCGTTGCGGGCATCGAGGCGCTCTAAGGTGAATCGACTACGGTCGGCCACGGCGCTGAAGCCACCGGCCATGGCGAGTACATCGGCCAAACTGTCTTGTGCTTTGAGCTCGAAAATCGCCGGCTTGTTGACGCTGCCGAGCAGGGCAACTTGAGGGCCGATGGGGCCGATATGAACAACATCGTCGGCCTGCAGCGTTTGGTCTGCAGTCTTGTTGCCGTTGATTAACAAATCATAAAAATCGAAGTTGCTGATGGTCTTGCCGGCACGGCGCAATTCGATTTGGCGGAAGCTGCCGGCTGCTGATGGGCCGCCTGCTTGCATCAAACCATTGACCAGGGTCGTCAAAGCACTGACGTGGTAGGCGCCGGGGCGCTGAGTGAAGCCGGTGACGTAGATGCGGATGCTGCGCAGGCGACCGAGTGAGGCCGAGAGCTTGTAGTTGCGAAATACCTGACCGACACGTTCATCGATGGTGGACGTCAAATCGACATAACGAACGCCGGATACGCGAACGGGGCCAATGCGAGGCAGGTTGATGCGGCCGCTGCGGTCAACGGTCAGGCGCAGATCTGCTTCGACCGAGCCCCATAGCGTGACAAGAATTTCATCGCCTACGCTGATCACGTAGTCCTGCGGAATTTGGCTATTGCTTTCCTGTGACTTGCCGTCGCGACCGGCGGTGCTCATCAAGTCTGAGCCAAAGCGGCGAATCAATTCTTCACCGACGACCGATCGCTGTACATATCGTTCGAACTCGCTCGGGACTATGGGGGCCGGCTTTGTGCCGCCGCCCTGTTGTTGCCCGCTGCCGCGCTGCAAATTCCCCTCGGACAGATCTTGCTGTCCTTCACTGCCACTCTGGCTAGCGTCTCTGAGTCGAACAGGGCCACCGATCTGGTTGGATTCTTCCGAGACAGGGCCAGTAGCGGCATGACTCTGCGGTCCGCTGAGTAGTTGAGCTGCAATGACGAGCGCTGCAGTGACAGTCTGACGAGGCCAGTGATTCTTCTTTGCCGAGCCGACGGTGGCAATGCCGGGTGAAGTTTGCTTGCTAGCTGCTGCCTGACAAATTTCGCTGACCTTCATGCACTCTCTCTTGGTATTGATTTCCAAGTCGCCTCCAGCGGAGTGGACTTGTTGACCCGGCGCATTCTAGCGGCTCCGTGGGCGTAAGCTTGGCGAAGCACTCTCGACCACTGGCTACACTTGCGCCCATGCTTCATCTCTTTCTTCCGTTTTTCATTTCGGCCGTGATCACGCTTTTCGTAATTCATTCGGCGCGGTCGCATGGCCATTTGTCGGCCGACACGGATCTATCCGGCCCCCAAAAGTTCCATGTCAGCCCCGTCCCCCGAATTGGCGGAGTGGGCATGTATGTGGGCTTGTTGATCTTGGCTTTGCTTGTCTGGTTCCGCGGTGGTATTGATGCTCGATTGGGCTTTTTGTTGCTGTTATGCGGTTTGCCTGCATTTGCTGCGGGCTTGATTGAAGACTTGACCAAGAAAGTGTCACCGGCCAAGCGCTTGCTGGCGACGGCTGTGTCAGGCGCGCTTGCGTTCTGGTTGCTGGAGGGTCAAATTACTCGGACCGACATTCCCGGGCTCGATTGGATTGTGGCCACGACTGCCGGGTCCTTAGTGGCAACTGTGTTTACGGTGGCAGGTGTGGCGAATTCGGTCAACATCATTGACGGCTTCAACGGACTGTCGTCGATGTGCGTCAGCTTGATGCTGATGACCTTTGGCTTCGTCGCCTTTCAGGTTGGCGATATTGAGTTGGCCTTGTGGGCGCTTGCGGGCGTGGGGGCGATTTTGGGCTTCTTTGTCTGGAATTTTCCGGCCGGTTTGATCTTTCTTGGTGACGGTGGCGCCTATTTTCTGGGCTTCTTCATGGCAGAAATCGGCATCTTGTTGATTGCTCGTCACCCACAGGTTTCGCCGCTGTTTCCGTTGACGGTCTGCATTTATCCGGTGTTCGAGACCTTGTTCTCGGTTTATCGTCGGCGTTTCATTCGAGCTGCGCCATCGGGCGAGCCTGACGGTATTCATTTGCATTCCTTGATCTATCGCCGCTTGATGCGTTGGGCGGTCGGCGCGCGGGACGCACGCGCGATGACGCGGCGCAACTCGATGACCGCACCCTATTTGTGGACCTTGTGCGTGTCCTCGCTGGCGCCGGCGCTGCTGTTCTGGGATTCAACGCCGATGTTGCTGGCTTGTATGCTCTTGTTTGGCGTCACTTATGTGGCGATTTATTGGCGTATCGTGCGTTTCAAAACACCCCGGTGGATGGTGTTTCGTGGAGACGTGATGGGGGCTCAAGCTGCGTCTGTCGGCGCGAAGAATTCGGACAAACCCCAGTGATTTCCGCATCTAGCGGATAATCAGCGGATGACCGACACCCAAATCACGCCCGCTACTCCTGAACCTACCCCGGCGCGCTTCGACACGCTGCCCCTCGACGCCAAGCTATTGCGCGCCGTTGATGACTCAGGTTACGCCCTGATGACGCCTATTCAAGCCAAAGCGATTCCCATCGTTTTGGACGGGCGCGATGTAATGGGTGCGGCGCAAACCGGCACTGGAAAAACCGCCGCGTTTTCTATCCCCCTGTTGCAGCGCATGCTCAAGCATGAGAACGCCAGCGCCTCACCAGCGCGGCATCCGGTGCGTGCGCTGGTGCTGGCGCCCACACGCGAGTTGGCCGATCAGGTCGCCAACAATATCAAGGCCTATGCCAAGCACACGAATCTACGCGTAACCGTGGTTTTTGGCGGCATCGACATGAAGCCGCAGACGGCCGTTTTGAAAGGCGGGGTTGAGGTTTTGATCGCCACGCCGGGCCGTTTGCTTGACCATATCGAGGCCAAGAACTGCGTGCTGAATCAGGTCGAGTACGTTGTGCTGGACGAGGCCGACCGCATGTTGGACATCGGCTTCTTGCCCGACCTCCAGCGCATCCTGAGCTTCTTGCCCAAGGCTCGCCAGACCTTGCTGTTCTCGGCGACGTTCTCGCCCGAGATCAAGCGCTTGGCACAGAGCTATTTGCAAGACCCCTTGCTCGTGGAAGTGGCGCGCCCGAACGCGACGGCCACCAATGTCGAGCAGGTGTTCTACAGCGTCACAGACGATGAAAAGCGTTTGGCCGTGACCCAGACCTTGCGTCAGCGCGGCATCAAGCAAGCGATTGTGTTTGTCAATTCGAAGCTCGGTGCAGCTCGCTTGGCGCGCTCGTTCGAGCGCGACGGCTTACGCACCTCGGCGCTGCACGGCGATAAGTCGCAGGACGAGCGCTTGAAGTCACTCGAGGCCTTCAAGGCGGGCGAGGTCGACATTCTGGTGGCCACCGACGTGGCGGCGCGTGGCTTGGATATTGCCGACTTGCCGGCGGTATTCAATTTCGATGTGCCCTTCAATGCCGAGGACTATGTTCACCGTATCGGCCGTACCGGGCGCGCCGGCGCTTCGGGCGTGGCGGTGACCCTGGTGACGCGCTCGGACGCGCGCTTGATGGCTGATCTTGAGAAGTTGCTCAAGCGCACCATCGAGTTGTCACCCATCGAGTTGGAAGACACGCGGCCGGGTGCACGGCCCGAGCGCTCGGAGCGACCCGAGCGTGCCCCTCGTGCGCCACGCGAATGGGATGCTCGGCCGGCTGGCGATGCTGCTGTTTCAGCCGCCGTTCCGCGCTCAAGCTATCGGGCTCCGACCCCCGCACGCGATACATTCTTTGACAAGCCCTACGAAGCCAGTGCTTGCGCAGAGTTGCCGTCTTGGGACAAGGGCGCGACCGCGGTAGCGCCGCGCGGCGTGTCTGCCAATATCAGGCCAAAGCGCAAGGTCGCGGCGCTGTTTGGTGCCAAGCCTGCTGCGAGCGCGCTGGAGTCCTGAGCCGAGGCTCAGGACTGCGATGCCCAGGCTTTAGCCGAGCAGCGCAAACACCGCCGGAATCTTGTCCGGCAGCGATTCACCTGAGCTGCGCCACTGCTCCACCGTCGCGCTGCGAGTCCAGCCTTGCTCAAGGCTGAGTCCACAGCTGATCGACAACTTGGTATGTGGTTTGAGTGCGCTCAGCAAGGCGCTTAGCAGGGCCGAATTGCGGTAGGGTGTCTCAATCATCAGCTGCGTCTGCTGCTGGCGGGCGGACAGCGCCTCCAGCTCGCGGATGCGCGCGGTCCGCGCAGGAGCTTCTACCGGCAGGTAGCCGACAAAGGCGAAGCTCTGTCCGTTCAAGCCGCTGGCCGACAAGGCCATCAACAAGGCGCTGGGCCCGCTCATGGGGATCACTTCAATGTCGGCCTCGTGCGCGGCTGCTACCAGCAAGGCGCCGGGGTCGGCGACGGCCGGCAAACCTGCTTCGGAGATCAAACCCAGATCATGGCCCGCCAAGGCCGGGGCGAGCAGTGCATTCCAGGCTTGATTCTGGCTGGCAGCGTCGGCCATGCGGCCTTTGGGTGCGCGCGGTAGCTCGGTAATTTGCAGGCTCTGCAAAGGCTGTGTCAGAGGCGCCAAGGCGTCCACCCGTTTCAGGAAAGCACGCGTTGTCTTGGCGCTCTCGGCGGCCCAATATTCCAGTCGGGCTGCCGTCTGAATGATGTGCATCGGCAGCACTTGTTGCAGGTCGACTGCGGCGCCTTCGACGCCGAAGTCCAAGGTGTTCGGGACCAGATAGAGGCGACCCTTCTTCATGCTGAGGCTCCGGTTTTAGGTGCGGTCAAGGGCTCTAGCCCGGCCTGGCGCAGCAGCTGCGTGGTACGTATCAAGGGCAGGCCGATCAAGGCCGTGGGGTCGTCCGATTCGATCGCCGCGAGCAGGGTGATGCCCAGGCCTTCGGACTTGGCGCTGCCGGCGCAGTCGTAAGGTTGCTCGGCGTGCAGATAATTTTCTATTTCGGCGGCGCTCAAATTTCTGAACCGAACCCGCACCGCAGCAATGTCGCCGGCGGCGAAGCCGGTCTCGGCGCAAACCACCGCGACGGCGGTGTGGAACACCACTTCTTGGCCGCTCATTGCGCTGAGCTGCTCGACCGCGCGTTGGTGATTGCCGGGCTTGCCGATCGCTTGCCCGTCGAGCTCGGCGACTTGGTCGGAGCCAATGACGACAGCTTGAGGGAATTGTTGGGCCACCGCTTGCGCCTTGGCCATTGCAAGGCGTGTGGCCAAATGCAGTGGGGTCTCTCCTGGCTGCGGGGTTTCGTCCAAGTCCGGCGCAAACACATCAAAGGGCAGGCGCAGGCGTTCCAGCAACTCGCGTCGATAGCGTGAGCTGGAGCCGAGGATCAGGTTTCGGGTGGGGAGGGTGTCGTTCATTTATTGATTTTCGCATTGCCAGCGGCGGCTCCGCGCCAGCTTGCTCGCGTCGGCCTCTACACTTGAGGCATGAAAGAGCATTTGTTTTTCCCGGAAAAATTGGATGTCGCGGCATTTGCGCGCGATGGTGGGCAATTGAATGGCGAGTTGCCAGCAGCCAGCTTGTTGCGATTGGCCGATGCGGCCGCGCCTGAGGCTCCCGCCAGCGCGTGGGCTGCAGTCAAATGGTCGGCCACCGGCGAGCGGCGTGAGCCGCGTGGTGCTCAGGCGCAAGCTTGGTTGCATCTGGAGGCCTCGGCTGAAGCTCAGCTGACTTGTCAGCGCTGCTTGCGGCCGGTGCAGGAGCATGTTGAATTCGCGCGCTGGTTCCGGTTTGTTCACGACGAGGCGGCTGCGGCGGAGATTGATGCCGAAACTGAAGAAGATGTGCTGGTGCTCTCGCGCAACTTCGATTTGTTCGAGTTGATCGAAGATGAGTTGCTCTTGTCGCTGCCCTTGGTGCCGCGCCACGAGGAATGTCCCGAGCCGCTGGCGGCGCCTCTTGATCCGGCCTTGTCCGAGGGCGAGCCGCAGTCGGAGCGGCCACACCCCTTCGCGGCGCTCGCGGCCCTGAAGAAGCAAGGGCCGGCTCAATAGGGTTTGGCTTCAAATGAAGCAGGTGCTTTGAGTTCGTGTTGCTGCATGCTACAATCGCGGGCTTTCCCCGGTTCGAGAATCAAGATGGCATGTCGCAGGGATTGGCGGAAGGCAAGAAGGTGAGCAAAAATGCGAGCCCGAAGCCAGAGTCAATGTGTGCAGGCGGCCGGCGCATGGTGCGCAGAAGCTCGTGACGCTTGAGTACATAGCAAATTTACTTAGCAAAACAACGCGGCTCCCGGGGAGTCAGGGCCGCAAGATCAGTGATGAACAGCTCGGTCTGATCATCGTTGGGCGTGCTCTCAATCACCGGAGCCTTAGGAGAATTTCATGGCAGTTCAGCAAAACAAAAAGTCCCCATCCAAGCGCGGTATGCACAACTCGCATACTGCCCTGGCCACCCCAGGCACCGGTATCGAGCCTACAACGGGTGAAGTGCATCTGCGTCACCACATCAGCCCAACCGGCTTCTACCGTGGCCGCAAGGTCCTGAAGACCAAGGCTGACGCCTCCTAAGATTTCTGCTTGCGCACGGCTCTCGAGCGGTGCGTTGCTTTGATCTGCTATGGCTCACAAATCCCCGGCCTGTGCCTTGTTGCAGTGCCGGGTTTTTGTGTTTTTGTAGCGCAATTTGATTTGTCTATTTTGCCGAGCTCACTCCTCGGCCTGCTTTGATGTCAACACTCGACCCAAGTCTGCCAACCAAGCCTGTCGCTCAGTCGGCCGCGCCACTCGATGTTGTGCGCTTGGCGATTGATTGCATGGGTGGCGATCACGGCCCCTCGGTCACCCTGCCGGCGGCCAAGGCCTTTTTGGCCCTCCACCCGCATGCCGAATTGCTCTTGGTAGGCTTGCCTGAAGTCTTGAAGGAGGCCGCAAGTTGGCCGCGTTGCCGCATCGTGGCGGCGTCCGAGGTCGTGCAGATGGACGATACCGTCGAGGTGGCCTTGCGGCGCAAGAAGGATTCGTCGATGCGCGTGGCCATCAATCAGCTGAAGTCGGTTGATGGCGCTCCTCCGCTGGCTGATGCCTGCGTGTCGGCCGGCAATACCGGCGCCTTGATGGCGGTCTCACGCTATTTGCTGAAGACCTTGGACGGCATCGACCGGCCTGCGATTGCCTCGGTGATGCCGACCCAAACCGGCGGCTACACCACCATGCTGGACTTGGGCGCGAATGTCGATTGCACGGCCGAGCATTTGCTGCAGTTTGCGCTGATGGGCAGCGCCCTGGTGTCGGCGGTCGATGGCAAGGAAGAGCCTAAAGTTGGTTTGCTCAATATCGGCGAAGAAGTCATCAAGGGCAGTGAGACGATCAAACGTGCGGGTGAATTGTTGCGTCAGGCCGGCGCGAGCGGTCAGCTGAACTTCATTGGTAATGTCGAAGGCAAAGATATTTTCACTGGCGAAGTGGACCTGGTGGTCTGTGATGGCTTCGTCGGCAACGTTGCTCTGAAGACCGCAGAAGGTCTGGCGACGATGATCATCTCCATCATTCGGCAGGAATTTGGGCGCAGTTGGCTGACGAAGGCTGCTGCTGTGCTGGCGATGCCGGTGCTGAAGCGTTTCAAGTCGCGGGTTGATCATCGCCGCTTCAACGGCGCAGCACTCTTGGGGCTGCGTGGTTTGGTGTTCAAGAGTCATGGTGCGGCCGATCAGTTGGCCTTCGGGACGGCCTTGAACCGGGCGTATGATGCCGCCCGCAATCGCCTACTCGACCGGGTGCACGATCGCATCATCGCCGCCTTGCAGGCCGCACCTTCAGTGACTGAAGAAGCGCTTGTCGGGGCAGTGGATTCCGAAGACAAGGCGACACCAATCGTTCAAGCTGCATGACATCAAGCACCCAGACCGTCCAAAAATCTGCTTCCCACGCTGCTGCAGGTATTGCTCGTTACTCACGTATTCTGGGTACCGGCAGCTACTTGCCCCCGAAGCGCTTGAGCAATGCCGACTTGGTCGCGCAATTGGCCAAGGACGGCATCGAGACTTCGGATGAGTGGATTGTTGAGCGCACCGGCATTCGTGCGCGCCACTTCGCTGACGCAGGTGTCACCGCCAGTGACTTGGCGCTGCCTGCTGCCCAAGCGGCCTTGGCGGCTGCGGGGGTAGATGCCAGCGAGATCGATCTGATCATCGTCGCGACCTCCACGCCGGACATGATCTTCCCGTCCACCGCTTGCTTGCTGCAGGCCAAATTGGGTGTGGCCGGTGCTGCAGCCTTTGATGTGCAGGCGGTTTGCTCGGGATTTGTCTATGCCTTGACGGTGGCGGATTCGATGATTCGCACCGGCGCCGCTTCAAAGGCCTTGGTCATCGGCGCCGAAGTGTTTTCACGCATTCTTGATTTCAAAGACCGCACCACCTGTGTCTTGTTTGGCGATGGGGCTGGTGCCGTGGTGCTGGGCGCCAGCGAGGTGCCGGGCATTTTGGCCTGCGAGTTGCATGCGGACGGCAGCCACGCCGGCATTTTGTGCGTCCCAGGGACGGTTGTCGGCGGCCAGGTGACCGGTGATCCGCTGTTGAAGATGGATGGCCAAGCGGTGTTCAAACTGGCTGTTGGTGTGCTGGAGAAGGTCGCGCGCGGCGTGCTTGAAAAAGCCGGCCGCGATGCCGCCGATATTGATTGGCTGATTCCGCATCAGGCCAATATCCGCATCATGCACAGCACCACCAAGAAGTTGAAATTGCCCTTGGACAAGCTGATCGTGACCGTGGATCAGCATGGCAATACCTCGGCCGCGTCCATCCCCTTGGCGCTTGATGCGGCGGTACGTGCGGGCAAGATCAAGGCCGGTGAGACGGTCATGCTGGAAGGCGTGGGCGGCGGCTTCACCTGGGGCGCCGTGCTGCTTGATTTCTAAGCGCTCGATCTGACTCCCTTTGAATAAAAAAATATGACTGCTAAATTTGCATTTGTCTTTCCCGGCCAGGGCTCGCAAGCCGTCGGCATGTTGGATGCCTGGGGTGATCATCCCGAAGTGCTGCGCACGCTGGCCGAAGCCTCTTCGGCGCTCGACCAAGATATGGCGGCGCTGATTCATGCCGGCCCGAAAGAGCAGCTCGACCTGACCACCAACACGCAACCGGTGATGTTGACCGCAGCGATTGCTTGCTACCGTGCCTGGATCGCCGAAACGGGTTTGCAACCGGCTTTTGCCGCGGGTCATTCATTGGGCGAGTACAGCGCCTTGGTGGCGGCCGGTGCCCTCAGCCTGAGCGAGGCCTTGCCGCTGGTGCGTTTTCGTGCCCAGGCTATGCAAGAAGCGGTGCCGGTCGGCGTCGGTGCGATGGCAGCGATTTTGGGTCTGGACGCCCAGGCCGTGCGCGAAGGCTGTGCAGCAGCAGCCTTGGCGACGGGCGAGGCGGTAGAGGCGGCCAACTTCAATGACCCGAAGCAGACCGTGATTGCTGGCACCAAGGCCGGCGTGGACAAGGCCTGCGAGCTGCTCAAGGCAGCAGGAGCCAAGCGCGCTTTGCTCTTGGCCGTTTCGGCTCCGTTCCATTCGAGCCTGATGCGGCCGGCAGCCGAGGCCTTGAAGGCCAAGCTGGCCACCACCCAATTCGCGCCGCTGCAGTTCCCTGTCATCAACAACGTGGACGTGGCCATGGTGGCTGATGCCGACGGCCTGCGTGATGCGCTGTACCGCCAGGCTTTTGGCCCCGTGCGCTGGGTCGAGCTGGTGCAAGCCTTGAAGGCGCAGGGTTTGACGCACATCATCGAATGCGGCCCTGGCAAGGTCTTGGCCGGCATGGTCAAGCGAATTGACAGTGAACTCATTGGCGCTTCGGTGCTGGATGCTGCCACGCTGGCCGAAGCGCGCGCCTTGCTGGGCTGAAAGAAGAATATGACCGAAAATTCATCTGAAAAAGGCCAGGTTGCCCTGGTGACCGGCGCGAGCCGCGGCATTGGCCGCTCGATTGCGATGACTCTGGCCGAGCAGGGCTTTGTGGTCATCGGCACGGCCACCAGCGAAGCCGGAGCCGCAGCGATTGGCGAGGCGCTGGCGCCTCTTGGTGGTCGCGGCTTGGTCTTGGATGTCAATGACGCGGCGGCGGTGGAAGCAGCTGTTGATGGCATTGTCAAAGCCCATGGCGGCCTGCAAGTCTTGGTCAATAACGCCGGAATTACGCGGGATACCTTGTCCATGCGCATGAAGGACGAGGACTGGGATGCGGTGCTGGATACCAATTTGAAGGCGGTCTTCCGCATGAGTCGTGCGGTGATGCGTACCATGATGAAGCAGCGTTTCGGCCGCATCATCAGCATCACTTCGGTGGTCGGTGCGTCGGGCAACGCGGGCCAAGCCAACTACGCGGCCGCCAAGGCCGGCGTGGCGGGCATGACGCGCGCGCTGGCGCGCGAACTTGGAAGCCGCGGCATCACTGTCAATTGCGTAGCGCCTGGCTTCATCGCGACCGATATGACCGAAGTCTTGCCCGAGGCCCAAAAAACAGCGCTGTTGGCGCAGATTCCGGTCGGGCGTCTGGGTGACCCGCGGGAAATTGCCGATGCAGTTGCCTTCCTCGCGTCGCACAAGGCAGCCTACATTACGGGTACCGAATTGCATGTCAATGGTGGCATGTACATGAGCTGAATTGAATTTGACTGAATTGTGGCGAGAGCATCCCGCTTTCGCCCACCGGATTTGCCCGGCCGGTGAGGGTACTCCAGCGTGAAGTAATGCCAAGTTTTAGGCGAGTCACACTAGAGGCCTTAGAATCCCGGGCTGTTCCCAACAAACCCCCTCCTGGAGGAGTCATGAGCGATATCGAAGCACGTGTCAAAAAAATCATCGCCGAGCAACTCGGCGTGCCTGAAGCCGATGTGACCAATGAGAAGGCTTTCGTGGCTGATCTGGGCGCAGATTCCCTCGACACCGTGGAATTGGTGATGGCTCTCGAAGACGAGTTCGGCATCGAAATCCCCGATGAAGAAGCCGAAAAGATCACCAGCGTTCAGCTGGCGATTGATTACGCCGTCACGCACCAAAAGGCCTGAACAAGCCCCTGAGCTTGTCTGGCAGTCACTAACTAATCCCCTAATCGCATGAGCCGTCGTCGCGTTGTCATTACTGGACTTGGTCTGATCAGCCCCGTGGGTAACACGGTAGCTGAGGCCTGGAGCAACATCCTGGCCGGTCAGTCCGGTATTGACCGCATCACACATTTCGATGCCTCGGGCTTCTCCTGCCATATCGCAGGCGAGGTCAAGGGCTTCGATGTGACCGAATACATTTCGGCCAAAGATGCGCGCGCGATGGATACCTTCATCCACTACGGTATGGCTGCGTCCATCCAAGCGGTGCAGGATGCCGGCTTGCCGACCGGGGATCAGTTGACCGAAGAGCAGGCCGAGCGCATCGGCGTGTTGGTGGGTTCGGGTATCGGCGGCTTGCCGATGATCGAAGCCACCCACGGCGAACTGATGACGCGCGGCCCGCGTCGGGTCTCACCGTTTTTTGTGCCGGCCTCGATCATCAATATGATCTCGGGCCATGTCTCGATCAAGTACGGCTTTACCGGCCCCAATTTGGCCATCGTGACCGCCTGCACCACTGGCTTGCACGCCATTGGCGAGGCCGGTCGGATGATTGAATACGGTGACGTGGATGTGATGGTGGCCGGTGGTTCCGAGGCCACCATTTCGCCTTTGGGCCTCGGAGGCTTTGCCTCGGCGCGTGCTTTGTCAACGCGCAACGAGGATCCAAAAACCGCTTCCCGCCCATGGGACAAAGACCGCGATGGCTTTGTGCTGGGTGAGGGTGCCGGCGTGCTGGTGCTCGAAGAATACGAACATGCCAAGAAGCGCGGCGCGAAGATTTACGCCGAGCTGGTTGGTTTCGGCATGGGCTCTGACGCCTATCACATGACCGCTCCAAGTGTTGACGGCCCCAAGCGCTCGATGCGTGCGGCGCTGCGCAATGCTGGTTTGAACACCGATCAAATTCAATACATGAACGCCCACGGCACCTCAACGCCGCTGGGTGACTTGAACGAAACCAATGCCATCAAGCTGGCATTCGGTGCCGACGCCAGCAATCTGGTGATCAGCTCAACCAAATCGATGACCGGGCATCTGCTCGGCGGTGCCGGTGGCATCGAGTCGGTCTTCACGGTGCTGGCCTTGCAGAACCAGGTGGCACCTCCGACCATCAACATCTTCAATCAAGATCCAGCATGCGACCTTGATTACTGCGCGAACGTTGCACGACCTATGAAGATGGAATACGCCGCCAAGAACAACTTTGGCTTTGGCGGCACCAACGGCACCTTGATCTTCAAGCGCATCTAGCGCTCGTCGGGTCGCTTGGGCAGGCAAGCTGCTTGCTCACGCTGCGTGGAGATTTTGGCTTAGGTAGCTGAAGGCAAGAGGTGTTTGCCTTGAAACGATCCGCTGCGCCTTTCCACTTGCAGTTGCAGCCTTTGCCGGCGCTGCAAGGCTTGATGGCTTTTGTTGGCCTATGCGCTGTGCTGTCGCTGGCTTTGGCCTTTATTGAGCATTTCCCCGAATGTTGGCTACTGCTTGGGCTGTCGCCCTTGGGTGGCTGCGCAGCTTGGCGCAGCGCCAGGGTCGTGCCGCGCGTGCTGCGCTGGGACGGGCAGGCCTGGCATCTGCATGAGCCGGTGCAACTGTTGCCGTACGCGCAAGGGGTGCTGCCCCGCACGACGACCTTCAATCCAGCCCTGGACACAGCCGCGCCGGTGCATCTGCTGGTCGCCTTCGACCTTGGATTTTGTTTGCTGCTGCGCGCTCGTCGCACGGCGCAAACCTGGGCAGCACCTGCTTATCTTCCCTTGACTCGGTCGACCCAGGGCGCGCACTGGGCTCAGCTGCGGGCCGTGCTCTACAGCGCTAGGCAAAGCTCGCCCTAGCTTGGAGTCGCGCATGACTTTCGCTATGCTGCGTCTGCGCTGCCATGATGGTAGGCGCATTCATCAATTCAACAGTTAGCACTTTGAGTCAAGTCATGAAATTTCAGTCTGCTTATCGTCCACTGCGCCTCTCGCGTCTGATTCTGTCCGCTGCCGCGCTGTCACTGAGCCTGAGTTTGCTGCCCGGGCAGAGTCATGCACAGGCGCGGGACCTGCCGGACTTCACCGAGTTGGTTGAAAGAGTAGGCCCGGCAGTGGTCAATATTCGTACCTCGGAGCGCGCGCGCAATGCGGCCGCGAACGGCGGGCCCGAGATTGATGAACAGATGCAGGAGTTTTTGCGCCGCTTTGGCATTCCTGTGCCGGGGCAGCGCCGTGCGCCGCCGCGCGGTGAACGTGGTGATCGTGGCAATGAGGGCGGCACCGATGATGACCAGGCTCCGCAGCGCCGCGGGGTGGGCTCCGGCTTCATCCTCAGCGCCGACGGCTATGTAATGACCAATGCCCATGTCGTGAGCGGCGCCGACGAAGTCTGGGTCACCTTGACCGACAAGCGTGAGTTCAAGGCCAAGGTGGTCGGCGCCGATCGCCGCTCCGATGTGGCCGTCTTGAAGATCGAGGCGACTGGCTTGCCAGCTGTGAAGATCGGCGATGTGGGCCGCCTGAAGGTTGGGGAATGGGTGATGGCGATCGGCTCGCCCTTTGGTTTCGACAACACCGTGACAGCGGGCATCGTCAGCGCCAAGGCGCGCGATACCGGCGACTTCTTGCCGCTGATCCAGACCGACGTGGCGATCAATCCAGGCAACTCGGGTGGCCCGCTGCTGAATATGCGTGGCGAGGTGGTCGGCATCAATTCGCAGATCTACAGCCAGTCCGGCGGCTTCATGGGCATCTCGTTCGCGATCCCGATCGACGAAGCGGTCCGGGTCTCCGATCAGCTGCGCGGCAGCGGCCGCGTGGTGCGCGGCTATATCGGCGTAGCGCCGGATGATTTGAGCAAGGAGGTGGCCGAGTCGATCGGACTTGGCAAGGCCTCGGGTGCCTTGATTCGTAGCGTTACTTCTGGTGGCGCGGCGGACAAGGCCGGCATCGAAGGCGGTGACGTGATCACCAAGTTCGACGGCAAGACGGTGGACAAGGCGACTGATTTGCGCCGCATCGTCGGCGGCATGAAGCCGGGCAGCAAGGTCGTGGTCCAGGTGTTCCGGCGCGGTGCGATGAAGGAGCTGAACCTCACAGTGGGCGAGATGCCTGACGACGCTAAAGCACGCACCGGGGAGGCCGAGCCCAAGCCGATTGCGGGCGCGGTAGCGGCGCTGGGTCTGCAGGTCTCCGATTTGAGCGATGCCCAAAGGCGCGAGCTGAAGTTGCGCGCAGGCGTGCGCGTTGATGCTGCCAGCGGTGTGGCGGCCCGCGCCGGTTTGCGCGAGGGCGATTTGATTCTGGCCGTGGACAACACCGAGGTGAGCAGCGTCAAGCAATTCCAGGCCTTGATGAGCAAGGCGGAAAAGGCCAAGCTGATCAATCTGATGGTGCGCCGCGATGACATCGTCAGCTTTGTACTGCTGCGCCCGGCGCGTTAATCGGCGCTGAAAAGTGCAGGAGGGGGCCTGCAAGCCGCTGCTTATGGCTGAGCAGAGTTGCGGGTCTTTTCGCATGGTGAACTATTTTGACCCGACGATGATTTGCCGCCGGCTTCAATAAGCTGGGGATTCTGGCGGATCAACTTGCTAAATGGTGCTCGCCGGCTGCGATTGCTGGTGTCGTCGGATAGAATCCGGGGTTGCAAGGCATTCTTTGCTTTGCTGACGCGAGGCAACGCCCGTCGGGTCGATCAAACGCCAAAATTATCCACAGGCATTTGCTGATAACCTGTTGGTAACTTGTTGATAAGTCATTGTTGGCGGGCCGCAACGACTGGTTTTCTGGTCGTGGCTCGATGTCCAAATCGGGGCTTTTGGCTACAATGGATGCCCAGCATGCAGTTGCCAAACGTTTTGTTGGAAGGCGCGTCACCATTTCGACGTGCCTTTTTTTTGCCTCTCGCCGCGCGGCTATGCCGCACTTAACTTCACTGCATGAAGTTAGCGAACGGCGCAACGGCGAAGGCCGTTGTAACCCCCGGCTAAGTACTGCCAGATAACGCATGAATCACATCCGCAATTTCTCCATCATCGCCCACATCGACCACGGCAAAAGCACGCTGGCGGATCGCATCATTCAGCGCTGCGGAGGGCTGGCCGATCGTGAGATGGAGGCGCAGGTGCTGGACTCGATGGACATCGAGCGCGAGCGCGGCATCACCATCAAGGCGCAGACCGCCGCGTTGCAATACAAGGCCAAGGATGGCAAGACTTACAACCTGAATCTGATCGACACACCCGGCCATGTGGACTTCTCCTATGAGGTGAGTCGCTCGCTGTCGGCCTGCGAAGGCGCGCTCTTGGTGGTGGATGCCAGCCAGGGTGTGGAGGCGCAGACGGTGGCGAATTGCTATACCGCGCTGGAACTCGGCGTCGAGGTGGTGCCGGTGCTCAACAAGATGGATCTGCCGAATGCAGATCCGGAAAACGCCAAGGAAGAAATCGAGGACGTCATCGGCATTGATGCCACCGACGCGATTCCTTGCAGTGCCAAAACAGGCATGGGCATTGATGAAATCATCGAAGCCGTGATTGCCCGCATGCCGCCGCCCAAGGGCGTGGTGGACGCGCCGCTGCGCGCAATGATCATCGACTCTTGGTACGACGCCTATGTGGGTGTGGTGATGTTGGTGCGCGTCGTCGACGGCACGCTCAAGAAGGGCGAGCGCATCCGCATGATGGCGTCTAACGCCGTCTACCCGGCCGACAACCTGGGTGTGTTCTCGCCCAAGTCCGAGCCGCGTGATCAACTCAATGCGGGCGAGGTGGGTTTCATCATCGCCGGCATCAAAGAGCTGCAGGCCGCCAAGGTCGGTGACACCATCACCGTCGACAAGAAGTTGCCGAACAATCTGGGCCCGTCCGAGCAGGCCTTGCCGGGCTTCAAGGAAATTCAGCCGCAGGTGTTTGCCGGTCTGTACCCGACCGAGGCGAGCGAGTACGACCAGCTGCGCGACGCGCTCGAGAAGCTCAAGCTCAATGACTCCTCGCTGCGCTATGAGCCCGAAGTGTCGCAGGCGTTGGGCTTTGGTTTCCGCTGCGGCTTCTTGGGCCTGCTGCACATGGAAATCGTGCAGGAGCGCTTGGAGCGTGAGTTCGATCAAGACCTGATCACCACGGCACCCAGTGTTGTGTACGAAGTGATGCTGAATGATGGGACGGTGATCTCGGTCGAGAACCCGTCCAAGATGCCCGAGCTGGGCCAGATCCAGGAGATCCGCGAGCCGATCGTGACGGTCCATCTTTATATGCCGCAAGACTATGTCGGCCCGGTGATGACGCTGGCCAATCAGAAGCGCGGCAATCAGCTGAATATGGCCTACCACGGTCGCCAGGTGATGCTGACCTACGAGATGCCGCTGGCCGAGATCGTGCTGGACTTTTTCGACAAGCTCAAGAGCGTGTCGCGCGGCTATGCCTCGATGGACTATGAGTTCAAAGAGTACCGAGCGTCGGATGTGGTCAAGGTCGATATCTTGATCAACGGTGACCGGGTCGATGCGCTGTCCATCATCGTGCACCGGGTGCAGAGCCAGTTCCGTGGCCGCGGTGTGGCGGCCAAGATGCGCGAGCATATCCCGCGCCAGATGTATGACGTCATCATTCAGGCGGCGATCGGCTCCAACATCATCGCGCGCGAGAACATCAAGGCGATGCGCAAGAACGTGCTGGCAAAATGCTATGGCGGTGACGTATCGCGCAAGCGCAAGCTGCTCGAGAAGCAAAAAGCCGGCAAGAAGCGCATGAAGCAAATCGGCTCCGTCGAGGTGCCTCAGGAAGCGTTCTTGGCTATTCTGCAAGTTGACGATTAATTGAACGAACCCAAGTAGACCATTGATGAGTGCTCTGACCGGAATTCTTTACGCCTTGCTCGCCGCCTATCTGGGAGGCTGGTACACCGGCTTCTGGAGCGGTAACTTTTCTTTCCTGCTGTTCGTCTTGACGATGGTCACGCTGTGCTTCTGGCTGGCCGAACGTTTCCACTTCGAGCCCAAACGCGCGCGCGCGGCGGCGCAATTGTTGGAGGCTGACGCCCAGCGCCGCCAAACTCTGGCTGCACAAGGCATCAAGCGGGTGGACGGTGACGTTGAAGTGGCCCGTCAGGAGATCCTTCGCCAGCCATGGTGGCTGGATTGGACGGCGGGTCTGTTTCCGGTGATTCTGGCGGTCTTCTTGCTGCGCTCATTCCTGTTCGAGCCCTTCAAGATCCCGTCCGGCTCGATGGTGCCGACACTGTTGGTGGGGGACCTGATTCTGGTCAATAAATTCCACTACGGCATTCGCCTGCCGGTGATCAACAAGAAGATCATCGCTAACAATGATGTCAAGCGGGGTGATGTGATGGTGTTCCGCTGGCCCGGCGATACCAGCATCGACTACATCAAACGTGTGGTCGGTCTGCCCGGAGATCAGGTCAGCTATCTGAATCAACGCCTCTACGTCAACGGCGAGTTGGTGCCTGTGCAGGCGCAGGGCGACTTCTATGACGAAAGTTCGATGGTCTATCGGCCGCGCTTCACCGAGAAGCTGGGCGAGAAGGAGCATCAGTTGCTGGTGGACCCCCAGCGTTCGCCGCTGTTCAGCCCCAACCGAGCCGGTGGCCCATTCCCCTTCCAGGAAAATTGCAAGTACAGCCCCGAGGGCGTGAGCTGCAAAATTCCTGCAGGCCATTACTACATGGTCGGCGACAACCGCGACAATTCCGGCGATTCACGCTTCTGGGGTTTTGTGCCGGATGAAAACATTGTCGGCAAGGCCTTTTTTGTTTGGATGAATTTCGGTAATCTCAAGCGCATCGGCGCCTTTAATTGAACTTCCATCGCCATCAACATCGGAGCAAGCAACCCATGCGTCAGACCGAATTTGTCAGTGCCAGGCGCAACTTGCAGCTTCGGGGGCAAGCTCGTGGGCAACGCGGTATCAGTCTGCTGGGTCTGTTGTTCTGGGGAGTTTTGCTGGCCTTTACCGGCGTGGTAGCTGCGCGTGTGTTCCCGACTGTGTTGGAGTTCTACACCATTCAAACAGCAGTGAACCGGATCGCAGCTTCAAACCCCGCCACGGTGCCGGCGGTTCGAGAGGCGTTTGATCGGACCCAGCAAATCGAATACTCGATCGTCAGCATCAACTCCAAGGACTTGGTGATCAGCAAAGAAAATGACAAGTTGCAGATCAGCTTCGCCTACGACAAACAGATCGAGCTCGGCGGCCCGGTGTACTTGTTGATCAAGTACGAAGGGCGCTCGCGCTAAATGCGAGATCAGTCTTCATGAGTCCGCAGCTTGCTTCCCTGCAGCAGCGGCTCGGCTACAGCTTTAAGAAGCCCGAGCTGTTGACCCGGGCAGTCACGCATCGCAGCTTTAGCGCCGATCACAACGAACGCCTCGAGTTCCTTGGTGATGCTGTGCTCAGCTTGGCGGTGTCGGCCTTGCTGTATGAGCGCTTTGGCGCCTCCGATGAAGGCGATTTGACCCGCGTGCGTGCTCACTTGGTACGCGAGGAGAGTTTGCACCGCTTGGCGCTTGGTTTGGACTTGCCCAAGGTGCTGCGCATCAGCGAAGGTGAAGCCAAAGGGGGCGGCGCGCAGCGGCCTTCGATACTGGCAGACGCCACCGAAGCCTTGATCGGTGCGGTGTTTCTGGATGCGGGCTATCCAGCGGCGCACGAAGTGGTGCGACGCTTGCTGGGTGAGTTGATCGATGGTTCGGTGATGGATAACTGGGCCAAAGATGCCAAAACAGCCTTGCAAGAATGGTTGCAAGCGCGCCGAATGGCCGTGCCAAGCTATACCATTACCGAAACCCGTGGCCAAGCCCATGCGCAGACCTTCGAGATCGAATGCGCGGTGCCGGCCCTGAAAATTTCCAAGCGCGGCGAGGGTCGTTCGCGACGCATTGCCGAACAGAACGCCGCCCGTCGCCTACTCGACGAATTGATTGCCCGTGAAAAGCCAGGCTCTGGCTTGCGCGACTGAAGGAGCCGGCCTCGCAGCCGCCCACACCATGAACGAAAACACCCCCTCACCGAGCGCTGCTTCTCCGGCGGCTGAATTGCCGGATAGCGCTGCAGCGGCGTCTACGCCTGCTCCCTCTGCTAGCGCTGCAAGCTCTGGAGCGGCGCTGGACCCTTCGGTCCCGAAACGCTGCGGCCTGATCGCCATCGTCGGTCGGCCCAATGTCGGCAAGTCGACTTTGTTGAATGCCTTGGTCGGCCAAAAGGTCAGCATCACCTCTGACAAGGCGCAGACCACGCGCCACCGCATCACCGGCGTGCGCACGATCGACGAAGCGCAGTTTGTCTTCGTCGATACGCCTGGCTTTCAAATGAAGCATAACGCGGCCCTCAACCGAACCTTGAACCGCACCGTGCACAGCGTGCTGGGCGACGTGGATCTGGTGCTGTATGTGCTGGAGGCAGGGCGCTTTGGGCTGGATGACGCCAAAGTGCTGTCGCTGCTGCCCGAAGATAAGCCGGTCGTGATGATCGCCAACAAGCTCGACGCGGTGCAGCGCCGAGCTGAGCTGGCCCCTTGGCTGAAAAGCATGGCCGAGCGCCGCAGCTTCGCCGAGTTCGTGCCTTTGTCGGCCAAAAAAGAGTCCGATGTGACCCGGCTGTTCAAGATCCTCAAGCCCTATCTGCCCGAGCAGGGCTGGTTCTATGAGGAAGATGCGCTGACCGACCGTTCGGAGAAATTCCTGGCCAGCGAGATCATTCGTGAAAAGCTGTTCCGTCTGACCGGCGACGAGTTGCCCTACACCTCCACCGTCGTCATTGACAAATGGGAAGACGAGGGCGAGTTGCGCCGTATCTCGGCCTCCATCGTGGTCGAACGCGATGCGCACAAGGGCATGATCATTGGCTCGGGCGGCGAGCGCCTCAAGCGCATCGGCTCCGAAGCACGTCAAGAGCTTGAGCATCTGATGCAGGGCCGCGTGTTTCTGGAGTTATGGGTCAAGGTCCGCTCGGGCTGGGCCGATACCGAAGAGCGCGTGCGCAGCTACGGGTACGAGTAAGTTCTGGCCTTCTTTCGAGCTTCAAGCTCATGGCAACTCGCGGAGCGCGCGCACCGGCGATCCAGCAGGCTTTTGTGCTGCATCAGTATGACTGGAGCGAGTCAAGTCTGATCCTTGATCTGTTCACGCGCGAGCAGGGCCGCATCGCGGTGGTCGCCAAGGGCGCCAAGCGGCCGTACTCGCAATTGCGTGCGGTTTTGCTGCCGTTCCAGCGCATCCAGGTCAGCCTGTCCAAGCCGGTCAAATCAGCTGACGGTTTGAGTGATGCACCCGGGCCCGAGGTGGTGACGCTGCGCGGCGCCGAATGGGCCGGCGGTGCGACCATGCCGGCCGGTGCGGCGCTATTTTCTGGCTACTACCTGAATGAGTTGCTGCTCAAGTTGCTGGCGCGGCAAGACCCGCATACCGCTTTGTTTGATGCCTATGCCGCCACCTTGCCGCAGCTGCATGCCAACGAAGATGCACAGTCGCAAGCGGCGCTGCGCGCATTCGAGTTGCGCTTGTTGCGTGAAATCGGGCTGCTGCCGGATCTGAGTTTGTCAACGCTGACGCAGCAGCCGCTGGAGTTGGAGCGGCAATACATGTTGAGTGCCGAAGCCGGCGTGCTGCCGCCACTGGCCGATGCGCCAGCCTTCAGCGGCATGGCCTTGGTGCAACTGCAGGCGGCTCTCTTGCATGGCAGCATGGCGGCTTTGCAGCAAGCCTGTGCACCGGTGCTGCCGGCCCTGCGATCGACCTTGCGCGGTCTGCTTCACTATCATCTGGGGCAGCGGCCGCTGCGCACCCGTCAGGTGATGCAGGATCTGCAGAAACTTCTTGATTGATTGTTTGATGAGCTCCCCATGAACCCACTTGTCGCTCCCGAATCCTCCCGCACGCACAGCGCGCGCTGCGCCTTGTCGGTCAATGTCAACAAGGTGGCTCTGCTGCGCAATACCCGCCATCTGGGCATCCCCAGCGTGTTGCGGGCGGCTGAAGCCTGCATAGCTGCAGGCGCGCAAGGCATTACCGTACATCCGCGCCCGGACGGCCGACACATCCGCACGCAAGATGTGCATGAGCTGGCCGCGCTGCTGAAGGCCTGGCCGCAGGTGGAATACAACATCGAAGGCAACCCGACGCAGAACCTGATGGACTTCGTGCGCGAAGTGCGGCCACATCAAGTGACTTTTGTGCCCGACAGCGAGGATCAGTTCACCTCCGACCATGGCTGGCAGTTCCCTGCCGATATGGACCGTTTGCGTCCCTTGGTCGAGGAGGCCCGAGCCTGCGGTGTGCGGGTCAGCTTGTTCATGGACCCTGTGCCCGAAGCGATGGCCTATGTGGCCGAACTCGGGGCCGAGCGGGTCGAGCTGTACACCGAGACCTATGCGAGTGCCTTTGGGTCCGAACGTCAGGCCGAAGTATTGGCCGGTTTCACGCGCACGGCTGAGGCGGCACTGGCACTTGGTCTTGGCCTCAACGCCGGGCACGATCTGAATCGCGACAACCTGACGGCTTTTCTGCGCGCCGTGCCGGGTGTGCAAGAAGTTTCTATCGGCCATGCGCTGGTCGCGGACGCTTTGGAGCTCGGCTATACCGAGACGGTGCGTGACTACCAGCGCTGCATTCAACGCGCTTACGCGCCCTTGTGAGGCCCAATGGCGACTGAAGAAGTTGTGCTGCGACGCGCCAGGCCGGATGATGCCTTGCGCATTGCCGCCTTGGCACGCTGGGTCTGGCTGGATCGCTATGCGCTTGGCGGCGGCGTCAATGGTGATGTGGCCGACTACCTGAAGCGGGAGTTTGATGAGCCATTGCTGCGCCAGGCCCTGGATCTGGGGCGCCATTGGCTGGCAGAACGCGGAACCACCTTGTTGGCCTGGGCACAACTCGATGACGCGGCTGCCTGCCCGGTTGAGGCGGCCGGTGCTGCCGTCGAATTGAAGCGGCTCTATGTGTCGCCACGCAGCCAGGGCCAGGGTCTGGGCGCCCGCTTGCTGCGCCAATGCCGGCAGGAGTGGCCCGAGCGAGCCATGTGGCTGAGCGCCTGGGTCGGCAATGAAGGTGCGCTGCGTTTCTACCGCCGTGAGGGCGCCACCTATTGGGGCGAAACCTGGTTCGAGTTGGGCGGCGAGCAGCACCGCAACGAGGTGCTGGGCTGGGCTGCCCTGGAGCGCTTGGAATGATTTACGGCATTGGCACCGACATCTGCGACGTCCGCCGCATCCGCGACACCTTGGAGCGGCGTGGTGAGCGCTTCGCCGAGAAGGTTTTGGGCCCGCAGGAGTTGCTGGTGTTCCGCCAGCGCAGCGCCAAGTTCGCGGCCCGCGGTGTCAGCTATCTGGCCACTCGCTTCTCCGCCAAGGAGGCCTTTGCCAAAGCGATCGGTATGGGCATGCGCATGCCGATGACCTGGCGCGACTGCGAAATCATCAATGCCGCCAGTGGTAAGCCCGAGATCCGTTTGCATGGCGAGTTAGCGCGCTGGTTTGAGAGCAAGGGTCTCAAAGCCCATGTCTCGGTCAGCGACGAAACCGACTACGCCAGCACTTTTGTAATCGTCGAAATAGACGCAAAGAACAAGGACTGAACAATCATGATGATGAGCGAAGACAAAGCATCGATCCACGCGCCGCTGGTGCTCGATATCGCCGGGCTGGCGCTGGACAGCGACGACAGGCGCCGGCTCAAGCACCCGCTGGTCGGTGGCCTGATCCTGTTCGCGCACAACTTCGAGAGTCGCGCCCAGCTGACCGCGCTGACCTCGCAGATCAAGGCCATCCGCCCCGATGTCTTGATCGCGGTCGATCACGAAGGCGGCCGTGTGCAGCGCTTCCAGACCGACGGTTTCACCCACATCCCTTCGATGCGTTCCTTGGGCGAGTTGTGGAAGGAAGACGCGATGCGCGCCACCGCTGCCGCCACGGCGGCTGGTTATGTGCTGGCTGCTGAGTTGCGTGCCTGCGGCGTGGATTTCTCGTTTGCGCCGGTGCTTGACCTCGACTATGGCGTCAGCTCGGTGATCGGCGACCGCAGCTTCCACCGCGACCCGCGCGTGGTCGCGTTGCTGGCCAAGAGCTTGATGCATGGGCTCTTGCTGGCCGGTATGCAGGCCTGCGCCAAGCATTTCCCGGGCCACGGCTTCGTCAAGGCCGACTCCCATGTGGATGTGCCGGTCGACAAGCGCAGCCTCAAGGCCATCATGGGCGAGGATGTGAAGCCATTTGAATGGCTGGTCATGAGCATGGGCGCGGTGATGCCGGCACATGTGATCTACCCCAAGGTTGATGCCAGGCCGGCCGGCTTCAGCGAGCGCTGGTTGCAGGAAATCCTGCGTGAGCGGCTTGGTTTTGGCGGGGCGATCTTCAGTGATGACCTCGGCATGGCCGGCGCGCGCGTTTTGGATGGTCAGGCCATCGGCTACACGCAAGCCGCATTGGCCGCCTTGCAGGCCGGCTGCGACATGGTCTTGCTCTGCAACCAATCCGGCGTTGACGAGGGCAGTGCGCTCGACGAAGTGTTGGCCGATCTGAGCCAGGCGCAGGCTTCAGGAACCTGGGTGCCTAGCGCCGAAAGCGAAGCCCGGCGCGCCGGGCTCTTGCCACAAACGGCGCCGCTCACCTGGGACGAATTGATGCACGAGCCGGCGTACCACCAGGCCTTGGTCAGCTTGACTTGAACGCCGGCTAGCCCTGCGCCAGCAGGGTCGCCACCTCGGCCGCCGAGCGCACGCCTAACTTGGCAAACACCCGGGCGCGGTGGACCTCGATAGTCCGTACTGAGACATTCAACTCGTCGGCGATCACCTTGTTGAGCTTGCCGGAAGCGACCCGGCCCATCACCTCGCGTTCACGCTCGGTCAGGCTGGCCATGCGGGCCTGGCGCTCGCCGGCATGTGCGCCTACGATGCGCATGGCCGCGTCGACCGCCAGCGCCTGCTCCAGCCGGTCTGCCAAGGCGTTGTCGCTGTAGGGTTTTTCGAGAAAGTCGAAGGCGCCTTTCTTGAGGGCCTCGACCACCATCGGGATATCGCCGTGGCCGGTCAGGAACAGCACCGGGTTGCGCAGGCCGCGCGCAAGTAACTCGTCATGCAGTTTGGTACCGGTCATTGGCTCCATCCGCACATCGAGCAGAAAAACGCCTTGCGGCGCGGCCGCTTGTTGTGCATCCAAGGTAGCCAATAGGGCCGGGCCACCATCGAAGGTCAGCACCTGCAGGCCGCGTGAGCCGAGCAGGAAGGCCAGCGCGTCGCGGACCGCCGGGTCATCATCAACCAGATAGATGTGGGGATCAGTCATGCTTGGATTCTCCGCTGTTGCCGGCTTCGCCGGCTGGCTGCTGCAAAGGCAGGCTGAAGGAGAAGCGTGCGCCACCGCTGCTTGATTCGCCAACCTCGAGCAAACCTTGATGGGCCTCGATGATGGAGCGACAAATCGCCAAGCCCATGCCCATGCCCTCACGCTTGGTCGAGTAAAAAGGTGCGCACAAGGCCTCGGCGCTGCGCCCTGCCAGCCCGGGGCCGTTGTCGCTGACGTCAATGCGCAGGAAGTCGACGTCCGATATGGCGGAGCCAGCGCTACGACTGCTGCAAATGATGATGCGCCGGTCTTGTGGTCGGGCCTGCAAGGCATCAGCGGCGTTGCGCACCAGATTGATAACGACCTGCTCAATCAGCACGGCGTCGGCAAACAAAGGGGGCAATTCTGCGGCTAACTGCAAATCGACCTGCACCTGGGCACGCCTGAGCTCGCGACCCAGCAAGGCCACCGCGTCGGTGAGCACTTGCTGCAGGTCGCAGGCCTCGCGCTGCGGTTCGCGGCGGGTCAAAAATTGCCTGATGCGTTGCACAATACGGCCGGCCTGCGCCGCTTGCTGGCCCAGGCGTTGCAGCGCACCCAGCACCGCCGCGTCGCTGACGCCGAGTTTGGCGAGCGAGTTGGTGATGCCGGCGTTGTAGCTGGCGATCGCCGTCAGCGGCTGATTCAACTCATGTGCCAGCGTGGAGGCGACTTCGCCCAGCATGGTGAGTCGGGCGTTATGGCTCATGGCTTCGATCTGGCGGCGCTCACCTTCTTCAAGGCGTTTGGCATTGGTGATATCGATGATGGAGCCCATCCAGCCAATCTGCTTGCCCGCCGCATCGACCAAGGGTGACTCGAAAACCTTGACCTCCAGCGTGCGGCCGTCGGCATGCCGCCAGCGTGCCTCGAAACCCTCGCGAGGAGCATGCCCCGCAAGGTTCAAACGGTTGCGGGCCGTCAGCTCTTCCAACGCATCGGGTGGCCAGTAGGGCATGGGTGGACGCAGGCCCACCAGGCTCTCGGCGCTGAAGCCCACCATGTCACAAAAGGTCCGGTTGACGTAGAGCAGTCGCCCGTCAGCGTCACGCGCGCGCAGCCCGACCAGCGCCGAATCCTCCATCGCTCGGCGCCAGGCGGCTTCGGTGCGCCAGGCGCTTTCAGCCCTAGTGATGTGGCGCACCTGGCGCCGCAGCAGCCAGCTGGCACCGGCGATCAGCGGCAAGAAGCCGGCGATCAAGACCAAGGCCAGCGGCCGGGTCGAGATGCTGGGCGGGTCGCGCAGCGTCAGCTCCAACGCAGCATCGGTGAGCGCCGACTCTGCCAAGGGGCTGGTCCGCAGAGGGCCGGGGAAGCTGACGCGGTAGCTGGGCCGCGGCCCTTGGGCCAGCCGCACGCTGCCCTCGGTACTGGAGGCGATCACTTGGTCGGCACTGTCAACCATCTGAATGTCGTACTTGTGGCTCAGCCACCAAGGTACGCCGCGCTTGAGCAGCAGGGCCGGTGCATAGCGAACCACCAGCATGCCTTCGGTGCCGTCTTTGCCCACCGGTGCGGTCAGGTGCAAGGACAGTCCGTCCTCCTCGATGGCCCGCTGACCCTCTGACTCAGCCGGCAACTGAGCCTGGATGCGGTTGCGCTGGTCCAGCCAGGTGACAGACAGCCAGAGGCGGCGCAGGCCCGCGTTCAGCTCGGGCTGGGCCGCCAGGCTCTCGGTGCTGGGCTTTTGGCCCTGTAGCCTGGCGGCCAATTCACGCAGATGGCCAATTTCATCGTCGAGCTTGGCGCGCAGCTGGGCCTCGGTGCTGAGCGCATCCGAGATCATGGTCTGGCGCTGCAGAGCCCGCTCTTCTGCCTCGTTATTGCGGGCCCACAACAGCACGCCGAGTACAAAGCCCAGCGACAGCAGCAAAGGCAGCGCCCATAACCAAGCGCGCATCAGCGAGCGTTTGCTGATATCGGACTGGCTCGCGATGGCGGGGTCGTGTTGCTTGGTCATGACGCAAAGTCTAGCGGCCGGCCCTGTGCTGCGGGTTGAGGGAGGCACCTGAATGTGGAACTCCACAACTACCCGCCCGGCGCTTGAGCTTTCACAATCTGCGCACAGTGGCCAAACTCCCTTTCATCAGTGCCATGCTTTGGAGACCAAAATGAATCAGCCTCAAGTTCAAACCCCCTACTTCGTGCGCCGCTTGGTGCTGAGTACGCTCACCGCCTTGGCCGTGGCTCTGCCCCTCTGGGCGCAGGCGCAAGCCCCCATCGTGATCAAGTTCAGCCATGTGGTCGCCCCCGACACCCCAAAGGGCAAGGGCGCGCAGCGCTTCAAGGAGCTGGTCGAGCAGCGCAGCGCCGGCAAGGTCAAGGTCGAGTTGTATCCAAACAGCCAGCTCTACAAGGACAAGGAAGAGCTCGAAGCCTTGCAACTGGGCTCGGTGCAGATGCTCGCCCCTTCGCTGGCCAAGTTTGGACCGCTGGGTGTGAAAGACTTTGAAGTCTTTGATCTGCCTTTCATCTTCAAGGACACGGCCGCCTTCCGCGCCGTCACCGATGGTCCCGTGGGCGCTGACCTGTTCAGCAAACTGGAGCCCAAGGGCATCAAGGGCCTGGCCTATTGGGACAATGGCTTCCACATCATGAGCGCCAACAAGCCGCTGCATGCGGTGGCCGACTTCAAGGGCTTGAAGATGCGCATCCAGTCCAGCAAGGTGCTGGACGCGCAAATGCGCGCTCTCGGTGCCATTCCGCAGGTGATGGCTTTCAGCGAGCTGTATCAGGCGCTGCAGTCGGGCGTGGTCGATGGCACTGAAGGCGTGCCGTCCAACTTCTACACCCAGCGGATTTTCGAGGTGCAAAAGCACATCAGCATTTCCAACCACGGCCACCTCGCCTATGCAGTGATCGTCAACAAGAAGTTCTGGGACGGTCTGCCGGCCGATGTGCGCGGCATGCTTGAAGTGGCGATGAAGGATGCTTCCACTTACGCCAATGCAATTGCCCAGACCGAGAACGCGTTGGCGCTCGACAAGATCAAGGCCAGTGGCAAGACCACGATCTACACCTTGACCGATGCCGAATCGAACGAGTGGAAGAAGGCTTTGATGCCGGTACACAGGGAGATGGAATCACGCGTGGGCAAGGCCACGATCGCAGCGGTCTACAAGGCGGCCGGTTTCGTCGCGCCCAAGTAGGCAGTGATGAACTTGCTGACGAAAGGCCTGAACAGATGATCAATCGCCTGCTCAATCATTTGGAGGAATGGCTGATTGCCTTCCTCATCGGCGCGGCCACCTTGGTCATTTTTGTCGCCGTCGTGCACCGTTATGTCTCCGGTATCCCGGTGATCCAGGACTACACGGTGCAGATCAACCTCAGCTGGGCGCAAGAGCTCTGCATCTTCATGTTTGTGTGGATGGCCAAGTTCGGCGCCGCTTACGGCGTGCGCACCGGTATCCACGTCGGCGTGGACGTGGTGCTGCGCAAGCTCAGCGGCAAGCCGCAGCAGTATCTGGTGCTATTCGGCTTGCTGGCCGGCGCCTTGTTCACCGGCACCGTGGCCACCTTGGGCGGCAACTTTGTCTGGCATATCGCGCAAACCGATCAGACCTCGGCCGATCTGGAGATCCCGATGTGGTGGGTGTATATGTGCGTGCCGCTGGGCTCATCGCTGATGTGCTACCGCTTCTTGCAAGTCGCCTGGAGCTATAGCAAGACGGGTGAGTTGCCACATCATGACCACGGCCATGTTGAAGGCCTGGACGCAGAAACAGAAGTGGGTGCAAAAGCATGAACGCCGCCATCATCTTTGTCCTGCTGATCGTGCTGATGCTGACCGGCATGCCGATCAGCATTTCGCTCGGCCTGACCGTGCTGACTTTTTTGTTCACGCTCACCGATGTGCCGATCCAGTCGGTTGCGCTGAAGCTGTTCACCGGCATCGAGAAGTTCGAGATCATGGCGATCCCGTTCTTCATCCTGGCCGGCAATTTCCTCACCCATGGCGGCGTGGCGCGGCGAATGATCCGCTTCGCTTCCTCGATGATTGGTCATTGGCATGGCGGCCTCGGCTTGGCCGGTGTGGCGGCTTGCGCGCTGTTTGCAGCGGTGTCGGGCTCATCACCGGCCACCGTGGTCGCGATCGGCTCGGTGATCCTGCCGGCCATGGTCAAGCAGGGTTTCCCCAAGCGTTTCGGTGCCGGCATCATCACCACCTCAGGTAGCTTGGGCATCTTGATTCCGCCCTCGATCGCGATGGTGATGTATTCGGTCTCAACCAGCACCTCGGTCGGTGCGATGTTCATTGCCGGTGTGGTGCCGGGCCTGATGCTGGCCACCGCCTTGGGTGCGACGACCTGGTTCATCGCGCGCAAGAACAATTACCCGCGCTTGGACAAGGCGACCTGGGGCGAGCGCTGGGCGGCCTTCCGTGAAAGCGTCTGGGGCCTGCTGCTGATCGTCGTGGTGATGGGCGGCATCTACAGCGGCATCTTCACGCCGACCGAAGCGGCCGCGATGGCGGCGGTCTATGCCTTCATCGTGGCGGTGTTCATCTACAAGGACTTGCCGCTCAAGCGTGTCGCCAAGGTCTTGCTCGACTCGGCCAGCATGAGCGCGATGCTGCTCTACATCATTACCAATGCGGTGCTGTTCAGCTTCTTGATGACCAGTGAGAACATCCCGCAGGCAATGGCCGACTGGCTGATTGGACAGGGCTTCGGTCCGATCGCCTTCTTGCTGGTGGTCAATATCTTGCTGCTCTTGGCTGGCAATGTGATGGAGCCCAGCTCGATCATTCTGATCCTGGCGCCAATCCTGTTCCCGGTGGCGATCAAGTTGGGCATTGATCCGGTCCATTTCGGCATCCTGATCATCGTCAATATGGAGGTCGGCATGTGCCATCCTCCGGTGGGGCTGAATCTGTATGTGGCCTCGGGCATCACCAAGATGGGCATCTCCGAGCTGACCGTGGCGGTGTGGCCGTGGCTGCTGACGATGCTGATCTTCCTCGGCGTGGTCACCTATGTGCCGGCCATCTCGCTGTGGCTGCCGCATCTGCTGATGAAGTAGAAAGCAGCTGATGCTGACGACCTAGAAAGTCCCAACAAGGGCCCGCTTCGGCGGGCTCTTTTTTTTGCTTGAACGGATGAGCAATGGCTCCCGAATGCGAACCAGCTATTGGCTCTCGCCGGAAAAGACCGGCCTGAAGAAGCTGCGCTCATAACTGATGATGCAAGCTGTATCTTGAGCGTACTTGAAGGCAGCCAGACAGGCGACGTCTTGCATCGAACGCTGGCGATAGATCTCATAAGCGGCCAGGCTAGGGAATGAGAACAAGGCCAGGGCGATATTGTTGGCCCCTTCCGACGGCAGGAAGTAGCCATGGTGAGTGCCGCCGAATTTCTCCAGCAGCGGAATCCAGAGCTTGCCGTAATGTTCGAATTCAGCGAGCTTGGCGGGATCAATCACATAGCGCAGGTAGCAGGTAATCATCGGACTTCCTTGGGTGGAGAATGCGGCTCATTTTGCGCGAAGCCCACAGAGACGAACGGCCAAGGCCCGCATCGTTGCGGACAAAAAAACGCCGCCGGGGCTGAAGCCGCGGCGGCGTTTTGCAGTTGCTAGGGTTTAGCTCAATGCTCGAAAGGCAGCTTGATCTGGGCCAGATCCTTGCGGGTCTCGACCATCACCAAAGGACCTTCTTCGACGCTGGCCGCGGCTGCGCGTTCGCGCGGCACATGGACCGGCTTGGGCTCGGCGGCGATGGCAGCTTGAGCGGCTTCGATCTTCGCCACATCCGAATTGACCCACTGCAGCCCGCTGGACTGAGCGACCGCCTGCAGGGCGTCGATTTCCAGCACAAAGGGTGCGGCGACCGGCGCTGCGACTGGTGCCAATGCTGCGGGGGCAGGCACTGGAGCAGGTGTAGCGGCAGGTGCTGGTGCTGGTGCTGTTGCCGGTGCAGCAGCTGTTTCAGCGAGCACGGCAGGAGCGGCAGCCACTTCGGCTTGCGCCACCACCGCTTCAGCAACAGCAGGCACAACTGCTGCAGCAACAGGCTGAGCCGCTGCTTCGCTGGTCGTCGCTTCAGCAGCTTGCGGCACCGGCGTTTCAGCGTTCAGCTCGGCCGCAGGTGCGTCATCACGGCGCTCGCGGCGCACCCGGTCACGCCCACCGCGACGGCGGCGGCCGTCATTGCCTGCTTCGCTGCTAGCGCTCTGTTCCGTGGCTTGGCCATCGTTTGGAGCTTCGCCGTCGGCGGTTGAGACTTCCTTGCCATCGGCATCGACCTGGGCTTGACCAGCTTCGCCGGCCTCTGCGGGCCGTCCGTCTTCACGGTCACGGCCACCGCGACGACGGCGACGTCCACCACGGGCGCCTCGGTCTTCGCTGTTGCCGCTTGCCTCGGCGATGGCGGCGTTATTGATGTCAGCTTGGCTTTGATCCAGCGCATCTGCGTCATGGTCGTCCATCGTTGCAACGCCAGCTGCGGCTGCGAGAGGTGCTGCTGCCCGAACTTCGTCATTGCGCTCGACGCGCTCACCGCGTGGGCGGCGGCCGCCTTCTGGCCGCTCAGTCCGCTCGGCGCGAACCTCATTGCCTTCCGGCTTGGCGTCGGAGCGATCCGGACGGCGATTGCCGCCACGCTCACCACGCTCACCACGTTCACTGCGCTCTGGCCGCTGAGCCTGGCCTTCCGGGCGCGCTTCCTGTGGACGCTCGGCGCGGCCACCATCACGCTTGGCATTGCGCTCGCCACGGTCTGAACCGTTGCGCTCGCCGCCACGCTCACCGCTGCTGCGCTCGCCTCCACGTTCCGCACCACGTTCGCCATTGCGGCCACGGCCGCCGCGACCTTCACGGCCGCCGTCGCGTCCACCTTCACGCTTGCGCTCGCCGCCAACGGCCGGCTTGGCCGGGGCTGCCGGTGCCTCGACAGGCGCCGGGCTGCTGACGCCGAACAAGCTCTTGATCCAGCCAAAGAAGCCGCCGCTGGCTTCCGCCGGCGCAGCCGCAGCTGCGGGGGCGGCCACAGGTGCCGCCTTGGCCACCGGTGCTACCGGGGTCGGAGGAGGCATTTCGGGCAAAACGCCCTTGATGACAGGCTCTTGCTTGTTCTTGAGCTTGTCCGCATCGTTGCGGCGGGTGATGCCCACCTCATCCTGCGGCTCTTCGATCATGGTGTAGCTGGCCTGCAAGTTCTCCAGCCGTGGGTCGTCGTGCCGCAGGCGTTCAAGCTTGTAGTTAGGCGTCTCGAGGTGCTTGTTCGGCACCAGCAGCACAGTGACGCGCTGCTTCATCTCGATCTTGGTGATCTCGGTGCGCTTCTCATTGAGCAAGAAACTGGTCACTTCGACCGGCACTTGCACATGCACGGCCGCCGTGTTGTCCTTCATCGACTCCTCTTGCACCATGCGCAGGATTTGCAGCGCGCTGGATTCGGTGTCGCGGATGTGGCCGGTGCCATTGCAACGTGGGCAAGTGATGTGGTTGCCATCGCTCAAAGATGGGCGCAGGCGCTGGCGGCTCATTTCCAGCAGGCCGAACTTGCTGATCGAGGCGAACTGCACGCGCGCACGGTCGGGGCGCAGCGCGTCGCGCAGGCGTTGCTCGACCTCGCGGCGGTTCTTCGACTCTTCCATGTCGATGAAGTCGACCACGATCAGGCCGCCCAGGTCGCGCAAGCGCATCTGGCGGGCGATCTCATCGGCCGCTTCCAGATTGGTGCGGGTGGCGGTTTCTTCGATGTCGCTGCCGCGCGTCGAGCGGGCCGAGTTGACGTCGACCGAAACCAGCGCCTCGGTGTGGTCAATCACGATCGCGCCGCCGGAAGGCAGGTTGACCGTGCGGCTGAAGGCGGTTTCGATCTGGTGTTCGATCTGGAAACGGCTGAACAGTGGCGCGTCATCACGATAGCGCTTCACGCGGTGACCCTGATCGGGCATCACGTGGTTCATGAACTGATGCGCCTGTTCGAACAGGTCATCGGTGTCGATCAGGATTTCGCCCACATCAGCGGTGAAGTAATCGCGGATCGCGCGAATCACCAGCGAAGATTCCTGATAAATCAGGTAGGCGCCCTTGCCACCCTTGGCCGCATCGTCGATGGCGGTCCAGAGCTTGAGCATGTAATTGAGGTCCCACTGCAGCTCGGCGGCCGAGCGGCCAATGCCGGCAGTGCGGGCGATCAGCGACATGCCTTTCGGGTACTCGAGCTGGTCGAGGTTTTCTTTCAGCTCTTCGCGGTCTTCGCCCTCGATGCGACGTGAAACACCACCGCCGCGTGGGTTGTTGGGCATCAGCACCAGATAGCGGCCGGCCAGCGAGACAAAAGTCGTCAGTGCCGCGCCCTTGTTGCCGCGCTCTTCTTTTTCGACCTGAACCAGCAGTTCCTGGCCTTCGCGGATGCAGTCCTGGATGCGCGCGGTGCGCACGTCCACACCTTCACGGAAGTATTGGCGGGCGATTTCCTTGAAGGGCAGGAAGCCATGGCGGTCTTCGCCGTAGTCGACAAAGCAGGCCTCGAGCGAAGGCTCGACGCGGGTCACAACGGCTTTGTAGATATTGCCCTTGCGCTGCTCACGGCCTTCGATTTCGGTCTCGAAGTCCATCAGTTTTTGGCCATCAACGATGGCCAGGCGACGCTCTTCAGCCTGCGTCGCATTGATCAACATGCGTTTCATGTCATTACTCCTTGTGCGCTCGAAGCCAAAGCCTTTGAGCGCGCTACAACACGTTGCAGCAGCAGCCCCGCTCAGGCGGCTGTTACGGCAACACATCGACGCACGAGCAATATTCGATGAACCGAGGAAGGAATCGCCCTGGACTGAAGTGCCTCGCTACCGGGTTCGGCGTGCGGTCAGCAATTCAGCGTTGGCGCATGCGACACAGCAGGCGGCGCGAATGGCCTTTCCCATGAACGCGCAGCCCGGGCCGAGGCCCGGTGGTGCTGTGCGGCCCGGCCACGGCCACTCGCAACAGTCTCGCCGGCGAAAAGCCGGGGCTGCGTTCGAGTTGGGCGGTGGGGGGTGGGGGGAATGGCAATCATCCGCGAGGACTGTTGGGCGCTAGACCGAGGCGCTCAGGCTCTTGACCCGACCTGCCTCATATCTGTAAAAAACCTTGTCTGTACCAAAACCAGTTTTGTGCTCATTCGCAGCAAATCTTGTCTCGGCGTGGCTCGTTCTATATTGCTCTGCCGCGCCACACCCGAAGCCGCCTTGTCACATGGGGACAAGGCCCGCTTCCGGCAGCGGCGCGTTGCATCACCTATTTGTTTCATACGACACGCAAGCAAGCGTTTCGTACGCCACCTGTTCGCCACTGATCTATCTAGGTTTCGGCTTTGCTTTCAGCAAAACCGCCTGTGGCCATGGCCCAGGTAAAATCAGATAAATCAAATACTTACGGCTATAACGTGGTGAGCAACATTATAAGGTCTAAAGCCAAAGCGCCGGCCGCCACACAAACCCGCAGAAAAGCAGGTGTGGGAGAGGGGGCCGGGCGGCTTTCTCGCCAGGGTAAAACCGGCCTTCGAAGTGAGCGTGCGCCAACATCGCAAAGACATATTGCCTTGCCGGCCAGGCAAGTCGTGGTCAAGCGCGTGCCGGTCAAGCAAATTCCGGTCAAGCTAGTTCCGGCCAAGGAAATACCCGCCCCGCCCGCTGCTGCGCAGGCCCCGGCGCCAGCCGTGCGCCGCGTCACGGTGGACGAGAACTCGGCCGGTCAACGCCTCGACAATTTCCTGCTGCGCGAGCTCAAAGGCGTGCCCAAGACGCATATCTACCGCGTCATCCGTGCCGGCGAGGTGCGCGTCAACAAGGGCAGGGCGCATGCGGACACCCGGCTGGAGCTCGGCGACGAGGTGCGCGTGCCGCCTGTGCGCTTGCCCGAGCGCGTCTTGGAGCGGCCCGACTATGTGCCGCCGCGCGAGTTCGAGGTCGTGTTTGAGGACGAGCATCTGCTCGCCATCAACAAGCCGGCTGGTGTGGCCGTGCATGGCGGCTCCGGCGTCAGCTTTGGCGTGATCGAGCAATTGCGCCAGGCGCGGCCGCAGGCCAAGTTCCTCGAATTGGTGCACCGTCTGGACAAGGAAACCTCGGGCCTGCTGCTCATCGCCAAGAAGCGCAGCGCCTTGGTCGCCTTGCAGGAGCAGTTCAGGGAGCGCGAGACGGGCAAGACTTATGCGGCGCTGGTGGCCGGCGATTGGGCCGAGAACAAGAAAGTCATCGATGTGCCGCTGCTGAAATTCATTGGCAGCGACGGCGAACGCTGGGTCAGGGCGCTGCCCAATCCGCATGATCCGTCTGCGGAGCAAGCCAAGCGCTCGATCAGCTTGGTCAAAGTGGCGCAGCGCCTGAATGGCTACAGCCTGTTGGACGTGACCATCAAGACCGGCCGCACTCACCAGATCCGGGTTCATCTGGCCTATGGCGGGCACGCCATTGTTGGCGACCCTAAATACGGGGATTTCGAGGCGAATCGGGCCTTGGCACGCGGCGCACATCGCTTTGAGCGCATGTTCTTGCACGCCAAACGCTTGCGCTTCGTGCATCCCGCTGGCACTGGTGAGCTTGAACTGACGGCGCCGCTGCCGCCCGAATGCGAGCAATTGATTCTTGCCTTGAAGAAGCCAGCTCAATGAGACCCAAGCAATTTGATCTGGTGGTGTTTGACTGGGATGGCACGCTGTTCGACTCGACCGCCGTCATCACCCGCAGCATCCAGGCCGCCGCCGTCGATCTTGGCTTGGCCAAACCTACGCACGCACAAGCCAGCTATGTGATCGGCTTGGGGCTGCAGGAAGCCCTGGCTTATGTGGTGCCGGAGCTGCCGCCTGCGCGCTACCCTGAGTTGGGCCAGCGCTACCGCCATCACTACCTGGCCGCGCAACATCAGGTGACGCTGTTCGACGGCGTGCTGGACTTGTTGGCCGCGCTGAAGGCTCGTCACCATTGGCTGGCGGTGGCGACCGGCAAAAGCCGGCGCGGCCTGGATGAAGTGCTGGACGTGGACAGCTTGCGCGGTGTCTTTGACGCCACCCGCACTGCCGACGAGACGGCAGGCAAGCCCAATCCACAGATGTTGTATGAGTTGATGCGAGAGTTCGGCGTCGAGCCTGAGCGCAGCTTGATGATCGGTGACACCACGCATGACCTGCAACTGGCCCGCAATGCCGGCACAGCCAGCGTCGGCGTCAGCTACGGCGCCCATGATCACCGCAGCTTTGGCGAATTTGCCCCTTTGCACGTGGCCCATTCGGTGCCCGATTTGCATGCTTGGCTGAACGAGAACGCCTGATATGACCCAAGAAGACAAACTGCCAGCCCCGCCCGCCCTAGCGGCAATAGCGCTGTGTCCTTCGGAGGAGTTGCTGGAGCGCGGCCGCGCCCACAGCTTCGACGTGCTGCAATACCGCCAGCCGGCGCGCGCCTTTGCCTTGCGCTTCGAGGGCCAGGTGGTCGCTTACCTGAACCGCTGCGCCCATGTGCCGACCGAGATGGATTGGCAAGAAGGCGAGTTCTTGGACGGCGACAAGCAATTCATCATGTGCTCGATTCACGGTGCGGTCTATGACCCGCTGACCGGGCGCTGCGTGACCGGCATGTGCGGCCGCATCGGCTTGACGAAGATCGAGGTGCAGGAACGCGAGGGCCAGGTCTATTGGTATCCTTCGCGCGACACCAAGCCGGCGTTTGAAGACTGAAGCCCAGAGCACAATAAAAAAATGACCAACTCATTCGACGATTTACCCAAGCCCATCCACGACCCGCAAGCGGGCGTCACGGCACAAACAGCCGCGGCCGAGCCGGCTCGGCCAAGCAGCGCAGGCTACGAGCCCTTGTTGGCTCAGTTCGCGCGTGAATATCTATTGGACAGGCGCAACGAGCGGCGCTGGAAGCTGTTTTTCCGGCTGATCTGGCTGGCGCTGATTGCGGTGGTGGCCTGGTCACTGTTCTTGCAGCGTCACCATATGCAGAACCCCAACGCACCGCATACCGCGCTGGTCGAGGTGCGCGGCGAGATCGCCGCCGACACCGAGGCCAGCGCTGAGCTGCTGGTGTCGGCGCTGAAAAGTGCGTTTGAAGACAGCGGCTCGCAGGCGGTGATTTTGCGCATCAACTCGCCCGGCGGCAGCCCTGTGCAGGCCGGCATCGTCTATGACGAGATCAAGCGGCTCAAGCTCAAGCACAACAAAAAGGTCTATGCGGTGGTCGAGGAAATGTGTGCCTCGGGTGCTTACTACATCGCCGCTGCGGCGGATGACATCTATGTCGACAAGGCCTCGGTGGTCGGCTCAATAGGCGTCTTGATGGACGGCTTCGGCTTTACCGAATTGATGGGCAAGGTCGGCGTGGAACGCCGGCTCCTCACTGCAGGCGCCAACAAGGGTATGTTGGACCCGTTCACACCGGTGAGTGCCAAGCAGCAGGCCTTTGCGCAAGCGATGCTGGACCAAATCCACCAGCAGTTCATTGCCGTCGTGCGTGAAGGTCGCGGCAAGCGCCTGAAGGAAACGCCGGAAATTTTCTCCGGCCTGTTCTGGAACGGCGAGCAGGCGCTCACGCTGGGTTTGGCCGACCATTTCGGTAATCTCGACTTTGTCGCCCGCGAGGTTGTCAAAGCCGAAGAAATCATCGACTACACGCCGCGCGACAACGTCGCCGAACGCCTGGCCAAGCGCTTCGGTGCGGCGATGGGCGAGGGCGCTATTCATGCGATGCGCGGAAGTTTGAATTTGCGTTGACGAGCCGCCAGGCGCTTGCAGCTCCTGCCAGAGAGCCGGTCCGAGAGGGCCGGCTCTTTTTTTTGCCTGAGTGAAAGGCTGGGCCGTCTTTACACAATCTTGACGCCCGCATGCGCAAGCTCAATGCCGCCTTGAGGCGCCGATTCTTAAGCTCTCTCCATCGTAAATATCCTGGAGAAGAAACCATGGACTTGGTGTTTTTGGGCCTATCGGCCCTGGTCTTTGTGTTGGCAATCGGCTTGGCCGCGGCCAGCCATAAATTGGAGAACAAGCAATGACCGCCTTGTATTGGCTGAGCGGTTTGGCCGCCGCCGGCTTGTTTGCCTACCTGATCGTGGCCTTGCTGCGCGCCGAGGAGTTTTGATATGAATAACTTGGCATGGTTTAACTTGGCCCTTTTCATGGGCTTGCTGCTACTGGCGGCCTGGCCGCTGTCGCGCTGGCTCACGGCGATCGCGCAAGGCCGGCTGCCGCGCTGGATGGGCGCTGTCGAAGGCGGGCTGTACAAGCTCGCCGGCGTCAAGCCCGATGAGGGCATGCATTGGAAGCAATACGCCTTCGCATTGCTAATTTTTAACTTCATCGGCGTGTTGGTGGTCTACGCCTTGCAGCGTTTGCAAGCCGTGTTGCCGCTCAATCCACAGGCCTTCGGCGCGATCACACCGGACTCGGCCTTCAACACCGCCATCAGCTTCGTCACCAATACCAATTGGCAAGGCTATGGCGGCGAGTCCGCCATGAGCTATCTGACGCAAATGCTGGCACTGACGGTGCAGAACTTTTTGTCGGCTGCCACCGGCATCGCGGTGGTGTTCGCGCTGATCCGCGGCTTTGCCGGCAAGCTCGAAAAGACGATTGGCAATTTCTGGACTGACGTCACGCGCATCACGCTGTGGCTCTTGTTGCCGCTGTCCTTTGTGTTCGCCATTTTTCTGGTCGGCCAGGGCGTGATCCAGAACTTTGACGCCTACAAGGATGTGACAACACTGGAAGTCAACGCCTATCAAAACCCGAAGCTGGACGCGGCCGGTCAAGCACTGAAGAACGAGAAGGGCGAGCCCATCACCGAGGATGCTTCCACCCCGACGCAAGAGCTGGCCATGGGCCCAGTGGCTTCGCAGGAAGCGATCAAGATGCTGGGTACCAACGGCGGCGGCTTCTTCAATGCCAACTCGGCTCATCCTTTTGAGAACCCAACACCGCTGGCGAATCTGGCGCAGATGTTGGCGATCTTCCTGATCCCGGCGGCGCTGTGCTTCAGCTTCGGGCAGCTGGTCGGTGATTCACGCCAAGGCGTGGCTGTGCTGGCGGCGATGAGCTTGATGTTCATTGTGGGCGTGGTGATTGCCACCGGCGCCGAGCAGGCCGGCAACCCCATCCTGGCCAGCCAGGGCGTGGATCTGTTGAGCAGTGAGTTCCAGGCCGGCGGCAATATGGAAGGCAAGGAAACGCGCTTCGGCATCAATGCCAGCTCGCTGTTTGCCGTCATCACGACCGCCGCTTCCTGCGGCGCGGTGAACGCCATGCACGATTCGATGACGCCGATCGGTGGCCTGGTGCCGCTGGTGATGATGCAACTCGGCGAGGTGGTGTTCGGGGGCGTCGGCACCGGCCTCTACGGCATGCTGGTGTTTGCCATTCTGGCGGTCTTCATTGCCGGCCTGATGATTGGCCGCACGCCCGAATACCTGGGCAAGAAGATCGAAAGCCACGAGATGAAGATGGTGTCGATCGCCATCCTCGTCACGCCGCTGGTGGTCTTGATCGGCACGGCCATCGCGGTGCTGAGTCCGGACGGCCAGGCCGGCATTGCCAACCCCGGCGCGCATGGTTTCTCTGAAATTCTTTATGCGCTGACCTCGGCCGGCAATAACAACGGCTCGGCCTTTGCAGGCCTGTCGGCCAACACACCGTTCTACAACACCTTGCTCGGCATCGTGATGTGGCTGGGCCGCTTCGGCGTGATCGTGCCGGTGCTGGCGATTGCTGGCAGCCTCGGTGCTAAGAAGCGTATCCCGGTCGGCAGCGGCACCCTGGTCACCCATGGCCCGCTGTTCGTCGGCTTGCTGATCGGCACCGTGCTGCTGGTCGGCTTGCTCAACTATGTGCCATCGCTGGCTCTCGGCCCCATCGTCGGGCATCTGATGCTCTGGAAGCTTTGAGGGAAACCCAATGACTACACCTGCTACAACAACAACTCAAGACAGCTTCTCGCTGCTCGACCCCAAGCTGGTCAAACCGGCCTTGGTGCAATCTTTTGTCAAACTGTCGCCTAGCGCGCAGTGGCGCAATCCCGTCATGTTCGTGGTCTATATCGGCTCAGCCCTGACCACCTTGCTGTGGCTGATGAGCTTGTTCGACCCGGCTGTTGCCGGTACCGAGGGCTCGCCCTTCATCCTGGCGGTGTCGCTGTGGCTGTGGTTCACGGTGCTGTTCGCCAACTTCGCCGAATCGCTGGCCGAGGGCCGCTCCAAGGCGCAAGCGGCTTCGCTGCGCGGCCTCAAGGCACGCACCTGGGCCAAGAAGCTGCATGAGCCTAAACACGGCGCGCAATGGCATCCGATGCAGTCGGACGAGTTGCGCAAAGGCGCGGTCGTGCTGGTGGAAACCGGCGACATGATCCCGCTCGACGGCGAAGTTATTGAGGGCGTCGCTTCGGTGGACGAAAGCGCTATCACTGGCGAATCAGCCCCCGTCATCCGCGAGTCGGGCGGCGACTTTTCATCGGTCACCGGCGGCACCCGCGTGTTGTCCGACTGGCTGGTGGTGCGCATCAGCGTCAATCCGGGCGAGTCTTTCCTCGACCGCATGATTGCCATGGTGGAAGGCGCCAAACGCCAGAAGACGCCCAATGAGATCGCGTTGACGATTCTGCTGGTGGCGCTGACCCTGGTGTTCCTGGTCGTCACGGTGACGCTGCTGCCGTTCTCGATGTTCAGCGTGGCGGCGGCCGCGTCATTGGGAAAAACGGGTACGGTGGTTTCCATCACTGCATTGGTGGCCTTGCTGGTCTGTCTGATCCCGACCACCATCGGTGGCCTGCTCTCGGCCATCGGCGTGGCCGGCATGAGCCGCATGATGCAAGCGAATGTGATCGCCACCTCGGGCCGCGCGGTCGAAGCCGCCGGTGACGTGGACGTGCTGATGCTGGACAAGACCGGCACCATCACCCTGGGCAACCGCCAGGCCAGCGCCTTTGTGCCGGCACCGGGCGTGAGCGAGCAGCAATTGGCCGACGCCGCACAACTCGCCTCGCTGGCGGATGAAACGCCCGAAGGCCGCAGCATTGCCGTGCTGGCCAAGACGCGCTTCAATCTGCGCGAACGCGAGATGAGTGGCCTGGACGCGCAGTTCGTACCCTTCACGGCCCAGACACGCATGAGCGGCGTTGACTTGGCCGGCGGTCGTCAAATCCGCAAGGGTGCCGGTGATGCGATTCGCCGCCATGTCGAGTCGCTCGGCGGCAGCCTGCCCAAGGAAGTGCAGAGCGCGATCGAAGACATCGCGCGCCGCGGCAGCACACCGCTGGTGGTGTCTGACGGCGCCCGGGCTTTGGGCGTGGTCGAGTTGAAGGACATCGTCAAGGGCGGCATCAAGGAGCGCTTTGCCGAGCTGCGTCGCATGGGCATCAAGACGGTGATGATCACCGGCGACAACAAGCTCACCGCGGCCGCGATTGCGGCGGAAGCCGGCGTCGATGACTTCTTGGCCGAAGCCACCCCCGAGGCCAAGCTGCAGCTGATCCGCGACTACCAGGCCGAAGGTCGCCTGGTGGCGATGACCGGTGACGGCACCAACGATGCACCGGCCTTGGCGCAAGCGGATGTGGCCGTGGCCATGAACACCGGCACGCAAGCGGCCAAGGAAGCCGGCAATATGGTGGATCTGGACAGCAATCCGACCAAGTTGCTGGAAATCGTCGAGACCGGCAAGCAGCTGTTGATGACGCGCGGGTCGCTGACCACCTTCTCGATCGCCAACGATGTGGCCAAGTATTTCGCCATCATCCCGGCCATGTTTGTCGGCGTCTACCCGCAGCTCACCGCCCTCAATGTGATGGCGCTGCACAGCCCGTCGTCGGCGATCTTGTCAGCGGTGATCTTCAACGCGCTGATCATCATCGCCTTGATCCCGCTGGCGCTGAAGGGCGTGGCCTACCGCGCCATTGGAGCGGCCGCACTGCTGCGCCGCAATCTCGCCATCTACGGCCTGGGCGGCCTGATCGTGCCCTTTATCGGCATCAAGGCGATTGACCTGTTGCTGGTCGGTCTGCATTTGGTTTAAGGAGTCATCATCATGATCAAACATCTTCGTCCCGCTCTCGTCAGTTTTGCCTTGCTCAGCCTGGTGACCGGCGTGTTCTATCCCATGTTGGTGACCGGTGTCGGCCAAAGCCTGTTCCCCAAGCAGGCTGCCGGCTCGCTGATCGTCAATGCAGAGGGCAAGCCGGTCGGCTCCGAGCTGATCGGTCAGAACTTCAGCTCGCCCAAGTATTTCTGGGGCCGGCCATCGGCCACCGGGCCTATGGCCAATAACGCCGGTGGCTCCTCGGGTTCCAACCAGGGGCCGCTGAACCCGGCGCTGGCCGATGCCGTGAAAGCGCGTATCGAGGCGCTGAAAGCGGCCGATCCCGACAATAAGTTGCCCATTCCCGCCGACCTCGTGACGGCCTCGGCCAGCGGCCTGGACCCGCATATCAGCATGGCGGCGGCCCGTTATCAAACGGCCCGAGTTGTGCGCGAGCGCGGCATCGCCCACAAAGAAGTGTTGCGCCTGATCGAGGCCAATACTGAGGCGCGCGACCTGCAGGTTTTGGGTGAGCCGCGCGTCAATGTGCTCAAGCTCAATCTGGCGCTTGACGCCGCCAAGCCCTGAGTTTGACTTTCCCCCTGTAAGTTTTCGGACCTTCGGGTCCCGATGAAGCCCTCGGAAAACAGTTCATCAAGGCTTGACGAGGGAGGGGCTTCATCGTCTTTTCTCTTATATAAATGACCAGCATCATGAAGAAGAACACCGCTATTTCCTTGGCCCTGAGCACCTTGTTTGCCGGCCTTGCCCATGCCGCAGACGCTCCTACAGTTGCCGCCACGCCCGAACATACGCTGGCCGGCAATCTGAGCCTGAACAGCGACTACCGCTTCCGCGGTATCAGCCAGACCTGGAAGTTACCCGCCGTTCAAGGCGGCCTGGACTATGCCCACAGCAGCGGCTTCTACGCCGGCACCTGGGCCTCCAATGTCTCGGGCAATAGCTATAACAACGGCGCCGGCCTGGAGCTGGACCTGTACAGCGGCTACAAGCTCGGCCTGGGGCAAGACCTGACCCTTGATCTCGGTGCCTTGGCTTATGTCTACCCCGGTGCCACGCTCAATAGCGCGCCCGGCGTGGCCACCGACAAGAAGTACACCAATGTCGATCTGTACGCGGGCCTCACGGCCGGCGCCTTCAGCGCCAAGCTGTCGATTGCCGCCACCGACTATTTCGGCCTCAACAGCGATACCGCCGGCTTTGCCTACTTCAGCGCACTGGCCGCACAGGGCAGCTCCAAGGGTACGGCCTATCTGGACCTGAACTACAACTTCGATCTGGGTCAAGGCCTGACCCTGGGCACGCATCTGGGTTATCTGAAGCTGCGCAACTACGGCGACCTCTCCTATGCCGATGCCAAGCTTTCGCTGGCCAAGGAAATGCTCAGCCTGAATTGGACCGTGGCCGTGGTCGGCACGAACGCCAATAGCGAGTTCTACCAGGCCGGCAACTCCGCCGGTCTGGACGCCAAAAAGCTGGGCAAGACCGGTCTGGTGCTGAGCATCCGCAAGACCTTCTAATCCCCAGATTCAGGGGACAATACCGCGATGCTGATCAATTGCGCTGCCTATCAACACGGCAAAAAGCTCGCCGATCTGGCGCCTGACCGTCCGCAGGACTTGTCCTCCTATCTGGAGCTGCCCGACTGCTTTGTCTGGGTCGCGCTGCGCGATGCCGATGCGGCCGAGCTGGATCCCTACCGGCGCTTGTTCAATCTGCATCAGTTGGCGGTCGAAGACGCCACCCATGGCCATCAACGCCCCAAGGTCGAGGAATATGGCGAGGACTTGTTCGCTGTCATGCACCTGGTCGATTGGGTCGGTGGCGATTTGAGTTTGGGCGAGGTGGCGGTGTTCGTCGGGCCCAACTATGTGCTGTCGGTGCGCAGCGGCAGCAAGCTGCATTTTCTGGGGGTGCGAGAGCGCTGCGAGCGCGAGCCCGAGCTGCTCGCGCATGGTCCCAGCTTTGTGCTGTATGCGCTGATGGACGCGGTGGTAGATCGTTACTTCCCTATCGTCGATTTGCTGGAATCAGAGCTGGAGGAGATCGAGCAGAGCATCTTTGTGCGCGGCGCCCAGCTTGACAATATCCAGCGCCTGTATGAGCTCAAGCGCCGCTTGATGCTGTTGCGGCGCGCGGTGGCGCCTATGCTGGAGATGCTCTCCAAGCTGCATGGCGGGCGCACACCGCCGATTTGCGCTCGTACGGGAGACTATTTTCGCGATGTGGCCGACCACTTGGCCCGCATCGAGAGCGCGATCGAATCGGTGCGCGACACCCTGGGCACGGCCATCCAAGCCAATCTGTCCATGGTGGCGATCGAGGACAGCAATGTCACCAAGCGGCTGGCCGCCTGGGCCGGGATATTTGCCGCCGCGACCGCGTTTGCCGGTATCTGGGGCATGAACTTCGAGCAGATGCCCGAATTGAAATGGGTCTGGGGTTATCCCGCCGCGCTGGGCACGATCGTCAGCGTCTGCGGATTATTGTGGTGGCGCTTTAAGAAAGCAGGTTGGCTGTGATCGAGAGCGAACGCCCCGATCCCGACGAGCTGCTGCAGCGCATGCGCGAGCAGGAGCAGAGCGACGCGCGCGGCAAATTGCGCATCTATTTCGGCTCTTCGGCCGGCGTCGGCAAGACCTACGCCATGCTGCAGGCCGCGCGCAAGCTGCAGGCCGACGGCGTCGATGTGCTGGCCGGCGTGGTCGTCACACATGGGCGCAGCGAAACGGCGGCAATGTTCGAGGGCCTGCCGCAGCTGGCGCTCAAGTCGGTCGAGTACCGTGGCAAATCTTTGCCCGAGTTTGACCTTGACGGTGCCTTGGAGCGGCACCCTGCGCTGGTGCTGGTGGATGAGTTGGCGCACTCGAATGCACCCGGCTCGCGCCACCCCAAGCGCTGGCAGGACGTGGAGGAGTTGCTGGCCAATGGCATCAATGTCTACTCGACGCTGAATGTCCAGCATCTGGAAAGCCTCAATGATGTGGTCGGGGGCATCACCGGCGTACGTGTGCAGGAGACCTTGCCCGATACGTTTTTTGACCGTGCCGACGAGGTCGTGATGGTGGACACGCCGGCCGACGAGTTGCTGGCAAGGCTGGGCGCCGGCAAGATCTATATGGGGCCACAGGCCGAGCGTGCCGCCAAGAACTTCTTCCGCAAGGGCAATTTGATGGCCTTGCGCGAGCTGGCGCTGCGCCGCACCGCCGACCGGGTGGAAGACGATGTGCAGACCTGGCGCAGCAATGAGCGCATCAGCCAGGTCTGGAAGACCGAGGCTGCCATCCTCTGCGCAATCGGCTCCACGCCTATGGCCGAAAGCGTGGTGCGCAGCGCCGCCCAGTTAGCCCAGCAGCTCAATGTGTCCTGGCATGCGGTCTATGTGGAGACACCGGCGCTGCAGCGCCTGCCCGATGCCCAGCGCGAGCGCATTCTGCGTGTGGTGCGCCTGGCCCATGAGTTAGGCGCCAATACCGCGGTGCTGGCTGCGCAAGAGCTGGCCCCGGCCTTGATTCAGCATGCGCGCGAGCACAATTTGGCCAAATTGATTTTGGGGCGCAGCGCTGCCTTGCCGGCTTGGCGGCGCTACCTCGGCACGCGTGAGCTGGCGCAACAGATCGCCGATGGCGCGCCCGAGCTGGATTTGATCTCGGTCGCGGCTTTGCCCGCGCCGCTGCTGCACCCGGGCAGCGAAGAAACGCAGGACGCGCAGCAGCGCGAGCTGCAATGGCAAGCGCTGTCGGGCCGCTACGGTTTGGCCGCAGCGGCTTGTGCCGCCACTGCTGTGCTGAGCTGGCCGCTGCAGCAGGCCTTCGCGCAGTCCAATATCGTCATGCTGTTTTTGCTGGCGGTGGTCGGCGTGGCGCTGCGCCTGGGCCGGGGGCCGGCAGTGCTGGCGAGTTTCTTGAGTGTGGGCCTGTTCGATTTTTTCTTCGTCGAGCCGAAACTGAGTTTTGCAGTCAGCGATGTGCAGTACCTGCTCACCTTTGCCGTGATGTTGGCCGTTGGTCTGATCACCGGTCAATTGACCGCCGGCCTGCGCTACCAGGCGCAGGTGGCGGCCGACCGAGAGGCACGGGCGCGGGCGCTGTTTGAGCTGACCAGCGATCTGGCCGGCGCCTTGCAGACCGAAGCAGTACTGCAGGTGGCCGAAGCCGCCTTGGCCGAAGAAGTGCGCGGTGAGGCCTTGCTCTTCACCTTGGATCTACAAGATCAGCTGCAGACTTCACCGCGCCAGAGCACGCTGCCGGTGCCCGATCAGCCTGACTTGGGCACCGCCCGTTGGGCGCTCGACCAGGCCCAGGCCGCTGGTCTGAGCACCGACACGCTGCCGGGCAGTGCTTGGTTCTACCTGCCGCTGGCCGCACCGATGCGCATCCGCGGCGTGCTGGCGCTGAAGCCCCAAAGCAGCCGCAGCGTGATGCTGCCCGAGCTGCGCGCGCAGCTGGAGACCTATGCCCGCATCATCGGTCAAGCCCTGGAACGTGTGCATTATGTGGAAGTGGCCCAAGATGCGCTGGTGCATATCGAGGGCGAACGACTGCGCAACTCCCTGCTGTCGGCCTTGTCGCATGATTTGCGCACGCCGCTGGCCGTGGTCTACGGCCTGGCCCAGACGCTCACCCGCATGACGGACCTGCCGGCGCCGGCGCGTGAGCTCAGCGAGAACCTGCAGGGCCAGGCTCAGCGCATCAGTGCCATGGTCAATAACTTGCTCGACATGGCGCGCTTGCAAAGTGGCGCGGTGCGATTGAATCTGCAATGGCAACCGATCGAGGAAGTCGTGGGCACGGCGTTGCAGGCGCTGCAGCCGGCATTGGCTGGTCATCCGTTGCAGCTGCAGTTCCCGCCCGGCCTGCCTTTGCTGCATCTGGACGCGGCGCTGATGGAGCGGGTGTTGTGCAATTTGCTCGAGAACGCGCTCAAGTACACGCCGCCCGGCAGCAGCCTTAGCCTGGCGGCCGAGCTGGGGCCGGCGTCGGATTTGTTGCTGCGTGTTTCGGACAATGGCCCTGGTCTGCCGCCCGGCCGCGAGGAAGCCCTATTTGCCAAGTTCAGCCGTGGCGAGCGCGAGGGCAGCACGCCGGGCGTCGGCCTGGGGCTGGCGATTTGCCGGGCGATCGTGCAGGCGCATGGCGGCAGCATCCGGGCCGAAAATTTGGCCACCGGCGGCGCCAGTTTCATTTTGAGTCTGCCGCTGGGCCAGCCGCCGGCCTTGCCCGCTGATGTCGAAGAAGGGCGTGAATTGAGCGAAAGAAACCCCCATGAGTGAACCCCACCCGGTCGCGCTGATCGTTGAAGACGAAGCCAGCATCCGGCGCTTTGTGCGCATGGCCTTGGAGGCCGAAGGCTGGCAGGTGCATGAAGCTGCGACGGTGCGCCAGGGCCTGGTCGAGGCCGGCACGCGCCGGCCCGATCTGGTCATCCTGGATCTGGGGCTGCCCGATGACGACGGGCTCAACTATCTGCGCGATCTGCGCGCCTGGTCCGGCGTGGCGGTGATCGTGCTGTCGGCGCGCACCAACGAGGCCGACAAAATTGCCGCGCTGGACGCTGGCGCCGATGACTATCTGTGCAAGCCCTTCGGCGTTGGCGAGTTGATGGCGCGCGTGCGGGTGGCACAGCGCCGTGCCCAAGCCACGGCCAAGTCGAGTGCCGACGAGCCGGCGCAGACGCAGTTCCGCTTTGGCGAGGTGGAGGTGGACTTGGCCCTGCGCCGTGTGCTGCGGGCGGGTGCACCGGTGCACCTGACGCCGCTGGAGTACCGGCTGCTGACGCATTTGATTGCTAACGCCGGCAAGGTACTGACGCATAGGCAGATGCTCAAGGCCGTCTGGGGCCCCAGCCATGTGGAAGACAACCACTATCTGCGCGTCTATATGGGCAATTTGCGCCAGAAGCTGGAGCTGCATCCGGCTGCCCCGCAGCATCTGCTGACCGAGACTGCGGTGGGCTACCGGCTGGTGAGCTGAGCTCCGAACCGTACAATCCCGGCACTCTTATTCGCCAGGTTTCAAGCTGCCATGCCCGTCAATCTCCAAGCCCCCGATCCTGCCTCCTTGCATGCCGTGCCCGGTGTCCGTTTGGGCGTCACGATGGCGGGCATCCGCAAGGCCGACCGGCGCGACCTCAGCGTGATCGAGCTGTGCGCGGGCGCCAGCGTTGCCGGTGTCTTCACCAGCAACCGCTTTTGCGCAGCACCCGTGCAGCTCTGTCGTCAGCATTTGGCTGCTGACGGCAATAGCGTCCGCGCGATCCTGGTCAACACCGGCAATGCCAATGCCGGCACGGGGGCCGACGGCTTGATGCGTGCGCAGCAGAGCTGCGAGGCGCTGGCAGCCTTGATGGGCGTGCGTCCAGAGCAGATCTTGCCCTTCTCGACCGGCGTGATCATGGAAACGCTGCCTGTCGATCGCATCATTGCCGGCTTGCCGGCAGCCCTTCAAGCCTTGAGCGTGGATGCCTGGGGTGAGGCGGCCTTGGGCATCATGACCACCGACACGGTCCCGAAGGCGGCGTCACGCCAGATTCAGATCCAGGGCCAAACGGTCACCCTCACCGGCATATCTAAGGGCGCCGGCATGATCCGCCCAAATATGGCGACCATGCTGGGCTATGTGGCGACCGACGCGAACATCAACCCCGCGCTGATGCAGGCGCTGGTGAGCGAGGCCGCAGACGCCTCATTCAACCGCATCACGATTGACGGCGACACCTCCACCAACGACTCCTTCGTGCTGATTGCCACCCATCAAGCCCAGCATGCGCGCATCGAGTCGCTGGACTCGGCCGAGGGCCAAGCCTTGCGCGCGGCGCTGGTGGACCTGTCGCAGCAGCTGGCGCAGGCCATCGTGCGCGACGGCGAGGGTGCAACCAAGTTCATCACCATCGTCATCGAGGGCGGGCGCGACGAAGCCGAGTGCAAATTGGCCGCCTATGCGATTGCGCATTCACCGCTGGTGAAGACCGCCTTTTTCGCCAGTGACCCGAATCTGGGCCGCATCCTGGCGGCGGTCGGCTATGCCGGCATCAATGATCTGGACCAGACCCTGATCGATATGAATCTGGACGAGGTGTTAGTGGTGCAAGCCGGCGGGCGCCACCCGGCCTATCGCGAGGAAGATGGCTCCCGCGTGATGAAGCAGGCCGAGATCACCGTGCGCGTCAGCCTGAACCGTGGCCCGGCCTCGGCCACCGTCTGGACCTGCGACCTGAGCCACGATTACGTCAGCATCAACGCCGATTACCGGTCCTAAGCTTCTTAAAAATCCACCGCCCGCGTGCGCATGCCGCGCGCGATCAAGGTGGCGTTGATCAGTTGCGCTTCCTCGCGGCTGGCGAAAGGCCAGACGGCGGGGCGCCAGCCTTCGGGGGTCTGGAACACCTGTGCTTGCAGCGCTGCGCTGCCCGCGCCGCCTTGAGCCGGCGCCAACATGCTGCGCATGCGTGCCAAAGTGGCCTCGGCGTCGGCCTTGTTGGCGCTGACCGGCCCGACCAAGGCAACGACGGGTTTGTTGGCCAGAGTCGCGGCCTTGGCAATGGCTTTGCCATTCGGTGGCGCAGCCGTTGCCGTGGCAGCCAAAGCCGAAGCCGAAGCAGCCGTGGGCGGCGCGCCGCCTGCGTCCTCCGAGGACAACTTGGGCTTGCTGGCATGGGCCAATGCTGATTTGGCCTTGGGCCGTGGTGGCGCCTCTTCGATCGGCTCAGGCTTGGCCTTCAGCTCAGCATCGGCCTTTTTGTCCTCGGGTTTTTTGTCATTTTTCTGCGCCTCTTCCGACTCGGCTTGGGCCTGCTTTGATGGGGCACCCAGTGGCGGCGCCGTACGACCCGGGATGGGCTTGATGAACATCGGCCGGATGTTCGGCTTCAGCATGGTCTTTTCTTCCTCCGGCGCGGGCTCTTCTTGGGGCGCTGCTGAAGCAGCAGCTGAGGGCGCGGGCATTGGGCTCGAGGCAGCAGCCGAGTTGGCATCGTTGAGTGCCGTGCTTGTGACCAAGTCGTTGGCGGAGGCCGCCGATGCCGCCGCCGCCGCCAAGGCTGGACTGGAGGCGGGAAGTTGAGCGAGTGGGGTGGATGCGGCGGAAGAGGCAGGGGCCGAAGCCGAAGCCGAAGCCGCCGAGGCCGCTGCTGCCACCTCCATGGCCGGTGTCGCTTTCTTGCCGCTAGGCAGCAGCAGCCCTGCGCCCGCGCCCAGCAAGGCCAGCAGCAGCAAGGCGACCAAGCCAAGCCGTCTCGGGCTCAAACAGCGCCGCCCGGTGATGGCCGGCTGGCGGCCACGGCCCAGCAAAATGCGGCTGCGCGAGCGGCCGGCGTCGATCGCCGCGCTCATCACATAGAGCTCGAAGGGCCAGGCGCCGCCGCCTTTGGGGCCGCTGTCCATCAGCGCCTCATCGATCGGAATAATGCGCTGCGGCCAGGTCGCATCGCCGGGTTGGCTGGTGTAGCCATGAGCTTGTGCGAACGCGGCGATGCGCTTGGGCGAGAGGTGGCTGACGAAACGCTCGCTGAAGACCGGCCAAGACTTGGCATCTGCATCGCTTGACTTGCGCCAAAAGGCCAGCCGCCTCAGACGCTCGCGCCAGTTCGACTTGGCTTGATGCGGTGGGGGCTCCTGGTCGGCGAGCGCATCGAGATGGGCGGCGTTGGGGTCGACAGCAATGGTGAGACCTTCTTCATCCCATGCCGCTGCCAGGCTCTCGGGCGAGATCTCATCGGTCAGGACCGGTTCGACCTTGCTGCGGCCACCGCTGCGGCGCGCAGCTGCATCGGCCTGCGCGTTACGCATGAACGGCAATGCCACAACGCCTATCGTGTGGACGTCGTAAATGGTGATCCGTTTTGCCAGTGGATGGCGGTTATGCCATGCCACCACCTGCTCGGCCAATCGATCCATGTGTTGGGGGTCTGGGCTAAAGAAACTGCGAGTCCATGAGTGCCTCGGATATACCCATCATTGAGCATATCTTTGCAAAGTGCCTGAACTCTAAGCCCTGTTGCAGGGCTGAGGTCTGAATTGATGGCTGGAAAAGAAGGGGTAAAACAAATGCCGGGTTGATGAGCCTCAGTTTTAGAGACGCTGGCCAGGAGGCGTCAACCTCTGTGGCTTGGGCGCTGTGCAAATGTGCTTGGCACGCCGCTTGCATGGTTTACTCAGCTATGACTGCAGTGCATGCCCACTTCCCCTCCAGCGATCCTCAGCTCGACGCTCCACGCGCGGCACTGGACGCCTTTGGCTATGCCTGCCTCACCGTCGCACAAGCCGACGGCCGCTGCCTTTGGCGCAGCCCGCTGGCGCGTCGTCTGATGGCAGAGTATTTCATTGGCGGGCATTTTGAGCGTGGCTTTTTACCACCGGAGTTGTTGCTGTGGCTGCACCGGGAGGCGCTGCGTCGCCGGGCCGGCGCGCCGGCCTTGGACTTGACGGTGCTGGCGCAAACGCCCAGCCCTTATAACCCCACCTTGTCTGCCGCGCATGTGCCCAGCCATGCGCGCACCAAACGCCTGAACAAGCGTTTGAGTTTCAGGCTGCATGAGGCCGATGCTGATGCGATGGGCGACGGGCAATGGTTGATTGTCATGAGTGACATTGGAAGCGGCTGAGGCGGAATCTAAAAGTGTGCCCCGCAATGGTGTGCAGCGCCGCATCTTGGTGCGCGTCTTGTCGATTGCGGTCGCTCTTGCGACAGCGTGTCGGCCGGCTTGCCTGCGATGATGCTGGGCATGGGAACTCTCTATCTCGTTCGTCACGGTCAGGCCTCTTTGGGGGCCAGCGATTACGATCAACTCAGCCCACTGGGCCAGCGCCAGTGCCAGTTGCTGGGCGAATACTGGCGCAGCCAAGGCATGCGCTTTGACGCGGTCTTGTGTGGCGGTTTGAAGCGTCATGCGCAGTCGCTGGCGGCCATTGGTGTGGGACTGCGGCAGGCGGTTGATCTGCCGACCACACAGATCCGCCCCGGCTTGAACGAATACGACAGCGAGGCCCTGATCCGCAGTGTGTTCAGTGGTGAGCTAGAGCGACCGAACAGCGCCGAGGCCGCGCGGCGGCATTTCCAATTGCTGCGCGAAGGTCTGCGCGCCTGGATGGCCGGCTACACCGAGCCCGCAGGCATGCCCAGTTACGCCGAGTTTTCGGCCGGCGTCGCCGCGACGCTGACCCATGTGCGCGAGCAAGCCGAGGGCCATGTTTTGCTGGTTTCCAGCGGCGGGCCCATATCCACCGCCTTGGGTCAGATCCTGCAAACCCCCAGCGAGGTCGTCATCGACTTGAATCTGCGCATCCGCAACAGCGCCGTGACCGAGTTCAGCTTCAATCCCAAGCGCTTCGCCTTGCTGACCTTCAATACCCTGCCGCATCTGAATTCAGCTGCAGCGGCCGAGCTGGTGAGCTCGGCCTGACATGACGCTGCGGCAACTCAAGGTTTTTCGTCGCCGCCGAGCTCGCGCACCAACCTGAAGCCCAGCAAGGTGTAGCGAGAGTCGGGTGCGTTGTAGTTGCGGAAGCTGACGCGGGCGTAAAACGGCCAGGTGTGCCAGGAGCCGCCGCGCCGCACCCGCACATCGCCCGTGGCCGGGCCTTGCGGGTCGACCTCTGGTGACTGGGCGTAGTAGTCGTCGCCATGCCAGTCCGACACCCATTCCCAGGCATTGCCGTGCATATCAAACAAGCCCCAGGCATTGGGCGCGAAGCTGCCGACTGGGGAAGTGAAGGCATAGCCGTCGGCGCCGCTCAAAGCCATGTCTTTCCAGCGCGGCCAGTTGACCACGCTATCAGCGTCAAACACATTGGCGACCTTGAGCAAGGAGGCCGGGTCGTCACCCGAGTGGTAGCGGGTGCGGGTGCCAGCGCGAGCCGCATACTCCCATTCGGCCTCAGTCGGCAGGCGGTAGCGCCGACCCTCAAGCTGGCTCAACCATGCGCAGAAGGCCTGCGCGTCGGCGTAGGTGATGTTGACGACCGGGTGTGCATCGGTCTGCGCGAAGCCGGGGTTGAGCCAAGAGTAGCGCGGATCACGACCCTCGAACGCGTCGCCGCGCTCGGTTTGGCTGGGGTCGTAGTCTTTGCGGTAGCCATAGGCGCCGCTGCCGTCGCGGATGGATTCGGGCACAAAGCCGGTGCTCTCGACGAAGCGTCGAAACTGGCCCACCGTCACCTCATGGGCGCCCAACCAAAAGTCGCGACTGATGCGCACATGATGGGCGGGTGCCTCATCCTGCAGTTTCTCGAAGCGCCTGCGCGGCAGTTGCGGAAAGTCCTTGGCCAGGCTGTCGGCCGACTCCTCGCTGCCCATGATGAAGTCACCCGCCGGGATCCGCACCAACTGCATGCCGATGCTGTTGACGGTCGGCGCGTGGCTCGATTCAGCGGCGGATGCCCCCATCTGTGCGAGCAGGTGGGTGGCTACAAAAATGATCAGTCTTGATTTCATCGCAGCATCCTAGCCGCTTGCAAAGTAGGTTTCAGGCGGGAGCGAAAGTGTCAGTCCAGGTGTACAGCGGTAACAGTCCGTTAGCGAGCGGCTGGAAGCCAGGTTTCGGCCCACACAATCGAATCTGTGTCCATGAAGGGAGTCGAAATGAAGAAGGCGAACCGCAATATGCCCTGGTCGATTTTGCTGGCCCTGAGTTTGGCGGCCCAAGCTTTTGCGCAGGGCTATATCGGCCTGCCGGAGGCTGGCGCGCTGTCGCAGTCAGCAGCCGGCCATACAGCCTGAGCCGGCCGGAGCCGGCCTGTATCGCCCTGAGCCGGCCTGTACCGGCCTGTACGGCCCAATCGCCCGTTGGTCGCAAAGCGCGCACCCAGCGGCAGCAGCTGTTTTTATGATGGGCAGGTCATACAAACCGACGCAACCCCATCATGAACTTCTTGCTCTGGCTGATCTTGCTGGTCCTGTGCTGGCCGTTGGCCTTGGCCGCGCTGCTGCTGTGGCCGCTGTTGTGGCTGCTCAGCCTGCCTTTCAGGCTGATCGGCATCAGCGTGGATGCCTTGTTTGACTTGCTGCGCGCGCTGCTGCAGCTGCCGGCCCGCTTGCTCGGCGGCAGCCGGCATTGATCAAATCTTGATTTCCAGCCGCAGCGCCCACTGTGTATAGCTGGCGCCGCTCGAGTGACTCGTCACTTGGTTGTCGGGCGTCAGTGTGACGTTGCCATTGCTGTAGTCCAGCGGCGCCAAATTGCTGGCCGACAGCCGCAAGGAAGCTTGCGAATTGACCGTCCAGAGCGCAAACGCATCGGCCACTAATTTGCGGCTGGTGCTGGCCTCGGTGATCAGCGTTTGCTGCACGGTGTTGGCCGGCGTCCAATTGACGCTGGCGCCCAGGCTCAGCGGCAGGCTGCGCAGTCGGTAGTCGGCGCCTAGGTTGGCGGTGGCGCTGGGTTGCTGATCGAGCTTGTTATTCGGGCCGGGGATGCCTTCCACCGAGGAGCGGAACAGGCTCAGGTTGCTGCGCACTTGCACGGGCCAAGCTTGGCTGAAGAATTCGTCGAGGCGGAATTTGGCTTCGAGTTCCAGTCCGTAAGTGGTGGCTTTGCCGATGTTCATGGGTTGTGACACCCAGCGCGGCACGTCCGCCCAGCTGACCGTTTGGAGCGAAGTGACGTTGCGCATCAAATCGCTGATGCGGCGCACGAAGGCGCTGGCGCTGAGGATGCCGCCCTTGCTCAGATAGTTTTCATAGGCCAAGTCAATGCCGGTGGCCAATTCGGGCCTCAGGTTCGGGTTGCCCGAGCGGTCGGCATGGTCAACCGTATTGGGGCCACAAGGCTGGTTGGCCGGGCAGGGGTATTGGGAGTTGATGGACGGCTGGGCGATCAGGTCCTGCAAAGTGGGGCTGCGATAGCTGCGCGTCAGGCTGGCGCGCAATTGGTCACGGCTCTTTTCATCTAGCTTCCAAACCCCGTGCAGCAGCGGTGTCCAGACGCTGGAGCGATTGCTGACCGCATAGGTGCTGGCGGCGCTCTTGGTGGCAATCGTCTCGCCACGCAGGCCGGCGTAGAAGGACAGTTGCTTGCCCACGCTCCATTCGTCCTGCGCGTAAGCCGCGATGCGTTGGCTGCTGGCCGACAACTCATCGCCGAATTCCAGCTGGCTGCGGCAGCTCAGGCCGTCTTGCACGCAGGTCTTGGTTTGCTCGCGCTGCGTGCCTTCGCCCTCCAGGCCACCGACCAGGCTGTGCTCGTTTTCCAGCTGATGCGAGTACTTGCCGTTGAGGCTCCAGCTGCGGTCACGTCCGTCGCTGTGATCGACTTGTTCACGCACCAGCTGATGGCCAGCGCCCAGATATTGCCGCAGCGTGCTGCTGCCATTGGCCTGTGCCTGCCCCAAGCCGGCACGCAGATCGATCTTGCTGGTTTCGTCCAGCTGCTTTTGCCATTGCGTGTTCAAGCGCAGCATGTCGTTGCGGCTGTCGCCATGGCTTTGCGAGCTGTCGTAGAAGTAGCTGCCGTCACTGGGCAAGGGCTGGTGCGTGAGTCTGGAATTGTTGTCGCTGCGATTGCGCGAGGCGATCGCAAAAGGCTGCAGATTGAAAGTTTCGCCCTCGCCCAAACGCCATTGCAACCTCGCGCTCAGGTTCAAGGCCTGGCGCTGACCCCTGGTTTGCGCCTGTGTTTGCAAACTGCTGACTTCTTGGCTGTGCAGGTCACGTGTCAGGTTGACGGTGTTCAGATCATCCAGCGTGTCGGCCTGCTGCAAATTGACACTCAGGTTGTAGGCGCCGCCATGCTCGTCCAGCTTGTCGCTGCGCGTCCAGCCGGCGTTAGGGCGCATTTGCCCGCGCTCCGTGGCCAGACCCAGGCGCAGGTCATTGAGGCGTTTGGCCAAGGCTTCGCGCAGCACCACATTGATGGTGCCGGCCACCGCACGCGCGCCATACTCGGCCATCGGTGCCCGCATCACCTCGATGCGCTCGACCTGTTCCGGCGGCAGCTGATCAAGCGAAAAGCCCGGCGACATGCGCTCGCCATTGACGAGAATCTGTGTGTAGCCATTGCCCATGCCGCGCATGCGGACATCGCCGCCGCGCCCGGGGCGGCCGCCGGTCGTCACGCCGGGCAGGCGCTTGAGCACCTCGCCGACGGTGGCGTCGCCGAAGCGCTCGATTTCGTCGCGGCCGATGATGATCTTGGACGCACTCGAGGCGCGTCTGGCGGCATCGTCGCTGGCGTTACCGCTGACTTCAACGCGCTCCAGGTGCGTCGCTTTCGGGTCGGCCTTGGTCGTTGTTGATGGCTTGGCTGCGCTGGCCGCCGCCGGCTCGACGCTGGCTTCGGGTTTGGTTTGCGCTTGTGCGGCATTCGTCAGCAGCAAGAACGCCAACGGAGCGGAGAAAATCTTTGAGGAATACATCTGGAGTAAAAGGCGAATTCGGGTCGACAGGAGGGGCAGAGCCTGCGGCGGCGAAAACTCAAAATACCCTGAGGCCGCTAGCATCTCATACCGGCACAACTTTCCGAATTAGAAGGGCTCGGGTTTTAACTTCTTTACCCAGGCGTGCGAACTTCGCCCTCTGTCTCTCAGTCGGCGCCGAAAAAATACACCTCGGCAATCAGCCCATCGCGGCAGCGGTAGACCACGGCAACTTGCTGGGGCGAGTCGCCGCGCCCATGCACCAACTCATGGTCGATGACGGTATTGCCCATCACGATGCGTTGGGCGACTTCGGCCTGCACCTGCGGCTGCGCAAACGGCCCCTTTCGGTAGCTGTCGCGAAAGGCCTCGCGCCCGACCAGACTCGGCGCGTCTGCCGGCATGCGCCAAACCTTCACGTCCTCGCTATAGCAGGCGACAAAGGCTTCGAGGTCCTTGGCGTTATAGGCTAGCAGCTGAGCCTGGGCCAGTTCGGTCGGTGTGTGGCTCATGCGGATCTTCGAGTCTGTGTTGTGGGCGTCAATTCCGGGGCGGGCGCAGTGTCGCATGCGCCCGCCATGCTTGATCAGGTGCTGCGTTTGGCACGCACCGCAGCGTTGCCAATGCGGCCCCAGATTTTGCGAACTGCCAGTTGCTCGCGCCTGTCTTGGTGGCTCATCTGATCGCGCGCCGCCTCCCGTTGCAGCTTTTGAAAGCTCTTCAATCGGGCCGGGCTGAGCACTCCCTGCACCGCACAGCCGGGCTCGCCCTGATGCGCGCAGTTGCGGAACTTGCAGGCGGTAGCCAACTCGCTGACATCATCGAAGGCCAGCTTCAAGCTGGCTACATCAGCGTCCAATTGCAAGCTACGCAGGCCCGGCGTGTCGATGATGCAGGCGCCGCCCAGGCAGCGCTTTAGGCTTCGCCCGGTCGTGGTGTGGCGGCCTCGGCTGTCGTCCTCGCGCACGCTGCCGACGGCCTGCAGGGGCGCTTGGCACAAGGTATTGCTCAGGGTCGACTTGCCCGCACCGCTGGAGCCCAAGAGCACCAGGGTTTGGCCCAGGCCCAACCAGGGCGAGAGCTGGGCCCTGGCGCTGTCGGCGTTGCCGTCGACGGCCAGGATGTCCAGCACGCTGCTGCAGCTGCGGCCCAGATGCGCCCGAACCGCAGCGATCTTGGCCTGCGCGTCTGCGCACAAATCGGCCTTGCTCAGGACGATCAAGGCCGGCACGCCGGCGGCATGCGTGAGCACCAAATAGCGATCCAGGCGGGCGAGTTTGAAATCATGGTCGAGTCCCATGACCAGCACCGCCAGGTCGACATTGCTGACCAAAACCTGGCGCCGGCCTTCGGGGTCGCGCCTTGTCAAGGTGTTCAGCGGCGCGGCGCGGGCGTGAATCCAAGCTTCGCCGAAGCTGTTGCGCCGCGTCAGCACCCAGTCGCCGACGCACAAATTCTCTGAGCTGGCATGCAGCGTTTGAGTCAGCGCGGGCAGCGCGCGAGCCTGGACGGCTGGGCCGTCGCTCGACTGCAGCCCGAAGCTGTCGCGATGGACTTCGGTCAGGCGCCAGAGTTGGGCGCCGTCGCGCCAGTCCAGCGCTTCAAGTGCGGGTCCTAAGGTGGAAATGTTGAGTCCGAGTGAGCGCAGTGTGTTGAATGATTGAGCTGCTAAATTGAGCATGAAGATTTTGAAGACGAACGTATCCGGCCTGTCTGCTCGCAAAATTGGATCAGACAGGTAAAGTCCGCTGACCACAGGTCAAACGGGGCTGGGGATGCGATGCGTCGGCCGCTTGCGAACTGGGCAGTTCCGGCTCTGGCTCTGACCAGGAGGGTCAAGGCTTGCTGAAGTGGCGCGGCTAAAGCCTGCGCCTGCAGCTCAATCCTTCAAGCAGAGGCGAGGGCCTGCTGCAGGAGCGCGACGGCCGACGACGAGAGGGCAATATCAAATGTAGCCATGCTGTGCTCCTTATGAAGTTGAGGAATGAAGCGGGCGAGTTTGCCTGCGCGATGAGGCGCCGGTCAAGTGCCCAAAGCAAGAGCGTCGGTACGAGACAACAGCGACGGAGCGGTCTTTGTCGCCACAAAAGCAAAGGGCCACGACCTTGCGGTTTGTGGCCCTTCTGACTTCCGGACACCATCAGCAAAGACGGCGACGGTTTTCTTGGCACTGGTGACGGGTTCCAGAACTCTGCCCAATCTGCAGCCGGTTGTTGTTGCCTTGAATGAACGCTATTGTGCAGATCATTTGTGACAGCGCTTTGACGAAAAGCAAAGAAAAAGCAGCTCAAATTCGAAATTGCAAAAATCGACACTAACGGTGCATCAAGACGCCAGAAATGCCCCTCACCAGCAGCGCTGGTGAGGCTTAGTCAAGGCTGGCGCCAGAGGACTGCCAGCATTCCTTGCAACCGAATCAGGACTTGACTGGTGCCGCCTCGGTCGTCTTGCTGTCGGCCTTGTGTTTGTGGCCATGTTTTGTTGCGTGCTTGGCTTGGTGCTTGTCTGTCTGGGCATGCTCAGTCACAGCGGGTCCAGCTGCCGGTGTGGCAGAAGCCACCTTTGCCGTTGTTGCTACCGTTGCTGTTGATGCTACCGTTGCTGTTGATGCTTCCGTTGTTGGTGTGGCTGTTCCTGCTGCTGGCGTTGCCGTGGTGGTGGCCTTGGGTGCGGCCGTTGGCGCTGCGCTGACAGGCGTTTGAGCCATTGCAGCGCTAACTGTGAAAGCCAGCAGAGCGGGGACCATGGCGTTCTTCATTGCGGTCTTCATCAGGATTACTCCAAGGTTGCGAAAGGTAGTGGTTCAACGAGAGCGCGAATGCAAGGGTTGACCCTGTTGCCGAGGCGTTGCAAAGCGTTACAAACGGGGCCTTCCTTGTGCGCTAGTCGGCCATAGCGCTGCAGCATCAAATGCCAGCCCATTCAGAATCCAAGTTCGGGCCAACCCGCCGGAGAGCCAAACATGACGCATGCCTTTGAATGGAATAGAAGTTACGCCAGCGTGCGCAGCCCCTTGTTCGCGCGCAATATCGTTTCGACCTCACATCCCTTGGCCGCGCAAGCGGGTCTGCGCATGCTGGCGCAGGGCGGCAATGCGGTTGACGCGGCAATCGCCACCGCCGCATGCATGACGCTGGTCGAACCCTGCAGCAATGGCCTGGGCTCGGACGCCTTTTGCATTCTGTGGGACGGCACGCAGTTGCACGGCCTGAACGCATCCGGCACCGCGCCCGCGGCCTGGACGCCCGAGCATTTCTTCAAGACCTATGGGTCGGATGCCAAGACACCCCCTAAGCGCGGCTGGGGCGGTGTAACGGTGCCGGGTGCGGTGGCCGGTTGGGTGGCCTTGAGCGAGCGATTCGGCAAGCTGCCCTTTGCTGACTTGATGGCACCGGCGATTGAGATTGCCGAGCGCGGCTATGCGGTGCCAGTGATCGTGCAGAGCAAATGGGCGATGGCGGCTGCGCTTTCAGAATTGACCACGCAGCCAGGTTTCGCTCAGGCCTTCATGCCGCGCGGCCGGGCGCCCGAGGTCGGCGAGTTGTTCAAGTTCCCGGACGCTGCGCGCACGCTGCGCTTGATCGCCCAGACCAAGGGCGAAGCTTTCTATCGCGGCGAGGTGGCCGAGGCGGTGCAGAAGTTCGCCCGCGAGACCGGCGGCGCCATGACGGCCGCTGACTTTGCCGACTACCGGCCCGAGTGGGTCAAGCCGATTTCACAAAGCTATGGTGGCCATGACTTGCACGAGATTCCGCCCAATGGACAAGGCATTGCGGCCTTGATCGCGCTGGGCATTCTCAAGCATCTCGATTTGCCCTCGCAGGCGATTGACGGCATAGACGGCATCCGGGCGCAGCATTTGCAGATCGAGGCGATGAAGCTGGCATTCGCTGACGTATATCGTTATGTCAGCGACCCGCGCTCTATGGAAGTGACGGCCGCCGAGATGCTGGACCCAAGCTATCTGGCACAGCGCGCCAAGCTGGTGGACATGAGTCGGGCACAGGATTTCAAATGTGGCAACCCGGTCAAGGGCGGCACCATCTACCTTAGCACGGCGGATGAGAGCGGCATGATGGTCAGCTTCATCCAGAGCAACTACATGGGCTTTGGCTCGGGGCTGGTGGTCCCCGGTTATGGCGTCTCGCTGCAAAACCGCGGCCACTGCTTCACGCTCGAAGCCGGTCATCCAAATGTCGTTGCGCCGGGCAAGCGACCCTTCCACACCATCATCCCCGCGTTTTTGACTCGTGACGGTCAGCCGGTGATGAGCTACGGTGTGATGGGCGGCAATATGCAGCCACAAGGCCATATGCAGACCTTGGTGCGCATGCTGGACTTTGGTCAGAACCCGCAAGCCGCCTGCGACGCACCGCGCTGGCGCTTCAATGAGGGGCTGTCGCTCAATGTCGAGCCGCATATGCCGGCGGCCACCATTGACGGCCTGCGTGCGCTGGGGCATCAGATTGGCGATATCCACGACAGCTATCAAGACTTTGGCGCCGGGCAGTTCATCTGGCGCTTGGGAGACCCCGGCATAGAGGGCTATGTGGCGGCCAGCGATCCGCGCCGTGACGGTGCCGCTGTGGGCTACTAGGCACGTGGGGCTGATCGAGCAGCTCTCGCTGAGCTGGCAAACCGATCTGATCTTTGCTCGTTTTGACGGCCAAGTGCTGGAGCGCGATGACTGCGTGGTTGTGCGCACGCCCGGTAATCCGCGCTTTTATTGGGGCAATTGCCTGATCTTGCCGCAGCCGCCTAGCGACGCGGCCTTGGCCCATTGGCTGCATCGGTTCGATGAAGAAGTGGGGCGCTTTACTGCCGAGTCCGGCCATGTGGCGATCGGCTATGACGCCAGCGGGCCGCATCAGCCGCTCTTGGCTTGGGCGGCTGCAGGCTTCGAGATCCATGTCACCGAGTGCTTGGTCTTGAACTCGGCGCAGCAGCCTACCGAGCGCAAGCACCTGCCCGCCGAGTTCGACTTTCGCCCCTTGGATTTGACGCAAGCGGGGGACTTTGCTGCCGTCTTGAATCTGCAATGTGACAGTGTTGGCGCGGAACAGGGCTTTGAGCCCAACAGCTACCGCATCTTTCGTGAGCAACAAATGTTGCGCTACCGGGCCATGCAAATCGCCGGCCTGGGGCATTGGTTTGGTATCTGGTGCGGCGCGCAATTGCTGGCCGATTGTGGGCTGTTTCGGCAGCGTGATTTAGGCCGCTTTCAGTATGTGGGCACCCACCCGGCATGGCGCCGTCGCGGCTTGTGCACGGCCTTGATAGCCGGCGTGTTGAGCTATGGTTTTGAGCGAATGGGTTTGGCCAAATTGGTGATGTGCGCCGACCCGCATGAGGCGGCCATAGCGATTTATCGCTCCTGCGGTTTTGCATCGGTGTCGCGGTGTTTTGCAGCGCAGCGCCGCCCGGCCAGAGATGTGCGAGCTTCGGTTTGAATGGGCCGACCATGGTTTTTTTCACTTGTATCGGCCGCGCGCGGGCTGCTACGATGGCAGCTCGATTTGAGTCAAATCAAATCTTGAAACGAACTTGAATTTATAGGCTATGACCAAACTCCTTGACCGCACCCGACGCAGCACGCCCCGTGCCGCTGGCGTGTGCGCTCGCGTGAGTGCTGCTGATGATGCAGCGCTGGCGACGCCGCATTGACGGGGCTAGCCCAGCTTGGCGCGCAAGACTTTCGCGCCGCCCCATGACATCTCGATAGACCGAGACTTCACCAAGTCAGCAATGCCCGGCCCTCGCTTTACCCCAGCGTCGAAGCCCGATATTTGGAGAATTTCCTATGCAACAAACCATGCTCAATTCTTGGTTTGAACGAATACGGCGTGGCCTGACGCTGCCCGCCACCGATCTCTTGCGCGACGCCGTTTACCGGCGCCTGTGGTCGTCCATCCTGATCAGCTCACTCGGCGGCCAGGTCACCATGCTGGCGCTGCCGCTGACGGCTGCCGTGCTGCTCAACGCCAGCCCGACCCAGATGGGTCTGTTGACGACGATGGAGATCCTGCCGTTTGTGCTGTTCTCCTTGCCCTCGGGCGTGTGGCTGGACCGCGTGCGCAAGCTGCCGGTCTATGTCTGGGGCGAGACGCTGCTGGCGGTCGCTGTGGCGACCGTGCCGCTGGCCGCCGTGATGGGTTGGCTGACGATGACCTGGCTGTATGTGGTCGGCTTTGTGCTGGGCACGGTCTACACCACGGCGGGCAGCGCCGCACAGATTGTCTTGACGCAGGTGGTCAGCCGTGACCGCCTGGTTGAAGCGCATGCCAAGAACGCCTTGGCCTCATCGGGCGCCGAGGTGGCGGGGCCAGGTCTTGCCGGCATGTTGATCAAGCTGATGGGCGCGCCGATGGCGTTGGCCGTGGATGCCGTGCTGGTCTTGATCTCGGCGCTGATTCTGCGCGGCATCAAGGTCGATGAAGTGCTGCACAAGGGTGATGGTGCCGACTTTTGGCGCGATCTCAAGGCCGGCCTGCGCTTTGTGCGGGAGCGCGCCTTGCTGATCGGTCTGGCCTGCGCGGTGGGCGGCTGGCAGTTGTTCAATAACGCGGCCCAGGTGGTGCAGATTCTGTTCGCCACCCGCACGCTGGGCTTGAGTGCGCAGCAGGTGGGCTTGAGTTATGTGGCGCTGGGCGCCGGCACGGTCTTGACCAGCATCATGGGCCACCGCATCAGCCGCCGGCTTGGCCCCGGCCCTTGCCTGGTGCTGGGCATTTCGGTGACGGGCTTGGGCTGGCTGCTGCTGGCGCTGGTGCCGTCCAACACCTACGGCATCGCCGCCTTTGCCTTCATGCTGTTTGCTTTTGGCGTCGGAGCGGTGCTGATTTTCATCAACTTCCTGTCGCTGCGCCAGGCGGTGACGCCGGCGCCGATGCTGGGCCGCATGACCAGCACCATGCGCTGGCTGATCTTGATCCCGGCCGGGCCGGGCGCCTTGGCTGGCGGTTGGCTGGGTGAGCACATGGGGCTGCGATCGGCGCTGTTGTTTGCCGGCGTCGGCACCTTGGCGCTGAGTTTGATCGCCTGGCGTCACCCAGTGCTGCGCGGGGTACGCGAGTTGCCCACGCCGGATGAGGATGAGCCGGCACTCGGTGCCGAGGCTGCGCCCGGTTTGTCCCCTGACTTGATGCCGAGCAAGTGAGATGCCATGAGCGCAACACCTGACCCTATCCTGATCGAAGTCCCCGAGACCATCGAGACCGAACGCCTGCTGCTGGCCGCGCCGCGTTCCGGCATCGGCCCCGCACTTGCCGTGGCGATCGCCGAATCGCTGGTTCAGCTGAGCCCCTGGATGCCTTGGGCCCAACAAGCGCCCAGTTTTGAGGACAGCGAGGCGGTGGCGCGCCGGATGTGCGCCGACTTCATCGCTCGGCGTGACTTGAGCTATCAAATCTACGACCGTGCGGCCGAGGGTCGGCGCTTGCTGGGCGGCTGCGGCCTGCACCGGCTGGACTGGGCGGTACGGCGCTTTGAGATTGGCTACTGGATTCGCAGCAGCGCACAGGGCCAAGGCTATGTCAGTGAAGCGGTGATGGCCTTGACGCGATTGGCGTTCGAGCAACTGCAGGCGCGCCGGGTGGAGATCCGCATGGACGACGTCAATTTGCGCAGCCGTGCGGTGGCTGAGCGCTGTGGCTTCGAGCTCGAAGGCATCTTGCGGCGGGACAGCCTGACGCCGACCGGCGAAGTCAGGAACACCTGTGTTTATGCAAGGCTGGCGCTCTGATCTGACGCGCGCCCAGGTATTGTTTGAATTCAACAGCGATCGTGAGATCCGCCTCGGAAACTCAATGTGCTGAAGCGCACGGCGGCTGTTCGCTGCCTATCATCGCGGCACCAGCATTTGCTGGCAGACCCATCGGAGCCTCAGCCATGAGCGACCAGCTAAGCCAGAACTTGTCTTCCTCACGTTCACTGGCGGCGCCCAACCGGGCTCCCGCGCTGGCCCAGCCAGTGGCCGCAAAGATCCGCATCGAGGTTTTGTCTTTTCACCTCGGCCAAGAGGAGTACGGCATCCCGCTGAATTGTGTGCAGGAGATCCGCTCCTTCCAAGCCCCGACCCGCTTGGCCGGCGCCAGCGCCGAAGTGCTGGGCGTGCTGGATCTGCGCGGTGAAGTCTTGCCGGTGATCGATTTGCGCCGTTGTTTCCACATGCCCTCGGCGGAGGTCACGGCTGCAACGGTGACCATCGTTGTCAATCTGAGCCATCGCAGCGTGGGCATCGTTGTCGACAACGTCAATGAGGTGGTTGACCTGGCCCCTGAGCAGCAGCGCAGCATGCCGGCCATGAACGGCATGGCCAATGACGGCCATATCTTGGGCATTGGTTCCATCGGGGCGCGCATGTTGCTGCTCTTGGATCTGAGTCGACTGCTGGATGAGCGCGATCTGGGTGCCGCCACTGCTGAAGATGAAAAGGCGCAGGAACTGGACGACTGCTTGGCCTGAGTGCCGCGATACTGGGCAGCAATCCGACCTTGGCCCGTCCGCGGGCATGCTGCTCATGAAATTGATCCTGTTCAACAAGCCTTTCCAAGTCATGAGCCAGTTTTCGCCGCAAGCCGGCCGCGAGACCTTGGCCGACTATCTGCAGATTCCTGACATTTACCCCGCCGGCCGGCTCGATGCCGACAGCGAGGGCTTGATGCTGCTGACCGATGACGGCCGACTGCAGCACCAAATCAGCCATCCCAAGCACAAGGAAGCCAAGACTTACACGGTGCAGGTCGAAGGCGTGCCCGATGAGCAGGCCTTGCTGCGCTTGAGTCAGCCCTTGGATTTGCGCGATTTTGTGACGCAGCCCTGTCGGGTCGAACAGATCGAGGAACCGTCATGGTTGTGGCCGCGCGACCCGCCGGTCCGCAAGCGCCTGAGCATCCCGACCAGCTGGCTCAATATCACGATCAAGGAAGGCAAGAACCGGCAGGTCAGGCGCATGACGGCGGCGGTGGGATTTCCGACCCTGCGTTTGATCCGCAGTGCGATTGGGCCCTGCTCACTCAGCAGCCACCCCTTGCGGCCGGGCGAGTGGCTGGCGCTGCCAATGTGACTGCGTCGCGACAGGCTTGCGAAAGCTCGGCCTGTGCAAGAAAGCAGCAAGCCGGCGGGCCTAGTATGCAGGGCTGATATCCAGCAACGCATCCAGAGGCAGGCACCCGATGTCCCATCAAGACTTGTACCGCAAGAAGTTGGCCACTTGTGAAGACGCGCTGGGGCTGCTGCGCGACGGTGACTTCATCATCATCCCCACCGGCGTGGGCGAGCCACCGACGCTGCTGACGGCCTTGTCCGACGCGCGCAGGCGCTTTCACGACATCAAGCTCGGCCAAATCTTGGCGGTGCGTAAATTCGCCTACTTTGATCCTGAGACTGTCGAACATGTGCGGCATGTTTCTTTTTTCTACGGTGCCGCCTCGCGGGCAGGCGGGCAGGCGGGCTGGGTCGATTTCATCCCCAGTTACTTTTCCGAGATGCCAGCGTTGATCGAGCGCAAGCTGATTCCCGCCGATGTGGTCTTCAGCATGGCCTCGCCGATGGATCAACACGGCTATTTCTCGCTCAGCCTGGGCGCAGACTACACGATGGCGGCGCTCAAACAGGCAAGGGCGGTGGTGCTCGAGGTCAACCCGAATGTGCCCTTCGCAAATGGCAATTGCTTGATCCATATCTCGCAGGTGACGGCCCTGATCGAGAGCAACGAGCCGGTGACGGAAGTGGGCCTGCCGAAAATCGGCCCGGTGCAAGAGGCGATCGGCAAATATGTGGCCGACATGATCGAAGACGGCTCGACGCTGCAGATTGGCTACGGCGGCATTCCTGATGCGGTGGTGATGCAGCTCAGCGCCAAACATGATCTGGGTGTGCATACCGAGATGATCGGCGACGGCATCCTGAGCCTGGTCGAGTGCGGCGCCGTTACCAACCGGCGCAAGAATTATTTGCCCGGCAAGATGGTCGCGACCTTCGCGCTTGGTTCCCAAAAGCTTTATCGTTTCATGGATCGCAATCCAGGGCTGGAGATGCACCCGGTTGATTACACCAACGATCCCTATCTGGCCGGCCAGAATGACAAGCTCATTGCCATCAACGCGACGCTGCAGATTGACTTGCTTGGGCAATGTGGGTCGGAGTCTTTGGGGCCAACGCCCTACTCGGGCACCGGCGGTCAAAGTGATTTTGTGCGCGCGGCCAATCGCTCAAAAGGCGGCAAGGCCTTCATCGTGCTGCCATCGACCGCCAAGGGCGACAGCATCAGCCGCATCGTGCCGACGCTGACGCCAGGTACCCACATGAGCACCAGCAAGAACGACATCAACTATGTGGTCAGCGAGTTTGGCGTGGCTCAGTTGCGCGGCAAATCGGCCAAGCAGCGAGCGCTAGAGCTGATTGCGATTGCGCACCCGGACTTCCGCGCCGAATTGCGCGAGGCGGCCAAGGCGATCAATCTGCTGTAGAGCGGGCTAGTGCTCAATTCAGGCGGTAGTTGAGTTCGTAGAAATGCACGCCGGCCTCGATGCGCAGCGTCAACTCGCCGCTGATACCGGCCAGCTCACCCAGGCCCGAGCCCGGCACGATGCAGATGCGCAGGTCCTGCTTGCCGCCGCTCATCAGTCCCAGGTGAGCGAGCGCAAAGCTGCCCTTGCGGCCCTGCAACTCACCCACGAAGGACTCGAGCGCGGTGTAGGCGGCCTCGCCCAGCTGCGGCTGACCGGCCATCTGCATTTCACCGATCGCGCTGCCCACCAACTCGCCGCTGTACTGCTTGCTGAGGCTGCGTTTGAACAGCGGCGTGCCCTCGGCCGGGCTGCTCAGCGCTTCGGCTGGGCCGATTTTGACTTCAAAACCGCCCTTGGCGCTGTAGGTAGTGGCTGCCGGTGCGGCAGCGTGGGCTGTTGTGCTCATTGATTGACTCCACAATGTGATCAGACCGCCCATGCTTGCCAGCAAGCTGCGGCGTTGGATTTCGTTTTTACTCTTCTTTGGCATGAACGCATCATCGACGTTTGTTGGCTCGCCGGCTTGTACAAACCCGACAAACCCGATAAACCCGACAAACGAGCTCGGCGCTGCGCAAAGCACGCGTCTGAACGAGCGTGCGTTGTTGGCGCCCGCAGTCGCATGGCAAGCCGGTCAGGCGTTTCAATTGCATCGCTACCCGGTTGGTGCGGAGTTGTCTGCCTGGCTGGATTTTCATTGGTTGATTGAATGGGATATTGCGGCAGGTGAGCATAGTCAACGCGTGCTGCCCTACCCGAATTCACATTTGGTTTTTGAGGCCGGGGCGACGGCGCTGCATGGTGTGGCGCGCGGCGTCTTTGTGCGGCGCCTGCATGGGCGCGGCAGGGTCCATGGCCTGCGCTTCAAATGCGGTGGCCTGCGCGCTTGGTTGAGCGGCTCGGTGCAGGCCTTGAGCGGGCGCCAAGTCGGGCTGGATGAGGTTTTGGGCTGGGCCGCCCCGGACCAGGTTTTGCGCGCCGAACAGGCGGTGCTAGGCGCTGGCTCGCATCAGCACGCCGTCAATGCAGCCGAGGCCTTATTGCTGGCGCATCTGCCTGCCATTGATCCTTGGGTGGTCCGCCTCGACGCGGCCGTGCAGCAAGTGATGCAGGACAGCAGTTTCACGCGCGTCGGTGACTTGCAAATCCTGCTTGATCTGCCCGAGCGCGCCTTGCAGCGCCGCTTTGCCGATCACGTGGGTGTCTCGCCCAAGTGGGTGATTCAGCGCGCCCGCCTGCAAGACGCCTTGCAGGCGCTGGCACAAGCGCAAGCTCCGAGCTTGGCTGACTTGGCGCTGCGCCTGGGTTTTTGCGACCAAGCGCATTTCAGTCGTTGTTTTCGCCAAACGACCGGGCAGACACCGGCACAGTACCGAGAGGCCGTGTGCCGCAGCATGGAGAATAGGGCGGATCCGAAGACGACAGCACGGCCCTAAACATGAAATTACTGATACTCGGCGGTACTCAATTCCTGGGCCGCCATATGGCCGAGCTGGCGCTGGCCTGCGGCCATGAAGTCACGCTGTTTAATCGGGGAAATCATGGCGCCGGTTTGTTCCCGAACGTCGAGCAACTCAAGGGGGACCGTTTGCTCGATCTGTCGGTGCTGCGGGGTCGCCGTTGGGATGCGGTCTTCGATGCCAGTTGCTATTTGCCCAGTGCGGCTCGGCGCAGTGCCGAGTTGCTGGCCGATGCGGTTGAGCACTATTGCTTGATCACGTCCATTTCTGTCTTCCCGCAAATCAATGCCGATACCGTCGAGACATCCAGTTTGGCGGAATTGTCCGCTGAGCAGTTGGCGGCGGCCGAAGCGCAGGCGGCTGGCACCGGCTCTCAGTCTGGCGGCGGCTATGGCGCTGCCTACGGTGGACTGAAGGCGCTGTGCGAGCGAGAACTCACGACAGTGATGGGGTCGCGCGCGCTGGTCGTGCGGCCCGGTTTCATCATCGGCCCCTATGACTACAGCCCACGTCTGCGCTACTGGCTGGACCGCATGGGCGAGGGCGGGCGCGTGCTTGCACCTGGCCGTCCAGAGCGTGCGGTGCGGCTGATTGACGCCCGTGATATCGCCGCTTGGTGCTTGGCGCTGGCGCAGGCCCGCGTCGGGGGGATCTTCAATGCCAGCGGGCCGGACGGGCAATCGATGGGCGAGTTGCTCGAGGCTTGCAATGCCGCCGCTGGTCTCAGGTCAGAGTTGGTCTGGCGCAGCGAGGCCGAGCTCTTGGCTGCTGGCGTTCAGCCTTTTCAGGATCTGCCTTACTGGTTGCCTGAGACCGATAACGCGATGATGGCGGTTCGCAGCGTCGCGGCGGTTGCCGCCGGTTTGCGCTTTCGACCTTTGGCTCACTCACTGGTCGATACGGCCAACTGGCTGCGGAGCCAACCGCCGTTGAGTGGCAATATCCGGAATCGGATTCGAGAGCAGGCCGTATTGGAAATGCTGGAAAAGCGCTGATCTGGGCTAGCATGAAGCCTGACCGGAAGTTGCCGGGCTGTTTTCTTGCACGCCGAAGTGGAGTCACGATTTGCCCAATTTGACGCATATGAATACCGCCCTGCGTTTGTGCATGGCGCTCATGTTCGCTTTGCTTTGCTCTTTGGGCTGGGCGCAAACGACGTCGACTGTGAATGGCGCAGTCGATCTTGACGCCAACCAGCGCGCCTGGATCAGCGCGCACAAGGACCGGGTCTTGAGCGTCGGCTTTGACCCCGAAGCGGGCCTTGATAGTTTTGAGTTCCAAGGCCGGCGTATCGGACTTTTGCCAGCCTTGCTGGACGATATGCAGACTCAGCTGGGTCTGCGCTTGCTGCTCGCGGAGGTTAAGAATTGGGATGATGCCTACGGGCGCTTCTTGGCCGGCAAGATTGATTTGCTTTACGGCGCAAATCCGACGCCGGAGCGCGAGAAGGTTATGCGCTTTACGCAGGCCGCACAAAAGTATCCCTATGTGGTGTTCGCCCGCAAGGACTCCTTGGTGCAGACCTTGGGTGACTTGGACGGCAAAACGGTAGGATTCTTGGCGAATGATTTTGTGATCGAGCGCCTGCCCGCCGAGTTCCCCAATGTGCAGGTGCGGGTGGCGAGCTTCGAAGATCAACGTGAGGGGCTGAAAGCCTTGGTGGCGGGTGATGTGGACGGTTTTGTGACGGCCGGCGGTGGGGTTGAATACGAGTTCTTGAATGATTTTCCCGGGCTGATTTTGATCGCTGAGATCAAAACCATTACCTCGGACATGACCTTTGCGGTCGCCAAGGACCGGGCCATATTGGCTCAGATCATTGATCAATACCTGGATCATCGCCGACTCATCATCCAGAATTTCGCCCGAGATGCACGGCGCAACTACAACCGCAAAGTGCTGCGGCTCAGTGAAGCTGAGCTCGGCTGGTTGGCGAAGTCCGGCGAGGCGGTGGTGGGAGTGGCGGAAGACTACTTGCCCTTCGATTACTTTGACAAAGGAGAATACAAAGGCATTGCCGGCGCCACATTGGACCGTATCGGCGAGTTGATCGGCATCCGTTTCAAGGTTGTCAGCGGCTCGTTTGCAAAGATGCTGGAGCGCGCTCAAGCGGGCGATGTGCATGTGCTGAACCTGGCCAAAACCGAGGAGAGGCAGCAGCATTTCCTGTTCCCGCGCGCCATCAGCACCGAGCGCGACATCATCGTCGGACTCAAGAGCAGCCCGCCGGTGCAAGACGTATACGGCCTGGACGGTCGGCGCGTGGCCGTCATTGATGGTTTCTGGCACGAGGAATACCTGCGCAAGAACCTGAAGAACCCCGCTATCGTCAAGACCGCCGACATCATGGCCTCGCTGCGCTTGCTGCGCGCCGGCAAGGTCGACTATGTGATCGAAAACCCGACTGTGCTTGAGTTCTATATCAATGGCTTGGGCTATACCGATCTGGTCAAACGAGGCAATACATCCAAGGATTCGTTCATCTATTTTGGCGTCAGCCGCCAGCAGCCGGAGCTGGCGTCCATTTTGGACAAGGTCATTCCTTTGATCCAATTCGAGGAGATGAAGTACTTGGGTATGCAGACGGTGCCGACTTTGCGCAATGAGGCCAATCTGCAGTTGACGCAGCTGCTGGCGGCGCTCGCCGTGGTGCTGCTATTGATTCTGGCCCTGACCTTGCGCACGGTACGCAAGCTGGCCGTGCAAAAGGCCAAGACTCAGTTCTTGCATGAGCGTGAACACTTGCTCTATACCGACAGCCTGACCGGATTTCACAACCGCAATTATTTCAGCCAGAAGGTGGACACCGTGATCGGCGCGGACTTTCCGCAGGCCGTCGTGGTAGCCGATATGAACAACCTCAAACGCGTCAATGACAGCCACGGTCATGCGGCGGGAGATGCCTTGATAAAGGCCTTTGCCGATGCCGCAAGGGCGCAGTGGCCGCAGGCCGATCACTACCGTATCGGCGGCGATGAGTTTCTATTCATACTGCCGGATTGCGCCGAGGGCAAGGTTTTGCTTGAGTTGGATGCGCTGCGTCAGCGCTGCCAGCAGGCCCGCTTTGAGGTGGCGCCTGAGGTCTGGGTCAGCCCAAGCGCCGCATTAGGCTATGCCTTGAGAGGCAGTGCTCAGAGTTCACTGCAAGCCTGCATTGCCGAGGCCGATGCGCGCATGTATGCGGCCAAGGCGGGCATGAAGAAGCGCAGTACCGACGAGTAGCGGGTCAGTAGGAGCGCTCAACCGATTGGGCGGCGAAATCCAGCAGTGATTCGCGCCACTTTGAGTGTGGCAATAGGCTCAAGCAGTCACGTGCCAACTTGGCCTCCGCTCGGGCAGCTTCGCGAGTGGCTTCAAGCGCCCCGGTCGCGCGCACGATGTCAACGATTTCGCTCAGGCGCTCTTGCTCGCCGTGCTCTATTGCATGCCGCAACAGCAGGCGTTGCTCGTTGGAGCTGCGCTCCATCGCAATCAGCAGGGGCAGCGTCGTCTTGCCTTCGCGCAAATCGTCGCCGACGTTCTTGCCGAGTGCTTGACTGTCGCCCTCATAGTCGAGCACATCGTCGATCAGCTGAAAAGCCGTGCCAAGGGCCCGGCCATAGCCCGCGCAGGCTTCTTCGACTTCGGGCGTGCTGTCGGCCAGCACCGCACCCAGGCGCGCACTGGCTTCAAAAAGTTTGGCGGTCTTGAAACGGATGACGCGCAGGTAACTGTCTACACTGATGTCGGGGTCGTGCATATTCATCAGCTGTAGCACTTCGCCTTCGGCGATCACATTGGTTGCTTCGGCCAATACTTCCAGCACGCGCATGCGGTTGACGGAGACCATCATCTGGAAGGCGCGCGAGTAGAGGAAATCTCCCACCAGCACGCTGGCCGCGTTGCCGAACAAGGCGTTGGCGGTCGCTTTGCCGCGGCGCAGCGAGGATTCATCGACGACGTCATCATGCAGCAAAGTGGCGGTGTGGATGAACTCCACCACGGCGGCCAACTCAAAACGCTGCGGGCCTTCAAAACCGAGGGCATTGGCAAACAACAGCACCAGCTTCGGGCGCATGCGCTTGCCGCCGGCATGGACTATGTAGCCGGCGATTTGATTGATCAGGGCGACCTCGGAACCGAGTCGATCCGCGATAACGGCATCGACCTGAAGCATTTCGGCTGCCAAGGTGGCAAGCACTTCGCTAGTTGCGGGGCCTATGGAATGGGGCGAAGGGGTCGAAGCAGACGCAGCGTGCACGCTCGGATCTCATTTGAACGAAGCTTGGATTATAGGGAGCAGCCCCGCTAAAGGCAGGCTGAGCATGGTCTTGATTGTGCTTCAGCGTTGCAAGCAATTTGCCCTGCGGACCAGTCTCTTGTTAAATATCTCATGCCGTGCTAAACTCGGCGGCTCTGCGCCTTTTGAAGGTTGCGGAGGTGAGGCCTGTGGGTCTACTAAGTCTTGATGGCTTGGCGAGACTTTACGGGTGGTTTAATTGAAAGGGCTGATATGTACGCGGTCATAAAAACCGGCGGTAAGCAATATAAAGTTGCTGCCGGCGAAAAGATCAAAATAGAACAGATTGCTGCGGATGTTGGCCAAGAGATTGTGATCGACCAAGTTCTCGCCGTTGGTAGCGGCGCGGATCTGAAGGTTGGCACTCCCTTGGTTGCTGGCGCAAGCGTCAATGCCACTGTTGTGGCTCACGGTAAGCACGACAAAGTGCGCATCTTCAAGATGCGTCGTCGTAAGCACTACAAGAAGAGTCAAGGCCATCGCCAGACGTATACCGAGCTGTTGATCAGCACGGTGAACGGCTGATCGAGAGCTGACTTTTTAGCCAACAGTTCAAGGAGATAATCCATGGCACAGAAAAAGGGCGGCGGTTCAACACGAAACGGCCGCGACTCCAAACCTAAGATGCTCGGTGTGAAGGCCTTCGGCGGCCAGACCATCTCGGCAGGTTCCATCATCGTGCGTCAGCGCGGCACCAAGTTCCATCCCGGCACCAATGTCGGTATCGGCAAGGACCACACGCTGTTTGCCTTGATCGACGGCCAAGTGTCGTTCGCCATCAAGGGTGAGAAGAGCCGTCAGACGGTTTTTGTCACCGCTATCTAAATCAGATAGCCGATGAGCACCGCAAGCGGAGGGCAGCAGCCGACCGCTTGCAGCAGGTGACGCAAAAGCCCCGCCTAGCCGGGGCTTTTGCTTTTTGAGGCTGCAGCAAGGCCTGCGGTTGTCCGCTCGGACGACCGCCGCTTTGCCTTAACATCAGCCTCAAAGGGCGTAAAGCATTATGAAGTTCATAGACGAAGCCACCATCGACATCGTGGCCGGCAATGGTGGTGCCGGCTGTGCGAGCTTTCGGCGCGAAAAGTTCATCCCGTTTGGCGGGCCGGACGGCGGCGATGGCGGCAGGGGTGGCAGCGTCTTTGCCGTGGCCGACAGCAATCTGAACACGCTGATCGATTACCGCTACGCGCGCCGCCACGAGGCCCGCAACGGCGAAGCCGGTCGGGGCTCCGACCAATATGGCGCGGCGTCGGATGATATTGTCCTGCGTATGCCGGTTGGCACCATCGTCAAGGACCTGGAAACCGACACCGTGATCGCCGAGCTGATTGAGCCGGGCGAGAAGATCTTGCTGGCCAAGGGCGGCGACGGCGGTTTCGGCAATCTGCATTTCAAGACCAGTACCAACCGCGCGCCGCGTCAAAAGACCGCCGGCTGGCCCGGTGAGGCGAAAAAGGTCAAGCTGGAATTGCGCGTGCTGGCCGATGTCGGTCTGCTGGGTCAACCCAACGCGGGCAAGTCCACGCTGATCACGGCGGTGTCGAATGCCCGCCCCAAGATCGCCGACTACCCGTTCACGACGCTGTACCCGAATCTGGGTGTGGTACGGGTCGGGCCGGAGAAAAGTTTTGTCGTCGCCGACATCCCGGGCTTGATCGAGGGGGCCTCCGAGGGCGCCGGACTGGGTCATCAGTTCCTGCGTCATTTGCAGCGCACGCGCTTGCTTTTGCATGTGGTTGATCTGGCCCCGTTTGATCCGGCGGTTGACCCGGTTGTCGAGGCCAAGGCCATCGTCAATGAGCTGAAGAAGTACGACGAAGAGTTGTACAACAAGCCGCGTTGGTTGGTGCTGAACAAGCTCGACATGGTGCCGGAGGAAGAGCGCGCCAAGCGCGTCAAGGACTTCGTCAAGCGCTACAAGTGGAAGGGTCCAGTGTTCGAAATTTCGGCCCTGACGCGCGAAGGCTGCCAGCCTTTAATCCACGCCATTTACGACCATGTGGCCACGGCGCACAAGGTCATTGTCGAGGTCGATCCGCGTTTCCCTGAAGGGAAGCCCGCTAGCGCGGCACCTGCCGACGCAGCGGAATGAGCCGCGCGCTCGCGGGCGCTCGGCGCATTGTCGTCAAGGTCGGCTCCAGCCTGGTGACCAATGAAGGTCGCGGCGTTGACGCCGATGCGATCGGCAACTGGTGCCGTCAGTTGGCGGCCTTGGCTGCGGATGGTCGCGAGCTGGTGATGGTGTCCAGCGGCGCGATTGCCGAGGGCATGAAGCGTCTGGGCTGGGCGGTGCGACCGAAAGAGTTGCATGAGCTGCAGGCCGCGGCCGCCGTGGGCCAGATGGGCCTGGTGCAGATGTACGAGAGCAAGTTGCGCGAGCAGGGCATGGGCAGCGCTCAAGTGCTGCTGACGCATGCCGATCTGGCCGACCGTGAGCGTTATCTGAATGCGCGCTCGACCTTGCTGACCCTGCTGCAGCACCGGGTCTTGCCCGTCATCAACGAAAACGACACCGTCGTCAATGACGAGATCAAGTTCGGTGACAACGACACGCTGGGTGCTTTGGTTGCCAATTTGATCGAGGCCGATGCCTTGATCATCTTGACCGATCAAAAAGGCCTGTATTCGGCCGACCCCAGGCGGGACCCGCAGGCTCGCTTCATTGCCGAAGCGGTGGCGGGCACGCCCGAGCTTGAGCAGATGGCCGGCGGCGCCGGCTCTAGCTTGGGTCGGGGCGGCATGATCACCAAGATTCTGGCCGCCAAGCGTGCGGCGGGCAGTGGTGCCAACACGGTGATCGCCTGGGGCCGCGAGCCCGATGTCTTGATCCGCTTGCTGGCCGGTGAGGCGATCGGCACCGCATTGCTGGCGTCTACGCCGAAGCTGGCAGCGCGCAAGCAATGGATGGTTGATCATCTGCAGATGCGCGGCGCGGCCGTCATTGATGAGGGCGCGGTGGCCAAATTGCAAGGAGAGGGCAAGAGCCTGCTGCCGATCGGCGTGTTGGAAGTACAAGGTGACTTCAGCCGCGGTGAAGTGATCGGCGTGCGCGATCAGGCCGGACGCGAATTGGCGCGCGGCTTGAGCAACTACTCGAGCGCAGAGGCGCGCCTGATTGCCCGCAAACCGTCGAGTGAGTTCGAGCGCGTGCTCGGCTATACGGCCGAGCCCGAGTTGATCCACCGCGACAATATGGTGCTGTGTTGATCCGCCTTATCTAGGCAGATCAAGCTTGGCTATCAAGGGTTTGGAGGCGTGTCGCTGGAACTGCTTGGCGGCAGTTCTTGCGCCGATTCCGCCTGGGCTTGCGCCGTTGCCTCGGCTTGCTGCCCGTGGTCGTTGCGATGCGATTGCGGTCGCATACCGCCGCGCAGATAGCGGTTGTGATGGTTGATGCGCGGCAAATAGCGCGCCAACTCGGTCAGGGCGTTCTCGTAGACCCCGCGCTTGAACTCGATCACCGCTTCAAGAGGCACCCAGTAATCGTTCCAACGCCAGGCGTCGAACTCAGGGTGATTGGTGGCGCGCAAATTCATGTCGCTGTCGCGACCCATCAATTGCAGCAAGAACCAAATCTGCTTTTGACCGCGGTAATGCCCTCGGGCATCGCGTCTGATGAAGTGGTCGGGCACCTCATAGCGCAGCCAATCGCGCGTGCGCGCGATGATCTGCACATGGTCAGGAACAAGCCCCACTTCTTCATGGAGCTCACGGAACATCGCCTGCTCAGGCGTTTCACCATAGTTAATGCCCCCTTGCGGGAACTGCCAGGAATGGGTGCGGATACGCTTACCCCAAAACACTTCATTCCTGTGGTTGAGCAGGATGATGCCGACGTTGGGGCGGAAGCCGTCACGGTCGAGCATAATCAACCTCGAATCTTTAGTTGTGTCAATTATTGCATTGGGATGCCACCTCGGTAGCCTCATCGCTAACCCTCACTCACCAAACCCTGCTTGGCCTTCGCGGCCGAGCCATGCCAAAGCGCCATGAAAGCCAGTCAGTTTTTCGTCTCCACGCTCAAAGAAGCACCCGCCGATGCAGAAGTTGTCAGCCACAAGCTGATGATGCGAGCCGGCATGATCAAACGTATCGGCGCCGGCATCTACAACTACATGCCGATGGGCCTGCGCGTTATCCGCAAGGTCGAGGCGATCATTCGTGAAGAAATGACGCGCGCCGGCGCGGTCGAGTTGTTGATGCCGGTGGTGCAACCGGCCGAGCTGTGGCAAGAAACCGGCCGCTTCGACAAGATGGGCCCTGAGCTGATGCGCGTGAAAGATCGCCATGGCCGCGACTTCATCATCCAGCCCACTTCCGAGGAGGTGATGACTGACATCGCTCGCCAGGAGTTGCGCAGCTACAAGCAGTTGCCGAAGAATTTCTATCACATCCAGACCAAGTTCCGGGATGAGCGCCGCCCACGCTTTGGCATCATGCGCGGCCGTGAGTTCACGATGAAGGATGCCTATTCCTTCGACCGCGACGTGGCCGCAGCGACCCTCAGCTATCAAGGCATGTTCGCTGCCTATCAGCGCATCTTTGATCGCTTTGGTCTGCAGTACCGCGCGGTGGCTGCCGACACCGGTGCCATCGGTGGCGAGCTCTCGCATGAGTTCCAGGTGATTGCCGACACCGGTGAAGACGCGATCGTCTATTGCCCGACCAGCGACTATGCGGCCAATATCGAGTTGGCCGAGGGCGTGGCCTTGCTTGCCGAGCGTGCGGCCGCCGCTCAGGCTTTGACCAAGACCGCCACACCGGGCAAGAGTACTTGCGAGGATGTCGCCGCCTTGTTGGCCCTGCCATTGGCGCAGACGGTCAAGTCCCTGGTGCTGGCCAGCGATGAGCTGAACGACAAGGGCGAGATCATCAAGTCGACCGTCTGGCTCTTGCTGCTGCGCGGCGATCACGACTTGAACGAGGTCAAGGCTGGCAAGGTTGAGGGGCTGAAGGCAGGCTTCCGCTTCGCCACCGTGGGCGAGATCGAGGATCACTTCGGCTGCAAGCCAGGCTATCTGGGCCCGATCAATTTGCTCAAACCCGTCAAGGTCATTGCCGATCGCACCGTCGCCCTGATGAGCGACTTTGTCTGCGGCGCCAATGAAGTGGATTACCACTTCACCGGCGCCAACTGGGGCCGTGATTTGCCTGAGCCTGACTTGATCGCAGACCTGCGCAATGTGGTGGCCGGTGATCCTTCGCCGGACGGCAAGGGTGTGCTGGCGATTCAGCGCGGCATCGAGGTCGGCCATGTGTTCTTGCTCGGCACCAAGTATTCGGCCGATATGAAGGCCACCTTCCTGGACGAAAACGGCAAGCCGCAGTTGATGGTGATGGGCTGTTACGGCATCGGCGTGACGCGCATCTTGGGCGCGGCCATCGAGCAGAGCCATGACGAGCGCGGCATCATCTGGCCGGACGCGATTGCGCCCTTCAGCGTGGTGGTCTGCCCGATCGGCATGGACCGCAGCGAAGAGGTCAAGGCGGCCGCGCACCAACTGCATGACGACTTGCAGGCGCTGGGCATCGACGTGCTGCTGGACGACCGTGGCGAGCGCCCGGGCGCGATGTTTGCCGACTGGGAGCTGATCGGGGTGCCGCACCGCGTGGTCATCTCCGATCGCGGGCTGAAAGAGGGTCAGGTCGAATATCAAGGCCGGTGTGATGCCGAGGCCTCGAAGCTGGCGCTGGTTGATGTGCTTGCCCATTTGAAGGGCAAGCTCAAGCCTTGAAGCCCCTGGCTTTGCAGCGGCGCAGCCTGCTGGGCGGCGCTGCCCTTGCTTTGGCTGGGGCAGGCCTGCCGCGCCTCAGTCAAGCGGGCACGCAGGCCGAGGAGCCGCTGGCCGACGCCGTTCGCTCGGCTTTGACGGCCGCGGTTGCCTATAGCGCGCCGCCCAAGCCGCGTTTCGACAATATCGAGGCGCGCCTGGCTTATTTGCGCTGGTTGGGCGCCACCAGTGAAAAGCTCAAAAGCCGCAAGAGCGAGGTGCAGACGCGCATCGAGTTTCTGGAGTCGGTCTGGTACGAGGCCAAGCGGGCCGGGCTGGATCCCAGCCTGCTACTGGGTCTCGTCCAGGTGGAAAGTGGCTTTCGCAAATACGCGATCAGCAGCGCCGGTGCTCGTGGCTACACGCAGGTGATGCCGTTCTGGGCCCAGTTGATCGGCGACGGTCAGGCCTCGCGGCTCTTCCATATGCAGACCAATTTGCGCTTTGGTTGCGTGATCTTGCGTCACTACCTGGACCGCGAAAAGGGTGATATGTATCTGGCGCTGGGCCGCTACAACGGCAGCCGGGGCCGGCCCGAGTACCCGAACGCGGTGTTTGGCGCCCGCCGCCAATGGCTCGCCCCAGGCGAGAGTTGAACTCAGCTCTTGCTGTTCAAGCCGGCCCAGGCCTGCGGCCGCGCACCCACTACGCCGCTCAACTCCAACACCCGCTCGGCGCTTTCGTTGACCAGCTCTTCGATGCTTTTCGGGTGGTGATAAAAGGCCGGCAGCGGCGGGAAGATGATGGCGCCCATTTCTGTCGCGGCCACCATATTGCGCAAATGAGCCAGATTGAACGGCGTCTCGCGCACCATCAGAACCAGCCTGCGGCGCTCCTTCAGCGTGACGTCGGCCGCGCGCGTGAGCAGGTTGTCGCCGAAGCCGTGGGCGACGGAGGCTAGCGTCTTCATCGAGCAGGGCGCCACCACCATTGCGGCGGTCGCAAAGCTGCCGCTGGCAATGCAGGCGCCGACGTCGCCGGGCGCGTAGCAAAAGCTCGCTTCGCGCTCCAGCTCATGGCGGCTGAGGCCCAGCTCATGATGGGCGTTCAAAACGCCGGCCGGCGTGACGATCAAGTGAGTTTCAAGGCCTAGCTCGCGGCCACGGCGCAAGAGCCGCAGCGCGTAGGCCGCACCGGTCGCACCGGTGATGCCGACGACCAGTCGCTGTTGTGGGGATGCGGTCACGCGGGGTTGACTTACTTGGCGTCCAGCGTTTGTTGCAACTCGCCCGACTCGTACATCTCCATCATGATGTCCGAGCCGCCGACGAATTCGCCGTTGATATAGAGCTGGGGGATGGTTGGCCAGTTGGCGTAGTCCTTGATGCCTTGACGCACTTCGGCGTCGTCCAGCACATTGAAGGTCTTCAGATCGGTCGCGCCGCAGGCCTTCAAAATCTGGATCGCACGGCCGGAAAAACCGCACATCGGGAATTGCGCCGAGCCCTTCATGAAGAGCATCACGCGGTTGTTCTTCACCAGGTCATCAATACGTTGCTGAACGTCGCTCATTGTCATCTCGCCAAAAAGTGGAATCTTGGGCGTGATTATCGACGAGCCGGGTCGTTCTGGCCGGCCACTGTTCTAAAGAGCTCAGTAACTGTAGGAAAGGCCCAGTTGCAGCACCGGCCGATAGCGCATATCGCGCAGCAGATCTTCCATGCCTTGACTGCGATTGGTCCCCAGACGCAGGCCGCTGGTGGCGCTGCCGTTGACCAGACCGAGATCGGCACTGAAGCCCCAGCCGCCTTTCAAGGATTGGCCGGTATAGCCTATGCCCAAATACGACATCGAGCCATAAGGATCGCTGGCATCACCGATGGGCGCGAGCAGGCTGATATTGCGCTGGCCGACCGACCACGCTTGGCCGTTGCTGCTGGCTCCAAGCGCCAGGCTCGCGCTGCTTTGCGAGAGCGAACCCAGCATCAAGCCGCCGGTGGCGCGCAAGCCGCCTTGCACGCCGCCCAAGCCCGAGCCGGTCAGGTAATAGTCGCCCAACAGATTGGCGCTCAGCAGACGAGAGCCGCTGTAATGCTGCGCCTCGTAAGCCCCTGCGGGCAGTGGCTCAAGGCTGCTCAGCTGCAAGCGGGCCTGCCAGCTGGGGGCCGCATAGCTTGGCGTCTTGACGATGTCGGCCGCCCAGGAACTGCCGCTCAAGCCCGCCAACAAGGCAAAGGCAACTGCACTTGGAGTGAAACCTGCGAAGTTCATAGCGTTCTCCTGCGGCGATGGGATTGAGTCCATGCTACGCCCGCAACTGAACGCTGTGGAGATCAAATTACCAACAAATACACATTCAGTTGTGGCGATCAAATCGGCCAACGGCCGGCACTGACGCGCGGCTGGCCGCCGAGGTCTCGGCGCAGGCCCAGCTCTGCAAAACCTCTTGCAAGCAAGGCCTCGGCCACTGCAGGTGCCTGGTCATAGCCATGCTCGAGCAGCAGCCAGCCGCCGGGCCGCAAATGCGCCGGCGCACCTTCAATCAATTGGCGCAGGTCCGACAATCCGTCGCCGCCCGGCGTCAAGGCGCCGATCGGTTCATGCCTGAGCGCCGGCAGATGCGGGTCGCCGCCGGCGATATAGGGCGGGTTGCTGACGATGACATCGAATCGCTCGCCGGCCAAGGGCTGCCACCAGTCGCCCTGGTGAAACGACACGTCCAGATTCAAGCGACTGGCATTGCCCCGCGCCACTGCCAGGGCCGCTGCACTGAGGTCGACTGCGCTGACGACGGCTGCGGGAAAGCTGGCCTTGATGGCCAGCGCGATCGCGCCGCTGCCGGTACCCAGATCAACCAGGCTTGGCGCGCTGCCCATGGTGGTCAGCAACTCGAGTGCCCAGTCCACCAGGGTCTCGGTATCTGCTCTGGGCACCAAGGTGTCCGGGGTGACGGTCAAGCGCAGGCCGTGGAATTCCTGTTCCCCGAGCAAATAGGCCAAGGGCATGCCGGCCGCGCGCTGTGTCATCTGCTCGACGAGTTTGGCAGCCAGCGCCGGAGCCAGCGCTGCGTCGTCATGGCTGATCAGCCAGGCGCGGTTTTGCTTCAGGCTTGCGGCCAGCAGCAGTTGCGCGTCCAGCCGATCAAGCCCGAGCGTGCGCGCCAGGCTCAAGGCCGAGCTCACGTCGACGGGCGCGGTCATGCCCGGCCTTCTTCCAGCAAGGCCAACTGCTCGGCGGCCTGTGCCGCTTGCAGGCCGGCGGCCACATCGTCCAGATCGCCGTCCATGATGGCGCCGAGCTTGTACAGCGTCAGGTTGATGCGGTGATCGGTCAGGCGGCCTTGCGGAAAGTTGTAGGTGCGGATGCGGTCGCTGCGGTCGCCCGTGCCGATCAGGCTTTTGCGGTTGGCGGCGTCTTGTGCTTCGCGGGCGACGCGGTCTTTGTCGCGCACCCGAGCCGCCAGCACCAGCATCGCCTTGGCCTTGTTGCGGTGCTGGCTGCGGTCGTCCTGACATTCGGCCACCAGCCCGGTCGGCACATGGGTGATGCGCACGGCGCTGTCGGTCTTGTTGATGTGCTGGCCGCCGGCGCCGCTGGCGCGGTAGGTGTCGATGCGCAGATCGGCCGGGTTCAGCGTCACTTCTTCGGTCGCGTCCGGCTCGGCAATCACCGCCACCGTGCAGGCACTGGTGTGGATGCGGCCCTGCGACTCGGTCGCCGGCACGCGCTGTACGCGGTGGCCGCCGGACTCGAACTTCAGCCGCCCGTAGACACGCTCGCCCTCGATGCGTACAACCAGTTCCTTGTAGCCGCCCAGGTCGGAGTCGCTGCTGGACAGAATCTCGGTTTTCCAGCCCATCCGTTCGGCGTAGCGCAGATACATGCGAGCCAGGTCGGCCGCAAACAGCGCCGATTCATCGCCGCCGGCACCGGCGCGAATCTCCAGAAAGGCCGGCCTGTCGTCATCCGGGTCGCGCGGCACCAGGGCCAACTGCAGGGCCGCGTGCAGGCGTTCCAGGTCGGCTTCCGCCGCCTTGATTTCCTCGGCGGCCATCTCTGCCATTTCTGGATCATCGAGCAGCAGCCGCGCCTCGGCCAGATCGGCCTCGCGCTGCACATATTGGCGGTATTGCGCGTCCAGCTCGGCGACCTCGGATTGCTCCTTGGTCAGCGCCCGGTAACGCTTCATATCGGCGGCAACGCTGCCGTCGCTCAAAATGGTGTCGAGTTCGCTCAGGCGGTAGCCGAGGCGGTCAAACTGCTGGCGCAGTGATTCTTTCATGGGGGACTTTTAGCGGAGGGCCAAGGAGCCGGCGCGCAATCGGCGAGCCGGGGGGCATGGAGAGCGCCGCGCCGCTAATGCTCGCTGGGAGTTTCCGCCGGATTGCGGCTGCTGCTGCGCAAAAACAGCCGCGAGACGGTCTGCGCCAATTGCACGCGGTGCTCGCCGTCGCTGGCATGCAACTCGGCCAAGGTGCCATGCAGCATCTTTTGCGTCAGGCCGCGCGACAAGGCTTCCAGTACTTCTTCGACATTGGCGCCGCGCGCCAACTGCTTGCGCGCACGTGCCACTTCATGGTCGCGCCAGTCATCGGCCTGCGCGTTCAAGGCCTGAATCAAGGGCACGGTATTGCGCTGACCCAGCCAATGAACAAAGCTTTGCACGCCGGTCTCGATGATGGCTTCGGCCTGCGCGACGGCGGCCTGGCGCTTCTCGCCGGCCGACTGCACCAAACCGGCCAATTCATCGACGGTGTAGAGGTAAACGTCGTCGAGCTTGGCGACTTCGGGCTCGATATCGCGCGGCACCGCCAGATCGACCATGAACATGGGCCGGTGCTTGCGGGCTTTGAGTGCCCGCTCGACGGCGCCCAGGCCGATCAAGGGCAGGCTGCTGGCGGTGCAAGAAATCACCGCGTCAAACTCGTGCAGGCGCTGCGGCAGGTCGGCCAAGCGAATCGCTTCGGCTCCCAAGCGACCGGCGAGTTTTTCACCGCGTTCCAGCGTGCGGTTGGCGACCGCCATCGCCTTCGGCGTCTTGGCGGCAAAGTGGGTGGCGACCAACTCGATCATTTCGCCCGCACCCACAAACAGCACCTTGATCTGACTCAGGTCTTCAAACAACTGCGCGGCCAAGCGCACCGAGGCGGCCGCCATGCTGATCGAGTGCGCGCCGATTTCGGTCGAGCTGCGCACCTCTTTGGCGACCGAAAAGCCGCGCTGAAACAGCTGATGCAAGGTCGAGCCGACGGTGCCGGCCTGCGTCGCTTCACGCACGGCCTGCTTCATCTGGCCGAGGATTTGCGGCTCACCCAAGACCATGGAGTCCAGACCGCTGGCGACGCGAAACGCATGGCGGGCCGCTGCGCTGCCTTCCACCACATAGGCATGATCCATCAGCGAGGCGCTGCTGACGCCGCCGATACGGGCCAACCAGTCCACGGCCGGCTGCACCATCGCCTGGTGGCCGGCGACATAGAGTTCGGTGCGATTGCAGGTCGACAGGATCGCCGCTTCGGGGCCGGATTTGCCCAGCTTGGTGGCCAAAATCTGGTCGCGAAAACCATGCAAGGTCGGCGCCAATTGTTCCAGCGAGAACGCAAAACGCCCGCGCAAATCCAGCGGGGCGGAGTTGTGATTCAGGCCGAGGGCAAACACTGTCATGGCGGGATTATAAAATTGACTTTCACTTGGCGCGGCATTGCTTTGTTTTGCGCCGTCGCACCGAGCTTGATTTGCATCAAGCAAGCCCCAATCCCCGTACGTTTCAGACCTTCAAGGCCCAGCCCCTCGTGAATCCACTCGATGCCTTTTGGCATATCGCCAACTTCTTTGCGCCGGCATGGGGTGTTGCCGCCATTCTGGCGCTGGCCGCCAAACTGCTGTGGCGTCAGTCCTATGGCAGCGTGGCTTGGGGAAGGCTGGCGCTCTGGGGCGGCTTGGGCGGCAGCCTGGGTTTGCTGGCTGCCTTGGCACTGCTGGGGCGTGACGGCAAGATGCTGGGCTACGGCCTGATGTTGCTGACCGTCGCCCTGCCGCAATGGATTTTGGGCCTTAGACTGCGGAAGTAGCATCCGCTACCGTCAGGACTTCGGCGCGCAGCGAATGCGCAAAAGCCTCGGTGATGTTGACGTCCACCAGCTTGTTCATCAGGCGCGGATGGCCCTTGAAGTTGACGATGCGGTTGCATTCGGTGCGGCCCATCAGCTCGGACGCATCCTTGCGCGCATTGCCGGTCACCAGGATGCGCTGGGTCTTGCCGACCATGGTCCGGCTGATCGCCAGCGTATTGGCCTCGATCACATCCTGCAACTCCTGCAGTCGGCGCAGCTTGACCTGATAGGTGACCAGATCTTCCAGGTTCGCCGCCGGCGTGCCCGGACGCTGGCTGTAGATGAAGCTGAACGACGCGTCGAAACCGACTTCGTCGACCAGCTTCATCAGCTTGGCGTGGTCGTCCTCGGTCTCGCCGGGGAAGCCGATGATGAAGTCGCTGGCGATGCGGATGTCCGGCCGGATCGCGCGCAGCTTGCGAATCGTGCTTTTGAATTCCAGCCCGGTGTAGCCGCGCTTCATCGCCATCAGGATGCGGTCGCTGCCATGCTGGACCGGCAGATGCAGGTGGTTGACCAGCTGCGGAATCTTGGCATAGGCATCCACCAACCGCTGACTGAACTCGTTAGGGTGGCTGGTCGTGAAGCGCAGGCGCTCGATGCCGGGGATCTCGGCCGCGTATTCCAGCAGCAGGGCCAGATCCGCATACTCGCCAGAGTCACCCATCTTGCCGCGGTAGGCATTGACGTTTTGGCCGAGCAGATTGATCTCCAGCACGCCTTGGTCGGCCAGGCCGGCAATCTCGGTCAAGACGTCGTCAAAGGGCCGCGATACCTCTTCTCCGCGCGTGTAGGGCACGACGCAGTAGGAGCAGTATTTGGAGCAGCCTTCCATGATGGAGACGTAGGCCGAGGCGCCCTCGACCTTGGCGGGCGGCAGGTTGTCGAACTTTTCGATCTCGGGGAAGCTGATGTCGACCTGCGGGCGCAGTTCATCCTGGCGCGCCTTGATCATCTGCGGCAGGCGGTGTAGCGTTTGCGGGCCGAAGACCAGATCGACATAGGGTGCGCGGTCGATGATGGCCGAACCCTCTTGGCTGGCCACGCAGCCGCCGACGCCGATCAACACGCCTTTCTCCTTCAAATGCTTGACCCGGCCCAGATCGGAGAAGACCTTCTCCTGGGCCTTCTCGCGCACCGAGCAGGTGTTGAATAGAATCAGATCGGCTTGCTCGACATCGTCGGTTTTCTCGTAGCCTTGGGCCGCGCCCAGCACGTCAGCCATCTTGCCCGAGTCGTACTCGTTCATTTGGCAGCCGAAGGTTTTGATGAAGACTTTTTTGGACATGGTGCCCCTCGTTCGGTGAGTACACCGACCGATCCCCCGAGGGGATGCGGGCCGGCTTGGGGCGGCCCGGCGCTTGGCCCGACCGCAAGTTAATGAAAATGGGCGCAGGCTAGCGCTTGGTCCAGACCTGTGAAGCCTGGTCGAAGGACCAGTTCTCGGCTTCTTGCTGGCTGCGTGGCCAGGGCTTGTTGGCCAGCTCGACCGGGTTCAGTACCCACACGTCCATCAGCAGACCGGACGGGTCCAGTGTGTAGTGCACGACCAACTTTTCGCCGCTGAGCGAGGCCGGTTGCTGCAAAAGATTGGTGTCGCCGCGCACGCGGGCGCCGGGTGCCAGCCTGGCAGAGTGGCCGTTGAGGCTGATATCGGGTGTTTGCAAAATCACCAAGTCGCCGCGCAAGGCCTGCGCAGGGAAGGGGCGGTGGGTCTGCGCCTGCGCTTGAGCGCTGAGGCTCAGCGCTGTGGCTGCGCAGACGGACAAGATCAAAGACTTGGCACAGCGGTACATGGTATTTTCCAGTGGCTGTAAATGGGGGACAGGGGCAGGGCGGGGACGGGTTGATTGTAGTCGAGCCGCCTATTGCGGCCGACGTGCCTTTCGCACGGGCGCTGTCCGTTCAGCTGACCAAGCCGTCGAAGAAGATTGTCCAGTGGCCGTCTTTCTCACGCCAGTATTGGCGCTTGAGCTTGGGCGCGCCGCCGTTCGGGCTCAGTTCCCGGTAGGTGACGATTTTCACCGATGGCTGGTCGGGCCAGGGCAGCAGGCTCAAGCGCTCGAGTGACTGCACGGGCAGCTCTTGCTTGGCCATGTGGGCGAGGTTGGCATCCAGACGGGCGGCGGCGCTGTCCGAGCCACGCTCCAAGCCGGTCTCGTAAAAACCGCGCAGGCTGGTCGCGTCTTGGCTCAGGCGCGCCTGCTGCCAAGCCTGATAGGCCCGCTCGAAGCCCGTATCGAGCGGCGACTTGACGGCCAGTTTGCGGTCGACCCAGTCGATGTTTTCTACAATCACCACCGGCGTTTCACGCGCGGCGACGACATCGGCGAGTGCCCGCATCTCGTCATTGCTGAGCACGATGCAGCCATCGGTGGACTGCGGGCCGCGTGCATAGTTGCCGGCACGCTCGCCGTGCAGCCAGATGCTGCTGCCGCCACGGCCCAGCAGGCGGTCGTACTCGCTCGGGTAGTTCAGCGGCAAGGCGGCCGCGCCATAGCGGGCCGCCGCCTCGTCACGCCGCACACCGACGTGATAAATACCCAGCGGCGTGCGCTGATCGCCTTCCTGCAGCTTGCCGGTGCCCAGCTTGCCGATCGAGACATAGCTGTCGCGCAGCAGCTTCAGGCCATCGCTACCGTTTTCAAACAAGTACAGGCGGGCATGGCTGGTGTCGACCACGACTGCATGGCGCACCGCCGGCGACAAATTCAACAACTGGCGAGGCAGGGCGTTCTGGGGTGGGCGCTCTACCAGCGCGGCCAAGCGCAGCTTGGCCTCGGCACGCAAACCTTCGATGCTGCCAGCTGCCGCAGCAGCGGCGGCCCCGTTGGCGGCGCTCGCCGTGGCCTCGGGCCCGAGCGCGGCGGCTCCGGCCAGGCCGCTGCGGGCCAGCAGCAAGTCCCCATGCAGCAGTTGCGCCAGCGCAAAGTCAGGTTGACGCTTGACCAATTGCTCGGCGGTGCTGAAGGCCTGAGCTTCGTCGCCGCGCGCCAGATGTTGATAGGCTAGGATCAACTGACCCTCGGGCGTTTGTCCATCGATGTCGGTTTGGAGCAGGCGTTGTGCCGGACTGCTCTTGGACATGGCCTGCGTGGGCGAGCTGTCACTTGTCGGCAAAGGAAAGTTCAGGGCCGGGGACCCGGCCTTGAAGTCGACTTTGGCAAACACATAGCCCACCGCGCCCAACACGGCCACCAGCCCGAGCGAGGCCAGCAGCACCGGCTTGACGGTGCCGCCCATGGCTAGGGCCGCTGCGGCCCGAACCTGGCCTGGCCGTTTGACTTTGGCGTTTGGATCGGGGACTTGTTGCGCGTCGTTCATGTCAGTCAAAGCATGCAGAGAATTCGGGAATCAGCTTGATGCTTCTTGCGTGATCTGCCAATCACCGGATTTGTTTTTCACCAGTTCGATATTCTTGCCGCTCTTCACGCTCAAGGCATCCGAGTTGTAGTCTTGGCGCAGGTGAACTGTGGCCTTGTTGCCACTGACCTTGATGCGCAGGTCGGACAGCGTCACGGTGATTTTTTTCTTCCCGGTGATGCGGTCGCGACGCTCTTGCTCCCAAGCCTTGCGGCTGGCCGCCTTGCCCTTGAAGTCGGGCGCGTAGGCGTCGAAGTAAGCCACCATATTGCGCGAGCTCCAGGCCTTGGCCCATTCACGCAAAGCCTTCTCGACGGCCTGCTTGTCCAGCTCGGCGGCATCGGGACGCACGGGTTCGGCCTTGGCCACCGGCGGCGCAGTTGCGGGCGCGGATGCAGTCGCGGCCACCGGTGCGGCGGTGGACTTGGCGGCCGCGACCGTGGTTGCAGCTGCCGCAAGCGCTGGTGCAGCCGATGGTGTGGGTGCTGGTGCTGGAGCAGGTGCAGTTGCTGGTGCAGGTTTTGGTGCCGCGGCAATTGCCGATGCAGCGGGCTTGGCCACAACTGCAGGGGGTGCGGCGGGTGTCGGCGCCGGCGCTGCGGCGAGCATGGTCGCCGAGGGCGCGGGTGTTGGAGTGGGGACAGCCGCCGGAGCAGCTGCGGGCATCACCGGCTTGCCCGTGCGCGGGTCAACGCTGGCTTCAAACACGTTTTGCACCACGGACAATTTCAGCGGCAGGCTGCCGTCGGACTTGTCCAGGGCCAAGGCCTTTTTATAGGCCTGACCTGCCAGCCGGGCATAGACGTCGCCGAGGTTCTGGAAGGCGGTGGCATAGGTCGGGTTGGTGCGAATCGCCAGCTCCAGCGCTTGGCGAGCCTTTTCGTAGTCACCTTGGTTGCCGTACAAAACGGCCAAGTTGTTGTACGGCCCGGGCAATTCGGGATGGCTCTCGATCAGCTTTTGAAACACCACGATCGCCTCGGCCTGACGGTTCTGCATCGACAGCGCGATGCCGCGCTGCAGGCGCAGGCGGGGGTCATTGGGCTTGGCCAGCAAGAGTTGATCGACCTTTTTCAGCCCCTCGGCCGACTTGCCGCTGGCCAGTATGGCCTGCACATCGCTGACTTCATCGGCCAAAGCCCAAGCGGAACTCATCAGCAGCGCAGCCGCTAGGCAAATCGAGCGAAGCGAGAAAGGGGTCGACACTGCGGTGAATGGAGTCATGGCGCGGCTGAAATGGTTTGGAGCGATTGTAGTGGCGACACCGTGTGCGAAGCCGCTCGAGCGGGCTGCTTGCATGCTAGAGTGGCCGCCGGACATGGGCCTGACTGAAACGTTTTGCCCATAATTTTTTCTTCAGCCTTGACCACATCTACCTGCCTGCATGGATCGCTGCCCCGCTTTGATTTTTCAGTCCGCAGCATGGGCCAAGTTCGGTGGCGCGCGGCTGATATGCGGGGTCCTGGCCTTGAGCAGTTGGTCGGCCGCCCAGGGCCTGGAGATCGGGGCGGTGCAAATGTTGTCCGGCCTGGGGCAGCCACTGTCCTTGCAGTTGCCGGTGCGCTGGGCGCCCGGTGAGGCGCGCTCCCTCAACTGTTTGAGGCTCGCGGTCGATGCGGGCGACAGCCGCTTGGCTGGCAGCGATGTGCAGCAGAGTTTGTTGAAGGGCGCTGACGCCGCTTCGGCGCTGATTTGGGTGCGCTCCAAGCTCGTGATGCAGGAGCCGGTGCTGGTGCTCAGTTTGGGTTGCCCGGCCCAACAGGTCATGGCCTTGGTCGATCCAGTGCATTCAATGACGCCGCCTGCGGGGGGCTTCAAGCTTGTCTCCGGCGAGCCTGCCGCAATCGATCAATTCAACTTGCCTGGCGAGGCGGCCCGCCCAGCGCGTGCTCACAAGCTTCGCTCCGAGCAGCGGGCAGCGCGGCCGCGCAGTCTGTTGCGTTTGGGTGATGCAAGCCTGCCGCCGCTGACCATGATGGATGCCGAAACACCGGGCTTGCGCTGGCGCTTTGACAGTGACCTCGATGGCTCGGCCACCTTGGCTTTGAGCTCGCGCAAGCCCCTGAAAGCGGCCAAGGAGCAGCCTTTTTATGTGCGCCCTGATGCACCTGGAGCCAGCCTCTTGATGTCGATTGACGTCGGGCGTGCCGCCGGGCCGGCCGATTTGTTGATGGCACAAGATGGCCCCGCCCGCTTGCAGCGCGCGCAGGCGCAGTTCAGCGCGCTGCAGGCTGATCATCAGGCCTTGAAGCTGGAAATGGAGCAACTCGAAGCCAAATTGGCTGCGCGTGACAGCGCGCAGAACTGGTTGAATACCTTGATCGCCGGCATTGCGGTCGCGGTCGTGGCGGCGGCATTCTTTTTCGTGCGGCGCCGACGCAGCGTTTGAAGCTCGATTGGCTTCAACGAAAAAAAGGCTCCCTGGGGAGCCTTTTGCAATTCAAAGTACCTGTTGCCTTAGATCTTCAAGCGGCGGCGCGATACCAAGCCAAGCGCTCCCAAACCGGCCAGCATCAGCGCATAGCTGACTGGCTCGGGGACCGCGCTGGTGATGCCTTTGAAGGGCTCGTAGCCCAACTCCAGCTTGGCACCATTCGGGTTGTTCGCGTCCGGCGCGCCGGCGCGCAGCGAATTGGCGATCAAAGTGCCTTCCAGGTGGCCGGAGCCGATCACGTTGGCGGCAACGGCCAGCACGCTGCCGTTCAAAAAGGTGCGCACATTCAAGTCGGTGGCCTGGCCCAGATTGAAGATGATGCGGTCGCGGTGCTGCGCCACGGCGTCTGGGCTGTTGGCCTTGTCGCCGCCAAAGTCGCCGTTGAAGTCAACATTCTTCAGCGTGCTGTTGATCACCACAGCGGCGCCGGCCTTGATGTTGGCGAATGAGAGGCCAAACGCCAGCGAGCTGTTGCCGATATTGAAGACTTGCGGCTTGTCTGTGCCGTCGCCGGTCAGCTTCAGTCCACCGTTTTCGATCGCCCAACTGCCGTTCTGCGCCAAGCCGGACAGTTGGGTGGACAAACCTGTCAACTGGTTCTTAGCGGCCGAGAAGTCGATGTAGTTGGCGTTCTTGGTGGCCGAGCTGTATTGCCAGTCGGCTGCCGTCAGGCTGCTGCCATAGACGATGCCACCGGTCTTGACCTCGCCGGGCACCCAGGTGGCCGCGCTGGGGCCAATCGAGGCGTTGGTATCGATATTGGAGTTCGGGCCGTTGTAAATCATGCCGGTTTTGACGCCGCCCGCATTGGTCAGCGATACGCCGCCCTTGACGATCAACGACGGCGCGCTCGAACCATAAGCGTTGCGATAGCCAATGTCGAAGCCCGATGTCAGATCGCCGCCGACGGCCAAGCGGCCTTCAACGTCGGCCGCAGCACTCACATTGCCGAAGAAAAAGCCGCTGAAGCCCTGGGCAGCGCCGAGGTCGATGACGGCAGCGTTGGCACCGGCAGCCATCAAGAGGCCGGCGGCAATAGATACCAATTTAAGTCCGGAAAATTGATTCAAAGTCTTGCGATTCATGGAGCTCCCCTTGGGCGTCGTTGTGGTAGCCGCTTCGCTGATGTGCTTTTTGGGCCGTGTCGCATTCTAGGGAACTGCTTTGTTCTAACTACCCCCTTGTATGAGGGGTATTTGATTGGTATTTATAACAATATTACTTTTCAATGAATATTTTCGGATTGACCCTGGTCCGGGTGGCGGACTTGGCGACGCTGACAACGCGGAAATAGGCGCCCGAAGTGTTGCTTTAACGCGCTTTGGCGTGCTGGGTGATGCGCCTATATTGAGTGTCTCGAATGTCACCCAGGAGTGCTGGTCATGAATTTGCAGGATTTCACGGTACGTGCCCGCTTGTATGCCTTAGCGATCTTCGCCATGCTGATGCTGGCTGCCGTAGCCGGCACGGGTCTGTACAGCCTGAATCAGGCCAGAGCCTCCTTCGTTCACTTTGCCGACGATGACAACGCATCGCTCAATTTGATCTCTGGCATTCGCGCCAGCGTTGGCAATCTGCGTCGCTTTGAGAAAGACATGGTGATCAATCTCGCAGACGAAAAAGCGATCGAAAAATACCGTGAAGACTGGGCCGCCAACTATGCCGCTACGACCAAGGGCTTGCATGAACTGGCCAAGCTGGACCTGGAACCCGAAACGCGCCGTCTCGATACCGACATCGACGGCTTGTTGGGCGCCTACAAGTCCGAGATGGAGAGCTTCATGAAGCAACTTGGCGCCAAATCCTTTGCCGACCCGGACGCGGCCAACAAGGCGCTTGAGGGCGCAAAGAAGGCGGTTCGCCCGATCGAGCAAAAGCTCAGGGAAATGGTCGAATCGCTGGACAAGGCCGGGGTTGCGGCGGTGAGCGCGACGCTGGCCTTGCAAGACAGGACGCGCGTTGCTTTGATTGCGGTGTCATTGCTGGCGATGCTCTTCATTGGCGCCTTCACCTTCTTCAATATTCACTCGATTTTGCAGCCCTTGCGGCTAGTCCAGCAGTCGGCCGAGCGCATTGCCGGCCAGGACTTGAGCGAGAGTATCCAGGCGCGGGGTCAAAGCGAAACCAGTGACCTGATGCGCGGCGTGCAGGCGATGCAGGCCTCTTTGCGTGATGTGGTCGGCAATGTTCGCAATGCCACCGACAGCATCGCCACTGCCTCGGCCGAGGTGGCCGCCGGCGGGCAAGATCTCAGCCACCGCACCGAACAAGCGGCGTCAAACCTTGAAGAGACGGCCTCCGCGATGGAAGAGTTGACGGCCAGCGTCAAACACAATGCCGACTCGGCCCGTCAAGCCAATCAGTTAGCGGTGGACGCTGCCCAAGTGGCCGAGCGCGGCGGCACGGTGGTGGGAGAGGTGGTCGACACCATGAAGCGCATCAGCGCGTCCTCGCACAAGATCAGCGACATCATTTCTACCATTGACGGGATTGCGTTTCAGACCAATATCCTGGCGCTGAACGCCGCTGTGGAAGCGGCCCGTGCCGGCGAGCAAGGGCGCGGCTTTGCGGTGGTGGCCAGCGAGGTGCGCAGCCTGGCGCAGCGCTCGGCCGAGGCGGCCAAAGAGATCAAGGGTTTGATCACCGCCAGCGGCGAGGCGGTGGACAACGGCGCCATGCTGGTGGAGCGCGCCGGGCAAACCATGCAAGAAGTGATTGGCTCGATCGGGCGCGTCAGCTCCATCGTCGCCGAAATCAGCCATGCTACGGGCGAACAAAGCACCGGCATTGCGCAAATCGGTCAAGCCATCACCCAACTCGACACCATGACGCAACAGAACGCCGCCTTGGTCGAACAGTCCGCTGCCGCCGCGCAGAGCCTGCAGGTGCAAGCCGAGGATTTGGCCAAATCGGTGGCGGTGTTCAAGCTCTGAACTCAGTGCGTAGGGTCAGGTCTTGCCTTGTGGCTGGAGCACATAACTTTCCAAAGTTATTTTTTCAAGCCTCTTCCGTGCGATAGGCGAATCAAATATATTGGTCGCTGGAGTTCTTCTGCCCAGGAGTGTGGTTCATGAATCTGCAAGATTTCACTGTACGCGCCCGTTTGTATGCCCTGGCCGGCATTTCGATGATGATGCTTTTGATCGTCGGACTCACCGGCCTCTACAGCCTGAACCAAGCCAAGTATTCCTTCGTGCATTTTGTGGACAACGACAACCAGTCGCTGAACTTCACCTCCAAGATCCGGGCCGAGGCCGGTAATTTGCGCCGTTATGAAAAAGACATGGCGCTCAACCTCGACGACGCGGCAGCGGTCGACAAATATCGCGCCGATTGGGTTAGAAGTTATGCGGCGCTGGACAAGGCGCTGGACGGGCTGAATAAGCTGGATGTGCCCAAAGACGTGCAGGATGAGTTGCGCGACATCGTCGCCGGCATGAAGGCCTACAAGAATGAGATGGACAGCTTTACGGTCAAGCTGGGGGAAAAGGCCTTTGCCGACCCGGCCAGCGCGAACAAGGCCCTGAGCGCCGCAAAGAAGGCGATTCGGCCCATGGAGGCCAAGCTGGACGAAATGGTGGCCTCCATCGACAAAGATGCGGTGCACGAGGTGGAGACCATCGCTGCTAACGAGGTCACGGTTCGGCGCAGCCTCATCTTTGTCTTGATTGGCGGCATGGTGATGATTGGTGTTTACACCTTCTTCAATCTGCGCTCGATATTGCAGCCTTTGGACGAAGTGCAGCAGTCGGCCGAGCGCATCGCCGCGCAGGACCTGAGTGAGGACATCGTCGCGCACGGCAAATGCGAAACCGGCGACTTGATGCGTGGCGTCAAGGCCATGCAGAGTTCGCTGCGCGATGTAGTGAGCAATGTACGTAATGCGACCGACAGTATCGCCACCGCTTCCGCCCAGGTCGCGGCGGGTGGGCATGATCTCAGCCACCGCACTGAGCAGGCCGCTTCCAATCTGGAGGAAACCGCCTCGGCGATGGAGGAGCTAACCGCCAGCGTCAGGCATAACGCCGATTCAGCGCGGCAGGCGAATCAGCTGGCGGTGGATGCCGCGCAGGTGGCGCAGCGCGGCGGTGAAGTGGTGGGTGAAGTGGTTGCAACGATGAGCCGCATCAGTACCTCGTCCAACAAGATCAGCGACATCATCTCGGTGATCGACGGCATCGCCTTTCAAACCAATATCCTGGCGCTGAATGCGGCCGTGGAAGCGGCGCGTGCCGGCGAGCAAGGGCGCGGCTTTGCGGTGGTGGCCAGCGAGGTGCGCAGCCTGGCACAGCGTTCGGCCGAGGCGGCCAAAGAGATCAAAGGTCTGATTACCGCCAGCGGCGAGAGCGTTGAGGCGGGCGCGGCCTTGGTGGGCCGGGCCGGCGACACCATGCAAGAAGTGATCGCCTCGATCGGCCGGGTGGGTTCCATAGTGGCTGAGATCAGCCATGCCACCGGTGAGCAAAGCAGCGGCATTTCGCAGATCGGCATGGCCATCACGCAACTCGACACCATGACGCAGCAAAACGCGGCGCTGGTGGAGCAGTCTGCCGCTGCGGCGCAGAGCTTGCAGTTACAGGCGGATGAGTTGGCCCGCTCGGTGGCGGTGTTCAAGCTCTAGTGCAAGGTTTTTTTGGCTCTCGCTGAATAGCGGATTGCATCAATGAGCCAAAGCGCCAAACGAATTTTTCGTGATCTGCTGCTGATCGCAGCCCTGGCTTTCGCCATGATCGCCGGCTTCACCATCTACGGCGGCCATGGACTTTGGCGAGCCTTGGAGCAATACAGCGGCGAGGCTTTGCCCGAGCATGAGCGGGCCGAGCGCATGCTGGACGTGGCGCTCGAATTCAAATGGCAGGTGCAAGAGTGGAAAAACCTCTTGCTGCGCAGCAATAGCAGCGCCGATGCGGCACTACTCTGGGAGGTGGTGCAGGCGCGCGAACAGGCCGTGCAAAAGGGGCTGCTGGCCTTGCGCGAGTCGAGCTTGCAGCCGGCTTCGGATATCTCGGCGATTGATGCCGCCTTGCAAGCGCACCAAGCTCTGGGCCGGGCCTACGCACAGGCACGGCAGCAATTTGAGGCCGATGGATTCCACCCTCAGCGCGCGGATGCTTCGGTGCGCGGCGCCGATCGGCCCTTGCTGGACGCCTTGGATGCGATCTCTGATCGCGCTGCCGAACGCGCCAAGTTGGCCGATCACGAGGCCCAGCAAAGCGCGCAACAGGCAGTTCGTGTCGCCCTTGGTGGTTTGGCGCTCGGGCTTGTGGGCGGCATGGCCACCTTTTTCGTGATGATTCGCCGCGCGGTGTTGCGCCCCACCGAGCAGGTGTTCACGCAATTGGCGGCGACGTCGGAGTTGCTTTTGCAGTCTGAACGCATGGCCAGCCTGGGTGGCTTGGTCGCGGGCGTGGCGCATGAGATCAATACGCCTGTGGGGGTGTCGCTGACCTGCGCCACCACCTTGGAGGCGGCCACCAAGGACCTGGCCAGTCAAATGGCGGGAGGCAGCTTGCGCAAGCAAGTCTTGCATGATTATGTGCAGACGGCCATGGAATGCAGTGCACTCTTGACCTCCAATGCCCACAAAGTAGCCAGCCTGGTGCGTAGCTTCAAACAAGTCGCGGTGGACCAGACCAGTGAAGCCCGGCGCAGCTTCCGTGTGCGCGCCTATATCGAGGAGTTGCTGTTGAGCTTGCGCGCCGAACTCAAGCGCAGCCCCATGCAGATTGAGTTGCATTGCCCCGAAGGCCTGGAGATGGACAGCTACCCCGGTGCCTTCTCGCAGGTTCTGACCAATTTGCTGCTGAATGCTCAGCGTCATGCTTTTGATGGGGCTGCGGCTGGCTTGGTCACGATAGACATCAGCCAGAGCGGCGAGCAGCTGGACATCGAGTTTGCCGACAATGGCCAGGGCATTGCGCCCGAGCATCTGGGTCGGGTCTTCGACCCTTTCTTCACCACCCAGCGCCATGCAGGCGGTAGCGGCTTGGGGTTGAACATTGTCTACAACCTGATCACCAACACCCTGGGCGGCCAGGTGCGCTTGCTCAGCCAGCCTGGCCAGGGCACCAAGTTCTTGATCAGCCTGCCCAGGGTGGCGCCCAAGTTCGGCAGCATGGGCTAAGGCCCCACTTCAGCAGAGAAGAGACGTGCCCATGAGTCAAGTCAATGAACCGAACGCGGCCGATGAAATGTGGTTGTTGGATGAACCACCAGAGGCGGGCGCGGCGAGCAAGAGTAATCCGCTGGACGCTGCACCCTGGCGGGTCTTGATTGTTGATGACGAGCCGGATGTGCACGCGTCCACCAAGCTGGCCCTGATGTCTGTCAGCTACAAAGGTCGCAAGCTGCAGGTGTTGTCGGCCTACTCGGCATTGGAAGGCGTGATGACGATGCGGCGGGAGCCCGATATTGCGCTGATCCTGCTCGACGTGATGATGGAGACCGACGACGCCGGCCTGCGCATGGCGCGTCAGGTGCGGGAAGATTTGGGCAATCATTTGTCGCGCATCGTCCTGCGCACCGGTCAGCCGGGCCAGGCGCCCGAGAGTGATGTGATCGTGCAGTACGACATCAACGACTACAAGTGCAAGACCGATATGAGCCAGCAAAAGCTCTTCACCACGGTGATCGCCTCGCTGCGCACCTACGAGAGCCTGGTCATGATAGAGCGCAACCGGCGCGGGCTTGAGCGCATTCTGGACGCCTCAAGCGACCTCTATCACGTGCGCTCGCTGCGCGAATTTGCCTCCGGTGTGCTGAATCAGATCAGTGCGATCCTGGATGTCGGCGCCGACGGTGTGATTTGCTTGCGCCAGACCGGCGTGCATGGCGAAATCGCGCCGGTGGTGATGGCGGCCACCGGCAGCTATGCCGGCATCAACCAAATGAGCCAGGTGCCGGCGCCGATCGCTGCGGCCACGGCGCGCGCCTTTGTCGATCACAAGAGCCATTTTGAGCACCCGCTGGATGTGTTGTTTGTGGCCACGCCCGAGGGCCATGAGTTTGTCATTCTGGTGTCAGCGCCCTGGCCGCTGGTGGACGCCCAGCGCAGCCTGCTGGAGTTGTTCTGCAGCAAGATCACCTGGGCGTTTGACAATCTGCATAACTTTGAAAAGCAGCAGCAGGCGCAAGCTGAATTTACGCGTGCGGTGGCGGCATTGTTTGATGCCTTGCAAGCGGGGCAAAAGTCGGCCTTGGGTGATGCGCTGGCCACCCTGCTGCCGAGCTTGTCTGCGCAAAGTGGCCGCTCCTATGACGCGGACGGCTTGGCGCGGGGCCTGCAACTGGCGATGGGCGCGCTGCGGCCCTGATTGTCGATTTTTTGCCGCCACGCGCGGGTATGCAAGAAGTGAAAGGCTTTGCCGGCCATGCTCGGTGGAGCCCGAGATCCAGTAAAGCGCCACAATCCCGCTGCTGGCTCACGCTCAGGACGCGCGGTGCAGACAGCCATGCAAGCCCAAGCACAGGCCAAGGACATCATCATGAAAACTATCCAAAACATGAAGCTGCGAACCCGAGTATTGGCGGGCTTTGCCGTCGTGATGGGTTTGCTATTGGTGGGTTCGCTGATAGGCGTGTTGCGGGTCAAACAACTCAATGCCAGCATCGAGCACCTTGTCGATGTGGACTCGCACGCGCTGGATCTGGCGCGCCAATGGGCAGGCATGTCCGAGTCAAATATTCAGCGTCGCATCGCCACGCTGGCAATTGACGACGAGGCATTCGTCAAGGCATTCACCCGCAAGTCCAAAGAGACCAGCGCAAGGGTGGACAAGGTTCAAGAGGAATTAACGCAGCTCAGCAAGACGCCGCAAAGCGAGCGTTTGAGCGACAAAATTGCCATGACCCGCAAGCAGTACCAAGCCCTGCGCGACGACTTGGCCAAGGCTAAAAAAGAGGGGCAAGACATTCGTGCGCGGGTGGTGGCTGAGTTGATTCCCGCCATGGATACCTATACCGACGCGATCAATGACTATGCCGAATACAAGCGCGAGCGCCTGCAGGATGCGCGCCAGCAAGCCAGCGATGAGGCCAATTCTGTGGTGAGTTGGGTATTGCTGCTGTCGGGTACCGCGACGCTGATTGGCATCGGCATTGCGCTGGCCATCACGCGGTCCGTGACGGCCCCGGTCGAGCGTGCGCAGGTGCTGTCCGAGAGCATCGCCGACGGCGATCTGACGCACGAAGTGCCGATTGAAGGCCGGGACGAGATGGCCAGCTTGACGCAGTCGCTGCAGCAGATGCAGCAGCAGTTGTCCCGCACGATTTCGGGCGTGCGCAGCGCCGCCGAGCAGGTGCGCATTGCCTCGGCCGAAATCGCCACCGGCAATATGGACCTTTCCAACCGCACCGAGCATGCCGCCAGCAGCCTGGAGCAAACCGGTGCGGCGATGCAGCAGCTCAGCGAGGGCGTGCGCAGCAACGCGGAAGCGGCGCGCCAAGCGGACAGCTTGGCGCAGACGGCTTCCGCTGTGGCGGACCGGGGCGGCGCGATGGTCAGCAGAGTGGTGGCGACGATGAATGAGATTCAACAGTCGTCGAACAAAATCTCCGACATCATCGGCGTGATCGACAGTATCGCCTTCCAGACCAATATCTTGGCCCTGAATGCTGCGGTGGAGGCAGCGCGCGCCGGTGAGCAAGGCCGCGGCTTCGCGGTGGTGGCCAGCGAAGTGCGCTCGCTGGCGCAACGCAGCGCACAGGCGGCGCGCGAGATCAAGACCCTGATCTCCACCTCGGTGGACAAGGTGGAGAGCGGCGCCAAACTGGTGCAAGACACCGGCGACACCATCGGCGAAGTGGTGCAAAGCGTGCAGCGCGTGACGCAGATCGTGGCCGAGATTTCCAGCTCTACTTCAGCGCAGGCGCTGACCTTGGGCGAGATTGGGCAAGCGGTCAATGAGCTGGACAAGATGACGCAGCAAAACGCCGCGCTGGTGGAGGAATCGGCGGCGGCCGCGCAAAGCCTGCGCGATCAGGCCGCGCAGTTGGTGGCGTCGGTGGCTGCGTTCAAGTTGCGCGGCTGAGGAGGTGGAGCAGCATGGCGACTGCTCTCAAGTCGAGCGGCTCAGGGTGTTCACGGGCCAGGTGCGCGCAACAGCGCCATTCAAACCTTGCCGCTTTGCTCAATCCGGCGTGACTTGATCCACCTGCGTCAAGATCAGTTGCCCGGCTGAGTTGCGCAAGACCCGGTATACGATGAAGGAGCCGGTGCTGACATCACCGGTGCTATCCCAATTGATGCCAGATTTGGCGCCGTCGTAGTCCCAGTCTTGCCCGGGCGAATTGCGGGCGACTGAAAACTGACCGGGGATGATTTTCAAGGGCGTGGCCGTGTCGGCCCGCGACACCGGGCCAAGCCATTGCGCCATCGAGGCCCCTGCCGTACTGCCGCCTGCTTGTGCAGCGAGCGCGAACAGATAGGCCGCGTCGTAGCCGGATGGGCTAACGCCCGTTTCAGGTGCAACACCATAGGCTTTGGTGTAGAGATCAACAAAGGCTAGATACTCCGGTCGCTTGGGGTTGCTGTCGGCGCCCATGATCAGCATGTTCTCAATCACGGATGCGTCTGCCGTTGAAACGAATTGGGCATTGCTGAGTGAGCTGACACCGTACAGCGCAGGGCGCGGGCGGTTGTTGTTGAGTGCCAAGTCCTTGCTCAAGCCCACAATCTCGGCTGACAGACCGCCGACATAGATCGCATCCGGATTGCCGTTCGCAAAAGCCTTTGCGACCACATCGGCAAAGCCTGATGTTTTGCCCACGGGGTAAGCCGATTTGGCGATAACCTGGCCGCCTCGGGCGACGAACGAATTTCCAAAGGAGGCGCTGATTGAGCGACCGAAGGTGTCGTCGGAATAGATCAGGGCTACCGTTTGCTTACCCTCTTTGCGGGCGATCTGTGCCGCCACTTGCCCCGAAAAGGCGTCGGACGCGATGATGCGGTAAACCATCACCGGACTTCCCCGGTCCAGGCTGCTGAGGGCCGAAGAGCTGGCACCGGTGGTGATGATGGGCACGCCGGTTTTGACAACGGTCGGCACCAGCGGCAGGACTTCCGCACTCGTCAGCGGCCCGATGATGCCAAAGCAGCCTGCGTTGACCAAATCAAGGTATTCGCCGGCGACGGCAGCGGCACCTTCAGCCGTGCCGGCCTTGGTGTCGCGCACCATATAGCCGAGGGTCTTGCCATTGACGCCTCCGCCCGCATTGATTTCGGCCACGGCCAGCCTCAAATAGCGCTCTCGAACGTCGTAGCTTGCGGACGTTGTGCCGCTGTAGGGCAGCATGAAGCCCAACATCAGCTCACCCTGAATGCCTGGGCGCAGGCTACCGGTCGCACCCTCGGCCCGGGCCGAGCTGCCATCGACTCCACCGCCGCCACAACTGCTCAGCAGGCCGGCAGCGCTCAAAAAAATGGCCGCGACCCCAGGCTTGAGTTTGCAATCTGATTTCATAGCGTTCAATTCCAACGGTAGCGGTAGCTCAGCAACGCGCTGCGGCCTTTGCCGGGGAAGTCGACGCTGCCATAGCCGGGCTCGGAGTAGTTGGCGTTGAGCAGGTTGTCCAAGCGCAGCTGCAGTTCGTGGCTGCTGAAAAAGACCTGCGTCCAGACCAAGTTCAGGCGGGTACTCGGGGCCAGTGAATAGGGCGTTAGGAAATTGGCGAACGCATTGCTGAAGCTGGCGTGACGCTTGGACGCATACAGCAACTCGGTCGCCCATTGACCAAATTTGCCCGAATGCCAGCGCCACTCGGCACGTACCGACTGTTCGGGGAAGCGCTCGGGTGGCCTGACCAAGTCGCCGACCAGCGGGACCGGATCTCGCTCACTCATGTTCAGCCCTGTCCAGGCGATGCCAAAGCGGTGCGCGCCTTCTTCATAACTGCCATCCAGCTCTGCACCTTGGCCAGAGAAGCGGCCCCGATTGACAGGCTGGTAGTTGAGACCGGTCTGCTGCAGCTCGATCTTGTCTTTCACTTCGAGCTGGTAGACATTGGCCGTGAGCTGCAGCCTGGGGCTGGGCCGCCAATTGACTTGCAACTCGGTGTTGCTGGCGGTTTCGGCGCGTAGCTTGAGGTTGCCGATCACGTCGCCACCGTAGAGCGGCTGGGCCAAGAGGTCAAATACGCTGGGCGCTTTGTAAGACGTGCTCCAGATCAGCTTGGCGTTGAGTTCGCGGCTGTGTTCATACACGGCGGCGGCGCGCCAGTTGGTATTGCGGCCAAATTGATTGTGATCGTCCAGCCGCCAATTGGCGCTCAGCCCCAGCTTGTCGGTGGTTTGCCAGAGGTACTGGGCGAACACGCCGGTATTGCTCAGGTGCATGGCGGTGCTGGCTTTGCCGCTCAGGCTGCGGCTGCCATTGGGCGCCACCAGCAGCACTTGCATGCTGTCTTGATTGTCGACGGTGCGGTCGGCGCCAAAACTCAGGCCATGCTCCGGGTTGAGTGCCCAGTTGAAGTTGAGGCCCAGGTCATTGGCCGTGGAGGAGAATTCACGCTTGGGGTAGCTGCTGGTGCCGGTCTCCAGCCGCTCGGTGGAGGCGGGGCCGGAGCGGGCGACGTTCCAGCGGAACTTGGCCTGCCAGCTCGGGCCGATGTCCCACTGGCTTTGCCAACCGAGTTGAGCGCGGTACTGGGCATAGCGATTCTTGTGGCTGAGCACGCCGAAGTCGAGAAACTCTGCCACGCTGTCGATGCGCGAGTAGTTCAGCTCCAACTGGTGTTTGAGCGCTTCGGTCTCAAAGCTGGCGCGGCCCAGTAGCGAGATCGGCTGCAGGCGCGCGTCGCTGGACTCGACCCCGCGCAGCGCCGGCAGCGCACCCAACAGCGGCGAGCTGTCTGGCAGTTGCAGGCCATTGAGTTCGTAGTGTTCGGCCTGTACGGCGAACAACAGCCCTAAGCGCCCATTGCCGCCGCTGATGCTGGCATCCACACCATTTGCGCTGCCTGCATAGGCCCGCAGCTTGGCGCTGGCCTCGCTGGCGCCGACATGGTCTTTGCGCGTGATCACATTGACGGTGGCCAAAAAAGCGTCGGCGCCGTAGAGCGCCGAGCTGGGGCCGCGCACCACTTCGATGCGGTCAACACTGCTCATGGGCAGCAAGCCGGGGCTGAGGAAATTGCTGGCGTCGGGTCGGAAGGCTTGCGGCTGGCCGTCGATCAGGAGCTTGAACTGGCGGTTCCAACTGCGTTGGCCGCCAAACAGGCCGCGCACGCCGACATCTTGAAAGCCTTGTGTGTCGACCCGGTAGAGGCCTGGCACCCGGGCCAGTGCATCGGCCACCGAGCGGTCGCCCCAGGCTTCCATTTCCTCGCGCGCAATCACTGAAATGATGGCCGGTGCGCGCGCCAGGCTGGTGGCCACCAAGCTGGCCGACTCCACCTTGATCTCGGCCAACTGCTCCAGCGACATGCCGAACTGCGCGGGCTCCGGCGGCGGGCTTTGGGCCAGCGAGCTGGCGGGCAACAGCCCTATCAGCCCTAAGAGCCCCACCAGCCCCGGCGGCCCCATCAGCCCCAACAAGCCCAGACCGGTATTTTTCATCGGGCGATGCCTTTGGCCGCAGCCATGAATGAATGGCGGCTAGTATTGACCCTTGCTCGCCAAGGGTCAAGGCCGAAAAGGCTGAAATTACATTTGTATTGAGGCCCTTTTTCAACGCTTCGAGTGGCGCAAGGATTGGCATAACATCTGATTCGCCGCGTGGATTCGCCTCTTGTTGTGGAGCTTAAGCCAATGCCCGATGAAGACCAACTCATCCTGACCGATGCACCGAATGACCCCGAGCTGGACGGGCAAGTTGCTTGGCGGGTCCTGGTGGTGGATGACGATGAAGAGGTGCACCGGGCCACCGACTATGCGTTCCGGCGCGCACGGGTCCTGGGTCGGAATTTGATCTTGCTGCACACCTATTCGGGTGCCGAGACGCGCGCGCTGTTGGCGCATGACCGTGACTTCGCGCTCGTGTTGTTGGATGTGGTGATGGAAGATGCACAAGCCGGGCTGAACCTGGTGGAGTACATCCGGCGCGAGTGTCAGATGCTGTCGACCCGCATCATCTTGCGCACCGGCCAACCCGGTTCGGCGCCCGAGTTGCCCATCATCGAAGCCTATGACATCAATGATTACCGCACCAAAAGCGAGTTGACGCAGACCCGGCTGATCACGGCTGTGACGGCGGCGCTGCGCTCTTTTGATCAAATCCGCATGATTGCCGAGAGCCGCCGTGGGCTGGAGCTGATCGTGCGCTCCTCGGCCGACTTGATGGAGCGGCACGCGATGCTGAGCTTCGCCGAGGGCGTGCTGACGCAATTGGCTGCGCTCCTGGGTCTGCCGCGCGATGGCCTGGTGTGCGTGCACCGCGGCGAGGAAAAGCGTGGTGAGCGAGCCGATACCTTTTATGTCATCAGCGCAGGCGGGCAGTTGGCGGATTACCTCAGCTGCACCCTGGACAAGTTGGCCGATACGGCTGTGCGTGAGGCGGTGACCGAGGCGCTGCGCTTGCGCCAGCATCAGTTTGGCGCTGCCTGCACGGTTTTATATCTGTCTGCAGACGGCCATGAGGCAGCCGTCTATATGCGTGCGCATCAACCCCTGGCGGCCATTGACCGGCAATTGGTGGAAGTTTTCGCCACCAATTTGTCGGCCTATTTTGGCAATGTGCATTTGATCGGTGAGTTGAATCGGCTGGCGTTTATGGACGGGCTGACCGGCCTGGCCAACCGGGTGCAGTTTGTCAAGGATGTCGAGTCGCTGGCACTTGCCCAGGACGCGGGGCAGGGCCCTGCGCAAGCGGTGTTGCTGCTCGACGTCAGACGATTCTCGGAGCTCAATAACGGCCTCGGTCATGAGATCGGCAATGCCTATCTGAAAGCGATTGCCGCAGGTCTGCGCGCGAGTTTCTCGGCGCAAACCCGGGTGGCGAGGCTCAGTGGTGATGTGTTTGGTTTGGTGGGCCCCGTGGCCGAACTCGGGCCCGAGCAATCACGGCCGCTGTTTGAGGCCGGGGTGCAGGCCTGTGAGCACCGGCTGCCGGTGGCTTTTGCGGCCGGCTATTACGCTTTGCCTGGCCATCAAGGATCGGGCCTTGCCGCTTTGCGGCGCGCCAATATTGCGCTGGCAAGGGCGCGGCTCGGTGCGCAGGCGCAATTGGTGATTTTTGATCCCATCATGGAAGAGCAGACGGCCGGGCGCCTGGCTTTGCTGCGTGCCTTGCGCGCGGCGATCCAGGCCCAGCGCTTGGAGCTTTGGTATCAGCCACAACTGGGGCTACAGGATGGCCGTTTGGTCGGCCTCGAGGCTTTGATGCGCTGGCCGGATGGTGCTGGCGGCATGGTCGAGTCGCCGGCGGTGTTTGTGCCGCTGGCCGAACAGGCGGGCTTGATCGTGGAGTTGGGGCTATGGGCGCTGCACCGGGCGGCGCAGGACTGGCGCTACTTGCAGGGCTTTGCCGGCGCGCCGCCGCGCATCAGCGTCAATGTCAGCATGCCGCAATTCCGCAGCGGCGACTTGCAAGAGCAGGTGGCCGAGGTGCAGGCTCGCCACGCCCTGCCCGCCGGTACGCTGGAGTTGGAGATCACCGAAAGCATCGCCATGGATGAACCCGCGTTGGTGGTGTCGACCCTGGTTGCGCTGCGCGAGCAAGGGGTGCGGGTGGCGCTGGATGACTTCGGCACCGGCTATTCGTCCTTGTCTCAACTGAGCGCCTTGCCCATCGATGCCTTGAAGATAGACCGCGCCTTTGTGAGCCAGATCGGCGCAGCAAAGGGCGAAGGCTTTGTCGAAACGGTGCTGGCCTTGGGCCAGCACATCGGTGCGGAGATCATCGCCGAGGGCGTTGAAACCCCTGGGCAAGCCGAGTTCCTGCGCCAGCATGGCTGCCCGATTGTGCAGGGCTGGCTCTATGCCAAGGCAATGCCGCTGGAGGAGCTCAAGGCTTGGATGAGCGCGCGTGCTTGAGCTCGGTCAGAGCTGACCTATCGGCGCGCGGCGCGGGAAGCGCAGCTCAAAGGTGGTGCCTTGGCCGACCTGGCTGCGCACTTCAATCGAGCCGCCCAAGGGGATTTTTGCCAGGCTGTGCACCACATGCAGGCCCAGGCCTGAGCCGCCTTGGCCCAGCCTTGTGGTGAAGAAGGGCTCGAAGATGCGGTGCAGGTGTTCGGGCGGGATGCCTGCGCCATGATCACGCACGCTCAGCGTCAGCCAGCTCTCGCCGCTGTCCGGCTTGCCGGTGTCGATTGATTCGAGGACCTGCACCTCGATGCGCCCACCGCCAATCGGCTCCAGACCGTGGCGGGCAGCGTTCTCGACCAGATTGCTGACGATTTGCGTCAACGCACCGGGATAGCTGTTGCAGCGTATGCCGGCGGCGCACTCCAAACTCACCTCGATGGGGCGGTGCTTCAGGCCTGGTGCCAGCAAGGCCATGCAGTCGTCCAACACATGGCGCAAGTCAAAGTCCATGCGCGCCTCGCTGGTCTCATTGACCGCGACGGACTTGAAGCTGCGCACCAGACCGGCCGCGCGTTCCAGCGAGCGCGTCACAATCCCTGAGCCCTCTTCGACCGAGGCCATGAAATCATCCAGCCCGCGCCGGCTGAGCGAGTTGCCGGTGATTTGCTCGCGCATGGTGTGACTGCTTTTGCTCAGGCTGGTGGCGGCCAGCAAGGCATTGCCTATTGGCGTGTTCAGCTCATGCGCGACGCCGGCCACCACGTTGCCCAGGGCGGCCAGCTTTTCGTTTTGCATCAGCAGCGTCATCGCCTGCTCCAGTTCCTGGCTGCGCTCTTGCACGCGCTGCTCCAGTTGGTCATTGGCCAGCTGCAGTGCGCTATCGCGCTCACCGACCACCCCCAGCATGCGGTTGAACTCATCCGTCAGTTGGCCGATTTCGTCGCCACTGGTTTTGGCCACACGCAGCGAAAAATCCCCGGTACGGCCAACCTCGCTTGCTGCCGCGCTGAGTTGCTCCATTGGTAAGCTGACCAGGCGCCGCCCGGCCCATAGCAAGACCGCCCCCAGCACCAGCACGGCCAGTGCCAGCGCGCCAAACATGATGCCGTATTGCGGCAGGCGCTGCAGCAGCGGGGGCAGTTGCACGCGGATCCAGACATGGCCGAGCTCCCGTCCATCGCGCATCACGGCCAGGCTCAGACTGGCTTGATTGGCCTGAAAGTCTATGCCGGTGGACTGGGGCCTGCTCGGGCTGCTGGGCTTGCCGCTGTCGGCCCATTCGGCAAACAAGGAGCCGTCGGCGCGGTAGAGCGCGCCGGCGGTCATGCCTTCATACAGGCGCAGCAAAGCGAGGTTGTCTTGCGCCTGTTTGGCATCGTCGAAATCCAGCGCGGCCTGGTTGATGTCGGCCATCACCTTGGCCACGGCGGTCAGTTGCGCCGCCACTCGCGGCCGGAATGTGCTGGTTTCATAACTCAGCACCGCCAAGCCGGCCAGCAACAGCGCCAGCAGCGTGCCCAGCAACAGCGCCAGCTGCAGCTTGCGCTGCAGGCCGAGTGAGGAAAATCTCCAACCCATCAGCGGCTCTCCTCGTAGGTTCTGAGTGCGAGTTGCTGCAATTTGGCCGAAACCTTCAGGCCCGAGCGTTCGGCCGCTTTGGCGTTGAGCTCGAAGCGCAGTTGCTCCTCCCGCATCAGCAAACCGATGATGCCGCCGCGGTCCAGGAAGCCGGTGCCGGAGCCTATCGTCAGGATGGGCAGGCCGTTCAGCGGACGCAGTGGTGCAGCATTGCCCTCGGGCGTGTAGAGCAGGTGCACATGGATGGCCTGCAGGATGTTGTCGACGCGGCGCACCTGCACCGCCCGGCCCTGCAAACGGCGGGTCTTAAAGCCCGCCTCGAGCAAGCGCAACGTCACTTCGTCATCCATCACGCCGATCACGAAAGGCGCCTCGGCGTCAGCGAAAGCGCTTGCCGGCCATTCGACATAACTGCCAAAAGCTGCGACATAGTTGGCCCTGGCGGTCTCTGGGCTCATGCGCTGTGCGGTCGTTTGAGCACCACCTGTCCCTGCCGTGAGCAGCAGACTCAGTGCCAGCAGGATCGCGAAGGGGGTGGCCGCGAAACGGTTCATAGGGTGGGCAATGAGGCGTGATGATGTTGAAACGGATCTGGGCGCTGGAACTCGAAAGCCGCCATGTCAGTGTCTTCACGCCTGCCGGCTTGGAATTGGGGCACACTGCCGGCTGCCGCCATTGCACGCACACAGATTCGATGAGCCAGCAAGCCAATATCTTTTTCAGCGATGAGCCCTTTGCTGGCGCGACATCCGCTGCGCCGCCGCCCTGGCGGGTATTGGTGGTCGACGATGACGAGGAGGTCCATAGCGCGACCCGTTATGCCTTGCGTCAGGCGGTGATTCTGGGCCGGCCATTGAGCTTGTTTCATACCTACTCGGCCCAGGCCACCCGGGAGTTGCTGGCGACCGACCGTGACTTTGCGATGATCCTGCTGGATGTGGTGATGGAAAGCGAGCGCGCCGGCTTGGAGCTGGTCGCGCATATCCGTGAGCATTGCGGCATGGCGGCTTGCCGCATCATCTTGCGCACCGGACAGCCCGGCTACGCGCCCGAGGTCAATGTTTTCAACAGCTTTGATATCAACGACTACCGCAGCAAAACGGAGTTGGGTCAGGAGCGGCTGATCATCAGTTTGTCGGCGGCGCTGCGAGCCTATCAGCAGATTATTCGTTGTATGCAGGCTGAGCAGCAGGCCGTCGAAAGTGCCAAGGCCTTGGCGCAAATGAACGCCGACTTGGAGCGAAGAGTGCAGGCACGCACCGCCGAGCTGGCCTTGGCGCGCGATGCTGCACAGGCGGCCACGCGCGCCAAAAGCGAGTTTTTGGCCAATATGAGCCATGAAATCCGCACGCCGATGAATGCCATCATCGGCATGACCGAACTGGCCTTGCGAAGCCTTGAAGCGGGCAGCCGTGATGCAGTCAGCGCTGCGACCAAGCAGCGGCGCTATCTGGCCACCACCAAGCTGGCCGCCGATGCGCTGCTGACCATCATCAATGACATCCTCGATTTCTCCAAGATCGAGGCCGGCCATTTGCAGCTGGAGACGGCCGAGTTTTCCTTGCAGGAGATGTTCGACCGCGTTGCCGCCGTGATCGGTCTGCGGGCGCAAGAAAAAGGCCTCGAGTTGCTGTTTGATTGCGCTCCGGGCGTGCCGCAGCGGGTGAGCGGCGATGCGCTGCGCCTCGCTCAGGTGCTGATCAATCTGTGCGGCAATGCGCTCAAATTCAGCGACAGCGGCGAGATCGTGGTGCTGGTGGAGCGCTTGGATGCGCCCGAACTGGCCGATGCGCAAGCACTCAGACTGCGTCTGCGCGTGCGCGATCAAGGCATAGGCATGAGTCAGGCTCAGCTGGCGACGCTGTTCCAGCCTTTTCAGCAGGCCGACAACTCGATCACCCGAAAGTTTGGCGGCACTGGCCTTGGCCTGGCCATCTGCAAGCAGCTGGTCGAGTTGATGGGCGGCAGCTTCAGCGTGCAAAGCGAACTGGGCCGGGGCAGCGAATTCAGCTTCGATGTCCAGCTGGGCGGCTGCGCCGAGCCGGCTCCGAGCGAGCTTGCCGATGCGGGCCTGGCCGGGCTGCGCGTGCTGGTGATCGACGACAGCATCTATTCGCGTGACATCTTGCAACACAGGCTTGAAAACTTGGGCCTGCAGCCGGTGCTGGCCGACAGCGCACGAGCCGGCATTGCCGCGCTGCAAATGGCGCAGTTGTCCGGCACGCCGTTTGACCTCTTGCTGCTGGACTGGCGCATGCCCGATATGGACGGGCTGCAAGCGGCCGAACGCATGCAGGCCTTGGGCTTGGTGCAGCCGCACCAGATCATCCTGGTGACCGCCTTTGACGCCCAGGCCTTGCAGCCCTCGCTTGAGCGCCTGCAGTTGGCGGCTTGCTTGGCCAAACCGGTGTCTGAGCGGTCCTTGCGCGAGGCCATGGCCCAAGCCATTGGCCCCAGGCCAGACAGAGCTGCGGTGCATGAGGCGGCCGCCGAGCGTTTGGCGCCTGACCCGCAGGAGGCGGGCCTGCTCGCCGCGCTGCGTGGGCGCCATGTGCTGCTGGTGGAGGACAACGACATGAACCAGATGCTGGCCTGCGAGTTGCTGCAGGAATTGGCCGGCATGCAGGTGCAGACGGCCGGCAATGGCGAGGAGGCGCTGCGACTGCTGCGCCAGCAGCGCTTTGATGTGGTGCTGATGGATGTGCAGATGCCGGTGATGGATGGCTTGCAGGCGACCCGCCTGATCAGGCAAGACGCCAGCCTTGCGGACCTGCCTGTGATCGCCATGACGGCTCAGGTGATGAGCGGCGACCGCGCGCGTTGTGCGGCGGCCGGCATGAATGACTACGTCGGCAAACCGGTGTTGGCACAGGAGCTGTTCACGGCCTTGGCCAAGTGGTTGCCGGCCGCGCCTACGCAGGCTTCGCAAGCCCAGCGAGCCGAGGAGGCGCTGACGCAGCGGGTCGGCTTGGCGGTGCTGGACCTGGACAAGGCGCTGGCGCATTGCCAGGGGCGGGGCGAGCTGCTGGACAAGTTCTTGCACAAATTTCTCGCCACCCGACTGGGTGATGCGCAGCAGATTCAGGTGGCCATGCAGGCAGGCGACTTGGCCAATGCCGCGCGCATTGCTCACACGGCCATTTCCACGGCCGCCATCATCGGCGCCGAGCGTTTGTCGGCTGTGGCGCGGGAGTTGGAAGCTAGCTTGATCGCCGAGGAGCTTGGCGAAGCCGCTCGCGAGGGGCCAGCAGATTGGCGCTTCTTGTTGCAACAGTTCGAGGCGCAACTGCTCGCGGTGCAGGCCGCTTTGCGCGTGGCCTGCGCGGGTCGCTGAAGGCCGCTCAGCCACGGTCCCTCTGGAAGCTGTCCAATGCGCCGGCCAGCAAAGCCTGCTCGACCGGCTTGGCCAGCAGCAGCACCTCGTCCGGCAGCCCGCCCAGGCGGGCCAGGTTTTCGCGCGACTGGCTGGACACCGCAATGATCAGCGGCGGCTTGGGGCTTGCGCGCAACTGCCGGATCATCTCGATGCCGTTCATATGCGGCATCACCATATCGGTGATCACCACATCGGGGGCGCTGCGGCCGGCCATCATCAAGGCCTGAAAGCCATTCTCGGCCAGCAGCAGATGGGCCCGGGGCAGCAGCAGGCGCACCTGCATTTCCAGCAACTCGCGGGCGATGTCGTCATCGTCCACCAGCAGCAGACTGAGCGCTTGGGCCGAATCGCCCTGTTTGGCGGCTTGATTCGCCGCCTGATCAGCAAGAGCCGAGGGAATTTCTGCCTCCTGGGCGGCCAAGAGCGTGCTGACGCTGTCGGCATCAATCCGGCGATGCCCACCCAGGGTCTTCCAGGCTTTCAGGTGCCCCGCATCAACCCAGCGTTGCACGCTGGCCGGCGAAATCCCCAAGAGCTTGGCCGCCTCGATGGTGGTGTAGGACGCGGCGCGCTCGCTCATTTGTTCGAATCTCTCTAAGCTTTCTAAGCTCTCTTAGTGTTCAAAATTTTAGCTCGATTTGAGTGTAAAGACCGATTTGATTGATCTATCGATCTCGTTTTCTCGATTGGGATTATTTTGAATGATTTGAATGATTTAACTTGAATGAATGATTTGAGTGATTTAGAGTTGCTCCATTCGCAAGACCTGCGAAGCCCAAGACCCACATCAACCTCAGCCGCGCAGGCGGCAGCAACGGACACTGGAGCACATCATGAAAGCATTGAGCAATCTGAGCATCGCAAACCGGCTGACCCTGGGCTTTGGCCTGATGGGTACGCTGATCGCAGTCGTGGCTGCTGCCGGCATTTACAGCAACAACCGGTCTGAGGCCGCCATCCACGAGATCGTTGAGGACAATATGCGTGGCCTGAGTTTGGTGAACGATATGTCGGAGTCGGTGCATATCGTCTCCCGGGTGACGCGCTCGATGATTCTGTTGGACGACAAGAGTTCGATTGAGGGCGAAGTCAAAAAGATCGATGCAGCCCGGGCCAAGTACGACCAAGCCTTGGCCGAGATGGAAAAAATGCCGGCCAGCGCGCAAGAGCAGGCCCTTCAAACCAAAGTGCGCGAGGCCGCCGCAGTGGCTCGCCCACTCAATAGCCAGGTCCAAGCGCTGGCGCGTGAGAATCATGATGCCGAGGCGCGTGACTTGTTGCTCAAGACGGCTTCGCCGGCCACCAAACAATGGCAGGACCGGATGGATGAACTGCTTGCCTTCCAGGAGACCGAGACCGCCGCCGATGCAGCAAGTGCATTTGCAGATGCTGCCTTCTTGGACCGCGCCATGATGGGTTTGACCGCGGTGGCACTTGGCCTGGCGGCATTGCTGGGTTGGTTGATCAGCCGCAGCATCGTGCAACCGATACAGCGTGCGGTGCAGGTGGCGCAGACGGTGGCCGCGGGCGACTTGAGCGCCAAGATCGAGGTCAGCGGCAAGGATGAAACTGCGCAACTTTTGCAGGCGATGAAGACCATGAATGAGAACCTGCTGCGGGTGGTCGGTGATGTTCGCAATGGTGCCGAATCGATCGCCACCGCTTCGGCGCAAATCGCCGGTGGCAACTTTGATCTCTCGCAGCGCACCGAAGAGCAGGCTGCCAATTTGGAAGAAACCGCAGCCTCGATGGAGCAACTGACCGCGACCGTGCGTAATAACGCCGATACCGCACGGCAAGCCGCCCAGATCGCCGGCTCGGCCAGCGCCGTGGCCCAAAAAGGCGGCGCGGTGATCGGTGATGTGGTGCGTACCATGGAAGACATCAATGCCAGCTCGCAGCAGATCGTCGAGATCATCGGCGTGATGGATTCGATTTCCTTCCAGACCAATATCCTGGCGCTGAATGCGGCCGTCGAAGCGGCCCGGGCCGGCGAGCAAGGGCGCGGCTTTGCGGTCGTGGCCGCCGAGGTGCGGGCCCTGGCGCAACGCTCGGCCACTTCGGCCAAAGAGATCAAGGCCTTGATCGGCGCCAGTGTCAGCAAGGTGGAGACTGGCACCAAGCTGGTGGCCTCGGCCGGCAGCACCATGGGCGAGATCGTGACCCAAGTGGGCCGTGTCAACGACCTGATTGCCGAGATCAGCGCCGCTACCATCGAGCAAACCAGCGGCATCGGCCAGATCAATGAGGCGGTCAACCAACTCGATCAGGTCACCCAGCAAAACGCTGCGCTGGTGGAAGAGTCGGCTGCAGCTGCCGGCAGCCTGCAGAGTCAAGCGGCCGGGCTGGTCGCGACGGTGGGTTCCTTCAAGTTGGAGGCGGACCTTGCCCAAGCTGTGGCCTGCAAGCCTTTGCCCGCCAAGCAGGAAGAAAGCCGCAGCGCCACCGTTCGCAGCTTCGCCCCCGCGCAGAGTGGTCAACGCAACGCTCGGCCCCTGGTGTCGAATGCAGCACTGGCGACACAGAACTGGGCGGCATTTTGAAGTCCGCCGCCCAGGACTCAAAGCAAACCCAAGCAAGCGAGGGCAAAGAAATGAACCACAGCAATTTTGTCGCCACCGGCCCAGCCGCCAGCGTGCCGCGCATTCCAAGCTGCCGTGCAAACTATGCATATGCGGCTGCAGCACAGAAGGCTTGGCGCATTCTGGTGCTGGAGTCGGACGAGGCTGCACGCCGCAGCTTGGTCACCGCCATGCAGGGCCAGGTATTTGCAGGCCGTGAACTGCAGCTGCTACTGGCGGAGTCGCCCAAAGCGCTGATGGAAGCGCTGGACGCGGACCAAGATTTTGTCGCCGTGATTCTGAATGCCGAGTACCAAAGCAGCCTGGTCGGGCAGGCCCTGGTGGAGTACATCCGTGACATTCACGAGATGAGGGACTGCGCGATCTTGTTGATGGGCGCGGCACCATTCCTGAGCTGCAATCGGACGCGTATCGAAAGCGAATTCCTGCGCCGCTATGAGGTCAGTGACTTGCGTGTTGTGTGCCGCAGCTTGGGGCTGGAGGCCCGCAGCGACTTGCTGCAGGCCAGCATCGAAGCGAGCTTGAGCAAGCGCTGCGCCTGAGCTTCAAGCCGGCTGTTTTACAAAAGCCCGCAACTCCTGCGCCATGCGTGCCAGCGAGGGTTGGTGGATATACATCATGTGGCCGGCCTCGAAGTAGCTGACCTGCACATTGCCCTGCAGCTTCTTGTGCAGCCCGAGGTGGCTGAGCGTGTAGTCACCCGCCGCATGCGGCGTGGCCAGGTCGTAATAGCCGCTCGCCACATAGATGCGCATGTCAGAGTTGGCATGCATGGCGCGGCGCAAGCTGTCTCCTACGTTGACATACTTGTTCTCGAAGCCCTTCCAGCTCCAGGTGTTCCACAGCGGCGCAATCACCAAGTAGGGCGCATCGTCCTCGAACTTCAGTGTGTCACGCAGCAGGCGGTTGATGCCCACCGCATAGGCGCCGACAAGATTGTTCATGCCGGCGTCTTCTTCCGGGTGCTCGCCGGCGTCGTCGCGGTCCAGGCCCAGGAAGCGGCTGTCCAGGCGGCCGACGGTCTGACCGCGCTCGCGCAGCAACTCCTTGAAAAAGCGGAACTCGGTCGGTCGCAGGTCGCAGCGCAGCAGGTATTGCAGGCTCAGGCCGCTGAAGTGGGCGAGCTTCTCGGCCACCTTCTGGCGCTGCTCTTGCTCCAAGCGCGAGCCCTGCATCAGCGCCGTCCAATACTCGCCATTGGCAAAGGCCTCGGCCTCGCTGACGACTTCTTTGAGCGTCTTCTTCTGCAGCGCCGGTTTCAGCGCCTTGTGATACCAGGCGGTCGCGGCATAGGTGGGCAAGTAAAGCGGGTAGGGCAGCTCGTTGCCGTGATCGAAGCTCAGCGTCTGGAAGTCCACCGCCATCGACACCAGCATCAGGCCGTTGAGATGGATGTTATGTTTTTCCTGCAAGTGGCGGGACAGGCCGGCCGCGCGCGTGGTGCCGTAGCTTTCGCCGATCAGGTATTTGGGCGCGCCCCAACGACCGTTGCGGGTCAGGTAGAGGCGGATGAATTCGCCCACGGCGTCCAGGTCGCGCTGGTACTCGTGATACTCGGCCAGCTTCTCGCCCTCGGCCACGCGCGAGTGACCGGTGCCGACGGGGTCGATGAAAACCAGGTCGGAGTCGGTCAGTAGCGTGAACTCGTTGTCGGTCAAGGCGTATGGCGGCGCGCCACACTGGCCCATCTCATCGGTCGGCACGCGCTGCGGCCCCAACAGGCCCAGATGCAGCCAGACGCTGGATGAGCCCGGCCCACCGTTGAAGCTAAAGGTGATGGGGCGATCGCCCTTGGTCTTTTTCGACGCCTTGAGCGTGTAGGCGATGAAGAAGACGCTGGCGCGGGTCTTCTTGCCTTTGTACTGGCCCTTGTGTTCGCCCTCGGCCTCGCTGTGCACCTCTTGCAGCAGCAGCGTGCCGCAGGTGGCCGTGTACTCCAGCACCTGTTTGCCGACCATCAACTTGTGTTCGGTGCGGACCAAATGCTCGACCGGTGGGGGCGAGCTTTTGCTGTGGTCGGACTCGGCTTTGCTGTTCGGCTCGGCTGCGGACATGAGGCTTCCTTTGTTTACGCTATGGTGGCGAGCATGCACTCTAGCTCGATAAATTCCAACACCCTCTTGCTGGGGGTTGATTTCAGCAGCGCACCGACGCGCCGCAAACCGATCACCGTGGCGCAGGGGCGACGACAGGGTCAGGTCTTGCGCTTAGACGCTGTGTTGAGCTTTGATAGCCTGCTGGGCTTTGGTGAGTTCTTGGCCGAGCCAGGCGTTTGGCTGGGCGGCTTCGACTTCCCCTTTGGCTTGCCGCGTGAGTTGGTGCAGGCGCTGGACTGGCCGCAGAGTTGGCCGGCGCTGATGGGGCATTACACGGCTCTGAGCCGGGCTGAGATACGTGACGCGTTTGCCGGCTTTTGCGCGGCGCGGCCGGTCGGCAGCAAATTCGCCCATCGCGCTTGCGACGGGCCGGCGGGTTCGTCACCGAGCATGAAATGGGTCAATCCACCGGTCGCATTCATGCTGCATGCAGGCGTTCCCTTGTTGCTGCAAGCCGGCGTTGAGCTGCCCGGCTTGCACGAGGGCGATTCAAGGCGGGTTGCGCTGGAGGCCTATCCTGGCCTGCTGGCACGCGAAATTCTTGGGCGGCGCAGCTATAAAAGTGACGCAAAACTCAAGCAGACACCCGAGCGCTTGATTGCCCGCAAGGACTTGATTGAAGCGCTGGAGCAGGGCCGCACTCGATTAGGTTTGCGCCTCAAACTCAGCCATGCCCAGCGTGACAGCTTGGTCGATGATGCCAGCGGCGACCGTCTGGATTCGGTCTTGTGTTTGCTGCAGGCGGCTTGGGCGCAGGGGAGGGCGGGCTACGGCTTGCCGGCGCTGATCGATCCTTTGGAGGGTTGGATCGTCAGCACTTGATTCCGCAGGCAGCGCAAGCTTGTTTACGCATCAAGGTGCTCTTGCCGTCTGCCGAAGGCAGGGCAAGCTTACTTTCTCATCAAAGTCCTCTTGCCATCTGCCGCAGGCAAGGCAAGCTTACTTTCTCATCAAAGTACTCTTGCCGTCTGCCGCAGGCAGCGCAAGCTTACTTTCTCATCAAAGTACTCTTGCCATCTGCCGCAGGCAGGGCAAGCTTACTTTCTCATCAAAGTACTCTTGCCAAACAGCGACTCAATTAAATCCACCGACACCTTGGCCGTGCGGTTTTGCAAATCCAGCGCCGGGTTCAGCTCGACGATGTCGAGCGAACCCATATAGCCGGTGTTGGCGATCATCTCCATGCACAGATGGGCTTCGCGGTAGGTCGGCCCGCCGGGCACAGTGGTGCCGACGCCGGGCGCGATCGCCGGGTCCAGAAAGTCCACATCGAAGCTGACATGCAGATGCGTGTTGGCGTCCAGCGTTGCCAGTGCCAACTCCATGGTGTGACGCATGCCCATTTCGTCGATATAGCGCATATCGAAGACCTCCAGGTCTTGCTCGTGGACAAAGCGCTTCTCGCCCGCGTCGACGCTGCGGATGCCGATCTGGCGCACCCACTTGGGGCTGATCGCCGGCACTTGGCCGCCGATCTCGATCAACTCCTGAGGGCCAAAGCCGCACAGGCAGGCGACCGGCATGCCGTGCACATTGCCGCTGGGGGTCAGCTTGCTGGTGTTGAAGTCGGCATGGGCGTCCAGCCACAGAATGCGCAGCTTTTTGCCGGTATCGCGGCAGTGTCTGGCCACCGCGCTGACCGAGCCGATGCCCAAGCAATGGTCGCCGCCCAGCATGATGGGCATGCGGCCGGCCTTCAATTCAGCGTAGACCGCGTCATGCGTGACCTGGTTCCAAGCGACCACCTCGTTCAGATGGCGGTAGCCGTCCACCGGCGGCAGCCAGGGGTTGGGCGGGCCGCTGAGGTTGCCGCGGTCGACCACATCGACGCCGTGGCTCTTCAGTGCCTTGGCCAGATCGGCCACGCGCAGGGCTTCGGGGCCCATGCTGGCGCCGCGCTCGCCGGCGCCGATATCGGTGGGCACACCGATCAAGGATACGGATCGCAAGGTGGTCATGTGGGTCTTCCTTTTGTGTTTAGGTGGCGCTATGCGCGCCTGGGTTCATGTCGTATTCGGATTCCAGCAACGCCCAGGCTTCTTCGGCGGTCTCGACGAAGTGAAACAGGCGTACATCGGCGGGGCCAATCATGCCGGTCTCAACCAAATAATCAAAGTTGATCAGGCGGGTCCAGAACTCGCGCCCGAACAGCAGGATAGGGCGGCGCCGGCTTTTTCCCGTCTGTATCAAGGTCATGGTTTCGAACAACTCGTCGAGCGTGCCGAAACCGCCGGGGAAGCACACCAACGCCACCGAGCGCATCAGGAAATGCATCTTGCGCAGCGCGAAGTAGTGGAAGCGAAAACACAGCTCGGGCGTGATGTAGCGGTTCGGATGTTGCTCAAACGGCAGCACGATGTTCAGACCAATGCTCTTGCCTCCCGCCTCAAAGGCGCCGCGATTGCCGGCCTCCATGATGCCGGGGCCACCGCCGGTGACAACATAAATCGGGTTATCTCGCTCATTGGACGCTCGCGTGACGAGGGCGGCGAAGCGCCGGGCTTCCTCGTAGTAATGGCTCATCGCCAGTTGCATCTCGGCGCGCTTGATCTGCTCGGCGTCGCCGCTGTTGTTGCTGCCTCGCGCCTGGGTCAGCAAGGCTTGCGCTTCTTCTTGCGACGGGATGCGCGCGCTGCCGAACATCACGATGGTCGACTTGATGCCCAGCTCCTGCTGCATCAGCTCGGGCTTGAGCAGCTCCAACTGCATGCGCACCGGGCGCAGCTCTTCGCGCAAGAGGAACTCGTTGTCATCAAAAGCCAAACGGTAGGCGCTGCCCGGCTGGTCATAGTTGGGCTGCGGCGCCAGGCTTTGGGCCTCTTCCTTGGCGGTCGGGAAATTGCGGGCGATCAGCTGTTTGCGCTTGTTCATGGGGTCGGTGAGGGTCGGGAAGGCAGCTTGGCTTGCCGGGACGCAGCTTACGTGAGGCTGCGAATAATTTTCGTGCGTATTTTTGCCTCAACTGGCTGTTTCGTGTGTGTATCCAATTTTTGTGCAGCCACAGATGCTGCAATCGGGATCAGCTTGCATGACTATTTCGCTCCATTCCATGCGGCGCCCGTCCAGTATTTGCAGGCGCCCGGCCAAGCTGCCGGGCATGGCCAGCAGCAGCTTCAGGCTTTCCGCAGCCTGCATGCTGCCTATCACGCCGACCAAGGGCGCGAACACGCCCATCGTGGCACAGCGGGCCTCTTCGAACTGGCTGTCGGGCGGGAACACGCAGGCATAGCAAGGCGCGCCGGCTTGGCGGCTGTCATAGACGCTGATCTGGCCATCAAAGCCGATCGCCGCACCGGCCACCAGCGGCTTGGCGTGCTTGACACAAGCGCGATTGACAGCCTGGCGGGTGGCGAAGTTGTCACAGCAGTCCAGCACGACATCGGCGTCGGCCACCAACCGGTCCAGCAGCGCCGCGTCGGCGCGTTGACGCAGCGCGCTGACGCGCACCTCCGGGTTGAGGGCGGCCAGGCTCAGCGCCGCTGACTCGACCTTAGGCATGCCCACGCGGTCCATGGTGTGAGCAATCTGGCGTTGCAGATTGGTCAGATCAACCTCGTCGTCATCGACCAGGGTGATGTGGCCGACACCGGCGCTGGCCAAGTAGAGTGCGGCGGGAGAGCCCAGGCCGCCCGCGCCGATGATCAAGGCATGCGACTTCAGCAGGCGCTGCTGGCCCTCGATGCCGATTTCGTCCAGAAAAATATGCCTGGAGTAGCGCAGTAATTGCTCGTCATTCATGGCCCTAAGCATAGCGCGGCCACCAAGTAAAACAGCCCGCTTTGGAGGCGGGCTGTTGCGGTCAAGTTGAGCTCGGCTCACTCGTCTATCTTGGCCTCGGCCTTGCGCTCCACGGCGGTCTTGGACACCAGCACCGGCAAGCCCTTCAAATGGTTCAAGGCTTGATTCAGCTGGAAGTCTTCGGCACTGCCGAACTCGGGCAGCGGCTTGGGTGGCTCATTCTTTTTGGCGTACTCGGCCTCAAGCTTTTCGCGCGCTTCTTCGCGGGCTTTCTCGCGTGCTTCGTCCTTGACTTCTTCTTTGCCGTTGTTCAGGTGCTTTTCCAGATCGGCTTCGCGCGTGCGCAGCGCGGCGAAGACATTGCCTTCGGCGGTCTCGTCCAACAAGATGTCCGGCAGGATGCCGGTCGCCTGGATGGAGCGGCCACTCGGCGTGTAGTAGCGCGCGGTGGTGATTTTCAGCGCCGTTTCCGGGCTGAGCTGGCGCACCGTTTGCACGGAGCCCTTGCCGAAGGTCTGCGCGCCCATGATCAGCGCCCGTTTGTGATCCTGCAAGGCGCCGGCGACGATTTCGCTGGCCGAGGCCGAGCCTTCGTTGACCAACACAATCATCGGGACCTTCTTCAGCGCTGCCGGCAAGTTGCGCAGCGGGTCGTTGCCGCCGCGACGCAGGTAAAAGTCAGGGTTGGCCTTGAAGCTGGCTTTGGAGTCGGCGATCTGGCCGTTGGTGCTGACGACTTCGAGGTCCTTGGTCAAAAATGCCGAGGAAATCGCCACCGAGGCTTCGAGCAGACCGCCCGGGTCATTGCGCAGGTCCAGCACCAAGCCCTTCAAATGCGGTTCTTGCTTGTAGAGTTCCTCGAGCTTTTTGGCAAAGTCGTCGACTGTGCTGTCCTGGAACTGGCTGACCCGCAACCAAGCGTAGCCGGGCTCGATGATTTTGCCGCGCACGCTGCGGTTGTGAATTTCTTCCCGCACGATGGTGACAGGGAAGCTGCGGTTTTCGCTTTTGCGATAGATCGTCAACTGGACCTTGGAGCCCAATTCGCCGCGCATGCGCTTGACCGCCTGGTCAATTCCTAAGCCGCGCACCAGCGAATCATCGATCTTGCTGATCAGGTCGCCACTTTTCAGGCCAGCGCGGAAGGCCGGCGAGCCTTCAATCGGCGAGACGATCTTGACCAAGCCGTCTTCCATGCCGATCTCGATGCCGACGCCGACGAATTTGCCGGTCGTGCCTTCGCGGAATTCCTTGAAATTCTTTTTATCGAAAAACTGCGAATGCGGGTCGAGCCCGGCCACCATGCCGGCGATTGCATCATTGATCAACTTTTTCTCGTCGATCGGCTCGACATAGTCGGACTTGATCATCGCGAAGACGGCGGCCAGTTGCTGCAACTCTTCGAGCGGCAATGGTGATAGGTTGCTGCGTGCATTGGCCTGCAACTGCATGGTCGTGAGCGCTCCGGCCACAACACCCAAGGCCAGCCAGCCTGCAACTTTGAATTTGGCACTCATGGTGAGAGTCCGTCCTATCCGTCTAGCGAAAAACCTAAAAATCTATGCGCCTTTGGCCAAGCACCGAGCTGGCACAAATCTCGCTTGATCAGTATATGCGGGCGCACCGCGCAGCCCTGCCGGAAAGGCGGCGCTTTGGCCTGACAAATCAAGGCTTTGGAGTGAAAAAGAGACTAAATCTCGGTCTTTGCGCAAGTCGCTGGCCTAGGCCTGGGGTGTAAGCCGCCGCGCTTCACTCGACGACGCTGGCCTGTTTGGCGAAGGTGACGACATGGTCAACGTCGGCACGTATGCCTATCCACTCGCCCACCTGATGGTCGTGATGCGAGGGCACATGGGCCATCAAACGCTCGCCCGTGCGCAGCCTGAGCGTGTAGAGAAAGTCGGCGCCGCGAAAGACTTTGCGCTCGATCTGCGCTTTGACCGGCGCCAGGTCATCGTGAATGATGTCATCGGCCCGCAGCAGCACATCGCACATGCCGCCGGGGTAGGCGCTGGCGAGTGCGCAGGCCTCGGCGTCCATCAAGGAGCCCACGGGCGTCAACACCGCCGGCCCCTGTTCGCCCTGCACGATGCGCCCCGGCGTGAACACGCTGTGGCCGATGAAGTCCGCCACAAAGCGCGTGGCCGGCCGGTGATAAACGGCGTAGGGCGCGTCCCATTGCTCCAGGCTGCCTTGCTGCATCACGCCGACCACGTCGCCAATTGCAAAGGCCTCGGCCTGGTCATGGGTGACGAACAAGGCCGTGGTGCCGCTGGCCTTCAAGATCGCCCGCAACTCTTGCGACAAATGCTCGCGTAGGTCCACATCCAGGCTGGAGAAGGGTTCGTCCAGCAAAAGCAGTCTTGGCGCCGGTGCCAAGGCGCGCGCCAGCGCCACGCGCTGCTGCTGGCCGCCCGAGAGCTGATGGGGTGCGCGCTTGGCCGCATGGGCCAGGCCCACCAGGTCCAGCACCTCCTGGATGCGAGCGGCGCGTGCCGGGCGGTTCAAATGGCGCAGGCCAAAGCCGATGTTGTCGGCCACGCTCAGGTGAGGGAAGAGCGCATAGTCTTGGAACACCATGCCGATGCGGCGCTCTTCCGGGTTCAAGTGCCGGCCTATGGCCGCATCGGCCAAGACCTTGCCGGCAATGCTGATGCGGCCGCTTTGCAAGCGCTCCAGGCCGGCGATGCAGCGCAGCACCGAGGTCTTGCCGCAGCCCGAGGGGCCGATCAGCACGCCGATCTGCCCGCTGACCAGGCTCAGACTGAGCGCCTCGACCGCGCCGCGCCGCTGCCCACGGGCCGCGGCTTGATTGCTGGATGGCGAATTTGCTTGTTGAGCTTGCGCCGCACCGGGGTAGCGCAGCCCGATCTGGTCGAGGGCTAGAAACATGGCCCTTATGATAGCGGGCGGCCGGTGCTGCGCAGAACGCGCCTAATTCGCATTCATCGTCGGCTGTGCTGCCCACCGCTGCGCTCCCAATTCTTCCTCTCCACTTTTTTCTCGCATGCTGCGTCTGGTCACCGTTGTTTGCCTGCTATTGGCCGTTCCTGTGCTGGGCATACTGGGGTCCTGGTTGGGTCTGGATCAGCAAAGCTGGGCGGTCTTGCAGCATCAATGGGCGACGGTCCTGCCTGAATATGTCGGCACCTCTTTGCTGCTGTCGGTCAGCGTCGGCCTTGGTGTGGCCTTGCTGGGCGGCATGACGGCGGCGGCGATCAGCCTGTTTGAGTTCCCCGGCCGGCGCTGGTTCGAATGGGCCTTGCTGCTGCCGATGGCGATGCCCGCCTATGTCGCGGCTTATGCCTACACCGATGCCTTGCAGTACGGCGGCGCCCTGCAAACCTGGTTGCGTGCGCTGAGCGGCGCTCAAGGCGCCCTGTGGTCCGATGTGCGCAGCCTGCCCGGCGCGGTGGTCTTGTTTGTGCTGTGCCTTTATCCCTATGTGTATTTGTTGACCCGCACCGCGCTGCAGGAGCGCGGCGTCACCTTGATGGAAACCGCCCGCATCCTGGGTGCGGGCACTTGGCGGCGAGTGCATGAGGTGGCGCTGCCCTTGGCGCGGCCGGCGCTGGCGGCCGGTGTTGCGCTGGCCTTGATGGAAACGCTGGCCGACTATGGCGTCGGAGCCTATTTCGGGCTCAGCACCTTGACCACGGGCATTTACAAGGCTTGGTTGGTGATGAATGAGCGCATGGCTGCCGCTCAGCTGGCCTCGGCCCTGCTGCTGGCAGTGGCGCTGCTGTTGTGGGCCGAGCGGCGTGCGCAAGCCAAGCTGCGCTTTGCCAGCAGCCGCGCGGGCGCCCAACACGCAGCCGAGGCCCGCCCCTTGGTCTTGCGCGGTTGGGCGGCGGCCGCTGCGTTTGCGCTATGCGGTCTACCGGTGCTGTTGGGTTTTGTATTGCCGGTGTTTGCCCTGCTGAAGCTGATGTGGCTGGAGGCTCGTTACGGCGAATTTGGCCTGCCTTTGACGCGCTTTGGGCAATGGGCGTGGACGAGTTTGCAATTGGCCTCCATCTCGGCGGTTTTGGCCGTGGCGCTGGCGCTGGTCCTGGCTTACGCGGCGCGCATTTCGGCCGGCGGGCGCTTGCTGGGCGCGGCCACGCGCGTGGTCTCGCTCGGCTACGCGGTGCCGGGCGCCGTCATCGCCGTGGGCATCTTGCTGCCGCTGGCCTGGCTGCAGGAATATGCACCCCAACTCGGCCTCACCAATATCGTCACCGGCACCATCACCGGCCTGATCTACGCCTATCTGGTGCGTTTCTCCGGCGTGGCCTTGCAATCGGTCGAGGCCGGCTATGCGCGTATCTCGCCGACGGTGGACGAGACCGCCCGCTTGCTCGGCGCCTCGCGCGGCCGATTGTTCCGGGTCTTGCATGCGCCCTTGCTGGCGCGCTCGGCCTTGGCGGCGGCCTTGCTGGTGTTTGTCGATGTCATGAAGGAGTTGCCCGCCACTTTGGTGCTGCGACCCTTCAATAGCGACACGCTGGCAGTCGTCGCGTATCAACTGGCGCGGGACGAGCGCCTGGGCGAGGCGGCTTTGCCTTCATTGGCCATTGTGCTGGTGGGCTTGGTGCCGGTGTTGATGCTTTCAAGGGCGATGCGCCAGCGCTAAGAACGCTTTGCAAAAGCGCTGGCCTCGGCAACTCGCTCTATAGGGGGATGGTGAAAACGCAGCCTAACGTCGATGCTTATGGCATATCAGCGGAGAAAGTAGGAAATGCATCAGCCATCGAGAGTTGCAATTGCATCGGTGCCGCCAGAGCAAAGCGCGGGCTTGAGCTTGGCTGCGGCGGTCTGGGCCTTGCTGACCGCCCATCGCCCCGATCAAATACAGGCCGCGTCCTTGGATGGCTTGGAGGTGCTGGAGTCCACATGGGATGAGTGGGAGGAGTTGCACTCTGGCTCGGCGGATTCAACTGCGAAGGCATGAGCCTGTGGAGTTGCGAGCGTGTGAGGTGGATACTCGGTGAATACACGCCCCAAAGCAAAAAGCCACCGCTAGGGTGGCTTTTCTTCTAAGTGCTTGACGCACAAAGATAATTTTGGTGGCGCTTCAGGGATTCGAACCCCGGACCTGCGGATTATGATTCCGTCGCTCTAACCGGCTGAGCTAAAGCGCCTCAAGCCCTCTACTATAGCATCGAGTTTTCTGGGTATGCAAGCTTTTGGCGAAAAAAGTTTTCAATCGATCAGGGCCGTGCGCACGGCGGCCAGGTCCCAGGCGGCATGACCGACGGTTTTTAGCAGCATCGGTGCGCGCGGCAAGGCGCTGTTCGACAGGGCTTCGGCCAATATGTGAACACGATTCCAATCGACACCGGCCTGCAGCAGATCGCCGGCTTCGTGGCGGGCACCGTCGAGCTCATCGACCCAGACTTGCCGCTGCCGCACTTGCTTGGCCGGCAACTCGGCCATCTGTGGTGTGAAACTGCCCAGGCCAACAATCAAGGTCGCCGGGTCAACTTCGTCCGGCAGCACCGCCGTCAATGAGGTGGTGGCGGTGACCGCCGCCGTGGCGCCTTCCAGCGCTTGCTCTAGCGGTAAAACTCTGGCGTTCAAGCCTTGTGCGATCAACGTAGCAGCAAAGGCGCTGCTTTGCGCCCGGCCACGGCCGACGCAGCGCAGTTGCACACCGGGCCAGCGCTCGCCCATGGCCAGTGCGTGGGTCAGCGCTTGTGCGCCGGTGCCGACCAACACGACGATTTCGGGCGCTTGCCCCAGCAGCGTTTCCATGCCCAGCAGGGTGACGGCAGCCGTGCGACGGGCTGTCACGACGATGCCGTCCAGAATGATCAGAGGCGTGCCGCTGCCGGCCTCGCTGACGACCACGCGGCCCTGAATCGTCGGCTGCCCACGTTCGCGGTTGGCGGGGGTTACGGCGACCAGCTTGGTGACGGCATAGCGCGCATCGGTGCAGGGCATCGCCAAGTAGGAGCCGCCCTCAGGCAGGGGCAAAACGGTGCGTCCGCTGGCGTGAATCAGGCCGGCACGCAAATCGAGCATGGCTTGCCTGACGGCTGGAATGAGTCGCTCATAGGGCAGCAGATCGGCGGTGGATTCGGCATTGAGAATTCGCATAGCTAGATTCCTGGGGCCACGCAAAGGGCTGCCCGAGCCAGCCGATTATGATTCCGGCTTATTGATTTGCTGGCCGGCTTGGCCGCAGTCATTGCGTTGACGGTTATTTTTTGCGTTGACGCAGGCTCTTCACAAGGCGGTGTGTGACAGCGTGGCTTCAAACACGGTCGCGCACCGTCATTCCCAGGTTGCGCGATGTTCAGCTTCTTCAAGAAAAAGTTCTCTTCCACCCCGGTGCCGACGCCAGTTCCGGTTGTCGTGCCCGAACCAGCCGTGGTGGCCGCACCACTTTCTGAACCGATTGCTGAACTGCTTGCTGAGTTGATCGTTGCGCCTGCGCCGCTGCCAGCGCCCGAACCGGCGACGGTCGAACATGCGGTCGTCGTCCCTGCAGCGTTGCCAGTGTCCATGCCCGTGCCCGCCGCAGAGGACCAGGCGCCCGTCGTTGAGCCTCGCCGCAGTTGGATCGACAATCTGCGGCAAGGATTGCGAAAAACCGGCTCCAGCATTGCGCAAGTCTTCACCGGCACGCAAATTGACGATGCCTTGTACGAGGAATTGGAAGCTGCGCTGCTGATGGCCGACACCGGCGTCAAAGCGACCGAGCATCTGCTTGCCGATCTCAAGCGTCGCGTCAAGGAGGCCAAGGTGACCGCGCCTTCAGCCGTGCGTGGGCTTTTGGTGGAAGCCTTGGCCGATTTGCTGCGGCCGCTGGAGAAAGCATTGGCGGTCGGTCAACACAGCCCGACGGTGATGATGGTGGTCGGCGTCAACGGCGCCGGCAAGACCACCAGCATCGGCAAGCTGACCCGTCACTTGGCCGAGGCCGATCAGAAGATCTTGCTGGCCGCGGCCGATACCTTCCGAGCCGCTGCGCGTGAGCAGTTGGCCGTGTGGGCCGACCGCACCCAAGTCGAGATCGTCAGCCAGGAGGGCGGCGACCCCTCGGCTGTGACCTTTGATGCGGTGACGGCCGGGCGCGCCCGTGGCTGTGATGTGGTGATTGCGGACACGGCGGGCCGCCTGCCGACGCAGCTGCATCTGATGGAAGAGCTGAAGAAGATCAAGCGCGTGATCGGCAAGGCGCAGGACGGCGCGCCGCATGAGGTCTTGCTGGTGATTGATGGCAACACCGGGCAGAACGCGCTGGCGCAGGTCAAGACCTTTGACGATGCGATCGGCCTGACCGGCTTGATCGTCACCAAGCTCGACGGCACGGCCAAGGGCGGCGTGCTGGCGGCGATAGCGCGCGAGCGCGCGATTCCGGTCTACTTCATCGGCGTGGGCGAGAAGCTGGAGGACTTGCAAACCTTCAACGCCCGCGAGTTCGCGCAGGCGCTGCTCGAATAAGGTTTTGCGCCCGAGCGCCGGGCCGCCCCAAGCCGGGCGCCAAGAAAAAGTGGCCGGTTTGATACCGGCCATTTTTACGTACCCGCGGGCGAGGGGCTTATTTCATGCCGGGCATGCCGCCCATGCCCTTCATACCGCCCAGCTTCTTCATCATCTTCATCATGCCGCCGCCGCTCATCTTTTTCATCATGCCCTGCATCTGATCGAACTGGGTCAGTACGCGGTTGACTTCATGAATCTGCACGCCGGCGCCACTGGCGATGCGGCGCTTGCGGCTGGCCTTGCTCTTGCCATCGAGTAAGAGGCTAGGCTGACGGCGCTCCTTGGCGGTCATCGCGTTCATGATGCCTTCCATGCGGCGCATGTCCTTCTCGGCCCGGTCCATATCGGCCGCACCCGTCTTGGCCGTCATCTGCGAGGGCAGCTTGTCCATCAGGCCGGCCAGGCCGCCCATCTTCTTCATTTGCGTGATCTGGGCCAGGAAGTCGTTCAGATCAAAGCCGCTGCCAGTTTTGAGTTTGTCGGCCAGTTTTTGCGCCGCGGCGACGTCGATGCCCTTGGTGACTTCTTCGACCAGCGCGACGATGTCGCCCATGCCCAAGACGCGGCCGGCGTGACGCTCGGCGTCAAACACCTCCAGGCCGTCGATTTTCTCCGACGTGCCGGCGAATTTGATCGGTGCGCCGGTGATCTGGCGCACCGACAGCGCCGCGCCGCCGCGCGAGTCGCCGTCCAGCTTGGTCAGCACGATGCCGGTCAGCGGTAGCGCTTCCTTGAAGGCCTTGGCCGTGTTGATCGCATCCTGACCCTGCATCGCGTCGACGACGAACAGCGTCTCAATCGGGTTGAGCAAAGCATGCAGGTCGCGGATCTCGGCCATCAAGGCTTCATCGATGGCGAGTCGGCCGGCGGTGTCCACCAGCAGCACATCAAAATAATGCTTCTTGGCGTAGTCGATCGCGGCCAGCGCGATGTCGCGCGGCTTTTGATCCGGCGTCGACGGGAACCACTCGGCGCCGGCCTGTTTGGTGACGGTCTTGAGCTGCTCAATCGCGGCCGGGCGGTAGACGTCGGCGGAGACCGTCAGCACTTTTTTCTTGCGCTTCTCGATCAGGTGCTTGGCCAGCTTGGCGGTGGTGGTCGTCTTGCCCGCGCCTTGCAGGCCCGCCATCAGGATCACGGCAGGCGGCTGGGCGGCGAGGTTGAGGTCGGCGACCCCTTCGCCCATGGTCGCGGCCAATTCCTTTTGCACAATCGACACCAGCACCTGGCCGGGGTTGAGCGAGCCGATCACCTCGGCGCCGAGCGCCTTGTCTTTGACGCGGGTGATGAAGTCGCGCACGACGGGCAGCGCCACGTCGGCCTCTAGCAGCGCCATGCGCACTTCGCGCAGCATCTCCTGGACGTTCGTTTCGGTGATGCGGGCCTGGCCGCGCATCGTTTTCACGAGACGACTCAGGCGGTCGGTCAAATTGGAAGCCATTGGAGAGAGGCACCGTCGGTCTGGCGAGGCGCGCAAAAGTACACTGTGAGGATGATTTTATCGCCCGCTTCTCAAACACCGGTCAGCGCTGTCTTGCTGGCAGTCAGTTTGCTGTCCGTTTTGGCCTATGGCTGGGTCGCTGTGTCGACCCCCAAAGCGACGTCAGACCACATTCAAAACCCAGCGCGCCCACATGGCGTCTTGATGTTGGCCTGGGCCGCGCATTTGCTGGCCTTGGTTTTGGACATTGCCGGCTTTGGCCAAGCGCAGGCGGGTGCACGTTTCGGTTTCGCGCCTGCTTTGTCCATGACTGTCTGGTTGGTGATCGCGGTCTATATGTTGGAGAGTCGCTTCCTGCCCTTGGCCGGCGTGCGGCGTGTTCTGGCCCTGCTGGCGGCGCTGGTGGTGGTATTGGCGCTGCTGTTTCCCGGCGAGAGCAGGCCGCAGGCGGCCTCGCCTTGGGCCCCCATCCACTGGGTGCTGGGACTGGCTTCTTACGGCTTGTTCGGGGTGGCGGTCTTGCATGCGGCCTTGTTGAGTCGGGCCGAGCGACAGATGCGGCAGATGAAACCTGGCCATGGCAAGCCGCAGGAGCCACGACCCGAACCCTTGATGCCCTTGCTGCGACTCGAGCGGCTCACCTTTCAATTCGTCGGTGCCGGCGTGGCTGTCCTGTCTTTGGCGGTGGTGCTGGGTTGGTGGTTCACCCCGCATTGGCGCTGGGACCACAAGAATTTGTTTGCGGTGCTGGGCTGGGTGGTGCTGAGTGGCCTGTTGGCTGGCAGGCGGGTCTTCGGTTGGCGCGGTCGCCGCGCAACCCGCTGGCTTTACTTCGGCGCCTTGCTGCTCTTGCTGTCCTATGCCGGCTCACGCTTTGTGTTGGAAGTGGTGTTGCAGCGCTCGGTCTGAGCGTCTATCGCGTATTCACGCTGGAAGAACTTGAAGCTTCATGAAATACCTTTTGCTTATCGTTGTTGTGGCGTTGGTGTTCTCGATGCTGGCACGCAAGCGCGCCCGCCCACCCGCCGTAAAGCCCGATTCGCCCGCTCAGCCCAAGGCTCAAGCCCTGAGCATGGCGACTTGCGCACAATGCGGGCTGCATTTGCCGCTTGACGAAGCATTGCCTGGCCAGGGCGGTGTGTTTTGCAGTGGGGCACATCGGGCGGCCTTCGAGTTGGCGCATGGCACTCGCTCATGACTGTGGCGCCGCAGTCTTGGTTTGGCCCTGGCATTCCCGCTGACACGCCGGACACGCTAGACCCCGCCGAGGGCTTGGCCGAAGAGCTGGATTTGGCCGAGTCTGGGCAGGAGCGAGCTGACACGGCGGCTGCAAATTCGCAATTCTTCTTTCAGCCAGCGCGGCGTTTGGTGAGCGCTGGTGGCAACGCGTTCACACGTTTGTACCGGGCTTTTTTGGCCGCCCGCGCGGCCTTGGGGCTGGCGCTGGTGGCGACGCAGCTGATCGCCGGTTTGCTCGGCTCGGCGGTGCCGCTGTGGACGAATATCTTGTGCGTGCTCTACGCCACGCAGGCGCTCACCTTGTGGCTGCTGCCGCGCTTGCAACGCGGCGCTTCTGCGAAGACCTTGGCACGTGTTAGCAGCCCTCAATGGTGGGCCAGCATTGGCTTGGATTTGGCCTTGTTCGGTTTGTTGCATGCATCGGACCGCAGCGGCGGGGTCAATTACGGCGCGCTGTTCGTGATGCCGGTCTTGATGGCCGGCGTGCTGACCCCGCGCTTGCTTGGCCTGGCCACGGCGGCCATCGCGGCCTTGGTGATGTTGGGCGTGGCCGGCTGGGCGGTGCTTGACGGCGCCGATGTGGCGCTGCGCTTGACGCAAGCAGGTCTGGTGGGCAGCGGCTTTTTTGTCATCAGCTTGTTGGCGAGTGAGATGGCCAGCCGCTTGGCCCGCGAGGAGCGCGCCGCACGTGGCAGCATGGAGTTCGCGCGCCAGCAAGCGCAGCTGAATCGGCTGGTGATCGACGAGATGCAAGAAGGTGTGTTGGTGGTGGACCGGCGCGGCCATGTGCGTGCCGCCAATCCGGCCGCCCGCGACTTGTTGGCCGACGGCCAGTCGGCGGTGCGCACGGCTCCATTTCAGCTGCGCGGTGTGCCGGCTTGGCAACCGCTGGTGCGGGCGGTTGAGCAGGCCTTTGCCTCGGCCACTTGGCCCGAGGCCGGGCGCGATGTAGGCCTGGCCTTCGAGAGCGGCGCAGAGCGCAGCCTGCGCCTGCGCATGCGCTTCACAAGGCGCAGGGAGTCGGAGGCGAGTGAAGATTTGTGTGTGCTCTTTATCGAGGACAACCGCAAGGTCTTGGCACGCAGCCAGCAAGAAAAACTGGCCGCGATGGGCCGTGTGTCGGCCGGCATCGCGCATGAAATCCGCAATCCGCTGGCCGCTATCGATCAAGCCAACGCCTTGCTGTCCGAGGATCTGGCCGAGCCCCGCTCGCAGCAGTTGACGCGCATGGTGGCCTCCAATGTGGCACGGCTCAAGCGCATCATTGACGATGTTTTGGAAGTGGCGCCCGGCGCAGTGCCGGCGCCGGTGCCACTGGATGCGAGCTTGTTGGTCAGCGAGACCTGTCTCGAATGGGCGCGCACCAATCAGTTGGCGCCCGGACCCAATGACCCCTTGACTTGCGCCGTGCCGCTGCAGGCCTTGGTGGTCAGCTTTGATCCCGAACATCTGCGCCGGGTCTTGGTCAATTTGCTCGACAACGCCTTGCGCCATGCCGAGCCTGGGCCGGCCTGCGTGCAAGTCAGCTTGGCGCTCGAGCTGGCGGCCAATTCCCAGCCGATGGCAAGCTTGACTGTTTTCAATGCCGGGCCGGCGATCCCGCCCGAGGTGGAGCGTCATTTGTTCGAGCCCTTCTTTTCCACCCGCAGCCGCGGCTCGGGATTGGGCTTGTACATCTGCCGCGAATTGTGTGAGCGCTACGGCGCCCAAATCGACTATCGCCGCCGCCAAGACGCAAACTTGCCCGGCAACGAGTTCAGCATCCGGCTGCGCTTGATCGAGTCCGCTGCGCCTTCATTGCGCAGCCCAACTCTTTTTTGAAGGCATTTATGAGCAGCGCGACTTCCGACGGTTTGGCCTTCAGTTTGCTGGTGGTGGATGACGAGCCTGACTTGCGGACCTTGTATGAGCTGACCTTGATGCGCGAGGGCTACCACTTGGAAACGGCAGGGTCGGTGGCCGAGGCCTTGACGCATCTGCAGCGTCGCCACTACAGCGCCGTCATCACCGATATGCGTTTGCCCGATGGCAGTGGCCTGGACATTTTGCATTGGCTGGAGCAGCAGAGCAGGGATGAGAAGACGCTGGTGATCACTGCCTACGGCTCGGCCGAGAACGCCGTCGAGGCGCTCAAGGCAGGGGCCTATGACTACCTGACCAAGCCGGTTGATCTGCGCCAGTTCAGGCAGGTGGTGGCCTCCGCCTTGGGGCGCCAGCCGCAGACGGTGCCGGCGGTGGTGCCGAGCCTACTGCCGGCGAAGTCGCCAAGTCAGCCCCCTCAGGTGATCGCGAAGGAGACCGTCAAAGAGCGGCCAGTGTTGGCCAAGCCTGTGCCCGCTGCCGCGGCCCATTTGTTGACGGCGCTGTCCCGCCTGGCCGGCAAGTCGGCAGCGATTCAGGAGTTGCGCTCCTTGATCGAAAAAGTTTCGCGCAGCATGGCGCCGGTGCTCTTGCAGGGTGAATCGGGCACCGGCAAGGAATTGGTGGCTCGCGCCATTCACGACAGCGGTGTGCGGGCGCGCCAACGCTTTGTGGCGGTCAATTGCGGCGCCATCCCGGAACAGTTGTTGGAGGCCGAATTTTTTGGCTACCGCAAGGGCGCTTTCACCGGCGCCAATGAAGACCGCGAGGGTTTCTTCCAGGCTGCCGACGGCGGCACCTTGTTCCTGGATGAAATAGGCGACTTGCCACTGGCCATGCAGAGCAAACTCTTGCGTTCGATTCAGGAGCGTTCGGTGCGGCCGGTCGGAGCGGTGGCGGAAGCATCGGTCAATGTGCGAATCCTCAGCGCCACCCACAAAGATCTGGGTGCGGAGGTGGCGGCAGGGCGCTTCCGGCAAGATTTGTTTTACCGCTTGAATGTGATTCAGCTGCGCGTGCCGCCCTTGCGTGAGCGCATCGAGGATGTGCCGATGATTGGCGAGCGCGTGCTGGAGCGCATCGCTGCCGACGCCGGTGTCTCGCCGGTGCCGAAGCTGACGCCGGCCGCGTTGGCGCAATTGACGCGCTATGCCTTCCCCGGCAATGTGCGGGAGCTTGAGAATCTGCTCCACCGCGCGCTGGCATTGTCCGGCGGCGAGTGGATCGATGCGGGCGATCTCGGTTTGCCCGAGTCGCTGTTGGATGAATCTCAGCTGGCGGGCCTGGATGCGGCCGATGAGTTTGACTTGGCGCCTGCCGGGTCCGCAGCCAAAGGCTTCGGTCTTCACACCGCCCCGGCCGATTTGCCAAGCGATCTGGCGAGCTATTTGGATGATGTTGAGCGCGACATCTTGCTGCGTGCCCTGACGCAGCACCGTTTTAACCGCACCGCCGCTGGCGCCAGCTTGGGGCTGTCGCTGCGCCAAATTCGCTACCGCATGGCGCGCCTGGGAGTGACGGCGGACGAGGCGGATCAAGGCGAAGACTAGCCAGGCGCCAACACAAGTCGTCAGTTCGGCCGCGCCGCCCCATGGTTGGTCAGGTGAGCGTTCTGGTACGAAGTTTTTGGCGCAAGGTTTGGCGCGGTTTAGCGGGCATTTTTGGTCGCCAAGCCAGCAGGAATGCGGCTCGGCGCGCTCGGGCACAGAAGGCATCAAGCAAAGTCGCCTTGTCGGCCCTTTCCCGGCTTTGATTCATTGCCTCGGCTAACCTTAATTTCCGCCGCCGTCAATGGGATAGATACGCTAGCTGTAGTGCTTGAGTGGCACGGTGACCCCAGATATAGTGTGCTTCATGCTATCCTTCGGCCCTGTATTCAACACTGGTTTGCATGCCACCTTTGGGCATATTGCAGGGGCGGAGCTGGCTGTTGTAGGTGCAATGCCGGTGCCTACGGGCCGTGCAAGGTCAAGCCTGGGCTTGGGCGTGCTGAAGCCCACGCCGATGTGCCGAATACACCCCAATTTAAATTGAAGCTCAGGCGCGTTTGACGCGCGCCACGCTTTGTTTTTCAAGATTTCAACGAGACATCAAAGGACGATTCATGCAGACTCAACTCGCCCACGCCGCCACTCTGGGAGCCAGCCCGCATTCGGTTAGCCCCGAAGGCCAGCTTTTGCAATCGGCATTTCAGGCCTATCAAATCCTGCGCCGCAATGGCGCCGTGGTGTCGTTTGAGCCGAGCAAGATTGCCGTTGCCTTGATGAAGGCCTTTTTGGCCGTGCATGGCACCAGCGGCGCGGCCTCGGCCAGCGTGCGCGAGACGGTCGACGGCCTGACCGAAGCGGTGGTGCGTGCGCTGATGCGCTCGCGCCCGAGCGGCGGTACCTTCCATATTGAAGATGTGCAGGACCAGGTCGAGCTGGGCCTGATGCGCGGCGGTCATCACGAAGTCGCGCGTGCCTATGTGCTTTACCGCGAGCGTCGCCTGCAAGAGCGCCTGGCCCAGGGCAAGATCGATAAGCCGGTCGCCGAGGTGCAGCTGACCGTGATCGACGGCGGCCAACGCGTGCCGCTGGACTTTGCTCATCTGCAAAGCCTGATCGTGTCGGCCTGCGCTGGCTTGGGCGAGGACGTCAAGCCGGACCCGGTCTTGGCCGAGACCAAGCGCAATTTGTACGACGGCGTGCCGATCGACGAGGTCTACAAGGCCGCGATCCTGGCCGCCCGCACCTTGATCGAGCGCGACCCCGGCTACAGCCAGGCGACGGCGCGCCTGCTGCTGCACACGATCCGCCGCGAAGTGGTCGGCGGCGAGATCACGCAAGAGCAGATGCATGCGCGCTATGCCGAGTATTTCCCCGGCTACATCAAGAAGGGCGTCAAGGCCGAGTTGCTGGACGAGCGTCTGGGTCAGTACGACCTGGCCCGTTTGGGCGCGGCGCTGAAAGCCGAGCGCGATTTGCAGTTCGACTACCTCGGCCTGCAGACGTTGTATGACCGCTACTTCCAGCACATCGACGACCAACGCATCGAAATGCCGCAGGCCTTCTTCATGCGCGTGGCGATGGGCCTGGCGCTGAACGAGATCGACCGCGAAGCGCGTGCGATCGAGTTCTATGAAGTGCTGTCCAGCTTTGACTTCATGAGCTCGACCCCGACGCTGTTCAACTCCGGCACGCGCCGCTCGCAGTTGTCGAGCTGCTACTTGACGACCGTGGCCGATGATCTGGACGGTATCTACGAGGCCTTGAAAGAGAACGCTCTGCTGTCCAAGTTTGCCGGTGGTCTGGGCAATGACTGGACACCGGTGCGCGCCTTGGGCTCGCACATCAAGGGCACCAATGGCAAGAGCCAGGGCGTGGTGCCTTTCCTGAAGGTGGTCAACGACACGGCGGTCGCGGTCAATCAGGGCGGCAAGCGCAAGGGCGCGGTCTGCGCCTATCTGGAAAGCTGGCACCTCGACATCGAGGAGTTCCTGGAGCTGCGCAAGAACACCGGTGATGACCGCCGCCGCACCCATGACATGAACACCGCCAACTGGATCCCCGATCTGTTCATGCGCCGCGTGATGGACGGCGGCCAGTGGACGCTGTTCAGCCCTTCGAACACGCCCGATCTGCATGACCTGTTCGGCATCGCCTTCGAGAAGGCCTATGTCGCCTACGAAGAAAAGGCTGACCGCGGCGAGATCAAGCTGTTCAAGCGCATCGAGGCCAAGGACCTGTGGCGCCGCATGCTGTCGATGCTGTTCGAAACCGGCCACCCTTGGATCACCTTCAAGGACGCCTGCAATGTGCGCTCGCCGCAGCAGCATGTCGGCGTCGTGCACTCGAGCAACCTTTGCACCGAGATCACGCTGAACACCAATGACAGCGAGATCGCGGTTTGTAATCTGGGTTCGGTCAATCTCTTGCAGCATCTGGTGCTGGGCGAAGACGGCAACAAGGGTGTTGACCACGCCAAGCTGCAAAAGACGATTTCGACCGCGATGCGCATGCTCGACAACGTCATCGACATCAACTACTACGCGGTCAAGAAGGCACGTGACTCGAACCTGCGTCACCGTCCGGTCGGCTTGGGGCTGATGGGCTTCCAGGACGCGCTGTATGCGCTGCGTCTGCCCTATGCATCGAATGAGGCGGTCGAGTTCGCCGATCGGTCGATGGAGGCGATCTGCTATTACGCCTACCAGGCTTCGACCGAGTTGGCGCAAGAGCGCGGCCGCTACTCCTCGTATCGCGGCTCGCTGTGGGACCGCGGCATCTTGCCGATCGACTCGCTCGACCTGCTGGCCAAGGAGCGCGGTGGATATGTGGAAGTTGACCGCTCGACCACGATGGACTGGGACGCGCTGCGTGCTCGCATTCAAGCGCACGGCATGCGCAATAGCAATTGCGTGGCGATCGCGCCGACGGCGACCATCTCCAACATCATCGGCGTGGATGCTTCGATCGAGCCTTGCTTCGGCAATCTGTCGGTCAAGTCGAACCTGTCCGGCGAGTTCACCGTCATCAACGACGCCTTGGTGCGTGACCTCAAGCGCCTGGGTCTGTGGGACGACGTGATGGTGATGGACCTGAAGCATTTCGATGGCTCACTGCGCCGCATCGACCGCGTGCCGGAAGAGTTGAAGGCGCTGTACGCGACCGCCTTCGAGGTCGAGACGCAGTGGTTGGTTGAAGCCGCCGCGCGCCGTCAGAAGTGGATCGACCAGGCTCAGTCGCTGAACATCTATATGGCCGGCGCTTCGGGCAAGAAGCTCGATGAGACCTACAAGCTCGCGTGGTTGCGCGGTTTGAAGACGACCTACTATTTGCGCACCATGGGTGCTACGCACGCCGAGAAGAGCACCGTCAAGTCTTCGGGGCAGCTCAATGCGGTCTCGTCGGGCGCGTCTGCGGGGATGGCCTCGGCCGCAAATTCCGCTGCGCCGGTCGCCGCAGTCGAGCCCGAGTTGCCAGCGACAGACATGAAGTTCTGCTCGATTGACAACCCGGATTGCGAGGCTTGTCAGTAAATCGTTGAAAAGAAAAAAGGCCGCTCGATTTGAGGTGGCCTTTTTTCTCGTCGCCTGCGATGCCACTGTTCATCGGCATCTGCTGTTTTTTGTATGCACCAATTCAGAGTTATGTGATTTGCGACTTCGCAACGCGCAAGACGTGTTGATGTCAAGAAGTCCTTGGTGTTTGAACACAACACTCTGATAATTCGACTCGATAGGAAAACAGACTATGTTGGTTTGGGAAGAAGACCTGAAGCCCGCTGAAAAAGCACCCGCGAATTTCGCGACTACTGCGCCCAGCCCCGCTGTGAACGCCGGCTCGGCTGCCTCCGTATCTGCCGCAACGGCTTTCACAACTGCCTCCACAGCGGCCGCGGCCATAACGCCGAGCGCCCCTGCACAAGCGCTTGCAGCTCCCGCCCGCCGCGTCAACGCGGCCGACAAGCGCATCATCAACGGCCAGACCGACGTCAACCAGTTGGTGCCCTTCAAATACAAATGGGCCTGGGAAAAATACCTCGCCACTTGCGCCAACCATTGGATGCCGCAAGAAGTGAATATGTCGCGTGACATCGCCTTGTGGAAAGACCCGAACGGGCTGACCGAAGACGAGCGCCGCATCATCAAGCGCAATCTTGGCTTTTTCGTGACCGCCGATTCGCTCGCCGCCAACAACATCGTGCTGGGCACCTATCGCCACATCACCGCGCCCGAATGCCGCCAGTTCCTGTTGCGCCAGGCCTTTGAAGAGGCGATCCACACCCACGCCTATCAATACATCGTTGAGTCCTTGGGCTTGGACGAGTCGGAGATCTTCAACGCCTATAACGAGGTCAAGTCGATCCGTGACAAGGATGAGTTCCTGATCCCGTTTATCGGCGCGATCATGGATCCGCACTTCAATACCGGCACGCCCGAGAATGATCAAACGCTGCTTAAGAGTCTGATCGTTTTCGCCTGTCTGATGGAGGGTTTGTTCTTCTACGTCGGCTTCACGCAGATCCTGGCGATGGGCCGCCAAAACAAGATGACCGGTGCAGCCGAGCAGTACCAGTACATCTTGCGTGATGAGTCCATGCACTGTAATTTCGGCATCGACCTGATCAACCAACTTAAGCTTGAAAACCCGCATCTGTGGACGCCCGAGTTCAAGGCCGAAATCAAGGCGCTGTTCCTGAAGGCGGTTGATCTGGAATATGCCTATGCCGAAGACACCATGCCTCGTGGCGTGTTGGGCATGAATGCATCGATGTTCAAGGGCTATCTGCGTTACATCGCTAACCGGCGTGCGACACAAATTGGCTTGGAAGAGCTCTTCCCTGGTGAGGAGAACCCCTTCCCATGGATGAGCGAAATGATTGATCTGAAGAAGGAGCGCAACTTCTTCGAAACCCGCGTCATCGAGTACCAATCCGGTGGCGCATTGTCCTGGGACTGAGTAGGTATTGGCTTGGAGCCTTTGTCCGCCTTGTTCCAGTTTATTGTTGACTCAAGAAGATTCGTTGGCTGAAGTTTGATCAGCTAACAACCCAATTCACCGCACCGGGGCGCCAACCTTAAGCGACACCTGGGTGGTGAATAACTGCGCTGCAGCGGCTTAGGCCTTGCAGGCAGTGCTCTTTCCACTTGATCAAGGAGAACTGAAAAATGGCAACTGCAAAGAAGGCTCCGGCCAAAAAGGCCGCACCAGCACCTAAGGCGGCCGCTCCGGCCAAGAAGGTCGCTGCTCCCGTGAAGGCTGCTGCTCCAAAGGCCGCTGCACCTGCGAAGAAGGCTGCTGCTCCCGCGAAGAAGGCTGCTGCAACCAAGGCCGCTGCACCTGCGAAAAAGGCTGCTGCTCCAAAGGCCGCTGCACCTGCGAAGAAGGCTGCTGCTCCCGCGAAGAAGGCTGCTGCAACCAAGGCCGCTGCACCTGCGAAAAAGGCTGCTGCTCCAAAGGCCGCTGCACCTGCGAAGAAGGCCGCTGCACCTGCCAAGAAGGCTGCTGCTCCTGCTAAGAAGGCCGCTGCACCTGCGAAGAAGGCTGCCGCTCCAGCGAAGAAGGCTGCAGCTCCAGCCAAGAAGGCTGCTGCTCCTGCGAAGAAGGCTGCCGCTCCTGCAAAGAAGCCAGCCACGCCAGCCAAGAAGGACACGCCTCCCGTGAAGAAGGCTCCTGCTAAAGCTCCTGCCAAGGCGCCAGCCAAGCCAGCAGCCAAACCAGCGGCTAAACCAGCGGCAAAGCCTGCTGCCAAAGCTGCAGCGAAGCCAGCCGCCAAGCCAGCAGCCAAGAAGGCCGCTGCCAAGCCAGCTGCCGCCGCCCCAGCCGCCAAGACTGCGCTGAGCCCACAAGCCGCTTGGCCTTTCCCTACCGGCAACAAGCCCTGAGTTCGGATCGTCCCCTCAGTTGAAACCCGGCTCCGGCCGGGTTTTTTTTGGGCGCTGCTTGAACCCTGGCTGCTTGGCCCGGTCCTGCGCATCAAATGCTGAAGCGAGTGCTTGGGCGAGCCCGCTGTGCAGCAGTTGGCACTAGACTTGCCGCTGCTGTGAGCAAGCCTGGGAGGGCAGATGAAACGCTGGATGGGTCAAATATCAAAACATGCGGGTTTGCTGGGCGGGTTGGCTTTGCTGGCGCTGACCAGCGCTCACGCCACTTCCATCACGATCAGCCCCAGCGGTGAAGTCGCTGAGGTCAGGCAAATCAGGCTGGGTTTCTCGGAGGCGGTGGTGGCCGCCGGCGACCCGCGCTTGCCGGCGCCGGCCGCCCTGCATTGCGACGGCGCAGCCGGTAGCCAGCGCATCAGCGGCAGCCCTCGCTGGGCCAGCGCCCGAGAATGGTTGTTCGATTTGAACGAACCCTTGGCGGCCGGCTTGAAGTGCCAAGTCTTGCTGAAAGACGACTTCAAACCCATCGGCAGCGCCTTGACTGGCCCGCGTGAATTCGGCTTTAGCACCGGCGCAGCGTTTGTTGTTCAGACCTGGCCCTGGTCGGGCAGCCAGATCGAAGAGGATCAGCATTTCTTGTTGAAGCTCAACGGCGCCTTGACGGCGGCGGAAGTCGCCAAGCGTGCTTGGTGCGAGGTCGAGGGTTTGGGTGAACGAGTTCCGGCCTTGGTGGCGGATGAAGCAGCGCGCACGACAATTCTTAAGTCACAGCAGATTACCAAGAACGCCGATCGACACTGGCTGCTGCACTGCCAGCGCCCATTGCCGGCCGGGGCCAAGCTGAATTTGGTCTGGAGCCACGGCAAGGTGGGCGCGACACAGCGCTTTGAGTACCAGGTGCGCCGCCCCTTCACGGCGGATTTTTCTTGCGAGCGCGAGCGTGCCAACGCGCCTTGCATACCGGTGCGCCCGCTGCGCTTGCTGTTCAGCGAACCGGTGCCGCGCGAGCTGGCGCTCAAGGTGCGGCTCAAGCCCTCGAGCGGCGCTGCGCTGGCGCCCAAGCCGGCGGCGCAGGACAAGGCGCCCGAGCTGAGCGAGTTGCAATTTCCAGCGCCCTTGGCCGAGAACGCGCAGTTCATGCTCGAGTTACCGGCCGGCCTGAAAGACGTCAGTGGCCGTGTGCTGAGCAATGCAGCGAGCTTCCCTTTGAAGCTCAGCACCGGCGCCGCGCCGCCTTTGGCCAAGTTTGCCGCTGCGCCGTTTGGCGTGATCGAGCGCGACGCGGACGGTCCGGCCTTGCTGCCGATCACGATGCGCCACGTACAGGCCGATTGGGCGGGGGGCAAAAATGCCGGCAAATCGCCGGGTGAAATCCGCGTCAAACGCCTGCAGAGCGACGCCGAGGTGCTGGCCTGGTACGCCAAACTCAAGCGTTACCACGAGGCCACGATGACAGCGCGCGAGCTGGGCCTGCCGCCTTCGCTATGGGAGGAAACGCTTAAGTCGGTGGACGAAGCTGGCAAAACACATAGTCAAACGACGACGCGCTACGTTCACACGCGCGAGGTCGAGTTGTTGTCGCGTGAACCCGGCACGCAGGTCTTGGCGCTGCCGCCGACGCCCTTGGCTGCGGACGCGCAGGCGCGACCCTTCGAGGTGATCGGCCTGCCGCTGGCCGAGCCCGGCTATCACGTGGTCGAGCTGAGTTCGGCCAAGCTCGGGCGTTCCTTATTGGACAAGGATGCGCCGATGTATGTGCGCACCGGCGTGCTGGTGACCAATCTGGGCGTGCATTTCAAATGGGGACGCGAGAACAGCCTGGTCTGGGTGACGACGCTGGACCGTGGCCGGCCGGTGTCGCAGGCGGATGTGGTCGTCAATGACTGCACCGGCAAGCCGCTGTGGAACGGGCGCACCGACAGCCAAGGTTTGGCCAAGGTCCCGCTGGCACTGGTGGCCCCGGACTGGAATGATCGGCGTTGTGTGGCCGAGCGGGGGTTTTTTATCACCGCGCGCAAGGCCGATTTGGATATCAAGAAGCCAGCCGACATGGCCTTTGTGTTCAGCAACTGGAACCGCGGCATCGAGAACTGGCGCTTCGGCCTGCCCACTTCGAATGGCCCTGAGCCCGATGCGCGCGCCCACACGGTGCTGGACCGCAGCCTGCTGCGTGCCGGGGAGACCGTGTCGATGAAACATTTCTTCCGGCTCGAGACCGCGCAAGGCCTCAGCTTGGCCAGACCGGAGCTCTTGCCCGACCGGGTCAAGCTGATTCATGAGGGCAGCGGCCAGCAGATCGAGCTGCCGCTGACTTGGCCGACAACGCGCAGCAGCAACTCGCAGTGGCTGATTCCGGCCAATGCCAAGCTCGGTACGTATCGGATCAGCTTGGAGCGCGGCAAGGTCGACTCGCAGCGCGGTCGCAGCTGGCCCAGCGGCGATTTCAGGGTCGAGGAATTTCGCGTGCCCTTGATAGCCGCGCGCCTGAGTGGCCCCAAGGCATTGCCGGTGAACCCCAGCGAGCTGCGCATGTCGGCGCAGCTGAACTATACGGCCGGCGGCGGGCTGGCACAGGCGCCGCTCAAACTCAGCGCCATGTTGCGACCCAGAGCCTTGAGCTTTGCGGGCTTTGAAGAGTTTGTGTTTGAGCCGCCGCGCGAGCGAGGTGCGAATGAGTCCGCCTATCAAGCCTATCAATCCTCTCAAGAGCAAGTGGACGGCGAGAGCGAGAGCCGCCCGGTCCAGCGCGACGGCAAATTGGTCGTCGACAAGCTGGCTGGCTCGACCGATCGCAACGGCGCGGCCGAATTCTTGCTAAAACCGCTGCCCAAGATAGCGCGTGCCAGCGAGTTGCTCGCCGAGTTGAGCTATCAAGATCCGAACGGCGAGACCAAGACGGTGGCGCAACTGCTGCCGCTGTGGCCGTCCCAAGTGGTGCTGGGTTTGCGCAGCAAGGGCTGGATCAGCAACGCTGACGGCAAGCTGAGTTTCAGCGCGCTGGCGCTGGATACGGCGGGCAAACCGCTGGCCGGCCAGGCGATCGAGGTGAAGGCGCGTTTGAATCAAATGATCAGCTCGCGCAAGCGCATGGTTGGCGGCTTCTACGCCTACGACAACCGCAACGAGGTCAAGGAGCTCGGCGTGGTGTGCAGCGGCAAGAGTGACGATAAAGGCTTGCTGGCCTGCGAGGCCAAGCTTGACGTGGCCGGCGAGGTGGAGTTGGTGGCGAAGGCCGTGGACGGTGATGGCCGTGCGGTGCAGGCGGCCAGCAATGTTTGGGTAACCCGTCAGGGTGAGCTTTGGTTCGAGCAAGACAATGACGACCGCATCGATGTGCTGGCCGAGAAGAAACGCTATGAGCCGGGTGAAACGGCGCGGCTGCAGGTGCGCATGCCGTTCCGGGAGGCGACCGCGCTGGTGGCGGTGGAGCGTGAGGGCGTGATTGAAACCAAGGTCGTGACGCTGCGCGGCAGCGATCCCACCATGGAGCTCAAAATTGACAAGGCCTGGGCGCCTAACGTCTATGTCAGCGTGTTGGCGCTGCGCGGGCGGGTGTTTGAAGTGCCCTGGTATTCCTTCTTCCGCTGGGGCTGGCGCGCGCCGGTGGATTGGTGGCGCGCGTTCAGGGAGGGCCGCGCGATGCCCGCACCGACGGCGATGGTGGACCTGGCCAAGCCGTCCTTCAAGCTCGGCGTGGCCGAGCTGCAAGTCGGCCTGGCCGAGCATCAGCTGCAAGTGACGGTGACGACCGACAAGCCGCAGTACAACGTGCGCCAGAGCGTGCAGACGCGCGTCAAGGTGAGCCAGAACGGCCGGCCGCTGGCCGACGCCGAAGTGGCGTTTGCGGCGGTCGATGAGGGCCTGCTGGCGCTGCGCGGTAATGCGTCCTGGGACTTGTTGCAGGCCTTGATTCAGCGGCGCGGCTGGGGGGTGGAGACGGCCACCGCGCAGAGTGAAATCATCGGCCGGCGCCACTACGGTCGCAAGGCCGTGCCGGCAGGCGGCGGCGGCGGGCGCGCACCGACGCGCGAGTTGTTCGATACCTTGCTCTTGTGGCGGCCGCAAGTAAAGCTTGACGCCAATGGCGAGGCGGTCATCGACGTGCCTTTGAACGATTCGCTGACCAGCTTCAGGCTGGTGGCGATTGCCGACGCGGGTGCGCAGAAATTCGGTACGGGCCAGGCCTCGGTGCGGGTCACGCAGGACTTGCAATTGCTGTCCGGCCTGCCGCCCTTGGTGCGCGAAGGCGACCAATTCCAGGCTGCAATGACGCTGCGCAACAGCACGACGCGCGAGATGAAGCTGCGGGTGACTTTGCAGGCCTCGGACCTGACCAAAAGCCCGCCCGCGCAAGATCTGACCCTGGCGGCCGGTGCGGCCCGCGAGTTGCTGTGGCAGGTTCTAGTGCCTGAAGGCGAAGGCAAGGGCGAGGGCGAGGGCGAGCTGACCTGGCAGGCGCAGGCGCAGGAAATAGGCGGCGCGGCGCGGGATCAGTTGAAGATCAAACAGCGCGTATTGCCCGCTGTGCCTGTGCAGGTCTTGCAAGCCAGCCTGAGCCAGCTGGATGGCGCGATGAGCCTGGCCGTGGCGCCGCCCAAGGATGCCTTGCCAGAGAACGGTGTCAAACGCGGTGGCGTCAATGTGCTGCTGCAGGCCCGCTTGGGCGGCGATTTGCCGGGCCCCAAGCGCTTCTTCGAGACTTATCCCTATAGCTGCCTGGAGCAGCAGACCTCGGTTGCGATTGGCCTGCATGATTCCGCGCGTTGGCAGGCACTGATGAACCGCCTGCCCGGCTATTTGGACGCTGACGGGCTGGCCAACTTCTTCCCGCCGCGCGAGGGTGAGCGTGCCGGCGGCAGTGACAGGTTGACGGCTTATTTGTTGGCGGCCGCACATGAGGCAGGGCGCGAGCTGCCGGCCGCGCCAAGAGAGCGCATGCTGGATGGTCTGAGTGCCTTCGTCGAGGGCCGCGTCTTGCGCAAGAGCTGGTCACCTCGCAGCGCTCAGCTGGACGCCGAGGTGCGGCGTTTGGCCGCGCTGGAGGCCTTGTCGCGCTATGGGCGGGTTAGTGTGGCCGGCATGGGCACGGTCGATGGCCGCAACTTGTCGACCTGGCCGACCGCAGCGGTGATCGATTGGCTGAGCCTGAACCGGCGCAACCTGAAGGCCCCGCAGCGTGAGCAGCGCATCACTGAGGCGCAAGCGCTGCTGCGCAGCCGGCTCAACTATGCCGGCACCCGGCTGAGCTTCAGCAACGAGGATTCGGATGCCTGGTGGTGGCTGATGGACAGCGGCGACGGCAATGCGGCGCGACTGCTGCTGGCCGCCATGGATGATCCGAGCTGGAAGGACGAGCTGCCGCGTTTGCTGCAGGGTCTGCTGGGTCGCCAGGTCAGGGGTGCATGGGTGACGACAACGGCCAATCTCTGGGGCGTGCTGGCGCTGGATAAGTTTTCGGCCAAGTTTGAATCGGTCAAGCCGAGCGGGCAGACGCTGGCCTCGCTCGGGGGCAAAAGCCTGACGCAGGACTGGAGCCGCAAGCCCGATGGAGGCGCGCTCTTGCTGCCCTGGAGCGAGGGGCAATTGAAGCTGCAGAGCCAAGGTAGCGGCAAACCCTGGGTGACGATTCAGTCGCTGGCCGCCGTGCCTTTGAAGGAACCCTTGAGCGCTGGCTACCGGATCACGCGCGAGCTGCTGCCGGTCGAGCAAAAAGTGGCCGGGCGCTGGTCACGCGGCGACTTGGTGCGGGTGCGCCTGCAGCTGGACGCGCAGGCCGATATGACTTGGGTGGTCTTGTCCGACCCGCTGCCGGCCGGTGCTGCGATCATGGGTTCGGGGCTGGGCGGCGATTCGAGCCTGGCCTTGCAGTCGTCTGCCAGTGCCCCGGCGCTGATTGGACGCCGGCCTAGCTATGAGGAGCGCAGCTTTGAGGCCTGGCGCGGCTACTTCGACTTCTTGCCACGCGGCAAGCATGAGTTTGAATACACCGTGCGCTTGAACAATGCCGGGCGCTTCTTGCTGCCTGGCACGCGCGCCGAGGCGCTTTATGCGCCGGAGCAGTTCGGCGAATTGCCGCAGGGGGTGCTGGAGGTCGCACCTTGATCGGCCGCTGGCTTGGCCTGCTGGCTTTTGGGCTTGGTCTGGCATTGCCTGCCTGGGCTCAGCCGAGCTTTGAGCAAGTGCGTGCGGCTCACCGAGTTTCGGACTTCACGCTGCTGGCCGCTAACGGCGAAGCGCTGCAGACGCTGCGTCTGGATCACCAACGCCGCGCGCTCGATTGGGTGGCGCTGGAACAGGTCTCGCCGGCCTTGCTGCAGGCCTTGTTGCTGGGCGAGGACAAGCGCTTTTACGAGCACAGCGGTGTCGATTGGAGCGCGGTGGCGCGCAGTGCCTGGGGCAATCTGGTGAACACCCGCAAGAACGCAGGCACTCAGGGCGCCTCGACGCTGACGATGCAATTGGCCGGCCTGATCGATGCCGGTCTGGCGCGGCCGGCAAGCGGGCGCAGCCTGCCTCAAAAGCTCGGCCAGGTCTGGTTGGCCGGTCGCCTGGAGCGCCAATGGAGCAAGGCGCAGATTCTGGAGGCCTACCTGAACAGCGTGCCTTTTCGTGGTGAAGTGGTCGGTATCAATGCCTTGGCGCAGACCCTGTTCGCCAAGCATCCCAGCGGGCTCAGCCCCGAGGAAGCCGCGCTGGCCGCCGCAATGCTGCGGGCGCCGAATGCTTCGGCCGTGCTCTTGGCGCAGCGCGCCTGCGGCTTGCTGCAACTGATGGGGCGCGCACAAGCGCAGGGTTGTGCCGCACTCAAGGGCGACACCGAGGCCTTGCTGGCGCGCCGCCCGGCCAAGCCGATGGGCGAGCAATTGGCGCCGCATTTCGCCCGGCAGATCTTGCGCGCCGACGGCCCCGCCCAGCAACGTAGCAGCCTGGATGCGGGCCTGCAACGTTATGCCTTGATGCTGCTGAAGCAGCAGCTGGCCGAGTTGTCGGGCCGCAATGTCGAGGACGGCGCGGTGCTGGTGCTGGACAACGCCAGCGGCGCGGTGCTCGCCTGGGTCGGCTCCAGCGGCGAGCTGTCCAGTGCGGCCCAGGTTGACGGGGTGCTGGCAAGGCGCCAACCGGGTTCGACTTTGAAGCCCTTCATTTACCAGCTGGCGCTGGAAAAGCGCCTGATCACGCCGGCCAGCTTGCTGGATGATTCGCCGGCGCAGATCAGCACGCCGGCGGGCCTGTATTTGCCGCAAAACTACGACCACGAATTCAAGGGTTATGTGTCGGCCCGTAGCGCACTTGGCAACAGCCTGAACGTGCCGGCGGTGCGCTTGACGGCAATGTTAGGCGCCGAACAAGTTTTCGAGCGCTTCAATGCGCTGGGCCTGGCCTTGCCCGAGACCAGCGGCTTCTACGGCCTGTCACTGGCGCTGGGCAGCTCGGACGTCAGCCTGCTGGCGCTGAGCAATGCCTATCGCGCGCTGGCGAATGGGGGGCAGTACAGCCCGGCGCGCTTGCGCTCGAGCGACCTCGTACCGCCACCGCGCCGCGTCAGCACGGCTGCGGCCAGCTTCATCGCTGCCGATATGCTGGCCGATAACACCGCGCGTGCCCGCACCTTCGGCTTCGACAGCGTGCTGGCCACGGCCGGCTTTGCGGCGGTCAAGACCGGCACCAGCAAAGACATGCGTGACAACTGGTGCCTGGGCTTCACGCAGCGCTACACGATTGGCGTTTGGGTTGGCAATGCCAGCGGCGAGGCGATGCATGGGGTCAGCGGGGTCAGTGGCGCAGCACCCGTCTGGGCCAAGCTGGCCAGCTATTTGCACCGAGGTCAGCCCTCCAAGCCGCCGCAGCCGCCGGCCGGCCTGGTGCAGCAGCGCGTCGACTTTGACGCCAATTTTGAAGGTGAGCGTGAGCCGGCTCGGCCGGAATGGTTCATCCGGGGGACTGAACAGAGTCGCATGCTGGCCACAGCGCAGTTGCGCTCGAACATGGCCATGGGCATCAGCAACCCGCTGAACGGCAGCATTTACGCGCTCGACCCTGACATACCGCCTCAGGCGCAGAAGATCCGCTTCGAGGGGCAAGCCGGTCAGTGGGAATTGGACGGCAAGCTACTGGGGCGCGGCAGCCCAATGTCTTGGGCTCCAAGGCCTGGCCAGCACGGGCTGCGCTTGCTGGACGAGCGGGGGCGGGTCTTGCAGCAACTGCGCTTTGAGGTGCGCGGCGCCGTGCTCAAATAGGCAGGTCCTTGCTGTCGGCCGTGACTTCGGATGCCGGCAAGTCATCCCCGATCCATGCATTCAGCAAGGTGTAGGTCACGGCCAATACCACCGGCCCGATGAAGAGACCGACCAAGCCGAAGGCGAACAAGCCGCCGATGACGCCCGCAAAAATAAGCAGCAGCGGCAGGTCGGCGCCTTTTTTGATCAACCAGGGGCGCAAGAAGTTGTCCATGGTGCCCACGACCATGGTCCACAGCAACAGCAGGGTTCCCCAGAGGTTGTCACCGCCCCAGTAAAGCCAGCCAACGGCTGGCAGCAGCACCGGTATGACGCCAATCTGCGCAAGGCACAGCATCAGCATCACGGCGGTCAACAAACTGGCAACAGGCACACCGGCGACCCACAGTCCCAGGCCGCCCAACACTGATTGCACCAAGGCCGTCACGACGATGCCCAGCGCCACGCCGCGAATCGCTTGGCCGGCCAAGGTGATCACCGCCTCACCCTGCTCGCCCGCGAGTCGGCGACCAAAGCCTCGTACGGTGCGGGCCGCGACTTCACCGTTGCTGTACAAAATACCGGCCAAGACCACGGTTAACAGAAACTGCAGGCCAACAAGGCCTAGGCTGCCGGCCTGTGCCGCCGTCCACCTGAACGCCACGCCCAGGTAGGGCTTGGCCAGGGCTACCAATGGCGCGATGCCGTCGACCGTGATGCGGTGCCAGGCGACGGCCAGGTTCTCTCCCACCAGCGGAACCGAAGCCAACCAAGCGGGCGGCTGCGGCAGATCGGACACACTCAATGACCCTGCCATCGCCACCACCTCGTCGGCATGAGACACGACAGTACTCAGCGCGATCGTCAACGGTACAAACAAGACCAGCAAGAGCAAGCTCACCATCACCAAGGCCGCCAAACTGCGCCGCCCCCACAAGCGTCGCTGCAGGGCCAGCATCATCGGCCAAGTGGCCACGACGATCATCGTGCTCCAGATCAAAGCCCCGATGAAGGGTGACAGTATCCACAGCGAAGTGAACATCAGCAGGGCGATGCTCAGGATGGCCAGCATTGTGCGAGTGAGTTCGGGCTTGGGGTTGATCATGGGGGCTGGGGTGTCGGGCTTGGGTGGCTGGATTCTGCCTGCAGCGCGCAAGCCTTCCGGTGGATCGGTGAAAATCAGACCATGGCCAAGAAACCCTCCCATGTCAGTGAGACGCCCGCGACTCAATTTTTGCGTCTGCACAAAGTAGCATTCACCGAGCATGTTTACGATTATGTGGAGCGCGGCGGTACCGCCGAATCGGCGCGTCAACTCGGTCTGCCCGAGCACAGCATCGTCAAGACCTTGGTGATGCAGGATGAAAGGGCGCAGCCTTTGATCGTGCTGATGCACGGTGATGCGCAAGTCAGCCTGAAGGCTTTGGCGCGCCAGATTCCTTGCAAAAAGATTGAGCCCTGTAAGCCCGAGGTGGCACAGCGGCATAGCGGCTATATGGTCGGCGGGACCTCGCCTTTCGGCCTGCGCAAGGCGATGCCGGTGTTTGTCGAAGCGACTATTTTGGCGTTGCCCAGCATTTGCATCAATGGCGGGCGGCGCGGCTTTTTGGTCGGCATAGACCCCAGAATCCTGCCCGAATTGCTGGCCGCAAAGGCAGTCAGCTGCGCCGGTGCAGACTAGGCGTATCGCGCGCTCGGCCGCAGTGCCGGACGGGTCGAGAAAATTTTGAACTCAAAGCAGCCACAATAGCGCCCCATGCAAGATCTACTTTTCCCTCTTCTGGCCGGCATCATCGGCTACCTCATCGGCTCACTGTCCTTTGCCGTCATCATCAGTCGCCTGATGGGTTTGTCCGATCCGCGCAGCTATGGCTCGGGCAATCCAGGGGCCACCAATGTGCTGCGCTCGGGCAACAAGGTCGCCGCCGTGCTGACGCTGTTGTTCGACGCCTTGAAAGGGTATGTCGCGGTTTTGTTGGTGATGATTTTCGGCGCCCGCTTCGGTTTGGGTGAAGGAACGGCGGCCTTGGTGGGCTTGACGGCTTTCCTCGGTCATTTGTGGCCAGTCTTCTTCCGTTTTAAAGGCGGCAAGGGCGTGGCGACGGCGGCCGGTGTGATCATGGCGTTGAACCCGCTTTTGGGCCTCGCCACGCTGGCGACCTGGGCCATCATTGCCTACTTCTCGCGCTATTCCTCGCTGGCGGCCTTGGTGTCGGCGGCCTTCGCGCCTATCTACCAGATGATGATCTGGGGCAGCGGCCCTATCGTCGGCGTCTTGATCGTGATTGGCTTGCTCCTGGTGTGGCGGCATGCCGAAAACATCAAGAAGTTGCTCAAGGGCACGGAGAGCCGTTTGGGCCAGAAGGCAGTCGGCGCGGTGCCTGCGGCCGATAGCAGCAAGAAACATCCGCACGGTGTCGGCCCGCATGCGCATGGCCATTCCCATAAACATCCAAAGAAGAAAGGCAATTGAAATGAGTATCGAGAGATTTGACGTCGGCGCCCGTATGTCCGAAATGGCGGTTTGCAATGGAGTGGTTTATCTGGCCGGTCAGGTGCCGGAAGACGCCAGCCAGGACATCACCGGCCAGACGGCGCAAGTCTTGGCCGCGATTGACGCCTTGTTGGCGCGCGCCGGCAGCGACAAAACCAAGATCTTGCGTGCGCAGATTTTCATCGCCGACCTGGCCGACTTTCCCGGCATGAATGCCGCCTGGGATGCTTGGGTGGTGGCCGGCCACACGCCGCCGCGGGCCACGGTCGAGGCCAAGCTGGCTCGCCCCGAGTGGAAGCTTGAGATTGTTGTGACGGCGGCGGTCTGAACCCAGGCCCAGTTTGCCGGCCCAGCCGCTCGCCGATGACCCGCAATGCCTACATCTGACACCAATGCAGCGCCTGCGCTGACTCGCAAAGGCCGAAACCTGCGGCGCTTGCGCGAATTCGCGCCCTTGCTGCTGATTGTGTTGTTGGTGATGGGAGCCTCGCAGTTAGCCCAGCATTGGCAGGCCCGCAGCCAGGGCGACTCGATGCGGACGCTGGCACGGCCCGGCGATATCGTCATGCTGTCCAGTACCGATTGCGTCTTTTGCCGCCGAGCGCGTAGCTGGCTGGATGCCGAGAAAATCAGCTACAGCGAGTGTTTCATCGAAACCAACGCGGCATGCGCGGAGCTATACCGCGCGCAGATGGCTCCGGGTACACCGACCTTTTTGGTCAGGGGTCAGCGAATGGTCGGCTTCGACAAGCAGCGCATGGTGGAACTGCTGGCGGCCGGCAAGAAGGCTTAGCCAGCGCAGCCTCAGCTCAGCCGCTTGTATCGCGCCCAAGCCTTCGGCAGCCTGCCAAACTCTTCCGGGTTTGTCTGCNTTAGCCAGCGCAGCCTCAGCTCAGCCGCTTGTATCGCGCCCAAGCCTTCGGCAGCCTGCCAAACTCTTCCGGGTTTGTCTGCGCAGCCTCAGCCTGGTCGCTGGTCGCGCGACCAGTCCTTCGCTAGCCTGGCTAAGCCTCCCGGCTTCGCCAGTGCGAGCTCAGCTTGTGCGCTTGTATCGCGCCCAAGCCTTCGGCTGCCTGCCAAACCCTTCCGGGTTTGTCTGTGCAGCCTCAGCCTGGTCGCTGGTCGCGCGACCAGTCCTTCGCTAGCCTGGCTAAGCCTCCCGGCTTCGCCAGTGCGAGCTCAGTCTTCGCTATTGAAGACGAGTTTGAGTTCGTGGGTCTGCTTTTCGCCGCTGCCTTCAAAGCGCCATTCCATCAGCGCTTCAATCACGGCTTTGTCGAACAATTTGGGCGGTGCCGCTTCCAAAATAACGACGTCAGTGACTTTGCCGTCAGGGCCGATCTGGATCTGAGCTTTCACCGAGCCCGAAGTGACACCCTTCTTGGTGGCAGCAGACGGGAATTCAGGTGGAACCTTCTTCAGCACCTTGGGTGCAGCAATAGCGCTGGTGGCAATCAGCAATGCGCTGAGCAGGCCCAGGCCCGCGCGAGTCCATTGAGTCAGGGGGGATTTGTTTTTTCTCATTGCGTTCCTTGGCTTGGCCTAATCTGCTATCAATCAATTCTTCCAACAGCTATTCATTCATTGAAGACGAGCGTCATCTCGTGCGTCCTCTTTTCACCGCTACCTTCGAAGCGCCATTCCATCAACGCGTCAATCACTGCGCGGTCAAAAATCTTGGGAGGCGACGCTTCCAGAATGGCAACGTCGGTGACCTTGCCGTCGGCGGCAATTGTTAGTTGCGCCTTGACGGTGCCGGATGTGATGCCTTTCTTGGCGGCCGCCGAGGGGAATTCTGGCGGCACCTTCTTCAACACCTTGGGCGCAGGCGCGGCGATCGCGCTGGCCGCGATCAACAAGGCGCTCAGCAGGCCAAAGCCGATACGCGAGAACTTGGGCAGGAATGAAGTCAGTAGTCTCATTGCTATCCTTGCGTGGTGCTAATCGATTATGGCTGCTGATCGCCTCAGTGGACGCGGAAAAATCCCACCGCTTCCAATAAACGTGAGGATGAACTGGTCAAGGCCTCGGTGGATTTACTCAGTGCGCTGACCAGCGAAGCGTTTTGCTGGGTGCTGCGGTCCAACTCGTTCATCGAGTGATTGACCACGCCGACGCCGGTGGCCTGCTCTTGCGCCGAGTGCGAAATCTCTTCGATCAGCTTGCCCATGTCATTGACTTCATTGACGACGCTGCTGATGGTGACGCCGGCATTGTTGACCAGGGCGGTACCGGTTTCAACCTTGACGGTCGACTCCTGAATCAAGACCTTGATCTCCTTGGCGGCACCGGCAGCGCGTGAGGCCAGGGCCCGCACCTCGGAGGCCACCACCGCGAAGCCGCGGCCATGCTCACCGGCCCGGGCCGCTTCGACCGCCGCGTTCAGCGCCAAGATATTGGTCTGAAATGCAATGCCGTCAATCACGCCGATGATGTCGCCGATCTTGTGCGAGCTGGCGCTGATTTCCTGCATCGTCGCCACCACTTGCGACACCACTTTGCCGCCGGCGGAGGCCGAGTTGCGAGCCTTGGTGGCGATGCCGGCGGCCTTGCGGGTCAGCTCGCTGGCACCGCTTAGATTGGCCGCAATTTCCTCGACTGAGGCGGCGGTGGTCTGTAGGCTGGAGGCTGAGCGTGCAGTGCGATCCGACAGATCAACATTGCCGTTGACGATTTGCCCTGTGCTCTCGGCCACATCATTGGCTGCAGCGCCAACGCTGCCGACCACGCCGGCCAAGGCTTGCTGCATCGCTTGCATCGAGTCCAGCATTTGACCCAATTCGTCCGAACCAGCGGCCTCAAATTGATGTGTCAGATCGCCATTGCGAATGGCCTCGGCGGCGGATTGCGCTTGTTTGATCGGGACCGTGATGGAGCGAACAATCGCCAGGCCACCAAAACTGCCGATGAGTGCGGCGACGATCACCAGCACCACCGTCACCAGGACCGAGTTGCGCGCCAACTCGCCGCCCGAGACAGCCAATTCGTTGGCGTTCTCGAACTGCAAATCGACCAGGCCCTTGAGCCCGTCTTGATAGCTTTGCTGTGCCGGACGCACATCGGTGATCAGGCTTTCGCGCGCTTCGTCGGGGCTGCCGTCAATTTGCACCTTGCGGAACTTGGCGATCGAGGCAAAGAATTTGGCCTGCGCATCTTTGATTTGACCCAGCAGTTCGGTCTCGCGGCCCTTTTCGGGGTTGCTCAACAGCGCAGCGAGTTGCTTTTCGCTTTCTTGCAGCGCGCCGTCAATGAGGGTTTTTTGTTTCTTGATGGCGCCCGCCGAATCCAAGAGCAGCAGGTCGCGCGATGCGCGGGCGACAATGCTGACCTGGCCTTCAAGCCCATTGGCTGCGGCGATTTTGACCAGGCTTTGCTTGGCTGTTTGGTCCAAGTCCTTGGCCAGACGATTGGCGCTGTACGCGCCATAGCCCCCGATGATGGTGAGCAAAATAATCAGCAAACCATAGCTCAATGCCAGGCGCTGACTGATACGCAGCTTGCTAAGGAAGTTCATGAGAGCGCTTTCTTCCATGCCGCGGCCAGCGGCTTCACCGTTCCACCCCATGTGGATTACGGTCGACCAAAGCTACATCGACTGCGCCCAAAACTTCTTGAGCGCTTTTCTCCGTTTAATCTGTGGCGAGGCCAAGCGTAACTGGATCGCCGCGCCCCAATCGAATGATTTGCGCCGTTTCGCCGGTCAAATCGATCACGGTGGTGGGCTCGAGCGGGCAGGCGCCGGCGTCGACGATGACTTGCAGCAGCCGGTCAAAGCGATCAGAGATTTCGCGCGCATCGTTCATCGGCTCGGTCTCTCCCGGGGCGATCAGCGTGGTGGCCAGCAGCGGTTGGCCGAGCAGGGCCAACAGCTCCTGGGTAACTCGGTGAGCGGGCACGCGCAAGCCTATGGTGCGGCGTGAGGGGTGCGAGAGCCGGCGCGGGACTTCCTTGGTCGCCTCCAAAATGAAAGTGAAAGGGCCAGGTGTTGCCAGCTTGAGCAGCCGGTACTGACTGTTGTCGACGCGGGCGTAGCTGGCCAATTCGCTCAGGTCGCGGCACAACAGGGTCAGATGATGCTTGTCGTCGATGCCGCGAATGCGCCGCAAGGTTTCTGCCGCCGTCTTGTCATCCAGCCGGCAGACCAGCGCGTAGCTGGAGTCGGTCGGAATCGCGCCAATGCCACCCGCATTGATGATCTGCGCGGCCTGCTTCAGGAAGCGTTGCTGCGGGTTGTCAGGGTGGACTTCGAAGTATTGGGCCATGGGGCAATTGTGTACTGCCTCTGAACCAAATGTCGGCTATTGCGTGCTGGCCGCAGGCCTATGGATGCGTGTATCCAACAGTTGCCAGATCGGACTCAGGCGGCCCGACAAATCCTTCAACTGGCCCAGGTCGGTGCGGCTTTCTTCGGGCGAGTGAAAGTCCGAGCCGCGCGAGGCGAGCAGGCCGAACTCCAAGGCGGTTTCGGTGTACTTGGCCGCGTCGGCGTCGCTGTGACTGCCGGTGACAACTTCGATGCCGCGCCCGCCATGATTGATGAACTCGGTGATCAAGGCGTACTCCTCGGTCGGCGTGAAGCTGTAGCGGGCCGGGTGGGCGATCACCGCCTGGCCGCCGGCTTCCAAGATCCAGCGCATCGCGTCGCTCAGGCGGGCCCAGCGGTGTTCGACATAACCGGGTTTGCCCTCGGTCAGGTAACGGCGAAACACCTCGGAGATATCGCCGCAATGGCCGGCCTCGACCAAAAAGCGCGCGAAGTGGGTGCGCGAGATCAACTCCGGGTTGCCAACGTATTTCAATGCGCCCTCGTAAGCGTCCCGGATACCGACTTGCGCCAAACCGGCGGACATCTCACGAGCGCGCTGCTCGCGCCCGCCACGGGTGTCGCGCAGACCCGCGACCAGAGCCTCGTTGCGATGATCAAAGCCGAGGCCGACGATGTGCACGACTTGGCCGGCGAAACTGACCGACACCTCGACGCCGGTTAGATAGGGCAGGCCCAAAGCCAGCGCGGCGTCCATCGCGCGTTGCTGACCCCCGACCTCGTCGTGGTCGGTCAAGGCCCAAAGTTCCACCCCGTTGGCCTTGGCGCGAGCGGCCAGCGCTTCGGGCTCCAGCGTGCCATCAGACACCTTGGAGTGGCAATGCAGGTCGGCATTGCTGAGGAGGTTGAGCGAGGTCGTGTTCACACAGCCATTCTAGAAGCTGAGGCTTAGGCCATCGCTTCAACAATCATTTGCACCCGTTGTTGCCCTTGGTATTCGTCTACGCTGAGCCGGTAAGCCATCTGCCCTTGGGCGGGCAGCGGCTCGATATGGCCGAACCAGATGGCATCACGTACAACGCCACCGCCTTGGCCAAGGCGCAGCCGCAGCTTCATATGTTTCTCGCCGACGATGCGCTGCGAGATGATTTCGACCGGGTCGCAAAACAGTGGTGCTTCAAACGCCTGGCCCCAGACCTGCGCCTCCAGTGCTTGCACGCTGGCCGGATTGAAATGCTCGGCCGCCAAAGGGCCGTCGGTGCGCAACGTGCGGGTCAGGGCGCTGGCGTCCAGCCATTCGCCGGCGACCTGGCGCAGCGCCGCTTCAAACGACTCAAAACCGCCGTCCGCCAAGGTGCAGCCGGCCGCCATCGAGTGGCCGCCGAACTTCTTCAGCAACTCGGGATGGCGCTTGCTGATCAGGTCCAGCGCGTCGCGCAGATGAAAGCCCGCAATCGAGCGGCCTGAGCCCTTGAGTTGCCCATCAGCGCCGCGCGCGAACACAAAGGTGGGTCGGTGCACGCGGTCCTTCAGGCGTGAGGCGATGATGCCGACCACACCTTCGTGGAATTCGGCCTCGAAGATCGCCAGCGCCGGCGGCGGCTCGCCGTTCAACCGCGGGTCTTGCAGCAGCGTATCGAGCTTGAATTCGGCCTGCTCACGCATATCGGCCTCGATCACGCGCCGTTCGCGGTTGATGGCGTCAAGCTGCTTGGCCAGTTCCAGTGCGCGGCTCGTGTCGTCGGTCAGCAGGCATTCGATGCCCAAGGTCATGTCGGACAGGCGGCCGGCCGCATTGATGCGCGGCCCCAAGGCAAAACCCAAGTCGAAGGCGTTAGCGCGGCGGCTGTCACGGCCGGCGGCGTTGAATAAGGCGGCCACACCGGGGTGCGCACGACCTGCACGCATGCGCTTCAAACCCTGCGCGACCAAGCGGCGGTTGTTGGCGTCGAGTTTGACCACATCGGCGACGGTGCCAAGTGCGACCAGATCAAGCAAGCCGTCGAGCTTGGGCTGACTTTGCGCATCAAAGCGGCCACGCGCGCGCAGCTCGCTGCGCAAGGCCAGCATCACGTAAAAAGCGACGCCGACGCCGGCCAGGTTCTTGCTTTCGAACAAGCAGCCTGGCTGGCTGGGGTTGACGATTGCCGCAGCGTCCGGCAGTTCGGTGACGCCGTCAAATACTGCCGGCAGGTGATGGTCGGTCACCAGCACCTTGAGGCCCAGCTTCTTGGCGTGCGCAATGCCGGCGATGCTGGCGATGCCGTTGTCGACCGTCATCAACAAAGCCGGCCGTGGCCCTTGAGCCAGGGCCAAGTCAACGATGGCTGGTGTCAGCCCGTAACCATGAATGGCGCGATCCGGCACCACATAGCCGAGCCGGGCCGCTTGTGCGCCGAGCAAGGCCAAACCCCGCAATGCGACAGTGCAGGCAGTGGCGCCGTCGCAGTCATAGTCGGCAACAATGCAGATGCGTTGTTCGGCCTCGATGCAGTCGGCCAGCAACTGAGCCGCCTCGCTGATGCCTTTCAAGCCCGAGGGCGGCAACAAACGCGCCAAGCCGTCATCCAGCTCGTCGGCATGTTTGACACCACGGGCCGCAAACAACTGCGCCAACAGCGGCGACAGCCCGGCTTGCTCAAGTGCCCAGGCGGCACGCGGCGCAGCGTCGCGCTGGATCAACTTTGGGCCAGCGCTCATAAGGCCCCCAGTGTTTTGGCCGTGTCGGCGCGTGGCGTCGACATTGACTGCCAAAACCGCTGCAGGCGAGGGCGCGGCTGCAAGGTCCAGGTACGCGCATGCCGTTCACCGCAAAGGGTCAAGCGCGGCCCTGCATCGCCGCGCCTCGCCTGCGCCAGCAGCGCTGCCACTGGGCCGCTGTCAAGCTCGACCCAGGCCTGGCTCCAGGCCTGCCAGTCGCCGGCCAGCAGCGGCTCGCGTAGCGCCTCCTCTATTTGCAAATCGGTGGGCAATGGGCCGCCGCGATTGACGCCGCAGCCACTGATCCAGACCGAATTCACGGGCAAGGCGCCCGCTGCTTCGCGGGCTTCGTTCAAAGGGTGGCCATGCAAGAGCATTTGCACTTCGTTTTGCAGCGATCGCAAGCGTCTGGCTTCGGGCATCCAGATGTCAACATTGCGCTGCAGTACCCGCTCCAGACTGGCGCTGCGCAGATCAGCCAAGCTGGGGTGTGCGATCAGCCATTGATAGGGCCCCAGCCACTGCGAGGCCCATCCTTCGGTATCTAACCAGAGCTCGGACAAGCTCTTGAAAAGGGCCCGCGACTCCGCCTCGGTCAGCGCCAGCGCCTGCGGCGGTAGGGCGGTGATCTGGTCGCTGCCGACCGACAAATGAATCGGTGTCAGCAAGGCCCAGGCTGTAGAAGCCGCGAGACGCTCCTGCAGGGACCAAGCGGCGGTGGCCAGGCAGCCGTCTGCTGCCTGGCAGCCGCGCAGTTGGGCCAGCGCCAATTCGAAAGGCGTGTTGAAGCTGTATTCGTCGCTGCCCAAAACCGGGCCGCTTGGCGCCAGCAAGGGCAACAACTGAGCCAGATGGGGCAAGTTCAACTCACCGAGCGTGTGGTTGGCGGCCTCGCCGACGGCGCTGGCATGGGGAATCATCAGATGCATGGGGAGGATTATCCGGGCAGCCTGAAGCTTGGCTGTGCTGGCGTCATATAAGCTTCACCAAGTTGCCACGGCCGCGACACGCCGGCTCGTCAAGCTTGCCAGCCATGCAGCACGACTCCGCCCTGGCGCGCGCCGCCGCCGCCCTAGCCACTCCAGCGCTTGATGAAGCAGACGCAGCCGTCGGCGCCGATGAGCCGAGTCAGCGCTTTCGCACCGTCTGGATTTCCGATATTCATCTGGGCACGCCCGGCTGTCAGGCCGAGGCCTTGCTGGAGTTCTTGCGCGAGGTCGAATGTGAGCAGCTATTTCTGGTCGGCGACATCATTGACGGCTGGCAGTTGCGACGCAGTTGGTATTGGCCGCAAGCGCACAACGATGTGGTGCAAAAACTGTTGCGCAAGGCGCGCAAGGGTTGCCGGGTGATCTTCATTCCGGGCAACCACGACGAGTTTGCGCGCAAATATGTCAATCATGACTTTGGCGGCATTGAGGTCGTGCAAGATTGGATTCACGAGACGGCCGATGGCCGCACACTGTGGATCACACATGGTGATTTGTTCGACGGCGTCATTCAGTGTGCGAAATGGTTGGCGCATGTGGGTGACACGGCCTACGAGTTCACCCTGAAGCTGAACAGTTACCTGAACCGGCTGCGCGCCCGCATGGGTCTGCCTTACTGGAGCTTGTCCAAATACCTGAAACTGAAGGTCAAGCGGGCGGTCAGTTTTATCTCCGACTTTGAGATCGCGGTGGCGCGCGAGGCCCGCAAGCGCGGTGTGCACGGCGTCGTCTGCGGCCATATCCATCACGCCGAGCTGCGCGATATTGACGGCATCCTGTATGCCAATGATGGCGATTGGGTTGAGAGCCTGACCGCCTTGGTCGAGCATGCCGATGGACGCTTGGAGATTCTCGATTGGAGCGAGCGCCACCGGCGACCTGCGGCCAAATCAAACGCCACGCAGGCGCCTCCTGTAGCGGTGGCGCTGGCTCAATTAAAATAGGCTGATGACCCTAATCAACCAGCCGACCACCTTGCTCAGCCGTGAGCAAGCCATTCTTGAATTCAATCGGCGGGTGCTGGCGCAAGCGCAGCGGGCCGACGTGCCGCTGCTGGAGCGATTGCGCTATGTTTGCATCGTGTCCTCGAACCTCGATGAATTCTTCGAGGTGCGCTTTGCCGACATGCTGGACGCCGCGCGCGACCCGCAATCTTCGATCAATAGCCGCGACGTCGAGCGGGTTGGTCGCGCCGCCCATGCCTTGATCGACGAGCAATATGCGATCTTCAATGAGCAGCTGGCCCCCAAGATGCGGGCCGAGAAGATCGTCATCCTCAACCATGCCGACCGCAACGATGCACAGCGGCAATGGGTGGCCAAGTATTTTGAACGCGAGGTACGGCCGCTGTTGGTGCCCGTAGGCCTTGACCCTGCGCATCCGTTTCCGCAAGTGGCGAATAAATCGCTGCATTTCATCGCGCGCCTGTCGGGCAAGGATGCGTTCGGGCGCGACAACCGCATCGCCATCGTCAAGGTGCCGCGGGTGTTACCGCGCGTGATCAAGCTGCCTGCCATGCTCAGTGATGGTCAGCAGGCCTTTGCCTTGCTGACCAGTGTGATCCGGGCGCATCTGGAGGAGTTGTTCTCGGGCCGCAAGGTCGAGTCCTTCTCGCAGTTTCGCGTCACCCGCGACTCGGAGTTGGAGGTGGACGAGGAAGAAATTGCCAATCTGCGTCACGCGCTGCGCTCTGGCCTGACGACGCGCAACTTCGGGCGCGCTGTGCGCCTGGAGGTCACCAACAGCTGCCCGGCCGAACTGGCGGATTTTTTGCTTGAGCAGTTCGAGTTGCCGGCCGCGGCACTCTACCGTGTCAACGGCCCCGTCAATTTGGTGCGCTTGAATGAGCTGATCGACCAGACCGACGCGCCGCATTTGCGCTTTGTGCCGCATGAACCGGTCTGGCCGGAGTGGCGATTGCCGCGCCAGAAGTCGATTTTCGAGTGCATACGCAAGGGCGATGTGCTGCTGCACCACCCCTTCGAGAGTTTCGATCCAGTTGTGCAGTTTTTGCGCGAGGCGGTCGAGGACCCGGCGGTGATGGCCATCAAGCTCACGATTTACCGCACCGGCAGCAAGTCGGTCTTGATGGACCTGCTGATTGAGGCGGCAAGGCGCGGCAAGGAAGTGATGGCGGTGGTCGAGCTGAAGGCGCGCTTTGATGAGGAGGCCAATATCAACTGGGCCGAACGCCTGGAGGCCGTGGGCGCGCAGGTGGTGTACGGCATTGTCGGCTTCAAGACGCATGGCAAGCTGATGTTGATCACGCGTCGTGAGGGTAATCGTTTCAAACGTTATGCCCACTTGTCGACCGGCAACTACAACCCCAAGACGGCCTTGTTGTACACCGATTTGGGCTATTTGACCGCTGACGCTGATCTGACTGCGGATGCCGATTCGGTCTTTCGCCAACTCGCTTCGCTGGGCAAGATCAAGATGCCGCGCCGACTCTTGCTGGCACCTTTCAATTTGCACAGCAGCATGCTTGAGCATCTGGCACAGGTTGAGCAGGCGGCCAGGCAAGGTCTGCCGGCACGCATTGTCGTCAAAATCAACGCCTTGACCGACACCGAGTTGATCAACGGTCTCTTGCAAGCGGCGCAGGCCGGGGCCAAGATCGATTTGATTGTGCGCGGTGCCTGCATGTTGCCGCCCGGTCTGCCTGGCATCAGCGACAACATCGTGGTGCGTTCGGTGGTGGGGCGCTTTTTGGAACACACGCGGATCGCCTATTTCCGCTGGGGCAAGACGGACGCGGATGAGGCCTTGTACTTGTCCAGTGCCGACTGGATGAGTCGCAATATGTTCCGCCGCATCGAGATCGCCTGGCCGGTGCAGGATGCCAAGCTGCGCCAGCGCGTCATTGACGAAGCGCTGCAGCCGTATTTGTATGACACCTTGGATGCTTGGCAGCTCGGCCCGGATGGGCGATCCACAAGAGTCAGCGACGGCGGCATCAGTGCTCAGCAGGCCTTGATGCGGCGCTTTTTAGAGAATTGAGGGGGCTGGCGCAATGGACTTGATCTTGTGGCGTCATGCCGAGGCCGAATTGCTGCGCGAAGGCGGCACCGACCTGCAGCGTTGTCTGACGCCCAAGGGTGAGCGCCAGGCCAAGCGCATGGCAGCCTGGTTGAACCAGCGCATGACGGCCAGCACACGTGTGCTGGTCAGCCCGGCGCAGCGCACCGTCAGCACGGCCGAGGCCTTGGGGCGCGAATTCCGTATCGTGCCCAGCATCGCGCCGGATGCCAGCGTCGAAGATCTGCTGGCCGCCGCGCGCTGGCCGGATGCGACCGAACCGACGCTGTTGATCGGTCATCAGCCCACCTTGGGTTTGCTGGCTTCGCTGCTGCTGACCGGCCATGATCAAGCCTGGGCGGTCAAGAAAGGTGCGGTGTGGTGGCTGCGCTCGCGCTTGCGCGACGGGCAGTCCGAGGTGCTGCTGCAGGCGATGCAGGCGCCCGATTTTCTTTAAGCGATCGTCAGCTCCAACATGCCGCTGCGGCCCCAGGCCAGTGCTTCCTCTTGCAGCAAGAAGTTGGTTCTGGGGTGATCGGCGGCCCAGCCTTTGGCCAGCGTCAATTGCACCCGTCGGCCTTGCCGGCTCAGGCGCATGGCCAGTGGATTGACTTCGCTGCGGGCATGGCATTTGATCAAGGCCAGACGCAGGCTCAGCAACTGCCAGAGCAGGCCCTCATCTTCCAGTAAACCATCCAGTTTGCGCAGGCCGCCGCGCTGACCCAGGGCCAGGTCGCCCAGGCGCTTGAGCTGGTCTTGGGAGAAACCGGCCGCGTCCACATGGGCCAACAAATAAGCGCTATGGCGGTGGTGGTCGTGGTGAGAGACCATCATGCCGATCTCGTGCAGGGCGGCCGCCCAACTCAGTTCACGCTTGCGTTCGGCGTCCGCGCGCGGCAGCAACTGCTGGTGCAGAGCTTCGGCCACTGCTTGCACACGGCCGGCCTGTTCCAAATCGACCGAAAAGCGCCGCTGCAGGCCGGCCACCGAGGCGTCGCGCATGTCCAGCGCGGTGAGGCCCAGCGCGGCGGCACTTTCGGCCTCCAGTCGCTCGATCAGATCAAAGATAACGCCCTGGCGCAGCGCACCCTTGGCCGGCAGCAACTCATCGATGCCGAACTGCGTCAGCAAGGTGTAGAGAATGCACAGCCCGCCACCGACCACGGCGCGGCGGTCTTCCTTCAGGCCCGCCAGCTTGAGTTTGTCCATGCTGCCCGCAGCCAAGGCCTGCTCGATACACCAGCGCAGGCCGGCTTGGGTGATACGGCCATCGGTGACGCCGCTGGCGGCCAGAATTTGCGCCACCGCGCCGACCGTGCCCGAGGAGCCCAGCGCCTCCTGCCACAGGGCGGGCTTGAACAGCGTCAGGGCTTCTTCCAACTCGGCGCCGGCTGCGACCTGCGCCGCACGGAAGGCGTCTGCAGTGAATTTGCCCTCGGGGAAAAAGCGCAAGGACAGGCTGACGCTGCCGACCTGAAAAGATTCGGCCCGTTGCGGCTTGCGGCCCTTGCCCAGAATCATCTCGGTCGAGCGCCCGCCGATGTCGATCACCAAGCGCGGCAAGTTGGAGGGCTGCATGCGCGCCACCCCGGCAAAGATCAGCCGCGCTTCTTCGCGCCCCGAGATCACTTCAATCGGGAAGCCCAGGGTTTCCTTGGCACGCTCTAAAAAAGCGTTGCGGTTGCGTGCCTCGCGTAGCGTTTGTGTGGCTACGGCCCGCACGCGTACGGCCGGGAAGCCGTTCAGGCGCTTGGCAAAGCGAGCCAGGCAATCGAGGCCGCGCTGCATCGCGGCTTCGGTCAGCATGCCCTCTGCGTCGAGGCCTGCGCCTAAGCGTACGGTTTCCTTCAGGTATTCGAGGCGCTTGTACTGGCCGCGCGGCATGTGCGCGATCTCCAGTCGGAAGCTGTTGGAGCCCATGTCAATGGCGGCGAGTGGTGCGGCTAGATCGGAACTCAAGGCAATAGCGGGCAAATTCATGCGCGCGATTGTCGGTGGAAATGAAGTCAATTTCGGGACAAGTGACATGCTTTCATGCCGGCGCATGGGCGCTTGCGCCGGATAACAACAGCCTGCGCTTGATCGCAGCGTCGGCGAGGCGCTTGACACGGTTGATAAGATGCGGTTTCGGCCGGCGCGATGCGCGGCTGCCTGAACCGATCGAACCGCGCCGACTGGGCGCGGTTCTAGTTTGGGCCTGCAGTTCACTGGAAAAACATGACTCTTCTCTATATCGTGCTGGCGACCTTGGCCGGCGGGCTCTTGTCAGTATTGATCGCAGCCAGCCTGACCGTGAGCCTGTTGGGCCGCGTGGTCAAACATCTGGTCAGCTTGTCCACCGGCATCCTGCTGGGTACGGCGCTGTTGCAGGTCTTGCCCGAAGCTTTTGATGGGCGCGCCAGCCCGCAGTCCTTGTTCATGACCTTGCTGGGCGGCTTGATGTTCTTCTTCTTGCTGGAGAAGGCCGAGTTGTACCGCCATACCCATCACCATGAAGGCGACGGCCATCACCATCATCACCACTTTGACGTTGAGCAGGCGGGCAAGGGCGGCGTCAGCGTGTTGGTCGGCGACAGCATTCACAACTTCTGTGACGGCATCATCATCGCGGCGGCGTTCTTGACCGACCCCTATCTAGGTTTGGTGACCTCATTGGCCATCATTGCGCATGAGATTCCGCAAGAGGTGGGCGACTACATCGTGCTGCTGAATGCCGGCTTTTCGCGCTCGAAAGCCTTGTTGTTCAACGCGCTGTCGGGCCTGGCGGCGGTGATGGGCGGCGTGGTCGGCTACTTTCTGGTGGGCCCCTGGGAAAGCTTGTTCCCCTATTTGCTGGTGGCCGCCAGCAGCAGCTTTATCTATGTGGCGGTGGCGGATTTGATTCCGCAGTTGCAGCGTCGTCTGCCCTGGCGCGAGACTGCTGCGCAACTCGCCTGGCTGGGTGGCGGACTGGGCTTGGTCTTGCTGGTCGTGGCGGTTTCACACCACGGCCATTGAGTCTGCCTTAGCGACCGCCTGCGGAATTTAACGAACGACCAAGACCGGCGTCGTGCAGTGCGTCAGCACTTTTTGAGTCTCGCTGCCGAGCAGCAAGGCCTGCACACCGCGCCGGCCGTGCGAAGCCATAACGACCAAGTCACATTGGTTGCTGTTGGCGTGTTCGATGATCGCCTCCCACGCATGCAAGGCCTCAACGGTATGGCCTTCGCAGGCGACGCCGGCGGCTGCGGCTGCGTCCATGGCTTCTTTGACGCGCGCCGCTGCGATGCGCTCCTGCACATCAAAAAACTCTTGCGGTGGCGTCGGCTGCATCTCGGACACGGCGCTGTAAGGGAAGGGCTCTTTGACGCTCAAGGCATACAAAGTAGCGCCGTGAATCCGCGCCATGCCGACGGCGGTGTTGAGAGCCTTGGCGCTGATTTCAGAGCCGTCGGTGGGAACAAGAATTCGCTTGAACATGATGACAATCCTCCGTTGAAATAGTCTGCAGTGTGATGCCGCGAGGGCGCGGCTATCTTGCGCTATATCAAGGGTGGGCACCATCCCCCAAGGCCGTCAGCAGCTAGCCCTTGGCGATGGGGCGGCGCGGGTCGGCCGACCATTCGCTCCAGGAGCCGGGGTAGAGCATTGATCCGGTCAAGCCTGCATATTCCATCGCCAGTAGATTGTGGCAAGCGGTTACCCCAGAGCCGCATTGGTGGACGATGTCTGAGGGCGCCAGCGGTGCCAGCAAACTTGTGAATTCAACCCGCAACTCGTCTGCGCTCTTGAAGCAACCATTGGCTTGCAAATTGTTCTTGAACAGACGGTTGCTGGCACCGGGGATGTGGCCCGCTTGTTTATCCAGGGGTTCGACCTCGCCGCGAAAGCGCTCAGGCGCCCGCGCGTCGATCAACCTGACTTGACCCAGACGCATCTGCAACTGGTCGGCATTCAGACTGGGGGACAGGCATTCGCGAGCAGTAAAGTCGGTCGGCAACGCGGTCGGGGTGGCCATGCTCATGGGCAGGCCCGCTGCCAGCCACGCCTGCAGCCCGCCGTCCAGCACCGCCACTTGGTCATGGCCCAGCCAGCGCAGCATCCACCAAAGCCTGGCTGCATACATGCCGCCTTGGCCGTCGTAGGCGACCACTTGCTGGCCCGGGTGCAGGCCGAGTTCGGCGAGGCGACGCGCGAAGTCGACCCGCTCTGGGAGTGGGTGGCGGCCTCGAAACTGGCCCTGCTCATTCACTTTGGAGCCGCTGAGTTCACGGTCTAGGTGCAAGTAATGGGCGCCGGGCAAATGCGCCAGGGCATAAGCGGCCTGGCCGGCTTCGGTGTCGGTCAGGTCAAAGCTGACGTCAATCAAGAGCGGAGGCTGCCCGCCCAGGGTCAGGTCTTGCAGTTGAGACACCGAGATGAGTGTCCGGTAGTTTGTCTTGTTCATGATGCCTTGGCCTGAGTTGACTGAAAGCATTATGGCCATGCCATGAAAAACGCCCCGGCAGCGAGGCTGAGCGGGGCGCGTTGGGCTGAAAGCGTTCAAGCCTTGATGTTCATCTCTCGCCGGTACCACTCATGGAAGTGCTGCATGCCGTCTTCCATCGGACTTTGGTAGGGGCCGACCTCGTTGTCGCCGCGCTCCAGCAGGGCGCGCCGCCCGGCATCCATGCGCAACGCGATCTCGTCGTCCTCGACGCAGGTTTCCAAATAGGCGGCCTGATGGGCTTCGACAAAGTCGCGCTCGAAGGCAGCGATTTCTTCCGGGTAGTAGAACTCGACGATATTGGCGGTCTGCTGCGGCCCCTTGGGGAAGAGTGTAGACACCACCAAGACATGCGGATACCACTCGACCATGATGTGAGGGTAATAGGTCAACCAGATGGCACCCGCCCTGGGTGTCTCGCCGCCGCCGAACTTCAGCACTTGCTCGTGCCAGCGCTCGTAGACGGGTGAGCCCGGTTTGGCCAAGTCTTTGTGGATGCCGACTTTTTGCACCGAATGGTGGCGGCCCATTTCCCAAGTCAGGTCGTCGCAGGTGACAAATTGACCCAGACCAGGATGGAAGGGGCCGACGTGATAGTCCTCCAGATAGACCTCGATAAAGGTCTTCCAGTTGTAGTCGCATTGGTGCACATGGACCTTGTCCAGCACATAGCCGGAAAAGTCCAGTTCGGCCGCAGCGCTCAGATTGGCCAACTCGGCCGCGACATCGTGACCGTTGTCCTCGAACAGCAAGCCGTTCCATTCGCGCAGCTTGTAGCGGTTCAAATTCAGGCAAGGGTCTTGCTCGAAATGCGGTGCGCCGACCAATTCACCTTTGAGGTCATAAGTCCAGCGGTGTAGCGGGCAGACGATATGGCTGCGCGTATTGCCGCGACCGCGCAGCATCACGGCCTGGCGATGTCGGCAAACGTTAGAGATCAGTTCAAGCCCTGTGGGCGTACGAATCAAGGCCCTGCCTTCGCCTTCTTGCGGCAGCGCATAGAAGTCGCCGATCTCGGGGATGGCCAAAGCGTGACCGAGATAGCGTGGGCCGTACTGGAAGAGTTGCGCCTGTTCTTGTCGGAACAAGGTCTCATCAAAATATGAACTTACCGGTAACTGCGTCTTGCTGCGTTCAAGCGCTGAGAGGGAAATACTCAGGTCGGACATGATCCAGTCGGTTCTCCGAGAATCCAGTCGCCCTTTTCCTCGGACCTGGCAGGCTGAGTTTGGGGCTGACCCGCTTGCGAAGCGGCAGGATTCCTGTGCCGGCCTGGTGTCAATCAGCTGCCGGGTTCGCGAAACAATAAAAGCTGGATAGCCATCAAAAGTGGATCCAGAAAGGGCGCGATTGTACCCAGTGGACGAAAAGCCGTGTTGCGCGTTGTCAATATGCCCTTTTGGGTGAGCGTGGTGGCCTTGTGACAGTCGTCATGGTCTCACTGACTACAATCGCCGCTTTTGCAGAATGCAATGACCAGATCCAGCACAAGCGCCAAAGCCGCCTCGAAAGAGGCAGCAGGTACAGCACAAGCAGCCTCCATCAGCTACGAGCATGCGCTCGGTGAGTTGGAACGGCTCGTGGCCGTTATGGAAGCGGGCCAATTGCCGCTGGATCAGTTACTCGAGAGTTACCGACGTGGGGCAGAACTGCTGGGATTTTGCCGCTCGCGTCTTCAGGCCGTAGAACAACAAGTCAAGGTGCTGGAGGGTGAGGAATTGAAACAATGGGGAGAGTCCTGAGCGTGAATGCCTGTCAGTTTGAAGAATGGATGCAGCGCTCGCTCGCTGCCTGTGAGGCGGCGCTCGACGGCTTTGTGCCGATTGATGCACCAGTGGGGCTGGGCGTCGCGATGCGCTACGCGGTGCTTGATGGCGGCAAGCGGTTGCGGCCGCTGTTGGTGCTGGCCACTTGCGAGGCGGTTGACGGCGACCGCGAGGCCGCCATGCGCGCCGCCTGTGCGGTGGAGTTGATTCACGCCTATTCGCTGGTGCATGACGATATGCCGTGCATGGACGACGATGTGTTGCGCCGTGGTAAGCCGACCGTGCATGTGCAGTTCGGAGAGGCGCAGGCGATGTTGGCCGGTGACGCGATGCAGGCCCTGGCTTTTGATGTGTTGACGCCCGACACCGGCGTGGCGCCGGCCTTGCAGGCAAGGTTGTGCGCGCTATTGGCCCGTTCCGCCGGCCATGCTGGCATGGCCGGCGGCCAGGCGATCGATCTGGCCAGCGTGGGTTTGCAACTCGACGAGGTCACTTTGCGCGATATGCACAGACGCAAGACGGGTGTGCTGCTGCAAGCCAGCGTGATGATGGGTGCAGCCTGTGCTGCGACTTCGGCCCAGGCTACAGCGGCGCTGTCCGAGTACGGCGCGGCCCTGGGACTTGCGTTTCAGGTCGTTGACGATATTTTGGACGTCACCCAGGAGTCGCACGTGTTGGGCAAAACGGCAGGCAAGGACCAAGACGCCAATAAGCCGACCTATGTCAGCCTGATGGGCTTGGCGCCGGCGCGGGCCTTGGCGCAAGAATTGCGCTGCCAGGCGCAGCAAGCGTTGGCAGACAGCGGCTTGCCCAATACCGATTGGTTGAGTATGTTGGCCGATATGGTCGTTGAGCGCGATAACTGAAAGCTGGCCCAGCGATGAATTACCCCCTCTTGCGAACGATAGACAGCCCGGCTGACCTGCGCCGCTTGCCGCGCAGCGAATTGGTCAAACTGGCCGGTGAGTTGCGTGCCTATGTGCTGGACACCTTGTCTAACTCCAAGGTTGGTGGACATTTGGGCTCCAATTTGGGTACGGTCGAACTCACAGTAGCGTTGCACTACGTGTTCAATACACCGGAAGACCGTTTGGTTTGGGATGTGGGTCACCAGACCTATCCGCACAAGGTCTTGACCGGGCGGCGCGAACAACTGGCAACGATCCGGCATCTGGGCGGCATCAGCGGCTTCCCGCGCCGTGATGAAAGTCCTTTTGATACCTTCGGTACCGGCCATTCCAGCACCTCGATCTCCGCCGCGCATGGCATGGCCATGGCAGCCAAGATCAAGGGTGAAGACCGCCGAGCCGTGGCCATCATCGGCGACGGCTCGATGACCGCCGGTATGGCTTTCGAGGCACTTAACAATGCCGGCGTGCCGCATGGCGGCCTGCTGGGCAATATGCTGGTGATTCTGAACGACAACGATATGTCGATCAGCCCGCCAGTCGGAGCGTTGAACAAGTATTTAGCGCGTTTGATGAGCGGCAATTTTTACTCTTCAGCCCGCGAAGGTGCCAAGTCGGTATTGAAGAACACGCCGCTGTATGAGTTCGCCCGCCGTTTCGAAGAGCACACCAAGGGCATGGTTGTGCCTGGCACGATTTTCGAAGAGTTCGGTTTCAACTATGTCGGTCCGATCGACGGCCACGACCTGGATGCCTTGATCCCTACGCTGGAGAATCTGCGCGCCAAAAAAGGCCCGCAATTCCTGCATGTGGTGACCAAGAAGGGTCAGGGCTACAAGCTGGCCGAGGCTGACCCGGTCAAGTACCACGCCGCACCCGGCAAGTTTGATCCTGCGGTTGGTTTTGTCAAATCTGCAACACCGGCCAAAACGACCTTCACCCAAGTGTTTGGCGAGTGGCTGTGCGATATGGCCGAGCAGGACAAGCGCTTGGTCGGCATCACGCCGGCGATGCGCGAGGGCTCCGGCATGGTGGAGTTCCACAAGCGCTTCCCGACCCGCTATCACGATGTGGGCATCGCCGAGCAACATGCAGTGACCTTTGCTGCCGGCTTGGCCTGTGAGGGTTTGAAGCCGGTGGTGGCGATTTATTCGACCTTTTTGCAGCGCGCCTATGACCAGCTGATTCATGACGTGGCGCTGCAGAATCTGCCGGTGGTGTTTGCCTTGGACCGGGCCGGTTTGGTCGGTGCCGACGGTGCCACGCATGCCGGCAATTACGACATCGCCTTCACGCGCTGCATCCCGAATATGGCCGTGCTGACGCCGGCCGACGAGAACGAATGCCGCCAGGCGCTGTTCACCGCCTATCAACACAATGGCCCAGTGACGGTACGTTATCCGCGTGGCGCCGGGGCAGGTGTCGCGTTGGAGAAAGAAATGACGGCACAGGCCTGGGGGCGCGGCGAGATTAGGCGTGAGTCCAGCAAGGTGCAGGCGCGCCCCGGTCAAGACACGCCGCGTATTGCCATACTGGCCTTTGGCACCTTGCTCTATCCGGCTTTGCAAGCGGGCGAGCAACTTGATGCGACGGTGGCCAATATGCGCTTCGTCAAGCCGCTGGATCAGGCTCTGGTGGCCGAATTGGCGCGCACGCATGATGCGTTCGTGACGGTCGAGGACGGCTGCGTGATGGGCGGCGCGGGTTCGGCCGTGATGGAGGCGATGCAAGCGGCTGGCTTCAATTTGCCAGTGCTGCAACTCGGTTTGCCGGATGAATACATCGAGCATGGCGACGTTGCCAGTTTGATGAGTGCCTGCGGTTTGGATGCCGCAGGTATCGAGCAATCCATCTTGAAGCGCTTTGGTGCGCGGCCAAGTTTGGTGCGGCCGGCCGCGAATCAGTAGCCATCAATCAAGTCCTTGCGGCGGCAGGGCTTGGCATAAGCTGGCATGCTGGGCGCCTTGCCTTAATCAAGTATCCACGGTCCATTTTCTTCAGCATGAATCAAGTCACCAGCGCCCTGCACATCCCCGACACCCAAAGCGAGCGCGATGAGCGGCATCTGCTGATCCAGCGCGTGGGCGTCAAGGATGTGCGCTATCCGCTGCAGATTCAGGTCGGCAAGCAGGCGCAAACGACGGTTGGCCTGTGGACCTTGGATGTGGCGCTGCCAGCCGAGAAGAAGGGCACCCATATGTCCCGCTTCGTCGCCTGGCTGGACGCTTTGAACGCGCCGCTGACAGCGGAGTCCTTGCGCGAACTGCATGGCCAGATGCTGAGCAAGCTGGAGGCGCAGGACGGCCGCATCGAGGTACGTTTCTCCTTCTTCTTGCGCAAGCGTGCGCCGGTGTCCGGCATTGAGAGCATGTTGGACTACCAGGGCGCCTTGATCTCCGAGACGCGCGCCGGACTGACCTCGGTGTGGGCCGAAGTGGCGGTGCCGGTGAAGAGCTTGTGTCCTTGCTCGAAAGAGATCTCGGACTACGGCGCGCACAACCAGCGTTCCTTGGTGACGATCCGGGCGGAGCTGAGTGGTGTGGCCATCAGCTGGCTGGAACTGGTCAGATTCGCCGAAGAAAGTGCTTCTAGTGAACTCTGGCCGCTGCTCAAGCGCGCCGACGAGAAATGGGTCACCGAGCACGCTTATGAGAACCCCAAGTTCGTCGAGGACCTGGTGCGGGATGTGGCCTTGCGACTGAATGCTGACGCGCGGATCGGGCGTTATGCGGTGGATGTTGAGAATTTTGAATCCATACACAATCACAGCGCTTATGCGCGCATAGAGCGCGCATAAGCCCGCGCTTTGCGCGGCTTGGCGCTGAAGCGCCAAGGCTGTGATTGGGCAACGCCGTTATCGCATTGCGATACGTCCCTTGTCACAACCATTCGGCTTAGGCGCGTAGCGCGCACCTAGTTTGCCGCGCCAGTAAAGCGAATTTGCAGATTTTCAGTTTCTCGCTTTAGGCATTCAATCAACTCGCCCACCAACGGCTGAGCAGGCCTGTGCAGCGGCAGTAAGGCCGCCACCTTGAACGGCACCGACACGCTGAACGGCCTCAGATGCAACTGCGGCCCGGCCAGCGCCAAGGCGGTCAAGGGGTTGACGATGGCCAGGCCCAAACCGGCACTGACCATTGCACACACGGCCACTGCGCTATGCGTTTCCATGCGTAGACGCCGGCTCACACCTTGCTGCGCAAAGATCGCGTCGAGCTGAGCCCGGTAGGGGTCGTCGGCGGACAGGCTGACGAAGTCAAAACCCTCAAAATCAGCCGGCGTCAGCATCGACTGGGCCAGCAACGCATGGCCTGCCGGCAAGATGCAGACCTCGTCCATCGCCAGTAGCGGCAGCAACTGGGTGCCGGCCGGCGCCTGGTGAACCTGCTCGGTCAAGCCCAGGTCAAAGCGCTGGGCGCTCATCCATTCTTCGAGTAGCGGCGACTCCTGCGGCGTGACAGTTAGCTGCACGCCACTGTGCCGGGCTATGAAATCGGCACAGGTGCCCGGCAACAAGGCATGGCTGAGCGCCGGCAGACACAGCACCGACAAGCGCACTGCCTGTTCTGCCCGACCCAAGGCGCGAGCCCGGTCGGCAATGTGATCCAAGCTCTGGTAGCTGCGCTGCACCTCGTCGAACAAAGCCAGGGCGCGGGCATTGGCTTTGAGGCGGCCACGAACGCGCTCGAACAAGGCATAGCCGAGCAGGTATTCCAGCCGGGCCAGTTCGCGACTCACGGTGGGTTGCGAGCTGTGTAGCAAAGCTGCGGCCTCGGTCACGCTGCCAGCCGTCATGACGGCGCGGAAGACTTCGATATGTCGGTGGGTGATGCTGAGGCTCATGCTGAACCATATCAGATATGAATTGATAGTCAAAAATATAGCATTGGCGAGAATGGCTCAGTGCAGGCATGCTGCGCACATTGTTTGAATCACTTTTGCCGGAATCTTCTCCCATGCCTGCTGCCACCCTAACCCCCGCCCGCATCCAATCGCTTGCCGCCAGTTTCGGCACGCCGCTCTGGGTCTATGACGCCGACACCATCCGAGCGCGAATCAAAGCTTTGGGCGCTTTTGACACCATCCGTTTTGCCCAAAAGGCCTGCTCCAACACCCATATCCTGCGGTTGATGCGCGAGCAGGGTGTCAAGGTCGATGCGGTGTCGCGCGGGGAAATTCTGCGCGCGCTGGCGGCTGGCTTTGTCGCCGGCAGCACGGACGAAGCGGCGCCGTCTGAGATCGTCTTCACCGCCGATCTGTTCGACCATGCGACGCTGGCCACCGTGGTTCAGCACCATGTTCCCGTCAACGCCGGCTCGATCGATATGTTGCATCAGCTGGGTCAGGCCTCGCCCGGCCACCCGGTCTGGCTGCGCATCAACCCCGGCTTCGGCCATGGCCACAGCAACAAGACCAATACCGGCGGCGAGCACAGCAAACATGGCATCTGGCATACCGAGCTGCTGGACGCCCTGGCCGCCGTGCGTGAGCATGGCCTGAAGCTGGTCGGCCTGCATATGCATATCGGCTCGGGTGTCGACTATGGCCATCTGTCCGAGGTCTGCGGCGCGATGGTCGGTTTCGTCAAGCAGGTGCATGCGGCCGGCCACGATTTACACGCGATTTCAAGCGGCGGCGGCTTGTCGACACCGTATCGCGAAGGGGATGCCAGCGTCGACACCGCCCATTACTTCGGCCTTTGGGATGCGGCCCGCAAGCAAGCCGAGGAACTGCTCGGCCACACGCTGGCCTTGGAGATCGAGCCGGGGCGCTATCTGGTTGCCGAGTCCGGCGTGCTGATCACCGAAGTGCGCGCCACCAAGGACGCCGGTCGCAATCACTTTGTGATGGTGGACGCCGGTTTCAGCGAGCTGATGCGGCCGGCCATGTATGGCAGCTATCACGCGATGAGCCTGATCCCGGCCGATGGCACGCCGCGCCCTCAGCAGCCCACGGTTGTGGCGGGTCCGCTGTGTGAATCTGGCGATGTTTTTACGCAAAGCGATGGCGGGGTGGTTGAGCCGCGCGAGTTGCCACAAGCCAAGGTCGGTGATTTGCTGCTGATCCACGACACCGGAGCCTATGGCGCATCTATGTCCAGCAATTACAACAGCCGGCCTTTGGTGGCCGAAGTAATGGTGGAGGGAGGGACTGAGCGACTGATCCGCCGCCGCCAGACTGTCGAGGAACTGCTGGCGCTGGAGACCTTGTGACGGTTTTGTGGCTATCGCCTCGGCAGAGCGAATAGCCTTCGCCAATAGGCTCAGGCAATGACAGTGATTTGATTTATCAAAACTACGAAGGCGTGGCTGCCCATATGATTCGGTCATAGCAAGTTTTCTCCCGTGTCACTTGTTCGTTAGTTTTGCTTTTCATTCATTCAACCCAAAAGGAATTGCCATGTCCCTGATCAATACCCAAGTCCAGCCCTTCAAGACCGAAGCCTTTCACAACGGCAAGTTCATCACCGTCAGCGAAGAGTCGCTGAAGGGCAAGTGGTCGGTGCTGATCTTCATGCCAGCGGCCTTCACCTTCAACTGCCCAACCGAAGTGGAAGACGCGGCCGAGCACTATGCCGAATTCCAGAAGGCCGATGCCGAGGTTTACATCATCACCACCGACACGCATTTCTCGCACAAGGTTTGGCACGAGACTTCGCCTGCTGTGAGCAAGGCCAAGTTCCCACTGGTGGGTGACCCAACCCACAAGCTGACCCGCGCCTTCGGCGTGCACATCGAAGAAGAAGGTCTGGCGCTGCGCGGCACCTTCGTGATCAACCCAGACGGCATCATCAAGACCGCCGAGATCCACTCGAACGAAATCGCCCGTGACGTCAAGGAAACCCTGCGCAAGCTGAAGGCCGCCCGTTACACGGCCGCCAATCCAGGCCAGGTTTGCCCAGCCAAGTGGAACGAAGGTTCTAAGACCATCGCTCCGTCGCTGGATCTGGTTGGCAAAATCTAATGAATTGCGGGACAGACCGATCGAGCGTCAGCGAGTAGCTCTGTCCCCAACTGACTAGGTCGCCTCGATCAAATGTTTGTCGAAGTTGCAGGCCCGGGAGGGCTTGCACTTTCCCCAGCGCAACGCTTGGACTTCAAGCCACGCTGAAAGCGTCCCGGCCGCGACCAGGGTGTTTTCAATGTGACTTTGCCTAGTCACGCTTAAACCCCAAGGAGAACCGCCATGTTGGACAGCCATCTGAAGACCCAGCTCCACGCCTACCTCGAGCGCGTCACGCTGCCGTTTGAAATCGAAGTCAGCCTGGATCAGCGGCCCGAGTCGGCCGAACTGCTGGACCTGCTGCAAGAGATTGCGGCCATGTCCGACAAGATAACGCTGAAGACCGACGGCCAGGACACGCGCCGCCCGTCCTTCAGCCTGAATCGCATCGGCTCTGACATGAAGCTGCGCTTTGCCGCCATCCCGCTCGGCCATGAGTTCACCTCCCTGGTGCTGGCCCTGCTGTGGGTCGGCGGCCACGCGCCCAAAGTGTCGGACGAGACGATTGCGCAGATCAAGGGTCTGGACGGCGAATTCAGCTTCGAGGTCTATATGTCCTTGACCTGCCACAACTGCCCGGACGTGGTGCAGGCACTCAGCTTGATGGCGGTGCTGAACCCCAAGATCAAGACCGTGGTGATCGACGGTGGCTTGTTCCAGGACGAGGTGAACGAGCGCGAAATCATGGCCGTGCCCAGCATCTACCTGAACGGCGCTGTGTTCGGTGCCGGCAAGATGAGCGTCGAAGAGATCGTTGCCAAACTGGACACCGGAGCGGCCGCCCGCGATGCGGCCAAGCTGAGCGAGAAGGCGCCTTTCGACATGCTGATCGTCGGTGGTGGCCCGGCCGGCGCTGCGGCTGCCGTGTACGCCGCTCGCAAAGGCATTCGCACCGGCATCGCCGCTGAGCGTTTCGGCGGCCAAGTCAATGACACGATGACGATCGAGAACTACGTCTCGGTGCTGGAGACCGACGGGCCGAAATTCGCCGCCGCGCTGGAAGCGCATGTCAAGGAGTACGACGTCGAGATCATGAATCTGCAACGCGCCGAAGCGCTGATCCCAGCGACGACGCCGGGCGGCCTGATCGAGATCAAACTAGCCAACGGTGGCGCGCTGAAGGCCAAGTCGGTGATCCTGTCGACCGGCGCGCGCTGGCGCCATGTCGGCGTGCCCGGCGAAGAGGAGTATAAGAACAAGGGCGTCGCCTACTGCCCGCATTGCGACGGCCCGCTGTTCAAGGGCAAACGCGTGGCGGTCATTGGCGGCGGCAATTCTGGCGTCGAGGCTGCCATCGATCTGGCCGGCATCGTTGCAGAGGTCACTCTGATCGAGTTTGGTGAGGCCTTGCGTGCCGACGCGGTGCTGGTCAACAAGCTCAAGAGTTTGGCTAACGTGGCGATTCATGTGAACGCCCAAACGACCGAGTTCACCGGCGCGGCCGGCAAGTTGAACGGCCTGAGCTACACCGACCGGGTCAGCGGCGAGGCCAAGCACATCGAGCTGGAGGGCGTGTTCGTGCAGATCGGCCTGGTGCCCAATACCGAGTGGCTGAAGGGCGTGGTCGAGCTGAGCAAGCATGGCGAAATCATTGTCGACCCCAAGGGCCAGACCTCGCTGCCCGGCGTGTTCGCGGCGGGCGACGCGACGACGGTGCCCTTTAAGCAAATCATCATCGCGACTGGTGACGGGGCGAAGGCGGCACTGGGCGCGTTCGATTACATGATGCGTTTGCCCAGTTGAGGTTTTAAGCCTGGGTCATGCGCCGGCTGACCCACCAGCCTTCCAGGCTGTAAATCAGCAGCGCGGACCAGATCAGGGCAAAGCCGAGCAGGCGCGATGGCTGCATGGGCTCGTGGTACAGCCACACGCCCAGCATGAACTGCAGCGAGGGCGAGATGTATTGCAGCAGGCCCAGCGTCGCCATCGGAATGCGGCGCGCGCCTGCCGCGAACAGCAGGAGCGGTATGGCGGTCAGCGGACCGGCAAAGAGCAGCCAGCCCATCGTCGCGACTTCGCCTTGGTTGACGGCCGCCGAAATGGCACTCTGACCCGTCCAGGTCCACCAAGCCAGAGCGGCCAGCGCGATCGGCGTCAGCATCAGGGTTTCCAGCGTCAGCCCCTCCAAGGCGCCGAGCTTGGCGATTTTTCGCAGCAGGCCGTAAAAGCCAAAGCTGATCGCCAACACCAGCGCCACCCAGGGCAGGCGGCCGGTCTGCAGCGTCAGCCACAAGACGCCGGCAGCGGCCATGGCGACGGCGGCCCATTGCAAGCGGCGCGGGCGCTCGTGCAGGAACACAAAACCTAGCGCCACATTGACCAGCGGGTTGATGAAGTAGCCCAGGCTGGCGTCAAGCACATGGTCGGTTTGCACGGCCCAGACGTAGACGACCCAGTTCACCGACAACAGCAAGGCCGACAGCATGAAGGCCGCCAGCACCTTTGGGGTTCGGCGCAGTTCGCCCAACCAGGCCCAGCGTTTCGTGAAAGCCAGGATCCCCAGCATAAAGACCAGACACCACAGCGTGCGGTGCATGACCACCTCCAGCGAAGGCACTTGGGCGATCTGCTTGAAGTAGAGCGGGAACAAACCCCAGGCCAGATAGGCGAGGGCGGCATAAACGATGCCGCGGTTCATGTTTGGGGTGAGGTCGGTGATGAGGTCATGGGCCTATTGTCGGCGAAGCCTTTTTGAGCAATTGCCATTCCTCGCCCAGCGGTGCGTGTAGCAGCAGCGGCGCGCCGCTGACGGGGTGCGCGATCTGTAGTTCCAACCCATGCAACCATAAACGTTGCAGGCCCAGATGAGCAGCCACGGCGCGGTTGTGCGCGCCCTTGCCATGTGTGGTGTCGCCGATGATGGGATGGGCGATGTGCTTGAGGTGGCGGCGGATCTGGTGGCGCCGGCCTGTCAGCGGGCTGGCCTCAACCAAGGCGTAACGGCTGCTGGCAAAGCGTCCTTCGACGCTGAACGGCCACTCGATCTGTTCAAGGCAACGCCAGTCGGTGCGCGCGCTCAACATGGTTTGGCCGGCCGAGGGCAGCTCGGGGTCGCGCGCCAGTGGGTGTTCGATCACCCCGCTCTCAACCGGCCAGCCGCGCACCAGCGCCCGGTAGCGTTTTTTGTTCAGGCCTTGCTCGAAGGCTTGGCCCAAGAGCGAGGCTATTTCGGCGTTGAGCGCAAACAGCAGCAAGCCCGAAGTGCCTTTGTCGAGCCGGTGGGCCGGCCAGACTTGCTGCCCCAACTGATCGCGCAGCATCTGCAGTGCGAATTGCTGCTCGTGAGCGTCCAGCGCCGTGCGGTGGACGAGCAGGCCGGCCGGCTTGTTGATGGCAACGATGTGTTCGTCGATGTAGATGATTTGCAACATGGCTGATGGTGAATATTGCCGATGCGAGCCAAGGCTGCTCTATGAAGGTGCGATTTCACACAGATACGACCGATACCCCATTCAGGGGGTATAGCGCTTATGCGCCTGCATCGAAAGAATGCTGTCACACGCCACACGCATCATCCCAGCTGTGTGTGAATGAAGCGTTTGAACAAAAGCGTTTGAACAAAGTCGTGCAAAGCAGTGCAAAGCATCAGGAGTCAACATCATGCCTATAACCTTCCGTGTTGGATATCGCTCACCCTTGGTCAGCGCCGTGGCTTGGGCCCTGATGCTGCTGGGCTTGTTGGGCCTGGGTTTGAGCGGCTATTTGTTTGGCCATACGAGTGGCTTTGCAGCTGCCGGTCTTAGCTGGTGGTTGATGGCTGGCCAGGCGCTGTTGGTGTTGGCCTCGGCTGCGTCGATCGCCGCAGGGCAAGGGCTGCTGCGCCGCCTGGAGTGGGCGCGCCGCCTGAGCCTGGGCCTGCTGGCGCTGATTCTGTTTTCGCTGCCGGTGCTGCCTTGGGTGGCGGGCTCTCCTGTGATGCTTGGGCTGGCTTGCTTGGCAGCAAGTGCGGCGCTGCTGTGGGCCTTGCGCGAACTGAACACCATGCTGGTGCGCCAGGAATTCGCCTGATCAGCCAATCTCTCCGTCGAGATAGAGCCAGGCGCCATCCACTCGTTCAAACCGGCTGATCTCGCTCATCCGGTAGGCCCGCCCCCCCAGCTTGCTGCGGGCCACGAATTCCACCAAAGCATGTTCGGCATCTTGCCGGACATGCTTTTTTACTTGCAGGCCCAGCCATTTCAAACCCGGCTCGTTCGGCGTCAATGTGCTGGGTCGGCTGCTCGGGTGCCAAGTCGCCAGCAAATAGTCCAGCAGGTCCAGCACATAGGCGCTGTAACGTGAGCGCATCAGCGTTTCGGCATCGGCGGCGGTCAACTTGCCGGTGGCCGCAAAGTGCTGGTGGATGAGTCCGCAGCATTGCCCGTAGCTGGACGGTAGGCCGCAGGGGCAGGGAAGCTTGGAGTCATTCATGGCGACCCGCATCATGCCGTAAATTCGATTTCACGCGGGCCTCTCTAAAATGCCCCAATGAACCTGCCCCCGCAAGACGATTTCTTCGCCGCTCCTGATGCACCTGTTGCTGCTGTTGACACCACCGGCCTGCTGAAGAACCTCAACCCCGAGCAATACGCGGCCGTCACCGCCCCGGCCGAGCCTTGCTTGATCCTGGCAGGCGCCGGCTCGGGCAAGACCCGTGTGCTGACCACCCGCATCGCCTGGCTGATGCAGACCGGCCAGGTCACGCCCGCCGGTGTGATGGCGGTGACCTTCACCAACAAGGCGTCCAAGGAGATGCTGACCCGCCTGACCGCGATGCTGCCGGTCAATGTGCGCGGCATGTGGATTGGCACCTTCCATGGTCTGTGCAACCGCTTCTTGCGTGCGCATTGGAAGTTGGCGGGTCTGCCGCAGGGCTTTCAGATTCTCGACAGCGCCGACACGGTATCGGCCATCAAGCGGGTGATACGCGCGATGAAGCTGGACGAGGAACGCTTTGTGCCCAAGCAGGTCGGCTGGTTCATCGCCGGCGCCAAGGAGGATGCCAAGCGCCCCGGCGATATCGAGCCGATCGATGAGCAAACCAAGACGCTGATTGCGATCTACCAGGCCTATGAAGACCAATGCCAGCGCGAGGGCGTGGTGGACTTTGCCGAGTTGATGCTGCGCTCCTATGAGCTGATGAAGAGCAATCTGGCCATCCGGGAGCATTACCAGCGGCGCTTCCAGCATTTGCTGGTGGACGAGTTCCAGGACACCAACAAGCTGCAATACGCGTGGCTGAAGATGTTTGCCCCTCCCGGCAGGGGCCAGGGCGTGATCGCGGTCGGCGACGATGACCAAAGTATCTACGCCTTTCGCGGTGCGCGGGTCGGCAATATGGCCGATTTCGAGCGCGAGTACCGGGTCAAGAAAGTCATCAAGCTGGAGCAGAACTACCGCAGCTTCTCCAATATCCTCGACTCCGCCAACGAGCTGATCAGCCGCAATAGCAAGCGCCTGGGCAAGACCTTGCGCACCGATGCCGGCCCCGGCGAGCCCGTGCGTGTGTACGAGGCGGCGAGCGACTTTGCCGAGGCGCAATGGCTGATCGAGGAGGCGCAGGCCTTGCACCGCCAGGGTGTGGACCGCAAGGAGATCGCCGTGCTTTACCGCAGCAATGCGCAGTCACGGGTGATCGAGTCGGCGCTCTTCAATGCCGGCATTCCCTACCGGGTTTACGGCGGCCTGCGCTTCTTCGAGCGCGCCGAAGTCAAACATGCGTTGTCTTATCTGCGCCTGCTCGAAAACGCCAATGACGACACCAGTTTCTTGCGCGTGGTCAATTTCCCGACCCGCGGCATCGGTGCGCGCGCGATCGAGTTGCTGCAGGATGCGGCGCGCATGTCGGGCCGCAGCCTCTATCAAAGCGTCGGCGCGGTGGCCGGCAAGGCGGGCAGCAATTTGCAGGCCTTCACGCAGCTGATCGACTCGACCCGCAATCTGACGCAAGGCCTGACCCTGCGCGAGATCATCGAGCAGATCCTGGAGATTTCCGGTCTGTCCGAGTTCTACCGCAATGACAAGGACGGCGCCGACCGGTTGGAGAACTTGGGCGAATTGATCAACGCGGCCGAGGCCTTCGTCACGCAAGAGGGCTTCGGCAAGGACGCGGTGGCGCTGCCGGTGGACGAGCTGTCGCCTGGCGCCATCTCGGAAGGTTTTCCAACTGCCGTGGCGCCGGCCAATTTCACGCCTGATGCCGAAACGGGTGAAATCATGTCGCCGCTGGCCGCTTTCTTGACGCACGCCTCGCTGGAGGCCGGCGACAACCAGGCGCAAGCCGGCCAAGACGCGGTGCAGCTGATGACGGTGCATTCCAGCAAGGGCCTGGAGTTCGATGCGGTCTTCATCACCGGCCTGGAAGAGGGCTTGTTCCCGCATGAGAACTCGGCGTCGGACGCCGACGGGTTGGAGGAAGAGCGCCGGCTGATGTATGTGGCGATCACGCGGGCGCGCCAGCGCCTGTACCTGTGCTTCAGCCAGACGCGCATGCTGCACGGCCAGACCCGCTACAACGTCAAGAGCCGCTTCTTTGACGAGTTACCCGAGAGCGCCTTGAAATGGCTGACGCCGCCGCGCCAGGCTTTTGGCTCCGGCTTTGCCAAGGAATACCAAAGCGCCTGGGAGCGCGGCTCGGGGCTGAAGTCCATGGTCGGCGCGGGCCGTGTCAATCACGACAAGGCTGCCTGGGCCGAGCCGGCCGTGCCAGCGGCGATGAAGAAGAAGGAAGATGCGGAGCATGGCGGGCTGAAGGTTGGCAAGGGCGTCTTCCACACCAAGTTCGGCGAGGGCGTTTTGCTCACGCTGGAAGGTAGCGGCGCCGACGCCCGCGCGCAGGTCAACTTCGGGCGGCATGGGATGAAGTGGCTGGCGCTGTCGGTGGCGAAGCTGACGCCGATCGACTGAGCGGGTTTGTCCTTGCTCAGCCGCCGCTGAGCGCCAGCACGATCGCAACGAAATCATCCGGCCGCAAGGCGTGACCGAGGTCGCGCACGCCAAGGCCGTTGACGAAGATGCGCATATTCGGCCTCAGCTGGTTCTGCTCGTCAACGACGCGAAAGCGCAGGCCGGGGTAGCGGCGCTCTAACTCGGCGAACAACTCGTTCAGCGTGGTGCCTTCGGCAGTGATTTGCGTTTCACCGGTGTACGAACGCAAGGCGCTCGGCAGCAAGACTTTCACGTTTGAATCATGGCAAGGTGGCAACTTCCACCGCATAGATCTCCGGCAGGTGGCGGGCGATATTGAACCATTTTGAGCCTTCCTCGCGCCCTATCCACAATTCACCGCTGGTCGTGCCAAGGTAGAGCGCCGGCACGGCTTGCGCGTCCACCGTCATCGCTTGGCGCTTCAGCGTCCACCAGGCTTGATCTGTGGGAAGTCCATGGTCTTGCCGCTGCCAGGTTTTGCCGGCGTTGCGCGTCACATAGGCTGCAGGTCGGCCTGCGGGGCTGGTGCGCGGCCAGACGTCGCTGCCGTCCATCGGAAAGACCCAGGCCGTGTCGGCATCAAACGGGTGCACCACCATCGGGAAACCGATGTCGCCGACCCGCTTGGGCATTTTGCCGCCAATGCGCTGCCAGACGTCGTGAGCAGGGTCGCCGGTCCGGTCCAGCCGGTAGATGCCGCAATGGTTTTGTTGGTAGAGCCGGTCAGGATTGCTCGGACACAGGCGCAGGCAATGCGGGTCATGAAAAGTGACGGTGTCGGGGTCAAAGCCGCCGACCACCTGCATGCCCTTGATCAAGGTGGCCCAGCTACGGCCGCCGTCGCGCGACTCGTGCACGCCGCCGCCGGACATGCCGAAGTACAGATGCGCGGGGTCACGCGGGTCAATGATGATGGAGTGCAACTTAGGGCCATCGGGCGTGCCGTCTTGCACCGAGCCCATCCATTCGCGCAGCTGCGGGTTGTCGTTGACGCCGGGCATTGGCGCCCAGCTGACACCGCCGTCCTCGGAGCGGAACAGGCCTTGCGGCGAGGTGCCGGCGTACCAACTGCCTGACTCGCTGGCATGCCCCGGGCTGAGCCAGAAGGTGTGATCGACCGAGCGTGCCGGTAGATCTCCGGACGGCTTTGCGAAAGCGGGTGGCTGCTGCGCCTCTTTCCAACTACGGCCTAAATCCGTGGAGCGGAAGATCGTGGGCCCAAGGTGGCCTGTCTTAGCAGCAGCCAAGAGCGTGCGGCCGTCGCGCGGGTCCATCTGCAGATGGCTGATGGTGTGGCCGAGGAAATGCGGCCCGTCGACTGTCCAGCTCTTGCGGCGGCTGTCGCCGTGGAACAGCCAAGCGCCTTTGCGCGTGGCGACCAGAATCACGAGGCGCTGCGAAACTTTGGCTTTGGCTTTGGCTTTGGGCACGGGCTTGGCACGAGCTGATGTTGGGCTCATTGGAACTCCTCTGCGAAGGCGTGCAGCGAAGTTTAGTGCTGGCGTCATGGCCTGGCACTGAGGTGTGACCCTGACGAAAAACAGGCCCTGGCCGCATCGTGCGACCAGGGCCTGCTGGTTAGCAAGTGGCCCAGAAAAAGGCCGAACCTGGGGTCAGAGCTTGTTCAACTTGACGCTGGTGGCCTCGGCCGTCAGGTAGCCGACGGCAGCGCTGGCGCGGCCGGGGAAGTTTTTCAGCACCAAGGGCTCCAGCGTGGCGCGCACCTTGTCGTGCAGGCCCTTGCTGTCCCAGTCACCAGGGTGCTGGAAGTTGCTGGTGATGTAGGTCCAGCCATTCAGGTCGTCCACCACCCCCAGGCCGGTGGCTTCGGCACCAACCGGCATCGATACCAGGCGGCTCAAGGCCTTGGTGTCGACGTTATAGGCCCAGACGAAGTTGTTGACATGGTAGGCACTGTCTTCGCCGATGAAGAGGGTACGCAGCTTCTCGGAGAACTTCAGATTGTCCGGGGCGCCGATCTTGTCGGGGTTGGCCTTGTTGCCCAGGGCATCGGGCGTGGCCAGGTCTTCACCGACCAGCAAGGCCTTGGTCAGCGAAGGCACCCACTCGCTGTTGATGGCCGCGCCGGCGATGTCTTTCTGGCCCGCGCTCAGCGTGTGAGCCAACACAGCGCCGGCGTTGACGACTTTGTCGATCGCGATGCCGTAGTCGGGATTGTTGGCCGATTGGCCTTTGACCATCGAGCTCTGCATATTCTGCAAGGCCGAGTAGGCAATCTTGTCCTTGGCGTTGACGGTTGTGCCTTCCATCTTGGTGAAGGCCATGCTGCCGCCCTTGATCGCCGCATAACGGTGGGTTTCCAGGTAGGCTGCGGCCTTGTCCATGCCGGGCTTGACCTTGGCCCATTGCACCGCGCCGCTGAACCAGATCTTGGTAAAGCTGGCATCCTTGGGGTCGGTCGTGACGACTTCCATGATGTCGGCCGGCTTGAGCGTGTTGGCCAGCGCTTCGATCTCGGCGCTGGTGGCCGAGCCGAGCTTGATCCAGCTCAGCGCCGCACCTGCCGCTGCGGTGTCGATCGAGAAACCGGCGCCGACCTTGGCCACATAGAGTGAACCTGCCGACAGGTCGGCTTCTTTGTCGGCCACGAACATGAAGAAGCCGCCGTTGGTGGCGTCATCGCCCATCAGCGCGGTGCGCTTGTCCGGCATGACTTGGATCAGCTCATGCGAAATGCGGCCCAGGCAGTAATGCTTCTTGATGCTGCCGGTGCCGTCTGGATTGACCGTCACTTCGGGCAGATGACCGTAGTGGTAGAGATTGGCCTTGTTCTCGTCGCCGAAGGTGTTTTTGCTGAAGGCCTTGTACTGGGCTGTCAGGCTGGCGCTCGGCGTGAACATGTCCGGCTCGTATTCTTCGCTGGACAGATGGGTGCCCCATGGCGACAGGCTGGAGCCGCAGGTGATCCACAGGCCATGAACCGAGGAGGTATCGACGTTGTGATACTTCACCAAACTCAGCTTGCCGGTGGCCTGGTCTTGGTCCAGCGTCAGCACGGCGATCGGCGAGGGCAGCTTGCCGTACATATCGGTCTTGTCGTCTTGGGCGCGGGTGGTGTATTCAAACTGCACCACGGCGAACACGGCCTTGCCCTTGATGCCCGCCACGGTCGGGTTGGGCAGGCTCAAGAGCGAGGTGCCGTCTGGCGAGTCCGAGAAGAACTGGCGATCTTTTCCGGCCACGCTGCTGTCGATGATGGGCTTGTTATTGATGTCAACATAACCACCGGCCAGCACGGTGCCGCCCTTGCCGTCCGGCACTTGGCTGCCGGTCATGAAGAAGGATTCGTATTTCAGCTTGAAGCTTTGTTTGCTGCCGTCGCTGAGCGTCACATCCAAGGCCGAGGCGACTTCGGTGCGGGCCATCGCTTCGGGGGCGAGCAAGGTCGGCGCCGCCATGGCTGCAAAAGTTGCCGAGAGGAAATTGACGGCCGGCGCGTCATCGCCGCCACCGCAGGCGCTCAACAAGCTGGCCGCGCCGACACCGGTCATGGGCAGCATCATGGGCAGGCCCATGAATTTCAGGGCTTGGCGGCGGGAGGGTTGGGTAGGAGTCGACATGGCTACTGCTGGTGAGTTGAAAGTTTCTTGCCTGGCATCGATTGGATGTGTGGCCTTGGGCCGCGGGTTGTTTGCTTGGTACAAACCCTTGGCGATTGCGAGCCCGCAATGTAGATGCTGCATATGTCATGAAGATGACTGTTCTTGTGTGAATCTGTGGTTTCTTGCTGTTGATGAGCACGCGGTCATCGGAAGTACGAGGGGAGACGCGGCTTGCGGCTAATCTTGGCTTAATGCCAATCGGTTAAGCTGAAGCCAATGCCCATCTTGAGGGTCAAGGCCTGCAGCGCCCATGGCGCGGTGCAGATGCCGATGATGAATTTTGGAGATGCCTGATGAAGAAGAAGTCTTTTGTGTTCTTGATCTCCCTGGGTCTGGCCCTGTCCAGCTTTGCAGCAGTGCCCGAGACCCTGGCGCTGCTCAAACCTTTGCCGCAGCAAGGCCAAGCCGCCACCATGTCGGCGCAAATTCTGACCCGCCATCACTACAAGGCCCAGCCCTTGGATGACGCGATGTCAGAGAAGATTTTTGACCGCTATCTGAAGTCGCTGGACCCCGAGAAGCTGTTCTTCCTGCAGTCGGACATCGATCAGTTCGCCGCCGCCCGCACCAAGATGGATGACGCGATCGGCACGCAAGACCTGGCCACGCCGTTTGCGATGTTCAACCTCTACCAAAAGCGCGCGCAGGAACGCATGATTTATGCGCGTGAATTGCTCGACGGCAGCTTTGACTTCACCGAGAAAGAGAGCTATCGCTTTTCGCGCGAGAAGGAGCCTTGGATCAAGACCGAGAGCGAAATGCGCGACCTCTGGCGTCAGCGCGTCAAAAACGACTGGCTGCGCTTGAAGCTGGCCGGCACTTCCGACAAGGTGATCAAGACCACGCTGGCCAAGCGCTATGACAATTCGCTCTCCCGAATGAACAAATTGAAGAGCGAGGACGTGTTCCAGCTCTTCATGAATGCCTATGCGATGTCGGTCGAGCCGCATACCAATTACCTGGGCCCAAGAGCGAGCGAGGCCTTTGATATTTCGATGCGTTTGTCCTTGGTCGGCATCGGCGCGGTCTTGCAAGAGCGTGATGAGCTGATCACGATCCGGGAGCTGGTGCCCGGCGGGCCGGCGGCGCGCTCAGGCAAGCTCAAGGTTGGTGATCGCATTGTCGGCGTCGGCCAAGGTGCGGATTCGACGCCCATCGACGTGATCGGCTGGCGTTTGGATGATGCGGTGGATCTGATCCGGGGCAAGAAAGACACCGTCGTGGTGCTCAATATCTTGCCCGCCGCTGCCGGCCCGGATGGCAAGCCCCAAACCCTGTCCTTGGTGCGCAACAAGATCTCGATGGAGCAGCAGTCGGCCAAGAAGTCCATCATGGACATCAAGCAGGCTGCGACCACACGCCGCATTGGCGTGATCACCTTGCCGACTTTCTATCAAGACTTTGAGGCGCGCGCCAGAGGCGACAAGGACTTCAAGAGCGTCACGCGCGATGTGGCGCGTTTGCTGGCCGAGTTGAAGAAAGAAAAAGTTGACGGCGTGATGATTGATCTGCGCGACAACGGCGGCGGCTCGTTGGCCGAGGCGGTGGAGCTGACCAGCCTTTTCATTGGCAAGGGCCCGGTGGTGCAGCAGCGCAATTCGTCCGGCGATATTCGGGTGGAGAGCGAAAGCGGCGCTACCGCAGCCTGGGATGGCCCACTGGCGGTCTTGATCAACCGCGGATCGGCCTCGGCTTCCGAGATTTTTGCCGCCGCAATTCAGGATTACGGTCGCGGCATCATCCTGGGTGAATCCAGCTTCGGCAAGGGCACCGTGCAGACCATGATCAATCTCGACAAGATGGACCGCTCGGTCAAATTGCCTGGCGCAGATAAGCCCAAATATGGCGAGTTGAAGATGACGGTGGCGCAGTTCTTCCGCGTCAATGGTGGCACCACTCAGCTGCGCGGCGTCAGCCCCGACATCGGCCTGGCGAGCTTTTCGGACAACGAGAGCTTTGGCGAATCGAGCTATGACAATGCCTTGCCCTGGGTGCAGATCAAGCCGGCGAATTACCAGGTGTTGGGCGATATGAAGGAGTTGCTGCCCCTGCTGCAGATCCGCCACGAGAGCCGCGTCGCCAAGGACCGCGACTACCAGCTTTTGCTTGACGACATCAAGGACTTCAACGTCCAGCGCAAGGTCAAGCTGGTGTCGCTGAATGAGGTGGAGCGGCGTGCCGAGCGGGATGCCCGTGCACTCAAAACCAAAGAGCGTGAAGCGGCGCGCTTGGCCGACAAGGGTAAGGGCGACAAAAAGACCACCAAGGCCGAGCAGGCCGCTGCCAAACTAGCCGCTCAAGATGATGGTTTGCAAGCCAATGAACGCAGCTTGGCGGATGAGTTGGCGGCCGAGCAGGCCCGCAAAGACACGCGCGATGTCTTGCTGGACGAAGCTGCCCATGTCCTTGGCGACGCGGTGGATCTGCTGCAAAGCAATCTGAGGCTTGCAGATCAGGTGACGCCGGGCCTGGCGCGCAAAAACCGCGCGGCTCAGTAAGCGGGATGCGGCAAAAACCGAGGCGCCAGCGCCTCAGTTTTTTTCCGTCAAGATGTCCTTGGGCGCGCCAAACATAAAGCAGTCAATGAAGGTGAAGTAGAGCGAGGCGTAGAAGACCGTGGTCATCAACAAGCCCAGCGGCATCACCAACAAGGGCAGCATCTGCCCCAGGCCCAATAGGGCAGCCAGCAAGCTGGCGCCAACACCAACGCCTATCACCAAGGCCGCCCAGAGCAAGCCGTTATAGGCAAAGGCGGCGCGGTTGCGCCAAAGACCCAAGGTGCTGGAGAACAGCGCTTGCAGCACACCCTGACCACCCCAGTGGATCAAGGCCGGGGCATGCCAGAAGGGTACCGACAACAAGGCGGCCAAGCCCAGTCTTGTGACAGCACCCCAGAACAGACGCGGGTCGGCCGCCGCGGCTGCCACTTTGTCGGCCGGGGCATTCTCAAGTATCAAGCGCTGCATGGCCTCGAAGCTGCCACCGTCTATCCACTCGGCCAGCAGGCCGATGGCGATGGTCGCCAGGGCATAGCAAGCACCCAGCAGCAGCTGGCTGTTGCGCCGCTGCGGCGTCAGTTTCAGCGGCGCGATGAAAACGGCTGCGGTCGGTATCTGGTCCTGCAAGACCAGGTGGGTGGCCAGCATAAAGCCCAGCGACAGGATGGGCATCGCCATCAGCAAGAGCATGATGCCCACTCCCGGCAGTAGCAACATCGCAAAGGCGATAAAGAGAAATACCGACAGCAAGCCCGCCATCGCCAGCGGCTTGCGCCTAAAGACCTTCAAGCCGTGGCGTATCCAAAGCAGCCCATTGCGGGCGGGCACGGTTTGCAGATGCAGCAGCATGGGCGAGGAGGAGTTCAAATCGGGGTGCTCACAAAGAAGTTAGCGCATGCCAGGGGCGCGCAATGCGCTCGCGCAGCACGCGCTCGAAATGCCCGGGGTCATGGGGCTTGAGCAGGGCGGCGTCGCGCGGCAGATAGACATCCCATAGGCGGGAGAGCCAAAAGCGCAAAGCGGCGGCGCGCAGCATCGCCGGTAGCAAACGGTGTTCAACGCCGCTCATGGGCCGCACCGATTCGTAAGCATGCACAAAGGCCTCGGCACGGGCCTCATCGAGGCGGCCGTTGGCGTGATCGATGCACCAGTCGTTCAGGCAGATGGCGAGGTCAAACAGCCAGCTGTCGACGCCGGCGAAATAAAAATCAAAACAGCCACTCAGGCGTTCGCGGCCCGGCAGGCCTTCGAACATCACGTTGTCGCGGAATAGGTCGGCGTGAATGGGCCCGCGCGGCAAATCGGCAAAGCTGGCTGAAGCGGCCAGATGCTGCTGGAAGGCCAACTCCGAACTGAGCAACTCGGCCTGCGCTGCGTTCAAAAACGGCAGCACTACCGGCACGGTCTCGCTCCACCAGCTCAAACCGCGCAGATTGTCTTGATGCAGCGGGAAGTCCTGCGCCGCCACGTGCATGCGTGCCAGCTCGGCGCCGACCTGTTCGCAATGAAACAGGTCAGGAGCCAGTTGGTGGCCGCCGCGCAGCTTGTTGACCACGGCCGCTGGTTTAGCTAGTAGCTCGAACAAGATCGCGCCATTGGTGTCTGCCTGCGGGTCAGGCACGGCCAGCCCGCGCTGGGCCAGATGTTTCATCAGCTGCAGATAAAACGGCAGTTGCTCGAAACTCAGGCGCTCGAAGACGGTCAAGACAAACTCGCCGGCCTCGGTGCTTAAAAAGTAGTTGGTGTTCTCGATGCCGGCCGTGATGCCGCGCAGGTTTAGCACTGAACCCAGATTCAGGCGATTGGCGAGCGCTTGCGCCTCGTCCAGGGTGACTTCGGTGAATACGGCCATAACAACGCTTAAGAGGCAGCAATACGCCAGGGCCAGTGGCCACTGACGGGATCAGAAATTCAGCACGCTCCACACACGCCGTCCGGCTGCAGCGCGCGTCGTGCCGGCGCCGGGCGAGAGGTCGCGACTGGCGTCGCCCATGATGATTTCGTAGCTGGGTAGTTTGCTGTTCTTGGGTTGGACCGTGACCTTTTGGGTCTGGCCGCGCACACGCAACTCTTCGATGCGGATGCTGTCATCCTCGATCACGGTCTCGACCACCTTGGCCTCGGCAACAGTTGCCGCAGGCTCGCCGGGCTTGGTGGACTCGGCGGTCTCCTCCGCAAACACAGTTTGCGAAGCAAAGCCTGCGAGCAGCAGGGCCAGGAGCGCCAGTTGGCGCTGAGTGAAGAGGGTGCGTGACATGGCGCTATTCTATGTGGTCGGTTGGGCATTGTTCATTGCTGCACGACAATGCCGCCCATGAGCAAACCCATCATGTTGCTGGTCGACGGTTCCAGCTATCTTTACCGTGCCTATCACGCCATGCCCGACCTGCGCGGCCCCGGCGGCGTGCCCACCGGTGCCGTGCACGGCATGGTGGCGATGATGAAGCGCCTGCGCGAGCAGATCGGCGCCGAGCACGCGGTCTGCGTCTTCGATGCCAAGGGACCGACCTTCCGCGATGCCTGGTATTCGGAATACAAGGCGCAACGCGCGCCGATGCCCGATGCTTTACGCGAGCAGATTGCGCCGATTCATGAAGTGGTGGCGCTCTTGGGCTGGCCGATTCTGGAGGTGCCCGGCATCGAGGCCGATGACGCGATCGGCACGCTGGCCCGTGTGGCGGCAGCGGCCGGCCATGCGGTGGTGGTGTCGACCGGCGACAAGGACCTGGCTCAGTTGGTGACTGAGGACGTCACTCTCATCAACACCATGAGTAATGAGTCTTTGGATATCGCCGGCGTGGTGGCCAAGTTCGGCGTGCCTCCGGACCGCATCGTTGACTATCTGACGCTGATGGGTGACACGGTCGACAACGTGCCTGGCGTAGAAAAGGTCGGCCCCAAGACGGCCGCTAAATGGATTGCCGAATATGGCTCGCTCGACGGCGTGATCGCCGCCGCAGACAAGATCAAGGGTGCCGCCGGCGAGAACCTGCGCAAGGCCTTGGACTGGCTGCCGACGGCACGCAAACTGGTCACCGTGGTGCAGGACTGCGATCTGAATGGCCATGTGCCGCAGTGGCCCAGCCTGGAAGCGCTGGCGCTGCGGCCTGTCGATCAAGAAGGTCTGCAGGCTTTCTATCAGCGCAATGGCTTCAAGACCTGGCTGAAGGAGCTCGGCGGCGGCAAAACAGCCGCGCCGGTCAGCGAGGACATGTTTGCCGCACCCGCCGATTCGACCGCGCCGGCGGCCGCGTTGGACGACTCGCCGCGCCACTACGACACCATCCTCGACTGGGCCTTGTTCGACCAATGGCTGGCTAAGCTGAAGGCTGCGCCTTTGGTCGCGGTGGACACCGAGACCGACTCGCTCGACCCGATGCGGGCCAAGATCGTCGGCATCTCCTTTGCCGTCAAGGCCGGCGAGGCGGCTTATATTCCGCTGCGCCATGATGGCCCGGACGCGCCAGTCCAACTCCCGATTGACGAGGTGCTGGCCAAGCTCAAGCCCTGGCTGGAGGACGCGGCCGCGCCGAAGCTCGGGCAAAACCTCAAGTACGACACCCATGTGTTCGCCAACCACGGCATCGCGCTGTGTGGCGTTCAACATGACACCATGTTGCAGAGTTATGTGCTGGAGGCGCACAAGAGCCATGGCCTCGGCGCCTTGGGCGAGCGCCATTTGGGTCGCGCTGGCTTGAGCTACGAAGACTTGTGCGGCAAGGGCGTGCATCAGATCCCGTTCGCGCAGGTCGATGTAGCCCGCGCCGCCCAGTATTCGGGCGAAGACTCGGAGATGTGCGTAGCCCTGCATCAACAGCTGTGGCCGCAAATCGAAGCGGACGCCGGCTTGACCCGCGTCTACCGCGACATCGAGATGCCTACCAGTGCCTTGCTGGCCCGCATCGAGCGCATTGGCGTGCTGATCGACGCGCCGCTCTTGCAGGCGCAAAGCCATGAACTGGGTCAGCGCTTGTTGGCGCTGGAGCAAGAGGCTTACGACATCGCCGGCCAGCCCTTCAACCTCGGCAGCCCCAAGCAGATCGGCGAAATCCTGTTCACCAAGCTTGGTCTGCCGGTGGTCAAAAAGACCGCCACCGGCGCACCCAGCACCGACGAAGAAGTGTTGGAAAAGCTCTCGCTGGACTACCCGCTGCCGGCCAAGATCCTGGAAACGCGTGGCCTGGCCAAGCTCAAGAGCACTTATACCGACAAGCTGCCCTTGATGATCAACCCGGCCACCGGTCGCGTGCATACCAACTATGCACAGGCGGTGGCGGTGACCGGGCGCTTGTCCAGCAATGAGCCCAATTTGCAGAACATCCCCATCCGCACGGCGGAAGGGCGGCGCGTGCGCGAGGCCTTTGTGGCGCCGCCTGGCCATCTGATTGTCAGCGCCGACTACTCGCAGATCGAGTTGCGCATCATGGCGCACATCAGCGAAGACCCGGGCCTCTTGCGCGCGTTTGGCGAGGGCGTGGACGTACACAAGGCCACCGCTTCCGAGGTCTTCAACACTCCTTTGCCAGAGGTGACGACCGAGCAGCGCCGCTACGCCAAGACCATCAATTTTGGCCTGATCTACGGCATGGGGGCCTTCGGCCTGGCGACCAGCCTGGGCATCGACACCAAGGCCGCCAAGGACTATATCGACCTGTACTTCAATCGCTTTGCCGGCGTCAAGCAATACATGGACCGCACTCGCGAGTCAGCCAAGGCCAAGGGTTATGTGGAGACCGTTTTTGGCCGGCGCCTGTGGCTGCCAGAGATCAACAGCGGCAACGGCCCAAGACGCACCGGCGCCGAGCGGCAGGCGATCAACGCGCCGATGCAGGGCACGGCGGCCGATCTGATCAAGCTGGCGATGATCGCGGTGCAAGCGGCGCTGGACAAGGAAGCTAAGTCGACCCGCATCGTCATGCAGGTGCATGACGAACTGGTGTTCGAGGTGCCCGAAGCCGAGCTGGACTGGGTCAAGACGGAAGTGCCGCGCCTGATGGCCGGCGTGGCGCAATTGAAGGTGCCTTTATTGGCCGAGGTCGGCGTGGGCGCCAACTGGGATCAGGCGCATTGAAAGCTTCGTTGGCTTGAATGCAAGAAGCCCGTTCAGGCGCATGGCTTGAACGGGCCTGACTGGCAGGCAGCGAGAGGCTGCTGCCTGTTCAGTGCTAAAGCTGCGACAAATTACTTGGCAGCGGCTTTGCGACGACGGCTGGCCAAGAAGGCGCCGCCCAGAGCGAGTGGCAAAAGTGCGAGTGTCGTTGGCTCAGGCACCAAGGCAGCCTCGGTGCCGACCTTGCCCAGGCCGCCGTATACGACGTTGAAGTAGCTGTCGTTCAGCAAGTTGCTGTTCTTGACTGCAACGGTCTTGGCTATGGACAGGCTTGTATCAATGTTGCCGTAGGTGTGTGGCTTGTCTTGTCCCTTATTGGCGCCGCTTGTAAATTTCTGGTAGACCGTCTTGTCGTATTGGATCTGGCCATTGATCTTCACCACCTCGGTGACAGTGCTGTCGGTTCCTGTCACCGTGAAGAGGCCTTCGACTTTGTACTTGTCCAAAGCCTTGCCGGCGTAGAGGGCTTCGCTGTCGGTGTCCCAAATGCCGCCGTTGACAAGCTTACCGTTGAACATCAGATTCGTGAAATTGATGTTGACGTCCTTGTTGTCCTTGACGTTCAGGCCCACCTTGTAAAAACCGTTGCCCTTTGCGGCTGCTTCGCTATAAGACAGCTTGGAGAAGGCCGAGTAGCCGGCGCTGTTTTGCGTGGTCATGTCTTGGAGAATGTCCAAAGTCACCGCGCCGCTTGCTGCGTCGTACTCGCTGACAAAGCGGTATGTCTTGCCATTTGTCCAAGAGAAGTTATAGAGGCCGCCCTTGAACTGGCCGTTGGCGCCAAAGTCATCGCCCACGCGCATTCCTGGGTCGCCATAGTTGATGGCAGCGGTCTTCATGCCGATATCCAACCTGGCCTCCAGATCGCCGTCTTTGATCGTGGTCGGGCCCGCAAAACTGCTCGCCGCAAACAAAACCATCGCTGCTGCGACGCCGGATTTCAGAAATTTAGCTGGTGTCATGGAACTTTTCCTTGAATTAGGGATTGACTCAACCCTTTTTGAGGGTTTTTTACTGCTGTCGCCAGTGTAGGAGAGTCCACCTTGATACCAAATCCCCGAGGCGCGGGGGGGACAAGACCAGTTTGTGCAATCTGACACGCTTGAATGAGGGGCCCCTGAATAGGGGGCTCTCCCCCTTAGTGGGGTTGCCGAGCGAAGACTTCTCTGCAAGCGTGTGGCCCGAGGCCGTGCTTTGGCAGCGTAAACTGGTATTTTATTGGCATTAAATTTGGCGGGGTAGTTGTGGCGGGTGAAATTGGATTTCGGACCCAGGACGGGCGCAGAGCTTGGCAGAGTCGGCAGCTGACGCTTGCTTTGCTGATGGCTGCAGCCGCTGCCAGTACAGCGGCCTTGGCTAATTCGTCGGTGCCAGCGGAGCCAGCGGTGCCAGCGGGGCCGGCCAGCCTTGCCGGACTGAAAGTCTGGCCCTTGGCGGCCCTGCCGCCAATATCTTCCATTGCACCGGCCGCCGCGCCTGACGACTACAGCGACCTCGCTCCCTTTGCCGAGGCGATCGCTGCGGCCCGCATCGTTGCGCTGGGCGAGCAAACGCATGGCGGGCGCGAGGAGTTCCAACTCAAACTTCGTCTGCTGAAGTTTCTGCACGAGAAGCTGGGCTTCGAGGTTTTGTTGCTGGAAAGCGGTTTTTACGACATCGCCCGGCTGGCCGAGCGCATGGCTACTGGTGAGCAGCTTGACACCATGGCGCCGGGCAATGTGTTTTTTATGTATGCCAATTCGGCCGAGGGTCGCGAAATGTTGCGCTATCTGGACGCGCAACAAAGCGCTGGCACGCCGCTAGGCTTGGCCGGCATCGATAGCCAGCACAGTGGTGCGCTCAGTCAAAGCGAGTTGCTGCCGCGCTTGCGGGCTTTTTTACATCAGCGCGGCTCAGTCTTGGCGGAGGAGCAGGCTTGGCTGGATTTCAGTACGCCCGTGCAGCCTTTATTGTCCTTTCAGCCCCAAATCCCCGATCCGGCGGTGCAACTTGCCTTTGTGCGGCAAGCCGGGGCCTTGCGCGCGGAGTTGTGCGGCCAGCCTCCCGCAAATCCAGCCAAAGCGCTGCCCGCTGAGTGGTGGTGCCAGGTGGTGAAAAGCTTGGCTGCTCAGGCCAGCAGTGTGTGGAGCGAAGGCCTTGATTACCAGCGTGACAATCAGATGGGTGACAACGCGGTCTGGCTGATGGAGCGCATGTTTGCGGGCAAGAAGGCGGTGATTTGGGCACACACCATTCATGTGGCCAAAGGCTTCAAACGCAGCGAGGCGCAATTGCAGGCCGGTGAGGCGATGCACAGGCATTGGGGCAAGGCTTACAAGGTGGTGCAGTTCACGGCGGCCGGGGGCAATGTGCTGGACTTTGGCAGGCTGCAGCCTCTCGCGCTGCCGCCGTTGCCGCCCGCTAGCCTAGAGCAAGGCTTGGCAGCTTTGCCTGGCGGCAAGTTGCTGGTGCTGCCTCTGATGCAGCGGACCGTCACTGTGCCGCAGTGGAGCATCGACTACCAGGCGCTGCCGCAGGGGCAGTTGGGTCGCAACTGGGATGTTTTATTCTTCTTGGACCGCGTCCACCCGGTCACGATGACACGTTGAGAGCCGGCTCCAAGACTGCCCCTCCACCGCTTGCCGGGTTTTTACTCCCCCTGAACTGGGGGTACCGTGCAACGGCGCCATGGGTCTGTGCTCTATGGCCAGATCATGAACCGTGAGAAATTAGCGCCAGCCCTGAGGGAGGTCCTGAGGGCGTTAATTCAAAACCAGGATTCCTCTATGTCGAGAACTTCCACTTCTTTGCGCAAGCTGGCTTTTTCCACCTTGTTCTTGGCCGCGATGTCGGTTGGCGCGAGTGCCTATGCGGCCAAGGCGGCAGCGCCTGGGTCCGAGTCCTTGCAATCTGCCTTGCAAAGGCCTGTTTCCGCCTCGATGTTTGAGAGCCTGGGTGGCCCGGTGGCGCTGGGCAGCCAATTCGTCAACGTGGCAGGCATCCTCAGCCAAGGTGGTTTTGGTGATCCTGACACCACCGTGCTGACCTTCAATGTCGGCGCCAATGTGCAGATCACCGGCCTGAGCTGGGATGTTGACCTGGAAGCGTATGACCCAAGCTGGTTGTCGGAAATTCGGGTCACACTGTCCAACAATGCCGTGACCACCGGCGTGCATTTCAGGCCAGGCGTGGGCAATAACGCAGCCGGGGTCGGGCATTTCAGTGGCACCTCAGACTATGTCGCTTTGGGCCTTGACTTTGCCGTGGACGGCGACGGCATTTTGCGCCTGGAGTTCAACGAGTCTTTCAATGACGACCTGCAACCGGACGGCAAGTGGGTCGCCGGTCATCTGACCGTGTTGACAAACGCCGTGCCTGAGCCGTCGACCTATGGCTTGATGGCCCTGGGCTTGATCGCCGTGGGTGGCGTGGTTCGCCGTCGCAACAGTGTTTAAGCACTGAACGTCGAGCCGCCAGCGCCTCGAAGCAACCCGCCCGGCCTATTCGGCCCGGCGGGTTTTTTTAATTCGGCAGATCCGCCAGCGCATCGCGCACTCGCTGCTCGGTCAAGGCCGGCGCACATTCCTGCAAGAAACGGTAGGCGAAACCGCGCAGGTACTGGCCCTTTTTAAGCGCGATACGGGTGGTGTTGGCGGGGAAGAGATGACCGGCATCAAGGCGGCGCAGTCCCAGGTCGCGCTGCGGCTCAAAAGCCATCGCCGCGACGATGCCCACACCCAGACCGACCCCGACATAAGTCTTGATCACATCGGCATCCAGCGCCGACAGCACGATGTCGGGTGCCAGGCCCGCCTTGGCAAAGGCGGCGTCGATGCGGGCGCGCCCCGTGTAGCCTTCGTGATAAGTGATCAAGGGATGCTCGGCCAAAGCTTCCAAACTCAGCGGCTCTGCCGTCAGCAAGGCATGGCCCTCGGGCACCACGACCGCATGTTGCCAGTCGTAAAAAGGGAAGCTCACGAGTCCCGACGGGCCGTCCAGCGCTTCGGTGGCGATGCCAATATCGGCCTCGCCGGTTTGCAGCAGTTCGGCGATCTCGGTCGGGTTGGCCTGCAGCAGCACCAGGTGCACGCGCGGATAGGCCGCCTTGAAGCGCGCCACCACTTGCGGCAGCGCGTAACGGGCTTGCGTGTGCGTGGTGGCAATGGTCAGCTGACCTTGCTCGGCATCGGCAAACTGATCAGCCAGGCGCTTGATATTGCCGGCGTCTTGCAGCATGCGCCGGGCAATCACGGCCAGCTCCCGACCCGGCTCGGTCAAACCCAGCAAACGCTTGCCATGGCGCACGAACAACTCGACGCCGAGTTCGTCCTCCAGATCCTTGATGTGTTTGCTGACGCCCGACTGCGAGGTGAACAAGGCGTTGGCGACTTCGGTCAGATTGAATTTTTGAAGCTCGGCCTCGCGGATGATGCGCAGTTGCTGGAAATTCATCGTGGGAAGTCAGCTCAAATGCCGGCGCCGGACTCGAACAGGCTCAGCCGCGAGGCGCTCAGATGCACGCGCTGGCCGCTTTGCAGTTGCAAGAGACCAGCTTGTTCGCGGCTCAGTTCGGCTTCCAGATGTTGGCCGTCCAGACCGGTCAGCTCGACCCGGGCAGCTGCGCCAAAGCTCAGCACGCGGTCAACCGTGGCGGGCAGACCCTTGGCATCGGCCGCCGTCAGAATTTGTAGCTCATGCGGGCGGGCATAGGCTTGGACCTGGCCGACCTTGTCCGTCAATGATTTGCCAAAGCTCAAATGCTGGTCGCCAAGATGGATCACGCCACCCTCGGCCCGGCCTTCGAAGCGGTTCACCGCACCCAGGAAGCCATAGACAAAAGGCGTGGCCGGGTGTTCGTAGACCTCCTGCGGCGTGCCGATTTGCTCGACCTTGCCATGGTCCATCAGTACCACGCGGTCGGCCACTTCCAGTGCTTCTTCCTGGTCGTGCGTCACGAACACGCTGGTGATGTGCAGCTCATCATGCAGACGGCGCAGCCAGCGGCGCAGTTCCTTGCGCACCTTGGCGTCGAGCGCGCCGAAGGGCTCGTCCAAGAGCAGCACGCGCGGCTCCACCGCCAGGGCGCGGGCCAAGGCGATGCGCTGGCGCTGGCCGCCGGAGAGCTGGGGTGGGAAGCGGTCGGCCAGCCAGTCCAGTTGCACCAGGCTCAGCAACTCATGCACTTTGCGCTTGATTTCACTTTCGCTCGGCCGCTCTTTGCGCGGCTTGACGCGCAGGCCGAAGGCGACGTTCTCGAACACCGTCATATGGCGGAACAGCGCGTAATGCTGGAACACAAAGCCGACTTGGCGCTCGCGCACATGGGTGTCGGACGCGTCTTGGCCGTCCAGCAAGACCTGACCCCGGTCTGCGGTCTCCAGGCCAGCGATGATGCGCAAAAGCGTGGTCTTGCCGCAGCCGGAGGGGCCCAAGAGTGCGACCAACTCGCCGGTCGGGAAGTCGAGGCTGACGTCGCCCAGGGCGGTGAAGCTGCCGAAAGATTTATGGATGTTTTGGACTTGGATGCTCATGGGGCTTCCTTGACGGTCGAATGGGCGCGCCATTCGACAAATTGTTTGAGTACCAGCGTCACCAGGGCCAGCAAGGCCAGGATCGAGGCCACCGCAAAGGCGGCAGCGAACTGATACTCGTTGTAGAGAATTTCGACATGCAAGGGCAGGGTATTGGTCTGGCCACGGATATGACCCGACACCACCGAGACCGCGCCAAACTCGCCCATGGCGCGCGCATTGCACAGGATCACGCCGTAGAGCAGCCCCCATTTCACGTTGGGCAGCGTGACGCGCCAAAAGGTCTGCCAGCCGGTGGCACCGAGCACGGTGGCGGCCTCTTCTTCGTCGCGGCCTTGCGCCTGCATCAGCGGGATCAGCTCACGCGCCACAAAAGGGAAGGTCACAAAGATGGTGGCCAGCACGATGCCGGGCACGGCGAAGATGATCTTCACGTCATTGGCCTGCAGCCAGGGACCGAACCAGCCTTGCGCGCCGAACAGCAGCACATAGACCAGACCCGCCACCACCGGCGAGACCGAAAAGGGCAGGTCGATGAAGGTGATCAAGAGGTGCTTGCCGCGAAAGTCATGCTTGGCAATTGCCCAGGCGGCGCTGACGCCAAAGACCAGGTTCAGCGGCACGGCGATAGCCGCGGCGATCAGTGTCAGCTTGAGTGCCGAGACGGCGTCGGCCTCGACCAAGGCGGCCAGGTAAACCTCCCAGCCCTTGCGCAGCGCTTCGCTGAAGACGGCCACCAGCGGCATCACCAGGAACAGCGCGAAAAAACTCAGGCCCAAGCTCAGCAGCAGGTAGCGCACCCAGGGTGCTTCGCGCGTAGCGGGGTTGTCTTGGTAGCGGCCGCCGGTCTTTTGCGGCACGCCCAAAGTTGAAACAACAATGCCGGCCATTATTTGCGTCCTTCCTGACCGTTACGGCGTGAGCTCCAAGCCTGCAGGCCGTTGATCAGCAAGAGCAGGGCGAAGGAAAAAATCAGCATCACGGCAGCGATGGCCGTGGCGCCCACGTAGTCGTACTGCTCCAGCTTGGAGATGATCATCAGCGGCGTGATCTCGCTGACCATGGGCAGATTGCCGGCGATGAAAATCACCGAGCCGTACTCGCCCACCGCGCGGGCAAAGGCCAGCGCAAAGCCGGTCAGCAGCGCCGGCAGCAGCGTCGGCAGTATCACCAGGCGGAAGGTCTGCCAGCGATGCGCGCCCAAGGATGCGGCGGCTTCTTCCAGCTCGGTTTCCATGTCCTCCAGCACCGGCTGCACCGTGCGCACGATGAACGGCAGGCCGATGAAGATCAGCGCGACCAGGATGCCCAACGGCGTGAAGGCGACCTTGATGCCCCATGGCTCCAGCAACTTGCCCAGCCAGCCATTGCCGGCGTACAGCGCGGTCAGCGCAATGCCGGCGACGGCGGTGGGCAAGGCAAAGGGCAGGTCGATCAGAGCATCGACGAGCTTCTTGCCAAAGAACTCATAGCGCACCAAGCTCCAGGCCAAGATCAGCCCGAATACCAAATTGATGCTCGCGGCCAGCAAGGACAGGCCAAAGCTGAGCTTGTAGGACGCCACGACGCGCGGCGAGGTGGCGGCCGCCCAGAAGGCTTCAAAGCCGTGACCGGCCGATTTCAGAAACACCGCCGACAGCGGGATCAACACAATCAGCGATAGATAGAACAGCGTGAAGCCCATGGTCGGGCCAAAGCCGGGCAGGACCCGGCGCTTGGCGCGCTTGCCCAGCTTGTCCTGCGTGCCCGGCACTTGGCTGTGCTCTTGGGCTTGGGGAGAAGTCAAAACTGCACTCATTGATCAACGCTTGATGTCGGCGACGATTTGGTCGTAAACGCCACCGTCAGCGAAATGGGTCTTGCTGACCTTGGGCCAACCGCCCAGCAATTGGTCGACGCTGAACAGCTTGATCGGCGCAAAGCGCTTTTCTTCGCGTTTGAACACCGCCGCATCACGGGGACGGAAATTGTGTTTGGCGATGATGGCCTGGCCCTCGGGCGTGTAGAGGAAGTCTAGATAGGCTTTGGCCGTGGCCGTCGTGCCTTTCTTGGTGGCAACCTTGTCGACGATGGCGACCGGTGCCTCTGCCTCGATCGACACGCTCGGGTTGATCACCTCGAACAGCCCTTTGCCGAACTCGTTCTCGATCAATTCGGCCTCGGACTCAAAGGTCAGCAGTACATCGCCGATACCGCGCTGCGTGAAGGTGGTGGTGGCGCCGCGCCCTCCGCCGTCCAAGACCGGCACATTGGCGAAGATCTTGGCCACTTGCTCGCGCGCCTGCGCCTCGGTGCCGCCCTTGGCGATCACTGCGCCCCAGGCGGCCAGATAGCTGTAGCGGCCGTTGCCGGTGACCTTGGGGTTAGGGATGATGACTTGCACACCGGCCCGTGTCAGGTCGGCCCAGTCCTTGATGGCCTTGGGGTTGCCCTTGCGCACCAGGAACAGGATGGTGGAGGTGTAGGGCGCGGCATTGTGGGGGAAGCGATTGCGCCAATCGGCGGGCGTGAGGCCTTTGTCGGCCAGCGCATCCACATCGGTGGCCTGATTCATCGTCACCACATCGGCCTCCAGGCCGCCAATCACCGAACCGATTTGCTTGCTGGAGCCGCCATGCGATTGGTTGATGGTCAGTGCCTTGCCAGTCTTGGCCTTGTACTGGGCAATGAAGGCCGGGTTGATGTCTTTGTAGAGCTCGCGGCTGACGTCGTAGGAGACGTTGAGCAAGGTGTCGCTGGCGGCTTGTGCCTGTGCGACCAAGGGCATGGCAGCCATGGCAGTCGCCAGTGAACTGAGCAAAACGAGATGACGGCGATTAATTTTGGACATGGCTGCAAGGGTTTGAGCGACGAAGACCACGAGCATGCCAAGCTTTTCTTATTCTTAAAACAATTGTTTTGGAATTTGCTTATGCGAAATTCGCGATTGAATCGAGATGCTGCCCCAATGCTTCAGCCCGTCATTCGGGTACTTGCTGCCCGCGTCGGTTAGTATCGCGGCCCATGAATTGGCTATATGAATTGCAAGTCGGCTGGCGTTACACGCGCGCCGGCAAAGGCGGGCGGCGCAACCGCTTTATTTCCTTCATCTCGGGTGTCTCGGTGCTGGGTATCGCGCTGGGGGTGGCGGCGCTGATCATCGTGCTGTCGGTGATGAATGGCTTCCAGAGCGAGGTGCGCGACCGCATGCTGTCGGTGATCGCCCATATTGAGTTGAGCGACTACCAGGGCCGGGCCTTGGCCGATTGGCAGGCGACGGCCGCGCAAGCCAAGCAAAACCCGGCCGTGGTGGCCGCCGCGCCTTTCATTGCTTCGCAGGTCTTGATCGCGCGCGGCGAGGACATGCGCGGTGCCATCGTGCGCGGCATCGATCCGCAATACGAACCCGCCGTCACGCCCTTGGCCGCCAAACTCAAGGACGGGCCGCTGGCGCGCCTGCGAGCGGGCGAGTGGGGCATCGTGATCGGCGTCGAATTGGCGCATATCCTGGGCGTCAAGGAGGGCGACAAGCTGACCTTGGTGGCGCCCAGTGGCAACGTCACGCCCGCCGGCGTGATGCCGCGCTACAAGCAGTTCACCCTGGTCGGGGTGTTCAATGCCGGCCATTACGAGTACGACAGCGGCATGGCGCTGATCCATGTCGATGACGCGGCCAAGTTCTTCCGCGTGGCCGGGCCGACCGGTGTGCAGCTCAAGCTCAGCGATGTGCATCAGGCCCGCCAGGTCGGCAATCAGCTGGCCAACAGCCTGGGGTTCGAAACGCGGGTGCGGGACTGGACCCGCACCAACGCCTCTTGGTACGACGCGGTGCAGGTTGAGAAACGGATGATGAGCATCATCCTGACCCTGATCGTTGCCGTTGCGGCCTTCAATCTGGTCTCTACGTTGGTGATGACGGTGACCGACAAGCAGGCCGATATCGCCATCCTGCGCACGCTGGGCGCCAGCCCAAGCTCCATCATGGCGATCTTCATGGTGCAGGGCGCGCTGGCCGGTGTGCTGGGCACCTTGTCCGGCTTGGGGCTGGGTTTGCTGGTCGCCTGCAATCTGGATGTGATCGTGCCGGCAATTGAATGGGCCTTGAACACCCAGTTCCTGCCGGCGAGCATGTATCTGATCAGCCATATGCCCAGTGATCCGCGCATGTCGGACATCGCGCCACTGGTGGGCATTTCTTTGGCATTGGCCTTCTTGGCCACTATCTATCCGAGCTGGCGCGCAAGCCGCGTTCAGCCCGCTGAGGCATTGCGCTATGAATAGGACCGATGATGTGGTCTTGCTGGGTCAGGGTTTAGGCCGTCGCTTCACCGAAGGCGATCTCGATGTGCAAGTGCTCAGCGGCGTCGACCTCACGGTGCGACGCGGCGAGACGCTGGCCATCGTCGGAGCCTCGGGCTCGGGCAAGTCGACGCTGCTGCATCTGCTCGGCGGGCTGGACAAGCCCAGCAGCGGCGCGGTGACCTTGATGGGCCGCAAGCTCGCCGAGATGGGTGAGCCCGAGTTAGGCCGCTGGCGCAATCTGCACCTGGGCTTTGTCTACCAGTTCCATCACCTCTTGCCGGAGTTCAATGCGCTCGACAACGTCGCGATGCCGCTGCGGATTCGCCGCATGCCGCAGATCGAGGCCCGTGAGGTCGCTGCCGCGATGCTGGGCCGTGTGGGGCTGGGCGGTCGGCTTTTGCACCGGCCGGCCGAACTGTCGGGCGGAGAGCGCCAACGGGTGGCGATCGCACGCGCGCTGGTCACCCAGCCGGCCTGCGTCTTGGCCGATGAGCCGACCGGCAATCTGGATCGCAACACCGCGCAGGCGGTGTTCGAGCTGATGCTGGCGACGGCGCAGGACATCGGCACCGCTTTTGTCTTGGTGACACATGACCAAACCTTGGCGGCGCAATGCCGGACCCAACTGAATCTGGTCGGTGGCACGATGCAGCAGGCTGTTCCCGCTTAATTCTTTGTTTGATTTTCTCGGACGCCCAAGTGAACTCACGCTTCATCCTCAAACTCAGTTGCCCCGATCAGGCCGGCATCGTCCATGCGGTGACCGGTGTCTTGGCGACCCAAGGCGGCAATATCCTCAGCTCGGCCCAGCATGGTGACGCCGACCATCAGCGCTTTTTCATGCGCATCGAGTTTGAATGTGCACCGGGCGTGGAGGCCGCCGCCTTGCAAGCAGCCTTCGAGCCGCTGGCGCAACGGCTGCAAATGGCTTGGACGTTGGTCTCCAGCCTGGCTAAGACACGCGTGCTGTTGCTGGTCTCCAAGCTCGGTCACTGCCTGAATGACTTGTTATTCCGTGTGCAGACCGGGCATTTGCCCATCGAGATCCCGGCCATCGCGTCCAACCATCGCGACTTCTATCAGCTCGCCGCCTCGCACAACATCCCTTTTCACCATTTCCCGCTCTTGAACTCGACCGAGGAACAAAAGCAGGCGCAGGAACGCAAGCTGCGTGACTTGGTCGAGGAGCAGCAGATCGATCTGGTGGTGCTGGCCCGCTATATGCAAATCCTCTCGCCCGAGATGTGCAAGTTCTTGGCCGGGCGGGCGATCAATATCCATCACAGCTTTTTGCCCAGCTTCAAGGGCGCCAAGCCCTATCACCAAGCCCACGCCCGCGGCGTCAAGCTGATCGGCGCGACCGCGCATTACGTTACCTCTGATCTGGACGAAGGCCCCATCATCGAGCAGGAAGTGGCGCGCATTGACCACAGCCTGGCGCCCGAAGCCTTGGTGTCTATGGGCCGCGATGTGGAGTGCGTGACCTTGGCGCGCGCCATTCAGTGGCATGCCGAGCACCGGGTCTTGATGAACGGCCGGCGCACGGTGGTGTTCAAGTAAGTCATGCTGGCTTCGTAGATGTGGATAGACAGCCACTGCCACCTCGACGCGCCGGAGTTTGATGCCGACCGAGACGCAGTGGTGGCGCGTGCTTTGGACGCCGGGGTGAGCATGCTGGTGATCCCGGCTGTGGCGGCAAATGAGTGGGACAGCGCCCGCGAGCAAGCGCATCGCTATGGCTTCGCCTATGCGCTGGGCATTCACCCGCTCTATGTGATGCAGGCCGGCGAGCAAGACCTGGCCCTGCTGGCCGCGCAGCTGGCGCTTCACCGCGATGACCCACGCCTGGTGGCCGTGGGCGAGATCGGTTTGGATTTTTTTGTGCCCGGTTTGGATCCACAGCGGCAACAGTTCTTCTACACCGAGCAGCTTAAGCTGGCGCGGCGCTTCGAGCTGCCGGTCATCCTGCATGTGCGGCGCAGCGCCGATCGGCTCTTGGCCGGGCTGAACCGGCTGCCGGTGCGGGGCGGCATTGCACATGCCTTTAACGGCAGTGAGCAGCAGGCGCGGCGCTTTGTCGATTTGGGCTTCAAGCTCGGTTTTGGCGGCACGCTGACGTTTGAGCGGTCCCTGCAGATTCGCCGTTTGGCCGCCGAGCTGGCCGAAACTGATCTGGTGCTGGAGACTGACGCGCCGGATATCCCGCCGCATTGGCTCTACAAGACAGCCGAGCAACGTGCCTCGGGCGAATCATCGGTTCGCAATGAACCGGCCGAATTGCCCCGCCTCGCGCAGAGTTTGGCGACGCTGCGCGGCTGGACGTTGGCGCAGACCGCCGCGATCACCAGCGCCAATGCAAGTGCCGCTCTGCCTAGATTGGCAGCTTTGTTGGCGGGTTTGCATGCGGCCTGACAGTTTGCCCCGATTGCAGGGCCTCAAACCCCATGTGGCGGCCGATGCCAAGTTGCTGGTGCTGGGCAGCTTCCCCGGCGTGGCTTCGCTGCAGGCGCAGCAGTACTACGGACATCCGCGCAATCAGCTCTGGCGCTTGCTCGGTGAGAGTCTGGGCTTGCCGCTGGCCCAGGCCGATTACGAGTCCAGGTTGCAACTGCTGCTGGAGAACCAGATCGGACTATGGGATGTGATCAGTGAAACGCAGCGCCATGGCAGCTTGGACAGCAATATCCGCGATCCGCAGGCGAGCGATCTATTGACCTTGCTGGCGGGGTTGCCGGCCTTGCGTACGATTGCCTTCAACGGTGGCACGGCAGCCAGAATCGGCCTGCGGCAACTCGGTCCCGTTGCCGCGCAGTACAGAATATTGGCCCTGCCTTCGTCGAGCCCGGCCTATACCCTGGCATATGCAGGCAAACTGGCGGCTTGGGCGACCTTGTCCAAGGAATACGCCGACGACTTTCATGGCAGCAGCAATGAGTAAAAAAATCAAAAAAATGGCCTGGGCCCCGGCCACCTTGTCCGAGTTTGACGGCGTGCGTTTTTTGCACCTGGACTCGATCTGGGTGCAGGGCGCGATGCGCATCCGCAAACCCCAGCATCTGGAGCTGGAGTACATCCAGCGCATGATGGTCTGGATGCTTTGGCGCGACAGCGCGTCGCTGCGCGAGGGCCATGCGGTGCAGCTGGGTCTGGGTGCCGCGGCGATCACGCGTTACTGCCACAAGGTGCTGCGCATGCAGACCACAGCGGTGGAGATCAACCCGACCGTCATCCATGCCTGCCGCATCTGGTTCCATCTGCCCGAGGACGATAAGCGCCTGACCGTCTACAACGAGGACGCGGCGCGCTGGGTGGCTGACCCTGAGAGGGCGCAGACGGTGCAGGTCTTGAACGTTGACCTCTACGACCATGACGCTGCCTCACCGGTGCTGGACGACGAGGCCTTCTACGCGAATTGCTTCAATTTGCTGGCCGACGGCGGCCTGATGACGGTCAATTTGTTTGGCCGGGATGCCAGCTTCGCCCGCAGTGCCGCCCGCATCGCGGCGGTCTTTGGCAGCGATCAGGTGTGGAGCCTGGCGCCCACCAAGGAGGGCAATACCATCGTCGTGGCGGCACGTGGGGTGGCGGTGCCGGAGCGCGAGGAACTGGAGCGTCGAGCGGCTAATATCGAGGCGCAGTTTGATTTGCCTGCCGCGAAATGGTTACGGCTGGTGCGACCACTGCCTTTGAGCATCATCAATCAGCTGAAAGCCGAGCCCCAGACATGAGCGCCAAGTCGAAAGCCGAACCCAATCCCGCCGCCGTTAAATCCGAAGGGCGGCTTGAATGGCGTGCGCTGTTGCGCTGGCTTTTGGAAGATGAGCTGATCGACCCCGAGCAGGTACAGCGCACCGAGCAACGCTTTGCCGCCGGCGACAGCTCACTCCACCCCTTGGTGCGCATGGCGCATGCCGGGCTGACCCGCGTGGGCAGCGGCAAGGCGCTTGATCTGGATGCGCTGACCGAATGGTTGGCCGCGCGGGCCAAGCTGCCTTATCTGCGCATTGATCCGCTCAAGGTTGATGTGGGCCGGGTTTCGGACGTGATGTCGGTCGGCTATGCCGAGGCCAAGCGCTGCCTGCCGATTCTGGTTGGCCTCAATGATGTGACGATCGCGACCTCGGAGCCGTTTGATATCGCCTGGGTGGCGCAGATCGAGTCGCATATGCGCAAGCCGATCAAGCTGGTGGTGGCCAACCCGCTGGAGATTTCGCGCTTCACGACCGAGTTCTTCACGCTGGCGCGCTCGGTACGGGCAGCGGCCAAGGCGGGTGAGTCCAGCCAGGTGGCGAGCTTTGAGCAGTTGGTGGAGCTGGGCCGCAGCAACAAGCAGCTGGACGCCAATGACCAGGGCGTGGTGCAGGTGGTTGACTGGTTATGGCAATACGCATTTGACCAGCGCGCCAGCGATATCCACCTGGAACCGCGGCGCGAGATGGGCGTGATCCGCTTTCGTATCGACGGCGTTTTGCACACCGTTTATCAGCTGCCGCCGACGGTGATGAGCGCGATGATTTCGCGCATCAAGCTCTTGGGCCGCATGGACGTGGTGGAGCGGCGCCGGCCGCTGGACGGCCGCATCAAGACCCGCAACCCGGCCGGTGACGAGGTGGAAATGCGCTTGTCGACCTTGCCGACCGCCTTCGGCGAGAAGATGGTGATGCGGATTTTTGACCCCGACACGGCGGTCAAGGATTTGTCCATGTTGGGCTTTTCGGCCCATGACAACGAGCGCTGGGAGAAGCTGGTGCAGCGCCCGCACGGCATCATCTTGGTGACCGGGCCGACCGGCAGCGGCAAGACCACAACGCTGTATTCCACGCTCAAACGCCTGGCCACCGACGAGGTCAATGTCTGCACGATCGAGGACCCGATCGAAATGATCGAGCCCTCCTTCAATCAGACGCAGGTGCAGACGGTGCTGGATTTCGGCTTCGCGGAAGGGCTGCGGGCGCTGATGCGGCAGGACCCGGACATCATCATGGTGGGCGAGATCCGCGACCTGGCGACCGCCGAGATGGCGATTCAGGCCGCGCTGACCGGCCATCTGGTCTTCAGCACCCTGCACACCAATGATGCGGCGGCGGCAATCACGCGCCTGACCGATCTGGGCGTGCCGTCCTACTTGATCAGCGCGACGGTGATTGGCGTGCTGGCACAGCGCCTGGTGCGCACGCTGTGCAAGCATTGCAAAGTGCCCGACCCGAGTGTGACCCGCGATACGCTCAACGACATGCTCAAACATTGGCGCATGAATGGCGGCGTCAAGCCCTATAAGGCGGTCGGCTGCCTGGAATGCCGCAATACCGGTTTCAGAGGGCGTGCCGGCCTGTATGAGCTGTTGACAATAGAGGAGTCGGTCAAGGCGCATCTGCATCCGACCCCCGACATTTCGGCGCTGCGCCGCCAAGCGGTGCAAGAAGGCTTGCGGCCATTGCGCTTGGCGGGGGCGATGAAGGTGGCCGAGGGGCAGACCACTTTGGAAGAAATTCTGCGCAGCACGCCGCAATGGCAGAGCTAGGGTTTTGGCTGGCGTCCTATCGAGCGTAAGCCACCATAGCGCGGCGCTTGGCGACGCCTAGAATTCTCGATCAACAGAATTTACAGGGCCGGTCGTCAATGAAGATCAATAGTCAGCGGGACTTTCTTTCTGGGCTGCTGTTTGTGGCCGTGGGGCTGGCGTTTGCCTGGGCCTCCAAGGAATACAGCTTCGGCTCATCGGCCCGGCCCGGCCCGGCCTACTTTCCCTTTGGCTTGGGCGTGCTGTTGGCCCTGCTCGGTGGCATGGTTCTGTTCAAGGCCTTGACGATAGAGACCGAAGACGGCGAGCCGATCGGCCGCATCGCTTGGCGACCACTCATCATCATCATCGCAGCCATCTGCCTGTTTGGCTGGATGTTGCCGCGCCTTGGTTTAGCCTTGACCCTGCCGGCAGTGATCTTGCTGTCCTCCTTGGCCGGTGACGAATTCAAGTTGAAAGATGCTTTGCTCAATTGCGTAATTCTGACCTTCGGGAGTTGGCTGATTTTTATCTGGGGCCTGCGGCTGGTGATTCCGGTCTGGCCAGCAATCCTTGTTGGCTGAGGGCTAGGGCATGGATCTATTGAGTAACTTGGCACTGGGCTTTCATACGGCCTTGACCTTTCAAAACCTGCTCTACGCCTTCGGTGGCGCGGTGCTGGGGACCTTGATCGGTGTCCTGCCCGGGCTCGGCCCGGTCGCCACCATTGCGATGCTGTTGCCCTCCATTTACGCCTTGGATGCAACGCCGGCCTTGATCATGCTCGCCGGCATTTATTACGGCGCGCAGTACGGCGGCTCGACCACGGCGATTTTGATCAATGTGCCGGGTGAATCCAGCTCGGTGGTGACGGCCATCGATGGCTACCAAATGGCGCGCCAAGGCCGGGCCGGCGCAGCGCTTGCAGTCGCCGGGCTGGGCTCATTTTTCGCCGGCTGTGTGGGCACCATCATCATCGCGGCCTTTGCACCGCCGCTGACCGAGTTGGCCTTCAAGTTTGGCCCCGCGGAGTATTTCTCCTTGATGGTGCTGGGCTTGGTCGGTGCCGTGGTCTTGGCGTCGGGCTCCTTGGTCAAGGCGATTGCGATGATTTTGCTGGGCTTGCTGCTGGGGCAGATCAACACCGATGTGATCTCCGGTACGCCGCGGTTTTCGTTTGGCATCCCTGAGTTGAGTGACGGCTTGGGCTTTGTGGTCGTGGCCATGGGCATTTTCGGTTTTGGTGAAATCATCGCCAATTTGGGTCTGCCGGCTGAGCACCGTGAGGTCTTCACCCATGACGTAAAAGGCTTGTGGCCGAGCAAGCAGGACTTCAAAGAGGCTTGGCCATCGGTGGTGCGCGGCACGGCACTGGGCTCGGTGTTGGGCGTGTTGCCAGGCGGCGGGGCCCTGCTGGCGTCATTCGCGGCCTACACCTTGGAGAAGAAGATCGTCAAGAATCCGCGCATTCCCTTTGGCAAGGGCGCGATTCAGGGTGTGGCGGGTCCGGAGGCGGCCAATAACGCCGGCGCGCAGACCAGTTTTATTCCGATGCTGACCTTGGGGATCCCGCCGAATGCGGTGATGGCCTTGATGGTTGGCGCGATGACGATCAAGGGTATTCAGCCCGGGCCGCAGGTGATGGTCAGCAACCCGGAATTGTTCTGGGGCCTGATCGCGTCGATGTGGGTCGGCAATCTGATGTTGGTGGTCTTGAATCTGCCCTTGATCGGAATCTGGATCAAGCTACTGACGGTACCTTACCGATTCTTGTTCCCTGCCATCGTGACTTTTTGCTGCATCGGTGCCTACACGCTCAATAACAATAGCTTTGACGTTTTTGTGACGGCGGCCTTCGCCTCGCTGGGCTATGTGTTTTACAAGCTCAACTGCGAACCCGCACCCTTGCTCCTGGGTTTCATTTTGGGCCCGATGATGGAGGAGAACCTGCGCCGCGCGCTGCTGCTGTCGCGCGGTGATTGGGGTACTTTTATGTCGCGGCCTTTGTCTGCCGGGCTGTTGATTGCGGCGCTCTTGATGGTGGTGATGGTGATGCTGCCCTCCATCAAAAGCAAGCGGGAAGAGGCGTTTCAAGAGGAGTAGAAGAGCGCAAAAGCCAGACCGAACGCTGGCAAAAAGCAAAAAGCCAGACTGAATGCCTGGCTTTTGCGCTCTTGTAAGCGTCGGGGCTACTTCTTGACTGAAGCAAAGCGCCTGCGTCCTGCGACACCTGCCACGGCGGTCAGGCCGGCCAGCAGCAAGGCATAGGAAGCGGGCTCTGGAATTTGCGCCACCAAGTTGGAGCCGTAGCCGGTTTGGCCCACACTCAGATCCTGTGTTCCAAACACATCTATCCAAACGCAACTCTGCACCGGGCAAGGTTTGACGACCGAGAAATTGCCGCTGCCAGTGGCTTGCTTGCCGTCGGCGCTGATGTCGAACAGCACCGTATTGCGATGACCCAATTCATCGTAGGAATTGAACGCCACGTTGGAGAACAGGACGCTGCCGGTCGCAAACACCACGGTTGAGTTGAACTGGTAGTTGCCAGGTGAAAGCAGGCTGACGTTGATATTCCACGTATCAAAAAAGACCTGTGTGGCGAAACTGCCCGCGTCTGTGGCAATTGAGTCGATGCCAGGCCGGGAGGTGTCACCACGCCCGAAGCCGTCCAATTGATAGGCGCCGTTTGGTGCTGGGCGGAAGATGGCTGTGTTGTAGACGGTGATTTCGATAGCTTGTGCTGTGCTCGCGCAAGTGGCGCAGAGGGCCGCGACGGCCAGAGCTTTGATGACGAAGGCATTGTTCAGCATGAGAGCTCCTAGAAGGACGATTGCTTGAAGTCGCGAGCGTGCCACAGAACAGAGCGCTTGGTCTGTCCCTAATATTCACGCTACGGCGCAGGATAGTGTTTTTCGGGTACTCTCGTCCAGCCCGTTTTTCAAGCGCGGCCCCACGTTGTGCTGACTTGGTTTGGGCCAGCCCCTAGGCCGAAGCTCTTTTGTTGAAATTCATGGCATGAGTGAACTCGATCAAATCAAGGCCGGCATAGCCGCGCTGGAGGCGCAGCGCGCTGTGCTGGGCGACGCGGTCGTCGAGATGGCAATAGCGGCAATGCGCGGCAAGTTGCTTGCCTTGAGCCCGTCCACCGGTGCAGCCACGGGTTCTGAGCCGGTGGCGCCGCAGTTGAAACAGGTGACGGTCGTGTTTGTCGACGCTGTTGGGTCGACTGCGATGGGTGCTCGGCTTGACCCCGAGGACATACAGCTCGTCATGGACGGGGCCTTGGCGCGTTTCACCAAAGTGGTGGAGCAATTCAAGGGGCGAGTTTTGCAATATGCGGGAGACTCCTTGTTGGCGGCCTTTGGCGCTGTTGATTCGCATGAGGACGATGCGGAGTCTGCGGTGCGAGCCGGTTTGGCCATTCTTGCGCAGGCGAATCAGCATGCTCAGGCCCTGCAACAGCAGCATGGTATTGCCGGCTTCAATGTGCGAGTCGGCATCAATACCGGCCCGGTCTTGTTGGGCGGCGGTGTGGATGCGGAAGGAAGTATCCGCGGCTCGGCCGTCAATATCGCGGCGCGCATGGAGCAAACCGCGCCGCCCGGCGGACTGCGCATCAGCCATGACACTTACCGCCATGTGCGTGGGCTGTTCAAGGTCAGCGAAGAGGCGCCCCTGCAGATCAAAGGAAGCTCGGAGGCGCTGCAGACCTACTTGGTCTTGGCCGCTCTTCCGCGTGCTTTTAAAGGGCGCTTGCGCGGTATTGAAGGCGTGGATACACGCATGGTCGCCCGGGAAGCAGAGCTGGAACAACTGCAGGAGGTATTTCGAGGCTTGAGCGAGCGGGATGCTCTGGTGTCTGTGTTGGTGGTGGCGGAGGCAGGGCTTGGCAAGAGCCGGTTGCTTTATGAATTTGAAACTTGGGTTGAGGCGCAGGACAGACCGGTTTTCTTGCTCCGGGGGCGCGCCGATCCGCGTGCTCAAGACAGGCCGTACGGCATGTTGCGAGACATGCTGACCTGGCATTTGCAGATTTCTGAAGATGACGATGCTGAAGTGGCGCGCTTGAAAATCGCCGAATTTGCCAAACTTTTGTTTGCCGATGATGCTGGCGGAGCGGCAGCTGGCGAGGTGCATGCCCATTTGCTGGGGCATTTGATTGGACTGGACTTCTCAAGCAGCCCTCATTTGCGCGGCATTCTTGAGGATCCGCGGCAGATTCGCAATCGAGCGTTTCACGCTGCTGCGCAGATGCTACGGGCTCTTTGGGAACGCAAGCGGGTTTGGGTGTTGCTGCTCTTGGATGATCTGCAGTGGGCAGATGACGGCTCGCTGGATTTCATCAATTACCTGTTGCAAGTTAATCGGGATGTGGCGAGCCTGATGCTGTGCATGACGCGGCCCACCTTGTTTGAACGTCGCGCAGACTGGATTGCAGTTGAGGCTGCATATCAGCGCATTGATTTGCAGCCGCTGGACAAACGAGGCAGTCGAGAACTGGTCAATGTTCTGTTGCAGCGACTTGAGCAAGTGCCTGCCGCCCTGCGGGAGCTCATTACCGGTGGGGCCGAGGGCAATCCTTTCTATATGGAAGAACTGGTTCGGATGCTCATCGATGATGGTGCCATCCAGATCTCGGGCGAGCGCTGGCATCTGGAGCCAGATAAATTGTTGGCAGCTCATGTGCCGCCCACTTTGACGGGTGTTCTGCAGGCTCGGCTGGATAGCCTGTCCGCGCCAGAGCGTCTGGCTTTGCAACAGGCCTCGGTTATCGGCTTTGTCTTTTGGGATCAGGCCTTGGCGGCGCTGGATAGCAACTCATTGCTGCCACTGGAAGCGCAGGTTCAACATGGCTTGGTGGTAGCGCGCGCGCACGCTGCCTTTGAGGGCCATAGGGAATATGCGTTCAAGCATCAAATACTGCACCAGGTAACCTATGACAGCATGCTGCGCCGCCACAGGCGGGAGTATCACGCCAAGGCGGCCGCATGGCTGACGAATTTGAGCGCACAACGTGCGGCGGAAACCTTGGGGCCGGCGGCTGACCACTTTGAACGGGCCGGTGACTTGGTCAATGCGCTGGCCTATTTTGTGCTCGCGGCCGAGGATGCCGCCGCGCGTTTTGCCAATCAAGCCATGTTGGGTTTTGTTGCCCGCGCTTTGCCCTTGGTGCTTGACGGGGACGCGTTGTCGAAGTGGCGACTGCTGGGCTTGCGGGAGCGCTATTGGTTCAATCAGGGTGACAGGGCGGCTCAAGCGGTCGATCTGCTGGCCTTGGAAGAATTGGCCGAACAACTCGATGACGATTTGAAGCGAATGGATGTTTCTTTGCGGCGTGCCAATGCCCTGCGCGCGGTAGGAGACTTCGCGGCGGCGGCGCAGGCGGATCAGCAAGGCCTATTGCTCGCAGCCAAAATGCCGAGCAACCGCAAGACGGTTGCACTGCACAACAGCCTGGCAACGTCTCTGACGGGGCAGGGGGACTACGTGCAGGCCAAAGAGGTCTCCGAGAAGGGCTTGCTGATGGCGCGGCAACTGGCCGACTTCGGTGGCGAAAGCCGATTGATCAATGCGCTTGGTCTTATCGCCATGGAAAGAGGGGACTTGCCGGCGGCGGCAGAATATTTCGAGCGAGGCTTGGTGATGGTGCGGGAATCTTGTGACCGCGCTGCTGAAGGCTTGCGTCTGAGCAATCTGGGCTCGGTTTACTCCCGCTTGGGCGAATATGCCAAGGCACGCCAAAGCTTGGAGCAAGGCTTGACCATTGCTCGGGCGGTCGGGCAGCGCGCGACCGAGGCTCTGGTACTGTTGAACATCGCTTCGGTTGCTCATCTTCAGAGTGATGACACTTGCGCCTTGACCTACGCAAGCATGGCTTTTGACGCGGCAATAGCAAGCGGCCAGGCCGACTTGGCCGCCTATGCCCGCTTGGTGGCGGGGCACGCCGAGCTTGGCTTGGACCGACTCGACGCTGCGCGTCAAGCCTATTCAGATTCGCGCAATCAGTTGCAGCGGCTCAAGATGCGGCCGCAGCAAGTGTTGGACCCTGTCTCGGGTCTAGCGCGAGTAGCCCTGGCGCTAGGGCTGCGCGCAGAAGCGTTGACGCATGCGGAAGAGATCTTGGTGCATGTGGCTGCTGGCGGCAGCTTCGATGGCGCAGAAGAGCCACTGCTCCTGCCTTTGACCTGCTACCAAGTCTTGATGGCATTTGATGACGAGCGCGCAGTCCAAGTCTTGGCTGAAGCGCATGCTGAACTTCAAACACAGGCCAGTCGAATCGCCGACAGCAGAGCCCGTCAAGGGTTTCTTGAAAATGTGCCCCACAACCGTGCGATCGTCCAAGCCTGGGGCAGGCATCAAGCACGGCCTCCTTGTCGCTCAACTCAGACTGGCGCTAAATCAGATCTTTAGGCCATGCTCGACTCTTGCATACTCCTTCAAAGTCCGCTCTCTGTGTCTATGTTCATGTCTGCGGTCACTTAGATGATCTTGAAACTCGAATTCGGTGCTATAGTAGANCTTCGGTAACGAGGCGCTAACAGCAAAACAAGATGACCGGCGAAAGCTGAAGTTTCTTGAGCTCTTTAATAATTCACAGCCGATAAGCGTGGGCGTTTGAAGATGAGTACTGATAGTCGGGTGACCGATTATCAAGTCTCTTGACTTTAAACGCTCACGGAAATATTTGATTGGAATCATGCAAAGTAATTTGCTGGTTTTAGTCGATTCCGTTGAGTAAAACAAGATCGAAC
>NZ_JAJIRP010000039.1 GCF_025717555.1 Paucibacter sp. B2R-40 | reverse complement strand
ATAGGCTTCGATCACTTTCTCGTTGCGCTGCACGTCGTACGGTGTGCCTTCGGCAATCTGCTTGCCGTAGTCCAGCACCGACACGCGGTCGCACAAGCCCATCACCAGCTTCACATCATGTTCGATCAAGAGAATGGTGCGGCCGTCCTTGCGGATGCGGTCGATCAACTCTCTGAGCACGACCTTCTCGGTCGCGTTCATGCCGGCGGCCGGCTCGTCCAGGGCAATCAGCTTGGGGTCGGTGGCGAGTGCTCTTGCAATCTCCAAGCGGCGCTGGTCGCCGTAGCTCAAGGTGCGTGCCTTGAACTCCGCGTATTTGCCGATGCCCACATAGTCCAAGAGTTCTTGTGCGCGTTTGGCGATCGCGGCCTCTTCGCTCTTGAAGCCGGGGGTGCGGAAGATCGCGCCCAGCAGACCCGAGCCGGTGCGGATGTGACGGCCCACCATGACGTTTTCCAGCGCGGTCATCTCGGAGAACAGCCGGATGTTCTGGAAGGTGCG
>NZ_JAJIRP010000038.1 GCF_025717555.1 Paucibacter sp. B2R-40 | reverse complement strand
TAGCCGTCTCCAATGCAAGCATTCGCCACAATGATTGCCGCGCTTCTTCTGCTGCTCTTTGCCCGAGACACGCATGCGGGCATAGTCGGCGAGCGAATCGTTACTGGTGGAGCCAAAGCCGAGCTACTTTATCGAGAGGCGCGCGCTGCTGCCGCAGGATCTTGGGAAGATGGATTCTCAAAAGAACAATTCACACGCGTCGGAACCATCTCAACGGAAGATAGTTCACAGTTGCAAATCGGCTTCCTTTCCACCGTATGGGGTCCTGCCGGCCGCGCTACAAATCGGTTGCTCATATTTTCCGAAGCGGGAAAATATTTGGGGCGATTTAGTGGGTTCTCATTTTCCGAGCCGCCTAGCATCGCCAGTGCCACAGTATTGCTATTCCCCGTTCGCGCTGAGCACGGGAACGTTGTTCTATTCAAAGCCGGCATACCGGATTTCATTCTGATTGACGGCGAGCGTCACGAATTCGAGCCGGCTAACCAGTCGCTCGAGCGGACCTCCGCCAGCTGGCCGC
>NZ_JAJIRP010000037.1 GCF_025717555.1 Paucibacter sp. B2R-40 | reverse complement strand
CGCGGCCAGCTGGCTGCGGCCCCTCAGCTTCGACGTTAGAGCTCACATGTCCGCCACTTGGCCTTGCGCAAGCTATTTCAATTCAGGCACTGCTACGGCAAGAAACGTCATGCGCGAGCTGGAGTTCGTCGACCGCAAGAATTGGTATGAACTGTATCGCCGGACAGAGGACGAAACGCACTGGCGGCTCGATGCAGAAGACAAGTTTCAGCAGCGATACCTCGTGCGAATCGAGGATCCGGCCAATTGGGAGGACTTCGACTCTACGGAACTCGAAAAGCGACTTCTGCTTGAGTCTCGGGGCGGCCTCGGACCTGAGGGTTGTATTTGCCTGGGTTGTAGCGCGCCAGTCCTGCTCGGGTCGGCTTTCTGCCTAGATCACACTTATGAGCGAGGGGTTCGAAAGTGAGCTCTAACCCTGCGCTCGAGTGGACCTCCGCCAGCTGGCCGCGCTACGCGGCCTGTATATTTTCAGCTGCGCGCGGCCAGCTGGCTGCAGCCCCTCAGCTCGAACGTTAGCCATTCATCAAGGAGCCT
>NZ_JAJIRP010000036.1 GCF_025717555.1 Paucibacter sp. B2R-40 | reverse complement strand
TTCAGCTGCGCGCGGCCAGCTGGCTGCGGCCCCTCAGCTCGAACATTAGCCATCAGATGAGAGCTCCGTACGCGTGGCAGTGCTTCGTATGTGAAGAGTCGAACCCTCCGGAATCGACCGTTTGCTCGGCTTGTGGCTTCCCAGCGCGCGCGACCGGGAACCAAATCGAGGCGGCGCGAGCAGAAAGGACTACAGGCAAGAAGTCGCTCGTGCTTCAAGAGCGAACAGCCGTCGAATCCATTGCTAGTGCGTTGTCGCCCCTGCCAACTTGGCGAAAAGTCCTCGCCATCTTCGGAGGTGTTCTAGCATTGGCTGGCATGCTTTGGTTCAAAGTGGCATCTTCACTCGTCGATGTCGCGTGGAGCGTTGCTGCCGTTGTTCTCGGGTTTGGCGCTCTTGGGATTGCTTATGCTGGCGTCGACGATACATCTAAGGAGGTGCATGAACCTCACTGAACTTGAGGAACCGAGGATGGTTGCTGCGTGCCGCAGTCTGATGGCTAACCCTTCATTGGAGCCGACGCCTTTCGTCGCGGCTCAATTCAAACGTTAGACCTCATGAATCCTCCTCATTCTCGCGAGCG
>NZ_JAJIRP010000035.1 GCF_025717555.1 Paucibacter sp. B2R-40 | reverse complement strand
GCCTTGGCGGCAATCTCGTCTTCGCGGATGGCCATCCAGGCGCGGCCGATGCGGCTGTTCTCGAGCCGGTAGCAAATGATCACGCTGAGCACCACCAAGGCCAGGAAGAGGTAGTAGTACAGCGTCACCGAGGGCAGCTTGAAGCCGAACAACTCGGCCCCTTGGCCCAGATTGAGGCCGAAGAAGTGGATCGAGTCGATCTGACCGATGCCACGCGGGCCGTTGGTGATATTGATGGGGTACTCAAGGTTGTTCAAGAAGACCCGGATGATTTCGCCAAAACCCAGCGTCACGATGGCCAGATAGTCACCGCGCAGCTTGAGCGTTGGGGCCCCGAGCATCACACCGAAGAAGCCGGCCAGACCAGCCCCCAGCGGGATGATCAGCCACAGCGGCGAGTGCAGACCGTCGGGGAAGGCGTTGCGGAAGGCCTCGAAGTTCTCGCTCAAATGCGGGCTGGCCAGCAGCGCGAACATGTAAGACCCGACGGCATAAAACGCCACATAACCCAGATCCAGCAGACCCGCGTAGCCGACCACGATGTTCAGGCCCAGCGCCAACAGCACATAGAGCAGCGCCAGATCGATGATGCGCACCGGGCCGTTGCCGAACTGCTG
>NZ_JAJIRP010000034.1 GCF_025717555.1 Paucibacter sp. B2R-40 | reverse complement strand
GCGGCCAGCTGGCGGAGGTCCACTCGAGCGACAGGTTAGGCAGCACGGGACTATTTTGTCGGTCTGCCATTGAAGCTGTCGGTTTGCCAAGGTCCGAGTGCGGCACGTCTTGCTTCCTCGTTGTACGCCGTAATGCAAGCAAGCCCATTCTGGGACCGACTTAGTGGCGCATTGAGACTTATGCGATGAACACGACGGTCAATTTCACGCTTGAGCCGACTCTCGGGAACGGCGCCGCCTACGTTGCAAAACTGCTGCACTTCCGAAGATGGAATGAGAGGCAGTAGCTTGGCCGGGCATCGTGACACAGCGAGAGATAGCGATTCTCCGAGTGCTTGAGCCGTCTCAGCGTTGGTGCCGCGGTGCAACTCAAGAGCCAACTGCATTGCCTGTATATCGCACCGCTCAACCTTTCGACTTAGCGGGGCCATCGCGGACTCCCAGTGGACGCTAAGGTATGCGTTGACCGCCTCCAGTCCATCGTTTGCTAGGAGGGACTTCAAATCAGAGACGATGTCAGTTGCCGCCGTCGCGGCCGCACACAGCGACAAAGCGGCAAAGATGACTACGAAGGATCGTCGCACGGTATTGCTGCCTAACGTTCGAGCTGAGGGGCCGCAGCCAGCTGGCCG
>NZ_JAJIRP010000033.1 GCF_025717555.1 Paucibacter sp. B2R-40 | reverse complement strand
GGCCAGCTGGCTCCGGCCCCTCAGCTTCAACGTTAGAGCGCCAAATGACATTGGACGAACTTTGCGATTCGATAGCCAGTTCTTCTAGCGACACTGTTGCAATCGGGCTTGTGAATCACTTGCAAGAGTGGAAAGCAAATTCAGCTAACGTCGACTTCCTATGCTCATCGGTCGAACGATATATTGGGAACACTTGGATTTCAAGCGAATCGGAGCACGCGGCCATATACGCGCTCTGGTCGGAATTCCGGGATAGTGTGGCAACTCAGATTCATGGGATGACAATGAACGAGCGGCTCTATTTTTTCGGCTTGCTCTCTGCCTTCGACGCGGCGGCAACAGTGACCGAGCAAGATCGCTTCTATGGGAAGTTGCATGCAGCACGATAGATTAAATCCATTCGCTGCAGTGCGATCTCGGCTAGGCGGGCCGGGATGGCAGCAATCCCGCGGGTGTATTCAGGCGTTGCGCTCTAACCCCTCGTTCGAGCCGACTCGCAACGGCTGGTCACTGCAGGCCCCCATTTCATTCTGGGCCTTCCGTGCCCAGCCGCCGCTCGCGGCTCAACTTTGACGTTAGAGCGCACCAATACTGTCATGGCATCGTCCCCAAGCTTGTGGCACCTGCCGCTT
>NZ_JAJIRP010000032.1 GCF_025717555.1 Paucibacter sp. B2R-40 | reverse complement strand
CGGCCCCTCAGCTCGAACGTTAGAGCGCAAGACCACATGCGAAGAGTCATATTCATAAGTCACCCGAACGTTGTGATCAGCAGAGAGATTCCGGTTCCTCAATGGCCGCTCTCAAGCCTTGGTCGAAACAGGATGGCTGCGTCACTGGTCCAGCCTTGGATACAAGATGTATCTGCGATCTACTGCAGCACTGAACAGAAGTCAATTGACAGTGCAGAGATTCTTGCTCGCCATCTTTCTTTGGAAATTCAACCGGTCCGAGACCTTGGAGAGAACGATCGTTCTTCGACTGGGTTCCTTCCTCCCGACGAGTTCGAAAAGGTAGCCGACCAATTCTTCGCCGCTCCGCATGACTCGGTTCGCGGATGGGAAACAGCATTCGCCGCTCAGCAGCGCATCGTTGAGGCCGTGGGTAAATTGGCTGCCGCCGATGGGGCGTCGGGCAGTATTGCAATCGTTTCGCATGGCGCGGTGGGGACACTGCTGTATTGCCATTTGTCGGGACAACCCATTTCTAGGCGCTGGGATCAACCTTCAAATGGTGGCGGGAATTTCTACACCTTTCAATTGAGCCCGATGCAAGTATTTTCCTGGTGGAAACCGATTGATGAAATTGCGCTCTAACCAGTCGCTCGAGTGGACCTCCACCAGCTGGCCGCGCTACGCTGCCTGTATATTTTCAGCTG
>NZ_JAJIRP010000031.1 GCF_025717555.1 Paucibacter sp. B2R-40 | reverse complement strand
CAACCTGAATGCCAACTCGACGGGGGCGCTGAACCTGGGTACGGGCACGGTGGGCGGCAATTTGGTCGCCTCGTCCAACGGTGGCGCAATCACGCAGGCGGCCGGCGGGCTGAGTGTTACCGGCACCACCAGCGCGAATGCGGGCGCCGCGGCGATCACTTTGACGGAGGCGGCCAATAACTTCACCGGCGCAGTCGCGGTAAGCAACTCCGGCGCCAATAGCGTCGCAATCCGCGACGCCAATGACGTCGTGCTGGCGGCTTCTACAGTCGGTGCCAACCTGGACGTCGCATCCGGCGGGCACATCACGCAGGTCGCAACAACAGGTGTGTTAACGGTGGGGGGCACCAGCACCTTCACCGTGGATACAGGCACTTCCAAAGATGTTTTGCTGGCCGGAGCGAGTAATGATTTGGCGGGTCTGGTGAGCATCAACACCGTCAATGGCGCGAGTTTGCGCGATGTAGGTCTAAAGAATACGAATGCAAGTGCGGTAGTACCGCCCTTGCCGAGCGGCTTACGCAATCTAGACATACAGCTTAGCAACGCGGCCGTTGTGCTGCCCTCTCTCAGCCTGAGCGGCAACTTGAACATCACTTCTGGAGCTGCTGTCTCCCAGACGGGCACGCTGACCATCACCGGCACCAGCACCATCACGGCCACCGGCAGCAATGTCACGCTGACCGACAGCGCCAACAACTTCGGCGGCACAGCAACAATCACTGGCGCAGGCATCAGCCTGCGCGATGTCGGTGCCT
>NZ_JAJIRP010000030.1 GCF_025717555.1 Paucibacter sp. B2R-40 | reverse complement strand
GGCGGATTCAACCGGTCAATGCAACACATTGGCTGAAGACCTCAGCCGGTGTTTGATAGCCAAGAGTCTTCCTAGGCCGCTCGTTCAATTGTCTCGCGATGGCGTTGAGCTTGGCCTGTGAGTAGGTCGAGATATCGATGCCCTTTGGCATGTATTGCCTGAGCAGTCCATTGGTGTTCTCGTTGCTGCCTCGTTGCCAAGGACTTTGAGGGTCACAGAAATAGACCTTGATGTCGGTGGCCATGGTGAATCGCTTATGCCCGTGCATCTCTGTGCCTCGATCCCAGGTGAGCGATTTGTAAAGCTCCTGCGGCAGCTTGCGAGCGTTCTTAATGAGCGCGTTGACGACCGTCTGCGAATCCTTGCCTTTCAGCTTTACCAACATCACATATCGTGTTTGGCGTTCGACCAGTGTCGCGATTTGGCTGTTGCCGCTGCCGAAGACCAAGTCTCCTTCCCAATGACCAGGCACTGCCCGGTCCTCGACTGAGGCGGGCCGCTCGCTGATCGACACTGCGTCAACGATCTGGCCGTGAATCGCAGTCTTCTGCGTGTAGGAACGAGAGCGACGCATGCCGCGCGTGCGTCTGAGATGCGCCAGCAATTCTTTCTTCAAGGCGCCGCGCGCTTGAATGAAAAGGCTGCGGTAAATCGTCTCGTGTGACACATGCAGGCTCAGGTCGTTCGGATAAGTATGCTTGAGCCAGCCAGCGATTTGCTCTGGTGACCACAGCATCCGAAGCATGTCCGCCACGATGCCAGCCAGAGCTCGGTTTTTGGCCAATTTACAGAGCTTCGGTCGAAGAGAGCGTTCCCA
>NZ_JAJIRP010000003.1 GCF_025717555.1 Paucibacter sp. B2R-40 | reverse complement strand
TCTTCAGCCAATGTGTTGCATTGACCGGTTGAATCCGCCCTGCGCAGAAAAGCGGCCGAGATGTGCGAAGCCGGCTTCTATGGCGACGCGCGTGACATCGCCGTTGTGATCGCGCTGCCAAAGCAAACGGTGGGCGAACGCAAGTCTTCGCTCAGTCAGCCAGCGCTTCGGCGACATGCCGCGCAGCGTCTCGAAGGTCTGCTGGAGCCGGCGCTCGCTAACGCCGACCACCTCGCACATCCGGCCTATGGTGATCGACTCGCTCAGGTGCGCATCGATCCACTCTTCAAGGGCGGCGAGACGCTGGGTCTCCAGCGCGGAGACCCGGGCAATGGCGGGCGCCTTGATGAGTAACTCGGCGAGCCGGCCCATCAGACCGGCCTCGCGTTCGCGGCGCGCATCGGGTTCCCTTGCCTCGATCAAATCCACCAGCGACGGAAGAAAGGATTCCGACTCCAGGCATTGCGCCGGCAGGACTTTCGACCTCAACGCCCAGGCATGCTTGGCGTGCGGTTGGCGCGCCTCAAGCTCGGCCAACAACGAGTTGCCCTCGATGCATAGAATCAGCAGCGATCCAGGCGGGCTCTGGCAGGTGAATGCCCAGCCAGGCGCGATTAACATGGCCGCGCCCTTGCTTGCAATGTGTTCCCGCAGTCCAATTCTGTAGGCCACCCTGCCGTCAATCGGCAGGTGCAACTGGACATCCTCGGTTGAATGGTTCTTCGTCCAAGCGTGCGACATGTGCTTCCAACGAAGCGTCATGGTCGTGCCGGCAGGGATCGATGTTGCTGGCTCAGTTTCTTCATCACCAAGGGCGCCCTGGGGCTGAGCGTCTACCAATGGCCAGAAGCACGGCACCATAGACGGTGCGGCTGGGCATGCGGCGTTCCGGGTGATATCGCTGACCGGGACGGTGCCTGGCCGGCCGGAGACGCCCAAGAAGGCGGCGATGGACAAGCTCATGAACCCAATAGCGTTGATGAATCTGTGAAACAGCGTGCAAAACTTTCCAGATTCCCGGGGTAAACAGCGTCCAATAGTTTCCACCCTGGGGTGTGCAACCATCCGGCGTTTTCGCCGGGGAATCTGGGGTGTTAAACATGGAAGTTATTGCCGAGATCCGGCGGCGGCATTTGGTCAGCAAGGAGAGCATCAGCTCCATCGCGCGGGATCTGAACTTGTCGCGGCCCACGGTGCGCAAGCATCTACAAACCATTGAAGCGCTGGGTTATGTCCGCCAGCATCAACCCGCGCCCAAGCTGGGCTGCTTTCAAGCCACGCTGGAGAGCTGGCTGCAAACCGAGCGCCACTTACCCAAGGCTCAGCGGCGCACGGCCAAGCGTTTGTTTGAAGGGCTGCAGAGCGAAGGCTATCGCGGGGCCTATGACAGCGTGCAGCGTTGCGTGAAGCAATGGAAGGCCTCTCAGTTGGCGCCAAGCATCAAGGGCGCGTTCGTGCCGCTGGTGTTTGTGCCGGGAGACGCCTGCCAATTTGACTGGAGCCAGGAGCAGGTGGAGATTGACGGCGTCGTGCAAACCGTCAAAGTCGCGCACCGTCAGCAAGGGGCGGTCAACGCAGCTTCACGAAGGTGAGCCGGTCGATCAATTTCTCTCCGAGCAAGTCCATGTGGTGCTCGTCAATGATGGTGACCAAACCCTTATCGGCCATCGCCTTGAGTTCTTGGGCTGCGCTGTCGAACACCAATGGATGTTCCAGGGAGCTACCGGCGCGCGGAAGCGCCGTTGGCTTTCCCGGCTCGGCCTCAAGGTAAACACTCAAGGCACGTGATCCCATGTGATGCTCCTGGACGAACTTCGCTGGCAGTGAGGAATAGTGTCTTCGACGGAGAGCGGGCGCCCGAACGCGTCGGGTGGAGATCATAGATGCTTGCAGCGCAGCAATCACTTGCAGGCCGAGGGCAGGTCGCTCGAAATGTCCCGGCCTGCGTCAGGCTGACAGTTCGAACAAGCGCCGCAAAGCTGACATTCAGTTCTCCGACCGATTTGGTCAACGGCGGCTTACTGGCGAGGTTGCGGCCTCACGCTCCCGGCCGACTCGATTGAGACACAAGATAGCGGCTTACTGCTTCACCGAGCGTCGCGAAAAAACGTTCCTCGCCGAGCCTGGAAAAGAGCCCAAAGCGCTCGAGCTTGTCTTTGACGGGGTCCTTCATCTCTGCAAAGCACAGATCGATGCCTGCCTCATGCGTTGGGACGTCAATAAACAAGCTTCCCGTGCTGGGTGAATTGGCGGCCTACGCAGCCTTGGCCTTGGCGCATTGAGAGCGCTAGCTGTTGCGGATTTAGCCCTGAGCTGAGGCGCCTTGAGCGCGAGTCGAGTGCTTCCTGCCTCCGGCCCCAAGCTCAATGCAGCTTGAAAACGCTGACGACTTCCACCATGCGCGCGGCCTGACCGTTGAGGCTTTCAGCGGCGGCGGCAGCTTCTTCAACAAGTGCTGCGTTTTGCTGCGTCACATGATCGAGCTGGGTGATCGCCTGATTGATCTGACTGATGCCGCTGGTCTGTTCGTGCGCCGAACTACTGATCTCGTTGATAAGGGTCGCCACATGTTTGACTTGGCTGACGATATCGCCCATCGACTCACCGGCCGCGCCGACCAAGCGGCTGCCGGCTTCGACCCGCTCGACGCTGGCACCGATCAGGGTCTTAATCTCGCGCGCGGCCTCGGCTGAACGACCGGCCAAATTGCGCACCTCGCTGGCAACGACGGCAAAACCACGTCCTTGCTCGCCAGCGCGGGCCGCTTCGACAGCGGCATTGAGGGCCAAGATATTTGTTTGGAAGGCGATGCCATCGATGACGCCGATGATGTCCGATATCTTCTTCGACGAAGCGCTGATTTCCTGCATCGTCGCCACCACCTGACCCACCACCTCACCGCCCTTTTCGGCCGCTGTGCTGGCTGAGCTAGCCATGCTGTTGGCTTGACGCGCTGTTTCGGCATTGTTCTTGACGGTGGCGCTGAGCTGCTCGACCGAGGCCGCGGTTTGCTCCAAATTGCTGGCCTGGCTTTCGGTGCGTTGCGATAAGTCGGCATTGCCAGCGGCAATCTCGTTCGCTCCGGTGGAGATGTTCTCGGCGCCACTGCGCACTTCGCTGACCATACGCGCCAGACCGTTGCGCATGTCCAGCAGGCCGCCAAGCAACTGCGCGGCTTCGTCCTTGCCGCTAATTGCGATAGTGCTGACCAGGTCGCCATTGGCCACCCGCGCGGTCGCAGCCAAGGCAATCTGCAGCGGCTGTGTAATGCTGACGGTCAAGCGCCATGCCATAAGCGCTGCCAAGGCTAGCACCAGGGAGCCGGCCATGCTGATCACGCCGACGGTGGTGGCGTTGCGCGCATTGGCCTGTTCGGTGGCTTGGTCACCATTCCGCTTTTGAATGGCGATGAAGGCCAGCAACTCAGTCACGGCCTTGTTGAGCAAGGGGTCAATCTTGCTGGTGATGACCTTAGCGGCTTGCTCGGCATTGAACTGGGCCGCGAGGTCGACCGCATCCTTGAACTGTGCGTCCATCTGGCTATCAATTTCGGCCAGACGGGCAAAGATGGCTTTTTCTTCCGCGCCCAGATCGGTGGTTCCCAATTTGGTTTTGGCAGCGAGGTAGATAGCGCGCTGCTTCTTCGCTTCAGCCTCGTCTTTCTGCACCCCGTTGACTTCCGTTTGCAGGCCCATATTGCGCACCGCCACCGCGCTGCTGATCAGTGCAATGTGCATTTCGACTGCCATATCCTGCTGGCTGGCCGAGTGCTGCAGGGTGTCGAGCAAGGCCGCACGGCTGCTGCCGTTGCTGAGCAAGGCTCCCAATAGCAGGGCAATGGCGGCCATCAAAATGGCGCCAAAGCCGAGGCTCAGGCGCGGCCCGATCTTCATCTCGCGTAAATTCATCAGTGGGCTCCGGCAGCTAGGGAAGTCAAATTCTTAAATTGCCGGCTGCGACACGCGGCAGCGGGGCTGCGCTCAGCAAGACGTCAATGAGCGTGTCAGTTTTTGTAGACGCCGCAGCCGACCAGGGTTTCGCCGACGCGCTCGAGGTACATGGCTTTGCCTTCAATTTTTTGCGTCACTGGGTTCAGGAACTTGTAGCCTTCCACCCAGCCCTTGCCCTTGGTTTTGGCTAACTCGATGAACATCTGGATCAGCGGCTTGCCGTCCGGATCCTTCAGCCCGATCAAGTCCTTGCCGACCAGCTTGGGATTGGCGCCTTGGGCCAGATTCTTGCCGTTCAGGTCATAGACGATGATGTATAGGTCTCTGTCCTTGAAGGACTTGCCGCTGGTGAATTCTTCGTAGGCTTTTTCCGTCCCATTGGTCTTTATATAGGCGACGGCTTTCTTGACCATGGCTTCGGCTTCGGCCGCTGTGCCTTGGTCTGCTGCCTGCGCAGCACCCGCCATCACCAGACTTGCCAGCAGTAATTGAAGAGTTTTCTTGAACGCGCTGAAGATTGTCATCGGTGTTTCCTGTTTGAGTTTGAGCGCCAAGTGGAGCAGGATTCCGGCTTCCGGCGGCGACTTGCTTCACTGTGACATGTCGAAATCAGCCCGGCTTGCTCGACCGGCCTTTTTCATAGTAAGCGCATTGGCGAGCAAGAGCATGCTCAATGTCAATGTTTGATGCACCAGTTCACGCTGCCGGCGGTTTGCATCTCACCTGCCACCGAGCGATCTTCGGCCGGGTTCGCCGCGCTCAACTTGGCATGTTGGCTATGAAGTGCACTCATTTCTCGGAGTCAAAGCGCTGCATTTGTGCCCTCGGAGTTACGTTTGGCTGCGGCGCGCAGGCCTAAATCTGCAAAAGCTGGGGGAGATGGATCCGTAGGGCAAGAGCCCATTCGACTCGATGCGCTTTGATTGAAGGCGAATTGCCGTCCTGAAAGCGGACGCTGACCAATGGCCGTTTACCGACGAGACTCAGGTCTCAAGGCAGACAGCCGGGCGACTGCATTGGGCACCCTGCTGGCGCCACCACAGCGCATCCGAATGACAAGAACTGGCCGGGACCTTGAGGCCGCATCATTGCCCGTAAGCCGCCATTGACCAAAACGGTCGGCGAACCAAACGTCAGCTTTGCGGCGCTTGTTCGAACTGTCGGCCTAGAACAGCCCCGGACATTTCGAGGGCCTTGACTGCTTGGCAACTCGGTGCCCACATCCGAGTGAGCGCTTCCCGTCATGACCCAATTCAGGAGCCCTATGTCGTAGGGCTCGGGCGCTGACTCAGCGCGTTTACCCCCCCCGCAGACCGGGGGGTGTCTACGGCCAACTTGCCACCATACTATCGCTTGATGTGGTTTCAACTGGAGCAAGTCATGAAGAACTTTCACATAGGGGTTTTCGGGTTGGTCGCTGCGCTGGCATCGACGGTATCGGTTGCGGCCGGTACGCAGAACGGAAGCTTCGAGGCCTTCAACACTGGCTCGGCCGATGTGCTTTGCCCGCAGGGCAGCACTTTCTGCGCACAATTCAACGCTGGCAACACCGGGATCAACGGATGGGCCATCGGTGGCGACAGTGTGGACGTAGTCGGGCCACTGGCCTGGAAAGCATCCAACGGCGACTACTCTCTGGATTTGAGCGGTGTCGGTGCCGGGTCGTTAAGCCAGGTAATTGCCACCTTTGTCGGGCAGGCCTACCGTGTTAGCTTCGACTTGGGCGGCAATTTCTTCAGCGGCCCGAGTGTCAAGACCGGCACCGTCTCGGCGGCTGGCTTCAGCCAGAATCTGAGCTTTGACAACAGCAATAGCACTAAGGCCGCGATGGGGTGGGTGCCGACGACTTTCGACTTCATTGCCACCGGCGGTAGCACCACGCTCAGCTTTTCCAGCACCGTCGACGGGTCCGCCGGCTTGGCGCTGGACAATGTGCGGGTGGCTGCGGTGCCAGAGCCGGAGACTTTGTTTTTGATGCTGGTCGGCCTGGGTTTCGTCGGCTGTCGAGCTCTCCGACGCCAGTCGGTCTGACACTATGATTGGAAAGGTTGCTACCAATCTGTTCCAAGGCGGGCCGCGCTTACCGGGAAGTCAAGCACTGCCCCAACCCTTTCCGTTTTGGTCCATGGCCACTCGGTTACACGGCTTTCTGGGACTGACCCGCCCTGTGTACCAAGTCACTTTAAACTTCACTAGGCTCAAATAGTTGTCGTAGGGATGGGGCTTAGCTGACGTTGACGGAGGCGGCAGGCGAGCGCTGTATGACGGTCATCGGTCATCAGGAATTCGACGCCGGCCCGTGAGATTGACCGCTGAACGGCACCCGTTCTTGTGGTTATGGTTCTCCAAAACGGCCCTGAGGCGACCGGCCGCATTCCGCTGCGGTGCAGCACTCCATCCTTGATTTTGAAATTCGGCGTTGGGCACCGAGTTGCTACGCGGGCAGCGACCTTGAAATGTCCGGGCCTGTTCCAAGCCGACGGTTCAAACAGGCGCCGCAAAGCTGGCGTTCGGTTCTCCAACCGTTTTGATCAATGTCGGCTTACGGGCAATGATGCGGCCCACACGGTCCAGGCCAGTTCGTGTCATTCGGATGCGTAGAGCTGGCGCCGGCACGGTGCCCATGCCTGCCGCTGGGGATTGCTACCTGGTATTCCAATTGCATGGACGAACGCCCAGGTTGTAAGATCTCGCCTTATTCTCACTTCCGGGCGTCGTACAAGGCCGGCAATTTCACCAACGGGTGCGGTCTTGCCCGCATATTTGAGATCCCGACAAGTGACCCGACAGATGCATGCGCAGCAGTCTTTACGCGCAGCCTTGAGCGCTACGGCGATGACAGGTCAATTTCGTAATGCAAGGCCTGACCCCAGCCCGGGTGCTCACGCACCATCATGATCAGGCCTGGGTCGACCATGATCAGTGCGTCGGGCTTCATCTCGACGACCGGCGCCATATCGGCCAGATAGCCCTTGAGATTGTCGTTATGCGGCAGGATATTGCTGGCGATGAGGAACTATTTGCCGCGTGCATGCGCCTCGGCGATGCCTGTGCGCAGGTTCTCCAGCTTGAAGTCATTGTTGCGAGCGAGCAGCGAGTAGCGCGGCTGACCCGCGTAGACGGAATCGGCGCCGTAGTCAAATGCCGCGCGCATGCGCTTTAGGTCACCGGCCGGCAGCAAGAGCTCCGGGGATTTGTAGGGTCGCGCTATGGTGTGGTCCGGCCCTGGCTTGCGGAAGAACGCGCAGCGGGGCGGAGAAATGAAATTTCGAACCAAGCAGTCTATGCAAACGCGGCCGGGTGGAACTTGCGACAGGTCAAGCCGAGGCGAGAGCGTGGCCGAGGTCGCTGCCTGCGACGCAAAATTGTCGGAAATTTTTACATTCCAGAAGAGCAGCCCCCTAGTTTTAGGTCCTAAGTCCCTACCCCTAAAACGATAAGTAAATCTGGCTCTAATCTTGCTTTATGTCTCCCTGCTAGCCGGCGCGGCGAAGGTTCAGTGCTTTTTCGCCGCTTTTGGCTCGTCATGTCCTCAATAATCCTGGAGATACCCATGCAAGACCAATCTAGATTCAAGTTTGCCCTCAGCGCCCTGGGCCTCGCCGCCACGCTGCTCGCTCCAGCCGCCCAAGCCGGCGTCGTCTACAGCGAAGGTTTTGACGCCGGTTTCAGCAGTACCAACTGGTCCCGTGGTGATGCCTATTGGCAAAACTGCGGTGGACAAAGCAACTGCATCTTCGGCTCCGGCGGCCAAAGCGGTGCCTATTTCAACCTGGGGACTAATACCGGACCGACCGGCCCCAATTCGCAGCCCGACCACCGTTTCTTCATCAGCTCGGTCTTCAACGTAGCCGCCAACAGCCTCTACACACTGAACTTCTATGTTGCGGACGACTACGCAGGGTTCGCCCCATACAACGTGCCCATCCAGGCGCAAGTCAACGGCAGCAATGTCGGCGGCATCGTCAAGGCCTCGGTGGGAGGCTGGAACCTGTTGAGCATGGACTGGAACTCTGGTTCGGCGACGACGGCGCAGATTACCCTGAAGAACGAGTACCAGTTGTCGGGCTACTACCAAGGCGGCGGTTCGCACGACTGGGGTTACGGTAACGACTTCCGCGTGGATTCGATTTCCATGTCGGGCAACGCGCCGGTGTCGAACCCTGTGCCTGAGCCCGCGAGCTTGGCACTGGTGGCGCTGGCCTTGCTAGGCCTCAGAGTCAGCCGTCGCGCTTGATCATCACTTGATCCATTGAACAACCCCGCCATGGCGGGGTTTTTTGTTGCCACGAGATGAATACACAGGGCCGATTCCCAGTGGCAGGTAAGGGCACCCTATTGCCGCCCCATTGCGCATCCGAATGACAGGAGCCGACCGGGAGCATGAGGCCGCAACTTCGCCCGTAAGCCGCCGCTGACCAAAACGGTCGGCGAGCCGAACGTCAGCTATGCGGTGCTTGTTCGAACTGTCGGTCTGACCCAGGCCGGGACTTTTCGGGGGCACTGACTTCGGGGCTACTCCGTGCCCATTGCTGTCGCCCATCGCGCGAGATCGTCCGACGCCTGGAATGCTGGCAGCAGTCGATCGATTTTGGCGAACTAACGACCGCAGTGGCTGAAACCGGCCATTGAGCATTTCGTTGAGCGAATGTCTGCAGCACCTCACAAAGCTGCCGATCGAAAAATTTGGGGCGCGAGACCATAAGAGCACGAGGCGCAGACCGTGGTAGGGAGAAGCCGAGCGGCTTCTTGCTATCCGGGTTGTGACGGCATTGGCTTGCGCTAGCCGTTGGTTCGTCAGGTAATCGGCGCCGGGTTGAACAGCACCAGCGCGTTGTGCAACTTCCATTGCTCGGCCCAGGTCTTTTTGCGGCCACTGGCCACGTCCAGCAGCAGCCGGAACATCTCCCAGCCTATGTCCTCGATGCTGGCTTCGCCGCTGGCGATGCGGCCGGCGTTGACGTCCATCAGATCATGCCAGCGCCGCGCCAAATCGTTGCGGGTAGCGACCTTGAGCACCGGGCAAGCCGCCAGACCATAGGGCGTGCCCCGGCCGGTGGTGAAGATATGCAGGTTCATGCCGGCCGCCAACTGCAGCGTGCCGCAGATGAAATCGCTGGCCGGGGTGGCGGCAAAGACCAAGCCACGCAAGCCCTTTGTCTGCGCGCGCTCGCCCGGCGACAAGACGCCGTTGATAGGCGACGTGCCACTCTTGACAATCGAGCCCATCGCCTTCTCGACGATATTGGACAGGCCGCCGGCCTTGTTGCCGGGCGTGGTGTTGGCGCTGCGGTCGGCGCTGCCGCGCTGCAGATAGGCGTCATACCAGGCCATCTCACGCCGAATCGCCTCGGCAAGCTCGGCTGTCGCGGCACGCCCGGTCAGCTGATCCACGGCGTCACGCACCTCGGTCACTTCAGAGAACATCACGGTAGCCCCGGCGCGCACCAGCAAATCGGTGCAAAAACCGACCGCCGGGTTGGCGGTGACGCCGGAAAACGCGTCGCTGCCCCCGCATTGCACGCCGACCACCAGCTCGGACGCCGGCACGGTCTCGCGCCGACGCTGGTTGAGGCGCGCCAGATGGCGTTCGGCGCTGCGCATGATTGAATCCAGCATCGATTGAAAGCCGATATGCACATCATCCTGCAGGCGCACGACATCCAGCTCCTCCTCTCGTTGATCGGCGATCGCAATGCTGCCCGGCGGCAGCAAGCGTTCCGGCTGCAGTTTTTCGCAGCCCAGGCTGACCACCATCACTTCACCGCCGAAGTTCGGATTCAGGCTGATATTGCGCAGCGTGCGGATAGGGATGATGGCGTCAGGCGCGTCGATCGCCACACCGCAGCCGTAGCCATGTTCCAAGGCCACCACATCATCCACATGGGGGAACAGCGGCAGCAGCTCGGCCTTGATGCGTTGCAGCGCTAGCTCCAGCACGCCGGCCACGCATTGCACGGTGGTCGTGATGGCCAGGATATTGCGCGTGCCGACCGAGCCATCGGCGTTCCGGTAGCCTTCAAAGCTGTAGCCCTCCAGCGGCGCCAAGGCTGGGCTGGCCACTGTGCAGATCGGCAACTCGTCCAGGCTGCGCGCGGTGGGCATGGCCAGCAGCTTCTCATGCACCCAGGCGCCGGCCTTGATGTCTTGGATGGCCAGGCCAATGCTGACGCCGTAGCGCAGCACCGGCGCGCCGCTCGGAATGTCAGTTAGCGCCACCTTGTGACCCTGCGGCACGCGCTCAAGCAGAGCGAGGCCGTCGGCAAATTGGCTGCCGGCATGCAGGCCGCCATCATTGACGACGATGGCGACGTTGTCGCCAATTTGCATGCGGATGTAGAGAGGCTGCTGGCTCATCTGGAATAAGTTGCTGTCTTGTCAGGGGTGCGCCCCAGTTTGACCTGGGGCGCTGGGTTCAGAACGACTTGCGCAAGCCGACTTGCATCACGCGTTCCTGCGAGATGTACTCCTGCAGATCGCCGCTGGCAAAGGAGATGCTGGAATACAAAAAGGTGTTCTTCGAGAAACCATATTTGACGCCAAAGCCCAGCTTGCCCAAGCTGGCGCTCTTGCCGGTCTTGTTCGCGGCGACGCCGCTGTACTCTACGCTGGAGTAGTTGCTGCCCAATAGAAAATCGCCCAAGGGAACTTCAACGCCAATGGTGTAGCCCTTGATGGCGTCGGCGCTAAAGACGCCGTCCGGGCCGGTCACGGTCAGGCCGATACCGGCCGCAGCGCCATTGCCGCTGGTGGTCGTCAGCTCATCATTCTTTTGGTAGCCGCCCAGCAGCTTGAACAGGCCGAAGTTGTAGTTGGCGGCCAGCGTCAAGGACTTGTTGGTGTCGGCGCCGCTGCTGCGCGACTTGTTCCATTCATAGGACAGCGCCGAATTGAAGTTGCCCAGGGTGTAGGCGGCCTTCAACCCGTGGAAGCGGTCGGCGGTGGCTTCGCCAGGGGCAATCTGTACCGTGCCGGTAAAGCCGGCCCAGGTCGGGGTAGCGTATTGAACGACGTTGTCGGCCCGCGGTGCATTCAGCCAAAACGGCAGGCTCTTGCCCATATTCGTGACCGCTGTGCCCTGGTTCAAGGTCAGCGCGTTGACGAAGGGATTGCTCAAACCCATCACGCTGTCTTCCAAGATGTACTGGCGCCCCATACGCAGTTCGCCCAGGCTGGCCGATGTCAGCGACACAAAGACTTGCCGACCAAAGGCCCGCCCGCCCTGGGCCAGCGCGCCGGTGTCGGCCAGCAAACCGCCTTCCATGATGACGCCCGCTTTGAGATCATTGCCGAGGTCTTCCGTGACGCGCATGCCCCAGCGCGAACCATTGAGGCCGTTGACGGTACCGTCCTGAACCAAAGTTAGGTTGCCGGCATTGGCCTTGGCGCCGCTGTCATAGTTGCTGACGTTGACGTCCAGCAGACCATAGAGCACGACGTTGGAAGACTGGGCCTGAGCCGCGCCTGCACATAGCAGCATGGCCGCGTAGCCAAGAGAGTCTATTTTCATGGTGATGTCTCCGTTATAGATGTAGGAAATTCGAAACGGCCGGGCAAATCAGCACGGGTCAGCGTCGGCAGGACGAATTCCGGCATGCGTCCCGGCCATGGCCATGGTCGGGACAGCGGAGCAGACTTGGGCGCGGCATGGCGCCGAAGATCAGGTTCCCAAAAATCAGGGAAAAACGACGCCGGGCAGCCACAGCGAGAACGCTGGCACAAAGGTCACCAGCATCAGTGCGGCGATCAAGGCGCCGTAGAAGGGCCAGATGGTCTTCATCACCGTACCGACCGACACCCCGCCGATGGCGCAACCGACCACCTGCGTGGTGCCGACCGGCGGCGTGTTCAGGCCCAAAGCGCAGTTGATCAGCATGACGATGCCGAACTGGATTTCGCCCATGCCGTATTTCATGCAAATGGGTAGAAAGATCGGTGTGCAGACCAGGATGGTGGCGGCCATGTCCAGGAAGGTGCCCAGCACGAAAAGAATCAGATTGACCAGCAGGAATATCACCCAGGGGCTAGAGCTGAAATTGGTCAGTGCGCGGCCGGTCAGGTCGGCCACTTCGTAGAGGCTGATGATGTAGCCGAAGGCCGATGAAATGCCGATCAGCAGCAGCACCACGCCGGTCGTCTTGACCGCCTTGGCCGCCGCTTTGACGAACTGCTCCAGTTTGAGCGAGCGGTAGATCACCACGCACAAGAACAAGGCATACAGCACCGCCACGGCGGCCGATTCGGTGGCCGTGAAGACGCCGGACATGATGCCGCCCAGGATCAGCACGACGACGAACAAGCCCGGCAAGGCGGCCGCGAAGCAACGCGCCACGATGGCCCAACCGGGAAAGCTGCCCGCCGGATAGCCGCGCTTGACGGCCACGGTGTAGGCGGCAACCAGATTGCAGATCGTCAACACCAGGGCTGGAATCAGACCGGCCAGAATCAGTTTGGCGATCGAGACCTTGCCGCCGGCCGCCAGCGAGTAAATGATCATGTTGTGGCTGGTCGGCATCAAGGCCCCGACCAGCGCGGCATGGGTGGTGACGTTGACGGCGTAGTCGGCGCCATAGCCTTCCTTCTTCATCATCGGAATCATCACCGCGCCCATGGCCGACACATCGGCCACCGGGCTGCCCGAAACGCCGCCGAACAAGGTGCAAGCGACCACATTGGACATGCCCAAGCCGCCGCGCACATGGCCAACCAAGGCGCGGGCGAAATCGACGATCTTGTCGGCGATGCCGCCGTAAAGCATCAACTCGCCGGCAAAGATGAAGAAGGGGATCGCCAAGAAGGAGAACACATTCATGCCCGAGGTCATCTGCTGGAAGATGACCGCCATCGGCAAACCTTCATACAGAATCGTCGCGAGTGCCGACAGGCCAATCGCAAAGGCCACCGGCACGCCCAGAACGAGCAGGCCGAAGAAGGCGATACAAAGGATAGTCAGTGCCATGCGGGCTTCACCTCTTCGCCGCGCTGCAAGGCGACGATATGTTCAAAAGAAAAAAGCATGATCAGCAGTCCGGCCAACACCATGGGCACATAGCGCAAGGACTCTGAAACGCCCAAAGTGGGGATCAAATAGCTGCGCACGGAGAGCAGCATCTCGGCGCAGTTCCAGGCCATCAGGCCGCCGAACAGCATGGTCAGCAAATGGATCAGGATCTCTAGCGGACGACGCCAGTTGTTGGGCAGCAGGCCGTCAAGCAGCTCCATGCCGATATGCCCGGCGTCGCGCACACCGACCGCGCAACCCAGCATCGTCACGTAGAGCACCAGCAACAAGGCCAGGCTTTCCGCCCAGGTGGGCGTGTTGTTCATCACATAACGGCCGAATACCTGGTAGCTCACGGCCAGCAGCAGCAGCAACAAGCCGAACACGCCCAGGCGCAAGCAGGCCTTGGCGATGGCCGCACAAAATTTGGTCAACATGGTGTTTCCGGTTCGGTCGGGGCGCGGCCCGACGCACAGATGAAATCAATGCGAGCACAAGTCACCCGCCCGGCCATCAACCACAAGGCCGGGCGGGCAGCGGCCCTGGCTCATTTGGTTTCTTGAATCCGTTTGACCAGATCCTTCAGCTTGGCATCGGTGATGAATTTGTCGTAGACGGGTTTCATCACGGCCTGGAAGCTGGCCTTGTCGACCTCGATGATCTGGGCTCCGCCGGCCTTGACCGTGGCGAGGGACTTCTCTTCGCGTTCATCCCAGAGCTTGCGCATAAAGGGCACCGAGTTCTTGGCGGCTTGACGCAGCGCTTTTTGGTCCTCGGCGCTCAAGCCGTCCCAGATCTTTTTGGAGAACAGCAGCATCTCCGGCGCCATCGAATGCTCGGTCTTCGAGTAGTACTTGGCGACTTCGAAGTGGCGCGAGCTTTCATACGAGGGGTAGTTGTTCTCCGCCGCATCGACCAAGCCGGTTTTCAAGGCCGTGTAGACCTCACCGAAAGGCATCGGTGTGGCGTTGGCACCCATGGCCTCCAGCAGCGAAACCCAGAGGTCGGATTGCTGCACGCGCACCTTCAAGCCCTTGGCGTCGGCCAGGCTCTTGATGGGTTTCTTGACGGTGTAAATCGAACGGGCGCCGCTGTCGTAAAAGGCCAAGCCGATAAAGCCCTGCGCTTCGCAGCTCTTCAGAATCTCTTCACCAATTGGGCCGTCCAGCACTGCGCGCATATGTTCCTTGGAGCGGAACAAGAACGGCATGGTCGGCACCACGGTGGGCGCGCAGATATTGTTCATCGGTGCGATGTTCACGCGTGTCATCGCGATTGCGCCGATCTTGGCCTGCTCGATGGTGTCCTTCTCGGCGCCCAGGGCGCTGTTGTTGAAAACCTTGATGCTGTGGCGGCCGTTGCTAAGCTTGCTCAGCTCCTGGCCCATGAACTTGACGGCGTCCACGGTGGGATAGCCGTCAGGATGGATATCGGTGGAGCGGAAGTCGGTCGCTTGGGCACTCAGGCTGGCGCCAAGCATCAGTCCGGGTAGCAATTTGGCCAACAATTTCGCTTTGAGTTTCATACGGTCTCCGTTCGATTTTTTGAGTGTTTTTTTGAGAATGGCGCCATCAATCCGCGTAGGGCGTTTCGGGCAATCCTGTCACTCCGGGCCGCAGCGCAAACAATGCGCCCGCCAGAGTTGCTTGCACGCCGGCGCCGGCAGGGCGCATCGACGTGATCAGAAGGGTGGCCATGTCGGCGCCGCCGAAGGCGCACATGGTGGGTTTGGCGACGGGCAGCTCAATCCGGCGGTCGAGTTGCCCGGTCGGTGTGTAGCGCAGCACGGCGGCGCCGTCATTGGCACAAATCCAGTAGCAGCCTTCGACGTCGACGGCTGCGCCGTCGGGTCGGCCGGTTATGAGGCGATCGATGAAGACCCGCGGATCGGCGGCTTGGCCGCTGGCCGGGTCGTAATCGCAGACCCAGACCTTGGCGACGGTGGGGGCCGAGTCGCTGAAATAGAGCTTGTCGCCGCTGGGGCTGAAGGCCAGGCCGTTAGGCACCAGCATCGCTTCCCGCAAGGCTGGTGCCCAACAGCCTGTGCTTTCTGAGGGCCCCCAGGCCGACGACCTACGTCGTCCGCCCCCCGAGGGGGTCAAGAATGGTCGGGGCGGCCCATCCCTTTCTTGTGAAGGGGCAGCCAGCCGGGCCAAGCGACCGAGTGGCAGTCGTTCAATTGCTTCCGGATCCTCATGCATGCTGCCGACCCAGAAGCGCCCCTGGCGGTCACAGCGGCCATCGTTGAAGCGCAAGCCTTTGCCATGCAAGGCGGCGGCTAGCAGCGTCATTTGAGGCCGTGCCGCCGCGCCGAGTTCGAGGGCGTAAACGCCGTCCTGCAGCGCCGCCACCAAGCCGCCACCCGCCCGCAAGGCGATGCAGCCGACCGCTTGATCCAGCTGCCAGTTTTGGGCCGGCCGGGCCGAGCCATCGTGACGCCAGATGCGCTGGCCCGAGATGTCGACCCAATAGAAACAGGCCTGCTCAGCGCACCAAAGCGGGCTTTCGGCCAAGGCCGCGCCGCCATCCCACCACAGCTCGACGTGGCTCATGGCTGGGGCTGGGCCTGGGGCTCAAAAGGCCCAAGACCGAGGAAGCGCCCGCCCTGCAAGCGGGCCATCGGCGAGCCGGCGGCAAAGTCGATGCCTTGCACGCGCTCGCGCCAGGCCTCGGCATTGTCTTGCGGCGCGTAGCCGATCTTGTCCCAGCCCTCGGCGCTCCACCAGCGCTCGCTATTGGCCGAGACGCCGTAGACGGTCAGGCAGCCCACGTCGGGCGCGAATAGCGCCGCCCGCACCAAGCGCTCGAGATCGTTCGGGCTGAGCCAGGTGGACAGCGCGCGGCGGTCTTCGGGCTCGGGCGTGGCCGTGCCTATGCGCAAAGAGACCGTCTCGATGCCGTAGCGATCCCAGTACAGCTGGGCCATGTTTTCGCCGAACAGCTTGGACACGCCGTAGTAGCCGTCAGGCCTGGGCTTGTCGCTGACGCTCAGGGGCTGACCCTGCTCGTAGCAGCCTATGGTGTGATTGGAGCTGGCAAAGACGATGCGCTTGCAGCCGCTCAAGCGCGCGGCCTCATACAAGTTGAAGACGCCGTGCAGATTGCTGGCCGCCACTTGTTCGAAGGGGTTTTCTACCGACACGCCGCCCAGATGAACCACGCCGTCAACGCCTTGCAGCAAGGCCAGCATGGCTGCCCGATCGGCGAGGTCGCAGATCTGCTCGTTCTCATGGGCCCCGATCTCGCCGCAGCTGATGCGGTCCGACAGCAGCAACAACTCGCAGCTGGCCTGCAGGCGTGGGCGCAGCATACGACCCAGCGTGCCGGCAGCACCGGTCAGCAGCAAGCGTTGCAGTCGCTGTAGTCGTTCATTGGACGGGCCAGGCGGGTGGGCGGTGAAGGGCCGAAAGTCACTCATGAATAAAGCTGCGTTGGGTTTGGATTTGCCGACTGGATTTGATAGAGTTCGACCACGGATGATGTTTGTCATCGGTTGTCGTACAACTTGAGCGATGTTCGCTGACTCGATCAAGGGTGTCAAGAAGCTTAATCACAGGGAATTCCCTTAAACATGCCGAATGCGAAGACCGCCCCGCCTGGGGCTTTGGCCAACATCGCCCCCGCCGGGGCTTTGCGTCGCCCGCGCAATCTTGCTGTCGCATTGGTCGATGCTTTTGGCCTGCGCATCCGCGAAGGTCTGCTCAAGGTGGGTGAGCGGCTGCCGACCGAGGCGGCCATCATGGCCGAGTTCGGGGTCAGTCGCACGGTGGTGCGGGAGGCGCTGTCCAAGCTGCAGGCAGCGGGCTTGGTGGAGACGCGGCACGGCATCGGCACCTTTGTGATGAGTGTGGGTGAGCGGGCCAACTTTCGAATCGCGCCGGAACAGTTGGCGACGCTGCGTGAAGTGATCGCGGTGCTGGAATTGCGCATCGGCTTGGAGGCTGAGGCGGCCGGTTTGGCGGCCCAGCGGCGCAGTGATGAGAACCTTCGGGTGATGCAGGCCAGTTTGGCCGCGTTTGCCGTGGCCATCGAGGAAAAGACCGATGCGGTGGCGGCCGACTTCCAGTTGCATATGGAAATCGCGCGGGCCACGCAGAATGTGCACTTCGTCGATCTGATGACTTATTTGGGGGCCATGCTGATCCCGCGCAACCGCATCAACACGGCGGGCTTTGCCGGCGAAGACAGGCGTGACTATTTGCGCCGCGTGCATGTCGAGCATGAGAGCATCGTCAATGCGATTGCCAGCAAAGATTCGGAGGCGGCAAGGGCTGCCATGCGCACCCATTTGTCGAACAGTCGTGAGCGCTTGCGGCGTGCGCAGGAGGCCGCCGCTGATTGAAGCGGGCGGCGCTCGATTATTTGAGCGGCGAATGTTCTGGTCGCCTCGGCAAGGCTGGCAACAGGCCTGCTGCCCAGGTTGGGCTTGGCCTGAGCTGTGCTGAGGCTTGGCTGAATCTTGGGTGGAATAGGGCTTTGAGCGCCGCATTTTCTTGTTGACTGATTTATCTTGAGTTGTATGATGACGTACAAGTAGGGTGCTGATCGGTGCTCGAATCAGGCGATCGTCGGCGCTGCCCGATGTCTGCCACCCCATCAATTTGCAGCCACAGGAGCATCCCCTTTCATGTCGCCCCAAGATCTCAAGTCCGTTCTTCAATCCGGCCTGCTGTCCTTCCCTTTGACCGACTTTGACAGCGCCTTGAACTTTGCGCCCAAACCTTATGCCGAGCGGCTGGAATGGCTGCAGCCCTATGGCGCGACGGTCTTGTTCGCGGCCGGCGGCACCGGCGAGTTCTTCTCGCTGGAGCTGCAGGAATATGCACAGGTGATCAAGGTCGCGCTGGATACCTGCCGCGGCCGCACGCCCATCGTGGCCGGCGCCGGCGGCGGCACGACGCTGGCGATCAAATATGCGCAAGAAGCCGAAGCGCTGGGCGCGCAGGGCATTTTGCTATTGCCGCATTACCTGACCGAAGGCAGTCAGGCCGGCTTGATCAATCATGTCGAGGCGGTTTGCAAGAGCGTGAAGATCGGCGTGATTGTCTATAACCGCGGCGCCTGCCGCCTGACGCCGGCCAGCTTGATGGTGCTGGCCGAGCGTTGCCCCAACTTGGTTGGTTTCAAAGACGGCGTCGGTGATATCGAGAAGTTCGTTGCCATCCGTCAGACATTGGGAGAGCGCTTTGCCTATCTGGGGGGCTTGCCAACGGCCGAAGTATTTGCCGGCGCCTACAAGGCGATGGGCTGCCCGGTCTATTCGTCAGCGGTGTTCAACTTCATTCCGAAAACGGCAATGGACTTCTACCGCGCTCACGCCGCCGGCGACACCGCCACTTGCGATCAATTGATCCGCGACTTCTTCTTGCCCTATATCGCCTTGCGCAATCAGGGTGAGGGCTACGCGGTGTCCATCGTCAAGGCCGGCGCGACGCTGGTCGGCCATGGCGCCGGCCCGGTGCGCCCGCCCTTATCGGACCTGCTGCCGGCCGAGGTCGAGCAGTTGCGCGCCTTGATCGCCAAGCTCGGCGCGCAGTAAATTGCAAGCGCTGCGCCACAGGGCGAGCCCGTCGCGGGCTGCCGGAGCATTGAAATGAGTCTGTCAGCCACCCCCGTCATCACCGGCCTGCGGGTGATCCCGGTTGCCGGCCACGACAGCATGCTGCTCAATTTGAGCGGTGCCCATGGGCCCTTCTTCACCCGCAATCTGTTGATCCTGACCGACAGCGACGGCCGCACCGGCGTCGGCGAGGTGCCGGGCGGCGAGCTGATTCGTCGCACGCTGGAGGATGCGCGCGAGCTCATCGTCGGCCAGCCACTGGGCTCGCAGCAGCGCCTGATGGCGAGCGTGCAGCAATGCTTTGCCGACCGCGACAGCGGCGGGCGTGGCCTGCAGACCTTTGATCTGCGCACCACCATCCATGCGGTCACTGCGATCGAGTCGGCTCTGCTGGATTTGCTGGGCCAGCATCTGAATGTGCCGGTGGCCGCGCTTTTGGGCGAGGGTCAGCAGCGCGAGGCCGTGGAAATGCTGGGTTATCTGTTCTTCATCGGCGACCGCTCGCACACCGATTTGCCCTACCGCAGTGAAGCCGGTGCCAGCGATAACTGGCTGCGGCGGCGGCATGAAAAAGCGCTGGACGCCGAGGCCATCGTGCGCTTGGCCGAGGCGGCGCGCGAACGCTATGGCTTCAATGACTTCAAACTCAAGGGCGGCGTGCTGCGCGGCGAGCAGGAGGTCGAGGCGGTGTGCGCGCTGCACGAACGCTTCCCTCAGGCCCGCGTCACGCTGGACCCGAATGGAGGCTGGCTGCTCAAGGATGCGATACGCCTGATGCGCGATATGCGCGGCGTTCTGGCTTATGCCGAAGATCCTTGCGGCGCCGAAGACGGCTATTCCGGCCGCGAGGTGATGGCCGAATTCCGCCGCGCTACCGGCTTGCCCACGGCCACCAATATGGTCGCCACGGACTGGCGTCAACTCAGCCATGCCCTGGCCTTGCAGGCGGTAGACATCCCCTTGGCCGACCCGCATTTCTGGACCATGGCCGGCTCGGTCCGAGTGGCGCAAACCTGCCGCGACTGGGGCCTGACTTGGGGTTCGCATTCGAATAATCATTTCGATGTTTCGCTCGCCATGTTCACCCATGTGGCGGCGGCGGCGCCCGGTCGGGTGACTGCCATCGACACCCATTGGATATGGCAAGACGGCCAGCGCCTGACCCAGCAGCCGCTGCAAATCGTGGGCGGCCATGTGCAAGTGCCCAAACAGCCGGGTCTGGGCGTGAGCCTGGACATGGTCGAGGTCGAGAAAGCGCACCAGCTCTATCTTCAACATGGCCTCGTCGCGCGCGACGACAGCATGGCCATGCAATACCTGCTGCCCGGCTGGAATTTCAATCCCAAGCGGCCCGCCCTGGACCGATAAAAAGGCAATTCCCATGTTCAAGAATTTCATTGCCGGCGAATGGCTGGACGGCGCGCGCGTGTCGCGCAATATCAACCCCTCGGACACGCGTGACTTGGTGGGCGAATACGCGCAAGCCGATGCCGCCCAGGCCAGGCTTGCCGTCGCTAGCGCCGAGGCGGCGTTCCCGGCCTGGAGCTTGTCGACGCCTCAACAACGCTTTGACATCCTCGATGCCGTGGGCAGCGAGATCCTCGCCCGGCGCACTGAGATCGGTGATTTGCTGGCGCGCGAGGAAGGCAAGACGTTGCCCGAAGCGGTGGGCGAAGTGACGCGGGCCGGCCATATCTTCAAGTTCTTTGCCGGCGAGGCCTTGCGCCCGGGCGGCGAGCAATTGCCCTCGGTGCGGCCCGGCGTTGGGGTCGAGATCACGCGCGAGGCGCTCGGCGTGATCGGCATCATCACGCCCTGGAATTTCCCTATCGCCATACCGGCCTGGAAGATCGCCCCGGCCCTGGCCTATGGCAATTGCGTGGTTTTCAAGCCGGCCGATCTGGTGCCGGGTTCGGCCTGGGCCTTGGCCGAAATCCTCTCGCGCAGCGGGCTGCCGCAAGGGGTGTTCAATCTCGTGATGGGGCGTGGCTCCGAAGTGGGCGCCGTGCTGCTCGAAGATGCGCGTGTTTCGGCAGTGACGTTCACCGGCTCGGTCGGCACCGGGCAGAAAGTGGCAGCGGCTTGTGTGGCGCGCATGGCCAAGTTCCAGCTCGAGATGGGCGGGAAAAACCCGCTGGTCGTGCTGGATGACGCCGATCTGGATGTGGCGGTCAATTGCGCGGTGCAAAGTGGCTTTTACTCAACCGGCCAGCGCTGCACGGCTTCTTCCCGCGTGATCGTCAGCGAGGGCCTGCAGCAGCGCTTCGTCGCGGCCATGGTCGAGAAGATGAAGACGCTGAAGGTGGGTAACGCCCGCCAGGCCGGCATCGACATTGGCCCCGTGGTCGATCAGACGCAGCTCAATCAAGACCTCGACTATGTCCGCATTGCGCAGCAGCAAGGGGCCAGTCTGGCCTTTGGCGGCGAGGCCTTGGCCGAGAACGACCAAGGGCAGCCCGGCTTTTACTTGCGGCCGGCCTTGATCACCGAGACTTCGCCCGAGATGCGCATCAATCGCGAGGAGGTCTTCGGCCCGGTGGTGAGCGTGCAGACGGCGCGCGACTACGAACATGCTTTGGCGCTCGCCAATGACACGCCGTTTGGCCTGGCCGCAGGCATCGTCACCCGCTCGCTCAAACATGCCACGCATTTCAAACGCCATTCACAAGCCGGCATGGTGATGGTCAATCTGCCCACGGCGGGTGTCGACTACCACGTGCCCTTTGGCGGGCGCAAGGGCAGCAGCTACGGCTCGCGCGAGCAGGGCCGCTACGCCGCCGAGTTCTACACGGTGGTGAAGACGGCCTATACGCTGCCCTGAACAAGCCTCAGCAAGCCTGCCTCGCTGTATCAGGGTGTTTGCTGTTCCGAATTTCCACTTGATAGATATAAAATAAAGAAACACCGTTTCAAAATATCAGGTACACGATGAAAACAAGTAGAACGATGCAGGTGGCCCTGGTGGGGGAGTGCATGCTGGAGTTGCAAGGCCAGGCCTTTGGCGCGATGCAGCAGAGCTACGGCGGAGACACCCTCAACACGGCGGTCTATCTGGCGCGCTGCGGCGCCGCGGCCGGTGTTCGCAGCCATTACGCCACCGCTTTGGGTGACGACAGCCTGAGCAGCGGCATGCTGGAGCGCTGGGCTGCGGCCGGCATCGAGACCGATTTGGTGCGGCGCATTCCCGGCCGCATGCCGGGGCTCTACATGATCGAAGTCGACGCGCAGGGCGAGCGCCGCTTCAACTATTGGCGCGACACCAGCGCCGCCAAAGCCCTGTTCGATGATGGCATCACGGCGCTGGAGCAAGGCCTGTATCGCTGGGACGCGCTCTATCTGAGCGGCATCAGCTTGGCGATATTGCCGCCCGGCGGGCGTCAGCGGCTGTTGATGTTGATGCAAGCGATGCGTGAGCGCGGCCAAATGGTGGTGTTCGACAACAACTACCGGCCGCGCCTGTGGCGGGATGTGGCCGAAGCGCAAGCCGCTTTCATGCAGGCGTTTGAGCTGGCCAGCATCGCCTTGGTGACGGCGGACGATCATCAAGCGCTGTTCGGCCTGCCCACGCTGGAGGCGGGTGTGGCCGCCGCGCAAGCGCTGGCGCCGCCCGAGTTGGTGATCAAGCGCGGCATGGCGGCGACCTTGGTGCGTGCGCCGGATGCGATCGAGCTGGGCTGGCAGCAAGCGGCCACCGAGCATGTGCCCAAGGTGGTGGACACCACGGCCGCCGGCGACTCCTTCGCGGCCGGCTATCTGAGCCGCCGCCTTGTGGGCGCTTCGGCCTTGGAGGCGGCCCGCTTCGGCAATCGCCTGGCGGCACGGGTGATACAGCACCGCGGCGCCTTGATCGCGCCCGAGTTGATGGCCGATTTGTTGCATGAACCCTTGATCGCTCCACAGGCGCCTCAGCTATGACACCTCCCACCTATCGAAACCGGCCGTCCAAAAGCCAGGGCCTGAGCAAGCTGATCAGCCTCACCGTTGGTATTGGCCTGGGTGCCGCCGTCTTGATGACGGTCGCTTCGCCGCCAATGAGTGAGCCCGCCAGCAAGCCTGCTTCCGCATCTCAGACCTTGGCGCTGCCCGCAGCCGACGCAGCGCCGGGAGCCTTGCGCGTCTTGGCGCAGCTCAACCCCGCCAGCTACGACATCCTCGGTTGGGCCGCAGGCACGGTGGGCGGGCAGGGCGGCCGGATCATCCGCGTGCGCAATCTGAAGGAATCGGGGCCGGGCTCCTACCGGGAGGCGGTCGAGGCCGAGGGGCCGCGCATCGTTGTCTTCGAGGTCGGCGGCGTGATCGATATGGGCGGCAAGAACCTCACCATTCGCCACCCCTATTTGACCGTGGCGGGCCAGACCGCGCCCAAGCCCGGCATCACCATCATCAAAGGGCAAACCAATATCGCCACTCACCAGGTGATCATCCAGCACTTGATGATTCGGCCCGGCGAGTTCGGCCGCGCCAAGCGCAGCGGCTCTGATCAAGACGGCATTGGTACGGTAGGGGCGCCGGGCGGCGCCCACCATGTGATCGTCGACCACTGCAGCTTTTCATGGGCGACCGACGAAAACCTGTCGGCCAGTGGTCCGCGCTTTGAGGGTGCTAAGCCCGAAGAATGGCGGCGCAACACCTCGCATGCGATCACCTACAGCTACAACCTGATCTATGAAGGCCTGGCCAATTCGGTCCACAACAAGGGTGAACATTCCAAGGGCAGCCTGATTCACGACAATGCCAATGGCATCCTGCTCTACGCCAATATCTATGCCTCGAATCAGGAGCGCAATGCCTTGTTCAAGGGCGGCGTGCGCGCGGCCATGGTCAACAATCTGATCTACAACCCCGGCGCCAAGGCTGTGCACTACAACCTGGTTGCACATGAATGGGTTGGCCGAGAGCCGCAAACCGGCTGGGTCACGCTGGTCGGCAATGTCTACCGCCAAGGGCCGGACAGCAAGCCCAACACGCCGCTGTTCGCGCTCGGCGGCGTCGGCGATGTGGAACTGTTTTTGCAAGACAACCTGGCGGTTGATGATGTCGGCAAGCCGCTCGCCCAGACCGGCCTCTACACGGCCAGCCAGGCGCGCATATTGCAGGCGGGCAAGCCCTATCTGCCGGACGATATCCAGGTCTTCCCGGTGCAAAAACTTGAGCGCGAGCTGCCGCTGGCCGCAGGCGCGCGGCCCTGGGACCGCGACCCCATCGACTTCAAGCTGCTCTCCGACGTTGCCGAGAGTCGCGGCAAGATCATCGATTCGGAGCTGGATAATGCCCACGGATATCCGCGTTATGCGCCGACCAGCAAGGCCTTCAATCCGGCCGAATGGCAGCTGCAGGACATGAGCCCGAAAGCCGGTTGGGGCTCGCTCTTCCAGCTCGTCGCATCCCATTAAGCTTGGGTCATCCCAAGGCCCATATATTCGGAGTCAACGAGATGAAACTTTTACGCTGGGGCGCAGCCGGTCAGGAGAAACCGGGCATCTTGGGGTCGGACGGCCAGCGCCGCGACCTGTCCATGCTGCTGAGTGATATTGGCCCGGCGCAGCTGAGCCCGCGAACCTTGGCCGCTTTGGCCTTGCTGGATGTGGACAGATTGCCGCTGGTGCCCTTGGACCAGCGCCACGGCACGCCGTTTGGCGGCACCGGCAAGATTGTCTGCGTCGGCCTCAATTACGCCGACCATGCGGCCGAGGCCGGGCTGGCCTTGCCGCCCGAGCCGGTCTTGTTCTTGAAGCCCAGCAGCGCGATCTGCGGGCCTTTTGACGAAGTGATCATTCCGCGCGGCTCGCGCAAGACGGACTGGGAAGTCGAACTGGGCGTGGTGATCGGCAGTACCGTCCGCGACGTCAGCGAAGCCCAGGCGCTGGCCCATGTGGCTGGCTACACCATCGTCAACGACATTTCCGAGCGGGAATTCCAGCTCGAGCGCAGCGGCCAATGGGACAAGGGCAAGGGCTGCGATACCTTCGCGCCGATTGGCCCCTGGTTGGTGACGGGCGATGAAATCGCCGATCCGCAAGACCTGAGCCTATGGTTGGAGGTCAATGGGCAGCGCGTGCAAAACAGTTCGACCCGGCAATTGGCTTTCGGCATCGCCGCCTTGGTCAGCTATATCAGCCGCTTCATGACCTTGCAGCCCGGCGACGTGATCAGCACGGGCACACCACCCGGGGTCGGCTTGGGCCAGAAACCCGAGCCTTGGTTCCTCAAGGCCGGGGACCGCATGAGCCTGGGCATTCAGGGCCTGGGCGTGCAGGAGCAGCGCTGCGTGGCGCCCGGCGATCCGCAGATGCCGCATGTCTGAGAGGAGGGGGCCTGACGCGCTTGTGATGGCCCGATGTTGGCTCCGTTCGTCCCTTCAGTTGCTGTGCCTGGTGCTGATGACCTTGAGCCCGGTCTATGCGGACGGTCTGGTGGTCAGCTATCGCTCGCCGGAGAGCGATAACGATCGTCGGCTTGACTACACGACCGACCTGTTGCGCTTAGCACTCGACAAGACGGTGTCCAGCCATGGCGGCTACCGCTTCGAGCAGCAAGACCGCATGAACAAGGTGCGCAATATCCGGGTCGCCAAGAGCAATATGCATCCCAACTTCTTTGCGGTCTTGTCCTTTGATGAGGCCTTCGCCAAGGAAGGGCTCGACTATGTGCGCTTCCCTTTGCATCTGGGCGTTGTCGGCTACCGCGTCTGTTTTGTCGCGCCGGCCGCGCGTGCGGTGGTTGCCAATGTGGAGAGCGTGGCTGAGCTCAAAAAAATTGAGCATCGGCCAGGGAGCGGGTTGGCAAGACGTGAATGTGCTGCGCAGCAATGGCTTCGAGGTGGCGGAGGTGCCTTCGTATGAAAGCCTGTTCGCCATGCTCAGCAAAGACAGGTTTGATCTGCTGTGCCGCGGCATCAATGATGTGGCGGGCGAAATGCAAGCCCATCCCGAGCTGGTGTTGGACCACAGCTTCATGCTGAGCTATCCGATGCCGCAGTTTCTCTATACCCACAAAGACAATCAGGCCGCCCGTCAGCGCGTGGAGTTAGGGCTCAAACGGGCCTATGCCGATGGTTCGCTGTTGAACTTGTTCAAGCTGCATTTTCGCCAGAGCATTGAAGCGGCGGAGCCGCGTAAGCGCCGGGTCATCAAACTGAGCAATGCAGCGGTGATGGGCATTGACTTCGATTGCAAAAAGTATGACTTCGACTTGAATGAATTTTCGCGTTAGGCCCGCACTTCAGCCACCCCAAGGAAAGCGAATAGCAGTGAGCATCACATTCCCCTCATCCCGTTCGCGCTGGACTGCAGCGCTGTTGCTGGGCCTCGCCTGCGCAGTTCAATCCGCCGTGATTGGTGTCAACGCCCCGGTCGTGCCGCTGACGCCCGAGCGTCTGGGCGAGCTCGAATCGGCCGATCTGCGGCGGGCTTGGGGCCAATATCTGGAACACTCAGCCCAGCAACGCGCCGCCGACAAGGCCGCGTTGGCGGCCGAGCGTGCGGGCAGTGCAGCCACGCCAGCCGGCCCTGATGGGGGCAATAGCGAAAAGAGCATGCCGCTGAATCAGCCGGCGGCCTGGTACGGCTCGGCCCAGGCCTTGCTCGTGGCCAACAATATCGTCAGCTTTCAAACACCCGCCGGCGGCTGGGGCAAGAACCAGCCGCGTGATCGCCCGGTGCGCCTGCCGGGCCAGGACTATGTGGCCAATAGCAATTCCAAGCACCCGACGCCGGGCGATTTTGACCAAGCGATGGAGCCTCACTGGAGCTATGTGGGCACCATAGACAACGATGCCACCGTGACCGAAATTCGCTTCCTGGCCAAGGTCGCGGCGCAATTGCCGCCGGAGCAGGCGGCAGCTTTTCGCCAAAGCTTGCTCAAGGGTCTGAGCTATTTGTTCAGCGCGCAGTTCCCCAATGGCGCCTGGCCCCAGGTCTGGCCCTTGCAAGGGGGTTATCACGACGCCATCACCTTGAACGATAACGCGATGGTTGCGGTGGCCGAGTTGATGGGGGCGGTGGCGCGCGGCGAGCAGGGGTTTCATGGTCTGCCCCAGCGCGTGCAAGAGCAAGCCGCGCTGGCGGAGCGCCGGGCGATCGAGAGTCTGCTGGCGACGCAGGTTAGCGCCCACGGCCGCAAGCTGCTGTGGGCACAGCAATACGATGCCCTGAGCTTGGCGCCGGTGTCTGCCCGCAACTATGAACCCGCCGCCTTGAGCAGCGCAGAGAGCGCGCAGGTATTGATTTACTTGATGAGCTTGCCGCAACCTTCGCCGGCCGTGGTTCAGGCCGTCGAGGCCGGCATTGCCGCCTTGCGTGCAATAGCCATCGAGGGCATGGTGTGGGGCAAGGTCGACGAAGCGCAGGGCCGACGCCTGCGGCCACGTGCCGGCGCTGCTCAGCTCTGGGCGCGGTATTACGACATTCAGACCTTGAAACCGGTGTTCGGTGACCGTGACAAGAGCTTGCACGATGACGTGGACGACATCAGCCTGGAGCGCCGCAATGGCTACGCCTGGTACGGCACGGGGCCGGCCAAGGCGCTCGCGGCCTATGCCGAGTGGCTCAAGTCATGCTGTGCGCCGCCGCAGGCGCAGCAGAGTCATGATATTCGTCGCAGCGATGGTCGCCTCCAACAGGCTGCCTCCGATCGAGCCGACCCATAGGTTGTTGGCGAGCCAGAGCAGCGTGCCTACCAGCATCAGCAAGCGCATCTGCATGCCTTTGAGAAAAAACAGCGCCGTCGTGCCTATGCAGGATGCGGCTATCGGCAGCAGCGAGAGCCATCCGGTTTGCAGCCGGGCGCCCAGGCTCAGACTGAGTGCAATGAAGAACCCTGCGACCCAAGGCGAGCGACTGCGAATTGCTGCCACCGAACGGCCCAGGGAAACCAGGCTGCTGGCCACGGCTGTGGGTTGGCCAAGCAGGCTGAAATGCAGGGCGTAGCTCAAGCACTCCAAGGCCATGAAGATCTTGAAACGCCTGTCGTCGGTCTCCGCAAAACAGGCCACGCCCAGAGCAAAGGCCGCATAACCGAAAAGCTGAGCGGGCTCGAATGGGTTGCTTATTGGGAGTTGCGGCATCGGCGGGCATTGTGCCCGAGGGCCAGCAGACCCACTGCCAACAAGCCATAGCTGTTGGGCTCCGGTACCGCGGAAATGCCGGCGAAGCTGAGCGTGCCAGAGTTCCATTGGCCGTCCGCGACACCGGTGACATCGTCATAGTCTTCATAAAACTCCAGCCGCAGCAGCCCGTCGCCAGCGAGCTGGAAGGCAAAGCCCAAGGCGTTCAGATCAGCCGAGCCGATATAGCTCTTGGTGCCAGGCTCTTGCAGAGAGTCCAGGGTCAAGGTGATGCCGTCCCCGGCTGAATTGCCGATGCGCACGCGCATGTCCTGCAACCAGCTGTCGCCGAAGGCGCTCAGCGATACATTCCATTCGAGGCTGTTGATCATCGAATTTGGGGCGACGCTGCGAGTGATGACGGTGTTGGCGCTGGCGCCCAAAGCGTCAAAGCTCGCCGTATTGCTAACGTCTATGCTGAGCGTGGCAGCATGCGCCGCGCCAAGGGCGAGTGCGGGCATCGTCAAGGCGCCGAGGCTCAAGCGCAATGCATTGAGAATCTTCATGGTTGCTCCCGAATGCTTCTGCTGATGGTGCTCGGTGCAGCCATGCGGCCCGCGCCGGCGTTGACCATGACCTTCTTGGTGACTTGCGCGGTCGGCAGCAAGCTGTAGCTGTAGGGAATCATCCAAGTGACGTTATTTCCCATGCTGCCGGTATTCAGACATTGCGCCGGGTCCAATGCGACGCCGTTGATGCTGCTGCCGTTGTCGAGAATGTCGCCTTTCAGGCTGGCCGGATTGTGGATGACATCGAAGCAGCTGGCGGCGCCGGCAATGGCGAAGACATTGTTCTGCGAGTAAATCTTGGCCAGGTAGCCGACGCCAATGCTGTAGGAATGGGGGTAGACCGGGTGCGCCTTGCTGCCTGTAAATAGATTGTTATAGCTGTGCAGCATGGCGAAGCGCACGCGCGGTGCGCGCTGGCCGATCTGGCGGAACAAATTGTTGTTGAAGGTGATGGTCTGGTGACCGTTGTCGCCGGTGTTGCTGTCGGACGAGCCGATCAGGCTGTTCTTGTTGTGGTTCTCGAAAACGCTGTTCGAGACAGTGACGTAATCGGAGGCCTTCTTGATGTCCAAAGCCCCGTCATGGCATTGCTTGGTTTTGCCGTTCTCGATCGGCAACAGGTCGTCGGTCAGGTCGCCATCGGTGAAGGTCATATGATCAACCCAGACATGGCTGCTGGTTTCAATCGTCATGCCGTCCCACTCGGAATTCCAGTTGCCTGCCGCGCCATCGCTGGGGTCCCAGACCGGCAGCACATCGCAGGGGTTCTGGATGCTGATATTGCGCAGAATGACGTTGTTGACCTTCTTCAAATAGAACCATCCATTGATCAGCTTGGCGTTCGTCCCCAGGCCGATCAAGGTGGTGTTGGCGCTGACATCGATTTGGCCACGCAGGCGCTGGTCGTTGTGGTCGGTGAACGGGCGACCTTCCGAGGCGTCGATCAAGCCTCGCACGCGGATGATCTTGGGGCGGGGCACGGCCAGCGCCGCAACCAGTTGGGCGCGGTTGCTGACCGTGTAGATGTCGGCCGCGGCCGCTGCGGCGCCGCCGCTGGTGCCGCCGGCCTGGCTGGCCCAGCCGGGGCCAGGCTCCAGCTCGAAGGTGGTCGGAGCGGCGTATGCGACAAAGCTGGCCAAGCTGGCGAGCAGGGCAGCAAGGCGTGGGAGGGGCTTGATCATGGGCATGGTGGGCTCTCTTTCCTGCTGACAGCCCCGGGCGGCCGCCGGGGCTGTTCGGTGGGTTTAGGCTGGGCGGCGGCGGCGGGCAACAGCGCCAATGGCGGCCAGCCCGGCCAGCAGCAGTGCGTAGCTTTGCGGCTCGGGCACGGCGGCTGTGACGGCCAGAACGTCTGACACCACCGGAATCGTGTTGGACGCCGAGACCGTGGTCCAGTTGGCGTTATCGGCCAGCGCGGTTTTCAGCTCTGCCATGCTGCTGAACGGTGTGTCGTTGGTGCTGATCTGGGCGCTGAACTGGCTGTAGCGGGTCGCGGTGCTGTTATTGATTCGGTACTCCCGCACCTGTATGCCGCTCAGGCCGGTGGCCGCAAAGGGGTTGTCGGAGCTCGCGTAAGGCGTGGTTCGGTTTGATGCTGCACCGAGGAAGGTGATGTCGGCGGCTTGGTAGTTGGTGGCGTAGCTGGCGGCCTGGAAGGCATACAGGATGTCGCCGCTGCTGGAGATGTTGGAGGTGGCGCCGTTGTGGTTGGTGACCGTGCCATTGGCGCTGCCGCCGGCCGCGCCCGACTTGGCAGCGTAGGCCCCCGACACGCCGGTGCCGAGCAGCGCAACCGAAGTGCCCGCGGCCACATCGGCGCTGGCCGTCCAGGACCAGAAAGTCTCGGCGGTGGCGGAGAAGACGCCGGCCGCGACCGTAGTCTGCAGCACATTGGTGTCGGTGAAGAAGATCCTTGTTCCTGCTGCGATATCGGTGAAGGTCACAAAGGACCAGCCGCCCAGCGTGGTGTTGCCATTGATGCCGGTGAAGGCAAAGTCGCCGTTGCTCAGGCTGGTGGCTTGGGCCGAGGCGAGGGCGCCCAGGCTGAGGGCTACTGTGCTGGCCAGTTTGATGATTTGATGCTTCATTTCAAGTCTCCGTTGCTTTGATGATTCGCCGGCGGCTGCCGGCTTGGGGTCGCCAGAAAGAACTTCTCAAGCTTGGCGGGCGGTAGAGAAGGAGGGAAATCTGCGCTGGGTTGCGGCGCCCAAGCCCAAGCTCAGCAGGCCGATCAACAGCGTCCAGGCCGAGCGCGGTTCCGGGACGGCGCTGACGCTGCCGTAGACCAGGTTGTCTATGGCGACGCCGTAATAGCTGTCCACATTGGTCAGCGAGAAGCCGGCAATGTCGGCCTCGCCGCCGCTGCGTGCGAAGGCATAACTCTGATCGGCCACGGGTCCAAGATGGAGGGACTGGATCAGGCTGCCGTCGGCGCGGTACAGGCTCAACAGTGCGCTGCCGCCATTGGCGTCGCGCAGCTGAAAGCCGATCGCCTGTTGGCCGCTGCTGAAGCGGGCCGAGATGGCACCCAGGCCAAAAGCGTCGCTGCCGTCGGTGTTCTGCGGGCCGATGCCGGCCAGCGCTTGGGCGCGGGCGTCGCCGTAGTCATAAACGCCCAGATTGGCGCCGCTGGCGCCCGCCTGCAGCAGCAGGCCAGGGCTGGGCAGGCCGAAGCTGAGGTCGTCGAACCAGTCCTGCGCGATCTCGCCGGGGCGCGGTGCCTTGGTGACGCTGAGTTCCTGGCCGGCAAAGCGCTCGCCGAACTGCATGCCGCCGCTGCTGAGCAGGCCGTCGAGTAGGCCGTCGGCGCCCAGTTCGTTGAAGCTGACCGAGGTGCCGTTGAGTGTTGTGTAGTCAACGCTATTGAGCGCGGTGGCGCCGGCGAGATGGGGCAGTGCCAGCAGAAGGGTGATGAGTATTTTCATGGGATGGTCTCGTGCTTGTTGGTGTTCAGCGGCCGCCGCCGACTATGCTGACCTGGTCGAAATCGGCGCTGACCACCGCCGTATTGCTGCCCGAGGACACAGCCAGGCCGACCTGCATCTCGGCCGCGCTGCTGCTCAGATTGCTGGTCTGCACCCAGTTCACGCCGTTGCTGGAGGCGGCTGAGTAGACGGTGCTGCCGATGCGCTGCACGCGCACCCAGACCGGCGGCGTCGAAGTGGCGAAACCGGTCAGCGTGTTCTTGGCGTTACCGTTTATGGCGGCGCGGATCTCGCCGGTATTCGCGTAGCGGGCGGTCCAGGCATAGGCCGGTGTGCCTGAGGTGCCGGCGCTGGCGACGATGCCGGCACGCGCCGACGAGCTTGCGCCGCCCTGCTTGAGGATGCGTGCGGTGAAGGTGAAATCCCCGCTCAGCGTGGTGTAGCGGAACTTGAAGTTATAGCTGTTGCTGTTGTCGACCTTGCCCGCGCCGCTGACGGTGTAGGTGTCGGTCGTCGCCACATAGCTGACCGGCGGCACGCTGGCGGTGACGGCGCTGCTCATCAGCAGCTCGCCATTGCCGGCGGTGCAGGGCAGCGCCGTGCTGCAGTCGCCGCCGGGCGGTGGAGTGGGTGTTGGGGCGGGCGCTGGTGCCGGCGTGGGTGCAGGTGTTGGGGCCGGTGAAGGCGCCGGCGAGGGGGCTGGTGGCGGCGCGGCGCTGGCAAACATGCCGATGCGGCCGGCGCCAGCGCTCAGCCTGAGACTTGCGCGCAGCGGGTCGGCGGCGCGCAAGGTGTAGGCATAGGGCGGCACCCATTTCTGCGCCACGGGCAGTCCTTCGCAGCCCTGCAACTCGACGTCGATGATGGCCGTCATCGGCTTGCCCAGATCGTCCTTGTCGCTGATGAAGCGGTGGCCCGAGCTGCGAAAGCTGAAGGCATCCTTGCCGCCGGCCAGCTTGCCGCAGATCTCCTTCGGCTTCAGCCCGGTGAAGTCATAGAAATTGTTTTCCGAAATCACGTCGGATTGGTAGCGCACGTCCAGGCCGCCCTCGTACTTCATGTCCGGGTCGTCAGTGGTGGTGCTGCCGCTGATCAGGTTGTTGTACAGATGGACCTGGCCGAAGCGCACCAGCGGCAGTCGGCTGGCCGGGCTGTCCCACCAGTTGCCGGTGAAGGTCACATGCAGGCGGCCTGCATCGCTCCAGGCGCGACCCGAGTCGCCATTGCCGACCAGGGTGGTCTTGTGATGCTTGGTGAAGTAGTTGTTCGACAGCGTCACATAGTCGGAGCCGCGCACGATGTCGAGCGCGCCGTCATGGCGGGTGTCGCTGGCCAGCGAGTCGGGCGTGTCGCCGTCGCTGATCGACACATGGTCAATCCAGATGTACTGGCCGCGGGTGATGGTCATGCCGTCGGCGTAGGCATTGGCGCTGTCCTCGGGGTTGACGTCCCAGGGCGTGTCGATGCGCAGATTGCGCAAGATGATGTTGCGCGTCCAGGTCGGAAATGTTTCCGGGTCCTTGCCGTCGGCGACCCATTTCTTGAAGTCGGCCTCGCTGCCTGCCGCCGTGGTCGCCGCTTCGATTCCGATCAGCAGCGTCGTGCCGCTGATGCGGGCCGGGCGGCCATTCGCATCATTGATGCCCACCAGCGTGGTGTTGGACGGAATGGAAAGCGAGCCCCCGTGCTTTTGGTCAAGATAGCTGGTGTACTCTTGAAATACCGTGTTGCCTTGGCTCCAGCGGAAGTCGATATGACCGACGATGCGGATGATCTTGGGCTCGTTCTTGGCCTCCCGCAAGGCCGCCAGCAATTGCTCCTTGTTGAAGACCGTGTAAACGCGATTGGCGGCGGCCGAGGCTCCACCGCTTACCAGCAGCTTGCCCTTGCGCGAATAGCCATGCCAGCCAATGTCGGGGGCTGTTTCGCGCTCAAACGTCAGGGCGCCGCCGGTCGGGTCAACCGTAGCGAATTGCCAGTCCGGCAGCTTGGGCGCGGCGCGGTAGTTTTCGGGCTTGTGTTTGCCGTCGATGGCGACGGCGGCGGAGTAGGTGCGGTCGCCAATGTCGAACAGCAGTGGCGCGGTGGTGTCGGTCAGGCTGATGGCGTAGATCACTGGCGCGGGTGCCGGTGCCGGCGCTGGCGGCCGATTGGCGCGGGCCGCCAGGGCCTTAGACATGCTGTCATTGGCACTGGCCAGCGTGCTGGATTGACTTGCGCTGTCATTGCCACCGCCACAGGCGAGCAATCCCAGGGCGATCGAGGAGGCCAGCAGCGAGCGGGTGAAGGCAGGCATGCGCTGGCGCCGCAGATTGGATAGTCGGGTCACGTTTTGTCTCCTACGCCGGTCAAGTCAAAGAGGTCATGGCCTCGCTGATCACGCCGACGTGTCTCGTTTTTCTGGCGGTTATTGCGTGCCCTGCAGTCCTCTACCGATTCGGCCCACCATGCGGCAGCCCAATCAAGTACCGATTTACATCGGCGGTATCGACAGTGAACCTGCTCAGGTACGCAATGAGGGTAGGGACTTCAAGCGATCGGCGTCGGGCCGAGGGGCAGGGCAGCTGGCGCCCAAATCAAGCGGCCCCCCACTTGCAGACGCTTCAGGCGACTGGTGCGGCCTTGCCAGAGGGCAAGTCGTTCGGGGCTTGACACAGGATACGTTGCTCGGCAAATTCAGCATGGAACTTGCCGGCTATCAGCAAGAGGCCGGTCCGTTCAGCCAGGAGCGTAGGTTTGGCTGTGGGTCGGATCAGCTGGAGAAGGTAGCTTCTCGCAGCGTTGGTACTGCATGGCGCCTTCTTTGAAACAGTGTTTCACTTCTGTCAGCCTGCGTCCATGCAAGAAAACCCTGATAGGCGCATTTTTAAGCCCCTCGCTTCAGGGGGGGCACCCCGGCTAAATTTCGACCGGGCGCGAGTCCAAATACAGTGGCAGATGCAGGTCGAAGCGGCATCCAAACCCTGGCTTGCTGCTGACTTCAATGCGTCCGCCCAAGACGCTGGTGACGAGGTTGTAGACGATGTAGAGGCCCAGGCCGCTGCCGCCCTGGCCGAACCGGGTCGTATAAAAAGGCTCGAAAAGATGGCGCAGTGCGGCCGGCGCTATGCCACAGCCATTGTCGGCATAGCTGATGGAGACCTCAGTGCCCTGTGCCTGCGCTTGAATGGTGATGCAGCCTTCGGCCTGTGCCTCAAAGCCATGTTTGACGGAATTCGTCAGCAGATGACTGAGAATTTGTTCCAGCGGCCCGGGGAAGCTGTGCAGGTGAATGCCGGGGTCGATATCGACTTGAATTTGCACCTGGCCCAGCAGGTGGCTGCTGCTCAGCATCGACAGGGTGTCATTGACCAGATCCTGCAAGGCAAATTCACGTCGATGCGTGCTGCTTTGATCCACCGCGATTTGTTTGAAATCCGCCACCAGCTTGGCCGCACGCTTGGCGTTGCGCTCGATCAGCAGGCTGGCTTCATGCAATTGGTTCAAGCGAGCCTCAACCTCGGCGCGGCGCAGGCGGCCACCGAGCAATTCTTGGCCAAAGGCCTTGCTGGTGTCCGCTATCGTCGAGGCGACGGTCAGTACATTGCCCAGCGGCGTGTTCAGCTCATGCGCTACACCGGCGACCAAGCTGCCCAGCGCGGCCATCTTGTCGGCCTGCAGCAGTTGCTCCATGGCCAGCTCCAACTCATGGCTGCGCGCCTCAACGCGGGCCTCCAATTGTTGATTGAGGGCCTGCAGGCTTTCTTGCGTGCGTTTGAGAACCGTCACGTCGATCACGGTTTCAATCGCCCCGACCACCTGACCCTGCTCGTCACGCAAGGGCGCCGCGCAAAAGCGCAGCCAAAGCTCGGCGCGTTCGCCCTGCGCGGGAATACAGGACTCGCCTTCCATTGCCCCCAGCACCTCATCACTGCTGCGGAGTTGGTCGCCGTAGAGCTGAGTCAGGCTTTCGACGCCAAGGCCGTCCACCACCGCATCAACCAGGCAAGGTCGGGCCGTAGGGTAGATGCCGCGCCAAGCCTCATGACTGCCGATGATGTCTTTTGCCTCGACCCCGGTCAGCCGCGTCATCTGCTCATTCCAGAAGCTCACCCGGTGCAGGGCATCGATGACAAACACCGCCACCGGCAGGTTTTGATAAATCTGCTTGACTTGATGCTGGAAGGCCTGGGCTTGTGTCTCCAACTGTTTGCGGTCGGAGATATCGCGTACCGTGGAAATGATGCGTTCGCCCTCCGGTAGTTTGAAGGAGGTCAGCGATACGTCGGCCCAAAAATGGCTGCCATCTTTGCGGCGCGAACGCCATTCAAAAAACTGCGGCCCTTCGTTTCTGGCCTTGTCGATTCGCTCGGCCACCATGGCGCCGGTGTAGAAGTTGGCTTCGTCGCTGAGTTGCGATGCGCTGAGCAAACGGGCTTCATCCGGGCTATAGCCATAGAGGCTGCAAAAACGCGGATTGACGTCGATGATGGCCAGGCTTTTGCCGTCGCGCACCAGTATGGCGTCGCTGCTGCTGTTGAACAGCGCCAGATAATTTTGAGTGCTTTGCCGCATGGCCTGCTCCGAGCGGTGGCGCAGTCGAATTCCGTTGATCAAGAGCGCGATGATGACCAGCAAGCTGCCAAACAGGCTGAACAACCAGCCCAGATAGGGCCGCAAATCGGCCCACCAATTGATTGGGCGATGCAGTACCACGGCACTTTTGGGCAAGGCGGCCTCGTCAATGCCCCAGCGGCGCAGTTGTTGGTGTTCGAAAGTTGGCACACCCAGGCCGGTCAACATCGGCAGTTCATCTGCGTTTTTGCCCTGCAAGACCTGCACGGCAAGCCGGCCCAGATGTTCGCCCTGCTGGCGGCCGGTGACCAGAAAGCCGCCCAATACACCCGGCCGCATGCTGACGTCGCGCGTGACCGTCAACGGGGCCGCTGCAGCTTCGGCCCAGAGTTCGCTGGCCTCCTCGTGGCTGATGACGCGACCCTGGGCGTCGAGATTGAAGGGCAGGGCCAATACGAGATCGGTGCCGCTCAAGGCCCGCAAACGGGTCTGTACCTCCTGCACCGACATCCGCGTCAGATGTTCGACCTGCAGGCCGGGGTGCTGGGCCAAAACAGGCGCGAGGCTGCTCACTTGGGCCAGGCTGGTTCTGCTTTGGTCGTGCACGATCACGGCCCGTTTGGTTCGCGGTAGCAGTTTCAACATCAAGGCGAGGTTTTGGCTGTCGTCGACGTCATCGAATACACCACTGATGTTGCCCTCATCCTGCAGGCTGGCCCGGCGACTGCCCGAAACGCCGGAGAACAAAATCGGCACAGCCGGGAAATGGCGGGCCCGCATGCGCAGGGCTAAGTCCAGCGCATCATCATCGGTGGCCAGTAGCAGGCGCGGCGGCGTGAGGCCGTACTTGCTCAGCAGCAGGTCTTCGAACTGTTGCTGATAAGCGGGCAGCGGTTGCACATTCTTGGTGTCAAGAAAGTCCAGGCTCAGCTTGAGGGGCCGCTCATACCGGCCCAGTTCGCGACGCAAGCCGGCGATTTGCTCGTCACTCCAGGCCATGCCGGCGTGGTAGGACACCAGCAGCATGACTCTCGCGGCTGGTGCTGACTCGCTCTCAGCTGCCGTCTGAGGCGGCTTGTTTGGCTGCGTCTGTTGGGTGGCTTGCGCCCCAGCCTTGGCAGTGCAAACGAGCCAGAAGGCAAGCAGCAAAGCCTTCAGCCAGTACCCCCAAAAGCCAAGGAAGCGGGCCACGGAAGTACGGCTGATGGGCCGTGGTGTACGCATGAGCGACGCTTAGCGATGAGCGCGCCTATCCGCCAACTTGAAGATCGCCATGACCTGCACCAAGGCCTGGGCCTGGAGGCGCAAACTGCTGGCCGCCGCCGCCATCTCTTCGACCAAGGCGGAGTTCTGCTGCGTCACCTGGTCCATCTGCTGTACCGCCGAGCCGATTTGCGAAACGCCCGAACTTTGCTCGCTGCTGGCGGCGCTGATCTCGCCCATGATGTGGGTGACTTTCTGAATCGAGGCCACGACCTCGGTCATCGTCACACCTGCTCGGTCGACCAAGCTGCTGCCCAACTCGACCCGCTCGACGCTGGTGCTGATCAATGACTTGATCTCCTTGGCAGCCTCGGCCGAACGCCCCGCCAAGCTGCGCACTTCGGACGCCACCACTGCGAAGCCGCGCCCCTGCTCGCCGGCCCGCGCCGCTTCCACGGCGGCGTTGAGGGCCAGGATATTGGTCTGAAAGGCGATGCCGTCGATCACGGTGATGATGTCGGCAATGCGTTTGGAGCTGTCGTTGATCCCCTTCATCGTCTCGACCACTTCGTTGACGACATCGCCGGCTTTGATGGCCACGTTGGATGCCGTCAAGGCCATCTGATTGGCTTGGTGAGCGTTCGCCGCGTTTTGCTTGACGGTGGCGCCCAACTCTTCCATTGACGCAGCCGTCTGCTGGATGGCGCTGGCCTGCATCTCGGTGCGCGCGCTCAAATCATGGTTGCCCTGCGCAATTTCGGCGCTGGCAGTGGAGACGCCCTCGGCGTTCTCCCTGACCTCGCCGACGATGTGGGCGAGCTTGTCACGCATGGCCAACAAGGCTTGCAGCATCTGCGCGGATTCGTCACTGCCCTGTGTGGCAATGCTCACAGACAGGTCGCCGTCGCTGATCGCTTGAGCCGAACTCACCGCCTGGCTGATCGGGCGCGTGATGGCGCGGGTCGCCACGATGGCAAATCCCAGGCCCAGGCCCAAGGACAGAACGGCACCCAGACCCAACATCCATTGACCGGTCTGGGCCACGGCATTGGTTTCGGCCTGACTCTTGCTCAGCATCTGATCCATATGCTGATCGAGCTTGTCGAGCGCGGCCAAATAGGTCATGGCCAAGGGTTGCAGATTCGACTTGACCGCTTCTGCGACATCTTCTCCCGCCAGCTTCTTTTTCATCAACTCACTGCGTGGCCCACGGTAGATCTCGCGCGCCTTGCTGATGTCGGCCAGCAAGTCTTTGCCCTTGGTGTCGGTAATCAGGGGCTCCAACTGCTTTTGGGTCTCGCCTATCAGCTTGGAGGTGGCTTCCATGTCGGCTTGCAAGGCCTTGACATAGGCGGCGTCGCTGGCGAACAAGGCGGCCGAGGTGCGAACCCAGTTCAGATTGATATTGGCCGACCAGCGCGCAGCTAAGCTGCTGCGCTCCATCTCGACGGTGGCTAAATCATTGGCGGCGGCCTTTAGTGTGCCGAGCCGCCAGGCGCCAATGCCCGCGATCAAGGCAGTGATCAACAGCACCACGCCAAACGCCAAACCTAAGCGGGTGCCGATCTTGATATTACTGCCAGATCCCATGCTTGTCTCCGTTCTCATCAGCGCCGTGATGGCGCCTGTTTTTTGGTGCCCGAACAATTCGCCCATGGCACTGGTTTTTTCTGCTGACTGAGTCGGCGGTATGCTCGTGTCAGCATACAGTGGGCTTGCATGGCAAAGAAGACAATTTTGGTGAAAACATCAGTGCAGCCAAACATTTGTAGCCTCAGTGCCATGTGGCGGCATGTTTTGTGTCTTCGTCGATCCTTGGCCGTTGCCTGGCCTTTGCTAGCCCTGCTTCAAATTGGCCCGGCCCGGGCCGATTATCAGAACCCTGGATTGCTGGCCCCCGAGAGCCAGCTGCCGGTCTTCCACCAACAACTGCGTGACAAACTGACTTTCAGCCTGGGCTGGGCGAACGAGCATCACGCCAAGCCCCAGGACTGGACCCAGGCGGGTTTGCGCAAGGCGCGTGAATTGATGCTGTTGCCCGGGCAAGACCTGACCCCGTTCTCGGCCCGCGTGATTGAAGAGCTGGATCGCGGCAGCTATCTCGCCCGCAAGCTTGAGTTCAATGTCAGTGCAGAAAGCCGTGTCGCGGCGCTGTTGCTCGTGCCCAAGGGCAAAGGGCCGTTTCCGGCGGTTTTGGCATTGCATGATCACGGCGCGCGTTTTGACATCGGCAAAGAGAAGTTGATCCAGCCCTGGGGCAACCCAGCCCGTGAACGTGCGGCTGCCGAATGGGCTGGCCGCTACTTTTCTGGCCATTACCCCGGCGACGAATTGGCCAAGCGCGGTTATGTGGTCTTGGCGGTCGATGCGCTGGGCTGGGGCGACCGCTCCGGTGCTGGCTTCGAGCGTGATTCGCAACAAGCGCTGGCGGCCAATCTGTTCAATCTGGGTAGTTCCTGGGCCGCTTTGATCGCGAGCGAAGATGCACAAGCGGCGAAGTTTCTGGCAGAGATGCCCGAGGTTGACGTCCGCCAGGTCGCAGCGCTTGGTTTTTCGATGGGCGCCCAGCGGGCCTGGCAGGTGGCAGCCTTGTCCGACGCTGTGACGGCCAGCATCGCCGTCAACTGGATGGCCGGCTTGCAAGGCTTGATGGTGCCAGGCAACAACCAGCTCAAGGGCCAGTCCAGTTTCGCCATGCTGCACCCCTATTTGGCGCGTTACCTGGACTACCCCGATGTGGCCGCTCTGGCGGCGCCCAAACCTATGCTGCTCTATGCCGGCGCACAAGATGCCTTGTTCCCGCTAGCCTCGGTGAGCCAGGCGTTCGCCAAGATGGCGCAGGTCTGGTCGGCCTATGGTGCGGCCGAGCGCTTGCAGACTTGCATCTGGCCCGGTGCCCATCAGTTCACGGCAGCGCAGCAGGACGCTGCCTTTGACTGGCTGGACCTGCAGTTCAAACGGTCGAATCGGATGCCGCTGCCCGCCTGCGGCGAGCCGTCCAAATGAGTCGCATCAGCCGCCTACTCCAGATGTACCAGGCCGTAAGCCGCTGCCGGCGGCGTCGGCACCCTGAATGGACCAATTTCGGCCGTTTCCTTCTTGCCCATCAGAACGCCGTGTTCGGGGAACCGTTCAGATCCATGCTGCCGAACACCGAGCTGAGCATGGAGACGGCACCGAAAGGACTTGATCCACGGAAAAGGGCGGTGCGACTGAAGAGTCGCACCGCCCCATCCGTTCAGCCGTGGCCTGACTTAGAGCTTGTAAGAAACACCCACATTGAAGCGCCGACCGAACTGGAAGTTAGTCTGGTGGTAAGCATTCATCGGATCGGTGTAGATGACCTTTTGGTTGGTCAGATTTTCGACCCCGAAGCGGACCTGCATCTGCTGCGTGATCTGCTGGGACAGATTCAATGAGACCCAGGTTTCCGCACCGTTGAGCTGGAAGGCGGTCGAATCCCAGGTCGGGGCGCGGTTGAAGGCCGAGTGGTAATTGGCCGCCAGGCGAGCCTCGAAGCCATTGTGCTCGTACCAGAGTGTTAGGCCACCGTTGTGCTTCATCAGGCCGTTGGTGGCGATGGGGGTGAAGCTCTGGCCGCTGCGGTCACCGTTCTCCTTGATATTGCTGTCGGAGTAGGTGTAGTTGCTCAGCAAGCCCAAGCCGTTGAACGGCGCCGGCAAGGCAGTGAAGGCCTGCTGGTAGACCAGCTCAAAGCCCCGCACATGGCCGCCGTCGCGATTGACCTGCTGGGTGAAATAGGCCGGCTTGCCTTCGAATGAGCCCTTGACCGAAGCGATGCCGATGTAGTCGCTGATCTCCTTGTAGAACAGGCCGGCAGAGACCAGGCTGCCCTTGCCGAAGAAGCGCATAAAGGTCAGATCGAACTGATCAGCCATCATCGGCTTGAGCCGCGGGTTGCCGCCGCTCACGATGGTCGGGTCAATCCCCTTGGGATCAATATAGACCGTGTGGGCGTTGTTCATCACGTCCAGCGGCGCGCGCGACATCGCACGTGCCAAGCCGAAGCGCACCTGATTCACTTCCTCTTCGTCCAGATTCAGGATCAAGTTCATGCTGGGCAGGAACTTGGTGTAGCTGGTGCCATCGGAGACGGCGGTGGGCTTGCCGCCATTGCGCTGCTCGTAGCCATAGCCGGTCTGGCTGGTGTGGATGGCGCGCAGGCCAGCGTTGCCGCGGTAGCTCATGCCGCCGAAGGCCTGGCCGGCCAAGTCGGCTTGGGCGTAAAGGGCGGCATTGCTTTCTTTAGCGCGCCAGTTGTCTTGCACCAGATTGGCGTCGGTCGAGGTGCGGCCAGCCGAGCTCAGTGCTGCCGGGCCGAAATACTTGCCGACGGCATCGGCGAAGCCGCCGACCAGTTCGACAAAGTCGGGCCGGCCGTCAACCGTCGCGCGTTGGAAGCCTGAGGTCGGGATCGTTACCGTGGGCCCAAGGTTCCAGGAGATCGCCTCGTAAGACTTTTCGCGCTGGGTGGCGCGGGCGCCGAACTTGATCTTGTTGACGTCGCCCCAGTCCACCAGCCGGCTGGCGCTCAGTTGTTGGGAGTTCAGCGAGTCGTCCAGCTTGCCACCCTTGGTCGGCCCCCAAGTCTCACTGACCTGGTTCGCGTAGTTGGCCGGATTACCGGTGTCCAGATTGCTGGAATAGGTCATCCACTGGTCTTTGCTGAAGTCAAAGGTGGTGGCGCCGGACTTCAGGTTTTTCAATTCGACGGCCGACCACAGCGTGTCGCGGCTGGCGGTCGAGTGGGCAATGTCGGCGTCGAGCTGCCAGCCATTGGTCTTGAACTTGCCGTTCAAGCCGGTGGCGAAATTCTTCATGTCCTGCTTCCACAGCGAATTCAGCGTCTGCAGGGTCACGTCCTTGACCGTTGCGGCGGTGACGTATCCGCCATCGACCTTGACATTGCTGAAGTTCGCGCTTTGCCAGCCATCCCAGTTGCCGATGCCGTCTTGCACATGGGTCAGCGCCGGTTCTTCAATATTGGAGCGCGCCGCGTAGATGTCGGCGGTGATGGCGAGGTCGGCATTGGGCTTGTACTCGAGCTTGCCTGTGGCGCTGGAACGCTTGTTCGTGCCCTTTTTGACGCCGGTCTGGAAGCCCCAGCGGGTTTTGTCGATCTTGCCGTCGCCGGTGATGTCGGCGGAATGGTCGTTATTGAAGTCCCAGCTCTCCACCCGGTCTTCCAGGGAAGGCTGGTCGAAGTAGCTGAAGGCTACCGCCACACCGACGGTGCGGTCGGCAAACTGATCGACATAGATGCCACCCAGGCGAGGTGCCGTGGTCTTGGCGCCGTCGATCTTGCTGCCCATTTGGTAATACAGCGCATCGGCCTTCAGTGCCAACTGGCGCTCTTTGTAGGCCAAGGGCTGAACCGTTTGCAAGTCAATCGTCGTGGCGATGCCGCCTTCGATCAGCTCGGCGGATTGGGTCTTGTAGACAGTGGCGCCCGATACCGATTCGGACGGGAACATCTCGAAGCGCACCGCCCGGTCCGGCTCGCTGGAGGCGAACTCGCGGCCGTTCAGCGTCGCGCCGACGAAACGAGGGCCCAGGCCGCGTGCCACGATCTGGCTGGCGTTGCCGCGGTCGATGCCGGCCGACAGGCCCGGCAGACGAGCTAGAGACTCGGCGATGGTGGTGTCGGGCAGCTTGCCGATGTCCTCAGACGCGATCACCTCAACCATGCTGTTGGACAGCTCTTTGGTCGCCAAAGCACTGCGCACCGAGGCGCGGATGCCGGTCACCACCACCGCTTCAAGCTCGGCGCTCGGCTTTGCTGCAGGGGCGGCTTGTTGCGCCAGCGCCTGACCGCCGACTGCCGGCAGCACGAAGATTGCCCGAATCAGCCAGGCCATTTTTTTCTGTCTCATGTCTTGTCCATTCTTATATTGACAAACCGGCGGAGCGCTGAGGGCAGGCCGAGCCGGCAGCAGTGCTGTCATTGATGTTGGCTGCTGGAGGCCATGCTAAGGACACAGGCGTATGCCGTCTTATCACTTATCTCGCAGGAAATATATGAATTTCGGATGCCAGGCCTTTGCATGCAGTGCATGCTCACTCAAGGTCGAGCTAAAGCCGAGTTATGGCCGAGTTATGGCCACTTCCCGCAGGGTCTGCAGCATGGCCAGGGCACCAGGGGAGAGCTGGTTATTCTTGCGGGTCACGATGCCGTACAGGTCCATGCGAATGCCGAGTTCTATCGGCAAAATGGACAAGAGTTTGGCGTCCAAATAGGGCTGCACCAGCTCGGTAGGCAGCGCGCACACCATGTCGCTGTCAAGCAGTAGATTGGTAATCACCGGCAGCGCCAGGGTTTCGACAATCTCGGCCGGTTGATCCAGGCCTTGGGACAGAAACAAGGCGGTCAGCCGATCGCGCAGGATGCTGCCGCTGGGCGGCAAGATCCAGCCCAGGCCTACTAACTCGGCCAGCTGCAGATTGGCCCGTGTGGCCAGCGGATGGCCGGCACGCGCGATCAGGCTGTGTGGCTCATCATTGAGGGGCTCAAAGTTCAAGACGGCGGCCGATTCGGTGTCCAGAATGCGCCCGATCACCAAGTCCAGTTCGCCGGCGCGCAGGCGTTGAATCATCGGCTTGCTGGTGTCGACCGTGATCGCGACATGGACGCGCGGGTAGTTCTGCTTGAGCCGCTTGACCGCCTCCGGCAGCAGCGAGGTGGACGGCGTCATCACTGTGCCCACCGCGACCCGGCCACTCAGGCCCGACAGCAACTCCATCACCTCTTGATGGGCGGCGTCCATCTCGGCCAGCGCGGCACCGGCGCGTCGGATCATCACGTCGCCGTACAAGGTCGGCGCCACGCCGCGCGGCAGCCGCTCGAACAATTGCACGCCTAAAGCATGTTCCAGCTCGGCCAATAGTTTGGAGGCGGCCGGCTGCGTCAGGTTGGCGGCCTGCGCTGCATGCAGGATGGAACCATGCCGACCCAGTTCGACCAGCAAGACCAATTGCCGCGTCTTCAGATGGGATCGGACAAAGCGGTCGGAGGGCTTGTTGGTTCGATGTTCGGTCATGCTTTCAGTGTAGGGCGAGGGCTCGGGTGCTAGAACTTGCGCAAAACAGTTCCAGCGAGGCGCGACGCCGCAGACAGTACGCTGAGTACGGCAAGGCGGAGCAAGGACGCTGGAGCGGTTTTTGCAAGTCCTACTCGTGATACAGCTGGCTGCGGCCGCCGTCGATCAAGATGTCTGCGGCGTTGATGAAGCGAGCCTCATCGCTGGCAAGGAAGAGGGCGGTATAGGCCACCTCGATCGGCTCGCCCAAGCGCTTGACCGGCAGCAGCTCGGCCTGCCGCTGTGCTTCGGCGGCCGGGTCGGCAAAGCCGGCCAGCCAGGCCTGGTTCGACTCGGTCATGATGAAACCCGGTGAGATCGAATTGACCCGCACGCCGCGCGCCGCGTACTCGATACCGAGCGACTTGGTCAGGCCCAGCAAAGCATGTTTGGCCACCGGGTAGGGAAAGCAGCCGGGGATGATGCGGTGACCATGGACCGAGGCGATGTTGACGATGCTGCCCGCGCCTTGCGCCAGCATGTGGGGGAGGGCGGCGCGCGCGCAATGCCAGGCGCCGTCCAGATCGACGGCAAAGCAGCGCTGCCATTGCTCGCTGCTCATCGCCAAGGGGTCGGCAAACACATTCATGCCGGCATTGTTGATGAGGATGTCGAGGCGGCCGAAGCGCTGCACCGTCTGCGCCACCATGTCATTGACGGCAGCTGCATCGGCCACATCGGCCTGCACGAACAGGCAGCGCCCGCCGTCTATGTCTGCATGCAACTCGGCACGCAAGTTGGCAGCATCCGCATCATCGCGGTGGCTGTTGATGGTGACGCAGGCGCCTTCGGCCAGGAATAACCTGGCGATGGCGCGGCCTATGCCCAGCGTTGAGCCGGTCACGATGGCGACTTTGTTTTGCAGTCTTAGGGTCATGGTTTTACCTGGGGAGATTGATGGTTCAAGGACTGCTCACGCCAAGCGTCGAGCACTGGCAAGGCGCGGCCTTTGAAGTCAAACAAGGTGGTGTTGGACACCACATTCGGGCCCGCCTGGGCCTTGCCGCCGCCCTTGCCCTCAAGCAGGGCCCAGCCGACGCCCGGCTTGGCAATCATCACCGGGTCCCAGTAGAGCAGGCCCAGCACACGCGGCTCGCGTTTGAGCAGGCCGAACAGCTCGGCCATGAAGTCGCGCTGGCCCTGCGCCGAGCTCATGCTGGCGGGGTAGGGGCCGTTGTCGCTCAACTGGCCGGGCCAGCCATTCGGCAGCTTGGGCGTCCAGTTGAAGCCGACCTCCATCACCAGCAAATCCTTGTCATACAGCGCCGTCACCGCACGGCTGAATGCTGCCATCTGGGAGGCTGTCTTCTGGGTCCAGAACGGGTAATAAGACGCACCGATCACGTCCCATTCGACGCCATGCGCCTTGGCCTGATCGAACCAGTCGCGGTACTTGCCCAGATTGCCGCCGTCGTCCAGATGCAGCACGATCTTGGCGCTAGGAGTGACTGATCTGACCGCAGCATGGCCGGCGCGCAAGAGTGGCGCCAAGCCGTCCCAACCTTCGGCGCCGGGCGGCGAAATCCTGCCGTAGGGGTAGAGCATGCCGTGCTCGATCTCATTGCCCAGCGAGACGAACTCTGGGCTGGTGCCCTGTGCCTGCATGGCCAGCATGACCTCGCGGGTGCGTTCGAACACCAGCTCGGCCAAGCGGGCGCGGCGCGCCGTCTCGTCGGGTAGGCGAGCCAGCTCACGAGCCCAGGCGGTGGGCAGGTTTTGCGTCTTCGAGTTGGTCCAGAAATCGCTGTAATGCAGGGTCAGCTGAATCTGCATCTGCAGTGCCTTGGCGCGGCGGGCCAGTTTGAGCAGATCGGGCAGATCCATCGAGCCTTCGGGCCAGTAGTAGCCGTCCGCACCCGTGCCCGGGCCGGGGCTGTCGTACAGGCGCAGGCGGGCGATATTGTGGCCATAGTCGGCCAGTATCTTCAGCGCGTCGCCGGGCTTGCCCTGGCGGTCAGAGTAGATCGCGCCATGTGCTTCCATCAAGGGCAAGACCGAGACATCGCCGCCGGCCAGAAAGGGCGCCGCCTGCGCGGCCGAGCAGGCCAGCAGCGCCGCTACAAGCAACTTAACCATGCTTGCTACCGCGCGCCTTCAGCTGATCCAAGAGCACAGCGGCCAGCAGAATCAAGCCGCGCATCAGGTACTGATAGAACGCGTCAACATTCATTAGATTCATCACGTTCTCGACCGTGCCCATGATGAGCACGCCGATCAGCACGCCGAAGATGCGCGCTTTGCCGCCCTGCAGCGAAACGCCGCCCAGCACGCAGGCCGAGATCACGTCGAGCTCGAAGCCGGTGGCCGAATTGGGCTGGCCGCTGGTGATGCGCGAGGCCAGGATCAGGCCGGCCAGCGCCGTCACCAGACCCTGCAGCAAGAAGATCCAGACGCGCAGCTTTTCGACCTTGACGCCCGCCAGCCGGGCGGCTTCCGGGTTGCCGCCGATTGCCAGCGTGTTGCGCCCGAACACCGTGTGGTTGAGCAGCACGCCGAAGACCAAGAAGCAAGCACCCGTCACCCAGATCGGCAGCGGCAGGCCGAGGATGCGGGCGTCGCCGAAGGCGATAAAGCCTTCGTCGGCAATGCCCACCGCTTGGCCCTGCGAGACGATGAAGGCGAGGCCGCGCACCATCAACATGGTGGCCAGCGTGGCGATCAAGGCGTTGACCTTCAGATAGGCGATCAGCACGCCGTTGCCGGCGCCGATCAGGGCGCCGGCGAGCAAGCCGCCGCCGACCGCCAGCGTCACGCTCTGGGTGTGTTCCAGGATGATGGCGCCGAGCACGCCGGCAAAGGCAATCGTCGAGCCGACCGAGAGGTCAAAGTCACGTGAGGCCAAGCACAGCATCATGGTGCACGCGACCATGCCGATCTGTGCCACCGACAGCATCAGGCCGACGATATTGGCGGCGGAGAAAAAGTTCTCGACGCTGACGGCCAGCACGAGGAACAAGACGGCATAGCCGAGTGTCATGCTGTGCTCGGTCAGCCAAGCGCGGTTCAGGGGTTTCTTCATGGTGGCTTGGTCGAGCGGAGTCTTGCTGATGGCAGTCATGGTGAAAAATGTTCCGTGCAAATATCTAGTTACGGTCTCAGACCAGGTCGGGCAAGGCCATGCGCAAGACAGCGGTTTCGCTGGCAGCCGAGCGGTCGAGCTCGCCGCTGATGCGGCCTTCGCGCATCACGATCACGCGGTCGGCGATGCCCAGTACCTCGGGCAGTTCGCTGGAGATCACGATCACGCAGCAGCCGCTTTCAGCCACCTCGTGAATGATCCGGTAGATCTCATTCTTGGCGCCGACGTCGATGCCGCGGGTCGGCTCGTCCAGGATCAGCACCTTCAGGTCGGGCTCAGCCAGCCAGCGCGCCAGAATCACCTTTTGCTGGTTGCCGCCGGACAGCAGGCGGATCTCCTGCTCGCGGTTCGGGGTCTTGATGCGCAGGCGCTTGATGAAAGCATCGGCCAGCGCCGCCTCGCGCGCGTGGCGCAGGAACAGCCCGCCCAGCAGACCGTGGCGGCGGCAGCTGATATTGATGTTCTCGGCCACCGAGGATTGCGCCAGGATGCCTTGCTCCTTGCGGTCCTCCGGGCACAGCACGATGCCGGCCTCAATCGCCGCTGACGGGCCCCTGGCCGAGACGGTCTTGCCGTCCAGCAAGACCTGACCCTGGCTGCGCGCATCGGCGCCGTAGAGCAAGCGCATCAGCTCGCTGCGGCCGGCACCGACCAGACCAAAAAAGCCCAAGACCTCGCCGGCGCGGACCGCAAAGTCCAGCGGTGCTGCAAGGTGTTCGCCGAGCATGCCGCGCACCTGCAGGCGCTCCTGGCCCAGCTGGCGCGGCCGGTAGTCATAAATATCGCTGACCTCGCGGCCCACCATATCGCTGATCAACAGATCGCGCGGCACATCGGCCATCACCGGATGCGTGGCGACCTTGCGGCCGTCGCGGAAGATGGTGCAGCAGTCGCACAGCGCGTACAGCTCTTCCAGACGGTGCGAGATGTAGATGAGGGTCTTACCGCTAGCGCGCAGATCCTTCACCAGCTTGAACAAGACCTCGCTCTCGCGATGCGAGAGGCTGCTGGTCGGCTCGTCAAAGGCGATCACTTGCGCGTCCTGCAGCACCGCCTTGCAGATCTCGGCCATCTGGCGCTGCGCGATCGAAAGATCGATCATCAGCGCGTCCGGGTCGAGGTCAACGCCGATCTCGGCCAGCCGCGCCGCCACCTGGGCGCTGGCGGCTCGTTTGTCGACGAAGCCGAAGCGCTGCGGCAGCCGGCCCAGCAAGACGTTCTCGGCCACCGTCAGCTCGGGCACATATTGCAGCTCTTGGTGGATGACTGCGATGCCGGCCTTGATCGCGTCCGCCGCCGAGCCGAAATGGCATTCCTGGTCATTCAAGAGCAGGCGGCCGCCATCCGGCCGGTACTGGCCGCCGAGTATCTTCAGCAGCGTGGACTTGCCCGCGCCGTTTTCACCCAAGAGGCCATGGACCTGACCGGCGCGCGCCTCGAAGCTGACGCCATTGAGCGCCTTGACGCCGGGGAAGACCTTGCTGACTTGGTCGAACTGAAGGGATGCTGTGTTCATCTGGATCGGGCGGTGACAAAGGTTGCGTCAGAGCGGTCGTCTAGCAAGTGGAGCCCGCGGAACCGGCCTTGCCGGGTCGCTGGGCTCGCCCCCTTGAGGTGGGCGTTGCTCGAACACAAAGAGTCCTGTGGACTGTTTGCGCCTAGCAAGGGCCAAGCCCTCTGGGCCTGGCGGCGCGCAGCGCTTCGGGGGTGAGTCACAGCCCCATCTGCTTGCGCAGCTCGGTTTGGTTCTGGCGGGTCATCAAGGTGCCGCTGGTCAGTGTGACGGCCGGCGGCGCTTGGCTTGTAGTGATCCAGCTGTACATATTGGCGGCGGTCTCGTAGCCATGGCGCTTGGGGCTGATCAAGACTGTGCCGAAAAAGGCGGTCGGCGCCGGCTTGGTGAACTCGTTCAGTGCGGTCTGGCTGCCGCCGATGCCGATGGCGATCAGCTCATCCTTGCGGATGCCGCGGCCCTCACCGGCGCGCACGGCGCCCAGCACCGCTTCGTCATTCATGCCCATGGCCACCCAATGCTTGAATTTCGGGTTCTTGGTGAAGGCGATATTGGCGGCGTTGAAGGCGTTCTCGGTGTCGGTCTTGGCCTGCGGCGCGGCTATCACATTGTCAGCAGGCAGGCCGGCGGCCTTCAAGGCGTCAACGGCACCTATGGTGCGCTCGCGCCCGGTCGGCAACTGGTCAAAAGCGACGCGCAGCGCGCCGACTTCGTTCAAATTCCAACCGCGCTTTTTGATTTCTTCCAGCAGACCGAGGCCGACCTGCTTGCCGATCTCATAACCCGAGATGCCCATGTGAGGGATGCCGGCAATCGGCTTGCCGGCGCCGTCGACCAATTGATCATCGACCGAGATGACCTTCAGGTCATGGCGCTTGGCGGCGCGGGCGACCGCCGCGCCCAGCTTCACATCGGGGGCGCATATCACAAAACCTTGCGCTTTTTGCGTGGCCAGATTGTCAATCGCGGCCATCATTTTTTCGCCGTTCGGGATGCCGATCTTGACGAGCGTGAAGCCCTTGTCCTTGGCGGCTTGCTCGGCGTATTTCCATTCGTCCTGGAACCAGGGCTCCTCGGCTTGCTTGACCAGGAAGCCGATTTTGACGGGGTCGGCGGCATGGCTGGCCAATGGCAGCAGGGCCAGCAGGGCGCTGGCCAATAGGGGCTTGGCCCATTGTTGTAGTTTGATTTTCATGGCTTTTTTGTCTCCGTTCTTGGGGCGTAAAACTAAGCAATCGGACTGTCGTCGAACAAGGCATCCGGCAGGCCGCGCACCAGCGGCTGCCGGCCTCCGAACAGGCTGCCTGAGCCGGGCAAGCGCTCCAACTCCTCGCGGCTCAAATCGGCGCGCGCCGAAGTCACCATCAGCTGATCAAAATCATCGCCGCCGAAGGCTGGGCAGGTGGTGTTGGTGGCCGGCACGCCGACGATGTGCATCAGCTGCCCATCAGGCGAGTACTGCGCGACGCGGCCCGCGCCCCATTGGGCATTCCAGAGGCTGCCGTCGGCCGCGATGACCGAGCCATCAGGCCAGGCATGGTCCGGTGTGACGCGAGTGAACAGGCGCAGATTGGCGACCTGCGCACTGTCCGCGTCGTAGTCGCACTGCATGATGGCTTGGCTCAAGGTGTCGCAGAAGTACATGGTGCGGCCGTCCGGGCTGAAGCAGATGCTGTTGGCAATCGCCACCGCCGGCAGGGCCAGGCGGCGCAGGCCGTGCTGCAGCGAATATTGGTAAAAACTGCCGATCGGCCGTTTGTCGCTGGCCTGGTTCATGGTGCCGAAGACGAAGAAGCCGCGCCGGTCGGTGCGCCCGTCGTTGATGCGGGTGCGCGGCTCGGCCGGGTCGACCGGCACCAGCGATTGGATGGCGGGAACGCTGCTACCTGTTGCCTGAAGGTCCGCCAGCGTGGCCAGGCATAGGCGCTTGGCCAGGCCCAACAGCAAACGGCCCGAGCGGCAATGGGCAAAGCTGCCGAGCCGGTCAGGCAGTTTGACGTTCAGCGTGCTTTCGTCGCCCGGTGTCCAGGCGTGCAGCGTCGATGCCTCGATATCGGTCCACCACCAGCGCGCGCTGCCGGCATGCCATTGCAGGCCCTCGCCCAAGGTCGCGCCTTGCGCGAGGGCGAGGGTGAGCGAGGCCTGCTCATCAGCGTGTTCAAAAGGGCTCGGTGTTTCGGTGGGCATGGCTGGCTGAGGGCGAATGTGGTGGCGAGTGCAGTCGGCAATGAGCGACAAGAACCCTTAAGTTAACGGCCTTTGCAATGCCTAACAAATGGTTTATTCGGCTGCAGCTATCAGGATTATGTATAGCTACAAGGCTCCGGGCCGCAGGCTCCAGCGGTAAACGGGGATCAGATCGATCTTGCGCAGGGCGGCTATTTGCGCCTCGCCCTTGAAGTCCGGGCGAGCTTCGCGCGGCAGGTAGATTGGCGCATCGGCGCGCAGCGGCAGCACGCTCAGGTTTAGGTTTAGTTTCAGGTTCAGAGGGCTCTTGGTCTTCAAACCCTTCAAACCGATTTGCCATTGCTGGCCGTTGTAATACCAGTCGTCCAGCATTTTTGTGCCGGCAAACAGGCGCCCAATGTCGCCGACGAAATCGATCTGCAAAAGCATATCGTCGACACCGTTCAAGGCCTGGTCCGGCAAGTCGATCTTCCAGCTGGCCGCCGCCTTGAAACTCTCCGGTATGGGCTGCAGCGCGGCGCGCGCCAGCCCGCCGATCATGACGGGCGGTGCTTTTTGTGCCTCGCGCACCTGCGTGACCTTGGCGGCGAGTTGGCTTGGCGCATGCTCGGCGGCCAAGACTTGGAACAGCCCGTCGCGGGCCGCCGGCTTGAGCGGCAGGCTGGACTTGGGCAACTTGGGTAAGGCGGGAAAGACGGCCACGCGCAGGCTCGGCGCGCCGGCCGACAGCACATCCAGGCCGCTAGCAGCGAAATGGCTGTCCTGCGCGCTCAGTACCAGGCGGCGCTGGCCGGCCAGCTCGCCAATCGACAGTTGTTGCGTCTGCTCCGGCGTCAGCAACAGGACGGTGACGGGGCGGGCACCAGGGCGCTTGATCGTCAGGGCCGCGTCGAGGCCGGGCTGCAACTGGTCGAGCACCAGCTTATCTCCGAGCGATTGGCTGCGCGCATGTGGTGCGCTGATATGCGTGCTGCTAGCCGCATAAAAACCCAGCTCGACCGGGATGCCGGCCTGGGCCGAGAACACATAGACGAGGCCGTCCTTGCCCTGGTCGAGCCGCGCGACCGGCTGGACCGTTGCGTAGCGCAAACGGGTGCCGCCCAGATCCAGATTGAGCGGCCAGATGAAGTAGGCGCCGTCGGCGATGTCGACCGGCTGCTGCGGGAACTGCAAGGTCTCCGTCGCCAGTTTCACCGAGAAGCGGATCTGCTTTTGCGCCGGCATCGCGTACTGCCGCACATGATTGTTGAAGAACAGGAAGCCGCTGTCACCGTTGGCGCGCACCGACCAGCGCGGCGTGCTCAGCTCGGCCGCGTCCGCCGGCGTGCTGGCCGGCTTGCGCACCGTCATGGTCGCCAGTTGCGGGCCGAAGTCCTGCAAGAAGTAGTGAAAGGGCCGCAGCTTGTTCAAGACCGGGCGCTGCTGGCCATCGGGCCCGAGCGGGGCATTGAAGTCGTAGTTGATTGCGGGCGTGTCGTTGTAGCCGCCGCTGAGGGTGCTTTCCTCTAATGTGTTGACGCCGTTCACGCTGAGCGGATTGCGCCCGCCGTGGAACATGTAATAGCCCATCAAATTGACGCCCGAGCCCAGCTGTACCGGCAGCATCGATGCGATGTCATCCGCCGACACGAGCGTGCGGCGGCGGTACATGGCCGGCAGGCCGGCACCATATTCGGCACCCAGGAAGGGCGTCAAGCCGATATCGGTCTCGGCCGTGCCGGGCGCGGTCGCGGCCGTCTGCGCGCCGAGGTCGCCGGAGACGCGGCTGTCGAAGCGAAAGGCATAGGTCTCCTTGGGCGGCAGCTCGGTCGTCGAAACGCCCCAGGGCTCGTCGGGGTAGCCGCCGAAGACGGGCGTTACTTCGCCGGATGGGTAAATCGTGCCGTCCCAGCCGGTGACGGTGTAGAGCGGCGCGTCCATGCCGGCTTGCCGGGCCAGGAGCTTCAGCTTGCTGATATGGGCGGCGCCTTGGCCGGGTCCATTCAGGTTGTATTCGTTTTCAAGTTGAATCGCGATGACATGGCCGCCGTCTTTCCACATCAGGCCCTTCAGTTGCTGACCGATCTGGCCATACAGGCGCTCGACCAGGGCCAGGTACTGCGGGTCATTGCCGCGCGTGGGCATGGCAGCCACGACCCAATCCGGGATGCCGCCGAAGCGTGCCTCGGCATGGGCCCAGGGGCCGATGCGCACCACCACATCGAGGCCGATCTTGCTGGCCAGCTGCACAAAGCGGCGCAGATCGCGGTTGCCGCTCCAGATGAATTGACCTTCTTGCTCTTCGTGGTGGTTCCAGATCACATAGCTGGCGACGATGGTGATGCCGGCCGACTTCATCTTGCGCAGCTCGCCCTCCCAACTCTCGGCCGGGCTGCGGCTGTAGTGGAATTCACCCATCACTGGCAGCCAGGGCTTGCCATTGCGTGTCAGGTACTGGTTGTTGGCGCCCAGCGTCTCGCCTTTGGGCGAGACTGCACTGCCGAGTTGCAAATGGCCGGTTTGCGGTGCCGGGGCTGGCGCACTGGCGTCGATCTGCAGCAGGGTCTGTGCCTGGCTGAGGCTGCTGACGAAGCTGCCGACGCAGGCGCCAAGCAGTCCTGCCGCGATTCTTTTTTTGTTCATGGTGTCTCTGGTTTTTTTCTTGATCAGCGCCTCGGCGCGGCGGTTTATAGCGCGCGCCAGGCCTGTACAAAAGCACGCGCGCGCTCGGCGACGGCTGCGGCAGAGTAGCCCGGCGCATACAGGGCCGAGCCGAGGCCGAAGCCGGAGGCGCCGGCCTGCACATAGGGCGCCATGGTTTGTGGCGTCACGCCCCCGACGGGCAGCAGAGGCAGGCTGAGTGGAATCACCGCTCGCATTGCTTTGACGATCTGCGGCGTGATCAGCTCGGCCGGGAACAGCTTGACGGCGTCGGCGCCTGCATCGGCGCAAGCAAAGGCCTCGGTCGGCGTCACTGCACCGGGCACGCAGAACATGCCGTCCGCCTTGGCGGCCCGCACGACGGCAGTATCAGCATGGGGCATCACGATCAAGCGGCCACCGGCATCGCGGACCTGGCGCGCAGCGGCGGGGCTCAAGACGGTGCCGGCGCCCAAGAGTGCGTCGGCCGGCAGGCAGCGCGACAGGCGCGCGATTGAGTCCAGCGCCTGTGGCGAATTCATAGGCACCTCTATCAGGCGAAAGCCTTCTTCATAGAGGCCCAGCGCGATTGCCTCGACTTCGTCGGGGCGTACGCCACGCAGGATGGCGACCAGGGGCAATTCGGCAAAAACTCGGTCGAACAAGGAAGTCGTCATAGGTCGGTCCAATTCAGTGCGAGGTCTGTAGCCAACCGGCGCTTTGCGCCAGCCGCCAAAGCCCTGTCGGTGCGGTGTTGTCGAGGCGCAGCGCGACCCCACAATCAAAGGCGTTCAAGCCTTGCTCGTAGCGAGCGCAAAGTGCCGGTTCGCCGATCAGCAGCAGTGGCGCCAAGCCCAAGCCATGCGCTGTGCGCCAGGCCAGGCCGGTGCGCAGTTCATGGCCGATCAGCAGGCCGGACATATAGTCGGCCAGGCCGCTGGCAGGCAGTTGCTCGGTCAAGCCCAGGGTGCGCACGGCAAACAGCTGATGGCCCAGGCCCAGGTGGCCAGCGTCCCGCGCGGCCCGCACGCCGGCTAGAAAGGTGCTGGAGTCGGTGGCCGCCACAGGCTCGGGCATCAGTCGCCCTAACACCGAATGTTGACGCAGCAGGGCAAACAGCTCGCCGGTCATCTGGGTGGCAAAGCCGCGCACCTTGGCGTCGCGCAGCTCGGCCCATTTCGAATGGGTGCCCGGCATCACGACGCAGGCCGCCTCGGCCAAACCGGGGTGCAGCGCAAGGGCGCCGAACAGCTGTGTCTCTTCGCCCCGCATCACATCGGGCGGCATGCCCTGGGGCTGGTATCGCAGACCCGGCAGTATGCGCAAATGTTGACCCACGCCGAAAGCTACTTCGACGGAGCTTGCGGCCAAATCGGCTCCGCTTGCGGGGCAGTCCACATAGGGCGCCTCGCGCCAGCCATGTTTGGCGCCGACCATGCCACAGGCCAAGACCGGCAGCTGCGGCTGGACTTGCAGCCAGTCGCCGGCGATTTGTTCGAGCGCCTGTGCGTAGGCTTGGGGCTTGCCGTCCATCACGCTGGCACCCATGGCCGAGCTGCGGGACGCGAGCGTCTGGCCCTGCGCGTCGATCAGAAAGGCGCGCAGCCCGCTGCTGCCCCAGTCGAGGGCGAGCAGGGCGGCGTGCTGGCCGCTGCTGGAGATCACCATTCGGCCACGCTGCCATCGGCATGGCGCCACAAAGGGTTGCGCCAATCGGGTGCATTGCGGCTGGCTTCGATGACGCGGGCCTCGTCGATCACGACACCCAGGCCCGGTTTGGGCAGTGGCGAGATGTAGCCGCCTTCGATATGGAAGTCGTCCTTGTTCAACACATAGTCCAGCAGCTCGCCACCCTTGTTGTAGTGGATGCCCATGCTCTGCTCTTGCAGTACCGCGTTGTGCGACACAAAGTCCACCGCCAGGCAAGCGGCCAAGGCTACCGGGCCGAGCGGGCAATGAGGTGCCAGCGCTACGTCATAGGCCTCGGCCATGGCGGCGATCTTCACGCATTCGGTGATGCCACCGGCATGCGAGAGGTCGGGCTGCACGATGGCGATGCCGCCTTGCTCGAACACGCGCTTGAATTCGAAGCGCGAGTACATCCGTTCGCCGGCGGCCAGCGGAATCGAGGTGCTTTCGGCCAGTCGGGGGTAATGCTCGGCCTGCTCGGCCAGCACCGGCTCTTCGACGAATAGAGGCCTGTAGGGCTCCAGCGCCCGCAGCAGAACCTTGGCCATGGGCGCAGCGACGCGACCGTGGAAGTCAATGCCGAACTCAATCTCGTTGCCAAAGGCGGCGCGGATCTCAGCGATACGGGCGACGGCGCTATCCACCGCCGCCGCACTGTCGATGATGCCGAATTCCTCGGTGCCATTCATCTTGAAGGTATCGAAGCCACCGGCGCGCAGGCGCCGGATATCGGCAATCACATCGGCCGGGCGGTCGCCGCCGACCCAGGAATAGGTCTTCATGCGGTCGCGCACCAAGCCGCCCAGCAGCTCGTAGACCGGTACACCCAATAGCTTGCCCTTGATGTCCCATAGCGCTTGGTCGATGCCGGCAATTGCACTCATCAGGATGGCGCCACCCCGGTAGAAACTGCCGCGGTACATCACCTGCCAGAGGTCATTGATGCGCGCCGGGTCTTGGCCGATCAAAAACGGGGCGAACTCCTGGACAGCGGTTTCGACGGTGCGGGCGCGGCCCTCAATGACAGGTTCTCCCCAACCCACCACGCCCTCATCGGTTTCGATCTTGAGCAACATCCAGCGTGGCGGCAGGCGGTAGGTCGTGAGCTTGGTAATCTTCATGGGGCCGTTGGCAGTCAAGAAACAGCCGTCAGCTTAAGTCTGCGAGATAGCTTCAAAGTATCACTTTTGAGTGATTAACTATGTTGGATCCGGATAGGTGAGAGCGTGGCCGATGGCGATGCCCAGCGGTCAATGGGCCGCTGCTGCCGGCGCCGCTTGGGCCCCGGGGCCCAAGACCTTGAGCAAGAAGGCATCGAGCTCTTGCAGCAGTTGCAGCTGATAAGGCTGGTGGCTCAGTTGATGGTCTCCGCGGTCTTGGCTGATGAAGCGATAGTCTTTGCCGGCGGCCTTGAGTGCATCGGCCATCCAGACGCTGTGCTCGTAAGGCGCTTGGCGGTCCAGGGTGCCATGCACCAGCACCACCGGGACTTCGATTTTTTCGACTTGCAGCCGGGGTGACGTGGCTTCAAGTCGAGCCCGGTCGGAGACCAAGCTACCGATTTGTCGCTCAAGCGCATGGGTGCTGACCAAGAGTCGGTTGTTCGCGATCTCGCGCGCGTACTCGACCAGATCGGTCAATGGCGCAAAGGCGAAGGCGCCGCGATATTGCTGCGGTGTTTTGACCGCGCCCATCAAGGCGGCATAACCGCCATAGCTGGCTCCCACGATCGCTACGCGTTGGGGGTCGGCGATGCCGCGCCTGACCAGTTCCGCGACGCCGTCGCTGAGGTCATCCTGCATCTCCAGGCCCCAGCGCTTCAGACCTGCCTCCATAAAGGCCTGACCAAAGCCGGTGGAGCCGCGGAAATTGACCTGCAAGACCGCGTAGCCCCGCTCCGCCAGAAAGGCTGGCCAGGTTTCGAATTGGCTGCCGGTCGCCGCTTGCGGACCGCCATGGGGCAACACCACCAGCGGCAAGTTCTTGCTCGGCACTCCCTTACTGAGTTCAGGCAGGCTCAGATAGGCCTGCAAGGGCAGGCCGTCGCGGGCCTTGAATCGGATGCTTCGCTTGCGGGCCAGGTGCTCTGGGTCGAGTTGCGCGTTGAGCTCGGCCAGTACCGCCAAGGCACTCTTGCTGCGCTGACCGAGCAAGTATTCACCCGGTTGGCCGTTGCCAAAGGAGCGCAGCAGGTAGACATCGTCGTCCTTGACCAACTGCAAGAGGCGGTTGGCCCGCTTGGGCAAGGCTTTGTCTATGCGTTCAAGCAAGGCCTTATGTTCCTCGCTCCAAAAGTAGGCGGCAGCGTCTTGGCCGTTGGAGACGAAGCCCACGGCCTCACCGGTTTTGCTGGAATGCAGCAAGCGGCCCTCCAGGTCTCTGCCGGACTTGGGCTGGAACTTCAGCGTCAAAGGCAAGGCCGGGTCGCTCAGGTCCATGGTGTAGATGGCTTGGAAGCCTTCATGCATGGCACTGACGAAAAGGACTTGCGGGTCGAGCCCGAAGCCCAGTGGCAGGACGCGGGCGGGGTCAAAGTAGCCGAAGCTGCGTGCCAGCCGCCAGTTGTCACCCGCCGGGTCGCTGACCCAGAGCGAGAACCGGCCCTCGGTGAAGCCGACACCGACCCTTACCCGGTGCTGGGCATCGGTGAACCAGCTGCGGATGTCGGCCTTGGCCTCGCGCAGCAATTGCCGCGCGCCGGTGTTGACGTCGACTTTGAAGACGGCCGGCGCACCGCTGAATTTGGCATTCGGCTGACTCATCAGTATGTGATGGCCATCGTCAGCCAGCCAGTCAATCACCACCGCTTGGTCGAGCGCTTGGGCGATGTCCTCTTGGCCCCGCATGCGGCTGAGATTGAGCAGGTGTGAGCCATCGGCGTTGACCGCCAAGAGACGCGATTCCATGCTGTCGGCGCTGCTGAACCAGCTCACTTGGCGCGTGCTGGGGTAGCGCAAGCTGACCACCAAACGGTCGGCGTTGACCCAGCGCAGCCAGTTGAACTGGTGCTCCAGATTGTCGCTGGCCATCAGTTGCTTGAACGTGCCGCCCTTGACCGGGCGAGTCACCAGCACACTGAGCTTGCCTTGGTTGAGGACGGCGGCAATTTGCTTGCCATCCGGCGAGAGCTGCACATGCTGCAGCAAGGGCGCACGAGCGAAATCTTCTATGGTCTGGGCCGGCAGTTTCTTTGTGCTCGGGCTGCTGCTTGGCTGCGAGGCCTGCACGGTTGACTGCTCGGTAGGCTCGCTGTCTTCGGCTTGTGCAAATGCAGCGCTGCTGCTCAGGAGCATCAGAGCGCCCAGAGCCAGCAGCGCTCTGGCGAAATGCTGGTGGGATTTCATGCGTGCTGATCTCGTTGTTGATGGCGTTGGCGGGCGGGGCCAGGCTGCAGAACTCAAACAGCGACCTTCAACCAGCTGCAGAGCGGGTGGTTTTGCAGCCGCAGCGTTTGTTCGGCCAGGCCAGCCATTGCGCGCGCGCCGGCTTCGCTGAAATGGGTGTTGTCTTTCTTGCCGGCCGGGTAACGTTCATACTCACCGGGTTTGGCCCAGAGAAAGAGCGGCTCGGATTGAGCCGGGCCGAGTGCTTGCAGCAGCACGGCGCTGGCGCGGTGCAGGTCCAGCAGGGGCACGTCCATTTCAACGGCGACTTCCCGCATCACGACGGGGTAGTCGGCATGGGTGTCTTTCAAGCGGCCTGTGGCGTCAAACTCGCGCCGCATCAGGGAGGTCGCCAGCAACGGTGTGGCGCCGCGCTCACGCACATCGCGCACGAACAGCCGCAGGTTGTCGCGGTAGGCGCCGTGCGCGGCGGCGTAGCGTGCCAGGTCCTCTTTTTTTGCGTCGTTGTGGCCGAACTGGATCAGCACAAAGTCACCCTGCGCCAGTTGAGCGAGCAGATGGGCCCAGCGGCCTTCGTCTTGAAAGTTCTTGCTGCTGCGGCCATTGACCGCGTGGTTGACGATGCGCACCGGCTCTTTGACCCGCTCGCGAAACATTTGGCCCCAGCCGCGTTCGGGGTTGGGCGGGTCCAAGGGCTTGTCCGCCATGGTGGAGTCGCCGACCAGATGCAGGGCAGGGTGGACGGTGGCCAGCGGCGGCGGAGCAGGGGGTGGCGGTGGTGGGTTGACGGCGGCGGGCAAGCCGGCATCGGCCCAAACCGGCTGGCCAGCGCCGACGGTTAAGGTCAAGGCACAAGCCTGTTTCAAAAGCTCGCGCCTCTCCAAGGGCATGGTCCTGGGCATGGCATCTCCAAATTGACATCAAACAGCCGGCGAAAAAAGGGGTGCCGAGCTTGCACTCGCACCCCTTGGACTACAGCTGCAGTTTCAAGCGCGGGGCTTAGAACTTGTAGCGGAAGCCAATCAAATACTCACGGCCGGTCACGTTATTGACCACCACGCTGTCGCGCTGGCTGCTGATGTATTGATCATTGGGCTGGTTGGTCAGGTTGACGCCTTCCAGCGTGATGTCCAGCTTGTCATTGACCTTGTAGGAGATCGATGCATCAACGTTGAAGGTCTTGTTCTTGCCTTCCACATCGTTGTTGTTCTGACCCGGCACGCGCGTCAAATAGGCCTCGCGCTGCGAGCCCGACACCCGGGCGCTGAAGGTGCCGTCGTCGTAGTACAGGGTGGTGTTGTAGCTGCGCGGTGACAGATTGATCAGGTCATTGGTGATCGTTGCCGTGCTGGTGGGCGAGACGATGTATTCGATCTGTGACTTCACATAGGTGTAGTTGAACAGTGCGCCAAAGTTTTTGCCCCAGGCCGGCAAGAAGCTGAACGGCTGCTGGATATTGAGCTCGAAGCCGCTGAGCTTGCCGCCATTGGTGTTGACCGGCGAAGTGACCGCAAAGACCTCTTCGCCCGTCATGCCTGGTGGCAACAAGGACATCGGCAAGCCGGTCTGGTTGTAGGGCAAATTGGTCTTGACGGTCTGGATATAGGTCTTGATGTTCTTCTGGAACAGACCCAGGCCGACGAAGGCGTTTTTCTCGTGGTACCACTCCAGGCTGGCGTCGAAGGTGTCGGCGCGGAAGGGCTTGAGCAGCGGGTTGCCGCCGGTATAGGTCAGCGTGCCGGTAGTGCTGAGCGTGCCGCCGGGGCTCAGGTTGGCCAATTGAGGCCTGGACATGACCTTGGCAGCGGCACCGCGCAGAATCAAGTTCTTGCTTAGGTTGGCGGCGACGTTTATCGCGGGCAGCCAGTCGTCGTAGCTGTTTTCCGCTGTGACCGGGGTGCCGCCGGCCGTGGCCAGATAGCCATCCGCCGTCATCTTGGTCTTGACGTAACGCACGCCCACGTTGCCGCGCAGCGGAATGCCGCCCAGCTCGGAGGCGAAGTCTGCCATCGCGAAGCCGCCGCTGTCGGTTTCGGTGACGGTGCGGTTGTTGCCTCGGGCGTTGGCGTTCGTGGTCGAAGTCAGCGTGTAGTCGCCTGGGCCGCCGGCTGCGCCGGTTTTCAGGCAGTTGCAATAGATGTCGTAGGCGCTGCTGATGGCATTCAGGTCGGGCAGCACCCAGCTGGTGATGGTGCCGGCCGGAATGCTTTGGCCCTTGCCGAAGCCGGTCAAGCTGGTGACCAAGCTGGCCTGCGTGACCCCGGCGGGCAGGGTGTTCATGGTTTCGACCGTGCGGCGGGCCTCATAGGTCTCGAACTTGAACTTTTTGAAGTCACCGCCTACTTTAAGCGTCAGCTTTTCATTGAGCTCCCAGGCCAGATCCAGATGTGCCAGGTCGTTGGTGTTGGTGGTGCCGTTCGGGCGGATACGCACTTCGCTGGGCGTGAAGTTGCTGATGCTGGCCGAACCGACCGGCACGCCGATGATCTTCAGACCGCCATTCGGGTCGGACGGGTTGAGCGAGCCGTAGTTCAGTATGGGCAGGCGGTCGCTATTGCGGAAGTCCATCTCGTAGCCCTGCACATTGGCGGCGTCCAAGGTGGTGGTGGTCTGGATCGGGTTCCTGAATTTGGATGTGGCGCGGCCGAACCTTGCGTTGAGTTTCAAGGTGTCGGTCAGATCCTGCTCCAGCGTCAGGGTGGGCTGGGTGAAGGTGGTAGAGAGCTGATCGAAGCGGGACTCCGAACGGATATCGACACCGTTGTACTTGCCGTACAGCAGGGCGCCGTTGGGCGCATATTCGGTTGCCAGCACGCTGGTTTGCGGCTTGCCGCCCTGCGACAAGGAGCGGCTGAAGGAGATCGCTTCGAGGAAGTCTTCCTTGCGCGTTGCGTCGAGCTTGGAGTACAGCATGTCGACGGTAACCAAAGTGCCTTCGGCCGGCTTGATCTGGAAGGAGCCGGTCAGACCCAGGCGTTCCTGGTCGTGAGTCAGGCGGCCATAGCGTGGCAGGCGCGGGTGGAAGTTCTCGGCCTTGCTGGCTTCTTGGTAGGCAGCTTGGTTGGCCGGCGTATTAGCCAGGCGAGGCACGCCGTTGGCGGCCGGGCCGCACGTCGTTGCGGTGGAGCCGGTCGGCAAGGTGGTGCCGGGGGCGATGGTGGCGCCCTGTGGTGGGCACCAGCCGCCGGACGATGGGCCGTTGTCCCAGCGCACGGTGCTGAAGCCTTCTTCCAGAACCTCACGTTTGGAATAGGCGCCGGAGAACAAAACACCGATCTTATTGTCGGCGAAGGTGTTCGACAGTAGGAAGGAGGCTTTGGGCGTGGTTTTGCCGGACAGGTCGTTGTACATGCCCTTGAGCGACATCGCACCAGTGAAACCCGCTTTGAGGTCCAGGGGGCGGGTTGTTTGCAGGTCAACGGTGGCACCCAGCGAGCCTTCGTCGATATCGGCGGAGCTGCTCTTGCGCACGGTCAGGGAGCTGAACAGGTCGGCGGCAAAGACGTTGAAGTCAAAACCGCGCGACCGGTTGGCGCCGCCCGAGCTGTCGGTGCCGCCGGTGGTGGCCAGCGCCTCGATGCCATTGATGCGCACACGGGTGAAGTCCTGGCCCAAGCCGCGCACGGTGATGGAGCGTCCTTCGCCGGCATCGCGGTCGATCACCACGCCGGGCACGCGCTGCAGCGACTCGGCCAGATTGGTGTCGGGGAACTTGCCCATGTCCTCGGCCTTGATGACGTCAACAATGCTGTTTTCGTCGCGCTTGGCGCGCAAGGCCGTTTCCAAGGAGGCGCGAAAGCCGGTCACCGAGATGGTGTCCAGCCTGGACTCGCTGGCCGCCGCGGGCTTGCTCGCTTCTTGCGCATGGGCCGAGCCGATCAAACTCAGCACGGCCAAGGAAATCATCGACATCACGAGGGCGTGGGGATGGGACTTGTTACTGCTGCTGGGGCGCGGGTTCATGGTTTGTCTCCTGCTGTTTTTCAATGAGCGCACCGCCGCTGGGCAGCGGTACACATAGCTGGCTTGGCCTGGATGACATGTCTTCGCATGTTTGAGGGCCGGTGTTGTGTCGAATTGCATCGCGGTGCGCGCAGGGCGCCGCGATGTCTTCATGTCTGCCCGGGCGCTGCAGTGCGCCCCGGGCGAGAAAGGGGGTTTAGAGATAGTCCTCGCGGCGAGGTGAAAACTGGTCCAGCAAGGTGCTGCCGGCTGCCAGCGCGACCACGCCATGCGGTGTCAGGCGCGGCGCCACAAAGGCGTCGCCGACGCGCAAGACCTTTTTGACGCCACCGACGTCGGCCTCAAACTCGCCGCTGATTACAAAAGCGATCTGGTCATGGTCGTCATGCGCATGGACGGAGCCAATCGCACCCTGATCAAATTGCACCAGCACCGACATCAGCTCCGGCGTATGGCCGACGACCTTGCGGCGTATGCCGTCACCCAACTCGGTCCAAGGTGTGGCGGCATTGTCAAAGTAGGCGGTCATAGGTTTGGGTTCCTGCGGTCGTTGTGCTGTGGCGTCTTGCCTGCGACCTCGGCTGCTGCTTGAAGTTGCAAGTCTGAGGCTGCGATGGACTCACTATACCGTCTGCGTGAAAAAATGAAACAGTGGTTCACTAAATAGAAACCATTATTCCGGGAAAGCACTAACATCGGTTACGCTTGCACCCAACAAGACCGCAGAGTGCCAGATTAGGGCACTCGAGACCCCAGCCGAGACCAAGGAGCACCCTATGCAAGTCCGTCAACCCGTTCACAGCGAACACGCCCGCAGCCTCGATACCGAAGGCCTGCGCCGCCACTTTTTAGTGGAAGACATGTTCAAGCCCGATGAGGCCACGCTGACTTACAGCCAGATCGACCGCATCATCGTTGGCGGCATCATGCCTGTCAGCAAGGCAGTGACCTTCGCTGCTGAGTTGGGCAAGTACACCGGCACCGATTTCTTTCTGCAGCGCCGCGAGTTGGGTCTGATCAATATCGGCGGCGCAGCGCGCGTCACGGTGGATGAGCAGGTCTTCGAGGTCTGCGCCCGCGAAGCGCTTTATGTGGGCCAAGGCGCCAAGGTCTTGGCGTTTGAGAGCGTCGACGCGGCCATACCGTCCAAGCTCTATTTCAATTGCGCACCGGCGCATACGGCTTACCCGCACCGAAAGGTGACCTTGGCCGAGGCTTCGCCCGAAACCTTGGGCGCGCCCGAGACCAGCAATCGCCGCACCATCTATAAATTCCTGGTGCCCGATGTGCTACCGACCTGCCAATTGCTGATGGGCATGACGCAGTTGGAGCCGGGCAGCTTGTGGAACACCATGCCTTGCCACCAACATGACCGCCGCATGGAGGTGTATTTCTATTTCGATATGAACGAGAACGCCGCCGTCTTCCACATGATGGGCGAGCCGACGCAGACGCGCCACCTGGTGGTGCGCAATGAGCAGGCGGTGATCAGCCCGAGCTGGTCCATCCACTCCGGTGTGGGCACCCAGGCTTACACCTTCATATGGGGCATGGTGGGCGAGAACCAGGTCTTCAAGGACATGGATCATGTGCCCATGACCGCGCTTCGCTAAATTTCAAACAAGAAGAACACCGAAAGCCAAGCATCATGATTCTCGAAAACTTCCAACTCAACGGCCAGGTCGCCATCGTCACCGGTTGCAATACCGGCTTGGGGCAAGGCATGGCCCTGGCCTTGGCGCAGGCCGGTGCCGACGTGGTCGGCATCAATGTGACCGAACCGACCGAGACGCGTCAGCAAGTTGAGGCCACCGGCCGGCGCTTTCTGGACCTGCGCGCGAATCTGTCCGACATCAGCTGCATCGATGGGCTGATCAAAGAAGCGCTGACCTTGACCGGCAAGATCGACATTCTGGTTAACAACGCCGGCATCATCCGCCGCGAAGACGCGATCAAATTCAGCGAGAAGGATTGGGACGATGTCATCGACCTGAACCTGAAGACGGTGTTCTTCTTCTCGCAGGCCGCGGCCAAGCAATTCATTGCGCAGGGCAATGGCGGCAAGATCATCAATGTGGCCTCGATGCTGTCCTACCAGGGCGGCGTGCGGGTGCCGTCCTACACCGCGTCCAAGAGCGCGGTGATGGGCATCACCCGCGCGATGGCGAACGAATGGGCTTCGCACGGCATCAATGTGAACGGCATTGCGCCCGGTTATATGGCGACCAACAACACCGCTGCACTGCGCGCCGATGAGGGCCGCAGCGCCTCCATCCTTGAACGTATCCCGGCTGGCCGCTGGGGCTCACCGGAAGACTTGGCCGGCCCGGTCGTGTTCCTGTCTTCCAAGGCGTCCGACTATGTCAACGGCTACACCGTCGCCGTCGATGGCGGCTGGTTGGCTAGGTAGAACACCCCCGTAGGCGCTGCGCGCCACCCCCTCAAGGGGGCGAACTCAGTGGCCCGGCGGAGCCGGTTCCACGAGTTCTACTTGAGAGGTCGGCTCCTACTGCTGCGCAGTGGGGCCTCCAAGTTGTTCCGTCGGAGACACGGTGACGCTATGTATGAAAACAAAAAACTAGGCTTTCTGTTCGTGCTGCCCTTTGTCTTGGGCGTGCTGGGCTTCAAGCTATTTCCCTTCGTGATGAGCTTCGCGCTCGGCTTCACGCAATACGATCTGATGGACCCGCCGGTGTTTGTCGGCCTCGACAACTATGTAGAGATCGCCAGCGCCGACCCGCTGTTCCGCAAGTCGCTGGGCGTCACACTCTTGTTCGCCGTGCTGGCGGTGCCGCTGCGCGTCGGCTTCGCGCTCTTCATTGCCCATGTGCTGAACTACAAGCTGCGCGGCATCAACTTCTTCCGCGCCGCTTTTTACCTGCCGTCCATCCTCGGCGGCTCGATCGCCACTGCGGTGCTGTGGCGCTTCATCTTCGCCAAGGAGGGTCTCGTTAATCTGCTGATGATCAAAGTGGGCCTGGAGCCTATCGCCTGGCTGGCCGACGAACACTACTCGCTCTGGACCATCGTGCTGCTGTTCACCTGGCAGTTCGGTTCGGCGATGGTGATATTTTTGGCCGCGCTGCAGAACGTGCCGGTATCGCTGTACGAGGCGGCCGAAATCGACGGCGCCAACAAGCGCCAGCAGTTCTTTCGCATCACTGTGCCGCTGATCACGCCCGTTATCTTTTTCAACATGATCATGCAGATGGTGCAGGCCTTCCAGGAGTTCAACGGCCCTTATGCCATCACCGAAGGCGGCCCGCTGCATTCAACCTATGTGCTGGCGCTGTACATCTATGACCAGAGCTTCCGCTACTTCAACCTCGGCTATGGCGCGGCGCTGTCCTGGGTCTTGTTCGCCCTGGTTGGCGGTCTGAGTGCGATCTCGTTCTGGAGTTCCAAGTACTGGGTCTTCTACTCGGGTGAGAAGGAGACGTCCAAATGAGCGGCGCAAATAGTGATGTACCTGCGCTGATCCTGGGGCGCGACCAGGGCAATTCCTGGCTCCGCTACGTGGCGCTGTTTGCCGTCGCTCTGGTGATGCTGTATCCCTTGGCCTGGCTGATCGGTGCATCGTTCAAGAGCAATGTTGAGATCTATAGCGAAATCGGCTTCTGGCCCAGCCGATTCGATTTCGGCGCCTACGTCAAGGGCTGGAAGACCAGCACCGAGTACACCTTCGCGACCTATTTCCTGAATAGCTTTTTGATCACCATCCCGCGCATCATCGTGACGGTGATCTCCTGCGTGCTGGTGGCCTATGCCTTCGCCCGCTTTGACTTCTGGGGCAAGAAGTTCCTGTTCAGCATCATGGTCGGCACGATGATGTTGCCGCTGATCGTCTTGCGCCTGCCGCAATACCTGATGTTCCGCGAGTTCGGTTGGCTCGACACCTATCTGCCGCTGATCCTGCCCTCGGCCTTTGCCACCGACACCTTCTTCGTCTTCATGCTGGTGCAGTTCCTGCGCGGCATCCCGCGCGATATGGAAGAGGCGGCCCAGATCGACGGCTGCAACGCCCTGCAACTGCTCTGGCACATCATCGTGCCTATGCTCAAGCCGGCCATCATCTCGGTCATCGTGTTCCAGTTCATCTGGACCATGAACGACTTCATGGGCCCGCTGATCTATCTGGCCTCGGTGGAGAAATACCCGGTTTCGCTGGCCTTGAAGATGAGCATAGGCGCCACCGAAGAGGTCGAGTGGGCCAGCGTGATCGCGATCTCGGTGGTTGCCCTGATCCCATCGGTGGCGGTGTTCTTCGCCGCCCAGCGCCATTTCATTGAAGGTTCCGCTTCAAGCGGAATCAAAGGATAAAGAGAGAGACAACAAAATGGCGCAGCTAAGCCTGAAGAAAATAGAGAAGGTCTACCCGAATGGCTTCAAGGCCGTGCATGGGGTGGACTTGGAAATCCGCGACGGCGAGTTCATGGTCTTTGTCGGCCCCTCGGGCTGCGCCAAGTCCACGCTCTTGCGCATGATCGCCGGCCTGGAGACCATCACCGGCGGTGAACTGCATATCGGCGGCAAGCTGGTCAATACCCTGGCGCCCAAGGCGCGCGGCATTGCGATGGTGTTCCAGAACTATGCGCTCTACCCGCATATGAAGGTCTATGACAACTTGGCCTTCGGATTGAAGCTCGCCGGCGCCAAGAAGGACGAGGTCGACCAACGCGTGCGCCATGCGGCCAAGCTGTTGGAGATGGAGCATCTGCTGGACCGCTACCCCAAGCAGCTGTCGGGCGGCCAGGCGCAGCGCGTCGCGGTCGGCCGCGCCATCGTCAAGAAGCCCGAGGTGTTCTTGTTCGATGAGCCGCTGTCCAATCTGGATGCCAAGCTGCGCGCTTCGATGCGGGTGCGCTTGACCGAGCTACACCGCACGCTGCGCGAGTCGGGCCAGCCGGCCACGGTCGTCTACGTCACTCACGACCAGGTCGAGGCGATGACCATGGGCGAGCGCATCTGCGTGCTCAAGGACGGCGTGATCCAGCAGGTCGATACCCCGACCGCGCTCTATGACCGTCCGGCCAACGCCTTTGTCGCCAGCTTCATCGGCTCGCCGGAAATGAATATCCACCCGGCCACCCTGCAGGCCGACGGCGCCGGTTTGGCCGTGCTGCTTGGGGGTCAGGTCTTGCCCTTGCCCGAGGCCAAGGCCCAGCGCATGCGTTTGCAAACAGGGCCAATCAAGTTCGGTCTGCGCCCGGAACATATCTCGGCCGAGGCGCGCCCGCAGGGCGACAGCTTCCCGGTGCCGGGGGCGCTGCGTTTCTCCGAGCATATGGGCAGCGAGGTGTTTGTGCATTTCGACATCGGCAACGTGCCCATGACGGCGCGCGTGCCAGCCGACCAACTCGGCAGCTTGGCTGGCAAGACGCGCGGCGCGGCCCATACATTTCATCTGCAGCTCGGGTGCAGCCACTTGTTTGATGGCGCTGAAGACGGCAGCGGCGCCAACCTGCTGCTCTGAAGGTTGATATGAGCTTATTTGAAAGACGCCGTTCGCTGTTTGCGCTGGCCGCCGCCAGCTTGGTCGCTTTGGCCAACGCCCCGGCAAATGCCGCCGATGCTGCCGAGCCCACCGTCTTGCGCTTCGCCTGGTGGGGCGGCGGTGCCCGCCACCAAGCCACGCTGAAGGCAATCGCCGCTTTCGAGCGCCAAAACCCCGGCCTCAAGATCAAGGCCGAGTACATGGGTTTTAACGGTTACCTGGAGCGCCTGACCACGCAAATCGCCGGCGGCTCCGAGCCCGACGTGATGCAGATCAATTGGGCCTGGATGGCGATGTTCTCCAAGCGCGGCACCGGCTTCACCGACCTGAATCAGTACCGCCATGTGCTGGCGCTGAATCAGTTCAGCGAGCAGGATCTCAGCATGGGCATGGTGGCAGGCAAACTCAATGCCTTGCCGGTGGGCTATAGCGCGCGGATATTCCTGTGGAACAAGGCCGCGTTTGATCGCGCCGGTTTGCCTCTGCCCAAGACCTGGGACGAGTTGTTCGCCGCCGGCGCGGTCTTCAAGCAGCGGCTCGGCCCTAAGGCCTTCCCGCTGGACGGTGAGCTTTACGACATGATTCTGCTGTCGCAGGCCTATGTGCACCAGAAGCTCGGCACCGCCTATCTGGACCCCAAGCAGCCGCGCGTGGCGATGAGCCCGGCGGCGGCGTTGGAATGGGTGCAGACCTATAAGCGCCTGGTCGACGGCCACACCGCCACACCGCTGCGGCTGCGCGCCAGCCTGGGTGGCGCGGAAAAAGCGACCGAGCAGCAGCAGGATTGGGTGGTCGGCAATTGGGCCGGCAACTACACCTGGGACAGCGCGATCGCTTTGCGCGCCAGCACGCTGGATGCGCAGCAAAAGCTGGCGCTGGGCGAGTTCCCGACCCTGCCCGGAGCGGCCAATAGCGGCATGTTCGGCCGTCCCTCGCTGATGTTTGCGGTTGGGCGCAACAGCAAGAAGGCTGAGCTGGCGGCGCGCTTCATCAATTTCCTGCTGACCGATCCGGAAGCCGCGCGCATCCTCGGCAAGACCCGTGGCGTGCCCGGCGCGCAGAGCCAGTTTGATTTGTTGGTGCGCGAGAACGCCTTGCCGCCGCTGGAGCTGCAGGCCCATGCGCAGATACAGGCGCAAAAGCAGGCCGGGCGTATCGAGCTGCCGTCGCCGCTGTTCGAGCATGCGCGCATGCAAAAGTTCATGCGTGAGGTGTTCGAGACGGTCGCCTATGGCAAGACCACCGACGCTGAGGCCGCAAAACGTCTGGTCGAAGAGGGTAATGCCTTACTTAGGCGTATCAAGTAGATGCTGGCATGAATGACGAGAGAGGGCCGGAGAGCCGGAGAGTGAGCTGGGTGGCGAGCGGATGGCCGCAGCCGCCAATGGCTGCCACCTTCAGCCTGACGCTGAGGGTGGCCCATATTTTCTTGAAACTATTGATGTGCCGAGCAGGCAAAGAAGAGCAATCACCATGAGCAAATCAACGCAGCGACAAATGCAATTCGTGTCCCGCCAGGACCCCGATACCGGTGCTCGCGTGACCCGCCTGACGCCCTTGGATGTGACTTGTCATCGGAATTATTTCTACCAAAAATGCTTTACCAATGACGGCAGCAAGCTGATCTTTGGTGCCGAGTTTGGACCTGATATTGGTGATCCCGCGAGGCCGAACTGGAACTACCATCTGCTCGATCTGCAGACGCAGGTCGCCACCCAGCTGACCGACCAGGCGGGTGAAAACACCTTCGGGGGCTTCTTGAGCCCGGATGACCAATACCTGTACTTTGTGCGCGCCGAGCGCCAGCTGATCCGCCTGCATCTGAGTGATCTGAGCGAAGACATCGCCTACACCGTGCCTGCCGGCTGGGTCGGTTATGGCACCTGGGTGTCCAACAGCAGTTGCACCCAGATGGTCGGCATCGAAATCCATGCCGATGACTGGTTTCCCTTGAGCGACTGGAAGAAGTTCCACGAGATGTTCCATAAAAAGCCGCGCTGCCGCTTGATCCGTATCGATCTGGCGTCGGGCGAGCGCGAAGTGATCCTGGAGAAAGACGGCTGGCTCGGCCATCCACAGTACCGCCCCTTTGATGACAACACGGTCGCCTATTGCCATGAAGGCCCGCATGACTTGATCGACGCGCGCATGTGGTTCATCGATGAAGACGGCCGCAATATGCGCTGCGGCAAGACGCATGAGAAGGGCGAAAGCATCACGCATGAGTTCTGGGTGCCGGACGGCTCGCAGATGATGTTTGTGTCCTATTTGGAAGGGCAGACCGAGCGCTGGATCTGCACACTGGACCCGGTCACTTTGGAGTCGCGGCGCATCACTTTGATGCCGCCCTGCTCGCATTTAATGAGTAACTTCGACGGCACGCTGCTGGTCGGTGACGGCAGCGGCTCGCCGGTCGACGTGGCCAATGCCAGCGGCCATGAGATCAAGAACGACCCCTATCTGCATCTCTTCGATCTGAAGGCCGACACCCGCCGCACGATTGCCCGGCATGACAGCAGCTGGCGCGTCTACAAGGGCAACCGCCAGGTCACCCATCCGCACCCCAGCTTCACGCCGGACCAAAAGCAGGTCTTGTTCAGCTCGGACGCCGAGGGTGAGCCGGCGCTGTACCTGGCCGACTTGGGCTGAGGCTCAAGCGCCATGCGAGCCTGGCTCTTGCTGATGACCCTGAGCGCCAGTGCGGCTTTCACCCAAGCCAAGGCCCAGCCCCGGCCGCAGCTCAGTGAGGCCGAGGCCAGCCACCATCAGCGCGCCGACTACCTCGGCGATTGGCAGCCGCAGCCCTTGCTGGACGCGGCCCGCAGGCCGGCCGATTTCATCGTCGCGGCTGACGGCAGCGGCACACACGGAACGCTGCAGGCGGCGATCGATGCCGTGCCCTTGGCCGGCGCCGGGCAGCGGCGTTACTTCATTCGCCTGCGGCCGGGCATTTACCGCGAATCCGTCTGCGTGCAGGACAAGGCGCCCGTCAGCTTGTATGGCGAACCCGCGGATGCGGCCGCCGTGACCCTGGTCAACGGCAACTACAGCGCCAAGCCCAAGCGGGCCGGGATAGATGCGGCCAACGCTTGCGTGCCGAATCTGGCCGCCGCTACTTATGGCACTGCGGGCAGCGCCACGCTGAGCTTGTTCAGCGACGCGGTGCATGTGGCGCATCTGACGATCTCCAATGACGCGATGGATGGCGTGCGCGCGGGTGTCGGCTATCCGCCCCAGGTCGGGGAGGGCGGCGGCGCGCAGGCGGTGGCCCTGATGACGCGCGGCGACCGGCAGCAATTGCACAAGGTGCGCTTGCTCGGCCACCAGGACACTTTTTATGCCGCCAGTCCGGCGGATGCGCTCAAGCCTGCGCGGGTCTGGGTGCAGGCCAGCCTGATCGCCGGTGATGTCGACTTTGTGTTCGGCAACGCCCGGCTAGTGATCGAAGACAGCGAGATTCTCAGCCGCGCCGGTCGGCGCAGCCTAGGGGAGGGCGGCATCGTGCTGGCGCCCAGCACAGCGGCCGCTGAAGCGCTGGGCTTTTTGGTTTTGCACAGCCGCTTCGTGGCCGAGCAAGGCTTGGCTGCCGGCTCGGTGGCGCTCGGCCGGGCCTGGGATCAGGGCGTGGCCAAGGGGGCCTGGCTAGCGGGCCAGTCGCCGAATGGCCAAGCGCTGGTGCGCGACAGCCAACTCGGGCCCCATATTGCGCCCTGGGCCCCGTCAACCTCGCGGCGGCCGTTCGCTAGCAGCGGTGAGCAGGCCAATCGCCTGTTGGAGTACCGCAATCAATCACTACCCTGAGTTTTAGTCGGCTTGCACTCGCTCGGTGCAAGCCCTCATGGGGGCGGGCAACCGTTCAGAGATAATTCAATTCAATTGAAACGCTTTACCAAGGCATTTGGAACAAATGGACGATGAGTCAAACGATGCCAAGCAACCGGAATCGGTTGCGGCGGTACTGAAGGTTTTTGCGATCTTGCAGGCCTTGTCAGAGCGCAGCGAGACCGGCATTTCGGATCTGTCGGTGCGCTTGGCCATGCCCAAGGCGACGGTCTATCGCTTCTTGCAGACCATGATGACGCTGGGCTATGTGCATCAACAAGCCGACAGCGAGCGCTATGGCCTGACCATGCGGGCTTTCGAACTGGGCGCCAAGGCCTTGCAGTACCCGGATCTGGTGGATCTGGCCAAGCACCATATGCAGATGCTGGCCGACAAGACCGGCGAGACGGTTCACTTGGGCACTTTGATCGACAGCGAGATCATCTATGTGCACAAGATCGATTCACGCCACACGCTGGGCATGTATTCCAAAGTAGGGCGGCGCGCGCCGCTGCACAACACCGCCATCGGCAAGGTGCTGATGGCCTGGGAGCATCCCGAGCGGCGCGACCGCATCCTGGATGGCGCCGAGTTCAAGCGCTTCCGCGACAAAACCATCGTCGACCGGCAAGCCTTTTTGGTCGAGCTGGAGCGAGTCAAGGCGCAAGGGTATGGCGAGGACAGGGAGGAGTTCGATGAACATATCCGCTGCCTGGGCATCCCGATTTTTGACCGGCTGAACCAGCCGATTGCCGGCATGAGCGTTTCCTTTCCGACCTTTCGCTATGACGAGGAAAAGGCGCCGGAAGTCATTGCGATGCTGACTGCGGCCAGTCGCGATATCTCCAGCAAATTGGGTTGCACCAAGTTCCCGCTGGACCGGTAAGGTCGCTCGATTGCCTGTGATCCTGTCATTGCCGGAGTCCACGCCTGCGGGCCATGGTCTTTCACCCGAATAGCTCTGCTCGGCGCTCTTGCGCGCGGTCGACTGACAGCCCCGGCACCAGTCTGCTGCGGCTGGGCGGCGAGGGCAGTTGGTCGAACACGCCGACGGTGACCTACCAGCCGGTCATGGGCGACCGCTTCACCCAATCGCTGCTGCAGTCGGTGCCGCCGGCGGCCGTGATCCAGCTGATTCAGGGCAGCTGGCCGGTGTAGTTGGTGCCGTTGAGGTGCTTAGTTTCTGCTTGCGGGGTGCAAAGATTCTGCTACCGTCTGCGGCAATCGTTAACGTCGGCATGTAAGGTTCTTGGCAATCGCTGGAGGAGTGAGCGACTGGTCTTGTCTACCGCGAATGATTTCTAAGGATCGGTACCGCCTATTCGACGGTTCAAGCGTTGGACATTTGACCGCGGCCTATTGAGGCCGAATGAGTTGCCGACCTGAATGACCGCAGCACATTCGATACCCGACATCGGTGCAGCCAACACTGGGGCGGGTCAGTGACCGCTGAGTGGCAGGCACCGTGAGTCTGGCCCTTGACCGCCAAAGGCTGCAGCAGCTGCATCGTTGACTTAGAAAGCGTGACTTTGGATGCCCGCAATGGGCACACTGCTGCCGCAGATGACGAGGGAACGATCGACTCCTATGGAGTCGATCGCGCTTATTCGACGAGTCAAACAGTAGCCCTTCGACTCCGGTTGACCGACGATTTCGTGAGCGGCTCCTCTGAATGACTGCAGCACATTCGAGACCGGACATCCGCGCCGCAAACTCTGCTCCGGTCAGTGACGGCTGGGCGGCCCGCACCGTGAGTCCGGCTCTCCACCGCCAATGGCCGCAGTCGCTGCGGTGCAGACGCTTTCCATTTGGTATTTCAACCCTGCATCGCTCACAGCGGGCCGCTAGGTTTTTGTGCTGGGCAACCAGATTTTGCACAAATCAGACTGGTTTCAAGGCGCCGTTGTCGCCTAGTTTCCAACCTCAGAATGCAAATAGCCCTTGAAACCTTCGACGCACAGGGCTGCCTATCTGCCACTGGTTGCCTTTCGGACCTTTGCTGCTTATCCGCTAGCCTGCAGCCAGCATCGCCATCAGTTCCTCGCGGACCGTCGTCAGAAGCTTCTCCACAGCGTCCTCTCCAGCTTGATCAGGAAGGTAGGCAAGAGCAACAAGTGCTGCGGGGTGTATCTGCAACACGGAGGCGAGATCATCAATCTTCGCCAGCGTGGCTTGGCGTTCACCTCGCTCCAACTGGCTGATGTACGTCCGCCCAGAGACCGCGCCGAACTCCTCTTGGGACAGACCGGCTGCATTTCGAGCCTTGCGCAGCGCGCTAGCGAGGTGGTTCTGAGGTGAGTTCTTCATATCAAGGCGTAAAACCTTGATTTCCTCACCTAGAATGCCAAAGCGCTACACGCTATAGCGTTCATTGCGCGAATCTGGAGAAACTATTGATGCCTGTGTGCGAAACGAACCAACTGGGAATCCTCTCCTGATATGAAGGCACCAGGCATCAGAGAACGGATCAAACTGCAGGCGGTGGAGTTGATCAAGGCGCACCCTGAAGGGCTGCATTACTCGGAATTGTTCCGCAGGCTGCGCGATGGGCCGCCGTCGTTCAACACGGGAACAATCAACTCGACAATCTGGAACTTGGACGTGGTCCTGCCTGAGTCGGTCTGGAAGCCATCAAAAGGCCTCTACCGCCACGCTGACTATAAGGAGCCTGAAGCCACCGACGAGCCCATCGTCCGAGCGGGACCAGCTCAACCAAAGGTCCGTCAAGATCAGTTCTATTCGCCGTTCGCAGACTGGCTGAAGAACGAGGCCGAGGAAGCAACCCACGCCATTCCACTTGGCGGTAACATCTTCCGGGATCGTTGGGGAACGCCTGATGTGATCGGCAAGCGAGAGTCAAAGCGCAGCGACGTGATCAAGGTTCCCACTGAAATCGTCGCGGCAGAGATCAAGGCGGACACAATGCAACTCGTAACGGCCTACGGCCAGGCCTGTGCATACCGTCTGTTCAGCCACCGCTCGTATCTAGTCATTCCTCGTCAAGCAAATGCCGACGAAATCGCTCGCTTGGATGCACTCTGCGAGATCTCTGGTGTCGGCCTGGTCACCTTTGATCTTGATGATCCGAAAACTCCCGGCTTTTTGGTCCTGGTTCGTCCGCGACCACATCAGCCCGACTTGTTCTATACGAATCGCTACTTGGCACTGATCGAGCGAGAACTGTTTTCTTAGTCGGCTGAGGGCAACCGCCAGAGCTTAGAAGCCATTTGCATTCAATGGGGTGGCTCGGTGGTTGGCATGCTGCTCCGCTGTAGCAGCATGCAGCGAGTTGGCGCAGCACCTACGTATTTCAGACCTGCTCGTCACGGATCTGGGCCTTGTCGCAAGCGGTGACGGCTTTGGTGCCATCCGCCACGTACAGGCGGCATGCGGCGAAGAACTCTCCGCGCTGATTGTCACAGCAGACGTCGATGCAGCCTCGGCTGCGGAAGCGGCTCGCCTGGGCTTGCCCTTGATGCACAAGCCAGTATCCGCCTCACGCCTTGTAGAGACCTTTGTTCGCGTCCTGCGCGAGGCTGCTGCGCTACAAGGCTCCTGCCCAAGCAACCGCGTCAGGCGAGGCCAGGGCTGGCGTCAAGGTATTGAACGACACGCACCAGACCTTCAGTGTTGCGAATCATCTCGATTGGCTTGGCGTTCAAGCAAAGGTTGTCACTGCCAAGCCACTTGCGGGCGATCGATGCGTCACCGACGACGGAGTCCAGCGCGTGAAAAACGCGCACGAACAGCAAGGCAAATTCCCACTCCTTGTGGTTTTTGTCCAGCAGGTAAGTGCCGCTGTAGAGGCGCGTGATGGTTGGTGGGCTACTACATGAAGGAAGAGTCCAAAGAGCCGGGCATTGCCGAGATCATCATCGCCAAGCAGCGAAATGGTCCCGTCGGTACGGTCAAGCTGTTCTTCCAGCGCATGCACACCAAGTTTGAGAATCTCGCACCCGGCTATGTGGGGGTGAGTGGCGACGAGTATTGATTTTTCTTGCGCCGCGCGCGAGGGTGCACTACGGCATCAGGTGCGCAAAGCCAGTCCGCCAGCCGCTCGCTTGCGGTTGGCCGTGCCGCCCAGCGGCAGGACATACTTGGTGTGCAGCTGCTGAATCGTTTCAGCCAGATCTTCGGCGTCCTCAATTTTTTCGGTATGACGTTTGAGCACCAGGCTGGCCATATCAATGAGCTTGGCGTTGCGAGTGGCTTCACCCTGCTGAATCAACAGTTCCACGCCGACCCGAGCCGATCCGCGCATTGAATGGCGCATCGCGGTTTCGGCGATGCTGAAAATCTTGGCGTGGCTGTTGCGCAGCTCCTCAGCCACACGTTGATTGCCTTCGCTCATGGCAACGAGCACTTCAGTGGCTGCCTTGGCCGTGCAAAAACGCAGACCCAGTTGAGTCACCAACTGATCCATTTCATCCAACTCGATCATCGCGGCCAGGCGCACCCACAGGGCCAACAAAAGACTCGCCGCCTCTAGGTCGAAGTCTTCTTGTTCACTGGCTCGGCGGGTCAAGTTGCGCGCCAATTCAAGCGCGTCGGCGACGCGCTTCTCCATCATGAAACGCAGGCATTGGAACAGCACATCAAAGCGCTGCAAGCGCTTGGAATTCGGGTGGCGTTCAAGCTCGCTGGTCATCGCGTCGCAAGCGTACTTGAGCCCTTTGCTGTCCCGGTTATCAAATCGCATCAAACCAATCAGGGCCAGGCTCAGCATGTCGAACAGCTTGGAGCGCAGACCCTGCGCCATCGTCTGCTCAAGCTGTTTCAGCGCTTCGGGGCGTTGGCCGGCGTAGAAGGCCAGGCAGCCGCAGCGCTGTGCCCGCAGCAGGCAGCCCGGTGTCAGGCGCGCAGCGGTTCGATAGGTGGCCAAGGCGCCTTCGATTTCGCCCAAATCCATTTGCACCCGGCCCATCACATCGTGGGAATCCGCATGGTCGGGTATGTCGCCAATCAAGGTCTCCAGCGTACGGCGTGCCGCAGCCATATTGCCCGAACCCAGCTCGGTGCGGGCCACACCTAAGCGAGCCCATGGCACTGTTTTGGCCTCGATGATGGCGTCATAAAGCTTGCGGGCGTCATCGAAGCGGTTGAGCCGCAGCAGCAGCTCAGCGCCAATGCGGGCGGCGTAGAGCCAAAACTGACCACGCGCCTCGAAGCGTTTCAGGCAATGACCGGCCGCACTTTCAAAGTCCTGTCGCTCGATCGCCTCAAAGATATCCTTCAGGACACGCTTGCGATGGCGTGCATTGGCCAAGCGGTCGGCCAAGGACGCCATGGTGTAGGGCTTGACCAGGTAGGCATCAAGTGCCGCTTCGGCAGCCTCCGCCACCTTGCTGTAAGACGCTTCGCCAGTGACCATCACGAACACGGTCGAATAAGGCAGTAAATGTTCGCGTCGCAGTTCATCCAGAAGGTCCTGCCCCGACATCTCGCTGCCATCAAAATGGTAGTCGCATAGCACGATGTCATAGGCCTTGTGCTCAAGGATCACGCGCGCATCGTTGATGCGCGTGGCTTGGCGCACCTGAGCCACGCCCAAGTCTCTCAGTTGGGAGGCCATCAGGCTGCGCGATGTTGCGTTACTGTCGATGACCAGTGCGCAAGCATTCTGAATATCGCTGTCCATCATCGCCATGCCTGGCTCCCGCGCGCTTGCTGAGTCATCTGTGGATTTGAGCTTGGTTGGGGTGCAGGGCTTCTCACACCGACTTTATCGGCTGGACTGCGGAGAACATGAATCAAGCTGACCTTGGGGCGTGCAAGTTGACACAAAAAAAGCGCCCTTGCCTGTGGGGACAAAGGGCGCTTTGGCTTCATGGCGGTGAAGCTGATTACTTGAAAATATCCTTGACCCGGTCAGTCCAGCTCTTGGTGTTGGGCGAATGGCGCTCACCACCGTCACGGAAGGACTTGTCCAGCTCCTTCATCAGCTTGCGCTGATGCTCGGTCAGCTTGACCGGTGTTTCGACGCTGATATGGCAGTACAAGTCACCCGGGTAGCTCGAGCGCACGCCCTTGATGCCCTTGCCGCGAAGGCGGAAGGTTTTGCCATGTTGCGTACCCTCAGGCAGGTCGATCTCGGCCTTGCCACCCAGGGTCGGTACTTCAATGGTTCCACCCAATGTGGCCGTGGTCAGCGGCGTTGGCATGGTGCAGTGCAGATCATCGCCGTCACGCTCGAAAATCTCGTGCTGTTTCAGACGGATCTCGATATAGAGATCGCCGGCCGGGCCGCCATTGACACCGGGCTCACCATTGCCGGCCGAACGAATCCGCATGCCTTCGTTGATGCCGGCCGGGATCTTGACTTCCAGCGTCTTGCTCTTCTTGACCTTGCCTTGGCCATTGCAGGCCGTGCAAGGGTCGGGAATGATCTTGCCGGTCCCGTGGCAATGCGGGCAGGTTTGCTGCACCGAGAAGAAGCCTTGGCGCATGTGCACGGTGCCGGCGCCATTGCAGGAGCCGCAGGTCTTGGCGCTGGTGCCGGGTTTGGCGCCACTGCCGCTGCAGGTCTCGCAGCTTTCCCAACTCGGGATGCGAATCTGGGACTCCTTGCCGCGCGCCGCCTCTTCCAGCGTGATTTCCATCGCGTAGGACAGATCACTGCCGCGGTAGACTTGTTGGCCACCGCCGCCACCGCGCCGGCCAGCACCACCGGCGCCGCCATTGAATATGTCGCCGAAGATGTCGCCAAAGGCCTCGGCAAAGCCACCAAAGCCTTCGCCGCCGGCTCCGCCTCGGCCACCCATATTCGGGTCCACCCCCGCGTGGCCATGCTGGTCATAGGCAGCGCGCTTTTGCGGGTTGGAGAGCATCTCGTAGGCTTCTTTGCCTTCCTTGAATTGCTCTTCGGCCTTTTTCGCACCCTCGCCCTGATTGCGGTCAGGGTGGTACTTCATGGCCAGCTTGCGGTAGGCCTTCTTGATTTCGTCCTCGGTCGCATTTTTTGCGACACCGAGGGCTTCGTAATAGTCACGCTTTGCCATGAGCCAGATCCGTGCATTTCAAACAACAGCGCCGCGACGAGCTTTTGGGATTTGAACCCGGGGCTGCGACGCGGCGGCGGTGACGGCCAAATTCTTTGCCGGAGCAAAAGACTTGGCTCGCCAGGAACATCACTTCGAGTCTTTGACTTCCTTGAACTCGGCGTCGACGACATTGTCATCGGCCGGTTTGGCAGAAGCCTGAGCTTGTGGCTGCTCGGGAGCACCTTCGGTCGCACCACCGGCTGCCGCTGCTTGCGCTGCTTGCGATTCGGCATAAACCTTCTCGCCCAGCTTCTGGCTGGCAGTCATCAGCGCTTCGGTCTTGGCTTCGATATCGGCCTTGTCCTCGCCCTTGATGGCTTCCTCGGCATCCTTGAGTGCCGTTTCGATCTTCTCTTTCTCGGCCGCGTCGAGCTTGTCGCCATGCTCGGTCAGCGACTTCTTGACCGAGTGCACCATGCCGTCAGCCTGGTTGCGGGCCTGTACCAGCTCGACCTTCTTCTTGTCCTCACCGGCATTGGCCTCAGCGTCCTTGACCATCTTCTCGATCTCGGCTTCGGTCAAACCAGAGTTGGCCTTGATGGTGATCTTGTTTTCCTTACCGGTGCCCTTGTCCTTGGCGCCGACATGCAAGATACCGTTGGCGTCGATGTCGAATGAGACCTCGATCTGCGGCGTGCCGCGTGGTGCCGGCGGAATGCCTTCCAGATTGAATTCACCCAGGCTCTTATTGCCCGAGGCCAGCTCGCGCTCGCCCTGATACACCTTGATCGTCACGGCCGGCTGGTTGTCGTCAGCGGTCGAGAAGGTCTGTGCGAACTTGGTCGGGATAGTGGTGTTCTTGGTGATCATCTTGGTCATCACGCCACCCAGGGTTTCAATACCCAGGCTCAGCGGTGTGACGTCCAAGAGCAGCACGTCCTTGCGCTCGCCGCCCAAAACCTGGCCTTGAATCGCGGCGCCGACGGCCACGGCCTCGTCCGGGTTCACGTCACGACGGGGCTCCTTGCCGAAGAACTCCTTGACCTTGTCCTGCACCTTGGGCATGCGGGTCATGCCGCCGACCAAGATCACGTCGTCAATGGCGGACACGGCGATGCCGGCGTCCTTCATGGCGATGCGGCAAGGGGCGATCGTGCGCTCGATCAGCTCGTCCACCAAGGACTCCAGCTTGGCGCGGGTCAGCTTGACGTTCAAGTGCTTGGGGCCGGTCGCGTCAGCGGTGATGTAAGGCAGATTGACGTCGGTCTGGGCGGAGTTGGACAACTCGATCTTGGCCTTCTCGGCCGATTCCTTCAGGCGCTGCAGGGCCAGCACGTCCTTGGTCAGATCAACGCCCTGGTCCTTCTTGAACTCGCCAACGATGTAGTCAATGATGCGCTGGTCGAAGTCTTCGCCGCCCAGGAAGGTGTCGCCATTGGTCGACAGCACTTCGAATTGCATTTCTCCGTCGACGTCGGCGATCTCGATGATGGAGACGTCAAACGTGCCGCCGCCCAAGTCATAGACGGCGATCTTGCGGTCGCCCTTGCCATGCTTGTCCAGACCAAAGGCCAGTGCCGCAGCGGTTGGCTCGTTGATGATGCGCTTGACGTCCAGACCGGCAATACGGCCGGCGTCTTTGGTTGCCTGACGCTGTGCGTCATTGAAGTAAGCCGGCACCGTGATGACAGCTTCGGTGACTTCTTCACCGAGGTAGTCCTCGGCGGTCTTCTTCATCTTGCGCAAGATCTCGGCCGACACTTGCGGAGGTGCCAGCTTCTTGCCGCGCACTTCAACCCAGGCGTCGCCGTTATCGGCCGCAGCAATCGTGTAAGGCATCAGGTCGATGTCTTTTTGCACTTCTTTTTCGGTGAACTTGCGGCCGATCAGGCGCTTCACCGCGTACAGGGTGTTCTTGGGGTTGGTGACAGCCTGGCGCTTGGCCGAAGCGCCGACCAGGATTTCGCCATCTTCTTGGTAGGCAATGATGGACGGTGTCGTGCGAGCGCCTTCAGCGTTCTCGATCACGCGCGTCGTGTTGCCTTCCATGACGGCCACGCACGAATTCGTGGTGCCCAAGTCAATACCGATGATCTTTCCCATTGTCTTTTCTCCTGAAGATTTGTTGATGGCCGAAGCTTTTTTGCTTTGCAGGCCGCCTGAAACTGATGCTTATAAGCTGTGGATAACTTGCCGGCTTTCAAGCCCCGCAAGTCATATTTATTTAGGTGCAGTGACCGTCACCAGGGCCGGGCGCAGCGTGCGATCGGCGATGGAATAGCCTTTTTGCAGCACCATCACCACGGTGTTGGGTTCTTGCTCGGCCGGCACGACCGAGATCGCCTGGTGCTGATGGGGGTCGAACTTGGTGCCGGCGGCCGGGTTCAGCTCGATCACCTTGTTGCGCTCCAAGGCGGCTGCCAGCTGGCGCTTGGTGGCGTGCACGCCTTCCAGCACCGTTTCAACTTTGGCGTCGGGCAGGGCGATCGCAGCTTCCATGCTGTCCATCACCGGCAGCATCGATTCGGCAAAGGACTCGACTGCGAACTTGCGCGCCTTGCTCACGTCTTCATCGGCGCGGCGGCGGATGTTTTCCACCTCGGCCTTGGCGCGCAGATAAGCGTCCGACATTTCGGCCAAACGCGCTTCCAGTTCAGCCACTTTGCTGTCATCGGCGCTGTTGACAGCGGCAATCAGTTCGTCCGGGCTGAGGGGCTCTTGGGGGGGGGTATTGGATGTCGTCATGATGCGGAAATAAGCAATGGTGTTTATATGGACGCCATTCCAGTAATTTCAAGAGGGCTATTTGGGACTGTTGATGCGGAAATTCGCGCGTCAGTCCCGGTCTGAAGTTGCAGACCAGCGATCCCAGTCCGCTAGCTTGCGGCGATCCTGCTTGGTGGGCCGCCCTTGCGTGATGCTTTGGGCGGGCTCAGGGGCTAAGCGCCGTGCTTCGCTGAGCTTCTCGCGCAGGGCGACGCTGTCCGGCGTTTCCTCGTACAGCGCCTGCGCCTGCGGCGCCGGGCCGCGCACATGGCTGAGGCCGCAGACCCGTACTTCGCGCTCCACCACGCCTTGGCGGAATTTCAGCAGATCGCCGAGTTTGAGTTCACGCGAGGCCTTGGCCACTTGCTCATTGACCTGAACCCGGCCGCGGCCAATCTCCTCCGCCGCCAGGGAGCGGGTTTTAAAGAAACGCGCCGCCCACAGCCATTTGTCCAATCGCACGGGGGAGATGGTTTTGTCTGGGCTGCCGGCTTGCTTCAACATGACAATCAGGTGGCGGCACCCGCCGCCAGTGCCATTTGCCGCTGCGCTTGAAGCGCAGACACATCTGTTTTGAGTTGTGTTGGCCAGCCTTGCAGATGCCGCTCAGCCAGCGCTGTCAGCGCCCGCATACCGGCCGGGCTGTCGTTCAGGCAGGGGATGTAGCTGAATTGCTGGCCACCCGCCGCAACGAAGGCATCGCGCGCTTCCATGCTGATTTCTTCCAGGGTTTCCAGGCAGTCGGCGCTGAAGCCGGGGCAGATCACGGCGATTCGTTTGACACCTTCGGCGGCAAGCTTCTTCAGTGTCGGCTCGGTGTAGGGCTCTAGCCATTTGGCTCGGCCGAAGCGGCTCTGGAACGTTACAACGTATTCGGTCTTGCTCAAGCCCAGCGCTTCGGCCAGCAGGCGGCCTGTCTTCAGGCATTCGCAATGGTAGGGGTCGCCCAATGCCAAGGTGCGCGCCGGCATACCGTGAAAGCTGATGATGAGCCGCTCGGGTCGGCCGTTAGCGGCCCAGTGCGCGCGCACGCTCTCGGCCAGCGCAGCAATGTAGAGCGGCTCGTCGTGGTAGCGATTGACGAAGCGCAACTCAGGCAGGTGACGAGTCTGCAGCGCCCAGTTGGCCACATCATCCACCACGCTCGCGGTGGTGGCGCCCGAGTACTGCGGGTAGGCCGGCAGCACCAGAATGCGGGTCGCCCCCTCGGCTCGCAGTTGGTTGAGTGTGTCGGCAATCGACGGCGAGCCGTAGCGCATCGCATAACGCACCGTGACGGCGTGGCCGCGCTCACCCAGATAACCTTGCAGCAGCTTGGACTGCTTTTCCGTCCAGACCTTCAGTGGTGAGCCTTGCGAGGTCCAGACACTGGCGTATTTGGCGGCCGACTTGGCCGGGCGCACGCGCAGGATGATGCCGTGCAGGATGGCCAGCCAGATCAGCCGGGGGATTTCAACCACGCGCGGATCGCTCAGAAACTGCGCCAGATAGCGGCGCAAGGCTGCAGGCGTGGGTGCGTCGGGCGTGCCTAGATTGCAATAGAGCAGGGCGGTCTTCGGCGAACTGCCGTGGCTGTAAGCGGCTTCGGGGCGCGTCGTCATTCGGTCTAGTGCTCTCTTTCGATGGGTTTGGTGATGCGGGGTCAAGCTCGACTGCGCGTATGGCCAAAGCTATGCGGCTCGGTATCGGCGAAATGCAAGACTTCGAATTTGACAATCGGTGAACTGGCATCGACCGGTGGGCTGCCCAAGCCAATCACGCCGCTGCCGTGCAGCGTGCAACTGCCGCGCTTCAAGCTGACCACATCACCGCTGCTGCCAAAGCGCACAAAGCTGCCGTTGTAGCTGAGGTCGGTGATCGAAAAACTGCCCGCATGCCAGTCGATGCGGGCGTGCGAGCGCGACACGCGGGCGTCGGTGATGCAATAGGTTGCCTGCACGCTACGACCCAAGATGATGGGCATATTGTCGACATCAAAAACACGGTCCAGATCCAGCCAAACGAGCCGAATGCCGTCGGGTTCGACCGCATGCTGAATCTCGCCAAATTGAGTCGCGGCCACGTCGCCATGAGTCGCTTGATCAAGCACATGCACATGTACCGGTTCGGCCCGGCCGCGAATGGCGATCAAATCCAGGCTGCGAAAACGCAGCTTTTTGGCCGAGGGCAGGCCGTGCAAGACTTCGGTCGTGATCAGGGTTTCGTTGTCGCCGGCGTGATTCAGCAGGCGGGCCGCGACGTTGACCGCGTCGCCGAAGCAGTCACCATTCATTTCGACGACCTCACCGCGCGCCAAGGCGACCTGCATGCGCAAGGCGCGCAGGCTGGGCGAAGCGCCATGGCTTTTGCCCCGGGCCACCACACGCTCCAACATTTCGTGCATACGTATGGCCGCCTGCACGCCGTCATTGGGAGTTTCAAAGACAGCCATCAACCCATCACCCAAGGTCTTCACCAAGCGGCCCTTGCATTCGTCGACGGCCTGTGCGATCAGGCCCACCGTTTGCGTCACTAGGGCGGTCGCCTCGGCATTGCCCAAGGTCTCGAAAAGCCCCGTGCTGCCACGCAGATCGGCAAACAAAACAGTGCGTTCCCGGATTTGGGTCATGGTCAATGAATGAAAAGAGCTTCAGCTGTGAAATTGTTGGCAGTGTAGCCGCGCCGGATTGCACCGTCGCTATGGGCGGTTAAACGAAAAAAGGGGCTGGATTGCGCCAGCCCCTTTTTGCCTCAGTCAGGTCCTGATCAGAGGTTGTCCAAATACGTGCGTAACTTGTGCCTGCGGCGCAAATTGCGATGCGCCCTTGGCGCACAAGCGAGTGACAAGCACTCGCTTGCCTATTTGGCCAATCAGAGATTGTCCAAATAGGTCCGCAATTTGTCACTCCGGCTTGGGTGCTTGAGCTTGCGGATCGCCTTGGCTTCGATCTGACGAATGCGCTCGCGCGTCACGTCGAACTGCTTGCCGACTTCTTCCAGCGTGTGGTCGGTGGACATCTCGATGCCGAAACGCATCCGCAAAACCTTGGCTTCGCGCGGCGTCAGGCTGTCGAGGATGTCTTTCACCACATCGCGCAGGCCCGCTTGCATCGCGGCTTCGATAGGCGCGGTGTTGTTGGTGTCCTCGATGAAGTCGCCCAGATGCGAATCATCGTCGTCGCCGATCGGCGTTTCCATCGAGATCGGCTCCTTGGCGATCTTCATGATCTTGCGGATCTTGTCCTCGGGAATCTCCATCTTCTCGGCCAGCGTTGGGGCATCTGGCTCGAAGCCGAATTCCTGCAAATGCTGACGCGAGATGCGGTTCATCTTGTTGATCGTTTCGATCATATGCACAGGGATGCGGATGGTGCGGGCCTGGTCAGCGATCGAGCGGGTGATGGCCTGACGAATCCACCAGGTCGCATAGGTCGAGAACTTGTAGCCGCGCCGGTATTCGAACTTGTCGACCGCCTTCATCAAGCCGATATTGCCTTCCTGGATCAAGTCGAGGAACTGCAGACCGCGGTTGGTGTACTTCTTCGCAATCGAGATCACCAGGCGCAAGTTCGCCTCGATCATTTCCTTTTTGGCATCACGCGAGGCCTTTTCGCCCTCGTTCATCTTCTTGTTGATGTCCTTCAGGTCCTCGATCGGCACCACCGCCTTGGACTGGATGTCCATCAGCTTTTGCTGCAGTTCCTGCACCGGCGGCAGATTGCGCGCCAGCACATTGGCAAACGGCTTGCCGGAAGCGATTTCCTTCTCGGCCCATTGCTTGTTCAAGGCATTGGGCGGGAAGCTCTTGATGAAGTACTCCTGCGGCATGCCGCATTTGTCGACCACGATTTTGCGCAGTTCGCGCTCATAGCGGCGCACATCATCAACTTGCGAGCGCAGCAGATCGCAGAGCTTCTCGATCGTCTTGACGGTGAAGCGGATCGTCATCAGCTCTTGGCTGATGGCTTGTTGTGCCTTGTTGTAGGAAGCTGACTTGTAGCCGTCCTTCTCGAAGGACTTGCGCATTTTGTCGAAGTTGGTCGACAGCGAGTCGAACTTGACGAGCGCGGCGTTCTTCAACTCTTCGAGCTTCTTGGTCAGCGCCTTGGAGCCGCCGTTGCCGTCGTCGTCGTCTTCTTCGTCGAATTCGTCGAAGTCTTCTTCTGCCACATAGTCGTCGGCCTCATCGGCGGCAACAAAACCGTCCACCACTTCGGAGATGGTCTTCTCGCCGGCGCGGATCTTCACGCCCAGGTCGATGATGTGGGCGATCGTGGTGGGCGAAGCGGAGATGGCCAGCATCATCGCCTGCAAGCCACCTTCGATGCGCTTGGCGATTTCAATTTCGCCTTCACGGGTCAGCAACTCGACCGTGCCCATTTCGCGCATATACATGCGCACCGGGTCGGTCGTGCGGCCGAACTCGGAGTCCACCGTCGACAGCGCGGCTTCGGCTGCTTCTTCGGCTTCTTCTTCGGTCGCGGTCGCGGTGGTGCTGCCCTGGATCAGCAAGGTAGCCGCGTCAGGGGCCTGCTCGTAGACCGCGATGCCCATGTCGTTCAACATGGAGATGATCGCCTCGAGGATTTCCTCGTTGACCAGTTTTTCTGGCAAGTGGTCGTTGATTTCCTGATGCGTTAGGAAACCACGCGTCTTGCCCATCTTGATCAGCGTCTTCAGCTCATGGCGGCGCTTGGCGGCTTCTTCTTCGGTAAGCGCCGTTTCTTCCAGGCCGAACTCACGCATCAGCGCGCGTTCCTTGGCCCGCGAGACCTTCATGCGCAGTGGCTTGGCCTTGGGCTTGTCGGCCTCGACCTCGGCGACTTCCGCGACATCACCTTCTGCTTCGGGTTCGCCTTCCAGGTCAGCTTCCAAGTCGGTGAAGTCTTCTTCATCAGCCTCGGCGGCCTTTTTGGCCGGAGCGGCCTTCTTGGCCTCGGTGGCTGCCTTGGGCTTGCGACCGCGCTTGGGCTTGTCGTCTGCAGCGGCTGCAGCCTCCTCTGGCGCGGCGGCCTTGGCAGCTTTGGCGACTCTCACGACTTTGCCGGCGGGCTTTTTGAGCTCTTCAGCAGCGGCGACGGTGGGCTCGGTCTTCTTGGCAGTCATGCAGATCCTCGGGTGGATATTGGCGGGCGGGCCGGGGAGTAGGTCATTCAGTAAAAAAATCTGAAAATATTTTTAGCTAGCAATGCAGCAGCCACCTGGGGGCGTTTACTGCGCTTTTCAAGGCGAAGCTCGTCTCAGGTGGCATTCATACGCTTCAAATCGAATTGTTTTCGCAATCCTTTTCTCAGCGCGGCGCGTGCAAGCTAGCGTGGACGTTTGAGTTTGCAAACTTGTGCGGATACAGGTGACCTTGATACCTCGATGGGTGCCCAGTTTCGCTGGGTGGCCGGGTCCGGCAAGCTTTGCCGTCACTCTTGACGCGCGCGGAAAACCCTTAATTATCGCTCAAAACGGTACGGAGCACAAATCCCTACGAATTTTGCGCGCTGTTTGGAAGCTTCAGAGTCCTAATTTGAGCGAGTAGGCGTTTGTAACGCTCGAAGGCCTCGCCTTGCGGATTGCTGGCGGCGATACGAGTGGTTTCGGCTTCCAGCTGCACGATCCAAAGCTTCTTGAGCAGGTTTTGCAAGCCCTCAAACTCCGATTCGTCCTCGCTGTGCAGGCCGCCCAGCAGCCGCTTCGCACGTTCGAGCAGGCCGTCCTCGGCCAGCGCCGCTTCCAGCACCGACCAAGCACAGTGACCGTGATTCAGCAGATGGCGATCCAGCCAGTTGATCAATTCACCGTGAATGCCAGGCAACTGATGCAGCAATTGGTGATCGTCCGGGCTGAGTCGCTCCCACCAAGCACTGTTGAGAAGCAGCATGCGCAGCGCATGGTCGGCCGGTACATTCGGCGCGCTGCGCGGCGTGCCGATGGTTTCATCGTCCGGCTCACCTTTGCGTTTCCAATTGCCGCTGGGCTTCCAATCTTTCTTCCATTCCTTCTTCTTGGCAGGCCTGGCTTCGCCGCCGTGGGTGCTTGGAGCTTCTTCGGGCGGGTGTTCGCGACCGTCGGCATGTGGCTGTTCTTGCGGCGCCGGCCCGCCCACCTGCCACAAGCCCATCAGTTCCTGATCCGGCAATTGCGCGCGGCGCGCCAAGTCGCCCAGCAACTGGCGCTTCAGCAAGCCCTGCGGCAGGGTTTGCCAGAGCGGCCGGGCAGTCGCCAACATGCGTGCCCGGCCTTCCGCGCTGCTGAGGTCGCAGCCCTCGCCGGCGACCTCCATCAACTGCCTGGAGAGTGGAATGGCTTCAGCAATGCAGCGCTCGAAGGCGTCGGCGCCCAAGTCCCGGACATAGGAGTCGGGGTCATGCTCGGTCGGCAAAAACAAGAACTTGACCGAGCGGACGTCGGTGGCATGAGGCAGCGCGGCCTCGAGCGCGCGGCCCGCCGCGCGGCGTCCAGCCGCATCACCGTCGAAGCTGAAGATCACCGATTCGGTGAAGCGGAACAGCTTCAGCACATGTTCGGCCGTACAAGCTGTGCCCAGCGTCGCCACCGCATTGTTGAAGCCATGCTGGGCCAGTGCCACCACGTCCATATAGCCTTCAACCACCAAGGCGTAGCCACGCTGACGCAGGCCCTGACGGGCTTCATACAGACCATACAGCTCGCGGCCCTTGCTGAACACCGGCGTCTCCGGCGAGTTCAGGTATTTGGGCTCGCCTTTGTCCAACACGCGACCGCCGAAGCCAATCGTTTCACCCTGCACATTGCGGATCGGGAACATGATGCGGTCGCGAAACCGGTCGTATCTTTTTTGCTCTTCACCTTCTTCGCCTTGCGTGATGACCATGCCCGATTCGGTCAGCAAGGGGTCGTCATAGGAGGGGAAGGCGCTGGCCAGGCTGCGCCAGCCTTCCGGCGCGTAGCCGAGTGCGAACTGGGCGGCGATCTGACCGGTCAGGCCGCGCTTCTTCAGGTAGTCAATTGCGCGCGATGTTTTCTTCAACTGCGCGCGGTAATGGTCGCTGGCGCGCAGCAAGACTTCGGTCAACGTGGCTTGGCGTTGCTTTTGCTGGGCAGCGCGCTCGCGCTCTTCGCTGGAGCGCTCATCCTCGGGTACTTGCATGCCGGTCTGCTGCGCCAGGTCCTGCACCGCTTCGACAAAGCCCAGGCCGCTGTGCTCCATCAAGAAACCGACTGCATTGCCATGCACGCCGCAGCCGAAGCAATGGTAGGTCTGGCGCGTCGGACTGACGATGAAGCTGGGCGACTTTTCGCCGTGGAAGGGACACAGGCCCTTGTGGTTGATGCCGGCTTTTTTGAGCTCGACATGGCGACCCACCACCTCGACGATGTCGACGCGTGAGAGCAGGTCCTGAATAAAGCCGGGTGGAATCACCGCGCGAGTCTAAGGCAAGGCCGGTGCAGCGCCGCTCATTTGAGTCAGCCACTTGGAGTTGGCGAACTCGCCCACCCAGCCTTGCACCTCGGCGGCCGGCATGGCCGGCGCAATGCCATTGCCTTGACCTTGCTCGCAACCCAGCCGCAACAGCGCGCGCGCATGTGCGGCCGACTCCACGCCCTCTGCGATCACGCTGCAGCCAAAGTTGCCGGCCAAACGGATCACGCCTTCGACCAAGGTGCTGTCTTGCGCGTCGATCAGCATATTTTGCACAAAGGAGCGATCAATCTTAAGCACGTCCACCGGCAGGCGCTTCAGGTAGGTGAGGGTCGAATAGCCGGTGCCGAAGTCATCCAGGGCGAACCTGACACCGAAGGCGCGACATTGCTGGATCAGGGAGTGGGTGGTGGCGATGTCGGCCAAGGCGGCCGACTCCAGCACTTCCAAACACAGATGCGCCGCCACCGGTTCTTGATGGCGTTTGATCAGCTCTTGCAAGCGTTGCGTGAAGTCAGGCATTTGCAATTGCCTGGCCGTCACGTTCACGCTGATGTTCAGGCGCAGGCCTGCCTTCAACCACCGCGAGCTTTGTCGCAAAGCCTGCTCGAGCACCCAGTCGCCGACCTGTACACCCAAACCGGTCGACTCGATCAAGGGCAAGAAGTGCAAGGGCGCGAGCAGACCCCGGTCCGGGTGTTGCCAGCGCAGCAGTGCCTCCATGCCCAGCACGAGGCCGCTGTTCATATCAATCTTGGGTTGGTAGAACAGGCGCAATTCACCCGCGTCCAAGGCCTGCTGCACGCGGGCCAAGGCGATCAAGCTGGCTTCGTCGCGCAGGCGCTTGGCGGTGTCAAACAATTGGTAGCCGTGGCGCCCCGAATGTTTGACCCGGTAGAGCGCATGGCCGGCGTGGCGCAGCAGGGTTTCCGCGTCGGAGTTGTCCTGCGGGAATAGCGTTGCGCCGATGCTGGCGCTGATGTTGATCGTCATCGTCTCGCCCGTTGGCGCGGCGTCCTTGCGCGTCAGATAGGGCTCGGCCAAGACCTTCAGCAGGCGCTCCATCGCGAGCTGCGCTTCCTCCGGGCTGTTGCTGCGCAGCAAGAGGCCGAATTCGTCGCCTCCAAGCCGGGCAAGGCAATCCGACCATTGGGGCGAACTGCGCAGGGCTGCTTGCAGGCGCTGTCCAACCAGTTGCAGCAAAGCATCGGCGACAGCGCTGCCATATTGGCTGTTGACGAGCTTGAACTGATCCAGGTCGACCCGGCATATGCTCAGACGAAATCCTTCGCGGCCGGCCATCTCCAAGCCTTGGCGAAGCATTTGCATGAATGCGTCCGCATTGGCCAAGCCCGTCAAGGGATCGACACGCGCCCGCGTTTGTAGCAAGTCTTGTTGGCTCAGGGTTTCCGTCAGATCCGAGACGCTGACCACTTGGTAGCGCAATGGCCCGTCGGGCTCGGGAATGCTGGAGACGGTGACTTGCAAATGGCATCGCGACCCGTCTGCCCGTTCGGTCTGTACTTGACCCTGCCAGAATCCTTGGCTTTGCAGCGCGTATTGCACCTGGGCAGGCGTCAGCCCCGAGCGATGCAGGCTAAGTGATTGCAGCGGCGCGGCAGGTCGGCCAATCAAGGCTTCGCGACTCAGCCCCAACATGCGGCAATAGCTGGGGTTGGCGTCTAGCACGAGGTGTTCGGTGTCGGTGACCAGCAAACCTTCATGCAGATGCTGAAACAGGCTCACGCTCATACGCTGGCGTTCTTGTGCTGTATGGCGCCAGCTGACATCGGTCAAGGTCATCAGCAAGCGCGTTGCCAAACCTTTTGCATCGCGTTGCTGAACATGAGCTCTCAGTTCGAACCAACTCCAATCGGCTGCGTGGCCAGCCAGTCGCAGGGGCTCGCAGCAAGCTGCTTGCACTGACTCCCCTGTTTGGCGCCTATTCAGCAGCGCGTCAAGGGCTGCGCTGACTCGATCCTTGTCGAGAGGATGTGCGGCGGCCAAGCAGTCTTGTGGGCGCCCAGAGCGCTCGGTGAAGGCGCCGATACGGTTATGCCAGTCCGTGGAGGCGTAGGTCTGGCGGCTTCCGGTCGGGCCCAACTGCCATTCGGCCAAACTCATGCCGGCCGATTCGAGCGCGCCCCGCCAGCGTTGGCGCTCACTATGTAATTCGCTGCGCAGGCTGTGGATCAGCAGCGGCAAAGCCGCTGCGCTGCCCGAAAAGCCCCAAAGCAGCGCCAGACTCTGTTGCAAGGGCAACTGCCTGAAAGGACCGCAAGCCTGAGCTGCCGCTGCGGCTGCGGACAGTGTGATCAAAAACGCAGCACCTGCTGTCGCAGCCAAAGATCCAAGCAGCGCCAGGCCTGACAGCAGCAATAGAGGCAGCAGCAGCCATGGGCTCAGGCCCGTGACCGCCGTCTGTGCGTTGACAAAAATGAGCGCGGCACTGCCGCCGCAAGCCAGCATCAAAGCGACCGAGCCGGCCCAATGGGCACTACCGCGGCGCCAAGCGGACCCGCCCGCCTGGGCCAACTGGCATTGCTGTCTACTTTGCAACTGGCCTTGCCAATGCACCAGTGCGGGCGCAAGGGTCAATGCGCCCAAGGCTTGACCGCCGAATCCGCTGCTCAAAGCGTCCCGCCACATGCCGACCTGCAATTGATCTTGCAGTAGCAAAGCGCTCACGCCGGCCAAGGCGCTCATCAAGGCCCCGCCCAATACCCCGACCACCAAGAGCAGCGGCAAGTCGGTGCGGCGCCGAGGCGCCGCGCCATAGCCCAGGCGACGCATCAGGAGCAAAGCCATGGCTGGACCCAGCAGGCCGCTCAAGGCCAGCAAGACGGCCAAGCTCAAAGATGCGCCTTGCAGCAAGCCCAAGGCCAACAAGCCTAAGAGCAGCGGAGCAGTCATGCCCCAGCCCCAGCAGGTCAAGGCGGCCAGCGCAATGCCGGCAGGGGGCCAAAACAGAGCAGTATGAGGCAGTAGGCCAAGCGACAACTGCCCCAAAGCGCCGCCAGCCAAGCAAGCGAGCAGTGTCGCCAGCAGGCGTAGGCTTTCCAACTGCCGCTTGGCTAGGCGGGGCTGGTCGATCGACCCTGAGTCCAATTTGAAAGTTAATTCATCCACACTTTATTTGGGACGTCAAAGTTTTAGCTGCGGCGGGGAGTGAATCGCTGAATGAATAGGGCAATACCGAGCAAAACAAACCAGACAAGCACAGGATCGATCAGCGTCAAACATGCCCATAGTTTGAACGCGGCGCGATGCTAGCAGTTAACGCAGCTAGACAGGTGAACAACACCCCCCTTGAATCGGGCGGGTGGTCCAGCAAAATAGCTGACGACCGGGTTCTTTTTGGGCAAGAAAAAAGCCACCCCTTGCAGGTGGCTTTTCTAACTACAGCTTCGGCCAATAAAACCGAGGCGCAGTGTTTCCTTAGACGTGGAATTCGGCCAAAGTGGCGCCCGCGCCTAATGCGGCCTTCAGCCATTTAGGTTGCAAGCCACGGCCACTCCAAGTTTCCCCGGTGGCTTGGTTGCGATACTTGGCTGCAACCTTGGATGTTTTGGCTGCTTTGGGTGCGCGGGTATTCAGATCCGCTACCGTCAAACCGTAATCATCCATCAAGGATTTAACCTTGGCGATCGCGTCAGCCCGCTCGCGATCTTTGGTTGACGAAATTTGTTCATCAAGTGCAGCCCGTTGGGCCAGAAGTTCTTTTAGCGATGCCATCAGTGCAAATCCTCGCGAAGTTTTAGAGTTCAGCCAAAGCGAACAGAGCAATTATAGGCGCAGCAAGAATAAAAAATCCAATAAGTAATTACTCTTGCCCGCGCCAGCCCAAAGGCGCACGAAATTTACACGCTCGGCCCTCGCCATTTAGATATTGCAGAGCTTTGCAATCACTTATAGCCGACCCGGTCCAACATTTGCTGAACCTTGGGTAAATGGCTGCCCATCACCGCCACGGGTATGGTTTCGGTCTTGAATTTCCCCATAGCTTCAAGGGCCGGGTTGCTGATGCGCAGTCCGGGCACGGCTGGCCATTCATTGTTGCCATTGGCAAAGTAGGCCTGCGCTTCGTCGCCGCTCAAATACTCGAGAAACTTGACGGCACTTTCGCGATTTTTGGCATGTTTGGCGATTGCGCCACCGGCAATATTGATGTGCGTACCCCAGCTTTGCTGGTTCGGAAAAACCACGCCAATCTTTTCCATCGCCGCGCGGTCCTCCGGCTTCTCGGAGCGCATGATGCGGGCCAAATAGTAACTATTGGTAATTGCTACGCCGCACTCACCACTGGCAACCGCCTTGATTTGGTCGGTGTCGCCACCTTTGGGAGGGCGCGCCATATTGGCCACCATACCTTTGAGCCAGTTCTCGGTTTCGACCGCACCCAAATGTTCGTAAACCGCGCCAAATAATGACAGGTTGTAGGGGTGCGAGCCCGAGCGTGTGCACAGCTTGCCTTTGATCTTTGAGTTGGCGAGATCTTGGTAGTTCAAAACGTCTTCTTTATTGACGTTTTGTTTGTTGTAAACGATCACGCGGGCGCGCGTCGACAAGCCAAACCAAGCCGTGCCTTTGTCGCTCGGTTTCGCGCGCAATTGGGCGGGTATGCGCTCTTCCAAGCGGCTGGATTTGAAGGGCTGGAATAAGCCGTCTTCCTCTGCCTGCCAAAGGCGTGCCGCATCGACCAACAAAATGACGTCGGCCGGGCTGGCCGAACCTTCGCTCTTTAACCTGGCCAACAGCCCCGCATCATCGGTATCAACTCGGTTGATACGAATGCCGGTGGCTTTGGTGAAATTGGCGTAGAGCGCCTCATCGGTTTGATAATGGCGCGCCGAATACAGATTCAATACCTGTTCCTGCGCATTGGCGGAAACGATGCTGCCGGCGAGCAGGCCGGCGGCCCACAGGGTTTTTTTGAGGACAGAGAACGGCATGACGGCTCCAAATCGGTTGAAGATTGATGTGGAGTGCATCTTAACAAGAATGATTCTTGTTTGCTTTGGCCTTGCAGATTTCGAGTGGCATCTGCGCCGAAAGAGAATTCTTGGTGAGCACATCACCTGCGCTGCGCGCAGATGAGGGCTCACCGCAGTTTTTTGCCCGAGCTTCGCTCAGGCCGTTGGCGGGACGTAACCCGCCACCGCTTCGGCGCCTTCGCCGAAGAAAAACTGCTCCATTTGCCTTGCCAGGTATTGGCGGGCGCGTTGGTCGGCGAGGTTCAGACGGTTTTCATTCACCAGCATGGTCTGGTGCTTCATCCAGGCTGCCCAGCCTTCTTTGCAGACATTCTGGTAAATGCGCTTGCCCAAGTCCCCAGGGTAGGGCGCGAAGTCCATGCCTTCGCCCTCTTTTTTCATGTAAATGCATTGCACGGTGCGGGCCATATTTACCTCTTTGAATGAAATTAAAAATCAGCTGAGTTTCTTGACCAAGACTTGCGAGCGTCGGTCCCAGTTGTATTTGCGCTTGCGCTCTTCGGGCAGCCACTCGGGGTCAACCGGCTGGAAGCCGCGCTTGATGAACCAATGCATGGTGCGCGTGGTCAGCACAAAGATGCTGGCCAGTCCCTGTGATTTGGCTTGCTGCTCGACGCGTTTCAAGATGCGGTCGCCGTCGCCCTGGCCTTGCACGGCCGGCGAGACGGTCAAAGCTGCCATTTCACCGGTACGGGCCTCGACATAGGGGTAGAGGGCCGCGCAGCCGAAGATCACACCGTCGTGCTCGATGACGGTGTAGAGGTCAATATCGCGCTCGATTTCGGTTCGATCGCGCTTGACCAGGGTGCCGTCCCGCTCCAGCGGTTCGATCAGCGCGATGATGCCGCCGATATCGTCGGAGCCGGCCTCGCGCAGGCTCTCCAGCTTCTCGTCCACGACCATGGTGCCGATGCCGTCATGGGTGTAAACCTCCTGCAGCAGCGCGCCGTCCACCGCGAAGGGGATGATGTGTGAGCGCTCCACGCCGGCCTGGCAGGCCCGCACGCAATGGCGCAAATAAAACGCCACATCGGTCGGCTCGGTCGCGGCGGGCAGGTTGGCCAGCATGCGCACGGCATCGGCCAGGGTCAGCTCGGTGTCGACCGGGCTGCTGACATCGCCGGGCTGCTCGTGCACGCCGTCAACCTCGCAAACGAACAGCAGCTTGTCCGCCTGCAGGGCGATCGCGGCGCTGGTCGCCACGTCTTCCATATTCAAATTAAAGGCTTCGCCGGTCGGCGAGAAGCCAAATGGCGACAGCAAGACAACCGCGCCGCTATCGATGGCGCGTTGAATCGCCGCCCCGTCCACTTTGCGGACTACGCCGCTGTGTTGGAAATCGACCCCGTCGACGATGCCGACCGGGCGTGCGGTCAAAAAGTTGCCCGACACCACCCGAACCGTGGCATTCGCCATCGGCGTATTGGGCAGGCCCTGCGAGAACGCAGCTTCGATCTCGAAGCGCAGTTGGCCGGCCGCTTCTTGAGCGCAGTCAAGCGCTAAGGCATCGGTGACACGCATGCCGTGGCTGTATTGAGGAGACTGTCCCTTGGCGGCCAATTGTTCATTGACTTGCGGTCTGAACCCATGGACCAGCACGATCTTGATGCCCATCGCATGCAAGATCGATAAGTCCTGCACAAAGGCATTCAGTTTGCCCGCGGCAACCAGCTCACCCGGCATGCCGACGACAAAGGTTTCACCTCGGTAAGCGTGGATGTAGGGTGCGACGGAGCGAAACCAGGGGACGAAGGTATGGGGAAAGACAAGGCTCATGGGCGCAATTGTGCCGCAGGCCGTTGCCAATGACTGCTTTTGGCCAGCTTCTGGCCTGCTTCTAGGGGCTTGATTTGCCTCAAACCCTCGCTCAAGATCGGGTGCGTTTTCTAAACTAGGAGATGACAAATGGATGCTTACAAAACCCATGGCGCATTCAGCTGGGCCGAGCTGATGACGTCGGAGCCGGCCAAGGCGGCCGAGTTCTATGGCTCGCTGTTTGGCTGGGTGGTCGAGACCATGGCCATGCCCATGGGCGATTACCACGTCATCAAAGTCGACGGTACGCCGATGGCCGGCATGATGGCCTGCCCCGACCCCGCCCTGCAGATGCCGACCAGCTGGAGCAGCTACGTCACCGTCAACGATGTGGACGAAACGATTGCCAAGTGCACCGAGCTAGGCGGCGCGGTGCTGATGCCGGCGATGAATGTACCCACGGTAGGGCGCATGGCCACCATCCGCGACCCTCAAGGTGCGGCCATCAACATCATCACTTACGTGGCAAAAACTTGAGTTTTCGGCGGGCGCGGATAATCCGCGCCTCGTGAATGATTCCAGCCCCCCCACCAAACCCACCGCGCCAGCCGCGCCCGGCTTCAAGGCTAACGCCAACGCAAGCAAGGCTGGCGCTGCGCGCCGTCCAGGGCCGCCCGCCAATCCGCTGCCGCCGATAACTTTTCCCGAGTCGCTGCCGGTCTCCAGCCGGCGCGATGACATTGCGCAGGCGCTGCGCGAGCACCAAGTCATCATCGTCTGCGGTGAAACCGGCTCCGGCAAGACCACCCAGTTACCCAAGATTGCGCTCGCATTGGGGCGTGGCCGCGCCAACACCGGTAAGCTGATCGGCCATACCCAGCCGCGCCGGATCGCCGCCAGCAGCGTCGCTAAACGCATCGCCGAGGAGCTGAAAACGCCGCTGGGCGAGGTGGTCGGCTTCAAGGTGCGCTTCCAGGACCGGCTCTCGCCGGGGGCCTCGGTCAAGCTGATGACGGACGGCATTTTGCTGGCCGAGACCCAGACCGACCCGCTGCTGCGCGCCTATGACACCTTGATCATCGACGAGGCCCATGAGCGCTCGTTGAACATCGACTTCCTGCTCGGCTACTTGCGCGAGGTGCTGAAAAAACGGCCCGATCTGAAGGTCATCGTCACCTCGGCCACCATCGACGCTGACCGCTTCGCCAAGCACTTTGAATCAGCCAAAGGTCCGGCGCCGGTGATCACCGTGTCGGGGCGGCTGTTCCCGGTCGAACAGCGCTACCGGCCGTTCGAGGAGTCACGCGAGTACGACCTCAACAACGCGATTTGCGATGCGGTCGATGAGTTGTGGCGCGAAGGTGGCGGCGATGTGCTGGTCTTCCTGCCCGGCGAGCGCGAAATTCGCGAGGCGGCCGAGGCGCTGAGAAAACACCATCCGCCCGGTGTCGAGGTCTTGCCGCTGTTCGCGCGCCTGTCCCAGCAGGAGCAGGACAAGGTCTTCGAGCCGCACGGCCAGCGCCGCATCGTCTTGGCCACCAATGTGGCCGAGACCTCGCTGACCGTGCCAGGCATCCGTTATGTGATCGACCCCGGCACCTCCCGCGTCAAGCGCTACAGCTACCGCAACAAGGTCGAACAGCTGCAAATCGAGCCGGTCAGCCAGTCTTCGGCGAATCAGCGCGCCGGCCGCTGCGGCCGTGTCGCTAACGGCATCTGCATACGGCTCTACGCCGAGAAAGACTACCTCGCAAGACCGCGCTTTACCGACCCGGAGATCCTGCGCAGCTCGCTGGCCGGGGTGATTCTGCGCATGAAGACGCTGGGCCTGGGCCAGGTCGACGACTTCCCCTTCATCGAGCCGCCGCCGCGCAAGGCGATCGCCGATGGCTACCAATTGCTCAACGAGTTAGGTGCCGTTGACGACGCCAATGAGCTGACGGCGATGGGCAAGGAGCTGGGCAAGCTGCCACTTGACCCGCGCGTCGGCCGGATGATTCTGGAGGCGCGCAGTCGCGAGGCTTTGGCCGAGATTTTGATCATCGCCAGCGCCTTGTCCGGCCAGGATGTGCGTGACCGGCCGATGGAGCAGCAACAAGCGGCGGACGAGCGGCACAAGAAGTTCGATGACGACAAGTCCGAATTCTTGGGCTATCTGAAGCTGTGGAAGTGGCTGGAAGAAAGCAAGGGTGGTGCGGGTGAGCACAAGCTCAGCCACCGCCGCTACGAGGCCTTGCTGCGTGAGAATTTCGTTAGCCCGCGCCGCGTGCGTGAGTGGCGCGATGTCTATTCGCAGCTGCACACGGTTGTTGCCGAACATGGCTGGCGCATGAATACCGCGCCGGCCACCTATGAGCAGGTGCATTTGTCGATGCTGGCCGGCTTGCTCGGCAATCTGGGGCTCAAAAGCGACGAGGACGAGTGGTATCTGGGCGCGCGCGGCATCAAGTTCTGGCGCCACCCCGGCGCGCATCTGAGCAAGAAGCCGGGCCGCTGGATCGTCAGCGCCGAGTTGGTCGACACCACACGTCTGTTCGGTCGCGGCATCGCGGCGATTGAGCCGCAATGGCTGCCGGGCATCGCCGGCCATTTGATCAAGACCCAGTTGCTTGAGCCGCATTGGGAGAAGAAGGCGGCCGAGGTGATCGCCCTGGAGCGGGCGACGCTTTACGGCATTGTCATCTACGCCAACCGGCGTGTGAACTTTGGCAATGTGGATGCAGCGGCCGCGCGCGCGATCTTCATTCGCGAGGCGCTGGTCAATGGTGAGTGGGAATCGCGACTGCCGTTTCTGGCGCACAACAAGCGTCAGATCGCTCATGTCGAGGAGTTGGAGCACAAATCCCGCCGCCAGGACGTGCTGGTCGATGATGAGCTGATCTACGCCTATTACGACGAGCATCTGCCCGCCGATGTGGTGTCCGGCGCGACGCTGGAGCGCTGGTATCGCCACGCCTCCAAGGCCGAGCCCAAACTGCTGCAATTGAGCCGTGACGAGTTGATGCGCCATGAGGCGGCCGGCATTACCAGCAATGCCTTCCCCAAAACCTTGCGCATGGGCGGTGTCGATTGCCTGGTCAGTTACTTGCACGAACCCGGCGATGCGCGCGACGGTGTGACGGTCGATGTGCCGATCTACGCGCTCAACCAGGTCAGCGAGGAGCGCTGCGAGTGGTTGGTGCCCGGCATGTTGGCGGCCAAGGTCTTGGTCTTGCTGAAGAGCCTGCATCAGCGCCCGCGCTCAAGATTGGTGCCGCTGCCTGAGTTTGTGGCCGAGTTCATCGCCGCCAATCCCTTCGGGCAGGGCGCGCTGATCGAGGTGCTGCTGAAGGCGGTCAAGGAGCGCACGCAACTGGCGATCCAGCGCAATGACTTCAAGCTGGAGCAGTTGCTGCCGCATCTGTTCATGAACTTCCGGGTCATCGACGAGCATGGCCGGCAGCTCGGCATCGGTCGCAATCTGGCGGCTCTGAAGGCCGAGCTGGGCGGGCAAGCCAGGTCGGCGTTTCAGGCGCTGGCGGCGCTGCGTCTGCCCGCGTCGGCGCCTGCTGTCGCTGAGCAGCAGCCGGTCAAACCGGGCGGCATCCGCGCCGAGGTCAAGGCGCCGCCTAAACCGATACGCGAAGTCAGCAAGACTTACACCGCATGGACCTTCGGCGAGTTGCCCGAGCTGATGGAGGTGACGCGCGGCGCGCAGACGCTGATTGGCTTTCCGGCGCTGTTGGACCGTGGCACGCATGTCGAGATCGAAGTCTTCGATGAGCCCGATGTGGCCGCGGCCCGCCACCGCCTGGGCCTGCGCCGTTTGCTGGCCCTGCAGCTGAAGGAGCCGCTGAAGTTTCTGGAAAAGAACATCCCCGATCTGCAAAAGATGTCGGTGCTGTTCATGAGCTTGGGCACGGCCGAAGAGCTGCGCGATCAAATCATCGGCGTGGCGCTGGACCGGGCCTTTCTGGCCGAGCCGCTGCCGACCGATGAGTTCAGCTTCAAGAAGCGTATTGATGAAGGCCGGTCGAGACTGAATTTGATTGCCCAGGAGGTCGCGCGGCAGGGCGGCGTGGTGTTGCTGGAGTACGCCGCTGCAGTGCGCAAACTCAAAGACGCGCGGGCACCCAAAGAAGCTGCCGATGACATCACCGCGCAATTGCAGCGCTTGGTGCCCAAGCAATTCGTCAGCGCCACGCCTTGGGCGCAGTTGCAGCATCTAGCGCGTTACTTGAAGGCCATCACGGCGCGGCTGGATAAGCTGCGTGCCGACCCTGCGCGCGATGCAAAGTTGCTCGCCGAGCTGCGCCCGCTGGAGCAACGCTATCTGAGGCGCGTCATGGAGATGAAGGGCGCACCGGACCCGCGCATGACTGATTTCCGCTGGCAATTGGAGGAGTTGCGGGTCAGTCTGTTTGCACAGGAATTGCGCACGCCGCAGCCGGTCAGCGTCAAGCGCCTGGAGAAGGTTTGGGCGCAATTGGGGCATTGAGGGCTCAGTGCAGCCCCGAAGCCGAGGGCAGAGTTTGCATTAGATTGGGGATTAGGGCTGAGAATCTTGCTCAGCTTGGTCTATCGAGACGCGGCGAAATTGGGTTAAATGGGGGTCAAGTAGATTTATTGGCACAAGTGCCCCTTTCTCGTGTCCGATTCCACGCCCAGTTCCAAGCCAGCCAACTCTCCTGCTGCCGCTAAGCCAGCCGCGCCGATGCGTCGCTTCGGCCGTTTCGAGCTGCGCCAACTGCTGGGCAAGAGTACGCGCAGCATGATCTGGTTGGTGTTTGATGCCAAGCTGGATCAGGAGTTGATGCTGTGCATGCCGCGGGTGGTGCCCAATAGCGCCGCGGCCACCGAGCATTGGATCAAGACCGCCAGTGCCGGCGCGCGCGTCCTGCATCCGAATCTGGCCCATGTGATCGAGGTCGGACAGGTCGAGAAATGGCCTTATATGGCGTACGACCGCGCCTTGGGCGAGACCTTGGACGAGCGTTTGACGCGCCAGCCCACGCCCTTGCCACTGGAGGTCGCCGAATGGGTTTGCCAATATTTGGAAGGCTTGGCCTTTGCCCATGAAGCCGGCCATGCGCACCGGGACGTGCAGTGCGCGACGCTGATCATCGGCCCGAACAACCAGGTGCGGGTCCTGGGCCTGGAAGCAGCGCAAGAGGTTTTTCCTGCCAATGCCGACTACAACTCGGTCACGCGGCGCGCGGTGCGAGATTCAGCCGCTGAAGACATTTTGTGTGTGGGCCTGATGCTGCACCGCCTGTTGAGCGGGCGGCCGGTGCTGGAGCAGCCCGACTTGCATTTGGTCGTGCAACAAATGCAGCCGACCGGCCATGAGTTGGTGCGCATGGGCTGGGAAACGCCGCATCCGATTCCTGAGCCGCTGCGCGCGATTTGCAACCGCGCCACCGACCGCCAAGAGCGCCAGCGCTATCACATCGCCCGCAGCTTTTTACGGGCGCTCGATGGTTGGCGCACCTCGGCCGGCCATGATGAGCAAGGACCGATTGCTTTGCTGATCGACAAGTTGCAGCGCATCGGCCATCTGCCCAGCACCTCGACTGCTTTGCAAAGAGCCGGGCAATCGTCAGCCATGGACAGGCAGCACACCAGCGCACTGGCCACGCTGGTGATGCAAGACATGGCGCTGGCCTTGGAGCTGCTGCGCCGGGTCAACAACGCCTTGAAGCAAAGCGGTGCGGCGGTCGACGGCACGGTGCTGAATATGCAGCGGGCCATCGCCATGCTGGGCCTGGAAGGTGTGCAACAAGCGGCCCGCGCGCTCAAGCCCTGGCCCGGGCCCTTGAACGAGACGCAAGCGGTGATGCTGCAAAGCCTGATGAAGCGGGTGCACCGTGCAGGGCAAATCGCGCAGGCGCTGCGCCCGGCCGGCTATGACGCCGAGGTGGTCTACCTGATCACGGTGATGCAAAACCTGGGCCGCCTGCTGCTGCAATATCACTTCCCGGATGATGCGCAGCAGATCCGCCAATTGATGCAACCGCCTGAGCCGACCGCCGATCAACCCCATCCTGCCAGTATGAGCGAGCAGGCGGCGGCCTTTGCGGTGATGGGTTGCGACCTAGAGTCGCTGGGCACGGCGGTGGCCAAGCATTGGAGTCTGGGTGAGGAGTTGCTGCACATGATGCGGCGCCAGCCGCCCACTGCCGCGCTGCGCGCCAGCGCCCACGGCAAGGAAAGCGATAACGAAGTGCTGCGCCTGACCTGCAGTCTGGCGAATGAATTGGTCGACGCCTTGATGCAGCCCGAGGCCAAGCGCGTGGCCGGCGTCGAGGTCGCGACCAAACGCTATGCGCGCACCTTGGGGCTGGGATTGAAAGATATTCAGCTGGCGCTCAATCCAGAAGCCGCGCCGCCAGTGGATCGGGGTCGCTCCGGCTTTATGCCGCTGGACGGCGACGCGCCAAAGCCTTCCGCCCTGCGCGCCCGGCTTGCGGCCAAGGCAGCAGCGGACGGCGGGGCCAATGGCGATCTGCCGCATTGACCGTGGGTCTGCAACGAAGGCCGCGAACTCCACGCGAAGGTCAGGATAGAGCAATATATTCGAGATGAACCCCGACGACTCCTTGACCTACTCTTCCGCTGCGCCCCATTTGCCCGACCTGGGCCGCTTTCATTTGCTCAAAAAATTGGGCGAGGGGGCCCAAGCCACCGTCTGGCTGGCCCATGACCCCAGGCTCGACCGGGATGTGGCGCTGAAGGTCTTGCGGCCGGGCGCCGATCCGCTCAGCGTCGATGAATGGCTGCACGAGGCGCGCGCGGTGAGTCGGCTGACGCACCCCCACATCGTGCCGGTGTTTGAGGCCGATAGCCAAGATGGGCAGTCCTATTTGGTGTTTGAATATGTGGCCGGCGGCACCTTGGCGGATCGTCTGCTGGGTGGGCGCAACGCTCGCTTCGGTGTGCGTGCTGCGGTCGAGCTGCTTCTTGGCATCTTGGATGGCTTGCAGGCAGCTCATGCGGTCGGCGTCGTGCACCGCGACTTGAAACCCAGCAATATCCTGATCGATGCCAAGGGCCGTGCGCGCGTGATGGACTTTGGCATTGCGGCGCGCTTGTCGGCTGAGGAGGCCGGGCAGGCATCGGCCCAGCCACAGCGCGTGGTCGGCACGCCCGGCTATATCTCGCCCGAGGCGGCAAGTGGTGAGCCGCCTAGCGCGCAGATGGACGTTTTCGCGGCCGCCGTGATCTTGGGTGAAATGCTCAGTGGCCAGCGACTGAATTACGACCCCGATCCCTGGGTGTCGGTGCAGCGCGTGCTGGAGCAAGACCTGACCCTGCCGTCTGATCTGGGGTTGGACGTCGATGATGCGCTGCGAGCCATCGTGCAGCGCGGCCTGGCGCGCAAGGCCGTAGAGCGTTGGCCAACGGCCAAGGCCATGCATGATGCCTTGGCAGAGTGGCTGTATCCGGCACAAACAGCCGTACCCGATGTGGTGGACGGCGCGGCGCTCGAGTTCTTGCTGCGCCGCATGCGCCACAAGAGCGACTTCCCGGCCATGTCGGACGCAATCGGCCGTATTCAACGCCTGACCGCGTCCGAGAACGGCAGCCTGGCCAGCTTATCAAATGAAATCCTCAAGGACGTGGCGCTGACCCACAAGCTGCTTCGTCTGGTCAACACGGTGCAATTCAGCCATGCCGGGGGCGGCAGCATCAGTACCGTCTCGCGGGCGGTCGCCTTGGTGGGTTTTTCCGGCATCCGCAATCTGGCTTTATCGCTGATCCTGCTGGAGCGCATGGAGAACAAGGCTCATGCGCAGCAATTGCGCGAGGAGTTCTTGCGTTCGTTGATGGCGGCGTCGCTGGCGCGAGAGCTGTGCCTGAATCCGCGCGAGGCCGAGGAGGCCTTTTTATGCGCGATGCTGCACAACCTGGGCCGCTCGCTGAGCGAGTTCTATTTCCCCGAGGAGGCACAACAAATCCGCCGCATCACGCGCACCGAGCGGATCGCCCAAGCCACCGGTCAAGCCGCCCCGCCTTTGAGCGAGGCGGCCGCTTCGGCGCAGGTGCTGGGCATGAGTTATGAGCAACTCGGCCTGGGCGTGGCCCGTCAATGGGGCTTGCCGGAGTCCTTGCAGCTGAGCATGCGCCGGCCCGACGGCGATCCGCCGACACGCCGCGCCGAGCACAGCGATGAGCGCCAGCGCTGGCTGGCCCATGCGGCCAATGATGTGGCGGATGTCATCTTGCACACCGACCCGGCCGATGCCCATGGTCGCGTGCATGCGATGGCGCAACGCTACGCACGCGTGCTCGGCGTGACGGCGCAGACCTTCGATGTGGCCGCTGATCAAGCGCGCCAGCGCTTGGCGCAGGTGGCCGATGCGATGGGGATTCATTTGCCCAAGAATTCGCATGCGCGCCGGCTGCTGTCGCCGCTGGCGCCTACGGTCGATGACTCGCTGGCCGCTCATCAGCTGCAAGCCACGCAGATCTTGGAGCCCACGCAAGGACTGAGCCCGCAGCAGCTGACGCGCGAGCAGGCCGTCGAAATGATGGCCGCCGGCATTCAGGACATCACCAATGTGATGGTGGAGAACTTCAAGCTCAACGAAGTTTTGCGCATGATTTTGGAGACCATCTTCCGCGCCCTGGGCTTCAGGCGGGTGGTGTTTTGCCTGCGCGACCCCAAGACCGAGACCTTGACCGGGCGCTTTGGTTTGGGGGAGGGCGTCGAAGCTGTTGTGCCCGCCTTCAAGGTGCCCCTGCGCTTGGTTGATGGCGCCAACGCGGATCTTTTTGCCGCTGTCTGCCAAAAAGGTGTGGACACCTTGATTGCCGATGCCACCGTGGCCAAGATCGCCGACCGCCTGCCACTTTGGTACCGCGGGGAAGTGCGCGCACCCAACTTCTTGTTGCTGCCGATGACGCTCAAGGGCGCGCCATTTGCGCTGATTTATGCCGATAAGGCTAAGGCCGGCGGCATAGACCTGGGCGAGAAAGAGCTGCAACTGCTGCGCACGCTGCGCAATCAGGCGGTGATGGCGTTCAAGCAAATCGGCTGAAAAAAGAAAGGCTCCACGAGGGAGCCCTTTTTTTGCAGCGCGAGCCGAGCTCGCACCGTTTTCAGCTGTTGCGACGACGGGCCACGAAGCCCAGCACGCCCAGACCGGCCAGCAGCAAGGCATAGCTTTCGGGCTCTGGTACTGCGCTAACGTTCAATGTGCCACTGTAGCTGGCGTTGGCAGCCGATGTGCCCTTGACGATCAGCGTCAGCGGGCCTGTCACAGCATAGGCTGACGGCGTATACAGCAGTTCAACAAAGCCGCCGGCATCGGTAGTCAAGACCAATGGCATGCCATTCAAGGTGGCCGAGGCGAAGTCGATGTCGGCCGCACCCGCGCCGATGGTGACCACACTGGCGTCGGCCGAGGTGATGCCGGGCAGCGTGAAGGTGAAGGTATCGATGAACGAACCGGCGGTATGCAGGGCCGCAAAAGTGGCGGTCAGGCCGGTGAACGAAGGTGAGCTGCTCACGTCGTTTGCAACCGCGGCATTGGCGCCGGCGGCGAGCGCGACGGCGACGGCAAGGGATTTAATCAACATGGTAACTCCTGTGGGGTAGATGGCTGCGGGCAATAGGGAATTGGCGCGCTTGCAGGCGAATGTACCTGAACAGTGATGGCGCGCGAACTCCCTGGTTCGGGGGGGGCGGGAATTCCCGCCCCAGACTTCCATTCTGCTTCTATCTTGTTTTCACCTTGCAGCACTGCCCCAAATAGGGGCTGGGCTAGACTGTTCGGACAAAGCCTTGCTACCCAAGCAAAAGCCGCCTCTAACCGACCGCTGACATGTCCACGATCCAAGAATCCTCCCTGCTGCAAGCCCTGCAAACCGTCGTCGACCCCAATACCGGCCAAGACTTTGTCGCCGCCAAACAGTTGAAGAATCTGCGCCTAGACGGCGCGGATGTGTCCTTCGAGATCGAGCTGGGCTACCCGGGCGCCAGCCAGGTCGCCGAGCTGCGCCGGCAATTGGTGGCCGCTGCCCGCACGGTGGCCGGCGTTGCCAATGTCAGCGTGCAGATCCACAGCAAGATCGCTGCGCACGCCGTGCAGCGCGGTGTGCAACTGCTGCCGGGCGTGAAAAACATCATCGCCGTGGCCTCGGGCAAGGGCGGGGTTGGCAAGAGCACTACCGCTGCCAATCTGGCGCTGGCGCTGGCCGCCGAGGGTGCACGCGTGGGCATGCTGGACGCCGATATTTATGGCCCCAGTCAGCCGACCATGCTGGGCGTCAGCGGTCGCCCCGAAAGCGAAGACGGCAAGCTGATGGAGCCTATGGAGGCTTACGGCCTGCAGATCATGTCGATCGGCTTTCTGGTCGAGGAAGACCAGGCGATGATCTGGCGCGGCCCTATGGCCACGCAGGCGCTGGAGCAGTTGCTGCGCCAGACCCGCTGGCAAGACTTGGACTATTTGATCGTCGACATGCCGCCCGGCACCGGCGATATCCAGTTGACGCTGTCGCAGCGCGTGCCTGTGACCGGTGCCGTGATTGTCACCACGCCGCAGGACATCGCGCTGATCGATGCCAAGAAGGGCTTGAAGATGTTCGAGAAAGTCGGCGTGCCGATTTTGGGCTTGGTCGAGAACATGGCCGTACATATCTGTACCAACTGCGGCCATGCCGAGCACATCTTCGGCGCCGACGGCGGGCAGAAAATGGCGCAGCAATACGGCATCGATTACCTGGGTGGCTTGCCGCTGGCGATGTCCATCCGCGTTCAAGCCGATGCCGGTCAACCGACCGTGGTGGCCGATCCGGACGGCGAAATTGCTGGCCTCTACAAGACCCTGGCCCGCAAGGTGGCGGTGAAGATCGCGGCGCAGTCCAAGGACTATTCGGCCAAGTTCCCGAGCATTTCGATTTCCAAGGGCACTTGAATTGATCCCCTGGCTGCTCGGCCGGGGTAAGGTGAAAAATCACCTTCAGCTGAGTTTGGTTTGATCCGATAGGCCATAGGCGTCGGAACCGGCTGCCCGATGGGGCATGGGCCGGTCATCGGCGGGTGAATTCGTTTCGCTATCGGCCTAGGGATGATCAAATGAAAACTGTCAAGCAGATGTTCGGCATGGCTTTGCTGGCGATGGGGGTGGCCGTGTTGCTGCTGCTGTTTGCTATTTCCCGCTTGCATGCTGCCGGCAGCGCCTTGTCCGCCGCTGAAAATTCTCGTTATGTGTCCTCGATGCTGGCCGATGAGCTACGGCAGAGTTCCGATGATCTGACACGGTTGGCGCGCACCTATGTGATGACCGGCGATGCCCAATGGGAGCAGCAGTACTTCGAGGTGCTGGACATCCGCAACGGCAAGAAACCCAGGCCGGCGGGGTACGAGAAGATCTATTGGGACTTTCGTGCTGCCGGCAGCGAGCCGCCTATGGGCAAGGGGGGCAGCACCAGCACGCCCTTGCTTGAATCCATGAAGGCGGCCGGTTTCACCGAGGCCGAGTTCGGCAAGCTCAAAGAGGCGGCCGGCAATTCCGATGATCTGGTCAAGACCGAGACCGTGGCGATGAATATGGTCAAGGGCCTGTTCGATGATGGCGCGGGCAAGTTCACCAAACAAGGCGAGCCCGATCTGCCCAAGGCGCAGGCCATGATGCATGACAAGAACTACCACCAATACAAGGCTAAGATCATGAAGCCGGTGGATGAGTTTTTGCGCATGCTGGACGCGCGGACCGAGGCACAAGTGAGCGCCGCCCAAGCCGCCGAGGGTCGCTGGTTCGGCATCGTCATGGGCTTGGCGTTTTTATTGGCGAGCCTTGGCTTGGGTCTGCTTTGGTATGCCAAGCATTGGATGGCCCAGCGTTTGGGGGGTGAGCCTCATCAGGTGGTGGCCGCGGTCAAAGAAATCGCCGAGGGCAATTTGGCCCAGCGCCTGCACAACGAGAGCCAGGACGCGCACAGCGTGATGGGCGTGTTGATGACCATGGTGGAGCAGTTCTCGCAGGCGGTTTCGCAGGTGCGCAATGGCACCGACGGCGTGGCCACGGCCAGTGCCGAGATCGCGCAGGGCAATAACGATCTGAGTGTGCGCACCGAGCAGCAGGCCAGCAGTCTGCAGCAAACCGCCTCGTCAATGGATGTGTTGGGCGACACCGTGCGGCGCAATGCCGACAGCGCTGCGCAGGCCAACCAGCTGGCGGCCAACGCCAGTTCGGTGGCCATCAAAGGCGGGGCAGTGGTCAGTCAGGTGGTCGACACCATGAAGGGCATCAACGACAGCTCGCGCCGCATTTCGGACATCATCAGCGTGATCGACGGCATTGCCTTCCAAACCAATATCTTGGCCTTGAACGCGGCAGTGGAGGCGGCTCGTGCCGGCGAGCAAGGGCGCGGTTTTGCGGTGGTGGCCAGCGAGGTGCGAAGCTTGGCGCAGCGCAGCGCCGAGGCGGCCAAAGAGATCAAGCAGTTGATCAACGACAGCGTCGAGCGGGTCGAGCGCGGCACCAGCCTGGTTGATCAAGCCGGTGCCACGATGGAAGAAATCGTTACATCCATCAAGCGCGTGACCGACATCGTGGCCGAAATCAGTCATGCCAGCCGGGAGCAAAGTGCCGGTGTGGCCGAGATCGGCGCTGCGGTCGGCAAGATGGATCAAAGTACACAGCAAAACGCGGCCTTGGTCGAGCAAAGCGCAGCTGCCGCCGAAAGTCTGCGCCACCAAGCGCAAAACCTGCAACAGGCGGTGGCTGTGTTTACGCTGCGCTGAATTCCCTGGCTTGACCAGGTTGTGCAAGTGGGCGGCGCAGCTCAATTGGCAAGAGGGCGCTAGACTGGCTGCATGAATTCGGATCTTGCTGCCGCGCACCCGCCCTCTTTGCCTGGCTCAACAGCCCTGGCCTCGCCCGCACAGCGCCCGTCGGTGCGCGTGGCTGTCGTGATGGAGCGGCAGGCGCAGCCCAATCAATGGGAAGCTTGGCGTTTTTCGGTCGTGGATGTGGTCGCGCATGAAGCCGGGTTTGGCCATCAGCCGCGCGTGCTGCGCGATGACGGCAAGCTGCAGACCAGCCTCTACCCAAACTTCGAACTGGCTCTGTTTGCGGATGAGGCCGAAGGCTATTTTCTTAATTTGAATACGCGCGCCCCGGTTTGGTTTGTGGTCTGGCGCATTGATGATGAAGACCCCTCATCGGCCTGGGCCGAACGCGTGAGCCTCAGCTATACCGAAGCTGGCCGCTGGTTGGACGCGCAGGAGCGGGTCGACAACGTGCCGCTGCCGGCCGATCTGGCAGCTTGGTTGCAAGCCTTTGTTGAGCAGCATTACCGCCCCGAAGTGAAGAAGGAGCGGCGCCGCCCGCAGTCCTTCTTGCCGCCGGAGCAAAGACGCTGATGGCGGCTCAGGACAAAGACGCGGCCGCCCAGGAGCCGGTCGGCTTTTTGGCGCGCTGGGGCAAACGCAAGGCCGAGGCTCGCGCGCCAGTGGCGGCGGCGCCCTTGACGCTGCCCTTGACGCCGCCGCAAGCCAAAGAAGCTGCGGCAGCAGAAGTTGCCGCCGAGCCCGCCCCGAGCTACGCCGATGTCGAACTGTTGACGCAGGCCAGCGACTACACGCGCTTCATGAGTCAGGATGTTGATGCCGGCGTGCAGCGTGCGGCGATGAAAAAACTGTTCTTCTCCGACCCCCATTTCAACTTGATGGACGGGCTCGATACCTATATTGATGATTACAGCCAGCCCGACCCGCTACCCTTGAGCATGTTGCGGCAGTTGCATCAAAGTCAGGCCTTGGGCTTGTTCGAGCTTGAAGAAGAAGCGCCAGTTGCCGCAGCGCAAGACCTGACCCCGCCAAAACTTGTCGCACCCGAAACCCCGAGCCCTATCCATGACGACGACCACGCTGATTTGCGACTGCAACAAGACGATGCCGCTGGACGGCCCGGCCCTGAAGACGGCTCTGAAAGCGGCGCTCGGGCCTGAAGCCGGCGCGGGTCTGGAGACGGTTCACACCTTGCTGTGTCGCCGCGAGGCCGCCGCGTTTCAGCGCGCAGCCAAGTCCGGTGACGATCTGTTGGTGGCCTGCACCCAGGAAAGCCGGCTGTTCCTGCAGCTGAATGAGCAGACCGAGGGTGCGCTGCCGCTCAGCGAGCGGCCGATTCGCTTCGTCAATATTCGCGAGACGGGTGGCTGGTCCAAGGACGGCCTGCAGGCCAGCCCCAAGATCGCTGCGCTGCTGGCGCTGGCGCAATTGCCCGATGCCGCGCCGGTGCCGACGGTCAGTTATCGCTCGCAAGGCCGTGCCTTGATCATTGGTGATGCTGAGCGCGCCGCGCGTGCGGCCGAGATGCTGGCCGATAAGCTGGACCTGAGTTTGCTGCTGCACCCAGGGCAGGGCGCATTGCCGCAGACCCGCACGCTGCCGGTCTTTGCTGGCGAGCAGGTGCAGATCAGCGGTTGGCTGGGTGCGTTTGAAGTCAGCTGGACGCAGCGCAATCCGATTGACCTGGACCTGTGTACCCGCTGCAATGCCTGCGTCGAGGCCTGCCCTGAAGGCGCGATCGATTTCAGCTACCAAGTTGATCTGAGCAAGTGCCGCAGCCACCGCGACTGCGTCAAGGTTTGCGCCGCCGCCGGAGCCATAGATTTTGATCGCTTGCCACAGAGCCGCAGCGAGTCGTTCGATCTTGTGCTGGACCTGAGTCGCGCGCCCTTGATCTCCCTGCATCAGCCGCCGCAGGGCTATTTCCACGCTGGTGACGACGCGCAGCTGATGGCCGCCGTCTTGCAACTGCGCGAGGCGGTCGGTGAGTTCGAGAAGCCCAAATTTTTCAACTACAAGCAAAAGCTTTGCGCGCACAGCCGCAATGAGCAGATCGGCTGCACGGCTTGCATCGATGTCTGTTCGGCGCAAGCGATTCGCAGCGATGCGTCCAGAAAAGGCAAGGCCGGCGGGCCGACCTTGGCCGGCATCATCGTGGAGCCGCATCTGTGTGTGGGTTGCGGTGCTTGCACCACCGTCTGCCCGAGCGGCGCGTTGCAATACGCGACGCCCGGGCCTGATGCCCAGGGTCAACGCATACGCACGCTGCTGAGCACTTATGCCCGCGCGGGCGGGAAGGACGCGGCGCTGCTGATCCACAGCCAAGGCGGCGGCGCCAAGTTGGTCGGCGAGCTGGGCCGCGCGGCGCGTACGCGGGCGGCCGTGCAGGGCGTGCCGGCCCGTGTGCTGCCGCTCGATGCCTGGCATACCGCCTCAATGGGGATGGAGTTGTGGCTGTCGGCGATTGCCTACGGCGCCTCCCAGGTCTGGGTTTTGATGACGACGGAAGAAGCGCCCGACTACCGCGCCGCCGTGCGTGCGCAGATGGCCGCAGCCCAGGCGATCCTGCATGGCCTGGGCTTCAAGGGGCAACATCTGACCCTGATTGAGGCCACGGACCTTGCGGCCTTGGATCTGGCTTTGCAGGCGCAGCCGGCCCAATCCGTGCCGCAAGTCGCCAGCTACCGCGTGCTGGCCGACAAGCGCGCCACCTTGGAGTTATGCCTGGACCATTTGATGACCCAGGCGACACAGCTGCCCGACGAGATTGCCTTGCCGGCTCTGGGCAGCCCTTTTGGGACATTGCAGGTCGACCCGGATCGCTGCAGCATGTGTTTGAGTTGCGTCAGCGCCTGCCCTGCAGCCGCCCTGGCCGACAACCCGGACAAGCTGCAACTGCGCTTCATCGAAAAGAACTGCGTCCAATGTGGCCTGTGCGCGAGCACCTGCCCAGAGCGCGCGATCAGCTTGCAGCCCAGATTCTTGCTGGCCGACGGTGGGCGGCTGCGCAAGCAAATGCGAGTGTTGAATGAGGTCGAACCGTTTTGCTGCGTCCGCTGCGCCAAGCCCTTCGCGACGCCGAAGGCGATCGAGCTGATGTTGGCCAAGCTGGGTGCTCACCCGATGTTCCAAGGAGCCGCTGCCGATCGATTGAAAATGTGCGGCGATTGCCGCGTCATCGCGATGCACAGCAACCCCAATGAAGTCAGGATCGATCAGCTATGAGCAAGACTGCCTCAATCGACTTTCACAGCCCGGATGCGGCTGAAGAGTTGGCCCGTGCCGAGGTTTACGGCTTGCTGGCCGAGTTGTTCTACGCGCCGCCCTCGAATGACTTGTACAGCCAGTTGCGCGTGGCGGTGACCGAGGCACCCATGGCGGGCGCCTTCTTGGAATCGTCTTGGGGTGAGTTGGTGGCAGCCTCGCGGCGTCTGGGCTTGGCGGCCATAGAGGCCGAGTTTGTCGCCCTGTTCGGCGGCGTCGGCAAGCCGGCGGTTTGCCTGTTCAGCTCGCAGTATTTGGCCGGCTCGCTGAATCAACAGCCCTTGGTCGAGTTGCGTAGCGCCTTGGCGGCGCTGGGCCTGGAGCGACCGCAAACGGTGCTGGAGACCGAGGACCATGTCGCCAGTCTGTGTGAAGTGATGCGTTACCTGATCGCCGGCGAGGACGCCGGTGTCAGCAATCTGGCCGGGCAGCAGCGCTTTTTCAACCTTCACCTGCGCGGCTGGGTTGATGGACTTTGCGATGCGCTTAGCGCCCAGCCACAGGCTGATTTTTATCGCGCCTTGGCCGGCTTTGCGCGGGACTTCTTTGCCGTCGAAGCGCAGGGTTTTGATCTGCTTGAGACCTGAGTTTTCTCTGCCTGTGCGCTGCGCGGGTGTAGCCCGATGCAAAAACCAGGCAACAGGGCTATATTCGTCCAGCAAGCTTGTTACGGAGTTGATGACCATGAGTATGAGCAAACAGCAAGTCACCGAAAAGATGGACAGCATGGCAGCCAGCGCACCGTTGAAGCGACGCGGTTGGCTATTGGGCTTAGGTGCGGCGGGTGCTGCCGCCGTGGTGGCCAAGGCCTTGCCCGTCGTTGCGGTCGAGGAGCAGGCCCCTGCTCTTGCTGAGAAGGTGGCGGCCGACACCGCCGGTGGCTATCAGCTCAGCCCGCATGTGCTGCGCTATTACGAAACCGCGCGCTCCTGATTTCACCTTCTGGTACTGGGTTTTGACGGGCCGACAACAGGCCCCGCTGGAGACAATATGCTGCTGACACGCAAGACTTCTGCCACTGCGTCGACTTCGACGGGCCTGCTGAACAGCCTGAGCCGGGGCCTCGATGGCCAACGCAGGGCCATTCCGACCATGGACCGACGCCTGTTCCTGCGTCGCTCCGGTTTGGGCTTGGGCGCTGGCTTGGCCGCCACGCAGCTCAGCCTGGTGCAGCGCAATGCCCAGGCCGCCGAAACTGCGGCGCCGGCCGCCGGTCCTGGCGCCAAGGTGGAAGTCAAGCGCACCATCTGCGGCCATTGCTCGGTGGGTTGCGCGGTCGACGCGGTGGTCGAGAACGGCGTCTGGGTGCGCCAAGAGCCGGTGTTTGACTCACCCATCAATCTGGGCGCGCATTGCGCCAAGGGTGCGGCCTTGCGCGAGCATGGCGCCGGCGAGCACCGGCTGCGCACGCCGATGAAGCTGGTGAACGGCAAGTACCAGAAAATCAGCTGGGACGTGGCGCTGACCGAAATCAGCGCCAAGATGCTTGAGTTGAAGAAACAGTCCGGCCCGGACTCGGTCTTTATCGTCGGCTCCTCCAAACACAATAACGAGCAGGCCTATCTGCTGCGCAAGTGGGTGAGCATGTGGGGCAGCAATAACTGCGACCACCAGGCGCGCATCTGCCATTCCACCACGGTGGCCGGCGTGGCCAATACCTGGGGTTACGGCGCGATGACCAACTCGTACAACGATATGCGCAACTCCCGCGCTGCGATGTACATCGGCTCGAACGCGGCCGAGGCCCATCCGGTCTCGATGTTGCACATGCTGCATGCCAAGGAAAACGGCTGCAAGATGATCGTCGTCGACCCGCGCTTCACCCGCACGGCGGCCAAGGCCGATGACTATGTGCGCATCCGCTCCGGCTCTGACATCCCCTTCGTGTTCGGCCTGATTTATCACATCTTCAAGAACGGCTGGGAAGACAAGCAGTACATCCACGACCGTGTCTTCGGCATGGACAAGGTGCGTGAGGAGATCATGGCCAAGTGGACGCCGGACAAGGTGCTTGAGGCCTGCGGCGTCGACGAGGCCACTTGCTACAAGGTGGCCAAGACCTTGGCCGACAACCGGCCCAGCACGGTGGTCTGGTGCATGGGCCAGACCCAGCACACCACCGGCAATGCGGTGGTGCGGGCGTCCTGCATCCTGCAGTTGGTACTGGGCAATGTGGGCGTGAGTGGCGGCGGCACGAATATCTTCCGTGGCCACGACAACGTTCAAGGTGCCACCGATGTAGGCCCGAATCCCGACTCGCTGCCTGGCTATTACGGCCTGGCCGAGGGTGCCTGGAAGCATTTCGCCAAGATCTGGGATGTCGACTTCGAGTGGATCAAAAAGCAGTACGCGCCGGGTATGTTGACCAAGCCCGGCATGACCGTCTCGCGCTGGATCGATGGTGTGCTGGAGAAGAACGAGCTGATCGACCAGGACAGCAATCTGCGCGGCCTGTTCTTCTGGGGCCATGCGCCCAACTCGCAGACCCGTGGTCTGGAGATGAAGAAGGCGATGGACAAGCTCGACCTGCTGGTTGTGGTTGACCCGTTCCCGTCCGCTACCGCCGCGATGGCCGCCATGCCTGGCAAGGCGGAGGAGCTGAACCCGAACCGCGCGGTCTATCTGCTGCCGGCCTGCACGCAGTTCGAAACCAGCGGTTCCTGCACCGCGTCGAACCGCTCACTGCAATGGCGCGAGAAGGTGATCGAGCCGCTGTGGGAGTCGCGCACCGATCACATGATCATGTACCAGCTGGCGCAAAAACTTGGCTTTGACAAAGAGCTGATGAAGAGCGGCAAGCTGGTGGCGGGCAAGGGCGGCATGATGGAGCCGGAGCCCGAGTCGCTGCTGCGCGAGATCAACCGTGGCCTGTGGACGATTGGCTATACCGGCCAGAGCCCTGAGCGGCTCAAAGCGCATATGCGCAATATGAATGTCTTCGATGTCAAGACCCTGCGCGCCAAGGGCGGCATCGACAAGGAAACCGGCTACAAGCTCGACGGCGACTACTTCGGCCTGCCTTGGCCCTGCTACGGCACGCCCGAGCTCAAGCACCCCGGTTCGCCCAATCTCTACGACACTTCCAAGCATGTGATGGAGGGCGGCGGCAACTTCCGCGCTAACTTCGGCGTTGAGCGGGATGGCGTCAGCTTGCTGGCCGAAGATGGCTCTCATTCCAAGGGCTCGGCCATCACCACCGGCTACCCGGAGTTCGACCATCTGCTGCTCAAAAAACTGGGCTGGTGGAACGACCTGACCGAGGCCGAAATGAAGTTGGCCGAGGGCAAGAACTGGAAGACCGATCTGTCCGGTGGCATCCAGCGTGTGGCGATGGCACATGGCTGCCATCCCTTCGGTAACGCCAAGGCGCGGGCGGTGGTCTGGAACTTCCCCGATCCGATTCCGCAGCACCGGGAAGCCTTGTTCTCGACCCGGCCAGACTTAATTGCCAAGTACCCCACGCATGATGACAAGAAGAGCTTCTGGCGCTTGCCCACGCTGTACAAGAGCGTGCAGGACAAGAACATCGACATTGGTAAGACTTATCCCCTGATCATGAGTTCGGGCCGTTTGGTCGAGTACGAGGGCGGCGGCGAGGAGACGCGCTCGAACCGCTGGCTGGCTGAGTTGCAGCAGCATATGTTTGTCGAGATCAACCCGGCCACGGCCAATGACCGAGGTATCCGCGACGGTGAGGATGTCTGGGTGACCACGCCGACTGGCGCCAAGCTGACCGTGCGGGCCCTGGTGACCGAGCGGGTCGACCGCGATACCGTCTGGCTGCCGTTTCACTTCTCGGGCCGCTGGCAGGGCGTTGATCTGCTGCAGCATTACCCGGAAGGCGCAGCACCCATTGTGCGCGGCGAGGCGGTCAATACCGCCACGACTTATGGTTATGACAGCGTGACGATGATGCAAGAGACCAAGACGACGGTCTGCCAAATCGCTAAAGCGACCGTCTAAGGGGAGTACTGACATGGCAAGAATGAAATTCATCTGCGACTCGGAGCGCTGCATCGAGTGCAATGGCTGCGTGACCGCCTGCAAGGCCGAGCATGACATCCCCTGGGGTGTCAACCGCCGCCGCGTCGTCACCTTGAACGATGGCGTGGCGGGCGAGAAAAGCATCTCGGTCGCCTGCATGCATTGCTCGGACGCGCCCTGCATGGCGGTCTGCCCGGTCAACTGCTTTTACCGCACCGACGAAGGTGTGGTGCTGCATGACAAAGACATCTGTATTGGCTGCGGCTACTGCTCCTACGCCTGCCCCTTTGGCGCACCACAGTTCCCCAGCACCGGCGCCTTTGGTCTGCGCGGCAAGATGGACAAATGCACTTTCTGTGCCGGTGGCCCCGAAGAAAATGGCAGCCAGGCCGAGTTTGAAAAATACGGCCGCAACCGTCTGTCCGAGGGCAAGTTGCCGGCCTGTGCCGAGATGTGCTCAACCAAGGCCTTGCTGGCCGGCGACGGTGATGTGGTCGCCGACATTCTGCGCAACCGGGTGCTGGTGCGTGGCAAGGGCAGCGAGGTCTGGGGCTGGGGCACTGCTTACGGCAAGCCCGTCGGCGGCAAGCCCGGCGAGGCGAAATCATGAAGGCCCGGCTCTTGGCGCTCGCCGCGATTGCTTTGTTGAATCTGCAGGCTTGTGCCGAACGCGAGCAAAAGCTGCTCAAGAGGGCGGGCTCCGATGCGTCGACCTGGAGCGTCAGCGCGGCCGCCAATCCGGCCTTCAAGGCGCCCGGCTGGACGCCTGGCGACCAAGCCTCTTGGGAGGGCCAGATACGCCGGCGCAACCAGGCGCAGAACGACTATTCACGCTGAAGACGGAGGCCAAGATGCGCAACTTCTTTGCTTCTTTGCTGGCGTTGTTGACACTGTCGGTGGCCTGCGCGCAGGCCGCACCGGACTCCGCAGCTTCGGCCGCTGCGGCGGTCGCGCCACCGGCTGGTTTTGTCGCTCCGGCCCTGCCCAAGGCGGACGACAGCAACGCCCAGCGCGCCAAATCCCAGCCCGGCAATAACGCGCCTTTTTGGCGGGCCGTGCATGGCTCCGGTGATCATGCCGGTACCAGCAATCTGCCCGGCGCTGAGAAGGGCGTCTTGATTCAGTCCATGATCCAGTACCCCGGCTCCAAGCTGACCACGGCCGGCGAGGCCTGGCGCCAAGTACGCAATCAGTGGATCATTCCCTATGGTGGGTCGCTGCTCTTGATCACGGTGTTGGCCTTGGCGCTGTTCTATTTTTCCAAGGGCACGCTGGGCGGCCATGTGCCCTATACCGGCCGCCTGATCGAACGCTTCACCTATTTCGAGCGCGCCGCGCACTGGAGCAACGCGGCGGCCTTCAGTCTGCTGGCCATCTCGGGCCTGGTGATGGCCTTCGGCAAGTTCTTCTTGCTGCCGGTGCTGGGTGCCACGCTGTTCGGCTGGCTGACCTATGCGCTGAAGACCGCACACAATCTTGCCGGCCCGCTGTTTGCGGTCTCGCTCTTGGTGGTGTTCATGACCTTTGTACGTGACAACTTGCCTACAGTTCATGACCTCAAATGGATGCTCAAGGGCGGTGGTCTGTTCGGTGAACATGAAGTGCCGTCGGCGCGCTTCAATGCCGGTGAGAAGGTGGTGTTCTGGGGTGGTGTGTTCTTGCTCGGCTTCACCGTTGTCGGTTCGGGCCTGGTGCTTGATCAGTTGCTCCCGGGTCTGGCCTATTTGCGCGGTGATATGCAGATCGCTCACATGATCCACGCGGTTGCGGCCATGCTGATGATGGTGCTCTTCCTCGGCCACATTTATATGGGCACCGTGGGCATGAAGGACGCGCTGAAGGCGATGCAGACCGGTATGGTCGATGAGGGCTGGGCAAAAGAACATCATGAACTCTGGTTCGATGACATTCGCGCTGGCAACATCCCCGCCCAACGCTCGACGCCAGTGGATCAGTCGCGGCCAGCGAATCCGGCCGCTCAGCACTGAACAACGACGACATTTGACAAGGAAGCCGATCATGCGCCGCTTGACCAACTCTTTTCCTAGACTGTGCCTGGCCACCTTGATCTGTCTGGCGGCCGCGGGCGTTTCAGCCAAGTTGCCGGCGGCCAGCGATGAAGCCAAGGCCAAGGCGGCCGCTGCAGCTGCAAAGACGGCTTGGTCCGACAAGCTGGCGGCCTACCAGCTCTGCCAAGCGATGAACCGGGTTGCCGATGGCTACCGAAAAAATGCCAAGGCCGAAGGTCGCGAGGTCCAGCCTGCTGTGGATACGCCGGCTTGCGTCGATCCAGGAGCCTTTGTGCCGCCCGAGCTGCTTGCCGTATCAGCCGCTGCCTCTGCTCCTGCGACAGCTCCAGTTCCGGCCAAGAAGTGACGACCCTGGATCTGAACCCTTCGACATCCTTGCATGATTTCTGGGACCTTGGCGCGCGCTCAAATTTGACGACGAACGCCCAGGGTTGGCTGCTGCCTAACGATGATTTTCTGCGGCTGTGGCTGCAGGGCCCCGAGTTGACCTTGTTGGACGAGTCATGTCCGGCCGAGATCGCGCTCCACCAAGCCTTGTCGCTCGCGCCCTCAGTAGCTGTTTCGCCCGCCCAGTTGGTGGAAATCGCGGACCCCGACGCGCGCGCCAACTATCAGTTCTTTTTGCGTTTCAGAGACGAGTTGCTGGCCGCCGGCACCTTGGAAGCCTGCTATTTGGGCCTGCTCGGGCGCCCCTTGAACCTGCCGCCGGTGTTTCTGGACGGACTGGTTGCAGCCATCGTGGGCCACCTGCAGGCCGGCCAGGCGGATGCTTTTCAAGTCCGGGCTGGGCAAATGCTATTCCGCACGCAGCGACTGAGCTTGGTCGAGGGCCGGCTGCTCTGTGTCGATCAGCAGGGCTTGGATCAGCGCCAAGCCGCTGCAGGCCTGTTGGACGTGCTGAGCCCGGGCAATGCCGCCGACTTCTGGCGCGCTGGCGCTGATGGTCTGTTCGCGCTCGACCTGACGCATGAGATCAGCACCGAACTCGGCCATGGCTTCAAATTCAATCTCACGCTGAAACATTCGGGCCTGAGTGCGCTGGCCCGCGTGCTTGAACAATGGCTGCAGCATTTTCTGGGGCAGCCGCTCAGCATCACGCCGCTGCAAAAGGTCGATGACCCAGCTTGGAGCTGGCATATCGGCCTGGATGTGGAGGCGATGGGCTTGCTGAACGATTTGTACGAGGGCCAGCCGCTTGCGAACGAGCGCCTGACGCAGCTGATCAGCCTGTTCAGACTTGATGTTCCGGGCGGCTATGCCAAGCCCATTTACCTGGGTCTGGCGATGACGGCCGACAAGCGGCTGAAGCTGAAGCCGCAGAACCTCCTCCTGAATTTGCCGGCCGAGCTGGCCTTGCTGGGGTGATCGCCGTTTGAGCGCAGCATTTTCCGAGAGCCTGGGCGCGGCGTGGGCGATGCTGCTGAGCGCCGACCCGGTATTGATGCACACCTTGCGCCTGTCCTTGCTGGTCAGCGGCTCGGCCTGCTTGATCGCCGCCGGCTTTGGGCTGGCCGCAGGCGCCTGGGTGGCGGTCGCGCGCTTCCCCGGTCACCGCATCCTGCAGGGCTTTTTGGCGACCTTGTTGGCTCTGCCCTCGGTGGTGGTGGGTCTGGTGGTCTATCTGCTCTTGTCGCGCAGCGGGCCACTTGGTTCCTGGGGCATTTTGTTCACGCCGTCAGCGATGGTGCTGGCGCAGACCATTTTGGTCTTGCCGGTGATGGCCGCGCTCTCGCAGCAACTGGTGCGCGACGCGCTGCGCGACGGCGGCGAGCAGCTTCGCTCGATGGGTGCGCGGCCTTTTACCGCTGCCTTGCTGATGCTGGTCCATGAGCGCTGGGCCGTGCTGACGATTTTGCTGACCGCCTTCGGGCGCGCGATCTCTGAAGTTGGCGCGGTGATGATTGTCGGCGGCAATATTGACGGGGTGACCCGTGTCATCACCACCTCGATTGCTCTTGAAACCAGCAAGGGCGATCTGCCACTGGCGTTGGCGCTGGGCCTGGTGCTGCTGGGTCTGGTCGCTCTGATCAATCTCATGATTGCACTGGTGCAGGCATGGCAACGGTCGCAGGGCGGGCAGTCGGAGTATGCCAAGTGAGTGATGACTTGCTGAATCTGAAGGACGTCGGCGTTTCCTTCGGCTCTGTGCAGGCGCTGAGCGAGGTCACGCTGCAAGTCCATCAGGGCGAATTCATTGCCCTGGTCGGCGCCAATGGCTCGGGCAAGACCACGCTCTTGCAGGCCTTGCACGGCTTGCTGCCGCTGAGCGGCAGTCGCACGGTGGGCCAGAGTTGCGGGCCGCAGGTGATGGTGTTTCAGCGGCCCTTCATGTTGCGGCTGTCGGTGCGGCGCAATCTGCTGTTGGCGCTGTGGCTGGCTGCCGTTCCGCGGCTAGAGCGGGCGACGCGGGCCAATGAGGCCTTGCAACGTGCAGGGCTGATGGCGCTGGCGGACCGCCCGGCGCGCGGCCTTTCGGGCGGCCAGCAGCAGCGCTTGGCTTTGGCGCGGGCCTGGGCCGTCAGGCCGGCTATTCTTTTTCTGGACGAGCCGACCGCCAACCTCGACCCCTCGGCCAAACAGGAGATCGAGCAACTGCTGGCCGGCTTCAGTGCGGAGGGCATGACCCTGATCATGAGCACGCACAATCTGGGTCAGGCCAAGCGTTTGGCCAGCCGGGTGATCTATCTGGACCGTGGCAAGATCCGTGTCGATCTGCCCAGCGCTGATTTCTTCAACAAGCATGCACTCGATGCAAGGCTTGAATTGTTTCTAAAAGGGGAGTTGACATGGGATTTGCTGTGAAGTCTGTTCTTGCATTCTTGTTCGCCGCAGCCCTGAGCGCGAGCGGCCACGCACAGGATCGGTCTATCGTGATGGCTTCGACCACCAGCACCGAGCAGTCGGGCCTGTTCGCTCATTTGTTGCCGGCCTTCAAAAAAGCCAGTGGCATCGAGGTGCGCGTGGTCGCCCAAGGTACCGGCCAGGCGCTTGATATGGGCCGGCGCGGCGATGCCGATGTCTTGTTCGTGCATGACCAAGTGGCCGAAGAAAGGTTCGTTGCCGAGGGTTTCGGGTTGGCCCGCCGGCCGGTGATGTTCAATGATTTCGTCTTGGTCGGACCGAGCAGTGATCCGGCCGGCGTGCGCGGCCAGGATGTGGTGGTGGGCTTGAACAAGCTGGCCTCGGCCAAGGCGATCTTCGTGTCGCGCGGTGACAAGAGCGGCACCCATGCGGCCGAGCTGCGCTTCTGGAAGGCCGCCGGCATCGCCGACCCCGCCGTCAAGGCAGACGGCAGTCTGTTCGACTACCGCGCCTGTGGCTGCGGCATGGGACCGGCGCTGAATATCGCGTCCAGCGTCGATGGCTATGCTTTGACCGACCGCGGCACCTGGCTGTCCTTCAAGAATCGCGGCAATCTGGCCGTTTTGGTCGAGGGCGACAAGCGCCTGTTCAACCAATATGGCGTGATCGTCGTCAATCCGGCCAAGCACCCGCACACCAAGACCGCGCTGGCACAGGCCTTCTCCGACTGGGTGGTATCGCCGGACGGCCAGGCCACCATTGCCGCCTACAAGATTGGCGGCGAGCAGTTGTTTTTCCCTAACGCAAAAAACTGACGCAAGTTGGAGCAGTGACGTGATTGATCCCAAAGACATCACCGGCCTGATCCTGGCCGGCGGCCGCGGCAGCCGCATGGGCGGCGTCGACAAGGGCCTGCAGCCGTACCAGGGCACGGCCTTGGCCTTGCATGCGCTGTTGCGTTTAGGGCCGCAAGTGGGCGAAGTCATCATCAATGCCAACCGGAACTTGAGTGCCTACGAGTCCATGGGTGCGGCAGTCTGGCCGGACAGCTTGCCCGATTTCGCCGGCCCGCTGGCCGGCTTCATGGCGGGGCTGGAGCATTGCGAGACCCCGTATATGGTCACGGTGCCCTGCGACTCGCCCTTGTTTCCCACTGATATGGTGGCGCGGCTGGCGGCGGCCATGGAGCATGAGAACGCCGAGCTGGCGATGGTGCTGACGACAGACGCCGAGACCGGCCGTCCGCAGCCGCAGCCTGTGTTCTGCCTGCTGAAGACCGAGCTGCTGGAAAGCCTTGTGCGCTTCACCCAAGGCGGCGAAGCCAAGATCGGTAAATGGGCGGCGCAGCATCGCTGTGCGCGGGTCCTGTTTGACGATGCCGAGGCGTTCGCCAATGCCAATACGCTGGACGAGTTGCAGCGCTTGCCTGCGCCTCGCTGAGCTCGAATGCGAAATTTGCCAAGGCTGACCCAATGCTCAGCGCCTTTGACCCATGAAGTGACGGTGCTGGACGAGTTCGGTGCGCGCCGCCCCATGCACATCCCGGCCGAGCGGCCGCTGACGGTGTTCGTTGACAAGCGTGAGTTGGTCACCTTGATGACCCTGGGCCTGGCGCCCGAGCTGCTGGTGCTGGGCTACCTGCGCAACCAGCGTCTGATCAATGACGTGACCGAGATCGAGTCGATCACGGTCGACTGGGAGGTCAATGCGGCGGCCGTGCGCACGCGCGCCGGCATTGCCAATATCGAGCAGAAAACGGCGCAGCGCATCGTGACCACCGGCTGTGGACAGGGTACGGTGTTCGGTGCCCTGATGGCCGATGTGAACAGCGTGCAACTGCCCAGCGCGGCCAGCGCCCGTCTGCGCCAGAGCAGCTTGTACGCGATGCTGGAGCAGGCCCGCAAACTTGACAGCGTCTATAAAAAAGCCGGCTCGGTGCATGGCTGCGCGCTTTTCTGCGGCGAGCAGATGCTGGTTCACATGGAAGACGTGGGTCGCCATAACGCGATCGACAGCATTGCAGGCTGGATGTGGATGCAGGCTGGGGAATTACCCGTTAGCGGGGCAGACAAGTGTTTCTACACCACCGGCCGCCTGACCAGCGAGATGGTGATGAAGTCGGCGCAAATGGGCGTGCCCATCATCGTCTCGCGCAATGGCATCACGCAGATGGGCCATGCCTTGGGGCAGCAACTTGGCCTGACCTTGATAGGCCGCGCCAAAGGCCGGCATTTCATTTGCTATAGCGGTTTCGAGCGCTTCGATGGCGAGCCGGAGCCGGCGCGACTATTGTCGGAGGCGTCGTGAATGAATGACGAACACAAGGCTTTGCAGGCGCTGCTGAGCCGCTATTCGGTCGGACCCAAGCACCTCGCCGAGCCGGGGCCGAATCAGGCGGAGCTGAGTCTGATGGTGGAGGCGGCGCTGCGCGCGCCCGACCATGCCGAGCTGCTGCCCTTTCGCTTCAAAATCGTGCGCGGCGAGGCGCGTGTGCGCATGGCCGAGTTGTTCGTGGCGGCGGGCCGGGCGGCTGGTAAGGACGAGGCCGGTGCCGCGATCGATGCCGAGCGGGCCTTGCGTGCGCCGGTCACCGTGGCGGTGTTGGCGCGCATCGATCTGAGTCATCCCTTGGTGCCGGCCCATGAGCAATGGGCTTGCGTGGGCGGGGCGCTGACCAACTTTCTCAATGCCGCGCATTTATTGGGTTATGGCGGCAAGATGCTGTCCGGCGCCAAGGTACGCGATGCCGCCATCATGGCCGCGTTTTGCGGCCCCGGCGAAACGCTGCTAGGCTGGATCGCCCTGGGCACGCCGCTGCGGCGCGCCACCGGACCCTCGAGAAAGGGCGGCGTGGCGCTCGCCCTTTCTGAATGGCCTTAGCCGGCTAGGCCGACGTAGACGTTTTGCACATCATCCTGGCCGTCGATGGCATCCAGAAAATGCTCGACCTCGGCCATTTCGGCCTCACCCAAAGTGACCGGACTCTTGGACTTGTAGCCAATCTTGGCCGACAGCACGGTGAATCCGAAGTTAGGTAGGGCGCGGCAAACCAGATCCAGGTCGGCCGGCTCGGTCAAGAACAACGTGGCACCGTCCTCGCCGGGCTCGAAGTCCTGCGCGCCGGCTTCGATCGCCGCCAGTTCCGGGTCTGCACCTGGGTTCGGTGCGGCTTCGATCATGCCGAGGTGATCAAAATCCCAGGCCACCGAGCCGGCGGCACCGAGCTGCCCCTTGCGGAAGCAGACGCGGATCTCGGAAACAGTGCGGTTGATGTTGTCGGTCAGACATTCGACGATCACCGGCACACGGTGTGGTGCAAAACCCTCGTAGGTGACGCGCTCGAAATGCACCGGCTCGCCCAGCAGCCCGGCGCCTTTCTTGATCGCCCGCTCAATCGTGTCGCGCGGCATCGAGACTTTTTTGGCCTGCTCGACCACCAGGCGCAGGCGCGCATTCATGTCGGGGTCGGCGCCATTGCGGGCTGCCACCATCAAGTCCTTTGACAACTTGCCGAAAGCGCGACCGCGGGCATTCGCCGCCAGGTCCTTGTGTTTGGCTTTCCATTGCGCACCCATCTGAGAGTCTCCTTGGTTGAAGGCCGGGTTTATACAGCAGCCCCGGGCCTCGATATGAAATAGTTCTTACATCAAGCCGTCAAACGGCAGCACATCAACGAAGTCGCCTGTGGCCACATCGCCTTGTTCATGCCCCAGCAGCACCAGGCCATTGGCCTGACACATGCTGGACAAGATGCCCGAGCCTTGGTTGCCGGTGATGGCGACCTGCCATTGTCCGTCCGGGCGGCGCGTCACGACGCCGCGCTGATACTCGGTGCGGCCGGCTTTCTTGCGCAGCGCGCCGGTGCTGGCCGCGCGCAGCATGGGCATGGGCTCGGAGTTGGCGCCGCTCATGCGCAGCAAGGCATCGCGCACAAAAGCATAAAAAGTCACCATCACCGCGACCGGGTTGCCCGGCAGGCCGAACAGCAGTGCTGATTTTTCACCACTGCGAATGCGCCCAATCGCCATCGGCCGGCCCGGCCGCATGGCGATGCGCCAGAACAGCACTTCACCGAGTTCGGCCATCACCCGCTTGGTGTGGTCGGCTTCGCCGACGCTGACGCCGCCTGAGCTGATGATGGCATCGGCCTGCTGCGCCGCGCGGCCAAAGGCTTCGCGCAGCGCTTCGGGTTGGTCACGCACGATGCCCAGATCGATGATTTCGACACCGAGTCGCTCCAGCATCGCCCACATGGTGTAGCGGTTGCTGTCGTAGACGCAGCCGGGGGGTAGTGGCTCGCCCAAGCCTCTTAACTCGTCGCCGGTGGACATGATGGCGACCCTGAGTCGCCGCCAAACCACCACCTCGGCCAGCCCCAAGGAGGCCAGCAGCCCCAGGTCGGCCGGCTTCAAGACACGCCCAGCCGCCAGCGCCACGCTGCCCAGCGCCAAATCCTCACCGGCCAAGCGGCGGTTGTCGCCGGCGCGCAGGAGACCGGCGGGAATTACGACGAATTCGCCGTCCCTTTGGGTGAATTCCTGCGGCACCACGGTGTCCAGCCCCGGCGGCATCAAAGCGCCGGTCATGATGCGTTGGCAATGGCCCGGCGCCAAGGCCGCGCTCGGTACAGCGCCGGCCAGGCTGGTGCCGGCCAGCCGCAGCCGCGTCTGGCCGCCAGGCAAGAGGTCGCTGGCGCGCAAGGCATAGCCGTCCATGGCCGAGTTGTCGGCAGCGGGCACTTGCAGCGGCGAGATGAGGTCGGCCGCCAGCACCCGGCCCAACGCGGCGCGCAGGCCCAGTTTTTCCGTCTCTTGCGGCAAGGGCAAGAGCGCTTTGATGAACTGCTGCGCCAGCTCGACCCGCAGTGCTTGCGGGTCATAACCGTCCAGCCGGGCGGCAATGGCTTCAAAAGTTGGGTTCATGGCTGAGCTTCCGGCAGCGACTTCGGCGCATTCAGAGCTGTATGCACGCGCAGCGCCACATAGGCATCGTTGGCGGCGTAAAGCAGCTGGCGCTCCGTCAGCTGGCGCTCGGCCCAGTTGGAGGTGGTGATTTTTTTCGACTTGTGAAACTTCTGCTCAAACATGATGGCCACGGCGGCGCGCGCGCCGGTCGAGTTGGCGTAGCCGTCTTTGCGAAAAACCTGGTTCAAGTCCAGCACGTTGGCCAAGCGAAAGCCCAGCTTGTGCTGAATCTGTTCATGATCGGACTCCAGCCCGAAGCCGACCTTCAGGACCTCGCTGGAACACAGCAGGTCGGCCAAAAACTGCCGGCAGTCGCCCTGGTGCAGCTGAAAGATATAGGCCTTTTGCTGAGTCGCAAATTGCACGATGTGCGGGCCTTCACTGACGCTGTCTTTTAAAAAAGTCGGTTTGGACTCGGTGTCAAAGCCGACCACGCCGGCTTGTGCGATGTCCACGGCCGCTGCCTCAAATTGGAGCCGGGTGGTCGGCACCAGGATCTGGTCCAGACGCAAGCATTCAAACGGCGGCAGCAAGGTGGTTTGCTCTTTGCTCGGGGCTATTTTTCTTGTCATATCCGGGTTTCAGTTCGGTCAGTTTCAACGCAGGCGGCGGCTCATCAAGTCCTTGGCCAGCACCTGTCCGTCCTGCAGCTTGATCGCGCCCTCCAGCCGGCCATAACGGGTGAAACCACAGCCCTCGTACAGGCGCACGGCGCGGGTGTTGCTGCTGGTCACCGTCAGCGTGACCAACTCCAGCACCGGCTCGCCTTGCAGCAGCGTCAAGGCACGCTCCAGCAAACGACGGCCCACGCCTTGCCCATGCATCTCGTTGCTGACCATCATGCCGACGATGTGGGCGATGTGGCGCACCTTGACGCGCGCCTCATGCTCGCAACTGATGGCGCCAATCATGCGCGGCCCGGCCCAGGCGCACAGGGTGAAGAGGTTGGCGCCGTCGCCGCCGGCGCTGAGCCGGCCCCGGTAGCTGTCGGCGTCGCGCAAGAGCTCGGTTGCCGCATCCGAGGTAAAGGCTTGCGGATGGTCGGCCAACATGCCGTCGCGCAGCTCTTTGTAAGCCGCCAAATCGGCCAAGCGCATCAGCCTGATGGGTGGATCGGCGGTGAAGTCCTTGCTTGGCATGTGCGCTCAGCCTCCGATGTAGTGCATTTCAACCCGTCGCTCGCCCGGGCCAAGCTCGGCAGCGCCACTGGCGCGCAGTTGTGAATAGCGATCACTTCGCGAGCCCCAGAGCAAGCCCAGCGCGCCACTGAGTTCGGCGTCGCTGGCCTCGCTGCGCAGCAGCGCACGCAAATCATGGCCGCTGTGAGCGAATAGACAGGTGTAGAGCTTGCCCTCGGTGGACAGGCGTGCGCGGTTGCAGTCGCCGCAAAAGGCTTGCGTGACGCTGGAGATCAGCCCGATCTCGCCCTGGCCGTCGGCGTAGCCCCAGCGTTCGGCCGTTTCGCCCGCGACGCTGGCCGACAGCGGCTGCAGCTCAAATTCTTCGCGCAGCCGCGCCAGCACCGCACTGGACGGCAGCACCTCGTCCATGCGCCAACCGTTGGTGGCGCCGACATCCATGTATTCGATGAAGCGCAAGCTGACGCCGCAGCCGCGAAAATGCCGCGCCATCGGCAAAATCTCTTGGTCATTGACGCCGCGCTTGACCACCATATTGACCTTGATGGGGCCCAGGCCGGCCGCTTGGGCTGCGTCTATGCCGGCCAGCACGTCGGCGACGGGGAAGCCGACATCGTTCATACGCTGGAACACCGCGTCGTCGAGCCCGTCCAGGCTGACCGTCACGCGCTGCAGTCCGGCCGCCTTCAAAGAAGCGGCCTTGCGGGCCAGCAGCGAGCCATTGGTGGTCAGGGTCAGGTCCAGCGGCTTGCCCTCGGGCGTGCGGATCTCGCTGAGCATTTCGATCAGCGCCTCGATATGTCGGCGCAGCAGCGGCTCGCCGCCGGTCAGGCGCAGTTTTTGCACGCCGTGGGCGACAAAGACGCGCGCCAAGCGGCTGATCTCTTCGAAGCTGAGCAGGTCGCTGTGCGGCAAGAACTCGTAGTGCTTGTCAAACACCTGCTTGGGCATGCAGTAGCTGCAGCGGAAATTGCAGCGGTCGGTGACCGAAATGCGCAGATCGCGCAAGGGCCGGCCCAGGGCGTCGACCAACAAGCCGCTTGGAGGCACAGACTGCGCCGGGATGGCCGGCCTTGGCTGCAAGCGACGCTGGTCGAGGAGGGGAATCACCTTGTCTGACATAGCGCTGCATTGTGCCCGCTTCAAGCGGGTCAAATCAGCAAATGGCTCCGGTTGCGCTCAAGCTCGTCTTGCAGTTGCTCGCTGCGCCACATCGCATGATGAGCCAGGCCGTGTTGAGCCGGCTCGGCTGCAGGCGATTCGGTCGGCGCCGCCTTGTCGGTCAAAAGATTGGTCGAGGGGCCTTGCAGCAAGTCATGCAGAGTCGGACCTGAGTTTGCCGTGTTGCTGGACGTGGGTGCCTGCGCAAACCAGACGTCGACCAACTCATGCTTGGCGCCGTCCGCAGACTTGAAGCTGGACGCCATGCCGACAAGATTGCCGTTTTGCATCACTTCTTGGTGATTGGCGTTGAGGTCCAACTCGACGATGCCCAACTCGGCCAGGCTATGCAGTTGGCCTTTGCTGGTGTTGCTGGCGCCAACCCAGACCTGCAGATGATTGAACTCGGCGTCGGCGGCCGAAATCTTGCCGTCGTGATTGCTGTCCAGCTGAGCCAGCGCCTGAAAGCCGTTGTCGGCCAGATGACCATTGTTCAGCTTGGTCGCGGTGCCAAACAGCTCGCTGCCGTTGTCAATCTGGCCATTGCCATTGCGGTCCAAGGCCAGCATGCCGTTGTGGGCTCCGGCCCAACCGATTTGCGAAGCGTGGCCGGTGGCATTGATGTCGAAGGTGACGCCGTTTTCCACGCCAAGGGTATGAATACCGGCAGCTTCGCCGACACCGATGCCGCTCAGATCCAGCATCAAAGGCGAGGCGGCCGCCAGCACGCCCAGTTGGGCCGCTGTCATGGCTTCGCGCTGTGTGCCGGTAAACGCGGCCGCATGCGGCATGTCCAAAGTTGCCAGCTGTTGGGTGCTCAGCGCCGAGATCTGGCTTTGCGTGAAAGCAGCAAGGTCGGCAACGGGCAGCCCATTGAGCTGAACGCCCGAAAGCGCCGCGACAGCGGTGACGTTGAGTGCGGCAATTTGTGTCGGCGCGAACAAGGCCAGGTGGCTCGGGCCAATCGCCTCTACCTGTGATGCGCTCAGTGCAGCCACCTGGGTGGGCAGCAAGGCCTTCCATTGCAAGGGCTCCATCGCCGTGATGTGCGAGGCGCTCAGATGAGACAAATCGGCCGGTGACAAGGCGACAACTTGGGCCGAGGTCAAGGCCGCAAACTGGTCGGGACGGAACTCGCCAAATTGCGCCGGCGCCATCGCACGCAATGCGTCGACGCTGATGCCGGGTATTTGCGCTGCACTGAGCGCGCCGAACTGCGCGTCGGTGAGCGTCAAGACTTGCGGCACCGTCAGCCCGGCCAATTGGCTGGCGCTGAGCGCGGCTATATGGGTGGTGGGCAGCTCGCTGAGTCTGAACGGTGCGATGGCAGCCAGCTGTGTCGCAGACAACTCGCCCATATGGGTGGGGCTCAGCCCTTTCAATTGATCCAGGCTCAAGGAGCCAATTGCGGCCGTGCTCAAGGCCACCAATTGCTGCGGCGCAAAAGCGTTGATCTGACTACCGCTGAGGCCTTGCAATTGCTGCGTCGTCAGCAAATTGAGTTGGCCCACATTGAGGGCCTGCAAGGCCGAGGCCGACATGGCATGCAGCTGCCCTGCGTCAAGCACAGCGATCTGCGCTTCGCCCAGGGCGGCAATTTGGGCCGGTCTCAAGGCGCCGAAATTCTCGGCGCTGATCGCATCCAGTGCGGCCGTGGTCAAGGCGCGCAAACTGTCCGGATTGATGGCCTGCAGCTGTGCGCTGCTCAGCAGCACGACTTGCGCCGCGCTCAGGGCTTGAATCTGATTGGCTTTGAGCCCCTGCATGGTGTCCGCACCCAGGAAGGGCAAGTCGTTTTTGTCGAGCGTTTCGATTTGAGCCGAGCTCAGCGCCAACAGCTGTGCGCTGCTGAAGGCCGCGAACTGTGCGCTGCCCAGGCCATTCAGGGCCGCCACCGACAGCGCTTCCACTTGGCCGGTCGTCAGGCTGCTCAGCTGGACGGTGCTGAGTCCGGGCGCCTGGGTCGAGGTCATCGCCGCCAGTTGGGCATTGCTGATCTCGGGCCGGGCTTGAGCGGTGATCTGGGCCAGGGCCATGCTGCTGAGGCTGGCGAAAGTGGCCGTGCTGACGGCTGCCAGGTCATTCATCACCAAAGCGGTCAATTGCGCGCTGCTCAAGGCGGCGATGGCCGAGGGCTGCAGTGCATAGACTTGCTGGCTTGAAAAAACATCCAACTGAGCCGTGTTCATCACGCCCAGCTCGCTGCTGGTGAGGGCTTGCGCTTGCTCGGTCGTCAAGGCGGCAATATGGGCGTTGCTCAGCAGTTTGATCGCCGACGTCGACAAGGCCGCAATCGTGCTCGCGCTCAAGGCCGCGACCTGCGCGGTGTTCAGCGCCAGGATGTTGGCGCTGCTGAAGGCTTGAATCTGGTTGTTCGTCAGGCCGGCGACTTGGGCCGTGCTCAGCGAGGGCAGGGCGGCGTTCATGGAGGGCCAGACATTGGCCGCCAACGCGCCGATTTGTCCGCTGCTGAAAGCTTGAATCTGCGTGCCGCTGAATTCCTGCATCTGGGTGCTGTCGAGTTGGCGCAGCGCCACGTTGGACAGGGCTTGAATTTGCAGCGTCGACAGCGCTTGAACCTGCGCCTGCGACAAACTGATCAATGAGCTGCCGCTGAGTGCGCGCACGGACTCGGTCTCAAAGCCCTGCAGTTGCTGCGTGCCCATGGCACGCCATTGCTGGGTACTCAAGCCACTCAGGGCCGCGGCATCCAGGGCGCTGGCTTGCGCGACGCTGAGATGGGAGATCTGTGCCGTAGCCAGCGCGTTCAGCTGGCGCGAACTGAGTTCACCCCATTGCTCATCGCTGAGTTTGCCCAGTTGCTGGCTGCCGAGGCTGCGCAGTGCGGCGGTGGACAGGCTGAGCACTTGGCTCGAGCTCAAGGCCAGCACCGCGTCGGCTGCCAAACTGTTGAATTGAGCGGTGCTGAGGATGGCAACTGTGGCCGTATTCAGTGCGGCCGCTTGGGCGCTGCTGATGCCTGCCCATTGTGCGGTTGACCACGCATGGGTCGCCTGGGTGCCCAGCATTTGCATCTGCGCGGCGCTCAGGCTATCGACTTGCGCGGCAGACATGGCCTGCGCCGCTTTGGCCGACAGCGCGCCAATCGCGTCGGTGCTGATGGCCGCGATCTGGCCGGGTGAGAGCAGGTCTATTTGATGGGCGGTCAGGCCGGAGACCTGGACGGCGCTCAATCCAGCAACTTGGGTATTGCCGAAAGTGGCAATCGCCGCATCGCCGAGCGACTGAATTTGCACCGCCCGCAGGCCGGCCAACTGGGTCGGCGTCAGGGCGTCCAGGCTGAGTACTTTGACGGCATCCAGCGACAGACTGCCGATGGCCGAGGGACTCAGGGCCTGGACCTGCAGATGTGAGAGCGCTTGCAGCTGTGTGCTGCTCATGGCCTGCAGTTGGCGGCTGCCAAGTGCTTCAATTTGCTCGACGCTCAGGCCTGGTACGGCGGCAGCGCTGAGGCGATTGAACTGGCTGGCGCTGAGCGCAGCCAGCTCGGCCGGCGTCAGCATCGAGGCTTGTGCAGCACCCAGCGAAGCGATTTGTGTCAGCGTCAGCGCCGCCACGTTGGCGGGCCCAAGCGCCGCCCATTGGTCGATGTTGAGCACCTGGAGCTGGCTCGCGTCCAAGCTGGTCAAGGCCAATTTGGAGAGCGATGCAATTTGATTCGGGTCAAGCGCACGGAGTTGGTCGGCGCTCAAAGCCTGCGCTGCACCGGCGCCGAGCGCGCGCAAGGCCACGCTGCTGAAGGCAGCCAGTTGATCGGGCAGCAGGGTTTGAATTTGATGAGCTTGCAGGCCGGCGGCTTGGGTTGCGCTCAAGCCCCCCAATTGGTCGATGCTCAACGACACCAGGACCGCATCGGGCAAGGCCCGCAACTGGGCGGGGCCGAGACCGGCGAACTGCGTCCCACTCAGCGCCGCGATGTCGGCCGCACTCAAAGCGGCGACTTGACTGTTGTTCAAGGCGCCCAAGGCCGCCGGGCTGATGAAGCGGAACTGCTCCGGGCTGAGCAGGCCGATCTGCGTGGGCGTGGCGCCGGCAATTTGGCGCGCCGTGATGGCGGCGAGTTGATCCGCGTTGAGGGACGCGATGGCTTCGGCGCCAAGTCGGCTGAACTGATTCGAGGTCAATGCCGCGACTTGAGGCGCGCTGAGTGCGTCGATCTGAGCTGCCCCCAAGGCGCTGATCTGAGCCGTGCCGAGCAAGCCGATTTGCGTCGGGGAGAGGGCGGCCAACTGGGCCGGCGTCAAGCCGACCATCACGCCGCTGGTCAAGGCGTTGATGGCCGAGCCCGAAAGGGCGCGAAACTGATCCGCGTCCAAGGCGGCCACTTGGCTGGAGCTCAGCGCACTTGCCCCGGCACTGCCCAGGCCGCTGATCGCTTGGGTGCTGAGTACGGCGATTTGTTCCAGGCTGAGCTGGTGCAGCTGAGCGGCGCTGAACCCACCCATTTGCGCCGAGCTGATGGCGGCGATTTGCTCAATGCCCAGCTTGTCGATCAAGCCCTCGCCCAAGCCCTTCAATTGACTGGCGCTGATGGCCTGGAATTGCTTTGCGCTGAGGGCCTCAAAGTCGTCCGAGCTCATCCCGGCCAGCTGCCCGCTGCTCAGACTGCGCAAGCTGCCCAGCGACAAGGCTGCCACATCACTGCTGCTCATCAGCGCGAACTGCGTACTGCTCAAGCCCATCAGCTGCTTGCTGCTCAGCAAGCCCACTTGATCGGGTGTGAGGTCGGCAATCGCAGCATTGCTCAGGCGCGCAAATTGGCTGGAGCTGAGCGACATCAATTGGCCGCTGGACAAGCTGCCCACGATGCCCGCGTCCAGGCCGGCCACTTGCGTGCTGCTCAAGGCGCTGATTTGAAGGCCGGTGAGCGCACCCAACTGATCCGAGTCGAGCTGGTTCAGCTGGGTAATTTGGAGCGCGCGCACGGCCTGTGTGCTGAAGGCCCGCACCTGCTCAACCAGCAAAGCGTCGAGCTGCGATTCGGTCAATGCGGCGACGCTGGTGCCGGCCAGGCCACGCAAAGCAGCGGTACTCAAGGCCGCAATCTGATCCTCACCCAATTGCTGCAATTGATGGGTGCTGAAGGCATTCAGCTGGCTGGCGCTGAAGGCCGGCATTTGTTCGGTATTGAAGGCGGCCAGCGCAAGATCCGACAGCCCGCGCAGAGCGGCGGTGCTGAGGGCTTTGATCTGCGCCGGGTCGAGCGCGGCAATCTGTTCCGGACTGAGTGCTTGCAAAGCGGTGCCGCTCAAGCCGGCCAGCGCCGAGCTCGACAATGCTTGCAGTTGCAGGCTGGACAAGCCGCTCAAAGCCAGGCTGTTCAAGCCGGCTGCTTGAGCCGAGCTGAATGAGGCAAGCTGGGCCTCACTCAGGCTGCCCAATTCGCTCGCATCGAGTTGGGCTATATGCCGGCTGCCCAGGCCACGCAGCTGCGAAGTCTCAAGGCCTTGCAGGTCGTCCGCGTTCAAGGCATTGAACTGCACCGTGCTCAGCAGACCCAGTTGGTTGCTGGTCAAACCGTCGAGTTGAGCCGCGCTGAGCGCGTTGATTTGGGAGCTGCTCAGGGCATGCACCTGCGCGCTGACCAAGGCGCGCATATGATTGGAAGCGAGCGCACCCAGACCCTCGTCCTCGAAAGCGGCGATCTGTTGGGTTTTCAGGACGCGGATTTGATTTTCTGAAAAACTCTGCACCGTCTGCGCATGCAAACCCGCAATCTGACCGGTGTCCAGCGCCGTAAGCGCTGCGTTCGAGATGGCCTGAACCTGCGGCGAGGCCAAGGCCTCCAGCCAGTCGGGCCTGAGCGCAGGCGCTTGGGCACTGGTCAGGGCGCGCAGGCCGATCGCGCTCAGCGCGGCAATCTGATCCTGCTCCATGGCGCCAAGCAGCTTGATCGGCACCAGTGGCATCGAATGCGCATTGAGGCCCGCTACCGCGTCAACGCTCACTGAGACAAATTGCTCGGCGGCAATGCTCATCCAGCCGCGTGCCGTGATGGCGCTGATTTGGATCGCCGTCAAGGCGGCCATTTGGCTGGCGCTGAAGTCCTGCCAATCGCTGCTGGTCAATGCGGCTATCGCCTTGGTGGACAGCTTGGCAATTTGTTCGGGCGGCAGGGTTGATATGAACGACATCTTGAACTCCGGAATCAAGACAGACCCAGCCGGCCCAGAAAAATTCGAAAGTCTGGAAGATACGGCTAAAGCTTTGTTTATCTTGTCCGATAAATGTAGGTAAGCCGGGGCCTTGGTGGTCGCCGGAAATGAACTGCTCTTTGGACTAGTTCAGCGCGCTGGGCGGTCCATTTGATGCAAACGCCAGAACTGGACGGTAAAAACGGGTCAGTTCTTTCGTTGTGGCGCCGGGCCTACTCGGCCGAAAAGCATTGCAAGCATTGCGCTGTTCGGCTCGTGATGTTTGAATGGCGGGCATGCCCTACACCCCCACCATGTTGCACCCCGACCTGGCTCGTTTTGTTTCCTTTGGCGAGGTCCGCATCGACCTCGTCAGAGCAGGCGACGGGAGCTGGCGCAGCGCCTGCGCGGGCTCGCCTTGGCAAGTCGCGATGGCGATGTCCAGCTTGGGCGAGCTCAGCGCCTATGGCGGCGCGATCAGCTCGGACCTGTTCGGGCAAGAAGTTTGGGCGGCCTGCACCGACGCCCACCTGGATCTGCGTTATTTGCAGCAACTCCCGCGTCCGCCACTGCTGAATTTCATTGACGCCGATGAGGCGCCCGAGGGGTTTTTTGTCGGCGCCGATAGCGCCGACCTGCACTTTCGGCCCGAGGGTTTGCCCGCCGGCTGGGTCAAGGCCTTGCGCTGGGCTCATTTTGGCGGCCTCGGCCTGGTGCGCCAACCACAGGCCCAGCGACTTGAAGCCTTGGCCGCGGGACTCAAGGCGGAGGGCAAAAAGATTTCCTATGCGCCGGGCTTTCGGACCCTGATGGATTCGCGCTATGACGACTGTCTGGAGCGCATGTGTCGCTTGGCCGATGTCATCAAGGTCTCTCCCGCCGAGCTGTGCGGCTTGTTTCGCACGGCCGACTATCACTCCGGTCTGGCCCAAATCGGGGCCTGGAATTCGGGTGCTTATGTCTTGCTGACGCGTGGCGCTCAAGGTGCCACGCTGTACAGCGGGACCGGCGAGTGGCATGCAGCACCTCCCCAATTGGAGGATATTGCGGGCAAGACCGCGCTTGGTCTGGGTGACGCTGCGGCAGCGGGATTGCTCTTGAGTTTGATGCGTGAACCCGCCGCCGCCGCCGAGCAGCATTTGCGCTGGGCGGTCGCCGCTGCCTCGGCCGCCTGCACGGCCTGCAGTGACTACGCGTTGCCGCGCGCTCAGCCTTGGACCTTGCCGCCGGCCTTGGTGGCGACCTTGGCCGCGTCCGTTCGGGTGCTGCCGGGCGAGTGACTATGTGCCGGCCTGGCTGGGCGCACGCGGTTTGTGTTGCTGAGTCGGGAGCGCGGGACGGTCAGCTTCCAATTCGGCCAGCGGCTGCACTTCTTGCAGCGTCGCCAAACAGCGCTGGGTCAGGTCTTGATAGGTCCGGGTGCCGGCCAACTTCCAGTTGATCTCGTCCTCGCTCAAAGCGCGCAACACCTTGGCCGGCAGGCCGGCGATCAGCGACTTTTCGGGCAGCTTCATGCCGGCCCGCACAAAGGCGCAGGCGGCCACGATGCTGTAGGCGCCCACCTCGGCCTCGTCCATTACCACTGCGTTCATGCCGACCAAAGCGTCATGGCGCACCACGCAGCCATGCAGCACCGCGCCATGGCCGATATGGCCGTTGGCCTCGACAACGGTCTCCGAGTCCGGGAAGCCGTGCATCACACAGCTGTCCTGCACATTGGCGCCGGCGTGCAAGACGATGCGGCCGAAGTCGCCGCGCAGGCTGGCCAAGGGGCCGATATAGCAGCCCGGGCCGATGATCACGTCGCCGATCAGCACGGCTGTGGGGTGAACATAGGCGCTGGGGTGAACGACGGGAATCACGCCGTCGATGGCATAGCAAGGCATAGGGACATTCCTTTTCAAAGAGCGGGCAAGGCGCTCCTAGGGTTTTCACCAGGGCGGCCCGACTTGCGCTAAATCAATGCCCACCTTACGATCTACCGACCGGTCGGTCAAGAGTGTTTGCGGGTATTTCCGTGAGTCGCGTAGACCGATTTGATGCCTGAGGCCTTCCATGAATGACCCTTTGATCGAGATCAGCCAGGATGGCGCTGTACGGACGCTGACGCTCAATCGGCCGGCCGCGCTGAATGCCTTTACGGCCGCAATGCTGGCGCAACTGCGTGGAGCCCTGGATGCCGCAGCGGATGATGCAGCCGTGCGCTGTGTCGTCATCACCGGCGCCGGCCGTGGCTTTTGTGCCGGTCAAGACTTGTCCGACCCCTTGGTCAATCCGCAGTTGCAGCCCGGCGAGGCGCCCAAGGACATCGGCCATCTGCTCGATGCCTATTACATCCCGCTGGCGCTGCGGGTGCGCAGCATGCCGGTGCCGGTGATCGCGGCGGTCAACGGCGTGGCGGCGGGCGCCGGTGCCAATCTGGCGCTGGGTTGTGATCTGGTCATCGCCGGGGCTTCGGCGAACTTCATTCAGGCCTTTTCCAAGATTGGTTTGATCCCGGACTGCGGCGGTACTTGGCTGCTGCCGCGCCTGGTCGGCCGCGCACGCGCCTTGCAATTGGCTTTGCTGGGCGAGAAGTTGTCGGCCGCCGAAGCGCAGGCGATGGGCCTGATCTATCGCTGCGTCGCCGATGAGGACCTGGTCGTCACGGCACAAGCCTTGGCGCAGCGTCTGAGTCAAATGCCGGTGCGCGCGATGGCCGAGACACGCCGCGCCTTTGACGCGGCGGGCAGGTTGGAGTTTGAGGATGCCTTGAAGTTGGAGGCGACGCTGCAAAGCCGGCTCGGATTTGCCGATGATTACCAAGAAGGCGCGGCCGCATTTCTGCAAAAGCGCGCGCCCAAGTTCAGCGACCGTTGAGTCAGGAGAAAGCCTATGACCTCACAAGAAATTGCCGAGGCCGTCCGGGACGGCATGCTCGCCAACGACAGAGCCAGCAAAGCGCTGGGCATGGATGTGCTGGCGATCGGCCCCGGCTCGGCCACGCTGGCGATGACGGTGACCGAGGCGATGCTGAACGGCTTCGACATCTGCCATGGCGGCATGGTCACGGCGCTGGCCGATTCGACCTTTGCCTTCGCCTGTAACTCCTACAACGAGCTGACCGTGGCCTCGGGTTTTTCGATCGACATCGTGGCGCCCTCAAGGCTGGGTGATCGCTTGAAGGCGGTGGCCAAAGAAACTTCGCTGGCCGGCCGCACCGGCGTCTATGACATCACCATCACCAACCAGGCCGATGAGCTGATCGCCGTGTTCAGGGGGCGCTCCTACCGCATCAAGGGCAAGCCGGTGGTGGCACTGCACGGTCCCAGCGAGCCGCAAGGCTGAGCCTGAATCAAGGAAGACAAACTATGTATACCCAAGCGATGAGTGTGGGCCCGCAGGACGCGGCCGCCAAGGTCAAGAGCGCCGAGGATGCGGCCAAAGAAGCGGCTTTTGAGGCGCGCATCGATGCCGGTGATTTCATCGAGGCCAAGGACTGGATGCCGGAGCATTACCGCAAGACGCTGGTACGCCAGATCAGCCAGCATGCGCATTCAGAAATTGTCGGCATGCTGCCCGAAGGCAACTGGATCAGCCGCGCACCGACGCTCAAGCGCAAGGCGATTTTGTTGGCCAAGGTGCAAGATGAAGGCGGCCATGGTCTCTACCTCTATTCGGCCGCAGAGACGCTGGGCACCAGCCGTGATCAGATGCTGAACGCGCTGCATACAGGCAAGGCCAAGTACAGCTCGATCTTCAACTACCCGACCACCAGCTGGGCTGATATCGGCGTGGTCGGCTGGTTGGTGGACGGCGCGGCCATCATGAATCAGGTGCCACTGTGCCGCTGCTCCTACGCGCCTTACGCTCGGGCCATGATCCGCGTTTGCCGCGAAGAGAGCTTCCACCAACGACAGGGTTATGAGTCGCTGCTGGTGATGATGCGCGAGGGCAATGCCGCGCAAAAAGCGATGGTGCAGGACGCGGTCAACCGCTGGTGGTGGCCGTCGCTGATGATGTTCGGCCCGGCTGATAAAGACTCGCCGAACTCCGAGCAGTCGATCCGTTGGGGCATCAAGCGCATCACCAATGATCAGCTGCGCCAGAAGTTCGTCGACGCGACGGTGCCGCAGGCCGAATTGCTCGGCATCACGCTGCCGGACCCGGACCTGAAGTGGAACGAAGCGCGCGGCGAATACGACTTCGGTGCGATCGACTGGGCCGAGTTCTGGCGCGTCGTCGGCGGCGACGGGCCCTGCAACCGCGAGCGCCTCTCAGCCCGCGTCAAGGCCTGGGACGACGGTGCCTGGGTGCGCGAAGCCGCGCTCGCCCATGCACGCAAACAAACGATGAAGACACAGGAGCAAGCAGCATGAGCAGCGTGAGCAACACGGGTACTGACAAAGAATGGCCGCTGTGGGAAGTCTTTGTGCGCAGCAAGGCAGGGCTGGATCACAAGCACTGCGGCAGCCTGCATGCGGCCGACGCCAAGATGGCAATTCAGATGGCCCGCGAGGTCTACACCAGGCGCCAAGAAGGCACAAGCATCTGGGTGGTGCTGTCAAACCAGATTGTCGCCTCGGACCCGGGCGAGAAGGGCATGTACTTCGACCCGATGGAAGACAAGGTGTATAGGCATCCGACCTTCTATGAGTTGCCTGATGCCATCAACCACATGTAATCCAGCCATGAGCCAAGCCTCCGTACAAGTCGGTTCCTCGCCACAGGTCCAATACCTGCTGCGCATCGGCGACAGCTGCCTGATCTTGGCCCAGCGCCTGGGTGAGTGGTGCGGCCATGCGCCCATCCTCGAAGAAGACCTGGCCCTTGCCAATATGGCCTTGGACCTGCTCGGCCAAGCACGCGCCTTGCTGACCCATGCCGCTCGCTTAGACGGGCAGGGCCATGACGAAGATCAACTGGCCTTTCTGCGCGAAGAGCGCCAGTACCTGAACCCGGTGCTGATGGAGCTGCCGCGCGGCGACTTCGCCTTCACGCAAGTGCGCAACTTCGCTGTGGCGACTTGGCTGCTGCTTTTGTGGCGGCGCCTGCAAAGCTCGACCGATCCGGATGTGGCGGCAATCGCCGCCAAGGCGGTCAAGGAAAGCGCCTACCACCAGCAGCATGCGGCCGATTGGCTGGTGCGCCTGGGTGACGGCACGGCCGAGTCCACAGCCCGTATGGTTGAGGCTTTGGCGCAGTTGTGGCCCTTGTTCAATGAACTGTTTGATGCGGATGCGGTTGATGCCGCAGCTGTCGTTCAAGGCCTGGGCCCGTCATGGGCCGAGTTGGAGCCTGAGTGGACCGCGCATCTGAACGAAGTCTTGGCCGATGCCGGTCTTGCTCATCCAAAAGCCAGTGCTTATGTGTCGGCCGGCCGGCGCGGTGTGCACAGCGAGCATATGGGCCACCTGCTGGCCGAGATGCAGTATTTGCAGCGCGCCTACCCTGGCGGAAAGTGGTGAGTTTGGACATGCCATCCAGTCCCTGCGGGCGCTTGGCCGCTGCCTGGGAGGTGTTGCGCCAGATCCCTGATCCGGAGGTGCCGGTGATCTCTTTGTGCGAGCTGGGCATTGTGCGCGGCCTGAGAGAAACAGCCGGCGGCCTGGAAGTGGTGCTGACACCAACCTATTCCGGTTGCCCGGCGACAGAGTTGATTCAAGACGATGTGCGCGCCGCGCTGGCCGCGTTCGGCGAGATTCAAATCACGATGCAACGCGCGCCGGCCTGGACGACCGACTGGATCAGCGAAGAAGGGCGCGAGAAGCTGCGTGCCTACGGCATTGCGCCGCCCGGCCGGGTCTTGTCGGCCGATGCGCAGCCGATCCGCTTGGTTCACCGTGCGTCTTTGAACAAGCTGGCCTGCCCGCGTTGCGGCAGCGATCACACCGAGAAGCTCTCGGCCTTCGGCTCCACCGCCTGCAAGGCCTTGTACCGCTGCCTGGCTTGCCAAGAGCCCTTCGAACACTTCAAACCTATTTGACAAAAGAGAGCGCGGCAATGAGCAGCTTGCATTTTCATCCTCTGACGGTACGCGCCATAACGCCCGATACCGACGAAGCGGTCGTGGTCTCGTTTGACGTGCCGGTCGCGCTGCGCGAGGCCTTCAAGTTCAAGGCCGGGCAATACCTGACCCTGCGCCACGAGATCAATGGCCAGGACCTGCGCCGCAGCTATTCGATCTGCGCCGGCGCGGATGACGGCGAACTTCGCGTCGGCGTGCGCCAGGTCGAAGGTGGCGCGTTCTCGACCTGGGTCAACCAGGACTTGAAGCCCGGCGCGGTGATCGAAAGTTATCCGCCGCAGGGCCGCTTTGGCGCGGTGGCAGCGGCCCCGGGCGAAGCGCGCCACTATGTCGGCATTGCCGCCGGCTCGGGCATCACACCGATTTTGTCCATCATGAAGACGCTGCTGGCGCGCGAGCCTTTGAGCCGCTTCACGCTGATCTACGGCAATCGCGCGCAGGCCTCGACGATGTTCAAGGAAGAGATCGAGGACCTGAAAAACCGCCACATGACGCGGCTGGCCTTGCATCATGTGTTCTCGCGCGAACATGTGGATTCGCCGCTCCAGGCCGGGCGCATCGACGCCGCCAAGCTGAGCGAATTCATGCAAGCCTTGCTGCCGGCCAACAGCATTGACCATGTCTTTGTTTGCGGTCCTTTCGAGATGAACGAAGCGGCCGAGGCCGCGCTGAAGGCGGCCGGTGTGGCCGATGATCGCATTCATGTCGAGCGTTTCGGTACCGTCGAGATGCAGACCGGCCGGCCTGCGCCGCATCTGGTCTTGGCGGGCGATGCCGACAGCGCCCGCGTGACGGTGATTCGCGACGGCGTCAGTCGCGAGATCGAGTTTGCCAAGACCGACGCCAGTCTGCTCGACGCGGCGGCGCGTGCCGGCATGGACGTGCCGTTTTCCTGCAAGAGCGGCGTTTGTTCGACCTGCCGCTGCAAGCTGATGGAGGGTGAAGTGCGCATGGACAAGAACTTCGCGCTCGACAAGGCCGAGGTGGCAGCAGGATTCATCCTCAGCTGCCAGGCCCATGCTTTGACACCGCGCGTGGTGATTTCTTTTGATGAACGCTGATTGAGGACTGAGCAGCCATGGCTCGTGGACGCGCCCCCGGTTTTGAGAATCAACGCGATGAAATTTTGCGCAACGCGGCGCGCCTGTTCGCGAACCAGGGCTACCCCGGCACCTCGATGAATGCGGTAGCCGAGGCTTGCGCGGTCTCTAAGCCCACGCTTTATCACTATGTGCGCGACAAACATGAACTCTTGATGCAGATCTGCGAGACCCATGTGCAGTGGTTGGAGACTCTGGTCACCGAGGTGCAAGCGCAGGCACGTGAGCAAAACCTGGCGCCCGAGGCCTTGTTGCGGCGCTTGATTGCGCGCTTTGTGCAGGCTTACGGCGAGGCGCAAAACGAACACCGGGTCTTGACCGAGGACGTCAAGTTCTTGAACGACGAGGACCGCGCCCGCCTGTTAGAAATCGAACGCCGTGTGGTCGCCGCCTTTGCAGACGCGGTGGCGGCACTGCGGCCGGAGTTGAGTGCGGCCAAGCTGCACAAGCCGCTGACCATGCTCTTGTTCGGCATGATCAACTGGACTTTTACTTGGCTCAAGCCCGATGGTGATTTGAGTTATGAGGCGGTGGCGCCTATGGTCGCCGACCTGTTCTTTGGTGGCATCTCAGCCGTCAAGGCTTGACGAATATTTGAATAGCGAGACATTGATGAACATCCAAGCCCCCATTCTGCAAAGCTTGATCGCCAACCGCTGGGTCGGCACGCAGGCCGCGCGCAGCCTGCACAGCGCCGTCAACGGCCGCATCGTGGCGCAGACGCATGCGGACGAGATCGACTTCGCCGAGAGCCTCGCCTTTGCCCGGGGTCAGGCCTTGCCGGCCCTGCTGAAGTTCGACTTCCAACAGCGCGCCGCCTGCCTGAAGGCCTTGGCCACCTATTTGATGGAGCACAAAGAGTCGCTCTACGCCGTGTCGGCCCATACCGGCGGCACGCGCAGCGACAACTGGATCGATATCGAAGGCGGTATCGGCACCTTGTTTGCGTATGCCAGCATAGGCCGGCGCGAGTTGCCGTCCAGCAACGTGTTGCACGAAGGCCCGGCGATTCCGCTCAGCAAAGAAGGGCAGTTCATCGGCTCGCATGTGCTGGTGCCCAAGCGCGGCGTGGCCGTGCACATCAATGCCTTTAACTTCCCGATGTGGGGCATGTTGGAGAAGTTTGCGCCGAGCTTTTTGGCCGGCATGCCTTGTATCGTCAAGCCCGCCACCGCCACCTCCTTTGTCGCCGAGGCCTGCGTGCGCTTGATTCACGCCAGCGGCCTGCTGCCGGCCGGCGCTTTGCAGCTGATCATCGGCGGCTCCGGCGATCTGCTTGATCGCTTGGAGGAAACCGATGTCGTCACCTTCACCGGCTCCGCCGACACCGCTGCGATGCTGCGTGTGAATGCCAATCTGGTGCGCCGCTCGATTCCGTTCAACGCCGAGGCCGACAGCCTGAATTGCTCGATTCTCGGGCCCGATGTCGAAGCCGGTGATCCGGAGTTCGAGCTGTTCGTCAAGGAAGTAGCAAAAGAGATGACGGCCAAGGCGGGCCAGAAGTGCACGGCCATTCGGCGCGCCATCGTGCCGGCCCGCCATATCGATGCAGTAGCCTCGGCGCTGCGCGAGCGGCTGGCCAAGATCAAGGTCGGTGACCCGGCGGTCGACGGTGTGCGCATGGGCGCGCTGGCCTCGAAGGCGCAGCAGGCCGATGTGGCCGAGCGGCTGGCAGCGCTAAGCGCCGGCAATGAAGTCATCTTCGGTGAGCGCGATGGCTTTGCACCGATCGGGGAGGGCGTTAGCGAAGGCTGCTTCTTCGCGCCGACCCTCTTGCTCTGCCGGGATGGCTTCGCCAATCAGGCGGTCCACAATCTGGAAGCGTTCGGCCCGGTCTCGACCTTGATGCCTTATGACGATCTTGATCAGGCCCTGAGTCTGGCCGCCAAGGGGCGCGGCAGCCTGGTTGCCTCGGTGGTCACCAAGACGCCGGCAATCGCGGCGCAAACGGTCTATTTCGCCGGTGCCTTCCACGGCCGTATCCTGGTGCTGGATCGTGATGCCGCGAAGGAGTCGACCGGCCACGGCTCACCGATGCCGCAACTCAAGCATGGCGGCCCGGGCCGCGCCGGGGGCGGCGAGGAGCTGGGTGGTTCGCGGGCCATCAAGCATTACCTGCAGCGCTGTGCGGTGCAAGGCAGCCCGACCATGTTGAGCGCCATCACCGGCGAATACCAGCGCGGCGCCAAGGTGCAAGAGCACGCCGTTCACCCCTTCCGCAAGCATTTCGAGGAGATCCAGATTGGCGACTCCTTGTTGACCCACCGACGCACCGTCAGCGAGGCCGATATCGTCAACTTCGGTGGTGTGTCGGGTGATTATTTCTATATGCACTTTGATGCGATCGCCGCCAAAGATACACAGTTTGGCCAGCGCATCGCGCATGGCTATTTTGTCTTGTCGGCGGCGGCCGGCTTGTTCGTGTCTCCTGCACCGGGGCCGGTGCTGGCCAACTATGGCCTTGACACGCTGCGCTTCGTCAATCCGGTGGCCATCGGCGACACGATTCAGGCACGGCTGACCTGCAAGCGCCGTATCGATCGGGGCAATCGCCCGGATCAGCCGCCGCAAGGCGTGGTCGCTTGGGACGTGCAAGTGATGAATCAGCGTGGCGAAATGGTGGCCAGTTACGACATTCTGACCCTGGTGGCCAAGATGTCGTGATATCGTAGCTGTATGGATATACAGCTTGAATCACCATTGAACGAAATGGCGTTGAACGCCGAAGAAACCTGGACCCAGGGCGACCTATGCTGGCGTGACGAGCGCTGGACTGCCCAGGTCATCAAGAACGAAGATGACGAGGGCTGGGCCGTCGCGATGACCTTGGCGGGTGAGGTCGAGCCGGCGCTGGTCGGGCCTTGGACCATGGGGCGCGATAAAAAGAACCCCAAGCCGCTGTCGGCGCCGGCCTTTCACACCTTGGTGAAAACGGCCTCAGAAGTCTTGCGCCGCCATGAGCAGCAACTGCATGCGCAACTGCACAAGAGCCTGAAGATAGACAGCGAGAAGGGCCGTTTGACCGTGCTGCTGGACATCGTGCCCGATGAAGATAACCCTTATGCCACGCTGAGCGCCAAAAATGCCGATGGCGATGTGTTGGCCGAGGTCAAAGTCAGCGCTGGTTTCAAATTGACCGAGAACAGCGCGCAGGCCTGGGTGGAGCGGGACTTCTTAAAGCCGTCGAAATAGCTTCAAACTTGCTCAGCGTGAACTGTCGATGGCTGCGGCGCCGGCGGACTTGAGGTCGGCGCGGCGTGCGCCGGTGAAGCGTTTGGCCCAATAGGCTTCACGCATATCTTCTACACGCACGGCTCCGCCCACGCGCGGCGAGTGGATGAACTTGCCTTCGCCGACATAGATGCCCACATGCGAGAAAGTGCGCTTCATGGTGTTGAAAAACACCAGATCGCCAGGCTTGAGCTCGTCCCGCTTGACGCTCAGCAGATTCGACATCTTGGCCTGCTCATCAGCGCGGCGTGGCAGGATCATGCCGACACTGGACTCGAAGATATGGCGGGTAAAGCCACTGCAATCGAAGCCACTTTCTTCTGACGAGCCGCCGCGCGTGTAACGCACGCCCAGAAAGTTCATCGAAGAGATCACCAGGTTGGAGGCCGCGTCGCGCACCTGCTCCATCAGGCGGCCAGGCTCAGACTGAGCGGCCGACAAGAAGCCCCGTTCCTGCAAGAAGCGACTGACCGGGTCAGCCACCGGATTCGCAACGGTGGCGGGCACGGCAGCCGCCTGCACCGCTGCGGAGGCTATAGCGGCTGATGCGGGCGTCGCAGCAGGGGCCGGTGCAACAAGGGCTGGCGCTTGCGCTGACTTTGCTGAACTCGTGGTCTGCAGCAGGCTCAAGCCCCAGGCGCCGGTGACCATGCCTGGCGGTGGCGCGTTCTGTGCCTGGCTTGCCGTACTGACGCACAAAACCAAGCCAACCGTGCTGGCCGTCAGGCGGCACAGGGTCAAGATGGTGTTGATTGGAGAGGAGTGGCGGAGGCTGGCGTCGAGCATAGGTTCGGCGCGCAGCTTAGGCGGGGGCTGTTGCAAGTGTCAAGCAGTCGGGCGTGTAAGCGATGAAAAGCGAGGGAAAGCCCGGAGCAAGCCAGGTGTTGGACAAAGCATTTTACCGGAATTTAAGGGTAATCCCCAATCTAACTCAGATGCACTACCGCGCCGGTGACTGAGGGCAAGAGTTTCCCTGTCCCTAACTTTTTTTCACAGGGGTGTGCTGCTCTGCATAGACAATCTGCGCACGGTGAATGGCATCGTGGTTTTGAACTAGGGAGCGAAACATGGGCTTGATGGATTCTTTGATTGGTGCGGCAACGCAAGCATTGGCAGGCCAGGGGCAAGGCCATGGCGGCAGCGGCCCGGACTGGGTCGGTATCGTTTCAGGCCTGCTGGCCAATGGCTCGGCGCAGGGCGGCTTGGGCGGTTTGTTGAAACAATTGGAAGGCGCCGGCCTGGGCGAGCAAGTGCAGTCCTGGGTGGGCCACGGCGCCAATCAGCCGGTCTCGGGCGATCAACTCAGTGCGGCCTTGGGTGGCGATCTGATGTCTCAATTGGCCGGTCAGGCCGGTGTCTCGCACGCGGAAGCGGGCTCGCAATTGAGCCAAATGCTGCCGGAAATCATCAATATGCTGACGCCTCACGGTGAAGTGCCGGCAGCCGGTGCCGGCGGTCTGGGCGATATGGGCGAATTGGCCAGCTTGCTGGGTGGCCTGCTGAAAAAAGCTTGACCCTCAGCGTCGCCAGTCTGCGTCAATAAAGCGCAGCACACTGTCCTCAAAATGTGGCCCGATCACCTGATGGGCCTCATCTTTGACCGCTGCGATCGCGTTCGAGACCGCGATGCCGCGATGCGCGGCGCGCAGCATCTTGATGTCGTTGACATGGTCGCCGAACACCACGACTTCGCGCTCGGCCAGCCCGTAACGCTCGGCCACCGTCTTGATCCCTTGATCCTTGGTGGCGCGTCTATCGTGTACGGTCAGCCAGGGCCAGCCGGGTTTGTAGAGATCTTCGGCCAGATGGGTTTCGACCGCATCGCCGCATAGTTCGTCGATCGCCGCTTGCAGCGCGGCCAAAGGCGCCTCGCGCGCCACCACGACAAAGGTCACTGCGGGGTCCACTAACTCGTCTTGTAGACGGGCGCTGTGGCGCAGGCGCGGGTCGGCATTGCGCAGGCGTTCGTCGACAAAGGCCTGCTGTGCCTCGTTGTGCACCGATTGGTAGAACAACTGGTCGCCCTTGCGGCCATGGGTTGAAACAAAGGGCATCAAGCCGTACTGGCGTATCAAGGCGAATACCGCTTGCGCCATGGCGGGCTCGATCGCGTGCACCAATTCGTGCCGGCCTGTGGCCATCTCGCTGATATAGGCGCCGTTGGACGCGATCACGGGCAGGCGCAGCGGCAAGTCGCCCAAAATCTGGCGTATCGATGAGACATGGCGTGCACTCGCCACGGTGAAGGTCAGGCCGGCGTCGAGCAGGCGCATCAGGCCTTCGCGGGTGCTCAGGGCCAATTGCCCCTGCTGGTCCAGCAAGGTGCCGTCAAGGTCAGAGATGTAGAAACTCATTTTTTGAATTCATCAAACAAGAAGGGCGACCGTTGGGTCGCCCTTGGTGAAGAGTCGAAGCAGGCTCCGGCGTCAGAGCACCTCGGAGGCAAAGTCGGCCAGCCTGGATCGCTCACCCCGCGCCAGCGTCACGTGGCCACTGTGCGCCCAGCCCTTGAAGCGGTCCACTGCAAAGGTCAGGCCCGAGCTGCCTTCGGTCAAATAGGGTGTGTCGATCTGCGCCAAGTTGCCCAGACAAACAATCTTCGTGCCGGGGCCGGCCCGCGTGATCAAGGTCTTCATCTGCTTGGGCGTCAGGTTCTGCGCCTCATCGATGATCACGTACTTGTTCAAGAAGGTGCGGCCGCGCATGAAGTTCATGCTCTTGATCTTGATCTTGCTGCGCACCAAGTCATTGGTGGCGGCGCGGCCCCATTCGCCGGCCGCGTTATCGCCGCGCCCCAGCACTTCCATATTGTCGTCCAGCGCACCCATCCAGGGGCTCATCTTCTCCTCCTCGGTGCCAGGCAGGAAGCCGATGTCCTCACCCACCGGCACAGTCACGCGGGTGACGATGATTTCGGAATAGCGGCGCTCGTCCAAGACCTGAGACAGACCGGCTGCCAGCGTCATCAAGGTCTTGCCGGTGCCGGCCGTGCCGGTCAGGGTAACGAAGTCGACATCGGGGTCCATCAGCAAGTTAAGCGCAAAGTTTTGCTCGCGGTTGCGTGCGGTCACACCCCAGACCTTGTGCTTCTGGTTACCGTAGTCTTTCAGCGTCCTCAGCACGGCGGTCTTGCCGGTGATCTCCAGCACCTTGGCATAGAGCGGTGCGGCGCCCGCTGCTTCCAGATAGACCAATTCGTTGACCAGCAGCGAAGGCACCAAGGGCCCGCTGATGCGGTAGAAGGTGATGCCGCCTTGGCTCCAGCTCTCCATGGTCTTGCCGTGGCGCTCCCAGAAGTCGGCCGGCAAGGCTTGCACGCCGGTGTAGAGCAGGTCGGAGTCTTCCAGTGTCTTGTCGTTGCGGTAGTCCTCGGTCGGCAGGCCCAAGGCCCGCGCCTTGATGCGCATATTGATGTCTTTGGACACCAACACGACCTCGCGGCCGGGCTCTTGCAGTTTCAGCGCCGTCACAACGGCCAGAATCTGGTTGTCGGCCTTCCCTTGTGGCAAGCCGGCGGGCAGCGGCGCGTCAACCAACTGGGTCTGGAAGAACAGTTTGCCGCCGGCTTCGCGGTGGCCGGTGTGGTTCAGTGGCAGGCCCTTGGCCATTTCCTCCAGACCGCTGCTTTTCAAGCCACCGGCGAGGTTGTCCAGTTCGCGGCTGACCTGGCGCACATTGCGTGCGACCTCGGTCATGCCCTTCTTGTGACCGTCCATTTCCTCCAGCGTAATCATCGGCAGATAGATGTCGTGTTCCTCGAAGCGGAACAAGCACATCGGGTCATGCATCAGCACATTGGTGTCGAGCACGAAGAGCTTGGGCGCTCCGGCCGCTGCGGCCTTTTTCGATTTGGACGACTTGGGCTGGGCGGCGAGGTCGGTCAAAGCGGGCTTGGCGGCGGGGGTCGCCGTCGGGCGAGGCTTTGCGCCGGTCGCGCGTGGCGGCGCAAAAGTCGTCTGCACGTCCTGGCTTGTAACTGCCGGCGTGGCAAGCTTGCTGCTTGCTGCGGGCTTGGCGCTGGCTACGGGCGCGGCTTGGCTGACGGTCGGTGCCGGTTTGGCGGCGGCGATAGGCGGCGCTGACTTACGCGGCGCATCAGGCTTGCTGACGGCCAAGTTGGCCTCGAAGGCGGAAGACTCCAGGCGGCTGGCACGTTTGGTCGGGGGCTTTGGCAGGGGCATGGTGGGCGTCAGTCTGCGTTGAGAAATGGGGTCGGTGCGCAAAAAACAAAAGCCGCACAGGCAGCTGTGCGGCTTTGGGGTTTGGCTTTGCGGCTCTCGGGCATGGACCCATTATGCACAAAGCATGGTGACACAAAAGGAAGGTCTTGGCCCAAGAAAAAACCGGCCGGGCTTGAACAGCGCGGGCCGGTTTTCCTGTCTCAATGCAGCAGTTGCAAGGTTCAGGCAATTTCCTTCTTCAAGTTGCCAACTTCCTTCAGCACTTCGTCCACATGGCCAGCGACCTTGATGCCGCGCCATTCGGCGCGCAGCACGCCGGCCGCGTCGATCAAGAAGGTGGAGCGCTCGATGCCCTTGACCTTTTTACCGTACATGATCTTGTTCTTGACCACGCCAAACATATGGCAAAGCTTTTCTTCGGTGTCGGCAATCAACTCAAACGGCAACTCAAGCGTTTGCTTGAACTTGTCATGTGAGGCCATGTTGTCACGCGAAACTCCCAGCACAACCGTGCCGGATTTCACAAAGTCTTTGTAGCGATCGCGGAATTGCATCGCCTCGGTGGTACAACCCGGCGTGTTGTCCTTGGGGTAGAAGAACAAGACAACGGCATGTCCGAGGTAGGTGTGCGGAGTGAACTTCACGCCTCCCGTGGCAAGGGCTTCAATTTCCGGGAGAGGTTTGTTGAGCGCTGGCGTCATTTGGCGATGTAGGTATGATGCGCCCGAGTAGGCATAGCTGCTGATTATACGTTGTTCGGCAGGCCCCTCCGAGGAGGAGTGGTCCGCACGCTCAGGAGACCGCTGCTGCGGGCGGCGCAGGGCGTGCCGCAAAGCCTGCTGCGTAGCCGCCTTGCTCGGCCTTCAAGCCTCGATCAGCAAGGCCGCTAACACATTGCGGCCCTCGCTCGCCAACACGTTGTAAGTGCGGCAAGCCGCCGCCAAATCCATAGTTTCGACACCTATGCGGGCCTGAATCAGCGCCTGGTAGAGCGCCGGTTTGGCAAATCTGATGCGCGCACCGCTGCCGAAAATCACCAACTCGGGACGCAGACTCAAAATTTGCTCAAAGTGCTGTTCGTTGAGATCTTCAAAGCGCTGCAAGTCCCAAGCCTGCACCTCACCGCGCCAGGGCACCAGCAAACTCGCTGCATGTGCAGCGCCATTGACCCAGACGGTCTGGCCATCATGCTTTGAGATGCTATTGCCACCCAGTGGCTCATCGAGTTGAAATTTCATGTGGCTTGTGGAGGTTGATGCTGAAAGTTGCTGACGAGGCTTGCCTTGAAAGCTGGCTGAGTCTGGAGGGGATTCAATCCGGCTGAGCGTGCGCTTCGTAGCCCGCTCGCTCGCCTGTGATTAAATTGTATGTATTGCGGCGCAGCATTTGCGCGCCTCTGGCGCTTATCCCTGTCGAAGACCCGCCATCTTTCAGCCGTCCCTGAGGAGTTCAAGTCTTGTTGAAGCCCACGCTCAAGTCTCGCAAATTGTCCAATGTCTGCTATGACATTCGCGGGCCCGTGCTCGACAAGGCCCGGCAAATGGAGGAAGAAGGGCACAAGATCATCAAGCTGAACATCGGCAATATTGCCGCCTTTGGCATTGAGCCGCCGGACGAGATCGTGCAAGACATGATCCGCAACCTGCCCGCTGCGGCCGGCTACACCGACTCCAAGGGCCTGTTCGCCCCGCGCAAGGCCGTGGTGCACTACTGCCAGGAAAAGAAGATCGCCGGCGTCACCATCGACGATGTCTATCTGGGCAATGGCGCGTCTGAATTGATCACGATGAGCATGAACGCCTTGCTGAATAGCGACGACGAAATCCTGGTGCCGGCGCCTGACTATCCCTTGTGGACCGCTTCGGTGGCGCTGGCCGGTGGCACGCCGGTGCATTATGTGTGTGACGAGCAGGCCGACTGGATGCCCGATGTGGCCGACATCCGCCGCAAGATCACGCCCAATACCAAGGGCATCGTGGTCATCAACCCGAACAACCCGACCGGCGCGCTCTACCCGGATAGCGTGCTGCTGGAAATCGTTGAAATCGCCCGCCAGCACCAGTTGATTATTTTTGCCGACGAGATCTACGACAAGACGCTCTACGACGGCAATGTGCACACCAGCCTGGCCTCGCTGGCCGACGATGTGTTGTTCGTGACCTTCAACGGCCTGTCCAAGAACTACCGCTCCTGCGGCTACCGCGCCGGCTGGATGGTGGTGTCGGGCGAAAAGCGCCACGCGCAGGACTACATCACCGGCCTGAATATGCTGGCCTCGATGCGCTTGTGCGCCAACACGCCGGGTCAGTTGGCGATTCAGACCGCCTTGGGCGGCTACCAGAGCATCAACGACCTGGTCGCACCAACCGGCCGCCTGTGCCGCCAGCGTGACCTCGCCTACGACTTGCTGACGCAGATTCCTGGCGTCAGCGTGGTCAAGCCGAAAGCGGCTTTGTATATGTTCCCCCGCCTGGACCCGAAGATCTACCCGATCGAGGATGACCAGCAATTCGCCTATGAATTGCTGGCCGAGGAAAAGGTACTGATCGTGCAAGGGACGGGCTTCAACTGGATAGCCCCCGATCATTTCCGGCTCGTTTTTCTGCCCAACTCCGACGACCTGCGGGAAGCGGTGGGGCGAATCGAGCGTTTCCTGACGCATTACCGCAAGCGGGCCGGGCGCTAGTCGCCGGTCGCCTTGGTTTATGAGCGAAGAGCAGAGAGAAAGAATCCCCATGAAAGCGATCAAAGTTGGCTTGCTGGGCATTGGCACCGTGGGCAGCGGCACTTTTAATGTGCTGCGTCGCAACCAGCAAGAAATTCGCGGCCGCGCCGGCCGGGGCATCGAGATCACGACGGTGTGCCGCCGCAATGTGGCGCTGGCCCGGCAAATCGTTGGTGAAGGCGTGACCGTGACCGCCGACCCTTACGACATCATTCGCGACCCCGAGATTGACATCGTCGTCGAAACCATTGGCGGCTGCGATTTGGCGCGCACGCTGGTGCTGGAAGCGATCGCGGCCGGCAAGCATGTGGTCACCGCCAATAAGGCCTTGCTTGCCGTGCATGGCACCGAGATTTTTGCCGCCGCGCGTGCCAAAGGTGTGATGGTGGCTTTCGAAGCGGCGGTGGCCGGTGGCATCCCCATCATCAAGGCCTTGCGTGAAGGCTTGACCGCCAACCGCATTGAGTGGATCGCCGGCATCATCAACGGCACGACCAATTTCATCCTGTCCGAGATGCGCAGCAAGGGCTTGGACTTCGCGACCGTGCTGAAAGAGGCGCAACGCCTCGGCTATGCCGAGTCAGACCCGACCTTCGACGTGGAAGGTGTGGACGCCGCGCACAAGCTGACCATCATGAGTGCGATCGCTTTCGGTGTGCCGGTGCAGTTTGACAAAGCGCATGTCGAAGGCATCAGCCAGTTGCAGGCGGCCGACATCAAGTACGCCGAACAACTCGGTTACCGCATCAAGCTGCTGGGCCTGACGCGCCGGCGCGAGAAGGGCATCGAGCTGCGTGTGCACCCGACCTTGGTGCCGATCACGCGCTTGATTGCCAATGTGGAAGGCGCGATGAATGCGGTGGTGGTGCAGGGCGATGCCGTCGGCACCACGCTGTACTACGGCAAGGGCGCGGGTGCGGAGCCGACCGCCTCGGCCATCATTGCCGACCTGGTGGACATCACCCGCCTGCACACCGCCGACCCTGATCACCGCGTGCCGCACCTGGCCTTCCAGCCCGATGCGATCAGCGATACCGCCATCCTGCCGATGGAAGACGTGCTGACCAGCTACTACCTGCGCCTGCGCGTGGCCGATGAGGCCGGCGTGCTGTCCAGCATCACCACCATCTTGGCCGAGGGCGATATCTCGATCGATGCGGTGCTGCAACGCGAATCTGCTGATGGTGAGCGTCAGACCGATCTGATCATCCTGACGCATGAAACCAGCGAAGGCGGCATGAACAAGGCCTTGGCACGCATGCAAGGTCTGCCGACCGTGTTGGCGCCTATCGTGCGACTGCGCAAGGAAGAGTTGGCATGAAGTACATCAGTACCCGTGGCGACAAGACCGAGCGTGCTTTTTGCGAAATCCTGCTGGAAGGCCTGGCGCCCGATGGTGGGCTGTATTTGCCGGTCAGCTATCCGCAGATCGACGCCGCGACGCTGAGCAAGTGGCGTGGTCTGAGCTACGCCGATCTGGCCTTCGAGATCTTGTCGCTCTATATCGACGACATCCCGACAGAAGACTTGCGCGCGATTGCCCGCCGGACCTATACCGAGGCAGTGTTCGGTACGCCCGAGATTACGCCGCTGAAGGTCTTGGAGCCCGGCCTGGCCCTGCAAGCCTTGTCCAACGGCCCGACGCTGGCCTTCAAGGACATGGCCATGCAGCTGCTCGGTCAGCTGTTCGAGTATGAGTTGAAGCGTCGCGGCGAGACGCTCAACATCCTTGGCGCCACCTCGGGTGACACCGGCAGTGCGGCCGAGTATGCGATGCGCGGCAAGGCCGGCGTCAATGTCTTCATGCTCAGCCCGCATGGCCGCATGAGCCCGTTCCAGCAGGCGCAGATGTTCAGCCTGCAAGATGCCAATATCCACAACATCGCCATCGAAGGCGTGTTTGACGATTGCCAGGACATCGTCAAGGCGGTTTCCAACGATCTGGATTTCAAACGCAAATACAAGATCGGCACGGTCAACTCGATCAACTGGGCGCGCCTGCTCGCTCAGGTGGTCTATTACTTCGCTGGCTACTTTGCCGCCACGAAGTCGAACGAAGAGAAGGTGAGTTTCACCGTCCCGTCCGGCAATTTCGGCAATGTCTGCGCCGGCCATGTGGCCCGAATGATGGGCCTGCCCATTGTGAATCTGGTCGTGGCGACGAACGAAAACGATGTGCTGGACGAGTTCTTCCGCACCGGCGTTTACCGCGTGCGCGGCAGCGCCGATACGCATGAGACCTCCAGCCCCTCGATGGATATTTCCAAGGCCAGCAATTTCGAGCGCTTTGTGTTTGACCTGCTGGGGCGTGACGGCGTGCGAGTGAAGTCGCTGTTTGATGACGCCATCGCCAAGGCTGGGCGCTTCGAGATCAGCTCGGACGAACTCGCGCAGATTCAGCCCTACGGCTTTGTCTCCGGCAGCAGCAGCCACGCTGACCGGCTGGCGACGATACGCTCGACCTATCAGAAATACGGCGTCATCGTCGACACCCATACCGCCGACGGCTTGAAGGTGGCGCTTGAGCACCGCCAGCCAGGCACCACCATGCTGGTGTTGGAGACAGCTTTGCCGGTGAAGTTCGCCGCGACCATCGAAGAGGCGCTGAATCTGACCCCGCCGCGCCCGGCCGGTTTGGACAACATCGAGTCGCTGCCCAAGCGTGTGAGCGTGATGCCGGTCGACGTTCAAGCGGTCAAGTCCTTTATCCAAGCCCATGTCTGAAGCTGCCCCTCACCGTCCGGCCATGCAAAGCCTGGACGAGGCGCTGGAGCGCTTGCTGTCAACCGTCCAGCCGCTGGGGCTGAGCGAGTGCATGCCCACCGGCGACGCGCTGGGTCGGGTACTGGTTGAGCCAGTGGTGTCGCTGATTGATGTGCCGCCGGCCGATAACAGCAGCATGGATGGTTATGCGCTCAGTGCGGCCGACGTGCAGGCGCTGGGCAGCTTGCTGCCGGTCGCTCAGCGAGTGCCGGCCGGCGTGGTCGGCGCTGTCCACCAAGCGGGCACGGCCGCGCGCATTTTTACCGGCGCGCAGATCCCCATCGGTGCCGATGCCGTCATCATGCAGGAGCAGTGCGAGGCGCTGGCCGGCGAGGGTTTGGGCAGCGTGCGCGTCAATGCTGCAGTGCAAGCTGGTCAGTGGATTCGCCGCCGTGGCGAGGATGTGAAAGAGGGCGCCACCGTGCTCGCCGCGGGCTGCCGGCTTGATGCCGCAGCCTTGGGCCTGGCTGCCTCGGTTGGCGCAGCGCAGCTGACGGTCGCACGCCGTCCGCGCGTGGCGCTGTTCTCGACCGGTGACGAGTTGGTGATGCCGGGCGAGCCGCTCAAGCCCGGCGCGATTTACAACTCCAATCGCTACACCTTGCGCGCCATGCTGCAAGGCCTGGGCTGCCAGGTGATCGACTTGGGCATCGTGCCCGACAAACTAGACGCCACCCGCGCCGCGCTGCGCGAGGCGGCTGGGCAGGCCGACCTGATCATCACCTCGGGCGGCGTTTCGGTCGGCGAGGAAGATCATCTGCGCCCGGCCGTGCAGGCCGAAGGCAGCCTGGATCTGTGGCAGATTGCTATTAAGCCGGGCAAACCGCTGGCTTTCGGTCGAGTGGCGGGGGCTTGGTTCATTGGCCTACCCGGCAATCCGGTCTCCAGTTTTGTGACCTTTGCCTTGCTGGTGCGGCCGGTGATTCTGCGACTGCAGGGCGCCACCAAGCTCCAACCGCGCGGCTTCATGCTGCGGGCCGATTTCGATTGGCCCAAGGCCGACCGGCGGCGTGAATTTTTGCGTGTCCGGCTGAACGACGCCGGCGGCTTGGACTTGTTTCCCAATCAGAGCTCGGGCGTGCTGACCTCGGCCGTGTGGGCCGATGGCTTGCTCGACAATCCTGCCGGCCAAACCATCACTGCCGGTCAACTGGTGCGTTACTTACCGATGAGCGAGCTATTGGCATGAGCATGATCACGGTCAAGCTGAAGTTCTTTGCGGCCTTGCGCGAACGGCTCGGTGCCAACGAGGTGTTGAGCTTGCCGTCCGGCACCACGGTGGGCAAGCTGCGCGATCTGCTGCTGGCCCGCTCTGACCTTCACGCCGAGCTGCTGGCCCGAGGCCGCGCGGTTCGTTGTGCCTTGAATCAGCAGTTATGTGCCGAAGACGCAGTGATCACCGACGGTGCGGAAGTCGCCTTCTTTCCGCCCGTCACCGGCGGCTGAGCCAAGCCAATTCGGTATGCAAGGCTTGCACCTGACGGCCGATTTGAGCGGTGTCCAGGCCGACCATGCCTTGATGCTCGAGCCGGCCGCGCTGCAAGCGCTCTGTGTCGACGCGGTGGCGCAGGCGGGCCTGGGCGCTGTGGCCGAGTTGTTTCATCGTTTTACGCCGGCCGAAGGCGAAACCCAGTCCGGCATCACCGGCGTCGTGCTGCTGGCCGAGTCGCATCTGGCGGTTCACACCTGGCCCGAATTGGGCAGCGTGACGCTGGATGTTTATGTCTGCAATATGGGGCAGGACAATAGCGTCAAGGGGCAAGTCCTGATGGCGCGCTTGATCAGCGCTTTCGGGCCGACGAACGTGCAGCAGCAGGCTTTGCAGCGCGGCGGCTTGCTTTAGCGGCCTCGGCCATTACGGCCTGAGCGCTGTCTCCCAGCAAGTAGCGCGCGCCTGATCCGGCCTTGGCGGCGGCGTCGGCGGGGTTGTAAAGCGCGCATTTGCTCAGCGACAGGCAGCCGCAGCCTATGCATGAAGTCAAGGTGTCGCGCAGCCTGGTCAATTCGGCAATGCGTTGATCCAGCAAGGGCCGCCAAGCGCTAGACAAGCGCTGCCAATCGGCGGGGGTCGGCGTGCGTCCGTCCGGCAACTCCGCCAAGGCTGCGCGAATTTGCTCCAGGCTCAAGCCGACCGCTTGGGCGGCACGAATAAAGGCGACTCGGCGCAAATCGCCGCGCGCATAGTGGCGCCGGCCGCCCTCACTTCTTGTGCTGAGCAGCAGGCCTTGCTCTTCATAAAAACGCAGGGCGCTGGCCGCCACACCGCTGCGCCGCACCAACTCGCCAATCGGTAGGCGGGTCTCTACCGCGATTGTTTTGTATGGGGCCTCAGGCTTTGTCATCATGGTTTGAAAAGGCGCTTGACTTCAAGTTAACTTGAACTTTCAGTATAGAGGCCTTGTTAATCAATTCGACGGCTTTGCCATGCACCACGCTGAAATCAATTCCAATTCCGCCTTGGCCCCTTGGCTGGAACTCAATCTGCAGCAATTCCCGCCCGACTATGGCGATCAGCTAAGCAGCCATCTGCCGATGGCGCTGCATGCGCTGCACAGCCTGGGGGCGGATGAGCCGCGCATGCGCGCCTTTTTCGATCGCTACACGCGCCGGTTTGAGGGCATGCCTGCGCCGACCTCGGCGCTAGTGCCGAAAGATTGGCTGGCAGTGCGCGGCGACTTCTCGGCCTATAGCGGCTTGCGCTGTTTTTTTGAGCGAGCGCTGGCCGAGCAAGGTGCCGACGCGCTTTTGCGCCGAGCATTGCCCGAACTCTTGCCGGGCGTGTCGGCGGTCGCTTTTCATGGCCTGATTCGCTTGGCCCATGCGGTTCAGGGCGGTCATCAGGGCGAGTTGGCTGCGGCACTGGCCTACTGGGCCAGTCGTTGGCAACTGCTGCCTGCGCCGCCGCAACTGAGTGGAGTCAGCAGCCTGTCTTTAGGCGAATGGTCGGCTCGCTTAGTCAGCGAAGCGACGGGCTGGCGCAGCGATGCTCCCTTGATCTTTTTGCGCATGATGGAGGCCAGTGCAAGGCCCTTGTATGCCGAGCTGGCAGGTGGGGTCTTGCCCGCAGCCCCGTCTTTGCAGCTGCGTGTTTCGGAGCTGGCCGGCCTGGCCCTGGACTACTACCTGCACAGCGGCAATTTCACCGTGCTGCACATGATTACCGGCCTGCGCTCCATGCGGGTGCTGGCGCCTTGGCTGCCGAATGACGCGGCCTTTCAAGCGCAAGCGCAGCAAATTTTGATGCAGGCTTTTGTTGCCGCTTATATGGCCGGCCGTGTGCAGCGACGCGATCTTCCGAGCCCCGAGCCTACACTGAATTGGCTCGATCTCGCTGCTGCCGCGACACGCGCCGAAGACGATCATGCAATCAAGCTGGTGCATGCCTGCCGCGACGAGTGGGCCTTCTATGGCGACTCGCGCTACCTGCAGGCGGCGGCGATGGCTTTGCGATGAAATGGCAAGCTAAACCCCGAGTTGAGCGGCTAGGCCGGACGCAACCTGCCGCCCCCGCGTATAAGCCTCTTCAAAGACCGAATAGCCGGCCAGATCGCTGTGCGCAAAGTGCAGCCGACCTTGCGGCAGCAGCAGCGCGCTCAAGGCTGCCGAGCTGCGCAGCCCCGGCACCGGGATGCTCATCGCATGACCCCAGCGCACCAAGTCGGCACGCTGCAGTTGGTCAGCCAGATCGGGGTGCACAGGGCTTAAATCCGCCAGCACTTGGCGCAGCCAGTGGCGCCAGTCTTGCGTCAACAATTCAGCTCGCCGCGCTTGCGGCAGAGCCCAGTAAGCGCTCAGCACCGTTGGGCCAGCCTGCGGCTTGAGGCTTTGGTGCATCGCATCGACATAGCCCAAGCCCTGGCTGGCGTAGAGCACATTGTCCCAAGAGGGAGGTGCGCCCGTACGTTGCAGCAGCGGCGCCTTGAGTTGAAGATTGGCCACCAGCCAGGGCGCATAACGCAGCTGTTCGGCGGCGGCTTTGAGTGGTGCGAGGGTTTGATCCAGCAGCTTGTTGGCAATGAAGAGAGGTGTCGCAAACACGATTTGATCGGCCACCCAGCGCTCGGGCGACTGTGTGGCTTCATGCCAGGCCAGCAACTCAACCTGATGCTTACCTGGCTCAACGCGCATGACGCTGCGGCCGGGGTGAATGTGCTCGGCCAGAGGCGCGGTGATTGCGTCGGTCAAAAAGGCGTTGCCCTGCGGCCAGGTCAGCACTGCTTCGCGCTCGCTGTTCGAGTTGGCCGGATGAAAGCCGTGGCGGCTGGCAAAGTAGTGCAGCCCGGCCCAGGCCGACACATCTTGAATGCCCGCGCCGTAGTCGTCGCGGCAGCAGTAGTCCAGGTACCAGAGCAGATGTGGCTCATGCAGGCCCTGGCGTGTCAGCCAAGCGGCAAAAGTCTCGGCGTCCAAGGCCGCATGACCCGGCGTCCAGCGCGCGCGCCGGCTCGGCATGGCAAAACCCAGCGTGGCCTGGGCCGCTTCGACGGCGCGTTCGAACAAGTGCTGCTGAGCGACGGCCGATGGCGTCTGCGGCGGCGGCAACAGGCCTTCATGCCAGCTGCCCTCGAAAAACAAGCGTTCCTGCGGGCTGTGGCAGAGATGGCGCTCATCCCACACCGCCCGGCCGAGCTGCTGGCTCACCAGGCCTAGCTCTTCAAGCAGTTGGTACACCTCTTGGGAATGCGGCCCCGGCAAGGGCAGGTAATGCGCGCCGGTCGGGCAGGCCATGCCGCCCATCTGGTGGGCGCGACTGTTTCCCCCGCTAGCGTCCTCCAGCTCCAGCAGGGCAAAGTCAGTGATGCCGGCCTGGCTCAGACCCCGCGCACAGGCAAGACCTGACACCCCGCCGCCAATGATCAAGATCTTGGTGCGGCGCAGCGGCCCCTCGCCGGCCTTGGGCAATGGCGCGCGCAGGCGATGGCCGCGCGCTGCATTGGCGCCACCCACCCAGCCGCCGGTCAGCTCGGGGGCAGGCGAATCACAGCCCGCCAGCAGCAGCGAGGCGCTGCCGATCAAAAGCTCACGCCGTTTCACTCAATGCACCTTGCCCCATTCGGCCTCGAATTCATGCACCAGTTGCTGGTTCGACAAGCGGTTCACTTCGGTCCTCACGCGGGCCATATCGGGGGGGAAGTTCATCAGCACGGGCAGGCCCTCGAGGTCCAGAAACTTGAGGCCGGCAGGCAAGGCCCGAGGCGGCGCCCAGGGCCGCCGCCCAGCAAGCACAAAGCCCCATTCGCCAAAGCTCGGTACATGGGCGTGGTAAGGCGTCGTCGTCAGGCCCACCGCTTCCAAGGTACTGACCACGGTCCAGTAGCTGCGCCGCGCGATCAAAGGCGAAGTCGTCTGCACGACCGTATATCCGCCGGCCGCCAGATGCTGATCGATCAGCTGGTAGAAGCTCGTCGTATAGAGCTTGCCCAAGGCGAAATTACTCGGGTCGGGGAAGTCGATCACGATCACGTCGAAGTGCTCCGGGTGCTGCTCCAACCAGCCGAAGGCGTCGGCATTGACGATGCTCAGCTTCGGCGACAGCAGTGCATCGCCATTGAGCTGGCGCAACAAGGGCAGGGTGGAGAACAGGCGCGTCATATGCGGGTCTAGCTCAACCAGGGTGATGCATTGCACGCTGGGGTAACGCAATATTTCCCGCACCGCCATTCCGTCGCCACCGCCCAAGACCAAGACTTTTTTCGGCGCACCGTGGCCGGCCATGGCCGGGTGTACCAGCGCCTCGTGATACCGATACTCATCTTTGGAATTGAATTGCAGATTGCCATTCAGGAATAGCCTTGTGCCGGCATTGCCCTGGGTGATGACGACGCGCTGGTAGTCCGAGCTTTCGCGCACCAGCATGTGCTCGCCGTAGAAGCGATCCTCGGCCCAGCTTGTCAGCCGGTCAGCGCCTGCCATTGCCACCAACAACAGCCCCAAACTGGCCGCGCAGGCGACTGCATGGCCACGCCAAGCGCGCAGTTGCGCGCGAAACAGCCACAGCGCCCAGATCGCCACCAGGACATTCAAGAGCCCAAAAAACAGCCCCGTGCGCACGAGACCCAAATGCGGCACCAGCAGCAGCGGAAACGCCAAGGCCACGACCAAGGCGCCAAGGTAATCAAAGGTCAGTACCTGCGAGACCAGATCGCCCAACTCATAGCGTTCGCTGAACTGCTTTTTGAGTATGCGCATGACCAGCGGAATCTCCAGCCCGACCAGCGCCCCGACCAAGAGCACCAGGCCATAGAGCAAGACCCGGAAGGCCGCCACTTGGCCGGGCGGCAAGAGGCTGTGAGCCATAAAAAGTGCCGCCGGCATCAACCCGCCGATCACGCCGACCAGCAGCTCGATCTTCAAGAACTGCGCGACCAACTGGCGCTTCAAGTAGCGGCTCAACCAGGAGCCCAGTCCCATCGCGAACAGATAGCTGCCGATGATGGTTGAGAACTGCAAGACCGAGTCACCAAGCAAGTAACTGGCCAGCGCACCGGCCGTCAACTCATAGACCAGGCCGCAGGCGGCGATGACAAAGACGCTGGCGAGCAGCAGCAACTCGGGCAGGGAGATTCGGCCGGTGGTGGAAGTTGGTGACATGGTCGCGAGCTTAGCCGATCGCGCAAACCGGCAAGGCGGCCTAGACGGGGAGTAGACGGGGAGTAGGCGGGGCCCTCGAACAGGGGGGATTTTCAGCGTCTTTTCAACCGCTCGTGATATGCGTCACTGCGGCAGGCAAATGCAGGGGTCAGGTCTTGTTTTTTGCGTAGACACTGCGGCCAGCAAGTCCTTCACTACCTGGAACTCAACATGAAAAAGCAGATGATTTCGACCTCCTTCTACAGTGCCTTGAGCCTGGCTGCGACGCTGATGTTGGCCGCTACGGCGCAAGCTGGCCCTGTGACCCATGTCGTGAAAAACGGAGGCTTCGAAACCCAGACCGGCAGCAATCTTGGTGGCTATTGCTATACCTACCAGGCCGGCTGCACGCTGGCCGACTGGACCTCCTCGGGCAACACGGTCGTGATCGGTGCCAATAGCGGCGCTTGGGGTGGCCCGTCCAGCTTGGCCAATGGCCAGACCGGGCTGGGCAGCTTTGTGCTCGGCCTGCAGGGCACCGACGCAAAGTTGTCGCAATACCTGACCCTGGATGCCGGCACGCAAGTGGCTTTGAGCTGGTTTGATGCTGGTCGCAGCAATTGGTCTAACGGCTTGCAAAGCTACGAAGTCTCTTTTGCGGGTGCGAGCTTGGGCATCTTCTCCAATTCCGTCGGCCAGGGCTGGAACCAACACAATCTTGCCTTCACGGCCAGCGGCTCCGGTGCTTTGCAATTCCGCAGTCTGCATGTGAGTGACTTTGACCGCACCAGCTTCATCAACGGCATTGATGCCGTAGCCAGCATCAGCCAAGTGCCCGAGCCGCAGTCCTTTGCGCTGGTTTTGATGGGCTTGGCAGCAGTTGCCGTGGCGCGCCGACGCAGCCCCCGCGCTTGAACTTGAAGGGCCTGGCGGTGTCGAACTGCCGGGCGCCTAGCGTCGGCGCCTCGCTCGGCCCCTTCATGTTTGAGACAATCAGTGCATGAAGATCTCTCAAATCGAATTTGAACTGCGCGGCGAGTACATCGAGTTGGACAAGCTGCTCAAGGCCAATGGCTTGGCCGAGAGCGGCGGGCGCGCCCGCGTGCTGATCAGCGAAGGCCATGTGCAAGTCAATGGGCAGGATGAGTTGCGCAAAACCGCCAAGATCCGCGCCGGACAGGTCGTGTCCATGCAGGGCGTGCGGATCAAGGTTTTGGCCGACCCCTTGTCGAATGAGGGGGTGATGCCATGACCCAGGCCTTTTCGACCTGCGATTTCTGTGACGCCCACAAGAGCGATGACTCGGGCAACTTCCGCTGGCTGCCCGGCGTATTTCGCAGTTATGGCGGACTGAGCCGCTTTGCTGGCCCGGTCGGCACGGTCAAGTGCTTTGAGGACAATAGCCTGGTCAAGGCCGCCGTGGAGAGCCCTGGAAACGGGCGCGTCCTGGTGGTTGACGGCGCCGGCTCGCTGCGTCGCGCCTTGCTGGGCGGGCAACTGGCCATGGCCGCCGCCCATCACGGCTGGGCCGGACTCGTGATCAATGGCTGTGTGCGCGATGTGGCTGAGCTGGCACAGGCGCAAGTCGGTATTTTGGCGCTGGGACTGGTGCCCATGCCCACCGATCGCAAGGGCCAAGGGTTGGCCGATGTGCCGCTGCAGGTACAAGGTGTCAGCGTTCGTCCTGGCGACTGGCTGTATGCCGACGCTGACGGCGTGGTGATCAGCTCAAATCGTTTGTAGCTTTCGTCAGCGTAGCTTGAGCCAATCCTGCAAGTCCTGCGCCGACTGCGGGCGGGCGAACAGATAGCCTTGTGCGATTTCGCAGCCAGCTTCGATCAGCACGCGCCGCTGCCCCTCGGTCTCGACCCCTTCGGCCACCACGGCCAGCCCCAAGGCGCGACCAATGCCGATCACGGCACTGGACAGCGCACGGTCATCGGCGTCGCTCTCCAGATCGCGCACAAAACTCTTGTCGAGCTTGACTTCGCTGACCGGCAGGCGCTTCAAATAGCTCAGGCTGGAGTAGCCGGTGCCAAAGTCATCGATGGACAAACGTACGCCCATCGCATGCAACTGATTGAGCTGATCGACGGTGCGCGGCTCATGCTCCAACAGCAGGCGCTCGGTCATCTCCAGCGTGATCTGTTCGGCGCGCAGTTCATGTTTTTGCAGCAATGAGTGCACATGCGCCGCCACATCGTCTTGCTGAAAGCGGGTGGGCGAGACATTGACCGCGACCGCTTGAATAGCCACGCCTTGCTCGCGCCAACTCGCCAGCTGCGCGCAAGTCGCCTCCAGCACCCAGGCGTCGAGTGCATTGACCAGACCACATTCCTCGGCCATCGGAATGAAGGTGTCGGGCGGCACCTGTCCGAGCTGCGGGTGCCACCAGCGCAGCAAGGCTTCCGCACCCACCAGCGCGCCGTCCAGCAATCGCACCTTGGGTTGATAGTGCAGGGCCAGGGCGTTGCTGGACAAGGCTTGGCGCAGCGCACTTTCAAGTGCCACGCGGGTGTCCAAGGCCTGATTCATCGCCGGCAGATAAAAGCGTGCGCAGTTGCGTCCGGCGCGCTTGGCTTCATACATGGCGATGTCGGCATGCTTGAGCAGCTTGTCCAGCTCATGGCCGTCCTCGGGGTAGCAGCTCACGCCGATGCTGGCGCTGATCAGCAGCGGCGCGGTCTGGCCCACCAGTTCCAGGGGTGACGCGAGGCTGGCAAGCAGCTTGGCGGCCACTTGCATGGCATAGCTGGCGCTGCAGCCAGGCAGCCAGGCGACAAATTCATCACCGCCAAACCGTGCCAAGGTGTCCGCCTCGCGCAGGCAAGCGCTCAGGCGCTGCGCGGCTTGGCGCAGCACCTCGTCGCCGCTGGCATGGCCGAGCGTGTCGTTGACGGTTTTGAAGCGGTCCAGGTCCAGCAAGAGCAAGGCCGCCGGCGCGTTGGTGCGCCCGGCCAAGGGCAAGGCCTGCTTAACCCGGTCGGCAAACAAGCTGCGATTGGGCAGACCGGTCACACCGTCGAAATAGGCCAGGCGTTCGATTTGGCGCAGGTGCTCGTCATGCTTGAGCGCCACCGTGCAGAGCTGCTCGCAGGCCTCGACCATGCGGCGATGGAAGGGCGCCGCGCCGCGTGCCTCGCGGTAATAAAGCGCAAACGTGGCGCCCACGCGTTGCGGGTTGAGAAAAATCGGCGTTGACCAGCAGGCACCCAGGCCGAAGGATTGCGCCAAGTCTTTGTAATTGGCCCACAGCGGATCATGGGCAATATCGCTGACCTGGACCGCCTTGCCGCGCCAGGCGGCCGTGCCGCAAGAGCCGACCGAAGGACCAATCGCCAGACCGTCCAAGGCGGCGCTGAAATTGGAGGCCAGGCTGGGTGCGGCCAAAGGGTGCAGCAAGCCGGCCTCGTCAACCGCTAGCACCGAGCAGATCACGTCCGGCGCCAAGGCCTCGACGCGCCGGCACAGCAGGTCCATCACCACCGGCAAGGGCCGCCCCAGCGCCACGGCTTCCAACACCTCATGTTGAAGCCCGGATACGGCCTCGCGCTCGCTGCGATCATCCATAGGGCGCAGCAGCATCAGCGTCAGCCTGGACTCACCGTCAGGCAGTGACTGGAACTGCAACTCGAAGCTGCGCTCGCCGCCCTCGGCCAAGCTCAGCTGCAGCAAGAGGGTCTGCTGCTTCAGCTCCGCCGGGCCATCCTGGCGCAGCAAGGCCTGCCAGCGTTCAAGGCTGAGGTCCCGAAAGCATTCATGCAGATAGTCGGCCGCGACGCTGAAACGACGGAAAAAATGGTTGGCATGCCGAATCGTGCTTGCTTCGTCCACCCAGATCAGGCCAAGACTGGCCCTGTCCAGCGATTCGAACAACTGCTCGGGCGGCAAGGCGGGCGGGGCAGCGTGATCAGGCATAGGGCTAGGGCTCGCTTGGATGGTCCAAGTTCATCCTACGCCAGCTTTGGCCTGGGCTAGTTGCGAGTCATCAAACTCAGCAATTTTTCCAGCCCGCCTTCATTGATCGCCACCATCGCCTGCTCGCGCACCCGGGGTTTGGCGTGATAGGCCACCGACAGGCCGGCCGCGCCCATCATCAAGAGGTCGTTGGCGCCGTCACCGACCGCGATGCATTGCTCGGGGCTGCAGCCAATCTCGGCCGCGCATTGCAGCATCATGCGGCGCTTTTCTTCGCCGTCACAGATATCGCCCCAGTCTTGCATCACCAGTTCGCCGGTGAGCAGGCCGTCTTTGACTTCCAGCTCATTGCTGCGCACAAAGTCCATGCCCAGCTCAGCGGCCACATAGCGGGTAAAAAACGTGAAGCCACCCGACACCAGCAGCAGCTTGATGCCGGCGGCCTTCAGCGCCGCGCACAGCTCGCGCGCGCCGGGGTTGAATTGCAGACGCTCTTTCAAGACGGCATCCAGCGCCGTGACCGGCACGCCCTTGAGCAGCGCCAAGCGCCGGCGCAAGCTGTCTTTGAAGTCGGTGATCTCGCCTCGCATCGCCGCCTCGGTGATGGCCGCCACTTCGGCCTTGCGGCCGGCGGCGTCGGCGATCTCATCGATGCATTCGATGCTGATCAGCGTCGAGTCCATATCGAAGGCGGCCAGCTTGAAATTAGCCAAGGCCAGCGGCGGAGTGAAGCCTTGCACCAGCAAATCTTGTGTAGTCATCTTGAAGCTCAGTCGCTCAGTCTTGTTTGATCGGGGCGCCCAGCAGCCGCAGCACTTCACGGATCGCCTGCGCCCGGTCCTTGGGGTCGCTCAGCGCCTTGTCGATGCGCAACTTGTCGTTGCCGACCAGTTTGATGTTGCGGTTCTTCTGCACCAGCTCGATCACGCGCATCGCATCGATCGGCGGATTGGGGCGGAAGTTGATATTCATCGCCAGTGGCGCAGCGTCGATCTTGCTGACGCCATAAGGCTTGGCCAGCACACGCAGGCGGTGCGTATCGAACAAGGTCTGACCCTGGCTGGGCAGCTTGCCGAACCGGTCGGTGACTTCTTCCAGCAGCTTATCGATCTGCTCGCTCTTCTCCGCCGAGGCAAGGCGCTTGTAGAGCGAGAGGCGCTGGTGCACGTCGCCGCAGTAGGCGTCGGGCAGCAGGGCCGGTGCGTGCAGATTGATTTCGGTGACGGCGCCCAGCGGGCTGAGCAAATCGGGCTCTTTGCCGGACTTGAGTGCGCGCACCGCCTCGGCCAGCATCTCGTTATAGAGCTGAAAGCCGATTTCCATCATATTGCCGCTCTGGTTCTCGCCCAGCATCTGGCCGGCGCCGCGAATTTCCAGGTCATGCATGGCCAGGTAGAAGCCCGAACCTAACTCCTCCATCGCCTGGATCGCGTCCAGCCGCTGCGCCGCCTGCTTGGTCAGCCCTTCGATATCGGGCACCAATAAATAGGCGTACGCCTGATGGTGCGAGCGGCCAACCCGGCCGCGCAGCTGGTGCAGCTGGGCCAGGCCGAACTTGTCGGCGCGCGCCATGATGATGGTGTTGGCGCTCGGCACGTCGATGCCGGTTTCAATAATCGTCGAGCACAGCAGCACATTGTGCTTGCCGCCGACGAACTCGCGCATCACCCGCTCCAGCTCGCGCTCGGGCATCTGGCCGTGCGCAATGATGATGCGCGCCTCGGGGACCAGCTCGGCCAATTTTTGGCGCCGGTTCTCGATCGTCTCGACCTCGTTGTGCAGGAAGTAGACCTGCCCACCGCGCTTGAGCTCGCGCAGAATCGCCTCGCGTATCGTGCCGCTGCTCTCGGCCCGCACAAAGGTCTTGATCGCCAGGCGGCGCTGCGGTGCCGTGGCGATAACGCTCAAGTCGCGCAGGCCTTCGAGCGCCATCCCTAAGGTGCGCGGAATCGGTGTGGCGGTGAGCGTGAGCACATCGACCTCGGCCCGCATCGCCTTCATCTGCTCCTTGTGGCGCACGCCGAAACGGTGTTCCTCGTCGATCACCAAGAGGCCCAGCCTAGCGAACTTCACATCCGGGCTGAGCAGCTTGTGGGTGCCGATGACGATGTCGATGGTGCCGTCGGCCAGGCCGGCCATCGCCGCCTTGATCTCCTTGGCGGAGCGGAAGCGGCTCATCTCGGCCACCCGCACCGGCCATTTGCCGAAGCGGTCGGCGATGTTCTGGTAATGCTGTTCGGCCAGCAGCGTGGTCGGCGCCAGGATGGCGACCTGCTTGCCGCCCATCACGGCCACGAAGGCCGCGCGCAAGGCCACCTCGGTCTTGCCGAAACCCACATCGCCGCAGACCAGGCGGTCCATTGGTTTGGGGCTGATCATGTCCTGGATCACCGCGTGAATGGCAGCGCGCTGATCCGGGGTTTCCTCGAAGCCGAAGCTGGCCGCAAAGGCCTCGTAGTCGGGGCCGGAGTATCTGAACGCGTGGCCTTCGCGGGCGGCTCTGCGGGCATAGAGATTGAGCAGTTCGGCGGCGGTGTCGCGCACCTGCTCGGCGGCCTTGCGTTTGGCTTTTTCCCATTGGCCGGAGCCGAGGCGGTGCAGCGGTGCTTCCTCGGCGCTGACGCCGGTGTAGCGGCTGATCAGATGCAGCTGCGAGACCGGCACATAAAGCGTGGCCTCATCGGCATAGACCAGGTGCAGAAACTCCGATGGACCGTCACCGATATCGATATTGATCAGGCCCTGGTAGCGCCCGATGCCGTGGTTGTTGTGCACCACCGGGTCACCGACCTTGAGCTCGGACAGATCCTTGATCAGCGCATTGACGTCGGAGACCTGCTCTTGCTTGCGGCGCCGGCGCGTAGTCGGCGTGGTCGCAAACAGCTCGGTCTCGGTGAAGAGTTGAATCTGGCGGCCATCCTCAGGCTCATGCCAGAAGAAACCGGCTGCCAAGGGTGCGGCGGTGATCGCGAATTTTTCCGGGCTGACTTCGAACTCGGCCAGATTCGTGACCGAAGGCGGGTCGATCTTGTTGTCGCGCAGCAGCTCCAGCAGGCTCTCGCGCCGGCCTTCGCTTTCGGCCAGCAGCAAGACCCGGTGCGGCGTGGCCTTCAGGTGGGCAGCCAAACGCGCCAGCGGCTCTTGCGCGCCGCGCTCGACGCTGACATCGGGCAAGGGCCGCGCATAGTCGACCGGTTCGTTGCCGCGGATGGCGAGCACTGGATGCACATGGGTCAGTGCAAAAAAATCCTCGACCTTCAGGAAGATTTCTTCCGGCGCCAGAATGGGCCGCTCGGGGTCATGCTGCAAGAAGCGGTGGCGTTCGCGGGTGTCGGTCCAAAAGCGCGTCAGCGCCTCGTCGACCTCGCCGTGCAGCGCCAACGCGCATTGCTCCCCCAGGAACTCGAAGATGCTGGCAGTCTGCTCAAAAAAGATCGGCAGGTAATACTCGATGCCGCCGGTGGCGATGCCTTGATCGATGTCTTTGTAGATGCGCGAGCGGGTCGGGTCGCCGTCCATCTTCTCGCGCCAGCGCGAGCGAAAGGCCTTGCGGGCTGCCTCATCCATCGGGAACTCGCGGCCCGGCAGCAGCCGCACCTCGGGCACCGGGTAGAGGCTGCGCTGGCTGTCGGGGTCGAAGGTTCGGATCGAGTCAACCTCGTCACCGAACAGATCGACCCGGTAAGGCACCAGCGAGCCCATCGGGAACAGATCGATCAGGCCGCCGCGCACCGCATATTCGCCCGGCGACACCACTTGCGAGACATGCGAATAGCCGGCCAGCGTCAGCTGCGACTTCAGTGCGGCCTCGTCAAGGCGTTGCTTTTGCTTGAAGTTGAAGGTGGTGGCGGCAAAAAAACTCGGTGGCGCGAGTCGGGTCAAGGCGGTCGCGGCAGGCAGCAAGACCACATCCAGCTCGCGCTGGTCGGCGGGTTTGCCGCGGCTCTGCAGCAGCTGCCATAGCGTGGCCAAGCGCTCCGAGATCAGGTCCTGATGCGGGCTGAAGGTGTCGTAGGGCAGGGTCTCCCAGTCCGGGAACACGCCGACGCGCAGCTGCGGGGCGAAGAATTTCAGCTCGTCCTCGAGGCGCTGGGTGTCACCCGGCTCGGCCGTGAAGATGGCCGTGATGCGCCCCGCAGCCATCTGCTGCACGGCAAAGCGGGCCAGCAGCAGCGCGTCGGCCGAGCCGGTCGGGCGCGCCTGGGTGAATTTCTTGCCGGGAGAGATCAGAGGAAGCTGCATGGGGCCACAAATGGAAACAGCCCCGGGGTGGGGCTGCTGTGATTGTAGGCAAGCCCTGAGAGCCGTATCAGTTGTGGGGTCGCCGGGGGTGCAGCTTGACCGGGATGCTGTCGGCTTGCGCCCGCGCGCGCAGCTGCCCGCAGCCGCCGTCCACATCCTGCCCCGCTGAGTCGCGCAACTTGGTCAGAATGCCGCGCTGGTGCAGATGGCGTGCGATCGCGGCGGCTTTCTCCCAGCTCGGGCGCTGGAACTCGAGGTCCGGGATGGTGTTGTAGGGGATCATGTTCAAGAGCGCGTATTTGCCGCTGAGCAGGCGCACGATGCCGTCGAGTTCCTCGGCGCTGTCATTGATGCCGTCCAGCAACGTCCACTGATACTGGATTGGGTAACCGGTCGCGCGCGCATAGCGTTCGCCGAGCTCGACCAGTTCATCCGGCGTCAGGCGCGGCGCGCGCGGCAGCAGGCGTTCGCGCAGCTCTGGCTTGCTGGTGTGCAGCGACAGGGCCAGGGCTGGCTTGACCGGCCCCTCGGCCAAGCGCGTGAAGATGCGCGGGTCGCCGACGCTGGAGAAGACCAGGTTCTTGTGGCCGATATTGCCTTCGCTGCCGAGCAAGTTGATCGCCTCGATCACGTTGTCGAGGTTGTGCGCGGGCTCGCCCATGCCCATGAAGACGACTTTTTTGACCGGTCGCAGGGTCCGTGCCAGCGTCACTTGGGCGACGATCTCGGCGCTGGAGACTTGGCGAATCAAGCCGTCCCGTCCGGTCATGCAAAACACGCAGCCGACCGCGCAGCCCACCTGGGACGACACGCACAGGCCGTCGCGCGGCAAGAGCACAGACTCGACTGTTTGGCCGTCCTGCAAGCCCACCAGCAGGCGCGCCGAGCCGTCCTCGCCGGGGTGGCTGGAGATCAAGCGGGTCAGGCCCGCCAACTCGGCCTCGATGGCCGGCAAAGCCTCCCGCAAGGCCAGCGGCAGGTAGTTGCCGGGGCGCCGCCGGCCACTGTCGCGCACGCGCACCTGCACCCAGTCGCGCAAGACGCGTTGTTCGTGTTCGGGTTTGGCGCCGAGGGCGCGCAGGCGCTGGCGTAGGTCTTGGATCTGCATGGAGCCGGGCATTTTAGAGCGCGACCCTAGAATGAAACGATGATGAGTCAGAACAACTACACGGTGGGCGTGCAGCCACGCTGTTATGCCTTGGTGCCGGCCGCCGGCATCGGCAGCCGCTCGGGCGCCGAGGGCCCCAAACAATATGTGGCGCTGGCCGGTCGGCCGATGATGGCGCATACCTTGAGCGCCTTGGCGCAGGTGCCAGGTCTTGCCGCCACGCTGGTGGTGCTGGCGCCGGATGACGATGTGTTCGAAGCGGCGCTGCCGGAATTCAAGGGCGATACCTGCTGGTTGGCGCGTTGCGGCGGTGCCAGCCGGGCCGAGACCGTCGCCAATGGCTTGCGTGAACTGCTGGCGCGCGGCGCCCAGCCGCATGACTGGGTGTTGGTGCATGACGCGGCGCGCTGCCTGCTGCGCCCCGAATGGGTCGAGCGTTTGATCGCGGCCTGCGACGCCGATGAAGTGGGCGGTTTGCTGGCTCAGCCCTTGGCCGATACCTTGAAGGCATCGAGCCAGGGCCGGGTGGCGGCCACCATTCCCCGCGCCGAGAAATGGGCGGCGCAAACGCCGCAGATGTTTCGCCTCGGTCTCTTGATGCCGGCGCTGGCGCATGCCGGCGAATCCATCACCGACGAGGCCAGTGCGGTTGAAGCCTTGGGTCACAGCCCCTTGTTGGTGCCATGCTCGATCGAGAACTTCAAGGTCACTTGGCCCGAGGACTTCGCTTTAGCCGAGCGCTTGCTCAGCACGAGGTCTTGAGGGTTGGTTTATCAATTTATAGAACTCCTTGGGTGGTTTTTCATGTTTGGTATTAATATTCGCCACCAAATAAGCCGAGCCTGGGAGGGCGTATGAGTAGTCCAGAAGTTTTGATCCAAGTGCTGCGCAGCGAAATGCGAGCTGCAGACATGACCTACAAGCAGCTGGCGCTGCGATTGGGCATGAGCGAGTCCAGCGTCAAGCGGGTGTTTTCGCAGGGCGATATGAGCCTGAGCCGGCTGGAGCAGATCTGCAAGGCGGTCGGTGTGGCGATGGAAGATGTCTTGCGCCAGGCGGCTGATTGCGCGCCGCATGCCGACACGCTGACGCTCGATCAAGAGCGCTCATTGGTGCGTGACCCCAAGCTGCTGCTGGTGGCGATCTGCTGCCTGGGCCACTGGACCTTGGCGCAGATCATCGAGGTCTACGCGATCAGCGAGACCGAATGCATCGGCTATCTGGTCAAGCTCGACCGGCTGGAGCTGATCGAGCTCAAGGCGATGAATCGCTACCGCATGCGGGTCTCGATCGCGTTTCGCTGGATCGCGGACGGGCCGGTGCAGCAGTTCTTCCGCAAGCATGTGGTGGATGATTACTTCGGCGGACGCTTTGATGGCGCCGGCGAGGCCTTGCTGTGCGTGCATGGGCGGCTGTCCAACCCGAGTGCGCAAGAGTTGGTGCAAAAGATTCGCCAACTCGCGGCCGAGTTGGCGCGCCTGCACCAAGACGATCAGCGCCTGCAGGCCAGCGAGCGCGACGGCTTCACGCTGCTGCTGGGCCTGCGCTCCTGGGAGTTTGCGCAGTTCACCGCGATGCGGCGGAGCGCGGATTAGAACAAGAGCGCATCAGTTACCAGATCGGCCCGAGGAACAGATACAGCGAAGATCTGCCCTGGTAGGTGCTGCCCGCCGCTAGGTAGAAGGGGCCAAAGCGGGTGTCCAAGGACAGAAAGCCGCTGCCGGCCAGCTTTGATTCGGGCAAGGCAAATGCGAACAAGCTGTTGTCGCTGGCGCGCAAGATTGATCCGGCTTCCAGCGAGAAACCGGCACGTATGGCGCCGCCCAAACCGACCGGCATTTGCGCAATATTGCGCGCCATCACCAGGCGCGTCATCGCCACGGCCCGGCCGTTCAAAGAGCCTTGCGGCGAGCCGGAGAGGCGTAAGAAGCCACCCAAATCTCCGGTCGTGCCGATCGAGGAGGAGGCCACTTCGCCATACACATGGCCGGCCCATTGACCCCAGCGGAAGGCGCTCAGACCGCGCAACTCCACCTTGCCTACTGACTCCTTGTTGCGGTTTCGGTATTCTTCCAAGCTGAGGCCGAACAGCAGGCCCCGGGTCGGGAAGGCCAGGGAGTCCAAGGTGTCGGTCCGGATTTCCATGAATCGATGCGAGTAGTAGCCGCTCAGCTGCTCGGCATTCTGAGGCTCGGGAATCGTCAGTCTGGCGCTTTCCCGCAGCTTGCCCACGCCAAGGCGCACATCGCCCCAATTGGAGAGTTGCCGACCCAAGGCGAGCGAGACTTCCGCACCATTGGCGCTCAGCCTAGCGGTACGCAAACCCAGGCTGCTGTATTGGTCAATGCTGCCTGCCCGGTAATGCGCTTCGGTGCTCAAGAACCAGGGTGAGCCGGCGCCCAAGGGTTGAAACAACTCCGTGCCCAGCCAGCGCTTGTCGCCGATGCTGGCATTGGTGCGCAGCTCGGCCCCCCAGGGGTTGAGCCAGGTCCAGACATGCATCAGCCGCACCGTGAATCGATTGGCGTCATCAAAGTCGCTGTAAAGCTCCAGGCCGACTCTGAGACGGCTGCTGGCCCAATCGGCCTCGCTGACGTTGAGGGTGACCTGGCGTTGGCCTTTTTCGTCGCTGATCTGCGTGTCGATACGCTCGAAGTCGCCGCGGCCGTAGAGTTGCGCGCTGGCTTTTTGAATGTCGCCAACGCTGACCGGCTCGCCCAGCGGCAAGTCGATCTCGGCCTTCAAGGCAGCCGGGTTGCTGCGTTGCGTGCCGCGAATCTCCAGGCTGGCCAAGGGCAGGCGGCTGATATGGCTGGCCAATTCACCCGCTTGTTGCCGATTGGCTTCTAAAGCGGCGTAGTCCTCGGCTTTGAGCGCCAATTCGCGCAGCCGCTCGTGCGATGCAAAAGCGGCGCGCTGGCCGGATGCGATCGCCTCTTGATGGCGGCTAAAGTCCATGAATGCGATATTGCCCAGATCGGGGTCGATCAGCACGTCGTTGGAGCGCAAGTCCCGCAAGGAATGTGCCACGTTCTGATTGGTCAGAATTTGCAGCATCTGGTTGGCCACGCCGACCGCGCTGTTGATCTCGCGCTCCTCCAGTAACGGTGAGCCTACATTGACCGCGATGATGATGTCGGCGCCCATTTTGCGGGCGATGTCGACCGGCAAATTGCGCACCAAGCCGCCGTCCACGACCGCCCGGCCATTGATGCGCACCGGGGTGAAGACGCCCGGCACCGCCATCGAGGCACGCATGGCCAAGAATAGCGGCGTGTCAATCATCTCGAGCATGTCGCCGCTGAGCAAGTCGGTGGCCACGGCGCGAAAGGGCAGGCTCAGCTGACTGATTGGCGCCTCGGCCTGCGCGGGCCGCACCAGGCGCTCAAGTGCGAACTCCAGCGCGCTATTGCCCGCAGCCGAGGGCGGCAGGCTGACGCCGGTGGCGCGGTGCAGGCCCAGCTCGATGCGCGAAGGCAGCAACTGGTCTTCCTCGCGGCGGCGAAAACTCAAGGATTGGCGGGGCGGGCGGTCGGCCAAAATGGCCGGCCAGTCGGTGGCGCGAACAAAGTCTTCCAACTCCTCAATGCTGCGCCCTGACGCAAAGGCACCGCCCACCACCGCGCCCATGCTGGTGCCCACCACCACATCCACCGGCACATGCAACTCATGCAGCACGCGCAGCACGCCGATATGGGCCAAGCCGCGTACGCCGCCGCCGGACAACACCAGGCCGATCTTGGGCCGTTTGAGCGCTTGTTCAGTCGTGGCGGGCGCTTGTTCTTGAGCAAAGCCAGCGCCGGCCCCCAGCGTCAGTGCCGCCGCGACAAATTGAAGAACGGTTCGGCGCGCCGAACTTGTGGGAGACCCGGGGCGTGTTTGAAAAATGAGTGCAAGCATGGTCAGCAGATCGGCAAGGCCGCGAGCGTAGCTCAGCTTTAGTTGAATCCGCGCTAAGCTCGCGGCGATTTTGACCTACGCTTACCGCCGGACTTGCTTGCAAACCATGAAACCAACTCAAATCCTCCCGATCCCATCCCCCATCTCGATCCGCATTGGAGAAGGCTGGGACACCCATGCCCTGGTGTTGGGCCGGCCGCTGGTGCTGGGCGGGATCACCATTCCGCACAGCCACGGCTTGCTGGGTCATTCGGACGCTGATGCGCTCGCGCATGCGATCACCGACGCGCTGCTGGGTGCGGCGGCGCTGGGCGATATCGGCAAGCTATTCCCCGACACGGCGGCCGAGTTCAAGGGCGCTGATTCAATGGTTTTGCTGGCCGAGGCCTACCGGCGCGTGCGCCTGGAGGGCTGGCAGATCGTCAACATTGACAGTACCATCAAGGCGCAAGCGCCCAAGATGGCGCCACATATCCCCTCGATGCGCACCCGCTTGGCCGAAGTGTTAGGCCTGGAGATCGGGCAGATCAATGTCAAGGCCAAAACGGCCGAGAAGATGGGTCCGGTCGGCGAGGGCCAGGCCATCGAAGCGCAGGCGGTGTGCTTGCTGGCCAAGGGCTGAGCGTCGCTGCATTGAAAAGGCCCCTGCCGCACATTTTGCGCTGCAGGGGCCCTTTTCAGATGCCGCTGGTGATGTTTACAAGGTTTTCTTTACCAAGGCCTCCAACTCGGCCGCGCTGATGGTCTTGGTCAAGACCGGCGTGGCGTTGCCGGGTTCGCGCAGCTCCAAGGTGTAGGTTTTACCGTCGGCGCTTTCAATCGCCGTCAGCGAGGAGCCGTCGCCGCGACTGCTGATCTTGACGCTATTGGTCTTGGCGTCGCCTGTGATCACCAGTTTTTGAGGGAAGCGTGAGGTGTCGATCACGACCAAAAGATTGCCGCTGGCGTCCAGCGTAAGCGCAAAAGCGTCGGTGCGGGTAGCGCGGGTCACGCTGAGGTCGATCGCGGCGCTCACCGGTGTGCCATCGGCCTTGGCGACGACCTTCAGGTCGCCGTTGACCTTCAGCATGGTCAGCTCGGTGTCGCTGGTGCGCAGGTTCAGATCCTTGATCTTGACGCTACGGCTCAGGCCGTCGGGGCTGTCAACGCTTTCGGTCAACGTGCCCGAGGCAATGAAGACCGGTCCGGTCTTGCAATTCACGGCCGTGTAGGTCCGCAGCTTGTCAGCAATGTTCAATTCCAGGCTGCCGCCATCGACACAGGCCAAGCTGCCCGACTGGGTTTGCGTGAAGCCGACGGCAATGGGAGCCAGACCGGCCCTCATCAAACCCTCGCTCTGGTCCGTACTGCCCGCAGCGATCCCCAAGACGTCGCTGTAGTTGGCGCTGTTGATCGACGCGGTTTTGGGCTCCGGCTTTGGCTCCGGGTCGCTGCCGCTGCCGCAGGCGCTCAAGATGAGTGTGGTGGCGCTCAGGCACAGCAGGCCGGAAATGGATTTCAGGGTCGCTTTCATCGCAAGTCTCTCCGATCTTTAGGCTCCGGTAGGGGCCTGTAGGGGTGGTGGTTTGGGTGGACGCGCTGCAGTGTTGCGCAGTTCGCGAGCCCTTGCCAGCAGGCCCTCAGAGGTAGCGAAATTTGCACCCTCAGGGGGCCTAACTTGCTACTTGCCTGTGCAAGCCAGCGGTGTCAGAGCGCGCGCCAGACCAACTCTTGCAAGTCGTTTGCGGAGATGATTTTTTCAAGCGTCGGGGTGTCGGAGCCGTAGGCTCGCACTTCGAGTTTGATGCTCTGGCCGGTCGGCGCCAGCTTGGTGCCGGTGACCGAGGATTTGTCGCCGCGGCCGGTGACGATCAAACGCGTGTCGCCCAGTTCGGCGCGCACATCGAGTGTCTTTGCGTAGTTGACGGCGCCGGTCGCTTTGTCCACGTCGGTATGGATGGCAATCCAGCTTGGCGTTTCAGCCTCAGCGCCCGGTACTTTGGTGACACTGCCCGCATAGCGCTGCTTCTTGTCGTTCTGGCTGACAAAGAAAAAGTAGGCCACGTCCAGGGTCTTGCCGCCGCTGATGAAGCGCTCGCCCACGCTGGCATCCATCACCTGCAGCAGTTGCGCGGTGCTGTCGGCCCGGTAGCTGAGGGTCTTGATGTTGACGCCATATTCGACCGGTGCTTGACCGGGCACGATGACCTGGTCGTTGACATCGAGGATGAGTTGGCCGGACGACACGAACATGCTGCCGACATCGCAGTTGTTGAAGCTGAAGCTATAGGTCTTGCCGACGACATCCATGCGCAGCGAGCCGCCCAGACCACAGCGGTAGTCGCCGCTTAGACTGGCTTTGTTCAGCATGGTTTGGACCGCGAGCTTGCGCAAAACGTTGACCTCACCGAAGCGTCGGTAGGCGCCTTCGCCCAAGGCGTAGACATAGGCGTAGTTGTAGTTGTTGACCCGGTTGAAGTCTTGCGCGTCGGGCAAATTGCCGTCGCTGCCTTCATTGCCGGCGCCTCCTCCTCCGCAGGCGCAAAGACTTAGCGCCGCCAAGAAAGTGGTGATTCGAGGAATGAAGTTTGAAGTTTGCATGGTGTTTGAGATCCGCTAATCGCGGGCCGCGCCCGGCCGCGCCTGAGTGTCGGGTCGCTGTGCTTGCTTTGCCAAATGCGCCGTCGCCGGTGCCGGCTTTTGCTGCTCTCGGGTTCGAAATTTGCTACTTTGGCGCTTTCACCACAGCGGCCCGAGGAAGAAGTAGACCGTGCTGTCGCCATCGCGCGTGCCGCCATAGGCCAGGTAGAAGGGACCCAGGCGGGTGTCAACGGCCAAGAAACCGCTGGCCGCTGTGCGCAGTTTGGCGTCACCCAGTGGGCGCCCCAGGCTGGCCGATTTGCCGGCTTCCAAAGAAAAGCCTGCCCGCACCGCGCCGCCCAGGCCGACCGGCATTTGCGCCAACTGCTTGGCCATCACCAGGCGTGTAAAGGCCAGCGAGCTGGCGCCATTGGGCAGCGGCGGGCGGCTGCCCGACAGGCGCAGAAAGCCGCCCAGCGGGTTATCCACCTTGCCGCGTGGTCGCGGCACGGCATCGGTCTTTTTGGCAGCGGCCTCGGCATATTCGGCATACAAATGGCCGGCCCAGCTATTGATCTGGAAGGCCGCCATCGCGCGGGCCTCAAATGGCATTTCGCCCGTTTGATCACCGCTGCTCAGTCGCCGGCCATGCAGGTCTAGCAAATAGCCGCGACCGGGGAAGGCCGGGGCGTCCAGCGTGTCGATCCTGAAGCGCGCTTCCGGACCGGATTCCACGGTGGCTTCGTTGCTGTCCGGGAAGCCGAAGGCGACGCCGATGCCGCTGGTTTTGTAGGTTTCGCTGCTGTGGCTATAGCCCAGTTGCAGATCGCCCCAATTGCCCAGCCGCCGGCCCGCCATCAAGCCCGCACGGCTGCGGCGATAGGCCAGGTCGGAGAAGAACAGCGGCATATAGGTGTTGTAAGCCCGGTAGTTGAACTGCGGCTCCAGATACCAGGCCGAGCCGGGGCCCAGCGGTTGATTGAAGCTCAGGCCCAGCTCGCGCTCGCTACCGACGCGGGCCAGCGTGCGCAGCTCGGCGCCCCAGGCGTTGATCCAGCCCAGGCTGTGCAGCAGCGTCAAGGCATAGGCGTTGTTGCGACCAAAGTCGCTTTCCACTTCAAAACCCAGGCGCAAGCGGCTGCGCGCCCAGGCGGCCTCGCTGACGGTCATTTGCACATCGCGCACGCCGGCGTCGTCGATCACGTGCGTGTCAATGCGGTCAAAATCGCCACGCCCTTGCAGTGCTGCGCTGGCCTCATTGATTTGCGCATGCGTGACCGGCTGGCCGGGCTTCAAACCTTGGGCTTCCACCATGAGCTTCAAAGCGGCCGGGTTGGTGAAGCCTGTGCCGTCTATGGTCAGTCGGCCCATGGGCAGCGCAGCGACGCTGCTTGTTGCGGCCGCACCCGGTCGTCTGCGCGAGTCCTCGTGGCGGCGGTAATCAAGCTCGCTGAGCGCCAGTGCCTGGAGTTGCGCGGATGCAGCCAGCGATGCCTGTTGCCCGCTTTGCAAAGCCTGTTCGCGGCGGCTGAAGTCGGTCAGTCCGATCTGCTCCATGGCGGGCGTGATCAGCACGTCTTGGGGGCGCAACTCGGCCAATGAGTGTTCGACGTTCTGCGTGGTCAGCAACTTGACCATCTGATCCGTCACGCTCAGGGCGCTCAGCAGTTCTTGCTCGCTCAGCAGCGGTGAGCCGACGTTGACGGCAATGATCACGTCCGCTCCCATGGTGCGCGCCACGTCCACGCCGAGGTTGCGCACCAGGCCGCCGTCCACCACCAGGCGCCCGTCGACCCGCACCGGCGAGAACAAGCCCGGCACCGCCATCGAGGCGCGCATGGCGAGGAACAAGGGCTGATCGCTCAGGGTGACCAATTTGCCGTCCAGCAAGTCGGTGGCGAGGGCTCGAAAGGGCAGCGGCAACTGCTGCAGACCTTGCTCGCTCTTGGCGCCCTGGGCCAGCCGTGTCAATGTGAACTCCAGCGCGCTGTTGCCGGCTGCGGCGGGCGGCAGCGTCACGCCCTTGAGTCCGACGCCAAAATCAATTCTGGATGCCACTAAACGGTCATCCTCGCGGCGCTGAAAGCTCAGCTCACGGCGCGGCGCACGGTCCGACAAAATGGCGTCCCAGTCGGCGCTGCGCACAAAGGCCTCGAGTTCCTCGACACTTTGGCCCGATGCGAACGCGCCGCCGACCACCGCGCCCATGCTGGTGCCTACCACCATATCGACCGGCACGCGCAGCTCTTGCAGCGCCTTGAGCACACCGATGTGCGCTATGCCGCGAGCGCCGCCGCCCGACAGCACCAAGGCAATGCGTGGACGTTTGGGTTCGAGAATTTTTTCGTTTGCCTGTGCCAGGCAGGGGCTGGTAAAGCAGGCGATGGTGCTCAAGCTCAGCAAGAAGGCAAGGGCGGTTTGGCGCATGATGAATGTCGGCGGTGCAACAAGGGCGGGTAGCCCCAAGTGCCGCTTCAAGGGGTGATGAAGCCGGCGCAAATGGCGCGGATTCTAGCCAGCCAGCCGGCCAAACACTTGCGGGTTTAGCCTTAGCCTAGCTGGCTTTTTGCAGTTTGATCAGCGCGAACAAACCGCCACCTTCGGCATTGCCGATTTCCAGTTGGCCGCCCAGGCGCTGGACTGACTTTTCAACGATGGCCAGCCCGAGGCCCGCGCCATTGGCGGCGGTGCGAGCGGCGTCACCGCGAAAGAAGGGCGTGGTCAGTTTGGCAAGTTTGTCTGCCGGCACGCCGCGGCCAAAGTCTCGCACCAGCAAATGCACCCAATTACCGCTTAAAGTCGCCGTCACTTCGACCTTGGTGGCCTGGTCAGCGGCATCGCCCGAGCGACCATAGCGACGTGCGTTTTCAAACAGGTTCAGCAGCACGCGACCGAGTTCGGTGTCGTCGGCCCAAACTTTGAGATCCGACAGCACCGCGTTGTGAATCCGGATTTGTTGTGGCTCGCGAAAACCCTGCGCGACCCGCTCGACCAGCTCGCCCAACAGCAGCGGCTGCAATTGCAGCTCGCTTGGCCGCGCGTAGTCCATGAATTTGTGAATGATGGCGTCGAGCTGATCGATGTCTTGCGCCATGAACTGGCGCGCCTGCTCGTCCGGCACACTCATCTCGGCTTCAAGACGCAAGCGGGCCAGGGGGGTGCGCAGATCATGCGAAATACCGGCCAGCATGACGGTGCGGTCTTCTTCCATCTTGGCCAACTCGCGCGCCATCCGGTTGAAGCCCATATTGACATCGCGGATCTCGCTGGTGCGCGTGCTTTCGTCCAGCACCGAGTCGTACTCGCCCTCGCGAATGCGGTGGGCGGCCAGGCTCAGGTCACGCAGTGGTTGATTGATCAGCCGGGTGATCGCGGCCGACGCCAGCACGGTGCCGATCAAGGCAATCAGCAGCCACCAACTGCTGGCCGAGGCGGCAATGCTGAAAGGCCGCGCGCTGGTCTGCAGCCAGTAGGCGTCCTCGCCGATGCTGAATCGCACCCACAGGCCGGGTGCCTCGTTGACGCTGCGCGCCACCACGGTGTCGGGCCCAAGACGCCCACGCATCTCTGCCGCCAGTTGCTTGGCGAAGGCGGAGGTGTCGTAGGGCTGCCAGCGGTCATGCGCCTCGGCCACGCGCACTTGAACCGTCTCGCTGCGCGCCAGCGAGCTCAACACGGCAACCCGGTTGATGCTGTCGGTGTCGGCCAAGGCGACCCGGCTCAGATTGACCAAGCCGGCCAATTGCTGGGCCGCCTCGAGTGCACGCGGTTCGGCTTCCAGCACCTTGAAGGTCTGCTGCCAAGCCAGCACCCCGCCGGCCAAAAGCAGGGCCAAGAGCGCGAAGGTGCGCCAAAACAGATTGAGTGCGAGCTGGGGACGGGTCATGAGGTCACCCGCCGCACAGAAGCGGCCCGCCCTGCGATAGGGCGCCGATGATCACGGGGCTTTCCCCGCGATCACTTCGGCAGACGCCGTCCTTGGGGCTGCCGGTTGAACGGCTAGGGCTCCTAGGCATCAATAGACTCAGACTGCCTCATCCGGCACAAACACATAACCCACGCCCCAGACGGTCTGGATATAGCGCGGCTGCGCCGGGTCGGTCTCCAGCAATTTGCGCAAGCGCGAGATCTGCACATCGAGGCTGCGATCAAAGGGCTCGAAGTCGCGGCCGCGTGCGAGCTGAGCCAGCTTGTCGCGGGTCAGCGGCTGGCGCGGGTGGCGCACCAAGGCTTTCAGCATCGAGAACTCGCCGGTGGTCAAGGGCAAGGCTTCACCGCCACGCGACAAGCGGCGCAAGGCCAGGTCAAATTCAAACGGGCCGAAACTGACCGTCATGGCCTCCAGCGATGGCGCACCCGGCGCCTCCATCACGGGCCGACGCCGCAGCACCGCGTTGATGCGGGCCAGCAGTTCGCGCGGATTGAAGGGCTTGGACAAATAGTCGTCGGCGCCGACTTCAAGGCCGACGATGCGGTCCACGTCTTCGACCTTGGCCGTCAACATGATGATGGGCGTGAGGTCGTTGCCGGCGCGCAGGCGGCGGCAGATCGTCAGTCCGTCTTCGCCCGGCAGCATCAGGTCAAGCACGATGAGGTCCACGGTCTCGCGGCTGAGCTGCTTGTTGAGCGCGCGACCGTCCTCGGCCAGCAAGACCTCGAAGCCTTCTTGGCTCAGGTAGCGGCGCAGCAGGTCGCGGATGCGCGCGTCATCGTCGACGATCAAGATGCGGTTAGGCCTTGCGGGGGGCGTGCTGGTCATGGCCTTGGTCCTTGTTAGTCCTGGTTAGTCTTGGTTGCTGCCAATTTGTAACAGTGTCATTGTCAGTGTCTTTTGGCCAATTTCTGTGCCGCAGGGACGGCTCGTTACAGTTCATTAACATCTTGGTCTTGGCCCAAGCCGATTCCGTGCAATGCTGCGCGTCCTTGGGCGCAATGCGCTGTCAGTCAAAATTTGGAGTGTCATGAAAACAATCATTTATCTTGGGTTGCTGACCTTGGCCGGCGGCGCCTGTGCAGCGCCCGATGCTTTACCCAGAGACCGCCTCAACCTGACGGCCAATGCCAGCGTGGAGGTTACGCGTGATGTGCTGGGCATTGCCTTTTCGACCAGCAAGGAAGGCAGCGATGCGGCCGTGGTGCAAGCTCAGTTGAAGCAGGCACTCGACGCCGCCTTGGCCGAGGCTCGCAAAATTGCCCGGCCGGGTCAGGTGGAAGTGCAAACCGGTAATTTCTCGCTGTACCCGCGTTATGCGGCTAAGGGGGGCATCAATGGCTGGCAAGGCAATGCGGAGCTGCTGGTGGAGGGTAAGGACGTCGCCGCGATCGCGCAGCTGAGCGGTCGTATCAGCAGCATGAGCATTGCCCGTGTCGGCTATAGCTTGTCCAAGGAGCAGCGCGAGAAGGTCGAGGGTGAGGTGACGGCGCAGGCGATTGCGCACTTCAAGGCGCGCGCCGCCGATTACGCCAGGCAGTTTGGCTTCAATGGCTACTCGATCGGAGAAGTTACCGTCAACAGTTCTGACCCGGGCAATATGCCGATGTCCGCGCCGCCCATGCGCTTCAAGGCGATGGCCGCGTCGGCCGATGAGGCCTTGCCGGTAGAGGCGGGCAAGGCCTCGGTCAGCGTGACGGTGAATGGCTCGGTGCTGATGACGGCGCGGTGAGCGTGGCATCAAGCGCCTTGTTAGGATGAGGCGAGGAGGGCCGTAAAAATGACAGAGCCGCAACTGAAATTCGTGCAATGCCTGGGCAGCGCCGGGCTGCGTCGCATGGCTTATTGGGAATGGGCTTGCAGTGGTGCAGCCGCAGCGAAGGCGCCGGTCTTGGTGTGTGTGCACGGCCTGACCCGCCAGGGACGCGACTTTGATGCTCTGGCCCGCCGCATGAGCGAGAGCCACCGGGTGATATGCCCCGACGTGGCCGGCCGCGGGCGCTCGGACTGGCTGCCTCAGCCCTTTGGCTACCAAATCCCCACCTATGTGGCCGATATGGTGGTGCTGCTGGCGCGACTGGATGTGGAGCAGGTCGATTGGGTCGGCACCTCGATGGGCGGGCTGATCGGCATGGGTTTGGCGGCCTTGCCGGCATCGTCGGATACTGCAGGTAAAGCAGGTAAAGCAGATAAAGCAGGTACAGCGATCAGTTTGGTGCGCCGCATGGTCTTGAACGATGTCGGTCCGGAGCTGGGTTTCGAGGCCTTGCAGCGCATCGGCAGTTACTTGGGCCAGCACATGAGCTTTGATTCGCTGGAGCAGGGCGCGGCCTATTTGTCCAGCATCTCGCAAGGCTTTGGCCCACACAGTGCGGCGCAATGGGCGGCGCTGTCGGCGCCGATGTTCAAGCCCGTTCAAGGAGGCGCCGGCGGAGTGTGCCTGCACTATGACCCGCAACTGGCCGCACCTTTTGCGCAAGTCTCGCGTGAGGCGGCGGAGGCCGGCACGGCCGCGCTCTGGCAGGCCTATGACAGCCTGACTTGCCCGACTCTGCTGCTGCGCGGTGCCGATTCTGATCTGCTCTCCAGCGCAACTGCGCAGGCCATGACGCAGCGCGGGCCGCGGGCACAACTGCATGAGTTCGCCGGCGTTGGTCACGCGCCTACGCTGGTGCAAGCCGATCAAATCGAGGTCGTGCGGGAGTTTTTTGGAGCAGTATGAAGACGGGTTCACAGGCGGGGCAGGCGCAGACCGCAGCGATCGTGAGTTTGCTGGAGGCGTCGCCGGCGCTTGAGCTGACGCCGGTCGGGTGTGCGCCGACGCCCGATATTCCGGCGCTGGACGCGGTGGCCAGGGCACGGGCCTTTGCGGAGCCCTTGCTGGCAGGCCAGTTGTTGGACACGGGCGAGGAAGCGCTGGTCCATGCCGACGGTGTGGCCGCGATTTTGGCCGGCATAGGCGCAGCGCCGGCCATGCAGGCGGCCTCATATTTGGTTTACGCGGGTGACTTTCTGACCCGCCCTGAGGAGTTGGTCAGCAAGGCCTTTGGCGAGTCGTACGCAAGCTTGGTCATGCACACGCGCAAGCTGGTGCAGATTCAGCGTGCCGCACGCGAAGCGCGGGTGCTGGCCTCGGATCGCGCCGAGCAGACCGAGCGGGTGCGCAAGATGTTGCTGGCCTTCTCGCGCGATCTGCGCGTAGTGCTTTTGCGGCTGGCTTCGCGATTGCAGACATTGCGCTTCTTCGCCTTGTCTAAGCAGGCTTGCCCAGGCAGCTTGGCGGCCGAGTCGCTGCAAGTGTTTGCGCCGCTGGCCAACCGTTTGGGTATCTGGCAAATCAAGTGGGAGCTGGAGGATTTGTCCTTTCGCTTCCTGCAGCCGCAAGCCTACCGTGAACTCGCGCGCGCGCTGGACGAAAAAAGGCTGGGCCGAGAACAGAGCATTGAGGCCGCGCGTGCCGCGCTGCAGGCGGATTTGCTGGCGCTCGGTATCGAGGCACAGGTTCAGGGGCGGCCCAAGCATCTCTACAGCATTCATAAAAAAATGCAGGGCAAGGGCTTGGGTCTGGAGCGTGTGTTTGACCTGCGTGCGCTGCGCGTGGTGGTGCCCGCTGTGGCCGACTGTTATGCGGTGCTGAGCCGCTTGCATGAGGTCTACACGCCGGTCGACGGTGAGTTCGATGACTACATCGCCCGACCCAAGCCAAATGGTTATCAGTCGCTCCATACGGTGGTGCTGGGCGCCGATGGCCGAGCGATGGAGGTGCAGATCCGCACAGCGGCGATGCATGAACATGCCGAGCATGGCGTAGCCGCGCATTGGGCCTACAAAGAGGCCGGTGCGCGGGGCTATGCCGGCGTTAGTGCGGCCGGTGACTTCGAGGAGCAGGTCGCGCAGGCCCGCAAGGCAGTGCTGCGCCAACTCTTGGCTTGGGAGCGTGATTTTGTGGAGGCCGAGGCGAGTGCCGAGGCCAGTGCGGTATTCGATGACCGCATCTATGTCTTCACTCCACAGGCCTCCATTGTTGAGCTTGCTGCGGGCGCAACGCCGATCGACTTTGCCTACGCCGTTCACACCGACCTGGGGCACCGCTGCCGAGGTGCCAAGGTGGACGGCGCGATGGTGCCGCTGAATACACCGCTCAAGAGCGGACAAACGGTTGAGGTGACGGCCGCCAAAGAGGGCGGGCCGTCGTTGGATTGGCTCAACGTCGAGCTGGGTTTTTTGCAAAGCCAGCGTTCACGCACCAAGGTGCGGGCCTGGTTCAACGCGATGGCGCAGCGCCAGACCGCAGCGCGGGGCCGCGAGGCTGTCGAGAAGCTCTTGCAGCGCGAAGGCAAGACGGCGGTCAAACTGGAAGATCTGGCCGGCAGGCTTGGCTTTAAAAATGCCGACGCCTTGTTTGAAGTGGTCGGCAAGGACGAGTATTCGCTGCGCAATATCGAGCAGTTGTTGCGCCCGCCGGTGCCCGAGGCCGATAGCGACGAGTTGCTCGCTCAGCGCCGCAGCAAGGCCGGAGCTACAGCACCGCGCGGCGGGGTCTTGGTGGTGGGGGTCGATTCCCTGCTGACCAATTTGGCGCGCTGCTGCCGGCCCGCGCCACCCGATGCGATTGGCGGTTATGTGACGCGCGGCAAGGGCGTCGCGATTCACCGGCGTGATTGCAGCAACTTCAGGCAAATGGCGGCCTTGGCTGGCGAACGGGTGATCGAGGTGGAGTGGGGCGGTCGACCGGGCGAGCAGGGCGTCAAGGGTCCTGGCGCGGCGCAGTATCCGGTCGATGTGATCGTGGAGTCGAGTGAGCGCCAAGGGCTGCTGCGTGACGTGCTGGAGGTGTTTTCGAAGGAAAAAATGAATGTGGTGGCCGTCAATACGCAAGCACTCAAGAGCTCCGTGAGGGCCGCGCGTAGCGGCACCACGTGGACCAATTTCACCGTAGAAGTGGCGGATTCAGGGCGATTGGCCCAAGTGCTGCGCCATGTAGCTACGGTCAACGGTGTACGTTCAGCAAGAAGAAAATGAATGATTTGCAAAAATTCTTGCGGACCCGCGAAAAGCGGGCTATACTGCGAAGCTCTTGAGGCGCGTAGCTCAGCTGGTTAGAGCACCACCTTGACATGGTGGGGGTCGTTGGTTCGAGTCCAATCGCGCCTACCAAATTAGGTAGGCGTTACCTTCAAGTAACGTTGAAATAAGAAGCCCGGTAGATCGCAGATCTGTCGGGCTTTTTGCTTTGCGGCCCGCTTTCAGATCTGGGTTCTTACGCCATGCTGGTTGGTGGTCGCGTCTTGGACATGTACTCCAAAAAGGCCCTGCCTAAGGGGTAATCCCCTTCGGAATGCCTGTGGGCGTCTTCTAGAATATTGTTGCACCTGCACAAATTGATGCAATGACAGCCCTGCTCGGCAGAGGGCCCTAGGCGCGGCGTCTAAAGCGCTGCCGCTAATCGAATCGAAGAGGAGTTGTCCATGGTTACTGCCCGCAAAAAGGCCGCGGGAAGCTCGGCGCAAGAGGCGGGAGCAGAGCAGAACAGCGGCGTTCGCGTGCTCAAGAAGTATCCGAATCGGCGTCTCTATGACACTCAAACCAGCAGCTACATCACCTTGGCCGATGTCAAGAAGATGGTGTTCGCCGGTCAGGCTTTCGAGGTGCGCGACGCCAAAACGAGCGAAGACCTGACGCGCAGCATCCTGCTGCAGATCATTCTGGAAGAGGAAACCGGCGGTGTGCCGATGTTCAGCACCGCCGCGCTGGAGCAGATCATTCGTTTTTACGGCCATGCGATGCAAGGCGTGATGGGTGACTATCTGGAAAAGAATGTGCAGAGCTTCGGCGACTTGCAGACCAAGTTCGCCGAGCAAAGCAAGGGTTTGGCCTTCAGTCCCGAGTTGTGGACGCAATTCCTTGGTGCTCAAGCGCCAATGATGCAGGGATTGCTGGGTGGCTATGCCGAGCAGTCAAAGACCTTGATTTCGCAGATGCAAGAAAAAATGCAGGAGCAGATTCAGCAGGCGTCTGCGCTCTTCCCGGGCATTCCAGGGCTGCCTGGATTTCCCAAAAAGTAGCGCATTGCCGCCTTTGTGTTGGGCCTTTGAGCCCGGCCGCTTCGGGATGAGCGAAAATCCCCGGATGAACACAATCAACACAAGCGGCGTCAATGTCGCCGCCGCGCCCAAAATCGGCTTTGTATCCTTGGGCTGCCCAAAGGCTCTGACCGACTCTGAACTGATCCTGACCCAGTTGCGGGCCGAGGGCTACGAGACTTCCAAGACCTTTGCCGGCGCCGATTTGGTGATCGTCAATACCTGCGGCTTCATTGATGACGCGGTGCGGGAGAGCCTGGATACCATCGGTGAAGCCTTGGCCGAAAACGGCAAGGTGATCGTGACGGGCTGCTTAGGTGCTAAAGCTGGGGCGTCGAGCCCGGACGCGGGCGGCTTGGTGCGCGAGATGCACCCCAGCGTCTTGGCCGTGACCGGCCCGCACGCCACGCAAGAGGTGATGGACGCCGTGCATCTGCATGTGCCCAAGCCCCATGACCCATTTTTGGATCTGGTGCCCGAGTCGCGCGGCATTGCGGGCATCAAGTTGACGCCAAAGCACTACGCTTACTTGAAGATCAGCGAGGGCTGCAACCATCGCTGCACCTTCTGCATCATCCCGAGCATGCGCGGTGATCTGGTGTCGCGTCCGATCGGCGATGTGCTCAATGAAGCGCGAGCATTGTTTGAATCCGGCGTGAAGGAATTGCTGGTTGTCAGCCAGGACACCAGCGCCTACGGCGTAGACGTCAAATACCGCACCGGCTTTTGGGACGGCAAGCCGGTCAAGACCCGCATGTACGACCTGGTCGCGCAAATGGGTGAGATGGCCAAGCAGTACGGCGCCTGGGTGCGCCTGCATTACGTCTACCCCTATCCGCATGTGGACGAGGTCTTGCCGCTGATGGCCGAAGGCCTGATCCTGCCTTACCTGGACGTGCCGCTCCAGCATGCCCACCCTGACGTGCTCAAGCGCATGAAGCGCCCGGCCAATGGCGAGAAGAATATGGAGCGCATCCTGCGCTGGCGCGAGATCTGCCCGGACATCGTGATTCGCTCGACCTTCATCGCCGGTTTCCCCGGTGAGACTGAAGCCGAGTTCCAGTATCTGCTGGACTTCATGGCCGAGGCACGTATCGACCGCGCCGGTTGCTTTGCCTATTCACCGGTGACGGGCGCCACGGCCAACGAATTGGACGGCGCGCTGCCGCAGGAGGTGCGCGAAGAGCGCCGAGCGCGCTTCATGGCCATGGCTGAAGCGGTGTCCACCGACAAGCTGCGCGCGCGCATTGGCTCCACGATGCAAGTCTTGGTCGACTCCGCCCCGGCGATGGGTCGCAAGGGCGGCGTCGGCCGCAGCTACGCGGATGCGCCAGAGATCGACGGCACGGTGCGCCTGGCTGCGCCGCAAAAGGCCAGCAAGACGCTCAAGGTCGGTGAGTTCACCAAGGCCAAGATCGTTGCGACCGAAGGCCATGACTTGATCGGCGTGCCGATCTAGTCGCTGTTCTTGACTCAAACGGGCTGCGGCCCGTTTTCTTTTTCCTGGTCGGAGTATTCACTTGAGCAAACGCGCCATCTCCACGGATCAAATCCACCACCCTTACCATGCTCCCGAGGGCTGGAATGCGTTCCCGCCCGGCGTCTTCAAAGCGTCCACGGTGCTGTTCAAGAACACCGCTGACCTGCATCAATACCGCCCGCGCGACGGCCTCAGCTACCGCTACGGGCTGCATGGCACGCCGACCAGCTATACCCTGGCGGCCCGCATCGCCAGCCTGGAGAGTGCCAAGCATTGCTTGTTGGTGCCCAGCGGCTTGGCGGCGGTGACCTTGGTCAGCCTGGGCTTGCTGCGGCCCGGCGATGAGGTGCTGGTGCCCGATAACGTCTATGGACAAAACCGCTATTTGAGCGAGTCCTGGTTGCCGCAGTTCGGCATCACGCACAAGTTCTATGACCCGCTCGATGCGGCGGGGTTCAAGACGCTGTTGACGCCGCAGACCAAGCTGGTCTGGCTGGAGGCGGCCGGCTCGATCACGCTGGAGTTCCCCGATTTGCTGGGACTGTTGGCCGCTTGCAAAGCGCGTGGCGGCGTTATCACCGCCTTGGACAACACCTGGGGATCAGGCGTCGCCTTCAATCCTTTTGAGATCGTGCCCGGTGTGGGGGTGGATATCTCCATGCAGGCGTTGACCAAGTATGCGTCGGGTGGTGCTGATGTACTGATGGGTTCGGTCTGTACGCGCGATTTGGACCTGCATGAGCGGCTCAATCATGCTCATGAACATCTGGGTTATGGGCTCGGCCAGAACGATGTGGAAATGGTTCTGCGTGGACTGCCTACGCTGGAGTTGCGCTACCGCGCGCAAGACGCCACCACGCGCGCGCTGGCCGCCTGGATGCAGACCCAGCCGCAAGTGGCGCAGGTCTTGCACCCGGCGCTGCCGGGCTCGCCAGGCCATGCCCATTGGTTGCAGGCCAGTTCGGCCGGCGCGGCCTGTTTGTTCTCCGCCGTGTTCAAGCCCCAGTACAGCGCGCGTCAGGTCGACGCCTTTGTCGATGCGCTGGCGCTGTTCGGCATCGGTTATTCATGGGCCGGGCCGATGAGCTTGGCGGTGCCCTCTGACATGAGCCGCAGCCGCAGCTTGGCTCGAAGCTTTGCTGATGGCGTGATCGTGCGTTTTGCGATCGGCCTGGAGGCTGAAGCCGATTTGCGTGCCGACTTGGCGCAGGCGCTGGCTATTCTTTAGTCTCGGGATGGGGCTTTGGCGGCGTGACGCATCAGCTGCCCCTTCTCCTTTTCCCAGTCGCGTTTTTTCTCGGTGTTGCGCTTGTCATGTTCGGCCTTGCCCTTGGCCAGGCCGATCTCGACCTTGACGTAGCTGCCCTTGAAGTGCAGGTTGAGCGGCACCAGGGTGAAACCTTTTTGCTCGATCTTTCCAATCAGGCGACGGATGTCTTCGCCTTTGAGCAAGAGCTTTTTGATGCGATCGGCCAGCGGGCTGATATGGGTGGAGGCATTGCGCAGCGGGTTGATGCGGCAACCGATCAAATACATCTCGCCGCCCTTGATCATCACGTAGCCGTCGGTCAGCTGAACCTGGCCAGCGCGGATGGACTTGACCTCCCAGCCCTCCAGCACGATGCCGGCCTCATGCCGCTCTTCGATGAAGTAGTCATAGCGGGCGCGGCGGTTCTCGGCGATCGGGGCGCTGGATACAGCCGGCTTTGCTTTGGCTGGTGGTCTGAAGGACGAGTTGGAAGCAGTGGACATGGGCTCTTGTTTTCGGGTGCCGTTGGCGGCGCTGTGTTGAGGCGGCTGCGCCAATACAATCCCTGCATTGTATGAAGCATGTTAAAAAATCCGTTCTGCTCTGGTACTCGCCGCGCGAGATGTATGACTTGGTCGTCGGCATTGAGCGCTATCCCGAGTTCTTGCCATGGTGCGAGCGTGCTGAGTTGCTGGAGCAGCAGGACGACGCCGTCACCGCGCGCCTGTCGCTGGCCTATGCTGGCGTGCGCCACGCCTTCACCACCCGCAACAGCCATGAAACCGATCGGCGCGTCAGCATGCGCTTGGTCGATGGCCCTTTTTCAATGCTGGACGGTGACTGGCGCTTTGTGCCCCTGGCCAAGCCGGGCGGCAACGCTGAAACCGAGCTCGCCTGCAAGATCGAGTTCGAGTTGCGCTATGCCTTCTCCAGTGTGGCGCTGGAGGCGGTGGTCAGTCCGGTGTTCGATCGGGTGGCCAATACCTTTGTGGAAAGATTTGTCCAACGCGCCGAGGCGGTTTATGGGCCACGCTGAAGCTGCTGCACCAGCGATTCAGGTCGAACTGGTCTGGAGTCCCTGTGCGGGTGATGTTAGGCGTTTGGAACTGCGGGTGGCCGAAGGCGCGACGATAGAGCAGGCGCTGCGGGCTTGCCCTGAATTTGCTGATCAGCTGCCGCGCTTAGGCACAATGAAAATCGGTGTTTGGGGGCGTTTGATGCCCTTGAGTACAGCCCTGCGCGAACGGGATCGGATCGAGATTTACCGGTCTCTGACGGTGGACCCGAAAGAATCGCGGCGACTGCGCTTTCGCAAGTCGCCCGAACGGGTCGCTTCTCGGCACCGCCCGCTGGGCGGCAAGATCGGGCTCTAGCGGGCTCGGGCTGCGCCGATCGGTCAGCGGCGGCACTCGCTGTCAATGACGCTTCGGGTGCGCGCTATTTCGTCGGCACGCTGACGCTCATCGATGACGATCGGTTCACCCTTGTCGTTGTTGCGCGTCAGCCGCACGCCGTCTTGCAGCAGCTTCATGTTTTCCTGGGCGCGCAGGCAGTTGTCGCGGCGTTGCTCGACCAGCCTTGCTTCGTTTTCCTTGCGGAGTTTTTGCGCGTCCTTGTCTTGCTGCTTCTCGCGAGCCTGGCGTTCCAATTCAGCCTTGTTCGGCGTGCTTGCGGCCTGGGTTGGGGCGCTTGCGGCGCTGGCGCTGCTGCCGTAAGGCACGATGACGATGCGCTCTTGCTGTTGGTTTTTGGGTCGCTGCAGAATGTCTTTCTCAGCCGTGCCCTGGGGTGGCGGTAAGTCGCTGAACTGCAGCTTGCCTGCAGCGTCACGCCATTTCCATTGTGCTTGCGCGGGAGACGCGATGCAAAGCAGCAACAGGCCAAGCAGGCCAATGCGTTTGAGGTCGAGAGTAGCGAGTAGATTTGGCATATTTTGAGTGTAGCCTTGGCCACCCAAAGTTGGGGGCCTTGCGCGCCTCCGTATAATGCCGCTTTGCGTCTGGAGCTTCCCCTATGCGCCTACTCGGCAAAGCGCTCACCTTCGATGATGTTCTCTTGGTGCCAGCGTTCTCGCAAGTCTTGCCTCGCGACACCAGTTTAGCCACTCGGCTGTCCCGCAATATCCGCCTCAACCTGCCCCTGGTGTCAGCCGCCATGGACACGGTCACCGAAGCGCGTTTGGCCATCGCCATCGCGCAAGAGGGCGGTATCGGTATTGTTCACAAGAATCTGACTGCGGCGCAGCAAGCGATCGAAGTCGCTCGCGTCAAGCGCTATGAGTCGGGCATCGTGCTCGAGCCCTTCACGATCACGCCCAGCACCACGGTGCGCGAAGTGATCGAGCTGCAGCGCTTGCACGGTGTGTCGGGCTTCCCGGTGCTGGACGGCAAAAAAGTCGTCGGCATCGTCACCGGCCGCGATGTGCGTTTCGAAACGCGCATGGATCTGGCCGTCAGCCAGATGATGACGCCGGCCGACAAACTGATCACTGTCAAGGAAGGCGCTTCGCTGGAAGAAGCCAAGGCTTTGATGCACAAGCACAAGCTGGAGCGCGTGGTCGTCATCAATGAGGCCTTTGAGTTGCGCGGCCTGATGACGGTCAAAGACATCACCAAGCAAACCAGCTTCCCGCTCGCGGCGCGTGATTCGCATGGCAAGCTGCGCGTCGGTGCTGCGGTCGGCTTTGGTGATGACACCGAAGAGCGCGTGACGCTGCTGGTCAAGGCCGGCGTGGACGCCTTGATCGTGGACACCGCCCATGGCCACAGCGCCGGCGTGCTCGAGCGCGTGCGCTGGGTCAAGGACAAATTCCCCGGCGTCGACGTGATCGGCGGCAATATCGCCACCGCAGCGGCTGCCTTGGCGCTGGTGGAGGCGGGCGCCGATGGCGTCAAGGTCGGTATCGGCCCAGGTTCCATCTGCACCACCCGCATCGTGGCCGGTGTTGGCGTGCCGCAGATCACCGCGATCGACAACGTCGCCACTGCTCTGCGCGGCACCGGCGTGCCGGTGATTGCCGACGGCGGCGTGCGCTTCTCGGGCGATCTGGCCAAGGCGATTGCCGCCGGCGCCGACTGCGTGATGATGGGCGGCGCTTTTGCCGGCACCGAAGAGGCGCCCGGTGACCTGATCTTGTATCAGGGCCGCAGCTACAAAAGCTACCGCGGCATGGGCTCGATGGGCGCGATGGCCAAGGGTTCGGCCGACCGCTACTTCCAGGACACCTCGGCCAACAACCCCAACACCTCCAAGCTGGTGCCCGAGGGCATCGAAGGCCAGGTGCCATACAAGGGCTCGGTGGTACAGGTGATCTTCCAGATGGCCGGTGGCCTGAAGGCGTCCATGCATTACTGCGGCTGCGCGACCATCGAAGACATGCAGAACAAGGGCGAGTTCGTCGAGATCACCTCGGCGGGCATGCGCGAAAGCCATGTCCACGATGTGCAGATCACCAAAGAGTCGCCGAACTACCGAAGCGAGTAGTCGGCAGGAAGAAAGGGGCCTCGGCCCCTTTTTCACATTGAGCAGCAGCAAGGATTTCGATTGAGCGAACGAGCGACAGAGCCAAGCCAGGGGGCCAAGATCAGATCGGCCGGCATGGGTTTCATCATGGTGGCGGTGTTGATCGACATGATCTCGATCGGCCTGATCATCCCGGTCTTGCCGCCGCTGGTGGGCAGCTTTACCAATTCGGCCGCCAATCACACGCTGGCCTATCTGATGGTGGCCTTCGCCTTTGGCTTCGCCAACTTCATCGGCTCGCCAATTCTTGGGGCCTTGTCCGACCGCTTTGGCCGCCGGCCGGTGATGCTGATTGGCTTTTGCGGCCTGGCACTGAGCTTTTTCGTCACTGCAATGGCCACCGCCTTGTGGATGTTGGTGGCGGTGCGCCTGGTCAGCGGCGCGATGCAGGCGAATGCCTCGGTCGCCAATGCCTATGTGGCCGACATCAGCGCACCGGACGAGCGTGCCAAGCGCTTCGGCATGCTGGGCGCGGCCTTCGGCATGGGTTTCATCCTCGGCCCGGTGATGGGCGGCATTCTGGGTGATATCGACCTGCACCTGCCGTTTTACGTGGCCGGTACGCTGGCACTGATCAACTGGTGCTATGGCTTCTTCGTCCTGCCCGAATCGTTAAAGATCGAGAACCGCCGGCCCTTCACTTGGCAGCGCGCCAATCCAATCAATTCGCTGAAGAAGTTGAGCAGCTTGAAGGGCGTCGGTCCTTTGGTGTTCGTAATTGGCTTGTCGGGTTTAGCTCAGATGGTTTTGCAGTCCAGCTGGGTGCTCTACACACATTTCAAATTCGGTTGGGGTCCCAAGGAAAACGGCTGGTCGCTGTTCGCAGTGGGCGTGATGTCGGTGCTGGTGCAGGGCTTTTTGTTACCGCATCTGCTGAAGATTTTCACGCCGCAGCGCTTGGTCGTGCTGGGTTTGCTGTCCAGCGCCGTGACGAATTTTGTCTGGGGCGCCTCGACAGCGGGCTGGATGATGTACGCCATCATCGGCTTCAACCTCTTGGGCTTTGCCGTCAGCGCCGCGATGCAAAGCCTGATCTCGAATGCCGCCGACGCCTCGACCCAGGGCGAAACGATGGGCGCCGTGTCCTCGCTGAACAGCATCATGGCCGTATTGGCGCCTGCGGTTGGGCCGGGCCTGATTTATTTCGTTGCCGACTTGCCCAAGGGCGACTGGCGTATCGGCGCGCCGTTCTATTTTTGCGCCGCCTTGCAGGCGCTGTCGCTGCTGTTCGCCTGGCGGCATTTCGCCCGCACGCGGTCTGCGGCGCCGGCGGCGGCTTGAATACAAGTTTTAAAAAGATTGAAGAAGAGAGAACGCTATGCATGACAAAGTCCTGATCCTCGATTTCGGCTCCCAAGTCACCCAGCTGATCGCCCGCCGGGTGCGCGAGGCGGCGGTGTTCTGCGAGATTCACCCCAATGATGTGTCGGACGAGTTCATCCGTGAATTCGCACCCAAGGCCATCATCTTGTCAGGCAGCCATGCCTCGACCTATGAAGACCATGAGTTGCGCGCGCCGCAGGCAGTCTGGGACCTGGGCGTGCCGGTCTTGGGTATTTGCTACGGCATGTTCACCATGGCCGTGCAACTCGGCGGCAAGGTCGAGGCCAGTGATCACCGCGAATTCGGCTATGCCGAGGTGCGTGCCCATGGCCATACCCGGTTGCTTGACGGCATCCAGGACCACGCCACGCTGGAAGGCCACGGCATGCTCAAGGTCTGGATGAGCCATGGCGACAAGGTCACCGTGATGCCGCCCGGCTTCAAACTGATGGCCGAAACGCCGAGCTGCCCGATTGCCGGCATGGCGAACGAAGAAAAAGGCTATTACGCGGTGCAGTTCCACCCCGAGGTGACGCACACGGTCAAGGGCCAGGAGCTGCTGACGCGCTTTGTGCGCGAGATCGCCGGCTGCAAGGGCGACTGGATCATGGGCGACTACATCGAAGAAGCCGTCGCCAAGATCCGCGAGCAGGTCGGTGATGAAGAAGTCATCCTGGGTCTGTCCGGTGGGGTTGATTCCTCGGTCGCTGCGGCGCTGATCCACCGCGCCATCGGCGATCAGCTGACCTGCGTGTTTGTCGATCATGGCCTTCTGCGCTTGAACGAGGGCGCGATGGTGATGGAGATGTTCGCTGGCAAGCTGCATGCCAAGGTCGTGCATGTGCAGGCCGAAGCGCAGTTCCTCGGTCATCTGGCGGGCGTCACTGACCCCGAGCAAAAGCGCAAGATCATCGGCCGCGAGTTCGTCGAGGTCTTCAAGGCCGAGGCGGCCAAGCTCAAGGCCGGCAATGACAAGTTGCAGGGCGCTAAATGGTTAGCTCAAGGCACCATCTACCCGGATGTGGTGGAGAGCGGCGGTACCAAGACCAAGAAGGCGATCACCATCAAGAGCCACCACAATGTCGGCGGCTTGCCCGAGCAATTGGGCTTGAAGCTGCTGGAGCCGCTGCGCGAGTTGTTCAAGGACGAGGTGCGCGCCCTGGGCGTGGCGCTGGGTCTGCCGGCCGATATGGTGTATCGCCACCCCTTCCCAGGCCCGGGCCTGGGTGTGCGCATTCTCGGCGAGGTCAAGCAGCAATATGCTGATCTGCTGCGCCGGGCGGACGCGATCTTCATCGAAGAGTTGCGTGGCTGGAAGGATGAGGCCACCGGCAAGAACTGGTATGAGCTGACCAGCCAGGCCTTCACCGTCTTCTTGCCGGTCAAGAGCGTGGGCGTGATGGGCGACGGCCGCACCTATGACTACGTGGTGGCGCTGCGTGCGGTGCAAACCAGCGACTTCATGACGGCCGACTGGGCCGAGTTGCCCTATGGTCTGCTGAAGAAAGTGTCGGGTCGCATCATCAACGAGGTGCGCGGCATCAACCGGGTCACTTACGACGTGTCGAGCAAGCCGCCGGCGACGATCGAGTGGGAATGAGTTGAGCCATTGGCCAACTGACTGATTTGCCGAACTACTGAAAGCCGCCCAGCATCGCTGAGCGGCTTTTTTCATGTCGGTTGATCAAGACTTCCAGTTGAAATTCATCGCCAGGAAGATGAAGTTGACCTTCTTGTATTCGCCGACCACGCTGCCGCGTCCACCCAAAACGACGGGCACCGCGCTCTGGGCATTGCTGCGCAAAGTGCCTTGCGGCGTGTACTCCAGGCTCCAACCCCAGTTGAAGCTGCTGGATTCTTCCTTTTGGCCGCCGACACCGAAGCGCCAAGTGGCATTGACTGGCAGCGCCAAAGCAATCTGGCCATTCCTCTGAAAACCCGAGTCATAGCCGATCCCGGCATTCAGCAGCCAAGCATTTGACCATTTGTACTGCGTGCCGACCGACAGATGCCAGGTGTCCCTGAAGGGCAGCTGTGTCGACAGTCCGACGGGGTTGTTGGAGTCGATGCCGATTTCGGCCTCGCCAAATTTCGACCATTGCTGCCAACCGACGCTGCCCAGCAGCGCCCAGTCCCCTGCGATTTGCTGGTAGGTGCTGGCCATCAGCCCTTGCGGCACTGTCACGCCGAGATCGACTTGCGTGTCCAGCAAGCCTCGGGCGTTGAGCAGCGCTCGCACGCCGGGCGCCAAGTCGCTCCACTGCGCTTGCGCCTTGAAGTTGAGCTTGACCGGCGAGGTATAGGTCAGACCGAAGCGTCGGCCGGCATCGACTTCGTACATCAGCCCCAAGTTGGCGCCTGCGCCCCAGCTATTGTCTTTGAGGGTCAGGCTGGCGTCGCTGCCGATGATGTTGTTGATGGCCACTTTGTTGTCCAACATGCCGTACATCAGGTTCAGGCTGGCTCCGAGAGACAGCTTGTCGTTGATGCGGGTGGCCACCGAGGGCAGCAGCGAGACGCCCAGCAGCTTGCCTTCTTGGACGCGGTAGCGGCCCACCCAGCCGTCCTCAAACTTGGTGGCCGAGCCAAAGTTGCCTGTCACGCCGAAGCCGAGTTTCAAATCCTGTGACAAGCTGTGCGTGTAGAACGCACCGCCGCCCGGAAACCAGCCGACCGGGTTGCCGCCGCTCTTGTTGCCCAGCGCGGCGGAGGTGCCGTCACCGATCGAAAAACCCACATCGCCGTGCAGTACTTGCGCGCCCAGCGTGGCTTGATTGCCGCTCAGTCGCGTCATGCCGGCCGGGTTGGTCAGCACGGTGGATGCGTCTTGCGCGCGAGCCGCATAGCCCGCAGCGGCCAGGCCGACGTCGGCTGTGCCGACCTCGTACAAAAGGATGCCGCCGGCTTGAATAGCCGGGCTCAAAGAGAAGAGGGCGGCAGCGACGGCCGTCGCCAACAAGGTCTGTTGAAAGTTGTTGTTAGCCATGGCGGCGTTCTCCAAAATGATAAGCGCCGGGAAGCAGCCGCAGCCGCCATCCCGGCGCTCAAAGAGGTGTTAAACCGAGATCAATCGCTGTCCAACTGGTCGGGCAAGGCAAAGGCCGGCAGGCCCTGGCTAGCCGCCTTGGGCTTAGATCCCGGAATGATCTCGAAGCTTGGCGAGAACGAGACCATCAAGCTGCGCAGCTGATCAAAAGGCTTGCGCTCGCCTTCGAATTTGGCCTTGCCTGCCTTGAGCAAGTCATCGAAGGAGCTCAGGCCCATCATCACGCGGTTGAGCTCGCTGCGATTCAGCGTGATCGTCAGATCGGCGTTCTTGGCTTGCTGGCCTTTGATATTGGTCAGCGTGGCATTGCTCAACTCGATCAGGTACTTCTCGCCGTTGTCGGGCGTGATGAGGTTGATAGCGAAACGCATGCCGTCGGCCTTCTTGGGGTCCATGCTGATGCCCAGGAAGTCCAGCCACATCTCGGTCGACATGGCGCGCACCACGTCGGGGCCGGTGCTCTTTTGCGGCGTGCCGCCGGGCAGGCCGTTGCGCAGCTCATAAGCGCCCTGCAAATAGCTGTTGCGCACGCTGGTGCTTTCGCCTTGATAGCCGAGTTGCTCATAAACGCTGGCCAGCAAATCACGCGCCGGCTGGTTCTGATGCTCGGCGAACACCAGCTTGTTCAAAATCTCCGACGCTTCCAGATACTTGCCCTTGGCCATCAGTTGCTTGCCCTTGGCGATGATCTTGGCCGAGCCGCCCATCATCTCGACGTAGAGCGGCGCCGAATCTTGCGGCGACAGCGGATGCAGATTGACCGGGTTGCCGTCATAGAAGCCCAAGAAGCGGTTGATCACGGCACGCGCGTTGTTCTGCGAATCACCGTGGTAGCTGCGCGCCGACCATTGCTGCTGCAAGCTCTTGGGCACTTCGTAGACGTTGTGGATCTCGTTGATCGTCACGCCCTTGTTGGCATAGTGCAGCGCCTGGTTGTTCAGGTTGGCGTAGGCATCGCGCTGCGAGCGCAGCACCTCTTGCACGCGAGCGTTGCCGAAGCGCGGCCAGCTGTGCGAGGCGAACATCACCTCGGCTTCTTGACCGAACTGCCATAGCGCCACATTGATCTGCTTGGACCAGTTCAGCGCATTGCGCACCGGAGCGCCGCGCAGCGTGTAGATATTGTGGATGGTGCCGGTGACATTCTCGGCCGCCCAGAAGGCCTTGAACTGCGGGAAGTAGGTGTTCATCTCGACCGGGGCTTCGGTGTCCGGCGTGTTCTGGAACACCATCTTGACGCCGTCCAGCGTCAGCTCCTCGATGTCTTTGTTGATCAGCAGATTCGGCGCAATCAGTCCGGTATTGCCGTTAGCGACGTTCTTGCCGATGGCTTGATCGACGTGGCCATGCGGGTCGCGTGGCAACAGGATCGCGTATTGCCACTGCGTGCGGCGCGACATCGCGTTGCCGGCCAGCACGTTCTCTTCGATCGCGGCCTGCATAAAGCCTACCGGTGCGATCACCTTGACCTTGCCGCTGGCCACATCGGCCTCGTCAACAACGCCGCGCACACCGCCGAAATGGTCCACATGCGAGTGCGAGTAGACGACGCCGACGACCGGGCGTTTACCCAGCTTGTCGTTGATGAACTCTAAAGCGGCCCGGGCGGTTTCTTTGGCCGTCAGCGGGTCAAAAATAATCCAGCCGCTGTCGCCCTTGATGAAGCTGATATTGGCCAGGTCGAAACCGCGCACTTGGTAGATCTTGCCCGGCACCACCTCAAAGAGGCCGTAGCTCATATTCAGCACCGCTTGGCGCTGCAGCGAGGGGTGGATGCTCTGAAAGTCTTTGCCTTGTAGCAGCCACTGATAACTGCCCATATCCCAGGCGACTTGGCCGGCATCGGCCATGATCTGCTTGTAGGCAGGCTCGGCGATGAAGCCCTTGTTTGCTTCATCGTAATCACGTTTATCACTGAAGGGCAGGGAAGCGGTGATGCCACGGCGCAGCTCCAGCGTGAAGGTCGACGGCGGGCTGCCCTTGGGGTCGAAATGCTTGACCTGCGCAGGTGGCATGCCGACCGATGCGCCCTTGGCTTGGTTGGTTTGTGCCTGTACGCTGACTGCAGCCGTTAGCCCGACGCAAGCCGCAGTGATCAGTGCCACATGTGAGGCTTGTATGGAAAGCTGTATTTTGGATTTTTTCACTCTATGCTCCTGCGACACCAGCAAGCCCCGGAGTAGGGCTATAACTGTTCAAATCGGCGCAGAGTTTTAGCCTTTGGTGGACCTTTGTCAAATGAATCCTGGGCACATCAGCCTGACATTTGATCTTTGGCAAGTTCGCTGGATTTTGTTGTCGATCAATCCTGGCCCTGCGCTGCTAAGGGTAGGCAATTGGCTGTTGCGAAGTGGCGTCCCAGCTCGCTTGCTTGCTTCTTGTGCTGAGGCACAATCAGGCCGTCTTGGACCCAGCCAGCCTCTCGATCGACGAGCGGAAAATCATGCGCGCAGCACTCAGCATCCTCGGATTGGTCATCGTGTTCGCCATCGTGCTGACGCAGATGAAAAAGCAAGCGGTCTCATTGACCAAGGTCGGCGTGGCAGCCTCCGCAGCCAGCGGCAGCGGAGTGGCCCAAAATGTGCCCGACGCCTTGCGCCAGCAGTTGCAGGATGCCGCGCAGCAAGCTGCCAAGGCGGCGTCCGAGGCAATGCCCTGAGGCAAATCCCCGAGGCCAATGCGTCCAGGGCTTTGGCCTCACGTCACTGAGGCGGCCAAGTGCAGGCGGCAAGAAGCACCGCCCTTGTCGCTTTTGCTCAGATCACCTGTCTTCAGAAGAAGCCCAGCGCATCGGGCGAGTAGCTGACCAGCAGGTTCTTGGTCTGCTGGTAATGGTCCAGCATGGCCTTGTGGGTCTCGCGGCCGATGCCGGATTCCTTGTAGCCGCCAAACGCCGCATGCGCCGGGTAGGCGTGGTAGCAATTGGTCCAGACCCGACCGGCCTGTATGGCGCGGCCCATGCGATAGGCGCGGCTGCCGTCGCGCGTCCACACACCCGCACCCAGGCCGTAAGGCGTGTCATTGGCGATCTGCAGGGCCTCTGCTTCGTCCTTGAAGGTGGCCACGGCCAGCACCGGGCCGAAGATCTCTTCGCGGAACACGCGCATATTGTTATTGCCTTTGAACAGCGTCGGCTCGATGTAATAGCCGCCGGCCAACTCACCCTCCAGCTGCTTGCGGCTGCCGCCGATCAGCAGTTGCGCACCTTCTTGCTTGCCCACTTCCAGATAGGACATGATCTTGTCCATCTGCAGTGACGAGGCCTGCGCACCCATCATGGTGTCGGTGTCCAGCGGGCTGCCTTGCTTGATTGCGGCGACGCGCTTGAGTGCGCGCTCCATGAAGCGGTCGTAGATGGGTTCCTGGATCAGCGCGCGGCTCGGGCAGGTGCAGACTTCGCCCTGATTAAAGGCGAACAGCACCAGGCCTTCGATCGCTTTGTCGAGGAATGCATCGTCCTTGGCCATCACATCGTCGAAGAAGACATTCGGGCTCTTGCCGCCCAGCTCCAGCGTGGCGGGGATCAGATTGGTCGCCGCGGCCTGCGCGATCACGCGGCCGGTGGCGGTAGAGCCGGTGAAGGCGATCTTGGCGATGCGCTTGCTGGTAGCCAAGGGCATGCCGGCTTCGCGGCCATAGCCGTTGACGATATTGAGCACGCCCGGCGGCAGCAGGTCGGCGATCAGCTCGGCCAGCACCAGGATGCTGATCGGCGTCGACTCGGCCGGCTTGAGCACCACGCAGTTGCCCGCACCCAGGGCCGGCGCCAGCTTCCAGGCCGCCATCAGAATGGGGAAGTTCCAGGGAATGATCTGGCCGACCACGCCCAGCGGCTCGTGAAAGTGGTAGGCCACGGTGTGATCATCGATCTGGCTTAAAGCGCCTTCTTGCGCACGCAAGCAACCAGCGAAGTAACGGAAATGGTCAGCGGCCAGCGGGATGTCGGCATTGAGCGTTTCGCGGATCGGCTTGCCGTTGTCCACCGTCTCGGCGTAGGCCAGCAACTCCAGATTGGCGTCGATGCGGTCAGCGATCTTGAGCAGGACGTTGGCGCGCGTGGCGGCATTGGTGGCCGCCCACTGGGCGGTGGCGGCATGGGCGGCGTCCAAAGCCAGCTCGATGTCCTCGGCGCTGGAGCGGGCGGCGCGGGTGTAGACCTGGCCGCTGATTGGCGTGATCACGTCAAAGTACTCGCCCTTCACCGGCGGCACAAAGCGCCCGCCGATGAAGTTGTCGTACTGGGCCTTGAAGGCGAGTTTGGCGCCTGGGGTATTGGGGCTGGCGTAAAGCATGTCGGTCTCCGGTTTGGTTTGAATGAGGTCAAGAGCCTCTGGCTAGGCTTGAGCAGAAGGCGTGCCAGCCACTCGGTTTGAGCCGAAAGCATGCTGTTTAGGGCCGTCAAGGCGGCTGCAAGGCGGCGGTCAGGCCTGGCACTGACACTGGGCGGTGACTCACCGCTGGGCAGACCTGTCACGAAACGGTACAGCGCCTGTACCGATAGTCAGCAATTGCCTCTATTTGGTTGAATCGCTTGGCAGCGAAGCTTGAACTGCTATGGTTGGCGCAGCGCCGTAGCAAAGGCTGGGCGCTGCAAGCAGCGCCTGAAGAGCTCGAACCAATAGCGAGCCGGACAAGGAGACAAGAATCATGACGATGTATGCACCGCCGCGTCTGAATACGCCGCCGAGTCGCCTGCGCCTGGCGCGCCGGCAGTTGCTGGAAACCGGCGAGCTGGCCACTGGCCTGCTGGAAGCGCGGCTGCAGCAGAGCTGGCAGCGCAGCCGTCAGCACGGCCTGGTGCCCGAAGGGCGCGCCAGCGGCGTGCCGCATGCCTCTGCCGCGCAGCTGGCGCGGGCCCTCGAGCAGCGCCGCACTTTATTGGCGCAGGCCCGGCCGGTGATGGAGTTTGTGGCCGAGCAGGTGCGTGCCAGCGACAGCCTGGTCATCTTGGCCGACCCGCAGGGCATGCTCCTGCACGCCCTGGGCGACGACGGTTTTGCGGATAAGGCGGCACGGGTGGCGCTGCGTCCCGGCGCGGTTTGGCTGGAACAATGGCGCGGCACGAATGCCATCGGCACGGCTTTGGCCGATGGTCAGGCCGTGGTGATCAACGGTGCCGAACATTATCTGCAGCGCAATGCTTTTTTGACCTGCGCCGCTGCCCCGATTGCCGATGCCAACGGCGCGCTCTTGGGCGTGATCGATATCTCCGGCGACAGGCGCAACCATCATCCTCACACGCTGGGCCTGGCACGGTCGGCTGCACGCTTGATCGAGCACCAGCTGTTTGAGGCGCGGCATGGCGCTGGCCTGGTTCTGCGCCTGCATGGGCGGCCCGAGGGACTATGCAGTGTGACCGAAGGCTTGGCGGCTTTGTCGGAAGAGGGCGTGATCATCGGCGCCAATCCGATGGGCCTGGAACTGTTGGGGCTGTCCAGCTCGGCGCTGGGCCGCTGCACGCTGGAGCAGGCCCTGGGCCTGACTTTGCGCAGCCTGCTGGCCGGCAGCCCTGAATTGGGCGTGCGCCCGGCCGGTCTGCCCTGGCAGCTGCGCGGCGTGTCTGGAAGCCTGCTGTGGTGCAGGCTAGACGGCGCGCGCAGCCGCGCACCGGCGCCGGCACAGGTGATGGCGCCCGCGTCATTGCAGCTGACCAGCACCCCGCCCGTGCCCGTGGCGGCGCCTCAGAATGATGCGCTTGCTCGCCTAGATAGCGGCGACGCGACCATGCGCAACTTGATCGCCAGGGCCCGGCGCGTGATCGGCAAACCAATTGCCCTGCTTCTGCAAGGTGAGTCGGGCGTGGGTAAGGAGTTGCTGGCCCGCGCTTGCCATCTCAGTGGACCGCGCCGAGCCGGCGCTTTTGTGGCCATCAATTGCGCGGCCATGCCCGAGAGCTTGATCGAGGCCGAGTTGTTTGGCTACCGCCCCGGCGCATTCACCGGCGCCAGCCGGGACGGCGCAGCGGGATTGCTGCGCCAAGCCGACGGCGGCACTTTGTTCCTGGACGAAATTGGCGATATGCCGCTGGCGATGCAGGCACGCCTGCTGCGGGTCTTGCAGGAGCGCCAGGTTGTGCCTCTTGGGGGCGGCGCACCCTTGCCGGTGGACTTTGCGCTGATCTGCGCGACGCATCGTTGCTTGCCGGTCGAAGTGGAGGCGCAGCGCTTTCGAGAGGACTTGTACTACCGCCTCAACGGTCTGAGCTTGCAACTGCCGCCGCTGCGACAGCGCACAGACTTCTCGGCCCTGGTGCAAGCCTTGTTGATCGAGGCGGCTCCCGGGCGCTGCGTCAGCCTGCATCCCGAACTGCACAGGGCGCTGTCCGCTTACCGCTGGCCGGGCAACCTGCGACAGTTGGCGAATGTGTTGCGCACCTGTTGCGCTTTGCTGGATGAGCACGAGGACTGCATAGACTGGGCCCATTTGCCGGACGATATGGCCGCAGCGTTGGCGCCCTCGCGGCCCTTACCGGAAAGGGTGCGTGAGGAAGGCAGAATGACCGAAGATTTGCGCCAATCGTCGGCGCGTTGCATCCAGCAAGCCTTGGGCCTGGCCCAGGGCAATCGATCGGAGGCGGCTCGACGCCTGGGTATCAGCCGCAACACGCTCTACCGCAAGCTGAGGGAAGTCGGGTCTTGAAGAAGGGCGCTTGCTAAACTGCAGCCGCCCACTATGACAGCAGCCCCCTTTCCTCCACAGCCACCCGCCGTCCAGTCGCTCAGCGCTGCGGGCGATGAATTCGCAATTCGAAGTGCAGCCGATGAATACGCAATGCGCATCGCGCTCGACCAAGCGCAAAACGCCTGGCTGGCCGGCGAGGTGCCGGTCGGCGCCGTCGTGATGCGCGCCGGCCAAGTGATCGCCACCGGCTACAACCGCCCCATCACCACGCATGACCCGACCGCGCATGCCGAGATTGTGGCGCTGCGCCATGCCGCCAGCTTGTTGGGTAACTACCGTCTGCCGGAATGCGAGTTATTCGTGACGCTGGAGCCTTGCGCGATGTGCGCGATGGCGATGCTGCATGCGCGCATCAAGCGGGTGGTGTTCGCCGCGACCGACCCCAAGACCGGCGTGGCCGGCTCGGTGCTCAATCTGTTCGAGCAGCCGCAACTCAATCACCACACCTGTATCCAGGGCGGCGTGTTGGCCGACGCTTCGGCGCAACTATTGCGGGAGTTCTTTGCCCAAAGGCGCGAGGCTGCGCGCGAGCGCCGGGCCGCCATGCGGGCCTTGGCTCAAGCGCCTTTTGATCCCATTCCCACCGGCGACGCAACGCATCTCGATGTGCTGCCGGATTTCACTTCTACGGACAAGCCCCAATGAGCAATTCACTGACCCTCTACACCCCGGCCGGCGTGCTGGACAAGGCCCAGCCGATCAAGCGCGCCGCCAAACGCCTGGCCAAGCTCGGCTTCGAGGTGAGCATTGACGGGTCCGCATTCGACAAGCACCAGCGCTTTGGTGGCGACGATGACACCCGCCTCGCCGCCATCCACCGCGTCGCGGCTGCGGCGCCCAGCGTCGCGCTGGCCACCCGGGGCGGCTATGGCCTGACCCGTTTGCTGGACCGCATCGATTGGAAACTGCTGGCCAAGAGTGTGGAGTTGGGCACTCGCTGGGTCGGGCAGAGCGATCTGACTGCCTTGCAGCTCGGCCTGTTGACGCATGCCAAGGCGCAAAGCTGGGCCGGCCCGCTGGGGGTGGATTTCGGCCGCCCGGACAAAGACGGCGGCGTTGACGATGTCACGCAGGACTGCTTCACCGAGGCGATGAACGGCCAGCTCGAGGCGGTGGGTTTCAGGACCGAAAAAGGCTTGGACGGTCTGTGCCTGCGCGGACAGCTCTGGGGCGGCAATCTGTGCATGGTGAATTCAATGCTGGGTACCGCGCATTTCCCGCGCATCAAGGGCGGCGTGTTGTTCCTGGAAGACATCAACGAGCACCCCTACCGGGTCGAGCGCAGCCTTTTGCAGCTGGCGCAAGCGGGCGTGTTGGACGCGCAAAAAGCCATCGTGCTGGGAGACTTTGGCGGCTGGCGTGCCTCGCCGCTGGACCGGGGCTATGACCTGAAGTCGGCCATCTCTGCGGTGCGCGCCATCACCAAGACGCCGATCCTGACCGGCCTGCCTTTCGGCCATGTCGACACCAAGGTCTGCCTGCCCGTCGGCGCCAAGGTCGATTTGGTGGTGCAAGGGCGTAATGTGCTGCTGGGCTGGCAGAACGATCCGCTGCTCAAGCATGAGCACGGAAATGCTGATGGGCATACCCATCAGCATTGAGGCGACTTGGATTGAGTGCAGCGCTTGCCGTTTGCGCTTGGTTTAGCCGCCACAAGCTCTGCACGATATTCGGCATTGTCAAATTGGTTATCGTCGCGCCAAGGCAACATTGAATTCGTTTAGCGCGCTGAATTCAAGGGGTTAACCCTCGTTATTTTGAGTGAAATCAGGCTTTGAGGGGCCTCTTAGGGACATCACGGGGGTGCATTGGCGTTCAGCGGCAGGACACTCAAACGACAAAATGCAGGGCTGGTGAACACGCTCCCACAAGGTGTCTGGCCCGCGAGTTGCATTTTCTATGTACCTATCCATACACCCCCTTGGTTTTTCTATGACGGAGTTCACAATGTTCCAAAGAAAACGCATCAATATAGCGGTCTTGACGGTCCTGGGCAGCGCTCTGGCCGGCGGGGCTCAGGCCCAAACCGAAGCCCCGCAGAAAATTGAACGAGTCGAAGTCACTGGCTCCTCGTTTGTGAAGCGAATCGATGCTGAATCCGGTTTGCCGATGACAGTCATCAGCAGGGCAGAAATTGCCCGTACCGGCGTGACATCCGCTCAGGATCTGGTCAATTTGATCCCGGCCAACTTTGGTGGTGGCGTTGTCGCCAACAATGTGGGTGCGACAGGCGGTGCTTCGACGGCCAACTTGCGCGCACTCGGCTCCAAGTACACCCTGGTGTTGCTCAACGGTCGGCGTGTCGCCAATTTTGCGTTCGGTAACAGCCCGGTTGACCTGAACTCCATTCCCTTGTCAGCGGTCGAGCGCGTTGAAGTGTTGCGGGACGGCGCTTCGGCAATTTACGGCGCTGATGCCGTGGCAGGCGTGATCAACTTCATCTTGAAGAAGGACTATCAAGGTGCCGAGGTCAGCGCTGGTCAAACGAGCTCAGACCAGGGCGGCGGCAACACGTCGAACATCAACTTTGTCGGTGGCTTCGGCGATCTGAACAAGGACAAGTTCAACGTGATGCTGAGTGCGAGTCGTGAAGATACGACCGCCCTGAAAGCGACCCAGCGCGATTTCGCGAATACGGCCGTACGGCCCGATTTGGGCCTGGACAAGTCGTCCCCTCGCAACGGTGTTCCCAACCTGAATTTCACCGATACCTTGGGGAACTCCTACCGCGGCGTGAATCCCTATAGTTATAAAGGGTGCGATAGCGCTGAATTTGCGTTGACTGTTCGTCCCGGCACGGCTTGCGGGACTGATTATGTGAAGTTCATCGATTTGATTCCTGAGCAGACGCGCTCAAACTTCGTTGCGCGTGGCGTGTATCAGCCCAATCTTGACAATCAGATCTATGCCGAGGCGATGCATACGAGTGATAAGGTCACCTCGGTCTATTCACCGTCCCCGTATACCAAGACCATGACCTATCCGGCCACGGGTCGGTTCTACCCCAAGAGCATTACCCTGCCCAAGGGTATGACCCTCGCAAAGGGCTATGTCATGCCGAATGGCTCGGTGCTGGCGGCTGATACGGTGCTGGCGGCGGACATGGCTGTGACGCCTCAGGGCGATATGGGGGGGACATGGCGCACGGTCGCGGGTGGCGGTCGATCCGACATTACTGAGACCGAAAATGACCGCTACGTTTTGGGTGCCAAGGGTTTGATGTTCGGATGGGATTACGACACGGCCTTCACTTACTCGCGTAACAAGGGCGAAATCAGTTACGGCCCGGGCAAATTCAGCTACGCCAAGCTGACGCCGCTGTTGGCGTCAGGTGAAGTCAACGTTTTTGGTAGTCAAGATGCCAAGAGCCTTGCGGCGTTGAACAGCGCCTTGATTCTCGGTACGCAGCAGACGGCTGAGTCGATTTCTAAAGAAGTCGATTTCAAGATTTCGCGCGAAATCTATCAAATGACTCATGGCGCCGTCGGCTTGGCTTTTGGCGCCTCGTATCGCGATGAATCATTGGCGCAGGTGTCCTTCCCGATTCTGGCCAGCGGTGACGAAGTCGGCGGATCAGGCCCGATCCCGAGCGTGACCGGTGACCGCAAGGTTTATGGTCTCTACAGTGAGATCGTTGTGCCGGTCCTCAAAGAGTTGGAGCTCAATTTCGCAGGCCGTTACGACAACTACAAGAACGGCTTTGGTACGGGCTTCAATAACTTCAGTCCAAAGGCCAGCTTCCGCTACCAGCCTGGCAAGGAAATGTTGTTCCGTGGCTCGATTGCGCAAGGCTTCCGTGCCCCGACTTTGTATGAAAACCTTCGTCCATTGACGACCGGTAACAATACAAACGGTAACTTCAGCGATCCAATCCGCTGCCCGAACGGCGTGGCGATCAAAGATACGGTGAACCCGGTCGATGCAGACACCGAGTGCAATGTGCAAATGCCAACTGGCACTTCAGGTTATGCCAATCTGAAGCCAGAAAAATCCACGCAGTTCTCGCTCGGCATGGCGTTCACCTTGAGTGATAACTTGAACACCACGTTTGATTACTGGAATGTGGACATCAAGGATCCGATCGTGACCAAGTCGGAGCAGCAAGTGTTTGGCGATCCGGCCAAGTACCTGGACTACTACTACCGCTATGACCCAAAGAAGGACCCAGATCAGGCCAATCCGATCAAAGGCAGTTCCAACAAGGACTTCCCGCTGGCCTATGCTTACTTGCCGATTGAAAATACGGCCAAGACCTATGCCTCTGGTTTGGACGTTAGCGCGCAGTACCGTTTCAAGACGGCTGAGCTGGGTCTTTTTGGCGCATCGATCGACGGTACTTACTTCCTGACGCACGGCTATCAGTACACCGGATTGGCCAAGGTCAGCGATTTGGGCAAGTACAAAGACTTTGGTCCCGCACCGAAGTGGCGTCATGCCCTGAGCTTCACTTGGCTGAAAGGTCCGTTCGCCGTCTCCCTGACGAACAATTACACGATGGGCTACGAGGACTTTACTGATCCACTTGCGATCGGTCCTGATTACCCGCTGGTGCGCAATGTCTCCAACTATTCAACCTGGGATACTCAGTTCAACCTGCGTCCTACCAAGTCCCTGGAGTTCACGGCTGGTATCAAGAACTTGCTCAACCAAGACCCGCCAGTCTCGCGGACCACGCAGGGCTTCCAGACCGGCTATGACGCCACGTTTGCAAACCCAATCGGTCGCCAGTACTACGGCCGGGTGAAGTACAGCTTCTTCTGATCTGATATCTAAGATCTAGTTTGCACGTCATAGGAGGGGGCCCAGTTTGGGCTCCCTTCTTTTTGGGGATTGAATCTTCAGCTAGCGTGGGCCAACATCAAGGGCACCAAGCGCCAGTTAGTCATTCATCGAAAGAATTTTTCAAGGGAGAGGTCAATGAACCGAAGAACTGTGAAGTTACTTTTCTGGGCTGCTGCGGCTGTGTCGCTATTGCCAGCATGCAGTAGTGTGGAATCGGTTGATTCAAAGCCGAGCTTCAATACCTCACTGGAGGATAGGCCGGAAGTTGCTACAGGCAGCAATCTTGTGAGGCGCGACAAAAATGCGATGAGCAGCAATGTGCGTCAGGCCGATAAGGATGGGCTTGAAATCAGGCGAGCGCCGGTGAATACAGGGGGTGGTTGATTGAGTGGTGGTGCAAAGACGATTTCTTGACCTTCGACATCGCAAATCCTCCAGGATGGCGGCATGCCGATAGGGCTTGTTTGCGATGGGCAACAGAAGGTTTGATCGGTACTCGCATGTGTTGTCGGCGCCGCCTATGAGATATAGCCAAAGCAAAGGGTTGAGGACCAGCTGGCTGGGTGTCGTGGTACCGAAGGCGACTAGGGCGCCTTTGTAATTTAAAGTGACAAATTGGTGAAAACCCTAGGTCGACTGCAGCGCACGCCAAGTCTGATACCAGTAAAATACCAACTGCTCAAGCGGGCTGAAACTGCCTGGTAACTTTGGGTGCAGCGCCGAGCCGCCTCGGGTAATCCCCATGATCGAGTGGCTTTGGAACTCGTTTATGATCCGGGGCGCTGAAGATTTGGGCTCTTGCTGCAAGCTGCAAGTAAGGTCTTTTGCTTTCGGCGAGGCCCGTGGTCCAAAGCTGACGGGCATTTTTTTTGAAGTGGCAATCGGTTGACTTGCCTTGTTCTGGTGGTCTTGCTGTGATGGTGTGGCCGCTGCGGCGAGCAAGTAGATGAGCGCCTCAGGTTCGAGACGGGCACTGCGCAGGGCGGAATTTGCTCTCGCGTCTTGATGGAAGAATTTCGCAGTCTTATGAAGGAGCGCGCATGAACTTTGCGCAGGAGAAGAACGGCTCGTCACGTTTCATGGGTTTCGGCATTGTGGTCCTGATCCACGTGTTGCTCGTGTGGGCGATCGCCAGTGGTTTGGCACGTAAGGCGGTTGAAGCCGTCACGGGCCCGATCGAGACCAAGGTGATTGAAGAGAAGGTCAAGCCGCCAGAAGAGATCAAGAAGATCGAGCTGCCGCCGCCTGATCTGAAAGCACCGCCGCCGCCATTTATTCCGCCGCCTGAGTTTCAGGTGACGGCACCGGCACCGCCAGCGCCTGCGATTGCGTCAACTCAGGTTGCGCCACCGCAGCAGCAGGTGCAGGCCGCCAAGCCACCCGTGGCAGCAGCGCCACCGGCACCTCCGCCAGTGCGCACCGGTCCGGTCAAGGCTGGTATGGTCTGCACCAAGATGGGCAAGCCAGAAGTGCCGTCGGTGAACTGGAGTGGCGAGGCCTTGTTCAGGGTCGTGGCAACAGTCAAGTCGGGACGTGTCTCCGGCATCGAGGTGCAAAGCCTGCGCGCCGGTGTCGATCGCAAGGCTCAGCGAGCGCTGGTTGCGGCGATCGAAGAAACGCTGCGCGACACCTACGAATGTCCAGGTGATCACGTGTTCGAACAAGAGTTCCAATTCAAGATCGAATAAGAACTCGCTAAGTCCTCATCTACGGGGCTGGAATATCCTCTGGCCTTGTTTCTCTCTTTTTTGTTTCGATTTCATCCGCAGGAGCTGACTCCATGATCTCTCGTATTTCCGGCCTGTTCGCCGCCATCGCTTTTGCCGCGGCAATCGCTGTTTCCCCTGTCCACGCTCAAGAAGCCAAGCCTGCTGATGCAGCTTCGGCGGTGGTTGAAGGCGCTGCAGCTGATGCAGCTGCTCCTGCTCCTGTCGCTGCCGCTGCGGCCAAGCCGGTTGACAATCCATACGGCCTGAAAGCCATGTTGGAGCACGGTGACTTCGTCTCCAAAGGCGTGCTGGCTTTGCTGGTCATCATGTCCATGGGCAGCTGGTACATCCTGATCACCAAGCTGTGGGATTCGCATAAGCTGTCGGCCGAAGCCAAGAGCGTGCGCACCAACTTCTTCAAGAAGGCTTCTTTGGCCGAAGGCATCAAGGGCCTGAGCGAAGGCAGTGCCTTCCGCTTCATCGCCGCTTCGGCGATTGAGGCTTCCGAGCATCACGAAGGTGCATTGACTGAAAACATCGACCACAGCACATGGGTGACGATGAATGTTGAGCGCTCGGTGAGCGAAGTCAACAGCCGCGTCCAAGGTGGCCTGGGCTTCCTGGCTACCGTCGGTTCGACCTCGCCGTTCATCGGTTTGTTCGGCACGGTGTGGGGCATTTTGCAAGCGCTGACCGCCATCGGCGTTGCCGGCCAAGCATCGATCGACAAGGTTGCCGGCCCAGTGGGTGAAGCGCTGTTGATGACCGCCTTCGGTCTGGCAGTGGCTGTGCCTGCAGTGTTGGGTTACAACTGGATGGTGAACCGCAACAAGGAAGTCATGGGCCAGATCCGTGCTTTCGCCGCTGACGTGCACGGCGTGCTGATGGGCAACCGTCAAGTCACCAAGCGTTAATTCTCGCGTTCAAGCAAACCTCAGCGCGGAGAAGACAATATGAGCATGAATGTCGGATCCTCTTCCGGCGAAGACGAAGTGGTTTCGACCATCAACACCACGCCCCTCGTGGACGTGATGTTGGTGCTCTTGATCATCTTCCTCATCACCATTCCAGCGGTTATCAACGCGGTCAAGGTCAAGCTGCCCAGCGAAACCAATATCGCGCGGGTCACGAAGCCGGAGAATATTGATATCTCGGTGACCAAGGATGGCGAAATCTACTGGAACACCACCCCAGTCAATGACACCGACGAGCTGGTCAAGCGTTTGGGCAAGGTTTCGGTCTTGAACCCTCAGCCTGAACTTCATGTCCGCGGTGACAGCGGTGCGCGTTACGAGTCGGTCGGCCGTGTGGTTTACGCCGCTCAGCGCGCTGGCATCATGAAAGTCAGCTTTGTCACGCAGCCACCTGAGCGTGGCGGCTGATTGAAGGGATAAGACATGGGTATGAATGTAGGTAGTTCGTCCGGCAGCGACGAACCCGAAGTGATGATGGACGTCAACACGACGCCCCTGATTGACGTGATGTTGGTTTTGATCGTTATGTTGATCATTACCATCCCGATCCAGTTGCACTCTGTGAATCTGGACATGCCGCCACCGAGCACTCAGCAGCCGCTGAAGGATCCGGTTGTGCATGAAGTCTTCATCGACTTTGACGGCACGGTCAGCTGGGACGGCGTGGCTTTAGCCAATCATGCTTCGGTCGAAGCAAAGCTGGCAGAAGTTGCGGCTGAGCCTGATCAGTCCGAAGTGCACATCAAGCCTAATAAGCTGGCCGAGTACGGCAGTGTCGCGGCCGTGATGGCAGCAGCGCAGCGCCTCGGTGTCAAGAAGATGGGCATGGTCGGTAACGAACAATACGTCAAGTGACGCGGCTCGGTACATGAGTATCGAGTGAAATAAGAGACGCGCAGCCTGAAAGGGCCGCGCGTTTTTTTTCGCTTAAGTCGCACGATCAAAAATTTTTCGCAGAAAGTAGCTAACGATGAAGTTAAAGACACTGTCCCTGGTAGCTATCGGCGCCATGGCATTTGTGATGGGTTCGGCCCCTGATGGACAACTGGGTTTTGCGCCCGCGCAGGCGCAGTCAGAAGGCGTGCGCCCGGCGGTCGGCAAGAGCCTGAAAGATGCCAGCGCCTTGTACAAGGCTGGCAAGTACCGCGAAGCGCTGAGCAAAGTCGCTGAGGCCGAGGGCGTCAGCGGTCGCAATGCCACCGAGAACTACAACATCGAAGCGATGCGCGTGGCGGCAGCCTCGGGCGCCGGTGACACCGAGGCCATGGTCAAGGGCTTCGAAGCCTTGAAGGCCAGCGGCCGTTTGGCACAGCCCGAGCAATTGCGCATGATGGAGTCGATTTCCGGCACCTATCTGCGCAACAAGGACAATGCGCGCGCCCTGACTTGGGCTCAGCGCTACTTCAAGGAAGGCGGCAACAGCGCCACCATGAAGCAAGTCTTGACGACGGCTCAGTTCAACTCCGGCGATATGGGTGCCATCATCAAGGACACTGAAGCCGAAATCAATGCGGACGAAAAGGCCGGCCGTACGCCTTCAAAAGACAAGCTCAATTTGTTGCTGAGCGCTGCCATGCGTCAAAAAGACGGCAATGCCGAGCAATTGGCGATTGGCAAGCTGCTGACCTATTACCCAAGCAAGGAGCTGTGGGTGCAGGTGTTGGGTACGCTGCCGCAGAAGAAGGGTTTCTCGGATCGTTTCACGCTCGACGTCTATCGCCTGAAGTTGGCGACCGGCAATATGCGTGATGCGGCCGACTATATGGAGTACGCGCAGTTGGCTGCTCAAGCCGGTTTCCCTGAAGAGGGCAAATCGGTAGTGGACAAGGGCCTGGCGGCCGGCGTCCTGGGCCAAGGCGCCGAAGGTGCGCGCCACAAGCGTTTGCTGGACTTGATGAACAAGCGCATCGCTGAAGCCAAGGCTGGCCAGGTAGAAGCCGAGCGTTCGGCCAATGAGTCCAAGGATGGCAATGCCATGATCTCCATGGGTCTGGCCTATGCCTTCCGCGGCGAAGCTGCCAAGGGCGTCAAGATGATTGAGGCCGGCATCGAGAAGGACGCCTTGAAGCGTCCCGAAGATGCCAAGCTTTATCTGGGTTTGGCTCAAATGATGGCCGGCGACGTCAACAAGGCCAACGCAACTTGGCGCACTGTCAAGGGCACGGACGGCTCGGCCGATCTGGCGCGTCTGTGGATTGTGCAGACACGTGGTGCCAAGCGCTGATCGCTGCTTAGTCTCCTGAATGCAAAACGGGCCTGATCGATTTGATCAGGCCCGTTGTTTTTGGCGATTCGCCAGCTTACTTTGGTGCCAGCCTGATCGCACCGTCAAGCCGGATCACTTCGCCGTTGAGCATCTCATTGGTGATGATTTGATGGACCAGCTTGGCGTAGTCAGCCGGGGTGCCCAGGCGCGAAGGGAAGGGCACGCCAGCCGCCAGTGCGTCCTGTACTTCTTGCGGCATGCCAAACAGCATTGGTGTCCCGAAGATGCCCGGTGCGATGGTCATATTGCGGATGCCGTTGCGCGCCAGATCGCGGGCGATGGGCAGCGTCATGCCAACCACGCCACCCTTGGACGCAGCATAGGCCGCTTGGCCGATCTGGCCGTCGTAGGCCGCCACCGAGGCGGTGGAAATCAACACGCCGCGTTCGCCGGTGGGCTCGGGCGCGTTCTTGCACATCGCCTCGGCCGCGAGCCGGATCATATTGAAGGAGCCGATCAAATTAACCGTTATGACCTTGCTGAAGGCGGCCAATGAGTGCGCCCCCTCCTTGCCGACAGTCTTGGCTGCGGGCGCAATGCCGGCACAATTGACCAAGCCGAACAAGGCACCCAACTCCAGCGCTTTGGCCACCACGGCTTGCCCTTCAGCCTCCTGGCTGACATCGGCGCGTACAAAGGCACCGCCCAACTCCGCCGCCAGTGCTTCGCCGCGCTCGACCTGCAAGTCTGCGATGACGACCTTGGCGCCGTGGGTGGTGAGCATTCGAGCCGTGCCTTCGCCCAAGCCCGACGCGCCGCCGGTGACGATGAATACCTTGCCTGCGATGTCCATTTTCTATCCTTTAGTTGACGTTGACGTAAACGTAAATTGTCCGGCAAAAATATAGCCACAGTGATGCGGCTATGCTTGTTTCGGGCCTGGCTCAGGCCAGCGCTGCCAGGGCGCGTTGGGTAATTTCGTCCACCGAACCGATGCCGGCAATGCAGCGGTACTTCGGAGCGTTCACATCGCCTTGGGCCGCCCACTGAGAGTAGTAGTCCACCAAGGGGCGCGTTTGGGCCTGATAGACCTCCAGCCGCTTGCGCACGGTCTCTTCCTTGTCGTCGTCGCGCTGCACCAGCGCTTCGCCGGTCGCGTCGTCAATGCCGTCGACCTTGGGCGGGTTGAACTTGACGTGGTAGGTGCGACCCGAGGCCGGGTGCACGCGGCGCCCGCTCATGCGCTCGATGATGGCGCTGTCCGGCACATCGATTTCCAGCACCAGATCCAGCTTGACACCGGCGGCCTTCATCGCGTCGGCTTGCGGGATCGTCCGGGGGAAGCCGTCGAACAAAAAGCCGTTGGCGCAATCCGCCTGAGCAATGCGCTCTTTCACCAGACCGATGATGATGTCGTCACCGACGAGGCCGCCAGCGTCCATCACCTTCTTGGCGGCGATACCCATGTCTGTGCCCGCCTTGACGGCCGCGCGCAGCATGTCACCGGTTGAGATTTGCGGGATGCCGAATTTTTGGCAGATGAAGGCGGCTTGAGTGCCTTTGCCGGCGCCGGGGGCGCCCAGAAGAATCAGTCGCATGGGTCTCCTTGTTATGTCTCTAAACAGTCGCCAATCTTGCTTGCCGACCCGTCCAACGGTCACGCGAGTGTGCTTGACACGCGCGTGTTGATAGCGGGCGAGGATAGCATGTGCAGGCCTACGTCAGCCTGACGCCGATGCAGCTTGTTCCTCTATGTAACTTGACTCGATTGGCCCGCTCTGATGATGGCCCGCACGCGCTCCAGATCCTGCGGCGTGTCTACACCTGGCCCGGGCTTGTCGGCGCTGACGTAAACCGCGATGCGCTCGCCATGCCACAAGACCCGCAACTGCTCCAGCGACTCGATTTGCTCCAAGGGGCTCGCTGTCAGCGTCGGGAAGCGCCGCAGAAAGCCGGCGTGATAGGCGTACAGGCCTACATGGCGCAAGGCGCTTGCGGCCTGAGGCCTCGCTTGCTCCGGCGCCGAGCCATCGCGCCACCAAGGGATCGGCGCGCGCGAAAAATACAGGGCCAGTCCCTGCGCGTCCAGCACCACCTTGACCACATTCGGGTTGGCGAACTCGGCCGCGTCATCCAAGGCATGGGCGACCGTGCTCATCACGCATTGCGGCCGCGCACGCAGCAGTTCGGCGCAAGCATCGATCATGGCGGGCGCAATCAACGGCTCGTCGCCCTGCACGTTCACCACCATGTCTTGACCCTCCAGCCCCAATTGCTCGCAAGCTTCGGCGAGGCGGTCGCTGCCCGAAACATGGTCGGCGCGAGTCAGCAAGGCCTGCACACCGTGCGCGCGGCAGGCCTCGATGACGGCTTGCGAATCGGTGGCGACGACAACTTGGGCAGCCTTGGACAAAGCCGCGCGCTGGGCCACCCGCACAATCATCGGCAAGCCTTCGATGTCGGCCAGGGGCTTGTTGGGCAGACGGCTGGAGGCCAGTCGCGCCGGTACGATCACCGTGAAACTCATGGCGCAGTCGGACGCGGTGGACGCGGTTCGGTCTCTGGGTCGATCGCCCGTGCTTCATTCTCCAGCATCAAGGGAATACCGTCGCGGATCGGATAGGCCAGCCGGTCGGCATAACAAATCAGTTCCTGGGCCGTTTCACTGCGCTTGAGCTCCAGCGGCCCCTTGCACAGCGGGCAGACCAACATTTCCAGCAATTGCTTATCCATTTTTCGGGGTCAGGTTGTTGGCAGGACGCAGCAAACGCTCGACTCGCGCTTGCACGGCCTGCTGAAAAGCTTGTTCGGGGCTGAAGTCTAGCGCCACCACCCAGACCCGCATGCCTTGGCAACGCTCGGGCTGCAGCTTGACCGCGTCTTTCTCTGTCAGCAGCACATCCTCCATGCCGGCGTAGGAAACACTTTGCCAAGGCAGGCTGCTGAAGTCGAAATGATCGGCCAAGGGTATGGGCTCAATGGTCAAGCCGGCGTCGCTGAGCATGTCAAAAAAGCGCTGCGGGTGAGCCATGCCGGCAGTCGCCAATACTGGGCGGCCGCGCAAGGCCTTGAGCGTTTCGATCTTCGCCGGCTCACCACGCCACCAGTCGGCCAAGCTGACAGCGCCGGCCAAGCTGCGCTGCGCCAGATAGCCCGGCAACAAGGTGCTGGGGGACGCTGCGTTATAGAGCACCAACTCATGCGGCGCCAAGTGGCGGCTGGTCGCTTGCCGCAAGGGGCCGGCGGGCAGCAACTGGCCATTGCCCAGGCCGCGCTCATCAAACAGCAGCACGGCCAAATCACGTGGCAGGCGCAGATGCTGAAGCCCGTCATCGCTGAGCAGGATTTGCAAGTCCGGCCTGGCCTGCAGCAAGAGCCGGGCTGCCGCGACCCGGTCGCGCCCCACGGCCACCGGCGCGCTGCTGCGCAAATGGATCAGCAGTGGCTCATCGCCGACTTGACCTGCCGTGCAATCTCGGCTGACCAGGCGCGGCGCGTCGTCCGCTCGACCGTAGCCGCGCGAGATCACACCGACCTTGAAGCCTTGGGCTTGCAACTGTTTGAGCAAGGCCAGGATGGTCGGGGTCTTGCCGGCGCCGCCGACAATCCAATTGCCAACCACGATGACCGGTACCGGCAGGCTTTCGGTGCGCAGCCAGCCCCAACGGTAGAGCTGTGTGCGCAGGAGCAGCAACAGGCCGTAGATCCAAGCCAGCGGCCGCAGCGAGGTGGCGAGGGCGCCGCCGCCATACCACTGCGCTTGCAAGCGCTGGCCCCAGGCGCTCACGTTCAAGGGCTCAGCAAGGGTCTATCACTGCGCATTGGCTTGCGCGGCAAAGGTCAGATGGGACAGCCCCGCGCGGCGTGCGGCGTCCATCACATTGATGACGGCCTGATGCGCGGCCGCGGCATCGGCCGAGACGATCACCACGCTGTCGGCGCGGCCTTCCGAAGCCTGGCTCATTGCCGCGCTGAGCAGTTCGACCGCGCGCCCCTCGACCGGCTGTGAATTCACCACATAGCGTCCATCTGCCGCCACTGAGACGATGATTTCCCGCGGCCTGTCCTTGAGTTTGTCGGCGTCCGCCACCGGCAAAGTGATCTGCAGTTCGGTGAATTTGGAATACGTGGTGGAGAGCATCAAAAAGATCAAAATCACCAACAAAACGTCGATGAAAGGGATCAGATTGATCTCCGGCTCTTCGCTGCGCCGTTGCCTGAACTTCATCGCCGGCTCAGCCCGTGAAGCGCTGCAGATGGCTCAACATGCGGTCGCTGGACTGCTCCAGCTCCAGCACATATTCCTCCACCCGGCCGCGGAAATAGCGATAGAACATCAAGGAGGGAATAGCCACCATCAAGCCCAGCGCGGTGTTGTACAGCGCCACCGAGATACCGTGCGCCATTTGCGCCGGGTTGCCGCCCGCGCCACTGCCTTGGCTGCCGAAAATTTCAATCATGCCCACTACCGTGCCCAGCAAACCCAGCAGCGGGGCGGCGGTGGCGATGGTGCCCAAGGTATTCAAGTAACGCTCCAGTTGATGAATGGCGCGCCGCCCCGCCAATTCGAACACCTGTTGTAGTTTGGCCGCAGGCAGGCGCGGCTCGCTGGTGACGGCACGCAGGCCCGCCGCCAGCACTTGACCCAACAGCGAGTGCTCGGCCAAACGATTCACCACGTCCGGGGTGGGCAGGCTTTGGCTGGTCAGCCCGAGCACTTCGTCGAGCAAACGAGTGGGTGCCACTCTGCTGGCACGCAGACTGGAAAAACGTTCGATGATCAGGGCGAGGGCGATGACCGAGCAAATGAGCAAGGGCCAAATCGGCCAACCGGCGGCTTGTATGATCGAAAACAACGGGCGACCCCTGTGCGAAAAAGCTGAAAAAAGCAGCGGGGCGCCGAGGCGGCGCCGGCTGCCGGCGTGCGGGCGATTATGGCCCGAACCGACGCCGGATTTTTGGTCCAATTTTTGGGAGCAGTTCGCTCTGTAACAATCCACTTTTGCTGTGGATAACTTTGTGGGCAAGCGGCTTCAAGTGGCCGTAAAAGCCCGAAAACCATGGCCTGAGGATAAATTGCTTAATTCTTGGGCAGGAAAAAGATCTTGAAAAACAAGCGTTTATATGCTTATGTCAGCGCCGTGACGGGCCAATTCGCCAGACGGCCCATGATGATGGCCGCTGTGGAGTTCTCGCTCGTCAGGGCCGAGAGCTGCCCTCATGTTTGACCGAGCACAAGCCGCGCCGCAGCGCACGGTGTGGGGCGTTGCTGCGCTGTTGGCGGCAGTGACGGAAAGCCTCAACACCCGTTTCGCCGTCTGCGTGGTGGCAGGCGAGCTATCGGGGTTTACGCGCGCGGCGAGTGGGCATTGTTATTTCAATCTCAAAGACGCCAACGGCCAAACTGCGATGCTGAGATGCGCGATGTTTCGTCGCGCGGCCAGCTTGCTGGACTTTGCGCCCGCCGATGGCGGCTTGGTCGAGATGCGCGGCCGGCTCACGCTGTACGAGCCGCGCGGAGAATTGCAATTTGTGGTCGAAGGCATGCGCCGGGCCGGCGCCGGGGCGCTGTATGAGCAGTTTTTGCGCCTGAAGGCCAAGCTTGAGGCCTTGGGTTTGTTTGACCCGAGCGTCAAGCGGCCATTGCCGGCTTTTCCTCGCCGGCTCGGTGTGATCACGTCCACGGCGGGTGCGGCCTTGCATGATGTGCTGACGGCCTTGGCTCGGCGCGCACCGCATATTGAAGTGATTGTTTATCCCAGCGTGGTGCAAGGCGAGCAGGCGCCGGCGTCTCTGGTGGCGGCGCTGCAAGTTGCCAATAGCCGCGCCGAGGTCGACGCACTGCTGCTGGTGCGCGGTGGCGGCTCGCTGGAAGACCTTTGGGCATTCAATGACGAACGCGTGGTGCGGGCGGTGGCGGCGTCCCGCTTGCCGCTGATTTGCGGCGTGGGCCATGAGACGGACATTACCTTGTCCGACTTGGCGGCTGACCTGCGGGCACCAACGCCGACCGCAGCAGCGGAGCTGGCCGCGCCCTCGCGCCAGGCCAATCTGGATGCCCTGGCGGCTTTGTCTGCCGCCTTGACGCGCCGAGTTCAACAGCGTCTGGATCTGGCCGCACAGCGGCTCGACCGTATGGCCTTGAGGCTGGCGCGGCCGACCGATATGTTGGCGCGCCAGCGCCGCCATTTGGCGTTGTTGGCGCAGCGCTGGGCGCAGGCCTTGCCCAAGGTGCAGGCGATGCAGATGCAGCGTTTGGCTCATCTGGAGCAGCGCGTTCGGCGCGCCGCACCCGTCCTGATGAGCCAACAGGATCAGCGCTTGGCCGGCTTGCAGGCGCGGCTGGCCGCGCTCGACCCCAAGCGGGTGCTGGCGCGCGGCTATGCTTGGCTGGACGACGGTCAGGGCCGCGCACTCACCTCGATACAGCAGTTAGTTGTGGGCGAGCAGGTGCACGCTGTCTTGGCCGACGGCGAGGCGCAGATGCAAATACTCTCGGCTGCCCCTAAAGTCTGACGGGCACTGTCGGGCGCCAAGACGCAGCGCCCGCAAAGACCTAGAATCGCGCCCGAAGCTCAACACCACAGTATTTTTTCACCGAGGAATCGATATGGAACATACCCTGCCCGCACTGCCCTATGCCAAGGACGCCCTGGCACCACACTACAGTGCCGAGACGCTGGAGTACCACCATGGCAAGCATCACAACGCCTATGTGGTGAACCTGAACAATCTGCAAAAAGGCACTGAGTTTGAGGCCATGGATCTGGAGGCCATCGTCAAGGCGTCTTCCGGCCCGATCTACAACAATGCCGCGCAGATCTGGAATCACACCTTCTTCTGGAATTGCATGAAGCCAAACGGCGGCGGCGCTCCAACGGGCGCGCTGCTTGAGGCCATCACCGCCAAGTGGGGTTCCTTCGACGCTTTCAAGGAAGCCTTCACCAAGAGCGCGGTCGGCAACTTCGGTTCCGGCTGGACCTGGCTGGTGAAGAAGGCGGACGGCTCGGTCGACATCGTCAACACCGGGGCAGCTGGCACGCCGTTGACCGGCGCCGACAAGGCCTTGCTGACTGTTGACGTGTGGGAACATGCCTACTACATCGACTACCGCAATATGCGCCCGAAGTTTGTTGAAGTTTTCCTGAATAGCCTGGCTAACTGGGATTTCGCGCAGGCAAACTTTGCATAAATGCAGGCGATGCGTAGGCGGGGCGCAAGCCCTGCGTACCTCTGAGCTTGAACTATTTTTTAAAGGCCGGTCACTGACCGGCCTTTTTTAATGCCGTTGCGGCGCAAGGCGCTCGAACACGCGCCCGCGCCTACCGCCTTGATCGCCTCAAATCGGCGTCAAGACCCCCAAGGCCGGCCGGTCAATTTGCTGCCGGTCTTGATGCCGCGTTTAGCGAACCAGCCTTGGTTCATCTCCAGCGCATAACGCACCGGCTTGGCGGAGCAATGTGAATCAAGGGCCTGCGGCTTCATGTCGGCGATGTTGACGACCGTGCCGTCATCGGCGATGAAGGCGATGGACAGCGGCAACAAGGTGTTCTTCATCCAGAAGCATTGCGGGTTGGCTTCCTCGAAGACAAACAACATACCCTCGTTGGCGCCCATGCTGGGTCGGTTCATCAACCCTGTGGCGCGCTGCTCGGGTGACTGCGCCACTTCCGCACTGATCACATGCATGCCGGCACCGAGCTTGATGGCCGGCAGGCTTTGCGGCCGGTCTTGCGCCAGCGCTAGCTGGCTGCCGAGCAGGCCAGCACTGGACAAAGCCAAGATTGCCGCTGCGCTGTAGACACGATGCGACAGGCTGGCATGCTGCGCAGCGAATGAATGGTGAAAACGCTTAAGAAAACTGGTGGTCTTGATATATATCATTTGGCTTGCCCTTGGACTCGCCTAGATTATGGTGCCGAACCCCGCATGATGATCTCCGCCTCTAAGCTTCTTCTCCCAGCCGACCTTGGCCTCGCAATGGCCGATCAAGGTATTGCCGCGCTTGACGATCCCGATCTGTTGGCCCCGTTCACGCGTTGGTTGGCAGTTGAGCCTGGGGCGCCGGGCGTGGCGGTATCGCAGTTCCAACTCGCCGGCCTGCACTGCGGCGCCTGTGCGGGCATCATCGAACGCGCCTTGCTGGAGTTGCCCGGCGTGAAGTCGGCCAGGGTCAATGCTGCCAGTGCACGCTTGACTTTGACTTGGCTGCCGGCGCAGACCCGTTTGGCAGGCATTCTGGAACGCGTTGAGCGAGCCGGTTATGGCGCTGCGCCGGACGCGGCGGCGCCGGCCCGCGAATTGCGCGAACGCGAACAACGCACGGCCTTGTGGCGCTTGTTTGTGGCGGTCTTTTTGATGATGCAGGTGATGATGATGGCCGCCCCGGCCTACTTTGCCGCGCCCGGCGATCTGAGCCCTGATCTAGCCCGCCTGCTGCAGTGGGCTTGCTGGGTTTTGAGTCTGCCGGTCTTGCTGTTTTCGGCCGGACCCTTCTTCAGTGCGGCGTGGCGTCAAATCAGAGCACGCCGCTTGGGCATGGATGTGCCCGTGGTGCTGGGGCTGGCGGTGACTTTTGTGGCCAGCAGCGGTGCGCTGTTTGAGCCCGGCGGCTTCTTTGGCGATGAGGTCTATTTTGATTCGCTGACGATGTTCGTGGCTTTTTTGTTGTCCGGGCGCTTTCTGGAAATGCGTGCTCGGCACCGCGCTGCCGCCCAGTTGGAGCAATCCAGCGAAGCCCTGCCGGACGCGGTGGAGCGCATCGAGCTTGATGGCAGCAGTTGCAGCGTGGCGCCCAGCCGTTTGCGCGTCGGTGATCTGGTGCGGGTCTGCGCCGGTCAAGCGTTTCCGGCCGACGGCAGGATTGAATCGGGGGCCACCAGCGCGAATGAGGCGCTGCTGACCGGCGAGTCGCTGCCGGTCGCCAAAGGTGTTGGCGATGAGGTGGTGGCGGCGAGCTTGAATTTGCAGTCACCGGTGCTGGTGAGAGTGCAGCGCGTCGGTGCGGACACCCGCCATCAAGCGATTCAGCGCCTGATGCGCGAGGCGATGACGCAGCGCCCGGCCACGACCGAGTTGGCCGACCGTGTGGCCGGACCCTTCCTGTGGGCGGTGTTGGCGCTGGCGCTGGGCGGCGCGCTGTTGTGGAGTTTCATTGATCCGTCCAAGGCGGTCTGGGTTGCCGTCTCGGTGTTGATCGTCACTTGCCCATGTGCGCTGTCGCTGGCCGCGCCTTCGGCCCGCTTGGCCGCGACCGGCGCCTTGGCCAAACGAGGTGTTTTGCTGCTCAGGCTGGAGTTGCTGGAGACCTTGTGCAAAGTGGATACGGTGGTGCTGGACAAGACCGGCACCTTGACGCAAGAGCAGATGGTGTTGCTGCAGCAGCAGGCTTTTGGCGGCGAGGCGGCCGATTTGTTGAGTGCTGCACGAGCCTTGGCGAGGCATTCGCAGCATCCGTTCTCGCGCGCCTTGGTCGAAGCGGGCTCATCCGCCGTGCCTCAGAACGACTGGACCCAGGTCCAAGAGCTGCCGGGGCTGGGTTTGCAGGCCGTCGATGCAGGGGGTCAGGTCTGGCGTCTGGGCGCGCCGGCTTGGGTGGCCGAATTGGGCCATCTTGAGCCCAAGCTGGCTGATACTCAAATTGAAGCTCAATTGGCCTTCGGCAGTGGCGAACAAGTATTGAAGATGCGTTTCGGCGAAGTGCTGCGCCCTGATGCGCGCGAGGCCTTGGCGGCCTTGCACGGCCAAGGTCTGCGCAGCCTGCTCTTGTCGGGGGATGGCAGCGAGCGGGTCACGCGCCTGGCCGCCAGCGCCGGCGTGCAGTCTGCGCAGGGAGATGCGACGGCGGCCATGAAGTTGGCGACGGTGGCGCAGTTGCAGGCCGAGGGCCGCTGTGTGCTGATGGTCGGCGACGGCATCAATGACGCGCCGGTCTTGGCGCGTGCCGATGTCAGCGTGGTGATGGGGCAGGGCGCCATGCTGGCGCGCGCAAGTGCCGATGCCTTGCTGCTATCGAATCGTTTGTTGGACTTGGCCTTGGCGCGCGGCTTGGCGCTGCGCACCGCTCAAATCATCCGTCAGAACCTGCTTTGGGCTGCTGCTTACAACGCTGCCTGCATTCCCATGGCTTTGGCCGGTTGGTTGCCGCCATGGGCAGCCGGCTTGGGTATGGCTGGCAGCTCGCTTTTCGTCGTGCTGAACGCTCAGCGTTTGGCCAGGCCGCTCCACTGAAGCCCCTATGGACATTTTGTATTTGCTGATTCCTCTGTCCGTACTCTTGGTGCTGCTGATCGTTGGTGTCTTCGGGTGGGCAATAAACAACGGTCAACTGGAAGATTTGGAACGTGAAGGCAATCGAATCCTTGAAGATGGAGATGGGTTTGATGAACATCAAGTTCCCCCCCCTGGCGATGGCAAAGAATCGCCTTCGTCTAATTAGAAGCCGTAAGGAGCCGACACAATGGCAAAAACCGCTGGACCGGTAAGTTCTACCGGAGGAGTGTACGAAGATGGCGTAGTGCGAGCATTCGCACTGGCCGCCGTACTGTGGGGTGTTGTGGGTATGTTGGTGGGGGTGATCATTGCCGCCCAATTGACATGGCCAGAACTCAATTTGGGCATACCGTGGCTGACCTATGGTCGCTTGCGACCGTTGCACACCAATGCCGTGATTTTTGCCTTTGGCGGCTGCTCGCTGTTCGCGACCGCTTACCACGTGGTTCAGCGCACCGGCTACACGCGTTTGTTCGCGCCCGGGCTGGCCTGGTTCACGTTCTGGGGCTGGCAATTGGTGATTCTGTCGGCGGCGATCACGCTGCCGTTGGGCATCACCAGCGGCAAGGAATATGCCGAGCTGGAATGGCCGATCGACATCTTGATCACCTTGGTTTGGGTGGCTTATGCGGTCGTGTTCTTCGGCACGGTGGCGATCCGCAAGGTCAGGCACATTTATGTGGCGAACTGGTTCTTCGGCGCCTTTATCCTGGCCGTGGCACTGCTGCACTTGGTCAATAGTGCAGCCATCCCGGTCACTTTGTTCAAGAGCTACTCGGCCTATGCCGGTGTGCAAGACGCGATGGTGCAGTGGTGGTACGGCCACAATGCGGTGGGCTTTTTCCTGACGGCGGGCTTCCTCGGCATGATGTATTACTACATCCCCAAGCAAGCGGGTCGCCCTGTTTACAGCTACCGGCTGTCCATCGTCCACTTCTGGGCGCTGATCTTCACCTATATGTGGGCCGGCCCGCACCATCTGCACTACACCGCGCTGCCTGACTGGGCGCAAAGCGTGGGCATGGTGTTCTCGCTGGTGTTGCTGGCGCCAAGCTGGGGCGGCATGATCAACGGCGTGATGACCTTGAGCGGCGCCTGGCACAAGCTGCGTGATGACCCGATCCTGAAGTTCCTGATCGTGTCGCTGTCCTTCTACGGCATGTCCACGTTTGAAGGTCCGATGATGTCGATCAAGACCGTCAACGCCTTGAGCCATTACACCGACTGGACCATCGGCCATGTGCACTCCGGCGCCTTGGGCTGGGTCGGTCTGATCTCGATGGGCTCGCTCTACCACCTGATTCCGCGCATGTTCGGTCGCACCGAGATGTACTCGAAGTCGGCGATTGAGTTGCACTTCTGGGTCGCCACGCTGGGCATCGTGCTCTACATCGCTGCGATGTGGATCGCCGGTGTGATGCAAGGCCTGATGTGGCGTGCGGTCAACCCTGATGGCACATTGGTTTACACCTTTGTGGAAAGCGTCAAGGCGACCTACCCCTTCTACGTGGTGCGTCTGGTGGGTGGCGTGCTGTATCTGGGTGGCATGTTGATCATGTCCTGGAACGTGATCAAGACAGTGCAAGTCGGCCGCGCTCAGTCAAGCGCCATTCCGACCGCCCTGGCTCACGCTTGATGTATCGCTGACCAAGGAGAAATTGATATGGCATCGACAAACGATAAAGCCACAGGTCACGCGAAAATCGAGACCAATAGTTTTCTGATGATTGTGCTGGTGCTGCTGACGATCATCGTCGGCGGCGCGGTGGAAATTGTCCCGCTGTTCTTTCAGCGCTCGACCACCGAAGCCACCCCCGGGCTCAAGCCTTACACCGCGCTGCAACTGGCCGGGCGCGACATCTATATCCGCGAGGGTTGCTACAACTGCCATTCGCAGATGATTCGCCCCTTCCGTTCGGAGACGCTGCGCTACGGTCATTTTTCGACCGCCGGTGAATTCGTCTATGACCACCCTTTTCAGTGGGGTAGCAAGCGCACCGGGCCGGATCTGCACCGGGTCGGCGGCAAGTACAGCGACGAATGGCATCGCATTCACATGACCAATCCGCGCGACTTGGTGCCCGAGTCCAATATGCCGGCCTACCCTTGGCTCGCCAAGAACATGCTGGATCCGGCCGAGTTGGCGCCCAAGATGCGCGCACTGCGCATCGTCGGCGTGCCCTACACGGACCCGGAAATTGCCGAAGCCGCTGAAGCCGTCAAGGGCCGCAGCGAGCTGGAGGCGGTAATTGCTTACTTGCAGGTGCTTGGCACTGCGCTGAAGTGAAAGGTTGATTGCTATGGATATCAATACTTTGCGGGCTGCAGTGACAGTGTTTTCGCTGCTGGTGTTTCTGTGTATCGTGGTTTGGGCTTATTCCAGCCGCAACAAGGCGAGCTTTGAAGAGCAGGGCCTGCTGCCGCTGGGTGACGATGTGATGGGGAGGCCCCAATGAGTGATTTTTTCAATGATGGCTGGTCCTTGTTCGTTGCCGCCGGCACGATTCTGGGCTTGGTTTTTTGCATCTTCTTGCTGTTCATCGCCAGCCGCCGCAAGGTCATGGCTGATGACAACAGCACCGGCCATGTGTGGGACGAAGACCTCGTTGAGCTGAACAACCCCTTGCCGCGCTGGTGGGCAATTCTGTTCGTGCTGACCGTGGTGTTTGCCGGCATCTATCTGGCCATGTACCCGGGTCTGGGCAGCAAGCCCGGCTCCTTGGGTTGGACCAGCGAGGGCCAGTACCGCCAGGAACAGGAAGCCGCGCACAAGGCGATGGCGAGCTTGTTTGCGAAGTTTGAGGGCAAGCCGGCCGAAACGCTGGCGCAAGATCCGGTCGCAATGGGTATCGGCGAGCGCCTGTTTGCCAATAACTGCGCCGGCTGCCACGGCTCCGACGGCAAGGGCAGCAAGGGCTTCCCGAACCTGACCGACACCGACTGGATTTATGGTGGCAGTCACGAGACCATCACCCAGACCATCACCAACGGTCGCACCGGCATGATGCCGCCGATGGCCGCTGCGGTGGGCACTCCGGACGATGTGCGCAACGTCGCCAACTATGTGCTGAGCCTGTCCGGCAGTGCGCATAACGCGATCGCTGCGCAGATGGGGCGTGCCAAGTTTGGCGTTTGTGCCGCTTGTCATGGGGCGGACGGCAAAGGCAACCAAGCGATTGGTGCGCCGAATCTGACCGACAAGGTCTGGCTGCATGGCTGGGGTGAAGACGCCGTGATCAGCATGATCAACAACGGCAAAACCAATGTCATGCCTGCACAGTCCAGCCGCCTGAGCCCAGAGCAGATTCATGTGCTGGGGGCGTATGTCTGGAGCTTGTCGAGCAATGCTGCAGCCGCAGCGAAGTAGAGTCTGAGCAATGAGCTCCACCCAAGGTAGGCATGAACGCAGAGTCAGGTAAGAGCCAGAACAAGACCCTTGAACCTGCCGCGGCGGGCAAGGGCCGCGACACGGTCATCGAGATCGTTTCTTTGTACCAAGCGCAAAGCAAAATCTACCCGCGCTCGGTCAGCGGCTTGTTCGCGCGCTGGCGTTGGGGTTTGGTCTGGTTCACCCAGCTCTTGTTCTACGGCCTGCCTTGGTTGCAGTGGAATGACCGCCAGGCGGTCTTGTTTGACCTGGCCACCCGGCGGTTTTACATCGGCGGCCTGGTGCTTTACCCGCAGGACTTTATCTACCTGACGGGGCTGTTGATGGTGTCGGCCTACGCCTTGTTTCTGTTCACGGCGGTGGCCGGGCGGCTGTGGTGTGGCTTTGCCTGCCCGCAGACGGTCTATACCGAGATCTTCATGTGGATAGAGCGCCAGTTTGAGGGCGACCGGCAAGCACGGATCAAACTTGACGCCGCCCCATGGGGCTTCAACAAACTATGGCGCAAGAGTGCCACCCAGCTGGCCTGGATCTCCTTGGGCTTGTGGACCGGCTTCAGCTTCGTTGGCTACTTCACCCCGATCAAACAGTTGTGGGCCGAGGCCTTCACCTTGGGCTTCGGGCCCTGGGAATGGTTCTGGGTCTTGTTCTATGGTTTTGCCACCTACGGCAATGCGGGCTATATGCGTGAGCAGGTCTGCAAATACATGTGCCCTTATGCGCGCTTTCAAAGCGCGATGTTTGACAAAGACACGCTGATCATCAGTTATGACGCCGAGCGCGGTGAGCCGCGCGGCTCGCGCAGCAAGAAGACCGACATCAAGGCCGCCGGCCTGGGTTCTTGCATCGATTGCACGCTGTGCGTGCAGGTCTGCCCAACCGGCATTGATATTCGCAAGGGCCTGCAATACGAGTGCATTGGTTGCGCGGCCTGTATCGATGTGTGCGACGGTGTGATGGACAAGATGGATTACCCGCGCGGGCTGATTCGCTATGACACCGAAAATGGTTTGAGTCAGCACCTGAGTCCGGCGCAAAAGCTGCGCCGGGTCTTCCGTCCGCGGGTGGTGATTTACACCATTGTTCTAGTGATTTTGTGCGCGGCCTTGCTGGGCAGCCTGTTGTTCCTGCGCAGCCCCGTCAAGTTGGATGTGGTGCGCGACCGAGGCGTGATGGCGCGTTTGGTCGAGGACGGTTTTATTGAAAATCTGTACCGGCTGCAGGTGATGAACACCACCGAGCAGCCCCAGCAGTTCACTGTGTCGGTCACAGGTTTGGACGGCGCCACGCTGGCACGGCCGGTTGCCTTGACGGTAGGCCCCGCTGAAGCGCGCTGGGTGTCCGTGGCTGTTCGAGTGCCCCCGGAAGTGGCGGCCCGGGCCGGTGCCGGCGCACACCCGATTCAATTCCAATTGATGCGCCCACAGCAGGCGGGCAAGGAGCCGGTCCAGGCTTCAATAGAGAAATCAACGTTTGTCGTGCCGCGCTGATGCGCAGCCGCACAGCCGCACAGCCTTGGAAGAGATCATGACAGAGCATCAAAATATCAATTCATCCGCCTCATCGTCTGCATCGGGCTCAATTGCGGCTCCTACTGCGGCACCCGAGGCGACACGCCCCTGGTGGCGAGAGCCGGTGATGTGGTGGGTGGTGGGCGGCCCGTCCTTGGTCGTGGTGGCGAGTTTCATCACCCTTGGATTGGCGCTGCGCTATCCCGATCCGGTGCTGCAAGAGCAGGCCTCCGCCAAAGCCATGCAGCCTGCGAAAGAGGCCCGCAATCACGCCGCGACAGGTGGAAAATGAGCGACTCGCCCGCCCCAGCTTCAGGCTCGAGCTCAGAGTCAACAACACGGACGGCCTTGGGCCGGGTCGCGATGGCGGTGGTGTGGCCCTCGTTCTTGATGGCCGGGGTGTTGACGGCGCTGGTGTTCGCGCTGGTCGATCCGGGTGATCTGACTTGGTTTGGCGGCGCGCCGGTCGAGCTGCCGCGTCAAGCGGTCTACACCATGGGCTTTTTGCTGTTCTGGCTCATCATCAGTCTGGCGGCCAGTTTGAGCGTACTGATGGCCACCTTGCCCGAGCTGCCGCAGGACAGGCACCCCCGAGCCTGGCCTCGCTGAACTTGCGTATCAGCAGTTGGTGCTATTGACCAAGCGTTGCAAGCCGGCTTGATCGAGGATGCGTAACTGGCGCTGTTTGACTTCCAGTAAACCGTCGTCTTGGAATTTCGAGAAAGTCCGGCTGACGGTTTCGAGCTTCAAGCCCAGGTAGCTGCCGATTTCTTCGCGCGTCATGCGCAGCACCAGGGCGGCGGCCGAGAAGCCGCGCGCTTGCAGGCGCTGGGTCAGATTCAGCAAGAAAGCCGCCAGCCGCTCTTCGGCGCGCATGCTGCCCAGCAGCAACATCACGCCATGGTCACGCACAATTTCGCGGCTCATGATCTTGTGAAACTGGCGCTGCAAGTCGGTGAATTCGCGCGACAGCTCTTCCAGTTGCTCATAAGGGATCACGCAGACCGACGAATCCTCCAGCGCTACTGCATCGCAGCTATGGCGATCGGTGCTGATGCCGTCCAGGCCCAGCAGCTCGCCGGCCATCTGAAAACCGGTGACCTGGTCGCGGCCATCTTCGGACGTTACGCAAGTCTTGAAGAAGCCCGTGCGAACTGCGTACAAAGAAAGAAAACTGTCGCCACTGCGAAACAAAGTGTCGCCGCGGGAGACTTGGCGGCGCGTCGCGACCAGCTGGTCAAGTTGCTCCAAGTCGCCCGACGACAGGCCCACCGGCAAGCACAACTCGCGCAAATTGCAACTCGAGCAGGCAACCTTCAGGGGTTCGATTTTGATCGGGATGGTGGCGTTCATTTGGCTCTTTTCAACTGATTCGCCGCCTTAACAGCGGGGCTGCGAATCTTTGGGGGAAAGTGGCTCCCGAGATCATCAGCCTGATGTATCTCAAGAACTGCTGCATTGTTGGTCTCGCCAAGCGGCTCAAGCTTGATCTTGATCAAGGAGCGAAAGCAAACTCTTGGCAAAGTGTGTGCCATGGTACAGATCATTCACGCTAGCCCCGCTTTGGGCGCCGTCCAAGCCTCCGACAATATCAGCGAAGAGCTGTTGCGCCGCTTCGATGTCTCGGGGCCGCGTTACACCTCTTATCCGACCGCAGACCGGTTTGTTGAAGCCTTTTCGGCCGAACAGTACACGCAGGCCTTGCAGCAAAGAGCTGGCGGCTCTTTAGGCAGTGCCTCGCCCTTGTCGCTGTACATCCACATTCCGTTTTGCGAGTCGGTCTGCTACTACTGCGCTTGCAACAAGGTCATCACCAAGCACCACGACAAGGCGGTCGAGTATTTGCAGGCCTTGGTCACCGAGATGGATTTGACGCTCGCTCATCTGGGGCGCGGCGCGGCGGTGTCGCAACTGCATTTGGGTGGCGGATCACCGACTTTTTTGAGCGACGCCGAGTTGAGCCAGTTGATGCTCGCGTTGCGTGAGCGCTTTCGCGTGGCGCCCGGGGCCGAAGTCTCGATCGAAGTGGATCCCCGCACGGTCACCAAGGACCGGCTCAAGCATTTGCGCGAACTGGGCTTCAACCGGCTCAGCTTTGGCGTGCAGGACTTTGACGCAGCGGTACAAAAGGCCGTCCACCGTGAGCAGAGCTACGAGAGTGTCGAGGCCTTGATGATCGCCTCGCGCGAACTGGGTTTCGAGTCCACCAATGTCGATCTGATCTACGGCCTGCCGCTGCAGACGCCGGACTCGTTTGCTCGCACGATTGCGCAAGTTGGGGCCTTGAAGCCGGATCGCATCGCGCTGTACGGCTACGCCCATCTGCCGCAACGCTTCAAGCCGCAACGCCGCATCGACACGGCCCAACTGCCGCCGGCCGGCGACAAGGTCGCGATGCTGGCGGGGGCCATCGCCGGCTTCCAAAGCCATGGTTACAGCTATATCGGTATGGATCACTTCGCCCTGGCGAGCGACTCGCTGGCTGTGGCCAAACGGCAAGGGCGTCTGCACCGCAACTTCCAGGGCTACAGCACCCAGCCCGATTGCGATCTGGTGGCGCTGGGCGTGTCGGCAATTGGCCGTGTCGGCGCCTGCTACAGCCAAAACGCCAAGACCTTGGACGAGTATTACGACGCACTGCGTCAAGGCCAACTCCCCATCGTGCGCGGCTTGGCATTGACGCGCGATGACATCGTTCGGCGTGCGGTCATCATGGCCTTGATGTGCCAGGGCAGGTTGGAGTTTGAGTCGATCGAGTTGTCGCACTTGGTCGACATGCAGGCCTATTTCAAGCCGGAGTTGGCCCGCATGGCCGAACTGGCCGAGCAAGGACTGGTGACACTGGAGCCGGGCGCCATTCAAGTCACGCCCATGGGCTGGTATTTCGTGCGCGCGGTAGCCATGGTGTTTGACCGTTATTTGCAAGCCGACCGGAGCCGCGAGAGATTCTCTAGAATCATCTGATGCTTGATGTCGCTTTAGCCGGTTCGGCCCTATTGATGGGGCTGGCCGGTACTCCCCATTGCTTGGCCATGTGCGGCGGCGCCAGTACGGCGGTTGCAGGCCCCTCACGTTCGGCCATGCTCGGCTTTCAGATCGGGCGTCTGTTCAGTTATGCCGTCGCGGGAGGGGTGGCCGCAGCCAGCGTGGGCTTGTTGGCGCAATGGGGGCAGGCCTCGGCCCTGTTGCGGCCACTGTGGGTGCTGCTGCATGTGGCGGCTTTTCTGCTCGGCTTGGCCTTGCTGTGGCATGGGCGCCAACCGGCCTGGCTCGAAGGCATTGGCCAGCGTATCTCCAACGGCATTCGTCCCTCGGTGACAACGTCCTTGGACGGTTTGAAGGGGGGCGGCAAGATCTTCGCTCGGCCCGCGCGAGCCGGCATTCTTGGGCTTGCCTGGGCCGCTTGGCCCTGTGGGCTATTGCAGTCAGCCTTGCTGGTGGCGGCCTTGGCCTCGGGGCCGGCCCAGGGAGCGGCGGTGATGGCGCTGTTTGCGATGGCTTCCGGCTTAGGGTTGGCTTTGGGGCCGCTGCTCTGGGTCAAACTGCAAGGGCAGGGCGGTGCAGCGGTCGCAGGCATGCGCTGGTCTGTGCGGCTCAGCGGCCTGGGTTTGGCGGCCGCTTCTGGCTGGGCTTTAGGCCACGGCGTGTGGGCACAGGTGCTCGCGTTTTGCCGATGAACAGGGGCGTTCGGGTCGCGGTCAACTAGCAGCTTGCCGCGACACTGGGAGTAACCGGCGTTTCAAGCGGGCATTGCTCGCATAGAATTAAAAGCGAATTTTCTCAATCACGCTCCGTGGAGACGACATACATGTACCAACACATCAAGGTGCCCGAGGGTGGGCAGAAGATCACCGTCAACGCTGACTTCTCGCTCAACGTGCCCGATCAGCCCATCATTCCTTTCATCGAAGGTGACGGCACTGGTCTGGACATCACCCCGGTGATGATCAAGGTGGTTGACGCAGCAGTGGCCAAGGCCTACGGCGGCAAAAAGCAAATCCACTGGATGGAGATCTATGCCGGCGAGAAGGCGACCAAGGTCTACGGCCCCGACGTTTGGCTGCCGGCCGAGACGCTGACGGTGCTGAAGGACTATGTCGTGTCCATCAAGGGCCCGCTGACCACGCCGGTCGGCGGCGGTATCCGTTCGCTCAACGTGGCACTTCGTCAAGAGCTGGATCTGTATGTGTGCCTGCGCCCAGTGCGTTACTTCCCCGGCGTGCCTTCGCCGGTGAAAGAGCCCCACAAGACCGATATGGTGATCTTCCGCGAGAACTCGGAAGACATCTATGCCGGCATCGAATTCGAAGCCGAGAGCGACAAGGCCAAGAAACTGATCAAGTTCTTGCAAGAGGAAATGGGTGTCAAGAAGATCCGTTTCCCCGAGACTTCAGGTATCGGCGTCAAGCCGGTCTCGCGTGAGGGTACCGAGCGCCTGGTGCGCAAGGCGATCCAGTACGCGATCGACAATGACAAGCCCAGCGTCACCATCGTGCACAAGGGCAACATCATGAAGTACACGGAAGGTGGCTTCCGTGATTGGGCCTACAACCTGGCGCAGAAGGAATTCGGCGCCGAGTTGATCGACGGCGGCCCATGGTGCAAGCTCAAGAACCCTAAGACCGGCAAGGACATCATCATCAAGGATTCGATCGCCGACGCCTTCTTGCAGCAGATCCTCTTGCGTCCAGCCGAGTACTCGGTGATTGCCACGCTGAACCTGAACGGCGACTATGTGTCCGACGCCTTGGCCGCTCAAGTGGGCGGTATCGGCATCGCCCCGGGTGCCAACCTGAGCGACTCGATCGCGATGTTTGAAGCCACGCATGGCACAGCACCCAAGTACGCCGGCAAGGACTATGTGAACCCGGGTTCAGAAATCCTCTCGGCCGAAATGATGTTGCGTCATATGGGCTGGCTGGAAGCGGCCGACCTGATCATTGAATCGATGGGTAAATCGATTCTGAGCAAGCGGGTCACTTATGACTTTGCGCGCCTGATGGACGGCGCGACGCAAGTCTCGTGCTCGGGTTTCGGCGCCGTCATGATTGAGCATATGTAAGACGAACGTCGGCTTCGGCTGACGGACAAAAGCCCCGTTCTCCTGTGGAGAGCGGGGCTTTTTTACGCGCAGTGCATGAGAAAACAGCCGCCAATTTGGCGGCATGGGCTTCAGCCCTGTAGCGCGGCCGAGGCTGCCAAAGCGGCGTTAAGCGTCGTGCTTGGGCGCATCACAGCTTGGGTCTTCACCGGGTCGGGCAGGTAGTAGCCGCCGATGTCGGCTGCTTGACCCTGAATGACCTGGAACTCGTCCACGATCTTCTGCTCATTGTCGGCCAGCGACTTGGCCAGCCCAGCGAAGTGCGCGGCCAATGCGCTGTCCTCGGTCTGGGTCGCCAGTTCCTGCGCCCAGAACATGGCCAGGTAGAACTGGCTGCCGCGATTGTCGAGTTGGCCGGTCTTGGGCGAAGGGTTCTTGTTGTTGTCGAGCAGCCGGCCTGTGGCCGCGTCCAGCGTCTTCGCCAGCAGCTTGGCGCGTGCGTTGTCGGTCTTGATGCCAAGATCCTCCAAGGACACCGCCAAAGCCAGGAACTCACCCAGCGAGTCCCAGCGCAGATGGTTTTCTTCGACCAACTGTTTGACGTGCTTAGGTGCCGAACCGCCAGCTCCGGTCTCGTACATGCCGCCACCAGCCATCAAGGGCACGATCGACAGCATCTTGGCCGAAGTACCGAGTTCCATGATGGGGAACAGGTCGGTCAGGTAGTCGCGCAAGATATTGCCTGTGACCGAGATGGTGTCCAGGCCGCGCACGACGCGCTCCAAGGTGTAACGCATGGCGCGCACCTGCGACATGATTTGGATGTCCAGACCCGTCGTGTCGTGATCCTTCAGGTAGAGCTTGACCTTTTTGATCAGCTCGTTTTCGTGCGGGCGGTACGGGTCCAGCCAGAACACGGTTGGCATGCCCGAGTTGCGCGCGCGTGTGACGGCCAGTTTGACCCAGTCGCGCACCGGCGCGTCCTTGACCTGGCACATGCGCCAGATGTCGCCGGCCTCGACGTTCTGGCTCAGCAGCACTTCGCCGGTGGCGAGGTCGGTGATGTTGGCCACGCCGTCCTCGGGCGCCTCGAAGGTCTTGTCATGTGAACCGTACTCCTCGGCCTGCTGCGCCATCAGGCCCACATTGGGTACGGTGCCCATGGTGGTGGGGTCGAAGTTGCCATGCCATTTGCAGAAGTTGATCATCTCCTGATAGATGCGAGCAAAGGTCGATTCGGGCATCACGGCTTTCACGTCCTTCGGACGGCCATCGGCGCCCCACATCTTGCCGCCCATGCGGATCATCGCCGGCATCGAGGCGTCGACGATGATGTCATTGGGCGAGTGGAAATTGGTGATGCCTTTGGCCGAATCGACCATCGCCAACTCGGGACGCTTTTCATGGCAAGCGTGCAGGTCACGCATGACTTCTTCGCGCTGCGAGCTGGGCAGCGTGGCGAGCTTGTCATACAGATTGACCATGCCGTTGTTGACGTTGACGCCGAGTTCCTCGAAGAGTTGGGCGTGTTTGGCGAAGGCTTCCTTGTAGAAGATCCGCACGCAGTGGCCGAAGACGATCGGGTGCGAAACCTTCATCATCGTGGCCTTGACGTGCAGCGAGAACATCACGCCGTGCTTGTAGGCGTCTTCAATCTCTTGCTCATAGAACTCGCACAGCGCCGTCTTGCTCATGAACATCGAGTCGATGATCTCGCCATCTTTCAAGGACACCTTGGGTTTCAAGATGATGGTCTGGCCGCTCTTGGTCACCAATTCCATCTTGACGTCACGCGCTTTGTCCAGCGTCATCGACTTTTCGCCATGGTAGAAATCACCGTGGTGCATGTGCGAGACGTGGGTGCGCGAAGCCTGCGCCCAATCGCTCATGGAGTGAGGGTGTTTGCGGGCGTATTCCTTGACGGCACGCGGCGCGCGGCGGTCAGAGTTGCCTTCGCGCAGGACCGGGTTGACGGCGCTGCCGGTGCAGCGTGAGTAGCGTGCGCGAATGGACTTTTCTTCCTCGGACTTCGGGTCTTCCGGATAGTCGGGGATGGCGAAACCCTTGGACTGCAATTCGCGGATGCAGGACTGCAGCTGACCCACCGATGCGCTGATATTGGGCAACTTGATGATGTTGGTGTCGGGCAGCAAAGTCAGGCGCCCCAGCTCGGCCAAGGTGTTCGGCACACGCTGGGCTTCGCTCAGGAATTCAGGGAACTCGGCGAGCACGCGCGAGGCCACCGAAATATCGCTCTCCTCGATTTGGATACCAGCGGGCGCCGTGAAGGTGCGGATGATGGGCAGGAAGGCGCAGGTCGCCAGCAAGGGGGCCTCATCGGTGAGGGTGTAGATGATGGTCGGCTGCTTGGTGGTCATTCACAAATCTCCGGAAAGGGCTGCTGAGTGTTGCATCGTTTGAGCTGATGGCTTTTGGCTTTGCGCGATTGGTTTGCGCAGACCCGTCACTGTGCCATCAGTTGCTGATACAGGTCTGACGGATGGGTCAAGCGGCCTGCATTCTACGGACAGGGCGTCATAGTTCCCAGGTATGTCTGCGGGCGCCGTGGCGGTGAGCTCGCACGGATGGCCCAAATGCGTGACCAGTTTGATGTGGACGAGGCCGCTGGTGCGACCCGTTTGCAAGGCCGCGTTACCTGCTGTGAGCGGCCGGATTCAAGCCGCTTTCGCAAAAAATCGGCGGGCGCTGAGGCGTCCTGAGCGCTCGCCTTTTTCGAGTACTCGTGCGCCGGTTCAGGCCATTTCACTCAACTCACTCAATGCCTTTGGGTGGGCTGAGCTCTGATTGGCAGGTGTATCCATTGGCGTGATGTTCTGCGCCAGCTGACCCTTGGGGCCTTGGATCAGTTCATAGCTGACCCGCCCGCCTTGCGGCAAAGTTCGAAAACCGTCCATTTGTATGGCCGAAAAATGGGCGAATACATCGTCGCCGCCGGCTTCAGGTTCGATGAACCCGAAACCCTTTGCATCGTTGAACCACTTGACTGTCCCAAAGGCCATAGCCAACTCCTTCCCCATAGTCACGGTGCTGTTTGCACCGCCGGGGATTTTGAAATTCAGCCAAGGCTGTGTCAATTCGGGACCTGCCCGAATGGGGCAGACCCTTGGTCTCTCTCAAGTTTGTGAAAAAAGCCTTGTGGACGCACCAATTCAAGGCTTGCAATTGGCCGCTATGGCGCAAGATGCAACTGAGTCCAAGCGTGGCTTGGACTCAGTCGATAGAATCAAGACATGCCAGATATTCCCAGTCAACCGCCGGTGCCGCCGACCCTCAATCCGGGTCGCGAGGGTACCGACGGCACCACCACCCTCGAGCGTGCGACCCAAAAAACCGAACCACCGCGGCTTTATCAAGTCCTGCTGCTGAACGATGACTTCACGCCGATGGAATTTGTCGTGATGGTTTTGCAGGAGTATTTCCGTCATGACCTGGATACCGCAACCCAGATCATGCTAAAAATCCACCACGATGGTCGTGGGGTGTGCGGCGTCTTCAGCAAGGACGTCGCAGCGACGAAAGTCGAATTGGTGCTGGCAGCCGCAAGGCGAGCCGGCCATCCTTTGCAGTGCATTATGGAGGCCGCATGATTGCGCAAGAGCTTGAAGTTAGCCTGCACATGGCGTTCGTCGAGGCGCGCCAGCAGCGCCACGAATTCATTACCGTCGAGCACTTGCTGATGGCATTGTTGGACAACCCTTCAGCAGCCGAAGTGCTGCGGGCTTGTTCGGCCAATCTTGATGATTTGCGCAAGAGTTTGGCGCAATTCATCAAGGAAAACACGCCCACCGTGGGCGGAGCAGATGAGGTGGATACGCAGCCCACGCTGGGTTTTCAGCGTGTGATTCAGCGCGCCATCATGCATGTGCAATCCACTGGCAGCGGTAAGAAGGAAGTCACCGGCGCCAATGTGCTGGTGGCGATCTTCGGCGAGAAAGACTCGCACGCCGTCTACTACTTGCATCAGCAGGGTGTGACCCGCTTGGACGTGGTGAACTTCATCGCCCATGGGATCAAGAAGTCTGATCCCCCTGACGCACCCAAGGGTGCCGACGCCGCGGCTAACCCCGAGGCAGAGCGTGAAGATGGCGAAGGGCAGGGCAAGGGCTCGCCTTTGGATCAGTTCACCCAGAACTTGAATCAACTCGCCAAAGACGGCAAGATCGATCCGCTGATTGGCCGTGAGCTGGAAGTCGAGCGCGTGGTGCAAGTGCTGTGCCGCCGGCGCAAGAACAATCCGCTGCTGGTCGGTGAGGCCGGTGTGGGCAAAACGGCCATCGCCGAGGGCTTGGCCTGGCGCATCACCGAAGGCCAGGTGCCCGACGTGCTGGCCGAGGCAGTGGTTTATTCACTCGATATGGGCTCGCTGTTGGCAGGCACCAAATACCGGGGTGACTTCGAGCAGCGGCTGAAGGCGGTCTTGAAGCAATTGAAAGATCAGCCCAACGCGATTCTGTTCATCGATGAAATCCACACCTTGATCGGTGCCGGTGCCGCCTCGGGCGGTACGCTGGATGCCAGCAACTTGCTCAAGCCGGCGCTGTCGAGCGGCGCCATGAAGTGCATCGGTGCGACCACTTTCACTGAGTACCGCGGCATCTTCGAGAAGGATGCGGCGCTGAGCCGGCGCTTCCAGAAGGTTGATGTGGCCGAGCCCTCGGTCGAGCAGACGATCGAGATTCTGAAGGGTTTGAAGTCGCGCTTCGAGGAGCATCACAGCGTCAAGTACGCTTTGGGTGCCTTGCAGGCTGCCGCCGAGTTGTCAGCCAAATACATCAATGACCGGCATTTGCCCGACAAGGCGATCGACGTCATCGACGAGGCCGGCGCCGCTCAGCGCATCTTGCCCAAGAACAAGCAGAAGAAGACCATCACCCGCAGCGAAGTCGAGGACATCGTCGCCAAGATTGCGCGCATCCCGCCGGCATCCGTGTCCAGCGACGACCGCAGCAAGCTGAAGTCTTTGGACCGTGACCTCAATAGCGTGGTGTTTGGTCAGGGGCCGGCGATCGACGCCTTGGCTGCGGCCATCAAGATGGCGCGTTCGGGTCTGGGCAAGCCGGACAAGCCGATCGGCAGCTTCTTGTTCAGCGGCCCGACCGGCGTGGGCAAGACCGAGGTGGCCAAGCAGTTGGCCTATATCCTGGGCATCGAGTTGGTCCGCTTCGACATGTCCGAATACATGGAGCGTCATGCGGTCAGCCGATTGATCGGGGCCCCTCCGGGCTACGTGGGTTTCGATCAGGGTGGGCTGCTGACCGAGGCGATCACCAAGAAGCCACATGCGGTGCTCTTGCTCGATGAAATCGAGAAGGCGCATCCGGATGTCTTCAATGTGCTGCTGCAGGTGATGGACCATGGCTCGCTGACCGACAACAACGGGCGCAAGGCGGACTTCCGCAATGTGATCATCATCATGACGACCAATGCGGGCGCCGAGACGATGAACAAGTCGACCATCGGCTTCACCAACTCGCGCGAGCAGGGCGATGAGATGGCCGATATCAAAAAGCTGTTCTCGCCCGAGTTCCGTAACCGCTTGGATGCCATCGTGTCCTTCCGTGCGCTGGATTCCGAGATCATCATGCGCGTGGTCGACAAGTTCCTGCTGCAACTGGAAAGTCAGTTGCAGGAGAAGAAGGTCGAGGTCACCTTCAGCGACAAATTGCGCAAGCATTTGGCGGTCAAGGGTTTCGATCCGCTGATGGGTGCACGTCCTATGCAGCGTTTGATTCAGGACACTATTCGCCGCGCTTTGGCGGATGAGTTGCTGTTCGGTCGCCTGGTGGATGGCGGGCGCTTGAGCGTGGATGTGGACGATGAGGGTCAGACCTTGCTGGACATCCAGCCGCTCAAGGTGCGTGACAACAAACCCAAGGCAGAGCCGGCCACGGCCAGCTGAGCCGCTGCGTTAGTGAGTTGTAAAAAGAGACCCTGCGGGGTTTCTTTTTTTTAGCCGGCCGGGTCTTGCTGGAAGAAGCCGGCGAGCAGCAGGTACAGCGCAGGTTGTTCGCCCAGCAGCGCCCGTGGTGCTACAAAGAAAGCCTCGACCGCGACGGCGAAGAACTCCTCCGGGCTCTCGGCGCCATAGGGGTCGATCAGCGTCGCAGCGCCCGCATCGACGCGCTCGCAAAACCATTGCCACTCCGCTTCGATCACCGCCAGCCAATGCGCGTGAGCGGCCTTGTCAGCCTGGCGTGGTACGCCGTCGGCCCAGCCGCCGTGCATATCGATGATGTGGGCGAATTCGTGGATGACGACATTGAAGATCGCAGCATCTGCTGATGCACTGCCCGGATCAGGCTCGAAGGCCGACCACACCAGCATCAGCGGGCCACCTTCCATCGCCTCGCCGGCCAGTTCTTCTTCGAATTCGTGGACCACGCCGTCCTCGTCCATGAACTCGCGCTGGGCCACCACCTCGTCGGCATGGATGACGATGCCGACAAAGCCCGCGTACCAGCTCAGCCCCAAGCGTAGCACCGGCAGGCAGGCTTGCGCCGCGACGGCCAGGGCGATGTCATCGCTGACTTCGAAGCCGGCCACCCCGTGAAACTCTTTTTCGGCCAAGAATAGGGAGCACAGTCGGCGCAGCTCGGCCAAATCGGCGGCGCTGCGCTGCGCCAAGAAGGGGTAGCGCAGCAAGGTCAACTGCCAGAGCGGCTCGGGGATGGGGTGGCGGCGTAGCGTGCGCGCCTCAAGTTTAGCGGCCCATGCATGCTGCAGGCGGCGCCACATCAGACCAGCGGGATGCGACGCAGGCCGGAAGCGCGCAGGCGCAGTACATCGCCGCGCGGTGCCTCGGACTCGAAGTCCCAGTCCGACAAGACATGGCGGATCAGCCCCGGCGCCAGCACATGCTCGGCCGGCCGGTGGGTGTGGCCGTGGATGAGCGCCTTGCAGTCGGTGGCCTTGAGCCAGGCTATGCAGGCCTCGGTGTCAAGATCGGCCCACAAGTCCTCTCGCTGCATCGCTTGCTGAGCTTTGCTGCCGTCGCGCATCTGCTGGGCCAGTGCACGGCGTACGTCCAGCGGCTGCGCAAGGAATTGAGCTTGCCATTGCGGTGTCCTGACCTGCGTCCTGAAGGCCTGGTAAGCGCTATCGGCCAGGCACAAGGCGTCACCGTGCGTGAGCAGCCAGCGCTGGCCAAAAGCGCACAGTACGGTGGGGTCGCTCAAGGCCTGCGCGCCGCAGTCTTTGAGCATGTCGGGCCCCAGCAAAAAGTCGCGGTTGCCGGCCATGAAGTAGAGCTTCAGGCGTGCGCCGGCGCTGCGCAGAATCTCAAGGCAAGAGGCCTCGAATTCATCAAAGCGGGCATCGTCACCGACCCAGACCTCGAAGATATCGCCCAGCAGCAGCACAGCGTCCGCGCTGGTCGCTTGGAGATGGGCCTGCAATGCCGCCAGCGTCGCCGGTGTTTGCGGCGAAAGGTGCAGATCGGAGAGGAATTCGATGCGGCGCCACGCGGGCGGCGCCGTCAGTTCGTCAAAAGCCAGCGAGGGGGCCGCTTTTGCCGGCCCCGCATCAAGCGTTTCAGGCGAGTTCAACCGCGCGCTCAATGATCACGTCTTCCACCGGTACGTCACCATGACCGCCCGAGTTGCCGGTGCGGACTTTTTCGATCGCGTCCACGACTTCTTTGCCGGCGATGACCTTGCCAAAAACCGCATAACCCCAACCGCCAGCGGTTTCTGATTTGAAGTTCAGAAAGTCGTTGTTGGTGGTGTTGATGAAGAACTGGCTGGAGGCCGAGTGCGGCGCGCTGGTACGTGCCATGGCCAGCGTGTAGTGCTCGTTCTTGAGGCCGTTATTGGCTTCGTTCTGGATCTCGCCGGTGGTTGGCTTTTGCTTCATGCCGACCGCGAAACCGCCGCCCTGGATCATGAAGCGCTTGATGACGCGGTGAAACACCGTGCCGTCATAGTGGCCGCTGCGCACATAGGCGAGGAAGTTTTCGGCCGAGATGGGCGCTTTGGCCAGATCAAGCTCGACGGTGATCAGGCCATGGTTGGTATGCAGTTCGACGGTCTTGGTGCTCATTTGTTGGACTCCACAATGGCTTTGTTGATGATGACGGGTTTTAGGGGAATGTTTTGGTGCTGGCCACTATTGCCAACCGGCACCGAGCGGATCTTGTCGACCACATCCATGCCTTCGATGACCTGGCCGAACACCGCATAACCGCCTTGGCCGCCGGGCGAATTGGCGGCGTCGAGGAAGGCGTTGTCGACGGTGTTGACAAAGAATTGCGAGGTGGCCGAATTGGGGTCGTTGGTGCGGGCCATGGCGAGGCTGCCGCGCAGATTCAACAGACCGTTATTGGCTTCAAGCGGGATCGGCGGCTTGGTCGGCCTTTGCTTCATGTCGACGCTGAAGCCGCCGCCCTGAATCATGAAGTTCTCAATCACCCGGTGAAAGATCAGCCCGTTGTAATGGCCTGACTTGACGTATTGCAGGAAGTTGGCGACCGTCTTGGGCGCCTTTTCGGCGTCCAGCAAGATGCGAATATCGCCCTCACTGGTGCTGAGCTTCACAGTCTGAGCCTGGGCTGCGACGGCCGCCAAGGCAATGCCGGCGGCCAGCAGAAGGCTGCGAATCAAAGGGGTGCGTCTTGGAGCGTGCATAGATTCTGTTGTTGGAACAAAAGTCTGGGTGACTGGATTGTCACTCACAAGAAAGAGCCGGGCCGTGCTGTGTCTACTTGACTCTCTCGACACGGGTGACGTGGCTTGATGGCCCGGGCGCTCACTGCGCGGACAGCTTCAGGGTTTGCAGCAGCGCTTGCGTTTGCGTCAGCTTGAGGCCAAGCGAGCTGGAGGGGGCGGTCTGGCTCGCTTGCGCGCGCTGATAAGCACGGTGTGCTTGGCGAAGCAAGATATCGCCCAGGTTCTCTTGCGCTTGAGCATGGCCGGGCTGCAAGGCCAGCGCTTGCTCCAAGGCCTGCTGGGCCAGATCCAGCTCGCCCATGCCGGCATGCAGGACGGCAAGATTGTTAAATGGGTCTGCGAGATCTGGGAAGTCCTGAGTCAAGGCGGTGAAGATGGCGAGGGCGGCGGCGGTCTCGCCCAGCTCCATACGCATCACCCCCAGGGCGAAGCGAAGCTTCAATTCATGCGGCGTTTTTAGCAGCGCGGCCTCCAGCGTGGCGACCGCTTGCGGGCGCTGGCCGGCCAGCCATTGGCGCTGGGCGGCCTCGACGTCACCGGCGCGCGCCGAACTCAAGGTGAGTAGCAATGCCAGCAGCAAAAACAAGGTGTTTGGCTTTATATATTTGCTAAATGGCATGAGGATTTGGGCTGGTTTTCCACCGCTTGCGCGCGCTAGATCAGGGTCAGTCCGGGCTTGAAAGCCCGGGTCAACCGCTATACTGATGGCCATTCTACGGCGACCCGCCTGAAGCCGGACCGCTCTTGGAACGGCCTATGACGGGGCGCTTTGTAGGCCCCCATGAACCGCAGGTCAGCCCGTCGGCACCTTGCCGACGTAGCCCCCGAGAGCTCCATGTCCCTTCGCATTTACAACACGCTGACCCGCGCGGTGCAGCCCTTTGAACCCCTTGAACCCGGCCACGCACGCATGTATGTGTGCGGCATCACGATTTACGATCTTTGCCATGTCGGTCATGCGCGGATGATGGTGGCGTTCGACCTGATCTACCGCTGGTTGCGTGCGAGTGATTATCGGGTGACTTATGTGCGCAACATCACCGACATCGATGACAAGATCATCCGCCGCGCGCTGGAACGCGCTATTCCGATCCGCCAGTTGACCGAGGAGATGGTCGCGGCCATGCATGCCGATCTGGATGCGCTGGGCGTCGAGCGGCCCACCCATGAGCCGCGCGCGACCGAGTTTGTGCCGCAGATGTTGTCGATGATTGGCGCGCTTGAGGGCAAGGGTCTGGCCTATCGCGCCAGCAATGGTGACGTCAATTATTCGGTTCGCAAGTTCGAGGGTTACGGCAAGCTGAGTGGGCGTTCGCTGGACGATCTGCGCTCGGGTGAGCGGGTGGCGGTTGACGAGGGTAAGCAAGATCCGCTCGACTTCGTGCTTTGGAAGGCTGCCAAGGCCGAGGAACCCGAGGACGCCAAGTTCGCCTCGGACTACGGACCCGGCCGGCCCGGTTGGCATATCGAATGCTCGGCGATGGCCTGCGCGCTCCTGGGCCAGCAGTTCGACCTGCATGGCGGCGGTGCTGATCTGCAATTCCCTCACCACGAGAACGAAATTGCCCAGAGCGAAGGCGCCAGCGGTCTGCCGCCTGCCACCATCTGGGCGCACAACGGTCTTTTGAATGTGGATCAGGTCAAGATGTCCAAATCCCTGGGCAACTTCTTCACGATCCGCGAAGTGCTGGCGCGCTATGACGCAGAGACTCTGCGTTACTTCATGCTGCGCACCCATTACCGAAGTCCCTTCAATTTCAGCGATGTGAACTTGGATGACGCTCGCGTCGCCTTGTGCCGGCTGTATACCGCGCTGGACGGTTTGGACGTGCCCCAGGGTGGCAGCGAGATCGACTGGACGCATCCTCAAGCGGCAGCCTTCCGCGCGGCTATGGATGATGACTTCAACACACCGGGCGCGATCGCCGCGCTTTTTGAGTTGGCGGCACAAGTCAATCGCAGCGCATCTCTCGCCGATGCCACATTGTTGAAGCAGTTGGGCGCCATCTTGGGGGTGTTGCAGCAGCGGCCGCGTGACTATCTGCAAAACGGTGGTGTTAGTACGGTCTTGGATGAGTCGGCCATTGAGCAGCAGATTGCAGCACGCGCCGCGGCTAAAGCGGCACGTGACTTTGCTGGCGCCGACAGGATTCGTGCCGAGTTGCTGGCCGCCGGGATTGTTTTGCAAGATTCGGCCAACGGTACGACCTGGATGAAGGCCTGAAGTGGGGCGCACAAGTGCGACCGGTGTAACGCCGGACTATTGGGACGAGGCCTGCCGGCATCTGGTCAAGCGTGATCGGGTGATGAAGAAGTTGATTCCTGCTTTCGGCGAAGCCCGTCTGCAGAGCCGCAGCGATGCCTTTACGACCCTGGCCCGCTCCATCATCGGGCAGCAAATTTCCGTCAAGACGGCGCAGGCTGCGTGGGAGAAATTCTCCGGCTTGATCGGTGGTTCGGCCAACCGTGTGCAGCCTGCAGCGGTGCTCGCTTTGCCCGATGGTGCTCTGCGAGCAGCCGGCCTGTCGGCGCGCAAGGTGGACTATCTTTGTGATCTGGCGCAGAACTTTGAGGCCGGCAAGGTCCATGTGCGTCAATGGGCGCAGATGGAAGACGAGGCCATCATTGACGAGTTGGTCGCCATTCGCGGCATTGGCCGCTGGACGGCCGAGATGTTCCTGATCTTCCACCTGATGCGGCCCAATGTGATGCCGCTGGATGACCCCAGGCTATTGAAGGGCATCAGCGAAAATTACTTCTCCGGCGAGCCGGTTTCCAGGGCCGAAGCACGCGAAGTAGGTGACGCTTGGTCACCTTACCGCTCGGTAGCCACATGGTACATTTGGCGCAGCCTCGATCCGCTCCCGGTGGAGTAACGATCTTCCGTTCTCGGGCAGCCCTTAAAATGGGCGGCCCGGCATAGGACCTTCCTCACTGAAAAAGATTCGCAGGATGAGCAAGAAACATTTTCTAGACTTCGAGCAGCCCATCGCTGAACTCGAGACCAAAATCGAAGAGCTGCGCTACGTGCAAAGCGAGTCAGCGGTCGATATCTCCGAGGAGATCGACCGACTCAGCAAAAAGAGCATGCAGCTCACCAAGGATGTCTACGCCAGTGTGGCGCCTTGGCAGGTCTACCAAATCGCCCGCCACCCGCAGCGCCCGCAGACCCTCGACTACTGCAAGGAAGTCTTCACCGAATTCCAGGAACTTCACGGTGACCGTCACTTTGCCGATGATGCGGCGATTGTGGGCGGCTTGGCGCGCTTCAATGGCCAGGCCTGCATGGTGGTTGGCCATCAGCGCGGAGCAGACTCCAAGGAGCGTGCGCTGCGCAATTTCGGCATGCCGCGCCCCGAAGGCTATCGCAAGGCCCTGCGGCTGATGAAGCTGGCCGAGAAGTTCGGCCTGCCGGTGTTCACGATGATTGACACCATGGGTGCTTATCCCGGCATTGGTGCCGAAGAGCGCAGCCAGTCGGAAGCGATTGGCCGCAATATCTTCGAGATGGCCCAGTTGGAAGTGCCCATCATCGCGACCGTGATCGGTGAGGGCGGCTCCGGTGGCGCGCTCGCTATTGGCGTGGCCGATCAGGTGTTGATGTTGCAGTTCTCGGCCTATTCGGTGATTTCTCCGGAAGGCTGTGCGTCGATTTTGTGGAAATCGGCTGACCGTGCGGCGGAGGCCGCCAGCGCCTTGGGCATCACCGCCCATCGGCTCAAGGCCATGGGCTTGATCGACAAGATCGTCAATGAGCCGGTCGGTGGCGCGCATCGCGACAACAAGCAGATGGCCTCGAATTTGAAGCGCGCTTTGAGTGATGCGCTGCGTCAAGTCAGCGACCTCAAGCCCAAGGAATTGCTGGATCGCCGCTATGAGCGCCTGCAGTCCTATGGCCGATTCGGCGATACCAAGAATCGCTGATCGCAGCGAGCCGTCGCTGATCGCCGTCGCCTATAGCGGCGGCCGAGATTCCACCGCCTTGCTGCATGCCTGTGTCCAACAAGCTGCAGCCTTGAATGCGGCCGGCGCCCAACTTCAGGTGCTGGCTCTGCATGTGCATCATGGGCTTAGCGCCTTTGCCGATGATTGGCTGGAGGCTTGCGAGGGGCAATGCGAAAGCTGGTCGGCAGCGGGTCAGCCGGTACGGTTTTTGTCGACCCGACTTGAAGGCAAACCGGCCCCGGCACAAAGTACCGAAGCCTGGGCGCGCGAGTTGCGTTACGCCGCTTTAACCGCTATGGCCAAACAGGCGGGCGCCGATTTGATCTTGCTTGCGCACCATCAACGCGATCAGGCCGAGACGCTGTTGCTGCAAGCACTTCGTGGTGCCGGTGTGGCAGGTATGGCCGCTATGCCGGCGCAGCAATGGCGCGATGGCATCTGTTGGGCCCGGCCTTGGCTGAATCAGCCTCGTGAGGCTATTGAGTCTTATGTGCTGGCGCATAGCCTGACCCACATTGAGGACGACAGCAATAGCGACCCCCGCTTTGCCCGCAATCGGCTGCGCCTGACGGTCTGGCCGGCCTTGCTGCAAGCCTTCCCGCAGGCGCAAGCAAGCCTGGCGCAGGCGGGGACTTGGGCGCAGCAAGCCTTGGCCTTGCAGCAGGAAATCGCAAGTGCAGACTTGGCCGGCTTGGCCAGCTTGGCAAGTCAAACGGGTTTGGCCGTCGACGGCTTGCTGGCCTTGTCACCAGCCCGTGCCAGTAACGCCTTACGTGCCTGGTTGGCAGCGCAATTGGGGCGGCCTGCTTCGGCCAGTTTGGTACAGCGCTTGCTGCTTGAGTTGCCGGTGAGCAGTACCGGGACTTGGTACTGTGGCGGTGGTGAGCTGCGGCTTTACAGGGGGGAGCTGCAATGGTTTTTGAAAGCCGATGCCGGCTTGAGCAATGAACCAGTATTGCCGCCGCAGGAGATCGACTTATCCAGCGTCGGTGTACATCCCGTGCCGGCATGGGGTGGTGCGTGGCTGGTCGAGCCGGTGGGGTCTGGCGGTGTCGAATTGGCCAAATTGACGCAGTTGACGTTGCGAACCCGTGGCGGCGGCGAGCAGTTCCAGTTCAAGGCCAAAGGCGTGCTGCGCAGCCTGAAGAAGGTCTATCAAGAGCAGGCTGTGCCGGCTTGGTGCCGGCGGGGCCCCTTGCTGTTTCTGGGTGAGGACTTGCTTTTTGTTCCTGGCCTCGGTTTGAATGCGCGCTACAGGGCAGCGGACGGCCTGCCTCAAGTCAGCTTGGCTTGGTGGGTCGATCCGGGATGAGTAGAGCCGGGATGATTTGTTGCTAAAGCCCGGTGCTTGCAAGCGATGTAACCCGATTGAATGTCATATTGCTGCAATGCAACAGTAGAATTGGCGCCGGCGACCGCGGCGCTTTTCGATTCTTTCTTACTTATTTCGACCCGACAGGGCCTTTCGACCCCTCCGCGAAAAATACAAAGCTATGGCATTGATTGTTCACAAATATGGCGGCACCTCGATGGGTTCGGCCGAACGCATCCGCAATGTCGCCAAGCGCGTTGCCAAATGGGCGCGCGCCGGCCACCAGATGGTGGTTGTGCCTTCGGCGATGAGCGGCGAGACCAATCGCTTGCTCGGGCTTGCCAAGGAGTTGTCCCCCGCCGTCGGCAGCCCCGAGTTGAACCGCGAGCTTGACATGATTGCCGCCACCGGCGAGCAGGTGTCGGTTGGCTTGTTGGCGATTGCCTTGCAGGCCGAAGGCGTCGAAGCGGTCAGTTATACCGGCTGGCAAGTGCCGGTCGCGACCGACTCCAGCTTCACCAAGGCGCGCATCGAGAGCATTGACGACACCCGCGTGCGCGCCGACCTGGCGGCAGGCAAGGTGGTGGTCATTGCCGGCTTCCAAGGCGTGGACGAAGACCAGAACATCACGACCCTGGGTCGCGGTGGTTCAGACACTTCGGCGGTCGCGATTGCGGCGGCCTTGAAGGCGGCCGAATGCCTGATCTACACCGATGTGGACGGCGTCTACACGACCGACCCGCGCATCGTGCCGGAGGCCAGGCGCTTGCACACCATCAGTTTCGAAGAAATGCTGGAGATGGCCTCCCTGGGCTCCAAGATCCTGCAGATCCGATCGGTTGAATTTGCCGGCAAGTACCGGGTGCCGCTGCGTGTGTTGTCCAGCTTCACACCCTGGGATATTTCCATCGAAGAAGAAGCCAAGTCTGGCACTTTGATCAGTTTTGAAGAGGACGAGAAAATGGAACAAGCCGTCGTATCCGGCATTGCCTTCAACCGCGATGAGGCCAAGGTGACCTTGCTGGGCGTGCCCGACAAGCCAGGCATCGCTTTCCAGATTCTGGGCCCGGTGGCAGACGCGAATATCGACATCGACGTCATCATCCAAAACGTCTCGCATGACGGCAAGACCGACTTCAGCTTCACCGTTCACCGCAACGATTACGCGCGCACGATGGAGTTGCTGGAGAAGACGGTTGGACCGGCCACACAGGCGGCCAAGGTGGTCGGCGATGCGCGCATCTGCAAGGTTTCTATCGTCGGCATCGGCATGCGCTCGCATGTGGGCGTGGCATCCAAAATGTTCCGCGCCTTGAGCGAAGAGGGCATCAATATCCAGATGATTTCCACCAGCGAAATCAAGACCAGCGTCGTCATCGACGAGAAGTACATGGAGTTGGCCGTGCGTGCCCTGCACCGCGCGTTTGAATTGGAACAAATTCCTACATAAGTCTTCTCAGTCTTGAATTCTTAGTATAGAATTCAAGGCTGTGCTGGAGTCGTGACCGAGTGGCCGAAGGTGCTCCCCTGCTAAGGGAGTATGTGGGCAAAACCTGCATCGAGAGTTCGAATCTCTCCGACTCCGCCAAGATGAAATTGAGTAAGGCCCGCTAGTTTCTAGCGGGCCTTTTCTCATTTCAGCCCGCGAAAAACTTCGGGAATTTCATGGGCTATGGGCTATAGGCTTTGCACCTAATTCAACCTTGTTGGCCCTTCGCCGACACCCAGATTCCACTCACGATCAGGGCAAAGGCGAGGCCGTGGTACCAATGCGGCCATTCGCCCAGAAGTGCGGCCGACAGCAGCCCGGCGAATACCGGCGTTAGGTTGTTGAAAAAAGCCGCCACGGCCGGCCCGGCTTGGGCGACGCCCTGAGCCCAGCAGCGGTAGGCAATCAGGGACGGGCCTATCGCCACAAAGGCCAGCGCCAAGCCAAGGCTTGGCCCCCAGTGAATTGGCGCCGGCCCGGCAAATTGCTCCAGCCCGGCCATGCTGCCCGCAAACAAAAGGCCAAAGAGGATTTGCGCCAGCAAGAGCTCGGCCCAGTTCCAGTCGGGTTTGGCTGCCTCACGCATGGTTGCCGTCGGGCGCGCCAGCAACCAGCTGTAAATGGCCCAACTGAAAACCGCCAACAGCATCAGCAAGTCGCCACTGACGAACTGCACTGCGGCCAAGTTGCCGATTTGGCCGCGCGCAATCACACAGGCCACGCCGGCGAGCGACAAGACTGCGCCGATCAATTGTGGCCGCTTCGGCCTAACGCCAAACATCACCGCACCCACAGCCAGCATCCAGACCGGCATGCTGGCGGCAATCAGGGTGACGTTGAGCGGGGTTGAGGTGCGCAGCGCCTGGTATTGCAGGGCGTTGTAGCAGCCCATGCCCAGAAAGCCGGTCAGCGCCAGGTAACGCCAATGCTGCAGCAGCGGCGCTGGCCTGGCAAGTAGCCGCCAGGCCAGCGGCAGCAAGAGCAAGGCGGCCAAGGTCCAACGCATCGCATTCAAGGCCAATGGCGGGACGCTGCCCACCATCAAGCGGCCGACGACTGCATTGCCAGCCCACATCAAGGGCGGCAGTGTCAGCATCAATGCCAGACGAGGGCTGAGATGCAAAGCTTGCGTCCTCAGGACCCCGCCGCAACGGTCGGCTTGGGCTCCATCTTCAAGGCCACTTCAAAGCTGAAGCAGGAGCCGGTGCCGGGCTGACTTTCGACCAAGATGCGCCCACCCATCAAGTTGACCAAGCGCTGGACGATGGTCAGCCCCAGACCGGTGCCGCCATAGCGACGCGTGATGCTGCCGTCGGCTTGGGTAAAGGGCTCGAAGATCTGCGTAATCTGGTCTTTGGTCATGCCGATACCGGTGTCGTGAACGCTGAAGCGCAGGCGCAGGCCGGTGTCGTCGATCGCAAGGTCTTGACCAGCTTGAGGCTCGCTGAGATCTGGTTCCACCATTTTCACTTCCAGCCGCACTTCGCCTTTCTCAGTGAACTTGAGCGCATTGCCGACCAGATTGACCAGCACCTGGCGCAGCCTGAGCGCGTCGCCCAGCGCACGTTGGGGAACGCCAGGTTGGACGCGGGCGTGCAGCTGTATGCCTTTTTCATGCGCTTGCAGCAGCAAGGGGTGCAGGGCTTCGCGCAGGCAGTCATGCAGCGAGAAGGGCGCCTGATCGATCTGCACTCGGCCGGCTTCGATCTTGGCGACGTCGAGCAAATCGTTGATGATGACCATCAGACCTTTGGCCGAGTTGTGCGCCAATTCGATGAATTTGCGTTGCTTGTCGGTCAGCTCGGTCAGCAGCACCAACTCGGTCAGACCCAGTACGCCATTCATCGGCGTGCGGATCTCATGGCTCATATTGGCCAAAAAGCTACTCTTGGCCTGACTGGCCGCTTCAGCGGCTTCGCGCGCCGTTTCCAACGCTGCCTGACTGGCCTTCAAGTCGGCGATATCGCGGGCATTCAAAAGCAGGACGGGCTCTCCGGTGGCCGGGTCGCGCATCAGACTGGCATTGATGCCATGCCAGCATTGACCGGCACTGGTGAGTAGCTCGAAGTCCGCCTTGACGTTCTGGCCGGCACGCACTTGTGCGATCACGTGAGCCGCGTCATCCGCGTGGGCAAAGACGGCGGCCAACTCGGTTTGTTGGGCCGGCTTGGAGGGCTTGCCCTGCGCAAAAGCCAATGCGGCGGCCGGATTACGCATCAAGCAGCTTCCGTCCTTGAGACTGAAAACTGCGATGCGAACGGAGGTGTGTTGCAACGCTTCGATGCCGCGCAGCGCGCTCAGGTCCGCGCCACTGGCCAGGGAGTCGGCGGCGAACAGCATCACCTGGCGACGATCTGGCGTCAGAATGCCGCGCGAAACCAGCATGACGGTCGTTGGCAGGCCCTTGGGGTAGAGCGTCCATTGCTCACGCACGATCTTGCCTTGCGCGTGGTCGGCCGCAGTGACGGCCAGGCGCTCCCGCACGGCCATGCTGGTGTCCGAAAAATCACTGGAGAGAAACTTTTCGGCCGTACCGGCCTGCCAAAACCGCAGAGCGGCCGCGTTGGCCCAAAGATTGCGCTGGCGCTCGGCGTCGAAGACCCACATGGGTACGTCAAGCCAGTCGTAATGCGTCAAACAAGAAAAGTCGAGCATGAGAATTCAGTTGGGACCGTACAAGAGAGGGAGCTAACCCTGCATTGTGTCTTGACCCGCTTGACGTGGCCCGGAGTGGCCAAGTTTTATTGCTCGACCAAGCCCAAGAAATTGCTCAATCGACCACGGCCGCACGGTAAGCATGCCAACTGGCGTGTCCCAGCACCGGCCCGGCGATCAAGAGTCCGGCAAACCAAGGCAGGAGTGCCAGCACCACGATGCTGGTGATCAAAAATCCCCACAGCAGCATCACGCCCGGCTGTGCCAGCACCAAGCGCAAGCTGGTCAGGCCGGCCGTCACCGCGTCGGCTTGACGGGCCAAGAGCATGGGCATTGCAATCACACTGATCGAAAAAATCAAGCCCGCGAACAGGCCGCCTACGGCCATGTAGGCGACGATGAAGCCGAGGTTCTCAGGGTCAAGCAGCTTGGTGATCGAGCCGGCAAAGTCGGGCATGCCGTCAAAGCTAACCGCAAAAACAATCAGCGCGGCGCGCCCCCAGATCATCTCCAGTATCAAGAGTACGCCACCAAAGATGGCGATTTGCGACAGGCGGCGCCGCCAAGCGGTCAGCGAGTCGAGCAAGGTCGGTTTCTCGCCTCTCTCCAGCCGCGCACTCACTTGGTAGAGGCCCAGGCACATAAAGGGCCCCATCAGCAAGAACCCGGCCGACAAGGCCAGGGTGTAAATCGGCGCATGCCGAAACACGCCCAGAATTGCCCAGCCCATCAGCATGAAGCACAGGCCGTAAAACAGGCCGATAGCGGGCGCCCGGCGGAAATCGCGCAAGCCCGCTGCCAGCCAGCACAAGGGGTCGCGCAGACTCAGGCTACGCAGCGCAATATTGAAAGAGTTGTCGAGCGGCGGTGGCTCGGTGGCCAGTTTTTCCGAAGCGGACGGGGGCAGGTACGCTGGCTCGTTTTCTGGCGTGTTGGGCATCATGCGCGCAGCGTAGTGCACAGCCGACCCGGCGCGCCACCGGGCTTTCCAGCAGACTGGCGAACTAATTCAAGATTCAGCCGCGCCGCACGCGCCGGATTTCGTCCCAGATCAGCAGCACCGCGCCGACCGTGATCGCGCTGTCGGCGATATTGAAGGACGGGAAGTACCAGCCGCCCGCGTGCACCTGGATGAAGTCGACCACATAGCCGTGCAGCAGGCGGTCGATCACATTGCCGATGGCGCCGCCCAGAATCAGGCTCAGCGCTGTTGCGAACAGCGTCTGCTGGCCATGGCGGCGCAGCATGACGGTGATGAAGATCGTTGCAAGCGCGCCCAGGCCAACAAAGAACCAACGCTGCCAGCCGCCCGCGCCGGCCAGAAAGCTGAAGGCCGCCCCGGTGTTGTGAACGCGCACGACATTGAAAAAACTGGTGACGAAGCGGCTATCCCCTAACTGAAAGTTCCCCAGGATCAAGACCTTGGTGAACTGGTCCAGCAGGATCACGATCAGGGCCAGGCCTAGCCACTGACCGAGCTTGTTGCCGCCGCTGCTTTTCCCTTTGGTCGCCATGGCTCAGGCCACCAAGCGGGTTTCACCGCGGCCGTGCAGATTGCTGTCGCAGCGCCCGCAAATCGTCGGATGTGCCGGGTTGGCGCCCACGTCCGCGCGGTAGTGCCAGCAGCGCTCGCACTTGACTTGCGTCGACGGCGTGACCGAGACGGTCAGTTCAGCCGCTTCGACCAAGGTGGCGGCCGAAGTGATCAACACAAACTTCAAGTCATCTGCCAGTGTTTGCAGCAGCGCCAGGTCGGCGGCCGGCGCACCCAGCACCACGTCGGCTTGCAAGGATGAGCCGACATCGCCGGCCTTGCGCACCTCTTCGATGCTGCGGTTGACGGCCTCGCGGATCTCGCGGATGCGACTCCACTTGGCCAGCAGTTCGGCATCGACAGCCTCGAACTTCCAGTAAGTCTCGATGAAGATGCTCTTGCCTTCGTGGCCGCCTTCAAAAATGCCCCAAGCCTCCTCGGCCGTGAAGCTCAAGAACGGCGCCATCCAGCGCAGCATCGCGTGGCTCAAATGCCAGAGCACGGTCTGGGCCGAGCGGCGCGCCAAGCTGCCGGGCGCGGTCGTGTAGAGCCTGTCCTTCAGTACATCAAGGTAGAAGCCGCCGAGGTCTTCCGAGCAATAGACCTGCAGCTTGGCCACGACCGGGTGGAATTCATAGCGCTGGAAATGCGCCAGGATCTCGCCCTGCAACTCGGCCGCGCGGGCCATCGCGTAACGATCTACTTCCAGCAGCTGATCCAGCGGCACGGCGTCCTTGGCCGCATCGAAGTCGCTGGTATTGGCGAGCAAGAAGCGCAGGGTGTTGCGGATGCGGCGGTAGGCGTCGACGACGCGGGCGAGGATTTTTTCATCCAACCCTAAGTCACCCGAATAGTCGGTGGAGGCGCACCACAGGCGGATGATCTCCGCGCCCATCTTGTCGCTGACGGTCTGCGGCGCCACCACATTGCCGACCGACTTGCTCATCTTGCGACCCTGGCCATCCACCACAAAGCCGTGGGTCAGCAATCCCTTGTAGGGCGCACGGCCGTAGAGCGCGCAGGCGATCAGCAGCGAGGAATGGAACCAGCCGCGATGTTGGTCATGGCCTTCCAAGTAGAGGTCAGCCTCGGGGCCCTTGTCGTGCGCGGCACCCAGATGGCTGCCCTTTAAGACATGCTGGAAGGTCGAGCCGGAGTCGAACCAGACGTCCAGGATGTCGCTGCCCTTGCTGTACTCGGCGGCTTCGGCACCCAGCCACTCGGCCGGGTCCAGCTTGGCCCAGGCCTCGACGCCACCGGCCTCGACGATGACGGCCGCACGCTCGATGAACTCCAGCGTGTTCGGGTGCGCCAGGCCGCTGTCTTTGTGCAAAAAGATCGGCAGCGGCACGCCCCAGCTGCGCTGGCGCGAGATGCACCAATCGGGCCGCCCGGCGATCATGTCGCGCAGGCGGGCGCGGCCATTTTCCGGGTAGAAACTGGTCGCCTCAATGGCTTCCAGCGCGGTCTGGCGCAGCGATTTTTCGGGTGTCTCGCTTGCAAACAAACCCACACCTTCGTCCATGCGTACAAACCACTGCGCCGCCGCGCGGTAGATCACTGGCGTCTTGTGGCGCCAGCAATGCGGGTAGCTGTGGGTGATCTTGGTGTGCGAGAGCAGGCGGCCGGCGTCTTCCAAGGCTTGGGCGATGACCGGGTTGGCTTTCCAGATATGCATGCCGCCGAACAGCGGCAGTTCGGCCTCGTAAGCGCCGTTGCCTTGTACCGGGTTGATGATGTCCTTGAAGGCCATGCCATGGGCGACGCAGGACTGGAAGTCATCCAGGCCATAGGCGGGCGCCGAGTGGACGACGCCGGTGCCGTCATCGGCGGTGGCGTAGTCGGCCAAGTAGACGGGGCTCAGGCGATCGTAGCCGGCGTCCACATGGGCCAAAGGATGCTTGAAGTTCAGACCGGCCAGATTCTTGCCGATGGTTGTGGCCAGCACGGTGCCTTCGAGCTGCCAGCGGCTCAGACACTTCTCGACCAGCGCCTCGGCGATCATGAAGATGCCGCGCGGCGTGTCGACCAGCGCGTAGCTCAGATCCGGGTTCAGATTCAGCGCCTGATTGGCAGGGATGGTCCAGGGCGTCGTCGTCCAAATGACGGTGAAGGCTTCTTTGTCCAGTTGGGCCAGGCCGAAAGCAGCGGCCAGCTTTGCCGGCTCCGCACTCAAGAAGGCCACGTCCACCGCCGGGCTTTGCTTGTCCTGGTATTCGATCTCGAATTCGGCCAGCGAGGAGCCGCAGTCAAAACACCAGTACACGGGCTTCAAGCCACGGTAGACAAAACCGCGCTCGAACAGGCGCTTGAGCACGCGGATCTCGCCGGCTTCGTTCTTGAAATCCATGGTGCGATAGGGCTTGGCCCAATCGCCCAACACGCCCAGGCGCTTGAAGTCCTGGCGCTGCGCGTCGATTTGCTCGCCCGCATAGGCGCGGCTCTTGGCCTGCACCTCATCGCGTGGCAGGCCGCGGCCGAAGGTCTTTTCGATCTGGTTTTCGATCGGCAGGCCGTGGCAGTCCCAGCCGGGGATGTAGGCGGCGTCAAAGCCCTCCAGCTGGCGCGCTTTGACGATCATGTCCTTCAAGATCTTGTTGGCGGCGTGGCCGATGTGGATCTGGCCGTTGGCATAGGGCGGGCCATCATGCAGGACGAATTTGGGCGCCCCGGCGCGCGCTTCGCGCAGACGCTGGTAGGTGCCTTGCTCTTCCCAGGCCTTGACCCAGCCCGGCTCGCGCTTGGGCAAGTCGCCCCGCATCGGGAAAGGCGTGTCCGGCAGATTCAGCGTGGCGCGGTAGTCTTTTTTGTCGGTGGTCATGATGGCGGAACTCAAACGTTTGGGCTGCCTGCACGCTTGATGCATGAAGCCGCAGCTAGGGAGGAAGGGCGCTTGTTCGGGCGGCGTCCGGTGCGAATCTAAAGCGAGCGGCGCGATTCAAAAGGCCGCAGCAGCAGCGTCAAATTCGGTCGCGGGTGGTTTGGCGCAGGCTTGCCGCATGGGTGGCCAAAAAAGCGCGGGCGTGCGCCACATCCTGCCGGATGGCGGCCGTCAAGGCGGGCAAGCCGTCGTAGCGGGCTTCGTCGCGAAGTTTATGCAGTAGTTCCACACGCACGAGTTTACCGTAGGCCCCGTCTACGCCGATTTGCGCGGGCCAGTCCAGGCAATGCACCTCCAGCAAGACGCGGCCTGCGTCCTCTACCGTGGGCCGGCGCCCCAGTGAGGCGACGCCGTCCAAATTCTGCTTGGCCAAGCCATGCACGCGCACGGCAAATATGCCATTGGCGGCCGGCTTGTCATGGGCAAAGCGCAGGTTCAAGGTGCGAAAGCCATCGGCCGCCCCTTCGGCCGACTCGCCCAGGCTGCGGCCGAGCTTTTTGCCGTGGACCACGTGACCGGAGATCGAGTAAGGCCGACCCAGCAGCCGGGCTGCCGCCGCCATATCACCGGTGCCCAGCGCTTGACGCACGGCCGAGCTGCTGACGCGCAGGCCGTGGACTTCATAACTCATCATCCGAGCGACATCAAAGCCCTGGACGCGGCCGGCCGCGTCCAGCGTCGCGTAGTCGCCCTGGCGCTTGGCGCCGAAGCGAAAGTCGTCGCCGACCAAGATGTATTTGGCGCCCAGACCTCGCAGCAACACTTGCTGAATAAAGTCCTGCGCACTCAAGCTGGCCAGGCGCTCATCAAAACGCAGCACCACCACCTGCTCGATGCCGCAGCGCTCTAACTCGCTGAGCTTGTCGCGCAGCGAGGCGATGCGCGCCGGGGCCAGTTCGGGCTGACCCAGTTTGGCGGCGAAGAAATCCCGCGGATGCGGCTCAAAGCTCATCACGCAAGACGGCAAGCCGCGGTGCTGCGCCTCAGACTTGAGCAGGGCCAGCATGGCCTGGTGGCCGCGGTGGACGCCGTCGAAATTGCCTATGGTCAGCGCGCAAGCGGGCGCGATGCCGGGGTGGTTGAAGCCGCGAAAAACATGCATGGCCGAGATTATGCGTCGGGTGCGGCGGGCATCATGCGAAGTGCGGCCGAGAGCGCAAGCACCTGGGGCTGAGCCTGGGTGAAGCCAAACGGCTATCAGGCTTTGCAGCTTCTATCCAGCCAAGCCGCAGCCGCTTGCTCGGCGCTCAATTGAGCACCATGGGGCTCGATGCGCTCATCCGGCTGAATCGGACCTGGGTGCGGCGCGCCGCTTCGGTCCAGCGTCGTGGAAGTCGCCAGATTCAAGACCCCGCCATGTCTGAGTGGAAAGGGCTGGTTGGCGCTGGTGACGCCGGCCGTAGGCAGACCGAAGGAGCGGGTGTTGGTGCGGCCCTTGAAAGCCAACACCAGCATTTCTCCCGAACTGCCCGTTTGCGGCCCGGTCAATACAGCGACATGCACCGGCATGACGGGGATGGCAGGCATTGATGAGACGCTTTCAAGCGCGTCGGTGGCTTTGTTGCCGGCCAGCCAGATTTCCCCGCCCTGGCGTGATACATCGGTCGACACACCCTTGACCGACTTGAAACTCAACATCAGGCCCTCCGGTAACAAGGGCAAGATGCCGACCAGCATGGGGTACATATTGCCGCCTGAATTCGTTCTGAGGTCCACGATCAAACCACATGAGTTGCTGGCGCTGGCTCTATTGAGCAGGGCTCTCAAATGACCAGCTGCGGCCAATGCCATCGCAGGCTCGAAGGTCAAAAAACTCTGTACAGCAATCGCAGGATAGCCATGGAGCGCCGTCAAATCGGCGATTGATGCGGGTTTCTTCGGGCTCGCGGCTGGCTCTGCCAGCAAAGGTTCGACCGCAGCACGCGGCATGTAGAAGGAATGCCCATCAGCCAGCTTCGAAACGAGGTAGTGCAAAGCCGAATCTAAATCGCGCTCACGCTCGCCACCATTGTTGCGAGCAACTTGATTGGCCAGCGCTTGGATCTCCGGCCAGTCCGAGCGCTCGCCATTGAGCGCGTTGGCTCGCATGAGGTCAATGACTTCGGCCACGATCTCTGTCGGCCTATCGATCACGGCGCTTGCACGGTATTGGTAGACGCGCAGCAGCACGTAAGCAATGACGCAAGCGCAAGCAATCGACGAGGACAGGACCAGCCAGAAAGCTCGCCTTGAGCGGCCGGCGACAGGGCCGACGGTATCGCCGGCATTGCCCGATTGGGCCGGCAGTGGCCGACTCAAACCAGCTCTGCCACCTGAATATGCCGCTGCACGACGGCGACCAGGTCATCCATCTCGAAGGGCTTGACCAAGTAGTCGTCCATGCCTGACAAGATGCAGCGATCGCGGTCGCCGTTGACTGCGCTGGCCGTCAGGGCGACGATGGGTACATGACCGAGCGAGAGCTTGCGCTCATGCGCGCGCCAGCGCCGCGTGGCCTCAAAGCCGTCCATTTTGGGCATCTGGCAGTCCATCAAGACGAGGTCGTAGGCGGCGGTCTCGAGCCGCTCAAGTGCTTGCAGGCCATCTTCGGCTTGCTCGACCTGCAGGCCGCAGCTCTCCAGCATGGCGGTGGCGACCAGCACATTGACCATGCTGTCGTCGACCAGCAGCACGCGGCCAGACAATTTGGGCGCGGGTTGCACTACACCGCGCGCTGTGCTGAGCGGGGGGATCTCACTGACGCAGGCCTGCAGCGGCAAGGTGAACTCGAACAAGGAACCCTGACCGGGGACCGAGCTGCAGCGCAGGTCGCCGCCCATCGCGCGCGCCAGTTCGCGTGAAATGGTCAGGCCCAGGCCGGTGCCGTCTTGGCGGCGCGGTTTGCGCGCCTGGCCCTGGGCGGCCTCGGCCTGTTCGGCCTGCTCAAAGGGCGCGAACACGCGCTCCATCTGGTCGGCCGCAATGCCCTCGCCGGTGTCCCGCACGGCAAAGCGCAAGAGCGTGCCGGCGCGCATGTCCAGCGTGGTGCCGACCTCGATCAAGACCTGACCCCGCTCGGTGAACTTGATCGCATTGCCGATCAGGTTGTGCAGCACCTGCTTGATGCGCGAGGCGTCGCCGAGTGCATAGTGGGGCAGGGCGGGGCTCATTTGAAGTTCGAAGGCCAGACCCTTGTCGCGCGCTGTTTCGCCCAGCAGGCGGCAAACGTCGTCGACGGTCTCGCGCACATTGACGGGCCCGGCATCCACGGCCAGCTTGCCCGACTCGATCCGGGCCAGATCAAGAATGTCATTGACCAAGGCCAGCAAGTGGTGGCCCGAGCGGCGCATGATGTCGACCTGCTCGCGCTGCTGCACATCCAGCGTGGATCGCTCCAACAGCTGTGTCATGCCCAGAATGCCATTCAGCGGGGTGCGAATCTCATGGCTCATGTTCGCGACGAAACGGCTCTTGCTGGTGCTCGATTGCTCGGCTGACTGCAGTGCCTGTTGATGCTGCTGGGCGACCCGATCGGTGATCAAGCGCAGGCGCAAGAGCTCGGTGCTGCGATGGTCGGCACGGCGCGATTCATTCAGGCCGATGGCCACAAAGGCCATCAGACCCAGCGCGGTCAGGGCGCCAACTTGGCTGCCCAAGCTCAGATGATAGGCAATCAATGGTGCCAAAGCGAAGCCGCTGAAGAGCAGATTGGCACGCCAGCGCCCGCCCAGATTGAGCAGGCCGATGCCACTCAAGGCCACCAGGGCCGCCAAGATGACGCCCTCGAGCTCGGGTGCTGCAGTCGCATGAAAGATCCAACCGGCCGCGCCCCAGCTCAGCGAGTCCAGCCCCAGCGCCAGCATGAAACGCCGCCGCCATGGGGCCAGCTCAGCGGTGCTCGGTGTTTGGCTGCAGGCCTGCCAGTAGCGCCTGAAGCGCAGAACATCGAAGCAGCGCAGACCACTCAGAGCCAGGCGTACGCCGAACCAGGTCAGCAAGACGGCATGTGGCAAGTGGGGCCAGAACAGGAGTACCGGCATCAGACTGAACACCAGACCCATCAGTGTCGGGATGGTGATGCGTTCGCACAGCGATGCGAAACGCTCCGACTTCACCTGCTCGGTGATGTCGGGTCTGGCCGTTTTGCTCGGCGCCACAAGGCTGGGCGCGGTCGCGTTCATCTGCCCCAAGGCAGCTGCTGCAGTCATAAGTCGGTATTCCCTCGGCAAATCGGCTGCACTTTCTGGGCAGCTCTTTGACAGTGGGCGCTTGGCCCCTGTGTTAAGGACGAGGTTCTACAGACAGTTTGTTACAACATGACTCGGGTCTTCCCTAGATCGTCGCAAAGTTGCCGCATTTCTAGGGCAAACACCGATCGGTGATGCCGTGTCATCAACTTGTTATGTGGGTGTGATCAAGCTCGGGCTGCTGAGCCAAATCCACTCGCCCGGCTTCAAATCGGGCGGCAAGGTGAGCGCGCCAAACTGCGGGCGATGCAGGCTCTCGACCCGGTTGCCGACGGCAGCCACCATACGCTTGACCTGATGGTATTTGCCTTCGATCAAGGTCAAACGCAGACCATGCGTGCCGAAGGCCTCGGCGCCCTCGGCGCGCACCTGTTCGGGCTTGTAGGGCACGGTGCGCTCGGGCTTTGCGCCAGGAGATCCGGGAGGCTTGCTGGATTCCGGCTCGCGCAACTCCACGCCGGCCAGCAACTGTGCCACCATTTCAGGCGTTACGGGGTGCTTGCACTGCGCCTCATAGACCTTGGGCACATGGTGCTTGGGGCTGGTCAGCTTGTGGATCAGGGCGCCGTCATCGGTCAGCAGCAGCAGGCCGGTGGTGTCTTCGTCGAGCCGGCCAATCGGCTGCGCGTCACGCTCACGCAACGGGGCGGGCAGCAGATTCATCACGCTGGGGTGATGCTTGGGTTTGCGCGAGCATTCATAGCCGCTGGGCTTGTTCAGCAGGATCAAGGCCTTGGCGTAATAGGGCCAGGTCTTGCCCGACACCTCGAACTCCAGACCCTCGGTTTCGAACTCCTCCCAGGGGTCGGCAATGACATGGCCGCCAATGCTGACCTCGCCGTTGAACAGCAGGCCGGAACACAGGCGACGGCTGCCGAAGCCTTGGGAAAACAGGATTTGGGCGATATGCATCTTCATGAGCGCATTGTCCCTCAAGGCCGTCCGAGGGTTAGTCGGGGTGAGGCCGCCGGCGTCAGGCTGAAAGAATGCGGGCTTCGAGTCGAGGCTTTTGACCGGCGGGGTGAATTTTGGGATGCGTGCGATGTCAAACAATCAAATGATGCCGGTCCTGGCCATCCACGGCGGCGCCGGCACGCTGCTGCGCAGCCAGATGAGTGCCGCGAAAGAGGCCGAATATCTGGCCGCCATGGCCCGCATCTTGTTGGCCGGCCAGGCCCAACTGGCTGCCGGTGTGGCGGCGCTTGAGGTGGTGGTTGCGGCGGTGCGGCAGATCGAGGAGTGCGAGTTGTTCAACGCCGGGCGCGGCGCTGTCTATACCGCCGCCGGCACGCATGAGTTGGACGCCAGCGTGATGGACGGCAGCAATTTGCAGGCGGGGGCGGTAGCCGGCCTGAGTACCACCCGCAACCCGGTGCTGGCGGCCCGCGCCGTGATGCAGCACAGCGAACATCTGATGTTTGTGGGCGCGGCGGCCGACGCGTTTGCGGCCAGTTATCAACTCGAGCAGGTTGCGCCGGAATGGTTCGGCACCGAGTTGCGGCTGGCGCAATTGCGTGCGGCCCAGCGCGCGCAGCGCGGTGCCTTGCTTGACCATGATGGCGAAAGTTCAGGCTCGGGCCCGATCGATGACGCTTGCAAACTCGGCACCGTTGGCGCGGTGGCTCTCGATGCAGCCGGGCACTTGGCCGCCGCCACCTCGACCGGCGGCATGACCAATAAGCAACTCGGCCGGGTTGGTGATTCACCCATCATCGGTGCCGGCTGCTACGCCAATGACGCCACGGTGGCGGTGTCTTGCACCGGCACGGGCGAAGCTTTTATGCGCGCTTGCGCCGCACATGATGTGTCGGCCCAGATGGCCTATTTGGGGCTTTCGGTACAGGCCGCGGCCGACAATGTGGTGAAAACCAAGTTGCCGAATCTGGGCGGCAGCGGCGGCTTGATCGCGGTGGCGGCAAATGGCGATATTGCCTTTAGTTTCAACTCCGAGGGCATGTACCGGGGCTATGCGCGCGTCGGCGAGCTGCCGTTTGTGGCCATCTATGGGGACCAGGCATGAGGGCCAAGCCGATGGAGGTCTTTCCCCGCATTGGCGTGCTGCCCAGTGGCCCGCTGGACAGTTTGGCCGATGTGGCCGGGGTCACGGTGGGCCACCACACGCTGGCCGCCGGCCCGGTGCAGACCGGAGTGACCGTCATCAAGCCGCATGACGGTGATTTGTTTTTGAACAAACTGCCGGCCGGTTTGGCCGTGCTGAATGGTTTCGGCAAGAGCATGGGACTGCTGCAAATGCAGGAGTTGGGGCAATTGGAGACGGCCATCGTGCTGGGCAGCACCATGGCGGTGGGCACCTTGGCGACCGCCTTGACGCGAGAGACCATCGCCCGCCACCCGCAGATTGGCCGCGACTGGCCGACCGTCAATCCGCTGGTCTTGGAATGCAATGACGGCTATCTGAATGACGCACAGGCCTTTGCCGTACAGCACTTGCACTTGGCGCAGGCCTTGGCCGACGCCGGAGCTGACTTCGCTCAGGGCAGCGTCGGGGCAGGGCGGGGCATGAGCGCCTTCGGTCTGAAGGGCGGCATCGGTTCGGCCTCACGGCAGATAGAGGGTTATGTGGTCGCAGCCTTGGTGCTGGCCAACTTTGGCCGCCCCGAGGCCTTGACGCTGCAAGGGCGCTGCATCGGGCCCTTGCTGCAACAGCGGCTGCGTGAGTCGGACAAGACGGCCGGGCCGGAGAAGGGCTCCATCATCCTGATTCTGGCGACCGATGCGCCGCTGGACGCCCGGCAGCTGAGTCGATTGGCGCGCCGGGCCGGGGCCGGTTTGGCGCGAACTGGCTCCGACTATGGCCACGGCAGCGGCGATATTGCCTTGGCTTTCTCCACCGCTTACCAGCTACCGCACAGCGCCACGCAGGCAATGCCCTCGGTCGCCATGCTGCACGAAGCAAGACTTGACTCTTTGTTCCAGGCCGCCGCCGAGGCCTGTGAGCAGGCGATTGTGAAGGCCCTATTTGCTGCCACCACGGTGGAGGGGCGCGATGGACACCGCCGTATCGGCTTGAGTGATTTGGCGCCGGACTGGCGCGAACTGCTGGCTTAGCTCAAACGAACACGCCGGCCTTGTCCGTCATGCGGGCACTGACCTCGGCGAGTTGGTGCAGGCTGTCGCCAAACTGCATTTCCATCACGGTCAGACGTTTGAAGTAATGGCTGGAAATGTATTCATCGGTGACGCCGATGCCGCCGTGCAACTGCGTGCATTGCTGGCCGACATAGCGCATGGATTGGCCCAGTTGCAGCTTGGCCTGCGCCAAGGCGCGGCGCCGGGCTGCCGGCTTTTCGCCCAGCTTCAAACTGGCAAAGTAGCTCATCGAGCGGGCCAACTCGAGCTGCATTTTGACGTCGGCGATACGGTGGCGCAGCGCCTGAAAACTGCTGATCGAAACACCAAATTGCTTGCGCTGGTTCATATAGTCGGCGGTGATGGCGATCAGTTCTTCCATCGCGCCTACGGCCTCGGCGCACAAGGCGGCAATGCCGATATCGACGGCCAACTCCAGTACGGCCAGACCTTGCTCGGGTCCGACCAAGCATGTGGCCGGCGTATCGCACAGGCTCAGGTCTCCCGCACGCGACCCGTCTTGCAGGCTGTAGGGGCGAATCCCGACACCTGCCGCGTGCCGCTCGATCAGGTAAAGCGCGATGCCGTCGGCAGCATTGATGCTTCCATGCACACGCGCCGGCACGATGAAGGCATCCGCCGCGTCAGCCGCGGCGACCAGGTTTTTGACGCCGCTGAGCTTGCCGTCTAAGGCGCGGGCGCCGACATGGTTCAGGCCGTAGCGCGCCCCGCGTTCTTGTTGGGCCAGCGCGATCAAGGCTTCGCCGCCGGCTATTCTGGGCAACCATTCGGCCTGCACCGCCTCGGGCGCATGGCCGAGTACGGCGGGGGCGATCAAGCCGGCTTGTGCGAACGGCTCCATCACGAGGCCACGGCCTAACTCTTCCATCACCACCATCGCATCGACGCTGCCCAAGCCCATGCCGCCATGGGCTTCGGGCACGGCCAGCCCCAACAAGCCCAGGCCTGCCATCCCGTCCCAGGCCTCGCGCGAAAAGCCGCCGGAGCGCACAAAACCTTGCCGTTGCGCGAAGTCGTAGTCTTTGGCTACCCAGCGGCGCACCGCGTCGCGCAAAGAGGCTTGGTCGTCGGTGAAATCGAAGTCCATCCTGCTAACCCCTTAGCTCAAGACCGTCTGCGCGACGATATTGCGTTGCACTTCGTTCGAGCCACCGTAGATGGTGGTCTTGCGGGTGTTGAAATAGTGACTGGCCAAGGGCGCGCAATAAGCCGCGCCGACATGGTCGCCCTGCCAGCCGGCCTCCATCGCCTCATGGATATAGGGCAAGCTGAAAGGGCCGGCGGCCAGCATCATCAACTCCGTATAGCGCTGCTGAATCTCGCTGCCGCGGATCTTGAGCAGGCCCGCCACATCAAGGGACTGCTTGCCACTTTTTTCGGCTGACAGCACGCGCAAGACCATCATCTCCAAGGCAATGATGTCGACCTCCAGCAATGCCACTTGGTCGCGAAAGCGTGTGTCCTTCTCCATCAAGCCCTCGGCCGTGGCAATGCGCTTGAGCCGCTCCAACTCCCGCTTGGCGCGGTTCACGTCGGCGATATTGCTGCGCTCATGCGCCAGCAAATATTTGGCATAGGTCCAGCCTTTGTTTTCCTCGCCGATCAGATTGTCGGCCGGCACCTGGACATTGTCGAAGAACACCTCGTTTACCTCATGTTCTCCGTCCAACATGATGATGGGCCGCACGGTCACGCCGGGCGACTTCATATCAATCAGCAAAAAAGAGATGCCGGTCTGAGGCTTGCCGGAGGAATCGGTGCGCACCAGGCAAAAAATCCAGTCGCCATATTGGCCCAAGGTAGTCCAGGTCTTTTGGCCATTGACGAGGAAGCTGCCGCCCGCTTGCCGCTCAGCCTTGCATTTGACCGAAGCCAGATCCGACCCCGACCCCGGCTCGCTGTAGCCCTGGCTCCACCAGACCTCGCCACTCGCGATGCCGGGTAGAAAGCGCTGCTGCTGCTCCGGTGTGCCGAAGGCCATGATGACTGGAGCCACCATCACCGGGCCAAACGGGACGATGCGCGGCGCACCGGCCAGCGCACATTCTTCCTCGAACAGATGGCGTTGCACGGCGTTCCAGCCCGGACCTCCAAACTGCTTGGGCCAAGCCCAGCCCAGCCAGCCCTGCGTGCCCAGGATCTTGGCCCAGCGCTGCATATCGCTCTTGCCCAGGCGCTGCGCCTGATGCACCTTGGCGCAGATGTCTTGGGGCAGGTGCTCCGCCACCCATTGCCGGATTTCGGCGCGGAAAGCAATTTCTTCCGCCGTGAAGTTCAAGTCCATGCTGTGTTGCTGCCTTGTTCAGAACCTTGCTACAGAGCTGGGTTTTAGCACGAACGTTCTATTTTTCTTTGTCTCGGCAGCGACAGTGGAGTCGCCGCCGCTGAAAAACAAAAAAGCGGCCACAAGGGCCGCTTTCGCTATTCAAAAAACCGAAGATCTATTCTGGCTCAGAGCTGTTTTGCCTTGCTCTGGCGACGGGTGTAGACCATGCCGAACAGCGCCAAGCCAGCGAGCGCCAAGGAGCCTGGCTCAGGAACTGCGGTCGCAGACATCACCGCTTGGCCACTGCCCGATGGGTTGGGGTTGTAGACATTGAAGGTGTAGTTGGTCACCGTAGTGAGGCCGTTTGCCCAGGTGCCAGTGTTCAAACCGGCTAAATATTTATCAACCGTGGCAGTGAAAACTCCGTCAGCGCTGTCTGTGCCGGTGTATTTAAAGCTGCCAGTGGTCCTTGAATAGGCGCCAGCCCCATCGCCTTCAATTTCCCAAATTGCATATTGAAAGGCGGCAGATTTCTTGGCGTCGGTCAGGCTGTCGGCATAAGCATGCTGATAAAGCGACGTCAAATTGTTCAGCACTTTCGCTGTTGTCGCATTTGTTGAGTCATCGTATAAGTTCACGATGCCATTCGCTTGATAAGGCGTACTGGCGAACAGCTTGGTATAGCCTGCGTCTGCTGCGGCCGCAGTAACGAAATTGCTCAAGCTCACCTTGTCATAGGTGTCCGGCGAAATGCTTGTGTGCAAGGGGTCAAGGCAATAGACCCAAAAATTCTGCGCCCCATTGGTTTCGTTGACCTTCCAGGCGCCCATGGTTGATTGACCACCCGGAACTACAGAACCAAATTGCACCGTACGGCCGTCAAATAAGTTTGCGCCGGTCTTGGTCAACTCAACCGTGGCATGGGCAGCACCAGTGGCAAGACCGAGCAATGCGATGGCAGTACACGCAGTGAGTTGATTCACGATCTTGCTAAGCTGCGATGTGTTTGTCATGGTGTTTGCCTTGTGTCCGGAAATTCTGGTGTTCATGTTGTTGGCTGCGATCCTAACGATTTCAGCTGTGCGAGCAATCCCGCGAATCGGGGGGTAATGCGTCGCGTGGGGTGATGCATGCGCTGAACGAGTGCGCCTGTCGGCACTTTAGCGACCTTGAACCCATCAAGCGCCGCCCTTAGAGGCCTTCACGTAGCTTTTGCACGAACTCTTGGCATTATTTACAGGCCCAACTCCGTTTTCAGCTTTTCCAGTTGTGCGCTCGGCCGCACCTTGTTGGGCACAGAGGAGGCCGCCGCCAACTCTTCCTTGGCCTCAATCTTGCGGCCGGACTTGGTCAGCGCATAGGCGAGGTGAAAACGGATGTCGCCCGAGTTGGGGTTGCGCAACCTCGCTTCGCGCAAATGACGCAGGCCGGCGTCCACATTGCCGCGCTGCACCAAGATCCAGCCCAGGTTGTCGGTTGCCTCGGCATTGCCTGGCGCGAACTTGACGGCTTTCTCGGCCGCGTCAACGGCGGCCGGGTCGCCGAGTCGCTGCAGCAGCGCGGCGTAATAGATCAAGGTGGCCGCATCATTTGGTTCGATCGCCAAGACCTGCACAAAACTCTTGCGTGCGGCCTCATTCTTACCGGCTTGTAGTTGCACCTGCGCCAGTGCCTTGAGTGCATTGCGGTCCTTGGGGTTCTTTTTGGCCCATTCCTCCAGGCCGCTCAAGGCCTTTTCGACCTCGCCGGCGGCAATTTGCGCCTGTGTGATCAGGATCGCGTTGCCGGTGCTGGGCTCCTTCGCCATCACGGCTCGGTAGCCGCTGAGCGCCGCCTGGTATTGGCCGCGAGACATCGCCACATGCGCCGTAGCCATCAAGCTCAAGCTTGCTCCAGGGTGAGCTGAGTTAAGCGTCTTTAACGCCGCGTCGACTCGCGCCACATCGCCGCGCCTGGCTTCAACTTCGACCTGCAGACCCAAGGCCTCTAAATAGTTCGGCTGCGCCTGCAAGGCCTTTTGAACGTTGTAGGCCGCGCCGTCTATGCCGCCCGCCATCAGGTTCATGCGGCCAATCTGCACTTGCTGCGCCGGATTGAATTCGGCAATGCGGGTGGCGGCTTGCAGAGTGAGGCGTGCATTATTGCCGTCTCCGGCGTTCAAATAGAGGCGACTCAGCGTCAGTTGAGGCGTCAGCAAGGTGGAATATTTCGCCGCCAAGGCTTTGGCCAAGCTCAGCGCCTTGTCGTTTTGCTGTTGCCCGCTCAGCAATTCAATCATCAGCAGTCCGGCACGCGGGTCGGTACGCTGCAGTTCATCTGACTTTTGCAGGAAAGTCATCGCTTCGGCTGAGCGCTTGGCGCGCAGTTCCAGCACACCCAGTTGAAACAACACATCGGGGTCGTCTTTTGCGCCCACCACCATTTTGCTCAGGCGGCTGCGAGCCTCGTCAAAGCGCAATTCCTCCATGTCCAGCCAACTCAGATTGATGGCAGCCGGCCTGAAGTTGGGGTCTTTAGTGAGTGCCTGTTGAAACGCCTCGCGGGCACCCTTTTTATCGCCGGTGCGGCCTTTGATATTGCCCAAGAAATTGAGCATGGTCAGGTTGTCGGGATCCTTCTTGACGATGGCCTGTGCGGTCTGCATGGCTTTGGCGTTATTGCCCTGAGCCAGGTATGTCATCGTCAATTGAACACCGGCGCGAGGGTCGCCAGGTTTGGCCGCAAAGGCCTTCTCCAGATTGGCCATGCCGGCCTTGTCCTGCCCCAAACTGAGCTGGCTGAAGCCCAATTCACGCACGGCGGAGGCGGTGCCGCTTTTGGCGGCAGCCTTTTCAAACAACTCACTGGCCAACTGATATCTCTTGCGGGCCATTTGCAGTGAGCCCATCAGATACATCACTTGCGCGTCATCGGGCTTGGCGCGTTGCGCATTCTCGAGCAGTGGCGCGGCGCGGTTGTAGTCGCGCTTGTCGATATAGACACCGGCCAGCATCACCATGGCGTTGTAATGCTTGCTGTTCGACGTCAGCAATGTCTCCAGGTAGAACTGCGCCTTTTCGGCATTGCCTAGCGCGCGATGTGACAAGGCGCCGGCCATCAGCAAGGGCTCATTGCCGGCAATGATTTCGGGAGGAATGGCATCGACCAGGCCAACTGCTGCGCCAAAGGCGGTTTTGGCTGCGGCGTCGTCCCCCTTGCGGCTGGCCAGCAGGCCGGTCAAGTAGTAGGCGCGAGGATCTTCTTGCTCTTGCTCGACCAGCAGCGCCAAGTCCTTTTCGGCCTCCTTCTCCCGCCCCAGACCAATCAAGAGCGAGGCGTGGGCGATGCGCGCATCAACCTGTTTAGGATTCAGTGCCAAGGCTCGCTCTTGCGCGACCAGCGCTCCCTTGGCCTCTTGCAAGGACTGCAGGATCACACCCTGCGTGTACCAGGCAGCAGCATTGGTCGGTGCCAGTTCTACCGCCCTGGCTGCCATCGCGCGAGCCTTGTCGGGCTCGCCCATGCGCAAGAGCAGGGGGGCCTCCGCAATCAGCGGTGTGGCCGAGTTAGGGTTGAGTTGCTTGGCCTCGGCGTAACTCTTGCTGGCCATTGCCATGTTGCCGGACATGGCGTAGGCCGATCCGCGCAAGGTCAAGATGTCGACATGGATGGACTGCGGCATGCCGGTCAGCGTCAATTCATCCAGCAGCTTCTTGCGCTCACCCAGCTGCAAATACAGCTGCCCCAGCGGCACGGCGACTTCGCTGCGATTGACGCCTTGCTTCAATGCTTCTTCAAAGGCAGCCTCGGCGCCTTTCAGCTCACCGTTTTTGAGCAAGACCTTGCCAAGCAGCAAATGCGCGGCCAGCATTTTCTGGTCCTGCTGAATGGTGTTCTTGAGTTGAACGGTGGCGCCGTCAAGGTCGCCTTTTTCATAGCGCAACAAAGCGTCTTCATAGAATTTAGCGGCCTTTTCTGGCGTTGCCTGGGCCAGCGACATCACGCCGGCCAACATCAGGCCCAGGAGTGGCTGAAGAACTGAAGGGCTTTGGGTCATGGTTTTTTTCGCGCGCATCCGGCCAGTATCGTAAAACGCAGGAGTTTCTTGAACTTCAAAGCACTCTGTTGGGTGAGTTTTTTCATGGCCCAGGCGGTTTTTTCAAACCGGTTTTAGTAGCGCAAATCCAGCGTCAGCACATCGTTATGTCTTTGCATCTGAAAACGGGTCAAAAAGCTATTGCCCAGCAAGACATGGCTCATCTGACCCGGAATGACGATGGCCTCGACATTGCGGACTTCGACATCGCCGATGCGCACGCTGTTCAGCTGCATCATGTGGGCGGGCACCACGCCGTTGGCGGTTTGCGTCATGATGCGTCGCCCGGCCGAAAAATTCAGGCCCATGCGTTCGGCCTCGGTCTGGCTGATCGAGATGGCGGTGGCCCCGGTGTCGATCAAGAATTGCGTGCTTTGGCCGTTGATACTGCCGATGCTGGTGAAGTGGCCGCCGGAGCCGGCGCTCAAAATGATCTTTCGCCCACCGTTTGGGGGCGGCGCGTTGTCGCCGATGCGTCCCGGCGTGGCTCCCATCAACAGCGTCTGGCGGCGCCCGCCCAGTTCGATCTCGGCCCGGTTGTCATCGACCGAGAGCAGGCGTACGCCGCGTAGGGTGCTGCCTACCGTCAATGTGCGCGCCTCGCCGTCTATCATCAGCAGCGCGGCCTTGGTACCCAAACTGCCATTGAAACTGACCGTACCGGCGGTTTGTCCGCAAGCGGCCGTGACCCACAGGCCGCAGCCCAAGGCCCAGCAAACATACGCCGGCATTTTCATTGGTGGTCAGTCGCGGAAGTTGTCGTAGCTCAGCGGCACATCCGCGAATTCTTTTTTCAGCAAGGCGATGCCGACTTGCAGGTCATCGCGGTTTTTGCCGGTGATGCGCACGGTGTCGCCCTGGATCGAGGCTTGCACCTTGAGTTTGGCGTCTTTGACCGCCGCAACGATCTTCTTGGCCAGCACGGACTCGATGCCGTTCTTGATCTTGTAGACCCGGCGTACTTTGTCGCCGCCGAGCTTTTCGATCTTTTCCTGCTTGTCCAGAAAGCTGATGACCACGCCTTGCTTGATCAGCTTGGCGTAGAACACGGCCTCGATCTGTTCGAGCTGAAAATCGCTGTCGCCGGTGGCGTGGATTTCCTTCTCTTTTTCCTTCAAGACGACTTCGGCGCTGGTGCCTTTGAAGTCGAAGCGAGTGGCGATCTCTTTGGCGCTGGTGTCAACGCCATTTTTGATCTTGGCCATATCGGGTTCGAGAGTGGTGTCAAAACTTGGCATGTTTATTTATCGCTGAGTGGTGAGTGGGCCAAGGATAGCCCGATTGATCTGGGAAAATTCTGCCATGCAGGATCAAGCTGTAAATCCCCCGAATGAGTCCCAGCCCGAATTGGCAAGCCGGGCTTTGCCTATCGAATTGAGCGTCAACCTGAAGCCATACAACAGCTTCGGCTTGCCGGCGACCGCGCAGCGCTTGGTGCGCATTCGCTCGGCCGCCGATGTGCGCCGAGTCGTCGATCATCCGCTACTGGGCCGTGCGCCCAAGTTTGTGCTGGGCGGCGGCAGCAATATCGTGTTGACCCAAGACGTCGATGCGGTGGTGCTGAAGATGGAAATACCTGGCATTCGCCTGCTGGAAGAAAGGCCAGACGCCTGGATTATCGAGGCAGGCGCGGGTGTGCCCTGGCATCAATTGGTGCAATGGACGGTTGAGCAAGGTTTTCCGGGTCTGGAGAACCTCGCTTTGATTCCCGGCACGGTGGGTGCGGCTCCGGTGCAAAACATCGGCGCCTACGGCCTTGAAATCAAGGACAGGCTGGACAGCGTCGCCGTGGTGGACCTGGTGACCGGGCGCAATGTGCTGCTGCCGGCTTCGGTGTGCAACTTCGGCTATCGGGACAGCGTATTCAAACAAACCGGCTTTGGCGGGCTGGCGGGCAAGAGCGTGATCACCCATGTGCGCCTGCGCTGCCCCAAGCCCTGGCAGCCGGTGCTGGGCTATCTGGAGTTAGAACGCAAGATGGCCGAAACCGGCATAGTTCAGCCGACGGCCGGCCAAATTTTTGACTGGATCTGCGCGATTCGCCGCGCCAAGCTGCCCGACCCGGCTGTGATCGGCAATGCCGGCAGCTTTTTCAAGAACCCGCTGGTCAGTGCCGAGCAATGCCGCGACATCATCGGCCGTGACCCGCACATCGTCCATTACCCCATGCCTGACGGCAGCATCAAACTGGCCGCCGGCTGGATGATCGATGCCTGCGGCTGGAAGGGCAAGGCGGTCGGCGGCGCGGCCGTCTATGACAAGCAGGCCTTGGTCTTGGTCAATCGGGGCGAGGCACGCGGCGCGGAGGTCGTCACCTTGGCGCGTGCGATTCAAGAAAGCGTTTACGGGCGCTTCGGCATTCGCCTGGAGACCGAGCCGCTCTTGCTTTAGGCCCGCTCAAGCAGACCCTGCTCGGCACAGACGGCTTCACTGCGCAGCAGCGCTTGCAGCAGTGCCTGTGCGAGTTGCTGCAATTGCGCCCATGTTTCTACATCGCTGGGGCCATCAAGCATCGCCTGTCTGGCGCGCATCTCCAAGGCCAAGGCCGGCCGCTGAACCAAAACGAGGCCGAGGTTGGCGGCCGCACCCTTGATGCTGTGAGCGGCCGCCTGCAAGGCGGCGCTATCGCGCTGTTCACTTGCCTGCTTGAGCGCGAGGCGAGTCTGGGCAAGGCTGGCGATATAGGTCGCGTAGAACTTGGCAACAATGGCCTCGGGCAGGTTTTGGCGCAACTCTTGCAGCGCGGCCGGGTCGAACTCCAAAGCTTCACTCAAAGCAGCCGGCACTATCTGGCTGGGCGCTGGGTGCGCCTCGGCTATTTGGCCACCCAATGTCTGGGTCAGCACCTCAATGCTGACCGGCTTGGCCAAAAAGCCGTTCATGCCGGACTGCAGCGCGCGGGCACGCGATTCCTCGAAGGCATCGGCGGACAAGGCAATGATTTTGATGCCCGATTTGGCGCCGGGTAGCGCCCGTATCGCGCGACTTGCCTGGTAGCCGTCCATCATCGGCGTGTGCAAATCCATCAACACCAAATCGAAGTCGTCTTGTTCTTCTTGCTTTAAACGCTGCAAAGCTTCCAGTCCATTGGCGCAAAACACCGCGCGGTGCCCGAGACGCTCCAGCACCGCTTGCAGATAGGCTTGATTGGTGGGGTGATCCTCGGAGACCAAGATGCGCAGGGACTTGCCGCTGACTTGACCGGTTGTGGCTGCGGCCGTCACGTCCGGCGCTTGGCATTCATTCAGCGGCAGCTGCAGGGTGAAGGTGGAACCTTGGCCGATTTGACTCTTCACGGTGATGTCGCCACCCATGGCGCGCGCCAGATTGCGTGAAATTTCCAGGCCCAAGCCACTGCCGCCAAATCGTCGAGAGCTGGAGTCATCACCTTGGCTGAAGCGCTGGAACAGCTTGGCCATGGTGGCCGCGTCCATGCCGATGCCGCTGTCTTTGACTTGAAAGCTTAAACACCCCTGGCCGCTTGATCCGTCGGCGCGGCTCAAGCGCAGCGTGACCTGACCTTGCGGCGTGAATTTGATCGCATTGCCGAGCAAATTGAGCAGAATCTGGCGCAAGCGAGTGGGATCGGCGCTGACCCAATCGGGCAGCCCTGCCTCGACGCTCAGATTCAACTCCAAGCCGCCAGCCTGGGCCTGCGAGCGACTCAATTGCTCTACTTCGGCCAAAAGATCGGGCAAAAACAGCGCCTGCGTATTGATGCTGATACCGCCGGCCTCCATCTTGGAGATGTCCAAGATGTCGTTCAGCACCGCCAGCAGATGTTGGCTGGCGTTGGCGGCAGACTTGAGTTGGCGCGCTTGTTCGGGCTTGAGCGGGCCGTCTTTGAGCAGGTCCAACATGCCCAACAAGCCGTGCATGGGCGTGCGTAACTCATGGCTCATATTGGCCAGAAACAAGCTCTTGGCGCGGCTGCCTGCCTCGGCTGCATGCTGCGCTTCGAGCAATTTGGCAGCTTGGATCTTTTGGTCGCGTGCATTGCGCAATAAACTCCTGAATTGATGCACCACCAGCAAGGTCAGGCCCAGCGTGAGTGCGCATTGCACCAGCGTTAGCCAAAGGCTCAGACGTGCATGGTGGCGCACCGTATCACTGCGCTCGGTAGCCTGTTGCGATACCTGGTGCGAGGCAGTCAGCGAAAGATCGTGAATGCCCTCGGCCAAGCCCGCCAATTGCGCCAGTACCGCGCCAGCATGTGCGGGCTGGCGTGCGATTAATTCGGCCGTTAGCGGCAACTTGTCGGCAGACTGCACAAAGCTGCGAATCTGCGCCAGTGTTTGGCTGTAATCTGGGTCGCGCTGCAGCAAGCGGGTGGCATATTCATCCTCCACCAGCCCGAGCCTGCTGACGAAAATCTCAAAGCGCTTTTCGACCAAGTCGGCGGCAATCTGCAGGTCGGCGGAGCTGCCTGTCGATGAAGCCGAGGCCGCCGCTGCGGTCTGGTCTAGTGCTTGGCGCAGCTTGAGAAAGTCGACCTCGAACTGAAACAAGCTCCACACGACATAGTCGTCTTGGTAGCGCTGGGCCGAGCTGATCAGCTCGAATTGACGCGTTTGCAGCCAGCCGACCGCGCAGAAGGTGAGCACCAACAGGCTGCACATGGCGCCCAGAAAAATGCGCAGGCGGCGACGTTGATGGCTGTGGTTGCTCAAGCAGGCCTCACTTGATCCGCAAGGACTTTAACTGCCATGCCGAGCGGCTGTAAAAAATGCTATTGCGCAATTGCTCATCGGAGTCGAAGGGGTAAATAAGAAAGAGCGGGCCTTTGTCGCGCAGCGCCATCGGCTTGTCATCGAGCAACCGCGCCACGATCAATTTGTGCCGCCAGGCGTCCTCAATCGGGATGCTGACCTTGTAGTCATTGATGGCGATGGCTTCGATTACCTTGCCCTCGGTCTGGGTTTTGACACCGGCCGCGGCCAACACATCCCTCAGCAAGGGCCCGCTGAATTTGCGGGCTGTCGGGTACCAAGGCGTGCCGGTGATGAAGCTGTGCTGGGGCAGGGCCGCCAACATGGCCATATCAAACTTGGCCTCGCTCTTCAGGCCCATGCCGCTGATCGTCAGCACCACGCCAGCGCCGGCCGGCTCCAAGCCCCAAGCCGGCACGAAGAAGAGCGCGGCCGCCGCCCCACATAGCAGGCGGCGTGACCATGTTTGTGGGAGCAGTCCGGTCAAGGCTTGTCGGCCAGCTTGCCTTCGGGCTTGCCCTGCAACTGCGGCAAGCTATTCGCCGTGGCCGGTGACAGCAGGCCGACCTTGGCATAGGTCATCAGCTTTTCACGTGTGTCGACAATGTCGAGATTGCGCATGGTCAGCTGGCCGATCCGGTCCAGCGGCGAGAACGGCGCGTCCTCGACCTTTTCCATGCTCAGGCGCTCGGGCTTGTAGGTCAGGTTGGCGCTGCGGGTGTCGAGCAGTGAGTAGTCGTTGCCCCGGCGCAGCTCGATGCTGACCTCGCCGGTGATGGCGCGCGCCACCCAGCGCTGGGCACTCTCGCGCAGCATGATGGCCTGCGGGTCGAACCAGCGGCCCTGGTACAGCAGGCGGCCGAGCTTCATGCCATTCATTCGGTACTGCTCGATCGTGTCCTCGTTGTGGATGCCGGTTAGCAGGCGTTCATAGGCGATGTGCAGCAAGGCCAGGCCCGGAGCCTCATAGATGCCGCGGCTCTTGGCCTCGATGATGCGGTTTTCGATCTGGTCGCTCATGCCCAGGCCGTGGCGGCCGCCGATGCGGTTGGCTTCCAGCAGCAACTCGACCGGATCGGCAAACTCGACACCGTTCAAGGCGACCGGCTGGCCTTCCTCGAAGCGCACCGTGACCTGCTCGGCCTTCACGACCACGTCGTCACGCCAGAAGGCCACGCCCATGATGGGGTTGACGATCTTGATGCCGCTGTTCAAGAACTCCAGGTCCTTGGCTTCGTGTGTCGCGCCCAACATATTCGAGTCAGTCGAATAGGCCTTTTCGGCCGACATCTTGTAGCCGAAGCCGGCCGCGGTCATGAAGGCCGACATTTCGGCGCGGCCGCCCAACTCGTCAATGAACTGCTGATCCAGCCAGGGCTTGTAAATCTTCAGCGCCGGGTTGGTCAGCAAGCCGTAGCGGTAAAAACGCTCAATGTCATTGCCTTTGAAGGTCGAGCCGTCGCCCCAGATATTGACGTCGTCGGCCTGCATGGCGGCCACCAGCATGGTGCCGGTGACGGCGCGGCCCAGCGGCGTGGTGTTGAAGTAGGTGATACCGGCCGTGCTGATGTGGAAAGCACCGCTTTGCAAGGCGGCAATGCCTTCATGGGCGAGCTGGGCACGGCAGTCCACCAAGACCGCCTTCTCGGCGCCGTACTGCATCGCCTTGCGGGGGATTTCCTCGTAGTCGGGCTCGTCCGGCTGGCCCAAATTGGCGGTGTAGGCATAGGGGATAGCACCCTTGTTGCGCATCCAGTGCAGGGCAGCACTGGTGTCCAGGCCGCCGGAGAAAGCGATACCGACCTTTTGGCCGACGGGAATGTTCTGAAGAATGGTGGAGGACATGGGCTGAGGTCTGGAGCTGGCGAATGGGGAGAGGTCGAGGGATTTGGCGCAGTGAGTGACGCAGTTAGGCTATTTTCTGTTAATTTTCAAACAGGCCTAGAAGCCCGCACCGGGCTGGGCCAAATAGTCCAGTTCGGCAGCGCTTGAGACACGTCCTAACAAATCATTGCGGTGGGGGTAGCGGCCAAAGAGAGCGATCACCTCGCGGTGCTTGTGCGCATAGTCCAAAGCCCCTTGCAAGCGAGAGTCTTGCTGCGCCAGTGCGGTGAATTCAGCCACCGACCGATCTTGCATGAGCAGACTCTCGGCATGTTCCAGCGGCATCAGCGCGAACCAGCGCTGCAAGGGTTCCAGTTCTTGCAGCTGTTCGCCATCAAGCAGAGCCAACGTGTCCAGCAAGGCCGAGGCGTCGCCGGCAAAGGACGCGGCGGTGCTCCGGTAAACATTGCGGGTGAACTGATCCAGCAGCAGGATGCGGGCGAGGCGGCTCGCAGGCGTTTCGCTCCAGGTGGCCAGACGACCGGCCAAGGCATCTTCGATCAAGGCGCCGAAGCGCTGTTTGATCTCGGCATCGGTGTCTTCGCTCTTTTTAAACCAGAGCGGCCGGATCTGCCCGTCATCGGCGCTGCCCAAGGGGCCAAACCAATAATTCAGCACGTTTTGTACGGCAGGGGTCAACGTCAAACGCTGCCAACGCGGGTAGCGCTTGAGATGGGCGGCCACATAGCTGCAGGCCGGCACGATTTGCAGGCCCTGCGGCGCTGCCCATAGCAGGCCATGCTCGACCAAACGGCCAGCCAAGCCGCGCCCGCGCAAGGCCGGCGCGCTGCCGGTGTGGGTGAAGAAAAGTTGTTCACCTTGGCGCTCGTAGTCCAGCTCCAAGCCATGGCCGTCGACCGTAGCGCTGAAGCGCTGCAAGCTCGGCTCATGTTGAATGTCCAGCGTTGTTTCGGGCATTGTTGTCCTCCCAGAGGCTTGCTGCTGTTCGACCAGGCGCTTTTATTCGCTCGCCAACTTCAAGGCCACAGGCGTGATTTCCAAGGAATCAGCCGAGCTGGAGACATAAATGCCGCCGTCTTGCACGGTGACTTGCAGCTGCATGCTGCGCTGGGCAAATTTGGCCAAGGCCAGCGACTGCTCGGACGGAATCTGCCAGACCGACAAGCGCGGCGCCCGAGTCAGCTTGGCCTCGATACCGGCCCACCAGATGGCGGTGCTGTAGGAGTAACCGTAGACGCTGACATGTTCGGCGCGGCCATGCGCCTTGAGCAGGCGGCGATCATCGGGCTGACCCAGGTCGATCCAGTGCAGGATATGGCCGGTCAGGTCGCGCTGCCACAGCTCAGGCTCATCCACATCGGTCAGCCCCTTGCTGAGCTCAAGCTTGCCGCGCATCTCGTCGGCCGGCACATTGAGCGCAAAGGCCAGGATGCGAATCATCATGCGCTCGTCGGTTTCAGAAGGCTGACGGGCAATTGTCAGGCTGTGCTCGCCGTAAACATGGCGGTCCATGTCGGCGATTTGCAATTGGGCTTTGTGGATGGTGGCTTTGAGTGCCATATTGGACGGGGCTCGGCTACGGTGCGGTCTGCACAAGCTGGCAATTATCGGCCAGCCAAGGCGCAAGGCTTGGCCGAGCCGGTCCATGGGAGACAATCGAGCCCTTCAACAAACAGCGGCTGACCCAAAATATGAATATGAAAAAGACCGATCTCGACCGCCTCGCCGGTATCAAGCTGGACGCCCAAATGCGGGGCGCGCCGGTGTCGGGGCGTTTCGGTCAAGGCGCGGCACAGCTGCCCGATCGTAAAGAGCAGCGTCGCCTGGACAGCGCTGCCGGCTTGGTGCCGTTTGCCTGCAAGCTGCCGTCCGAGCTGACGCAGACCCTGCGCGAGCGCGCTGCAAGCCATGCCGGCGGCATCAATGGCTTGGTGGCCGAGTTGCTGCACAAGGGCCTGGCCTGATTTTTTGCCAGCCTATGCCATGCGGCAATTGGCTCATGGCATGATGCGAGCGCGGCGCCCGGCATGGGCGCTTTTCCTCATGTGCGTGCCCGTCTGCTGAGCGGCGCCATGGTTTTTTTGTCAGCGCTCCTTCGGTGGCGCATTCGAAAGAAAAAGTTTTTGCCATGAAACGACTCCTTGTCTCCTTGCTCGCTGCGGCCCTGTTGCCCGCCTTCGCCCAGACCACCGGCACTGCGAAAGTTGACCCGAAGAACAACAAGGTCAGCAATCCGGTCGTTGAAAAGCCCAAGGCCAAGCTGATGACGCGCGACGAGTTGCGCGCCTGCATGGACCAGGCCGACTTCAATAACAGCGAAGCCTTGGCAATCAAGGCCGACCAGACCACTTATAACGACACCGCCACCGCTCTGAAGGCCGAGAAGGTCGAATTGCAAAAGGGCGAAGACGCCGGTGTCGCCGGCACCGCTGCTCTGAAGAAAGAGCGCGAGGGCATCCTGCAGATGTTCGAGGAAATCAAGGCCGCAGCACCTAAGCTGGAAAAGGCCGAGCTTGAAGAGCGCAACAAGGCCTATCAAGCCCGTGCGGCCGCCTTTGACACCAGCGTGGCCTCCCTCAATGAGGGTATCAAGGCCAACTTGGAAAAGCGCAAGGCCTTCGCCGACAAGGTTGACGCTTTCAACGCCAGCTTCAAAGCGCTTGAGGCGCGCCAGGAAGCGCACTTCGACAAGACTGATACCTGGAAGACCGATTGCAGCAAGAAGTCCTATGACGAAGCCGACGAAAAGGCGATCAGGAAAGAGCGCGCTGCGGCCGCCCCCAAGTAAACCGAGCAAGGCAGGGCGACCCTCTGCATGATCTGGATTGCCCCGATGCGGCGCCAGGCCTTGACCAGGCCGGCGCCGTTTTCATTTGAGCCGGACTACCCACCGACCCGGAGACAAAAAATGACATTGCCGAATACAAACCCGCTTTTGCAAGACTGGCAAACGCCTTACGGCTTGCCGCCGTTTGGCGCCATTGAGCCTGCCCAATTCGCCCCTGCATTCGAGGCCGCGCTGCTGCAGCACCGGGCCGAACTTGATGCGATCGCAGCCCAAGCCGAGGCGCCGACTTTCGCCAACACCTTGGCCCGCTTTGACGCCAGCGGCCGCTTGCTGGGGCGGATCGAGATGGTTTTCTACGCCTTGGCGGCCTCGGCCACCTCGCCCGAGTTGCAGGCGGTGCAGCGCTCGCTGGCCGCACCGCTGGCGGCGCATAACAACGCCGTCTATATGCATCAGGCTTTGTTCAAACGGGTTGATGCGCTGTACCAAGAGCGCCAGGCGCTGGGCCTGACGGCGCAAGAGTTGCGCTTGTTGGAGCGTGTGCATCTGGACTTTGTGCGCGCGGGCGCCAAGCTGGTCGGCGCGGCGCAGACGCGCTATGCCCAAGTGATGGAGCGGCTGGCCGAGCTCAATACCCAGTTCGGACAAAACGTGTTGGCCGATGAGAGCAATTACCGCCTGGTCTTGAACGGCGAGGCCGAGCTGTCCGGCCTGCCGGACTTTGTGCGCGCCAGCGCGGCGCAGGCGGCGTCCGAACGGGGCTTGGGTGGCGCCCATGTGATCACGCTGTCACGCTCGCACATCGTCCCCTTCCTGACTTTCAGCGAGCGCCGCGATCTGCGCGAGCAAGCCTGGCGTGCCTGGACAACGCGTGGTGAACAAGCCGGCCCCACCGACAACCGCGCCATCGCCCAAGAGATCCTCAGCTTACGTAACGAGCAAGCCCGGCTGCATGGTCACGCCTGCTTTGCCGACTACGCCTTGGCCGACACCATGGCCGGCACGCGCGCGGCTGTGACTGGCCTGCTGTCCAAGGTCTGGGAGCCGGCCTTGGCCGCCGCCGAGGGCGAGCGCCAAGACTTGCAAACGATGATGACGAGCCTGGGCCACGACTTTGCGCTTGAGGCTTGGGACTGGCGTTTCTATTCGGAAAAGCTGCGCGTCGCCCGCTACGACCTGCAGGAGTCCGAGGTCAAACCCTACTTTCAGCTCGACGCCATGGTCGCCGCCGCTTTCGATTGCGCGCAGCGCCTGTTTGGACTGAACTTTGTGGCCAAGCCTGAGGTGGCCGGCTACCACCCTGACGTCAAGGTCTACGAGGTGCAGAACAGTGACGGTTCGCTGCGCGGCTTGTTCTTGCAAGACAACTTTGCTCGCACGACCAAACGCAGCGGCGCCTGGATGAATGCGCTGCGCTGGCAGGCCAATAATGGCCGAGCCGGCATTGATCGCCTGCCCATCATCCAGAACAACAATAACTTCGCCAAAGGCGCGCCCGGCGAGCCGACCTTGCTGAGTTTTGACGACGCGCGCACGCTCTTCCATGAGTTCGGCCATGGCTTGCACGGTCTACTTTCCGAGCTTGAGTTCGAGCGGCTCTCGGGCACGCAGGTCTTGCGTGACTTTGTCGAGTTGCCCTCGCAGATCTTTGAGCATTGGATGAGTGAGCCCGAGGTCTTGAAAAAGCATGCCTGCCATTACCAGACCGGCGAGCTGATCCCCGATGCGCTGCTGGCCAAGCTCAAGGCAGCCGAGCACTTCAACCAGGGTTACGAGACGGTGCGCTACACCGCCAGTGCCTTGGTCGATTTGGCCATCCATTCGTTGAGCGACGAAGCCGCGCCAGATGTGGTCAAGTTCGAGGCCCAAACGATGGCGGCCTACGGTTTGCCGGCCGCCATCGGCATGAACCACCGCCTGACGCATTTCCAGCATCTGTTCTCGGGCTCCAGCTACGCCTCGGGCTACTACGTCTATATGTGGGCCGAGGTGCTGGACTGCGACGGTTTTGAGGCCTTTGTCGAAGCCGGCAGCGCCTTTGACGCGAACGTGGCGACGCGACTGCGAGAGTGCATTTTGTCCACGGGCAACAGCGTTGAGCCGGGTGCGGCGTTTCGGGCCTTCCGGGGCCGCGACGCGGTGGTGGAGCCGATGCTCAAGAGCCGGGGGCTGCTGCCGGCTTGAGCGTCCGGTCTCTCAGGGCTTGGCGTCAAAGAACTCGTCCAAGCCCTGTAAAAAAGCCTTGAAATCGATCGGCTTGGTCCAATAGGCGAGGAATCCCGCCAGCTTGGCGCGCCGGACATCTTCGGGCATGGCGTTGGCCGATAAGGCGATACAAGGGATGTTGGCCGTGCGCGGGTCCAGACGCAGCCTTGCGATCACCTCATAGCCATCGAAGTCAGGCAGCTGCATATCGAGCAGAATTAAATCTGGCTGCATGCTGAGGGCGCGCGCCAAGCCGCTTGTGCCGTCGACTTCACATAACAGCGTGAACTGCGGGCGAGTCGCCAGTAACTCCTCCACGACCAGGACATTGACCGGGTTGTCTTCAATATAAAGTAGGCGCGCACAGTGCGGCCTGCCGGCAAGGACAGGGATTTCAGTCAGATCGGGTGGGGCGTTATTGCTTGGGCTGGACATGTCGCCAGTCTAGTGGGGCTTGTGGCCACAAAAGCGCTTTTGACTGCCTTGTGCTTTAAAAAATGCGACGCCGCACTGTCTGTTTGAATTCTTACCTGTCGCGTATCAGCTCCTGGATCGCTTGCACGACCGCTTCCGGATTGGCCTTTTGGATTTGGTGGTCGGAATCCAGCACCACCGTCTTGGCGCCGGGGTAGAGCGCGCGCACGCGGGCAATGGTCGCCTCGTCGGCGTTGACGACACCGAAGTCGACGCCGACCGCGCCGGCGGATTTGGGCACATTGATCAAACGGATCACGGGGATGTGAGCCGGCCAGGGCAAGGCCAGCACCGCTTCGCCGGTGGCGTGGATAGCGTCGATTTCACGCGCGGCCATGCGGCTGAAGAACAGCTCTTTCCCCCAGCGCGCATAGAAGGGAAAGTCTTGGGGCTTTTTGATCACGCCGGGATAGAGCGCGTCAACCAGGACCAGGCCTTGAACCTCGTTGGCGTACTGGCGTGCAAACAGCTGCATATAGAGCCCGCCGAGCGAATGTCCGACCAAGAGATAGGGCGGCTTATGGCCTTGCTGCAGCAGCAAGGCGTGCAGGTCGGCCACGACCTGGCGCCCGTCGCGCGGGCGCTCAGTCGGCTCGCTTCGGCCGATGCCCGGGCGGTCGTAGGCAAACACAGACCAAGCCTTGCCGATCGCACCGCCGCCTTCCTTGGCTTGGGCATCAAGGCCCCCCAGGCCAGCGATCACGCCACTCCAGCCCTCCAGGTCGGCGCGGGCGCCATTTTCAAACACTACTGTGCCCTTTGTGTCAGCGGCGTTAATGCTCCACTGTTCAATCGCCTGCCCGTGCAGTCGAGCTAGCGTGGTGTTGGGTGGGGGGGCTTCAATCGCATGGGCGAGTTGGCCGGCCGCCGTGATCGAGATCAGCAACAGGCCCAAGTAGACGCTGCGTGTGCGAAGCTGCCTGGCCGTGCGCAACCAGAGAGTAGGACATGATTTCATGGGTGTGGAGCAAGTGCGTTGTAAGAAGTACGCCTTTGTACCCAGGCGCAGCGCGGCGACATAGCCGTTTGCGATAGTTCGCTCAATTGCAAGGACAGGCTGCTTGCGGCGTCGCTGATGCATGAGTGCTGGACGAGGGTCTTGCAGCGACCTTGATTTCCGCCACAAGCACCCCAGATACGGCCGGTTCCCTAGACTCGACAAGCGCGATGACAAAAATTTCCAAGTTTGCCCTGGTGACCGGCGCCGGCTCCGGCATTGGCCGCGCTTGCGCACTGGCCTTGATCGAGGCCGGCTATGGCGTGGCGCTGGTTGGCCGGCGGTTAGAGACTTTGCAAGCAACCGCGGCGGCTGCCAGCGCGCCAGAGCGGGCGTTTACCTGGACCGCCGATGTGACGCAGCCCGAGGCCGTGGCGGCGCTTTTCGAGCGCGTGAGAGCCGAGTTCGGCCGGCTTGATCTACTGTTCAATAACGCCGGGATCGGTGCGCCGGCTGTGGCCATCGACGAGCTGACGTTCGAACAGTGGCAGGCCGTGATTGACACCAATCTGAGCGCCAGTTTTTTGTGCGCCCAGGCCGCCTTCAAGCTGATGAAGAGCCAGTCACCGCGCGGTGGGCGCATCATCAATAACGGCTCGGTCTCCGCTCATGCGCCGCGCCCCAACTCCGCGCCCTACACGGCCAGCAAGCATGCCATCACCGGCCTGACCAAGGCGCTGTCGCTGGACGGCCGTGCCTTTGATATTGCTTGCGGGCAGTTGGATATTGGCAATGCCTTGACCGATATGGCGATGCCGATGACGGTGGGCGTGCCTCAGGCCAATGGCAGCATTGCCGCAGAGGCGACAATGGACGTCGAGCACGCAGCCAGCGCCTTGCTTTATATGGCCGGTTTGCCGCTGTCGGCCAATGTGCAGTTCATGACGGTGATGGCGACGAAAATGCCGTTTGTCGGTCGTGGCTGAAAGCTGTTTTAGCTAGACCTGAAAGAAAGAGTCGTATTTTGTTGTCTGCCTTGTTTACCTTTATCACCCGCGTGATCTTCACGCTGGCCACCGTCGTGCTGGTGTTGGCCCTGATGGGTGTGGCCGTGGTCACCATGATTGGCTTGCTGATCTGGAGCCTGCTGCGCGGGCGCAAGCCGGTCTTTGATACCTCGGGCTTTGCGCGGGCGCGCAGCTTTCGGGCCGGCCAGCGCGCCCCGGCAAAACCGGCGGGCGAGGTGATCGACGTCGAGGTGCGCGAAGTGGCCGACAAGCTGCCGCCGCAAGCTTGAGTTAGGTTTTTTACCAGCGCTTGGTCGTCAACTCGGCCAGGATCTCACCGTAGATCCGGTAGCGTGAGGCACTGATCAGCCCAGCTTCGACCGCATCGCGCACGCCGCAGCCCGGTTCATGCTGGTGGGTGCAGTTGTAAAAACGGCAGTTGCCGGCATGCTTGCGCAGGTCGGGCATCAACAGCGGCAACTGCATGGGCTCAACCTGCTTGACGCCGAATTCCTGAAAACCCGGTGAATCGATCAAGGCGGTTTGGCGCTCGGCGTCGACCCAGTACCACTGGGTCGTCGTCGTGGTGTGGCGGCCCGAATTCAGCGCCACCGAAATTTCGCCGACCTGCGCCTTGGCGTCCGGGATCAGCAGATTGATCAGCGTGCTCTTGCCGGTGCCGCTGGGGCCCATCACAAAAGTTTTCTTGCCGGCCAGCCAGGGCGTTAGCAGGGCGGCGGAGCCCTCCCGGTCGGCCGTCAGCGCCAATTCCATCATCGGCAATTCCATCGCCCGATACGGGGCCAGCCGTTCACGTGCTGCAGCGGTGCCTGGTAAATCGATCTTGTTGAGCGCAATGGTGGTCGAGATACCGGCGGCCTCGGCAGCGATCAGCGCGCGGCAGAGCTGGGTTTCGCTGAACACCGGCTCGACGCCGACCAGGATCAAGAGTTGATCGACATTGGCGGCAAAACTCTTGGTCTTCCATTCGTCTTGGCGAAACAGCAGGTTGCGGCGCGGCTCGACCGCCTCGACCACGCCCTCGTCGCTGCCCGACGGTGCCCAGCGCACCAGGTCGCCGACCACACAGTCGCTCTTCTTGCCGCGTGGGTGGCAGACCCGGCGCAGGCCGTCGGGGCTTTCGACGATGTAGTGGCGGCCGTGGCCGCGCACCACCAGGCCGATGTCAAGATGGTCGAAGCGGCTCACACCGAGCCTTCCGGCAGGGCCGAAATCTGCGCGGCGCAGATGAAGTCATTGCTGGTCAGGCCCTTGGCCGAAAGGGTGCTCAGGCTCAAGGCACAGGCGTCGAACGAGACCTGCATCTCGGGGTGATGGTCCTGGCCATGGGCGATCTCGGCTACCGCGTTGACGAAGGCCATGGTTTGGTAGAAGTTGTGGAACTCGAAGCGGCACTCGATCGTGTCGCCGTTCGCCGCCAACTTCCAGCCCGGTACTTGCTGCAGCCAGCCCTCCAAGTCGGCGGCGGCGATGGCTTCGCGCTGCGGTGAACATTGAGCGATCAGTAGATTCATGGAAGTGGACATATCAAATTGCCTGAGTGGCCTGAGGAGCTTGCGGGCCGGCCAGGATGGCGCCTAAACGTTCAGTGGCAGGGGGGTGCGAATAGTAAAAACGCGCGAACAGGGGGTCCGGCGTCAAGGTGCCTGCATTGTCTTCGTGCAGCTTGAGCAGGGCCGATGCGAGGTCAGCCCCGCGCGCATGGGCGCAGGCATAGGCATCGGCCTGGAACTCGTCGCGCCGCGACAGCAGGCTGCTCAAGGGCGTGAAAAAGAAGGCGAACACCGGCAGCACCATCATGAACAGCAGCAGGGCCAGCGCGTCGTTAGGCGCGGCCAGATTCGGCTGCACCGCGAAAGCCAAGTAAAAGCCGCTTTGGCTCGACAAGTAACCCAGCAGCGCAAAGCCGGCCAGGCTGAGGGCGAACATGGTCAGCATGCGCTTGAGCACATGTTTATGTTTGAAATGCCCCAGCTCATGCGCCAGCACGGCCTCGACCTCGGGGCCGTTCAGGCGGGCCAGCAAGGTGTCAAAAAACACCACCCGCTTGGCGGGGCCAAAGCCGGTGAAATAGGCATTGCCATGGGCCGAGCGGCGGCTGCCGTCCATCACGAACAAGCCCTTGGCAGCAAAGCCGCAGCGCGCCATCAGGCCTTCAACGCGACTCTTGAGCGCCTCGTCCGGCAGCGGTTCGAACTTGTTGAACAGCGGCGCGATCACGGTCGGGTAGAGCACCAAAATCAACAGATTGAAGCCCATCCAGCTGGCCCAAGCCCACAGCCACCAGTAGGCGCCAGCCGCCCCCATCAGCCACAGAATCAGCGCGGCAATCGGCAGGCCGATCACGGCGCCGACCACGGCGCCCTTGAGCGCGTCGTTGACGTACATCTTCCAGGTCATGCGGTTGAAGCCAAAACTCTGCTCGATTCGGAAGGTGTCATACAGCTCCCAAGGCAGGTCGAGCAGGGCGCCGATCACGACAAAAGCCAGCAAGAGGCTGAGTTGATAGGCCATCGCGCCGAAGCGGAGATAAGTCGCGTCATAAACCCAGATGTTGAGCGCGTCCAGACCGCCCAGCAGGGTCCAGGCCAGCAGCAAGGCGCTGCTGAAGGCCAGATTCAAGAGCCCGAAGCGGCTGCGGGCGACCGTGTAGTCGGCCGCTTTTTGGTGGGCGTCCAAGGGCACGGTGGCGGCAAAACTGGCCGGCACTTGGCCGCGATGTTGCACCACATGGCGGACCTGCCGGCTGCTGAGCCAGAACTTGACGGCCAGGCTCAAAAGCAGCGCGGTAGCGAAGGCCAGGCTCAAGGCGCCGGGCTGAACAGGGGGTAAATAGCTTGCAAACATGGGCGAAGTGTAGGGCTGCGACAATGCCGCCGATTCAAGAACGCTAGAAAGCACGACGCCATGACCACAGAAACCGCCCTCAGCCCTGTGCTGAGCAGCAACGAGCAAAACCTGATCTGGATCGATCTGGAGATGACAGGCCTCTACCCGGACAGCGACCGCATCATCGAGATCGCCGTTGTCGTGACCGATGCCAACTTGAACATCAAGGTCGAAGGCCCGGTATTCGCCATCCATCAAAGCGACGAGACGCTGGACAAGATGGACAACTGGAACAAAGGCACGCATGGCAAGAGCGGGCTGATCGACCGGGTCAAGGCCTCGACCATCACCGAGGATGAGGCTGTGGCGCAGACCATCGCTTTCTTGAAACAATATGTGCCGGCCGGCAAGTCGCCAATGTGCGGCAACAGCATCTGCCAGGACCGCCGTTTTCTGGCCAATTACATGCCCAAGCTGGAGTCCTTCTTCCACTATCGCAATTTGGATGTGTCAACGCTGAAGGAGCTGGCCAAGCGCTGGAAGCCCGGCATCACCGCCGGCTTCAAGAAGGCGCAGGCGCACACGGCGCTGGCCGATATTCATGAGTCCATCGACGAGCTGGCCTATTACCGCGAGCATTTCCTGAGCCTTTGATGGCGAGAAGGCGCTGAGTCGGTCTGATATGTCTGCCAAGCCTCTGGACCAACTCTGGGCCGCGTTTGACTTCCCTCGCCACCCGCTGGCGCGCGAAGATGGCGAGCGGGTGCGCGGCGCTTTCTATGCGCCGCCTTCGCGCTGGCTGCGGGCGCAGACGGCCGCCGATCTGGCGGATGTGATCGACGTTGCCCATCGGGCCAGCCGAGCCGGTGCCTGGGTCTTGGGCGGCTTGCGCTATGAAGCGGCGGGCGCCTTGGACGCGGCGCTGGTCGGGCGGGCGAGTGATTTGGCCTTGGCCGAGTTTGCGGTGTTTGAGCAGGCACCCGAGGCTTGGCCCGAAGTCGCGCCCGCCGGACCTTTGAGTACGGCTTGGGCGGACGTGCAATCGGACGCCGCCGAATGCGAGCAGATCGAGCGCATCCGCGAATGGATACGTTGCGGCGATTGCTACCAGGTCAACCTAACGACGCGGCTACAGGCCCAACTGCCCGAGGGCGTGACCCTGGCCGAGTTGTTCCTGGCCTTGCACCGTACTCAGCCGGGTGGTTTTTCGCTCTTTTTGCGCGGGCTTGCAGGTGGGGAAGGCGTCGCCAGTGTGTCGCCCGAATTGTTCTTTGACTGGCGGCCGGTGCCCAGCGCCGAGCGCAGCTGGCTGCTGGCAGCGCAGCCGATGAAGGGCACCACGCCGCGCGGCCATGACAAGGCCTCGGACGAGGCGGCGCAAGCGCATTTGCGTACCAGCGAGAAGGAGCGCGCCGAGAACCTGATGATTGTTGACCTCTTGCGCAATGACATCAGCCGCGTCGCCACGCTGGGCTCGGTGCGGGTGCCTCGCTTGTTTGAGTTGTTGGCCTTGCCGACGGTCTGGCAGATGACCTCCACCATCACCGCAGTCAGTCGGCCGAAGCTGCGCTTGTCCGAGCTGTTCGCCGCGCTCTTCCCTTGCGGCTCGGTGACCGGTGCGCCCAAGGTGCGGGCTATGCAGATCATCAAGACGCTGGAGCCGGAAGCGCGCGGCTGGTATTGCGGCGCGCTTGGTTTGATGCAGCCGGGCGGGGTGGTCAGTTTCAATGTGCCGATCCGTACGGTCGAGTCCGCGCCCACCGGTTTAAGCGCCGGGGTCGGCAGCGCCATCACGCTGGATTCAGATGCCGCGGCCGAAGTGGCCGAGTGGCGCGCCAAGAGTCGGTTTTTGCTGCGCGCGCAGGCGCCGATCGCGGCGCTGGAAACGCTGCGTTTGCAGGACGGTGTGTGCGTCCGCCAGGCCGGCCATATGGCGCGCATGCAAGGCACGGCAAAATATTTCGGGCTGAAATTGAACCTGCCCGAGCTGCGTGAACTGCTCGTGCAAGCCGGCCGCAAGCATGCGCAAGGCGCTTGGCGCCTGCGTCTGACGCTTGAAGCGAGCGGCGTGCTGCGCAGCGAATGCACGGCTTTGTTGGATACGCCGCAGCCCGTCATGCTCGCCTTAGCCGATACTGCGATCCAAACCGATGGCGCCGGGGCCGAATTCATTCGGCACAAAACCACCCGGCGCGAAGTGTATGCAGCGTTTTCCGAGGCCAAGCCGCCGCAGGCTTTTGACGCGCTGCTCTGGAATCAGGCGCAGGAGCTGACCGAATGTACGTTTGGCAATATCGCCTTGCGGATTGACGGTCAGTGGCTGACGCCGCGCCTGGAGGCTGGGCTTTTGCCCGGCGTCTACCGTGAAGAATTATTGAATCTTGGGCGCTTGCGCGAGGCCAGGCTGATGAAAGCCGATCTCGCGCGCGCTGAAGAAATTGCCTTTTTCAATAGCCTGCGCGGCTGGTGTCAAGCCAGCTTGTTGCCGGGCTCCGGTGGGGCTTTGAGCCACACCTAACTCATCAAATACTCTTATGGCCATCGCCCCAAAATCGCGCAGCAAGACCGGCGCCAAGACTGTCGTTGCCGCAGCTCCTGCTGCTGTCGCCGCTGCACCAACGAGCAAGACCAAGGCGAAAGCCAAGACTCCGGCAGTCAGCAAGGCTGCCGTGGCCGATAAGCCGGCTGCCAAAGCCGCAGCCAAGCCTGCTGTCAAAGCAGCTCCCAAGGCCACTGCCAAGACTGCGGCCAAGGTAGCGGTAAAAGCGCCAGTCGCCAATAAAGCAGTGGCGGGCAAGAAGACCGCTCAGCCGGTCGCTGCCAGCCCGGCTCCGGTGGCGAAGAAGGCACCGAGCAAGAAGACGGCCAAGGTCGTCGAGGCCGCGGTCGCTGCGGCAGCAGCCCTTGCACCGGCCCCGGTGAAGGCGACCAAGCGCCCGACCAAGGCGGCGGCTGAATTGCCGGTCGTGGCGGTGGCAAAGCCTGCCAAGAAAGTGGCGACCAAGAAAGTCGCCAGCAAAGAGGTAGTCGTCGCGGAAACTGTATTGGGCAAGGTTCAGCCAAAACCGGTGACAAAGACGGGCAAGGCGACCAAGGCGAGCAAGTCGACCAAGGCGATCGCGGCGGCCCCGCTGCCGGCAGAGCCTTTGATCCCGGCCAAGAAGGCGGATGAGAAAAAGTCTAAAACGCCAACTCCGTCTAAGACGGCTAGCAAGGCCAATCACAAGCCCGCGCCAAAGACGGTAGCAAATCCGGCAACCAAGCCGGCAACCAAGCCAGTTGTGGCTGCGCCAATCCAGTCAGTTGCTCCCTCGGCCAAGCGGACCAAGAGCCCGGTCGCAAAAACCAAGCCGGTCGCCACAAAACCAGCCCTTGTGCCTGCGCCGCGGCCAACTCCTCCCGCTCCGCCGGCCGTTCCGAAGCCGCCCGCCAAGTTCTCCTTGCAGCGTCCCGGCTCTGCCGCAAGCGGCGTGTTTGGCGACTATGTGGTGGCCGAGTTGGCCGGCGAGCAGCAGTGGCGCGTGTCGATTCGCGGCACCAGCTTGAGTGATTGCCGTTGCACTTGTGAAGTGTTCCGCTTCGGTGAGCGCGGCAGCTGCGAGCATGTGGAGTTCGCCTTGGGCAGTTTGCTGGACGAGCCGCAACAGCGCGCTGCGCTCGAGCAAGGTTTGCGGCTGGATTACAGCGAAGTGCTGCTGGGCTTTGGTGCCGCGCGCTATCTGCGCTGGCGCCAAGGCCAGCATTGCCCCGAGGCGGTGGCGCGTGAGGCGCAGGCCTTGCTGGATGAGCGCGGCCGGCTGCCGGCGGATGCGGCCGATGATGTGGGCTTGCTGACTGGCTTGCTGCAATTGGCGGCCGAGTTGGGTCATGAGGTGCGCGTCGAAGCCGGCGTGTGGGAACAGGTGGCTCTTGGTCGCGATGCGCGTCAGCGCGTGCAGCGTTTGGCACAGGCCTATCCGCAGGGCTTGGAGAGCCCCGCATTGCGCGGCTTGTTGAAGCTGCCGTTGCCGCTTTATCAGCTGGAGGCGGCCTTGTTCGCGGCTTGTGCCGGGCGCAGCCTGGTGGCCGACGATTTGGGCCTAGGCTTGTACGCGCCGGCCTATGCGGCGGCCGAGCTGTGTGCCCGTCATTTCGGCACCGAGCGGGTCTTGGTTTTGTGTTCCGAGTCCGCTCAGGCGCGCTGGTTGGGCGAGGCGCAAACCCTCAGCCTGGCGAGGGCGCAAATGGTCTGGGGTGACGCGCAGACACGCCAGGCCCAGCTGCAAAACCTGGGGCAGGGCCTTGAGATCAAGATCGCGTCGCTGGCCTCGCTGGGGCAAGACCTGGCCCTGCTGCAGGGCTTTGCACCCGAGCTGATCATTGTTGACGAGGCTGCGCGCTTGGACGCTGATGCCTTGGCCTTGCTGCGGCAACTCGACAAGGGCTTTTTGCTGATGCTCAGCGGGCAAATTCTGGATGAGCAGCCGCAAGCCTTGCTGGGCTTGGTGGACCTGCTGGATAGGCACCGGAACGGGCCTTGGGAGCGTTTCCTGAGTCGGCATTTGCGCCGCAGCGGCCAAAGCAATAGCTTCTTTGCCTTGGAACGCCTGGACCATACATTGGAGCGGGTGATGTTCAGCCGCAGCCGTGCCGAGCTGCTGCCGACCTTGCCTGTGGCCCTGGTGCAACTGCGTGCGGTGGCCTTGAGTCAGCAGCAAGAGCAGATGCAAGCGCCCTTGCTGGCCGATTTGCGCCGAGCAGTCGCGCGCTGGCAGCGCAGCGGCTATGTGTCCGAGAGCGAGCTCTTGCAAGTTCAGCAAACCCTGCAGCAATTGCGCCGGTTGGCGATCAGCCCACAACTGCTGGATGCGCAGCTGGGCTCGGCTGAGGCGCCGAAGTTGTCCGCAGTGGCGGCGCTAACGCGCGAGTTGCTCGGTGCGGCGGCTGAACGTTTGGTGGTGTTCTGTCAATGGGATGATGCTTTGAGCTTGTTGGCGGCGAGGCTGCAGGCCAGTGGCACGTCCTTTGTTCAGCTGCATACCGAAGCCACACTGGCGCAGCGTATGGAAGCGCTACGCCGCTGGCGAGATGGCTCGGGCAGCGCAGTTTTGCTCTGCAGTGACCGGGCCGCTGCGGGGCTGGATCTGCAAATGGAGCGGGCTGCCTTGGTGAACCTGGAGCTGCCCTGGGGCGAAGCGCTGCTGGAGCAGCGCTTGCTGTGCCTGGCCGACGAGCAGTCGCGCGGCCTGCCGCTGATTCAGCTGCTGGCGCAAACAGGGTTTGAGCAAGCGATGTTGCAAACACTGGACGGTGTGGTCGATCTGCCCGCAGGCAGCTTGGACGGCGACGTGAGTCGGCAGCTGCTGCAAGGCGAGGAGCAGGGGCGCTTCATGCAGGCCTTGGTGGCGCTGTGCGGGGCCTTGTCGAACTAAACGGGAGCTTTGGCGGCGGCGCGCGTGATTTTTCGCACGCGCGGGCCGCTTCATTAAAGCTGTTTGCCTAAAGTCTTTCCGTGGAAACCCTAGTGTGCTATAGTCGCAGTCTTGCTTCGGTGATTACCGCTGCATTTCGTACGTCTCCTCTGACCTCCGTTCAGGCAGCTGCCCAATCCGAAACACAGGATTGCGCGCAGTGACACCGGCCCACACTCATCGTGCGGCGCCAGTGCACCCCTCCAGGGTGAAGCGCTGAACACCCTTCGGGTTCGGTCGGCGGCGATGCCGTCGCTTTGACTGTTCCCCCGGCGCCGCACCTGGCACCTCTCGGCATGCTTTTGCCGACTCAACAAGACCCGGTGCACGACGCGAGCTTTCTCCCAGCGACTTTACTGGCTTGATGCGCAAAATTTTGCGGCGCATCGGGTGCGTGTGTTCGTTTGCATTTTGCGAGCGGGGCACGGCATTGTTGAAAGAAATACATGAGTTTTGAAAATCTAGGCCTCCAAGAAGCCCTCCTGCGCGCTGTTAAAGATTCCGGCTACGAGACAGCCACCGAAGTACAAGCATTGGCGATTCCTGCCGGCCTGAAGGGCCTGGATATGATGGTGTCGTCGCGCACCGGCAGCGGCAAGACCGCCGCCTTCATCTTGCCAGCCCTGCACAAGGTGCTGGAAAGCCGTGCCAACCCGACCGCTCCTGTGCTGGACGAAAAGGGCCGTCGCAAGGTCCAAGGCCCCAAGGTCTTGGTGCTCTGCCCAACCCGCGAACTGGCGATGCAAGTTGCCAAGGCCGCTCAGACCTACGGCCGCTATGTGCCGGGCCTGCGTTTGTCGACCGTTTTGGGCGGCATGCCTTACGCCCTGCAACTCAAGCAATTGAGCGGCCCGCTTGACATCTTGATCGCCACCCCTGGCCGTCTGCTGGACCATATGCAGTCGGGCCGTGCGGTGCTGGACAATGTCGAATTGCTGGTGCTCGACGAAGCCGACCGTATGTTGGACATGGGCTTCATCGACGACATCAAGACCATCGCCGATCGCATCCCCGCCACACGTCAAACCGTGATGTTCAGCGCGACCTTTGCCGGTCACGTGGGCCGCTTGGCGCAAGACTTGCTGCGTGACCCAATGCGCATCGACGTCGCTTCGCACACCGACACGCATGAGAACATCACCCAGCGTCTGCACTGGGCCGACAACAACAACCACAAGGACCAACTGCTTGAGCATTTGCTGGCCGACAAGGATGTTGACCAGGCCTTGGTGTTCACCAGCACCCAGCGCGATGCTGACTGGTTGGCTGAGCGTCTGCAGGAACTCGGCCACTCGGTCGCGCCTCTGCACGGCGGTATGCCGCAAGGTCGCCGCAACCGCGTGCTGATGGCTTTGCGCCGTCGTGAAGTGAAGGTTCTGGTTGCCACCGACGTCGCCGCTCGCGGCATCGACGTGCCGACCATCACCCACGTGATCAACTACGGCTTGCCGATGAAGGCCGAGGACTATGTGCACCGTATCGGCCGTACCGGCCGTGCCGGCCGCGCTGGCTTGGCTGTGACCTTGGCCGGCCGTGATGATGTGTCGATGATTCGCCGCATTCAGCAGTTCACGACCCAGCAAATCCCGGTCGCGCAGATCGAAGGTTTGGAGCCTAAGTCGCAAGAGCCACGCATCTTCCCGCCACGGCCAGCCGGTGCGGGTGGTTTTGAAGACCGCGGTGCGCGTCCTGCATGGGGCGGCAAGCCAGGTTTTGGCGGCAACAAGAGCTTCGGCGGCGGTAAGAGTTTTGGTGGCGGCGCAGGTCGGCCGTTCCAGCCTCGTGAAGGCGCTCGTCCAGCTGGTTTCGAGCCGCGTGGTGACTTCCGTCAGGACAGCCGTCCATCGTTCGACCGTGCACCGGCTGACCGTGGCAATGACCGTGGTTTCGCACCACGCGGCGACTTCGCCCCACGTGGCGACTTCGCTCCCCGCAATGACCGTCCGGCCTTTGGCGACAACAAGCCATCGTTCGGCGGCAAGCCAAGTTTCGGTCAAGACCGTCGTCCGGCCGGTGGTGGTTTTGAGTCACGTGGCCCCGGCGGCCCAAAGCGCAGCGGCCCTCCAAGTGGCGGCCCACGTCGCAGCGGCTTCGGTCGTTAAGATCCGCTCTTGACGGCGGCGCACTAACGGCGCGCCCGGTCAGGCAGTAGAACAAGAAAAGGCCCGCTGCAAAGCGGGCCTTTGTTGCTTGAATCAAGACAATTTCAGCAGCGATCTCAATGCGGCAGCACGGTTTTTTAACTCAGTGGGACGACGCCAAGGGCTATGGATTCATCACGCCGAATCACGGTGAAGCCAAGCTCTTTGTTCACATCAAGGCTTTTGGCCTGCGTGCCGAGCGGCCGCAGCTGGGGGAGTTGCTGAGCTTTGAGTTGGAACACGATGCTCAGGGCAAGCGCCGCGCCGTGAAAGTGCGGGCAGACAAGGCTCGCTTGGCGTCAAGTTCGTCAAGCCCTGGCATCGCATCGTCAAGCAGCTTAAGCAGCCTGTATTTGATTCCAGCCTTTGCCGCTTTCTATTTGCTTTGCCATTTGCTGTGGTCCTTGCCCGCCGGGCTGTGGGGGGCTTATATGGCGATGAGTTTGGCGACTTTCATCGTTTACGCCGGTGACAAGCGTGCGGCGAGCAAGGGGCAGCCGCGCGTTCCCGAACGAACTTTGCACGGCCTGGCTTTTGCCTGCGGCTGGCCCGGCGCCCTACTGGCGCAGCAGTTGTTGCGGCACAAGAGCAGCAAACCCGCGTTTTTGCGGCGCTTTTGGGGCACTGTGAGTGGCAATGTGCTCTTGTTCACTCTGGCCGCTACACCGATGTTGAAGATGCTGTGGTCCTGGCTCGCAGGCCGCTAGCGCTACACCCATAATGGATTGGCGTGATGACGATTGAAGGTTCTGGAGTGAACATGGATTTGTTGGCGCCGCATCTTGGTCCGAACCCCTTGCTGGTACTGATGGTGGGTTTGCTGGCGGCCTTGCTGCAGGGTTTGGGTGCGGAGATTCTTGATCTGGCCCAGCGCAACTCGCGCCAGCAAACGCGCGGCGCTCGTATGGCGGCCGCTTGCTTGATGGGCAGTGGACTTTGGTGGCCGCTGCAGGCGCTGGCGCTTAAAAGTTCGGCAGATCCAGGTTTAGGCTTTGGCTTGGGGCTGGGCCTGCCAATGCTTAATCTGGGGCTGGCATTGGCCGCAGCCGAGCTGATGTGCGAGGCCGTGCGGCCGCAGCGCGCTCGCATGATGCAGTCGCGCGGCCTGATGGCGCTGTTGGCCATCGGCTTGGGCGGCCTGCAAGCCTTGTTTGCAACCGAAAGTTTGGGTGCAAACTGGCTGATCAAGCTGCAAGCGATTGCGGCCAGCGCCTTGTTGCAAATGGCGATGTTGGCCTTGCTTTTGCGCTTGCGCGGCGATACCCGTTTGACGCGCGCGGCACGAGTGGCTTGTGCATTGGCTGCGGCAGGCTTGCCAATTTTTGCGATCACTGAGTTTGCGCCGGCCTTGCTGGCCAGCAACTTGGTTGCTTTTCCGCTCAGCTTGGCGCTTTTGATTGCCGCCGCGCTGGGGGGCTCGCTGTTGATGGCCCTGCGTCAATATTCTGAAGTTCAGGCCGAGTTGAAGGAGGGTGCTTTGCCGGCCTTCACCGATCCACTGACGGGTCTTGCGACGCGCTTGGGCATGGACGAGCAGTTGGCCCAAGCGGTGATTGCGAGTGATCGCGGCGGCCAGCCATTGGCCTTGTGCTTGTTTGATCTGGACGGCTTCAACCCCGTCAACAGCAGCCTCGGGCATGACAGCGGGGACGCCTTGCTGCGCCAAGTGGCGAGCCGTTTGCGGGCCTGCCTAGAGCCTGGTGATGTGGCGGCCCGCATCGGCGGCGATGAGTTTGTCGTGCTGCTGCGCACGCCCGCCGACAAGGAGGCAATGGCCGACTTTGCACGCCGAGCACAAGCCGAGCTGGCCAAGCCCTTTGTGCTTGAGCAGCGGGAGTTGACGCTGTCTTGTTCGATTGGCATCGCCCGCTACCCGCTCGATGGCGGCAAGGCCCGCATGCTGGTCTGTGCCGACGCGGCCAAGAACGCAGCCAAGCGCATGGGTGGTGCTTGTTACTGTTTCTATGCACAAGGTATGGACGGCGACACGCGCGAGCAACTCGATCTGCTGCGCGATTTGCGCCTGGCGATTGAGCGCAATGAGCTGGAGCTGTTCTACCAGCCCAAGATAGACGCCCACAGCGGCCAAATCACCGCCGCCGAGGCCTTGCTGCGCTGGCACCATCCGACCCGCGGCATGGTCTCGCCGGTGGTCTTCATTCCGATCGCCGAACGATTCGGCTTTATGCGCGAACTGGGCAATTGGGTCATTGTGGACGCCTGCCGGCAGGCGCGCGTGTGGCGCGAGAGCGGTTTGCGCATGCGCGTCGCGATCAATTTGTCGGCCCACCAGATGCGCCAAGCCGATCTCGTCACGCTGATCGAAGACGCGCTGCATGAAAACCGCGTGCACCCTTCGCTGCTGACCTGCGAGATCACCGAGTCGGTGGTGATGGAGAACACACAGGCGATTCAAGACACTTTCAAGCGCTTGGGCGAACTGGGCGTGCATTTGTCGATCGATGACTTCGGCACCGGCTATTCTTCTTTGAGCTATTTGCGCCAGTTGCCGGCCAAGGAGTTGAAAGTAGACCGTGCCTTCATCATTGATATCTGCGGCAGCGAAGATGCGCGCGCGGTGGTCGACGCCGTCATCAAGCTGGCCCATGCTCTGGGCTTGCGGGTGGTGGCGGAAGGGGTGGAAACGCAGGGTCAGCAGGCTATTTTGTGCGCGATGGGCTGTGATGAGCTGCAGGGCTATTTGTTCGCTCGGCCGATGTCTGCCCAGGCCATTTTGCTCTGGGCCATCGACGACAAACAGGCTGCGCCGGCCTTTCGAGCTTCACTGTTTGGTGACACGACCTTTACCCCGAAGCTGTAAAACACCGGCTTTGCGCCGGAGCCCTTGCATCTAGCTGGGATAATCGCACCCATGCGGGAGAACCCAAACCCAGCGAGCGAAGACGAAGCTCGCTTTGAAGACTATTTTCGCGATGCGGCGGCTCCCAGTGAGGCGCAACTTTTGTGGCAGCTGGAGCGCCAAGAGGGCTTGACGGCCGGCTTGCGTGCGCTCTTTCACGGCCCGGCCAGCTTGGTCAAACTGCGCGTTTGGGTGTTCCTCGAGGTGATGGCGATGCCGGCTTCGCGGATCAGCCGCGAGGTTTTCAACCAGCATTTCCATATGCTGCGCGATGAGCCGCTGGAACTGGTGCTCAAGCGTTTCCGCGAGGCCGATCTGCTGCTCTGGGACGGCTCCAACCAGCAATACAGCGTGACGCCCTTGGCGCAGCAATTGCTCGGGGTGTTGACGCCGCTGATCACCAGCGTGGGCCAGGACGCCGATCTGACCGCCTTGCTGGCCAATGTGGCCGGCGCGCATCAGCTCGGCACCTTGGACCCGGCGCAGCTGCAGCATCTGCAGGCACAGCTGTCCCGGCTCTACGACGAGTTTGCCGACGCGATCGCGAGCGGCTCCGAGTTCCATCTGCGCCGCGCCCGCCAACGTTTCGGCAAGGCCTTGAACCTGGTGGCAAAAGCCAGCGAGGCCTTGACCGCCATCATGGTGCAAGCGCAAGAGCAGGGTAACGCCAGGCTTGAGCGGCTGGCACGCGAGCTGGGCCTGGCGCAGGCGCGGCTCTTGGCGATGGCCAGCCAGTTCAACCGCGCGCTGCAGCAGGCCGACCGCCAGCGCGTCACCTTGGGTTCCACCGGCATCACCACCACCGATGTGCGGCGCTGGCTGCAGAGCGTGCATTTTCTGGAGAACCTATCTTTAGGCGCGTTGTCGCGGCCGGTGCATCCGGTGCTGGTTTCGCAGCATGAACTGCTTGACACCGCCGAGGCTGAGTTCGAGCGTGACCGGCCCAAGCCCAAAGAAGCCGAGCCGCTGCCGACGGCTCAGGCCGCGCCCGAGGGCGAGCTGGCGGTGATGAGTTTGCCGCCCGAGATGGGCTTGATGCAGGCCTTGTTGAACCGCTGGGCCGAAGCCGGCGAGCTGGAGCAAGACCTGGCCCCTGCCGTGCTGGGTGGCAGTTATGCCCGAGCATCCTACCGAGCGCAATTGCTGCCCTTGCTGGGCGACCCGCAGGCCCAGCACTTGGTCGGCGCCACCGGCGATATGGCGCGCCAACCCTGGCGCGTGCATTGGGGCGTGGAGCAAGGGCCTATCGATGATGAATACATACGCTGGATGAGCCGAGGCGTGCTGCGAGCCAGCGGCCCTGACGCCTCTGCCGGCCTGAGCAATGAGGAAGACAAAGCATGAGCGCTGCTCTTGATGATGCCGCCGCCTTGGCGGCCCAATTACTGGCGCGCCGCTGGCTGCCGCGCAGCCACCCGCTGGTGCGCCGCGCACTGATCGATACCGATGTCTGGACGGCGCTCTCCGAGCGCCTCGCTGCCGTTGGTTTGCGCGTGATCGACAACCTCTACGCCGATCACATCAGCGTGGCCATGCTGCGCCCGGCCGAGGTGGCGGTGTTTGGCGAGACTGGCTTGGCCGCGAATAACAACCTCGATCTGCCGCGTGACGGTGTCGCGCTGCTGGTGATTTTGTGGTCGCTGATCGTCTTGCCCAAGCGCCAGCGCCAGGTCGCCCGCGCCGATGCGAAGGAAGCTGGCCAGAACGAGATGTTTGCCACCGACAAGCCGCTGCCTACGGCCGCCAGTGTCAGCCCGACGCTGTCCTACCGCAGCTTGTTGGTCGACTTTGGCAACCAGCTGGGCAAGAAGATGCGCCTGGACTCGAACCTGAAGCTGCTGGAGCGCAACGGCTTCATCACAAGGCGCGGCGAAGACATTGCCGAAGGCCCGCTGCTTGATTTGCTGCTGGACTACGACACGTTGGCGCCGCGCATTCTGGACGGTGCGCTGGCCGATGTGCTGGCGCGCTCGACCGATCTGTTGGCGGCGCCAGCCATCGCGGCCCTGCGGCGGAATCAAGAAGAAGAAATTCAAGAAGAAATAACAACAATAACGCCCGAGCAAGACTGACCATGTTTCATCTGCAATCTCTGGAACTGCTGCACTGGGACTATTGCCAGCGCGTCACCATGCCGCTGGACGGCGCCATCATCACGATTGCCGGCCCCAACGGCTCGGGCAAGACCACCTTGCTGGACGCGATGCGCACCTTGCTGGGTCTGGAATGCTCGGGCGGGCGCACTTACAAGACCTATGCCCGCCATGCTAACGCCGAAACCGCTTGGCTGCGGGCCTTGGTCGATAACCGCCCGCGGGGCCGCCAGAACAGTTCGCGCCCCTTTGCCAGCTCGCTGATCTATTCCGATCAGGTCACGCTGGCCTGCCGCATCGAGCGCCATGGCGGCGACTGGCAGCGCCGCTACATGATGGTGGACGGCGTCCAAACGGTCGAGCAGCTGGCTGAAGCTGCCGAGAAGGAATGGATGGGCATCGAGGCCTGGCGGCGCCGCCTGGAGGCTGCCGGCCTGACCCGTGCGATCGGCCGGGTGCTGGCGCTGGAGCAGGGCCAGACCGACCGCCTGTGTGAGCTCAGCCCCAAGGAGCTGCTACGCCTCGTGTTCGAGGTGTTTGGCGACCAGGAGGTGCTGGACCGCTATGACCAGGCGCGCAGCCATCAACAGCATTTGCTCAAGGAGGTGGAGCAGGCCGGCCACGAGCTCTCGCACACGCAGGCGCAGCTGTCCGATCTGGCCAACCGCGTCACCAGCTATCAGCAGTACCAGTTGCGCCTGCGAGAACGCGAGCGCATTGCCTCTGAAGTGTTGCCGGTTTTGCAGTGGAGCGAGGCGCGCGCGCGTACCGCGCAAGGCCTGCGCGACTTGCATCGCCAGCGCCTGTTTGCTGGCGCCGACGCGCGCGCTCAAACGGCCAAGCGGGCCGAGTTGCATGCCTTGTTTGAATCGTCGCAGCAGGCCAAGCAGCGCCTGAGCGAGTTGGAGCAGGAGCGGCGCCAGAATCGCGCCGGTTTTGATGCGGCCCGCGAGGCCGAGCGGCCGATGGAGCTGTTGGCCAAGCGCGAGGAAGAGTTGAAGGTCTTGGCGGCGGTGGAAACCGATGCGCAGGAATTGGCCCAGCGGGTCGAGGATTTGAGCGGGCGCCAGCACAGTCTGCGCGAGAGCTTCACGCGCGCCAATGACCAAAGCAGAAAAGCGCAAGCCGCGCTCGACGGCCTGGCCGGCCAGCGCCTGCCGCCGCCACCGGTCGATGTGACGCGCTTTCGGCGCGCGCTGGACGATGCCGGCATTCATCACCATGTGTTGGCCGACTGCATAGACATTGCCGACGAGACCTGGCGTGCGGCTGCGGAAGGCATGTTGCGCCCATCCCGCTGGGTGGTGGTGTTGGCCCGGCCCGGCGACGAAGCCCATGCTTTTGCGCTGGCCTCGCGCGAGCGCTATCGCCATTACGTGGTGGCTGAGGGCGAGAGCGCGCCGGCCGCGGTGCCGCCAGACTCTTTGCTGGCCGCGCTGAAGATCAATGCCAAGCTACCGGGCTGGCTGCTGCGTCAATTGGGCGGCATTCGCCGGGTCAAGGACACCGAGGCTGGTGCCAAAGTTGGCGGCGAATGGATCACGCCCGAGGCCTATTACCGTGACGGTCGCGGCGGGCGCAGCCTCTGGGTCGAGCCACGCGATTTTCAGTTCGGTGTGTCGGCGCTGGAGGGCCGTCGCAAGGCGCTGGAGAGCGAGCTGGCACGCTATGACGCCGAACTGAGCCGTTTGGCCAAGGAGCAGGCCGAAGTCGAGCGTCAGTTCAAGGACGCGCAGCGCGCTGCGCAGGGTCACAAGGCAGCCAAAGAACTGGGCGAGCGGGCGGAAGAGTTTGCGGCCGCTCGCAGCCGTTTGCCGGCCTTGCGTCAAGCCCGCGCCGAGGCGTCCAGCCGCATGACAGCGCTGGAGGCCGAACATGACCGGGCCTTGACGGCGCAAAGCCGCAGCGAGCGCGACTATGAAGCGGCGCAGCTGAGCCTGAAGGCCAGTGAAGAGAACGTCGGCCGGGCCGAGCGTGAGCATCATGGGCGCTTGCAAGACTTGAAGGCGCAGGCCAAGGCATCCCGCGAGGCGCGAGCGCGCTTTCCCGCCGCGTGGATACAGACGGGGACGCTGCAGGCCTTGCGCGACGAGTTCGAGAATGCCAAGCAGGCCGAGATTGCCGGCCGCCATGTGCAGGCCGAGCTAGAAAAAGGCGTGTGGGAAACCGACCCGCAGGTGCAAGAGCGCCACCACCGCATGGCGGTCGCGGTGCTGGAGCAGACCACCCAGCTCGATGACCGGCGTGCCAGCAACGAGATGGCTCGTATTGCCGCCTTCAATGCGCGCGAGCGCTATATCGACGTCTTGCGCGCCACGGTGCGGCGTTACAAGAAGAATGTGCAGGAGCTGGGCGAGTTGGCCGGCGTGATCGCGGTGGCCGAGCTGCCGCATTTGGACAATGACGATATGGTGCTGGCGCAGGCCGGCTTGCAGGTCAAGTTCAACTTCGACGGCAAGGGCGAAGTGGGGCTCAATGACGGCGAGGCCTCTGGCGGCCAGCAGGTTTTGAAGAGCCTGATTCTGTTGGTCGGCTTGATGAAGGACGATGACAGCCCAGGCGGCTTCGTCTTCATCGACGAGCCCTTTGCGCATTTAGATGTGCGCAATATTCAGCTGGTGGGTCACTTCTTGCGCTCGACCCGCGCGCAGTATTTGCTGACCACGCCGATCACCCACAACGTCGAAGTCTTTGAGCCCAGCGAGATCACGCTGGTCACCAGCAAGAAGGGCAGGGGCGAGCGCTGGGCGCCGCCGATCGCGGTGCTGGCGCGTAGGCCCGAGAAATCTATTTACGATTGAGTGTCATCAAGGAGTTCGTGCGTCATGCCTTTCGTCAACATCCAGATCACCCGCGAGGGTGCGACGCCCGAGCAAAAAGCCGAGCTGATCGCCGGCGTCACCGAGCTGTTGGTGCGCGTACTGAATAAGAACCCGGCCACCACTTTTGTCATCATCGACGAGGTCGACACCGACAACTGGGGCATTGGAGGGCAGTCGGTGACGGCGCTGCGCTTGGCGCAGTCAAGCAAGGCCATATTGGGCGCATAGGCCGCTTAGGGCGCAAGCATGTCCCGGTCGGCCCGTCTATTCGAGCTGCTGCAACTATTGCGCCGCCATCGGCATCCTATTCAGGGTGCGGCGCTGGCGCAGCAAATGGACGTGAGCCTGCGCACGTTGTACCGCGATATCGCCACCTTGCAGGCGCAAGGCGCGCAGATTGAAGGCGAGGCGGGTGTGGGCTATGTCCTGAAGCCCGGCTTTGTGTTGCCGCCTTTGATGTTCTCGGTGGATGAGCTGGAAGCCTTGGTGCTGGGCTCGCGCTGGGTGGCTGGGCGCGTCGACGATGGGCAGTTGGCAGAGGCGGCGCGCAATGCCTTGGCGAAAATATCAGCAGTTTTGCCCGCAGACTTGCGCCACGAGCTCGAAAGCTCCACCTTGCTGGTCGGGCCGGGTGAGGCGCCGTCCGGGCCCGAGCAACTGATGGCGAGGCTGCGCTCGGCGATGCGCAATGAGCTCACTGTGAAGCTGCAATACCGCGATCTGAAAGAGCGGGCCAGCGAGCGAACAGTCTGGCCTTTTGCGCTGGGTTTTTTCGACTCGGCGAGAGTTCTGGTGGCTTGGTGCGAGTTGCGTCAGTCAATCCGTAACTTCAGAGTCGACCGGATAGAAGCGATGGCAGTGCTGGAGACCCGCTACCCCAGACCACGCCAGGCCTTGCTGGCCGAATGGCGGGCGTTGGAGGGCATTGCGCCGCAATAGTTCGGTCTTGCCCGGCCGTCTGTTCGCTGCTGCCAGAAATTGACACTGCGGCTTTTTACGATGAACGCTTGTTCAACCAGACAGCGCAAAGTTCATCATCATGACGCAGCCCAATTTCATTCTTCTGTATGTCAGCAGCCCGGTCGAGAGCGCGGCCTTTTATGCTCGGCTGCTTGGCCGCGATCCCATTGAAGCATCGCCGACCTTTGCCATGTTCGCACTCGACGGCGGTCTTATGTTGGGCCTGTGGGCACGTCACACGGTGGAGCCCATGGTTGCACCAGGCACAGTGAATGCCAGCGGCGAGTTGGCCTTTGCTCAGCCTGATGTGGCTGCCGTTGACGGCCTGTATGCAGCATGGTCTGCATTTGGCTTGACCCTCATTCAGGCGCCTTGTTCGATGGACTTTGGCTACACCTTCACGGCAGTGGATCCGGATGGTCACAGGCTGCGGGTCTTTGCGCCGCACCGGGCTTGAGCGCAGCGCAGCTAGGCAGTCCGGCCCAGCGGCTTTGAATCAGGCGGCAGACTCAGGCCAAGCTCGCCAGAGCTTGCGCGGGCAGGCGTTCGAGCTGGCCGCGGTCACCCAGCACGGCATGTATGCAATAGCCGCGCTCAGCAGTGTCACGGCGCATGGGTTGGGGCAGGGGGCTGCCGTACGGTGTGGTGAGCGCGGCGACGATAGGTGTCATCACACTGGCACCGCGCTTGACCACGACACCGGTCTCGCCAGAAGCCAATCGCACGAAACAGCCGGGCGGGTAGAGACCAAATTCCTTCACCAAGGCGGCGGTCATCGGATGGCTGCCGTCTTGCATGAACATCATGCGGCCGGCCCTGTCAGCTGCCATGGCAGCGCGGCCGTGGCGGGGGTTGAGCATGGCGGTATAGGTGTCGGCGCGTTGCACCAGCGTGGCCAGGTCACCGGGCTCGCGACAACCATGCGGGTAGCCTTTGCCGTCCGGGGTTTCATGGTGACGAGCCACCGCCAGCAACCATTCGCTGTCGGTGATGCCGGCCAAGGCCAGCATTTGTTCGCTGCGCTCGGGGTGGCTGTGGACCGCCGCGCGTTGCGCGGGCGTGACCGGGGTTTTCTGCTCGGCCATCTGAGCTTGCAGTTCCAAGATCGAAATGTCCATGGTCAAGCCGACCTTGAACGCTTTGTGAGATTCGGCGTCCGACCAGCCCAAGCGCTGCGCGACCAAAAAGCTGGTGATCGCGCAGTGCAGCGCGTGCCTAATGCCGTATTGCAGGGGTTCTTGGTCCATGCGTTTGATGATTTGGAAGATCGCCAGGTCTCTGTCGCGCTCGATCAGGGTCAGTACGGCGGGCGTTACATCATCAAGCGCCTGTACAAAACCCGGCCGATCAGAGGCGCACAGCGCCGCACCGAGTTGCTGCAGGCTTTGGCGCCAGATCACCGGCAATTGCTCGGGGCTTGCGAGGCGAATCAAGTCGGATGGCGACTGCAATTCCGCGAGGTCGACCAAGCTGCCTCGCTGGAGCAGCGCGTCCAATTCGGCTTGGCTGCCGAGTATTTGGCCGCGCGCCAGCAGCAGGCTGCAGTCCAGGTTGTAGACATTGAAGGGCAGGCCAACGCCTACCGAAATTCGGTGTTTGACTGCGGAAAGCAGGGAATATTGCATTCGCTTTTCCACCAATCTATGCACGCCAACGTTCTCAAAAACAACGCCGCATCCTCGTCTGCGTCCTGATGCGAATCTTATATCGCAAGCCTTGTATATTAGGGGAAGTACTTTAATAAATGGTGAGCCATGCCCCCACCCAAGCGCCGACAGCCAGAAGTCAAACATCAGGCGAGTTGTGAAGATCTGCTTAGACAGGCGCAACAGGTGTTTGATGGCGAGCGCCCGTTGGCGGCCGTCGCTCTTGCGCTGTTGGCCGAACAAAGTTGCGGCGGTTCGGGGCCTCAACCCTGTGCGGCAGCTGCAGCCCGGCTGCAGGCCGAGGCCCATTGGGCCAACGGCGCGTTTGATCAGACCTTCAATTGCGCCATACGAGCTGCCGAGCATTACGCTGCATTGAATCAAGCCACGGGTCAGGTGGCGATGCTCAATCAGGCCGCGCTGGCCGCGTGTGCGGCGGGTTTGGCCGAGGACGCCTTGCCGCTGGCCTTGCAAGCCTTGGAGTTGGCCAGTCAGGCGGCGCCGCTGGAAAGCCTGGCCAGTGCCTTGTCCACGTTTGCCCATGTGCAGGCCAATTTAGGTGAGTTCGAGGCGGCCGAGCAAGTCCATCAGCAGGCGCTGATCAAAGCGCAGGAATCGGGCAATGGCCCAGCCCTGGTGCGTTGCTTCGCCAATGCCTTGATGGCCGGGGTGCTGGCATTTGACGAGTTGCTGGCCGGTGGCAAAACGCTGCTGGCTCAGGCCAGTTCGATGCGACTATTGCCCTTGGCGCAGCAGGCCCATGGTCTGTTGGATATGAGCTTTATGTCGGACGCGCAGCGCGCGATATTGCGGCTCAATGTCGGCCATGCCTTGATGAATGCGCAGCGCTTTGAGGAAGCCGGGCGCTTGTTCCACGACAGTTTGCAGCTATTGGCCGACTCGACCTCTGAGGTGCTGCACTATTCGGCCGCCCATGCGCTGTGCGAGCTTGATCTGCGTTGCGGTCATTTGGCTTCGGCGCAAGAGCGTTTGCAGGAGTTGTTGCTCAAGCGCTCGGTGTCTTTGAATCCCTTGCAGCGCGAAGACTTCTTGCGCACAGCGATGGCCTTGTGCCAGGCCCTGAAAGAGCAAGAGCAGTCATTGAAATATGGTGTCCGGCTCAGCCAAGTGCTGGCTGAGCAGGCTCAAAAACGCCAGCGCGCCGCGCTGCAAATACGCGCGGTGCAGGCGTCCGGCCAGGTTTTGCTGGCGGCAGCCAGTGAAACGGCGGGGCAGCAACCAAGCTCGAACCCCGAGCCCGGTCCGCTGACGACTTAGACTGACTTCAGCGCGATCACCGAGCCTTGGCCCGAGGCAATGCGTTGCTGCCACTCGGCCGGGCCGGTGATATGGGCGCTGGTGCCGCCGGCATCTACCGCCACTGTGACCGGCATATCGACAACGTCGAATTCGTAGATTGCCTCCATGCCCAGGTCGGCAAAGCCGACCACCGGTGCGGCCTTGATCGCCTTGGACACCAGGTAGGCGGCACCGCCGACGGCCATCAAGTAAGCCGAGCCGTTGTCCTTGATCGCTTCGATCGCCACCGGGCCGCGCTCGGCCTTGCCGACCATGGCGATCAGGCCGGTTTGCTCCAGCATCATGCGGGTGAAGCCGTCCATGCGGGTGGCGGTGGTCGGGCCTGCAGGCCCCATCACCTCGTCGCGGACCGGGTCAACCGGGCCGACGTAATAGATCACCCGGTTGGTGAAGTCCACTGGCAGCTTCTCACCCTTGGCCAACATATCGGCAATGCGCTTGTGGGCGGCGTCACGGCCGGTCAGCATCTTGCCGTTCAGCAGCAACGTGTCGCCGGGCTTCCAGCTCGCGACCTCGGCCTTGGTCAAGGTGTTCAGATCGACGCGCTTGCTCTTGTTGTAATCAGGTGCCCAATGCACATCGGGCCACAGGTCCAGGCTCGGGGCTTCCAAGAAGCTGGGGCCGGAGCCGTCCAGCACGAAATGCGCGTGCCGCGTGGCCGCGCAGTTAGGGATCATCGCCACCGGCTTGGAGGCGGCGTGCGTCGGGTAGGTCTTGATCTTGATGTCCAAGACCGTGGTCAGGCCGCCCAGGCCTTGCGCGCCGATGCCCAGCGCATTGACCTTCTCGTACAGCTCGATGCGCAGCTCTTCGAGCTTGTTCTGCGGGCCACGCGCCAGCAGTTCATACATGTCGATGTCTTCCATCAAGGCTTCTTTGGCCATCAGCATCGCCTTTTCGGCCGTGCCGCCGACGCCCAGCCCCAGCATGCCGGGCGGGCACCAGCCGGCGCCCATCAGCGGCACGGTCTTGAGCACCCAGTCGACGATGGAATCGTTCGGATTCATCATCACGAATTTGCTCTTGTTCTCCGAGCCGCCGCCCTTGGCCGCCACCATCACGTCGACGGTGTTGCCGGGCACGATTTGCACACTGATGACCGCCGGCGTGTTGTCCTTGGTGTTTTTGCGCTCGAAGATCGGATCGTTCAAGACCGAGGCGCGCAGCTTGTTGTCGGCGAAGTTATAGGCTTGGCGCACGCCCTGGTTGACGGCGTCCTCGAGCGAGCCGGGGAAGCCTTCCCAGCGCACATCCATGCCGACCTTCAGGAACACATTGACGATGCCGGTGTCCTGGCAAATCGGGCGGCGGCCCTCGGCGCACATCTTCGAGTTGGTGAGGATCTGCGCGATCGCGTCCTTGGCGGCGGCCGACTGCTCGCGCTCGTAGGCGCGCGCCAGATGGGCGATGTAGTCGGCCGGGTGGTAGTAGCTGATGTACTGCAGCGCGCCGGCGACGCTTTCAACGAAGTCGTTGTATTTGATCGAAGTAGACATGATGGGGCGGGGTCCAGGATGAGATGAAACTGCCGCAAGTTTAGCGAAGCCGGCTTGTTGCAAGCTTTCAGCGGGGCTTATGCAGCCGCGTCCTACAATCGGCCGCCCTCAAAACCATCCCTCATCGATGAACCTGTTGCTCGCCACGGTGGTCCTCTTGCCCTTGCTGCTAGGCACTGTGTTGTGTGGCTGGCTGGGTGGCTTGAAGAGCAGGCCGCAAGCGCCCGCTTGGGTGGCGGGCTTGATCACGGCCGCCGCCTTCGGCTTGCTGCTTTCGGCTGCGCCAGAAGTACTGCAGGGTCAGGTTTTGCTCAGCCATGCCGATTGGGTGCCGGCGATCGGCCTGAATTTGGGCTTACGCTTGGACGGTTTGTCCCTGTTATTCGCCGGCCTGATCACCGGTATCGGCTTGCTGATCATTCTCTACGCGGCCTTCTACCTCGGAGCCGAGGACCCCAAGGGCAAGTTCTACAGCCAATTGATGCTGTTCATGGCGGCGATGCTGGGCATCGCGCTGTCCGACAACCTGCTGTTGTTGGTGGTGTTCTGGGAGCTGACCAGCATCTCCTCTTTCTTGCTGGTCGGCTATTGGGGGCACAAGGAAGAAGCTCGCCAGGGTGCGCGTATGGCGCTGGCGGTGACCGGCGGCGGTGGCCTGGTCTTGCTGGCCGGCGTGATCGTGCTGGGGCAAATCTGCGGCAGTTACGACATGGGCCAGATGCTGAGCCAGGGCGAGCTGGTGCGCGCCGACTCGCGCTATCCGCTTGCCTTGGCGCTGATTCTGATCGGCGCTTTCAGCAAAAGCGCGCAACTGCCGTTTCATTTCTGGTTGCCCGAGGCGATGGCCGCGCCCACGCCGGTGTCGGCCTATTTGCATTCGGCCACCATGGTCAAGGCCGGGCTGTTTTTGCTGGCGCGGCTCTATCCGGTGTTGGGCGGCACGGGCCTGTTCGAAGGCGTGGTCGCCAGCGTCGGTCTGGCGACGATGGTGTTCGCCGCTTTTGTGGCGATCTTCAAGCATGATATGAAGGGGCTGCTGGCCTATTCGACCATCAGCCACCTGGGCTTCATCACCTTCATGATTGGCTTGGGCACGCCCATGTCTGCCGTGGTGGCGGTGTTTCACATCCTCAACCATGCCTGCTTCAAGGCGGCGCTGTTCATGACGGCCGGCATCGTCGATCACGAGACCGGCACGCGCGATATGCGCCGACTCGGCGGCCTGATGCAAGTGATGCCCTGGGTCGGCAGCCTCGGGCTGCTGGCAGCCGCCTCGATGGCCGGTGTCGCTCCGCTCAATGGTTTCTTGTCCAAAGAGTTGATGCTGGAGCAGTCTCTTCATGCCGACTTCTGGGGGGCGCTGTCCTGGGCGATTCCGGTCCTGGCGACCGTGGGTGGTCTTTGTTCGGCGGCCTATTCGCTGCGACTGGTGCATGCGGTTTTCTTCAACGGTCCGGCGCGCGACCTGCCAATGCCGCATCCCCATGAACCACCCTGGGGCATGAAGCTGCCGGTGCTGGTCCTGGTGGCGATGTGCATCGCCGTAGGCCTGGCGCCGATGTGGCTGGCCGGGCCGCTGGTGCGCGTGGCCGCTGCTGCGATGTTGGGCGGGCCGGCGCCCGGGTTTCATTTTGCGCTGTGGCATGGTTTGAATCTGCCGCTGCTGATGAGTCTGATCGCCCTGGCCGGTGGCGGGCTGCTGTATTTCGGTCTGCAGGCAGGCGGGCGGCTGCATCGTTACTTGCCCGGACCCTTCAGTGGGAAGGCTGTTTTCCACTTTGCAATCAACGGCTTGTTTGGCTTGGCCGGACGCTGCACCTGGCGGCTGGAGAACGGCTCGCAGCAGAGCTATCTGGCCTGGCTGTTGGCGCTGGCCATTGGCCTGTCGGCATGGGTGATGGCGCGCAGTGATGGTCTGACGGCCGGCTCGCGTGAATTGCTGGCCGCGCCGCCGCTTGCCGTCGGCATTTGGCTGTTGCTGATCGCGCTGGGCTTGGCCTTGGTCTTGCTGCATCGCCAGCGTTTTGTTGCGGTGATTTTGGCCGGTGGCGTGGGCCTGGTGTGTTCGATGGCGTTTTTGGCCTTGTCGGCGCCCGATTTGGCGCTGACGCAGTTGTCGGTTGATGTGGTGTCGACCGCCTTGCTTCTGATGGGGCTTGCCTTGCTGCCGCAGATCGGCAAACTGGAGTCCAGCAATTTGCGGCGCGGGCGCGACGCTTTGCTGGCGCTGCTGGGAGGCGGCGGCATGGCTTGGCTGAGCTGGTTGATGCTGACGCGCAACCATGATTCGATTTCCTGGTACTTCCTGGAGAACGCGCTGTCGGGCGGTGGTGGCAACAATATTGTCAATGTGATCCTGGTCGACTTCCGCGGCTATGACACCTTCGGCGAGATCACTGTGCTGGGCATAGCGGCAGTGGGTGTGTTGGCTTTGCTGGACGGTTTTCGGGTCAAGCGACCCCAGGTCGATGGGGCCGGCCGCGCCTGGAGCTTTGCGCAGGAGCCCTTGATGCTGCGGGTGGTCGCGCGCTTGGTGCTGCCGCTGGCCTTGCTGGCGTCGGCCTATATCTACTGGCGCGGCCACAATCTGCCGGGCGGCGGATTCATTGCCGGCCTGGTCACCGGCGTGGCGCTGGTCCTGCAATACATGGCCAATGGCCAGCAGCGGGCCGAGGCTGTCCTGCACGCCCAGGGCGGACGGCGTTATGTGCGCTGGATAGGCCTGGGGCTCTTGATCGCCTGGCTGACCGGCGTCGGCGCGTTCTTGTTCGGCCGGCCATTCTTGAGCAGCGCCCATGGCCACCCCAGCCTGCCTCTGCTTGGTGAGTTGCCGTTGGCGACAGCCGCCTTGTTTGATCTGGGTGTTTACATCACCGTGGTGGGTGCCACGATGTTGATGCTGTCGGTGCTGGGCGCGGCCAGCAAGGAGGGCGCGAAGCCCGCGCCGCGAGGAAGCTACGCATGACGATTTCGATGGAATTTTTGCTCGCCAGCGGGATTGGCTGGGTGACGGCCTGCGGCATTTATTTGCTCTTGCGCGGGCGCAGTTTTTCGGTCGTGTTGGGCCTGAGTCTGATTGGCTACGCGGTCAATGTGTTTATCTTCGCGATGGGGCGGCTGTGGCGCAACGCGCCGCCGATCCTGGGTCAAAGCTCGGGGCTGGTGGCCGACCCCTTGCCGCAAGCCTTGGTGTTGACGGCCATCGTGATCGGCTTTGCCACAACCGCCTTTGTGATCGAGCTGGCGCTGCGCAGCCGGCATGAAAGCGGCAGCGATCATGTCGATGGGGCCGAGCCTGTAGACGCCCTTGCAGCGAGGCCGCTTCGATGACTTGGCTCCATCAGCACTTGGCCGTTTTGCCGGTCTTGCTGCCGGCGTTGACCGCGATGGCCCTGCTTTTGCTGGGTGACCATGGCGGCGATCAGCATGGTGGCCACGGGCATCACAAATTGTTGTGGGCGCGTCGCATCGCGCTGGCGTCCACAGCCTTGGGTCTGGTCTTGGCGCTGGCGCTGGCTTTGCGTGCCGCCGAAGGCGAGTTGATCACCTATCGGCTGGGCGACTGGCCGGCTCCGTTTGGCATCATTTTGTTGGTCGACCGGCTGGGCGCGCTGATGCTGGTGTTGGCCGCTTGCGTGGCGCTGCCGGTACTTGGGTATGCGAGCGGCGGCTGGGATGCGCATGGGCGCTATTTCCATGCGCTGTTCCAGTTTCAGCTGATGGGTTTGAACGGGGCATTTGTGACCGGCGATCTGTTCAATTTGTTTGTCTTCTTCGAGGTCTTGCTGATCGCCTCCTATGTACTGATGGTGCATGGCCAGGGGGCGGCGCGCTTTCGATTTGGCATGCAATATGTGGTGCTGAATTTGGCGGCCTCGGCACTCTTTTTGATCGGCCTGGCGCTGATCTACGCCAAGGCCGGCACGCTCAATCTGGCCGATCTGGCCTTGCGCGTGCCGGCCGTGGCGGCGCCCGACGCGGCCGTGCTGCAGGTGGCTGCGGTGCTGCTTTTGGTGGTGTTCGGTTTCAAAGCGGCGCTGATGCCTCTTGCGATGTGGTTACCGTCGACTTATGCGGCGACCAGTCCGCCGGTGGCGGCGCTGTTTGCCATCATGACCAAGGTCGGCGTTTATGCGATCGTGCGCGTGCATGGCGTGGTGTTTGGCGACAGCGGCGGCGCGACCGCCTTGACGGTGGAGCCGATTTTGCTGCCGCTGGCCCTGGCCACCAGCGTGGTGGCGGTGCTGGGTGCCTTGGCGGCCAAGACCTTGGCGCGTCTGGTGGCTTGGCTGACCGTGGTCTCCGTAGGCACGGTGTTAGCGGGCATAGGCCTGTATGGTCCGGCGGCTTGGGGTGCGGCGTTTTATTACATGATCAACAGCACTTTGGTGATTGCGGCGCTGTTCTTGCTGGCCGAGTTGGTGGCCGCGCAGCGCGGCGACGCCGATGGCCAGTTGCAGCCGGCGGCGCCTGTCACCCAGCCGACCTTGTTGGGTTTGATGATGTTGCTGGCGGCGGCTTCCGCCGCCGGTTTGCCGCCGCTGCCGGGTTTTATCGGCAAGCTGATGCTGCTGGAGGCGGCCAGCAGTCATGCTTGGGCGCCGCTGGTGTGGACGGTGATGCTCGTGGTGGGTTTTTGCACGTTGCTGGGCTTGGCTCGGGCTGGCAGCATTTTGTTCTGGCATGTACGGGATGATCTGCCAGCCAGCGCCAGCGCGGGCGGCAGCCCAAAGCTGGTCTTGGCAACCTGTTCGCTGTTGGCGGCCAGTGTTTTGCTGAGTGTTGCTGCCGCTCCGGTTCAAAGTTATTGCCAGGCGGCGGCGCTTCAATTGACGGACCGTGCGGCCTATGCTGGCGCCGTGCTGGCCGAGCCAGGTGCTGGGCTTGGGTCCGCCGGCGTACTTCCGCAGACCACCCGGCCCTATCGAGGAGGCGCGCGATGAAGCCAAAAGCAAGGCCCGCCATGCCGCGCCGCTTGAGTCATCCGGCGCTTTCGGTCCTGTTGTTTGCTGTTTGGCTGATCTTGCAGCAAAGCCTGAGCATTGCGCATCTGCTGCTGGCCGCTGCTTTTGGCCTCTTGCTGCCCAAGCTGCTGCACGGCTTGCTCGGCCCCGCTTTGCGGCCACGCCGGCCGGGCTTGCTACTGCGCTTTGCCGTGATCGTGCTGTGGGACATCATCCGCGCCAATCTGGCGGTGGCCCGCCTGGTACTGGCGCCCAGCGCCAAGCCCGAGCCCGCTTGGGTGAGGGTGGCGCTGGAACTGCGCCAACCCGGCGCCATCATGCTGCTGGCCACCCTCATCACCACCACGCCCGGCACCGTGTCTTGTGTGGTTGACGACGAAGCACACGAAATCTGGGTTCACGCCTTGGATTGCGCCGACCCGGTCGCGATGGCCGCCGAGATCAAGGCTCGCTACGAGCGACCCTTGCTGGAGATTTTTGAATGACTGAGAACTTGTTGATGGGCCTGCCCTTGCTGGCCTGGGCCTTGGACTTTGCCAGCGCCGCCATCGGCCTGGCTCTGCTCTTGTGCGGCTGGCGTTTGCTGGTCGGCCCCGCCATGACCGATCGGGTCCTGGCGCTGGACACCATGTACGTCAACCTTGTCGCCCTGGTCGTGTTGCAAGGCCTGCGCGAGGGCAATGGCTTGATGTTCGAGGCGGCAATCATCATCGCGCTGCTGGGCTTTGTGTCGACGGTGGCGGCGGCGCGTTTTTTGAGCCGCGGTGACGTTTTGGAGTAAAGGGAGCAAGCCAGATGGCCAATTTTGAAATTCACCCGCTGCTGCAACTGCTGATCATCGCTTGCTTGCTGGTCGGCGGCTTGTTTGCCTTGATTGGCGCGATCGGTATGCTGCGTTTTGCGGATTTCTTCATGCGTTTGCACGCGCCGACCAAGGCCACGACTTTAGGCGTCGGCGGCGTATTGATCGCCAGCCTGCTCTATCACTGGAGCCAGCGGCAGTTTGGCGTGCAAGAGCTGCTGATCACGCTGTTCTTGTTCATCACCGCGCCGGTGTCCGCCAACTTGCTGGCCAAGGCGGCGCTGCATCTGCGCCTGCCTTCCAAGGCCGGGCTCCCGCCTGGGCAACCCCGGCCTTGAGTGCGTTTCAATATCAATGCTTGTCGTCGCTGCTGTGCGCGCTCGACAGCAGCTTGTCGGTATAGGCAATGGCCAGCGCCGAGAACAAGAAGGTCACGTGGATGATGGTCTGCCACATCAAGGTCTTGACCTCGTAGTTGTCGGCGTTGATGAAGGTCTTGAGCAGATGAATCGATGAGATGCCGATGATGGCCGTGGCCAGCTTGACTTTCAGTACCGAGGCGTTGACATGGCTGAGCCACTCGGGCTGGTCGGGGTGATCCTCCAGCCCCATGCGTGAGACAAAGGTTTCGTAGCCGCCAACGATCACCATGATCAGCAGGTTGGAGATCATCACCACATCGATCAAGCCCAGCACCACCAGCATCAAAATGGTTTCGTTGAGCTTGCCGATCGGCTCAAAACCGATCACTGCATCGGCCGCATCCTTGATGGCAACGGTCTTATAGCCAATGCTCTTGACCAGTTGGGCCAAGGCGTCTTGGTTGCCGAAGGCGGCCTCGATCAAATGCAGCAACTCGGTCCAGAACTGGAACACATACAGCGCCTGCGCCACGATCAGCCCCAAGTACAGCGGCAGTTGCAACCAGCGGGTTGCAAAGATCATTTTTGGCAGGGTACGCAAAGGTCGCGGTGGCTGGGTCATAGGGTTCTCACTAGGTGCGCGAAGTGGCGGGGCGATTTTAGGGGCCTATTTGCGATCAGGCGCACGGAGTACGTCGAGTTACCGCGCTAGAGTAAGCGCTTCGTCAGAGACAGGACGCACAGTAGCGCTCAGTAGTTCAAGTCATTTGTCATTTTTGTAATCCGCGAGTGCCAGAGGAAACACATCATGAGTCAGAACGATCTATATCTGCCCAGCCCAGCTTGGCAAGAACAGGCCAATGTCAAAGGCATGGCCGGCTACCAGGCCTTGGTGGATGAGGCCGAGGCCGATTACCAAGGCTATTGGGGCCGATTGGCGCGCGAGTTCGTGACTTGGCAGACGCCGTTCACCAAAGTGCTCAATGACAGCGATGCACCATTCTTCAAGTGGTTTGAAGACGGGCGCCTGAATGTGTCCTACAACTGCCTGGACCGCAATGTCGAGCGTGGCCTGGGTGACAAGGTCGCGATCATCTTCGAGGCCGATGATGGCTCGTCCACCAAGGTCACTTACAGCGAATTGCTGGGTCGGGTGGCGCAGCTGGCCAATGTGCTCAAGGCACGCGGGGTCAAGAAGGGTGACCGCGTGGTCATCTATATGTCGATGTCGGTCGAAGGTGTCGTGGCGATGCAGGCCTGTGCTCGTATCGGCGCGATCCACTCGGTGGTGTTCGGCGGCTTCTCCGCGCAAAGCCTGCGCGACCGGGTCCAAGATGCCGGCGCCGTGATGGTGATCACCGCCGACGAGCAGCTGCGTGGCGGCAAGGCGCTGCCATTGAAGGCCATCGTGGACGAGGCGCTGGAAGGCGGTGTGTGCCCAACGCTGAAAGATGTGATTGTCTACAAGCGCACCGGCGGCAAGATTGGCTGGGTTGAGGGGCGTGACCACTGGCTGCATGAGGAATTGGCCGGCAAGCCTTTGACTTGCGAGCCCGAGTGGGTCGAGGCCGAGCATCCCTTGTTCCTGCTCTACACCTCGGGCTCCACCGGCAAGCCCAAGGGCGTGCAGCACTCCAGCGGCGGTTATTTGCTGCACGCAGCGCTGACCACCAAGTGGACTTTCGATCTGAAGGACAACGATGTGTTCTGGTGCACGGCCGATATCGGCTGGGTGACAGGCCACAGCTATATCACCTACGGCCCCTTGGCGCTGGGCGGCACCGAGATCGTCTTCGAGGGCGTGCCCACCTATCCGGATGCCGGGCGCTTCTGGCAGATGATAGAGAAGCACAAGGTCACGATTTTCTACACCGCGCCGACGGCGATTCGTTCGCTGATCAAGGCGGCGGAAGGCAATGCCGCCGTGCATCCGGACCGTTATGACCTGAGCAGCTTGCGCTTGCTGGGTTCGGTCGGCGAGCCTATCAATCCCGCTGCTTGGGAGTGGTATCACAAGCATATCGGTGGCGGCCGCTGCCCGATTGTGGATACCTTCTGGCAGACCGAAACCGGTGGTCATATGATCACGCCGCTGCCGGGCGCCACACCCTTGGTGCCGGGCTCTTGTACGCTGCCATTCCCCGGCATCACGACGGCCATCGTCGACGAGATGGGCAATGATGTACCCAACGGGCAGGGCGGCATTCTGGTCGTCAAGAAGCCATGGCCATCGATGATCCGCACCATTTACAACGACCCCGAGCGTTTCAAGAAGAGCTACTACCCTGAGGAACTGAAAGGTTATTACCTCGCCGGTGACGGCGCGATCCGCGATGCCGAGACGGGTTACTTCACGATTACCGGCCGTATCGATGATGTCTTGAACGTGTCGGGTCACCGCATGGGCACGATGGAGATTGAGTCGGCGCTGGTCAGCTGCACCGAGCTGGTCGCGGAAGCGGCCGTGGTGGGCCGTCCGGATGACACCACGGGCGAGGCCATTTGCGCGTTTGTGGTGCTCAAGCGCGCCCGCCCAACGGGGGACGAAGCCAAAGCGATTGCTAAGCAGTTGCGCGACTGGGTGGCCAAGGAAATCGGCCCGATTGCCAAGCCCAAGGACATCCGTTTCGGTGACAACCTGCCCAAGACCCGTTCCGGCAAGATCATGCGCCGTCTCTTGCGCTCGGTCGCCAAAGGTGAGGCGGTCACGCAGGACACGAGTACCTTGGAGAACCCAGCCATCTTGGATCAGTTGTCGGAAGCCAACTGATCCAAGAGACGCATGCGCAGCATGCGTCAGCGCCAAAGGCGCTTGGCTGGGTTAGGGATCACTCATATCGCGCAGCGATGTGGGTGATCACAGAATCCTGCAGCTCTGATCCATTCGGAAGCCAACTGATCGAGAGCCGGCCGTGCAGCGGCCGTTTGCGCCGCAGGCGCTCGCCGGGGTAGGGATCACTCATATCACGTAGCGATGTGGGTGATCACAGAACCCCGCTCCTTTTATCAAACGCCCGCCCTGCGGGCGTTACTCATTCCGCCCGTTAGAATCCGCCCCGATCTGAATCGAAGTCGATTCATCTAATTTTGCTACTCTCTGGAGATTCCCTCATGGCTTCCAACAATCAAGACGACAACGAACGCATCGCCCTTTGGCTGGTAGGCCTGGTCATCGCAATTTTGCTGGTCAGCATCACTTCTTACGTGTTGATCAAGCAGCGCCACCGGCTTGCCCCTGCGCCGGCTGCGGTCGCCGCTATCGCCGACGCCGATCTGTATGACGCACCGCTGAGCGGTGAATTGCTGGCGACTGTGCATTTCGGGTTTGCTGAAGCCACCGTGCCGGTCGAAGCTGCCCCTGACCTAGCCCGTGCGATGGAAGCCTTGATGGCTGCGCCGACGCGCAAGATCGTGATCGCCGGTTTCCATGATGCCAGCGGTGATGCCGTCAAGAATGCCGAGTTGGCCAAGCATCGCGCAATTGCGACCCGCTCGGTGCTGACTGCCGCTGGTGTGGATGCCGCGCGCATCTTGCTGCGCAAGCCAGAGTCGACATTGGCAGACGGTACGGCCGAAGAGGCGCGCCGGGTTGAGATTCGCCTGCTGGACTAAAATTCTGCTGCGCCTGTCGCAAAAAACAAGCCGCCCCTGGGCGGCTTGTTTCTTTTTGGGGCTCCAAGGCTTGCGCGTTCGTTTGCCGTTGGTATGAGTGCTTAGCCGATGCGCAGCTGCCCCGGCTTGTCCTGCGCTGTGGCAATGCGACCCACCGCAGCAGCGTCTTCAAAACCGTGGCGTTTGAAGATATCAAGTACGGCGCTCACGGCCTGCGGCGCGCAAGACACCAGCAGTCCGCCGCTGGTTTGCGGGTCGCTCAGCAAGGCCTGCGCAGTATTCGAGAACTCCATCGGCAAATGAATGTCGTGGCCGTAGGCGGCCCAATTCCGCCCCGAGGCACCAGTGACGATCCCTTGTCCGGCCAAGTCTGCCACGCCGGGCAGCAAGGGCACTTGATCCCAATCAAGCCAGACATCACAGGCCGCGCCGCGCGCCAACTCCAGTGCGTGGCCTGCCAGGCCAAAGCCGGTCACGTCGGTCAAGGCGTGCACCCCGGCGAGGGCGGCCAAATCTGGCCCCGGTGTATTCAATTTCGTCGTGACTTCAATCATGCGCGCATAGCCTTCCGCGCCCAGCAAGTCCTTCTTGAGTGCCGCCGACAGAATTCCTACGCCCAGCGGCTTGCCGAGCACCAGCACGTCGCCCGGCTGCGCGTCCGCATTGCGCTTGACCCGGCTTGGGTGCACCAGGCCCAGCGCCACCAGGCCGTAAATCGGCTCGACCGAATCGATGGTGTGGCCGCCGGCAATCGGGATGCCCGCCGCGCGGCAGACCGAGGCGCCGCCTTCCAGAATGCGGCCTATCGTCCGGGTTGACAGCACATTGATGGGCATGCCGACCAGGGCCAAGGCAAGAATAGGCCGCCCGCCCATCGCATAGACATCGCTGATTGCATTGGTGGCGGCGATGCGACCGAAGTCAAACGGATCATCGACGATGGGCATGAAAAAGTCAGTGGTGGCGATCAGCGCCTGCTCGTCATTGAGCTTGTAAACGGCCGCATCGTCGGCGGTCTCAATGCCCACCAGCAGCTCGGGCGGGACCGGGAATCCTGTCGTGCCTTTGAGGATTTCGGACAACAGGCCGGGCGCAATCTTGCAGCCGCAGCCGCCGCCGTGGGAGAGGGAAGTCAATCGGGGTTCTGGCTTGGACATGGTCATGCGTGTGGTTTGCAGCTTTGCTGGATCAGTCGGCACAGCATAGCCGCATCGTTGCCAAGAGCGCTGCTGGTTTTCGCACAGCGGCAGGCACACCGGGTCGACTTGAGTTCCAATGCCGGCTGAGATTTCTTTTTGGAGTGAGCCATGTCTGTCGTCAATCGTCGCCATCTGAACCAAACCCTCGTTGCGGCTGTGTTGGCCCTGGCGGGCCTGTCCGCGCAGGCACAAGCGCAGGTGTTCCGCGTCACCGCCATTCCCGATGAATCGCCGACTGAGTTGGCCCGCAAGGCCGCGCCACTGATGCGTTACTTGGAGACCCAGCTGGGTATGAAGGTCGAGTTCACGCCAGTGAGCGACTATGCGGCGGCCGTTGAAGCCTTGGTCAATAAGAAGGTCGATCTGGCCTGGTTCGGTGGCTTCACCTTTGTGCAGGCCAATACTCGCTCGGGCGGCAAGATGCTGCCCTTGGTGCAGCGCGAGGAAGATACGAAATTCCGCTCGGTCTTCATCACCTCCGACCCCACGATCAAGACCCTGGCCGACCTGAAGGGCAAGGATGTGTCCTTCGGCTCGCAAAGCTCGACCTCGGGCCATCTGATGCCGCGCAGCTTTGTGCTGCAAGCCGGCATCAATCCGGACAAGGACTTCCGCCGCGTGGCATACAGCGGCGCGCATGATGCGACCATCGCGGCCGTGGCGGCCGGCAAGGTGCAGGCCGGTGCTTTGAATATCTCGGTTTGGGACAAGTTTGTCGCCGACAAGAAGGTCGACACCGAGCGTGTCAAGGTCTTCTACACCACGCCGCCTTACTTCGACTACAACTGGACCGTGCATGCCGATATGCCAGCGGCGCAGCGCGAGAAGATCAGCAAGGCCTTCTTGAGCTTGAGCCGCGATGACGCCGCCGGCAAAGAGATTCTTGACTTGCAGCGCGCCACCCGTTTCTTGCCCAGCCAGCCCGAGAACTACAAAGGCATTGAAGCCGCCGCGCAAAGCGCCGGCCTGCTGTGACGCGGCTGAGTTGATTTGAAGCTGACTCTCTCTGGCGTTGACGCCGCCCCCTTGGGCACGGCTGCGGGTCAAGCCGCCGTTTTGCGCGGCCTTAGCCTGACAGTGGCCGAGGGCGAGGCGGTGGCCGTGATCGGGCCGTCCGGTGCGGGCAAGACCACGCTGCTGCAGCTGCTGGCCTGCGCGCTGCGGCCCAGCGCTGGTCAGTACCAAGTCGGCGCTTGCGATCCTTGGCGGCTCGGTCGCTCCGATTTACAGGCTTTGCGCGGCAAGCTGTTTTTGGCGCCCCAAGTGCCGCCGCTGCCACCGCGTCAACGTGTGGTCACGGCCGTTCTGGCCGGCTGCCTGCCTGCGTGGAGTTTGCTGCGCAGCCTGCGTTCGCTGGTCTACCCCAGCGATATCGCTGCAGCGCATGCGGCCTTGGCCAGCTTTGATCTGGAGGAGAAGTTGTTCGAACGGGTCGACCGGCTTTCGGGCGGCGAGCGCCAACGGGTCGGGCTTGCGCGCGCCTTGGTGACGCCGGCCCAGCTGTGGCTGATGGATGAACCCTTGTCCGCGCTGGACCCGCTGCGCACGGCGCAGGCCGCCCAGACCCTGATCCAAGAAGCCCGTCGGCGCGGCGTGACGCTGCTGGCTTCGCTGCACCATGTGGAGATGGCCTTGGCGCATTTTCCGCGCATTGTCGGGTTGCGCGAGGGTCAGGTCTTGTTCGATCTGCCGGCACCCAAGGTTTCGCCGGCCTTGTTGGCGCAGCTCTATGCGCAGCATGAAGAGGAATTGCACGGCGGGGTGCCTGACTCAGCCGACTCGGCCATGGCCCGGCCCGCCTTGCTTTCAACGCCATGCCGATGAGTTTGCCGGCCAGCACGCGAGTGCCGCCGCGTGATCCTGCCTGGCTGGGCCGGATGTTCTGGTTCAGCGCCGGCTTAGGCTCGCTGTGGCCCTTGATGGTGGCGACCGAGTTCCGCCCTTGGGTCTTGCTGGAGCCGCAGAGCCTGGCCGTGACGGTGAGATTTTTGGCTGATTTCGTGCCGCCAAAACTGGATCTTGAGTTCTTGATCCTCGTGGCGCGTGAAGCCTGGCGCACGGTGGCGATCGCGACGGCCGGCATCAGCCTTGCGCTGCTCGCGGCCGCGCCCTTGGCGCTGCTGGCCACGCGCAGCCTGTCGGTCTCGGCCTTGAGTGGGCGTATGGCGAGCGGGCCGGCATTGTTGCGCCTGAGCGTGCGGTGGCTGTTGATCTTGCTGCGCAGCGTGCCGGAGCTGGTCTGGGCGCTGATTTTTGTGCGCGTGGTGGGCTTGGGCGTCACCGCCGGCGTGCTGGCGATTGCGCTCACCTACGCCGGCATGCTGGGCAAGGTCTATGCCGAGGTGCTGGAGAGTGGCGATACCGAGCCCACGCGGGCCTTGCTGCGCAATGGCGCGGGGCGGGTGCAAGCATTTTTCTATGCTTTGCTGCCGCAGAATGCCGCTGAGCTCAGCAGTTACACGGTCTACCGCTGGGAATGCGCGATTCGCTCCTCGGTGGTGCTGGGCTTTGTCGGCGCGGGCGGTTTGGGCCAGCAGATCGACGCTTCGATGAAGATGTTCAATGGCGGCGAGGTGGCCACCATGCTGCTGGTTTTTGTGCTCTTGGTGGCGGTGGCTGATGCGCTCAGTGCCGGCCTCAGAAAGTCCTTGCTATGAAGCCCTGCCCAGCACCTCAAGTGCAGATGAGCCGCAGAGCCTTGGGCCTGGTGCTGGGGCTTGTGACCCTGGTGCTTTTGAGCTTTGCCACGCTTGATCTGCAATGGGCGCAGATGTTTTCACTCGAGGCTGCGCGCAGCATGGGGCGCTTTGTGGCGGAGTTTTTTCCGCCCGACATGAGCCCGCCTTTTGTTGCCAAGGTCGGCTGGGCGAGCCTGGAAACCTTGGCTATGTCGGCCTTGGGTACCTTGATCGCGGCGCTCTTGGGTATGTTGCTTGCCTTGCCCGCAGCGCGCTTGCACGGCCAAGACTCAGCGCTGGCGCGGCGCCCGACGCGCTGGCTCTTGAATGCCTTGCGGGCGGTGCCGGACTTGGTCTGGGCCAGCTTGGCGCTGATCTCGGCCGGCTTGGGGCCTTTTGCGGGCACCTTGGCTTTGGCGGTCCACACCACCGGCGTGCTTGGTCGGCTGTTCGCTGAGGCGATGGAGAACTGCAGCGAAGGGCCAGGCTTTGCCCTGCGTGTGCAGGGCGCTGGCAGCCTGCGGGTGTTTTTGTACGCAACGCTGCCGCAGATCTTGCCGCAGCTGATCAGTTACACGCTGTACCGCTGGGAGAACAATATCCGCGCGGCCGCCGTACTGGGCGTGGTGGGCGCGGGCGGCCTGGGTCAGATGTTGAGTTTTCATATGGGCCTGTTCCATATGCACAAGACCGCCACCATCCTGGCCGCGATGCTGCTGCTGGTGGCCTTGGTGGACTTGCTCAGCGATAGGCTGCGCCGCACGCTGGCCTGAGAGGGAGAGAACTTTCGTAGCGAGCGCCCGTCAGGCAAGGCGGACGGAGCACAGAAACCGCAACGTACTCCCTGTACGTGAGGATTTCGAGCACCCGGCCAACGACGCATGGCGGGCGCGCAGTAGAAAGATCTCTCGCTCTGGGGGCTTTCCCGCCTCTCCGAATGGAGGGTACGCAAGGCCAATAGCTTGGCTCGCAAAGTCGGTCGCCTGGGCTCAGCTGCCGCCATCATCGGCAGCTGCTAAAACAAGCCGAGCAAGGGGCGTCAAGATGCTGGACCAGAGACCGCGTGGCGAGGGCGCATGTGTGCCGGTGCATGAGCCAATGCATGAGCCGATGTCGCGGCGCGACTATTGCTGGTTTCGCATGGACGGGGCCAGCAATCTGATGGTCATCAACAGTGTGTTGATGTTCGAGGGCGCGCTAGATTTCGATACCTTGCGTGCGACGCTAGCGCAGCGCCTGCCCAACTACGCCCGGTTTACGCAGCGTGTCAGTGTGCGGCGGCACGGCTTGCTTTTCAAGGCCAGTTGGGTCCATGACCCTGACTTCGAGATCGCGCGGCATGTGGCCTTCGATGCCGCGGCCGCGCCAATCAGCGAGGCACAATTGCATGCCTTGCTCAGCGGCCAAGCCTTGCAGCCCTTGGACAAAGCCCGGCCGCTCTGGCATATGCAGGTTTTCAAGCGCGCGGCCGGCGGGTTTGCGATCGTGTTTCGCCTGCACCACTGCATCACCGACGGCCTGGGTCTGGTTCATGTGCTGAAGCATTTGACGGACGACAGCATGCATCACGACGGCCAAGCTTCGATGGAATGGCACCCGGCACATGCCAAGCCGCAAGGCCAGGCTTTGCTGTGCAAGCGCGTGCACCGGGCGCTGTTTTGGGCCCGGATCAGCGCCCAGCTCGCCCGTTTGGCCCTATTGATACCGGACCCGCGCAGCTCCTTGAAGCGGCCGCTGAGCGCCGAGAAATGCTTGTTGCAGTTGCCGGCCATGCAGCTTGAGCTGGTGCGCGGCATCGCCAAGAGTATGCAGGCCACCGTCAACGATGTGTGGGTGGCGGCGGTGGCGGGCGCGCTGCGTGCTTATTTGCAAGAACGCGGCGAGCCGGCGGCCAAGAGATCTCTGCGCGCGGCGGTGACCTTTAGTTTGCGCAACAAGGGTGACGCCTTTTTGCTCGGCAATCATTTCGGGCTGGTGGCCGTGGATTTGCCCAGTGATAAAGCCAGCGCCCTTGAGCGCCTGACCCTGGCCAGCGCGCGCATGAAGGCCATCAAGGCCTCGCATCAGCCGCATGCGACGATGTTCTTTTTGAGTCTGAGTGGCTATCTGCCGGCGCGCCTGCAAACCGTCTTGCTCAAGCTCTTCACGGCCAAGGGTTCGGTCGTCTTGACCAATGTGGAAGGCCCGCCGCAGCCGCGCTATTTGGCCGGCTCGCTGCTGCAAGACGCGATTTGCTGGGTACCGCAGGCGGGTACTTTTGGCGTGGGCTTTGCGCTGATGTCGTATGCGGGGCAAATCCAGATCAGCATGTTCGCCGACCGAAGCCAAGTCGCCGATCCGCAGCGCTTGATGGACTTGGTCGGCGAAGCTTTTGTCGAGCTGGAACAGCAAACGCGCTTCAGCGCATTGGACCTTTTGCCTCGCCATCTAGCCGCGCCATCAAGCCTTGCTGGCGGTGACTACTTGGTCGGCGGAGTCGGCCGGGTCGGCGGGTTGACGCCGCACAGGTCAACATGATTGGGGTTGTGCACAAACCAGCCACCGCGGTTGCGCCTGGAGGCCAATAACTCGGTCCAGGTGTCGCTGTCGGTGCGCAGCACTTGCAGGGCAGGGCGCTCTTCAAGCGGCATATCGGCCAACAGTCGAGCGCGCTGAATCGGCTGGCGCTGCTCGGCTTGCTCGTAAAAACCCATATTCGGGCCGCCGCGCTGTATGCTGGCCAAGAGCTCCATGCCCTTGAGCACACGCCCGACCACCGTGATATTGAGGTCCAGGCCGCGCGGCGCCTGACCAATCACCGCATAGAGCTCGGCGCCCGTGCTGGAGTCGACCGCGTCGCCGCGCCCCGCGCCAACCGCCCCATAGCAATGCGCGAGCCAGGCCCGGCCGGACTTGGGGTCGGCGGCGACGGGGAAGCCGTCGACAAAGCCCGTGACCGAGGCCCAGCCGTCCAGATCGGGCAAGCGTGCCAGCGGCAGCCCTTTGAGCGGCACCGAAAACTCGGCCGGCAACTTGGGTGAGGCCGGCCCCAAGGGCTTGGCCAATGCCGGGTCGTCGGCATTGGGGTCGCCCCATTGAGTGACAAAGTTATCTTGCACCCGCACGACGGCCAGACCGTCGTAGTAGCCGCCATGGGCTAGCGCGCGGATATTGAGTGTGTGCAGTGGCGCGAAACGCGGCGCCAGCTCAATCAAGACCTGACCCTTGACTTGGCCCTGTGTCAATTCCATCAGCAGCGTGTTCTCGGGGTCAAGCCCGCGCCAGTGAGCATCGGGTGACTGCGCCAATATTTCAGCGCCGCTGCGGGGCTTGGCGCTGGTACTGATACTGCTGCCGGGCTTGGCCGCGACCGCTGGTTTGGGTGCCACTGCCGGCTTGCCGGCGGGCTTCTTCTTCACTGGGGCCGTTGGCTGGGCCGGCGTCTTCTTGGCCGTGTTCTTGTAGCTTGTCGTGGCGCCGGCGCCGGTGCTGATCAGCAGGGCCGCGCTCAGCAGCGCAATGAGGGGGGTGAGTTTTGTTGGCATCTTGGGGTCTTCTCCAGGTGCGGCAGCATACGTCCTTTGCGGGGTGGTCTCCGAGGTCGAGTCTCTAACTTGTAGGCAAGACTTGACCCGTTCGGCGATTCTTTTATCCGGAGCGACTCGGCGCAACTGCTCGCTCGGCACGATGCCGGGAGTTCGGCCCGGCGGCCGACCTTCTTTCTTGTGCGCCCAAGAAAGAAGGCAAAGAAAGCGCCCCTGCCGCATGGCCCTGCGGGTTCGCTCGGATGCTCAAATTTGCCGGGCCGCGCCCAACTCACTGCGCTACGCTCCGTTCAAACAAGGGGCGCGAATCCAGTTCTTGAAGTCGCTGCGCGACGCCCGGCAAATTCTCCGCGCCTCGCCCATGCAGAAGGGGTGAGTACCCAAGAACACGGCTCGCTGCGCGTCGCCTCGAAGGGTGCTGCGCTGCGCGCAGGCACCTTGCAAGTCGGTGCCCCGCCTCTCAAGTCTTGCCGATATTTTGAGACCCCGGCTTTCGGTGGCCAAATGGGACGCCGAAATGTTTGGGGGGGTATTTTTTCACCTGACCCTGGCCTTTACGATTCGCGTGGAATCATGACTTTCACTGCTTATGAATGCGTGGAACTTGACGGGCAGAGGCAGCGAAAATGAATTGGAAATGGGTATGCAAATGACGGAGTTTTAACGTGCGTTGAAGGGTGGTGGCATCGATGAGACTGAGGCGAGTGGAGGGCTGACCAGGCTACCTTCCCTACGGAAACTGTCACTTGCCGTGCTTGGACTGACTGTAGCGCTAACGCTCTTTGGCTGTGGGCCATTCGAGCAGCAAAAGGCCGAACAGCGGCGGATCGACTGCTTGAACAAGCCATGCGAAGGTGACGTCGTTCCGAAGGTAAGCGCCGGCAACGAAGCCATGAAAGTCGGCGGGCGCTATTTTTCTGTGCCCAAAGCCTATCGAGACGGCTTTACGGGCGTGAACTTTTATTGGCCCAGCAAAACGCCGAACACTGGCCCCCCAACCGAAGGAGGGGCGTTCCCCGAGAAAGGTCAACGCTTCTATGAAGCAGCGATTGAGCTTTTCTTTGTCGATGAACCGGCCCCGATTGAACTCAGCGACATGATCGCAATGGCCGAGAAGAAGGGTCGACCCGTGACCCTCGTCAGCCAATCAACAAACCTTGATGTTGTGACTGTTCAACTTCGAGAACAGCCGACCGAGTTGAGCACGATCTACATCGCAAAGTGCGCGAGCTATCCATCTGGCAAACCGGCGGCAATGGGGTGTACACATGCCAGAAAAGATGACCGATGCTCGGCCTACTTTGCCTGGGGCCAAGGTATGCATATCAGCGTCCGATTCAACCAGGGGCATGCCCAGGATTGGCCGCAGATCTACGCCGAGATCGAACGTGTCTTGGCGCTAGTGAAACCACTTTGAAAATCCACACCTCTCGGGGTCAGATCCCAAAAATATAGTGAAGACCCGACCCTCAAGCCATCGACTGGCGAGGTGCCAGCGCGCTGCGCGGCACCCATCGAGGCGATGCGCAGCGAGCCGAGTTCTTTGGAGTTCACCCCTTCTGCATGGGCGAGGAGCGCAGAATTTGCCGGGCGTCGCGTAGCGACTTCGAGAACTGGCTTCGCGCCCCTTGTTTGAACGGAGCGTAGCGCAGTGAGTTGGGCGCGGCCCGGCAAATTTGAGCATCCGAGCGGACCCGCAGGGCCATGCGGCAGGGTCGCCTTCTCTTGCCTCCTTCTCTTGGCGAGACAAGAGAAGGGGGTCGCCCGCCGGGGCGAACTCCCGGCATCGTGCTGGTAGCGTAATTCAGCCGGAGCCGAACACACAGCAGATTCCCACCAACCGGCTGCAGCATGCCGCGAAGACCATGGCAAAAACGATGCCTCCTTACAATCACGCCCATGGCCTTTGTTCACTTACGCACCCACACCGAATTCTCCGTCGTTGACGGCACCCTTAGAATCGACGACGCCGCCTCCGCGGCCGCCAAGGACGGGCAAATCGCCTGCGCGATCACCGACCTGGCCAACCTGTTTGGCGGCATCAAGTTCTATAGCGGCATGCGCAAGAAGGGCGTCAAGCCGATTCTGGGTGCCGATTGCTGGCTGGAGCCGGAAGGCTCGGACAAGAACCCCAGCCGCTTCTTGCTGCTGGTGCAAAACAAACAGGGCTATCTGAATCTGTGCGAGTTGCTGTCAAGGGCTTGGATTCAGAATGTGCAGCGCAACCAGGCCTGCCTGAAATGGGAATGGCTGAGCGAGTTGAACGAGGGCTTGATCTGCCTGTCGGGCGCGCAGTTTGGCGGCTTGGGCGCTGCCTTGTTGGCCGGTGACAGGCCGCGCGCACTGGACTGGGCCGGGCGCTTCCAAGAGATCTTTCCACAGCGTTTTTATATCGAGTTGCAGCGCGCGGGGCTGGCCGGGCAAGAGGCGCTGGTGCAGGCCAGCGTGCCTTTCGCTGCCGAACTGGGCTTGCCGGTCGTCGCCACGCATCCGGTGCAGTTTTTGGGCACCGAGGATTTCGAGGCCCATGAGGCGCGGGTTTGCGTGGCCGAGGGCGAGACGCTGAGCAACCCCAAACGCATCAAGCGTTTCTTGCCGGGCCAGTACTTTCGCAGTCAGGCCGAGATGGAGGCGCTGTTTGCTGACATTCCCTCGGCGATTGCCAATACGGTGGAGATTGCACGGCGCTGCAGCCTGAGTCTGGTGCTGGGCAAGCCGCAGCTGCCGGAGTTCCCGACCCCGCTGGTCGATGGCGTCAAGATGACGCCCGATGATTATTTCCGTTATGCCTCGCACGAGGGACTGAAAGAGCGGATGGTGCTGCTCTATCCGAACGAGGATAAACGCGCCGAGCAGATGCCACGTTACATCGCCAGGCTGGAGTTCGAGCTCGAGACGATTGTGAAGATGGGCTTCCCCGGCTACTTCCTGATCGTGTCGGACTTCATCTGGTGGGCCAAGAACAATGGCTGCCCGGTGGGGCCCGGCCGGGGTTCGGGCGCGGGCTCGCTGGTCGCCTATGTGCTGAAGATCACCGACCTCGACCCGTTGCAATACAACTTGCTGTTCGAGCGCTTCTTGAACCCGGAACGGGTCTCGATGCCCGACTTCGACATCGACTTCTGCCAGGGCAACCGCGACCGCGTCATCGACTACGTCAAGGACAAATACGGCCGCCCGGCGGTCAGCCAGATCGCCACCTTCGGCACCATGGCGGCCAAAGCGGCGCTGCGTGACATTGGCCGCGTGCTGGGCATGGGCTATGGCCAAGTCGACTCGATCGCCAAGCTGATTCCCGCACCTCCGGGCAAGACGGTGACGCTGGCCAAGCTGCCGGAGAACTTCGATCCCAGCAAGGAAAAGATGATTTACGCGCGCCATGAGGCGCCCGAGATCGATCAGCGCGAGGCGCAGGAAGAAGAGGTGGCCGAGCTCTTGAAGTTGGCCGCTCGCGTCGAAGGCATGGTGCGCAATATCGGCATGCATGCCGGGGGTGTGTTGATCGCGCCGGGCAAGATCACCGACTTCTGCCCGCAATACCAGCAGCCCGGCTCGAACAGCGCGGTCAGCCAATACGACAAGGACGATGTCGAGGCGGTGGGTCTGGTCAAGTTCGACTTTTTGGGCCTGGCCACGCTGACGATTCTGGAGTTGGCGAAAGACTTCATCATTGCCCGCTACCCGGAGCAAAAGAACTTCAGCTTCGAGACCATTCCGCTCGATGACCGCAAGACCTACAAGCTGTTCTCGGAAGGTCTGACCGAGTCGGTATTCCAGTTTGAATCCAGCGGCATGCAGCGCATGTTGAAGGATGCCAAGCCTTCGCGCCTGGAAGATCTGATCGCGCTGAACGCGCTGTATCGGCCGGGTCCAATGGACCTGATCCCGACCTTTGTCGCGCGCAAGCATGGCAAGGAAGTGGTGGTCTACCCGCATCCCTTGACGGAGCCGGTGCTGAGCGAGACCTACGGCATCATGGTCTACCAGGAGCAGGTGATGCAGACCGCGCAGGTCTTGGGCGGCTATTCCCTGGGCGGCGCCGATATGCTGCGCCGCGCGATGGGCAAGAAGAAAGCCGAGGAGATGGCCGAGCACCGGGCGATCTTCCGCAAGGGTGCGGCCGTCAACGGTCTGGACGAGGCCCAAGCCGACGAAGTGTTCGACTTGATGGAGAAGTTCGCCGGCTACGGTTTCAACAAGTCGCATGCTGCCGCCTACTCTTTGCTGGCCTATCACACCGGTTGGCTCAAGGTGCACTTCACGGCCGAGTTCTTCGCCGCGAACATGACGATTGAAATGGACGACACCGACAAGCTCAAGGTCTTGTTGAATGACGCCAAGCTGTTCGGCATCACTTTTGAGCCGCCTAACGTCAACCTCGGTGTGCACCGGTTCGAGCCGATTACCAACAAGCTGATCAATTACGGGCTGGGTGCGATCAAGGGCACCGGCAAGGGCGCGATCGACTCGATCGTGGCGGTCCGAAAAGCCGGTGGCGAGTTCAAGAGCTTTTACGACTTTTGCAAGCGCATCGATCGCAAGGCGGTCAATAAGCGCGTGGTTGACGCGCTGATCAAGGCCGGCGCATTCGATAAGCTGGAGCCAGACCGGGCGCGTCTGCTGGCCAGCGTGGCGCGCGGCTACACCCATGCCGAGACGCAGGAGGCGAATGCCGATCAAGGCGGGCTGTTCGACTTTGGCGATTCACATGCATCGAGCACCGCCGAGCCCGATCTGGTCGACGCCGCACCCTGGAGCATCAAGGAGCGGTTGACGCTGGAGAAGACAGCGATCGGCTACTACCTGAGCGGTCATCTGTTCGACCAAAGTGGCGAAGAAGTGCGCCGCATGGTCAAGCGCCGGGTCGCCAATATCGAAGACGCGGCGCAGAGCCGGGAAGTGGTGATGCTGGCCGGCATCGTCAGCGATCTGCGCGTCATCAATGGCAATCGGGGCCGGGTGGCGATCTTCAAGCTTGACGACAAGAGTGACTTCATCGAGGCGGTGGCCAACGAGGAATTGCTGAACCTGCACAAGGATTTATTGGTCGACGACGAGTTGCTGATTCTGCAAGGCAAAGTGCAGATGGACCGCTTTGCCGGCGGCTTCCGTTTCAATGTGCAAGCGGTCTGGGATTTGGCCGGTGCACGCGCGCGCTTTGGCAAGTATTTCTATGTGCCGGTGCGCAGCAAACTGCCGGCGCTGCAAGACATCATCCGGCAATGGCCGGCGCGGCTTGTGGATGGCGAGCAGGGTCAAGTTCGGCAGGGCTTGAAGATGACCACTCACCATTTCTTGTGCGGCGAGCAAGAAGGCGCGGAGTTCAAGATCGAGTTGGGCGAGGAGAGTCGCTTTTGGCCCAGTGATGAGGCCTTGGCGCAACTCAGGCTCGCTACGCTTGATCCGCAAGGTGGGCCAGTGTCGCAAATCATCTACGACTGAAGATCCTGGGCGCTCTACCGCTTGTTTTCCGCCTTTTTTGAAGGCTTGAGCCGCGACAAATAGGCGATGATTCATGCCATTGCCGACCATGCCTAACGCCAACTCACCCCTCAACACAGCTTCGAGGCCATCCGTGGGGCCTTGCGGACTCATCCTCACCGGAGGCGGCGCGCGTGCGGCCTATCAGGTGGGTGTGCTGGCGGCGGTAGCGCAGTTGCGCCGCGACGCGGGTTTCAGCGGTTCCAGCCCCTTCCCCATCATCGCCGGCACTTCGGCGGGCGCCATCAATGCGGCCACCCTGGCCTGCCATGCGGATGATTTTGATGGTGCCGTGGACGGCTTGGTGCATCTGTGGCAGAACTTGCATGTCGACCAGATTTACAGCGCTGACGCCTTTGGCATCATTCGCACCGGTGCCCGTTGGCTGAGATTGATGAGCTTGGGCTGGGCGGTTGCGCGTTGGCGGCGCACGCAGCCTCGCAGCCTGCTCGATAACTCACCGCTGGCCGCGCTTTTGCATCGCTGGATTCAGATGGAGCGCCTGGACGACATGCTGGCGGCTGGCCATATGCATGCCTTGGCGATCAGCGGCTCCAGCTACACGTCCGGCCAGCACGTTACGTTTTATCAAACTCACAAGGCCATCACACCTTGGCTGCGCTCGCAGCGCATTGCAGTGAGGGCACAGTTGACGGTTGAGCACCTGACGGCCTCGTCTGCGATTCCATTCATCTTTCCGGCTCAGTCGCTTGATCTGGATGGTCAGTCCGAGTGGTTTGGTGACGGCTCGATGCGCCAAAGCGCGCCGATCTCGCCGGCCATCCACCTCGGCGCCGAGCGCATCTTGGTGATTGGTGCGGGCCGCATGCATGAGCCGCCAGGCAGCCGACGCGCCGCCTTGGTCACGGGCCACCCCAGCATGGCGCAGATCGCCGGTCATGCCTTGTCGAATATCTTTCTGGATGCGCTGGCCGTCGATGTGGAGCGCTTGCAGCGCATCAACAACACGCTGTCGCTACTGCCGCAGCAGGCCCGCGAGGCGACGCCTTTGCGGCCGGTAGAGGTCTTGGTGATTGCGCCCAGCCGGCGTCTGGATGACTTGGCGGCCGAACATCAAGGCAGCCTGCCGCCGGCCATCAAGGGCCTCTTGCGCAGCGTCGGAGTGGTGGGCGAGGGCAAGGGAGCGAGCGGCTCGGCCTTGACCAGTTATTTGCTGTTTGAACCTTCGTTCACCGGTGAGTTGATCAATCTTGGCATGAGTGACACTTTGGCCAGGCGTGCCGAGGTGCAGGCCTTTTTTGGCTGGCCGGCGCAAGCTTTGCAATGCGACCCGGCCGCCATGCGGCGGCGCAAGGCCGGCTTTGCCGAGACCTTGCCCGGCGCTTTGACTCAATCGGGGTAATCCAATCCGTTCACGCGCAGGCCAAGTGCCGAGAGTTTTTTGGCGCTGGTCGGGCCAATGCCGCGCACCCGTTGGCGCAAATCGGCCCAATCGCTGAACGCCATCTTGGCCCGCTCGGTCAAGATACGCTCAACCAAGTTCGGCCCCAAGCCGGGCAACGATTCAAGTTCGGCCCGGCTGGCTTGATTCACTTCCAGCGCTTTGATCTGGGCCCGCAAGCCTGGCGTAAATCCACAGAAGGTGATGATCAGCCAGCTGCGCCGGCGCAGAGCCTGCATTGGGCTATTCGCCGTGCTGCGCCCGCACCATCGCGGCATAGGCGCCATCGTGCTCGATCAGCTCGGTGTGCGAGCCGCTCTCCAAGACCCGCCCGGCGCCCAGCACATGGATGGTGTCGGCCGAGCGAACGGTGGACAGGCGGTGCGCAATCACGATCAGCGTCTTGCGCCCCTGCCACAGTTCCAAGGCTTGTTGAACCGCGCGTTCGCTTTCGGTGTCGAGAGCGGAGGTGGCCTCATCAAAAACCCAGACCGGCGCGTCCCGGTAGAGCGCGCGCGCGATCGCCAGTCGCTGGCGCTGGCCGCCCGATAGCTTGCTGCCATTGGCGCCGATGATGGTGTCCAGCCCTTGCGGCAGGCCCAGCGCGAAGTCCCACAGATTGGCGGCACGCAGGGCCTGCTCCAACTTGGCTTCATCGCGGGGCTGGGCATAGGCGATGTTGTCGGCCACCGAGGCGTCAAACAGCACGATGTCTTGCGACACCACCGCAAACTGGCGGCGCAGATTGCCCTTGCGAAGTTCGCTGACCTCAACCCCGTCGAGCATGACACTGCCGGAATCGGCCTGGCCAAAGCCCAGCAGCAGATGAACGATGGAACTCTTGCCGGCACCCGAGGCACCGACCAGGGCGGTGGTTTGACCGGCTGCGAACTTGAGCGTCAGCCCATTGAGCGCCGGGCGATCGGCGTCAGGGTAGAGCAGATGAACATCCTGCATCTGGATCTCGCCCTTGCAGTCCTGAAGTTCCTTGGTCCCCTTGTCGGGCTCAACCGGCATGTCCAGCAAACTCATGCAGCCGCGTGCGATCACCAGCGCGCTGGTGATGGGCGGCATCAGGTCGCTGAGATGGCGCAGGCGTGAGGTCAGCAAGAGCAGGCCGGTGATGAAGGCGGCGAACTCGCCCACGCCGGTATTGGCTTGGCGCGCCTGCAGCAAGGCCAAGCAGACGATCAAAGACAAACCCCAGCTTGCGACGAACTGCGACAAGGGCTGCGTCATGGCTGCCGCCGCTGCCGACTTCAGGTTGTTGCGCTGCACCTGCCGGGCCAGCGCGTTGAATTGAGCCCGCTCATGGTCGGCCGCATCAAAGCTGCGCACCACCCGCCAAGCGCGGGTCAGATCGTCGACCTTGTTGACCAACTGCAGCTGCGCGTCATAGGCAAGGCCGCCGAGCCGGCGCACGCGCGTGGCGACCTTGCGCATGACGAAAGCCATCAAGGGCGTTGTGATCATGGACAGCAGCGTCAACTGCCAGTTCAGCATGATCAAGTAGCCCAGAATCGCAATGGCCGGCAGGCCATCGCGCAACACGCTGATGAAGGGGTTGGTCAGCGTGCCCATGATTTGCTGCGGGTCGTTGACCACTTTGGTGACCGCTGTGCCGGGTTGCAAGCTGGTGAAGACGCGTGCATCGGCCTTCAACAAGGCATCCAGCAGCGCACAGCGAAAGTCCATCACCACCCGTGTAACCGACCAGTTGAGCAGGTACTGCCCCAAGAAGCCGAGCAAGCCACGCAAGGCAAACAGGCCAATCAACACGACCGGCACCCACCACACCGAAAAGGAGCTGCTGGCGAAGCCTTGACCGAACACGGTCTTGATCAGGTGCGGAATCAGCGGCTCGGTGGCCGCCGCTGCGGCGTAGGCCAGCAAAGTCAGCGAGAGGCCGGTGCGGTAGGGTTTGACAAAGCGCATCAAACGCTTGGCAACGGGTTTGAGTTCGGAAGGATCAGTCGTCATGGCGAAGGATTGTCGCTGGCATTTTGGGTCTGGGCCCAGCCGCCATTGCAGGTCTGCCTGCGTTGATAATGGCGTGATGTGAATGGCCCACAGCAGATCACTGCAGCGCCCGAGCAACTCTTTACTTTTCATGGATTTTCATCAATGAATTCACTGTTTTTGCGCAATCTTGCCGAGCATCAGCAACTGATGACCGTGTTGCACGACTTGGACCCCGCTATCGCCCAGGCCGGACAACATTTGGCCAAGGTGCTCACGCAGGGCGGCAAGATCATGTTTTGCGGCAACGGGGGTTCGGCCGCTGACAGCCAGCATCTGGCCGCCGAGTTGACCGGCCGCTTCATCAAAGATCGCCGCCCGCTGGCGGCTATCGCGCTCAACACCGATACCTCGGCCTTGACCTGCATCTCGAATGACTACGCCTTCGAGCAGGTGTTCGCACGCCAGCTGATTGCGCTGGCGCGTTCGGGCGACGCCTTGGTGGCGATCTCGACCTCGGGCAACTCTGCCAATGTCTTGCGCGCGGTCGAGGCGGCCAAGGCGGCCGGCGTTTACACGTTGGGCTTGTTGGGACGCGATGGCGGCCAACTGCGTGGCCTGTGCGACGGGTCAATCGTGGTGCCGCACCAGGTGACGGCGCGGATCCAGGAGGCGCATATCTTGATCGGCCACACCTTGTGCGGTTTGATCGAAGCCGAACTCGGCCTGGACTGAGAGGGCGGGGACTGTGACTAAGAACTTACTTCAAGGCCTGCAAAGTTTGCCGACGCGCGAGCAGCTGGCGGCCATGCGCGTGTTGGTGGTCGGTGACGTGATGCTGGATCGCTACTGGCACGGCGCGGTCGAACGCATCTCGCCCGAGGCGCCGGTGCCGGTGGTACGCGTGGAGCGTGAAGAGGAACGCTTGGGCGGTGCGGCCAATGTGGCGCTGGGCGTCAAGATGCTCGGTGCGCGCACGACCTTGTTGACCGTGGTGGGGCGTGATCAGCCTGCCGTCAAGCTGCGCGAGCTACTGCATGCGCAGGGCGTGGAAACGGTCTTGCGCGACGACCCCAAGCTGCAAACCATCGTCAAGTTGCGCGTGATCGGTCGGGCCCAACAGTTGCTGCGCATCGACTTCGAGAACGAACCGGATCATGAGCTCTTGGGCGAGATGACCGACGCATTTGAGCAGCAGCTGGCCGACCATGACTTGGTGCTGTTCTCCGACTACGGCAAGGGCGGCCTGGCACATATTCCGCAGATGATCGCGCTGGCCCGGGCGGCCGGCAAGCCGGTCCTGGTTGACCCCAAGGGCAGTGATTTTCAGCGTTATGCGGGCGCGACCGTGATCACGCCGAACCGGGCCGAACTGGCGCTGGTCAGCGGCCAGTGGCGCAGCGAAGCAGATTTGAAGGCCAAGGTTGATGCACTGAGAGAGGCGATTGGCGTCGAGGCCGTCTTGCTGACGCGCTCGGAAGAAGGCATGACGCTATTTGCCGCTGACGAGGTCAGCCATGAGCCGGCGCAGGCGCGCGAGGTGTTCGATGTGACCGGCGCCGGCGACACGGTGATCGCCACTTTGGCGGTGATGATGGCGGCGGGTCTGAGCATGGATCAGGCGATGCGCTGGGCGAATCGGGCCGGGGGCATCGTGGTGGGCAAGTTCGGCACCGCGACGGTCAGCTATGCGGAGTTGCAAGCTTGAGCGCGACCTTGAATTGGGCCTTGCAGGACAAGCTGCTGGACGCTACAGCACTGGATGACATGGCCTTGGCGGCTCGGTTGGCCAGCCTGCCGCGGCCGCTGGTGTTCACCAACGGCGTGTTCGATATCTTGCACCGCGGCCATGTCAGCTATTTGCATGCGGCGCGCCAACTGGGTGGCAGCCTGATTGTTGCGATCAACACCGATGCCTCTGCGCGCGGTCTGGGTAAAGGCCCAGAGCGGCCGATCAACCGCGAGCTCGACCGGGGTCTGGTGCTGGCCGGACTGGCGGCGGTAGACGCCGTGACCTTTTTTGATGAGCCCACGCCATGCGCTTTGCTCGTGCGCATTCGCCCCGACATCTACGTCAAGGGCGGTGACTACGATATGGAGCTGCTGGAAGAAACGCGCTTGGTGCGTTCCTGGGGCGGCCGGGCCGAGGCGCTGTCCTTTGTCGACGGCTACTCGACCACGGCTCTGGTGCGCAGCTTGCGTTTGAGCTGAATGAAGGCGGCCTTTTTGGATCGCGACGGCGTGATCAATATCGACCACGCCTATGTCGGCCGCTGGGAAGACTTTGAATTCGTGCCCGGCGCAATCGATGCCATGCGCCTGCTGCATCAGGCCGGCTATGCGCTGGTGGTGGTGACCAATCAATCGGGCATTGCGCGGGGCAAATACAGCGAGGCCGAATTTCTGCGTTTGAGTGAGCGCATGAGTGAGTTTTTGCTGGCGCAGCAGGTGCCTCTGGCAGCGGTTGAATATTGCCCGCACCTACCCGACGGACAAGTGCCCGAATACCGGCGTGATTGCGATTGCCGCAAACCGGCGCCGGGCATGATTTTGCGTGCGGCGCGACGCTTGCAACTGGATTTGGACGCATCGGTCTTGTTTGGCGACAAGCCCTCCGATATCGAGGCTGCGCAGGCGGCCGGGCTTGGTCGTGCCTTCTTGGTCGCCAAAGACGGTCGCGGTGAGCCGGCTGGATTGCCTGTTGGCCTTGCGGCCGAGCGCTGCGGCAGTTTGGCGCTGGCGGTGTCGGTCTTGCTGGCCTAAACCGCTTCCAAAGGCCGACCGGCGCGTTCCAGCAACTCCGCGCTGGCCTCGGCCCAGGTCCTGATTTTTGCTGTCTTGATCAAAGCCTCGCGGGCTTGCAGGGCGGCGCCGTCATTCAGGTAATGGTTGAGCTTGGCCAGCATCTCATCTTCGTCATAGGGATTGAAGTAGTCGGCATAGATGCCGGCCGCCTCGGGGATGGATGTGGCGTTGGAGGCCAAACAAAATTTGCCGTAGGCGACCGACTCCGCAGCGGGCAGCCCATAGCCTTCGATGGTGGACGGGAACACGGTGAACAGGCAGTTCTGGTACAGAGTGTTGAGCAACTGGTCGGATGCTTTTTCCAACAAGATCAGCTTGCCCGTCAAGGCCTTGGCATCTTTAAGATAGTCATGGAATTCGCGATAGCTGCCGCTGAGTTCACCCAGCAAAACGAGCTTCACGCCGCCGTCAGCGCCTGTCTGTACCAGTTTGTGCCAGGCCTTCATCAAGCGGATCTGGTTCTTCGAGGCCGCAACCCTGCCCACGCATAAGAGATAACGACCAGGCTCCAGGCCCTCAGGCAAGGCGGTCGGGGCCAAGCCCATCGCATTGATGTTTTGCCCGAAGCCGAGTTTTACGACCGGCTTCTCATAGCCGACAAACTCATGCATGTACTTGATGATCTCGCCCCGGTTGTAGTCGGAGCTGGTGAAGAAGCGGTCGAAGGTCTTGAAGGCATCGATGACAAAGGTCAAAAAGCGCTTGGCAGTGCCGGCTTGTTTTTCGCCCGGAATCGGGATCATGTCGTGAAGAAAAAGCTGCGGCCGGATGCCGTAGCGGTCCTTCAAGCGCTGGATATTGGCGACATAGCCCTCCATCGTCCAGTCTCTCCCGATGCTGAGCAGCGCATCGCCCGGCTTGAAGTCCGGGCTTTGAGCGGGGCGCTCAAACAGCCAGCGCTGGGTATGAAAGCGCAGATGGCCGCCGACGGTGTGCAGCCAGTATTTGACCGGGCGGTGAGCGTATTTTTGGCTGTAGTCGGGCCAGGGAAAGAGCCGCGCGTTCGGGCACATCTCAAAAAACTTGCGCTTGTCCATCTTCACGCGGCTGCTCAGCACGTCGCCCATGAAGCGCACGAACTCGTTGCTGACCAGGGCCACATCGCGGCATTCCCGGCCGTAAAACATCAGGCATTGAGCCCCGTGGTCCAAGGCATTGACGGCATAGTTGATGTGCACGCGTTGAATACCGGTGACGGTGGTTTTGCGCCGGACCCACAGGATGAGATCGGTGACGTCAATGTAGATCATGGGATGATTCGATTCTCAGGAAACGGTGCCGATCGACAGCGGCGTATTTTGCGGCATAACTTGTATATGAACTCGTCCAAACCACAACTCAGCCAGGTCAGCTTGGTTTGCGTTGAAACTCGTCGTACCCAGTTGGCGCGCTATGCCTTGGAGCGCTGCATGGCGGCGGCATCCTTCAAGGAATGCTTGCTGTTGTGCACCAGCCGACAAGCTTTGCCTGCCACTATCGAACAAGTATTGATTCCGCCCTTCAGTGATATGGAAGGCTATTCATCTTTCATGTTGAAGGATATCGGAGACTATTTTTCTGGCGACTTTGTCCTGGTTGTGCAATGGGACGGATTTATTCTCAATGCGGATTGTTGGGACGATGAATTTTTGCAGTATGACTATATCGGTGCACCTTGGCCGCATCGCCCGGTTGCGGTCGGCAATGGTGGGTTTTCCTTGCGCTCAAGGCGTTTGATCGAGGCGCTGAAGAAAATTGATATTCAGCAGGTGCATCCCGAGGACTATGTGATTTGTGAGTTGCACCGCGAGCAATTGATCAAGGAGCATGGCATTAAGTTTGCGCCTATCGAGTTGGCTTCAAAATTCGCCTTTGAATTTATTCCGCCGAGCGGGCCGACCTTTGGTTTTCACGGTTTTGCCAATTTCCATGCCGTGTTCAAAGACCCGCAGTTAGCCGAGTATCTTGCGCGATGTGAGCCCGCCATGCTCCAAAACAGGGCAGCACGCAATCTTTTCAAGAATTTGTGCCGCACCGGGCGTCAAGCCACAGCGCAGCAACTGTTCAAGAAGAATATCCGCAAGACAGCCAGAGGCATTTACGACGCGCTTGGTTTTTATTGTTGGATGAAGTGGCGCCAGCTCTCAGGCCGGTTTGACTGAATCCAGAACTGCTGTGACCTGCTCGGCGGTGATCGCCTTGACCCAGTCACTGCGACTCAGCGTCGTGATCACGGTGCTGTTCTTCTCGTCAATCGGTGCCCATTCCGGGTTCTTCTGACGCATCAGGGCGATCACCGGAATATGCACCGCATTGGCCAAGTGCATCACTGCAGTTTCCACCGAGATGATCAAACTGCATTGGCTCAACATCGCCGGCAATTGGAAGAAGTTTTCTTCGGCGCTGAAGAGTTGCACCCGCTCCAAGCCCTGGGTGGCGAAATAGGCCCGCACCTGGGTCATCTGCTCGGGCACCACATTGACGACGAAACAAGTGTTGGCCCAAGCCGGTAGCTTGCGCATGGCCTGAATCAGCTCGACCACCCGGCTCAAGGGCCAGCAGCGCTTGTTGTTCTTGGCGAAAGGGTTGATGAAGACAGGCCGTACGGGCTTGTCGCTTGTGGCGGTAAAACCCCATTGCAGCAATTGCTGCTGGCTTGCGATCAACCACTTTGGCGGAACATCGAGAAAGGGGAAGCGTTCCTCTGCGGCCAAGTCCATGCCGAAGTACGAGTTGAACCAACCGTTGTAAATGCCCGTGATGTGCTGGCCGGCCTGCGTTCGCGCATCAGGATTGAGGGCGGCGTCGAGCTTTCGGTAGGCCCAGTGTCTGTGCAAGGCCAAGAGGCCGGGCTCATGCTTCATGCCGACCACAAAACCGCTCGGGCTGATCTCGCGCGCCAAGGCCGCATATAGATGCGGGCGCAAAGTGGCTAGAGACACGACCAGAGGATATTGCTGCTGCCGAGCTTCTTGAATCGATTGCTGATACAGCGCTGGGCTGTAGGTCTTGTCATAGGTCTTGGCGACAAAAGGGCAGGCCGCCAACCAGTCGTACAGGGCATATTTTTTGAGATGCACCCAATCCGCGGGTTTGCTGCTGCGGCGTAATTCGTCGACCCAGATATGCACTTCGATATGCGGAAAGTGCTTGGCAAAGGCCTGGAAAAAATTCTGCAAATAGGTGTAGTCGCCCAGCGCCAGGTGGGTGATGAACAGAATTTTTTTTGACTTCGCGAGCAGGTCGCTGGGCACGAGTTGGGATGACATAGGTTGCTAGCGGGTGTTCGCTTGTTGGACTTCGGCGCAGGCCTTTGAAACACGAGCCACATCCAACTGGCGCATGCAGTCATAACGGCCATGGCAAGTGGGCTTGCGGTTGCAGGGGGAGCAGGCCAGTCGCTCGTAAAGCACCTGGGTCCGCGCGTTGGGGCCGCGCAAATAGGGTGTGGTCGAGCCAAACAGGGCGACCGTGGGGATGTCCAGCGCGATGGCCATATGGGTCAGCCCGGTATCGACACCGATCAGCAGGCTGGCGCCCCGGATGGCGGCCACGGTCTCGTCGAGTTTGAATTGGCCGACCAAGTTGATGATGGCAGGGCTGCTGGCGGCGATACGCAGCGCCGCGGGCAAATCACCTGGGCCGCCGAGCAGCAGCGGCGTGAGGCCTTGGGCGAGCAAGGCTTCGGCGAGGCCGGCCCAATTGCCTTCGATCCAGTGCTTCTGGGGGCGGGTGGTGAAGGCCGCCAAGACCGCATACTTGGGGCCGAGCTTGGCTTGGCTCAAGAGACTGCGAGCCCGCTCTTGGGCCCGCACCCCCACGGCCAGATCCATCCGGTAGCTTGTCGGGTCGGCGCCGAGATAGACCGCCAGATCGCGGTACTCGTGTGCAACGAGGGGCAATGTGGCGTCAAGCCCTGAGCCTGCTGCGGGCCGTACGCTTTCATGCATCAAGTACTGGCTGGATTCGCGCGGCTTCAGGTTGACTCGTCTGGGTGCGCCCGTGAACCAGGCCATCAGGCCGCTTTTGAGCAGGCCTTGCGGGTCTATGACCAAGTCGAACTGGGCGGCGCGCAGGCTGGCTCGAAAGCGCAAGACTTCCCGTAAGGCCTGCAGCTTTTGGCCCTCACGCCACAGGGTCTTCCAGCGCGCTGTCGGCAACACAATCAGCTCATGCAAGCGCGGGTTATGTTCGAGCAGCGGTGCGGCCGCAGGCTCCACCAGCCAGCTTATACGCGCCTCTGGCCAGCGGCTGAGCAGCGCCGGGATCAGCCCCGAACTCAGTACGACATCGCCCAGGGCACTCAGACGGACGATCAGGATGCGATCTACAGCCTTGGGCGGGCTATTCGTCAACATGATGGGGTGGGTAGGTGTCCCAGTTCAGGCAGCCCGGGCATTGCCAGAAGTAATGCTGGGCCTCGAAGCCGCAGGCGGCGCAGCGGTAGCGCTGTAGCGGCCGCACGGCCCGGTCGATCGCGGTGGCGACCAAGGGTGCTTCTTCCTCGCTCAGCTTGAACTGGCTTTGCGTCAGCAGCAAGCGCGCGGCCGATAGATTGGGCTGCTCGCGCAGATGGCGGCTCAGGCGTTCGCGCTGCAGGTCTGCGGCCGGCTCCAGTTTGGCGATTGCCTGCAGTAAATGCATGCCGGGCGTGCGGCCATATTGATCACTCAGAATGGCTAAAGCGCGCTGCTGGCAGCCGCAGGTTTGTGCCGCTTCGGCAAAATCTCGCGCGACCAGATTGAAGGCTTCGGGGTTGACCGCCAGGAGCTCGGCATAAGCCGCCATCGCCAGTTTGGGCTGCCCCAGCCTGGCCTGTATCTGCCCGCCCAGCACATGGGCGCGCGCGGCATGAGGCGCCACCTTGCGGGCCTCGGCGAGCAAGGTCAAAGCTTCGTCGTCTTGATCGCGAGCTTGCGCTTCCAGCGCCAATTCGCACAGGTAATGCGCTATGCGAGTTGCAAAAGAGGCGGTGCCGGTCTGCTCCAAATGGCGCGCCACATCCGCAGCCTTGCGCCAGTCGCGCGTGCGCTCGTAGAGGGCCAGCAAGGCCAATTCGGCCTCGCTTTCGAACGGCGTGCCGGCGAGGGCGGTGAAGGCGGTTTCGGCGCGGTCAAACAGGCCGGCCTTGTAGAAATCTTGGGCCAAGGCGTGCTGGGCGCGCTCGCGCTCCGATCGGGGCAGATCGCCGCGCTGCAGCAGATGCTGGTGCACCCGCACTGCGCGCTCGTACTCGCCGCGGCGGCGGAAGAGATTGCCCAGTGCGAAGTGCAGCTCCGAGGTGTCGGGGTCGTTTTGCACCGCCTCGATGAAGGCATCAATGGCCTTGTCTTGCTGCTCATTGAGCAGCAGGTTCAGGCCTGTGAAATAGGCCTTGGGTGAGCTTTTTTGCTCGCGCTTCCATTGCCGGGTGTCGAGCTTGGAGGCCAGCCAGCCGATGGCGAAGGCTGCAGGCAGAGCGAAGAGCAGCCAGCGAAGGTCAAATTCCATCGCGGATCACGCTCGGCGGCTGAGCTTCGTCGACGCTGTTCATCGTTGCAGCTGTCGCGCCAGCGGCAGCAGGGCTGCGGCTGGCAATGCGGCGGTGGTGCCACCAAGCCGGCACCATGGCCAGCACACCCAGGGCACAGCCCATGCCGAAGGCCAGCAGGACCACGATCACCAAGGGCGAGCGCCATTCATGGCCGAAGAACCAACGCACGACGACTTCGTGGCTGTTGTTCAGCGCAAAGGCAAAAAGGGCAAAAAAGAGGAAGGCGCGGAAGGCCCAAACAAGGATACGCATTGCCCGGGATTCTAGTGCCCGCGCCGGCGTCCTTCAGCGCTGTCAGCCCTTAATCTGTTGCGCGGCGAGAACTTCTTTGTCTGCGCCATTGACCGCATCAACGCCTTCACGCAGCGCTTTGCCGGGCTTGAAGTGGGGCACCAGCTTTTCTGGAATCAACACCTGCTCGCCGCTGCGCGGATTGCGGCCCATGCGGGGCGGGCGCCGGTTGACCTGGAAGCTGCCGAAACCGCGAATCTCGATCCGGTGGCCACGCGAGAGCGAGTCGGACATCGCGTCCAGAATCGTCTTGACGGCGAACTCGGTGTCACGCTGCGCCAGTTGGCCGAAGCGCTCGGCCAGCAATACAACGAGGTCGGATCGGGTCATGTCTTGGTGGCTTCAGAGTTGGTATGTTTTCATAAAAAAGGCCCGCGCTCCTTGCGGAGGCGGGCCTTCTTGACTTGATTCGAAATTTGGCCCGACCCCGACCTAGACAGTGGGGCCGAGCCAAAGAACTTCGATTTAGCCTTGGTTGTCCAGCTTGGCGCGCAGCAAAGCACCCAGGCTGGTGGTGCCGGCGTTTTCACGCTCAGCTGTGGCCGACAGACGCTGCATAGCTTCTTGATTGTCGGCGTTGTCCTTGGCCTTGATGGACAACTGGATGTTGCGAGTCTTGCGGTCGATGCTGACGATCAGCGTCGAGACTTCGTCGCCTTCCTTCAGCATGGTGCGGGCATCTTCCACGCGGTCGCGGGAGATTTCCGAAGCGCGCAGATAACCCAGCACTTCGTCGGCCAACTCGATCTCGGCGCCACGTGCATCAACCGTCTTGACCTTGCCAGTCACGACCATACCGCGGTCATTGACCGTGGTGTAAGTGGTGAACGGGTCGCTGTCCAGCTGCTTGATGCCCAGGGAGATGCGCTCGCGCTCGACGTCAACGGCCAAGACCAGGGCTTCGACTTCTTGGCCCTTCTTGAAGTTGCGCACAGCAGCTTCGCCAGTCTCGTTCCAGGACAGGTCGGACAGGTGCACCAGACCATCGATGCCTTGAGCCAGGCCAACGAACACGCCGAAGTCGGTGATCGACTTGACGGGGCCCTTGACGCGGTCGCCGCGCTTGACGGTTTCAGCGAAATCTTCCCAAGGATTGGCCTTGCACTGCTTCATGCCCAGGGAGATGCGACGCTTGTCTTCGTCGATTTCCAGGACCATGACTTCGACTTCATCACCCAGGGTGACCAGCTTCGAAGGTGCAATGTTCTTGTTCGTCCAGTCCATTTCGGAGACGTGCACCAGACCTTCGATGCCCGGCTCGATTTCAACGAATGCACCGTAGTCAGCGATGTTGGTGATCTTGCCGAACAGGCGGGTGCTGGTTGGGTAGCGACGTGCGACACCGAACCATGGATCGTCGCCCAACTGCTTCAGACCCAGCGAAACGCGGTTCTTCTCGGCGTCGAACTTCAGGATCTTGGCGGTCAGTTCCTGACCAACAGTGACCACTTCCGATGGGTGACGCACACGACGCCATGCCATGTCGGTGATGTGCAGCAGGCCGTCGATACCGCCCAGGTCCACGAACGCACCGTATTCGGTGATGTTCTTGACCACGCCCTGAACGATGGCACCTTCGGCCAGCGTTTCCAGCAGCTTGGCGCGCTCTTCGCCCATCGAAGCCTCGACCACAGCACGGCGTGACAACACGACGTTGTTGCGCTTGCGGTCCAGCTTGATGACCTTGAACTCCATGGTCTTGCCTTCGTACGGGCTCATGTCCTTGACCGGACGTGTGTCCAGCAGGGAGCCTGGCAGGAAGGCGCGGATGCCGTTGACCAGAACGGTCAGGCCGCCCTTGACCTTGCCCGACACGGTACCGGTGACGAAGTCGCCCGATTCCAGGGCCACTTCCAGCGACAGCCACGAAGCCAAACGCTTGGCCTTGTCGCGCGACAGGATGGTGTCGCCGTAGCCGTTTTCGATCGCGTCGATGGCGACGGAAACGAAGTCACCGATTTGAACTTCCAGCTCGCCCTGGTCGTTCTTGAATTCTTCGATTGGCACGTAGGCTTCGGACTTCAGGCCGGCATTGACGACCACAAAGCTGTGCTCGATACGGACCACTTCGGCGGAGATAACTTCACCGGCGCGCAGGTCGGAACGCTGCAGCGACTCTTCGAACATGGCGCCAAAGGAGCCAGCTTCGAACGAAGTAACTTCGGCGAGGTTTTTGATTTTTGTCATGGTGTTTCCTGTGTCGGCGCGGCCAAGGCGTTTGACGGTCCGACTGTGGGTGTCTGACGTTTGACCGCCGGACGGGTTAGGTTGTGGATATCGCCGACTGCAGCGAACCTTGGCTTTGCACCAGGCTCAAAAGCCGAAGTCGGCGGGTTTCATTGAGCCTTTTCCGAATCAACGCTGATCCGAAAAAGGCCCCGCCTTGGCCCACCAAGCCAACACCAAATCCTTTGATTCCTCAATGGACAGGGCCGAGTTGTCGAGCGCCAGCGCATCTGCGGCAGGGGCTAGTGGCGAGGCCTTGCGGGATTTGTCCTGCAAGTCACGCGCCTCCAAATCTTGACGCAAGCCCGCGATACTAGCCGAAATCCCCTTGGAAATCAATTGCTTATAGCGCCTCTCGGCCCTGGTTTCGGCCGAAGCCGTGAGAAAAACCTTCAGTGCAGCATCCGGGAACACCGCCGTGCCCATATCGCGGCCGTCGGCCACCAGGCCCGGCAGGCGACGGTAGTCGAGCTGCAACTGGTTCAAAGCGTGGCGCACTTCGGTGTGAGTGGCAACCTTGGAGGCCAAGAGGCCGGTGGTTTCCAGGCGCAAGGCTTCGGTGATATCGATTTCGCCCAGCGTGACCCGGCCCTTGCGGAAATGCAGGTCGAGCCGCGCTGCGACCGCCGCGACCGCTTGCCCGTCGTCCAGATCGACGCCGGCGCGCTGGGCGGCCAGGCCGCTGGCACGGTAGAGCATGCCGGAGTCCAGCACCACATAGCCCAAGGCATGCGCCACTTCATCGGCCAAGGTCCCTTTGCCGGAGGCGGTCGGGCCGTCGATGCAGATGACGGGAATGTCTTTGCTGCGTGCCTTGCTGACCTCGAACAGGGTCTCGAAATAGTCAGGAAAAGTCTTGGCCACGCAATGCGGCTCAAGAATCCGCACCGGCACGGCCGGGCTGGTTTTACCCGCCACCAGACCGTTGAAGGCCGCCAGCGAAAAGCACATGGCGATGCGGTGGTCGTCATAGGTGTGGATGCTGGCCGCGTTCCAGCTCAGCAGCGGGTGCACGCGCAGCCAATCCTGGCCTTCCTCGACCGTCGCGCCGAGCTTGCGCAGCTCGGCCGCCATCGCGGCAATGCGGTCGGTTTCCTTGACGCGCCAACTGGCGATATTCGTCAACGTGGTCGGGCCGTCGGCGTACAGCGCCATCACGGCCAGCGTCATCGCTGCATCCGGGATGTGGTTGCAATCCAATTCAATACCGCGCAGCGGCCAGGCCCCGCGTCGTACTTCCAGCCAATTTGGCCCGGCTTCAACGCGCGCACCCATGGCCTGTGCCGCCTCGATGAAGCGCACATCGCCTTGCAGCGAGGCGCTGCCGACGCCTTCGATGCGCAGCGGTGCCTCGGTGGCGGCCAGTGCGCCCAACGCGACAAAGTACGAGGCCGAGGAGGCATCGCCCTCGACATGCACAGCCCCGGGCGAGCGGTAGTGACTGCCGGCGGGGATGATGAAGCGTTGCCAATCCTGGCGCTGCACCTGGATGCCGAAGCGCTTGAGCAACTCCAGCGTGATGTGGATATAGGGCTTGGAGATCAACTCGCCGACGACCTCGATCACTACGTCCTGTTCGCCAGCGACCAGCGGCAGAGCCAAGAGCAGGGCGGTCAGGAACTGGCTGGACACATCGCCGCGCACCTTGACTGGCTGGGCCAGGTTCAGCTTGGAGGGACCTGTGAGCTTTAAGGGCGGATAACCTTCTTGGCCCAGGCAATCAATCTGGCAGCCAAGCAAACGCAAGGCGTCCACCAAGTCGCCGATTGGCCGCTCATGCATGCGGGCGACGCCGCTGAGCTCGAACTCGCCGCCCTGCGTCGCGGCCAGTACGGCCAGTGCAGCGGTCAGCGGGCGCATCGCCGTGCCGGCATTGCCGAGGAAGAGTTGCGCCGCATCGACCTTCAGCCGCCCGCCGATGCCGGTGACTTGCAGCACGCCGTGGTCGGAGGTTTCGAGCCGGCAGCCCAGGGCCTTGAGTGAATCCAGCATCACGGCGGTGTCGTCGCTGTCCAGCAGGTCGTGCACCTCGGTCACGCCCTCGGATAAGCCGGCCAGCAGCAGCACGCGGTTGGAGATGCTCTTGGAGCCGGGCAGGCGCACGGTGCCGCCGGCACTGCGCAGCGGCGGCAGATCGAGGAATGGAATTTTGAACATGGTGGTCGACAAAAAGTTGGGGCTGCTGGGCAGCCGGGCGGGCCTGAGGGCCTTATTTAGGCTGACGCGACACGGCAGATGGCAGTTGCCATTGCGCGCGGGCTTCCGAAATCAAACGAATGCGGGTTTCGAGCCCTGATGCATCGTCGTCCTTCAACAGCGCCTCAATCGCGTCCAAGGCCTGACGAAAGCGCTGCGACTGGATCAAGACCTCGGCCTTGTTGGCCATCAGGATGTCGCGCCAGACGGTCGGATCACTCGCGGCTATGCGGGTGAAGTCTCGAAAGCCCGGGCCGGCCAGACTCAGATAATCTCGCCCAGCCGGCTGGGCCGCGACCGACTGAAAGTAGGCGTATGCGAGCAGATGCGGCAGGTGGCTGACGGCGGCGAAGGCGGCGTCATGATTTTCCGGCGTCATCTTGAGCACTCTGGCACCCAGCGCCGACCAGACATCGGTCGCGCGCTGCACCAGTTCCGCATTGGTCTGCGGCAAGGGCGTCAAGATGACTTGGCAGTCGGCATACAGCCCGGCGTCAGCGTTTTGCACGCCGCCGGACTCTTTGCCGGTGATCGGGTGCGCGGGAACAAAAGCATCGATGTGCTTGCCCAGGGCCCGCTTAGCTGCGCTGACCACATCGCCCTTGGTCGAGCCGACGTCCATGACCAGCACATTCGGGTTGACCATATGGCGAATCGCCTTCAGCGTCGATTCGGTCGCCGACACCGGCACGGCAATCAGCACAAGATCCGAACCCGATACGGCCAAGAGTGCTGACTCGGCTGCCACATCGATGACGCCCAGGCGTTTGGCTAGGTCGGTGGTCGATGGTGACTTGCTATAGCCGACCACCCGTTTGACCAGGCCCGCCTTTTTGAGCCCCAAAGCGAAGGAGCCGCCCATCAAGCCGCAACCAATGACGCCGAGCTGGTTGAAAAGCATCGCGGCCATCCCGCCTCAGGCCTTCAAGGGGTAGGAGCCGATCACCTTGAAAAAGGCACTCAACTCTCGCAACTCGGCCAGTGCGGCGGCCACATTGGGCTGCGAGGGATGACCGTCCAGATCGATGTAGAAGTAGTAGTCCCACTGGCCGGTACGGGCCGGGCGTGACTCCAGCCGTGTCATCGACACGCCGTGGGTCTTCAACGGCACCAAGAGGTCATGCATCGCGCCGGGCCGGTTCGGCACCGAGACGATCAGGCTGGTGCAATCATGCGCCGACGCTGGAGGTGTGGCCATGGTCTGCGGCAAGCAGATAACGGCAAAGCGCGTGCGGTTATAGGCTTCATCCTGCACCGCATGGGCAACGATGTGCAGGCCAAAGATCGTCGAGGCACGCTCGCTGGCGATCGCGGCCCAGGCCGGGTTGGTGGCCGCCAGCCTTGCGCCTTCGGCATTGCTGGATACCGCTCGTCGCTCGGCATTGGGCAAATGCTTGGCCAGCCAGTTCTGGCATTGCGCCAGTGCTTGCGGGTGGGCCAGCACCGCCTCGATGCCGTCTTGCGAGTTGTCCAGCCGCATCAGGTTGTGCCGGATCAACAAGCTGACTTCACCGACCACATGGGTGGGGGTGTGCAAGAACAAATCCAGCGAGCGCGTCACCACGCCTTCGGTCATGTTCTCAACGCCGACCACGCCGTATTGCGCGCTGCCCGAGGCGGTGGCGTGGAAGACCTCATCAAAGCTATTGCAATAAATCAGATCGGCCGCGCCGCCGAAATATTCGATCGCGGCCTGCTCGCAAAACGTGCCCAGGGGCCCGAGGACGGCAACGCGCTGAGGCGATTCGAGTGCCAGGCAAGCGGACATGATCTCGCGCCAGATGGCGGCCACATGTTCGCCCTTGAGCGGGCCGGTGTTGGCAGTCTTGATCTTCTCTATCACCTGGGCGACGCGGTCCGGGCGGAAGAAGGGCGAGCCTTCGCGGCGCTTGATCTCGCCGACCTGCTCGGCCACATGGGCGCGCTGGTTCAGCAGGGTCAGTAGCTGGGTATCGAGTGAATCGATTTGCTGGCGCAGCGCCAACAAATCGGGCGTGGCGGCGCCGCTTGTTTCAGCCATATTGAGCCTCAAAGTCCTTCAGATACGCCACCAGCGCTTGCGCGCCTTCGAGTGGCATGGCGTTATAGATCGATGCACGCATGCCGCCCACGGACTTGTGGCCCTTGAGTTGCAGCAGTTGTCGCTCTTTCGCTCCGGTCAGGAAGGCTTGAGTGAGTGTCTCGGTATTGAACTTGCCGCTCAGGTAGAACGGAATATTCATGCGCGAGCGGCAATCCGCCGCCACACGGTTTTCAAACATGGTGGAGGCGTCCAGCGCTGCGTACAGCAGCTGCGCCTTGTCGATATTGCGTTGCTCTATGGCGGCCACGCCGGTTTTGCCGGCATAGCTGAAGCGCTTGAGCCACTGGAACACCAGGCCGGCCACATAGATGCCAAAGGTTGGCGGCGTGTTGTACATGGACTTGGCCTCGGCCACCACCTTGAAGTCAAAGGCGGAAGGGCAGATACGCAGGGCATGGCCCAGCAAGTCTTCGCGCACAAAAACCAAGGTCAGGCCGGCCGGGCCGATGTTCTTCTGGGCTCCGCCAAAGGCCAAGCCGATGCGAGACCAATCCATGCTGCGCGACAGCTGCTGCGAAGAGCAATCAACCACCAGCGGTGCGGTGCTGCCCAAAGCCATCAGGTCGGGCAGTTCTTGAAATTCGACCCCGTCTATCGTCTCGTTGGAGCAGATGTGCACATAGGCGGCGTCGCCGCGCAGCTGCCACGTGGCCGGCGCGGGCAGGGTGGTGAACTTGGCTGCGGCGCCACTGGCCGCGACGCTGACATCGGCATAACGCTGCGCTTCCTCGGCGCTCTTGGCCGACCAAGAGCCGCTGACGATGACATCAACCTTGCCGCCGCGTGATAAATTCATCGGCACGATGGCGTTCTCGGCCAAGCCTCCGCCTTGCATGAACAGGATGCGGAAGTTGGCCGGCACCTGCAGCAGCTCGCGCAGGTCGCTTTCCGCCGCCGCCGCAATCGAAGTGAACTCCGCGCCACGGTGGCTCATCTCCATCACGCTCATGCCTGAGCCATGCCAGTCCAACATTTCGCCGGCCACTTGGCGCAGAACCTCTTCAGGCAAGGCGGCGGGGCCGGCGGAAAAATTAAACGGGCGAAGGCTCATCGTGTCAGGGCAAGGGGCTAGATCAAAAGAAACTTACTTCTTGGCTGGCGAGGAGGCCGGTGCGGCCGGCTTAGGCGTCACGCCCAACTGCTTGGCAATGCTTTGCTGCAGAGTCTTGAACTTGGTGTCCAGCGATGGACCGACTTCGGCCATCAGTTTTTGGCCCAGGGCGTTTTGCATTTCGGCACCGAGCTGCTGGTACTTCTTGCTGGCGGGCGACTCCAGCCAAACGATGATTTGCTTGAGCTCTTCGTCGCTGAATTTCTCGTCCAGCATCGGTGCCCAGACGCTGGCCGACATCTTGGCGCCCTTGTCCTTCACCATCGGCACTGCCTCGTCGACAAACTTGCGCACCTCGGCTTCTATGCTCTTGGCGGTGGCTTCGCGCTTCTCGGCAGGCACTTGCGTTTGCAGGGCCTGGCCAGCACCTTGCATCAACTGGCCCACCGGCTGCTGAATCAGCATGCGGGCAATGTTTTCGACGCCGGGTTGCTGCAGCTGAATCAGCTTGGCAATCAATTCCTTCTTGGCGGCCGATGGGGCGGTGGCAGCCGGCGTGGCAGCAGGCGCTGTGGTCGCCGCCTGGGCGAAGCCGGTGTTAACGCAAACTGCGAGGGCCGCTGTGGCCAAAATCTTCATGGACTTGTTCAAGCTTATTCCTTGTTAGCGTCGTCAAGAGCGCCACCGTCTTCGGTGGCTGCGCCGTCTGGGGTTTCTGTGTCTACAGCATTGCCTTCATTCGCATCGTTTTCGACGATGCGTTGCAGGCCCGACAGTTTAGAGCCGTCGTCGAGTGCAATCAGCGTCACGCCTTGGGTGGCGCGACCGAGTTCACGGATTTCCGACACGCGGGTGCGCACCAGTACGCCGCGGTCAGTGATCAGCATGATTTCGTCATCCGGTCGCACCAAGGTCGCAGCTACCACGCGGCCATTGCGCTCGGTTTGCTGGATCGCGATCATGCCCTTGGTGCCACGGCCGTGGCGGGTGTACTCAAGGATGTTGGTGCGCTTGCCGTAGCCGTTTTCGGTGGCCGTCAGCACCGACTGCGTGCCGTCATTTTCGGCCACCAGCATCGCGATCAAGCGTTGCTCGGGCTCCAACATCATGCCGCGCACGCCGCGAGCTGTGCGGCCCAGCGAGCGCACATCATCCTCATCGAAGCGCACCGCCTTGCCGCCGTCGCTGAACAGCATCACATCGTGCTTGCCATCGGTCAGCGCGGCACCGATCAGGTGGTCGCCTTCGTCCAGCGCGATCGCGATGATGCCGGACTTGCGTGGGTTGGCGAAGTCTTCCAGCGAGGTTTTCTTGACCGTGCCCAAGGCCGTGGCCATGAAGATGAAATGGCCTTCAGGGAAGACGCGGAATTCACCCGTCAGCGGCAGCACGACGGTGATTTTCTCGTCCTGTTGCAGCGGGAACATATTGACGATGGGCTTGCCGCGCGACGCGCGCGAGCCCTGCGGCACTTCCCAGACCTTGAGCCAATAGACGCGGCCACGGTTGCTGAAGCACAGCAGCCAGTCATGCGTGTTGGCAATGAAGAGCTGGTCGACCCAGTCGTCATCCTTGGTTTGCGTCGCTTGCTTGCCGCGGCCGCCGCGCTTTTGCGCCCGGTATTCGCTCAGTGCCTGGCTCTTGATATAGCCGGTGTGCGAGAGCGTCACCACCATATCGGTCGGCGTGATCAAGTCCTCGGTGCCGAGTTCTTGCGGGTTGTGCTCGATCGAGCTGCGGCGTGCGCCGATCTTGGTTTGGCCGAACTCGAGGCGAACCTGTGTCAGCTCATCGGTGATGATGGCGGTGACACGAGCCGGCTTGGCCAGGATGTCGAGCAAATCGGCGATTTGCGCCATCACTTCGCGGTATTCGGCGACGATCTTGTCCTGCTCCAGGCCGGTCAAGCGCTGCAGACGCATCTGCAGAATTTCGCCGGCTTGCTCGTCCGACAGCCGGTACAGGCCATCGCTCTGCAGGCCATAGGCCGGTGGCAGGCCTTCCGGGCGGTAGGCATTGCGGCCGCCTTCCGTGTCCCCCTCGGCGCGTGCCAGCATCTCCCGCACCAGCGAGGAGTCCCAGCTCTTGGCCATCAAAGCGGCCTTGGCGACAGGCGGCGTCGGCGAGGCCTTGATGGTGGCGATGAACTCGTCGATATTGGCCATCGCAACGGCCAGACCTTCCAGCACATGGCCGCGGTCGCGGGCCTTGCGCAGCTCGAAGATTGTGCGGCGCGTCACCACTTCACGGCGATGCTCCAGGAAGACGATGATCAGCTCTTTCAGATTGCACAGCTTGGGCTGGCCGTCAATCAGCGCCACCATATTCATGCCGAAGGTGTCTTGCAGCTGAGTCTGTTTGTACAGATTGTTCAGCACCACCTCGGGCACTTCGCCGCGCTTGAGCTCGATCACCACCCGCATGCCGGACTTGTCGCTCTCGTCCTGGATGTGGCTGATGCCTTCGATCTTCTTCTCGTGCACCAGCTCGGCGATGCGCTCGAGCAAGGTCTTCTTGTTGACCTGATAGGGGATCTCGTCAACGATGATCGACTGGCGCGAGCCCTTGTCGATGTCCTCGAAGTGAACCTTGGCGCGCATCACTACCTTGCCGCGGCCGGTGCGGTAGCCATCGCGCGCACCGGACAAGCCGTAGATGATGCCGGCAGTCGGGAAGTCCGGTGCCGGGATGATTTCCATCAACTCGTCAATGGTGACATCCGGGTTCTTCAGCGCATGCAAGCAGGCGTCGATGACCTCGTTGAGGTTGTGCGGCGGGATATTGGTCGCCATGCCGACGGCAATGCCGGTCGAGCCATTGACCAGCAAACTCGGCAACCTTGTGGGTAATACCAGCGGCTCACTTTCCGAGCCGTCATAGTTGGGTCCGAAATTGACGGTTTCCTTGTCAATATCGGCGAGCATTTCATGCGCGATTTTCGCCAAACGAATTTCGGTATATCGCATCGCGGCGGCGTTATCGCCGTCGACCGAGCCGAAATTACCCTGGCCATCCACCAACATATGGCGCATCGAGAAATCTTGCGCCATCCGCACGATGGTGTCATACACCGCGGTGTCGCCGTGCGGGTGATATTTACCAATCACATCGCCGACGATACGGGCGGATTTTTTATAAGGTCGATTCCAATCATTATTGAGCACGTGCATCGCGAAGAGCACGCGTCTATGCACCGGCTTGAGGCCGTCACGTGCATCGGGTAGAGCACGACCAACAATCACGCTCATCGCGTAATCGAGGTATGAACGCCGCATTTCCTCTTCGAGGCTGATGGGCAATGTTTCCTTGGCGAACTGGGTCATGCGCTTTGTGCTCGGCCCGCACCCAGCGGGAGCGGCCTGCATCGTTGGGGACAGGAACTGGCATTCTAAAGGCCTGCGGCTGTCGCAGCGACGCAACATCACCACTAACCTTCACATCAAGCACCGCCACAATACGAAGTTATCGGTGCCCTATGGCACAATCGATGAGTCCCTAGGAGAAACCCGTACTGCGGGAGTTTCCGAGGTTTTTTTGTTCCAGTACTAGGCAATCGCAGGGCAACTGCGGCATTCCTTGAGAGGAGAATCATGAAGAAATTGAATCGAGTGGCGTCGCTTTTCGCTATCGCAGCGGTTGCCGCGTCCGGCGCCTTCGCGCAGACCACGCAGCAAACCATTGATAACTGGCGCGCTACTGATGGCACCGCTGTCAAGAACGGTACCAACGAGCTGTGCTGGCGCGATAGCAACTGGACGCCTGCTACGGCACTCCAGGAATGCGATGGTGCGTTGAAGCCAGCTGTCAAGGCTGCTCCAGTTGAGCCAACACCTCCTCCAGTGGTGGCTCCTGTTGCACCGAAGCCAGTGGTTGTGCCTCCAAAGCCAACCAGCGAGAAGGTGACTTTCGCTGCTGACGCATTCTTCGACTTCGACAAGTCGGTGTTGAAGCCAGAAGGCAAGGCCGTGTTGGCTGACCTGTACGGCAAGACCAAGGCTCTGAATCTGGAAGTCATCATTGCCGTGGGTCACACTGACTCGATCGGCACTGAAGAGTACAACCAGAAGCTGTCGGTCCGTCGCTCCGAAGCCGTCAAGGCCTATTTGGTGAGCTTGGGCGCAGAGAAGAACCGCGTCTACACCGAAGGCAAGGGCAAGAAGGCTCCTGTTGCTGACAACAAGACTGCCGAAGGCCGTGCTAAGAACCGTCGTGTTGAGATCGAAGTGGTCGGTACACGCGACACCAAGTAATCAGCCGACAAGCGCCCAAGCGCTTGAATGCTGAAATTGAAAGCCCCGCTGATGCGGGGCTTTTTCGTTTGTGTAAGCAGTTGGCGCTCTAGATTCAAAACCTGCTTGCCAACTTGCTGGTATCAACCCGCTACGATTGCGCCATGATGATCAATGCAGACCCACTAGAGCTTGCCAAATTTGGCGACTTGGCCCACCGCTGGTGGGACACCGAGAGCGAATTCAAGCCACTCCATCAAATCAATCCACTGCGCCTGGACTGGATTTGCAGCCTCAGCCCTTTGGGTGGCAAGCAAGCGCTGGATGTCGGCTGCGGCGGCGGAATTTTGAGTGACTCGATGGCCCGACGAGGCGCGCAGGTGCTGGGCATTGACCTTGCAAGCAAGGCGCTCAAAGTAGCGCAGTTGCACGCAATGGAAGCCGGCACCGAGGGGATTGACTACCGCGAAATAGCCGTGGAAGCGCTGGCCGCCGAGCGTCCTGCCAGTTTCGATGTCGTGACTTGCATGGAAATGCTTGAGCATGTGCCCGACCCCGCCTCGGTCGTGCGTGCTTGCGCCGAATTGGTCAAGCCGGGCGGCTGGGTGTTTTTGTCGACCCTGAATAGAAACGTTAAATCGTTTTTGTTCGCGATTCTTGGCGCCGAATACCTGCTCAAGATGCTGCCGGCCGGCACGCATGAATATGCGCGCTTTTTGCGCCCCTCCGAATTGGCGCAGTTCTGCCGTGATGCGGGTCTGGATTTGCAATGCAGCCGTGGCCTGAGCTACAACCCCTTGAATCAGCGCTACAGCCTAGGCTCGGATACCGACGTCAACTACCTGCTGGCCTGCCGCAGGCCGCTATGAACTCGGCTTTCTTTCAAAAATGGCAAGATTCACCTAGCGCCGTGCAAGCGCTGCTGTTCGATTTAGATGGCACTCTGGTTGACAGCGCGCCGGATCTGGCAGGTGCCGCCAACGAAATGCGTCTAAACCGGGGCTTGGCGGCCTTGCCGCTTGAGGCCTTGCGGCCCATGGTGGGAGCCGGTGCGCGCGGGATGTTGGGTGTGGCGCTGCAAATCACGCCCGCTGACGGTGAATATGAGGCCGCCAGAGTCGAGTTTCTGGACCGTTACGAAGCCCGCATTGCGCAAGAAACACGGCTGTTCGACCAGGTCCTGGAGCTGTTGGATTCGCTGCAACTCGCCGGCATCCCCTGGGGTATTGTGACCAATAAGGCCGAGCGGTTTGCGCTACCTTTGACCCGCCACCTCGGCCTGCACGGCGCTGCTTTTGCTGTCATTGGCGGCGACACTACCGAGCATGCCAAACCGCACCCGGCGCCGCTGCTGGAGGCGGCCAAGCGCGGCGGGATCGATCCACAGCGTTGCGTCTATGTGGGCGACGATGAGCGTGACATCATTGCCGGTCGCGCCGCGGGCATGGGCACGGCTGCCGCCGGCTGGGGATATTTGGGCAATGGCAAGCCGATTGAGGCCTGGAATGCCGATATTGTTCTTTCTTCACCCGTCGGGATCTTGAAATTGCTCGGATTGACCTAAAATGCAAGGCTCTGGGGCCGACCAGGTTTCGACGTGGGTGCGGATCCGGAGTAGGGCATGCCGAGCACCAGTTCGCTCGTAAAACCACTGGAAACAAAGTAACTGCAAACGACTCTACGTTCGCACTCGCCGCTTAATTGCGCGTGAGCTTCTCAACGGTTGGCCAATGGGCCGGGCTTAAGTCGCAAGGCTGAAGGCTGAGAAGTCATTCACATTGGCTGGTTCTGCATCGGGTTACAAGGTGTGGAACGAGATTAAGTGACTGGCGGGAAGGATAGCGTGCCACTGCGCGATTCAACCGTGAGATTCAAATCAGACGGCTAAGCATGTAGAACTGCCCGGTGATGGCTTGCGGACGGGGGTTCAATTCCCCCCGGCTCCACCAATTTAGCATCCCAGGGGATGTAAGAAAGTAGAAATGCCCAAGTAAATCAACGACTTGGGCATTTTTTTCGTCCAAAAATGTTCAAGGAGATGTGGGGGCATCTCTTGCCATTGGGGGCAACTTTGGGGGCAAGTCTAAAATTGGGGAAAACTGGCTTTGCAGTTGCCCCCAATTGAAGGATTTCTCCCATGGCAAACGACAAACTGAGCGACATGCAGCTGCGCAAGGCGAAGCCTGGTGAAAAGCCCATAAAGCTGGCGGATGGAGGCGGGCTGTATCTCGAAGTGCAACCTAGTGGGGCCAAATATTGGCGTTTGAAATACCGCATCGCCGGCGTCGAAAAACGGCTGAGCTTGGGGGTCTATCCTGCGATTGGCCTGAAGGAAGCCAGGAGCAAGGCCGAAGACGCGCGCAAGCTGGTTCGGGATGGCACTGATCCGAGTGAGCATCGACAGACCCTGAAGGCAGAAATCCTGAATAGGCGTGAGGTCGATCGACTGGCTGACGAGGGTTTGCCTCCGTTGGGGTCTTTTGAAAATGTTGCCAGAGACTGGCTCAAGACCGTTCATGAGGTGAAAGTCAGCCCTGGCCACGCGCAGCGAACTCAGATCCGCCTGGAGCAAGACGCCTTCCCATGGATTGGAAGGCGGCCGATAGGCGAGATTGAGGCGCCCGAACTATTGTTGATGCTGCGCCGGGTAGAAAGTCGGGGCGCTATCGAAACAGCCCATCGGGTCAAGGATGCCTGTGGCCAGGTCTTCCGGTACGGCGTAGCGACCGGCGCTTGCCAGCGTAACCCGGCGGCGGATCTACGTGACGCGATGCGGCCGGTGCAGACGCGCCATCATGCGGCAATCACCGACCCCGTCCTGGTTGGCAAACTCTTGTGTGATATCCGAGCCTACCAAGGCCACCCGGTGACTCGCATCGCTTTGGAGTTGTCTGCGCTGCTCTTGCTTCGGCCGGGAGAATTGCGCAATATGGAATGGGCTTGGGTTGATCTTCCTGGTGGCACGGTGACACTCCCGCCCGAAGTGATGAAACGCAAGAAGTCAGACAAGGTGGACGGTCCGCCACATTTGGTGCCGCTTGCATCGCAGGCCTCTGAATTGCTGTGTGAATTGCAACGGCTTACCGGCGGCGGCCGCTATGTGTTTCCGGCGCTGACGACCAGCCAGCGCTGCATGAGCGAGAACACCGTGCGCAGTGCATTGCGGCGTTTGGGCTACGGCAATGACGATATGACGGCGCATGGATTCAGGGCGACCGCCAGAACAATGATCGCTGAACGTTTGAGTATCGAGCCTCAGGTCATTGAAGCGCAGTTGGCACATGCCGTTCCAGACGCGCTTGGGCGAGCCTATAACCGCACGCAGTACCTAGAGCAGCGCAAAACCATGATGCAGGCTTGGGCCAATTACCTCGATCAACTCTGGGCTGGCGCGCAAGCAGGAAATCTGAGGGTTGTCTGAGGGAACATGCCGATCGGCGCATACCATGCCTCCACCTTCTAGATGTTTATCGACTCCACTCGGCGACTGATATGGCTGCCAGGCACCTAATATCCCCGCCGTGGGGCCCGTCCGTCTTGAAGCCGTCAGCGATTAAACGCCGCTCACGCCGAAGTGTCGGTGGACCACTTCAGGCTGCCAGCTGCCGTTCACTTTTGGCAAGCCGGCGGCCGCTCCAGCCGGGACCGGCCATTGAGCACTTCGTTGGACGAATGTCTGCAGCACCTCCCGAAGCTGCCAATCAGAAAGTTTCCAGCGCGGCACCATTTGGGCACGAGGCTCTGACTGATGAACGTCAGCTTTCACAAGCTGCGTATTGGCATCAAGGCGCCGCTAGCGTAACCGGAGAGCGTGCCCGTGAAGTGCTGCTCTGTGCCCAAAGCCTAAGTACAACTCGAGGGTTGACGGTCCACTGGAGCGATTGCCGTCCGTACGTTGCTGTGGCCTAACATATGCCTTAGTCTGCCGCGGGCCAGTCCACGGTCGCGCCTCACTGGGGAAAACGTCATGCATCTAAGTAGCCCTCTCAAGAAGGGGTCGGAAGACCCTTACGTGAAGACTGCCCAGCAGCAGCTCATCGCGCTGGGATACAGCCTCCCCCGCTATGGCGCGGACGGTGACCTTGGGGACGAGACGCTGAGAGCTTATGGCGAGTTCCTCGTTCTGGAGGGGATGCGAGCACCAACCGACGAGGTACCTAAGAGCATCACGGTCCCTGGAGCAGCGGCGCTTGACCGGGCATTCACAGGCATCCCGCCGGTTGTTCAAGGCCACAAGTACTTCGATGAGCGCAACAAGCATCCGCACGACGGCCGCTCGAAGTCCTACCCGTATATGAAGTGGAGCGAGGTCAAGGCAATCGTTCTCCACCAGACTGCGACGCAGCTCGGCGAGAAGCCTGAGCGTTGGCACAGCGTCCCGATTCACTTCGGAATCACACGAAGCGGGAAGACCATTCAGCTCTACGACCTGACGGAGGTGTGCAACCACGCAGGCAACTTCAACCGTTGGACCGTGGGAGTCGAAATCGACGGCTGGTTTGCAGGCGTCGAAGGTCGTGCGGAAACACTCTGGCAGCCCAAACCGCCTGCCCCGAAGCGAACGGCGATGAACCTGCCGGCAGCTCAAGCCGATGCGGCAAGAGCTTGCGTAAAACGAATCATCGACATCGTGGCTGCCAATGGGGGCAAGGTAACTCACATTCATCCACATCGTCAGTCGAGCGGAGACCGCCAGTCAGACCCTGGTTCGCTGATTTGGCAGGCAGTTGGACTGTGGGCACAGCAGCAGTTCGGTCTCTCTGACGGTGGGAAGAGCTACAAGATTGACACCGGTCGCACTATCCCCGTCGACTGGGACAGCAGGTACGCCGGCAACAAGTATTGAGTTCGGACTGGGTCCGCGCCTTGCAGGACTGCCACTGTCTGGCTACCCTTATTGACGCGGCCCGCGCCCATGCCAGCGGATCGCGGGCATTGTTTCTTCAAGCTGCGCTTGAACAAGCCCGCTTGACGAACTGGTCGGCACTCCGCGCGCACGGTTGCACCGCACTTGCTGCGCACCGGCCAGATCGCCACCCCTGGCATTCGCCAAGCCCGAAGCCGGGCCGCAGGTAAATTCAATTTGAAGTGATCGGTCCGGCTCGACCGTCGCGCCAGTCGCTGCCTGAAGTCAGCTTGATGGCACGCCGGTCGCATCAGGCGCCGGACCTCAAATCCTGACGGGCGCTGCGCGGCAAGCTCTGCGCCAGGCGAGCTGTCACATCTCTTGCTGAACTGCGCGTCCGAATGATTCGGCAGCCATCAGCGCCAGCATGTCGCCCACCGCGATCCCCCCACGCACCCCCGTCCCTTGTGAGGGGGACTTGTGGGGGGATCTCAATACGGTGGGCCGGGAAGCTGGCTCACCAGTAAGGCTGCGTAAACCCCAAAAAACCAATACCGCCCACCCTCCGCCCGCCCCCGGGCGGGAACGAGGAGTCCGAGCAAGAGGATCAGTTATCAGGCTCACCAAAACGGTGGCCGGCTGAATTCTTGAGCAAGGAGCCCATCATGGCTTTCGTTCGTGTGGAGCAGCGCAATGCGCATCTGGCCGGCTCGGTGAAGCTGGAATTCGTCAATGGCCGCGAAGGCAAGATCGCCAAGGCCACGCTGACCGCCATCAGCAACGCCCGGCGCGGCAGCGGGGAAGGGCGCGAAGAAGATGCCACCGCCATTCTGTGGACGCTCTGGGGCAAGCAAGCCGAGAACGCCGCCGAGTACCTGGGCAAGGGCAGCCACGTCAACATCGTCGGCCGCCTGCGCAATAACAACTACCAGGACAACGAGGGCAGCGAGGTCTACGCACTGAACTTCAGCTGCGAGGAAATCGACTACCTCGACAGCCGCGCAGCCTCCGAAGCCCGGCGCGCCAAGCAGGAAGGCGGGGAAGTAGTACCGGCCGAGGACCAGCCGATGCCGTCCAACGTCGCCAAGAACGCAACACGCAGCCGCAAAGCTCGCAGCGAGGCCGACAGCCTTCAATCGGCAGCTAACGCTTCAGCGCCAAGCACGGGCGGGGCGCCGCTGCGTTCCGCCTGCTGATCAACCCCGTCAAGGAACCATCATGCAAACCCAAGCCACACTAGCCACCCGCTTTGCCCGCAATACCTTTGTGATGCGCAGCGATACCCCCTTGGCCGAGGATCAGATGCGCCGGGCCGCGCCGTCGATCTTCGCCACCGGCAAGCACAACAGCCGCTCCAAGCGCTACACCTACATTCCGACCATCGAGGTGCTGCGCGGCCTGCGTCGCGAAGGCTTCGAGCCCTTCATGGTGGCGCAGAGCCAGAGCCGCATCGAAGGCAAGACCGAGTTCACCAAGCACATGATCCGCATGCGCTACCAGGGCCATACCGCAGGGCAACTACACGCCAAGCCCGAGGCGAACGAGATCATCATGATCAACAGCCACGACGGCGCCAGTTCCTACCAAATGCTCGCTGGAATGTTCCGTTATGTCTGTTGCAACGGCCTGATCGTTGGCACCGTCTCGAACGATATTCGCATTCCGCACAAAGGCAATATTCAGGGCGAGGTGATCGAAGGCGCGTTCCGCGTGCTGGACGACTTCGAAGCGGTTGCCGCTTCTACCGAAGGCATGAAGTCGCTGACGCTGGAGCCGGCCGAAGAGCGTGCTTTCGCGACCGCCGCCCTGGCTTTGCGTTATGGCGAGCGAGATGAAGACCAAGCGCCGGCACCGGTCACGGCCGATCAATTGACCGAGGCCCGGCGTTTTGAGGATCAGGGCCCCAGTCTTTGGCTGGCCATGAATCGGATTCAAAGCAATGTGATGCAGGGTGGTCAGGCGGGCCGCACGGTGCAGGGCCGGCGCACCCATACCCGGCCGGTCGGCAGCATCGACCGCACTGTCAGCTTGAACCGCGCGTTGTGGGTACTGGCCGAGGAGATGCGCAAGCTCAAGAACTGAGGGCGCAAGTCAAAAGGCATGCGCTGGATTTCAACCAAATTCCAGCGCTGCCTTTGATCGCTTCCGGCGCGACCATCGGCGAGAAGCTTCGTGCTTCAAAAACGCGGGCTCGCCGGCACCGCCGACTCGCCCAAACCCGGTCTTTGGCCATCGAGGCCTAGTGACCGGGCAACTGTTTCTGATCGTCACCTTTTGATCGGCATTGCGATCAGTTCGGCTACCTCAAACATTGCGCACCGGCGCTGGAGAACATTGTGAAAACTCTCGTACTCGCCAACCAGAAAGGCGGCGTCGGCAAGTCCGCCGTGGCGACCTTGCTGGCCCATTACTTTGCCCAGCAAGGTCAGCGCGTGCTGGCGATCGATCTGGACCATCAGGGTAATTTCAGCAAACCCCTACGCCGCTCCGGCCGCGCTGAGTTGGCCAACGTTGGCGCTGATGCTCTGATGATTTCCAGCGCGACCTTGCTGCCGACGAAGCCCTTTGTGTTGGTGCCCAGCGCCGCCGGGCTGCTCGGTCTTGAGCGTCAGCCGGCGCTGCACAACCCCTTCGCCCGCAACTTCCGCGCGGCACTTGCCGCTGTCAATGCGCAATTCGATCTCTGCATCATCGACACCAACCCTAATCCCGATATCCGCCTGATTGCCGCCCTGGCGTCAGCCGATTTCGTGCTGTCGCCGATCCAGTTGAACCAAGAGGCGCTGGACGGCGTGGGGGCGCTGCTGAATCATGAACGCGTTGGCATTCGCAAGATCAAGGCCGTGCTCAATCCGAAGTTGAAGCTGATCGGACTGTTGCCCACGCTGGTGGAGCCGACGCCGTTCCAGCGGAGTAACTTTGCGCAGCTGATTCAGCAATACAAACCCTTGTTGATACCGGTCGGCAGCGGGCCGGGCGACTTTGCCTTCATCCCCAAGCGCTCGGCGATCGCGGAGGCGCAGGCCAATGCCGAAGTGTTGTGGGAAATGAAGAAGACCGCCGCTCGTGATGCTTGGAAGGAGATAGTCCCGAGCTTTGAGAAGATCTCCGGCATTGTTCTGTCAGCAGGTGAGCATCATGGCCTTGCAGCTTGATGATCTGGCGTTGCTTGAGGTCGAAGCCGATGTTGCTGCCGGCCTCAAGCAAGGAACACCGTTGATCTTGCCAATTGGCAGCATCGACGAAGACCCGGCGCAACCCCGGCACGAGTTCGATCTGGTCGCGTTGCAAGAGCTGGCCGACACTATCACCCTACGCGGCGTGCGCCAACCAGTATCGGTGCGCCCGCATCCCGACGCGGGTCAAGCCGGCCGCTGGATGTTGAATTTCGGCGCGCGGCGGCTGAGGGCTTCCAAGCTGGCCGGCAAGCTGGAGATTCCGGCCTTTGTGGACGTGCTGGCCGACAGTTATGACCAGGTGATCGAGAACGAGCAACGCGAAGGCTTGAAGCCTTTGGAGCTGGCCTTGTTCGTACAGGAGCGTTTGCGCTGCGGCGAAACGCAGGCAGACGTTGCCCGCCGGCTGGGCAAGAGCCGCCAGTATGTAACGCGCGTCACTGCATTGATTGAAGCCCCGCAATGGCTGCTCGACACTTACCGCGCCGGCCGGTGTCGCGGCATGAACGAGCTCTATGAGTTGCGCAAACTGCACGCCGAATCCCCGGTTCAAGTCGAGACCTGGGTCAATGAAGGCAAATCGATTACCCGCGACCGACTGCAGCTAATGCGGGCGTCACTGCTTTGCGAGCCCGAGGCCAAGCCCTTTGCCTCGCCGCCGGCCGCCGATACCGGTTCGCCAGTCGTGGCGCGCGCCGCCGCTAGCGCTGAATTCGGCCAGGCTGCAGCTCCGGCAAGGGCGCCGACAGTTGCCCCAAAACCGTCGCCAAGCTGGATTCTGCAGGCGAGCTTGGACGGAGAAATTGTTTCCATTGTTGTTGACGCCGTGCCCGAGCAAGCGGGTTGGGTTTTCGTTTGGCACGCTGCGTCCACAAGCCAACAAGCGGTGAAAGCGTCAAGGCTTGCGCTGCTAGGCTTCGTTGTGGATCCTCTGTCTAGGGATTGAGTTAGCCGGCTCCTGTTGCTATAGGGAATTTCAACGTTTCACGCCGCCACCGAAGTTCGCATGCCGGCGCCGTGGGATTTCTCGTGTCGCTCAAGCTGGTCAGCAAGCTCTCGGAACGTGCCGGAGTTGCTGGTCCACATCTGCTTGTCTCCGACTACATAGAGACGCTTCTTGGCGCGAGTCAGGGCCACATTGAGCAGGTTTGGCGCCTGTTCGTTGCCCGCGAAGAACGAAACGGCGCCTTGCTTGTCCGGATTGCCGCCCAGGAGGAGGATGACGACGTCGGCTTCCTTGCCCTGGAAGGTGTGGACGGTTCCCGTCATCTTGTAGATGTCGTCGATGTCGTTGAACTGCTGACGCAACATTGCGGTAAACGCGGAGCCGACATCCTTGTATGGCGTGATGACGTTGATGTGCCACTCGCCTCTGGCATTCTTCAACTGGCCGCCCAACGTCTTCGACTCCAGGAGCTGATGCACAAGGTCCATGGCGGCCTCACCCTGGGCCTGGACCCAATGCCCGTCGCCGGTTCCTCGGACGTCGTACCAGCAACTATGGCCAAGCCAGTCGTCGCGGTTGGTATCGTCCTCGACCCCATGGACCATGAGATTTGCGTACGCGATCTTGTTGGCCACATCGAACATGGGATTGAGGCAGCGCCGGTGCACTCGAAGTGGACTGCTGTTCAACAACCCATTTGTCGAAACGATCCGCGAGCGGTCAATTACTGACGACGAGAAGTGGCGCGAATGGACTGTCTTGTTCGCCCAAGACGCCACCAAGCATGGCGATGAAGAAATGAGTTATTTGCGCACGGCGTTCTCGAGCTTTGATGACTTCGCCAAGGCCATCGAGCTGCTGCGGTCTTCAGCGTTCGAGGCCCGCAGCAACAAGCGGTGGAGCTCTAAGTTCGTTTTTCCATTTGGACCCGACGCGATGTTTGAGGACTTGCGGATCGACTCGGGTGGAGCGAGCAATGACCGCCGGTTTTTTGCGCGCACCGGCGAGCTGCTTTATTTGATGCTCAGCCGTGCATCTCGAGGTCCGGAGCTTGGCACGCAACTCTCGCAGCGCCTTTTCAACCGAGCGGCCCCGATGAATCGTCTTGTGCGAGCGTTGCAGGGTGAACCGCAGTTGGCATCGAATGCGCGCGACGTAGGGCATCTGCCTCCCGAGTCGCATCCGCGCTTTGATCAGCTCTGCGAGGACTGGTTGGCGATCTTGGCTAAAGACATGCCGATCTACGATGCGTTAGAGCACCTGATTGCCTCGGCAGGTTTGAATCTCCTGTTGTACTTCCTCGAACAGGCCAAGGCGCAGACAGGCGATGCCGACCCCGTGGAGTTTGTATGCGAGATCGTCTCAAAAGAGCGCACCAAGATTCGTGCGCTCTCAGGCGATAGCTACCAGCTCAACCAAGGTCTTTCTCTTAAGGCAAGCGACGCATGGCGCTGTACTCGGCGGCAAATGTGGATTTTGGCGGGCGCTATGACATGAGGCGGCCACCCGACGTTTGGAGGCTGGACCCGCGCATAGCGGCGGATGCGCAGTTGACGAGCTTCTACTATGCGAACAACCAATTTGACCGGGGCCATCTGACACGCCGCGAGGATATGGAATATGGCGCGACACGCATGCAGGCTTTAGTGAGTGCAGCAGATACTTGCCACTGGACAAATTGCACGCCACAGCATGCGCAGTTCAACCAAAACAAGCAGCTGTGGCAGGGCATTGAGCGACACCTGCTTGAAGGGGCAGTTGAGCTCCAGAGCTTTCGTGCCCAAGTCATCACGGGGCCTATTTTTGACGCTGGTGACCCAAGCTGGTCGAAGTATCCGGAAATTCAATACCCGGTCAAATTCTGGAAAGTTGTCGCTGCGTTAACCGACGCGGGGCGGTTGTTCGCGACCGCAAACATCCTCGATCAGTCGGCCGTCATCGAAAAACTAGGCATTGAAAAGGCGCGCGAAGTTCCGTTCGGTGTTTTCAAGACTTTTCAGGTGCCGATTTCTGAAGTGGAGCGCCTGACTCAATTGACCTTCAATGGCGGGCCCTTGAAAAAGCCGTTTTCTTTGACAACAGTAGACCCTTTGGCGTCGGCTATTTTGAATATGCCGAAGAAACCAGGAGGGCGTTCTACTAGAGCTTTGGGTGTCGATTCCAGTCCTGCTTGGCGCCAGCTTGACGCTTTGGAGTCGATGACTGTCCCCTCCTGAATTTCAACGACCGACCGATACACGCAGCTCATCAACGACTTGGCACCGCCCGTTCCTGTCTGTGCTGCGCTTGCGGTGCAAGCGTGGGCACGGCAACCGGCCGCTGTGATGGCGCGGCCTTGTCGAAGACTTTGACCTTCAGCGTTTGCCCGGCCTGCAGCCTTTGCGCCAGGTTATCGGCAGCGGCGCTCATCACGGCCAGGCGCTGTTTTTCGGGCACATGCTTGGCAACCAGCACGGCTTCCAAGGCCGCGAGCACGGCCTTGCGGCCTCCGCCGCCGCGTGCGGATTGCTTGGCTGGGTTTGCCGTAGAGTTGCCGACATTCGCGCCGCTGGCGCCGGCAGGCAGATGTTCGATGCGATTGAGCATGCGGGCTTCGCGCTCGCGATTCAGCAGGTCCTGGTCGGCGCGCTGTGGCTCGTAGCCATGCGCCTTGATGCCGCGCAGCGAGGCTTCCAGCCAGATCAGGCGCTTGAAGTCTTCGTTGCCGGATACCCGCAAGGACTTCCAGTTACGGGACTCGGCCACGTCAACCATGGAGCGAGCGACCGATGGGTTGTTGTTGTCGGTACTTAGCTTGAAGGCGGATTCGGTGAAAGCGACCCGGCTGCTGTCGCCTCGGTAGCGGTATTCTGTGTGACCGATGCCGATCTCGCCCAACTTCAAGGGTGGGCGTTTGATCAGGTAGCGCTCCTGCAGTGTTTCGGTCAATTGCTCGGCGCGTGCCGCACGGTCTGCGGTCAGGTCGATCTTGGATGAGCTTGGCGAGTTGGCCGGTGCCGTTTGTTCAATCGGCTGCTGCTGCATCTGCCATTGCCCATTCACCTTTTCGACTGGCGTGCGCTTGCCGTCCTCGTCCACCGCATGAAAGCGACTGGCACCGAGTTGATCGGCCTTGGCGCTCATCGCTTCAAGGCCCTTGATCCGGTAGGTCACTTCAGCAAATGGATCGTAGAGTTCATAGCGGTGCCCGGCCGTTTCAGTAGCTGCTTGCTGAATTGGCAGTGTGGCGGCGTTGGCACGTTTGATGGGCTCAACACTGCCGCCGGGTTTCTGGGCTGGTCGTCCAGTTTCAGCATCCATGGGAAGTCCTTTCAGGGTTGCACTTGACCGGACAGGGTCGCCATCTGAGGCACCCAGCGGTACAGCTCGATCTCAACGCGGCGGTTCAGGCTCTGGCCATGGTTGCTGAGGTTGCCGGCCGCGTGGTCACCGGTCGGCTGCCAGGTGCTGCGAATGCGCGTGGCTTCGACGCCGGACTGGACGAGGTAATCGCGCACCGCTGCCGTGCGATCCCTTGCGATACGACTCTCGGCGGGTCGGTCTGCCAAACCGTCGGTGCGCCCGCGCAGCATGATCAAAGCGGCGCCGCGCGCTTGCTCGATCAGCTGTGCGGCCTCAGGGGCGGCCATTTTCAGCGCGGTGCTGCCGAAGGCGAAGTGCACGGTGAAGACGGCATTAGCCAGGTCGGTTGACGCGGGCTTTGGCATCACCGCCTTTTGCAGCAAGGCCAGGCTCAGCGCCAAGTCGTTGGCTTGTTGTTTCGAGAGTTCGGCGAGGCGGGTCTTGTCGTCCAAGGCCAGGCGTTTGCTGTGCAACTCGCCCTTGCAGGCCTGCAAATCGAGCGCCGTGGCCGTGTTGGCCGGGCGCTTCAAGGACTCGTCAACGCTGGGCGGCTTGGGTGGCGAACTGCAGGAGCCGAGCAGCAGCGGCGCAAGAAAAACAGCAAGCACAGAAGAGAGCAAGGGCAGGGCGGTGCGCATGGTGGGCTCCTTGGCGACTCAAAGATCAGGATTGATTGGCAAGCTCGGCTTGGGCTGATTCAGCGACTTCTTCAATCACGCCGCCCATGGCTTGCTCCGGCATGGACACGACGGTCCTGGCGAAAAAGTCATCGACGCAGGCCATGATGTCGGCCTCGCTGGCCGATTCACCTGGCAGCAGCAGATCGCTGAAGTCTTGCGCCAGTCGGTTGATGTCAAAGGCTTTGTCCGCCGGGACTTCGTCCTCGGCATAACGCCAGCGTTGCTGGACGCGGGCGAAGTGCAGGTCCATATCAATCTGCGGTACTTTCGGCGGCGGGAGCAGGCGGGTTTTGAACAGCTCGTCGCGGTGGTAGCGGATCTTTTCCGCCAGGATGGGCTTGCAGTTCTCAAAGATCACGACGAGCCGCTCGCTGCCCAGCTCCTTGAACTCTTGCGGCAGCAGCAGAGCGCGACGCTGATCGCTGTCGTTCTGGCTGACGCTGCTATGGCCATGCTCGCTGAAAGAGCGGCTGCGCCCACGCGAGGTGGCCCGTTCGGTGAAGTGACCCAGCATCGCGCTGTACTCATCGGCGTCGCGTTGCTCGCGCGGTGCATACAGAATTTGCAGGCCGTGGTTGGTGGCGAAGGTGCGCGCCTCCTTTTCGCCGTAGACCGCATCGAGCTGGGACATCGCCTGCACAACGGTCAACAAGCGCAGGTTGTAGCCGGCCAGGAAGGCGGCCGCCGACGAGATGATGCCGACCCGGCCCATCGCGGTGAATTCATCGTTGACCAGCAGGCATTGAACGGTGAGGGTCGGGTCTTGCTCGGACAGGTGCTGGGTGTTCAGGCTGACAAGTTGCGAGAAGAACAGATTCAGCAAGGGCCTGGCGTTCTGCAGGCGATTCGGCGGGATGCGCACATAGATGCTCATGCGTCGGCGCCGCAGCTCATCCAGCCGGAAGTCGTCGGCGCTGGTGGCTGCGTCCACCACGGCGTCGGCAAAGATCGTCAGCGGCGCATTGAAGGTGGCGACGATGCTGGTGAGCGTGTTCTCGGAGTTAGCCAGCAGGCGCTGCAAGGCGTCCACGCATTCATCGGAATAGGGCGCGGCGTCGCTGCGACGCTGTTCGATCAACGCCGTCAAATGACTTTTGAGCGATTGACCCTTGCCCGAGGACTGGCGCAAAAGCTCGCCGATGGTTCGAGGCAGCGCGGGCGACTCCAGCAAGAACAGACCCAGGCCGAGAAACAGGTTTCTGGCTTGATCGTTGAAGAAGGCCTCGGACGAGGTGCCGCTGCCGTCGTTCGGGAAGAAGACCTGGCCGATGGTCAACAAATCGCCGACCCGGTGCAAAGGGCTGCTGCGCACGGCGCTCAGCGGGTTTCAGCGGTGACTGCGGGCAGCGTCGTCGAAGGGCGAGAACGCAAACACGTCTTGGCCATGCGCGGCCCGAAAGCCGGCCGTGATGTCGTAGTTCTCGCCCTTGATGTCCAGCACCACGGCCGAATCGGGCCAGTGCAGCAGATTGGGGATGACCACGCCCACACCTTTGCCGCTGCGCGTGGGCGCGGACAGCATCACCGAGAGCTGGCCGGGCAGGGTCAGGAAGCTGCCCCGGTAGCGGCCGATCAGGATGCTCGGCGATGGTGTGGCCTGCCGATTCAGCAGCCCAGCACGGGCTACCTCGCCGGGATGGGCGAAACGGGCATCGCCATGCAGCCGGCGCTTTGTCTGCGTGGCCGACAGCAAGGCCGCCGGCAAGACCAGCAGTAAGCCCACGCCAGAGACCACCGTGGATGTAATCAGTTTCTTGCGCAGTAACGCGTCGTCGGCATACAGCGCCCAGTAGTGCGTGATGCTCAGCAAGCGCGCCTGGCTCGGGTTCGCCTTGTTCAACAGCAAGAAAATCACCGCCGACAGATACAGCGCCGCGCAGGCCAGCACCGCGAAGCCAAGCAGTGCAAACAAGCCAGCCGCCAGCTTGCGCTCAGTCGGCCTACTTGACATCGATACCGTTGTCGGCAGGGCGGTGCTGCAATTCACGATGCGGCCTCACTTGATTGGCCGCCTTCGCTGGCCACCAGCACCGATTCGTCCCAGCGTCCCAGCCGCTGCCTCCGAGGTTCGTAAAAGATCTCCGAGATGAAGCGCCCGCGTTCATCTCGGTCGAACTGCACCACCACATCGATCACCACGCCCAGCAGCCACTTGATCTCGTTCATGCGCAGGCCGCCACCGGCCCCGCTCTCGCGGATCATCAGCGACATCTGCTCAAACGCCAGCGCGCAACTGCCCGCATGCACGCTGGTGATGCTGCCGGGGTGGCCGGAGGCGGCAAGCCGCACGAAGTAGAAGCATTCGTCCCCGCGCAGCTCGGCCAGGAAGATCCTGTCTGGCTTCATGCGCAAGCAGGCTTCCAGCAGCGACTTGGCCGTGACCCGCGCCGTCCCTTGTGCGTCCTTGCTGTAGAAGAGGTGGACGACGTTGGGATGGTTGGGCAGGGTCAGCTCGGCGGTGTCCTGGATGGTGATCAGGCGCTCATGCCGGGCCACCTCTTCGACCAGGCCCTTCATGAAGGTGGTCTTGCCGGAGCCGGTTTTGCCGCTGACGACGATGGTCTGGTGCTTGCGTACCGCCAGACGCAAGAAGTCGGCATAGCGGCCGGCTTGTCTGAAGGCGACCAGATCGCGCTCAAACGGCAGCAGCTCGCAGCCGGCCGTACGGGTGACCGTCGCGTGATTGGCATCGACCCGCTCGAAAAGGCCGTCACGCTCAAAATCATCCAGGCGCTTGATCATGTGCGAGGGTTTGCGCACCGTGATCGACACGGTGCCGCGCGAGACCGCCGGCGGGATGACGATTTGTATCCGCTCGCCACTGGGCAGGGTGGCCGACAGCAGCGGGTGCTCCTGGCTGATTTGTTGGTCGGAGAAGGTGGCTATCGCCGTGGCCAGCGACAGGCAACGCTCCAGCGTCAGTTCAGGCACCGCGACGGTCTGCCAGCCCTCAAACGTTTCGACCAGCAACTCGCCCGGCCGATTGACGCAGACCTCCAGCACGCCGGGCGCGTCAAGCTGCTCGCGCAGCGGGCGCAGGAACTCGATCACCGAGGTGGCGTCGCCGCACCAGCCGTCTGCGGAGGCTGCCCGGTCAAGTAAGAGGCTACTCACTTGGACACCTCCGTCAAAGCGTAGACCGAGGAGAAGTCCACATCGCGTGCAACGTAGATGGCGACGATGGCGCCCTGGTGCTGATAGATCAGGGGAGGGATGTTGATGGTGCTGTCCAGCACCTTCTCGGCCAGCTTGCTGGTGTTGGCCGTTGTGGCGGGCAGCAGAATGGTGTCGGCCTGGTTGTTGTTGGAGTGGTTCTGCATCACCAGCTTGACCGAGTCATCGATCAGCGACAGCAGCATCGCCGCGCCCAGGCGTTCGCCCCAACGGTTGTCGACAAAACCGTCAATGCCTGACTCGCCCAGCGGGCCGGTGGCGGGGGATTCGATATCGACCGTGACGCCAAGCGGTGTGCGAACTCTGGTCCAAAGCACCGGGATGCGCACCATGCCGGGCCGCACGGCGGCGATGCGGTACTCGCCGTCCATGTGCGAGCCGCGCTCGATCAGCAGCACCCGGCCGTCGTCGCCATAGACATTGCGCTGCACCTGGCAACTGACCAGGCCCGAGGCGGCGCTGATGATGCGGGTTTTGAGGGCGCAGGTGAAAGCCGTACCTTTGGGCAGGGTCAGGCTGCGCTGGTTTGGCGTGCTGGCGAGCATGGCGGCTGCCACGCGGGGAGTTGCCGAGGCTTGCAGTTGGCCGCCGAACAGGCCGGTGTTGGGTGTGCTGGAAGTGTGGCCTTGCACTGTTTGACCGGGGTGATTAGGCGGCGAAGGGCTGTCTTGCGCGCCCAGCGCCGATTCGGAGCTCTTGGTCAGCGTGTCCAGCAAGCCTTGCAGTTGCCGTTGATAGCCTTCCAGGTTGCGCTTGGTTCCGGCGAGTGGGTCATCGGGGTTGTCGATCGCTGAGGGCCGACTGGCCGCCGTAGCTGCCGTACCTCCGCTAGGCCTGCTCGAAACAAGCGTTACGGGCGCATCCTGCGGTGAAATGCGTTGCGGGCCTGAACTTGTAGGCTCGCCGGTGCGGCGCACCCCGATCGGCTCCGGTGATTCATCGTCTGCGCTGGCGATGATGGCTGGAATCATTCGATCGCTTGATGCCGAGGCCGGCGCGTTGGGCTGCACTTTGGCGGGAGTAGTCATGTCGAGCTTGCGTGGCTCGGCTGCGGCCGCACTGGGCCGATCGGTCAGCCTCCTGGCCTCGGCTTCAGCATCCTTTTTGCCGCTGGAGAGAGCTCGGGTGACGGCGAAGGTCGTTGCCGCGATCAGGGAGAGCAGCATCAACGCGACCGCCAGAATGGCTTTCCAAGACAGCCTGCTCTCGCGGGCCTCTTGCGCGATGTCCGGTATGCGTGGGTTCTTGTCGCTGGGTTCATCTTCCACCGGCTCGACGCTGTTGATGCCGGCGTTGGCGCTCGTGGCGTTCATGGCAAGCTCCCGGCTTCATCGGCGCGCTCATCAACCTTTAGTGTTCGCCGCAGCCCGGCTACCGTGCTGGCGCCGATGGGAGGGCGCCCGTCCAGATCGAAAGCCTCGTTCCAAACCCCCACCACCGCCGAGCCGGCCCGCAACATCAAGCGCCGACTGACCCGGTCCGCGACCAGCAGCTCACCGGCCATGCGCGCGTTGACCAAGGACTCCGTGCCATCCCCTTGGACGTGAAACACCGCGGGCAGCTCTGCATTGCCGGGGAAGCGAAAGTAGGTGAAACGGCCATCGTCGAATACCAGCGTGGGCACGATGTCTTGCGAGTCGCGACCTTCGGCGATGGCGTAGTTGGCGTTGACCAAGTCCGCCGGCGCTGTAGTTCGCTCTTTCATAGAATCGACATTCGACTCGACCGGCGCCATGCCGAACTGTGTTGGCGCGACCAACATGGCGTTCGGGAGATTCGCGACCCGCGCGGCCGGCGCCTTGATCAGCAGCCGGTAGATCGGCTGTCTCACATCGCCATCGGCCAAGAGCACGAATCTGAAGGCGTGGCTGCGTTTGTCGGTAACCACGGCCAGGTTGTTGGGGCCGCTTGCCAGCGTCTTGGGCTTGACGAAGATGTTGCGGCCACCCACTTGGGCGGCAATGCACCAACTGGCCTCGGGCTTGCTGCAGTCGGCCCCCAGGCCCGAGCCCGCATCGGTAATTGCCTCGCCTGCGTCCAGCATCAGATGCGTGACGATGCCTCGTTTGACCGGCACGGTGACCACCGCCTGTGGGTCATACCAAAGCTCTTTCAGTCGGGGATCGGTACCGGCGGTCTGCGCATTCGCGGCACTGTTGGCGGCCGCCAAGCCGACGATCAGCCATGCGGCGGCGAACGGGCCTTTGGTTTTGTTAGGCATGACGACCTCACGGCTTTGGTGTGCTGACCTGCGCGGCGGCCAGCGTGGCCGGCTGCGTATTGATCTCGGGGTCGGACCGGTAGGCGGTGACGACGAAGCCGAACGGGTTCTCCAGCCGGTCTTTCTCCTTGGCCAGCACCTTGGGTTGGTACTCGAAGATGACACTGGCGACATGCCGCGTGGTCACGTCCGGCAGATTGCGCTCGGGCTGGCGGATCAGCTTGTCATAGGTGACCGTGGCCTCGCCCCGGTTGCCGCGCCGGCCGGCCGCCGAGAGCCGCACGCCGACGATGTTGATGCGCCATTCTTCGCTGCTGACGAGCTTCTTCTGCAGGGCGGCCTCACCTTCGAACAAGCGGTTGTAGTCGGTGAAGACGGTCGGCACCGCCATCCTGGCCACCTGATCGAAATCGCGCTGCAGCCACCACCAGCTATAGCCTTCGCGGGCGCGCACAAACACCGCCAGATTGTGTTTGTCCAAGGCCTCTTGAGGCGGAATGGCTTCTTCGCTCAGGCGCTGCTGTATCGTGGTTTCGCCGGTGGTCTTGTCCACCACGATAGGAATGCCGACCACTTGGCGCAAGGGCCCTTGGGCGAGCGCGGCCAACACGCCCAGCGTGCCCAACAGCAGGCCAGCTCCGCCGACCAGCCAGCCACGTCGCTCGGACTTCTCCAGCATCAGCGTGCGGTCAATCTCCCAGGCCCGATTGGCGGCCGTTGCGTTACGGCTTGACTCGGCCGAAGCCGTAAAGCCTGTGTTTTCCAAAATGGCGCTGTCCATGACTCACCTCGCATCTCTCGCTGGATCGCATTCGTGACTCAAGGCAAGAAGTCAGAGATCTTGCCGGTCCGGTTCAGCATCTCGTATTGGCGTTCACGGTCGCGCGAGCGGGCAATGCGCTCCTCGCTGTCGGCCATGCCTTGCAGCATTTGCACCTGGGACATTTCATGCGCCAGCAAGGCGTTCTCGGCGCCGACGCGGGCCTGAATCTCCTGTACCGCTTTTTGGTCTGCTGTGGCGTCAATCTGCCCCATCAGGGCATTGATCTGCGACAGCCGGCCCGAGGCGGACTTCATCGCATCCTGCAGCAAGCCCTTGTGCTGGTAGGGCTGGGCCAGCGCGGCCTGGCAGTTGGTGCGCGCTTGGCCGACCAGGTCCAGGCAGTTGTAGACCATGCCGAAATCCCTCAAGCCCTTGGCCGTGGAGTTCAGTCCGCCGTAGCCGGAGCTGCCGACGGCATTGACGGCGGTATACGCGTTGGCCGGCACATAGTTGCGCAGCAGCGGATTGTTGGCCACGGTACCGAGCAGTCGCTTGCCGTTCATGCTGGCGATCTGCGCTTGCAGCTGGGTGATCTGCTGAATCTGGTTCTGGATCGCAGTGATGTCGTTAGCGACTTGCTGGACGGTTTGCACCAGATTGGCAACGTCAATGACGGGGATACCTTGGGCGTGGCTGCCGGTCGAAGTGACGATTAGCAGCAGTACGGCAAGGGCAATGGGGGTGCGAGGTTTGGGCATGATGACTCCTCAGGAACGGCCGCGCAGGGCCGCGAGTTTGTAGGCTGCGACGCGTGCTTGGCCATAGCCTTGGCGCGCCAATCCACCGGCAGCGCCGACGGCATAGCCTGCGGCGTGTGGGATGCCGGCACCACTGCGCATGGTTCCGCCGCCTGAGCCCGCAGCGGCGGACCGGCCAGAACTTGAGCGCAGGCTAGACACCATCATGGCGCTTTGGATCATCTGAATGCCTTGCTGTATGGCCGCACCGCCGGTCAGCGCCGAGGCCAGGCTGGGTGCCTGGAAGCAGATGATGGCCATGACCAGCATCAGCACGCAGTAGCGGGAGGCTTCGCCGAGAGCGTTCAGCGTTGGTCCAAGAAAGCCACCGGCGTTTTGAATGCCGATGAACATCTCACGTCCGAGGAAGGTGCTGAGACCCAGAGCGAAGAAGGCGAACCAAGTCAAGACCACCGAATTGAGGAGCATTGACAGCCAACTGTCGAAGAATCGCTGCGTGGGCTTCCACGCAAGGCAAAAGATGAACAAGGGGCCGACGGCAACGACAAAGTTCAGGAACACCGTTGCCAGCGTCACCACGAAGACGGCGATGCAGAGAAACGCCACCGAGCCCAAAGAAAATACTCCAGCGGCAAGCAGCAGGTCTGGCCGGGTGATGCTGGCTTCCTTCATGATGTCGCCGACTTGATTGCTGGCACTGTCGTTGAACTCGTCAATCAGCTGATATGGCGTTGTTACTGTGTTCGCTGGTGCCCCGGCCGGAACAAAGGTCGTTGCAACGCCAGTAGAAAGACTGTTGACGGTGTCGGCGACGTTGGTGATGTACACGCCCGACTGCAGCGCCAAAGCCAGGATCAAGCCGATCTTGGTGACCTTCCAAAGAAAATTTGGAACTGTTTCCGATACCTCGTTGCGCAGCACTGCCCAGCCATACAAGAGCACCCAAAGCGTCATGGCCGTCAATGCGATTGGCGCAATGGCGGTCATCAGCGCCGACACCACTCCGAACACATAGGTGCTCAGAATCGCCGTTAGCTTTGTGCCCAACCAGGTAAACATGAGGCGTCCCTTTTGACTATTGAATGGCGTCGAACGGCAGGTTTGCTGGCGGACGTACAAACATGGGCGTGCACTTGCTTTGCAGGTCTGGGTATTGGCATTGGAGCCAGTCCTTGCCTCGTTTGACTACCCAAACACGAGACAGCTTTTGCGCGCCATAGCTGGAGCCTCGGCAACTACCGGGCCGCGCCCAAGGCTCCGTGCACTCGACCAGACCAGCGGCGGTCTCAATCATTCGCCATGAACCTGCATGGCAATTCGCGTCCGCGCCGCACACCTTGCTGACTGAAGCCGGCACCGGCGGCGTCTCCACCTTCGTTCCTGCAGCCGTCACCTTGACCGCGTCATTGCCCTTGACGAACTGCGCCTCGGCCGGCGTGCTGACCAAGCATTGCGAAGCCAAGAGGATGGCGGTGAGCTTGTATTCGAGAAACTTCATGACGATCTCCTTTCCAAACGGGCTTTGCGCTCGTGGATGGCAGCCAGCAGCAAGGGCAGCCAGCGCTGCGGGTCGTCGCCCACTTCGGCACGGATGCCATCGAGCAAGTTCACGTTATCCGTCGTTCCCGACAGGACCGCAACAAAATCTTCCAGCCCCGCAAGGTCGAGTTCGCAGATGGCGCTGTTGCTGCGGCCTTGCTTGACCAAGAAGCTGCGCCCGCCTCTGGAGCCCAGGCTCTTGACGATGTCGAATTCGGCGTCGCTGAGCCCGAAGCCATCGACATATTCTTCCCGCAAGGCCTCGGGGTTAGCCAGGAACATCTTGGTGACGCTTTGCTCGACCATGGTGCGGCCGATTGGGTGGCGCAGCACGTCGGACGGGCTTTGCGTGTCGAAGATGCCGAGTCCGTTTTGCTTGCGGATGGTTTTTTGCTTTTGCTTGGCGAAGTCGCTGAAAATGTCGTTGTCCAGCGCCTTCCAGAATTCCGAGATCACATAAATCAGCCGCTCGCCATTGACCAACTCGCCCATTACATCGAGCAGATAGAGCATCAACGGCGTGCGCACCTCGGGCAGGTCAAGAAACTCGGTGGTGTCGAAGCCTATGGCCCTGGCCAGTTGCAGATCGGTCAAGCGGTCATCCGCCTCGTCAAAGACCCAGCCGAGTGCGCCGCCCTGGCACCAGCGGCCCAGCCGCTCAAACAGGCTGTTATCGCCCGACTTCGGCAGGTTCTGACGTACGGTCGAAAACCTTCTCAGCGCCTTGGGCATGCGCGCGACCGAATGCACGGCCTCGGCAATCGCGTGCTCGTCGGCCGGCAGCAAGGGCAGGGAAGGGCTCGCGATGCAGGTGCGAATCAGCTGCTCCCAGAACTGTATGCGTGCAGGGGTGGGCTCGCGCTGCAGCGGGTTGCAGCCGGTCGGCTTGCCGGCCTCCAACGTGAAGTAGCGGCCACCCAGGGCGCGCAGGGCGATCTCGCTGCCGCGATCCAGGTCAAACAGCACGATGCGCGGCGCCGGCTGCCATTTGCGCGTCAGGGCCAGCAACAGCATCACCAGCGTTGTCTTGCCGACCCCGGTGGAGCCGATGATCAGCGTGTTGCCGGGCAGTTTCTTGTCTTCGGAGTCTTCGCCGTCGGGGCTGGCGTGCAGATTCAGGTAGTAGGGCTGGCCGCTGGGAGTGCGCAACAGTGCCAGGGCCTCGCCCCAGGGGTTGCCGTCGCGCTTGCCGCGTGCGAAGTTGTGGCCGCTGGTCAGCGCCGCAAAGGCCCGCGAGGAGAGTTTGGCTTCGCGTGGCCGCCAGGCCCAGTTTGCCGGCAGTTGCGCGAACCAGGCGGCGTCGGCCACCAGATCCACAGGCCGCATTTGCAAGCTGCAGGCTTCGCCCACCGCGCCGATGGCTTGCACGGCGCGCCGGCCCGCATCGCCTGCGCTGTCGCCAAAGACCAGCAAGCTGTAGTGATACTCGCCCATGCAGAATTGGCCGTCACCCAACTCGTTCAGCGCCAGGTCCATCTCGGCGACCTGGCTGGCGACCACATCGTCACTGGCGATCAGTTGATCGCGCTGCAAGGTCAGCGAGTGCAGTGCCTCGCGCCTGGGCAGGATGGAGAAGCTCTGCGTTTCGATGAACTCGCTGGCTTCGTAAAGCAGCGGGTTCAAAACACCCGGCTCGACCGCATCGGCGTACTCGTGGATGTCGACGAAGGCCGCGTAACGGCGAGAACCGTCGGCATCGCGCAGCTCCAGCTTGTCAGCCCCAAAGGACAGTCGGGTGGTGGGCAGCGTGCGATACAGCGGCCCCGCATGCACGGGCACCGGCCGCCAAACGCCGTTGATCAAGAAGGACAGGAACTCGGCCACTTCGGAATAGGCCTGACCCTTGCGGCTGTTCACGCCCAATAGCGTAGGCTGAAAGGCCCGCAACAAGCGCTCGACCAGTGCGGACTTCTCGGCCATCACGGTCAAGGCCTCGGCCTGCGCCCTGGCAATGTCCTCGCGACTGCGGCGCACTTTTTGAAATGCCCGGCCGACTTTTGAAGCGCCCGGCCGGTAGACCAGGCTCAGGTACAGCTCATTGCTGATCATCCGCTGGCCGCGCAGCGAGGCGGCATAGGCCTGCGCCAAGTCATGGGCGAAGCCAGGTTCTGCAGGTTCAGACATTCGGTCTTCCACCAGGCGGTGCAGTCGGTGCTCCCAGATCGCGAATTGACCACCGGCCAGATTGCGCAGCAAGCTGCATTTGGCTTCATGGCGCTCGGCGATCAGTTGCTCGTCCGCGCATTCGAACGGAATACCTTCCAGGCGCCAGACCCGCAGATAGTCACCGCCTCGGGTCATCACGTCATGATCTGACAGCAGAGAGGAAAACGGCACAAAGCGGGACAGCGGATTCTCGGCTTGCGCACGAGCCCAATGCTGGGGTCTCGCGGTGGTTCTTGACCAAGGCCAGCTTGATTCGTCGGCATGCCGCTGGCCTGTTGGGTTATTGATGCCAAACATCGGAAGTCCCCCGGTAGAGGTAGGGCGAATAGCTGCGGCATTGCCAGAAGCGGTGGTTGTGGTTCTTGAAGCCAAGCTTGGTGGCAATGAACATCTGCCTGAAGCGTTGATCGTCCCGCCGTGTCACGAAACGCATCCAGCCAAGCAGGGGGCCCAGGGCCGTCACCACGATGAGTGCGATCCACCAACTCAGCAGCAGGCCGCCCCACAAAATGATCAGCATGCCGCTGCCGAACAAGATAACCAAAGGCACCAGCGGGATGCCCAGCTTCATCGCCGGCCGGGTGGCGCCCTTGTAGATCGCTTCGGCTTGCATGACGGCACTCGTTCAAGCGACGATGAAGGCGGCGAAGGCGGCGGCCCCACCGACCAAGGTGCCGCCGATCAGCACATTGGCCACATCCGCCAGCCGCGCCCCCTGAAAAATCATCTTGAAGCCGGCCCACATGATGGCAATCGTCACCACGGCGATCGAGATCGTGACCAGGATGGTGTTGACATTGGTGACCGTGGTGTTGATTTTGTCGAAGCCTTGGGGCCATGCGGCTTCAGACATCGCCAGCAAGGCGAAAAGCAGCGGGGCGAACTTGGAAGCGGCGCGGGTTGAGACGATGGATTGCATGATGGCTACTCCTCAATGAAAGATGACGGGTTCCTCACAGGTGTTCCGGGATTTCACGGCGGCTGAGCCAGCGCTGGTGGGCGGCGACTTGCCGCCGTCACCACCCGCTGGACATAACCTTGTCTGAAGCCGGTGACGAAATTGCCGCTGTAGTAGCAAGACAGCGCTTGGCGCAAGACTTGCTGCGTCGGTGTTTGGCTCGCCCCGCGACCGGCTCGCTCAAAGCACTCGCTCAGCACCGTTTGCATGGCCTTCAGATTGGCGCAGGCATCGAATGCCGAGGCGACGGTGAGCCCCAAGCGTTCAAAGTTGCGTAAGTTGATTTGCGCCAGCCCAACGCTGAAGTTCCAGCCCTGTTCTTGCAAGGCTGCCGCCGTGACGCGCGCTTCGCTCAAGTTCTTGGGTTGGCGCTCCAGCACGCCGCCGACCACGCCGATCGCATGCGGATTGAAGCCGCTCTCAACTTCCACCAAGGCGCGGACCGTGCTCGGATGTACCAGCGGCGCACAGAGGGCGGCCATTTCCGAAAAATTGATCTCGTCCATGGCGGGCCTCAGCAGTCGGGGCAGGGCGGAGGTGGAAGGGCGGCGAGCCAGGCCGTGTAGTCGTCTTCGAACTTGCTGTCCCAACTGCCCAGCTTGGCTTTGGCGGCCGGCATGAATTCGGTGACGGTGTCGCCGCCCATGCTCCACCAGGTGCGCGCCCAAGATTGGCCTTCGACCTTGACCTCGACCGCGCCGTCGAAGTCGCAGCGATAGATGGGGCCTCGCGGGCCATCGAATTCACGCGTGTACTGCAGCGGGCAAAACGACGGGGCTTGTGCCCATCCATGGCTTGAGCCATTGCCGGGGCCCGACATGCCGCAGCTGGGAAACATACGCCCACGGGCCAGATCCTTGAACAGCTGCCGGATCGGCGGCACGCATTGCGGAATCGCGCGCCAGCTGGGCGCGGCGAGGCACAGCAGGACGGTACAGCCATCGACGGCAAAAGCGGGCTGCGGCATCGTAGCTGCGCCTGTTGCCAGCGTCATTGCCAGCAAGACGCTGGGCAGGAATCTCGGGGCTTCACGGTCCGCGCCGTTGCGCTTGGCAAGGCGTAGCGATGGCTCTAAAGTGAATGCATAACGATGATGAAGCATGACATGGCCTCGCGGTGACTCGGCAGCGCTGATGCGCTTGCTTGGCGCCTCTTGCGGCGTCATGAAGTAAATCTAGTGCCTCAAACGCCAAGCCTTGATGCTGGATTCGAGGCAATTTCTAGCAAGTCGAGAAGGTCCAAACCGCTATGACTGAAACCGCTTTTGCCTTCGAGGCAATCGTGCACCCGCATCAATTGGAGGTGCAGGACTTTGCGACCTACGGTTCGGTGATCGATGCGCGCAGTGCGGCTGAATTCGAGGCCGATCACATCCCGGGCGCGGTCAATTTGCCGGCAGCTTTGGCCGCCACCAAGTCGGAGTCAAGCAGGGCTCAAGACCTGCCGAACGAGTTGTCGGCACTGCTCGCGCGTTTGGCAAGTGCCGATACCTTGCTCATCTATTGCGACCGAGGCGGTCTGGACAGCCAAGTCTGGGCCGAGCGTTTGCGACGCGATGGTTGGTTGGTCGACGTGCTGCCCGGTGGGTGGCCCAGCTATCGGCGCTGGGTCGATGCCGGGCTTGAACTGCTGCCACGCAGCTTGCGCTGGCGACGGCTGCTTGTGCCGGCTGCGGACATAGCTCGTGTACTTGCCGAGCAAACTGCCAATGGGCATCAAGTTTTGGATATTGCTGAGCTGGTGTGCAGTCAAAACTTGCCGGATGCGTCAGCGTCGGCTGTCTTGCTCGGCGCCCCGATGACTCAGGCCAGATTTGAGTCAGAGTTGCTCGAGGCTCTACGCCGTCTTGACCCCGAGCGGGAAATCTTTGCGGCCGAAGGGCTGCTGCCGAGTAATCTGACCTTGCCTTCGGCGTTGTGTGAGGCGCTTAACCGCTTATGACTTCGGCGCCATCCGCCCCAGCATCTCTAACCACGACATGCAGTAGGGTCTGAATCAGCCGCAACTCACCTCCAAGATAGGGGCGAACAGCCTCCGCAAAGCCCTGGTTCTCGGCCTCAATCTCGGCCGCCAATGTTGGCAATGCTTTCATTAGGCCCGGCATCATGCTTTTGAGCTCACTCGGTGAGGCAGGCCCAAAGCCGCCCCGGCTTCCAGGATTGAGGCACGCGTGACCTCGCCAAAACGCCACGTGTTCGGCAGCGGAATCATCATGTTGACTGCCGGCTAAATCGTATTTTCCGCCCTCTCATTGGCGAACGCCCTGGTGTGGCAATAGGCCGTACTGAGCAAATCATAGAAAGGCGCCAGCTAAATACCGTCAGGCGACACCAGGAAAGACAGGTTTCTGAGGTGGCAGTCGTCATTTCCCATGAGTACATTGAAAACCAGCCAAGAGAATAGCCGCAAGCGTGTGCTGGCCCGTCGCGATGGGCAAGGCCATCGGACAGACCGAGCTGTTCGTCATGCTGCTGAGTACCAACTTCCTCAGCTCGCGCTACTGCATCGAGACCGTGTCGGCGGAGGCCCTGGAGGCGATGGCCGAGCGCGACAAGCGTGTCTTTGTAGTGCTGGTCGGCACCTGCATCTACGACGCTGTGCCGCACGGCGCGCCCGGAGGACGCGTGCTCGGCGAGGTGGCGACGCAGACGATCAAAACCATCGTCCGCGACCTGCAGGCTGCCGGGCCCTTCGACGAGCACGGCCGGCTGGTAGCGAAGTATGCGCTGAGCCCGCCGCGGCAGGACCTGGCCGGGTCTGCCGTCGTCGGCCAGATCTACCGCCGCTTCAACCTGACGCGGCCGGCGGGCGGCGCCGACGAGGACCGCGCTGCTGTCGACCCGGACCGCGGCGCGCTGCTGGCCCGCTGCGACCGCAAACCACTGCTCGACCGGCTGGAGACCTGGTCGCGCGGCAGCGCGCCGGCGCTGGTCGTGACGGAGAGTGAACCAAACCGTGGGAGGGTAATTTCGGATTTGATAGGCTTGTCGCCCTGCCTTCCGACTGGAATTGCCTTGCGCCTATTCATCGAAGCCCGCATGGAGCGGTAAGCAAACAAAAGCGAGAGAGGAAACGATCGTTGCATAAGCTGCCGTCCCACGGTTTGGTTCTCTCTCCATCTGAAAAAAATAAAATGAAACTCAGGACAGGCTCTCACCTATGAGCTGTGGGCTACAAGATGTTCCACATTTACTTTCGTCGACTAAGTCCAAGAGCTTGGGCTTAGGTTTTGCGGCAGCCTTGGCTGGCACGCCGCCATCGCGTCGCCTGGCCGCGTGGACCCAGCGTCGAGCTGGCTTGGGATTGATGCCCTGGGGCATGGCGACCTCAGCGGTCGGCACACTGGCGCGCTGCAAGCCGCGACGATCTGCGCCTAGAACTCGTTGCTGTGGATTCGACGGCCACGGCTGACTTCATCGGGGATAGGGTGCATTTGTCCACCAAAAATGTAGTGGAGAAGTGCATCCTAGAGCGGACTTACTCGATGAAGGTGCCGCGCCTAGACGCTACATTTGTCCCGCCGACTTAGCCTTCGTGAGCCCCTATGTCACTACAAAGCTCAAGGGGTTCGGCGGCGATCCAACCGATCTGAAACCTGAGGGGATGCCGACTTACACGGTCCTGCCAATAAAGGATTTGATTGAAGTGGCCGGTTTTCATACGAATATTACTGACGGGCCATTAACCGTCTGCAGTACCGGCAGGTATTGAATAGCGAGAGCGCTTCAGGGTCTAGTTTTGCTCCCACTTTGGCCGGCTCTCTCCTGTCTCAGGCGGTTCGATTCGGCATGATGCATCTGAGCATTTTCAGGCAGCCAGCGCACCGGGATCGTCACGTTCATCAAGGTCTGGCGCGCATGTTGCTCTCCCGCGCCGAAGGTCCAGGTCACGCTGACGTTGGGCCATGGCGTCTTGACCAGGGCCGGGTTGAGGAACATGAGCTTGTGCGCATCGGATGCCTGCACGCGCCGTTCGAGCAGCAAGCCGCCACTGGTGAGGAAGGTGCGTATCTTGGCGTCTTCCCGCTCGGCAACCACGGCCATGGGTGTGGCGCCGAGCTCGGTGCTACCGACCCGCGGCGCCAGTTCGCGATCGACATAATCGACCCGGCCTTCGACCATGAACGCGTTGTCTTTCATCAGTTTCACGTTCCAAACCGGCATCTTGGGGAAGTTGGGATTCAGATGATCGAGCGTGAGGTTATGGAACGCGTTCTTGAATGCGTCTTCGATCGAGAACGGGGTGTCGGGGTGACTGGCGCCAGCGGCGAGCCATTCGGAAACACCGACGCTGCCGATCATGGTGCGCAGGGCCTTGTTCAGGGTCGGTTGCTTGTGGAAATCGATCCACGTCGTCGAGGGATCGACCCACACCAGTTCCGACTTGTCGCTGGCCATGACGAAGCGCTCGTTGATGTCGGCGCCATTCTTTCCGTCAAGATCGAGCAGGTTGCGCTGGATCGACAAGGTCGCATCGAGCGAAGACCAAGGCTGGTGCAGGACCACCAGGTGCAGTAGGAAGGTGCGCTGCGCCGTTTGCGAGGCCAGCACGTCGATGCCGACCACACCGCCCAGTTCACTGGTCCATGTGCCATCCTGCTGGAACGTTTCACTGAACGCCCAGCCGGCCTCCGTGCGCCGCAGCGTGATCTCGAACGATTCGACCGGTTCGGAGGCCACCGCCAGGGCCGGCGCGGGGGATGGCCACAGCAGGCCGATGGCGGTGCGCAGCGCCGGATCGAGCTTGTCATGGTGCAGCGCGGGAGGGGCGACTTGCGGCGCCGCTCCTGCATTGCGCTGCTTGGCAACGTGGTAGGTATGCCATGCAAGCAAGGCGCGCAAGCCGTCGCGCTCGTCGTCGGCCACCAGCTTGGCCAATCCCGTCGACGAAGCGCCGCGCAAGGGGCGCCGTTTCAGCGTCATCGTGAACTGGTCAAGGTCGATGGCATTCGACTCCGAACTCTCGACCAGAAAATAGAAGTGCGCGTAGCTGGTGTCGACATGGTGCCATCCCTTGGGCATGGCGTCCGGCGCTTGCGTGTTCTTGAGCGGAAATTTGTCTGGCGTCAGGCGCTTGTATTGCGTCAGGTCGGTGGAAGCTCCGTCCGCCAGTTCGAGCATGCTCGGGAAGTGGCGATGCAGCGGATCGGCCAGTCCAAAAAAGATCTTCTCGAACGCCTCGGCCAGCGATTTGTCCGCGCCGCCTGGTTTACTGGTGCCGTACAGCTGCTGCCATGCGGTGGTGATGCGCCCGGGCGTGACAGGCAGCACCGGCTTCGGCGTTGCCGGCGGTTTGCGGGCCGGAAGGATGTAGACGGGCTGGTTCTGGATGCGCCACGCCGTCTCTTCGTGCACCACCGTCAGTTCGATCGCGCGCTCGCCGGGCTTCTGCGCAGACAGGTTATCGAACAAATTACTTTGGGTAAGGAAATCCGCTGCCGAACGTGCTATCGCGTCGCCAAATGGGCGGTCCTTCCGGGGCATGGCGATGTCGAAGAAGTCGCCATATGTTGCGTCCTCGAGCACATCGACAAAGTATCGGTGCAGCTTCGGCAAATCAGCGACGGTCTCTCCCGGCGCGGCCGGGCAGGACTGGATCTGCATGACCGGGAACCGCTCGGTATTGACCAGGTCCAAGCTGGCATCCTTGTTGGCCGCCACCCCGCTCAAGCGCAACACGCGCTTGCTAATCTGCAGGTAGGCCAGTTGGTCAGGAAACTTGCCGGTTTCGAAAGCACCGATCGCAATGCCTTTCGATTTAGCATATAGCGTGGGGTCGGTGCGCAGCAAGGACGCCATGCAGTCGCGATACTGCCCGCCATAGGCGCCGATGAAACGCTTGACCATGGTTGCGGTCGAATTTTTCGGATGATGAACGGGATCGAGCCAGTGCTGCGCAACCTGGATCGCAAACAGGTTGGCGGTGGCGCTTGCCTGTTGCTTCAGTGTATTGGCCGCTTCGGCCGGCTTGACCGAGCCAAGTTCGATATTGATCAGCCCCGCCAGGACGCTGGTTTCGCCGCGCATGACACTGCCGAGAATCTCGGCCACGAAATTTCCGAATTGAAAAGTCGTCGCTGCATCCAGGCTCAAGTCGCCCGCCGACAATGCCGGCAAGGGAACGAAGCCATACAGGACGTAGTACAGGTTTGCCTGTTGGCGCGGGATCGTCGCGAACGGCGCTGCCAGGAACTGGACTTTGGCCGCGAGCTCGCCCAAGACCTGGGCCGGCTTGATTTCGCTGGCCGAGCGCGGCCCCGAAGGCGAAATCCAATCGTGGGCCTGGCGCCATGGGCTGTCCGCCACCTCGGCCAGGCGCTGGTACTCGGCGAGTGCATCGCTCTGGGTGTCCTCGTCATTCTCCAGCAGCAAAGCGCGGCATGCCTCGGCCGATAGCGCACCGGCGCGCGGTGCCGTCGCGGCGGCCGGGCCGACCAGGCTTTGCTGGCGGAACATGATCTGATCGGGCTTGTCGGGCGGCACCACGACGAAGCCAGCAGGCTCTTTCGGGCAAGGGACGATTGCCGCGGCGTTCCGATTGATCTCCAGGCCGACGCGATACACCAGCGCCTGCTCGGCATGCGCGGGCGATCCGGTCGCCAGCAGCAGCTTGATGTCGAGCGCATTCGGCGCCGGATCATTGGCCATGCCTTGCAGCGCAGCGATGAAACCGGCGTAGGTCGGCGTCAACGCCTTCAGCCATGGCGCCAGAGCGGCCGCATCGAGGTAATGCGCGGCGCCGGCGCCCAGCGCGATCTTGCGTAAGCCGGCGACAATTGCAGGAAACTCCTGATGGTCGGCCGGCAGCTGCGACACCGGCGCGTCGGCGGCGACGGCGTTGCCATCGTAGCGCCACGCTTCGAGGATCAGTTTGACTCCGGTGCGGCCTTCGCTGACGTCTATCGATGCGTCGCGCAGGTCGCACAGGGTTTCATACAGCGAGCGCAGCATCTTCGGGCCCTTGTCGAGCACCGATCCAGACGTCAGCGATGCCGGCCCGGCTTGCAAGCTGGCGGCGATCGCCTGCTTGTCCAGTGTCAGCACAATCCTTTTGTGCGTGGCATCGGCGTCGGTGACGAGGAAGTGCAGGAAGGGCAGCGGCATTGTTTTTCCGGCGCCATCCTGGATGCCGATTTCGGTGCTGGCCAGGTTCTGCACCGGCGCGGCGTAGCCGAGCCTGAGCTGATCCTGGTACGCCGCGCCGAGCCGGATGCCGAACGGATTTTCCAGCGTGGCCCCCAAGTGCCAGTTCGCTTGCGGCCCTATTAGGCGCGCCAAGTAGCGCCGTTCTTCAGGATGGGTGGCGAGATTGCCGATGCCGTGCTGGGGCGCTGTTTTCGGCGGGGCCGTGAAGTGCTGGATCACCCAATAGGCGCGCCCTGAGGCGAGTTTGGCCGGGCGATTTTTCGCCGGGTCGTCGCGCAGGCCCGTTTCCGGCTTGAGCGGCAGCACTGCGGCAGGATAGGACAGCCAGAAATCGCGCCGCGTAGCCATGGCCGTTTCCGCGCCAGGGCACAGGAAAAAGCGGGCCTTTGCGAAGCTTTGCAGCATGTCCTTGAGAAAATGGTCATTGTCCGGCGCCAATGCCGGCACCGGTTGGCTGGGGCCGGATATCTCCAGCGAAAAACGTTCCATGATGCCGTCGACGCCGATGGCCGGCTTGAAATTGAAGAGTGCGCGCGGAATCATCTGGCTCTTGTCCAGATCCGCCGCCAGCGCGTTCGTAATCGCCAGCAAATTGAAATGCCCCTGCATCATGAGGGCATCGGCGACCAGGTCGATCGGTATCTCTGCTGTGCCGCTGGCGGCCGTCCCCACGCCCTGCAGCCATTTGCCCGCCTTGGTCGCGGCGGTGCTGTCCAACTGGACCAGGCAGCCGACGCTATAGCTGATGCCGTCGATCAGCTTGGTCGTCAGCGACAGTACCACGCATCCTTGCAGCGAGCCGAGCGCGTCGAATGCCATGTCGGTCCCGACGCTGCTTTCCTTCCACAGGTCGGCCTTGGCGCGGGCACCGCCGTCGGCCTTGAGCTGTGTGAACAGCATCGAATACAGTTCACGCTCGGGCGCAGGCATGTTCGCCGCCAGCGCGAACTCGAAGATATCGTCGCCCGAATAGGCGCCCAGCGATGCTCGGCGCAACATCACCGGCGCGCGCGCAAGCCATTGCACAGCGTTCCATGGCGCCTTCGCGCGATCATTTGACAGGTTGTCCTGCGCAAACAGCTGCCTGCGCGGCTTCATCTGGCGAATCTGGTCGCTGGCGGGGGTCACGTTGAACGCGACGGTCGGTTCGACTGCGTCGAGCAGCGCGGTCGGCACGCCGAACAGGACGGGGTCGTCCGTGTCCTTGAGCAGCTCGCTCGCCGGCGGCTTGACCCTGGTGCGCGCGACGCTGAACATTTGTCGCTCGTAAAAAATGCGGCCGGGATGGTAGGGGTCGAGGCCGAGCGCCATCTTGACGGTGCTGCCGTTGGCCCGGTAGCCGCGGGCTTCGCTCACCAGCCCGCTGAAGAGCCGATCGAGCTTGGCCAGTTCCGTCTTGTCCTTCGGGAACACGTTGACCGCTGTCGGGTGGCCGGGAAGCTGGATGTCGAGCGATTCGAACTGGATGGAGTGTCCCGGATGGGCGTCGGCCAGCGGACCGAGGCGCAAGGTTTGCCCCAGCAGCGAATGATTGCACGTGACCATCCAGTCTGGGTCGTCGATGTCGTCGGCCGATGGCTTGAGCACGATGATGTTGTGGTTGTCGAACGGCGTCGGGCGCGGCATGCGCAAGCGTTCGCCGAAGGCAATGGCGGCGGCAATTTTGGCGCCAAGGTCGACTTCCTTGCGCATCGCTTCTTCATAAGCCCCGCTCGTCGATTGGCCTGCCAGCACCGCGATCTTGGCGGCCTCGCGGGCAAACCCATCCCAGAAACGCGCATGGTAGCTGCTCAATACTGGCTCCAGCGCGGCGGAATGCTGATCGGCGGCGGCCAGCATCCACTCCTTGAGTTTTTTTCCACCAATATAGTAGCGAGGAAATTGCAGGCGACCCGTGTGTTCCCAATAAGGCGATACTTCCAGCGGCGGCTTGACGAAATTGCGCGGGTTGCGCAAGAAGGCGAACAGGGATGCGTCGGCCATGAGGGGGGCGCCGCCAGGAACGCTGGTCTTGGTAATCCAGGCTGTCCAGCGCGTGCGCGGAGATTCATCGTTCGTGGGACGTACCGACAGCACCGCGTGGGCGTGGGTGAAGTAGTTGTCCCAGACGACCTGAAGCTCTTGCGCGACCGCTGGATCCGGATCGAGCGGTCCGGCTACTTTGGCGCTGGCCATGGCCACGTAAACCCCTTCGGCCCAGTCGCGGAACTGGGTCTTCTCGTCCTCGGCCAAATCTACCCAGTTTTCTTTCTCCTGCTGGATGAAATTATTCTGGCAAAAGGTGGTCCATTGCGCCGTCGATAACTTCATAAAAGCCGGTACGGGATTGACCGGGTCGAGGTCGATATGCACATCCTGGTGGACGCCGGCGCCTGCCGGCCCCAGGAGAAAATTGAGCGCGATTTTCGTGTTCGGCGGAAATGGCACGGGTATGTAATCGGGGTCGGCCAATGCTTCATACGCATCGTACGCTGACTGCACCGGGGCGATGGCACCGGCATTCTTTTGACTGCCCATCAGGTCGCGCAGATGCTGGAAGCCGAGCGCGGCAAGTTCGGATACTGGCTTGCTCGAATCGCTTAGCAGATGGGCGCCGATCGGCGCATTGCTCGTGAAGTGTTGGTCCATCTTGGCCAGCTGTCTATTGCGCGCGATGGCAACATTGCGGCGCGTCGTAAAGTCTTTCTGGATGGTCGCCGGGGGCAAAACAGCGACAGCGAGCTCATCCCAACTGGTGGCAGTCAGGTACTCGACGATACCGGGAGAGTCGCTCTCATCGGCCAAAAAATGCGTCCCGCCCTGGTCCTTGAGGTGGCGCAGCATCGGCTGGATCACCAGGTAATAGTGGTCTGCGTCGTGGCTATAGCTTTCCGGAAATGAAGGCTGCCCCGCGTAAGGTGCATCGCCCACATAGGCGCCCATATGGAATGGAAGGATTTGCAAATACAAGGTCTTTTTCTGCACCGCGAACGCATCGTTCATTCAATCTCTCCTCGTAGGTGTGGACGGACTAGCGGGTTCGGTTCAGCTCAGGCACAAGCATCCGTTCGCTTCGATCGCGTATTCGCCGCTGACCGAAAATGTCCACGAAAAAAATCCCGACCCGACCCTGCAGGATGCGGCGTAGTTGGCCGCGAGGCTGGCCCTGTAGGACAGGGTCGAGCCGCCTGATGGGATGTACAGCAAGTGCGCGGCGATCGCCGCCTGGACCGACGCGACGATGGATGCCGACAGTATCCAGATCCGGATGCCACCTTCCGCGTACGCGTAAATGCCCACCACGCCGATCACTTCCAGGCTCTTGACCGAGGTGCGCAGCAGTTCCATGCCGGGCAATTCGCCCGGTTTCAGTGCGGGGCTCAACAAGGTCACCGCCCCTTCCAGGATGGCAAACACGCCGATGCCCGCTCGCACCCAGACGCCCGAGCCGGGCGAGCCCAAGCCCCAGTAGTAGCCGACATAAAAGCCGACGCCTGCTGCCAGCGTGATGTATTTAGCACCCTCCGGCGCGGCAGCGACCCTGCGCTCGAAATAGAAACCGAACTTGGCTTCGTAGGTGCCCATCGGCATGCGCGCGGCGCGGTCCCACAGATAGGCGCCGTTGCGTTTCCACGGAAAGAAGAAGTCGAGCAGGAAGCTCCAGTTGAGGCCCCATTCGATACCGAATTCGCCGGCCTCGAGCTGGGCGATGAAGCTCAATGCTGGGATCCGGAAGGTGGTGCGGAAGCGGTCTTGGTCGCGCGTCTCGCCCGGAATATAGGCCATCTCCAGCGTGTCTTTGCCGATGATCGTTTCGATCAGGCTGCCTTTGAGCCGAATCCCATAGTAGCGCTGGTCGTGGAAGACCAGCACCAGGTCCTCGACAAATGCCCCGATGCTGCCGCGCAGCGCGAACAGCCAGGCATTGTCGGTTCCGAGGTCGACCAGAATATCGGCCGTTCCGCCTGCGATGGTGGGCGCCGTCTTGGCCTTGCCCTGCGCGATCTCCAGGAGCTTGGTCTCGGGCGGAAACTTGATGACGTTTTTGAACAGCTCATCGGTCGCGCCGGATTTCTTGCCCTCGAACAGATAGTCCTTGTCTTTTTGGGGCAGTTCGATGTTCCGTCCCAGGACGATCCAGTTCAGCTTGACGGTGCCGCCGCCATCACCGGCGGTCGCGTCGGCGGTCATCAGGAAGGCGCTGTTCGCGTCCTTGCCATTGCCGTATTGCGCCATCAGCAGATTGAGTTTCTTGAACGGCTCCCATCCGCAGATCGACAGGCGCACGTCACGCGCGGCGATGATGGTCGCCGGGTTCCTGGCCGCGAGCGGTTTGCCATAGGTTGCGGCACCGACGTACAGTTGTTCAAGCTGGAGTTTGAGTACGCCGAAAATATCGAGCTTGAGCTTGGTGGCGTCGAGGCTGCTGATGCCGAGGATTTGTGTCGGCAACGCCGGCAGCGCGGGTTGCAGGATTCCGATCAGCATATTGAATTTGAGGCTGTCGAGGCTGGTGCCGCCAAATTGTGGCAATTTGCCGAAGCTGACCGAGAAATTCACATAGGGGATAACCGTCCCCTTTTTCAAGCCCGTCGTGGGGGGCTGCTGGAATAGCCATACGTGGGAATCGATCAATCCCTTATACACGTCGCTTGGCGAGCCATCTTCCCGCGCAGCTTCACGCACGAAGCCGACGCCTTCCGGCCGGATATCGATATGGGCCATGAGCGAGACTGCCTTCGCTCCGGGAAAGGGAATGTGAATCGAAGGAAAATCGAATTGCAACCAACGATTTTCACCCATGCGCGTCACATCGCCCTTGTTTTTCGCGGGCAGCAGGATGCGGAAGTCTTGCAGTGTGATCGGCTTGTCCCCCTTCTTGATGTACTCGCCCCAATCCTTGACGGCGATATCGCCATCGATTTCGACCGATGTCTTGCCGTCGTGCGTGCCGACCTTCATTCCCTTGAATAAGAATTTCTCTATGAAGGCGACGTTGATGTCGAAGCTGACCGGCTTGGGCAGTTCGGCGGAAAATTCGAACGCGCCCGCGCCCGCGTCTTCCGGGATCTTGCCCTTGATGACCACGATTTTTTTATTTGCGCTCGGATCGCTCTTGCCCCACAGGTTGGTCAGATAGAGATTGAGTACGACTTCGCCGCGCACCAGCGTCGCGTTGCGGATTTGGGCCTCGAATTTGACCAGTGCCAAGGCGATATCAGTGCCGGGATCCGTCTTCTGAACGTCAGTAATTTTCTCTTGCGTGCGGCTATGCTTGACGTAGGCATAGGTGTTGAGCGTGTTTACCGCATCCTTCCCGATGCCGCCAATGGCAACGTAATCCATTTCGAAGTGGCGCAGGCCGAGTAGGTCGCGCAGCTGCTGATGCCGACCCAGGTCCAGCGTGGGGCGAATCACGACGATGCCGCGCCAGCTTGCATCATCAAGCACTTGCGGATCGATTTTGGCGAGCAGGTTGCGCAGTGCTTCGTCCGGTGTCTCTGCATCCACCACCACGCCCAGCGGATCCGGAATGGCCGGGCTGGCGTTCGTTTTCGCCGCTTCCAGCAACAGATCGCGCAGTTTGCGCTTGCCCGACAGCTTGAGGATGATGGTGGCCTGGTTGTCGAACATGAAGTCCCAGTTCGCGCCCGGCATCGCCAAAGGAAACGCATGGTTCCATAATTGGCCGACTAGTTCGTTGGCCCTGGTTTGCAGCGGCAAGCGCTCGGAGAACAGCAAATATTCAGGCGGTTCGAAGCGGAACTTGGCGAACATTTCGATCGCCAGTTTCTGGAAGTTCAAGCCTGCTTTGAGCGAAAAAAGCTGTTCGATGCGTTTGAAGTCCCATGCCGCGTCGAGCGCATAGTCGTCCCATTTCTTCAGCTCTTGAGCGGGATACTTCGCGTTCCAAAGGCTTTTGAGTTCGCCGAACAGCGCATATTTTTCGAATCCGGCGTAGGTCTTGGTCCAGGCGGCAAACAGGTGCCAGAGCTCATTGGACAGGCGCCCGGCGCTCGCCTCGGCCAGCAGCCGGGCATAAACGCTGGTTGCTAGCTTAGTCCCGTAAGAAAGGCGTAGCGCCTCGATTTCCTTGACGATCAGCGCAACGTCGGTGGCCGGCAGGATATCCTTGAGCAGCGGCACCAAATCCTTTTGCTCGCGCCACAGCTTTTCGAGCGTCTCGATCTCGCTCGGAAGGCCTTGCGCCACCGACGTCAACATGGTGCCGATCTGTCGCAGATCGGTCACCGCGGGATCGTCGAATCCCGGCAATTCCATCGCCAGTGCCACGAATTTTTGGTCAGTCAACGCTTCGAGTGCCAGCCCGAACACTGCCCGTGTTCCTGGAACGGTGATCGAGCAGAGCAGGGCATACAGCAAATCGGTCTTGGGCAACAGCTCCCAGAAATTCCTGAGCTTGGCGGCCGCGACAGGAAGGTCGCCAGCCAGGATGAGAGCGCCGTCCACGTGGGCAGTAATTTTTTGCTCGAGAATCCGAAGCTGCGCCTTGTCATACCCGATCCATGATGCCTCGCCGCGCAGGATTCGCCGCAGTTCGGCGACGGCAAGTAGTAATGGATCGACGCCGTTCGACGATGGCGGCGGAAATCGGCGATTAGTTCCGCCGAACGCGACCCTTTCACGCAGCAGCAGCAGCGCTGCGCGTACTTTGTTCCAGTCGCCGATCAGGGGTAGCTCCGCTGGCAGCTGGGGAAGGTTCGGCAGATCGGCACAATTCCACAGGGCAGCGAACTTCGTGAAAAGATCCGCAAGTTTGGGCTGCGGCGCGAGCAGAGGCAACAGTGATTTGACGCTGGCGGCCTTTTCCATCTGGCGCGAGAGTTCCAGGAGGGCAAGTTCTTCGCGTTTGGTCCCGCCATGAATAAACAGACTGGTTGCCGCACCGATGATCGGACTGCCGCGCGACGCAATAGTCAGCGGATTGGGCGCGACGGAGGCCAAAGCCACGCTCTGCTCAACCACGCGGGCTTCGCCGGCTGGCCACCCAAACAGGCCGAGCAGTTGAGGGGGGGCTTTTTCCTTGTCTGACCGCACGAACCCGGACTGGTGGATTTGGTCGACGGGCTCGTCCAGCGCAAAAGCACGGGCCGAAGCGAGGTTGAGCTTATCGAGCCAGCGTGCGGCGCGTATGAGAAAGGGTTTCGAATTCGCGCTGACCATCGCCGCCAACCCGGCATTAGCGCAGTTGACGAACGCATAGTTGTAGTCAAAGAGCGGCAAGCTAAATTCGGCTTGGTTCTCGTCGCTACTTATTTCGCAGACCCTGCCAGTGGTGTTGCCACTCTTCTCCAGCAAGGAGTATTCGCGTTCGTGAGATTGGACATGCAAGGTCAGGCCCGTCTTTGTCGGAAAGACCAGTCGAGAAAAGATAAAACTCGGAAAATTTTCACTGAAGGAATATTCAAACGGCTCACAATCGATCTTGGCTTCCAGCATTCCGGCGCCGGACCAGCGCAGGTAGGCGCCGTTCGAAAAGCCGTGAATTTCGAGCGCGGTAGGTGCCTTGGTAGTCAGTTCGATCAAGCCCTGCGCTCCGAAAAGCCAGTCCAGGTAGCGCGGATCCGGCAAAGCGGAATCAATATCGACGCTGTCCGGACGGATCGAGCGGACGATGACTTTCAGCTGCTGTTCATGCGGGTGGGAAATCTGGATCGACGCGTTCGACAAGTGCAACTCATCTTCGATGCGTGCGGAGGTCACGCCGGCACGCGAGGTCAGCGGAAATGAATCGCGCACCAACGCTAGCGGGAGTCCGAATTCATCGGTTAATCCGAACGCGATCAAACACGTCTCGCCGAGGACGGTTTTTGGAACCCAGTTGCATTCCGTGTCAGGCTGGCCTGGGTCGTCGACGTTGTAGACGATGCGTTGCCGCAGCATTCCGTTCGCCAGCATTTGATGGGCGAGCAAATGGTTCGATTCGAACGGCGCGGCATCGGGATCGAGGATGTCGATGTTGACCAGCAAACCCTTGTGAAAATCCTGGTTCAGCCCATACGTGCGTGAGGCGCGCTCGACTTCGCTATCGATCGTGAGTGTGCCCGTCGATCCGTCGAATGATCCCCGCTGCAGTCCCAGGAACTGCTCGTTTTGTGCCCAAAGCCCCGTCGGGCCGGGTTCCTTGAAATGCGTGTCGATGACTAGCAATCCGGATTGTTGGTCATCGAGCAGCGGCTGCCAGTGCATAGTCGCTGGGGCGGCTTCGGCGGCCCAATACATGACTGTCTGAAAGCGCTGTTCGATGCGCGGTCCCGCCCCCACCAGATTGCGGGCGACAAAAGATGTCGCAGTCTTCAGTGGGGCGAGCGGGCTGAGCCACATGTTCTCGTCGGCCGCCGTCAGAACTATCCCGGTGTGGGGCGCGACATGTGCCGGCGCCACCATAAGTTGCATTCGGACAGATTCGGCAGACTGGCTGAGCGGCTTGGAAAAAATGCACGCCGCAGGTCTTGTGGCGGTGCGGCCCAGGAGTACGATTTCGCCACCGTGGACATCGCACTCCCATTCGCCTTCCAGTGGTGCTCCCGACGCCGGGCCGAAGAACGGTGCCGCCGCAATGGAAACCGTGGCTCGCCTCATGACCAGGCTCACAGCAATGCTAAAACGGGGATCGGTTGCCAGCGCCCTATACTGCTTCGAACCATCGGTCTCGAAACGGCAGCCAAATAGCCAGATAAACATAAGTTACCATCCTTTGCAGTTTGCCAGCAACACTCGTTCTCCATTGAGTTCCCAAATGATCGCTGTGACGTCTGCCATCGTCAGACTCTTTAGACTCGACCTGCCAAGGGTGCTCCACAATGAGGTGCGTTTCCCATCCAAGCGCCGCACCATGCGATCGTTGCTTGTGTCGAGCATCACCTGAAACTGGGCATCGTCATCCGGATCGATGCGGTACCAGGCGCTCGCGAAGAAATCAGGCTTCGTGCGTAAGCGAATATGTTTGATCTTGATGGGGCGCAACTTGGCTAGGTTGGTTGCGCGTATTCCATCGTCGCAGATGCCGGATGCTTCCCAGTCGGCGAGGGACCAGCGCCGTTCAACGCCCAACGGGTTGACTGCGTCTACGCCGGAAAAATCGACCTGGGTTACGTCAGTGCGGGAAAACTTCTCCCCGGAAAGAAATGGCGAGCCCGGCGGATTCTCTCCATTCAACCCGTTATATTGGAATAAAGATGATGCGATGGAGCGCGCCGAGCCAGGCAAGCCGGAGATGAGTAGTTCGTCTTCTTCCCCTTCCCTGAGAAAGGAGATAGGTGTTGGCCCACATTTTGGATATTTAATGGCAATGGGTGGTAACAGGCCAGCCAACTCCTTTTCCAACGGCGTGCGCGAAATATATACATTCAGTGCCGACGTGCCGTTGGTCACGATGGACCTTTTTGCGTGAAGCGAGGCAACGAAAGTATTCCAAATCAAATTTTCGTTTTTCTGCAGCGATTGCGTTAATTTATCGCGGCAGTCGGTATTCCCCAGCATCGGGTTCAGTTCATCGTTACGGGAAGCCACCAATACCGCAAACAGAAACTGCCGTTCAGCGTCGGTGAGCGTGTTTTCGCTACCGAGAAATCGGAGGGGGAGGCGGTCGGTAAGACTAAAGGGCAAGTAGATGTTTCGCCTCGAAAGTACCCCGCCGTAGACGGCCGTGGAATACACCACATCGCCTGCCGCCAGTTGTATGGTGGGATTCGGGGCTTTGGGATCGACCGGATGTGCTGGAGCCCCCTTTATGTTGTACATCGGCCCGGCCCCATCTGCCAGGATCGGCCCGGGAATGTCCGTGGCGCATCCTGCCAGACAGGCCGCCGCGGCGATGGCGCCAAGGGTCGTCCTGAAAGGCGCTGATACATCTGGAAACAACCGCGCAAACCGCTTTTGATGGAGCATGAGCTTCTCCGGGGTCAACCAGTTCGCAATCGCGAACCGCGATTGTTTGATATGTGTTTAGGACGCCACTTGAGCGGTGGCGAATCAAAAGCGACTATTTTCCCGGCAAGCGCCAACGGCAATTACGAGTTCGATCGCTGCAGCATGCCTTGCCGTTCATACATGAATGTGCGGAACGGCAAGGAAGCATTCCTTAAAATTCACGTTGAGAAACTAATGAAACGTAATAAGTTGGAATGAAATTTAAATAGGGAAAATATCAAAGATACTGACCACCAACGTCTGACTGTAAGCGCTACAATTTTTCGCGTGTAATCTACGCCGGCAGTTTTGCCTTGGTGGCGTCGATATACTTGCGCAACAAGTCAGTGATTGCCGCAATACCGGCACTGCCACCCGCGATCAAACCAGCGGTCAGCACAATGTCGATCAAGTGATAAAAAACAAGCTGAAATACTGGCAGGCTCGCCGGCACCACGTCTTGCAGGACTTCGAGTGTACGAAGCCCGGCGGCGCTGACCCCAAGCGCAATGAAAAGTGCTGCCCAAGCTTGCGCCTTGTCGCGTTTGGCTTCAACTGTGGCCAGCGTTTGTGCAGCCGGCTTCATCTTGTCCAAAAATTCTGCGCCAAAGTTGGCGTGACTCCAAGCAATCCTGGCAAGCCGTTCTTGGGTTTCCGCCTCGCGCAACGCAGCACCAAACCAGATTGAATTGAGAACGGCTGTTGAACGTTCAACGAAAACGGCCACGACAAAAAGCGAGGCGATCAGGTTGGATCCGACTGTGAGAATATCGGTTTTATACTTTATTCCAATAAATCCGTTGAAGGCTGCCCAATATGCAAGCATTAACACAGCGACGAGCAGAAATCCATTCCGTGCTTTCATTTTTTCTCCTGTGATCATTATGAAATGTATCCGCAGCAGCTCCCGACCATATCCGCGGACGGAGGCGGGGATTCTCATTAATTATTGAAAATTAATAAAAACAGAAAAATTGACAGCGCTTTATTATTGCTGTGATATTTTTTGAATTATTCAATATAACTTCATCAGCGCCCCATTGGAAGTGGTTTCTATGCGAATTGAATAAATTTCGCTAAACCTTTATTAAATCAAATCAGGGTACGTATAAATGCTATCTCTTTCGGGAGTTTTGGCAAATTAATTGATCTACCCAACGGCGGCACGGCGGGCGACTCGGCTTCACTCCGGTGGGCGCTGAACAAGTCCCCAGCACGCGGGGCCGATCAACCTCGTGCGAAAGGTGAACGTCGATCACTTAAGCAATCCAGTATTCGTGCAAATAACACTTTACTTAATGTGACCTTGCGTTGTCAATGGCGCATATCGAAGTTAGGGGGCACGTAATTGAACCGACGACTGTCCTGGTCCAGCTAGCAATCGCGCGCATGGATGACGGCAGATCTTCTCCAGTGTCGACCTAAACCTCCCTGCTGGCGTAGGTCACACTGTCGAGAGCAGATTGTTTCCTAGCATGATCGACGGGCTTGTTAAATCCGGCATCCGCCGGATCGTTGAACTTGCCTCAATAGGCCAACGGGTACTTGCCGTGGTCGAGCGGAGTTCCTTGCACGAGGACTACCACGTATCCGTTGCCATGCTCCTTGCGCGCCCCGACGACGAATACGCCTCTGACCGCCGTCTTAGCAGCCTTCACGCCCGCCTGAGCGCCCGATCCGATTTCGGTCCAACTGCTTATTGCGACAGAACCAAATAATGACCTGACACCGCTCCACCGACCCTAAACTTCACCCCCTTGCGCAACACTCGCCGCCAGCCCGGTGGGCACGATCGACGAAACGGTCGGTCACGATGACCGAAACGACAGGTCACGTTCGCTGAAATACGCAGCCAACTCGAAGAGTGTTCCCTCATTCGTTCCGCCGGTCAACTCTAGGGTCCTAACGCCAGGAACATTTAACGCGACAGCGACGATTTTATTGGGAGGTTGAATCTGCTGTTGATGCAGCAACGTGCCCATCGCATCCAGAGCACTCAGAGTGACGGGTTCTGCAAAACTACCAACCTTTAGTTCCAGTTGGTCGAATGACTTCGACAGTTGGATTCTCAACCCCGCCGAATCGAAACCCAGTCCTATGTCATTTTCCCGGGCATGCACCATCAAGTGGCCAGCAGCACCGCCAATGGCATCAAAGCGCTGACTAGCAATCGCGAATGAAGTTTTCATGACGTGACCGGCCGGATACGTACGGAAGTCGATGACCAAATTTGCACTCATAGTGTCTTTCTTTAGGCTAGGTTGAAGCGTGCCGAACCTGCTCCGCGCCTACGCTGGCGCGATCAACCAACTGCTTGCAAACGTAGACCGGCTTAGGTTGATCTGAGTCATTCGCAGCCAGCGGCCTGAGCGGCTGCGTTTAGCGGAAGCAGAAATCGCAGTGCGAAAACTACAGCGTGCATACCACCCTCAACAGAATGCGATACAAATGCGAGCGGGAAGACGCGGAGGCTTATGAAGCCGTTTGTACCGAGTGCGTCGAGGTGCGCGGCTGGCTACAGCCGACCGTTGTGCCGCTGGTCACGCCAGTTCGAGGACGACTCCAATAAATTGAATCGGCAACTCGAGGTCGAGCTTCTGGTCCCGTGCGAACTCCCGCACATACAACGTGCGCAGCCCAGTGTCGCTCGCAGTTTCATTCTCGATGCGAGTTAACCTGACATCGATCGCATCACCGACCGGACCCCCATTGGGTCCGAGGTTCTGCAATGATGCCGTGATCGTGTGGGTGCTGTCGCGCGAGGGTGTAGGATGGAAAAAATGGCGTTCGCGTCCACTTATTTCGATGACCACCCCAGGCCAGATTGCGGAATTGATCAACGTCAAGGAGATCTCCAGATCTTCGTAAATTGCGAGGCTGGTGCTGCGTCCCGAATTGAGTTTCGTTGTCGACGAGCGCAGCCGGAATTTCCTAGATTGGCTAGCACCAGCGGCGAGCACCGCTTCTTCGGGGGGCTCTGTTTGTGAGGTGGGCGCCGGTGATACTTCGAGTATGAGATGTTGCGAAAAAGCCTGCCCGCACGGAACGTCCCTCGTATCGTGTTCATAGTCCAACGCCCAGCCGAACAGCGTGGAAGGATCAAGATAGGCGGCGCCAGAGACCGACTCCCGAACAGCAATGTGGAGGTGGCTCGAATAACCGTTGCAACGGTTCGGCACCGTGCAGGCGTTGTCGTCGGCATTGCCGGTGCATCCTGTATACCCTATCAAATCCCCCTTCCTCACTTGCCGGCTAACTCCGACTACAGCGCTAAGGTGTCCATACAGTACGTCGTACTTCCTGTTGTCCGACCCCGTGAACGTGATACCGACCTTGATGCCCAGATCGTCGCCGGGAGCTGGGTCGGGGTAGAGCATTGCGTAACCGTCCGCGATCGCAACAACCGCGGTGCCAACCCGTGCATAGATATCGTCGCCACGGTGCGTTGCGCCGTTGCGCGGGTGGCCGAACCGGCTCCAACTCGGTTTCCATCGGTCGTTGCCGTCTGAGCGCCGGTAGTAGCCCCGTAGCTCTCCGGCATACCCCGAGCTCGGACTGCCCCCGGGCTTCTGTACCGGGTAGGGATCCTTGAACGGCGACGCCCGGATGCCTTGGAGCGCTTCTACACGCGGTGCAGCGGCCTCGCGCTCGGGTGTTTCGCCCGACTCAAGAAATCGATGAAAGTCCCCGGATGCGGGGCCGAGAGTGTGCGGTTTGTCCATGGTGAATATCCAAATCAAGAGTGTTCATGCGTCCTTGCCTCGGAGCGCCGGTTCGACTCCGAGGGCCAGCCGCGAATGCTCCGAGTAACAGGCCGACGAAGGTATTGCCCTGGCTCTTTATCAATGTGTGGGTGAAGGGGCTGTCGGTCACACCCTGTTAATTCCCGGTATCAATATACAAATAGTAAAAAACTATCATGACACCGGCGAAGTACACGAAACCCGTTAGCGTCTGTAACACAGCAAGTCAACCAGCCGGTGAACCTATTGGTCCTCCCCACCTGAGCATTGAGGGAAACCGCGACTTAAGTCTAGCCCGTGCCTTGGCTAAACCAATGGCGGCGCCGAAGAGCGTTGCCAGCGTGGCGGGCAATGGCAAGGCCAGCCGCTCTAGCCACGGGTTGATACGCGGGTATTTCGTTGTCAGGTCGCAATGCTCGCTGATGGCCCTTACTCCGGTGCAATCTACACTCTCCTGCCCTCCCGTAATGGTTGCAGCGAGGAAGATGAAACAGCCGAACAGCAGCGTAGCAATGATGATGATGAATCTTGCAAGAACTTTCATTCTTCTGCCTCATGGGGTTTAGCACTAATTCATTCGCTGAGGGGACTTCCGGGAGCCTGGTCGCGTCCTGCTCGCTTCCACACGCAACTTCGGTTTGTCGACTGAGCCCTTCTTGGCCGCGACCGGACCCCGCACTCGACACAGCGCGAGGAATCGCGCCGGTGCCGCCCCGTTTACGGAGCGGAATCTGGCTCCCTCATCACACCAGAGCCCCAGCGCGCATAACCCTCGCACCTCGGTAAACCAAGCGTAAGCCGCTCCTACTTTGCCGGCCATCGCTCTTTTGCGACCACTAAAAAACGCTGAAAAAAATTTCGTCCATAATACTTCCAGCGAGAGTATTCAGATATGTCAAAACATCTCGCTTGTAGCCGGCGACCAGCTGTAATCCAGATGGGCTTCAATAAAGCGATAAAACATCTTCTCATTCGAGACGATAATGAAATTCAGCTACATTGGTTGCTCTCAATAATTCAGCTAGGCCTGTTAGTATTTTAGTTATTTTTATTATTAAAAAGTGCATTCGCTGTTATTGTTGTATTACTTGTGTGCTTGTTGAATGGGGGGGCTTTGCAATAAATATTTCAATTGGTTGGTTAAAATGGCTCATCAAACGAGTTTGTCGGCGCTTTGAAATTTCTGTGATTTCCCCCAAACTTTACCGACGGGTTGGTTCAATAGATATATTCTTTCTAGGGGGTGAATTTGGGTGTTTTTACCAAAATGAAGGTATGGCAAATTTGTGTCCTGCTTAGCATCCCAACCCCCGCGCCGTATGGCCTGCGTTCTCAAAGAAACGTAGATCTGGTGAAACACGGAGTGCAGCATCCACATGATCGACGTATCGCTGGCGCCAGCAGTTTCGAGCCGTTGATTGGCATGGTTTGGGAGTCGTCAGCGAGATTGGTGAGCGCCGAGCGCCGAATCCCGTTTGAGATATCGAGTCGAATTTCGACGTTTCCCATGGCGCTGCCTTTCATCATCAATGGTGGAAGTTGGCATGCCAGTACGTAGAGAAGAATACGATGTGTTCCTCAACGCCGCCGGGATTGACGTCGGCGTACTTAGTCACTGGGTGGCGGTGCCGTGGTCGCTGGCCGCCGCGGCGGCGAGGAGCAGATCCGCGAAGTCGGCACGATGACTGACGACTTGGTTGGACTTGCACTCTGGCTGGTGGCTCTCGGTGTGGACACCGTGGCCCTAGAGCCGACGGGCGTTTCTGGAACCCGGCGTTTGAGGTACTGGAGCAGCACGGGCTGAAAGTGTGGCTGATTGATGCTCGACAAATGAACTAGTCCGGCCAGTAAAACCCCGCCAAGCCCCATTGCCATTGACATCTCGGGGTGAACGCCAATTGTGCCCATGAGTGCTCGCTTCGTAACAGAAATTTCTTGATCGGGAAATTTGCGTGATTCCAACTCAAATCGGCGTGAAATTGCCCCGTTCGGGAAATTTCCTGATCACCGGGCGTAACGCGAAAAGCCCGTCCATCAAATCAAGTTGTGCAGCTTGGCAATTCGAAGTGCTGAACGGCGATTGGGGGCACCGAGCTTGTTGTTGAGTCGCTGGAACCGGCAGTCGATGGTTTTGGCTTCGGTGTTCAGGGCGGCGGCGATGACTTTGCTGCAGTGGCCAGCTTCCTCATGGCGCAGCAGCGCGAAATCGTCAGCCGTGAGGTGGGATTTGGCGAGCAACTCGCGCTTGATCTGGTATTGCCACCATTGGCTCAATTCCATCGCCAAGGGCCAGGCCAACAGTTTGAAGAGCGCATATCCACCCCCTTCAAAGTAGCCGTCCACGAAGGAACCAATGGTCAGCACCGCCGCACGAGAGTGGCCGGACGATGAAGGCGCTGGCACGATCACGGCTGATTTGAAGCCATGCTGCGACGCTGCCTGCGCCCACTCCTGTTGACGCGGCGTCTGCAGTGTCAATTCGCTGGCCCGAATGGGTTTGGAGCAGTGCATCGCGTGAAGTAGCCAAGGGTCGTCCGAAAACCAGCTGTTTTCTGAACAGAGCCGCCCCCACGCAGGGTCGCAGGCCAGCAGTACGCGGTAGGACGCAAATATGGCGTCGTTGCGAATGAAACTGGTGAAGACTGCCGCGTCGGCACCAAGACGAGTGACGGCCAGTTTGAGCAGTCCGAGGCATTCAGCGCAATCCGCTGCATCCTCAATCAGCGCCACCACTTCACAGACTTTTTGGGCGTAGCCAGGTGACTGGGTCAGTGCCAACAGACTGGGGTGGTCACCGGTCAGCATGATGTATGTCCCCACCCAGGCGCTTGAGTTGGCCGAACAAGATCGGGTGCTCAAAGCGGATCGAGTCGCTGTCGCACCACAGGGTAAACAACTTGCTGGACTCGAAGATCATGCACTGCACGTATTGCTCGGTCAGCGACACCCACTGGTGGTGTTCAAGGTACAGCCCTACGGCTGAGGCTTGCAGCAAGAAGCTAATGCGGCCGTCTTCGCTGGTCAAGGCAAAGTGGCCGCCGGCCTCGGCCACATTCGACGCCCGTGCCGCCTGGGCCATCATCAAACGGAGTCGCCTGGCGTGCAGTTCGGCGGTCTTTGGACCGAGCGCTGGCCATGGCTCTTGGTCCGGATCGGCGGCTTCGGTGTTCGCGTCTTTATGTCGACTCATCACTGCTCCCCTGGGCTTTGAAAGCCTGTGGGCCGCTCGAAACGGCGGCTGAGCATCGTTCAGTGGCGGGCGGCCACTGCGATGTCTGATTGGATGCCTCAATAACAAGGCAGTCCATCGCAGCTTGGTGTCAACGTGTAACCCAGTCAGCGCGTCAAATGACTTCTCAAACAGGTGCGCGGCTGGCAATTTCGTCAGCCACTGCCTGTAAATGAATGGAGCGCCGATGGAGTACCAAGTCCTTGGTGATATCTGTTCTCTTTGAAAGTTAGCGATGTGGGTAGCGATTGCAAGGGAACCTCGCCCTGACAGCGAATATTGGCCCGGCCGCGAGGTACTGGCGGCCTTGGATGCGATTGCCTGGCCTGTGGCGTGGGTCTATGTGCTGGCGCATTTGCCGGTGCCTTTGGGCCTCGTCGGTCCGTTCTTCAGCACCGTGGCAATCTTGTTGGGCTTGAACCGTTTACACCGGGCGTTATGGATCAATCATCGCTATCGGTTCACGACTTGGGCGGTGGCGAAATTTCTTGGTCTGCTGATGGTGACGGGTTGGATTCTGAAGGCCGCCATGCTGTGGACGGCGCACTGAAAATGAAGGCGAGATGACGATGCAACTTGCAACTCAAGTTACATGTGCCGCAAGTCGACGTCATTCAGTGTTTGGCCGATGGCCGAGCTTCGCTCCACCGATCCAAGTCGGCCCGTCGCCAAGCCACGGCTCGCAGACCGAGGCGAACCGGGCAGGGGAATTGCTGGTCGGCGATCAAGCGGTAAATGGTTGATCGACCCAAACCCGTCAGACGGATGACTGAATGCATGCGCAAAAACTGCGGGGCGAGGGCGTCGATTGAAGCGGCGCTTGGTTCTGGTTGCGAAGTTGGCATGGCTGGCCTCTTTTGCTGCAAGTGCTTCAACTTTAGAAGGTCATGGAACAGCGGCGGTGCTGGATTTGCGCTCAAATCTTGCTTTAGGTGGCCATTGGGCCGCACAAACCGATGGTGGACTTTATGATGTGGTCAAGTGCGCTTCGAGTAGCGGCTCAAATTCTTTGCCCGTATTGATTTGATCAAACGCTGGCAGTTCACGCTGAGGCTGTGAATTTTTGACGAGCTCGGTATCGCTCCAAGAAATAACGTCTGAAATGTTCGGTATGTGTGAATGGGCTTCAAGCATGCCGGTGTCGATCGCGGACTTGAATTATTGCGAACGTGAACGGGGGCAAAATTGGGGGCAACTTTTTATGAATTTGGAAAAATTTCATAGTGCGTTCAATTCCCCCCGGCCCACCAATATAAAAACCCCTAAGTATTTGATTTACTTAGGGGTTTTCTCTTTTTCGGCATTCTATTTTTGTCCTGCTCCTTCCTGTTTCGACTTGGTTCTCACATAGGATTCACATATTTCTCACATGCGAATGAACAAGCACAGCCCAGAGTAGTTGGACGCCGTACTGGCGGGGCGGCCGATCGAAGCCAAGTTTCTCGCCCTCGGATACCCAGCGCCCATAAGTGCGCTGCACCATTTCGACGGTCTTGTGGCCCAGCGGCTTGGAGATAAAGGCAGGGTTGTCGCCCTGGCTGAGCGTCTGGCTGCGAAGGTGTGGCGCAACTGGTAGGGGTTGCGGTGGGCGATCTTGGCGTCTTTGTGGGCCGCCTTCCACACCCGGGCCAGCGTGCTGTCGCGCCAAGCGCTATCTTTCGCGTCGGCCGGGGTGTTGGTGAAGAACTGCTGGCCCGCCAGCTGCATCAGCTGTCGAGCAATCGGCTGCTCAGGTACAGTCCTATCCGCATCTGGAGATGGGCCGACGCCCACGCCAACCTGCCTTCCCGGGCAAGGTGGATCGCGCAAGCGGATGAGGCCTCAGCGGGGGCAAAAATACGGGAGCTGCGTCGGCCCTGCTCATTTGTTATTTCGGAGGGCTTTGTTTTGTTTGAATCAATCATTGGTAGCGGCCTCGTGCAGGCCTATCGGGAAACCGAATACAAGGTGCATGGCGACGAAACCTTCACGCTGAAAGTGGAGGAGGCCAGCCCGGCCCTGGCCGCCGCACACAAGCTTCACGGCTGCGATTGCAGCGCCTACATCACCGCCTGGAATCCCCTCGGCGAAGACCAAGAGATCGAAGTCAACACCCAGCGCAACGCTGGACTGGCCGCCGAGCTTGCCCAGCTCAGCCTCGCCAGCATCGAAGGCATCGGTCAGCATCCGACCAACCAGCGGCCCGGCGAGGCGAGCTACCTGATCTTTGGTTTAACTTTGCCGGAGGCCAAGGCGCTGGGCGAAAGTTATGCGCAGAACGCGATTGTCTGGAGTGGCGCTAACGCCGTGCCGCAGCTGATCATGTTGCGCTGAATCCGGGTGACCTATGAATAGCTCGCACGTCGCCGCGCACCGGCCCTGGATGGTGTTGCAGCTGCCGCACCATTCGGTCGAGTTGCTGTCTGAAATGCCTACTTTTCATCATGGATAAATTCTTGCTGCAACAGCAGGTGCTGGAACGGCTCGCCGAAGACCTGCTGCAAGCCGAACAGGCCGCGCGGGCTGCCCATGAAACGGCGACTCACGAAGAAAACATCGCCGAAAACAAGTACGACACCTTAGGTCTAGAAGCCGCTTACCTGGCCACCGGCCAAGCTCGTCGCGCCGAAGCCATCCGCCAGGCCATAGTCAATTGGCGCCAATTCCGCCCGCGCCCCTACGATGCCAGCAAAGGTATACAGCTCGGCGCGCTGGTCTGCCTGGTCGATGCCGACGACAAGCAGCAACAGCTCTTTCTCGGCCCGGATGGGGGCAGCATGAAGTTGCTCAGCGGCGCTCAGCTTGTTCAGGTCATCAGCGGCGAAGCCCCGTTGGGCAGGGCCATGCTGGGTAAATGCGAGGGTGATGAGGTGGCTATACAGGTCGCTGCAATCCGACAGCAGTTTGAGGTGCTGCGGGTTCAATGAGCCGCAAGCAATTTCACGCCGAAGCGATGAGAAATTTATCGCCCTGAGCCCTTTTGGACGCTTTGCACAACTCCTAACGGCATTCCCTGGCGGGGCCTGCGGCCTTGCATTTTTTGCCAAAAGCTGCGGCTACGGCAGTGGTTCGCGCCTTGCCTGACGAACGAGTGCATCTATTTCGTTTGCAAGCTTGTTGGCGAACCTATGCCTTGGCAGCCGCGTCGGCGTCCAGCCCTCATTGCTGTAGGCGCCCAGCAATCGATCGAAGAGCCTGCCGGCGTCGTCAATCAAGGCTGGGTCCAGGCCTTGCAGATGGGGCTGCAGGACGATCGCGACCTTTTCATCGCTGTTCTTGTTGTTGTTCTTGTTCTCGGGCAGCGGATTGCGCCTGTCTATCCAGTCGGCAAGCAGCAGCCACATGACGCCAGGGCTCTTGACCAATTGGCCCAAGCGCCAGAAAGCCCGGCTGACGTTCGGGTGCACGCACAGCGCCTGGCAATGCGAAGCCAGCCCGTAGATTTGGCCACCATGCTCGAGGTGCTCGGCGACGGCCAGGCACAGCTGCGTCAAACTGGCAGGCAGCGCCGGTGGCTTGAATTCGAAGGGGCTGCCCCCGCTCGGGCGACGGCCGCCGGTGTTTTTGTCTCTGAGGCTTTGCACCAAGGCTGCTGCGAGATCTGAGCTTGTCATCGTCATCATCATTTTTCTGTTCTCCGGGGGGGTATGCCAAAACTGGAAAAAAGGGGCGCAAGAGATCGATTGACGGGTCTCATCGCAGCCTTCTTGGAAACAATGATGAAGATCCAGAAGCTCAAATACCGAGCTAGTCCATGGAATAGGGCGCTTGGGCAGCGATCGGTCGGTCGCATTTGGAGGCTACAGTCTGGGTGGCTCAAGTCCTGAGCGTGTCAAACGATTTTGTTCAATTCCGCCATGTCAAAAACTGCTCGCGTCTACAAGATCGAAATGTTGATCCGCAATCGCGGTCATGTGAGTTTTCAGGAGATGAAGGAAGAGTTGGAGGTGTCGGACGCCACGCTCAAGCGCGACCTCGAATATTTGCGCGATCAACTCGGCGCGCCGATCGAGTACAGCCGCCTTGATGGGGGCTACGGCTTTGGCGCCGGCTACCGAGGGCAAGAAAAGCATGAGCTGCCGGGCCTGTGGTTCAGCGAGCGCGAGCTGTACTCGCTACTGATGGCGCACCAGATGTTGAGCGAGTTGGGCTCCGACGGAGTCATCAGCCGCCATCTGGCGCCCTTGCTGGAGCGCATTCATGTGCTGCTGGCCCCCGGCGAGGCCGACGCCAAGGGACTGCTCAAACGCATCAAGATCATCAGCCCGGCCAAGCGCCCGGTGCCGACGCAATTCTTCGAGATGGTGGGTGAGGCACTATTGAAGCGGCACCGTCTGCACCTGCGCTATTTGACGCGTGGCAGGGCCGCGGTCAGCGAGCGCGATGTGTCGCCGCAGCGCCTGGTTCATTACCGAAACACCTGGTATCTGGATGCTTGGTGCCACTCGCGTGATCAGGTCTTGCGTTTCGCCCTGGACGCGATCGAAGAGGCGACGACGCTGGAAGCCCGGGCCAAGGAGATTCCGCTCAAGCAGATTCAGGCCGAGATGGACGGCGGCTTCGGCATCTTTGCCGGCGAGAAGCGGCAATGGGCAACACTGGTGTTTCAGGAGAAGGCCGCCCAATGGGTCAGCCGCGAGGAGTGGCACCCGGAGCAGCAGGGCGTTTGGCTGGAAGACGGCAGCTATGAGCTCAAGATCCCCTTTGTTCACGAGACCGAGATCGTGATGGACATTCTGCGACATGGCAATCAGGTCAAGGCGGTGGCGCCGGCAAGTCTTGTGGCCGAGGTGGCGAGGCAGTTGGCAGAGGCCGCAGCTCTGTATTGAATGGGCTTGGGGTGAGCGGGGTTTGGCATGCCGACACCTGCGCGATGTCGACCCGCGAGCAGGCTGCACCAAGGTAACTTCGAGCTCGGCATGGCCGCATTGTTGGCCGAACTGCTGGCGGAACAGCGTCGGTGCGCCAAAGGTGGGCAAAGCATAGTTCCTCTGGCTCATGCTATGAGCCTTTGTGCGCAAAGTTGTCGATGAAACCAAGCAGAAGCTGACATGCACAGCGCACTCCCACTAAGGCCTATCATCCTGCTGCGCCCGACCTTGTACGGCAGCCTGAAGCAAGGCGAAAGCAACCAAACGACTTGATCATGAAAAACATCCTTCCCTTGCAGCTCCTGTTTGCCCCGTCTTTGAGTGACCCTCAGCCGCTAATTCTGTATCACGGCAAAGGCTGCTCCGACGGTTTCGCTGCGGCGCTTGCCGCCTGGATCTACTACGAGGGGAGGGCCGAGTTCATGGGTCTCGATCATGGCCAGATTCAGACCTTGGCGGACTTGCCGGTTGTTGCAGGCCGCGCGATCTATGTGCTTGACTTTTCTTTTCCTGCCGAAATTCTGAGCGCCATTGAGGACGGTGGCGCCGCCAAGCTTGTGCTGCTGGATCACCACAAGAGTGCGGCCGAAAAGCTCACAGGCTTTAACTGCCGCTGCGGCGTAGTGCACTTCGACATGAGCAAGTCTGGCGCTCGGCTTGCGTGGGAGTTTTTTCATCCCGAACAGCCTTTGCCCGACCTGGTGCGCTACATCGAAGACCGGGACATCTGGGCCTGGCAATATCCGGAAAGCGGCGCCTTTTTGTCGGCGCTGGATATGGAAGCCAAGGAGTTTGTGCGCTGGCAAGAAATCGCGAACTTTGATCCGGATGAGGTGGCTAGCTTCATGTCTCGCGGCGCGGCGATGGACGAAAAATATCGCAAGCTGTGTGCCGACTTGGCCGAAGGCGCTCAGCCGCTGAGCTTCAATGGCGTCGAGGGCTTGATGGTCAATGCACCGGGCATGTTTCACAGCCTCGTCGGTGATTTGCTGTCGGCCAAGTCAGGCACTTTTGCCCTGATGTGGAGCGCGGGGCAGGGCGGCGCAGTGAAATGCGGGCTGCGCTCGCAGCGCAACTTTGATTGCATCTCCTTGGCCGAAAGCATGGGCGGCGGTGGGCACGCGCAGGCCTGTGGTTTCAGGATGGGGGTGGAACGTTTGCCGGACTTGCTCGGCGGCACATTCAATGCCCGAAGTGGCGCGGACATCAGTCAAGCTGACTAAGAGAAGTCGGAGCCATTCTAGGTCTAAGACGTCCGCGCAAAGCGGCATCGATCAGCTTTTTGACCTTAAGCGCCTGTTCTCGCTCGGCCATCATCTACAGTCCGGCAAGCCAATGCTTCATACCCATGTGAAGTAGCAAGCACCATCAGAGGCGCCATGATCACTGCCCCGACTCCTGCGAACGAAGACGACAGGCTGAGCGCCTTGCGCCAATTGCTGATTCTGGATACGCCGCCGGAGGAGCGTTTTGATCGCATCGCCGCCTTTGCCGCCGACGAGTTCGATGTGCCGATTGCCGTGGTTTCGCTGGTTGATTCAGACCGCACTTGGTTCAAATCCCATTGCGGCATGGAGGCCTGCGAAGCACCGCGCGATATTTCGTTTTGTGGCCATGCCATTCTGAGTGATGAACCCCTGATCGTTCCAGATGCCTTGCTGGACCCACGCTTTGTGGACAACCCTCACGTCGCGCACGAGCCGCATGTCCGTTTCTATGCCGGCGCATGCCTGAAACTCCCCAGCGGCCAAAACGTGGGCACGCTCTGCCTGTTCGATTTCAAGCCCAGGGAGATGGACCGGGTTGCCCTGGCCATATTGGGCACGCTGAGAGACTTGGTGGTCGAGCAGCTTCTGATCAATTCGGCGCCGCCATGATCGGCCTGGAAAAACCGCTCCTCGCCGTCAATGGCCCTGAAATATTGATCATTGAGCACAGCGCCATGGTCGGCAACATCATTGTGTCGACGGCGCGGCAGTTGGGCTTGCAAACGCTGAGGCTGGTCAGCAGCGCCCGCAGCGCTCACCACTTTATGGAACACCAAGCCTTTGTCGGCTTGATTGCTGCGCTGGATGATGAGGAAGAAGCGATGGCGCTGATCCAAAAACTGCGCACAGGCCAGTTCAGAAGTCCCGAGAACATGCCTGTGGCGATCACCACCGGATTTTGCAGCGCGGATCTGGCCCACCGGCTCAAGGCCTTGGGTCCGCGCCGAATACTGATAAAGCCGTTCAAGATTCGTGATCTTGTGACAACCATTGAGGCGCTGACAGATCACCCCTAGATCACTTCTTATTCCCTTTTCTTATTCCTTTTTGTTCGCAACTGAAAGCCCACCTTCCCCGCATGCAAGCAGCCGCCGTACCCTTTGCCGACGCCACGGCCCAAACCATCTCGACCGCTGTGCCCCATGCGGTGCGCACGGCAACGGTGCGTGATGATCTGGTCGGCTGGGTGATGGCAGGTCATAAGCGGCTGGTGACGCCGGCCGGTGAAGTTAGCTTTGCGGCGGGCCGGGTGTTTGTGGTCCCGCGCCTGACGCAGTGGGACATGGTCAACGAGCCCCGGCCGGGCGGGCGTTATGAGGCGCGGCTGATCGCGTTCGCGCCGGCGCTTGTCGAGCGCTTTCACGAACAGTTCGGCCAGTTTGCCGGCACGCCGCCAGTGCAGGGCTGTGCCAGTTCTGCCGCAGATGAAGAATTCACCGCGACCTTTGGTCTTGCCATGTCGGCGCTCTTGTCTTCGAGATCCGACGGCAAGGCTTCACCCGCCGTCTGTGAGCACCGGGCGCTCGGCGTGCTGCTCTTGCTGGCGGAGCGCGGCCTGGTGTTCTCGGCCGCCCGCGAGTTGGCTTGGGGCGACCGGGTGCGTCGTTTGGTCGGTCAGCGGCCGCAGGCGAATTGGTCTTTGAACGAGGTGGCAGCAGCCTTCCATTTGAGTACCAGTACCTTGCAACGTCGCCTGGCCGATGAGGAGGTGACCTTCAGTCAGTGCCTGCGGGAGGTGCGGCTCGAAACCGCGATGGCCTTGCTGCAAGATTCGGCGCTGCAGGTTTCCGAGGTCGCGGCGCGTTGTGGCTACGACTCTCACAGCCGGTTCTCGGCTGCGTTTCGTGAGCGCTTCGGATTCACGCCGTCCCATCTGCGGCCTTGAACAATTGTCCAAAATTGCAAGCTTGCGCTATCGCGCACAGCAATTGAGGCCTGCGGGCTAGGGCTAGGCCGCCAGTCGGCGCACCATAGCGTTTCTGACATTTTTTTTGAAAGTTTGATGATGAAAAGCATCCTCCTGGCCAGCGCGCTGATCGGCGCCTCCTCCCTCATTCACGCCGCCGGCTTCCAACTCAGCAGCCCCGAGATCAAGGCCGGCAGCGTGATGGACCAGAAGTTCGAGTTCAACGGCTTTGGGTGCTCGGGCGAGAACAAGTCGCCCGCGCTGCAATGGAGTGGCGCACCCGCCGGCACCAAGTCTTTTGCCGTGACGGTGTATGACCCCGACGCCCCCACCGGCTCGGGCTGGTGGCATTGGTCCGTCATCAATCTGCCGGCCGAAACCACCTCGCTGGCGGCCGACGCTGGCCTGGTCGGCGGGGCCAATCTGCCCAAGGGCGCCAGCCATGTGCGGATTGACTATGGCGTCGCCGCGTGGGGCGGCACCTGCCCGCCACAGGGTGACAAGCCGCATCGCTACATCTTCACCGTGCACGCGCTCAAGACCGAGAAGCTGGAGATCCCGGCTGACGCCACTGCCGCACTGGCCGGCTACATGATCAACGCCAACGCACTGGGCAAGGCCAGCTTCACGGCCAAGTACGGGCGCCCCAAGGCCCAGTAAAGCCCAGTAAAGCCCAGTAAAGCCAGGACCAGTCGAAGTCAGCCGACGAAATTCCCATTTCGTCGGCCTCGAACCGGACCGGTCGCACAGGGCTTTCCGGCCGTGCCTGGCCGCTCAACAATGAGCGCAGACGGGCGAGCAAGCGTGGATGCGGGGCCTAAGTCGCCTCAATCCATCCGTCAATCGCTCGCTCGCATAATGACGCTCCGCCTAGCCCTGCCTCGATGAAAAAAGCCTTTCTGTCGGTCTTCAATTTGCGCGTGATCGCTGCCATGTTGGCCTTGAGCGTGCTCTTGGCTTTGGCGCGGGCGCTGACTTGGTTCACAGAAGAAGGCGAGGGCGCAGGCGCCCGGCAATGGCTGCTCATGGTCGCTTCCTATGCGGGCCTGGCGCTGTTGCCGGGCTTATTCATTTTGCTGAGCGCCGCCTGTGCCGAGGCCGCCTTGGCTGCTTGGCGCAAGTGGCATGCCATCGGGCCGCGAGGCGAATGGCTGCTGCGTGTGGGGCTGGTGGTGTCGGGTCTTGCCCTGGCCATGTTGCTGCGTTTTGCATGGACCCAGCACAAGGTCCCCGAGGCGGCGATGCCCTGGGGCTTCTTCTGGACGCGCTTGGCGCTCTATAGCTTGCTCGGCTGTATGGCCTATGCGGTGCTGATTGCGCGTATGAAAGACCGGCAGATCCAAGAGAGCTTGGTTTTGGCCCGGCGCCAGAGTGAAGCCCTGCGCACGCAGCATATGGAAGCGCAGATGGTGGCCTTGAACGCGCAGATCGAGCCACATTTTCTTTTCAACACCTTGGCGACCACCCGCCGCTTGTACGCGACGACCCCCGATCGGGGGCGCGACATGCTGGGCAGCTTGATCGCCTATTTGCGCGCGGCGCTGCCCGGCATGCGCGAGCAAATGTCGAGCTTGGGGCAGGAGTTGGAGCTGCTGCGCAATTACCTGCACATCCTGCAAATGCGCATGGGCGAGCGGCTGAGCTTTGAGATCACCGCCGAGCCCTGCTTGCTGGGCCTGCGCCTGCCGCCCTTGATTCTGGCCACCTTGGTGGAGAACGCCATCAAGCATGGGCTAGCGGCGCTGCCCGAGGGTGGGCATCTACAAATCAGCGCTCAAACCCTGGCCAGCGCTGATCGCAGCGAGGTGGTCTTGGAAGTGCGCGACAACGGCGTCGGCTTTGGTGCGAGCGCCGGCAGCGGCACCGGCAACATAGGCGGTAGCGGCGTCGGCCTGGCCAACACCCGGGCCAGATTGCTGGCCTGCTTTGGGCCCCGCGCCAGCTTGGAGTTGGAGGCGCTGCAGCCCCGAGGCGTGCTGGCCCGGATTCGCCTGCCTTTGCCGCAGGGGGATGGACGGTGAGCAACCTGTCTTTGGCCATGGCTCATCTGCTGCGCAGTTGGCGATCCCTGCGCGGCCGCGAGTTGATTTGCGCTTTGTTGATGGCGCTCTATCTGGGGACCGAGAGTTTGGGGCCCATGGTGGACTTTGCCCCGGTCGCCCAGCCTTGGGTTCCGTTGGCCATCGCCACGGCTAGGCTCTTGTTTCAAGCGCTGGTCTTTTTGCTGTGTTGGTTGCCGGCCGATCGCAGCGAATCCGCTGACCTTGGCGCGCGCACTCGGCGCCTGATCTTGGCGGTCGGGGTCGGGGCCGGCGCTGCGGCGATCTCGTCCAATCTTCTTATCCCTTTGCTTGCCCCGCTGGTCCTGCCCTGGCTGCTGGACCCCGCTGCCTTACTGTCGGCCTGCAGTGCCTGCCGGGCTCAAAACCTGCTGCACAAATCCTGGATCAATGTGCTGGGCGAGGCTTTGTATGTGGGGCTTGTGGGGGGCTTGTTGGTGGCGCTGGCCGAGATGCGCGCGCGCCGCCGAAACAAGGACTTGGCGCTGCAGCGCTTGCTCGGTGAGCAGAGTCGTTACGCCGAGGCCGCGATGGCCGCGCGGCTTCGCGCCAAGATTGCCCAAGTTGACCCGCAGCAGTTGTTTGATTCGCTGCTGTCGATTGAACAAGCCTACGCCCAAGGGCAGCCCCAAGCGCCGGCGCAATTGGATCAGTTGATTGCGCGCTTGCGCAGTGCCATGAGCGCTGGCCGGCAAGCTTGAACCCCAGCTCTGATGGAGATGATTGATGAGCAGAACCTACACCGCCGTGGTGGCCGAAGACGAGGCCACGCTCAGGCAAGAATTGATCGAGGCTTTGGGCCAAGTCTGGCCCGAGCTGTGCATTCTGGGCGAAGCCGCCGACGGTATCGCGGCGCTGCGCCTGGTGGCCGAGCACCAGCCTGATGTCGTGTTTTTGGATATTCAGATGCCGGGTGCCACCGGGCTGGAAGTAGCCGCTCAGCTAGCTGGGCAGGGGCGCTCGCATATTGTTTTCGTGACGGCTTACGACCAGTACGCGATCGAGGCCTTTGACGCCGGCGCAGTGGACTATTTGCTCAAGCCCTTGTCGGTGCCGCGCCTGTTCACCACCATCCGCCGCCTCAAAGAGCGCCTGCTGGGGGCACCCGCTGACCTCGGGAGCGTGTTGAAGCAATTGTCGCGAGATCCGCTTGAGGCAGAGCGGAGTTCGCCATCGAGTCCGCAGCCTGGAGCGCAAGCGCGTGCGCCGCTGCGCTGGATCAATGCCTCGGTCGGGCAGACACTCAGGCTGCTGACCGTTGACGAGATCTTGTACTTCCAGGCCGACACCAAATACACCCGTGTGGTGACGCGCGACGCCGAGGCCTTGATTCGCAAGCCGCTCAAAGAGCTGGCGGAGGAGCTCGATGCCCATCAGTTCTGGCAAATCCATCGCTCGACGCTGGTCAATGTCGCAGCCATCGCCGGCGCCAGCCGAGACTTCCGCGGGCGCTTGCAGTTGAAACTGAAAGACAGACCCGAGTCGCTGCTGGTGGCCGAGAGCTATACGCATCTGTTCAAGCAGATGTGAGCGCGGCTCAAACTCAGCTTTAAGCACAGACCTGCGGCTCCAACATCTTGCCCGCAGACAAGCTGATCTGGCGCCCGCAGCGCGCCGCCAGCCCCTGGTCATGCGTGACCATCACCAGCGTGGAGCGATGCTCGCGGGTCAGGTCGAACATCAATTGCATCACGGCTGTTCCGGTGGCCGAGTCCAGACTGCCGGTCGGCTCATCGGCCATCAACAGCGCCGGTGCGGTGACAAAAGCGCGCGCCAGGGCGACCCGCTGCTGCTCACCGCCCGACAGGTATTTGGGGTAGTGGCGCAGCCGGGCTGCCAGACCCACCCGGTCCAGCATCGCGCGCGCTTTCTCGCCGGCTGACTTTTCACCGCGCAACTCCAGCGGTAGCGCCACGTTTTCCAGCGCGTTGAGATGTGGCAAGAGCTGGAAAGACTGAAACACGAAACCGAGCTTGTGCTTGCGCAGAATCGCCCGGCCGTCTTCATCCAGAGCAAAGATGTCCTGCCCCTCCAGCCAGACGCTGCCCTGGCTGGGGCTGTCCAGGCCGGCCAGCAGGCCCAGCAGCGTGGACTTGCCGGAGCCCGACGCCCCGAGCAAGGCCAATGTTTCGCCCTTTTGGACCGAGAACGAAATGTCTTGCAGAATCGTCAGCGCGCCACCGGCATCGGGGACTTGTTTGCCAAGATTTTTGACGCTGATGGCTGCGGTCTGCGCTGTTGCCGGCGGGGCATCTGTGTTCGAGTTGTTCATGTTGATGGCCTGTAGATAACAAGTTACGGTCTAGACGCCGCGCAAGCTCAGCAGCGGTGCTTGTGTGAGGATCTTGCGCAGGCCCAACCAGCCGCCCAGCACTGCGCAAACGGCGCCCAGGATCAGGCCCGCCAGCCAGAGCTGAGGCGAGAGGCCCCATGCGAGGTGGAAGATGAATTTGGCCAGCGCCCAGCTGATGGCCGCAGCGCCGCTCGCGGCCAGCAGGCCGGCCAGGCCGCCCATCAGCAGGTATTCGAGCCACTGCGCGCTGCGCAGCTGCTGGCGCGTCGCGCCCAGGGTTCGCAACAGGGCCGCTTCTTGCATGCGCAGGTCTTGCGAGCCGGCCAGCGCCGCGTACAGCACCGCCACGCCGGCGGCCAGCGTGAAGGCAAACAAGAACTCCACCGCCGCCGCGACCTGATCCAGCATCTCGCGCGCTTGCTGGAGCAGGGTGCCAAAGTCGAGCACGCTGAGGTTGGGGAACTCGTGCAACAGCTCGGTGATCAGCCGCTGCTCGCCGTCCGGCAAGAAGAAGTTCGTCAGATAGGTGCGCGGCAGATCGACGCTGCTGTCGGGCTTGAACAAAAAGCCGAAGCTCAGGCGCTGGAACTGCTCTTCGTCCTGGCGCAGGCTGGTGATGCTGGCGCTGTAAGTCTGGCCGGCTAACGCGAAACTCAGGCGGTCACCCAGTTTCAGCCCCAGCCGCTTGGCGATTTGCTCGTCGACCGATACCTCGGCCCTTTTGGGGTCACTCGGCTCAGCCGCCCCATGCTGCTGATGCCAACGACCGGCCGTGATTTTGCTTTTCGGCGGCAGCCGGTTGGTGTCGGACAGATCGAACTCCCGCTCGGCCAGCGCCTGCGCCTTGGCGTCGCTGAACTTGATGTCGGCGATGTTTTTGCCGTTGATTTGCGCCAAGTGGCCGCGCATCTGGCTTTGCATCTCGGGCGAGCCGATGCTGGCCAGCCTGGCGCTGATCGCGGCGGCTTGCTGCGGCATGATGTTGAAGATCACATGGTTGGGGGCGTCGGCCGGCGTACTGTCTTGCCATGACTTGATCAAGTCCTGGCGCACCAGGGTCAAGAGCAGCAAGGCCATCAAACCGATGGACAAGGCGACGATCTGGGTCACGGTGGCGGCCGGTCGGCGTTGCAGCGCAGTGACGGCGAAGCGCCAGGTGGGCAAGGTGGGGAAGGCCCCCGCTGTCAGCTTGAGCGCCCGCATGCTCAAGACTGCGGCAGCAGCGAAAAGCGCAAAGCCGAGCAGGAAGCCGATCACGCTCAAACTGGCCAGGCGCACATCGCCGGTCTGCCACAGCAGCAGGCCAACAAAGGCCAGCAGGCCTAGGCCGTAGCTGGCCAGGGTCAGCCCCTTCATCGGCAGCGGTTCTTGGCGCATGACGCTGACCAGCGGTACATGGCGCAGCTGCAGCAAAGGCGGCAGCGCAAAGCCCAGCAGCAAGACCAATCCGCTGGCCAGGCATTGCAAGGCCGGCAGCCAGCTTGCAGCAGGCAGTTCTTTGCCGAGCAGCTTGCCCAGCCATTCCAACAGCAGCAAATGGCCGGCGTAACCGATGGCCACACCGGCTGCGCTGCCGAGCAGGCCGACCAGCAAGAACTCGATAAAGAAGACGGCGCCGAGCTGATTTTGGGTCAGGCCCAGCACGCGCAGCATTGCGCTGGCGTTCAGGTGGCGCAGCATGAAGCGGCGTGCCGCCATCGCCACCGCCACCGCTGCCAACAGCGCCGAGAGCAGGCTCACCAGGGCTAAAAATTGCTCACCCCGCTGCAGCACGGCACCCAGTTGAGCGCGGCTGGAGGCCAGCGAATCGATCTGCAGATTCTTCAATTTGCGCGCCTCGGCCTTGGCTTGCAGCTCGGTCTTGAACGCTTCCACCGACGCGGGCGCCCCGGCCAGCAAGAGGCGGTAAATCGCCAGCGAGGCGGGCCCGATCAACTGGGTGGCGGCCAGGTCGGCCTGCGCGATCATCACCCGGGGCGCGAACCTGCGCATGGCGCCGCTGCTGTCGGGCTCGCTGGCAATAATCTGCGTGACCCGAAAGGTCTTGTCGCCGAGTTGCAGCGGCTCACCCAGCTTGAGCTTGAGCTCGCTCAGCACCAGCTTGTCGACCCAGGCGCTGCCTGCTGACGGCGTTGCGGGCGTGGCAAGGGTTCGTTCCTCCCCTGGCTTCAAACGGATCTGGCCGCGCAGCGGGTAGCCAGCGCTGACCGCCTTGACCCCAACTAAATGCGAGCGGGTGTCGATTCCTTGGCCGGCCATGGCCACGCTGAGGGTTTCAATGGTTTGGGCCGCCTGCAGGCCGCGCTGCAGGGCAGCTGCCTGCCAATCGGGGCTGAGCGGCGTATCGCTGGCGATGCGCAAGTCGGCGGCCAGCATCTGGCCCGCATCGCGGTCCATGCCGGCCCGGATGCGGTCGACAAAAAAGCTCACCGAAGCGATCGCCGCAACCGACAGCGTCAGCGCGATCAACAGGAACTGCAATTCACCGGCGCGCCAATCGCGCAGCGTCATCGACAAGGAAAACTTGGGGGTGTTCATGGGCATCCACCGGAACTGGGTGGCCCAATGTAGAAGGCCAGGCGCGGCTTGGCAGGCGGCTTGCGACCAAGCACGCTTTGCGTAGGACGAAATTGGCCAGGGCGGCTTGAAATTTGTCCGGGCCCGAAACGCAAAGCCCTGTGCCAGCCGTTTCAGGCGGCGCTGGTGGACAATTCCGCGCCATGGATTCACCTCTCAATGCACTCAATGCTCTCGATGGCGACCCGATGCCGCAGCCGCCAGCAGCAGCCGATCTCGATGCTTGCTGCGGCAATGGCTGCGAGCCTTGCATCTTCGATTTGCACGACTTGGCCATGGACCAATACCGGCAAGACCTGCGCGCTTGGCGCGCCCGCCATACCGAGTCCGCCCAGGACCCTCAGCCTTAGCCCGCCGCGATCAAGAAAGACGCCCCAATGCCCCTCACGCTTTACGACTGCGCCAGCGCGCCCAGCCCCCGCCGCGCCCGCATCTTGCTGGCCGAAAAAGGCATTGCTCACGACACGGTCGAGATCGACCTGCGCCGTGGCGAGCAGATGGGCCAGGCCTACCGGCAACTGAACCCGCAATGCACGGTGCCGGCGCTGCGCACCGAGGAGGGCCTACTGCTGAGCGACAACGCGGCCATCGCCGCCTATCTGGAGGCGCGTTTTCCGCAGCCGCCGCTGCTGGGCATCTCGCCCGAAGAGAAGGCCGAAATCGCCAGTTGGAACTGGCGCATCGAGTTCGAGGGGTTGCTGGCCATTGCCGAGGCACTGCGCAACAGCTCGCCGGCGATGGTCAACCGGGCGCTGCCCGGCCCGGTGAACTATGCGCAGATTCCCGCGCTTGGCGAGCGCGGTCGTGCCAGAGTGCAACAGTTCTTCACGAGCTTGGACGAGCGTTTGAAAGGGCGCGACTTCATCGCCAGCGAGCGTTTTAGCGTGGCCGATATCAGCGCCGTGGTGGCGGTGGATTTCGCGCGCGTGCTGCGCATCAAACCCGATGAGAATAGCCAGCCCGATCTGCACCGCTGGCACTTGGCGATGGCGCGGCGGCCGACGATGGCGCTGCCGCCCAAGGCATAGCCAAGTCTATTTTTCGAACTTCAGCAACTCACTTGCCATCACTCTGATGGCGCTCAGGCATTTGCCCTTGGATTCGGTGAACTTGTTCAGCGGACCCATTTCGCAGCGATCAGCACCGCTGACCTGAACCTTGGCAATTTCGGTGCAGGGGATGCCGGCGAATTGAATCGAACGGTTGCGCGATTCGCCCGGCTTGACGGCCGCAAAACTGGTCAAGGCATTGCCGTAGACCGCGCCGTTGGATCGCAAGGCGATGAAGTCTGGCACCAGATTGCTGATCTCATACGGCAAGTTATTGGCCAGGCTGAGATCGAAACGGCAGCCGGCCGGCGCATCAAAGCGTCGCAGCAACTGCAGCTCGATCATGTTCTCGATCTTGAGCTCTTCTGTTGCTTGGGGCGCCGATGCAGCAGCTTCTTTGGACTCTAAAAAACGCCAGGTACCGTTGTCCTTCAACAGGATGCGGCGACCCTTCTTGTCGGTCATCTCGAAATCGGCGCGAGCACTCCCGTGGGCTCCAATGGCCAGGGCAAGCATCAATAAACTGCTCTTCAATACTGTGGCTGGGCGCATGCTAAGAAATCTCTCGAAAAAATGAATGGGGCGGGCACTTGAAATGGCCAACGAGCGCTATTGTGCCGGCGATGCGAGCCAGCACTTCAAGTCCAGCGTCGACGGTGAGCGCTCAGGCCAGCATGAAGCTGAGCCGGGCCTCGCCTTGAACGCCCATGCTGTTGACGCGCAGCATGAAGTCGGAGCGGCCGGCATTGGCCTCGATCAGGCTGGCCAGTCTTTCCAGTGGCTGGCTGCTGATGCGTGCGGCGTTGAGTGTCGGGGCGTCGCTAGACGAGCGTTTTTTCAACAAAGCGGCCATCGAGCGCATAAAGCGCGTGGCCTGTTCGACTTGTTTGCTGCTGGGTGCATGCTGGGTGCGGCTGGCCTGCATTTCCTGCGCGCTGCAGCCCGCTGCAAGCCCTCCGATCAGCACGCAAGCGTTGAGGTCGAGCAGGCCCACCGCGTACACGCCCTTGCGGCCGGCGCTGCCGTAGAGCGCGATCAACTGTGGCGATTGTTGAATGAACAGACCCTGCTCGTGCATGCGTGTCAATTCAAAACCGCGCATGCCCAGATGGGCGAACAGCGCTTGTTGAGTTTGTGCCAATGATTCGATGGCCTGGGGTGGTCGGGTCTTGGCAGCGGGCAAGATGTCCGCGTTCTTGGGCCTGCCGGCTCGCTGATTGAAAGAGCTGCGGCCCAGGCCAAGCGCCACGGCGCTGCGCAGAGTGAGGTCGTCAAAGGGCTTGTTGAGAAAGAACAAGGCACCGTTGCTGCGCGCCTGGGTGCGGCATTCGCTCGCCGTGTCGGTGGTGATGAAGCCCACAGCGACATGGTGGTGACCGGTCTGCCTGAGGGTTTGCAGCATCTCGATGCCCGAGACTCCGGGCATATGCCAGTCCGACAGAACCAGGTCCGGTTTGAATGAAGCCACCTTGTCGAGGGCGTCGGCCCCATCGCTGGCGGTTTGAAATAGCAAGTCGCCGAGCTCCTCGCATTCAAGCGTGCGGCGAATGATGGCCTGTATGGCCCGGCTGTCATCAACAATCAAGATGCGCTTACTATTTGCGTTAGCAAAGGCGGACATCGGTGCTTCCCTCGCGGCCCTGTGATGACGTCGGGCCGAATCCTGAATGGTCTTGCTGAGCTCCCCGTGACCATGCCGCTTTTGGCGTGCTGGTTGATTGCCCTTGACAGCAGGGCTTGTTGGGAGCGCAGTTTCAGTGTTCCAAGATGAAGCATTCGCCGGAATATCGACCTAAATACCTGCCAAATTGGCCGTTAGGAAATGACCCCCCACAAGCCTGCGAAATAGTGCGCAGCAAGGCCGATTTTGACCTAAGTGTTTACGCGGGGTTTGCTCACTCGCCGCACAATCGAGTGATGGAAAAAGCAGTTGAAATGGTCGATGCGGTCGTGATTGGCGCCGGCGTGGTGGGCTTGGCCGTCGCGCGTGCCTTGGCAATGAGTGGCTTGGAAACGCTGTTGCTGGAGCGTGCCGAACGCATCGGCAGTGGTGTCAGTTCGCGCAGCAGCGAGGTCATCCACGCCGGGCTGTATTACCCGCCGGGCTCGCTGAAGGCGCGGGTTTGCGTGCAGGGGCGTGACATGCTGTACGACTATTGCGAGTCGCATCAAGTGGCTTTTCGGCGTTGCGGCAAGCTGGTGGTGGCGACCGATGCCGCTCAAGTGAGCGGTCTGCAGGCCTTAGCGGACAGGGCGCGGCGCAATGGTGTCCACGATTTGCGCTGGCTCGACGGAACACAGGCGCAGGCCTTGGAGCCGGCCCTGACCTGCGTGGCCGCGCTGGCCTCGCCGTCGACCGGCATCATCGACAGCCACGGTTTGATGCTCGCCTTGCTGGGCGACTTCGAGGCGGCCGGTGGCGCCCTGGCCCTGTGTTCCACCGTCACCCGGCTGCGGCGCGATGAGCAAGTCTGGCGGCTGCTGGTGCAAGCGGGCGGTGCTGAAATGGCCTTGCATGCCGGCGTCGTCGTCAACGCGGCGGGCCTGTGGGCGCCAGGGCTGACGCAGTGCACCGAAGGGCTGCCGCTTGAGCAGCAGGCGCGCGCTCATTTCAGCAAAGGCAGCTATTTCGCCTTGGCCGGTCCGGCGCCTTTTAGCCGGCTGATCTACCCATTGCCGCAAGATGCCTGGCTGGGTGTGCATCTGAGCCTGGACCTGGGCGGGCAAGCCCGTTTTGGCCCGGATGCCGAATGGCTGCACGGCATCAGCGACCCGCAGCAACTCGACTACCGTGTTGAGGCGGGTCGGGCCGAGGCTTTCTATGCCGATGTGCGGCGCTACTGGCCGGCCTTGCCGGACGGCGCCCTGCAGCCGGCTTATAGCGGCGTGCGGCCCAAGATCCACGGGCCGCAAACGCCGGCGCCGGACTTTCGCATTGACGGGCCGAGCCAGCATGGTCAGCCCGGCTTGGTGAATCTTTTGGGGATAGAGTCGCCGGGCTTGACCAGTTGCTTGAGCATCGCGCAACAGGTGTTGGTCAGCTTGGAGCTCGCTCAGGCCTCGTCGGTGAGCCAGACGCCATCGCGCAGCAGCTGATAGGGCTTGAAATCCGTCTTGTAAGCCATCTTGGGGCTCTCGGCGATCCAATAGCCCAGGTAGAGGTGGGTCAGTTGCAGGTCGCGCGTTTGTTGTAGCTGCCACAGCACGTTGTAGGTACCGTAACTGGTTTTTTCTTCGGGCTCGTAAAAGGTATAGACGGCCGACAGGCCGTCGCTGAGGATGTCCAGAATCGAGACCATTTTCAGCCGCAGTGAACCATCGGCCTGCGGCTCGCGGAACTCCACCATGCGCGAATTGATGCGGCTTTGCAGCAAAAACTGCGTGTATTGATCAACGCTGTCGTGGTCCATGCCGCCGCCCGAGTGTCGGCCGGTCTGGTAGCGCAGATAGAGCTCGTAGTGCTCTTGGCTATAGCCCAGGCGCATCACCTTGGCTTGCAGATTGCGGTGCTGATGCCAAGCGCGACGCTGGCTGCGGGTGGGCGTGAAACTTGCGGCCGGCACACGCATCGGCACGCAAGCTTTGCAGCCGTCGCAATAGGGGCGGTAGGTGAACAAGCCGCTGCGCCGAAAACCCGCCGCCACCAGCCCCGAGTAGGCGTCGGCATGAATCAAATGACTGGGCGTGGCCACTTGCGAGCGCGCTTGCCGGTCGGGCAAGTAGCTGCACGGATAGGCGGCAGTGGCATAGAACTGCAATTGCGCCAGCGGGAGCTCTTTGGGGTAAGTCACGGCTGATCCAGCAAGGCCCAAAGGGCCGGATGATAAGACCAGTCGGCCGGTCCCGGCTCGGTCACCGCCGCTCTGACATGCGCCTCGAAGGCGCTGCGCGGCACTTCGGCTGCACCCAGTGAGGCCAGATGACCGGTGTTTTGCTGGCAGTCAATCCAAGGGATGCCATGCTTGCGGCACAGGCAGACCAAGGCGGCCAGTGCGATCTTGGATGCATCGGTGCGGCGCATGAACATCGATTCGCCGAAAAACATGCGGCCGATGTTGACGCCATAGAGTCCGCCGACCAGTTCGCCGTCCATCCATGTCTCGATGCTGTGGACCGCACGCGACTGCGCTGCCCATGCCACATAGGCGGCCTGCATTTCCGGCAAGATCCAGGTGCCGGCCTGGCCCTCGCGCGGTGCGCCCGCGCAGGCGCTCAAAACCTCGGGCAGCGCGCTGTCAACGCGGATTTCACAATTGGCCGAGCGCCTGAAATGGGCCAGGGTCTTGCGCAAAGAGCGCGCGAGTTTGAAGTGCTGGGTTTGCAGCACCATGCGTGGATCGGGTGCCCACCACAGCGGCGGCTGCCCAGCACCGTACCAGGGGAAGATGCCGCGCGAATAAGCCGCTTGCAGGCGCTGCGGGCTCAGGTCGCCGCCGGCGGCGAGCAGGCCGGGTGCGTCCGATTCAGCGCTCAAGGCTTGTTCGCTGGGCGGGAAATCCAAAGAGTTTTCATCAAGCCAATCAATCATGGCCGTCATGGTAGCGTGCGCCCAAGATCAACGTCCATTTAGTCCTCACCTCATGATCACTCTGTACGGAATCAAAAACTGCGACACCGTCAAGCGCGCAAGCGCCTGGTTGGCCGAGCAAGGCTTGGCCTATCAATTCCATGACTTCAAGAAGGCCGGCGTGCCGCCCGAGGCCTTGGCCCAGTGGTGCGAGCAACTGGGCTGGGAACGGGTCTTGAATAGGTCCGGAACGACCTGGCGCAAGCTTGATGAGGCCAGCCGCGCAGCGGTGGTCGACAGCGCCTCGGCGCAAGCGCTGCTGCTGTCGCAGCCCAGTGCCATCAAACGCCCGGTGATGCAATGGGCGGACGGTCGCTTGAGCATAGGGTTTTCGGCCGAGCTGTTTGCCTCGCATCGCTGACAAAGCCAACAAAGCCGAGGCCCGTCTGCCGAACTGATAAGCTGAGCGGCTCTGCAATCAGCGTTGTCATTTCCCCATGTTCACAGGCATTGTTCAAGCCGTCGCCAGCGTGGCGTCCATCACCGACCGGCCCGGCTTGCGCAGCTTCACGCTGCAATTTCCGGCCGGGTTTTGCGCCGGTCTTGAGATCGGTGCCAGCGTCGCTTGTGATGGCGTTTGTTTGACCGTCACGGCCTTGGGGCCCCAAGACAGTGCTGACTTCGACGTGATGCAGCAAAGCCTGAAGCTGACCACCTTGGCAGAGCTGGAGCAGGGCAGCTTGATCAATGTCGAGCGGGCCGCCCGCGACGGCGCCGAGATTGGCGGCCACCCACTGTCCGGCCATATTGATTTCATGGCCACGGTCGCCGCGATCCGCCGGCCTGAGAACAATGTTTGTGTACGCATTCAAGTGCCACCGAACTGGATGCGGTATATCTTCGCCAAGGGCTATATCGCCATCAATGGCGCCAGCCTGACGGTGGCCGAGGCGGACCGCAAGCAAGCCTGGTTCGAGGTCTGGTTGATCCCCGAAACGCTGCGCATGACAACTTTTGGCGCCAAGGGCGAGGGCGCCTTGCTCAATATCGAGATCGAGCGGCAGACGCAGGTTTTTGTCGATACGGTGAGGGCGGCGATAGATGAGCGTCTGGGCCCCTTGCTGCCCGCATTGGAAAAACTCCTGGCCGCGCAGGGCCAAAGCTTGGACGATCTTGCCAAGCCCCCTGGTCTGAATGGGTAGGCAGACCGCTGAACTGCTTTGATGAGCTACATCAAGCGGCACAAAGAAATCCATGAATTTTTGAAGGAAATGGTTTTCCCTGAGGTTCTCCCTTCTACACTGCGTGCCAATTGTTCGGGCCCTGTTGTAGTCGGTTCGAAAGGGAAACTATGGAACAGTCAAGCACTCCGATTCATGCTGTGCAGGCTTGGTTGGCCGCGCAGACACCTGGTGCAGTCTTGGACGGCGTTCCGGTAGGCGTATTGCTGGAGCATTTTCTGCAAGCGCAGGCCCAGGGCTTGCCCTCGGCCGGGCATGAATTGCAGGTGTTGGAAGTGTTGGTCGATCATTGGCTCAAGCGCATGCAGGCCGATATCGAGAGCTTCCCGCCCGCTGCCGTGGCGGTGCTGGATGAACAGAAAAAGCAGATACTCGGCATGCATCAAGCCCTGAGTGACTTGCAAAACTGTTTGCAACTACTGCGCCTGAGTCAGTTCAAGCAGTTCAAACTGTCCGGGCTGGCTGCCCGGGCTTCGGAGCGGCCCAAGTCATGGCAGTCCATGCAGCCCCAGCCCCAGCCCCACGCCCAGCGGCGCAACAAGGCTATCGTTCAGCCGGTTTGACTCAGCTGCGCGCGTGCAGCTTGGCATGCACGCGCCGGGTCGCCCGCCAGACGGACCACAACACCAGCGGTATGACGGCGCCCACGGCCATCTCCGGATTGACACCGAGGCCAGCCGATTTCAAGGCCTTGGCGGCATAGAGCAAGAGGCTCACGACATAGTAGGAAATGGCCGCGATGGAAAGGCCTTCCACCGTCGTCTGCAGGTTCAGCTGCAAATCCTGACCCCTGGTGAGCTTGGCCAGTAACAGATGGTTTTGCTGTTCGGTGGCGATGTCGACCCGGGTGCGCAGCAGCGCGCTGACGCGCTCGATGCGCTGCGACAAGGAGGCCAACCTTTGCGCGGTCGCTGCCACAGTGGCAATCGCCGGTGAGAGCCGGCGCTGCATGAATTCCCCCAAAGTTTGCGTGCCTGGAATCGGTCTCTCGCGCAGCTCGGCAATGCGCTGACGCACCAGCGTGTCGTAGGCTTGGGTCGCGGCGAAGCGGTAGGCATGCTGGGCGGTGGCGCGTTCAACCCCCGCAGCAACATGGATCAAGGTGTCCAGCAGCTCGCTCTCGGACGCCTGCTTACCCTCGAGTTTGAGTGTCACATCGGCCAAGCTGGCCTCGGCCTGCGCCAACACCGGCGCAATGTCTTTGGCCACCGGCAGGCCGCGTAAAGCCATCAAGCGGTAGACCTCCAGTTCCAGCAAGCGCTGCGAGATCCGGCCGGCGCGTGTTGGGCTGGTGCCGGGCGGCGCGATCACCAAAATGCGTTCGAAGCCACTGGGCAGCAAACGGAAGTTGGTGACCACCACCGAGTGGCCGGCATGGCCGGACTCTTCCGAGTTGCCCATCATGGAGGCCACCACAGTACGCCCTCCAAACCATTGCTGGCCCAAGGCTCGAGCCTCATCGGGGCGGCTGATGTCATGCTCCAACATCACCAGCTTGACGGCGGCCACCGTGCGCCCGGGCAGCTGCCGCAGCCAGTCTGCATCCACTCGCATGGCCGACATCAGCTCCGGCTCGTTGCAGCCTAGAAGGGCTCGGGTTGGCAAGGCTTGGACGATAGCGTAGCGGGTGAACTCGCTGTGGCGCTCCCATTTGACCGTGTGGCCGTCGCCGCGCAGGCGCAAAAAATTGCCCTGCATCGCTTCCAACTGCAAACCCTCTTGGCCGGGCAGGCGGCGCAGATGTTCGCACTCGGCCTCGCGGCTCACGCCCTCGTTGAGCACGGCCACGCTGATGATCAGGGCGGGCAGGTGGATGCGCGCCGATGGCCGGGCATGTACCTCGTTGTGGAGCAGATAGCGCAGCCCATCATCAGGCGGCAGGATAGAGGGGGCGGCAGTGGCGGCTAAGTTATGCATGATCTTGGGCATGATCTTGGGCAAGAAGACGGAGAGCAGGAAGCAGTAAGCACAAAGCAGGCCAGTGGTGGCAAAGTACCCACCGCCATGCTGTCAACATGAGCGCGCCGGCTGGATAAGCCGGCGCGCAGGTTCATGTGTCGTGCTTTGCCCCTCGTCTTGCAAGGAAGCCAAGCCGGGTAGCAGCTTAACCCTTGGTTGCTCAAGCCAAGTTGCGCAACTCCCGCAGCGCGACCGAGAGCATCGCCAGATCCACCGCCTTGGCTTCGCTGAATTCGCCCAAGAGCTTGTGAGCGCGCTCCAGTGCATCCTGGTTGCGGGTGGCCCAGTTGCTGAGCAGTTCGGGCGCGGATTGAGCGCCGCCTTGCCCCAGCACATCCAAGGCGATCGCGCGTTGCAGACCGGACAGGTCGTCGCCCAGCGCAGCCTTGGCCTGGGTTTGCCAGTAGCTGTCTGCGGCCAAGGCATCGATCTGCTGGCGCAGCCGCTCCAGGCCCAGCTTCTGACCCAGCTTGGCGTGCACTTCGCAAACGACTTCCAGCGAATGCTGGGTGGCATCGGCGATCTCGGCGATATCGAGTGCCGCAAACAGCTCCTCGGCATGGCTGACGTCGCGCGCAATATCGATCGGCACGCCAGCCTCGACACGAGCCGCAGCACGCGCAGACAGATCGTTATGCTGGACCAGCGTGGTGCGCAAGACCTCCACTGCCGGTGCAAAGCGCTTGATTACCTGCTCCATCGGCTCAGCCAGGCGGCGCGAGCGCAAGAACCAGTTGGTCGCATGCGCGCCCAAACGGCCCAACTCGTCGATCATGTCGGCCTGCACCTCATCGGGCACCAGATTGTCCAGTGCCTCGATCTTCAGCCACAGCGGCACATAGCCGAAGACCTCGCGGGTGGCCAGGTAGGCGCGCACGATCTGCGCCGGCTTGGCGCCGCTGGATTCACTCAGACGGTGGACAAAGGTCGCGCCGACCCGGTTCAGCATGCTGTTGAGCACATGGGTGACGATGATTTCGCGCTTGAGCGGATGGCGCGGGATGTAGGAGGCGAATTTCTCGCGCAGCAGCGCCGGGAAGTAACGCTCTACAGCAGTACCAATCCAGCTGTCCTCAGGCAGATCGGAGCTCATCAACTCGTCAGACAGCCACATCTTGCTATAGGCCAGCAAAACCGCCATTTCCGGTGTCGTCAGGCCGATGCCGCGGGCCTTGCGCTCCTTGATCTGGTCATCGGTGGGCAAGAATTCGATCGCCCGGTTCAAACGCCCGGCCCGCTCCAGGAAGCGGATAAAGCGCGCTTGCTGGTCAATCAGCGCTGCACCTTGGCGGCTGGCGATGGAGAGCGCCTGGGTTTGGAAATAGTTGTCACGCAAAACCAGCGAGGCGACCTCATCGGTCATCTGCGGCAGCAGTACATTGCGCTGCTTCAGCGTCATCTCGCCGTCACCCATGGCCAAGCCCAAGAGAATCTTGATATTGACTTCATGGTCCGAGGTGTCCACGCCGGCCGAGTTGTCGATCGCGTCGGTGTAGATGCGCACACCGGCCAGTGCCGCCTCGACCCGCCCGCGCTGCGTGCAACCGAGGTTGCCGCCTTCGCCCACGACCTTGCAACGCAAGTCCGCGCCGTTGATGCGCAGCGCGTCATTGGCGCGGTCGCCCACATCGGCGTGCGTTTCACTGGCTGACTTGATGTAGGTGCCGATGCCGCCGTTGTAAAGCAAATCAACCGGCGCCTTCAGGATCGCACTGAGTAACTCGTTAGGAGCCAGTCGCTCGGCCGTGATACCGAGCACGGCCTGTGCTTGCGGTGAAATAGGGATCGACTTTTCAGAGCGTGCCCAGATGCCGCCACCGGCCGAAATCAGGCTGGCCTCATAGTCAGCCCAGCTGGAACGTGGCAGCTTGAAGAGGCGCTCGCGTTCGGCAAACGAGGATGCTGCGTCCGGGCTCGGGTCGATGAAGACATGGCGGTGGTCAAACGCTGCCACCAAGCGGATATGGGGTGACAGCAACATGCCGTTGCCGAACACGTCGCCCGACATATCGCCGACGCCGACCACCGTGAACTCTTCGTTCTGGGTGTTGACGCCAATCTCGCGGAAGTGCCGCTTGACCGACTCCCAGGCACCGCGCGCGGTGATGCCCATGGCTTTGTGGTCATAGCCGACACTGCCGCCTGAGGCGAAAGCGTCGCCCAGCCAATGGCCATATTCCAAGCTGACCGCGTTGGCATAGTCGGAGAAGGTGGCGGTGCCTTTGTCGGCTGCCACCACCAGATACGGGTCGTCCTCATCCAGGCGCACGACTTGGGGCGGTGCCACCACCAAGCCGGCGGCGTAGTTGTCGGTCAGGTCCAAGAGTGCGCGCAGATAGTCCTGATAGCAACTGATGCCTTCCTTCATGAAGGCTTCGCGGTCCGACTGAGGCGGAGCCTTTTTCAACACGAAGCCGCCCTTGCTGCCGACGGGCACGATGACGGTGTTCTTGACCATCTGCGCCTTCACCAACCCGAGGACTTCGGTGCGGAAGTCTTCCGGCCGGTCCGACCAGCGCAGGCCGCCCCGAGCAACCTTACCGCCGCGCAAGTGGATGCCCTCAAAGCGTGGCGAGTAGACCGATATTTCATACAGCGGCCGCGGCTCCGGCAGGCCGGGAATCTTGGCCGAATCGAGCTTGAAGCTCAGGAAACTGCGGCGTGGGCCGGCAGCACCCGTGTGGCCGATGCCGGTGCGCCAGAAGTTGGTGCGCAGCGTCGCTTGAATCAGAGCCAGCAATTGGCGCAAGACCCGGTCTTCTTGCAGATTGCTGACCTTCTCCAGCGCCTTTTCAATCCCGTTGACTTGGGCGTTGGCGCCAAGCTCATCATGGGCCGCGGGGTCAAAGCGCAGCTTGAACAGCGTCACCAGCATGCGGGCAATGCGCGGATGCGCGGCCAGCGTGGCCTCGATGGTCGCCTGCGAGAGTGCAAAACCGATCTGGCGCAAATACTTGGCATAGGCACGCAGCACGACGATTTCGTCGTTGGCCAGGCCGGCGCGCAGCACCAGGCGGTTGAAGTCGTCGTTCTCGACCTCGCCGCGGAAGACGCGTGCAAAGGTGTCTTCGAACAAGCGCGCCAAGGCCTCGGGCTCGATCTCGTCGGACACGCTCGCTTGCAACTCGAAGTCGTGCAGCGAGACGCTGCTATTTTGACCCGCGGCATCGAGAATGCGGTGGTTGTGCTCGCCCAGTACGCGCACGCCCATATGTTCCAGCATGGGCAAGCTGTCGGACAGCACGACCGCTTGACCTGAGCGGTAGACCTTGAAGCCCAGCGTGCCGGATTCCGCGCCGAAGGGGCGATACAGGGCCAGTGCCAGCGGCGCCTCCGGGCTCAGGCTGGCCAGCTTGACGACATCGGGCACAGCAGCGCGCGCACTCACGCGCTCGCGGTAGCCGGCGGGGAAGCCCGCTCCCCAGCGCTTGAACAACTCCAGCCCGCGCGCCTCGCCTTCGGCGTCGACCAGCGCGTCGCGCAAGTCATCGTCCCAGCGGCGTGCCGCGGCCGTCAGGCGCGCCTCCACCTCCTTGCGATCAAACACCGGCACCTGGCCCGGCGTCGTGCGTACGGTGAAGTGGATGCGCGCCAGCACCGCGTCACTCAGCTGCACATCAAACTCGGCGCTGCTGCCGCTGAAGACCTGCATCAAAATAGCCTGGAACTTGATCCGCATATCGGTCGAGTAGGCCTCGCGCGGGACGTAGACCAGGCAGCTGAAGAAGCGGTCAAACGGATCGCGGCAAACGAATAGACGCAGCCGTTGGCGCTCTCCCAAAGCCAGGATGCCCAGGGCGGTCTCATACAGCTCGTCGTTGGAGATCTGGTAGAGATCGTCGCGTGGATAGGTCTCCAAAATATGCTGCAAGGCCTTGGCCAAGTGGCCACCCGCAGGCAGGCCGGCGCGCTGTGTGATGGCGTCAACCCGGCCACGCAGCAGGGGTGTCTCAGAGACCCGCGCACTGTAGGCGGTGGACGTGAACAAACCTATGAAACGGTGCTCGCCGGTGACCTGCCCTGACGAGTCATAACGCTTGACGCCGACGTAGTCGGTATAGCCGGCCCGGTGCACGGTAGAGCGAGTATTGGCCTTGGTGATGACCAGCAAGGGCGAGGGCGCGCGCGCCAGTGCGCGGGCATTGGCGGGCAGCATCGAGAAGCTGCTGGAGAGTTTCTCCTCCGATGTTTCACGCAAGAGGCCCAGACCACTGCCCGACACCAGACGCAAGGCGTCTGCACCTGCTTCGGTGACCAATTCATGGCAGCGATAGCCCAATAGCGTCATATGGTCATCGGCCAACCATTGCAAAAAGGCCAGGCTTTCCTGGACTTCGGCCTTGTCCAAGGCTGCCGGAGCCTGCTCCAATTCTTTGATGGTCGCGCGCAAGGCGCCGACCATAGGTTGCCAGTCCTGTACCGCCGCGCGCACATCGCCGAGCACGCGCTCGATGCCGGCCAGCAACTCATGGCGCTGCTGCGCATCGATGATGCGGTCGACCTCGATATGCATCCAAGATTCGCGCTTGAGCCCCGGCGCGTCGACTGCCTCGCTGCGCGGGCGGATGCTCAGCAGTTGGCCGTCGGCATCGCGCTCGACGCCGAAAATCGGGTGCACAATCAGATGCAGGGTTAGGCCCTGGCGATTGATCTCGATGGTCGTCGTGTCGACCAGAAAGGGCATGTCGTCATTGATGATGTCGATCACCGAATGGCGCGAAGCCCAGCCGTTGTCGGCCACGCTGGGGCTCAAGACCCGCGCCAAGGTCTGGCCGGGTTGGCGCTTGGCACCAAATTGCAGGTGCGAAAGCAGGGCGCCGAGCAGGTCTTCCGGCGTGCGCGCCAGCAGGTCTTCGGCGTCGACGCGGCGAAAATACTCGCGCCCGAAACTTTCAATCATGGCCCCTTGTTCGGGCGCTTGTTGACGGGTGGCGGCCAAAGCCAGCACCGCGTCGATTCGTTCGCGCTGTAACGCGTTGAGAGGGTCAGTCATTGCTTGTCTCCTTGGAATCATGAACGCCACCAGGCAGTTGCCTTGCCGCGCGTCTGGCCAGCAGTGTGCCTCAGCCAAACCAGGGCAATGGCCTTGACTGGCCGAAAAACCCGTCTATATGCATTTTCTGCATCGCCTATGTACTTTGCCTAAGCTGCTCGGCGATCCAGTCGTCGACCTTGCGGTCCAGCAGGTCCAGCGGCAAGGCGCCGTCGTCCAGCAGCATGTCGTGATAGGCCCGCAGATCAAATTTCTCGGCCAGGCCAGCCTCGGCGCGGGCCCGCATCGCCAACACACGCAACTGGCCAATCTTGTAGGACAGCGCTTGACCCGGCCAGCCGATGTAACGGTCTACTTCGTTGACGATATCGACCTCGGTTTTGGGCGCATTGGCGCGGAAGTAGTCAATCGCTTGATCGCGCGTCCAGCGCTTGGCGTGCAGACCGGTGTCCACCACCAAACGCACCGCCCGCCACATGTCGTAGGTCAGTTGACCAAAATGCGAGTAGGGGTCTTGGTAGAGCCCGAGCTCAAAACCGAGCTTCTCGGCATACAGCGCCCAGCCTTCCAGATAGGCGTTGTAGCCGGCGAAGCGGCGAAACTTGGGTAGGTTTTGCTGCTCTTGCGCCAAGGCGATCTGCAGATGGTGGCCGGGCACCGCTTCGTGGACGGTCAGGACTTCGATCTCATAGATCGGCCGCATCTCGGGCCGGTAGAGGTTGACGTAGTAGTAGCCGGCGCGTTTGCCATCATCGGACGGGCCGCTGTAATAGGCGGCCGTGGTGTTGGGCGCGCTGGTCGCGGGAATGGCGCGCACACCGTAGGGCGTGCGCGGCAGCTTGCCGAACAGCTTGGGCAACTCCGGTTCGATCTTCTTGGCTGTCAGCACGTAGGCGGCGAACAGCTCTTGCTCACTTTTGTAATAGAACTTGGGATCATTGCGCAGATGCTCGAAGAACTCGGTCTTGCTGCCGCTGAAATTGAGCCGATCCATGACCGCCTTCATTTCGCCGTGGATGCGTGCCACCTCGGTCAGGCCGATCTGGTGAATCTGTTCGGCGTCGAGCAAGGTGGTGGTGTGAAAGCCGATGCGGTTGGCGTAGTAGGCGGCGCCGTCGGGGCTGTCCCAGATGCCCACCGTCTCCCGGCAGGCGGGTAAATAGAGTTCGGCAAAAAAGCGCCGGAACTGGCGGTAGGCCGGCACGATCTGCTCGCCGATGAGCTGGCAGGCTGCGGCTCTCAGGCGCGCCACTTCGGCCGCCTCAATGCGCGGCGGCATGTGCCGAAAGGCCGTGTAAAAGGGGCTTTGTTCAGGAACGTCCACCACTTGCAGATCCAATTGAGGCAAGACGCGGGCCATCAATATGCGCGGTTGGGTGCGACCGCTTTGGGCGGCGTCGCTGAGCAGCTTGGCGTATTGCGCCAAGTAGGCGGGCAGGGCGCGCAGCCGCTGCAGCCAGATGTCGAAATCAGCGGCCGTGTCCAGCGGCATGAACTCGGCCACTTCATTGAGTGATTGGGGCCCCTCACGGGCAGACATTGCCCAGGCCCAGGGCTGAAATGGAGCCACATCCAGTCGGGCCAGCAATTCATGTTTGAACAACTGTGCGTTGAGCTTCTCTGCCTCGGGCAGGCCCGTCTGCATCAAGGACTCCAACTCACGCAGGGCGGCTCGATTGGCCTGCTCTGCTTTCACCAAAGCAGCCGGATGCAGGTCTGGCCAGAAGGCGTTGAAGCGTGGGTCGCCGATATAGGTGGCCTGCAATGGGTTCTCGGCCAGTTCGCGCTCCCAGCAAGCATCGAACAAGGCGTGCAGGCGCTGCACCGAGTTGGGGTAAGACTGGGGCATGGTGATCTGGCCTTTGCTGCGTGCGAGTGATGGGCGGCCCAGCATTCTTGCCGATTTTTGCAGGCCTTTTCAGCGACTGGCGCGGCCACCCAGACTGGCCTTCGCAAAGTTGCTGTTGTAGGCGACGGACTTGCAAGCAAAGCTCCGTCATCAAACCTGTGAATGTGCAGCCCTCATTGGGGAAACCCTGGGTGCAAGGGCTTCGGGTGGCTCGGCAGGCTGGTCTAGACTCTGCGCATGCGTGCAACCACCGAGCCTGGGTTTTTGAGTCGCCGAGACGTTCTAGCCGGTGCTGCGGCCGCGTCGCTTGGCGCGCCGGCGTGCTGGGCCGCCGGCAAGGGCGATATACAAACGGTCAAACACGATATGCAGCCTTTGCAGGGCGAGACCGAGTCTCTGGCCTTGCTGGTGTTGCGCCTGCTGATGGAAAAAACCATTGCCAGCCATGGGCCCTATCGCTTTGAAGCGCTGCCACCGCGCGACAGCATCACCCAAAGCCGAACCTTGTTGGAGCTGCGAGCCGGCAGTTTGGACGTGGTGGCCAGCATGAACTCGCTGGCACGTGAGGCCGACGGCATCCAGGTGCGCGGTTGCCTCAGGCGTGGCCTGAACGGCTTGCGCTTGCCGGTTTGCTTGGCCAGCCGGCAGGCCGAGCTTGAGGGCATCAAGGACTTGGCGCAGGCCAAGAAATTGCGCGTCGCCCAGGTCTCGCATTGGCCCGACGCCACGGTGCTGGAGAGCAATGCTTGGCCGGTGCAACGGATTCAGCGACTGGGCGTTTTCGACGCGATGTTGGGCTTGGGCCGTTTCGATGTTTTTCTGCTGGCCTCGGACGAGGCCTTCGGTATCGTGCAAGCCCTGCCCAAGTTGGCGGTGCTCAAGCAATGGCTGGTGGCCTACCCGTCCACCTTCGCCTTTATGGTCAGCCATGCGCGGCCCGAATTGGCCGAGCGATTGCGCCAGGGTTGGAAGCTGGTGCAGGCGGACGGCAGCTTTGAGGCCTTGCACGACAAGGCGGTGGGTTGGCAAGTCAGGCAGGCCCATCTGGCCGAGCGGCGCTGGCTGATCCTGAATAACCCGGATCAGCCGCCGCAGGCGCTGCAGCAAGATGCCAAACTTTGGCATCCGCTGGTGCGCCAGCGCTTGATCGAGCCCTTGTTGAAGGGCTGAGCTTGCTTAAAGCAAGTCAAGCACCGCGCCTGAACTGGCGCTCGACGCGTTCTTGGCGAATTTGGCCATCACGCCGCGGGTGTAGCGCGGCGCTGGCGCCACCCAGGCCGCGCGGCGACGCGCCAGTTCTTCATCGCTGACGTGCAACTCCAGCAGCAGCTGGTGCGCGTCGATGGTGATGCGGTCGCCTTCTTGCACCAGCGCAATCACGCCGCCGGCATAGGCCTCAGGCGCCACATGGCCGACCACCATGCCCCAGGTGCCGCCGGAGAAGCGCCCGTCGGTGATCAGGCCGACGCTCTCGCCCAGGCCTTGGCCGATCAAGGCGCCGGTAGGCGCCAACATTTCCGGCATGCCGGGGCCGCCCTTGGGGCCCAAGTAGCGCAAGACCATCACGTCACCGGCGACGATCTTCTCGGCCATGATGGCGGCCAGCGCCGACTGCTCGTCTTCGAACACCCGTGCCGGCCCGCTCATCACCGGGTTCTTGAGGCCGGTAATCTTGGCCACGCAGCCCTCGGGTGAGAGATTGCCCTTCAGGATCGCCAGATGTCCTTCGGCATAGATCGGGTTGGTGACCGGGCGGATCACCGTTTGGTCGGCGCGCAGATCGGGCACCTCGGCCAGGTTCTCGGCCACCGTTTTGCCGGTGATGGTCATTGCGTCGCCGTGCAGCAGGCCGTGTTTCAGCAGCTCCTTCATCACCGCCGGGATGCCGCCGGCATGGTGCAGGTCGATGGCGAGGAACTGGCCGCTGGGCTTCAAGTCACACAGCACCGGCGTCTTGCGGCGCATGCGTTCGAAGTCGTCGATGCTCCACTCGACCTCGGCCGCATGAGCGATCGCCAAGAAGTGCAGCACGGCATTGGTCGAGCCGCCGGTGGCCATGATCACGGCTACTGCGTTCTCGATTGCCTTTTTGGTGACGATATCGCGCGGCTTCAGATCTTTTTTGACCGCCTCCACCAGCACGGCCGCTGCCCGCTTGACGTTCTCGGTCACTTCGTCTTCGACGTTAGCCATCGTTGACGAATAGGGCAGGCTCATGCCGAGCGCCTCGAAGGACGAGCTCATGGTGTTGGCTGTGTACATGCCGCCGCAGGAGCCGCTGCCGGGGATGGCGCGCTTTTCGATTTGGCAAAAATCCTCTTCGCTCATCTTGCCGGCCGAGAACTGGCCGACCGCCTCGAACACGCTGACGATATTGAGATCCTGGCCCTTGTACTTGCCCGGCAAAATCGTGCCGCCGTAGACATACAGGGCCGGCACATTGGCGCGCAGCATGCCCATCATGCCGCCGGGCATATTCTTGTCGCAGCCGCCAATCACCATCACGCCGTCCATCCACTGGCCGCCGACGCAGGTCTCCACGCAGTCGGAAATCACTTCGCGCGAGACCAGGCTGTATTTCATGCCCTCGGTGCCCATGGCCATGCCGTCCGAGATCGTCGGCGTGCCGAAAACTTGCGGGTTGGCGCCAGCTTCCTTGAGGCCAATGACGGCCGCGTCGGCGAGCTTTTGCAGTCCGGAGTTGCAGGGTGTGATGGTCGAATGGCCGTTAGCGACGCCGATCATCGGCTTGCCGAAGTCGCTTTCCTGATAGCCCATACCGTAATACATGGAACGGTTTGGTGCGCGGGCGACGCCTTCGGTGATGTTCTTGGAGCGGCGGTTGGCTGCGGTCATGGGGGGTCTCCTTGGGATGTGCTCGCAGTATGCGGTGCGCTTGTTTTATGTTCAAATATATTATTAACTCTACATTAATACACTTTTCATATCAATGACTGATTTGCGGAGCTTGCGCCAGTTCCTTGCGGTGGCCGAGGAGTTGCATTTCGGCCGTGCCGCCGAACGCCTGCACATGACGCAGCCGCCTTTGACACAGGCGATCCAGAAGTTGGAGGCCAGCCTAGGCACGTCGCTGTTCGAACGCAGCAGCCGTTCGGTCGCCTTGAGTGCAGCCGGCTTGGCCTTGCTTCCACTAGCGCGTGCCTTGCTGGCGCAGGCCGACACGCTGCCGGCCTTGGTTCAAGCGGCGGCGCGCGGCAGCAGTGGCCGGCTGCGCCTGGGCTTTGTGTCGACCGTGGGCTATGGTGACTTGCCGCGCTGGTTGCGGCTGTTCCGTGAGGTGTATGCCGACATTGAGCTGACGCTGCGCGAGGCGACCCTGGATGTGCAATTGCGCGAGTTCGAGCAAAACGACTTGGACGCCGGCTTCATCATCCATGCGCCTGGCGCTCATCCCGCCGGCTTTGAGCGGCTGAAAATTTCCAGCGAGGCAATGGTGCTGGCGCTCAGCACCGAGGCGGTCGGGGCCGATGCCGCCAGCCTGGATGCGGCGACGGTGCTGGCTCAACCCTTGGTGATTTTTCCCCGAGACATTGCGCCGTCCTTGTTTGACGCGTTGCTGGGTTTTTACCGCCAACACGGCTTGGCTCCAAATATTGTGCAGCAGGCGATCCAGATGCAGACCATCGTCAATCTGGTCTCGGCCGGCATAGGCCTGGCCTGGGTGCCGGCCAGTGTGATGGCGTTTCAACGCGCCGGTGTGGTCTATCGGCCCTTGGCCGGGGTGGCCCCTGTGTGCGAAACAAGTCTGATCTGGCGCCGCGGCGCTGCCCCGACGGTTTTGCGTTTTGTGGAGCATATCGAGCGTTTGTTGAGCCCTTGAGCATGAAAGCGTGCTTGAGTCACTTGTTGTTGCAGTTCGTCGCAGCACTTGGCTTGCTGCGTCGGCAGTGGGGACAATAGATACTCTCGCACTCAAGCTCACACATTGCCTATGCCCATCAAGTTCTTGCCCCGCCGTTTTGCTCACATGCTTTGCCTGATCGCCCTGTTTGGTGGTGGTCCTGTCGCGCAGGCCGCACTGTTCAAGGATGCGCAGTTTCAGATTTTGCTGGATGCCGGCCGCTTCGAGGACTTGGAGCGTGCTGCAAAGGCCCGGTTGAAGCTCAAACCCGATGATGTGCAGGGCTTGGCCGCCGCCGCGCTGGCCAGCAGCGATGCTTACGACACGGGGCGACTCGACACTGCGGCCAAGCTGGCGCAGACTTGCCGCGAGCGCGGCCCGCAAGAAGCGATTTGCTACTACGCGGCGGCCGAGGTGATGGGCCATCAGGTACAGATGATCAACCCCTTGAAAGCGGTCAGCATGGTGGGCCGCCTGAAGGACGCCTTGCACAAGGCGCTGGAGCTTGACCCGACGCTGTACGCCGCGCGCAGCAAGCTGGTGCAGCTCTATTTGTTCACGCCGCAGATGCTGGGCGGCAGTGCGGCCAAGGCCAAGGCGCTGGAGGCTGAAATTCGTGCCAGCCAAGCCGAGCAGGCGCGCTTGCTCAGATCCTTGGTGGCCGCTGCGGCCGAAAAATGGCCCGAGGCCGAACGTGAGTTGATGGCCGTGCGCGCGGGCAGCGACGGCGCCTTGTTGGCCGATGTTCGCGAGGCCTATTCACAGCTGGGCCGGCATTGGATGCGGGAGCAGCAGTTTGACAAGGCGCGGGCCTTGTTCGAGCAGTTGCAGCGCGATCAACCGAGCCAGGCCATGGCGGCCTATTGCCTGGCTCGCTTGGCGTTGGATCAGGGGCAAAACGAGGCCGCGGTGCGCCATCTGGAGCGCGCCAAGAGCTTGGCCGGTGCGCAGCAGTTGCCCATCGACCATAGGCTTGGCGAAGCCTGGTTGGCGCTGGATGACAGGGCCGCAGCCAAGGCCGCTTTTGCCCGCGCCGCCGCGGATAAATACATCCGGCCCAATTACGCCAAGGATGCACGCAAGAGCTTGGCCGAGCTCGGTTGATCGGCACTCGGTCAGCCTTCGCATGCGGCGCACTATGATGCGCGGCTGATTTCCCAAGCTGAACTTCCCAAGGACTAGACGATGTGGGTGCATCCCCAATTTGACCCTATCGCCATCAAACTCGGCCCCTTGGCCGTGCATTGGTATGGCCTGACCTATCTGGCCGCCTTCGGTCTATTCCTGTTCCTGGCCAATCGGCGGGTCGCGCAAACGCAGTTCGCGCAAGCGGGCTGGAGTCGCCGCGATGTCGACGACCTCTTGTTCTTCGGCGTGTTGGGTGTGGTGCTGGGCGGACGGCTGGGTTTTGTGCTTTTCTACAAGCCTGATTACTACTTGCACCACCTCGGCGAAGTGTTGGCGGTCTGGAAGGGCGGCATGGCGTTTCATGGCGGCTTGCTCGGCGTGATTGCCGCGATGGCCTTGTTCGCCAAGCTGCGCGGACGCAAGTTCTTCGAGGTCACCGATTTGATTGCGCCCTGCGTGCCCACAGGTCTGGCGATGGGGCGGCTGGGTAATTTCATCAACGGCGAGTTGTGGGGCAGACCGGCCGACGCCAGCCTGCCTTGGGCGATGGTGTTTCCGCAGTCGCCGACCTTGGATCCTCGCCATCCCTCTCAGCTCTATCAATTCCTCGGCGAAGGTCTGCTCTTGTTCGTCTTGTTGTGGTTTTATGCCCGCAAGCCGCGCCAGACCGGCCAGGTCTCGGGCATGTTCTTGATCGGCTATGGCATCTTCCGATTCATGGCCGAATATTTCCGCGAGCCCGATGATTACCTCGGGCTGCGCTGGCTGAATCTGAGTCAGGGTCAGTGGTTGTGCGTGCCCATGGTGGCCGCCGGCTTGCTCATCTGGATTTTGTCGAGCCGCCGCAAGGCCTGACCCTAGTTAATTTCTGCCTGCTCCCATGCGTCAAATCTTCTTCGACACCGAAACCACTGGCCTGGCCGCCGAGGGCGGCGACCGTATCATCGAAATCGGCTGCGTCGAGATGGTCAACCGCCAATTGACCGGCAACAATCTGCATCTTTACGTCAATCCGCAGCGCGCCAGCCATGAGGACGCGCTGCGTGTGCACGGCCTGACCGAGGCGTTTTTGTCCGACAAGCCTTTGTTTGCCGACATCGCCGACCAATTGTTGGAGTTCTTGGCTGGTGCCGAGTTGGTGATCCACAACGCGCCCTTCGACATTGGCTTCGTCAATGCCGAGATGAAGCGGCTGCGCCGCCCGCCCATCACCGACACCGTCGGCAGCGTGCGAGACACGCTGTTGATGGCGCGTGATCTGTTCCCGGGCAAGGCCAACTCGCTCGACGCGCTGTGCCGCAGGCTGGAGGTCGATAACTCGAACCGCAAACTGCACGGCGCTTTGCTCGATGCCGAGTTGTTGGCCGAGGTCTATATCCGGCTGACGCGCGGTCAAGATTCGCTGGTCATGGATGACTCGGGCGGCAATGATCAGTCGGCTGAATTCAAACTGGCCGCTATTGATCTGAGCAGCTTTGCGCTGCCTGTTTTGCAGGCCAGCGAGGAAGAGTTACTGGCTCATGAGCGCGTGTTGGGCGAGCTGGACAAGGCCAGCGGTGGAAAAAGAATTTGGCAAGCCGCTTGAGTACTCTTTGAACTTCATGGCATAATTGTGGGCTTCGCAGTTAGCGAAGATTTGAAAGTTCGGGCGGTTAGCTCAGGGGTAGAGCACCACATTCACACTGTGGGGGTCGCAGGTTCGAAACCTGCACCGCCCACCAGATGCCTCGATCGGCGTTAGCGACGAGACAAGCTGGTGGATTCGATTCAGAAATTCAGGGCGGTTAGCTCAGGGGTAGAGCACCACATTCACACTGTGGGGGTCGCAGGTTCGAAACCTGCACCGCCCACCAGATCAACCTCGCCAAGTCAGACGACTTCGCGAGGTTTTTTCTTGCCTGCTCGCTTGGCGCGATGGGCAACAAACAGACTGTGCGATGCTGCGGGTTTTTGTCGAGTGGCAGGTTTGGCGCGAGCGCCGACACTTGAGACCAACCATTGAAGCAAGGAGTCACCAAGCATGACCCGTCATAGCCCCGCCTGGTTCGATCAGCAATACAACAACCGCGCCCGCGTGGCCGACAGCGCCGATATCTTGAACCGTTGGGCCAAGGCCTCGCAATTGGTGCGCGAAAAGTCCCGCTGCTTGCTCGATATTCCCTATGGTGAGGCCGCGGCCGAGCGGCTGGATGTATTCCCATCGGACGTGCCCCATGCGCCGGTGCTGGTGTTCTTGCACGGCGGCTATTGGAGAGCGCTGGACAAGTCGGACAGCTCTTTTGTGGCGAGCTCCTTCACCGATGAAGGAGCGATGGTCGTGATACCCAACTATTCGCTGTGCCCGGCTGTCGGCATGGCCCGCATTCCGCTGCAACTGGTGCAGGCTCTCGCCTGGGTCTGGCGTCATGCGGCGGAGCATGGGGGGGATCCGTCGCGCGTAGTGCTGGTCGGGCATTCCGCGGGTGCGCATTTGGCCAGCATGTTGAACTGCTGTGATTGGAAAGCGGTGGCACCGGATCTGCCGCATCACCTGGTCAAGGGCGTGTTGGCGATCTCGGGCGTCTATGACCTTGCCCCCGTCCGGCAGGCGCCGTTTTTGCAGGCCGATTTGAAGCTCGACGCCGACACCGTGCGCCGGCTCAGCCCGGTACAGTTTCCCGCACCCGAGGCGCCGGTCTATGCGATCGTGGGCTCACAAGAGAGCGAAGAGTTCAAACGCCAAAATCGTTTGATCCGCCAGGCCTGGGGCCGCCGCGTGGTGCCGATTTGTGAGGAAATCAAAGGCTGCAATCATTTCGATATCTTGCATGACCTGGCCGACCCGCAAAGTCGCAGCCATCAGTTGGCGCGGCGCTTGCTAGAGTTGCGCTGGTATAGCGCATTGCTCTGATCAGTAGTTAGCATTTTCAATAAATCGGCAGTGCCATGAATAGTTTGATGATCAGCGCGTTGGCGATGTCGATGAAGAAGGCGCCCACCATGGGCACCACGATGAAGGCCAGATGCGAGGGGCCGAAGCGATGCGTGACGGCCTGCATATTGGCGATCGCGGTTGGCGTCGCACCCAGGCCAAAGCCGCAGTGCCCGGCGGCCAGCACGACGGCGTCATAGTTGCGCCCCATCACGCGGAAGGTGACAAAAATCGCATAGGCGGCTATCGCCAGCGTCTGCACGGCCAGGATCAACAGCATGGGCAGTGCTAAATTGGCCAATTCCCACAGGCGCAAGCTCATCAAGGCCATCGCCAAAAACAGCGCCAGGCTGACATTGCCCAAGACCGAAACTTCGCGGTCAAATACTTGGTGCAGCCCCAGCCCAGCCAGCACATTGCGCAGCAAGACGCCGGTGAAGAGCACGCAAACAAAGGTCGGCAATTCGAACGCCGTGCCGGCGATGGCGCCGGCCAGCAGCTCTCCGCCGGCCAAGCTCAGCGCGATCAAGGCCAAGGATTCGATGAAGGAGTTGACCGTGATCAGCCGGGTAGCCTGCGGCTCTTCAAAGTTGCTCGGCGCTTGATCTTGCTTGTGCTGAGTGCCGGGTGGTGTGACCTTGTTCATCAAAATCTTCGCGACCGGCCCACCGAGCACGCCGCCCAGCACCAAGCCGAAGGTGGCGCAGGCCATCGCCAACTCGGTCGCACCCTGGATGCCGAACTGTTCGCTGAAGACTTTGCTCCAGGCCGCTCCCGTGCCATGCCCACCGGACAAGGTGATGGAGCCGGCCAGCAGGCCCAGGTGTCGATCCAGGCCCAGCAGCGAAGCCATGCCGATGCCTATCATGTTTTGCATCAGCAAGAGGCCCAGCACGACGCCCAGGAACTTGACCATGATGCTGCCGCCGGCCTTCAGACTCGCCAGGTTGGCAGACAGGCCGATGGTGGCGAAAAACGCCAGCATCAGTGGCGTTTGCAAAGAGGTATCGAACTTGACCGTGAAGCCGCTCAACTGCTGCACGAGCAGCATCAGCAAAGCCACCACTAAACCGCCCGCGACCGGCTCCGGAATCGTCAAAGCCTTCAGAACGGCGATGCGTGACACCAGCATGCGGCCAAACAGCAAGACAAGCGAGGCGGCTACGAGGCTACCGTAGCCACTGATATTGCTGACATTCATCGTTTGGTGTCCTAGCAGTTGGCAAGTTAGCTAGCTTACAGGACTTGCGTGACCACCTACACCGCCATATAGCGGCCCGGCCGATGGTTGATGGCCAGTGCTGCGTTGATGGCCAGCATGCCCACAATTGACAGACCGATGCGACCCGGCGGCACAAAGGCCAGTCCGCACAGCAGGATCAGCAAGTCCAGGCCGGCTTGAACATAGCCGGCGCGCCAGCCGTATTTCTCTTGCAGATACAGCACCACCACATTGAGCCCGCCCAGCGAGGCGCGGTGGCGGAACAAGATCAACATGCCGGCGCCGATCAAGAGGCCCCCGGCTATCGCCGCGAACCAGGCGTTGAGTTGGGCAAACTGCAGCCAGCGCGGCAAGGCTTCCGCTAACACCGCCATCAAGCTGACCGCGCAGATGGTCTTGAGCGTGAAGGGCAGGCCCATGCGCTTATAGGCCAGCCAGTAAAAAGGCAGGTTGATGCAGAAAAACAGCGCGCCAAATGGCAGGCCGCTGGCGTAATGCAGCAAGAAGGCGATACCCACCGTACCGCCGGTCAACATGCCCACCTGCTTGAACAGCGCCACGCCCAAAGCGACAAACAAGGTGCCGGTGACCAGCGCTTGTACATCCTCCAGCTTGGAATGCTTGAAGCTGCGGGTGATGGTGTCGCGCAAGCTCATCGAGGGGTCACCCACCAATACCCGACATGAACCATTTGATGGCGCCCTTGGCCAGGTAACCGACCATGCCAAACCCCAGGCCCAAGAGCAGCACAAAGGTGCCGAAACGCCCGGCCTTGGATTCGCGCGCCAGCTGCAAGATGATGAACACCATATAGACCATGAAGGCGCCGACGCCCCAGCTCAAGCCGAACTGGGCAATTTGCTCTTCGCTGTATCCAAACATAATGTGTGTCGCCCGCGCCGTCAGTCGTTGCTGGAAACGAGGTCGCGATAGGCATGCCAGCTGGCATGACCCAGCCAGGGCAAGACCACGATCAATCCCAGCATCAAGCTGGCCATGCCGAGCAAGGTCAGCAACATGATCAAGGCGGCCCAAAGGGCGACCGCCGCCGGATAGGCCATCACCACTCGCCAACTGGTGAATACGGCGCCCAGCACGCCGACGTCCGAGCGGTCCAGCAGCAGCGGCACGGCGATCAAGGTCGAGGCGAACATCGGTGCGGCCAGTACCGCACCCATGGCCAGCCAGATCTCGAATAGATGCGACTCATCATTCAGCACCACATGGCGCAAAAAGTCGGCAGGCTCGCGGATGGGTGCTCCTGCAAAGCCGGTGATCAGCGAGGCCGAGGTCATCACCCAGCCGGTGCCTGCAAAAGCCAGCAGCACGCCGAACACCACCATGCGCCCGTCGCGCGGCCGCCAGGCCTTCACAATCGCGGCGAGACTTGGCGTGCGGCCATGTTCAAGATCGCGGCTGATCACATACAAGCCGGTGGCAAGAATGGGGGCCACCAAAAGAAAGCCGCTGAAGGCTCCCGCCAGCAGCCAGAAATGATGGCGGGCCAGCACAAAGATCAGCGCGCCCAGCGCGGCCAGCACCACGCCATGGGCGAGTGAGGGCCCGGGGCAGCGCAGCAAATCCTGCCAGCCCCGCGCCAGCCAGCCCAGCGGCCGCAGCACCGGCACCGGTTTCACCCCAAACTGGCGGGATTGGCGCAGCGCTTTATCGGTTTCTAGAAATTGCATCTGGACTCACTTTGAAGAACTCATCTTGCCATGCGCGGCGGTCTCAGGTCTTGATGCCCATCAAGACATGCGCGAGGCCATCCAGGCTGAACTTGGAACCATCGGTCAGACTAAGTCGCCTTGCCCGCTCAAGCTGCGGGTAATGCCCGGCCAGCGAACGCTCGTAGCCGGGGTCGTAGTGGTCGCGCATCAGCTCACCAAACACCGGCCCCCATGCGCCGGCGCGGGCAAGTGCTTGCCAGCCTTGCACGCGCTCGCGCCCACGCATGCTGATCAAGGCGTCGAGCTTGGCGCAAAAGTAGTCGGGCCTCTCGAAGAAATGAGCATAGTCCTGCAGCAGCAAGTCCACGCGCGCCGCATCGGGCATGTCCAGCCAGTAGATATGCTCGCTGGCCCGCATCGCTGCGTACATCGATTCGGGCATGCGCACCTGGCCGATCTTGCGGCTTTCGCTTTCAACAAAGACCGGGCGGCTTGTATCCAGCTGGCGCAAATGCTGCCACAGCAAGGTATCAAAGCCTTTTTGGCTGGGCTGGGGCTGATCCGGTAATGCGCCCAGGATAGAACCCCGGTGAGCCGCCAACTTTTCGAGGTCGAGCACTTGTGCGCCTAGACCGGCGAGGGTCTGCAATAGCCGGGTCTTGCCGCTGCCGGTGCGGCCGCACAGCACATGAAACTCGAAGCCGGCCGGCTGCGTCAGCAAGGCTTCGCGCACCTGCGCCCGGTAGGCTTTGTAGCCGCCTTGCAATTGCCGCGTCTTGAAGCCGATCTGGCCCAGAAACCAAGTCATGGCACCCGAGCGCTGGCCGCCGCGCCAGCAGTAGACCAGCGGCCGCCAGTTGCGATTCAAGGGCTCGGAGTGGGCCTCGATATGGCGGGCAATATTGCGCGCCACCAGGGCCGCGCCGATCTTGCGCGCTTCGAACGGCGAACTCTTGTAAAGCAGCCCGACCCGGTGGCGCTCTTCGTTGTCCAGCACGGGCCAATTGAGTGCGCCGGGCAGATGGTCTTCGGCATATTCGGCCGGCGAGCGCACGTCGATGATGGCGTCAAAAGCGTTCAGCGCGCTGATCGCTTCGTCGGCGGCAATCAGCGGCGAAGGCGGACCATGTTTTGGCGCGGTTGCTGAATTCATTGTTGCAGTGCCACGGCGTCGAGCAGCTCGCTCTCGATTTGAAGTTGAGCCTTGTTGTGCTGCAGCGCGGCCCCGTCGACCAAGAATGTATCCTCTACCCGCTCGCCCAGGGTTGAAATTTTGGCCAATTGCAGATTGATGCCGTGGCGCGCCAGCACGCGCGCGATCGCGTAGAGCAGGCCGGCGCGGTCACTGGTGCTGATGGTCAGCAGCCAATGTTGCGCCCTCTCGTCCGGGCGCAGGGCGATGCGCGGCGTGTAGGGGAAGGATTTGACCCGGCGCGACAAGCGCCCGCGCCGAGGTTCTGGCAAGGGGCCCGCGGTCAGCAGCGCTTGCGTAAGCTTGTTCTCCACCAGCGAGACCAAGTCGCGGTGGTGCAGGTCCAAGTCGGGGCTCAGCACCTGAAAAGTGTCGAGCGCATAGCCGGTGCGCGTGGTGTGCACCTTGGCATCCAGAATATTGAAACCGGCGCCGTCGAAGTAACCGCATATGCGGGCGAACAGATCCTGCGCATCGGGCGAGTAGACCAAGACCTGCAGGCCTTCGCCGACCGGCGAGGGGCGAGCCTGCACGACCGGCACCGGGCTTTGCACATGGCGCCAAAGCGAGCGCGCATGCCAGGCCAGATCAGCCGCCTCGTGACGCGCAAAGTAGCTGATCTCCAGCGTTTTCCAGAGCGGCTCTTCGGTGCCCGGCAGCACCGAATGCAGGGCCAGCGCTTGCCTGGCCTCTTGTTTGCGGGCCTCGATGTCGGCCGTCAAATTGGGCTGCGCGCCGCCCAAGGCGCGCAGGCTGACGCGGTACAAATCCTCCAGCAACTTGCCCTTCCAGGCGTTCCAGACCTTGGGGCTGGTGCCGCGGATGTCCGCCACCGTTAGCAAATACAGGCCGGTCAGATGCCGCGCATCAATCATCTTCAGCGTGAAGCGGTTGATCACATCCGGGTCGGACAGGTCTTCTTTTTGTGCCACCCGGGAGAGGGTCAGGTGTTGCTGCACCAGGAACGCCACCAGGTCGGTGTCCGCCTTATCCAGCCCATGGTCGCGGCAAAACCGTCGCGCCAGCACGGCGCCCAAATCCGAATGATCGCCGCCCCGGCCCTTGGCCACATCATGGAACAGCGCGGCGATATAGAGCAGCTCAGGCTTGGCCCATTGCGAGGCCAAATGCGAGCAAAAGCTGTACTCATGCGCATGCTCGGGGATGAAGAAGCGCCGCACATTGCGCAGCACCATCAGGATGTGCTGGTCGACCGTGTAGACATGGAACAGGTCATGCTGCATTTGGCCGACGATGGCGCGGAACACCCACAAGTAGCGCCCAAGCACCGAGGTCTGGTTCATCAAGCGCATGGCGTGGGTCTGGCCCTCGGACTGGCGCAGAATCTGCATAAAGGTGGCGCGGTTGACTGGGTCGCGCCGGAACGCGCTGTTCATCAAATGACGCGCGTTATAGAGCGCGCGCAAGGTGCGGGCCGACAAGCCCTTGATGCCGCGGGTCTGTTGGTAGACCAAGAAAGTGCGCAAAATGGCATGCGGCTCGCGTTGGTAGAGGTCGTCCGAGGCGACCTCCAGCATGCCGGCGCGGTCCAGAAAATGCGCATCGATCGGGCGCATCAAACCCTGCTGCGAGCCGTTGATTTGTTCTTCCAGATTCAGCAGCAGGATCTGGTTCAGCTGCGTGACCGCCTTGGCCGCCCAGTAATAGCGCCGCATCAGCACTTCCGAAGCGCGCTGACCCGCGCTGCTTTGGTAGCCAAAACTCTCGGCCACGGCGGTCTGCTGGTCAAACACCAGGCGGTCTTCGCGCCGGCCGGCCACGCAGTGCAGGCGGGCGCGTATCAGCTTGAGCAGGCCTTCGTTGTGCTGCAACTGGCGGCTTTCAAAGGCGGTGATCAACCCGGCCTGGGCCAAGCCCTTCCAGGTCTGGCCCAGGCCGGCTGCACGCGCGATCCAGATCAGCACTTGCAGATCGCGCAGGCCACCCGGGCTTTCCTTGCAATTGGGCTCGAGAGAGTAGGGCGTGTCGTCGTATTTGGTGTGACGCTGGTTCATCTCCAGCGTCTTGGCGCGCAAGAAGGCACTGGCGTCCATGGAGGCCGTGAGTAATGCTTCCAACTGTGCCACCAGCGGCTTATCGCCGGCCAGCCAGCGCGCTTCGAGCAGCGCTGTTTGGATGGTCACATCGCCGGCGGCCTCGTGGCGGCATTCGTCCAGCGTGCGCACCGAGGAGCCGATCTCCAGACCGATGTCCCAGCAAGCGGTGATGAAGGCTTCGATCCCGGACTTGACCGCGCCGCATTGATGGGCCTCGACACCGTTGGGCAATAGCAGCAAGACATCGACGTCGGAATAAGGGAACAGCTCCGCGCGTCCGTAGCCGCCGACCGCCAGCAAACTGGCGCCGGCCGGCATCGTGCTGCGGGCCCACAGCCCTTGCAAGGCCATGTCCACATGCTTGGCCAGCGCGCGCAGCAGGACGGCCGCTGCGGCGGCCGTCGGGCGGCCCTTACGAAAAGCCTCGACCAGCGCTTGCTTGCCGGCCTTGAAGTCTTGGCGCAACTCGGCCAAGCTCTTGGGCTCTACAGCTGCGATCGCCTTGCCCACCCCCTTGCCAAGCGCTTTGTTCACCCTATCAGCCAGTGATGAAAGCAGGCGGGGGCGGGCTGCCGGCCGAGAGCGTGAACACCTCGTAGCCGGTCTCAGTCACGATCAGCGTGTGCTCCCATTGCGCCGACAGCGATCTGTCCTTGGTCTTGATGGTCCAGCCGTCATTGCCTTCCTTGATCTCGCGCCGGCCGGCGTTGATCATCGGCTCGATCGTGAACACCATGCCCTCGACCAGTTGCACCAAGGTACCGGGGCGGCCGTAATGCAGCACTTGTGGCTCTTCGTGGAAGACCTGGCCAATACCGTGACCGCAGAACTCGCGCACGATGCTGAAGCCGGCGTTCTCGGCAAAGGTCTGGATTGCGTGGCCGATGTCGCCCAGATAAGCGCCCGGCTTGACCTTGGCAATGCCCTTCCACATCGCTTCGTAGGTGAAGGCGCACAGCCGCTTGGCCGCGATCGAGCCTTCGCCGACCACAAACATGCGGCTGGTGTCGCCATGCCAGCCGTCCTTGATGACGGTGACGTCGATATTGACGATGTCGCCATTCTTCAAGGCGCGGTCATTCGGAATGCCGTGGCAGATCTGGTCATTGACCGAGGTGCAGATCGACTTGGGGTAGGGGATGTAGCCGGCGGGCGTGTAATTCAGCGGGGCCGGGATCGCTTGCTGCACATTGACGATGTAGTCATGTGCCAGCTTGTCCAACTGATCGGTGGTGATGCCGGGTTTGACATGCGGGGTCAGCATGTCCAGCACCTCGGAGGCCAAGCGCCCGGCAATGCGCAAAGCAGGAATATCGGCGCCGGATTTGATCGTGATCGTCATAGCCAGCAGTTTAACTGGGGGAAGCCTCGGGCCCTGAGTTATGCCGAGGGATTCACCCCAGAAGCTTGGGGCGATCGGCGACCTAACATCCGGCCTTCTCGAACACCGCGCCTTGACCGTGAACCATCATTCCTCCCAGCGACTGTTTGCCATTGATTTGTTGCGCGGCTTGGTCATCGTCTTGATGGCGTTGGACCACACCCGCGACTTCTTCGCCCCGACGCCGTTTAATCCGCTGGATCTGCAATTGGGCTCGCCGGCCTGGTTCTGGACGCGCTGGATCACCCATTTGTGCGCGCCGATTTTTGTGTTGCTGGCGGGCATGTCGGCGTTTTTGCGCTCAAAGCGGCGCAGCAAAGCCGAGATGACGCGTTACTTGCTCGGGCGCGGCGCCTTGCTGGTCTTGCTTGAGCTCACTTGGGTCAGCTTCAGCTGGCAGTTTGGCTTCAATGTGCTGATCTTGCAGGTGATCTGGGCGATTGGTGTGTCGATGATGGTCTTGGCACTGTTGGTTTGGCTGCCGCTACCCCGCATTGCTCTGGTGGCGGCAGCGCTGATCCTGCCGCACAACCTGCTGGACAGTTGGCACGGCAAGGGTGCCTCGTGGCCGATGATGGCCTGGCATCAGGGGGGCTATCAGCAGCTCTGGCCCGGCCTGGGTGTTGTGTTCGCCTATCCCTTGATGCCCTGGGTGGGTCTGATCGCTGCCGGTTACGCCTTGGGGCCGGTGCTGGCTTGGGCGCCCGAGCGCCGACAGCGATTTTTGCTGCGCGCGTCGGCAGCGTTGCTGCTCGCTTTTGTGCTGCTGCGCAGCGGTAACTTTTATGGCAACCCGCAGACCTGGCAGGCGCGCTTGGGGCAGAGCAGCGGCTGGGCCTCGGAGCTGATGGCTTTTGTCGATGTGCACAAGTACCCGCCCTCGCTGCTCTATTTGTGCATCACCCTGAGCGTCGGCTTGGCGGCCTTGGCCCTGATCGAACGCTGGGTGCGCAAGCCGTCCCGCGTCTTGCTGTTGTTCGGCAGCCGGCCGATGTTTTTCTACCTGGTGCATATCGCCTTGATTCATGCCCTGGCCTGGATCTATATGCAGTGGCGCTTTGGCGGCCAAGTGCTGGAGCAACAGGGCTGGCAAGCGCCGCCGGGCTATCAGCCTTCGCTGCTGGTTTGCTATCTGGCCTGGTTGGTGGTGTTGCTCATGATGTTGGGCCTGACCCGACTTTGGGTGAGGCAAACCCGCCACTGGCGCGGGTAAACCCACGGGCAAGTACCTGACTTGCTGGCGACACAATCGCTGCAACATATCCTCTGCGCGCTAGATCATGAAAAAACTGTCCTTGCTCGACCTGGGTTTCTTTGTCGCCGAGTCACAGGCCAGCCCCAAGCATGTAGGGGGCTTGTTGATATTCAAGCGGCCGGCCAAGTCCACCGCTGCATTTGCCAAGAACCTTTACCGCGAATATCTGGGCTTCACCGAGGTGGCGCCGCCCTTCAACCGGGTGATCCGCTTTTCGCTCACCGCCATGCCTTGCTGGCAAGACGCCGAAGTGGACCTGAGCCAGCATATTTTTTATCACAAGCTGCCACGCGGCGCGAACGACCGGGAGGCGCTGTATGCCTTTGTGGCTGGCCTGCATGAGCCGATGTTGGAGCGCTCGCGGCCCCTGTGGGAACTGCATGTGATCGACGGCCTCAGCGAAGGCCGTTTCGCCCTCTATCAAAAAATGCACCATGCCTATGCCGACGGCGTGACGATGGCGCGCTGGACGGCCGAGGGCCTGGCCGATTCGGCTGACCAGCTTGAGTTGACGCCGGTGTGGACGCTCAAGCATGGCGGCCATGGCAGCAAGCGTCGAATCGGTGCCAAGCGCCAAGATGAAATGCTGGCGGCCGTCTGGAAAGAAATCAGCGGCACCAGCTTGCGGATTCTGGGCATCAGCCGCTTGGCGGCGATGTTGTTTCTAGAAAGCGTCAAGCTGACCAAGAACGCGATCGCCTTGCCCTTTGTGTCCAGCGCCAAGACGCCGTTGACGGGGCAAGTTACGGCTGGCCGCCAGTTCACCACCGCTGGTGTGTCCATGGAGCGGGTCAATCGCATCCGCGAGCGCACCCGCTCGACCATCAATCATGTGGCCTTGACCTGTCTGGACGGTGCTTTGCGCCGCTATCTCTTGGACCAGGGCGTGGAGCTGCGCCGGCCGATCACGATTCAAATGCCGGTCAATCTGCGCAAAGAGGGCGAGAAGACCGCCGGCAACAAGATCGGCATCATCCAGGTGGAACTGTCGGCACCTACCGAAGACCCCTATGTGCGGCTGCGCAATATCGGCTTCTCGCTGCGCAATGTGCGCACCATGATTGACAGCGTGTCGGCCGAAGCGATCGAGTCCTACACCATCATCACCGGCCTGGTGGCGCAGATCGCCGAGATGCTGGGCCTGAGCAATACCTTGCCGCCGATGGGTAACACCTTGGTGTCGAATGTGCCGGGGCCGAAGTCGCACCTGTTCGTGAAAGGCGCTCGGATGGAGGAGATGCACCCGATCAGCACGCTGCCGCCGAGTAACTTGCTCAATATCACGCTGTTCAGCTATGCCGGTGACTTGTTCTTCGGCCTGATCGCGACCGACGAATTGCCCAATCTACCGCTGCTGGGTCGCTATGTGCAGGACGCGTTCAGCGAGCTGGAGGCGTCGGTGAGCGATGCGCACGCGGCCTGATTGCAATTGAACGAGGCTTGATAAAGCGCTCTTGAATTCATGCCCAGCTCAGCTCTGCGCTCTTTCTTGATCCCTCCCCCCTTCATCCTAGCTAAAAAGTTTCCCCTGCAGGATTCAGCAGCATCGTGCAATGCAATAAAACTTAGCCAGGATAGAGGGGATGAAGGGGATAGGTGCGGATCTGGTGCAAGTCCGCACTGAAAAGCTAGTCAGTCAGGCAGTCAGTCTTTCCAGACGATGGTACCGGTGTAAGCGGTCACCAAAATCAAAACGCCGAAGCCGATGCGGTAATAGGCAAAAGGCGTGAAGCTGTGGCTGGAGATGTAGCGCAGCAACCAGCGCACGCAAACCCAGGCGCTGAGAAACGAGAACAGCAGGCCGATGCCGAACATCGGCACATCGGCCATGCTCAGCAGCGCGCGTTCCTTGAACAAGCTGTAGGCGCCGGCACCGATCAAGGTCGGGATGGCCAGGAAGAAGGAGAAGTCGGTCGCGGCCTTGCGGGACAAACCCATCAGCATGCCGCCGATGATGGTGGAGCCCGAGCGGCTGGTGCCGGGCACCATGGCCAGGCATTGAATCAGGCCAACCTTGAGCGCGTCCAGCGGTGTCATATCGTCCACCGAATTGACGCGGACCGTTGCTTGTTGGCGTTTCTCGGCCCACAAAATGATGAAGCCGCCGAGGATGAAGGTGCTGGCCACCACGATGGGTGTGAACAGATGAGCCTTGATGGCCTTGCCGAACAAGAGGCCCAGGATCACGGCCGGCAAGAAGCCGACGGCGACATTGATGACGAAGCGGCGTGCGCGTTCGTCATTGCCCAGGCCGACTGCCACCTCACGCAGGCGCTGCCAATAGACCAAGATCACGGCAAAGATCGCGCCGGTTTGGATGGCGATGTCAAAGACCTTGCTCTTGGCGTCATCAAAGCCGAGCAAAGAGCCGGCCAGGATCAAATGACCGGTGCTGGAGATTGGCAAGAACTCGGTCAGGCCCTCGACGACGCCCATGATGGCGGCCTTGATCAGCAAAATGGCGTCCACGCGGGGCTCCCTTGTTTTTTGAATGGCCGCGATGATAACAAGGGCCGATACGGAAAGTTCCTTTCCTAAAGTCAATCGGCAGGGGGCGAGCTGGCCCTGGTGCGTTGCACAAGCTAAGTTCTGAGGCCGCCACGCCCACGCCCACACCCATGGTCAGCGCCATTGCTTGTGCGCTGACCAAGCTCACGATGACAGCCACGGTGGCGCCTCCGGGCAGTTCCAGAATTGCCACGCGCTCCAAGCGCAAGAGCACAAATGGCCAGTCAGACCTAGGCCCAGGCACTGCACGCAGCGCATGCCATGCCATGCCATGCCATTCATTTACAGGCGTGCAGCCGATTGGCAAAAGGCCCTTTTTGCTGGCTCGGGCAACTCAGGCGTGGTCCAGGTCCGGCCGGCGCCAGGGGTCCACATGGGTCATCAGATTGAGCACCCGGTGGCGCAGCAGCACGCGCTGGCGGGCCAGCACCGCGATTTCATGCCCGGCCTCGACCGAGATGCTTGCGTCCACCTCGATATGGGCATCAACGACGATCATGTCGCCCATCTTGCGAGTGCGCACGTCATGCACGCTTTGCACGCCCGGTGTCTGCAGCAGGGTTTGGCGTATCGCCTCGACCTCCTGCTCGTCGGCCGACCGGTCCATCAAATCATGCAGCGCGTCCCAGGCAAAGCTCCAGCCCATTTTGCCGACCATAAAGCCGACGATCAGCGCGGCGATCGGGTCAAGAATGGGGTAGCCCGCCAAATTGCCGACGATGCCCAAGCCGACCACCAAGGACGAAGCCGCATCGGAGCGCGCATGCCAAGCGTTGGCCACCAGCATGCTGGATTTGACCCGCTTGGCCACGGCCAACATATAGCGAAACAAGGTCTCCTTGGCCACCAGCGCAGCCCCTGCGACCCAGAGCGCAATGCCGTGCACGGTGGGCACGGTTTCGGGTGATTGCAACTTGAGCACGGCGGACCACAACATGCCGATGCCCACTGCCAACAGCAGCGCCCCCAGCACCAAGGAGGCGGCCGTCTCAAAGCGCTGATGGCCATAGGGGTGATCTTCGTCAGCATCCTTTTTTGCATGATGACTGGCCAAAAGCACCACAAAGTCCGCCACCAAATCGGACAAGGAGTGAATACCGTCCGCGACCAGGCCCTGCGATTTGGACAGCACGCCGACCACGACCTGGACGACGGTCAACACCGTGTTGACGGCGACGCTCACCCAGGTGCTGGTGGATGCGGCGCGAGCGCGCTCTTGCGGGCTGTGCGAGGGGTCTTCGGCGTCGTCGGCCAAGTCGTTTTGATTCATTGCTGGTAGAGAAAACGGGGGCAAGCGGGAGGGGCGTGTGCTGAAAGGGTCGCGCACCCAGCTCGGCAAACTCGCGAATGGCGGGCATCGCTCGGTCGGCGCAGACGCCGTTTCAGATCAAGAGTACGGCGGCATCCGGGCCAGCACAACAGCTCAAACCAGCCCTTGTTTACTCGCCAGCACAGCGGCTTCGGCGCGGCTGGAGACGTTGAGCTTTTTGTAGATGGATTTGATGTGGTCATTGACGGTGAACCACTTGATGCCCATCAAGTTGGCAATTTCCTTGATGGTGAAGCCTTTGCTGAGGTAGGTCAGCACTTCGCTTTCGCGCGGCGTCAGGCGTTCCCATTCGGGCGGCGGGTCCAGCACGACGCTGCGACCTGCACTGAAGGCCGCGCTCGAAGACAGAGCGCCAAACCCCGAGTTCAAGGTCATGGGCCCGGAGTCGCCGCTGGAGTTAGGGCGAAAGTGCGAGAGCAAGCGCCGAGCGATCGCGGGTGATAGCGGCGGCTGGCCGCGCACAATGCGCTGCAACTCTTCCACCAAGACTTCAAAACGATCTTCCTTGAGCAAATAGCCGTCGGCGCCGCATTGCAGTGCGGGGAAGAGGTGGTCATCGTCCGAGTACAGCGTAGTGACGATCTTCAAGGCAGGTGAGCCGGCCATCTCGGCCAAAAACTCCATGCCATTGCCGTCAGGGAGTTCCAAGTCCACCAAAATAAGCTTGAAGCCAGCATCGGGCGACAGTTCAGCCAATTTGGCGGTTTGGCGGCGCGCACCCTCGAGATCACCGGCTTCGGTGATTTCCATGGGGTCGCTGAAACTCTCCCGTACAACTCTGCACAAGAAGCTTCGGGCAACCGGGTTGTCTTCGATGATCAGTACTTTGACGGCCATAACTAGGAATGTCCAGATGGCGCCAATCCTATCTCACATCTGTGCATTTCTCCCCCTTGCAAGGCTCCGGCAGGGCATTCCTTTGTATCTTCTTGTGCACCGACCACCTGCTGAGTTAGGGATTGCTTGTGACGGCCCTTACAGATTGCCTCGTCAGTTTGTCCAAAACGGCGCCGGGGATGCAGATGCATCCCCGGGCTTTTACCTAAGTAGAACGGCGGTGAGCGCGCTCGATCCGAAACTCAGCGGAAGGAGTAGCTCAGGCTGGCGTAGAAGTTGCGGCCACGCGGGTCTGTGTAGGTCGGGTCATAGGTGGCCAAGAAGTAGTAGCCTTGGTTGGAGAAGGGCGGCTGCTTGTCGAGCAGATTCTGCACGCCAACGCGCAGCTTCATTGCCTTGTTGACGGCCCAGGAGCCCGACATGTCCCACAGCGAGTAGGCCTGCACATCGCGTGCCGGCAGCAGCGCGCTGGTGTTGGGGTTGAAGGCGGTGTTGTGGTCGGTGTAGCCCGAGTAATAGGTGTTGCCCAGGGTCAGACCGAAGGCGCCGATGTCCCAATCCACCGACACGCGGTGACGCCATTTCTGGATCACTTGGTCGCTCAAGAAGCGTCCGGCATTGCTCTCGAAGGGCTCGCCGGCGCCGAACTGGCGCTCGTACTTCAGCACATAAGTGCCGTTGGCATTGGCACGGAAGCGGCCCGCCTCACCGGCGTTGAAACGGTAGCTCACGTCCAAATCAATGCCCGAGGTACGCAACTCGCCCTGGTTTTCCTTTTTCAACAAAATGGTGTCGATGAACTCGCCGAATTCGTCGCGCTTGACATAGCCTTTTTCGTACTTTGGCAAATTGCCCAGGATCACTTGCTCAGACAGATCGCTGATCACATCGGTCTTGTTGATCATCCAGTAGTCGATGCTGGCACTCAAATCACGCACCGGCTCCAGCACCAGGCCGAGCGAGAACTGTTTGGACTTTTCGGGCTTGAGCTTGTCATTGCTGCGGCGCTCAACCCGCCATTGGTCGGTGCAATCAGCCACCGAGAAGCCTTGCGAGACGCAGCCCGGGTCGGTCAAGAAGGCCGAGCTGGAACCAAACGAGGTCGGGCGGGTCAGCTCATTGATGCTGGGCGCGCGAAAGCCAGTGCCGGCCGAGCCTCGCAGCATCAGCTGCTTGGATGGCTGCCAGCGCGCGCCGAGCTTGGGGTTGAAGGTATTGCCCACGCCGCTGTAGTCATCAAACCGGGCGGCCAGTTGCACCTCCAGCTCCTTGGTGAAGGGGGCGTTCAACTCGCCATAGACGGCAGCCACATTGCGGCTGTTTTTGCTGGCTGGTGGCGAGTCACCGCGTGAACTGCGGTCGCCCTGGATATTGTTCGTTAGCAATAGCGCCGACGGATTGAACTCGGTTTCTTCGCGGCGGAACTCGGCGCCGAAAGCGGCTCCCAGCGCGCCGCCGGCCAACTGCATCAGCTCACCGCTGAATTTGGCGTCGACCGTGGTCGTGGTGCCCTTGGAGCTGCGCGCCGTGTCTTGCACCTTGATGCTGCTGAGCAGATCCTGGCCGGCTTGGGGTGATTTGCCGAAGGGGTTGATCTGGCCGGCGCGCACGCCCGCGACGAACTTGTCGTACAGGAAGTAGCCGTCCTTGAGTGCGTCTTCGGTCTCGTTGACGGCGCGGTTCAAGGCGACGTCGTAATCCCAAGTTCCCAGCGAGCCGCTGACCCCGGCGACGATGCGCTCGGCGTCGCTGGTCACCTCATTGCTGCGGTTGCCGCCCTCGGAGACACGCTGACGTACATCGACCGTGCCGCCGAAGGGCAGCGGCTTGGGCAAGAAGGGGTTGATTGCGGCGGTGGGCACGCCCGTGATCTCGATCGGGTTCGGGCTGGCCACATACAGTGTCTTGGTCTTGCTTTTGAGGACTTCGGCGAACAGCTGTGTCTCGTTGTTGAGCTGGAACACACCGCGGCCCAGGAAGGCGGCCTTGTCCGACTCCGGGTAGAGCTCGGTATCCTGCATATAGTCAAAGCTGCAGGCCTCGGACAGATTGTCTTTGGCGTAGACGGTGGCCGGTGGGTTGCAGGCCGGCGCGTACAAATTGATGGTGCGCTGTGTGAAGGGCTTGCCGTTGAAGGTGAAGCCGGCCGCATTGAGCGCATCAAGCTGGACCTTGCGCGGGGCGGACTTGCTGGCCAGGCGGATATTGCCGGGGAAGGTGCGGCTGGACATATAGAACGGCAGCGTCGTCGCCAGCGGCCGGTCTTGCAGGAATTCCCGCTCGGTTGAGCGCAAGCTGCCGAGCTTTTGCACATCGATCACGCCGAACACATTGAACTTGTCCTTGGCCAGATCGCCGAAGCCGCCGCCCACCGAGGCCGCCGTCTTTTCTGCGCCGCCTTCTTGGGTGCGCGAGGCATAGACATTGATGTCGGCGCCGCGGTAATCCTTGCGGGTAATGAAGTTGATGACGCCGCCGATTGCGTCGGTGCCGTAGATGGCAGAGGCGCCGTCCTTCAGGATTTCGACCCGCTCGATCGCGCCGGCCGGGATATTGTTCAGGTCCACGCCCGAGTTGTCACCGGGCGAGGCGAAGTTGGCCATGCGCCGGCCGTTCAACAAGATCAAGGTGCTGGACACGCCGATGCCGCGCAAGTTGGCGCCGTTGAAGCCGCGCTGGCCGCCGGTGCTGTCGGTGATGCTGGCGCCGTCGGTCAGGCCGGCGGTGTTGCCGCTGATCGATCGCATGATTTCGGCCGCCGTGGTGGCGCCGGTCTTGTCGATGTCGGAACGTTTCAAGGTCTGCACCGGCAGCGCGGTCTCGCCCTCGATGCGCTTGATGCTGGTGCCGGTGACGTCAACGCGTTCGAGTTTGGCCTCTTGTGCTTGGGCCTGCAGGCTGACGCCGCTGGCGATCAGCAGCGTGGCCGCTTGGGCCAAGCACTTGAGCTTGAAAGGATGCGGCATGCGGGAGTAGGTCATGATGAAAGTGGCCTCGTTTGACTGAAGGGAAAGAAACAGGGGACGCAGGAGAATCTGAGGCCGCAGCGCTGATTGCTTGGGACTGCGCTAGGGGCCTTGGATGCACTCTAGGAGCGCGTCGCATGACTTGCCTATGGGGTTTTGGTGGCTCGGTCGCTTGTGCGCAAGTCCATGTCGCTTGACCGCAAACCCTCGATGAACACGTGCAACAGCGCTTGCAGCGATGCGACACGCACTTGCGCTTTGCGGCCAAACAGGCTGTTTCTTGGGCCATACCCGCTGGCAAGAGTGCGGCGGCGCTGACAGACTGACGCCATGCAATTCAAACCACTCTTCATCAAGGCCGGCGCAGCAGCTGCCTGCTTGTTGGCGGCCATGCAGGTTCTCCCTGCCCCAGCGAGCGCGGCCGCAAGCCCGGTCAATGTGCCCGGCACAGTCATCATCATTGGCGGTGCGCTCAAATACGACAACGACGCGGTCTGGAGGCGCATCGTTGACGCCGCGGGCGGACCCGGCGCGCGCTTTGCGGTCTTTGCTACGGCGGCGGCCAGCCCCGAGCGCAGCGCGGCGCAGATCGTCGCGGCACTGAATACCCAAGGCGCCCGCGCGGAGGCCATACCGGTCGCACCCCGGCTCACCGGCGTGGACTTGCAAGCCAATTTGAATGACCCGACTCTGTTGGCCAAGGTGGCTGCCGCGCAAGGCGTGTTCTTTTCTGGCGGCGCGCAGGAGCTGATCGTCGATACCTTGCAGCCGGGCGGCGAGCCCACCGAGATGCTCAAAGCAATCTGGTCGGTGCTCAAGCGCGGCGGCGTGGTGGCGGGCACCAGCGCGGGGGCCGCCATCATGAGTACGACTATGTTTCGCGATGCCCAAGACGCGTTGCAGGTGATGAAGGGCAATCTGCGGCGCGGCAAAGAGCTGGACCGAGGTCTCGGCTTTGTCGGGCCTAACTTATTCGTTGATCAGCATTTCCTCAAGCGCGGCCGCATTGGCCGCATGCTGCCGCTGATGCAGGCCGAAGGCTACAAGCTAGGCTTGGGTGTCGAAGAGAACAGCGCGGCCTTGCTGCGCGGCGATGAGTTGGAGGTGCTAGGCGCCAAGGGCGTGCTCTTGGTCGATCTCAGCCAAGCCAGCCGTGATCCCAAACTGTCCAGTTTCAATATCCGCAATGCACAGCTGAGCTTTCTGGACCGGGGCGATAGGCATAACTTCACCAGCGGGCTGACCACGCCTTCGGCCCAGAAGTTGGCCGGCAACGCCATTGATCCTGCAGCCACCGGCTTCAAGCCTTTCTTCAGCAATCAGCCCTTCTTTCTGGACATCTTGGGTGACACGACCATCCTCAATGCGATGAACCATTTGCTCGACAGTCCGCATGCGGAGCTGCTCGGCGTGGCCTTCAACGGCAGCAGCAAAAACGGCGACAGCCAGCCCGACCTGGGCTTTGAGTTCCGCCTGTACAAGGGCGAGGGCAGTCGAGGCTGGTTCAGCGGCGCGATGGGTGGCGAAGACTACACGGTGCTGCGCCTGCGCCTGGATGTGCAACCGGTGCTGATCAGGCGGCCGTTCTATTCGCCAATCAACACATCAAGCAACTCCTCAACCCACGCAGCCATCGGCCTGTCGCTGAACAGCGTACGCTGACTTTCTACACCCGAGCAAATCCGCACCTCAGCTCGGCCTTGGCGCCGGGCTGTGCTCAAGCTTTGACTGGACATTTGATGCGAACCCATCTGCACCCGCTGACGCCCGCCAGCGCCGGCACCGCCCGGCAGTTACGCAGCCTGCATTTCGGCCGTTGCGAAACCGGCCAGAAGGTCTACATCCAGGCGTCGCTGCATGCCGACGAAGTGCCGCCCATGCTGGTGGCGCAGGCCTTGCGCGAACGCTTGGCTGCGCTTGAAGCGGCCGGCCTGATTGCCGGCGAGATTGTGTTGGTGCCGATGGCCAATCCGATCGGCCTGTCGCAAGAGATGCAAGGCGTTTTGTGTGGTCGCTTTGATATGGGTACCGGTCTGAACTTCAACCGGCACTTTCGCCATCTCACGGCAGAGTTGATCCCCTTGCTGGAACCCATTTTGGGCGCCGATCCTCTGCAGAACCAGCGCTTGGTTCGCGCTGCTTGTCTGGCATTGCTGGCTGTGCAGGGCGCAACGAAGCTGAGCGAAACCGAAGGGCTCAAGCACTTGCTGCAAACGCTGGCGATGGATGCCGACATCGTGCTTGATCTGCACTGCGACACCCAGGCCGTCATGCATGTCTATGCCGGCACGCCGCTGGCCGAGCCGGCAAAGCCTTTGGCACGACTGCTGGGCGCACAGGCCTTGCTGCTTTCGCGCGACTCGGGCGATCACCCGTTTGATGAAACCGTGGCCCGAATTTGGTGGGAGCTGGCCGAGCATTTCGGCCCCAGCCGGCCGGTGCCACCGGCCTGCTTTGCGGCCACCGTGGAGCTGCGCGGTGACTTGCAAGTGGAGCCCCAATTGGCCGAGCAAGATGCGCGCGCCTTGCTGGAGTTCCTGCGCCAGGCGGGGCATATCGATGGCCCCGCCGACCTTGAGGCAGATGCCAAGGCGGCACTATGCGAGGCGACGCCACTGGAAGGCGTTGAGCCCATTACCGCGCCGCACAACGGCATCTTGGTGTTCTGCAAACAGCCCGGCGATGTGGTTGCCGCCGGCGAGGCGGTGGCCGAGGTCATCGACCCCCTGAGCGACCAACGTAGCTTGCTGTGCGCCACAGTGGCGGGGCGGCTATTTGCTAGGGTCTCTCGGCGTTATGCCGGCGCCGGCATGCGGGTCTGCAAAGTAGCCGGCCAACAAGCTTTTCGCAGCGGCAAGCTGCTGTCGCTCTGAATTCTTTGCGCATTGGACCTATGTTGAAACTCAAATTTCCCAATACCTTCGTCCTGCTGTTCAGCCTGCTGGCCTTGATCGCCTTGGCGACTTGGCTCGTACCCGGCGGCAAGTACGACACGCAGCAGATAGGCGGCAAGACCGTCATCATTGCGGACTCCTTCCACACCGTGGCCAGCCATCCGCAGGGCCCGGCGGCGCTGATGATGGCGCCCATCAAAGGCTTTGTCGAGGCGGCGCTGATCATCGGCTTTGTGTTGATCGTCGGTGGCGCGTTCTCGGTCTTGCAGCGCACCGAGGCGATCGACAGCATGATCAAGTCGGTGGCCAAGGCGCACACCCATTCCGCCTGGGTGCGGGTGGCCATCATCCCGGTCTTCGTGACGATGTTTTCGCTCGGCGGCGCCACCTTTGGCATGGCCGAGGAGGCGATTCCGTTTGTGTTGATCTTCATCCCCTTGGCGCTGGCGCTCAAGTACGACAGCATCGTTGGCGTGGCGATCCCCTTTGTCGGCTCGCAGATCGGCTTTGCGACTGCCTTTTTGAATCCTTTCAACGTCGGTGTGGCGCAAAGCATTGCCGGTGTGCCGATGTTCTCGGGCCTGGGCTACCGGCTGATCTGCTGGGCGATTGCCACCACGCTGACGATTGCGTTTTTGATGTGGTACGCGGCGCGCATCAAGCGCACACCGGCGCTGAGTCCTTGCTTCGAGATGGATGAGGAGAAACGCAGGCACCTGCAAACCGCCGACTTCGAGAGCTTCGCCGGTATGACGGCGCGCCACAAGCTGGTGCTGAGCCTGTTTGTGGCCACACTGGCGGTGATGATCTTTGGTGTGGTCAAGTTTGGCTGGTATATCGAAGAAATCGCGGCCTTGTTCCTGGTGATGGCCATCTCGGTGGGCTTGGTCGGGCGCTTGGATGCCGATGAGTTTGTGGCCAGTTTCATGGCCGGTGCCAAGGACTTGGTCGGTACCGCTTTGGTGATCGCGCTGGCCAAGGCCACGGTGGTGCTGATGCGCGACGGCCACATCATCGACACCATGCTGCATGCCTTGGTGCCCTTGGTCGAATCGAGCAGCCCGATTCTTTCGGCGCAGAAGATGTTCTTGATTCAGTCGTTGATCAATTTCTTCATCCATTCCGGCACGGGCCAAGCCGCGCTGACCATGCCCATCATGGCGCCGCTGGCCGATTTGGTCGGGGTGAGCCGGCAAACAGCCATCCTGGCCTTTCAGTTCGGCGAGCTGACCACGCCGCTGATTCCGACCTCGGGCATCACGGTGGGTGTGTTGGCGTTGGCCGGCATTCCGTGGACAAAATGGGCGCGCTGGATGGTCCCGCTGCAGCTGATGTATCTGTTGATGGCCTTGGCCCTGCTGGCCGTGCCTTCGATGATCAATTGGCAATGAGGCTAGACAGGGCGGTGTCTGAATTACAGTGCAGCGGTGAATAGCCTCAGTCCAAATTTTGCGGATGCGTCGCCGGGCATGGCCGAGTTGCGGCCCTGCGCGGTGCTGCTGCTGCCGGGTTGCTCGCTATTGGCCTTGGCCGGCGTGTTGGAAGCGTTGCAGGCCGTCAATGACTTGCAACTAGATGCGCGTTATGTGGCCGAGCTGCGTTCGGCGGATGGCGGCTTGGTGAAATGCGGCTCGCTCGCCTTGCCCACTATCGCGCTGGCTGATCAGGCGGCTTGGCATGCGGTTCTTTTGCTCAGCGGTGAAGGTGCAATGCCGAGCTTGGCGCTGCTGCAATGGCTGCGCGAGCAAGCGACGGCTGGTGTGGCTTTGGCCGGCATCGACGGCGGCAGTGCGGTCTTGGCTGAGGCCGGCTTGTTGGCCGCCGAGCGCGCCACCGTCAACGCCCATCTGGCCGAAGCGCTGCAAGACGAGTTCCCGGACGTGGTCTGGAGTGGCAATGTCTGGGAGATCAATGCCGACGCCTCGCGCCTGAGTTGCGCCGGCGGCAGCGCCAGCCTTGATTTGATGATCGCCTGGCTGGGCCGCAGCCATGGCGAACGCTTGGCGCAAGACCTGACCCTCAAGCTGGGCCTGGAGCGCGCGCGCGGCCGCGATGAGCGCCAGCGCCGTCCGGTGGCCGAGCAGCGCGGCGGCAGCCCCAAGCTGGCCGAAGCGCTCAGCCTGATGGAGGCCAATTTGGCCGAGCCGCTGCCGACCGAGGATGTGGCACGCCTGGTCGGTGTGTCGCGCCGCCAGCTGGAGCGATTGTTCAAACAGCATCTAGACGCCTTGCCTTCGCGCTATTACCTTGAGCTGCGGCTGAACCGGGCGCGGCGCTTGCTGCAGCAAAGCGGCCAGTCGATTTTGCAGATTGGCCTGTCCTGCGGTTTCTCATCCGGGCCGCATTTTTCCAATGCCTACAAGGCACACTTCGACAAGACACCGCGCGATGAGCGCAGCCAGCGCGCCATCGCCTGGCGCCGACCCGCTGGAGACCCGACATGAACCCCCGTGACTTGCTGCTGCGCCCGGTGGCGCTGGCCGACCTGCCGGCGCTGGAGCGCATTGCATGCGCCAGCGAGCATGGCATCAGCTCGCTGCCTAACGATCAAACCAAGCTGCTTGCGCGCATCGAACGCTCGCTGGAGGCCTTTGCCAGCCCGGACGACGCCAGCGGCGAGGAAACCTATCTCTTCGTGCTGGAAGACTGCGCGCGCGGCGAGGTGGTCGGCAGCAGCGGCATCGCGGCCAGCGCCGGTTTTCATGACCGCTTCTACAGCTATCGCAATGAGTTCGTTGTGCACGCCAGCCCGGCTCTGGGCGTCAGCAACCGCCTGCACACGCTGCACCTGTGCCACGATTTGAGCGGCTACACGCTTTTGACCTCGTTTTACATCGACCCGGCCTATGCTCACGGGCCTGCGCCTCAGCTGCTCTCGCGCGCCCGGCTGCTGTTCATTTTGCAGTTCGCGGAGCGATTCAACGAGCGCATCGCGGCCGAGAATCCGGGCCTGGCCGACCCGTCTGGCCAAAGCCCGTTTTGGGATGCGGTCGGGCGGCGCTTCTTTGACATGGACTATCCGCAGGCCGAGGCCGTCACGGGTGGACGCAACAAGGCCTTCATTGCTGATCTGATGCCGCACTCACCAATCTATGTGCCGCTGCTGCCCGAGGCCGCGCAATGGGCCATCGGCCAGCTGCACCCGGTCGGCGAGCTGCCGTTCTCGATCCTGCAGGATGAAGGATTTGACGCCGACACCTATATCGACATTTTTGACGGCGGGCCGACGGTCGAGGCGAATTTGGCCTTGCTGCGCAGCGTGCGCCACGCGCGCAAGCTCGAGTTGCGCGCGGCCGACTTGAACGCAGGTTTGCCGGTCTGGCATCTGGCAGTCAATGGTGAGCGGGCCGGCTTTCGCGCGGTCCTGGCCGAGTTGCCTGTGGCGGCGCAGGCTTTGGCGCCTGAGCATGAACTGCACTCCCGCTTGGGGCTGGCGCCCGGTGCGGTGCTGTGGGTGAGCGCCTTGTGGCCCGACGCGGGCGCGGGGAGCCGGCCATGAGTCAGCCTGTGATGCCGGGGGCCTGGCACTTGCGTGGCTGGCAAGCGGCAGATGCCGACCTGTTGAGTGCATGGTGCAATCAAGCCGGTGTGGCGCCGGATTTGAGCGGCGACGCGGCGCAGTGGCTGATCCTTGCCGACGCCGCTTCCGGCGCGCCGCTGGCTTGCCTGCGCTTGGTCGAACATCTGGGCCATGAACTGCCGCGCTTCAGCTACCACGTCGGCCGCGTCGTGCATGCGGCTGCCGAGTTGGCTCTGTTCCGTACGCAGACCACCTTGTTGCTGGGCAATGATCACTGCGGCGAGAGCGAGCTGGCCGATTTGGCCTGCGCGCCTGGTCTGCCGGCCCAGGTCCAAACCGCCTATCTGACGCAACTGATACAGGCGGCCCTGGTGCGCATTCAAGCGCAGCCGGCGCGTTTTGGTGAATGCCTGATGGTCGAGCTGGCCGGGCCGCGCGACGATCGAGGCCAGGCGCCATTCTGGCAAGGCCTGGGTGCACATTTCTATGCCGGCAGTCCACTGGCCGCACAAACCAAATTTGGCGACGCCTGGCGCAGCCATTTGGCCGCCTTGCTGCCGCGGCAGACCCTGTACTTGTCGTTTCTCAGCGCAGCTGCGCAGGCGGCGCTGGGGCAGGTGGGGGCCGCGGCTCAAAGCGCTGCACAGGCCTTGGCCGCCTGCGGATTCGTCTACTCCCGCCATGTGCGCGTCGATGATGGCGGGCCGATATGGGAGCTGCGCTTGGCGCCTCAGGCCGACATCAGTTGCTAATATCAGTTGCTGATCTCGACGCTGCCTAACACCACATCGCCGCTGATCAATAAACGCTTGCCCGGCTGCAAGGGCGCTGCGCTTTTGTCCTCAATGCTGCCCAAAACAGGCCTGCCCATGATGCTGACACTCCAGTCGCCGGGCAGCTTGATTTTCAGCCCTCCCATCAGCACCAAGAGCTGGACCGTGGCGCTGGCGCCATGCGGCATGGATGCCCGCCTGAGGTCCAGTTCCGCCGCACCCATCAGCACGGTGATGTCGCCGCCGGCAAAGTGCTGCTCGTCGATCTGGGCTTGATTGCCGCCCAGCACAGCGTTGATGGAGATGCGCCGCGCGTCACTGTTGGGCTCGACCACGGCCGGCTGGGCAGACACCTCAAGGCGCCGCCGCCCATTCAAAATCACCATCACGCCAGCAGCGATCAGCAGCAGCGGCCATCCGTCGCGCCAGCGGAAGTCAAAAATGCCCAGATGCCGCAAGGTCAGCAAACTGCCCACCAGCACCAGAGCGGCAGCGAACAGACGCGCCGATGGCGGTTCAGACGACGACTGGCTCAGTTTCAAGACGCCCACCACGATCAGCACCACCGGCCAAAAAGGCAGGATGGCGCGGGCATCAAAAAGGTGCAGGTTGTCGAGCAGGAAAATAAGGCCCAGGACGGCCAGCGCGATGCCGACCAGCACCTGTGTCTTTTGCTGCTGGTCTTGCGGTGAATTTGGCGTGCTCATGAGGCGCTTTTGTCTGCGTCTGAGCCGGCCGGTCTGAACAAGCCGCTGAACACCTTGCTCAGGCCCACCGCAATCAAGACCAGCGGCCAGCTGTTGTAAAAATTCAGGCCCCACAACTGTTCGAGCGAGACGTAGAGCCAGACCGACAAAAAGACCAGCAGGCCGCCCTTGCTCATCTGATCTGCATTGCGTGCGCCTAATATTTGACCCAGGCCGACCAGGCCGATGAGCGCGGGCCAATAGGATTGCAGTTGGCGCAGATCCAACCAGCCCCGGTTGTCGGCGAAGAACAGACAACCCAGGCCGATCAGGATCAAACCGGCCCAAACCGATTGATGTCGGCCTGGGCCGCGGCGCTTGGAGGAATCGTCAGACATGTTGCGGGTCTCCTCAAACGGCTTACCGAACTGAGCTCAAACCCTCGTGCAAGCTGGGTTCCATTCCGCTGCACACAACTTGATTGCGCCCGGCCCCTTTGGCGCGGTAAAGCGCCCGGTCCGCATCGTGGACCAAGGCTTGCGCCAAGGACGGCGAATCGCCGTTCAGATGGCCAGCGGCCAGCATGGCCAAGCCGATCGAGACGCTGATAGGCACGATCTCGCCGCCGGGCAAGGGCAGTGGCGCTGCCGAGATACTCAGACGGATGCGCTCGGCGATGTCGCGAGCATGCTGGGCCGGCGCTTGCGGCAGCAAGACCACAAACTCCTCGCCACCAAAACGCGCCACCGTGTCGCCGGCGCGCAATTGCGCTTGGATGATGTGGGCAATCCGCTGCAGCACCGCGTCACCGGCCGCGTGACCGAAGCTGTCATTGACGCTCTTGAAGTGATCAAGGTCGAGAAACAGGCAAGCCAGATCATGCTGGTAGCGGCGCGCCTGGCTGACCTCGATCTGGCTGCGGTGCTCGAAGTAGCGGCGGTTGTGTACGCCGGTCAACATATCGCTGAGGCCGGCCCGTTTCAGGCGTTCGTGGTTGAGGGCGTTGTCCAGGCAAACCGACACGATCGCGGCCAGGCGCTGCAGCAATTGCGTGCCGGCCGCGCGCTCATAGCGGCCCGGATCGGTGCTGCCGAAATGCAGGCTGCCGATCAGCTCGCCGTGCCGGCTCAAGGGCAGCAGCGCCACCGAGGCCAAGGCAGGCGAGGGCGTGCCGAACAGCGGCCGGTGCAGGCTTTCATTGAAGGGGCCCAGGCTTGGGCTGCTCAAGTCTTTGAACAATGACTCGATCGGCGTCAGGCTGTGCAGCAAGGTCAAGCCGTCGAGCTGCGCGCGCTCGGCCTGGTCATCGCGTGGGCGCTCGGCGTCCAGCAAGCCGCTGGTTTCTTGATCGCGGTCGAGCAGGGCCAAGGTCACGCTATCGATGCCGAAACTCTGGCGGTATTCGTTCAAGAGCAGGCGCAGCAGGTCGGCCATTGAGCGCGCGCCGATCAGGCGATGCTCCAACTGCTCAAAGCGCCGCATCTTGTCTTCATTGCTGCGCGCCTCGCGCAGCAATGATTCCAGCTGCTGGCGCAGCTTTTGGTTTTCGGCCTCGAGTTCGCTGCTGCTATCCATCAATGGCTAAGTTCCATGCAGATTGAATGATGCCAACGTTACTTGAGCCAGCCCTGAGCGAAAAGCAGGGGCCGACCATCAAATGACTCATTAGCTCCGCGCTTTTGTATAGGCGCAGGGCCTGACTGTAGCGGTTCAGTCTTGCCTTAGCTTTGCTGCACTTGGGCGAGCTGATCTTGCAGACTACGGACCTGATCTTTCAAGGCCTTGTTTTCGGCCGTCAGCTCCAGCACCGTGCTTTGCAGCAATTGGAGTTGCGCCTCACGGTTGCGCTGGTCGGCGTCGCCTTCTTCCGTCTTGCTGCCTGCTTCGGCGCTGCTCTCGGTGCCGGCCTCGGCCTTGGCCGCCCGGCCGCCGGATTTGCTCTCACGCACGCGCTTGGCGGCCTGCTGTAGCTCCTTCTTTCCGCCCGCCACGGCCGCGACCTGTTCGTCGTGACCCAGGCTTGAAACGGCAGCGGCAGCATTGATCGAGATCGTGCCGGCCTTGACCGCCTGCACCAGCTCAGGCGCGGCGCTTTTTTGGATCTTTTCGATCTGCACCACGGTATTGCTGCTGATGCGGGCGGCCTTGGCCACACCTTCGCGGCTCGTCAGCGGCTGATCGGTGGCTGCTGCGGCTTGCGCGTCGGCGCTGATGTTTGCAGCGAACTCCGTGCCTATGCCCGCACCCGCCTCGGCCAGCGCGGTCACGGCGGCCTGTGCCCGTTCCGCGGTGATCTCTTTCTTGCGCAGCGCCAGCACGCCGCGCTGGAAGTCGGACAAGCTGCGTCGCCCCAGATGCTGGTCGATCATCCACAGATGCACGTCTTCCATCGACTTGAAACGCGTGTTTTGCACCGTGTTGAAGGGCAGGCCATGCTGTTGGCAGATGCCGTAACGGTTGTGGCCGTCCACCAAGATGTCTCCCCACAGCACCAGCGCATCCCGGCAACCTTCACTCAGGATGCTGCGCTCCAAGGCTTGGTGTTCCTCGGGCGTCAAGGGGTCGATGTAAATGCGCAGTTCTTCGAGGACGGTGATGGTCATGGGCTGATTTGGATCTTTGGCGAGGTGGGCGCGCATTTTAGGGCTTGAGGCGATCTCGCAGCCCTGGCTCGCCATGCGCTGGCTTGACGGAATTCGAGAGCAAGCTCTAGGAATGTCAGAGCAAATGGCCAGTTTTGGGTATCGCTCTCTAGGGCTTTGACGGGAAACTGAGTTCATCGCCGGTGCAGTGCTCGAGAAAGAAATTTCTCGGTGGCTGACACAAATTGGCGAGCTGAATTGAAACCATTGAGAAAGCCAAGTATGAACAAGCAAACCCTGAGCACCACCGCCCTGGCCGCCATCGACAACTACGCCCGCGCCGCCAGCCTGACCGTCAAGGCCTATCGCGCCGGCAGCAGCCGTTTGCTCGACGGCGTCGCCCGTGGTTTGCAAACGCAGGTCTATAGCCGCAGCGTCAAAGTAGCGCCGAACTTGACCGAAGCCCTGACTCAGCTGCGTGACAGCCTGAGCGAGATCATCGACGGCGGCGTCGGCAAGCTGAGCAGCGGCAGCGAGCGCGCTATCAAGGCCGGCACTGCCAAGGCCCGCGTCGGTGTTTCCCGCGTGGCAGGCTTCAGCGCCAAGGTCAAGAACCCACTGCTGGCGCGCAGCCTCAACACGGCGGCTCGCTTGAGCATGCCGGGTGCCCGCGCTGCGCTGGCGGTTTCGGCCGGTCTGGTCGAAGGTGCTGGTCGCTTGTCGCGCTTGGCCGGCGGCTCGGTGACGGTCAAGAAGAGTGTTCGCAAAACGGCAGTCCGCGTCAAGCGCAGCCTGGCCAGCCAGGTCGAGGCGCAAGTTGCCGCGGCACCCAAGAAGGTCGCGGCGGTCAAACAAGACGCCGACAAGGCTGTGGTGGTGGCCAAGCGTCGCGTGCGCAAAGTTGCTGCCGCAGTGACGGCATAAACTTCCAAGACGGTAGCTGTCCTCAGCCGGGCTAAGCGTGGCTGAGGGCAGGCAATCGACGGGGCCTTGATTGTTCGTTCAATCAAGGCCCTGGTCTTATCCGCTTGTTTTGTATCCAGACGTAATGCTTGTACACGCACCACGCTGCCTGGACGTTGTTGACACAGCGTTTAGCTATTTGGAGTGCGGTATGAAGCGACTGGCCTGTATGTTTTTGAGCGGTTTGGGACTGTTGACCATGGCTTCGGCTCAGGCCAGCGATGTCGGCGTGTCTATCAGCGTCGGTCAGCCTGGCTTTTATGGTCAGATTGACCTGGGCCGCGCGCCGCCGCCAAGGCTGATTTATGCGCAACCGGTCATGATTGAGCGCGTCCAGCGGCGGCCGGAGCCGGTCTATCTGCGCGTGCCGCCAGGGCATGAAAGAAACTGGCGCACCCATTGCGGCCGATACGGCGCCTGCGGCCAGAACGTCTATTTTGTCCGTGACGACTGGTACCGGCAGAACTATGAGCGGCATGACCAGTGGCGCGAGTATGAACACGGACGGGGACGCGGCGAAGACCGTGGCCACGATGGTGATCGTGGCGGTCGCGGCCATGGTCGCGGCGACGACCGCCATTGAGGTGAGACCTCAGGCCGGGACGACCTTGGCCTGGGCCAACATCGCGTGCAGCAGCACATTGCAGCCGGCTTCCAGGTGGGCCGGCTTGGCGTCTTCGATCTCGTTGTGGCTGATGCCATCCTTGCAGGGAATGAAGATCATGCCGGTCGGCGCCAAACGCGCCATATAGACGGCGTCGTGGCCGGCGCCCGAGACCACCGGCATTTGCGAATAGCCCAGGTCGGTGGCCGCCTTGGCCACCGCCTTGATGCAGTCGGCGTGAAAAGGCTGGGCCGGGTAATGCGAGACAAGATCGATCTGAATAGCTAAACCACTCGCGGTGGCCAAGCGCTCGGCACTAGCGCGGATGTCCGCGTCCATCGCCTCGACCAAGTCGTCCGAGCTATTGCGCAGATCGATGCTGAACTTGACCCGCCCGGGGATCACGTTGCGGCTGTTCGGGTGCACCTGCACCATGCCAACCGTGCCGCGTCCATGTCCTTTCCCATCAGGTGGGTGGCGATGCGCCACCGCCACCACTTCTTGCATCAACTGGGCGGCGACCTGCAGCGCGTCTTTGCGCAGCGCCATCGGCGTCGGCCCCGCATGGGCCTCCATGCCGGTGACCGTGCAGTCATACCATTTGATGCCCAAGACGCCGGTGACGACGCCGATGGTGATGTCGTGATCCTCCAGCACCGGGCCTTGCTCGATATGGGTCTCGAAGTAACTGCCTATGGGGTGTGTGCCGGGCACTTCGCTGCCGATATAGCCGATTTTCTCCAGCTCAGCCTTGACCGTCAGGCCCTCGGTGTCTTTTGCCGCGTAAGCATGTTCAAGCGTGAACGCCTTGGCGAACACGCCCGAGCCCATCATCACCGGCACAAAGCGCGAACCCTCCTCATTGGTCCAGAACGCGACCTCGATAGGTGCCTCGGTTTCAATGCCCCGGTCATTGAGCGTGCGCACCACCTCCAGGCCGGCCAGCACGCCGTAATTGCCGTCGAACTTGCCGCCGGTTGGTTGCGTGTCTATATGGCTGCCGGTCATCACCGGAGGCAGATCATTGTTGCGACCGGGGCGGCGCATAAAGGCGTTGCCGATTTGGTCGACCGTCACCGTCATGCCGGCCTCGCGCGCCCAGCCCAGCACCAGGTCGCGGCCCTGGCGGTCCAGCTCGGTCAGGGCCAGCCGGCAGACGCCGCCTTTGGGCGTGGCGCCGATTTGCGCCAGCTCCATCAGCGCGGCCCAGAGCCGCTCCCCATTGATACGTAGTGCTTGAGTCGTCATGATCGAGTCTTTCAACGCGGTACGGCTGTCGGGGTCAGGTCTTGCGTGCGCAGCAGCGCCGCCTTGGTGTTCGGTCCGAAGGCTGGCCGTTTGACATAGCGGCCGGCGCCGACCACCGCGCGCAAATCGCCCTGCGCATAGACGATGGACCCGCGGCTGACGGTGTGGGTGGGCAGGCCGCGCACCTGGCGGCCCTCGAAGATATTGAAGTCGCCCAAAGACCGCTGCGTCTTGACCGAGATCGTCTTGGTCGCTTGCGGGTCCCACAACACCAGATCGGCGTCGGCGCCCTCGGTGATGCAGCCTTTTTGCGGATAGATATTGAACAGCTTGGCGGTATTGGCCGAGGTGATGGCGACGAACTCGGACGGTGTCAGCCGGCCCGTGTTGACGCCGGCATCCCAGATCACTGCCAGCCTCTCCTCGACGCCGCCGCAGCCGTTCGGGATCTTGGCGAAATGCTCCAGCCCAGCCGCTTTCTGGCCCGCGCAGAAAGTGCAATGGTCTGTCGCCGTGGTGTGTAAATTGCCGGCCTGCAGGCCGCGCCAGAGCATCTCCTGGTGGACCTTGGGGCGAAATGGCGGGCTCATCACATGGGCGGCTGCAAACGCGAAATCGGGGTGACGGTAGACGCTGTCGTCGATCAACAAATGGCCGGCCAAGACCTCGCCGTAGACGCGCTGGCCGCGCGAGCGGGCTCTGGCAATCGCGTCAACGGTCTCTTGGCAAGAGACGTGCACGATGTAGATCGGCGTGCCCAGTACCTCGGCGATCGCAATCGCGCGGTTGGCCGCCTCGGCCTCGACCATCGGCGGGCGTGACAGCGGGTGGCCCTCGGGGCCGGTGATGCCCATTTTTGCCACCTCTTGCTGCAGCAGATAGACCAGCTCGCCGTTCTCGGCATGCACGGTCGGCATAGCGCCGAGTTCAAGCGCTCGTTTGAAGCTGTTCACCAGCGTTTCGTCATCGCACATGATGGCATTCTTGTAGGCCATGAAGTGCTTGAAACTGTTGACACCTTCTTGCTGCACCAGCGTGGCCATATCGGCGTGCACGCTGTCGCCCCACCAGGTGACGGCGACATGAAAGCCGTAGTCGGCGGCCGATTTCTCGGCCCAGCCGCGCCAGGTCTGATAGGCCTCCAGCAAGGGCTGCTGCGGATTCGGAATGACGAAATCGATGATGGAGGTGGTGCCGCCGGCCAGACCCGCCGCCGTGCCACTGAAGAAATCATCCATGGTCACCGTGCCCATAAACGGCAGCTGCATATGGGTGTGCGGGTCGATGCCGCCGGGCATCAGGTATTGGCCGCTGCCGTCCAAGCTGATGCAGCCGGAGGGCGCCTCGATCAAGGCTCGTTCACCTATTGCAGCGACTTTTCCGCTTACGCACAAGACATCGGCGGCAAACTCGCGGTCGGCGTTGACAACGGTGGCGCCGCGAATCAGCAAGGGCTTGCTGCTATTTGTCGTCATGTTTGTTCTCCTTGCCGCCCATCAGCAGCCAATAGACGAGGGACGCGATCGCCAGACCTATGAACCAGGCATAGGTGTAGATCAGCTTGAAAAGATCGGGCACGCCGGGAAAAGCAGCCGGGAAGGCCGCATTCAGAAAGCCCGGTACGTTGGGCAGCACGCCCAGCACGAAGGCCGCCACCGCCGCCCAGTTCCAGCCCTTGCGATAGGTATAGGCACCTTGCGCCTTGTAGAGATCGGCGACCAAGAGCTCGGTTTTACGAATCAGGTAATAGTCGACGATCAAGATACCTGCCACCGGCCCCAGCAAGGCCGAATAGCCGATCAGCCAGGTGAAGATATAGCCTTGCGTCGATTCGAGAATTTTCCAGGGCATCATCAGGATGGCGATGCCGGCGGTGATGTAGCCACCGGTCTTGTAGCTGATGGCGCGCGGATGCAGGGCCGAGAAGTCATAGGCCGGGCCAACCAGATTGGCCGCCAGATTGACGCTGACCGTGTCGATCAGCAGGATCAACAAGGCGATCAGCACCGCAGCACCGGTCATCCGCGAGGCCAGGTCGACCGGATCCCAGATCGCCTTGCCGAAGATGACCACGCTGGCCGAGGTGACGATGACGGCCAGGCCCGCCAGCAAGCCCATGGGCACCGGCAGGCCAATGGCTTGACCGATGACTTGATCGCGCTGCGATTTGGCAAAGCGGGTGAAGTCGGGGATGTTCAAGGCCAAGGTGGCCCAGAATCCCACCATCGCGGTCAGCGAAGGCCAGAACACGGCCGAAAACTGGCCGGCTTTTGGCCCGCCTTCGACAAAGGCCGAGGGTTGGCTCAGGATATTGCCAAAGCCGCCGGCCCTGTCATGCACCCACCACAGCAGCACGAAGCAGATGATGATTTTGATCGGCGCGGTATAGGTCTCCAGCTTGCGGATCGCGTCGATACCGTGGACCACGTAGTAGAACTGGATCGCCCAAAATGCCAGGAAGCAGGCCAATTGTCCGAGGTTGATGCCCAAGCCGGGCAGCTTGTCTCCTTCGAGTGGATGGCCGATCAATACGCCCGCCAGGGTGTAAATCATCATGCCGCCAAACCAGGTCTGGATGCCGTACCAGCCGCAAGCTACCAAGGCGCGCAGCAGCGCCGGCAGCTTGGCGCCGCTGGTGCCGAAGGAGGCTCGGGCCAGTACCGCATAGGGAATGCCATGCTTGGCGCCGGCGTGCCCGATCAAGAGCATGGGCAAAAGGACGATCAGATTGCCGAGAAAGACGGTCAGCACCGCTTGGCCGGCCGACATGCCTGACTCGATCAAGCTGGCGGCCAGCGTATAGGCCGGGATGCACATGACCATGCCCACCCACAGCGCGGCGAAGTGGTACCAGGCCCAGGTGCGCTGGGCGGCGGTGGTCGGCAACAGGTCGGCGTTGGCGAGCGAGGGTTCGGTCATGCGCAGGGCTCCTTGGGTCTCATCACGGGACGTGCAATCTTTGTGCCTGAATGCTCAGGGCGCCATGGGGATAAACCGCTAGGGCGCCACCCGCATAGGATTGTTGGCATGCGTGGTCCAGTTGGCATACTCGCCGCTGACCACCTGGCCGGTGCGTTGATCAACCTCGCCCGGCTGCAAGGCCCGCATCGTGATGGTGTTGGGCACCGGGCAGATCGAGACGCAGAGATTGCAGCCCACGCATTCATCATCCTTGACCTCGAAATGGCGCTTGCCGTCCTTGGACGCCGTGATGGCCTGGTGCGAGGTGTCTTCACAGACCACATGGCAGCGTCCGCATTGGATGCAGCTAGATTGCTTAATGACGGCCTTCTCCACATGGTTCAGGTTCAGCTGGTTCCAGTTCTTGACCGAGGGAACGGCCAGGCCGCGCATCTCGTCCAGCGTCGCATAGCCTTTCTCGTCCATGAAATTGTTCAGGCCCGAGCACATGTCCTGCACTATTCTGAAGCCATAGACCATGGCCGCGGTGCAGACTTGCACCGTCCCGCAGCCCATCGCGATGAACTCGGCCGCGTCGCGCCAGTTGCTGATGCCGCCGATGCCGGAGATGGGAATGCCGGCGGTCAGCGGATCGCGGGCGATCTCGGCCACCATATTCAGCGCGATCGGCTTCACCGCCGGTCCGCAGTAGCCGCCGTGCGAGCCCCAGCCGTCGGTGCTGGGGCTCATCAGCATGGTTCCTAAGTCCACCCCCATCACCGAGTTGATGGTGTTGATCAAGGACACCGCGTCGGCGCCGCCGGCCTTGGCAGCGCGGGCCGGCATCCGTACATCGGTGATGTTAGGCGTCAGCTTGACGATCACCGGCAGCTTGCTGTGCAGCTTGCACCAGGCCGTCACCATCTGTATGTACTCAGGAACCTGCCCGACGGCCGCGCCCATGCCGCGCTCGCTCATACCGTGCGGGCAGCCGAAGTTCAGCTCCACGCCGTCGGCGCCGCTGTCTTCCACCTGCGCCAGGATGCTGCGCCAGGCCTGCTCTTCGCAAGGCACCATCAGCGAGACGATCATCGCCCGGTCGGGCCAGGCGCGCTTGACGCGGCGGATCTCGGCCAGATTGGTGGCCAGCGGCCGGTCGGTGATCAGTTCGATATTGTTGAGGCCGATGACGCGGCGGTCGGCGCTCATCAGCGTGGTGTAGCGCGGCCCATTGACGTTGACGACCGGTGGATCTTCGCCCAAGGTCTTCCAGACCACGCCGCCCCAGCCGGCCTCGAAGGCGCGGTTGACATTGACTTCTTTGTCGGTCGGCGGCGCCGAGGCGAGCCAAAAGGGATTCGGGCTGTGGATGCCGAGGAAATTGCTGCGGATATCGGCCATGTTGTTCAGCTCCTCAAAAATGCGTCAATGGAAACAGCGGCCTGTTTGCCATGCTCGACCGCCTCGACGGTCAGGTCACGCCCGCCATAACGGCAATCACCACCGGCCCAGAGTTTGGGGTGACGGGGGATGCGGCCGGACGCGTCGGTTTCGATCTTGCCGCCTTTGAGCGCGATGCTGGGCAGCTCGGCGGCGAAGCTCTGGCCGATGGCGGTCAAGACCATATCGGCGGCCAACTCGAACCGCTCGCCGGTCTCGATCAGCTTGTCCCCCATTTGCTCGGTGACGGCAAAGCGCACGCCGGTGACCTGACCGGCCTCGCTCAGAATCTCGACCGGTGCGGCCCAGCAGCGCAAGTTGACGCCATTTTTCTGCGCCCAATCCTGCTCATACGAAGAGGCGCTGAGCGCCTCGACGCCGCGCCGGTAGACCATAGAGACCTCGCGAGCACCGAGCAGCTTGCATTGCACGGCCGCGTCCACGGCGGTCATGCCGCCGCCTATCACCACCACTTGGCGGCCGACCGCTACCGTGGCAGGGTCCGATTGCCTCAGTTCGGCGATGAAGTCGACCGCAGGGCGCAGACCGGCGCAGGCCGCTGCGGGTAGGTTCAGGGCATTCACGCCGGCCAGGCCCAGGCCCAGAAAGACGGCGTCGAAATCAGCCGTTAGCTGGGCGAGGGCCAAGTCGCGACCAAGCATTTGCCCTGTCTTGACCGTGATGCCGCCAATCGACAGCAGCCAGTCCACCTCTTGCTGGGCAAAGCCACCCGGCGTCTTGTAAGTGGCCAGGCCGTACTCGTTCAGGCCGCCGAGTTTGGGTTTGGCGTCGAACAGCGTCACCGCATGGCCCAAGCGTGCCAAGCCATGGGCGGCGGCCAGACCGGCCGGGCCGGCGCCGATCACGGCAACCGACTTGCCGCTGTCGGCGGCGCGGCTGAACAGCGGTGCCGCGTCCTTGTTGGCGAAGAAGGTGTCGGTGGCATAGCGTTGCAGGCGGCCGATCTCGACCGGCTTGGCCTCGTCGCAGCCATTGCGCACGCAGCTCTGTTCGCACAGCACCTCGGTAGGACAGACCCGTGCGCACATGCCGCCCAGCGGATTGGCGCTCAGAATCGCTTCGGCCGCGCCGCGGACATTGTCTTGCGCGATGCGTTGTATGAAGCTGGGCACGTCGATACCGGTCGGGCAGGCGGTGATGCAGGGCGCGTCGAAGCAGTAGTAGCAGCGCTCGGCCTCGACCAGGGCCTGCGTGCGCGTCAGCGGCGGGTGCGCGTCGCTGAAGTTGGCCGGGTACTGCTCGGCCTTGAGCCGACCGGCCTGAATGCCGGGGGTGTTTTGATCCATGCCAAGCTCCCTGAAGATTTGGTAAACGTTGGATGTCATAATTTACCGATTGGTAAAAAATTACCAGTTGGTAAATTCCCGCATACAAAGCGATTTTGATGTCAGAAACCACAACAGGGCTCAGCCCAAGCCGCCGGGCCAAGGAAGCTGCGATCTGCGCGGAGGCCGAGCGGCAGTTCGCGCAGTTCGGATTTGAGGGCGTGTCACTGGAGGTGATTGCCGCCGGCTTGAACCTGACCCGTCACAACCTGCTGTATTACTTCCCCAACAAAGAGGCGCTGTACCGGCGTGTCTTGGACGAGGTGCTGGACGAGTGGTTGGCACGCATGGACGGCCTGGTGGCCGGCAACGACCCCCAAGTGGCTGTGCGCGACTACATCGCCGCCAAGCTGCGCTTCTCGCGCGAGCGGCCGGCCGGCTCGCAGGTGTTTGCGCGCGAGGTGATGGCGGGTGCACCGCGCTTTCGGGATGCGATTGAGGGGCGGGTCCTGCCGGCCTTGAATGCCGATGTGCAGACCTTTGAGCGTTGGGCCGACGCCGGTCTGGTGGCGAGGCTGGACTACCGTCACCTGATGTTCAGCATCTGGGCCAGCACGCAGGCCTATGCCGACCAAGCCGCTCAGTTCGCGATTCTTTTGGGCAAGCCGGCCTTGGAGCAGGGCGACTTCGAGGCGGCGGAGAAGCTGATTGCGGGGCAGGTGTTGGCGGGGTTGAAGGTCGGCTGAGCTTCAGTGCGGGCATGCGATTTTGGTCTTGGCCGCGCCTCACGGCGCTTAACTTTGCGCTGCAAAGTTAGCCAAGCCCGAACAGAATGCGCCCCGCGGCCGGGGCGCGGCTTGGCTTGTCAGCCAATCCGCCCGAGCAAAAGGTACTCCATGAGTGCCTTTTGCACGTGCATTCTGTTCTCAGCCTCGTCCCAGACGACGGATTGGGGGCCGTCGATCACGTCGGCGGTCACTTCTTCACCCCGGTGTGCCGGCAGGCAATGCATGAACAGGGCATCGGGCTTGGCCACAGCCATCATCTCGGCGTCGACACACCAATCTGCAAAGGCCGTCCGGCGCTTTTCGTTCTCGGCTTCATAGCCCATGCTGGTCCACACATCGGTGGTGACCAGATCGGCATCGCGGCAAGCTTCCAGAGGGTTCTTGAAGACTTTGTAGCAATCACGGTTCTGAATGCCGGCGACCACCGGGTCCACCTCGTAGCCGCTCGGCGTGCTGACATGCACGGTGAAGCCCAGGATTTCGGCCGCCTGCAACCAAGTGTTGGCCATATTGTTGCCGTCACCGACCCAGGCCACCACACGACCCTTGAGGCAATCGACATCGACGATGCCGCGCTGGTTCATGCCGCGCGCTTCGATGAAGGTGAACAGGTCGGCCAGGATCTGGCAGGGGTGGTACTCGTTGGTCAGGCCATTGATCACAGGCACGCGCGAATGCGCGGCAAAGCGTTCGATCTTGGTGTGCTCGAAGGTGCGGATCATCACCAGGTCAACCATGCGGCTGATCACGCGGGCGCTGTCTTCGATCGGCTCGGCTCGGCCCAGTTGGCTGTCGCCGGTGGTCAGATGCACGACCGAGCCGCCCATCTGATACATGCCGGCTTCGAAGCTGACCCGCGTGCGCGTGCTGGCTTTCTCGAAGATCATCGCCAGCGAACGGTCGGCCAGCGGTTGGTAGCGCTCGTAGTTCTTGAAGCGGCGCTTGATGATAGCGGCGCGCTCGAACAGATGGGCGTATTCCTCGGCGCGGAAGTCCTTGAACTGCAAATAATGGCGCATCAAAGCGGTGCCCGGCTTCATGGCTTGACGGCTTCCGCGGCTTCCACGGCGACAAATGCCTTGATCAGCGGGCAAAGAATCGCGGCAATCTGCGCGGCTTCTTCACTGCTCAAAATAAGTGCCGGCACCAGGCGCACGACACGGTCGGCAGTAACGCTGATCATCAAGCCGGCCTCGGCCGCCTGCAAGAGCAGGGCGCCGCAAGGGCGGTCCAGCTCGATGCCCAGCATCAAGCCCTGACCGCGCACTTCGACGACGCCCGCCACGCCGGCTAAGCCGGCTTGCAGCGCTGCCTTCAATTCGGCGCCGACCCGTGCTGCATTGGCCAGCAGATCGTCTTCCTGCATGATGGTGAGCGTCTCAACGCCAGCCCGCATGGCTAAGGGGTTACCTCCAAAGGTCGTGCCATGGTTGCCGGGCTGCATCACCTTGGCGGCGCGCGGGCCGCAGACCACCGCACCGACCGGCACGCCCGATCCCAGGCCCTTGGCCAAGGGCATCACATCGGGTTGAATGCCGGCCCATTGGTGGGCAAACCATTTGCCGGTGCGGCCGATGCCGCATTGCACTTCGTCCAGCATCAAGAGGATGTCGTGTTCGTCGCAAACGCGGCGCAGCTCTTGCAAGAAATTGATGGTGGCCGGGTGGACACCACCTTCGCCTTGGATGGTTTCCAGGAAGACGGCGGTGATGTTCGGATGCTCGGCCAAAGCCTTGCGCACTGCGGCGATGTCATTCAATGGCACGCGCACAAAGCCGCCCACCAAGGGGCCGAAGCCGGCGTGAATCTTTGGGTTGGCGGTCGCCGACAGCGTGGCGATCGAGCGGCCGTGGAACGCACCCTCGAACACCATCACCTCGGGCATGTGGTTGCCACGGTCATGGCCAAATTTGCGGGCGATCTTCAGCGCTGCCTCATTGGCCTCAAGGCCGCTATTGCAGAAGAAAGCCGTGCTCAGGCCGGATAGCTCGCAGAGCATGCCGGCGAGCTTTTCTTGCAGCGGCACATGGTAGTAATTGCTAGTGTGGATCAGCCGGGCAATCTGCTCTTGCAAGGCCGGAACCAGGCGCGGGTGGGCGTGGCCGAGGGTGTTGACGGCGATGCCGCCGAGGCCGTCGAGATAGCGCTTGCCGTTGGTGTCCCAGACCCAGCAGCCCTGGCCGTGCGACAAGGCAATCGGCAGTCGGCCATAGGTTTGCATCACGTGTGGCTCAGATGGTGCATCGGGGCGGACTTGGGGCGCGTTCATCGGCTCTCCATAGGGATCAAGGATTGGTGGGGGTCGGGTCTTGCCTCTCGGTCGGGCCCGTTTGCTCCTTGATTCTAAAGGGCGACGCGAATTCAGCGATTCGTCGGGCCAGCGGATGTGCGATTGTCCTGACTTTGAACCCTTCGTCGCCAGCACTGGTGGTCTTCCGAGGCACAATAGCGGCTGTCGTAAACCCTTGACCCTGCCGTCGTTGGCCTCAGTCGGGCCTGGAATTCAAACCGCCAATTCATGAGCCAAGCCCCCAAACCGCGTGAAGTTTTCATCCAAGGCGTCACCTTGGCGGGGCATACCTTCAGGCCCAGTGATTGGGCCGAGCGTTTGGCGGGGGCCATGTCTTGCTTTCGGCCCGGCGGGGCGCGCGGCGGCATCGGGGCCTACATTGGCTATTCGCCACTTTGCGTGCCGCGCGTGATCAACGGCATCAAGTGCGTGATCGTCAACGAAGAGCTGAAAAAGCTCGAGCCCATGGCCTGGGATTTTGTGATGAACTTTGCCCGCGACAATGAGTTGCAAGTCGCCGAAGCCTGTTTGCTGCCCGAGCCCGGCGTCAAAGCCAAACCCGACAACAAAGCCGCCGGCTGAGTAGGTCGGGCGCTTCAGCGCGATCGTGCGCGCAGCAGAGCCACCAATTCCACCAAACCCCAGAGCAGGCTGCGACCCAGCGCGGCCTTGGCTTGCATCTGCGTGCGAAAGGTGTTGATTTGCTGTGCTTGCATGGACTGGGTGCGCTGGGCTGCGTGAATTGCCGTGAAGGCTAATGGGATTTAATGACAACTCTGTGTCGAATCCCTGAATCGCGCGGTAGTGGCAAAGCGCCGTAGCAGCTATGCTCGCGCCCGGATTCACTTTCACTCGACCCGCAATTCCCTCTCATGCGCCAGCAAGAATCTATCGCTTTGCCAGCCCTGGCGGCACTGGAGGGTCTGATCGAGGCCGGCCGGCCCTATCTTGAGGGCCATCGCTTGGGCGTGGTCACGATGGGCGATGGCAGCGCTTTGCCGCTGTGGGCGGTGACCTTGGGAAACCCCGACCCTGCCGTCCCGGCGGTGGGTTTTTTTGGTGGCGTGCATGGTCTTGAGCGCATTGGCGCCGAGGTCGTGATGGCCTTTTTGGCCAGCCTGGTGTCAAGATTGCGCTGGGACAGCAGCTTGCACCGCAGTCTTGAGGCGGTGCGCATCGTGTTCATGCCTCTGGTCAACCCGGGCGGTCTGCAGCGGGCCACGCGCGCCAATCCTCAGGGCGTTGATTTGATGCGTAACGCGCCGGTTCAGGCGGGCGGTCCCATCCCGTGGTTGCTGGGCGGGCAGCGCATCAGTGCTAAGTTGCCATGGTTTATGGGTGACGCGGGCGCGCCCATGCAGGTGGAGAGCCAGGCACTATGCGATTTTGTGGAACAAGAAATGCTGACCCATGCCCATTCGATTTCGGTCGATTGCCATTCGGGCTTTGGCCTGGCGGATCGCATCTGGTTTCCGTTTGCGCACACGGCCAAGCCGATAGCGCATCTGGCCGAAATGCATGCCCTGTGTGAGATTTTGGATCAAACCCATGTGCAGCACCGCTATGTGTTCGAGCCGCAGAGTCGGCAATATTTGACTCATGGCGATATCTGGGACCATCTTTATATGCAGGCATGCAAGCGTGCAGATTGCTTGTTGCTGCCGCTGACGCTTGAGATGGGCTCTTGGTTATGGGTCAAGAAAAATCCGCGCCAGTTGTTTTCACGCAGCGGCATGTTCAATCCGCTGGTCGAGCATCGCCAGCAGCGCGTTTTGCGCCGGCATCTTGCCTGGCTGGATTTTGTCTTGCGCGCAGCCGCCGGCATGCAGCGCTGGCTGCCGCAGCCGGAGCGGCGCGCCTGGCATGAGGAGATGGCTTTGAATCGGTGGTACCGGGGGCGGACGCTTCAGGGAACTGCAGGAGCCCAAGCGTGAGTGCTGATGGGTTGATCGGTCAACCGGTGTGGGTCTTGCTGCGAGGTTTGGCGCGCGAGGTGGGCCATTGGGGGGCGTTTCCAGCTGTCTTGCAGCAAGAGATACAGCGCCAACAGCCCGCAGCCCGCTTGCTGATGCTGGATCTGCCCGGCAATGGCGCATTGCACCGCGAATCAAGCCCGACCCAGGTGGCGACCATGGTGGAAAGCTGTCGGGCTCAGTTGCAGCAACATGGTGTTACGGGGCCGGTGCATGTGTTGGCAATGTCCTTGGGCGCGATGGTGGCCAGTGATTGGGCGGCGCGCTACCCTCAAGAGCTCAGTGCGGGCGTTTTGATCAACACCAGTTTGCAGCCCTTCAGTCCCTTTTATCATCGGCTGCGGCCACTCAACTACTTGGCATTTCTGCTCTTGAGTCTGTCCAGCATGGGGCATCGTCGGCGTGAGGCCAAGGTGCTGGCCATGACGTCCAACCTACATGGCAAGCCCGATCAGATTTTGGATCATTGGGTTGAGTTGCAGCGCCTCCATCCGGTTGGCGTGCGCAATAGTCTGCGCCAACTATTGGCTGCGAGTCGCTACCGCGCCAGTCAATTCAGGCCGGCCGTGCCCATGCTTTTGCTTTGCAGCAGTGCAGATCGTTTGGTTGATTGGCGCTGCTCGCAGGCCATCAGCCGGGCTTGGGGGGCGCCGTTGCGCATGCATGTGCGTGCGGGTCACGATCTGCCCTTGGATGATCCACTTTGGGTGGCACAGGCGGTCGGGGAATGGCTGCGTGTGCGCCGCATGCAAGGCTTGCAGGAAGGGCAATGGCATTGACGGGTCAGCATTGGCTTGCCCACGAAAAATGCCCGCCAAGACTTTCATCCATGCGGGCATTTGAGTTCGTTCAAGCCGATTCGCTGTCAAGCAAACAGGCCGGCAATTCAGGGACTTGCTTACAAAATAGAAAAGGCCCGCTTTTCAGCGGGCCTTCAATCTTTGCACCAGAACCGGTTTTTATGCGGCCAAGGCCTTGATTTTTGCCGACAGACGGCTCTTGTGACGAGCTGCCTTGTTCTTGTGAAAGATGCCCTTGTCAGCGACGGAGTCGATGACAGTTTCAGCGATCTTGAACAGCTCTGCCGACTTGACCTTATCGCCGGTCAGGACAGCTTTTTGTACGTTCTTGATGACCGTACGGAATTTGGAACGCAGCGCCGTGTTGGCGGCGTTGAGCTTAGAGTCCTGGCGAACGCGCTTGAGGCCCGACGCCAAACGGACTGTTTTCTTCTTAGCTTTGGAAGAGGTTGCCATGCTGTGATTCTACCCAGTTGGTGCAAAGACCGCGAGTGTAGCACTGAAATGGCTTTGTGACAAAGGCTTGAAAGCAAATGCAGCCGAAAGTTGCGTGATCTGCGGATGATAATGCGCCGCTCATGCTACTTGGGGTTGCTTCGACCCTGGGCTCAAACGGTTTCCAATCCTCAATGAATTTGCTCCGTGCTGCCTCTTTTATTTCGATTCTGACCCTGGTGTCGCGGATTACCGGTCTTGTCCGTGAGCAGATGGTGGCGGCGCTGTTCGGCGCCAGCAGCCTGACCGACGCGTTTCAGGTCGCCTTCCGTATCCCCAATCTCTTGCGACGCTTGTTCGCCGAAGGGGCGTTTTCGCAAGCCTTTGTGCCGGTGTTGGCGGGCACCCGGGCACGCGAAGGCGACGAGGCCACCCATGCCTTGATCAATGCAGTGGCCACCGTTTTGCTGTGGGCCTTGTTGCTCACTTGCGTGGTCGGTGTGATCGGAGCGCCGATCTTGGTCTGGGTCTTGGGCTCGGGCCTGCCGGCGTCCGCGCACGACGCTGCCGTGGTGATGACGCGTTGGATGTTTCCCTATATTGGCTGTATGTCCTTGGTGGCCTTGTCGGCCGGGATTCTGAACACCTGGAAGCGCTTTTTGGTGCCGGCGGCCACACCGGTATTGCTGAATTTGTCCGTCATTGCCGCTGGGTTTTTGTTGGTGCCGCGCTTGGCGGCTTGGGGTTGGCAGCCGATCTACGGCTTGGCCACTGGTGTGATGCTGGGCGGTCTATTGCAACTCGCGGTGCAGGTGCCGGCCTTGCTGCGCATCGGCGCTTTGCCGCGCATGGGTTTGAGTTTTGGGGCCTTGCGTCAGTCCTGGCGGCATGCTGGGGTGCAGCGGGTGCTCGGGCAGATGGCGCCCGCCTTGGTCGGCGTCGGCGTGGCGCAGCTGTCCCTGGTGATCAATTTGCAGATTGCTTTGATGGTGGGTGCTGGCGCCGCCTCTTGGCTGACCTACGCCGATCGGCTGATGGAGTTTCCGACCGCATTGCTCGGTGTGGCCTTGAGCGCGATTTTGACGCCGCAACTGTCGGCCGCGCTGGGCAAGGGCGAACCTCAGGCCTATTCCTCGTTGCTGGACTGGGGCTTGCGGCTGGTGTTTTTGTTGGCGCTGCCATGTTCGGTGGCCTTGTTGGTGTTTGCCGGGCCTATGGTGGCGGTGCTCTATCACCGCGGGGCTTTCCAGGCCAGTGATGTGCTGCACACCACCAGCGCCGTGATGGGCTACGGCGTCGGTCTGATCGGCCTGGTGGCCATCAAGGTGCTGGCACCGGGCTTTTATGCGCAGCAAGACACCCGCACGCCGGTGCGCATCGCGGTGACGGTGTTGGTGCTGACGCAGGTGATGAATCTGGTGTTTGTGCCATGGCTGGGGGTCGCCGGCTTGGCCATGTCGATCGGCTTGGGCGCCTTGATCAATGCCACATGGTTGTTCGTCGGGTTGTGCCGCAAGGGCAGTTACCGGCCCGCGCCGGGTTGGTTGGGTTTTGCCCTCCGAGTCGGCATTGCCAGTGCGGCGATGGGTGGCTTGCAGTTCTACTTGGCGAACAAATTGGATTGGATCGCACTGGGCGCCACCGAATTCACGCGCGCACTGGCGATGGCGGGCAGTTTGGCGGCTTCGGCGCTGCTTTTCTTTGCGGTGTTGCTCATGCTGGGCGTCAATTTGCGGCAGTTTGTACGCCGCGTCTGATGATCATTAAACTCGGGCCATGAGCGATTTTTTGCGTTTGAAGGTGCCCACACCCTTGGAGTATTTTGCAAGCTTGGTGGCCGAGGATGGCGGCTTGAACTTGCTGGAGGCTGCTGCGTCGATTGCTCAGGATGAGTTCCCGGCGCTGGATGTTGAAGCAGTGGTGTCCGAGGTCGAGGCGCTGGCGCAGCGCCTGCGTCAGCGCATGCCTGCCGACGCGAGTGCCAGGCACAAATTGCAAGCACTGACCCGCTATTTCCACGAAGAACTGGGTTTCGCCGGCAATGTCAATAACTATTACGAGAGCGGTAATAGCTTTGTTCACCATGTGATGGTGACGCGGCGGGGCATCCCCATCACACTGGCGGTGATCTTTTTGGAGTTGGCGACGCATTTGGGACTGCGCGCTCAGGGCCTCGCGTTTCCGGGGCATTTCCTGATCAAGGTCAGCATGGGTAATGGGGAGGTCGTGTTGGATCCATTTACCGGGCAGTCCTTGTCGCGCGAGCGCTTGGATGAGTATTTGCAGATATTTCGCCAAGGGGCGAGCTTCAATGGGGCCGTGGAGTTGCCGGTGGAGTTGTTCATGCAAGCCGCCCCGCCGCGCGATATCCTGGCCCGCATGCTGCGCAACTTGAAGGAGATTTACCGCTCGTCGCAGGACTGGACCAGGCTGCTGGCGGTTCAAGAGCGTTTGGTGGTCTTGCTGCCGCGCGACGCGGCGGAACGGCGTGACCGTGGCCTTGTCCTGGAAGCCTTGGGTCAGTGGCGGGCAGCCAGCGAGGACTTGGCCTTCTATGTCGAGCGCTCGCCGCAGGCCGCCGATGGGCAGGACTTGCGCCAGCGCATCGCGCAAATGCGCAAGCACGGCACTCCGCCCTTGCATTGAGGCGCGCATTGTCTCGCCAACTAGAATGCCGGCGGCCCGTGAAGACCCGAGGGATTCCTTTGGCGGACTTGTGAATGTCTTGGATTGTTGGATTTTGAAGCAAATACCGCTCGCGATCGGCCCTGCGCCCATCTTCACCTTTGAGAACTTTCTGCCCGGCGCCAACAGCGCTGCCTTGGCACATTTGCAAGCCTTGCGGTCGGCGGGGGTAGGGGCGCCGCCAGTGTTTTTGTGGGGTGCAGGCGGCAGCGGCAAGACCCATGTCTTGCGCGCATTGGCCGAAGATTGGCAGGCCGCCGGTGCACAAGTCGCTTGGTACGACGCCGATACTCGGCTGCCTTGGGACTTGCCGAGTCAGCCCAGCTTGTTGCTGCTGGATGATTGTGATCGCTTCGACGCTGGCCAGCAGCATGCCGCCTTCGCGCTTTTTGTCGAAGCTGCCACACATGGTTTGGCGGTGGTGGCCAGCGGGCATGCGCCGCCGGTTGACTTGGATCTGCGGGAAGATTTGCGTACCCGACTGGGCTGGGGCCCCACCTTTGCCTTGCAACCTTTGTCCGAAGCGGAAACAAGGGCGGCTTTGCGGATCGAGGCCGACAGACGGGGCATCTTTCTGGCTGACGAGGTGATTGACTATTTGCTCAATCGCTTCGCCCGCGACTTGAAAAACTTGATGCGCCTATTGGACCGTTTGGATCAATTTGCGCTCGCAGCGAAACGTGCGGTGACTGTGCCGCTATTGCGCCAGATGTTGGCAGACGAAGGATTTGTTGGATGAATTTGACGCTTTTCGATCTCGACGGAACGCTGATTCCGAGTGATTCGGACCATGCATTTGGCGCCTTTATGGTGGACATCGGCTGGGCGAATGGCGAGCAATGGCGGGAGCGCAATGATGTGTTCTACGCGCAATATCAAGCTGGCTGTTTGAATTTGGCTGAGTACATTGACTTTGCCACATCGGTTTGGCGCAGCCGGCCGTTGCATGAAGCGCATGCAGCACGGGAGCGCTTCATGGCCGAGGTGATGGCGCCGATGCTGCAACCCCAGGCCCACGCTCTGGTGCGCCAGCATGCCGATGCGGGTGATTTGGTTGCCATCGTGACGGCCACGAACGATTTCGTGACAACGCCGATTGCCGCAGCTTTTGGCGTCGACCACTTGATCGCGGTGCAGTTGCAGCGTGATGCTGCGGGCGCCTACACCGGGGTGATTGAGGGCATTCCTTCCTACCAAGCCGGCAAGATCGACCGCGTGCAATCCTGGTTGGCGGGCTTGGGGCGACAATGGCAGGATTTCGAGCGAATCACCTTCTACAGTGACTCGGTGAATGATTTGCCTCTTCTGGAATTGGTAAGCCATCCGGTGGCCACCAATCCCACCCCGGCGCTGGCGGATATTGCAACTGCCCGCGCTTGGCCCATTCTGAATCTGTTCGCATGATCAAAAAATTCATAGACAAGCTATTGGGCAAGCCCTCGCTGGCCAAAGTGGCCAAGGCCGCCAAAGCGGTGGCACCAGCCAAATCGACCAAGCACGGCCAAAGCCCGCTGGGCAAGCGGGTGGAAGTGCCGGTTGCCGAGCATGGCATCGACCCCAGCTTGCTGGATGAGCGCGCGGTGCGCGTTGTGCAGACCCTGACGGAGGCGGGCTTTGAGGCCTATATCGTCGGCGGTGCGGTGCGCGATCTGCTCTTGGGTATGCGCCCGAAGGATTTTGATGTGGCCACGGACGCCACGCCCGAGGAGGTGAAGGGCTTGTTTCGGCGCGCCTTCATCATCGGACGGCGCTTTCGCATCGTCCATGTCGTGTACGGCCGCGGCCGTGAGCATGAAGTGATCGAGGTCTCGACCTTCCGGGCCTTGTTGGTCAATGAAGGTGCCGAGCAGGTGGCTGGTAACGAAAAGACATCCAAGGCGGAGCTGGCCGGCAAGTCCCATGTGGTTGACGCTGCCGGACGCGTCTTGCGCGACAACGTCTGGGGTCCGCAGATCGAAGACGCGGCGCGCCGCGATTTCACCGTCAATGCGCTGTATTACGACCCGCAGCGCCAGTTGGTGGTGGACTACCACGGTGGTTTGGCGGACGCAAAAAAGCGCGTGCTGCGCATGATCGGGGACCCCGAGACGCGTTACCGTGAAGACCCGGTGCGCATCGTGCGTGCTGTGCGCTTTGCCGCCAAGCTTGGCTTCGAGTTGGAGCCCAAGACGCGCGCGCCGGTCAGGGCGATGGCGGAGTTGTTGGCCAATGTGCCGGCCTCGCGTTTGTTTGACGAGATGATCAAACTCTTGCAGACCGGTCATTCCTTGGCCAGTCTGGAGGAGTTGCGCAAGCAGGGTCTGGCGCGCGGCGTCTTCCCGGTGCTGGATGCGATGCTGGACGAGCACGGCGAAATGGCGGAGGCCGACGGCGTGCGTGGCAAGTTCTTGCGCATGGCGTTTGAGGATACCGATCTGCGCGTGGCCGAAGGGCGCGGCGTGTCAGCTAACTTCATGCTTGCATGCATGTTGTGGTTCGAGGTGCGTGGCCGTTGGGCGGCCAACCGTGAGGCCGGCGAGCCGGTGATTCCTGCCCTGCAGCAAGCCATCGACACGGTCTTTGATGCCCGCATCGGCGACATTTCCGGGCGCGGCAAGTTGGCGACCGAGATGCGCGAGATCTGGATGATGCAGCCGCGCTTTGAGAGGCGTACCGGCAGCGGTGTTTACACCTTGATCGATCAGCCACGCTACCGCGCAGGTTTTGACTTTCTGCGCCTGCGGGCCGATGCCGGCGAGATCGACGCGTCCTTGGCCGACTGGTGGGAAGACTTTGCCCTGGGCACTGACGACGAGCGCGAGGCCTTGCTGGAGGAGGCCCGCGAGGCCGACAAGCAGCAGCGCCGTGGCAGTGGTAGCGGCAGCGGCAAGGTGCATCAGCTGCCGCGCAAAGCCGGCGGCGAAGTGCAAGCCGTTCAGCCAGCCTTGGCTGATGTGGACTTGGAGGCAGCCCCGGCCAAGAAGCGTAGGCGCCGCCGCAAGCCGGGCGGCAAGCCCGCTGACGGCGCGGCCTCCAGCAGTTGATACCGGCAGAGCCCAGGTTGGCCTATATCGGCCTGGGTGCCAACTTGGGCGACCTGGCGCAGACGCTGAGTCTGGCCTTGGCCGCCTTGGCGTCCACGGCGCAAGTCCGCTTGTTGGCGGTTTCAAACGCCTACCGCAGTGCGCCGGTCGAGGCCGGCGGCCCGGACTATTTGAACGCAGTGGCCTGCGTTGAATCGACACTGGCCCCGCAAGATTTGCTTGAGCGCTTGCTGGCCATCGAGCTTGAACATGGACGGCTGCGCCCCTTCGTCAATGCGCCGCGCACCTTGGATCTTGATTTGCTGCTCTATGGCGATCGTCAAATCACCAGCGCGCGATTGACGCTGCCGCACCCGCGCCTGCATCAGCGCGCCTTTGTCTTGCTGCCCTTGCTTGAATTGAATCCGGCGCTGACGGCGCCCGGCCTGGGTGATCTGTCGGCTTATTTGCCCTCAGTGGCGGGGCAGGTCTTGGTGCGGGCGGAGTCGGCTCTGAAGCTGTAGCGTGGCATTGCTGTTGAAGTAGCACCGCATTTGCGACGGATGGGTATGTGCTCTGTTCGATAGCTTGATCACGCCCTTACACTCCTGCCCGTATGGAAGATGACACTTTGATGTCAATTCGGTGACTTTGCGCGGCTTTGCGATATTTCGCGGCCCGCGCCTCAGGAGAATTCATGTTTTTTGGCAAGTTGCTGCCCCGGGAGGGCAATTTTTTCGAGCTTTTCAACGAGCATGGTCACCAGATCTCAGAAGGGGCGCGCTCCTTCATGTTGATGCTGCAGAACTATGACGATGTGGCCTTGCGTGAAAAGTACGCTGCCGAGGTTGATAAAGCTGAGCATCAAGCCGACCGGATCACCGCGGAGGTCAACCGGGCTCTGCATCTGACCTTCATCACGCCGATCGACCGCGAGCAAATTCACGGTTTGATCAATGCGATGGACGATGTGCTTGATCTGCTGCAGGACTCCACCGAAACCCTGTCTTTGTACGATGTGCGCCGCATTCCGGAGGACGTCTTGCGGCTGGGTGACTTGAGCGTGCGCTGTTGTGAGCGGGTTCAGCATGCGGTGTCTTTGTTGCCCAAGCTGAGCGAGCCGAAAACGGCCGAAGCGGCCATCAAGGCCTGCGAGGAGATCGACAAGTTGGAGTCGGATGCTGATCGGGTGATGCGCTCGGCGATGTCAAAGCTGTTTCGTGAAGAGGAAGACGTGCGCGAGTTGATCAAATTGAAGGCGATCTACGAGCAACTGGAGTCGATCTCCGACCGCTGCGAAGACGTGGCCAATTTGATCGAGGGCATCGTCCTCGAGAACTCCTGAGTCGCGCGCAATGCAGTCGGTACAGCTCGCCTTTTGGGTGGTTGCCTTGCTGGTGATCTTGGCCCTGTTGTTCGATTTCATGAACGGCTTTCATGACGCGGCCAATTCGATTGCGACGGTGGTGTCCACCGGCGTCTTGAAACCGCAGCAGGCTGTCCTGTTTGCGGCCTTTTTCAATGTGTTGGCCATCTCGATCTTCCAGTTGAAGGTGGCCAGCACGATTGGCCGGGGCATCGTGGATCCCGGCGCGGTCGACCATCATGTGATCTTCGGCGCCTTGATAGGTGCCATCGCCTGGAACGTCATCACCTGGTGGTACGGCATTCCGTCGAGTTCGTCACATGCCTTGATCGGCGGCATCACCGGCGCGGTGATCTCCAAGGCCGGGCCGGGTGCATTGATAGCGTCAGGCTTGACCAAGACGATTTTGTTCATCTTTGTGTCGCCCTTGCTGGGGTTCTTGTTGGGCTCGATGATGATGGTGATCGTGGCTTGGTTGTTCAGGCGCAGCTCACCGTTGCGCGCCGATGGGTGGTTTCGGCGCTTGCAGCTGGTTTCTGCGGGCCTCTATAGCCTGGGTCACGGCGGCAATGATGCGCAGAAGACGATCGGCTTGATCTGGCTGCTCTTGGTGGCTTCGGGCTATATGTCCGCGCAGGACGAGAGTCCGCCGACCTGGGTGATCGCGAGTTGCTATATTGCCATCGGCATGGGCACGATGTTCGGCGGCTGGCGGATTGTGCGGACCATGGGGCAGAAGATCACCAAACTCAAGCCGGTTGGAGGCTTTTGCGCCGAAACCGGTGGCGCCATCACCCTGTTCTTGGCGACAACGCTGGGCATTCCGGTCTCGACCACACACACCATCACCGGCGCCATCGTCGGTGTTGGTTCGGTGCAGCGTGCATCCGGTGTGCGCTGGGGTGTGGCCGGCTCCATCATCTGGGCCTGGATCTTCACGATTCCTGCGTCGGCCCTGGTAGCGGGGCTGTTTTATTGGGTCAGCTTTGTCTTGTTCTGAGTTGTGGATGCGGGAGCAAGTGGTATCAAAAGGGCCTGCATTTTTCAATGTCCAGGCCTTTTGATTATTCGCCGAGCGGCTTGATCGGCTCCGCTTCGACTTGGCTTTCGAAATAGCGCTGGGCACTGAAGGCAATCGTGGCCATCAAGCAGGTGCCGCCTATCAGCAAACTGGCGATCACCGCCAGGATGGCGCCCCAGCCGTTCGGGCGGCCGGCTTGACCGGGATTGTGTTGCGCGTCCCATTTTTCATCGGGCTTGAGGCCGTAGATGATGGCGCACAGTGTCGCGTTCACCAACATCAAGCCTAATAACGGTATCAGCAGCCAGCTGAGTCTGTCGTCCTGGCCCAATAGCTCCATGCGCTGTACGCCGTAGAGGCCCGCCAGCGTGGGCATAGGGTGCAGCCAAGCCAGGCGGTCGCGCCAACCGTATAGATACAGCCTGTGCAGGCCAAAACTGCCCAGCAACAAGGCCACCCAGGCGGCGATGGTTTTTGATTTGTAGTGCGACTTCGTGGCGCCGCTCATGCTGGGTTGCCTTCTGGGTTGCCTTCTGGGTTGCATTGGGCTCCTTGCCCGAGTTCGCGCTGCATCATCACCACATCCAGCCAGCGGCCAAACTTCCAGCCGGCGCTTTTCAGCACGCCCGTATGCGCGAAGCCCAGCGAGCGGTGGATGCCAATCGAGCCCTGGTTGTCGGCGTCACCAATCACGGCCAGCATCTGTCGCGCACCTTGCTGTTCGCAGCGAGCAATCAGCTCGGCCAACAGCAGCTTGCCCAGACCTTTGCCCTGCGATTGCGGGTGCAGATAGATCGAATCCTCCAGGCAAAAACGGTAGGCCAGGCGAGGGCGGAAGTAGTTGGCATAGGCATAGCCCAGAACTTGGCCGCCGGCCTCGGCCACCAACCAGGGCAAGTTGCGACCCAGCACTTCGGCGCGCCTGCGGGCCATCTCATCGAGCGATGGAGCCTCGGTTTCGAAGGTGCCGGTGCCTTGTTGAACGGCGATCGCATAGATCGCCTGGATGGCGCCGAGGTCGGCCTCCTCGCTGGGTCTGATCGTCAAGGAATCGATGAATTTGAGCTTTTCTGAGTTCATATGTGTCTGAGTTGATTGCGTGAGTTTATAATGCTGGGTTTTGGCGCTGGTTGAATCTTCAGAGACTTACATTCAAAGTAAGCTCAAAGAAGGTTTGGCGTATCTACAGGGCCAACCACGGCGGCTGTGCGGGACGGGACTTGCTTTTTTGCGATTCAATCTTGCGCATCGTCACTCCGATCTACTCGCCCTGAGTGTCTCCTGGTGCGATGGATGCAATAGATTCATAGGAAACATCATGGTTGTAATTCGATTGGCTCGCGGCGGCTCCAAGAAGCGCCCCTTCTATAACATCGTTGTGGCAAACAGCCAGCAGCGCCGTGACGGCCGCTTCATCGAGCGCGTGGGTTTTTACAACCCCGTGGCTTCCGGTGCTGCCGAGCCACTGCGTGTCGCACTTGACCGCGTCAACTACTGGATCGGCGTTGGCGCCCAGTTGTCGCCTACCGTTGAGCGTCTGGTGACCCAGTCCAAGAAGGCTGCAGTCTAAGCTGCCCGCCAAATGACAAGAGCACCTACCGAACTCCAGACTTCTGCTGTTGGCTCCACGGAGCAGGCTTGGCCAGAAGATGCGATCGAGGTCGGGTGCATTCTTGATGCCTGGGGTGTCAAGGGCTGGATCAGGGTGCAAGCCTATTCCAGCGATGCCCAGGCGCTTTTTTCTTCGCGGCGTTGGTTTTTAAGACCGAACGAGACGAGCGAGGGGAAGGGCCCAGCCGTGGTGCGCAGCAAGCCGCTGCCACGACTGTTAAAAATTCTTTCGATTCGCGAGCATGGCGAGGGCATTGTTGCCAGCGTCCAAGATGTCGCGGATCGCAACGCGGCTGAAGCACTGCGCGGAGCGCGCATCTTCATTTCGCGCTCGGCTTTTCCGAGTACCAACCCGGATGAGTATTACTGGGTTGATCTGATTGGCTTGAACGTCGTCAATCGGCAGGGCGAAGCCTTGGGGGAAGTCATCGGTTTGATTGACGCAGGGCCGCACAGTGTGCTGCGCATCATGCCGCCGGGTTTTACTGCGCCCATCAAGCCGGATCAGGAACGCCTGGTGCCGTTTGTGGCGGCCTTTGTTGACGACGTCGATCTTGAGCAGCGCCAGATCACGGTTGACTGGGGCTTGGACTTCTGAGTCCGGGTCGGCGCAATATGCGCTTTGACGTCATCACCTTATTCCCCGAGCTATTCGGGCCGCACCTCAGTCATGGCGTCACCCGACGCGCCTTCGAGAGCGCGCAGGTCGATGTGCGGCTTTGGCAATTGCGCGACTTTGCCGAAGACAACTACCGCCGTGTCGATGACCGGCCTTTCGGCGGCGGCCCCGGCATGGTGATGCTGGCCGAGCCGCTGGAGCGCGCTTTGGCGGCAGTCAAGCTTGAGCGCCAAGTGGCAGCCCAAGACATCACTGGCCCCGCCATCATTCATTTCAGCCCAACCGGCCTGCCTATCACGCAAAGCCTGGTGCGCGACTTGGCCAAAGGGCCGGGTGGCGTCTTGCTTTGCGGTCGCTACGAGGGCATGGATCAGCGTTTTCTAGATCGTCATGTGACGTTGGAATTGAGCTTGGGTGACTTTGTCTTGTCGGGCGGTGAGTTACCTGCCTTGGCGCTGTTGGACGCGATTGCGCGCTTGCAAGACGGTGTTTTGAATGACGCCCAATCGCATCAGCAGGATAGTTTTTCGGATGGCTTGCTGGATTGCCCTCATTACAGCCGGCCCGAGGTCTTGACCGGTCTAGATGGGTCCGACGAGGTCTTGTCAGTGCCGACGATCTTGATGTCGGGGCACCATGCCAATATCGCCAAATGGCGGCGCGAGCGCTCGCTTGAGATCACCCAAAATCGAAGGCCGGAATTGATTGAGCAGGCGCGGCAGGCGGGAGCATTGAGCAAGAACGATGAGCGATTCTTGCGGGAACTCGCAAAAATAGCTTCCAAGGATATGAAAGACTGCTAGCCCGAGAAATCTGGGCTATAATCATCGGCTGTTCGATCCTCTGGTGGGTCGATTTGAGTCTGCGTTGAACTGCTTGCAGTGCTGCGGTGAACTTGAATCAGTAAATTGGCGGCCATGTTGGTCCGTTTAGCTTGATGCCACCATGATCATTAGGAGAACTCTGTGGACTTGATCCAAACCCTTGAGCACGAAGAAGTTGCTCGTCTGAACAAGGCATTCCCTGACTATTGCCCCGGCGATACAGTGATTGTCAGCGTCAACGTCGTTGAAGGTACACGCAAGCGTGTGCAGGCATTCGAAGGCGTCGTGATTGCCAAGCGCAATCGTGGCCTGAACTCCAGCTTCATCGTTCGTAAGATTTCGAATGGCGAAGGCGTCGAGCGTACGTTCCAGCTGTACAGCCCGCTGATCGCTTCGATCGTGGTCAAACGTCGCGGCGCTGTGCGTCGTGCCAAGCTGTACTATTTGCGTGATCGTTCGGGCAAGTCGGCTCGAATCAAGGAAAAATTGGGCTGATTGAATTTCGACGCAAGTCGAGATTCGGGAAACCGGTTGCGGTAATTTTTGCCGCCGCCGCCCAACGACAAAGCCGCCTCAGGGCGGCTTTGTCGTTTCCAGAGCGTGAGCTTCAACACTTCCCCTATGCTCTGAACATGGCTCGCCCTCCTATCTTGAATCCCCAAGCCGTGCCGTACAGCTCGGTCGATCAACATTTGCCGGCTGTCGCCGCGGCTCAAATGACGCCCGCGGCCTTGCGCGAGCGCTTTGCCAATCCACCCAGTTGGCTGCCTGAGCTGGCTGGGGATGGCGGGCTATTGCCCGGCCGTGCGCCGGCCCATGCGGCCGTGCTGCTGCCCTTGGTGGCCTATGCCGACGGCTTGCGCTTGCTACTGACGCGACGCACCGAGCATCTGCGTGATCATGCCGGGCAGATCAGCCTGCCGGGTGGTCGTGTGGAGCCACAAGATGCCTCACTTGAAGCGACCGCTTTGCGCGAAGCCGAAGAGGAGATTGGCCTGCCCAGCACTTTTGTCGAAGTGCTTGGGCGTTTGCCCATCTACACCACGGTCACGGCCTATCAAGTGACGCCGGTGGTGGCCTTGGTCCAGCCCGGCTTTGAATTGAAACTGCATGAAGGTGAAGTGGCCGAGGCCTTCGAGGTGCCTTTGCAGTTTTTGATGACACCGGCACATCATCGCCACCATGTGTTTGAGTTCGCCGGCGACCGGCGGCAGTTCTTGTCGATGCCCTGGCGCAACACAGCGGTGAGCCCGGACTCACCGGAATACTTTATTTGGGGGGCAACCGCTGCAATGCTACGTAACTTCTACCGTTTCCTCAGCGCGTGAGCCCGCGCGCCCGCTATCATCCCCGCCCATGAACTTCTTTGCGGTCCTGCTTGCTTTGCTGTGTGAACAGCTGAAACCTTTGCGCCATGGCAATGGCATCCATCAAGGCGTGATTGGCTGGGTGCGCTGGACGGGGCGGAATTTTGACGCCGGCCGTGAGCATCATGCGACCGTGGTCTGGTGTATTACCGTGCTTGGTCCGGCGCTGTTGACGGTGCTGATCTATTTGACCGTTAGCCACTTCAGCTTGCTGCTGGCTCTGGGTCTGGACATGCTGGTGCTGTATCTGACCTTGGGGTTCAGGCAGTTCAGTCACTACTTCACCGATATCCGCGACGCCTTGGAGCGCGGTGATGATTTGGAGGCTCGCCGCCTGCTGTCGGAGTGGCGACATCTGGATGCCAGCGAATTGCCGCGGACCGAGCTGGTGCGGCATGCGATCGAGCATTCCCTATTGGCCGCACATCGCCATGTGTTCGGCGTGTTCTTCTGGTTCGTCTTGTTGTCAACGCTAGGGCTTGGCCCAGCGGGTGCGGTGCTTTACCGGATGGCCGAGTTTGTCAGCCGCTACTGGGCTTTCAAGAGCCGCACTTTGGATGCGCCGACGAATCTGCGTTTGATGCAGTTGTCGCGGCGCTTGTTTGGCTTGATCGACTATCTGCCGGCCCGCTTCACAGCCGTGGGTTTCACCATTGTCGGCAATTTTGAAGAAGCGGTGAACGGATGGCGGCGCGACGCCGGGCTTTGGCTGCACCCCAACGAGGGCATTATTTTGGCCTCCGCTGCGGGAGCTTTGGGCCTGCAACTGGGCGGTGTGGCCGCACCCGGCATCACGCCGGATCGCAGCAAGACCTTTGATGCGGGCGTGGACGCTGATTCGACCTTGGCCGATGGGTCTACGCCCGGGCAATTGCCGCAGTTGGGTCATTTGCAGAGTGTGGTCGGCTTGATCTGGCGATCGGTCGTGCTGTGGATGCTCTTGCTGGCCTTGTTGACCTTGGCTAATTTGGTCGGCTAAACGGGCTACTCTGTTGCATATAGAGGCTCTACAAGGCCGTTTAGCGCCATTGATGGGTCTTTTTACAGTTAAACAGTGGCGACATCAGCGCACCGCGATTAAAGTCTGTGGTGTGGATGTCGAAATAATGCACATGATCTGCGTCGAGTCGACTTGCTTGCTCTCAAGCGAGCCGTCGAAGCAGCCCAGCAAAGTCTCTCTTGTGGAGGTTTGCCATGATTAATGCTGTATCCGGTGCCGCCGAAAAAATTCCGGCTCCGACCCGTCCGAGTGGCGAAGAGTCACTGAAGCGCCGTGACGCGCCTCAGCCGAGTGCGATTGCTGTGGCCGACAAGGATTCGGTCGTGGTGGAGATCTCGAGCGAAGGTGCGCGGCGTGCGCAATCCAAGGTGCAGCCGCAAGATGGCTCGGCCCCGCAGTCGCAGAATGCCGCCAACGCTGCCAATGCTGCCAATGCCGAGAAGACTGCCGGCACGTCCACCCCGGTGACGCAGCAAGCAACTGCTGCGCCGACTCAACAGGTTGCGGCAGGTGCCGAGCAAGCCAGTGCCCTTGCGAAACAGGGGAGCGCAAACCTTGCCAATGAGTTCGACGAGGCAGATGCGAATCAGGACGGCACGGTGAACGTACTGGAGCGTCGCGCGTTTGACTTCATGCACCCAACCCTGGCGCGCTATCCGGGTTCAGCGGATGAGCAATCCTCTCGCACGGTGGCGGCGGAGCTGAAGGCTTATGAGGCAGTGGCCCGCAGTGGTCGCAATCTGTAGCTTTGCGTGATCGCCATAGAAAAAGGCCCGTGCAAACGGGCCTTTTTTGTTTCATCGACGCAGACGGATCAAGCGCTGGCCTGGATGCCGGCGATCGCCCATTCTTGGCTCTCGTCAACAGGCCGGACCAAATGCCAGATTTCGTCGAAGTTTTCCGCCGCAGCATCGTTTTGTTCGCGAATCAAGCCCCAAAAGCGCACGCTGACGATCTGCTGGCCATGCTCTTGCACGCGTTCAATCACACGGGCATCCAGTTGCAGCACCTCGGTACGCTGGGCGGCTCCCTTGCGGTCCAATAATTCTTGCTGCACGACGCCATACATTTCTGGCGTGGTGAAGCGGCGCAGGTCGGCTTGATCGCCGGCATCATTGGCTGCTTGCAAACGAATAAACACGCGCTTGGCGAGTTGCTCAAAGCCGGCACTGTCAAATCCGTCACTCGCGGCAACCGCCGCAGGCACGACCGCAGCTGCGGCCAATGCAGCCGGCGCAGCAGCGCTGCCACTGGGCAGTACGTCCACTGGTGCAACGGCCTGTGGCTGGGTCTGAAACGGGGCCCCGGCCCCCGCGAACTGCATGCCCTGTGTGCTGGGTTCCTTGCCTGCGCGCATGCGGCGCATCACAAAGCCGATCACAAACATCACAGCCACACCGATCAGCAGCATGGTCATCACATTGGCCAGAGCGCCACCCATGCCGAAATGGCTGGCCAAGGCGGCAATCCCCAAGCCCGCAGCCAGACCGGCCAGTGGGCCCATCCAATTGCGTTTTGGTGCCGCCGCTGCGGCCGGCGCGGCAGGGACGGCGGGTGCCGCTTGCTGAGGCGCTGGGCTGGCTTGCTGGGCGGGCGTGCCCTTGCTGGCGTCATGCGTTTGCTGCGGGACCGCGCGCTTCATGCCGGACGAGCCGCCGCCGCCCAGGCGCTTGGCTTCGGCGTCGAACGACGACAAGCCCAGGGCCAACACCGCGACCACCGCTGAGATCAAAATTCGTTTCACAAAAAATTCCTCCAGGCCTCTATTGGCCATCGCCGCTAGGTGGGGATGGCTTGGCGACTTTCAAGAGCCTTAGCTCGCCTCGAGTTCTCGCACATCGGCCAAAACCGTGCCGCCAAAGTTGGCCCTGGCAAGGTAGCTCAACACCCTGCTGGCTGCATCGCCAGGGCTTAGCAGTTGGCCGCTGGCTTTGAAATTGGCAAAAACAGCTTGGTCGGGAAATTTGCTCGGGTCACCGCCGCGCAGCTGCGCCTGCATCTCGGTATCAATGATGCCGGGAGCCAGCGAGACGATGGTTGCGCCGTTTGCCTTGGAGGCTTCGTCGAGCGCCATGGCGCTCGACAAATTGTCCATGCCGGCTTTCGCCGCGCAATAGGCGGCGCTGCCGGCCATGGCGCGGCGGCCCAGGCCAGACGAGATATTCAGAATCCGCCGCTGATGACCCAGCTCGCTCGTGGCACGCAAGAACGCGCTGCTCAAAAGCAAACACGCTTCCAAGCCAACCCGAATAGCCGCCGAGAGCTCCTCCAAGGATGCGCATTCGACCGGGCCAGGCGTGGGCACCAGGCCGGCGTTGTTGATCAGGGTGGCTCGGCTGAAGCGTCCGCTGGGTTGAGCCTGCAGCCAGTTCTGCAGTGCTTGCGCAGCCTCCAGCGGCTGGCTCAAGTCATATTGCCATTGTTCCAAGGGCGCGCCCAGCGCCGAGGCGGCCGCAGTCAGCGCCGCGCTTTGCCCGCGCGAGATGCCGATGAGCACATGAGAGGGATGGAGCAATTGCTGGGCGATGGCTTCGCCCATGCCGCGTGAGGCACCACTGACGATGTAGAGCTCTTGCTGTTTCATAGGGGATCTTTCACAGGATTGGAGGCGCTTGCATGGCTTGTTTGTTCAAACACCAACAGCAGATTATTGGCGGGCATTTTGATCGCATCACGCAATTGCAGCTGGCAGGCCAAGGCTTGGGCTGCGACATCGTCCAAATGGCGTAAACCCCAGGCCGGGTTGCGTCGGCGCAGGTCGGCGTCAAATGCCTGGTTGCTGGGCGCGGTATCCACCGCGGCCTGGATAAAGGGGCCATAGACCAGCAACAGTCCAGCCGCGTCGAGGTGGTGCGCGGCGCCGCGCATCAATGCCGCGCAAGTCTGCCAGGGCGAGATATGCAGCATATTGGCGCAGTACAGCGCGTCCAAGCTTCGATGGCTGGTCGGCAAGGCCCAGTCGGTTTGCAGCACATCAAGCTGCACGCCAGGAGCGCCAAGTGGGTGCCAGGCGGCGATGGAGGCCAAGGCCTCGGGCGCTGGGTCCGAGGCCAGCCAGTTCCAACCCGGCATATGGGCCGAGAAATGCGCTATATGTTGGCCGCTCCCGCTGGCGATTTCCAGCCCGATACCTTGCTCGGGCAATAGTTGCAACAAGGCCTCCAGAATGACTTCTTTATTGCGCTCGGCGGCGGGTGAGTGCAGGGCGGCCGGGGCTAATTCCATTTTTTCAAAACTCCGCTGAAGATTCAAAACTCAGACCCCAATCGGGCAGTTCGAGCGAGCAGGCGTGCAGGTACAAACGCGCCGCGGCCTGCCCTCCATACAGGGCGTCGCCGATGATGGGGTGGCCAAGCGCCAACATATGCACGCGCAGTTGATGGGTGCGGCCGGTCACCGGCTCCAACTCAAGCCGGGTCTGGCCTGCGCTGCGCGACTGTACGCGGTAGCGCGTCAACGAGGCTTTGCCGATTGCATGGTCAATTTTTTGGCGCGGCCGGTTCGGCCAGTCGGTGATCAAAGGCAAGTCGACTTCGCCCTCATCTGGGCCGGCCAGTTCGCCCGCCAAAATGGCCACATAGCGTTTATGCACACGCCTGGCCTCAAACGCCATACTCAAGGCGCGCTGCATGGCCGCGCCGCGCGCCAGTATCAGCAAGCCCGAGGTGGCCATGTCCAGGCGGTGCACGATCAAAGCGTCCGGGTACAGCTGCTGCACGCGGCGGATCGCGCAATCTTGCTTGTCCTCGCCACGGCCCGGTACAGACAGCAAGCCACTCGGCTTGTTGATGAGCAGCAGCTCATCGTTGGCGAACAGCAATTCGATGGAAGCCGGCGCCTGGTTCAAAACTGATCAATCCAGCCCGATTGCACGGCGGATTGCGGGTTAGAGCCCGCTGCCCGGACATGCGCCAGCGCGGCGTCCCGGCTCAGGCCGGCCTGTTTGAGCACGCAAGCGGCGACTGTGCCGGTGCGGCCCAGGCCGGCGGCGCAATGCAAGAACACTTGCTCGCCGAGTTGCAGACTGTGGGTCAGTTGCTCGACACCAAGTTTGAGCGCAGCCGGATCGGCGCCCAGACCAAAGTCACGCATGGGCAAATGCTGCCAACGAAACGGCAGGCGCCCTTCGGCAATCGCCTTGTGATAGGCGGGCGACAGGCCGGCGATTTCTTCGAGCGGATTCAGGCAGACCACCAAATTGAGATCGCGCAGGCGGGCTTCGTCCAGAAATGCGGGCCAGGACTCGAGGCGGCCGGGCATCGAGCTTAGCCAGAGGCGACCGCTTAAGTTGGTGGGCAGGGTGAGGGGGCGAAATGGCATGACGCTATTTTCGGTCAGCTTTCAAGTCGCCGCCAGCGGCGCAAGCCATAGGCCAGAGCGAAAACGAGCAGCAGGCCAAACAAGCCCAGCCAAAGCCAGTCCCGCCGGCCGGTTTGCTGCAAGGCGAGCAGGATGCGGTCCATGAAGAAGGCCATCGCCAAGGTGCTGGGCGTCATGCCAATCGCGGTGCCCACCAACATATCGCGCAAGCGGATATGGGTGGCACCAGCGACCATATTGACCACCGCAAACGGCGCCAGAGGCAGCAGGCGCAGCGTGATCACGGCCCAGACACCACGGTCGCCAATTTGCTCACTGACTTGGCGCACGCGCGGCCCGGCCAGCCCTTGCAACGCTTGATGGCCCAGGCCGCGGCCGATGGCGTGGCTGGCGGCAGAGGACAACAGTGCCGCGCCCATGCTGCAGGCAAAACCCTGCCAAGGCCCAAGTGCTGCGATCAGCAGCAGGCTGATCGCCGATAGCGGCACCGCCAATGTCAGCCCCAGCGCCGCAGCCAGCATTGCCAAGCCGGGGCCGAGGGCTGCGCCGCTGCTGCGCAACTGAGCGAGCAAGGCGTTGAGGTCGAGCTTGCCGGCACTCCAAAACAGGGCCAGTCCGAGCAAACCCGCAAGCAGCAGCGCCAGCAGCGCCAGTCGGCGCCTGAGTCTGAGTCGGCGCTGTGTGTCGGCGGTAAACGCTGCGCTGTCAGAATTGTTCATGTGTCCTCATGTCCGATTTGGGCCGATGCCAGGAACTGCCGCACGGCCTCGGCCAACTCGTCCACATGCTGAGTCTCGAAGATGGAACCATGCAGACCGCTGACCAATTGAGTCTGTATGCGCTGGGGCATCAAGCGGTGCCAACCCTGAAACAGCAGTCGATTCCAGCTCGCCAAGCCGGTTGATTTGACCAGCAGCACCGGGCCGTCAAAAGCATGGCAGCGATGGCCTCGCAAAGCCAACACCTGGCTGATCAGGCCGGGGTCGCTGAACATGGCGCTCAGACGCCGGCCGTTCATGCTGAGGTCCTGCACATGCAGCTTGCGCACCAACCAGCCCAGCGTGCGCCAAGAAGCGGTGCCGCCAAACACCGCATCCGGGTGGATGGTGTCGAGCAGCATCAAACCCAGCGGCTTGCGGCCGCGCCTTTGCAATTCCAGCGCCGTCTCCAGCGCGGTCACGCCGCCGACCGAAAAGCCCGCCAGCCAAATGGGCCGCTCGCCATGCTGGCCCTGCGATTCGATGCTATCGGCGTACAAGGAGGCAAATTCCTGCATCGTGGTCGGTGCAGGCGTCAGTGGTGCTTGCAGCATGAAGAGCCCTGCGTCGCCCTGAAGCGCTTGCGCCAGGTTCTGCAGCCGCAGCACATCGCCATGGCCCGAGGCTGCCAAATAGATGGCCGGCACTTTGCTATTCGTGTTGCCAGGGCCGGCGCCCACCGGGTCACTGAGGGATCGCAATACATCGGACCTGGTTATTGGCAAGCTCAATGCCCGCGCCAAACGAGCGATGCTTGGATGCTCGCTGATCAGTTGCAAGGGCAAGGGGCGACCCAAGCGATCTTCCATCGCAGCCAGGATGCTCAGCGCGGCCAGAGAGTCCCCACCCAATTCAAAAAAATCATCGTCCATGCCAATGCTGGCCGCGCGCGGACTCAGTGCTTGTTGCCAGAGCGTGAGCAGCGCTTGCTCCATCGCCGTAGCCGGCGGGCGCCGGCTGCTGCTGCGGGCGGCTTGGCCGCTCGGCAGCGGCAGGGCCGCCAAGTCGATCTTGCCGGTGCTTGTCAGGGGTAACTCTTCCAGCCAAGTGAAGCCGCTGGGCCGCATATAGTCGGGCAGCCTCAGGCGCAGCCCGGCTTGCAGTTCCTGCGAATCGGTGCTGCCATTGCCGACCAACCAGGCATGCAGCAGCGCTTGGCCGCCGAGTTCAATTTTTTGCACGATCGCTTGCTCGACACCCGCCAGCGTGCAGCAAGCGGCCTCGATATCGCCGGGTTCGATCCGGTAACCACGCAGCTTGATTTGGCGATCGATGCGGCCGCTGAAGTGCAGTCGTCCCAGAACGTCCAACCAGCCTCGATCGCCGGTGCGATACATGCGCGGAAAAGCGACCACCGACCCGGCCAATGCCGGGGCAGCCAGGAACGGATCGGGACAAAACGCATCTTGATCGAGATCGGGCCGCCCCAGATAGCCGCGAGCCAGCGCACCACCGCCGATATAGATGTCACCAATGGCGCCGAATGGCAGCACCTGTTGTTGCGGCCCTAGGACATAGATGCGGCTGTCATCTATTGGCCGACCCAGTGGCAAGTCGGCGCAGGGCACGCTCGTTGGCCGGTCCGGTGCCTCGGCATGCGAGGGCGTCGATGAAGCGGCCGAGCAGTCCCAGGCTGTGGCAAAGATGGTGGCCTCGGTCGGGCCGTAGACATTGAACAGCTGGGCACCGGTTTCGCGCACAAAGCGCGCCGCCAATTCGGGCGCCAAGACCTCGCCGCCGCAACAGGCTACGCGCAGCTTCAGCCCCGGCTTGCCACGCCAGCCCGCCAAAAGACCGGGGAGGATGGAGGGCACCAAGGCGCTGAAGGTGGCGCCATGCTTGAGGATGAACTCGGCCAAGCGCTGTGGGTGCAGTCGCCCGGGCGGCGGCAAGGCAATGCTGGCACCCTGCGTCAGCGGCAACAAGAGCTCGATCAGCGAAGGGTCAAAGCCAAGTTGAGTGCCTTGGGCGGAGCGATCCTTGGCATCGATCGCCCAGACGCGGGAAAGCCAAGCCAGACGGCGCGACAAGGCGCCATGTTCGACCATCACCCCCTTGGGCCGGCCGCTCGAGCCCGAGGTGAACAGCACATACGCCAAATCATCGGCGCTTGCCCTGGCCCAGGACCAAAGTGCTTGCGGGGGCGGAACTGCAGAGTCAAGGGTCTCATGCTCATTCAGACGAACGTGTAGGCAGCGGCTGTGCAGTGCCGCCAATCCAGCGACAGCGGCGTCATCAACCAGCAAGGCTACCGCGCCACTGTCGGCCAAGATACCGGCCAGGCGAGCGTTGGGGGCTTGCGGGTCCAGTGGTAAAAATGCGGCACCAGCGCGCGAAATGGCCAGCAAGGCGATGACCATGTTTGCCGAGCGTTCGATCGCCATCGCGACGACCTTGTTGCGCGCGGCGCCCAGTGCGCGCAGGCGCTTGGCCAGCCATTCAACCCTTTGCGCCAATTCGCCATAACTGAGGCTGCCGCTGTCCCAGACCAAGGCGCAGCGTTGCGGCCAGAGCGCCGCTTGATGCTCGAACAAATCGATATAGGCTTGCGGTGCATCGAGTTGCGCGAGGTCTTTGTGCAGACCTTCCAGCAAGGCCCAACGCTCCTCGGGTGGCACGATGTCTAACTGCTCAAGCGGGCGGTCTGGCTGCTCGGTCAGGGCCTGAGCCAAGTGCCAAAGCCTGTGGGCTAAGAGTTCCGGCTCTCCTGTTGCGAAGCAGGCTTGGCTGGCTTCGACAATCATCTCGGGGTCGGCATGGGCATCAAACTCGCACACAGTGACAGCCAGTGGATAGCGCGCGACACCATTAAACAATTGGCGAGATTCCACAAACTGAGCTGAGCCGAAATTGACGCCGAAGTCTTGCACCTCAAAAGACAAGAGGACATCGAGCACACTGTCGCGACCTTCGCGCATCAAATGGGCGGATTGACTCAAGGCGCTCAAGGGGTAGCGCGCATGGCGCAATGCGCCTTGCATTTGAAGCCCCGCATGTTGCAGCAGCTTTGCGCCGGTAGTGCCTGGCTTGAGTTCTAGCTGCACCGCCAAGACGCCAACAAACATACCTAGAGTCGAGCGAAATCTTCGGCCCGAGCGATTCAGGCTGGGCACACCGATCAATACCGAGCTTCGCCCGAGCAGCCGCGAAAAATACAAACCTAGTGCAGCCAAAAGGCAACGGAAGATGCTACTGCCCAAGGCCTCGGCCGAGCGTGCTAGAGCATCGTATTCAGACCTGCTCAGCCGATTTTTGAATATATCGGCTGCTGGCAAGTCTTTGCTCTTGGTTTGCTTGTGGCGGGACTCAATCATCGGCGCCGCTAGCCGTTCACTTTGGTGCCCTATCTGATCGCGCCAGTAAATGGCGTCTCGCTCGAACTGCGCCGAACTTCTGTAAGCCAGCGACTCTGCGATGAAATCCTGGTAGCTCGGCGCAGCGATCGTTTCGCAGCCTTTGGCTCGGGCCAGCTGCTGGTAAATCTCGCTCCAAGTCCGTATGACTTGTGTCGTGCCCCAGCCGTCCATCACCAGATGGTGGAACTGAAGCGTCACCCCGTGCCATTGACTGCTGGAACGCAGTAGCGTGAAGCGCCAGGGCGGACTGGCGCCGAGCTCGAACGGATTGCTGATGCTGTGTTGCCAGTAGTCGCACACCGCCTGCTTCGGATCGAGTACGTCGCCCAGTTCAATCAGCGCCAAACATGGTTCGAAACTGGGCAGTAAGTACTGTGTGCCGTCGACGCAGGGCACCAAGCGCAGGGCGTCTGAGCGCTCAGTGAGGATGTGCAAGGCCTTCCTGAGGCGATCCAAGTCGAGCGGGCCTACAAAAAAACCGATTCCACCAATATTCAGGTGCGCGCTGCCCGGCCAAGCCCGCTGATCCAGCCAAACCTCGCGTTGGCTCAGCGACAGGGCCAGCCTCAAGGTGGGTTCATCGCCTACCGCTTGTGGAAGTCCCATTGGCCAATTTTCTCCATCGCGTGGCGGTAGCCGATTTCAGCAATATCGGCACCGCGCCCATAGGCCATGAGAGCAAATTCGCCGACCGGAGGTTCCAGATAGTGGTCGGCCTGTGAGATGGTGCGAAGGCGCTGGTTCATGCCGCCTACATGGCCGGCGCTGTAGAGAATGTCGGCGATGCCTGGCGACGCCGGCGCATGTGCAAATAGCTTGGACTTGAGCGTGCTCCAAACGCTCAGCCTTGTGAGTCCCTGGTCGGCACGCAAATTTGCGCGGACATCGACATCAATCGCAATGATCATGCCGTTGCCGCGCCGCCTTTCTAACTTGGTTCCCAAGCGCATACGCATCGGCTGCACCGGCACATTCTCCAGAATTGCGCCATCCACCAAGAGTGCGCCTTGATGCAAAACGGGCGGAAACAGGCCGGCCGGCGAGTTGCTGGCCAATACCGCCTTCCATATTGGCCCGGTTTCCAAGACCTGCGTGTGGCCCAAGCTCAGATTGCAAGCGGCGGCGAAGTAGGGGCGCCAGAGTTGCTCGATCTGGCGTTCACCGAACATGCGCTTCAAGTCACGCTCGACCCGCCGCCCCCCGACCAGTGACACCAAGGGCAGGGTCAGTCGTTCACCCCCGCAGGCAAAGGCTTGAGTCCGTTGAAGGATGTCAGCCAAATCATGGCCCAAGGCATATTGGGCACCGATCAAGGCGCCCATGCTGTTGCCGCCGATCAGATCCACCGGCATGCCGCATTCTTCCAGTGCTCGCAGTACGCCCAAATGCGCAAAGCCGCGCGCGCCGCCTCCACCCAACACGACGCCGACGGCGCTGCCTGTCAGAAAGCGAACCAAGCGTGCCGAGTCATCGAGCTGGTCGTGGCGCAATGGGTAGATACGCTCGACATCTCGCCCGAGCAGCCATGGTGCCGGCGGAGCCGCTTCAAGACATCCTGGGGGGTGCTGCAGCACCAAGTGGCGGCGCTTCAATTGGAAGCCGGGTTCCTGGCATAGCGCCAATTCGATAGATGAGATGCCTGGGTTGGCATCGGCATTGGCGACAAGAATGACTTGATCGGCTTGGCGAAAGCTGTAGCGGGTCCAGGCGCAATCTTCGCCTGAGCTTTCGTAAAGAATGAACTCATGCTCAGCTTCGATTTGCGGCAAGGCTTCATGGGCTACGGCCTTGCCGTTGCATTGCAATTTCGACCCATCCGTGTCAGCCCGGAGGTGCGCCACCCGGCCATGCTTTGCAAAAGCCTGGGTCATGTCCTGCCCCAATGTTGCAGTTCTACCGGCTTGGCCCTGCGCGGGGCACTGAAGCGGCAGCAGAATGAAAGTCTGGGCTAAATGTTGGTCGGCCGGATCGGGCGCATTGCGCATGCGGTCATAGACGGCCCGCAGGAAGACCTGCGAAAGTTCAAGCGGGAAGCGTTGCAACAAGTGCTCGTAGGCTTCACGGCTCAGCACAGCCAAGCGTGAGTCGCGCACCGCAGTGACATCTTGGGCGCGAGTCTGACCAAGAATCATCCCCAACTCGCCAATGCTCTGGCCGGGTTGAATTTGGTTGTAGAGCAGCAGATGCCCGTCGGCCGCCTGACGCGAGACCCGCAGACCACCATGGATCACAAAGATGATGCCGTCGGACTCGGCGCCCTCGTGAATCACCGTGTCGCCGCCACGGACGCTGCTCAGCGTCATGGCGTCTGCCAAGGCCTCAATGATCTCCATGTGAAGCGAGCCAAACACCGCGCTGGAGCGCAGAACTTCGATCACGCGGGCGTGGCTGCTTGGGGAGGGCTGCATCAAAGCAGTCTAGCCTGTGGCAGCAGGCCAAAGGCACATCAGGCCGCTGCAAAGTGGTTTTCAAAAAACTACACCCGCTGCTTCGGTCGAAACAGCGGGTGAAATTTGTGGCTAGGCCTTGCCCGAACTTGCCGGCCGGTGGGCCGGCGAAAAACTCAGTTGGGCACTAAAGCCGAACCAAGCGCCTGCACGGCTTCGTCCAGCTTGGTCGATGCCAGGGCCTTGCACTGCTCCAGCGATGCGTTGGCTTGCGATCCAAAGGTGGTGGCGCTCTTGGCAGGCTTGAACAGCAGGTCCTTGCCCTTGACCGGCAGCATCAGTGTGCGGGCGGTGATCACGCAAGTTTTGGAAGCGTCAATGCCGCCTTCGACTTGGCTCAGAAAACCCCATTTGCTGGCCGGGTAGAGCTTGACGAATTTGGCCGTCGGTGCCTTCAACCAGATGGCTTCGGCGCTGGCTTGATCCATCCAAGGCGCGGTCGAGTGGTCGATGATGATGTACTTGGCTGGCGCGGCAAAGGCGACAGAGGCGCAAGGCAGCAACAGGGCGGCCATCAGCTTGGAGATTTTCATGGGTTTCTTTCGATTTGTCGGTGTGCAAATGGACAGGGCCGAGCTTGGCGGCCGTCTGCGCGGATTGTAGGGAGAGTTTTCAAGAAAATTCGGCGTTTGGCGTTTGCTGGCTATGAGCGTAAACCCGAGTGTCTGCCGCAGGCCGCGCAGCCCGTGCCGGTTTGCGCGATTGACGCAATCTGCTCGCTATCATCAGCTCATGGTGACATCAACTCAGCGCAAATCTGCCGCCGCTTCTCCCTCGGCTTCAAGTGATTCAAAAACACGATCAAAAGCAAGCGCGGCTCCTGCCGTCAAGACCGCAAAGCGGCAATTGGCGGCGAGCAAAGACGCGGCCGCATTGAGCGCTGAGGATCTGTCGGCGCAACCCTCATTGCGTTTCATGCACAGCCAGGCCTTGCGCAAGCAGACGCTGAAGGTGCTGACTGCGATGGAGCAGGCGGAGGCACCCGACGAGCACCGGGCTGCCTTGGCCGATGTAGTCGTGGTGTTGATGTCGGCCGGCATGGACTTCTATTTCTTGACCCCACTCAAACAAGCCAAGGCCGGCTTTGTGATTCAGCAATCTGCCAATCTCGGCATGGTCGGCGTGCAGCAACTGATGGGCGGGGTGATACGCAACATTATTGGGCGCATGGACCCACCTGCTTTGTTGAGCGTATGTGGCTCGATTCGTTCGATGATGCGCTGAGCTAATTCAACGCCACCGCTAGCTCAGCAACCAGGTACTGAGCCTGAAGGTGATCAAGGACGCCAGATAGGCCAAGCCGAAGAGGTAGCCGGCCATGATCAGCGGCATGCGCAAGCCCCCGGTCTCGCGCCTAACGGCCGCCAGGGTGGCCAGGCATTGCGGCGCGAACACAAACCAGGCCAGCAAAGACAGCGCCGTCGGCAGGCTCCAGCTCTGCGCGATCAATGGTGTCAAGGCTTGCGCCGCGTCCTCAGCTCCAGCCGACAAGGCATAGACGGTGCCCAAGGCACTGATGGCGATTTCGCGTGCGGCCAAGCCCGGCACCAAGGCCAGGCTGATTTGCCAGTTGAAGCCGATTGGCTCAAAGACATGAGCCAAGCCTCGCCCTAGCATGCCGGCCACGCTGTACTCAATCGGTGCGCCCAGGGCACCTTCGGGCTTGCCGGGAAAGCTTGACAGCGCCCACAGCACGAGGGTCAAGCACAAGATGATGCCGCCGACGCGTTTGATGAAAATGGCCGCCCGCTGCCACAGTCCAATCATCACATTGCGCGGATTGGGCCAGTGGTAATTGGGCAGCTCCATCATCAGTGGCCGCACTTGGCTGCCACTGGTGAAGCGTTTGAGCACCCAGGCAACGGCCAAGGCTCCGACGATGCCGGCAAGGTAGAGCCCCAGCAGTACCAAACCCTGCAGTTCGAAACCACCCCACACCAGGCGCTGCGGAATGAAGGCGCCGATCAACAAGGCATAGACCGGCAAACGTGCCGAGCAGGTCATCAGCGGCGCGATCATGATGGTGACCAAACGGTCGCGCGGGTTGGCGATGCTGCGTGTGGCCATGATGCCGGGAATGGCGCAGGCAAAGCTCGACAACAAGGGGATGAAGCTGCGCCCCGACAAGCCGACGCTGCCCATCAAACGGTCGAGCAAGAAGGCTGCGCGTGGCAAGTAGCCCGACTCTTCCAGCACCAGGATGAAAAAGAAAAGTATCAGAATCTGCGGCAAAAACACCAGCACGCCGCCGACACCAGCGATCAAGCCGTCGACGATCAGGCTGCGCAGCCAGCCCTCAGGCAGTTGGGTGCCCGCATGTTGACCCAGCCAAGCCATACCGGCTTCGATCTGGTCTTTGGGCCATTCGGCCCAGCTGAATACCGCTTGGAACAAGAGGAATAAAACCAGCATCAAGATCAGTGGGCCGGCCACTGGATGCAGCAAGACCCGGTCGATCCGGTCGCTCGGCAAATGCGGCAAGACTTGATCGAGGTCCAGCGCCTGCAAGATCTGCCGCACGGCGGCATGGTCGCTGGCTTGATTGGCGGCTTGCTGCTTGGCCGCGTTCAGTTCGGGCAAAGCATCGGCAGCGGGCAACCAAACTTCACGCTGATCGAGCAGCAACTTCAATTCGTCCACCCCGACGCCTTGCGTGGCGACCGTACGAATCACCGGCACACCGATCGCTGTGGCCAGTTTGTCGGCATCGATATGGATGCCGCGACGGTCGGCCAAGTCGGTCATATTGAGCGCCACCACGCAGGGTAGGCCCAGGCGTTTGACCGCCAACACCAATCTCAAGGTGCGGCGCAAATTGGTGGCGTCGAGTACGCAAATTACCAGGTCGGGTCGCTTCTCGCCCCGCGCGCGGCCGGCCAGCACATCGCAGGTCACACGCTCATCCGGCGAGCGAGGGTGCAGGCTGTAAGTGCCGGGCAGATCCAGCAGGCGCAGGCTTTTGCCCGCCGCGCTGCTCAAGCGGCCCTCCTTGCGCTCGACCGTCACGCCGGCATAGTTCGCCACCTTTTGCTGGCTGCCGGTCAGGCGGTTGAAGAGGGCGGTCTTGCCGCAATTCGGGTTGCCCACCAGCGCCAACAGCGGCCCACTGGGATGCACGTGAATGACGGCTTCACGCATCAAGCTTGCTCTGGCTCAGCACGGTGATGCAGGCCGCCTCGGCCCGCCGTAGCGCGAAAGTCGATTGGCCAATGCGCACCACCAGCGGGTCCGCGCCGGGCTGGCCGCGCGCCATCACGCGCACCGCTTCGCCCGGCAAAAAGCCCAACTCCTCCAGCCACTCGGCCCATTCGGGGGCGTAACCGGGTGAGCTGACGCCGACGACACTCAGGGCCGCGCCGATGGCGGCCATGGCCAGGCTGTTTGGGGCTTCGCTAGTCATGGATTTTGAATGGAAATGCGATGCAATCGAGAATTATTCGCATTGTAGCCCGTCCGGCAAGCGCTTAGGAGGCTTGCTGACTGAGCGTTTGATCAAGCGCAAGCTTGAGTTGCTCGAACCCGGCGACGAATTGATCGCTTTGATGCAGATCGGCATAACGCTCGAGCGCGTCACTCAAATCGTAGCTGCTGCCAATGGGTTCGATAAAGGCCAGGCACCCTTTGATGCCGTGCACGGTGGTGGCCGCAGCAGGCCAGTCGGCTTGGGCAATTGCGGCATCAATTTCCTGTAAGCGCAAAGGCAATTGTTCCTTGAAGGCGCTCAGCATCTGCCCCTTCAATTCACGCACCCGCTGCGCACGAATTTCCTTTTTGCTGATTGGGGCCGGTGCCAGCGCTGCGGGCTGCTCCAGCACGCTTTGCGGCTCACTGCGTGGCCCCAGCAGGCGGCCTAGCTTGCGGCGCTCCTCAATGACCTGACAAAGCACTTGGTGCAGCGCACGCTCGTCAATGGGTTTGCTTAAAAATCCCACCATGCCGCTGCTCAGAAACCGCGCCCGGTCCTGCTCCGAGGCATTGGCTGTCAAGGCGATGATGGGGATCTGAGGCTCAGGAAAAACCAGTTCGCGCCAGTGGCCGGCGCGAATATGACCGGTCGCTTCCAGGCCATCCATCACCGGCATGCGGCCATCCATCAAGATCAGGTCAAAGCGCTCCTGTGCCAGCGCGTGCAAGGCCTGCTCGCCGTTCTTGACCAGGGTCATGGTGTGCCCCATATCGTTGAGCAAGGCCTTGACGATCAGTTGATTGGTCTGCGCATCCTCGGCCACCAGCACATGCAATGAGTGCTCATGCGGCGGCAAGACTGGCTCAATTTCTTGTTGCGGCCGCTGGCCTATATCAAAGGGCACCTCAAAGTAGAAGGTGCTGCCCGCCCCCAAGCTGCTGTGCAAGCCGATGCCACCCCCCATCAACTCAACCAGTTGTTTGCAGATGGACAGGCCCAAACCGGTGCCGCCGAAGTTGCGTGTGGTCGACATATCGGCCTGTTCGAACTTCTGGAACAGGCGGCTTTGCGCCTCCTCGCTGATGCCCAGGCCGGAGTCTTGGACGGCGAAGTAGATCGATACTTGACCGGGCTGATGCGGGTTGGCTCCCAAGCTGGCGGCCACATGCACGCCGCCGCGCTCGGTGAATTTGATCGCGTTGCCGACCAGGTTCAAGAGCACTTGGCGCAGCCTTGTCGGGTCGCCTTTCACATAGTCTGGAATTTGTGGGTCCAGGTGCAATTCCAGCTGAATGCTCTTTTGCCCTGCTCGCTCGGTCAGCAGTTGCATGGCATCGTCCAGCAAGGGCCGCAAAGCGAAGTCCACTGTTTCCAGCTTGAGCTTGCCGGCCTCGATCTTGGAGACGTCGAGCAAGTCATTGACGATCTGCAACAGCGTTTGAGCGTTCTTGCTGGCCAGCTCGACCCGTTCGCGCGCAAGCGGCTCCATCTGCCCGCGCAGGCCGAGTTTGAGCATGCCCAAGATGCCTGCCATCGGCGTGCGCAGTTCATGACTCATCATCGCCAGGAAGGCACTCTTCAGAGTGGAGGCCTGTTCGGCCGCATCCTTCAAGGCCAGCAAACGGGTATTGCTTTCTTCCAGCTGGCTGTCGCGTTTGACGATCTGATCAAGCATGCGGTTGAACACCAGGCTGAGTGCACCAACCTCGTCATTCGCCACCACCTGCGCACGCACGGTGAACTTGTCGCGTTGCGAAACTTCGTCCATCACCTGCTTCAGATCGGTGATGGGCGCAAGCGCGCGGTGCAAAAAGCGTCGGGCGAACAGCAGCGCGGCGGCACCCGATAGTCCCAAGGTCAGCACCAAGGCCAGGGCGAATTGAAGAATCGACTGCCACATACGCGCCAGGTCAACTTTGGCAACCAGCGTGCCCACGCGCGCGTCGGACAACATCACCGGCGCGGCCAAGAGCAGCGAGTTTTCAAACAAACGAGATGGGCGTTGCAATTGCAAGTCCGCCGCGCTCAGGCCCAGCTGCGCGCTGGCCAGGTGGCTGGCGATGATGCTGCCGTTGACGCGCAAGATGTAGACCGACTGCAGGCCTGGGTAAATGCTGGCGGCGCGCAAAATCTCACCGGCCGCTTTCTCATCATCAAAAACCAGCGGTGACGCGGCCTGCACGGCCAAAGTGTTGAGCCAAGCTTGGCTGCCATCGATGACCGCAGCCCGCTGCATGACCGCCTCTTGCGCTGAAATGAGCAGCAGCGCAATTGCCAAGGCGGCGGCGAGCGCCGCAGCAAGAATGCGCTCAAGCTTCGTCACCAATGAGCGCTGCTGGGGCTGATTCAGGGCTGTGCTGGGCTGAGGACTTGTCACCGTGGGAGGAGGATTTGGACTGTGTTCAACGGGGCGTCAGTTGGTGCTTCTGGCCAATTGCAAGACTTTGGATGAAAGTGTGATGCCGACTTTTTTGGCCCGCTGGATATTGACATCAAACACCAGCCGTTTGCCGTCCAGTGACAACAAAATTGCAGCACCGGCGGCCACCGGCGTATCGGCCACGGTCAAAACCGGCGCATCGGCCAAGTATTTGAGGATGGACTGCATATTGGGTGCCTCTTGCTCGGTAATGAAAAGCAGTTGGCATTTCTTGATGCCCGCCATCCCGTTCATGCGAATGACAGACAGACGGCGACCATTGACGTTCTTGCCTTCCAAATTATTCAAGGCCTCGCCAAAATTGTCCTGACCCAGCACACAAAGCGTCAGCCCGTCTATTTGAGTTTGCGCATCGAGACCGGGCCAATCGGCAAAGATCATGAAGTTGTAGAGATAGCTGGCCTTCATTGCGTACTCGGGAACTGCCTGCGCCTGCACGGTCGAGCTCAGGCATGCACCCGCCAGCAGCGCCGGCAGGAGCAGTAGCTTCGGCAGATAAAGGCGCTTCATCCCTATCTCCAGAAGTCCCAGCTGACTTGCAGCCAAAAGGTCCGGCCATCCATCTGCATGGTGTCCAGCACAGCCCCTTCGTTTGCATGCAGCGCGATCGATGCCGGCACGGCATATCGGCGATTCAAGGCATTTTTGATGCTGAAAGAGGCGCCAAGGCCATACCAGCGTTGCGCCGAGGTCAGTGTCAGATTCACCAGGGTGGTGCCGCCCACCGGCCGGCCCGGACGCACCACGATGTCGTCGCCATCGCGCAATTCCTTGCTGATGCGAGAGCCCAGGTATTGGGCTTCGAGTCCTATGCGCAAGCTGTTGTCGAGTGCGGGCCAACTGAGATTGACTTTGCCCAGGCTGCGTGGCGAGTTGACCAGGCGCAGTCCTTCGACGTCGGTCGCGTCCTGCCAGGCGGCGCTGGCGCGCAATTGCACATCGCCCGCCCAGCTTTGGTCGATTTGCAGCTCCAAACCATGGGTTCTGCTTTGGCCGTCGAAGAACTTGGCCCCGGTCGTGGAGGAAAAATAGACTTGATCGGCCAAAACATAGTGGTAAATCGATCCGGTCAAGCGCAGCTTGGGGCTCACGTCATGCAGCAGCACCAATTCGGTCGCGGTCACCTGTTCGGGTTTGAACAAGTCCGAATGCTTGGAGGAGCTGATGTCATAAGGGTTGGGCAGGCGGAACGCCTGGCTATAGGAGGCCTTGACCGTGGTGTCGGGTTCCGCCTGCACGGTCAGGGCCAGCCTTGGGCTGATGGCGGCCTTGTGAGCGTAGCGTATGCAGGGGTCGACCGAGCAATCAATGGCATTGGGTTTGTCATAGCGCACGCCAATATTGGCGCTGACTTTGCTGCTGACAACAAACTCGTCGGTTGCGTAAAGGCTGTAAGTCTTGTTGGTATAGGGGAATCTATGGTAGCGAAACTTCTCCTGGCCTTTCGAATCAAGGGCGACCGGAGAGAACTCTTGCTTGAAATCATCCCGGTATTCCGCGCCGAATACCAAGGTGTGCCCGGTAAACCGAGTCCATGCAAATTTTTGGTCCAAACCCCACCATTGGCCTTGATGCTGGTTTTGTCGGAATTGTTCCTTGGGGTCTATCGGTCCGTATTCACGCAGTGTCTTGTCTTCATAAAGGCCGTAGTAAAGGCGTGAAACGGATTGCAAATTCTGACTGATATTGAAATCGTATTTGGCGCTGGCGTGACTGGTTTCATCGGTCAGGTGGTAAATGCGGTTGAACGCGTCTTCGCGTTTGGGCAGTGGCGACGCCTTGGTCCGGGTAACACTGGCGACCTGCATACTCAAACCATTGAATTCAATCTTGCCGAATAGGCGTCGATTCTCTTCAAAATCCTGGTTGACGGCCCAGCCATTATTTTGTTTGGGTGTATCAAAATAGGGGAAGTAGAGGTCTTGCCCATCGCTCTTGAGCCAAGACGCCGAGAACAAGACGTCGACGCCGTTGTCCAACTTCTTGCCGACGCTCAGGCGCTGTTTTTGTCCGCCATGGCTGAAGACATCGGCGGCAATTTGCGCTGAATTGAAATCACTGCCCTTTTTGGTGATGACATTGATAATGCCTAGCAAGGCATTATTGCCGTAGGTGACGGAGCCGGTGCCGGGGACATATTCAACCCGGTCGATCAACTCAAGGTCTATCAAGCCTGAGTTGTCAATATATGCCTGGTTGTAGAGATTGTCCTGGGTGGCATTGCCGTCGATCAATACCATGATGCGGCCGACATAATCCCCTGGCGCGCCGAAGCCGCGCCCGCCCAAATATTCATAGCGGCGATCAAAGGTGGTGTAAAGACCACGCATGCTGTTGATGACGTCGGCCAGCGTGCGATATCCAAAGGTTCGAATATCGGCAGCGGTCACGATGGACACCGCTGAAGGCGAGTCGCTGACTTGTTTGGCCAACTTGGAGGCGGTGATCACGTCCGTTTGAGTGAGTTTCTCAAACGGCAAGGTGGTCAAATCCAATGGCTTGTCCTGCGCCCAGGCTTTGGCTGTGCAGGCGAGGGCGAAGCAAAATATCGTAGTAATTCGCATGCGTTGATCGATAGTCAGGGGGACCTGAACGGGCAAGGGGGCTCGCCTCATAGAGCGAACTGTACTTGAGCGAGGCGGCTGCTTGAGCTATGCAAACCCCTTGTGTCCTTGCCAGGGTTAGGTCGAGCCAAAGCTCGTGAGCCACTCCTCTGGTCGGCGGACGGCGGTGCTTGCCTCGGATGGTTGGCCTTGAAAACCTGCATTTTTCTGCACGAAATCGAGGGCGCAAACGTTTAGCGTTTTCCTTTAGACGCCGATACACTCAAATTTCTTACAATGCAGGGTCCTTGTTCGGGTCTGCCTGAACATGCCTGTTCTGTCGATTTTTGTGCAGATGATTTTTAGCCAAAGCTCCAAGCCATGATTGCTTCTTCGAAGTTTGCTTCCACCGCTCGCGCAACCTTGCTGCTGGCAATGACCTGTTGGGCCCTGAGCGTGCAGGCACAGTCCAAGCCTGCGGTGATTTTCGACATGGGCGGCAAGTTCGACAAGTCCTTCAATGAGTCGGCCTATCGGGGCGTCGAGCGCTGGAAGGCCGAGACCGGCAAACCCTATCTCGAGTTCGAGATCAGCAACGATACCCAGCGCGTGCAGGCGATCCGCCGCATGGCCGAGCGTGGCGCCAGCCCCATCATCAGCGTTGGCTTTGCCCAAGCCTCGGCCTTGGAGCAGGTCGCCAAGGAATTCCCCAAGACGCAGTTCGCCATCATCGATGCGGAAGTGAAGCTGCCGAATGTGCAGTCGCTGCTGTTCAAGGAGCATGAGGGCAGCTATCTGGTCGGTGCGATGGCCGTGCTGGCCAGCAAGACCGGCAAGGTCGGCTTTGTCGGCGGCATGGACATCCCCCTGATTCGCAAGTTCCAGTGCGGCTACGAGCAGGGCGCCAAGGCGACCAACCCGAAAGCCGAGGTGTTTTCCAATATGACGGGCACGACGTCGAGCGCCTGGAATGACCCGACGCGCGGCGGCGAGCTGGCCAAAGCACAGTTCGCCAAGGGCTCGGACGTGGTCTTCGCCGCCGCCGGAGGCACCGGCTCGGGCGTTTATCAAGCCGCCAAGGACGCCGGCCGGCTGGCGATTGGTGTGGACAGCAATCAAAACCATCTGCAGCCCGGCACCATGCTGACCTCGATGGTCAAGAACGTCGATGTAGCGGTCTACAACGTGCTCAAGGGCTGGAAGCCCGGCACCACCACGCTGGGCCTGAAGGACGGTGGGGTTGAATATGCGCTGGACCAACACAATGCCAAGTTGGTGACGCCGGCGCTGAAGGCCAAGGTCGATGCCATCAAAGCCGACATCGTGGCGGGCAAGATTCGCGTTGCTGACTATATGGCGGACGGCGCCTGTAAATACTGATGGAGCGGTCAGCAAGCCAGGGCGCGTCGGCGCCCGCCGTGCGCCTGTGTGAGATCTCCAAGCGCTTTGGCGCGGTGCAGGCTAACCGCGAGGTCAGTCTGACGGTGGCCGCAGGCACGGTACATGGTCTGGTCGGCGAGAACGGCGCAGGCAAAAGCACTTTGATGGCCATTCTTTATGGCTATTACCAGGCCGATTCGGGTTCCATTGAAGTGGCCGGCCGGCCCGTGTTGATCGCCAATTCGCAACAGGCGATTGCGCTCGGCATCGGCATGGTGCACCAGCATTTCATGCTGGTGGATACCTTGAGCTGCCTGGACAATGTGATGTTGGGCGCTGAGCCAGGTTTCTTCTTGGCCAGTGGCGCGCGCAAAGTGCGGGCCAAGCTGCAGACCTTGATGGCCGAGACCGGCTTGCATGTGCGGCTGGACGCGCTGGTTGGCGAGTTGCCGGTCGGCGAGTTGCAGCGGCTGGAGATTTTGAAGGCGCTGTACCGGGGCGCGCGCGTTTTGATCCTGGACGAACCCACCGCCGTCTTGACGCCGCAGGAAACGCTGCAACTGTTCGATACGCTGCGTCGCTTGCGGGACGGCGGCGTGACGATTTTGCTGATTACCCACAAGCTCAAGGAAGTGATGGCGCTGTGCGACACGGTCACCGTGATGCGCGCCGGCCAGATCGTGCAGACCACGCCAATCGCCGACACCAGCGCCGAGGATTTGGCTCAGGCCATGGTCGGGCGCAAGGTCAATCTGGGCCGCAAGGAGGCACAACTCTGCATCGAGCAAAAAGCACTGCGCCTGCAAGCCAGCGGCCTGCAAGTTCGCGCAGCCAATGGTGTGCCGGCACTGGCCGGCGTGAGTCTGGACTTGTATGCGGGCGAGATCGTTGGCGTGGCCGGTGTGTCGGGCAATGGCCAGAGCGAGTTGCTGGAGGTGTTGTCTGGCATGTTGGCGCCCGAGGCGGGCCACTTGCAGCTCGACAACAGTCCCTTTGATGCGGCTGCCGGCACTTGGCTGACGCCGAGCAGAGCGCGTGAGTTGAAGCTCGCCCATGTACCCGAGGACAGGCATGCCTGCGCGATGGTGATGAACTTCCCGGCCTGGGAAACCGCCGTGCTCGGCTATCAGAATTTGCCAGCCTATCGCAGCGGCCCGGCCGGGCTTGGCATGAATGAAGGTCTGATGCGTGAGCAAACCGCCTTGATGCAAGAGCGCTTTGACGTCCGCCCGCGCGATGTGAATCTGGGTTCATCCAAGTTCTCCGGCGGCAATCAGCAAAAGCTGGTGCTGGCGCGTGAAATCGGCCAGGCTCCGACCGTCTTGCTGGTCGGCCAACCCACGCGCGGCGTCGACATCGGCGCGATCGAGTTCATCCACGGCCAGTTGCGCGCGATGCGCGATGCCGGTTGCGCCGTGCTCTTGGTCAGCAGCGAGCTGGATGAGATTTTGGCCTTGGCGGACCGCGTGATCGTGATGAATGCCGGCCGCATTACCGGGGAGTTGGCCATTGCTGACTGTGACGAGAAAAGCTTGGGATTGCTGATGGCAGCGCAAGTCGAGTTGAACGAAAAGGTCCCCGCATGAGCGCCCACCAAACCGCTGCGCTGCCGCGTTGGATCGACGTTGGCCTCTTGCCGCTTTGGAACCTGGCCATTGCTATGGCCGTCGCCGGTCTGGTCGTGTTAGCGATTGGTCAAAGCCCCTTGCAAGCGCTGACGGTGCTCCTGCAGGGCGCTCTGGGCAATGCGCGCGGCATCGGCTACACGCTCTACTACACGACCAGCTTCATCTTTACCGGCCTGGCCGTTGCCGTGGCCTTTCACGGCGGCCTGTTCAATATCGGCGGCGAGGGCCAGGCGACGCTGGGCGGTGTGGGGCTTGGCCTGTTGGCCCTGAGTCTTGGCCCCGTGCTGCCGGCCGTGTTGCTGCTGCCGCTCTTGGTCTTGGCCGCTGCGCTGTTCGGCATGGCCTGGGCCCTGGTGCCGGCCGCCTTGCAGGCCTGGCGCGGCAGCCATGTGGTGATCACCACCATCATGTTCAACTTCATGGCCAGCAGTCTGAATGTCTATTTGTTGGTCAACTGGCTGCGGCCCAAGGGCAGCATGTCGGTCGAGAGTGTCGCCTTTGCCGACTCGGCCCGCATGCCGGCGCTGCATGAAATGGCTGCCAAGTTTGGCCTTGAGCTGCCCTCGTCACCGCTGAACCTGAGTGTGCTGCTGGCGCTGCTGGCCTGTATTTTTGTGCATTGGTTTTTGTGGAAGAGCGCGGCCGGCTACGCCTTGCGCGCTGTCGGCAGCTCGCCGCGCGCAGCGCATTACGCCGGCATCAAACCGCGCTGGCAGATCATGATTGCGATGGGTTTGTCGGGCGCTTTGGCCGGCCTGGTGGCCGTCAATGAAATCTCCGGTGTGCAGGGCAAGCTGACGCTGGACTTTGTCGCCGGCGCTGGCTTCACCGGCATTGCGGTCGCCCTGATGGGTCGCAACCATCCGGTCGGCATCGTGCTGGCTTCGCTGCTGTTTGGCGTGCTCTATCAAGGGGGCGTCGAAGTCTCGTTCGAGCTGCCCGGCTTCAGCCGCGAAATGGTGGTGACGGCGCAGGGTCTGATCGTCTTGTTTGCCGGTGCGATGGCGACCGTCAGCGCGCCGATGTTTGGCCGCATTTATGCCGCCCTTAGGCATAAGGAGCCAGCTCATGGATGAGATCTTGATCGGCTCCGTGCTGGCGTCGACGCTGCGGGTCAGCACTCCGCTCTTGTTGTGCGCCTTGGCCGGCCTGGTGAGTGAGCGTTCCGGCGTGGTGGACATCGGCCTGGAAGGCAAGATGCTGTTCGCGGCTTTTGCTGCAGCGGCCGCCGCCAGCGTCAGCCATTCAACGGGTTGGGGCATGTTGGCCGCGATTGCCGTGGCTTGTTCAATGTCATTGATCCACGGTTTTGCCTGTGTCACGCATCGCGGCGATCAGGTGGTGTCGGGCGTGGCGCTGAATATGGTGGCGGCCGGCTTGACCGTGGTGCTGGGTATCGCCTGGTTCCAGCAGGGCGGGCAGACCCCGCCGGTGGCGGCGGACGTACGCCTGACCGGCCTGATCCCGGCCTGGAGCGAGCTGGACGGCGCGGTGGCGGATTTGGGCCCCTGGCTGGGCGCGGTGATCGGCCATGGCCTCTTGAGCCACAACATCCTGGTCTATCTGGCCTTTGCCCTGGTGGCCGGCGTCTGGTTCTTTCTGGAGCGTACCAAGCCGGGCCTGCGCCTGCGCGCGGTGGGAGAGAACCCGGCCATGGTGGACGCTGCCGGCGTGTCCGTGCCGCGTCTGCGTTATGCCGCTTTGATGATCAACGGCCTGCTGTGCGGCCTGGCCGGCAGTTACTTGGTGCTGGCGCAGAACGCCGCCTTCTCGCCGAATATGACGGCGGGGCGCGGCTATATCGCGCTGGCGGCGATGATCTTTGGCAAGTGGCGTCCGCTGCCGACGATGTTCGCTTGCCTGCTGTTCGGCTTTCTGGACGCGGTCGCGATTCGCATGCAAGGCGCTCATTTGCCTGCTGGCTTGGGCGGTGCCGAGATTCCGGTGCAGCTGATCCAGGCCTTGCCTTATTTGCTGACCGTTGTTTTGTTGGCCGGCTTTATCGGCCAGGCCCTGGCGCCCAAGGCGCTGGGCCGGCCGTATGTGAAAGAACGTTGAAGTGAAGGAGCGTTGAAGAAATGAAGCTCACGCAAGAAGTACAAGCGCAGCTGCTGCAAGCCTCTTTGGGCGCTCGGGAACATTCCCATTCGCCGTATTCAGGCTATGCGGTAGGGGCTGCGCTGCTGGACGAGCAGGGCCGCATCCATGTCGGCAGCAATATCGAGAATGCGGCTTATCCGCAAGGTTGGTGCGCCGAGGCCTCGGCCCTGACCGCGATGGTGATGGCTGGCGGCAAGCGTGCCACCGCCGTGCTGGTGACCGGCCCTGGCCCGGACGTGATCACGCCTTGCGGCGGCTGCCGGCAAAAGCTGCGTGAATTCGCCGGTCAAGATCTTGTCATCATTGCCGGCGACCCTAGCGGCATCAAACAGCAGTGGACCTTGGGTGAGTTGCTGCCCTACAGTTTTGGTCCCGAACATCTCAGCGCCAGTGGAGTGAAAGAATTAAAAAATGATTGATAACAAAACCCTCAATATCGCCATCGACGCAAGCGTCGCCAAGCTGAACGAATTGTTTGGCGCTGCACCCGCCGTGGCCGTGGTGCTGGGCTCGGGCTGGGCCGGTGCGGTCAGCCTGGTGCACGATGCCAAGCACCTGTCTTATGCCGAGCTGGCCGCTTTCCCGCAGCCCAAGGTTGAAGGCCATGTCAACGAGATCGTCGTCGGCAGCATAGGCGCGCAGCGCGTCGTGATGTTGCGTGGCCGCGCTCACACCTATGAGAGCGGCGAATGCACCGGCATGGCCGGCGCCTTGCGCAGCTTGAAGCGCTGGGGCGTGCAAGTGCTCTTGCAGACCAATGCCTCGGGCTCTTTGCGCACGAATATGGGCCCCGGCAGCCTGATGCTGATCAGCGACCATATCAATGCGCCGCAGCGCTCGCCGCTGGTGGGCGAGCAGGGCAGCGAGCGCTTTGTCGACATGAGCCATGCCTATGACGCCGAGCTGCGAGCGCACGCCAAGAAGGTCGCACAAGCGCAAAACCTGATGCTGGGTGAGGGCGTGTATTGCTGGGCGTTGGGCCCGCAGTTCGAAACCCCGGCCGAGATCCGCATGTTCGCCGCCTGGGGCGCGGACGCCGTCGGCATGAGCACCGTGCCCGAGACCATCCTGGCCCGCCACGCCGGCCTGCGCGTGATGGGTCTGGCCTTGATGACCAATATGGCCGCCGGCCTGTCGGCCGAGGCGCTCACGCACGCTTTGACGCTGCAGCAAGCCAGCCTGTCGGGCGAGCGCGCCGCCAACTTCCTGGGCGCTGTGGTGGCCGGCTTGGCCGAGTTGCCTTCCTTGCAAGCGGCGGCCGTGTGATGGACGAGAGTCTGATGAAAAAGGCGGCCCAGCAGGCCTTGCAATGCCTGGACCTGACGAGCCTGAATGACGGCGACACGCCGGCCGATATCGATGCACTTTGCGCCCGTGCCCAGACCCCCTTCGGCCCGGTCGCTGCCGTCTGTGTCTGGCCGCGCTTTGTGGCCCAGGCACGTGCCTTGCTGCCCGCCAATATTCGTGTCGCGGCGGTGGCCAACTTTCCCGCCGGTGATTTGGATTTGGCGCGCACCTTGGCCGATGTGCAAGAGATTGCCACGGCCGGCGGCGATGAGGTCGATGTGGTTTTGCCTTACCGGGCCTTGATCAAGGGCCAGACGGTCGAATGTGCGGAGTTCTTGGCCGAAGTGCGTCATGCGACGCGGCCCTTGACGCTGAAAGTCATCATCGAAAGCGGCGAGCTGCTGACGAATGATTTGATCGCACAGGGCGCGCGCCTCGCCTTGATGGCCGGGGCCGATTTCGTCAAGACCAGCACCGGCAAGACCAAAGTGTCGGCGACGCCCAAAGCGGCCGGCGTGATTCTTAAAGAAATCAAGCTCAGCGGCCTGGGCTCGGCCGGCTTCAAGGCCTCGGGCGGTATCCGTTCGGTGGCCGATGCGCAGGTCTATTTGCAGCTGGTCGAGACTCATCTGGGGGCGGCAGCAATAGTCCCGCAGCGCCTGCGTTTCGGTGCCAGCGCCTTGCTAGGCGACATCGAGGCGGTTTTGGCGGGTGCTGCGGTGGCCGCCACCAGCGGCGCTTACTAGGCGCACGGACAAAACACATAGCGATGCTGGCTCAAGAAATCATTCGCGCCAAGCGTGACGGCGCGGCCTTGTCCGAGGCGCAAATTCAGCACTTTGTGCGTGGCTTGGTTGACGGCAGCTGGAGCGAGGGTCAGGTCGCCGCTCTGGGCATGGCAGTTTTCTTGCGCGGCATGGGCAAAGCCGAATGCGTGGCGCTGACCACTGCGATGATGCGCTCCGGCCGTGTGATGAGCTGGCCCGATATGTCGGGGCCGGTTCTGGACAAGCATTCCAGCGGCGGCGTCGGCGACAAGGTTTCGCTGATGCTGGCGCCGCTGGTGGCGGCCTGCGGCGGCTATGTACCGATGATCTCGGGCCGCGGCCTGGGCCACACCGGCGGCACGCGCGACAAGTTCGATGCGATCCCTGGCTACAGCTGCACACCCTCAGCCGCCTTGTTCGACCGGGTGGTGCGCGAGGTCGGCTGCGCGGTGATCGGCCAAACGGCCGATCTGGCACCGGCCGATGGGCGTTTCTATGCCACCCGCGATGTCACGGCCACGGTCGAAAGCGTGCCGCTGATCACCGCCAGCATTCTGTCCAAAAAGCTTGCTGCCGGCTTGCAGGGTTTGGCGATGGATGTGAAGTGCGGCAACGGTGCTTTTGCCGACACGCCCCAAATGGCCCAAGAACTGGCGCAAAGCATCGTCGAAGTAGCGAATGGTGCCGGCCTGCCGACGCGGGCGCTGATCACCGATATGAACCAGGTGCTGGGCAGCGAGGTCGGCAATGCGCTGGAGATGGCCGAGGCCATCCGCTATCTGAAAGGCGAGGGCGTGCGCGATGCGCGTCTGCATGAGGTGACGCTGGCCCTGGGCGCCGAGATGCTGCTGCTGGGCGGCCTGGCCGGCAACCAGGCAGAGGCGAAGCTGAAGTTGCAACAAGCGCTGGACAGCGGCGCCGCTGCCGAACGCTTTGCCCGCATGGTGGCCGGCCTGGGTGGCCCGGCTGATTTGCTGGAGAGGCCGACTGCTTACCTCGCCGCAGCACCCGTCATCGTGCCGGCACCGGCGCTGAGTAGCGGCCGCCTGAGCTCTATGCAGACCCGCGACATCGGCATCGCCATCGTTGAGTTGGGCGGGGGGCGTCGCAAAGCAGGCGACAGCATCGACTTCCGCGTGGGCTTGAGCGCCACGCGGCAATTGGGCGATGAAGTTCGAGCTGGCGAGCCATTGGCTTTTGTGCATGCAGCAGATTTGTCTGCCGCCGAACGTGCGGTGGCGCAGCTGCAGGCTGCCTGCCATTTGAGCGAAGACGCCGGCGACTGGCAGCCGGCCTCGCCCATCTTGGCGCGGGTCGGCTAGACTTCCGACCCCGCTTCGCGTCTTTATCAACTTCAACGGCATGTCTGACACCACCCCCGCACCCGCTCCCGAGAACACGCCAGAGAACACTCCAGAGAGCGCGCCAGAAAAGCCGCTAGACCCGGCCCAGCATCGCCCGATCAAGAGCTTTGTCGTACGCGCCGGCCGCATGGGCTCGGGCCAGGTCAAGGCCTTGGCCGAGTTGGGTCCGAAGTTCGTGCTGCCCTTCAAGGCCGAGCGATTGAATCCGGCCGAGGTGTTTGGCCGCGAGGCGCCGCTGGTGTTCGAAATCGGCTTCGGCATGGGCGACGCCACCGCCAAGATCGCGCAGACACTCGCTGATACCGACTTCATCGGCTGCGAAGTCCACGCGCCCGGCGTCGGCGCGCTGCTCAAACATATCGACGAGCGGGGTTTGAACAATATCCGCATCGTTCAGCACGACGCGGTCGATGTGCTGGAGCAGATGATTGCGCCCGATTCGCTGGCTGGTGTGCACATCTTCTTCCCCGACCCTTGGCACAAGGTGCGCCACAACAAGCGCCGGCTGATCCAGTCGCCTTTTGTCGCTCAGTTGGTCAAGCACATTCGCCCGGGTGGCTACCTGCATTGCGCGACAGATTGGGAGCCCTATGCGCAGCAAATGCTGGAAGTTTTGGGGGCCGAGCCGCTGCTCGAGAACACGGCTGAAGGTTTTGCCCAGACGCCTTCTTATCGCCCGCTGACCAAGTTCGAGAACCGCGGCATCAAGCTCGGCCATGGTGTCTGGGACGTGGTGTTCCGCCGCAAGGCTTGAGTACAAAGGCCTGCCATGTCTGACTCCCATGCCCTTGCTGGCAAGCACATCTTGCTCGGCCTGTCCGGCGGCATCGCCTGCTACAAGTCCGCTGAGTTGGCGCGTTTGCTGATCAAGGCCGGTGCGACGGTGCAGGTCGTGATGAGCGAAGCGGCCGAACAGTTCATCACTGCGGTGACGATGCAAGCCTTGTCTAATCGCCCCGTAGCAAGCAGCCAATGGGATGCCCGCGAGCCCAACAATATGGCGCATATCAATCTCAGTCGCGAGGCCGATTTGATGCTGGTGGCGCCGGCGAGTGCGGATTTCATTGCCAAGCTGGCGCAGGGCCGGGCCGATGATTTGCTCAGCCTGACCGCGCTGGCGCGGCCGCTTGAGCGCTGCCCGCTGGCGGTGGCGCCGGCGATGAACCGCGAGATGTGGGCGCACCCGGCCACGCAGCGCAATATGGCTCAGATCCAAGTCGACGGTGCCAGCCTGTTTGGCCCCGGCAGTGGCGAGCAGGCCTGCGGCGAGGTGGGCGACGGCCGCATGTTGGAAGCGGCCGAGTTGCTGGACGAGGTGATTGCCTTCTTTCAGCCCAAGCTACTGGCGGGTCGCCGTGTGCTGATCAGCGCCGGCCCGACCTTTGAGCCGATTGACCCGGTCCGTGGCATCACGAATCATTCCAGCGGCAAGATGGGCTTTGCGATTGCCCGCGCTGCGCGCGACGCCGGCGCCGAGGTGACTTTGGTGGCCGGCCCGGTCCATCTGGCCACGCCGCGCGGCGTCAAACGTATCGACGTGCAGACGGCGCAGCAGATGTTTGACGCGGTGCTGCCCTTGGCGACGCAGCATGAGATCTTTGTTGCGACCGCTGCGGTGGCCGATTGGCGGCCGGCGGCAGTGCAGTTGCACAAGATCAAAAAGGACGGCAGTGCCAGCCCGCCGAGCTTGAGCATGACGGAGAACCCGGATATCTTGGCCGCAGTCGCCAAATTGGCTGATAGTCCTTTCTGTGTCGGCTTTGCGGCCGAAAGCGAAGATCTGCTCAAGCATGGCCGCGCCAAGCTGCTGCGCAAAGGTGTGCCGCTGATCGTCGGCAATATCGGGCCGGCCACCTTTGGTCTCGACCACAACGCGCTGCTGCTGATCGATGCGGCCGGTGAGCGCGAAATTCCCCACAACGACAAGCTCAGCCTAGCGCGCGAACTGGTGCGCGAGATCGCCGAGCGTTTTGAGAAGAACTCACAAGAAAAATGACCACCGTTGACCTGAAAGTGCTCGATGCCCGCATGGCTGAGCAATTGCCTGCCTATGCCACCCCCGGCAGCGCCGGCTTGGACTTGCGCGCCTGCCTGGACGCGGCTATCACCTTGGCCCCCGGCCAAACCACTTTGATCCCGACCGGCTTGGCCATCCACATCGGCGACCCCGGATTGGCCGCCATCATCCTGCCACGCTCGGGTCTGGGCCACAAACACGGCATCGTGCTGGGCAATTTGGTCGGTCTGATCGACTCGGACTACCAGGGCCAGCTGATGGTCAGCTGCTGGAACCGGGGGCAAACCGCCTTCGTGATCGAGCCGATGGAGCGCATTGCGCAGCTGGTCTTGGTGCCGGTGGTGCAGGCGGCATTTCGCATCGTCGATGATTTTTCCGACGCGTCGCAGCGGGGCGAGGCCGGGTTCGGTTCAACCGGCAAGGCCTAGACGTCTGCGGGCTTCGCCCGCAGGCTTTTTGCTCAAGCGATCAGGCCTGCCGCCATGCAGGGGCTCAACGCCCCGGCGTGTAGATCTGATCGAAATAGCCACCGTCGGCGAAATGAGTCTTCTGGGCCGCACGCCAACCGCCGAACGCCTCGTCGACCGTGATCAACTTGGTCTGGGTGAACTGTTTGGCATATTTGGCCGCCACTTTGGGGTCACGCGGCCGGTAGTAATGCTTGGCGGCAATCTCTTGCCCCTCGGTGGTGTACAAGTATTCAAGGTAGGCCTGTGCCTGCTTGCGCGTGCCGCGCTTGTCGACCACCTTGTCCACCACCGCTACCGGTGGCTCGGCCAAGATGGACAGCGACGGCGTCACGATCTCGAACTTGTCCGGGCCCAGTTCCTTGACGGCCAGATAGGCTTCGTTCTCCCAGGAGATCAAAACGTCGCCGATGCCGCGTTCGGTGAAGGTGGTCAGCGAGCCGCGTGCGCCCGAGTCCAACACCTTGGTGTTCGCGTAGATGCGTTTGACGAAGGCTTTGGCGCTGTCGTCATTGGCGCCGGGCTGCTGCAAGGCGAAGCCCCATGCGGCAAGATAGTTCCAGCGTGCGCCACCCGAGGTCTTGGGGTTGGGTGTGATGACGTCGATACCTGAGCGGGCCAAATCCGGCCAGTTCGTGATCTTCTTCGGATTGCCCTTGCGCACCAGGAACACTATGGTCGAGGTGTAGGGCGAAGCGTTGTTGGGTAGACGTTTTTGCCAGTCTGCGGGCAGCAGTTTGGCGTTGTCATGCAGCGCGTCAATGTCATAGGCCAGGGCCAGCGTCACCACGTCGGCCTCCAGGCCGTCAATCACCGAGCGGGCTTGCTTGCCCGAGCCGCCATGCGATTGTTTGACCGTCAAGATCTCGCCGGTCTTGGCCTTCCAATGCTTGGCGAAGGCGGTGTTGAAATCTTGATACAGCTCACGCGTCGGGTCATAGGAGACATTGAGCAAAGAGACCTGGGCCTGAGCCTGGCTCAGGCCGGCGGCACCCAGCAGCAGTGCGGCCGTTGCCAGGTTGAAGGTGCGTCGAATAGCGTTCATGAAATCCTATGTGATCCGTTGGCCAGAAGATGATGTTTGCGCGTCTGAGACCTGCGGCAATTTGAGCGCCGGGCAGGTCAGCAATAGATGCAGCAGTTGCAACAACAAGGCCCCACTGTAGGCAGGCCGTCAGCTGCCGTGAACCAAGTAGTTCTTCTATGCTTATGAGAAAAATGCAGGGCGGGCGCGAAATACTGCGGTTTCCCGCATGTCCTTCCTCTCGCGCCCGCGCTGCTTCAGGCCAGTTGTGCCCTTGTGGATTTAGGAACCGAACACGTGGTTGAACTCAATCCAGCCCTGGCGACCATGCGGCAGGTAGTAGCCGACCGGGTAGTAAGGCCAGGCCGCAGTCGGGTCCTTGCGGATGTCGCCCAACAAGTTGTTGACGATCAGGCTAACGCTGCTGGTCTTGCTGAACTGGTAGCGCGTGCTGGCGTTGAAGTTCCAGTAAGGGCCAATCCAGGACTTTTTGTCTTCGCTGGAGATCTTGCCGTTGCGCTGGCCCGTCAAGGTGGCGGCCCAGTCGCCCAGGTTCCAGCCCAGCGTGGCGATCAGCTTGTTGGGCCAGTCGCTGTGGTCGTGGGTGCCGACGCGGTTGGTGTCGGCGTCACCTGCGAATTGCTGGTAGACAAAACTCTGAACCTGGGTGTACTTGCCCGTCAAGGTGTACTCACCCACATTGCTGGTCTTGAGTGTGTAGCGAGCCGAGATGTCAAAGCCATAAGTGCTTTGGCTGGCGGCATTGATCGGGTTGACCAAAATCAGATTGACTTCACCCGGTTTGACCACCGCATCGGCCGGGTTGCGCCGCACGCGCCTGATCGCGTCCGCGCAGGTGGGCGAGCTGATGTCTTGTACGCCGGTGCGGCATTCGGCCTCGTCGCGCAGGATCTTGTCCGAGTCCAGATCGGTCACCAAATCATTGATGGCGATCTTCCAAAAATCGAGCGACGCATCGAATGTCTTGCTGGGTGACCACACCACGCCCAGCCCCGAGGACTTGCCCTTTTCCGACTTCAGATCCTTGGAGCCGTTCTTCAGGTAATTGAAGCCGGACACGATGTCGACGAACTCGCATTTGTTGAGCGGCTGCCCGGTCTGGGCGCAGCGGTAATAGTCGGTCGATGAGGGGTAATAGCCTCGGCTCTCGGCGGTGAAGATATAGCTCATGTCCGGCGCGCGGAAGCTGGTTGCATGGTTGGCGCGCAACAGCACTTCGCTGACCGGGCGGAACTCCAAGCCCGCGTTATAGGTAAAGCTGCCATCCTTGCGGCCAGCGAAGCGGTATTGGTCGTAGCGCGTCGCCAGCGTGCCGATCAAGATTTTGGTGATCGGCGCATTCAGCTCGGCACCCAGCGCCCAGCGATTGCGGTCGCCGCTGACCTTGGCCGCCTCGGTGGTGGCGTAAAAAACACCCTGACCCAAGCGCGGATCGGCATTGTTCTCGAAGCCTTGAGCGCCGGCCTCGGCCAAGACGGCCGCACGCAGCGGCCCCGCCGGCAGCTGCAGCAACTCACCGCTGGCGTTGACGTTCAAATTGTGGGTCCAGGCCTTGTCGTTGGCGTAGCTGCTGGAGGTAATGCTGTCGTATTCGGCGGGGGTCAGCGGCTTGAAGAGTCGATTGACGTCGGGCGCATAGATGGGCTCTCCCTTCGCTGTCTCGCCCTTCTTGGCGCCGAGGAAGAACTCGTCCACGGTGGCCAGCAGGCGTGGGCGGTGCAACTTGCTGGTGTAGGCCGAGGTGTTGAGGGCGGCCTCATAGACCCAGCTGCTGCCTTCGATGTCACCGCGCGCACCCAGCACCAGGTTGTGCCATTCATCGTTCCAACGGCGATTGAACTTCTCTGCTCCGCCCATTTCTTCCGGCGCAAAGCGGCGGCTCCAGGCTTCAAGCTTGCCGGTGTTGGCGTTTTGGAAGTAGCTGATCGAGCCTCCGAGCGAGGTCCAGCTCGGACCGCGGGTATTGGTTTCGGTCTCGGTGAAACCCAGCAACACTTCGCTGAACAGCTCGGTGTGCGGACTCAAGGCGTAGTTCAAGACACCGGCGAAATTGCTGCTTTGGTTGCCGGTCTGGGTGGTCCAGAAGGTCGGCGAGGCTTGACCGGTGCCGCAATACTGACCGCTCTTGATGGTGACAGTTTGGGTCGAGCCGTTGAACAATTGCCCGGCCGTATCGCAGGCGCCGGCCTCCGGCGTGATGTACTTATTGGTCTTGGCATCCTTGCGCCCGAACACCACGCCGGGGTTGGCGCCCTTGAGTGTTGTGTCGGCCATGAAGTCGCGCTGCAAGCTCCAGATTGGATCGCGCTTGCTGAACTCCAGGCCATAAACCCCGCTGAGTGCGCCGGCGTCAAAGCCGCCGCTCACCTGCGCGCGCGCATTGGCGCCGCCGCCGAGTTGGGTGCCGCCAGCCTTGAGGTTGAGCGTCACGCCCTCGGCATGTTTCTTCAAAATGATGTTGACCACGCCGGCAATCGCGTCCGAGCCGTAAATGGCCGAGGCGCCGCCGTTCAGAATTTCAATCCGGTCGATCAAGGCCGAGGGGATATTGGCCGTGTTGGTGAAGTTGACGGCGCCGTCATAGGCGCTCGGATAGTCGGCGATGCGCCGGCCGTTGATCAGCGTCAGCGTGTGGTTAGGGCCCAGGCCGCGCAGGCTGATCGCGTTGGCGGCCGGCGTGAAGGTGTTGCCGAAGTCTTCGCCCTGGGTAAAGCCGGTGTTTTCTGTCAAGGCATTGAGCGCATCACCGACGCTCTTGAAACCCAAACGACCAATGTCCTCGGATTTCAACACGGTCATGGAGCTGGGGCCCTCGCTGAGGGCGCGCGAGATGCGCGAGCCTGTCACCTGCACTTGCGGCAAGCTTTGTGGCTCGGTGGCCTTGGCTGTGGCCGCAGTTTGAGCGTGTGCGGCAGATGGCGCATAGGCACAAGCGAGTGCGAGCGCCAAAGGGGCCAAAGGGGCCAAAGAGGCCAGGGGAGCCAGCTTTGCGAGCCGGCGATAGTTTGGGTACTGCATGGAAATCCTCCGTTAGCTTCATATTCCCCGGGGGTGTCCCGAGAATCTCGCGGCTGTACAAGCGTTTGGCTTGGGCCGTCTTGAGGGCTGCACTTTAGGGATAACCCTGTTGCGCGCGAAGCGAGGATTTCTTATTTGCTTGCTAGGAAAACGAACTTGGCCACGCCAGCTTTATGTTTTGCCCCTGGGCGGCTTCGTTGAATGTCTGCAGGAATGCAGCGCGGCGTTCAACCCATGCGTCTCACTTGGACGCCGGCCCGACCGTGATCCAGCGCCACTCCAGCCAGTTGTCCGGCCGGTGCACGACCGTGACATTGCTGCGCGCCGCCCAGGGGATGTATTGGCGATGCAGCGGGATGTAATGCACCTGCTCGGCCATGCGCTTAAGCGCTTGCTTGATCAGTTGCTGACGCTTGGTTTCATCGGGCTCGCGGCTGGAGGCAGCAACGAGGGCATCGAGCTCATCGTCCTTGAAGTTGCCACGGTTGTATTCGCCGATGCCTTTCTCGCCACGGTTGCGGAAGTGGCTGGTGAAGATGCTTTCCGGATCGGTGATGGCGCCGCCCCAGCCGAACAGATAGGCCGAGGTGTCGAGTTTTTCGATTTTGTTGAAGAACAGCGCTTTGGGTTGGGCATTGACCTTGACCTTGAGCCCCAGCTTGGCCCATTGCGAGGCCAGCGTCATACAGATGCGCTCATCATTGACGTAGCGATTGTTCGGGCAGTCGAGCGTGAACTCGAAGCCGCTGGCGTAGCCTGCCTCGCTCAACAGTTTCTTGGCGGCCGCAAGATCGAAGGGCAGGCGGGCCTCCAACAGCGGGTCATTGAAACTGCCCAGCGGCGAAGGCACCAGCGCGCCGGTTGGTGCGGCCTGGCCGTCCATCAAGCGGGTTTTGATGGTTTCGATGTCGATGGCCTGGTAGAGCGCGCGACGCACGCGTACATCTTTGAACGGGTTCTTGCCCTTGGGGCTGCCTGACTGCAACTCGTCGCGGGCCTGGTCCAGGCCGATGAAGATGATGCGGTTCTCGGGCCCGCTGATGATCTTCAGGCCGCTGGTTTGCGCAAGCCGAGCCAGGTCGCGCGGCGCCGGGTCAAGCACAAAGTCGATCTCGCCCGAGATCAGCGCCGCCGTGCGCGTGGCCTCGCTCTTGATCGGGGTGTAGATCACCTCTTGCAGATTGCCTTCGATCTGCCCCCAGTAGTTGGGGTTGCGCTTGAAGACGGTCTTGCTGTCGGGTGATCGGCTGACTAGGATGAACGGGCCGGTGCCATTGGTATGGAAGGCGGCATAGCTTTCTTCCTTGTTGGCAAAGTCCTGCGTCTTGGTGGCCTTATTGGCCTCGGCCCAGCCTCGGCTCATGATGTAAATCGTGCTGAGGTGCTGCAGAAAGATCGGGTTCACCTGGGGCAGGCTGAACTCGACCGTCAAGTCGTCGACTCGGCGCGGTTCGCCCACCGCATTGGCATACATGGCGATCTGCGAGCTGGGCTGGCGGGCCCGTTGAACGGAGAACACGACATCGTCGGCCGTGAACGGCCGGCCGTCGTGGAACTTCACGCCTGGGCGCAGCTTGAGCAGCCATTTTTGCGGCCCAGTCTGCTTCCATTCGGTCGCCAGCTGAGGCACCAGTTTGAGCTGTTTGTCGCGCGTGACCAAGAACTCGTAGACCTGGCCATTGATGGTATTGGTGAGAGTTTCGTTCTGGGCGTAAGGGTCTAGCGTAAGCGGATCACCAGCGCTGGCCCAGCGCAGGGTTTGGGCCGAGGCCTGGCCACCGGTAAAGCCGAGGGCCAGGGCCAAGCTGGCGGCCAGCAGGGTTATTTTCACGATTTTGGCAGGGCTTTTTTTATTCATGAGGAACTCCGGGAGGCAGCGCATTGGTGGACAGAGCTCAGGTTAACCGGCTTGCGCGGTGCTGCAGGGGATGAGAACAGGCGGCTGAGTTTGTAGCCTGCCGCCCGGCTCGGTATTGCTGTGGCGTGATTCGCGCTGCTCGCAGCCTCAGAAATAGCGCTGGAGCTCAGGCCGGGCGTGTTCAAACAGCGAACCACCATTTCTGAAAGTCGCGTGCTGCGGGCGCCGCCCACGCGCGGCGCGTGCCCAGTCCGCATCGACCCAGCGTTTGGCCAATGGGTTGGGCCCGAAGCCGGACTCGGTGTTGACCTGGCCTGCAGCACTCAGATTGGTGAAGCTCGCACCGCGCCGCCTGGCTGCACTCATCCAGGGGGCGTTCTGGCTAGCAATCAAGGTGCTTTGCAGAGGCAGTCTTTGGTGCGGCAGCAACTCGGCCCGGCCGGAGACGACCGGCAGGCGCGTGGCATGTCGCAGGGCCTTGATCACGAATCCTGTGCAGCAAGCTCAAAGGGTCGCGATGGAGACTTCAGTGGATTTCACCAAGGCCACGACCTCGCGCCCCACTACCAGACCCAAATCCTTGAGTGAGCGGGTCGTGATCACCGAGGTCACCAAGCTGCCCGAGGGGGTAATCACGTCGACCTCGGAGACCACCGGGCCTTCGATGATTTCCTTGATGGTGCCGCGAAACTGGTTGCGAACATTGATCGCTCTGATGCTCATGACGGATATCCCTGTGTCGACCCTGGCGGTCGAATTTGAATGCTGTGCTGGCAAAGTTAGTTGCCGGGCTGCGGGCAAGGAAGGAATGGAAACGCAGGATTAAATGCGCTCGCCGAATATCGCAGGCCCGGCGCTGCGGCGCATCGCACCCGTCACTGCATCGCGCGCCGTTCCCGCCCCTCACTTGCCTCGCGCTCCAGCACGAAGCGTCCGAACTGCTCGGCCGGCATCGGCTTGGCAAACAAGTAACCCTGGACTTCATTGCAGCCTTGCGCACGCAGAAATTCCAGTTGGCCCTGTGTCTCCACGCCCTCGGCGATCGTCTGCAGGCCTAGGCTCTTGGCCATGCTGATGATGGCGCTGACGATGGCCCGGTCTTCGGGGTCGTCGCTGAGATCGCGCACAAACTGCTGATCAATCTTGAGTTTGTAAACCCGGAACTTTTTCAGGTAGCTCAGTGAGGAATAGCCGGTGCCGAAGTCGTCAATCGACATGCGGATGCCGCGGTCATGCAAAGCGTTCATCACCGCGATGGCGCCCAGCGGGTTGTTCATCGCCACACCCTCGGTCAACTCCAGCTCCAGCAGCTCCGGCGCCAACTCGCATTCGTCCAGAATCCGGCTGATCAGGGCCGGCAGGTCCGCATGGCGGAATTGCACCGAAGACAGATTGACGGCCATGATGATCTGGTTCAAACCCAAAGCATGCCAGGCCTTGAGCTGGCAGCTGGCAGTGCGCATGACCCATTCGCCGATCTGCAGTATCAGGCCGCTCGCCTCGGCAATCGGGATGAACTCGGCCGGGCTGACCGCGCCCAAATCCGGGTGCTGCCAGCGCAGCAAGGCCTCGGCACCAATCACCCGGCCGCTGGCCAAGCAAATTTGCGGCTGGTAATGCAGACTCAGCTGCCCGCGCTCCAGCGCTCGCCGCAGGGCGTTCTCCAGCAGCAGGATGCGGGCCGACTCGGCCTGCATCTGGGCGGTAAAGAATCGAAACGTGTTGCGCCCGTCCTGCTTGGCGCGGTACATGGCCACATCGGCGCAGCGGCACAATGCGTCAAAGTCCAGCCCGTCCAGTGGATACAGGGCCACGCCGACCGAGGGCGTCACCGTGATCTCATGCTGTTCGATCTGAAAGACCTGCGTGGCCAACTCCATCACCTTGGCGGCCACATGCGCGGCGCCCGCCGCGTCGGCACCCGGCAGCACCAAGATGAATTCGTCGCCGCCCAGGCGCGAGACCGTGTCTTGCTCGCGCACAGCCGTCTTGAGCCGGCGCGCCAACTCCTTGAGTAACTCGTCACCAAAGCGGTGGCCGAGCGAGTCGTTGACGTTCTTGAAGTGGTCCAGATCGAGGAACAGCAGTGCCAGCGTGCCGGCGTGGCGTTTGGCGATGTCGATGGCCTGGTTGCTGCGATCATTCAGCAGCGCCCGGTTGGGCAGGCCGGTCAGCGTGTCAAAGTGTGCGAGTTGCTGGATGCGAGCTTCGGAGGCCTGCTGCTCAAGCACTTTTTGCTCCAGCGCCTTGACCGAGGCCTTGAGCTCCTGGGTGCGCTGGGCCACCATCTGTTCGAGTTGCAGCTTGGCTTGCACCAAGGCAGCCTCGGCGTCCTTGCGGGCGCTGATGTCCATGGTGATCCAGATCGAACCCAGGGCCAGATTGTTGCCGTCAACGGCCTTGGAGCGCACCTCACAAAAGATCGGTGATCCATCTTTTTTGCGCAGCATCATTTCGCCCTGAAAGGCTTGGCCGGCTGCAAACGGCGCATAGCAGCGCTGGCCCGCGGCTTCCCAGTCGGCGTCACTCAAATACCACTGGCGCGAGGAGCCGCCGTCGAGTTCTCCCGGCGCATAGCCGAGCAGTTCCTCGAAGCTGCGGTTGCACTGGGTCACCTGGCGATCGCGCAGAAAGACAATGCCGACCATCGCGTGGTCCAGAATCAAGCGCTGGCCAGACGTGATTGACAACAGTTCGGCCTCGGCGGCTTTTTGTTCGCTGATGTCGTCGACGATCCAGATCGATCCTGCGCTGGCGTCAGCCGGGTTGATCAAACGCCCGGTCAGACTGCACCAAAACAGCGCGCCTCCGAGACGCTTCATCAAGCGCTCGGTCTTGAAGCGCTGGCCGGTCGCCAGCACGGGATAGGCCTCGGCGCCGAGTTGCTTGAAGGCCGCCTCGTCGGGGTAGAGCTCGATGCTGCTGAAGCCTTGCATATCCTGCGCCCGGGCCTGCCCGAAGATTTCGGCGTAGCGCTGATTGCACCTCAACACCAGCCTTTGTTTGACAAACACAATGCCAACGCCGGCGGTCTCAAGAATAACGTCGCGCTCACGCAGCGCCTGTTCGAGTTGCTGATAGACGCTGGCGACCGAGAACGATTTGGGCTCAGTCATGCTGTGGTCAAGCGCCGGTCAATGCAATTGGGCGTCAGGCGGAGCGCCCGAACCCAGATTGGCGACCTGAAATACCGCTTCGCCCAAGCTGCCGGCTTCGATTTCATCTTCGCTGGCTTCGCGCACATCCAGCACCTTCAAATGCATGCGCAGCCCCACACCGGCCAGCGGGTGGTTGCCGTCCAGCACCACATGCTCGGGGTAGACGTCGGTGACGGTGTAGATGCCGGGTGCCATGCCCTCGGTCACCGCTCCCTCGGGCAGACCTTCGATCTGCATGCCCGCGTCGACGCCGTCGGGAAACAGGCTGCGCGCCTCGAAGCAAACCAGGGCGGAGTCATACTCGCCAAACGCGTGCTCGGGCTCGAGTGCAATGCTGGCCTCGAAGCCGGCTTCTTGGCCGGCCAGCCCTTCTTCGACCTTGGCGAACAGGTCGTCGCCGCCATAGAAAAACTCCAAAGGCTCTTCCAATTCGTCGATCAACTGACCTTGGGCGTCTTCAAGTCTCCAGCGCAGGGAAACGATACAGGGGGCAGAAATTTTCATGCCGGTATTGTTTCACAGGGCTGCAGGTGTCAGCAGACCTTGCGTGCTGGCGGGGAAACGCAGCACCGCCACCGCTCCCGGCCCATCCCGGCGCGACTCCAGGTTCAAACTGCCTTGATGGGCCTCGGCAATCTGCCTGGAAAGCACCAGGCCGATGCCGGCGCCCTCGGGTTTGGTGGTGTAGAAGGGCACAAATAGATTGGCCGGATTGGCGATGCCGGGGCCGCAGTCCAACACGCTCAACTGCAGAGGCTGGACTTGGCAGCGCAGCTCCAGTGGTGCGCCGCCGGCCTCGACGCCGTTCTTGAGCAGATTGATCAAGAGCTGCTCGATCTGCACCGGATCGCCAAAGAAGGGCAGTTTGAAGTCGCTTGGCATCGGCGCGTGCGGGTCGCCCGCGATCGTCAAGCTCAGCCCCGCCTCGGGCAGCATGGTGGGCAAGCGCCGCAGCAAGGCAGCCAGATCGAACAGCTGCTTTTGCGGCTCGGGCAGGCGTGCGAGCCTGGCGTAACGGCGCACGAACTCGGCCAGATGTTGCGCGCGCTCGTGAATGATGGCCAGGCCTTCATCCAGATCGGCTTGCTTGGACTTGCCGTCCCAGCCCCCGTTCACTTCCCCCGCGCTGACTCGGCGCAGCGTGGCACTCAGGCTGGAGATCGGCAGCAGCGAGTTGTTGACCTCATGGCTCAAGACCCGCAGCAGGCGCCGCCAGGCTTGCAGTTCCTCGCTGCGCAGCACCTGCTTGAGGTCGGTGACGAAGAGCAAGGTCTGCTCGCGCCCATCAACCGAATAGGGCAGGCGTCGCAGCCGCCACAGGCCGGCGGCGCCGGCAAACACATGCTCACTCAAGACGGCGGTGTCGGCCGTCAGCAGCGCGGCCAGGCCCAGCTCGGTGGCGCTGCAGCCCAGCACCGCGTCCTTGTCGCGCAGCAGTAGCGCCAATGCGGCGGGGTTGGCGAGGCGTAAATGAGCCTGCTCATCAAAAGCAAAGATCGCCACGTCAATGCCTTGCAAGACGCTGTCGACCAGGCCGTAAGCCTCTTCGGCGCGCAGGCGCTGGCGATGCAGGGCGTCGACCAAGGCATTGATCTGCTCGCCTAACTGGTCATTTGCACTGGCCCGGCGCAGGCGCTGGCTGTAGTCACCCGAGGCGATGCCCTCGACCACATTGCCGATGGTCTGGAGCTGAAACTCGGCCCGCCTCGCCAGGCCCCAAGCGGCCCCCAGCCAAGCGCCGCTGCACAGCAGCCAGAGCAGGATCTTGGGGTAGATCAGCCACGCTTGCTGCCAGATAAAATAGCTCGCCAGGCCCCAGGCCGGCGCGCCACCGGCCAAGGCCCAGAGCCAGAGCTGCTTGGCAAAGCCGGGGTATGACTTCACAAGCGGTACTTTTCGAGCCGGCGATAAAAGGCCGAGCGGCTCAGGCCTAGCGCTTGCGCCGCCTGCGGCGCATGGCCGCCGGCACGCTTGAGCGCCGTGCGTATCAAGATCACCTCGGCCTCCTCCAGCGTCAACTCGCCCGCATCAAGTGCTGCCGTGGCAACCGGCGCTGTTGTGCCATTTAAACCCAGATCGGCGGGCTGCAGCAGCTGATGCTGGACCAACAAGCTAACGCGTTCCATGCAGTGCGCCAGTTCGCGCACATTGCCCGGCCAGTGATGCTGCAGCAGCGCCTCGCGGGCGGCGGGGCCGAGCGTCTTGGCCGGGCATTGATAACGCCGCGCATGGCTGGCCAGGTAATGCTCGGCCAGGCTCACAATGTCGGCGCCGCGCTCGCGCAGCGGCGGCAGATGCAGTTGCACGCTATTGAGCCGGTAAAGCAGGTCGCGCCTGAAACTGCCAAGCTCAACCATCTGCGCCAGATCCGCGTTGCTGGCCGCGATCAGGCGCACATCGGCCCGGCGCGGCTTGGCCGAACCGAGCCGCTCGAACTGCCCGCCCTCCAGCACTTGCAAGAGCTTGGCCTGCTGATTCAGAGGGATGTTGCCGACCTCGTCGAGGAAGAGGCTGCCGCCATCGGCCAACTCGAAGCGGCCGATGCGGGTCTGGCGGGCATCGGTGAACGCACCTTTCTCATGGCCGAACATCTCGCTCTCGAACAAGGTGTCGGGGATGGCGCCCATATTGACGCTGATGAAGGGCGCTTGGGCGCGCACCGAAGCGCGGTGGATGGCCTGCGCGAGCTGGCTTTTGCCGGTGCCGTTTTCGCCGGTGATCAGCAGATTGACACCGGCATCCTTGAGCCGCTCCACCTGCGCCATCAAGGCTTGCATCGCCGGCGAAGCCGCTATCCAGGGCCGCTCGCTCTGGCCCTCGGCGCTCAGCAATTGATTCCTTGCCGCCAGCCGCTGATTGGCTTGGCGCGTTTGGCGCAGCGCCAGCAAATTGCGCAGCATGCTGGCCAGGCGGTTGTTGTCCCAGGGCTTCTCGATGAAGTCACTGGCCCCGCCCCGCATCGCCTCGACTGCCAGCGCGACCGTGCCCCAGGCGGTCATCGCGATGATGGGCAACTGCGGGTCGACGGCATTGGCTTGGGCGATCAGGCTCAGGCCTTCCGCGCCTGAGGTGGTGTCGCGGCTGTAGTTCATATCGGCCAGCAAGACGCCAAACTCGCGCCGCGCCAGCGCCGCCAAGGCCTCGGCCGGCGACGCCACCAGCTCGCAGTTCAGCCCCTCGCTATTGAGGAAAATCCTCAAGGTGCTGCGCACGGCGGCATCGTCATCGGCCACCAAGATGGGCAGGGCAGAGGGGCTGGCGCTCATTGATGTGGAGGGTCCTTGTGGTGTTGATGGCCGAGCAGAACTTGCGGCGCATTCTCGCCCAGGCCAGTGCCCAGGACCGTGGCGCCCAAGTTCATTCGCAATGCAAGGCCATATTCGGCGGCATTGCGATCGCGCGCCGAGCCGGCAACCAGGTCGCCAACATCACCACCGCGCTGATCACGAGCCCGACGCCCAACACGCCGAGCAGCAAGGCCGGCCCGACCTCATCCATCTGCGTGATCGCCAACCAACCCAAGAGCAGGCCCAGCGGCATGCCCAGCGCCAGGGCCCAAAGCCCTTGGCGCAGCAGCAGGCGCAAGACCTGCGCATCGCTGGCGCCGACGGCGCGGCGCACGCCGATTTCCTGCGTGCGCTGTGCCACCGCCCGGCTGGTCACGCCGTAGATGCCGCTAACGCCTAAGGCCAGCGTCATCAAACCCAGGATCAGGCACAGTGCCGCCATCACCTCGGAGCCGCCGTAGGCAATCTTTTGCCGCTCCTCGGCGCTGTAGACATGCTCGAGCGCCAACGCGGGGTCGGCGCGGGCGATGGCCTTGGCCAGCAACTCGCGGTTGGTGGCCGTATCGTCCCAGCCAACCATGGCAATGCCCAGCTGATCGGGGACCGACTGGCTGATAGGCAGATAAATGTTGTGACTGCGTATGCCGCTGTCGCCGCCCGTGCCTTGAACCAGATGGCCATTGACGCCGACCACGGTGTACCAGTCGCGCACCTTCGTCCCGGTCTTGTCGACCTTGGGGTTCAAGGCAAAACGTTTACCCAACACGGCTTGCGGGTCAAGGCCCGGCCAATACTGTGCCGCGAAGTTGCGATTGACGATGGCCACATGCAAGCTGTCCGCGCGGTCATGGCTGCTGAACTCGCGCCCGGCCAGCAGGGCTACCTCGAGGGTCTTGAAGAAGCCGGCATTGACGCTGTAGGTGCCGGCCTCGGGGTAGCGCTCATCTTCTACGGTCATGCCTTCGGGCAAGACCTCTTCGGTCGACGACATGCCGCCGCCGGGCAGGCTCAGACTCAAGGCGACGCCGGCATTTGATGCTGCCGCACTCTCGCGCAGACTAGTTTCGACCCGGGCCCAGAGTTGGGCGCGGGCGGGCTCGTCTTGGGTGTAGGCGGCCTGGCGCGGCCGCAGTGTGGCCGTCAAGACGCCCTCGGTGCGCGCGCCGGTGCCGGCGTTCAGGCGTTGATGGACCGAATAGGCCTGCGCGGCCGACACCAGCAGCAACAAGCTCGACAACATGATTTGCAAGAACACCAGCACGCGGCTGAAACGCCCGGCCGCCCGGCCGCTGGCGCCGCGGCCATCGCGCAGCACCGCCGCGGCATCGACAGCCGAGGCGCGCCAGGCCGATAGCAAGCCGGTGGCCAGCGCGGTGACAAAGGTCAGGCCCAGGCCAAAGGCCGCCGCCGCACCGCTCATCTGGATTCGAATCCAGAAGGGCATGCGGCCGTCCGAGGTCTCGAAGACCGCTTGCTGTGTCGCCTCCAAGGCCCAGGCGCTGAAGAATAGGCCGATCAGCGCGGCGGCCAGGCTCAGGATCAAGGCTTCAGCGAGCATTTGCTGAATCAGGCGGCCACGCGGCGCGCCCAGCGCGGCCCGCACCGCCAACTCTTGGCGCCGCTCGTTGGCGCGCGCAAGCAGCAAGTTGGCGGTGTTGATGCAGACCAGGCTCAGCAGCAACACCGCCGCACCGGCCAGACCGAGATAGATCGCGTCGGTGTCCGGCATGGCCCACTTGGCATAGGGCAATGCCACGGCGCCGACCTTGGCATTGCTTTTGGGGAAGCTGGCGGCCAAACGCTGCGCCGTCAGATCCAACTCCTGCTGAGCTTGGGAGCGGCTAGCGCCGGCCTTGAGTCGCCCGAGCACAAACACATGCTTGGCCGTGCCCATCTCCATAGCCTGCGCGCGGACCATGCCGGCGCCGGGCATATTGAAGGGCAGCCAGAGCTGTTGTGTCATCGGGAAGCGCAGCGCAGCCGGCGCCACGCCGACGATTTCGGTGCTGACGCCGTTGATGCTGATGTGGCTGCCGATGACTTGCTTGCTGCCGCCCAAAAAGTTGCGCCAGATATCCGCGCCGATGACGACCACCGGCGGTGCGCCGGGTAACTCGTCGCTGGCTTGCAAAAGGCGCCCGGCCTCGGGCTTGGCCGCGTCGCCCAACCAGGGCCAGATGGCGGCCGGCACATAAGCGGCCTGGAAGTTCTGTGGGTATTGCTGCGTGCCGCCGAGCGTGACGGTGGCGGTATCCAGCGCCTGCAGCCCTTCCAGGCTGGGTGTTGCGCGGGCGTATTCAAGAAAATCCAGGTAGTGAACGCTCTTGCCCTGTGTGCGCTCGTCGTGGCGGGTGGCTTCGACGGCGAGCAGCCGTTCGGGCTCGGGGAAGGGGATGTTGCCGGCGGTGAAGCTGAAGTAGATGGCCGCGCTATAGATTGCAAAGCCCAGGCCGCAACTCAGCGTCAACAGGCTCAGCAGCGCGAAGCCGGGGGCGCGGCGCAGCGAGTTCAGGGTTTGGCTCAGGTCGTCCCACATCACAGCTGCTCCGCAGTTTGACGCGCGACCAGAGCTAGCGCAGGCGTTGGTGCAAGCGTTGGCATCAAGGTGGGCATGTCGGCCACCACGCGGCCGTCAAACAGCGAGATCGTGCGCTGCGCGGCCGCTGCGTAGCGCGGGTCGTGCGTGACCATGCACAGCGTGGCGCCGCCGGCATGCACATCGCTGAGCAACTGCATCACCAGATCGGCGTTGCGTGAATCGAGATTACCGGTCGGCTCGTCAGCCAGGATCAGACTGGGCTTGCCGACCAGCGCGCGCGCGATGGCCACGCGCTGCTGCTGGCCGCCGGACAGCTGGGCCGGGTAATGGCGTGCGCGGTGACCCATGTCGACCTGCGCCAGCACCTCTGCCACGCGGGCGCGGCGCTCGGCGCGGCTGATCTCGCTGCGGTAGTTCAGCGGCAGTGCGACGTTGTCTTCCACGCTCAGGTCGCCGATCAGGTTGAAGGCTTGAAAGACAAAGCCGATCTGGCGGTTGCGCAGCAGCGCGCGGGCGCGGTTGTCCAGCGCTTCTACGGGCTGCCCGGCCAAGGCGTAGCTGCCGGCGCTGGGGCTGTCGAGCAGGCCCAGGATGGCCAGCAGGCTGGACTTGCCGCAGCCGGACGGGCCGCTGACCGCCAGGAACTCGCCGCTGTGGATTTGCAGATCAACATCGTCCAGCGCGCGGGTCTCCAACTCATCGGTGAGGAAACTTTTTTGGATGCCTTGCAGCTTGATCAGAGGCGGGGTGGAACTCATAGGGGGATCTCCTGGGTTAACTATTTGAACTTGAATTCAGCGGATGCTGACGCGGGTGGCCTGGCTCCAGGCGCTGGTGTCGGAGACGACGATGCGGTCCCCTTGGCTCAGGCCCGAAAGAATGGCAATCCGGCCGACCGAGGCTGCACCGAATTGCACCGGCACGCGTTCGGCCACGCCGTCCGTGCCGATGCGGAACACGCTGGCCGTCGACTGCGCTTGACTGAAAACCGGCCGCTGCACTTGCAATGTGTCGGTCAGGCGTGTGATGGCGATCGTGCCGTCCACGCTCAGATCTGGCCGGGCACCGCGCGGCAGTGGGCCTTGCAGGCTGATGTCGACCTGGACCGAGCCCTTGCTGACTCTGGGCGCAACGCGCGAGACAAGGCCGGCAATTTGGCCGTCGCTGCCGCCGGTGCGCAGATCAAGCCGCACGGTTTGGCCGACGGCGATATCGCGGGCCATCGCCTCTTGCACCTGCAGTTCGGCGTAAAGAGCGTCGGCCCTGGCCATCTTGGCCAGATTGGCGCCGGTGGCCACGCTTTGGCCGGGCTGCAAGTTCAGCTCCTGCAGGATGCCGCTCATCGGTGCGCGCACCGTCAAGGCGGCCACTTGGTCAAGGTCTCGCTGCAGGCTCTTGCTCAATTTGGCGAGCGTCGCCTGCTTGGCACTCAGCTGTGCTTGTTGGTTGGCTTGGGCCTGCTGCAAGAGTTGGCGCTCCAGGCTCAAGCCTTGTGTGCTTTGTTTGAGGTTGAATTCGCTGCGCTGATAGGCCAGCTTGGACACCATGCCGTCTTTCAATAAATCCTGATCGGCAGCCCACTGCAGTTGCGCGCTTTGCAGCGCCAGTTCGGCCCGCTGAACGGCGGCCGTGGCGCTCATTTGCTGGCTCTCCAAGCTGAAGCGCAGCGCGCGCGCCTCGGCCTGTGCCTGCTCCAGGGTCCAGCGGCTTTCTTCTGCGCGCTGTTGCAATTGCGGATTGCTCATGACCAGCAAGACCTGACCCTGCGCCAGTTCGTCCCCAGCCTGCACGGCGATGCGCTCGACCCTGCCTTCGCTCTGCGCGGCGATCCAGCGGACCTCGCTGGGCAGCAAGATGCCGCTGGCACGCAGGTCCAAGTCCAATGCGCCGCGCTCGACCGTGGCCAGACTGACGGTCTTGGCGCTCACGCTCATCGAGGCCGGGCGTGCGTTCAGGCCAAAACTCAGGGCGCCGCCCAACAGCGCCAGTGCGATGGCGGTGAGGCCGCTCCATTTGATGATGGGGCGACGTAAAAAAGCGAGTCGGTGAGGGCTGCGGTGGATGTCCATGACTTATCTAACGCAGGACTCGTGCCAAGCGCCTCTCGCTGGCCAAGTGTCTGATTTACAAGCCCCTGGGCCGCCAGCATGGACTTGAGTTGGCGCAAGCGGTCTCGAAATTGGGACGGGCTTGCTGTCGTTTTTCCCGATACTGGGACGCCAAGGGGACGCGTTCGTCCGCGCCAGCAAGCACAATGTCGCCCATGAACATTGAATCTCCATTGCCGCTGCTCGCCGGCCTCTCGCCCGAACAATTCATGCGCCTGCATTGGCAGAAAAAGCCTTTGCTGGTCCGCCAAGCCTTGCCCGGCATCAAACCGCCGGCCACCCGTACCGAGTTGGCGCGCATGGCTGCCAGCGAGGATGTCGAGTCGCGCTTGGCCAGCTCATTCGAGGGCCGTTGGGCGCTTTATCCGGGCCCGGTGGCCAAGTTGCCGCCTTTTTCAAAACCGGGCTGGACCTTGTTGATTCAAGGCCTGGAGCAACATCTGCCGGCTGCGGCCGACTTATTGAACCAGTTCCGCTTTGTGCCCGAGGCGCGGCTTGATGACTTGATGATTTCCTACGCTACCGATGGCGGCGGGGTCGGCCCGCATTTCGATTCCTACGATGTGTTTTTGATTCAGGTGCAGGGCCAGCGGCGCTGGCGCATCGGCCGGCAGCCGAATGCCGAGCTGCGCGATGACGTGCCCTTGAAGATCATCAAGAACTTCGAGTACGAGGAGGAGTTTGTGCTCGACGCCGGCGACATGCTCTATCTGCCGCCCGGCTGGGCGCATGACGGCGTGGCGGTGGGCGAGTGCATGACCTGTTCGGTCGGCTTCCGTACGCCTTGGCGGGCCGAGTTGGCCAAGGATCTGCTCAGCCGCTTGATGGACGATGAAGATCAGGGTTACGCCAACAAAATGTATGCCGACCCCAAGCAGCAAGCGACTGCCACGCCGGGCTTGGTGCCCGAGCAGCTGATCGAGTTTGCCCGCGACGCCGCCGAGCGCGCGCTGCGTGAACCGCGTGCCTTGGAGCGCGCTCTGGGTGAGGCCTTGACCGAACCCAAGCCGCGCGTTTGGTTCGAGGCGGGTGCCGAGTTTGCGCCGGATCAGGGCGTTAGCCTGGACGGGCGTAGCCGCATGATGTACGACAAATCCCATGTCTTCATCAACGGCGAGTCCTTCCGCGCCGCCGGCCGCGATGCGACGCTGATGCGTGCGTTTGCAGACAGCAAGCTGCTGACACGCAAGCAGGTCGCTCAATTGTCCGAGGGCGCGCGCGACTTGCTGGCGCAGTGGGTCGAAGACGGCTGGGTGCAACAAGAGGCGGAGCAGGGCTGATGGACGCGCTGGCGCCGGGCAAGTTCGAGGGCAGGACGGCTTTTGTGGCCAACTTGCGCCAAGCGCTGATGCAGGCCTGTGCGGCAGACGCACGGGACATGTATTGCTTCGATGAAAGCCTGGTCGATTGGCCCTGGTCGGACGCAGAACTGCTGGCGGCCTTGACCACTTGGGCGAAGCCCAATCGGCGCTTGCATCTGCTGGCCGCTCAATTCGAGGACTTGCGCCAGCGTCACCCGCGTTTCGTTCGCTGGCGAGGCAACTGGGGGCATTGTGTGCGGGCCCTGGCCTATACACCGGATGCTTTGGCGGCGACGGGCTCCTGTGGGGGCGCGCTATCCTTCTTCACCGCCGCTGGCATGGAGCAGGCGCCGAGTCTGAGCCTGTTCGACAAGAAGCTCTGGCGATCCACAATTTCTACCGAAACCAACGATGCTTTGCAAAAAAGCCAGTGGTTTGATGCATTGGCGCAACGATCAAGCGAATCGTTTGCTGTTACGACACTGGGCCTCTAAGGCCTTACAAATGAGCAAGCTATAATTTGTGGCTAGGCGGTGGAAGCGCTCGAGGTTTCCTCGTCTTGTCATGCCGAAGTTTTACAACAACAGCCACCGCGAGGATTGGTTAACGTTGTTGGACTTCAAAAAATTACCGGTAATTGCAATTTCGTTTAACGATTTTTGAGGATAAGTATGAACAAGTCGATCCTGTTGGCTGCTGTGCTGGCTGCTGTTGCTCTGACCGCTTGCGGCAAAAAAGAAGAAGCTCCTGCTGTTGTGGCTCCTGCCGTTGCTGAGGCCGCTTCGGCTGTCGCAGTTGCTGCTGACGCAACTGCCTCGGCAGCTGTGACCGCTGTTGACGCTGGCGCTTCGGCTGCCGCGACCGGCGTTGCTGACGCTGCTTCCGCAGTGGGCGGCATGGCTGCTGACGCCGTCAACAAGGCTGCTGATGCAGCTAAGGACGCTGTCAAGAAGTAATCGGCTCACCCCGATTAGCGCAAAAGCCGCCCGGTGCGAACCAGGCGGCTTTTTTGCGTCCATTGGTTTTGTCCGGCTTACTCAGCCGAGCTGTGTCCAGTCGCAGCCCAGAGCCTGACTCGCAACGGCAATGGCTTCGGGGCGGCAGCCCATGACAGCGGCCAAGCTCGCGGCGGCCAGCGCCGGCGTGTTGTTGCTTTCACTCAGATGGGCGGCCACCACATGGGCCAGTCCCGCGTGCAAACAACTTCGCAGCAATTCGGCGGCACTGGCGTTGGAGAGATGGCCGTGGCTGCCCAGAATGCGGCGCTTCAGGCTGAAGGGATAGTTGGACGCTTGCAACATGGCTTCGTCGTGATTGCATTCCAGCAAGAGCGCTTGGCAGCCTTGCAAGGCCAGTGCCACGGAAGCACAGGGGTGGCCCAGATCGGTGATCAGACCGAGCGATTTGGCGCCGTCGCTGCAGCGTAAATGCAGCGGCTCGTTGGCATCATGGGGCACGGCAAATGGCTGTATCTGGATGTCGCCCAGCTCGGCGCTTTCGCCGTCCTTGATCAGATGCAGCAGTTTGGAGTCGAAGTCAGGCAGGCCGCCCATGGCGCGCCAAGTGCCCCGGCTGGTCCACAGTGGGATGCGATAGCGCTGCGCGAGATTCAGGGCGCAGCCGACATGGTCGCCATGTTCGTGGGTGATGAAGATGGCGTCCAATTCAGCCGGGCTGCTGCCAGCGCGGGCCAGGCGGCGTGTCAATTCACGCAGGCTGAAGCCGCAATCGACCAAGAGCTGTGTGCGGGTAATGCCTTGGCTGGCTTCGATCAGGCTGGCATTGCCGCCACTGCCGCTGCCTAGGCTGCAAAAACGCATGGAAAGAGTACCTTCTGGGCGAGAACAATGAAAAACGCCGCAGACCTTGCGGCAGCGGCGTTAGCTTGGTCGGGTCGGGCCCGGTTCAGCGCAAGTCGTCCATCAGCAAGTTGAGGATGCGCTTGGCATTCTCGTTGGTTTGCTGTTGGCCCTTGTCGTCCAGCACCATCACGGTGCTGCGCTCGCCTTCGGACTTGACCGAAACGCGGTAGCGCGTCGCCACTTGGGCGCTGTCGGACGTGAAGAGCTTCTGGAAAAAGTTCGGCTCTTCCTTGCCAGCCTGGGTCGGGTCGGCATAGCGCAAGAAGAACAGACCCTGCTTGCGGTCGCGGTCTTCGATCGTGAAGCCGTGGCGGTCCAGTGACTGCCCGACCCGGCGCCAAGCGCGCTCGAAACCTTCGTTGACTTGCAAAGAATCTGGTACTTCGGCCAAAGAGCGGGTGTTGGCAGCCCCGATCACAGCGGCTGTTGCCGTGGCCGTGCCGGCTGCGGCCGTCGGCATCGCTTGTGACTTGGCGGCTGCCAGTGCGGCCTTGGCTTGCTCGTCACTGGCGCCCAACTTGAGCATCAGGCGTGACAGCATTTCGGCTTCCAACTGCGGGTCGCTCGGGCGCGGTTGCCAGGCGGTGCTGTCTTTTTGCGCGCCTGTGTAAACCTCTTGCATGCCGCGGTGGCTGATGAAGACCTCGGTGCCGACGCCGTTGGCGCCGCGCTCTAGCCGGGTGCGGAACATGTCTTTCTCGCCGGTCGAGTAGAAGCCGTCAAACACCTTGCCGATGGTCGAGCGGATGATGTCTTGCGGCAATTTGGCGCGGTTTTCGTTCCAGTTGGTTTCCATCACGCCAACATCGGCCGAATCTTTGAGCACTTCGAAACCGCGTTCTTGCCAAAAATCACGCACCAGAGGCCAAATCTGCTCGGGTGTCAAGCTGCTCACCAGCCAACGCTGCGAGCCATTGCGCTCGATGCGCATATCGGCCACAGCGTTCAAAGCCACCAGATTGCCAGGCTGGCTGGCGACGGCAGCTTTTTGTTCCTTGCCCTTTTGCTGGAAGCTCGCCGCACTGACCGTTTCGCCTTGCGGCTGGTTGCGATTCTCGCGTGCCAACTGCTTCAGATCGGGCGGAATGTCCAGCCCGGCGGTTTGCCGCGCACCGCTGCGGTAATCAACCTTCTCAGACGAGAAGGTGTTGTCCAGAGTGCTGCAAGCAGCCAATGATCCCAGCAAAGATGCAACTGCCAAGCGGCAAGCCAGGCGCACCGGAGTGGCCGTGGAGGGAAAAAATGAGGAACGAGTCACGCTAGACATCTCCGAGGGAATCAGGGCGGCTGGAGCCGCTGAGGCTGGTTTAAGGCAGCCAGTATTTCAAAAAAAGCGAATGGGGGGATTAGAGCAGACTGCGACTGACTTCTCGATCAGAGCAAACCAGCCTCTTGCATCGCCCGCTCAACCTTGACCTGACCCTCTGCCGTCAACGTGGTGATGGGCAGGCGCAGCACGTTCTTGCAGCGGCCGAGTTTGGCCACCGCCCATTTGGTCGGAGCAGGACTGGGCTCGCAGAACAGTTGTTTATGCAGGTCGAGCAGTTGGAAGTGAATCCGGCGCGCCTCTGCCGCTTGACCGGCCAGCGCGGCGCGGCACAGCTCGCTCATCAGACGCGGCGCCACATTGGCGGTGACGCTGACGTTGCCGTGGCCGCCCAGCAGCATCAAAGCGATCGCGGTACCGTCATCGCCCGAGTAAATCGAAAAACCCTTGGGTGCGAGTTTGATCAACTGAGCCGCACGTTCGATATTGCCGCTGGCCTCCTTGACGCCGAACACGCCCGGCAGTCCGGCGCAGCGCAGCGTCGTTTCAGGCTGCATATCGGCGACGGTGCGGCCGGGCACGTTGTAGAGCATCATCGGCAAGTCGACGGCCTCGGCAATCGCCTTGTAATGCTGGTAGATGCCTTCTTGCGAGGGCTTGTTGTAGTAGGGCACGACCGACAAGCTGCAGTCGGCGCCGACCTTTTTGGCGAAGCGGCTGAGATTGATGGCCTCGGCGGTCGAGTTGGCGCCGGTGCCGGCCATGATGGGCACGCGGCCGGCCGCATGCTCCACCGCGACCCGGATCACCTCACAGTGCTCTTCCACGTCGACGGTAGGCGACTCGCCGGTGGTGCCGACCACGCAGACGCAGCTGGTCCCCTCGGCGATATGCCAGTCGATCAAATTGCGCAGTGTTGCGTAATCCACGCTGCCGTCTTCTTGCATCGGTGTCACGAGTGCCACGATGCTGCCAACTAATCCGTTCATTGCAATTCCCAGTTATCTGTCAATTCTACTCAGCAGCGCTGTCCGCTTTTTATTGGTCCAGGGCGTAGCGCTGAAAAACCCCGTCATGCAGATCGCGCACCGCAGCAACGCGCTGCACAAAGCGTGGGTTGACGGCCATCACCTCGAAGCCGTCTTCAAAAGCTACCACGCTAAGGCCCTTGCAGGCCTCCAGCAACTCGCCCGGCTGCAGCAAGAACTCCGGCCTGGCGGGCCTGCCTATGCTTTGCTGACCCTGGGAAAAGGTTTCGTAAATCAGCCAGCCGCCCGGCGCGACCGCGGCGGTGATCAAGGGGATCAAGGGGCGCCAGAGGTAATTGGTGACCAGCACCAGATCGAACTGCCGATCCGCCAGGGGCCAAGGGCCGGTTTCGATGTCGGCGTTGATGATTTCGGCATGGCTCTCTAATCCGGCGGTGGCCGCCGCGTCAATGTCGACGCCGGTGACCGTCATCCCCATCGCAGCCAAATGCCGGATATGGCGGCCGCTGCCGCAGGCCAGATCAAGTGCCGTGCCGCCGGCTCGCATCGCTTGCGGCCAGCGCAGCAGCCATTTGGAGGGCAAGGAGGATGTCACGGTGGAAGTGGAAGAAGCCATCAGAAACAAGCCCAGATTTGTTCGGAGAGCTGGACCATCAAGTCAGCTCGAAAATAGCTCAAAAATACGGCGCCCAGCAACAGCAAGGCGGCCAGTCGCAGGCCCCAGCGGGCAGGCGCGCTCATGTGGCGACCGGCCTTGCCTGCGGCCGCGCGATCGGGCTCTCACGCACCGGCAGATTGACCAAGGCAGCCATCACGCCCAAGGCCACGGCGAGCCACCAGACGACGTCATAGCTGCCAGTTTGGTCGTACAAGCGCCCGCCCAGCCAGACGCCCAAGAAGCTGCCGATCTGGTGGCTCAGGAAGACAAAGCCGCTCAGCATCGACATATGCTGGATGCCGAACATCTGCGCCAGCACCGCGTTGGTCGGCGGGACGGTCGACAGCCACAACACACCCATCACGGCCGAGAACAGGTAGACCGAAGTCGGTGTCAGCGGCGCGGTCAAGAAGGCCACGATGGCAACAGAACGCAGGGCGTAAATGGCGGACAAGATGAAGCGCTTGGGGAAGCGCTGGCCAAGCGAACCGGCCGCATAAGTGCCGAACACATTGAACAGGCCGATCAAGGCCAAGGCATAGGTCGCGACTTGCGGGCTCAGGCCCTGGTCCTTGAGGTAACTGGGCATGTGCACGCCAATGAAGACGACTTGGAAGCCGCAGACGAAATAGCCGGCCATCAGCAGCTGGAAGCTGCGGTAGCCAAACGCCTCGCGCAAGGCCTGCACAATGCTTTGCGAATGCGCATGCGGGCTGTGTCCTGCCGTCTTGGGTTCCCGCAAACCAAAGGCCAGCGGAATGATGATCAAGGACAGGCAGGCCAGGATAAAGAGCGCGTCTTGCCAGCCGTTTGAGCTGATCAGCCAATTTGACACCGGCACCATCAAGAACTGGCCAAAGGAGCCAGCCGCCGCGGCCACGCCCATCGCCCAGCTGCGTTTGGATGGATCGACGTTGCGTCCGATCACGCCGTAAATCACCGCATAGGTGGTGCCGGATTGGGCAATGCCGAGCAGCAGGCCGGCGCTGCCGGTGAAGGCCAGACCCGAGGTCGACAAGGCCATCAGGACAAGGCCCAGCGCGTACAGCAGGCCGCCAATCATCAAGACACGAAACGGCCCGAAACGATCGGCCAGCATGCCTGTGAAGGGGCCGGCGATGCCCCAGGCGATGTTTTGAATTGCCAGCGCGAAGGCGAAGGTTTCGCGCGTCCAGCCGCGGTCCATGGTGATGGGCTGTAAAAACAGGCCAAAGCCATGACGTATGCCCATGGACAGGGTCACGATCAAAGCACCGCACAGCAGCACTTGTTTCATCGACAGGCGGGCGGGTGCGTTTGGCAGAGGCGTGGAATTCATGCCCAGCAATGTAGCGAGTTTTGCTCAGCCCTGTCTGTCACGGAGATTGCAGTCCTGACTGCGGCCCTGATTGGGGCCCGATCACCCGGCCTTGTTTGACGCGCAGCTGAATATGCCCCAACGCGGCCAGGTCATTGAGCGGATTGGCCGCGAGCAGCAAAAAGCTCGCCTCGCAGCCGGCCTCGAAGCAGCCCAGCCGCCGTTTTGGGTAGAGCGCTTGCGGCGTGGTGATGCTGGCCATGCGCAGAAGTGCCCCCCGGTCCAGCACACCCAAGCCGTCCAGATGTTGCAACTCGGTCAGCGCCCCGCCGTTGAAGACGTCCGAGCCCAGCAGCAATTTGACGCCGGCGCCCTTGAGCGTTTGCAGGTTGTCGATCTGCAGACGGCGCACCGCCGCTTGCGTCTCTGGCGTGGCGCGGAACAGCGTCGCCGCTGCGGTGCCGGTGATAACGGCCACATGCTTCTTGGCCGCTTCGGCCGCGAGTTCGGGGCTGATGCGGTAGGCCTCGGTGCTCAAGCCGTCATGGAAAAAGTAGCCCGGCAGATGGTCTATCCAGTCCACGCCAGCCTGCAGGGCCAGCGCAAAGTCGCCGGCCGTCTCCACATGGGCGATCACACGCAGCCCGTCCTGATGCGCGCGTTTGACGATGGCCGGCACGACTTCGGGTTTCAGGCCCAAGCGGCCCTGTTGCTTGGCGTCACCGCGCAGCTCGGGGCTTTCGCTGCGGCTCAACATCAATTTCACCAGGTCGGTCTTGCGCGGGCCCACCAGAGCCCACTTCTGCGCCACCTGCTCGGGCGAGTCCATGATCAGCAGCTGTTTGTCCGCCACGTCCTCCAGCTTGAGCTTGGCCGCCGTGCCGGCCTCACTCCCAATCAGTTGCGCCAGCGGCTGGCCGTCTGAAGACGTGATGCAGGCACTGACGAACAAGATGTCCGGCGCGGCCGGCTGATTCGCCAGCCCGCGCGCTAGCGCCACGCCCTGGGGCTCACCGCAATGCATGGCGGCGTAGAACACACCAAGTTGCAAATAGCTGTTCGCATAGCGCGCATAGCCCCAGCCATTTTGCAGATTGTGGTTGTGCGCCTCGGCCAGCGGGGGGATCAGGAACTGCCCGGCCAAGTCCAGGCTGCGTTGCGGTTTTTTAATTTTCTGATTGCTGAATTTGCCGTCTTTGACATACAGCGTGCCGCGCTTGACGAATCCCTTGCCGTCAAACCACTGGGCGTTTTTGAGCTCCATGCTGATGGACGGCCCGGCCGTCAGTGCAGGGGCATCGGGCTCGGCAATGGCCGGGCCGCTCAAGGTCAAGGCCCAGCAGGCAAGCAGGCGAAAAAATGGGAATCTGAGGTGCATAGGGCCGACATGCTAGCCGGGAACTTGGCAGCGTTTGCGCACTTGGCCGCGGGCCGCCGCCTAGAATCTGCCCCATGGCGACCAGCAAAGCATCAACTTCTTCCAGCAATTCTCCGGCCCTCGGCAGCTACGGCGAGGGCTCGATCCGCGTACTCAAGGGCCTGGAGCCTGTCAAACAGCGGCCGGGCATGTACACGCGTACCGACAACCCGCTGCACACGATCCAGGAGGTCATCGACAACGCGGCCGACGAAGCGTTGGCCGGTTTCGGCAAGCGCATCGACCTGATCCAGTACAGCGATGGCTCGGTCTCGATTGCCGACGACGGCCGCGGCATCCCCTTCGGCCTGCACCCCGAAGAGGGCGTGCCGGTGGTCGAGATCGTCTTTACCCGCCTGCACGCCGGCGGCAAGTTCGACAAGGGCTCAGGCGGCGCCTATAGTTTCTCGGGCGGCCTGCACGGGGTCGGCGTCAGCGTCACCAATGCCTTGGCCAAGCGCCTGGAGGTGACGGTCTGGCGCGGCGGCGAGGTGGCAACGCTGGCGTTTGAGAATGGCGATGTGGTCGAGCCGGTGGCGGCGCGCAAGGCCGAACGTGGTGACCGTAAACAGGGCACGATGGTGCGCGTCTGGCCCGATGCCAAATATTTCGAGAGCGCCGAGCTGCCCAAGAACGAGCTGATCCACCTCTTGCGCAGCAAGGCGGTCTTGATGCCGGGCGTGATCGTCACGCTGACGAATGAAAAGACCGGTGATGTGCAAACCTGGTCCTACCAGGGCGGGCTGCGCGACTATCTGATGCAGACGCTCAATGCCGAACCGTTGATCCCGCTGTACGAGGGCGAGCAATACGCGGGCCGGGCCGAGACCGAGAACTTCGCCGAAGGCGAGGGCGCCGCCTGGTGCGTGGCCTTCACCGAAGAAGGCGCGGCGATGCGCGAGAGCTATGTCAATCTGATCCCGACCGTCGCCGGGGGTACGCATGAATCCGGCCTCAAGGACGGCCTGTTCGGCGCGGTCAAGGGCTTTATCGAGATGCACAGCCTCTTGCCCAAGGGCGTCAAGCTGATGCCGGACGATGTGTTTTCGCGCGCTTCGTTCGTGCTGTCGGCCAAGGTCTTGGACCCGCAGTTTCAGGGTCAGACCAAGGAGCGTTTGAACAGCCGTGACGCGCTGCGCCTGGTCTCCACCTATGTGAAGCCGGGCCTGGAGTTGTGGTTGAACCAGCATGTGGAGTTCGGCAAAAAGCTGGCCGAACTGGTCATCAAGCAGGCGCAGACGCGTCAGCGTGCTTCGCAAAAAGTCGAGAAGCGCAAGGGCTCGGGTGTGGCCGTGCTGCCAGGCAAGCTGACCGATTGCGAGAGCCGCGATCTGCTTCACAACGAAATCTTTCTGGTCGAGGGCGACTCGGCCGGCGGCAGCGCCAAGATGGGCCGCAACAAGGAGACGCAGGCGATTTTGCCGCTGCGCGGCAAGGTCTTGAATACCTGGGAGGTTGAGCGTGACCGGCTGTTTGCCAACAATGAAATCCACGACATCTCGGTCGCGCTGGGTGTCGACCCTCATGGCAAGAACGACTCGCCGGATCTCTCCGGCCTGCGCTACGGCAAGGTCTGCATCCTGTCGGACGCGGACGTGGACGGCTCGCACATCCAGGTCTTGCTGTTGACACTGTTTTTCCGCCATTTCCCCAAGCTGGTCGAGACCGGCCATATCTATGTCGCCCGCCCGCCGCTGTACCGGGTCGATGCGCTGGCGCGTGGCAAGAAGCCGGCCGCCAAAATTTATGCGCTGGATGAGGGCGAGTTGACCGCTACGCTAGACAAGCTGCGCAAAGAAGGCGCGCGCGAAGGCTCGTGGAGCATCAGCCGCTTCAAAGGCCTGGGCGAAATGAGCGCGGTGCAGTTGTGGGACACGACGCTGAACCCCGAGACCCGGCGGCTGAGCGTGATCGCGCTCGGTCAGCTCAATCTCACGGAAACGGAAACCTCGATCAACAAGCTGATGGGCAAGGGTGAGGCCTCGTCTCGGCGCGAGTTGATGGAGATCCACGGCGATTCGGTTGAGGTCGACATATGAGTCGAGGCGCATCAAGGCCCGCTGCGCCGGGCCGCCCCAAGCAAGGGCCTACGCTCTCGGAGGGTGGGCGCCTGTATTCAGGCGACCGGGTGTGGCAGATCCAACGGCGCGAGTTGATGGAGATCCACGGCGACTCGGTCGAAGTGGACATCTGAGATGACTACGCCGCGGGTCAGCCTGCGCCCGACCATGTTGTCGGACCTGGATTTTGTGGTCTCGGTCGAGCAGGATGCCGCCAACCGGCCCTTCATCACGCCCTGGGAGCGTACGCAGCACGAGGGCGCGGTGCGGTTCCCCGATTTCCGCCACTTCATCATCGAGGTCGGGCCGGAATCCAAACGGTCCGGTTTCGTGATTTTTCAGGGCTGCCGCAATCCGCACGGCTCGGTCGAGCTCAAACGCATCGTCTTGGCGCCCAAGGGCCAAGGCTTGGGGCGCGCCTGTGCGCGCCTGCTCAAGAAGCTGGCGTTCACGCAGTTGCACGCGCATCGTTTCTGGCTGGATGTGAAGGCGCTCAATACCCGTGCACTGAATCTCTATGCCAGCGAGGGTTTCGTCGAAGAGGGCCGACTGCGCGAGAGTGTGCGGGTCAATATCGAAGGTGCAGACGGCTACGACAGCCTGATCGTGATGTCCATGTTGGATCGCGAATACCAGGCCCGCGTGGCGCTCGGTGAGGAGCAGGGCGGATGAGGATTTGGCTCGTCTTCTTGTTGGCGTCGCTCGCTTGGCCTGCCCATGCTGAGCTATGGGCTTATGTTGACGGTGCCGGCACCGCCCACCTGGCCGATCGGCAACTCAGTGGCGCCTACAACTTGGTGCTGGGCGCGCCGGACTCAAGCAAGGGCCGCGTGCCGGGCAAGCAAGACGGGAGCCGGCATCTGCTGACTTGGCTGGAGATCGCGCCCGAGGTCAAAGCGGTGCAGCCCTATTTGCGCGAGGCGGCAGCCAAGTCCGGCGTGGACATGGCCTTGCTGAAGGCGGTCATTGCGGTGGAGTCGGGCTACAAATCGGCCGCGGTGTCGCCGCGCGGCGCGATCGGCCTGATGCAGATCACCCCGGACGCGGCGGCCCGCTATGCCACGCTGTTGGAGCGCCTGCAGCCGGCCGAAAAGCGCTTGTTAGATCCCCGAACCAATGTCCTGACCGGCGCTCGCATGCTGGCCGACCTGATCAAACGCTTTGGCCGCATTGATGCGGCGCTGGCGGCCTGGAACGCCGGCGAGGGCGCCGTGCGCCGCGCCGGTGGTGTCGTGCCGCCGATTGACGAAACTCAAGCCCATGTTCATTTGGTGCTGGAGCTGTACTGGACCTTGCTGCAGAACGGCATGCACGCCACAGCTCAACACCTGACGATTCACTCTGACAAACCATGACCCAAACTTCGATTTTCGACGCACCCCCGCCGCAGGATGACCCTGACGCGCTGACCCTGGGCCATTACGCCGAGCGCGCTTACCTTGAATACGCGCTGAGCGTCGTCAAGGGCCGCGCCTTGCCCGATGTTTGCGACGGCCAAAAGCCGGTGCAGAGGCGCATTCTGTATTCGATGGAGCGCATGGGTCTGGCCTTCACCGGCACGGCCGGCGCCAAGCCGGTCAAGGGCGCACGCGTGGTCGGCGATGTCTTGGGTCGCTTTCACCCGCATGGTGACCAGTCGGTCTACGACGCGCTGGTGCGCATGGCGCAAGACTTTTCACAGCGCTATCCGCTGATCGACGGTCAGGGTAATTTCGGTAGCCGCGACGGCGACGGCGCTGCGGCGATGCGATACACCGAGGCGCGCTTGGCGCCGATAGCCCGCCTGCTGCTGGACGAAATCGACGAAGGCACGGTCGACTTTCAGCCCAATTACGACGGCTCCACGCAAGAGCCGCGCCAATTGCCGGCGCGCTTGCCTTTTGTGCTCTTGAACGGCGCCAGCGGCATTGCCGTGGGCATGGCCACCGAGGTGCCCAGCCACAATCTACGCGAAGTGGCCGCCGCCGCAGTAGCGCTGCTGAGAGACGACAAGCTCAGCGACGAGGCCTTGTTCACCATCCTGCCCGGCCCCGACTATCCGGGTGGCGGCCAGTTGATCAGCTCGGCCGACGATATCCGCTCGGCCTATCAGACCGGGCGCGGCAGCATGAAGCTGCGCGCGCGCTGGAAGATCGAAGACCTAGCGCGCGGGCAATGGCAATTGGTCGTGACCGAATTGCCGCATGGCTGCAGCAGCCAGCGCGTCTTGGAAGAGGTCGAGGAGTTGTCCAACCCCAAGATCAAGGCGGGCAAAAAGGCCTTGAGCGCCGAGCAGTTGCAGCTCAAGGCCAGCCTGCTGGCAGTGTTGGACTGCGTGCGTGACGAGTCGAGCAAGGACGCGGCGGTGCGCCTGGTGTTCGAGCCCAAGAGCCGCACGGTTGAGCAGCAGGACTTGATCTCGACCTTGTTGGCACACACCAGCCTGGAGACCTCGGCCTCAATCAATCTGACCATGATTGGCGCCGATGGCCGTCCGACCTTGAAGAGCGTGCGCCAGATCCTCAGCGAATGGCTGGGCTACCGCCAGCAGACCGTGCAGCGCCGCACCCAGCACCGCTTGACCAAGGTGTTAGATCGCATCCATGTGTTGGAAGGGCGCCAGCTGGTGCTCTTGAACATCGATGAGGTGATCCGCATCATCCGCAATGCCGATGAGCCCAAGCCGGCGCTGATTGCTCGCTTCAACTTGAGTGATCGTCAGGCCGAGGACATTCTTGAAATCCGTTTGCGCCAGTTGGCGCGCCTGGAGGCGATCAAGATCGAGCAGGAGCTCAAAGGCTTGCGCGAAGAGCAAAGCAAGCTGGAGGACATCCTGGGCAACCCCGGTAGCCTAAAGCGCACGGTCATCCGCGAGATCGAGGCCGATGCCAAGCAGTTTGGCGACGAGCGCCGCACGCTGATCCAAGAGGAAAAGAAGGCCTCGGCCGAGGTCCGCATCGTTGACGAGGCGGTCACCGTGGTGGTCAGCGGCAAGGGCTGGGTGCGGGCGCTTAAGGGTCACGATATCGAGGCCGGTGCGCTGGCTTTCAAGTCGGGCGACCAGCTTTACGGCACCTTCCAATGCCGCAGTGTGGACCCGCTGATCGTGTTCGGCAGCAATGGCCGGGTTTATTCGGTGCCGATCTCCTTGCTGCCGGGCGGGCGTGGCGACGGTCAGCCGATCACTTCCTTGATCGAGCTGGAAAGCGGCAGTCAAATCGCGCATTACTTTGCTGCCAATGCCGAAACCCGCCTGGTGCTGGCTGGCACCGGCGGCTTCGGCCTGATCGCCAAGGTGGGCGATCTGGTCGGCCGCCAAAAGGCCGGCAAGACCTTCCTGAGCCTGGAAGGCGAAGAGAAGATCTTGCCGCCGGCGCCGGTGCCCGCTGGCGAGGTTGTCGGCGTTCAAATGGCTTGCCTGACGCTGAACGGCCGGCTGCTGACCTACGCGCTGGATGAGTTGAAGCATCAGCCCAAGGGCGGCCGTGGCCTGACCCTGATCGACCTGGAAGCTAAAGACGCCTTGATCAGCGTGGCCGCCTTCACGCAGGCGCTGCAGGTCTTGGGCACCGGTCGTGGCGCCAAGCCCAAGGAAGAGATTCTGAAGGGCGTGGGCCTGGCGAGTTATGCAGGCAAGCGCGCGCGCAAAGGCAAGCAGGTCGAGGCCTTCCAGAAAGTTCTGCGAGTGCTGACACCTTGATGATGAAGAAGATTCAGCGGCGTTTGATTCTGCTGGCGGGCTTGCCTTTGCCCTTGTCGAGTTTGGCGACGCCTGAAGCTGAAGCCTCTTTGCAAGCGCGCTGCGCGGCGCTGCAAACCCAGATCGGCGGGCAGATCGGCGTGTTCGCCTTGCACACCGGTAGCCGTGCTCAGTTTGCCTTTCAGGCCGAGCAGCGCTTTGCGATGTGTTCGACCTTCAAGCTGCTCTTGGCTGCGGCCGTGTTGGCCAAGGTGGACAGCGGCCGTTTGGATTTGAATCAGCGCGTGCGTTTTGGCCCCCGCGATATGGTGGACCACGCGCCGGTGACAGGGAGCTTGCTGCAAGCCGGTTCGGTCTCGGCCTCGCTCAATGTCGGCGAGTTGTGCTCGGCCATGCTGGAAGTCAGCGACAACCCGGCGGCCAATTTGCTCTTGCCCTTGGTCGGCGGCCCGGCCGGCTTGACCCGCTTCATGCGCGAGCTGGGCGATATGGTCACGCGACTGGACCGCATCGAGCCCGCACTCAACAGCAATCTGCCGAATGACCCACGCGACAGCAGCACGGCGGCGAGTTTTGTCGGCCTGATGGAGCGCTTGCTTTGCAGTGACTTTTTCTCGGGCGAGTTGCGCCAGCAATTGCTGGTCTGGATGAACGCTTCCGAGACCGGTTTGCAGCGTTTGCGCGCCGGCGCGCCGAAAGACTGGCCGGCCGGTGACAAAACCGGCAGCGGAGCCAATGGCGCCGTCAACGATGTCGCGATTTTCTTTCCACCCAAGCAGGCACCCATCCTGCTGGCCGTGTTCATGACCGGCTCCAATCAGCCTGTGGCGGCTTTGAATGTCGTACACGCTGAATTGGCGACGCTGGTGTTGAACCATTTCCGGACCCTGGACGGCGGCCTGCCCTCATAAATTCAATGTCCAGGGGTGGGTTCGCGAGGGGGCTCGCCGGTGGCGTCTTGCCTACAATGCGGCCCATGCGAATACTGATAGCCAACGACGACGGATACCTGGCACCGGGCCTGATGGCCCTGGTCAAAGCCTGCGAGGGTTTGGGTCAAATTGATGTGATTGCCCCTGAGCAAAACGCCAGCGGTACGTCGAACTCCTTGACCCTGGGGCGGCCGCTGTCGGTCTACACGGCCAGCAACGGTTTTCGCTATGTCAACGGCACACCGTCGGATTGTGTGCACGTGGCGCTGACCGGGCTGCTGGACTACAAACCCGACCTGGTGCTGTCGGGCATCAATAACGGCGCCAATATGGGCGATGACACCCTGTATTCCGGCACGGTGGCTGCAGCCACCGAGGGCTTTTTGTTCGGCATCCCTTCGATCGCGTTCTCGCAGGTGGACAAGGGCTGGGGTCAGCTGGACGCCGCAGCCGCCCTGGCTCGCAGCCTGGTTGAACAGGTGATCGCGGCGGGCCTGAATGAGGCCTTTTTGCTCAACGTCAATATTCCCAATCAGGCCGATGCGGCCCAACTGCCTCGGCGCATCACGCGCTTGGGCCGTCGTCACGCCAGCGAAGCGGTGATTCGCCAGCAAAGCCCGCGTGGCGAAACAATCTACTGGATTGGCCCGGCCGGCGATGCGCGTGAGGCGGGTCAGGGCACCGATTTTTTTGCCACCGCCAACAATATGGTGTCCGTCACCCCCTTGCAGGTTGATTTGACCCACCATGCGGCCCTGCCAGTGTGGGCTGGTCGATTGGGCCTGCCCTTATGAGCGAGTTGCCGGCGCGGTCTGGGCGTTTTCCTCTGCCGCTGGCCGATATCGGCGCTAAGAAGCCGAGTCAATCCGGTGGTGCGTCCCCCGCCGCGCCGACCCGCGAGGTTTTGATGCCGCAACGCCACTTACGCGAGGCGGCGCAGGATGCGGCGCGCAAGTCGGCGCCCAGTGGCCTGGGGCTGGACTCGGCCATGGTGCGCCAGCGCATGGTGCGCCGCTTGCAGCAGGATGGCTTGCGTGACGAGCGGGTGCTGCAGGCGCTGGCAGGCGTTTATCGGCACGAGTTTGTCGACAGTGCCTTGGCCATTCAGGCCTACGAAGACACCAGTTTGCCGATCGGTCATGGTCAGACGATCTCGAAGCCGTCGGTGGTGGGGCGCATGATCGCGATGCTGTTTGGCGGCGCCACGGCGGCTCAGCAAGCCGGACTTGGACGAGTGCTGGAGATTGGCACCGGGTGCGGCTATCAAGCTGCCGTGCTGGCGCTGGTGGCCAAGCAGGTGGTCTCGATCGAGCGCCTCAAACCCTTGCACGACAAGGCTCGCCTCAACTTGGCGACCGCTGCACGGCCCAATATTCGGCTGGTCTATGGTGACGGCCGGCTTGGGTTTGCGGCGGCTGCACCATTCGACAGCATCATCGCCGCAGCGGGTGGGGAGGATCTGCCGCAAGCCTGGCTGGATCAGCTAGCGCCGGGTGGCCGTTTGGTGGCACCGATGGCGGTGCCCGGTGGGCGCGGGCAGGTCCTGGTGGTGGTCGATCACCTGCTCGAAGCGGGCGTTAGCCGTTTTGTTCGCAGCGAGTTTGAGGCGGTGCTGTTCGTGCCTCTAAAATCAGGTGTGATGTAAGCGCCCGACAGAATTTGCGGGCGCAATTTTTTGCACATCAGGTCTGATTGCAGGCTTGATCCCAGCTCGTCAAAGTCTCCATAGCGCCGCATGCAAAAGAATACCTTCCGTTTTACAAATATTGTCTTGTCCGCAAGTCTCGCCGTCTTGGCCGTCTTGGCGGGCTGTAGCTCAACGCCCAATAAAGCACCGATCGAGGCGCGGGACATCAAGGGCGGTACGGGCAAGCCGGCAACACCCGTGCCAGCTCCGGCCACGCCAACACCTGAGGTCAAGCCCTTGCCGGGTGCCGAAAATGCCGGCAAGGCGGGTTATTACACCGTCAAGCCGGGCGACAACTTGATCCGCATCGCCATCGACAATGGCCAGAGCACCAAGGATCTGATCAAGTGGAATGCACTCGAGAACCCCAACCGGATCGAAGTGGGTCAGGTCTTGCGCGTGGTGGCGCCCGGCGTGGATGCCGCTGCGGTGACGACCAAGTCCGTGCCTTCAGCCAAGGTCGATAGCCGGCCACTCGATGCCAAATCAACAGCCACTGCTGCGGCAGCTTCCGCCGCAGCCTCGGCTGCAACAGCGCCGGCGGCAGTCGTTGCGGCGCGCGATAGCGACGAGGATCCGGTCTGGGGCTGGCCGGCCGCTGGTGCGGTCAATGTCGGTTTCGATGAGCAGCGCAACAAAGGCTTGGCTTTTTACGGCAAGGCCGGTGATGCGGTGCTGGCCGCCGCCGATGGACGAGTGGTTTATGCAGGTTCGGGCTTGCGCGGTTACGGCAATCTGGTCATCATCAAGCACAACTCGACCTATCTGACGGCCTACGCGCACAACCAGACCTTGCTGGTGAAAGAGGATCAAGCAGTGCGCAAAGGTCAGAAAATCGCCGAGATGGGCTCGAGTGACTCTGATCAGGTCAAGCTGCACTTCGAGGTGCGCAAGCAAGGCAAGCCGATCGACCCCGCCAAGTTGCTCCCAGGTCGCTGAAGCCTTTCCGGCGCAGCGAAATTGATGCCATGAAACATCCTGCGCCAAATCGTTCCTCTGTCCGTAGCAATGGCCACCTCAGTGCCGAGAACGAGTTCGCTCCCTTGCTGGGAGAGGACGAAGCCTCGGATGCGATCGGTGTGGCGGGCGCCCCAGGCATTGCTGTAGCGCTGTTGTCCAGCGGCGATGTTGAACTTGGCAATGCGCTGCAAGCTTACTTAAGAGATATTCGCCGCACGCCCTTGCTGACCCCGCAAGAGGAATACGACACGGCGGTGCAGGCCAGGGCGGGCAGTTTTGAGGCGCGCCAATCGATGATCGAGCACAACCTGCGCCTGGTCGTCAGCGTGGCCAAGAATTATCTGGGCCGCGGCTTGCCGATGAGTGATCTGATCGAGGAAGGCAATCTTGGTTTGATGCATGCGATTGGCAAGTTCGAGCCCGAACGGGGTTTTCGGTTTTCAACCTACGCCAGTTGGTGGATTCGGCAAAGTATCGAAAGCGCCTTGATGCATCAGGCGCGTTTGGTGCGCTTGCCCGTGCACATCGTGCGGGAAGTCAATCATGTGCTGAAGGCCCGGCGTATTTTGGAGGCGCAACAGGCGCAAAACGGCGGCAACGGCAAGGTCAAGGCCGAGGACATCGCCGCAGCAGTGGGCCGTCCAATGGCCGAGGTGGCCGAGTTGCTGACCTTTTCGGAGTTGCCCAGCTCACTCGATTCGCCGGCCGAGCGCGGGGTTGATGGCGGCGACACGGTGATGGATATGGTGGCCGACGAGCAGGCCGTGGATCCGCTCGGATTGCGGCTTAGCCATGAGATGGATGCCTTGCTTGGCGCAGGCTTGGCGGCCTTGAATGAGCGTGAGCGCGAGGTCTTGGCCGGCCGCTATGGGCTGGCGGACCGGGAGCCTGAGACCTTGGATGTGCTGGCGGTGCGTCTGCACCTGACGCGCGAGCGGATTCGGCAAATCCAGATCGAAGCTTTGGCCAAGCTCAAGCGCAATATGGCGCGGCACGGCATCGACCGCGATTCGGTTTTTTAGCGCGCGAAATTTGAGGTGAGGCGAATCTGCCCGTTCGGGCTGGGATAATCCCGCCCATGACTCAACAATCAGAATGGCTCAAGGTCGAATCCATGGACCTGGACGCCCAGGGCGTGGCCCATAACGAAGAAGGCAAAGTGGTGTTCATCGAGGGTGCTTTGCCCGGTGAAGAGGTGCAAGTCACCGTCGGCCGCAAGAAGAGCAGTTGGGAGCAGGGCACGCTGGTGGCGATGCGGCGTGAAAGCTCGCAACGCGTGACGCCGGGCTGCCCGCACGCCGGCTTGCATGCTGGCTCCTGCGGCGGCTGCAAGATGCAGCATTTGCACGCCGGCGCGCAAGTGGCCGTCAAGCAGCGCGTGATGGAGGACAACCTCTGGCACCTCGGCAAGGTCAAGCCCGAGATGGTCTTGCGACCGATCGAAGGGCCGACCTGGGGCTATCGCTACCGGGCGCGCTTCTCGGTCCGCTATGTGATCAAGAAGAGCATGGTCTTGATCGGTTTTCACGAGCGCAAGAGCCGCTATGTGGCCGATATGCAGGTCTGCAAAGTGGTGCCGCAGCGCGTCAGCGATCTGTTGATGCCGCTGCGCGAAATGATCGCCAGCATGGCCCAGCGCGACAACCTGCCGCAAATTGAATTGGCAATGGGCGACGACGTGATCGCCCTGGTGCTGCGCAATTTGAATCCCTTGCCGGACTCGGACAAGACCATCTTGCGTGAGTTCGCGGCCCGGCATGCGGGCGTGCAATGGTGGTTGCAGCCCAAGGGGCCCGACACGGTGGCTTTGCTGGACGAGGGCGGCCCCGCTCTGTCGTATAGCCTGCCCGAGTTTGGCGTGGTGATGCCCTTCAAGCCGACCGACTTCACCCAGGTCAATCCGCATATCAACACCGTGCTGGTAGGGCGGGCGCTGCGTCTGCTGGATGTGCAGCGCGATGAGCGCGTGATCGATTGGTTCTGCGGCTTGGGCAATTTCACCTTGCCTTTGGCGACCAAGGCGCGCGAGGTCTTGGGCATTGAAGGCAGCGAGGCATTGGTGCAGCGTTCGCGCGAGAACGCTAAGCTCAATGGCTTGGATGCCAATACATCCTTTGTTGCGCGCAATCTGTTCGAGATGACGCCGGCTCTATTGGTTGCCGATGGTTCAGCCGACAAATGGCTGGTAGATCCACCGCGTGACGGTGCCCATGCCTTGTCGCAGGCCTTGGCTGACATTCATTCGGACCCGAGCTTGGCGCCGGGCTGGCAAGCGCCCAAGCGAATTGTGTATGTCAGCTGCAACCCAGCAACCTTGGCCCGAGATGCGGGCATCCTGGTTAATCAGGCCGGCTACCGCTGCACGAAGGCCAGCGCGGTCAATATGTTCCCGCACACGTCCCATGTGGAAAGCATCGCGGTCTTTGAGCGCGATGCTCTAGCTTAGGAACGAGGCCACAGTAGCGGCCAATCGCCCAAAAAGAAAAAAGGCCCGAAAGGGCCTTTTTTTATGCGCCGCATCGCCGGCGCTCCTTCCAGTAGAGCCCGTGGAACCGGCTTCGCCGGGGCACTGGGCTTGCCCCCTTGAGGGGGTGGCGCGTAGCGCTTACGGGGGTGGTCAATCAGTCGCGTTCGCCGCCGAAGATGCCGAGCAGGGATAGCAGGCTCTGGAACACGTTGTAGATGTCCAGATAGATCGCCAAGGTGGCCGAGATGTAGTTGGTCTCGCCGCCGTCAAGTACGCGCTTGATGTCATACAGCATGAAGGCCGAGAACACCGCCATCGACAGCGCCAGCATCGTCAGCATCAGTGCCGAAGACTGGATGAAGATATTGGCCAGGCCGACCACCAGCAAGATGATGGCGCCGACATACAAGAACTTGCCCATATTGGACAGATCGCGCTTGATGACGGTAGCCAACGAGGCCATCGCGAAGAAGATGGCACCGGTGCCGCCGAAGGCCATCATGATCAGGCTGCTGCCGTTGCGAAAGCCCAGAATCTGAGCCAGCATGCGCGACAGCATCAAACCCATGAAGAAGGTGAAGGCCAACAACACATAGACGCCGGTGCTGGAGTTCTTGGTCTTTTCGACCGCATACATCAGACCGAAGGCGCCGATCATGAACACCATCATGCTCATGCCCATGCCCATCGTGGCCATGATGCCGGTAGTGACGCCGATCCAGGCGCCCAGCACGGTCGGCACCATCGACAAGGCCAGCAGCCAGTAGGTGTTGCGCAACACGCGTTGACGGTCGACGGACAAGCCGCCGTTCAAGGCGCCGCCGTATTGGTTTTGCAGGGTTTCGTTCATAAATCCTCCAGACAAAAAATGGGTGCGGATACTTAGGTCCGCGAGCAAATCTCAGCTGCCACTGTAGCTTGAGTTGGCAATCAACGCGTTGGGGTTGGCCTCTAGGCTTCGAGCGAGCTGCTTCGTGGGCGTGCGCCAATTGGCTCAGCCGATTAAAGTGCGGGCTTTAGCGAGGAATTCAACAGCATGAAGCAAAAACCATTTATCGGACTGGATGAAGTCAAGCGCATTGCCGCAGCGGCAGAAGCCGAGGCCGTGGCGAACCAATGGGCTGTGTCCATCGCCATCGTTGATGATGGCGGGCATCTCTTGTGGTTGCAGCGCTTGGACGGCGCGGCAGCCATTTCTGCGCAGATTGCACCCGCCAAAGCCAATACAGCGGCCTTGGGGCGACGCGAATCCAAAGTCTACGAAGACATCGTCAATCAAGGGCGGGTGTCATTCTTGAGCGCGCCGGGGCTGAGTGGTTTACTTGAGGGCGGCGTGCCCATCATGGTGGAAGGTTTCTGCCTTGGCGCGGTCGGCGTCAGTGGCGTCAAATCGAGTGAAGATGCGCAGATTGCACGGGCGGGAATTGCGGCGCTGGCTTGACTGTCGAGTGTGCGTTTGGGTGGATGGGCGAGCGGACGGGCGAGTGGACGGGCGAGGGGTCGGCAAGAAGTTACATCAGCGTGTCAATTGCGCGTGTTAGGCATTGGTGAATACCCTGGTCGGGTATACTCAGCAGGTTTACCCGCAACAGTCTTACGCAACCCAACGTACGCCCCGCGAAACTCCACCAGTTTCCCATCACCGGATTCCGGCTCTTTGACTGTCCAGGTCTGAAAAAGAGTAGAGCAGGGCGCGCGCACTTACCGGAGTCCCCCCGTGCTGCCCGAATTGCTCTCATCCCCCAAAGCGATCCTCGCCCTGGCAGACGGTACGGTCTTCAAAGGCTCCTCGATCGGTGCCACCGGTCAGACGGTCGGCGAAGTGGTGTTCAACACCGCGATGACCGGCTATCAGGAAATTCTCACCGACCCGAGCTATTGCCGCCAGATCGTGACACTCACGTATCCGCACATTGGCAATTACGGCGTCAATGATGAGGACGTCGAGGCGCAGAAGATCCATGCCGCAGGCCTGATCATCAAGGAGCCGCCGATCCTTGATTCCAATTTTCGCAAGACCCGTAGCCTGGTGCAGTACCTGCAAGACGAGGGCACGGTGGCGATCGCCGACATCGATACCCGCCGCTTGACACGCGTTTTGCGCAGCACTGGCGCGCAAAACGGCTGCATCATGGGCTTGGCCGCTGGTCAAACCATCACCGATGACTTGATTGCGCAGGCGATTGCGCTGGCGCAGGGCGCGCCAAGCATGGCCGGCCTGGATCTGGCCAAGGTGGTCAGCACCGAAGCCAAGCACAGCTGGACCGAAACCGAGTGGACCTTGGGTAAGGGCTACGGCCAGCAGACCCAACCGCGCTTCCACGTGGTCGCCTATGACTTCGGCGTGAAGAGCAATATTCTGCGCATGCTGGCCTCGCGCGGCTGCAAGATCACCGTGGTGCCGGCCCAAACGCCCGCGTCGGCCGTATTTGATCTGGAGCCGGACGGTGTGTTCCTGTCCAACGGCCCCGGCGATCCGCAGCCTTGCGATTACGCGATCAAGGCCGCCGCACAACTGATCGAAGCCGGCATTCCGACCTTCGGCATTTGCCTGGGTCACCAGATCATGGCCCTGGCCTCGGGCGCCAAGACCTTCAAGATGAAGTTTGGCCATCACGGCGCGAATCACCCGGTTAAGGATCTGGACAGCGGCCGCGTCAGCATCACCAGCCAGAACCATGGCTTCGCGGTCGATGCCGACAGCCTGCCGGCCAATTTGCGTGCCACTCATATCAGCCTGTTCGACGGCACGCTGCAAGGCCTGGCCCGCACCGACAAGCCGGCGTTCTGCTTCCAGGGTCACCCAGAAGCCAGCCCTGGCCCCCACGATATCGCCTACCTGTTCGACCGCTTCATCGGCCTGATGGCCAAGTCCTGAGCACGGAACAGACGGAGTAAAGACATGCCAAAACGTACAGACATCAAAAGCATTTTGATCATCGGGGCCGGCCCCATCATCATTGGCCAGGCCTGCGAATTCGACTATTCGGGCGCCCAGGCCTGCAAGGCGCTGCGCGAGGAGGGCTACAAGGTCATCCTGGTGAACAGCAATCCGGCCACCATCATGACGGACCCGGATACGGCCGACGTCACATATATCGAACCGATCACCTGGCAGGTGGTTGAGAAGATCATCGCCAAGGAGCGGCCCGACGCGGTGCTGCCGACCATGGGTGGCCAGACCGCCTTGAACTGCGCGCTCGATCTGCACAAGCACGGCGTGCTGGAGAAGTACAAGGTCGAGATGATCGGTGCCAACGAAAAGGCGATCGAAAAGGCCGAAGACCGCCTGAAGTTCAAGGACGCGATGACCAAGATCGGCCTGGACTCGGCCCGCTCCGGCATTGCGCACAGCATGGAAGAGGCGCTGCAGGTGCAAAAGCGCATCGCGTCGGAAGTCGGCAGCAATGGCTTCCCGATGGTGATTCGCCCCAGCTTCACGCTCGGCGGCAGCGGCGGCGGGATTGCCTACAACCCGGAAGAATTCGAGGAAATCTGCAAGCGCGGCCTCGATCTGTCGCCGACCAGCGAGTTGCTGATCGAAGAATCCTTGATCGGCTGGAAAGAGTACGAGATGGAGGTCGTGCGTGACAGCAAGGACAACTGCATCATCGTCTGCTCGATCGAGAACCTGGACCCGATGGGCGTGCACACCGGTGACTCGATCACCGTGGCCCCTGCACAAACCTTGACCGACAAAGAGTACCAACTGCTGCGCAATGCTTCGATCGCGATCTTGCGCGAAATCGGCGTTGACACCGGCGGCTCGAATGTGCAATTCTCGATCAACCCCGAGAACGGCCGCATGACGGTCATCGAGATGAATCCGCGCGTGTCGCGCTCATCCGCGCTGGCTTCCAAGGCCACCGGCTTCCCGATTGCCAAGATCGCCGCCAAGCTGGCGGTGGGCTACACGTTGGACGAGTTGCGCAACGACATCACCGGCGGCGCCACGCCGGCGGCGTTCGAGCCCAGCATCGATTACGTGGTCACCAAGATTCCGCGTTTCGCGTTTGAAAAATTCCCGATGGCCGATTCGCGTTTGACGACGCAGATGAAGTCGGTCGGCGAGGTGATGGCGATGGGCCGCACCTTCCAGGAGAGTTTCCAGAAGGCTCTGCGCGGCTTGGAGACCGGCATTGACGGTCTGACCGAGCGCAGCAGCGACCGTGAAGAAATCATTCAAGAGATTGGTGAGCCTGGGCCCGAGCGCGTGCTCTATGTGGCGGATGCCTTCCGCATCGGCATGAGCATGCAAGAGGTGTTCGAAGAGACCGCCATCGACCCCTGGTTCCTGGCGCAGATCGAGCAACTCGTGAAGATCGAGTTGTCGCTGGCCGGCCGCTCTTTGGCCTCGCTCAGCACCGACGACTTGCGCCTGCTGAAGAAAAAGGGCTTCTCGGACAAGCGCCTGGGCAAGCTCTTGGCCAGCAATCAGCATGATGTGCGCCGTGCTCGCCATGCGCAGGGTGTGCGCCCGGTCTACAAGCGGGTGGATACCTGCGCGGCCGAGTTCGGCACCGAGACTGCCTATCTGTATTCGACCTACGAGGAAGAATGCGAGGCCGAGCCGACCAACAAGAAAAAGATCATGGTCTTGGGCGGCGGGCCTAACCGCATCGGCCAGGGCATCGAGTTTGATTACTGCTGCGTGCACGCGGCAATGGCGCTGCGCGAAGACGGCTACGAGACCATCATGGTCAACTGCAATCCCGAGACCGTGTCGACCGACTACGACACCTCGGATCGCCTGTACTTCGAGCCGGTGACGCTGGAAGACGTGCTGGAAATCGTGGAAAAGGAAAAACCGGTCGGCGTGATCGTCCAGTACGGCGGCCAAACGCCGCTGAAGTTGGCGCTAGATCTCGAAGCCAATGGCGTGCCCATCATTGGCACCACGCCCGAGAGCATCGACATCGCCGAGGACCGCGAGCGTTTCCAAAAACTTCTGCACGAGTTGGGTCTGAAGCAGCCACCGAACCGCACCGCACGTACTGAAGAGCAGGCCGTGGCCTTGGCCAACGAGATCGGCTATCCGCTGGTCGTGCGTCCAAGCTATGTCTTGGGCGGCCGCGCGATGGAAATCGTCCATGGTGACAAGGACCTCGAGCGCTATATGCGCGAAGCGGTGCGGGTGTCCGACAAGTCGCCGGTCTTGCTGGACCGGTTCCTGCAGGACGCCGTCGAGGTCGATGTGGACTGCATCAGCGACGGTGTCGATGTGATGATTGGCGGCATCATGGAGCACGTTGAGGCGGCCGGTATCCACTCCGGTGACTCGGCTTGTTCTTTGCCACCCTACACCTTGTCCAAGGCCTTGCAAGACGAGTTGCGCAAGCAAACAGCGGCGATGGCGCGCGGCCTGAATGTGGTCGGCCTGATGAATGTGCAGTTCGCGATTCAAGGCGACGTCACTGGTGGCCTCGATGCTGCAACGGTCTATGTGTTGGAAGTCAATCCGCGCGCCTCGCGCACGGTGCCTTTTGTGTCCAAGGCAACGGGTCAGCAATTGGCCAAGATTGCCGCGCGCTGCATGGCCGGGCAAAAGCTGAAGGATCAAAAAGATCGCAATGGTCGCGTGCCCGCCGAGGTCATACCGCCTTACTTCAGCGTCAAAGAGGCGGTCTTCCCTTTCAACAAGTTCCCCGGCGTTGATCCGATCCTGAGTCCTGAAATGCGCTCGACCGGCGAGGTGATGGGTGCTGCGCGGACCTTCGGCGAAGCGATGTTGAAGAGCCAGTTGGGCGCGGGCTCACGGCTGCCGCGCCAGGGCAATGTCTTGATCACGGTGAAAAATGGCGACAAGGCACGCGCCTTGGTCGTGGCGCGCGACCTGCATGCTCTGGGCTTCGGTGTCGTGGCCACCAAGGGCACGGCAGCGGCGATTGCCGAGATCGGCGTGCCTGTCCGCGTGGTCAACAAGATCAAGGACGGCCGCCCGCATATCGTCGACATGGTCAAGGGCGGCGAGATTCAGCTGGTCTTCACGACCGTCGATGAAACTCGCACCGCGATTGCCGACAGCCGCTATATCCGCCAGGCCGCTTTGGCCGCTCGTGTTACCTACTACACGACGATGGCTGGCTGCGAGGCTGCGGTTGAGGGCATGAAGCATCAAGACGGTTTGTTGGTGCAATCCCTGCAAGAACTGCACGCCGAACTGAACTAAACTCTGCACTATCGAAATCCGCCGCAGCGCCTCGGGAATCCCGAGCCGCAGCGGCGGTTTCTTTTTGTATTTCCAGCTTAGCGATAAATCATGGCCACTATTCCACTCACCACTTACGGTGCTGAAAAGCTCAAAGAAGAACTGTATCGCCTCAAGGGTGTCGAGCGGCATGCCGTGATTGCAGCCATCTCTGAGGCTCGCGCCCAGGGTGACTTGTCCGAGAACGCCGAATACGAAGCGGCCAAGGACAAGCAAGGCTTTATCGAGGGGCGCATCCTCGATATCGAAGGCAAGTTGGCGGCGGCTTTGATCATCAACCCGGCTGAAGTCGATGCGGGTGGTCGGATTGTGTTTGGCACCACGGTTGATCTGGAGGAAGAGTCCACAGGTGCAGCCGTAACTTACCAAATCGTCGGTGACGATGAAGCCGATTTGAAGTTGGGCAAGGTGTCGATCAGTTCTCCGATTGCGCGAGCCTTGATCGGCAAAGAGGAAGGCGACGTGGCCAGCGTACAGGCGCCTGGGGGCGTCAAGAATTACGAAGTGGTCAAGGTCCGCTACGTCTAAGTTCAAGCTTCAGCAAGCAGTGTTGCTGCGTCGATCACGCGCTGTATTGGCCGCTCTCTGGGGCGGCTTCTTGCTTTGTATCGCGGGTGTAGCTGCGCCGGCAGCGTTCGCGGTTTTGGAGCGAGCTCAAGCGGGCTTGATGGTCGGTCGGCTTTTTGCACTAGAGGCGCAGATCGCCATGGCGGCAGCATTGCTGCTGATCTTGATGGAGCGGCGCTTGGCGCGAGACACCGGTTCTAAGAACCTGTCCGCAGAATTCTTTTTGCCGGCCGGGGCGCTGTTTTGCACAGTGGCGGGCTATTACGCGCTGCATCCGATGATGGAGGCCGCTAAAGCCGGGCAAGGGCCATGGAGTTTCATGACCCTGCACGCTTTTTCCTTCGCATTTTTTGGTTTGAAGACCTTGGCTGTGCTGGCTTTGGCTTGGCGCACCAGCAGCCACATCAAGGTCTGAGTCCAAACAGTTTTACTTACTGATCCTGGGCGTTCTTTTTGACGCTGGTCAGGCGCTTCTTGGCGCGCTTGATCTCGCCACCTTGAGCGACCCGTTCGTTGCCAAGAACGCGCAACTTCTTGACTTGCGGTCGGTGGTTGCCACTCTTGGAGAATTTCACAATCTTGACCACGCGAGGACCGGCTTTACCGTCGGCGCGTTCGGCCTCTTCCAAGTCCGGCAGCGGCCGCCACAGCACCAGCAATTTGCCGATGTGCTGAATCGGCGCGGCATTGAGTTCCCCGCATAGGGACGCAAAAATGCTTTCGCGGTTGGCGCGGTCGTCCGAGAAGATGCGCACCTTGATCAGCCCATGGGCATTCAAGGCGGCGTCGGTCTCTTTGACGACAGCAGGGGTGAGTCCATCCGCGCCTATCATGACAACTGGGTCAAGATGATGGGCTTCGGAGCGTTTTTCCTTGCGCTGGGCAGGAGTCAATTGAATCGCAGGCATACGCGTATTATCCGTGCAACATGAAGATCAAGACTAAAAGCAAGAAACTTAATAAGACATGGTTGCATGAGCACATCAATGACCCCTACGTCAAGATGGCTCATCGCGATGGTTTTCGGGCGCGAGCAGCCTATAAGCTGAAGGAAATCGACGAAACCTTGAAACTGGTGCGCCCGGGTCAGGTGGTGGTCGATCTGGGCGCAGCGCCCGGCGCCTGGAGCCAATATTTGCGCCGCTGTTTTGCACCCAAGGAGGCCGGCATCGGCGGCGCCGCGGTAGGCAAGCTCAATGGCACCATCATTGCGCTCGACCTGACTGAGTGTGAGCCAATTGAAGGTGTGCAGTTCATACAAGGTGATTTTCAGGAGCAGGCCATTCTGGATCAACTGGAGGCTGCCTTGGCAGGCCGCGCGGTGGATTTGGTTGTGTCCGATATGGCGCCCAATTTGTCCGGCATTGAGAGTTCGGACGCGGCCCGGGTGGCGGGATTGGTGGAGCTGGCGATTGATTTCGCCCAGCAGCACCTGAAGCCAGAGGGCGCTTTGGTCGCCAAGGTCTTTCACGGCAGCGGCTACACCCAACTGGTTGAGCAATTCAAGGCGACCTTCAAAAAGGTCAAGCCAATCAAGCCAAAAGCGTCCAAGGACAGGTCCACCGAGACTTTTCTGATCGGCATCGGATTGAAACAGCCAAAGCGGTAATCCCTGGCTTTTGTAGCGGTCTATCAAAAGCAGAGTTGGCTCTTGACTGCAATAGAATCAACCCCATATGGCCGATAGCGATCGCAGAATTGCGGTCAGGTCTGAGTGAATTAAGGAGTCTCGGTGAACAATCAGTGGTTCTCGAAAGTAGCTGTTTGGGTAGTGATCGCACTGGTGCTGTTCACCGTTTTCAAGCAATTCGATCGGGGTGCAGCTCAGGGGGGCCAGATTGGCTACTCAGAATTCTTGGATGAAATCCAGGCGCACCGGATCAAGCAAGTGACCCTGCAAGAAGGTGGTGCCGGGACCGACATCCTGGCCGAGACCACCGACGGCAAGAAGCTGCGCGTGGCCGCCACCTATCTTGACCGAGGTTTGATCGGTGATCTGCGCAATAACGGCGTGAAGTTTGACGTCAAGCCGCGCGAGGAGCCATCCTTCCTGATCAGCATGTTGATCAGCTGGGGTCCGATGCTTTTGTTGATCGGTGTTTGGGTCTACTTCATGCGCCAGATGCAGGGTGGCGGCAAGGGCGGTGCGTTCAGCTTCGGCAAGTCAAAAGCCAAGTTGCTCGACGAAGCCCAAAACACCACCACGTTTGCCGACGTGGCGGGTTGCGATGAAGCCAAGGAAGAAGTCAAAGAGCTGGTCGACTTCCTGAAAGATCCGTCCAAGTTCCAAAAACTGGGTGGCCGTATTCCTCGCGGCGTGCTGCTGGTTGGCCCTCCGGGAACCGGCAAGACCTTGCTGGCCAAGGCAATTGCAGGTGAGGCCAAGGTGCCGTTCTTCGCAATCTCGGGCTCTGACTTCGTCGAAATGTTCGTCGGCGTCGGCGCGGCACGTGTGCGCGATATGTTCGAGCAAGCCAAGAAAAGTTCACCTTGCATCATTTTTATCGATGAAATCGACGCCGTTGGCCGCCACCGCGGTGCCGGCGTGGGTGGTGGTAATGATGAGCGCGAACAGACCTTGAATCAGATGCTGGTCGAGATGGACGGCTTTGAGACCAATATGGGCGTGATCGTGATGGCGGCGACCAATCGTCCCGACATTCTGGACCCTGCCTTGCTGCGCCCAGGCCGCTTTGACCGCCAGGTCTATGTGACGCTGCCCGATGTGCGTGGTCGCGAGCAGATTCTGAATGTTCATATGCGCAAGGTGCCGGTCGGTCAAGACATCCGTGCTGACATCCTGGCTCGCGGCACACCTGGTTTCTCGGGTGCTGATTTGGCCAATTTGGTCAACGAGGCCGCCTTGTTTGCAGCACGGCGCAATGGGCGCGTGGTCGAAATGGTCGACTTCGAGAAGGCCAAAGACAAGATCATGATGGGCCCAGAGCGCAAGTCCATGATCATGCCGGAAGAAGAGCGCCGCAACACCGCGTACCACGAAGCCGGTCATGCACTGGTGGCACGTCTGATGCCCAAGACCGACCCGGTGCACAAGGTCACCGTGATCCCGCGCGGCCGTGCCTTGGGTGTGACCATGCAGCTTCCAGAAGGGGATCGCTACAGCTTGGACAAGGAGCGCATGCTCTCGACCATCTCGGTGCTTTTTGGCGGTCGGATTGCCGAAGAAGTGTTCATGAACCAGATGACGACCGGTGCATCGAATGACTTTGAGCGAGCCACCGCGATTGCGCGTGACATGGTGACCCGTTACGGGATGACCGATGAACTCGGACCTATGGTGTATTCGGACAACGAAGGCGAAGTCTTTTTGGGCCGCTCGGTCACCAAGACCACCAATATGTCCGAAGAAACGATGCGCAAGGTGGATCTGGTGATCCGCCGCATCATCGATGAGCAATACGGTATTGCGCGTCGCCTGATCGAAGAAAATCAGGACAAGATGCACGCGATGGCCAAGGCCTTGTTGGAATTCGAAACCATAGACGCCGACCAGATCGAGGACATCATGACGGGCAAGGCTGCCCGGTTGCCCAAGGACTGGACACCTCCGAGTGGCGGCAAGTCCGACAGCGCCCCTCCTGCGGTGAGTACCGATACGCCGGCTGCAGCGGTCTGATTCGAAAAGGCTGAATTGTCAGCTTGAGCAGATGAATAGCTTCGGGGTCCGTCTTCACAGACGGACCCCGTTTTTCTAGGCAGTGCTACTTTGTTTTTTGTTGTCTATGCATTGGCAAACCACTCGTTTTCAAATTGATCTGAGTCGCCCCCGTGTGATGGGCATCGTCAACGTGACACCCGACTCCTTTTCCGACGGTGGTCAACATGCATCACCGGCATTGGCGATTGAATGCTGCGAACGCTTGGTGCTGGAAGGTGCTGACATACTCGACATTGGCGGCGAGTCCAGTCGGCCGGGAGCAGCCAGTTTGTCGATCGACGAGGAGTGGGTACGTATCGCGCCCGTGCTCGCGGCCGCTCTGACCCTGGGTGTGGCCGTTTCCGTGGATACCTGCAAGGCTGAAGTGATGTCACGCGCCTTGGACCTCGGTGTCGATGTCATCAACGATATTCATGCCTTGCAAGATCCGCAGGCCCTGAGCGTCGTTCAGGGGCATCCCAGCAGCGGAGTCTGCTTGATGCATATGCGCGGCACGCCCGCCACCATGCAGACCCTCACAGCCTATGACGATTTATTGGGCAATGTTGCGGGGTTTTTGGCTAACCGGGCGGCAGCCTTGCAGTTAGCTCAAATTGCGCCACAACGAATCGTTTTGGACCCGGGCTACGGCTTTGCCAAGACCACGGCGCAAAACTTCGAATTGCTGGCGCGCCAAGCGGAACTGCTGGATCTGGGTTATCCGCTCTTGGTGGGCTGGTCACGCAAGCGCGCCTTGGGCGATGTGACCGGCCGAGCGGTAGATCAACGTTTGGCGGGCAGCTTGGCGGCCGGCCTTGCTGCGATTGCGCAAGGCGCAAAGATTCTGCGTGTGCACGATGTCGCAGCAACTGTGGATGCGATCAAGGTTTGGTCGGCTGCATCGGCTCAAATGACGTCGCGTCATTTTGCTGAACGACAATAGTGCAATATCTTTCTAAAAGGGAAGCTCACAATGAGCCGTAAGTATTTTGGTACCGATGGTATTCGTGGCACGGTTGGTCAAGGCGCGATCACACCTGATTTCATGTTGCGTCTTGGTCATGCGGTTGGGCAAGTTTTGCGCAAAAACGGTGGGCGCCCCAGCGTCTTGATCGGCAAAGATACGCGTATCTCCGGCTACATGATCGAGTCGGCTCTTGAGGCAGGCTTTGCTTCGGCCGGCGTTGATGTCCTGCTGACCGGCCCCTTGCCGACACCCGGCGTGGCCTATATGACCCGCGCGCTGCGCCAGGATCTGGGCGTGGTGATCAGTGCCTCGCACAACCCGTTTGCCGACAACGGCATCAAATTCTTCTCTGCCAAAGGCGAGAAGCTCTCCGACGCTTGGGAGCAGGCGGTTGAATTGGCGCTGGAAGATCCGCCCACCTGGATTGATTCGGCCAACCTGGGCCGCGCGCGCCGGATTGCCGAAGCGCGTGGCCGCTATATCGAGTTTTGCAAGAACAGCTTTGGCCAAGATCTCAGCCTCAAAGGCCTGAAGATCGTCATCGATGCAGCCAATGGCGCGGCCTATCACGTGGCACCCGACGTGTTCCATGAGTTGGGCGCAGAAGTGATCTCGATTGGCTGCAGCCCCAATGGCTTCAATATCAATGACGGCTGTGGCGCGACGTCACCGGCGGCCTTGGTTGCTGCCGTCAAAGAGCATGGTGCGCACTACGGTGTGGCGCTGGACGGTGACGCCGATCGCTTGCAACTCGTTGACGCGCAAGGGCGTTTGTACAACGGCGATGAGCTGCTGTATTTGATGGTTGCAGACCGCTTGGCGCAAGGAGGCTCTGTGCCCGGCGCTGTCGGCACCTTGATGACGAATATGGCGGTCGAGCTGGCGATCAAGGCGCTGGATGTGGAATTTGTGCGTGCCAAGGTGGGCGACCGTTATGTGCTGGAAGAACTCAGCGCACGCGGTTGGCAGTTGGGCGGTGAAGGCTCGGGCCACCTCTTGGCTTTGGACAAACACACCACCGGTGACGGCATCGTCAGCGCGCTGCTGATTCTTCAGGCCGTGATGCGCACCGGCAAGAGCATGTCCGAGCTATTGGCGCCGGTCACATTGTTTCCGCAAGTCTTGATCAATGTTCGCCTGCAGCCCGGCCAAGACTGGAAGAGCAATGCCCAACTGGCTCGCGTACAAGCCGAAGTCACGGCCGAGTTGGCGGACCGCGGCCGGGTGCTGATTCGCGCCTCGGGAACCGAGCCTTTGTTGCGTTTGATGGTTGAGGCCAGCGACGGCGCGATGGCACAGCGCTGCGCTGAACGGCTGGCCGAAGCGGTCAAGGGCTGAGCGCCAGGGCTGGTTCAGCCGAAGGCATGAGCCAGCTGTGTCTGACCGAGTTGCCCGAGCGGGAGTTTGCTCAATGGCCGGTCAGAAGTCCAATCCATTCGTAGATCGCGTAGCGCACTCGCAAGAAGCCGTCGCCCGACGGTGCCCAATCAAGCAGCTCGGACATCCCGTCGCGCAGCAGTCCGACCGGGGCGGCTTGGATTTCCATGTCGTCCTGGGCCACTGCCTTGAACGCTCTCAATGAGCGCGGCATATGCTGCTCATGGGTCACCAAGATGATTTTCTTGATGCCATCGGCGCGTAGCATTTGCAGGCTGAGCGCGGCGTTTTCGCGTGTGTCGCGCGAGCCTCCTTCGACCCAGCGCAAGGTGATGCCAAACTCAGTTTGAGCGCTCGCCTTGGCAATCGAGGCCTCACTGTCCGCCAAGTGCTTGGCCGTCCAGCCAATGCCGCCGGAAAAGCCCAGCGGTGCCTGGATCTTCCTTGCCAGCCACACGCCCAGGCGCAGTCGCTCCAGGCTGATGGCGTTCAAGCTCGGACCGCCGTATTCGGGCACATATTGGCGCGCCCCTCCGCCCAGTACCAGCACGGCCACGTCAGCCTGGGTTTGGCTGCGAAGGGCAAGAGACGCAATCTCTTGTTCGCTGAGCGCGCCCGGAGCATGTAGCAGTTGCCGCGAGAGCAACTGCCCAACTGCCTCGCTGGCGCTGAACCAGATGCCCAGTACCCCTAGACCTATCGCCAGTTGCGCGCCAATTTTGTGTTTACTCGAGCGACGCAGCAGCAGCGTGCCGAGCAGGATCATCAATAGAAATGGCACCGGTGGCAGCGCCAAGGTCAAGGCAAATGGCTTGATTTGGTGAAGGAGCGAGACAAGATTCAAAATTGGTCCAATAACGACGGCAAATCAGGCTGTGAAAACTAACTACTAACGGCCCATCAAAGCAGTGCCATGGGTCGATTACATTCAATAATTGTGCCTTGCTGACGATGGATGGACAGGATGACAAGCCCGAACAATTCGAATACGCCCTTGGCCGCTAGCTCATGGCAGACTTGGCGGCGATGGCTTGCCGGCATTTTGGGTCTTGTGGGCTTGGTGTTCTTGCTTGCTTGGCTCGTCTTGCCGCGCTGGCTTCAGTCCACGGGGGTGGAATTGGCGAGCAAGGCGCTGGGCCGCAGCGTCAGCGTTCGGGCGGTGAGCTTTCAGCCCTGGACCTTGGCCTTGACGCTGGAGGGCTTGACCGTTGCGGGCACGGCCCAACAAAAAGATGCGCTGCTGGAGCTGGAAAGGCTAACGCTCAACCTGTCCGTCAGTTCGCTATGGTTTGGCAGCCCGGTGGTGGAATCTTTGACCCTCGTGCGACCAATTCTGCGTTTGACTCGGGTGGCGGCCGGCCATTACGACATTGATGATTTGATCGAGCGTTTCACCAAGCCCGCCGCGCAGCCCAAGCCTGATACCAAGCCCTTGGCGCTCGCGCTCTACAACATTGACTTGCAGCAAGGGGCGGTGCTGCTGGATGACAAGCCCACAGCAAGTCGCCACCAAATAGACCACTTGTTGCTGGACCTGCCCTTTGTTTCGACCCTGGCGGCCGATGTCAAGGTCAATGTTGAGCCACAAGTGTCCGGTCGATTGAACGGCGTTGCCTTCGGCGCCAAGGGCAGCGCCTTGCCATTTGCGCAGCAGCGTGTGGCAACACTTGATTTCAAATTGGATGGCCTGGATTTGGCTCCTTACGCCCCTTATGTGCCTGCTGCCTTGCCGCTGCGCTTGAAGCAGGGACGGGTGGATGCAGACTTGCATCTGAAATTTCAGCAGTCGCTTGGCAAGGTGCCCGAAGTTGCTCTGGCGGGACAAGTTAAATTGGCCCAGTTTGAACTGCAGGCCCCAACTGCGGCACCCGGCCTGTCCTGGCGCGAGTTGGAGCTGCAGTTGCTGGATGTCCAGCCTTTGAATCGGGTCGTCAAGCTCGGGGCGGTCAAATGGGTGGCCCCAAAAATGTCCATTTCAAAAGACGGCCGGGGCAGCATGCAACTGGCCGGAGTGGCGCTTGAGTCGGGTCAAGCCAAGGAACAGGACAAGGGACAAGATCAGCCTGCTGGCAATAGCAAGGCTGCGCCTTGGTTGCTGGCCATCGAGCGGTTCGATCTGAGCGCCGGAGGGCTGGATTGGCAAGATGCGTCCACCAAACCTGCTCTTGGCTTGACTGTGCAAGACATTGAACTTAAGTTGGGTGCCTTGGCCTGGCCATTGAATGCCACGACGCCGATCAATCTCGCAATGCGATTGCGTCCCCAAGGCGCTCCCGCATCGATGAAGTCTGCCAGCCTGGACGGGGCGGGCAAACTGGGTGCAGACGGTTTGAGTTTTGACTGGCAATGGCAAGACTTGGATTTGCAATGGCTAACGCCCTATCTGCAGGCTCAATTGCCGGGGCGAGTGCCGCTGCGGCTGGCCGGTATTTTGGCCGGCAAGGGGGGGCTGGCTGTGCAGCAGCCGTTGCTGCCCAAGCCAGAGCAAAGAGCGCAAGCGACGCTGGCTGACTTGCAATTGACTGGGTTTTCTTTGGGTGGCAAGACGGCGCGCGAACCTTTGCTGCGTCTTGCGGCCATGGATATCGATAGCCTCAATGTCGATCTAGCGGCTCGCAAGATCATCGTGGGTGATTTGAAGTTCAGCCGGCCGGCACTGGAGCTGGCGCGTAGCAAAGGCGGGCAGTGGAATTTTCAGGACTTGCTGCTGCCCCCTGTCAAAGAGCAGTCTGCGGGTCGCCCTTCAGACGGTGCGGCCGGCTCGCCCTGGGCGCTTCAACTAAAAGGGCTGAAGCTTGAGCAAGGCATGCTGCGTTTGCTGGACGCAGGCACCCATTTGGCGCCGAGTGCAGTGAGTGCTGAACAGATCAACTTGGATGTTCGCAATCTTGCGTGGCCGAATCCGGCCAAGGCGATGCCGGTCAATTTGAGTTTGAAGTTGGCTGCGATCAAGCGCGGCTCAGCCCCCATGGGGCAACTGCAATGGCAGGGTATGGCGAGTTTGTCGCCGCTGTCGGCGGGCGGCAGTTTGCGTCTCGAGCGCATGCCTTTGCATCTTTTGGATCCATACCTGGACCCCGCTTGGGGCCTGCATCTGCAAAAGGGCGAGTTGGGTCTGCGCGCTCAGTTCAATGCGAGTCAAACCCCGGCCGGCCTCAATGCGCAGGCGACGGCCAAGATGTTGGTGGCAGATTTGCTTTTGCATCAAGCGCGTGAGGTCGACGGGCAGGATGTGCTTGGCGAGGAGCTGCTGAGCTGGCAGGCCTTGAATTTGGACGGCATCAAGCTGCAACTCAAGGCCGGCAGCCCGCCACAGATTTCGGTCGCCGACGTGTTCCTGAACGACTTCTTTGCCCGGGTCATCATCAATGAGCAGGGTAAAGTCAATTTGCGCGATGTCGGCCAGGTCGAGCGCAAAGTTGCAATTCCTGCCGCGGCCGTGGCCGAGGCTGCCGCGACTGCGCAAGACTCAGCGGCCAGCGCAGCACCGCACATGCCGATTTCTATCGCGCAGGTTCGTGTCGCCAAAGGCCGGGTCGATTTCAACGACCGTTTCGTGCGGCCTAACTACAGCGCCCAACTGAGCGAGCTTCAAGGCAGCATGGGTGCGTTCAGCTCGGAGCGAGCCGAGCTGGCACCCTTGAGCTTGCAGGGACGTGTGGCCGGCACCGGTTTGCTGGACGTGGTCGGCAATGTCAATCCGCTCGGCAAGCCCCTGCTCTTGGATATCCGGGCTTCCGCCTCCGACATCGAGTTGGCCCCGTTGTCACCCTATGCCGCAAAATATGTGGGTTATGCGATCGAGCGAGGCAAGTTCTCGACCAAGGTGCAGTACAAGGTCGACGCGGGTGGCGCTTTGCAGGCCAACAACCAGATCATCTTGAACCAGCTGACCTTTGGCGAGCGCGTCGAAAGCCCGGATGCGACCAAGTTGCCGGTCTTGTTCGCGGTCGCCTTGTTGAAGGACAAGCATGGCGTCATCGACGTCGAAGTGCCCATCAAAGGCTCGATCAATGAGCCCGAGTTCAGTGTCGGCGGGGTGATCTGGAAGGTCATTGCCAACCTGCTGGGCAAGGCCTTGTCGGCGCCGTTTTCGCTTTTCAGCGGCAGCGCTGAGGCCGACCTCAGCCGGTTCGAGTTCGCCCCCGGCAGCGCCGAGGCACTGGCGCCCGCCAATCTCGATAGCGTCGCCAAAATGATGGAGGAGCGGCCCGGTTTGTCACTGACGATCAAGGCCTGGGCCGACCCTGCGGCAGAACGCGGCGCGCTGCAAGAGCGCCAGTTGGAGGCAGCCCTGTTGGCCGAGCGTAAACGTGAACTGCAGCGCGAGTTGCAGCGCCAAGCAAACGCGAGCTCGCCTCAGCAGTCCGAAGCAGCGCTGAGCCCGAATTTGAACGATGCCGACCGGGCGCGTTTGTTGAAATCGGTTTATGACTCGGCGAAGTTACCCAACAAGCCCAAGAACATGATCGGCTTTAGCAAGGATATTCCAGCGTCCGAGATGCGGACATTGTTGCTGTCGAGTTATGAGGTCAGCGAAGCGAGCGTGCGGGCGCTGGCCTTGGAGCGCGGTGTGATGGTGCGCGATGCCCTGATCAACAAGGGTCTGCCCAATAGCCGCATTTTCCTCGGCGCACCCAGTTTGCATGAGAGCAGTGCGCCGGCGGAAGCGGTCTGGCAACCTCATGCCGATTTGCAACTCAGTGCCCATTGACGGGCCTAAACGCCAGCCTCGGCTATGCTTTGCGCACTGCGATGCAATCACCACAAAGAAAGCCAAGCCAGACCATGAGCGAATTGCCTAAGAACCTGTCTCGAATTACCCTGGGCGGCGGCTGCTTTTGGTGCACCGAGGCGGTTTTCGAGCGCGTCAAGGGCGTGCACAAGGTCGAGTCCGGCTATTGCAACGGCCATGTGCAGCAGCCTACGTATGAACAAATTTGCGGCGGCAATACCGGCCATGTTGAAGTGGTGAGGCTTGATTTTGATGCTGCGCAAGTCAGCCTAACCGAATTGCTGGAAGTATTCTTTGCCATCCATGACCCCACCACCTTGAACCGCCAGGGCGCCGATGTCGGCACGCAGTACCGTTCTGGCATCTATACCCACAACAGCGAGCAAGAAAGCGTAGCGCGCGAGGTGCTGGCCGAAGCCCAGGTCGTGCACCAGGGACGGGTCGTGACCGAGTTGCTGCCCGAGCGCAATTACTGGCCCGCTGAAACTTATCACCAGCACTATTACGCCCGCAATCCCGAGCAGGGTTACTGTGCCTTTGTGGTGGCCGCCAAGGTCGATAAGTTTCTTGCCACCTTCGCGCGTTTGGTGCGTCCCGCTTGATTTGTCCGCTTGAGTCAGGCTTGGTGACTGCTGCCGTCTCTTGGGCCGATTTACGCTACGCCTACAGGCAGGGTGCGCTGCTGCAGTTCGAGGATTTCTCGCTGCCTATTGGTCAGCATTTGCTGCTGCGGGGCGGCTCGGGCACGGGTAAATCGACCTTGCTGGCTTTGTTGGCCGGTTTGCTGACGCCCTCCGCCGGTGCCTTGCTGCTGGCCGGGACTGCCTTGCAGACGCTCTCGCCGCGCCGGCTGGACGCTTGGCGCGGTGCCAACCTCGGGTTCGTGCCGCAACGCTTGCACTTGAGCGCCGCGCTCAGCGTGGCAGAGAATTTAAGCCTGCCCTATATCGCTGCCGGGCTGAGTCCGCAGCCGGGCAGGGCGGCCGAGTTGCTGGAGCGCTTGGGCCTGAGCGGCTTGGATAAACGCTTGCCGCATCGCCTCAGTGTCGGGCAGGCACAGCGCGTGGCATTGGCGCGCGCCTTGATGCGGCGGCCGCGTTTCTTGCTGGTTGATGAGCCAACTGCCAACCTCGACGATGACAGCGCCGCGCAGGTGATTGACTTGTTGACGCAAAGCGCCGCCGAACAGTCGGCCACCCTGATCTTGGCGACACATGACAGCCGCATCTCCGAGCGCTTTCTGGCCAGCGAAAATCAAATTTGGCGGGAATTGCACCTGCCTAAATCTGCCTCCAGCGCGTCAGTCCTATGAGTTTGATGCGACTGGCCTGGCGCTATCTATGGGCTCAACCCTTGACGGCGGCGCTGAATCTGCTTTTGCTGAGTCTAGGCTTGGGGGCGATTTGCTTTGTGCTCCTGGTCAGCGAGCAGATCGAGCAGGGCATGCGACGTGATCTGGCCGGCATCGACCTGATCGTCGGCGCCAAAGGCAGCCCGATGCAGATCATGTTGGCGGGCGCTTTTCATCTGGATGTGCCGACCGGCAATATCCCTTTCAACACGCTGCAGACCCTGCGTGCTCAGCCCTTGGTGGCGCAAGCCATCCCGCAGTCTTTGGGCGATAGCGTGCAGGGCTTTCGCATCGTCGGCAGCACGGCGCAGTATCTGGATCACTTCCAAGCGCGTTTTTCCAGCGGCCAGGCCTGGAGCGGCCCCATGCAGGCCGTGCTGGGCGCCGAGGTGGCTGCCAGCACCGGCCTCAAACTCGGCCAGACCTTTTCCGCCAGTCATGGCTTGGGCCTGCAAGGCAGCGCGCATGAGGAGCAGCTCTACACGGTGGTGGGGGTGCTGGCGGCCAGCGCCAGCGTGCTGGATCGCTTGGTGATTACCGACCTGTCTTCGGTGTGGCAGCAACATGAAAGCCATCACGACTCTGGCCATGAGCTCAGCGATGAGGAGCGCGAAATCACCCTGATTTTGCTGCGCTACCGCAGCCCCTTGGCGGCGGTTTCTATGCCGCGTTGGGTCAATGCGCAGCCGGGCCTGCAGGCTGCAGCGCCGGCACTCGAAACCGCCCGCTTGCTGCGCATGGTGGGTGCGGGGACCGATGTCTTGCGGGGCTTTGCGCTGGTCTTGCTGCTGGCGGCTGCTGCTTCGGTGTTTGTGGCCTTGCTGCATGCGGTGCGGGCACGGCAAAGCGATCTGGCCATGCTGCGTATGTTGGGCGCGCCGCCTTGGCGGGTCGCCCTGCTGGTGAGCCTGGAGGCGCTTGGCCTGGCTGCTATGGCGACCCTGTTGGGGCTGGCCCTGGGCCATGGTTTGACTGCGGTCTTGGGCGTGTTGCTGGCCGGGCAGCAGTCGTTGCACATCAGCGGTGCCTGGCTATCACCCTGGGAGGCCTTGATTCCCTTGCTTGCGCTGGGCTTGGCGCTGTTGGCCGCTGCTTGGCCGGCCCGGGCTGCCTTCAAGCTCGATGTCACCGATTTGCTGCAGGCTCCGAGATAACACCGGCGGGGCACAATCAGGCACTATGGAAACGACCTATGAGTAAATTGTTGCGAGTCGCGGCTCGCGCCTGCCTTGTGCTGGGCTCGTTGTTGGGTGCACCGCTGTGCCACGCTCAGCCTGCCCCGACGGTCGGCACAGGCCCGGGCTATCACGACCCCCGCAGCCCTATCAAGCCCTTGCAAGAGCGCGAGGGCGTGCTGGCCTGGGCTCTCTTGTCCTCAGTGTCAACCAAGGTCGAAAAGAACAGGCTGATTCCCGTCTTCCCGACCCGAGTGCTCGCGCTGGACAAACAAAAAGTCCGCGTGCAGGGTTTCATGATGCCGCTCGAACCGGGCGATAAACAGCAGCATTTTTTGCTCTCCGCCGTGCCCACTTCCTGTGCATTTTGCGTGCCCGCAGGTCCCGAGGGCTTGATCGAGGTGCACAGCAAGCAACCGGTGCGCTACAGCCTGGAGGCCATCACCATCGAGGGCCAGTTGTCGGTCTTGAGCGACGACCCTTACGGCATGTTTTACCGATTGTTGGATGGGCAGGCACTCAAGCCTTGAAGGTTTTTTGCCGCCTCTTGAAGCCTTTCGTCAGGCTGACTTGATCGCGCGGCGATAATCGCTCCCCAATGATTCAGCCGCATCACGCCCCAACACCCGCCCGCCAATTTTGGCTGGCCTGTTGGCTTGCGCTGGTCTTGTTGAGCTTTCAAACCCTCGGCCATCTGCACCGCCATGCACACGCGCATGGCGGGACCGTTGGCGTGGTCAAAGGCGTCTCGGCATTGGATGGCTGGGGCCATCAAAGTGGCGATCTGAGTTGCCAGCTGTTCGATCAACTCAGCCAGGACCACGCGACCGGCGGGCAGTTCTCGCTCGACGCTACGGCGCCAATGCATGTGCTGCCGGCGGCCACGCCTTGGGTCAATGGCGCGCCCGCCAGCTATTGGAAGCGCGGCGCCCGCGGCCCGCCTCTCTGGGCCTGAACTTCAGCGATGTTTCGGGCTGCTGGCCCGAATGAGTTCATGCCTGCGCCGCCCGCATCCAATCCAGCCGGGCGCGCATCTGGAGAGATAGATGTATTCCCATATTTTTTCGCGACGGGCTTTGGCCCTGGGCGCTAGCCTGCTTTGCCTGTCAATGTCGACTTGGGCGCAACAACAAGACGCTGTCGCCGCCTCGGTGAGCGAGCCAGGCCAAAGTGAAAAACTCGGCAAGGTCGTGTTGACCGGCAACCCTTTGCGCAGCCAAGAGCTGGCCCAGCCCAGCAATGTGCTGGAGGGGGACGCGCTGATTCTGCGCCGTGGCTCGACCTTGGGTGAAACGCTGGAAGGGTTGCCGGGTCTGTCCTCCAGCTATTTCGGCCCGAACAGCAATCGCCCGACGATTCGCGGCCTGGACGGTGACCGGGTCCGCATGCTGAGCAATTCGGGCGCCTCGGTGGACGCGTCGAGTCTGAGTTTCGATCACGCCGTGCCGCTGGATCCCTTGGTGATCGACCGCATCGAGGTCTTGCGCGGTGCGGCGGCGCTGCTGTATGGCGGCAATGCAATTGGCGGCGTGGTCAACACCATTGACAACCGGATTCCGCGGCAGGCGCAAGTTGGCCTGAGCGGTGCGTCCGAGTTACGTTTGGGCGGCGCGGCCGCCGAGCGCAATGGCGCGATCGTCCTCGAAGGTGGTGACAAGCGCTTGGTCTGGCATGCCGATGCGTCGGCCAGGCGCGCCGATGATCTGCGCGTGCCCAGCTTCACGGCCGATGGCGTCACGGCCCAATCGGTGCGCAATTCGGCCTCCGACAGCCACGGCGGGGCCTTAGGCGCCTCGCTGCTGTTTGCCAACGGCTATGCCGGGCTGTCGGTGGATGACTCGCGCAATAACTACGGCGTCACTGTAGAACCCGACGTGACGGTGCAAATGCAGCGCCAGCGTTTATCGGCCGCCGGTGAGTGGCGAGTCGATGCGCAGGGCTCACCGCAAGCATCAGGAGCACTGCTGCAGCGCTTGACCTGGAGCATGGGCAGCACGCGTTATGAACACCGCGAGGTCGAGGGCACGGGCGCGGTCGGCACTGTCTTCAAGAGTACCGGCAAGGACTTGCGGATCGAGTTGGCCCATGCCCCATTGGGGTCCTTGCAAGGCGTCGTCGGCCTGCAGTGGGAGGATTCGGATTTCTCGGCCCTGGGTGCCGAGGCCCTGGTGCCCAGCACCAGCACCCGCAATGGCGCCGTGTTTGTGCTGGAGCAGTTCAGCAGCGGGCCTCTGGCCCTGTCCGCCGGCGCCAGGCTGGAATCGGTGCGGGTGGACTCGCGTGGTGATGAGGCCTCGACCGGGGAGGAGGCGCGCTTCGGGGCGGCCACTCGGCACAGCTTCAGCCCGCATAGCCTGTCCTTGGGTGGCAGCTATAAATTGCTGGGCGAAGCGGGCGGCAGCAAGTCCGCCACGAGCAAGGGCCTGAATCTGACGGCCAATTTGAACAGTACCGAGCGCGCGCCGATGTTCTATGAGCTGCATGCCAACGGTGTGCATGTGGCCAGTGGCGCGTTTGAACGAGGTGACGCCCATCTGCGCACGGAGAGCGCACTCGGCCTTGACCTGGGTCTGGTCTGGCAGGGCAGCCAACAAATGCTGAGGCTCAATGTCTTTCGGACCAAGTTCTCGCGCTATATCGCCTTGGATGCGACCGGCGTGCAAATCGAGACGGACGGCCAGTCGCTGCCCGAATACGCCTTCAAGTCGGTGCCGGCCTTGATGCAGGGCTTTGAGTTGGAGGGGCGCTTCGACCTGCCCGAATTGCTGGCCGGCGTCCAGCTGAGCCTGACGGCGCAGCTGGACGGGGTGCGGGGCGAGAACCGCGAAACCGGCGAGGCCTTGCCGCGCTTGGCGCCGCTGCGCGCCAGCCTTGGCCTGGACGCTCAGCAAGGCCTGTGGTCAGGCCGCTTCGAGCTGAGAATGGCCGCGCGTCAGGACCGGGTGCCGGCGCTTGACAGCCCGACCGCGGGCTACGGCCTCGTCAAACTGAGTCTGGCGCGGCAGTTCCGGCTCGCCGATGTCGACGGGCTTTGGTATCTGAAACTGGACAACCTGGGCAACAAACTCGCCTATAGCGCCAGCTCGGTGGCCACCATCCGCGACTTGAGCCCCTTGCCGGGGCGCTCCGTGCATACGGGTGTGCAAGTGCGGTTTTGAGCTTTTTTCAGGGTGCCAGTCTCTGTTTGATCCACTTGCCGTCTTGCAATCGGTAACTGAGCCTGTCGTGCAGGCGGGACTTGCGTCCCTGCCAGAATTCCCAGGCTTGGGGCTGCAGCCGGTAGCCGCCCCAATGCGGGGGGCGCTGCGGGTGCAGACCATGCTGGAGTGCGGCCTTGGCTGCATTCGCCACCAGCACGCCGCGCGAACTGATGACTTGGCTCTGCGGCGAGGCCCAGGCCCCCAAGCGTGAGTCCAAAGGGCGCGACTGATAGTAAGCATCGGATTCGGCCGCATCAATGCGCGAGACCTGACCCTCGATCCGCACCACCCGCTCCAACTCCACCCAATGGAATTGCAGTGCGGCATGCGGGTTGAGTGCCAGCTCTTGCCCTTTGCGGCTCTCATAGTTGGTGAACCATACGATGCCGCGCTCGTCAAAGCCTTTGATCAAGACGATGCGGGTCGACGGCCGTCCATCCGCGCCGACCGTGGCCACCGTCATCGCGTTAGGTTCGGGTACGCTGCTGACCAACGCATGGTCCAGCCATTGTTTGAATTGGATCAGCGGCTCATGAGCGGCCAGATCCTCGTCGAGTTCACCTTGCTCGTAACTCTTTCGCAGGTCGGATAGCTTGTTCATGCCCCGAGTATCCAATGAAGTTGCCAAAGCTTGGTAGTCAAGGCGGGTAGAACACCTTAGGTAAAGGTACCACTGGCAGCTGCAATGTTCGTACGGCATGCTATGCGCACAAGCGGTAAAGCTCGGCGCAATGATCGGGCGGCGCTGAGGGTGTCCAAAGGAAAATTGAGAATGGCGAAACGACGACCGGCGGTGATTGTGCTGGCGGCAGGACGAGGCATGCGGTTCTTGGGGCAAGGGCATAAGCTTGAGCAGCACTTGGGCGGCGAGCTTGATCCAGCCAGCGCTTCGGCGACGGACACCGTGCTGGCCCAGACCCTGGCCCATGTCATTGAGACCGGCATGCGGGTGGTCGTTGTGACCACCCAAAAGCTGGTTCCCTTGGTTCAGCCCTTGATCGCGGCTCGTGATGTCGTGGCGATTCCGGAATTCGACAGTCAAGGCCGCGCCACGCCGATCGGCATGGGTTATTCGATTGCGGCCGGTGTCGAGGCAAGCGGCGACGCTGACGGCTGGTTGATCGTGCCGGCCGATATGCCTTTGCTGCGTCCCGCCAGCATGCTGGCCGTGGCGGCCGCGCTGGAGCATTACCCGGTCGCTTACGCGCAGCATCATGGGCGGCGCGGGCACCCGGTGGGTTTCAGTGCCGAACTCTATTCTGAATTGATCGATCTGCAGGGGGACGAAGGCGCGCGGCGCATCGTCGCGCGCTACCCTTCGCAGGCGGTGGAGGTGGACGATCCCGGCGTGCTGATCGACGTCGATACGGTAGAGGATTTGGTCCGGCTACAGAGTCAAATCGGGCTGACTGAACTAACGGGACCGAGTGGGCCGAAGGGGTTGAAGGGGCTCGGTGATCAGGGGCGCACAAAGACCGTGCAGGGCAGCTAGGCGCCACTGGCGTTCAAGCTCCGCATCGCGCAAGCCATGCTGGCGCAGTCCCTCGACGGTACGCAGCAGGTAGTCCAGGGTCGTGCCGTAGCGGCCCTGTGCATGTTCGAAGATGTGCAACAAGTCGGCGTCGCTCAGCGCGCCCACATAGCCCGGACTTTGGCGCGCCAGCGTGAAGCTCAGCGCCAATTGCGGCCCGTGCGGGGTTTGGCAGTTGAGCCAGCGCGGCTCGTAGGAGCCAATCACCATCTCGCGTGCCCACAACTCATTCAACAAGGCCGCGCTCTGCGCCGGCTCCACACGGTAAATCAAACCCCGGCAACTGCCGCCTGACAGCAGCGCCAGCACCAGGCCCGGCTGAGCCGCATTGCCCCGGTTTACCAGCGAGCGCAGGCGCAGTGCGCGGTGGTAACCATGCACTTGAGCGGGCAAGGTGTTGGCCGGCGTGAAACCGGGTTTCCAAATCAAGGAGCCATAGGCAAACAGCAGCAAACCTTGTTTGCGATCCCATTGCGTCTGGGCAATTCTCAGCAGCTCTTGGCTGCGCAGAGGAAGCGGGGGCGCCAAAGTGCCGGCAAGTTTGCTGCTTGAATTGTTCATCTTGTAGCTCATGCTGCCACAAACTTTGAGCCTTCTGCCCGGTTTTTGCTTGGGGCTTACACGCTTGCGGCGGTTTCAGGGGCGGGGACAATGCAAGGATTGTTTGAACCCGTCGCGCGACGCCACCTCCGAGCCCGCACTTGATATTGCCATTGAACTTTCTGTGCCGGGCCATGCTTTGCTTGCTTGTTGGCTTGCTGACGCGACCGGTGCAAGGTGAGACGCTTGACTCCAGCACGCTGCGCAAGATCCGCGATACCGGCGTGATCGTGCTCGGCTACCGGGTTGATTCGGCGCCGTTTTCCTATCTTGACGAGAAGTTGCGGCCGATCGGCTATTCGCTGGATATTTGCGGGCACATCATTCGGGCCATCAAGACGCGCTTGGAGAATCCCGACTTGGAGCTCAAGCTGGTGGCCGTATCTTCGGCCACACGCATGCCCTTGGTGGCCAATGGCTCGGTGGACTTGGAGTGCGGCGTCACCACCCATACCGTGGAGCGCCAAAAGACGCAGGCCTTTTCGTTGACCACCTTTGTGGCCGAGACCCGGCTGCTGTCCAAGCGCAGCGCGGGCGTGCGCGTTTTGGCGGACCTGCGCGGCAAGCCGGTCGCCTCGACGATCGCCACGACCAGCATTCAATTGCTGCACCAGGCCAATTTGAATCAGCAACTCGGTCTGAAGATTCTGGTCGGCCAGGATGACCGGGATGCCTTTCGCCTGCTGCAAAGCGGGCGCGCGGCGGCCTATGCAATGGATGATGTGCTGCTGCGCATGTTGCTGCTCAGCGTTGCCAATCCGGGCGACTATGAGATTTCTGTCGAGGCTTTTTCGCTCGAACCCTATGCCATCGGCTTACCGCGTGGCGATGCCGGCTTCAAGGCTTTGGTGGACGCATCGATTGCTGGCCTCTACCAGCGCGGCGAGATACAGGCCATCTATCGCAAATGGTTTGAGTCCCCAATTGCGTCGCGCGGCCTGAATCTGCAAATGCCAATGAGCGAGGCGTTCAAACGCGTGATCGACAAGCCGACGGATGCCGTCGACCCGCAGCATTACCGGTAAAAAAATCAGCGAAATCGGTCCAGCTCAATCGCATGCCGATGCAGCTTGTCGTAGAGCGTCTTCTTGGCGCAACCCAGCAGCTCCATGGCCGCCGGCACCCGGCCCTGGCAGCGCCGCAGTGCTTGTTCGATCAAGGTTTTCTCAACCTGGTCCATTTGCTGAGCCAAGCTGACACCGGCCGGCGCCAGTGCCGCTTCGATGTTGGCCCCTTCGCTGCTGGCAATGTCCAGCACAAAGCGGTCGGCGGCGTTGCGCACCTCGCGTACATTGCCGGGCCAGTCATGCGCCATCAGCTCGCGCAGACGCTGCGGGCTCAACTCCGGGGCTTGGCGCTCGTAGCGGCTGCTGGCGAGTGCGACGAAATGCTCGAACAAGAGTGCGATGTCTTCGCGCCGCTCGCGCAGTGGCGGCAGCTGCAAGGTGGCAACATTGAGCCGGTAATACAGGTCACCGCGGAATTTTTGCTGCTCGCTTAAAGACCGCAAATCGGCCTTGGTGGCGGCAATCACGCGCACATTGACCGGCAACTCATCGTTCGAGCCCAGGCGCTCAACGCGGCGCTCCTGCAAGACCCGCAGCATCTTGATCTGCAGCACCATCGGCATGGTCTCGATCTCATCCAGCAGCAGCGTGCCGCCGTTGGCATGCTCGATCTTGCCGATGCGCCGCTTGGCCGAGCTGGTGAAGGCGCCCGGCTCATGGCCGAACAACTCGCTCTCGAACAAGGCCTCGGGGAAGCCGCCGCAGTTGATGGCGACAAAGTTGCGGTCGCGCCGCGCACTTTGGTCGTGCAAGCAGCGTGCCACCAGTTCCTTGCCGGTGCCGGTTTCGCCCAGAATCATCACGTCGGCCGAGGTGTCCGCCAGATTCAAGACCTGGCGCCGCACGTTTTGCATCGCCGCCGAGTTGCCCAGCAGCACTGCTTCCATGCCACTGCGCCGCTGCAGCTGGCCGCGCAACTCGTCCACCGCCACGCGCAGCACGCGTTTGTCCAGGGCGCGGGTCAAGGCGTCGACAAAGCGCTCGGGGGCAAAGGGCTTTTCGATGAAGTCATAGGCGCCGGTACGCATCGCCCGCACCGCCATCGCCACATCGCCATGCGCCGTCACCAGCACGACCGGAATGCTGGCGTCGGTGGCCATCACATGATCTAACAAAGCCAGCCCGTCCATGCCGGGCAGGCGCACATCGGTCGCCACCACCAGCTGCGCGCCCGGCTGGATATGCGGCAGCGCCTCTTCTGCCGAGCCACAGGCCAGCACTTCCAAGCCGGCCAACTCCAGCGTTTGGGCCAGACTGGCGCGCACCGGCGGGTCGTCCTCGACAAACAAGACCTTGAATCCCTCAAACATGCGCGCCATCCCTTCTGCTGACTTCCAGGTCGAATTCGAACGTCATACCGCCACCGGCCTGTGTCGTATTGGCCCAGGCCCGTAGGCTGCCGCCGAATTCATGAATTATTTTCGATGAAATCACCAGGCCCAGGCCGAGGCCTTGGCCGGCCGGTTTGGTGGTGAAGAACGGCTCAAACAAGCGCGGCAACAGCTCGGCCGCTAGGCCGGCGCCGGAGTCCGAGATTTGCACCAAAACCCGCCTGCCCGCGCTGTTGTCGAGGGGCGCTGCGCCGATGTGGAGTCGTTTGACGGCGGCGTCCTTCATCGCATCCATCGCATTGCCCAGCAGGTTGACCAGAACCTGCTCCAGCCGGTTGGCCTCGCAGCGCAGTAGCAATTCTGCGTTGACATCGACGCTGAATTCAATTCCTTCGGTCTTGATGCGATGCTCCAGCAGCAAGCGCGCTCCGCTGACTGCGCGGCTCAAGGATACCGGCGCATGCGCTGCCTCGGCCTTGCGCGCAAAGCTCTTGAGCTGGCGGGTGATGCCCGTCATGCGCTCCACCATCGCGTCGATGCTGGTCAGGTTCTCGGCCACGCTGTCACTGCGGCCCTTTTCCAGCAACAGCAAGCCATTGCGTGACAGTGCGCGCATCGCGGTCAAAGGCTGATTGATCTCATGCGCAATGCCGGCCGACATCTGCCCCAGCACCGCCAGCTTGGCCGACTGCATCAACTCATCTTCGGCCTGCAGGCGCTGCGCGATTTGGCGCTTGAGCTCTTGGTTGGTCTGGCTCAGCTCTTGGGTACGGGCGTCCACCTGACGCTCCAGCTGCGCGTGTGCCAGTTGCAATTCGCTGCTGGCCGCAAACAGCTGGGCGTGCGCCCGCCGCCGTGAGGCCAGGTAGAGTGCCAGCATGCCGATCGACGCGCCAACCGCTGCGCCGCCCCAAGCCGCATAACGCGCCTGACGCAAGACTTCGGTGGGGTCCGAGAGCGTCACCAGGCGCAGCGCGAGCGCGAGCACGGAGCGTTCTTGTGCCAGCAACTGCGTGGGGGCGGCGCCGCCAAGCAAGCCGGTTTGGGCCAAACTCGACAGGGCGACCAAGACCGGTGCTTGCTGCAAATCCTCGTGGACAAACACTCCCAGCGGCCCCCCGATTGGGCCGATATAGCGCGGCGACGCTTGCATCTCAATCAATTGTTCGGCGCTGCGGGGGTTCAGCAAATGGTTTCGCCACTGCGGCACCGATGACATGATGACCACCTCCTTGTCATCGACGACCAGGATTTTTTCACCCTGCGAGCGCAGGCCTTGATCTACCCAGGTGGCCTCCAGTGGCGCCAGGTTCTGCATCACCACCGCTTGACCGAGTGGGCGGCCGCTGCGCCTGAGGGTGTGCATTAAGAAGTAATTGCTGCTGCCATTGGCCTCATCGGCGGCGAAAAAATGAGCGCTGGTTTGTTCCGCTCCGATAGCCAAATAGCGTGCAAATCGCTGCGCTGCCGCGAAGGATGCACTGTCAGCCGCGCCGCCGTCGCTGGCGGACAAGACTTGACCCTCGCGGCCGAGCACGAAGCTCAGGCTCAAGCCGGCCCGTACTTTGATGCCGGCCAGCTTGCGGTTTGCGCGGCGGCGCAAGTCGGCGTCGTCGGGCGCGTTCAGCAAGGCCTGGATGTCGGTGTCGATGGCTATCAGGCTGGGCAAATAGGCGTGACGCGCCAACTCGGCCTCCAAGCTGGCAGCGTACAACTCCAGGCGCTCGGCCCCTACGGCCGCCAATTGCGCCATGCCTGCCCGTTCGCTCCAGCGCTGGCCGAGCAGCAACCCCAGTCCGACCATGGCGATCAGCGCCAGCGTCAGATAGCTCATCAAGCCGGGGCTGTGCATGCCAAGGCCGAAGCGGCACATCAGGCGGCTCGGCCACCTTGCCCTGGCGGGCGGAGAAAAGGAATCGAAGGGCGGTTTCATGCTGCGAAGGTCGAGGGCTGCGTAGTGTGCCTAATGCGCGCGCATCTGTCCCCATTGATCGTGGGAAGAATTTTGTGCGCGCGCCTGCGAGAGTCAGTGAAAGTCTGCGGTTTGTGTCGATGTCCGCACTGCACCTGGGTTCGCAGTGTCGATTTCCGCCCGCTGCTTGATTTCGCGCACTGGCAAAGCTTGTCGGCCCCATGGAGGGGCCTCGGTGAATACCCGCGCACCCTGACTTTTGGCATGTGGCTTGCAAGCTAGCAGCGCAGTTCGACAATAGATTCGCACATAAAGGAAGACAGCAATGGAAACTTTTTTGCAACAGATCATCAATGGTCTGGTGCTGGGCAGCATGTATGCCTTGGTGGCCTTGGGCTACACCATGGTTTACGGCATCATCAACCTGATCAATTTCGCCCATGGCGAGATCTTGATGGTGGGCGCGCTGGTCAGCTGGACCGTGGTGGGGGCGCTGGCCGACACCGGCATGCCGGGTTGGCTGATGATGCTGATCGCGCTCGCCTGCGCCGTCGTCATCTGCACCACGCTGAACTTCCTGGTCGAGAAGATTGCTTACCGGCCGCTGCGCAATGCACCGCGCTTGGCTCCTCTGATCACCGCGATGGGCATGTCGCTACTGCTGCAAACGCTCGCGATGATCATCTGGAAGCCGAAC
>NZ_JAJIRP010000029.1 GCF_025717555.1 Paucibacter sp. B2R-40 | reverse complement strand
GTACGGAAGTAGAACTGTGGACGGTAGTTGTTGAAGAACGGCGTGTGACGACCGCCCTCTTCCTTCGACAAGACATACACCTCAGCCGTGAAGTGGGTGTGTGGCTTGATCGAACCTGGCTTGCTCAGCACTTGGCCGCGCTCAACGTCTTCACGCTTGGTGCCGCGCAGCAAGATGCCGACGTTGTCACCAGCTTGACCTTGGTCGAGCAACTTGCGGAACATTTCCACGCCGGTCACGGTTGTCTTCTGGACATCACGGATACCAACGATTTCGATTTCTTCGCCGACCTTGATGATGCCGCGCTCGATACGACCTGTCACCACGGTGCCGCGGCCAGAGATCGAGAACACGTCTTCAACCGGCAGCAAGAAGGCGCCGTCCATGGCACGCTCAGGCTGGGGAATGTAGCTGTCCAGCGCTTCGGCCAGAGCCATGATCGCGCCTTCCCCCAAGGGGCCTGTGTCGCCTTCCAGCGCCAACTTGGCCGAACCCTTGATGATCGGTGTGTCGTCGCCTGGGAAGTCGTACTTGGACAAGAGCTCGCGCACTTCCATTTCGACCAGTTCCAGCAACTCGGCGTCGTCCACCATGTCGCACTTGTTCAGGAAGACGATGATGTACTTCACACCCACCTGACGAGCCAACAAGATGTGCTCGCGCGTCTGTGGCATCGGGCCGTCAGCGGCCGAGCAAACCAGAATCGCGCCGTCCATCTGAGCCGCGCCGGTGATCATGTTCTTCACATAGTCAGCGTGGCCTGGGCAGTCCACGTGAGCGTAGTGACGGCCAGCCGTCTCGTACTCAACGTGAGCGGTGTTGATCGTGATGCCGCGGGCTTTTTCTTCCGGTGCTGC
>NZ_JAJIRP010000028.1 GCF_025717555.1 Paucibacter sp. B2R-40 | reverse complement strand
GCCCAGCCGCCGCTCGCGGCTCAACTTCGACGTTAGACCGCACTAAACATCATGCGCTTTCTTCGCCTCTTCATTGCATTCACACTTGGTGCCTTGCTCTACCAGGTCGCTGTCGTATACGTCGGCGGGACATTAGCTGCGGTGGCAATTCCGAAGTCCTACTTCGATTGGTTCGGTCGATCGAATATCGAAGTTGGTCTCGCGCTGCTTCAGCTCGCCACGTTTGCACTGCCCATTGCAATCTTGGTGGCGGGCGGCGTTCTAGCGGCGCATCGCGTGTTGGCCGGCAGTACGAGGTCCGTGCTAATGGCCCTGCTCGCTGGCCTCGCCGCCTGCTTCCTCCTTTGGGTGGTTGTGGTGTCCGCGAACTTTCCTTCTCCTCAAGCCGGTGAACCCAACCAATCCGGCGTAATGGTCCGTCAGCTTCTGCTGCAACCTTGGTGGGCGCTTTCCGGCTTTCTCGCGCCATGGGTTGGCTACTCACTTGCTGCATGGATGTTGGTTCGCAAGGCGCGACGTGCGGTCTAACCAGTCGCTCGAGTGGACCTCCGCCAGCTGGCCGCGCTACGCTGCCTGTATATTTTCAGCTCCGCGCGGCCAGCTGGCTGCGGCCCCTCAGCTTCAACGTTAGCCACCTAGGAAAAACTATGCGCCTACTCGGAATACTGTTGATCGCGCTTCCGTCAATAAGTTGGGCGCAACCGGCTGATCCCTGCCGAACGTTGAGTAATACGATCGAAGATCGAGCCTGTGCGAATCAGAAGTTCGAAGAGCAAGATAGGTTGCTCAATAAGGCTTATCTTGCAGTCCTAGAAGTAGTGCCGAACACGAACCCCGAAGGCTATTCTGGAGATACAGCGCGCCAACTCTTGGTAAAGGCACAGCGGCGTTGGGTTGAATTCCGTGACGCAGATTGCAAAGCGCGCAGGCAGGTCTTTGTTGGCGGAACCGTCAATGTTGTCGTCCACCTCAACTGCATGAACGAGCACACACGCCAGCGCATAAAGGAACTGGAAGACGGAGGGTGGCAAGGTGGCTAACCGGTCGCTCGAGTGGACCTCCGCCAGCTGGC
>NZ_JAJIRP010000027.1 GCF_025717555.1 Paucibacter sp. B2R-40 | reverse complement strand
GGCCAGCTGGCTGCGGCCCCTCAGCTTCAACGTTAGCCATCGCAAAAACATGGTTTTCCACCTGCTCATGCTGATCCTCCTGACGATCCCAGACGTTGGTTTGGCCGCGGAGGAAATTGCTCCAAAGCCCGGGACGTTCTGTTGGCCCATGCACTACGCGGGAGTTGTAGCAGGAACAACGCAAGACAAGCACGTCGTTCGATTGCTTGGTCACGGTGCACACAGGCCCAAAGAATCTGAAGGCGTCCGATACTACGTGGACTCAGGCGCGAAGATGACTATGAAGATATCCACCTTCACGGATGGAGTCGTTGGCGAAATTGCGTTGGAGCATGGCGTAAGTCACCACCTCACAAAAGGCGAGCGCGTCCGCGCGGTCACAAAGAGCCTTGAGTCCAGCGAAGGATTTGGAAACTGGCATGCCTTGAGGCTTGGTTCAACCCGAGAGGAAGTCCAGGCCAACCTTGGACTGCCTGCAGAGACTACCGGACCAGACGTATGGGTGTTCAACGCCGAATGCACTTGTGAGTTACCGCAGTACCTCACGCTTCACTTTGAAGAGGGCAAGGTTTCGCGCGTAGTCTTCTCCGCGCCGCCGGGCTAAGGCGATGGCTAACCTGTCGCTCGAGTGGACCTCCGCCAGCTGGCCGCGCTGCGCTGCCTGTATATTTTCAGCTCCGCGCGGCCAGCTGGCTGCGGCCCCTCAGCTCGAACGTTAGGCTTCACATGAACGACCTTCTCGCGCTCGCCACTGCAGTACGCGAACGTTACTTGGAAGCGCTGCGTGGATCACTGACCGCGTTCACGGGCGAGCATCAGCCTTCCGCGCCTGAGGTCATGTTCGAACTACAGCGAGACGCGGCACGACCTTATCGTCTGTACAGGGCAGACATGGCGGCGAATAAGGATGGCGCTCCGATAATCCAGGAAGTTAATCCCTCAACACATCTCAGCTTCGAGCCTTTTGGCGTGGAGATCACCGAAGGTGTGACTGCTGCCGTCAGCCCCTTTGTGTGGAACGACATCGGAATCCAGATCAACACGACAATGCCAGCCGAGCCCGTTGAAGATTGGGCGATGAAGTGGCTAGATCTAGAAGACCAATCACCCAAAGACGAACACGGTTTGCAAGGCGTCATCCACTCCATCGTCCGAGAGGACCCAGTGGACGGTAGCACCCTTCTCACAATCGACTTTGGCTCTGCACCAGTGGGGGCGCTACGAGAGTTCATCGAGCTGGTTTTCAATGCCGGTGCATCGCATGTTTCTATTTACTCCGAGACGCTGCAGTGAGGCCTAACCGGTCGCTCGAGTGGACCTCCGCCAGCTGGCCGCGCTATGCTGCCTGTATATTTTCAGCTTCGCGCGGCCAGCTGGCTTCGGCCCCTCAGCTCGAACGTTAGAGCGCAAGACCACATG
>NZ_JAJIRP010000026.1 GCF_025717555.1 Paucibacter sp. B2R-40 | reverse complement strand
GCCCGCATGCTGCGAAACACACCGGCCGAATTGCTCAGGAACACCCGGTCCCAATACTCATCCGAGGCCTCATGGATGGGCGCAAAAATGAGCGACTTCTGCTTCTCAAAATCAATCGGGTCGCCGGAGTACACGCCGTCCATCACCCCTGCATTGTTGATGGCCAAATCCAAGCCACCGAAGGTATCGACGGCCGTCTTGACCATGCGCTCGCAGGTCGCGGTCTCGCCGACATGGCCGGCCACAAACACTGCCTTGCCGCCCGCAGCCCGGATGCGCTCAATCGTCTGAGCGCCCAGCTCCGGTATCCAGTCGACACCCACCACATTGGCGCCTTCGCGCGCGGCGCGGATCGCCGCCGCCTCACCCATGCCGCGCGCGCAGCCGGTGATGAGGATGGTCTTGCCCTTGAAGCGATCGGGCGTGAACTGATCCTTCGGGATAGGCTCGATGTCCTTCACCCCCACGCCGGCTTGCGGCTTGCCTTGAAACTGCGCCGACGCCTTGCCGGACCCAGTGGCCGCTGCACCCGCAGCCGCCAACACTGCCACGCTCTTCATCAAATCACGACGTTCCATTGCTGACTCCCTTTGCTGTGGAAAAACTGGTTTCAATAACCGACGCGCACAAAGAACATGGTGCTGAGCCATGGGTTGGCATGCGCGCCCAGGCCCTGATCAATCGCAGTGCCGGCATAGGTTGCGGCCACATGCCCCTGGAACATCACGTTCCTGGAGTAGAAATACTTGGCCGTCAAATTCAACTCCTTGCCCAACTGCTTGGACTGCAACATCGATAAGGCGGGGTTGCCGCCCAGATTGGTCAGCGAATCCGCCTGGAACAGCCAGAACTGCGGCACCAGCTCGATGTTCTGCTGCGGCCGCAGCCGCGCCTGCACCCGGTGCGCGATCAGATTGGCGTCCTGAAAGATCTTGAAATGGTTGATGCCCTGCACCCAGGTCTCGCCGTTGCCGCCCGACAGCAAGGGGTCCCAACGCTCGAAACGCTCGGTGCCCGGCTTGTCGCCGGTGAAGCGCGCATAGCGGTAGCTGAGCGTGGGCGACCAGGCGGCCTTGGCAAACACATAGCCGAATTCACCGAAATAGCCCTGCGCCTGCATATCGAATTTGCTGTGCGTCTGACGTGCAAATTCAGCGGCAATGAAGGGGCCTGCGCCGCCGCTGGGCGCCGGTTGCCAGCGGACACGAAAGTCCAACGCCCGCAACCCTTCGCGCTGCAACTGGCTGCTGGTGGTGTAGTAGGACGCCTGCGACTTGGGCACCCGCAGCGCCATCACACCCAGCGTGAAATCATTCAGCGCGGTGGTCTCGACATTGAGGCCCTGGATTTGCGTCTTGGAGTCCACCTCCGGCAACTCGTCCGGGTCGATATGAAAGGCTTCGAGCTTCCAGTCGTTGTAGGCCAGCCGCGCCAACACGACCTGATCGCCCGCCCAGCGCGGGTTGGACTGCAGCGCCGCCCGGTTCAAACCATTCTGGGCGGTGTTGACCAGCATCATGCCCTCGCCGACGCTGAATCGTTGCCGTCCGGCTGAGAGGTTATAGACCAAACGGTCACCTTGTTCGGTAGTGCTGCCGCCGACCAGGCCAAGGAAAGCATCTTCCAGTGCCACATGGCTGCGCGTCTTATCGGTAAACAACTCTTGCCCAACCGAGCCGCTGGCGATGACGCTGGCCCCGCCATAGACGTACAAGCTGTCTGTGAGCGGCGTGATGGCGTAGAGGCCTGCCTGCACAAAGCCTTCCAGCCATTGGCTATAGCCCTTGCCGGCCGCCTTGCCGACGGCAAAAGGATTGCCATTGAGCATCAGGTCATTGCGGCCATACCAGGCATTGTTATTGCCGTAATACATGGCCAGCGTCTCGAGCTTGGCGCGCACCA
>NZ_JAJIRP010000025.1 GCF_025717555.1 Paucibacter sp. B2R-40 | reverse complement strand
CTACGCTGCCTGTATATTTTCAGCTGCGCGCGGCCAGCTTGCTGCGGCCCCTCAGCTCGAACGTTAGGCGTCACAAAACACGCAGCACCAATGCTCATATGAAAATCAGTTTAAGAAAGATCACGCTGGAGAACTTAGACGACGTCGTCGATCTTCGGTTGCTTGATCACCAATACGAGTACCTCGCGAGCAACTCCTACTCAATAGCCGAGGCCAGCCTCAATACGTCACTTCGCACCCATGCCATCTACGGTGACGAGCGGGTGATCGGCTTTGTCTTGTACTGCACGCCAGATGACAGTGATAGCGAACCGGGCACATATGAAATTTGGCGATTGATGATCGATGCGGGTTTTCAAGGGCGCGGGTACGGTCGGCAGGCTCTAGAGTTCGTCCTTCGGGAGATATGCGCAGACGGCACTGCGCAGAACATCCACATTTGCTATAAACCAGACAACGAGGCGGCGAAACGTTTCTACTCAAGCTTTGGATTTGAAGAAGTCGGTATCGAGCCTGAAATTGGTGAGATGGATGCTGTGGTTACGCCCTTGCGCATCAGATGGTCGAGGCCAGCAGGTGACGCCTAACCGGTCGTTCGAGCCGACTCGCAACGGCTGGTCTCTTCAGGCCCCCATTTCATTCTGGGCCTTCCGTGCCCAGCCGTCGCTCGCGGCTCAACTTCGACGTTAGACCCCACCGGAACAACTATCGCTCTTCCGCCGGATTCACAGAGGACCTCATTCAAAATGGCCACAAAGTCTGTCCAGTCGCTGGTCGAAGACATCCGACTCATCAGTGAGACAAACCACGAGATCGTTGAGGCCGTGCGCGCCTTGGTCAAGCAGACCTTCAAGTCCTCTTTCGAAGAGGTCAAGTACGGAGGAATCCTGTTCTCTTCAGGAGTGCAGTTCTGTGGTGTGTTCGCCTACAAGGAACATGTGTCCGTCGAATTCGGAGCGGGCGCCAAGATCACTGATGAAATTGGTTTTCTTGAAGGGTCAGGTAAAGGTCGCCGTCACTTGAAGATCAGGTCAGTTGCAGAAATCAAGAGCAAGAAAGTTGCAGAGTACCTTTCGCTTGCGCACAAGGCAGCAAGTGGGGTCTAACCAGTCGCTCGAGCGGACCTCCGCCAGCTGGCCGCGCTGCGCTGCCTGTATATTTTCAGCTCCGCGCGGCCAGCTGGCTCCGGCCCCTCAGCTTCAACGTTAGAGCTCATGACCACCGTGCTCATCGCGGCAGCATTGCTCGGCATCGTCCTGTTGCTTCTGGCGATGACTTTGGTCGCGCTTGCTTTCCTTTGGCGATTCCTTCCTATTAGCCAGCGCGCAAGTGAAGTTTCTTTCATGGTTTTCGCGGCACTACTAGTAACGCCTGTGCCGGTTGGACTTGGGGTTGGAGCTATGGTGTACCCCGTCGCAGTTCTCTACCAGGACATCGGGCAACTTAAGTGGCATTTTGAGTGGTACGCAAATGCTCCTGAGCTATTGCTTCCGTCGCTAGCAATCACGATCGCCTTTGCATACATTGCTTCGCATAGGCTTTTGCCAAATCTTTCGTCACGCAGGGGCGGCGAGAAATGAGCTCTAACCGGGCGTTCGAGCCGACTCGCAACGGCTGGCCACTCCAGGCCCCCATTTCATTCTGGGCCTTCCGTGCCCAGCCGCCGCTCGCGGCTCAACTTCGACGTTAGGCCTCAGAAGCATGACCGTCTCATTTTCGGGAAACAGCCTGACCGTCGACGGGCGGAAAGTTGAACTGCCTTGGCCAGTGCTCAACGCCACCGAGCATGACAGGGTCGTGTTCGTGTTGCTCGACCCAGACTCATATCTCAAAGATTCAAACTACAAGGTACTGCGCCGCCGGGGGCTCCCGCCATTCGGAACTTGCTGGCCCTAAACAGAACCGGCCAAACGCTCTGGGAAGCGGAGATGCCGGAGCCATCGGATTACTACTATAGGATCAATTCTATCGAGCCGCTTGTCGTGAACTCGTACTCGTCGTACAAATGCGAGATCAACCCGAGCAGCGGCACCATCGTTCGCAAAGAGTTTCTCAAGTAGCCTGCACGGCGGCCAAAGAGTCATGCCAACATGAAGTCCGAGTGCCTGAGCCCTAACCATTCGTTCGAGCCGACTCGCAACGGCTGTCCACTTCAGGCCCCCATTCCATTCTGGGCCTTCCGTGACCACCCGCCGCTCGCGGCTCAACTTCGACGTTAGCCCGCTGCAAATACATATGACTACTTCGGCACCAGCGATGATTGGATGTGGAGAGCATGGGGAACGTGTTTCTGCCGTGGTTTGCGGGCACTTGCTGCGCGGTGAGTTGGCGCCTGCCGGGTTTGTCGAAAATTCAAGCAACCCGAACGATCTCCAAGCCTGGTGCTCGGCCTGTGAAGAGCTCTACTTGGGCGAAGGCGAGATGACTGAAGCCTTCCGTAGGTTCAACCGTATGTCGATTGTTTGCGTCGATTGCTACGCCGACGCAAAAGTTCGCCATTCATCGCCATGACAAGATTGCGCAACTTCATCCAGCATCGGGCTAACCTGTCGCTCGAGTGGACCTCCGCCAGCTGGCCGCGCTACGCTGCCTGTATATTTTCAGCTCCGCGCGGCCAGCTGGCTGCGGCCCCTCAGCTCGAACGTTAGAGCGCACCAATACCGTCATGGCATCGTCCCCAAGCTTGTGGCACCTGCCGCTT
>NZ_JAJIRP010000024.1 GCF_025717555.1 Paucibacter sp. B2R-40 | reverse complement strand
GTCAATGATGGAAATCTTGGTGGCGATTTGCTTCATCGCGTCGACCGTCTGACCCACCGCTTGCCCGCCCTCGATCGCTTCGCGGGCGGCCTTGGTCGCCATGCCGTCGGTGATGTTGGCGCTGTCGGAGTTTTGCTTCACCGAGGCCGCCATCTCCTGTAATTGAGCGGTGGTCTGCTCGACGCTGGCGGCCTGCTGCGAGGCCGAATGCGAGAGGCTTTGCGAGGTTTGTGAGACCTGATCCGAGGCGCCGCCAAGTTGGTCGGCCGACACCCTTACCTCACGGATGGTGTTGCTGACGGTGTCTACCAGCGAGTTGAACTTTTCGCCCAGCATTCGGAAGAAGGGCTCCTTGCCCTCCAGCTCAATCCGGCTGGCGAAGTCGCCGCCATTGGCGCTGTCCACCATCGCGCCCACTTCAACTTCGGCTGCGACTTCGGCGGTGCGATCTTTCCACTCAACTACAGTGCCTAGGCGAGTGCCCTTGGCGTCATTGATCGGGTTAGCGGTCAGCGAGAAGGTCAGGCTGCTGACCTTGATTTCGGTCTTGTACTCCTGCTTCAAGGCCCCCAGTAGATTGCGCTGATGTGAGGGGTTACGGTGGAATTGATCGAAATTGGACCCGACGATGGAGCGCGCATTGAATTGCGGCAAGGCCTTGCGCAGCTCGGCTTCGTTGCGCTGCATCATCTGGGCCGCTGAGGTGTTGTTGTAGATGATGTTGCCGTCGGGGTCGGCGATCATCACATTGGTAGAGCAGATGTCCAGCGCCTGTTTGATGCGGGCGTTCTCGCTGGCCAGTGCTTGTTCGCGCGCGCGGGCGGCCAGCTCTTGTGTGACATCGCGCCATTCAACCACCGTGCCCAGCCGTTGGCCGGTGCTATCGATGATGGGGTTGGCGATCAGGCCAAAATCCAGGCTGGAAACCTTGATCTGGGTCTTGTACTCGGACTGCAACTGGGCCAGCATGCCGCGCTGGTGGCCGGGGTTTTTGTGGAAGCCGTCGATATTGGCGCCGATCAGTTGGCGGGCATTGAAGTTGGGCAGCGACTTCTTCAACTCGGCCTCGTTGCCTTGCATCATCTGTGTGACCGAGCGGTTCATATAGATGATGTTGAGGTCAACGTCGGCGATCATCACATTGGTGGAGCAGACGTCGAGAGCTTGTTTGATGCGGCCGGTTTCGGCGCTTAGCACTGCGTCCCGTTCAATGCGTTCACGCAAGTTTACTTGCATCAGTCCAAGAGCTGCGAGCAGCTTGCCCACTTCGTCACGGTGCTTGTCCTGCGTATCGAAGTTCAAGTCGCCGGCGGCCACGGCACGCGCCGCGTCCACCGCCCGCTGCATCGGTTGGGTGACCGAGCGCACGATGGCCGTGCCCACAAGTAGGGCCAACAAAATCAGACCCCCTAGCGCCATGCCGGCGAGGTTGCGCTGCGAACTGAGTTGCTTGATGCGCTCAATCAGCAATTTTTCCAAGTTGTCGGTGGCGACCTTGAACAGGGCGAATTGCGCATCGGTGGCCACCGTGCCTTGGGCAAACAAATCCGCTGCGCTGATGCTGGGCTTGCCGCTGGCAATTTGCTGGTCCACTTGCTTGAGAAAGTCCTCGGCCGATTGCTGAGCCAATTGGGTGCTCTGGTTCAAGCCCTTTGCCAGCTCCGGGTCACTCTTCAAAGCCTTTTCGATCTGGCGCTGGTTGCGCAGGCGCCAAAAGTCTGACTTTTCACGCAGGCCATTCAAGGCTGCCAGGTCGTTGGGATTGACGGTTTGGCCGCTGCTCATCTGTTTGACCAAGCCCACGCTCTTGCCGCGCACCAAGGCGATGGCCTCGGTCAGTTGCGGAATGTATTCAGCGACCGCCGTGATCAAGAAGTAGCTCGACTCTTCGGGGTCAAGCGATAGACCGGAGGCGTCGGCTATGCCTTCAATCAGGAGCAGGCCTTCCCCTACCAGCTCGCTGTGTGCTGCAAAACTGCTCCCCGGTTCTATGGCCTTGGCGTTCACCTGGTCTTGCAGTTTGATTACGTTCGCCTGTATCGCTGTGGCTCGTTGCAGGCTTGCCTTGTAGCGCTCGTTTTCTGGCGGGATGGCCTTGAGCAAGATCTCGAGCTGGGTCTTCAGCTCCGTTTGGGTGCTGCTCAGCTTGGCTTGCGCCGAGGCGTCGCCGATCAAGACCAAGCCCGACAGGCCTCGTTGAATCTGCAGCAAACGCAAGGCCTGGGCTGTCGGCCGCAAGGGGTCGATGCCTTGGTCCTCGGCCTGGGCAGTCTCTACCTGTTGCATCATGCTCTTCAGCACCATCGCAGAAGGTATGCCGCAGGCCAGAATCGCGATGACGGCCAGCAACACAAAACGTTGCCAGAGCATGAGCTTGCGCAGCAGTGAAAGCATGTGGGACTTCTTTCTTTTTGACGGTGACTTTTCGGCCAATCTGGCCGGAAGGGCGGGCTGCCTTGTTTCAGCGCCTGCCAGGGAACGTTCGAGGGCTATTGCCGTGCTTGTGGCCAGCGCCGCTGGTCGGCCGGCCCGCCTGCGCGTCCTCGGCCAGCTTGAAGTAGGCCATCTGCTCTTGCAACTGTGCGGCCTGTGCCGACAACTGCTCGGCGGTGGCCGACAGTTCTTCCGAAGCTGAAGCCGTTTGCTGCGTGGCGGTGGACAGATGATTCATTGCGCCATTGATTTGCGTCACGCCCTGCGACTGTTCGCTGGAGGCGGCCGAGATCTCCTGCACCAGCTCTGAAGTCTTCTGGATCGAGGGCACCATATTCGTCAGCAGCGTGCCGGCTTTTTCGGCCAATTGCACGCTGTGGCTGGCCAGCGTGCCAATCTCCTGCGCGGCCACTTGGCTGCGCTCGGCCAGCTTGCGCACTTCGGCCGCCACC
>NZ_JAJIRP010000023.1 GCF_025717555.1 Paucibacter sp. B2R-40 | reverse complement strand
CAGCTCCGCGCGGCCAGCTGGCTGCGGCCCCTCAGCTCGGACGTTAGGCCGCAAGAAAAAGGAATCAGCCAATGTCAATGCTTCCCCAGACACGCGCGCTTCTGCAGTTCCTTAACAAGAATCCCAGTGTGCGCGCTCAAATCTCCGCCGTTCCTGATGCAACCCTCTTGTATGCAGGGCGTCTGCTCCAGCCCGCATGGTTGGAGATCGAGGAATGGAAGAAGACTTTGCCTCAACTGGCAACCAAAAAGACGCTTCCAGATGTCTTGGCCGGAATCCAACTCTCAGGCCAGCCTTTTCCGAACATGCTCCATTGGGCAAAATCGCTCGACGACTTGATTCCTTGGAAGTACAACGGATTCATCGGTTGGAGAGCCCTTTCAGGTATCAGCAGCGCGACGAACTCTCTTGGCGTATCGGCATCCCGCAAACCGTAATAAAGCTGCAGCCTTGGTGAATCCGCCAACATGAGGTCTGCTTCAAGTAGCTCACAGGAAGCGAGGTAAGCCTTCTGAACGCTTTCAGTTTGCGCCCAACCCGGTGGTCAAGGTATTCAATCGGGGTTGATAAGGCCGCTTGGCGGCGCCACAGTTGCAGCATTGACAGGCCTGCGAGCAATATGACAGCCATTGAGGGCTCCGACACGATGGCCGCCTGCCGGTAGTCGAGGCCTTATTCGGACGTCACTGTTAACTCCGCCGGTTGTACCGCGCTGTCGTTCACGCTGACGATGCCCCGCCAATAGAACGTGTCGCCGAACGTGTTCACCGGGGTCAGAAAAGGTGGGGTGCCGCTGTAAATGACAACCCGACGCGCAGCATGTGGCTAGCAGCAAGTCTCAACTTGGCCAGCAACAATGAAGCACCTCAACAGCTATCGCCGAAGTGATGCCACGGCCCTCAAAAGTAGCGGCGCCAATCGAAAATCAGCCGCACGCCGAGCGAATAAATTGTCTCCAACTTTACGCCCGGCGCGCCCAGCGGCCAGCTCACCGTAGTCCGCTGAGGCACTTCGGCGCCGGCATAGAACTGCACCAACATAGCCGAGCTTTGGCGGGTATCGAAGGCACGATATGGCCGGTACTCCAGGATGGGCAGCTCGAAATTGATGGACTTGAAGTTCACCACGCGTGGTTCAAGGCCCCGGCCGGCACTCGGCACGATGGTCGAATTCTGAAAGCCATAGCCATAGAAAGTGGCGCCGAGTTCTCGCCCGAGCACCAACTGGAAGCGTCCGATCGCCGTCGACCACGCCGACTGCCATGGAATCAAGCCGCCATTGCCCGCCGTGACGGCCATATTGGTATAGCTCGTCGGCGCGAGCAAATAGAGCGGTGCCATCAACAGCAAATCACCCGGCACCAAGTAAAAAGGCATCCGAAAACGCGTTGAGACAGCAAAGCGTGAGCCTATGGCCGCAGCTCCGCCAACCGCGTCGAGGGCGGCCGATAAGGCTTGCCGCGTATGGGTCGAACGGCTGTCACCATGCAGACCGATCGAGCCGAACACCAAACCGTCCCCCGACTCACCGACCACGCCGTCCAAGCCAAAGCCCGCCCGCAGCGACAAATCGGCCCCGCCGATAAAACCGTTCGAAGTGACCGAAGGGTCATGGCCGCCTTCGACCCGACGTAGATCGGTCGCCCCAACGAAACCGAAGAAGGGGCCAACTTCGGCACGAAAGCGCGGCATCGCGCCCAGCCCCTCACCGAGGCCCGGGATTGGCGTGGGGCCGAACACATCCGCGAACATTGCCAGCGCCTCGGGCGGCGCCCGCAAGCCCTGGGCTCGCTGCACGAAAACATCGCTCTTGCAAACATCGAAATCATCCGCTTCGGCCTTGGCCAGCGCTATATGTGGCAGCGGCACGAAGTTAGCGTTAGCCTTGCCCCGACTCGCTTGGTCAATCACTTGCTCCAGGCTGATGCGTACCGCCTTGGCCGCGCGCTCGGCGTCGGCCGGCCGCATATGGGCGTCGCCCATCAAAACCATCGACTCGCTACCGCCCTGCCAAGTGAAGACCTCCAGACCAGTCTCGTTGTAATAGTCATGCGTGCCCTTGCGCTGCGACACATCGCCCCAGGCGCCGGCGATATGGCCGGCCGCGAAAGCATCCTGCAAAAAGTGCACCGCAAACGCTTCATCGGCCAAGATCGCGATGGCCAGTTCTTCACGCTGCGCCGGCAATAGTTTCTCTTGGGCCAAGCGCGTCGCCTTTTGCAGGGCACTCATATGAAACCAGAGATAGACGCCGAGGGCATTGCTTTGTGCGCCGGGCTTGAGTGCTAGTTCGCCATACTCTTTTGGCCCCATATCGGTTTGGGGCCTAGGCAACAAAAAGTGCGCATTGTTCGAGCCGGCGCGAGTCGCGTATTCGACATCCGCTCTTTGCAGTCGGGTGTCCGAGGTCCGCAGCGCGTTGATGCGCTCGGCGCGCAAAGCCTCATGCTCGACCTGGCGTTTGATATCGCCGACCAGATTTTTGGCATGCAAGCCCTGCTCGGGTCTTGCCTGCACCGCCACGCGCCCGAGGTCCACCTTCAGCTGCGCGGCCACATCGGCGACCTGCAAGATCCAGTCGGTCTTGAGCGCATTGGCGAGCATATCTTTGCTTGAACATGAGTGGTCACCGGCGATGGCCGGCAAGGCCGCCCAATCTAGGCAGGCCGGCGCCAGGCCCTGCGAGGTATCGGCGGGCTGCATGCACAGGCGGGCTTCGTGGCCCACACGCGCCTCCAGCCACAAACTCTCGAATTGCGACTTGCGCTCAGGGTCGAGCTTGTGAAGGGCCAGTAGGCCGATATCGCGGTGCTCTGGATAGACCCAGGCCTGCGCCGCGCCATGCAGACCCAGGCTGCTCAATGCCAAGACGGCCATTTTCAATCGGGGCAATTTCGGCATCGAAAACTCCATCAAGAATATTTGCCAGGGGGTTAGGCAGCCCCCTAGGAGACGTTTGGAGATGATGGAGGCTGCCAGGCAGGCGCCGACCCAGGCCGGCGCCGCTCACTCAATAGGCGNGCATCACCGCGACCTGCTCACCGACGGTGGCCGGCCGGCGCTTGGAGTCCGCATAGGCCAGAACGCTTTGCGTCTTGATGCTGCCCATGCCGGGGCGGCTCGCCGCCTTGCTCGCGGCCATCACCAGCTCGGTTGCGCGCGCCACCATCGGCGTATCGGTCGCGGCCATATTGACCGAATTGACGCGAATGCCGTAGGGCGCATAGTCGATCGCGGCATTGCGCGTCAGGCCGGTCACCGCATGTTTGCTGGCCACATAGGCGGGGTTGCCGGCCAGGCCGGTCAGCCCGGCGATCGAGCCC
>NZ_JAJIRP010000022.1 GCF_025717555.1 Paucibacter sp. B2R-40 | reverse complement strand
TGGTTTTAGTCGATTCCGTTGAGTAAAACAAGATCGAACTGTAGAGTTTGATCCTGGCTCAGATTGAACGCTGGCGGCATGCCTTACACATGCAAGTCGAACGGTAACAGGTTAAGCTGACGAGTGGCGAACGGGTGAGTAATATATCGGAACGTGCCCAGTTGTGGGGGATAACTACTCGAAAGAGTGGCTAATACCGCATGAGACCTGAGGGTGAAAGCGGGGGATCGCAAGACCTCGCGCAATTGGAGCGGCCGATATCAGATTAGCTAGTTGGTGGGGTAAAAGCCCACCAAGGCCACGATCTGTAGCTGGTCTGAGAGGACGACCAGCCACACTGGGACTGAGACACGGCCCAGACTCCTACGGGAGGCAGCAGTGGGGAATTTTGGACAATGGACGAAAGTCTGATCCAGCCATGCCGCGTGCGGGAAGAAGGCCTTCGGGTTGTAAACCGCTTTTGTCAGGGAAGAAACGGCTCGCTCTAATACAGTGGGCTAATGACGGTACCTGAAGAATAAGCACCGGCTAACTACGTGCCAGCAGCCGCGGTAATACGTAGGGTGCAAGCGTTAATCGGAATTACTGGGCGTAAAGCGTGCGCAGGCGGTTATGCAAGACAGATGTGAAATCCCCGGGCTCAACCTGGGAACTGCATTTGTGACTGCATGGCTAGAGTACGGTAGAGGGGGATGGAATTCCGCGTGTAGCAGTGAAATGCGTAGATATGCGGAGGAACACCGATGGCGAAGGCAATCCCCTGGACCTGTACTGACGCTCATGCACGAAAGCGTGGGGAGCAAACAGGATTAGATACCCTGGTAGTCCACGCCCTAAACGATGTCAACTGGTTGTTGGGAGGGTTTCTTCTCAGTAACGAAGCTAACGCGTGAAGTTGACCGCCTGGGGAGTACGGCCGCAAGGTTGAAACTCAAAGGAATTGACGGGGACCCGCACAAGCGGTGGATGATGTGGTTTAATTCGATGCAACGCGAAAAACCTTACCTACCCTTGACATGGACAGAATCCTGAAGAGATTTGGGAGTGCTTGAAAGAGAACTGTCACACAGGTGCTGCATGGCCGTCGTCAGCTCGTGTCGTGAGATGTTGGGTTAAGTCCCGCAACGAGCGCAACCCTTGTCATTAGTTGCTACGAAAGGGCACTCTAATGAGACTGCCGGTGACAAACCGGAGGAAGGTGGGGATGACGTCAGGTCATCATGGCCCTTATGGGTAGGGCTACACACGTCATACAATGGCCGGTACAGAGGGCTGCCAACCCGCGAGGGGGAGCTAATCCCAGAAAACCGGTCGTAGTCCGGATCGTAGTCTGCAACTCGACTGCGTGAAGTCGGAATCGCTAGTAATCGCGGATCAGCTTGCCGCGGTGAATACGTTCCCGGGTCTTGTACACACCGCCCGTCACACCATGGGAGCGGGTTCTGCCAGAAGTAGTTAGCCTAACCGCAAGGAGGGCGATTACCACGGCAGGGTTCGTGACTGGGGTGAAGTCGTAACAAGGTAGCCGTATCGGAAGGTGCGGCTGGATCACCTCCTTTCTAGAAATGGTCGAGCCACGGTTGAGTTACTTGTAATTCAGCATGAGCGAGATCCACATGTACTCAGATTTAAGCGCCCACACTTATCGGCTGTAATGCACAGTGAATGAATATTGAAGAAGTGAGCCTGCCGAGCTGGCCTCCACAGGAAAGCTTCAGATCCGCAGGCCACGAGTGAAGAACGCGTGGGTCTGTAGCTCAGTTGGTTAGAGCATCGTCTTGATAAGGCGGGGGTCGCTGGTTCGAATCCAGCCAGACCCACCACGGTAAGTCCGGGGGGGATTAGCTCAGTTGGGAGAGCACCTGCTTTGCAAGCAGGGGGTCAACGGTTCGAACCCGTTATCCTCCACCACCACTTCAGCATCAGATATTCATTCATTGAGATGACAAACCAAAGTATCCGCGAACTGTGAAGTTCAGCGGTTGTTCTGGTTTGTCAGTTCAAACTGGCTGTGTTCTTTAACAATTTGTAGAGTCGAATCAGCGCTGCTAGCGGAAAGCTTAGCTTCTTTGTAAAGGGAGTTGGGCACCGTGCCGCTAGTAGCATTTTGATTGCGTCAAACATAGACTTCAACTGAGCAAGAAATTGTTTAGATATGAAGGACGGCGTAACGCGTAAATACTCAAATAACGTATGGACCGATGAAACGGGTCTGTACGAGTTCTTGACCGACACTGCCGTCAGCGGTGTCAAAGTTATAGGGTCAAGTGACTAAGTGCATATGGTGGATGCCTAGGCGATTACAGGCGACGAAAGACGTGATAGCCTGCGATAAGCTTCGGGGAGCTGGCAAATTAGCTTTGATCCGGAGATTTCTGAATGGGGAAACCCACCGCGCGAGCGGTAACTCTGACTGAATACATAGGTCATTGTGGCGAACCGGGTGAACTGAAACATCTCAGTAGCTCGAGGAAAAGACATCAACCGAGATTCCGAAAGTAGCGGCGAGCGAAATTGGAGTAGCCTTTACGTTTTAGCATCGTGTATATCAGAACGGAATGGAAAGTCCGGCCATAGCGGGTGATAGCCCCGTATGAAAAATGCTGCGGTGTGGAACTAAGCGTAAGACAAGTAGGGCGGGACACGAGAAATCCTGTCTGAATATGGGGGGACCATCCTCCAAGGCTAAATACTCGTAATCGACCGATAGTGAACTAGTACCGTGAGGGAAAGGCGAAAAGAACCCCGGGAGGGGAGTGAAATAGATCCTGAAACCGTATGCATACAAAAAGTAGGAGCCGCAAGGTGACTGCGTACCTTTTGTATAATGGGTCAGCGACTTACATTCAGTGGCGAGGTTAACCGAATAGGGAAGCCGTAGAGAAATCGAGTCCGAATAGGGCGAATTAGTCGCTGGGTGTAGACCCGAAACCAAGTGATCTATCCATGGCCAGGATGAAGGTACCGTAACAGGTGCTGGAGGTCCGAACCGACTAATGTTGCAAAATTAGCGGATGAGCTGTGGATAGGGGTGAAAGGCTAAACAAACTTGGAAATAGCTGGTTCTCTCCGAAAACTATTTAGGTAGTGCCTCAAGTATTACCATCGGGGGTAGAGCACTGTTATGGCTAGGGGGTCATGGCGACTTACCAAACCATTGCAAACTCCGAATACCGATGAGTACAGCTTGGGAGACAGAGCACCGGGTGCTAACGTCCGGACTCAAGAGGGAAACAACCCAGACCGCCAGCTAAGGTCCCCAAAATTGGCTAAGTGGGAAACGAAGTGGGAAGGCTAAAACAGTCAGGATGTTGGCTTAGAAGCAGCCATCATTTAAAGAAAGCGTAATAGCTCACTGATCGAGTCGTCCTGCGCGGAAGATGTAACGGGGCTAAGCCAGTTACCGAAGCTGCGGATGTGCAATTTATTGCACGTGGTAGGAGAGCGTTCTGTAAGCCTGTGAAGGTGGTTTGTGAAGACTGCTGGAGGTATCAGAAGTGCGAATGCTGACATGAGTAGCGTTAAAGGGGGTGAAAAGCCCCCTCGCCGAAAGCGCAAGGTTTCCTACGCAACGTTCATCGGCGTAGGGTGAGTCGGCCCCTAAGGCGAGGCAGAGATGCGTAGCTGATGGGAAACAGGTAAATATTCCTGTACCGATTACAAGTGCGATGTGGGGACGGAGAAGGTTAGCTCAGCCAACTGTTGGATATGTTGGTTCAAGCGTGTAGTCATGCCCCTTAGGCAAATCCGGGGGGCTTAGATGAGGCGTGATAACGAGTCTGCTTGCAGACGAAGTGAGTGATACCCTGCTTCCAGGAAAAGCCACTAAGCTTCAGCTTGTAATTGACCGTACCGCAAACCGACACTGGTGCGCGAGATGAGTATTCTAAGGCGCTTGAGAGAACTCTGGAGAAGGAACTCGGCAAATTGACACCGTAACTTCGGAAGAAGGTGTGCCTCTAGTATGTGTAGAGATTTACTCTCGAAGCAGAATGAGGCCGCAGAGAATCGGTGGCTGCAACTGTTTATTAAAAACACAGCACTCTGCAAAGACGAAAGTCGACGTATAGGGTGTGACTCCTGCCCGGTGCTGGAAGATTAAATGATGGGGTGCAAGCTCTTGACTGAAGTCCCAGTAAACGGCGGCCGTAACTATAACGGTCCTAAGGTAGCGAAATTCCTTGTCGGGTAAGTTCCGACCTGCACGAATGGAGTAATGATGGCCACACTGTCTCCTCCAGAGACTCAGCGAAGTTGAAATGTTTGTGATGATGCAATCTCCCCGCGGAAAGACGGAAAGACCCCATGAACCTTTACTGTAGCTTTACATTGGATTTTGAACAGACCTGTGTAGGATAGGTGGGAGGCTTTGAAACCTGGGCGCTAGCTCAGGTGGAGCCAACGTTGAAATACCACCCTGGTGTGTTTGAGGTTCTAACCTTGGTCCCTTATCGGGATTGGGGACAGTGTATGGTGGGCAGTTTGACTGGGGCGGTCTCCTCCCAAAGTGTAACGGAGGAGTTCGAAGGTACGCTAAATACGGTCGGAAATCGTGTTGATAGTGCATTGGCATAAGCGTGCTTGACTGCGAGACTGACAAGTCGAGCAGGTACGAAAGTAGGACAAAGTGATCCGGTGGTTCTGTATGGAAGGGCCATCGCTCAACGGATAAAAGGTACTCTGGGGATAACAGGCTGATACCGCCCAAGAGTTCATATCGACGGCGGTGTTTGGCACCTCGATGTCGGCTCATCTCATCCTGGGGCTGTAGCCGGTCCCAAGGGTATGGCTGTTCGCCATTTAAAGAGGTACGTGAGCTGGGTTTAAAACGTCGTGAGACAGTTTGGTCCCTATCTTCCGTGGGCGCTGCAAGATTGAGAGAGCCTGCTCCTAGTACGAGAGGACCGGAGTGGACGCACCTCTGGTGTACCGGTTGTCACGCCAGTGGCATCGCCGGGTAGCTAAGTGCGGAAGAGATAACCGCTGAAAGCATCTAAGCGGGAAACTCGTCTCAAGATGAGTCTTGCCGGGGCCTAGAGCCCCCTGAAGGGTCGTTCGAGACCAGGACGTTGATAGGCTGGGTGTGGAAGCGCGGTAACGCGTTAAGCTAACCAGTACTAATTGCCCGTGAGGCTTGACCCTATAACTTTGACAGCTCAATGCGTGGGAACACAAATTGAGTAGATCAAGGATATTTGAGAAAAGTACAAGTTATACCGTTCTTCAAAGAAGTCCGAGTTAACGCAATCAAAATAGAAGCTGATTCGAAGTGCAATA
>NZ_JAJIRP010000021.1 GCF_025717555.1 Paucibacter sp. B2R-40 | reverse complement strand
AGTGGTTAGTGTGTTGCACCGACCAGTTGAATCCGCCGCACTGAGTTGCCACGCAGTCAGTACCTCAAACACCGAGCGATCAGCGGTCGCCCTTAAGTCGGAACACGGCGACGGCGTGCACCAACTGCTCCGCTTGAGTGCGCAGGCTTTCGGCGGCCGCGGCCGATTCTTCGACCAAGGCGGCATTCTGCTGGGTTGCTTTGTCCATGTGTGTGACGGCTTCCCCGACCTGGGCCACGCCCTGGCTCTGCTCGACGCTGGCTGCGCTGATCTCGCCGACGATGTCGGTGACCCGGCGAATCGACGCGACGACCTCGGTCATTGTGCTGCCGGCTCGGTCCACCAGAGCCGTCCCCTGCTCAACCCGCTCGACACTGGCTCCGATCAAGCTCTTGATCTCCTTGGCTGCGTCGGCGCTGCGTTGCGCCAGGGTGCGCACCTCACCGGCCACCACCGCGAACCCGCGACCCTGTTCACCCGCCCGGGCGGCCTCCACCGCCGCATTGAGTGCGAGGATATTGGTCTGGAAGGCAATGCCGTCGATGACGCCGATGATGTCGCTGATCTTGCGTGAGCTGTCGTTAATGTCTTTCATGGTGGCGACCACCTGGGCCACCACCTCGCCCCCCTGTGTGGCCACGCTGCTGGCGCTCTGCGCCAGTTGGTTGGCTTGGCGGGCGTTATCGGCGTTATGTCTGACGGTTGCACCCAGTTCTTCCATGGAGGCCGAGGTCTGCTCCAGCGCGCTGGCTTGCTGCTCGGTCCGGGCAGAGAGATCGTTGTTGCCGGAAGCGATTTCTGCGCTGGCCGTTGCGACGCTTTCCGAGCCTTGGCGCACCGTGTGCACGACCTGGGCGAGGCTTTGCTGCATCGTGTCCAAGGACTAGACCAGCAGACCAATCTCATCTCGACCGCGAACCTCCAGGGTGGCCGTCAGATCGCCTGCGCCTATCCGTTCGGCAATACGGCTGGCATGGGCCAGGCCACCGGAGATGCTGCGCGACAGATGCCAGCTCAACAGGCTTGCCAACACGATGGCGATCACAAAAAGCACGGCACCCATGATGTAGATCTGCCGAAAAGCGGCTTTCACCTCGGCTTGGGCCGCTCTGACGCTCTCTACCTCTCCATCGACCAGTTGCTGAGTCACGCGGATGTATTCATCGGTGGCGGGCGCAAACTTCTTCTGCACCAGATCCCGCGCGCCTTCGCTCTCTCCGGCGGCTTTCAGGCTATTGACTTCGTCGCGTACGGCCAACCAGCTTTTGCGGACCTCTCCGACCCGGTCGGCACGTTGCCGTGAGGCGGGGTCCTGTACCGTCTCGAGAAATGCCTTTTGCGTCTCCGAGGTCTGCTTGGTGGTGTCGGCCATCTGGTCTTTGAAGAAGGCCAGCAGCGTCCCGCCTTCGGAAAACGCCACCGCCAGCGAACGGGCTGAGTTCTGGCGTACATGGCCTTGCCAGTAGCTTGCCAGCTGCACCAATGCGGCCGAACGCTCCATCCTTTCGGTCGCAGCAGCCGCTTTCTCGACGCGCAAGGCCGTAACCGCAGCGAGCAGGATGAACAGCAGGATCACGGTCCCAAAGCCCAGTTGCAGTCGGGTCGATATCTTTAAGTCACTCATGCTTTGTCTCCTATGGATCGATTGACGCCTTGAGTGCAGGGTTGTCGGCAAGTGTAGAAATCAACTCGCCGGGCATCGCGGCGAAAAGCGACCCCAAGGCGCTGATATCGGCCACGCCAGAAGGCACTTGAGGCCACAGTTGCCGTGAAGGAAAGCGGGCCAAAGTGGGGGCACACCTAGCCAGTGAAACGGATGAAGTCCATGCTCACCCTCTAGACGGGCTTTCGACGATCAGGCGATAGGCAAGCAGGACGAGCAGCAGCACGCGCAGTTGATGCGTCAACGGGTTCTTCATCGGCGGTTGCGGTCCATGGGGTGTTGGCGCCGACCCAGAGATGAGCCGCCCCGCCGAAACTTGAGTGAGCCAGTGTTTGCGACAAGAGCATCCACAGCCATGCAGGTGTGGGATCTACATGCATGGCTCACCAGATTGTCGGGACCGACGCGCAAAGTGGCTCAAATTCGCCTCGGCGCCAACATGTATTGGAAATGCACATGCGTGATCCATATATCGCACCAGTGAGGGACGGCAGCCGCAAGGCGCTTCGCACTGACCTTGGTTCTCTGAACCTGCCTGCGCTGAAGTCGCCGGGGCTGTTGGATCGTCTTCGCGAACGCATCCGTTTGCCGTCCTGAAAGCGGCCGCTGGTCAATGACCGCTTACTGACAATGATCAGGGCTCAAGAAGCTCAGTTGGGACGACCGCAATGTGCACCGTGCTGGCGCCACCCACTGCGCATCCGAATGACAGCAGCTGGCCTGGAGCGTGAGGCCGCAACAACGCCCGTAAGCCGACGTTGACCAAAACGGTCGGCTACCCGAACGTCAGCTTTGCGGCTCCTGCTCGAACTGTCGGCTTGGAGCAGGCCCGGACTTTTCGAGGTCACTGCCCGCGTAGCAACTCGGTGCCCATCGCCGACATTCGATCCCGTCCTTTGCCAGGCAGTTGACGGCCCTCAAGCTGCCATTCCCTGCGCTCAGTGCCGTTGCCCGCTTGCAGCCGTTCAACGTCGAAGCTATGGGTACCCTGCCGCCGCCACTGCTGCGCATCCTAATTACAAAACCTGGCCGGGGGCGTGAGGCCACACCATCGCCAGTAAGCTGGCGCTAACCAAAAAGGTCGGCGTAAAGGGGAGTGAACAAAGGAACAAACTAAACAGAGTTCGGGCTACGCGCGGTTGCGGCAGTGGCGCGCATTCTGGGCTTTGTGGCTGTTGCACTCTTGACTTATGCCTAGGCGGCCAATGCCTTGCGACAGCTCCCTGCCACTCTGCCGCTGGCCCACGAAATTTGCCAGTTCTTCTTGGATAATGCCTTGAGGCCGGCCTTCGCTGTCTTGGGTGTGTTGCCCAACGTTTTCCAATTTGTCTGGTCGTGTTCATCGCAAGGGGCGTGGCGTGGTGTGTATGAGGAGTTTGTCGGCATGTGCTCGGACCGCAATAGCATTCCCGGCATGCACCACGAAACCGGCTGCGCCATTCGCAGACCTGCGGTGAACACGGTGATTGGGTGTTCGAATCGCTGCGAAGCGAGCTTGGCAGTACGGCTTACCTGGTGCCGGACACTGTGCTTGGCCTTGCTGCTGTCTATGGTGGGTTGTGTTTCGGCGCCGCGCGCCGTACAACCTCCGCAGCCCAGCTACGCGCTTGATGCAGGTCGGCAAAGCAAGCTCGGCCGCATTGGCACGCAAGCCCTTGCAGCAGCTTTGGCTGAGGAGTCCGCGTTTCATCTGCTGCCGGCTGGGCGCGAGGCGCTGGCTGCTCGGCTCGCATTAGTGGCGGGAGCCGAGCGCAGTATCGACCTGCAGTACTACATCTTGCGCGCCGACAGCAGCGGCATGGGTTTGATGGCCGCGCTATGGCAGGCCGCTGAACGCGGCGTGCGGGTGCGTTTGCTGCTGGACGACTGGGGAGCCCGACCGGATGACGCGACGCTGCAGCGCTTGGCTGCCCACTCGCATATCGAGGTCCGCCTTTTCAACCCCCTGGTCCATCCGAGATCGGCAGCCTTGAGCCTGCTGCTCGACTTCGAGCGCACGCAGCAGCGCATGCACAACAAGCTGCTGCTGGCTGACAGTCAAGCGGCCATCGTCGGGGGACGCAATATTGGTGACGAGTACTTCTCGCGCCACCATGAGTTCGAGTTCGGCGACGTCGATGTGCTCACCTTCGGCCCTGTGGTTCCTCAGATGGCTGCGGCCTTTGACCTCTATTGGAATGACGCCCTGAGTCTGAGCTTGCTGTCCGACCCAGTCGCGCTGAAATCGCCAACTCAGCCCGCCGAGCCGGTCACTGAGCTGTGGAGTGCCGCACATGGCAGCGACTGGGCGCGGCGCCTCGCGGCAGGTGAACTGCGTTTTTTTAGCGGCCGTGCGACCGCCGTGCACGACAAACCCGGCAAGCTCGACCCCGAGCGGCCCTCAGAGGACTCCAGGCTGGGCCGTGAAATTGCAAGCGCCATGGGTGCGGTGGAACGCGAGTTGTTGATCGTCTCTCCCTATTTTGTGCCGGGTGATGGAGGCGTGGCTCAGCTGCGCGAATTGGCAAAGCGCGGTGTCCGAGTCACGGTTGTCACCAACACACTGGCCGCCACCGATGTGCCGGCTGTACATGCAGGCTATGCGCGCTACCGGCTTGAGCTACTTAAGGCCGGACTCGCGCTGTACGAATTGCGCCCCGACGCTGCGCAGCGGGAGCGCGGGCGTAATGAACGTAATGAACGTAATGAGCGCACAGGCTCTTCGCGCTTGTCACTGCATGCCAAGTTGATGGTCGCCGACCGCTCCAGCGCCTTCATCGGTTCAATGAATATCGACCCTCGCTCGCAGCGCCTCAATACCGAGAACGGTGTTGTTGTTGCCAGTCCGGCGCTTGCAGCGGAATTGGTCGACGGTGTGCAGCGCGCTTTGGTCAATGATGCGTGGCGTGTGCACGAAGAAGGCGAGGGGCTGCGCTGGACCGGGGTGCAAGATGGCAAGTTAGTGACGCTGGATCACGACCCCGGTGCTGGTTGGTGGCTGCGGCTACAGGCAAGCCTGCTTGCGTGGCTGCCGATAGAGGACTTGCTATGAAGAGAATGTGCCCTAAGCCAGGGCGGTCATATTGGGGCACGGTTGTGGCAGCAAGGTCTGAGCGGGTACCGGGAGCGTTCGCAGTCCATCTGATGGTTGCGCTAGCGCTCATCATCATGCTTGCCTCCCCAGGATCGGCTAGAGCTGAGAAGCCGGTCAGCGCAGACGAGGCGGACGGCTGGACCCATGTGCCCATCAATGATCGCAAGCCGCGCACTCAATACGAATTCAGTCGCGACGGCGAGCAGCTCACCATTCACGCCCGGGCAGAGAGCTCGGCCAGCTTGCTGATGAAGCCTGCAGCCGGTATTGAGCTTGCACGGACTCCGCTGGTGGCATGGCGCTGGCTGGTGTTGCAGTCTCCGCAAGAGGCGGACATTGCCGAGGCCGGACGTGAGGATGCTGCCGCGCGGCTGGTATTTGTCTTTGACGGCGACCGCAGCCGCCTGCCCTGGACCGACCGTGCGGTGATGGCCACAGCCGACCGCCTGGGCTCGCGCCCCATGCCGTTTGCGACGCTGATGTATGTCACTTCTTCCCTGCACCCGGTTGGCAGCGTGCTGCCTAACCCCTACACCCGGCGTGTGCGTATGCTCGTGGTTGATGCACAGAAGCCAAGTGTGCCTGCAAGCTGGCAGTCCTTCAGACGCGACTTGGTGGCGGACTACAAACAAGCCTTCGGTGAAGCGCCTGGCCCACTCATTGCTTGGGGCCTGATGAGCGACAGCGACAACACCGGCAGCCGCGCCGAGGCGGTCTACGCGCCAGTCCGCTTTTCAGCGCGGGATTGAGGCTGCGGCCTGAGAGCTCAAGGGCGAATACCGCCTACCGGATGCCGCGCCGACCAGCGACAGCGCCAGTAGCAACACGGCGCAGTTGCACACCCTGTTCGCGCTGTCCAATCTGTGGGTGGCGCGCCGCCATTTGCGGCGCAATGAAGGTATGAGAGCGCCGGCAAAGCGCAAAGTGCGCCAAATAGGTGACACGTAGGCGCGGAAATGCGCACAAACCTGCTTCCGATGAGGCCACCGATGTCACGAAACATATTCAATCTGCATCGAGCACAACCGGCAATGCTTTGTGCATCCGCAACATAGTTATGCGATAGTGGTGCGCTCTGGAGTCAATATCTACTTGCGCAAGATGCAAAGCAAGCACCGTTTATTGGGCCTTGCCCTTTTCTGTAGCCTGGCTGGGCTGCAACCCTCATACGCGCAGGTCAGGACCGACCCCTTTGAGCACCAACGAATCGAGTCCGTCCAGGTCACGATCGACAATCCCAGCCCAGACGCGGCGCTGAACTCGCGGGTCGAGGACTTGGTCCGGCGCACGCTGGCGGCCTACCCTAGCAGCCGCTTTTCCGAGGACCGCTTGATCGCGGCGCTGGCGCGCTTGTCGCGCGCGCCGGAGATTCGCGCCACCCGTCACGAAGTCGTCAACGGCAGCACCGGCGGGGTTCAGCTGCGCGTCGCCGTGACCCTGGCCAACGGCGCCGCGCCGCCAGCCGACGCCAGCCCGCAGTTCCCGACCCTGTACCAGTCGAACGGTACCTTGGTGCGCGCCAAGCTCGAGACGCTGGCCATGTATTACG
>NZ_JAJIRP010000020.1 GCF_025717555.1 Paucibacter sp. B2R-40 | reverse complement strand
GGCCAGCTGGCTGCGGCCCCTCAGCTCGAACGTTAGGCGTCACAGGTGGAAAAGTTGCGGTTCGCCCTCGATATCGAAGACGATTGGCCACCAGTTGCTACGGAGAGCGTCTGGTGCCAGCGCGACGGCGACGTCTTCGAACTCCAGAATGCGCCGTTTTTCATCAGCGGATTGGCCTGGGGCGACAAGTTCACAGCTACGCCGGATCCAGTGAACGGCTGCGTGTTCGATTTCAACTTGGTCGAGACATCAGGTCACTCCTTGGCTTGGGTGCTCAAGAATGATGGCTCTGATTTCTTGCGATCCAGGGCTAAGCTACTGGAGCTAGGCTGCAGAGTCGAAGGATTCGCAGCGTACAACCTTTGGTCAGTGGATATTCCACCCACAGCAGCCCCAAATGAGGTGGAAACACAGTTGGATCACCTTGAAACACAAGGTTTCGCTGTCGCAGTTCCTGTCTGGCGCTATGAAACATAGCCGTACAAAAATAGTTCAATACATCCCTCTGAGCGCGATGACACTTGTGAGCCCGGCTATTCAAAACTTGCTGATGCACTACTGCTGGTTTAATCGCTGCGCTTACTCCTGTCTTCCATTCTTTTGCGGCGGCGGAAAGTTGACGCCTAACCGGTCGCTCGAGTGGACCTCCGCCAACTGGCCGCGCTACGCTGCCTGTATATTTTCAGCTCCGCGCGGCCAGCTGGCTCCAGCCCCTCAGCTTCGACGTTAGACCTCAGAGCATGCATTCGTTTTCGCGTTCGGTTGTTGGCGCGTCAAGCCTGTTTGTGCTTGCGTTGAATACCGCATTCACGTTTGCGGCTCCATTGCCGAGCGGAGCGACCGCTGTCATTGCAAAAGTCAATAGGGAGGCGAAGTCCCAGAACTACACAAACCTCCGGGAGCAAATGATCCAAGATTTCAGTTGGAGTTTTGGCGGCGATGCAAGTGCGGAGCAAGCTATCGAAACTTGGCGGAAACAGCCTGGATATTTGCGGCAGCTCTCACGCGTGACCGGGGAGAAATGCGTGTTGCGCAAGGACAAGATTATTGAGTGTCCAAGAAATGCAGGAACTTCGTTTCGTGCAGGATTTCAGGAACTTGAAGGAATATGGAAGTTTGTCTATTTTGTAGAGGGCGACTGATGGGCTTGGAACTGAGGTCTAACCTGTCGCTCGAGTGGACCTCCGCCAGCTGGCCGCGCTACGCTGCCTGTATATTTTCAGCTCCGCGCGGCCAGCTGGCTGCGGCCCCTCAGCTTCGACGTTAGGCTTCACAAATGCCCTCCCAATTTGCCCACAGTGGCTTCCAGCACTTTGAGTTCGAGCAAGTGCCGCTTGACCGAGACGTGTTTCTCATGGACGAGAGCTGGATCGCAGACTGGGAATCGGCGTACCTCGATCTGTTTGAAGGACAGCCATTTCGCAATGTCGGCTACATCAGCTATGCGGCTGTCCGTCAAGCCAGCATTGATGCGTTGGAAATATCATGGTATCCGAACATCATGGATCGATTTCATGAAGTCAGCGTCCTTCTCCCTCGGGCTGCCTTTGTGGCCTGCGTAGACGTTTACGACTACGACGAAAAGCCTCACATTTTCGTCAAATCCCAATGGCTCACAGGCATACACCTTCGTCCTTACTCGGCATTTGCCCTTGTTGACGTCATAGGTGTCAAGAACGCACTGAGGGGCGGCGGTCTCTCGGGAGCAAAGCTCATAGCCCTTCGCGACAGAATTGATCTTCTCGCTGACGCGACACCGGGTGTTGCATTTGTCAGTTTCGCTGACAGCTTGTTGTTGAAGGCGAACTGGTTTGTAGGTCAGCACGACTCAGAGGTCAATTATTCCTACGAACCAGAGACGCTAATTCGGCTTATTCCCCAAGTGGCCGCAATCTATCAGGACGTACTCGGCATGTCGGTCTATGCAACGATCACCCAAGGAGTGAATGAATATGAGGATAAGTCCCTCATTCACCGATCCACTGCTGGAGGGCACGTCTCGCTGAATAGCCTGGGCCTTCCGTTCGCGCAACTCCTAGCAATCGATGAGGCGGCACGCGGAGCAATCCGTTCAAAGGAGCATTTCCCGTTCGAACTGTATGTCGACGAGATGTTCTTCCACTCCCTGCGCTTCAAGTACGGATTTGACAAGCATGCGCAACCCAGTGCGCCGTACATCGCACCAATGTCATCAACGCCAGGCAAGTACTACTGCACAACGGCTCAGGTACTTCTCGAGAATCTAGATTCATCACCAAGCCCCATTCGCAGCCGCAAAAGGTGAAGCCTAACCCCTCGCTCGAACCGACTCGCAACGGCTGGTCACTTCAGGCCCCCATTTCATTCTGGGCCTTCCGTGCCCACCCGCCGCTCGCGGCTCAGCTTTGACGTTAGCCCGCATGAAAATAGATCAATCCTTCGGCGAAGGCCCTGGTGCTCAGACACAGGACGGTTGTTCGGTTGAGGTCTACCGCAGGAGTCCCTACGCTGACGACATTGAGCACCTTTCTGAATACCTTAAGCCTGGCACATCGGTTCTTGAGCTCGGTTGCGGCACAGGTCGCGTTACTAGGCGGCTACTATCCTTGGGTTGTGCTGTCACAGCGGTTGACAACTCGGATGAAATGCTTGGCTATGCGCCGACAGAAGCGAAATTGGTACGGGCCGATATTGAGGAGTTGGATCTCGGCGATAAATTCGATGTCGTCATGCTTGGAAGCGGACTCGTCAATCATCCGAAGCCAGAAGTTCGGTCCGCATTTCTCGCCGCTGCGGCTAAGCATCTCGGTGCAAATGGCACTTTCCTATTGCAGCGCCAAGATCCAGCTTGGCTATCCACTGCTGCGGTGGGGCCGGTAGGAGAAGCAAATGGATTGGCAATGCGAGTTGAAACCGTGAGCCGTACAAGTGGGCTTGTCGCGATGACCCTAAGGTACGACCGGGATGGCGAGACTTGGCTGCATTCTTTTACCCTCGCAGAAGTCGATGAAACCATGCTTCAAGTTCAACTTGGCGCTGTTGGCTTCATCTTGGTCGAGTGGCTTGATACTCAGCGCTGCTGGATTAGGGCTGGTTTTCCTCGTGCGGGCTAACCTGTCGCTCGAGTGGACCTCCGCCAGCTGGCCGCGCTACGCTGTCTGTATATTTTCAGCTCCGCGCGGCCAGCTGGCTGCGGCCCCTCAGCTTCGACGTTAGCCATCATGAATACGGGTCGTCGAAGTCTTGTCTTTGCAACTTCCAGTTGGCTAGCACTAGCAGCTTGCTCGACGGACAGCAAAGTAGGATTCGATCCGTCGCAATCTGTCGAGGCTTGGAACAAGTTTCTTTCTTACCGAGGGTCGGCCACCAAGACACTAAATCCATATGAACTCGTCCTGGCATCGTTAGATTTCTTCGCCACGATCGAGGCAAATGGACTCGCGACAGCGCCCGGTGCCGACATGTTGCTCTATCAATGGGGCGTTTTTGACTTTGGAAAAGGCGAATACTTCGAGTTCGATATCACTAGGCAATTCATTGCCAAAGGGCAGGCCGGCAACGAAGCTATTAGTCAATTCAGATGCACTGCCTACTTTGAACCCGATGCCGAATTGCAGTCAATTCCAAAAGGCAATCTTTGGTGCGGCTCCAAAGCCGATTTAAGTACTTTTAAGAAATACATTCTTGGGAGCAAGGCTTTTTCTGCAGTCGAGAACAGGCTGGCGTCGAGAGTCACGGCCGAGTGGTCAAAAGCATGATGGCTAACCCCTCGCTCGAGTGGACCTCCGCCAGCTGGCCGCGCTACGCTGCCTGTATATTTTCAGCTCCGCGCGGCCAGCTGGCTGCGGCCCCTCAGCTTCGACGTTAGCCGTCAAAAAGCAATGAACCAACTATCCGAGGTAGTGCTGACAGGTGACTTTGTCACCCTTCATCCGCTAGAAGCTGAACACACCTCAGCGCTGAGGCTTGCCGTGCTTGATGGTGAGCTTTGGAAGATTTGGTATGCCAAAGTTCCGTCCCCCGACGAGATGGAGTCTTATGTCGCCCGCGCCATTTCAGAGTCCCAACGTGGAAATTTAGCTTTCGCCGTCACGAGCAATGCCACAGGCAAAGTCGTGGGCACCACAAGGTTCTACAACGTCGAGCCTACGCATCGGAGAGGAATGCTTGGCTACACCTGGTATTCAAAGTCTGTACAAGGCACAAAGATCAACACCGAGTGCAAGTACCTTTTGCTGCGACATTTTTTTGAACAACATAGTGCGAATGCTGTCGAGTTCAGAACTCATTTCTTCAATCAGCCGTCACGCCGCGCCATAGAAAAGCTGGGAGCAAAGCAAGATGGCGTGCTGCGGAGTCATGAGGTCATGAAAGACGGTTCAATTAGAGACACAGTTGTGTATTCAATACTGTCAAACGAATGGGCAGCGGTCAGGAATGGACTATGCAGCCGGCTGAGTGCGTGAGGCGCCACATGACGGCTAACCCTGCGTTCGAGCCGACTCGCAACGGTTGGTCACTACAGGCCCCCATTTCATTCTGGGCCTTCCGCGCCCAGCCGCCGCTCGCGGCTCAACTTCGACGTTAGACCCCACAAATGCGAACGCACTCGCCGCAAGCTCCAGCGAAACGGACGAAATTAGAGATGCTTTTTGGCGTCTTTGAGAGAGTTTTCATGCCTCACTGGCGGCTGTGCCGGACCCAATTGCGCTGAAGCTCTGCCAAAACTGGGGTGCAGTGCGGGCGAACTATCTGAATCCGCCGGAGGGGACTCGCCCGTCCCAACTTGCCAGTGGACTCGAGCAGGGCCTACTCGAAACACCAATGATCGCGGCAGCGATGGCGCCGCCTTGCCGGGCACAAGCGGAACAAGCGCTGCTGGATGCATTGAGAGCCGAGTACCCCACATTCCTATCCACCCAGAAAGCCCGCCTAGCCAAGATCGTTGGTCGCGGGCGCATCGCTTCCGAATCTGAATTCATGCTCATTCGTCACGCGGTAGACGTTTCTGAGGAAAACAAACTTCAGGCTGAAGAACTTCAGGATTTGTATGCGTTGCTGGAGAACTTCGAGGCGCAAGGAAGTCGTGGGGTCTAACCTGTCGCTCGAGTGGACCTCCGCCAGCTCGAACGTTAGAACGCAGTGGAGAATTGGCGTACATCGGTGGCTTTGTTGCTGTTTGCGGGAAGCTTGCTAGCTGGCTGCGCGGTCATATCAACCGCATCGCTGATGGCTAGCGGGGCCAGTTCAATCTATATCGGAACTGTGCTCTGGGCGGGAGGTTCTATTTTCAGTGGTTTTGCGTTGGCGGCAGTGATTCGGCGAAACGCGATGTTTGCGGCTGTTTGTCTGGTGCCCAGCCCTTTTGTCCTAGCGCTTTTGGCAGCCCGCTTCGTTCTTGGCGTATCCACATGAATCTGCGTTCTAACCTGTCGCTCGAGTGGACCTCCGCCAGCTGGCCGCGCTACGCTGCCTGTATATTTTCAGCTCCGCGCGGCCAGCTGGCTGCGGCCCCTCAGCTTCAACGTTAGGCATCATTGAACACCGCCCTCGCCATCGCTCTTGTGGTCGCGCTTACCGGCGCTGGCCAAAGCTCCGTCCCTGAGAAGCGGCTCAGCGCCAGGGCGGCGCTCGCACAAATTCGCTCAAATGGACCAGCTGCGTTCATCAATGCCTACGAACACTCTGCGGCCTGGGATCGCGACATTTTGGCGGGCATCGAAGATGCCGATTCCTCGTGGCTGATGGCTGCAAAGCTACTCAAGCCGCATGCTGACGGGGCCGTATCCGAGGAGATCGGACTAGCGCTGTACGGAGCTTTACCGAAGCGACCGTTTGCGGTCATACCAGTCCTTATGCAGGTCTACCGCAGCACAGCCGAGGAGGTTTGCACACAAACCTTTGAGGCTGCAACACCACCACAGGGAGTCGATTCATACCTTTCTCAGCTTGAAAAAGCGCTGAGCCGCGCTCGATCTCGAACTGAAATCGATATGGCAAATCAGTGCCGCGAAGGTGTGGTCGCTACACGAAACTATGTCAGAGACACTCTAAAGAAATGACGCCTAACCAGTCGCTCGAGTGGACCTCCGCCAGCTGGCCGCGCTACGCTGCCTGTATATTTTCAGCTCCGCGCGGCCAGCTGGCTGCGGCCCCTCAGCTTCAACGTTAGGCCGCACAAACCACCATGCGATCATTCGTACACCTTCTCCTACTCATGTCTCTTGCGGCAGTAACCGTCGGGTCGTATGAGTACTTCGCGCCAGGCCACTTCTACACATGGTTCTTTCAGCAGGGCTCGTACATTTCCCTCTCCGTGACATTCGTATCTACGTTTTGGAGAGAGGTCGACAAGGAAACTAGACTGGTGTCTGCAAGCCCCGTCCAATACGTGGAGGGTTGTCGTGCCGTCCTTGCCGGTGTGATTCTCGTTCTTGGCGAGACAATAAAACCACCCAAAATGGCTGGCGGAAAAGTAGCCGAGACTCTTGAGGGACTCGGAACATTAATTACTTGTTTGGTACTTCTTCTGTACCTTGCCTTTTGGGCTTTTGCTATCGCGCCGTTGCTCTACTTCGTAATCCTGCTTACAGGGGCTCCTGCGCGTTCCGGAATGGCGCACAAGGCTTCAGCGGTCACCCCAGGGGAAAAGAACGGTGAGGCAGAGACTTCTTTCTGGGCAAAGCCAGTTGGAAGTACCTATGCAGTTACTGCACTCCTTATATGGGGAATAAAGACAATACTCGGGTTGTAGTTTTTGCCGGTGAGCGGCCTAACCGGTCGCTCGAGCGGACCTCCGCCAGCTGGCCGCGCTACGCTGCCTGTATATTTTCAGCTCCGCGCGGCCAGCTGGCTGCGGCCCCTCAGCTTCAACGTTAGAGCGCTCAGGCATGACTCCGAAAGAACTAATCGACGCCGCGATAGCGCCCCTATCCACTGTTTTGCGTGAGGCGGGGTTCAAAAAGAGCGGCCGTCGCTTTAAACGAGACGTTGGTGAAGTTCGTTTGTTCCTGGATGTACAGGCAAGCCAATGGAACCGAGACCAGAGCGCTTCTTTCACAATCAACTTGGCTGTCTTTGCGCCGTCCGTTCTCCGGAAACTGGGCGAGGACGTAGGCGATGCACCAAATTCTGAAGCCGGGTGTACTTGGCTGGATCGCATTGGCTTCCTAACACCAGAGAAGAAGGATCTTTGGTGGAAACTTGATAGCGCGGAGTCGGTTAAAGACGTTTCATCACGCGTTCTAGAAACCGTGCATCGGTATGCAATTCCATGGCTAGTGGGCGCGGAAACCTATGAGGGTCTGTGCGACATCCTGGCGCAAGCGACTGGTATTCCTGCCGCCGATATCCTCTGGTCCCTCGGGCTTCACGCGGAAGCTCGTGCCTGCGTCAAGCGCATGCCGCTGAATACTTCCGGTCGTATAAAGGCTGCCGCTGAATGGGTGCAGTTGCATGAAGAAGCGCTCTAACCGGTCGATCGAGTGGACCTCCGCCAACTGGCCGCGCTGCGCTGCCTGTATATTTTCAGCTCCGCGCGGCCAGCTGGCTCCGGCCCCTCAGCTCGAACGTTAGGCGTCACAAAAAGCTTCTCTTCCATGCACATATCGATCTACCTCTTCAACGGCTTCACGGCTCTGGACGCCGTCGGCCCCTACGAATCGTTAGCACGCTTGCCAGAGGTGACCGTAAGCTTCTGCTCACACACGCCCGGCGAGGTGCGAACCGCGGATGGGTTTCTCGGCTTGACTGCTGAGACCTCGATCTTTGACCTCCAGTCGCCAGATGTCGTGTTGTATCCAGGAGGGAATGGCCGCCTCCTGTCGCCATTACTACAGGATGCGCGCCTGATTGAGCAAGTCCGCAGACTCGATCAAGGGACAAGGTTCACCGGCAGCGTGTGTACCGGCGCCTTCTTTCTCGCTGCAGCTGGCTTGCTACGAGACCGGAGCGCCGCAACGCACTGGCGGGCCAAGGACTCGCTCGCGAAGTTCGGCGCCCAATACTCTGGTCAGCGTGTAACCCAAAGCGGGAAGTACATAACGTCCGCAGGTGTCACCGCAGGCATAGAACTCGGCTTGACCCTGTGCGAACACATAGCTGGTCGGAGTGCTGGTGCCGCCGTAGAACTAAGCATGGAATACGACCCATCACCAGTGTTTGGAGGCGGCGATCACCGAACCGCTGACGCGGCAATTGTTGAACTCATCACATCGCGCTTACGCCAATGACGCCTAACCGGTCGCTCGAGTGGACCTCCGCCAGCTGGCCGCGCTACGCTGCCTGTATATTTTCAGCTCCGCGCGGCCAGCTGGCTGCGGCCCCTCAGCTCGAACGTTAGGCGGCGCAAACCAGTCCCATCACTCGCCGGAAGGAGGCCCCACGTGAGAGACCCAGAGAAACAGGTTCTACGAGCGATCGAAACATACAAGTCCGCTGTTCTGGCAAAGAACGCTGAGGCGCTAATGCAACTCTACGACCCGGAAGTCAGGGTGTTCGACACATGGGGCATTTGGTCATACGAAGGTGCTGCGACTTGGAGAATCGCCATAGAAGGTTGGTTCTCTTCGCTTGGCAGCGAGACCGTCAGGGTAACGTTCGAAGATTTGAGAATCACGGCCGAGCCCAGCTTCGCCTCAATGAGCGCCTTTGCACGGTACGCTGCTTTCTCGGCTCAAGGTGAAGAGCTTCGGGCAATGCAGAACCGGTTTACTTGGGTGCTTAAGGCCAGCGGCCATGTTTTGCGCGTCGTCCATGAGCACACATCGACGCCAATCGGGTTCGAAGACACGAAGGCAATATTCAAGCGCGAAGGCAAGTCATGAGGGCACGGTATCGAGTGCCGCCTAACCATTCGTTCGAGCCGACTTGCGACGGCTGGGCACTACAGGCCCCCATTTCATTCTTGGCCTTCCGCGCCCACCCGTCGCTCGAGGCTCAACTTGAACGTTAGGCATCTTCAGAGAAGGACGCCCCGGTATGAATTCTGAAATCTCGCGGGACAAGGCGACAGGTTCGAACCGAGGAGTGCTGTCGGCCTGCGTGGCGCTGGTCGTCTTGGTTGCGCTAATGGTTGTGTCGTACTTCTACCCATATCCAAGCGGCAAGCGCCCTGACTTCCTGAGCTTGCTCATGTTGTGGGGCCGGGAGGCGCTAATCGTCGTGACGGCTTTGGTCCTGTTGGTGGTTCTCGCCGTTGGAGCAATCATCAAGGCCCTGAAGAGTCGTGGTGCACCAGATGCCTAACCGGTCGCTCGAGTGGACCTCCGCCACCTGGCCGCGCAATGCTGCCTGTATATTTTCAGCTCCGCGCGGCCAGCTGGCT
>NZ_JAJIRP010000002.1 GCF_025717555.1 Paucibacter sp. B2R-40 | reverse complement strand
TCTTCAGCCAATGTGTTGCATTGACCGGTTGAATCCGCCACCCAAAGCGGGCATTCATCTTGTCTCACAAATTTCTTGCAACCGATCCAGATGTGTCAGACGGTGCTTTCGAGATCAAGCAAGATCGCCTGGACGGCGTTGCTCGACGTTGGCTTGAGTCGCCCAACTCACCGCCAGGACACTTTGCGGGAAATCTTGTTGCCAAGCTCTGCTCTCGTCACGGAAGAAGGCGCGGTGCCTGCCTACTCGACTAAGCTCAGGATCAACACCGCCGCAATGACCAGTGCAATGCCCAGCCAAGCAATCGGCTTGAGTCGGTGGCCGAACAGCAATCGCCCACAGATGGACGTACCCAATATGCCGATAGAACCCCACATCGCATAGGCTATTGCGAGATCGATGCTCTTGATGGCTTGGCCCAGCATCAGGAACGCCAGCCAAAGCATGGCAATGGCGCCGAAACCCCACGCACGGTTTTTGAAGCCGTTGGACTTCTCAAGCATCATATTGGCGGCAATATCGCTACAGGCCGAACCCATAATGAAAATAATTGGCATCGTCTGCATAATCAAGACTCCTCGCCGAGTGCTACGCACACGATGCCCATCATGACCAAAGCAAGTCCAAACATCTCGCTGCCTGACAACTCCTCCTCGAACACCAGCACACTCACCAGCGAAAGCGACGCGAGTCCGATGCCTTCCCACACGGCATAAGCAATGCCTATAGAGATTTGTCCAATGGCTTGCGAGAGCAAGTAGTAGGACGCCGCCAAGGCCACGGCCATCAACAAATAGCCCTGAAAACTATCACCGCGCGAAGCATTCGCCATCAGGGTGGTGCCAGCAACTTCGGCAGCAATGGCTGAAAACAAAAACAGCCACGCAACAATCAAATTCCTGTTATTAAAAGTAAGCATAAGTTCACCTATAGTATATTCCTTTAAATATAAAGTTGAGTCATTTTACCACAAGCTATTAACTTTGTAAAATCAGTAGTTCTATTTGTTAAATATTATATGTATTTTGCCAAATTCATTTGGGCAATTAATTACTTGCGCTGGTATATGTGTTTTTGAGATTTATTGATCACATGGCAAGAGACAAAACAAATGCTGATAAAGGTTTAACTGAAGTACCGCTTCTCACTGCCTTATTGCCTGGATAACGTCGCTTCTTTCCAGATCGTTCGCGAAGCTTCCCTGCACATAACTGCCAGTCTGCTGTGTAAGAATTCCCTGGGCTTGACTTCCGCACATCGTTCACCAGTGAACCTTGTTGGGGCAAACCTCAAGCGGATCAACCACCCCTGTAGGCAAGGAGCAAATCAGTGAATCAAGCAAGTTTTCAAAAGGCGCCGTTCGCGTCGCGCCGTGGCGCCCTACGTACAGCCGCCGTCCTGGCGGCTCTTGCGATCTCAGGTTCAGCAATGGCGGCCCCGCAAAGCGCCGACTTCATCTGGTCGGGTGGCCCTATCCTCACTATGAACGACAAGGCCATGCGCGCCGATGCGGTGGCTGTGGCGGGCGGCAAGATCATTGCCGTGGGCAAGAGCCGTGAGGTCATGAAGTTCAAGGGACCGACCACGCAGTTGGTGGACCTGAAGGGCCAGACGCTGGTGCCAGGTTTTGTTGACGCCCATGGTCATATCTTCGGTGGCGGTCTACAGGCCCTCTCCGCCAATCTACTGGCACCGCCGGATGGCGAGGTCAAGGACATCGCCTCGTTGCAGCAGACGCTGCGTGAATGGGTGAAGAAGAACGCCGCTGCGGTCGAGAAGACGCAGCTCATTCTTGGTTTTGGCTACGACAACGCCCAACTGAAGGAATTGCGCCATCCGACCAAAGAGGAACTGGACGAAGTATCCAAAGACATTCCTCTTCTGATCGTGCACCAGTCGGCTCACCTAGCCACTGCCAACTCGGCCATGCTCAAGGTGATGGGTTATGACGCCAACACCAAAGATCCAGCCGGCGGCGTGATTCAGCGCAAGCCCGGCACCAATGAGCCCAATGGCACGATTGAAGAAACCGCGTTCTCCAACGGCCTCCCGGTGGTACTGGGCCGGGTGGGGCCGGAAGGCTTGAAGACCTTTGCGCGTGAAGGAGCCAAGCTCTGGGCGCGCTTTGGCTACACCACGGCGGAAGAAGGACGCACCACGCCGCCTATTGTTGCCATCATGAAGCAGGTGGCGGCCGAAGGTGGCTTTGCCAATGACGTCAATGCCTACCCCGATGTGCTGGTGGACCGGGCTTTTATCAAAGCCAATCAGAGCAACACTTACACCAACCGCTTCCGCGTCGCAGGGGCCAAGCTCACCATTGACGGCAGCCCGCAGGGTTTCACCGCCTGGCGTGACCAGCCTTATTACAAACTGGTCGGAAACTACCCCGAAGGATATTCGGGGTATGCCGCAGCTTCTGCCGAAGACGTGATGGGTGCGGTGCACTGGGCTGCCGAAAACGGCATCCAGATCATCACGCACTCCAATGGCGAACGAGCCTCCGATCTACTGATCGCTTCACACAAAGCAGCCCAGGCCCGCTTCCCTCAAGCAAAAGCACTGCGTCCGGTGCTGATCCATGGCCAGTTCTTGCGCGAGGATCAACTCGACAGCTACAAGGCCTTGGGTGTCATTCCTTCCTTGTTCCCCATGCACACCTTCTACTGGGGTGACTGGCATTTGGACCACACCGTTGGTCCGCAGGCCGGCATGAATATCTCGCCTACCGGTTGGGCGAGGAAGCGCGGCATGATTTTCTCCAGCCACCACGATGCGCCGGTGGCCTTCCCGGATTCGATGCGGGTGCTGGACGCCACCGTCACGCGCCGTGCGCGCGGCAGCGGTCGCATCGTCGGCCCAGAGCATCGCGTGGACGTCATCACCGCTTTGATGGCGATGACGATCTGGCCGGCCTATCATCACTTCGAAGAGAAGAGCAAGGGCAGCCTGGAGGTGGGCAAGCTGGCGGACTTTGCAGTGCTGTCCAAAGACCCAACAGCCGTCAATCCTGTGACGATTGCCGACATCAAGGTGACCGAAACCATCAAGGAAGGCAAGACCATCTTCCGCCTGGAGCCCGGCACCAAGACCGCAGTCGCGGCTCCCGACATCACCCCCTTGCTGGCAGCATTCGGCGGGCATCGCGCGAATGCCGGAGGCGGCGCAGAGGATGCCTGCGCGCATGACGCCATGTTCCGCATGACGGCGGTGATGGTGAGCGGGGCCGGTCGCTGATGACCTTGTGGACTGCGACCTGAGTCTTTGGCTGCAGTCCACCGTTCAGCCGAAGGGGGTGCGGCGCAAATCTTGGACTGGTTAAGCAATGAGTCCGAGGCTTCGACGATACTCGACCGGGCTGAGAGATCCCAGTGACATCTTGATCCGCTTGTCGTTGTACCACCGGATGTACGAATCCAGCGTTTGGATGAATTGCTCGATGGAAACAGACTGCCAGTTGCGAGGGTAGAACAGCTCGGTTTTTAGGCGGCCGAAGAAGCCCTCGCACGCTGCGTTGTCCGCGCAGCAAGCCTTGCGTGACATCGAGCGTGTCAGCCCAGCGTTGGCAATGCGCGATAGCCAACCAGGCCAGCGATAGTGAGCGCCGCGATCGGAGTGCAAGACAGGTCGTTCGCTTCTAGATGCGACAGACTCGATGGCTGTATCCAGCATGGAGTTGACCAGTTCCGCATCAGGGCGCGTGCCGATGGACCAGCTGATGACCATGCCATCGAAGCAGTCGATCATGGGTGACAAGTAGACCTTGCCGGCAGGGATGTGGAACTCAGTGATGTCCGTGAGCCACTTCATGTTCGGCGCGGCAGCCTGGAAGTCGCGGTTGATGAGGTTTTCCGGCGCTGGGCTGATCTCACCCAAGTAGGAGCCATACCGCCGACGCTTCGGTTTCGCGACGACCAAGCACTCCTGCTTCATCAAGCGCTGCACCACCTTCTCCGAGATATTGACGCTCTGCTTGTTCAGCGATGCCTGCATTCGGCGGTATCCCAACTGACGGATGGTCGCCTGGATGCGCTTGCCGAGCTTGATGTACAGCTCGACTGCTCGAATCCGGTCTTCGTATGAATACATGAACTACCTCCTGGTAGTCCAAGATTTCATCCGCATCCCCTGTTGCCAAAAGTCGCTTAATTCGGCGTCGGCGCCAACACTCAGCGAGCGGGACCGCACTGGTGAGGGTACTTTCCCCAGATGGAAAATAGTACTTGACCTCAAGTTAACTTGAACTTCCATCATGACCGCATGTCAATGCAAATTTTCATGCCTATGCGAACACTACCTACACCCCATGCGCCTCAATACCGGGCGGCCAAAGCACTGATCGATGCGCTCCAAGCCTCGCCCCTTGGATAGGCTGCGCCCCCACAGCTGCGTGCACCCTCCTCCCATCCCCCGCAGGCTTCAGATGGCGCCTCTTACTATGCGCAATTTTTACCAGCCATGCGTGCTAACTTATTACTCGAACTGCCATGAATCTGCCGAATGACTACGTTGCTGTACATGAAACTCCCTCAGTTCAGAACTACCAGGCGCTGCGCCTAGGGTCTGGTCTCAGTGGCAAGACCGACGAGGCCGCCGAACGCGGCCTTCCCAATACGCTTTTTGCTGTGCAGATTTTTCATGGGACACAGCCGGTCGGCATGGGGAGGGTGATCGGCGACGGGGGCTGCTTCTTTCAGGTCGTAGATATCGCAGTATTGAAGCAACATCAGGGGCGCGGTCTGGGCAAACTCATCATGTCCGAGATCCGGAAATACATCGAATCCCAGGTCCCTTTGAGTGGCTATGTCAGCCTGATGGCGGATGGCCGGGCGCAAGAACTGTATGCCCAATTCGGCTTCGTCAACACGGCGCCGCGTTCTGTCGGCATGGCCTATAGGCGGCCCAAGCTCGATGAGGCGAATGCCGGTGCGTAGATCGCCGCCCGAGCCGGCGCTGACGTTGACGCAGGCAGCAGCCCTTGCTTGGAACTAATTTTCTTGCGGCCCTTCTCCCTCAAGCGTCAGCCAGCGCGCAACCCTCCTTCAATAAACAACAACGCCATGCGCGCGAAAGGTCGCACCATGTCCGATGGATACCTGGAACATGTCAACGTCACAGTCAAAAATTTAGACGATACGGCCGAATTCCTGCTTGCCGCCATGCCTAATTGGCGCATTCGCGCGCGCTCAAAGATGCACTGGTTCGGGAGCGAAGTTGATTGGCTACATATCGGCACGCCGAGCAGCTACATCGCCCTGCAAAGTGGCGGGGAAGGCAGCGGCCTAAATTGGAAGGAATCACAGGTCGGCGTCAAACACATCGGTTTGGTCGTGCCCTCACTCAGCACAGTCATCGAGCGCCTAGCGGCCGCGGGCTACTGCGTGGACCACCTCGGCGCCTCACACCCGCACCGCAAGAGTGCATATTTCATTGAAGCCGACAACCTACAGTTTGAATTCATCGAGTACCTGTCCACCGCAATAGAGGAGCGCAATGACTACACGCGATGAAACGCCTAGATGGAGCTACGGTCAAAGTTCAATGACTGGGTATGCCCAGATGGGCGGCAGCAATTGGCACAAAGCCGCCCTCAAGCCGTCAGCCAGTTCAATCACCCAAGTGCCGGGCTCGCTGTATCGCCTCTTCGCGTGAACCAATATTGAGCTTGCTGTAGACGCGGTTGATATGCGTTTTGACCGTCGCGACCGAGACAAACAAGGCGCTTGCGATTTGTTCGTTGCTGTGTTGTTCGCCGATCAGGCGCAGCACCTGCCATTCGCGCCCAGTCAGGCCTTGAGGGGGCGGCCCGTCGTGACTCATCGCCTCGTTGGCGCCGACGAGCTGGTCGGGCGCTGGCCGCTCGGCCGCACTGCGCAGCAAGGCCAGCAAGTCGGTGGCCCGGCTGCGCGCTTGGGGGTGGTGAACGATGCTGGGCGTGGTGAGCAGCGCGGCCAAGGGGCCGACCAGCTTGGGTGCCAGCCAGCGCGCATCGGCTTCCAGCAATTCGTCTTCACTGCCTAACCATCGCAGCAGCGCCGGTAGATCGGCCCCCTGGGCCGCGCCCAAGGCCTCAATCAAAAGCAGGCGGCGTTGCAGCTGCGGCAGGGTGCGTTGCTGCAATTCGGCCTTGAGTGATTGCAAGCGCTCATCGGCCAAGGCTTGGGCCGCCAGCAGCGCGCAGCCGGCCTGCAAGACCGCCAGCTCTAGCTCATACAGCGAGCAGCCCGCGAAAGCGCCTGGCCTGAAGCCCGCCGCGATGGCCCGCAGCGCCGCCTCGTCATGGCGCAGGGAGGCCAACCAGCTCTGCGCGTGCAACAGGCGGTTGCGCCATTTGAAGCAGTAAAAGGCCTTGCGCTCGCGCTGCTCCAAATCGGCCAGGCTGCTGGCAGCGGCGTTCAGGTGGCCGCCAAACAGTTGCTGCGTGGCGCGGTCCAGCAGTTGCGGAAAGGCGTTGTAGGCGTCCTCGGGCCAAATCGTCTGCGGCTCGCGCAGGCCAAGCTGGCGGCGCAGGCGCTGCGCCTCTTGGGCATAAAGCTCGGCCGGCGCGGCCAGTTCCAGGACCTCGTGCACCAAGCTCAGGGCCTGCAGCGCATCGATCTGCAGCAGCGTTGCACCGTCGCGGTTGGCGCCTTTGAGGGCGGCGCTCAAGGGTGCTATTGCTGCCTGGGGTTGGCCAGCGTCAAGCAAGGCCAGGCCTAGCGAGTAACGCGCCAGCAGCGCGGGCAGCACCAGGTCATTGGGGAAGCCATCGATGGCGATCTGCGCTTGTTGAATGGCGCGCGGCGCCTGGTCAAACATCTGCGCGATGCGCGTCTGCAGTGTGGCCTGCAGCGCGGCGCTCAAGCCGACGGACGCGGGCAAGCGGCGCTCGACTTGGTGGGGTTCGCCCGCCACTTCGATGGTCCAGATGTGTTGCAGGCCCAGCAAGTCGCCTTGCTGCAGGCGTGGCTGCAAGGCATTCAGGCTCAGCAGCTGACCCAGCAGCGGGCGGGCGGCAGGGCTGTAGAACAAGGCCCAACCTGCCTGCTCCAAAAAGTCCAGCTGCTGGGCCGGCCGGCCATGCTGGAGCACCAGCTCGGCGGCGCGCGCGAATTGCTCCGCATTGAGCAAGAGTTGCAGCGCGCGCGGCAGCAGCTCGGCCAAGAGCTGCGCCTCGCGGGCTGCGTCCAGCACCGCCGGCCCGCTCGCGGCCAGCAGCAACAGCGCTTGTTCGATTTGTGACGGCGCCTGCGTCAGCAAGGCGGCCAGCGTCGGGGCGTCGACGGCGCCCAGCAGCAGCTGCGCAGCCTGCACCTGCTCCACCAGGCTTGGGGCAGGCAGCGCAGGCAGCACAAAGGGGTGCGCTGGGCGGAGGACGGATGGGGTCATGGCGAAACAAACTCAACTGAGGGGGTGGACGCCGGGGCGGCTCGCTGGCGCAACAATCGCCAGCGCTGCACCGCGCAGTCTACGTTTTGTTCGCCCGCCTGCATTTTGATGTCCAGTTCCACACGCCCTCAAGCCCCACTACCGGCGCCCCGTTTGCTCAGCATCGTCTGGCCCTTGTTCATGGAGCTGTGGCTATCGATGGCGCTGGGCCTGGTCGGCACGGCCTTGGCGGCGCGGATTTCAGATGTCTCGGCAGGCGCCTTCGCTTTGGGCCTGCAGGTGTCAGCGACGCTGTTCATCTTGTTCCGGGTGATTGGGGCCGGCGTCAGCGTGGTGCTGACGCAAAACCTGGGCGCCGGGCAGCGTGCGGCGGCGGACGCGGTCGCGCGTGCGGTGCTGGGTGCCAGCAGCTGGATCGGCGGCATCGCGGCCTTGGCCGCCGTGCTCGGCGCCGCGCCGCTGTTGCGCTTGCTGAACGCGCCGGCCGAGGTGATGCCCTTGGCGACGCCGTTCTTGCAGGTGTTGGCGCCGGCCTTGCTGTTGGATGCCTGGAACGCCACGATGTCCAGCGTGATGCGCGCCCATCTGCGCAGCCGCGAGGCGCTCGCGGTGGTGGTGGCGATGCAGTTGTGCCACCTCGCGCTGGCGCTGCCCTTGATGCTGGGCTGGGGCTTTGTGCCTGCGATGGGCTTGACCGGCTTCGCCTTGGCGCTGGGCCTGAGTCGGGCCCTGGGCCTGGCGCTGCATCTGCTGTTGTGGCGTGCGCGCCTGGGGCTGCGGCCACGCTGGTCTGATTGGTGGCGCTTGCCCGCGCGGGAGCTGGCAGCGGTCTTGCACATCGGCTTGCCGGGTGCGGCCGAGAACATCGCCTACCGACTGGCCTTTGTGGTCAGCGTCAGTGTGGCGGCCAGCTTGGGCGCCACGGTCTTGGCCACGCAAGCCTATGCCTTGCAGCTGATGGGTTTTGTGATGATGTTCGGCATCGCCACCGGCTTCGCAGTCGAGATCGTGGTGGGCCATCTGATCGGTGCCGGCCGCCTGCATGCGGCGCATAGCCTGGTGCGGCGGGCGCTGGCGCGCGGCCTGGTGGTCAGCGTGGTCGTCGCGTTGGCGGCGGCTTTGGCCGGGCCTTGGCTGATGGGCTGGTTCACCAATGAACCGGCCATCATCGCGGCGGGTGTGACGCTGCTGTGGCTGACCGTGCTGCTGGAGCCGGGGCGCACCTTCAATCTGGTCGTCATCAATGCGCTGCGTGCCGCTGGGGATGCGCGTTATCCGGTCATCGCCGGCGCGGCTTCGATGTTGGTTGTCTTGGCCGGTGGCAGCTGGTTTTTGGGCGTCCACTTGGGGCTGGGCTTGCCGGGCTTGTGGATCGCCTATGCCTTGGATGAATGGATCAGGGGTCTGTTGATGTGGCGCCGCTGGGCCACCCAGGCCTGGGTGCCCAGCGCCCGCGCGGCGCACCGGCGCGTGCGTGGCGCCGCCCAAACACCTGCCGGTGAGGCGAGCAGTTAGCGGCTGTGTGAAGTCAAACGCGCCAAGGGCGAGGCCAGGCTGACGCCAGGCGCCGTGCGTTTGGCCTGTGGCTGGCCGCTGCTCTGATCCGCAGTGCGGCCGGGCTCGTCCAGCTCCAGCAGGCTCGAGTTGCCAAGCGGGTCCAGGCCGTCGGCATTGCGCCGCATTGCCACGCCCACTGCCAAGATATCGATCACCAGCAGGTGCAGGATGCGGCTGACCATGGGCACATGGGTTTCCACATCTTCGGTGTGATCGACGATCAAGGTCACATCGGCCTTGCGCGCGAGTGGCGATTGGCCGGCCGTGATGGCCACCACCAAGGCGCCGCGTTGATGCGCGCGCTCCACCACCTCCAGCAGCTCGGGCAGGCGGCCGCTATTGCTGATCACCACAGCCACGTCGCCGGGCTTCAAGACATTGGCCGCCAGCAGCTGCAGGCGCGGGTCGGTGTAGGCCGAGCTGGGCATGCCAAAGCGCAGGAACTTGTACTCGGCGTCTTGCGCCACCACGCCGTAATGGCCCAGCGCGTAGAACTCGATCCGACCGGCATGTAGCAGCAGCTCGACCGCCCGCGCCATCATGTCGCGGTTGAGTTGGCTGCGCACCTGCAATATCGCCGAGGCGGTGTTGCCCAGCACCTTGGCGCCCAGTTCCAGCATCGAGTCATCCAGATTGACCTGCGTGTGCGTGACCGGCACGGTGCCGGTCAGGCCCGAGGCCAGGCGCAGCTTGAAGTCGGACAGACCCTCGCAGCCCAGCGTGCGGCAAAAGCGGATGACGGTCGGCTGGCTGACTTGGGCGGCGCGCGCAATCGTGGCGATCGGGTCGTTCAGCGCCGAGCGCGGGTGCGCCAGGATGTGTTCGGCCACGCGCAGCTCGGCCGGCGACAACTCCGGGCGCGCGCGCCTGATCTGGCCCAGCAGCCCGGCGCCGGGCGTGGTCTGCAAATTGCGCAGCTGCGCCTCGAGAATGGCCGAGGCGCCCTTGAAGGTGGCGTGTTCGGCGGTGATGACAAAGGTTGGAATCGCCGCCACATAGGCGGTGAAGCGGCCCTTGTCCTCGAAGCGCGCCCGGAAGCAGGAGCGCGCGAAATATTCGCCCAGCTTGGGCACGATGCCGCCGCCGATATAGATGCCGCCAAAAGCGCCCAGCGTCACCGCCAAGTCGGCCGCGGCTGTGCCCAAGACGGCGCAGAAGACCTCCAGCGTTTCTTCGCACAAGGCGTCACGCTGCTCCAGTGCGCGCAGCGTGATCTCGGGTGCTTGTAGGTCTTCGGCCGCTGTGCCGGCACGCTCGGCCAAGGCGCGATAGATCAAGGCCAGGCCGGGTCCGGACAGCAGGCGTTCGAACGAGACATGCTCGAACTGCTTCATCGCATAGCGCAGCACCGCGATCTCGCGCTCGTCGCGCGGCGCAAAGGCGGTGTGGCCACCCTCGGTGCCCAGCGCCACCCAGGCGTCGGCGGCCGGGATCAGGCCCGACAGGCCCAGGCCGGTGCCGGAACCGAGCAGGCCGATCACGCTCGGCATGCGCGCCTGGCCGCCACCGATCTGCTGCACCTCATTGGCGTTGAGCCTGGGCAGCGCCATCGCCAGGGCGGTGAAGTCATTCACCACCACCAAGGTGTCGAGCTTGAGGCGCTGGCGCATTTCTTCAATTGAGAACTGCCAGTGGTAATTGGTCATGCGCACCATGTCGTCTTCGACCGGGTAGGCGATCGCTATTGCCGCATGCTCGATCGGGGTGCTCGCACTCATGCCACTCAGGTTGGCCAGGTAGGCGCTGACCGTGGCGTGGAAATCGGGGTAGTCGGCGCAGCGCAGCGAAGCAATCTGGCTGAATTCTCCGGGGTTTGTTTCAAGCGCGAAACGGGCGTAAGTGCCGCCGATGTCGGCAATCAGGCGCGGGCTGTCAAAGGTCGAGGGCATGGCTGATTTCGCGGGGCTGTGAAAGTAGGGCGACAGGTCGTGGGCGTGCGCAGCATTATGGGGCTGTCACCACGCCAGAGGCTGCCGGTCTATCCCTTTGATGCCCGGCTCTTGGGCGGCGATGACGGGTGCGCAAGCGCTGGCAGCTTGCGAATGAATGTAGCGAGACTACATCAAGTTGGGACGAGTGGGTGCACGATTTTGCTGGCTGATTCGAGCCGGTATACCCTTTGGCTCTCTGTTTCATGGGAGAAAAATTAGGAATCGCAGCGATTCGGGAAAGGCGCTATTGCGCAGTGAATGTAGTTTTGTTACCTTACGCCTCGTGAAATGAATGAAGTGCTTGGCGGTGGGCTGTTTGCCGCTGAGGTCAGTATCAACTTGAGGTGTGCATGTGCCGCCTTGGGTCTTTCCAGTCGAGAGCTATCGTGCGAGCAAATACTTTCTGTGGTCGATCTGTGCTGTTGTCCTTGAGTGGGATGGCATGAGCGCCAGGGCTTACCCCTGCTTGGTGGCCGATATCGGCGGCAGCAATGCGCGTTTTGGCTGGGTGGCCGCGCGCGGCGCCGAGGTGATGCATATTGCGGTGATGCCGGTGTCGGATCACGCCGGGCCGGTGGCGGCGGTGCAGGCCTATCTGCAGGGCTTGCGGCCACTGTTGGTGCAGGCGGGGGCCGAGGTGGCGCCTCGGCGCGCGGCTTTTGCCGTGGCCACGGCGGTGGTGGCCGACCGTGTTGAACTGACCAATGGTCATTGGAGCTTTTCGCGCGCCGAAGTGCAGCGCTCGTTGGGGCTGGAATCCTTGCTGGTGTTGAATGACTTCGAGGCGCTGGCACTGTCTTTGCCCAAGTTGCAGCCGGGGCAATTGCGGCAATGGTGTGCGAGCACCGGCGTGCCGGGTCAGGGCACATCGGCCGGTGTCAACACCTTTGCGGTGATCGGGCCGGGTACCGGTTTGGGTGTGGCCGGCGTGGTGTTTGCCAATGGTGAATGGGTGGCGCTGCCCGGCGAAGGTGGGCATATGAGCTTGGCGCCCGCCGACGCGTTCGAGAGCGAGTTGCTTGCGCATATGTGGCGCAGCTATGAGCATGTGTCGGCCGAGCGCTTTCTGTCCGGCATCGGTTTGCCGCTCTTGCATGAGTCGGTGGCGGCGGTGCGCGGTGCAACTGGCTACCAGGCACTCAGTGCGGAGTTGATCGTCGAGCGTGGCTTGGTCGGCGAAGACGCGATCTGCGCTGAGACCCTGGATGTGTTTTGCGCCTTGCTCGGCGGCTTTGCTGGCAATGTTGCGCTGACCCTGGGTGCGCGCGGCGGTGTTTATATCGGCGGCGGCATCGTGCCGCGTCTGGGTGAGCTCTTTTTTGCTTCGCGCTTTCGTGAGCGCTTCGAGGCCAAGGGGCGCTTTCGCGACTATCTGACCCCGATCCCGACCGCCTTGATCACCGACACCTTGGCGGCGCTCAGTGGTGCGGCGCTGGCGCTTGAGCAGCAGCATGAGTGAGCGGGCCTGAGTACCCCATCGAAGTAGTTCCTCTACATAAAACATGTAGTCAAGCTACATCACTAAAGTTTTAAATTGGTCTTGAAGTGGCTTTATTGCCTAATTAAGTGGCAAAAACAGGCGTAAACCCGCTGTTTTTTGCTGTAGTTTGCCGTAAATAGGTAGTAGTAAAGCAACGGCTAGGGTTTACGTTTGTATGAAATAAATCTAGTTTTGGTACAAACACGGTTGAGACGTTCGGATCTCCATCCCTTCGCACAACACCGAGTTGTCTGGGTCCACCCCTTTGTTTTTTGACGCTTGAGGAGACAAATCAATGAGTACTTCCGTAGAGAAGCGCAAGCAGATGTCCGCACTGCAGCGCGAGATTTTTAAGTTCAAGCCGGTGGCCATTGGCTGCGGTTTGCTGGCTTTGGCATCGGCTGGCTTTGCCCAGCAGGCGCCAGCCACGGCGGCCACGCCCAACACGCTGGATACGGTCACCGTGACCGGTATCCGTCGCGGTATTGAGGCGGCGATTTCGGTCAAGAAGAATTCCGATTCGATCGTTGAGGCGATCTCCGCCGAAGACATCGGCAAGTTGCCCGACAACAGCATCGCCGAGGCGATCTCGCGCTTGCCGGGTTTGTCGGCCCAGCGCTCGGCCGGTCGGGCTTCGGTGATCAGCGTGCGTGGCCTGTCGCCCGACTTCGCCACCACCTTGCTGAACGGCCGCGAGCTGGTCAGCACCGGTGACAACCGCTCGGTCGAGTTCGACCAGTACCCGTCCGAACTCTTGAGCGGCGTGGTCGTCTACAAGACACCGAACGCAGCCATGGTTGGCCAGGGCTTGTCCGGCACGATCGATATGCAGACCGTGCGTCCTTTGAACTTTGGCAAGTCGGTGGTGGCCTTGAACGGCCGCATCTCGCAGAACTCGCTCGGCTCTGCAGCCGACTCGAGCGACCGTGGCAACCGCCTCAGCGCCAGCTATATCGACCAATTTGCCAACCGCACTGTGGGTCTGGCAATCGGCTACGCTCACCAGGAAACACCGGTACAGGAAAACCAGACCGGTACTTACGAACCCTTCTTCGCCAACCCTTCGGACGGCGGCCAGCGGCCCGGCGTTGCCAAGGGCGCTTACCTGACCGACGGTGTCAAGGCCCTGCGCCGTACTGGCTCGACCAAGCGTGACGGCCTGATGGCCACACTGGAATGGAAGCCTTCGGCCGACTTCAGCAGCACGCTGGACATGTTCACCTCCAAGGCGACGCAAGAAGACACCTCGAACCAGTTCGAGTCGCACCTGTACTACAACGGCGACTATCCTTGCAAGCCTGCTTGTAATTGGACTTCGTCTACCGTCAACGCGACCAACACCGTGGTCGGCGGCGTAGTCACCAATGTCTATCCGCTGGTGCGTGGTCAGTACAACAAGCGCGAAGACAAGATCAACGCGCTGGGCTGGAACAATGCCTTCAAGCTCGGCGGTGCCTCGATGGTGGCCGACCTCGGCTACTCCAAGGCCAAGCGCGAAGAGCTCTACCTTGAGAACAACACCCAGTTGGTGCCGGCCAAGCAATTGGATGTGCTGACCGTGGCCTTCCCGAACGACGGCTTCATGACCATGAACCCGGCGCGGGACTATTCGGACCCGAGCAAGCTGTACTTGCGTAACAGTATCTACGGCTCCGGCTATGGCCGCACGCCAAGCGTCGAAGACGAGTTGAAGAGCTTCAAGCTGGCCGGCAAGATCCCCGCGCCGGAATCGATGAGCAGCTATTTTTCTGACTTTGATATCGGCTTCAATTATGCCGACCGCTCAAAGAAGAAGCGCCAGCCCGAAGGCGATATCGTTCTCGGCAAGCAAGGCGAAACCACCATCTCGTCGGAGCTGCAATACGCGCCGGTTGACCTCAGCTTTGCAGGCTCCAATCTGGGCTCTATCCCGGCCTGGAACGTGCCCGGCTCGGTCGCCAAGTACATGAGCTTCAACCCGGTCGAAGACAAAGACTACCTGATCGCCAAGGCCTGGAATGTCTACGAGAAGACCAGCACCGCTTACGCGATGGCCAATATCGATTCCAACCTGGGCGGCATTACGCTGCGCGGCAATGTCGGTGTGCAGGTGCAGAACGTCGATCAATCCTCCAGCGCCAACTATTGGGACGGCACAGCGCCGGCCGGACAGCAAGTCAAGCCTTTCAGCGCCGGCAAGAAGTTCACCGATGTGTTGCCACAGATGAACCTGGTGTTCGGCCTGGGCAGTGACCAGACCGTGCGCTTCGGTGCGGCTCAGCAGACCGCACGCCCGCGCGTTGACCAACTGCGCGCTGCCCTGGACTTCAATGTCGACAAGGCGACCGGCAAGCCAAGTGCCAACGGCGGCAATCCGCAGCTTGATCCTTGGAAGGCCAATGCCTTCGACTTGTCCTATGAAAAGTACTTCGCGACCAAGGCCTATGTTGCCGTGGCCGCTTACCACAAGGACTTGAAGACCTATATCTACGAAGACAGCCGCGAAGTTGACTTCTCGCCTTTCGTGGCCAGCTATGTCCCACCCGTTGGCTCGCCACCTGCGCAGAAGATTGGTCAGTACCGCTCGGCCTTCAACGGCAAGGGCGGCAAGCTGCAAGGTATCGAGTTGTCGGCCTCCTTGCCTTTCAACTTATTCGCACCGATGTTGAACGGTTTTGGTATCTCTGCCAGCACCTCGATCACCAACAGCGACATCAAGATCAAGCCCGATCCAGGCAGCGTCAGCGCCGTCGGTGAGGCCAACATCACCTTGCCGGGCCTGTCCAAGAACGTCAGCAGCATGACTTTCTATTACGAGAACTCAGGCTTCGAAGCCCGCATCAGCCAGCGTCGTCGCTCCGACTTCATCGGTGAGATCGGCAACTTCAATGGCAATCGGACCGTGCGTTATGTGGTGGGCGAGAACATCACCGATGCGCAAGTGGGCTATAGCTTCAACCAAGGCAGCCTGAAGGGCCTGGGTCTGCTGCTGCAAGTCAATAACTTGGCCGACGCAGCGTTCCAGACCTATGCTGGCACCAAGGACCGTCCGCTTGAGTACATCAAGTGGGGCCGCACAGTCTTGCTGGGTGCGAGCTACAAGTTCTGAGCCCGCGGACAAGGCAGTGCCTGCGCGCTGCCTTGTGGCTGGCGAAGGACGGGACGCTTGCAGGCGTCCCGGCTGAGCCCGCCCTGACTCTGTGTTGAGAATGGCCCCTGCAGGCATGCAATGCCCGCAGGGGCCAATTTGTTTTCGAGAACGAGATTCTTCATGTTCAGTCGTCCTGCCACTACCCTTCACTTCAAACGCCGCAGCCTGCTGGCGTCCGCCTTACTATCCGCCTGGCCGCTCAGTTATGGTCAGGGCACGAAGCCGGCAATTGCCGACGCTGAAGCGTTCTTTCGCCCCGAGCAAATGCTCGGTGCCGAGTTGGCACCCGACGGCAAGCGCCTGGCGATGCGGGTGGTAGGGCCGCATGGGCGGGTGATGTTGTCGGTCTTGGATCTGGCCACGATGAGCTCCAAGGTCGTGTACAGCTCTGAAGCGGCCGATGTGCAGCGGGCGGTTTGGGTTAATCCTTTGCGGCTGGCCTTTACCTTGGAAGACCGTGAGACGGCGCAGGGCAAGCAAGATGCCGGACCGGGGCTGTTTGCCGTCGACCATGACGGCGAGGCCTATAAGCAGCTGGTCGAGCGCCAGCGCGTCTGGGCCAAGGTCGGCAATGACTCGCGCCTGGAGCCCTGGAATACCTATCTGCTCAATGGCAACAGTCAGCGTCGTGGTGACGAGGTGCTGGTCTTGCGACCGGAGGCCTATAGCGAAAAAGATGTCGGCTTCGTCAAGCTTTTGCGGCTCAACACCAAGACCGGGCGCAGCGAAGAGATTGCCGCGCCGCTGCATTCGGTCGGTTGGTGGGCCGATGAGCAGGGCAATCTGAGGGTGGTGCGAACCCGCCAGGGCGAGCTGGGCTCGATTCGCTGGAAAGATCCGCAAAGCGGCGAATGGCGCGTTTTGAACGAGTTCAATGTCTATACGCAAGGGGGTGAGCTGGAAGTGCGCCACGTCGGACCGGACGGCAAGCTCTACGTCACCGCGCAACGTGGCGGCAGCGACAAAGCGGCGATGTGGCTGCTGGACCCAGCAAAGGCAGAGTGGTCCGCCAAGCCTTTGGCTTCATCGCCCTTGTTCGATGTCGATGCCACTGTGATTGCGCGTCAGGACAAGGTCCTGGGTCTGCGCTTCACCATCGATGCCGAAGTCACGCAATGGCTGGATGTCGAATTGCAGGCGCTGCAGCTGCAGATTGACAAGGTCTTGCCGAGCACGGTCAACCGGCTCTCGCTGCCCTGGTCGGGCGATGCGCCCTGGGTCATGATCGAGGCTTTTGCCGATGTTCAGCCCAAGCTGTTTTATCTGTACAACCGCGCGACAAAGAAGTTCAGCAAGCTGGGCGCCGAGCGGCCCGACATCAAGCCGCAGCAGATGGCCGCGATGGACCTGCACCGCATCAAGGCGCGTGACGGCCTGGAACTGCCGGTCTGGCTGACGCTGCCTGCCGGCTCGGCGGACAAGAAGAACCTGCCCATGGTGGTGCTGGTGCATGGCGGGCCGTTTGTGCATGGGCCGAGCTGGCAATGGGACGCAGCGGTGCAGTTCTTGGCGGCACGCGGCTACGCTGTGCTGCAACCGCAATTTCGCGGCACCTTGGGCTTTGGCGAGGCGCATCACAAGGCGGGTTGGCGCCAATGGGGCAAGGCGATGCAGACCGATATTGCCGACGCGACGCGTTGGGCGATTGCGCAGGGCATTGCCGACCCGCAGCGTATAGCCGTCGCCGGAGCCAGTTATGGCGGCTACGCGACGCTGATGGGCCTGCTGCGCGAGCCCGAGCTGTTCCGCGCCGGCGTGGCCTGGGTCGCGGTGACCGATCTGGACATGCTGCACACCGTCAACTGGGACGACATCTCGGATGACTACAAAAAGCACGGCATGCCGGCCTTGCTGGGCGACCGCGTCAAAGACGCCGCCGACCTGAAGGAAAACTCACCGCTGACCCATGCCGCCAAGATCAAGCAGCCGCTGCTCTTGGCCTACGGCAGCGCCGACAAGCGCGTGCCGCTGGTGCATGGCGAGGCCTTCAGCCGCGCGGTCAAGGCCAGCAATCCGGGCGTGGAGTACATCGTCTATGCGGACGAAGGGCATGGTTGGCGGGTGCCGGCCAACAAGATCGACTTCTGGAATCGGACGCTGAAGTTTTTGGATCAGCAGTTGGCGCCGAAATGAGTGTTTCTGCTTGAGTGGGAGCCAATTTGGTCAGTGTGATGTGAGAGCTATCCCCCGCTCTCGGAGACCTCAAATACCAGGCGCAAACATCCACAACACCGCCCGCTCGAACTCGCTGGCCCAGAAGGCCTCGTTGTGGCTTGCACCGGGCGTGATTTTCAGTGAGAGATTGGCGGGCGGGTGTCCGCCCCGTAGCAAGGCGGCGTTGACCTTCTCTACATTGCTGACCATATTGCCGCCTTCTTGCTCGCCCATCAGCAAGTAGAGCCGCGCGTCCGTCGCTGCTGGCTTGGCGGCAAAGTGATCAAGCGCCGCTGCGCCACCGGCCCAGTAAGACGGCGAAAAAATGCCGGCCACACCAAACACGGCCGGGTATTGGGTGACCGCATAGTGCGAGATCAGCCCACCCATCGAGCTACCCATGATGCCGGTGTGGGCGGACTCAGCTTTTGTGCGGTATTGACTGTCGATCATCGGTTTGACGACCTTGACGATGAAATTCAGGTAGGCCTCGCCCTCTGGAGCGCCGAGCTTCGTGTCTGGATCGGGCCAGGGATTCAACTCGGTCATGCGCTTTTCCTGGCCGTTATCAATCCCGACCACGATCAGCTCCAGCTTGCCCGCTTTGGCCAAGGCATTCAAGCTCTCGTCTACCTGCCATTCGCCAGCATAGGCCGTGGCCACGTCGAACAAGTTCTGTCCATCGTGCATATAAAGCACCGGGTAGCGTTTTTCGCCGGATGCTGCATAGCCCGGCGGCAAGTAGATGCGCAGCTGGCGCTGCCGGTTCAGGCCCGGCATATCGATCAGTTGCGGCAGCAGGGAGACGTTGGGCTGCGCAGTTGAAGCCTTAGGCGGTACGACTTTGTCTGGCGTGGCGGCGAGCATGCCGCTGCCGTCGCATCCTGTGCAAGACAGGACCAGCGCGAACGAAATCAAGCGTGTTGCGTGGAGCCAAGAGCTGTTCATGGAGAGACTTTGTAGACGTTGACGGACAAGGGCGCCACGGGCAGCGTCAAGCGTCCCAGGGCATCAGATTGCGCAGCTGCGGCCTGGGCTGGGTAGGCTGCGATCAGCTTGGCGCGAGCCGGCAGCTTGTCGAGGCTGATCTCGCTGGCCTCGGCGCCATAGTTGATCACCACCAAGTTCGTTTGCTTGCCCAGCCTCCGCTGAAAACTCAAGACCTGGCCCTGCGCGTACGGTGCTTCATAGCTGCCGCGAGCCAGCGCCGGGTTTTGCTTGCGCAGCTTCAACATCGCTTTGTAAAAGTTCAGGATCGAGGCTGGGTCGGCCTGCTGGGTTTGCGCGTTATGGCTGACGATGTTTGGCGCCAGAGAGCGAAACGGTTTGTCGCTGCTGCTGAAACCGCCCTTGCCGCCGCCCGCGCTCCAGCTCATAGGCGCGCGCAGCGGCTCATCGCCGGGCAGGCCTGCCACACCTGCCATGCCGATCTCCTCGCCGTAATAGATGAAGGGTGTGCCGGGCTGCAGCAGATAGGTAGCGGCGGCCAGCTTGTAGCGGGCTTCATCACCACCCAGCTGATCCCATACCCGCTGGCCGGCAAAGATGTCGTGGTTGGCCAGCATGGTGGCCATGCTGGGCGGCGCGCTCAAGAAATACTCGGCCACGAATTTGATGGCCCCGGACTCGCCGCGTGCGGCCTTGATGACCTGACTCTCGAGGCCGAAGGCAAAAGCGCTGCCACAAACCTCGGCGGCCGCGTAGACCTTAGGGTTGGCGGTGGCCTCGCAGACCGTGTAGCGATCGGGGTAGCTTTTGATCAGCGTCTGAAAGTCCTGGGTCAGCCGCCGGCTCTCGGGCTGGTCATTCCAGTTGATGGCGTCGTTTTCAATCATGTGCGGCACGGCGTCTAGCCTGAAGCCGTCCAACCCACGGTTGAGCCAAAAGCGCAGGCTGCTGCGGTGGTAGTCGACGACGGCCGGATTGCGCAGATTGAAGTCCGGCATATGCGGGCCGAAGGTGCCAAAGTAGTGCGCAGATCCTGACTCGGTCGCGTACCAGGGGTTCTTGCCCCAGATGTCCCAGCCTTCGGGTGCCGTCTGCTGCCACACAAACCAGTCGCGGTAAGGGTTCTCCGGCCCCAGCAACGCCTGTTGGAACAGCGGGTGGGCGGCCGCGCTGTGGTTGAGCACATAGTCGATGATCACGGCGATGCCGCGTTTGTGCGCCTGCAGCATCAGCTCATCAAAGTCGGCCAGACTGCCATATTGCGGCTCCACGCCCCGGTAGTCTGTCGTGGCGTAACCGTGATCTTTGTCGGCGCTGGGGCTGATGGGCATCAGCCAAATGCCCTGGATGCCCAGCGCCTGCAAATAGTCCAGCCGCTGGATCAGGCCGCGCATATCGCCGATGCCGTCGCCGTCGCTGTCCTGGTAGCCACGCACGAAGATCTCCATAAAGGCGGCGCCGTCGGACCAGCCCTTGGGCAAAGGCTTGACCGCCCGCGCCATCTTGTGAGGGACCGGGCTCAGATCAATCGGCGCGGCAATCGGAGCCGAAAATGCGCTGCCGAGCAGCAATAGGGGGGAAAGAAGTGCAGCGCGCCGCATCAGATCAGCCCGCCCCATGTGCCGCTTGAATTTTGATCTAGGAACGCTTGCCGCAGCCTTGCCTGCAGTTCTGCACCGAGCGGCCCCATCGTCAAGGCTGCCAAGTTCTGCTTGAAGTGCGCGGGCTTGGACGTGCCGACGATGCAACTGGCAATACCCGGCTGAAAAGCCGTGAATCGCAGTGCCATCGCACTGACTTCTTCTGGAGCCAAGTCAGCCGCCAAGCCCATGGCCTGCCAGCGATCCCAGTACAGACCTTCTGCATAATCGTCGGGCCGCTTCGCGTGGCGCCAGACAGCGCCGGCCAGCGGCCGCTTGGCGATAACGCCGATGCCGCGCTTGTCCGCGAGCGGCAGACGTGTGGCCAGATTGACCTGATCGCAAATGCTGATCGAGGTCTGCACCGCGCCAAATGCGCCACTGTTCAATGCAAAGTCCAGCTCGGCGTTGTCGCCCGAATAGGCGGCTACACGCAGCTTGCCGGCTTTCCTGCAACTCAGCAATGCTGCGATCACCTCGCCTCGCTGCAATACCTCCAGCGGGCAGGAGTGCAGATGCACGATGTCGATTTGCTCGCAGCGCATGCGTTGCAGGGCCGCGTCTACACCTTTCACAATGCAATCTGCTGTCCAGTCCGCCACGCCGGGGATGCCGTAACCGACCTTGGTCGACAGCACATAGTCTTGGCGCCGGTGGGCGATATGGCGGCCTATGCGTTCTTCAGACAGGCCGTAGCCGCGCGCGGTGTCGATCAGGTTCACACCCAGGTCCAGCACATCGTTCAAGAGCCGACCGGCGTCTGCCTCTGTGACTCGTTCGTCGTTGATGTGCATGGCGCCGAAACCCAAAGCGCTGACGCGTAGGCCGGTGTTGCCGAAGTCTCGCAATTGCATGGGATTCTTCTTTATCTTCTTTTCAGTGACTGATCAGCACGCGGCCAAACATGGGGGGAACGGTGATTTGCAGCTGGCCCTGGCGGTCGGCCTTCAGCCAGCGGCCGCTGAAGGCGTCTTTCCAGCGCAACCCGCGCAAATTCGGCGCTAGCTTGAGCTTGACGGTCTGGGCTTTTGAATCGTTATTGCTGGCGCTCAGCGCCCAGGTTTTGCCGTCCTGGCGGGCCAGCACGATCACGTGAGCGTCCAGATGCAGTGGCGCGCTGAAGCTGCCGTGGCGCAGCACCTTGTGTTGGTGGCGCAGCTGCGTGAGCCGCCTGATATCGGCCAGCAGCGCATTGTCGGGCTGCCCACCCAGGTCGGCCCAGGGGTAGGTGGCCCGGTTGAACGGGTCCTCGCCGCCACCGACACCGACCTCGTCGCCGTAGTAAATCGCCGGCGCGCCGGGCAGCGTCATTTGCATAAAGCTGGCCAAGCGCAGGCGCTGTTTGGCCAAGGTCTCTGCATCCCGGTCGCCCTCGACCTGCCAGCCCAGATGGTGCAAGGCGCGCGCCTGGTCATGCGAAGAGAGCAGATTCATCATCGCGAAGAAGGCCTGCGGCGGATAGGCCTCGCGCATCAGCTCGATGTTGGGGTAGAGCTTGCCCGCATCGCCGCCGGCCGCATAGTCCAGCACGGTGTTGCGGAAGATGTAGTTCATGGACGAATCAAAGCTGTCGCCGAGCAAGAACTTGCTGGCATCGAACCAGGTCTCGGCGATCAGAAAAGCGTCCGCCTTGTGCGACTTGATGGCCGCTCGCCATTCGCGCCAGAAGTCATCCGGCACCCAGGGCGCCACGTCCATGCGCCAACCGGCCGCGCCCAGGTCCAGCCATTGCAGCATCACCGAGCCTGGGGCGCCGTAGGCAAAGGCGCGGAAAGCCTTGGAGCCCTTGTCGATCTCGGGCAGGTCCTTCACGCCCGCCCAGCCCTGGTATTGGTCCTCGGCTTTGGCTTGGGCTGCGTCGAGCTTGAACCAGGAGGCGTAGCCTGAGGCCGGGTTCAGCGCACCATCATCAAAAGCGCCGCCGGCGGGGTAGTTGCCGAAACGGTTGAAGTAGGGCGAGTCGCTGCCGACATGGTTCAGCGAGGTGTCGGGTATCACGCGGATGCCGCGCTTGGCGGCTTCGACCGTCAGACGCTTGAAGTCGGCGTTAGTGCCGAAGGCCGGGTCGACTTGGGTGTAGTCGGCGGTGTCGTATTTGTGATTGCTGGCGGCCCGAAAAATCGGCGTCATATAGATCGCGTTGGCACCCAGCGACTTGATGTAGTCGAGCCTACTAATGATGCCGGCCAGGTCGCCGCCGAAGAAGTCGTTGTTGTAAGTGTCGTCGGAGCCATCTTGGGTGTTCGGCTTGGCGGGCTTGTCCAGCCAGTTGGCGTGGAACTCGACGTCCTTGTCCTGGTAGTGATCGCGGCCCGGGCGCGGGTCATTGTCCGCATCGCCGTTGCGGAAACGCTCCGGGAAGATGTTGTAGAACACTGCGTCGCGCGCCCAGGCCGGCACCTGGAAGTCAGCCGCATAAACGGTTTGGCGATAGCGGCGTATGCGCTTGGGGTTCTCGGGCAGCGGGTCCACCAAGCCTAGGCCCATGCTGCCTTTTTCACGCGTCCAGTACACCGGGTCACGCTTGTTTTGGTAGACAAAGGTCTTGCCTTTGATCTGGACCTCAAAGTGGTAGCCGTAGATGGCGGGGGCGGCAAAGCTGTGGCTGGCAGACCAGCGCTGCACTTTGTCGCTTTTGCCGACCTTGCTTGCTGTCATCGGCAGGCGCGTCGCCTCGCCATATTCCAACAGTTCTTGATTGCCCTCCAGGCGGCGCTTGGCGATCACCAGCGTGGCCTGCTCGATGCCGGGTAGGGCTTGGAAGCTGTAGCGCACTGGTTTGCCCGGCGTGACGGCGCCGAACGGTGACTTGTCGCGGCCGTCGCGTGAATCAAAGCGGATGCTCAGCGCCACGGTGTCGGTGACGCTAGGCGCGCTGACCAGTTGTGGCGGCTCGCCTGAAAACGGGCTGATCTGCAAGCTGGCCACGCCGTTCTCAGCGAAGCGCAGTTGCAGCTTGTGGCCGCCGCCAAAGCGCTCGCTGAGCGCGCCACCCTTGAGTTTCAATTCGGCGGCGCTGCCGCCAAAGTCCGCGTCGCTCGACCAGTCCTCGTCACCGATCTTGAAGCTCTGCTCGCCGCTCAGCTTGGCGTACAGCTCATAGCGATCGCACACATAGACAAAGCGATGCTCGTCGCTGGCGCTCCAGTTGTTGAAGCTGCCGCGCAGAAACAGTTCGCGCTCGCCCAGCGGGCTGGGCTTGCAGTCGGCGGCTTGCGCCAATGCCGGCAGCAGCCCGCAAAATAGAGCGAGGGTGAGGCGAAGCATCACCGACCTAACCCTTGACGCCACCGGCCGTCAGGCCCGAGACGATCCAGCGCTGCGCCAGCAGGAACACCAGTGTGATCGGCAGGCCCGAGAGCACGGCCGCGGCGGCAAAGTCGCCCCACAAAAAGCGCTGGTCATGCAAAAAGTATTTGGAGCCCACCGCCAGCGTCAGATGGCTTTCTTCGCGCAGCAGCACCGAGGCGACCGGGTATTCGATGATGCAGCCGATAAAGGCCAGCACGAACACCACCATCAGAATCGGCACCGCCATCGGCAGCAGCACCAATCGAAACGCCTGCCAATGGCTGGCGCCGTCGACCTTGGCGCATTCCTCGATCTCGACCGGGATCGTCTCGAAATAGCCCTTGATGGTCCAGATATGGGTGGCTACGCCGCCCAGATAAGCCAGCACCAGGCCGCCATGGGTTTCGATGCCCAGCCAGGGGATGAAATTGCCAATCGTCTCGAAGATCGTATAGATCGCGACAAGTGCCAAGACAGGTGGGAACATCTGCAAGAGCAGCATTGAGTTCAGGATGGGCATCTTGAAGCGGAACTTCAGGCGCGCAAAACCGAAGGCTGCCGAGGTCGAGATGGCAACGATCAAGAATGCCGAGATGGTGGCGACCTTGATCGAGTTCCATAGCCACAAGAGCACCGGGAAGGGTGGCTGTACCAGGCTACCGTCGGCCGCCTGGTAGGGGATGCCCAGCGCTAACGACCAATGTTCGAAACTGATCTGCGTCGGGATGATGCTGCCGGTGGCGAAGTTGCCGGGCCGCAGCGAAATGCTGATGATGGCCAGCAGCGGGAACAGCGTGATGGCTAGGAACGTCCACATCAAGGCGTGAGCCGCCCAGACTCGCCAACGTGCTTGTTTGCCTCGTACGATTGCCATCTGGTTATCCCTGCGCTTTCTTCATCAGTCGTAAATTGATCAAAGACATCGCCGCCACCAGGAAGAAGATCAGCGTCGAGATCGCGGCCGCGAGGCCGAAGTCGGAGCCGGAGTCCTTGAAGGCGATGCGGTAGGTGTAGGACACCAGAATGTCGGTCTGCCCGGCCGGGATCTTGGTGCTCAAGAAATCGGGTCGGCCATCTGTCAGCAGCGCGATCAACACAAAGTTATTGAAGTTGAAGGCAAAGGCACTGACCAGGAGCGGTGCCAAGGGCTTGATGACCAGCGGTGCGGTGATCTTGAAAAAATTGGTCAGCGGGCCGGCGCCGGCAATCGCCGAGGCCTCGTACAGATCGGCCGGAATCGCCTTCAGCAGGCCGGCGCACAGAATCATGATGTAGGGGTAGCCCAGCCAGACGTTGACGATCAGCAACATGGTCTTGGCCAGCAGCGGGTCGGCAAACCAGGCCGGCTTGACGCCGAATAGCGCGTCCAGAATCGCGTTGATCTCGCCGAAGTTCTGGTTGAACAAGCCCTTGAACACCAGGATGGAAATAAAGCCCGGCACTGCGTAAGGCAGGAACAAAAGCGTTCGGTAAGTGGTGCGGCCTTTGAGGTCATCCCAGTTCAGCATCACCGCCAGCAGCATGCCGATGGACGTGGCCAGTACGACGGTCAACAAGCTGAAGATCACCGTCCAGCTGAAGATCGCCAGGAAGGGCCCGCGGAACTCGGCGTCCAGCACCATGCGGGTGTAGTTCTGCCAGCCGACCACGACCTTGAAGCCGGGCTGCAGGACTTCTCCTTTTGCATTTTGAAAATTGCCGATTTCGCGGTTGGCGCTGAAGACTTGGCCGTCGGCGAGCCTGGTCAGACTGCCGTCGGCGTTAGCTTGCCAGTTGCGTGTGATGGGGCCGAACTCGCGCAGGCCCAGATAACGCAGTTCAATCAGACCCGCCGAAGCCGGCAAGATCAATTTCAGCTGCATCAAGGCTTCGCGGTGCAGGATCAACTCGCGCAGCGACAAAGCCGGCTGCAGCGATTGGTTGGCGAAGGCTTCCATTTCGACCGCCAACTCCTTGCCTGTATTGCGCAAGGCCAGCGGCGGCGACACCCAGGCCGGGCCGGCGTCGGCCTGCCTGAGCACGAGGCGGAATGCCGCCCCGTCCGCATGCAGGGTGAAGGGCTGCGTCAGCGTCTGCACCGCCTCATGCTGGTCGAGCAGGTACTCACGTACGCGCTGCTCACTCAAGAGATGCGCTGAGGAGTAGTTGGTGAAGCCGATCTGCGCCGTGTAAATCAGCGGGAAGGCAATGAAGATCAGCATGCCGGCGATGCCGGGGAACAAGTAGCGGTAAGCAAAGCCTGCGTTGCTGACGTAGACGTAAAACGCAGCCGCGAAAAAACTCAGGGCGCCGACCGCCCACCAAGTCTGGCCGGCGGCGTGGATCATGAAGACCATGTAGAGCGAGGCCAGCATGGCCGCGCCGGTGAGCGGCCAGCGCAAGGCCTGCAGCGCGCGCTCCAGCGCGGTGGGCGGCAGCTTGCTGTAGGCGCTGAGTGCGCCCAAGCTTGTGGAATGTTGGGATGCGGCGTTCATGTGTTTTGTACTTATTTGGCGGTCTTCAGCAGCATGCGGGCCGAGGCGCCGTCGAGCGCGTCCTTGGGGCTTTGCAGGCCGTTGGTGATGGCCTCAAGCGCTGCGTCCATCGCGGTCCAGAAACGTCCAACTTCCGGAATATTCGGGATGGCCTCGCCGACGCGGGCGTTTTCCATGCTGGCGCGTATCAGCGGGTTGACCGACAACTCGGCGTAGAAAGCCTTGTTGGCCGGCACGCCGATAGGCACATTGGCGTCCAGCACCTTGAGCGCGGCCGGGCGCATCAGATGGTTCTCAAGAAACTCGCGGGCGATGTCTTTCTGGGTGCTTGGTGCGGCAATCATGCAGCCGAGTACGCCGACAAAAGGCTTGGACGGCTTGCCGGCAATAACTGCCGGAATCGGCGCAACACCAAAGTCGATCTTGGCTTTTTTGGCGTTGTCCCAGGCCCAGGGGCCGGAGATCATCATCGCGATATCGCCCTTGGCAAAGCCGCTTTCCATCTCGGCATAGCGTGCGCCCTTGGGCATATGACCCTCGCGCAAGAGCCGGGCAATCATCTCTGCGCCGGCCAGCGCGCCGGCATTGTTGACACTGACCTGGTTGGCATCGAACTCGCCCTTGGCGTCGCGGCCAAAGATTTGCCCGCCGGCGCCGGCGAGGATGGACCAAGTGAAAAAGCTCTTGTTGTAGTCCCACAAGATTGCGTGCTTGCCTTGCTTTTGCAACTGCTTGTCGAGCGCGATCAGTTCTTCGAATGTGGTGGGCGGCGTCGGCACCAAGGCCTTGTTGTAAATCAGGCCTGTGGTCTCGATCGCGATCGGGTAACCCCAAATCTTGCCCTGGTAGGCAAAGGCCTTCCAGGCTGCTTCTTCGACTTCATCGTAGATTTTTTGGCTCGGGCGCAAGGGCGTCAGCAGACCCGACTTGGCCCATTCGCCGACCCGGTCATGCGGCCAGCAAAAGATGTCCGGGCCTTTTCCGGCGCCGGCGGCTTGCTGGAATTTGTCGGTCGCGTCGACCGGATGCTCGACCACGACCTTGACGCCCGAGGTTTTCTCGAAGGCATCGCCGACTTGCTGCAAACCGCCATAGGCCTTGTCGCCATTGATCCAGACCAGCAGCTTGTGATTGCTGCCAGCGTGAACGGCGCCGCTCAACAGCAAGGCGAGCAGTGGGAGGGCGCTGCCTTTCATGTCGGCGTCCCGCCCAGTCGTGGCAAGGCCACGCCCGCCGCGTCAAATACATAGCAGGCCTCGGGCGGCAGGCTCAGGCGAATGTCCTGGCCGGCGCGTATGCGTGTGCGGCCGTCAAACTCACAAGTCAGTGCATCCTCGACGCCCGGGTAGGCGCAATAGGCGTGTGTGGCGCTGCCGAGTGCTTCGACAAAAGTAACGGTGCATTGGATGGCATTGGTGGCGACCGTGTCCGCTTCGCAAACCACAAAGTGTTCCGGCCGCAGGCCCAGCGTGACCTTGTCGCCGGGTTTGGCGCTGGCGGCATTGACCGCCGCGCTGACCACCGCGCCGCTGGCCAGGCGCAGCTTGGCGCCCGCAGCATCGGCGGCGACCACCTCGGCCTCCAGAAAATTCATCTTCGGCGAGCCGATGAAGCCGGCCACAAATAGATTGACCGGATGCTCGTACAACTCCAGCGGCGTTCCGACCTGCTCGATGCGGCCAGCGTTGAGCACGACGATGCGATCGGCCAGCGTCATTGCCTCGACCTGATCATGGGTCACATAGACCATCGTCGTCTTGAGCTCTTCGTGCAGCTTGGCGAACTCGTAGCGCATGCGTACGCGCAAGGCGGCGTCGAGATTGGACAGCGGCTCGTCGAACAAAAACACCTCGGGCTTGCGCACAATCGCGCGGCCAATTGCGACGCGCTGACGCTGGCCGCCGCTCAAATCCTTGGGCTTGCGATCCAGCAGATGCTCGATGTGCAGAATTTTCGCCGCGCCGCGCACGGCAGCTTCGATCTCGGCAGGCGGCACCTTGGCCAACTTGAGGCCGAAAGCCATGTTGTCATACAGATTCATATGCGGGTAGAGCGCATAGCTCTGGAACACCATCGCAATGCCGCGCTCGGCCGGGGGCACTTCGTTGACCACGCGCCCGCCAATGCGCAGCTCGCCGCCGGTGATCTCTTCCAGGCCGGCGATGGTGCGCAAGAGCGTCGATTTGCCGCAGCCCGAGGGGCCGACAAACACCATGAACTCGCCGTCGCGAATTTCCAGGTCTATCCCATGCAGGATCTTGACCTCGCCGTAGGCCTTGGCCACGCCGCTGAGTTGAACATCTGCCATATCTTTGTCTCACGCCTTGTCTTATCTTGGAGGCAATATACCGTTCAAGATGTAGTTTAACAACAGCAAAACTACCTAGGAGCCAGGACTTTGTGGCGACAAGCCTAGGTGTGAGTGATAAATTGGGGCTTTCACTATGTAGTGAAACTACACAAAATCCTTGGAGTAGGCGATACTTTGGTTCAAGCAGCCATCGCCGAGGGCTTCTTGCCTCGCTAAAGCAGCGCAGCCTGCAAGCTCCGCTGCGATCCAGACCGATTGTCAAGGCCATGAATTCGACCATGCAAAAAATTGCCCCAAGCATCAACAGCGCAAAGAGCGCCAGCCCTATGACTTCCAACGCAGTCCAAAAAGCCGCCCTCAACGAACAATTTGCACTGGCCTACGGCGCTGAACTGGCGCAGGCCAGCCAGCCCACAGCGGCCGTTGCCATGCGGGCCGCCGCCACCGCGGCGCGCGGCTTGTTGGCCGAGCGCTGGGCGCGCACGCAGGCTGAGGACGCCGCGCGCGACTCGGTGCGGGGTGCCGCGCATCCGGTACGCCGCGTGCATTACCTGTCGATGGAATTCCTGATGGGGCGTGCCTTGTCGAACGCGCTGGCCGCCCTGGGCTTGGAGCCCGAGCTGAATCGGCTCGTGGCCGCGCAGGGCCAGCAACTCGGCAATGTGCTGGAGCGTGAGCCCGACGCGGCGCTCGGCAATGGTGGCCTGGGTCGCCTGGCTGCATGCTTTTTGGATTCGTTTGCCGAGTTGGGTCTGCCTTCCTTCGGCTATGGTCTGCGTTATCAATACGGCATGTTTGCCCAGGCGATTCAAGACGGTCGCCAGGTCGAGGCGCCGGATGACTGGATGCGCCTAGGTCAGCCCTGGGAGGTGCCGCGCGCCGATGTGCGCTACGCGGTTGGCTTCGGCGGCCGGGTCACGGTGGATGAAGCCGGCCAGCGCCATTGGCAGCCGGCCGAGCAGCTCGAAGCGCAGGCCTTTGACTTCATCGTGCCGGCGCACCACAGCGAGCGCGTCTCGACGCTGCGCCAATGGCATGCGACGGCCGCAGCGCCCATCGACTTCAAGGCTTTTTGTGCCGGTGACTATGCCGGCGCGGCGCGTCACCGCGTCGCCGCCGATGCGCTGAACTGGGTGCTCTACCCGGACGACAGCAGCGAAGCCGGCCGCGAGCTGCGCTTGAAGCAAGAGGCCTTCCTGGTCAGCGCCTCGCTGCAAGACGTGATTGCCCGCCATTTGCGCGAAGCGGGCAGCTTGGATGGCTTAGGGCTAGCCAACGCCGTTCATCTGAACGACACCCACCCGGCGCTGGCCCCGGCCGAGCTGATGCGCTTGTTGCTGGACGAGCATGGCCTGGGCTGGGATGCCGCCTGGAAGATCACGCGCCAAGCGGTGTCATACACCAACCACACCCTGATGCCCGAGGCGCTGGAGACCTGGGCGTTGCCGCTGTTCGAGGCGCTGCTGCCCCGCCATCTGGAAATCATTTACGAGATCAATGCGCGCTTTCTGGCCGAAGTGCGGGCCAAGTTCCCTGGCGACGACGCCTTGCTGGCGCGCGTGTCGCTGATCGATGAGGGGCGCAATGGTGGCGAGCGGCGTGTGCGCATGGCGGCCTTGGCCATCGTCGCCTCGCACCGCGTCAACGGCGTGGCCGCGCTGCATTCGGAGCTGATGGTGCAGACCATTTTTGCCGACTATGCCGCCATCTTCCCCGGCCGCTTCCATAACGTCACCAATGGTGTGACGCCGCGCCGCTGGTTGCAGCAGGCCAACCCGCAGCTGTCCACCTTGCTGGACGCGCGTATCGGCAAGGGCTGGCGCCAAGATCTGGCCGAGCTGCGAGCCTTGACGCCGGCCGCCTCGGATGCCGCCTTCCGCCAGCAGTTCCAGGCCGTCAAACTGGCCAACAAGCAGCGCTTGGCCGACCTGATTCGCCGCGAAATCGGTGTGCAGGTCGACCCGAACAGCCTGTTCGATGTGCAGATCAAGCGCATCCATGAATACAAGCGCCAGCTGCTGAACATCTTGCATGTGGTGGCGCGCTATCTGGCTATCTTGGCCAATCCTGACGCCGCCTGGGTACCACGCACCGTCATCATTGCCGGCAAGGCGGCCAGCGCTTATGTGATGGCCAAGTCCATCATTCAGCTGGCGCACGATGTGGCGCGCGTGGTCAATAGCGACCCGCGTGTCGGCGACAAGCTCAAGCTCGTCTATCTGCCCAATTACGGCGTTAGCCTGGCCGAGGTCATCATCCCGGCGGCCGACTTGTCCGAGCAAATCTCTACCGCCGGCACCGAGGCCTCGGGCACCGGCAATATGAAGTTCGCCCTCAATGGCGCGCTGACGATAGGCACCTGGGACGGCGCCAATATCGAGATGGCCCAGGCCATGGGTGAGGAGAATATGTTCGTCTTCGGCCTGCGCACCGAGGCGGTGGCGCAGATCAAGGCGCTGGGCTATGAACCCCGTCTGTATATGGAACAGAACGCACAGCTCAAGCGCGTCATCGATAGCATCGCCGGTGGCGAGTTCTCATCCGGTGATGCTCAGCGTTATCGCGCCTTGACCGAGATGCTTTTGAGCCGCGACAACTACCTGCTGATGGCGGACTTTGCCGCCTATGTGGACAAGCAGTTGGAAGTGGATGCGCTCTATGCGCAGCCCGAAGCCTGGGGCGCCAAGGCGATTCTGAATGTGGCCGGCATGGGAGACTTCTCCAGCGACCGCACGATTGCCGAGTACGTTGACCGCGTCTGGTCGGTCGCCAGCCTGGGCTGAACGTGATGTTGGCGCAGCGCGACGTCGATCAGTTGCTGGGCGGGCGGCATGCCGATCCGTTTGCGGTCTTGGGTCTGCACGCAGAGGCAGACATGGCCGAGGCAGGAGGGCGCCTCTGGCTGCGCGCGCTGCTACCGGGCGCGCGCTCGGTGGACCTGCTGGAGGCCGGCAGCGACAAGCTGGTCGCCAGCCTCAAACTGCGTCATCCGGACGGGCTGTTCGAAGCCCCGGCCGGGCGGCGCCGCAAGCGCTTTGATTACCGCCTGCGCGTCTGCTGGGGCGATGGCAGCGAGGGTGTCTATGCCGATGCTTATGCCTTCGGTCCGCAATTGCCCGAGCAAGACCTGAGCCTGTTGGCGCGCGGCGAGCACCTGCGGCCCTTCGAGGCGCTGGGTGCCCATCCTCTTATCTTGGGTGATGTCGCCGGCGTGCGCTTTGCAGTTTGGGCGCCGAATGCCAGCCGCGTCAGCGTGGTCGGCAGCTTCAACGGCTGGGACGGCCGGCGCCACGCGATGCGGCGGCGCCACGAGGCCGGCGTGTGGGAGATTTTTGTGCCGCATGTGGCGGCGGGCGATCTCTACAAGTTCGAGCTGCTGGATGCCGGCGGGCTGTTGCTGCCGCTGAAAGCGGACCCCTTTGCCCGCGCCGCGCAGCTGCGCCCCGACACGGCCAGCATCGTCGCCAGCGCTTTGGCGGCGCCCAAGGCATTGCCGCCCGACCGCGCGGCGGCCAATGCGCGCTCGGCGCCGATCTCAATTTACGAAGTGCATGCCGCCTCCTGGCGGCGCGGCGCGGCACAGTTCCCAACTTGGGATGAGCTGGCCGAGCAGTTGCCGGCCTACGCCGCCGAGATGGGCTTCACGCATTTGCAGCTGATGCCTATCAGCGAGCACCCGTTTGATGGTTCTTGGGGCTATCAGACCTTGGGCCTGTATGCGCCCAGCGCACGCTTCGGCCCGCCCGAGGGCTTTGCCCGTTTTGTGGCGGCATGCCATGCGCGTGGCCTGGGGCTGCTGCTGGACTGGGTGCCGGCGCATTTCCCCGCCGACGCGCATGGCTTGGCGAATTTTGATGGCACGCAGCCGTACGAATATGCCGACCCGCGCGAGGGCTTCCATCGCGACTGGAACACGCTGATCTACAACTTTGGCCGCAACGAGGTGCGCCAATTCCTGATCGGCAATGCGCTGTATTGGACCGAGCGCTGGGGTGTGGACGGTCTGCGCGTCGATGCGGTCGCGTCCATGCTTTACCGCGACTACTCGCGCCCGGCCGGGGAGTGGGTTCCGAATAGCGAAGGAGGGCGCGAGAACTTCGAGGCGATCGCCCTCATGCGCCGCATGAATGAGCAATTAGGCTTGCATGCGCCAGGCGCCATCACCGTCGCCGAGGAGTCGACCAGCTTCCCCGGCGTGTCGGCGCCGACCTCGGCCGGCGGCCTGGGCTTCCACTACAAATGGAATATGGGCTGGATGAATGACACGCTCAAATACATGCAGGAAGACCCGGTTCACCGGCGCTGGCACCACGACAAGATGACGTTTGGCCTGGTCTATGCCTTCAGCGAGAACTTCGTGCTGCCGATCTCGCATGACGAGGTCGTGCATGGCAAGGGCTCGATGTTTAACAAGATGCCCGGTGACGTCTGGCAAAAGTTCGCCAATCTGCGCGCCTATTACGGTTTTATGTGGGGCCATCCGGGCAAGAAGCTGCTCTTCATGGGCCAGGAGTTTGCTCAAAGCAGCGAATGGAATCATGATGCCGAGTTGCCTTGGGCCTTGCTGGAGCAGCCCGCGCATGCCGGCGTGCAGCGCTTGGTGCGCGATTTGAATACCCTTTACCGCCAGCAGCCGGCGCTGCACCGGCTTGACTGCGAGGCTGCCGGCTTCGAGTGGCTGGACGCGGCGGATGCCGAGCATTCGGTGCTGGCCTGGATGCGTAAAAACGCTTCTGCACCACCTGTCCTCGTCGTGAGCAACTTCACCCCGGTGCCACGCCATGGCTATCGCCTCGGCGTGCCAGCTGGCTATGCGGGCTGGATTGAAGCCCTGAACACCGATTCCGCTCATTACGGCGGCAGCAATATGGGCAACCAAGCCGCACAGCTGCTCACCGAGCCGGTGGCTGCGCAGGGTCAGGCGCAGTCGATTGTGCTGAGCTTGCCTCCGCTGGCTTGCCTCTTTCTTGTGCCCGTTTGAAACGATATGCCTAGTTTGCCTTTGACACTTTTGCCCGGACGCCATGAGCCGCTGGGCGCCACGCCGCGAGACGGCGGCATCAACTTCGCCGTCTTCTCGGAGGCCGCCTCCCGCATCGAGCTGTGTATCTTTGACGCGGCGGGTCAGCGCGAGTTGCGCCGCTATGAGCTTCCCGGCCATGACGACGGGGTCTTCCACGGCTTTTTGCCCGAGCTGGGGCCAGGTCTTGTTTACGGCCTGCGTGCCCATGGGCCTTATGCACCCGAGCATGGCCATCGCTTCAATGCCAACAAGCTGCTGCTCGACCCCTATGCCCTGGAGATCGTTGGCCATTTCAATTGGGGCCCCGAGCAGCATGGCTATGAGTTGGGTCATCCGGACGGCCCGCGCTCCTTCGATACGCGCGACAACGCGCTGCAAGCGCTGAAGGCGCGGGTGGCGCCAGGTTTGGAGCCCGCCAGCAGCCCGCGCCTGAATGCACCCCGCCATGCCACAGCCGATCTGGTTCTGTATGAAGTCCATGTGAAGGGCTTTTCCAAACAGCTGCCGGGCCTGCCGGCCGAGCTGCAGGGCACTTATGCCGGCCTGGCGCATCCGGTCGCGCTGGCACATTTCAAGGCCTTGGGCGTGACGACCTTGTCCTTGCTGCCGGTCCATTTCCACATCGATGAGCCGCATCTGGCCGACCTGGGCAAGCCCAATTACTGGGGCTATAACAGCCTGGGTTTTTTCAGCCCGGATCCTGGTCTGGCGCAGGCCCGGCACCGGGACGACCCGAGCGCCGTGCGGGAGGAGTTCCGTGCGATGGTGCGCGAGCTGCACGCGGCCGGGCTGGAGGTGGTGCTGGACGTGGTCTACAACCACACGCCCGAAGGCAATGAGTTCGGCCCGACTCTGAGCTTCAGGGGCCTGGACAACCGCAGCTACTACCGCCTGGTCGCCGATGACAAAAGCCGTTATGAGAATGTCAGCGCCTGCGGCAATACCGTCAACTGCGCTCACCCGCGTGTCGCGCAGCTGGTGCTGGACTCGCTGCGCTACTGGGTCGGCGAGATGGGCGTCGACGGCTTCCGGTTTGATTTGGCACCGGTGCTGGGCCGCACCCACCATGGCTTTGACCCGCAATCGGCTTTCTTTACCGCCTTGCGCCAAGACCCGCTGCTGGCCGGTGTGCATCTGATCTCGGAGCCCTGGGATGCCGGCCATGAGGGCTATCAGGTCGGGCGCTTCCCCGGCCGTTTCCTGGATTGGAATGACAAGTTCCGCGATGCGGTACGCGGCTATTGGTTGCGCTCGGACAAGCCCAGTGTCGGCCGCGGCGAGTTGGCGCGGCGTTTCATGGCCTCAAGCGATCTGTTCCACCACGGCAGCCGCCGGCCCAGCGCCTCGGTCAATTTTGTCTCTGTGCATGATGGTTATGTCTTGGCCGATGTGGTGAGCTTTTCGACCAAGCACAACCATGCGAATGGCGAGAACAACCGCGATGGACGTGATGGTGAGCTGTGCGCCAACTTTGGGTTTGAGGGGCCGAGCGATGACGCCGCCATTCGCGCCACGCGTTTGCGCGTGCGCCGCGCCATGCTGGCCACGCTGCTGCTGGCCCAGGGTACGCCGATGCTGTGCGCCGGGGACGAGATCGGCAACAGCCAGGGCGGCAATAACAATGCCTATTGCCAGGACAACGCGACGACCTGGCTGAGCTGGGCCGAAGCTGAAGCAGATACGCAAGCTTTTGTCGCGCAACTGTTGGCGCTGCGCCGCCAAGAGCCCTTGCTGCGACACGATGCTTGGTTTGCCTCCGCTGGCGACGCCACTGCACGCCTGCGCTGGTTCACGCCGGCGGGCCAAGAGATGCAGCAGCAAGACTGGTTTGATGCTTCCAGCCATGCTTTCGCGGCGCAGATGTTCGAGGCCGGCGCCAGCCAGCCGCGCCTGATGGTGGTGTTCAACCCCGAGCCCCAAGAGCTGGCCTTCAAACTCAGCGGTGGTGCTTGGCGCTTGGCGCTGGACAGCGGCGCGGTGCTGCTGCCTTCGGATCATCAAATCTTCAACGCAGGTCAGACAATGACCATCCCCGGACGCAGCTTGCTCTTGCTGCGCCACGACTGACTGAGAAACGACGCCATATGAACCTCAATCAACGCTCCGCCGGCGTGCTCCTGCACATCACTTCCTTGCCCGGCCCACATGGCATGGGTGACTTCGGCCCCGATGCTTTTGCCTTTGTGGATTGGCTGCATAGCGCCGGCCAGAGCATCTGGCAGTTGCTGCCGACCACACCGATAGGCCCCGGCGACTCGCCTTACCAAGGCGTGTCCGCCTTTGCCGGCAGCCAGTGGATGGTGGCATTCGAGCCGCTGATCGCCAAGGGCTGGTTGGCGCCGCTGCATTTGCCGACCGACGGCTTTGACGCACAAGTAGTCGATTACGGCCGCGTGCTGCCTTGGCGCGAGCAGCAGCTGCGCTTGGCATCGGCAGGCTTCTTCGCCAAGGCCAGCGCCGAGGACCGTGCAGCCTTTGCCACCTGGTGCGAGGCCCAGCAAGACTGGCTGGATGACTACGCTTTGTTCATGGCGATCCGCTCGCCGCTGAACGGCTTGCCTTGGTGGAGCTGGGCGCCGGCCTTGGCGCGGCGCGAGCCTGAGGCCTTGGCCGCAGCGCGGCTCAGCCATGCCGACGAGTACCGCTTCTGGCAGTTTGTGCAATGGGCGTTTGACAGCCAGATCGGCGCGCTCAAGGCCTATGCCAATAGCAAGGGCGTGTCCATCATGGGCGACCTGCCTATCTTCGTCGCGCATGACAGCGCTGATTGCTGGTCGCGCCCCGAGCTTTATCACCTGGACGAGAATTTCCAGACCACGGTCGTGGCCGGCGTGCCGCCCGACGCAATGTCGCTGGAAGGCCAGCGCTGGGGCAACCCTCTTTACCGCTGGGAAGCGATGGCGGCCGATAACTACAGCTGGTGGACGGCGCGCGTTAAACGCGCGCTGAGCCAGGCCGATGTGTTCCGCATCGATCATTTCCGTGGCTTTGCCGGCTATTACGAGATCCCTGCCGCCAGCCCCGATGCGAAGCAAGGCCAATGGATCACCGGCCCTGGCCAAGCCTTGTTCGACGCCATCGCGGCGGCGCTCGGCGCCTTGCCCATCGTGGCGGAAGACCTGGGCTTCATCACGCCGGATGTGCATGCGCTGCGCGACGGCTGTGGCTTCCCTGGCATGAAGATTTTGCAGTTCGGCTTTGGCGGCGACGCGACGCATGAGTTCTTGCCGCATATGTGGCCGCGCAACTGTGTGGTCTATACCGGCACGCATGACAACGACACCGTGCGAGGTTGGTGGGACAAGGCCGCGCCGCATGAGCGCGCCTATGCCGGCGCCTATCTGGCTTGCGGCGAGCAGGATGTGCACTGGGCGATGATTCGCGCCTGCTGCAATTCGGTCGCCAATATGGCGGTGTTCCCGCTGCAAGATGTCTTGGGGCTGGGCGGTGAACACCGGATGAATGTGCCCGGCGTCTTGGGCGGCAACTGGAGCTGGCGCTTCACTTGGTCGATGTTGGGGGCCGAGCCGACCCGCGTGCTGGGTCTGATCTCGGCCGCCGCCGGGCGGGCACCGATTGGCTTGCTGCAATTGCCAGCCTAAGAATGGAGTTTTTCTGAATGTAGCTCATTCTATGAGCTACTGGCTTTGTACGATGGATGAACTTGCTGGCCTTTTGCCTTCAATCTCAAAAACTACTGTACAAAACCTCAGGTTGCGCCATAATTCGGCCAGCTCATTCAGGAGAACTTCATGGACGCCCCAGTCAAAACCGCCAACACCGTCAACCCAGAGAAGGCCAAGGCCTTGCAGGCCGCGCTCAGCCAAATCGAAAAGCAATTTGGCAAGGGCTCCATCATGCGCTTGGCCGATGGCGAGGTGATCGAAGACATTCAGGTGGTCTCCACCGGCTCCTTGGGCTTGGACATCGCGCTGGGAGTCGGCGGTCTGCCGCGCGGCCGGGTGGTCGAGATTTACGGCCCGGAATCCTCGGGCAAGACCACGCTCACGCTGCAGGTGATTGCCGAGATGCAAAAGCTCAGCGGCGTTTGCGCCTTCATTGATGCCGAGCATGCGCTGGACATTCAATATGCGCAAAAGCTCGGTGTCAATCTGCAGGACCTGTTGATCAGCCAGCCCGATACCGGCGAGCAGGCGCTCGAGATCGTCGACGCGTTGGTGCGCTCCGGCGCGGTTGACTTGATCGTCATCGACTCGGTCGCGGCGCTGACGCCCAAGGCCGAACTCGAAGGCGAAATGGGCGACTCGCTGCCCGGCCTGCAAGCCCGTTTGATGAGCCAGGCGCTGCGCAAGCTGACCGCCACCATCAAGAAGGCCAATTGCATGGTCATCTTCATCAACCAGATCCGCATGAAGATCGGCGTGATGTTCGGCAGCCCCGAGACCACCACCGGCGGTAACGCGCTGAAGTTCTACGCCTCGGTGCGCTTGGACATCCGCCGCATCGGCTCGATCAAGAAGGGCGATGAAGTGATCGGCAGCGAAACCAAGGTCAAGGTGGTCAAGAACAAGGTCGCGCCGCCGTTCAAGACCGCCGAATTCGACATTCTTTACGGCGAAGGCATCAGCCGCGAAGGCGAGATCATCGACATGGGCGTGATCGCCAAGGTGGTCGAAAAGTCCGGCTCCTGGTATGCCTACAACGGCGAGAAGATCGGCCAAGGCAAGGACAATGCGCGCGAATTCCTGCGCGAGAACCCCGATATTGCGCATGAAATTGAGAACAAGGTGCGCGACTCGCTGGGCGTGCCCCTGTTGGCAGGTAGCGCCGCTGCTTGAAGCTTCGTGAGGCGCCGAGCATGAGCGGTCCAGCCGCCGACTTGAATCTGGTGCAGCGCTTTTGGGCGCTGTATCAGGCGCGTGAATGGGCCGCCGCGCAAGCCTTGCTGCATCCGGAGGCCTGTTGCCAATGGTGGGCGACGTCTGAGCGTTTCGAGGGCGCTGCGGCCATCGTCCATGTCAATGCCGTCTACCCCGAGGGTTGGACGATTCATCTGCTGGAGTTGAATGCGCTGGGCGCTGCGGCACAAGCGTCAGGGGACGCACGGCCGCGTCGGCGCGTGCATAGCCTGGTGCGGGTTGATCAAGGCACTCAGTCTTTTTACGCCAATAGTTTTTTTGGCATTGAGCGAGACTTGATCGTCAGCATTGACGAATATTGGTCGGATACGCAGGCTGCGCCGGCTTGGCGGCAGAACGGCAGCTTGCCGGGTTTGATTCCAATGGCAGTAGATCAGCGGCAGGGCCTGTCGCTGCAAGTCGCTGCGTCCTGATAGAACTGAAGTGGCCCCGCCTTGCTGCGGGCCCGCCATGCGCTGCACAAACAGAAATGAAACCGCTGTCCTTGAAAATGCGCGCCATTTCCCTGCTGTCCCAGCGCGAGCACAGCCGAGTCGAGCTTCGCCGCAAGCTACAGAACATTCAGCGCAAAGCTGCTCCGGCCGCTGAAGGCGAGCCGAGCCTTGTAATGGAAGCCCAGGCCGAACTCGACTTGTTGCTGGACTGGCTGCAAGCACAGGGTTTTTTGAGCGATCAGCGTTTTGTCGAGTCCCGGGTGCATGCGCGAGCCTCGCGTTACGGCAGTTTGCGCATCAAGCAGGAATTGGCCCAACATGGGTTGAGCTTGAGTGCCGAGGCAATGGCTGAGCTCAAGGCTGCCGAGCTTGAGCGCGCCAAAATCATCTGCTCGCGCAAATTCGGTGCCCATGCGCCGCTCGACGCGGCGGTCAAGGCCAAGCAAATGCGTTTCATGATGGCGCGCGGCTTCAGCTCCGAAACGATCCGAAAACTGCTGCGTTGGGACGACGATTGAAGCGGGTCCAGCGTCACAACATCGCGCAAAAAGCCAGGGTTTATGCCCGTCTTGACAGTTTCGCGCAAGCCTTGCCGCGGCGCAGCATGCTACATTGTCGGCCTGCGCATGTCCCTGCCTGCCGACCATTTGGGCCGCAGGCAGTGTTTTGTGCGAAGCCGTTTTCAAGACATGCCCCTATCCAATCCTTTCGCCGAGCGCCGTTTGATGCATCGCCGCGCCATTGACGTGCAGGTGTTCGCGCGCGCCGACGGCTTGTACGACGTCGATGCCGAGTTGATGGATACCAAGACGCGCGATATGGCGGTGGCCGGCGGAACACGCCTAGCGGGCGAGCCCATCCACGCAATGCAATTGCGTCTGGTGGTGGACGACAAGACCAATATTCTGGAAGCCGGCTCGCAAACCAGTTGGATGCCCTACCCCGGCGCTTGTGACCAGCATGGCGACGCGTACGCTGCCTTGGTTGGGCTCAATTTGATGCAGGGTTTCAGGCTCGGTGTCAAAGAACGCTTGGCGGGCATCAAAGGCTGTACCCACCTGACCGAGATGTGTCAGGTGTTGCCATCCGCCGTGATTCAGGCCTTTGCCGGCGTCGTGCTCGACACGCGCGAAGGCGGTGCCGACGGCCAGGCGCCGTTTCAACTCAATCGTTGCCATGCACTTCGCAATGACGGGCCAACGGTGCAAACTTATTACCCTCGCTGGTTTCGCAACAGCTCGGCCCTGACGGCCTTGCCCGCTGCGACGCCCGCTTCCACCTCCTCTTCCTGACCTTTCCAAAAGCGAGACCCCTATGAAGATTCACGAGTACCAGGCCAAGGAAATCCTGCGCCAATTCGGCGTGCCTGTGCCGCGTGGCATTCCTGCCTTCACGGTGCAAGAAGCGGTCGAAGCCGCACAGAAGTTGGGCGGCCCGGTTTGGGTCGTGAAGGCGCAGATCCACGCAGGTGGCCGCGGCAAGGGCGGCGGCGTCAAGCTGGGTCGCTCGCTGGAAGACGTCAAGGCCTTGTCCGAGCAGATCTTGGGCATGCAACTGGTCACGCACCAGACCGGCCCGGTCGGCCAGAAGGTTCGCCGCCTCTACATCGAAGACGGCGCCGACATCAAGAATGAGCTCTACGTCTCGCTGGTCACCGACCGCGGCACGCAGAAGGTCGCCTTCATCGCTTCAAGCGAAGGCGGCATGGACATCGAGGAAGTGGCTCACTCGACGCCCGAGAAGATCATCACCGAGATGATCGATCCGCTGGCCGGCCTGACCGAAGCGCAATCGCGCAAGATCGCTGCCGCTATCGGCCTGACCGGCGCTTCGATCGACCAAGCCGTCGACATCTTCGCCAAGCTCTACAAGTGCTTCATGGAGACCGACGCGTCGCTGGTCGAGATCAACCCGCTGAATTGCGACTCCAAGGGTAATCTGATCGCCCTGGACGCCAAGTTCAATTTCGACGCCAACGCCTTGTTCCGTCACCCTGAAGTCGTCGCTTACCGCGACCTCGACGAAGAGGATCCGGCCGAAGTCGAAGCTTCCAAGTTTGACTTGGCTTATATCTCGCTGGACGGCAATATCGGCTGCCTGGTGAACGGTGCCGGTCTGGCCATGGCCACCATGGACACCATCAAATTGTTCGGCGGCGAGCCGGCCAACTTCCTGGACGTGGGCGGCGGCGCCACCGCCGAGAAGGTTACCGAAGCCTTCAAGATCATGCTGAAGAACCCGGACGTCAAGGGCATCCTGGTCAATATCTTCGGCGGCATCATGAAGTGCGACACCATCGCTGAAGGCGTGATCACCGCCTGCAAGGCCGTGAACCTGTCCGTGCCGCTGGTGGTGCGCATGAAGGGCACCAACGAAGACCTGGGCAAGAAGATGCTGGCCGAATCCGGCCTGCCCATCATCGCCGCCGATTCGATGGCCGAAGCCGCGACGAAGATCGTCGCCGCCGTTGCTTAATCTGGCTTAGGCCCATAAGGATAAGAAATCATGTCGATCTACATCAATAAAGACACCAAGGTCATCACCCAAGGCATCACGGGCAAGACCGGTCAATTCCACACACGCGGCTGCCGCGATTACGCCAACGGCAAGAATTGCTTCGTCGCCGGCGTGAACCCCAAGAAGGCCGGTGAGGACTTCGAAGGCATCCCGATTTACGCTAATGTGACCGAGGCCGCACAAGCCACCGGCGCCACCGTGTCGGTGATCTATGTGCCGCCTGCCGGCGCCGCCGCCGCGATCTGGGAAGCTGTCGAAGCCGACCTGGACTTGGCCATCTGCATCACAGAAGGCATCCCGGTCCGCGACATGCTGATGATCCGCAATCGGATGCGCGCCAAGGAAGCCGCCGGCGGCAAGCGCACGCTGCTGCTTGGCCCTAACTGCCCAGGCCTGATCACCCCGGACGAAATCAAGATCGGCATCATGCCCGGCCACATCCACCGCAAGGGTCGGATCGGCGTGGTTTCGCGCTCCGGCACGCTGACTTATGAAGCGGTGGCTCAGCTGACCGAAATCGGCCTGGGTCAGTCCAGCGCCGTCGGAATCGGTGGCGACCCGATCAATGGTCTGAAGCACATCGATGTGATGAAGGCCTTCAATGACGACCCGGACACCGACGCCGTCATCATGATCGGCGAAATCGGCGGCCCGGACGAGGCCGAAGCGGCACGTTGGTGCAAAGACAATATGAAGAAGCCTATCGTCGGCTTCATCGCCGGTGTCACAGCTCCGGCGGGCAAGCGCATGGGTCATGCCGGTGCCTTGATCTCCGGTGGCGACGACACTGCCGACGCCAAGCTCGCGATCATGGAAGCCTGCGGCTTCACGATCACGCGCAACCCGTCGGAAATGGCCAAGCTGCTGAAGGGCTTGCTGTAATCGAGCGCTGAATAATGCGTAGCCGGCCAGGCGCGCCGGCATCCACTCTGCGCTATCAAACGAAAAGGGGCATTAGCCCCTTTTTTTATGCCTAACCTTTCTGCTCCCGTGCTTCACCCCCGCTTCGCTATAGTGGGCGGCTGACAAGCCTCTTGCACGCGATAAGCGCAAACATTTCTACAAGAATCCATGGATACCCTTTTGAGTCCCGAGTTCTGGCTGGCCGTAGGACAGATCATCATGATCGACATCCTGCTCGGCGGCGACAATGCGGTCGTGATCGCCTTGGCCTGCCGCAAGCTGCCAGCGGCCCAGCGCACCAAGGGCATCATCTGGGGCACGGCCGGCGCCATTGTGTTGCGGGTGTTGTTGATATTTTTTGCCTTGACCTTGCTGCAAGTGCCCTATCTCAAGATCGTCGGCGGACTGCTCTTGGTTTGGATCGGTATCAAGTTGCTGGTGCCCGAGAACGAGGAAGAGCATGCCCATATCCAGGCCAGTGACAAGCTGTGGGCGGCGGTCAAAACCGTCATCGTGGCCGATTTTGTGATGAGCTTGGACAATGTGATTGCAATTGCCGGCGCGGCCCATGGCGCGGGCGGCGATCACCAAATGCCCCTGGTTATTTTCGGCCTGTTGGTTTCGATTCCCATCATCGTCTGGGGCAGCCAATTGGTGATCAAGCTGATGGATCGCTTCCCGGTGGTCATCACCGTCGGCGCAATGCTGCTGGGCTGGATCGCCGGTACGATGATCATTGGCGATCCGGCATTAAAGGCCTGGGTACCCGTTCAGCCGGGCGAACCAGCCGGTAGCGTTATGGTGGTGCCGGCGTGGCATTACGGCTGCGGAATTGTTGGCGCATTGTTTGTACTGGCAGCCGGCAAATTGATGGCTGCTCGAAGCAAAAAATCCGAATAGGCAAAAGGGCGCACGAATGACGGGTTTCTGGCGGCGAATTCTCGGTAAATCCAGTCCTCCGGTGGGGGGCGAATCGACGCTGGCTGCCGCCGATGGCGCTTCTATTTTGGCCGTGCAAGCCACCAAAGTGGCCGTTGGCTTGCAGGGTTATGAACTGCAGCGCGAACTCGGCCGCGGCGCGATGGCGGTCGTGCATTTGGCCCGTCAACTCAGTAACGGCAAAATGGTGGCGATCAAGCGCCTGTCGCTGCAACGCGAATTTGCGGCCGAGGACTTGGTCGATGTGCGTCAGCGCTTCATGCGCGAAGCACGCGCCGCTGGGCATTTGCATCACCCTGACATCCTGCAGGTGCTGGATGCCGGCGAAGCGGGTGAAGATGCCTGGATCGCGATGGAGTTCGTGCAAGGCAAGGATCTCAGCCATTACACCCGAGCGGATCAACGGCTGCCGGCGCGCCAAGTGGTTCGTCTGGGCGCCAGGTTGGCGCGGGCCTTGGACTATGCGCACAAGCAAGGGGTGGTGCACCGGGACATCAAACCGGCCAACGTGATGCTGGATGTGCAAAACGACGTGCTGAAGGTGATGGACTTTGGCATCGCTCGCATTGCCGACGGCAGCCGCACGCGCACCGGCTTGGTGTTGGGCACGCCGTCCTTTATGTCGCCCGAGCAATTGGCGGGGCTCAAGGTGGACGGGCGCAGCGACCTGTATTCGCTGGGCGCGATGATTTACCAATTGCTGACCGCTCATCTGCCACACCAATCCGACTCAATGGCGCGACTGATGTATCAAATCGCGAACCAGACCCCGGCCGACGTGCGTCATTACCGCCCCGGCTTGCCCGAAACCTTGGCTCTGGTGCTGGCGCTGGCGCTGGAGAAACGCCCTGAACTGCGCTATGGCAGTGGTGAGCAGATGGCACAAGATTTGGACGCCGTGCTGGCCCAATCGGATTGGGATGAGGCGACGACGACTCCAGTGACGCCGGATATCCCCGTCGAGTCAGCTGAATCTGCCGATTCTTTTGCACAAACAGTCCGTCTAGATGCCGTGGAAGCAGGGCAGAATCTGGCCGACAAGCAACCGAAGACAAAGCCATGACCCTGGAGTTTTTCAGCGCCACAGATGTGGGCCGCGCACGCGACAACAACGAAGACTCGGTGGCCATGGATGAGGCGGTCGGCTTGGCTGTGCTGGCCGATGGTATGGGCGGCTACAACGCCGGTGAAGTGGCCAGTCAGATGCTGACCAGCTTCATCCGCGCTGAACTGGGACGCTGGCTCAAAGAGTCGGCCAGCAGCGCCAGTGCCGCCGATGTGAGGCGGGCCATGGACATCTGTGTTGACAATGCCAACCGTGCGATTTTCAACGCCGCCAATACCAATCCGCGCTATGCCGGCATGGGGACCACCTTGGTGGTCGGCGTCTTTCGAGAGGAGGGCTTGTTGATGGGCCATGTCGGTGATTCGCGTGCCTACCGCATGCGTGCCGGCCATCTGACCCAAATCACCCGCGACCATTCGCTCTTGCAAGAGCAACTCGATGCCGGCCTGCTGACGGCTGAAGAAGCGGCCCAATCCAGCAACAAGAACTTGGTCACCCGCGCCGTCGGCGTGGAGGATTCGGTGATGCTGGAGTTGCATCTGCACGAAGTCCAGCCTGGGGATGTCTACCTATTTTGCTCGGACGGCCTGTCCGATATGCTGGACGATGGAGCAATTTGTCAGTTGCTCTTAAACCACCCTTCCTTGTCGGAAGCGGCGCAAGCCTTGATAGACGGCGCCAATGACATGGGTGGCCGAGATAATATCGCGCTGGTGCTGGTTCGCGCCGAAGGTCGCGTCAAGTCAGAAGGTCGGGCTTGGTGGCCATTTGGGCGGCGCTGACTTGGTTTAGAAATTCAATGGCGTTGCAAGACGGCGCCGAGGCAAGCTACAAGACAACAGGATTGAGGTCAAAGCATGGGCAAACTGGTGGTTTCGCTCGATGGGGTGGTGATTAAAGATGTCCAGATTACCAAGGACAAGACCACGCTTGGGCGCCGTCCGTACAACGATATCGTGATCGACAACCTGGCTGTCAGCGGTGAGCATGCCGTGTTGCAAATGGTGGGTGCCGATGTCTTCATCGAAGACTTGAATTCGACCAATGGCACCTACATCAACGGCAAGGCGATCAAAAAGCAGTTGCTGGCCAATAGTGACATCGTCGAAATCGGCAAATACAAGATCAAATTCTTGCTGGAGGATGCCGGCGACTACGAGAAGACCATGATCTTGAAACCCGGCGCGGCCTTGCCGGTCACCGGCGGCGTACCGTCGGGATTCGGTACGCTACCCGCTGCAGCCAATGCCTCGCCAGCGTCGATCAAGGTCTTGAATGGTGCGGCAGCAGGCCGCGAGGTCAGCCTGACCAAGGTTGTGACCACCGTCGGCAAGCCAGGAGTGCAAGTCGCGTCCATCACCAAGCGACCCAGCGGTTATGTGTTTGCCCATGTTGAAGGTGTAGCGCGCCCAAGCGTCAATGGCGCACCCTTAACCGGCGAGTCGGTCGCGCTCAAGAACGGTGACGTGATCGAGTTGGCCGGCACGCAGATGCAGTTCGTCAACGCCTGAGCTTCGACGCTCAGGCTTTAGCGGGCGTGCCAAAGAGGCACGGATTCACCGCCGAATTTGCGCTTAGTCTGGGAATACCCTGGTGAATTGGGGCGGTCTGGGGCCTGCCTGCCATGCACAATGGCAGCTCAGACCCTTCACCTTGCCCGAGTCCAGCCGTGAGTCCGCGCCCTCTTTCATCTGCAGCCGCTTCTGCCTCTCCTGCTGCCTCGGCCACTGCTGGCGCAATGTCACCGCCTTCTCGTCTGGGCTCAATCAGACTGCGCTTGGCACTTGCCGTCGTGTCGGTAAGTTTGTTGCTGGTGTGCGCTACCGATGCTTTGCATCTGCGTTACCAAATCCAGCAGCGCCAACTCGCGTTCGAGGCCGAAATGAGGGCCTTGCCGCAGCTATACGGCCTTGCTTTGGCGCGCAGCCTGGCGGATTCGGCGGATTCTGCTGCTGCAGATGCGGATGCAAATCCGAGTGAGCTGACGCGGCAACTGCTGAGCAAGGTGCAGGCTAGGCCGGGCGTGGTCGCGGTAGAGCTCGACACTGGCAGCGGCAGCCGTGTCAGCCTGGGCGACTTCAGCGCGGCATCGCGAGCGGAAATGCGTCAAATTGACTTCAAGCTGGGCCCACCGGCTGCGGGCGGTGCCTCGGTGCGGGTCGTGGCGCAGCCTGAGCCCTGGCAAAACACCTTTTGGCGCGAGCAGTTGCCCGCCATGCTGTGGCGTGATCTGACTCTGGTGCTGCTCTTGAGTCTGGTGTTGATTTTTGTCTTGGACCGCATGCTGTTGCGGCCCTTGCAGGCGCTGCGTCGGCTGGCCAGTCACGCCGATGCTTTTGACGCCACGTTGCCGCCGCCGCTGGAGTCGCCGCAGCATCAGTCGCAGCCCAACGAGCTGGCCCGTATTTCGCGCTCGATCACGCGTGCTCAGCAAAGCCTGTGGCAGCAATTGCAAGAAGAACAAATCCGTGCCGAGCAGTTGCGGCTTGAAGTGAGTCGGCAGCAGGAAGCCTTGCGCTCGGCCGAGCAGGCCCTGGCACAAAAGAATTTGGAGTTGGGGCGACTCAGCCGCATCGACGAGTTGACCGGCTTGGCGAATCGGCGTGAATTCGATGAAGGTTTAAGGCGCGAGTTCAAACGTGCGCAGCGCCAGCGTGGGCATTTGGCCCTGGCAGTCTTGGACCTGGATCATTTCAAGAACTTCAACGAGCGCTATGGCGTGGCAGCCGGCGACGCCGTATTGGCACGTTTTGCGCAACTGCTCTCGGTGCGCTTCAAACGCGATACGGATCTGGTAGCGCGACTGGGCGGTGAAGAGTTTGTCGCCTTATTGCCTGGTTTTGGCTTGGACCTTACCCAAGGCCTGCTGGAACAATTGCGTGAAGATCTGCGCGAACTGCAATTGCCGCATGAAGGTGGTGTGAACGGCCAAGTATTGACCGTCAGTGTGGGCTTGGCTGCCTACAGCCCGGCGCATCCCTATTTGAGCCCGCATGCCTTGATGCAGGCCGCTGACGAAGCACTTTATATCGCCAAACATGCCGGTCGTGACCGACTCAGCTTGGCGGCATCCAGCGGCCATCCTGAGCCCCGCCAGGCTTAATCAGCGATCGCGCTCCAGCGCCTGTTGCATCTGATCGCTGACTCGGCGCGCGGCGCGCAGCACCAAGGCCTCATCCAAAGAGGCTTGTGGGGCGATGTCGCTCGCCACCTCATCCAATCGTTCGGGATGCTGTAGCAAAGCCCAGGCAATGGTGGAAATCGCGCTAACGCCGCGGCGCTGCAGGGCCTCTGGCATCAGCAGTGTGGCTTGTACTTCGACATGGTGCCTCACACTGGCCACTGCCGCCGGCGCCAAGCCCCAGCTCTCGCACAGCGCGGCACCCAGCGCATCATGGCTAACGCCAAAAGCCGTGTGTTCGAGTTGCACCAACTCGACATCGCTGGCGGCCGCCCGCAACATGGCCGGATAGTGCGCAGGCGCGTGGCGATACAAGACCGCTTTGCCGCATTCCTCGAACAGACCGGCCGAGTGCGCAGCCCAGGGATCGATGCCCAGCATCTGCCCCATCCGGCCCATCAGCAAACCGCGTTCGGCGGCGCGCTTCCAGACCGGCTCCAACTCGGCCGCCGGCGGGAAGGCGGCCCGCAAGCCCATCTCGAATGTGATGGAGGCGACTTCGCGCATGCCCAGGTATGTCAAAGCTTGATGCACGGTCTGGACACGGCCGCGCAAGCCGTAGAGCGAGGAGTTGACGGCTTTTAAAACTGCAGCCGCCAAGGCCATATCGGTCTCGACCAGGGACGACATCGCCAGCAGATCAATGTCCTCAGCCGCCATCAACAGTGACAGCTTGACCAAGACCTCGGGCTGAGTCGGAATTTCAATGTCAAGCGTGCGCAATGTTGGATCGACGGGCATGGTGGGAAATCTCCAATAACTAGGCCGATCTTAGTGCTTAGAACGGCTATTTTGCGCCTGCAATTCAGCAAGAGTTTGCAAGCATGCGTTGCAGCGCAGGGTTAGCGCAAGAAGGCGTCCCAAGCCGTTTTCAGGATCAGACTGCTCACCACCATGATGAACATGCCGCGCACAAACCCTGCGCCGCGCGCCAAGGCCATGCGCGTGCCGACCAGGCTGCCCATGACGTTGGTGATGGCCATCACGGCAGCGATATGCCACCAGATATGGCCCTTGTAGGCAAACAGCGCGATGGCCGCTGCATTGGTGGCCGTGTTCATCAGCTTGGCAGTCGCCGATGCATGCAAGAAGTCATAGCCCAAGAGCCGCACGAACAGGAAGACAAAGAAGCTGCCGGTGCCGGGGCCGAAGAAGCCGTCATAAAAACCAATCACCAGCGCGATGCCGCCCGCCACCAGCGTCTCGGCGCGGCCGCTGAAGCGCGGCGCATGTTGCCGCCCCAAGTCCTTGCGTGCCAAGGTGTAGATCAAGACCAGGGCCAGTATCAGCGGCAGCGCACGGCGCAAAAAGCTGGGGTCGACCAGGGTGACCGTCCAAGCGCCGGCAAAACTGCCCGCCAAGGCGATGCCTGCCGCAGGCAGCAGCGCCGACCAGTTCAGTGACACCCGCCGCGCATATTGAGCCGTGGCCCAGGCGGTACCCCAGATCGATGCGCCTTTATTGGTGCCGAACAGGGTGGCGGGTGCGGCTTGAGGGAAGACGCCAAACAGGGCCGGCACCAAGATCAAGCCGCCGCCACCGACGACTGCATCAATAAAGCCGGCCAACAATGAGGCCATCGCGACAGTGAGAAGCTCAAGCATGCGAGAAAGGAAAAAGGGACTGCAGCATCAAACTGTCGCTGAAAAGAAAAACAGGCCGCTGAAAACTGGTCTCAGCGGCCTATTGATTGTGACAGTGTCACTTTTTTGTTGGTACTGCTTAGCTCGAGATTGTCTCCTCAGGCCGCCCTAGCATCCGGATCGCGGATACATCGAGTGACGCGAATGTAGGTCCGAGCCTGTATGCCCGCACTTGGGGTTTTTACGGTCAGCGTGCACCGACTTGGTCGTGTTGGCGTGCGCTCACTACTTCAAATGTAGAGATGAAATATGAAGCTATTAGAAATTCATGCTGCACTGATTTAGGTCGTGGCCCATGCCCTAAATTCGAAGTCTGTGGTGTTTTAGCAAATTCATTCACACCAAGGTGGCCGGGAAGGGTCGAACAAGCAGCGAACTGTTGTGCATTTTTCGATTTGCCAAAAAGTGCGCGGCGGAACAATTCGGACCATGTATGGATTGAATACCAACGCTCGACTCGGCCCATGGCTGCGCCTATTGCACTCGCATGGGGGCGCTTTGTTGCTGGCCCTGCTGCTCAGCGCTTGCGGTGGGGGCGGCGGTTCAGGCAGCGCGCAGACCCCAGCGACGACGCCGGTGCCTGTCGGCAGCGCCACCAGCAGCTTGGGTTTCCGCTTGCCGAGCGCAGGCTTGAGTGCGGCCGATTTGGCGGTGCTCGTGGTCGACGGCGACGCGCAATCCGAAGCGATTGCCAGCTACTACCAAGCGGCGCGCGGCATTCCGGCGGCCAATATCATCCGGGTGAAGCTGAATACGGCCTCGGCGACGATCTCGGAGCCCGACTTCGCCGCGCTCAAGGCCGAGGTGGATGCCAAGTTGCCGGCCAATGTGCAAGCGACACTGCTGACCTGGACCGCGCCGTCTCGCGTGGTCGGCACTTGCTCGATGAGTATTACCAGCGCGATGGCCTACGGCTACGACAGCAAATATTGCGGCGGCTGCTCCAGCACCGCGACATCCAGTTACTTTGATTCCGAATCCAGGCAGGCTTGGGTGGATCACAAGATCCGGCCCTCGATGATGCTGGGTGCAGCCGACTTGGCTGCGGCCAAGACCTTGATCGACCGCGGTGTGAGCGCCGACGCCAGGCAGCCCGCTGGTGAAGGCTATCTGCTGCGCACCAGTGACGCGGCGCGCAGCGTACGCTTCAGTGACTATATCGGCCTGCCGGCGGCTTGGTCAGGGCGCCTCAAGCTCAATTACATCGACAACTCGGCCGCTGCCGCTGCCGACTTCATCGAAGCCAAGACCGACGTCTTGTTCTACTTCACCGGCTTGGCCAATGTGCCCAAGCTGGCCAGCTTGAGCTTCAGGCCCGGCGCCGTGGCCGATCACCTGACTTCCCATGGCGGCGTCTTGCCTCGGACGGGCCAGATGCCCGTCACCGACTGGCTGGATGCCGGCGTCACGGCCAGTTATGGCACCGTCGAGGAACCCTGCAACTACACCCAGAAATTCCCGCAAGCTTCTATCCTGATGGAGCATTACTTTCGCGGCGAGACCGTCATCGAGGCCTATTGGAAGTCGGTGCAATGGCCGGGCCAAGGCCTGTTCGTCGGCGAACCCTTGGCAAGGCCTTTTACCGACAGCCCGAGCTTCACGCTTGAGAACGGCCAGTACCTGATCAGCACGCGAGCGCTGCGCAGCAATGCGAGCTACAGCCTGGAATATCGTGCCGGCGCGACGGGAACTTGGACCGCCTTGGCCGCATTCAAAATCAGCCGCGCCGAGCTGCAGACGCTGCGCTCGCCCTTGCCGCCGGCGAATGCGACCGAACTGCGCTGGCGCGGGCCCTGCCCCACCAACGCGGCCTCGCAATGCACCTTGTGAAGCGCTGAGCCCGCCGCGCTCGCGGGGCTGGCAAAATGAGGCTCCGTCCAGGCTCTTCTATGTCCATCCAGCCCTCAGTGCCACCCGCCATGCGTGTGCTGTCCGTCATCCCGCCGATGACCCAGCTCAACACCCCTTATCCGTCGACCGCCTATCTGACCGGCTTTCTGCGCTCGCGTGCTGTCGACGCGGTGCAAGAAGACCTGGCCTTGGCCTTGATGCTCAAGCTCTTCTCGCGCGCCGGGCTGCTGTCACTGCGTGAGGCCATTCACGCTTTGCCCTTGGACAAGCGCACGCCCCTGGTGCAAGGCTTCGACGCTGCTTTTGAAGTCTATCTGTCAACCATAGGCGCCACCATCGCCTTTTTGCAAGGGCGCGACCCGACCTTGGCGCACCGCATCTGCGGCCGCAGTTTTCTGCCCGAGGGGCCGCGATTTGCCTCGCTCGATGTCTATATCGACGAAGACGGTGGCGATCCTTTGGCCTGGGCTTTTGGCGCCCTGGGCTTGCAAGACAAGGCCCGCCATCTGGCCACGCTGTACTTGAACGATTTGGCCGATGTGCTGCGCGACGCGGTCGATCCGCGCTTCGAGTTTGTCCGTTATGCCGAGTCGCTGGCGACCAGTCAGCCAACCTTCGAGCCGCTGGCCCAGGCGCTGGCGGCACCGCTGAATCTCGTCGATACGACCTTGCAAGAGCTGGCGTTGGCGGCGATGGCTCGCCATCAGCCGCGCCTGATCTTGATTTCGATCCCTTTCCCAGGCGCTGTCTACGCGGCCTTTCGGATCGCCCAATTCATCCGCGCCGAGCATCCCGACATCAAAATCGCGCTGGGCGGTGGCTTCGTCAATACCGAGCTGCGCGAGCTGACCGAGCCGCGTGTTTTCGACTACTTTGACTATGTGACGCTGGACGCCGGCGAGCGGCCACTGCTGGCGCTGCTGGAACACCTCGATGGCAAACGCTCCAGGCAGAGGTTGGTGAGGACTTTTGTCAGAGAAGAAGGACAGGTCAGGTACATCAACTTCGTCGAGCCAGACATTGCCTTCGCCGAAGTCGGCACGCCGACCTGGGACGGCCTGCCGCTGGATCGCTATCTGTCCTTGCTGGACATGCTCAATCCGATGAACCGGCTCTGGTCGGACGGGCGCTGGAACAAGCTGACGGTCGCGCATGGTTGCTACTGGAAGAAATGCAGTTTTTGCGATGTCTCGCTGGATTACATCTCGCGTTATGAAGGCACTTCGGCAGCCACCTTGGTGGACCGTATCGAAGCCATCGTCGCCGAGACCGGCCAGACTGGCTTCCACTTCGTCGATGAAGCCGCGCCGCCCAAGGCCTTGAAGGCGCTGGCGGCCGAGTTGCAGGCGCGCAATTCGAGCATTTCCTGGTGGGGCAATATCCGCTTCGAGAAATCCTTCAGCCCGGAGCTTTGCCAACAACTGGCCGACAGCGGTTGTATTGCCATCTCGGGTGGCCTGGAGGTCGCTTCCGACCGCCTGCTGACGCTGATGAAGAAGGGCGTCTCGGTCGAGCAGGTGGCACGCGTGACGCGTGGCTTCACCGATGCCGGCATCCTGGTGCACGCCTATCTGATGTATGGCTTTCCGACCCAGACCGTGCAAGACACCGTCGACGCTTTGGAATATGTGCGCCAGTTGTTCGAGCAGGGCTGCATACAAAGCGGCTTTTTCCATCGCTTTGCCTGCACGGTGCATTCCCCGGTGGGACGCGACCCGGCCGCTTATGGCGTGAGCTTGCAGCCGCTGCCGCCGGTCTCATTCGCCAAGAACGATGTCGGTTTTATCGACCCGACCGGGGTTGACCATGACCGGCTCGGCGTCGGCTTGAAGAAGGCCATCTACAACTATATGCATGGCATCGGGCTGGAAGAGGATGTGCGGACCTGGTTCCCGTTCAAGGTGCCCAAGACAACGGTGGCGCGCAACCGCATTGCGCGCGCGCTCAGCCTCTCGGGTCAGGGCTGAAAGCGAGCTGCTTGTTGCGCGACAAAACCGTCGAAGCCCTTGAGCAAGTCGTCAAAGGCCGCTGACGGACCCTCCAATTGCTGCAAGGCCAAGACGCCGGCCTCCAGTGTCGAGAGCTGGTGCCCCAGATGAGCTTTGCGCACGTGATAGCGCGAGGCCGGCGGATCAAGCAGAGCCAAACGCGGCAAGCTTTGCAGCAAGGGGTTGAGCAACAGCATCTTGCGGCTTTTGCGCCAGGTAGCATCCAGCAGCACCAAGCGGCGGCAGGCCGGCGCGGCCATCAAGCCTGGCTTGATATGCGGGCGGTCTTCGGGATAAAGCAGCCAGGTTGAACCAGCCTCGGTAGTTGCCAAAGCCTGCGCGAGTTCTTCCGGATCAAAGCGCTCGCCCACCCAGATGCGGCAATTTTGCAGCGACAGCTGCAACAATTTGGCGCTGCCCTTGGCGTGGCCTTGCTCTAGCGGATGCTGGAGCAGCAGCAGCTCGGCCCGGTTAGCGGCCGGTCTGACCCATTGGCAGATGCAGGCCGCCTGTGGCCTCTGGCAGCTCGGACATCGGGCGCGTTGCGGGCCAGCCGGCGTCAACACCGCTGGGAGCTTGCTTGCTGGCAGTCTTTCGGCTGAATTTGTCACGGCGTCGCGCATAAGAAGCGTTGATGGTACGACCCTGACCACCGCCGAGTGCGCGATAGTGTTTGCCCGCCAAGATGCCGGCAATGATCGCTCCAAGCAGCAAGGCCAAGGTGTTGAGCAGGCCCCACAGCGGCGGCTGTGTGGCTGACAACAACAAGATGCCGATTGAACGTTCGGCGACGGATTGGGTGTCAGACAACTTGAACACGCCCATCAAAAGCCATGCAAACCAAGCCAGCCCCAAGCCAGTCAGGCACCAGGCGGTGGTCGGGCGCTGACCCAATTTAGGCGAGCGAACGGTCAAATAGCCCCAAACCAGAGCGATCACGAACAGCAGCAGCGCGATAGCGCCGGCCTCGCCCAGCACGGCGCCTAAGCTGCCGCGCCCCACCAGGGCATGCGGGAACACATGGGCCGGCAATCGAATGTCGGCCAGCAACCAGGCCAAAGTCCAGCAAACGCCGTACAACAGCAGGCCCGAGCAGAGTGCCGCCAACCTTCTTGTGTCTCGCATCGCCGCCGCCCTCGTACCAAAAATCGTAGGTACTATTTTCGACGCGACCGTGAAACTAGGGGGGGCTGGCAGCCCCGGACTCAGGGGGGTAGCGCGCGCAGCAGACCCATTCATTCGGGGGGTATTTGTTCCGCGACGTGAACAAAGTCACAAAGAGAGTGCGCTCAGGCGAGCTTCGATCTCTTTCATCATTTGCCGATAGGCCCTTCCATCGACGCCGCCATAGCGCTGCAAGAACTCGGCCTCACTCAGAAATTCGGGCAGATCGGATACATCGGGCATGAAGGCGCTTTCGGGCAGGCCGCGACCGACCAGCGACTGCAGCTTCTCCGGCGCTTGCTCGGACAAGAGCCCGAAACGCGTGCCGGCCCGGTCGGCGGCGATGTCATTGAAGCTGAAGCCGCTGCCGCCGCGCGAGTCAGACAACTCTTTGTAGACGCCGATCGCATCGGCCAGCGCTCCGCCGCCCTCCACCGCCAGCGCGGCCGACACCAGGAAATGCATGGCAAAGTCTTCACGCCCGTTCAAGGTCACTTGCAGCGGCATCGCCCTTGGCCACGACTGCGCCGCCGGCATCACGCGCGCCCAGCTCTCCCCGGTGGCATAAAGCGCCAGCGTCAGAATGGCGGCGCGGTTTTCCGCTGCGGCCTGGGCACTCAGGCCGGCGCTGCGTTGCTGTGCCAATACAAACATCGGCGGCATCAAGCTCGCCAAAGACACAGGCTGCCCCGGCGGCAGCGTTTGCACCCAAGCCGCCAAATGTTCCTGGTAGGCGAGCGCGCGTTGCTGCTCGGCGGCCGGCCACAAGGAGGACATCACGCGGGCCATGCTGTCCTTGTTCCAGCGGTACTTGATGTGCAAGAGTTCGGCGCCGAAGCCGACCCGCTCCACCATATCGCCCACCAGCGCATCGGTCATTGGCAGATCAAGCGCGGCCGGCAGCCCTTGCAAGGTGCGCTTCATGCCCCAGTTGGCCAGCCAGGCCGGTAGCGGCAAGTGGCCGATGCGCAAGCGGGTGAACACCGGCAGCGTCTTGCCGTCGCGCAGCTCGGCATCGAGGTTCAACCAGACGCCAAACTTCGGCACCGGCAAACTGGCCTGGACTTGCGCCCGACCGGGCCGCAACTGCACTTGCGCTGCCGCGTGGCCATAGACTTTGGCGGCTTGACCCAACATCAAATTAAGCTCCTGCTCGCGCAGATTCAATAGCCGCGGCGCACCCGTTTCAAGTTGGCGTGGGTCATTGCGGCGCAAAAAATCTTTGGCTTGTTTGACGTCGGCCGCTTGCAGTTCGGCGGCCACGGCGACCAAGGGCGTGCGCTGCAAAGTCAAAGCGAGGGTCAAGCCCGACAGCAGCAAAAAGCCGCTGCCCAGGCCGAGCAAAATTCTTCGGATCAATACAAGTCGCATGGGCTGCAGTCTGCCAGCAAAGCTAGACCCGACAATGACGGCCATGTCCACCAGCCCCAATTTCGCCGCTGAGCAACGTATCTGGCCTCCGACCGAGCCTGAACTGGCGCGCCTGTTCGAGCGCCATCGCCTGCAACGCGGGCGGACCTTGCAAGCGCAGATTTTGGATCTGCAGCAAGACGAGTCTGGCGCCAGCGCCCGGGTGGCGGGCAGCGGCGAGCAGCTATACGAGCTGGCGCTGCAAGGCGTCGCAGGCAGCGATGGCCGGCCGCATTACAGCGCCCAATGCAGCTGCCGGGCCCGCCATTTTTGTGAACACGCGGCCGCAGTGATGCTGAAGCTGCAAATAGCGGCCGACGCGCCGCAGCGTGCCGCCACATTGCAGGTCTGGGTCGAAGCGCTGCGCCGCAAGGCCGGGCGCGACGAGCTCAAGACACTGCCGCGCCTGCCCGAGGCCGACGCGGCCAAACTGATGGATCTCTTGCTCAGCGACGCCGCAGTGCCGGCTCCGCCTGCCTTGCCCGCAGCGCCGCCCCCTTCGTTGCCCAAAGGCGAGCCGGCCCGTTTTCGAGCACGCTTGACGCTGCGCACCTTGAGCCGTGGGGATGGGCTGTTAGGCCTGGCACCTGGTGGCAAGCTGGGACCACGCGGCGACGCGGTGACGGTTGCGCAAGTCGACTGGACCTATGCCGGCGAGACCAAGCTGCTGTGGGACACACCCGCGCCGCGCTCGCTGCTGAATAGCCGCCCACCCTTGACCCAAACGGTTGGTGCCCGCTTGTTGGCACGCGATTTGTTGGCCGAGGCCGAGGCGCGTGACCAGCTGTGGAGTTCAGGCCTGATTCCGCTTGATGCCGATTTGCTGCAATGGCGGCATCCGGACAACGCGGCCGGTCTGGCGCATTTGTGGACGCTGACGCAAGAAGACCTTTTCGCTGAATTCTGGCTGACGCGCGTGCCCGAGTTGGAGGCCAAGGGCTGGGCCATCCTTGTGCAGCCGGGTTTTGCGCATCGGCCGCTTGCGCCGGAGGCCTGGCGCATCGACATCAAACGCCTCGGCTTGCCGGCCCGCGAGGGCTCTTGGCTGCTGACGCTGGGGGTCGAGATCGAGGGCGAAATGCTGGATCTGGCGCCGATGATTGCCGACCTGCTCAAGCGCGACGCGCGCTGGCTCGATGCCGAGGCGATCGCGTCCATCGACGACGACGCCATCATCTTGCTTCACGCGCCAGGCGGTCGTCGTATCGAGGCGCCGGCGTCCATTTTGAAACCCATTGTGGCGGCGATGGTCGACCTGCTGACCGACCCAAGGCGCCGCGAAGGCCCGCTGCCTTTGAGCGATTGGGAAGCCACGCGCTTGATGGGCTTGGATGAGCGCTCGGGCTGGCAGATGCATGGCGACGCCGACCTGCGCTTGATGGCCCAGAAGCTGCTGGCCGCCGGCGAACCGCGCTCGGTGGCCCCGCCTGCTGGTTTGGGCCTGACGCTGCGACCCTACCAATTGAGCGGCCTGGCCTGGTTGCAGTATCTGCGCGAGCAGGGCTTGGCCGGCATCTTGGCCGACGATATGGGTCTAGGCAAAACCGCCCAGGCGCTGGCCCATCTGCTGCTTGAAAAGCAAGCCGGCCGGCTCGGCGGCGTGAATCGCCCGGCGTTGGCGGTGCTGCCGACCTCGCTGCTGTTCAATTGGCAGGCCGAGGCAGCTCGCGTCGCGCCGCAGCTGCGCGTGCTCTCGCTGCAGGGTTCGGAGCGGGCGCAGCATTTCTCGCATTTGGCCGAATACGATTTGGTGCTGAGCACCTATCCGCTGCTCTGGCGGGACGCCGCCGCGCTGACGGCGCAGCCCTGGCATTTGCTGATTCTGGACGAGGCGCAGACGGTCAAGAACGCCAGCAGCCGGGCGGCGGCCGCCGTGCGCAAGCTCAGCGCCCGCCATCGCCTGTGTTTGACCGGCACACCGCTGGAGAACCATCTGGGCGAGTTGTGGGCGCAGTTCGACTTTCTGATGCCGGGTTTTTTGGGCGACGCCCGCAGCTTCGCGCGGCTTTGGCGCAAGCCGATAGAAACCAATGGCGAGACCTTGCGCGCGCGGCTGCTGGCCGAACGGGTGCGGCCCTTCATCCTGCGCCGCCGCAAGGAAGATGTGGCGACCGAGCTGCCTCCGCTGACCACGGTGACGCGCAAGGTGCAGCTCTACGGTCAGCAACGCGATTTGTACGAGAGCGTGCGGGTGGCGGCCGACAAGCAGGTGCGGCGGGTCTTGGCCCGGCGCGGTTTTGCCGGCGCACAGATCTCGGTGCTCGATGCGCTGCTGAAGCTGCGTCAGGTTTGTTGTGACCCGTTTTTGATCAAGGGCATGGCAATGGCCGCCGATACCGAACGCGCCAAGCTGGAATTGCTGAGCGAGATGCTGCCAGAGCTGCTGGCCGAAGGGCGGCGCGTGCTGGTGTTTTCACAGTTCGCCGAAATGTTGGGCCTGATCGCCGATGAGCTGGACCGGCTGGCGCTGCCTTTTCTGACATTGACCGGGGCCACGCCAGTGGCGGCGCGCGGCGAGATCGTGAGGCGCTTTCAAGCGCAAGAGCTGCCCCTGATGCTGATCAGCCTGAAGGCCGGCGGCGTCGGCCTGAATCTGACGGCGGCCGACACGGTCATCCATGTCGACCCCTGGTGGAACCCGGCCGTCGAGGCGCAGGCGAGCGCACGCGCGCACCGCATCGGCCAGGACAAGCCGGTGTTCGTCTACAAACTGGTGGTGGCGGGCAGCATCGAAGAGCGGATGCTGGAGTTGCAGCAGCGCAAACTGGCGCTGGCGGAAGGGGTGCTGGGCAGTGACTCGGCCGAAGCGCTCAAGTTCACTGAGCAGGATTTGGAACTATTGATGGCACCTTTGAGTGCCTGACCGCACCGTCATGGTGCAGTCAAGTCTTCAACGCTTGCGGTCGAAGCGGATCGCACGCGCCAGGCTGCGGCGGTCGCTGCCAAAGCTGCCGGCCTCGAAAGCCTCGTGCTTGCGGCCCTTGTAGTCGGCCTGACCGGCTTGCAACTCGGGGCAAGGCATGCGGCGGGGCTGGGGTTCGGACGAATGTTGTTGCGTTTTCATGGCTACTGCCTTTGCTACTGCGGGTGAGATTCCAACAATCTCGCTCCGTCTGAGGGCACAACGCGAGCTAAATAGGTGCGGTTGACAGCTGTGCACCATTTTGTTGAAGTTTTTCCATCGGGGTCTTTACCCGGCCGGGCGTCGCCAGTTTGCAACGCAGCCCCCGTGCCTTGCGGCAGGGCCGGCCAGCATGGCTATGCTTAGCACCATGATGATTGCCACCGATGCCCATGACCGCTGCGCGCAGACCACCTTGGTGGCCTGTCTTTGCGCCGCTTGGTGCCGCACTTGCGACGCCTATCACGAGGTGATTGCCGCCTTGCGCTTGCAGTACCCGAACTTCCGCTTTGTCTGGGTTGATATCGAGGATGACGAGGAGTTGGTCGGTGACCTGGAGGTCGAGACCTTCCCGACCCTGCTGATCGGCGTCGGCGAACAGCTGCGCTTTATCGGTCCGGTGACGCCGCATCTGGCCACCGCCCAACGCCTGCTGGCTACTGCCGGCGAGATGCCGCCCGCCAAGTCCAGTCCGGCCGCGCAGGCTTTGCTGGTGCGTTTGCAGAGCAGCTGTTAGTTCAGGCGGACAATCGGCGCTTCTTCAGCGCCGCAACGGAGCCAGCCGCACCATGACCGTCCAATTCAAGACATCTGCCTCAACAGGCGCCATCGCCATCACCGTGGTCGACCGCAGCAGCTTCAAGGCCTTGGCCGCCACGCTGCCCGAAGCAACTCGGCATTGGTTGTCCGCACTGGGCTTTGTGGGTGCGCCGGACAGCTTCGCATTGGTGCCTGGCCCGGACGGCAAGCTCGGCCAGGTCTTCGCCGGCATCAGCCATGTGGCCGACCCCTTTGCCTTGGCAGCTTTGCCGCAAGCACTGCCCGAGGGGCGGTATTGCTTGTCCGATCAGGGTTTGGCATTGCAAGCCGAAGCGGCCGCCCTGTCCTGGGAGCTGGGCGCTTATCAATTTGATCTTTACAAGGCGCGGCGCCGTGCGCCGGCAGAGCTGCTATTGACGCCGAGTGTCGACGCGCAACGCGGCCTGGCCTTCGCCACGGCGATGGCCGCCACCCGCGACCTGGTCAACACTCCCGCCGAGCATATGGGCCCGGAGGAGTTGGCCAAGGCCGCGCAAATGATCGCTAAACAGCATGGCGCCAAATTCAAGCAAATCGTCGGCGATGACTTGTTGAAGCAGAACTTCCCGGCCATCCATGCGGTGGGCCGAGCCTCGACGCGCGCGCCGCGTCTGATCGAGCTGAATTGGGGTGCTGCGGATGCGCCGCTGCTGGCCATCGTCGGCAAAGGCGTCTGTTTTGACACCGGCGGCCTCGACATCAAGGGCGCCGAGGGCATGCGTCAGATGAAAAAAGACATGGGCGGCGCCGCCAATGCCTTGGGCCTGGCCGCCTTGGTGATGGCCTTCAAGCTGCCGGTTCGGCTGCAAGTGCTGATACCGGCGGTGGAGAACTCGATTGCCGGCAATGCCTACCGCCCCGGCGATGTGATCAAGACCCGCAAGGGCCTGCACATCGAGATCGGCAATACCGATGCCGAAGGCCGCGTCGTGCTCAGCGATGCGCTGGCTTATGCCTCGGAAGGCAAACCGGAGCTGATCATCGACCTGGCCACGCTGACCGGCGCAGCCCGTGTGGCCCTGGGCGCGCAATTGCCGGCGTTGTTCAGCAAGCATTTCGACAGCGCGCGTGACTTGGTCGATTTGGGACTCAAACTGGAAGATCCAATGTGGCATATGCCGCTGTGGGCGCCCTACAAGGCCGGCATCGAGAGCAGCATCGGCGACATCGTCAATACCGGCCGCAATGCACTGGGCGGCGCCATCAATGCGGCACTTTTTCTTGAGTACTTTGTGCCCGAGAACCAGGACTGGTTGCACATCGACCTGTTCGCCTGGAACGATGTGGCGCGGCCCGGCCGCCCGGTCGGCGGCGAAGCGCAGACAATTCGCACGCTGCTGGCTTATTTGGAGCAGCGTTTCGTCTGACCGGCGCGCCTCAGGCGTGACAAATTCCTCAAGGCTGACCGAAGCCGGCCGATAGGCAAGAAGCTGACCCTGCTCAGGGTTTGTACTGCCTATACTTGTCCTGGCTTTATCCACACGGCCGCCTCGGCCCTTAAAGGAGTTTGAGATGCACATGACTGTCTCCATGTTTGCCCTGAAAGCAGCACTTGTTGCCGGCCTTGCCGCTTGCGCATCGCAGATCTGCCTGGCGGCCGATGGTGGCGCCACCGAGGAGCAGGCGGTGGCCATGGTCAAGAAGGGTGTCGCCTTCATCAAGGCCAATGGTCGTGAAAAGGGTTTTGCCGAAATCTCCACCAAGGGCGGGCAGTTCACTTTTCAGGACCTCTATTTGGTGGCCTATGGTCTGGACGGCACGGTGCGCGCGCACGGCGCCAATATCAAGATGGTCGGCAAGAACCTGATCGATCTGAAAGACGTGGACGGCAAGGCCTTCGTCAAGGAGCGGGTCGAAATGGCCGCCAGCAAGGGCACGTTCTGGCAAGACTACAAATTCACCAACCCCGAGAACAAAAAGATCGAGCCCAAGCGCATGTATTGCGAGAAGTTCGAAGACATGGCGATTTGCGGCGGCATCTACAAGTAATCAGTTCGTTCCATGGGCCAGAGAGCCCGCGTTACTCGTTAACAGGGAGTGGAAATGAAACTAGCTTGGAAATTGCTTGCTGCGCCGCTATTGACGGCGGTTGTCGTGTTCAGCACCGGCCAGCTCAATGTGCTGCTGATGACGCGGGTGGCCGATACCAACCTCGCCACCATGAACACCCAGTTGGAGGACTACCGCACGCTCAGCAACGCGCAGGAACAATTGGCTCATATTCACACCGGTGTGTACCGCACGGTGGCCTTGATTGCTTCTTTGGATGAACCCAAGATCAAGTCTTTCCGAGCCGAGTTGGTGCAGCAGCTGGCGGGCGTGCAAAGAGTCGCAGCAGGCATCGGTGAATCCCATGCGGATGACGCAGAGCTGAGTAAAAGCACGGGCCAATTGGCGCCCTTGATGGCCAAGTATCAGAAGCAGGCTGACGAGGCGATCGACCTGTCTTCGGTGGACCCAAATACCGGTATCGCCGCGCTGCAAAGCGCCGACGAGAGCTTCAAGGCGCTGACACAGACCATGCGGGCGATGATCACGCGCGTCGAGTCGGCCTCGGCCGAGTCAGTGGCTTCTGCTAACCAGCAGGCGCAGCGCAGCAAATGGCTGCTGGCTGCGCTTGGCTTGATGTTGGCGGCGGCGGCGGTCTATCTGTCCTGGCTGATGCAGCGCAAGTTGACGAATGAGTTGCAGCGCGCCACCGAAATCGCCGGCGAAGTGGCGGCCGGCAATCTGGCGGTTGACGCCAGCAGCGAGCGCGTCGACGAGGTCGGTGATCTGGTGCGAGCCTTGGGCCGCATGACGGCGCAACTTGGTGGCTCTATGCAGGCGGTGCTGGCGGCCTCGGCCTCGATCCGCACCGCCAGCGCCGAAATCGCCAGCGGCAATATGGACCTGAGCGAACGTACCGAGCAGACGGCCTCCAGCCTGCAGCAGGCGGCCTCGTCGATGGATGAATTGACCAGCACGGTCAGGCAGTCGGCCAGCTCGGCCTTGGAGGCCAATCGTTTGGCCGCCTCTGCCGCCGAGGTCGCGGCGCGCGGTGGCCGGGTGGTGGCCCAGGTGGTCAGCACCATGGAAGACATCAATATCAGCTCGCGCAAGATCGGCGACATCATCGGCGTGATCGACAGCATCGCTTTTCAGACCAATATCTTGGCGCTGAACGCCGCTGTCGAGGCCGCGCGCGCGGGTGAGCAGGGGCGCGGCTTCGCGGTGGTGGCGGGCGAGGTGCGCTCGCTGGCGCAGCGCAGCGCGCAGGCGGCGCGCGAGATCAAGGGCTTGATCGGCGCTTCGGTCGACAAGGTCGAAGGCGGGACCAAGCTGGTGGCCGACGCCGGTCAGACCATGGGCGAGATCGTCGGCAGTGTGGAGCGCGTGTCAGCCATCATCGGCGAGATTTCCACCGCCGCGGCCGAGCAGTCCAGGGGGCTCGATCTGGTCAATGGCTCGGTCGTCAAGCTGGATCAGATGACCCAGCAAAACGCCGCCTTGGTGGAGCAGTCCGCAGCGGCGGCCGAGAGCATGAAAGATCAGGCCATCAAACTGGCCGACATCGTTGACACTTTCAAGCTGCCTTGACCGGCTTACGGGCATCGGCCAGTACCCAGGCCGCCGCTTTTTCGGCAATCATCAAGGTCGGTGAATTGGTGTTGCCGCTGGTGATGCTGGGCATCACGCTGGCATCCACCACGCGCAAGCCCTGAATCACCCCATTGGCCCCGCGCACCCGCAGGCGGCTGTCCACCACGGCCGTGGCGTCATCGGTCGAGCCCATCTTGCAAGTGCCTGCGGGATGGAAAATGGTGGTGGCGATCTCGCCCGCAATGGCGGCCAGCTCTTCATCGCTTTGATACTGCGGGCCTGGTTTGTATTCCTCCGGGCGGTAGGCCGCCAAGGCCGGCTGCGCGAGTATTGTGCGTGTGAGCCTCAAGCTGGCGGCGGCGGTGCGGCGGTCTTGCTCGGTGCTGAGATAGTTCGGTGCGATGGCCGGTGCCTGGGCCGGGTCGGCCGAGCGAATCCTCACGCTGCCGCGACTGCTTGGGTTCAAATTGCAGACGCTGGCGGTGATGGCGTTGAAGCTGTGCAAGGGCTCTCCAAAGGCCTCCAGCGACAAGGGCTGGACGTGATACTCAAGGTCCGGCCAGGCCAGGTCCGGGCTGCTGCGGGTGAAGGCACCCAGCTGTGACGGCGCCATGCTCATGGGCCCGGTTCGCTTGAGCGCATATTCCAGCGCAATCTTGGCCTTGCCGAATAAACTGGCTGCGCGCGTATTCAAGGTCGCAGCACCCTCGACCTTGAAGACACTGCGGATCTGCAGATGGTCTTGCAAGTTGGCGCCGACACCCGGTAACGCTTGCTGAATAACTATTCCCAGGCCATGCAGCAAGTCGGCCGGGCCGATGCCGGAGAGTTGCAGAATCTGCGGCGTGCCGATGGCGCCAGCGGCCAGCAGCAGCTCGCCGCCAGGATTGAGCTTGACGTTTTCCAGCCCGGCGGGCGTTCGCACCTCGGCGCCCAGGCATTGCAGCTGCCCGTCGATGTGTTCCAGCTTGAGCCGCTGCACCATGCTGCCGGTCCATAACTCGAAATTTGAGCGCGCATAACAAAGCGGCCGCAAAAAAGCCTTGGCCGTATTCCAGCGCAGGCCCTGACGCTGGTTGACTTCGAAGTAGCCGACGCCTTCGTTGTTGCCTGCGTTGAAGTCTTCGGTCGCCGGAATGCCGGCCTGCACGGCCGCTTGAGCAAAGGCGTCCAGCACATCCCAGCGCAGGCGCTGACGCTCGATGCGCCATTCGCCGCCATGACCATGGGCGGCCTTGAAGGCCGCGCTGGCACCAGCCGGCTGGTCGAGTCGCCAATGGTTCTCATGTTGTTTGAAGAAGGGCAGGCAAGCGTCCCAGCGCCAGGCCGGGTCGCCGGTAGCGGCTGCCCAACCGTCGTAATCACGGCTTTGGCCGCGCATATAGATCATGCCGTTGATGCTGGAGCAGCCGCCCAGCACCTTGCCGCGCGGGTAGCGCAAGGCGCGCCCGTTGAGGCCCGGCTCGGGCTCGGTCTGGTAGAGCCAATCGGTGCGCGGATTGCCGATGCAATGCAGATAGCCGACCGGGATGTGGATCCAGTGGTAATCGTCCTTGCCGCCGGCCTCCAGCAGCAGCACGCGTTTGTCGGGGTTGGCCGACAAGCGATTGGCCAGCAGGCAGCCGGCCGTGCCGGCACCGACGATGATGTAGTCAAACATGCCGGCTTAGCCAGAAATATGTGAGGCCAGCACGGGGAAGAGCTTGATCAGCCCATCGGCCAACAGCTCCACCGCCAGCGCCGCCAGAATCAGCCCCATCAAGCGGGTCATGATGTTGATGCCGGTTTGGCCCAAGGCGCGGGCGATGCGGCCCGAGGCTGAAAACACCAGATAGGTGAGCAAGCCCACCACCACGCCATAACCCACCAGCACCGCTAACTCCCACCAATGGCGGGTTCTGTCAGCGTAAATGACCATGGTCGAGATCGTCGCCGGCCCGGTCAGTAGCGGGATGGCCAAGGGCACAACCGCAATGCTGGCGCCGCTGTCGGCCTTGTCTGCGCCTTCGGTCAGGTCGTCTTTGCGGCTTTCTGCCGGCTGCGCGTTCAGCATCTGGATCGAACTGATCAAGAGCAGGGTGCCGCCGCCAACCTGGAAGGATGCCAGCGAGATGCCGAAGAATTCGATCACCTTCAGCCCAAAGAGGGCGCTGATCGAGATCACCACAAAGGCGGTGAAGGAGCTGACCAGAATCGTCTTTTTGCGCTGTTCGCGCGTCAGGTGGCTGGTGAAGTGAATGAAGAAGGGCACGACCCCGACCGGGTTGACGATGGCGAGCAGAGCGACCAGAGGTTTGTAGATGTCCATGGCTGGATTGTGTGGGCTGGACCGGCGCCTCGAGCAAGGGGTTGTTACTGAGTCGCCAAGCGGCGCAAATAGTCCAGCCCACGCGCGGCGCGCGGGCCATACCAACTGAGCAACTCGCCATCAATCAGCTGCACCTTGGCTTGCGGGCACAAGGCCTGGGCGAGGGGCAGGTGGCTGGCGTCGAAGCGATAGGGCTCCGAGCTGAGCAAGACGCGGTCGATTTGCGCCAACCAAGCCTCGCCGCCCTGCAATACAGGGTAGCGCGCCGCGCCGGCCTCGCCGCCCTGCACCGCCGGCCAGCTTTGCCAGCCGACCTCGGCCAACATGCGCGCGATATAGGTGTCGCGTGCGACCGTCATCCAAGGCTCGCGCCACATCAGGTACAGCACGCGCTGTAGCGGCCAACTTTGGGCGCGGCAACGCTGCAAGGCCAGGCGCAGCTCGGCGGCCAGCGTCGCGCAGCGTTCGTTGACGCCCGGCTCGCTGCCGAAGTGCAGCTGCATTTGCGCCAACAGGCTCAGGTTGTCCGCCGGCGACTGCGGATGGGTGACCACAATATGCGGCACAAATTCGCGCAAGGCCTCGGCCAGTTCTAGGCGGTTCTCGTCGACATTGACGATGACATGGCTGGGCGCCAGTTGGCGCAGTTTGGCGAGGTTGACGTCCTTGGTGCCGCCGACCTTGGGCACATCGGCCAAGGCGGCCTGCGGATGGATGCAAAAACCGGTGCGCGCGACCAAGTGCGGACCCAGACCCAGCGACACCAGCAACTCGGTGATGCTGGGCACCAGGCTGGCGATGCGCAGGCCCGGCGTCATAGCGCCGCGTCGTCGGCCGGTGCGTCTTGCAAGGCCAGGAAGACCGCACAGCAGCCGCGCAGATAGACCAAGGTGGGCAAGACCAACGCGACGGCGAAGACGACACCGCCGCCGACCAAGGTCGCCATGCCCAGCGGCGTCGCAGCGACCGGCGCGCCGGTGGCGCCCAGGCTGCGCAGCCCGTAGCCAAACAGGCCCGCCATCAATTGTTGGGCCGGCACATCGATGCCGATCAGCCAGACCATCAAAAACGCCAAGGCCCGGCCCCCGCTGACGACCACAAAGCTGACCGCCGCGCTGACCAAGCCGGTGGTCAAGAGTACGGCCATCATCAAGGCGCCCGCTTCCAGCGCGCCGTGGCGCAACTGCTTCAGCAAAAGCCGGGCGGTGCCGACCGCGCTGCGGCCGCTCCACATCGACGGCCCCGTCAGGGGGCCGACAATGACGGCGCCGCTGAAGGCCATCACGCCCAACAAGGCGACACCCAGCGGCACCAAGAGCGCAAACAGCGGTGCGCCTATCCATGGCAGCTTGACGGCCCAGAGCAGCGCCACCAGGCCGCCCAGCGCCAACGCCATCAAGGCAAGCATCATCAACAGGCTCAGCAGCACCTTGGGCGCAACGCGCAGCGCATCATGGAAAGCGTCAACAACGTCGCGCACCGGGCGGCCGCGTGCCTGATCCATCAAGAGCAGGCCGGTGGTGTTGACGCCAAGAAAGGCCGCCAGCAAACCCAGGCCGGCCCAAATCACGCCCCAGGTGTTGTCGGCCTTGGCCAGCGCAGACTCCGCCGACGCCAGCATCAAGCCGGCCAAGCAAAACGCACTCAACAAGGCATATAGCGCACGGCCATTGCGCGGCGCATCGATGCTGGCGAGCACCCGGTTCAAGGCGTGGAGCGAGAGTTTTTGAGACATGGCGGTCATCATAGCCAGCGGCCTTGCCGGCGCCTGTTGAAGCCCGGTTCAGCGACCTAGTCCGCCATTCGCACGGCGCCGAGGCTAGGGTTTTTTCTATCGGCTAAAAAACAACAATTACCCTGCTGAGGGTGTGCGTAGCTGGACCCTTCGCCCATAATCGTTTACCTGTGTATGGAAGCCGCACCTTCGCTTGAATGGTTCAGGATGGGTTGAAGCTCCGCATGGTTTTTTTGGTATTTGAAAGGGCTTCCCCATGGGAAACAAGCTTTACGTTGGCAATCTTGCCTACAGCGTGCGTGACGAGACACTGCAAGAGGCATTCTCGCAATTTGGTCAAGTGACATCTGCAAAAGTCATGATGGACCGTGACACCGGCCGTTCCAAGGGCTTCGGCTTTGTGGAAATGGGTTCTGATGCCGAGGCGCAAACCGCCATCAACGGCATGAACGGGCAAGACATCGACGGCCGTGCCATCGTTGTCAACGAGGCTCGTCCTCGTGAAGAGCGTCCAGGCGGCTTCGGTGGCGGCGGTGGCCGCTCCGGTGGCGGCGGTTTCGGCGGCGGCGGTGGCCGTTCCGGTGGTGGCGGCGGCTACGGCGGCGGCGGTGGCGGTGGCGGCTACGGTGGTGGCGGCGGCGGTTACGGCGGCGGCGCTGGTGGCGGCGGTGGCCGCTCCGGTGGCGGCGGCTACGGCGGTGGCGGCGGTGGCCGTTCCGGCGGTGGCGGCGGCTACGGCGGCGGCGGTGGCCGTTCGGGCGGCGGCGGCTATTAATTAGCCCCCAGATCGCTCAGCGAGAAAAGGCGCCTTCGGGCGCCTTTTTCATTGGGCGAAGCGTTCCTGCGATCAGGGCTGAAAGGCGAAGGCGGCTTTGGCAAACAACTCGGTGTTGCGCAGCTGCGCGGCCTTGTCCCGTGCCGAGACAAGGCCCAAACTCAACACCCGCGACAAACCAATGCGGTGCTGGAATACCAACGAGAGGTGGCGCGAGCGCTCGTCTGCGGCTACTAAACTCGACTCCGCCACACGCTCATAGCGGGTCTGTTGTGCGATCGCGCGCAACGAGTCGCGGGCGCTCAGATGCAGCACCAGCAAGGTCTGCGCATTGGCTTCGGTATAGCTGCGCTGACCTAATGAGTTACGCACATAGCTTTGGCCGAGTTGCTGCTCCAGCTCCAGCCAGGCGCCCCAGGGCAAGGGACTGCGCAGCTTGGCCTGCAGCATCAGGCTGGCGCCGCGCCCGAGGCGATCAGCCTCGACGTCTAGGCGCTGACCCCAGCTCCAGTCGGCGCTCAGCAAGGTCAACCATGCGTTGGGATTCGACTCAAAACCGAGGTTCAGGGTGCGCGGCTGATGCAATGCTCCACCGCTGCGCGCGCGTTGCTGGTCCAGGCCCAAATGGCCCCAGACTCCGGTATTGCGTGCCGCCGCCAACCAGAAGCCTGGCTGCACTTGCCGCTCAATCACCTCGCCGGCTTTGATGCCTTGCTGGGGGTCATCCAGCGTTTGCGCCTGCATCAGCTTGACTTGCAATTCCAGCTCATGGGTCTCAAGCGCGGCCCAATCGCCGAGCGCCGGCAAGGCCAATGTCTGCCCATGCAAGCGCCTGTTCAGATGGGCGGTCGCGCGGCGCAAGCCGGTTTGACTGACGAAACCGTTGTCATTGGCAAAACGCGCGCTCGCCTGCTCGTACTGTGCGCTGTTGTTCCAGTCTTCGTTGCGGCGCCGCCATTCGATCCAGAGCTTGTGGCCGGACTCGGCCGAGATGCGCGTCAACTGGCCATTGGCGTCAAAGCCTGCGCTGGTGCTTGACGCCAATAGATGGCCGCGCAGCAGATCGGTGTCTCCCAAGGGCGCGGCGAAGTCGCTGCCCAGCACTCTGTTGTTCGCGCCATTGCCGTAGTCGCGCTGGGAGGCAAGCAAACCCAAGCCAAGTGCTTGGCCGCCCGGCTCGAGCTGCAGTCTGGTGCGCGCAAAGCTGGCATTGGAGGCGACGCTTTGCGCGTAGTTCCGTGTGCCATAGGCGTTAGCTCGATAGATCTGGCCGCCGCCGGCATCCCGCAGGCTCAGCATGGTTGCTTCGGCCGAGGCGCCGCGCCAAGTTGCCCGCAAGCCCCAGTCGGGGTCGGTGATGGCGCGCGAGTAAAAGGCCGCCAGGCTTTGCTGCTCGTGATCTTCTTCGGACTGGCTTTGCCCGACCACATCGGTGCTCTCCAGAAAAAAGCTGCGCTTTTCCTGCACGCTCAAGGCAAAGCGGGTGTTGCCGGCCAGTTGCGGGGTGTCCAGCTCGACCTGCGAGAAGTCGGGGTTGAAGGTCGCGTCGATCACCCAGTCCGCACGCGGACGCCATTTCAGTTCGGCACCCAGCGACAAGCTGCTGTGCTCGTGCCGGCTATTGGGGTCGGACGCGCGCTCCTGGCGCGCCGTCAGCTCGGGGCGAATGCTCAAGAAACTGCGCTCTCGCACCTGCTCGACCAGATCGCCCAGCCCGCCCAGGGGCTGCAACTCGGCAATGAAACTGAGCGAGTCTTTGGTCAAGGGCGCGCTGACGTCCAAGCTGCTGCTCTCGCGTGGCGTATTGCGCGCCACCATCAGCAGCCAGGGCGCCCCATCGGCATAGGGGAAGCGCAAGGCCGCCAGTGGCCAGCGCAGCTCAACGCTGTAGCCATCGGGCAGCAGTTGTACTGCCGCTTGCAGGTCGAAATCGGGGGCGAAGTCTTCGCTGTCATCATCGGCGCTGAAGAGGCCGTCGGCGATCACGCCGGCCGCGCTGACGCGGGCGAACTGCGCCGAGCGGCGCTGGCCCACCGGGTCCAGCACCACCGACACAAAGTCCTGGTCTCGCCGCACCTTGTCGCGCCTTGAGAGCGGTGCACGGATCAGCTCGGGCGCCGGGTCATAGGCCCTGATGCCAAAAATCAGCGCATCTTCGGTGAGCAGCACTTGTACGGTGGTGCGCCAACGAGCGGGCAGCTTGTCTTGCGGCAGGTACTGCACAAATTGATCGAAGCGTGGCGCGCGTTGCCAAGTGGCTTCATCGAGACGGCCATCGATCTGGATGGCGGCCTCGCCGGGCTGCAGGCGCAGTGCTTCGATTTTGCCGAAGGCGTGGCCCGACAGGCCGAGGGCAGCCACGGCCAAGCCATAGAACAAAGTTTTCATGTGTTGACAAGCCAGAGGGCACGTGCTTTTGAGCAAGGTGCAGAGCTAACACTTGTGCGGCGACTCGCGCGGCACCGTTGGAACTCCAAAAAAACGCAGATCAAACAATGATTGCGTCGAATGGGGTCGCTAGCAGGGGTGTAGAACTTTCATCATGCTGGCCTCCTGGCCTGCGGCGAATATGCCGCAGCTATTCGTTTGGCTTGTCGGCCGGCAGTGTAATGGTTTTTTTCTGCCAGCTTCTATTCGGCCTGCCGGTGCTTGCGGGGCCGGCCGGCCAGCAGCCGATCGAACAAGGCATTCGGCAACAGGCGCAAGAGCCGCGCCACCAACCCCATCTGCCAGGGGATGACGCGAAAACTGGCACCCTCATTGACGACCTGAAATGCGCGCGCCGCGAAGTCCTCCGGCTGCATCAAAAACGGCATGCTGTAGCGGTTCTCGCGCGTCAGCGGGGTGTCGATATAGCCCGGCGCAATCGTCACCACCTTGACGCCGTAAGGCCGACATTCGCCGCGCAGGCTTTCGCAATAGCTGATCACCGCCGCCTTGCTGGAGCAATAGGCGGCGTGACCGGGCAGGCCGCGAATGCCGGCCACGCTGGCGATGCCGACCAAGGCGCCGCTGCCGCGCTGCAGCATTGGCGTGATGAAGGGCTGGAAGGTCGCGGCCAGGCCGATATTGTTGGTCGCGTAAACACGCCGCATCACTTCGAGGTCATCAAAGATGGCACTGTCGATGCCGACGCTAATGCCGGCATTGGCGATCACGACATCGGGCAGACCCTGCGCAGCGATGCAGGCTTGGCCTGCCGCTGTGATGGCGGCAACATCGCAAACATCGGCGCCGTAGATGGCGTAGCGTGCTGGGGTCAGGTCTTGCGTCTGCGCCCAAAGTTGCAGATCGCTGGTGCGCCTGGCCACCAGACCCAGGCGCCAGCCGGCGCGGTAATACTGCAAGGCCAGTGCCTGGCCAATGCCGCTGGACGCACCGGTGATATAGACCAAGCCGCTCATAGTGTCTTTGCCTTCCTGCTTGCCTGGTTTGATGCTGCAGCGTCAAAGCGAGCTTGGGTGCGGCCGCCAAAGCTCAAGCGGCTGGTCAAATATTCAAACTCAAAACTCTGCGCCTTCAACTCTGCGCCGGCGTAGTTCAATTGCACAGGCAGGTGTGAGCGCAAGATTTCGGCGTTGGCAAAGGCCTGCAGAAACTCGCCGCGCACCTCCAATTTGGGGCCGCCCGCTGGCTTGCCTGCCGGCACGGGATCGAAGCGCTGTACATGCACGCCGCCGAGCAGTTGCACCTCGCTGCCATCGCTATTGCTGATGGCGCGATTGGCGGTCGCCAGCGTCAGGCCGCCATCGGCGCCGAAGCTGCGCAGGCTGATGCCGTCAATCTCCAAGGTATCGGTGTCGGGGTAATGACGCAGGACCCGTCCTTCGATGCGCACCCGCATCAGGCCGTCGGCTGCGATCCTTTGCAGATCAAAATTCTTCATCTCGTAGTCCGCCTCATGGCGAGGCGGCGGCAGCACGTCTACCCCGTCAGGCGAGGGGGTGTTCTTCAGCAGCCACCAAGTGCCGCTGGCCAGCAAGGCCATCAGCAAGAGCGGCAAGAAACTGGCCAAGAAGGACTGCAGACGCCACAACCAGGTCTTGGCCAGGCGTGGCCGGCTTGAAGCCAGCGGCGGTGCCAAGCGAGGCGACACTGGCATGCCTGCTGGCATCAGGGCGCGCCTCCGTCCAGCGTGTCCAGATGGCTGTTCAGCAATAGCTGGTAGCGCCCGCAGGCTTGCAGCATCAAGTCGCAGCACTCGCGCGCCGCGCCATGGCCGCCCGCTGCCTGGGTGACGTAATGTGCGACCGCCTTCACCTCCGCATGCGCTTGCGCCGGCGCGCAGGCAAAGCCGACACGGGTCAGCAACGGTAGATCTGGCCAATCGTCGCCCATCGCCGCCACCTCGGCCCATTGCAGGCCGAGCCTGTCCAGGATGGGCTGCGCCACCGCGTATTTGTCCTTGGCCCCGTAGGCCGCGTGTTGCAGGCCCAGATCAGCGACGCGGCGGCGCACGGCGGGGGAGTCGCGTCCGGTGATGATGATGGGCGTGATACCGGCCTGCGCCAGCAGCTTCAGGCCATGGCCGTCCAGCGTCGAGAAGGCTTTGAAGCTCTCGCCTTGCTCGCCGATATAGATGCGGCCGTCGGTCAGCACGCCGTCCACATCGAAGATCGCCGCCTTCAGGCCCAGGCCACTGCCTTGTGCCAACAGCAAAAGCTCGGGTGCAAATTTCAAAGCCGCTTGCAAGATCATCAAATCACCTTGGCGCGCATCAAATCATTGATGGTGATGGCACCTTGCAAACGCTGTTCGGTGTCGACCACCAAGACCACGGTGATGCGCGCGGCTTCCATCAAATCGGCCGCATCCACCGCCAAGGCTTCGGCCGCGACGGTGCGAGGATGCTTGGAGCAGACATCGGCCGCTGTCAGACCGCGCAAGTCCTGACCCTTTTCAATCAAGCGGCGCAAATCGCCGTCGGTGAAGATGCCCTGCACGCGGTCCGCGTCGTCCACCAGGATGGCCACGCCCAAGGCCTTGGCCGACATCTCTCGCATCAAGTCGGTGAACTGCGTAGCGGCGGCGACGCGCGGCAAGTCTGCACCCACCCGCATCAGGTCGCGCACATGGGTCAAGAGCTTGCGGCCGAGTGCGCCGCCGGGATGTGAGCGGGCAAAGTCCTCGGCCTTGAAGCCGCGAGCATCCAGCAGCGCTACGGCCAGTGCATCACCCAAGGCCATTTGCGCCGTGGTGCTGGCGGTAGGCGCCAAATTGAGCGGGCAAGCTTCTTCGGCGACGGCGCTGTCGAGCACGATATTGGCATGACGAGCCAGGCTGGATTCGGGCTTGCCCGTCATCGCCACAATCGTCACGCCGAGACGCTTGAGCACGGGCAGGACGACATTCAACTCATCGCTTTCCCCCGAATTCGAGAGCGCCAGCACCACATCATTGCGCGCCACCATGCCGAGGTCACCATGGCTGGCCTCGGCTGGGTGGACGAACAAGGCCGGCGTGCCGGTCGAGGCCAAAGTGGCAACGATCTTGCGCCCGACATGGCCGCTCTTGCCCATACCCATCACGGCAACCCGCCCTGGGCAGTTCAAAACGGCCTGCACCGCTCGTGCAAACTCGCTGCCCAGGCGCGGCGCCAAGTCCTGCAAAGCCTGGGACTCGATCAACAAGGCCTTGCGGGCGATGTCGACGGCGCGGGAGGGGTCAAATGAAGGTGCTTGCGTCATGGGTCGAAGTATATCGACGGGGTCAGGCCGGGCCGACAAACTGTGCTGCCAGCTCGATCGGTTACGCTCGGCGGGATGCTCAAGCCAGCCGCCGATCCTCACTGTCAACCGTTTGTGTTGGAGACGCCGGTCTCCACCAGCTTGCATTTCTCGTTCGCGTCGATCCAAAGCCGCATGGACGCGAGCCGGCCCGACGCGCTGGAGCTCGACTACACCGCTTTGATGATGGGCTTTTTGCTGTTCCAAGCGGCGCCCAAGCGCATTGGCATGATCGGCCTGGGTGGCGGCTCACTGGCGAAGTTTTGCGCTCGGCACCTGCCCGCCAGCCATATCGAGGTGGCCGAGATCAATCCCCATGTGATCGCCTTGCGTGAGCGCTTCAACGTGCCCGCAGACGGCCCGCGCTTTCAGGTCCACTGTGTCGACGGGGCCGATTTTGTGCAGCGGGCGGTCGGCTGTTTTGATGTCTTGATGGTGGACGGTTTCGATCTGGGTGGCACGCCGCCGGCCTTGTGCTCGCAGCGCTTTTACGACGACTGCTTTGACGCACTGCAAGAGCAGGGCCTGTTGGTGCTGAATTTGCACAGCGGTCATATCGACTACGCGCTGCATCTGGCGCGCTTGCGCCAGCGTTTTGCTGATCAGTTGCTGCGCATAGGCCTTGAGGCCAGTGGTAACAGCATTGTGCTGGCCTGCCGCGGTGACCTGCTGGCGCGCCTGCGCGGCTCCTTGCTGCGCCGGCCGCCAGACTTCAACGAGCAGGCTTGGCTTGAGTTGCTGCCTGCCTTCGAGCGGGTGCGTGCAGCATGGCTGAAATGGCAGGCCGATTCGGATCAGTGAAAATCGTAAGAGAGCTGCACCATCACGCCCGAGTTGCCCAGCAGATTGGCCTGCACCGCCGTCTCTTTGTTGAAGGCCCAGCCGAGCGAGAGCAAAACGCCGGGCGAGAAGCCGCCGTGGTTGAACGGCACTTTGTTTTGGTACTCGCCCTTGTAGCCGTAAAGTATGCCGGCCGACCATTGGGCAAACAGCTGCGGCGTGCTGAACAAATCGGGATAGCGCTTGCCGACATAAACATAGCCGCTGGGCTGGCCGAAGGAATTGCTGAAATACGATCCACCCCAGAGCCAACCGTCGTCGGCCTGGCGCTCGCCGCCTATGGCCCAGACGTAACGGTGCTCATCGCTGTAGTGAAAATGATAGCTGTAGGGCGACACGACCAAGCGCCAATGGCCGGGTGCGGCCAGGTCGAACACGCCTTCGGCGCGGGCGCCAAAAGGCGAGGCGAACGCGCAAGCAGCGATGATCAAAGGGGCAAGTAGCTTGACCGAGGGTATTTTGGGCAGACAAATCATGGCGCGCATTCTCGCTGAAACTTATTTCATATGGCGATTCCAACAACGATCACTCGGTGCATTGCTGCTGGTGTGGGTTGTTGCGTCGAACTTGAGCGGCTGTGCTTGGTGGAGTGTCAAGGAGCGCGAACTCGCGCTGCGGCCGTCGCCGGGTCGGCCTGTGGCCTATGCCAAGGACGGCGTCGGCCTGCGCGCCGGCGACCAGCGCTTTTTGCAGGCGGTGACGGCCGAGGACGGCAGCCCACAGCAATTGGCGCTGTGGTGGCTGCCGCATCCCGACCCGTCCGCGCCGACGCTGCTGTATCTGCACGGCACGCTGCGTAATCTGTACGGCAATCTGCCCAAGATCGAGGCTCTGCGCGACGCGGGCTTTGCCATCGTCGCGGTGGACTACCGCGGCTGGGGTGACAGCACGGCCTTGATCCCGTCGGAGGCCAGCATCGATGCGGATGTACGCACGGCATGGGCCGAGCTGCTCAAGCGGCAGCCGGATGCCAACAAGCGCGTGGTGTTCGGCCATTCGATGGGCGGTGCGGTCGCGGTGACGCTGGCCAGCTCGCTGCAGCAGGGTAAAGACTATGGCGCGCTGGTGCTGGAATCGACCTTTACCCGCCTACCGGATGTAGCGGCCGAGGCCGGCATGCTGGGGAAAATTGGTGCGGCCATCACCCGTTTGGAGTTCGATTCGCAGAGCAAGATTGGCCGCGTTGATGCGCCGATCTTGATGCTGCATGGCTCGGCCGACCAGACCGTGCCGGTCGTGCTGGGCCGGCGCCTGCGCGATGCGGCACCCAAGGCCAGCACTTGCTGGGTCGAAATCGAAGGCGGTTCGCACAGCCGTTTGCACAGCGAGTTTCCGCAAGCCTACCGGCAGGCGCTGCAGGCCTTGATCGCCAGCATCCAGACCGGCGCACCCTGGCCCGGCGAATGCCGTACAGTCTTGCCCCACATCCCTGCCACGCTTGCTGAATAGATACATCATGTTGATCATCAATAAATTACTTCCCCAAGGTGCCGGTCTCGCACCCGTGCTGCTCAAGCGTGCGGGCGTGTTGTCGCTGCCCTTTGCCGCGCGCCAACACCACGAAGCGAATCTGAGCGACGGTCAAGGCGCCGAGCTGGGCCTGCGCCTGCCCGTCGGAGCGACGCTGCGCGATGGCGATGTGCTGGTGGCCGAAGATGGCTCGCTCTTGCGCGTCGAGGCGGCGCCAGAGGCCTTGCTGCAGGTGCGCGCATCGGCCAAACAAAGCCTGGCCGATCTGCTGCGTCTGGCACATCAGCTGGGCGAGATGCATGTGCATATGGAAGCCGCCGACGACCACTTGCGCCTGCCGGGTGATCCGGAGTTGGCGCAATGGCTGGAGCGTCAGGACTTTGCCTTGGCGCCGCTGGAGGCACCGTTCGATCCGCTGCCCCTGCTCAGCCAACTGCCCGAGGTGATCGCGCAGCAGCATGAGCATGGCCACGCCCATTCTCACGCCCATGACCATGATCACAGAGGCCATGTGCATGGTCCCGGCTGCAATCACGGTCATTGAGCGATGGTTCAGAACTTGTAGTCAAGCCCCACATTGGGCGTGATGCCGAGTTCGACATTGGACCTGCGCTTCTTGTAGTCGGCCGTGTAGGTATAGCCCGAGATATTCTTCTGCGCATAGGCATTGAGCAACTCGTAGTAGAAACTCAGGTTCGGTGAATAGACCTGGTCGACGCGCAGATCCAGCCGGTGATAGGAAGGCAAGCGCTCGGAGTTCAGGTCGCCGTAGATGGGCTTGACTCGACCGTCCGGATAAGTGCCGGTGCCGACCACCGGCGTGAACAAGTTGCCGCTGTGATAGCTCCACTTGGCGCCGAACTGCCATCTGTCCGAGTACTTGTAATTGCCGACCAGGTTGACCACCACCGGCTGGTCGTACTCGAACTTGAACTCATGCCCGGTTACATCGTTTTGGCGCCTTGCCTTGGCCAGGCTGACCGACAGCCAGCCCGATAGCTTCGAGTTGGCCAGCGCATCCTTCTTGATGAAAAGCTCCACGCCGCTGGCGTCGCCGCTGCCGCCGTTGATGTAGTTCAGCGTCGGGTCGGCGACCACGAAGTTGTCGAACTTCTTCTGGTAGACCTCGGTCTTGACGGACCAACCATCGGCCAGCGCCTGGCTGACGCCCAGCACAGAATGGGTGGCCTGCATATGGCCCAGCTTGGGGTTGCCCAAGTTCTGCAAGACCTGCAGGCCATCGGGGAACTGGTTATGTTTGCCCCAAGCCATATTGAAGGTGGTGTTCTTGAAGGCGCGCCATTCCAGGCCCAGGCGGGGCTCGGTGTAGTTGCGATTCAAATAGCCGTCACGGGTGAAGTGCAGGCCGGCGGTGGCGGCCAATTCGGGCGTGAGTTGCCAGCGGTCCTTGGCGTAGAAGATCGAGTAATTGACCTTCAGCTCATCTTTGAACTTCTTGCGCTCGGCGCTGGTCAGGTCACAGGCCGGATCGAACTCGGTGCAGCGCGCGTCGAGCAGGTCAAGGTCCAGTTTGTATTTCTGGGCGAACAGGATGGTGCCCAGCGCCACATCGTGATCTTCGCCCAGGCGCAGCCGCAGCTGGTCGCGCACGAAGAAGTTGTCGACCTTGACGTCGGCGTCCGCCGCCGAGCCGAATTTGCCCTGGCTGCGCGAATCCATATGGCCCACGGCCAGCTTGTTGCTGACGCGCGCGTTGAGCTTGTTGTCCCACACCACGGCCTGTGTGTTGCTGGACTCCTTGGACTTGGAGTCGCCGGCCAGCGCAGGGTCCTGGATCGCCATATCGGTATCGGCCGGCACCGTGAATTTGATCTGGTCTTGCGCGCCGGTGGCGTGAAAGCTCAAGGTATTGCTGTCGTTCAAGCGCCAGCTGTACTTGCCCTGGTAGTCCTGAAACTTGGGCATGGTGTAGATCACGCCGCTGTCTTTATCGGTTTGCTTGCCGCGGATCAGCAGGTCGATATAGCTCTTCTTGGCCGCGAAGTAAAAGCTCTGGTTCTCCGTCACCGGTCCTTCAACCAGCACATCTGCGCCCAGTGCGCCGACGCGGATCTGCCCTCCGAGACGATCTGCGCGCGGCTGGCGCAGCGTGATGTCGACAATGCCGCCGTGCACATCGTCGAACTCGGGCCCAAATGCACCTGTGTAGAGCTCGAACTGCTTGACCAGCTCCGGGTGCACGGTGCTCAAGTAACCGCCTAAATGGTAGACATAGCCGACCGGCAGGAAGTCGATGTAGTAGGCGTTGTCGCCGGGGCGCGAGCCGCGAATCGCCGGCGCAGCATTGCTGTCGCTGGTGGCCACCACGCCGGGCAGGCTTTGCAGCGCTCGCATGGGGTCGCCGCTGGTGCCGGCTACTCGGCCCAGCTCCTCACCACTCATCACCGTTTTGGACGCTGGCACACGATTGGACTGGACGATGACCGGTGCCAGCTGCTCGGGGTCGTCCTTCTTGGCGACGTCTTCGCTCGCCTGTGCCAAACCATAGGGTGCCAGGCTGCTGCCCCAAATGGCCAGTAGTGCCAAGGTCAGTTGGTGGCGATGCGGCATTGCGCGAAGGCCCGGCCGGGTGGTGCGGCGCTGATGACTGCTGCTGTGCATATATTCCCTCAAGGACTCAAAAAGTTGGCGCAGTCTGCCTGAGTTGACGTCGAGCTGAGCGTTCGCCGGACGAGTGCCGGAATACGCGCCCGCGGGTAGCGTTTGAAGGGTAAAAAGCGGGCTGTCGTGCCGGGTCAAGGCTTTATCATTTGCGCCATTCGATTCACTTCAGGGCGCAAACAATGGCTGAGCGCGGCATTTCATGGTTCGGGATTGGCGTCCGGGTTGTACTGGGCATTGCCTTGGTCTTGGTCACTTACAACCCGAGCGGGCATTCCTTCTATCACTGGCTGACGGCGCCACCACCTGAGTTCAATGCGCCCAAGGCCATTGCCGGAGTGTTGCTACTGATCGGCTGGGTGGTTTGTTTGCGCACGGCCTATGTGGCTTTGGGTTTGCTCGGTGCGCTGCTAGGGGGCGCCCTCTTGGGCAGCCTGGTGTGGGAAATGGTCGACCTGAAGTGGATCGACCCCGATGGCACTGGCAATATGGCCTGGTTGAGTTTGGGAGCGTTGGGCATCCTCCTGGGCATAGGCCTGAGCTGGTCGCTGATTGGGGCGAGGCTGACCGGGCAGATCGAAGTCAAGTGATTCCGCGCTCCTTGCGCTTTTCAGCTGCCGTTCAGAAACCGCACAACTAATCGATTACCAGCACCCCCTGATTGCGGGGGTGCAAGGGATAGCCCTTAGGCTTGACACAGGTTTGTCATCGAATGATCGTTATGCTCATCGCAGTACAAACGTGGTCGAAATGACTCGACTGTATGTACCGTTTCGGTGCAGCAGGAGTTTCGTTTTGACAGCATGGGCGGAGCAAATGCTTTTGTCCCGTGCACTCAGCGACTCTTTTTTTGAATTGAGTAGCAAACGTTTGCTTTTTGTGGGCGGCATTCTTTTTCAGTCCTCACTTTTTCTACCGCGTCCAGTTTTTCTTTTGAGAGATAGCAAACATGAACTTCAAACAGATTACATCCTTGAGCCTGTTGGCTGCGGCCGCAATGCTGGCGGCGGCGCCTGCGCTTGCAACGGTGACCGTGTCGGACGCAGCTTCGACCTACACGCAAACCTTTGACAGCTTGGCCAACTCGGGCGCTGGTGCAATCGCTTGGGCAAATGACAGCACGATCGAAGGTTGGAGCTTGTTCATTGCCAACGGCAGCGCCGCACCGACTTATGTGGTGAATACCGGTGCAACTTCGATCTCCTCGTTCCAAAGCTATGGTTCGGCCAACTCCACCGACCGCGCACTCGGTAGTCAAGTCAATAACAACACCTACTTTGGCGCAGCAGCCGGTGTTGTCGCTGGCTGGACCGCCTTGGCCGTGACAAATACTGGCTCTGCCCGAACTGCCTTCTCCATTGGCTTCGACGGCGAACAATGGCGCAACAACGGCAACGCTACCGCCCAGACCATGGTGATGGAATATGGCTTTGGTGCCACCTTTGCATCGGTCGGCACATGGACGGCACCCGGTGGCAACTTCGACTGGGCGTCACCTGTCCACACGGCATCACCTGCTGCAGTTGATGGCAATGTCGCCGGCAAAGTCGCCGGCAAGGGCGGTGTTGTCGCTGCCAACTGGGCTGCAGGTGAGACCCTGTGGGTGCGTTGGGTTGACAAGAATGATGCCGGTAACGACCACGGCCTGGCCATCGACAACGTGACTTTCAGCGTTGATGCAGTGGCCGCCGTCCCCGAGCCAAGCACCTACGCGATGCTATTGGCCGGTCTGGGCGCTGTGGGCTTCGTTGCTCGCCGCCGCAAGCAAGCCTAAAAAGCAGCCGCTAGGCCTTTGGTGTCAGGCCGGCCGATTTGATGTCGGCCAGGCTTGGTGCCATTTCCCCTTAATCCCGGTCTTTCAGTCAAGCCAACCCGGCTGCCTAAGCGCAGCCGGGCTGGCTTAGTCATGGCCGCGTTTCGCCCCGCCCTGACCCATCCCTGTCCCCTCTATGCACATCCATACCATCCAGCGCTCCATCGCCCTGCTGCTGAGCGCTTGCGCCGCCAACGCAGGCATGGCTGCTTCTGCAGTCAGCCCCGATCACCAGGAATTCGAAGCGACGCTGCACGTGCCTTATCGCGCCGCAGCGGGCGCCATCGCCGAAGCGCGCAGCTTTACGTTGCGCTTCGAGTACCCGCAGGTGGAACTGGCGCAGACCGTCTCATGGCGCCTGGACTTGCTTGACCCGGCCGGTGCCTTGGTGCAGCGCTGGTATGGCGTGGAGTCGCTGGTCAAGGGCGAGTTGGCGGTGCAGGTCGATTGGGCCGGCCGCCAGTTCGGTATGGCCGCGGCCGACGGCGTTTATCAGGTGCGCTTGAGCGCCGCCTCCGCCGTGGCGACAGAACTTCCCTCGACCGGTGTGATGGCCGATTTCGTTGAGAGCAGCCTGAGCGCGCCCGACGCCGAACTGGTCGAGCAAAGCTGGGAGATGCAGGTCGGCAAGATCCCCGCACCCGAGCTGCCTGCCTTCAAGGCGCTGGCCACCCCGCGCAGCGCCACAGCCAATGGCAAGCTGGCGCCGCGCAGCAGCGCCTTGGCCGCGCCGGCAATTGCTGCCATCGGCCTGCCTTACACCGTCTACCTTGGCAATCTGCACAGCCAGACCGGCCACAGCGACGGCGGCGGAACGCTCGGCAATTGCAATGGCGAACAGCATCCGCAGCAAAATATGGGCCAGGGCCCGGTCCAGGCCTACCAGTACGCGATGGACCGCGGCCTGGACATCTTGATGACCTCCGAACATAACCATATGTTCGATGGTGACACTGGCACCAACGCCGCGCAGACGCCGGCCTATGCCAAGAATCTGTACCAGGCCGGTTTGGCTGCGGCAGCCAGCTTCAATGCCGCGAACCCGAAGTTCTTGGGCGTCTACGGCATGGAATGGGGCACCATCAGCGGCGGCGGCCACCTGAATATCTTCAACTCGAATGAGTTGCTGGGCTGGGAATACAACGCCCGCGGCGAATTGCTGGCCGATACCTTCACCGAGAAGAACATCGCCAACAAGCTCTACACCTTGATGGCGCAGCGCGGCCTGGTCGGCCAGTTCAACCACCCGGCCAGCAGCGGCCAGTACTTGGTGAACGGCACGGCGTTTGGCTACACCGCCGATGGTGAAAAGGCAATGGCGCTGTGCGAGGTGATGAACACCCCCGCCTTCTCCAACACCACCGATGAATCGGACAAGGGCACAAGCGGCTACGAGGGCGCTTGCAAGAAGGCGCTGGAGGCAGGTTTCAAGGTCGCCTTCACGACCAATCAGGACAACCACTGCGCGAACTGGGGCGCCTCGGGCACCAACCGCAACGGCATTTTGATCCCGACCGGCGTGGCGCTGAGCAAAGACGCTTTCATCGAAGCGATCAAGGCGCGGCGCGTTTTCGCCACCATGGACAAGACCTCGCAGCTGATCCTGACAGCCAACGGCCACCTGATGGGTGAGAGCTTCAGCAATGCCGGCCCGCTGAATCTGGTCGCCAACTACGCGCCGGGCACCGGCAAGGCCGCCGCCACGGTGCAAATCTGGGAGGGCGTGCCCAAGCGCAATGGCACGGTCTCGGTGCTCTCAGCCCAAGCCGTCAATAACTTCACGCCGGCCCTGGGTGAGCATTTCTATTACGCCAAGGTCACGCAGACCGACGGCAAGATCCTCTGGTCGGCACCGATCTGGGTCACGCAGGTGGCCGACACCGAAGCCCCCGTCGTAACAGCCAGCGTCAGCGGCAGCAGCGGCCAGATCACGTTGAACGCCAGCGCCAGCGATAACGTCGGTGTCAAACGGGTTGACTTCAGCGTCGACGGCACTTTGAAGGGCAGCAGCAGTGCGGCACCTTTTGCGCTGAAGCTTGACTCAAGCCTGCTCGCCAACGGCAAGCACGCGCTCAGCGCCGTGGCCTTCGACGCCGCCAACAACTCGGGCAGTTCGGGCAATGTGGATTTCACGGTGGCCAATGTGGCCGACGTCAGCGCCTTGGTGCGCGTCAGCAGCGCGGGCCTGGTCTTCAACCGCGTCACCCAGCGCTACAACGGCAGCATCACTTTGACCGCCACGCAAGCGCTGAGCGGCCCGCTGCAATTGCAGCTGGATGGCTTGGCTGCGGGCGTGAGCTTGGTCAACGCCACTGGCAGCCATGCCGGCTCGCCCTACATCACCGTCACCGGCGCGAATCTGGCAGCCGGCGCCAGCGTCACGGTGCCGGTCAGCTTCAGCAATCCAGGCAAGCTCGGTCTGAGCTACAGCAACAAGATCTATTCCGGTTCGTTCTAAGAAGGACATTTCCATGAACATCAGCACAATTTCAAAATCCAACTTGGCGCACAGCTTGCTGGCGCTGGCGCTGGCTGCATCGGCCGGTTTGGCCAGGGCCGAAACCTTTCATGCCGAGATCAACACCGCTGCTTTTGCGGCCAGCAGCGGCTGGCTCGATATCCAGTTCAATCCGGGCTCTTTGCCTGCTGTTGGCACCACCGTGAGCTTGAGCAATTTCAGCGGCAGTTTTGGCGCAGCCCAGGTGCTGGAAGGCGATGTGGCCGGCTCGCTGGCGAGTGGCTTTGTGCTGGGCAACACCAGCAGCTACAACGACCTCTTCCAGGCCGTCAATCTGGGCGGCAAGTTTGGCTTCGACATCAGCTTCGGCGGCGCTTTTGCCAGCACCGCCGGCAATGTTGGAACGAGCTTCGCGGTCGGTCTACTTGGGTTTGATCAGACCAGCTATCTGGGCAATCCGGATGGCAATCTTTTCAAGATTGAGTTGATGCCGATGAATCTCAATATCAGCCCGGAGATTCTCAATAACAGCATCACCACGGTGACCGCCGCCGTGCCTGAGCCGGCCAGCTATGCCTTGTTGCTGGGCGGCTTGGCTTTGTTGGTCGGCGTCACTCGCCGCCGCCAGGCTCGATGAATTTGGCCCAAATCCGGCTTTTGTCCCGCCCTGATCCGATCTAGAGCGGGTTCTGCTGGAACCAAGCGGCCACCGCTGCCCGCTCGGCCTCGCTGTAATGCAGGCCGAGCTTGGAGCGACGCCACAGCACATCGTCGGCACTGCACGCCCATTCCTCCCGCTGCAGATAGCGCAACTCGATCGCATACAGCCCCGGCGCCACGGCCATGCCCAGGTCGCTGATGCGGGCTGCGGTGCCGAGCACGCGGTCGATCCGCGAGCCATAGGCCCGCGCCAGCCGGCGTGCCAATTTAGGTGGGAGATAGGGGTAGCGCTGGTTTACGGCGGCCACCAAGCGCTCAAAGTCGCTGTCCGGTCGCACTGGCGCGCCTATCCATTCGCGCAGGTCGCCGCCGGGAAGCATTGCTTTTTCAGTCCAAGCGGAGCGCCGGTCGCCCAACATTGCCCCGACCAAGTCGGCCGCATCCTCGGCCAGCTTGCGGAAGGTCGTGATCTTGCCGCCCCAGACACTCAAGAGTGGCGCCCCCAGCGTGTTGGTCTCCAGCAAATAGTCTCGCGTCACGGCTGAAGGGTCGCCCGAGGCATCGTCGAGCAAGGGACGCACGCCGGCATAAGTCCACACCACATCGGCCGGCAGTACCGGCTTGGTGAAATAGCGGCTGGCTTGGCTGCACAGATAGGCGATCTCGCTCTCATCAATGCTGGCCTTGGCGAAGCCCTCCAGCGCGGCGGGAGCGAGCTCAACGTCGGTGGTGCCAATCAGTGTGTACTCGCCCTCGTAAGGAATGGCAAAGATGATGCGCTTGTCGGGGTTTTGAAAAATATAGGCATGGTCATGCTCGAAGCAGCGCTTGACGATGATGTGACTGCCCTTGACCAGGCGCAGATGTTTGGTCGCCAAGGCCTCGCCCTGCACTGGTTGGGCCACAGCGCGCAAAAAGCTCTCGGCCCAGGGGCCGGCCGCGTTGACCAAGGCGCGGGCGTGCACTTGACGCGGGCCCTCGGGGGTGGCGATCTGCGCCGTCCAGCCTTGGGCATGGCGCTGCACCGAGGTGACCGGGCTGCGCGTGAGCATTTCGGCGCCTTTGTCGCGTGCATCCAGCGCATTCAGCAACACCAGTCGCGCATCATCGACCCAGCCATCGGAGTAGACAAAGCCGCGCTTGTATTGCGCTTTCAGTGGCGCGCCTAGCTTTGAGCTGCGCAGATTGACGCTGGTGGAGCCGGGCAGTACCTCGCGGTGGGCCAGGTGGTCGTACAGAAAGAGGCCGATGCGCACCATCCAGGCCGGCCGCATCGCCTTGTCATGCGGCATCACAAAGCGCAGCGGCCAGATGATGTGCGGGGCGCTCTTGAGTAAGACCTCGCGCTCTTGCAGCGCCTTGCGCACCAGCGAAAACTCAAAATACTCCAGATAGCGCAAGCCGCCATGAATCAGCTTGGTGCTGCTGGACGAGGTGTGGGCGGCGAAATCCGAGGCCTCGGCCAAGATCACTTTCCAGCCGCGCCCAGCCAGGTCGCGGGCGATGCCGGCGCCGTTGATGCCGCCGCCGACCACCAATACGTCAAAATGTTCTTCCATCGCCCTACTCTAAGGCAAGACTGATGACCTACTTACTCGCGCTTGATCAAGGCACATCCAGTTCACGCGCCATTGTCTTTGACAGCCAGGGCCAGATCGTCGCGATGGCCCAGCGTGCCTTGCGCCAAATTTACCCGCAACCCGGGCAAGTCGAACATGACGCGCTGGAGATCTGGCAGGCTCAACTGGCCACCGCCCGCGAGGCGCTCGCCGCGGCCGGCTTGCGCGCTGCCGACATCAAGGCGCTTGGCATCACCAACCAGCGCGAGACCACCGTTTTGTGGGACCGCAAGACCGGCCTGCCCATTCACCATGCGCTGGTTTGGCAAGACCGCCGCGCCGAGCCGACCTGCGTGGCCCTGCGCGAGCAAGGCCTGACCCCGCTGGTGCAGCGCAAGACCGGCTTGGTGATTGACGCCTATTTCTCTGCGACCAAGCTGAAATGGCTGCTCGACCAGGTGCCGGGCGCGCGTGCCCGGGCCGAGCGCGGCGAGTTGGCGTTTGGCACCATCGACTGCTGGTTGGTCTGGCAGCTGACGAATGGCGCGGTGCACGCCACCGATGTCAGCAACGCTTCGCGCACGATGCTGTTCAATGTGCATACCAACCGATGGGATGAGGAGTTACTGGCCGCATTGGATATCCCGCCCTCGGTGCTGCCCGAGGTGCACCCATCCGCCCATCAATATGGCAAGGTCGCGGCCGAACATCTGGGCGGCGAAATCCTCATCGGCGGCATCGCCGGTGATCAGCAGGCGGCGCTGTTCGGCCAGGCCTGCTTCAAGGCCGGCATGGCCAAGAACACCTACGGCACCGGCTGCTTCATGCTGATGCACAGCGGCAGCCAATTCCAGAGCTCGGCCAATGGCCTGATCACGACCAGCGCCGCGCAGATCGGCGCTACGCCGGAATTTGCGCTGGAGGGCAGCGTCTTCATCGGTGGCGCGGTGGTGCAGTGGTTGCGCGACGGTTTGCAGGCTTTTCATGCGAGCGGTGAAGTGCAAGGCCTGGCCGAGAGCGTGCCGGACGCCGGCGGCGTGATGTTTGTGCCTGCCTTTACCGGCCTGGGCGCGCCGTATTGGCGGGCCGACGCACGCGGCGCCATCGTCGGATTGACGCGTGGCTCGACGCTGGCCCATATTGCCCGCGCCGCGCTGGAGAGCATTGCGTTTCAAAGCGCTGCCTTGTTGCAGGCGATGAGCCGCGACGCGGTGGCTGCTGGCGGCGCGACCGTGAGCGAGTTGCGCGTCGACGGAGGCGCCTGCGTCAACAACCTCTTGATGCAGTTTCAGGCCGACCTCTTGGGCATTCCGGTGGTGCGGCCGAGCGTGATCGAGACCACGGCCTTGGGTGCCGCTTATCTGGCCGGCCTGAGCTCCGGTGTGTACCGCGATTTGAACGAGCTCAGCGGCCATTGGCGCGCCGAGCGCGTGTTCCTCCCGACCCTGTCGCGCGAGCGGGCCTTGGAGCGGATGGCGGATTGGGAGCGGGCGGTGAGGCAGGCTTGCGCGCCTTGACAGGGTTGCCGCTGACAACCAGAACCATGGCTGATCGACCGAAGCGCGCTCAGGTCTTGCTGAGCCCGTAATCCCTATGCCAGTCGGCGATCACGCCCACCAGACTCGCCAATTCGGCATTCAGGGCCATCAGCGTGGCCGTTATCTGGCCGGCGTCGCCATGTTCGCCCGCTGCAGACTCAAGCGCGGTGGCGCTCTCGGCCAGCTTGATCAGGCCCAGGTTGCCGGCCAGACCTTTGAGCCTGTGCGCGGCGCTGCACAGTGCCGGCAGTCCGTTGATCTGAGCTTCCTCGAACAAGGACTGATGCTGCATATATTGCTTGGCAAAAGTACCCAGTAGCTTGGCCAACAACTCCTTTCTGCCGGCGCAGCGCGTCAGCGCGGCGGCGAAGTCGGTGCCAGCCAAGGCCGGCCATGGAGTGGCAGCTTCATGGGCAGTGGCCAAGGCCGGCGCTGTGATGCTGGCGGGCTCGGCAGCGCTGCGTCGCGGTATGCCCTCGGCCTGCGCTAGCAGCACGCGTATCAACTCGGCCTGGTCGATCGGCTTGGTGACATGGGCCACCATGCCCGCAGCCAGGCAGCGCCGGCGCTCCTCCGGTAGCGCATGCGCGGTCAAGGCGAGCACTTTGAGTTTTGGCGCTAATTGGTGAATCAAGCGGGTCGCCTCGTAGCCGTCCATGTCCGGCATTTGGACGTCCATCAGCACCAAGTCGTAGCCGCTCGGGCCTGCTTCTCGCAGCCTCAGCAAGGCTTCGGCGCCGCCATCTGCCGCCGTCACTTCTGCGCCCATTGCGGCCAGCATGTCCTGCAGGATCTCACGGTTGATGTCCACATCGTCGGTGATCAAAATGCGCAGGCCTCGCAGCGGCTCTGGGCTGGTCGGCTGCGAGCTGCCAGGTTGAAGCAGCGGCAAGACCTCGGGTGCGGCCACCTCATGCAGCGGGCTCGACAGTTCGGGGCTTGCCTGAAGAAATGGCAAGTCCAAGGTGAAGCAAGAACCTACGCCCAACTCGCTCCTCACACTGATGCTGCCGCCCATCGCCGTCGCCAACTGGCTGCTGATGCTCAGCCCTAAGCCGGTGCCGCCGAATTTGCGGGTGGTGGAGGAATCGGCCTGCTCGAAAGCGGTGAACACGCGCGATTGCTGTTCGGGCGAGAGCCCGACGCCGGTGTCGGTGACGGCGAACTGCAAGCGCCCCTCGCGTTGTTCGACGCTCAGCACCACGCGTCCTTTGTCGGTGAACTTGATCGCGTTGGACAGCAAGTTGACCAAAATCTGGGTCGCCCGCAAGGTGTCCAGCATCACCCAATCTTGGGTCGCCTTGTACTCGACGCGCAGGCGCAGGCTTTTGGCGTCGGCACGCTCGGACACCAGTTCCAGGACTTCCCTGACCAAATGGCTGAGATTGCAGGGCAGGTTCTCAATATCGAGCTTGCCACTTTCGACCTTGGAGTAGTCCAGGATGTCGTTGATGACGCCGAGCAAATGCCGGCCCGAGCGGACGATGCGCTCGAACCCGCTGCGTGCGGCCACTGGGTCGGCGCTGCGGCCAATACCGAGTTGCGCCAGACCCAAGACAGCGTTCAAGGGCGTGCGGATCTCGTGACTCATATTGGCCAAGAAATCGCTCTTGGCCAGCGCCAGGCGCTCCGCCTCGTCCTTGGCCAGACTGAGCTCGCGCTGCAGGCGTTTCAAGGAGCTGATCTCGGTGCCGAGGTTGAGCACCGCGATGGGCCGCTCATGGGCATCCAGTAGCGGCACGGTGGTGATCAGGTAGTCGTTGCCGCTGACCTTGGCTTCGCCCATCTGCCGCTCAAAGGTCAGGCTCCCGGCACCCGCCATCAGGCGGGCGTCGGTGTCGGCAATCTCGGCGGCGGTCGCTGCGGGGAAGATATCGCGCGCGGTATTGCCCAAGACTGCTTGTCTTTGGATACCGGTAGCGCGCTCGAAGCTGCGATTGACGAGCGTGTAGCGGCCTTGCAGGTCGCGAATGCTGAGCGTGATGGGCAGCGCCTCAAGAATGCTCTGAATCAGCAGTTTCTCGGCCACCAGTTCGGCGGTGCGCTCACGTACCTCGTCTTCAAGACGGGTACGGCTGATCCGCAACTCGGTCTCGGCGCGCACCCGCGCGGTGATGTCGTGGCCGAACACCACTACACAGGACTCCTCTCCGAGCAGTAAACGCTCCATTTTGATGTCCCACCAAACCGGGGCGCCATCGAGTCGCTTGGACTGCCATTCAAAATACTGCGCACCATGTTCGACCGCACGTCGCACCCGTTGCATCAGCTTGTCCTTGGAGTAGGGCTCCCCCGGGCAAATCAAACTGAAGTCCAATTCGAGCACCCGTGCGCAACCATAGGCCTGCAAGGTCTGCGCGTTAGCAAAACGCAGCGCCCCGCTGTCACCCTCAAGAATCTGTATGCAAGTGAGCGAGTTGTCGAGCAGGATGCGCAGGCGTTCTTCGCTGTCGCGCAGGTCTTGCGCTGCCAACTGCTGCGCGCGGACGGTGTCGGCCAACAAGCGGCGCGAGCCTTCCAAGGAAGACGTAACGTCCCAAAAGAGGGTGCTGTAGCGAGCCACCAGCCAACCCAGAATCGAACTGGTGGCGATATAGACCACCGCGTGGCTGGCCGAAGAGGGCGCGATGCTGCCCGGCTCGGCCGCGATGCCGTTGATCCAGCCATAGGCCTCGAGCTGCCACAAGGCCAAATAGCCAAGCACGGCCAAGGCGGTGGCCAATTTTGCGGAGCCGGTGCCTACCAACAGGCCCATGATCACCAGCAAGGCCATCACGCCGATCAAGCCCGGCGCCTGCAGCCCCAAGCCCGACAGGGCGGCCGACCCAAACAGGACCAGCATGGTGGACCAGCCGAAAAACGCCGCCGCCGTTCTTATGCCAAAAAAGCGGGCCAGGCCGAATGCAATCAGCGACAGCACCCAAACACAAGACGCCGTGCGCATTTGCATCAAGCGCTCCGGCCAGCTCTGGTCCGTTTGCATCGCGGTGACCAGCAGATGCAGCGTGGCGGTCACCATCATCAATCCCAGCAGCAAATAGGCGCTGCGGGCAATCTGATCGACTAACTTGCTATTCAGATCACCCAGACTCCGAAAACGCGATTCTGCTGGCGTGCCGCCGGGCGCATCAACTGCTTCGTCAATCGCCCCATCCATAACTCTCGCTCCCCGGATTTGCTAGGGTCAACCGTGCTGATTCAATTTGTGAATCACGCGACCGAGAAACTGTTCGACTTCTTGACTCTGGTCCAAGGAGGCCATCACCTTGGCGGCTTGCTTCTTGATGATGCTGCTGAGGAAGTTCTCTTGGTCGTCGGTCAGCCCCAGCTTGACGAAGCTGAGCTCGACCTCCTCGGTCAACTCCTCGAACGCGTGCTGGATCTCCATGCGCTGAGAGTGGCTGCGCGCCGAGATATCGGTCAAGGCGCCTCGTGTCATGCTGACCAGATGGCGCACATCGGCCAAATCGCGGCTCGCCAACTCGGTATCGAGTGCCGCCACGCGCACGATCGCACCTTCGACCAACATCGCTACATTGTCGATCGCGCGGCCCATGCGCTCCGACTCGCTGCGCTCCATCATGCTGGCGCCCCGGTCCATGCGCAGGTTGCGCACAAAAAGCACCACCGAGCCATAGGCGAAGCCGGTGTGCGGGCCCAGCGGCCGAATCCGTTGGCCTTCTTTTTGGCTGACCAGATGATCGAGGATGGAATTCTCAAGCGCGCTGCAGGGTCCGCGGCCATTGCTGGCGAACAGCTCGCCCTTGCCCTGTATCCGCACACAACCCTCCAGGCCGTAGCGGTGCAGTGCGTCAAACACGGCATGCGCCACGTCCGCGTAGCCGGCGCAGCTGCCAAGTTGGCGCTGAAACTCCAGCACCACGCCGGCCTCGCCCATCATGTCGGCGGTGGACAAGACCGCGTTCATGGTCTCCTCCAGTTGGCCGCTCAACTCGCGCTGCTTGGCGCGGTTGCTCAGTACCAAGCCGATCTTGGCGATCAACTCTCCCGCATCGAAGGGCTTGGGCAGATAGTCGGCGCCGCCGGCCGCATAGCCTTGCAAGCGCTCGTCAATGCTGGTGCGGGCCGAGTGGAAGATCACCGGGATCTCGGCGCTGGCCGGATCGGCCTTGAGTTGGCGACAGGTCTCGTAGCCGTCGAGCCCCGGCATGTCCACATCGAGCACGATCAAGTCAAAGCTTTCGGCCGCACAACGGGCCAGTGCCTCGGCACCACTGGTGACGCTGCTGATCTGGTAATCGTCCTCCAAGGTGGCTTCGAGCATTTGCAAGGTCAGTTCGTCATCGTCGACGAGCAGCACGCGTGAAGTCTCTGACATTTTTTAATTCCCCTTGGCAGCTGAACAAATCACCCCAGGGCCGACCGCGTTGGCGGTGCGCCCCTTCGGTACATCGACAGCGGCTCACAAAGCTTGAGCGCTGCACGTCCTCGCGCTTTGATTGAAACAGCAAACGGCAGCGCCGCATAGCGATGAATGGCAAAAAGCGTCAGAAGCCCAGGCCCTGGCCCAAGCCAGCCAAAGTGGCTATACCCAGCCCGGCAAAGATCAGCGCCGCGACGCCGTGCACCAAGCGCACGGGGATGCGCCCGGCCATTTTGTCGCCCAGGAATACCGCCGGCACATTCGCGATCATCATGCCCAAGGTAGTGCCCGCAACGACCGCGACGAACGCGTTGAACTGAGCGGCCAGGGCGACGGTGGCAATCTGCGTCTTGTCGCCCATCTCGGCCATGAAGAAGGCCACCACCGTGGTGCCGAAGACACCCAGCTTGAGTTTGCCTCCGCCTTCGACCTCTTCGTCAATCTTGTCGGGAATCAGCGTCCAGGCCGCCATCGCCAGAAAGCCCAGGCCCAGGACCCAACGCATTGCCATCGGGCTGACCTGAGATGTGATCCAAGCGCCCAGAGCGCCGGCGAAGGCGTGGTTGGCGACGGTGGCGACCAAGATGCCCAGGCAGATCGGCAATGGTTTACGGAAGCGGGCGGCCAGCAAAAAGGCGAGGAGCTGGGTTTTGTCACCGATTTCGGCCAGTGCGACGACGCCGGTGGAGATGAGAAATGCTTCCAAAGTGTTTCCTTAGCGGCCGGCTTTGTTGAACCATTGACCACCCGCACGCCGGCTGCAAAGCAGGTGTGGGTGGTCAAAGGTCTTGCCAGGTAAGGTTTTTACTGCCGGCGCCATGATCATAAGGATCAAGTATGTTGACGCGGGCCGGCACATGGTGCGGCGGCTACTCCCCAATGACGCCCTCATTTTAGCCGAGACGGCGAGCGCCGAAGGTTCGGGGTGGACAGATCCAGTTCGGCGGCCGGAATCAGCTGGGCTTGCGGGTACTGCTGGCGCAGGCCGGCGCCGGCCTGTTTGAGGTCCGCCACGATCACCATGCGCACGGCCGCCGCCGGCCAGTATTGCTGCGCAAAAGCCTGCACTTGCGCTGCGCTGACGCGCTTGAGCTGATCGGCATAGGTGGCCAGATCGGCCAGCACCTCGCCGCGCTCGAGTTGGTCGGCGGCCAAGCTGGCGAGCGACTGGGTGGTCTCCAGCTGGCGCGCAATGTCGCCGAGCAAGCCGTTTTGGCGCGCCAGCAATTCTTCCGCAGGCACCGCTTCACTGGCTATGCCAAGCAATTCGCTGTGCAGCAGTTGCGCGGCCTCGGCCGCGTTGTTGTGCTTGGTTTGGGTGCTCAGCATGAAGAGGCCGCCGGTCGGCAAAGACTCGGCGCTGCTGTAGGCGCCGTAGCTCAGGCCACGCTTGATGCGGACCTGTTGGTTGGCGCGTGAAGAATAGCCGCTGCCCAAGACCGCGCTGGCCAGCGCCGCAATACGTGCTTGTGCTCGCCCGTCGCTGCTCGTGAGTTGGGCCGGGAAGGGGGCCAGCAGCAGCACCGCGCTTTGGCCGCTCCCGGGCAGGTCGATCAGCAAATTCGCGGGGCCAAGAGGCTGCGGGCCGGCGACCTGTGCAGGCTTCGCCGGGGCGGCGGTGACAGGGCTCACGGGCTTGGGCACAGGCCAGCTGCCAAAGTAGCGCTCGGCCAGTGCCATGCCTTGGGCCAGATCAAGGTCGCCTGCCAAGACCAGCGTGGTTTGCCCAGGTGCCAAGTGCTCGCGGCAAAAGGCTTGCACATCCTCGCGCTTGATGCGCGCCAGGGTCTGCTCGGTGCTGAGGCGACCGGGCGGGCTGTCACCCCAGTAGAGCCGCCAAGCCAACTGGCTTGCCAGTGCGGCGGGGTCGGCCGCCTCCTGCTTGATCGCTTGCTGCAATTGCAGGCGGCTGCTGTTGATTTCCGGCCCCGGCAAAGTCGGTGCACGCAACACATCGGCCAGCAAACTCAGGCTTTCGCTCAGGTGCTCGCTCATCACCGTCATGCTCAAGCGACTGGCCTGCGCGCCGGTGCTGATCTCCAGCGCGCTCCCCAAGGCGTCGGCCGCATAGGCCAGCGCGGTGGCGTCGGCCGTCGTGCGCCCGCGCCTTGCTCCCTTGCCAAGCACGCCGAAACTCAACTCCGCCAGGCCGCTCTTGCCCGGCGGGTCGGCCAAGCTGCCGGCCTGTACGCTCAACATCGCCGTGACCAAGGGCAGGCCACGGCGCTCTATCACCACCAAGCGCATGCCGTTGGGCAGCGCGGCCTGTGCAAACACCGGGACTTGCAAGGGCAATGGCGGTGACGGTACGGGGGGCGTGTCGAAGCTAGCCCCTTGCGCGAGCAATGGCCAACACAATATCAACAGCCGGGCCCAGCGACTCATGATGACCGAGGCCTCGCCGGCTTGCTGCTCGCTTGCGGCTCATACAGCAGGGTCACGCGGGCCGCTTGCTGGACATCGCGCCGCACCACCCGCTGCACGTCGGCGGCACTGACGGCCTGCAAAGCGTCCAAGTCGCGTGTGGCGGCAGCGGCATCAAAGCGCAGCATGGCCGCCATGCCCACCAACTCGGCCAGCCCCTGCACGGTCTGCCGTTTGATCAGGGCGGCGGTCATCAGCTGGGTCTTGACTTTGGCCAGTTCGCGCTCAGCGATCGGCTCTTCGGCCAGCCTTTGCACCTCGCGCGTCAGTGGCGTCGCCAGAGAGGCGGCGGCGTGCCCCGGCGCCGCCATCGCATGTGCGACCAGAAGCCCAGCTTCGGCATTCAGCTGCGCCTCGAAGCCCACGCTCTGCGCCACTTGATCGCGGTACACCAGCGCCTCGGCCAAACGAGACGATTCCCCTAAGGAAAGCAGCGCTTGGGCGATTTGCCAAACGACCGCGTCGGGGCTGTCGGCGCGCGGCCCTTGCCAAATCAGCAGCGTAGCCGGCAGCGGCGCATGCTTGCCCGGCAGCCTATGCGTCTGATCGCGTATGCGCCGCGTTTCAAGCACGGTGTTGCGCGGAATCGGTCGATTGGGCCTGGGGATGCTGCCGAAGTATTGATTGACGGCGTCGTCAAGCTGGCGTGCATCGAAGGCTCCGGCGACGATCAAGACGGCGTTGTCCGGGCGGTAATAGTTGGCGTGGAATTCGCTCACATCGGCCAGGGTGGCGGCGTCCAATTCCTCGATATTGCCGCTCACCGGGCGCCGGTAGGGGTGCGTCTGGTAGCCGAAGCTGGGCACCGCATTGAAGAGTTGGCCGTAGGGTTCACTCAGCACGTTTTGCCGATATTCCTCTTTGACGACGGCGCGCTCACTGTCAAAGTTAGCCTGATCCACGGTGAGGTTGGACATGCGCTCGGCCTCGGCCCACAAAATCGGGGCCAGATGATTGGCCGGCACGACGCAGTGGTAGGTGGTCGAGTCCTCGGTGGTGAAGGCATTGTTGCTGCCACCGACGTCCTCCGTCATGCGGTCGAACTGCTCGTTAGCCATATGGCGCGTGCTTTTGAACATCATGTGCTCAAACAGATGGGCAAAGCCGCTGCGCCCGACCGGGTCGTCCTTGCCCCCGACCCGGTACCAGACCTGCACGCTGACCGAGGCGCCGGGCGTAGGCAGGGCGATGACCTCCAGGCCATTGGCCAAGAATCGCCGCTGCAGATTCAGCGGAGCCAGCGGTGTTGGGCTCGCCTGCGCTCCCAGGCGGTAGAGCGCGGCCACGCCCAGGCCGGCTTGAAGCAGGCGCCGGCGCCGGCAAGAGACAGGACTCTTCATCGCAAAGCTACTTTCATAGCGGCGAGCATATCTGCGCTGCTGACATGGCGCTGTCAGCAGCCTGCTGGCAGACTACGCGCTTCGCTCATCAAGAGGTCTGTTATGAAGTTCGCCTATACGATTGTTTACGTTGCCGATGTGGCCGCGTCGCTGGCTTTTTTTGAGGCGGCCTTCGGCCTGCCGACGCGCTTCTTGCATGAGTCGGGCAGCTATGGTGAGCTCGAGACCGGGGCGACCGCCTTGGCCTTCGTCGATCACGCGACCGCGCGCGACAGCGTAGGGCATGACTATGTCGCGGCCGCTGCGAGCCCGCTGCCCTTGGGCTTGGAAATTGGCCTGGTCACCGATGACGTCGCGGCCGCCTTCGAGCGTGCCGTCAAGGCCGGTGCTGCCGCCTTGAGCCCACCCAAGACCAAGCCCTGGGGTCAGACGGTCGCCTATGTGCGCTGTCCGGACGGCACGCTGGTGGAGTTGTGCAGCGCCATGGGCTGAGCCCGCGATGGACGCGGCCCAGCCCCTGCGCGGCCTCGGCCCCAAGAGTCGTGCGCAACTGTCGGCCCTGGGCGTGCACAGCCTGAGCGAGCTGCGCGCGCACGACGCAGTGGCGCTCTACGCCCGGCTCAAACAGCAATGGCCGGGCGCCAGCATCAACCTGCTGTACGCGCTGATAGGCGCGCAAGACGAGTTGGATTGGCGTGTGGTGGCGCGCCAGCGCCGCACCGAGTTGTTGTTACGACTCGACGATCTGGGCTTGGCGCCCAAGTAGGGTCGCACTGCCGCTTAATATCGGGGTCATGCTGACCTCGCTCGATCTCGCTCTGCTTTACCTCGTCGCCTCGGTGTTGGGCGTGGTGGTCTGCCGTCAGCTGAAATTGCCGCCGATGCTGGGCTATTTGGTGGTTGGCGTCTTGGTCGGACCAAATGCGCTGGCGCTGGCCGGCGACACCGCCAGCATCCGCTATCTGGCCGAGTTCGGCGTGGTCTTCTTGATGTTCGTGATCGGGCTGGAGTTCAATCTGCCCAAGCTCTACAGCATGCGCCGGCTGGTGTTCGGTCTTGGGGCATGGCAGGTTGTGGTCACCATCGTCGGCGCGGTGGGCTTGCAGTACATGCTGACCTGGGGCTTTGTAGCGATGGGCAGCAGCTGGGGCCTGGACTGGAAGGGCGCGCTGGTGCTGGGCGCGGCGATGGCGATGAGCAGCACGGCCATCGTCGCGCGCTTGATGGCCGAGCGCCTGGAGCTGGAGAGCGAGCATGGCCGGCGCGTGATTGCCGTGTTGATCTTCCAGGATCTGGCCGTGGTGCCGCTGCTGGTGATGATCCCGGCGCTCAATAGCGGCGGCGCCGAGATGGCCGAGTCGCTCGCCTGGGCGACCATCAAGGCGGTTGTCCTGCTGACGATTTTGTTGGTCGGCGGGCAAAAAGTGATGCGCTGGTGGCTGACCCGGGTGGCCAGCCACAAGAGCGACGAGCTCTTCATGCTCAATCTGCTGCTGGTCACGCTGGGTCTGGCCTGGTTGACCGAGCATATGGGGCTGTCGCTGGCGCTGGGTGCGTTTGTGGCCGGCATGTTGATCGCCGAGACCGAATACAAGCATCAAGTGGAGACCGATATCCGGCCCTTTCACGATGTGCTTTTGGGCCTGTTTTTCATCACCATAGGCATGAAGCTGGACTGGCACACCTTGGTCGATCAATGGTGGTTGGTGCTGCTGCTGAGCGTGCTGCCGGTGCTGGTCAAGTTCGGGCTGATTGCCGGCCTGGCCTGGCTCTTCAAAGCTCCCACCGGGGTGGCGCTGCGCACCGGCCTCTATCTTGCGCAGGCGGGCGAGTTTGGCTTTGTGATCTTGACGCTGGGGGCGCAATACCAGCTGGTGGCGCCGCAATACATCAGCCCGGTCCTGGCCGGCATGGTGCTGTCGATGCTGGCTTCGCCGTTCTTGATCATGTACAGCAACCGTATCGTGATGAAGCTGTCCAGCAGTGACTGGATGATGCAGTCGCTGCAGCTGACGACGATTGCCAAGAAAGCCTTCAAGGCCGAGAGCCATGTGATCATTTGCGGCTACGGCCGCAGCGGCCAGAATCTGGCGCGGCTGCTGGAGGGCGAGAGCATTCCCTATATGGCGCTGGACCTCGACCCTGACCGTGTGCGCCAGGCGGCGGCGGCCGGCCAGAGCGTCGTGTTCGGCGACGCGGCGCGCCTGCAAAGCCTGATGGCGGCTGGCTTGGCGCGTGCCAGCGCGGTGGTGATCAGCTACCCCGACACGCCCTCGGCGTTGAAGATCTTGCACTTGGTGCAGCAACACGCGCCGCAGGTGCCGGTGATCGTGCGCACGATCGACGACCGTGACCTGGAGCGCTTGCGCGCCGCGGGTGCTACCGAGGTGGTGCCCGAGGCGATCGAGGGCTCGCTGATGTTGGCCAGTCACGCCTTGGCGCTGGTCGGCGTGCCGATGCGGCGGGTCATCCGCCTCACCCGTGACGCGCGGGATGCCCGTTATGGCTTGCTGCGCGGTTACTTCCACGGCGCCGATGACGATACCGCCGAGGAGCGTCATCATGCCCGCCTGCGCACCGTCACGCTGCCGGCGAACAGCGCCTATGTCCATCAAGCACTGGGGCTGCTGGCCCTGCATGCAGGCGATGTGTCGGTGGTGTCGGTGCGGCGCGCCAATGGCGCGGTGGTGGCGGCGGATGATCAGCTCTTGCTGAATGCCGGCGACACCTTGGTGTTGTCGGGCGTGCCCGAGGCCCTGGCGCTGGCGGAAGAGAAGTTGCTCAGGGGCTGACCCAGTCCTCGTCGCCCATCATGCCCTGGTGATGGCTCAGGAACAGCTGCCCATCGAACCAGCGCGTCCAGTTGCTGGCCTTGAGCAGATCCAGCACTGGGCCCTTGACCTCTGAGAGATCCAGTCGCAGACCCTGGCGCTTCAGACTGGCGTGCAGCTCGCGCAAGGCCTCCAGGCCGCTGAAATCGATGCTGTTGACCGGCGACATCATGATCACGACACGGCGCACGTCGGGGAACTTGCTCAGATGCCCTTGCACCACATCGGCCAAGCTGCGCGCATTGGTGAACAAGAGGCTCTCGTCGATGCGCAGCCCCATCACGTCGGATTGGCATTCGACCGCGTAGCGCTCGACATTGCGGTAATGCTCGGTGCCCGGCACTCGCCCGAGCAAGGCCACATGAGGCCGTGCGCTGCGCTTGAGCAAGAGGGCGATAGAACCCAGCACGCCCAGTCCTAAGCCTGCCGCTACGCTCCAGCACAACACGATCAGCGTCACGGCGATCATCAACAAGGATTCGCTGCGCGCATACGCCCAAGCTTCTGCATAGGGCTGCCACTTCAGCCCCGACAGCACGGCCACCATGATGGTGGCGGCCAGCACCGATTTGGGCAACCAGGCCAGTGGCTCGGCCAGCAACAAGAGCGCCAAGGCCATCAAGCCGGCGATGTAGACCCCGGTCATGCGGGTGCGCCCGCCGGCCTCATGCGTGAGCACGCTGCGCGAAAAACTCCCTGCCACCGGCATACCGCCGCTGAAGGCCGCCACCAGGTTGGCGCCGGCCAGGCCGCGCAACTCGGCCGCCGGGTTGACCCGTGCATCACCCAGACCGACGCGGCGCCGCCCGAGCGACTCGGCCACGACCAGACTGGAGACATAGGCCATCAAGGCCAGGAGCATCGCGTGCGGCAGCAGCATTGCCCATAGCGCGGCGTTCAGGGGCGGGGCGCCCAGCGGCAAGGCCAAGGGCGGCAATGCGCCCAGCAAGGCCACGTCATGGTTTTGAAGCTCGCTCCACCGGGCCAACGCCATCGCGGCCAAGAGCAGCAGCAGCGGCGCCAGGCGCGCGGCCACTTTGCTTGGCAAGCGTCGCCCGGCCAACAGCAGCGCAACGCTCAAGCCGCCCAACAAGGCGGTCAAGCCCTGCCAGGGCCGCGCGCCGTGCATCAGGCTGAGCACCACGCTGGGCAAGTCAAAGCCCTTGGCCGAGCTGCCCAGCAAGACCGGCAATTGGCTCAAGGCAATCGCCAAGGTTGCGCCGGTCTCGAAACCATGCAGCACCGGCACCGACAGCAGCGATGCCAGCGCATCCAAGCGCAGCACAGCGGCCAGCGCCAAGATCAGGCCGACTTCGGCCGCCAAAACCAACGCGCCCTGGCTCGGGCTGATGCCTAGCGGTAATGATGCGAGCGCCTGCGCAATCATCAGCGCCAACACTGCCACCGGGCCGACACCGAGCACCGGGCTGGAGCCCAAGGCTGCATAGGCGAGCAGGGGCAACAAGCTGGCGTAAAGGCCAATCTGGGGAGGCAAGCCGGCCAACATGGCGTAGGCCAGGCATTGTGGAATCAACAAGACGGCGACCACCAAGGCCGCCAAGAAGTCGGCCTGCGCGAGCTCGCGGCCGTAATGCAGAGAAATTTTCATAAAGACCGGGTTTAGGCCGACGGGCCCAAGACCTGCAAAAGACTGACCCGCTCGGACGAGCAGGCGGCGTCAAAATCGGCCTCGATCTGCGTCAGCGCGTCGCTGTCGCGGGCGTCCACGGTGGCGATGCCCATCGCGCGGTTGCGGCCGCGCGACTTGGCGGTGTAGAGCGCCATATCGGCCCAGTTGACCGCCTGCTCCCACTGCAGTTCGAGCTTGGACGGCGGCAAGGGGAAATGGGCAAAACCGATCGACACCGTCACCCGCAGCGGGCCTGTGTCGGTCGGGATGGTCTGGCCGCCGACGCCGCGCAGGATGCGCTCGGCCAGATGGGCCAGATCGCCCAAGCTGACATCGGGTGCGAAGACCAAGAATTCCTCACCGCCCCAGCGCACCACCAGATCTTCGGCGCGCACCGCATGGCTGAGCCGACGCGCCACTTCGCAGATCACCACATCGCCGACGCCGTGTCCATGCTGGTCATTGACATGTTTGAAGTGGTCAATGTCTATCATCAACAGTGCGCCATTGAATTGGGCCGGGGCTTGCTGTTCCATCACGCCGAGGAAATGGCGGCGGTTGGCGAGGTCGGTCAGCGGATCGCGTTCGCTTTGCGCGCGCAGCAAGGCTTGGTTGGCCTTCAGTCGCCTGTTGGCCTCGCGCACGCGCTTGACCATCACCACCGCCAAGCCGATCGACAGCGCCAGCAGCGCCGCCACGGCCAAGCCCACCTGCTGCGCAAGGTGGCGGTTGGCGAGTTGCTTGTCGACCAGGCTTTTGTCACGGATCAGCAGGTCCAGATCGGCTTGCTTGCGCTCACTGTCGTATTTGATTTTCAATTGACGCAGCGAGGCTTCACGATTCAAGGCCACCAGTTCGGCGTTCAAACTGCGCTCGGCATGAAAGTTCGCCAAGGCCTCCTTGGCCTGGCCGGCGGCGGCCCAGGCTTCGCCCTCTTCGCGCAACTCCTCGATCAAGACGGCGTGGTCGCTCCAGTCCTGCCGCATCTCGGCCAGCAAGGTCAACTCACGCCGTGCGCGCTCAAATTGCCGCGCTTGGATCAGCGCCAGGGCCAAGTTGTGGCGGGCAGCGCGTTCCAGCCGTTGATCAGCCAGGGCATGCAGTTGCGGCAGCGCGATTTCGGCCGCCGCAATGGCCTTTTTGGGCTGCTGCAAGCGTACATAGATATCGGCCAAGCCGACCTGCATCTGGGCCATCAAGTGCGGCGCATCGGCTTGGGTGGCGAGGGCCAGGCCTTCTTCCAAGGCGCGCAGTTGCTCGGCCGGCCGCCCGGTCCGCGAGGCCAGTGCTGCTTCAAAAGCTTTCATGTATGCCATCGCCAGCACATCGCCTTCGGAAATTTTCTGGCCTTGCGCCAGCCACCGATGCATGTCATCTGTCTGGCCCGACAAGAGGCTGAGCACGGCCAAGCCCCCCATGCTCAGCGCTTGCAAATAGTGGTCTTTGCCCGCCTCGGCCAGGGCCAGGCCCTGGCGGGCTGACGCCTCGGCCAGGCTGAAGACGCCTTCGTTTTGCCGCTTGCGGGTCAATACGCGCAAGGCCGCCCAGGCGCTGCGGAAGTCGCAGTCCTCGGCCATCGGCTGGCCCAATGGCTCTAGACCGCATTGCGGCGCCAAGCCGGCCAGCGCTTGTTCAGCGTATTCGGCCGCTTGCAGGCTGCGGCCGCCTTGGTCGGCATGCAGCGCGCGCAAGAGGCTGACTTGCGCCTGGCTCTGCGGGTACTGACTCAAGTTGGTGGCAATGGCCTCGACGGCCGCGTCATTGCCGGCCGCTGCCTGCATGCGACCCTCGGCCAACAGCAGTTGCTGGCTGTTGGCGGCATGGGCGGGATCGAGCCGCAACTTTTGCAAGATTTGCAGCGCCAAGGCCGGCTTGTCGTAAGCGATCCGTTGCAGGCGAGCGAGCTGGGCGTCCAAGGCGGGGTCGAACGCGGCTTTGCCGCCAATATCCGCCGCCCAAGCGGCGGCGCAGGCCAGCATCAGCAGCAGACCGATCCAGGGTTGGGTGCGCAAGCCCGTCATGTTGAGAGCGGCACCGGTTCGGGGCCCTGCAAGGCCAGCAACTGGATACGGCCCTCATGCCAGGCGGCCTCCATGCGCGCGGCCAAGCTCAAGAGACCGGCCTCGTCCTGCGCGTCTATGGCCTGGATGCCATAGGCCTTGTTGCGCCCATGGGCCTTGGCCATATACATCACGGTGTCAACCAAATCGATGGCGCGCTCCCAGCTCAGCGCCAATTGCTGTGGTGCGACGGGGAAGCTGGCGAAACCAATCGAGGCGGTGATGGCGATGCTTTGGGTGCCATGAGAGACGGCCTTGCCGCCTATGTTGTCGAGCAAGCGTTGCGCCAAGGCGCCGGCATAGGCGGCGTCGCGCGTGTCGACGACGATCAGGAATTCTTCGCCGCCCCAGCGCACCACCAAGTCCTCATCTCTGAGCGTCGCGCGCAGGCGCTCGGCGATTTCGACCAACACGCTGTCACCCGCCGCGTGACCATGGCTGTCATTGATGCGCTTGAAATGGTCGATATCGATCAAAAACACGCTGCCACTGAGCTTGCCCTGGTCGGCCAGGCGTTTGATCGCGGCCTGGAAATACCGCCGGTTCGACAAGCCGGTCAGCGGGTCGCGCTCCCCCTGCAGGCGCAGCGCGGCGTTGCTGCTGGCCAGTGCCAGGTTGGTTTTGCGAATGCGCTGATAGGCCAGGCCCAGCAGCACACCGGACAAGAGCACGCAGCCGCCCAGCGCCGCCCAAAGCCGGAGGCGCAAATCGCGCTCGCGGATTTGCTCGGCCTTCAAGTTCATGTCGCGGCCCAGCAGTTCCACTTCTTTGGCACGCCGTTCATCGTCGTAACGGGCTTGCGCCTCCAGCACGGCCTTGCGGGTGTCGGCCCGCAGGGCTTGGTCGATCAGCTTGCGGTATTGGTGATAGGCCTTGGCGGCCCCAGGCAGATCGCCGGCTTTTTCCAAATAGGCGCCCAGCTCTTGCCAGCCAATCGAAGCGCCGCTATTGGCGCCGCGCTTCTCGTCTATCGCGATGCCGGCCAAGGCATCCCGCGTGCCTTCATCGATGCGCTTGAGTGCAATTTTTGCCAAACCCATATTCGCCAGGGCGACCGCCTGCGAGGCCAGGTCTTGGCTCTTGAGCGCCAGCGGCAGGGCTTCTTCCGACAGGCGCAAGGCCTCGGTGTAATTGCCTTGCTTGAGATGATGGTCCGCGTAGTTGGCCAGGGCCAGCGATAAAAAATCCGGGACACCCGAGCGTCGCGCATGTTCCAGCGCTTCTTGCTTGGCCTGCTGCGCCAAAGCGTGTTTGCCCTGCTCTGCATAGACGATGCCGCGCAAGGTCTGCACATTCAACAACATATACGTGTCGGGGTCGCGCTCGGCTTCACGCAAGGCTTCGGTGATGGTTTGCTCGGCGCGCTCAAGCTGTTGTGCCTCTACGTAAGCATTGGCCAAGCCGACCAGCGGATCGACCCGGCGCCAACCGACGCCGGTGCTTTCGGCCATCTTCAGCGCTTGGTGCAAATTGAGCAAGGCGGCGTCGGCGTTGCCGGTGTCCGATTGCATGCGGCCCAACAAGGCATGAGCGCGTCGCAGCGCCGAGGTCTGGCCGGCGCTATAGCCCTTCAGCTCGGCTAACTCCTTTTTGGCCAGCTCCAGCTGACCTGTTTGGTTCAAAGCGCGCGCCATCAGCCAATGCCGTGCCAGACCTGCCTCGGCCTGATTGCGTTGATTCGGCCAATCGGCGAGTGTTCGCAAAATGGTCGCAGTGCTGGCCGTGTCGCGGCGAACGACCGCAAGTTGGCCGCGCAAGATCAGCAGCTCCAGCAGCTCCGCACTGCCCGGCTTGAGCTGGCTTTGCAAGGCCAGCAGCTCCCGCTCACTGTCGGCCGGCTTGACGGGCCCGGCCCGTTCGATGCGAGCCAGCTCTTTCATCACAGAGACATTGCTGGTGGCCGTGCTCACAGGCGCGGCCGAAGCGTTGCTCGGTGGAGCAGGATCTGGCGAAGGCTCCGGCTTGCAGGCGCTCAGACCCACGGCCAAGCCAAGGCTCATACCCAAGCGAAGTCCGCTAAACAGGCAAGCGCCGGCCAAGCGCAGGCCCACGGGTGACCGTGCCGCCAAGTTGCTCGCGGAGTTGTGTCTGCTCATTGCCTTTGCTATCGACATCGTCGTGACTGACTTGATTCCCAGGCCGGCTGCGTTGGGGCCGATTTCGAAGCCGAATGGACGGCTCTTGCGACATATTCACGCCTGCCCGGCTGCAGTGTAGTGAAGCCAAGCGTTCGCCGAATGTGTATTGCAGTCGTTCGGCATAGGCATTAGCCCGCAGTAGGGTCGCCCACCGGGCGATAGCGGCCAGCCGGAGTTGGCTTGGTGGCATAGATCTGCAAGCATTAAAAGATATTGACTATTGATTAAATAAAGAAAACAATCTCGCAAAGAGTAGCTGGTATCAAAATGCGCATCTCAAAGTCACAAACAGAAAAGAACCGCCGCCTCGTCATCAAGACCGCGGTGGACCTGATGACGAGTCAGGGCTTCGAGGGCACGACGATGAAGCAGATCGCGCGCGCTGCCGAACTCGGTGACGCGACGATTTACAAATACTTCCCCAGCAAGGAGAAGTTGGTGCTGGCCTATTTTGAGCAAGCGGTTGCGGATGCCTTGGCGCAGATCGGCAAGACCAAGGGCCTGGACAGCTTCAGCTTGCAAGAGCGCATGCAGCTCTTGATCGATGCGCTGCTGGAGCGGTTTTTGGCTGACCGCGAGTTCGTCGCCTTGGCCCACAAGCTGGTAGCGGGTGCGCCCTTGGCGGTGATGGGCGATGACTTGCCCGGCAAGACGCTGCTGAAGCAGGCTTTTGCCGAGATGCTGGCGCAGGCCGAAAGCAAGGCCGAAATCGCTCCCTGCAGCTTCAAGCCCAGCTTGGCCGCCTTGCTGGCCGACGGTGTCTACGCCATCACCGCCTACTGGCTGCGCGACGATTCCGACGAATTCGCCAACACCACGCAAATGGTCGATCTCAGTCTGGGCTTGCTGGTGCTGGCCCTGCACAGCGGCATCGTCAACAAGGCGCTGGACTTGGGGGGCTTCCTGCTGCGCAGCCAGTTGACGCGCTTGCTGCGCGACGGCAATGGCTTGCTGGATGTGCTCAAGTTTGCGCGCATGAGCTTGAGCGGAGCCGGCAAATGAAGCTCATCAAGACCGCGCTGCCCGAGGGCAGTCGAATCCTGCGGGTCTTGCCCGGTGCCGACTTTGCCGACAGTTACCGCTTTGCCAGCACACAGCCCGAGGCGACGGCGCTGGCGCAGTTTCTTGACCTGTCCGCGCGCACGCCCGCATGGATGAATAGGCTGATGGCGCTGCGCAATCAAGCGGTGCGCTGGGTCGGCTTGAAGAACCTCGGTGCCATGGCGCCAGGCGATCGGCGCAAGCCGGCCTCAAGTTACCGGCCTGGCGAGCGGGTTGGCATCTTCACGCTGCAGTACGCGGACGAGCGGGAGGTGATTGTGGAGGATCAGGACAAGCATTTGCATGTGCAGGTCTCGCTGTTCAGGCAGGGTAGCAATGAGCTGCAGATGAGCACTGTTGTGCATGTCCACAACCGACTTGGCCGCGCCTATATGAGCGTGGTCGGCCCGGTGCATGGCGTGATCGTGCCGCTGATGTTGCGCCAACTCGGCCATGAGCGCTAAAGCTCCGCGCACTGGCCGCATCGCCCGCGGCGCGCTTGCCGGCTTGGCCGTGGCGCGCGCCGGTGTGGCGCATCTGAGCCACCGGGCCCAGGGCATTGCGCGTTCGCCCGAGGATAGCCAGCAAGCGCGCGCCGCGTACGAAGCCAAGCTGGGCCGCATCCTGTTTGGCGCGCTCAACCAACTCAAGGGCACGGCGCTGAAGGCTTCGCAATTGCTCAGCATGGAGTTGGGCTTCTTGCCCGAGGCCCTGCGCAGCGAACTGGCCAAAGCACAGTACCAGGTCACGCCGCTGAACCGGGCCTTGGTGATCAAGCTGCTGCGCCAGGAGTTTGGCCAAGGACCCGACGACTTGTTTGCTCAATTCGAGCCGAACGCCTTTGCTGCGGCCAGCCTGGGGCAGGTGCATGGCGCGACGCTGGTAAACGGAGAGGGAGAAGGCGAGGCGGTCGCCGTCAAGCTGCAGTATCCCGGCATGGCCGCCTCCATCGGCAGCGATATGGCGATGTTGCGCAGCTTGCTGCAGACCTTTGCGCGCGGCTCGGACAGCCTGCCCAAGGCCGCCATCATCGAACGCGTGTTGGCCGATATCGAAGCCAAGCTGGCCGAGGAGTTGGACTACCAGCACGAGGCCGAGCAAATGCGCTGGTTCAGGCAAGCCTTTGCTGTGCGGCCTGATTTGGTCGTCCCGCAGACCTTTCCCGACTTGAGCAGCAAGCGGGTGTTGACGATGCAGCGACTGCCCGGCATGCATCTGAATGAATGGTTAGCGACCCGGCCCAGCCAAGCCGAACGCGACCATTTCGGGCAGCTCTTGTTTGATACCTTTTTGTTCAGCCTGTTCGAGCTGCAACGCCTGCAAGCCGACCCGCATCCGGGCAACTACTTATTCATGCCCGATGGCCGCTTGGGCCTGTTGGACTTTGGCTGCAGCAAAGCGCTCAGTGCTTCGTTCTGCGGCGGCATCAGCGCCGCTTGGTCGGCTTTGCTGCGCAAGCCCCGTGACTACCCATGTGTGCAGCGAGCCTATCTGGAGCTGGGCTTGATCTCGCCGAGCTTGAGCGAGCAGGAGTTCCGTGAACAACTGATGCCGGCCTTGGCCGGGACAGTCGCCTGGCAGACAGGGCCTTTCGTTGCCGAGTTCTATGACTTTGGCCGGCTCCCCGACATGCCCCGGCCCGATCCAGCCCAGCAGCGGCAAGCCGTGGGTTACCTGCATTCGGTCACCCCCGAGTTGCCCTATTTCGACCGCGCCTACCTTGGGCTGCTGCTGATGCTCAGGACGCTGGGCGCGCGCGTGCGCACCCGCAACTCATGGATCCGCTAAGCCAATTGACAGGAGTTTCAACCATGCCGACCAGCTTGAGTGGGCGCATGACAGCCGCCCCGGTGCGGGTATTGATCGCCACGGCAGGCAGCCATGGTGATGTATTGCCCTTTATCGCCCTTGGACAAGCGTTGGCGGCGCGCGGCCATGAGGTGCTGCTCTTTGCCAACCCGACTTTCCAGGCCAGGGTCGAGCAAGCGGGGCTGCGCTTTGTCGGCGTCGGCAAGCTGGCCGAGCATCAGGCCTTGTTCCGAGCCACCGCCGCCGCCACGCCCAACCGGGCGTTTGAGCTTGTCGCGCAGGAACTGGCTCGGCTCGGCCCCGCCTACTATCAAGCCATGCGGGCCGAGCTGCGTCCAGCAAGAACCATTTGCATTGGCAATTCGCTGCTGTTTGCCGCCCGCTTGCTGGGCGAAACAGAGGGCGTGCCCTGCGCCACAGTGCATTTGGCGCCTTCGGTGTTCCAGTCGGACCTCGCTCCGGCGCGGCTGGCAGCGCGTTGGATCAAGGCCAGTAGCCCGGCCTTGCTGAAGCGCCTGGTCTGGTGGTCGCTGGACCGTTTCTTCTACTCACCGCAGTTTGCGGCCCCCTTGAACCGCTGGCGTAGCGAACTGGGCTTGGCGCCCAAGCGGGAGATTTTCAAGTCCTGGATCCATCAAGCCGATCTGCTGCTGGCGCTGTTCCCGGACTGGTTTGCCGAGCCGCAGCGCGATTGGCCGTCCGGCGTGACCTTGACCGGCTTCCCACTTTGTGATCATGGCGAGCACGCACAGCTGTCGCCGGCCTTGGAAGCCTTTTTGGCTGCTGGGTCGGCGCCGGTGGCGTTCTCACCCGGCACCGCCTCGGCCGGCAACCGGGCGTTCTTCGAGGCCTCGATAGCGGCCTGCCGCCTGGCAGGCGTGCGCGGGGTTCTGCTCTCCCATTTCCCTGGGCAAATCAGCGGCGAGCTGCCGCCCGAGTTGATCCAGGTCGATTACGCACCCTTCGGCGCCTTGTTGCCACGCGTGGCAGCCTTTGTTCACCATGGCGGCATCGGCAGCACGGCTCAAGCGCTGCGTGCCGGTGTGCCACAGCTGATCTGTCCGGCTGCCTATGACCAGTTTGACAACGCCCAGCGCGCGTGCCGCTTGGGTGTGGCCAGTGAATTGGCACCCAAACACTACAAGGCGCCGAAAGTGGCAGCTGCCTTGCAGCGGCTGATGGTCGACCCCGCCGTGCGGAAGAACTGCCAGCAAGCCGGCCAGCGCCTGGCCGCCGAAGGGCCGGGTATCGCTCGGGCTTGCGAGCAGATCGAAGCTCGCTTGCTGCCGATGCTGGCGACTCAAAGTCGGCGGCTCAAAACTGATTCCCAACTTTGATCGCTCCCAAGCATCATGAGCACAACAAGCACCTCCACCATTTCGTCACTTCCCCGCGTCTGGATCGGCCATTGGCTGATGGTCGTGGCCGCGCTGCACACCCTGTTCGCCCTGGTCTTTTTGCACCAACCGCTGCTCGACATTGTGCGGCGAGGCGTCTACAACACCGTCGGTCAGGACCCGCTGACGGCTGCCGCCGTCTGGTTCCTGCTTTTCGCTGCCCCGCTGGCCATGCAGGCGCTGGCCATCACGTCGCTTGAGCGAAGCGGGCAGAACGCCGCGCTCCGCCGGCAAGCTTGGGGCCTGCTGGCCCTGAGCCTTTTGGGCGTGATCCTGATGCCGGAATCGGGCTTTTGGTTGGCCATTCCGGCCGGCATTTTCTTGCTGCGTAGAGGCCGCTGAGGTGCTCGGCTGCTCCTGTTTGTGCCTCTGCGCTTGGGGGGGGCTCTGGCTGGGCTGGGTGCTGACCGAAAGTTTGATTGAGCGCCCCGCCTTGCAGGCCCTGCCGATCGGCGACGTTCTGCGTGCCTGAGCTCAAACGAAATCAACCAGTTCTTCTTGATGGGTCATTGATACCTATGCGGCTTCAAACCTCATCCCGCTGGCGGCAGTTCCAGGCTTGGCTGTTTGAGAAAGCGCTTGCCGCCGAACTCAAGCAAGCCGGTCTCAGCCGACATGTGCTGGAGCTTCCATTTGGGCGCATTGCCTACTTGGACAACGGCGAACTGCAGGCGCAGCAGACGCTGTTATTGCTGCATGGCGCGGGTACGGACAAATCCACCTGGCTGCGCTGGGTCAAGGCGCTGGGGCATCAGCGCCGCATCTTGGCCGTGGATCTGCCCGGCCATGGCGACAGCACGCAAGACCTGACCCTGTCTTTCGACGTGCCCACTCAAGCGCAGCGCATGGCGGCGTTCATCGCTGCGCTGGGCTTGGGCTCGGTTTGCTTGGTCGGCAGCTCGATGGGTGGCGCAATAGCACTGCGCTTGACCCATCAACATCCGCAACTCGTCAAGGGCTTGGTGCTGATGGGCTGCCTCGGTGCGCAAACCCGGCCCAGCTGGCTGTTGGAAGAAATGGCCAAGGACGGCAGCAACGCCATGCTGGACATCCAAAGCCCGGCCGACTATCGCCGCATGTTGGCGGTTGCCATGGTCAAGCCGATCTACATTCCGGCTTTCATGCTGAACTTGTTGCTGGAGGACAAGAAGCGCCGCGCCAAGATCGAACGCAAGGTGCTGGCCGACATTGAGCACAGCTTCGACCAGCGCGATGTTTTGACCCGCATCCGGGTTCCCTGCTTGATCATCTGGGGTCGCGAAGACTGCGTCGTCCATGTCGACGACGCGGACCTGCTGCACCAATCCATTCAAGGCAGCAGCAAGATCGTGCTCGACAAAGTCGGGCATGTCCCCATGGTCGAACGGCCTCAGCAGGTCGCGAAACTCTGTCGGGCATTTTTTCTTCAGCACGCGCTGTAATTGACGGACCCTAGGTCAGTCACCCGCAGCACCCACCAAGAACATCTCTCATCATGCCCATCATGCCCATCATGTTCAAACAATGGCTACTCTTCATCGCCGGATGCGTGTTTTTTGTCGGGCAATGCCTCGCCGGCAGCTATGAATACGAGGTCAAGACGATTCAATACAAGAATCTTGCCGCGCGCTTGTATTTGCCCAAGACCCAGGAACAAGTTCCGGTGGTGATCGGCTTCGGCGGTTCGGACCCGAGTTGGGGTTTTGCGGACGCCAATGGCGAGATGATGGCCTCCAACGGCATTGCACTCATCGGTTTGGTCTATTTCAAAACCGAGGCGGGTTTGCCGGCCACCTTGGACCATATTCCTATGGAATATTTCATCAGCGCAATTGACTACGCTGAAACTGTCAAGGAAATCGATGCTTCACGCATTGGCGTGGTCAGCGGTTCGCGCGGCTCGGAGGCTGGCTTTCTCTTGGCTATTCTCGACCCGCGCATCAAATCGGTCGCAATCACCACGCCGAGCAAGGTGGCATGGTCGGGGATGACCAGTTCACAATCTGCGTGGACCTATCAAGGCAAGGATATTCCTGCGATGGATTTGCCGGATTTGAAAAATTCCACGCAGATTCAACGGTTCGAGAAGGCTTTGCAAGACGTTGACAAAGTCCAGAAAGCCACCTTTGCATTTGAAAAAATTGGCGGCCCGATCTTGTTGATCTCGGCGGAGAACGACCAAATATGGCCCGGAACACCGATGAGCCATGACATCATGGAATACCTGAAGGCGCATCATTTCAAATATCCTGCCACGCATCAATCCTATCCAACCGGGCATGGCTTCAGCAAAGAAACAGCGCCGGAAATCAAGCAAAAAATTATCGACCACTTTGTCAGCACATTGAAAAACAAACGCTGATTCAGCAGGGTATCCATAGACATGAAACTTAAGCCGTTCAAAACTGAATCGCCGCGACTATATTTACTCGCACTGGGCAGTCTATTGTTGATCGGCTGCAGCAGCCCAGCGATCCCACCATGTGACAGAGATAGTCAATATGAAAGCGCCATCGCAAGCATTTGTGGTTTTAAAAATCCCGAAGATATTCGGGTGCTACCGGACCGAGAAACCCTGCTGGTGAGCCAGGTCGGGACGCTCGGCCGGCCGAGTTCAGGCAGCTTGGCGTTTTTTGATACACGGAGCAAGACCATCACTACGGCATTTCCCATTGGCATCGCGTCGGGAGGCTCGGCTGGCCAAAACTGGGGCGCGAGCAATTGCCAGGGTCAACCGGGTGCAGAGTTTTCACCATTGGGTATTTCGCTCAAACAGCGCAGCGATGGCCGTTGGCAGGTGGCGGCCGTCAACCACGGCCAAGGCATGCGTATCGAAATGTTTGAATTGCTCAAACAGGGTGAGCAATACAGTTTGAGTTGGCGCGGTTGCGTGATGCCGCCCGCGGAAGTTTCCATCAATAGCGTGACGCTGCTGCGCAATGGCGGCTTTATCGCCAGCCATATGTTTGACCGAACGGCGCCGAGCCTGTTCGGCATCAGTACCGGCATCTGGAAATCTCAGTTGGGCGTCGATACCGGCTATGCCTTCGAGTGGCTGCCGGCGGCCGAAACTGAGTTCCGAGTTTTAGAGGGCAGCCGCGGCCCGTTTCTGAACGGTATTGAACTTGCTGCGGACGAAACCACTGTATTTGTCAGCGTTACTTCGGGGAATGAGATTCGCAAAATAGACCGCCGCAGCGGCGCCGTTTTGGCCAGGGCGAAAATTGAACGCCCGGACAATATGACCTGGGATGAAAATGGTTTTTTGCTGGTGGCTTCGCTGACCGGAAATCGACTCGAAAATTTGTATTGCATTAAAAATACAGGTGATACCTGTGGCCTGGAATTCAGTATTTTTCGAGTCAATCCGCAGAGTTTGGCCTTGGAACAAGTGTTTCAGCATGCCGGCCCGCCGATGGGCGCGGCGACCGTCGCGCAACAACTGCGCAACTCGCTCTATCTGGGTTCATTCACCGGCGACCGAATCTTGAAGGTGCCTTACTCAAAGCATGCGAACTGATCGGACGCAGGCGTATGAACAATTGGCAAAGCCATGAAACCTATTGCTTCTGATGTGCCGCCGGGGCAGCGCGAGACCGAGGCTTTTCCGCGCTTTGGTTTGACTCAATTCGCCACGCGCTTTCCGGCGCAGCCGAGCACGATCAAGTTGCAAATCCTGGGGGAACTGCAGACGCAGATCGAGATCTATCGCAGCGATTTGCTGAGTTTGCCGCGTGTGGAGATCCGCGCCGACTTTCACTGCGTCACCACCTGGACGCATAAGGGCCTGCGCTGGGGCGGGGTGCGCTTTCGCGACTTCTATCAGCAATTGGTTTTGCCCAAAGCCGGGCCCGTGAGCGGCGCCGACTTTGTGATCCTGCGCGGCCAGGATGGAGCGCGCAGCTGCATGGTGCTGGAAGATCTGCTGGCCGACGATGTGCTGCTTGCCGACAGCCTGAACGGCGAGGCCTTGGGGCTGGACCATGGCGCGCCGCTGCGTTTGCTGGCGCCGGCGCATTACGGCTACAAAAGCATCAAGCATCTGGACCGGATCGAATTCCGCCGCAGCAGCGCCGGCTACCGACCCAGCGCCTATCGCTTCATGGAACACCCACGCGCCCGAGTGGCAGCGGAGGAGCGCGGCCGCTGGCTGCCGAACTGGCTGCTGCGGCCGCTTTACCGTCCGCTGATAGGTCCCACGGTGGCACGCTTTGAGCAGGCCTTGCTGGCCCACCAGGAAAAGGCGGGCGGCTGAGTCAGCCCGCCCGACCTTCAAGCCGAGAGTTCAAAGCTGCTGATCGAGCGCGCCGGCGCTAGCGCCTGGCATTGCCTAGCGTCCAATCTGAGCGTGTAGTGAATGGCGGCCTCGCTGCGGTTGAGTACGACCAGCACTTTGCTGCCGTCAGGGTTGACGAAGGCCGTGACCTCCAGGTTCTGCTTGCTGGCCGCGCACAGCAGCCGCTGCGCGCCCGGCTTGATGAAGCGGGCGAAATGGCCGAGATAGTCATACGAGCTTTGCGGCATCAACTCGCCCGTCTGCCGATTGGCCATGATGGGTGCGCTGCACAAATTGCCGACATGGTTCGGGCCGCCGGTTTCATCCAGCAGCAGGTTCCAGTCGATCCAGCCGACCGTCCAGCGGTTCAGGTCGTTGATGATGTTGCGGGCATAACGCTCTCCCAGAGCGGCGGAGCCGAGGTGCGGGCCGCCTTCCTGGCAGCCTTCGGTGAAGAGCAGTGCCTTGTCAGGCCAAGCGTCGTGCAGCAGTTGCACATGCTCGAAATGGTCTTCGCCATACCAGTGGAAGCCGCAGCCCCAGACATATTTGGCCGCCTCGGGGTCGCTGTAGACGGCCGCCGCGCGCTCCACCATCAGGTCGCGGTTATGGTCCCAGACGATGATCTTGACGTGGCCCAAGCCGGCCGCAGCCAAGGCGGGCCCGAGATGGTCGCGCACAAAATCGCGTTCCTGCTCGGCGCTGTAGATGCATGAATCCCAGCGTTGCGTGGCGGCCGGTTCGTTCTGCACCGTCAGGCCCCAGATCGGCACGCCCTCGGCCGCATAAGCCTGGATGAAACGGACATAACATTGAGCCCAGACGGCAGCATATTCGGGCAGCAACTCGCCACCCTGGTTCATCTGCCCGTTGCTCTTCATCCAGGGCGGTGGGCTCCAGGGCGAGGCCAGCAAGCGGATAGATGTCGACCCCGCCTGCTGCACAAGCGCCTGTGCCGCCTTGATCATCGGCAGCAGCGCCTTGCGATCGCGCTCGATATTGAAATGCTCCAGCAGCACGTCACCGGCCACCGCCGCATGGGCGTAGTTGCCCAGCGCGAAGTCGCAGCTGTTCATATGCAGCCGGCACAGCGTGTAGCCGTGGCCGCTGTCGGCATCAAAGTATTGGCGCAGCAGCGCGGCGCGCTCGGCTTCGGGCAGCGCGCCCCAGGTGACGGCCGCGGCTTCGGTGAAGGCGCCGCCAAAGCCCAGCAGGGTTTGAAAGCGCCGCTCGCTGTGGACCATCACGCTGGGCAAGTCGCTGTGCGCCGAATTGGCGCCGGCAGGGCCTTGCAGCAACAGTGGCGCTTGTTCGGCGAGCCGGTGTTGGCCGTCGGCCGTGCTCAGCACGCAGCGCAGCTGCAAGGGTTCTGGCAAGGAGTTTGAAAGGCCGGGTTTGGATGCGGGCATGGCGCTGGGTGTTTTGAGGTGAGAGGAAAGGTGAGGAAGGAAAGGTGAGGAGGGCCGGGACATGTGGGCGCTGTTCTTGCACACCAGGGAAAACCAGTGCTTGCTTCATGAAAGCGCTTTCATTACGATTGTGGCATTGCGGCGGCTGCCGTCAAGTGTTCCGAAATTTGCTTCGCAAAGGATCTCATGAGCCTGAATGCCACCGCGTCTTTGTATCCGCGTCTGCTTGGCGATGTGGGAGGCACTCATGCCCGCTTCGCCTGGGGCGAGGATGCCGACGGCGCGGTGGCAGACATCGTCAGCTACAAGTGCGCGGAGCAGGCCTCGCTGCAAGAGGCGATCGCCAGATACCTGGCGGAGCAGGGCAAGCCGCGCCCGCGTGCCTGCGCGATCGGCATCGCCAACCCCATCGTCGGCGACAGGGTGCGCATGACCAATCACCATTGGTCCTTCTCGATTGCCCAGCTCAAGCAAAGCTTGGGCGTGCAGCGCCTGGCGGTGCTGAACGACTTCACCGCGCTGGCGCTTTCCTTGCCGGCACTGCGGCCCGAGCAATTGCGCCAAATTGGCGGTGGCAGCGCGGTGGCGGGCGAGGCTATGGCGGTCTTGGGCGCAGGCACCGGCCTCGGTGTGGCGGGGCTTTTGCCGGTTGGGAGTGCTGGAGGTGCTGGCAGTGCGGGCGGTGCCAGCCAGAGCGGCAGCGGAAATTACGCGCCGATCAGCGGCGAGGGCGGTCACGCCAGCCTGGCGCCTATCGATGAGCAAGAGGCGGCCATCGTCAACTGCCTGCGCCAGCGCTTCGGTCACGCTTCGGCGGAGCGGGCTTTGTCCGGGCCTGGCCTGCTCAATCTCTATCAGGCCGCGGCGCAATTGGCCGGCCGGCCCGCGCCCCTGACCAGCCCTCAAGCGCTGATTGCCGCCGCACGCGAGCTGCGCGATCCGGATTGCTTGGCCGCGCTGGACCTGTTCTTTCGTTTCCTGGGCAGCTTTGCCGGCAATCTGGCGCTGACCTATGGCGCCCGTGGTGGCGTCTATGTCGGCGGCGGCGTCGTGCCGCGCTTGTTGCCGGAACTGGCGGCCTCACGCTTTCGAGAGCGCTTTGAGGCCAAAGGGCGCTTCGCCAACTACCTCGCGGCCGTGCCCACTTTTGTCATCGACGCGGCGGCCTCGCCGGCCTTGATTGGCGCATCGCGCGCCCTGGATGCGGCAGCGCTCGGCTGAGCGCTGCAAGCCCAAAGCTCGGAAAAACAACAAAGCAAGGGAGTTCCCTAGATTCACCCAAAGGCAAAAATCAGTATGGTTATGAAAGCGCTTTCAAAGAACCTGAAAAATTGACAGTTCAAAAAAAGTGGGCAAGCCCAGCTTGCCCCTAGGCCCATCGAACGAATGTGGCCTTTAGAAAACTACGAACGGAGACAAACATGATCAACACCCCAGTCCAGCGGTCCAGCCAAGCTGTCGGCCCTGTGTTTCAAATGAGCAAGCTGGCCCTGGCCTGCGGGCTTTGCGTGGCCGGCATGGGCAGCGCCCATGCACAACAAGCGACGCCGCCAGCGAGCGAACAGCCGGCAGCCGCGAATGTGCTGGAGGCCGTCGTCGTCACCGGCATTCGCGGCAGCCTGGGCTCGTCGATGAACCTCAAGCGCAATGCGCAAGGCGTGGTCGACGGCATCGTGGCCGAAGACATCGGCAAGTTCCCCGACACCAATCTGGCCGAGTCTTTGCAGCGCATCAGTGGCGTCTCGATCGACCGCTCGATTGGCGAGGGTTCGCGCGTCACCGTGCGCGGCGTCGGCCCCGACTTCAACTTGGTGCTCTTGAACGGCCGGCAAATGCCCGCCTCCAGCATCGCCGACACCACGGTCTCGAACTCGCGTGCCTTTGACTTCGCCAATCTGGCCTCGGAGTCGATCGCCGGCATCGAGGTCTTCAAGACCAGCCGTGCCGCGTCGCCGGCCGGCGGCATCGGCGCCACCATCAATATCAAGACCGCCCGGCCGCTGGACAACCCCGGCCTGCGCGCCAGCCTCGGCGTCAAGGGCGTGCATGACACCTCCAACGGCCGCCTGCCCGACCCGCTGCAAGGCAGCGAAGTCACGCCCGAAGTCTCGGGCATCTACAGCAACACCTTCGCCGATGGCAAGTTCGGCATCGCCATCAGCGGCAGCTATCAGGAACGCAATCTGGGCTACAACCAGGCGGCGGTGGCCAATGGCTGGCGGCCCTTTGCCGGCGACGAGAACAACTGGGGCACCATCCCCCAGCCCGGCACGCCAGGCTCAGAGAACATCATCAATCGCCCTGGCCCGACCGATATCTATTCGGTGCCGCAGAACTTTGCCTATTCGGTCAACGGCATTCAGCGCCAACGCACGAACGGCCAGGTGACGCTGCAATACAAGCCCATCAATGACCTAACGGCCACGCTGGACTACACCTACTCCCAGAACAAGATCCAGACCAAGCGCAATGAGTTGTCGGTCTGGTTCAACTTCGGCCCTTCGTCCAGCAGCTGGAACAGCGGCCCGGTCAGCAGCCCCAAGATCTATTCGGAAACTATCGTTCCGGCCACCAGCGACTTGTCCATGGGCGGCGCGCAATACGCGACCAAGAACGAGAACAACTCCACCGGCTTCAACCTGGCCTGGAAGGCAAGCAACAAGCTCACCTTGGAGTTTGATGCCCACCATTCGACGGCGACATCCGGTGCCGACAGCCCTTACGGCTCCAACTCCAGCCTGGGCACGGCCAGCTTTACGCGTGGCACCACGGCCGTGGACTTCACCCAGAAGTTCCCGGTCCTGAGCGTGGCCGGCGGCAATATCGACGCATCCAAGATGATGGTGACGGGCTCGTCCTTCCGCAACAGCTATATGAAGTCGTCCATCGACCAAGGGCAGTTGACCGGCAACTACAAGCTCTCGGACGAATCTCGTCTGGACTTCGGCATGAGCCTGAACAAGGTCGACAACCGCTCGGCCTTCTCCAATGTGCAGCGCGACACCTGGGGTGGCGCCACCAATGCCGCCGACTATCCGGACAATGTCTGGCGCGCCGACAGCATCAGCCCCTATTTCAAGCAAATGAGCGGCCATGACAGCCCGACGCTGTTCAATCAGTTCTTCACCTTCGACTTCGAGACGGTGCGCGCCCTGGCCGCCAAGGCCGCCGGCGACGATTCGCTCTACCGCGCCTCCAACCAGTTCACGACCGACCGCAAGGTGCAAGAAAAGACCCAGAGCGGCTTTTTGCAGTACAGCACCAGCTGGGAGTTAGGCCTGCCGGTCAATGCCGCTTTCGGTGTGCGTTACGAGAAAACCGATGTGACGGCCACCGCTCTGGTGCCCACCGCCACCGGTATCAATTGGGTGGCCAATAACGAGTTCTCGGTGCAGTTTGGTGCTCCTGGCTACACCACGCTGGAAGGCAGCTACAAATACTTCCTGCCCAGCGTGGACGTGGACGTGGACGTGACCCGCGACGTCAAGGCACGCGCCAGCTATAGCGAAACCATTGGCCGCCCCGGCTGGGGTGACATCCAGGGCGGGCAGACGCTGAACCAGCTGGCCCGTATCGACGGCGGCACCGGCGCGCAGGGCAACCCGGCGCTGAAGCCCTTGAAGTCCAAGAACTTCGATTTGTCCGGCGAGTGGTACTACGCCAAGGCCAGCTTCTTGTCGCTGGGCTATTTCAAGAAGAACATCGAGAACTTCATCGGCACAACGACGACCCAGGGCACGCCTTTCAATTTGCGTACACCGGCCGGCGGCACCTTCTTCAAGGAGGCGATCGCCAAGGGCTGCGTCACGTCCGATATCACCTGCATCCGCAACTACATCTTCCTGAACAAGAACGGCCAGGGCGGTGTGGTGCGCGGCAAGGACGATGCCAATGGCAACCAGACCGGCGTGATCCCCGGCCAGGCCAGCGATCCGATCGCCACCTTTGCCATCACCACACCGGCCAATCAGCGCAAGGACAGCCTCAACGGTCTGGAGTTCAACGTCCAGCATATGTTCGGCAAGAGTGGCTTCGGCGTCTCGGCCAACTACACCTATGTCACCTCGGGGCTCAAGTACGACAACAAGAACCGCGGCGAGCAGTTTGCCCTGGAAGGCTTGAGCGATTCGGCCAACTTGGTCGGCTTCTTTGAGAACGACAAATGGTCGGTGCGTGTGGCCTATAACTGGCGGGATGAATTCCTGACCTCGCGTTTCGACGGCACCGGCTTGCCCAACCCGGTCTATACCGATGCCTATGGTCAGGTCGACGTCAATATTGGCTACAAGCTGACCGAGAAACTGAGCCTGCAGGCCGAGGTGATCAACCTCAATGACGGCGTACAGCGTTTGCACGGCCGCAACAAGGATCAGCTGCTCTATGCGACGCAGACGGGTCCACGTTATATGTTCGGCGCTCGCTATACATTCTGAGAAGGCAAGATCTCTTTACTGCGCGGCCGCCATGCGTCCTTGGGCGCTGCTCGGAATCCTCACGTACAGGAAGTACGTTGCGGTTTCTGTGCTCCTTCGCCCAAGCCTGACGGCCGCTCGCTACAAGAGCTCTCACTTTCTTGACCGGTATCGCTGCTGGGTCGGCAGCGCATAGAGGCGAACATGACAGAGCGGATCGAACGGCTCAAGCAGATCGTAATCTTGGGCGGCGGCTCGGCCGGCTGGCTGACTGCCGCCTTGATCGCGGCCGAACATGGGGTGGGCCTGCAGGTAACGCTGCTCGAGTCGCCCGATGTGCCGGCCATTGGCGTTGGCGAGGGCACTTGGCCGACCATGCGCGACACGCTGCACAAAATCGGCATCAGCGAGACCGACTTGGTGCGCGAGTGCGAGGCTACGTTCAAGCAAGGCTCCAAATTCGTCGGCTGGGTCCATGGCCGCGCCGATGATCAATACGACCATCCTTTTGTGTTGCCGCAAGGCTATACCGAGGCGAATCTGGTGGCGGCCTGGCTGCAGCAGCGCGTGGATGTTCCGTTTGCGGAACTGATGAGCTTTCAGCCCCATCTTTGCTCGGCCGGTCTGGCGCCCAAGCAGGCGGCCACGCCGGAATTCGCGGCAGTGGCCAATTACGGCTATCACTTCGACGCGGTCAAATTCGGCCAGCTTTTGCGCCGGCATTGCCTGGAAAAGCTTGGCGTCAAACATGTGCAAGATCACATGCTGGGCGTCAACTCACACGCCAATGGCGATATCGCCTCGCTGCAGACGCAGACGCATGGGGCGCTGAGCGCCGATCTGTTCATTGACTGCAGCGGCATGCCTTCGCTGCTGCTCGGCCAGCACTTCGGTGTGCCCTTGCTGTCGCAGCAAGAGGTCTTGTTCAATGACAGCGCGCTGGCCTTGCAAGTGCCCTACGCGCAGGTGGACAGCCCGATTGCCTCGCAGACCATTTCGACGGCTCAAAGCTGCGGCTGGATCTGGGACATCGGCTTGCAGACGCGGCGCGGCATTGGCTATGTCTATTCGAGCGCGCACTGCTCGGACGAGGCGGCTGAAATCGAGCTGCGCGCCTATGTGGCCAAGACCGGCGGAGCCGCCGAAGCTTTGACCGCCCGCAAGCTGAGTTTCAAGCCCGGCTACCGGGCCCGCTTCTGGCACAAGAACTGTGTTGCCATTGGTCTTTCGGCCGGCTTTATCGAGCCGCTGGAGGCCTCTGCGCTGGCGCTGGTTGAGTTGTCGGCCACGCTGGTGAGCGAAGAAATGCCGGCTAACCGGGCGCTGATGGACATTGCCGCCCATCGCTTCAACGATGCCTTTACTTACCGCTGGGAGCGGGTGATCGATTTTCTGAAACTGCATTACGTCTTGAGCCAGCGCCGCGACAGCGCTTATTGGCGCGAACAGGCCGCGAGCACGCCGCCGCGCCTGCAAGAGCTGCTGGCGCAATGGCAGCACCGCCCGCCCTCGCGGCACGACTTCCACCGCATCGAGGAAATGTTCCCCTCGGCCAGCTATCAATACGTGCTCTACGGCATGGGCTTTCGGCCCTTGCCAAGCGCTGGCGCGCGGCACAGCGAAGATGCGGCCAATGCGCAAAAGGCCGCCGGCTTCTTTTCCGAAACCGCCCAATTGACGCGCCGGATGCTGGGGGCTCTACCCAGCAACCGGGCACTGATAGCCCATATCCAGCAGCATGGCTTGCACAGCATCTGAACCCCTCTTCCCGAGTCAATCCTCATGGTCAATTCAGTACTACTCAATAACGTCGAACACCAAGACCGGCGGGTCATCACCCGTCGTGCTGCCGAGTTAGGCGATGGGCAGATGTTCGCGCTGACCTTCCCGGATGAGTTCCGAAGCATCCAGGCGCATTACCCGATCGTGTTTCGCAAGACGGCCCAGGGCACAGGCTTCGAGCCGATTGCCTTGCTGGGGCTGCAAGCTGGCCAGAATTTGTTCTTGCGCGACGGACGTTGGGATGCGGCTTATCTGCCGCTCTCGCTGGAGCGCCAACCCTTTTTGATTGGCCGCTCGGGCCAGGAATTGCTGGTGCATATCGATCTGGACAGCCCGCGCCTGAGCCGCAGCGAAGGCGAGGCGCTGTTCTTGCCGCACGGTGGCAGCAGTGACTACCTGCAGCGCCTGAACTCGGTCTTGCTGGCCCTGCATCAAGGCTTGGAAGCCACGCCCGCCTTCATCCAGGCGCTGCAGGCGCATGAGCTGCTGGAGTCCTTTGTGCTGGATATCGAGCTGAACGACGGCTCACAGAATCGTCTGGCCGGCTTTTACACAATCAACGAGGAGCGTCTGGCCGGTTTGCCCGGCAGCGCGCTGGAGGCCTTGGCTCGCGCCGGCCATTTGCAGGCGATCTATATGGCGGTGGCGTCGCTGTCGCAGCTGCGCGCATTGATTGACCGGCAGAACCAAGCATGAGCAGCGAACGCAAGCCAATCAAACGCATCGTGATCGCCGGCGGCGGCACGGCCGGCTGGATGGTGGCGGCCGCCTTGTCCAAGACCTTGGGAAAGTTGCTCGACATCAAGCTGATCGAGTCCGATGAGATCGGCACCGTCGGTGTCGGCGAGGCGACGATTCCGACCTTGCTGACCTTTCACAGCCTGCTGGAGATCAATGAGCAGGAATTCATGGCCGCCACTCAGGCGACCTTCAAGCTCGGCATCAGCTTCGAGAACTGGCGCGACCGGGGGCAGGACTACATCCACTCCTTTGGCTTGACCGGCAAAGACCATTGGACGGCTGGCTTTCAGCATTTCTGGCTCAAAGGCCGCGAGCGCGGCCTGGCCGGCGACTATGGCGACTATTGTCTGGAGCTGAAGGCCGCGCAGCAAAGCAAGTTCGCGCATCTGCCGCGCGCCGGTATGAATTACGCCTTCCATCTGGACGCGACGCTGTACGCCAAGTATCTGCGCAAGTTCAGCGAGGGCTTTGGCGTGCAGCGCATCGAGGGCAAGATCACCGAAGTGGCGCTGGCGGGCGAGAACATCGCCGCGCTGCGGCTGGATTCCGGCGCGCTGATCGAGGGCGATTTGTTCATCGACTGCACCGGCTTTCGCGGTCTCTTGATCGGCGAGGCCTTGGGCGTGGGCTATGAGGACTGGTCGCATTGGCTGGCCTGCGACAGCGCGGTGGCGCTGCAGACCGCTTCGACCGGGCCGGCTTTGCCCTACACACGCTCGATCGCACATGCCGCCGGTTGGCAGTGGCGCATCCCGCTGCAGCACCGGGTCGGCAATGGGCTGGTCTATGCCAGCAAACACATTGACGATGAGCAAGCCAAGCAAACCTTGCTGGCCAATGTGCAGGGCGAGGCCTTGACGCAGCCGCGCGTGCTGCGCTTTCAGCCCGGTCAGCGCCAGCAAACCTGGCGCGCCAACTGCGTCGCCATCGGCTTGTCCAGTGGCTTTTTGGAACCGCTGGAGTCCACCAGCATCCACCTGATTCAGCGCGGCATCACGCGGCTGATGCAAATGTTCCCATCTCAAGGCATTTGCCCCTCGGATATCGCTGAATACAACCAGCAAAGCCGCAACGAGATCGAGCATATCCGCGACTTCATCGTGCTTCACTATCACGTCACCCAGCGCCAGGACAGCGCCTTTTGGCGCCACTGCCGCGAGATGAGCATTCCGGCCTCGCTGCGTCACCGGATTGATTTGTTCCGCGAGACCGCAAGGGTATTCCGTGTGCCTAACGAGCTATTCGCCGAGAACTCATGGATACAGGTGATGTTGGGCCAGGGCATCTTGCCGCAACAGCATCACCAAGTGGCTGATCTGATGGGCGACGCCGAGTTGGCGCGTTTCCTGAATAGCATTCGCCAGCACGTCGATCAAACCGTCGTGCAGCTGCCGGCCCATCAGGCCTATGTCGAGTCCTATTGCAGGGTGGCCGGCTGACGGCACAATGCAGCTGCGCCGGGGTGGCGCCAATGGATGTTGCATGGTCAAGAAGATCGAATCTAGGAGGGCTTGGTTCAAGCGGTCGGGGCCTTACGGCTGGCTGCTGGGCCTGAGTTTGCTGCTGGCATTGGGCGCCACCTCGCCCGGCTTCGCGCAGGCGCCGCCCGCCGGCAGTGCGGCCGCCGCCGAGAGCCGCCATGAGGTGATTGCGCCGGCGGATATTCCAGCGCGCGCCGATGCCGATGAGCAGCTGATTGTCACCGTGGTGCGCCGCGCGCATAGCGCCGATGCCGGGCGCCGGCTGGAGCAGTCGCTGGCCGAGCGGGCCGAATCGATCAAACAGCTGAGCGACAAATCCAGCAGCAGCGCCTTGGCATTGTTGTCGGTGCGCCGCTTGGAGAGTTTGCATCGACATTGGCAGTTACATGAGCGTGAGATTGCGCGCAGCCGGGCCGAGCTGGCGCGCGTTTTGCAAAGCCGCTCGGAAGACGCCGCCGACCTGGCCGCCCGCCGCAATATCTGGCAAGCGACCCGTGTGAGTGCGGCCGATTCGGCGCCCGCCCTGGTGCAGCGTGTGGACGAGTTGATCGCGCTGGCGCAGCAAGGTGAAGCCGACCTGGCCGGCCCCCTGGCCAAACTCTTGGAGCGCGGCCGTACCGCCAGCGCTTTGGCGGCCCATGTCCACAATATGGGCAATGCGGTGCAGACCCGCATCGAAGATCTCGATCGACGCTTGCTGGTGATCGATGCACCGCCGCTGTGGCAGGCGGCCGCTTCTGACGAGGCGAGTGAGCCGGTCAGCGTGGGCCTGCGCAGCAGCTTGGAGATCGAGCGCGGTTTCGCCCGCGATCACGATGCCAGCAGCGCCAAGTTGTTGCCGGTCTTGGTGTTGCTGGCGCTGCTGCTCTTGCCCGTGATGTTCTGGCTGAAGCGGCGCGCCCGGCAAATGGTCAAGGATGGACAGGCCTCGGCGCTGACCATGCAGATCTTGTCGCGGCCCCTGGCGGCTTGGTTGGTGTTGGTGGCGCTGGGTGCGATGTTTTACGATCTGCAAGGCCCCATCATGCGGCAGCAGATTGTGATGTTGCTGGCCTGGGTGCCTGTCTTGGTCTTGCTGCAGCGGCGCATTCCGCCGGCGGTGGGCCCCTGGGCCTATTTGAGCGCGGTGTTCTATTTCTTCAATGTCGTGGCCTCGCTGTTCGTCGGCAGCTTATTGGTCTACCGGCTCGGGCTGCTGGCGCTGAATGTGTTGATGTTGATCACGCTGGGTGTTTTGGGTTGGCGTGCGCTGCGCATACCCGCGCTGATGGAGACCTCGGACGACGAACTTGCAGAGGCCGCAGGTTTGAATGCCGCAGCCCTGACGGCCTCGGCCCAGCCGGCTGCTGGCGAAGTCAAGGCGAGCAGCCAAGTGCCCAAGTGGCTGCCGGCGGGGCTGTTGCTGCTGGCCTGCGCGGTGCTGCTGGCCTCGGCGCTGTCCAATGTCTTGGGCAATATCTCCCTCACCACCATGCTGACCGGCGCCGTGCTGGACAGCAGTTATGCAGCGCTGGCCTTGTATGCCGGCGCATCGGTGCTGGTGGCTTTGTTGCAGGTCTTGTTGGCTCGGCCCAAGATGGCGCAGTTGAGCAAGCGCCATGTCGGCACCTTGGTGCCCGTGGTCGTACGTTTGGGGCGCATCCTGCTGGTGCTGGGTTGGGTGGTTTATGCCTTGCAGGACTTCCGCATCTACCGGCCCATGTACGAAGTGCTGATGGCGGCTCTGACCTTTCAGGTGGCGCTGGGCGGATTGACGCTCAGCCTTGGCAGCGTGGTGGCGTTTGTGGTGGCGTCCTGGGCCTCGTTCTGGGTCGCGCGCACGTTGCGCACGCTGCTGGCCGAGGATGTGCTGCCGGCGCTCAAGCTGCCGCTTGGCGTGGGGCAGAGTGTCTCGACGATCAGCTACTACTGCGTGCTGATCTTTGGTTTGTTGACCGCGCTGGCGGCCGCCGGCTTCAAGGTCGGCGAGCTGGCGATTGTGTTCGGCGCGCTGGGCATCGGTATTGGTTTGGGCCTGCAAGACGTGGTGCGTAACTTCGTCGCCGGACTGATTCTGATGTTCGAGCGGCCGATCCGGCCCGGCGATGTGGTCGACGTAGCCGGCCTCACCGCCACCGTGCGCGATATCGGCTTGCGCGCTACCACCTTGACCACCTTTGACGGCGCCGATGTGGTCTTGCCCAACGGCATGATCCTGGCCGACAAACTGGTCAACTGGACGCTGACAGGCAATAGCCGGCGCATCAATATTGACGTCAGCACCTGCTACGAGGTCAGTCCGCAGCAGACCATTGCGATGCTGATCGGCATTGCCCAAGACCTCGATGGCATCGCCTCATTTCCGCCGCCTTCGGCCTTGCTGACCGGGCTGACGCCGGGTGCCTTGACCTTCAATGTGCGCGCCTGGACCACGCAGCAGGCCGACTGGGTGGCGGTGCGCAGCGCCTTTGCGATGCGCATTCGCGACGCCTTCGCCGAGGCCAATATCGTCGTGCCGCTGCCGCAGCGCGAGTTGCATATACACAAGGCGGACAGCCTGAAAGGCGTGCTGCCCGATGCCGCCGCTTAGCCCTAAAGCCGAAACCCCAGGCACTTGTGGCGCCTGGGGCTTTGCTGATTGCCGGGGCTGAAGGACATGGCGGAGTGGCCTGCCTGTGTTGCACTGGTCTGTAGAACCAATGCCTTCAGTGTAGGCAAGAGCTGTTGGCAGAAGATTGCGAAGATGGCCTGATTTTCATTGAAATTGGCAGAAAATTGCGCCATCTATTCATTACAAGGCGTGAATCATGGAGTTTGACCGTATTGATTGCCAGATTCTGGAACTGTTGCAGCAAGACGGCCGCATCAACAACCAAGAGCTGGCCGAGCGTGTGGGCCTGTCGCCTTCGCCCTGCTTGCGCCGCGTGCGCGCCTTGGAAGACAGCGGTCTGATCACCGGCTACCGGGCGCTCTTGGATGCCAAGAAGCTGGGGCTGAGCCTGATGGCCCTGGTGCATATCTCGATGGATCTGCACACGCCGGAGCGCTTCGCCAACTTCGAAGCCGCTGTGCAGGTCTTGCCCGAGGTCTTGGAGTGTTTGCTGATCACTGGCCAGGCAGCCGACTACCAACTCAAGCTGGTGGTGCGCGATATGGATCACTTCCAGAGCCTGCTGCTTGGCAAGCTCACACGTATTCAAGGCGTCACAGGCGTGCATTCCAGCTTTGTGTTGCAGCAGGTGGTCAGCCGCACGGCGCTGCCGGTGCGGGTCTAAACCCAGTGTTGCATCCCTTTCATCTCCTTCACCCAGGCCAAAAAGAGAATTGAGCCAGGATAAAAGGGGGATCAAAGGGGATATAGGGAATAGAGGGGATGAACGGGATGTAAGGCATGAAGGCGACTTCGCCGCGCCAAAGGGTGCGGTAGTTTTTCACGCAATAGGCGGACCTGTTGCGTGCAAGTCGCGAACCGCAACACGCGCTTACATCTCTTTCCTTTGCCGCCACCCCGCTTCGCTCTCGGCTCAATACAGTCCGCTCCACCGCGCAAACCTTGCGCAGGCAGTTTGGAGTTCGAAGTATGCGGCACTTATCTTTGCGTCCTGCCCCCTTCCGCACAGGTGGCCGACGGCCGCTTGGGCTGGCCACCATGGCGCTGGCGACGCTACTGCTGGTTGCTTGCGGCGGCGGCGGAGGCGCAGCGGACTCGCCCGCAGGGCCCGCAACGACACCTGCCGCCAGCCCGCCACCCGTCGCCACAGTGCTCAAGCCCGGCAGCCGTGAGGAGGCCATGCGCTTTCTGATGCAGGCCAGCTTCGGCCCCACCGAGGCCAGCATCGCCGCCGTCATGGATAAAGGCTATGAGCCTTGGCTGGATGAGCAGTTCGCCAAGCCCACCAGCATGCACCGTCTGAATTGGGATGCGTCTGATGCGGCCGTGAAAGCACTTAAGGCCACTGACGCGGCTGGCACCCGCGAGGTGCTCGATTCCTTCTACAAGGTCGCCATCACGGCCGATGACCAGTTACGCCAGCGTGTCGCCTATGCGCTGTCGCAAATCATGGTGGTGTCGATGGCACAAGACAATGTGGCCAACCAGCCGCGTGGTGTCGCGTCTTATCTGGACACCTTGTCCGCCAATGCCTTCGGCAATTACCGCGTGCTGCTGGAGCAGGTGGCGACGCACCCGACCATGGGCTTGTATCTCTCGCACCTGAAGAACCAGAAAGAAGATGCCAAGTCCGGCCGGGTGCCGGACGAGAACTTTGCCCGCGAGGTGATGCAGCTGTTTTCGATCGGGCTGGTGGAGCTGAACGTCGACGGGAGCGCCAAGCTGGATGGCGGCGCCCCCAAGCCCAGCTATACGGCTGATGACATTGCCGGCATGGCCAAGGTCTTCACCGGCTTCAGCTGGGATGGCGCCGACACCGCAGACGGGCGCTTCTGGGGCTGGTGCCCCGACTATTGCGAGGCCGACCGTGGCATCAAATCGATGCAGGGCTATAGCCAGTTCCATTCGATCAGCGAGAAGAAATTCCTGGGCAAGGTCGTGGCGGCGCAGACCAAGGCAGACCCGGCCGCGAGCTTGAAGGCCGGCTTGGACGCCTTGGCATTGCACCCCAATGTCGGCCCCTTTATCGGCCGCCAGATGATCCAGCGCCTGGTCACCAGCAACCCCAGCCCCGACTACGTGACGCGCGTGTCCAAGGCTTTCGGTGCCGGTGATATGAAGGCGATGGTCAAGGCGATTCTGCTGGACAGCGAGGCGCGTGATGGTGCCCTGGCCGCCCAGCCCGGCTACGGCAAGCTGCAAGAGCCGGTGCTGCGCCTCACGGCGGCGCTGCGCGCCCTCGGCGCCAGCAGCGACTCCGGCGCCTGGCTGATCGGTGCCACCGATGACCCCGCCACCCAGCTCGGCCAGTCGCCGCTGCGCTCGCCGTCGGTGTTTAACTTCTACCGGCCCGGCTTTATCGCGCCCGGCAGCGAAAGCGGTGCGGCCAAGCTGACCATGCCGGAGCTGCAACTGGTGCAAGAGACCTCGGTCGCGGGCTACGCCAACTTCGTCAAGGGCGGCGTGGCGAGTGGCTTCGGCCAGCGCGGGCTGGACTACAAGGCCGCCCGCAATGATGTTCAATTCGAGCTGACAGGGCTGGTCGCCCTGGCCGCCAAGCCGGCCGATCTGGTCGAGCAAGTCAGCAAGCAGCTGCTGGGGGCGCGCAGCAATGCAGCACTCAAGGCCGAGATGGTGGCGGCAGTCGAGTCGGTCAAGCTCGATGCGCTGAAGGCCGACGCAAGCAACAAAAAGACCGTCGATGACCAGTCCTTGAACCGTGCCAAGTTGGGCGTCTATCTGGCGCTGGTGTCCCCTGAATACCTGGTTCAAAAATAAAGACTTGCGGGTCAGACCTTGGCGCGCAGCACCGTGCGCTGACTCCAACTGTTTAGGACATGTGATGAAAAATAGCCTCAATTCCCCCGCCTCCCGCCGCGCCTTTCTGGCCCAAGCGGCTCGTTTTGCCGGCCTGGGCGCGGCCGCGCCCATGGCGATGAATCTGGCAGCCTTCGGCAATGCCAGCGCGCAGACCGCCGGTGACTACAAGGCGCTGGTTTGCGTGTTCTTGTTCGGCGGCAATGACGCCTTCAATATGGTCTTGCCGACCGATACCGAGTCCTGGGCCGCCTACAGCCAAGTGCGCAATCAAGCGCCCGAGTCGATCGCGCTGTTGGCGCCGGGTACCCCGGCGCAAATGGGTGCCGGTGCAGGCTCGCCCGAGCGGCTCGGCGGCGTGCTGGCGATCAACCCCATCACATCGCAAGGCCGCACGTTTGCCCTGCATCCCAGCATGAGCGGTGTGCGTGATTTGTTCGCCGCCGGGCGGTTGGCGGTGCTGCCCAATATCGGCCCGCTCGTGCGCCCCACCAGCAAGGCTGATCTGAAGATCGTCACTTTCGCGCGGCCAGCTGGCTTGTATTCTCACAACGACCAGCAATCCACCTGGCAGTCACTGACGCCCGAAGGCGCGACGGTGGGTTGGGGCGGTCGCTTTGCCGACCTCTTGATGGCGGGCAATAGCCAGCCCCTCTTCAGTGCCGTCTCGGCCGGCGGCAACGCGGTGTTCTTGAGCGGCAAGCAAGCGCTGCAGTACCAGATCAGCACGCGAGGGGCCATCCGCATCGGCGGCAGCGACACCAGTCTGTTTGGCTCCACTGCGGCGCTGGAGCGCATGCGCACCGTGATGCGCGGCGGCCGCAGCAATGACCTGATCGCACGCGACCACGCCACCGTGGTCAGTCGATCGCTGGCGGCCGAGGCCTTGATCGGCAGTGCCTTGCCGCCCGCCAATAGTGCACCTTATGGCACGGCCGATCTGGCCAATGGCGCTGCCGATCCACTTTTGCAATATGACAACCCCTTGACTGGGACCAAGTCAACTAACTCATTAGCCCAGCAGCTACAAGTCGTGGCGCGAACCATGGGTGCGCGCAGTGCCTTGGGTGCGGGCCGGCAAGTTTTCTTCGTCAGCCTGGGCGGCTTCGATACCCATGATGGCCAGAACCGCGCCCAAGCCGACTTGATGGCCAAGCTCTCGCAGGCGCTGGCCTACTTCGACAGCATGCTGGGCGCGATGGGCTTGCGCAACAACGTCACCACCTTCACCGCCAGCGACTTCGGCCGCACCTTCACCAGCAATGGCGATGGCACCGACCACGGCTGGGGGTCTCACCACTTCGTCATGGGCGGCGCGGTCAAGGGGCGCGAGTTCTACGGCAAGTTCCCGGTCGTCGGCGCCAAGAACGCCAAGAACAATGACTTCGACAGCAGCCCCAATCAGCTCGGCAATGGCGCGCTATTGCCCGAGACATCGGTCGAGCAACTGGGCGCAACGCTGGGCCGCTGGATGGGCGTGAGCGACGGCAATCTGGCCGATATTTTTCCGAACCTGAAGAACTTCGACGCGGCCAAGCGGGATCTCGGCTTTATGGCCTAGGCCTACTCCAGCACGCGCAGAATCTGCTCGCCATAGGCTTCCAGCTTCTTCGCGCCGACGCCGCTGATAGCGCTAAGCTCATCCAGGGTTTGCGGATGCTGTTTGGCCATTTCGGCCAGGGTGACATTCTGGAAAATCACATAGGCGGGCAGGCTGTGTTCTTTGGCGACTTCGGCGCGCCAGGCTTTGAGTTGATCGAAACGGATCTGCGCCTCGTCATCCAGCTCGATGGGCGCGGCGCTGCGGCCCGAACCTGCAGTTTTGCCGCTGCTGCTGCCGCCGCGCGCCAGCTTGCCTTTCTTCGGCGCCACCGTCGGCACGCGCAGCAGCAACTGCACTTCGCCCCGCAGCACTGCGCGCGCGCTGTCGGCCAAGGCCAGGGTCATGTACTCGCCTTCGGCCACCACATGGCCCAGCGAGATCAGCTGACGCAGCACGGCGCGCCATTGTTGCTCGGGTAGATCGGCGCCGACCGCCCAGGTGCTCAAGCTTTGGTGTCCGTATTGCGTGACCTTGTCCGTCACCTTGCCGCGCAGCACGTCGATCAAATGCCCGGCGCCAAAGCGCTGGCCGCCGTTCTGGTGAAAGCGGTAGATGCAGCTCAAGAGCTTGCGCGAGGCGTCGGTGCCGTCCCAGGTGGCCGGTGGGCTCAAACAGTTGTCACAGTTGCCACAAGCGGTGCTGGCTTCGCCGAAGTAACTCAATAGCCGCACGCGCCGGCAGTCGGTCGCCTCGGCCAGCGCCAGCAGCGCATCGAGCTTGCCGCGTTGGCCTTTCTTGAATTCCTCGCCGGCCGGGCTTTCGTCAATCATGCGGCGCTGGTTGACCACATCGGCCAGGCCGTAAGCCATCCAGGCCACGGCCGGCGCACCGTCGCGGCCGGCGCGGCCGGTTTCCTGGTAATAGCTTTCGATGTTCTTGGGCAGGTCCAGATGAGCGACGAAGCGCACATCGGGCTTGTCAATGCCCATGCCGAAGGCAATCGTCGCCACCATCACGACGCTGTCTTCGCGCAAGAACCGGTCCTGATGGCGCTGGCGCACCGCCGCGTCCAGGCCGGCGTGATAGGGCAGGGCCTTGAGCCCTTCGCTTTCCAGCCAGGCAGCGGTTTCATCGACCTTCTTGCGGCTTTGGCAATAGACGATGCCGGCGTCATCTTCGTGTTCATCGCGGATGAAGCGCAGTAGCTGTTCGCGCGGCTTGTCTTTCTCGACGATGGCGTAGCGGATGTTCGGGCGGTCAAACGACGAGATGAAGATCTGCGCTTCTTCCAGGCGCAGCCGCTCGATGATGTCGGCGCGGGTCAGGTCATCGGCGGTGGCTGTCAGCGCGATGCGTGGCACATCGGGGTAGCGCTCGTGCAGCAGGCTCAGGGCCAGGTAGTCGCTGCGGAAGTCATGCCCCCATTGGCTGACGCAATGGGCCTCATCGATGGCGAACAGGCTCAACAGGCCGCGCTCATGCAGCGAATCCATTTGGGCCAAGAAGCGCGGATTGCTGATGCGCTCGGGCGCGGCGTACAGCATCACCAGGCGCCCGCTCATCATTTCGCGCTCGACATGGGCGGCCTGATCGCCCGAGAGCGACGAGTTCAAAAAGGCCGCATGCACGCCGGCTTCTTCCAGCGCGCCGACCTGGTCGTGCATCAAGGCAATCAAGGGGCTGACGACGACCGTCACGCCCTGGCCGGCGCGGTGGCGGGCAATCGCCGGGATTTGGTAGCACAGGCTTTTGCCGCCGCCGGTGGGCATCAAGACCAGCGCGTCGCCGCTGGCGCAGACGTGATCCACGATCTGCGCCTGGGCGCCGCGGAAAACTGGATAGCCAAACACCTCTTGCAAGATGTTTAGGGGGGAAGATTTTTGCGTAAGCTGGCTCATGGATGCCGCATTGTCGAGGAGAACCCGAATGAGCACGCCGATTGAACCGTCACCCGAAACCAGCCACCACAAATCCGCCGAGCTGCGCCAGAAGTTGATCCGCAATTTCTTGGAGATCCCGCGCGAGCGCTTTTTGCGTGATCCGGTCTACGAGAGCATGGTCGGCGGGGTATCCGAAGGCACGGTCGCGCGCAAACTCGGCTGCGGCGTTGACACGGTGCCGCCCGGCAAGCAGAGCTGCCCCTATCACTTCCACCACAGCCAGGAAGAAATGTTCATCGTGCTGGAAGGTTCGGGTACCTTGCGGGTGGCTGGTGAGTTGTTGTCCATCAAGGCGGGCGATGTGATCTTCATTCCCTGCGGCCCGGAATACCCGCATCACATCCTCAACACCTCGGACGCCGAACTGAAGTATTTGTCCATCAGCACGCAGGACCGCCCCGAGGTCTGCGAATACCCCGACTCGGAGAAAATTGCGATCTTCTCCAAGGGCCCTGCGTTCATCCAGCGGCGCGACAACAGCCTGGACTACTGGGAAGGCGAACGCTGAGGCAATGGCGGCTGCGCGGGCGCGGCGGGAGGAGCTGGTGTAGCAGGGGGAGCGGGCGGCACCGGTGCTGCTCGCCGGTCCCCGCGCGACAGCACCTTGGCAATGCCCGAGGTGGTGCGCGAAACATTGGGCTGGCCCCAGTAGACAACTTGTCCAACGCCAGAAACGTCCAGATTCAGCTTCTCGATGACCCACAGGTCGGCGTTGCCAATGCCGCTGATTTTGACATTGGCGGCGTGGGCCTGCAGGTCTTCGGCCGCCAGCCTGCCCTTGCCCGAGATCTTCAAGTCCAGCAGATTGACCTGACCGCGCAAAAAGCCCTCGCCGGCGCCGGAGATGCTGAAATCCAGCCGCTCGGCGTGCAAGTCATCAAAGCGGGCCGAGCCCGCGCCGGAGAGTTTGATGCTCAAAGGGCCGGCCTTGAACTTGGCGGGCGCTTGCAGGTCGCTGGCCCCGGAGAGCACCAGTTCTTGCAACTGTCGCACCGTCACTTCGACTTGCAGACGTTTGCCGGGCCACATCTTCCAGCCCGTGTTGCTGCGGAAGTCCAGCCGTCCTTGGTTGAGCGTGACCGACACGGCTTCTTGCTCCTGCGCGTCGCCGGCGATAAATACCTCGTCTGTGTCGCCCTGCAGCAGCCTCACATTGGCCGAGCCGGCCAGCTCGATGCGCTCGAACGGCCCCGGCGCATAGACCCGACCCTCGACGCCCTGCCTGATGACTTGCTTGGGGCTGGTTTGGCCGAAGGCGCTGGCGGCCGTCAGACTGGCCATAAATGCCATGCCGGCAATGGTCATTTGGAGTTGTTTCATATCGATTGCTCCCTCAGTTTTTTAGAGACATCCCGGTTGGCGGTGAAGCGGGAGCCGTCTTGCATCTGCACGATCAATTGCGAGTTCTCATCCGGCGTCATCGAGACGACAAAGTCGAGATTGACGATGCAACTGCGCTGCAGCTTCAGGAAACGCTGGGGGTCCAGGCGCTGCTCGAACGAGGTGATGGGCAGGCGCACCAGATACTGCTTGCCGGCGCTGGCCACGGCGGTGTACTTGATGTCGGAGCGCAGGTACTCGATCGCGTCCACCTGCAGCGGGAAGATCTTGCCCTGGTCGCGCACCAGGATGCGGCTCAGCGGGCTGTTGTCTTCCGCCGCCGCGGCGGCTGCCGCTTCCACCGTGCTGCTGTCTGGGCCGCTGCTGATGACAGAGCGCAGCGCGTGTTCGACCGCCTCATTGAAGCGCTCTTGCGTGAAGGGCTTGAGCAGATAGTCGGCCGCATGCAGTTCGAAGGCGGCCAAGGCATGTTCGTCATAGGCGGTGGTGAAGATCACTCGGTGCTCGCCGCCATCCTGCGTTTCGGCCAGCGTGCGCAGCACCTGCAAACCGGTCATGCCGGGCATATTGATGTCCATGAAGATCAGGCCCGGCTGCAGACGGCGGATTTCGGCCAAGGCACTGAGGCCATCGCCGCAGACGCTGACCAGGGCCAGCTGCGGCAACTGCGCCACCCACCCGGCCAGCGCCTCGCTGGCGAGTGGTTCGTCCTCGGCGATGAGGGTGGTGATGCGCTGAGTCATACGCCCCCCCATGCCGATGCAATACAGCGCCACCGCCCCGAAGGAGGCAAACAACGAGGGGCGGTCAGGCGTTTGTTTGAAGTCATGTTTGAGGTATCCAGATGTCGACGCGAAAACCCGCGCCGGGTGCGGTGTGAATATGCAGTCGGGCGCGCCCCTCGTAATCGAGGGCGAAGCGGCGGCGCAGCGCGCCCAGGCCGATGCCTTGGCGCTGTGCCGGGGCCTGGCTCGGATTCAGTCTTGCGGGTTCGCAGCCGGCGCCGTCGTCTTGCACGGTCAGCACCAAGCCTTGGGTCAGCGCGTCGCGGCGCGCGGCGATGCTGATGGTGCCGCCGCTCACGCTGGGCGCGATGCCGTGAGCAATGCAGTTTTCAACCAGTGGTTGCAGTGTCAGCGGTGGGATCTCGTCGTCCAGCGTTTCCTCTGCGACCGCCCAGTCCAGACGCAGGCGCTGGCCCATGCGCAGCGTTTCCAGCGCCAGGTAGTCGCGCACAAAATCCAGCTCCTCGCGCAAGCTGACCCGGTCGGCCACGCCGCGCTTGGTGTCCAGCACATAGCGCAGCATGTCTGAGAAGCGCATCAGCGCTCCCTCGGCTGCCTTGGCGTCTTTGCGGGTCAGCGCGATCAGTGAGTTCAAGGTGTTGAACAAAAAATGCGGATTGAGCTTGCCGCTGATCGCCGCCAACTCGGCCCGTGCCAAGGCGCTCTCGGCTTGTGCTGTGGCCAATGCGCTGGCGCGGGCCTGTTGCGCGCTCAGGACGGCCGTGAAGCCGGTCGCCAGCGGTACATAGACGAACACGCCGGTGATGGTGCGCCACAGCGCTGCTTGCATCAGCGTGGCATGCGCATGCTCGGGGCCGAACAGCAGGCTGTCCAGAACAAAATCGGCTGCCAACCAGAGTGCACTGAAGAGCAGCGCGGCCAGCGCGTGCAGGCCCAGCAAGGCCAGCAAGCCGGGCTGCGCTGTGTGCAGGCGGCGCACCCAGGGGAACACCGCAACACCGAGCAGCATCGGTGCCCACAAGGTCATGCATGCCTCATAGACGGCCGACCAGACCTCCCAGGCGCCTTTTTTGTAGTCGGTGCCGGCCAGCACAAAAAGCGACCAGGTCACCAGGCAAACGCCGGCATAGGCGAGCCAAAAGCGGCTGCGCTTGCTGAGGCTTGCCTTGTGCTTGGGTTTGACGATCAGGGTGTCCATGGCGCCATCTTAGGCAGGCGCGCATGAGCGCTGCCATGGACGGCGACTATTTGCGAGAACAGGGGGCTGGTTTGCGGCTTGCCGGGATGGCGGCGGCATAATCCGCGAATCGGAAATCAGCAAGCGCAAGAAAGAAAGCCCATCATGGCCTCGGTCAATAAAGTCATCATCATCGGCAACCTGGGTAAAGACCCGGAGTTGCGCTACAACCCCAGCGGTGTGGCCTTCTGCACCATCAGCCTGGCCACCACGCGCAGCTGGAAGAACCGCGAGTCGGGCGAGAAGCAGGAAGAGACCGAATGGCACCGGGTGGTCTTCAATGACAAGCTGGCCGAAATCGTCGGCCAATACTGCAAGAAGGGCAAGCCGCTCTATGTAGAGGGGCGCCTGCGGACCCGCAAGTGGACCGACAAAGAAGGCAAGGACGTCTACACGACCGAGATCATTGCCAACGAAATGCAATTGCTCGGCGGCCGTGACAGTGGTGACGAAGGCGGCGGTGGTGGTGGCTACGGCGGCGGTCAAGCCCGGGGTGGCGCTGGCGGTGGCGGCTATGGCGGCGGTGATGAATACGGCGAGCCTGCTCGCGCACCTGCGGCCCGCGCTCCGGCTCCACGTGCGGCAGCGCCCGCACCTCGCGCTGCGGCACCGGCACCGCGGTCGGCGACCGGTTTTGACGATATGGATGACGATATTCCTTTCTAAAACCTACTTCGTCGGGTTTTTGTTGATAGCCAGCCCGTCTCCGAGAGGAGGCGGGCTTTTTTAATTGTTCCCCTGTCGAGCCGCACGTCATGCGCTGCGGCACAACCGGTGGCTGCCAGCGGGTCCTGCTCAACAGCAGGCTGTGGCGTTCACAAAGCGCTGGGGGGGACCCGAGCGGCCAAGAAAGGCATCCCTCATGGCTTGGAAACATCGCCCCATCTTGCACATCATCCGCTCAAAAGCGCGCTTGCTGATCGCTACTTCAGTTGCGGTGGCGGTCGGTATATTGGCGCCGTATGTTGGGGCGACCCATCCGATCACCCGCTGGCTGGTCGCGTGGAACTGCGGCGCCTTGCTGTATGTGTTTCTGGCGGCCGTGATGATGGCACGCTCCACCTCGCAAAGCATGAGGCGCCGCGCCCAACAACAGGATGAAGGGCAAGCGGTGATCCTGACTTTTGTCGTGGTCTCCACCGTGGCCAGTCTGGCGGCCATTGCCGGCGACCTGGCCTTGGTGAAGGAGTTGCATGGCTTTTTGAAAGTGGCGCACATCGCTTTGGCGGGGCTGACGGTGTTGTCATCCTGGGCCTTTGTCCAGATCATGTTCACGCTGCACTATGCGCATGGCTACTACGGCAATTGGGGTCCGGATGAGTCAAGGACCGCGTCTTCTGTGGTCAAGTCTGCGGGCTTGCAGTTTCCTGGCGATGAGCCGCCTGATTACTTCGATTTTTTCTACTTTGCCGCCGTGATTGGTACTTCGGGGCAAACCGCCGACGTCGCCTTTGTTTCCAAATCGATGCGGCGGCTTGGCGCCTTGCACTGCATCCTGGCCTATTTGTTCAATACCCTGGTGTTGGCGCTGCTGATCAATATTGGGGCCAGCGTGATTTGAGCAGGGCTGCCAGGCGCATGCGTGGCGCTGCGCCACGGGCATCGGCTTGAATGATTCGACCCGGGCCGTGTTCGCGGGCGAATTGCAAAAGTGGATCGTGGGCAGATGGATAAGCGTGCAAGCGATGCGCATCTGTGCGGCGCCGGCGCTAAACCGACCGAGAATGCGGTATGCATACACAAGCCGAAGTCAACCAAATCCGCTGGATCGCCAACGAGGGTCAGCCCGTCAGCGCCCGCTGGCGTTCAATGGCGGATCTGCCCGCCCCCAAACGGGTCTATGTCGTGGACGACACTGTCGATGCCGACACCGCCTACAAATGGGCCTGCGAAGGTATTGGTTTGCTCTGGTGCGGCGACTTCCAAAACGCCAGGCTGCTGATGCAAGCGATGGAGCGGCGGGTCGAGGCCAAGGCCGAGCGTACTGCCGCTAAAGCCGCCAAGCTGGCCAAACCCGGCCAGCCTGCCGCCTCGGTGAACGATGTATTCGTCGCTCAACGCAAGGCCCAGGCATTGCGCTCGCGGGTCTTGAATATGCTGCTGCTGCCCTTTGACGCCGACCATGGCGTGCCTTTGCGACGCGCCCCGGATGTGCGCGAAGCGGGCTTGCAGGCGCGCGGCGAGGTGAGTGAGCATTACGTGGCCTCGCTGCGTGAATTGCAAGGCTTGATCGGCGCGCATGAGTGGCGCAAGAAGGGCGTCCATGTCGGCGCGCTGAAGGCCGACATCACGCCGCATTACGGCGTTTTCTCGCCGCTGCGAGGCGAGTATCTGGATCTGGTGGCCCATGCGCCCTTGCCGGCGAGCCTGAAGAGCAGCGGCAAGGCAGGCGTCGCCTTTGACATCGGCACTGGCAGCGGCGTGCTGGCGGCGATCTTGGCCAAGCGCGGCGTCACCCGCATCGTCGCGACCGACCAAGACCCGCGTGCGCTGGCTTGTGCCCGCGAGAATTTGGCTGCTTTGGGTGTGGCGAGCCGAGTCGAGCTGATGCAGGCTGATCTGTACCCGCAAGAGCAGCGCCAGGCGCATTTGATTGTTTGCAACCCGCCTTGGCTGCCTTGGAAACCTAACTCGCCGCTTGAGCATGCCGTGTATGACCCGGACAGCCGCATGCTGCTGGGTTTTCTGAACGGCCTGAGGGCCCATCTTTTGCCGGGCGGCGAAGGCTGGTTGATCATGTCGGACCTGGCCGAGCATCTGGGCTTGCGCACGCGCGAGCAACTGCTGGGATGGATTGCCGCCGCGGGTTTGCGCGTCGTCGACCGCAGCGACGTCAAGCCACAACATGCACGCGCTGCCGACAAGCTCGATCCCTTGTTTAAAGCGCGCAACGCCGAAGTCACCTCACTGTGGCGGTTAGCGCTTGCCTGAGCCCGGGCCTACGACCCCCTTGCGACTCTTTTAAATGGGGTCAGGTTTATTTAATTTTCAACAAATGAACCTGACCCCATTTTTTGAATTAAATGAACCTGACCCCAGTTTGAAGATGATGTCCAAGCCTCCAGTCGTCACCCCTGACTCCGATCGATGGCAGTTCTGGATCGATCGGGGTGGCACTTTCACCGACTTGGTCGGTCGCGCGCCGGGTGGGGCGCTGCAAACCCTGAAGCTGCTGTCCGAGAACCCCGAGCAATACGCCGACGCGGCGGTCGAGGGGATTCGGCGCTTGCTTGGTCTCAAGCCCGGTGAAGCGATCACGCCGGCCTTGGTGGACTGCGTGAAGATGGGCACCACCGTTGCCACCAACGCCTTGCTGGAGCGCAAGGGCGACGCGACGCTGCTGGTCACGACACGCGGCTTTCGCGACGCGTTGCGCATCGCGACTCAAGCGCGGCCGCAGTTGTTCGCGCGGCAGATCGTGCTGCCCGAGTTGCTCTACAGCCGCGTGATCGAAGCGCATGAGCGCTTTGGCGCGCAGGGCGACTGCGTCATGCCCTTGGATGAGTTGGCGCTGAAACAGGATTTACAGGCTGCGTTTGATGCCGGCTTGCGTGCCTGTGCCATCGTTTTCATGCATGCCTATCGCTACCCCGCACATGAGTTGCGGGCTGAGAGCCTGGCCCAGCAGATCGGCTTCACGCAGATCTCGGTCTCGCACCGGGTCAGTCCATTGATGAAGCTAGTGCCGCGCGGCGACACCACCGTCGTCGACGCCTATCTCTCGCCCATCCTGCGCCGCTATGTTGATCAGGTCGCGGCGCAGATGCCGGGCGTCAGCCTCTTTTTCATGCAGAGCTCGGGCGGTTTGACCGAGGCGCATCACTTTCGCGGTAAGGACGCGATTCTGTCCGGCCCGGCTGGTGGCATCGTTGGCATGGTGCGCACCGGCATGGCCGCCGGGCACGCCAAGTTGATCGGTTTTGATATGGGCGGCACTTCCACCGATGTCAGTCATTTCAATGGCGAGCTGGTGAGCCCCCAGGCCGCTGCGCGTCCAGCCCCCGAGGGACGCAAGGCAGCTTGGGGCGTCCCGGCGCTGCCTGATGTTGGCCCCCAGGCCGCTGCGCGTCCATCCCCCGAGGGGCGCCAGACAGCTTGGGGCGTCCCGGCGCTGCCTTATGAACGTACCTTCGACACCGAGGTCGCCGGTGTGCGCATGCGTGCGCCGATGCTGAGCATCCACACGGTCGCGGCCGGCGGCGGCAGTTTGATCAGCTTCGACGGCGCACGCCTGCGTGTCGGTCCGGCTTCGGCCGGCGCCAATCCAGGCCCGGCCAGTTACCGGCGCGGCGGGCCGCTCGCCACGACAGACGCTAACGTCATGTTGGGACGCATCCAGCCCGACTTCTTCCCAAAGCTGTTCGGCCCGCAGGCGGATCAGCCCCTGAGCCGCGAGGCTGCTTTGCAAGGCTTCACCGCAATGGCGGCCGAGATGTCGGTCGCAGCCGGTCGCATGGTCACGGCGGAGCAGGCCGCCAGCGGCGCCGTGCAGATCGCCGTCGGCAGCATGGCCAATGCAGTCAAGCGTATTTCGGTGGCGCGCGGGCTTGATGTAACGGGCTATACCTTGCAGTGCTTTGGCGGAGCCGGCGGGCAGGCGGCCTGTCTGGTTGCCGATGCCTTGGGCATGAGTCGGGTGCTGGCCCATCCCTTCGCAGGGGTCTTGAGCGCCTACGGCATGGGCCTGGCTGACCGCATGGCCACCCGTGAAGCCGCTGTGGAGTGCAGCCTTGATGCACAGGGCTTGGGCAGCGCCTGGGCGCAGGCGGAGATATTGGCCCAAGCCGCGCGCGCCGAACTTGTCGGCCAAGGCTTGGCACTCGAGGTTTTGCAACTGGTGCGCCATCTGCAAATTCGCTATCAAGGCACCGACACCGCATTGACCTGCCCGCTGCACGAGGGCACAGGCGTGGAAGATCTGCGGGCCGAGTTCGAGGCGGCCTACCGGCAGCGCTTCGCTTTCCTGATGCCGGGCCGCGAGTTGGTGATAGAGGCGGTGGCAGTCGAGTGCATTGCGGCCGGCATGGCCTTGGCCGCGCACGACGCTAGCGCTGAACCTGCTGTGTATTTGCCGCCGGCCGATGCGAACATCAGCATGTACTGCGCCGCCGACAGCCAGCCGGCCGGCTGGCGCGACGCGCAGCTGTATGTGCGTGAGAGTTTGAGCGCCGGCGCGCAGATTGATGGCCCGGCGATTCTGGCCGAGCGCAATGCCACCACGGTCATCGACCCCGGTTGGCAGGCGCGCTTGATGGCGGACGGCTGCGTCGAAATTTGCCGTGTGCAGGTGCGTGCGCAGGCCTTTGCCATCGGCACGCAGGCGGACCCGGTGATGCTGGAGATCTTCAACAATCTGTTCATGAACATTGCCGAGCAGATGGGCTTGCGTCTGCAGAACACCGCGCACTCGGTCAATATCAAGGAGCGGCTGGACTTCTCTTGCGCTTTGTTCAGTGCTGCCGGCGATTTGATCGCCAACGCGCCGCACATTCCCGTGCATCTGGGCTCGATGAGCGAGTCGATTCACACCGTGATTGCGCGCAACCCTTCGATGGCGCCTGGCGATGTCTATGTGTTGAACGACCCCTATCACGGCGGCACGCACCTGCCGGATATCACCGTCGTGACCCCGGTCTTCCTGTCGACCCCCACTGGCGCTGCGCACCCTGCCCCCCGAGGGGGTGTTCGCGCGCCTTGGGGCGGCCCGGCGCCGTGCGACATGCCAGCCCCCACGGGTGCTGCGCACCCTGCCCCCCCAGGGGGTGTTCGCCCGCCTTGGGGCGGCCCGGCGCCGGGCGACTCTGACGTGGCTTCTGGCCGGCCGAGTTTCTTCGTTGCCTCACGTGGCCACCATGCCGATATCGGCGGCATCACGCCGGGCTCGATGCCGCCGTTCTCCAACTCGATCGAGCAAGAGGGCGTTTTGATCGACAATTTCTTGCTGGTCCAGGCCGGCGTGCTGCGCGAGGCCGAGATGCTCGCGCTTTTGGGCAGCGGCCCCTATCCCTCGCGCAACCCGGCTCAGAATATGGCCGACCTGCGGGCGCAGATCGCTGCGAATGAAAAGGGCGCGCAGGAGTTGCGTGCGATGGTGGCGCAATACGGCGCCGCGACGGTGGCCGCCTATATGCAGCATGTGCAAGACAATGCCGAAGAATCGGTGCGCCGCGTCATCACGAGTTTGCAAGACGGCGCATTCACGCTGCCGCTGGACAACGGCGCGCAGATCCAAGTGGCCGTCAGCGTCAACGCGGCCGAGCGCAGCGCCGTGATTGATTTCAGTGGCAGCAGTGCCCAGCTAGCGAATAATTTCAACGCACCACGCTCGATCACGATGGCGGCGGTCTTGTACGTGTTCCGCACCCTTGTCGATGATGCGATCCCGCTCAACGCGGGCTGTTTGAAGCCGCTCAAGGTGATCGTCCCCGAGGGCAGCATGCTCAATCCGCGCCATCCGGCGGCGGTGGTGGCGGGCAATGTGGAGACATCGACTTGCGTCACCAATGCGCTCTATGGTGCCTTGGGCGTGCTGGCCGCCAGCCAATGCACGATGAATAACTTCACTTTTGGCAACCTCAGTCATCAGTATTACGAGACCATCTCTGGCGGGTCGGGTGCAGGGGCGGGTTTTGATGGCGCGAGCGTCGTGCAAACCCATATGACCAACTCGCGGATGACCGATCCCGAGGTCTTGGAGTTCCGCTTCCCGATCCGTTTGGAGTCCTATGAAATCGTTGCGGATTCCGGTGGCAAAGGGCAATGGCAGGGGGGCAATGGCGGCGAGCGGCGCCTGCGTTTTCTGGCGCCGATGACGGCGTCGATTTTGAGCAATGGCCGTACGCAAGGCGCTTTCGGCATGGCCGGCGGCGCGGCAGGTGCACCGGGCCGCAACTGGGTTGAGCGAGCGGATGGCAGCGTCGAGCATTTGGCCCATATCGGCCAAGCGGAAATGCAGGCCGGTGATGCGTTTGTGATTCGCACGCCGGGCGGTGGCGGTTACGGGGCCAGTGGAGCGGAAATTAAATGAACCCGAACCCATTTAAGGAAATGTCTGGCCATGTTTGCGCCGATTGACGCCTTTGCGAGCGGCCATTTGGCCACCACGGATGGCAACGAAATCTATTGGGAGTGTTCCGGTAACGCCCAAGGTCAGCCGGCTTTGTATCTGCATGGCGGGCCGGGCAGCGGCATCATGAGCGGCTATCGGCGCCATTTCGATCCAGCTCGTTTTCTGATCGTGTCCTTCGAGCAAAGAGGCTGTGGCCGCAGCCGCCCGCTGGCAATAGATGCGTCGGCAAATCTGCACACCAACACCACGCAGCACCTGATCGTCGATATCGAGATGCTGCGCTCGCATCTCGGCGTTGATCGCTGGCTGATCTACGGCTCATCTTGGGGCACGACGCTGGCGCTGGCCTATGCGCAAGCTCATGCGCAGCGTGTGTTGGGATTGGTCTTGGCGGCGGTGACCACGACGACAGCGGCCGAAGTGCATTGGCTGACGCAAAGCATGAGTTTGGTGTTTCCGCGTGAATGGGAGCAGTTTGCCCAGGCGTCCGGGGCTCGGGCCAATGAGAGCCTGATCGACGCCTATTACCGCCGCATCACCGACGCAGATCCTGCCGTGCGGGCCGCAGCGGCGCGGGCCTGGTGCGCCTGGGAGGATGTGCATGTGTCTCTCGCCCCGAATAGTGCTCCCAACCCGCGCTATCAAGACCCCGAGTTCCGCTTGCTGTTCGCGACGCTGGTGATTCACTACTGGCAGCATGCGGGCTTTTTGCGAGAAAACGAGATTCATTCGAATATGCACAAAATTGCCCATCTGCCCGGCGTGCTGATCCACGGTCGGCTCGATATCAGCTCGCCGCTTGACACGCCCTGGCAATTGCATAAGCGTTGGCCAGGCAGTGAACTGGTGCTCGTCGATGGCGAGGGCCATGGCGGGGTGGCGATGGCCCAAGGCGTGAGCGAGGCGGTGGCGCGGCTTGCACCGCGCTTGCTCGAGCAGACCAAGGAAGCCTAGGGCCAACAATGCAAGCCGCACCACCCGCCTGGTCATTGGCGGCGATACTTGGGGCCATGCAGAGACTGGGCGTGTCCAAGTCTTGTCGCAAGACAAGACAAGGGGAGTCAATTTTTGGCACACTCGCAGGCGGCCATGAGCCCGTAGCCTCGGCCTTGAAAGCCGAGTCCAAACTTCGAAAGTAGATAGAAAAAATGAAACGTCTGGATGATTTCCGCCTGCGCATGGGTCGCCATGAATTGGTGCCTATCGTGATTGGCGGCATGGGAGTCGATATTTCTTCCTCCGACCTGGCCTTGGAAGCCGCGCGCTTAGGCGGTGTCGGCCACATCTCCGACGCGATGGTCAACACCTTGACCGATCGCCGCTACAAGACCAAATACACCAAGGCCAAGCAGGCACAGTTTCAGTACAACGTCGCATCAGAAGACAAGTCGGACGTCAAATTCAATCTGGAACATCTGGCCGAAGCCACGCGCCTGCATGTCGAGAAGACCATGGCGCGCAAGCAGGGCAGCGGCCTGATCTTCATCAACTGCATGGAAAAGTTGACGATGAACGGCCCCAAGGAAACGCTCAGCGTGCGCATGAATGCGGCGCTGGACGCCGGTATCGACGGCATCACCTTGGCGGCCGGCCTGCATCTGGGCTCCTTCGCCTTGATCGCCGAACATCCGCGTTTTCGCGAGGCTAAGCTGGGCATCATCGTGTCCTCGCTGCGCGCGCTGCAGTTGTTCCTGAAGAAGAACAGCCGCCTGAATCGCCTGCCCGACTATGTGGTGATCGAAGGCCCGCTGGCCGGCGGCCATCTGGGCTTTGGCATGGACTGGGCGCAGTACGACCTGGCCAGCATCGTCACCGAGATTCATCAATACCTGCTGACCGAGAAGCTGGACATCCCTCTGATCGCCGCCGGCGGCATCTTCACCGGCAGCGATGCGGTGCGCTTTCTGGAACTCGGTGCTTCGGGCGTGCAGGTGGCGACGCGCTTCACCGTCACGCGTGAATGCGGCCTGCCGGACGACATCAAGCAGGAATACTTCAAGGCCAGCGAGGCCGATATCGAAGTCAACGAAATCTCGCCGACCGGCTATCCGATGCGCATGATCAAGGCCAGCCCAGGCATTGGCGACGGCATCCGGCCTAACTGCGAGGCTTACGGGTATCTGCTCGATGCCAATGGCAAATGCGCCTATATCACCTCGTACAACCGCGAAGTGGCTGCGCATCCAGGCGAGAAGCGCGTCTCGGTGCAGGACAAAACCTGCTTGTGCACCCATATGCGCAACTTCGACATCTGGACCTGCGGCCAGCTGACCTGGCGCCTGAAAGACACCACGCACCGCAACCCCGATGGCAGCTATCAATTGCTGAGTGCCGAGCATGTCTTCAAGGACTATCAGTTCAGCACCGACAACCAGGTCAAGTTGCCCGAGCCGGAGCTGGCGGTCAGCCTATAAACGCGCCAGCCGCAGCCCTTTTCAATCGGGGCAGGTTCATTTGAATTGCCGCGCGAGGCATGGGCGAGAATGCCGGCTCTTCACCAAAGAGTCCACGCAGCCATGTCCAAGTCCTCGCACTCAATTTTGAAACTCAGCCAAGGCTCTATCCTGAGCCTTGCAATGACATTGGCGGCAGGTGCTGGAGCGGCCATGGCCGAAACCGCCGCGCCCGAGCAGCCGCTCAGCGCCTTGCCCTACACGCCCAGCCTGGACCGTCCGTCCATGGACGCCGCCGTCGACCCTTGCGAGGACTTTTACCAATACGCTTGCGGCGGCTGGATCAAGAACAACCCGATTCCGGCCGATCAATCGCGCTGGTCGGTCTACGCCAAGATGGCAAACGAGAACCAGCGCTTTTTGTGGGGCATTCTGGACAAACTCGCCACAGCGCCGGACCGGTCTGCCTTGAGCGCCAAGCAGGCGCAGATGGGCGACTATTTCGCCGCCTGCATGAACGAAGATGCAGCCCAAAGCCTTGCGCTTGCGCCGCTGCAGCCCGCGCTGGCACAGATTGATGCGCTGAGCGACAAGCGCGATTTGCCGGCGCTGCTGGCCGCGCTGCATTTGGCCACCAATAACGAGCGCTTCTTGTTCCGCTTCGCCTCGGGCCAAGACTTCGGCGACGCGACCCAGGTCATTGCCTTCGCCATGGCCGCCGGATTGAGCTTGCCGGACCGGGACTTCTACGTCAATCAAGACGCCAAATCGCGCGCGATGCTGAAGAAGTTCGAGGCCCATGTGGCGCGCGTCTTTGAGCTGGCCGGTGACACCCCGCAGGCCGCCGCGCTTGCCGCCCGCTCGGTGCTGGCGACCGAGACCGCCCTGGCCCGCGCCACGCTGACGCAAGTGCAGCGTCGTGATCCCTACAAGACCTATCACAAGCTCGACGCCAAGGCCTTGCAGGCCCTAACGCCACATTTCGACTGGTCAGCTTACCGTGCCGGCTTGGGACTGCCCGAGTCGCAGCAAAGCTATAACGTCACCGAGCCCGGCTTCTTCAAGGCCATGGACAAGCGCCTGCAAGCGCTCAGCCTGGCCGAGCTGAAGACCTATCTGCGCTGGGCCGCGCTCAGCAGCCACGCCGCCTATCTGGCCCCCGAGATGGTGCAGGCCAATTTCGAATTCTTCGGCAAGACCTTGCAGGGCACACCGCAGATGAAGCCACGCTGGAAGCGCTGCGTCGAACTGGTCGACGCGCAGCTCGGCGAGGCGCTCGGCGAGGAGTTTGTGCAGCGCAGCTTCAGCCCCGAGTTGAAGCAGCAGGCACAGCAGATGACGGCCGAGATCGAGGCCGCGATGGCGGACTCCATCAAGTCCCTGCCGTGGATGAGCGAGGCCACCAAGGCGCAGGCGCTGACCAAGCTCGGCAGCATTGTCAACAAGGTCGGCTACCCGGAGCGCTGGCGTGATTACAGCGCGCTGGCGGTGGACCGCAGCAGCTTTGTCGGCAATGTGCAGCGGGGCAATAGCTTCGAATTCAAGCGGCAGCTGGCCAAGATCGGCCAGCCCTTGGACCGCGGCGAATGGGGCATGACGCCGCAGACCGTCAACGCCTATTACGACGCGCAGATGAACGACATCAACTTCCCCGCTGCCGTGCTGCAGGCGCCGCTGTACGACCCCAAGATGGACGCCGCGCCCAACTATGGCAACACCGGCGGCACCATCGGTCACGAGTTGGTGCATGGCTTTGATGACGAAGGCCGCAAGTTCGACGCCAAGGGCAATTTGAAGGACTGGTGGACGAAGAAAGACGGCAAAGCCTTCGAGCAGCGCGCCGCCTGTGTGTCGCAGCAATACGCCGGCTACACCATCGTCGACGACATCAAGATCAATAGCGCGCTGACCCTGGGCGAAGACCTGGCCGACCTCGGCGGCCTGGTGCTGGCGCTGACCGCCTGGAAGCAGCATGTGGCCGCGCAGGGCTTGCAGCCTGTTGACGGGCTGACACCCGAGCAGCGCTTCTTTGTCGGCTTCGCCCAGTGGGATTGCAATAGCGAGCGCCCCGAGGCACAGCGCGTGCAGGCCTTGACCAACCCGCATTCACCCGGCCGTTACCGCATCAACGGGGTGGTGGTGAATATGCCGGAGTTCGAGAAAGCCTTTGCTTGCAAGCCGGGTCAGGCCATGGTCAAGCCCGAGGCCAAGCGCTGCAAGGTCTGGTAACTTAGCTGCCGCTCGGATCGAGCCGGCGTGCCCTGGCCAGCCGCCAGGCTTCGTCCGGCTCGCCCGCATAGACGTCCTCGGCGGTGGTGGCCGTCTCTTGCAGATGGGTGTCGATGGCGATGCGTTTGTCGAACACAAAGCACTCGCCCTTCCAGTCGACCGCAGCATCGGGCAAGGCCTCGAAATAGCTGACGATGCCGCCGTCAAGTTGAAATACATCCAAGCCCTGGTCTTGCATCCAGGCGCTGGTTTTTTCGCAGCGTATGCCGCCGGTGCAATACATCGCGATGCGCTGGCCCTTGGCCTTCCACTCATCGGCATGTTCTGCCACATAGGCCGGAAAGTCGCGGAAATGCGCCACCTTGGGGTCGACCGCGCCCTCAAAATGCCCGAGCTTGAACTCGAAGCTGTTGCGGTTGTCCAGTACCAGCACATCGGCTTGCTTGATCAGCTCGCGCCAGCGCGCGGGCGAGACATGGGTGTCGGGCTTGCTGGCATCCGGCAGCCCCGACACGCCGGGCACGCCAAAGGCAACGATCTCGGGCTTGGTGTGCACCTTGATCAGCGTGAAGGGCTTGGTCGTGCAGGCGCTGTGCTTGAACACCATGCCGACAAAAGCACCGCCGAAGACGGGATCGCTTTGCAGCGCCTGCTCGAAGGCGGCCAAGGCCTGCGCCGGCCCGGCGATGGCCGCGCTGATGCCTTCGGGGGCGACCAGAATATTGCCGCCAAGTTCGGTGGCCGGCAGGCTCAGTTCGCGCAGTCTTGCGGCCACGCCTTCCGGCTCGGCCAAAGCGACAAAGCGGTAAAAAGACGAGTGAATATGAGCTTGGGTGGCGTTGAGATCAGACATACAGAGCAGGGTCGGGTTGATGCTTGGGGCGGGCCGCGGTGGGCAAGAGCGCCAAGCCGCCGGCCAAGGTCCAGGCTTGGGCGTGGCCGAGGCGGCTGAGCGCCAGTGCTGCTTGGCGGCTGCGGTTGCCGGTGCGGCAGAAGAATAACAAAGGGCGCTGCGGCTGCTCGGTCAACCAGGGCAGGATTGCGTTCAGCAGGCGCGACAGCGGCATCGCCTCCAGTTGCGCTCCGCTCAAGTCCGGCGTTTGGCTGAGGAACTGCTCGTAAGGCTCGCGCACATCGACCAGCAGCGCGTCGGGGTGGAAGTTCACAAAGGCTTTCAACTGCGCACCTTGCACCTGCTGTACGCTGGCATCTTGGTCTTGCGCCGCGCTGGCCAGAGTCAAGGCCACTTGTTGAGCTTCATCCCGGCCCGGTGCCAGCAGTGTGGCGGCTGCCACCCAGGCGCTCAGTTCGGCCGGCAGACTCAATCCGGTGAAAGCGATGGCGGGCGAGGCTGCACCGGTCTTGCCCAGCAGCAGGACCTGACCCTGTGAGCTGCTTTGCCGCGTTAGCTCTTGTTCGCCGAGCACAATCGTCGCCCGGTCCATGGGCCAGCCCAAGGCGTCAACCTGCGCGGTGGGCATCAGCGCGGGCAGGGTGTCGGCGAGCAGCTCGCGTGCTTCGGCGTGCTCGGCCTCGCCCGTGCTGCTCAAGACCGCCAACAACGGGTAGCCCTGGCAAGTCAGCGCCTGTGCCAGCCGGCAAACCTGCTCCGGCCGGGCGTCGATCAAGACGCAGGTTTTGCTGAGCGAGTCGGCCAGCAAATAGCAGCAAGCGCCGTCTTGCATAAAGCGGGTGATGCCGTCTCCGATGGTCGGAAAATTGTTCGCCGGGCTCAAGCAATGCCGGCGCAGCGACTCGCCGCAGGCGCGGATGCGGGCGCATGCTTCATCGACAAAGGCCTCGTCGACGGCCGGGCCTATCGACAGCCGCACCGCGCCGGCCGCCTGCCAGTCCGGCAGGCCCATCGCTTGCAAAACAAAACTTGGCGCAGCCTTGGCGGCGCTGCAGGCCGAGCCGCCGCTGACGCGCACATCGGCGGCGTCGAACAAGTCCTGCAGCAGGCGCGAACTCAAACCCGGCACGGCAAAGTTCAAGGTGGTCGGCAGACTTGAACCCAGCGGCGCATTGAAAACCAGGCCGGGGAATGCTTCGCATAATGCTTCGGCTAGGCGGTCTCTGAAACTATGCATGGTGGCCGCGTCGCGCAGCGTCTGGCCATCGTCCAGCGCCGCCAACACCGCGCCCAAGGCGGCGATGCCCGACATATTTTCGGTGCCCGAGCGCAGCGATCCTTCTTGCCCGCCGCCCGCCATCAGCGGCGTGAACGGTGCGCCGGCGCGCACATAGAGCAGGCCAATGCCTTTGGGTGCATAGAGCTTGTGGCCGGAAAATGGCGCGTAGTCGATGCGCCGCGCTTGCAGGCGCAGCGGCAGCTTGCCCAGCGCCTGCACGCCGTCGACCAACCACAGCGCCTTGCTGCCGGCCAGCGCGGACTCGATGCCGTCCAGGTCACTGATAACGCCGGTTTCGTTATTGGCGGCCATGGTGCAGACCAGCCCGGCGCGTGGCGCGTGTTGGCGCAAGAAGGCCAGGTCATGCCGGCCTTGGGTATCGACCGGGATCGCCATGATCTGCAGATTCAAACCCAGCACCTGGTTCCAATGCTTGAGCGCCTCGGGCACCGCCTTGTGTTCGGTCGCACCATAGAGCAGCAAGTCGGCCTGCAAATTGCCGCGCATTGAGTTCAGCGCCGACAGCACGGCAGTCTGAATGCCCTCGGTGGCGCCGCTGACGAACAGCAAGGCGCCGTCGCCGGTGTCGAGCAGTCGCTGCGCGCGTGCCCTGACGCCGTCGATCAGCGCCTTGGCCTTCAAGCCGGTGCTGTGAATGCTGCTGGGGTTGCCGTAGTCTTCCACCATCGCTTGGATGGCCGCGGCCTTGGCCTGCGGCAGCACCGGCGTGGTGGCATTGGCGTCGAGATAGATTTCCATGGCGGTGGCCGCTCGTAGGGGGCTGAATTGGGTAAATGCGGGGGAGGGCTTGCTTGGCCGAAGTGCTGATCGTACCCGCTGCCCCCATCATCTATACTGCGCCCCGGGTCGGCAGAACACCCAGGCCTTGCCGCATGGCAGACCGTTTAAGCGTTTGACCGTGAGCTAAACCTGCCAGGCAAAGAGAAGAGATTTTCGTTTCACCAGGCTGAGCCCCGTTTCGCGTGTGCCCAGCTGGAAGCCGGCAAGCACCAGCACCGCCTCCTGTGGCGGCCATGAGCAACACGCGTGATGTGGAGATCTCTCAATCATGCCTCGTGAATCTATTGCCCTGCACGCCGAAGATATTTCGGCCTTCGCCAAATCACTGCGCCAGCAACTCGCCGAGCAGCTCTTGCAAAGCGAGCCGCCGTGCGAGCCGCCCAGCCACCTGAGCTTGTTGAATATGCTGGCCCGCGCGGCCGGGCATCGCAATTTGCAAGCCTTGCGCGCCGCCGCTGTGGCAAGCAAAGCGCCCGTCACGCCCAGCAAGCTCACGCCGCAACATGCGCCACCGGCGCGCGGGCCGCGCCATCCCGAACTGAGTGAATTGGCCGACCGCGCCTTGCGCCAATTCGATGCCCATGGGCGCCTGGTGCGCTGGCCCAGCCGCCATCAGGTTCAGCGTTATGCGATCTGGGGCCTGTGGTTGCACTTCGACAGTCGGCGCATCTACACCGAACCGGAAGTCAATCAGGTGCTGAATGCGCACCATGGCTTTGGCGACCATTGCACTTTGCGGCGCGAGTTGGTCGAGATGAAGCTGCTGGCGCGCAGCGACGGCGGACGCGCCTACCGCAAGCTGGCGGCGCGGCCAGCGGATGAACTGCTGCCGCTGCTGCGGGAATTGCGCCTGCGCAGCGGGCAGCCTGCTGAGTGAGCAAGCTATTTCTTGAGCGTGAGTTCGTTGTGAATGGTGTGGGAGCCTTCCGCTTCGCGCGCGATTTTGAGTGCAGTGTCTATCTGGGCTTGGGTGTCTAGCATCCCGATCAGACGGACATCGCCTTTGAGCGTGACGACCTTGATGTCAAAGGCCTTGAGCGAATCGTTCTGATTCAGCACGGTGGAGACATGCCCGCTGACATCGGCATCCGACACATTGGCCGCAGCCGTAGAGGCGGCTTGCGCAACAACATCTGTTGGCGCGGGCGGCGGTGCGGCAACTTCCGGCTGCTTGCTGCAGCCGCCCACCAACATCGCTGTTGTGATGGCGATGGCTGCGGTGAAGAGCAAGGGGGCAAATCCATGGTGCTTGGTGTTCATAAAAAGCCTTATCAGTCCGGTCGTGAAGTGGCGTCGAGTGAGCCTGGCGCAACCATCACTTGTTTCAGGCGGGCCGTCGGTGCGTTGGCGAACATAGACTGAGCCTGCCCGTGGGAGCAGCAGGCGAACGCCAAACCTTGCCCAAGCAGCCCCCTCGCTACAATCCGCAGCCTTGGCTCCAAGGGAAAAATCCGTGTCCGACCGCTCCGCTGTGCTGCTGCAATACCTGTTGCCCAAACAGGCCATCACCCGCTTTGCCGGCCTTGTAGCTTCGGCCCGCATGGGAGCGATCACGACCGGCATCATTCGCCGCTTTGTTGCCCGCTACGACGTCAATATGGCCGAGGCCGCCGAGCCGGATATTGCCGCCTACCCGAGCTTCAATGAGTTTTTCACCCGTGCGCTGAAACCGGGTGCCAGGCCTTTGGCCGATGCGACGCTGCTGTGCCCGGTGGATGGGCGCATCAGCCAAGTGGGCGCCATCAAGGGCAATCAAATCTTTCAAGCCAAGGGCCATGAGTTCTCAAGCACAGCCTTGGTGGGTGGCGACGCGGCCTTGGCCGCGCAGTTTGACGACGGCATCTTCGCCAATATTTATCTGAGCCCACGCGACTATCACCGCATCCATATGCCAGCGGCGGGCCGGCTCTTGCGCATGATTTATGTGCCCGGTGATCTGTTCTCGGTCAACCCGGTGACGGCGCGCGGCGTGCCCGGCCTGTTTGCGCGTAACGAGCGCGTGGTCTGTGTGTTCGAGGGCATCCATGGCCCTTGGGTGCTGGTCTTGGTGGGGGCCACCATCGTTGGCAGCATGGCCACGACTTGGCATGGCGTCGTCAACCCTTCGCGGCCCGGCAAGGTGGTCGAGTGGAGTTATCAGGACCAGCAGATTCAGTTGAAGAAAGGCGAAGAGATGGGACGCTTTTTGCTGGGTTCCACTGTCGTGATGTTGTTCCCCAAGGGGCCGTGGAGTTTCAATCCGGCTTGGGTTGGCGAAGATTTGGGTCGGCCTGGCAGCGCGGTGCAGCTGGGCGAGGCGATGGCGGATCGTTGAGTCACTCAACACCGTTGAAATCAGATCACCGCCACCGACTTTCGGCTGACTGAGTCGAAGCTGAACGGGCGACTCTATCGATCAGAACGCAAGCTGCGCCTTCACCATCCCAATAAACGCCCGCAAGGCCGGGCTGGCTTGGCGGCGGCTGGGGTAGTAGAGCGAGAAGCCCGTGCCCGCTGGGCACCAGTCGCCCAAGACCTGGAACAGGCGGCCTGCCAGCAGATGTTCGCGCGCCGCGCATTCATAAACATAGGCAAAACCTGCGCTTTCCAGCGCAGCCGCCAGCGCCACGCTTTGGTCATCGACCATCAAGGGACCGCTGACATCCAGCGTTAGCTGTTCGCCATCCCGCTCAAACTCCCAGCGAAACATCGCCCCGCTGGCGAAGCGTTGGCGTACGCAAGGCGCTTGCAGCAAGTCGCGGGGATGGGTCGGAACAGCCGAGCGCGCCAGCAGGGCCGGCGTCGCGACGACGATGAAGCGCTGGGCCTCGCCCAGCGGCACGGCCACCATGTCCAGCGGCAGGCGCTCGGCAAAGCGCACCCCGGCGTCGAAGCCCTGTGCGACGATGTCGACCATCACGTCTTGGGTGTGCAACTCCAACTGCACCGCAGGATGGGCGGCCAGGAAGCGCGCCACGAGCGGCGCCAGCAAGAGTCGCGCTGCGCTGCGCGGCACCGACAAGCGCAGCGTGCCGCCGATCTCGCCGCCCAGCTCACCCAGGTCTGCATAGGCTTGCTTGATGCGTTGCACGGCCGGCCCGGCCTGCGCCAGCAATTGTTCGCCGGCCGCGCTCAGCGCGACGCTGCGGGTGCTGCGCGCCAACAGCGCCACGCCTAGCTCCTGCTCGAGTCTGCGCATCGCCTGGCTGACGGCCGAAGGGCTGAGCCCCAGGGTCAGCGCGGCGGCACGGAAGCTGCGCGCCTCGGCAACGGCAAAGAAAATACGTAAATGCTGAAAGTCGGGTTCGGCCATGATGGCGATATTGTCGGCGGCATTGTTCAGCGCAGCTGCACAGGCCGTGTAAGGCGGCGAGACTGGCGGGCCAAGGCCTCAGCGAGCATGATGCGCAGCAGCTCTAGTCCTCAGTCCTCACACATATGAACACAAGCATTCTCAAAATCTCCGCTTTCTCAGACGCGCACATCGGCGGCAACCCGGCCGGCGTGTTGATCGCCGATCAATTGCCCGCTGACGCCGAAATGCAGCGCATGGCCACCGAGCTTGGTTTTTCTGAGTCGGTGTTTGCTCAGCCGCAGGGCTCGGCTTGGCGGGTGCGCTATTTTTCGCCTGAAAACGAGGTGCCGTTTTGCGGCCATGCCACCATCGCGCTCGGCGCGGCGCTGGCGCTCCGGCAGGGTGACGGGCGGTTTGATTTGATTCTCAACAGCGCCCGTATCAGCGTCGAAGGCCGGCAAGCGGGTGATCTTTATAGCGCTGCCTTGCAGTCGCCGCCGACGCGCAGCGCGCCGGCTGAGCCGGCCTTGCTGGCGGCGGCGCTGACGCTGTTCGGCTTGCAGTCGGATGATCTCGACCCACGCTTGCCGCCAGGCTTGGCCCATGGCGGCGCCGACCATCTGGTGCTGGGCTTGAAGTCTCGCGCGACCTTGGCCGCAATGAACTATGACTTGGACGAGGGTCGGCGCCTGATGCAGGCCGCCGGCCTGACCACCATTTTGCTGGCCTATAGCGAAACGCCGCAGCTGTTTCACACCCGCAATGCCTTTGCCTCGGGCGGCGTGCTGGAGGACCCGGCCACCGGCGCGGCCACCGCCGCACTGGCCGGCTATCTGCGCGATCTGGGCTGGCCGCATGGAGGCGCAATCGACATCGTGCAAGGCGAAGACATGGGTGCACGCTCGCTGCTGCGGGCCGAGATTCCGGCCGCCGCCGGCAGTTCTATCCGAGTCTGCGGCACAGCCCGGGTGATGTCATGAGCCAGACCGCGAAAGAAGCCCTGCGCCGCCTCGCCGGCCAGCAAGTCTCTGCAATAGGCCTGGGCCTGATGGGCATGAGCGAGTTCTACGGTGCGCATGACGATGCCGAATCACTGGCGACTTTGCATGCTGCCTTCGAGCTTGGGGTGCGCCATCTCGACACCGCCGACACCTATGGCGCCGGCCATAACGAGCAATTGCTGGGGAGATTCCTGGCCGAGCTGGGACCGAATCAACGCGCCGAAGTGCTGGTGGCGACGAAGTTCGGCATTGACAGGCCGGCCGGTACTTATGAGCGCCGTATCGACAACTCGCCCGCCTATATCCGTGCCGCCTGCGAGGCTTCACTGAAGCGCTTGGGGCTGGAACAGATCGGCCTTTACTACGTCCATCGGCGCGACCCGGCCGTGCCCATCGAGCTGTTGATGGAGACGCTGGTGGCGCTGAAGACCGAGGGCAAGATTGCGGCGATCGGCCTGTCCGAGGTCAGTGTGGAGACCTTGCGGCGCGCTCATGCGGTGCATCCGGTGGCGGCGGTGCAAAGCGAGTATTCGCTCTGGGAGCGTGGGGCCGAATTGGAAATGCTGCCGGCCACCGCCGCCTTGGGCGTGGCTTTTGTGGCCTACAGCCCGCTCGGCCGTGCGCTGCTGAGTGCCGCCTTGCCGGCCACGCAAGACCTGGCCCCGGATGACTTTCGCCGTATGCTGCCGCGCTTCAACGGTGCGGCCGGTGAGCACAACCGGGCGCTGGCGGCGCGCCTGGCGCAGCTGGCCGAAGCCTGGAGCCTGCCGCCCTCGCAACTGGCTCTGGCCTGGATTTTGAACAAGCAGCCGCATGCCTTGGTGATCCCAGGCACAAGGCGGCAGACCCATTTGGGCAGCAATTGGGCGGCCGGGCAAGTCGAGCTGAATGCCGTGCAAGTGGCCGCCTTGGATGCCTTGTTTGCGCCCGGCGTGGTGGCCGGCGAGCGCTACACCGAGGGCGGCTGGGTAGGCATCGAGTCGGCGCGCGGCTGATTCTCCAGGGCAAGGGCCAGCAGCGCACCGGCGGCCGCTGCGGCCAGCGGCCGGCCGAGGTGATAACCCTGCAACTGCGTGCAGCCCAAGGCTTCGGCGGCCTGCGCCTGGACTTCGGTCTCGACACCCTCGGCAACAATTTCCAGCTGCAAGGAGTGACCGAGCACGCAGGTCGCTTTGACGACGGCGCTGGCCTGTGCCTCGGGCAGCGGTTCAATCATGCTGCGATCCAGCTTCATGGTGCTGATTGGCAAATTGCGCAACATCGTCAGCGAGGATTGGCCGGTGCCGAAGTCGTCCAGCGAGCACAGCACGCCGGCAGCGCGCAGACGGTGCAACTGCGGCAGTACGCGTTCGACATGGCCGATCGCGGCGGTCTCCGTGATCTCGATCTCCAGCGCATCAGGTGGCAGGCCGCGTTCTTCCAGGAGAGCGAGCACGCGGCTGGCGAAGCCGGCGTCGTCGAACTGCAAGGGCGATACATTGACCGCCACCGGCAAGGCTTGACCCCAGGCCAGCTGCCACTCGCGCAGCTGAGCGGTGGCGATGTCCAGGATCAGCTCGCCCAGCGCCTTGATCTGGCCGGTGCGCTCGGCTGCGGGCACGAACTCGGCCGGGCTGACGCGCCCCTTGCCGGGCCGCTCCCAGCGCACCAAGGCCTCGAAACCGCAGAGCGTGCGGCTGCCGGCGCGGAACTTGGGTTGATATTCCAGCAAGAACTCGCGTTCGGCGATCGCGTGGCCGAGCGACTGTTCGGCGTCCAGCCGCGCCCGCGAGGCACCGTTCATCGCCACGTCAAAGAACATGAATGAGGCGCCGGCGTTGCCTTTGGCGCGGTGCATGGCCGAATCTGCGGCGCGCAGCAGGCTGGCGCCGTCGCGCCCGTCTTGCGGGAACAGGGCTGCACCCAGCGACATATGCACAAACAGCTCGGCCCCGTCGAGTGCAAACGGTGCATCCAGCAGGGACAAGAGCTGCTCCGCCACCGCCTGCACCTCGGCCCGACTGGCTGCCCCCTCAATCAAGACCAGGAACTGATCCTCGCCGAGTCGCGTCAGCAGCGCCTGCGGCGGCAGACGTCGGCACAGCCGCCTGGCCACCGCGTTCAGCAAGGCATCACCGACCGCGTGCCCCAGGCTCTCGTTGACCAACTGGAAGCGGTCCAGGTCGGCCGAAATCAGCGCGAATGGCGGAGCGCCCAGATAGGTCATGTCGCGCAGGCGTTCGAGCGCAAAGTTGCGGTTCGGCAGGTCGGTCAGCTCATCATGCAAGGCCTGGCGGCGCAGCGCGTCGACGGCGCGCTGGCGCGAGCTGTCATCCACCATCACCATCAACTCGGCCGGCGCCTCGTCCCAGTCCAGATGGCTGGAGAGGCCGCGGATGTGCAGGGGCCGGCCATCCATATCGAGTCGCGTGGCTTCCCATTCGATGCGGGCAGCGGGGTTGGCCAGCACTCGTTGATGCCGCTCACGGGCCGCGTTACGCAGCTCGGGCGGTACCAGCGCTTCGACCAGATCGCCGGGCAGTTCACTGCTGCCGCGAACATAGCCAAAAATCGCCAGTGCGGCCGGATTGGCGTAGACGACGCGGTGGTCCTGCAGCACCACCAGGCCTTGCAATGAATGTTCGGCCAGTTTGCTGAAACGCTCGGTCTGGCGGCGGGTCTCGGCATGCGCCCGGGCGACGGAGAGCAGGATCAGGCCGAGGGAGAGCGTGGCTTGCACCAGCAAGCCGCTGACATAGGTGATCATCGAGCGCGCCTGCGGGTCCAGCCACGGCGCACTCAGATGCACCAGCGCCAGTGCGACAAAACCGACACCGACCCAGCGCTCGGAGTGGCGACCGTTGCGCCACAGCAGATGTGCGCTGGCCAGCGAACCTAGGCCCATCACGCTGGAGCCGACCAAGAGCGCGCTGCGAAAGTCTCTTGCCCCCAGGCCGGCCAGAATCAGCATGATGATGACGAACAGCGGCAGGGCGCGCTGCCAGCGCAGGCGGCGGCCCCGGTAGTCGAAGGCACCGGCGACTTGCAGCAATTGGGAGGCCATCAAGGCCATCGACGCGAACAGCGACTGAATGTCGCGGGCCGGGCCGGGTGGGCTGAAGTCATGCAAGACCGGGCCCAGGGTCAGGCCACAGCCCAAGAGCACCCAACTGAAGCCCCATAACCTGACGTAGGCGAAGCGCTGGTCCTGCCGCCACAGCAAGAGCAAGGCAATGCCGAACATCACATTGAGGCCGGCGCTGATCAGGAGTAGCAAAGGCATGATGACGATGATGGCTTTGTGCGACGGCGTTCCAAGCGCTGTTGAGGCTCGATGCTAGCCGTTTGAGGTGCTTGCAGGGCAGCAAAATGAACGCAGCGCGCAACCGAGCGGCATGCTGTGACAATGCCTGACCCCTTGTGCCCAGGCGCGGTGATTCTCGCCAGCCGGGCCGCTCTTCGATTTGCCAGTTGATTTCACCATGACCCAAAGCGCTATTCCCCGCCCATTCCAACGCGTTCTGACCGGCATCACCACCACCGGCACCCTGCATCTGGGCAACTATGTCGGCGCGGTGCGCCCCGCGATTGCCGCCAGCCAGGAGCCGGGCGTGGAGAGTTTTTTCTTCATGGCTGACTATCACGCGCTGATCAAATGCGATGACCCGGAGCGCATCAACCGCTCACGCCTGGAGATCGCAGCGGTCTGGCTGGCGGCCGGCCTGGACACCTCGCGCGTGACCTTCTATCGCCAAAGCGATATCCCCGAGATCCCCGAACTGACCTGGCTGCTGACCTGCGTGACCTCCAAGGGCCAGATGAACCGGGCCCATGCCTACAAGGGCGCAGTGGACGCCAATGTGGCAGCCGGTGAGGACCCGGACGCCGGCATCACCATGGGTTTGTACAGCTATCCGATCCTGATGGCGGCCGATATTCTGATGTTCAATGCCCACCGCGTGCCGGTCGGCCGTGACCAGGTCCAGCACATCGAGATGGCGCGCGATGTGGCGCAGCGTTTCAATCATCTGTTTGGTCAGGGCAAGGAGTTCTTTGTATTGCCCGAAGCCAATGTCGAAGAAGACGTGGCACTGCTGCCGGGCTTGGACGGCCGCAAGATGAGCAAAAGCTATGACAACAGCGTTCCGCTGTTCGAGGGGGGTGCCAAGGGCTTGAAGGACGCGATTGCCCGCATCGTCACCGACTCTAAGCTGCCCGGCGAGCCCAAAGAGCCCGAGGGCCAGACCCTGGTGACGATTTATGACGCCTTCGCGACGGCCGCGCAGCGTCAGCAGTTCCGCGCCGACTTGCGGGCCGGCCTGGCCTGGGGCGAGGCCAAGCAGCAATTATTCGAGTTGATCGATGCCGAGATCGCGCCGCTGCGCAGTCGTTTTGAGGCCTTGATGGCGCAGCCGGAGTTGATCGAGGCGACGCTGCAGGCCGGTGCGGCCAAAGCGCGCGCGGTCGCAGCGCCCTTGCTGGCCGAACTGCGCCAGGCGGTCGGCCTGCGTAATTTTTCGGCACCGGCGGTGGTGGCCGCGCCGGTCAAGCATGCGAAAGCCGCCTTGCCGGTGTTCAAGCAGTTCCGCGAGGCCGACGGGCAGTTCTACTTCAAGCTCAATGCGGCCGACGGCAGCCTGTTGCTGCAAAGCTCGGGCTTTGCCGGCGGGCGCGATGCCGGTCAATGGGTGGCGCGCCTGAAACGTGAAGGTGCGGCCGCGCTTGCTGCGGCGCCGGTGCATCTGGCTCCCGGCATCAACAACGCAGCCGTGCTCGAGGCCTTGGCGGCGCTGCTGGCGGCCGAGGCTGAGTAAGCTCGGGCATGCCCAGGCCAGAGCAGGAACTAGGGGTGTGACTCTGAAGCGCCACATCCCCGCATAAACCCGCTAGGCTGTGGGCGCGACCTTGGCTAGTCTCAGATTCTGAATGTCATAAATTCAACGGAGACAAAACAAATGCCGACCATTCCCGCCGACAGCCTGGCCCTGCAACGTTTCTACCATTGGGAGCGCAGTCTGGGCTCACGGGTGGCCTTGACGCAACCGCTCGGTGGCGGGGCCGTTCAGGAGCTGACCTGGAGCCAGGTCGGCGACCAAGTACGGCGCATGGCCACTCACCTGAAGGCGCAAGGCTGGGAGCCCGGCGCCAAGGTGGCGATTCTGTCGAAGAACTGCGCCTGGTGGTTGATGAGCGACCTGGCCATCTGGATGGCCGGTTATGTCTCGGTGCCGCTCTATCCAACACTGGCGCCCGACACGATTCGGCAAATTTTGGAGCACAGCGAGGCCAAGGCCTGTTTCGTCGGCAAGCTCGATGGCTGGGCCGGCATGAAGCCCGGTGTGCCCGAGGGGCTCCCTTGCATCAGCTACCCGCTTTCGCCTGACGATGCCAAGAAGTCTTATGAAGGATGGGACGCCATTTGCGCGCGCAATCAGCCTCTGGTGGGCGAGCCGATGCGCCAGGCCGATGACTTGGCCACGCTGATCTACACCTCGGGCACCACCGGCGCGCCCAAGGGGGTGATGCATTCCTTTGGCGCCTTCGCCTGGGCGCTGAGCACCGCGCTCAAGCGCATTCCGATGAGTGCGGACGACCGCATGCTGTCTTATCTGCCGTTGGCCCATGTGGTGGAGCGGGTGCTGGTCGAGCATGGCTGGCTGCGTACCGGCTTCGCCGTGTACTTTGCCGACAGCCTGGACACTTTCGCGGCTGATCTGCAGCGTGCTCGCCCGACCGTCTTCTTCTCGGTGCCGCGCCTTTGGGTCAAGTTCCAGCAAGGCGTGCAGGCCAAGATGCCGCAGAAGAAACTCGACTTCTTGCTCTCGCTGCCCATCATCGGCGGCCTGGTGCGCGGCAAGGTGCTGAAGGCGCTTGGCCTGGATCAATGCCGGATCGCCGCCGGTGGCGCCGCTCCGATGCCGGTCGCGTTGCTGCGCTGGTATCGAAAGTTAGGCCTGGGTATTTGCGAAGGCTACGGCATGACCGAGAACCTGGCCGTCTCGCACATCACCATGCCGGGTGAAGATCAAATCGGCACGGTTGGCCCGGCCTATGAAGGCATTGAGACACGTATCGACCCCGCCAACGGCGAGTTGCTGATGCGCAGCCCCGCTTTGATGCTGGGCTACTACAAGCAGCCCGAGCTGACCGCCGAGGTCATCACCGCTGACGGTTGGCTACGCACCGGCGACAAGGCGCAGATTGATGCCAAAGGCTTGTTGCGCATCACCGGCCGGGTCAAGGATTTGTTCAAAACCAGCAAGGGCAAGTATGTGGCACCGGCGCCGATTGAAGACCGCCTGGGCCAGCATCCATCCGTGGAAGCCTGCGTGGTGACCGGGGCCAGCATGGGCCAGCCGGTCGGCGTGGTGATGCTGTCGCCGGACGCGGCCGGCCACAGCGGCACGGCGGCCGAGCGAGACGCGCTCAGCACGCAGCTCGGCGCTCACTTGGACGAGATCAACGCCAAGCTCGACCCGCATGAGCAGCTCGACTGCCTGGTCGTCATCAAGACGCCGTGGACGGTGGACAACGGCTTCATCACTCCTACCTTCAAGATCAAACGCAACCGGGTCGAGGAAGTCTATGGCCCGCAGCTGGAGGGCTGGGTGGGGGAGCGCAAGAAGGTCGTGTTCGGGGACTGAGGACGAGGCGGCAGCCCTGGGCCGGCAAGCCCGCTCTGGGGGCTTGCGCGACTCGTTTCGGTTTCCATCGAAAATGAGATGTCAGTTGCTGTTGTCATTCTTTCCATTTTGAGCGCTGGCGCTCTGGCCGGCGGCCTCTTTGCGGTCGTGCGACAGATTCGATTCGTACGCGCGGCCTATCGGATCAGCGCGACCGTGGTCAGCGAATGGAATTTCCGCAGCTATGGCCGGAACATGCGCTACTACCGAGTTGCGTTTTCGTTGGCCAATGGCCAGCGCCTAGAGCTTCGCAGTACGGTGGCGGCCTCGGGTGGGCGGCCAAGGCTAGGGGACCTTGTGCCGGTCCTCGTGCGTGAGAGTGGCGGCGGCGTGAAAGCCAAGATTGGGCATGTGACTGAACTTTGGTACGTCAGCTTCGTTCTGATCTTCCTTGGCACAGTTACCGCCTCAGTTTTGCTTGTCGTGAGCTACGGCGAGTTTGGCCCTGGAGGCGCGGCGCCCCAAGTTCGGTCGGCTCCACGAACCTAAACCATGAGCATTGCAGCTATGCAGGCGATTCGGTCCGCAGGCCTGGTTCTGCGAGCCTTTGAAGACAGCGATGCCGAGGGCTTCGCCGCCGCTGCGCGCGAATCGGCGGCCTCGGTTGGGCCATGGATGTCCTGGTGCCAGCCCGCTTTCTCAGAGCAAGACGCGCTCCACTGGTTTCAACTCTGCCGGGCCGGCCTTGCCTCTGGCACCGCCCACGAGTTCGGCATTTTTTCGTTGGCGACCCATGAGTTCCTGGGCGGCGCCGGGCTGAACTCAATCAATCAGCAGCATCTCTTTTGCAATCTGGGCTATTGGGTGCGGCAGACCGCGCAAAGACGAGGCGTGGCCTTGCATACGGTTCAGGCCTTGCTGCCCTACGCTTTCAGTCAGCTCGGCATGCAGCGCGTTGAGATCGTGGTGGCGCTTGGCAACATGCCCAGCGAAGGCGTGGCTCGCAAATGTGGGGCGCAATTGGAGGGCGTCGCGCGCAATCGGCTGCAAGTGGGCGGGGTTGCTGTGCCGGCTTCCATTTTTGCCGTCGTGCCTCGGTCCGCGCCTGAGCTTGAGCTCGGGCTTGGGCGCTGACCCGTCGCTAGCCGGCAGCGCTCTATCATCGGCCCATGCCCGTCAATGTTGCTTCGACCTCAGCCCTTATAACTGCCGCCATTGACGCTGCGCTGCGTGGCGGCGTGCTGGTGGTGTTGGGCTTGCTGGGCGCCAATCTGCTGCGTGACTCGGCGACCCGCCGCAGCATCGTGGCCGTCTTGGGCGCCTTGCTGGCGCTGGGCTTGATGGTGCAGGTCATCAGTTCCGCGCCGCTGTTCGAAGCCGAGGTCGGCGGGCCTTGGCAGGCGCCCTGGGTGGCGGTGGCGGTCGGCAACGCGGCGCTGTTCTGGCTGTTTGCACGGGCGCTGTTTGATGATGAATTTGCCTTGGGCCCCAAGCATGGCCTGATTTGGCTGGCTGTGGCGGGTTTGGGCTTTCTGAACTGCGCCTGGTTGGCTGGCCAAACCCAGCATTGGCCGCTGGCGGCGGCTGCGCTGCGGGTGCAGCGGCTCTTGCCTTTATGGTTTGGCGTTTTGATCGGGCTGACGGCGCTGCGCCATTGGCAGGGCGATTTGGTTGAGCGGCGTCGGCGCCTGAGAGCCTTTGTCGTGATCGCTGGCGGCATCTATATGGCGGCCATGGTGGCTGTGCGTCTGCAAGCGCCGCAGGGCCGCTTGACGGCTCAGTCGGCCAGCTTCGACATGGCCGGCTTGCTGCTGATCGCGCTGGTGCTGGCTTGGGGCTTGCTGCGCATGCCGGTGCCAGGCTTGTTCTTTCGAAAGGCGCTGGTGACTGATGGCCCGCTGCTTGAAAAAACCGCCAAACAGGCCGCGGATTCAGCCGATCGTTCTGATCCGGTCGAGCAAGCCTTGCTGGCTCGCTTGCAGCGGCTGATGCTGGATGAGCGCTTCTATCGCAGTGAAGACCTGAGCCTGGCCCGGCTGGCCGAGCGCATGCAGTTGCCCGAGTATCGATTGCGCCTCCTGATCAACCAAGGCCTGGGGCAGCGCAACTTCAACAGCTTCGTCAACAGCTACCGGCTGGACGAAGCCCGCGTGGCCTTGGCGGCGCCGGCGCGGCGATCGAGTTCGGTGCTGACGATCGCGCTGGAAGTGGGCTTTCAGTCGATTGGCCCGTTCAACCGCGCCTTCAAGGCCGCCACCGGTCTGACGCCGAGCGAATACCGGCAACAAGCGCTGGCCGATTCCTGAAAACGGTCTGGCCGAAAGCTGCAATCGCGGTTTTCGGCCAGACCGGCGCCCGGGCTGTGGGCATTCTGCGGGCCTCAAGTCCAAAGGCGGGTGCCTTGGACAAAGCAGCCTGGAGCCTGACGATGAAACTGCCGGATGTGATTTGCAAATTGAAAACCTGGAGCGCCCTGTTGGGGCTGGGCTTGGCCCAGCTGACTGCGGTGGCCCAGATGGGCATGACCGAGATCGCCGTTCCGCCCGGTCCTGTGGCGGCCGAGCTGGCTGGCCCGGTGACGCTTTTTTACCCGACGCCTGTCGCTGAAAGTCCGCTCAAGCTTGGCCGCATGAGTTTGCGGGTGGCGCTGCATGCGCCGCCGCAGCGCGGCAACGGTCGCCTGGTGTTGATCTCGCATGGCTCGGGCGGCTCGCCTATCGTGCATGCCGATCTGGCGCGCGCCTTGGTCGAGGCCGGCTTTGTCGTTGCGATGCCCGAGCACCGGGCGGACAACTACAAAGACCCGAGCCGGCCGGGCCCCGATTCCTGGCAGCTGCGGCCGGCCGAAATGTCGCGCGCCATCGACGCGGTGGCTGGCGATGCGCGCTTTGGGCCGCTGCTGGCGCTGGACAAAGTCGGCGCTTACGGCATGTCGGCCGGTGGTCACACGGTGCTGAGTCTGGCCGGTGGGCGCTGGTCGCCGGCCGGCTTTCGCGCACACTGCGAGGCGAACTTGCTCGGTGATTTTCAGTTCTGCGTGGGCCTGGCGACCCAGCTGACCGGGTCTTGGCTGGACGGCCCCAAAACCTGGTTGGCGCGGCAGATCATTGCGCTCAAGTTCGCTGACGCCCAGCCGCAGGCCTATGCCGATGTGCGCATTGCGGCCGTGGTCGCGGCAGTGCCGGCGGCCGCCGACTTCGACATGGCCTCCTTTGCTCACCCGCGCCTGCCGCTAGCCTTGGTGTCGGCCCGGCAAGACCGCTGGCTGCATCCGCAGTGGCATAGCGACGCGGTGCTCAAGGCCTGCGGCGCTGCATGCGAATGGCTGGCCGATCTGCCGCAGGGCGGGCATGGGGCGCTGCTGTCGCCGCTGCCACCGGGTTTGAACGGTTTGCTGGGTGAGCTGCTCAACGATCCGCCGGGCTTTGATCGCTCGGCCTTGCCGGCGTTGGACCGCGCCATTGCAGATTTCTTTAAACGTCATCTGCTGCAATGAGGGCCTAACGGCCTCAGAATGCGGGCACTTCTTAGCTTCAATCCGTCTATGAACGCTCTTATTTTTGTCAGCCTGCTGGCTGTTGCGCAGTACATGACCTTCACGGCCCTGGTGGGCCGGGCCCGCACGGCCTACGCCATCAAGGCACCCGCGATCACCGGCCATGAGCGCTTTGAGCGTTACTACCGGGTGCAGATGAACACCTTGGAGTTGCTGGTGGCCTATTTGCCGGCCATGTGGCTGGCCGCTCAGTTTTGGTCGCCGAACTGGATGGCGGCCATCGGGGCGGTCTATTTGTTTGGCCGCACCCTGTATGCGCGCAGCTATATCCGTGAGCCGCGCAGCCGAACCTTGGGGTTTTTTCTCAGTCTGCTTCCTATTGTGGTTTTGATGGTGGCCGGCCTGATCGGGGTGATGCTGGCCATGCTGGCTCAGGTTTGAATGCGCGTGATGTCGCAATGAAATAGGGCTTGAGACTTGGCGTGTGGCCTCACGCGGGCAGCGCGCCTGTGGCCCGCGTGAGCCGGGCAGATTGTCATGCGCGGCCGCTACAGTGTCATATTCCCCTGAATGAGGGGTGGTCAAGTCCCAATGGCGCTGGCGCTGTTTCAATGGAATAGTGTGGGCTTGGCCTTGTTGTGGCCAGGCTCTGAGCCGCTTAAACAAAGAAAATGTGAAGTAGTTTCAAGATGGAAGCATTTAAAAACATAGACGGCATCGCAAGCGGCCGACCGCATCGGTCGCGCGGCTTCACCCTGCTGGAGCTGCTGGTGGTAATGGTCATCATCGGCCTGTTGGCCGGCTATGTCGGCCCGAAGTTCTTTGGCCAGATCGGCAAATCCGAGGTCAAGGCGGCCAAGGCGCAGATCGACGGCTTGCAAAAGTCACTCGATCAATACCGCTTGGATGTGGGGCGTTACCCCACGACCGAGCAGGGTCTGGCGGTGCTGGTGGCCAAGCCGGCCGATGAGCCGCGCTGGGCCGGCCCTTATCTGAGCAAGGCCGTGCCCAAAGACCCCTGGAAGAACGACTACCAGTATCGCTCGCCGGGCGAGCATGGTGAGTACGATCTGCTGTCCTTTGGCCGTGACGGCCGTCCGGGTGGCGAAGGCGAAGACGCGGACCTGGTCAGTTGGTGAGTCTTGGTTCCTGCTTGAGAGCGCCTGAAGCGCCGAAATTGGCCAACCCATGCCTGTTTACCTGACCCGCGTGTTTCACCCCGATGGGGTGCGTACGCAGCGCGTTGACGCGCCCGACCGGCAGTCGGTGGCTGCCGCTTTGGGCGTCGCGCCCCAGCATGTGCTGGATGTACAAGAAGCCTTGCCGGCCAAGGCCGGGCGCGCGGGCCGAACTGCGGGCAAGAAGTTCCCCTTGCAATTGTTCAGCCAGGAATTGGCCGTGCTGCTCGATGCCGGTATCTCTTTGCTGGACGCGCTCAACACCTTGCGCGAGAAGGAGGCCAGCGAATCGGTGGTGCTGGCGCTGGACGCGGTGATTGCACATATCGAGCAGGGTCAGGCCTTGTCGGTGGCGCTGCGCGAGCAGCCGCAAGCTTTTGACGAATTGATCTGCGCCATCGTTGCCGCCAATGAGCGCACCGGCCAGCTCAGCGCTGCGCTGGCGCAACATGCGCGCTACCTGGCCTGGGTCGAGAGTCTGCGCGCGCGCTTGATCGCGGCCTGCGTCTATCCGCTGATGCTGTTGACGGTGGGCGGCGCGGTGATTTTGTTTCTGCTGCTCTATGTCTTGCCGCGCTTTGCCGGCATTCTGGACGGGCTGGGCAATGACTTACCTTGGGCCTCGCGGGTCTTGATTGGCTTTGGCCAAACCGCCGGTGCCCATCCTTTTGCGGTGTTGGCGGGCATCGCGGCGCTCGCTGTGCTGGCGGTGGCGGTGTGGCGCCAGCCGGGCCTGCGCCGGCGCGTGCAGGCCAGCTTGTGGACGCTGCCAGGCCTGGGGCCGAGGCTGCGCGTGCTGGCCTTGGCGCGTCTGTATCGCAGCCTGGCCATGCTCTTGGCCTCGGGCGTGCCGGTGTTGGCGAGTCTGCGCATCGTGCAGGACGTGGTGGCCGAGCCCTGGCGGCCGGCAGTGGCCGCAGCGGCCGCGCAGATTGAGCGCGGCGAGCGCCTGTCCGAGGCTTTGGAGGCCAATGACTTGGCCACGCCGGTGGCGCGCCGCATGGTGCGGGTGGGCGAGCGCAGCGGCGAGGTGGCGGCGATGCTGGAGCGCGCGGCCGCCTTTCACGACGAAGAAGCGGCGCGCCTGACCGAGCTGCTGACGCGGGCGATCAACCCGGCGCTGATGTTGATCATGGGTGTGTTGATAGGCGGGATTATTGTTTTGATGTATTTGCCCATATTCCAATTGGTGGAACAAGTCCAGTGAACACCACCGTTAGCACGCATTCTCTGGCGGATGTCTTGCCACCAGAGTTCGGGCCCTGGCAGCTCGACTTCGAGCATTGGCCGCAAGCTCAGGCGCAGCGCTGGCGCGCCGTCTTGGCGCTGGGCGCAGGTGGCCGCAAGATGCTCTTGGGCGACCGCGCGGCCGACCCGCTGCTGCTGCAGAGCGTTGAGGCGCGGCTGCAGGAGCCGGTCCGCTGGCTGCGCTGCGAGTCGGCGGCCATCACTCATTGGCTGGGTGCCGGCGAGGCGGATTTCCGCGCGCTGTCCGATGTCGAGGAGGCCGTGATCGACGGCGAAGCCGATGGCGGCGCGCTGGAGCTGTCGGCGCTGATGATGTCCGAGCAGGCCAGCCCGGTGGTGCGCCTGCTCAATGCGACCTTGTACGACGCGCTGCAAGACGGCGCCAGCGATGTGCATATCGAATGCACGGCGCGCGGCGCGTCTATCCGCTTTCGCGTCGACGGTGTGATGTCGATGGTGCGCACGGTTGACGGTGCGCCGGTGGCCGAGCAGCTGGTGTCGCGGCTGAAGGTGATGTCGGAGCTGGACATCGGCGAGCGCCGGCTGCCGCAGGACGGCCGCTTTCAGCTCAAGGTGCAGGGCCGGGTGGTGGACTTCCGTCTGTCCATCATGCCCAGCGTGTTCGGTGAAGACGCGGTGGTGCGGGTCTTGGACCGCGCCCGCATCGAGCAGACCGGCGGCAGCCTGACGCTGGATGCACTCGGCTTCCCGCCCGACGAGCGCGCGGCGATCCGCGCCCAGGCGCGCCAGCCGCATGGCATGTTGCTGGTGACCGGGCCGACCGGCAGCGGCAAGACGACGACCTTGTATGCGACGCTGGCCGAGATCCACACTGGCGATGACAAGATCATCACGATCGAAGACCCGGTCGAGTATCAGCTCGCCGGCGTGGTGCAGATCCCCGTCAACGAGAAAAAAGGCCTGACCTTCTCACGCGGCCTGCGCTCCATCCTGCGTCACGACCCCGACCGCGTGATGGTGGGCGAAATCCGTGACGCCGAGACCGCGCAGATCGCGGTGCAGGCTGCGCTGACCGGCCACTTGGTGTTCTCCACTGTGCACGCCAATAACGCCTTCGATGTGATCGGCCGCTTCATGCATATGGGGTTGGACCTGTACAACGTCGTCTCGGCGCTGAATGCGGTGTTGGCGCAGCGCCTGGTGCGGCTGACCTGCAAGCATTGCGCGCGGCCGTTTCAGCCCGATGCTGCCACTCTGGCTCGTTATGGCTTGAATTTGCCCCCAAGGACGCCGGAATCCGGCGACCGCCCCCCCGAGGGGGAGCAGGGAAGCTTGGGGCGGCCCGGCGCGTCCCTGAGCGACGAAAAAGACACGAACTTCCTCAAAGGCGAAGGCTGCGGCCACTGCCGTGGCACTGGCTACAAGGGCCGGCGCGCGGTGGCCGAGTTGCTCAAGCTCGACGACGCGCTGCGCGACCTGATCGCGGCGCGCGCGCCGATGTCGCAAATCAAGGAGGCCGCCCGCGCGCGCGGCATGAAGCCGCTGCGCAGCATGGTTTTGGCGGCGGTCTGCCGGGGCGAGACCACCTTCGAGGAATTGGAGAGGGTCACCCTCGATGAATAGCAGTCCCTATGCATTCAAGCGGCTTCGACAGCGCTTGCTCGCCAACTTCGCGCAGCCGCAAGCGCTCTTCCTTGGCCCGGACGGCGTCAGCCAAGCCGGCGACGTCAGGCCCCAGTCTTTTGCCGATTGGTGCCGCGCGCATCCTGGCGCGGCGGCCGAGATCACCGTGTCGGCGCAGCTGCTGCATGAGCTGGTCTGCGAGGCCGGCTTGCCGCTGCAAGACGAGGGCGCCTTGCAGGCCTATGCGCGCCAGCTGTTCGGGCATTATTTCGGCGCTGCCGCTAAACATTGGGCCATCGCCAGTTGGCGGGTGAGCAGCGCAGGCGAGCCCGAACAATGTGGCGCCAGCGCGCTGCATGGCGCGGCCGGCGCGGCCTTGCAGGCGTCGGCCCAACAATTTGATGTCTCTCTGCGCAGCGTGCAGCCGGCCTGGGCTCCGTTGTTGAGGCGCTTGGCCGCACAGCAGCCGGAATGGTTCAAGGCGCCTTGCGCGGCGCTGGCCTGGGTGGAGGGTCAGGTCTTGACCTGGCTGCTGCTGGAGGATGGCCGGCCGCGCGTCTTGCGCCAGCTTCGCCTGGCAGCGCCCACCCAAGTCGCCTTGGCCGAGACCTTGCGCGAGCTGTGCGGGGCAGGTGAGCCCGCGCACCTGGCCAAGATTTGGGTCGGCGGCTATGGTTTGGATGCGGCCGTGCCACTGGCCTCGCAGGCTTGGCCGGGCCTGCAGGTCGCGGGGCGCTTGGAAGCGCGCGGCCCCGAATTGGCTTGGTTTGAGGTGCCTGCCGCAGCGCGTGTGCTGGCCTTGCCGCTGCCTGATTTTCTGGGCGCTCGCACGCCACGCTCGGGCCTGGCTTGGCCGTTCTTGGGCCTGGGTTTGCTGGCCCTGTTGCTGGCGGGCTGGAGCGCAGGCCTTGGCCGGCAGCAATTGCTGCAGGCCACCGAGCAGCGAGTGGCGCTGCAGGCCGAACTGCGAAACCTAGCGAGCGGCGCGCCCAAGCCGCTCGCCCCGACGAGCAAAGCCGCGCCGCTCAAATCGGCCGAGCTGGAGCAGCAGCGCAGTGCCGCCGAGGTACAGGGCCTGCTGCGCCAGCCTTGGGAGGCCTTGCTGGCCAATGTCGAACAGGCCGGTGCAGACGCCGGACCCGCAGGTACGCTGAGTTGGTTGGCTTTGGACTTCAACGCAGCCCGCCAAGAGTTGCGATTGGAAGGTTTGGCGCAGGACAAGGGGGCCGCGCTGGCGCTGGTGGACCGCTTGGCGGCTGCGCCGGCCTGGGCCGATGTGGTCCTGAGCCGCTTCCAGAATGCCGAGCAAGGCCTGTCGGGCCAGCGCTTTGAGCTGAGCGCCAAGCTGCGGCCGAGTTTGTTGCAAATTGAGTTGGCCGCGCTGCCCTCCAAGGAAGAGAAGAAATGAAGGCGCATGGGATGGAATTGAAACAAGCGCTCAAGCGCCTGGGCTGGCCGGGCCTGTTGGGTGCGGCGGCCTTGTTGCTGGCCTTGGTTCTGCTCATGCAGGCCCAGCGCTGGAGCACGCAGACCGCGCAGCTGCAGGCCGAGGCCGATGGCCTGAACCGTCAGCTGCGCAGCCAGCGCGCCGCTGGTTTGGCGAGCGGCCCTATTGCAGCGCCGGCCACGCCGCAGCAATGGCAGCAAGCCTTGCCGAATGCCGAGATGCGCCAGCAGCGGCTCGCCGATTTGCTGGAAATTGGCCTGACGATGGGCCTGGTCGGCGCGCGCACCGAGCACCGGCTGACACTTGACACGGCCGCCGGCCTGGAGCGGCTGCGCGTCAATATGCCCTTGACCGGCGGCTACGCTCAGCTGCGCGCCTTCATCGACGCGGCCCTGCGCCATGACCCCGCGCTCAGCCTTGACGCGCTCAAGCTGCGCCGCGCCTCACCGAATGCGCCCGAACTGGAGGCCGATCTGGTCTGGTCCCTGCATGGCCGCATCGACCCCCGCAGCGCGGGCGCTAAATCATGAGTCAAGCGCAGCAGATCAATTCGGGCAAGCGTCGCTACGCACTGGGCGGCGCTTTGGCCTTGACCCTGGCCGCCACGCTGTGGTCGGCGCTGAGCCCGGACGGTGACGAGTCGCTGGTGCAGCCGGTGGCCGGCGAGCGGCGGGTGCCCACGCCGGCAAGCGCGGCGCGCAAGAGCGCGCCGGCCGCTGCCGCTGCATCCGCATTGGTCGTGACCAACTGGGCCGCGGTCGAACGCAAGGCCTGGGAAGTGCCGGCCAATAGCTACTTCGCCGCCTGGGCGCCGCCGCCCCCGCCGCCCGCGCCCAAACAAGTCGCTGCGCCCCCGGCGCCGCCGCCCGAACCGGTGGCGCCGGCCTTCGCCTATCAATTGATTGGCCGTTTGGTCGAGGGCGATCAAGCCACGGCCCTGCTGGCCGGCCCTGTGCGCAGCTTGGCCGTCAAAGCCGGTGATGTGGTGGACGGTCAATGGCGCGTCGATCAAGTCACCGAACGCGGGCTCAGCCTGACCTGGCTGCCCGCCAAGCTCAATCAAACCATTTCGTTCAAGCCCACACCATGAAGCAGTTATTTTTTAGCTTGGCGCTTGCCGCGCTGCTGGCCGCCTGTACCCATCCGGCGCTGCGGCAGTCGGACGATCTGGTACGAGCTAATCAGTTACCTCAAGCCTACGCGGTGCTGGAAGAGGCGCGCAAGCTGGAGCCGCATGAGCAGTCGCTGCGGGTCGCACAGCTGCGCATCACATCGCAGTTGACCTCCAGGTTGCTGGTGCAAATCGAAGGTTTGCGCTCGGCCGGCCGCTGGGACGAAGCCGCCGAGGCGCTGCAGCATCTGCGTGAGGTGGACCCCAAAAACCCGCGCATCAGCTGGTTCGAGGCCGAACTGGACCGCGGCCGGCGCCAGGAAACCAAACTGGTGCTGGCCCGCCAGGCCCTGCGTGAAGGCAAGCCCGATCGCAGTGAGCAGCTGGCGCGGGAAATTCTGGCCGAGTCACCTGGGCACGCCGGCGCGCGCTTGTTGCTGAGCCAATCTGCGCAGGCGCGGCCGCTGGAGGCCGCCAACACCGATATGGGCCCGGCGTTTCAAAAGCCCGTCACCCTGGAGTTTCGCGACGCCGCGCTGCGCCAGGTCTTCGAAGCTTTGTCGCGCAGCTCGAACATCAATTTCGTCTTCGACAAGGATGTGCGCGCCGATGCCAAGGTGACAATCTTCTTGCGCAATGTGTCCCTCGATGAAGCGATGCGCGTGCTGCTGTCCACCCAAGGGCTGGACCGCAAGCTCTTGAACGACAGCTCGGTCTTGATCTTCCCCAACACGGCGGCCAAACAGCGCGAGCATCAGGAGCTGATCACCCGCACGCTTTTTTTGGCTAACGCCGACGTGAAGCAGGTGCAGGCGATGGTGCGCACCATCACCAAGGTGCGCGATATCCATATCGATGAGCGGCTCAACCTGATGGTGGTGCGTGACACCCCTGAAGTGATGCGTTTGGTCGAGAAGTTGATTGCCTCGATCGACCTGCCGGATGCGGAAGTGATGTTGGAGGTCGAGGTGATGGAACTGTCGACCGACCGCGTTACCGATCTGGGCCTGAAGTGGCCCGATACGGTCAACTTTGGTCTGCCCGGTGTGACCGGGCAAGTCGAGTTGGGTCAGCGCAATAACTTTCGCGGCACGATCGCCAACCCGGCTGTGGCGGCGACGATTCGCGGCACCTCGGGCAATGGCAATATCCTCGCCAACCCGAAAATCCGCGTGCGCAACCGCGAAAAAGCCAATGTGCATATCGGCCAGAAGGTGCCGGTCTTCACCACCACCACCAACTTCACCGGCTCCACCTCGGTGGCGGCCTCGGTCAGCTATTTGGACATTGGCTTGAAGCTCGATGTTGAGCCGAGCATTCAGCTCGACAACGATGTGGTGATCAAGATTGGCCTGGAAGTCAGCAATTTGATCCGCCAGGTCACCGGCCCGGGCGGCACCACCGCCTATGAGATCGGTACCCGCAAGACCCAGACCACCTTGCGCCTGAATGACGGCGAGACGCAGGTCTTGGCCGGCCTGATCAACGACGAAGATCGTCGCTCGGCCAGCGGCATCCCTGGCCTGTCGGAAATGCCGGTGTTGGGTACGCTGTTTGGCGTGCAAAACTCAACCCGCAACAAGACCGAGGTCGTGCTCTTGATCACGCCGCGCATTGTGCGCAGCCTGGCTGTGCCTGAAGTGGCGATGACGCGCATGGCCAGCGGCACCGACGCCTCGCCGGGCGCCTTCAGCAGTTTGCTCAAACCCAATACCAAGGTGGGGGTGGCGCCGGTCGGTGCCGGTCAAGCTGCCGCACTGGCGCGGCCGCTGCCCAACGCAATGACGCCGGCCGTTGCGGCCGAGGCCGCCAATCAAGAGGTCACCGTGCGACTGGATGTGACGCCTCAGGTGGCGGCCGGCGGCACCGTTTCGGTGACGCTGAAGAATGACTCCGGCCTGACCGTCAGGGGCGAGCTTGAGTATGACTCGACAAGGCTGCAGCCGTCCGGCGCCAGCGGCGGCGCTAGCTCGGGCCGCGTGCCCGTCGAGCTGGCGCCGCGCGGTGAGCGGGTGGTGGTGCTGCGTGCGCTGCCCGCCGCCAACGGCCAAGTGCTCAATATCGGCTTGAACAGCTTGTCCGCCAGCGGGCTCAACGGCGAGAGCGCGTCGGTGCGGATGGAAGGTTCGGGCTTGTTGACGGTAGATGCGCCGCGCTGAGCTATGTCTACACGTGGGTTCACACTCATAGAAATGCTCGTGGTGCTGGCGATCTTGGCCATGCTGGCCGGTTCAGCGCGGCCGCTGTTGGAGATGTCGGTGCAGCGCAGCCGCGAGCATGAGTTGCGGGCCGGTCTGCGCACGCTGCGCGGCGCGCTTGACGCCTACAAGAAAGCCGTCGAGGCCGGCCAAATCAAGGCCAGCCCAGAAGACAGCGGCTACCCGCCCAATCTGCAGGCGCTGGTGGCAGGCGTGCCCGACGCGCGCAGCACCGATGGGCGCAAGCTCTATTTGTTGCGCCGCTTGCCGCGCGACCCCTTTGCCGACGCGAGCCTGGAGCCGGCCGCAACCTGGGGCCAACGCGCGGCCGACAGCCCGCCCGATGAACCGCGCGCCGGGCGTGATGTGTTCGATGTTTTCTCGCGCTCCGAGCGCCGTGCGCTGGACGGCTCGCGCTACAAGGATTGGTGATGAAGTTGAATACTCGTAAAGCCAGTGGCTTCACCTTGATCGAACTGATCGTGGTGATGGCGATCGTGGCGCTGCTGGCTTCGATCGCCGCACCGCGCTATTTCAATAGCCTGCAAAAGTCCAAAGAAACCGCGCTGCGCAGCTCGCTGAGCACCATGCGGGATGCACTCGATCAGTTTGCCGCCGACAAAGGCCGTTACCCCGATACGCTCGAAGAGCTGGCCACGGCCCGCTATATCCGCGAGATTCCCGAGGACCCGCTGACCGGCAGCCGCGAGGCCTGGGTGGTGCTGGCGCCGCCGCCCGACGCGGTGGCCACCGGCCAGGTCTACGACGTGCGCAGCGGTGCGGCCGGCCGTGCCAGCGATGGACGTCTCTTTGCGGATTGGTAGTCTGGCCATGCAGCGGCAACGCGGCTTCACTTACCTTGGCCTGCTGTTCTTCGTCGCCATCACGGCGGCGGGTCTGGCGGCGCTGGGGCAGGCCTGGAGCACGGCGGCGCAACGTGAGCGCGAGCGCGAGCTGGAATTCCGTGGCAATGAAATTGCCCAGGCCATAGGCAGTTACTTGAAGACCTCGCCGGGTCTGGCGCAATACCCCGCGAGCCTGGATGACTTGCTGGCCGATCGGCGCGGCCCCAAGACGCGCCACCATCTGCGCCGCGCTTATGCTGACCCGTTCACCGGCAAGCCTGATTGGGTCTTGGTGCCCGACGCCGCCAATCCGAAAACTTTCTCGGCCGTTCACAGCCGCTCTGAACGCGCGCTGCTGCGGCAATCTCAGACCGATGGCACATCCGTAGCCACCGCACAAGACTGGGTGTTTACGGCCGCTACCGCTCCAAATGGGCCGTTGCCTGAGCAGGTCGACCCTTTCGCAAGCCCGGCCTCGGCTCCCACGCCCTGATCCTGGTCGGGTTTGGAATGACTGCAGCGCCCAGGCGCTGCGAAGCCAAGACCCGGCTGCCTGAAAAAAAGGCTTCCAGTGCAAGGAACCGAAAGTCGGGTCGTCCAGGCACTTTCGGAGTGATGTTTTTCCGCCAATCTTTCGCGTTAGGTAATAACCCTGACATAAAGCGGAGAGTTGAGCAAAAAGTAGCTGCTCCTATAACCGCTTATTGGCTGAATTTTGGCGTCGCCTGTATCGGGCAAACCCTCTCCCCCCCGGCATGGGGGGCGGGCAAGTTGGGATGGAGTTGCAGTGCTGCATCTGCAGAATCTAAATTTCGCGCAATGAGCTGAACTATCAAGAGATCACTCATGGCTTGAACGGTCGACTGAACCGGACTCTTGCTACCTTCAAGAACCATCGGTGCCAGTCAAACAGTGGTTCGCAATACCCCCACCATTGGGATTAAAGGCAAAAAATGAAGACGATGTCGATGATGATCAAAGCGACGGCTGCGGCCGCCATGTTGGCTGGCTTGAGCTTGGCGCAAGCAGAAGTTGTGGACTTCGAGCAGTTGCAAGACTCGCCGTTCATTACCATGTCTGGCTTTGATGCCCAGAACAACCTGATTGGTGGCCAAAACACTTTTGGCGCCTACTGGACCGAAGCTTACGGTGTGGGTGCCACCCAACCGGGCGACATGGTCGGCGCAGTCATCAACGGCAGTCAATTGGCCGATACCTGTGGCGCTGGATTGAGCTGCCCCAAGGGCAACAATAGCCAATTCATTGCCATGTTGGATGACGGCTACTTTTACCTGGGTCGCAACGACAACACTAGCTTCAAGGTTCAAAGTCTCAGCGCCGGCTTCATTGGGACCGCTGATCTGGCAAGTTATCCAGCCCTCTCCGGTCTGTTGGTTCTGACCGGCTATAACGCCGACGGTGTCGCTATCGCCAATTCCAGCCAGCTCGCGTTGGCCGGACCATCGGGCGGCAGCTTCAACTTCGCGACCTTGAACTTGAACGCCGCCTTTGCCAACACCGAATTCAGCTTCGTCAAAATTCGCGGCTATGCCTGCAATGCTGCAGGCAGCTGCACCAGTGGCGGCAATCTGGCTAACTACGCGATTGACAACATCAATGTGACGGCAGCAGTGCCCGAGCCGAGCAGCTGGGCTTTGATGGGTCTGGGTCTGGTCGCCGTTGGCGCCATCGCACGCCGCCGCCAAGCCGCCTGAGCCTCGCGGTCAAGTCAAACCAATTCAAGGAATAGTTCAATGAAACTTCGTCCAATTTCCCTGGCCGCTGTGGCCCTGCTGGCCGGTCTCGCCGCCAGCGCTCAAGCCCAAGAAGCGCGCCGCGCCTACATCGTTCAGCTGCAATCGCAGCCGGTCGCCAGCGCGCCACAACTGGCACCTGCACAGTCACGTTCAGGTGTAATCGGGCGCATCAATTTCGAAGCGCCCGCCGTTCAGGAATACATTCAATACTTGGGTGACCAGCAAAATCTGGTCACCCAGACGGTGGCCAATGCCGAGGTGTTTGCCCGCTACACCACGGTGCTGAACGGCTTCGCCGCCATGCTGACCGACGCTGAAGTCGCTACGCTGAAGAACAACGCCGGCGTGCTGTCGGTGCAGCCCGATGAGATGCGCCAACTGCTGACGATCTCGACCTCGACCTTCCTGGGTCTGGACAAGCCGGGTGGTTTGTGGAGCCAGTTGTCTGGCCGCAGCAATGCCGGCGAAGGCATGGTCGTTGGCATTCTTGACGGCGGCATCTGGCCCGAAAATCCAGCTTTCGCCGATCGCGTGGACGCCAATGGCGTGCCCAGCTTCAACCCGGCCGACGCGCAAAACTACGGTGCCGCTCCCGCGGGCTTCACAGGCACTTGCGACACCGGCGGCAACGTCAAGTGCAATAACAAGTTGGTCGCTGCGCGCTACTTCAATGCCGGCGTACATGCAAACTACCCGACCCTGCATTGGACCGAGTTCGACAATTCCGCCCGTGACTCGATCGGCGGCACGGTAGGCCATGGTGGCCACGGTGACCACACGGCCTCAACCGTGGCCGGCAACTGGGGTGCTACTGCCATCGTCAATGGCACGCCGCTGGGCGTCGCCACCGGCATGGCACCGCGCGCCCGCATCGCTGCCTACAAGGTCTGCTGGACCTTCCCTGATGCCACTGACGCTACGGGCGGCAAGAACAGCTGCTTTACCTCCGACCTCGTCGCCGCAGCAGATCAGGCCGTCAAAGACGGCGTCAACGTGATCAATTATTCGATCAGCGGCGGCACCAGCGTCAATGACGCTGTTGAGCAAGCCTTCTTGCGTGCCACCAACGCCGGCGTGTTCGTCGCTGCGTCGGCCGGCAACAGCGGCCCGGCCAATGAAGTGGCCCACATCAGCCCATGGCTGACCACGGTCGCCGCATCCACACATGACCGCGCCTTCAAGGGTACGGTCAGCCTGGGCAACGGCGCGAGCTACACCGGCGCGACCCTGAGCCAGACCGCCTTGTCGAGCTTGACCGACCTGGTGTTGGCCGATACAGCCGGTGCTGGTGGCGCCAACGCCAACCTGTGCTACAGCGCCGCAGCTCCGAGCGGTCAGGTGCTGCTGGACCCAGCCAAGGTGGCCGGCAAGGTCGTGGTTTGTACGCGCGGCGGCAACGCCCGCGTTGATAAGAGCTTGGCGGTGCAAAATGCCGGCGGCGTCGGCATGGTGCTGATCGATAACGGTGCCGGCCTGGTGGCCGATGCGCACAGCATCCCGTCCGTCCACATCAGTGCGGCCGACGGCGCCTTGGTCAAGACCTACGCCGCAACCGTGAGCCCCAAGGCAGCGATCACCAAGGCCTTCATCGGCACGACGCCTGCGCCTATCATGGCCGGCTTCTCGTCACGCGGCCCGAACCGTTTTGATGGCAATGTGCTCAAGCCCGACCTGACCGCGCCTGGCGTGGACGTAGTCGCCAGCGTGACGCCCGAAGCGACTCCAGCCGAGAAGCTCGCGATCGAAAACGGTACCGCCCCTGGCCTGCCGGCCTGGGCTTCCTACCAAGGCACGTCGATGTCCTCGCCGCATGTGGCCGGCCTGGCGACCTTGCTCAAGCAGCAGCATCCAACTTGGACGCCTGCGATGATCAAGTCGGCCTTGATGACGACCGCCTACAACACCTTGACCGACGGCCTGGCTGGCGAGCAAAACGGCTTGCTGCCTTGGTCGCAAGGTGCCGGCCATGTGGACCCGAACAAGGCCGCTGATCCAGGTCTGGTGTTCGATCTGGGTGCTGCCGACTACACCAAGTACCAGTGCAAGGTGGGCAGCTTGACGGGTGCAGCTTGCTCCGGCGGCGCGCTCGACGAGACCTACAACCTGAACCTGCCTTCGCTGACGGTCGGCAATGTCTTGGGCGCCGTGCCGGTGACGATGACCCGCACGGTCACCAACGTCGGCGCAAGCAGCGCGACCTATACCGCTGCAGCCAGCCTGCCTGGCTTCAATGTGGTGGTAACGCCTGCAACGCTGACACTGGCCGCCGGTGCCAAGGCCAGCTTCACCGTAAAACTCACCGCCACCACCGCTGCTGACAGCGTCTGGAACTATGGCTCGGTGGTCTGGAGCGACGGCGCCGGCCATGTGGTCAAGAGCCCGCTGACCGCCAAGGTTGGCAAGGCCATCTCGGCCCCGGCCGAGCAGACCAGCGACCGCGTCAGCGGCAGCAAGCTGTTCACCGTCAAGAGCGGTTTCACCGGCCGCATGACAGCGCTGAAGGGTGGCTTGAAGGCCGCGACTTTGGGTGACGTGGTGGCCCTGACGCCGGATGCTAACGCCAACGCTGCAGCCATCTGCAAGGCCGGCGCGAGCACGGCCAACGTCAAGGTGCACAAGGTCACGATCGCTGCCGGCACGGTGGCGGCTCGGTTTGCCCTGCGCAACCAAGACACCAGCCATCCAGGTGCTGATGACTTCGACATGGTGATGTACAACGCCGCAGGTGCCAAGGTGGGCAACTCGGGCAATGACGGCTCCAACGAAGCAATGCAGATCAACAGCCCTGAGGCTGGCGACTACAACGTCTGCGTGCATGCCTATGGCGGTCCTGAGGCCAGCATGAGCTATCAGCTGTCGAGCTGGCTGGTGTCGACCAGCGACCTCGGCGGCAAGTTCACCGTGGCTTTGCCGGGCAAGGTCGTGTCGGGTGGCAATGTCGTGGCCGGCATGAGCTGGTCCGGCCTGGCCAACAACGAGCGCTACTTGGGTGCGGCCCAGTTCTTGGACGCTGGCGGCAAGGTGCAAGCCACCACCGCCTTGCGTGTTGAGACTGGCGCTGCTCCTTTGGCGCAAAACGACAAGACTGCCAAGCTGAACAAGTAAGGCAAGCGGGGTCGACTGGGGTGGGCCAAGCGCTCACCTCAAGCCAAAACCCGGCGTCCAAAGTAGAAGGGCTGCATGTACGACATGCAGCCCTTTTTTTGTTCGCGCATCGCGCAAGCCAAACCAGATCGCCAAGTCAGATCGCCGACCCGCCGCCGCTGCCGCGCTCATTCAGGGCGCAGACCATCCCTTGACCCTTGGGGCTCGGCACGCAGCGCGCACCTGGATCGGTAACGACGCGGCAATCCGACCGCATGTCCGAGGCCTGGTTCTCCGCCTTGCGCGCCGCCGCATGTTGCTCGACCAGGCTGCGCAGCTTCTGGCCATCGGTGTGCTTGCTGGACCAAGCCATATAACTGTCCGGCCCACCGCATGATTTGGCGCCAATGGCGATGCTGTGGCATTGCTGGGGACCATCGCAGGCGGCGTCGCCGATTTCGGCCTGGATCTGTCGCCACAGGCCAAGGCTGGCCGGCTCTGACCTTGCCGCTGCTGCTGCCTTGCTGCCAGCCTGGATATCGGCCTTGACTTCGGCTTTGGGGTTGGGGTTGGCATTGCTCATGGGGTGCTCTGCGCAAGCAGCGTTGACGATCAGCAGGCTGATCAGGCTGCTCAAGCCGAGCAGGCGGTACAAAGTGTTGGGGGATGATGATTTCATGCCCTCATACTCGCTCAGCCGAGGCCGGCTGGCAAGCTTTTGCCGAGCCTGCCCCTGCCGACGACCCGCCAGCCCGCAGCGTCCCTAGGGTGTCAAACTGGCTCGAATGATCTCGCGTGCGGCCCAGACCTGCCCCTCATCCACCAGCGCAGCGGCCAAACGCAGCTGGCGCAGCAGCGGATCAGGCTCGCCCTGGCTGAGCTGCAGTAAATCTTGCTTGCGCTGCGCGAGCAAGGCTGGGTCTTCGACCACGATCTGCCCCTGATGACGCTGGCCGGCGTAATTGAGCGCCCATTGCAGCGTGTTGCCGCGCTTGAGTTGCGCGGCCGGCAGGCGCAGCTCTTGCGCCGGACCTTGCTGGCGGTGCACGACTTTGCCGTTCAGGCTCAACTCGAAGCTGGCCAGATCGGCATCGGCCGCCTGGCCCAGCGGCACCAGCAAATCGGCCTGCGGTTCGGCCAAGCGTCCGCTTGGGATGGCCGTCAGGATGTAGTCCTCATTGGCGCCTCGTGAGGAGCCGCTGCGCAGGCGCTGGCCACCGTCCAAGACGCTCTTGATCTGCTGCATCAGCTGCGGCACGCCACCGGCTTCAGTCGGCGCATTGCCGGCGCCGACGATCAAGGCGCCGCTGCTGACCCGCCGCATCTCGGGCGAGGTTTGCGTGCCTGCGAGTGCATACACCGCTACCTCGCCGGTGGCGACGCGCAGGCGCCGGCAGTCCGGCGAAGACAGGGGTTCGGGGAAGGGCGTGGTGATTTCGCCCGAGCGGTTGATGACGCGCGCGGTGGCGTCGGCGCCCTTGTACAGGCAGGCCGAGGCGCTGGCCAGCGCCGGCAGGCTCAAGACCAGGGTGGCCAATAGGCGCTGAGTGCTGGCCCGCCTCATTTGGCGCGCACCAGGAACACGTCACCGATCAAGTCGCTTTTCTCCATGGGCACCTGCTTGTTCTTGGTTTCCGCCTTGACGGCCTCGCGCACTTTCTTGAAGACCTGCTCGATATTCTGGTTAGGCACGCTGAGCTGCGCCGCGAAATGCTTGCTGAAGACGCTGTTGCGGGCCGTGCCGTCCTCGGCGGTGCTGCCGGGTGAGGTGGCAAAAGCGATCAAGCCGCCTTGTGGCACCTGCTTGATGTCGGCCAGGCCGCCGCCGGCCAGGCTGCGGCTGGTGGCGGGCAGCGGGTTGTCGCGGCAAGCGTCGATGATCAAGAGCTTGACGGCGGGCGCGGCCACCTCCAGCTGGGCCACGATGTCGGCCAGCTGCACGCTGCCTTGATCGCGCACATCGTCGATCGAGCGCATCTTGGCGTTGTCCACCGGCATCAGGAAGTTCTCGCCGTCGGCCTGGATGGCGTGGCCGGCGTAGTAGAACAAGGCGATGTCGGCGCCCTTGGCGCGTTTGGCGAAGTCGCGCGTGGCAGTGGCGAAGCGGGCCGAATCGACATTCTCCAAGGTCAGTACATCAAAGCCGATACGCGTCAGCTTGTCGCCCACCAGGCGGGCATCATTGACAGGGTTGACCAGCGCGCTGCGCTGATAGCGCGCATTGCCGATCACCAGGGCGACACGCCGGCCATCGCCCTTGATGGCGGGCGCTTTGCTCAGTTGCGCGCCGGCCAGATCGGCCGGCATGAACGCAACCGGGTTCTCGCGAATGGCTTTTTCGGTGACCGCAATACGCCGGTCTATTTGCGAGTTAGGCGCGTTGATCAGCTCGGACGCGCGCCGGTAGCCTTGGGAGGCGCGCAGCAGGTCGCCGCGCACTTCGGCACAAAAAGCATTGTTGAAGGTCAGCGCCGGTGACTCTTTGTGATCAAGGTAGAGCTCCTCGAAACGCCGGCAAGCCTCGTCCATGCGTTTGGCCTCGGCGAACTTGACGGCCGCGTCAAAGTCCTTGCGCTGCGCAGCCGGCAGGCCGGCATCGGCACTCATCAAGTCAAGCGGCCGCAGCTCATAGGACGGCGCCAGCACCCGCATCACATTGGCGCCGGTGTTCTGCACCGCATTGGCAGTCAATTGCTTGGGGTCGACGCGTGCCACATTGGTCTCGTCGGAGCACAGACGCTGCGCGCTCTCGCCGCCGACGCTGTCGGTGAAGACGCTGCGCTTGTCGCTGCTGCGGAACACCTTGATGCGGGCGGCGGCCAGGCCGCGCGTGTCGGTGCAAGTGACGCGTGTGCTGCGCACCTGCTCCTTCGGGCAGGCCTTCAAGAACTTGGTTTGCACCGCGCAGGTGCTGCGCTCTTCGGTCGAGTTGGCGGTGCGCACTTCGCTGACGCCGCCGGTGACCAAGACCAGCGCCTCGGCGCCCGCTTTTGCGGCCAGATCGGCCAATTGCGCGTCGGACGGCACGCCGCCAATGCGGCCACCCATCTGCACCTTGCTGTAAAACGGCCGCTCTGCGATACGCAGCTTGCTCATCGCGCTTTCCAGGTCCATTGCGATATGGGCCGAGACTTCGTTGCCGTCCGACAAAATCAAGACCGATCTCAAGCTACCTGCGTCGGCATTCTTGGGCGGCAGCAAGAAAGTGATCTTGGGCGCGACTGCGTCGCTCAAGGACTGACCCATGTCGTTGACCGCCGTGTTCACGGTCGCCAGGCAACCACCAAGCAGGCCGCCGAGCATGAGGGCTGGCACCAGCCGGCTGGCCCGTCGAAATAATGAGGTAGGGAGACAAGACTGATGACGATGCATTCGTGGATCCTAGTGTTGCAGACGGCTGATGCTGTGCCGCGCTGTTCTTGGGGCGTAAACGCGAGTTTCTACGGCACAGTGGCATAGTGCCGGCATTGAACCGGGTTATCAAGATGAAATCTTCACCTTCGGGCCTGACGGGCCGTTTACAGCAGCGACTGCACAGCCTTTTGTTGCTTTTACGCGTGCCGGACAAATTCTGGTCGCTCTGGGGCGCGCGCGTCATTGGCACGGTGATGATGTCGGCCATCGTCGCGCTTTGCCTGAAGCCTTTCGAGACCGGCGTGCGCGAGTTCGTTGACGCCAATGTGCAGATGAGCTTGCTGGCGCGGCTGGGCCATGCGGACAAGTTGCCGCCTGTGTGCGCGGGAAGGACCTTGGACTGCATTTCGGTCATCGGCATTGACGATGCCGAGCATCGCAATATCTTTCAGCAGCGCTCGCCGCTCGACCCGGACAAGCTGCGCGAATTGTTCGATGCGCTGCAGAGCGCGCCGCCCAAGGTGCTGGCGATCGATCTCGACTTGTCGCCGGCCGCGCCGGATGAATGGCCGGCGCGGCGCCGCTTGTTCGAGAGCTTGCAAAAACTATCGCGCCTGACGCAGTTGGTGATGGTCTGCCCGCAAGGCTATACGGGTGGCGACCCCGGCGCCTTGGATCAAGACTGGCTGGCGCTGTTTGGCAGCGAGGTTCAATTCGCTTCGCCCGATCTGAGTGAGAACGGCCTCTACTTCGACCGCGGGCAAGGCCTGACCCCCTTGGGTGTGGCGGCGGCCGAGTTGAGCCGTGAGCCGGTACAAGCCCAGCGCAGTGAAGCCAAGGACTGGCATGCGGCCTGTCTTGGTGCGCGCGATTCGGCCCATGGCCCCGAGTTGCGTGTGATTCGCCCGGCTGCGGTCGAAAGCCTGAACTTCAGCCAAGCGCTGCTCAAGCCCGATGCCTTGGCCGGGCGCCTGGTCTTGTTGGGTGGCAAATGGGGCACCGGTGACCAATTCCTGCTGCGCGGGCAAAGTGAATCCTTTTACGGCGTCGGCCTGCATGCCTGGGTCGCTGCGACAGAGTTGTCGCCCCTGTTCGAGCCGCCCAAGGTGGCGGAGTTGGTCATCGAGGTCTTGGTGGGCTTGTTGTCGGGCCTGTATTTCGCTGCGGTCTGGGCCGCCATCGTGCACAGCCCTCATTCCTTTGCTCGCCGTTCCTTCTATTACCTCTGCTTTCTAGGCGGCGCCTTGATCTTTCCCTTGGCGTGGGTGATGACGACGGCTCGCCTGGCCGAATTGGGCGTCGTGCTGGGCACGGCCGGGATGATTTTGTCGGCGGCGGCGGATAGTTTTTTGTCTGCGCATGAAGGCTATTTGGAGACTGAACATGAAGAGGTAGAAGCAGACGCAGAGGCAGAGGGAGAGGGTGCGAGTGGCCGGCCCGTTTGGGTCTATGGGCTGGCCTGGGGCAGCGGCGCGGCGCTGCTGGGTTTGACTTTGCTGCACGGCGAATCCTGGCTCGCTTGTTTGGCGGCGGGAGCCGCTCTCGGTCTGCTGATTGCGCGCTTCGATGCGACCGCGCCCGAGCATGGCGCCGAGCCCGTGCTCGAGCCTCGGCACCCAGATCTTCACCCCGAAAGTCTCTTGGACTTGTTCGCGCGCCTGTTTTGGCTGCTGATTAAGTTGGCCGCGCTGTGGCTGGCGATGAGTCATGCCCATGGCCATGAAGCTTGGGCCATCTGGGCGCTGTTCGGTGGTTTTGTGCTGAGCTGGAGCTTGGCCCTTGCGCTGACTCGCGCACGGGCTCGGCACGGCCTCAAAGGCAGCGAATCAGCTTGACCTTGACGCCTTTGCGCAGGCAGAAGATCTGCGGCGCGGCAGAGGCCGCGCTTTGAATTGACAGGGACATGGTCAAGCCGTCGGGCGCAATTTCGCCAGCGAAGCTGGCTCGGTCGGTGGCGGCAGTGGCGGGTACTGCGTCGGCAAGATCGGGCCCGGGCTGGTGCTGGCTGAAGTGTCCGGCGGCCACAAAGCGGCCGTCCTTGGCGACGCGCAAGGGGGCGCTGAAGCTACCGCTGGCGCCATCTGTTTCAAGCCGAGCGCCCAGGACGTCGATCGTCAATTGCAGGCGGTCGCCGCCCCAGAGCCCGTCCAATGTCCAGACCGCAGGCGCTGCCCCGGGCAGTTGAGAAACCATCGCTGGAGCCACTCCAAAAAAAGCGCGGATCGGGCACCAACCCGATCCGCGCCGGCAGGTCTTTGAAGGGATTCGTCGCCGCCTTTAGGCAGCAAGGCTCTCGTTGCGACGGCGCCGATGGGCAACAAAGCCGACTGCACTGATGCCGCAAACCAGCATCAGCCAGCTGCTGGGCTCAGGAACCGCCGCCACGTTGGCATCAATCACCGCAATCCACGTGCCCCAACGCGAGCCGCCGGTGCCGCCAGGATGGCCGCCGTCAGCATTGTTGTACTCACGTGCAAACTCGCCGATCAGGTAGAACTTGCTGGAGTCGGTCGGGTCCACCGAGACCGAGCTGTAGTCCCCCCAGCGCTGGCGCCCAGCCGCCGCTTGTCCAAACAAACTGCCGTTGTGATAGTCGTCAACCAGGCTTTCCTTGAGCAAGAGCTCGCCACTTTGAGACACCAAATGACCATTGGCGGCCGTGTTGAAGGATTGACCCATGAAGCTGATCTTGCCGGTGGCAGCGTCAAGGCCGGAGCGGTTGTAGCCGATCACAACCTGGCCGAGTTCATTGACGGCAATCGAGCCTTGGTAGTAGTCATAGCCGGCTTGGCCGATATCGCCTTCGTCAAGAATGGCGTTGGTGTTGGCGTCGAGCACCGTGTAGCGAATGCGCGAATTGTCGGCCACGCCATTGGCGACGGGGTCGACCGTTTTGACCATGTAAATGCGGCCGTTGGCTTCGTAAACGGCGCTGCTGATGCGCTCGTCGCCTGCGTCCACAACGGCCCGGTTGGCGGCAATGGCGGCCGAAGGCTGATGCGCGGGACTGGGGCTTTCAAAGGCTTTTTCCCCAATTCCGACCGACGCGGTCACAGCAGATCCGGTGGCTGACGAGGACGAGAGCCCAGTGACATTGAAGGTGCGGGTGTCATAGTCGAACAAAGACGTGGCCACTACCTTGCCGGTGGAGCCTGCCGATGAGCTGTTGACCCCTTGTTGCGCAAAGCCACGGTCAACATTGCTGCCCGAGCCGTTCACATAGGGCGTGACAAATTGCTTCATATTGCTGGTCGTCGGTGCGCCGGCGCTGAACAAGCTGTCGAGTGGAATCACGTTCATCGTGGTGCCACGGAAGCTGTTGGTGCCGCCAGACGATGCAGGTGCGAAGTTGTTGGTGCCGATATAGACCGCATTGCGATCCATTGCCAAAGTGGGGTAGTCGGCCGTGGCGCCAAAGCCAAGGCCGCCATAGCCCTCAAACTTGGTCGACTGCCAGCCGCCCAGCGCGTCGGAGGTATTGGACACAGCGATTTGCAGGTCCTTGGCATTGGCTCCGAAGGACATCGCAATCCAGCGATTGGCGGATGCGCTGTACATGACCCGCGAATCACCATTGGCGCCGGTTTGCCCGGCGGCGGCCCAAAAGGCGACGTCAGAAACCAGCGAGGTGCGCACCCCGGTGGTCTTGTTAAAGACCGCGTAGGCGCCGTTGGTCGTTGCCATGTACTGGCTTGCACCCACAGCGCCAATCGTGTCTGGCGGGATGAAGTTGCGACCGAAGAAGGAGCCGTCGTATTGGCTGACGCCCTCGAAGCCGAAAACATAGGCGCCGCTTGGGTTGCTGACCGGCGCCGCGAGGCCATTGATGTCATGGGACAGATCGCCGTCGATGGCAATCATCTTTGGTTTCTTGAACTCGAAGTAGGGCTTGGCGACCTGGGCCTGCGCTTGCGAGGCGACCAAAGCCATCACGGCGAGGGCCAAAAACGCGAAGCGATGCTGCATCGCGGTTTGAGTTTTGCTCATGGACGGAAACTCCTCAGAGGACAAAGGGCCGACAGGCCCGAATTGGCCGGCTTCGTTTGCGCAGAGCCGGACCCGCGTCGTTGCGTCGCCCGGCCAAAGTCCGGCAAACGCCATCAGCACTCAGGGTGTTGCCAATACTGCCGAGCAGCACCGGTTTGTGTGAATCAACAGCGTATCGAGATGCAGTCTTGGGTGCGCCCCCCTGAACGCGGGGGTTCAGGGGGTGGGGGCGCCAGGATTTTCCCTTAGGTACAAACACTGATGCGACACATTGGCGTCGCCTTTGCGAGTGGACTGCACGGGGGCTTTGCCTTCGCAGGCTGGCTGCGGCGAACAAGCGCAGAAGGAAAAACGGCAGGGTGCTCAACACACCCTGCCGTTTGAGCCAAGCAGCCCGGCGAGCGGGCTTGGCCAGAGCCGGTCCGAATTTACCAGCCGATGTCCTGCAGCAACTTGAAGGTCAAGTCCTTCGGTACCAGCACCGATTGGGTCAGGTCGCCGCTGATGGCGGGTTCCATCAACTGGTTGCGGAAGGCCGAGGTGTCAAAGTGAGACACCGAGGAGCCGCTCTGGTAGGGGTTGGGTGCAAACATCATCATGCGACCCAGCGCATCGGCGCCCGAGTATTGCGAGCCCACCAGGTTGAAGGCGCCAGTCACACCCGATGAGGTGCGGGTGCGCTTGCCCAGCTGAGCCAGCAAGGCAGCGCCATCGGCTTGCGTGATGCGCACCGAGGGGATGGTCACGGTGGCGTCAGAGCCGCCCATGCCGGTGACGGCACCGGCCGCGTTGTCGGCCACGATCACGCCCTTGGCACCTGCGTTCTGCGCGTTCTTGACCTTGACGGCGAAGCCGCAAGTGCCGCGGCTGAGCAGCGCCACATTGCCATTGACGGCCTGTGCATTGGCCGCGCTGAGCGGCGAGCAGGCCTGGCTCAGCGCACCGCCGGCCTCGGTCACCGGCATCACCGCGCCAGCCAGTGCCACCGTGCCGACCGCCGGGCCGAAGGAGGCCTCACCGACGGCATGGTTGCCGGCGAAAGCGCCGGCCTGCGAACCACTGACGCTCAAGGCCGGCAGGCCAAGACGCAAGACATTGGGGATCTCGGCATTGACCCCGGCCCCGGTCCAGACCAGCTTGTCGATGCTGATGGCCGAAGCCACGCGTTCGGCGTTAGTCATGTCCTTCCAGAGCTTGCCGGCCGTGCTGCCGTACAGGAAGTGATCCCAGATCGCCGGGACGCCGCCGTTTTGCGCGCCGGTTTGGCCATTGGTGAAGGTCTGGAAGCCGATGCCATGGCCCATCTCATGCAAGAGCGTGACCACGAAGTCGATATTGGCGCCGTGGTTGCTGTCCAGGCCAAGATAGAAGAATGTGCCATCCAGGCAGCCGGTGTTGCCGAGATTGCTGTTGAAGTTGGCGCTGATTTGTGCAGCGTTGGCCGTGCCCAGATAAGCCCCGGCCAGCTTGTTGGCCAAGGCGTAGGAGTACAGCGTGTTGGCCTTGGGGGCATTGGCAAAATTGCGGAATGCCGAGGTCGCGCCGGCGCTGCCCAGTACCGCCGAGGCGCTCGTGCAGGTCAGGGCAGAGAACTGCGCATTGATCACGATAGGCTGGCTGCTGGTCAGCGTGGCGCCCCAGATATTGGCGGCATGGGTGAAGGCGATCAGACGTTGCTGGCCTAGCGTGGTGCCGGTGTTGCCGCCCACGGGAGTGGCCGGCGTGGTGTCATTGAAGCCGACGCCGGCGGCGTTGACGTTGTTGATGACGATGGTGGCAGCGGCTTGCGCTTGCAGCGACAGGCCCAGCGTGGACGCCAGCAGCAAGGCCGCAGCGGCGACCTTGCCGTGGCGCAGCGAAGTCGAGAAGGTCGTCTTATTTGAGGTCATGGCTGTGTCCCTTGGCGGTCTTGGCATTGGTCTTGGCGGGCGCCTTCATGGCGGCGTCGGCGGCTTGCGCGCCGGTCACGCAGGCTTGGCTGATGCTGCCGTCGCTATTGCGCGTGGCGACGCTGAAGGACAGCGAGCTTTCATCGAGCTCATGCTCGACCGAACCGTCGGCATGTTGAACCGGCTGAGGGTTGATGCGACCTGTCAACAGGCCACGCGCTTGCGTGCTTGTGGATGCGGCTTTGACGCCGACCCGTCCGCTGGAGGCGGGCTGGCTCAGGGCCTGGGCTTCGCTTGCGGTGGGGGCGCGCAATTCACCGGTGACCGGGTCTTTGGCGACGGTGGCCGCCGATGCGGCCGACGCGGCCAGCAGGGTGACCACGGCGAACGCCGCAGCCAGGGGGCTGATCTTGATTTTCATGGGAGTCATTCCTTGTTTCAAAGCAGGGCGCTAAGTTGAAGCGACTTACTGGGCGCGGACTTTGCGGCGGGCGAAGGCCACGGCGCACAAGCCCAGGCCCATCAAGGCATAGCTGCTCGGCTCGGGCACGGCGGCGGTGATGCTGACGCTGTCGATCGCGATCACATTGGCGTTGTTGGCGTCGGCCACAGCGTAGTCAAAGGCAATCCGGCCCGAGGCGGCATTGGGCAATGCCAAGCTGTACTGGGTCCAGCCGCCAGTGCTGGCCGCGACCGAGCTCAGCAGCGTGGTGAAACTGGCGGTGTTGGAGGCGGAACCGGCGCTGAAGTAGACCTTGATCTGGTCGGCATAGCCGGCGGTGTCTTCGGTGCGGGCCCAAAAACTCAGCTCGGTGGCGCCGTTCAGCGCGATCTCGGGGCTGATCAGCCAGTTGTCGATGCTGCCAGTGCCGTTGAGGGCGCTGTTATAGGTCGCCATCGCAAATGAGTCTGTGGCGCCGGCCTGCGCGCTCAGCGACTCGGGCACGCCCTGGAACCAGGCCAGGCCCGCTGGCGCGCTGTTATTCGTCAGCAGCCAGCCGGAGGTGGCCAGGTTCTCGAAGCCCTGCGTGTAAATGCTTGGTGCATCGGCAAAGGCCACGCTCGAGGCGGCCAGGGCCAGGGCCGCGAGCCCAAAACGGCTTGGTGTGGAAAGCTTCATCAATAAGTCCCTCTCGGTCAATCGGTTGACGGTGGGAACTTGGGCCGTTTGATATGGCCTTGCGGGCTGAAGGACAAGCCTGAAGCGCGGACCTTGGGACCCACCGAATGAGTGCCCATTTGTTCACGTTTGAGGCGTTCATCCCATGGGTGTTTAGCCTAGGCGGTGCTCCCGCATTCAGGGGGGGTGTCACCAGGGGCTAACCCTGTTTTTCGTGGCATCGTCCGGCCGCGTCAGCCAGCTTGGCTTGGCTTGGCTTTATGCCGCCCGCAAACAATCGACGATCTTCATCCGCGCCGCGCCCCAAGCCGGGATGAAGCCGCCGACAAAGCCCATGAACAAGGAGAACAGCAGCGTTTGCCAGACGATGGCCGGGGTCAGCTTGAACTGAAAGGCCAGTTCCGAGAAGGTCTGGAAGTTGGTGGTCGAGATATTGACCGTTTGCATCAGCGAAGCGGCGGCCAAACCGATCAGGCCGCCGACCAAGGCCAGCAGCAGCGACTCCAGCATAAAAGCCAAGAGCACCGCGCCGCGCTGGAAGCCCAGGGCCCGCAAGGTGCCGATCTCGCCCACGCGCGAAGCCACCGCCGCAAACATCGTGATCATCGCGCCGACGATGGCGCCTATCGAAAAAATCACCGACAGCGCCGTACCCAGGATGCTGATGAACTTGGCCAGCGCCTCGCTTTGTTCGGCGTAAAACACCGCCTCGCGTTTGAGTTCGACCGTCAGCCGCGGGTCATCCGCCAGCTTGGCTTTGAGTGCTTCAAATTGACTCGCATCGGCGAGCCGGAACACCACGCTGGAAAACGCACCGCGCCGGAAGGCCTGCAGCATTTGCTCGGCGTCGCCCCAAATTTCGGAGTCAAAGCCGGTGCGGCCTGCGTCAAACACGCCCACCACCGTCCAGTCGCGGCCGGCGAAGCGCAGCGTCTCGCCCAAGCCCGCGCCCTGAAAGCCGCGTGCAATCGCTTTGCCAGTGATGATTTCCGAGGTGCCAGGGCGGAACATCCGGCCCTCGATCATTTGCACCTGTGGGCGCAGTTGCAGGCCGCGCTCGCTGGTGCCCCGCACCGTCACATTGCTGGGTTTGCCGCTGCCGCGCTTGGGCAGGTTGTTCAGCACCACCGGTTCCTTGGTGATCAGCGGCTGGCCGTTCGCATCGGTGGCGATGCCGGGCAGACTCTCCAGAATGCTGGCCTGGATGCGGTCAACACCGCTGTTGATCTCGGCGCCGGCGCCCTTGCGCAAGGCGATCACATTGTCCGGTTGGCCGGTCGCCACCAGCGTTGCGCGTATGCCTTCGCTCATCATCAAGACGGTGGCAAACACGTAAACGACCAGGGCCATGCCGCCGGCCGTCAACAAGGTGGTGACGCGCCGCACCCATAAATTCCGGGCGATGTATGAAAGTGGGATCGCTTTCATGCCACGTGCCTCAGCCCCTGAACAATATCTATCCGACTCATCTTCCAGGCCGGCGAGATGTTGGCCCCTCGCCCGGCGAGTACGCCGGTCGATCGCCCGAGGGGATGCGGGTCGGCTTGGGGCGGCCCGGCGCTCGGCCCTTGAAGATTACGCCACATGTCTCAGGCCCTGAACAATATCAATTCGACTCATCTTCCACGCCGGCCAGGCAGCCGCCACCGCGCCGACGATCAAGGCCGCCAGCATCTGCAAACTCATCGTCAGGCCCGAGACATGAAAAGCCGGCAGCAGCGTGCCTATGGCCTTGCCAAAGCCTGCCGCCAGCGGCAGTGTCAGCAGCAGGCCGGCCAGGCCGCCGAGCAGCGCGATCAAGAGGCTCTCGCCGAACAAGAGCTTGACGACAAAGCTGGGCGCAAAGCCCAAGGCCTTTAGCGTCGCGTATTCGGCCAGGCGCTCGCGCGCGGTCATGGTCATGGTGTTGGCCATCACCGCCATGATGATGATGACGATGATGTAGCTGACCGCTTCGATCGCCAGCAAAATCGCCTCGCTCATAGACACAAAGCTGAGCTGGAAGGCCGACTCGGTCTCGGTCAGCGTTTCGGCCAGCGAGTTCTTGAAGCCGGCGTCGACCCGCTGCGAAATCAAGGCCGCGTTTTGCGGGTCTTTGATGCCGATGATGTAGACGCCGACCGAATCGGCGCGCTTGGGCGCCAGTTTGCGTATCGACTCGTTCAAAAATGCCCAGTGAAACAGCAACTGGCTCTCGTCCGTCTTGGCCTCGGCGCCGTCCCAGATGCCGCGCAGCGTGAAGGTCCAGGTGCCGGGGTAAATGGTGCCGCGAATGGGAATCTGGTCGCCGAGCTTCCAGCCATATTTATCGGCCAGCTTGCGCCCGACGATGGCGCCCTGGCGGTCGCGCAGAAATGCCAGCCGCTCTGCGTCCGACAAGCGGTACTCGGGGTAGAGCGCCAGATAGCTGACCGGGTCGACGGCAAACTGCGGGAAGAAATTGCGCTCCGTTTGGTACACGCCGCCGAACCAGTTCGACCAGGAAATGCTGCTGACGCCGTCCACGCCTTTGAGCCGCTGCGCATAGTTCATCGGCAGCGGGAAGGTCAAGGAGATCGCGCTGCGCGTCACCAGGCGCGTGCTGCTGCTGCCTTCAACGCCGGCGTACCAAGCACTGATGATGGTGCGCAGCAGCCCAAACGCGCAGATCGCCACCACCAGACCGACCATGGTCAGGAGCGTGCGCAGCTTGTGGCGAAAGGCGTTTTTGAGCAGGAGCTTGAAGAGGAACATGGTGGCTTAGTTTGGGCTTCAGGCCTGGGCGTTCATTTCGGCTTCGCTGACCAACACGCCTTTTTCCAGATGCACCATGCGGCGTGCGCGCGCCGCAGCCTTGGGGTCATGGGTGACCATCACGATGGTCTTGCCCAAATCGCGGTTGAGTTGCTGCAGCAGGTCCAAGACCTCGGAGCCGGTGACGCGGTCGAGGTCGCCGGTGGGCTCATCGGCGACGATCAGGGTCGGGTCGCTGACCAGCGCGCGGGCAATCGCCACCCGCTGCTGCTGGCCGCCCGAGAGTTCATTCGGGTAATGATCCATTCGATCGGATAGCTTGACCATCTCCAGCGCCGCCAAGGTGTGTTCTCGGCGCTGCTTGGCCGACAAATTTGTCAACAACAAGGGCAGCTCGATGTTCTCGAACGCGGTCAGCACCGGCAGCAGGTTGTAGAACTGGAAGATGAAGCCGACATGGGCGGCGCGCCAATTGGCCAGTTGTGCTTCACTGAGTGTGGCGATGTCGATGCCGCCGATTTCGATACGGCCGCTGCTGGGTTGATCGATGCCGGCAATCAGATTCAGCAAGGTGCTCTTGCCCGAGCCGCTGGGGCCCATCAAGGCAACAAAGTCGCCCGCCTCCACATCGAGCTGGATGTCCAGCAGCACCGGAATTTCCTGACCGCCGCGCTCGTAAGACTTGGACAGATCGCGGATGCGAATCAGGGTTTCATGTTCGCTCATGGCTTACTTCGCCGCCAGCGTCACTTGGCCGCCGTCTTTGAGCTTGGCGCTGGGCGCCAGCACGATGCGATCGCCCGATTTGACGGCGCCCGTCACTTCGACGACATCGCCGAGCTTGCGGCCGACCTTGACTTCGACCGCCTCCAGCAACTCCTTCTCGCCCTCGCGCTTGATGCGCAGCAGCCACTGTTTGCCGTCTTTTTCCAGCAACGTTTTCGGGTTGACGGCCAAGACCGGCTGCTGCTCGGCCGGTGTCGGCGCCTTGGACAGGAAGCTGACCTTGGCGCTCATCTCCGGCAGGATGCGCGGGTCGAGCTGGTCAAAGCGGATCTTGGTCATCACCGTCGCCTTGGCGCGGTCCACCGTCGGCACAATGCCGGCGACCTGGCCGGTGAAGCGCATCTCGGGCAATGCGTCCAATGTGATTTCGACCGGCTGCCCCTTGGTCGCCTTGGCCAGGCTGCCTTCGGACACATCGGCCTCGACCTCCAGCGTGCTCATATCGGCCATGGTGACGACCGCGCCTTGCGAACCCGCCGCATTCGAGAAGGGCGAGATCATGTCGCCGACATTGGCGTTCTTGTTCAGCACCACGCCATCAAACGGGGCGCGGATCTCGGTGTACTCGCGATTGACATTTTGCACCGCCAGCAGCGCCTGCGCTTGGCCTTGGCTGGCCTGTGCCTGCCCGACGCTGGCTTGCGCGGCGGCCATGCCGGCACGGGCGGCGTCGAGTCGGCGCTGGTTGGCGTCCAAGGCTTGCGCTGAGACAAAGCCTTGCGCTTGCAGGCTCTTGCTGCGCTGCATTTCGGCCTCGGCATTGCCCAGCTCGACGCCGGCCTGTTGCGCTTGCGCCTGGGCTTGGCGCAGGCCGGCTTCGGCTTGCCGCACACCCGCCAAGGCTGTGCCGATCGAGGCCTGCACATCGCTGGCGTCGAGCCGGGCGATCAGATCGCCTTTCTTGAGCAGGCTGCCTTCGCGCACGGTCAGCTCGATCAGCCGGCCGCTGCCCTTGGACGCGACGGCTGCACGGCGCTGCGCGACCACGTAGCCGGAGGCCGTCAGCTGCAAGTATTGCTGCGAGGGATAGCTTTGCAGCACCGTGCTGGCTTGCACCTCGGGCTTGGCCGGCATCAGCACCATCGCCGCTGCACCCAAGGCCACTGCACCACCGAGCACCCAGGGCCAGGTCTTGCGCGGGCGCTTTGATTTGCTGGTCGAGGCCTGGCGGTCAATCTTCAATTGACCCAGTGGTGCGGAAGGAGCGTCAGCCATGGTGGAGGGTTGCCTTGGTTTTGATGAACGGGGTGGATCTTGCCACGGCCCGCGCCGCATGTTGCCGGCGCTGCGATGAATCGACCGCAAGGGGCGCGAACGGACGCCTGCGGGTACGATTCGGCCCTCACCGCGCGAGCTTTGCTGCCAAGTCCATGTTTTTTAGAAGTTCGTTTGTCCTGTTGTTGGCAATGTTAGCCGTGCCGGCCGCTGGCCAAGCGGCCGAGCCGAGCTGTCAGGACAAGGTGGTGGTCGAGCAAGTGCTCAGTTACCTGAATGCCTTTCGGGCTCAGCCACGCGCGTGTGGAGCACTGAGCTTCGCTGCGGCCGGCCCACTGCGCTGGGAGCCCCGCCTGGAGCAGGTGGCCCAGGGCTATGCCGCCGAGTTGGCGCAAGGGGATCAGCTCAACCATGTGGCAGCCAACGGGCGCACGCTGCGCGAGCGCCTACGCGCGAACGGCTATCTGGCTTATCGCGTCGGCGAAAACCTGGCCGCAGGGCAAGAGAATCTGGAAGAAGCGCTGCAGACTTGGAGCGCCAGCCCCAAGCATTGCGAAAACCTGATGCAGCCGGCCTTTAAAGATGTCGCGCTGGTCTGCGCCAGCGGGCCAGGCAAGTATCGGCTGTACTGGGTAATGGATCTCGGCCACTCAGTGCAAGACTGAGCCGCCGAATTCAGATCCAGCCCAGGTCAATCGCCCGCAAGACCGCCTGCGTGCGGTCGCGCACGCCCATTTTCGAAAACACCGACGAGCAGTGGTTCTTGATCACGCCTTCGCTATTGCCCAAGAGCGCGGCGATCTCGGTGTTGCTGCGGCCGCTGGCGACCAGGCGCAAGACTTGCAACTCCTTGGGTGAAAGCGGGTCGGGCTGTTCCGTCGCCACAAAGGAGCGCTCGGCCGCCGCGACCGGCCGCTCCATGCGGGCCGTCAGCGATGGTCGCAGCGAGGTGCCGCCGTTCATCACTTCGCGCAGCGACTGCAGCAAGGTGTCGGGGCTGATGGCCTTGAGCAAAAAGCCGCGCGCTCCGGAGCGCACTGCTTCGTCAAAAATGCCGGCGTCGTCAAACGTGGTCAGCAGCACGACGGGGATGTTCAGGCCGCGTGCCGCCAGCGCGCGTATCAGGCCAAGGCCGTCCAGCCTGGGCATGCGCATGTCCGACAGCACGATGTCGGGCGTTTGCTCCAGGCCTTGTTCGGCAATCATCTGCAGCGCTTCGGCGCCGTCGCTGGCCTCGCCAACGATGGTGATTTCGTCGCTCAGGGCCAGCAGTCCTTTGAGCGCCTCGCGCACGAGTTGCTGGTCTTCGACCAAGAGCAGTTTGATCAGCGGTTTACTCATACCGTCCTTTCAGTGAATTCATCCGGCCACTCGTGATCAAGACGAGGGTCCAATTTGGGGGTCGCGCGGGCAACGCAACTCAATTCTGAAGCCTGGACTTCGGCGCGTCACCTCCATCCGACCGCCCAATTCTTGCATTCGTTCGGCCATGCCTTGCAGGCCGTTGCCCGCCTTGTGTTGCGGCGCGCCGCGGCCATCATCGTCGATGCTGACGCAAACCTCTTCGTGCTCTTTGCCCAGGACTAAGCCCAGGCTGATGCTGACCCGGGCGGCGCGGGCATGCCGAACGCTATTGGTGACGGCCTCTTGCACGCAGCGCAACAAGGCGTGTGCGACGCGCGGCCCGAGGTCGCGCGCGGCCGGGGCGATATCGAGTTCGATGCGGGTGCTGGCAATGCCCTCGGCCAAGGCTTGCAGCGCGGTGGTGAGGTCGATGCGCGGCGCACTGCGCTGTTGCGACACCGCCTCGCGCACATCGGCCAGCAGACCGGCTGCGTTTTCGCGCGCCTTGTCTACCGCCAGCAGCGCGCCGCCCGCGTCGCGGCGCTGCAGCAAGGCGCTGCCCAGTTGCAGCTGCAGATTCAAGGCGGTCAGGTGATGGCCGACCACATCATGCAACTCGCGCGCCATCATCGCGCGTTCGCTATAGCGCAGCTGCTCGGCCTGCAATTGCTCGCCACTCAGGCGCTCGGCCAGCATCACTTGCAGCCAGCGGCGCTTTTCGGCCTCGGCGGCCACCATGCGGCCGAGGCCAAAAGCCATGCCGTGCAAGGCCACCATCGCCATCAACAGGCCCAAACTGTCCAACCAGGCGGGCACGGCGGCGTCAGGCTGCACCAGGGCGGGCAGGGGCAGCAGACGATAGAGCGCCAGATTGATGGCGATTTGAGTGAGTGCGAACAGGAACGCTGGTCGGGCGCGCAACAAAACCGCTGCCAAGGCGGTGACCAGAAACGGCAGGCCGGGCGTGACGCTGATGGCCAGCAGGTTGACCAAAATCAGTCGCGCCAAGGCATGGCGGGGCGGTTGATCGGCGCTGGCATCACGGGCCAGGCACCAGTAAGACCAGGCGAACAGCAGCACCAGCAAGAAACAGCCAATCAGCAGCAGCGTGTCATTGCTGGCGCCGCCCAGGCGCAGATACAGGGCGGCGACCGCGCCGTCATAGGCATCGGTCTGAAAACCCAGCAAGGCCGCTACGGTGGCGGCCAGCTCCAGCAGGCAGACCGCCAACACGGCGATGCGCAGCGCCACGCTGGGCTGGGCGAAGCGGGCGAGCAGGCGGTCAAAGGTGTTCAAGAGTGGGTCGCTTGCAGAAAAAGCCGCAAGCTTGACACAGGACGACGGTTTTGCCGCGTGCCCTTGGTCATGTTGGCGTCGGAACTTGCGCAATCACGCCGCCGCCCAAGCAGACCTCGCCGTCATACAGCACCGCGCTCTGGCCCGGCGTGACCGCCCATTGGGCTTGCGCAAAGTCGAGCCGAAACTGCCCCGCGATCGGCTCATCGGGGCTGAACTTGCAGTCGGCGTCGTTTTGCCGGTAGCGGGTTTTGGCGGCCATCGGAGCGGCGCTGGGTGGCGTCAAGCTGGTCCAGCTGATGTCATCGGCCAGCAAGCTGTGGCTGAGAAGCCAAGGGTGCTGATGCCCCTGCACCGCATAGAGGGTGTTGCTGGCCATATCTTTTTTGGCCACAAACCAGGGCGCATGGTCGCCGCTGCCGCGCACCGGCACCGGGGCGGCCGGTGCGCCGCGAGTTCGCTTGACCCGCTCGGGCTTGAGCCCGCCAATCCCCAAGCCCTGGCGCTGACCCAAGGTGTAGAAGGACAGGCCGACATGCTCGCCAATCGTGCGGCCATTCGCGTCTTTGATCGGACCGGGTTGATGGGCCAGATAGCGGTTCAAAAACTCCCGAAACGGCCGCTCGCCAATGAAGCAGATGCCGGTCGAATCCTTTTTGCGCGCGTTGGGCAGCTTGATCTCTTCGGCAATGCGGCGCACCTCGGTCTTGTGCAACTCACCGACCGGGAACAGCGTCTTGGCCAGTTGCGCCTGGTTCAGGCGGTGCAGGAAGTAGCTTTGGTCCTTGCTGTTGTCCACGCCCTTCAGCAACTGCACCTGGCCGCCCAGTTCACGCACGCGCGCATAGTGCCCCGTTGCGATCTTCTCGGCGCCCAGCCGCATCGCATGGTCCAAAAAGGCTTTGAACTTGATCTCGGCATTGCACAAGATGTCGGGGTTGGGCGTGCGGCCGGCTTGGTACTCGCGCAAAAAGGTCGCGAACACGCGGTCCTTGTAGTCGGCGGCGAAGTTGACATGCTCGATCTCGATGCCGATCACATCGGCGACGGCCGCCGCGTCAACAAAATCGATGTTCGAGGAACAGTATTTGCCATTCTCGTCATCGCTGTCGTCATCTTCCCAGTTCTTCATGAAGATGCCGATCACTTCATGGCCCTGCTGCTTGAGCAGGTAGGCGGTGACGGCGGAGTCCACGCCACCGGAGAGGCCGACGACGATGCGTTGCTTTTTGTTGCTCATGCCGAATTGTCCCGCAAGCCGTCAACCCTTGATCAAGGGCGTGTACAACGAGGGGTCGATGTGGATGGCGTCCAGCGGCAGGCGCTTGCCGGCCATGTGATCTTCTATGCATCGCAGCACCAAGGGGCTGCGGTGGCGCTCGGCGCTGGCGCGAATCTCGTCCACCGTCATCCACAGCGTGCGATGGATGCCGTGGTCCAGCGTGCGGCCCTTGATCGCCTCACCCACACGGCCGCTGAAGGCCAGTCGAAGATAGGTGACATCCTCGCCACGCTTGCTGCGCACAAAACGCGCCATATACAGGCCAAGCAAGGCTTCGGGCACAAAGTCGCGCGCGGTTTCTTCCAGCGCCTCGCGCACCACGCCTTCCAGCGGCGACTCGCCCGGGTCCAGATGCCCGGCCGGGTTGTTCAGTTGCAGGCCCTCAGGCGTTTCTTCTTCGACGAGCAAATAGCGGCCGTCTTGCTCGATGACCGCCGCGACCGTCACCGCAGGCTTCCAACGCTCATTCTTGGTGGACATCTCTAACTCCGTTGTACCCAGGCATGCCCGGGTGTCATCAAGAGCATCTATTGTGTAAGCTCGGCGCGGCTAATTGCTCGATGAGGTCTCTGGAAGGGAAATTTCATGCTGATAGGTGTCCCGCGCGAAAGCGCAGTCGGTGAAACGCGCGTGGCCATCACGCCCGAAACCACCAAAAAATTGAAAGCGCAAGGTCATGTCTTGCGCATCGAGCGCGGCGCCGGCCTGGCTGCGAGCGTGCTTGACGAGGCCTACGCGGCGGCCGGCGCCGAGCTTGTTGACCGCGCTGCAGCCTTTGGTGCCGATTTGCTGCTGAAGGTGCGCAGCCCATCGAGTGAGGAGTTAGCGCTGGTCAGGCCCGGCGCGGCCCTGGTCGGCATGCTCAATCCCTTTGACGCCGACGGTTTGCAGGCTTTGGCCACTGCCGGCCTGACCGCCTTCGCGCTGGAAGCGGCGCCGCGCACCTCGCGGGCGCAGAGCATGGATGTGCTGTCCAGCCAAGCCAATATCGCCGGCTACAAGGCGGTGATGATCGCGGCCGACCGTTATCAGCGATTCTTCCCCATGCTGATGACGGCGGCCGGCACGGTCAAGGCGGCACGCGTCGTCGTCTTGGGCGTCGGCGTGGCGGGCTTGCAGGCGATTGCCACGGCCAAGCGCCTGGGCGCGGTGATCGAGGCCTCGGATGTGCGGCCGGCCGTCAAGGAGCAGGTCGAGTCACTGGGCGCCAAGTTCATCGATGTGTCTTACGACACCGACGAGGAAAAGGAAGCCGCCGTCGGCGTGGGCGGTTACGCCAAGGCGATGCCGCAGAGCTGGCTGGACCGCCAGCGGGCCGAAGTCGCCAAGCGGGTGGCGCAGGCCGATGTGGTGATCACCACGGCGCTGATCCCTGGCCGCGCCGCACCAGTGCTGGTCAGCGAGGCCATGGTCCAAAGCATGAAGCCGGGCTCGGTAATCGTGGATCTGGCCGCTGCCAATGGCGGCAACTGCCCCTTGACCGAGGCCGGCAAGACGGTCGTCAAGCATGGCGTGACGCTGGTCGGCGAGACCAATCTGCCGGCGCTGGTAGCGGCTGATGCGTCAGCACTGTATGCCCGCAATATCCTGGATTTCTTGAAGCTGGTGATCAGCAAAGAAGGCATGTTCCAGGTCCCGATGGATGACGACATCGTTGCCGCCTGCCTGATGACGCAGGCCGGTGAAGTCAAGAGAAAGAAGAGCTGAAGCCATGGAACAACTCGTTAACCCAACGGTCACCAATCTGATCATCTTTGTGCTGGCGATCTATGTCGGCTACCACGTCGTCTGGACGGTGACTCCCGCGCTGCACACGCCGCTGATGGCCGTCACCAACGCGATCTCGGCCATCGTCATCGTCGGCGCCATGATGGCTGCTGCCTTGACGGTCACCGATCTGGGCAAGTTCATGGGCACGCTGGCCGTGGCCTTGGCCGCTGTCAATGTGTTCGGCGGCTTTTTGGTCACGCGGCGGATGCTGGAGATGTTCAAGAAGAAGGAAAAAAAGACCGTGGAGACTAAAAAATGAGCATGAATTTAGTCACCCTTCTGTACCTCGTCGCCAGTGTCTTCTTCATCCAAGCGCTGAAGGGCTTGTCGCACCCGACCAGCTCGATTCGCGGCAATATCTTCGGCATGGTCGGCATGCTGATCGCGACCGTGACGACGGCGGCCTTGATCGTCAAGCTCGCGCATGGTGAGCTGTTCGGCCTGACTTATGTGCTGGCCGGCCTGATCATCGGCGGCGGTCTGGGCGCCTTCATGGCACAAAAGGTCGAGATGACCAAGATGCCCGAGCTGGTCGCCTTCATGCACAGCATGATTGGCTTGGCGGCCGTGTTTATCGCGGCCACGGCCGTGTTGGAGCCGGCGGCGTTTGGCATCAGTTCGGCTGGCAGCACCAACATCCCCGGCGGCAATCGTATTGAGCTGGCGCTGGGCGCCTTTATCGGCGCGGTGACTTTCAGCGGTTCGGTGATTGCCTTCGGTAAGCTGTCCGGCAAATACAAATTCCGCCTGTTTCAGGGCGCGCCGGTGTCTTTTGCCGGTCAGCACAAGCTGAATCTGGCTCTGGGTCTTGCGGCGGTGTTTTTCTGCTTCGGCTTCTGGCATTCGCAGAGCTGGCTGGACTTCAATCTGATCCTGCTGCTGGGCTTTGCCCTGGGCGTTTTGCTGATCATCCCGATTGGCGGGGCGGACATGCCGGTGGTGGTGTCGATGCTGAACAGCTATTCGGGTTGGGCGGCCGCAGGCATCGGCTTTTCGCTGAACAACTCGATGCTGATCATTGCCGGCTCGCTGGTGGGTTCATCCGGCGCCATCCTGAGCTACATCATGTGCAAGGCGATGAACCGCAGCTTTTTCAATGTGATCCTGGGCGGATTTGGGGGTGATACCAGTGCTGCGGCGGCCGGTGGCGCGGTGCAGCGCACGGTCAAGAGCGGCAGCGCCGACGATGCCGCCTTCATCATGGGCAATGCCGAGACCGTCATCATCGTCCCCGGCTACGGCTTGGCGGTGGCGCGTGCCCAGCATGCGGTCAAGGAGTTGGCGCACAAGCTGACCGAGCGCGGCGTCAAGGTCAAGTACGCGATCCACCCGGTGGCGGGCCGCATGCCCGGCCACATGAATGTGCTGTTGGCCGAGGCCGAGGTGCCCTATGACCAGGTGTTCGAGATGGAAGACATCAACGCCGAGTTCGCGCAGGCCGACGTCGCCATCATCCTCGGTGCCAACGACGTGGTGAATCCGGCTGCCCATGTGAAGGGTTCTGCCATCTACGGCATGCCGATTCTGGAGGCCTACAAAGCCAAGACCATCATCGTCAACAAACGCTCGATGGCGGCCGGCTATGCGGGCCTGGACAACGAGCTGTTCTATATGGACAAGACGATGATGGTGTTCGGCGACGCGAAGAAGGTGGTGGAGGATATGGTGAAGGCGGTGGAGTAGCGGTTTGTGTCGGAGCTGGTTTGGCGCTAGAAGAGTCCATAAACCCCGATAATTGTGCGATGCATTGAGAGCGTCGTCGCAATTAGTATCGCGACGACACAGTAGGTGGCGTGCTGTCTAAATTTTCTGAGGGAGCACCTTTGAATCAAAGTGACCCCCGCGACGCCCGCCATAGGTAGTATGGGCAGGAAGTATCGGCCTTGCACCCCTTCTGCTGCATATGCCCCAACCGGCGTCCAAATAATGTATAAGGCCCATTCAACCATGAAAATCGCCGTAATACTGAGAAAGGCGATCCAAAATGACGATGAGACATTGACGCGAGCCTTTGCCCTCTCCGCGTAGAGGCCTAGAAGCATGGCGATGCCCGAAAGTATATAAACCCAACTATTCAGATGTACATTGAGCCATCCGAGTTTCCCTATAGTTGATTGCCAGCGCGATCCTGCGTACAAATAAAGTGATCTCAATGGAATTCTCGCCGCAGTCAAGGGATGTTCCATTAAATATGCAACTTGGCCTGAGGAATCAACTCCCACCGGAGTGCCCAAGGTAGTTGTATGAGGTTTAGGCACAAGCAGGAACCAAATGGCAATCAGTGAAACGGTAATGGCAGCCAAAATGAATTGAGTCGCAAATACCCGCTTGGCTGAAACGAAAACAGAATTCCTTGTATGCGAACCCAACCACAAGCCAGCAAATAGTAGTGGCGCAAGAACAGGCTTTACTGAGCACATCAGTAAGCCCGCAAGAATAGTGGCCAACTGTTGTTTCCAGGTCCAGTTTAGCTTTGCCAAAAACCTTGCCATCAGCGCTGTAAATAGCAACGCTCCGCTGATCGTCAATGCATCAGGGGATACCGATGCTGTCTGAAACTGCGTCATGGGCAGCAAGGCCACGATCAGCGCGAAAGTTCGGCCAACTGGTAGCAGCGCGATAGCTACAGTTGTAATGATGATTGCACTCAAGGCGTTTACCAAGCGGCCCGCGTAGAGCATTTCCAAGGGACCCCAACCCACAGATCTAACTGCCGCTATTGCCATGGCTTGCGGGAGGTAAGGAAGAGGCGAATTTGCCTGTATTCCAGAGAAATCAATGTTTACTCGCAGATCTTCATCGACCGGATCGCCAAGCTTTTTAAATATTTCAGTCAATGATCTTTGCGGAGGTTTCCTTGGAGCGTGAAATTCCGTGGTACCCATGAAGTGCATGACAAGGCCTGGAATTGAAGCGGGTAAGTCAAGGTCTATCCGTTTGCTCTTAACTCTATCCACCTCATCGAAGTGACTGAGTTGGTAGCTTCGATAAAAGTGTTGCGGTTCATCGGGAACTTCAAATGGAGGCGTTAGAAAGACTAATAAACAAATGCTGATGCCGCCAAAAAGTAGATAAAAAATGGCATGTTTCCGCGCGGGAAATGAAGCATAGAAGTCTTGAAAATATCTATTTGTCATGATCAAATAAAACTTATTTCTTCTGCAAGACAAGGCATATTGTTCCACAAATAACCGGCAACCCCTCTAGAAAGTATTCGAGTTTTTTTATAATATTGTTAGGCTTTTTTATGGCCGACGGAATTATATTAATATACTGCGTTGCTTCGTGATGCCAATTGTTCCGGGTCAGCTCTAGGAATGCGTTTGGCCAAAAATTTCGTTCCCCTAATTTGGTGGCCTGAAAGTAGCAGATATAGGGATTCAGCCAACTTGGTTCGAGAATCATCCATTTTGCGCCGGAGCAAGAATTCAATGAAATCTCTTCGATAGATCTTCTGAGGTCGCTTACATGATGCAGAACGTCGGTTGAAATAATCCAGTTGGCTTGACATGAGTTCTCATTTGAACTCGAAATTTGCTCAGCCAGACCAGTAGAGAAACTCACATTTTTGAATTTTCTCTGGGTGACTTTTGTGTTTGCATAGTCAATATATTCTCTATTCGGATCAATACCGATGAAGCTCAAGTCAGGGCGACGTTCAGCAATATCAAGAATAGCTACTCCAGTTCCGCATCCGACTTCAATGATCCGTTCCCCTGCCTTCGCCTCAGTAAGAAATTCAAACAGGCGATTGGTCTTTCGCTGATGAAGCCAAGTGGTTCGATGAGAGTCATACCCTGCAGGATCTTTGTCCCAGGTTGAATTCAACATACACAAACCTTTGCATTTTAATGACTGAATTACGAGTTGCAATTTTCAAAAATAATCAACTGCGAATTTGATATTTTTTGTTTCTTAAAAAATAAAAAATTAATTCAATGCAAATTGCAACGGAAATATAACTATTTTATTTGAAGCAACTTGTCAATTGCAATCAGTACATCATCAACCTCAATTGCTGTCATGCAATTGGCCTGCTCAAAGCTCAGTTGTTTTGGAATTAATTCTGCGCTGGTGTTGTCTATAAAAGGGCAGCCAATTTTCGGTTTCCATATGGAGACATTATTTGCGCCATATGGCCCCCATAGGACGGGTGTATTGGGGCCAAATAAACCTATTGTTTTTACGCCTGCTGCAGCTGCAATGTGCATGAAGCCGGAATCGTTGCTTATCGCAATATCGCATCGACTAATAAGTTCTGCTGATTGTTTTACGGTAAATATTCCCGCAGAATTTATAGCCTTATTTTTCATTGAAAATTCAATTTTTCTAATTGTTTCAATGTTTGACTTTGAGTCGATGAAAAAAACCTGTGCGTTATATTTTTCGATTAAGGTATCAGCGAGTGCGGCGAAATTTTCAATTGGCCACATTCTGAATTTCACCGACTCAGCGACACCTGGAGCGATGCCAACTGTTAGGCCAGTAGTCGAATATTTGACTTTCTGCAGGTATTCTGAAATTAGAACTTTATCAGGGCTCGAGATGGAAAGCGGAATAAGCTTATCTGTATTTCTATCTATATTAAATATTTTTCCAAAATCGAGGTAATTTTGAACCATGTGTTGATTTTTATTGAATGGGCTTTGAATGTGGTATGTTTTTCCTCTGGCTCCGTGAGAGAATCCAATTCTAAAATTCCCTTTTATGAAGCAAATTAATGCGGAAACATTTAAATAAGGCTCAGCATCTATGCAGATGTCGTAATATCTAAAGTTATTTAATATATTTTTTATGGAAAAGTCAATAATATTGTCAATGTAATCTTGACCTTCGAAAACGGCTCTGTTTCTCGTGTGAGCCAGTACGTGTACTTCAGAGTTGGGGAATTTTCTTTTGAAGGCCTGAAGTGTAGGCAGTAGTACTACAGAGTCACCAAGCGCCCAGAATTTAATAACGAGTATTTTTGTAATCGAATTTGGAATTGCCTTCCTATGATTTTTTCGCCCAAAGATAAAGCAAAGAGGAAGAAAAATATATTTATCAATTATTTTTTCAATTTTAATTATGTTTGCCATGTTGTCCGCGCTGCTGAACTATGTTTTAGGATGTATGGCTGATTCTGTCTAAATGCCATCAATATTTGAAGAAATATTTAGTATCTAGTAATAATATTAATCACTGAAAGGAACTGGTTTTTCATAATTTGCGCTTGGGCTTTGCGCTCGCTCATAGCTTTCCTTGTCAGGCCTATCTATTTCTCGCAACTGCGACTGTGGTCGCATCAGTGCCAACTCGCGAGTGAGATCTGTAATATTTTTGTGGATTGAAAGTATCTTCATCTGGAGATTGACTGAAACTACAATGCTTATCAATAGCCAGCAGTAAAGAATTAAATCTGCTCCGCGCCCTATGCCGACAAATTTTGCTAAGACATTGGTTAGTTCTGGTGTGGAGACGAATACTATTCCAAGAATAGAGATTACTGCCAACAATGCGCTAATCAGACGGGATTTTTGTCTTTGTAGGAACGCGTAGATCAGGCAAGCTAGGAGCCCTGATATCAGGATAAATTGCATAATCATTTTGTAATTTTCCCAACAAAAAGCTCAGCTAGGATATTGAAGGCATTGCTGATTTTCTGCCCTTTTCGGATTGAGTATTCCGTATAGATGATTGTCACAGGGGCTTCCGCAACTTTTAAGCCAAGACCTAGGATTTGATCAACGATTTCCGATGCGTGAGCCATTCTGTTTTGATTGATTTTGATGGATTTGGCCGCATGTCCGGTAAAAAGGCGGAGCCCATTGTGCGCATCAGTCAATTGCAATCCGCTGGTCATGCGAGTAAATAGAACAGCAAGCTTAAGCACGATCTTTTTGAGTGTAGGTAGATTCTGCGTACTTCCCAAAAATCGACTGCCGACCACGATGTCGGCATTCGATTGTTTTTGAACTTCCATAAGTACTGCAATATCTTCAACGCGGTGCTGCCCATCGGCATCAAAGGTCACCACGTATTCCGCTGCTTGTGAAATCGCGTATTTCAGCCCGGTTTGAAGTGCCGCACCTTGGCCTAAATTGATGGGATGCCGTAGCACGATAGCTCCACCATCCAGGGCGGCAGAGCCAGTAGTATCCTTGGAGCAATCATCAACTAGCACGACATTGTTGTATTTTTTTCGCAATTCGGATATTACGTCTCGAATAACTTCGCCCTCGTTGAAGGCTGGGATTACTACCCAAATATTTGATTGTTCTGGCATATTGAAATTTTACCTACTGGTTGGCCGAGATAAAATACTCTGAAATTTTAGTTAATAACTCTGGCTAGGCATATGATGACTAACTATCGTTTGCGTTATGCAGGCTGATCGAGGCGGAGTTAAAATTGAGAATAAAACTGGCCCACAAGAAAAGCATTTGTGTGCCAAATATTATGGTCTGATTTTCCACAATTTTCCCTATGTCTTGGTGGCGATATGCATGCAGCAAAAAACCGCCACCCAGCAATACTGCTGCCGGTATGTATCCAGCGGTATATCGCCAGGCTATCTTGGCATGCATGGCGAGCACCGACATCGAAAAGAACAGGACACCGAGAGCCAAAATTGGGATGTTGGCTGCAGCCATTTCAAATTGATTCCCAAAAAATAGAGTAGTGATTTCATGCGGAAATATCAGCAATACAATTACCAGGGCGGTACCGCTGGCCACAATTGCTGTGGCTGCATGCCTGAGCGTTTTTAATTGTGCCAAGCGGCTTGTTTGGGTCAACATGCGTGGATAGGCGATGGCAATGACGGGGAAAGCTGTAAAGAACGTTAGTTTTGCAATCGTTGCCGCAGCGGCATAGTCACCGCCGACACTTGGATTGAAGAATTGAACGGCAAATTGATCAAGTGTGAAAGTCGCGTAAGTCAGCATGAAAATGAGTAAAGTCGACGTTTCTATTTTAATGTTTTTGGTTTTCGACGCTATTTTGGTATTGTTCTGAGGGGTGTAACTGCGGTTGTATATTATTGCTAATACAAATATAAATAGATAGTTAATAACGTAGCCGCCTAGCGCACCGCTGATACCAAATCCTGTCGTCAACAAGAGCCAACCTGTGGCCAGCCGGGCGATAGCTCCATAGCAGGCAAGGTCTGCCTGAGCTCGGACCTTGCCGATGCCGGCAAGGTAGCCGACTACTGCGGAACTCATGATCATGGCAAACAGGCAGAGTCCGCCGAGGATGACTTGCGAAGTGTTGGCGTTTAGTTGTTGTTTGAAGGGGAGTAGAACTGCAATCAGAACGGCCGCTCCAAGCGCGGAATATTTCCACGCTGAGCTGAGTACATGGTGCAGTTTCAGTGTGTTTGTGCTGGTTTTGACGGCTTGGGTAGCGCCGGCCTGAATCGAGTTGGCAAAAACGCCGCCCAGTGAAATCAAGCCTAAGAGCGCACTGAATGTCCCATAATCAGCGGGTTTGAGACTGCGGCCGGTCATGACGATGAAGCCGTAGGATATGACGTTGGTGAGGCCAAAAATCACTCCAAACAGCAACGCATCGAACAGAGCTGATTGCCAGGCTCTAGTGTTTTTCGCTATGGTCATTGCTCTTAGGTTTCATCGAGGTTTTTCCATTGGGCACATGCAGCCACCCAGTTCCTTTGGACATTTCGGCTGACGACTGGGCGACTTTTCCATGGCGGCAGTGGCTTAAAAATTTGGGCCAAGGATAACCCTAGCCAAGGTATTTGGGGCCAACAAGCCCCCCTCGTTTGAAGGTGCCGTTAGTTCGGGTACGGTATTTTTGCCTTTAGGGTGTTGTTCTGGCGCGTGTTCTTTCTGTTGAAGCTTGGCCCGTTGCGAGCGGTGCTTTCAACCCAATTGGGCAGCGCACTCTACGCCCCGCTATCGCTTCCCCCTATGCCCCCACCCCCTCCCATCGGAGAGAATCCAGCTCATTCGAACGGAGACATAAAACCCATGCTGCAGAAGACTTGGCTGAAGAACTATCCCGAAGGTGTGCCCGCCGAGATTCATGCGGAGCTGTACCCGTCGCTGGTCGAGCTGATGAATTCGGCGTTCAAGAAGTTCCCGCAGCAGCCCGCCTACAAGATGATGGGCCGGCAGATCTCGTTCGCCCAGTTGGATGAGAGCTCGCGTGCCTTGGCCGCCTATTTGCAGAGTCTGGGGCTGGAGAAGGGCGACCGCGTCGCCTTGATGATGCCCAACGTGATGCAGTACCCGGTCGCGGTCGCTGCCGTGCTGCGGGCCGGTTTCGTCGTGGTCAACGTCAACCCGCTCTACACCCCGCGCGAACTGGAGCATCAGCTCAAGGATTCCGGCGCCAAGGCGATCGTCATCCTGGAGAACTTCGCCATCACCTTGCAGCAGGTGCTCAAGCAAGTGCCGACCAAGCATGTCGTGCTGGCGTCCATGGGCGATATGTTGGGCTTCCCCAAGGGCTTGATCGTCAATTACGTGGTGCGCAAGGTCAAGAAGCTGGTGCCGGCCTTTGAGTTGCCCGGCGCGGTGAGTTTCAATGACGCGGTCGCAAAAGGTCGTCAGCTGAGCTACAAGTCGCCCAGCGTGGGCCCTAACGATATCGCCGTGCTGCAGTACACCGGCGGCACGACCGGTGTCTCCAAGGGCGCGGTGCTGCTGCACCGCAATCTGGTCGCCAATGTGATGCAGGCCGAGGCTTGGTATCAGCCCGCTCTCAAGAAGATCCCGGCCGGCGAGCAGTTGGTCAGTATTTGCGCCTTGCCGCTGTATCACATCTTCGGTTTCACGACGAACATGATGCTGTCCATGCATGTGGGCGGCTGCAATGTCTTGATCCCCAATCCGCGTGACATCCCGGGCACCTTCAAGGAATTGGCCAAGCATCGTTTCCACAGCCTGCCGGCGGTCAACACCTTGTTCATGGCCATGGCCAATCACAAGGATTTCAATACCGTCGACTGGAGCAGTTTGGTGATCGCGGTAGGTGGCGGCATGGCGGTGCAGCATGCAACGGCCAAGCTTTGGTTGGAAAAAACCGGCTGCCCTATCTGCGAAGGCTATGGGCTGAGCGAAACCTCACCGATCGCCAGTTGCAACCCGACCGATAGCCTGGCCTATACCGGCTCGATTGGCCTGCCCATGCCCAGCACCGAGATCTTGCTGCTGGACGATCTGGGTCAACCGGTGGCCAATGGTGAGCGAGGCGAAATCGCCATTCGTGGGCCGCAGGTGATGGCCGGCTATTGGCAGCGGCCGGACGAAACCGCCCAGGTGATGACGGCCGACGGCTTCTTCCGCACGGGCGACGTCGGCACCATGGATGAGCGCGGTTTCTTCCGCATCGTCGATCGCAAGAAGGACATGATTCTGGTCAGCGGCTTCAACGTCTATCCGAACGAGATCGAGGACGTGCTGACGCAGATGGAAGGCGTGCTGGAATGTGCGTCGGTGGGCATCCCCGACGCCAAGGCCGGCGAGGCGGTCAAGGTGGTCATCGTGCGCAAGAACCCGGCCGTCAACCCCATCACCGAGACCGATGTGCGCGCCTATTGCGAGGCCAATCTGACCGGATACAAACGGCCCAAGGTGGTCGAGTTCCGCGATGAGTTGCCCAAGACGCCAGTCGGCAAGATCCTCAGGCGTGAACTACGCGACAAGACCTGAGTCCTTGTGCGCTGAGTCCGCGCACGGCAAAGCCCCGGACCGTTTAGAGTCGGCTGTGTACTTGGGGGAGTGACAACGATGCTGGACCGGGCCTACGTCAAGACCGAAGCAGGGCGGGCTGAAATCAAGGCGCGCAGCTTGGCCATGTCGCGCAGCGTTCGCAACCTCTTGCTGATGATCGATGGTGGCAAAACCGCCGCCCAATGGCTGAGTCTGGTGCAAGGCATTGTGGCGGCCGACATCGAATATTTGCTGGCGCAGGGGCTGATTGCAGACGCCAATCCGGGCGCCGTGGACATCCCGGTCGAGCTGGATCTCTCGCCGCTGGACTATGAGCAGCTCTATGGCTTTTTGACCCGCCATGCCAAGCAGTATCTGGGCTTGATGAAGGGTTACAAGATGGTGCTCGACGTAGAGCGCTGCGGCGATGTGGCGGCCCTGCGTGCCTTGGGGCAACGCTTTGTGGCCGAGGTCAGCCAAGCGCAGGGCGAGGTGGTGGCCGATCAGGTGCGGCGTGCCATGTCCATCACCCGCTCAAGCTGATGATGACGGGGTGCGTGAACTTGCTGGCACACTGAGCGACTTTCCGATTCGAGCTGTCAGTCATGCCACCGCGTTTTTTTGTCGATATCCCCTTGAGTGCCCCGGACCTCGGTGGCGATGATTTGCTGTTGCCCCCCTCGGCCGCCCGCCATGTCCAGGTCTTGCGCCTGCAACCGGGCAGTCCGGTGACCTTGTTTGACGGCTCCGGCCATGAGTGGCAGGCCGAGGTCGCGGCAATGGGCCGCAGCGAGGTGCGCGTGCATTTGCAAGCGCGCCAAGCGGTGCAACGCGAACTGACGCATGCGGTGACGCTGGCCGTGGTGATGCCGGCCAATGACCGCATGGACGGTTTGGTCGAGAAGGCCACCGAGTTGGGCGTGGCCTGCATTCAACCGCTGATGAGCGAACGTTCGGTCTTGCGTCTAAATGGTGAGCGGGCCGACAAGAAGGCCGCGCATTGGACGGGTGTAGCCATCGCCGCTTGCGAGCAAAGCGGCCGCACCAAGGTTCCCACCATTGCACCGGTCAAAACCTTGGCGGCCTGGCTGGCGGAATTGCCTGCGCAGCCGGCCGAGTTGGCGAGCCAGCAGCGCCGCTGGCTGCTCAGTCCGACCGCCGCCCAGCCGCTGAAGGCCTTGAGCGCTGCGGTAGCGCAAGAGACCTTGGTCTTGAGTGGGCCCGAAGGCGGCCTGAGCCCGGCCGAGGAGCAGGCGGCGTGCGAACGGGGCTTTTTGGCCGCCCAGCTAGGGCCCCGCATCCTGCGCGCCGACACCGCGCCACTGGCCGTCCTGGGCTGGTTGGCCTTGCAGTCTCTTTGAATGACCAGTTACTGTACGCAATAGTACTGCGAGGCTGCCGTGAAGGGCTAGGCTCTCAGGCCTCGCGGCCTGTTTGAGTTTCGCCGTCGGCGTTGGGCTTGGGTGCCCGCGCCGAACCGGCGACCAGATCAAAGCGGAACATCCGGCATTCGATCGGGCCGTTCCACATCGGGAAGCGGCGCGACTCCTTCAGCCGCATCTGCTGAGGTAACTTCATATCCGGGCAGAGCAGCCAGGCGGTCCAGCCGGCCGGGTTTTGCGTGTAGGCGCGCTTCCAATGCGAGGCCAGGCGCGGGAAGAAATCGTCGCCGGCGTCGCGTGCTTCCGAGCCACCGGCATCGCGGTAATGTGCGGCCTTGCCGCGCACCTCAATGCGCTCGCCATAGGGCGGGTTCATCATGATGGTGCCGGGCATGCCCTCGGGCAGCTCGGGAGCGGGCCGCTCCAGCGCATCGCCGCCGTTGAACTGGATGTACTGGGCGACGCCGGCACGCTCGGCATTGCGGCGCGCAAAGTCGACCATCCGGAAGGCCACATCGCTGCAGAAGATCGGCACCGCCGGCGCATGTTCACGGTCCTTGGCGGCCTGCTTAATCGCTTGCCAGCGGCCACGCAGTGGCACAAACGGCAATTGCTTTTCGAAGGCAAAGCGGCGCTGCATGCCGGCGGCCATGCCGCAGGCGATTTGGGCTGCCTCGACCGCGATCGTGCCCGAGCCGCAGCAGGGGTCGTGCAGCGCGCCGCCGGTCTCGGGCGTGCCCTTCCAGCCAGCGGCGGCCAACATTGCGGCAGCCAAGGTTTCCTTCAGCGGCGCGTCGCCCTTGTCTTCGCGCCAGCCGCGTTTGAACAGCGGCTCGCCTGAGGTGTCGACATAAATGGTCGCGTCCAGTTCGCTCAGGTGCAAGATGATGGGCAGATCGGGGAAGCGCGTGTCGACGCTGGGGCGCTCGCCGGTGGCGTCGCGCAGCACATCGCAGATTGCATCCTTGACGCGCAGCGTGGCGAAGTTAAGGCTGCGCAGCGGCGAGTGGCGCGCGACGGTGTCGACGCGAACTGTCTCGGCCGGTGTGATCCATTCGGTCCAGTCGATCGTGCGGGCCAGGGCGTAGATATCGTCCTCATGGCGGTAGCCGCCCGAGGTCAGCTCTATCATCACGCGCTGCGCTAAGCGGCATTCGAGGTTGAGCTTCATCACGCCCTCGAGGTCACTTTTCAGCGCAATGCCGCCGCGCAAGACCTCGATATGAGTTTTGGGCAGGATCAAGCGAACTTCTTCGTCCAGCAATCGCTCCACGCCGGAGGCGCAGGAGAGAAAAAGTTGCAACAAGGTTTTGGGGGATTCTTTGGCGGCCATGGCCCTATTGTCCCAGCAACGGTGGCACGGCATAAACTGGCGCCATTTACTTTGAAATCCAGGACCGCATGCTCACCTCCGACCAACTGACCCAATTCGGTGCCGCCAGCTTGCCCGGCTTGCTGGGTATCGTGATTTTGCAAGCCAGCTTGGAAGAGGTTCATGCGGAGCTGCCGGTGCGGCCCGGCGTGATGGCGCCAAACGGCTATTTGCATGCCGGCTGCATCGTCAGCCTGGCCGACACCTGCGCCGGCTATGGCTGCATCGCCAATCTGCCGGCCGGTGCCAGCGGTTTCACGACGATTGAGTTGAAGTCCAACCACCTGGGTACGGCCCGCGACGGCGTGATCGAGTGCAAGGCCCGCCCTGTACATCTGGGCCGCACCACTCAGGTCTGGGACGCGGTGGTCACGCATCGCGAAACGGGCAAAACGCTGGCGCTGTTTCGCTGCACGCAGATGCTGCTTTACCCCAAGTAGTTCTCAAGGCAGCTCTGCACATATCAGGCCGGTCCGTGCTGACGCGGTCTCGGGTGACCTGCGGCCTTGCGCTTTTCGCCAAGAGCTACGGCTATTGGCTTCAAACAGCGCCTTGCAGTCCATCCCGATCCGCACTGCACGGCTCACCCCGATTTATGCAGGGCTTCCCTAGCGACCCGGGAATATGCGTTCGTCGTCGAAGATCATGCTGTGGGTGGTGCGCAGCACGACGCCGTCCTTGAAGTGCACATTGAAGCGCTGGCGCTGACCCATTATTTCATCGGGCACCGTCCAGTCCCAAACCTCTTCGCCACTGAACCTGAAGAAGACGCGCGTGCGTTCCTTGCCCAGCAGGCGGCTGACCTGATCGGGCGTCCAGCCGGGCTGGATACGGGCCCGCACAGCCGGCTGCAGCGTGTCCTCGATGCTGATGACCTTGCCTGCGGCGTCGACGCGGATCATCAAGGCGCTTTGGCCCATCGGTTGCTGCGAGTATTCCAGCGTTTTGCCACCCTTGCCGTCCAAGTCGGGCCAGATCTGCACCGGCTGACCATATTGCGCCAGCACGGCGGCCGCACTCATGCCGGGACTGACGCTGCGCGGGCTGGGTACGCTGACGCAGGCGTTGAGGCTCAGGCATATGAGGCTCGCCAAGGCGATCGATTTGAGAGTGGACATGAGACCTATGCTCCTTAGTTGACCCGTCGCATCGTGGTTGTGCCTATTTTCATGCCTTCGCGGTATTTGGCGACGGTGCGGCGCGCGACCTGGATGCCTTGCTCTTCCAGCATCTCGGCCAGCGCGCTGTCGGACAGTGGCTTGGCCGGATTCTCGGCGTCGATGAATTGCTTGATCAGCGCCCGCACGGCGGTGCTGGACGCATTGCCGCCGGCCTCGGTGCTGAGTCCTGAGCCGAAGAAGTATTTCAGCTCGAAGGTGCCGAATACGGTGGCCATGTATTTGGCCGTGGTGACGCGCGAGATGGTCGATTCATGCAGACCCAACTCGTCGGCAATCTCGCGCAGCACCAGCGGCTTCATCGCCAAGGCGCCATGGGTGAAGAAAGCCTTTTGACGTTCCACAACGGCCTGCGAGACGCGCAAAATTGTGTCGAAACGCTGCTGGATGTTCTTGATGAACCAGCGCGCCTCTTGCAGCTGGCCGCCGAGCGGACTGTTCGTTATGCCGCCGCGCGTTTGACGCAGCGCATTGGCATACAGCTCATTGATGCGCAGCTTCGGTGCCACCTCGGGGTTGATGATGACGCGCAGCTCACGGCCGACCTTGCGCACGATCACATCGGGGATCACCGCCGCCGCCATGCCGCGGGCAAAGGCGCGCCCTGGCTTGGGCTCCAGCGACACGATCAGCGCTTGCGCCTCGCGCAGCAGTTCATCATCCGCGCCGGTCAAGGCCATCAATTTTTTGCTGTCGCGCCTGGCCAGCAGTTCCAGGTGCTTTTGGCAAATCATGATGGCGATCATCTGCGCCGCGCTGCGCGGCAAGGCGCGCAATTGCAACTCCAGGCACTCAGCCAGATCACGTGCGCCGACGCCGGTGGGCGTCATGTTCTTCAACCATTTCAAGGCGATGCGCAGATGGTCCAGCAGGTCTTCGCGCTCTTCGGCATCCTCGGCCAGGGCTGCGGCGATTTCTTCTAGGCTGTCTTCCAGATAGCCGTCTTCGCTCAGCGATTCGATCAGCACATGCAGCGCCATGCGGTCGCTGTCCGACAGGCCCATGCCGGCCATTTGTTGGCTTAGGTGTTCTTGCAGGCTGATTTCGCCACTGGACTGATCGCCATGCTCCCCGTCCTCGTCGCCGCTGTTGTTGGCGCTGCCCGGGCTGTTGCCGGGCAGTTCGCGGATGCCATCGAAATCGTCGCGCTCGGTGCCGTTTTCCCAGTCCTCACGCTCGACGGTGCCGAAGTCATCGCCCTGCAACTCGGGCGTTGCCTCCACGCCGCCGCCTAACTCCGCGTCGGCGCCGCTGTCTTGTGCGGCGGTGGTCTCGCTGAGTTGGCCGCGCATTTCGTCCAACTCGGGCACGGCGACGCTGTAGTCTTCCTCGGTCTCCAGCAGCGGGTTTTGCGCCAGCATTTGCTCGACCTCTTGGTTCAGCTCCAGCGTGGAGAGCTGTAACAAGCGGATCGACTGCTGCAATTGCGGCGTCAACGATAGGTGCTGGCTCAGCCGTAGCTGCAAGGAGGGTTTCATTCGCCGCTGACCAGCTTACATGCGGAAGTTTTCGCCGAGATAGACCTTGCGCACATCGGCGTTCTCGACGATCTCGGCCGGTGTGCCTTCGGCCAGCACCGAGCCTTCACTGATGATGTAGGCGCGGTCACAAATGCCCAGCGTCTCGCGCACATTGTGGTCGGTGATCAAGACACCGATGCCGCGCGCTTTCAGGAAGCCGATGATGCGCTGGATTTCCAGCACCGCGATCGGGTCAACACCGGCGAAAGGTTCGTCCAGCAGGATGAAGCGCGGCTGCGTCGCCAGCGCGCGGGCGATCTCGACGCGCCGCCGCTCACCGCCCGACAAGGCCGGCGCCGGGCTGTCGCGCAGCTTTTCGATGCTGAGATCGTGCAGCAGGCTTTCCAGCAACTCATTGATGCGGGCGGGCGAAAAGGCACGACCGTCCGGGCCGATTTGCAACTCCAACACCGCGCGGATGTTTTGCTCGGTCGTCAGCTTGCGGAAGATCGAAGCCTCTTGCGGCAAATAGCTCAGGCCTAGGCGCGCGCGCTCATGGATCGGCAGGTGCTGTACTTCGCGACCGTCGATACGGATCTCGCCGGCATCGGCGCGCACCAGACCGACGATCATGTAAAAGCTGGTCGTCTTGCCGGCGCCATTGGGGCCCAGCAAGCCGACCACCTCACCGCTGTTGACGCCGACATGGACATTGGTGACGACCCGGCGCACCCCATAACTCTTGGCCAAACCCTCGGCCTCCAGGCGGCTGCGCGGCCCTGCTTCCAGCGCCGGGATTGAAGCGGCTTGGCTCATAGCGGCTTGCGCTGCTGCAGGGTCTGGCTGGGCTGCAGCGGCACGGCCGAAGCCGCAGCACTCGCCTCGGCCGCTGCCGCACCGCGCGGCATCAGCACCACCCGCACCCGCCCGCTGGGGTGGGGCGAGGCGGCGCCGCCTTCGGCCGTGAAGACTTCGCTGCGGTTGTTGTAGACGATCAGCGCGCCGGTGACTTCGTCGGCGACCTTGCTGCCTTGGGTGCGGCGCACGACCGCATTGCCCAGAAAGCGCACCGAGTCGCTGCGGGTGTCGTATTCGAGTGCGTCGGCAGAGCCCTCGATCGCCTCGCCGGGCACGTCGCGCGCTTGGCGAAAGCTGACTTGCTTGCCGGTTTTGCCGCTGGCATTGGCCTGGTAGTAGCCGTCGCCGGTTTCACGCAGGTCAATGCGCTCGGCCCGCAGCACCAGGCTGCCCCGGCTCAGCACCACATCACCGAGAAACTCGGTCCTTTGATTGGCGACATCAACGCTGCCGCCTTTTTCGGAGGCGATGTTCAAGGGCATCAGATGATCGGCTTTCTCGGCCCATGCCGGCCCGGCAGCCAGCGGCAGCAAGGCGCCAAGTGCCACGGCCATGCCCGCCAGCCTTGGCAGTAAAACAGCGGCGCAGCGGCGGTGGGTGGGCGTTTGGGTAGGCTTCATCTGGGTGGCGGCACAATTCTTGCAGACCATTCTAGCCCGGGGGTGGCTTTGCCCCCCTCACTCAGCTCTTGTTGCGTGCCAGCTTGATCAAATGATCGGCCACCGACAAGGCCTGCGGCACGCCGCCGGCCATGCTGGGCGAGGTCAAAAAGCGTCCGCCGATGCCCAAGGCCGGCACGCCGTCGGCACGGTAGGCCTCGGCCAGCTTGGTCGATTGGCCGAGCCGGGTCTGCGCGCCAAAGGAGTTGAAGGCGGCGCTGAATTTGGCCCCGTCCAAGCCCTTGCCGACGGCCCAGTCGGTGATGGCTTTCTCGCTGCTCAGATCCAGATGCTCGACTTGCAGTGCCTTGAAGACCTGTTCATGTAAATCGCCGAGCCGGCCCAAGCTCTCCAGCGCGTAGAACAAACGCTGGTGCAGCTTGTGCATGGCGCCCACGCCGACATGAATGCGGCGCAGCTGCACATCCGGCGCAAGGCTCTTGCTCCAGGCCGTCAGGGCGGGATCAAAGGCAAAGCAATGCGGGCAGGTGTAGAGGAAGAACTCAAATACCTCGATCTTGCCGTCGGCACCAGCGCTGGCCAGCGGCTGGGCCAGGCGCACAAATTGTTTGCCCTCGACGGGGCTCTGGGCCCGGGCCAAACCGGACATGCCGGCCACCCCGGCAGCGGCCAGCGTGAGGAGTCCTGTACCGAAGTTGCGGCGCTGAATGCTCATGGGCTTAGGCCTTGTTGGCGCGCAATTGCTTGATCAGATAGTCGGCCACCATCACCGCTTGCTGACCATGCTGGGTTTCGGTCTGCCCTTGGATGCCGGCCATGGCCGGCGAGGTCAGGAACTTGCCGCCAATGCCTAAAGCGGGCACGCCGTCGATGCGATAGGCTTCCGACAGCTTGCTGGCCTGCGCGCTCTTGGTCTGCACGCCAAAGGAGTTGAAGGCAGCGGTGAATTTGGCCATGTCCAGGCCCATGCGGGCGGCCAGGTCCAGGATGGACTTCTCGTCGTCCAGGTTCAGACGCTCGACGTGGAAGGCGCTGAACACGCGCGGCAGCAGTTCTTCTTCCTTGCCCATCGCCTCGAGTGCAAAGAACAGGCGCTGATGCAGTTTGATATTGGCGCGAAAGCCCACATGCACCCGGCGGAAGCTGACGTCGGTCGGCAGTTGCTTGGACCAGGCCTGCACGACCGGCTCGAAGGCGAAACAATGCGGGCAGCCGTACCAGAAGAATTCGACCACTTCGATCTTGCCCGGTGTGACCGGCAGCGGCTGGGACAAACGCTGGAATTGCTTGCCTTCGATCGGGCCACCCTGGGCAAAGGCCAGGTTTGGCAGAGCCGCAGCGGCCATAGCGCTGAGGCTGCACAGTGCAGAAAAATCGCGACGCTTCATCATCTTGAAAATCCTCGGGGCAGAAAACAAAAGGGGAAGGGGGATGGTCGACGCGCGCCGAATCAGCGCTGCACACGCACCAGATTGGCTTCGATGCCGGCGGCTTCGACCTTGCGCTGCAACTCTTCCGCTTCTTCGCGGTTGTCCAACGGGCCAATGCGCACGCGCATCACCGTGCGGCCGGACTGCTCGCGCTCCAGCACCTTGGCGCTGAAGCCGAGCATGGCCAAGCGGGCGCGTTGCTGTTCCGCGTCCTCGGTTTTGACGAAAGCGCCGGCTTGCACGAAATAGATAAAAGGCTCGGCGGGGCTGGCCAGCGCTGCGGCGGCTTTGGTGTCGGCCTTTTTATCGCCGGTTTTGTCGCTTGCCTTTTCAGCCGTTTTTTCGGTCGTTTTTTCGACTTTGTCAGTAGCTTTTGCGTTGGCTGCGGCAGCGGGCAGCGCATGTGCAGCGCTGCTTGCGGCCGTAGCAGGAGCGACTGCCGGCGCCGCTATGACGGGTGCCGGGGCGGTATCGGTGCCGGTTGCAACTGCAGCAGGGGCGGCCCCGCCCGCCGCACCGCCGACCACACCGCTGGCCACCTTGGCGCCGGCCTTGCCGGCCAAGGGCGCGTTAGGGTCCCAGTTCTTGTTGCGGGCCGCTTCCTCTATATCTTGCTCGGCGGTGCGCAGCGGCACCTTGTTGATGAAGGGAATCGGCACCTTGGCGATGTAGAGCGCCACGCCGAGTGCGACGCCCAGGCCCAGCAGCACGCCGACAATCAACCCCAGCACAAAGCCGCCGCGCTGTCCTTGCTTCGCGCTACTGTTGCTTTTACTGCTGCTACTTTGGCTCATGCGGCTTCCTCGATCGCTTCGCGGCTCATGGTGGTGGGTGCGGTGACGCCCAACACGTCCAGCGCGTTGGCAATTACCTGGCGGGTGGCGGCCAGCAAGGCGGCACGCGCCTGGCTCAAGGCCGGCGTCTGGTCCAGCACCCGCTCGGCGGCATAGTAACTGTGATAGCAAGCGGCGAGGTCGCGCAGGTAGAAAGCGACATCGTGCGGCGCCAGCGACTCGGCCGCGCTGCTCAGCATGCGCGGGTAATCGGCCAGCTTGAGCATCAAGGCGGCTTCGGTCGGCGCGCTCAGCAGGCTCAGGTCTGCTTGACCCAGCGTGGCCTCGTCACCGCCACGCGCGACCCAGTTGCGAATCACCGAGCAGATCCGTGCATGGGCGTACTGCACATAGAAGACCGGGTTTTCGTCGTTCTGCTTCAAGGCCAGATCGACGTCGAAGGTGAACTCGGTATCCGCCTTGCGGCCGATCAGGAAGAAGCGCACTGCGTCGCGGCTGGTCCAGTCGACCAGATCGCGCAGCGTCACATAACTGCCGGCCCGCTTGGAGATCTTGACCTCCTCGCCGCCCTTCATCACGGTGACCATCTTGTGCAGAATGTAGTCGGGGAAGCCCTGCGGGATGCCGACATTGGCCGCTTGCAGGCCGCCGCGCACACGGGCAATCGTGCCGTGGTGGTCGGTGCCCTGGATGTTGATGCACTTGGTATAGCCACGCTGGAACTTGTCGATGTGATAAGCCACATCAGGCACGAAGTAGGTGTAGCCGCCTTCAGATTTGCGCATCACCCGGTCTTTGTCGTCGCCGTAATCGGTGGTGCGCAGCCACAGCGCGCCGCCTTCTTCGAAGGTCTTGCCGCTGGCCATCAGCTTGGCGATGGTGTCATCGACGCGGCCGCTGCTATAGAGGCCGGACTCAAGGAAGTAGCTGTCGAACTTCAAACCGAAAGCCTGCAGGTCCAGGTCTTGTTCGTGGCGCAGGTAGGCGACGGCGAACTGGCGGATGCTGTCCAGGTCTTCGATGTCGCCCGAGGCGGTGAACTGGCGGTCATCTGCCACCACCGTCTGCTTGGCCAGAAATGCGTCGGCGATGTCCTGGATGTAGTCGCCGTTGTAGGCGCTCTCCGGCCAGCCGGCATCGCCGGGCTTGAGCCCCTTGAGGCGGCATTGGGTGGAGTTGGCCAGCGTGGCGATTTGCACGCCGGCGTCGTTGTAATAGAACTCGCGTGTGACCTGCGAGCCTTGGGTCTTGAAAAGGCTGCACAGCGCGTCGCCCAGGGCGGCCTGGCGGGCATGGCCGACGTGCAGCGGGCCGGTCGGGTTGGCCGAAACGAACTCCACCATCACGTGGCGCTCATTGGCCGGCTGCTGGCCGAAGACCGCGCCGGCGCTCAAGACCTCGGCGACGACGGCCTGCTTGGCGGCGTCGGTCAGGCGGATATTGATAAAGCCGGGGCCGGCGATTTCCATGCTGGACACCCAGCGCTGAAAGGCCGGGCGGCTGTTCAAGGCATCAATCAGTGCCTGCGCCAATTCGCGCGGGTTCTTCTTGAGCGGCTTGGCCATCTGCATGGCGGCCGTGCAGGCGAAGTCGCCATGGCTGGCCTGCTTTGGCGATTCAAAGGCAGCCAGCAGCGCGGAGCCGGGGCTGAGTTCCTGGATGGCTTCGCCCAGGGCGGCGAGCAGTTCTTGCTTGGCTTGGATCATTTGGCAATTCTACGGGGCTGGGGACCCTCAGCAGAACCAAACTGGGTCGCGTTTGCGAGAGAACAGGCCGGCTCGCAGGCGCAGTGCGAAGGTCGGGCTCTATGCCCGACTGCCGAGCACTGCAACGACCGAGAGGGCCTGTTATCTCGCAAACCCTTCGGGGCGGGCCTTTGCGGGCGCTGGCCGGCGTTGCGACCCTTGCCCAGACACGAGTCTGGGCGGCGGTCCGCGCCTTGGCCAACATCCCGCAAAGATCCCGCCGCGGCCCAGCTTGGTTCTGCTGAGGGTCCCAGTATGATGGAAGGCATGTCCACGGACCCTGATCTGCCCCTAGAGGCCAACGTCGACTTGCCGGTTTATATCGGCAAGTACAGGGTCACGCGCCGCCTGGGTGAGGGCGCCACCAGCGATGTGTTCCTGGCTTTCGATGAATTCCGCAAGGCCGAGGTGGCGATCAAGCGCATGCGCTCCTGGGCTACGCAAAGCCGCGCCGGCCAGCAGGGTGACTACAGCTTTCACTTCTATGCCGCCGAGGCTGCGCTGGCCGGGCGGCTTCAACACCCGAACGTGGTGCAAATCCTCGACGCCGTGCCCGAGCAGGACGCGCCCTATCTGGTGATGGAGTTTGTGCCCGGCGTGACGCTGAAGCATTTTTGCCGCAGCGACAGGCTGCTGCCGCTGGACCAGATCGTCGAGCTGGGCTTCAAGTGCGCAATGGCGCTGAGCTATGTGTTCCGCCAAGGCCTGATTCACCGCGACGTCAAACCGGCCAATCTCTTGGCGGTGCTGGACGCTGCGGGGCAAGTCACTGACGTCAAAGTCAGTGATTTCGGCAGCGCCTTGAATCTGCATTCCGATTCGACGCAAGTGCACCGCGTGGGTTCTCTGGCCTATATGCCGCCGGAGCAAATCGAGGGCGGTGACGTCGATTGCCGTGCCGATATCTATGCGCTGGGCGCCGTGCTCTATCACCTGGTGGCGGGCCGCCCGCCCTTCGATGCGCCCAGCCAGATGGCCTTGATGCACCAGATTTATCACCAGGCGCCGCCCTCGCTGATCGGGCTGCGCGGCGGCGTCACGGCCGAGCTGGATGCGGTGATATTGAAGGCGCTGTCCAAGCACCCCGAGGCCCGATATGCCGATTGGGAAGCGTTTGGCCGCGCGCTGTCGGAGTTGGTGTCCAAGCAATTGGTGCCGCTGGCCCGGCTCTATGAGGTGAAGGATTCAGAGCGTTTCAATATGCTGCGCGCGCTGGAATTTTTTGCCGACTTTGGTGATGTGGAACTGTGGGAGGTGGTGCACCGGGGGCGCTGGCGGCGTTTTCCGCCCGAGCATGCGCTCTACAAGCGCGGCCAGGAGGGCAATACCTTTCACATCATTGCGCAGGGCGCGGTCGAGGTGTTCCGAGATGGCAATAAGGTCGCCACGCTGGGCCAAGGCACTTCGGTCGGCGAGATGGCTTATCTGGCGCCTAACCCCGATCTGCGCAGGCACAGCACCGATGTGATGGTGAGTGAGATCTGCACCACGATCTCGTTCACGCCCGAGTCGCTGGGGATGTTGAGTCCCGAATGTCAGCACCGGTTCGATCGGGGCTTCATCCAGGTGCTGGTGCGGCGCTTGCACGCCGCGCATGAATCAATGGCGCATCCGCGCCGCATCATGTAAACCCGTCTTGAGCTTGTCGCGTTGTCATGCTTGAATTGACCGTCAGGTAGTTTTCAACCCATCCACTCAGAAAGATCTCAGATGAAGAAACTGATTAGCTTTGCGGCCTTGGCCACGCTTGCTTTTGCCGGTATTGCTCACGCAGCCGACGCCACTTGTGACGCGCAAGCCGCCGAGAAGAAACTGGCCGGTGCTGCCAAAACCAGCTTCCTGAAGAAGTGCAATGCCGATCACCCTGCCGCCGGCAATCCTGCTTGCGAAGCCAAGGCTGCCGAGAAGAAGTTGCACGGCGCAGCGCAAACCAGTTTCATGAAGAAATGCGTGGCCGATGGTGGGCCGGTGGCTGAGGCCGCCGCTCCAGCCGTCGATGCTGGCGCTGCTTGTGCTGCCAAGTCGGCCGAGAAGAAGCTGGCCGGCGCGGCCAAGACCAGCTTCGAGAAGAAGTGCGTGGCCGACGCTGCTGCGAAGTAAATCCTTGCTTGAGTCCTGCCTGGGCGGTGCGCGGAGATCGCGCCCGCCTATGGCGTTCATCGGCGCCAATAGGCCTCGTTGCCGTAATTCAGTTTCAAAAATTCTATCCACAGCCGTACGCGCAGCGGCAGATGCTTGCGTTGCGGAATCAGCACGAAGATCCCGTTAGGTGGCGCGGCAAAGGCGCCCAGCACGGCGACAAGTCGACCGGCCTGGATGTCGGCTTCAACCTCCCAGGTGCTACGCCAGGCCAGGCCCAAGCCGGCCAGGCACCAGTCGTGCAAGACCTGGCCGTCGCTGCAGTCCAGCCGCCCGCCCGGGCGGGCATAGATCACTTCGCCCTCAACAAGGAAGGCCCAGCCGCGCGTCTGGCTGGCGTCGGAGCTGAGCATCAGGCAGCTGTGGCGCGCCAATTCGTTCGGGTGTTGCGGTGTGCCGGCGCGCTTCAGATAGGAAGGCGTGGCGACGCACAGGCGCCGGTTATCGGCCAGTCGCATGCTGACCAGACTGGAATCGGGCAGGTCGCCGACACGCACCGCGCAATCAAATCCCTCGCCACTGATGTCAACCACGCGGTCGCTCAGGTTCAGTGAAATGCTCACGTCCGGATGCTCGGCCAAGAACTCCGGCACCAAGGGCGCGACATGGCGGCGCCCAAAACCGGCCGGCGCGGTGATGCGCAAATGGCCGCTGGCCTTGACGCCGCCGGCGCTGACGCTGGCTTCGGCGTTGTTGAAGTCGACCAGCAGGCGCTGGCAGTCCTCCAGGAATGCACTGCCTTCATGCGTCAAGCTGATGCGCCGCGTGGTGCGCAGCAAGAGCTTGACGCCCAAGCGGGACTCCAGCGCGTCGATGCGTCTGCCCATCACCGCCGGGGCCACGCCTTCGACCTGAGCCGCAGCGGTCAGGCTGCCGCGGGTGGCTACCGAGACAAAGGATTCGATCTGCTTGAGGCGGTCCATGGGGCATGATTGTGCTGCCGCGCACCGCTAAAAAACTCTTGTTTCGTCTGATTCGTGCAAATTAATCAGGTATTCAATGCGTCTGAGGTGATGAATGGCGGCAGCAAAGTCGAATAGATTGTCGGTATTCCGTTTTCTTATCAAGGCTAGACACCATGACCGCACGCACCCAAATCCACGGTTTGCAAGTCGCAACCGAGCTCTTCAACTTCATTGAGCAGCAGGTGCTGCCCGGCACCGGCGTGCAAAGCGCCGCGTTCTGGGCCGGTTTTGACGCCATCGTCAGTGACTTGGCGCCCAAGAACATCGCCTTGCTGGCCGAGCGTGACCGTCTCCAAACCGACTTGGACGCCTGGCACCGCGCCTATCCTGGCCCGATCACCGATATGCCCGCCTATCGCGCGCACCTGGAGCAGATTGGCTATTTGGTGCCTGCGCCCGGCGCGGTGCAGATCAGCACCGACCATGTCGACGCGGAGTTGGCACTGCAGGCCGGCCCGCAACTGGTGGTGCCTATCCTGAATGCCCGCTATGCCTTGAACGCGGCCAATGCGCGCTGGGGCTCGCTCTATGACGCGCTCTACGGCACCGATGTGATTGCCGAGACCGATGGCGCAGAAAAGGCGGGCCGCTACAACCCGGTGCGCGGCGCCAAGGTGATTGCCTTTGCGCGTCAGGTGCTGGATCAAGCTGCCCCGCTGCAGACCGGCTCGCACAAAGAGGCGACCGGCTACCGTGTTGAAGCCGGTCGCTTGGTGGTGGAGCAAGGCGGTGCCGCGACCAGCTTGTCCGACCCTGCGCAATTCATCGGCTACCAGGGGGATGCTGCCGCGCCGAGTTCCGTGCTCCTGCGCCACAACGGCTTGCATCTGGACATTCAAATCGATCGTTCGACGGCAATTGGGCAGAGCGACGCCGCCGGCGTCAGCGATCTGGTTCTGGAGGCGGCGCTGTCGACGATTCTGGACTTGGAAGACTCGGTCGCTGTCGTCGATGCCGAAGACAAGGTGTTGGCCTATGGTAATTGGCTAGGCATTCTCAAAGGCACGCTGACGGAAGAGGTCAGCAAGGGCGGCAAGGTTTTCTCGCGCAGCCTGAACCCGGATCGGGTCTATACCGGCGCGGCAGGCGGCGAGGTCAAGTTGCATGGCCGCTCTTTGATGTTTGTGCGTAATGTCGGCCACCTGATGACAAATCCGGCGATTCTTTACGGAACGGGCCAAGAAATCCCCGAAGGCATCATGGACGCCGTCATCACGACGACCATCGCCATCCATGACTTGCAGCGCAAGGGCAACTCCCGCACCGGTTCGGTCTATATCGTCAAGCCCAAGATGCATGGCCCGGCCGAAGTCGCTTTCGCATCCGAGATCTTTGGCCGTGTCGAGTCCGTGCTGGGTCTGCCGCAGAACACCGTCAAGCTCGGCATCATGGACGAAGAGCGCCGCACCAGCGTCAATCTGAAAGCCTGTATCGCGGCCGCTGCCAGTCGCGTCGCCTTCATCAACACCGGTTTCTTGGACCGCACCGGTGACGAGATGCACACCGCCATGCAGGCAGGCGCCATGTTCCGCAAAGGCGATATGAAGACGAGCACCTGGATTGCCGCCTATGAGCGCAGCAATGTGCTGACAGGTCTCTCTTGCGGCTTGCGTGGTCGCGCGCAGATCGGCAAGGGCATGTGGGCGATGCCGGATCTGATGGCGGCCATGCTGGAGCAAAAAATTGCCCACCCCAAAGCGGGCGCCAACACGGCCTGGGTGCCATCGCCGACCGCCGCGACCTTGCACGCCTTGCACTATCACCAAGTCAATGTGGCGGAGGTGCAAAAGGAGTTGGAACAGATCGATGCGGATGCAGAGCGCAACTCGATCCTCGACAAATTGCTGCAAATTCCGGTAGTCGCACAAGCGAAATGGGCTGCCGCCGAGATTCAGCAGGAGTTGGACAACAACGCCCAGGGCATTTTGGGTTATGTGGTGCGCTGGGTGGACCAGGGTGTGGGTTGTTCCAAGGTGCCGGATATTCATAACGTCGGCCTGATGGAGGACCGGGCCACGCTGAGAATTTCCAGTCAGCACATTGCCAACTGGCTATTGCATGGTGTGACGAGCGCAGCGCAAGTCACCGAAACCTTCGAGCGCATGGCGGCGGTGGTGGACGGGCAAAACGCCGGCGACGCGCTGTATCAGCCGATGGCCGGGCATTTTGAGACTTCGGCGGCCTACCAAGCGGCGCTGGACTTGGTCTTCAAGGGGCTGGAGCAGCCCAGCGGCTATACCGAGCCGCTGCTGCATGCTTGGCGCAGACAAGTGAAGGCACTTAGGGCTTGAATTTTCGGTTTGAGTCTGCTAGCGCGCTCACCTACAGCAAGCAGCCCCTTAATCAGAGGGGGTGTTGCATCTTTGTCACGGGGACATATCACCATGTCCTTTGGCACGGGGGGGCGGTAAAGTTTTGTTACCAAGAGCCGTTGTTCTGGTCGGACCTGCCCAAAGAAGGCGAGTCATCGGCAGCAGCGATTGTGACAAAACCACTACCCCAAGGTTAACTAAAGATGATTTCTAAAACCCATAAAGTCAGCGCCGTTGGCGCGGCTGTTTTCATCGCGATCGGCACCATGGCCACCGCTGCGCAGGCTCAGACGGCCGAGGCTCAGCAGTTGGAGCGTATCGAGATCACAGGTAGCCGCATCAAGCGGATCGACGCCGAAACCTCGCAGCCGGTGTTTTCTCTCAATAGAGAAGCGCTGCAAGCCACCGGCTTGACATCTGTGGGCGAGATGATTCAGCAGATCAGCACGAACGGCTCGGCGCTGAACTCCACGTTCAATAACGGCGGTAACGGCGAATCGCAAGTGAGCTTGCGTAACCTGGGGTCCGGCCGAACCCTCGTGCTTGTGAATGGCAAGCGCTGGGTTGGTGGTACTGGCTTGGGCGGCGCAGTCGACCTCAACACCATCCCGACCGCTGCAGTCGAGCGGATTGACGTGCTGAAAGACGGCGCGTCTGCAACTTACGGCTCAGACGCTATCGCTGGCGTGGTGAACGTGATCTTGCGCAAGTCCTTCGAAGGCATGGAGTTCAATGGCTACACAGGTCAGTATGGCAAAGGTGACGGTAAGCGCCAGTCTGTCGACCTGACCATTGGCGGCAATTCGGGCAAGGTGCGCTCGGTGTTGGGCATGGCTTATGTCAAGGAAGACGCGCTCGGAGCAGGCGACCGAGACATCTCGGCCGTCCCCGTCGTCAACACCGGCGTGACCTTCGGCAGCTCCACCATCCCTGGTGGCCGCTTCGGCCTTTGCAAAGGCACTTTCAACTCTGTGACCGGCGCCTGTACCGGTGGCGAATCACGCCCCGGCGGCGCTTCGGGTCAGTTCACCTACGATCCGGGCAAGCTTGGCAAGGACTGGCGCGCCTACAGCGCGGCTGACAACTACAACTTCGCACCCGACAACTACCTGGTGACGCCGCAAGAGCGCGCCTCTGTGTTTGGCCGCGTGCAGTACGACATCAGCGACAAGGTCACGGCCAGCATGATGGCGGTGTTTAATAACCGCAAGTCCGAGCAGTTGCTGGCTGCGATGCCTATCGTGCTGGGCACCGGCCCTGGCGCTGGTTCCATCGCCAAGACGATTTCGATCAGCAAAGACAGCATGTACAACCCGTTCGGCTTGGACGTGTCGCGCGTGCAGCGTCGTGCGGTTGAAACCGGCGGCCGTTCGTTCAAGCAAGACGTCAACACCAGCGGCTTCAATGCCGGCCTGGAAGGCAGCTTCACAATGCTGGAGCGTGATTTCAGCTGGGATGCTGGCGCCACCTATGGCCGCAACAGCCAGCAAGACACGACCAAGGGCTTGTTCAATCTGCTGGCCATGCGTTCCGCACTCGGCCCGTCGATGATGGATGGCAAGGGTGTGCCGACCTGCGTGAGCAAGGCCGGCGATATCGCCACTCGCATCAACGGTTGCGTGCCTATGAACCTGTTGGGCGGTGTCGGCTCGATCACGCCGGACATGCTGGGCTATTCCAGCTTTGAGGCGCATGACCTGCGGGGCTCCACGATGTCCCAGGTCTACGCCAATATGTCCGGCGACCTGGTCAAGCTGCCTGCCGGCATGGCCTCCATCGCCGTGGGTATTGAGCGCCGCAGCGAGTCGGGTTATGACCGTCCGGATGCCCTGATCGCTTCGGGCAACACCACGGGCAATTCCCGCACAGCGACTGATGGCAGCTACAACGTCAAAGAGGCTTTCGGTGAGTTGTCGATTCCTCTGCTGAAGGGCCTGCCCTTCGCCAAGATGATTGACCTGTCGGTTGCGACGCGCTATTCCGACTATTCGAACTTCGGCAGTACGACCAATAGCAAGGCCGGTTTGCGTTGGCAAGTCGTCGACAGCTTCATGGTCCGCGGTAACTGGGGCCAAGGCTTCCGTGCGCCGTCGATCTCTGAGCTGTACCAGGGCGTGTCTGACAGCTTCCCAACCTTGGGCGATCCTTGCTCGACGACCAGCGGTGGCGGCTACGCTAAGTTGACCGACGAGCAAAAGGGCCGTTGCCATGCGCAAGGCGTGCCAGTGGGCGGTTACGACCAAGGCAACTCGCAGATTCGCATCAGCGTTGGCGGCAACCCCAACTTGAAGCCTGAGACATCCACGACCAAGACCCTTGGTGTCGTCTACGCTCCGGGCTTCTTGACCGGCTTCGACGTGTCCTTGGACTGGTGGAAGATCGATATCAAGGACGGTATCGAGACCATCGGTGCGTCCACCATTTTGGATCGTTGCATCAAGGAAGGCCAAACAGCCTTTTGCGGCGCGTACACACGTAGCCCCGGCGGCGCCATCAACACCTTGTTGTCGGCCGGCCTGAACTACGCGACGACCAAGGTTGAAGGCTACGACATGACGATTAACTATCGTCTGCCCAAGACTTCCTTCGGTACCTTTGGCTTGGTGTTGGATTCGACCTACATGAAGCAGTTCGTTGACTCCTCCGGTGAAAACCGGGTCGGCAAGTACTTCGACCGTGACAACTACTGGCGTCTGCGCAGCAATCTGAACGCCAACTGGTCTTATGGTGATTTCGGTGCAACCTGGGGCGCGCGTTACTTCGGTGCGCAGACCGAAGATTGCAGCAAAGTGGCCAATGCCGGCTTTGAGAGCCTGTGCACGACACCAAGCACGGACACGACCGATGCTTCGAACCGGATCGGCGCAGTGGTCTACCACGATGTATCAGCTTCGTACAAGGCACCTTGGAAGGGCACATTCACTGTTGGCGTGAACAACTTGTTCGACAAGAACCCGCCGATTGCGTACTCGACCGCCAACAACAGCTTTGACCCACAGTACGCGATCCCAGGTCGTTTCCTGTATGTCCGTTACGGCCAGAAGTTCTGATCGACCTAGGCTACTTGCTTAGTTAAAAACGGCTCCTTAGGGGGCCGTTTTTTTTGGGTAACTAAGTATCTGTGATGGGTAAGGCATGTTGGCTTCGCCAGGCATATCTTGACCGCCTCCTAGAATGAGCCCTCTCAAGAGGAAAAATAGTCAATGTCCCCGTCAGAAGCACCCCTTGCCGCCAAGCCCGTATTTTTGCCACAGCGCTGCGAGATCTTGATCATCGGCGCTGGCCCCGCCGGCAGTGCGGCAGCCAGGGTGTTGGCGCAAGCCGGGCTGGATGTTTTATTGGTCGACCAGCAGCCCCAAGGCCGTGACAAGATTTGCGGCGATGGGCTGATCCCGGATTCCCATGCGGCGCTGGCTCGTTTGGGCCTGCTCGACCAGGTAATGGCGCGCGCGCAGCCGGTTGCGCATGTGGGCTGCATAGGCCCGCGCGGCGGGCGCGTCGATGTGCCCGGCCACCTGGCGGTGTTGCCGCGCAAGATCCTGGACGACATCTTGTGCCAAGGTGCGCAGGATGCCGGGGCGAAGTTTTTGGCGCCGGCTCGTTTTGAGGCGACGCTGCTCGACGCCGAGCAGCGCGTCATCGGCGCGACGCTGAAGCTTGGCGACGAGTTGCGGGAAGTTCGCGCTGATTGGGTGATCCTGGCCACTGGCGCCGTACCCAAGGCGCTGAGCGCCGCCGGCCTGTGCGAGCGCCACACGCCCAGTGGCGTGGCGCTAAGGGGTTATGTGCATGCGCCCAGCATGGTCGGCCGCATCAAGGCGATGGATGTGGTGTGGTCCAAGGCCGTGCGGCCCGGTTACGGCTGGATCTTTCCTGCGCCGGACGGCTGCTTCAATATCGGCGTCGGCGTAGCGGGCAGCCACAAAACGGAAGACGGCAAGGGCAGCAAGAAAGAGCTGAACCTGCGCAAGATTTTCGATGCCTTTGTTGAGAGCTATCCGCCCGCTGCCGAGTTGATGCGCGAGGGCACCTTGGTCGGCGAGCTGAAGGGCGCGCCCTTGCGCTGCACCCTGAACGGCGCCAAGTGGAGCCGCCCCGGCCTGTTGGTGACCGGCGAGGCGGCCGGCAGTACTTACTCCTTCACCGGTGAAGGCATAGGCAAGGCGATGGAGACCGGCATCTTGGCAGCCGAAGCGCTGCTGGCCGGCCGTTCCAATGGCAGCAGCGACGAGCTGGTTCGCAGCAACTACGAACAAAGCCTGAAGGCGCTAAAGCCTAAGTTCGATCTCTACGAGCGCGCCAATCAGGTCAACGCCCACCCCTGGTTGATCGACCTGTTGATCTGGCGCGCCAACAAGAGTGAGCGCCTGGTCAAACGCATGAGCGGGGTCTTGAACGAGACCAGCAACCCGGGCAATCTGATCAGCCTGAAGGGTTTCAAACGCTTGTTCTTCGAGGGCTAAACCATGTGCCAACTGCTCGGCATGAATGCCAATACGCCCACCGACGTGATGTTCAGCTTCACCGGCTTGGCGAACCGCGCCGACGAGCATAAGGATGGCTTTGGCATTGCCTTCTTCGAGGGCCGCGGCCTGCGCCATTTTGTTGACCATCACAGCGCCCGCGTGTCGCCCTTGGCCGAGTTGGTGCAGCGCTATCCGATCAAGAGCGATAACGTCATTGCCCATATCCGCAAGGCCACTCAGGGTCAGGTGGCGCTGGAAAACACCCACCCGTTCCAGCGCGAGTTATGGGGCCGCTACTGGGTGTTTGCGCACAACGGCAACTTGAAAGAATTCGCGCCGCGCCTGCACGCAGCCTTCAAGCCGGTCGGGCAGACCGACAGCGAGCGCGCATTCTGCTGGCTGATGCAGGAACTGTCTAAAGCGCATTGCGACGTGCCCAGCATTGCCGAGCTGACCCGCACTTTGGCCGAGTTGATGCCGCAGCTCAATGCTTTTGGCACCTTCAATATGCTCTTGTCTAACGGCCAGGCGCTATGGGCGCATGGTTCGACCCATCTGCATTATTTGCAGCGACGCCAACCGTTTGGACGGGTGCATTTGCAGGATGATGACCTGAGCGTCGATTTCGCCGGCTTGACGAGCAAAGAAGACCGCGTGGCCATCATCGCCACCGAGCCGCTGACGCGCGACGAGCCCTGGGTGGCTTTCCAGCCGGGCGAGCTGAAGGTGTTTGTCGGCGGTGAGCTGATGTCCTTTTAGCCGCCATTCGGCGCCGCGATCCGCAGTTCGCCGTATCCGGCTCGCTCGAAGGGTGGGCCTGGCCTAGACTGCCGGCCATGCAAGCAAAGACAAACGCCTCCTCAAGTTGGTTTCATTGGTCGCAGTGGATCTGTGCAGGCCCGGAGCGGCGATTCACTTCGGCTGAAATGGAGCGCGGTGGAGACCAGCCATGGCCTTCCGCCATCGACACCTATGTCTACTCCAACGTGTTTGTCTTGCTGGCCATTAACTATCGCGAGTTGCCGAACGGTCTTGCGGTGTATTTCAGCATCGCTGTGCTGGCCTTGACCTGGTTTCTCTTGCGGGTAGCCAAATCGTTGTGGTTGGCGCCGACTCGCTTTCGCCTAAACCTCATCACTTTGTTGACCGTCGTGGCCATGATCGTTGCCGCCCTGGCTTACAAATGGCTTCAAACCGACGAAGCGTTGCGCCAAGAGATTCGGGGGCCATTGATCGCTTGCGTCATGGGGGTCTTGATGGGCTTGGTGGCGTGGTGGTTCTTGACCCTCTACCGAGCACAGCAAATAGAAGGCCGCCTGCGAGAACTCGATCAGCAAGATCGCGCATTGGTGCTGGCCCGCCGCCTCGCGACCGCGCAGATCCAGCCGCACTTTCTGTTCAATACGCTCGCCTCGGTCCAGCATTGGGTCGACACCCAAGACCCTCGCGCCGCCAGCACCTTGCGCTCCTTCACGGCCTATTTGCGCGCCACGCTGCCGATGTTCGAGCGCGAGAGCCTCAGTCTCACCGAGGAACTGCAGATCGTGCGCAGCTATCTGGAGGTGATGCAGGCGCGACTGGGCACAAGATTGCAATGGCAGATCGAAATTGGCCTTGGCGTGGACGAGTCGCTGCAGCTGCCGCCGGGCCTGCTCTTGACCTTGGTGGAAAACGCCATCGGCCACGGCATCGAGCCTGCGCTGCGCGGCGGCAGCATCACTGTCACGGCGACCAGCCCGGTCGAGACTCAGGTCTTGATCGAGGTGCGCGATGACGGTGCCGGCCTGAACAGTGATGCTGTGGACGGTTTGGGCCTGCAGAACTCACGCGAGCGGCTGCAGCAGCTTTATGGTGAACGCGCGCGCCTGACCCTGAAGCCTTTGACTCCCGGTTGTTCGGCAAGCCTGGAGATTCATGCTGTGGAGCCCAAACCATGAAGAACATCAAAGCCCTGATCGCCGACGACGAAGAAGGCCCACGTGAGCAACTGCGCGCTGCCTTGAAGCGCCTGTGGCCGGAGCTGGACATCGTGGCCGCCAGCGAGAACGGCGTCGACGCCTGGGACGACTATCTGGAGCATGAGCCGACCCTGTGCTTGCTGGACATCCGCATGCCCGGTCTGAGCGGGCTGGAGGTGGCGCGGCGCATGAGCGAGCTGGCCGCGCCGCCGCAGGTGGTGTTCGTCAGCGCCTATGGCGACCATGCACTGTCGGCTTTTGAGGCCGGCGCGGTCGACTATTGCCTCAAGCCGGTCGAGGATGCGCGGCTGGCGCAGGCGCTGCAGCGCGTGCAGGCAAGGTTGAGTTCAAGGGCCTCACCGCAGGCCGCTGATTTGCAAAAATTGCTGCAGCATTTGCTGCCCAGCCCCAAGCCAGCGATGCGCCCGATTCAGGCCTCGCTCGGCCGTGAAATCAAGCTGATCGCGCCCGAGGAGGTGATCTATTTCGAGAGCGACAACCGCTACACGAGAGTCGTCTACCAGGGCGGCGAGGCCTTGATCCGCACGCCGCTCAAGGAGCTGCTGGCCGGCTTGGATGCCGAGCAGTTCTGGCAATTGCACCGCAGCGTCTTGGTCAACAGCCGCTGCATCGCCAGCGCGGTGCGGGTGGATGAAAACTCCATGCACGTGACGCTGAAGGGCCGCGAGGAGAAGCTGCCGGTGTCGCGGCAGTTTCAGGGCCTGTTCAAGGGGCAGTAGCCGCAAGATGTTCAATTTCATCCATCCCAAGCCATTGCTGCGCGGCCGCGCTGTGGTCGTGCAGACAGTTCAGCAAAGCGCCTTGAGAACCAGTCTGCCCGATACCTTGATCGCCAAGGCGGGCGTCGACTTGGCCCCCGTGGACCGGGCTCAAAAAACCTCGGGCACCCCGCCATCAAAGTAGCCCTTTGTTGCTGCGATTGACTTTGAGCTGCCTTTGCGAAGAGCTACGGGCAGTCCCCGCTATACAAGTCACATCCTTTAGGCAGAATGGCCCGATCGCTTTCACTCCTACGAGCTCGCACTTATGGCCGCATTGCCCATTCCCCGCTTCGACGAGTTCTACCGTTACGAGCCGCTGACCGAGCTGCTGTTTGCTTATTCGCAGGCCTGCCCGAATCTGGTCTCGGTGCGCTCGATCGGCCGCAGCCATGAGGGCCGCGAGATCTGGGTGCTGGTGCTGACCAATACGGCCACCGGTGCCGATGTCGACAAGCCGGCCTTTTGGTTGGATGGCAATATCCACGCCGCCGAGCTGACCGCCTCGACCACCTGCCTCTACTACCTGCACCACCTGATCTCCGGCTACGGCACCCCGGATGAACAAGGTCGGCAAGTGACCCAACTGCTCGACACCCGCGCTATCTATATGGTGCCGCGCCTGAACCCGGACGGTGCCGAGCTGGCCCTGGCCGACCGGCCGCGCCATATCCGGTCCTCGACCCGGCCCTATCCCTATGACGAGCAGCCGGTCGAGGGCCTGACGCCCGAGGACGTCGACGGCGACGGTCGCATTCTGAGCATGCGCGTGCCCGACCCGCATGGCACTTACAAAAAGCATGCCGACGAACCCCGCCTGCTGGTGGCGCGCGAGCCGGGCGAGTTCGGCGGCGAGTATTACCGCCTGCTGCCCGAGGGGTTCATCAAGAACCACGACGGCCTGACCGTGACGGTCAACAAAGACCGCGAGGGACTGGATCTGAACCGCAACTTCCCGAGCGAATGGCGGCAGGAATACAAGCAGGTCGGCGCCGGCCCCTTCCCGACCAGCGAGCCCGAGGTGCGGGCGATGGTGGAGTTCATCACCACCCACCCGAATATCGGCGCGGCGATCAGTTATCACACCCACAGCGGCGTGATCCTGCGGCCTATGGGCGGGCACAGCGATGACGACATGATCCCCGAGGATCTATGGGCCTATAAGCGCTTCTCCGCCTTGGGCGAAAAGCACAGTGGCTACCCGGCGATCAGCATCTGGCACGACTTCAAATACCACCCCAAGGAAGTCATCACCGGCACGCAGGACTGGGTCTATGAGCATCTGGGTGCGCTGTTCTGGGTGGTGGAGTTGTGGTCGCCGAACAAAGAGGCCGGCATCGAGGGCTATAAATGGATTGACTGGTACCGCGATCACTCGGTCGAAGACGATTTGAAACTGCTCAAATGGAGCGATGAGCAATGCGGCGGCAAGGCCCATGTGGACTGGACCGCCTTTCATCACCCGCAGCTCGGTGACGTCGAGATTGGCGGTTGGGACAAGATGAACTATTGGCGCAATCCGCCACCCTGGTTGCGCGAGCGCGAGGCCGCGCGCTTCCCGGCCTGGATGAACCAGATTGCGCTCAGCCTGCCCAAGCTGGAGTTGCTGCGCACCGAGGTGAGGGCGCTGGGCCCCGACACCTGGCGCATCCGCCTGGCGGTGGCCAATAGCGGCTATCTGCCGGCCTATGTGACCAAGCGGGCGCTGGAGCGCAAGGTCGTGCGCGGCGTGATGTTCGAGATCCATTTGCCTGCGCTTGATCCTACCGTTAGCCTGGTCAGCGGCAAGGAGCGCATGGAAGGCCCGCAGCTCGAAGGACATGGCCCCAAATCCTCGCAGCAGGCCTTTTTGCCCAGCCGCGAGCTGACGGCCGATCGGGCGGTCGGCGAATGGGTGGTGCGTGCGCCCAAGGGCACAAGGCTGGCGCTGACGGCCAGCGCAGAGCGCGCGGGCACGGTGAGGACGGAAGTTAGCTTGGATTGACGCAAGTCCCCCGCTGCACTCGGCCAGCAGGCCCAAGGCCTTGCTGGCTCGTTTTGCAAAGGCCAATCAGGCGCAGCGCTTTTTCAAGCCAAACTCTGCTCGTCCAGCCAGACTTGCATAGTCTCGGGCAGTGCCTCGCGCTCCTCATCCGAGGGCCATGGCGCACCGGCGGCCAACAGCGCTTGCAGCGCGCCCAAGTAGTCGCTCCCGGGCTGAGGCAGATGCACGGCGGCATGTTGCAGGCTGCCCATCACATCGCCGCTAAAGCCGTTGCGCTCTTCCCAGCTGGCGCCGTGAGCTAGCAGCAGTTGCACCAGGGCCGCGTCGCCGTTGAAGGCGGCCTGGTTGAGCGCACTGGCTTGCCAGTCGCCTTGCACCGCGACCGGCCAGCCCAGCGACAGCATCAAGGCCACAGAACTTCGGGCGCGGCGTTGCGCCTGGTCGGGCAGCAGCCTCAGCTCTTGGGCCGTCAGCTGCTGATCAAGCAAGTCGGCTTGCTCTTGCAGCAAGGCGCGAGCGCTCGGCTCATCGGCGGCCGCGCAGGCGGCCAGGAAGCGCTCTCGTGCGGAGGGCAGCTCGGGCTGGGCGCCCTGTGCCGCCAGCAGATCGAGCGCTTCAAGCTCACCCAGCAGCGCCGCCAAGGTGGCCGGCGTGCGGCCCTCGGCGTCGCGTGCTGCAATGTCGGCGCCATGGGCGATCAGCAGGCTCAAGCAGGCCGTTGAGCGGCCCCGGCGCAGCGCATGATGCAAGGCAGTGGCACCCTGGGGGCCGGCTTCATTGACATCGGCGCCTAGGCTGAGTGCCAGGACGAGGCCGGCGGGATCTTCGAAGTCGAGCAGGCGCAATAACGCGTTAGTGCCCTGCCAGCTCGCGCCATGGGCGATCAGCTGACGGATCTGCAGCGCGGCTCGGCCGCGATCGGGGTCCTCGCAGGCGTGATAGAGCGATTCGCCGTCATTGGGTTTTGCGCCGGCGGCCAGCAGTGCGGCGGCGAGGCCGGGGCTTTGCGCCCTGGTGATGGCGCCATAGAGCAGCGGCAGCCCGGGCGGCGTGCTCGCATCTGGCGAGGGCTCCAGGTCGGGGTCGGGCATGCGCAGGGCATGGAGATCGCTGGCAGCTTGCGCACAATCTGCAAGCAAGGCTTGGGCGCTGCGCATCAAGCCGCCCTCCCAGGGCTCACCCAGGCGATGCAGGCTGGAGAAGCACACATAGGCCAAGGCCGGCGCATTGAATGGTGGCAGGCGCTGGCCAGCAGCGGGCACCGCTTCAAGCGTCTCCAGCTCACCCCGCACCAAGGCTAGGGCGGCGCGCAGGCCCGGCGGGCATGGACCACGCAAACGCTGCATCAGCGCCAAGGCTCTTTCCGGCTTCGGGCTGTCCCAGCCCCGGCCCAGCGCCAAAGCCAGGCTGCGCGTGACCAGCGCCGCGTTGTCGAGCTGGCGTGCCTCCTGCTGCGCCATGACGGCGCGGTGCAGGGCGGGCCAGCTGGGGAAGCCCAGTTCGCGTGCAATCACCAGTTGGGCCAGGCTGAGGCTGGGCGGTGCGCCAGCGTCGTCGCGGCGGTAGGGCGCAGCGCGTTCCAGGCTGGGGTGATCAGCGGCACGCCAGGCGCGCAGCAGTTCACGTGCTTGGCGCTTGAGCTGTTGCAGATCGGCAAGTTCGGGGAGCGCGGGAAGTGCCGGAATCGCGGGCAGGGTGGGCTGCGCTGCAGCCCCGTGATGGTTCGTAGACAAGGGAAACCTCCATGCGTGTAAAGCCTGCGATCCGCGCGATCAGGCCGCACAAAGGCAAAACAGCGGGAAGTGAAGTTTGAGCGGACGCGGTCTTGATGAACTCGCGTCCGTCCGGGTGGGCTCAGCCCTGCCTGTGGATCCAGCAGCGCCCCGGCTGGCGCTAGGGTGCAGTGTGCCATAACTGAGAAACAGTGCGGGGGCTGAATGCGGCCCAGGGCCGGATTCGCCTGGTGCAGCTTGGGCCCGCCGACTCAGCCGCTGTCACACACCGTCACACAAGCCAAACAGTTGGCCCACAGACGCCAGGGCGACCTTTCAACACAATCACTACATCGCTTCTCGGGGCAGCAAGCCAACAGGCAAAGCCCCCGCTGAACGAGACTGTTATTGATATTTGAAAGGTTGGACCTCCTATGAAGAAGCAAATCATTGCCATCAGCACGACTTTGGCTTGTTTGACCGGCGCCGGCCTGACCCAAGCGGCCGAGCAAGGCTTTTATGTGGGCGGCGACATCGGCAGCTCCAGCAACAATCTGAAGAGCCCGACCAAGCCCGCCGTCTCCACCGACAAGACCGCCACCAGCTGGGGCGTTTATGGCGGCTATCAGTTCAACAAGTATTTCGCTACCGAACTGGGTGTGACACGCTTGGGCTCAACCCATATCGGCAATGGCGAATCCACCAGCACCAGCTATTCGCTGGACGCCATCGGCCGCCTGCCCTTGAGCGACAAGTTTGCGTTTTACGGTCGTTTGGGCGCCGCCCACAATGAGCGCAGCTATTCGGGCTTTGACAAAAACCATGCGGTGGGCTTCAAGACCGGCCTGGGTATGGAGTACGCGCTCGACAAGAACTGGGCGCTGCGCACCGAGCTGACGCGCTTCAACAATATGCCCACGCAGTCGACCTATGGCAATGCCAGCAATGTGCTGAGCATGGGCGTCAATTACCACTTCTAAGTGTTGGGCAGCTCGGCGGGCCAGCTGATCAGCAGTCTGGCCCCGCCGAGCGGTGCGCTCGCCATGCGGGCCACGCCGCCATGCGCCTCGGCAACCCGCCGCACGATCGCCAGCCCGAGGCCAAAGCCATGTCCGCTGCGCTTGTTCGCCAAACGTTTGAAGGGCGTGAACACATCTTCGCGCTCGGCCACGGGCACGCCCTCGCCATCGTCATCGACCATCAGCAAGACCTGACCCTGCTCGACCGAGGCAGACAGCAAAATCTCGCCCCGCGCATGGCGGGCGGCATTGCGCAGCGCATTGCGCAGGCCATAAGGCAGCAGCCGGGCGTCAAAGCGAACAAGCGGCGGCAAAGTCAGATTGGTTTGCAGCTTCTTGCCGTCCAATAATGGCGCTAGGCTTTGCACTTCGGCAGCCAAGAGCCCGGTCAAGTCGCCCATCTCGCAGCGTGCCTCCAGCGCGCCCATGTCCAGCCTGGCCAGCATCAGGCTGGTGTCGATCAGGGTGTCAAGCTCGTCCAGATCGCGCTCACAAGCCTGCACGGCAAGCTCGCGTTGGGCGGCGTCCTCTTCGTCCACCAAGGCGTCTAGGGCGAAGCGCAGCCGCGCCAAGGGCGTGCGCAGCTCATGTGAAATCGAGCCGGTCAGCTCGCGCTGGCTGGCCAAGGCGCTGGCCAACTTGGCCAGCATCGCGCGCCCTCCGGCCGCGATGGGCGCAAACAAATGGCTTTGGCTTTCCTTGATCGGCTCATCAAAGCGACCAGCCAACATGGCCTCGCCGGCTTCTTGCAAGTGGCGCAGATCACGCCAGGCCGGGCGCATCAGCCACCAGCTCAGCGGCACCACGCTGGCCGCCAGCGCCAAGGCCACGGCCAGTTGCAGCCAAAGCTCGCGCGGCAGCACCCAGCCGTTGCCGGGGTGGTTGTCGGCATTCAGGGGCCCCAAGCGCAAGATCTGCGGATCGCCGGGTGCGATGCCGGCGTAGATCAGCCGGTTGAAACCCTGCACCAGCAACTCGCCGCGCGCCAGCCGATCACGGTCGGCGGTACCCAGACGTTTTGGCAGGCTGTCGGCCGAAATGATCTGAACCGGGTAGACGAACAGCTCGTCCAGCTGCTTGACGCGTTGCAGGCGGGTGGCGCTGTCCAGCGGCCGCAGTTCTTGCACCAGCATGGTGGCCGTGCCGCGCATGAAGCGGCGCACATAGTCGTCACTGATTTCGTCCACGGCCAGCAGCACCACGCCTTGCACCAGCAGCACCAGCGCCAACACCGCCAGGCCCAAGCCCAGCGCCAGGCGAGTCAGGGGGTGGTTAATTTTTGGCAAAGAGATAACCCTGAGCGCGTACGGTCTTGATGTACTCCACGGCCCCGAGCTTTCTGCGCAGGCGCGAGATGCGCGCATCGATTGCACGGTCCAGGCCATCAAACTCCAGGCCGCGCAGGCCTTGCATGATGTCGTCGCGCGTGACGACCGTGCCGGCGCGCTCGGCCAGGAAGAGCAGCAGGTCAAACTCGGCGGTTGTCAGCTCGACCTCTGCGCTCGCCAAAACGACCGAACGCGCAGCGGGCTTGATCAGCAGCTCGCCGAAGCGCAGCTCACCGATCTCGTCGGAGAGTGCCGGTGCCGGCGCATCGCGACGCAGCAAGGCCTTGAGCCGCGCCAACAGCACGCGCGGAGAGACCGGCTTGGTGATGTAGTCGTCGGCGCCGCCGTCCAGGCCCATCACCTGATCGATGTCATCGTCGCGGGCGGTCAGCATCACGATGCGGCCGGCAAAGTCACGCCGCACATCGCGCAGCACGTCAAAGCCGTCTTTGTCCGGCAGATGGCCGTCCAGCAGCACCAGATCGAAACCCCCGGCGCGCATCATGGCCTCGCCTTCCAGGCCGCTGGCGCTATGGCTGACTAGGTAGCCGGCCTTGCTCAGGCTGGCGACAACCAGCTCGGCCAGGCGAGCATCGTCCTCGACCAAGAGCAAGCGTGCTGCAGTTTCAGCCGTCATTTCTTCCCAGCTCCGTCTTGTTCGGCCGCCGCCTGCATCGCCTCTTTCCACATCCGTGCCGGCAAAAAGGTGCGCAGCTGTTCCATCGCGCGCTCAATCAGCTCGGGGTGCAATTCATGGCCGATGTCGGGCAGGACATCGGCTGTGATGTCGGCGCCTAACTGCACTAGTCTACGGGCCGCGCTGACCTGGTCTTGATAGGGCAAGACACCGTCCAGTTGGCCGTGCAGAATATGCAGGCTCACCTCATGTGGCGCATGGGCCGGCGGTGTGGCGTAGGCGCCTGAGAAGGCCAGCACCCGACCCACCAATTGCGCCTCGGCCTGCGCAGCCTCTAAGGCCAGCACTGCGCCCTGCGAGAAGCCGCCCAGAGCGACATGCTGCCAGGGCAAGTCCCACTGCGCCGCCCAGCTGCGCACGGTGGCGATGAAGGCGGGCAGGGCGGCCTGCACGCGCTCGGCGTGGTTGTCGTCATTGCATCCATCGAGGTCATACCACTGCTGGCCGCCTTCTACGGGCAAAGTTGCATTGAGCGCCAGCACGGCGGCTTGCGGGTATTGCGCCCGCAGTGCTTGCGCCAGCGGCCGCATCTGCGCTGCATCGGCACCGGCCCCATGCAGGAGCAGGAACAGCAACTCGGGCTGGCCCTTGTCGGGCAGCATGGCGACGGCGCGCGAGGCGAAGGGGGCAGGCGAGGCTTTGTTCATGTGCCGATTGTCGCCGCCCGAGAGTGGTTCAGGATCGGTTGCGGTCGTTATCGCGGTGGCCGATCAGCCGCACCAAGGTCGCGCGCAGCTTGGGCGCGTCAATCGGCTTGGTGAGGAACTCGTTCATGCCCGAGGCCAGCGCCTCGTCGCGCTCCGAGATCAGCGCCGCTGCAGTCAAGGCGATGATGGGCAGCTCTTCGGCGCCGAAGCGCCGGCGCACCTCGCGCGTCGCCTCGTGCCCGCTCATCACCGGCATCTGCACATCCATCAGCACCGCGTCAAAAGGCTTGCCCATGCTGGCTGCGGCAAGAATAGCCTCGACCGCCTGGGCACCGTCGATAGCCTGCGCCACCTCCAGCCCCCATTGCTGCAGCTGCGCGACGGCAATCATCATATTGACCGGGTGGTCTTCCACCATCAGCACGCGCAGGCCTTGCAGGTCTTCATTATTGCGGGCCTCGCGCGGCTGGTTGCTGATCGGCGTGGGTGCTGCCGGCAGCGGCAGCTCGGCCCAGAAGGTCGAGCCCTTGCCCAATTCGCTCAGCACGCCGACCTCGCCCCCCATCAGCGTGGCCAACTCGCGGCAGATCGACAAACCCAGGCCGGTGCCGCCGTAGCGGCGCGTGGTCGATTCATCGGCCTGCGTGAAGGGCTGGAACAAGCGCTCATGCATGGACGGCGCGATGCCGGGGCCGGTGTCTATCACTTCAATGCGCACCCGCTCATGGGCCGAACTCAAGACCCGCACGGCCACCGAGCCGGTCTCGGTGAACTTCAAGGCATTCGACAAATAGTTGCTGAGGATTTGTCGGATGCGCACCTGGTCGCCCACCACCCAGGCCGGCACATCGGCGTCCACATCGATCTGAAACGCCAGCCGGTGCGCTTGCGCCAGCGTGAAGTAAGCCATGCGCATGGTAGACAACATATCGCGCAAACCGAACGGTGCCGCTTCCAGCGTCAGGCGGCCGGCTTCGATCTTGGACAGGTCCAGAATGTCCGAGATCAGGCCCGACAGGCTTTCGGCGCTGTCCAGCATCTGGTCCAGATAATTGCGCCGCGTGGCCTCGCTCAGATCGGGCTGTTGCAACATGCGCGCCAAGCCCAGCAGGCCGTTCAGCGGCGTGCGGATCTCATGGCTGGTATTGGCCAGAAAGGCGCTCTTGGCGCGGCTGGCTGCCTGCGCTTCGTCCTTGGCTTGGGCGAGTGCGGCCTCGACGCGGCGGCGCTCGGTGATGTCTTCCAGAATCCAGATCGTGCCACCCCGGCTCGGGTGATGCGGGTCCACCGCTTTGGCCAGCAAGCGGCATAAGAACGTGCTGCCGTCGCGCCGGCGCATGGTTTGCTCGGTCTCGACTTGCTCGCCCGCTTCCAGCTTCAAGCCCAGCTCCTGGCCGACGTTCTGGTAGCTCTCTTTGCTGGGCCAGACCACGCTGCCATGCTGGCCGATCAGGCTGCCGCCGGGCCAGCCGAACATCTCCTCTACCAAGCGATTGACCTGCACAAAATGCTGGTCGCGCGTCAAGGTGATGCCAATCGAGGCGTTCTCCAAGATGGCCTGATGCACCAGGCGGCTGCGCTCGGACTCGCTCACATCGCGCGAGTTGGTGACCAGGTATTGCTGTCCGTCCATGGCAAAAGGCGCGGCCGACAGCAGAATTGAAATCGGCTCGCCCGCCTTGTTCAGCAAGGTCACCGGGAACTCGTCGCAGCGCCCGTTCAGGCGTATCAAATCCAATACATGGTCGCGTTCGTCCAGGTTTTGCCAGATCCCTAACTCATCCGCCGTACGGCCCAGCACTTCTTCGCTGCTATAGCCGCTCAGGCGCTCAAAAGTCTTGTTGACCATCGCATAGCGGCCCGAACTCATCTCGGTCAGCGTGATGACGTCGGGGCTGGTGGCGACCAGGTGCGAGAGCAGGCCTTCGGAGCGGCGCAGCGCATCCTGGGCGCGCGACTGCTCGGTCTGGTCGATGAAAAAGCTCAAGGTCGCCGGGCCGCTGGTGGCGTCGACGCGCACGCTGGTGGCCGACACCAGGCGGCGGCGCCGGGACAAGGTGCGCAGGCGGAACTCCGCCATCGGCAACATGCCGCCGACGGCCATCGCCTCGATCTTGGCGGCGCGTTGGCGCGCGCGCTCATCGTCGCCGGGCTCGTAATGCGAGAACAGATCTTGGCCAATCATGCTGCTGCGCTGGGTGTAGCCGAACATCGCCATCGCGGCCGGGTTGGCATCGAGCACGCGGCCCCAGCGGTGCAGCACCAAAGGGCTGGGCGAGCGGCGAAACAGCTCGCGGTAGCGCGTCTCGGTGGCGTGCACGGCGTTCTCGGCCTGCACTTCGTCGGTGACGTCACGCCCCACGCCCCAATAGCCGCGGAAATTGCCCTGGCTGTCAAAGCGTGGCTCGCCGCTGATGGACACATAGACAACGCCGCCGTCCAAGGCGCGCCGGCGCGCCACCATGCCGTGGAAAGGGCGGTGCGACTCCAGGTCGGCGCGGTGTGCGTCCATGTCTTCGTCGCTGACGCCCAGGTTCTCGATCTCCCACGGCGTCTTGCCCAGGCGCGCTTGCAGGTCCAGCCCCGATTTGCCGGGCGTGTCTTCGGCCAAATGGGTGAAGCGGTAGTCGCGGTTCATCTCCCAATACCAATCGGCCGCCATGCTCAAAAGGCCGCGAAAGCGCGCATTGCGCTCGGCCGCCTCTTTGGTGGAGCGCTGCACCATGCGCAGCATGGCGTAGCCCAGAATCAGCCCGACGACGATCAACAAGCAGTGGGTGGCAATGCGCAGCGGCAGGCTGGACAGCGCAACGGCGCTGCTATGCCAGCCCTGCAACTCGGCCCAGCCCAAGCCCAGTACGGCGGCCAGACTGAAAGCGGCCAGCGCCATGCCGACGCGCAGCCCGAGCATGGCGGTCGAGAAGGCCGCCAGCAGGCCCAGCACTGACAAACTCAGCGAGTACAGACCGGTGCCACGCGACACCGCGATCAGCACGGTCAAGCCCATCACCAGGCCCATGGTCGAGAGCACGGCCAACATGCCCAGGCGGCGCGGCAGGCGCCACAAGGCAATCAGGCTCAAGAATGCAATGGCGGCAGCGGCGGCGGGTGGCAGCAGGCCACTGAGCATCTCATCGCTTTGGCGGCCCAGCAGCAGCACGCATGCAGCGGCCAGCAAAATGGCACCGGCCGCACCGAGAAACAGCCGCGCCGCGTGCCAGCGCAAATTGCGCTCCATCAGCGCTTGCTGATCGGCCGGGCTCAGCTCCTGGCCCACCAGGCTGCTCAAATCGTCTTGGGGTTCCTTGCTCACTTTGCCAACCGCTTCGCTCAACTTAGTTCAACGCGCGAGTCTCTCCGACAAATTGGCGCTTGACCATTGGGTTAGCACCTGAATCGGGGTCTAAATCATTGCCGGCGAGCATATTGGGCATTTGTGCACAGGCCAAGACATCAGCCCTGAGGTGTATTGCGAGCCCGGTTCAGTTGCTCGCGGGTTTGCAGCGCCACCCGGCGGGCGGCAGCGGCAAAGTCCTCGCCCGAACTGGCATAGAGCACCGCGCGCGAGCTGCTGACGATGATGGGCGCCGTTGGCTTCCAGCCCGCTTGCACCGTCGCCTCGGCGTCGCCGCCCTGCGCGCCCACACCCGGAATCAGCAGCGGCAGCGTTGGCGCGAGCTCGCGCACGCGGGCGATCTCGGCCGGAAACGTGGCGCCAACCACCAGGCCCAGCTGACCATTCTTGTTCCAGTCGGTCTGCGCCAAACGGGCTAAATGTTCGTACAGCTTCGGGTTGCCCGGCACATCGGCCAGGCGCTGGTTCTGCCAGTCGCTGCCGCCCGGATTGGACGTGCGGCAGAGCAGAATGGCGCCCTTGTCCGGGTAGCGCAGATAGGGCTCGATCGAATCGAAGCCCATGAAGGGTGACAGCGTCACGGCGTCGGCCTGGTAGCGCTCGAAGGCTTCTTTGGCATATTGCTCGGCGGTCGAGCCGATGTCGCCGCGCTTGGCGTCCAGGATCACCGGCACATGGGGTGCCACGCGCTTGATGTGGGCCATCAATTGCTCCAGCTGCGCTTCGGCGCGGTGGGCGGCGAAGTAGGCGATTTGCGGTTTGAAGGCAATCACCAGGTCCTTGGTGGCGTCCACAATCGCGGCGCAAAACTCATAGATGCGGCCCGCGTCGCCCTTCCAGCTGCCGGGGAACTTGGCCGGTTCCGGGTCCAGCCCCACACAGAGCAGCGAGTCGTTGAGGGCTTCGGCTTGTTTGAGTTGCTGGATGAAGTTCATGGGCGTGTTTTTCTGCATCGTTTAAGGTGCCGTATTGTCCAGGGTTTTATTCGAGGGATGGCTGCATGCTTGTTTTGACGACCGCCAGATTGCGCTTGCGCTGGTTTGCACCCGGTGACGAGGACTATGTCTTGGAGCAACTTCAGCAGGACTCCTGGAAGCTCAATATCAATGACCCCGGCGTGCGCGATCTCGGCGCCGCCCGGTTCTGGATGGACGAAAAGCTGATCCGGCCCTGCTGGGAAAAAGGCTTGGGGCTGTGGGCGGTTGAACTGCTTGATGACAGCACCGTCCTCGGTATGTGCGGCATCCTGCAGCGCGACTATTTGCCGGTGCCGGACATTGGCTACGCCTTTTTGCCGCGCTTTTGGGGCAAGGGCTATGCCCGCGAGGCGGCCAAGGCCTGCCTGGACTATGCGCGCGAGGTGATGGGCGAACCCAGGCTGATGGCGTCAACGGCACCGAGCAACGACGCTTCGGGCCGGCTGCTCGAGAGTTTGGGCCTGCGCTATCTGGAGACCACGCAGTTTGCCGGCGTCGAGGGCTTGAGCAAGGTCTATTCGATGGAAGGGGTGCCCTCGTCCGGCGACGAGGACGACCACATAGCCGACCTGCTGCGGCGCTTTTTTGCCGTCTTCAACAACCAGGACGGCCGCAACCCCCGCCTGGCGGCCCTGCCCTATATGCTGGCGCCGCAGGCCGTCATCAGCCGCGCCGATGACGCCGGCCTGCACCGGATGACGGTCGAGGAATTTGTGCAGCCGCGCGCCGAGTTGCTGCGCCCGGGCGGGCGCTTGGCAGCGTTTGATGAGGCAATCGTTGAGCAGCGCATCGACCGCCATGGCCGCATCGCCCAGGCTTGGCTGCGCTACCGCAAGCAGGGAGTTCTCGACGGCGAGGCCTTCGAGGCCGAGGGCATCAAGACCGTGCAACTGCTCAATACCGGCCGGCGCTGGCAGATTGCGGCGTTGGCGTGGGAAGACCTGGCCTGAGCGGCAAGATTCAACGCGCTTTCCACGGCGCATACATCTCCTCCGGGCAGCTGGCCAATATCGATTCCGGCATCACCTGTGCGCCGCCGCCATAGAGCTGACGGAACTTCATCATGAGCGGCTGCCAGCGCTGCGGGTCGATGCGATCAGCGTGGTCGTCCTGCAGGATGGAGGCATGCACATGGGCGCGAACGATACGCAGCTCGACCATCGCACTGGGAATGGGCAGTCGCGGGTCCTGCGTGCCAAACGGCCGCACGTCCACCACCTCGGCCTCCAGCTGGACCTGGCATTCCTGCACGCGCGGAGGCGCGACCTGCTCCGAGGGCTGCGCTCGCAAACCCGCCTGCGCGAACTTGTCCGCCACATGGCGGTAGCCCAGCCATTGCTTGTGCATGGGCAGGGGCGAAGTGCCCGAGGTCAGTGCCAGCCGGTTGACTGCGTCGGCCTCGTTCACGCTGGCCAGATTGAGCACGCATTCGCGCTGGCGGCGCAGGTTGGCCAGGGTCTGCGAGCTGGCGTCCAGGCCCAGCATGCAGCTCCAGCCCAGCCACCAGGCCGAGGACATCGGCGCCAAGTTGGCCGAACCGTCTTCGTTCAGGCTGCTGATGATGAGGACCGGCGTACCCCAGTAGTGGATGGCGGGCTCTATGGTTCTGTGCATTTGACAACTCCTCCAGGCTAACGAGTCATGGGAGCGCACAGTGTTGCGGCTCTTTTTAGAGCGGTCAGCCCGTTTCTTGCGCAGGCTTGGGCGCCAATCGTCACGATGCAGAAGCTATGCTTGCGCCTGAACTGGGAGTGACTCGCATGGACCAAGCCGATAAATTGCAGGATGAAATGTTGGTGGCGATCGCCAGCCGGGGCGGCGCACGCAACTATCCGGCGCATGCCGTGTTGATCAACGAGGGTGATCAATCAGATGCCTTTTTTATCCTGTTGGCGGGCCGGGTCAAGGTTTACGGCGCCGGCGACGATGGCCGCGAAGTGATCTACAACACCCTTGGGCCGGGTGAGTATTTTGGCGAGTTGAGCCTGCTGGACGGCGCGCCGCGCTCGGCCTCGGTGGCCAGTTTGGAGCCGCTGCGTTGCGTGCTGGTGCACGGAGCGGACATGCGGGAATTCCTGGCCCAGCACCCCGACTTTGCCTTTCACTTGATTCACCGGCTGGCGACGCTGCTGCGTCGCTCGACCGAGAACGTCAAGAGCCTGGCACTGGACGATGTCTATCAACGGGTGGCGCGCATGCTCAATGAATTGGCCGGCGCCGAAACCCCGGGCGGTGGGCCCCGGCTGGTGTCACTCAAGCTGACGCAGCAAGATATCGCCGAGCGGGTCGGCTCTTCGCGAGAGATGATCAGCCGGATCTTCAAGCAGTTGCTGCAAGGCGGCTATGTCGAGCAGCGCGATGGGCGTCTGGTCTTGTTGAAGAAGTTGCCGGCGGGGTGGTAGCGGACATTGCTGCGTCAGTGAGTTTTGTTTTTGCAGATGCCCGCAAAACTTAAGCTCGGCAGGCCCAGCGGTAGAGCAATCAAATGCCGACTTCGATTAAATAAGTGGAATCCTATTCCAACATTCTAGAAACCCCCTCAGTTCAGACCTATCAGGCGCTGCGCGTCGGATCTGGCCTGAGTGGCAAGTCCGACGAGGCCGCAGCGCGCGGCTTGCCGAATACTCTTTTTGCCGTCCAGATCATTCATGAGGCGCAGGCCGTCGGTATGGGGCGAGTCATCGGCGACGGCGGCTGCTTCTTTCAAGTCGTGGACATCGCCGTACTCAAAGAGCATCAAGGGCGTGGACTAGGCAAACGCATCATGGCCGAGATTCTGAAATACATTGAAAGCAATGTTCCGCCCAGTGGCTACGTTAGTCTGATTGCGGACGGCCAAGCGCAAGATTTGTACGCTCAGTTCGGCTTTGTGCCCACTGCGCCGCGTTCGGTCGGGATGGCGTACAGGAGACCGAAGCTGGCTGCCTAGCCCGAAGCGTGGGGATCTTCATCTGGTCGCAGATTCTTGGACGTAAAAAAGGCGCCCCGCAGGGCGCCTCGATGGCATGGGCTTGCCGAGTTAGATCCGCTTCGCCAATTCCGCCGCCTTGCCCACATAGCTCCCCGGCGTCATCGCCAACAGCCGCGCCTTCTCGGCCTCAGGAATCTCCAACCCGTTGATGAACTCGCGCACACCCTCGGCCGTGATGGCCTTGCCGCGTGTCAGCTCCTTCAGGCGCTCATAAGGGTTGGGCAGGGCAAAGCGGCGCATCACCGTTTGAATCGGCTCGGCCAGCACTTCCCAGGCGCCGTCCAGATCTTCCGCTAGCTTGGCCTCGTTGACCTCCAGCTTGTCCAGGCCCTTGAGCAGAGACTCATAGCCCAAGACCGCGTAGCCGATCGCCACGCCCATATTGCGCAAGACGGTGGAATCGGTCAGGTCGCGCTGCATGCGGCTGATCGGCAATTTCTGGCTCAAGTGAGTGAGCAAAGCGTTGGCCAAACCGAAATTGCCCTCGGCATTTTCGAAGTCGATCGGGTTGACCTTGTGTGGCATGGTCGAACTGCCGATCTCGCCGGCAATCGTGCGCTGCTTGAAGTAACCCAAGGAGACATAACTCCACACATCGCGTGACCAGTCGATCAGAATGGTGTTCAAGCGCGTGACCGCGTCGAACAGCTCGGCCATATAGTCGTGCGGCTCGATCTGGATGGTGTAAGGGTTGAACGTTAGACCCAGCTGCTGCTCGATCACGCGCTGGCTGAAGGCCTCCCAGTCGAACTCGGGCCAGGCGCTCAGGTGGGCGTTGTAATTGCCGACCGCACCGTTCATCTTGGCCAGCAATTGCACATCGGCAATGCGGGCACGCGCATTGCGCAGGCGCGCCACGACGTTGGCGACTTCCTTGCCAATCGTGGTCGGGCTGGCGGTCTGGCCATGCGTACGGGCCAACATCGGCGTGGCCGCCATGGCGTGGGCCATGGCCGTTAGCTTGGTAGTGATGCGGTCGACGGTGGGCAGCAGCACGTCGGCGCGCGCGGCTTTGAGCATCAGGCCGTGGCTGGTGTTGTTGATGTCTTCGCTGGTGCAGGCAAAGTGTACGAATTCGCCGGCTGCCTTCAGCTCGGGGCTGTTCTCGAAGCGCGACTTCAGCCAGTACTCGACCGCTTTGACATCATGGTTGGTGGTCTTCTCGATGTCCTTGATCGCTTGCGCGTCGACTTCCGAGAAGCGCGACACCAAGCCGCGCAGCAGGCCGCGGGCGGCGCCGGTCAGCGGCTTGAACTCGGCAAAGCCGGCATCCGACAAGGCGATGAACCATTCCACTTCAACCTGCACCCGGCGGTGCATCAGGCCGAACTCGGACAGCAGGGGGCGCAGCGCAGCCACGCGCGAGGCGTAGCGGCCATCCAGCGGCGAGAGGGCGCTGATCGAGGAAAAGGCGGATAGGTTCATGGCGATGGGCGTCCAAGCGGGCGCGTTGGTGAAGCAAGAGTGCAAGGGCGGCATTTTATGCGGCAGGGGTGGCTCGACATTGCGCGGCCCACGGGGGGCTGGGCTTTGCGATGACGGCGGGCGAGTTTTTGTGCAAAGGCTCGCGGAACTTTCTTGTTGGGGGTTAAGTAGTTTGATTACATGGACAAGGGAATAAGGAGAGTAAAAACAGTAATCATCGGGAAAACACCATCTATCGCATGTAGTTTTACTTCATTAGCATCGCGCCGAATTCGGGCTCGGCTCCATCTTGGGTCAGCCTTGGTTTCCTGAAAGAAGGATGCATATGACGATTCAATGGTCCAGGATGCTGCGCGAGACGCGGCGGGTGGTGGCTCAGCTGAGCTTGGGGCTGGCCGCTGCGCTGGCCTTGGGTCAGCTGAGTGCGTGCGGCGGCGGCGCTGCACCCGATTCAAATGCGGCGACGCTTGAAGCCGGCAGGGCGACCGGGCTGTCAGTCGACGCCGATTCGTCCGATTCGACCGTTCTGGCAGCCGTGCCGCTGCCGCCCGATGCGCGCCGCAAAGCTGCGGCGGCGGTCAGCACCTCGACGCTGCGCGTGCATTACCGCCGCGCCAATGGCGACACCGCCGGTTGGCAGTTGCACAGCTGGGGCGCGGCGCAGAGCCCGAACTGGAACGAAGGTTGGAACGCCACGGGCAGCGACGACTTTGGCGCGATCTACGACGTGCCGCTGGCGGCCAATGCCGGTGAAGGTGGCTCAGTCGGCTATCTGCTTCACAAGGGCGATTGGAAGGACTGGGGCGGCGCCGATCAAAGCTACACCTTGAAGCCCGGTGCGAATGAAATCTGGCGGCTCGAGGGCGACGCAAGCACCTACGCCAGCAATCCGCTGGGCTTGCCGGTACCGGACATCAAGACGCTGCGGGTGCATTACAAGCGCTTCGACAGCGCCTATGCGAGCTGGGGTCTGCACCTGTGGAATGGCAGCGGCCTGAACGCAGCTGCGCTGCCGGCCGGCATGGTGATTGACCAATGGGGCAGCCCGGTCGCGCTCAGCGCGATGCCCGGCTACGCCGCAGGCGCGGGCGAGGTGGTGTTTGACATCCCGGTGCTGAACCCCCAACTGGGCGGCGGCCAAACGGCCTTGGAATTCATCATCCACGGCATGGCGCCGAACCAGGGCGACAAGGACGGGCGTGACAACAATATCCGCGTCGACTATGCCTCGCTCAATATCAAGAATCAGGTCGGCGAGATCTGGTTGGTGCAGCAAGACCCCGATGTCTATCAGGCGCCGCCCGATTTGCGCTCCGTCTCCAGCACCGACTCGCGCGCTGTTTGGTTGAACAAGAGTCTGCTGCAATGGCCGCGCGTGACCGCCGACGGCGTGGTGCGCCTGTACTACTCGGCCAAGGGCCAGATCGTCGTGCAGCGCGACGCGCTGACGCAAGGCAGTGACGGCTTTATCACGCTGGACGCCTTTGCCGGCACGGTGCCAGCCGACGCTGCGCTGCGCTTCAAATATGTGGCCGCTGGCGCGGTGTTCAAGGTCCGCGAGGCCGACTTGGTTCGGCTGCCGTTTTTGCACACCCAGCAACTGGTGCTGGTGCAAGAGAACGCGGCCGGCCTGGCTCAGAACGCCAGCACCACGCAGATCGCCGGTGCCATGGACGAGCTGTATGCAGCAGCTGCAGACGAGGCTAACTTCGGCGCGGTGGTGGCGCAAGGCCGCACCAGTTTCAAGCTCTGGGCGCCGACCGCGCAGGCGGTGTCTTTGATCATTTCAAGCGACAGCGCTCAGGCGCTGACACGCACTGAATCCATCCCAATGCAGCTCGACCCCGCAACCGGCAGCTGGAGCTTGAGTCTGGCGGGTGATCGATCCGGCCAGATCTATCGCTTTGCGGTGCAGGTGTTTGTGCGCGGTGTTGGCCTGGTCCGCAACCAGGTGACTGACCCCTATTCGCTTGGGCTCAGCATGGGCAGCCAGCACAGTGTGGTGACGAATTTGCAGTCGCCGGCTTTGAAACCGGCAGGCTGGGACGAAAGTGCGCCTCCGAACACGGTGGCCAGCAGCGCGGACATGAGCATCTATGAGTTGCATGTGCGTGACTTCTCGATCAATGACAGCACGGTGCCGGCCGACAAGCGCGGCAAGTACCTGGCCTTTGCCGAAGCCGGCTCCAAGGGCATGAAGCACCTCGGCGCGCTGGCGCAAAGCGGCCTGACCGATGTGCATCTGCTGCCGGTGTTCGACATTGCCAGCGTGAATGAAAAGAACTGCCTCACGCCTACGCCAAGCGGCACGCCGGACGGCGAGACACAGCAGGCCGCAGTGGCAGCCACGGCGTCCAGCGACTGTTTCAACTGGGGCTATGACCCGCTGCACTTCAGCACACCCGAGGGCAGCTACGCCAGCTCGGCGGCCAAGCCGGCAGCAAGGGTACTGGAATTCCGCAGCATGGTGCAGGCGCTCAACGCGGCCGGGCTGCGCGTTGGCATGGACATGGTCTACAACCACACCAGTGCCTCCGGCCAGAATGCCGCCTCGGTGCTGGACAAGGTGGTGCCGGGCTACTACCACCGGCTCAATGCCGTGGGTGGCGTCGAGCGCTCGACCTGCTGCGAAAACACCGCCGCCGAAAACCACATGATGGCCAAGCTGATGATCGACTCGGCCATCACCTGGACGCGCGACTACCGCATCAGCTCGCTGCGCTTCGACATCATGGGCCACCACCCGCGCTCGGTGATGGAGGCGCTCAAGGCGCGCGTCAAGGCTGCCACCGGCCGCGAGGTGCAGATCCTTGGCGAGGGCTGGAACTTCGGCGAGGTGGCCAATGGCGCGCGCTTTGTGCAGGCCGAGATGATGAGCTTGAACGGCTCCGGCATCGGCAGCTTCAACCCCTTCATCCGCGATGCGGTGCGCGGCGGCAGCTCGTTTGATTCCGGCAACAACCAGTTCGCCAACCAGGGCTATATCAACGGCTTGTTCTATGACCCGAACGGCTTTGGTGGCGGCAAGACCCGCGGCGACCTGATGTGGCAGGGCGATCTGATCAAGGCCAGCTTGGCCGGCTCGATCCGCAGCTTCCAGCTTCAGACCAGCTGGGACGCGAACCTGCGCTTGGAGGAAATCAATGCCGGCGGCCTCTCCGCAGGCTATGTGCTGGAGCCCTCCGAAGTGGTCAATTACGTGGAGAACCACGACAACACCACTTTGTTCGACAACAACGCCTTCAAGTTGCCGTCCAGTACCAGCCGCGAAGACCGCGCCCGGGTGCAGATCCTCGGTGCGGCCATCAACAGCTTCAGTCAAGGCATTGCCTACTTCCATGCCGGCGTCGACACACTGCGCAGCAAGTCCATGGACCGCAATAGTTATGACTCGGGTGACTGGTTCAATAAGCTGGACTGGAGCTATGCAGACAATAACTTCGGCGTCGGCCTGCCGCCCGCTCGTGACAACGCCGACAACTGGCCGCTGGTCAAGCCGTTGTTGGCAAATCCCTTGATCAAGCCGGCCGCTGCTGACATCGCCTGGACTCGCGACGCCTTCCGCGACCTACTGGCCATACGCAAGAGCACGACCTTGCTGCGGCTCAGAACTGCCGAGGACATCAAGGCGCGCCTGAGCTTCCACAACACCGGCAGCGCACAGGAGGCCACCGTCTTGGTCGGCCACCTGAATGGCGCGGGCTATGCCGGTGCCAACTTCCAGGAGTTGGTCTATCTGATCAATGTGGACAAGAGCGACAAGCAGCTGAGCGTGCCCGCGCTGGCCGGCCGCAATTTCGAGCTGCATCCGGTGCACCGCGCGCCGGGAGCGGCCGACAAGCGCGCTGCGCAGGCCAAGTACGAGGCCGGCACAGGGCAGTTCACGCTGCCGGCGCGCACGGCGGTGGTGTTTGTGGTGCAGCAGCCTTTGAAGGCCAAGCGCGGCGGTTGAGGCGGCGGTTGAGAAGCGGCTAAGGCGCCAGTTGAGGCGCCGGCTGAGTCTGCGAGGCCAGATCAGCCGCGCGCTCTCTCCAGTGAGCGGCGGATCTTGCCGGCGTCTTGCAGGCGCGCGGCCGAGCCGTCGGCGTCCAGCAAGACGACGGTGACGTTTTTACCGCCGCTGGTCATGCGCATGGTCAGGCAGCGCCCGGCCTCGTCGGTGTAGCCGGTTTTGGACAGATGGATGTCCCAGCCCTTTTTGCCGACCAGGCGATTGGTGTTGTGAAATTCGCGCTTACGGCCGCTGACGGGGATGGTGGCCTTTTTGTCGCTGGTGATGTCGGCAATTGCCGGGTAGCGGGCGGCTGCAGCGGCGATCTTGGCCACCTCGTTGGCCGTCGAGGTGTTCTGCGGTGACAGGCCGGTGGCTTCGTTGATCTGGGTATGGGTCAGTCCGAGGGCGCGAATTTTTGCGCTCACCGCCAATTGAAAGGCCGCCAAGCCGCCAGGGAAGGTGCGCGCCAAGGCGGCCGCGGCACGGTTCTCCGAGGACATCAAGGCCAAGGTCAAAGCGTCTTGGCGGGTCAGCTGCGCGCCCACCGGCAAGAACGAGAGGCTGTGTTTGAGCGTGTCCCTATCGGCGCTGTCGATACGGATGGTTTCCTGCATGTTCGGCTTCGCATCGAGCACCACCATCGCGGTCATCAGCTTGGTCAATGAGGCGATCGGCACCACGCTGTCGGCGTTTTTTTCCTTCAAGACCTTGCCCGAGCTGTCATCCAAGACCAGCACATGCTTGGCGTTGATGGGCACATCGCTGAGGCTGGGCACCTTCTCACTGGTGGCCTTGCCGGAACTCTTGGCCTGGGCCGGGAGGAGCGCGGCGCCCAAAATCAGGAGTAGAGCTAACTTCAAAGGCTGGCGTGCAGAAGGCGTCGGGGAGCGGGTCATCAGTTGAAGTGAAACAGTGTTGGTGGGCTGGGCTTCATTCTAATGAGCTTGGCTTCGATGGCCGGTGATCAGAGTGTTAGGCTGACCCCTCTAGTCCCGAAGCAGCGAGGCCGCTTTCCATGCTGATACGCAATGTTTGCCTGCCCGATGGCCGCCAAGGCCAAGACGTTTTGGTGCAGGGCGGCTGCATCAAAGCCATAGCGCCGCAATTGCCTGCGGTCGAGGGCGTGCAGGAGCTTGACGGCCAGGGCTGGCTGCTCAGCCCACCATTTGTCGATGCGCATTTCCACCTTGACGCTGCATTGAGCTACGGCCAGCCGCGTGTCAATCAAAGCGGCACCTTGCTGGAAGGTATTGCGCTATGGGGCGAGTTGAAGCCGCTGCTGACGCAAGAAACCTTGGTTGAGCGGGCGCTGAGCTATTGCGACTGGGCGGTAGCCAAGGGCCTGTTGGCGATACGCAGCCATGTCGATGTGTGTGATGAGCGTCTACTGGCGGTCGAGGCGCTGCTGCATGTGCGGGAGCGGGTCAAACCCTATCTGGACTTGCAACTGGTCGCCTTTCCGCAGGACGGCTTGCTGCGTGCGCCGGGTGCGCTCGAGAACCTCAAGCGCGCGCTGGACATGGGCGTCGAGGTGGTCGGCGGCATTCCGCATTTCGAGCGCACTTATGAGCAGGGCACGCAAAGCATCAAACTGCTGTGCGAGCTGGCGGCCGAGCGCGGCCTGGCCGTCGATATGCATTGTGACGAGAGCGATGACCCGGCTTCGCGCCATGTCGAGACCTTGGCGTTTGAGACCCAGCGCCTGGGTCTGCAAGGGCGCGTCACCGGCTCGCACCTGACTTCGCTGCATTCGGTTGACAACTATTACGCCTCCAAGCTGATCGCCTTGATGGCCGAGGCGCGCCTGCAGGTGGTGGCCAACCCGCTGATCAATATCACCTTGCAGGGGCGGCATGACAGCTACCCGAAACGGCGCGGTATGACGCGGGTGCCGGAGTTGCTGGCGGCCGGCGTCAATGTCGGCTTCGGCCATGACTGCGTGCTCGACCCCTGGTACAGCCAGGGCAGCGCCGATATGTTGGAGGTGGCCAGCATGGGTTTGCACGTGGCACAGATGACTTCGCAGGCCGGCATGCACGCCTGTTTCGACGCCGTCACCGTCAACAATGCGCGGCTGATGGGTCTGGCAGGCTATGGACTTGAAGTGGGCGCTAACGCCGATTTCGTGTTGCTGCAGGCCCGCAGCCCTGTCGAGGCCCTGCGTCTGCGGGCCCAGCGTTTGCTGGTGGTGCGGCGGGGGCAGGTTTTGAGCCGCTGTGAGCCCAGCACCGCGCGGCTGAGCCTGGATGGCCGCCCGGCCACACTTGACTGGACGCTTGCCCAGACTTCCAAGTGAATACCCTAGAACCCATGAACTTGGGGTGTCCGCCTAGCTCGATACTTGGTACAAGAGATGCAGGGTCGATATCGTTCGGCTTTGCTTGTCTTTTTCCTATTTGGAGAACTCAGATGAAAACTCGCTCACTCTTCAAGCCTTTGCTGGCCTTGGCCGCCTTGTCGGCGCTGCCGCTGGCGGCACAAGCGACGGTCTACCAGTTCAATGCGACGCTCACTGCCGCGCAAGAAGTGAGCGCTTCGGCCTCAACGGCCACCGGTGTTGCGACGCTGTCTTATGACGATATGGGCACGGTGTCACTGGCTGACGACAGCTACAACTTTGCGATGTCGGTGTTCGGCCTCAGTGGCGGCGCTGTCGCGGGCACGGCAGCCAGTGCTTATCACATCCATGGACCTGCCGCCGCCGGGGTCAATGGGCCTGTGCGGGTCGGGCTGGACAATGTGCCGTTTGTCTCTTTGAATGCAGGCAGCACCTTGTTGGTAGGCGGCAGCAATGTGGCGCCTTCTGCTTTTGGGGCGATGTCCATGAAGGATGCGCTATTGGGCAGCTTGGCCTATGTCAATGTGCATACCGTCGCCAATCCAGGCGGCGCAGTGCGCGGGCAATTGCTCTTGGTGTCGGTGGTGCCGGAGCCTTCGAGCTACGCCTTGCTGCTGGCTGGCTTGGGCGTGGTGGGCTTTGTGGCGCGACGTCGCCGCGTGGCTTGAGATTGACCTGTTTTTCGTCCAACCCGCCTTGTGCGGGTTTTTTCTTGTCCGAGCCAAGGCCGGCGTCTGCACCAGAAAGCCGACTTTGTACAGTCTGGCGCGCAACATTGCCTTGGCTAGAATGAATCGAACTAGGACGAAGTCATTGCAACCCATATGAAACTCATCGGATCACTTACCAGCCCCTTCGTTCGCAAGGTGCGTATCGTGATGGCCGAAAAAAAGCTCGACTACCAGCTGGTGCTGGAGGACGTCTGGAGCAGCGATGCGATTCTGAAGATGAACCCGCTCGGCAAGGTGCCTTGCCTGGTGATGGAAGGGCAGGACTCGATCACAGGCGCGGTGTTTGATTCGCGCGTGATCGTTGAGTATGTGGACACGCTTTCGCCGGTCGGCAAGCTGATCCCTGAACGTGGCCGCGAGCGCACCGAGGTGAAGACTTGGGAGGCCTTGGCTGACGGCGTGATGGACGCCGCTGTTTTGGCGCTGTTGGAAAACAAGTTTGCCGGGCGCACGGCCGAGCAGCGCTGCGAAGCTTGGGTGCAGCGCCAGTTGGACAAGGTGTTGGCCGCCTGCACCGCCATGAACCATGGCCTGGGTGACAAGGCCTGGTGCTGGGGCAATCATTTCTCGCTGGCCGATATCTCGGTCGGCTGTGCCTTGGGCTATTTGGACTTCCGCTTCCCCGCAATTGACTGGCGCAGTGCAAATCCGAATCTGGCGCGCCATTTCGAGAAGCTCAGCGCACGCCAGAGCTTTATCGACACTGCCCCGCCAGTGGCCTGATTTGACGCGGGCCGATTGGCCAAGCCTTGCTGCCCCAGCTCTACTCCTTTCGCCGCTGCCCCTATGCCATGCGGGCCAGGTTGGCCTTGCAGTATGCCGGCATAGTGGTTCAGATCCACGAGGTGCAACTGCGCGCCAAGCCGCCAGAGTTGCTGCGCCTGTCGCCCAAGGGCACGGTGCCGGTGTTGCTTTTGCCCAGCGGTGAAGTGTTGGAGCAAAGCGCCGACATCATGTTTTGGGCCCTGGCGCAGGCCGATCCGCAAGCTTGGCGTCGGCCCGACTTGGACGCGCAGGCCCTGCCTTGGCTGGCGCTCAACGATGGGCCTTTCAAGCAATTGCTGGACCGCTACAAATACCCGGACCGTCACCCTCAGGCGACTCAGCCGCAATGGCGCTCCGAGGCCGAGGCCTTGATGCTGGTGCCGCTGGATGCGCTGCTGCAGCGCTCCACCTATTTGCTCGGTGCGACGCCGAGTTGGCTGGATCTGGCCTTGCTGCCTTTTGTGCGCCAATTTGCGGCGGTCGACGCGGCCTGGTTCGAGGCCGCTCCTCACGCGGCGCTGCGGGGCTGGTTGCATCGATGGTTGGCGAGCGATCTGTTCGCCGCCATCATGGCCAAGCCGCCCTTTGCTGCACAATCGCCGGCATCAAACTGCTAGTTAGCAAAAGGAGCCCCTATGGGCGTGAAAAGTGTGTTCTTTGGCCTGTGGTGGCTGATTCGCAAATTCTGGGCCGTGTTGGATGCGAGCCGGCGTACTTTGTTGAACCTGTTGATGCTGGCGTTGCTGGTGGCGCTGGTGAGCGGTCTGGTCTCGCGCGGCCCGGCGCCACTGAAGGACAAGACCACCTTGGTGCTGGATCTGCGCGGCAGCTTGGTCGAGCAGTTTTCGGGTTCGCCGCGCGAGCAGGTGATGGCACAGTTGAAAGGCAATGCGCAGCGTCAGACAAGGCTGCGCGATGTGCTGGCGACGCTGGAGGCTGCCGGCAAGGATCCTAAGATCAGCATGGTGCTGCTGCAACTGGATGAGTTTGACGGTGCCGGCATGGCCGGACTGCACGAAGTGGCGGCGGCGCTGAAGCGCTTCAAGGATGGCGGCAAAAAGATCGTCGCCTATGGCGATCATTTTGATCAGCGCGGCTACTTTCTGGCCGCGCAAGCCAGCGAGATCTACTTGAATCCGCTCGGCACGGTGAGGATCGAAGGCTTCGGGCGCTATCGCAATTACTACAAAGATGCCTTGGATCGGCTGGGTGTGTCGGCCAATGTGCTGCGCGTCGGCACTTACAAGAGCTTTGCCGAGCCCTATTTCGCCAATGCACCGTCGCCAGCTTCTTTGGAAGCAGAGCGCTATTTGCTGGGCGAGTTGTGGGCCGGCTACACCGATGCGATCGAGGCAGCACGCAAGCTGCCCAAGGGCTCGGTGACCGCCGGGATTGAAAAGCTGCCCGAGGCCTTAGAGGCCGTGGGCGGCGACGCGGCCAAGCTGGCGCTGCAGTCCAAGTTGATCGACGGCATCAAGACCCGCGACGAAGTGCGTGAGTTGTTGATCGCGCGCGGCGCCAAGGATGACAAAGGCAATAGCTATCGGCGTGTGTCTTTCGCCGAATATCAGGCCCATGTAAAACCGATCTTGGAGCATGGCCCGGCGGTGGGCGTGGTGGTGGCCGAGGGCGAGATCAGCGACGGCACGGCCGGGCCGGGCCGCATCGGCGGCGATTCGACCGCCCGGCTGATCCGCCAGGCGCGCGAGGATGAGAACATCAAGTCGCTGGTGCTGCGCGTCAACTCGCCCGGCGGCAGCGCTTTTGCGTCGGAAGTGATTCGGCGTGAGTTGGAGCTGACGCGCAAGGCCGGCAAGCCTGTTGTGGTTTCCATGGGCGATGTGGCGGCTTCGGGCGGTTATTGGATTTCGATGGCCTCGGACGAGGTGATTGCCGAGGCCGGCACCATCACCGGCTCGATCGGCGTGTTCGGCATGCTGCCGACCGGCGACAAGCTGCTGGAGAAGTTGTCCATCCACACCGGCGGCCACACCACCACCTGGCTGGCCGGCGGCTACGACCCGCGCCGCCCGCTCGACCCGCGCTTGGCTTCGGTGGTGCAGTCCGGCATCAACCACATCTATGCCGAGTTCACCGGCAAGGCCGCAACGGCGCGCAAGAAGACGGTGGCCGAGCTTGATGCCGTCGCGCAGGGGCGTGTCTGGACCGGCGCGCAGGCTGTGGAGCGTGGCTTGGTGGACCGCCTGGGCAGTTTGGACGACGCGATCAAATCGGCCGCCGCCAAGGCCAAACTTGGCACCGATGCGCGGGTGAGTTATGTCGAAGGCGAAATGGGCCGCTGGGAGCGTTTGCTGAGCAGTCTGGAGGATGTGTTGGCACCGTCGATTGCTGCTGCCATTCGCGCCGAGCTGGGCTTGAGTTTGCCCGCTGCCCTGCAGGAAGCGCGTGCCGAGCTGGCTTTCGTCGCTGAGATCAGCAACAGCCGCAAGCCCTTCGGGGCGGTCGTGCATTGTCTGTGTACGGCGCCGTGAACTCAGGAGGGCGTCCGACGGCCCTCTTATAATGATGGCCAGCGCCGATTTGTTCCGAATTGCGGGCGCTTAATAAATTCCGCTAAAGAGGGACTCCGCAAGCCGGCGTCCGCTTACTCTCAGCGGTGCCGGTTTTGTTTTTTGGAGGCTTTTCACTGATGCCACATATGGGTCAATTGGGCGACGTCAGCCCTCAGCGCATGGCTTTTGCGCAGCCGTTGCGTCTGCGCAGCGGGCTGGAGCTGCGTGACTACGAGATGGTCTATGAGACCTACGGCGAGCTGAACGCCGCACGCAGCAATGCAGTGCTGGTCTGCCACGCCCTGAACGCCAGCCACCATGTCGCCGGCACCTACGCAGGCCAGGAAAAAAGCGAAGGCTGGTGGGACAACCTGATCGGCCCCGGCAAACCGCTGGACACCGACAAGTTCTTCGTCATCGGCATCAACAACCTGGGCTCCTGCTTCGGTTCGACCGGCCCACGCGATGTCAATCCGGCCACGGGCAAGGTCTATGGTGCTGACTTCCCTGTCGTCACCGTGCAGGACTGGGTCGACGCCCAGGCCCGCGTGCTTGACGAGTTAGGCATCACGCAGTTGGCGGCAGTCTTGGGCGGCTCGCTGGGCGGCATGCAGGCGCTGGACTGGGCCTTGCGCTACCCCGAGCGCCTGCGCCACTGCATCGCGATAGCGACCGCGCCGGCCCTGTCGGCGCAGAACATTGCCTTCAACGAGGTGGCGCGCCGGGCCATCATCACCGACCCCGATTTCCACGGCGGCCATTACGCCGAACATGGCGCAATCCCGAAGCGCGGCCTGCGCGTGGCGCGGATGATTGGCCACATTACCTATCTGTCGGACGACGCGATGGAGCAGAAGTTCGGCCGCAGTCTTAGGAAGGCTGGCGCTGATGGGAGAGCGGCCGAGTTGGGTTACACGACCCAGGACATCGAGTTCCAGATCGAGAGCTATCTGCGCCACCAGGGCGACAAGTTCAGCGATTACTTCGATGCCAACACCTATTTGTTGATCACCCGCGCGCTGGACTACTTCGACCCGGCGCGTGAGTTTGGCGGTGACCTGAGCCGTGCTTTTGCCAGCGCGCGCTGCAAATTTTTGCTGGCCAGCTTCACGACCGATTGGCGCTTTTCGCCGGCCCGCTCGCGCGAGATCGTCAAGGCCTTGCTGGACAACAAGCTCGATGTGTCTTACGCGGAAATCGACGCGCCGCATGGGCATGACGCCTTTTTGCTGGAGGACCCGCGCTATCACGGCGTCTTGCGGGCCTATTTCACTCGCATTGCAGGAGAGCCGGCATGAGCAGCGGCATCATCGAACAAATCGCCGCGCTGGTGCCGGTCGGCTCGCGCGTGCTGGACCTGGGCTGTGGCACCGGCGAACTGCTGGCCTATTTACAAAAGCATCGCGGCTGCACCGGCTACGGCGTCGAGCTGGATGACGCCAATTTGCTCGCTTGCGCGCAGCGCGGCGTCAATGTGATTCAGCTCAATCTGGAAGACGGCTTGACCATCTTCGAGGATCAGAGCTTCGATGTGGTCTTGCAATTGGAGACCTTGCAGCATCTGCGCAATACCGAGGCGATGCTGCGCGAGACCGCCCGCGTCGGTCGCATCGGCATCGTCAGCTTCCCCAACTTCGCCCATTGGCCCAACCGTCTGCAGGTCGCCTTGGGCCGCATGCCGGTGACGCGGGTGCTGCCTTATGAGTGGTACAACACGCCGAACATCCGGGTCGGCACTTTTGCCGACTTTGAGGTGTTGGCACACAAGAACCGCCTGCGCATTCTGGATGCTTTCGGCATTCAGGACGGACAGGCGGTGCGACGGTTCCCCAATCTGCTGGCCAGCATGGCCGTGTTCAAGTTCGACCGTGGTTAGACGCGCAGGCACTTAAGTGCCCGCTGTGCCCTTCGCTTCACCCCGCTCATAAACCGAGTTAGCCCGTCCGACCAGCAAGGGATCGAGTTGGCCGAGTTTGGCCAGATCTTTGTTGGTGTAGGGCAGTTGGTGCAGCACATGGCGCATCGCGTTCAGGCGTGCGCGCTTTTTGCAGTCCGACTTGACGACGGTCCAGGGTGACTCGGCGATGTCGGTGTGGAAGAACATCGCCTCTTTGGCCTTGGTGTAGCTGTCCCATTTGTCCAGCGAGGCCAGATCGATCGGTGACAGCTTCCATTGCTTGAGCGGGTGCGCCTCGCGCTCCTTGAAGCGGCGGCGCTGCTCGGCCCGGCTGACCGAGAACCAGAGCTTGACCAGGTGCACGCCGCTGCGCACCAGATTGCGTTCGAACTCGGGGGCCTGACGCATGAATTCGACATACTCGTCATTGCTGCAAAAACCCATCACCCGCTCGACGCCGGCGCGGTTGTACCAGCTGCGATCAAACAGCACGATCTCGCCGGCGGTGGGCAGATGCTGCACATAGCGCTGGAAATACCATTGACCGCGCTCCACCTCGCTGGGCTTTTCCAGCGCCACCACTCGCGCACCGCGTGGGTTGAGGTGTTCCATATAGCGCTTGATGGTGCCGCCCTTGCCGGCGGCGTCGCGGCCCTCAAACAAGATGATGACCTTCTGCCCGGTCGCCTTGACCCATGCCTGCAGCTTCAGCAGCTCAACTTGCAGCTGGTATTTCTGCTGCTCGTAGGACTTGCGCGACATCAGGTTTTTGTAGGGGTAGCCGCCGCGCCGCCAATCGGCCGAGAGCTCATCGTCCGGGTGCGCACCGTTCAGCGGTGTCGCGTGCAGTTCTTGCAGCAAGGCCTGGCGCAGCGCGGCAGCATCGTCAGCCGAGGCGCCGGCCACGATGGCCTTCACCGACGAGGCCAGTGCATCCGGGCCGCCCTTGGCGACGATGTCTTTCAAGGCCGCCAACTCGCGCTCGCGCGCCGCACTCAGTGCTTCTTTGACCACATGGCGGGCGATGCGCTTGGCATCAGAAGTGCCGGCGGTGTCGCCGCTGCGGCTGCGGCGCGGCTTGTCGGCGGCGGCAGCTAGCTTGGCTGCGCTGGGTGGAACGGCCTTTTTGGCGGCAGGGGGCTTGCGAGGGCTTGTACTCATGGCGGCGGGTTATTTGTCATGAAAGTGTCACGTTCGCATATCAAGCCGCGATTGTTCTTGATTTGCCTCAAGTGATGCAAGCTCAATCTGGGTCGCCGCTGGCAAGCGAAGTCGTTGATACTCTGCTCAATTGGGCGCAGGCCCATTCCCTTGCTGACTTGGCTTGATCAAGGGCAACATGAAGGTTCGGCAGTGCGTTGTCAGTTGTGGTCTTGGCTTGCTCGGCTTGCTGATGCTCGATGGCCGGGCCATGGCACAACAATGCTCACGCGCGATTCGCGTGCCGGTGGCGCCGACAGGCTTTAACGTCAAGGTGCAAGGCGACAAAGTCGAGGGCGTCTACCCTGACTTGCTGCGTCAAATTGGTTTGACGAAAGCTTGCGAGTTCGTTTTTCCTGTGGTGCCGCGAGCCCGCTTGGCCCTGATGTTTTTCGACAGCCATGAGGCCGATCTGTTCCTGCCGGCCTCGCGCAACTCCGAACGTGATCAAAAGGCGCAATTCGTGCCCATGCTCAAACTGACGCCGGCGCTGATCACTTTGAAAAGCCAGCCGGCACTGATTGCCGATGTGCGCAGCTTGCTGGCCAAAACCAGCTGGCGTGCGGCCATGGTGCGCAGCTATAGCTGGGGCGATGAGTATGGCGCGCTGATGAAGCAATTGGAGGCCGAGAAAAGGGTCGATTACGTCAGCGATTTACGCACCGTTGGCCTGATGCTGCGAGCCGGCCGCGTTGAGTTCACCATTCTGCCGCCGACCCTGCTTTACTCGGCCTTGCAAGAAGGGCGCAGCGTGGCGGATGCTGCTGGTGATTTGCGTTATGCTGAATTGACCGGCTTGCCGCGCTCGGAGGTTGGCGCCTATGTGTCACGGCAGTCGCTGACCGAGGCCGATCAACTGCTGCTGCGCGAAGCCTTGGCCGGTGCGGCTCGCGACGGCAGCTTGCTGAAGGCTTTGCAGCGCTATTACCCGCCTGAGGTGTTGCAGCATGATGTGCAACTGCAATGACGCAGCCCCTTCAAGGTGGGTCAGGACGGATCAGGACGCGTCGAAGCGGCCCAGCCGCACCATCGTATTGCCCGGTTTGCCATGTTTGAGGCTGGGCATCACCAGCACGGTGTTGTCATAACTGGTTTTGAAGACGGTGTCGCCATCCTGCGCAAAAGCGCTGCCGGCCTTGGCAATCACATCCAGGCCGCGCACCGGCTGCAGGAAGTGAAAGTCGGCGCTCAGCGCCGTGACGGCCCGGTCGACCCGGATCAACTGCTGCTTGGCCGGCAGCGCCAGGCGCAGGCGCGCATCAGCCCATTGCGCGTCCACCATGCCGCTCAGCTTGAGGAAGCGCACCAGGCAGTCGATCGCCACGTCGGCCGAGCTTTGTTCCCAATGCTGGCCGCATTCGATCAGCAAGGCGTTCTTGGGGCTGGCAGGGTCCCCGAAGCCGCCGCGGTCTCGCATGCGCAGCCCTGAGGGGTGGCCGGTGTCGATCAGCAAATCGCCCGGCATGCCCAGTTCGCGCGCGAACGCGGCACCCTTGTCCTGCATGCCGCACACCATCAGCGGGCGGCAGGCGTCTTGCATCGAATGAATGTCCAACAACAAGTCCGCGCGGTCTACAAAGGGCTGCAATTGGCGCGCCCTGCGCAACTCAAGCGAGTCGCCGGGTCCGAACAAGACGCTGTCATGCCAGACACGGTTGAGGTCTTCGTCGACGCAGCGCGAGGCGTTCGGGTCAGCCGCGTCAAAGCGCGCGAAGGCCTCGACATTGGCAAAGCTGATGACCAACTGGCCATGCAGCGGCAGCAGGCTGCGGCCCAAGCCCTGCTTGAACAGCCAGTCCAGGGCGATCGCGCCGCACAGCTCATTGCCATGCGTCAGTGCCTGCACCATCACGACCGGGCCGGGGCGGCCCGAGTCGAACAGATGGACGTAATCGACTCCGCTGGCGCTGGTGCCGGTGCTGGTTCGATAGGGCGTGATGTCGGGCGGACTCAGTTCGATAGTTGGGGTCATGCTGGCTTTCCTTCCTTCATTCTTTGGGCGTGAACTCACCGAACTCGGTGCGCTCGTCGTTCTTGAATTCGCCCTCCCAGCGGTCGCCGTTGGGCCAGTAGAAAATGCCTGTGCCATGCTTGCGCCCGGCGACCCAGGCGCCCACATAGCGCTCCCCCGTTTTCCAGGTGTAGCTACCCTGGCCCTGCGGATCACCTTGTAGAAAAGCGCCTTCATAGCGGTCACCCGAGCTGAGTTGCATCAAGCCTTGGCCTTGCGGTTGGCCGGCCACGATATCGCCTTCGTAGCGGTTGCCGTTGACAAAGCGCAGCACGCCCTTGCCCTGCGGTACGGCGCGCACCCAGTCGCCCTCGAACTGCTGGCCACCCTTCCATTGGAAGCTGCCCCGGCCATGTGGCAGGCCCTGGTTGACCTGACCCTTGTACACATCACCGCTGGCGTATTGCAGCTGACCTTCGCCTTCCGGGCTGCCGTCTATCAACGTGCCTTCGAATTGGTTGCCATTGATGAACCAGACCTTGCCCTTGCCGGTGGCCTTGTTTTGCACCCAGTCACCGCTGTAGCGCTGGCCGCTGGCCCAGATGAACTCGCCCTTGCCGTGGCGCACGCTGTGCAGCAAGTCGCCGATATAGACATCGCCATTGGCCCATTCGACCCGGCCATTGCCTGTCACGACCTGACCCTCTTCGCGCGTGAACAAGCCTTTGTAGCGGGTGTCACCGGTCAGCACATCCAGCTCTTGAGCAGCTGATTTGCTGGCCACCGCAGTCAGCACGACGGCGGCTGCAACGCCGGCACTGAGCGGGTTGGCGGTCGCGGCAGCGGCAGCGGTAGCGGTAGCGGTAGCGGGCGCAGGGATCGGCGCGGGTGCGCTCGATGAGGGAGTTGGCGCCGCCAAAGCTGATGTTGCCGGCAGTTTGGCGGGCGCCTTGTTGGCGCTCGCGCCGGCAGCTGCTTGGACAAGGGGCGTGGGCGTGGGCGAGGGCGTTGGTGCAGCCTCGGGCGCTTGCGTCGCGACCCAAGGTGTGCCGCGCTCGCGTGCCAGCGCTTGGGCATTGTTGCCGGCCAACTCTTGCGCATTGCCCTTGCAGGCGGCATTGGCCTTGCGCCAGAGCGTTTCCGAGGTCTGTGACTGCTGCTGTTTGTCGGTTGGGGTCAAGCTGGCGGCAGCGGCTTTGAACTTCTGTGTGTACTCGCGGGCACGCTCGAACAAGGGTGCGCAGTGTTCCGAGTTATGTGCGTCGATCTCGGCTTGTTCGCGCTTTTTGCTGGCGATCTGCTGCTGCGCGCCAGTGCAATGCTCGGCGGCCAAGTCCCACATGGTCTCGGCCTTGCTGTAGAGCGAGGCGGCGTCCATCCAGCGGCGCTCGCCGAAGGCCCGTGCGGCCAGTTCCTGCAGGGACGCGGCATCGCGGTGCGAGAGCTCGCATTGAGAGCCGGCGGCTTGGCGCTCGGCCAGCAGCGCGCGCTGGCGTTCGCTGTCATTGAGGTTCTTTTGAGCGCGCTCGCGTGGCCGGCCTTCGCAGCCGTCCAGGGCTAGGGTCCATTGCGCAATCGCGCGGTCAAACAGCTTGGCGGTCTCGTCGATGCCCTTGTTCTGGCTCAGCGCAGTGGCGGCGCGCAGCTCGGTAGACATGGCGCGTTGGGTCAGCACCGAGCAAGTCGGTGCGGCCGGCGCCGGTGCGGCAGGCTCGGCGCTCTCTGGGGCGGAGGCCGCCGCGTCTGGCGCTTCGGCGACCACTTGGGCCCAGCCGGACCATGGGCTCAGGAACAGGCTGAGGGACAGGGCGATGGCCCCGAACTGGCCGGCTTTCGTGCTGCGTTTCGTCATCATTTGCGTCCACTTGACTCGGTCGGAATGTCCAGCATGGCATCGATCAAGCCGCGCGCAAAGGGGCTGCTGCCGGGGTCGCTGGCACTCTCGTAGGAAAAAGTCGTAGGTGCCGAAGCCAAGGGCATGGCACCGATTTCGAGTGCCAATTCGCTCGCCTTGAAGCCGCGCAGAATCGCTTGAACTTGCCCATCCAGCCCCTTGTTCTGCGCCAGCTTGCTGAGCGCTTCCAGGCGTTCGATGTCAAGCGCAAACGCATTGCCGGCGAGGCTGCGCTCAAGTAACTTCTGATGCAGACTGAAGGCCGCCAAGGGGTCAGCGCCGAGCTTCGCGGCGCGCTCGAAGGCCCATTGATCGGCTTGATCAAACACGGTGGATGCGATCCACGCCACGCCGGACAGCGAACTGCGGTTGGCGGCAGCCGCCTGCAGGCCGTTCATCACTTGCTGCTTGCTCAGCTCCTTGCCGGCATCGATCAGGCCTTCGCGAATTCGCTGCGCCGCCAAGGCCCTGCCTTGCTCGATCAGCTGTTGTTTGACGATCTCGGAGGCGACCGATTTAGCCGCCACCTTGGCCGCGCTGACGGCGGCCTCGGCCGCCAGGGCCGCGCCGTGCAGGCCGGTTGCCAGCGTGGCCAAGTTGTAAAGCGTGCCGACGATCTTGGTGCCGTAGTGATAGGTCTTCATCCGCGCGCCGCCCTCTTCGGACAGGCCCTGCGTCCAAAGCACCGCCCACAGTGCTTCATCTTCGCTGAGCTGTGCTTTCGACAGTTCCAGCGAATGCATGCTCAGCAACCAGTGGTAATCCTGCACCTCGGGCGTGTTGGGGGGCGCCAGGCGGGCGTAACCCCGGCAGACCTCAAACGGCGTGATCGCCCGGCTGGCGCCGCCGCTGAGGGTGACAAAAAAGGGCTTGCCGGCGTCGCGTGCGTCGGCCAGCAAGGACAGCAAGGTCTCGCTGTCCTTGTCGGACTTGCCCGCCACGGCCAGCAGCTTGTCACCCGGATTGAGCGTGGAATTGGGTGCGGCGGCCACCACCGTCAAACGCTCGTCGACATTCAGCCCGCGTACCCAGGCGACGCGGTCGTTTTCGGCCCAGCCATAGCTGGTCGCGACCGCAAAGGGCAGCTCCCACTGGCGGTCGCATTTGGGATCTTTCAAGGTGGCGCTGCGCACAATGGCGGGCCGCAGACTTTGCTCGCCGCTGCCATAAGCACGGATATTGGCCAGCAGGCTTTCATCAACCTTACGCCCATCATCGACGGTGTACTTGGGTGCGGCGCAGGCGGCCAGCAAGAGAGGCAGCAGCAGTGTAAAAAGTGATCTCATGGGGCCTTCTGGGGCGGGAGGTCGAGGCTACGCCCGGCAGTGTAGAGCCGGGCGAACCGCCTTTGGCGCTTGGCTTGCATTTGTATGGCCGGGGTTTGCGTAGTTCTACCGATCGGGCAAGCACTGAGGCGCGAGGCGGCACGGCCTACCTACACTGCGTGCATGCGTACTTTGAGATGTGACGATGGCGTACCGCTGCATTGGCGGCAATGGAGCAAGCCCGGCATGGAGCCGGCGCAAGGCACCGTCTTGATCGTCCACGGTCTGGGTGAGCATATTGGGCGTTATGAGGCCGTGGCAGCGCGCTTGAATAACTGGGGCTGGCATGTGGTGGGCTTCGACCAGCGCGGGCATGGCGCATCGGGTGGCCCGCGCGGGGATGTGACCGATGGTGAGTCCTTGCTGCGTGATCTCGCCTTGGTGATCGACGAGTTGCGGCTCGACCCCCAACTGGGGCGCAGCCCCTTGATACTGCTGGGGCACAGCATGGGTGGCTTGGTGGCGGCGCGTTTTGTGGCCGGCGGCCTGGCAGCCAGCAGCGGCGGGCAATTGCCGATGTGGTTTCGCCCGATCGACGCGCTGGTGCTGAGTTCGCCCGCGCTGGACCCCGGCATGTCGAGCTTCCAGCGCCTGCAACTGGCCATCGGTGTGGCGCTGGCGCCGCATTTGGCGGTCGGCAATGGGCTCAAGACCAAGTGGATTTCACGCGACGCGGCGGTGGTCAAAGCCTATATCGATGACCCCCTGGTGCATGACCGCATCACGCCGACCTTGGCGCGGGCGATCGTGGATGGCGGCGAGTTGGTGCGCCAACATGCAGCCGATTGGGTCGTGCCTACGCTGTTGATGTGGGCCGGCAGCGACAAATGCGTGGCGCCGACCGGCGCGGCCGAGTTCGCTGCGAACGCACCGCAAGGCTTGGGCAGGGCGCAGTGCTTTGAGCGGCTGTTTCACGAGATATTCAACGAGCCGGAACGCGAGCAGGTGTTTGCTCGCTTGCAAAGCTGGCTGGTGGAGCGTTTTGGATAGTCCCGAGCCGTGTTTTAAGATGGGGTTCCCCCGCCATAAGCTGGAACCCATCATGAATGCTCGCGACCCCGCCTTGCCCTTGCAACCCGATCAAGCCACCGCCATCGCCGATTTTGCGGCGCAGGTTTGGGACGATGAGATCGTCCCCGCATTGACACAGTACATCGCTATTCCGGCCAAGAGCCCGATGTTCGACGCCGACTGGGCCGCCAACGGCTATATCGAAAAAGTGCTGCGCGACGCCGCCAGCTGGGTCGAGAGCAAGAAGGTCGCCGGCCTCAAACTCGAAGTGATCCGCCTCGAAGGCCGCACGCCGATCATTTTCTTTGAGGTGCCGGCCACCAAGCTGGACAGCTGCGACACCATCGTGCTGTACGGCCACCTGGACAAACAACCCGAATTCAGTGGCTGGCGCAGCGATCTGGGCCCTTGGACACCCAAATACGAGGACGGCAAGCTCTACGGCCGCGGCTGCGCCGATGATGGCTACGCGGTCTACGCCTCGCTGACGGCCATCATGGCGCTGGACAAACAAGGCATTCCGCGCCCGCGCTGCGTCGGCATCATCGAAACCTGCGAAGAATCGGGCTCCTATGACCTGCCGGCCTACCTCGACGTGCTGAAAGAGCGACTCGGCCAAGTGTCGCTGGTCGTCTGTCTGGACTCCGGTGCCGGTGACTACGGGCAACTCTGGCTAACGACTTCGCTGCGCGGCATGGTCAGTGGCGTGCTGAAGGTCGAGGTGCTGACCGAGGGCATCCACTCCGGCGACGGCTCCGGCGTGGTGCCTTCATCGTTCCGGATTTTGCGGCAGGTGCTTGACCGCCTTGAGGATTCCAAGACCGGCCGCTTATTGCCCGAGAGTTTCCACTGCGACATCCCGGCCAACCGGGTGGAGCAGGCCAAGGCGACGGCGGCCTTGTTGAAGGATGAGGTCTACAAACGCCTGCCCTGGGCCTGCGGTGCCGATGGTAGCCCGGTGCTGCCAATGACGGCCGAGCCGGTCGAGGTCTTGCTCAACCGCACCTGGCGGCCGACGCTGTCGGTCACCGGCGTGGACGGCTTCCCGGAGATGAAGAGTGCGGGCAATGTGTTGCGCCCCTTCACCGCCTTCAAGCTGTCGCTACGCCTGCCGCCCCTGGTCGACGGCAATGATGCTGCCCTGCGCTTGAAGGCTTTGTTGGAAGACAACGCGCCGTATAACGCCAAGGTTACGTTCGTGCCCGACGGCCGCGCCGGTGCTTACGGTGCGACCGGCTGGAACACGCCCGATCTCTCGCCTTGGCTCAGCCAGGCGCTGAATCAGGCCAGCGAGACGCATTTCGGCGCGCCGGTCGGCTATATCGGCCAGGGAGGCACGATTCCGCTGATGAGCATGCTGCAAAAGGGCTTCCCGGCCGCGCAAATGATGGTCTGCGGCGTCTTGGGGCCGAAGAGCAATGCCCATGGCCCGAACGAGTTCCTGCATGTGCCCTATGGCAAGCGCTTGACGGCCGCAGTCGCCCAGGTGATGGCTGCCCACCCCTGAGTTGAAGCAAGACTATCGCAGGGTGAAGCTGGTCTCGACCATGCTGCCCTGCAGGTCCTGCAGCAGATGCGTCAGCGGCGAGAGCTGCACATAGCGGGTCGAGACCTTGATCGCGTAGGCAAAGAAGCGCGGCAGGTCCTCGGCGTAAGCGGGTTTGCCGTCGCGGTGCTTGAGGCGGCAGAACAGGCCAAGGATTTTCAGGTGCCGCTGCAGGCCGCTCCATTCGACTTGGCGCCAGAACTCACCAAAGTCGGCGTCGACGGGCAAGCCCGCACGGCGGGCCTGCTCCCAGTAACGGATCGCCCAGTCAAGTTCTTGCTCTTCGTCCCAGGAGATGAAGGCGTCTCGCAGCAGCGAGGCGAGGTCGTAGCCTACGGGTCCGCGCACCGCGTCTTGGAAATCCAGCACGCCGACCCGTAGCTCACCGTCCTGACCGGTGCAAACCATCAGGTTGCGCGGCATGAAATCGCGGTGCATGGGCATTTGAGCCTGCTCGGCCATATTGCTCACCAGCACTTTGCAACTGTGCTCCCACCACTTCAGCTGCGTTTCGTTCCACTGCCGACCGTATTCGCGCTGCACACACCAGTCGACAAAGATTTGCAGCTCGCGGCGCACAAAGCTCTCGTCAAAGGCCGGCAGGCGGGCGGCGTCGCCCTTGAGTTGCCACTGCAGCAGGGTTTGGGTGGCGGCGCGCATCAGGCGGTCGGCCTCGACCGGGCTGGCAGATTGAAGCGCTTTCAGATAGGTCAAGTCCCCCAAATCGCTGAGCAGCACAAAGCCCAGGGCTTCGTCGGCGGCGATGATTTCCGGCACAAGCAGGCCGCAGTCTAGGGCCATATGCCTGGCGATGGCGATGAAAGGGCGCACGTCGTTGCTCTCGGGCGGCGCGTCCATCACGATGAAGCTGGCTCCGCCAAGCCCAGTGATGCGCAAATAGCGCCGCGTGCTCGCGTCGGCGCTGGCCATTTGCAGGCTATCCGGCAGCAGGGCGTGCGCTGCCTGCAGGGTTTGCAGCCAGGTCTGAAAGTGCTGCTCGCGAACTTTATTGGGCCAAACGATCGAATTCATGGGCGGGCCGCTAGGCATTGGAGGGAATCGGGGGCGGGGCTTTTTGTGGCCTCATGGATAATGGATTTTACAAACGGCGCGTCATTGATCTGGCGCCGCCCTTTGCCTCTCCCATTGTCAACGTCTTTGCCCACCGCCTTGGCTCGATTCGCCCCTCTTGTAACTGTTGCCGAGTCGACCTCGCGCTGCTGGCCCCGGCTGAGCTTGCTGTGCTTGTGCGCGTCGGCCTTGTTGCTGGCGGCGGGCGCTCGGGCGCAAGACCTGCCTCCTCCCTCATCTGCTGCCCCCGCCAGCGAAGCGCTGCGCCTGAAGCCGGTGCGCTCAACCGGCAGCAAGGGTCAGCATGGCAGCAAACCCGCTTTGGTGATAGGCGCGGAGAGGTTAAGCATGCGCTTGGACCAGGACTCGAGCGCGGAAGGTGCGGTCGAGCTGCGTTCCGGCGAGCTCCTGCTCAAGGCGGACAGGGTGAACTATCAGCAGGTCGAAGATCTTGCGCGGGCGGTCGGCAATGTTGAAATCAACCGTGACGGCAATGTGTTCAGTGGCCCCGAGTTGCAGCTCTACGTCAACCGTTTTGAGGGTGAGTTTCTTTCGCCGAGTTATTTCCTCGCGCTGACCGGCGGGCGTGGGCATGCCGAGCGGGTCAAATTTGCCGGCGCCAACAATGTCTTGGTGATTGACGGTACCTACAGCAGCTGCCCGGTGCGTGAGGATGGTCAGGTTCTGCCTTGGGAACTCAGCGCACAAAAGCTGGAACTCGACTTCGACGCCAATGTGGGCGTGGCCACTGGCGGTGTGCTGCGTTTTTATGGCGTGCCAATTCTGCCCGCCCCGAAGCTGAGTTTTCCGCTCGGGCTGGGGCGTAAATCAGGTTGGCTGCCGCCGAGTTTCAGCATCGATAAGCGCAGCGGTGTCGAGTTCGGCATGCCGTATTACTGGAACATCGCGCCCCAGCGTGATGCCACCTTGACCCCGTTTGTGATGACGCGTCGCGGCTTCGGCCTGGACAGTGAATTCCGCTATTTGGAGCCGCAACATGCCGGCATCGCCAAGCTGGCCTTGTTGCCGCATGACCGTTTGATGGGTCAGTCCCGTTGGGCCGTGAACTTGGACCAGTCTGGGGAGTTGGCAAGGGATTGGCGTTACCGGCTGGGCGCTGAGCGGGTCTCGGACGATGACTATTGGAAAGACTTGCCCCAGCGTTTGCAAACGCAGACCGAACGGCTATTGCCGACGGATCTGCAGTTCGACCGGCGCCACCAGATGAGTTGGGGCGAGATGCATTCCTATGTTCGGGTGCAGCATTGGCAGGTATTGCAGGGCCTGGATCCTCAATCCCAGTTTGCGTCACCCTATCAGCGCTCGCCGCAGGTCGGGCTGAGGCTGACCTCGGCAGCCGATGATGCGGTCATGGAGGGTTTTCGGCCCTGGGGGCGCAAGAGCAGGCTGGAGGGTTCGGTCGAGCTTGAGTACAACCGTTTTGACCTGCCGCCTAGCGCCTTGCCTACACAGACTCAAACCGGGCAACGTGCGCATATGTTGGCGCATGTCAGCGCGCCGATGGGAGGCGCTGCCTGGTGGTTGATTCCCAAGCTGGAGGTGAACGCCGCCCAATATGGGCTGGACCAAGCTCAGGTCGACGGACGCAAGTCGATCGGCCGCACGGTCACGACCTTCAGTGTCGATCATGGTTGGGTGTTTGAACGCGAAACCAGTATTTACGAGCGCGACTTGACGCAGACCCTGGAGCCGCGCGTGCTCTACGTCAACACGCCTTATCGGGCGCAGCAGGAGTTCCCGAACTTTGACTCCGCACCCAAAGATTTCAACTTTGATTCGATCTATTCATCGAATCAGTTTTCCGGCATTGACCGGGTCTCCGATGCCCATCAGTTGACGGCCGGCGTGGTCAGCCGCTGGGTCGACAATGCGCAAGGTGCGGAGCTCTTGCGCTTGGGTTTGATGCAGCGCTACTTGTTCCGTGACCAGTTGGTCACGCCCGATGCCGTGCCGGTGACCCAGCGCTTCTCCGACCTCTTGCTGCTCGGTTCGGCCCATCTGCGGCCGGAGTGGTGGACCGACGGCTCGGTGCAGTTCAATCCCAATGAGAGCCGTCCGGTGCGTACCATCATGCGGGCGCGTTATTCTCCCGGGCCGTTTCGCACCGTCAGCATGGCCTATCGGCTGACGCGCGGGCAGAGTGAGCAGGTCGAACTGGCATGGCAGTGGCCGATCTATGGCCAAGACGCTGCGGCCAAGCGCGACAGCGCCGGCTGCGGCGGTGCCTGGTACAGCGCTGGGCGCGTTCAGTACAGTATGTTTGACAGAAAGCTGACCGATTCGGTGCTCGGTTTTGAATACGACGCCGGTTGCTGGGTGTTCCGGGTGGGTGCCGAGCGCCTGTCCACCGGACGCGCAGAAACCAATACACGCTTGATGCTGCAATTGGAGCTGGTGGGCCTGTCCCAACTCGGTTCCAATGCGCTCAAGGTCTTGAGGGACAATATCCCCGGTTACCGACGCCTGAGCAATGATCGCTCGGCAAGCCCTGAAGCTCCCTATGACTGATATGTCGATTCGATCCCTGAACCTGTTCGTTGCAACATTATTGATGGGCCTGTCGCTGAGTCCAGCGGCTTGGGCGCAGCAGCGCGCCATTGACCTGAAGCCCGGCGACTATATTGCCGCCGTGGTCAACCAGGACGTGGTGGCGGCCAGCGAGGTGGTGCAAAGAACCATGCAGCTGCGCGAAGAGGCCAAGCGGCGTGGCGTGTCCATGCCTGACCCAGCCGCCCTGCACAAGCAGGCCATGGATGCCTTGATCGACGACCGGGTCTTGGTCACCCATGCACGCGAAACCAGCGGCAAGGTCGATGAGCCCGAGTTGGACCGTGTGGTCAGCAATGTGGCGGCACAGAACAAGCTGACGATGCCGCAACTGCTGGAACGTCTGAAACAAGACGGAACCGATTTCCGCACCTTCAGGGAAAACTTGCGCGATCAGATGATGACCGAGCGGGTGCGTGAGCGTGAGGTGCAGGCGCGGATTCGGATTACCGATGGCGACATCGACACCTATTTGGAGCAGCGCAAGGAGCAGGCGAACAGCACCGGGCAAATGAATCTGGCGCATATTCTGATCAAGCTGCCGGATGGTGCGTCCGAAGCGGTCGTGGCCGAGCGAAAAGCTCGGGCTGAGGCGGTGCTCGCACGCGCTCAGGCAGGGGACGATTTCGCCAAGCTGGCCCGTGAGTTTTCGGATGATGCGACCAAGGAGCGCGGCGGTGAGTTTGGCCTGCGGCCGGCGGACCGGTTGCCGGATTTGTTTGTCCAAGCCGTCGCTGGTTTGAAGAGTGGCGAACTGAGCCCGCAACTGCTGCGCTCGGGCGCCGGTTTTCATGTGCTGAAAGTGGTCGAGCGCCAGGGCGGCGGTTCCCTGACGACGGTGACGCAGACCCATGCTCGGCATGTGTTGTTGCGTCCTTCGGCGCAGTTGAGTGCCGAGGTCGCGACGCGCCGCCTGGCAGAGTTCAAGCGCGCGATCGCCAGCGGCAACACCAGCTTCGAGGCAGTGGCGCGTGAAAACTCCGAGGACGGTAGCGCTGCCGAAGGCGGCGATCTGGGTTGGATGGGCCCCGGTGCTTTCGTTCCCGAGTTTGAGGCGGCCATGAATGCCTTGCCGCTGGGCGGCATCTCCGACCCCGTGCCTTCGCGCTTTGGCGTGCACCTGATCCAGGTGGTGGAGCGGCGTTTGGTCGAGGTCGAAATGAAGGCTTTGCGTGAGCAGGCGAAAGCAGCGCTGCGCGAAGGCAAGTACGAGGAGGCCTACCTCGAATGGGTCAAGGATTTGCGCTCGCGAGCCTATGTCGAAATGCGCGAGTGGCTGGACTGAGCATGGCGCAGCACATTGCACGCAAGCGCTTCGGTCAGCATTTCCTGACCGACGTCAACATCATCCAGTCGATTGTTGATGCGATTGACCCTCGAAGCGGCGAAACCGTGGTCGAGATTGGGCCCGGTTTGGGCGCAATGACGATCCCCTTGTTGGACCGGATCAAGCCCTTGACGGTGATCGAACTGGACCGCGACTTGGCTGCCAAACTGCGCACCCGCGCTGGGCTCGAAGTGATTGAATCGGACGTGCTGAAGGTTGATTTCGCGGCCCTCGCCGCCGAGAAGGGCCAGCGCTTGCGCGTGGTCGGCAACCTGCCCTACAACATCTCCAGCCCGATCCTTTTTCATCTGCTGGGCTATGTTGAGCATGTGGTTGATCAGCATTTCATGTTGCAAAAGGAAGTCGTCGACCGCATGGCCGCGTCGCCTTGCTGCAAGGACTATGGGCGGCTGACGGTGATGTTGCAGTGGCGCTATGCGATCGAGTCCGTTCTGGATGTGCCGCCAAGCGCGTTCGATCCGCCGCCACGGGTCGAATCGGCGATCGTGCGTATGCAGCCCTATGCCAAGCCGCCCGAGCTGGATCGCAAGTTGTTCGGTGAGATGGTGGCGGTCGCGTTTTCGCAGCGCCGCAAGCTGCTGCGCCACAGCCTGGGTGTTTGGCTGACCACACGTGGTTTTGGCGGGCAATTTGATTTGCAGCGCCGTGCGGAAGAAGTGCCGGTGGCGGAGTTCGTCGCCTTGGCCCAGGCGCTGGCCGAAGCAGGCTGAAGTTCAAACCATTCGGGCGAAAAAAAGGGATCCCGCAGGATCCCTTTTGTTTTGAATGAGCCGCTTAGGCTGCGCTCAACCACATGGCTGTGTCGAAAGCGCTGCTCATCATCGGCATATTCATTCCAAAGTTTGCATTGGCTGCTGCTTTGGAATTCTTTGCTGCCGGCTTGACCGGGGCAGCTGCGGCTTCTTCGGTAGCCCGCTCCCAAGACGCGTTGTCTTGTGAGCGGGCTACTGAAAAGAATAGAAGCACCTGAACTGAACCTTGCGGTCGGCCCAGTAGTCGGCCGCCTCTCGGAATACATCAAGTAATTGCTCGCGCACTTCACGATCAAATTTGGCGTTATCGGGCAGCTGCTCCAGCACGACAACGAATCCAGGCTGCGCGCCGGACTTGTGCACCAGATCGGTCATGCAATCATGCAAGGCGTCGAGGTTCTTGCCGAAATGGGCCGGGAAAAGAAACGCTTGCGCGATCCCCTCCAGCACATCCTGCTTGGACTGCGCCTCGGTCAGATTGGCGTACAAGAAATGCTGTCCAGCATCCTGTGCGGCGTGCATCAAGTCCTCTACGCGGTAGGCCCGAATGGCCTGCACGATATTGGGACGGACGGTCTGCAAAAGCATGGTCACAATCCTCCTATATAGTCTCAGAACTTTTCATCACCTTCGATTCACTGCACAACGCGTTTGAACGTTGAGTAATGGTCGCCGGTGTAATAGCAAACATCAGGAGTGCTCGGGGGCTTGCCGCCGCACACCAAGCGTCTTGCGCCGCGATTGCGGGCGCCCGGCGTTGGGACGGTGTACTCGTGGTAGTAGCCTCTTGGATATTTAGGCAAGATGCGTTCGCGATTGCCGAATACGATGCCGTCTTTCTCGTAAGGGAATGGCCCTCCGGTCAAGATCAGTTGATGCGTTTTCTGCGCTTCACGAGGCAGTGCCGGCAAGGCGACTACATCCAGCGAGGCAAGCGTTTCTTTGGCCTGCACTTGAACGTTGATCGCGACCGTTGCCAGCAAAAAAGCGGCTAGGACTGATTTTCGCCAAGCGGACCACGAATGTGGTCGAGAGAGCAAAGACACGGGTTAACCCTGTTCCTGAAAACACAATGGTAACTAAATCGCTTGAAAAGCTCAAGCGCTTCGCCAGTCTCAGGGTCGATATTATTCTTTAGTTTGTGAGCGCACACATGCTGGTATAAGTCCGTTTTGCTGGGGTTTGTTGCCGCAATATAGGCACGGTAAGCCCTCACAAACATTTGTAAAAAGTCGCTACGAAGGCCCGAATGACGCACTATTTCGGTGCATCAAGCGGTGCTGAATCTTGCGTTTGTTAGCGTGCGGCGTTGGCGTCGGCAACCGTCAGCGCCGTCATATTGACGATGCGGCGTACGGTAGCCGATGGCGTTAGCACATGCACTGGCTTGGCGGCGCCGAGCAGCACTGGTCCGATCGCAATGCCGCCGCCTGCTGCGGTCTTGAGCAAGTTGTAGGAAATATTGGCCGCATCAATGTTTGGCAGCACCAGCAGATTGGCCTCGCCGCTCAGCGTGCTGTGGGGCATCAGCTCCTTGCGATAGTCGGCGTCGAGCGCGGTGTCACCGTGCATTTCGCCGTCCACTTCCAGCCAAGGCGCGGCATTGCGAATCAGGCCCAGCGCTTCGCGCATCTTCAGCGCCGAGGGCTGGTTGCTGGAGCCGAAATTGCTGTGCGAGAGCAATGCCGCTTTGGGCCGCAGGCCAAAACGCATCATTTCTTCCGCCGCCATGACGGTGATTTCGGCCAATTGCTCGGCTGTCGGGTCGTAGTTGACATGGGTGTCCACCAGCATCACTTGGCGGCCCGGCAGGATCAGGCCGTTCATGCAAGCAAAGTTCTTGACGCCCGGGCGCTTACCGATCACCTGGTCGATGTAGTGCAAATGCATGGCCGTGTTGCTCCAAGTGCCGCACAGCATGCCGTCCACCTCGTCCTTGTGCAGCATCATGCAGCCGATCAGCGTCAAGCGGCGGCGCATCTCGATCTTGGCCAGTTGCGCCGTCACGCCCTTGCGGTCCGTCATGCGGTGATAGGTCTGCCAATAGTCGCGGTAGCGGTGGTCTTCTTCGACGTTGACGATGTCATAGTCGCGGCCCTCTTGCAGGCGCAGACCGAAGCGCTCACAGCGCTCGGCAATGACCGCAGGGCGCCCGATCAGGGTTGGCCTGGCCAAGCCTTCGTCGATCACCACTTGCACCGCGCGCAGCACGCGCTCTTCTTCACCCTCGGCATAGGCCACTCGCTTGTTCTTGGCGCGCTTGGCGACGTTGAAGATCGGCTTCATCGTCGTGCCCGACGCGTAGACAAAGCTCTGCAGCTTTTCGCGGTAAGCGTCCATGTCCTTGATGGGGCGCTGGGCCACGCCCGCAGCAACGGCAGCAAGAGCTACCGCTGGGGCAATCTTCATCATCAAGCGCGGATCGAAGGGCTTGGGGATCAGGTACTCTGGCCCAAAGCTCAGATTCACGCCGGCATAGGCAGCCGCCACGACTTCGCTCTGCTCGGCCTGCGCCAACTCAGCGATCGCGTGAACGGCAGCAATCTCCATTTCATCGGTGATGGTCGTCGCGCCGCAGTCCAAGGCGCCGCGGAAGATATAGGGGAAGCACAGGACGTTGTTGACCTGATTCGGGTAATCGGTGCGGCCTGTGGCCATGATGACGTCGCTGCGCACCGCCTTGACTTCCTCGGGCGTGATCTCCGGCGTCGGATTGGCCAGCGCGAAGATCATGGGCCGCTCGGCCATCTTGGCCACCATTTCTGGTTTCATCACGCCGCCGGCCGACAGGCCGAGGAAGATGTCTGCGCCTTCAATCGCTTGGCTGAGGCTGCGCAAATCGGTCTTCTGCGCAAAACCGGCCTTGTCCGGGTCCATCAACTCGACCCGGCCTTCGTAAACGACGCCTGCCAGGTCGGTGACCCAGATGTTTTCTTTGGGCAGACCGAGTTTGACCAGCAGCCCTAAGCAGGCCAGCGCAGCTGCACCGGCGCCCGAAGTCACCAGCTTGACCTGTTTGATGTCCTTGCCCAGCACCTTCAGGCCATTCAAAAAGGCCGCGCCGACGACGATGGCCGTGCCATGCTGGTCATCATGGAAGACCGGGATCTTCATCCGCTCGCGCAGCTTGCGCTCGACGTAGAAGCAGTCCGGCGCCTTGATGTCTTCCAGATTTATGCCGCCAAAGGTCGGCTCCAGCGAGGCGATGATATCGACCAGCTTGTCGAGGTCGCGCTCCTGAATTTCCAGGTCGAACACATCAATGCCGGCGAACTTCTTGAACAGCACGCCCTTGCCCTCCATCACCGGCTTGGAAGCCAGCGGGCCGATGTCGCCCAGGCCCAAGACTGCTGTGCCGTTTGTCACCACGGCGACCAGATTGCCACGCGAGGTGTAGCGGAAAGCATTCGCCGGGTCGGCGACGATCTCCTCACAAGCGGCGGCCACGCCGGGCGAATAGGCCAGCGCCAAGTCGCGCTGATTGACCAGTTGCTTGGTGGCTGCGATCGCGATCTTGCCCGGCGTCGGGAACTCGTGATACTCAAGCGCTGCTTGGCGAAACTGGGCGTTCTTCTGTTCGGACGTGGGCATGGGCTATTTCTCTTGGCAGGCCGGTGAAGTCTTGCTTTGCTCGACTAGTGAGCCATTTGATTGTAGGAGTGCGCATAGTGACACTTTTACGCTGACTGCAAGTGTCAGCCCTTGGCGAAGGCGGGGCTATACGCGGAAATGCGTATTTGCGACTTCATCTTGCAAAGCTCGTGCTGCACACCGGCGAGAATCCCCGCATGGGTGAATTCGATCTGATCAAGCAGTTTTTCGTGCGCGCGCAAGGCCAGGACGGTGTTGTGTTGGGGATAGGCGATGACTGCGCGGTGTTGGCGCCGACGGTGGGCATGCAGTGGCTGGTGTCCACCGATATGTTGGTCGAGGGCCGGCATTTTCTGTCGACGGTGGCGCCCGAGCGGCTCGGCCACAAGGCCCTCGCCGTCAACCTCAGCGACCTCGCCGCCTGCGGTGCCACGCCGCGTGCCTTCACGCTGGCTTTGGCGCTGCCGCGTGCCGATGCGAGCTGGCTGGCGGGATTCTCCAAGGGCCTATTCGCCTTGGCCGATGCCCACGGCATCCATCTGGTCGGCGGCGACACCACCCAGGGTCCGCTGAACATCAGCATCACGGTGATGGGCGAGGCGCCGGCCGGCATGGCTTTGTTGCGCAGCGGCGCCAAGGTCGGCGACGATATTTATGTGTCCGGTCAATTGGGTGACGCGCGCTTGGCCTTGGAAGTTTTTCGCGGCAGCATCAGCCTGCCCGGCGAGCAATTCGAACAGGTGCGGCGGGCGATGGAAAGCCCTCAGCCGCGCGTTGCGCTGGGTCAGGCCTTGCGCGGCATCGCAAGCAGTGCGGTCGATGTCTCGGACGGCTTGATCGGTGACCTCGGCCATATCCTGCAGCGCTCCGCCGTTGGCGCAAGTTTGGAGGTCGATCTGCTGCCTTGCAGCGCGGTGCTGGCCGCCCAGCCGCTGGCCCTGCGGCGTGAATGCGGCCTGGCCGGCGGCGATGACTATGAGCTGGTGTTCACGGCGGCGCCCGAGCAGCGCGCGGCCGTGCAACGGGCCGCCGAGCAAAGCGCTACGCCGGTGACGCGGATCGGCCGCATCGAAGCCGCAGCGGGCTTGCGCCTGTTCGACGCCGAGGGTCAGGCCTTGGCACACCAATTCAGCAGCTTTGACCATTTCAAATCATGAGTGAAGTAGAAACCCTGACTACCCCGCCGCGCCGCGCCACCGCGCGCTTTATGTTGGGCCATCCGGCGCGCTGGATCGCGCTGGGCTTCGGCAGCGGCCTGTCCCCGAAGGCGCCGGGCACGGTCGGCACGCTTTGGGCTTGGCTGAGCTTTGTGCTGATCAACCCTTGGCTGAATGACGGCCAATGGGCGGCGCTGATTGTGGCCAGCACGGTGCTCGGCTGGTGGGCCTGCACGATGACGGCGCGCCATTTGGCAACACCTGACCCCGGCGCCATCGTCTGGGACGAGATCGTCGCGTTCTGGCTGATTCTGTGGCTTGTGTCGCCGGTCGGTTTCTGGGGTCAGCTGATCGCGTTCGCGCTGTTTCGCTATTTCGATGCCGCCAAGCCGGGGCCGGTCGGCTGGGCTGATCGCTTGTTCAAAGGCGCGCGCGGTCAGCCGGTCGGCTGGGCGCAAGGGTGGGGCATTTTGTTCGATGATTTTGTCGCGGCAGGATGTACGCTTATGGTCATCGCGCTGTGGCGCGCAATTCTGGGGTGATGAGCATGCTATTTCCCGAAGAGCAAGAGTTGATCGACCGCATCGGCGTCGCCCTGACGCAGCGGCGCGAAAAAATGGGCACGGCCGAGTCCTGCACCGGCGGCCTGATCGCCGCGGCCTGTACCAGCTTGTCTGGCTCCAGCCAATGGTTCGAGCGCGGCGTGGTGACCTATAGCAACGAGTCCAAGACCGAGTTGCTCGGTGTGCCGGCCGCCTTGATCGGTCTGCACGGCTCGGTCAGCGGCGAGGTGGCGCTGCACATGGCGCGAGGCTTGCTGGCGCATGCGCCGATTGATTGGGCTTTGTCGGTCACCGGCATCGCCGGGCCGACAGGGGGCAGCGCCGATAAGCCTATCGGCACCGTTTGGCTGGCGCTGGTGCATGCCGGCTCGCCTCCCAAGGTCTGGCGGGAACTATTTCCCGGCGACCGCCATGCGGTGCGCACGGCAACCCTGCGGGCCGGCTTGATGGCCTTGTGCGAGGCGGTGGAAGACAAGGACGAATGAGTCTGCTTTTGCTGGGGCGTTGGCAGCCCGCTGAGCGCGATCGCTGGCTGAGGCTGCTGCAAGCAGCCTTGCCGAATGAGCAATGGCTGTTGGCCCCGCCCAGCAGCGCCGCCGAGGCCGCCGAAGTGGAGGCAGCGATCGTCGCCAACCCCGAGCCCGGCAGCCTGGCCGGCCTGCCGAATCTGCGCCTGATCCAGTCGCTCTGGGCCGGGGTCGAGCGCTTGCTGCAAGACGGCAGTTTGCCTGTGAATGTGCCGTTAGCGCGCATGGTCGACCCGGCGATGAATGAGGCCATGACGCAGACGGCCTTGTGGGCGGTGCTGTCCCTGCAACGTGGCTTTTTTGACCTGCAGGCGCAGCAGTTGCGGGGCGAGTGGCTGGCCCCGCAGCAGCCGCGGGCGAGCGAATGGCGGGTGTTGGTGCTGGGCCAGGGCGAGTTGGGCGGCCGTGTGGCGCAGTCTTTGGCGGCGCTGGGCTACTCGGTCAGCGGCTGGAGCCGGCGCCCGGCGCAGGTCGAAGGTGTACTGGCCCTGCATGGCGATATGGGGCTGGCTGAAGGCTTGGCGCAGGCCGATGTGATCATCAATCTGCTGCCTTTGACGCCGCAGACGAGCCGGTTCTTTGATGCCGCGCGCTTCGCTGCCATGAAGGCCGGCGCCAGCCTGGTCAATCTGGCTCGCGGCGCCCATGTGGTGGAGGCCGACCTGCTGGCGGCGCTTGAGCAAGGTCGTTTGCGGCGTGCCGTGCTGGATGTGTTCGAGCATGAACCGCTGCCGACCGGGCATGCTTTTTGGCGCCATGCTAAGGTCACCGTGTTGCCGCATTGCGCAGCGCAGACCGACCCGCGCAGCGCGGCTGCTGTGGTGAAAGGCAATATTCAAGCCTTGCGCGCTGGAGCAAGCCTGCAGCATTTGGTCGAGCGACAGCAGGGGTACTGAACGGGCGGCCGAGGAGGTAAGTACCTAAACTCGGAAATATCGAAACATGAAAGCGCGTCTTTGCCCCATGACGTCGTTGTGAATCCTCGCCATAGCTAGGGCTATGCCAGTGGTTCACGCCTAGTCCCGGGTACAAATCCATCACTTTCATTTCGTTCCGCTACTTCCAAGTTAAGGCACTCAGCATGGAATTCTGTTCGGCGGATTCAAGCATTGCGCAGTGGGAGTCGCTGCTCACGGCAGGCGGCGCCATCGAGACCACGCGAGAGCGCCTGCTGCTGGCCTGGAGTCTGCGCCAGCGTGATACCCGCCGTGCGTTGGCCTATGCGCTTGATGTCGAGGGGCTGCTGGACTCCACCGAATGGCCAGCCGCTGAGATTGCCCGCGCCCGCGCCCGACTGAGCTTGCTGCGCGCAGAAGCGCATTTGCTCTTGGGACAAATGGATCTGGCAGCGGCGCAACTGGCCCAAGCACGCGTTTTGTTCGAGGCTTTGGCGGACGAGCTCGGCCTGGCCGACCTGCATTGGTTGGCTCATTACCTGGCGGCTGACTTGGGTGACTCGACCGGGCTGCGAGCCGCCTTGAGCTCGGCCATCGCCTGCGCGGAGCTAGGCGGAGATGCTCAGCGCAGTTTGATGTTTCAGGCGAACTTGGCGCGCGCCGATGTGTTTGTCGATCAAGCCGAAGCGGAGCGCCATTGGTTGACTCGCTTGCCTGCCGAGGGCCAAGTGCAAGCCCCGATGGCGGAGGCGGCGCTGAACGACTTCCGCGGCCTGCTGGCGGCCATGAATGGCCAGCTATTGCAGTCCATCAAGGCGTGGTCGGAGGCCTTCGAGTTGGCCATGCAAACCGGGCAAATCCGGCGCGCCATCACCTTGGCCACCAATCTGGGCCATAGCTTCACCCGCATGAGCGACTTCCAGACCGCCATGGAGTGGCTCAAGCGGGGCCTCGATTTGTCGCGCACCGCCCGCTGGCCGAGCATGATCAGCCTGTGCTTGGCGCATACCGGCGAAGCCCTGCGGCATTTGGAGCAATTGAGCGACGCCCGCGACCTCCTGCTGGAATGCTTGGACTTGACCGAAGCTCAGGCCGGCAGCCGCACCCATGCGCTGGCCTTGGGCTACTTGGGGCATACCGAACTTGATTCGGGCCAAGCGGCCGCAGCGCAGGCCGCGTTCACGGGCTTGATGCAAGCGGGCATCGCCGTGCGTTCGCTTGACCTGCAGATCAACGCCCGTTTGGGCTTGGCCCGGGCGGCGCTGATGCAGGCGCAGTTTGCGCTTGCGCGCGAGCAGGCCGAACTGGGCTTGCAGTTGGCGCGCGCGCAGCATGAGCCGAGTGCAGAACTTGATTTGCTGTGGGTGCTGGCCGACATTCAACGCGATGAAGATGCGTCGATCGCGGAGTCGCAACAGCAACTGCAGCCGCAACATCATGCCTTGGTTTGGTACGAGCTGGCCCTTCAGAGAGCCGCGTCCATAGAGGGCTTTGTGGCGCCACCCAAGCTGCTGGAGGCTGCCGCCAAGGCCTATGCGCGGGCGGGTGACTTTGAGCGGGCCTATCTCCATTCGCTGCGCGCCAGCGAGGGGCGCCAGCGCAGCTTCAATGAGGAGGCGGCGCGCCGCTCCAGCGCCTTGCAGGCGCACCATCAAATCGAGCGCGCACGCGCCGAGAGCGAGCATCTGCGCCGCCTGGCCGAGTCCGAGGCGGCGCGTTTTCAATTGCTGCGCGACTCGCACGAAGTGCTGCTCCATCTCGGTCAAATAGGCCAGGAAATCACCAATGAATTGGTGGCCGAGCGAATCTTCGAGGTCATGGAGCGCCATATTCACGCGCTGCTGGACGCGCCCTGCATGGCCGTCTATTTGCTTGATGCCAAGGCTCAGCAGCTCATCTGCGCCTTTGGCGTGGAGGACGGCCACGCTTTCATGGACCCCCCGATCGCGATGAGCTCGCAGCGTTCGCTGACCGTGCGCTGCGTGCGCGAGCGCAAAGAGTTTCTCTTCGGCGATGCCAGCAATGCCGGTCTGGGGGAGCAGGTGCCGGGAACCTCGGCCCAGCAAAGCGTCATTTTCGCGCCGCTGCAAGTGGGCGAGCGGGTGATTGGCGTGATGACCATACAGTCGCCGCGCGTCGGTGCCTTTGGTGAGCGGCAGCAAATCATTTTTCGTACGCTCTGCTCCTATATCGCGATCGCCTTGGACAACGCCGCCGCCTATCAGCGCTTGAGCGAATTGCAAAAGCAGTTGATGGCGCAGGAGAAACTCGCTGCCTTGGGCTCTATGGTGGCCGGCGTGGCGCATGAGCTGAACACGCCGATCGGCAATAGCCTGCTGGTTGCCAGTACCTTGCTGGATGCGACGCAGGACTTCTCGCGTCAGGTCGAGCGGCAAGCCATCAAACGCTCGGAATGGCTGCAATACGCCAGCCGCACCGTTGACGGCCTGGAGGTCATCAACCGGAGCATGGAAAGCGCAGCTTCGCTGGTGCGCAGCTTCAAACAGGTGGCGGTGGATCGCAGCTCGGAGCAGCGGCGCCGCTTCGACTTGGCTGAACTGTGCGAGCAATGCGTGCAGACCCTGGCATTGCAACTGAGTCGCGCCGGCGTGAAATGGCAGGTTCAGCTGCCGACGGGGCTACAGCTGGAGAGTTACCCCGGCGCATTGAGTCAGGTCTTGATCATCTTGATCAGCAATGCCTTGCTGCATGCCTTTGAGGGTCGCGCTGGCGGGCAGATCGAGCTTGGGGCCGGCTTGGCGGGAGAAGGGCAGATCGAACTGTGGGTGCGGGACAATGGCGTGGGAATGAGCCCGGCCGTGCTGGAGCGTGTGTTCGATCCCTTTTTCACGACCAAATTTGGTCAAGGTGGTTCCGGCCTGGGACTGAGCATCGGCCACAACTTGACCAGCCATGTGCTGGGCGGCAATTTGCGCGTGAGCAGCCAAGTCGGTGCAGGCAGCTGCTTTACGCTGGCGCTGCCGTGCACAGCGCCTTGACGATGCTGGCCTTAGCTCTGTAAGGCCAGCCGAGGGCCCCGCGCGGCCGTCGTCTCCACCAGCATCAGCGCCAGCCGGCGCAGGCCCATCCAGGCATCTTGCGGCCAGTCCGGGTGGCGCAAGCCTTTGACGAGGCCGTCGCAGATCTGTGCGGCAGCCACCAAACGGGTTAAATCGGCGGATTGCAAGCCCGGCACGATGCGCTCGAACAAGCGCTCTTTTGGGCCCCAGACGCGTGACTCGCGCATCGCCATCGGCAGCGGTTTGCCGGCGTCAACCGCATCGCGCACGCGCTTGAGCGCGCGGATGTCTTCGGCGAGGCTCCAGTGCACCAGCACGGCGGCCTCGCCCTCGGCCTCCAGGCCTTCCAGCATGCGCAAAACGCGCGCGAGCTGGCCGCCCAAGACCGCCTCGCTGAGCTTGAAGACGTCGTAGCGGGCCACGTTCAAAACGGCCGATTCGATCTGCTCAAAACTCAGCTCGCCCTTGGGGTGCAAGAGCGCGAGTTTTTGCAGTTCTTGATGCGCGGCGAGCAAATTGCCTTCGACCCTGTCGGCAAAAAAGGCCAGCGTGCGCTGACCCATCTCGCCGTCCGCGACGCGCTGACCTTGCGCCACCAGACGCTGGGCGATCCACTGCGGCAGCGCGCGCCGCTCGACCGGGTCGACGCGCAGCGTCACGCCGGCGCCGTCCAGCGCGCTGAACCAGGCGCTGCTGGTCTGCGTCTTGTCGAGTTTGGGCAGGCTGACCAGGGTCACCACATCCTCGGGCAGGCGCGCACAGTAACGCTGCAGCGCCTCGGAGCCGTCTTTGCCGGGCTTGCCGGACGGGATGCGGATTTCGATCAGCTGCCGGTCGGCAAACAGGCTCTGCGCCTGCGCCGCGCCGAGCACCTGCGCCCAGTCGAAATGCGCGCCGGCGACGGTGAAGACCTTGCGTTCGCTGTAGCCCTGGGCGCGCGCTGCCGCGCGGATCGCATCGGCCGCTTCTTGAATCAAGAGCGGCTCGTCGCCGTAGACGGTGTAGATCGGGCGCAGCCCTTTTGCGAGTTGGGGGGCGAGGGCTTCGGCGCGGAGTTGCATCTTGATGGGGCCTCAGCTAGGCAGGCGCACGGCGCCCAAGCGCCGCATCACCTGCGCAACCGCGTCGGACTGCATGGCGCGGTAGAGCTGGGCTTCTTCCTGCTCTTTGCCGAGCGCGTCGGTTTCGCGGAAGTTCATTTCGCGCACCATGCGCAGCTCGGTGCGCGGCAGCAGCAACTCTTCATTGGGGGTGCGCAGCATGAAGTCGAAGTTCAGGCGCAACTGCCACTCACGCACTTGGCCAGCGGTCGTGGACACCACCGCCGAGCGTTCGCGCACATCCTTCAGCACCACCAGCACCAGCTGCGCCTTGTTAGCGTCTTCCACCACCACCACCGAGGTGCGCGAGAGCTGGCGGCGCAGCTCGGCCGCCATCGGCGAATCGGGCTTGATGCCGCTGATCGCCAGACTGTGAAACAGCAGCTCGGGCTCACGCCGCGGCGCAAAGCCGCAGCCCGTCAGGCTAATGCCCAAAGCCATCAGAAGACGTCGACGCTGCATGAGCTGCTTCAGACGACCAGATTGACCAAACGGCCCGGTACGACGATGACCTTCTTGGCCGGCTTGCCCTCGGAGAACTTGATGAAGTCCTCATTCGCCAGCGCCGCCGCTTCGATCGCCGCCTTGTCGGCGCCGGCCGCCACGCGGATCGCGCCGCGCAGCTTGCCGTTGACCTGCAGCATCAGCTCGATCTCGTCTTGCACCAGCGCTGCTTCATCAACCGATGGCCAGGCGGTGTCGAGCAGATCGCCCAGGCTATCGGCAAATCCGAGGTCTTGCCAGAGCGTATGCGCGATATGCGGGCAGGCCGGGTAGAGCAGGCGCAAGAGCACCGAGAAGCCCTCGCGCACGGCGGCGTCCTGGCCTTGCGACTTGAAGCCTTCCAAGGCGTTGAGCAACTTCATCGCGCCCGACACCACGGTGTTGTACTGCATGCGCTCATAGTCATAGCTGACCTGCTTGAGCACCAGATGAACCTCGCGGCGCAGCGCCTTGCCGTCGCCATTCAAAGCGGCAAAGTCGCGGCCGCCGGTCTTGATTGCCGCTTCTTGCTTGACGGCAAAAGCCCAGACCCGCTTGAGGAAGCGGTGCGCGCCTTCGACGCCGGCATCGTTCCACTCCAGCGTCTGCTCGGGCGGGGCGGCGAACATCACGAACAGGCGGGCGGTGTCGGCGCCGTATTGGTCGATCAAGGCCTGCGGGTCGACGCCGTTGTTCTTGGACTTGGACATGGTCGTCAGTTCGTACTCGAGCGGCAGACCGTCCGCCTTGAGCTTGCCGCCGATGATCTGGCCATGCGCGTTGAGTTCGACTTCGACCTCGTCTTCCCAGTAATAGTTCTTGCCCGCGTCGGCCGGCTTGCGCGAGAAGGCACCCTTGAGCACCATGCCTTGCGTCAGCAGCTTGGTGAAGGGCTCGTCGATCTTGACCAGGCCCAGATCGCGCATCACCTTGGTCCAGAAGCGCGCGTAGAGCAAGTGCAAAATCGCGTGCTCAATGCCGCCGATGTACTGGTCCATGCCGGGGCTGCCATTGCCGGCGCCGCCCATCCAGTAATCAGTGCCGGCGCCAACCATCGCGTCTTTGTTCTGCGCGTCGCAATAACGCATGAAATACCAGGACGAATCGACGAAGGTGTCCATCGTGTCGGTCTCGCGCTGCGCCGGCTTGCCGCATTGCGGGCAAGCGACGTTGAGGAAACCGGCGTGCTTCTTGAGCGGGTTGCCGCTGCCGTCGGGGATGCATTCCTCCGGCAAGACCACCGGCAGATCCTTCTCGGGCACTGGCACCGCGCCACAGTCGGCGCAATGGATGATGGGAATCGGCGTGCCCCAGTAGCGCTGGCGGCTGATGCCCCAGTCGCGCAGGCGCCAGGTGGTTTTAAGCTCGCCCAGGCCCTTGGCGCCGAGCAGCTCGGCAACTTTGTTGGCCGCCGCCTTGTAACTCAGGCCATCCAATCCATCGGAATTGATGCAGACACCGTCTTTGGTCCCATACCAATCTTTCCACGGCTTGGTTGCGTCAAACGTGTGGAATGCAGCATCCTCTGCGTCGTCCTTGAGGGCAAAGTCCGCAGCGACGACTTGCTTGATCTCAATCCCATAATTTTGGGCAAAGGCGAAGTCACGCTCATCATGCGCCGGCACGCCCATCACGGCGCCGTCGCCATAGCCGATCAACACATAGTTGCCGATCCAGACCTCGACCTGTGCGCCGGTCAGCGGGTGCGTGACGAACAGGCCGGTGGGCTTGCCCTTCTTCTCTTGTGTGGCGAGTTCGGCTTCGGTCGTGCCGCCGCTCTTGCACTCAGCGATGAAGGCGCGAAGGTCGGCATTACCGGCGGCCGCATGCGTGGCCAGCGGATGCTCGGGCGCCACGGCGCAGAAGGTCACGCCCATGATGGTGTCGGCACGGGTCGTGAAGACATACAGGCGGCCGTCCTGGATCAGCGCGCCGTCGGCGCCCTTGATCTGGTGCGGGAAGGCGAAGCGCACGCCTTCGCTCTTGCCGATCCAGTTTTCCTGCATCAGGCGCACGCGCTCGGGCCAGCCGCTCAGATAGCTCGTGTGCGTCGGGTCTGCCACGGCGCCGAGCAATTCTTCGGCGTAGTTGACGATGTTCAGGTAGTAGCCGGGGATCTCGCGCTTTTCGACCGTGGCGCCGGAGCGCCAGCCCTTGCCGTCGATCACCTGCTCATTGGCGAGCACGGTCTGATCGATTGGGTCCCAGTTCACGACTTGGGTGCGGCGCTCGGCGATGCCGGCGGCCAGCATCTTCAGGAACAGCCATTGGTTCCATTTGTAGTATTCGGGAGAGCAAGTGGCGATTTCGCGCGACCAGTCGATGGCCAGGCCCATCGATTGCATCTGCGACTTCATGTAGGCGATGTTGTCGTAGGTCCATTTGGCCGGCGGCACCGCGTTCTTGATCGCGGCGTTCTCGGCCGGCAGGCCGAAGGCATCCCAGCCCATCGGCATCAGCACGTTGTAGCCCTTCATGCGGAGTTGGCGCGCCAGCATGTCGTTGATCGTGTAGTTGCGCACATGGCCCATATGCAGCTTGCCGCTGGGGTAGGGTAGCATCGAGCAGGCGTAGAACTTGGGCTTGCTTTGGTCCTCGGTCACGCGGTAAGCGTCACGGGAATTCCAATATTGCCGCGCGGCGGCTTCGATCTCGTTAGGTGCGTACTTTTCGTTCATACGCAAATTGTAGGGGCAGGCTTGGCGGGGCCGGCTTCGGCCTACTGTGGCGGTGCTTGTGGCGGCGCTTCGGTGACGAAGGCGATGCGGCTCAAGCCGGCGGCTTGCACCCAGCCGATCAACTCGGCCACCTGGCCGTAAGGCACCAGCTCGTCGGCGCGCAGCTGCACTTCAAGTTCGGCATTGGCTCGGCCCAATTCAGTTATGCGCTGCTGGAAGCGCTCGGCCGAGAGCTTTTCCTCGCCCAGGTAGAGCCCGCCATCCGGCGCCAAAGAGACGGCAATGAATTTGGGTGCATCGGACGGCGTCGCCGCTTCGCTCTTGGGTAAGTCCAGTCGCAGCGAGGAGCTCATCAAGGGTGCGGCGATCATGAAGATCACCAGCAGCACCAACATGACGTCGATCAGCGGCGTCATATTGATCTCGCCCATCGGTTTGGGTCGCTCGGTGCGCTCTAGCCTGCCGAATGCCATGATTGCTAGTCCGCGATGCGGTCTTGTTCCAACATCTCGCGCAGATCATGCGCAAAGCCTTCCAACTCGGCCTCGCAGTCGCCGACCTGTTTGCCGAAGATGTTGTAGGCCAAGACGGCCGGAATCGCCACCGCCAAACCAGCCGCCGTCATGATCAAGGCCTCGCCAACCGGGCCGGAAATCTTCTCGATCGTGATGTTGCCGCCGGCCGAGATGCTGACCAACGCGTGGTAGATGCCCCAGACGGTGCCGAACAGGCCCACAAAGGGCGACACGCTGCCGATCGAGGCCAGCAGTACTTGGCCGAACTGCAAGCGCCCCAGCACCCGGTGCAGGGCGTCGCGCAGACGGCGGGTCAGGCGCGACTCGCGCTTGCCGGCACCTTCGAGCGTGCCGCTTTGCGCGGCAGCGGTGGCCGCGTCCAGCAAAGGCAGCAAGACGGCTTCGGAATCAAAGGCTTCCAAGGCAGCGCGGCCGCCGTCGAGGTCGGCCGCCGCCCAAAAAGCCGGCACGGCCTGCGTCACACTGTTGCGGGTGCGGCGCAGCGTCCAGCATTTCCAGAAGATCACGACCCAGGCGCTGACCGACATCGTCAGCAGCAGCAATGCCACCGCGCGCCCGACGCCGTCGCTCTGGCCCCAGAACTCGGCGAAGCCGCTCATGCGCCCAGTCCCAAAACGTCGTTCATATCGTAGAGGCCGGCCGGGTGACTGGCCAAGAAGCGCGCCGCGCGCAAGCTGCCTTGTGCATAGGTGACGCGGCTGCTGGATTTGTGGCTGATCTCGATGCGCTCGCCGGTGCCGGCAAACAGCACCGTATGGTCGCCGACGATATCGCCGCCGCGCACGGTGGCAAAGCCAATCGTGGATGGGTCACGCTCACCGGTCACACCTTCGCGGCCATAGACGGCACAGGTCTTCAGGTCGCGACCCAGAGCGCTGGCGACCACCTCCCCCATTTGCAGCGCCGTGCCGCTCGGCGCATCGACCTTGTGGCGGTGATGGGCCTCGATGATTTCGATGTCGTAGCCTTCGTTGAGCGAGCGCGCCGCCAGATCCAGCAGGCGCAGCACGACGTTGACGCCGATGCTCATATTGGGCGCCATCATGATGCCAATGTGTCCAGCATGTTCGCCGATCACGGCCTTTTGCTGGGCATCGAATCCGGTGGTGCCAATGACGGCCTTGACGCCCAGGGCACGGCAGACCGCCAAATGGGCCAGCGTGCCTTCGGGCCGGGTGAAGTCGATCAAGACATCGGCGCCGCGCAAGGCCGCATGCAGATCGTCGGTCACCAGCACGCCGCTGGCGTGGCCCAGGAAACCGCTGGCGTCTTGGCCCAGCGTCGGGCTGCCCGGCCTATCCAGGGCGCCGTGCAGTTGGCAGTCAGGGCTGCCAACTACGGCTTCGATCAGCATCCGGCCCATACGGCCGGAACATCCCGCGATGGCGATGCGCAAACTCATTTCTGCGCTTCCAATGGTGGGAAGCTGCGCTGCACGCCGATGGTCTCCGCAGCAGGGGTGGGTGGCTTGGCTGGCACGGGCAGGGCCTTGCGCTCTTCCTCGGTCAGCGCCAGCTTGGGCGCATCGCCGCGCAACTCGCGGGTATTGATGGCCGAAACGAATTCGTTTTCGGACGGCAAGTCCGGTGGCAGGTCGAGTTGCTTCAACAAGTCACCGTCAAACCAAGCGACCACGAGTCGCTGCTGCGGCTCAATGCCTTGGCGGCGAATCGTGAATACATAGTCCCAGCGGTCCTCATGGAAAACATCGGTCAGCAAGGATGTGCCCAACAAATCGCGCACCTGGGCCCGGCTCATGCCGGGTTTGACCTTGGCAACCTGCTCTTTGGTCAGCACATTGCCTTGCACAATGTCCATTCGGTAAGGGCGCACAAGGCCGAAGACCTTATCACCGGACACGGATGGAAAGCCCGAGCAAGCACTCAGCAAGGTGGTCAAGGCAGCGGTCAGCGCAAGCAGACCCAGGCGAATTGGCGAGTCATTTCTAGAATTCGGGTGCATGAGGTAATTCTGTGGGGGCTTGGGCTGCTGAAGGGTCGCCAGAGCTGGCTATGATCGGGCCATTCTAGCGGCAGGCCCACGGTGGGCGACGCCCACCCCATCAAGCCATGAACCGGACCGAAGAAATCAAGAACAGCGGGCTGAAGGCGACATTGCCTCGCATCAAGATTTTGGAGATATTCCAGAAGACGACGCAGCGCCATATGACGGCCGAAGATGTCTACAAGGCCTTGCTGACCGAAGATGCCGACATCGGCTTGGCCACGGTTTACCGTGTGCTGACGCAGTTTGAACAAGCCGGTTTGCTGTCACGCAATCATTTTGAGTCCGGCAAATCGGTCTTCGAGCTCAATCAGGGCAACCACCATGACCATTTGGTTTGTCTGACTTGCGGGCGGGTGGAGGAGTTCTTCGATGCGGAGATCGAGGAGCGGCAACATGCGATCGCACGCTCACGTGGCTTCGATTTGCAAGAACATTCACTAGCGCTCTACGCCAGCTGTATCAAGACGGATTGCCCGCACCGCAATAGCTAGGTCGGGCAGATCCCGCTTAATCCAGCTTGTGCTGTTCATTTTGCGGGTCACCGCGAAAGGTTTAGCTCTCTGGCCTTTTTGCGGAGTACCGCGAAAAGCTCAACTCTCGTCGAGTTGACCTTTTTCAATCGCGCGCTGGTGGCGCTCAACGAACTCGCGGTAGGTGTCGATCCCGCGCAATTGCAGCACGGTGTTGCGCACGGCTGCCTCGACCAACACCGCCAAGTTCCGCCCCGCGTCCACGGCGATGATGACCTTGCGCACCGGCGTGTTCATCACCTCTTCGTACAGTGGCTCATAGGGCAGGCGCTCGAAGTCGCGCTCCATGGTTTCCTTGCGTACCAGGTGCACGATCAACTTCAGGCGCATTTTGCGGCGCACCGCAGTCTCACCAAAGATGGCCTTGATGTCGAGCAGGCCGATGCCGCGCACTTCGAGCAGATTCAATAACAACTCCGGGCAGCGACCTTCGATGGCAGTTTGCGAGATGCGGAACAGGTCCACCGCGTCGTCGGCCACCAGACCGTGGCCGCGCGAAATGAGTTCCAAGCCCAATTCACTTTTGCCCAAGCCCGACTCGCCGGTCAGCAGCACGCCCAGGCCCAAAATGTCCATGAAGACGCCGTGACGGGTCGTGCGGTTGGCAAACAGGTGAGCCAGATAGGCGCGCACCACGTCGATCACATGACCGGCCGGCTCGGCCGTCACGAACATCGGAATCTCGGCGCGGTCGCACATCGCCACCAAGCGATCCGGGGGCGACTGATCATCGGCCACGATGATGACGGGCGGCTCCAGCGTGACGATGCGGGAAATGCGCCGGTCCAGCACCTCTCCGGTGGCTTCGCTCAAATAGGCCACCTCGCGGCGCCCGACGATTTGCACGCGGTAGGGGTGGATGTAGTTGAGGTAACCGACCAGATCTGCGGCAGAGTGCGCGTCGCGTACGGCCGCCTCATCAAAGCGGCGCTCGGGGTGCGCGTGGCCGGCAATCCATTCCCATCTCAGCGCCTCCCGATGTTCTTCAAAAAGGCGGTCGGCGCTGATGGAGGTGGGTTTCACTGAACGTGGGTTCTCGGTCTTGGTTTGGTCAGGCGACCGACTTAAGTGGCTGCCAGGCCGCAATCAGGCCATGCAGGGTGGCTGCGTCGGTCTCGGATTTGAGGCGCTCGCGCAGGTCACGATCCGACAGCATTTCGGCGATTTCCGACAGTATCTCCAGGTGCCGCTGGGTTGCGGCCTCGGGCACCAACAGGAAAATCAACAGGCCGACGGGCTCATCGTCGGGTGCGTCAAAGCCAATCGCCTGTTGTATGCGCAAGACCGCCGCGAGTGGATTTTTCAGGCCTTTGATACGGCCATGGGGAATAGCGACACCGTGACCGAGGCCGGTCGAGCCCAGGCGTTCGCGGGCAAACAGGTTGTCGGCAACCAGGGCACGCGAGATCGCGTGGTGATTCTCGAACAATAGCCCGGCCTGCTCGAAAACACGTTTCTTGCTTGAGGCGTCCACATTCACCAGCACATTGCTGGACGGGAGGATGGCGGCGAGACGGTTCATGGTGTCAAAGCGCCGATTCGGGCTGCAAGCCTTGGGCGAGTCGCTCATTCAATATCTAAGCGCTGAATTATAGAAAGCTGGCTGAACCACGGGGGGTTCATACGCATGTCAGGGTGAACAATCGCACATGTCGCTGTTGCATAGCAACAAAATCATGTAAATAGCGAAAGCTTACAGCTTGCAATGCTTTCGAACAGCAAAAAGGCGATCCGGAGATCGCCTTGCTGGGGCGCCGGACAAACTGCCCGGCGGTTGTTCATCAAATCAAGAATCCAGGCTCTGGCTGGGTGTTTCCAGGCGCTTGGCGGATGCATGATGGTGATCTTGCAGCCTGTCCTTGTGGCGGCAGACTTGCCGGTCCAACTTGTCCATCAATTGATCAATGGCGGCATAAAGATCTTCGGCGGCATGTTCAACGAAGATGTCGCGTCCCTTCACATGCACGGTGACTTCGGCCTTCTGCCGGCGTTCCTTTTCCTTTTGCTTCTCCACGGTGAGCAAGACATTGATGTCAACGACTTGGTCAAAATGGCGGGTCACTCGGTCAAGCTTGGTGAGCACATACTCACGCAGAGACGGTGTTACTTCCAAATGGTGGCCACTGATTGTCAGGTTCATAAAGCCTCCTTTCACAAGGGGAAATCGAGAAGACAAAAAACAAAGTGCAAAGAACGAGTTGATTTATTGCTGGGTCGCTGAGTTCGGCTTTGGGAGTGGATCGGTGAATTCAGTTTGCACCGGAAGAGCTTTCGTGACAAGTCCTTTACGGCATTTGGAAGGGGCATAGTCCGAGCTACTTACTTGGCGACAGCGCTGCGGGTTTGTGTTGGGGTCAATTTCTGGCAGTCAAATGCTTGATTTCAAGCGCTTTTGGATCGTTGGGCTGCTGATGCTCGGTGATAATTGCTCTATTACAGCTACGGAGCCTTTTCTTGGACAGCGATCACCCTAGGTGACCGTCCACACTATCGCCTGTCGGCCCTGATTGAAGCAATCAGCCGATTGTCCGGAGTGAGACGGTCCCACCCCCCATCCACTCCCGGACGGCGAGCCCGTCCAGACTCAATGCGGCGCAATGGCGCTGGAGATCTGCATGCTGAATGTTTTCACGCTCGACAACGGCCGCCTGAAGGGCGGGCTTTTCCAAGAAGAAATTGAATCCGCCGAGGATCTCGCTCAGTCGCGCCCAGTATGGGTGGATCTGGAGTTGCCCAGCGCCGAGGAAAAAGGCTGGATCAAGGACCGCTTCGGCTTGGTTATCCCCGAGGACATCGTCGACGAAGATTTGGAAGAGTCGGCGCGGTTTTACGAAGAAGACAACGGCGAGTTGCACATCCGCTCCGACTTCTTGATCGACGACGATGCCAACACCCGCAATGTGCGGGTCGCCTTCATCCTTCACAACAATGTGCTGTTTTCGATTCACAACGAAGACCTGCCGGTGTTCCGCCTCTTGCGTCTGCGCGCAAGGCGTATCCCCGCCTTGATCGAAGACGCCAAGGATGTTTTGCTGAAGCTGTATGACGCCGACGCCGAATATTCGGCCGACATCCTGGAAGGCATCTACGATAAGCTGGAAACCGTCAGCGCCCGCGTGTTGAAGAAGGACGTCAATGACGCCGAGGCCGGCGAGGTGCTGTCGGCGATTGCGCGCGAGGAAGATTTGAACGGGCGCATCCGCCGTAACGTGATGGATACACGGCGCGCCTTGAGCTTCATGATGCGCAGCCGCATGCTCAATGCCGAGCAGTTCGAGGAATCTCGGCAGATTCTGCGCGACATCGATTCGCTCGACTCGCACACCGCCTTTTTGTTCGACAAGATCAACTTCTTGATGGACGCGACCGTCGGTTTCATCAATATCAACCAGAACAAGATCATCAAGATCTTCTCGGTGGCCAGCGTCGCGCTGCTGCCGCCAACGCTGATTGCCAGCATCTACGGTATGAATTTCAAGTTCATGCCCGAGCTGGACTACGCCTGGGGCTATCCCTTTGCGCTGGGTCTGATGGCGGCCTCGGTCGCGGCCCCCTTCATTTACTTCCGCCGCAAGGGTTGGCTGCGCTGATTCGGCCGGCGCCGCTGATCAGACCTTTAGCCGGCGTTTGATCAAGCGCAGCAAACCGCCCAGCAGCGGCAGCTTCTCGTAGAACTCTTCGGCCGCGTCCCAATAGTCGCGGTGGTAGGCGATGCGGCCGTCGGCGGCAAAGCGCAGATGGCTGCTGCCGTGAATATGGCGCTGCTGCGTTTGGCCCTGGAGCCTGAAGCTGAAGTCCCAGGTCAGAAAGCATTGCTGGTTTTGAACCAGGCAGTCGAGCACCTCGAAACGCGGCGCGTCCAAGGTTTCAAACATATGGGCAAAGATGCGCTGCACACCGATCAAGTCGCGGACTTCGTTGAACGGGTCTTTGAAGAAAGCCTGTTCGGTGTAATGCCGGCCCATCCACTGCACATCGTCCGCGCTGAGCTGCTCAAAAAAGCGGATCGCGGCGGCGGCGCGTGGGTCGGGGTGGTCTTCGGCGTGAGGGCTCATGGCTGAATGAATTTTCTGATCACGGCAAAGTAAGCCCCATGGCCCAGCAGGCGCAGGGCCTTGAGCCAAAGCGTGAATCGTTTAGGAAAATGAATTTCGAATTTGCCTTGGCCCCAGCCCTTGATGATGGCCGCCGCCGCTGCCTCGGCAGTGATCAAGGCGGGCATCTTGAAGTCGTTCTGCGCGGTCAGCGGCGTCTCGACAAAGCCGGGGTGTATGACAGACACGCCGATGCCTTCGCCGGATAAATCAAGATAGAGGGCCTCGGCCAAGTGACTCAGTGCCGCTTTTGACGGACCGTAGGCCAGCGATTTGGGCAGGCCGCGGAAACCTGCCACGCTCGAGATCAAGCTGATGTGGCCGCCGCAGCCTTGATGGGCTTGCAGCAGCAGCTGTGGGAGCAAGCTGTCGAGCAGATTCAAGGCGCCAATATAGTTGACGTCGATATGCCGGCGCGCCTCGGCGAGCGAGAAGCGTTGCGCGCTCATCGCTTGGTAGTAGCCGGCGCAGTAGACCGTCAGGTCGATACGGCCATAGCTGCGCACCACCGATTTAGCGGCCTGCTTCAAGGCCTCAGGGTCCAAAACATCGAGTGGCAGAGCCAAGCTCCCGGGATGCTCGACCACAAATTGCTGGAGCAGTTCCGCCTGGCGGGCCGACACGATCACGCGCGCACCGGCCTGATGCAGGCTGTGCGCCAAGGCCTGGCCGATACCGCTGGAGGCGCCGACCAGCCAGACAATGCGGCCCTGCCAGTGGCTGATTTTGGGGTTCAAAGACATGGTGACTCAGAGCTTCTGGAAGGACAAGGTCACTTGGCCCAGCTCGAAGCCGAACTTGCTCATGCGCGCCTTGTTGAGCATCACCTTGTCGTCGATCAGGTACATCCAATCGTCAAAATCGACCTCGTAGACCTTGCCGTCCACCGGCAATTTGAGCGTGTAGCTCCAGCGCAGGGCGTTGCCGGCGGCCACGCCGGTGGCCGTGCCGACCACATCGCCGGCCGTGCCGCTGTAGCGCCCTTCGCCCAGGTCCTTGATGGTCCAGACGCGCCGCTCCTTGGCGCCGTCGCTGTATTCGAAGTCTTCTTCCAGCACGCCGGTATCGCCTTCCCAGGTTCCCTTGAGCTTGACGGTGAAGCGCCGCTTCACATGGCCGCTGCGGTCGGTGAAGATACCGTGGGCCAGTAAGGGACCGTTCAAATAATTGCGCAGTTCCAGCTTGGGCGTTTCCTGCGCGTAGTCGGCCGGGTTGGGCGGAGCGGCGCAGGCGCTCAACAAGAGCGCCAAAGCGGCGAATTTGAGAGCCCAGAAAAATTTGAACAGCAGCTTCACATCAACTCCTCGGCGCCTTTGGGGCGTATCCAGAACAGGTACAGCAGGCCGGCGGCCAGCAGCTTCAATACACAGGGCAATAGGCAATAGGCGAGCGTGAGTGCGCGCAAGGCATCGGCGTCGCGCCGGCCGGGCGCGTAGTCCAGCACCTGCAGCAGCGGCAGGCTCAAGCCGGCAGCCAAGGCCAGGTTGAGCTTGGTGGCCGCATTCCACCAGCCAAAGAAAGCGCCCTCGGCCCGCCCGCCATAGCCCGCCGCGTGCACCACGCGGGCCAGCATGGCGCCAGGAATGGCCAGGTCGGCGCCGACAGCAAAGCCGCTGGCCACGCAGATCAAGGCGAAGGCTAAGCTGTCATCGGCACCCAAGGTGGCCGCCCAGGCAAAAGCCGCCACGGCCAATAGCATGGCCAAGCCCCAGCTGCGCGCTTGGCCTATGCGGGCCACCATGCGCAGCCACAGCGGCAAAGACAGCGCCGCCGCAATGAAGTACAGGCCCAGAAAGGCGCCTTCCCATTGCGGCGCTTGCAAGCGGTCTCGGACGAAAAACAGCAAGAGGCTGGCCGGTATCGCGGCCGCAATGCCGTTGAGCAAAAACACCGCCAGCAGACGCCTGAATGCCGCCGACTCCCAGACTGGAACGGCTGCAACACTGGCTTCAAGCCGTAAAGCCGGCGCACGTGGGGCCAGGCGCAGCAACAACAGGCCCAGCAGCAGGGCCGCGCCCAAGGCTGCAGCCGTGACCGGTAGGCCGAGCAAACCCGGCAGCAAGCTGGCGCTGATCACGCCCGCGAGCGCAAAGCCCTCGCGCCAGGCGACCACCCTTGTCTGCTTGCCGGCCGAGCCGCCCAGGCGCGCGCCCCAGGCTTGGTGCATCACGCTCAGCAAGCTATAGCCAAGATAGGTGAGCATCAGAAAAGCGCCGCACCAGAGCAGCAAGGCGGTCTGCCCGCGCCAGGGCGGGAAGAACAGGCCCACAAAGCCCAGCAGCAAGAGTGTTGCGGCGGCCGCCATCAAGGGTAGGACGCGGCTCGCGTGCTGAATCAGCCAGCGGTCACACAAGCGCCCGATCCAGGGGTCGATCAAGGCGTCGGCCAAGCGCGCGCCCAGCAGCAGCGCGCCCAGCAGGGCCAGCGGCATGCCGAATTCTTGGGCGTAATGGGCGGGCAGGGTGATATAGAGCGGCAAGGCCACAAAGGCCAGCGCGAAGCCGAGTGCGCCATAGCGCGCGCCGGCTGCGGGGCTCAGCGTCGGTTCAAGCACCACCGGCTGCGCTACCCAATAACTGCTTGCGCAGCTTGGGCTCGGACGTTTGCGGGGCTAGCCAGATGCCCATGAACAGGCGGCTGAAGACGGGGTCTTTGATGCTGCGTTGCAGGCGGCCGTTGACGAAGAAATTGATACCAGCGCCGGGTTCGTTGAGGCCGCTGATGCGGTCGCCCGCTTTGACGTCGGGGAATGCAGCCTCCATCTCGGCCAACCAGCGCTGGGCTTGTTCGCTGCCGATCTCGGATTGGCGGCGCATCTCGGTCAGCGAACGTTTGGCGATCTCGGTGCCGCTCAGGCTGCGGGCGTATTCCAGCTCCAGTGCCAAAACCTGCTGCGGCCAGTTTTGCGCGTCGACCGCGTCCTTGGCCCACAGCCGGATGTCGTAAATCAGCAGGCCGAAGAAGCGCATCTGCGCTTGCGCCAGCTGGCGCAAGTTCGTCAGCTCCGGAGGCGCCGCCGACGCCGCTTCGCCGGGGCCCGCCAAACTGAGCTGGGGTGTCAGTAAAATTGGCGTTAGGGCGGCGACCCCGAGTTGGCATGCGCGGCGGCGTTGCATGGCTAGTCCCTCGCCAAAGTGAACTGCATCACATCGGTATTGCCGGCCGCGAAAGCGGCTTCGCAATAGGCTAGGTAAAACTCCCACAGGCGCAGGAAGCGAGTGTCAAAACCCTGCTCGCGCACGGCGCCCTCATGGCGCAAAAAGGCGTCGCGCCAAAGCTGCAAGGTGCGCGCGTAGTCTTGCCCAAAAGCGAGTTCATTGACGACCCGCAGGCCGGCTTTAGCTGCATGAGCGCGGAACTTGCTTGGGCTGGGCAACATACCGCCGGGGAAGATGTATTGCTGGATGAAGTCGCTTGAGCGGCTGTAGCGATCAAACAAGTCATCGCGAATGGTGATGGTCTGGATGCAGGCGCGCCCGCCAGATTTGAGCTTGGCGTGCACGGTCTTGAAATAGCCATCCCAGTATTCCTGACCGACGGCTTCGAACATCTCGATCGAGATCACTGCATCGAAGGCCGGGTCGGCGATGTCGCGGTAGTCCTGCAAGCGCAGGTCGGCTTTGGCGCTCAGCCCCGCATCCGCCATGCGACGCTGGGCCCAGGCCAGTTGTTCGCTGGACAAGGTGACGCCGGTCAGCGCCGCGCCAAAGTCGCGCGTGGCGGTCTCGGCCACCGCACCCCAACCACAGCCGATTTCCAGCACCCGGTCGCCCGCTTGGACGCCGCATTCGCGCAGGGCGCGCTGCATCTTGGCCGTTTGCGCTTCGCTCAAGGATTGCTGGGCACCGGCCTCGAACCAGGCGCTGGAGTAGTTCATGCTCGGGTCCAGCCAGAGCTTGTAGAAATCATTGCCGATGTCGTAATGGGCATGGATGTTCTTGCGGCTGCCGGCGCGGCTATTGCGCTTGAACAGGTGCCGAACGCGGTGCAGGGCCGCACCCCACCAGGAACCGAAGATCGCCTGGTCCAGGCTGGCCCGGTTGCGGATGAACAGCTCCAGCAAGGCGCGCAGATCGGGCGTGTTCCAGTGGCCGGCCACATAGCTTTCGGCGAAGCCGATATCGCCCGAGCGCAGGCTGGCCGAGCAAACGGCCCAGTCGAGAATGCGAAAAGCCGCGCGCGGGCCATGGGCGTCACCAAAGTGGGCGGTCGCGCCGTCCGGCATTTGCACATCCAGGCTGCCGTGGCGCAGATGCGTGAGCAGGCCGAACACGGTGCGGGCGGCCGCGGGTGCATCGTCGGGCAGGGCGAGGCGGTGTTTGAGGGTGGTGGAGTTCATACGGGGTATGGGCTCGTCAGCGAGTCAACAGGGATTCGGGAGGGAGAGGTTTCGAGAAGAAAGGCACGCGCTTGATCCATAGCCGCAAGGCCTGCCAATGGATGCGTGCCAGCACCAGCAAGCTCAGCGCCGGCACGGCGAAGAATGCCGCGCGAGCGCTGGCTTCGCTCAAGGGCTGCAGCTGGCCGCTGACGCTGGTCTGCAAGAGCAGCTCACCGTTGTCGTCTTCATGGTCCACGCGGGCAATGGTGCGCAGCCCGCCGGGGCCGCTGCTGTGCATGAAGCGAAAGCGATAACGACCGGCAACCCGGCAAAACGGCGAGACATGGAACACCTTGCTCGCTTGCATCTCGCGCCCGAGGGCCAACTCAGGGCCTTGCAGCAAATAGCAGTGACGCTCGCCGAAAGTGTTGTTGACCTCGACGACGATGGCCGCCAACTCGCCGTTGGCGCGCTGGCAATACCAAAAGCTGACCGGCTTGAAAGTGTGGCCGAGTACACGCGGGTAGCAGTGCAGCCAAACCTCGCCGTCGGCGTCATGTACGCCTTCGCGCTGCAGCAGGGCATCCAGCCAGGCCAGGCAGTCGGGGCTGCCGTCGCCGTGGTCGGCATCGGCAAAACTCAACCAGCGCAGTGCCGCGAAGCGGGCATTGCGGTGCAGCGCCGGGCAGGGCGAGCGCCGCAGCGCACGCAGCGGCAGCATCAAAAAATAGCTGCGGTAGCTGAAACCATGCTGGGCCGGCTGCAAACGCCGATGGCGCACCTGGCCGCGCCCAATCAGCGCTTGCTCGGGCCAGGCGGCGCTGCCGCTGGGCTGGCCTGCGGCGGGTTTCATGCGGCGCTCGCCGGGCTGGCGGGCTGCTGGGGCGCCTGCTGAGTCCAGCGCTCCAGCAATTGCTTGGCCACGCTCAGGCCGGAGAGCAGACCGTCTTCGTGAAAGCCGTAGCGTGTCCAGGCGCCGCAATACCAGACATGGCCCTCGCCCTGAATCAAGGGGAGCCGCGCTTGCGCGGCAACGGCCGGGCGATCAAAGACCGGGTGGGCGTAATCAAATTCGGCCAGGACCTGCGCCGGCGCCGGCTCGCGCACGGGGTTGAGCGACACCATCACCGCCTGCTTCCAAGGCAGCGGCTGCAGGCGGTTCAGCCAGTAATGCAGGCACACGGCGCGCTGCTCGCTGCCGCTTTGTTGGCCGCCATGCTCATAATTCCAAGCCGCCCAGGCGCGCGGCCGGCTCGGCATCAGCTGCGCGTCGGTATGCAGGACCGCGCGGTTGCGGTGGTAGGGAATGGCGCCCAGCACTTGCTGCTCTGCCTTGCTTGGCTCGGCAAGCATTCGCAGCGACTGGTCGCTGTGGCCGGCCATCACCACCTCGTCGAAGACTTCGACGCCGCGAGCGCTGTGGATCTCCACCCCACCTTGCGCCAGCCGCCGCACCTGCTGCACCGGGCAGGACAGGCGGGCATCGGTGATCCGGCTCAGCAGCTTTTCCACATAGTGCTTGGCACCGCCTCGCACGGTGTACCACTGCGGCCGGTTAGCGACCTGCAGCAGGCCGTGGTTGTGGCAAAAGCGTATCAAGGTCGAGATCGGAAACTCCAGCATTTGCTGGGTCGGGCAAGACCAGATGCAAGCGACCATGGGCAGCAAATACCAATTCCTGAAGGCTTGACCGAAGCCATGCTGTTGCAGGAAGTCGCCGATGGGTTGGGCCAGGGCGGCTTCACGACCTTGCTCGGCCAACTCGGTGCACAGGCGGTTAAAGCGCAGCAGGTCGGTCAACATGCCCCAAAAGGCCGGCCGCAGCAGGTTGGCGCGCTGAGCAAACACGCCGTTCAGATTGCTGCCGCTCCACTCCAACTGCTGATCCGGCACTTGTACCGAGAACGACATCTCGCTGGCGGCGACGTCAACGCCCAATTGCTTGAACAGCTCGATCAGCAGGGGATAAGTGCGTTCGTTGAAGACCAGGAAGCCGGTGTCAACGCCGTGGCGCTGGCCTTCCAGTTCGATGTCGACGGTGTGCGTGTGACCACCGAAATAGTCATTGGCTTCAAACAAGCTGACGGTGGCTTGCGTACTCAGCGCCCAGGCCGCTGACAAGCCGGCAATGCCGGAGCCGATCACGGCGACGCGACGTTTGGGGCTGCCTTCAGGCGCCTTGGCTGGTTGCGTGCACAGCTGGCTCAAAAAAGGCAGCAAGTGCTGCGCATGGCCAGCGCTGGAGGGCGCCGTCACCCGCAATAAAGCGGCAGAAGAATTGGCCAGTGCGCCGGGCAATGAAAAGGGGCTTGCGCTAACGGCGCAAGCCCCTGGCATAAAAGTAGTCGCAAAGTGCCTCGAAGCCAACGAGGGAGGGAGGGAGGAGGAGGAAAACGGCTTCGAGATTGCTGCTCCACTGAGGGAGTGACTTTGCGACTGTAAGTGTGACAATACTACCGAAAATTCGAAAGAATTGCGAAAATTTTCTTGCGTTTGCAATTGTTTACAAAGCGCATTGAACTTGTTTGCCATAGATGAATTGATCCGTACAGGCATGGCATTAGCACTCGCTGGACATGGCGATCCGCTGAATGCTTTGTTAAGGCTTGATGCGACCGCTGCCATGCTTTTCGGCTGAAATTCAGGGTTTGGACAGCAGGCGTTCCACCTCGTCGGTGACGCCTTTGCTCAAGGGATCAGTGGTGGACCAAAAGCTCACGACCTGCTGTCCGTCGCGTGAAATCAGATACTTGTGAAAGTTCCACTTGGGCTCGCTGCCGCTGCGCTTGATCAAGTCAGCAAAGAGCGGGTTGGTGTCGGGCTTGCCGCTTTTCACCACCGATTTTGCAAACATCGGGAACTTCACATTGAAGGTGTTTTCGCAAAACTCGGCGATTTCCTTGTTGCTGCCGGGCTCTTGGCTGCCGAAGTCGTTGGACGGGAAGCCCAGCACCACCAAGCCGCGGTCGGCATAGCGTGCAGCCAAGGTCTCAAGCGCCTTGTACTGCGGCGTGAAGCCGCAGAAGCTGGCTGTGTTGACGACCATCACCACCTTGCCCGCATATTGGCACAGGGCCAGAGGCTTCTCGTCTTGTAAGCGGGGCATCTCCCGCTGCAGCAGGGCTGGGCAAGCCGCCGTGTTCGGCAGGGCTGGCGCGCTAGCGGCAAAGCAAGCGCTGCTCATGGCGCCTGCCAACAGTCCAGCCAGGCTTAGCTTGCTGACTGGGAGCAGTTGGGGAATCATTTTCATAGTTTGTCCTAGTCAAATCATTGACATGCATCTATATTAGGGCAGGATTTGTTTCTTGTCCATGTTTTGTCTAGGACAAATAGAGTTGTAAGGGCTTGGCATGTGCGATCTGATTGAAACGCCCGGCATGGGTAAACGTCAAGAGGCTTTGGTGGTGGCTTGCGCATGAGAAATGGGGCAGAAAAGCCGACCGGAGCGGCGACCGATGCCGCGATCGCGGACAACACCGGCAGCTGGGTGGGGATTGCGGCGGTCGAGCGGGATACAGGTCTGAGCAAGGACACTTTGCGCGTGTGGGAGCGGCGCTATGGCTTCCCGCTACCGCAGCGAGACGGTGCAGGCGACCGTGTCTATCCGCCAGATCAGGTGCAGCGCTTGCGGCTGCTGAAACGTTTGCTGGATGGCGGGCACAGGCCGGGGCATGTGGTGCCGGCGTCGGTGCAGGCTTTGCAGGCCTTGCTGCAGGACAAAGACGGCAGTCGGCCCGGGGGGCGAGCCGGGCTTGCCGTACAAGCAAAGCGCAATGGGCTGAACAAGGTGGGTGGCGGTGCCGCAGCGCTTGTTGCGCAATCAGATCAGTGCGCTGAAAGGGACTTGTGTTTGCAGCTCTTGCGCAGCCATAGGGTTGACGAGTTGCGTCTGCATCTGGTGCAGGCCTTGATGCGCCAAGGTTTGAGCGACTTTGTGCAGCAATGGGTGGCGCCCCTGACCCGTGTGGTGGGCGAGCAATGGATGCGCGGCGAACTGGAGGTGTTTGAAGAGCATATTTACACCGAATGCGTGCAGCAGATCTTGCGGCAGGCGGTGCAAAGCGTGCCGGCCCAGGGGGGCAGCGGCCGACCCCGCGTGCTGCTGACCACCTTGCCGGGCGAGCCGCATGGCTTGGGGCTGCTGATGGTGGAGTCGCTGCTGGCGGTTGATGCCTGCCAATGTCTGTCCTTGGGAGTGCAGACCCCGGCGGACGAGTTGCCGCGTGCGGCCGCTGCCCATGGCAGCGACATCGTGGCCTTGAGCTTCAGCGGCTTGATGTCGGCCAGCATGGTGCGGCGCGGCTTGGCCGATCTGCGCGCCGCCTTGCCGGCCTCCATAGAACTCTGGGCCGGCGGCAGCGCCTTGCTCTTGAAGCATCCGCTTAAATTGAGCGGCATCCAGGTCATCACCGAATTGGCGGCCCTGCCGGCGGCCGTGGCGCGCTGGCGGGCGGCGCAACCACAGCTCTAACCTGGCGCTTTAATGCGCGCGGCGACGGTACAGAATCACCAGCCCGAAGCCGAGGGCTGCCACCACCAAACCGCCGATGAAATGCAGCGAAGCGGTTTGAGCCAAGGCCGCGCCTGCATCGGTGATGGCCCAAGTCGCGAAATGGCTGATGAACTGCGGCATCGCCTCCGGCAGGACCGAGCCGTTGCGCATCTGGTTGTCGGCATCCATCATGGCGCGACTGGCGCCGTCGAATTGGGCGTGCAGCAAGTCCCAAACCACCGGATTGCCATAGAGCTTGTCCAGCACATTGCCGCCGATCACGACCGCAGCGATGACGACAGGCGTGCCCCAGCGCTTCAGCCACGCTGATGCTGCCATCAAGATCATGAACATCGGCGAGAGCCACAAGGTGAACAAAACCGTGCCAAGAGCTAGCCTGGCCAGCCCGGCAGCGCCGGCCACCAGCAAGGCCCACCAAGACACATCCATCAGCGCGCCCACGCCCATCGTCCTGATCACGGCGGCTATCGACAGCAGCACGCCCATCGCCGCACCGATGCCTAGCGCCAGCAAGAACACGAACACGGTGTGCATCAAAACGGTGGCCAGAATGCTCTCGCTGTGGCTGCCCGGTAGCGACATCCAGAACTCGATGCTGCGATCTTGGGTGTCTCGACGCGCCAGCCCCGAGAGCTGGAATGAGGTGACCAAGAAGGTGATGCCGAAGACGACGAGCGTCGACATTGATATCACCGCTGCGGCCAGCAGTGTAGGCGGGGGCAGATGATCATCCATCTGGATATGCCCAAAGGGCATTGCCACCAGCAGGATCAATGGCAGGCTCAACATCACGAGCAACCAGCCCAGATGGTGCTGCATCCACTCGCGCTGCAGCAAGGTCATAAATCTTGTCGAAAACATATCTTCTTCTCCTTGAAGCTCAAGCGGATTGGCGGGATTGCAGTTCTGGCTTGCGGGTCAGTGCCATGAACAGATCAACCAGGCTGGGCCGAAAGCGCTGGCCCAGCTCCTGCACATGGGCGGGCGGCGCGCCGTCGAACAGCGCGGCGGCCCGGCCCTGCTGGCGGTAGCGCAGCAAGGGGTGGGCCTGCGCGACGGCGTCCGCGGCGGCAGCGTCATGCGACAGTGCCACAAAGCGTGAATCCATTTCTTCCAGGCTGATATTGAGCACCAGCCGGCCTTCGTCCAGCATCATCACGTCGCTGAGCAAGGTCTCGATCTCCTCGACCTGGTGGGTCGAAATCACCACCGTGCGCTCGCCGTCGCACCATTCGTCGATCAGCATCTCGTAAAAACTCTTGCGCGACATCACGTCCAGGCCCAGCGTTGGCTCGTCCAGAATCATCAGCTTGGTGTCGATGGCGGCGATCAAGGCCAGATGCAGCTGCGTCACCATGCCCTTGGACAAGCTCTTGACCTTGTCGCGCGGCCCGACGCTGGTGCGACGCAACAGCACGCGGGCGCGTTCGGCCGAGAACTTCGGTTGCAAGCCGCTCATCAAGGTGATCAGCTCGTCTACCCTGGCCCAGCGCGGCAACACTGCCACGTCGGGGATATAGGACATGGACTGCAGCAGCTCGTTGCGTTGATTGCGCGGGTCCAGGCCCAGCACCTTCAAGTCGCCACTGCCTGCGATCAAGCCGACCATGGCCTTCATCAGCGAGGTCTTGCCGGCGCCGTTGTGGCCCAGCAGGCCGATGACGCGGCCCTTGGCGATGTTGAAGCTGATGTTGTCAACGGCAGTTTTCTTGCCGTAGCGAATGTTGAAATTGCGGGCTTCGATCAAGTTGCTCATTTCGTCTCCCAATTCAAGTCGGATGCGCTCAGGCCCAGGCGCTGCAGCTTCTCGCGCAAGAGTGGCCATTCGGTTTGCAAAAACTGCTCGCGCTCGCTTTGCCGCAAGCGCGCTCTGGCGCCGCCGCGCACATACATGCCGAGACCGCGGCGGCTTTCCACCAAGCCGTTGTCGACCAGGCTTTGCAGCGCGCGGCTGACCGTCAGCGGATTGATCAGATATTGGCTTGCCAGCTTGCGTACCGAGGGCATGGCGTCGCCTTCGGGCGGTTCTCCGTCCAGTAGTTGTACGGCCAGGCGGTCGGCCAGCTGCTGGTAGATGGGGGCGGTGTCGTTCCAGTTGTGCATATCAACGAGGGCCTGTGGCCTGTGTGTTGCTGATGTAGCACACCATAACAAAAGCCCCCACCTGGGGGGCCTGTGAAACGACAGTCTGCAGAAAACGCGGGATGAAGCGGTCGGATCAGCCGCCTTGCGCCTTCAACAAGGCGATGCGGTCTTGATCGGCCTTGCGGTCGGCGGCCACCGTCAGCGCGGCGGGTCGCTCGCCGACCAGCTTGGCATAGGACTTCCAGTCGATGCCGCCGGCCGCCAACAGGTCTTCGCCCAACACCGCCTTGCTGGCCATTGCCACCAGCGGCAGACTGACCCAGGCGGCGCAATCGGCCATGGCGAACTGTTCGCCGCCGACGTAGGGACCAAAGCGGGCCAGGCGCTTGAAGCCGGCGATGTTGTTGACCAGCAGTTTGTGGACGCGCGCCTTCGTACCTTCGCTGACGGTGCCGCCGAAAAAGGCTTGACCGTACAGCTCGCGCGCCACCAACTCCAGGTGCAGCTCAATGAAGACGATCAGCTCACGCTGTTTGGCCGCTTCGAAGGCGTCGCTGGGCAGCAGCGCCGGGCTCGGGTGGGCGGCCTCCAAATAGTCAAGGATGACCTGGCTCTCGCACAAAGCGCCTTGCGGCGTGCGGATGAAAGGCACCTTGCCGAGCGGGCTGCAGGTCAACACGGCCTCTTCGTGCGAGTGCGTCATCACCAACTGCTCTTCGAAGGGGATGCCCTTCTCCAGCATGAAGAACTTGACCTTATAATTAAGGAGAGTTCAGCGCTTGCAAACTGACTGAGTGAGTGGAATTTCCTCTATGTAAAGAGGTCTGATTATACGAGATTGCTTGAATTATGTCCATAAGTTAGTAGGTAAGCGACTTGGACGTGGGCCGTTACCGACATTTCCGTCACAAACTCGGCTAACGCCAATTGACCCGAGGCGTGGGGCAGCGCCGCCAAGATTGGGTGTTCGTCGCATACCCTCGCCGGGGCCTTCCCGGCGACCCGCCGCTAGCGGCGGGCAAGGGGCCGATGCTCCTCTGGAACGAGGGTGTTACGCAGCCAGCTTTAATTCGGTCTTGAAGGGGGTGTTTCTGCGCACTGCATCAGCGCCTGCAACCTGGTGGTGCGCAACGAAGCGGAACTCGGGGCGAGTATGGCCTGTTCCGCAGCTCGGATATCTCCGACCAAGACCACCTGGCCAATCGCCCGAGTTATGGCCGTGTACAGCAAGGAATTGTCGAGAATCCTGGAGTACCGAATAGGGACGATGACACGTTCAAACTGGCTTCCCTGCGCCTTGTGAATGGTCATCGCATAAGCATGGATGACGTGCCGCACATGCGCCGCAGTCAACTCATAGGGCACCCCTTCAAATTCGGCCCTGCAAACAGGTTCATCCGCGCTGGCGGGGTTGAGCGACTCGCTGACGCAGCCCAGTGCGCCATTTCGCAAGCCTAGGGTGTAATCGTTGGACCCGAAGAGCACCAAGTCGCCCACGAAGAGGCTGAGTTGGTCGGCGGTTCTCTCATTGACCGAGCCAAACTCATTGCTATGGCTGCACACGGGCTGCGCCTTTGGCGCGAAACGACTGTGCAGAATGTCGTTTAGCGCCCGTATTCCGCCCGCTCCGGAGCGGGTCGTGCTTAGCACTTGGACTGAGAAGTCCTGACCGGTCCCCCCCAGTTCCGAGTAGATGTTGGCTACGGTGGCGTCAAGGGCGCCTTCCGAGCAGGGTACAACCGACACCCCTGTTCCCTTCCCGACGTAAGGCGCCCACTCGGGGTTGCAGTGGTCCCGGACTGCTTTCGCCACCATAGGTATTCCGGATGCTGCCGTCTGCCGCTTGACCGTCTTTAAAAGGGTCTGCGGAATTGACGGCTGCCCAACCAATGCGTGGAGAACGAGGCCGGGGCCAATCGGCGGCAGCTGCGAGGGGTCGCCAATCAGAACTAGGCGTACGGCAGGGATGTGTCGAAGGAGTCGATACATCAGGATGACATCGACCATGCTGGCCTCGTCAAGGAGGACGGTCGAGCCTGGCGCGATATCGTCGTCAAGCAGGAAAGCCGCAATGGTCTTGCTTGGCCGACCTGTCGCCTGAGTCATCCGTTGAGCAGCACGACCTGCCAATGCAATTTGATGAATGGTGGCGCCTGGCGTCACTTGGTCGATAGCTTGACATAGCGCTTTTAGGACGGTGGTCTTCCCCGTTCCAGCTCCCCCCAGAATGAGGCTCACTCGGTTGGTTGCGGAGGTCAATATTGCTTCGCGCTGCTCGGGCGTCAGCTCGATGCTGTGCAAGGACTCATAGAGCGCAACTGAGTTCTGCACATCTTGAGTTCGAGGCAAGTCCACAGTGAACAGCTCATCTTGGTCGGGGCCTCGACCGGCTTGCAGTGCTTTTAACCGAGCAGCAATGGTTTCCTCTATGTGAGCCAGGCCTTTTGCTTGGACTAGGCCGGCCGATTCAGTAACTACGCCGCTACCCAGCGCTGCCGATAGGGCTAGCTCGGCCCGCTGAGAATTTCCCAGAAGCAGGCGCAATCGACTCTTAAGGTTTTCGCAGGGCAGCGCGGTGTCCCCTCTGTCCATTGCTCTGTAGAGGGCTTCTTCGACGGCAGCTATGAGTCGCCGCGAGTCATCTGGGCCTATTTCAAAGCGTTTCTGTGCGAGGTCGTCAACCGTCTTCCAGTCCGCGCAGAAGGACACAAGGACGTACGGATTCATTCCGACCTTGACTCTGGCGTCTTTCCCCCAGTAACGCGCTACAGAGGCCCCTAGCGCCCTTGGTAGCCCCAATTGGTCCAGCCAGAGCAAAACTTGCGCAATGCCGTGCTTCTCAAACGCGGCTACAAGGGTGCGGGCGGGCTCTTCTCCTACCACTGGCGCCAACGCGGCAATGTTTGCGGACTCAATGAGCGCGGGCAGGTCCGTGCCGAAGGTCTCCCAGAGCCGTCGAGCTCGAACTTCTCCGATGCCAATACATTCGGAAGACTGGGCAATCCAGGCGACGAGGTTCTTGCCGCTAGGGCGCTGCAAGGCTACCTGTGAGGCCCGTATCTGCACCTCGCTACGAACGATACCGTCCACGGTATATGACACGGGGGCGGCCTCGCCTTCAACGGACCAGACTTGGGCGCGCTCAACGAGACTGGAGTCCCCGAGGAGAGCGTAGTTCACCACTACAACGTAACTCTCTCCCAAATCCGTTTTTCCGGCAAATATGGCACCGCCGGCGGCACCTCGCGAGCGCACACTCGTTACGCGGAGAAACACCTGTACCACGCTCATGGCGGAAGGAGCCTTCCAGTCTGGGACAAGTGAATGTCTGCCAACGCGGAGCGTCGAAGCCGTTCTCGCAGTTCAGCTGTTTCAGCCCGGAGGGCAGCGTTTTGTTCTTCGAGGGTTTTGACGCGCTTTTCCAGAGTAGCGCGAGCTGACATCGCCCGCCGAACCTGCTCGTCAGCAGCGCCGACCATCGCTTTTAATTCCGGGTCGACCAGAGGCGCTGCGCTTAGGACGCCTTGGTCTGCTAAACGAACCTCCAATGCGGCCAACGCTGCAGCAAGGCTCGGGTTTTGTTGCAGCGCCGCCCTGCCAAACTCGCACTCCTTGGCTAGCTCGCTGCGATTGAGTTTTCCGGCACGGATGTAGTCGGGCCAATCGGCCGCCCGGTCTCGTTCGACCACCCATTCATTGAAGCGTCGAACCGCTTGAGCCGCCAAGTGCCCTACGCTTGGCATCTCAGAGGGTCCTGTCGATTGCGGGAAGTGGCTCGTTCAGCTGTTCCAGGGTTATTTTGCGCAGCCTTGCGTTGTACTGCCAACGTCTGAATTGCTCTTCAAATTTGCTAAGGGTGCGGTTCAACTCCGCAATTTCGGCGTTCTTGGCCGCTAGCTGCTGGCCTGCAGCAGCTAAGCTGCTGGGCATGGGGCGCTTAGCAGGCGGGCTAACTGTCAGGCCTTGCTTTCGGGCTTGGAAGGCCGCGAGCACCCCGGGATGCGCATTTAGCCCGGACCGACTGGGCGTGTAGCCGAGAATTGGCTCCGCAGCTGCGCAAACCGACGCCCAAGTTATCTTTTCCTCATCCCATGCTCGGATGAGGTTTTGGATGGCCGCAACGTGGACGGCCTTGATGTGTGTGTTACGAGCCATCCGTTACCGTCTCCGAGGCTACTTTGTTTGGGTTGGATAGTTGCTTGGGCTTATGCACAGTAATCGACTGGACGCCTTGCTCGGCGTTGCTCAAGGCATCAAGCATTTGCTTCATTACATGAGCCGGCGCTGAGTTATCCGCTAGAGCCCGTTCGGCAATTCCGCGCAGGACGCGGTGCAAGTGGGTCGGATGCTGAGCGTGGGACAGTCGAATGACGGACCGGTCCGGCACATCAGGGTTTTGCAAGATTGAGATGAGCTGTTCGAGCTTGGTCGCGTAGCGCAATTGCAGGGCCAGCCACTCCTGTGCTCCCCAGTTCTCCTGGGTAACCGCTGTCTTTGCCTTTTCGACTTCAGCCAATACTTGGCGGTGTAGGCGGTCGATTCGGGCCAACCTCTCTTGAGCGGTGGAGTCGGAGCCTTTGATGCACGCGTGTTCGCTGCATTCTAGGCATGCAACTAGGCCCTCGCAGGGGGCCATCGCCCAATCGTGATGGCACTCGCCATACTCGGTTTTAAGGCCAGCGAGCTGCGGTTGGATGTCAAGGTCGGCACATGAGCGAGGCTTTGGCCCGCTGTCGATGCTCCAATGACTGGCTTGCAGCGGACGCGCCTCCTCGGTCCTGGAGGGACGATAGGCTAGCTGCGCGTCCATTTCGTCTATCAGTGGGCGGGCATGGTCCACGCGCTCTTGCTCCGGCCGATTGTCATAGGTCTCGTTTTGCTTAATGCTCAAGCGACCCGACCAGTGCGCAATAAGGTCGTCAGGCAATTCCACATGTTGTGCCTCCGTGTTCAGTAGGTGGCGTGGTTGGTGCGACGTCAGCTTCAAGGGCTTGCCGTCGGTACTCGTGTAGCCATATCGGTCAAAAATGTTGACTGACCCCCTTGCTCTTGAGGGTGCGACATCGAACGCGAATGCCGAGCTCAGGCTAGGGAGCCATAGCGTCACCATGCTGGTTCTATGCGCCGAGAGTTGGTCGGCTCGCATGCAAAATAAGGCGTCGCTGAACTTTAGCCCTCCCTTACTGCCAAGTGCTTGGTCTTTCTTGCTGACGTAAGGGAAGTAGGGGTGCTTTTTCTCGTGGAGGGGGAGTACCCAATCTTTCCACAGCGAGGCCAGCGTATGCCGGCAGTCTGCGGTGCTGAGCCCCGCAGTACTAAGGCTTCCCGTGCTTGCCTTGCCCAGCGCCATGCAAACTTGCTCAGCAGTCAGTGGCTCGTCATCAGCAACCGCGGGGCAGTTCGAATGGCGGAAGAATCGATTGCGAGTTTTGGCGTTCTCAAGGTGACGAGCCAGTGCGCGCGCTTCTTCTGTAATTAACGTCAGTCTCTTTATTGCAGTTAGCGCGGTAGGCACCATGCCGGACCATACCCACTTGACGTAGGCCCCGAAGCCCTTACTCGCGTGCAGCCGCAACCCCGTCTGTTCGTTGCCGAATCTGTCAGTAGTCTTGACTTCTAAGTTCACAGGCAGTCTATGAATTTCTTGCCCGCGAGAAGGTGCCGAAAGTAGTAGAGCTACGACGCTCGTGGTGTAGATGTCCCTATGGTGCCTGTCGTCTTCTGGGTCCAAGTCGCGATTGAAGATATTGGCCAGAACCTGCAAAGCCTCCAGGCTGGGTAACTTCTGTTGGCGAGCTCGGTCCCCTTCACTCCCCGCAGTGGTGCCCATATTGCGGTGCGAACGAATTGGTGATGTCCAGCCATTCAGCTCAATTGGCAAGATGCCCTGGGCAATCAAGGTCTGCACCATCGATTGAACAGCATTGCCGGCTTTAGGGCAGGATGCGCCTGTGTGAAGCTTCATCGCCAGCGCTGTCGCGCGGTCAAGAACACCTCGGTCAATTTTCAACGGGTCGGCTATTTCGTGAAGCTCAAGAAGGGCTAGCTCAACAAGGCGAAGCCCCATGAGACGGCTGCCTTGTTCGGCTTTTGACTCTCTCGGATTTTGAAGGTGCTGCGTCCTGATGTAGGCTTTCGCAAAGTCGAGGAAACCGGGGTCAAATAACTCTGAGCTGTCGTACCCCCTTGTTCTTGGACCGCCTTTCACGACGCCGTGCTTGGCGAATACACCCACTCCCTTCCAGTGGGGCGCTTCCCAGTCGTAAGCTAAGCCCTTGAAGCCCTCTTGGGCTGTTTGGATGTACGCAGCGAGGGCTTCTGCCCGCTTTCGAGTGGCCCGACTCCGCAACTCGGAGTGAAGTGGTTTTTGTGAGTTGTTCACTGTCAAGTGCGAGCCGCCAGCTCTTGTTTTCTGGCTGTGCAGCGCTGAACTACATTGATGACTGCCGATATGGTGGCGTCACGTCGACGAGTTACGGGATGGTCGTCGCCTAGGGTTTTGCATTCGAGGCTGCGTTCTCGGAGCAAATCGGCCAATACAGATTCATGGGGGCCGTCAATCCAAGGTTGGAATCGCTCACAGGTGTAGCAGGCTAGAGGGATTCCGCCTCCCAAACCGCACTGCTTTTGGATGCCGCAAGTGGCTGCGCCGTTACCCTGGTAGTAAATTCGACTTTGTTGAGGGACGTTTCCGGCAACTGCATCCGCTTCAGAGTCCACAATTTCGCCGCGGAACAGGGCTGCAACGTGATTCATGACCAGGGAGCCCTTTAAGGCTTCGTTAACATGTGCAGCATGCTCGGGTAAATTGTCAATGTAAATGCCCGCGCTATCGAGGTTGGAGTGGTCCAGCAACCAGGCTATCGTTGGCCGGTTAACGCCCTGGCGGGCCAAGTCCGTGCCCTTTGTGTATCGCAGGCGTGTTACGTCTAACTGCAGGGGTGTTCCATCACGCGCTTTTGCCCCGGCCAGCTTGCCAGCCTTTTGCAGCATTTTTGTTACTTGGGTTCGGGTTAGGTGCCAAAGCTGCCCTTCAGCGTGAGTCCGCAAGGTGGCCAGTGCGAGGGCGTGGCTTTGCTCGCGGAGTGATTTGGCGGCAGTTACGGTATTGCGAATATTCTTCCAGTTAGGGAAGAGGGGTACGCATGCCAGCAAGTGCTCGACGTCTAAGTGCTGCAATTGGAAGCCGTTCTCTTCCAAGAGTTGATTAAATTCGGCGCGCACCATTTCACGCTGAGCCTCGAACAATGCGAAATTCACCTCTATGAGCTGTATGCTGCGACGCGTTCTTCGAAACCCATGCCCTTGTTGTTTGGCCCTTGGCACATGTAACAAATAGAGCTGTTCGCCTTCATTTTTACCGGGGGTCGGGTCCCCTTTTCGACTTCTGTCTACATCCAGGCACTTGAGGGCCGCTGACTGGCCCGTCCTTCGGCCCGTAACGATATGGAAGACCACGAGGCTGAGTAGCTCTAAGCTGATGTCGCCGGCTTCTACGCCTCGGTAAATGTCTCGCGTCAGATTGAGTAGCTCATCTGGCGTTAGGGGCCCTTTTTGGGGGTCTTGAATGCGTACCGCGCGACCTTTTTCAGAGGCCTTGAGTCGCATTTCTCGCAGTACCCTGGTCGTGTCGGCAGAGACGCCCGGCTGCCGCAACGCTCCCCAGTGTTTGAGGAACGCCCGTAGCCTTATCAGGTACTCTTCATGACCGAATTCGTTGATGAGGCTTTCTCGATAGCCGCGTAAGTCGCTTGCGTCCCAATGATGAATCACACTAGAAGGAGCAATCGTTCGGTGGTAATGTCGTAAGACTGTCGCGTGCCCATGTACCGTATTGGCACTAAATTTGCTGACTAGGTTGCGCAGCGTTCCAACCAATCCTTCCGCTAGCTCTGAGTCAAAGAGGCTGCAAAGGTCTTCAACGTAAAGAGTCGTCTGTGCATCGATAGGCCACGTTGGCATTCGACTATCGAATTCCACCCCATCCCTGGTTATGACCAAGTAGGGCTGGTTGTTCGATGCTGGGAGCACCGCCAACGGTCTCGGAATGCTGGACTTTTTCATAGGCTGTCAGGCTCTTCGCTTGAGATGTGTGCGGATTTAATTGCCTTGGTGAGCTCTTCTTGTGTTCTCAACGAAGTCTTATTTGCATGCCGCTCTGTTTCGCGTGCTGTGTAGTGGCTGTCCATGGTTGACTCGGGGGCACGTCCAGCCAAAAAATTGCGTTGGCGCCGGTCGCGTTCGCTGTTTCCTGGGGTTGCTTGGTCACCTTGCTGAGCCCTGGCAGTTGCATCACCGTTGAAATGCCGCAGTAGGTGCGGATGTAGGTGGGACAGCCGCGGTTCTGCGCGTTTGATGGTTCTGAATACTTCCTTAAGCGCCTCAATCGTCATTGGCTGGCCTTGAGTCGGGCCTGACTTGTGCGTCACCAGCAAATACGGATGCTTGGACGCGCCAGCTACTGAGCGACGTAGCGGCAAGTATTGATTGATAAGGCTAACCAAACTTGGACCGATTGGCAGCGTGTGCGACCGCGTTTTAACCAAGGGCTGATTTACGCGAGGGTCGTGCACGTTGTCAGCGCGTCGAACGATGTCAATTTGTCGTTTTGATAAGTTGATGTCACTCAACCGGATGTTTAAAATTTCACCCCGTCGTTTCCCGAGAAGGCGCAAAAGGTCGATAGCCAGCAAGTTGCGGACCTGCACCATGGGGGTGAATGGGTTTGTCAGCGAGCCTTCGGCAAGGAGGCCACAAAGTAGGGCGTCGTCTTCGCGAGAAAATGTATTCGACTCTATGTCGGTCTTTGAGTCGATTTGAGCCGGACGCAGTGCCTGAATGTTCTCAACCATCGCATTGATGACCGGCGCCCGTCCATCTCCGCTATCGCCGGCCAACTCTTCGCCAAGCCACTTTAAAAAGCGTGCGAAGTAAGACAATCGTTTGTACTGAGTCGACGGGGCGACGGGAGGCACGGCAGGGATGTACCCTCGTTTGCCGTTTCCGAGGGCAATTACTACGGCTTGGTGCTTTGCGCTTGGTCCGTAATTGCGTTGAGAGCTTCTGCGTAACGCTTCACACTCAACTCTATCCAAGTAGTCCCCTGCCTTGAAGCGCGGTACCAACTCAATGCCGGCTTCTGCCGCGTGTGCAAACAATACGTTGATTGCGTTGAGCTCGGCTATCTGCGTCGAAACCGAATGCCCGGCATTCCGCAACTTCATGGTGACGTAGAGCGTGCTGTAAGGCTCTGGCAGGCCGTCTGAGTCGACTAGAAACGCAGCGCGCTCTCCCGAACCGAAGAGGGAGGTTTTGAGTCGGCAAGGCAATGATGCGCTTATGGACATGATGAAATCATACCATCTGCAGAATATTTCACAATATGAATTACAAAGTGTCTTGTAAGAAACGTTAATTTCTCACAGATAAAACCTGGCTTAAATACAAAATGCAGCTCACTTCACCCTACTTGTTGTAGTAATTCGAGAGCGAGAAACCGCAGAGCTGAATCATGAGCTTGCCTTCTGGTTGGGGTTTGAAAGATGGGTCAGTCTAGAGCCGCAGCCAGTCGCTGACCTTTGAGTTTAGAAACCCGGATTGCATATAAGCCTTGCGGATCACACCTTGCTGGCGCAGCTGTTGCAGGCCGGCATTGAGCGCCGCTTGCAGTTTTTGAGCCTCTGGATGCACTTTGGATATCAGGTAATGCCGCGTGCCCTGCATGCCGATCTTGACGCCGGGGATCGGTAGCAGGCGTACGTTGCCGACTTGCAGGCTCAAGTCCGGCGTGGCTTGAAAGGGCGCCAACAAGAAGTCGGCTCGGCCGGCGGCCACCATCTTGGGCATCAACTCCCAGTTGGTGACATGTTGGGCTTGAATGCCCAGCCGCTTCAAATTGCGCCAATCCACCAACCAGGTTTGATTGGACAAGCCGCTCAAGGCCTGCAGGTCCTTGAGGTTCTTGGCGCTCATTGCCCGGGTATTGGTTTCAACCGTGTAGAAGCCGGCCTCGAACTCGCCATCGCCGATCACCGCCTGGCTGAGCTGCACGGAGGCCTCCGCGCCGCTGATGTCTTCGCTCCAGTAACTGGTGCTGCTGGAAATAACATGGCCGGTGCCGAGTTCGCGCAACAAGCGTTCGACCGAGGGCATGTCTTGAAACTTCAAGGCCGTGCGCCAGCCGCCGCGGTGCAGCGCCTGGTGGAACAGCACCACTTCAACCACATCACGGCGCGAATAGGGGCCGCCGAAATCATTCAGTTGCAGCACATCGCGCTGGTTCAAAAAGCGCTGATAGTCGGCCATCACGTCGGCCGGCCCGGCCGCCAGCACCGCGCCCTCGGCGGCATGGGTCGGCGAGCCGGACAGCCCGCCCATCAGTGCGGTGCCGGCCAAGCCGAGGCGAAGGCAGTCGCGGCGGCTCAAGGGCGCTGCGTGTGGATTACAAGCTAGCATTTTCACCGCGTGATTCTGCCTGCGGCTGCGGCCTTTGATTGACCAGAACAACCCCTATTGCCAGAGCGAGCAGCGCCAAGATCAGGCGCAGCGTGATGTCCTCTTGCAAGAGCAGGGCGCCCGCCAGCAGGCCAAACAGCGGCGTGGCCAAGGTGAAGGTGGCCAGCCGCGTGGCCGGGTAATGCCGCACCATCCAGAACCAGAGCAAATAACTGGCAAAGCTGACGATGACGGTTTGAAACAGCAACAAACCGCTCAGGCGCAGCGACCAGACCGCCGGCCAAGCCTCGCCGCGCAGGGCGGCCGCCAAACACAGGCCCAGGCCGGAAACGACCAGCTGATAGAACAGGGTCTTTTCAGCGCTGATGCGGCTCAAAACACTGGCGCGAATCGTCAGCGTGGTGCCACCCCAGAACAGCGCCGCCAACACCCCCAGCGCGTCGCCGACCCATTGGCGAGGATTGCCGCTGCTCTGTCCAAAGCCTTCCGAGAAGGCCCATGCCACGGCCGCAAAGGCCAGCAACAAGCCACTCACCTGGCGGACGTTGAGCCGCTCGGAAGCCGCAATAAAAGGCATGCCCAGCGCCACGACAAAGGGGCTGAGGTAGATAAACACGACCATGCGCGAGGCGCTGGTGTACTGCAGGCCGACAAAGACGCAGGCGAACTCCAGGCCGAACAGCAGGCCTGCCATCAAGCCACCGCGCAGGCTGCCGTCGCGCTCAAACAGCTTGATGCCGCGCATCCCGGCCCAAGCCCAAACCAGCAGCGCCGCGCCACTGGAGCGCAAGCCGGCTTGCCAGAGCGGGCCGATTTCGCTCAAGCCGGCCTTAGCGGCGACCTGGTTCAAGCCCCACAAGATGCAGCACAGCAGCAGGCTGCCGACGGCAACACGGTCGAGATGGGTTTTGCGCAAATCATTCATCCGCGCACTATGCCTTGGCTAGGTTCGCCGGCGCGCCAGCCCTAGCAAGACCAGGGCGCTGAGCGCACCGGCCAGCGCACCGGTCAAATGCGAAAACGGCACGACGGCAATGTCCCACTCGGCCAAGTGACGCATGGGCTCTCCCAGAGGCTGCTCTTGCCAAAGTTTGATCAGCAGCCCCAGCGTGACGCCGGCACCGATCAGGCGCTCGCGGCCGTCGCGTCTGAGCAACTCCACCAGCACCACCGCGACGCCCGCATGCAACACGCCCGAGAGCCCGCCGAAATGCGGCAGCGTCGGCTGCAGCAGCAGCGCGATCTGCGTCAGCGGCCAGGCAATGAACCAGGCCAGGGCACAACGGCTGGGCACGCGCGCGCCCCAGCCGAACAGCGTGACGACGGCGCAGGCCAGCAGATTGGCCCACAGATGCTGCCGGCTCCAATGGACGAAGGCGCTGGTCCAGGCGCGCCAAGGTTCGCTGGCTAAGAGCTGCGGTTGCCAGTCCAGTACGCTGCTGGGGAGCAGCCAGGTCAGCAGCGCGGCCAGGCCCAGGAAGATGCCAAAGCCGCTCCAGCCATGGCGCGCCACGTTCAGACGAACACCGCCTGCCACAGCGCCAGCACGGCATCGCGGTGCAGGTCCAGGCCGAGTGCGCCCAAGTCCGCCGCTTCGACCGCCGTGGGTTGCTCATCCAGCCTTGCCTTGTGCTGGGCGCGGCGCAGCTCTCGGTAGGCATTGGCTGCCTTGCTGCCGACCCCGGCCGGCAGCAGACCCGCTGCTTCAGCCCGCTGCAGCAGCGCAATGGCGCCCGCGTTGGCGATCAGCTCGGGGTGCGCGCCGGCATGGGCCAAGACCAGGTATTGCAAGGCAAACTCGGCATCCATCATGCCGCCGGGGCTGTGTTTGACGTCGAACTTGCTCATCCGGACCGGATGGGCGGCGCGGACCTTGTCGCGCATCGCCTGAATCTCCAAGCGCAGCGCGGCCTGATCGCGCGGCGCGGTCAAGACATGGCGGCGTACCGCCTCGAAGCGCTCGGCCAGGGCCGGGTCGCCGGCGCAAAAGCGCGCTCGCGTGATCGCCTGATGCTCCCAGGTCCAGGCGGTATTGCTGCCGCGCCCGGTCTGGTATTTCTCGAAGGAGGCGAGAGAAGTCACCAACATGCCGGAATTGCCATTCGGGCGCAGCGCGGTGTCGATGTCGAACAGCTCGCCGGCCGAAGTGCGCACGGTCAGCCAAGTGATCAGCTTGCGCACGAAGGCCCCGTAGATTTCGGGTGCCAGGTCTTTGTCCGCTTCGTCGCTGTCGTCGAACAAGAACACCACATCAAGATCGCCGCCATAGCCCAGCTCTTTGCCGCCGAGCTTGCCATAGGCAATCACGGCAAAGCGCGGCGCCGGGCGGTGGGCTTGCTTGAGCCGCGCCCAGGTCCATTCGATCGTGCATTGCAAAATCGCGTCCGCCAGCGCCGACAACTCATCGCCCGCCTCCTCGACCGTGATCTGACCCTCGATATCGCGCACCAGGGTGCGAAACACTTCCGCCTGATGGGCGCGCCTGAGGGTGTCGAGCAAGGCTTCTTCATGCGCCTCGCCGCCGCGCTCCCAGGCGGCGTGGCGCTCTTGCAGGTCTTGCAGGAACACGGCACCGTCAAAGCGGTCGTTTTGCAAACGGCTGTCGGCCAACTCGTCGATGACGCCGGGATGCAGCATCAGATAGCGCATCGGCCAACGAGCCAAACCCAGCAGACGCAGCAGCCGGGCCTGCACTGCCGGCCTTTCAACCAGCAGGGCCAAATAGCTCTCGCGCCGCAGCAGCGGCTCGATCCAGTCGACAAAGCGCAAGGCCGCAGCCATGCTGCAGGCTTCGTCGCGCACCGCGACGGCTGCGCGGCCGACCAGCTTGGCCAGGCGCAGGCGCGACTCCTCACGCAGGCTTTGCACGCGCGGCTGCTCGGCCCAGCGCCGCACGGCGACGGCCAGCTCGCTCGGCAGCTTGGCCAGGAACTCATCCGAATCGACCGGCAGCGCCGGACCATTGCAGCTGCGGCAGCCATTGCCGCCGGCCTTGGGCGCCTGGCCGTCATGCAAGAGCGCGTCGAACTCGGTGGCAACGATCTCGCGCACCTCGCCCAAGCGGTCCAGCAGCTGACAGGAAATTCTTGCCCCTGCGGCGCCCGCTTGTTGGCACGGCATGCCCATGCTGCGGGCGATCCACTTCAGGTCTTCATCATTGCTGGGCAGGCAGTGCGTCTGCTGATCGTCGAGGTACTGAATCCGGTGCTCGACCTGGCGCAAGAAGACATAGGCGGCGCTCAGCTTTTCGGCGGCCTCGGCCGTCATCAGGCCGCGCTCGGCCAGCCGCGCCAGCGCCTTGACGGTCGAGCGCGTGCGGATCTCGGGGAACTGGCCGCCGCGCACCACTTGCAGCAGCTGCACAGTGAATTCGATCTCGCGGATGCCGCCGCGCGAGAGCTTGACGTCATTGGCGCGCTCGGGCCGGCCGACGGCGCGCGAGCGTGCTTCGTCGCGGATTTTGCGGTGCAATTGCCGCAGGCCTTCGAACACACCGTAGTCCAGGTAGCGGCGATAGACAAAGGGCGTCACCAGCGAGCGCAGGCCTAAAGCGCGGCCCAGCTGCACGCTCTCCAGCGGCGCCACCACGCGGCTCTTCAGCCAGGCAAAGCGCTCCCACTCGCGGCCCTGCACGAGGAAATACTCCTCCAGCATCGCCATGCTGACGGCCGCCGGCCCCGAGTTGCCGTTCGGCCGCAGCGCCAGATCGACCCGGAAGACTTGGCCATCATCGGTGACCTCACCGATCAGCGCATAGAGCCGCTTGGCGACCAGGGCGAAGTATTCATGCGCCGAAATGGACCCTTTACCGTTGACATTGCCATCGGTGTGGCCATCATCGTCATAGACATAAATCAGGTCGATGTCGGAGGAGACATTCAGCTCACGGGCGCCCAGTTTGCCCATGCCCAGCACCCAGAACTCGATGACCTCGCCGCTCGCATTGCGGGCCGCGCCGCTCAGCCCATCTTGCTCGGCGCGGGCACTTTTGAGCGCCAGGCACAGCGTCACTTCGGCCAGGCTGGTCATCACCTCGGTGATTTGATGCATCGCCGCGCCGGCCTCGATGTCCAGCACCGCCAGGCGCTCCAGCACCAAGTGGCGGGCCACCCGCAGCGCTGGGCCAAGCTGGCGGCCGGCGGCTTGCAAGGTGTGGATCAACTGCTCAATGGCGGCTCGGTCCGGCCGGCCGGCAGGCAGCAAACTCAGCTCGGCGGCATAGCGGCGCCGAATTCTTTGCACAAATCGGCTGTGTTCGGCCAAAGCCACAGGCGCAGTCTCGGGGACAATGAGGGAATCAATGGCTGTCATGGCTGGCTATGCTACGGAACCGCTCAGGGCCGCAGCGGCCAGCTTCAACTTACCCGAACTCTGTCTCACGGCTTGCTCCCCTCTTAATGTCAGTAAAGCCATCCCCACTATCCACGCGCCTGTTCTGGCTCAAACGACCCGGCCGCTGGTTGCGCAGCCTGATCGGCTGGGCGCTGGCCCTGCTCTTGCTGGCTTGGGGCTTGGTGATGGTGGCGTGGGGCTGCTTGCACTGGGTGATTCTGCCGCACATCGACGAGTGGCGTCCGGCACTGGAGCGCCATGCCTCACAGGCCTTGGGGGCAACGGTGCGCATCGGCAGCATCGAGGTTACTTCGGGGGGGTGGATACCGGCGATTGAGATGCGCGAGGTACGCCTGCTCGACCCCAGTGGCCGCGAAGCGCTGCGCTTGCCCAAGGTGGCGGCCGCGCTGTCGGCGCGCTCGCTGCTGAGTCTGAATTTGCGCTTCGAGCAACTGCTGATCGACGCCCCCCAGGTCGAGGTCCGCCGCGATGCCAAGGGGCGCTTTTTTGTCGCCGGCCTGAGCGTCGACGAGGCGGCGCAGGCCGAATCCACCGGCCTGGCTGAGGAATGGGCGGATTGGCTGTTGTCACAACATGAGTTTGTGATCCTGAATGGCCGGGTGCGCTGGATCGACGAGCGCCGCGCCACGCAAGCGCTGGAGTTGTCTGATCTCAACCTAGTCTTGCGCAACGGCGTGCGCCGCCATGAGTTACGCCTGGACGCGACGCCGCCGCCGCAATGGGGCCAGCGCTTTGGCCTGCGCGGGCGCTTCACCCAAACGCTGCTGGGCCGGCCGAGCGATTTTCAGGGCTGGAGCGGCCAGCTCTATGCCGATTTGCCGCGCGCAGATTTGCGCGAGCTTCGCCGTCATATTGACCTGCCCTTCGAGCTGAGCGAGGGCGACGGCGCCTTGCGCGCCTGGGTCGATTTCAAGCAGGGCCAGCCGCAGGGTGTGACCAGCGATCTGGCGCTGCGTGCGGTCAAGCTGCGCCTGACACCCAAAGCCGATCAACTCGACCTGGAAAAGATCGAAGGCAGGCTGCAGTTTGTGCACGCCGCGCAATCGCTCAGCCTGCAAGCCAGCCAGCTCGGTTTCATCAGCGGCGACGGCGTGATTTGGCCGCGTACGGATTGGAAGTTGGCGCTGCGCCTGCCCAAACCCGCTGCGGGCTCTGTCGTGCAGGGCTTGCCCATAGGCGGGGAGCTGTCGGCCGAACGGCTCGACCTGGCCTTGATGAGCCAGCTGGCCCAGCGCCTGCCGTTTGACGAGCAAACCCATGCCTGGTTGGCCGAGATGGCGCCGCAAGGCGTCTTGAGCCGGCTCAGCGCTAGCTGGGAGGGCCCGGTGATGGACCCGCGCCGCTACCAAGTCAAAGGTCGCCTTGAGGGCCTGCGTCTGGGCGGGCGCCGTCAGGGATTGGAGCACCTGGGCTTGAGTGGTTTGACCTTGCAGCTCGACGCCAGCGAAAAAGGCGGTCAGGCGCAGCTGAGCATGGCCGATGGAATACTTGAGCTGCCCGGCGTATTCCGCCAAGATCTGCCGCCGATTCAGCGCCTGAGCGCCAAGCTGGACTGGCGGATTGAATCGGCGCCCAAGCAGCCGCCGCACTATGAGCTGCGCGTGAGCCGCTTGGAACTGCTCAACCAAGATATGCAAGGGCAATTTGATGCGGTCTGGCGCAGCGGCAAAGCTGGACGTCGGCTGCCGGGTTGGCTGGAGCTGACGGGACAGATCGACAAGATCGATGCAGTCAAGGTTCACCGCTATTTGCCGCTGGCCGTTGGGGACCATGCGCTGGACTATGTGCGAGACGCCCTGCGTGCGGGTGAGGCGCGTGCGGTCAATATTCGCGTGCGCGGTGAGTTGGCCAAGTTCCCCTTCGACGGCGAGCGCGAGCGCGACGGGCAGTTCCGCATCACCACACAGGCGCGCGACATCGATTTTCTCTACGTGCCCGGCGTCGAGGGGCGGGCATCGAATTGGCCGGCCCTGGAGGCAGTCAATGCCGAGCTGGTGTTCGAGCGCGGCGGCATGCAGATCAAAAATGGTCGCGCCAAGATGTTTGCTTATGAACTCAGCGGCATCAAGGGCGGCATCAAAGACTTGCTGGTCAAACACCGACTGGAGATCGAGGGGCAGGGCAACGGGCCGGGCACCGAGTTGCTGAAGTTTGTGCGTCAGTCGCCGGTCAATGAAGCCAGCGGCGGCTTGTTGGCGGCAGCCACGGCCGGCGGCGCGGCGAAACTGAAACTGAGCTTGAATTTGCCCTTGCAAGACATGGACAAGTCGGTCGTCAAGGGGGCGGTGCAATTGCTGGGCGGGGAGCTGCGGCTGCGGCCCGATTTGCCCTTGTTGACCAGCACCCGCGGCAGCGTCGAGTTCGACCGCCAGGGCGTCAAGTTGCAGACGGTGCAGGCACGTGCTTTTGGCGGCGACTTGAGCGTCGAGGGCGGCAACCAAGCCGATGGCAGCCTGCGTTTCACGGCGACCGGCGTGGCCACGGCCGAAGCCTTGCAGCGTTCGCCCGAACTCGGGTCCGTCGCCAAATTGGCGCAGGCCGCCAGCGGCCAGGCCAGCTACCGGCTGCAGGTCGGGTTGAATCAAGGCTTGGCAGACTTTTCGATCACCAGCAATCTCGTTGGGCTGGGATTGGACCTGCCGGCACCGCTGCGCAAAGAAGCGGGCGCAAGCCTGCCGCTGCGCTTACAGCTCAAGCCGGACGGGAGTCGAGATGCCAAACTCGATGAACTGCGCTTCGAGTTGGGCAATCTCTTGCAAGCGCATTACCAGCGCGATGTCTCGGTCGAACCGGCGCGAGTCTTGCGCGGCGCGTTGAGCGTGCAGGACAGTTTGGCCGGCCTGCCCAGCAGCGGCGTGCAACTGCAGGCCAACCTGGACAGCGTCAATCTGGATACTTGGAACAAGACCCTGCAGCGGCTGTGGGGCTCGGCGGCAGCGCCGGGCAATGAGGGCGGGCAAGCGGCCTCGAGCTCCGGCCTGGCCAGCGCCTATGCACCCAGCCAAATTGCCCTGCGGGCGAATGAATTGCATTTTTCCGGCCGCTCTCTGACCAAGGTCGTGGCCGGCATCACGCAGGCGCCGGCGCCCACCAAAAACACTTGGCGCTTTACCGTTGATGCGGCACAAATGGCCGGCTATGTCGAGTTGCGAGGGGCTCAGCCAGCGCAGCCCGCGCGCGTGTTCGCCAGGCTGAGTCGGCTGTCCCTGCCGCATCAGGAGGCCGATGGCGTGGGCCAGGTTTTGGACAGCCAGCCCGGCAACGTGCCTGATCTGGATATTGTTGTCGATGACTTTGAGCTGCGCGGCAAGCGTTTGGGTAGGCTGGAGATTGAGGCGCAAGCCAGTGGCCCGGCGCATGACTGGCGCTTGAGCAAGCTGCAGTTGAAGGCGCCCGACGCCGTGCTCAACGCTACCGGCCAATGGTTGAATGAACCGGGGCGGGCACTCAGACGTACCCAGCTGGATTGGAAGTTAGAACTGCTGGATGCCGGCGATATGTTGGAACGCTTGGGCCAGGGTCGGGTCTTGCGCGGCGGCAAAGGTCACTTGACCGGCCAGCTGGGTTGGGCGGGCGAGCCGCTGGCGCCGGACTTCGCCAGCATGAACGGTCAACTCCATGTGCAGCTGGAGTCCGGGCAATTTCTCAATGTGGAGCCTGGCGTGGGGCGCTTGATGGGGGTGCTGAGCCTGCAATCGCTGCCGCGGCGTTTTCTTTTTGATTTCCGAGACGTGTTCTCCGAAGGCTTTACCTTCGACGGCGTGACCGGCGATGTCAAGATTACGCGCGGCGTGGCCAGCAGCAGCAATCTGCGTACGCGCGGCGTGCAGGCGACCGTCTTGGTGGACGGCCAGGCCGACCTTGCGGCTGAAACACAAAACCTGCGCGTGCTGGTGGTGCCCGAGTTCAATACCGGCGGCGCTTCGCTGGCCTATATCGCGATCAATCCGGCCATTGGCCTGGGCACGTTTTTGGCGCAGCTGGTTTTGAGCAAGCCGATCGCGGCCGCCAATACGCGTGAATTCCGCATTACCGGCAGCTGGGTGGACCCCAAGGTCGAACGGGTCGAGCACCACAGCAATCTATTTGAAACCGCGCCGGCGGCCGATGCTGCACCAGCCCCATCAGCCCCATCAGCCGCCGCCAGCGCCCCTTGAGGAGAGTGAATGATGAAAGTAGCCGCCGTTCAAATGGTCTCCGGCCCCGATCTGGCCCTCAATCTGGCGCGGGCTCGCCATTGGCTGGAGCAGGCCGCAGCCCAAGGTGCCGAGTTGGTGGCGCTGCCCGAGTATTTTTGCCTGATGGGCCTCGCCGACAGCGACAAGCTGGCGGTGGCCGAGCAAGGAGGTGATCTCCGCGCGCCCATCCAAAGCATGTTGAGTCGGGCTGCTGCTGAGCTGGGCCTGTGGCTGATAGGCGGAACGATTCCGCTGCACACGGCGCAGGCCGGGCGGGTCCGCAACGCCTGCTGCGTGTACACGCCCGACGGCGCTCAGGCGGCGCGTTACGACAAGATGCATCTGTTCCGTTTTGACAATGGCAGCGAGAGCTATGACGAGGGCCGCGTGCTGGAGGCCGGGACGGAGCCGGTGGCGCTGCAGGCGGGGCCGCTGCGGGTGGCTTTGAGCGTTTGCTATGACCTGCGCTTCCCCGAGCTGTACCGCAGCCTCGGGCCGGTCGACCTGATCAGTGTGCCGGCCGCCTTCACCTACGTGACCGGCCAAGCCCATTGGGAATTGCTGCTGCGCGCACGAGCGGTCGAAAATCAGGCCTATGTCATCGCACCGGCCCAAGGTGGATTGCATCAAAATGGCCGCAGGACCTGGGGCCACTCGATGATCATCGACCCTTGGGGTGAGGTGATCGCTTGTCTGCCCGAGGGCGAAGGTGTGGTGTTGGCCGACTTGGACCTGGCGCGCCTGGCCGCTGTGCGGCGCCAGTTGCCGGCCCTGCAGCATCGGCGGCTGTAGGTCTCGGGCGGCAATTCTGGAGGGCTGATGCAATGATGAGGCGATTTCTGTTCGGGCTGGCTGGGTTGATCGCGCTGGCCGGCTGCGGAACGGCCACTGATCCGCCCAGCATGGCCTTGAGCTCAAAAGAGAGCCTGCAAATGCGCGGCTGGGTGCCGGACCGTTTGAGGGGGCAGATTTCCTTGTCGCCGGTCACCGGCGGCCAGCCGACCGGCAGCATGTGGGGCAGCAAGGTCAGCAATCTTGCGCTGCAAGAGTCGATCGAGGAGTCGCTGCGTGCCACCGGCATGTTGGCGCTGCGCCCCGGCACGGGCAACTACCAAATGGAAGTGCAGCTGATCGAGCTGGAGCAGCCCATCATCGGCCTGAACACCCGCGTGGCCGTCACCCTGGCTTACACGGTGGTTGAAAAGCGCAGCGGCACGGTTGTTTATCAGCGCCGCCTGCGCAGTGCCTATGTGGCCGAATTTACCTCCGCCATGGTGGACCCGAACGAGCGCTTGCGCCTGGCCACCGAGGGTGCGGTGCGCAGCAATGTCAATTCGATGCTGCGCGATTTGATTGCGCTGGCGCTCAACTGATCAGCGCCTGCCGAACATCATCTGGCGCGCCAGCGCTTTTTTCAGCGGCGTGGCGGCCTGCAGCGCTGCCAGTGCCAGGCCGCGTGCAATTGGCAAGCCCGGCCAGCGCCAGGCAAATGTGCGGGCCAGAAAATCGGTGGCGGCGATCATGCTCCAGCGATCCGGCGCGCGCTGCCATTCGACCCGGCGCAGCGCCGCTTCTATAGGGCCACCGGCGCGCAAGGCATCGACCAGCGCGTAGGCGTCACGCAAGCCCAGATTGAGTCCTTGGCCTGCGACCGGGTGCAGGGTCTGCGCGGCATTGCCGATGCGAACGATGCGCCCGTCGACCAGGGTGCGCTCGGCGTTCAGCCCCAAGGCAAAGCATTTCAAGGGGCTGATGGCTTGCAAGACGCCGACGCTCTCGGGCAGCAGGCTTTGCAAGACGGCCAGGCGCTGGCTGTCGCTCAGCTGGGCGACCTCGTCCTCGGCCTGTGGCATGCACCAGACCAAGGCCGCACGGCGCTCGCCTCCTTTGGGCGGCAGCGGCAACAGCGCCAACGGGCCATTGCGCGTGAAGCGTTCATAGGCTGCGCCGGCCGGGCTGTCGGCACTCAAGGTCAGCGTGCCGACCCAGGCGTTTTGTTGATAGTCATGCGCGATCGCTTTGCGCGCCTGCTCGGCAAACACGCCGCCTTCGGCCACCACGGCCAGATCAAACTGCTCGGCGATCTCGGCGTCGATTTCCACCCCGTCCGCGACCGCCTTCAGGCCCTGGACGGGCGTGCCGAAGCGGCTGCTCAGGCGGGCCGGCTCAAGCGCTGCGCGGGCCAGCCAGCGCGCCTGCAGCGGCGCGACCAACTGACCGTAGCTGATCACCGAGCCCAATTCACTGACGCCTTGTTCGGCCGCACTCAGTGCCACGGCAGGTTCTTGCGTCGACCCGAACAACGGGTGTTTCAGGGTCGGTGGCGCTTGGCTGACGCTGACCGTCAAAATCGCCTGCGCCTGGCTCGCGTCCCAGGCCTGCAGGCGCTGCAGCAGTTGCACGCTGCCCAGCGCCAGGGCCAGGGTGCGCGGGTCGCCAGATACATCTCTGTCCAAAGGCCGGGCATCAAACAGCGTGATCTGCGCCTGCGGCAGCAGTTGTGCGGCCAGCAATGCCAAGGTCAAACCGGCCGGGCCGGCGCCGACCACGGCCAGGCGCAGCTGGTTGGCGGAGGCAGCCGAGGCGGCGTCGGGCGGATGGATTGTGCGCATAGTGGGTCGATGACTTTCCCGCGCTTGCGGGCTTTTGAGCTTGGCCTGAACTATAGCGGCCGGCCTGCTGTACGCTGCGGGCTTCATCCAATTCGGAAACCACCATGCAATACCGTCGTTTGGGCCGCAGCGGCCTGCAAGTCTCCGAACTCTCGCTGGGTTCATGGGTCACTTACGCCAAGCAGGTCGATACCAAGGCCGCCTCCGAGATGCTGGCCGCCGCGTTTGATGCCGGTGTCAACTTCTTCGATAACGCCGAGGTCTATGCCCTGGGTCAGAGTGAAATCGTGATGGGCGAGGCTTTCAAGGCGCTGAAGTGGCCGCGCCTGAACTACATCGTCTCGACTAAGTTTTACTGGGGCTTGGGCGGCGAAGGCAATCCGGTCAACCGCAAAGACACGCTGAACCGCAAATACCTGATGCAGGCAATCGACGGCTCGCTCAAGCGCATGCAGCTGGACTTCATCGATCTGGTCTATTGCCACCGCCCCGACCCGCACACGCCGATCGAAGAGACCGTGCGCGCGATGAGCGACATGATCACCCAGGGCAAGGCGCTTTACTGGGGCACCAGCGAATGGTCGGCCAGTGATATCCGCGCGGCCTGGGAGATTGCCGAGCGCCACCACCTGCACAAGCCGGTGATGGAGCAGCCGCAGTACAACCTCTTCCACCGCAGCAAGGTCGAGCAGGAATATGCGCGCCTTTATGAAGACATCGGCTTGGGCCTGACCACCTGGAGCCCCTTGGCATCGGGCTTGCTGACCGGCAAGTACAAGGATGGCGTGCCGGCCGGCAGCCGCGGTGCGCTCGACAATATGAGCTGGATGGTCGAAGGTTTGACCGACAAGGCCAAAAACGCGGCGGTGACGCAGTTGGCGGCGGTGGCTGCCGACTTGGGCGGCAATGTGGCGCAGCTCGCGATCGCCTGGGCCAATCACAATCCGCGCGTTTCTACCGTCATTCTGGGCGCCAGCAAGTTTGCGCAGCTGCAAGACAATCTCGGCGCGCTGGCCTTGACGCCGAAACTGACGCCTGAGGTGTTGGCGCGCATCGATGCGATTACCGAGCCATTGGCAAAGTAGTCCATTGACCTCAGTCAAGCAGCGGGTTTTTCGGGGGCGAGCCCGTCATCCGCGCATGCCATAGTGCGCGATGAAATGGATTCGTCGGCTTAGCGCCTTACTTCTGCTGACAATGGCGGCGCTGCCTGCACTTGGCGGCAGCGCTGCCGCTTCCTTGGCTGAAGCTCGCTTTGAGTCGGTCGGCGCCGACGCTATCCCGCGCGGCGTGGTGGCGTCGTTGGCGCAAGACAAGGCGGGTTTTATCTGGGTCGCCACGGGCGATGGCCTGGTGCGTTACGACGGCTACCGCTTTCGCCCGCAGGAGCGCGCCAGCAAGATCGCCGCAGCGCGCAATCTGGGTTGGCTGCGTGCGCTGCTGCCCGCCCGCGATGGGCGTTTGTGGATAGGCACCGAGACCGATGGTTTGGCCGTTTATGACCCGCTGACCGAGCAGGTCAGCAGCTTTCGCTTTGAGCATGAGGCTCCAGCAGCGAACCCCAACTCGGTGGAAAAACTCTCACCCTTGCCGACCATCCGAGCCTTGGCTGAAGATGTGGATGGCTCGATCTGGCTGGGCACCCTGGGTGGCGGCCTGCATCGCTTTGACCCCCACACCCAAACTTTCAGCCACTATCGGCACAGCGCTGCTGCCGGCAGCTTGGATGATGCAAGAGTGCAATCGCTGCTGGTCGACCGTCAAGGCACGCTGTGGGTCGGCACCTGGTCGGGCTTGAGCCGCTTTGACAGGGCGAGCCAGCGCTTTGAGCCGATACTGCAAGGCTTGGCCGGGCAACGCGTGCAAGCGCTGCTGCAGGCGTCTAACGGGCAAATCTGGGCGGGTACACAGCGTGGCAGCTTGGCCGTGATGGACCCGCAAACCGGTCAAGGCAAGCTGCTTGGCGATGATGAGCAAGGTGCAGGCGGGCCGATCGCCGGGCGCGGGGAGATCAATAGCCTGATCGAAGCGACGAGCGGTCAAATCTGGGTTGGTCATGCGGGCGGCATTGATGTGCATGACTTGCGCTCGCGACGCCTGCAGCAGCGTATGCGGCACGACCCGCGCAAGCCGGCCGGCTTGGCCGGCGATGAGGTCGTGAATTTGTGGGTCGACCGCGCGGGCTGGGTTTGGGTGGGCGGCTTTGGCCTGGGGCTGCAACGCCACAATCCAAACAATCACAGCATTTGGGTGCGCGGCGCCGGCTCCGCTGTCGGCCTCGTTGGCGGGCCCACAGGCGACCTCAAGAAGCCTGATGTGCGCAGCCTTTTGTCGCTGAAAAACGGCGAGCTTCTGGCCGCCGGGCATGACGGCCAAGTGGCGCGTTTGGACGCCGGTCTGCGTGTTGTTGGCGGGCTGCGGCCACGGCTGATGGCGGGCTCGACGCAAGGCAAAGAGTACGCCGCACTTTCACCCGCTGCGCAGCTGGAGGCTGCGCGCATCACCTCAATGGCCCAAATGCCGGATGGAAAAATATGGCTGGGCGCGGAAGGGCTGCTCTATCAATTCGATGCGCAAGATCGACAGCTGCGCAGCCTGCATCTGGACGCCGGCAAGACCCGGCGATTGCTGGCCGGCAGCGACGGCTCGCTGTGGATTGGTGCAGATGATGGCCTGCATGTCTTGCGCCCTGGGGCCGCCAAAGTGCAGCGTTTGGCGCGACCTGGCGGCCAAGCGCTCACGGGCGAAATACATGTGATGGCCGAGGCGCCGGATCGCGCCCTGTGGGTCGGCAGCATGCGCGGCTTGTTCCGCTTGGCCGCAGAGGGCAGCGAGTTGCAGCGGGTCGCGTCACCGGCCGGGGCTGAGCTGGCCAACCCGGTGGTGCTGGGGCTGTTGTTCGATAGCAAGCAAACGCTTTGGGTCGACACCGCCGTGGCCGGCCTGCACCGGATGAAGGCCTGGGATGGCAGGCAAGCCAGTTTTGAGCGCATCAGCGAGCGCCATGGCATTGTCAACCGGCCCTTCGGCGCGAACTTGCTGGAAGACGGCCGTGGCCGCATCTGGACGCAGATGAATGTCTATGACCCGGTCTCCGACAGGTTGGATGAGCTCACCCCAACTGATGGTCTCGACATCGGCACCCCTTGGTTCTTCTCTTTCGCCAAGGCAGCGGACGGGCGCTTTTTGTTCGGTGGCAGCAAAGGCATCGCGGTGGTCTCGCCGGATCAATTTGATCGCTCAAGGCATGCTCCGCCGCTGGTGGTGTCAGAGCTGCGCATCAATGGCGAGCGCCAGCAAGCAGGGCAATTGCAGGACGGTCTGCGCCTGAGCCCGCAGCAACGCAGCTTCAGCCTGGAGTTTGCGGCGCTGGACTACAGCAACCCGGGCCGCAGCCGCTATGCCTACAAGTTAGAGGGCTTTGATCCGGACTGGATAGCGACCGGCGCCGACTTGCGCGTGGCCAGCTACAGCAATCTGAGTCCGGGCGACTATGTGCTGCGGGTGCGCGCGCACAACCGCAGCGGTGTCGCCAGCGAGCAGGAGTTGGCTATTCCAGTGAAGGTCTTGCCCGCCTGGTGGCAGCAATGGTGGTTTCGTGTCGTGCTGCTGGCGCTGTTGGCCGCTGCCGTTGCGGCGCTGGTGCGTTCGCGCACGCGGCTCTTGCGCCAGCGGCAAGTCTGGTTGGAGAACAAGGTGCGCGAGCGCACGGCGGCACTGGAAGCTTCCAGCCTGACCGACCCTTTGACGGGTCTGCGCAACCGGCGCTTTCTGGCGCAGCAGATCGAGTCCGATGTCGCTTTGACCTTGCGTCGCAATGAAACGCCCAGGCAGGGCGCAGCCTTGGAGGATGGCGACATGATCTTCTTCTTGGTCGATATTGACCATTTCAAGCAGATCAACGACGAACTCGGCCATGCCGCAGGCGACGCGGTGCTGCGGCAGATGCGCGGCCGCTTGGCCTCGGTGTTCCGCGACAGCGACTACTTGGTGCGCTGGGGCGGCGAAGAGTTTTTGATCGTTGCGCGCGAGACTTCGCGCCGGCATGCCGCCGACTTGGCCGAGCGCGCCTGCCGCGCCATCGCCGAGCAGCCTTTTGTGCTGGATGACGGCAGCAGCTTGAGCAAGACTTGCTCGCTCGGTTTTGCCTGTTTCCCCTTGGCGCCTCAGGCGGCAAGGGCGGTGGACTGGAACGCCACCGTCAATCTGGCCGATGCAGCGCTGCTCGCCGTCAAGCGCGCCGGCCGCAAAGGCTGGCTCGGCGTGCTCAGCGCTCCCGGCGCCTCGGTGCAGGGCTTGACCGAGCGCACGCGCCAACCTATGGCCGGCTGGCTGGCCAGTGGCGAGTTGGAGCTGGTCGGCTCAGCCGTGCAGGCTGCTCAAACTGTTCAAGCGCTCGACGGTACCGACATCGACCCAAGCCCCGTTCAGTAGCTCGGCCCCCAGCTTGCCGCGCCGGATCGCGTCCTCCAGATACGGGCGCAACGCCGCCTTGGCGCCGGGCTGAATGTTGGCAAACATGCGGCTGCGGAACAGCCCGACGCTGGCCCAGGTGTAGCGCGGTGAGGCTGTGTCGCTCAAGGCCAGGCCCTCGGCACTGATGCCGAAATCGCCCTTGGGGTGGTGCGGGCTGTTGTGGGTCAGCCAAAGCTGGGCATCCAAGTTGCTGTTCAAAAAGCCCTCGGCGGCTTGGGCTGGGAAGCGGAAATCCGGCAGGAACACATCGCCGGCGACGACCCAGAAGGCGGCGTCTCCATCGGCGGTCAACAGCGACAAGGCACGCGCAATGCCGCCGGCTGTCTCCAGCGCGCCGACCGGCTCCTGGGACTCATCGCTGAAATGCAGTCGCACGCCGAAGCGCGCACCGTCGCCCAATCTGGCCGGGAACTGCTCGCTCAGCCAGGCGGTGTTGATGATGATGTCGCGCACACCGGCAGCGGCCAGCGCCTCGATGTGGAATTCGATCAAGGGCTTGCCGCCGCGCACGCACAGCAGCGGCTTGGGGGTGGTGTCGGTGAGCGGCCGCATGCGCTCACCGCGCCCGGCCGCGAGGATGATGGCTCGCATGGGCACACAGTCTAACCAGCAAATCGCGCGGCCTGATGCAGGCCTTAGCGCTTCGTGATCACCTTGACCGTTGCGTTGGCCTTGCCGGCGTCCACATAGCCAATCGCGCCCGGTGTGCTGGCCACGAACTTGATGACCTCTTCGTCGCTGCCCAACTCGCGCGGTGGCTTGGCGCCGCCGGTGAAGATCTGCCGTGCCCATAGCGCTTTCAATTGGGCGGAGTTCTTCTTTAAAACCTTGGTGCCGAACTCTTCGCGCAGCGGGCTTTCCTTGATGTCCACCGGGGTGGCCTCGGAGCCACCGGAGAAGGTCTTGGTTTGGCCGAGGAAAATCTTGGTGATTTGCTCCTCGTCGATGGAGGCTGCATTGCTGGGGTGGACGATCACGGCGACATCGGCGGCCGCGAGTTGCGCCCCGCCGGCCAGCAAGGCCAGGATGAATACTTGATGAGTGAATGACATGATCTTTGCTCCTGCTTCAGAAGATCATGTCGTAAGAGACGGTCATCAGCTTGCGTTTGCTGTCGGTGCCGTCCAAGAAGTCCCAGCGGCTGCGGTCCACCTGAAGCTTGAGGCTGCTGCTGTCGTTCAATTGATAGCGCAGCGTGACGCCGATATTGCTGTCGGTTTCGACATGTTTGGAGGCGTCGCCGGCGCTATAGGCCCGCAATTCGCTGATGGTGATCATGGGCAGGAACTTGCCGATGCGGTAGCCACCGCCGATCATGTAGCCGCGGTAGCTGCCGCGCGCCGGGGTGCGCGTGATGCGCGAAAACTCGCTGCGGCCGACCCAGTTGTCGAGGTCGATATTGAAGGCGGCCGAGCTGAAGGTCTGCGGCGAAGACTTGCCGTAGAGATCGGGGTCGGGCGAGGTTTGTACCTGACCCTCGGGCAGCCATAAGACCGAGCGTTGCTTGGACTTGTTATAGGAAAAGCGCGCGGTGAACCAATCGCGATTGAGCTCCAGGTCGATGCCCATCATATTGTCCCAGCTGATGTCTTGGCGCTCTGGGCGCTCCAGCTTGGCGATCGGGTTTTCCTTGGAATGCTCCTGGCCCGCGTAGGCATTGGACTTGACCGCCCAACCGGCGATGTCATCGCGGTAGGTGATGTTGGCGCCGTTGTAATTGACGACCGCCCAGCCGTACACATCGGGCGGCACCCGCACCCAGTTGTAGGCGAAGCTGACGTCCTGGAAGTCCGAGAAATAGAACAAAGGCAGGCGCTTGCGGCCGGCCTGCAGTGTGAATTTGGGGCTGAGGTTGTAGCTCAGAAAAGCCCATTCGATATCCAGCTTGGCTTCTTCGGCAGCATGCCTGGCCATCAGCTGCCCGGTGAAGGAGAAGTCAGAGGTGAAATTGACGGTGCCCTGCAGGCCCGCACGCGACTCGGGCTTCAAGGTCCAGCTGGTTTCATAGACCGACCCATGCGAGAAGTCAGCCACATAGCAGCTCGGGCATTGGGGCCAGGTTTGAGGATTGGGGTAGCCGATGTTCAGCCCACTGCCACTGAAAACGCGCCCGGCGGTCACATTGGCAAAGCCTGAGTAGCTGTAGTCAAGCGCCGATGCCGTGCCGGCGGCGAACAGCAGGGCGACTGCCGAGCCAATTCTTTGCAGTTTGACAGCGTGAAGTTTTCTCATCTTCCGTCCTTTGGGTGATGGGCTGGCACCATCCCAACGACGATGCCCGTAGGACGGTATCGGCAGGCAGCGTGACTTCTTGAACAGTTTGGCGTGCTTTTCTGGGCTCAGGCATTCGGCCCGCGCACCGGCAGCCAGACCTTGAAACAACTGCCCGCGCCGGGGCTGGATATCAGCTCGATGCGCCCGCCATGCTTTTTGACGATGGAAAAGCTCAGCGACAGGCCCAGGCCCGTGCCTTGGCCGACCGGCTTGGTGGTGAAGAAAGGGTCAAAGATGCGGCGCTGCACCTCAGCGCTCATGCCGCAGCCATTGTCTTGCACGCTGACGCAAACATAGTCATCAATCTGCTCGGAGCTGAGCTTGATCTCACCGCGCTGCGCGATCGCGTGCGCCGCGTTGATGATCAGGTTCATGAAGACCTGGTTGAGCTGGCCGGCCAGGCAGCGCACCAGGGGCAGGCGGCCGAAGTTGCAGGTGACCTCGGCTTGGTATTTGATCTCGTGGCGCACCACATTGAGCGTCGAAGCCAGGCCTTGGTTGAGGTCGGCTTCTTGCCAGTCGGCTTGGTCGACGCGCGAGAAGTCCTTCAAATCCTGCACGATCTTCTTGACCCGGCTCAGGCCTTCGTCGCTTTCCTTCAGCAGCTGCGGCAAGTCCTCGTGGATGAATTCCAGATCGGCCTGCTCTGCCAAGGTCTTGAGCTGGGCCAGTTGCGCGGCCGGCTGCGCCGACAGGTCGAGGCCGCCGTACAGCGTCACCAGCTTGAGTAGGGGTTCGACATAGCGGCGCAGCGTACCGAGATTGGAGCTGACGAAGCCGACCGGGTTGTTGATCTCATGCGCAACCCCGGCGGCCAATTGCCCAATCGAGGCCATTTTTTCGGACTGCAACAACTGGTTCTGCGCTTCTTCCAGGCGCGCATGGGCTTGCTTGATATCGCGGTAGTTGTTGACCAACTCGCGTTGCGCGCGGGTCACCTCGCTGCGGTCTTGCAGCAGCCACCAGACGCCCGAATGCAGGTCGGCTGGGTTGGCCGGGTAGGCAATCAGCTGCACCCAGATGCGATTGCCGGCGGCGGTCAGCATCTCCATTTCGTGCATCAATGACTGACCCTTGCCGAGCACCGGCGTGGCAATATTCAAGAGCTCCTGGTAGGCCTGCTGGCTGCTGAAAAACTGTGAGGCCAGCAGCTCGGCGGGCTCGCTCGTGTCCAGTTCGAAAATCTCGGCGAACTTTTTATTGCTGCGCACGATCTGGTGGCGGCTGCTGTAGATGATGCCAACCGAGGCGTTCTCCATGAAAGCGGCCAACTCCCGGTGGCTGCGCGAGAGCTCGGCCGTGCGCTCAGCCACCGTGCCTTCCAGCTCGGCTTGGTGCTGGCGCAATTGTTCTTCGGCCAGATGGCGCTCGCTCACGTCCAAGAGCGTGGCAATGGCGCCGACGACCTTGCCCTGCATGTCATACAGCGGGGCGGCGGTGCAGAAGATCCAGCGCCCGGATTCGCCAAATTGGGGGAAAAAGTCTTCGGTCTCATAGGCGCGCAGCACCAGGCTGGAGGCGCGCAAATTGTCGCCATACAGGCGCTGGCGCTCCTCGGCCACCGAGCCTTCGACGATCAGGTCCACCAGCAGCGGGCGCGCTTGGTCGTAGAAGGGCTTCCAGGCCTCGGTGCTGCCGACCACATCGCAGGACTCGACGCCGGTGAGCTGTGTGCAGGCGCCGTTCCAATGGGTGATGCGGTGGTTCTTGTCGATCACAAAAGTGGGCACCGGGTTGTTTTCCAGAATTTGATGCATCACCTGCCCGACCTCCAGCAAGCTCATCTGCACATGGCGCATATCGCTCAAATCCTGGCAGCTGAGCAGCACCAGCTTGCCCTCGGCCGTGGCCAAGCCGCGGGCGGTGACTTCGAGAAAACGCACCGCGCCGGTGGCGGTCATGGCCTCGCATTCCAGCGTCGGCAAGGCTTCGTCCTGCTGCAAGCATCGCTCGCCGTAGGCTCTCAGGTTCTCGACGTCGGCATCATTGGCCCAGGCGTAATGCGGCAGGCTTTGCAACTGTTCCAGGTCATAGCCCAAGAGGCGCAGCATGGCCGGGTTGGCGTAGAGGATCAAGCCGCCACCATGCACCAGCAGTGGCGCGCTGACGGCGTCCAGTGCCAGGCGTTGCAAGTCATCGAGTGCACTTGTTTGCGCCGCGCCAAATGCGGCCAGCTTTGGTGCGGCGTTGCCCAGGCCTGGAGTGTGATGCGCTTGCATGCTGCTTCCCTTGCGATATTTGCTCAGGCTGCTGCGCTAGCGGCCGGAGTGGCTGGAGCTGGCTTTTTGCTCGTGCCGGCCGACTTAGGGTCTTGCGGCTTCTTGACGAAGAAGCTGAAGGGCTGGCCCAAGCGCTGCTCAAAATCCAGCACCTGTTTGATCACCGGTGACGTGAAGTGAAAGGCCGCCGGCAGCAAGACATTGCCATGCGGGCTCAGCACCGGCCGGCTCAGCACCATGCCTGACTTGAGCTCGGCCGACAGCACTTCAATATCGGCGCCGGCCTCGGCCACTATCTGCTCCAACACGAGGTCAAACGCCTCTTGCACGGCTGCCTCTTGGCGGGTGCCCAGGCCTTCCCGAATCGCTGCCGCAGCATCTTCGGTCGAGTAGACCTTTTCCGCCAAGCGCCCGCTGATCAGCGCCTCATAGGTCGCCGCCACCTGAATGATTTGCGCACCCAGCGGCAGCTCCAGGCCTTGCAGCCCATCGGGGAAGCCTTTGCCGTCGACCCGCTCATGTTGGGCGCGAATGATCACAGCGGTCTGGCGCAGCCGGCCCAGTGGCATCAGCGCCGCTTGCGCGTGTTGTGGGTGCAGCTTGTATTGCTCGAACTCGTCGCCCGTCATCAGCGACACGGTCTTTTGCAACAGATGGTCGGGCAGGCCGATCTTGCCGACCTCATGCAGCAAGCCGGCGTTGTAGATGTCGGTCACCTCGATGGCGCTCAGGTCCATCTGCTCGGCCATGCGCCGGGCCAGGGTGGCGACACGGTGGCCGTGGCCGGCCACGCTGCCATCGCGCAGCTCCAGCAGGCCGGCGAATACGCTGATCGAAAGCGCGAAGTTCTCCTCCAGCTGCAGGTTCGCCGCGTTCAGTTGCTGATTGGCTTTTTCCATCTGCGCGTTCGCCGTACCGAGCTGCACGTTGGCATCGGCCAGTTGGCCGTTGACCGACTCCAGCTCCTGGGTGCGCGCCTTGACGCGCAGCTCCAACTCCTCATTGACGCCGTGCAGTTGCTGATTGGCGCCTTGCAGCTGAGCGTTGACATCTTGGAGCTGCGTATTGGCCTCGTTCAGCTGGCCATTGACCACTTGCAACTGCAGGTTCTGTTCCTGGGTCAACAGGGCCAGGCGCTGGTTCTCGCGCTCCAGACGCCGGCGGGTCAGGCCGTCGCTGACAGACAGCAATATGTCCTGATCGTCCCAGGGCTTGGCGATATAGCGGTGAATCTCGCCGCGGTTGATGGCCCCGATGGTGGAGCTGATGTCGGCATAGCCGGTCAACATCACGCGCACAATGCCGGGCCAGCGCTGGCGCACCTGCTCCAGAAACTGCACGCCGTCCATCTCGGGCATGCGCATGTCGGAGATCACCAGGTCAACCTGCTCCAGCTCCAGCAGTGCCAGGCCGGCTTCGCCGCCCTCGGCCATCAACACCTTATAGCCTTGCGGGCGAAACAAGCGCCGCAAGGCGCTCAGGATGGAGGGCTCATCGTCCACGAACAAGATGGTGGCAAGGGCCGCAGCAGGAGCTGTTGCTGCTGCGGGCTCGAGGACGGGTGCAAGTTCTTCGTTCATGGCCTTGCTCCTTGACCGGCGGCGGCGTCAACGGATGCCGCCTGGGCGATCGCAATGCTGGCCGCTAGCTTGACTGCAATTGCTTACATGTGCGCGCCGGCACCATCGTTGCCGTGTGAGCAAACGCACGACATCGGCGGGAAAAGTGCAGCTCCGCAGGCGCCGGACCTATCCCGCCGGCAGATCAGGGGCTGCCGGCTTGCCTGCCCGCATGGGGCTGTGCAGCATCGGCCACGCCGGCCATCCCGCCCATTTGAAGCAAGATATCTCCGGCCTCCTGGCGCGCCGGTTGCCGGCTTTGCAGTTGCTTGAGTAAAACTTGGGCCTTCTCAGGGTCAAGCCCAGCGAGGGCCTTGGCCATGCGCAAGAGTGGATCGTAAGCCGGGCGGAAGTCCGGGCTGAGTTGCAAAACATCCAGCAGCGGGCCCTCGACCTGGGCCAGCATGGCGCGCAGATCCCCGCTCGCGTGGATGTGACGGCCTGCCTCTATGAACTGCCGGCGCGCCTGCCAGTAGGCGCTCAGACGGGCCGCGCTGGCTGAGTTTTCAGCGCTCAGCGCCTGCGCGCCAAACAAGTCGGCCGGACTGATGTTCAAGGCCGGTAGCAAGGCCATTAACCGATCGCGCGGTGCTGAATCGGGCGCATAGGTGATGCGCGGCGCCAGGTGCGCGACCACGGGGTGGTCATCGGTATTGGCCGGGGCATCCGAGGCGAACTTGACCAAGGCGGCCGGCCCAGCGACAAAGCTGCCCAAGAGCGCGAATTCGTCCTCAATGCCGAATTGAGCCGGCGACCGGGCGAACGAGGCCGCCGCCAACCGCGTGCGCGCCGCCTCCACACTGGTGAAACCACTGCTGCCATCTGCTTGGCGGCCGATCAAGCCGAGCACCGGTGTCTCCAGGCTGTTGTTGGCCAGGATCGCGGTGGCGCCCGGGTAGGCGATCAAGAACGAGCGCACGATGCTGCGCAGGGTCGGCAGGTCGAGCTGGTGCAGCGGCAACCATTGGCAGAACAAGCCGCCCTCGGCCAGCCTGGCGCGCACCGCTTGAAAATGCTCGACCGTGTAGAGCGCACCCGAGCCGCTGCGCGCCGGGTGGAAGTTGTCCGAGATGATCACGTCATAGCCCGTTGCTGAGGCCCTGACATAACGGCGTGCATCACTGGCAATCAGCTGCAGATTGGCGTGCGGCCGGCCCTGGTTGAGGTTCTGGGTGAAATGCGCTGAGGCGCTGATCACCTCGGGCAGCAACTCCACCGCATCGACCTGCAGCGTCGGATCTTCGGCGGCCGAGGCAGCCGTCATGCCGGTACCCAGGCCCAGGAACAAAGCATGCTTGGGCGCCGGGTGCAGCAGCAGCGGCAGCAGCGCCTGGCGGGCATCGAACCACAGGCTGGAGCTGCTGCCTTCTTGCTGGCGGTTGTTGATGCGCAGGCGTGACACGCCCTGTGCGTCTTCAACCACGCTGACGGCAGCCATCGCGCCTTCCTGGTAGCTCAAGATGCGGCCACCTTCGGGCACGTCGACAAAGGCCAAGGGCGGCGTCAACAGCGCCAAGGCCAAAGTCGCAGTGGCGGGCAGCAGCACGGTCGGCCGCAGCCAAGTTTGCGGTGCGACCAAGGCCAGATAGCCCAGTGGAATCATCAGCAGGGTCCACTTGCTGCCCAAAGCAGGCGTCAGCAGCACGCCAAACAAGACCGGCGCTGCGGCCGCGCCCACGGTGTTGAAGCCGATCGCGCGGCCGAAGCTCAGTCCCGCTTGGGCTGCCCGTGCGCAGAGTTGGCTGAACAGCGCCCCCATCAGCAAGGTCGGCAAGGCAAAGGCGGCTACAGCCAAGGCGGCCTCGACGGCGATCGCGGCCGCCATGCCAGGGCCCAAAGCGCTCAGCAAAAGGGCGCGCAGCCCTTCGGCCGTCCACAGACTGCCGATACCCAGGAGGCAGGCGAGCGCCAAGGCCGCGAGCAAGTGATCGCTGCACTTGGCAGCGTCACTCTGTTTGGCCAGCCAACGCTGCCATGCTGCGGCGCCGGCGGCCGTGCCGATCAAGTAAACCGCCAGCAGCATGGCAAAGGTGTAGACCGTGTCTTCGGTCACCTGGCTGAGCACGCGCACCACCAGGACCTCGTAGCCGATGCCGAGCAGGCCGGTCAGGGCCAGGCGCATCAGCATGGCCCGCTGGCCCGAGCCTGTAGGCACAGGGTTGGAGCCGGCGGGCGTTGGTGCTCGCAGCGCCAGCATGGCGCCCGCCGCGCACAGCAGATTGAGCGCCACGCAGATAGCGGCCGTGCGCGTCAGACCCAGGCTGGGAATCAACCAGAAGGCGCTGACCAGCACGCCCAACACTGCACCGGCGGTGTTGCTGGCATAGAGCGTCGCAATCGACCTGCCCGCGCCGCGCCATTGCGCCAGCACGCGCTCCAGCGCCGGCAAGGTGGCGCCCATGGCAACGGTGGCCGGCAGCAGCAAGAAGAAGCAGCCCGCGAAAGCGACCGTCCATTGCCAGGCCGGCGAGGGCCGCGCGCCTGTCAGGGCCAGCAGCGCGGCGCTGGCCGGCGCCATCAGCAGGATCAGCGCGAGGCCCCAGCAGGCGATGACAAGTTCCAGGGCCGCATACCAGCGCAGCGGATTCCTCGAGCGTTCGATGCTTGGCCCAAAGCTCAAGGCGCCGAGCGACAGGCCGCCGAAAAATGCCGCCACCACCGCCAGCACGGCGGCCGATTCATGGCCCAGCCAGAGTCCGGCCTGCTGGGTCCAGACCACTTGGTAGCCCAGGCCCGCAAAGCCCGAGGCCAGCATCAGCGCCAGCGCGGCACCTTCACCTCGTTTGATCGCCATCATTTCAGCCGCTGAAGCTGACTTGGTAGCCCCAGGAATCGAGCCTGGCCGGAATCGCATTGAAGGCCAGCGTGATGCGTCGGGCGCCTTCGTTAGGCGGCACCGCGTGCATCAGATAGCTGGGGAACAGCACCAGATCGCCGGCCGCCGGATTGGGGCTGATCCACTTCTCGGCATTGAAGGGGCCGGTGGTGACGCCGGCATGGTCGTTCTTGAAGGAGAAATCGGTGCCGCCCGGCGACTTCATGAAGACGGTGCGCGATGAGTCATCGGTAGGTGTCAGGTAAACCACCCCCGAGATAAAGCTGTTGGCATGGTTGTGCATCGCCTGCCTGCCACCCTGGTCCAGCACATTGACCCACATTTCCTTCAGCGACCAGCCCATTTGCTCGCCGAACATCAGCGCGCCGAACTCGCTCAGCTTTGGCGTTATCAAGGCCGCCGCGTCGACCAGCAAGGGGCTTTCGCTCGGCTTAAGCATGCGGGTGTGCGAGAGATTAGTCGAGGCATTGTTCTCTTGCTGCGCCTGCTGGCTGAAATGCTTGACCAAGGCGTTCACCAAGGCGGGCGGCAAGGCGCCCGGCGCGCGCAAAAAAGGCGTGGGGAACAGACTGATGATTTCGGAGCTGGACATGTTCGGCGGTCAAAGGGGTCAGGCAGCAAGGGGCAGACGGCAAGGGGTCAGGCAAAGATCGTGGTGATGCGCAGCAAAGACCAATAAGCGGCCATGGCGCCTATCATGTAGAGCAGCACGGTGCGAGCTTTGGCGGCCCAAGGCCAGCGCGCCGTCACACGCCACAAAATATAGGCCGCAGCGACCGTCATCAACTGCCCGATCTCAACGCCCAGGTTGAAGGTCAGCAGCGCGATGAGCAGATGCTGGTCAGGCAGGCCGATTTCTTTCAGCGCGCCCGCGAAGCCCAGGCCATGCACCAGGCCGAACAAAAAGGCCACCAGCGCCGGCCAGCGCCGCGCAATCGTCTGGCGCGAGTGCAAGGCCTCGGCCGCGACCAGCACGATGGACAGCGCAATCGCCGCTTCCACCGGCGGCGGGCGCAATACCAGCCAACCTACGGCGCTGCTGGCCAAAGTCAGGCTGTGGGCGAGCGTGAAGGCGCTGATGGTCCAGATCAGGCGGCGATTGAAGCCCACCAGCATCAGCATGGCGATCACGAACAGGAGGTGATCGATGCCGGCCAGGATGTGTTCGACGCCCAGCAGCGTGTAGGCGCGGGCAATCTCGCCCATACCTCTCTTGTCATCGGCCGAGCCATAGAGTTGCACGCTCGGCTGGCCGGCGGTCAGCGTGTAGACGCGGGTCTGGCCATCGAGCCAGAAGACCTTGACCATCACCGCTGAGTAGGCTTGGCCTACGCCGTCCATGGCCATGCGGCCGCTCAGGCCGGCGCCGCCGCAGTGCAGCACATTGCCTTCGGCCTCGCAGTTTTCAGGCCACACCGGCTTGAGTACTTCGGCCGGCGCGCGCTTTTCACTGGCCGTCCATTGCCAGAAGAATTCGCCGCGTGCCATCTCGCGCAGCTGCATCTCGGCCATGCTCATTTCATGCGCGCTGACCTGGCTTGTCAGCAAGGCCAGGCCGGCCAGCAGCAGTTTGAACAACCGCAACATCATGGCTTGCTGGCCTCGAATTTCACTTTGTATTTCTGCGTCAAGGCGCGCACGGCGGCGCTGCGCTGCTCGGATAAGGTGGCATCGGTCCAGTCTTGCTGAACGACGGTGCGCAGCGGCTCGAACGCCGCGGGTTGCGGCTTGCTGATGGCGTCAAGTCGCATCGCGCGCCAGCCATCGCGGGTTTGCAGCGCATGCCACTCGCCCGGCGTCAGGCTTGCAAAGGTCTTGGCGAAGTCGGCGCCATAGCTTTGCAGCAGATTGCTTTGCGGCCGACCCTTGAAGACGCGTAGGCCGGCTTTGGCGTCACCCGCCGCGCCGCTGTTCAGCTCGCTGACAAAGGCACGCACAGCCGCTTCCGAGTTGTCGCCGGCCAGCGCGGCTTCCTGGAAGTCGAAGCGGGCCGGTTCGTCGTATTTGACGCGGTTTTTCTCGAACCAGGCGCGCAGGACCTGGTCTGTGGCGGGCGGCAATTTGGTGTTGGCATCGACCACGCTGAGCGCCTTGAAGATGACCCGCTCACGGATGGCCGAGTCGCCACGGTCGACCTGCATGGCCATGCCTTCGCGGTAGAGCACTTCGTTGTCGAGCCAGACCTGGCGCAGCGCGGTCAGTTCCTCGGCATTGGGTTCGCGGCCGCGTGCGGCGCTGAAAATCTGTTTAGCCTCGGCGTCGACCTCGGCGCCGACCACGATGCTGCGTGGGTCATCGGCGCGCCCGACCAAGTAATGGTCGGCTGCAAACAAGAGCGCGCCCAAGATCAGGAAATGCAGCAAGGGTTCTCTCAGCCATGCCGGGCGGGCCTGGCCTCGCGGACTGGTGTCAAGACCGGCGAGCAATGTAGTGTTTTGTGATGTGGACATGGGGGCAAGGTCGAGCTTGGCCTCGCAGCGGTTGCGCGAGAGCGGCTGGGGGAGCAGCAAAGCCGAGAATCTTATGACGCGTGCATGTCAGGATGAAGACGGTCGGTCATCGACGCGGCGTGCGCGAGTTCCCTTGAGCGCATGAAAAAGGGCGCCATGCCTTGCCGCATGGCGCCCTTCAAGCGAAGCTTTTGCTGGTCTTACTTGACGCCGGCGACGGCGGTGGAGCCGTTCACTTGCACATAGATCGGGTTGCTGTAGAACCACAGATCGGACCAGGCGGCGACGTCATAGGCAACCATCTTCTGGCCGCTCACGACCGGCAGATGCGTTGGGCAGCCGTCGATGGTGTTGCCGGTGTAGGTCACGCCGGCTGCAGGCACATTGCTGCCCACGGTGGTGCAAGGAATCCGCAGTTTGGTGGTGTCGTTGGCGTTGGTGAACAAGTCGGCCAAGGGGTTGCCATTGGCGTCGGTTTCATAAGGCACAGCGGCCGGCAGATTGCTGCCGCGCAGACGCACATACTGGGATGCCGTGACCGCAGGAATGCGGTAAGTCATCTTCAGGAACTTGCTGTTGTCGACGCCAGAGGCAACGGCCACCCAAGCTGCGGCACCGTTCTCGCTGAAGGTCTTGATGACAGCGGCGCTGGTGTTCTTGGCCGCGGCGGGCACGACGGACAGGTCCGCAGTGCTGCCGTCGGTGCGCAGCCAGTCGGTGTTGCTTGGCCAAGCGCCGGCGTAGTCAGCCGCACCCGGTGTCTTGTAGCCAGTCACCAGACCGCGGATCAGGTCGATGTGGTCCAGCACGGGCATATTGAGCGGCTGGATGATGCCGACTTGCTTCAGCGATGGGTTGGGGAAGCTGTAAGGCGCGTGGCTGATACCTTCTGGATCACGCACGACCACCGACACGACGATCTCGGCACCGGGGCGAACCACCAGCTTTTCGCCCATGGTGGCGCAGCCGCTGGCATCAATGTCCTTGTTATTGGTGGCAGCTGCCACGGCCAAGGCCTCGACCTGTGCGTTGGTGCGCGCGGCAGGGCCGGCGTAGGAAGCGCAGGCGACGAAAGCCAGGCGGTCGATCAGCTGGCCGCTGGCGGCGAAGCTGTTACCGGTGCGCAGGCCGTCAACAATGGTTTGCGGGCGCAGCTTGTCGGCGCCGTTGCGCACCATCACGAAGTCACGAGCGTATTCGCCGGGGTAGAAGTCTTGCGTCGAGCGGCGGTCATCCGGGCCGAACGAGCCGCGGTTGTGCCAGTCGGACGAAGCAAAGTACCAGAAGTTACGGCCTTCGCCCAGCAATGCATCCCAGACGCCGCCGACTTGGGCGCCATAGACGCCGGTGCCGCCGTAGGTGGTGCCGCCGACCGAGTCGGTCGCCACGCCACCGATATTGTTGCGCTTGACTTGGTATTCGCCGCGGTTCGAAGAAGCGCCGTGGCCAGGCTGGGTTTCAAAGCCGAAGGCAATGGTCGGGCCGGCATTGTTGAAGTTGCGCAGATGCTCGATGTTGAAGCCTTGGTTGCCATCGGCGTAGAAGGGGCCGGCGCGCTCCAAGTGGGCAGGCACATAGTAGCTGCCGTTGGCGTGGTTCTGGGCCATCCACTTGATGGCTTCCACGGTCTTCAGGTGACCCTTGGTGCCGTTGCCGGTGCCGCTGGCAGGCATCAGCTTCTGGGCTGCAGCGTTCCAGCTGATGTCGCCGGCGCTGTTGCTGCCTGGGACGGCGCAATTCCAGTTGTTGCCGATGGCCGAGCCGGTGACGTTGCCGCGGCTCTTGTCGGTGTCGCCACGGTCAAAGCAATACGACCATTGGGCCAAGGCGTTGGCATTGCCCAGGGCTGTGTAGCCAGGCGCTGCAGGCATGGTGGCGCCGTCCAGCGAGGCCGGCATTTGGCCGGTGATGATGCTCATCGAGCTGTGCTCATGGCCGGCCACGACCGATTCCATGCCGATGAACAGGGGCAGGTTCTTGGAAGTTGCCAAATACTCGATCAGCGGGTACTGGAATTCCTGAATCGACTGCCAGCGCCACATATTGCCGTTGCCACCCACGCCGCCGCCATCACCCTTGATGGCTGCTGCGCCAACGCTATTGGCCCAAGTTGTTGTCGGGCCCTTGCCGGGGATGTTGGGGTAGGCAGGCGTGCTCAGCGATGCGTCTTCGGTCAAAGTGCAATTGCGGTTGCCGTTGCCGCCGTGGCCGGCTTGCACAAACCAGTCCAGACCCCATGGCGTGTCGCCGCTGCCGGCTTTGTCGGTGACCTTCTTGACCAACTTCTGCATCGAAATCGAGCCGTCCGAGCAGGTGGTGTGATTGTGGAAGTCTCCCGTCACATATTGACCGGCGGTCTTGCCGGCGGCGCTGGCGACAGTCGGGGCTACGGACAGGGTGGTGCAGCCGATGGCTGCGACTGCCGCGAGGGCGAGCCGGCTTTTGCTGAAACCGAATTTCATGTGAACAACTCCTGATTGTTTTACGGGAAAGGGGGTGGGGCGTGCGGGTGATTCTTTGGCGGGCAAACAGCTGCCCTGCCTAAACTGCCCTTGGATGTTAGGGAGCCTAGGTGACTTGGTCGTGACGGTTTGTCCGTGCCTGATGGCCTACGTTGACTGACTAGTTGTCATAGTCGACGCTGAGGTCGGCTTCGATGCTGCCGCCTTTTTCGAACACCAGCGTCAATGGATAGCTGCGGGCGATTTCGAGCGGGTGCTTCAGGCCGGTCAGTCGAATGAAGGTGCCGGTTTCGCTGAGTTCGGTTTCTTGGCCGGCCGGAATGGCAAAGTCCACCGCGCGCTTGTCGCGCGAGCCGGCGCGGCCGATTTCGGCGCTGGCCGCCACCGGGGTTTCAATGCCGATCAGCCGGTCGTCCTGCAGCACTTCGTCGAACTTCATGTTGATCACGGCGCTGGTGGCGCCGGGGGCGGAGGCGCGCGTCCAGGGGTGGGTGACGCGCAGCGTGGTGCAAAAAAATTCGCAGGCGCGCGCGCGCGGCAGGCAAGCGCCGAGGCCGGCGGCAGCGGCCGCGCGCAGCAGATGGCGGCGATCAATGAGCTGAGTCATGGTCTGTAGAGCGGGCGCTGGAGATGGGAAGAGGGCGAGCCTAGCGACTTCATATGAAGCGCCGATGACAGTGCCAATGGCAGCGGCTATGGAGCTTGCGGTGCTTGATCCGAATGGCAGCCGCAACGGTGTCGGCTTGGTCACACTGTTGTCGTGTAGCGTGAATAGACTGGCGGCGCAATGTGGCTTTGATGGCCACGCTCAGTTCCCCCCAACCTGGATTATTCCCATGAAGCTTTCTCGCCTGGCCGTTCTGGCCCTGTTTGCCGCCGCCCCAGCCTTCGCAGGCGCCACGAGCTTCGTGGTCGACTTTGAAAAGACCTGGAGCTACGACGTGGCGGTCAATGGTTTCTACAACGGTGGCGCGGCCTCCGATGAGTCCACCGGCGTCAACCTGGGCGTCGAGTTCGTCGGCGTGGCAGGCTTGTCCAATGACGCTGACTTCACTTTCTACAGCGGCGCGCCATCGGCCCAAGGTACGGCCTACGTTCAAGACATCCCCGGTGCCTCTGCCTATATGAATGTGGCGGGTGGTGTCGAGAGCGGCCTGTCTTTGTTCTACGCCAGCTACGTTGACGTGACCGGCGCCGTCAAGGCCTATTCCGGCTTGAATGGCACCGGCGACTTGCTCGGTACCTTCAACTTGGCCAAGACGGCAGATGCCGGCTACGACAGCTGGAAGCAAGTGACCTTGAATTTCAGCGGCACCGCGAAGTCCTTCGACTTGACCGGCAGCGCCGGACAGAACATCGGCTTTGACAATATCTCGGCCGTGCCCGAGGCCAGCACCTCGCTGATGATGTTGGCCGGCGGCTTCGCGCTGCTGGGCCTGACACGCCGCCGCCGCGGCTGAGCAAGGCCTTGACAGCCGAGGCTGTCAATCAAGTTTGAACCAGGCGATCGCCAGCTTTTCTGCGGCGATCGCCTGTTTTGTTTGGGTGACGCTTCTTGGCTTTGCGGCAAGCGTTTTGATGGAATGATGGCTTGGTCTCACTGGCATGAACGGTGGGTGCGCGCAGGCCTAGTAAAATCCCGGGTTACCCCTCCTCGAAACTCCAGCTCCTCAAGCTCCTCAAGCCATGGCAACTACCGCTGCAAGCAACCCCACTTTGATGGCCAACGCCATTCGCGCACTGGCCATGGACGCCGTGCAGCAAGCCAATTCCGGCCACCCCGGCGCGCCCATGGGCATGGCCGATATCGCCGTCGCCTTGTGGAACCGCCATCTGCGCCATAACCCAACGAACCCTCAATGGGCCGACCGTGACCGCTTCGTGCTGAGCAATGGCCACGGCTCTATGCTGATCTATGCGCTGCTGCACCTGACCGGCTATGACCTGTCCATCGAAGAGCTGAAGAACTTCCGCCAGCTGCACAGCAAGACCCCCGGCCACCCCGAAGTCGGCATCACCCCCGGCGTCGAGACGACCACCGGCCCGCTGGGGCAGGGCATCACCAATGCGGTCGGCCTGGCGCTGGCCGAGAAGATGCTGGCCAAGGAATTCAACCGTGACAAGCACGCGGTGGTCGACCATTTCACCTATGTCTTCATGGGTGACGGCTGCCTGATGGAAGGCATCAGCCACGAAGCTTGCTCGCTGGCCGGCGCTTGGAAGCTGAACAAGCTGATCGCCATCTATGACGACAACGGCATCTCGATCGACGGCCAAGTCGCACCTTGGTTCGCCGACAACACGGCGCAGCGTTTCGAGGCCTATGGCTGGAACGTGATTGGCCCGGTTGACGGCCACGACATCGACGCCGTTGACGCTGCGATTGCCCAGGCCAAGCTGAGCACGGACAAGCCAAGCCTGGTGATTGCCAAGACCCATATCGGCAAAGGCAGCCCGAACCGCGCCAACACCGCCAAGGCCCATGGCGAGCCACTCGGCGGCGACGAAATCAAGCTGACCCGCGAGGCGATCGGGTGGGCGCACGCGCCTTTCGTGATCCCCAAGGAGGTCTACAGCGGCTGGGACGCCAAGGCGCAGGGCGCCAAGCTGCAAGCCGGCTGGGACAAGCGCTTTGCCGCTTATGCCAAGGCGCACCCCGCGCTGGCGGCCGAGTTCAAGCGCCGCATGGCCGGCGACCTGCCCGCCAACTTCGCGCAGACCGCTGTTGACGCGGTGATCGCCGCCCACACGCAAGCCGAAACCGTCGCCAGCCGCAAGGCCAGCCAGATCGCGCTGGAAGCCTTCACGGCCGCCGTGCCCGAAATGCTCGGCGGCTCGGCCGACCTGACCGGCTCCAACCTGACCAACACCAAGGCCGCGACCGCCTTCCGCCTGGAAGCCGACGGCAGCAGCAATGGCGGGCGCCACATCAACTACGGCGTGCGCGAATTCGGCATGGCCGCGATCATGAACGGCATTGCGCTGCATGGCGGCTACATCCCCTACGGCGGCACCTTCCTGACCTTCAGCGACTACAGCCGCAACGCCATCCGCATGGCCGCGCTGATGAAGCTGCGCGTTATTCACGTGTTCACGCATGACTCGATCGGCCTGGGCGAAGACGGCCCGACGCATCAGTCGATCGAACATGTGGCCAGCCTGCGCCTGATCCCCGGCTTGGACGTCTGGCGTCCGGCCGACACGGCCGAAACCGCGGTTGCCTGGACGATGGCGCTGGGCAACGCCAGCCGCCCAAGCGTGCTGGCGCTGAGTCGCCAGAACCTGCCTTATGCGCCGAAGAAGGCGCTGGACGAAATCAGCAAGGGCGCTTATGTCTTGGCCGAGCCAGCTTCGGTCGGTATCAAGAGCAAGGCTCAGGCGGTGATCATCGCGACCGGCTCGGAAGTGCAGTTGGCCATGCGCGCGCAAGAGTTGTTGGCGCTGGACGGCATTGGCGTGCGCGTCGTGTCCATGCCTTCGACCAGCGTGTTCGATCGCCAAGACGCCAAGTACAAGAAGTCCGTCTTGCCCGAAGGCCTGCCGCGTGTGGCGGTGGAAATGGGCGTGACGGACGGCTGGTGGAAATACGGCTGCGCGGCCGTCGTTGGCATCGATACTTACGGCGAATCGGCTCCGGCACCGGTGCTGTTCAAACATTTTGGCTTCACGCCTGAGAATGTGGCGGCCACCGTCAAGGTTGCGCTGGGCAAGAAGAAGTAATTGGGTGAATGACGAAGGGGTGCCCTCAGCGCCCCTTTTTTCTGCGGTTTTGCAATTGTTTTTTTGGAGACTCTCAAATGACGATCAAGATTGGTATCAACGGCTTCGGCCGCATCGGCCGTATGGTGTTCCGCGCGGCCATCGCAAACTTCAAGGAAATTGAAGTTGTCGGCATCAACGATTTGCTGGAGCCTGACTATCTGGCTTACATGCTCAAGTACGACAGCGTGCACGGCAAGTTCGACGGCGAAGTCTCGGTTGATGGCCAGAACCTGATCGTCAACGGCAAGACCATCCGCCTGACCCAAGAGCGTGATCCGTCCGCGCTGAAGTGGAATGAAGTCGGCGCCGACATCGTCGTCGAGGCGACCGGCCTCTTCCTGGACAAGGCTTCGGGCGAGAAGCATCTGGCAGCGGGCGCCAAGAAGGTGGTTTTCTCGGCACCGTCGAAAGACGACACGCCGATGTTCGTGTTCGGCGTCAACCACCAGACCTATGCCGGCCAAGCCATCATCTCCAACGCTTCGTGCACGACCAACTGCCTGGCCCCATTGGCCAAGGTCTTGAACGACAAATGGGGCATCAAGCGCGGCCTGATGACGACCGTGCATGCGGCCACCGCGACGCAGAAGACGGTCGACGGCCCGAGCAATAAAGACTGGCGCGGCGGCCGCGGCATTCTGGAAAACATCATTCCTTCGAGCACCGGTGCGGCCAAGGCCGTCGGCGTGGTGATCCCCGAGCTGAACAAGAAGCTGACCGGCATGAGCTTCCGCGTGCCGACCTCCGACGTGTCGGTGGTTGACTTGACGGTTGAGCTGAACAGCGAAGCCTCGTACAAGGAAATCTGCGCCGAGTTCAAGGCCCAATCCGAAGGCGCTTTGAAGGGCGTGCTGGGCTACACCGAAGAAAAGGTCGTGGCGACCGATTTCCGGGGCGACGCGCGCACTTCGATCTTCGACGCCGATGCCGGTATCGCGCTGGACAGCACCTTCGTCAAGCTGGTGGCCTGGTATGACAATGAATGGGGTTACTCGAACAAGGTGCTCGAAATGGTGCGTGTGATCGCCAAATAAGACTTGAGCTATTGATCGAAGGCCTTGCTTGATAAAAAAGCAAGGCCTTTTTTGCGTCCGCTTTGACTCAAACAAGTGCCGCGCAGTTGCCTTTCTTTACCTCTGTGGCTCGCGGGGCCGAACTAAACTGAAGGGATATGCGCCGCTCGGGCGGCGCGCCTTGTTTGGAGTTGCCCGGCCATGAAGTACCTGATCCTTGCGCCCTTTTTGTCGACCCTGCTACTGGGCGCTGCGCTGTACCCGCAGTCCTCGCTGGCGGCCGCCACCGAGGCCTCGGCGGCCGAAAGCTATAGCGCCCGTGTGATCGTGCGCTTCAAGCCGGCCGCACCGAGTGTGAGGGCCAAGATCATGTCGGCCCAGGCGAGCAAGGCTTCAGCCCAAGACATCGCGCAGACCCGCGCCACCGGTTTAGGCCTGCGCACCGGCGTCAACAAAGGCGTGGTCGGCCTGCAGGCCCATCGCAGCCTGGATGAGCGCACGCATGTGTTCACCGCCAAGGGCATCAGCTCCGCTGAGCTGGTCAAGCGCCTGGCTTTGGACAGCGAGGTCGAGATGGTGGTCATTGACGGGCGCCGTCGGCATACGGCCGTGACGCCGAATGACCCCTTGTATGCTGGCTTTGGCGGCGTCGCCCCGAGTGGTGTCAATGGCTCAGCCAATGGGCAATGGTATTTGAAGGCGCCGGTCGGTGAGGTGGTATCCAGCATCAACGCGCCTGCAGCCTGGGACACCAGCACCGGCATCAGTTCGGTGGTGGTGGCGGTGCTGGATACCGGCGTACGCAAGGACCACCCTGACCTGGCCGGGCAGTTCGTCGGCGGCTACGACATGATCGCCAATGACGCCACCGCCGGCGACGGCGTGGCGGGGCGTGACAGTGATGCCTCCGACCCGGGTGACTACGTCACGCAAGCCGATATCAACGGCGGAGCGCTCGGCACGGGTTGCGACGCGACTGACATTGGCAACAGCAGCTGGCATGGCACGCGGGTGTCCGGCCTGATTGCGGCCAGCAGCAACAATGGCCAAGGTATCGCCGGCGTGGCCTGGGGCGTGAAGATCCTGCCCATACGCGTGCTGGGCAAATGCGGCGGCTATGACTCCGACATCATGGCCGGCATGAAATGGGCGGCCGGCATCGCCGTGCCTGGCCTGCCGACCAATCCGAATCCGGCCAAGGTGCTCAATCTGAGCCTTGGCGGCACAGGGACATGTAGCGCTACCGGCTCCGGCACCTACCGCGACACCATCAACCAAGTCATCGCCACCGGCGCCACCATCGTCGTGGCGGCGGGCAATAGTGAGGGCCAAGCGGTCGGCCTGCCTGGCAATTGCCCGGGCGTGATTACCGTCACCGGTCTGCGCCATGTCGGCAGCAAGGTGGGTTTTTCCAGCGTCGGCCCCGAGGTGGCCATCGCCGCGCCCGGCGGCAATTGCGTCAACTTGAGCGGTGCCTGCCTGTTCCCAATGTTGTCCACCACCAATAGCGGCAGCACCACCCCGGTGGCGGCTGATGCGGCCTACACCAACAACGGCGCATCGGTGGGCACCAGTTTCTCGGCCCCCATCGTGGCGGGCACGGTGGCCTTGATGGTCTCGGCAAAACCCTCCCTGACGTCCACCGAGGTGTTGGCAATCTTGCAAAGGACGGCCCGACCCTTTGTCAGCAGTGGTGGTACGGCCGGCATCGCGCAGTGCACCGCACCCACCAGTGCCGTACAGGATGAATGTTATTGCACCACCAGCACCTGTGGTGCGGGCATGCTGGATGCGGGAGCGGCGGTCGCCGCGACCTTGGTCGGCGCCACCGTTCAGACCATCAGCTTTGCCGGCCCGGGCAATCAAATATTGGGCAGCGGCGCCATTGCCTTGACGGCCAGCGCCAGCTCGGGCCTGACAGTTAGCTTTACGTCCACAACGCCCTCGGTGTGCAGTGTCAGTGGCAGTACCTTGAGTCTTTTGGCGGCCGGAAATTGCAGCCTCACCGCGACCCAGGCAGGCAATGCGACCTATGCGGCCGCCAGTTCGGTCGCGCGCAGCTTTACTGTCAGCAGCTCAGCCGGCGTCACCGCGCAAACCATCACATTTGCCGGCCCGTCAAATCAAACCTTCGGTGTGAGCGCATTCAATTTGACGGCCAGCGCCAGCTCAGGGCTCTCGGTCGGTTTTTCATCCAGCACCGGCTCGGTGTGTAGCGTCAGTGGCGCGGTCCTGACGGTCTTGTCCGCCGGTACCTGCACGGTTTCGGCAACCCAGACGGGCAACAACACTTACGCGCCAGCAACGCCGGTGACGCGCAACTTCACGGTGGCCCAAGCGGCGCAAACCATCACGGTGGCGAGCGTGGCGACTCAAACGATCGGTGTGGCCGTGCCCGTCTTGAGTGCGAGCGCCTCCTCGGGCTTGGCGGTGTCGTTCACCAGCGCGACACCAGCTGTTTGCAGCGTCAGCGGCAGCGCAGTCAGCTTGGTGACGAGTGGAACTTGTACGCTGCTGGCCAATCAGGCCGGTAATGCGAACTACGCTGCGGCCGCTCAGGTCAGCAGCAGTTTCGCCGTGCTGCCGGCCGCGCAGACGATCAGCTTTACAGGCCCCGCTGATCAAGTGCTGGGCGTAGCGGCACCGGCCCTGAGTGCCACGGCGAGCTCGGGCCTGGCGATCAGCTTCAGCTCCAGCACACCGTCGGTCTGCAGCGTCAGCGGCAACAGCCTGAGCTTGCTGCTGGTGGGCACCTGCACGGTAAGCGCCACGCAAGCGGGTGACAGCAGCTTTGCGGCCGCCACGCCGGTCTCGCGCAGCTTTGCGATCGCAGCGGCACCCGTGACGGTGGCCGAGAGTGGCGGCGGAGGTGGAGGCGGGGCTTTCAGCAGCCTGTGGGTCGCAATGCTGGGCTTTTCGACCTGGCTCTTGCGCCGCACGCGATCTAAGGCCTGATGCTGTTCGCCATGAAGGGCGGGCCGCTTGGGTGTCGGCAGCCTTGTCTTGTCTTGGTGTAAACACGCTTGCGCGATCGCCGCAGCCCGACATACTGCCGGCAAAGAAACGGTCTCGGCGCGGACTTGCATGCAGTGCCCGCGCCTTGCACCGTAGTTCAAGAGAACAAAAGTTTCTCGAACTTTGAATCAGGTAGGGAGGAGTATCAGGTGGATCAATCAACGTTTTTTGCCCGCAGTGCTTGGCTGCGCCGGGGCCAGCGCTTGGCACCAACGCTAGCGCTCGCGCTGTGCGGCTCATTTTCGGCGCATGCGATCAACACGATCGTCGATCAAGACGCTGCCAAGCCTTTGCAATGTCTGACTATGTCAGAGCCGCCCCCGGTTTATCCCGAGCAAGATTTGAGTTTGCAGCGCGGCGGCAATTTCCGCGTCAAGCTGAGCTTTGCTGACGCCGACCGAGCGCCTGAAGTGGAGATTCTGAGCCGCAATGGCTCGGACGATTTGGCCTACGAAGTTCGGCGTTATTTGCGCGGCTATCGATTGCCTTGTTTGGCGAGCGGTCAGAAAATCGAGGCCGTGCAGGAGTTTGCGTTCAGCCCCAAGGGCGGCCAGCCTGTGCATTGGAACGATATGCGCTATGTGGCGCCACCGGCGAACGCCAGTTTGGTCAGCTGCCTGCGCACGCCGGCCGAAGTGCCGCAGTGGCGAGAAGAAAATCCGCTGGCGAGCAATATCAAGAAGCCCACCTCCGGCAACGTCTTGCTGCATATCCGCTTTATTAAGCCTGATGCTGCCCCGGAGGTGACGATCGCCTACAGCAGCAGCTCGCAGGCGATGGCCCGACTGGCGCAAGACCATGCGCGTGAGTACCGCTTGCCCTGCTTGCCCGCTGAGGCCCAGCCAGTGACGATTGAGCAGATGTTTAGTTTCAGAGGCTCAAGCCGGAGCTACGACTACACGCTCAAAGACAATTCTTTGATGGCATTCCTAGGGTCGGTCAAGGACATTGACAAGCAAAAAGTCAGCTTCGATCTCAATACCATGGCCTGCCCGTTCAAGGTGATGTGGGCGGTGGGGCAGCCCGCTTTCAAGAACCGGGTCGGTGAGGTCGGCGAGCCCAATCTGAACCGGGTCGAGTTCTTGGCCTGGTTGGAAGGTTTGACGCTCAATCTCCGGCGCGAAGTGTTTGACCAAGTGCTGACACAAAGCATCATCATCGATGTACCTTGCGGCACCATCGATTTGAGTCGCTAGCGCACAAGGCTTGGCGAAAAATCAGGGCGCGCTTGCCGAGCTCGCAGCAGCCGTGGAGCTTGCCGCAGTCGCCGCTGGCACTGCTGCTTGCGCCGCGCAAGCCTTGAAGCCGCCTTGCAGAGCCGGCTCCTTGGCCAGCCCCAGCAGCTTGGCGGCCTGGGCGCTGTCGGCCTTGGGCACGCGCAGGACATGACGCTGCATGGGCGCTTGCAGCTGCAAGACCCGCAAGCCTTTCAGCTGCCGCTGCGTGTAGGCGTCGAGCGCGGCTTGCGCCGCTTTCTCGCTGGCGTGGCGGCCTAGCACCATGGTGGGCAACTCCTCGGGCGGGCCGCTCAGGTACTCAAAGGCGATTCTCATCTTCTTGTAGGTCTCTTCCTTGCGCGCCTGGAAGTCCTTGGAAGGCAGGCGAATCGACGCCACCGCCCACACACCAGGCTGCTCGGCCGATTGGGCTTGCCAATCACTGGCCGTGAAGCCGGCGCGCTGCAGCACAGCCTGCGCCTCGGCCAGCGCGGCATCCCCGTTCAAGGGGCTTGCTAACTCCAGACAGCTGCGGGTTTGCAGCGCGGCTGCGGCCTGTGGGCTCAGCAGCGTGATGCGCTCAGGATGCACTTGAGCGGCGACCCGCTCGGGTTCTCGCTCACCGCTGGCCTTGATGCCAATCACCCCATCCAGCCAGCCCCGCGTCCAGCCGAAAAATAGCCCATTCAGCAAAATCAGCAGCAGGACCAGGGCGCGCAGCACGGGTTCAGCCTTGCTGTTGCGGTTGCTGCTGGGCGGCGCAGACGTCAGGCGAAGGCGTCAGGCGCAGACTGACCTCGCCGCCGTTGATCGCCACCACACCCTGCGGGGTCTGCAGCAACAATTCGCCCTGTGTGCCGACGCCGCGCGAGACGCCCTCGACCTGGCCGGCCGTCACGCCTTGGCCCAGGGTCAGGTCTCGCCTGGCATAGCGCGATGCCCAAGGTCCGAAGCCGTTTTGCTCAAAATCCAGCAAGCATTGCACCAAGGCCGGGGCAATCAAGGCCAGCGCAGCGGGCGCCGTGCAGTCAGGTCGCAGTTCATTCAGCGCAGCAAAACCGGTGTTGAATTGCAGGCTGGAGTCCTCACTGTCCTTGCCGGCGTTCAGTTCCTTGATGTTCAGCCCCACGCCTATCACCGCCATGCGGCCCGCGCCGGCCGTCACGGTCTCGATCAAGATGCCGCCGAGCTTGCGGCCGTCCAGCCAGATGTCGTTGGGCCATTTCAAGGTCAGGCGTGGTGCTTGCTTAAGCCCTAGGCTGGGCTCCAAGGCCTCGGCAATCGCGCAGCCCACCGCCAGCGAGAGCCCCGACCAATCTGCGGGTGCCAAGTTCAAGGCCAGCGAGAAAGTCAGCGAACTGCCGGGTGCCGACAACCAGGCGCGCCCCAAGCGCCCGCGGCCATGAGTCTGATGCTCGGCCACCAGCAGGCAGGGTTGCATATCGTGGGCGCGGCGACCATAGGGCTGGGGCTCGCCGCTGCGGGCGTCGCTTTTGATGCGGTCCAGCAGCGCGCTATTGGTTGATTCGGCGCGTGCCAAGACCTCGATGCTGATGCCGGGCAATAGCGGCAGCAAGGCCTCGTAGAGCTTCTCGGCATTCCAGTTCTGATAAGCGGGGTTCACGGCTGCATGACTCAACGTTTCGGCGCCAGCATGGTGCCACGGCATTCGGGGCTGCCGCAGTAGCAGGCAAATTCTTTTTTCAGCTTGGCCGTGTAGCGCTCGTCAACCGTCAGGCCGTAGTCGTAGAACAACTCTTCGCCGGGGCAGATGTCGCGCAGCGCCTTGATGAACACCCGGCCGTTTTCCTCATCGGCTTCACAGTTAGGGTCGCAGGCATGGTTGATCCAGCGTGAGCTGTTGCCGCCATGCAGTGCGTCGATGACGCGGCCGTCTTCGATGTGGAAGTAAAAAGTATGGTTGGGCTGGGCCGGGTCATGGGGGTGGCGGTCCATCGCTTCGTCCCAAGAAATACGCTCGCCGGTGTATTCAATCAGCACATCGCCGGCATTGAGGTGCGTGAGCGCATAGACTCCGCGCCCATGGACACCAGAATTTCGTACCTGAATGCGCCTGCCCGTGGGTTTGGCTTGTTTGGCCGCGGGCAAAGGCTTGACAGTTTTTTTCGCTGTTGACGAGCTCATCGGCTTTTTAGGTACATTGAATTCATGGGTGTGCGCGCGTGTGGGTGCGTGCGTGCGTGTGTATGTGCGCGAGGCCGGATTGTAGGCAGGGTCTAACTCGGTTTGCCGGGTGCCCGATCATTGACGAAAAGAAAACATCATCATCATGAGCAAGACCCTGATCATTGCCGAGAAGCCCTCCGTGGCTCAAGACATCGTCCGCGCGCTGACCTCCAGCGCCGGCAAGTTCGAAAAGCATGATGAATATTTCGAGAGCGATCAATATGTGGTCAGCTCGGCCGTCGGCCATCTGGTGGAGATCAAGGCGCCGGAGGAATTCGACGTTAAGCGCGGCAAATGGAGTTTCGCCAATCTGCCGGTGATCCCGCCTCACTTTGACCTGAACCCTATCGACAAGGTCAAGGGCCGGCTGAACGCCCTGGTCAAGCTGATCCGCCGCAAGGACGTCACCCAACTGATCAACGCCTGTGACGCGGGCCGCGAGGGTGAGCTGATCTTCCGCTTGATCGTTCAGTATGCGGGCACGGCCAAGGCCGCGATCAACAAGCCGGTCGAGCGGCTGTGGCTGCAGTCGATGACGCCGCAGGCGATTCGCGACGGGTTCGGCAAGCTCAAGAGCGACGCGCAGATGCTGCCGCTGGCGGATGCCGCGCGGTGCCGCTCCGAGGCGGACTGGCTGGTCGGCATCAACGGTACGCGGGCGATGACGGCCTTCAATTCGCGCGACGGCGGCTTCTTCCTGACCACCGTGGGCCGGGTGCAGACGCCGACGCTGTCCATCGTGGTCGAGCGTGAAGAAAAGATCCGCAAGCATGTCTCGCGTGACTATTGGGAAGTGCGCGCCAATTTCGACGCCGTCGCCGGCCAGTACGAAGGCAAGTGGTTTGACCCGGCCTGGAAGAAAGACGAGGACCTGGAGCGCCGTGCTGACCGGGTCTGGAACCGGGCCGATGCCGACGCCATCGCGCTGGCCGCACTCGGCCAGCCGGCCAGCGTGCGCGAGGAAAGTAAGCCCACGACCAGCAGTTGCGGCGGCCTCTATGACTTGACGACCTTGCAGCGCGAGGCCAACTCGCGCTTTGGCTTCTCGGCCAAGACCACATTGAGTCTGGCCCAGGCCTTGTATGAGAAGCACAAGGTCCTGACCTACCCGCGGACCGACTCGCGCTATCTGCCCGAGGACTATCTGGCCGTCGCCAAGCAGACCGCCGAGATGATCGCCAATGAGGACATGCCGGGCCCACTGCGCGAGCTGGCGACCCATGCTCGCAAGGCCTTGAAGGAAGGCTATATCAAGCCGACCAAGAAGGTCTTCGACAACGCCAAGGTCTCGGATCACTTTGCCATCATCCCGACCCTGCAAGCGCCCAAGAGCCTCAGCGACATCGAGGCCAAGCTCTATGACATGGTGGTCAAGCGCTTCCTGGGCGTGTTCTTCCCGCCGGCCGAATTCATGGTGACGACGCGTATATCGACCGTCAAGGCGGCGGGTCAGGAATTGAACTTCCAGACCAACGGCAAGATCCTGGTCAAACCGGGCTGGCTGGCCGTGTATGGCAAAGAGGCGCAGGAAGACGACGCCAATCTGGTCGCGGTGGCGCCGGGCGAGGTGGTGCGCACCGAGTCCGTCGATGTGAAGAGTTTGCAGACCAAGCCGCCGGCGCGCTACACCGAAGCGACGTTGTTGTCGGCGATGGAAGGAGCGGGCAAGCTGATCGACGACGAAGAGCTGCGCGCCGCGATGACCGAGAAGGGCCTGGGCACGCCAGCCACGCGGGCGGCCACCATCGAAGGCTTGATCATGGAGAAGTACATGCTGCGCGACGGCCGCGAGCTGGTGCCCACCGCCAAGTCCTTCCAGCTGATGACGCTGCTGCGCGGCCTCGATGTGCAGGAGTTGACCAAGCCCGAGCTGACCGGCAACTGGGAATTCCAGCTGGCCGAGATGGAGAAGGGCCGCTTGAACCGCGACACCTTCATGGCCGAAATCGCCGCAATGACCGAGCGCGTGGTGCAAAAGGCCAAGGAATATGACCGCGACACCATCCCGGGTGATTACGCGACCTTGAAGGCACCCTGCCCGAAGTGTGGCGGCGTGGTGAAGGAGAACTATCGTCGCTACACCTGCATCGGCGGGGGACATGGCCCCTCGGCTGCGGGTACGCAGCCGGTCCCCCGAGGGGATGTGGCCGCCCTTGGGAGCGGCCCGGCGGGCGACCCGGTCGCAGCAGAAGGCTGCGGCTTCTCGATCGGCAAGATTCCGGGTGGCCGCAGCTTCGAGTTACATGAGGTTGAGAAGTTCTTGACTGACAAGAAGATCGGCCCGCTGGAGGGCTTCCGCTCCAAGGCCGGTTGGCCTTTCACCGCCGAGCTGGCCTTGGTCTATGACGACGAGATCCACAACTGGAAGCTCGAATTCGACTTCGGTGAAGACGCGAAAAAGGCCGAGGGTGACGGCGAGCCGGTCGACTTCAGCGCGCAGACCTCGCTGGGTGCTTGCCCGAAATGCCAGGGTCATGTGTTCGAGCATGGGGCCAACTATGTCTGCGAACATGCGGTCGGTGCGGCCGTGACCTGCGACTTCAAGAGCGGCAAGATCATCTTGCAGCAGCCGATTGAAGTGGCACAGATGCAAAAGCTCCTGGCCGAGGGCAAGACCGCCTTGCTGGAAAACTTTGTCTCCAACAAGACGCGCCGCAAGTTCAAGGCTTTCCTGGCCTATGACAAGAAGGAAGGCAAGGTAATGTTCGAGTTTGAGCCGCGTGCGCTCAAGCCCGGCGCCAAGCCAGCTGCGGCCAAGACCGCTGCGCCAGCCAAGACGGTGGCAGCCAAGAAAGTCGCGGCCAAGAAGGCGCCGGCAAAGAAGGCCGCAGCGAAGAAAGTTGCCGTCAAGAAGGCAGCTTAGTCAAGCTGAACGCTGAGGACCTGGAGCATGGGACGGAGCCCGGTAAGCATTGGAATTCAGACCCGCTTGATTGCCGGCATCGGCCTGGTGGCGAGCATTCTGGTGCTGGCGCTGGGCTGGTACTGGACGGTGGCCGAAGAGCGCGAGTTGTCGCTGGCGCTGGTGCAGCGCGAGCAGCGCATGGCCGATCTGGTGGCGCGCAGTTTTGCCGCCCCGATCTGGAATCTGGACGGCACGGCGATCGAGAACTTGCTCGATGCGGTGATGGCCGACCCGGAGGTGCATGCGGTCGAGATGATCAGCTTGGGTGTCAACGCCGCGCCGCTGCGGCGCGAGCGCAATCGGCCGGCCGTGCTGCCGCTGCGCCGCGAGTTTCCGGTGATGTATCAAAGCAGCCCGCATGCCGAGCCCACGCTGGTGGCCCAGGCGGTGCTGATCTCCACGAGTGAGTTGGTGCAGGCCCAGGTCACCCATACGCGGCGTTTTGTCGCCGGCTTGCTCGCCGCCACCTTGGCGGCGGTGATTGCGACCAGCTATTTGCTGATCAATCGCCTGGTGACACGCCCGGTCAAGCGGCTAGGCGCAATGGCGCAGCGCGTGGCAGCGGGCGAGTTGGGGGCGAGCACCGAGGTCGAGCACAGCGACGAGATCGGTGTACTGACCCAGCAGTTCAATTCGATGAGCGAGCGCCTACTGAATTCATCGGTAGGCTTGCGCCAAAGCGAGGAGCGCTACCGCAGCCTGTTCGAGAACGCCACCGAGGGTATCTTTCAAGCAGACTCGAAGGGCCGCTTGCTGAGCCTGAACCGTGCGCTGGCCAAGATGCTGGGCTACGCCTCGCCCCAAGAGGCGCTCAAGTCGGGTCGCCGCTTGCGCGCGCTGGTGCAGGTGGAGGCCCTGGAGTACAAGCGCATCGCCCGGGCGCTGACCCGTTATCGCTTGCTGCAGCAGGTGCCCTTGCTGATCGCCAACCGAGAAGGTATGCAGTTATGGGTCGAGCTCAGCGTTCATGTCGTGCCCTTGGCAGATGGCAGCGGCACCCGCATCGAGGGCATGGTCAGTGACATCAGCCAGCGCCGCCTGGCCGAGCAAGAGTTGACCCATCACCGTGACCACCTGGAAGAGCTGGTCACCGAGCGCACCGTGGAGTTGAGCCAGGCCAAGCAACGCGCCGAGTCCGCCAGCCAGGCCAAGAGCCGCTTCTTGGCCACCATGAGTCATGAGTTTCGAACGCCCTTGAACGCGATCCTGGGCTTCACCCAGTTGCTGCAGATGGACGACAGCCTGAGTGCTGCGCAGCAAAGCAAGATCGCGCAGGTGCGCGACTCGGGCGAGCATTTGCTCAGCTTGATCACGGACGTGCTCGACACCGCCAGCATCGAAGCCGGCAAGGTGCGCTTGCAGCCGAGTTCGGTGGATCTGCGCGCGCTCTTGGACATGGTGTGTGACAGCGTGCGCCTGCGCATCGAGCAAAAGCACCTGCTGTTCAATATTGACCTCGGCCTGCAACTGCCCTCCAGGGTGATGGTGGACGGCCAACGCCTGCGTCAGGTCTTGCTGAATCTGCTCTCGAATGCGATGAAATTCACCGATACGGGAAGTGTCGGGCTGTCAGTGCGTTTGCTGAGTTTGCAAGAGGGCGTGGCGCGCCTGAGTTTCGAAGTCAGCGACACCGGCATCGGCATTGCCGATCATCAACTGGTGCGCCTGTTCCAGCCGTTCGAGCAGGTGGTGGACGACGCTCGCTGCCTGGGCGGCACCGGCCTGGGTCTGTCGATCAGCCAGCAGCTGATGCGTGAGATGGGCAGCGAAATCCATGTGCACAGCGAGTTTAGCGCCGGCAGCCGCTTTTCCTTCGAGCTCAGCCTGCACACGGTGTCGTGAATGAGTAACGAGCGCGCTCAGGCATGACAGGCTTGGTGTTCTACAAACTGCTGGCAATCTTTATCGCGGTGGCGATTGGCTGGTTTGTCGGCCGCATGCGCTGGCTGGGTGCCAGCGCCAGTGCGGGGGCCGAGGGCAATGACCCGGCCCGCGTGCTCTCCAATGTGGCTTTCTATATCTTTGTGCCGGCGCTGCTGTTTCGCACCACTGCGCGGCTCGATTTGGCGAGCCTGCCTTGGCTGACCCTGGCGGCGTTCTTCATGCCGGTGCTGCTGCTCTTGTTGTTGGTCTATGGCTTGCAGCGCTGGCGACATCAAGTGACTGAGGCTGCGGCCGTGCCCAGCGTGCAGGCCATCACCGTCACCTTCGGCAACACCTTGCAAATCGGTGTACCGCTGGCCGCCGGCATCTTCGGCGAAGCCGGCTTGGCGATTCACATCACCGTGATCAGCCTGCATGCGTTGACACTGTTGACCGTCTTGACGCTGTTGGTCGAACTCGATCTGGCGCGCGCTCGCCCCGAGCAGGGCGGCCTGGCCAGCACCTTGGCGTTAACAGTGCGCAACACGGTGATTCACCCGGTGGTGCTGCCGGTGTTGGCAGGGTTTGTTTTGAATTCAATCGGTATGGCCTTGCCGACCGTGCTGGATGAGGTCTTGCAAATGCTGGGCACGGCGGTGGTGCCGCTGTGCCTGACGCTGATTGGCATGTCCCTGGCCTATTACGGTTGGCCCAGGGCCTGGCGCGGTGTGCTGGGCTTGGCGGCGCTGAAGTTGCTGGTCTTGCCGGCCTTGGTCCTGGTGGTGGCGCACTGGGGCTTCGGCCTGGCCGGCCTGCCCTTGTCGGTGATCGTGATGGTGGCGGCGCTGCCGACCGGCTCCAATGCGCTGATCTTCGCGCAGCGCTACCGTTGCCAGGAGGGCGAAACGACGGCAGCCATCGTCGCCTCGACCTTGCTGTTCGTCTTGACGGCGCCACTGTGGCTGGCGGTCCTCAGCGCCATCTGATGGCAGGTCGACCTTGCTAGGCCTTGGAGGGTGGCAGGATCAGCCCCTCATGCGCGGCAATATGGGTCAGGGCGGCTTCGAAGCTGGCGCGCGAGCCGGCGGCCACGGCGCGCAAATAACGGTGCAGTTGCGCGTCACCGGGGCTGCGGTCCTCGCAATCGGCGCTATAGGCCTCAAAGTGGCCGAGCTGCAGCAGCAATTCGGCCACATGGCGCGGGCATTCGCAGGCGACGGTGGAAGACAGGCCGGCAAAATCTGCCAAGGCCGCATCATCCCAGCGGCGCGGCGCTATAGCCGCAGTGGCGGGATTGGGCGCCGCTGGCGCTTTTGGCGCTTGTCGCGCGGCTAGCGGCACGCCCGCAGCCTGCAAGCCTTGCAGCCATTGGCCCAGCACGCTGTCGCTCTGGGGCTCGCGCAGCAGCAAGGTGCCGGCGTCCACCAAGGCGGCGCAGGCGGCATCAGGTGCAAAGCGGTACAGCAGGGCGCTGGGCCGCGCGGCCAAGTTGGGGGCGGTGGCTCGCAGGCCTGCCAGCCAGTCTGTCTGTATATGCGGGGCCTGCACCAACAAGGCATCGACCCGCAGCCCAAGCAAGGCGGCCTCGGCTTGGGCGGCATCTTCAAAAGGGCCCAGCAATTGCACCGGCCGCCTCAAGCGGCGCAACAATTCGGGGCTTTGCAGTTGCTTGCACAAGGCGTTGCCCAAGGCGCTGCAAATGACGGCCAGCCGCCAAGGGCCGCCGGCTGCGGGTTCGGTCTCGGCCTCGGCTAGATGGGTCTGGGTCAGCGCGCTGGCATGGGTAGCCGCGACCGCTTGCAGCTGCCGCATGTCCAACTCTGCCAGGCTGCCGATGGCGTGGCCAAGGTCGCTCAAGCGCTTCAGCAAGGCGAGCCGCTGCACGTCGCTGGCCGAGTACAGCCGCTGGCCGCTGGCGCTTAGTTCGGCTTGCGTCAAGTGATAGCGGCGCTCCCAAACCCGCAAGGTGGCGACGGGCATGCGCAGCATGCGGGCGACGGCGCCGCTGCGGTGCCGCGCTGCTGAATCGGGCTGCGCCGCCTTGATGGCTGCCTTGCTTTTGCTCATCATGACTCCCGAGTGAACTTCAGGTGGACCTCAAGTGAAGCGCAATTGACTCCAATCACCGGACGGTTTTACTCGGGGATTGAATATTTGACGACATTTTGACTCGAATTAACTTATCCTGCAAAGCAGAAGGAAAGGCCTTCTGATTCAATCTCGCTAGCCATCGCAAGGAGTTCCCCATGACCCACCCTATGCAACGCCGTGTTTTCCTGATGACGGTTGCCGCTGCCTCTACCGCAGCCGTAGGCACCAGCGCCTTCGCCCAAGCGATGGTGGATGAGAAAGATGCCCAGGCTGCCGCGCTGGGCTATGTGGCCGACGCCAAGCGCGTTGATGCCAAGAAGTTCCCCAAATTCGCGGCCGGGCAGAACTGCGCCGGCTGTGCGCTGTTCCAGGGCAAGGCGGCCGACAAGGCGGGCGGCTGCCCGCTGTTTGCCGGCAAGCAAGTGGCCGCAGCGGGCTGGTGCAGCGCCTGGGCCAAGAAGGCCTGATCGCGCCTGGCGCCTGAGCTGACTGAGCCGCTGAGCTGCTTGAAGATGAGTGGCTCGGCGCCTTCGTTTCGCGGCAATAAAGCTGCGCTGCCGAGCAAGCCTTGCAAGGTCTGTTTGCGGCCCATGACCTGGCGCAAAAACTGGGCCAAAAACTGGGCCGAGGTCAAGTACTGCTCGGACGCTTGCCGGCGCGGCAAGGCGGCCAGTCATGGCTGAGCTGCGCGCGCTGGTGCTGGTCCTGGGCGACCAACTCGATCTGGAAGCGGCCGCCTTCGACGGCTTTGACCCAGCGCTGGATGCCGTCTGGATGGCTGAGGTGGCGGAGGAGTCGACCCACATCGCTTCCGGCAAGCCGCGCATTGCGATGTTTTTGGCGGCGATGCGGCATTTCGCCATCGCCTTGCAAGCTGCGGGACGGCCGCTGCACTACACGCGCCTGGAGGCAGGCGGCAATGCCGGCAGCTTGGCCGCGCAACTGCTGTCAGATGTGGCGCGCTTGAAGCCCGCTCGTTTGATCCTGACGGCGCCCGGCGACTGGCGCGTTTTGCAAGCGCTCAAGGCCGCCGCCCACACTTGTGGTCTGCCGCTGGAGTTGCGCGAAGACCGGCACTTCTTCAGCAGCGTGCGCGAGTTTGCGTCACATGCACGCGGCCGCAAATCGCTGCGCATGGAGTTTTTTTACCGTGAGCAGCGCAAAAAACACCAGATCCTGATGGACCCCGAGCAGGCGGACAGGCCGGTGGGCGGGCAATGGAATTTCGACGCGGACAACCGCGCCGCTTTCGGCGCCGAGGGGCCGGGGCTGTTGCCGGCGCGCAGTCGCTTCGAGCCCGATGAAGTCACGCTTGAAGTGCTCGCGCTGGTGGAGCGCCGCTTTGCCCATCATCCGGGCAGTTTGGCGAGTTTTGCCTGGCCGCTGACGCGCGCCCAGGCATTGCAGGCCTTGAGCGCTTTCATCACCGAGCGCCTGCCGCTGTTTGGCCGCTACCAAGACGCGATCTGGCCCGGCGACCCCTGGCTGTATCACGCCCACTTGTCGGCCGCGCTCAACCTCAAGCTCTTGAACCCGCGTGAGGTGGTGGCGGCGGCGGTCGCGGCCTATGAAGCGGGCGCTGCGCCGCTGGCCAGTGTCGAGGGCTTTGTGCGGCAGATTCTGGGCTGGCGTGAATATGTGCGCGGCATCTATTGGACGCAGATGCCGGGCTATTTGGCTCGCAATGCGCTCGGCGCCGAGCATGCGCTGCCGGCTTTCTACTGGAACGGCGCGACCGAGATGGCTTGCCTGCGTGATGCCATTACCCAGACCCTGGCGCATGGCTATGCCAATCACATCCAGCGCTTGATGGTGACCGGTGGCTATGCGCTGATGTTGGGCGTCAGGCCTCAAGCGGTACACGCTTGGTATTTGGCCATGTATGTGGACGCGGTGGAGTGGGTCGAGTTGCCCAATACCCTGGGCATGAGCCAATATGCCGACGGCGGCCTGATGGGCAGCAAGCCCTATATCGCCACCGGCAAGTACATCCAGCGCATGAGCCCGCATTGCAAGAGTTGCCGCTACGACCCGGCCCTGCGCAGCGGAGATAGAGCCTGCCCCTTCACCACCTTGTACTGGGACTTTCTGATGCGTCACGAGGCGAGCTTGGCCAAGAATCCGCGCATGGCGCTGCAAGTCAAGAACCTCACTCGGCTGAGCGACGAGGAGCGCCAGGCCGTGCTTGAGCGCGCCGACGCGATTCGGCGCTGTGAAGAGGGAGCATTGCCAGATGCCAGCCTTTGAACCGACGCTGGCAGCGGCGCGCATGCGCGTTGATGCCGTCCAGCCTGCGGCTTATGCGCGCAGCCGCAATGCATTGAATGGCGCGGTGACCGGTTTGTCGCCCTATATCACCCACGGGTTTGTGTCATTGCCGGAGGTGCTGGTCGGCGTGTTGGCCCGTCATGAGCTGGACTTGCAGCACAAATTCATTTTCGAGTTGGGCTGGCGGGCCTACTTTCGCCATGTCTGGCAGCACCGCGGCGACGGCATTCTGACCGATTTGCATCAGGGGCCGCTGCCAGGCGGGGCTTACGAAAACGAACTGACGGACGATATACGCCAAGGCCGCACCGGCCTGCCCGTGATCGACCAAGCTGTACATGCGCTGTACGCCACCGGCATGCTGCACAACCATGCGCGCATGTGGTTGGCGAGCTACTGCGTCCATATCCGCAAGCTGCATTGGCGTTGCGGCGCCGACTGGATGTACGCGCATCTGCTGGACGGCGATCTGGCCAGCAACCACCTGAGCTGGCAATGGGTTGCCGGCACCGGCAGCCGCAAGCCCTACTTGTTCAATGCCGATAACGTGGCCCGTTATGCCCCACCCGCCTGGCATAGCCCGGGCAGCGTGATTGATGTGTCTTACGAAGCGCTGGACCGGTTGGCGCGCGAGCCTAAGCCGAGCTCGGGCGCGTCATTTGCGGCCTTGCCGGGCCTGCTTGAGCCACAGCTGAGCGCGCAGCCACCGGCTTGGCTTGGCGCAGGCAAGCCCGACGCGGTGTTTGCCGAGGGCAAAGAGGTCTGGCTCTTGCATCCGTGGAGTTTGGGTGCGCTGCCAGCCCAACTGCCGCCTGATACGGTGCTGGTTTTTGTCTTCGTCAGCAACTTCCACGCGTCCTGGCCCTGGAGTGAGCGGCGCTGGCGCTTCGTGGCGGAGCGGGTCGCCGAGCTATCGAGGGACCATGCCTTGCAATCTTGGTATGGCGACGCGGCGGCCATTGGCGCGGCCTTGGCCGGCAGCTTGCGGGTGCGCAGCATTGAGGAGCCGCACCTCAGGCATTACTTGCCCACATGGGCCGAGTGCCAACCAGCCCCGGCGCTGTTTCCATTCACGCCCGAGCCTTGTGACTCGTTCTTCCAATGGTGGGCCCGCAGCACGCGCGGCCTAAAAACTGCGGCCGAACTCCTGGCCGCCAACGAGGTGCCCGCATGGTGAATCCTGTTCAACCGAACCCCAAGGACAGACCGCTGACCGTGCTGTACGACGGCGCTTGCCCCTTGTGCCGACGCGAGATTGCGCTCTATCAGGGCCTGCAAGCGAGTCAGCCGCTGTGTTTTGCCGATGTCAGCGACCCGGCCCTGGCCTTGCCCGCGGGCAGCACACGTGAACAACTGATGGCGCGCTTCCATGTGCAGGCCAGCGACGGGGTTTTGCTCAGCGGCGCTGAGGCATTTCTGGCTTTGTGGGCGACGCTGCCCGGCTGGCGTTGGCTGGCTAGGCTTGGGCGCTTGCCAGGTCTTGCGTGGGTGATGGAACGCGCCTATCGTGTGTTTTTGCATGCACGGCCGGCGCTGCAACGAGTCGCTCGGCGCTTCGATCCCCTTTGATTCTCTGTGAGCCCAGGAGCACCTCATGACCGAAGATCCTCGCTGCTGCGGCAGCGGCACTTGCATCATTGATCCGGCCGGGCGCTGCTGGTGTGGTCAGCAATGGGATGGGCAGAAGATGAGCCATGTACCTCCGTTACCCGCCGCGCAAGTTGGCGCGCCGGCCTCTCAACCAGGGGGCAGCGATGAACTGGCTGAATAGACTGCCCGGCTTTGACCGCTCGCCGCCCGGGCTTGAATGGGCAATCTGGCAGCGCTTGCCGCGCATTTTGTGGGTCGGCACCGCGATCCCGGGCTTGTTGGCCTTGGCCTGTTGGTGGGCCGTGCCCAGCCAGCTGACGGCTGCCGCAGAGCGTGACTTGCTGCTGACTTGCTACCGGCTGCTGGGCTTGTTGCTGCTGCACTGGACGCTGGTGCTGACACTGGGCATAGGCTGCGTCATCGTGATGGTGATGAAGGGGCCGGCCTTTGTGGCCGATGCTTACCCGCCGCCGGGGCGCGAGGCCGAGCAGGACGGGCCTTAGGCAGCGCCGAGCAATTCGCGTTCGCTGTCGTCCTTCAACGCCACGCCGCTCAGGCTGCGTCGCAAGGCCTCCCGCAGCAGCCAAGCCAGGCGTGGGGCGGCCAGCTCGGGCGTCAAACCGGCAGGGCGGATATTGCTGACGCAGTTGCGTTCGGCGTCGCTGCGGCCGATATGTGGAGCGAAGGTCAGATAGGCGCCCAGGCTGTCGGGTGAACTCAGGCCCGGCCGCTCGCCCAGCAGCATCAGCACCGCCTTGGCTCCCAGCAGCGCGCCGATCTCATCGCCCAGCGCCACGCGGGCCTGTGTGGCGATCACCAGCGGCGCCCATTTGAGGTTCTCGCTCAGCACCAACTTGAGTTGCTGAATCAGCGGCAGCGCATGCCGCTGGCTGGCGATGGCCGACAAACCGTCGCCCAACACGACGGCAAGGTCAAACGCCTGCGGCGGCAGCGCCTGCAGGCGCTCGATGCTCGCGCCGTCCAGCCGGCGCCCCAGATCGGGTCTGCGCAAATAGACCGCGCGGTTCGAGGCCTGGCTTTGTACGCTCAGGCAGGCAAAACTTTGCCCGCTCAGCTCGGCGCTCAAGGCCGCCACATCCAGCGGTGTCAACACGGCATCGCGTGCCTGCGCATGGGCGGCGCTGAAGTCCAGCAACTCGCGGGTCGGCAAGCTGGTGCCGGCACGGCCTATGCCGATGCGGGCCGGGGTGTGACGGCGTAGTTCGGCCCAAGGGTCGAGCGTGATGTCGAGCTTCATGCCATGCCGCCAATTTTGCCGCTTAGCGAATCGGCCAGCAGGGCCGCCCCACTCGAGGCCGGCAGCAGACTGCCCTGGCCATCGGTGATGCCCATGCCGTGCAGCCAAAGCTCGAACTCGGGCGCGCGTTTGAGGCCCAGCAACTTGCGCACGAACAGCGCGTCATGAAACGAGGTGCTCTGGTAGTTCAGCATCACATCATCAGCGCCCGGCACGCCCATCATGAAGTTCAGGCCGGCGCTGGCCAGCAGCACCAGCAAATTGTCCATATCGTCCTGGTCGGCCTCGGCATGGTTGGTGTAGCAGATGTCGCAGCCCATCGGCAGGCCCAGCAACTTGCCGCAAAAATGATCCTCCAGACCGGCGCGGATGATTTGCTTGCCGTCGAACAAATACTCCGGGCCGATGAAACCGACCACCGTGTTGACCAAGAGCGGCTTGTAGCGGCGCGCCACTGCATAGGCGCGCGCTTCCATCGTCTGCTGGTCCACACCGTGATGCGCGTTGGCCGACAAGGCGCTGCCCTGGCCGGTCTCGAAATACATCACATGCTCACCGCCGCGCCGCAGCGACAGCGCCGCCGCATGCGCTTCGTCCAGCAGCGCCAGATCGATGCCGAAGCTGCGGTTCGCCGCCTCACTGCCGGCCACCGACTGGAACACCAGATCGACTGGCGCGCCTTGTTCAATCGCTTGCAGCGTGTTCGTCACATGCGTGAGCACGCAGCTCTGCGTCGGGATCTGGTGGCGCTGGATCAACTCGTCCAGCAAGTACAGCAGCCGCGTCATCGCGGCCACGCTGTCGGCCGCCGGGTTGATGCCGATGACGGCGTCACCGGCGCCATACATCAGACCGTCCAGGATGCTGGCGACGATGCCGGCCGGGCTGTCGGTCGGGTGGTTCGGTTGCAGCCGCACCGCCAAGTGGCCGGTCAGGCCCAGCGTCGAGCGAAAGCGGGTGACGACGCGGCAGCGGCTCGCGACCAGCATCAGGTCCTGGTTGCGCATCAGCTTGCTGACCGCCGCCACCATCTCGGGCGTCAAGCCCGGCGCCAAGGCGCTCAGCGCGGCCGGCGTGGCGGCGTCCGACAGCAGCCAGTCGCGCAAAGCCCCGACGCTCAACTGCGCGATCGGCGCAAACGCCACCGCGTCATGGCTGTCAATGATCAGCCGGCTGACCTGATCGACTTCATAGGGAATCAGCAGCTGGTTCAAGAACAGCCCCAGCGGCACCTCGGCCAGCGCCCGGCAAGCGGCCACGCGCTCTTGCGCGCTCGCGGCCGCCAAGCCCGCCAACTGATCGCCAGAGCGGGCCGGTGAGGCCTTGGCGAGCAGCTCGCGCAGATCGGCGAAACGGTAGTTGAGCGCGCCGACCGCCGCTTGGAAGCCCATCGCCAGAATCGGCTTACCAGCCGCCGATATTGGGCATCGAGATCCAGGGCTCGGCGGCAGCCAGCGCCGGGCCGTCTTGCAGCAGCTCGACCGAGATCAAGTCGGGCGAGCGTACAAACGCCATGCGGCCATCACGCGGCGGGCGCACCACCACCACGCCGTGATCCAGCAGGCGCTGGCAGGCGGCGTAGATGTCGGGCACGGCAAAGGCCAGATGGCCGAAATTGCGCCCGCCGGTGTAGGCCTCGCTCTTGCCATCGGCGTCCGGCCAGTTGTAGGTCAGCTCGACCTGCGGCTGATATTTGCCGGCCTCATCGCCCGGTGCCGCCAGATAGACCAAGGTGAAACGGCCGGCCTCGTACTCGCTGCGGCGCACCTCGACCATGCCGAGCGCATCGCGGTAGAACTTCATCGAGGCGTCGAGGTCGGTGACGCGGACCATTGTGTGCAAATACTTCATGGGGGTGGTGTGCTGGCAGTGGAAATTGACCCGAATGTAGCGCTTTCTTTTGTCCTTTTCGTGGCCGGTTCTTTTTCATGAATGCCCAGCAGCAGACCCAGCGAAGGCGGCAGGCGCCGGGCCAGCAAGTAGCCCAAGGCACTGATCGCGAAGGTCAGCGCGATCAGCAGCGGCGCCTCTATCGCGGGCAGCAGATCCAGCGGCAGCAGCGCTTGCGTCAGCAAAATGATGACGGTCTGGTGCAGGATGTAGACACAGAACACCGCGCTGCTCAGGCGCCGGCGCCAGGCGCTGTCGAAGTTCAGCCAGCGGCGCGCAAAGCCGCAGGCCGCCAAGATGGCCCACCATTGCATGCCGCCCCAGAGCAGCCGGGTCGTCAGGCGCAGCAGATAGGGCGGATCAAAGTCGGCATAGTGGCTGAAATAGGCTTGCAGCAGACCCCAGGCCGCCAAGGCCAGCATCAGCGCCGGCCAGCGCAGGCGGGCGATCGCATCCCAGAGGCGCTCATCGTTAGCGCTGCCGCGCATGCACAGCAGGCCGAGCAGGAAAACGCTCAGGTATTGAGCGTGGTTGTACCAGTCCCAGACCAGATTATTCGTGCCCTCAAACTGCACCAGCGTCAGACGCGCCAGCATCAAGGGCAGGGCCAGTCCGAGCATGATGGCGGCCGGGCCGCTGGTGGATATTCTTGCGCCCAGGCGGTCAAGCAAGGACGGCGCCAAGCGCAGCAAGCCCCAGGCCAGCACCGTGTAGATCCAGAGGTAGAGTAAAAACCAGAGGTGATTCCACGTCGGCAGGCTGAGGCATTTGCGCACGCCTTCTTCCAGCCGGCAAAAGTTCGGATCATGGGACAGGTAGTGCGGCATGAAGTCCAGGTAGCTGCCTGCAAAGCCCAACTTTTGGACCACTTCGAAATAGGACTGCGGCGGCACGATCACCAGCATGCCGAACAAGAGCGGCCACAGCAGCCTGGCGCTGCGCTGCTTGAGCAGGCCAGCCCTGCTGCCGGTGCTTTCCCTGCGCAACATTGCCTGGGTGGCCGCCCCCGAGATGAAGAACAGCAGCGCCATGCGCCAGGGTGAACTCAACATCATCAGCGGTTCGATGGCGCTGACGATATGGCTGCTTTTGACATGCCAGCCCCAGCTGACGTAATACATGCCGACGTGATACAGCACCAGCAAGCCGAAGGCGAGGATGCGCAGCCAGTCGAGGAAGAACAGGCGCTGGGCCGGCGTTGCCGCCACCGGGCAGCTTGGGGGAGGGATGTTGTTCATGCCGCCAGCATCGCCGCCGGCCAAGGCCCCGGCAAGCCGGATGGGGCGAGCCGGATCAGGCCTGGGGCGAGTTGGCGCGGTGATGCCCGCAAGCGCTCAGCGCAGCGCCTCGATCGGCTGCAGCGCCAGCGCCAGCCGCAGATGCCGCAGCGCCGCCAAGGCGGTGATGAGCAGGGTTAGCAAGGCAGCCACCAGCAGCGGCAGGGCCAGGCCCGCGCCCAAGCCGATGCGGTCGACAAAGTCCTCCAGATACGTAAAGCCCAGCCAACCGGCCAGCGGCAGGCCGATCAGCCCGGCCAGCGCCAAGGGCAGCGCAAACTCGGCCGCCACCTCGCGGGCGATGTCACCATGGCCGGCGCCATGCAGGCGGCGCAAGACCAGTTCGGTGCGACGCCGGCGCAGGGTGTCGGCCACCAAGGCATAGGCGCCCAGCATGGCCACACCGACGGCCAGCAGCGCCACCGCGCCGAGCAGCCATGTCAGCAACTGCTCCAGGTGATAGACCCTGGCGCGCTGTTCGTCGGCGGTCCAGATCAGATGGGCCAGCGGCGGGCCATGGCTCTTCCAGACTTCTTCCAGCGCTGCGCGCAGCGCCACCGGATCGGGGCCGTAGACGGTCAAATCCCATTGCGGCGCATCGCTGAGCAAAAAGCCTTGCGGCCGGGCGGCGTCGCGGGCCGACTCCTGTTTGATGTCGGTCACCACCGCCAGCACCCGGCGCTGCTCTTGGCCCTGCGTGGCCAAGTCGCCGCCGCCGCGCAGCACCGCGCCCACCGCGTCCTGAGGTGCCGCAAAGCCCAGCAGGCGCGCCGCCTTGGCGTCGATCACCAAGCGGCCGTCGCCGCTGCCGCTGCGCGGGTCGCCCGCCAGGACCTTGATGCCATAGGTGTCGAAAAAACTCGGTGAGGCCACGGTCATGCGCAGCATTTGCTTGGCGCCTTGCGGGCCTATATGCAGCTCGCTCGGGCCGTCGGTATCCATGGCCGGGCGGGCCGAGCTGAAGGCGAAATGCGTGATGGCCGGATGCTGACGCAGGCCGGCGGCAAACGCGTCCATCGGCGGCACAAAGTCGCGCTCGACGATGGCGCTCAGGATCAGGCGGTTCTCGGTCGCGATGCCGCGATCCGCGTGGACCATATGCCGGTGCTGCAAGCTCAGCACGCCGGTCAGGGCCAGCAGCAGCAGCGCACCGCTCAGTTGCAGCGTCAGCAGACCCTGGCGGATGCGCCGCCCCCAAGGCCCTTCGCTGGCCGTTCGCCCTTGCAGCGCAGCAGCGGGCACTTGGCGCAGCGCCATGGCGGCCGGCAGCGCCAGGGTCAAGGGCAAGAGCAGCAGCACCGCCAGCCCCAAGCCCGCCAGCACCGGCATTGGCAAGGCATCAACAATCGGCCGCTCGGCGCTCAGGCCCAGCCAGTCGGCCACCGCCGGGGCCAGCCACCAGACCAGCAAAGCGGCGCCGGCGGCGCTCAGCAGCAGCGCGAGCAGGGTCTCCATGCTCCACAGCCGCAGCAAATCGGCGCCGGTGGCGCCCAGGCTGCGGCGCAACGCGGTTTCGCGCCGGCGCTGCAGCAGCTGCGCCGCCTGCAGATTCATGCTGTTGATCGCGGCCAGCATGAAGAGCAGCGCGCTGGCGGCGCCCAAGGCGCTGAGCAGGTCCCAGATCATCGGCTGGCCTTCGAGCGGCAATTGCGCCAGCGTCAGCGCGCGGAAATCGGCGGCCTTCTTGCTGGGGCTTTTTTCCAGCCACTCGGGCGGCAGCTTGGCATACAGCGGATGGGCCCGGTAGGCCTGCTCCAGCAGTGGCGCCAGTTGCTCCGGCGTGGCGCCCGGCCGCAGGCGGGCGTAGATCTGCGCATTGCCTTGGTGGATGCTTTGCAGCGCCTGCGGGCTGTCAATGATGCCGCCGCGGAAATCGCTGCCGACCAGCTCGAAGCTGACCATTGCCTCATGCGCCGCGTTCAGGCTGCTGCGCCCGTCAATGGCCGGCATCACCGCCGTCACCTGATAGGCCTTGCCGCGGCATTCGACGCTGCGGCCGATGGCCTGCGCCAACGGCAGCTCGCCCCACAGCTTGCGCACCAAATTGGGCGTTAGCGCAATGGCGTCTTGGCGGCGCAGCGTCGCCTCCAGATCACCGTGCAAGGCCTTGATGCCCAGCAGCGGCACCAGCTCCGGGTCGGCCGCCAGCACCCGCACCACCTCCAGGCGGTCCTGCCCATCGGCATTCATATGCAGCGTGAAGCCCTCGCTGCTGCTGCGGCTGAGCAGGTCCAGCGGCAGGCCACGAGTCTTGAGCAGCGGCACCAGGCCTGCCGGCGCGGCCAGCTGCCAATGCGGATCCTCACCGGGCGGATGCGGCATAAAGTCCAGCATCACCACCCGCTCGGGTTCGGGCACGCTGGGGTCGATGGCCGCGCGTGACAGCGCCAGCACCGCCACCAGAGCACAAGCTGCCATCGCCAACAGCATGCCGCCGCTGCTGACCCGCGTGGCCGCACCGCGCTGCAGCAGACCGCCCCAGGCCTCTTTCAACAGGGTCAGCTTCATGCGAACTGCTCCGCGTGAGCGTCCACCAACACCCGGCCATCGAGCAAGCGCACGGTGCGTGAGGCCAAGGCCGCATGCTCGGGGCTGTGGGTCACCATCACCAGGGTCGTGCCTTCCTCATTCAGCTCGCGCAGCAGCTGCATCACTTCCTGGCCATGCGCGCTGTCGAGGTTGCCGGTCGGCTCGTCGGCCAGCAGCAAGGCCGGGCGGGCGGCGATGGCGCGGGCGATCGCCACGCGCTGCTGCTGGCCGCCGCTGAGTTGGCTGGGGCGGTGCGCGGCGCGGTGGCTCAGGCCCAGGCGCTGCAGCACCTCAGCCGCCCGCTCGCGCTGCGCGGCGGCCGGCAGCAGGCCGTAGCGCAGCGCCAGTTGCACGTTGTCATGCACGCTCAGCTCGTCAACCAGATTGAAACTCTGGAACACAAAGCCGATGCGGCCGCGCCGGATGGCGGCCAGCTCGCGCGCGCTCTTGCGCGTCACATCCTCGCCCTCCAGTCGGTAGACGCCGCTGCTGGGCCGGTCCAGCAGGCCCAGCAGGCCCAGCAAGGTCGACTTGCCGCAGCCCGAAGGCCCGGTGATGGCCACGTATTCGCCCGCTTCGATGCGCAGGTCGATCGCGTTCAGGGCGGTGGTTTCGACGTCACCGGCACGGTGGCGTTTACTCAATTGGCTCAGTTCAATCATGGCGGGCGGTTTATTGAAAAGGGTGAATCAGGCTGGGCAGCATCGCGTTTGTGCAGCCGGCCGCCAAGCCCCCTGTCCGCTATCGAACACCTCTATGGTGCTGGCCCGCCTGATGCTGCGAAACTGCGGGCCGTGAATGCTGAAGAACACCTCCGCCCTGACCACAAGATCTTGCTGCTCGACGACGACCCCGGCGTCGGCCTGGCCGCGCAATTGCTGCTGCAGCGGCGCGTGGCACCCATCACTTGCCTGCGCCGACCGGCCGAGCTGATGGCCGTGCTGGACAAGCTGCGGCCCAGCTTGTTGTTGCTGGACTTGAACTTCGGCCCCGGTCGCACCGAAGGCGCGCAGGGCCTGCAATTGCTGGCCGAGGTGCAGGCGCGCGTGCTGCCGCCGGTGGTGGTGGTGATGACCGCCTATGCCGATATCGAGCTGGCCGTGCAGGCGCTGCGGCGCGGTGCCTTTGATTTCATCACCAAGCCCTGGGACAACGTCCGTTTGATCGCAACTTGCCGCGAGGCCTTGCAGCGCGCTGGGCAAGGCAAGCGGGCCGCCGAGGCGCCCATGCCGCTGCCGGCTTTCGAGGCGGCCGAGCCGGCCCGCTCACTCGCCGCGCAAGAGCGCGCCGCTTTGCTGGCCGCGATGGCCGCAGCCGAAGGCAATCTCAGCGCTGCGGCGCGCACGCTGGGCTTGTCGCGCGCGGCGCTCTATCGGCGGCTGGACAAACATGGGCTTTGAATGGGTGCGCCTGCTGTTGCTGGCCGCTTGTTGGCTGGCCAGCGGTGCCTTGGCCCGCCAGGCCGGAGCCGATGCACGCGTCTGGCTTGGCGCGGGTTTATTGTTCCTGGGCGGCTTGGCGCTGGCCTGGCCGCTGGCCAAGGCCAGTGCCAAGCAGCGGCTGCGGCCGCAGCTTTTGCCGGCCGAGTCGCTGGAACCCGCAAGGCCGGCGGACGCCCAAAAGCTCGCGCTCTTGCAGGCTCAGTTCGAGCATTTGCCGGTGGCGGCTTGGTGCTTGAGCGGCGAGGGCAAGCTGCAAGCCTTGAGCAGCCGGGCGCGCCGCTTGGGCGCGCCCGGTGGCGTGCGTGAGCCCGCCGCGCTGCACCAGTTGCTGCGTTCGGCCGCGCGCAGCGGGCCGCAATTGCTGGACACCGAGCGCGGCAGCGAACGCTGGGCCTTGCAGCGCCAGAGCCTGAACCTGGACGGGCAGGCGCAGACGCTGCTGGTGCTGGTGCCGCTGGAGAGTGAGCTGGAGGGTGAGTCCTTGCTGGCCTGGCAACAGCTGGTGCAAGTGTTGACGCATGAAATCATGAACTCGCTCACCCCGATCAAGAGCCTCAGCCAGACCGCACAAATGCTGCTGGACGAGCGCCCCTTGGTCGAGGCTGAGTTGCGCCTGGCTTTGGACGGCATCGGGCATAGAGCCGAGGGCTTGTCCAGCTTTGTGGCCACCTACCGCCGGGTCAGCCAATGGCCGGCGCCGCAGCTGGCGCCGGTCGACCTGAGCGTCTTGTTCCAGCGCCTGGCGCTGGCCTCGGCCTGGGCAGCGCGTGGCGCTGAGTTCAATATCGAGGTGAGTGAACCAGGCCTGCGTTTGCTGGCCGATGAGGCGCAGCTGGAGCAGGCGCTGCTGGCGCTGATCAGCAATGCGGCGGCGGCGACCGCCGAGTTGGCCCTGCCGCGCCTGTGGTTGCAAGCGCGCCAGGGTCGCGGCGGGCGCCTGCAGATCACGGTGCGCGACAACGGCCCGGGTGTGCCGCCGGGGCTGGAGCGCAAGATCTTCCTGCCATTTTTCAGCGCGCGCGAAGGCGGCCAAGGCATTGGCCTGACCGTGGTGCGGCAACTGGTGCACGGCATGGGTGGGCGGGTGCGCCATGTGCGGCCGCTGGAGGGGGGCGCGGCCTTTGTCCTGAGTTTTTGATGAGGCCCCGAACTGCCCGGCTTTTCCTGCAAAAGATCAGGGCCTTGTTGCGCGACCATGTCATGCTGGCCAAATTTGCTACGACAAGGCGCACAGCCTCTAAACTGGCTGCGGCCCGGCGACAGATTTTTGACAAGGTGCAAGCTTGACGATGCAATCCCCAGGACGCGGCGACACCCAAGTTCAGCCACCGCAAGCAAGTGCTGGGCAACTGCTTGCGAGTGCGCCTGGGCCACAAGTTTCGGGGCGCGGCAAGTATGGTTTGATCGCGGCGATATTGCTGCTTGGCTTTGCCCTGACCTACGGCCTGGCGGCCAATCAGCAGGCGGAAGAATTGCACGACGCGCAGGCTCGTTTTGAGCGTTTGTCGGAGCGCATTCATCAGGAAATTGAGCGTCGTTTGCGCCAGCCGATCTACGGCATGAAAGGCGCACGCGGCGTCTTTGCGGCCAGCGTCAAGGTTGAGCGCAGCGAATTCAGGGCATATGTGGCCTCGCGTCAGATGGCGACCGAATTCCCGGGCGTGCGCGGCTTTGGCTTTATCGAGCGGGTCATGCGCGCGCAACTGCCGGCCTTTATTGCCGCAGCGCGGCTGGATGGTGCGCCTGACTTTGAGGTCCACAGCAGCGGCGACGAGGCCGATCTCTTCGTCGTCAAATACATCGAGCCGCTCGAACACAACCGACAGGCCTTGGGTTTTGACGTCGGCCAGGAGGCCATACGCCGTGAAGCGGTAGAGCGCGCACTGCACAGTGGCACCGAAACGCTCAGTGGCCGCATCATGCTGATCCAAGACGAGAAGCATCAGTCAAGCTTCTTGCTTTTGTTGCCGATCTATCAGCGCGGCGCGGAGCTGCAAACCGAGGCTCAGCGCGAGAAGGCTTTGCGGGGCTTGATCTACGCACCCATCGTGGCGGCCGAATTGATGAGCGGTGTGGCCGAAGTCGCCGAGCAATTGCTGGCATTCGAGCTGTGGGACAGCCCAAGCGACGAGACCCCTATCCTGGCCTACCGTTCTGGCGAGGAACCGGGCGAGGACCCGGGCGAGGCCATGCCGGCGGCTGCCGCCGAGGGCGCTGCCAAGCAACTGGCGGCCAAACCGCGCTTCAAGGCCGCACGTGAGTTCGCATTTGCGGGTCGCAATTTGCGCGTACTGACCCAAAGCACGCCCGAGTTCGACCGGTCGGCGGATTCGGACTCACTGCTTTTGGTCGGTGCCGGTGGCACGCTGTTGACCTTGTTGCTGGCATTCTCCGCCTGGCTTTTAATCTCCGGGCGAGACCGCGCCGAGGCCAAGGCCGGGGCGATGACCGCCGACCTTGAGCGCCTGGCCCGGGTGGCGCGCGGCACCAGCAATGCGGTGATTGCCAGCGATGTGCAGGGCCAAATCACTTGGGTCAATGAGGGCTTCTGCCGCATCAGTGGCTATACCGAGGCGCAGGCGCTGGGGCGTCGCTCGGCTGAACTGATGGGCAGCGCCGAACTTGAATCGCTTTGCCCGGCCGACTTGACCGAGATGGCCTCGAGTCGCACCGGCAAGCGCTGTGAGTTTCAGCGCCGCCGCCCCGACGGCGAGCTCTATTGGGTTGAGGCCGATGTGCAGCCGGTGTTTGATGTGCGCGGCCAGCATTCCGGCTTTATCGAAATCAGCCTGGACATCACCGAGCGCAAGCGCGACCAACAGGTGCTGGCCTTGGCCCTGGCCGAGAACAAGGCCCTGCTGGAGACGATTCATCAGCATGCGATCGTGTCGGTGACAGATGCCGCCGGTGTGATCATTGAGGCTAACGCCGCCTTCAGCCGCATCAGCGGCTACTCACCCGAAGAACTCTTGGGCAGCCCGCACAGCATCGTCAATTCCGGGCAGCATGGGCCCGAGTTCTGGGATGCCTTGTGGTTCAGGATTTCGTCCGGCCAGTCTTGGCATGGCGAGATCTGCAATCGCGCCAAAGATGGCCGCTTGTACTGGGTTGACAGCATCATTGCGCCGATGCTGGATGCTCAGGGGAAGATTCAGAAGTACTTCTCCATCCGCACCGACATCACCGCCGCCAAGCAGGCCACCACCGTGCTGGCCGAGCAGCAAGAGCGTCTGAACCGCATCATCGAAGGCACCAACACCGGCACCTGGGACTGGAATATCGTCACCGGTGAGTTGCGGCTGAACGAGCGCTGGGCCGAGATGCTGGGCTATGTGTTGGCCGACTTGGCGCCGGTCGATGCCAACACCTGGGTTGACAACTGCCATCCCGAAGATATGAGCAAAGCGCGCAGTTTGCTGATGCGGCATTTCTTCGGCGAGACCAGCTTTTATGAGTGCGAGCTGCGCATGCGTCACCGCGATGGCCACTGGGTCTGGGTGTTGGCGCATGGCAAGCTGTATGCGCGCACGCCCGAGGGCCAGCCGCTCTGGATAGCCGGCACGCATATGGACATCAGCGCAGCCAAGGGCGCGGCCGAGTTGCTGCAGCACAAGCAATTGGTGCTGGACCGCGCCGAGCGCTTGGCCGGCCTCGGCGCCTGGGAGCTGGACCTCGCGACCGAGGCCTTGAGCTGGTCGCCGCAAACCTACCGCTTGCATGACCTTGACCCCCACACGCACCAAGAGCCGATCACGCAAGAGCATGCGCTGTCTTATTTTTCCGCGCCCGACCGGGCCTTGTTGCAAGAGGCGATGTGCCGGGCGGTGGATGCGAGCGAGGCCTGGGATTTGAATCTGCGTTTGCAAACGGCAAAGGGGCGCATTTTGTCGGTGCGCTCGGTCGGCGAGGCGGTGTTCGACGATGGCGGCGCGATGCGCTTGGTCGGCACCTACCAAGACATGACCCAGCAGCGCTTGCTTGAAGCCGAGACCAAACGCAGCCATGCGGTCTTGCGCAATGTGCTGGAGAACCTGCCATGCGCTTTGAGCGTGTTCGACGCCGACTTGAACTTGCTCGCGCACAACCAGCAGTTTGTTGAGATGCTGGACTTCCCCGCCGCACTATTCTCCGGTCCCACAACCTCGTTCGAGAGCATCATTCGCTACAACGCCGAGCGCGGCGAATATGGCTCGGGCCTCGATATCGAGCCCACCGTCGAGCAGATCATCGAGCGCGCCCGCCACCCCAGCGTGCATCAGTTTGAGCGCCAGCGGCCCAACGGCGTCACGCTGGAAGTGCGCGGCGCGCCAATGCCGGATGGCGGCTTTGTAACGACTTATTTCGACGTCAGTGACCGCAAGCGCATGGAGGACGCGCAGCGCCGCAGCAATGAGCTGCTCAGCATCGTGCTGGAGAGCCTGCCTTGCGGGCTGACCATGGTCGATGCCGAGTTGAATATTCCGCTCTACAACCGCCGTTACGCCGAGCTGTACGGCCTGGACGAGGGCGTTTTGAGTGCTGCGCCGCTGACGGTGGAGCGCCTCGCGCGTCTTTTGGCCGAGACGGGTGAGTACGGAGGCGCCCTCAGCGTTGACGCGGCCATTGAGGCGTCTAAAGGGCGGGCCTTGGAGGCCATGGTGGCGCCGCATGTGTGGAACAGGCGCCGCCCGAACGGCCTGAGCGTAGAGATCCGCAGCAACCCGGTGCCCAGCGGCGGCTTCGTGATGACCTATATGGACGTGGGCGAGCGAGATCGGGCTGAGGCCGAGGTGCGGCGCGCCGAGGCCTTGCTGCGCGGCGCCATCGATGCGGTCAACGAGGCTTTTGTGCTCTACGGGCCCGACGACCGGCTGGTGTTCTGCAATGAGAAATACCGGCAGATGTACGCCGCCTCGGCCGACTTGATCGTGCCCGGGGCCAGCTTTGAGGAAATTATTCGCGGCGGCGCCGAGCGAGGCCAATATCGCGATGCCGAAGGGCGGATCGAGGAATGGGTGGCCGAGCGCCTGGCGATTCATCAGAGCAGTGATTCCTTGCTGGTGCAAAAGCTGGAGAGCGGCCGCTGGGTGCGGGTGATCGAGCGCAAGATGGTGGACGGCCACACGGTGGGCTTTCGCATCGACATCACCGATCTTGTGCAGGCCACCGAAGCGGCCGAAGAGGCCTCACGCTCCAAGAGCCAGTTCCTGGCCAATATGAGCCATGAGATACGCACGCCGATGAATGCCATTTTGGGCATGCTCAAGCTCTTGCAAAAGACGGAGTTGAACGTTCGTCAGCATGATTACGCCAGCAAGACCGAGGGCGCCGCGCGTTCGCTGCTGGGTTTGCTGAATGACATCTTGGACTTCTCCAAGGTCGAGGCCGGCAAGATGACACTGGACGCGCAGCCCTTCGCGCTGGAGCAGTTGTTCCGCGATCTGTCGGTGATTTTGTCGGCCAATGTCGGGGCCAAAGCGCTGGAGGTCTTGTTCGACGTCGACCCCGCCTTGCCGGCGATGGTGAACGCCGACGCGATGCGCTTGCAGCAGGTCTTGATCAATCTGGGCGGCAACGCGATCAAGTTCACCCCGCGTGGCGAGGTGGTGCTGAGTGCACGCCTGCTGGCCCGCCACGCCAATGACGTGGAGATCGAATTTGCGGTGCGTGATTCGGGCATCGGCATCGCACCCGAGCACCAGGCCAAGATCTTCTCCGGCTTCACGCAGGCCGAGGCCTCGACCACCCGGCGTTTTGGCGGCACCGGCTTAGGCCTGGCGATCAGCCAGCGCCTGGTGCAGTTGATGGGGGGGGAGTTGCTGCTGCAGAGCACGCCCGGCAAGGGCAGCTGCTTCTCCTTTCGCCTGCGCATGGCGGCCGAGGCCGCACCGGCCAGCGCAAAGCCGGGCTTGGATCAGTCGCCGCTGCGCGCCTTGATCGTTGATGACAACCCGGTCGCGCTCGATGTCTTGGGCCAAATGAGCGAAGCACTCGGCTGGCAGGTCGACCTGGCGCCGTCAGGTGCGGCCGCACTGAGCTTGCTGCAGGGCCAAGTGGATGCCGGGCGACCTTATGAAGTGGTGCTGGTCGACTGGCAGATGCCGGGCATGGATGGTTTCGAGACTGCGCAACGCATCCGCGAATTGGCCGGCGAACACGCAGGCATGCCGCTGCTCGTGATGGTGACCGCGCATGGGCGCGAGATGCTGGCCGCACGCAGCGAATCCGAACAACGTTTGTTGGACGGCTTTTTGGTCAAGCCGGTGACGGCGCTGATGCTGCAAGAAGCCGTGCAAGCCGCCCGCACCGGCGAAGCCGCTGAGCCGGTGCCGCTCAAGCCTGCGGCAGCGAGCGCAGGCGCCAAGCCCTTGCAAGGCATGCGGATCTTGGTGGTGGAAGATAACCTCAATAATCAGCAGGTCGCGCAGGAACTGCTGGAGGACGCCGGTGCACGCGTGAGCTTGGCCGACAACGGCCAAATCGGTGTCGATCTGCTACGCGCCGACGCACTTGCATTTGATATTGTGTTGATGGACATGCAGATGCCGGTGATGGACGGCTACACCGCCGCCGGACTGATTCGCACCGAGCTGGGCCTGAACAGCCTGCCGATTGTGGCGATGACGGCCAATGCGATGGCCTCCGACCGTGAAGCCTGTTTGGCCGCCGGCATGAATGAGCATGTGGGCAAGCCATTTGATCTGGAGCGCCTGGTGGCGCTGCTCTTGCGCCTGACCGGGCGGGGCGACGCCGTCACCATTGAGCCCAGCGCCAAGCCCGCGCTCAAGTTCGCCAGCCTGAGCGTGCCGGCCGAGTTGCGCGACCTGGCCACCGCACAGGGTTTTGATTTGCAGGCGGCGATGGACAGGTTCATGGGCAAGACCGAGCTGTTCCGGCGCATGGTGCGCTCCTTCACCGGCTCCGCGCTGGACTTGCCGGCGCAGCTGACCGGCATGCTGGCCGAGGCCCGCACCGAAGAAGCCGCCATGGCGCTGCACTCGTTCAAGGGCCTGGCAGCCACGCTGGGCGGCTTTCAGCTGGCCGAGTTGGGCGGCGAGGGGGAAACGGTCTTGAAGCGCGGCGACAGCCTGGGCGCGATTTGGTTGAGCGAGCTGGACCGGCATATCCAATCCGCTTGCCGAGATATGCTGCGCTTGGCCGACGATTTGTCCGCTCTGGGGCCAAAACCTGCCCTAGCCAATGCCGCGCAGTCCCCCGATGCTCAGGCTTTCAAGCTGGAACTGGGCCAATTGATGCAATTATTGAGAGATTTTGATATGGGCGCGACCGATGCGCATGCACAGTTACGTGAGCGGCATGCTGCCCTGCTCGGCGCAGGGCAGGACGCGCTGGAGGCGGCCGTGGCGGCGCTGGACTTTGAGCGCGCCCTGAGCTTGTGCGAAGCGCTGCTGGCAGAGGGCAAGGCATGACGCAGCCGCAGTATCTTGACCCGCAAGACCGCCCGCTTGACCCGCTGCAGCAGCTCGGGCGCAAGCTGCGGCTCTTGATCGTTGATGATCAGCCGGTCAATATCCAGGCGCTCTACCAGGTCTTTGCCGCTGACTATCAAGTCTTCATGGCGACTTCCGGCGCGCAGGCTTTGACAATCTGCCGCGACAAGCATCCTGATCTGGTCTTGCTGGATATCCAAATGCCGGGCATGGACGGCTACGAAGTTTGCCGCCGCATCAAGGCCGACGCCGCGCTGCAGGATTTGCCGGTGGTGTTTGTGACGGCCCACAGCGAGCCGCAAGCCGAGACTCAGGGGCTGGAGCTCGGGGCGGTGGACTTCATCTCCAAACCCTTCAGTCCGGCGGTGGTGCGGGCACGCGTCAAAACCCATCTGACGCTCAAATTGCAGGGCGACTTGCTGCGCCAGATGGTCTTCATCGACGGCCTGACCGGCGTCTACAACCGGCGCTTTTTCGATGAACGCCTGGAGCTTGAGTTTCAGCGCGCCAAGCGCAGCGGCAGCGTGCTGTCACTGCTGGTGGCCGATGTGGATTACTTCAAACGCTTCAACGATCATTACGGCCACTTGGCCGGCGACGAGGCCTTGCGCGCCGTCGCTGCCACCATGCGGGCTCAGCTGAAGCGGCCCGGCGATATGGTCAGCCGTTACGGCGGCGAAGAGTTCGCCTGCATCTTGCCCGACACCGATGCGGCCGGAGCCTTGCGTCTGGCCAGCGAGATGGATGTGGCCATCCGGGCGGCCCATATCAAGCACGCCGCTTCCGACGTGGGCGCTTATCTGACCATCAGCTTGGGTGTGGCGAGCTTTCAGCCCGATGCCGGCCGGCTGGCCGAGGAGTTGATCGTGGCCGCCGACCAACAACTCTATCTGGCCAAGTCACAAGGTCGCGGCCGGGCTTGCGGTGCTGTGATCTAGCCCGCACCCGCTTTCAGCGCAGCGCTTTGAGGCGCTTGAAGTAAAGCGTCGCATCTTGCAAATTGCCATCGGCATTGGCGTTGTAGTCCGGGATTTCGCCGGCGCGCTGCCAATCCAGATGCACGCAGACGGCTTCGGCCTGTGAGGCCGAAGGTGCCTTCAAGACCAAAAGCGTGCGCGCCTGAGCCGCCGCTGCGCACTCCAGTCTGGCCATCAACAAGCTGGCCACGCCCCGACCGCGTGCCCTGCTGTGCACCATCAAGCCCTGCACCTCCCCGCGGTGGTGCGCATTCAGGCGTGGGCACAACGACAGCTGCACCGCGCCAAGCAATTGATCGCCCGCTGTTGACTCAGAAGCAGCGCTGGCGATCCACAGGCTGTGATGGGGGCCCAGGCGGGCGAATACGCCGTGCCAATATTCCATCGCCGCGTAGCGCGACAAGGGGGCCAGAAAGCCCAGGCTGGCGCCCCGGTGCACGCCGTCAATCAATAGGTCGGCCAGCGCCGGCAACCATTGCAGGTCTTGGCTGCTCAGCTTGCGGATGCCGGCCGGGGCCAGGGCTTGAAGCTGCTTGCCGGCCTGAGCTTCGAAATTGCGCCGGCTCGGTGCCAGGGCAGAGAAAACTGAAGAAGTAGCGGAGGTGAGCATTGTTGAAGCCTTTGCATGAGGGAGCCCTGTGCCGTCTCGTGGACGGCGCTGCTGTAAACCCTAATGCAAGCCGCGTGCCAGCCTGCTAAATCTCCAAACCGGGTTCGGCCTGTAAGCGCCCATGACCGCCGCGCTTGGCTTCGTACAGCGCGGTCTCGGCGCGCCGCATCAGGTCGTCGATATTGCGGTCGCCATGGCGCAGCTTGGCCCAGCCGGCGCTGTAGTCGAGCTTGTAGCCCAGCTCTGTCTGTGAGCGAGCATTGAGCGCGCTGCGCAGGCGCAGGTCCATCGCCTGCGGGCCTTGCAACTCGCAGCGGTCCATCAAGAGGCCAAAGTTCTCCACACCGATGCGGCCGGCCAGATCGCCCAGACGCATCTGCGCCTGCACGCAACTGCTGAACAAGACCAAGGCGCGCTCGGCGCCGGCAGCGCCATGCTCGGCCTCGATAGTCTTGAAGTTGTCGATCTCCAGCAGCATCAAGGCGAGCTGCTCCTGGTGGCGCCGGGTGGCCGAAATCATATCGACCGAGCGGGCGGCAAAGGCGCGGCCGTCACTCAACCCCGTCAGCCCGTCGGTCTGCGCCAAGCGCGCCAATTCGCTCTCGGTCTCGCCGCGCCAAGCCAACACGATGGCCATAACGGCCATGCCCAAACCCCAGAGTACGCCTAGGGCCAACACGCTGTTGCTGCCGTCCGGCGCCATCAGACTGCTGGGCGTGACCCCCATCGCTGCGCTGCTGGCGCGCCACAGACAGATGATCAGCAGCGGCAAGACAGCGGCCAACAGCACCGAGCGCCAACGGCGGTTGTCAGCGCTGGGCATGGTGTTGGGCCGCGCTTTGGACAAGACGCCATGCAGCTCTGCTGCTTTGTTCGACAGCACCAGGCTCAAGACCAGCAGGCCGAGTTGCAGCGCCAACCAATACAGTGCCCAGGCGGCCCGAAAGCCGATGTCTTCAAATTGCAAGCCGTAGATCAAAGGCATCAGCAGCGGCGCAAGCAGGGCCAAGGCGCGGCCGGGGCGAGGTTTGAGCCACAGCTGCAGCGCCCACCACAAAGCACTCAGGCTGGCGCTGAAGGCCGCCATGGCCAAGCTCAAGCAAAGCCGCTCATCGCCAAAGTTCGTGGCGGCCAGCAGCAGCCAGCCCAAGGCTTGCAAGCCCATAAAGGCGTGGGCGCGTGCCGCCGCCGGGCTGGGACGCCAACCCATCAGCAGCAAAAGCAGGGCGGTCGAAGTCAGCGCCTGCAGCAGCGCCAGATTGAACAGAGTCGGGTTGTCGAAATGCATGGCGGCTCACTTCCAGGAGACATGCCATTCTCTATCCTGATTGGCAGCGCAAGCTCGGATTGGGTCAAGAATCTGAAGGCAAGTAATCGACGGACAAATATACAAAAGGGGCGAGGGCCTAGCCGCCCCTTACTGAAACGCCACCTCCGCAAAGCTACGCAGCTTGCGGCTGTGCAATTGGCTCAAGGGCCCGGCGCGCAACAGCTCAACCGTGCGCAGGCCGATGCGCAGATGCTGGTCGACGCGGGCGCGGTAAAACTGGTCGGCCATGCCGGGCAGCTTGATCTCGCCGTGCAGCGGTTTGTCGCTGACGCACAGCAAAGTGCCATAGGGCACGCGAAAGCGAAAACCATTGGCGGCGATGGTGGCACTTTCCATGTCCAGCGCGATCGCCCGGCTCTGGCTGAAGCGGCGCTCGGGGCCGCCATGGCGGTCGTTTGGCAACAACTCCCAGTTGCGGTTGTCGGTCGAGGCGACGGTGCCGGTGCGCAGGATGCGCTTGAGCTCAAAGCCGCTGAGCTGGGTCACGTCGGCCACGGCCTGCTCCAGGGCGACTTGAATCTCGGCCAGCGGCGGGATTGGCACCCACAGCGGCAGCTCTTCGTCCAGCACATGATCCTCGCGCACATAGGCATGCGCCAGCACATAGTCGCCCAGCTGCTGGCTGGTCCGCAGGCCGGCGCAATGGCCCAGCATCAGCCAGGCATGCGGGCGCAGGACGGCGATGTGGTCGCTCATGGTCTTGGCATTGGCCGGGCCGACGCCGATATTGATCATGGTGATGCCGCTGCGGTCGCGCCGGATCAGGTGAAAGGCCGGCATCTGCGGCAAACGCGGCAAAGCCGCGCCGAGCACATCCTCGGCCTCGGCGCTCAAGCCGATGCGCCGAGTTAACAAGTTACCTGGTTCGACAAAGGCAATGCAGTCATCCAGCTCATGCGGCTGGGTCGGGTCGGGCCTGCGCTGCATGAGCTCGCGCCCCATACGCACGAACTCGTCGATATAGAAAGCGTAATTGGTGAACAGCACGAAGTTCTGAAAAAATTCGGCGCGCGTGCCGGTGTAGTGGCGCAGGCGCTGCAGCGAATAGTCAACCCGTGACGCGGTGAACAGCGACAAGGGCTGGGCGGCGCCGGGGCTGAGTTCCTGCGTGCCATTGGCGATGCCGTCGTCCATCGCGGCCAGGTCGGGCAGGTCGAACAGATCGCGCAGCAGTCGGCGGCGCTCGGGCGTCAAGCTCCCTTCGAAATGTTCCTGCTCGCCCAGCGCAAAGTGCAGTGGAATCGGCTGGTTGCTGCTGCCCACCTCCAGCGCTTCGCCATGGTTGTCCAGCAGCAGCTGGAACTGCCGCAGGTTGTAGTCGGCGAAGAGATCGGGACGGGTCAGCGTGGTTTCATAGCTGCCAATGCCGTCAACAAAGCCGAAGGCCAGGCGCGAATCGGGCGGCGCGGCATGGTTGTTGGAGCGCAGGCGCAGGCGCACAAAGGGATAGCAGGCCCGCACCTTGGGCAATTCTTCGCCGGCCACAAAGCGCTGCAGTGCGGCGCGCAAATGCTGGACGCTGGCCGTATAAATCTGCTGCGCCTGCGCCAGCGCGGCGGCGGCGTCGTGGTACTGCATGGGGGCAAAAAACGGCGGGCTGAAACTCATCATCGGTCTCCTTGTCTTGCGCCGATTGTGAGCGCTGCCCGAGACGGTTTGGCGACTTCAATCTTGTTTATGCAGAAGAAGGTATTCCAGCTCGCCGCGGCCCAGGCCCAGGTCCAGCAGCTCGCGGCCGTCAAGACTTAAGAGCTCGGACCGCATGCGTGCATGGCGGCGGCGTTGCAGCCAGGCGGCGTAGAGGGTTTGCAGTGAGGGGAAGGTGTTTTTGAGGACTTGCATGATGTTTCTCCGTGGTCTTGTTGCGCATCTTCCAATTTAGGGTATGGTTTGAAAAGTTGAATCATCTGACGTATAAATTCAGGAAAGCTGATGCGTGCATTGAACTTGGACCAGCTGCGCACCCTGGTGGCGATCGCCGATCTGGGCACTTTTGCAGCCGCCGCCCAGGCCTTGCACCTGGCGGCGCCCACCGTCAGCCTGCATATCAGCGAGCTGGAGTCGCGGCTGGACGCGACGCTGCTGCTGCGGGGAAAACGTGGCGCGCAGCTGACCTCGGCGGGTCAGGTGCTGGTGCAGCGCGGCCGTGATCTGCTGCGTGATGCCGACGCAGCCGTCGAGCTGGTGGCGCGTCATGCGCGCGGGCGGGCCGGCAAGGTGAGGCTGGCCACGCAGACCGGCGTGCTGGTCTACCTGCTGCCCCAGGTCTTGGCACGCTTGAAAGAAGTTCACCCGGAGATCGAGGTCGAAGTGGCGGTGCTGGGCACCCATCACACCTTGGCGGCGCTGCGCGAGGGCCGCCAGGATCTGGGCCTGGTGACACTGCCGCTGCCGCCCGACCACGGCCAGCAAAGCGAAGCTTGGCGTAGCGATCCCGTGCTGGCCTATCTGCCGCCGGACTGGGACGTGCCGGACGAAGTCACACCGGCCTGGTTGGCCGACAAGCCGCTGATCCTGAACGAAAGTTCAACGCAGATGTATCGCCACACCATGGCCTGGTTCGGCCAGGCCGGCTTCAACCCGGCGACCCGTATCGAACTCAACTACACCGAGGCGATCAAGAGCATGGTGGTGGCCGGCTATGGCGCGTCGGTGATGCCGCAGGACACGTTTGATGCGCCGCAGGTGCTGACGCTGCACGATCGCATGCAGCTGCGCCCGCTGCGACCGGCGTTGACGCGCGAGCTGGTGCTGGTCTACCCGGAACCGGCGCTGATGCCGCCGGCGGCACGGCCGGTGCTGGAGATGTTGCGGGCCTTTGCGCAGATTTGATCGAGCCCTCTGAATGGTGATTCGTCGCTCGCTCGGTTGATTCGTCGGCTTGCGCAGGCCGATTGCGGCGCGCCTTCCTACAGTGAAGATTCGATTCACTCAACCGGTGCTCCCCATGGCTAACTTTAAAATCACCCGCATCGTGACCGTCGTCGCCTTGTCCTTCAGCCTGCCGGCCTTGGCTCAGCAGATTCACGTCAGCCCGGCCGCCGAGGTGGTGGAGGGCACGGCTTTGAAGATACGGCTGAGCGAGCTGCCGCCGCTGACGACCATACGCGTGCTCAGCAGCCGGCTGGCGCGCGGCATGGGCCTGCAGCAGCCCCATCAGGGCGAAGCCTGGTTCACCAGCAATGCCGTGGGTGAGTTGGATCTGGGCAGCCAGGCGCCCGAACGGGGCACGTACAGCGGTGCCGATGTGCGCGGCCTGTTCTGGTCCATGCAACCGGCCGCGCCAACGGCCGCCTTGCCGCCGCTGGATCCCAAGCACCCAGGCGAGGTCTGGCTGCAGGCCTTTGCCGGCGAGCGCTTGCTGGTGCAGAAGAAACTAGTGCTGCGGCCGTTCGCGCCCGAGGTGCAGAGCCGTTTGGTGGCGGAGTTTCCCGGCGCCCGCTATGCGGTGGGGCCGGGCACGCACAAGCGTGGCGCCATCATTGTCTTGGGCGGCTCGGAAGGCGGCTCGATCGCTGCCCGCACGACCACGCCCTTGCTGGCCTCGCAGGGCTATGCGGTGCTGGGCCTGCCCTATTACTCGCCGCCTAACTGGGGCGCAAAAGGGTTGGAGCCGGCCGAGTTGCCTGAGCTGCCCAGCTCATTCGCCGACATCGAGTTGGACCGCCTGAACCAAGCGCGCGAATGGCTGGCCCGCCAGCCCGAAGTCGACCCTGAGCGCATCGCCGTCTACGGCGTGTCGAAGGGCGCGGAATTCGCGCTGGCAGCCGCCGCACGGATGAGCTGGATACGCGCCGTCGTCGCATATGTGCCCAGCGATGTGATTTGGGAGGGTTGGGGCGTGGGCGTGGCCGAAGCGGACAAGCGTTCGTCCTTTGCCTGGAAGGGCAAGCCGCTGGCCTGGCAACCCTATACCGGCATGGCCGAGGAAACGGCCGGCTTCGCCAGCGGCGCGGCGGTGCACATCCGCCGGCCCATGGACCAGGGGCGGGCGGCACACCCGGAGCGGCTGGCGGCCGCGCGCATCGCGGTCGAAAACTACCGCGGCCCCTTGTTGATGGTCGCCGGCAGCGATGACCAGATGTGGGACTCGGCCGGTATGGCGCGCAATATCGAGGCCAGCCGCAAGGCGCTGGGCCTGCCCACCATCAGCCTGATCTACTCCGGCGCCGGCCATGCGCTGTCTGCCAGCGGCTGGGCGCCGACCACCGGCCACAACCTTGGGGCCATGAAGCTGGGCGGCAGCCCGGCCGTCGATGCGCATGCTCAAGCCGATGCCTGGCCGCAAATGCTGGCCTTTCTGCGCCAACATCTGGACAAGCCGGCGTTCACCAGCGAGCTGTCACGCTAACGGGCTAACGGGCTAACGGGCTAAAGGGCTAAGCGGCTGGTTGAAGGGCTCAGCGCGAACGCAGTTCGCGCGTCGTCTGTTCGCGCTCATTCAGGCGCTGCTGCGCCGACAGCGGCCTGAGCTTGCCGGCCGCCAAGGCAGCCTGGTCCAGATTGGCGCCCCAGCTCTGGCCGGCTCGCAGCATCAGCGGCGGCGCCAGCGTGTCGACCAGGGCCGTGTCGACCCAGGGCAGCGCCTCGGCCAGGACCAGCTTGGCGCGCGGCTTGATCGCTGCCTCGCCGATGCGGCCGCGCTGGCCCCAGGTGATGATCAGATCGGCGCTGAGCGCGCCTTCAACCAGCTTGTTGGTGACCGCATAGTCGCGCAGCACGCCGTAGCGCAGCTGCATCATGGTTTCTTCCACCAGCATGGCGGCGTCCTCGCGCGAGAAGCTTTGGCCATCGGGCACCGAGTAAGCGTAGTCGTCGTTGACGCGGTCCGCGCTGAAGAAGTAGACGATGTCGCTCGGTGTGTAAGCGATTTGCTGCGGCGTCGGCGCGGCGCCAAAGGACAGCACTTTGGCCAGACTCTGCAGCTCTCTCGAAAAGAAGGGGTACTGCTCGTACAAGCTCTGCGAGAGGCCGCGCGCCGGGCCGGCTTGGTAGACCCGCTTGTCGGTGGGCAGCGTGGCGTGCGTGCGCGGCGGCATGAAGTCGGCCGCGTGGGTCAACTCGTGATACAGCAAGCTGCCCAATGCATAGTCCACTTCGCTCAAGGGGCGGCTCAGGCGCGGCTCGCGCGCCAGGCTGTTGTAGGCATGCTGGTTGTCTTTCACATAACGCCAAGGTGAGGCGAAGCCCAGCAGCGCACCATTATTGCTGCGCGGGTCGGGCGACTCGCTGACCGTGTCGCGCTGTTCGGGCGTGAGCCACAGATTGCTGGCGTCGAGATAGATGGCGCCGGTCGCGTTCCAGTAGAAAGCCGGCCGGACCCGGCCACCGATGACGATGGCTGTGACGCTGGCCAACATGCGGCGGTAGTCGCCGAATTTGTCTTCCTCGCGCAAGAAGCGCTCGAACACCTCGCCCATCCAGTCGTTCGACACCAGCACGCGCTGCATCACCTGCTCGATCGTCGGCACCTGGCCAGCGGTGGCCTGGCCCAGCAAGGGCAGCTTGCCCAGGGTGCACAGATTGCTGCTCGTCAGCCGCGGGTTGTAGACGCATTCGTCCAGCGCTGACGCGTAGGGCCCCTGCGCGAGATAAGGGTAGACGCGGCTGGCCGGGTCGTTGGCGCTGAACAGCAGATCGGCCGGCGCGTTGGGTGGCGGCGCTTGCACCAGCAGATTGAATTGCCCACTGAGCTTGGCGCCGCTGGCCAGGGTGATGTCGGCCTGCAGACGCAGCGTGGCGTCTATCGTCGTCTGCGGCGCGGTGAAAACCACGCGTTGGCCATTGGTCTCGCCCAAGTACACCGTGGGTCCGTCCAGTTGGCGCCACTGCACCGTCGCCAGCGCCCAATCGGCTTCGCCGAGCTTGGCGCTGGTGACGCGCACCGAGGTCTTGCCGCCGGCCAGCACCGAGGGCTCGCCGCGCAGGGCGGCCGCATCATCGGCCTGCGCCGCCTTGGCCTCCACCAGCACGCTTTGGACGAAGCTGCTGCCTTGGCCGTCTTGGTAGCTCAAGTCAAAGCGGTAGGCTTGGCCGAGGAGCGGGTCCAGTGTGATCGCTTGCGAGCGTGCCGACAGCAGGTTCAGCGGCGCGCCGCCGGTCTGGCGCCAGCTCAGGGCTTTCAGTTCCTTGCCGCTGCATGCGAGCAGTGCAATCTCGGTGTTACGGCCGGCCAGTGGCGCCGCCTCTTGCGCCAGCCGGGCGACCGAGCCGGGCTGACATTCGGCACTCAGCGGCGGCACGGGCAGTACCGGCGGCGGGGCAGGATCGGGGGCGGGGCTATCGCTGCTGCCACCACCGCCGCAGGCCGTCAAAATCAAGACCTGGGTCAAGAACCCAAGTTGCAGCGCATGGCGCCGCAGTTTTGCCAATGTGTCTGGTTTATTTTTCATGCCGCCCCTCTTGAGGCGGCGATGTTAACCGTCAGCGAGGGCTTCGTTGGGCCCGCGCTCAGGCCTGGCGGCGGCCTTCGATCAGCACTGTCGGCAGCTTGTGCACCTGCGCCGTCATCTCATGCACCTGCCGCTTTTCCACTTGCTGTTGGGCCGCAGCTTGGTCGGCCTGTTCGGCCAGATTCATGCCCAGCACGGCCGACGCAGCAACGGCGCCGAGAGCGGTCAGAAAAGTGGTCAAAAGTTGGTGATGGCGACTGGTGTTCATGGCTGGGACTCCTTGGGGTTGAGGGGGCTCCTCTCAGACAAGAGAAGGGCCGCCCCGAGCTTGTCTGACCCCCTTGGGGGGCGGCCGACGTAACTCCTCGGCCTGGGGGTGCTTGTTTGCAATGTCTGCAGTGTCCGCAATGCCGAAGCGCGGCGCCACGGCCAAGCGACGAAGCGCTGGCTGGGCCGCGCCAAATGGGATTGGGGGCGACGAATGGCAGCGATTGCCGTGCCGATATTTCAGCGGTAGGCGCTGCTCATCTGGTGCAGGGCGCCGCTTCTCTCCAACTGGGTAATCGCTTGGTTCAGGGCATCGAGCTTGATCTGGCTGCGCCGCGACAAGGCGCAAGGCATCACGTAGCTGGCCAGCATGAAGTCCGGATTCAAGGCCACTTTGAGGGCGCCTTGGTGGCGCTGGTAGTCGACATAGAGCTGATTCGAGACAGCATATTGCATGCGGCCAAGATTGAGCTTGCGCAGATTGGCCGCTGCGTTGGGCGCGTCCTCACGGACAAAACCCTCGCCCAGCGTTTGCTCAAGTTCCGGATAGACAAAGCCGCTGACGGTGCCGAGCGGCTTCCCGCGCAGTTCGCTGATGGCCTTGGGCGCTGTGGCACTCGCCAGACTCAAGATCAGCTCGCCATCCGGCAGCACCGGCAGACTCCAATCGAATGGTCCGGCAAACCATTTGGGTAGCAGGCCGCAGACGAGGTCCCCGTCGCCTGCCTCTAAAGCCCTGGCAATGCGTTTGCGAGGCAAGACCAAGAACCTGAGGTCCCGGCCCAGCTGCTTGGCCAGGGCCTGCCCCAAATCCCAGTGCAGGCCGGCAAGTACTTGATTTCTTTGCAGCTGCGCCCAGGGCATCTCGGTGCTGGCGTCGACGATGAGCACCAAGTCGGCGGCGGCGGCCGAGCTGGCACCCAAGCCCAAGCCCATTGCAACCAAGAAACTCGCCACGTACATCGCCAAGCCGTGCATCAATAACCCCAGTCTCGAGCCGAGACAGGTTTGATGATAGCGGCGAGCCTTCAGGGCAAAAGGCCCCAAAGCTTGATCGCCGGCAAAGTCTGGGCGAACCGGGCGCGGGCCTTATGAATCAGTACTTGTCGCCAAAGGCAAAGATCGGCTTGCGCGTCTTCCACTGCCCTTCGGTGAAGTCCGGGAAGGGGAGGGTCTTGAAGCCCTCGGCAATCGACTGCTCCGACAGCGGCGTGATGGCACTCCAGGCCACCGCGTCATAGACGTCGATGGGCATGGGCGCATCGGCCTTCAGCGCTTCGATAAAGGCGTTGACGACAAACCAGTCCATGCCGCCGTGTCCTGCCTCAGCCGCGGTGGCGGCGTGCTTCTTCCACAGCGGGTGCTCGAACTTGTCCTGGTAGGCCTGGAAGTCTTCCCACTCATGCGGCTTGCTGATGCCCTCGATATGCACCGAGTTGTTCACGTCCATCCACAAACCATTCGTGCCCTGCACCCGGAAGCCCAGCGAATAGGGGCGCGGCAGCGAGGTGTCATGCTGCAACAGAATCGTCTCGCCGTTCTCGCAGGCCAAGCTGGTGGTGACAATGTCGCCGAGCTTGAAGTTGACCTTGGCCGAGGGGTGCTCGGGCTTGCCCATTTTGTTGGCGACAAAGTCATGCAGGCCGCGCGCCTTGCTGGCGAAGGCATTGATATGCGTGAAGCGGTTGCCGCGGTGGATGTTCGCGTACATCGCGCAGGGGCCGATGCCGTGGCTGGGATACAGCTCGCCATTGCGGTCGACCGCATGTTGGGTGCGCCAGCGCGCCTCCGACCAGCCCTTTTCACCAAACTCGACGCCGCCACCATAGGGCTTGGCTGGGTCACCGGAATTGAATTTGACCGCACGCAGATCATGCTGATAGCCGCCCTGCAAGTGGACCAGCTCGCCGAACATCTGGGCCCGCACCATCTGCAGTACCGCCATCACATCGCGCCGGTAGCAGACGTTCTCGAGCAACATATACGGTGTGCCGGTGCGCTGCTGGGTGCGCAAAACATCCCAGTGATCTTGCAGCGTGACGCCGGCCACCACCTCGCAGCCCACCGCGACCTTGGCCTCCATTGCCGCGATCGCCATCGCCGCATGCAGCTCCCAGGGCGTGGCGATGATGACGGCGTCCAAGTCTTTTTGCGCCAGCAGTTGCAAGTAGGCCAGCTTGTCGCCACTCTCGCCATAAGTGCTCGGCTTGGGCTTCTTGAACTTCTCCACCATGGCCAGCGCCCGGCCCAGCATGATGGGCTCGATATCGCACAGCGCCACCACGTCCACATCGTCGCGGCGCAGCAGCTCTTTCAGCAAGACCTGACCCCGCATGCCGGTGCCGATCAAGCCGACGCGCAGGCGCGGGCGGGTGGCGGCTTGAGCGGAAAACGCGGGCGTCAGCAGTGCCGATCCACCCAGCGCGGTGGTGGAGGAGCGGAGGAAATTTCTACGATTCATGGTCATGGCAGGCATGGGGAAATGGAGGTGCAGTCAGCTGAGCTTACGTGATCGTGCCAGCCCAGCCATCAGGACTAAACCCAAGCCGAATAGAGCATAGCCAGCCGGCTCAGGCACAGCGGCGGCGGTCCAGTCGATCACGACTTGGCCGCTGACCCAGCGCCCGTCGGGGCTCAGGCCATCGGACGCCGCTTCGCTGAACTCCAAACGCAAGATGCCGTCGGCGCCGACGCTGAAGTCCAAGCCCTGATCGAGCAAATCAATCGAGCCGCCAAAGGCCTGGCTGCCAGAAAAGTCGCTGCCCGCGCCGGGCGCCAACAACAGGCCGGCGCTGCTCGTCTGTGCTCCGCTCAGGCTCAGCTGCAGCTCCGACAGCCAACTCGGGTTGTAGGCATCCAGATTGACTTGCCAGCTGAGGCTGTTGATATGGGCCAGCGCGCCGAGATTGAAGTTGAGGACGGTGTTGGCGGCCGAGCCGATCACGTCCTGGCTATTGATGCCGCTGACATCCAGCGTCAGCACATCGGCGCTTGCGGGCAGGGCGACGGACACAGCAGTGGCAAGCGCCAAGCTCCAGCGAGTGAGACATTTATTCATGATGAGCATCTCAGTTCAAGGCAAGGTATCGAGTCGAACGTCGGGTTTGACGCCGGTCAGCGGGCGCGTGAAGTATTGGCCCGCCGTCACCGTCTCATTGAAGAACCCGCCATTGCGCAAGAAGAATTTGCCGCTGGCATCGACGCCGCCGGCATAGTCCAGGCGCTGCTTGTTGGCGCCGGTCGCGTCGACGCTGAAGCGGGCGCGGTTCAGCTCTTTCCAAGTGCCGTCTTTGTTGACCGCCCATTGCTGGCCGTGCAGCATCTTGCGTTCACGCCAACCGTAGTCACCGTCGAAGTTCTCGGCAAAGGCGTAGAAGTCGGTCAGCCAAGTCGTGATGTTAGGGCGGGTCCAGGTGGCGATGAAATGCCATTGGCCGTCTTCGGGTGCGAAGAACCAGGCCGAGTACAGGCTGGCGCCCTGGCCGTCGGGCCGCACGCGGGTGATGAATCTATAGGTATTGCCGGCCACCCAGGGGTAGAGCAGGTAGGACTGGCCGCCTGTGCCTTCGCCGCCGAACTCATTGACGACGACGTCCGGGCCTTTCTTGACCAAGGTGGTCTTGCCACCACCGTCCGGGTCCCAGACCGAGAACAGCACGCGGCGCTCGTCCGGTCCGTTCACCTGAATGCCCATATAGCCCTGGCCGAAGCCATTGGCCATGAAGTAGGAGCCGATCGGGTCTTCGCCGACGGGGATCTGCAACTCGCTGTAGGCGTATTCGGTATTGGCCGGCACGGCATAGGACAGATGCACCGAAGGGCCGCGGCGCGACCAGTAATAGTCCTCCGGCGCATTGGCATAAAGCAGACCGGTGGTGGCCGTGCCGCTCAATTCGATGGCCGTCAGCTTGCCGAACTCCGCGCCCGTGCGCTTGAGCCCTTGTACATCGATCTTGACGTAGCCGGCTTGAGCCACATCGACCGTGGCCAGGCTGGTGACTTGCGCCGTGCCGGCCGTCAGGCGCTGGGTGAAGCTCTTGCCCTGGGCCGTGATGCGCAGCGTGCTGACGCCGCCGTCCGGCGCGCTGCCCTTGAGTACGATATTGAACTTGCCCGGCTGCGCGACCCGCACATAAGTGCTGATCACCGTGGCCGGGGCGGTCCAGTCCATCAGCCCTTCTTCATTGGAGATCCACTCCGTCGTGTCGGGGCCGGCTGCGGTGATGTAAGCATTGCCGCCAAGGGCGACTTGTGGCGCGCGGGCTTTGGCGGCGGCGACCGCCGGTGCGGCCAGCGCTCGCATGCTGGGGCCAGCATCTGCTGCGGCAGCAGCAGCGGAAGCAGGCTCCTCCGCCAGATTGCCGCCGCCGCAAGCGGCCAGCGACAGCAGCGACATCAGCGCGCTGAGGGTGAGCAGGCTCAAGGGCCGGCTGGCACTGCTAGGCCCCTTAAAGATTTGCACTTGCATAGACACTTTCTGTGATCAAAGCTGGGTTCGGCGTGCACAGCGGCGCCCGGCCTGCCAGGCGATGGCGGGCCCAAGCGCTGCTGTACGGGTTGTGGGCGGCTGCGGCTTACCAGAACTTGTAGCTGGCCGACAGGCTGTAGACGCGGCCGAAAACGTTCAGCGCGTGGTTATAGCCTTCCCAGCCATTCGGGTCGTAGTCCGGCTGCTTGTTCAAGACGTTCTTGATGTTCAGGCCCAGATTCAAGGACTTGACCGGCTCCCAGTTGAAGCCCAGATTGACCGTGTAGTAGGACGGCGCGCCGCCGCACAGATTGGCCGGAAGGGCCACATCGGCAGCAGTACAGGTCGTCGGGTTGTTGTTCTCCTCATCGGTTTTGTCATAGGCCCATTTGGTGCCGCCGGTGTAGTTGACGAACAAGCTGCTGCCGAAGTTCTGATAGCGCCAATCAGCATTGAAGGTCGCACGGTACTTGGGTTGGCCGTAATAGCCGACATAGTTCTGCGAGAAGCCTTCGCCGAGCGCGTCGTCATGCTTGTTGCGGTTCATGATGGTGGCGGCCACACCCAGATTGAGCTTGCCCATTTCGCCCAGGCTGAAGCGGCCATGCGCGTCGATGTCGAAACCGTCGACCAGGGTGCGGCCACGGTTCAGATAGCTGTTGCTCATGCCCGCCAGCAGGCCTACCGAATAACTCAAGGGCTTGCCGCTGCAGGCGGCCGCATTGGCCGGGTTGGCGCACATGGCGGCGGCCGCGGCGACGTTGCTCTTGTCGGTATCGGTGATCGGGCTGCGGATCACGCCCGGGGCGCCGGCCAGGCTCGGACCGTATTTCTCGGCGTATTGGTCATAAAGCTCCTGGAAATCCTGGCGGATGATCTCGTCGCGCCGCTGGATCAACCAATAGTCGGCCGAGATGTCGAAGTTCTTGCCAGGTTGGAATACCAGGCCCAAGGTGCCACTCTTGGCTGTTTCGGGTTTCAGATCCTTGTTGGGCGGTGTCAGCCCGGCGATATTGTTGCTGCAGTTGCTGTTGAGCAAGGTATTGCCGAGATCCTGGTCCGCCTTGTCGACCGACTTTTTCAATTGATTGGCGATGGCGTTGGTTTCATTGCAGCGCACGGTGTCCTTCATGCCGCCGCGCTGGGCAAACACGCCGCCTTCGCCGGACTCGGCCAAATTCGGCGCGCGAAAGCCCTGTGAGTAAGTGCCACGCAGCAGCAGCTCCGGCATGGCGCGGAACTTCAGGCCGACCTTGGGCGCCAGATTGGCGGCAAAGTTCGGGTACTTGTCCAGGCGCACGGCGGCGTCCAGCTCCAGGCTCTTGGTGATAGGCACGATGGCCTCGCTGAACAGCGCGCCTATGGTGCGCTGGCCGTCAAACCAGGAGCCGCCTTGCTGGGTGATGTGGCCGTCGGCCGCGTCCTTGTTGCCGGGCGTGTAGAAGGATTCCCGCATCAGGTTGTAGCCAAAAGCAGCGCGCACATCGCCGGCCGGCAGCGTGGCGACCTTGCCCTCGATCTTGCCGTCCAGGCTGACCAGCTTGGTCCAGGACTGGATGTCAAAGGTCGCGAAAGCCTCGCGGATCAGTGCGGCATTCTTCTCGTTGATTACGCCGAACTGGAAGGCCGGATGGTCGGGGATGAAGCTGCGCTTGCTGACCGGGTCGTAGGTGAAGGGGCCAAAAGCCTTCTCGAAACCGAGCGTGTTGATATTGCCCGTTTGCAAAACCGTCGAGTGGCTGCCGGCCACGCTCAAGGCGGTTTCATAGTCCCAGTCGCCAAATAGGGTGCCGCGCACACCGGTCATGGCGCGGTAGCTCTTGTCCAGCGTTTCTTGACCAAAATGGCCGGTCGCATCTTGCAGCAAATAGCTCAGGCCGGCGGCGCCGCCCATCTTGGCCTTGAGCTCAGGGGTCAGCTTGTTGTATTCGTTATTGGGGCCGAGGAAGGGGGCGATAAAGGTGTTCAGCGTGGTGCCGGTATTGCGCGAGTACCAGTTGATGGTCTGGCCGCTGCTGAAGCTGCCCGGTCCGCGCTCGCCGCGCAGATTGATGTCGGTGTAGACGAGCTCGGCAAAGCCCTCCATCGCCGGGCTGATATTCAGGCGCCCCGCCAGGTAGCCAGTGGCGCGGTCGCTCTTGGGGCCGGTGTCGAGTTGATTGGGCAAGCCATTGACGACGCAGCTGGTGCTGGCGCCCGAGGTCAGGACATTGTTGCAACCCGGCGCGGCCATTCTGGTGCGCACATTCTTGGAGTCAAACACAAACAGGGTGCCGGGGTTGAGCACGCCGCGCTCGCTGCCAGTGCCGATGCGCAGGTCACTGATGAAGGTCGGGTTGTTGATATAGAACTGCTCAGGGCGCTTGTCGTAGGTGTCCGAGAAGGCAATGCGGTCGCGTTTGAACAGATTGATCGAGCCGTAGATATTGAAACGGTCGCGCTCGAAGTCGCCGAAGCCGTAGGTGGCGCTGGCCTGGTGTTCGCCATAAGCCTTGACTTCGCGTGAGTGATCGGTCGTCAGGCTCAGCTCCAAGCCCTGATAAGCCCGTTTGGTGATCACATTGATGACGCCGGCGATCGCGTCCGAGCCGTAGACGGCCGAGGCGCCGTCGGTCAGCACCTCCATGCGCTCGATCGCGGCGGCGGGGATCGCGTCGATATTGACGAACTGGGTCTGAAAGCCTTCCGGTGCCCCGTAGAAGGACAGGCGGCGGCCGTTCAACAGCACCAAGGTGCCCTGTGCGCCGAGGCCGCGCAGATTGGCTTGCGAGGCGCCGTCAGAGCCGCTGAACAAGGAGCGGAAGTCTTGCTGACCGGGGCGCGCGGCGGGCAGGTTGTCCAAGACTTGCATCAAGGTGCGTGCCCCCATGCTTTCGATTTGCTTGGCCGTGATCACCTGCACCGGCGAAGCCGTTTCGGCGTTGACCCGCTTGATGCTGGAGCCGGTGATCTCAACGCGGTCCAGCTCTTCAGCGGCATAGGCTGTGTGAGTCACTTGAACCAAACCTGCTGCAGCCAGCAGTGCCACCAATTTCGTAACTTTCATTTTCATGTTCTCCGGTTGAAGGCGGTCAGACCCATCTGCCGCCTAGTTCTTAAGTTATTTTTGACAGGCCCTCTTTGGGGGCTCTGCGCTATTTCTTACCCTGATTGATTTCAACTTGTGCGCCTTCGAAACCCAAGAGCGCGGCATTGGCCCAGTTGGCGCAGACTTTGTGAGCCTCTTTGCCGACGGCGCCCAGCGTGCGCAGGCTCAATGTTGTCAAGCCGCGCACGTCGATCTCGGGCTTGACGACGGCGGGTGCCTGCACCAGGCCGCTGTCGTAAAGGAGGCGCTCATCGCCCCAGATCTGGAACTGCAGGCCGCCATAGGCGCGGCAACTGTCATCGATGCCAAGGTCAGCGCGGAACAGGTTCCATGGCCCTTGCAGCTTCAGATCCAGGCGGCTTTGCGCACCGACGCCCAAGCCTTGCTGGAACTTCAAGCCGTTCATGCGCATGGCCAGTGCTTGGCTTGCGCCGGCCGGTTTGTCTTTGGCGACGCCTTTGGGCAGGCGCAGCTCAGACAGATAGCGTTGCTGCTCGGCCAAGCCTGCGCCCGCGCGCTGTTCCAGCAGATGGAACTCCGACAGCACAATCGGCTCGACCTCGCTGGGCGCCAGCGCGTTGAAGGCCTTGGCCGGGGCGGCCTGTGCCGACACGGCGGTGACCATCTCATCCACGCCGCTTGCTGCCTGATCAGCGTCCCCGTTATGGGTGCTCAGCACGCGGAAGCGCAAGAGGCGGCCGGCGGCCGGCTTGGCGAAGTTGACGGTCTGCAGACCCTCTTGCAGCTTGAGCTGACCGACTTGCACCGGCTTGCCCCAATCGCCGTTGTTGTCGCCCAGATAGACCTCGTAGTCACGCACCTGGCCATGCTTCCAGTTCTTGTCATTGCGCGGCGCGATCTCGAAGCCGTCGATCATGCGGCGCTCGCCCAGACCCAGCACCCATTCGTGCGGGCCGGCACGCATCGCCTGGTTGCGCGTGGTGCGGAACCAGGTGTCGGGCTTGCCGTCAAAGGCGTTCTCGATCGCGTGGCCGGGCTCTTCGCCGGGGCGGTTGACGACAGTCAGGCTGTCGACCGGCACTTGGCGGCCCAATTCTGGCGCGGCGGGGAAGTCCTCGTTTTTGACCAGCACGGCCTCTGTTGATATCTTCAACGTGAACTCGGCCGCATGGCGGATGCTGCGCTTGGGCGTCTTGATGTGGACCGTGCCGAATTTGTCGTTCGCATCAAACCACCATCCTTGCGTGGCGGCATCAAATGCCGCTTGGTCGGTCGATTCCGGCAAGACCTTGCCGCCGAGTTCCACCGCCTGCGGCTTGGCGCGGCTGTGTACGATCAACGCCAGGCTGCGCTGCGCCTCCTGGCCGGCATAGTCGCCCTGCACCGCGCCGACCTTGACGCGGATATCGCCAGCACCTTGTGTCGGGGCGCTCATAGCTATCACTTGGCGGCTGTTCTTGCCCTGCTCGCTGTATTGGCGAGTCAGGCCGTCGTCCTCATACAGCGTGTAGCTCGATTCGCCCTGCGGGTAGAGGTCCAGCGTCAGCTGGTCCTTGGGTTTTTGCCCGTCAAACAGCACTTCCGGGTACATCGGCAGGATTGCACCGGCGCGCACGAACACCGGCAGCTTGTCCAGCGTCACTTGCAGATCAATCGTCTTGCCGCTCGCGCCGGCTTGCACTTGGCGGCCGTCCCAGTAGTCGAACCACAAGCCCTCGGGCAGATAGATGTTCTTGCGCCAGCCTTGCGATGCGGTCTGACTGCGGAACACCGGCGCCACCAGCAGCTCGCGGCCGAGCAGAAACTGGTATTTGTGGACCTCGGTGTTGGCGTTGGGGTCGTTCGGGTGATCCCACATCAGGCCGCGCACAATCGGCGCGCCGCTGGCCTCGGCCTCTTGCGCCAGACCGTACATATAGGGTGTTAGCCGCAGCTTCAGCTTCAGATACTTGCGGTTGATGCTGCGGTAGGGCTCGTCATAGGCCCAGGGGTGTTTGCGCGCCTGCGCCGCCCAGCCGCTCATGCCCATCAGCACAGGCGTGAAGGTCTTCCACTGCAGATCGCGCGTGAAGGTCTCGGGGCTGCCGCCGAAGATCGCGTCCACGTCGCCGCTGGCATAGGCCTGGCCCGACAGGGCCGAGCCGATCAGCGTCGGGATATGCCAGCGGATGTAGTCCCAGCTGCTGCTTTGGTCGCCGGTCCAGGTCACCGCATAGCGCTGTATGCCGGCCCAGCCCATCACGGTCCACAAAAACGGCCGCGCGTCGGAGTTGTCCAAAATGCCCTGGTAGGCGGACTGATTCGCGTCCATCGAGAACTGGTAGCCTGCGCCGGTCCAGGCCACATCGAGCTTTTGTGCGCGGGTGCCGGCCGTGCCGACCTCCCACTTGATCTTGTCGACGCCGTTCTCGGTCCACAGGCCGGTACGAAAGCCGAGCTCGCTCAGGCCCGCGACGACCTTGGGCAGATCGGTATAGCCGCAGCCGTAGCCGTCGTTGGGCAGAATCCAGCCGCCCGGCATATCGTGCTCGCGGTATTTTTTCGCCACCGACTCGATCACATCGGGCGTTTTGCCAGTCGGGCCGTCGCTCCAGCCTTTGGGCACGGTGCCGGGCTTCTTGACGTTATCGCCGTCGTTATAGCAATCGGCGTCGCCGTACTCATAGGCCCAGCGCGGCAGCATCTTGGCGCGGCCGGTCAACTCGGTGTAACGGGCCATGACTTGCTGTATGCCGGGGCCGGCGAAGATGAAGGCGTCGAAGCGACCGTCTTGATGGGCCAGCGTGATGCGCTCGTTCTGGCGCAGATCGTAGGACCCGTCGCGCCAGCTATTGCGCAAGATGCCCCAGCCGTTTGAGCTCATCAAGAACGGCGCCGGGCTGGGCCGGTCGCCTTCTTCCCAGCCACCGGAGTAAGACACTTCGAGTTGCTTGCCTTTGAACTCGAAGCGGCCGTTTTGCTGGCCGCCGCCGTAGAAGCGCTCGTTCTTGTGGCTGCTCAGGGTCTGCACCGACAGCTTGTCGCTCAGGTCCAGGCCTTCGGTTTCGCGCCACAGCAGTTGTTTGTTGTCGGCCCGGTAGAGGGCCAGGCGCAAAGGCTTCTTGTTGATGCGCAGCGCCAGGCTGTCGGTTTGCAGCAGGTAATGGTCGCCCTGGTCGCTGAGCTTGTGTTCAATCGCGCTGACTGGCGCCAGCGCCTGTGCCAGCACGATGGGCGCGGCCTTGTCTTCGCTGGCGGCGAAACGCTCGTTGGGGCTGGCCTCGATGCGCAGCACATCGGCCCGCAGCAGGCTGATGCGCAGGCGCGCCTTGCCTTCGGCGCGCAGCTCCCATTGCGCAGCGCTGGGCTTCGTCGCTTGATCTGGGGACGCTGGCAGAGCCACCAATTCGCGCAGATTGCCCAGCGGCGCCGCCGCGAGCCCGTCCACTTGCAGCAAGCTGATGACGACCAGCGCCGCCAGGCTGGTGGCCTTCAGCGGTGATTTGTTCAAAGCCTGCGGCGCTTGAAGTTTCATGCCTGTGTGTTCCCTGGCCGTTCGAGGCCTCAATCTGAAAGAGTTGATCGAACTCTAGGCAAGCAGGGTTCCGCAGTCAATTGAGTGAAAGGCAGACCGAAAGATATTTGACGAAATATAGTGAAAACCACTAGAAATAAACAATTGAAACGAAAATATTGATTCGTTGCTGCTTGCAAATTGACCACAATTGAATCGACTCATGCTTTGTTTTGACAAGCTATAGCTGAGAACTAGAGCAGAGCATGCTGCGCAGCTGGACCTGATTTATTTTTTAGATCCTGACTTTCTTTTTTCTTTCGACTTTGCTAAAGTGAAAGTGAAATCGCTGTCAAGCGATGCCCAACTACCGCCGCTTCCGGCTTCACTGTTTTCACCGCGCTCAATGAATCCATTACTGAACCGTCCCCGTGACGACTGGCAGGCCCTAGGCGGGCTGGCTACGGCCGAAGAGATTGCCCAGCAACCGGCGGTGTGGCGCGAACTGGCGCAGTCCTTCGAGCCTGCACGGCAAGCCGCTTTGGCCGCGTTCTTGAATGAATGGTTGAGCGAGCCGACTCACCAAGTGATCCTGACTGGCGCCGGCAGCTCCGCCTACTGCGGCGAAGGCGTGGTGGATGAAATCAATCGCCTCTGGCCGGCGCAGGTGCGCGCCGTGGCCACCACCAGCCTGATCTCGCATCCGGCACTTTACTTGCGGCGCGATCAGCCGACGCTGCTGGTGTCTTTCGCGCGCAGCGGCAATAGCCCCGAAAGTCTGGGTGCTGTTGATCTCTTGCGTCAGCTGGTAGACGCGCCGCTCTTTTTGAACATTACTTGCAATGCCGACGGCGCGCTGTACACACGCAATGCCGACCAGCGTGATAGCTTCAATCTCTTGATGCCCAGCCGCTCCTGTGACCGTGGCTTCGCGATGACCAGTAGTTTTTCTTGCATGCAGTTGGCGGCGCTGCTGGCCTTCGGTCGCGACGCTTGGGACAACCGTTTGGCCCGCGTCGAGGCACTGGCAGCGCAGGCCGAACTGCGGCTGCGCGACTGGGCGGCGCCGCTCGCCGCCTTGGCCCAAGAGCCGTTCGCGCGCGTGGTTTACCTGGGAAGCGGGCCGCTGGAGGCGCTGGCCAAGGAGTCGGCACTGAAGATCCTGGAGCTGACCTGTGGGCGCGTGCTGGCCTTCGCCAATACCTGCTTGGGTTTTCGCCATGGCCCCAAGTCGATCCTGAACGAGAACACCTTGGTGGTGTTGTTTCCGTCCAGCGACCCGCATGTGCGTAAATTCGACGCTGACTTGTTGGCTGAGCTGCAGCGCGAAGGCGTGGCCGGACGTGTTTTGCAAGTGGGTACAAGTGAGCTTGGCGCGGCGGGCAGCGGCGCCGGCAATTTGCTGTTCAGCGTGGGCGCCGATCTGGCGGCCGCCGGCGATGTTTGGCTGGCGCCTTTGTGTTTGCTGGCGGCACAGCAGTACGCGCTGCACCGCTCAGCCGCATTGGGGCTGACGCCGGACAACCCTTTCCCGGACGGCACCGTCAACCGCGTCGTCCAAGGCGTCACCCTGCATGCCTATGTCGCACCCAATATTCACTGACGGCCTGTTCTACGGCATCGATATTGGCGGCACCAAGATTGAGTTGGTGGCCTACCAAGGCGCGGTCTTGAGCGAGCGCTGGCGGCGGCGTGTTGACACGCCGACCCAGGACTTTTCGCCTTTTGTCGAGGCGTTGGCGGGCTTGGTGGAGGCGGCCGATGCGGATTTGGGTCAACGCGGCGTGGTCGGCCTGGGCCTGCCCGGTGTCGTCGACCCGGTCAGTGGATTGCAGTTGAGCTCCAATGTGCCGGCGCTGAATGGCCAAGCGGTGGCACCGGCCTTGACGGCGCGGCTGCGGCGGCCGGTGGTGGTGGGCAATGACTGCCAGTGTTTTGCGCTGTCCGAGGCGCACGGCGGCGCGGCGGCCGGGGCCGAGAGCATGTTCGGGGCGATTCTGGGCACCGGTGCCGGTGGCGGCTATTGCGTCGGCGGGCGCTTGCTGCGCGGCTACAACAGCCTGGCCGGCGAATGGGGGCATGGCGGATTACCGGCCACGCTGCGCGAGCGCCATGGCCTGCCCCTCTGGCCTTGCGGCTGCGGCTTGACTGCTTGCTTGGAGCGTTATGTTTCGGGCAGCGGGCTGGCGGCCCTGTATCAAGAATTTGGCGGTGCAGCGCTTGATGCCGCCGCCATCAGCGAGCGTGCCGACAGTGGCGAGGCGCTGGCGCAGCGCAGCTTGGCCGTGCATCTGGATGTGCTGGCTTACGGCCTGGCCGGCTTGGTGCTGGTCTTGGACCCGCATGTGATCGTGCTGGGCGGGGGCTTGTCCAAGCTGCAGCGCCTGTACCGAGATTTGCCCGCCGCAGTGGCGCGCCACCTTTTTGCGGGCGCACGCGTGCCGCCGATTCTGCCGCCCGCTTTCGGCGACGCCGGCGGCACGCGCGGCGCGGCCTTGTTGGCGCGCCAGCAGCCTTTCATTTCAAATTCCTAGAGCAAGCCTATGTCTCACCTTCTTGACATCATCACCGCCCACCGTCAGGGCCAGCCCGTCGGCATCTATAGCGTTTGCTCGGCCAATGAATATGTGCTGCGGGCCGCGTTTGAGCAGGCTAAGCGTTACGGCACGCCTTTGTTGATCGAGTCGACCTCCAATCAGGTCGATCAGTTTGGCGGTTACACCGGCATGAACCCGGTTCAATTTCGCAGCTATGTGTTGAAGCTGGCGCAAGAAGAAGGCTTTGCCGCCGACCGCTTGCTCTTGGGCGGCGATCACTTGGGGCCCAACGCCTGGCAGCATCTGCCGGCCGCCGAGGCGATGGCGTTTGCTGCCGAGTTGATCCGCAGCTATGTGGCGGCGGGTTTTGAGAAGATTCACCTCGACTGCAGCATGGCTTGCTCGGATGACCCCAAGCGCCTGCCGGACGAGATCGTTGCTGAACGCTCCGCAGTCTTGGCCGCCGTCGCTGAACGGGCCGCGCTTGAGGCCGGCTTGGCGCCGCCCGTCTATGTGATCGGCACCGAAGTGCCGATTCCCGGTGGTGAGGCTTCCTTGGGCGCCGGCGTGGCCGTGACCTCGCCGGCTGCAGCCGCAGCCACTTTGGCCGTGCATGCGGCGGCCTTTGCCGCGCATGGGCTGCAGAGTGCTTGGCAGCGCGTGATTGCGATGGTGGTGCAGCCGGGCGTGGACTTTGATCACAGCCAGATTCAGCATTACGCGCCCCAGGCAGCGGCCAACTTGTCTAAGTTCGTGGCTCAGCAGATGGACCCGCCGGCTTTGGTGTTCGAGGCCCATTCGACCGACTATCAAACCGAAGCCGCGATGCATGCGCTGGTGCGCGATCATTTTGCGATTCTGAAAGTAGGCCCGGCCGTCACTTTCGCTTTGCGGGAGGCCTGGTTTGCCTTGGCGGCGATCGAGCGCGAGATCGTGCCCTTTGGCCGCCAGTCGCAACTGCCGGCGGTGCTGGAGCAGCGCATGTTGGCCGAGCCCAAGCATTGGGCCAAACATTACAGCGGCACGCCGGCGCAGCAGCATCTGCTGCGTGCCTACGCGCTCAGCGACCGCTGCCGCTACTACTGGGGCGACGCCGCCGTGCAGGCCGCCGTGGCCAAGCTGATCGCCAATTTAGAGCAGCAAGCGATTGCCTTGCCACTGCTGAGCCAATACCTGCCGGAGCAGTTCGACGCAGTTTTGCGCGGTGAGTTGGCCGCGACACCGAGGGCGCTGGCCCAGCACAAGGTCGGCGTGGTGTTGGCGCGCTATGCGCGTGCCTGCAGCCGCAACCGCCATGGGCTGGGCGAAAGTATGAAAACTCCTTCGCTTTCGATTGCTTAAAATGCAGCTTCTTGAAACGAAAGAATTGAAAAGCAAGCCATGAGCAAGAACAGCAAGCCTCCGAGCCGCAATACTGGCCAGCGCCGCGAGCAGATCATGCAGTTGCTGATGGAGCGGGGCAGCGTGCAGGTGTCGGACCTGGCGCCCAAGCTGGGCGTGTCGGCGGTGACGATACGCACCGACCTGGCCGCTTTTGAAGAGCAGGGTTTGGTGACGCGCAGCTATGGCGGCGCCGCGCTCAAGCGCATGCCGCCGCAGGAACACAATATCCGCCAAAAAGACGGCTTGAACACCAGCCTGAAGGAGCGCATCGGCACGCGAGCCGCACAGATGGTGATTAGTGGCGACAACATCATCATCGACTCCGGCAGCACCACGATGGCGCTGGCTCACCATTTGCGTGAATTGCGCAATGTGACGGTGATGACCAACGGCCTGAACATCGCCTGGGAGTTGGCCGATGCCGAGGGCGTCGAGCTGATGCTGACCGGCGGCCTCTTGCGCAAGAAGTCTTTGTCCATCCTGGGCACGCAGGCCGAGGCCTGCTTGGGCGGCTATATCTTCGACAAGCTGTTCCTGGGTGTGGACGGCTGCGATCTGCAGTTCGGCCTGACCACCCATCACGAGGCCGAGGCGAGGCTCAATCACATGATGGTGGAGCGCGCCAAGAAGGTCATCGTGCTGAGCGACTCCAGCAAGTTCGGTCGCGTCAGCCTGCACCGCATTGTGCAGCTTGAGCGCGTGCACACGCTGATTACCGACGCCGGCATCAGCAATGAGTACCGCGATGGCCTGCAGCGCCTGGGCATAGAGCTGATCATCGTTGAATGAGCACAGACAAAAAAACCTTGTCGGGGCGCATCCTGACGCCCGCCGGCTGGCTGCTCGGTCGGCTTGAATTCGATGATCGCGTGCTCAGCGTCCACCCCGATGCTGACGCGCCAGCCGAGTTGAGCATTCTGCCGGGCTTTGTGGACCTGCATGTGCATGGTGGCGCCGGTGTGGACATCATGCAGGGCGGTGATACGGCGGTGCAGGTCGCGCGGGCCCATGCCCAGCATGGCACGACCTCGATGCTGGGCACGACCATGACGGCCAGCCCGGCAGCGATTGAGCATGCGCTGGACGGCTTGGCCGAGGCGATCGCTCAGCGCGCGCCCGGCACGGCCCGCATCCTCGGCGTGCATCTGGAAGGCCCCTTCATCAGCGAGAAGCGCTTGGGCGCGCAGCCCAATCTTGTCTGCTCGGCCACACTGGAGCAGGTGCTTCACTATCACGCGATTGCGCCAATCAAGGTTTTGACGCTAGCGCCTGAATTGAGCGGGCACTTGGCATTGATCCCGCAACTCAATGACTTGGGCATTCGCGTGCAGATCGGTCATTCGGCCGGCAGCTATGAGGACGGCCTGGCGGCGCTGCAAGCCGGCGTGGCCGGCTTCACGCATCTGTTCAATGGCATGACGCCCTTGAATCATTACCAGCCCGGCATCGTCGGCGCGGCGCTGGCCCATGCGGAGTACGCAGAGCTGATCCCGGATCTGCAGCATGTGCATCCAGGGGCCATGCGGGCGGCCATCCGCGCCATCCCCAAGCTCTATTGCGTGACCGACGCGACGGCGGCCACCGGCATGCCGGACGGCGAATATGCGCTCGGCTCACAACGCGTCATGAAATGCTTGGGCTGTGTGCGTTTGGCCTCGGGCTCGCTGGCCGGCTCCGCCTTGACGATGGACCAAGCGCTGCGCAATTTGCTCTCGATCGGCCTTGATCTGGCAGCAGCGTCGAACTGCCTGTCCAGCCACCCGGCCGACTACCTGGGCCTGCCCGAGCGCGGCCGTATCGCGCCGGGCGCCTGGGCTGACTTGGTCGTCTTGGATGCCGATCTGCAAGTGCAGACCGTGGTCATCGAAGGTGAATTTGTTTCTCTCGTTTGACCGTTCAAGGATTCACCCGCATGAATGCACCTGCCTTCGCCAGCCTCAAGGCCGCTACTGATTCGCCCAAAGTTTGGCCCATGCGCTTCATGCTTTTCATCGCCGGCATGGGCGGATTGCTGTATGGCATTGACATCGGCATCATCGCCGGCGCGCTGCCCTATCTGGAGTCCACCGCATCGGTAACTTGGCGTTTGAGCGCACAGCAACTCGGCTTCATCGTCGCGGCCGTGCTCTTGGGCAGCGTTTTGTCGTCCTTGTTTGCCGGCGCGCTGGCCGATTGGGTCGGGCGCAAGAAGGTGATGGTCTTGAGCGGCTTGCTGTTCACCTTGAGCATCCCCATCATCGCGCTGGCCGATGGCTACACGCCGCTGCTGCTGGGCCGATTGCTGCAAGGCATCAGCGGCGGTTTGATCGGTGTGGTGGTACCGCTCTATCTGGCCGAATGCTTGAATGCTGATAAGCGTGGGCGCGGCACGGCGATGTTTCAATTGCTCTTGACCATAGGCTTGGTGGTGGCGGCCTTGATCGGCCTGTATTACGCGCGTTCGGTCGAAGCCGTTGCCGGCAGCGGCGGCGAGGCCTTGTTTGCGGCCAAAGATCAGGCCTGGCGCAGCATCTTTTGGATTTGCCTGGGCCCCGGCCTGGTGTTCACGCTCGGTTGCCTGTTCTTGAGTGAGTCGCCGCGCTGGTTGGTCGGCCGGGGCCGGCCGCTGGATATCGACCAAGCCCGCACTGCGCTCTTGCGCAGCCGCAGTGCCGCCGCCGCCGAGCAAGAGCTGCGCGAGATGCAGCAGGCGGCTGCAGCGACAGGGATGGCAGGGGCGACAGGGTCTGTCAAGGGGCCAGAGGCGGCCGCGCGTGAGCCCTTGTTCAGTCGCCGTTATAGGGCGCCGTTTCTGTTGGCCTGCGTGATTCTGGCCTGCACCCAGGCAACCGGTATCAACTCGATCTTGGCCTATGTGGTCAATATCCTGAACCAGGCCGGCTTGAGCGGCTCGGTGGCCAATTCGGCCGATGTGGCGATCAAGGTCTTGAATGCGCTGATGACCGTGGTGGCGCTGCTGCTGGTGGACCGCAAGGGCCGCAAGTTTTTGTTGATGCTGGGCAGTGGCGGTATTTTTGTGGCGCTGGTCTTGGCCGGCAGCCTGTTCTGGTCGGCCGAGCGCGGTCGCATCGACGTCACGCCTGCGCTGCAGCAACTGGTGCAGCAAGACCGGCTGCAACTGAGCTTTGACTCTGCTAGCCTGGCCCAATTGGGCGTGAGTGCCGATGGCGCACCGCAGCAGTTGACCCTGTCTTACGCCTACGGCGACTTCAGCAATGTGCAGAGCCGGCGCAGCGACGAGCTGGATGCCAGGCCGATCGAGATCTCACGGGAGCACACGGTGCAGAGCGACAGCGTGATCGGCGCCTTCTTTCGCCGCCTGCATCTGAATCCCTTTGCGGACCCCGGCAGCGCGGCAGGCGCGCCCTTGGTGATCACGCAGGCCCTGGTCGGGCCGGTGCCCAGCGCCACCCATGGTTGGCTGGTGACGGCCTGCATCTTTGCCTTTGTCGCCTTCTTTGCGGTGGGGCCGGGTGTGTGTGTCTGGTTGGCGCTGTCGGAGTTGATGCCCACGCGCATCCGCTCCAACGGCATGAGCATTGCGTTACTGATCAATCAGTTTGTCTCGACCACGATCGCGGCGGTGTTCTTGCCCACCGTCGGCAATCACGGTTATGCGGCGATGTTCTTCTTCTGGGCTGGCTGCACGGTGGTTTACTTCCTGGTGGCGGCCTTGATCTTGCCGGAAACCAAGGGCAAAACACTGGAGCAGATTGAAGCGCACTTTGCGCGCAAGCCTTGAAGGCGCTGAAGTTTGAGTTGCTTCAAACGCTAGCCATCAAGCGCCGGGTGTTCTGCAGATGCCAGGCCATGTCCAAGGTCTCAAAAGATGCCGCAGCCTGGCCCAGCAAGCGCTGCGCAGGCTGACCCAGGGCGAGTGCGAGTTCGGCTGCGCATAGTTGATTGACGGCAGCTTCGTGCGCCGATCCGCGCAGTTCGGCCACGGCCTGGGCTTTGGCCAGGTAGCGCTGCGCTCGAGCCGCCTGTTCGGCCCCGGCCGCCATGCGCGCCGCCGCCCGGTAGGCCATCGCCACGCCTATCCAGTCACGCTGGCGGGCGCGCCGCAAGGCCTGCGCGATATGGCGTCGCGCACCAGGAGCGTCACCTTGCTCGGCCAGCACTTCGGCCAACCATCCATGAATCAGCGAACTGAACAGGCCGCCGCCGCGCGGTGCCAGCCAGTTCGCTGCAGCGTGCAAACCATGCGCGGCATCCGGTGAGCGCTCGGTCTGCCAGGCCGCATAGGCGCCGACCGCATGACCCATGGCGTAAGTGAATAGGCTCCTCACCAAGCCCCCGATGCGGTGCGCTTCGGCCGCTGCCTGCTGTGCTTCGGGCCAGCGGCCTTGCCAAAGAAATACCGCCGCGCGCCAACCCTGCACCGAGGCTTCGACCGCATGGTTGGAACCCTGAATGATGGCCAAGGCCTCGTCAAAGCAAGCGTGCGCACCGACAAAGTGGCCCTGGTCGCCCAGGACATAGGCGCGGCAAGCGAGCGAATAGGCCAGGCCCACGGCCGGGCGGGCGGGCGGGCCCGGCGGCGCGGTAGCAAGATGCAAGGGCCGCAAAAAAGCGATCGCTTGGTCCAGCAAAACCAGGGCAGCTGGGTAGTCCGCCGCAGCGGCCAAGAGTTGGCCCTTGGTGCCGTGCAATTGCGCGAGCAGGGCGGCATGGTGTTGGCGATTGGCCTGCGCCACCAGCAGTCCGCGCTCGCAATGCAAGAGGCCGGCGCGCACTTCGCCCAGCGCATAGCTGGCATAGCCTAACCAATAATCTGCACGCGCTACCAGTTCAGCCTCACCGCTGCGCTGGGCCAGTTGCACGGCACGTTCCAGCACGCGCAGATCGGCTCTTGAGGCATCGAATACGCACGCGATGCCAAAGCGCTGAGCGATGGCCACCCAGCGTGCCTCAATTGCGTTGCAGCCGGGCAAATGGTCCAAGGCCGCCAGCGCCGCGCGGTATTGCTTCTTGGCGCGGTCCAGTGCCGAGGCGGCCAAGGCCTGATCGCCGGCGCGTTCGGCATGCAGCGCGGCGTCTTCCCATTGCTCGGCCGCCGCCGCGTGGTAGCCCAGCAACTCATCAGTGGCTTGGCGCGGCGTGTCATGCACTTGCGAGCGCAGCTCGGCCGCGATATGGCGGTGCATGGCCTGACGTTCATGCCAGCCAATCGACTCGTAGACCACGTCGCGGGTCAAGCCGTGCTTGAAGCGAAAGAAGCCGGCGCGCCGATCCGGGAAGACGAAGTCTCGCTCGGCCAGTGCCAGCACGGCCGGGTCTTGCTCGGTGCAACCAGTCAGGCGCTGCAGCAACCAGCTCGGAATTATGTTGCCAATGACCGCTGCGGCGCGCAGTACGGTCGCTTGCTCGGGTGCCAAACGCGCGACGCGTGACAGCGTCAGGGCCGCCAGCCAGGCCTGACCTGCCGAGTCGGCGCGGGGGCGTATGAGCGCCCGGCGGCCCGCATGTTCATGCTTGATCGCATGGCACAACTCCTCGATGAACAGCGGGTTGCCGCCGGCATGGCGCTGAATATCAAGCGCGACAAAGGGGTCGGTGTCGGGCAGCAGCTGAACAATGGCCTGCGCTGCGTCGGCGGCATCAAATGGCGCCAGCTCCAGCACCATGGCGCCGCCATCGGGCAGCTCGGTCTCCAGCGGCCGGGTGGCGGTCAGCAGCATCAGTGGGAGCTGCTGTTCGCGCGCCAGTGCGTGCAATCGATGCAGCAGTGAGAGGCTGGCGTCATCGGCCCATTGCAGGTCATCAATGAAAATCAGCTGCGGGGTCTGGCGTGCCATGGCAGCCAGCAATTGCAAGAGTCCGGCTGGACGCGCCGGGGCGTCGGCCGTCAATAGCGAGGCGGCAATGCCCAGGCCTTGCGCGGCCAAAGTTCGCAAGATCTGCAAATAGGGCTGCAGCGGCTCGGCGCTCAAATAGCTCTCGCAATAGCCGCGCTGCACTTGGCAATGCGTGGTGCAGGCGCGCTGCAGGAATTCCTCAGTTAAGCGGGTCTTGCCGACCCCGGCATTGGCGCGAATGCTGATCCAGCGCGGCCGGCCCTGCTGTGCTTCGGCCAGCGCCAGCTCCAGTTGCAGCAGTTCCGCTTGGCGCCCCACAAACGGCGCCAAACCACGCTGTTGGCTGGCCTCGAAGCGCCGACCAATGGCGGCCCGGCCCTTGATGGCGTAGACCGCCAGCGCGCTGGCGCGGCCCTTCAGATGCACCGCCCGACGCTCACTGGTTTGGAAGTAATGGCTTTGCAGCCCGAGGGTTTCTTCACTGACGAGGATTTCATCCGCGCCGGCCTGGTCGGACAGGCGTGCCGCGAAATTCGGCGTATTGCCCAGCAAGTCGAATCGGCCCCTGACCGCGTCACCTTCTTCGATCAAGACGATGCCGGCGTGGATGCCCGAGTGCAGGCTCAAGTCTTGGCCATGTGGCCACTGTGAGCAAGAGCTGGGCGGGCGCATCAGGCGTACCAACTGGTGCAATTCAAGTGCGGCCTCGGTGGCGCGCCGCCCATCGTCTTCCCGCATGAGCGGGTGGCCGAAGATGGCCAGCATGCCGTCGCCCTGAATCCGCACGACCGTGCCTCCATGCCGCGGCACCACGCTTTGGTAGAGCGCGCGCAACTCGCGCAACATCAGCGCGTAATGCTCAGCCTGCATGGCGTCTGCGAGTCGGGTTGACTCGGAGAGATCGGCAAACAGCACGGTGAGATTGCGGCGCTCGCCCGGCGCTTGCGGCGCCGGCGTGCGATCGGTGGGCTGGATCATGGGCGGGTGTCTTTAGTCACCCCATCATAGGGTGACCAGCCGCTAGGCATGCAGCAATGGCGCGGAAAAAGCCGGCAGATCTTCCTCGCGCAGGCCCAGGTAAACGGGCTGGCCAAGGCGGCGATGAATATTGATCTTGGCGTTATAGACCCGGTGCGGCCGGCCATGTTTGTCGCTGATTTCAAACTCGCTGATGCCAAAGTCGCCGGCCGCGTTGCGGTTGCCGGTCAAGTAACAGGCAATTTCATCGATCTCGGCACCGGCCAGGGTCAGGCCGTTCAGGGCTTTCAGCGGGCGGCGTGTGCGCTCGACAAAGTCCACCGAGTCGATGCGCTGGATCTCGCCGCTATGTTCATCGCGCATCAGGGTATTGAACTTGCCGAGCAGAATCTGCCCCGGCAGCGCGCGCTCTATCATGCGGGCCAGCTCTATCGTCACCTGCCCGACCAAATAGCTGAACGAGGTCGGGTTCAGGCCTTCGCTTTGATAGAACTCGTAGTGCGAGCCGACGTGGAAGGCCGCGCGCAATTGCGGCACCGATTCGGGCCGGCGCGCCCGCTCACGCGCCAAGGCGTTATCGGCCAGGATGAATTGCAAGAGCTGGTAGAGCTCGACATTGGCCTCGATGCCGCGCATGCGGTTCCAGATGTAGAAGCCATCGCCGGTGGTGGTGCGTGCGAAATTGATATTGATCTCGCGGTCCAGCAGCTTGGCATAGGCGGCGTTGACCGAACAGGACAGGCTGTTGAGCTGCACCACCTGCTGCAGCGGCGTCAGCAACGAAAAGCCGACCGCGTCAAAGAGAATCACCGCCCGGTCTTCGACCAGTCGAATGCCATAACGGGCCACGATGGCGGCAATCAAGTCCAGCCCGAGGCCGGTTTGTGGCGCGAAGGGCAGGACGATGAATTGCGGCGTCAGGCCCAGCTCGGCCGCAGTTTGCTCGAATTGATCAGCGGGCAGATGCGCCTGATTGCCCAGCAGCTCATCCAGCACCCGGCCACGCCGCAAGGCTTCTTGCGGGTCAGGTGCGGCTTGGGTGAATTCGGTCAGCAGCGGATGAGGTGCGACAAGCAGTCGCAAGCCGCTTTGACCACCCTCGGCCGGGGTCCAGGCGAAGATCAGGTTTTCGCCCAAATCCCACAGCGCATAAAGCAGTTGATCGAGTATGACGATGTTGTCGCGCACCTGAGCTTCGCTCAGACCGCTCGGCAAGGCGTAGGCCATAAAGCCGTCAAGCCATGATCTGCGCTTGCGGGTTTCTTCTGTCACTCGTCTGTCCCCTGATCAACAAAGCTGGAAGGGGTCAGGACCGACCCCGCTGGCGCTATTGTCAGGGATAGGGTCGCGAATATTAAATACGGCGCAGCGCTGGTTTTGCCGAGGCCAACAAGAGCTGCTGCATCTGGCTGTTGACGCTCAGGCCGGTGACGACGACGCGCGGCAATTGCACGAGCTCGGATCGAACCGCCTTGCCGCTGACGACGACCCGCTCCAATTGCTCGGGCTTTGGTGCCTCGCCTTGGGCGCTGGCAGTAAATGAAGCGGCGGCAAGAATGAAGGCAACGAAGGCTTGAGTACGCATGATGAGGGGCTCCTTGAGTGAACATCGAAGCGGCTGCTTTGGGGTGTCAATGCCTGCTTCGTTGAACTCAGTATCGGCAAGCGCTGAGCCTGCCGCCATGGTCATGCGACGAAATGACGGCACTTGCGCGTGGCCTGCGTCTGCGGCCGATAGAGGGTTTACCCGAGCTTGGAACGCGACCCTTTGCCTGCAGGAATGGGTCTGTTTGTGCACTTTGACGCCTTCGCCCTATGATGTCAGGTTGCTTCGCCCTGTGTACACCATGTCCGACTCCCTATCTTTGTCATCGCCGCCGCCCCTGCCTTTGCCGTTTGAAATCCCTATGATTCGAGTTCGCGGCGCGCGTACCCACAATCTGAAAAACATCGATGTGGACCTGCCGCGCAACAAGCTGGTGGTGATCACGGGCTTGAGCGGCTCGGGCAAATCCAGCCTGGCGTTTGACACGCTCTATGCTGAGGGCCAGCGCCGTTACGTCGAGAGTTTGTCGGCCTATGCGCGGCAGTTTTTGCAGCTGATGGACAAGCCCGATGTCGATGTGATCGAGGGCCTGTCGCCGGCGATTTCGATCGAGCAAAAAGCGACCAGCCACAACCCGCGCTCGACCGTCGGCACGGTCACCGAAATTCACGATTACCTGCGCCTGCTCTATGCGCGCGCGGGCACGCCGTTCTGCCCCGACCACAACCTGCCGCTGGAGGCGCAAAGCGTCAGCCAGATGGTCGACGCCGTCTTGGCGATGCCGGAAGACTCCAAGCTGATGCTGCTGGCGCCGGTGGTGCGCGATCGCAAAGGCGAGTTCCTTGAGTTGTTCGAGTCACTGCAGGCGCAGGGCTATGTGAGATTCCGGGTCGACGGCGCGACCGTCGATGCACCGGACTTTCCGGCACTGAAGAAGACCGAGAAGCACGACATCGATGTGGTGGTGGATCGCATCAAACTGAAGGCCAGAGACGCGAAGGACGCCGATGAGAGCGCCGACGGCCTGCGTCAGCGTCTGGCCGAGAGCTTCGAGGCGGCGCTGCGGCTGGCCGAGGGGCGCGCCCTGGTCTTGAATATGGACAGCGGTGCCGAGAAGGTCTTGTCGAGCAAGTTTGCCTGTCCCGCCTGCAGCTATTCGCTGTCGGAGCTGGAGCCGCGGCTGTTCTCGTTCAACTCGCCCGTCGGCGCCTGCCCGTCTTGCGAGGGCCTGGGTCAGCTGACCATGTTCGATGGCGACAAGGTGGTGGCCTTCCCTTCCTTGAGCCTGGCCAGCGGCGCGGTCAAGGGTTGGGACAGGCGCAATGCCTACACCTTCTCGATGCTGGAGGCGGTAGCGGCGCATTACCAAATCGACATTGATCAGCCCTTCGAGGAACTGCCCGAAGCGGTGCGCCATGCCTTTTTGCATGGTTCCGGGGCGGAGGAGATTGCCTTCGTCTACCAAGCCGAAAGCCCCGCCGGTGGGCCCAAGAAGCGCGCGGTCAAACGCTCGCACCCGTTTGAGGGCATCTTGCCCAGCCTGGAGCGGCGCTTCAAGGAGTCGGACTCCAGCGCGGTGCGCGAGGATCTGGCCCGCTATATGTCCGCCAAGCCCTGCCCGCATTGCGAGGGCTCGCGGCTGCGTCGCGAAGCGCGCAATGTCGTGTTGCAGCCCGCTGATGCGGCGCCTGGAACCAAGGGCAGGCCTATCTATGACGTCGAGCATTCGACGCTGCGCGACTGCCTGGTCTATTTTGAAGGCCTCAAGCTCAAGGGCTCCAAGGCCGAGATCGGCGACAAGGTGGTACGCGAGATCACCTCGCGCTTGCGCTTCCTGAATGACGTTGGGCTGAACTACCTGAGCCTGGATCGCAGCGCCGACACGCTGTCGGGTGGCGAGGCGCAGCGCATCCGGCTGGCCTCGCAAATTGGCTCGGGCCTGACGGGGGTGATGTATGTGCTGGACGAGCCCAGTATCGGCCTGCACCAGCGCGATAACGACCGGCTGATTGCGACGCTGCGGCGCCTGCGCGACCTTGGCAACACGGTCATCGTGGTCGAGCATGACGAGGACGCGATCCGCGCGGCCGACTATGTGTTGGACCTCGGCCCCGGCGCCGGCGTGCATGGCGGGCGCATCATGTCGCAAGGCACGCCCGAGCAGGTGGCGGCCGACCCGAATTCACCGACAGGGCGCTATCTGTCCGGCGCGGCCTGTATCGAAGTGCCGCGCGAGCGCCACCGCGTCAGCCCGCAAGCCGCCCACCAGGCGCTCAAGATCGTCAATGCCCGCGGCAACAATCTGAAGGGAGTGACGGTCGAGATCCCGGTGGGCCTCCTGACCTGCGTGACCGGCGTGTCCGGCTCGGGCAAGAGCACCTTGATCAATGACACGCTTTACACGGCGGTCGCCAAGAAGCTCTACCAAAGCCATGCCGACCCGGCGCCGCATGACCAGATCGAGGGGCTGGAAGCCTTTGACAAGGTCATCAACGTCGACCAGTCGCCAATCGGCCGCACGCCGCGCAGCAATCCGGCCACCTATACCGGCTTGTTCACGCCGATCCGCGAGCTTTTTGCTGAAATGAATACCGCGCGCGAGCGGGGTTACGGGCCAGGGCGCTTCAGCTTCAACGTCGCTGGTGGCCGCTGCGAGGCCTGTCAAGGTGACGGCGTACTAAAGGTGGAGATGCACTTCTTGCCCGATGTCTACGTGCCTTGCGACAGCTGCTTCGGCAAGCGCTACAACCGCGAAACGCTGGAAGTGCTCTACAAGGGCAAGAACATCACCGAAGTGCTGGCCATGACGGTGGAAGACGCGCATCAATTCTTCAGTGCCGTGCCGACGCTGGCGCGCAAGTTGCAGACCTTGCTGGATGTGGGTCTTGGCTATGTGAAGTTAGGCCAGAGTGCGACCACCTTGTCGGGCGGCGAGGCGCAGCGCGTCAAGCTGGCGCTGGAGTTGAGCAAGCGCGACACTGGCCGTACGCTCTACATCCTGGATGAGCCGACCACCGGCCTGCACTTTGCCGACATCGCCCTGCTCCTGAAGGTTTTGCACCAGTTGCGTGATGCCGGCAACACCATCGTCGTGATCGAGCACAACCTCGACGTCATCAAGACGGCGGATTGGGTCATCGATATGGGGCCGGAAGGCGGCTCGGGCGGCGGCCAGCTGTTGGTGGCAGGCACACCCGAGACAGTAGCCGCCCATGAAGGCAGCCATACCGGGCGCTATTTGAAGAACTTGCTGCGCTGAGCCTTGCTCAGCCGAGCTTGCGGCGGCGGGCGATAAAGCCCACAGCAAACAAGCCTGCCATCAGCATGGCCCAGGTCGAGGGTTCTGGGATGGGGGGTGCTGGTGGACCAGGGGGCAGGGTCGGAATCAAGCCGCCACCACCGCCGCCGCCGCCAATCCCACCACCGCCACCGCCCAAGCCTGGAAAGCCGCCACCGCCACCTGGTGCACTCAGCCCAGGCGTCAGCACGGGGCCGCCCTCAAAGCCCGATCCGCCTGCAATCTGGGCGAAGCTTCCTGGGCTGGCCACCGGACCGGCCGCAGTCGGGTCCAACTCCAACGGTCCTTGTGCATCCTGCGTCGAGGAGGCCACACTGCTTCCTGCGCCGGGCCCGGCGGCGCGTGGTGCGATGCGCTGAATTCGGCTGACATTGCGACAAACGGTCGGCACCAAGATGCACTGACCTTGCTCGCAATAGACCAGCCCGCGCTCTTCGTAGGCCTGCGTCCACTTGGCGCGGCTGACCGTTTTGCAGACACTGTTGGCGCCAAAGTGCATATCGGTGATGGCGCTGCCGTACTGGGCTTGGCCTTCAATGCTGTCGCGCTTGATGGTGACCAACTCGTCGTAGTCGCGCTTGAGCATGCGCTCTTTCAGCTTTGCCCGCACTGGTGCGGGGATATCTTTGTAGCGGTCGACGGCCGCCGAAAAGTCACCCATGAAGGGGTTGACGCCGGGCTTGTCCCATGAACAGTTTGGCAAGGTAGCGCCAGACGCTGCACTAGAAGCGGCAAGAGCAATCGATGCTAGCAAAGACATTTTTTCAAATTCCGTCAAATTTAGCCCGCAGGCTGTGGGCGGCAATGCCGTCGACACTTTCAAAAAACCAGTAAAGCAGTCTTGAATGGAGCGGGGAAAACCAGTCTTTTCCCTCGATCTGCGATGTCAAGAGTGTAATAACCCTAGGGCAGTTAAAGTGCTCGCGGGCCCCTGCGGCCGAGGCAGGGAGGTGTGTTAATTCACGCTTACCCTGAAATCAATCGGAACTTCATTTCTTGTTGCGTTGATACGCGCGGACGCCGATGAGCAAAAAAGCCGCTCACTTGCCTGTCGTTTTTCAGTGCCGCGGGGTTCTTGGGGTGCGCGGTAGGTAAATCGCTGCTAACCTGCTCGGGCTTTGCAACTGACCAGATCGCTCAAATTCTCATGCTCTCGGCCCCAGCCCGCCTCGTGCTCTATGTTGAAGACGACCGCATCAACCTCGTGTTGATGGAGGAGGTCTTTCGGCGTCTGCCCGGTTGGCGCCTGGAATGTGCCGAGGACGGCGCCCAGGCCTTGGCGCTGCTCGAAAGCTTGCGGCCCGACCTCTTGCTGATTGATATGAATCTGCCCGATATGACGGGGCTGGAATTGCTGACGCATTTGCGCAACGTTGCGCGCGGCTCGACACTGCATTGTGTGGCGCTGTCGGCCGATGATCTGCCGGACCAAGTTGAGGCAGCTCGCGCTGCGGGGTTCAGCGACTATTGGGTCAAACCCATCGATGTGCTGAAGATGGTCGACGCTTTGCAAGGCGCCTTGCCCTAAAAAACGGGCGAAAAAAAGACCCGGCTGAGCGGGCCTCCTGTCTTGGGCTAGGGTGCTGCGATCGGGCAAGCAGGCAGCGGCCCATTCACACGATTGCACGATCGCCCATCGGGCTCACGCATTACTTCAGGTGACTGTTGATCAGCTTGGTCATTTCGAACATATCTGCTTTTGCCTTGCCGAAGATTTCCTTCAGCGCCGCGTCGGCAACGATGATGCGCTTTTGCACGGCATCTTGCAGATTGTGTTTCTTGATGTATTCCCAGACCTTCTTGGTCACATCGGTGCGCGGCAGCGGAGCTGCGCCGACGATGGCGGCCAAGGCGGCGCTAGGCGTCAAGGCCTTCATGAATGCTGCATTCGGGGTGCGCTTCTTTGCAGGAGCGGCATCCTTCTTGGCGGCCGGAGCCTTTTTGACCGCAGCAGCTTTCTTCGCAGGAGCGGCCTTCTTGGCCGGCGCCGCAGCTTTGACCGCCTTGACGGCTGGAGCCGCAGCTACTTTTTTCGCCGGTGCGGCCTTGGGGGTCGCAGCCGCTTTCTTAGCGGGCGCGGCCTTCTTTGCAGTTGCCATTTCAATTCTCTCCATCAAAAGTTGTTGATGTGCTGGTTCTGGGTGAAGGCCGCATAAGCCTTCAATTCTCTCTAGCACCTAGCAGGGGCGATGGTACTGCGGCACTAGGCGCTTGAGAAGGCTTTCATAGGGGAAGCGAGCCCAATCTCACATCGAAATGCAGCCTGTTTACCCTAGGTGTCGCGCACCCGCATCACTTGTTGAAAATTTGCCCTTGAATTGGAGCTGAGTACCGGTGCCAGGCCCACGCCGCGCTGCGTGTTTGCCGTACACCGCATTCGACTTTTAGGTCATTGAATATGGGGTTATGTTTTAGCCTCGAAGAGGTGTGCTTGGGGCCGGCGCGGCGTGACGGGAGGACTAGCGATCGAGCTCGTAGGCCAATAGCGCGACGGTTTCCCATTCGACCGCTTGCCCGTTCTCAAGATAGGGCGCGAAGCGTGCCGAGCGAATGTCTTGCAGCGCTTGTTGATCCAGGCGAGCAAAGCCAGCAGACTTTTTCAAGCTTGCCTCCTTCAGGTGCCCGCGTGCGTCGACCACGATGCGCAGGTGAACGACGCCCGATTCGCCCAAGCGGCGCGAGAGCAGCGGCACCGTCATTTGTGGCTCGACCAGATATCGCACCGCACTGGCCGCAACTTGGCGCGGACCGGCGGCGGTAATCGGTGCGATTGACGGCGCAGCAATGTGATGCGGCGCTTCAAGTTGGGGCGCGATCGCTGGCGGCGACGCTTGGGGCGAAACCTCGACAAGAGCGGGGACCGAACTCGGCGTTGGCATAGCAAGGTTTTCGACCGGTGGCGCAGTCAAGGGCCTCAGTGGTTCATGTGTATTGCTGCTCTTCGGCTGGCGTTGCGGCAACTGGTTCGAGGCCAGGGGTGGGGCGGCGGCAATCAGACTCAGCACGATGGGTTCGGGCTTGAGCGCTTGGGTTCGCACGCCGACGAACTGCCAGAGAGCCCAGCCGGCGATCAAATGCACCGTGAGGACGCAGCCGAGCAAGAGCGTGCGGGCGGGTCTAGCCGGCCCCTTGAGACGCGTCATTGGGATTGAGCTCGGGTGCGCTGCTGTGCTGATGGCGGGCGACGAGGTGCTGGCACGCCGGGACGCAGAGGACGCGGTTGGGGTGACAAGTACGGGAATCACAAATGGCCTTGCGCTTGAATTTGCGGGTATTTCGGCCTTGCTGGGCCTTGTCCTTATCCTAGCATTAATGCGAACGATTGTTATTTAGATTCGTGCGAAGGGTAAAAAAAGGCCCCGCAAGCGAAAGCTTCACGGGGCTTTTATCGGGGAGGGCGGCCAAGGGCCGCCGGCCGACTCAGTGCTTGCTGTCCTTGGATATTTTGGGCGCGGTATGCAAGCTCAGGATCATGGTCGCAGCCAGGATCGCAACCACAGCGCCAAGCGAGACCAAGACCGGGATCTTGATGATGTCGATCAGAATCATCTTGCTACCGATGAATGCCAGCACCACCGCCAAACCGTAGCTGAGCAAATGAAACTTTGTCGCCATCGCGGCCAGCAGGAAGTACATCGCACGCAGGCCCAGGATGGCAAAGATGTTCGAGGTCAACACGATGAAGGGATCGTCCGTGATGGCGAAGATGGCCGGGATCGAATCCACCGCGAAGATCACATCGGTCATGCCAATCAGCGCAATCACCAGCAGCAGCGGCGTGGCGACGCGCTTGCCGTTCTCCAGCGTGAAGAAGCGCTCGCCGTCAAAGTTCTTGCTCACTGGCATTGTTCGGCGCAGCAGCTTCAAGGCCGGGTTGGACTCAAGATCAGGTTCCTGACCGGCGGCCCACCACATCTTGATGCCGGTGACCAGCAAGAAGGCGCCGAACACATACAGCACCCAGTGGAACTCGGCAATCAAATAGCTGCCGACCAGAATCATGACCGTACGCAGGATGATGGCGCCGATGATGCCGTACATCAGCACGCGTTTTTGATACTCGGCCGGCACCGAGAAATAGGTGAAGATCATCAGGAAGACAAAGATGTTGTCCACCGCCAGCGACTTTTCGATCAAGTAGCCGGTCAAGAACTCCAGGGCGCGGGTATTGGCTAACTCAACGTTACCTGTGCTGTCCTTGATGGCCCACCAGAACAAGCCGTTGAAGGCCAGGCTCAAGCCCACCCAGACCAGGGACCAGTTGATCGCTTCTTTGACAGAAACCTCGTGGGCGCCTTGCTTGCGCAGCACCACAAAGTCGACGAACAGGGCGGCCAGCACCGAGCCGCCAAAGAAGAACCACAGCCACACAGGCGCAATCGTATCCATTGAATTTCCCGCAAAAAAACCAAACATCGAGCCGCGCCTGCTGAATGCAAAGCCGCGGCCAAGAGTCGAAAGGTCTTGCGGGACGGCGCTGTTGACTAACAACAATCAATCCACTGCCGGCTGCGGGGCCCGGGCATCTTCACAGACACCGTACTGACGGGCGGCCGCCACGGCTTGCACCGCGTAGCTACTCCCCCTTCGAAGTCCGCATTCTGCCAGCAAAAGGCAAGACCTGCCCCCGTTTAGGGGCAAGTCCCCAGCCGAAGACCCTGCAAAAAGTCACGCCTCGCTTGTATATTCGGCGCCATGAAGATACTTTTGCGTTGGCTTCTATTGGCCGCAGCCTTGCTGCTGGTCGCTCATTTGTATCCCGGCGTGGTGGTGACCAGCTTCAGCTCGGCCTTGATCGCGGCGATGGTGCTGGGCTTGCTCAACACCTTGTTGCGGCCGGTCCTGGTGCTGTTGACCTTGCCCGTTACGGTGGTCAGCCTGGGGCTATTCCTGTTCGTCATCAATGCCTTGATGTTCTGGGCGGCGGCGCGCTTGCTGAGCGGCTTTGACGTGGCCGGCTTTTGGGCCGCCTTGATCGGCTCGTTGATTTACAGCCTGTGCGGCATGTTGATCGACACCTTGTTCGAGCGCCTGTTCCCAGATTCGGACTGAACTCAGGGCAACTCGGCGCCCGGCGGCGCGCCGCGCGGATACATCTCCGCCAGCAGTTGACGCCGCTCGTACAGCAGGCTGCGCAGGCGCGCGTCGATCACCGCTGCCTCGACCTGGTCGGCATCGCGGCCGCGGGACTGCCGCAGGCCGGAGCGAAAACGGTCGATGGCGCCGTTCAAATCGCCCATGGCTGCACGCTCCTCGCCCTGCGCGCGAACTGCCCGCAGCGGTTGGTCCAGCTTGCTCCAAAGCTGGCCTAGCTCGGCCCAGGCCAAGGGGTCCATCGGGTTCAGGCTCACATAGGTCTGCAGCGCCTCGGCGGCTTCGCGCACGGTGGCTGGATTGGTGTCGACACGAGCCAGCTGTGCTTTTTGAATCAAAAGCGGCCTGGAGCGCTCGCCCGCCAGCGGCTTCAAGGCTGCGTAACCATCGGCGGCCTGACCGCGCGCCTGATTCAGTTCGGCACGCAAGTAACGCAGCATGCGCTCGGCTTTGGGGTCCTGGCCCATCAATTTCAAAGTCAGCTCGGCGCTGCGCAAGGCGTTTTCCGCCCGCGCAAAGTCACGCATCTTGATCGAAGCCAATGCGCCGGCATAGCGCGCAGCCAGTTGCTCATAACCCTTGTTCTCAGCGCTGGCCTTGGTCTGTTGGTCGCGCGCCCCGGCGTCCAGGTTTTGCAAGGCGGTCCAGGCCTCGGCCCGCGCGTCCATCAAGACCTTGGCCCGCGCAGCCATCAATGCATGTTCTGCGCTGCCGACTGGGCGTTCATAGTCAATGGTGCCCATGCGCAAGCGCGCGTCACCGATACGCTCGGTGGTCAAGGGGTGGGAGCGCAGATAAGGGTAAGCGCCGGAATCCATCAGGTGGTTGGCCTGCTCCATGCGATCGAACATGCTGTACATGCCGGCGGGCGAATAGCCGGCCTGGTTCATCACCGTGAAGCCGACCCGGTCGGCCTCGCGTTCCATATCGCGCGAAAAACTCAGCGAGGCTTGCGCGGCAGCCGCCTGGCTGCCGACGATGGCTGCGTTCGCCACGTCCGTGCTGTGGGTGCGCGAAGCGACGATCAAGCCGGCCACCAAGCCGGCCAAGGCCAGCATGCTGTTGCGCGAATCGCCGGCCATGCGCCGGGCGATATGGCGCTGCGTTACATGCGACAACTCATGCGCCAGCACCGAGGCCAATTCATCGGCCGAACCCGTCATCGCGATCAAGCCCAGATGCACGCCGACATAACCGCCCGGCAGGGCGAAAGCATTGATGCTGCGGTCGCGCACCAAAAACACCTCCCAGGCGAAGCGCTCGCTGGTCTCGTCGCCGATGTTGCCGAGTTGCTTGGCGGTGGTCACCAGCGGCCCCCAGATCGACTGCAGATATTCCAGCAGCAAGGGGTCTTCGAGGAAGTCTGGATCAGGGCGAATCTGCCGCATCACCTGCTCGCCAATGCGGCGCTCGGTGCCGAGGTCGAGATCTTGCGATACCGAGTCGCCCAGCGCCGGCAGGTTGACCTGCGCATAGCTGAGAGGCATGCCCATGCTCAGCACCGCAGCCGCCAACAAACTGACGGCACAGCGGCCCGGACGACGCATCAAACTGACAGATAGCTTCAACAACACAGACTCCAAAAAAGCGTCAAGCCTCTCTATGATGCGCCCACAATCGTTTCCCAATTGTTGCCGCCCATCGAGACCCGCCCTGCAATGACATCAGAACTCACTCATTTTGACGCCCAAGGCCAAGCCCATATGGTGGACGTTGCGGCCAAAGCTGTCACGCACCGTGTTGCGGTGGCGGCAGGCCGCATCAGCATGCAAGCCGCCACCCTAGCATTGATCACCAGTGGCAGTGCGAAAAAAGGTGATGTTTTGGGCATCGCCCGCATCGCCGCCATTCAGGCCGCCAAGCGCTGCGCCGATCTGATCCCGCTTTGCCATCCCTTGCCCTTGACCCGCGTGGCGGTTGAGTTCGAGATCGACGTGGCCGCCAACGCTGTGCTGTGCCGCGCCCAAGTCGAGACGCTGGGCCGCACCGGGGTCGAGATGGAGGCTTTGACCTCGGTGCAGATCGGCCTGCTGACCATTTACGATATGTGCAAGGCCGCTGATCGCGGCATGGTGATGGGCGATATCCGCGTGCTGGAAAAGCATGGGGGCAAGAGCGGCGACTGGTCGGCCGGCTGAATCACCGGCGCAACTCGCGCCAGTTGTAGTCGCGCAGCGGCGGCTCGCACTGGAACGGCTTGAGCGCGCCGGCCTCCAACGTGAGCTCGCAGTCCTCCAGCCATTCCGTGCCGGCTGGATGGTGAAACTCCCGCAGGCGCTGCGCCACATAACGGGCCTTGTCGGTATCTCCGTTGGCGTGCAGCGATTTGGCCCAGGCGATCATCAACCGCGCGTCGATCAGGTTGTGGGCGGTCCGTTGGGCTGCGCCCAGCGTGGCCGGGCTGGCGGGCAAGGAGGTGGCGGCGGCATAGTCGGCCTGGGTCGAAAACAGGGCCGTGGCCTGGCCTGTGGCGATGCGCTGCGTCAATGGCTGCGAGTTGGCCGAGGGGGCATAAATATCGACCACGCGCAAATACTCCCAGGTGGTGTAGGCACTGGTCGCCAGCATCAAGGCTCCAATCCAGACCCAGCTGTTGTCGCTTGCTTTGTCGGCATGCGGCGTTTCATCGGTGGGCGCGCCGAGCGCCAAGCCGAAGGCGAAAGCGCTCGGCAGCAAAAAGTAGGCATACCAGAGCGGGTACTCCAGCAGGCTGTGCAGCCCTATCATCAAGACCAGCATGAAAGCACAGCGCCGCACCACCGCGTCGGCACTGCCAGCAGCGCGACTGAGAGCAAAGGCGCGCCATAGCGAGAAGGCCAGCAAGCCCAAAATCGCCAAACTCAGCGGCAGACCTAACTCGACGGCCAACTGCATCACGAGATTGTGGGTGTGATCAAAAAACGCAATCGGCCGATCAGGGAAGGGCGTCATGCTCCAGGCCAGATTGAAGTCGCCCCAGCCGACGCCCGTCCAGGGGTTGGCCTTCAAGAGACTCCAGGCGTTGGCGATGATGGCCAGCCGTGACGGCGAGCCTGCACCTTCGGCCAGGCGCGACTCGGCCCCCAGCGCATGCGCGCCGCCGGCCGCCCAGGCCGACAGCAACCACCAACTCAAGGCCAGCAGCATGGGTGTGGCCATCAGCGATAACTTGGCCGCGCGGCCCAGTTTGCGATCAAGCGCGCCCCAGGCAGCCAAGATCAGCACGCCGATCACACCGGTGCGCGAGGCGCTCAGCACCACCGCAAAGACCAGGCCGAACAGCAGCAATGGCAAAACGAAGCTGCCGCCGAAGGATTTGAAGCGACCCTGGTCGGCCAGATACACCGCCGCCACACAGGCCCACATCAAGAGGCTGGCCAGATGATTGGGTTGGCGCATATTGCCTACCGCCCGACCCGGGATGCCTGAGCGCGCGATCACATGCCCATCGGCCCAGGCCGGCATAAAGACCTGCACTAGGCTGACGATCAAACTCAAGACCCCAGCCAACAACAAGCCCCAGCACAGCGCCTCCAGCCAACGCTGCCGCTCGCTGCGCTGCAGGCCCTGGCCGGCTAGCAGCAGGGCCAAGGCCGCGAACAGCATGCCGCTATTGGCCAGCGCCAAGGCCGTTGGCAAGCTGCCCAAGAGCTTTGAAGCCCAAGGTGCCAGCGCCAATAGGCCCAGCGCTGCGGCCGCCGGCGTGAGCCGCCAGGCGGGTGCCTGCTGGCCACCCATGCACAGCAGCACCAAGCCCCAGCCGGCAAGGGCAGTGAGCTGATTGAACAGCGTCGCCGAGGGCGTCAAGTTGAAGGCCAGCAGCGGCGCTAGCGTGCAGGCCAGCAAGATGGCCAGCAGCGATCCGGAGTCGAGTGATGAGCGCGGAGAAGTGGACATGAGTGAGCGGCGAGCGATCGGTTTCTGCATGGGGCCGAATCATCACATGAAGCGCCCATGCCTCTTCGGCAAAGTTCGCCGCACAAGCACTTGATGCAATCGATACGCTTGAAGAGCTTGACTCAGGCTGTATATGTGTACTACTATGCTAGTACACATCAGGAGCAGCTTTGAGTGCCGACAGCTTTTTCTTTCAAATCAACACCGGCTCGACCGAACCGATTTATCGGCAGTTGGTCGAGCAATTGCGGCGCCGCGTGGCCAGCGGGCAGCTGGTTGCTGGGCAGGAGATCCCCTCGGTGCGCGAGGTTGCGCAAGCTTTGGCCGTGCACCCGATGACGATTTCCAAGGCCTACAGCCTGCTCGAAGCCGAGGGGCTGCTGGAGCGCCGGCGCGGCTTGGCGATGCGGGTGGCGGCACAGCACAAAAGCGCGCAACCGGCGGTCGATCGCATCGCCTTGCTGCGTCCGACGCTGGAGCGCGCAGCGGCCGAAGTGCATCAGTTGGAGGTGTCGGCTCCCCAAGCATTGCAGTTGTTTGAACAAATTCTCAATCAAGATCTCATTCAAGAACAGGGAGGCGCCGCATGAGCGCAAACACGCTATCCACATCGGTCACCGCGCAGGTGCAGGGTCTGAGCCTGAGCTTCGGCCAGCAAGCCGTGCTGAAGAGTCTGGACTGGCAGCTGCTGCCGGGCCAAGTGGTCGGCCTTTTGGGCCGCAATGGCGCAGGCAAGACTTGTTTGCTGGAGAGCTTGCTGGGCCTGCGCGAGCCGCAAAACGGTGCGGTGCAGTTGTTCGGCCAGAATGCGGCTGAGCTGGACGACGCCGGGCGCGCCCGCATCGGCTATGTGCCGCAGCAAAGCGATTTGTTCGAGGGTTTCACGCCCGCCCAACTGCTGCGTTACTTCAAGAGCTTTTATCCACGCTGGAACGAGGCCAAGGTCGAGGGCTTGCTGTCGCGCTGGGACATCGCGCGCGACAAGCCGATCGCCAAGCTCAGCGGCGGCCAGCAGCAGCGCTTGTCCATCATCCGTGCGCTCGCCCATGAGCCCGACCTCTTGGTGCTGGACGAGCCGGTGGCCAGCCTTGACCCCGCCGGGCGGCGCGACTTCCTGCGCGAGCTGGTCGAGCAGGTGCTGGACCGTGGCACGACGGTGGTGTTCTCGACCCACATCTTGTCGGACCTCGAGCGCGTCGCCTTCAACGTGGCCTTTTTGAAGCAAGGCCGCATCGGCTTGCAGGCGCCGCTGGATGAGTTGCTGGACGAGGTGCGCGCCTTGAGCGGGCCCACTGCGGTGCTGCAAGCGCTGATTGCTGCGGAGGGTTTGCAAGCCCTGAGCCGCAGCCCACTTGAGGCTGGGCGCGAGCGCTGCTTGGTGCGCTATCCGCAGTCTTCATCGTCCAGCGGGCAACTGCCGGTCGATGTGAGCAGCGAGCGCGTCAATCTGGAAGACCTGTTCATGGAGCTGACATGATGAGGAGCTTGCGCGCGCTACGGTCGAACTACAGCCCGCTCTTGTTGGCACCCTTTCAACAACGCCGCCACACCGGCGAGCTATGGGTGTGGCTCGCACTGCTGTTGTTGACGCTGGCGCTGGCCCTTGCTTGCGCAATCATGGTCGACCTGACCACGGCGCGCCTAGTCCTCGGCATCGCCGCCGCGACGAGTCTGCTGATTCTGTGGGGCATCAGTTTCGCCAGCCTGCGGCGCCAGAACCACCCGACTGCCGCCCGCCTGGTGCCCGGTCATCTGGCCCGATTGCGCTGCTGCGCGGTCGGCCTGCTGCTTGTCTTGAGCGCTACGAGCGCGGTGCTGTTCGGCTCGCAACTGGGCCAGCCGCTGGCCTGGGGCTTGGGCGCGGCAGTGGTGATGCTCAGCGTGGCGGCGATGCTGCGCTGGTACCGGCTGTGGTTTTTGATCTGGATCGTGCCCAGCCTTGGCTTTTGGTGGCCGGTGAATGCGCTGTGGTTACGCGTTTGGCATGGGGTGCTGCATTGGTACGGCGCGCAGCCCGCCAGCTTGGCTTTGGTCGCCGGCCTGCTATTGCCTTGGCTGCTGAGTCGCTTGTTGCAAGACGGCGGCGCGGCGCATCAAGCGAGCTACCGCGAGGCCGAAATGCTGCGCTTGGCCTTTGCTGATCAAACCCGCGGCCTGTCTACCGGCATGTACTTTGGCAAGACCGGCCTGACCCTGACGAGGCTTTTCTCATGGCCGCGGCCCTTGTGGGAGCGCTATCTGCTGGCCCATGCCAAGCCCGCAGCGCGCAGTGTTTTGGCGCGCGCCGAACTGGCTTGCTGGGGCAATCAGCACTGGACCAGCATTCTGGGTTCCTTGACCGTCATACTGGCGCTGCTGGCGATTGGCGCGGTAGCAATTGCCCAGTTTTACGCCCCCAATTGGTCGGAATTCGGCGGCAATGGCAGCGTTGGATTGCAGATCGGCATCGTCAGCATGGTCTTGAACCCGCTGCTGGGTCTGGCCGCCAGCCTGCATCGCAGCCGCCGCGAGCAGGCGCTGCTGATGCTGCTGCCGGCGATGCCGCGCGGTCAAACGCTGAACCGACTGTTGGCCCGACGATTGTTGACGCAGTATTTCTTGCAGTGGAGTCTGGCCTTGGCCCTGATCTGCCTGATGATGGCAATGGCCTCCGGCGGCGGTGCTCCGCGTTTGGGCCTGTATGCCTTGCTGCTGGCCTTGCCCATGGGCAGCTATTTGTTGCGCGACTGGTCCCGTCAAGCCGCTCCAGTGGGCGCGCATCAGGTGTTGCCGCTGATCGCCATGGCCGCCGGCGCAGCGGTATTGGCCGGCATGGCCTGGCTGGGTTTGAGCCTCTGGATCACGGCGGCGTTGAGCCTGATCCTGACGCTTGTTTTGCTGCGCCGCCGTTGGCAACGTTGGGTCTTGCTCAGCCCGGCCGCGCTGCCGGTCGGGCGTTGGGCTTGATGCTTGTTCAGCGCTTCAGCCAGCCCACAATCTGCGGCGCCTGCAGCGCCCCCGACATGCGCTGCAACTCTTTGCCTTGCTGCAATTGCAGCAAGGTCGGGATGCTGCGGATGCCGAAGCGCTGTGACAGCTGAGGGCTTTCGTCACTGTTCACCTTGACCAGCAAGACCTGACCCTTGAGTTGCTTGGCGGCGATGGCGAACTGCGGCGCCATCTGCCGGCAAGGGCCGCACCAAGGCGCCCAGAAGTCGACCAGCACGGGCAACTCGCTGCCCGCCACCACCGCATCGAAGTTGGCCTCGCTCAACTCGACCACCTCGCCGCTGAGCAGCGCTTGGCCGCATTTGCCGCAGATCGGGTCTTGGGTGGCACGCTCATCGGGAACGCGGTTCTTGCTCAGGCAGTGCGGGCAGGTGATCAACATCGGTGACAACTCCTTCTGATGCTCGACACAGTGAGGCCGGCTTGGCGGTTTTTCAAGGTGCGGCCTCCAGCCTTGCCTGCAGGCTCGCGCCCACTTCCTGCATAAAGGCGCGCACCCGCGCGGTCTGGCGCAGGTCCGGATGCGTCAGGAGCCAGACCGGCGTGCTGACGTCGCTGAGCACCTCGGAGACCGGCAGCAAATCGGGCTCATGGCCCTCGATCAAGGTGGGCAGCAGCGCCAAGGCCAAGCCGGTGCGCGCCATCGCCACGGCCGGATGCAGCAGGTCCAGCCGCACGGCGATGCTGGTTTGCGGCACATGGTCCAGCATCCAGCGGTCGAAAAAGCGCGAGCGGCGCTCCCGATCGAATCCTATCCAGGGGTAGTTGGCGCAGAGGTCACTCACCGGCAGAACGCTTTGCGGCAGACCCGCCTGGCCGCGTTTGGCGTAGACACGCATGCGCACGTCGCCCAAGCGGCGCCCGACCAGATGCTCGGGCACGAGCCGGTTCATGCGCAGCGCCACATCGGCGTCTCGTTTGGACATATCAACCAAGCTGGAGTTCTCGTTCACCTCGACCTCGATGCCCGGATGGCTGCGCCGGAACGCCGCCAGCGCCTCGGGCAGCAGGTAGAGCATCGCCACAAAAGCGGTGCTCAGGCGCAGCGTGCCTTGCAGCTCGAGGTCGCGGCCGACGATGCGGCGCTGCATTTCGGCAATCGCAGGGCGCATCTCGCGCGCCTGCGCCGCCATCAACTCGCCCGCCTCGGTCGGCCGGTAACCGCTGCGCAGACGCTCGAACAGGCGCGCGCCCAGCCGCTCTTCCAAGGCATCCAGCCGCCTCAGCACGGTGGTGTGGCGCACCCCCATCAGCTTGGCGGCGCCGTTCAGCGAGCCGGCCTCGGCAATCGCCAGCGCGTAGCGCAAATCATCCCAATCCAGCCCGACTTCCAGTTGCTCCATTGTGCGTATTTGCAAACTTCAAGTGCAGTTTGCGCAGTTGTTTGTGCGTTGGCGCAAACATAACATCTGTTCCATCGAAAGCCAAGCCTCAATCCGCAAACAAACCCAGTGAGCAAGCCAGCATGAACAACAGCCTCAACTACGCCCTATATCGCGACGCCGCCCAAGTGCAGCCCGAGCCGGCTCCGAGCTCGTCTTTCTTTAACTCCCCGCGCCTTTGGCTGGATCGCTGGTTTGATGCCTGGGCCGCGCGCGTGGAGGCACGCTGGCAGAGCGCCGACTTGCGCAGCCGCTATTACTGACAGCGCAAACACGAACCGAACTCGAACCCTATACCGGAGAACACCACCATGCCCTATCTGCACCTCAGCCTGAGCCCCGCGCCCGGCACCGACCCCAGCCTGCGCGACTTGGCCGCCACCTTGACCGAATTGACCGCCGAGCATCTGGCTAAAGTCCCCGCTTTGACCGCTGTGCGTATCGAGCTGGTGCCGGCCACGCATTGGTTCATCGGCGCGCGGCCGCTGGCCGCCGACACGCTGGCCAGCTATCAGCTGCAGATTCAGGTCACGGCCGGCACCAATACCGCCGCTCAGATCAGCGCCTATCTGGCCGCCGTGCATACGGCGATGGGCGTCGTGCTGGGGCGACTGCATCCGACCAGCTATATCGTGGTGCAGCAAGTACCCGCCGATGCCTGGGGTTATGGTGGGCAGAGCCAGGCGCAGCGAAAGGCTGCTGCCGCCCTGGCGTAGCTGGTGGCGGGTCTTGGCCGGCCACTCGTATAGTCGGCCCATGACCCAGACCCTGCTCGCCACCAAGCTCTTCGCGCCCCCGCCGGCGCTGCGCAGTGTTGAGCGCCAGCGCTTGATGCAGCGTTTGGACGCCGGTTTGCCGGGCAAGCTAAGCCTGGTTTGCGCGCCCGCCGGCTTTGGTAAATCGACCTTGTTGGGGGCTTGGGTGCAGGCCTGTGAGCATCCCAGCGCCTGGTTGTCGCTCGATGAGGGCGAGCGTGATCCGGACCAGTTCGTGGCCTATTTAACCGCCAGCTTGCGCAGCATTGCTGCCGAACTGGGTGATGGGGCTTTGGCGCTGGCCCAGGCCCGACCCCGGCCAACGCCCGAGGCGGTGCTGACCCATCTGATCAACCGACTGGCGACGCGGCCGGGCCGGCTGGTCTTGGTGCTCGATGATTACCATTTAGCCAGCTGCCCCGCAGTTGACGCGCTGCTGGCCTTTCTGCTCGAGCGCATGCCCGCGCATTTGCATCTGGTGCTGGCCTCGCGTGCCCTGCCGGCCATCGCTCTGGCGCGCTGGCGAGCGCAAGGCCAGTTGCTCGAGCTGGGGCAGGACGACTTGCGTTTCCAGGCCGAGGAGAGCGCGCAGTTTTTGAATCACGTGATGGCCTTGGGTCTGAGCGAGGCTCAAGTTCAGGCGCTGGCTGCGCGCACCGAAGCCTGGCCGGCCGGGCTGCAGATGGCGGCCTTATCTTTGGCCGGGCAGAGCGACGCCGAGCGCTTCATCCAGTCTTTCAGCGGCAACCACCGCCTGGTGCAGGACTATCTGCTCGAAGAAGTGCTGCGGCGCCAAAGCCCCGCGCTGCAGTGCTTTTTGCTGCGCACCTCGCTGCTGGACCGCATGTGCCCGGACTTGTGCGACGCCGTCATGCAGTCGCAGTCAGGTGAGGGGCGCGAGATGCTGCGCCAGCTGGAGGCCGCCGGTCTGTTTATCGTGCCGCTGGACGAAGAGCGCCGCTGGTTCCGTTACCACCATCTGTTTGGCGCGATGTTGCGGCAGCGCTTGAGTGAGAGCGAGAAGAAAGTGCAGGCCGCCTTGCATCTGCGCGCCACTGCCTGGTACGAAGCCCAGGGCATGATCCGCGATGCCTTGCACCATGCGGTGGCCGCCGGTGACACGGCGCGCGCGATGCAGGTGGTGCAGGGCGACGGCATGCCGCTGTACTTTTTGGAGGACGCGGAACCGGTGCTGCAGTGGCTGCGAGACCAGCCGCCGGCATTTCTGGACGCGCATCCGCCGCTGTGGCTGATGCTGGCCTGGTCTTACCTGGCCACCAGTCAGCACAGCCTGATGCGCGCGCCGATGCTGGGTGCGCAGGCGGCGATAGAAAAGGCCAGCCAGGATCCGGCCTATGAGGGCTGGTGCGGAGAGCTGAACGCGGTGCGCGCCTGGGAGGCGGTGGCCCGAGGCGATGCCGCCACGATTGCCCAGGAGGCCGCCTTGGCGCTGCAGCGGCTGCCGCAAACCAGCTTGGCGCTGCGCGTTGCGGCTCAATGCGCGCTGGGCGTGGCGCATCAATTCCATGGCGAGCGCGCGGCGGCCCAGCAGGTCTACGGCGAAGTGCTGGCGCAGGCGCAAGCCTGTGGCAATCGCATGATCGGGGTTTGCGCGGCCATTGCGTTGGGCCATCTGCAGGAGGACGACAACCAACTGCACCTGGCCGCTCGCACCTACGGCCGCGCGCTGCAGTTGTTGGGCGATCAGCCGCATGGCGTGGCCTGCGAGGTTCATCTGGGGCTGGCGCGCATTCGCTATCAATGGAACGAGCTTGAGGCCGCTGCCTCCCATGCCGAACAAAGCAGTCGGCTGGCCGCGCTGCTGGAATGCGACGCCGGCTTGGGCGCCGACGCCTTGCGCGCGCAGATGCTGCTGTCCCGTGCCGAGAGCGACGCGGCCTTGGAGATGCTGAAGCTGGCCAGCGCCGCCGCCCAGACCAGAAACCAGCATGGCGGACGGCTCGCCATCGCCCAGGTGCAGGTGCAGGCGTTTTTGCAAACCGGCGAGGTGATGGCCGCCGCCGAGTTGGCGCAAACCCATGCGCTGCCCTTGGCGCAGGCGCAGGTCTTGCTCGCCCGGGGCCAGGCGATGCAGGCGCTCGAATGTCTGAATGCGTTTCTGTCCGCCTCGCAAGCCACTGCCCCGGCGGCCGAGCTGGTGCGCGCGCTCTTGCTCAAGGCGCTGGCGCTGGACGCCTTCGACCCGTCCGAGGCGGCGCTGACCGTGCTGGGCGAGGCGATGTCTTTGGCCGAGCCGCAGGGCTGGGTGCGCGCTTTTGTTGATTTGGGCCGGCCCATGCAGCGACTCTTGGAGAAGGCGGCCCAGGGCGCGCGGCCGCGCTACACCGCGCTGTTGCTAGACGCGCTGCGCAGGCAGTCGGACGCCATTGCCAGCCTGACGCTGCCTGCCCCAGCAACGCTGCCGATGCCATTGACTCCGCCCGATGCATTGGCCGAGCCCTTGAGCCAGCGCGAGCTCGAAGTGCTGACCCTGATTTACAAAGGGCTGTCCAACCAGGAAATCGGCAAGCAGCTGTTTGTCTCGCTGAGCACGGTCAAGTGGCATAACCAGAACATCTTTGACAAGCTCGATGTGCAAAGACGCACCGAGGCGGTCGCACGCGCCCAGGCCTTGAACTTGCTCTGAGCCAGCGCCGCAAAACCGTACTTTGGTACGGTGACAGGCTGGGGCAGCGCCGTCGACACTGCCAGCCAGGCGATCGACAAGGGGTTGGCGCCACGCTCTAGCCCGGTCTGCGTCATGCGAGTTTTGCCAGTTTTGCCCAGTCCGTCGTGGCGGATGCCGGGAGCCCCCACTTTCTTGCTTTTGTTCTTGAGCGTGGTGCCGGTGGCTGCTGGCGCGGCGCGCCTGATGCAAATGCTGGCCGGTGATATGAGCAGCAGCGCGAGGTTCATGAGCATGCCCGGGCCGGTGCTGCTCCACATCGTGGCGGCGGCTTTGTTCTGTGTGCTGGGCGCATTCCAGTTCGATGCGGCACTCAGGCGGCGTAACCGCCGCCTGCACCGATACAGCGGCAGGCTGGTGGCCGCCTGCGGCCTGTTGGCGGCACTGACGGGCTTGTGGATGGCGGCGCGCCTGCCCATCCCGGCCGAGCAGCAAGGCCCGCTCTTGTACGCGGCCCGCATGCTGGTTGGGCTGTGCATGGCTGGGACCATCGTCGCGGCGGTCCGCGCCGTGCTGCTGGGCCGCTTCGATCAGCACCGGGCCTGGATGATCCGTGCCTATGCGCTGGGCCAAGGCGCCGGGACGCAGGTGCTGTTCTTGCTGCCGGTGGCGCTGGTGTCCGGCGCGCCGACCTATCGCTTGCGCGATCTGCTAATGGCCTCGGCCTGGGGATTGAACGCGCTTGTCGCCGAATGGCTGATTCGCCGGCGGCGGCGAAGCACGGCATTCATCTAACCCCGCTCGCTTCTTTGCTGGCTGGCCCGCCAGGGTCAGCCCCCGGGCGTGTCTGCCCGAGAACTTTTTTGATCTTCAATTTTGGATTTCCTATGAACACTGCTCTCGATCGTCTCAATTGCTTCAAGGCCCTCGCTCTCGCCGCCGGCCTGAGCTTGGCCGCACCCCATGCTTTTTCACAGGCCTTCGACGCGGTACGCCTGTACGGCGCCGCACCCGGCAAAGACGGTGGCACGGTGGGCGCCGCTGTTGTTGCGACCTATGAATACCAGGGCTCCGACCAGCGCAGCACCTGGGTGATTCCGGTGCTCGACTACCAATGGGCTAACGGCTGGTTTGCAGGCATCAGCAACGGCATCGGCTACAACTTCTCTGCGCCGTCGTCTTCACTGCAATATGGCCTGCGCCTGACGGCCGACAAGGGCCGCAAAGAAAGCCGCGCCAGCGCCTTGCATGGCCTGGGTGACGTGGACGCCGCCGCCGAAGGCGGGGCCTTCCTCAACTACAGCCTGCCCCAGGGGCTGTTCTTCACCTCGTCGCTGCGCTATGGCGCTGGCGCCAATAACAAGGGCCTGATCATCGATCTGGGTGCGGGCTATCTGAGCGAGATCGCGCCGAACTGGCATCTGGGTGCGGGCCTGGGCCTCACGCTCGCCAACGCCCATTACATGCAGTCCTTCTTTGGGGTCAGCGCCGACCAATCAGCGGCAAGCGGCTACGGGGTCTATGCGGCCAGCGCGGGCGCCCGCGACGCGCGCGCCAATGTGGCACTCAGCTATTCGATTGACAAGAGATGCACGGTCACGGCGGCGCTGTCGGTGAGCAGCTTGCTGGCGGATGCCAAAGACAGCCCGCTGACGCGCAAACGCAGCGCGGAGATGGGTGTGATTGCGCTCAGCTACGCCTTCTGAACCGACCCAAGCTCCAACCCATTCAAGGAACTCCCATGCAACGCCTGATACCCAGCACAGCGATGTGCGCCGCCACCTGCCTCACTTTTTGCGCCGCTTTTGCGGCGGCCTGCCTGCCCATCCAGGCCCATGCCGAAGAAGCGACGGCCAAGGATGTGCGCGGCCCCTACCTCGGCATCGCCTTTGGCGCTGCGTTTGGCAACCGGGAAACAGCGGACTCCAACAGCAGCAATGACGAGGGCCTGGGTCGCAGCGCCAAGTTCTTTGGCGGCTACCAGCTGAGCGAGAACTTCGGCCTGCAAGTCGGCTACGCCCGCATCCGTGATCTGAACCAAAACACCGGCAAGGGCGCCACGCTGATTGTGCAGACCGCCCGAGGTCACAGTGCATTTGCGGCCGGCACTGCCCGCTGGCCTTTGGGCGACTCGTTCGCCCTCACGGGCAAGCTGGGCGTGTCCTTCGGCAAGGTCAGCGCCGTAAACCCGGTCAATGCGGCGACGAGTCAGCTCCTGGGCAGCAAGACCTCGCTGCTGGTCGGCAGCGGCGTCGAATATGTCGTCAACCACCATCTCGCGATGTCGCTAGAGCTTGAGAGTTATGGGCATCTTTCGCCGCAGGTCAGGGGCAATCTGATCACCTTGGGCACGCGGTTCACGTTCTGAACTGCTTGCTGATCGAGGGGCTCCCAAGCGGCCCTCAACAACACCGCCAACCGCTGACTAGAGTTCAATGATGACCACCGATGACAAACCTCTGCTGCGCCGCCTTTTGAACCTGCCGATTTCGCGCATGCTCGCGGCATCCTTGGCGATGGTGTTGCCGCTGGCCCTGAGCTTCGCGCTGATCGAGGCGCTGCTGCCCAAGGCCATGCGCGTGGCCTGGCCCAATCTCGTGGCGGCGCTCGCCTGCGCGCTGGGCTACTGGGCCTATATGAGCCGCGTCGAGCGCCGCGAGGTCAGCGAGTTGCGCGCCGCCGGTGCCTTGCGGCAATGGACTCGCGGCGCAGGGCTGGGCGTGCTGCTGGGTCTGCTCACGCTGGCGCCTTTGTGGGGGCTGGGCGTCTACCGCATCGAGGGCTTGGGCGACGGCTTTGTGCTCATCCAGCAAATCCCTGAGATGGTCTTGGTCTCGGTGCTGGAGGAGTTGCTGATTCGCGGCGTGGTCTTCCGTATCGCCGAGCAGGCCTGGGGTAGCCGGCGGGCGCTGGGTTTGTCCACCTTGCTGTTTGTGGCCGCGCACCTGCCCGCTGAAATCAGCGTGCTGGGCATGCTGGTGACCGCAGCGGCTTCGCTCGCCTTCAGCGCCGCCTATCAACTCGGCCGCAGCCTGTGGGCGCCGATCGGCATGCACTTCGCCTGGAATTATTTGTTCTCGGCCGTCTTCTCGGTGCCGGTCTCGGGTCACGCGGCCAAGGGCTGGCTGCATGGCGCCATGAGTGGCCCCGAATGGCTCAGTGGCGGGGCTTACGGCGTCGAGGCCTCGGCCATGGCCTTGCTGGTCTGGGCGCTGGCAGCCAGCTTTTTGCTGCGCAGCGCCATCGCGCGTGGCAAATTCCTGCCGCGCCTGGGCCGCAGCATTTAGGCCTGGGTTGAGGCACTCGATTGCTGCCTTTGGCCCGAACAGAGTCCGCCATGCAGATGCTTGAACATTGGCTTGCCTCTTGCTGTGCGGGCTTGGCCTTGGCGGCCTGTGCCTCGGGGGCGGTTCAGGCGGCTGAATTCAAGGTCGATGTGATTCAGTTCGAGCCCTGGGCTTACCGCATCAACGGCGGCACCGCTGCCGAGTCGTATGCCGGCGTCTTGGTCGAATACATGCGTGAGTTCGAACGCAGAAGTGGCCATACCGTCGTGCTCACGCTGACGCCCTATGCCCGCGTGGAACTCAATTTGAAGACCGGAGCCACAGACTTCTCGCTGATGGTTTGGTCCGACGCCCGCGCAGCTTATGCGCGTCGCGGGGCAGAAATTTTGCCTCTGCGGTTTGGGGTTCGATTGATCAAGGGCGTGGCCGCCAGCCAACCTCATGAGCTGCGCGGCTTGCGCATGGGTGTTCCGCGTGGCTTGACCTTGGGTCAGCACTTCGATGCCGACCCTTTGATTGACAAGCAAATGACGCTTGATTACACGCAAGCGATTCGTATGGTGGTCAAAGGCCGGGGCGTCGCGGGCGTTGCCGGCTCGCTCGCGACGATAGACCACTTGATTCGCAAACTTCAGGTCGAAAGCTACTTCGGCGAAGAATTGTTTTTAAACAATTCTTATGGTGTGGTGGCGTTTTCGATGCGTTCCAAAAATATCGCGCTTGAACGGGAGGTCAATGCCGTCTTCGAATCGATTGCGCAGGACGGTACAGCCGCGCGGATTTACCGCGACTTCATGTCTGAAGGCGGGTTGAAAGCCAAGGCATATGCGACTGGCTCTGTGCCTTGATGCGGTCCGAAGGCAGCACCGCCCAGGTTTGGGCGCTCCCTGATGCGTTTTTGATGGCGGCAATGCTAAGGTGGGCGCATGTATGACAAGAGCGCTGCGCGAATCACTTTCAAGAGTTCTTGGCTCGAACCGCTGCCGGGCGTGCTGACCTGGGCCTTGGCTTGGTGGCTGCTGTTCTGGCTGGATGGGCGGGTCAATCTGGCCAATCAAGCGCTGCTGCTGGTCTTGGCAGCGGCGCTGGCGAGTTTGTGGCTGCCGCTGGCGGCGGCGCTGCTGCTCAGCCTGGTGTCGGTGCTGCTGTTCAACTGGCATTTCGTTGGCCCGCGCGGCAGCCTCAGCGTCGAGGGCAATCAGCACCTGTTATTGCTGGGGGCGATGCTGGGCCTGAGCTGCATCACCGCCTTGCTGATCGCCAGCCAACGCCGCCAGGCGGCGTTGGCGCGGCGCCAGGTCGGCCAAGCCGAGCAGTTGCGCGGCTTCAATGACAGCTTGCGCGAGGCGCGCGACTGGGCGAGCTTGGGACCTTTGCTGCAGGCCGAATTGCAGGCGCAACTGGGCACGCCGGTGCAGCTGATGCTTTTGCAGCAAGACCAGGCCTTGCCGCAGCAAAATCTGCCCGAGGCGGTGCAATGGCAGAACGGCATCGCCGACCTGAGCGCTGATCAACGTGCCGGACTTTGGCAGTGCCTGCGTCACGCCCAGGCGTTCGGACCCGGCACGGGTCGATTCGAGGGCCAACCGGACTGGTACTTGCCGATCCGAGGGCGCGGCGCGGCCTTGGGCGCCGCGCTTTTGCAGCCCAGCCGCTCACAAGCGCTGGATGCCAGCCTGCTGACTCATTTGCAATTGCTTTGTACGCAAATGGGCCTGGCCTTGGAGCGCCTCGCGACCGAGCACCTGGCGCAGCTGGCGCGCGATGAGGCCGTGAGCCAAGCCAACCGCAATGCCTTGCTGGCGGCGATTTCGCATGACTTCCGCACGCCGCTGGCCTGCATCATGGGCGCTGCTTCTTCGCTGCAGGACCAAGATGCGAAGTTGAGCCCGGCACAACGAGCGCGCTTGACCGCCACCATCCTGGATGAAACCGAGGCGCTGGCAGATATGACGGCCAACAGCCTGCAACTGGCCCGCTTGGACGCGCCCGGCGTGGCGCTGCGCCTGGACTGGGAGTCGGCCGAGGAAATTGTCGGCGCGGTGCTGCGCCGCGCCCGCCAGCGCCACGCGACGCTGAGTGCTGAAACAGAAGGGCCGCAGCTGATTGAACTGCAAGCCCGGCTGGAGCCTGATCTGCCGCTGCTGCGCTGCGACGCCTTGCTGCTGACCCAGCTGCTCGGCAATCTGGTCGACAACGCACAGAAATATGCGCCCGCTTCAAATATAGAAATCTCGGCTCGCACCGCGCTTGAGGGGGGCAAAACCTTCATCGTGCTGGCGGTGCGTGACCGTGGCCCCGGCGTGCCTTTGGTCTGGCGCAAACGTATTTTTGAAGCTTTTCAACGCGGTGCGGAGCAGCAGCATGCGGCCGGCCCCGACGCCAATGCCAGGCGCGGCGCCGGCGTCGGCTTGGCCGCCTGCCGGGCGATCGCCCAGGCGCATGGGGGGCTGATGCGCTACCGGCCGCGCCGCCACGGCGGCGCCAGTTTTGAGTGCTGGCTGCCCAGCGTCAGCGCCCCCCGGGTCGAGGACATGACCGTATGAGCTTGCTGAGAATCTTGTTGCTGGAGGACGACCGAGAGCTGCGCGCCACCTTGGCCAGCGCCCTGCGGGTGGAGGGTTATGAGCTGCTCTGTGCGGCCAGCCTGGCCGAGGCGCGCGCACTTCTGATCCATGCCGAGCCGGTCGATCTGGTTTTGCTGGATTTGGGCCTGCCCGATGGCGACGGCGCCGAGTTATTGGCGCAGCTGCGGCGAGGCAAGAACACGCCGGTGTTGATCATCTCGGCGCGCGAGCAAGACGCCCACAAGGTGCGCTTGCTCGACGCCGGCGCCGATGACTATCTGGTCAAGCCCTTCAGCATCAGCGAGCTGTTGGCGCGCATGCGGGTGGCCTTGCGCCACCGCGGTGTGCACACCCAAGCCGCGCAGACGCTTTACGAACAGCAAGGCCTGCGGGTTGATCTGGCCGCACACAGTGTCAGTCTGCATGGCGCCGAGGTTCACCTGACGCCGACCGAATTCAAGCTGCTGGCGCGCCTGGTGCGCCATGCCGGCCAGGTGCTGACGCACCGCACCTTGCTGGCCGATGTCTGGGGGCCGGAGTTTGTCGAGCACACCCATTACTTGCGGCTCTATATGGGGCAGCTGCGCGCCAAGCTTGAAGCCGCACCGGCCGACCCGCAACGCTTGTTGACCGAGCCGGGCGTGGGCTACCGCTTGGAGAGTGGCGGTTCTTGCGAGTGAGCGCTGCAAGAACCGCCGCGAGCGCGCGATTGGCTGCTCAGACCTGCCATTGGTCGGCGCGGGCGCTGCCGCCCATGGTCGGGTCGCTGACCGACGGTGCACCCGTTTCCACCCGACCGGCAAAGCGGCGGCTGAAGTCGGCCTGGTCCTTCACCTTGGCGCTGAAGTCGTACCAGCGGTAGCTTTGCGCCAGCGGCAGGCGCAGATTGGTTTCGCCGCGTGCGAGCACCGTGTACTCGCTGACCGTGGCCGCGCTGTAGCGGTTGGCGGCCAGCTGGAACACGCAAGGCGCGTTGCCGCTGTTGAGCAACTTCACGAGCAGGTCGCCGCTGACGCTGTCACAGCTGATCTGCACTTCCGGGTTGGCTTGAGTTGCCGCCTTCAGGCGCCCGGCATTGCCGGTCAGATGACGGTGAAAACCGTTAGGCCCCAGTATCCACAGGTCATACGCACCGTTGGCATCGGCAGCCCAACTGCCGCTGAGCTGTTTACCGGCTTCGACGGTGTAGCGGCGCGGGATTTCGGCCAGGCGCAGGCGGTCGTAGACATGGAACACGGCGGCGGCTTTGCCGGTGTTCTGGAAGCTGACATTGACGGCCGTGGCCGTGACCCATGCCGTCGCCGCCAGCTCATAGGGCAGTGCCGAGGAGGGCCGCACACCGCTGTCTTGCGCCGGCAAGGTCAAGGTGCTTGGCAGGGTCGGGCGCGGCTTGGTCGGGTTGTTCAAAGCCCGGGTCTTGTCGGCCAGCGCCTTGGTGTCGGGCAACTGCGCCATGAAGGCCGTGCTGTTGTTCGGGTTGGCGAAGTTGAAGGCGCTGGTCAGATCACCGCAAACCGCCCGGCGCCAAGCCGAGATATTCGGTTCCATCACGCCGAAGCGTTGCTCCATGAAACGCAGCACCGAGGTGTGGTCGAACACCTGCGAGTTGACCCAGCCGCCCTTGCTGAACGGTGACACCACATACATCGGCACGCGTGCGCCCAGGCCGTAAGGCCAGTGCAGCGTGCTGGGTGCGGGGCTGTTGGGATTCTCGACCTCGTGGTATTCGCCGGTGGTGGCCACCGTCGAGGCGCCCGCGTAGACGCGCTTGGCCGGATCGGCGTCCCATTGAACCAGCGAAGGCGCAGCCGGCGGCGGCATATGGTCGAAGAAGCCGTCGTTCTCGTCGAAGTTGATGAACAGCACCGTGCTGGCCCAGACCTCCGGATTGGCCGTCAGCGCTTCCAGCACCTTGGCCGTGTATTCAGCACCTTGGGCCGGGCTGGACGGGCCTGGATGCTCGGAGCCGGCTTCGGTGGCGACGATCCAGGATACCTGGGGCAGCGTGCCATTGACGACGTCCTGGCGCAGCAGATCCAGATCGCGTGTCGTGATGCCGCGCGCCTTCAGCTCGGCCGAGGCACCGGGGCGGTTGAACCAGCCGTCACGGAAGGACTTGAAACCGACCAGCGAGTTGTCGGTGAAGTTGTCGTCCATATTCTCGTAGACCTGCCAGGAGATGCCGGCCGCCTGCAGGCGCTCGGGGTAAGTCGTCCAGGTGTAGTCGGGCAGGTTGTCGAACCAGTCATTGCGGTTGCTGACAGCCGGACCACCGCTACGGCCCAGCGGGTCGTTGGTGCCGGTGAAGAGGAAGAGCCGGTTCGGGTTGGTCGAGCCGGCCAGCGAGCAGTGATAGGCGTCGCAGACCGTGAAGGCATTGGCCAGCGCGAACTGGAAGGGGATGTCCTCCTTGGCGAAGTAGCCCATCGAATGGTTGTGCTTGGTCAGGGTCCAGTAGTTCATGCGGCCCTGGTCCCAATGCAGATCCCCCCAGCCATGCGGCGTGCCGTCTACCCGCATCAGGTTGAAGTTGAGCTTGGTGTTGAGCCGGAACGGCGCCACGGTCTTGGGTTGTGTGCGGCCCGGCACGGTAGGGTTGCTCACGCTGTTGCTCGGCTCGGTCGGCTGCACCCAGATGTTCTTGCGCACGATGGTGCCAGGGCGGTCAACCACTGGCAGCGGCAGCGGGTCGCCAAAGCCGCGCACGCCGTGCAGCGTGCCGAAGTAGTGATCAAAGGAGCGGTTCTCCTGCGTCAGGATCACCACATGTTTGACGTCCTGGATGGTGCCAGTGACAACCTTGGCTTGCGCGGCCAGCGCGCGTTGGATCACCGCCGGGAAGGCGGTGAGGGCGGCGCCGGTGGCGGCCGATTGGAGGAATCTGCGACGTGAACTTTGAGTCATGATGGGCTGCCTGTAGCTTGAAAGGTGAGACCTAATGAGTGGATTCAGCGTGCGCGGCGGCGTGCCACCGCAGCCACGGCGAGCAGACCTGCCAGCATCAGCGCATAGCTTTGCGGCTCGGGCACGGCCGGCGTGGTCAGGCTGAAGGACAGGTTGTCGGCGTAGGCGCCGCTGGCGTTGCCGTCGGGGGCATCCATGGACAGGTCGAAGCGGATCGCGCGCGTCTGCTCGGGGACATAGCCGCTGGTGTGAAAGGCGGCCAGCACCGTGTAGTAGTCGCGCAGGTCGACGTAGTTGGGGCCCAGCTCGGTGTGGTTGATTTCATTGCCCTTGGCGTCGAGAAAGGAGACATACAACAAGGTGTTGTCTTCCTGGTCACCGACGCCACCGAGATAGGCATCGAGCTTGAACGCCAGGCCGCCACCGTCGATGTCAGCGGCCTTGTCGCTCACATCGACTTGCTGCCAGCCGGCAGAAAAGGCGCTGCCGCTGCTGCCGGCAAAGTGCCGCGCGCCATGCGCGGTGTCCGGGTACAGGAACAAGGGGTCAGCGTAGGCCACGGTCTGGAACATCGCGGTATCGGCAATGGCGTTCCACGCCGTGGTGCCTGACTCGGCATCGCCGCTGACGATCAGGTTGCTGTCATAACTCGTGGCGTGAGCGCCAAGCGGCGCGAACGCCGTCAACAGGGTCAGGGAGGCGAGGAGCGTGCTGAGTTTCATGATGGCCTTGGGCAAAAGGGTTGAGCAGAAGCAGAAGTGCGGCGTTTCTTGGCGTATGTTCTTCCTGACATGTGACGCCCGTCACCGCGGGCCCAGATGCTGATCGGCTCATTCGCTGCGGCGCCTAGGCGTGCCCGATGTGATCTATATGCTTCCCTTATGCGATCCTTATGCCGGACGATTCACAGTGCGACCATCAATCACGCCACTTTCGCTTGCGACCATGTCCTCCGCCAGTTCTGTCTCCCCCCTTTCCGGCCATCCGCAGCGCCAAGGCTTGCCGGCGCTAACGCTCGGAGCCATTGGTGTCGTCTATGGCGACATCGGCACCAGCCCGCTCTACACCGTCAAGGAAATCTTCCTGCCCGCCACCGGCGTAGCGCTGAATCAGGCCAATCTGATCGGCGCGGTGTCGGTGATCATCTGGGCGCTGATGCTGGTGGTGACGCTCAAGTACGTGATCCTGATCCTGCGCGCCGACAACCGCGGCGAGGGCGGCGGCTTGGCCTTGACGGCGCTGGCCGCCAAGGCGGTCGGCACGGGCAGGGCGCGTCTGCACAAGGGCTTGCTCTTGCTGGGAGTGTTCGGCGCCACGCTGTTTTATGGCGATTCCATCATCACGCCGGCCATTTCGGTGATGGGGGCGATCGAAGGGCTGGAGGTGCTGACGCCGACGCTCAAGCCCTATGTGCTGCCGATTTCGCTGACGATTTTGGCCGCGCTGTTCATGCTGCAGCGCTTCGGCACGCATGCGATGGGCAAGGTATTCGGCCCGGTGATCACCTTGTGGTTCGTGCTGCTGGGGGTGATTGGCGTGATCCATATTCAGGCGCAGCCGCAGGTGCTGGCCGCCTTGAACCCGCTGCATGCCTGGGAATTTTTGATGGCGCGCGGCTGGCATGTGTTCGCCGCCGTCGGCGCCATCGTGCTGGCGCTGACCGGCGCCGAGGCGCTATATGCCGATATGGGCCATTTCGGCGCCAAGCCTATCCGCTTGGCCTGGACCACGCTGGTGTTCCCGGCATTGGCCTTGAACTATATGGGCCAGGGCGCACTGCTGATCGGTGACCCCAGCGCGATCGAAAATCCGTTCTACCGCCTTTTCCCCGACAGTTTGATGTTGCCGGTGGTGATCTTGGCCGCGCTGGCCGCCGTGATCGCATCACAGGCGGTGATCTCGGGCGCCTATTCGATGACCAAGCAGGCGATTCAGCTCGGCTTCCTGCCACGCATGACGGTGCGCTACACCTCCGCCAGCGAGGCCGGCCAGATCTATATCCCGGCGGTCAACTGGGCCTTGCTGGTCGGCGTGGTGGCTGCCGTGCTGCTGTTCGGCAGCAGCTCGGCGCTGGCCGGCGCCTACGGCATCGCGGTGACGATGACGATGCTGATCACCACTGTGCTGACCTTTTTTGTGGTGCGCCATGGCTGGCGCCTGCCGGCGCCGATCGCGATCTCGGCCACGCTGTTTTTCCTGGCGCTGGACCTGCTTTTGGTAGCGGGCTGCGCGATCAAGTTCGTGGACGGCGGCTGGTTCCCGCTGGCCTTTGCGCTGGGTCTGTTTGTGGTGATGAGCACCTGGTCGCGCGGCCGGGCCTTGCTGATGGGCAGCATCCGGCGCGATGGTCTGGAGTTGCAGCCCTTTCTCGAGTCGTTGGGCGGAGCCGACACCCACCGCGCCCTGCGCACCGCCGTCTACGCCGTGGCCAACCCCGATACCGTGCCGCAGGCCTTGCTGCACAACCTCAAACACAACCAGGTCCTGCATGAGACAAACGTCATCATGACCGTGGTGTTTCAGGACCGCCCCTGGGTGCCCGATGAAGAGCGGGTCGAGTTGCAGGAGCTGGCACCGAGTTTTTGGCGCGTGGGCCTGCATTTTGGCTTTATGGATCAGCCCGATGTGCCCAAGGCGCTGGCCCTGTGTGCCGCCAAGGGCCTGCACATCTCCGCGTTCGAAACGAGTTACTTCCTCAGCCGCGAGACGGTGGTGCCGACTGCCGGCGAAGGCATGGTGCCCTGGCGCGAGCATCTGTTTGCGGCCATGAGCCGCAATGCCGGCGGCGTCGCCGAGTTCTTCTGCCTGCCTGACAACGCGGTGGTGGAATTGGGCACACGGGTGCAGATCTGAGATCAAACCGTAGCAATGTCATGGCCGAAGAAATCGACCTCAAAAAGCAGAATACTTGGTTCCCGGCCAAACGCTATGGCTGGGGCTGGGGCTTGCCGGTCCGCTGGCAAGGCTGGTTGGTGCTGAGCGCTTATGCCGCCTTGATGGTGCTGGCGGCGGCCCTGCTGTCGCCCGAGCGGCAGCCCCTCAGCTATGTGGCGTGCGTTACGGTGTTGACGGCCTTGCTGATGCTGATTTGCTGGCGCAAGGGTGAGCGGCCGCGCTGGCGCTGGGGAGCGGGCCAATAGGCTTGCCTGCGCCGCTTGAACCGGGCAAGCGGGCATGGATTTGATTGATGGCGGGCAAACGGCAGGCGCGCGCAACCGTGGACAATCAACCGAGGCTTCCGCAGTTTGCGCGGCCGCTGCGGCCAGCTTGGTCTGGCCCGGCTGGATGTCCAGCCTGTTTAATTCTGCCCCTGCCCCCGATGCGCATATTGCTGGTTGAAGACGATGAATTGCTGTCCGCCGGCCTGCGCGAAGCGCTGGGGCGGGCCGGCTATGAAATGGATCACTTGGGCAGTGCGGAACAGGTGCTGGATGCCTTGGGTCACCAAGTGCATGATCTGGCGATCTTTGACCTCGGTCTGCCAGGCATGGATGGCTTGAGTCTGGTGCGTCACGTACGGGCCGCCGCGCATACGCTGCCAATCTTGATTTTGACGGCACGCGACGGCTTGTCGGACCGGGTCAGCGGGCTCAACGAGGGCGCTGACGACTACCTGATCAAGCCTTTTCTATGGCCTGAATTGTTGGCGCGGGTGCAGGCATTGATTCGGCGCAGTCGCTCGGTTGCGACCGCCCGCTTGACGGCCGGGCCTTTGACCCTCGATCTGGCGACGCATGCGGCCCAGCTGTTTGGCCAGCCGCTGGCGTTGACGGGGCGGGAATGGCACTTGATGCAGGCGCTGATGCTGGCCGCCCCTAAGGTGATCGCTAAACGGCGCTTGGCCGACAGCCTCAGCCGCTGGGACAAAGAGATCACCGATAACGCGGTCGAGATCTATATCTCGCGTTTGCGCGCCAAGTTTGCTGACAGCGGCATCACCATCCGCACCGTGCGTGGTATCGGCTACCGCATCGACGTGTGAGTGCCATGCGCGAACAGCATTTGAGTCTGCGCGACCGCCTGTTGCGCCTGCTTCTGTGGCCGCTCTTGCTGGTGATTTTGCTCAGTGCCGTTTACGACTATGTGCGCGCCCTTGAGCGGGCCAGCGACAACCAGGACCAGGCGCTCGCCCGGGTTGCGATCGCTTTGGCTTCGCGCCTGGATGTGGACGCGGACGACGCAGCCGATGATGACCTCGGCCTGCATCTGGAGCGCACCATGCGCGCAATGCAGATCGCAGATGGGAAGGATCAACTGTATTTTCTGGTGCGCACCGAGCAGGGCGCCGTCATTGGCGGCGATCCAGCACTGGCGAAGGTGCTCGATAGGCAGGCGCACACTCAGCCGAGCTTTGCTGACCATCGCTTAGGCGGCGCGCAGGTGCGCGTCATCACCTATCCGCATGCGTCCGCGCTGGGGGCGCTCAGCATCGTTGTGGCTGAGACGCTGCAGCGCCGCGAGGCGCAAGCGCGCTTGGTCATGATGGACACGGTGGTTCCCAATCTGGTGCTGCTGAGCCTGGCGCTGCTGTTGGTCCGCTTAGGCGTGCATTTGGCGATGAAACCGTTGGATGAGCTGAGCCAAGCAGTGGCTGCCCGGCAAGCAGAAGACTTCAGTGCAATCGCTACAGATCAGTTGCCGGCCGATTTGCTTCCGCTGGTCAGTGCGATCAACGGCTTCGTCGCCAATTTGCGTGTCTCCACCGAAGCTCAGCAGGCTTTTCTGTCCAATGCGGCGCATCAATTGCGCACGCCCCTGGCCGGCATGCAGATGCAACTCGACTTGGCCGAGCGGGATGCCGATGAAACGCAGCGTCAGCGCCTGACAAATTTGAAGCTTTCATTGCAGCGGCTGGCGCGATCGACCCATCAAATGCTGGCCTTGGCGCGCTCCGGCCCGCAAGCGGTTCAGGCCGAGACTTTGCAGCGTTTGGACTTGCAAGTCTTGCTGGAGGACGCTGCGTCCAGCTGGCTTGATGCCGCTTTGGAGGCCGGCCTGGACTTGGGCTTTGAGGCCAGCCCGGCTTTTGTCAATGGCTCGGCCTGGCTGCTGCAAGAAATGCTGGGCAATCTGATCCACAACGCCATCCGTCATTGCGACCCCGGCGGCAAGGTCACCGTGCGCTGCGGTACGCGGCCCGATCGCAGAGCTTTCTTGGGCGTCGAAGACGAGGGACCGGGCATTGACCCGCTGGAGCACGACAAGGTGTTTGAGCGCTTTTACCAGATCGACGCGGCCTCCAAGCTCGGCAGCGGCCTGGGCTTGGCCATTGTGCGCGAGGTAGCTTTGCGTCACGACGCACAGGTCAGTCTGGGCAGCGGGCCAGGCGGCAAAGGTCTGCAAGTGACGGTCAACTTCCCCGTAGTCGCGTGAGCGCCGCCTGAATTTGTCAGGCTTTTGAAGGCAGGGGGGGCCTAGCCTCGGGTTTTCTGGATTCCTGAGAAGCCCGCATGAGTTCGATACCTGCTCCTGTCCGTACCGCAGCTGACTTGCGCCATCCCCGACCTATCGTCTATGCCCATTGGCTCACGGTCATGGCGCTGCTGCTGGTTTTTGCCCTGATCATCGGTCGCGATTGCTTGGATGAAGACCGATTGCGTGCTTCCGTCTTGCAATGGCATCGCTTGGCTGGGCTTCTCGTCGGAGCCTTGACGCTGCTGCGCCTGCTGCTGCGCAGCCGCTTCAAGTTGGCCGACACGCTGGATCAAGCGAGCGCGTGGCAACGCCGCCTGGCCGGCGCGATGCATGGGCTGGTCTACCTGCTGCTGCTGAGCTTGCCGCCTCTGGGCTTCTTGCTGAGCAATGCACGCGGCCACGTCGTCAGCTTGGGGTCAATTCATTTGCCGCGTCTGCTGGCCACCGACCTGGACCTGGCCGAAACACTCGAAGCGGTGCACGGCAATGTGGCCTGGTTGTTGGCCGCGGTGATCGCCTTGCACCTGCTGGCGGTTGCCTGGCATCAATGGGTGCGCCGAGACCAGGTCTTGAGCGCCATGTTGCCAGGCTGGCGCCGTGCTTGATGCAGCCAAGAACTTTCGAGCACGGCTTTCACTTCCTTCCCATCACCTTTTTGAGAATTCATCACTATGAATATGCATAGATTGTTGCGACGCTGCGCGCTGCTCGCGGGCCTGACAGCGGGGCTTTTGAGCGCCACGACCAGCTGGGCCGTGCCCAGTTTTGCGCGCCAGACCGGGCAGGACTGTGCCGCATGTCATATCGGCGCCTTTGGCCCACAGCTCACGCCCTTCGGCATCAAGTTCAAGATTGGCGGCTACACCGACAGCAATGGCAGCAGCGGCAATGTGCCGCTGTCCGGCATGGTGGTGGCTTCACGCACTCACACGGGCAAGGCGCAAGACGCAGCGCCGGTCGACGGCTATAAAACCAATGACAACGCAGCCTTGGATGAAGCCTCGCTCTTCATTGCCGGCAAGCTGGCCGATCAGCTCGGCGCCTTCATGCAAGTCACTTATGACGGCATTGGCAAAAAGACCGCCATCGACCAAATGGATCTGCGCTTTGCTCACGCCACCGAATGGCAGGGCAAGGAGCTGATCCTGGGCGCATCGCTGAACAATAACCCCGGCGTGCAAGACCCGTTCAACAGCATGCCGGTCTGGGGCTTCCCTTATATCGGCTCGGCGCTGGGATTCAGCGGCCCTGAGACGGGCACCTTGATCAATGGTGCTCTGGAGCAGCATGTACTGGGCGCCTCCGCCTATGCCTTTTTGGACAATAGCTGGTACGCAGAACTAGGCAGTTATCGCAGCCTGTCGCTGACGGCGCAATCTCGTTTGGGTCTGGGCAGGGAAGATGATCCGGGCAAACTCGGCAATGGCACTGCCTACTGGCGACTGGCTTGGTTCAAGGACTTGAAGAGCAGCGCCTATTCGGTCGGGCTGTTCGGCTTCAACAGCAGCATCCAGCCTGATCGCACCAATGGAAGTGGCAGCAACCGCTACCGTGACATCGGCATTGACGGGCAATACCAGTTCTTGGGCACACGCGAACATGTCTTTACCTTGCAGGGCAGCTACGTGCACGAAACTCAGCGCCGCGACGCCTTGCTGGCCGCAGGTGAAGCCAGCAACTTGAATGGCAGCCTGAACGAGCTCAAGCTCAATGCCTCCTACCATTTCAATCAAAGTTGGGGCTTGTCCTTGGGGCATTTCCGTACCGATGGAACGGCCGACAGTCTTTTGTATGCCGCCAATGCTGGCAATGTCCCCGACAGTGCCGGGCAAATCCTGCAGTTGGACTGGACGCCCTTCGGCAAGGAAGACTCCTGGGGCGCGCCATGGGCGAACGTGAAGCTGGGCGCTCAGTACACGCGCTACAGCAAGTACAACGGCGCCGCCAAAAACTATGACGGCGCGGGCCGCAATGCCGCTGACAACAACACCTTGTTCCTGTTCGCCTGGACATCCTTCTAGGTGCTCATCGAGATGGACCCATTTGCCAACAGCCGCAAGCAATTGTGCTTGCCAATACCCAGTTTCTCAACGTTGAAGACCGCGCTGCTCGCCCTGGCCTGCTGCGCCGCCAGCATCAGCGCTTGCGCCGAAGGCGAGATCCAGAAGGGGGCCGATGTGTTTGCCACCCAATGCGCTGAATGCCATAGTCTCAAAGAGGGCAAAAACAAAAAAGGCCCGAGCCTGTTTGCGCTGTTGGGCCGCCCGGCTGCGGGCCTGGCGGGGGTGGCTTACTCCGACGCGATGAAGGCCAGCAAATGGTCCTGGACTGCTGAGAAAGTAGATAGTTATATCAGCGCACCCAAGCTGGCCTTGCCCGGCGGAACGATGAAGTTCGAGGGCTTGAGCGATCCTCGTGCCAGGGCAGATCTCTTGGCTTTTCTCGCCAGCGTGAAGTAGCGCGGCGACTATTGCACTTCGACAAACAACAAGGCACGGGTAAGCCGGGCGTTGTTGTTTGTATGACGCTTGAAAAAACCTTAGCGGCGCGGCAAATTTCAGCTGAGCGGATCCTTGGCGGGGGCTTCTGCCTGCGGGTTCTCATATGGCCGGCAAATTCAAGACACAACCAATCAACAATATTTGCACGACTGCTGAGACCGAGCGAAGCCGTTTTTCTTAGGGGCATACAAAGATGCTATTTGTACTCACCAGTCAACCTGAGCCGGGCATATTGGGATCCCTGCAGCGTCGCAATCGGCTCTCGCTGGGCGACCTGGGCTTGGGGCTCTGCAAGCCGCCTTCTCGCGGCAGCATTGTGCCGCTGGGGAACGACAAGTACTTCTTCCTTTGAAGTGCCGACGAGCTTGTCGACCGGACAAGGAAGATTTGCAGCGTCTAACTTGCCTGCGATGAACTCGCCCTCGTCACGCTTGTGGCTGAACCTGACCAGTTGGCATTTGCCAACGCCTGGCACAGGTTTGGACGTATCCATCAGGGAACACCGAGGACCTTGGTCCTGCGGAACGACCATTTCCGTCCAGCGCGCTTTGGAGTGAATGCGGCATCAGCCAGTTTGCAGCGCCACCTTGACGGCAGTGACATAGCGCTCGCTGACGGCCACCCGCGACCCATCACGCATCCTCAATTCGTAGCTTCCACTGGGCATGCTCAGCAATGACAGCGCCTGCTCTCGCCGCACGATGGTGCCGCGGTGTACGCGCAGGAAGACTGCCGGATCGAGGTGCTGCTCCAGGCGTGTCATCGACGCACGGAACAGCAACTGGCGTGTGGGCAGGTGGAGCGCCGCGTAATTGCCCTGCGCCTCGATGCGCAGGACTTCGTCCAGCGAGACGGCGTCGATTCGGCCCACCGAGCGCACGCTCAGCGTCTTCCAGTAGTTTTTGCCCGCTTGCGGGCTGCGCTGCGCGTCCTCGACATAGCTGCGCAGCGCGCCGGCGAAGGCGACCTGCTGGCGCAGCCGCACCATCTGCTCAACATGGGCCAGCGCTTTCGCCAGACGCCGGTTGCTGAAGGGCTTGAGGAGGTAGTCCAGCGCGTGCAGATCGAAGGCTTCGATCGCATGCTCGTCGAAGGCGGTGACGAACACGATCCAGGGCGGTTGCTCCTGCTGAGCGAGTACTTGCGCCAGCTCCAGGCCCGAGCCATAGGGCATGCGGATGTCCAGAAAGACCACCTCGATGTCGGGCTGCGCGCGCAGAGCCTCTTGCGCTGCCGCCATGCTCGGCGCTTGGGCGACCACTTCCCAATGGGCATGCTCAGCCAGCGCCAGGCAGAGATTGCGCCGCCCGAGTTCCTCGTCGTCGACCACGAGCGCGCGAATCGTCTTCGTTGTTGAGCTGTCGTCGGATGGCGTTGTCATTCGGAAATGCTGATCGGTAGTTCGACGCGGACCTCGAAACTCGACGGCGTCTCGTGGGTCGCTAGGACCGCACGCGAACCATACATCAGCGCAAGCCGCTCGCGCGCATGCGCCAGCCCCAGGCCGAGTCCGGCATTGGCCGGGCCGCGCTGAGCCAGGGAGTTCCACACCCGGATTTTCAAACGGGTGCTGTCGAGGTGGAATTGCAAGGTCAGCTGGGTTGGTCCGGTGTGCCGATCCAGGTCGTGACGCAGGGCGTTCTCGATCAGCGGCTGCAGCAGCAGCGGCGGACATTCGACCCGCTCGATTGCTGGGCCTGGGTCATCGAACGTAAGCTGCAGGCGCGTACCGTAGCGCATCTGCTGCAGGTCGAGGTAGTCGTGGCAGAAGGCGATCTCCTCGCCGAGGCAGACCGCATCCTGGGCACTGGCCTTCAGCGCGTAGCGAAGCAGCGTGCTCAGGCTCGCAATGCCCTCCAGCGCGACCGGCTGCTCGTTGCTGCGCACCAAGGCGCTGATGCTGTTGAGCGCATTGAAGATGAAGTGCGGCTCCAGCTGCTGGCGCATACCGTGCAGGCGCTGCCGCTCCAGCGCCAGTTCAAGCGCCAGATTGGCCTCACGCGCGGCCTGCAGCTCGGCGGCGCGTTGCTGGCCGAGCCGCCAGATGTGGATGGCCATCACGACCGCATAAGTGCCGCTGAACCAGGCGAACTCGAGAAACCAGGTGAAGTTATCCCGCTGCAGCACATAGCCGATCAGGCTTTGCCCGTCGCCTCGCGCCAGCCAGCCCGGCACTGCGGTGTAGATCATGTGCAGCGGAAAGTACAGCAGGGCCAACGCCCCATAAAGGCTGGCGATAGCCCGCCCGCCTAAGCAGCGGTCCTGGATGCGCGGCAGCACCAGCATCAGCGCAACGCTCAGCACGAAGAGCGGCACATGTGCATTCAGCCAGGCTCCCCAGACGCGCAGGAAATTGGCCGCGTGGCCGAGCCGCGCGCCATCGCGGTAGTCGCCCGCCGCGCCGAGGCTGCAGATCACGCCCCAGACGAGCCCATTCGCCAGCACGACACGCAGCACCGATCCCGGCGCGGTTTGTGCGGCCGAGGTCTCGGGGTCGGTAGGGATAGCTGGGCTCATCGATGTTGGGTTGGGCTTGACTGCGAGCAGGTCGCCATGATCGCTCATACCCGCGCGGATTCGTAACACGACTGACCGTACCTGTACCACAGGCCTGGATCGCGCGGCGCCGGCTGCCCATACTGCGCCTTCCGTCCAACCATGCCGCCCGGCACCGTCTCATGCAACACCTTCGTGATCTTCTTAACTGGCCTCGATGGGCCTATTTGATGCTGGCGATCGCGGCAATACTGCCGGCCGCCCACGCGGCCGCTCCGATGGCCAGGAGCCAGGCGCCGGGCTTTTACCGGCTGATGGTGGGGGACCTGGAAGTGACGGCACTGCTGGATGCCAACGACCCCTGGCCGGAGGCGATCGACGAGCTGTTTCCCTCGCTCACGGTCGAGCACAAGGCCAGCCTGCGCCGGCGCACCCAAGCGCAGCCCAGCAACGACTTCTCGACCATCGCCTTTCTGGTGAACACCGGCAAGAAGCTGATCCTCATCGATGCGGGCGGCCGGGGCAGCGCGGCGGGCTACGGCCAGTTGTTCGACAACCTGAAGGCGGCCGGCTATGCGCCGGAGCAGGTGGACGATATCTACATCACCCATATGCACCCCGACCATGTCTTCGGCCTGGCCGATGGCAAGCAGCGCTCGTTTCCCAATGCGGTGGTGCATGCCGACGCGCACGAACTGCCGCAATGGCAGGCCGCCGCAGCCAAGGGCAACAAGACCGCGCAGGCGATCGTCGCCAAGCTGGCGCCCTATATCAGCGCTCAGCGCTACCAGGCCTTCGACGGCGACACCCGCTTCTCGCCTGAGCTGAAGGCTGTGGCCCGCTACGGCCACACCGAGGGCCACAGCTTCTACGTGATCGAAAGCCGGGGGCAGCGCATGCACTTCTGGGGCGACTTCGTTGTCAACGACAAGGTGCAGTTCGAGCTGCCTGAGGCCGTTCCGCCGGGCGAGAAGGACGCAGCCCAGGGCATCGCGCTGCGCAACCGTGAGTTCGCCGCAGCAGCACGCAGCGATGAGCTGATCGCGGGAGCGCACTTGGCCTTCCCAGGCATCGGCCGCCTGCGCTCGCTGGGGCTCAACTACATCTGGGTGCCTGTCGACTACGCCGCGATAGCGCCGGCCACGACGACACCTTGAACGACAGGCTGCACACCGATGAAACCCAAAGCCATGCAATTGCAGATCAACGGCCAGACGCACCGCGTCCAGGCAGCGCCCGACAAACCGCTGCTCTGGCTGCTGCGCGAAGACCTGGCGCTGACCGGCACCAAGTTCGGTTGCGGCGCAGCCCAGTGCGGCGCCTGCACCGTCCATATCGACGGTGCCGCGACGCGCTGCTGCGTGCTGCCCATCCAAGCGCTCAAGGGCCGCCGCATCACCACCATTGAGGCGCTGGACCAGAGCCGCATCGGCCGCGCGCTGCAGCAGGCCTGGCTGGACGAGCAGGTGCCGCAATGCGGCTACTGCCAGTCCGGCATGCTGATGGCCGCCGCCGCGCTGCTGGCCGAGCAGCGCCGCCCCAGTGAGGTGCAGATCAAGGCGGCGATGAGCAATCTCTGCCGTTGCGGCACCTACCCGCGCGTGCGCGCCGCCATTGAGCGCGCCGCCACCGCACTGCAAGCCGGGAGCACCACATGAACGCAGGCCAGAATCCTGGCCGGCTTGCCAGTCCAGCCCGCCGCGCGCTGCTGCTGCACTCCAGCCTGGTCGCCGGCCTCTGGACGCTGGGCCTGGCGCCAAGCGAGGCCCAAACTACAGCCCCTGCTGCAGCTGCAGCTGCAGCCGCAGCCGGCGTGCCTGGCTTCGGTATCTGGCTGCGCTTTGATGCGCAGGGCGGCCTGACCGTGCTCAGCTATGTGGTCGAACTTGGCCAGGGCACGCACAGTGCCGTGCGCCTGATGGCTGCCGAGGAGCTGGACCTCCCGCTGGACCGGGTACGTGTCGAGCAGGCGCCGGTGGAAGCGCGCTATTTCAGCCCGAGGATAAAGGACTACGCCAGCTTCGGCAGCTTTGGCACCTCGCTGTCCTGGCGCGAGATCGGCCAGCTTTGCGCCACCGCTCGCGCCATGCTGATCCAGGCAGCGGCCGCGCGCTGGGGTGTGCCCGCGGCCGACTGCCTCAGCAATGCAGGCGAAGGGGGTCAGGTCTTGCATCCCGATGGCCGCCAGCGTCTACCCTATGCCGCGCTGCTGGCCGAGGCCGCCGCGCTGCCCGCGCCCAAGGACGCGCCGCGCAAGCCCGCCGCGGAGCGCCGCTTCGTTGGCAAGGAAGGCAGCCAACGCATCGACCTGCCGGCCAAGGTCAACGGCAGCGCCCGCTTTGGCATCGACGCGCGCCGCCCCGGCATGCTTTACGCTGCGCTGATCCACGCGCCACGCTTCGGCGCCGAGCTACTTGGCGTGGACGAGCGCCCGGCCAAGCCGTTTCCAGGCGTGCGCGGCATCGTCCGTCTGCCCGGCACGCTGGCCGCGCTTGCCGCACTTGCCGTAGTCGCCGACAGTTATTGGACCGCCCGTCAAGCCCTGCAGGCACTCCAGCCCCGCTGGAGCGCCGGGCCGCACGCCGCCACCGACAGCGAGGCCTTGCGCGCCGAGCTGCTCGCCGCCACCGCTCGCGGTGCGGGCAAACCCTTCGACCAACGCGACGACCCACGCATTGACGATGCCGCCGTGGCTCAAGCGCTGAGCCAGGCCATAAGCCACGGCAAAGGCGTGCTGGACATCAGCTACGACGTGCCCTTCCTCGCCCACGCGACCATGGAGCCGATGAATGCGCTGGCCGAGGTCGGCCCGAAAGGCGCGGCATTGTGGCTGTCCACCCAGAGCGCCGGCGACACCCAGCGCGGCGTGGCCCGTGCGCTGGGGCTCAAGCCCGAGCAGGTGCAGATCAACGCCATGCTGATCGGTGGCGGCTTTGGCCGCCGGCTCGAACATGGCTTTGCTGTGCAGGCCGCGCTGATCGCCAAGCAGATGAAGCGTCCGGTGCAGCTGATCTGGTCGCGCGAGACCGATATGCGGGCCGGAGGCTACCGTCCCGCCGCCGCAGCGCGGGTGCGCCTGGCGCTCGATAGCGAGGGCTGGCCGCAAGCGCTGCGCGTGGACGCCGCCAATCCCTCGCTGCTTGAATACAGCAGCCTGAGCAACGGCGAGCCCAGCCCCGACTTCGACTGGTCCGTCGGCATGGGCTGGACCCGGCACGACTACGGAGTCGGCCCCATGCAACTGGGCTGGAGCCGCGTTGATGCGGGCGTACCCTGCGGCTATTGGCGCTCGGTCGGCGCCTCGCAGAACACCTTCTTCTACGAGTGCAGCATCGACCGCGCCGCTGCGCTGGCCGGCATCGACCCGCTCGCCTACCGGCTGCGCATGCTGGAGAAAAAGCCCAACACACTGGCGCTTCTGCGCGCCCTGGCCGAACGCGCCGGCTGGGGCCAGGTCTTGCCACCCGGGCATTTCCAGGGTCTTGCGCTGAGCTCGGGCAATGCTGCACGCAGCGCCCATATCGTGCAGATCTCGGTGCCGGCGCCGGGGCGCTTCCGCATCGAGCGCATCACGGCGGCGGTCGACGTCGGCCTGGTCGTCAACCCAGACGCGGTGCGCGCCCAGCTGATGGGCGGCACCATCTTCGGCCTCAGCGCCGCGCTGGCCGGCGAGATCACGCTGAAAGACGGACAGGTGCAGCAAGCCAACTTCGACAGCTATCCGCTGCTGACGCTGGCCCAGACCCCACCGATTGACCTTGTCGTGCTCGGCAGCGGCGAGCAGCCTCGCGGCGTCGGCGAAGAAGGCCCGGCCTCCATCGGCCCAGCGCTGGCCAACGCCCTCTTCGCCGCCAGCGGCCGCGACCCGGCCAAGGCAATCACGCGACTGCCACTGACAAGGGCGGGATGGGTGTTGGAGGGGTAAGCCGGAGCGCTGAATTCAAGGAATCGCGGCTTGACCACGGACAATTTTGATGAATCAGCGGTGCCCCGCAGTTGGCCGACAACCGTTAAGTTAACTCCCGAGCCTCTACAACAAGAATCAAACGTCTATGTTCCCTGCACGCAAAGCATTCTGCTCAATGAACTCGCGGCGTGGCTCGACCTCGTCACCCATCAGCATGGTGAACACGCGGTCGGCCTCGATGGCGTCGTCGATTTGCACGCGCAGCAGGCGGCGCACGGTCGGGTCCATCGTGGTTTCCCACAACTGGCTTGGGTTCATCTCTCCCAGCCCTTTATAACGCTGGCGGCCGACGGAGTTTTCGGCTTGCGTCATCAGCCAGGACATCGCGGTGCGGAAGTCCGGGATCTTGCTTTCCTTGGCTTTTTCGCCTTCGCCCTTGCGCACCACAGCGTTCTCGCCGATCAGTCCCTTGAAGGTCACGCCGGCACTGGCCAGCACCGCGTAGTCGGCGCTGTGCACAAAGTCGGCATTGATGACGCTGGAGCGGGTGTTGCCGTGCTGCTTGCGGCTGATGCGCAGCAAGAGTTTGTCGGTGCGCTCGTCGTATTCGCTGTTGACCTCGGCTTCATGCAGCGCGCCTTGCATCGCTGCAGCAGCGGCTTCGGCCGCTTCCTTGTTGTCGAGGTTGATGGCCAGGCCGCTGGACAGCACGCGCAGCGCTTCAAAGTCCATCCAGTTGGACAGGCGGGTGATCACGCTCTCGGCCGCCACATATTGGCGTGCCAGGGTTTCCAGCGTCTCGCCTGAGAGAACTGCATCGCCAATGCCGGTGTGCAGATGGGCGTCCTGCATCGCGATCTTGAGCAGGAAGCCGTCCAGCTCATGCGCATCCTTCAGGTATTGCTCATGCTTGCCGACCTTGACCTTGTAGAGCGGCGGCTGGGCGATGTAGATATGGCCGCGCTCGCATAACTCCGGCATCTGACGGTAGAAGAAGGTCAGCAAGAGCGTGCGGATGTGGGCGCCGTCAACGTCCGCGTCGGTCATGATGATGATGCGGTGGTAGCGCAGCTTGTCGGGGTTGAAATCATCGCTGCCGGCGCCGCGGCCGATGCCGGTGCCCAGCGCGGTGATCAGCGTCAGGATTTCATTGCTGGTCAGCAACTTCTCATAACGCGCTTTCTCGACGTTCAAAATCTTGCCGCGCAGCGGCAGGATGGCCTGGAACTTGCGGTCGCGGCCCTGCTTGGCGGAGCCGCCGGCGGAGTCGCCCTCGACGATGTAGATTTCGCACAGCGCGGGGTCTTTTTCCTGGCAGTCGGCCAGCTTGCCGGGCAGGCCCAGGCCGTCCAGTACACCCTTGCGGCGCGTCATCTCGCGAGCTTTGCGGGCCGCTTCACGGGCGCGTGCAGCGTCCAGGATCTTGCCGCAGATGATCTTGGCGTCGATCGGGTTCTCGAGCAGATAGTCGGTCAGCAGGCGGCTCACGATGTCTTCCACCGGTGCGCGCACTTCGCTGGAGACCAGCTTGTCTTTGGTTTGCGAGCTGAACTTGGGCTCGGGCACCTTGACCGAGACCACACAGGCCAGGCCTTCGCGCATATCGTCGCCGGCCACCTCGACCTTGGCCTTTTTGGCGAGGTCGTTGTCGGTGATGTATTTGTTCAAGACCCGCGTCATCGCGGCGCGCAGACCGGTCAGGTGGGTGCCACCGTCACGCTGCGGGATGTTGTTGGTGAAGCAGAGCACGTTCTCGTTGTAGCTCTCGTTCCACTGCATCGAGACCTCGACGCCGACATTGGTGCCCTGGTCGCTGATCTTGTCGCCTTGGGCGTGGAAGATGGTCGGGTGCAAGGTGTTCTTGCCCTTGTTGATGAACTCGACAAAGCCCTTCACGCCGCCCGCATAGGCGAAGTTGTCTTCCTTGTTATTGCGCTCGTCGACCAGGCGGATCTTCACGCCATTGTTCAGGAACGAGAGTTCACGCAGGCGCTTGGCCAGGATGTCGTAGTGGAACTCGTTATTGGTCTGGAAAATCTCGGTGTCGGGCACGAAATGAACTTCGGTGCCGCGCTTGTCGGTTTCGCCGACGATTTTCATCGGGCTGACCTCAAAGCCGTCGCGCATCTCCAGCACGCGGTCTTGCGGCACGCCTTGCTTGAAATCGAGTTGGTGAATCTTGCCGTCGCGACGCACCGTCAGGCGCAGCGTCTTGGACAGGCCGTTCACGCAACTCACGCCGACGCCGTGCAAGCCGCCCGAGACCTTGTAGCTGTTCTGGTTGAACTTGCCGCCGGCGTGCAGCTCGGTCAAGGCGATTTCGGCGGCACTGCGCTTGGGCTCGTGCTTGTCGTCCATCTTGACGTCGGTGGGGATGCCGCGGCCGTTGTCGATGACGCTGATCGAGTTGTCGGTGTGGATGGTGACGATGATGTCGTCGCAATGACCAGCCAAGGATTCGTCGATCGAGTTGTCGACGACTTCAAAGACCAGATGGTGCAGGCCGGTGCCATCGGAGGTGTCGCCGATATACATGCCGGGGCGCTTGCGCACCGCTTCCAGGCCTTCCAGGATCTGGATCGAATCGGCGCCGTAGACGCCACCCGAGGCGGCTGCTGCGGTCTGCTTGTCGGTCAGGCCTTCGGCATTGGCGCTTTCAGCGGGCTTGGATTCGGGATTCTGGGCATCTGTCATCTGGAACTCTCTCTAACGTGGGCCAAAACTCAAGCCCTTCAAAAGCGCACAAGCGGGCCTAAGCCCGCTCTGGTTGAAACTCTGCGGTGGCCGGGCTAGATCCGCATTGGCATCACGACGTACTTGAAGCCGGTCTGCTCGGGGATGGTGATCAAGGCGCTGGCCGAGCTGTCGTTCAGGTCGATGCTGACCATCTCCTGGCTCATGTTCTGCAACACGTCCATCAGGTAGGTGACGTTGAAGCCGGTCTCGATCAGGTCGCCGGCGTAATCGATGTCGATCTCTTCGCGGGCATCTTCTTGCTCGGCATTGCTGGACACAATCGACAGCTGACCTGGCTCGAAGGACAGGCGCACGGCCTTGAACTTCTCGCTGGTCAGGATGGCGGCGCGCTGCAGGCTGGCCAGCAGTTGCAAGCGGCCCAGCGTGACGTTAAATTTGTGGCTCTTCGGGATCACGCGGTTGTAGTCGGGGAACTTGCCCTCGACCAGCTTGGTGACGAACTCCATGCCGGAGAAGCTGAACTTGGCCTGGTTGCCGGCGAAGCGCATTTCGATCGGCTGCTCATCCGCAGCATCCTTGCCGCCGTCCTTCAGCAAACGCATCAGCTCCAGCACGGTCTTGCGTGGCAAGATGACTTCTTGCTTGGGGATCTCTGTCTCCAACTCGGCTTGCGCCAGCGCCAGGCGGTGGCCGTCGGTGGCGACGAGCGTCAGACTCTTGCCCTCGGCGACGAACAAGATGCCGTTCAGGTAATAGCGTATGTCATGCACCGCCATCGAGAAGTGCACCTGGTTGATCAGGTGCTTGAGGGTCTTTTGCGGCACGGCGAAGGCGGGGCCGAAGTCGGCGGCTTCCTGCACCAGCGGGAAGTCGTCGGCCGGCAAGGTCTGCAGCGTGAAGCGGCTCTTGCCACCTTGCAGCGTTAGCTTGGAGGCATTGGCAGTCAGCGAGACGGTCTGGTCGGCCGGCATCGAGCGCAGGATGTCGATCAGCTTGCGCGCGCCGACGGTGGTGCTGAAGTCGCCTTCGTCACCGCCCAATTCGGCGGTAGTGCGGACCTGAATTTCCAGATCGCTGGTGGTCAGTTCCAACTGGCCGCCATGCTTGCGGATCAGCACATTGGCAAGAACGGGCAGGGTGTGGCGCCTCTCCACGATGCCTGCAACCGCCTGTAGGGCGCCGAGCACCTTGTCTTGGGTGGCTTTCAACACAATCATGTCAACCTCTTTCCACTTATCTGACTTGTTCTAACCGGGTCGCCCGTCTCATGGCGGCGCACCGCATTTTGACCTACTCCAAGGCCAATTCTTGATGGGTCCGTCGTAAATTGACGCTAGACCTACCTCGGATCAACCCTTGAGCGTCTGCTCCAGCACATGCAGCTGCTGATTCAGCTCGGTATTCTTCTGACGCTCGCCGCCGATCTTGCGCACCGCATGCAAGACGGTCGTGTGATCGCGCCCGCCGAACAGCTCGCCAATTTCGGGTAAGCTTTTTTGGGTCAGCTCCTTGGCGATATACATGGCGATCTGGCGTGGCCGGGCAATGCTGGCCGGGCGCTTCTTGCTGTACATATCGGCGATCTTGATCTTGTAGAAGTCGGCGACGGTCTTCTGGATGTTCTCGACCGAGATCTGCCGGTTCTGGATCGACAGCAAGTCCTTCAGTGCCTCGCGCGCCAGTTGGATATTGATTTCCTTGTGGCTGAAGCGGCTGTAGGCCAAGACCTTGCGCAGCGCGCCTTCGAGTTCACGCACATTGGCGCGCACATTCTTGGCGATGAAGAAGGCCACATCCTCGGGCATGGGCGTCTGCTCGGCCTCGGCCTTCTTGATCAGAATCGCAACGCGCATTTCCAGTTCGGGCGGCTCGATCGCCACCGTCAGCCCGGCATCAAAGCGGCTGGTCAGGCGTTCATCGATATCGGCCAGCCCCTTGGGGTAGGTGTCGCTGGTCATGATGATGTGGGCGCGCTTGGCCAGCAGTGCCTCAAACGCATTGAAGAACTCTTCTTGCGTGCGCTCTTTGCCGGCAAAGAACTGCACATCATCGATCAGCAGCAGGTCCAGCGAGTGGTACTTGGCCTTCAGTTCGTCGAAGGTCTTGCGCTGGTAGTTCTTCACCACGTCGGAGATGAACTGCTCGGCGTGCAGATAGAGCACGCGCGCATCCGGCTTGTCCTTCAGCAGCGCGTTGCCCACCGCATGGATCAAATGCGTCTTGCCCAGGCCAACGCCGCCATAGATGAACAGCGGGTTGTACATCGCACCCGGCGCGCCGGCCACATGCAGGGCGGCTGTGCGGGCCATCTGATTGGCGCGGCCGGGCACCAGATTGTCAAAAGTCAGCGCGCTATTGATGCGGTGTCGGCTGGCGCTGGGCGCCAGGTTGGCAGGCTTGGGCGCCGCTGGTTGCTGAGACCCGCCCAGTGTTTGCACGGTTTGCTGGCTGCCAGGCCCTGCATCGGGCTGGGCTGGGTTGGGTTGGCTGATCACCGGACGCAGGCCGTTGTGCAGAACTTGGCCGGCCGCCAAGGCGGCTTGATGCGGTGGCTGGTTCAGCTGATTGCCCACTGCCGAGAGAGGAGCGGAGCGCGGCTGTGAATCGCGCGAGGCCAAGGCCAGATCCAGCCGCGCCGGCTGACCGGCCAAGTCGGACAGCACCGACTCAATGCGGCCGGCATATTGGTTGCGAATCCAGTCGAGCTTGAAGCGATTGGGCACGCGCAAGGACACGAGCAAGCCGCCTGCTGCGCCACCGTCGCTGACGACAGCCGGCGGCAAGGGGCGAATCCAAGTATTGAATTGTTGCTCGGGCAGTTCGGCAATCAGTCTTTCGCAACAAAGTTGCCAAAGGTCCGCGTGGGTGGCCGAGTTTTCGCCGTAGCTGGTGGCTGCAGGCGGGGCTGCACTGTCTGCCTTCGATCCGCCTGCCATCAAACTATGGGGCTCAAATTTGTCTGCGCTCATTACACCAAGCATGTCTGCGCTCATTGTGGAAAACTTGTTCTAGAGCGGCCAGATTGTACGGGTTTCAAGCCTAGCTGCTGCGAGTTATCCACAGATTTTTTGGTGGAAGCAAGCGCTTGTGGAGTGGGGTTGTCCTCAGTAAAGGCTTGACGGTCCTGCATTTCTTTGGTGTAATCGCGGGTTTTCCGGACGCTGGATATAGCGGAGTAGGAATGTTTGGTCAGCGCGCGCATGAAGATGTGCGTTTGGGCCGAGCGCCTATCCACGCAGCGCTGGCAGGCAAAAGCTTAGCCGCCATAAAGGGCGGGGTCTAAAGACTCAAAGGTCGGCAGATACCCTTCCCAGGCGCGTTACGCAATGCTTGCAAGCGCATGTGAACGCATAAGCGGCGCCCCGGCGCGGCACACATCAGTGGCCGTCGCAGCGTGGTTTTTGGCTTTGATTCATCTCAAGCCGGGAGCTGCCCGACGACCGGGGTGCAAACCGCAAATCGTTTTGCAAGCCGGCGACTGATCGCCAACAACCGCTAAAGCGTCATCCGACGTCCTTAGACCTTCGCTATTTCTGCCTAGATATTGCCTAAAGGGGCCTCATCATGAAACGTACTTACCAAGCCTCCAAGACCCGTCGCGCCCGTACCCATGGCTTTCTGGTTCGCATGAAGACACGCGGCGGCCGCGCCGTCATCGCTGCGCGCCGCGCCAAGGGCCGTAAACGTCTGGCTGTCTAAGTCTAGAGAGCAGAGTCATGATCGGCCGCATCGTGCGATCGGCCGACTTTGAGCGCGTGCTGGCCAGCTCCAGCCGCGTGCGCAGCAGTCATTTCGCGGTACATCACCTGGCCGCCTGTCCTAGCAAGCCCGCCAAGGTTTTATCCACCGCGGAGGTCAAGTTATCAACAGGCCATGCACATGTCACCCACAGCCCTGTGGATGAAGTACTCCCGGACGCTTGCTGGTTGGGTGCAATAGTGCCCAAGCGCCATGCCAAACGTTCGGTGACTCGCTCGCTGATGAAGCGCCAGATCCGTGCCGCCTTTGCCGGACAACCCACTTTGCCGCCCGGCTTGTGGGTGGTCCGGCTGCGCATGCCTTTTGATCGCAAGCTGTTCCCCAGCGCTGCTTCGGATGCGCTGCGGGCGGCCGTGCGTGCCGAATTGGCGCAGCTGGTCGGCCGGGTGCTGGCCCGCTCCGGCGCCTGAGCGCTAGGCCGTCACCATGCTGTCCATCAAACTTTCTTCGCTCCCGCAGCGAATGTTGATGGGCTTGGTACGCGGCTATCGCCTGCTGCTGAGCCCCTGGATAAACGCGGGCTGCCGCTATGAACCCACTTGCTCTGCCTATTCGCTGCAAGCACTGCAGCGCCATGGCGCGCTGGCCGGCAGCTATCTGACCGTGTACCGAATTTTGCGTTGCAATCCGTTTTGCGAAGGCGGCCACGACGCCGTGCCTGACAATGCGCCCGGCTTGTTCACCCGCCTTGGCGTGTGCATGCCGGCATCCCCTCCTCGAAACTCCAATTCAGAAGCCTCCTCATGACTGATATACGCCGCACCGTGCTGTGGGTGGTGTTCACCATGTCGCTCGTCCTACTCTGGGACGGCTGGCAAAAACACAATGGGCAGCCGTCCATGTTCAGCCCACCGGCGCCGAAAGTCGCCACCGTGGCCCCGGCCGCATCAAACGGTTTGAGCGGCGTGCCGACTGCTGCGCCAGTTGCCGGCGCTCAGGTGGGCTTGCCCAACGCTGCGCCAGCTGCGGCGGCCCTGGCCAGCGAGAAGGTGCACATCAAGACCGATGTCTTGGATGTCACGCTGGATACCTTGGGTGGCGATGTCACCCGGGTTGAGTTGCCGACCTACCTTACCGGCCCCGAACCAGGTCTGTTTGACCCCATCCTGCAAGCGGTGGGCATCAAGGCCAAATCGACCGTACCGCAAAGCCCGGTCGTGTTGCTCGATAGCGTGGGCCACAGCTACAAGGCGCAGACAGGCCTGATCGGCAGCCAGGGTGAGGCCTTGCCGACCCACAACACCTTGATGACGGTGGCGCCAGGCGAGCGCGAGATGAAGGCCGGCACCAACGAGTTGGTCGTGCGCATGGAGTCTCCCGAGCAGGGCGGCGTCAAGTACATCAAGACCTTTACCTTCAAGCGCGGTGAGCATGTCATCGGTGTCAAGCATGAGGTTGTCAACGTGGGCGCCGCAGCCGTGACGCCGCAGGTGTATGTGCAACTGGTGCGCAACAATGTGGCCGGTCCTGGCGGCACCGCCTTCACATCGACCTTCACAGGCCCTGCGCTCTACACCGACAAGACCAAGTTCCAAAAAGTCGAGTTCAAGGACATCGACAAGGGCAAGGTCGACATCCTCAAGAACGCCGACGACGGCTGGGTCGCGATGGTCCAGCATTACTTTGCCAGCGCCTGGTTGCACAACGATCACACGCCGCGTGAATTCTTCGTCAGCAAGGTCAAGGGCGCAGTACCCGATCAATATGCGGTCGGCATGGTGTTCACCTTGCCGGCGCTGGCAGCTGGCGCCACAGCCACCCATGCGGACCAATTGTTTGTCGGCCCGCAGGAAGAAGAAAAGCTCTCCGTGCTGGCCCCGGGTTTCGAGTTGGTCAAGGACTACGGCATCTTCGCCATCCTGGCCAAGCCCTTGTTCTGGCTGCTGGAAAAGCTTTACGGCATCCTGGGCAACTGGGGCTGGGCCATCATTGCCTTGGTGGTGCTGCTGAAGATCGCCTTCTACTGGCTCAACGCCAGCGCCTACAAGAGCATGGCCAAGATGAAGGCCGTCGGGCCCAAGGTGCAAGCGATGCGTGAGCGCCTGAAGGACAAACCGGCCGAGATGCAGCAGGAAATGATGCGCATCTACCGCGAGGAAAAGGTCAACCCAATTGGCAGCTGCCTGCCGATCTTCCTGCAGATGCCTTTCTTCATGGGTCTGTATTGGGTGCTGCTTTCTTCGGTCGAGATGCGCGGCGCGCCCTGGATTGGCTGGATTGTTGACCTCTCGGCCAAAGACCCTTACTTCATCTTGCCCTTGCTGATGACGGCGTCCAGCCTGTTCCAAGTCTGGTTGAACCCGACGCCGCCTGATCCAATGCAGGCCAAGATGATGTGGTTCATGCCGCTGGCCTTCAGCTTTATGTTTTTCGTCTTCCCGTCCGGCTTGGTGCTGTACTGGTTGACCAACAATATCTTGTCGATTGCTCAGCAATGGTTCATCAACAAGCGACTGGGCGTGCAGGGCTGATCGCCTGACGCGCATCTCCGGTCAAAAAGCCCCCATGGCATCGCGCCTTGGGGGCTTTTTTCTTGCGCGCTCGAAACGCTCGACTTACTTTGTGCTCAACCTTGTGCTCAACCCTGCGTGGCCGGCCTGCGCAGCGGTGGCGCGACGTCAAAGCGCTGGCTGGGCTTGTCGGCCTTCTCGTACAGACCCTTGACCTTGGGCAGGTTGGCCTCGATGTCGCGGATGCGGGTCGGCCCGGCCGGGTGGGTAGACAGCCATTGCGGCGGTGCGCCTTTGCTACCGGCGCCCATTTTCTGCCACAGGCTGATGCCGGCCGCCGGGTCGTAGCCGGCTCGCGCGGCCAGCTCCATGCCGACCAGATCGGCCTCGCTCTCATCCTCGCGGCTGAAGGTCAGCGTCAGCAACTGCCCACCCATGCCCAGCACCGCGTCGCCGACATTGCCCAACCCCAGCAAGCTAGACAGCACCGAGGCGCCGAGCCGGGTCGCCTGCGTCTTGGCCATGCGCTCACGCGCATGCTCACGCAAGGCATGCGCCACCTCGTGGCCCATGATGGTGGCGACCTCATCGTCCGTGAGTTTGAGCTTTTCCAGGATGCCGTAAAAAAAAGCGATCTTGCCGCCCGGCATGCAAAAAGCATTCAGCTGCGGGCTGTCGATCAGGTTCACCTCCCAGCGCCATTCCTTGGCGCGGGGGTTCCACGCAAATGCCTGCGGAATGATGCGTTTGGCGATCGAGCGCAGACGTATCAGCTGAGGGTGATTGGCAGGCGCCAGCGCACGTTGCTGGTTGGCCTGAACCATCATCTGCTGGTACTGCTGAGCACCGGCCTGCTCGACTTGCTCGGCCGGCACCAGCTTGGTCAAGGAGCTCGTTTTGCCGACCTCAACGCCGTCCCGCGCCCAGGCCGGCAGCAGCGCTGTGGCTCCCAGCAGACCGGTGAAGAGTCGGCGCGAGCGCTTGAATTTTCCGGTGGCGGCCGCTTCTTCGCGGTGACAGGCGCAATGGCCGAAACCGTAGTTCGGAGCAGCCGGCAAGCGCGGGCTAATTTGGAAGTCTGAGTCTAGGGGCATGAAGCGAATGAGCCGAACGGGGCTGGGGCAAGGTGTTTGCGACTATTCTGAGGCCTGTTTGCGAAGGGCTTATTGCGCATCGACGGCAGAGACCTACTCTTTTGGTCAACAATACACATATGCCGACATCGACTTCCTCACTCAGCCCCGCCTCGACCGCTGCTATTCCAGCGCTTCAAGCGATGGGCTTTCGTTCGGCGCTGGGCATGTTCGCCACCGGTGTCACCATCGTCACGGCGCGCGCGCCGGACGGCAGCCTGGTCGGCCTGACCGCCAATTCTTTCAATTCCGTCTCCTTGAGCCCGCCTCTGGTGCTGTGGAGCCTGGGGCAAAAAGCCGGCTCGATGCCGGTCTTCAGCCGTGGGTCGCACTATGCGATCAATATCTTGGCGGCCGATCAAAAGGCCTTGGCGCAGCGCTTTGCGACCCGCGATATTGACCGTTTTGCAGGCGTCGCTTGGCGCGAGGGTGCCGGCGGGGCGCCGGTGCTGGACGGGGTGGCGGCGGTGTTTGAATGCGCCAACCGCAGCCAGTACGAAGAGGGCGATCACGTCATCTTCGTCGGCGAAGTCGAGAGCTGCAGCTGGCGCGAGGGCGCTCAGCCCTTGATCTTTCACGGTGGACGCTACTACACCGAACTGCCGATCTGAGTTTTAGTCGCTGGCGGCCAAGCCATTGAACAAGCGCTCAAGCGGGTAGACGGCACGAATGACCACTTCATCGCGCAGCTGAGCCGCGCGCTCAAACAGCGCTGGTGCGGCGACGGTCTGGGAGGCCGAGAGTGGCCGCTGCCGCGTCAACTGCTGCAACAAGCCCAAGCCCAAGTCGACCAACTCGGCAAGGTCGGCTGCGACCGGGGCCAAGTTCGCCAAATCAGGACGGGCGGCGATCAAGGCATTGAGCGCCGCCGCGTTGCCCTGCCAGCGGCTCAAGATGTCGGCAAGACAGGCTGTGGCCGCGGTATCACCGGAGTCGGCCAGCAAGCGGCTGACGGCCGCGTCCATCGCACGCACGACCGCACTCTCGGGCGGCAAGGCATCGGCAAAGCGGTCCAGGCGCTCGAACTGGTCGTAATTGCCCTTGAGAAACTTGGTATGTTGGCGGGCGTAATACTGGCCGGCCTCGACCGCTTCGGCGAAGATCTGCAAGGGTGAAATCTGAGTGCTGCCGGCGAGTTGAGCCATCAGCCGCGCCGCTTGCTGATGCTGCTGCAGACCGACCGAGACGCTGGACCAGGCATCGACTGCGGCCAGCCTGCGATACATGTCCGCCTCGTCGCGCAGCTTCTGGGGCGACCAGAGGCGTTCGGCCACGGCAAAGGTGCGCGGCCACAGCTTCAGGTCCAGGATCTGCGCATTGACATTCTCGGTCCACAATGCCGCCTCGCCGCCCCATAGGTTTTGCGCCTGCAGCGCGTCGACCTGCATCGCCGCGAGCCCTTCCGGCATGCCGTCCATGCGCTCGCCGTTGGTGAGATAGCGCACATTGCCTATCAGCACATAACCTGTTAGCTCTGTGTCGGTGAGTTTGAAGCTCGGCGTGAACTCACCCATCCAGGTGTCGAGCGTAAAGCTCAGCCGATCGCTACCCCGCCATTCAATGGCCCTGAGCGGGCGGCGCGCGCGCCCATTGAAGTCGATGAAGCCTCGCCAGCTGCCACTGCGGTCTTGGATCAGGCTGAAACTGCCGCTGACGGCGGGCCCCTTGAGTCTGGGCATCCGGAAGGCCCAGGTCTGCGCCCGTTCGCCGTCCGCGAGCTGCTCGTGTGCGTCCAAGGCGATGGGTAGCGGTTCGTTGCGGTAGTGGAAGGCGCTGCTGTGCGGCTGGTCCAGGTATAAGCCGGTGGACAAGATGCCGGGGTAGCCTTGTTGCAGCGTGATCGCCAGCGAGTCCTGGCCGCGCCAGGACTGGACCATGATGGAGCGCGGCAGGGCCGGATGGAAGATCTCGTCCCAGCCGACCATGCGGCGTCCATGCCGGGCCAGGATTTTTTCCAGCTTTTGATTGAAATGCGCCTGCAATGCCTTGGCATCCGGCAGCGCATGGGTCGCCATATAGGCGCGAATGTCGGGGGAGGCCAGCCATTGCGTCGGGTCCACTTCGTCGCCGCCAATGTGCAGGTACTGATCCGGGAAGATTTCAACCAACTCGCCAATCAAACGGTCCAAAAATTCATACACCGCCGGCTTGCTGGGGTCCAGCGTCGGCAGATGTACGCCCCATTGGCGCTGCATCCGAAACGGACCAGCAGCGCTGATCAGGTCTGGGTAAGCCACGGCCAAGGCCGAAGCATGACCGGGGAAGCCAAGCTCGGGCAAGACGCGGATGCCGCGCTGCGCCGCGTAGGCCACGACGTCGCGCATCTGCGCCGGGCTGTAGAACAAGCCGTCGCTGGCAAGCTCTTGCAATCTCGGCCAGACAAGCGATCCATAACGCCACCCCTGATCGTCGCTCAAATGCCAGTGAAAGACATTCAGCTTGGCCGCCGCCATGCCGTCGAGCTGGCGCTTGATGTCTTCCAGCGGCAAAAAATGTCGCACGGAGTCCAGCAGCAAGCCGCGCCAGCGAAAGCGCGGCGCGTCTTGAATCTGCAAGAGCGGCAAAGTGCCGTGGCCGGCGGCGTCGGGCTGCAGCAGTTGCAGCAGCGTCTCCATGCCGCGCATGGCCCCGAAGCGGCTGTTGGCCCGCAGCGCCACCCCGTCGGCGTTGACGCTCAGTTGGTAGCTTTCATCCATCGCCACCGTGGGGATGTGGGGGCCGTCCTGCGCCACCTGAATTCGGATCACAAGTGCCGACGGGACCATACCTGCGGGCGCTGTGCCGCCGGTCTGCAGGGCCAGACGGCGATGCCAGCCCTTCATGGCCGCACTTAGATCCGCTCCCTCGACCTCTATCCTGAGCGACGCCGGCACGCTCAGCCGGCCGTGCTGCGCGCTGACCTGCTGAGGCCAGGGCATCAAGCCCGGCGCGGCTAGTTCAGCGGCGCCAGCAGCACTGGTGAAGGCAAGCAGCGGCATCAGAAGCAATAGTTTGGCGGGCCGGGCGATCAAGCTCAAGCGCGACGGCCGCTGAGGCATCAAGCCTCGGCCTTGAACAGCACCAGCACACAGAGGCCGCAGCCTTGTGGCCCGTCGCCCAAGCTCACGGCCGCCCCATGCTGAGCGGCGGCCCGCTCGACGATCGCCAAACCCAGGCCGCTGCCCGACTGGATTTGGTCGGGCAGGCGGAAGAAACGCTCGAACACCTTGCGGCGCAGTGCGGGCGGAATGCCCGGCCCTTGGTCGATGACGCTCAGTTCGATACCGTCTTGGCGCACGGCAATGCCGACCTTCACCAAGCTGCCACCGGGCGAGTACTTGACCGCGTTATCGACCAGGTTGTCGATCAAGGCGCCGACACTCTCGCGGTTCAGTGCCAGCTCGCAACTCTCGGGCGCGTCCAATTCGACCTCGATGCCCCGCTGCAGGGCCAGCTGGCTGCTGAGCGCAATTCGGTCGCGTGCCAAGGCCACCAAGTCATGCCTCATCAGCGCCGTGCTTTCCTGGTCGGTGCCGGAGCGTGCCAGTGCAAGCAATTGATGCACCGTGTGGGTGGCGCGTTTGACGCCCTCGGTCAGGCGGGCGACCGATTCGTTGCGGCGCTCGCCCGGCGGCGCATCTTGCAGCGATTCGGCGTTCAGCTGCATCACCGCCAGCGGCGTCTTCAGTTCATGTGCGGCATCGAGCAAGAACTCGCGTTCGCGGGCCAGCCGCTCTTGCAAGCGGCTCATCAGATCATTGACCGAATTGACCACCGGAGCAAGTTCGCGGTAAGGCGTCGGGGGCAGGGCAGACAAGTCCTTGGCCGAGCGCTGGGCAATTTGCGCCCCAATGCGCTGCAGCGGCGCAAAGCCGGCGCGCAGCAGCAGCCAGGCGACCAAGAGCATCACCGGCAAGCTGTAGAACAGCGGGCGGGCGTAATAAGTGAGGCCATCTGAGCTGAAATGCCAGTCGCCCGGCACCTCTTGCCAACGCCGCACCAGCAAGTCCTGCGCGGGCACACGCGTTTCCACGTACAACCAGCGCGCATCACTCTCGAAACGCTGCTCGTCAGGCGTCAGGCGGTCGCCCATTTCGGGCGGCCCTTGGCGGAACAGCAGTTGCTCACCCTGCCAGACTTGCAGCGCAATGATGGGCGCCTCGTAGCCAATGCCCATCCACTCCTGCTCGCGCAGATGTTCCAACTCGGCCATGGCGGCTTGCAGACGCTCGGGCTGCGCCGCCCACAAGCTGGCGTGCATGCGCGCATGCTCGGCCCACAACAGATTGGCGGCCTGGCCGTTGCGGGTGTTGACGACCCGCACGTCGTGAAATTCGCGCAGCATCAAAATGCACCAGATCAGCAAGAGCACCGCGCAAAAAGCGCCGAAGGTGCGGCCAAACAAGGAACTGGTGGCGCCGCCGAGTGCCGGCGCCAACTCGGCGGCTGTGGCTGACTTCATTTGCGCTCCAGCACAAAGCCGACACCGCGCACGGTGCGCACATAGCCTTCGCCAATCTTCTTGCGCAGATTGAACATATGGACATCGAGTGCATGGCTGTCGGCGTTAGGCAGCGCGCGCGCCTCCAGCTCGCGCCGAGTGACGACGCGGTCGGGCAGCTTGAGCAAGGTCAGCAAAATGGTGAACTCGGTTTTGGACAGGTTGATGATGGCGTCGCCCCGCGTCAGCACCATGCGGCGTTCGTCGAGCTTGAGGTCCTGGACCAGCCATTCCTGCGCCTCGGACTCTTGCGCCAGGCCTGAACGCCGCGCTACCGCGCGCAGGCGCGCCAGCAGCTCCGGGCCGGCAAAGGGCTTGACCAGATAGTCGTCGGCGCCGCTGTCCAGGCCGTGCAGGCGGTCCTCGATGCCGTCGCGGGCGGTGATCACGATCAAGGGCATTTGCTTGTCTTGCTGGCGAATGCTGCGCAGCAGATCCAGGCCGTTGCCATCAGGCAGGCCCAGGTCCAAAACTACCGCGTCAAACACCAATTGGCTCAGCCAGTAACGAGCCTCGGTGATGCGGCGCACCCACACCACCTCATGGCCGCCATCTTGAATCAGCGATTGCACCGAGTGGCCGAGCTCCAAGTCGTCTTCAACGAGGCAAATTTTCATGCGGCCAACTGTAGCAAGCGTCGCATTAACGCACACTTAAGGAATTCTTGAGCCAGCGGCGGCTCAAAACACGAGATAGTTCAGGCCCCAATTTCGCTCAATCGCAGCATGGAGAATTCCGATGTTTGAAGCCGCCAGAACCACTCAAGCCGCCTTGTTGGCCACCACGGCTCTATTGCTTTCGGCCTGCGCCTCAGCGCCTCCCAAGGCGGAGCAATTTCTCCCGACGCAGGCTCAGTTTGAGCTGCTCTTTCCTCAGCGCATTGACTTTTATTCGTACGAGGGCTTTGTGCAGGCGGTGCGCTCCTTTCCGGCCTTCGCGGGCAGTGGCAGCGATGTACAGCGGCGTCAGGAAATGGCCGCCTTTCTGGCCAATATCGCGCATGAGTCGGATGAGCTGAAGGCGGTGCGCGAGTACAACCAGGCCAATCACGACAAGTACTGCAGCCTGGAGGCTGGCCGTACCTGTGCGCCGGGTCAGCAGTATTACGGTCGTGGGCCGATTCAGCTGTCTTGGAACTATCAATACCTGGCCGCCGGCAACGCGATCGGTCTGGACCTTTGGGCCGACCCCGACCGAGTCGCCCGCGAGCCCAAGGTCGCCTGGCAGACCGCGCTCTGGTATTGGATGAATCAGATCGGCCCCGGCACCATGACGCCGCACCAGGCCATGGTCAGTGGCGCCGGTTTTGGTGAAACCATTCGCAGCATCAACGGCGCGCTGGAATGCGGCCAGCCGGCCGACTCCTATGCCGGCAAACAAGTGGCGCGGCGAATTGACTTTTACCAGCGCGCGGCCGCCAAGTTCGAGGTGAAGCCGGGCGACAAGCAGGGCTGCTGACGCGCACCTCACTTGGCCTCAGGGTTCTCCCTTGATCTGTCTCCGAAGCGGCTCAGCCTTAAGCAAACCTTGATGGTTTCGTAAGCAAATCCAAAGACCGCGCTGCGGACACTTGAGCCAAGTCAAAGCGCTGCGGCGAGGCCATGCAAGCCGCGGCGCTGACCTACCCCTTCAATGCAGCGCTGACGGATACCGCAGCGGGCTTTGCTTAGATTCGCGAAGAGACAGCAGGAGAAAACATGAGCGCACAGTTCCCCTCAAGCCGCATTGCCCGTCCAGGCAAAGCGACACCCTTGGTCCGCACGGCCATCAGCCTGGCCGCCACCACCTTGCTCGGCATGTGTTTGCCCGCTTGGGCGCAACAGGCAGCACCCGCTGACAAGGCCGCCGCATCCAACAAGAACGAGCTGGAAACCGTGGTGGTGACGGCCACGCGCGTCAGCTCCAGCTTGCTGCAGACGCCGGTCGCCGTCACTGCTATCACGCAAGACCGACTGACCCGCGAAGGCGTGACCGATGTGCGCGGCCTGGCCGGCACGGTGCCGAATTTGCAGTTCTCGACTGGCGCCGACTCGGGCGTGCAGATCGCCATCCGCGGCATCAGCTCGAACAATTTCACCGAGATCGGTGACCCTGCCGTCGGTCTGCATGTGGGCGGTCTGTATTCGCCGCGCCCCCAGGGTGCGATGGCCTTGATGTTTGACCTGGAACAGGTTGAAGTGCTGCGTGGCCCGCAGGGCACTTTGTTTGGCCGCAACTCTACCGCCGGCGCCATCAACATCATGCCGGCCAAGCCCGAGTACGGCGCAACTTACGGCAGCGCCGAGCTGGACCTGGGCAATTTGAACAAGCGCCAGCTGAATGTGATTCAGAACATCGGCATCGGTGAGAACTTCGCCTTGCGCGCCACGCTGATGCATCTGACCCGCGACAGCTGGCTGAACCAGACACAGGACAAGACCGATATCGACATGCCCGAGCATGGCTTCCACAAGGACGGCATCCCCGATGTTGACCAGCGCCGCAACACCCCGGTCAGCAAGGCCGATGCTTACAACAACAAGGACCAATGGGCGGCGCGCTTGGCGGGCCGCTGGCGGGTCACGCCTGACTTTGAGGCGTCGCTGACTTACGAAAAATTTCAGAACTCGAGCGCCGGCGATATTGCCTTGAAGGACTGCGCTCAAGCCGCCGGTACGCGCTTCGCCTGCCCCGGCAGCCAATGGGATGTCAATATCAACCTGCCCGGCAAGATCGATATGTCCATCGACACCGTGCGCGGCGGCCTGAACTGGAATTTGTCCAAGTCCAGCAGCCTCGAATACAACTTCGCCTATGCCGACCAGCGGCGCAGCCAGCAGACCGATGATGATGCCGGTTATCACCGACTGTCCAGCCAGGTCACGGCGGAGTGGACCGCCGAGGGCCTGCATCCCGGTGTTTGGCCGGTGCAAGACAACTCCTCCATCACACTGAACTCCAAGTACCAGTCGCTGGTGCAGGAACTGCAATACAAGCAAAGAACCGACACGTTGCAATATGTCGTCGGCGGGTTTTGGATGCGCGAGAAGAACGCCATCGACTATGCGCAGGAGTACCTGACCAACAATAACTGGGGCCTGCCCAACAGCCAGTTCTACAACCAGCCGAATCGCCAGATCGATGCCAAGGCCTTGTTCGGCCAGATGGACTGGAAGTTTGCGCCGACCTGGACGGCCACGGTCGGCGGGCGCTACAGCTGGGACAGCAAGACCGACCAAGGCGGCAAGGTCTTCGGTGGCTGGGCCGACGATAGCGATGCCTATTACAACGGCCACTACGATTCCAAGTTCGGCACGCCGGAATTCCGCCCGCACAACAGCGCCGACCTGACCAAGGACATGGGCCCCTTCGCCGGCACCGGCGCTTATTCGCACTGGGGCGATCCGGCGCAGAACGACCATTCCGAATCCTGGCGCAAGTTCACCTATCGCCTGGGCCTGATGACGCAATTGACGCCCAAGGACATGGTCTACAGCTCCTTGTCGACCGGCTACAAGGCCGGAGGATTCGGTGACAAGGACGACCGCTGCGGCGATAAAACCTGCGTCGAGGGCCCGTCGCCGCAGTACACCTTCTTCCCCTACAAGCCCGAGACGGTCACCAACCTGGAGTTCGGCTACAAAGGCTTGATGCTGAGCAATCGCCTGAGCATTTCCGCCACAGCGTTTTTCAGCCGTTACAAGGATATGCAGGTCACCGATGAGTTCTTCTCGGCCAAGGTCAAGCCCGAGCCGGGATGCACACCCAACACCTTTGATTGCGATCTGATCAAGAAGTACCAGACCATCAATGTCGGCCAGGTTGACATCCCCGGCCTGGAACTTGAGTTCGATTACAAGCCCTGGGCCGGTGCGCGGATCGGCGGCTTCTTCACCTATATCAACTCCAAGGTGAAGAACTATCCCAACTTCAGCGATACCTGGAACTGCGACTACCGCCATGAGATGGGCGCGCCCGATTGCCCGCCCGCCAACGAGGGCACAGACCCGAACCTGATTGGGCGCAATATCTATGACATCACCGGCAACCATCTGCCTTTCTCGCCCAAGTACAGCTTGGGGTTCAACTTCTCGCAGAAGTTCGATTTCGGTGACGGCTATTCGGTGACGCCTTGGTTGGCCTTGAAGTGGCAAGACAAGATGTACTTCACCCTGCGCAATCTTGATAACGCGCACATCTCGGATGCACAAAAGGCCTTCACCAAGATCGATGCCTCGATCAAGTTGTCGGCGCCCAAGAGCTGGTATGCCGAGGTCTATGTCTTCAATGCCACCAACAAGTACACCAAGAACTCGGCCCAGGACGGCGGTGGCTTTGTGCGGGCGATGTGGAATGATCCGCGCATGTATGGGCTGCGGGTCGGCATCGACTACTGATGCGCGCTGCGAAGTGACGGCACGAGGCCGTCACTTTTCTGTTCCTTCTTGCTAGAAATTTCTGCGGCTTTCGGCCATGACCAAAAATATAACTGTCACATCCCCTGCACCCTGGCTGAAGGTGCGCAGCGGCCGCATCAACTCGATCGACATCTTTCGCGCGCTGACGGTGCTGGTGATGATCACCGTCAACGAGTGGCATGGGGTGATAGGGCTGCCGCAGTGGATGACGCATATGCCGGCCGATGTGGACGCGATGACTTTTGTCGACGCGGTCTTCCCGGCCTTCTTGTTCATCGTCGGCATGTCGATTCCCTTTGCCCTGCAGCAGCGCTTCAGCAAGGGCGATAGCGGCTGGCAGGTGCAAGGCCATGTCTTGCAGCGCGCGCTGGGCCTGGTGGTGATTGGCTTCTTTATGGTCAACGCTGAGGACGGCTTTCACGCCGCCTCAATGCTGCTGCCGATTCAGGTCTGGGCCTTGCTGTGTTTTGTCGCCGCCTTTTTGGTCTGGGGCTCGCTGAGCGGCGGACCAGCTTTGGGATTGGCTTGGCGCTTGATCGGTGTCGGCCTGTTTGTCGGCCTGGCCTTGTTGTACCGTGGCGGCCCCGCAGGCCAAGACGGTATGACGCCGCAGTGGTGGGGCATCTTGGGCCTGATTGGCTGGGCCTATTTGATCGGCTGCGCATGCTTTGCGCTATGCCGCGGGCGGGTCTTGGGCCTGCTGGTCTGCATTGCTTTTTGCGCCGCCTACTTTGCGCTGCACCGGGCGCCGGCCGTGGAGGGGCAGGCCTTGCTGCGGGTCTTGTTCAGCCAGGATGCACATTTCAGCCATGCGGCCTTGGTCTTGAGCGGCTGTGTAACGGCGATGCTGTTCTTCAATCAGCTGAGCCAGGACAGCGCAGCCAAGCGCTTTGCCTTGGCTTTCGGCTTTGCTCTGCTGCTGGCGCTGGCGGCCACTTGGCTGCGGCCGGAGTTCAAGATCTCCAAGATTTATGCCACGCCGAGCTGGGCGCTTTACAGCGCATCGGCCTGCGTGCTGATCTTCGCCGCGTTGTACCACTATGTCGATGTGGGCGGCCGCAGTTTTTTGCCCTGGCTATTGGAGCCGGTGGCGGCCAACCCGCTGGTCGCCTATCTCATCCCCTTCATTGTGGAGGGCCTGATGAGCTTGGCGAATTGGGAAATCCCGCTGTTCCTGCGCACCGACTTGGTCGGCATTGGCTTCGGCATGGCCTATGCGGTCGCGGTGGCCTTGCTGGTCAAGCAGTTGGCGGCGCGCGGCGTGCGCCTGCGCATCTGAGTTCAAGCCAGCTTGCGCGAGAATCCGGCCGTGAAAATCAATCTACCCGCCCACGCCTATGTCGGCAGCTACAGCCCCAACGGCCTGGGGATCTACAGCTTTGAGCAAGACCCGCAGGACGGCAGTTTGCGGCCGCTGGGCCTGAGTGCCGGGCCACCCAACCCGAGTTGGCTATGTGCGAGGGCCGACGGCTCGCGCCTGTATGCGGCAAATGAATTCGACGGCGCTGAAGGGGGCAGCGGGCAGGTGACGGTCTATGCCCGTGACGCCACAAACGGCGCGCTAACGCTGATCAATAGCGTCGGTTCCGGCGGCGCGTCCCCGGCCCATCTCAGTCTGTCCGCCGACGAGCGCTTCGTCTTTGTGGCCAATTACGGCGGAGGTTCGGTGGCCGTGCTGCCGGTGGCTGGTGACGGCAGCTTGTGCGAGGCTTTGACGGTCAGCCGCCATGGCGAGCTGTTCGGCGCCGCAGTCAGCGCGCCGCAGCCGGCGGCGCTGGCCGTGGCGGGTAGTTTTGCGATCAGCGGCCATGACGGCGGCCCGCATGCGCATATGGCCCAGCTTGATCCTCGAGGGCGATTTTTGCTGGTCAGCGATCTGGGCCTGGATTTGCTGATCAGTTGGCGCTTTGACGCACGCAGCGGGCAGTTGTCCGAGCCGCAGACCTGGTGCTCCTCCATCGGCGCCGGGCCGCGCCACTTTGCCTTTCATCCGCAGCGCGCCGAGCATTGCTATGTGCTGAACGAAGAAGCTTCCACGCTGGCTTGGCTGCAACTTGACGTTGAAACGGGCCGGCTGACCCAACACGCCGAAGTCAGTAGCTTGCCGCTGGGATTCAAGGGCACGAGCTTTGCCTCTGACCTGCGCTTCAGCGCCGATGGCCGCTATCTCTACTGTTTGAACCGCCTGCATGACTCGGTCGCTATTTTCGCGGTCGCGGCCGAGGGTTCGCTCACGCTGCTGGGGCATGAATGGACGCGCGGCTCTTACCCGCGCAGCTTCGCCTTCGATCCGAGTGGCAGGTTTTTGTATGTCTGCAATCAGCGCAGCGACCATCTGGCTGTTTTCGAAGTGCAGGCGGCGAGCGGCGGGCTCGAATTCACCGGCCACTATGTGGCGGTCGGTAGCCCGGCGGCGATTTGCTTTACCGCTGAAAAAAGTGTTTGATCAAGCCTGCTTGGACCGAGCCTGCAGCACCGGGGCATGCACCAGCGCGATGCTGAGCCAAACGGCGACGCTGAAGTAAGCCGTCATCCAGACCATCTCGCCTTGCCAGTCTTGCTGGCGGTGCGAGACGGTCCAGCGGCCCGACACGTCGGCGAAGCCTTGGGCGACGCTCAGGTAGGCGCGGCCGCTCGCTTCATCGGCCAGCCAGCGCGACCAGTACATGGGCACGTCCACCATGAACATGAACATCACATAGGCGACGCCGATCAAGCACCAGGCGGCCAGCAAGGGGCGCTGCCTGTCCGTCAAGCGCGGCCAGACCATGATCAAGCTGGCCACCAGCAAGGCGGCGCTCAAACCCCAGAGCGACTCTTCCACCACATGGCCGATGTTCGAGGTGGTCAGCACCGAGTACCAGGAGAAGGTTTCGGCCACCGCGATCAAGGGCACGATGGCCAATGCGGCGAGTCGGCCGACGCGGCTGTCGGCGCTGCTGGAGACCTCGTGCAGCATCAAGGCCCATTGCGCGACAAAGCACAGCTCCGCAACCGTGGCGACGGAGCGACCCACCACCACGCTGGACAGCCAGGTGTCCAGCAGGCACAGGCGCGGCACGTCAAACACCGGCAGCGCCGAGCGAAAGGCGCAACCCAGTACATAGCCGGCCGACAGCAGCAACTGCAGCCGTCGCATTGAGTAGGCCTTGGGCGGCAGCAGCGCTTGACGCTTGTACAGCGCCAGCGACGAAAAGCTCCATGCGGCGATATTGAACAGAGCCACCCCGCACAGCAGCGACCACCAAGTTGAAACGCTGATTGTCATCATGGCGTCATATTCGCACGCTAAGCCGCGCGCGCCAAGTGCCGCTCTGTGTAAAAAAAGGCTTCGCGCGCACATGACCCGCAAGCCTCTTGAGGCGGCCTTAAGCCAATCTTGTCTCGATATTGAGGCGGTGTTTGCCATAGTCACCTGCACCATGAGCAATCACTCGGCCCTGTTCCAGCGAACCGCGCGCATGCCGCTCTATATGGGCTTGGCCAGGCGTCTGGGCGAGGGCTTGCAGCGCGGCCAATGGCAGGTCGATGGCGCGCTGCCCTCTGAGCGGGTCTTGGCCGAGGTGCTGGCTGTGTCGCGTGAGACGGCGCGCAAAGCGCTGGGCTTGCTGTGCCAGCGCGGGCTCTTGGTGCGGGTGCGAGGCTCGGGCACCTATCGGGCCGAACCGGCCGCTGCTTTTGCAGCCGGTCCTGCAGCCGGTTCCGAAGCCGCTCCCGCAAGTGGCAATGCCAAGGCCGAGTCTCGCGTGCAACTGCTCTCGCGCGACTTGGCCTTGGCCAGCCTGAGTGAACAGCGCGCTTTTGGCTTGGTCGCCGGCGAATGGGTGGTACGGCTCGTGACGCTGCAAATCCTGGCCGGGGAGGGCGGCCCGGCCCAAGTGCTGACCCAGCGCAGCTTGCCTCTGCATTGCCTGCCGGGGCGTATCACAGTGTCCGACTTGTGCCCAGATGATCTTGAGCTGCACTTCCAGGCCCTGGGCTTTGGCGGCAACTACCGTCTCCAGCACATCGAGGCCCTTGCCGCCACTGCCCTGCAGGCGCAACAAATGGGCATCGCTGTGGGCACCGCTTTGCTGAAGGTGCAGCGCCTGCGCCACGCGCCCGCTGGCCAAGCGCTGGTTTTGGAGCTTTGCTGGCGCTGCGGTACCGAAGCAAGCTTTTGTATGGAACTGCGCTCGGCCTGAGCATAGCCAAACGCTGAGGGCCTATTGCTCTCAGCCTAGCGGCTCCAAGCCGTCCCGCGCCGCCGCCAAGACCGCCTGCGTCAGCCGCTCCAGCATGGGCAGTTTCTGGCGTGTGCTCTGCCAATAGAGGGGCAACATCAATGGCGCCTGCGGCAGCAAGAGCAGCAAGCGCCCGTCGGCCAGCGCCCCCCCGACAGCAGCGGACGGCTTCATGCCCCAGCCCAGGCCGGCAATTGTTGCGTCCACAAAGGCTTGGGCCGAGGGCAGGCCATGGGCCGGCAGGGTCAAGGCTTGGCCGAACTCTTGCTCGACCCAGCGCGATTGCAGGCGGTCCTGCTGATTGAAGCGCAGGCTGGGCGCCAGGCTCAACGCTGCGGCCGTAACGCCGCCGGGGAAATAACGCTTTACAAACGCAGGGCTGGCGGTGGCCGCATAGCGCATGGCGCCCAGCGGCAGGCTGCGGCAGCCTTGCACCGCCTCAGCCAGGTCCGTCACCGCCGCCAAGACCTCGCCGCTGCGCAGGCGTTCGGCGGTGTGGGCCTGATCCGCCAGGCTCAAGTCCAGCAGGGCCGATTCGTTTTCGGCAAAGGCACTGGCTGCGGGCAAAAACCAGGTCGCAAGGCTGTCCGCATTGATGGCCAGGCGCAGCGTCACACGGCCTGAGTCGTCGGCAGCCAGCGCCGGCAGCGCGCCGATCAAGTCCTGCTCCAGCATGCCGACCTGCTCGACATGGCGGCACAAGCTCAGGCCCGCCTCGGTCGCCCTACAAGGCGAGCCGCGCAGCACCAAGATCTGCCCCAAGCGTTCTTCCAGCAGCTTGACGCGCTGCGACACAGCCGAGGGCGACAGGTGCAGTGCGCGCGCCGCGCGCTCGAAGCTGCCCTCGCGCACCACCGCCGCGATGGCGGCCAACAGAGAATAGTCAAGCATCGGGCTTTGCGGGCAAGGAGGTCATGATTCAGCCGCGCTGATGCGGCATCAGCAAGTCTAAGGGCGGCGGGCGGCAAATTGAGCGATGCTGCGCGGCATGAATTTTGATCTCACCCATTTCAACAGCTACACCCAGGGCCTGCTGCTGGGCACCACATTGATCGTCGCCATTGGCGCACAGAACGCCTTTGTACTGCGCCAAGGCCTGCGGCGCGAGCATGTGGGGGCCATCGTCTTGGCCTGCGGCCTCACCGATGCCTTGTTGATGGCGGCTGGCGTATTTGGCTTGGCGGCCTTGATCAACGCAGAGCCTTTGCTGACGCGCTTGATCAGCGGGGCCGGCGCCATTTTTTTGACCGGCTACGGCTTGCGCGCGCTGTGGCGGGCGCGCCGGCCCGGCGCCGATCTGCACGCCGCGCAGGGCCCCCGCTTGAGTCTGCGCCAGGCCTTGCTGCAACTGGCCGGCTTCACCTTGCTCAATCCGCATGTCTATCTGGACACGGTGATGTTGGTCGGCTCGGTCGGCGCGCAGCAGCCAACGGCCTTGCGCCTGGCCTTCATGATGGGTGCTGCCAGCGCCAGCTTGCTCTGGTTTGCGCTCTTGGGCTATGGCGCTCGCTGGCTGGCACCTTGGTTCGCGCGGCCACGCGCATGGCAGATACTCGACGCCCTGATCGGCCTGACCATGTTGGCGCTGGCGGCCAAGCTCGTATTTGATTGAAACCTGAGACCGCTACGCATGTGGATAGGCATTGTTTTTGCGCTCGCGGCCGGCCTGATGTGGGGGCTGGTCTTTGTGGCGCCGCTGATGTTGGGCGACTACCCGCCTTTGATGCTGACCATAGGCCGCTATCTGGCCTTCGGTTTGATCGCCGTGCCGCTGGGCCTGCTGGACCGCAGCCGCTTGGCCGAGCTGCGTTCGGTCGATTGGTGGCAGGCGCTCAAGCTCAGCCTGATCGGCAATTTCATCTATTACCTCTGCCTGTCCGCTGCGATTCAAATGGCCGGCGGGCCGCTGCCCACCGTCATCATCGGCACCTTGCCGGTGGTGATTGCGATCATCGCCAACCTGCGCAGCCATCAGGCTCTGCCCTGGATCAAGCTGGCGCCTTCGCTGCTCTTGATCGCGGCCGGTATTGCCGCCGTCAACCAATCCGAGCTGGATGCCTTGCTTCAGAGCCAGGACGGTGATCTGCACCGTTATCTGCTCGGCGCCCTGCTGGCCGTGGCTGCCGTCGCATGCTGGACTTGGTACCCGATTCGCAATGCCGATTGGCTCTTGGCTCACCCACAGGCCAGCCCGCGTGCCTGGGCCACTGCTCAGGGGCTGATGACCTTGCCGGTGGCCTTGCTCGGCGTGGCTTGCTTGTACGGGGCGCAGGCTATTGGCTGGCCCTTGCTGCCGACCGGCTTTGCGCTGCCGCTGGGGCCGCGGCCCTTGCCATTTTTCGCCCTGATGTTGGCGGTGGGTCTGTTTTCCTCCTGGCTGGGAACGCTGTGCTGGAACGAGGCCAGCCAACGCCTGCCGACCTCGCTGGTGGGCCAATTGATCGTGTTTGAGTCACTGGCGGCGCTCGCCTATGCCTTTATGCTGCGAGGCCAAATGCCGCCGGCTTTGACGCTGCTGGGCATTGCCTTCTTGCTGGCCGGGGTCGTCTGGGCTTTGCGCAGACGTTGAGCTTGGCTGAGTCTGGCTGGCATTCATGCGATGCCGTTACCATCACCCCCCAACTAGGCAGCCAGGGCCCGCATGCCCACACCATGTACGCGAACTTTTTTGGCCTGAAGCAAGAGCCCTTCTCGATCGCCCCCGACCCGCGCTATCTCTATATGAGCGAGCGGCACCGGGAGGCCTTGGCGCATCTGCTTTACGGTCTGCGCGGTGGCGGCGGTTTTGTGTTGCTGACGGGTGAGATCGGTGCCGGCAAGACCACCGTCTGCCGTGCTTTCCTGGGGCAGATCCCGAAGCGCTGCAATGTTGCCTACATCTTCAACCCCAAGTTGTCGGTGGCCGAGTTGTTGCGCACGGTCTGCGAGGAATACGGCATTCAGCACCACCAAGCGCTGCCGGCCGAAAACGCGCCTATCCAGTCGGTGAAGCCCTTTGTTGATGCCATCAACGAGTTTTTGCTCAGCACCCATGCGGTCGGGCAGAACAATGTCTTGATCATCGATGAGGCGCAAAACCTCTCCGCCGAAGTGTTGGAGCAGCTGCGCTTGCTGACCAATCTCGAGACCAATGAGCGCAAGCTGCTGCAGATCATCCTGATCGGCCAGCCCGAGTTGCGCGACATGCTGGCGGCGCCCGAGTTGGAGCAGTTGTCGCAGCGCGTGATCGCGCGTTTCCATCTGCCCGCGCTGTCCGAGGCCGAAACCGGCCACTATGTGCGGCACCGCCTGGGCGTGGCCGGCTTCAGCGCCGCCTTGCCCTTTGAGCCCAAGGCGCTGCGACGCATCTACCAGCTCTCGCGCGGCGTGCCCCGGCGCATCAATCTGCTGTGCGACCGCGCGCTGCTGGGTGCTTACTCGCAGGATCAGCGCAGTGTTGACCGTGCCACGGTGGACCGGGCGGCGGCGGAAGTTTTCGGCCCCCAAGACTCGAGCTCCGCCTGGTCAGGCGCTGGGCGAAGCAAGCAGCGCTGGGCACTGGGCGCCAGCGCCTTGCTTGCCAGCGCGGCAGTGCTGGCTTGGGCGGGGCGCGACTATTTGCATGCCAGCTCGAGCGGCAAGCGGGCGCCCGTCGTCAGTGCTGCGGTGGCGCCGGCAAATCTGGCAAAGCCAGCAACGGCCTCAGCCCCAGCCAGCTTGGTCGGTAAAGCCAGCCCGCCCAGCAAGCTGGAAGTTAGCAACAGCGTACCCGGCAGTTTGGGCTTGCGCAGCGAGGCACAGGCCTGGCAAGAGCTGGCAAAAAGCTGGCAGCTTGAGGCGCCCGAGATCGAACCCTGTCAGGCCTTGGCGCAGCAGCAGCTGCATTGCTTTCGCAGCCTGGCCGTGGGCGGCGGTGCGGGTGATGGCGGCTTGAGCCTGTTGCGCCTGCTCGATCGCCCCGGCATCCTGAGCCTGCGCGATGAGGCGGGCAAGGTTTTTTACGTCACCCTGATCAAACTCGACGAGCAATACGCGACCGTGCGCCTGGGCGAGCAATCGCTGCGCATCAGCCTGCCGGCCTTGAGCACGCAGTGGCGCGGCGAGTTTGGTCTGCTGTGGCGGGCGCCGCCCGGCTATCCGGCCAAGGCCAATGGCGGGCCGCTGCTGGCTTGGGTTGATGCGCAACTGGCCAAGGCCTTTGCCGTAGCGCCAAGCGCCGGCCCGATCCGTTTGGATGCCTCGATGCGATCCAGGTTAGCGGCGTTTCAGCGCTCGCAAGGCCTGCGTAGCGACGGCCAACTGGGGCCCGTCACCTTGATGCTGCTCAGCCGAGTGGGTTTGACCGAACAGCAGGCTGCGGCCAATACGGCAGGAGCAGCAGGAGCGGCAACAGAGGCGGAAACGGCCGCCGAGCCGCGGCTGCAAGCCGGCAAGTCCTCGCCAAATCTTGCTGCTGCGGCGCCCTGAACAAACCATCCAAGCGACCATGTCCTATATTCTTGACGCCTTGCGCAAAGCGGATTCCGAGCGAGAGCGCGGCAGCGTGCCGACGCTGCACAGCCATGCCGAACATGAGCACCCAGGCGGCAAGCCGGGCAAGTCCGGCATGGTTGCCGGGGCTTGGTCGGCCAGAGCTGGCGTGACGCTGGCCGTTGCAGGCGTGGTCTTGCTGCTGCTGGGAGCCTGGGCTGCGCGCTGGTTGACGAAGGAGCCGGCGCCGGTCAGTACGGCGGCAACGGCGGCGGCATCGGCGGCGGCAACACCGGCGGCTACAAACCTGACACCCGCTGGTCCCTTGGCCGTTCCCTTGCCTGCTCCCTCGGTTGCCCCGATAGCGGCAGCCACCAGCGACCCCGCTCCGCCGCTGACGCCGATTTTGCGGGCACCGCCGCCGGCCGCTGCCGAGCCGCTGCCGGCCGCAAAGCCGCTCGCCGGTCTCGCACCAAGCATGGCCGCGCCGGCACCGGCTGCCAGTGCGGCTGGCGCTGTCATCTTGAAATTCACCGAATTGCCCGACGCGACCCGCAAGGCCTTGCCCACGATTGCCACCAGCGGTGCGATGTACTCGGACACCCCCGCCAACCGCATGTTGATCGTCAACGGGCAATTGCTGCATGAGGGCGAGCAGATAGCGCCGGAGCTGCTGCTGGAGCGCATCGAGTTGAAGAGCGCGGTGCTGGTCTTCAAGGGCCAGCGCTTTCGCATCAGTTATTGATTTGGCTGCATGGCCGTCTTCATAGGAGCAGGCATGACTCGCCTCAATTCGGCTCTACCGGCGCTGCTGCGCTCGTTCACCGTGGTCGGGCTCTTGCTTGGCACGCTGTTTTTGGCCGCCTCGCTGACGCCCAGCCTGGTGCCGCGCCACCCGGCCGTGCAAGGCATGCTCAGCGGCATGTGCTTTGCGGCCGGTTATGGCATCGGGGTGCTGGTGCAGTGGTTGTGGCGGCTGCTGCAACTGCCCGAGCCGCGGTCTGAGACGCTGGTCTGGCGGCGCGCGCCGGCACTGCTGCTCTGCCTGGGTGCGACCGGTTATGCCTTGTGGCGCGCCAATGAATGGCAAAACCGTTTGCGCGCCTTGATGCAATTGGCGCCGCAAGACAGCGCCGGTCCGTTCACGATCGCGGTCGTGGCGGTGCTGACCTTTGCGCTGCTCTTGCTGATCGGGCGGGCCTTTGATTGGGTCAAGCAGGGCATTGCTGCGCGTTTGCAGCGCCAGGTGTCGGGGCCGGTGGCGGTGCTGACGGCCCTGGGTTTGACCGCTTGGTTGTTCTATTCGATCGGCAATGGCGTGCTGGTGCGCGCCGGCATGCATGCCTTTGATTCGTCTTATCGGCGCCTGGATGCCTTGATCGAGGACGACAGCAGTCCGCGCCCGAGCGACCCGCTCAAGGCCGGCGCGCCCGGCTCCTTGTTGAAATGGGAGGGTCTGGGCCGGGCCGGCCGCCGCGTCATCGCCGCCGGGCCGGACCGGGCGGCGATCGCGCAGATGACGAGCAGCGATGCCGCGCAAGTCAAGGAGCCGCTGCGCGTTTACGTCGGCCTGAACTCGGCCGAGACGGTCGAGGCGCGCGCGCAGCTGGCGCTGGCAGAATTGAAACGTATCGGCGCCTTTGAGCGCAGCCATCTGGTCATCGTCACGCCCACCGGCACCGGCTGGGTCGACCCCGAGAGTCAGACGGCGCTGGAGTATTTGCTGCGCGGCGATGTGGCCAGCGTGGCTGTGCAATATTCCTATCTGGCCAGCTGGCTGGCCTTGCTGGCCGACCCCGAACTGGGTCGCGACACCGCTCGCGCGACCTTCACCGCCGTCTATGACCATTGGCGCAGTCTGCCACGCGACAAGCGCCCCAAGCTCTATTTGCACGGACTCAGTCTGGGCAGCCTCAACTCCGACCTCTCACATGATCTGCATCAGGTGATCGGCGACCCCTATGCCGGCGCCTTTTGGGCCGGCCCGCCTTTTGCGAGCGAGACCTGGAATCTGGTCACCGCCCAACGTCGCCCCGGCACACCGGCCTGGCTGCCCGAATTCCGCGATGGCTCGGTGATCCGCTTTACCGCTCAAGTCAACCGTTTGAACCAGGCGCCCGCCGCCTGGGGGCCGTACCGGGTGATCTACTTGCAATACGCGAGCGACGCGGTCAGCTTTTTTGACCCCGGCGCGCTATGGCGCCGGCCGGCTTGGTTGCAGGGGCCGCTTGGCCCCGATGTGTCACCGGACTTCGTCTGGGTGCCGGTGGTGACCTTTTTGCAGCTGACGATAGACCTGATGCTGGCCACCACGCCGCCGCTGGGCTATGGGCACCTGTATGCCTTCGAGCATTATCTGGACGGCTGGGCCAGCTTGACCGATGCGCCGGGCTGGACGCCCGCGCAACTGCAGGCGCTCAAAGACAAGATCGCCGCGCAGCGACGCATCACTGTTGACTGAGTGCAGGCGGCACTTCTTCCTCACTGCTTTGCCGGGTGCGCGTGCGAAACAAGGCGGTGCGCGCCAGCATGATGGTGGTGACCGGCACCGTCAGCGCCAACAAGATGATGATCAGCCACGCGTCCAGGGCCAGCCCTTGCTCCAGTGCCGAGAAATAGATGATGGTGGCGAGCGCAACGCACCAGGTCGCCAGCGTGAAGGCCAGTGCCGGCGGGTGCATGCGCATGAAAAATGTTTTGAAGCGCAGCACGCCGACGGCTGCGGCCAGGCAAAAGGCCGCGCTGATCAACAGCAAGATGCCGACCGGCACCTCGATCCAGAGCGAAAGAGCTGGGTGAATCATTCGATCACCTCGCCGCGCAACAAGAACTTGGCCATCGCGCTGGAGCCCACAAAGCCAAACAGCGCGATCAGCAGCGCCGCTTCAAAATACATTTCGCTGCGATAGCGAATCGCCAGCACCAGCAAGATCAGCATTGCGAGGGTGCAAATCAGGTCCAGCGCCAGGATGCGGTCTTGCGAGGCAGGCCCGCGAATCATGCGCAGCAGGCACAAGGCCATGGCCAGCACATAGCAAGCCACGGTGAAGGTGATGGCGCCGAATAGAAAACCGCTCATTCAAAGATCTCCATCAAGGGCCGCTCATAGCGCATTTTGATCAAGTCGATCTCGGCTTGCGCTGCGCCGTCGCCATCGCCCAGCTCGAAGATATGCACCAACAGCGCGCTGCGGTCGAGCGACAACTCCGACCAGATGGTGCCCGGTATCACGCACATGATGACGGCCAAGGCCGCCAGCCCATTCGGGTCGCGCAGCTCCAGTGGCACCGTCACAAAGCCGCCCTGCGGCAGGCTTTTGCTGCGCGCCAGCGTGCCGCGCAGCACGCGCCAATTCCAGCTCAGAACATCCAGTCCAACCCGCCAGAACAGGTGCCAGGCCACGCCCGGCTTTTTGAAGCTGATCGGCGTGGGCCGCAGCGACGCGGTCAGCAATGGTGCCAGCAGGCCGACCAGGAGCGCCAGCAGACATTGGCCGAGACTGAGCGAGTGATTGAGCAGCAACCACAGCGCCATCAAGGCCAGGCTCAACAGCGGCGCCGGGATGCAACGCTTGAAAAACGACTTGCTCATGGCTTGCTCTCCGCCGGCAGCGCGCGCAGACGCTCGGCATTGGTCGGCGTCAGCACCGGCCGGGCCGACAGCACTGCATCAATATAGCCTTGCGGCTGATAAAGCCTTTGGCTGGTGCTGTTGGCATAACGCAGCAGGCCCTCGGCATGAACCGTCATCAAGGCACACAGCGCCAGCAGCAACACCATCGGCGCGAATTCGAACAAGCGCAGGCGCGGCGCGCTGCGGTCCACCGGCGTCCAAAAGAAACGCATGCCGGTGCGCGACAAGGCCAGCAAGGCGAACAGACCGGCCAGCAGCAGCAAGCCAAAGAACAGCCAGGCGGCGGGGGCAGGTCCGATGGCGCTGCCGCTGGTCTTCAGCAGTGCCGACAGCATGGCAAATTTGGCCACAAAGCTCGCCAGCGGCGGCAGACCCGAAAGCAGCAAGGTGCAAGCAACAAAGGCCAGGCCCAACAGGGCGGTGGAGGCGGGGATGGCGCGGCCGACCAGCACTTCTTCGTCTTCATCCAGATTGGCCTCGCGGCTCAACTCTTGTTCGGCCAGTGCGAAGGGCAAATGGTCCTCCTCATCTTCGGGGGCACGCTGGGCATGCGGCTCCGGGTTGCGGGAGCGATCCATCAACTCGGCCAGCAAGAAAAATGCCGCCACCGCAAAGCTCGAGGCCGGCAGGTAGTAGAGCGCACCGGCGGTCAGGTCGGGGCGCGCAAAACCCATGGCCGCCATCAAGGTGCCCGAGGACACGATGACCGCAAACGAGGCCAGGCGGGCAGGCCGCTGCGCGCTCAGCATGCCGACGGCACCGAAGGCCAGCGTGGCCATGCCGCCCCAGAGCAGCCAGCTTTGGCCGAAGCCCGCCGAGGCGCCCGCCCCGTCCGAGAACAGCAAGGTGGACAAGCGCAAAAGCACATAGACGCCGACCTTGGTCAGCAGCGCGAAGATCGCCGCAGAAGGCGCGCAGGCAGCCGTGTAGGCCGGTGCCAACCAAAAATTCAACGGCCAAAGCGCGGCCTTGGCCAAGAAGGCCAGCGCCAGAATCGCGCAGCCGGCATGCAGCGGTGCCAGATCGGCCGGCGCCACCAGCGGGATGCGGGCGGCCAGGTCGGCCATATTCAGCGTGCCCGTGACGCCATAAATCAGCGCAGCCCCGACCAGGAACAGCGAGGATGCGAACAGATTGATGCTGAGGTAGTGCAGGCCTGCCTTGACCCGCGCCGGCCCGCTGCCGTGCAGCAGCAAACCGTAGGACGCGGCCAGCATCACCTCGAAGAAGACGAAGAGATTGAACAGATCGCCGGTCAGAAAAGCGCCGTTCAGGCCCATGATCTGCAGCTGCAAGAGCACATGGAAATGCGCGCCCGCCTTGTGCCAACGGGCCAAGGAGAACAGCAGCGCCATCAAGGCCACGACGGCCGCCACCACCAGCAGCAAGGCCGATAAATGGTCCAGCACCAGCACGATGCCAAAGGGCACATCCCAGTTCGAGGGCAGATAGACGCCGTAGGCCTGTGGCTGCGCGGCTTCCATATGCACGCCCAGCATCAAGAACAGCGCGATGGCCAGATTGGCCGTCGTCGCCACCAGGGCCAATATGCTTTTGCGGCGGTGGCGCCGGTCGCCTAGCAGCAAGAGCAGGCAGGCCGCAATCAAGGGCAGCAGGATGGGCGCCATCGTCAGATGCGGCATCAAGGCCGCATTGGCCAGCAAAGCCCATTCGGTCAGCAGCGCCATCATGGTTCCGTGCCCCCAAGGCCGCCGCTGCGCGACGTCCGCCCCCCCAAGGGGGCGTAAGGAAACTTGGGGCGGCCCGGCGTTTCCTCGGGCTCCTGATCCTCATCCGGCGTACCGTCCACATGGTCATTGCCGACAAAGCCGCGCTGCGCCAGCATCACCACCAAGAACAGCGCCGTCATCGCGAAGCCGATGACGATGGCCGTCAGCACCAAGGCCTGTGGCATCGGGTCGGTGTAGTTTTGCAGCGTGGTCGCCACGCCAGCGGCCAGCACCGGCTCCTTGTCCAGGCTCAAGCGGCCCATGCTGAAAATGAAGAGATTGACGCTGTAGCCCAAGAGGCTCAAACCGATGATGACTTGAAAGCTGCGCGGGCGCAGCAGCAACCAAACGCCGCAAGCGCTCAACAGGCCAATGGCCAGGGCCAGCACGATTTCCATCAGCTCTTGCTCCCCGTTGCGAGGCGCTTGTGGCCGCGCACCGATTGGTGACCCAAGGCCGTCAAGATCAGCAAGGTGGCACCGACCACCAGGGTGAAAACGCCGATGTCATAAAACAGCGCGCTGGCGATATGGATCTCGCCGACGATGGGCAGGTAAAAATGGCTGGTGTGGGTGGTCAAGAAGGGGTAGCCGAATAACAGCGAACCCAGGCCGGTGCTGCAGGCCGTCAGCAAACCCATTGCAATCCAGCGCTGCGGCCGCAGGCGCAGATGGGCTTCGACCCACTGCGTGCCGGAGACGATGTATTGCAGGATGAAGGCGGTTGACAAGACCAGGCCGGCGACAAAACCGCCGCCCGGCTGGTTGTGGCCACGCATGAACAGGTGGACGGCGATCACCAGCGCCACCGGCAGCAGCAATCGCACCAGCACGGCCGGCACCAAGAGGTAGCCGCTGGCAGTGTCCGTGGCGGTGTTGGCGTGCACCAGGTCGGTGGCGATGTCGGGCGCCAGCAGCAGTTGCTGCGTCGGCAAGCTGATGCTTTCGGGCGCGGGTCGGAAGCGCCGCAGCAAGGCGTAGACGGTCAGCGCGACGATGCCCAACACGGTGATTTCGCCCAAGGTGTCGAGGCCGCGGAAGTCCACCAGCATCACATTGACCACATTGGTGCCGAAGCCCTCGGGCAAGGCCCGCTCCAGGAAAAAAGTCGAGATGCTGTGCGGGAATTCGCGCGTCATCATGGCAAAAGACAGCCAGCTCATGCCACCGCCGGCGCACAAGGCGAGCGCCAAGTCGCGCAGCCTCCGCGCTTTTTTTCGTGTCCTTTGCCGTGTATGGCGGCGGTCCTGTTCCAGCAGGATTTCGCCCGAGGCCTCGGGCGCCTCCAGTGCCTCGATTCGCTTGGGCAACCAGCGCAGGCCCAGAAGAATCAGCACCGTGGTGACGGTCTCGACCGACAACTGCGTCAGCGCCAGATCGGGGGCCGAGAACAAGGCGAAGGTGATCACCGTGCACAGGCCGGCCACGGCCATCAAGGCCAGGGCCGTCAGTCGCTGGTATTTGGCGGCGCGCGTGCAGGCCAGTGCCGCCGCGCCGCCTATCAGCCACAGCAAGGTGAAGCCGGGCGAGAAGGGCAGCGGTGCGCGTTCACCCAGGCCGATGCCGCCTTGACCCGCCAGCCCGGCGGCGACCACGACCAAACCGATCAAGAGCAATAACTGCGTCTGCAGGCGGCGCGTGCTGAGCAGGCGCAGCGTCGTGCGGCTGGCGCCTGTCAGGCGCGCCAAGCCGGTTTGAAACAGCCGCTTGCCATGCAGGCGACCCAGCAAGGGCGTGCGCGCAAACTGCTCGCGCGCCAGCGGGCCGCGCAACAAGCCGTACATCGCAATGCCGCCGGCCAGCGCCACCAAACTCATCAGCAAGGGCGTGTTGAAGCCATGCCAGAGCGCCAGATCAAAATCCGGCAGCGCGCCGCCCACCACTGGGGCTGCGGCCGTCTCCAGCAGGGTCTGCATGGTCCATTGCGGCAAGGTGCCTACCACCAGGCAGGCCAGCACCAATAACTCCACGGGCACACGCATCCAGTGCGGTGGCTCATGCGGCATGCGCGGCAGCTCGGCGCTGGTATCCGGGCCGAAGAACACATCGACGCAAAAACGCAGCGAGTAAGCGACGCTGAACATGCCGGCCAAGACCGCAGCGGCCGGCAGCAGCAGGTCAAACCAGGGCACAGAGTTGACGAACACCGCCTCGCTGAAAAACATCTCCTTGGAGATGAAGCCGTTCAACAGCGGCACGCCCGCCATCGCCGCACTCGCCACCATGGCCAGCGTGGCGGTGATCGGCATGCTGCGCCGCAGCCCACTGAGGCGGCGGATATCGCGTGTGCCGGTTTCATGGTCGATGATGCCCACGGCCATGAAGAGCGAGGCCTTGAAGGTGGCGTGGTTCATGATGTGGAAGACGGCGGCGACGGCAGCCAGCGGGCTGTTGAGTCCCAAGAGCGTCGTGATCAAGCCCAGGTGCGAGATGGTCGAATAGGCCAACACGCCCTTCAAATCTTGCTGAAAAATCGCCGCGAAGCCGCCCATCAGCAAGGTGATGAGCCCTGCGCCAGTCACGATCCAGAACCACTGATCGCTGCCGGCCAACACCGGCCACAGCCGTGCCAGCAAAAACACCCCCGCCTTGACCATGGTGGCCGAGTGCAGGTAGGCCGACACCGGTGTCGGCGCGGCCATCGCATTGGGCAGCCAGAAGTGGAACGGGAACTGCGCGCTCTTGGTCAGCGCACCCAGCAGCACCAGCACCAGGGCGCTGAGGTAAAGCGGATGCGCGCGCACCAGCTCGCCCGAGGCCAGCACCGCGTCGAGCTCATAGCTGCCCACGATATGGCCCAAGACCAGGACGCCGGCCAGCAGGCACAAGCCGCCGGCGCCGGTGACGGTCAGCGCCATGCGCGCACCGCGCCGCGCGTCGCGGCGGTGATGCCAATAGCCAATCAGCAAAAACGAGAACAGGCTGGTCAGCTCCCAGAACAGCACCAGTTGCACCAGATTGCCGGAGATGACCACGCCGCTCATCGCCCCCATAAAGGCCAGCAAGAACGAGAAAAAGCGCGGCACCGGGTCGCTGGGCGACATGTAGTAGCGCGCGTACAGCACCACCAGCGCGCCCATGCCCAACACCAGCAGCGAAAACATCCAGGCAAAGCCATCCAGGCGCAAGACGAAATTCAGGCCCAGCGAGGGCAACCAGATGAACTCCTGCCGGATCACACCGCCGGCGGCCATTTCGGGGAAGTAAGACGCGGCTTGCAAAAAACAGAACAGCGCCACCGCGCCAGCCAAGGTCGACTCGGCATTACGCGCATTGCTGGGCAGCAGTGCCGCAATCAAGCTGGCCAGAAACGGCAAAGCCACCAGGCTGATCAGGCCGAATTGTTGGAAGAAGTACAGGTAATTCGTTACTTGGTTTGCCATTGGCAATCGCGATATCTCTGACTTGTTCGGGCGGGTCGAGTTTAACCGCCGGGCATAAAAAAACCCCCCCGCCAGAGGCGAGGGGGTTTTGCGTCGGGTGCTGCGGGTCAGCTAGTTCGCCGCGCTCACATTCATTTGCACTTGGCCCCGATCGCCAGGCGCTGGGCCACGGTGGTCAGATCGCGAATATTGACGACACCGTCACCGTTGACATCGGCGCGCGGATCGAAGCCAGGGTCGCCGGCGCGTTTGCCGATTGAAGCCTTGACGATGGCGATGTCATCGCAGTTGACCTTGCCGTCACCGTTCACGTCACCGACCATCACGATGGTGAAGTCGACGTTCGAGACATCAAAGAACACATTGTCGACGGCCTCGACCTTGAACCTCGCCTTGGTGGTGGCCAGCGCCGGCAAGACCACCGAGCGACTGCCATTGTTGGGTACGCTGGCGGCCAAGGCATGCGGGAAAGTATTGCCGCCGTCGACCGATAAGCTGATCTTCACGTTGGCGGTGCTGACCGGCGCTGCATTGGTGTTGGCCACATCCCAGGTGACGGTTTGCACCGATCCGCTGGCGACCGCCAAGGCGCTGTTGTGCGAGGTCACCAAGAAGGGGCCTGCACCGGCTGCCAGAATCAGCTTGGTGCTGGCACTGCCGACACCGCCGCGGCCGTCGCGCGCCGTCAGCTTGAAGTTCAGGCTGGCCGGGCTGGCGTTGACGCCTGCGAAGCCGACATAGTCCTTGGTCGGCAAAAACTCCGAGAAGCAGTCCACATTGGAGGCCGGGCAGCTGCCACTCACCGCGTTGGTGTTGTTGGCCAGAATCTGCGCCATGTCCGGGAAGACGCGGGTCGGGTCGCTGCTGACCTGGTTTTCACCGGCAGAGTTGTAGGTCTGCGAGTTGGCCTCGCTGACGATGGCGGCCGTGCCGAACTGGCGGAACAACGGGCCGTTCAACTTGGTGTTGCTCAGCAAGCCGGTGCCGGTCGAGCCGCCGCGGTCGTTTTGCTCCCACAGATAGGTCAGGGTGTCGCCGTCCGCATCGCTGGCGGCGCCGGTCAAGGCGAATGGGGTGCGAATCGGGATGGTGTAGCCGGCCGGTGCGGTCACGACCGGTGCGCTATTGCCGGTGGCACTGGTGCTGCCGCCGCGCGCGGTCGGGCCGCCGGCAGTGATTTCACCGACATAGCCGCTGGAACCTCCGGTCGCCTCAGTCAGCCCCAGCAAGTCCACATTGGTGCCCGCCAGCGCACCGCCAAAGGTGATGGTGAAGCTGGCATCGGTCAGCGAGGTGATCGTCGCGGTGCCGCCCGCCGGCCAGCCGCTGATGCCCTCGATCGCGGCCTTGATGCCGGCGATGGTGAAGTTGCTGCCTCGGACGATGGCGGCCGACGAATTGCCCTTGTACTTCAGCTTGAACTGCTGGCCGTCGGTGGTGAAAGCGGTCAAGGCCGCCATCTGCACCTCGCTCAGATTGCTCTCGGCCCCGGAGGTGTAAGCCACGATCTCGTCGAAGCTGCGTTGCGACCAATAGGCGTCGCTGTGAGGCTGGCTGTCGTCGGTGCCGCAAATGCCGGCATAGGCCATGATGGACGAGCCGCTGCCTGGCTCCACCGAGGTGCCGGCATTGCGGTTGCCACCCGTACAGCTGCCGCTGATGCCGTTGAAGGAGTGGTTGCCGGAGAACTGGTGGCCCATCTCATGCGCCACATAGTCGACCGCGAACAGATCGCCGACCGGTGTGGTCACGCCAGTGCAACCTTGCGCTTTGCTGGTGCCGCCGACCACGCCCAGGCTGGCCAGGCCGCCGCCGGAATTGCCCATGCCGATGTGGCCAATGTCGTAATTACTGGCGCCAATCAGCAGGCCGATGACGGTCTTGTTGCGGGTCAGCGTCCCACTGCCGCAGCTCGCCACTTGGGCCGTGGTGTAGCAAGCGGTGGCACCGCAAGGGCCATTTGCGCCGGTCATTTGCGCGACGGTGTCGAAATTCAACTTGTCGTTGTCATTCACCAGCGTCAGACGGATCGAGGTCTCGTCCTCATAGATATGGGTGATGCGGTTGACCAAGGTGACCTTCGCCGCCGTCACATTGGCGCTGCCGCCAAAGAAGCTTGCGTATTTGGGGTCGGTCACCAGGGCCAGACGGTAGTTGCGCAGCTGATTGCCGGTTGCGGCGGTCGGGCTGATGTCGTCGCCGACCACATGGTAGGCGGAGCTGGCGCTGCTGAGACCGTCGCTGACGGTGATCTCATAGCTGCCGAGGTTGCGCGACGGGTCGGCGGTCACGGTGGCCGCGACCGTGCCATATTGGTCGGCCGTAGCTTGGACGGTCTGGCGGGGGCTCACGTCGTTGGCGGGGTCTTGCACAGTGATGCGCACCTGAGCGCCGGGCGCAAATCCAAAGCCACGCACCTCCACCGCATCGGCCGCATGATAAAAACCTCGCGTCAGCGCGATATGGGCTTCGGTTTGCATCGCCTCGGTCAAGCGGCCATGCGTGTTGGGCAGGTTACGGCCGTGATAGCTGAGGTAGATGCTGTCGTCGAGGTGGAACTGGGGGTCGATATACCAAGCGCCCTTGGGTGAGCGGATCGAGGCGTGCAGGCCCAGCGGCGTGATGTCCATGCGCAAGCTGGCACGTTCATCGTCGAGGCCGCGGCCCGAGAAGGTCTTGATGTCGGGATGTTTGTCGGCCAAGCCGGACTCCATCACCGGCGACTCCGCGATCGCGAAGCGCTGATAGCCGCCGTCCGGATGCGGCAGCGAAATCACCAAGGGGCTCAAGCTTGCGGCAGCTGTGCGTTCCAGCGGCGCACCGATGGCCAAGGCCTTGAAGCCGCTGCGGTCCAGCGTCAGCGCGCGAAAAATCCGTGGCTGTACAGACGCCACGGCGCCCTTGGCCGACACTTTGGCGCTGGAGGCCTTGCTGTCTTGCCAGAAAGTACCGCCGGTCTGCGTTTGCTCGCTGGCATTTAGGGGCTGAACCTCAGCGGCGGCGTGGGCCAGCGGCGCGGCGACAGCGCCGGCCATTGCCAGGCACAGTGCAAAGACGGCTTTTGCGCTCGGGCTGCGGGAGAGATGCGATTCCATGTGCTGTCCTTTATGGGGCGTGAACTGTGGATCAAGGGATAAGGCGCGGGATCAGCGGTCAGCCGGCATTTACTAACTTGCTATTCGATAGACCACGGATTCGCTATCCGTTTGAATAAGGGTGCAAGAATAGTGGACAGTTTTGAGCAGCAATAGAGGGGCAATCCCGATGAGGCAATCAAGTGCGACGAGGGAATTTCGGCTTGAGTGCAATCTGCAGCGCACGATGCGGGCGCTTGTTTTGTGGCTTGCCGCACTCGGAATTGGGCCCGCTTGCGGCCAGGGCGAGGAGGGTCTTGTGTGGCCGACCAACAGCCGTGAAATCATCCAAATCTCCCTGGAGAAGGACTGTTTCGGCTGCAGCAGCGGCGAACGCTTGGTGCTGCGCCGGGACGGCCTCGCCAGCCTGACTTCGACCGGCAAGGCCCGCCACCAAACCGAAGATGTCAGCCGCCATGGCTCCGTCAGCGAAGCGGATTTCGATGCTTTGGTGCGACTCACTTTGGCACAGGGCTTTTTGGCGATGCAGGCGGTGTATGAGGATCCGCAGATCCGCGACGGCGCCTGGGCAGTGATCAGCATCGAGTGGCGTGGCGGCGCCACCCGGCAGGTGTTTCGCAGAGAGAGCCAGGGCCCCGAGGCGTTCAATGTCATTGAATCCGCGATGCAGGCCGCGCGAGCCCGGATCGACTTCAGGTGAAAGCACCCGTGGGGTTTTAGCCGCGCTGCACACAAAGGGCGGGATTCCCCTCTTGTCCTAGTGGGCGCCCGAATGGAAAACTCAAGCCCTGCAAGACCGGAGCCTTCGCCGACAAGGCGAAGGTTCGGCTTGCCAAACATTTATCTATGTCATTAGACGTTAGGCGCCGGCGCAAAAAGCCGTTGCGGACTCGACGCCAATTTAGCCGCCTACAGGGCAGAGGAGAACATCAGCATGACCAGCCGGCCCACGTTGAAGAAGAGTTTTTACAGCGCTTTGCTCTTGGGCGTCTTCGGTGTCTTGGGTGCTTTGTCTGCACCCGCCTTGGCCGCCGACCCGACCTTGTCCATCGTTGCCTCGGCAAATCCCGCCGTGCAGGGCTCGGTGATTGATCTGAATGTGTTGATTTCTGACGTCAGCGATTTGTTCGCTTACCAGTTCACGCTGTCCTTCAATGCGGCGGTACTGCAGGCGACGGGCGTGACGGAAGGCGGCTTTCTGGCCAGCGGCGGCGGCTCGACATTTGCAGACGGCGGCAGCATCAATAATTCGCTCGGTTCCATCGACTTGGTGTTCAACACCTTGCAGGGCGCCGTGCCGGGTGTCAGCGGCAGCGGCAGCCTGGCGCATATCAGCTTCAATGTATTGAGCGTTGGCAGCAGTGTGCTGAACTTCTCTGATGCCATCTTCCTCAATTCGAATCTGGGTGATGTGACGGTGACGACGCAGCCGCTGACGCTGCAAACGGTGGCCGTGCCCGAGCCGTCGACCTATCTGCTGTTCGGTGCCGGCCTGGCCGGCTTGGCGGCCTTGCGTCGCCGGGCGGCCTGATCAGACATCAAAAGCCGGATCTTCACCCAGATCCGGCAAGCGCCGAATGATCTCGCCGGGGACTATGCCTCGCGTCACGCCGGCGCTGAAGCCCGGTATGCCGACGCTGGCGCGCAAGGCATTGAGTCGGTTCATCCAGCCGCGCAGAAACACATTCAGTTCAGGCTTGGCTTCGACCAGGCGCTGGTAATAGCTTTCGCGCGCATTGCAAAACATCGGCAGCGCGCGGGCCGGGTCACAGCATTGAACGGCATTCAAGGTCGCAGGGCCGAAGCCGCCATCGACCGCGCAGCCCACACTGCCTTGCAAAAAGCCCACGGCTCGCCCGACGCCCATATTGACGGCGGTGTCGAAGACGGCCAGATCCAGTTTGTCCTGCACATCGCCGCAGCGCGCCGCGCGCCAATAGTTCTGTTCGTAAATGGCGGCCATCTCGCTGTCCTGCAAGTCGCGCACCGAGCGCTGAGGCTGGCCGTACTTGGCTCGCCAGCTGTCATAGACCTTTTGGGTGACACCCTTGTTGGTGGCGCCACCGGGGTCGGCGGGGTGGTCGACAAAGCCACCCTCCCAGCGCAATACAAAGGGCAAGGACGTTGCAAATGACATGGCGTGCTCCTGGGCTGGGTGGGGACTGATTGTGCTGCCGCAGGCTTCCCTGGGCACTCCCTAGAAGTTCGACAAATAGAGCGCTTAGCCCTGTTTGCTATGCGCTTGACCGCGCAGCAATAGGCGGCATGATGGCTGCATCTACTTTGCGGATTCGCGCCATGTCAAGTCAGCCCAGTCAGGCGACCCGGTCCTCGCCCCATGTGCAGCGCATGCACCAGATCCTCCTCTGGCCGCTGCGTTTGATGCCCTTGGGCGAGGAGCCGGGCGCGCCGCGACGCCCTTGGGAGCTGCTGCCCCAAGGGCAAAATGGCGAACCCAATGCCGGCCCCTGGCATGAGTTGGTCGACGAATACACCGGCGACCCGGCCAGCTTTCACGAACGCCACTACCAGGAGTTCGTGACCTTTTTGCCCTATGTGCAGCGCTTTCTCTATGGCGACGGGCGCTCACCCGGCAGGCCGCAAGACGGGCGCAGCGAAGCCGGCATGAAGGTGTTCCGGCGCCGTGATTTGGCTCAGCTGCGCGTCTGCCCCAGGCCCGGTGCCGCGCCGCTGACGCTGGATGTCGTCCACGTGGACCTGTACTTCTTCTTCGACGTGGACGTGGTGCTGCTCAATGTCGAGGTTTGCACCACCGATCTGGAACTGCGCCAGGCGCAGGAGCTGCTGTACCGCTTGGGCCGCGCTTACCCGTCCGGCTGGGACGCGCAAGGCTTGCCCTTGCATAGCCTGGCCAGCGCCGAATGGCTGGATGCACAGGGTCAGGTCTTGTCGGCCTCGGATGCGCTGGAGCGCGAGCATTACATCGCGCAAGTGCAGGAGCACCGTGCGCCTTGCATTGCCGAGCATTGGGCCTTTGTGTTGCGCCCGCTGGTGGTCGATCATTCGGCCGAAGCCGGCGCGCTGCGCTACCGTCAGATCGAGTATTACCGGATGCCGATGATGGCTTACCTGGCGCTGGATGAGCCGCGCGCCTTGTCGCGCAGCGAGATGGTCAGTCTGGGGCTGGTGACGGGGCCGGCAGCGCAAGCCGGCGTGCAAGAGCTGCCGTTCTCCGAGCAGCATCTGCACGATTTCGAAAGCAAGTATTGCTATGACCGCTTCTGGAGCGATGCCGGACCCGCACCGAATACGCGTTACTTGTGCGGTGGGCACTCCTTGGTGGTGATCGGCCGGGCGGACTCGGCTTTCTTCAGCTGCCGCGACCGCGGCGTGCTGGCGCAGTTCCGCCATCAGCATTTTTTGATCTTTCTGATTGCGCATTTCCAAAAGGCTTCGCTGCTGATGTTCTCCGACCGCCTGGTCGAGGCGTTGCGGCGCTTGAACGTGCAGGATGCCGAAAACGTGCGCCGCTTCAAGCGTGCGATTCGCTCCAGCTTCGAGGGTTTTTTGCGCTTCTCGCACCGTTACTGGTTCCACGAGGTGGCCGAGCAAGCGCAGTCGCGTGCCTTGTTTCGCATGTGTGCAAATCATCTGGAGTTGCCGGTGCTGTACGCTGAGGTCAAGGAGCGCATCACCGATATGAGCGCCTATCTGGAAACCGACAGCATTCGTCGCCAGGCCAACACGGTGGTGCGTCTGACGGTGGTGACGATTTTTGGTCTGGTGGGCACCATCACGACCGGATTCTTGGGCATGAATTTGCTCGCCGAGGCCGAAGCGCCGCTGAGCGAGCGTCTGCTCTACTTTGCCGTGGTGATGGTGGCGACCTTGGCGCTGACGATTTACACCATGGTCAAGTCCAAGCGCTTGTCGGACTTCCTGGATGCCTTGTCGGATGAGCGTATGTCGGCTTGGAACAAGTGGCGTGCGTTTGCGGCCGTATGGCGCAGCGGCAAGGATTGAGTCTATGAGCGAAAATCAGTCGCTTGCTCACCCACTTGGCCCTTGCCGATGTTCACAGATCTGATTCCCGACAGCGCGCCACCCGAGCCTCCAGCAGCCAAGGCCGATGCCAAAGCGCGATTCTTGCGCCTGCTGGAAACGGCGCTGGCCAACGCCACGTTCGCCAAATTGCTGTTGAGCAAATATGTCGGCAGCGAGGCCCAGCTGGACCGGCTGATGGTGCGCGAAGTGCTGTTGCGCGGCGAGCGCCAGCTGTCCTTCCTGTGGCGCTATCAAACCCGCGACATCACCAAGAACCACCCAGTCCCCGAGGCGCTGGCGATTTTGTCCGAGCTGCTGGGTGCGCAGTTCCACAGCGCACATCTGCAAACGCAGAGCGAGGAAGTGCAACTGGTGTTCAGCCGCAAGGGCCGGCCCAGCTTGCGTCTGGGCAAGGTGCCGGCGGCAGCGCTGCCGATCGCTGCTGAGTTGAAAGGGCAGGCAGGCCATGACAAGGAAAAGCTGCGCTATCTGGAGTTGAGCCGGCCCTTCTGGCTGGATCTGGGGGTCACGCATCTGGTGCGCGCTGTTGGGGATGAAAAGGCGCAATTGGTGCCGGCGATGTCGCGCAAATGGAAACAGATCAACAAGTTCATCGAGATTTTTTCAGCCGCCTTGAAGTCTTCCGGCCTGAGCGACAGCCCGGATGTGCATGTGGCCGATTTCGGCTCCGGCAAGGGCTATCTGACCTTTGCCATGCATGACTGGTTGCGTGCGCAGGGCAAACGTGCCGAGGTGACCGGCGTCGAACTGCGCGACGATATGGTCAAGCTCTGCGGCGCGGCCGCGGCCAAGCATCAGATGACGGGCCTTCGTTTTGATCAGGGCGATGTGCGCAGCTACACACCGCTGAGGCTGGACGTCATGATCGCGCTGCACGCCTGCGACATCGCCACCGACTATGCGATCCACTTCGGCCTGCGCGCCGGCGCCAAGGTCATCATGTGCTCGCCTTGTTGCCACAAGCAGGTGCGGCCGCAGATGCAGACGCCCACTCTCTTGCGCCCGCTTTTGCAGCATGGCATCCATCTGGGCCAGGAGGCCGAAATGGTCACCGATGGTCTGCGCGCGCTGCTGCTGGAGGCCGAGGGTTATGACACCCAAGTGTTCGAGTTTGTGGCGCTGGAGCACACCAGCAAGAACAAGATGATTCTGGCCGTCAAGCGCGCGCAGCCGCTGAGCGCGGCAAGGCGGTCGGAGCTGCAAGCGCAGATCGCCGAGATCAAGCGCTTTTACGGCATCCGCGAGCAGGAGTTGCAGACGCTGCTGGCGGCTTGAATTGAGCGCGCTGCTCGGGAAAACCCGAGCTTTGCCATGTGGCGCAGCTATGATTTCGCACCTCCGCTGACGGTCACGCTCAAGTCATGCAAGACAAACGGTTTTTCCCTCAGCAAGTTCTTGACGGCCGCACCAATCGCTGGGATTGGGCCTTGCTGCCGCTGGTGCTGGCGCTGCTCAGCTTGCTGGCCCTGGCCGGCTCGCAGATGGCACAGCCTTTCCATTTGGGCGAGGTGTTGCCGATCAGCCTGGACCCCGCTGTCTTACCTTATTACTTGCTGCGCACCACGCTGCGCATGTTCCTGGCGCTGGGTGCTTCGGTGCTGTTTGCCTGCGCTTTCGCCGCGCTCGCCGCCAAGTACAAGGCCGCCGAACGGGTGCTGGTGCCCTTGCTGGACATTCTGCAGTCGATTCCGATTCTGGGCTTTTTGTCGATCACGGTGACCGGCTTTATCGCGATCTTTCCGGGCAGCTTGCTCGGCGTTGAATGCGCGGCCATCTTTGCTATCTTCACGTCGCAGGCCTGGAATATGGCCTTCAGCCTCTACCAGTCGATGCGTACGGTGCCGGCCGAATTGCAGGAGGCCGCCAGCATTTTTCAGCTCTCCGGTTGGCAGCGGTTTTGGCGACTGGAGTTGCCGTTCGCGATGCCGGGCCTGCTGTGGAACATGATGATGAGCATGTCCGGCGGCTGGTTCTTTGTGGTCGCCTCCGAGGCGATCTCGGTCGCCAATCAAGACATCAAGCTGCCCGGCGTCGGCTCCTATATCGCGATGGCGATTGCCGCGCGCGACTTGGCCGCGATCGGCTACGCCATCCTGGCGATGCTGATCGGCATTCTGCTGTATGACCAATTGTTCTTCCGTCCGCTGCTGGCCTGGGCCGACAAGTTCCGCTTTGAAGAGTCGGGCAATGAGCAGGTGCCGAACTCCTGGCTGCTGACTTGGCTGCGCCGTACGGCCTTGTTGCAGCGCGTGGGCGTGTTGCCCGGGCGCTTGTTGGTGGCCAGCTTCCGGTGGACGCGCCGGCGTTTTGACGGCACATCGATACGTGCTCGCCCGCAGCCAGGCAATCCGCTCTGGGCGCGGGCTTGGGATGCCGTGCTGGCGGCCGCCGTGCTGTTCGCGCTGTGGCATTTGCTGCGCTTTATCCATACCGAGGTGGGCTGGGCCGAGGCGGCCCATGTTTTCAAGCTCGGGGCCTACACCTTGCTGCGCGTGCTGCTGTTGATCGCGCTGGCCTCCCTGATCTGGGTGCCGATCGGCGTGTGGATCGGCCTCAACCCGCGCATTGCCGGTCGGGTGCAGGCGCTGGCGCAATTCCTGGCGGCCTTCCCGGCCAATCTGATGTTCCCGGTGGCGGTGATGCTGATCGTGCACTGGAAGCTCAACCCCGACATCTGGCTGTCGCCGCTGATGGTGCTCGGCACGCAGTGGTATATCTTGTTCAATGTGATCGCCGGTGCCTCTCTGATCCCGTCCGAGCTGCGTTTTGCGGCCCAAAACTTGGGCCTGCGCGGCTGGTTGAAATGGCGTCGTTATCTGTTGCCGGCGATCTTTCCGAGCTATGTGACGGGTGCTATCACCGCCAGTGGCGGCAGCTGGAACGCCAGCATCGTGGCCGAATATGTGTCCTGGGGCGACACCACCTTGCAGGCGCAAGGCCTGGGCAGCTATATCGCCCACATGACTTCGATTGGTGACTTCCCGCGGATTGCCTTGGGCATAGGCGTGATGTGCGTGTTCGTGATGGCGCTCAACCATTGGGTCTGGCGGCGGCTGTACGTGGTGGCGGAACAGCGCCTTCATTCTTAAGGATTTTTCCTGATGACAAGCTTGATTGAATTGAAGAAGGTCGCCAAGAGCTTCAAGTCCTCGGACGGCAGCATGCGCTCGGTGCTGGAGGACGTGGACTTCCAGCTTGACAAGGGCGAGATCGTCGCCTTGTTGGGCCAATCGGGGTCGGGCAAGTCGACGCTGCTGCGCATCATGGCGGGCCTGATCCCGTCCGATGGCGGCGATGTCCGCTATTGCGGTCAGCCGGTGTTCGGGCCGGCCGATGGCATCGCCATGGTGTTTCAGTCCTTCGCGCTATTCCCCTGGTTGACGGTGCAGCAAAACGTCGAACTCGGTCTGGAGGCGCGTGGCGTCAGTGCGCCTGAGCGCGCCAAGCGTGCCAGCGCGGCGATCGACATGATTGGCCTGGCCGGCTTCGAAGGTGCTTTGCCGCGCGAGTTGTCGGGTGGCATGCGGCAGCGTGTCGGCTTGGCGCGGGCCTTGGTGATGGAGCCGCAGGTACTGCTGATGGACGAGGCTTTTTCGGCCCTCGATGTGCTGACCGGCGAGCGCTTGCGCAATGAAATCTTGACGCTGTGGGGCAGCGGCCAGATGCCGACCCAGGCGATGTTGGTGGTCTCACACAATATCGAAGAGGCGGTCATGATGGCCGACCGGGTGCTGATTTTTTCCAGCAATCCGGGCCGGGTGAGGGCGGAATTGCCGATCAGCCTACCGCGTCCGCGCCACCCCGACAGCGCGGAAGTCCGCTTGCTGATCGACGAGGTCTACGCCTTGATGACCGCAGGTGCGGCGGCCTCCGACCAGGTGCAAGAGCCGCGCCCGCATTTGTCCGACCGCTTGCCCGAGGCCGATGTGGGCCGCATGGAAAGCCTGTTGGAACTGCTGATCGACGAACGCTTCAAGGGCCGCGCCGACCTGCCGCAGCTGGCCGAAGAGAGCGAACTGACCGACGAAGATCTGCTGCCCTTGGCCGATGCCTTGCACCGGCTGGGCTTGGCGCAGCTGGAGCGCGGCGACATCTTGATCACGGCGCTGGGGCAAAGCTATGTTGACGGTGACCATGAGTTGCGACGCAAGCTGTTCGGCCAGCAGTTGATGGCCCATGTGCCGATCGCCGCCTTCATCCGCCACAGCCTGGAGCAAGAGCCCCATGGCGAGCTGCGCGAGGAACCCTTCCTCAAGCTGCTGCATGAAAGCATGGACGAACATGAGTCGGAGCGCGTGCTGCGCGTGGCGATCGAATGGGCCCGCTATGGCGAAGTGTTCGAGTACAACTACCATACCGGCATGATTCATCTGCCGGAGTCCGGCGAAGATTGAACCAAGCCCTCGCCGACCGGCACAAGTTCAGCGCAGGCTGTTCTTGTAGATCTTGCCGTCCTTCATGATGACGAGGAAGTTCTTGGCCGCGTCGGCCACCAAGTCGATATTGGCGATCGGATCACCGTCGACCAAGATCAGGTCGGCCATCGCGCCTTCCAGCACCACGCCCAACTTGCCGGGGTAGGGGCTGCGCGCACCCGACATCGCCAACAGCTCGGCATTGCCGCTGGTGGCCATCTTCAAGACTTCGACCGGGCTGTACCAGCGCACCATCTGCGCCAGCTGCGCGCCTTGGGTGGCGGCGGCCTTGGCGTCGAACAAGGTGTCGGTGCCCCAGGCGGTCTTGATCTTGTACTTCTTGGCCAAGGCGTAGGCAGTGTCGGTGCCGGCCATCATCTGTTTTTGCTTGATGCGGTTCGGAGAGCCTTCGGCGAAGGCCGATTTGCCGTTGTCGATAAAGGGCTGCAAGCTCCACCAGATGCCTTTGTCGGCCATCAGTTTGGCGGTAGCGTCGTCCAGCAGCTGGCCATGGTCAATGCACTTGACGCCGGCTTCGATGGCCTGGCGCACCGCGCGCGGCGTGTAGGCATGCACCGTCACATAAGTGCCCCAGTTCTCGGCGGCCTCCACCCCGGCGCGCAGCTCGGCCGTGGTGTACTGGGTCACATCGAGCGGGTCATAGCTTGACGAGACGCCGCCGCCGGCCATCATCTTGATTTGCGAGGCACCCAGTGCCAATTGCTCGCGGGCGCGCTGGCGCACCATATCGGCGCTGTCGGCAATCATCGCGGCACCGACGCGTTCGCTGTGGCTGAAGTCACCCGGCCGAGCGGGCATATCGTTAGGCAGGCGGAAGTCGCCATGGCCGCCGGTTTGTGAAATGAAAGCGCCCGCAGGCCAGATGCGTGGCCCGGTGGCCAAACCCATATCAATGCCTTGTTTGAGGCCAAACGCGGGGCCGCCCAGATCGCGGATGCTGGTGAAGCCGCGCATCAAGGTGTTTTGCGCCTCCTTGACCGCAGCCACATTCACAAAGCCCACATCCGACATCAAAATCGCCGCCTGTGGCAGAGATGAAAACATGATGTGGGTGTGGGCATCGATCAAACCCGGCATCAGCGTGCGGCCACCACTTGCGATTCTGACCAAGTCGACGTCGGCAGGCACGGTGATCGGCGCTGCGGAGATCGCTTTGATTTGGTTGCCAATAACCAGCACGTTAGACGGGCCAGAAAGCCGATCGGCGTTGCCATTGAAGATGCGCACGTTCTCGAACAACACGGCGCTGAGCTTGGGCGCTGCGGCTGCCGCTGGCGCGGCTTCAGCATCGGCCGGGCCGGCGCCGTGAGCCAAGGCTGCCGGCAGGCCATGCGCCAACACGCAGGCGGCCAAGAAGGACTTGATGATCAGGGGACGGCGGCAAATTGGCATTGAAATCCTTGGTGGTGGCTGAGCGTGGCTAATATTTTGCATGGTCTTTGTGCTGCCACTTGCTGCTATTCTTGCTCACGGAGTTCGGGCTGGCGCAGACATGGAGCATGTACATGAGTGATATTGGCCAGGAGCGCCAAGACCTGCAGCCGATCGCAACGTCCAGCGATGACTTTATTGGCGCAATAGCGGAACTTGACCACCAACTTGCCATTGGCGAGCACCGCAATGCACAGCAGCTGTTGCAGGCGCTGCAGGCCCAGGGCGCGCTGCAGCCCGGCGAGTTGCTGCGCCTGGAAGAGCGGCAACTTCGCCTGCGTTTGAGTCTGGATCAGGAAATTGGTCTCGAACTACTGGATCAAGTCTTCGCCCTGCTTGAGCGCGCCGAGCAGCTAGGCGACGATTTGCCCTTGGCCGAGGTCCTGTGTTGCCTGGGACGGTTTCAGAGTCGCGCTCATGTGATCGCGCTGGCCTTGCAGTCGGTGGCTCGCGCGGAAGCGCTCTACACGAGGCTGGGCGACGAGCGAGGTCTGCACATCTGCTTGATGCTGGTTTGCAAGTTTTTGCATGACGAGGCCATGCATGAAGAGGCGATTCGCAGGCTGGAACCTTGGGTGCTTGATGAGGCGAGCTTGAGCCGGCTGAGCGCCGATGATCGCTACACCTTGATCATCAGCTTGGCGGCAGCCTATTCCTTTGTCGACCGTATGGCGGAATCGACCGTGCTGCAGGAGCGCGCGTATGCGGAATCCAAGCGTTTGCAGATTCCCAGCCGCATCTTCCGCGATGCCGTCAACCTGGCCAATAAGCGACTTTGGGAAGGCCGGCTGGACGCGACCCGCGCCTTGCTGGATGAGGCCGAAGCCCTGCTGCCGGCGCATGAGATTCAAGGCCTTCAACTCAGCTTTCTGCTGCAAAACCAGGCCCTCTATCTCTGGAAGACCGGTCACCATGCGGAGGCGATTGCACGCTTCAAGCAGGCCCGTGACAGCGCCCTAAGCCATGCCCAATGGCCTATCCTGACGCGCGCCTTGCTGCGCCGCGCCGAATGTGCCGAGGAAGCCGGACTGTGGGCTGAGGCCCTGAGTGCGCGCCGCGAGCAGGTGGAACTGGCTGAAAAGCAGCTCAAGACCTTGCAGCAAAGCAGTGGCCGCAGTTTGATGAGCATGCTCGGCCATGTGCGCACCCAGACGCAGAACGACTATCTGCGCCAGCATGGCAATGCGTTGGAGCGCGAGTTGGCCGAGCGCAACCGGGAGTTGGAGGCCACGCTTTTGCATCTGCAAAACGAGGTGCAGGTGCGGCGCCAAACCGAGGCGGCGCTGCAGGAAGCGCGCGATGCGCTGGAGCTCAAGGTTGAGCAGCGCTCGCGCGAGTTGGCGCAGGCCATGCGCTTGCTGCTGGAGCTCGAGAAGCAGAGCGCTTTGGGGCATTTGGTGGCCGGCGTCGCCCATGAGTTGAACACGCCCATAGGTAACGCCTTGCTGGCCACCAGCACCCTCAGCGAAAGTCTGCCCGCGCACGTCCAGGCCTTTGAGGAGAACCGTCTGCGTCGGTCGGACATGAGTCGCCACCATGCCGAGTTGGCGCACGGCTTGAGCATCACGCTGCGCAGCTTGGCGCGGGCCGCCGATCTCGTCAGCCGCTTCAAGGCGCTGGCGCAAGAGCAAAGCAACGCGCAGGTGATCCAGTTCCGGCCCCGTCAGGTGCTTGAAAACACCTTGGCCGTGATGGCTCCCGCCTTGCGTGCGGAGCAGGTCGACTTGCAGTACGACAGCCAAGTCGACAGCTGCGTGCATGGCGACCCTGGCGCTCTGGGTCAGGTATTGGCGCATTTGATCGATAACAGCCTGGTCCATGGCTTCAAGAATTGGCCTCAACCCCATCGGCTGATGGTCACCGAGTCCGAGCAAGATGGCCGCTATGTGCTGCGGATTGAAGACAACGGCCGGGGCGTGGCGCCCGAACATTTGTCGCGCGTCTTTGACCCCTTCTTTACCACCCAACTTGGACAGGGCTCATCGGGCCTGGGGCTGCACATGGTCTACCGGCTGGTGACCTTGGATTTGCAGGGCAGCATTCACTTGAACAGCAGGCCGGGCCAGGGCTGCATCGTCGAGTTGAGCCTGCCCCTGCAGATTTGAATCGCAAAAAAAGACCCCGACCGAGGAGAGTCGGTCGGGGTCTGTCAAAAGCGCGTGACGCTGCCCGAAGACATGGCTAGCTCGATGCTGAAATGATCTGGGCTAGCTTGTGGGGCTGCAGCGTTGAGGGTTGTTGCGCTGGCAGCGCTGGGCCGGGCAAACCGGCGAGGGCCTGCAGCCTGGGCGCTATAGGAAGTGATTCCGGCTTGGCCTAGGAGGCCGGCGGCGCGGCCTCCAGCACCGGCAGTTGCAGGGCGCCGCTAGCGGATGGGCTGCGGCATTGCTTGGAGCGGTGTTGCGTCGTCATGGGCTGTATTTTCACTCTCCGGCGCGGCGCAAAAACCTCAAGAACCGGGCCCAAAGCTTGCCAACTTGTGGGCTGGTTTTTCCCGGCTTTTCCTGACTTGGCGGTTCGAATCAATGCTGGTGCGTGCCCGGCGCTGCAGCCGGTTTGGTCAGCAGCAAACGCACGGCCGGCGCCTTCAAGCCCTTGGTCGAGTCGCCCTCGCTGGGCAAGTCAGCCCAATTCCATTCGCCCTTGACGCAGCTCTGGCGCACCTTGAACCAGATCGGCCCAAGCGCCTCGGGCAAGATGCCGCGCACGACGAACTCGTCGTACCAGGCGTCTTGCAAATAGGCGTCTTCGCTCTTGGCCGTCCAGCTCACCTCGACCAGCTCATCGCCGATCATGCGGCCATGGCTCTCGTAGGGCTTGGCCAGCGCTTCGCGCTTGAGCTCCAGCGCCCAACCGGCCTTGGGGCTGGGCTTGGCGCCGCGAAAGCCGGCCGGTAAGGTCAGCGTGATGCGAGTGGTGGCCGAGCCCTCGCAGCCATGGCCGACGCGCAGCACCGCTTTGTAAGGTGTGCCGGCGACGGCCTCGGCCTGCTCCAGCGTGACATGGGCTTGAGCGGCCGGCACAAAGGCCAGTGCGAGCAGCAGGCGGGTCATTTTCAACATGATTTTCTAGCTCCGATCAAAGGTCAAACTTCAGCTCAGCGTGGTAAGTGCGCTGCGGGTAGGGATGGAAGGCCCAGTAGCGGTAGTTGTTCAGGTTGTCGATGCCGCCCGCCACGGTCCATTGCTTGGCCACGCGCCACTGCAAGCGCAGGTCGGTGGTGAAGAACTTGGAGAAGCCTTGGTAGGTGAAGCCGTTCGGGTCGCTGTTATTGAGTGTGCTGTATTGCGGGCCCGAGTAGCGCAGGCCGTAGCTGGCGCTCAGGGCCGGGGTGATTGCATAACTGGCCACCAACGTGGCGCGCCATTTGGGCACGCGCGGCTGCTGTTTGCCGATGGTGTCGCCGGGCGTGCTGACGAAGCCGGCGTTCTCCAGAATCTCGGAATCGGCATAGGTCAGGCTGCTTTGCAGCTCCAGGCCGCGAACGAAGAGGTCCTCGGCGCTATAGGCCAGCTCGATCCCGACCGTGCGGATGCGGCCAATGTTTTGCACGCTGCTGATGGGCTTGGCCGGGTCAGCTGGATTGGCGCTGAGCTGCGAGTACAGCGCGTCGCGGGTGTCCTCGTGGAACAGGGTGCTGCGCAGCTGCTGTTTGCCGCTGCTCCAGGTGGCACCCAGCTCGCTGGTCCAGCCCTTCTCGGGTTTGAGGGTCGGGTTGGTGCTCGGGTCGCTCGGCACATAGACGCCATTGGCATTGACGCCGCCCTGGTACAGCTCACCGGCGGTAGGCATGCGCACCGCCCGGCCGGTTGAGAGCTTGAGCGTCCAGCTCTCACTCAGCTCATAGCCCAGCGCCGCCTTGGGCGACAGATAGCGCTCCTTGCGGGCCTCGAAGCTGACCGGCGTGCCATTGGCGGCCGTCTTGCTGCCATCCAGCGCCTGCCACTGCTCGGCGCGCAGGCCGATCACGCTCTTGAGCTGCGGGCCGATCGTCCAGGCGTCCTGCACAAAGGCACTGCTGAGCTGGGTCTTGCCGCTGAAGTCGGTGAACAAGGCTCCGGCTGCGCCGCCCAGCCAGTCGGCCGTGTCGGAGACTTTCTGGCGCCAGGCATAACGCTCATGCTGCAGGCCAAAGTCTAGCACATGCGCGCTGCCGTCCGGGCGCCAAACGCCCTTGGCGGCGAGCGAGCTCCAGCCGGTGCCGCTCAGATCGGTGATGCGTCCGGGGCCGCCGGTGTCGGCCGCCGGCTTGCTCAGGCTCTTGGGCGCGTTCGGTGCGCGCGCTTCGTCTTGGCGGTAGTCATAGCTGCTGGCGGCCAGCTCGAAGTCAAACACGCCGCGTGTCTGGCTCTTCAGCGCCAGGCCATGCATCAGATGCTCCAGCCGGTCGCGGTTCTGGCCAAAGTCGGTGTTGGCGACCGCGTATTGCTTGCCGTCGATGCCGATGTTGGCCCCGCTGTAGACGGTGTTGCCGCCCGCGTCACGCAGATAGCTGGCGCTGCTGCCGACGGCCTTGTTGTTCCACCAGCCCAGGCTGTAGCTGGCGCGCAGCTCGGGGTTGAAGTCATAGGCCAACTTGAGCTTGGCGTGGTCTTGCTGGGTGTGATAACTGGTGCCGGCGCCCAGAATCTGCCAGGGCGTGTTGCTCTTGTCGGCGTCCAGCACATTGCCCGTGACCGCCACGGTCTGTGCATTGACGGGTTTGCCGGTCGAAGTGAGCTTGGTGATAAAAGTCAGCGGCTGGCCTTCGCTGTCCAGATGGTTGACGTTGACCCACCAGGCCAGCGCGCCGGCGCGGTCGCCGATCGAGGCGCTGGCTTGGTAGCCGCCGTAGTTGGCCGAGCTGTTGTAGAGCTCAAACGGTTGGTGAAAGATGCCGACCTTGGCATGAGCCTCAAAAGTTTTGGGGCTACGGGTCTGGTAGTCCACCACCGCGCCGACCGAGTTGCCCGAGTAAGCGGCCGAGAAGGGGCCGTAGAGCACATCGACCCGCTCGATCTCTTCGGGCGTGACCATGCCCCAGCGCGGGGTGAAGCCGGCGCCGTTGCCGAGCAGGTTGGAGAGCTGGATGCCGTCGGCAAACACCAGCGAGCGCGCGCTATTGCCCGTGCCCGAGGCGCGAGTGGACAGCACCGCGTGGTTGTAGTCGCCGATATAACGCTTGCGTACCAGCAAGCTGGGCAGGTACTTCAGCGCATCTTGCGCGTCGGTCGCGTTGATCGTGCGGGCGATCTCCTCGGCCGTGACGCTCTCCATGGTGGTGGGGATATTGCTTGGCAAGGAGCGCGTGGCGTTGCCGGCGATCAAGACGATGCCGAGATTGCGGGTCGGGGTGGCGGCATTCGCATTGTTCGCATCGACATTTGCCGCGCCATTTGCCGCGACTTGGGCGGCCTCAATTGCGGCGCTTGTTGCGGGGGCTTCATCATCGCCACAATCTTCGCAGGCGAGGGCTGCAGAATGAGGCAGGCAAGCAAAGGCGGCGGCCAAGGCCATGCTCAGCATGGTGGGTTTGAACAGGGTGTTCATGTTTGGAAATCGATTCGATCGGCGCCCAAGCGCCGGCCTAGTTTTGTTGATTGACCGGGCGGGCGTGGGCAGTACAGGGGAAGGAGGCGGGCGCGGGCTAGGCCGGCCGCTCTTTCAGCGCAGGTGAATCAGGCCAGCGCGAGCGGTGGTGCGCGAGATTGCGCCGGCGCCCAGGCGTGGGCACTGTTGGGTGCGCTGTAGAAGCGCTCCGGCATTTCGAAACTCAGGGGCAGCAAAAGCACCGTGCTTGCAAGTGCTGCCGGCGGCGGTGCCAGGTCTTGCGTATGCAGCGCGCAATAGGGGCAGTTGGCGAACAAGCCGTGCACCGATGTTTGCGAGTCTTGGCGATCCGCCTGCGCCGCCAATACCGAACTGGAGGCTCGCGGTGAGATCACACTGCTGCGACACACTTGGCTCCAGGCCGCCACATCGCCACGGGCATGAGCCAAGGCCTGCGACAAAGCAGGCATCAGCGCAGCCAGCAAGAAGGTCATGACGACCAGCCAGCGGCTTAGGGTTGTGGGCTTGGAGAATCGGAGGTGCACGGGCGGGATTCTAGCGAGCTTGGATCGGCCGCCCCTAAACTGTTCCTTTAGCAAGGAGCCCAAGCCCATGTCCAACTCGCCGCTCATCTTCCGCCAGCTCTTCGATCCCCTCTCGTCGACCTACACCTATGTGTTGGGCGATTCGCTGACCGGCGAGGCGCTGATCATTGACCCGGTGTTTGAACACCAGCGCCGCGACGCCGCCTTGCTGCGCGAGCTGGGCCTGCGCCTGCTGGCGACGCTGGACACCCATGTGCATGCCGATCATGTGACCGGCGCCTGGGGTTTGAAACAGCGTTGCGGCAGCCAGATCTTGTTGTCCGGGCAGGCCGGCGCCGCCTTTGCCGATCGACTGCTAGAACATGGCGAGCGCGTAGGTTTCGGCGCGCGCTATCTGGAAGTGCGTGCCACGCCGGGCCATACCAGCGGCTGCCTGAGCTATGTGCTCGACGACCACAGCATGGCCTTCACCGGCGACAGCCTGTTGATCCGTGGCTGTGGGCGCACCGACTTCCAGCAAGGCAGCCCGCAACTGCTGTATCAGTCAGTGCGGAGCCAGATCCTGTCGCTGCCCGATGCTTGTTTGCTCTACCCTGGCCATGACTATCGCGGCCTGACCGTCACCAGCGTGGCCGAGGAGCGGCGCTTCAACCCGCGCCTGGGAGGCGAGGTCAATGAGGCTGATTTCAGCGGCTATATGAGTAATCTCGGGCTGCCGCACCCGAAGCTGATGGACATCGCCGTGCCGGCCAATTTGCGCTGTGGCCGGCCCGACGTCGAGACCGGCGTCGAGCAAGCCTGGGCACCGCTGACCTTCACCTTCAGCGGCATCTGGGAGATACAGCCGGCGGTGTTGGCCGAGCGTTTGGCCGAGCGATCTGGCGAGGTGCAGCTGATCGATGTGCGCGAGCCGGCCGAGTTCAGCGACGCGCTCGGCCATATCGCCGGCGCCCGTCTGCTGCCGCTGTCGCAACTGGCCGCGCATGCCGGCGAGTTGATCGAAGCGAATCGGCCGGTGGTGGCGATCTGCCGCTCGGGCACGCGTTCGGCGCAGGCGACCGTGTTGCTGCAAAAAGCGGGTTTGGCGCAGGTCGCCAATCTGGCCGGCGGCATGTTGCGCTGGCGCGCGGAGCAATTGCCGGTCGAGGGCAATGCGACTCAGTGAGCCATTGTTGGCGCAGCCGGCGATCCCAGCTGGCGCGCCTCGGCCTTGATCTCCAGAGTCTCGCGCTTTTTATCGGCGCCCTCGAACACCAGCGTCAGCGGCACGCTGTCACCGGCCTTGATCGGCGCTTTCAGGTCCATCAGCATCACGTGATAGCCGCCTGGCTTGAGTTCCACCGTCTGGCCGGCCGGCAAGGCCAGGCTGGGCACGGCGCGCATCTTCATCACCGCGCCGTCCATCGCCATCTCGTGCACCTCGGCGACGCCGGCCACACTGGAGCGCACCTCGACGAGGCGAGCATCGGTCTTGGCCTTGAGCTGAAAAAACGCGCCGGTGGCTTTTTGCTGCGCGACGGTAGCGCGCACCCAGGGCTGGCTGACTTCGACTTGTGCTGTAGCTTCGGCAACGCTCAGGATCAGCAGCAGGGCTGTCAGGGCTTGGGGGAGTGTTTTGTTCATGGCTCGATTCTATGCAGCAAGTCCAATAGCGTGCGCGCCACCACCTTGGTCGCGCCGCGCAGATCGGCCAGATTCAGGTGTTCATCGGCCCGCTTGGCGTTGCTCTCCAGCACCGTGCGTGGGCCGGCGCCGTAAATCGCCGCCGGGATGCCGTGCTCGCCGTAAAGCCTAACGTCGGTGTAGAGCGGTGTTCCGGAGGTCGGAATCGGCTCGCCGAAGATCGCCTCGCCATGTTTTTGCAAGGCAGCGACCAGAGTCTGGTTGCCGGGTTTTGGTTTCAGCGAGTGGGCCAGCAGCAGGCGTTTGATGTCGACGCTGATGGGCGGGTCGGACTCAAAATTTTCCGCCGCCTGGCGTATCAGCGCGCGGATATTGGCCTCCACCGCGACCGGGTCTTCCTCGGGGATCATGCGGCGGTCGAGCTTGAACGTGACCTTGCCGGGTACGACATTGGTGTTGCTGCCGCCTTCGATGCGGCCCACATTCAAATACGGGTGCGAGATGCCCTCGACCTCGGAGCAGGTCTTTTTGTATTGTTCGTTCTGTGCATAAAGCGCATTCAAAATTGCCACCGTTGCCTGCAAGGCGTCCACGCCGCTGTCCGGGTAGGCGGCATGCGCTGTTCTGCCGTGCACCGTCACTTCCAGCTGCAAGCAGCCGTTGTGCGCCGTCACCACCTGATAGCTGAAGCCGGCGGCCAGCAGCAGGTCGGGTTTGCTCAATTCCTTTTTCAGCAGCCAGCCGGGGCCGAGCTCACCGCCGAATTCCTCGTCATAAGTGAAGTGCAGCTCGACACCGCCTTGCAAGGGCAGGCCCAGTGACTCGAGCGCCCGCAGTGCAAAGCTGTAGGTGGCAAAGTCGCTTTTGCTGACGGCGGCCGCGCGGCCGTAGACCTTGCCCGTTAGCAAGTCGCCGACCAGCTCGCCGCTGTAAGGACCATGGCTCCAGCCTTCGCCCGGCGGCACCACATCGCCATGTGCGTTCAGCGCGATCACCGGGCCGGCCTCCGCGTAGCGGCGGCGCACGATCAAATTGGTGATGGACTGCAAGCCATGGGCGTGGACCAGCTCGGCCGGAACTTCATGCTTTTCGGCGTTCAAACCCATTGCTGCCAGCAACTCGGCCGTGCGCTCGGCATGCGGCGCGTTATGGCCCGGTGGCGTGTCGGTGGGTACCTGCACCAGCGCCTGCAGGAATTGCACTTCTTCGTTGAAATGCGTATCGACCCATTGGTCGATTTGCTCATAGGGATTCATGACATGTCCTTGGCAAGGTTTTCCAGCAGCTGTTGAAAGGCCCGCAGCGCCAGCTCGGCATCGTCATTGCTGAGCTGCTCCAGCGGGTTGTGGCTGATGCCGCCGTTGCCGCCGCGCACAAACAGCATCGCTTGCGGCAGCAGGCGGTGCAGCATCTGTGCGTCATGGCCGGCGCCCGAGGGCAGGTGATGAGCCGGCAGGCCCAAGGCGACCACCGCGGCCTCCCAGCGCGCTTGCCAGCCGGCATCGCTGGGGGCGGCGTCGGCGGCCATGGTGGGGGTCAATTGCCACTGGAGGCTGCGGCGCTGGCAGATGACGGCCAGAGCCGCACGCACATCGGCGTCCAGCGCATCGCGAGCGGCATCGCTGCTGGCGCGCAGATCCAGGCTGAAGCGGCAGCGGCCGGGGATCACATTGATGGCCCCGGCCGGGACCTCCAGCATGCCGACCGTGCCGACCACTTGCTCCCGATGCGTACCGGCGCGTTGCTCGACATAAAGGATCAGCTCGGCCACGGCGGCCGCGGCGTCGCGGCGCCTATCCATCGGTGTGGTGCCGGCATGGGCGGCCACGCCGATTACTTCGCCAGAGTAGCGCCGGCTGCCGTTGATCGAAGTGACCACGCCCAGCGGCAGGTCCAGCTCGTTCAGCACCGGACCTTGTTCGATATGCACTTCGACAAAGCCGAGATAGTCGGCCGGGTCGCGCCGCAGCGCTTGAATAGGGCTCAGCTCGGCGGGCAGGCCGGCAGCTTGCATCGCGGCGCGCATGCTCACGCCCTCGGCGTCCAATTCATCCAGCCAGGCGGGATCGAAGTCGCCGGTCAAGGCGCTGGAGGCCAAAAAAGTGGCTCTGTAGCGCTGGCCTTCTTCCTCGGCAAAGGCCACCACTTCCAAATCAAAGGGCAGGCGGCGGCCGCTCGCGCGCAGCTCGCGCACGCTGAGCATGGGCAGCAGCACGCCCAGGCGACCGTCGTATTTGCCGGCGCGGCGCACCGTGTCGTAGTGAGAGCCGGTCAGCAGACGCTTGGCGTTCGGGCTAAGGCCGCGGTAAATGCCGACCACATTGCCGACGGCGTCGATGCCGACCTCGTCAAAGCCGCAGTCCAGTGCCATCCATTGCTGCAGCTGCGCCGCACAGGCCCGATGTGCATCGGTGAGGTAGGTGACGGTCAGCTCGCCGGCCTCTTTGAAGCCAGGGTCGGAATGGACGGCCAGCGCTTCGGCCCAATCCCACAACTGATTGCCCAACGTCGGCGACTGGCCAAACTTGTCATTCAAGCGGATCTCAGCGATGCGGTGAATATTGCGCAGGCATTCACTCAGCTCCAATTCCGGGTGGCTCTGCAGGCGACGCTCGAAGCTCGCGATGATCTCGCTTCGGTTCAGACCCAGGCCACGCGGGCCGCGCACGGCCAGGATGAAGGGCCAGCCGAACTTGGCGGCATAGTCGGCATTGAGTTGCCGAATGCGCGCGAGTTCGATCGGCGAGCAATGGGTCAGACCGGCACGCTCTTGCTCGTCGCTGGACTCGGCCGTCAGACTTTGGCTCACCATGGCTTTGCCGGCCAATTCGGGGTGAGCGCGTATCAAGGTCAATTGCTGCTCGCGGCCGGCGCCGCGCACCGCATCAGCCAGCGCCAGCTTCAAGCCGGCCAAGCTGGTGAAGGGGCGAGCGGCGCTGGCGGCTTCGGCGACCCAGGGCGAATGCTCGTAGGTGCCGGCCAGCAACTGCACAAATTCGGCCGGGCTGGCGGCGTTCAATTGGGTCAGGTTCAGCAACATGCTTCAGCGCTCCCAGGTAAAAGCGGTGTTGGCATCAAAAGGGTGGACGCTGCGCCAATGCCGAGCAATGTCGACGCGCCGGCAAATCCAGACCCGCTCATGCTTTTCCACATGGTCGAGAAAACGCTGCAGTGCACGCATTCGCCCTGGGCGGCCGAGCAGGCGGCAATGCATGCCCACGCTCATCATCTTCGGCGTTTCGGCGCCTTCCGCGTAGAGCAGGTCGAAGCTGTCGCGCAGATACTCGAAAAACTCATCGCCGGTCGAGAAGCCCTGCGGCAGTGCGAAGCGCATATCGTTGCAGTCCAACGTGTAGGGCACGACCAGATGGGGCGCTAGCGACCCGTCACTCTTGCGCACCTGCAACCACAGCGGCAGATCGTCACCGTAGTAATCGCTGTCGTACTCGAAGCCGCCGTAGTCTGCCACCAGGCGGCGGGTGTTGGGGCTGTCGCGGCCGGTGTACCAGCCCGAGGCTCGCTCGCCGGTCAGGCGCTGCAAGATGTCCATGCCCCGGGCCATATGTTCGCGCTCGGTCGCCTCATCAAGGTTTTGGTAGCTGATCCAGCGCCATCCATGGCAGGCGATCTCATGGTTCATGCCGACCAAGGCTTGACACAGCTCGGGGTGGCGCTCCAGCGCCATCGCCACGCCGAACACCGTCAAGGGCAAGCCGCGAGACTCGAATTCGCGCAAGAGTCGCCAGACGCCGGCGCGCGAACCATATTCATAGATGCTCTCCATCGAGAGATGACGCGCCGGGTAGGCAGGGGGACTGGCCATCTCGGACAGGAATTGTTCGGAGCCGGCGTCGCCATGCAGCACCGAGTTTTCGCCGCCTTCTTCATAGTTCAAGACGAACTGCAGCGCGATGCGGGCCTGGCCCGGCCACTGGGCCTGCGGCGGGTGTTCGCCGTAGCCGATCAGGTCGCGTGGATAGTTACTTGCTGCTAGTTTGGGTCGCATCGTCGTGTAGCTCGGGGCCGCTGTGCCTACACTGTGCCTTAATTTTCAATGCAAGGCGGTGATCTGATGGTGCAGTTAGGACTTGCGACAGCGGGATGGCTGTCAACCCATGTGCTGGACACCATGCACGGTGCGCCGGCGGCCGGCATGCCGGTGGAGTTGCTGCGGTTTGAAGGGGCTGCGCCGCAGTTGCTCAAGCGCTGGGTGCTGAACCAGGACGGGCGAACTGACGCGCCGCTGCTGGAGGGGGCTGCTTGCCTGCCCGGGCGCTATCGGCTGCTGTTCGGCGTGGCCGACTATTTCAAGTCGCTCGGCGTGGCTTTGCCCGAGCCGGCCTTTCTTGACTGGGTGCCGGTGGACTTTGGCATTGCCGACGCGGGCCTGCACTATCACGTGCCCTTGCTCGCCAGTCCTTGGAGCTATTCCACTTACCGGGGGAGCTGACGCATCTTGGCTGCTTTGGACGACTTGCTGACGGCGCTGTACAACGGCCCAGCGGTGCTGGTGCAAGTGACGCGGGTGCAGGGCAGTGGGCCACGCGAGGTCGGCGCCTGGATGGCCGTGACCGCAGGGGCGCTGATTGCCACCGTCGGCGGCGGGCAGTTGGAGTTCGAGGCCACAGCGCATGCGCGGGCCTTGCTTGGCGGGCAGGGCTCAGCCTTGCAGAGACGTTTCCCCCTTGGCCCGAGCCTGGGCCAATGCTGCGGGGGCGTGGTCGACCTGAGTTTCGAACTGCTGCCGGCCCGGCCCTCGGCTGGGCAACTGGCTGACTTGCGCACGCGCTTGGCGCCGTTGGAAGCTCAGCGCTTGCCGGTGGCCTTGTTCGGCGGCGGCCATGTCGGCCGCGCCATCATCGACCTATTGAGTCGTCTGCCGAGCCGAGTCCAATGGTTTGACAGCCGCGATGAAGTGTTTCCTCCCGGTTTGCCCACCCATGTGCAGGCCGAGCACAGCGAGCCGGTGCAGGCTGCGGTGCAAGAGCTGCGTGCCGGCAGTCGGGTCTTGATCATGAGCTTCAGCCACGCCGAAGACCTCGATGTGTTGGCGGCTTGCTTGCTGCGCCAGCGCGAACAGGCCGATCTGCCTTTCATCGGGCTGATTGGCAGCAAGAGCAAGTGGGCCAGTTTCCGTGCTCGCTTGCGAGAGCGCGGCTTCAGCGAGATCGAATTAATGCATGTGACTTGCCCGATCGGCTTGCCCGGGATTGCCGGCAAACAGCCCGAGGTGATCGCGATCGCGGTGCTGGCGCAGTTGCTGCAAGGTCGCTGATCAATCCCTGCGCGTGCGCCGGCGGCGGGCCAAGAGCAGGCCGGCCCCGGCTGCCCAGAGCGCCCAAGTGCTCGGCTCAGGCACGGCTTGGGTGGCACGCATCTCAATGCGGGTGTGGTCTTCGCCGTGGAAAGCGGTGGTGCTGGTGGCAAAGGTCTTCAGCGTGCCGCTCATCAAACCGTTGTCGTCGGCATAGCCATAGTTGCCGAAGATCACATCACTACCGGCGCTGTCATGGCTGATGGCCAGAATCAAACCATTGGCACCGCTGGGCATGTTCAGCGCGGCAGTGCCGAGGACGGTGACGGTTTGATTGAGGAAATCCTGCTTGCGAAACTGTACCCAGCTGGCATTGCTGTTGCTGAACACATTGAGTTCAATATAGTCATTCGAGTTGCTGAACGAATCGCTCATTCGCAGGCCCCAGGATTGACCCACTTCGGGCAGGCTTTGCATCGATATCGTCAGGGCGGCTGCGAAGCTGCGCGATTTGTCCAGCCCACTGCCGGCGGTGTTGGTGTTGGTCGCGAGGCGCAGCTTCAAAGACTTGCCTATGCCGCCAGTAGCACCGGGCGAAGGTTCCGCATAGCTGGCATCCAACAGCAGTGCACCGCCAACTTCTTGTGCTGCCAGATTGGGGTCGGCGCCGGCGGCCAGCGACTGCAGGCTGTAGCTGGCAATATTGCCGTTCGTAAAGGTCGGGCCGTGAAAAGCGTCGCCATTGTCAAAGCGATCATTCAGCCATATGTTTTGCCCGGCCAGCCAACTCGCCCGATCGCCGTCGCGGAACAAGGTGAGCTCGGTGACGGTCATCGGCCCGGCGCTGGCCGCTGCGCAACTGACCGACATGACGAGAGCAAGTAGCTTTGACTTTGACATAGCTCGAATTCCTGATTGTTTTGCGGTCGGATCGCCCGCACAGTGCCGCGCGATTTTGCATGGCACTGCGCTGTTTGTGTCGCCACCCCCCTAACTTCAAAATATGGCGGCCTAGAGGGGCCGGCGTGGGGAGCGAGTAGTCCGAATGGACTATTTCGAACTGGAGACTTTGGGTGGAACTTTCATCATCGCGCGTCAGTATGCAGGCTCCATCAAGAAGGACCGCTATGCAAACCAAACACATCCTCAGCGCCCTGGCCGCCGCTTGCGCGCTCAGCGCCGCGCCTGCTTTTGCCTGGAATACGCTGGACGGCAATGCCCCCATCGTGATTGGCCACCGTGGAGCTTCCGGCTATCTGCCCGAGCACACCATCGAGGGTTACACCAAGGCCATCGAGCTGGGTGCCAACTTCATCGAGCCCGATCTGGTGATGACCAAGGACGGCGTGCTGGTGGCGCGCCATGAGCCCATCATCGGTGCTTCGACCAATGTGGCCAGCCTGGCTCAATTCGCCGGCCGCAAGACGACCAAGACCATCGACGGCGTCACCTATGCGAACGAATACTTCGTCGAAGACTTCACGCTGGCCGAGCTGAAGACCCTGGGCGCAATGCAAACGCGTGCCGGCCGCCCGACCACTTATGACGGTCAGTTCAAGGTGCCCACACTCGACGAAGTGATCGCCTTGGCCAAGGCCAAGAGCATCGAGACCGGCCGCACGATTGGCATCTACCCCGAGCTCAAGCATTCGACCTATATGCAGGGCGTCTCGGTCGCTCAGGGCCGCAGCAAGTCTTATTTCGAAGATACCTTAGTTTCGACCTTGCACGCGGCCTACGGCAACACCGGCAATGCGCCGGTCTTCATCCAGAGTTTCGAAGTCTCGAACCTGCAATACCTGAACACCAAGACCGACATCAAGCTGGTGCAGTTGGTCGACGCCGATGACGTCAACGCCGATGGCTCGCTGTCGCTGGTGGCCCCCTATGACAGGCCTTACGACATCGCCAAAAAGGGCGGCAAGCTGACTTTTGCCGACATGGTCACCGATGTCGGTCTGTCCTTTGTCGCCACCTATGCGGACGGCATCGGACCTTGGAAGCCCTATTTGCTGAAGACAGTGGCCGACGGCGTTGACCGCACTGGCGACGGCACCGTCGACGGCAAGGACCGCCGTGTTGATGGCTCCACCGGCGTGATCGAGTCGGCCCATGCCAATGGCCTGTTCGTGCACACCTGGACCTTCCGCAATGATGCGTCCATGCTGGGCTTTAGCGACCCGCAAAAGGAAATGGAAGCCTATTTGAAGTTGGGCGTGGACGGTGTCTTCACCGACTTCGCCGACACCGGTGTTGCGGCAGTTGCTGCGCTGACGCCGGTGCCTGAGCCTGAGAGCTATGCCTTGCTGCTGGCCGGTTTGGGCGCTTTGGGCTTGGTGGTGCGCCGCCGCTCGGCTTAAATCAGTCCCAGACCAAGGACTCGGTCCAGCCCAGGGCGGCGAACTCCGCCGCCCGCTCACTGGCCTCGCCGGCGCAGAAGAATTCATCCAGCTGCGGCGGCGCCACCGAACTGCCGGCCAACATCGCGTGCACCTGGCCGCGGTGGTGGATCTGATGCTGGAACAAATGCGCCAGCAAGCGCGTGCGGCTCTCCAGTTGCGGTCGGCCCGGCCGCGCAATCGTGACAATGCGCTCCAAATGCTCGTCCCTTTGGGCCGTGCACAAGGCAATCAAGCGGCGATCGACGCAGAGCTGCTCTTGCTGCAAGTCGGCGCAGGACTGGAACGGCTCGTCGACGGCAAAGAAGCTGTAGCAGTCTGGATGCGGGGCCAGGTCTTGCTGGGCACGCTCCAGAGCATCGATATAGAACCAATCGACGCATAGATTGTGGTTCAGGGTGGCCTTGATGCTGGGGAAGAAACTGCAACGCCTGGCTTCAAACTCAGCCTGGCTGAGTTGGCCGCACGCGTTCAAGAGGCGGTAGTTGGCCCAGCCGTTGTTATAGGCCAGGCTCAGCAAATGGCGGCTCAGGGGGTCAGGTCGTGCGCAGCTCATGGAGTTGGTCGGGTTGATGGAATGCAGGTTCATCCTAATTGAAGCTAGGGGTTTCATAATTTGAAACCGGCGCGGAAGATCCGGGGCTGCCGCCATGGGGGCGGCTTCAGGAGAATCGCATCATGGCCAGCAAGATCACATCCGCCCCAGCGCAGAAGGTGTCCGCCCTTAAGCCCTCGCCAAAGCCCAAGGCCCTGTCCCTTCATATCGGCTTGAATGCCGTCAGCCCGGCGGCCTACGGCGGCTGGGACGGCCCACTCGCCGCCTGCGAGTTTGACGCCAATGACATGGCCGCGCTGGCCAAGACCAAGGGCATCAAGCCGACCGTGCTGCTGACCAAGAAGGGCACGCGCGCTGCGGTGTTGTCCGGCTTGCGTGCCGCCGCCAAGGCCTTGAAGGCGGGTGACTTTTTTCTGCTGACCTATTCAGGTCATGGCGGGCAGGTCGGTGACATCAATGGCGACGAGCCCGATCACCAAGACGAAACCTGGTGCTTGTTTGATGGTCAACTGATCGATGACGAGCTCTACCTGGAGCTGAGCCGCTTTGCCGCTGGCGTGCGCGTGCTGGTGCTGTCGGACAGTTGCCACAGCGGCAGCGTGACGAGGGACTTCCCGCCGCCACCGCCACCGCCCGGACAGCGCATCAAGCTGATGCCGGTCGATGTGGCGCGCCGGGTTTATGCCGAGCACAAGGACTTCTATGATCAGCTCCAAATCAATGTGCTCAGAGAAACCGCCAAGGCAACAACTGACCCCGATGCCGCCTTGGCCCTGGTCGGTGCGGCCTCGCATGCGGTAGCTTTGGTGGGCGTGTTCAAGCCGGCGGTGCTGTTGATCTCGGGCTGCCAAGACAATCAGACCTCGATGGACGGCGACCATAACGGCGCCTTTACCGGCCAATTGCTGAAGATATGGAATGGTGGCGCCTTCGCCGGCAACTACGCGAGCTTTCATGCGCGCATCCGCGCCGGCCTGCCGCCCACCCAGTCGCCCAATCTGTTTGTGTTGGGCAGTAGCGCGGCGACGGCAGCCTTTGTGGCGCAAAAGCCCTTCACGATTTAGTCGCCCAACAGCCATAGCGGGAGAACAAGATGGCCGAGCACAGCATTCAGATCAGACTCAATGGTCGGCCGGCCGAGCGCCTGCGCCTGCCGGCCATGCTGACTCCGGCCGCCCGCTCGGCCGATCGGCGCGATGACGCCTTCTTGCCCGATGGCTATCTGGAGCCGCTGAGCGCGTTTGATATGAGCCCGGCCGCTCGCAGCGTGGCCGGAGCTGCCGTGTCGCAAAGCCATGAGGCGGCCGCCAATGAGGTCTTGGTGCTGGAACTGGCGGATGGCAGCACGCTGATCACCAGCGCGGGGCGTCTGCGTGAGACGCTGTTGCTGACGCATCCGGAGTTGATCGCTGCGGATGGCTCCATCCTGCTGGAGGCGCTGCGAGCGCAAGGTGCGGCACCCGGCCGTGGCTTGGGCGAGGCGATCGGCGGCCTGATCAGCAAGGTCTATTCCTTTGCCGTCGGGGCGGTGCCCGACGCCATCATTGACGCGGCCTTGGGTGAGTTGAAAAACAAGGCCGAGCTGGGGGTGACTTGGGCCGGCACCAAGGCTTTGATGTGGGCGATCGAGAAGCAACTCTCGCAAGAGCCAGGCCTGTACCGCTGGATTTCAGCCACCGGCAAGCCGCAAGACCTGGAGGACTGCGACTTCGCAGCCAAGCCGCCGCTAGGGCCGATGCTGGTGTTTGTGCATGGCACTGGCTCCAGCACCTTGGGCAGTTTTGGCGAGTTGCGCAACGGCGACCGGGATCTGTGGGGCGCGCTGCAGGCCAAGTTCAGCGGCGGCATTTACGGCTTCGAGCACCGGACTTTGTCGCAAAGCCCGATTGAAAACGCGATCGAGCTGGTGCGCGCCTTGCCTGTCGGCGCGCAGATCTGCTTGGTCTCGCATTCACGCGGCGGTCTGGTTGCCGACTTGCTGTGCCTGGGCGACTTCGACGCCTTGATCGACGGCTATGCCTTCGCTTTTGAAGGCACCGGCGACGCCGATGCGAAGGAGGCCGAGCGCGTGATCAAGGAGCTCAAAGACGCTCACGCCGAGCAGCGCCAGCAGCTGCGCACGCTGGCCGGTCTGTTGCGCGAGCGCAAGCTCGATGTGCAGCGCTATGTGCGCGCCGCTTCGCCCGCCAGTGGCACCAAGCTGGCCAGCGGCAACTTCGATGTGTTCTTGTCCGGCCTGCTGACCTTGATTGGCAACGTGCCTTTCTTCTTCGGCAGCCCGCTCTATTCGGCTTTCAAGCGCGCGGTGATCGAGATCGCCAAGAACCGCACCAATGCTCATCTGGTGCCCGGCATCGAGGCGATGCTGCCGGACTCGCCGATGGCCCGGCTTTTGCACGACGCCCCGGTGCGGCCCGGCACGGCCATGTCCATCATCGCCGGCGATATCCAGGGCGGCAATTTGCTGCTGCGCCTGGGCGTCATGCTGACCGACTTCTTGCTGTTCGACAACGACGACAACGACCTGGTGGTCAACACCACGGCGATGCTGGCCGGCATCGCGCCCAAGTCGGCCGCCCGGGTGCTATTTGACCGTGGCGCGGATGTCTCGCATTTCCGCTATTTCGTCAATATCGACACCCGAAGCGCGCTGCGCGACTGGCTGCTGGTGGCCGAGCCCTATAGCTTGACCAGCTTCCGCGCCTTGCCCGACCCGGCCGACTACGCGGCGGCCCTGGCAGCGGCCGGTGCCAGCCGCAGCGCTACGGCTGCGGACCGGCCTGTGGTGGTGGTGCTGCCCGGCGTGATGGGCTCGCATCTGCAGGTCGACGGTAAGGACCGGGTCTGGTTCGATCCGGGCGATATTGCCACCGGCGGCCTGGCCAAGATCGAATGGTCGCGCAGCGGCGTCGAGGCCGATGAGCTGTTTGCGATGTTTTACGGGCGCGTCTGCAAGCATTTGGCCGACAGCCACAGGGTCGAGCCCTTTCCCTATGACTGGCGCCAGCCGCTGGACGTGCTGGCCGAACGACTGGGCGAGTTTCTGGACCGCCTGATGCGCCAGACCCAACAGCCGATCCGACTGCTGGCCCACAGCATGGGCGGCCTGGTGGTGCGGGCCTGCATCTACAAGCGCCGCGCCGTGATCGACCAATTGATGGCCCGCGACGGCGCGCGCCTGATCATGCTGGGCACGCCGCATCAGGGTGCGCATTCGATGGTGGAAAACCTGATCGGCAAGGGTGACACCTTGCGCACGCTGGTGCGGCTGGATGTCACGCATGATATGCAAGAAGTGCTGGACATCATTGCCGGCTTCCGAGGTGCCTTGCAGTTGCTGCCCAAGCCCGGCTTTGTGGATACCTTCCAGGGTCAACCCGACGGGGGTGCAAGTTACGCCTATCAGCAGGCCGACACTTGGCTGGGCCTGAAGAGCAAGGTGCGCGACTTCTGGTTCGGCGACCAACATGCCGGCACGCCGGAGCAAGCGGTATTGACCTCGGCCAACTGGTTGTGGGCGCAAGACGGGCCAAACGTTCCCGCGCTGCCGGCCGCCTACGAGGCCAAGAGCATCTATATCTTCGGCCAGGCGCCCAACACGCCTTGCGGTCTGCGCGAAGAAGGCGCGGGCGCCAAGGCACGCTTGAAGATGGTCGGCACCACGCGCGGCGACGGTACGGTGACCTGGGATTCGGGCCGCATCGGCGGTATCGGGCGTTTCTACTACCTGCCCGCAGCCCATGGCGACCTGCTCTCGACCAGCGCCTACTTCACCGCCATGACCGAGCTGCTGAACTCGGGCTCGACGGCGGCGCTCAGCAGCCAAGCGCCCACCACCAGGGCCATCGAGCATGCGCAGCCGATCAGTTATGACGCCGGCCCGCCGAGCGCCGAGGACCCGGACGCCTTGTTGCGTGGCTTGATGGGCGGCTCCTCCCGCAACCGCGTGCCCGCACGCACGCAAAGGCGTTTGGAGGTGGCGGTCAAAGCGATGGATCTGCGCTTTGTGTCGGACCCTATCTTGGTCGGTCATTACGAGCGCGACCCGATCGCCGGCGCCGAGGCCTTGATCGACCGCGAGCTCTTGAACAAGGAATTGAGCGAACGCTACAGCCTCGGGCTTTATGCCGGCGCGCGCGGCTCGGCCACGGTGGTGCTGCGGGTGCGCGGCGATTTCGAGCGCCAGCTCGGTGTCTTGAGCGGCGCGGTCGTCACCGGCCTGGGCTCGTACGACCGCGCCCTCAGCCCGGCCGATCTGACCGAGGCGGTGCGCACCGGCGCCTTGCGCTACTTGCTGCAAGTCATTGATGTCCTGGGCAAGGCCGAGCGCGAGGTGCCGCTGGCCAGTTTGCTGTTGGGCTATAACTCCTCGGCCAATCTGACCGTGGCGGCCTCGGTCGAGGCTTTGGTGCGCGGCGTGATGGAGGCCAATGCACGCTTTTTTGCGGCCACGCGTTTGAACATCCGGATCGGCCGGCTCGACATCATCGAGCTCTACCTCGACACCGCCATCGGCGCCACCTATGCCTTGCGCAACTTGAGCGCTCAACTGGCGGCGCAAGCCGAGAAGCAGGGCACGGCTCTGCTGTGTCAGGCCGAGCTGCAGCAGGGCGAGGGCTTCAGGCAGCGCCTCTTTGACGACGGCAATTCCAGCTATTGGCCGCGCCTGATCATCACCGACGCCGAGCGCAGCGAAGCTCAGAACGCGGCGGCGCACAGTGGCGGGGCGGCCCCCTTGGCCGACAAGCTGCGCTTTGTGTTTGTCGGCCAGCGCGCGCGTGCCGAGTCGGTCGCCTTGCAGCGTCAGCCCGGCTTGATCGAGCAGATGGTGGCGCAGCAGATCAGCAATCCGATTTGGAACGAGGACTTCGGCCGCATGTTGTTCCAGTTGATGGTGCCGCATGACTTCAAGGACGCCGCGCGCCAACTCGACCGTGTGGTGCTGGTGGTGGATGGCTATACCGCCAACCTGCCCTGGGAGTTGATGTTGGCCGATGACCCGGACCGACCCTCGGAGGAGAAGCAGCCGCTGGCACTGCGCACGGCGGTGGTGCGGCAGCTGGCGGCCCAGGTGTTTCGCGCCAGCGTGCATCAGGGCGTGTTGCGCCGCGCATTGGTGATCGCCAACCCCTCGGTGGCCGGTTTCTCCAAGGGTTTCCCGCTGCTCAACGGGCAGCCGACCCAGGCGCCTCCTGATCTGCCCGGCGCCCAGGCCGAAGGCGAAGCCTGCCAGGCCCTGCTCGGCGGCATGGGCTATGAGGTCGAGGGGGTGATTGGAGACTACAACAAGGCCAGCGATGTGCTGGCCAAGCTCTACGCCAAGCCTTGGCGCATCCTGCATATTTCGGCCCACGGCGTCTTCGATCTGCCGCATGCCGATGGGCGCAATCGCAGCGGCGTGCTCTTGTCCGATGGCCTGCTGATCACGGCGGCCGAGATCATGGCGATGGAGACCGTGCCCGAGCTGGTGTTCATGAATTGCTGCCATCTGGGCCAGGTTGACAATGAGACCCAAGGTCCGGGCAGCAACAAGCTGGCCGCCAGCGTGGCACGCGAAATGATCGCCATCGGCGTGCGCTGTGTGGTCGTGGCCGGCTGGGCCGTCAATGACGAATCGGCGCGCTTGTTTGGCCAGGTTTTCTATGAGCAGCTCTTGCTGCGCCGCCAGCCCTTCGGCGATGCGGTGTTCAGCGCCCGCAAAGAAGTCTGGCGCGCCCATCCCGAGGACATCACCTGGGGCGCCTTTCAAGCCTATGGCGACCCGGTGTGGTTGGCCGAGCCGGCGGCTGAGGGCGCGCCCGGCACCGGCGCTGCTGAACGTTATGTGTCGCCCGACGAAATGCTGGATGAGTTGGCCAGCCTGCGCTCCGATCTGGCGCGCCGAGGCGACTACCTGGGCGCACGCGAATTGCAAGCCGAGGTGGAGCATGTGGCGGAGTCGCTTGCGCGGCGCTGCCCGGCCGGTTGGCAGCAGAATCCTCAGCTGCAATATGCCTTGGGCAAGACCTGGTTCGATCTGGGGCAATGGGAGCGGGCCCGCGCGGCCTTTTTGAGTGCGGCGCAGGCGGTGGACCGCTGCGGCGGCGTGCCGATCTCGGATCTGGAAAAGTTGGTCGATGTGGAGTCCAGGCTGGGCGAAGCTCGCGCGGTTGAGGCGCTGGCCAAGGCCTTGGGCGGGGATGTAAAGGCGCTGCAGCAACTGCGGGCCGGCGAAGCGATGATCGATCTTGCGCTGCGCCGGCTGGACGGGCTGGACGCCCTGGTGGCGGATGGCGACGGCGAGGGCTCAGACGATGCACCGCCGAGTTCGTCGTCGATGCACAGCGAGCGCACCGCCTTGCGCGGTGCGGCCTGGCAACGCAAGGCCAATCTGCAGGCCCGGCGTTTGCTCAGCGGGCAGTTGGATGCAGCCGCAGCCGACGCCGCAATCAAGGCCATGGCGGACTGTTTGCAGCAAGGTGTGGAGGCCTACCGGGCCGGTGAGGGACAGCCCGGCTCCGATCACTTCAGCCCTTGTCACGCGCTCTACCGCTTGGCGCTGGATGCCTTGACCGACTGGCACAACCCGGCGGAGAAAGACGCCGCGATCGAGTTGGCGCAGCAATGCCGGCGCACGGCACAATACAACTTTGCCATCCAGCCCAGCCCCTGGGATCTGCTGATCCAGCCCGAAGCCCTGCTGGTCGAACGCATGATTGACGGTAAATTGGGGCAGCCCGCTGAAGAGGGGCGACGCTGGTTTGATCAGTTGGTCGCCAGCTATGCGCAGGCGCTGGGTTGCGTGACAGTGCGGCCGCTGCAGCTCGAAGCGATGGTCGACCGACTGGAGCGCCTGTCTCGTTTCGTCGATGCGCTGTCCATGGCTCAGCATGATGATGTGGCACTGAGCCGCAGCGCGGATCAGCTGATCGCCCTGGCGCAGAGCATTTTGCCCAGCCATGCGGCGCGCACCGACCGGCCGGCAAAGCAGGGCCCCAAACCGACCAAGGCGAGCAAGAGTCGCCGAACTTGAGGGCTGCAAAGCTCGCTACACTTTGCGGCATCGTCGCAGCGGCCATCAATGACGCGACTTGTCCGCAGCTCACAGCGCCCGCCTGTGGTGAGATGCATCTGATTCTTGGATTGAGACTCATATGGATCTCGCCTATCTGCTTGATTGGGCGGCTTTGCTGCTGCGCTGGCTGCACCTGATCGTGGGCATCGCCTGGATCGGCGCCTCCTTCTACTTCGTCTGGTTGGATAACCATCTTGTCGCTCCCGTCGCTGCCGATTTGCGTGCCAAAGGCGTGAGCGGCGAGTTGTGGGCCGTCCATGGCGGCGGCTTTTACAACCCGCAAAAATACATGGTGGCGCCGCCCAATCTGCCCCAGCATTTGCACTGGTTTTATTGGGAAAGCTACTGGACCTGGATCAGCGGCTTCGCGCTCTTTGTGACGCTGTATCTGTTCAATGCGAGCACTTATCTGATCGACCCACGGATACACGCTTGGGGGCCTGGCGCGGCGATTGCGGCAGCCTTGGGCTTTCTGCTCTCGGGCTGGCTGGTCTATGACCAGATTTGCAGGCATCTGGGAAAAACAAAGGATGGCCAGATTGGCAACGACGGTCGGGTCTTGGGTCTGATCGCCGTCTTCGTCGCCGCAGCAACTTGGGCTGCTTGCCAGCTGTTCGCCGGCCGCGCCGCGTTCTTGATCATCGGCGCGATGCTGGCGACGATGATGAGCGCCAATGTCTTGGTTTGGATCATTCCGGGCCAGAAGCAGGTGATTGCCGATATGCGCGCCGGCCGCGCGGTCAATCCGGTCTACGGCCAGCGCGGCAAACAGCGCAGCGTGCACAACACCTTCTTCACGCTGCCTGTCTTGATCGCGATGCTCAGCAACCATTACGGCATGCTTTACAGCCATGCGCACAACTGGCTGGTGCTGATTGCACTGATGGCCGTGGGCGTGCTGGTGCGCAGCTACTTCGTCAAGCGGCACAAGGGTGTCAACGCCTGGAGCTTGGTGGCCGCTGCGCTGGCGCTGCTGGCGGCTTTGATCCTGTGGATGGCGCCGCTGCGCGTGCCGCTCGCCGCGCAAGCGGTGGCCCCTAGCTTTGCTGAGGTGCAGACCATCATCACGCAGCGCTGCGTGATGTGCCATAACGCCGACCTCGCGCAGAAGGGGGTGCAGCTGCACACGCAGGCCTTGATCGCGCAGAACGCGCCGCTGATCTATCAACAGGCGGTGCTGCAAAAGCTGATGCCGCTCAACAATGCGACTGGCATCACCGAGGCGGAGCGGGCGCTGCTGGGGCGCTGGTTCGAGGCCGGGGCAAAAGTTCGACTCGACTAGATCGGCGACCGAGCCAAACCAAGCCTGCTTGCTTGGCGTGGACGACGTGAGCTCCAACAACAAGGCCGGATATCCCTGTATGCCGATGAATTTTGGAGTTCGTGAACTCACTCCAAGCCAGCCTGCTTCAAGGGTTTGCTGGTTTTAGCGATTCGACACGCGTGGTACAAACCGGGCAAGTGGGAGGATCTGCAGCAAGTTTGTGCGGGCTAGCCGAGATACCCAGAAAATAGCGGCGCAGTCGCTGCGGTACGCAGCAGCGGGGTCGCCCCATGGCCTAGTTGGGCGTCGCGAAACCACTGTCTCTCACACGGTCAGGAAAGGCTCAAATGCGAATCGCAGTATCGCTACTCTCCTTTGCGCTGGTCGCTGGATGCGCAGCACCCAACGTAGATATAAAGCCTGCCGATCCGCAGGCACTTATTGGCGTCTGGAAGGTAGACCTGCGACCGACGCCAACTGCGGCGGCTTACTTTCAAGAATTCGTAGTGTCCTCGGTCAATGGAAAGACCTTCTCTGGCACCTTTTATGGCGCGCCCATTGAACAAGCGAGAATCAATACCGATTGGGGTACGGTTCGCATCGCCTTCGTCACATCAGACCAGTCGGGCCCCTACAACCACTCAGCGATTCTCACGGGCAGTCGACTCGAGGGTCTCACAAACTCGACCGGAAGAGACTTCTTGTCGTACTGGAGCGCTGCAAAGCCATAGCCAACATGCGTGCAGCGACGCCTGAGCATTCGTTCGAGCCAAGTCGGAAGGGCTGCGCACTCCAGGCTGCCATGTCATCCTGGGCCTTCCGCGCCCAGCCATCGCTCGCCGCTTAACTTCGACGCTAGGCACCGGACCTCTACAAAAGCAATGACTCCATATCGCTACGACGCCAGCCGTCGGGTCCTTTGGGTAGATGATCAGCCCAAGGACAACCGACCGATTGCCGCCCATCTTGAACGTAGAGGTATTCATATCTCCTATGCCTTATCAACCGGGTTGGCCTTGGCGCTGCTTGCAAAGAACAAATACTTGGCCGTGATCTCGGACATGGGCCGAAAGGAAGGGCTCAGGGAAGGGTTTCATTTGTTGGACAGTATGCGCGGGCGGGACGATCAAACACCTGTCGTTTTTTACGCATCGCTGGACGCGCCAGCGCTGCGCGAGGAGGCGTCACTTCATGACGCCAATGCTTGTACGAACAACGCTGCCGAGCTGATTCAGTTGGTCGAAGAGCTCGCGTCGCACGCCAAATGAATTCGAGTTCAAGTGGGCGCAGCCCGCTAGCTTGGGGTGAATAGCGAGAACCCCAAGGACTGCTGAAGTAGGGGAAAGGTCCAGCCTAGAGCATGGGCCTTGAAATAATTGCGGGTGCGGGCACAGTGTCCGGCCCAAGTGTCGAGTGTCAAGTGTCAAGTGCCAGCCGCCGCAGCGTCCTCGGGTAGACCCAGATACTGCCGGGCTGCGCGCACCCACTGCCGGGCCCAGGCGATGCCGGCCAAGGGCGCGCCCCAGTCCTTGTGCGCGGCGCGCACCCGTGCATAGCCACGCGCCACTGTCTCCGGCGCGTGGCCGGCCAATAGCTCGAAGTTGCCGAAGCCGGCTTCGATCAAGACCAGCGCAGCTGCGCCGTTCACGCCTCGCAAGCACATCAGCGCGGCCTGCTGGGCCCAGCGCTGCAGTTGCTGGCGCTCGGCTCCGAGCAGGGCTTGCAGCGTCACTTGCGCGCGCGCCCGGGTGCCGACTTGCAAAAACTCGCCGACCGAGAACAGGCCCGCGCCCTCCAGTCGCTTGAGCTGAACATCAGTGAGGCCGGGCAGACCGCCTAGCGCCAGCTCGGGCTGAAACAACTCGCTGGACCACACGCCGGCCAGATTGCTCTTGGGCACCGGCACCACATCCAGCGTCAGCTTGGACAGCGCGGCTGGTTCAATCTGGTCGCCCGGCTGCACAAAGCGGTACTCGATATTGCCCAGCGCCGAGACCTGCACAAACACGCTCGCTTCCAGCTTGAACTCGCGCACGGCGAAGTTGGACATTGCATTGCGCATGGTCGCCATGCGTCCCTGCAACTCGTCCAATGACTGCTGTACCGCGCTGGCGAAGTCGTCCGGCGCCGAGGGTCGGTCGCGCAGCTGGCTGAGTTGCTGTTCGGCCTGCTGCTTCTCGCTTTGCACGCTGCTCAGTTCTTGCTTCAGCGCGTCGATGACGGCTTGCAGATTGGCGCGTTCATCCGCGCCGATCGGCAGCTCGGCCGTGCTGCCGATCGGCGTGAAGATGCCATTGACCCCATCAATGCGAACCAAGCGTTCGCTGCCGACACGTTTGATATTGCTCGGCTCAGAGACAGGCGGCAAGGGCATGGTTGTGGCTCAGCTGCTTTGCGTATCAAGTGGCCGCAAGCCGTCGGCGTCCTGCGGCGCCAGCCGCAGGGTCACTTTCAAACCGCTGGACGCGCTGTGGCCGAACAGGCTGACCATGGCGGGATTGAGCAGGCGACAGTCAAGCCGTACGCTATCGCCGTTAGTGCCGTTAGTGCCTTTAGTGCTTGGCCGCGCATTGACCTTGCTCACCGTGGCCGCCATCTCGAAGCTTAGATCTACCTGTGTCATTGAGTACCAGAGCGGCGGCAAACTCAAAGCCCCATTCGGTGTTTGCACAAACTGGGTGACGCGGCTCAGCGCGTCGCGGTCCAGCTCGGCTTGCGCGCGCAGCACGCCGGCCACGGCTTCGCAAAGCAGGCTGGACAGTGGCGCCTGTTGCGCGGGCAGGCTGGCGCGGCGGACGGGCAAGCGGCTCATGAAAGCGACTAAAAGCTCAGGCTGCTGCTGTTTGACACCAGGCCCAGCCGGGCGCTCAGAATCAAATCCTTGGGCGCTGTGTCCGGCGCAGCACCGGCCAGTGCGGCCAGAAAGTCGCGCCGCAGCGTCAGCGCCAAGCGGCCTTGTGCGTCGGTCAGCATCGCCGTGTCGTCGGTATAGCTCCAGGGCGCACCATCGGTGTCGATGGCTATCGCCTTGCCGGCGATTGCGCTGCCGTCGGCCCGGCGCAGCTCGATCAACACCGCCATGGTGCGCGCCTGCAAGACCTCTCCGTCCATCACGTCCTTGATCTCGCCTGCCACCACATTCAGGCTGGGCCCGCGCACCACCTGGCGCGGCGGCGGCACGCCGATATCGCGCTTGGGCTGCAGCAAGGCGCTGGCGCGCACATGGCCGAAGGAGCGCTCTTGCGTGGTCGTAGCGCCGACCGTGACCGTGCTGGTGTTGGTCTGGGTGTCGACCTTGTTGGCGCCGAAAATGAAGCCAAAGGCGCCGCTGCCGGGCTGTTTGGTTTCGGTCTGCGTCGTCGCGGTGACGTTGGCGCTGCCGCTGAAGCCGCTGGCGTAGAACTCGCCCTGCAGGCGCACCGCTGTCCATTCATAGAACACCGGGTCAATGAAGTTGACCAAGGGCAGCTTGCGCGTGAAGGTGCGTGCCTCATGCAGATGGCCGTCGTCGTCATAGATGCTTTCCTGCGCCGCGATCACTTCGACCTGCGTAGTCGCCAGGGCCGAGGCCATTGCCGCACCGGTGGTGTTCAGGCGCATCTGCGTGTCGGCCACCGCTTGGCCGGTGCTGGCCACCAGCTGGCCGAAACTCATGCCGGCACTTTGCAGATTGCTGGCCAAGCCTTTGGGCGAGCTGGTATCGATCAGCATTTGACTGCCGGCGTTGGCTGCGTTCACTGCGTTGCCCGCTTGGAAGGGAGACGAGAGGGTGTTGCCCATGATTTTCTCCTGCTCAGTTTGATAGCTAGATCACCAAGTCAAAGCGCTTGCTGATCTCACCCAAGCGCAGCGTGATGCTGCGCCGGGCCGGCTGTGCAAAGCCCGGCGTGATGGGGCGGCGCAGGCTGACGCTGCATCGCCCGTCGGCATTGGTGGTCGAGCCGGTGAAGGGATCGTCGCTCGAGAAGCTGGGCAGCAGCCCGCCGGCATCCAGGCTGAGCTCTTTGTCGGGGTTGACCGCTCCGCTGGCCTTGCGCACGCTGATCATCAACTCGACGCTGCGCTCGGTCAGCACGCCACCGGTCTTGGTTTCGCTCACCGCGCCTTGGCTGATGAACAGTTGCGGGCCTATCGTCACCTGCGCCGGGACCGGGAATTTGCCGGTGCGTCGAGGCGCGAGCACGGCGTCCAGCTGCACGGTGCCGTTCGACCACTGCGCTTCGCGCTCGGCATTCAGCTGCATGGACAAAACGCTGCTGTTGGTGGACATCGCGCCCACACCGACCAGCCCGGCCAAGGCGCCCCGGGTGTTGCCGCTGTGCGTCTGCGTGAGGCTGTAGGACAAGCCGGTCTGCTCATCCATCGCGCCCACGCTCATGTCCATGGACAGCGATACATGCTGCCATTCATGCACGGTCGGGGCGACGAAGTTCAAGACCGACAGCTCGTTGGTGACGAGCTGTGTGGCGGCCACATTGGGCAGGCCATCATCATCGAGTTGCTCGATCACCTCGGTGACGACGGTGATCTTGGTGTCGGCCAGTTGCTTGACCGTCTCGATCACGCCTTCATCCAAGGCCGCTTGCGAGCGTGCCACGCCGAGGCCGATCGAGGCCAGGATATTGCCGAAGCTGGGCGTCATATCGGCCAGTTGACTGGCTATCAAAGCGCCTACGCCAGAGCTTGGTGCCGCGCCGCCGCTGCTATTGCTGCTGCCGGCTCCGCCGCCGGCATCGCGGCTAGCCAGTGCCTGCGGCTCTCTGCGACTCAAGGCGGTGCTTGGCGTGGATCGGTGAGCCGACTTCGGATGGGTGGGCTTGGCCATGAATATTCCCTGGTGAGCGCAGCGCTGATCAAGCGGGCGAGGGGGCTGCCGTCCTCGCATGAAGTGCCCGCAAAGCTTGCGGGCCTGGCGCTGTTGACGTATTGCGTTAGATCAAGGCCTGAGCAAGTTCAGCCGCGAGCCCTGGCGCTTGTTGACCAGGCGCAAGCAAGTTCGAGAAATGCCCCCGGGCAGGCGAAAAGCAGCGCCTTAGGGGGATGGCTAAACCGAACTTGAGGCGTAGCGTTGGCTGTGCTGACCGCAGCATCTGGCCCTAATATTTTTGGAGAAATCATGAAGCAGACAACGTGCTCTTTTGGACTTTCAATGCGTGCAGCCTTGCTGGCTGGCCTTGGTTTTGCGCTGGTGCCACCGGCCTCGGCCCAAGCGGCGTGGTCCTCCTTGTCCTTGGTGTTCACCGAGCCCACGGGTGTGGTCGGCCCCAATGACAGCATTGATGTCCATGTTCGCTTCAGCAACAAGGACCCCAGCGAGAGCTTCACGCTTGACAGCAATTTGCCGCTGGCAGGCCTGAATGCCGCAGATCTTCCGACCAGTGGCACTTGGAACGACGGCCAAGGGGGGTATTTTCAAAGTGACTTCACGAGCTACACCAGCTTTAGCCTGACCATCGGTTTCGGTTGCAGCGGCAGCTTCTCCCTCAATTGCACGGATGGGCCACCCTATAACTTCTCGTTCGCTGCCAATCCTTTTTCTGAGCCCTATGTCCTGGCGCCCGGCGGGCATCATGACTATTTGTTTGGGACCTTTTCGCCCAGTGCCGGTGCCGTGGCCGCGGGTGATTACTATTTCTACCGGTCCTTGGTCTGGTTGAATGTTTCAGGCTTGGATGCCGAGGGGCACATGCTCGATGCGGTGGCTTTTCCCGCCAGCACCTGCAATCGAGATTCCCTGGCTGATTGCCAAGGTCAAAGCTACTTCACGCGGACCGTGGTCGCGGTGCCGGAGCCTGAATCCTATGCGCTGATGCTTGCCGGTTTGGGGCTGCTGGCATTGCGCTTGCGTCGTCGCCGCGGCGGCGCCTGACTCTGCTGCTGGGCAGGGCAGCGTTGGCGTATCTGACCGGCAGATTGCCGGGAAGTTCGCTCCGAGATAATGGACCGGATGAACGCTGCCCTCGACCCTCTGAATCATCCCCGTGAATTTTTGCGGCATCTCTTCGATGTCGCCGTGGCGCGTGCGTTGCCGGCGCGCATTTTGGCCGCGCATCTGCCGTCGCCGCCGGCCGGTCGGACCTTGGTGCTGGGCGCTGGCAAGGCGGGCGGCGCGATGGTGCAGGCGCTGGAAGCGGCCTGGCCTACAGACAGCCGCTTGAGCGGTTTGGTGATCACGCCCTATAGCCATTGCCCGCCCGGCTTCCGGCCAAGCCGCATCGAGTTGGTCGAGGCGGCTCACCCGGTGCCCGATGCCGCTGGTTCCAACGCGGCCGCGCGAATCCTGGCCATGACGCAAGGTTTGACCCCCGATGATTTGGTCATCTGCCTGATTTCGGGTGGTGGCTCGGCGCTGTTGAGTCTGCCGGCTGCGGGCCTGAGCTTGGCCGACAAGCAAGCCATCAACCGCGCACTGCTCAAAAGCGGCGCCAGCATCAGCGAGATGAATTGCGTGCGCAAGCATTTGTCGGCCATCAAGGGCGGCCGCTTGGGCGCGGCCTGTGCGCCGGCGCAAGTCCTGACCCTTTTGATCAGTGATGTGCCCGGCGACGACCCGGCCGTGATCGCGTCCGGCCCGACCTTGGCTGATCCGACCACTTGTGCCGAGGCGCTGGCCATTTGCCAGCGCTACCAGATTGAGCTGCCGGCAGCGGCGCAAGAAGGCTTGCGCAGCGGCGCGTTTGAGACGCCCAAGCCTGACGACGCTTGCTTTGCGGCTCAGCAATCCCAGCTCATCGCCACGCCCATGATGAGTCTGCAGGCCGCCGCCGATGCCGCGCGTGCGCTGGGCTTGCCGGCCTATATCCTGAGCGACGCCATCGAGGGCGAGTCGCGTGAGGTGGGGCGCGTCCATGCGGCCATCGCGCGCTCTGTCGCGCGGCAAGACCAGCCCTTTGCCAAGCCCTGCGTGATTTTGTCCGGCGGTGAAACCACGGTGACGCTGCGGCAAACTCAGTCGCCTCCCGGTCAAGGCGGCCGCGCTACGGAATTCTTGCTCAGTTGCGCCTTGGCCTTGGACGGCGAGCCCGGCGTCTATGCGCTATCAGCCGATACCGACGGGATCGACGGCATCGGCCGCAACGCCGGCGCCATCCTCACGCCCAGCAGTTTGGCGCGTGCGTGCGGCTTGGGGCTGAGTGCGCAGCAGGACTTGGACGCCCACAATGCGCTGGGTTTCTTTGAGCCGCTGGGCGATCTCGTCAGCACCGGCCCTACATTCACCAATGTGAATGATTTCAGGGCTCTGCTGATCCGCTGATTTGCGCTGGCGCAAGCTGCGGCCCCCGCAGGCGGGTTTGTCGTCGACCGTTTTGACTTTTCGCAAAGACAGAAAAGGGGGCTTGCGACACATTGCGGTCCATTCAGCGACTTTTCCGTCAGGCCCAACGTGGAAACTGCCATCATTTCCCAGTCCGCTCGCCGCTTGCCACGCAGTGCCGGCAGCAGCGCCGCCTTGCTTGACAAGCTGCTCGGCCCGCCGCGGCTCAGCGATGCCGAGATGCATGCCTTGGCTCCGTTGACCCAAACCCGCCAATTGCAGACGGGGGCTGCGGTGTTTTCGCGCGGCCAATCCGCCGGCAATTTGGTGGCGGTGCTGGACGGGGTGGTCGGTCTGGGCTCGGCCGGCGATGATCAACAGTTTCATTTGGAGCGCTGTGTTCATGGCCCCGCTTGGCTGGATTTGAGCAGCGCCTGGTTGGGCTCAGGCCACGCCCAAGACGCCCGTGCCTTGCAACCGTCTGCGCTGCTGGAATTCCCCTTGGACGGCATGCGTGTGCTGCTGGAACGCTTTCCGGACATGCGCGAGCGCCTGATGATGGCCTTGGCCCAGACCGTGCAAAGCCTCACCGGCGCGACCCATGACTTGATGTCCAAGGACGCGCAAAAGCGTCTGGCTACTTGGTTACTGCAGCGCAGCCCGGTGCAAGGCGCGGACGTGGCCTTGAAGGAGCGTAAGCGCGAACTGGCCGCGCAGCTGGCGATTACGCCCGAAACCCTGTCGCGGCTGCTGCGTCAGCTGATGACGGCCGGCCTGATTGAAGTCAAGGGCTATTCAATCAAGCTGCTGAATCTGGCCGCCTTGCAAAACCTTGCGCATGGCTGAGCACGGCGCTGCACAAGCCTTGTCTTATAGAGGTGAATTTCAACGCTTTTCAAGTCTTAGTTCGCTGCAAAAAAGCGCGGTCGCCGCTTAGACTGCGGGTGACGGGGCCCCGCTGTGGTGGCTCCGATGCTGCTCGGGCTTTTTAAGCTTGCGCGCATCAGCTTGAGGAGACCAATGTGAGCGCTGCAGCCGAAAAGTTTTTCAAGAACAATAATGCACTGCCGACCATGCCCGAAGTGGCCAGCCGGCTGATTCGAAGCTTCGACGATGACAACATCAGTCTGAATGCCATTGCCGAATTGATCGGCAAGGACTCAACCTTGTCGGCCAAGGTTTTGCGCCTGGCCAACTCGGCCCGCTACAGCCCCTCGCACCAGATTTCCAGTCTTAACGACGCCGCCGGCGCGCTCGGTCTGGACACCTTGCGTAATCTTTCTTTGGCCGCCTGCATTTCGGGTGCCTTTCCGGTCATCAAGGGCCTGGACCGGGCGCTGTTCTGGCGCCACAGCATCACCACAGCCGCCTATGCCCGCATCCTCAGCCAGATCCTGCGCGTGGACGCCGACACCAGCTATCTGGCCGGCCTGATGCTGCGCACAGGCCAGCTGATGATGGCGATGGAAGAGCCTGAGATGGTCGCCGATGTGGAGGCCCATGCGGCCGAGCCGGGCAGCCGTTTCTCGCTCGAAGAGCACCGCTTCGGCTGCACCCATGCCGATGTCACCGCCTCGCTGGCCTCGCATTGGCATTTCCCGGCCCCCATGGTCGAGGCCTTCAAGGACGCCAACACGCCGATGGAGATTCGACCCTTCTCGCTGATGGCGGCGGTTTTGCATCTGGCCGAGGTCTTGGCCGACGCCGCCGAGCACCACGACAACCCGGCCCAGGCCTTACTGGTGGCGGTGCCCGATTTGGTTGAACATTTGCATCTGGATCTGGCCTATCTGGAGGCCAAGATCACGGCCGCCGGGGATGTGGCCAGCGATGTGGAGCAGTTGCTGCACTGAGCCTGCTGAGCCCGATCGAGGCGCCGAACCCACGCTTGATATGGCTCCTCGAGGTCAAACGGGCCGGAGTGAAATGTTCAACGCAGGTGGGGCAGTAGTCACGCTTAAAACTTTGGGGCGGCCACGTCTTGCTCGGTTTGCGAGCTGCAGTTCATGCTGAATGAGCCCAGCAGCTCATCTTCTTCATTCAGCAATTTGCCGTCCAGCACGCCCGTTTGCCGATTGACCGAAAGGCGAATCTGGTTGAGTCGGTTCAAGTTTGGGTAGGCCACCAGAATCGTGTTCTGAAACCAGCCCGGCACGACAATTACCTTCGTGCCCTTGGGTCGCAAGATATAGGTCATCGAATAGCTGACTGGCGTGGGCACGTAGCGCAGTATTTCACCCACAGGTAATACGTTAGAGCCCTGAATCAAGGCCGTGCGGTTGTTGACGCGCAAGGCGATTTCCGCATTCGCTTCATGCGTTTTTTCATCCGCGATAAAGTTGCCTTTGCAGCTGAGAAAGCGGCTGTACTCTTGGGCGTTTGCTGCAGCGCTGAGCGCCAACATTGCCAGCGCAAAGATGCCGGAAGGGAGCTGCTGCATAGCGCCTCAGGGCCGCTGTGACTCGGCGTTTTTGCTTCCCTGCACGCGCAGGGCGCCACCGGTGCCCAGCCCGCCTTTCACGCTTTGCGCCTTGTAGTTCTGCACGGCCGGAACGAGTTTGTTGTAGGCATCGGCAAACGCTTGCAGCAAGACCGTGGTGCTGGAGGTCTTGGATTCCGAGCTGTAGCCGACCCCGCCGAGGAAGTGGCTAGCCCCGCCCAGAATATTGCCGGCCAAAGCGGTATTGCTGGCCGATCCTTCGCCCAGCGCGGCCGCCAATTGAACCTTCGAGCGGACATCGGACAGCACCAGCTGCACCTTGGCATTCATGTCTGACTTTTTGCTGCTGCCCGACATGCCAATTTTGGACAGAAAACCCAGCTTGATGCCGGTGTTCTCTTTGTTTTCTAAGGAGATGACGGAGGAGCGCAACACAAAATCGGCGGCGACTTCCTGGCCCTGCTCCATATGAGCGTCGTCGCGCATTTCATTGTTGTTGGAGCGCGCGCGGCTCTTTTCGTCGTTGGCGGCCTGCTCCACGGCACCCCGGTCAACAATCACAAAACAGTTGGACTGCTGGATCAGCAAACGCAATGATTCGAGTGAGGCGCCGCTCATTGTGCCGCTGCCTCCAGCGGGCCCGGCTGAGGGTGCGCCGGCTCCGCCGTTGAGGGCGGCCAAGCTGGCCAAGACGCCGGTGATGGAGGACAGCCTGTCGTTGTTGGCTGCGGGAGCGGCAGCGGTGTTGGCTGCCGGCGTATAGCCATCTTGCAAGCGAATCGTGCCCAGGGTGGCAGTGCAGGTCTGTAGCTGAGCGTCTCCGGCCACGGCAGTTGCGCCACCGGCTGCACCGGTTTGCTCGGCCGCTCCTGTCTGAGCAGTCAAGCTCGCCAACAGCGCAGCTGCACCCAAAGAGCAAAACTTGAAGCTTCGACGGTGTCTGGCGATTGCAATTTTCATCAAGGAGGCCTCACGATGATTTGGCCTCCCCTCAGCTATGCCTGCAGGGAAGGCGGTCGTTTTTTTGCCCTCGCGAAGAAAGGCAATGCTCGCTTGGCTGTTCGTTTTCTGAGCTCGGTCGGGGCGGGTGCAAATACAGAGCTGAAGCTCGCCCGCACTCCGCGTAGCCGTCTAGATCTCAGGAGCATTGAATGCACAAGCTGTTTTCGAAGCGAGAGGAAAAGGCTGAATCGCGAGCAGAAGCCCGAAATTTGCTTCCGTGACCCTCTGCGGCTTTCAAATTCCCGCGCATATTACGGTCGCACCATCTGTTCGAGACCCCCTACGACATGGGGGGTGTGGCAGTAAAAAATAACATTCCTGCTCAAGAAGTTTTGTGCGCTGAAACGACGCGCTAGGCCGCCGTGGACGCACCGAAGGGTCCGGTCTGCTTTTTCAAGCCTGACCGGACCCTTCTTCTTCTTTTTCTTCTTGTTGTTCTGTCGCTGATTTGCAGCCTTCAGTGCTAGCCGTGCTGTTGCCGGCAGGCTTTCAAACGACTCACACCGATCACGCCCAGCCCCACCAGCAGCAACAAGTAGCTGGTGGGCTCAGGCACCGCACCGGTCACCTGCAGGCCGAACTGGATGCCCGGGCTGGCTTGGTAGCCGGCCAAGCCGCCGTCCGAGAAGGCTGTTAGGCCGGGCATGCTCAGGCCGCCGGCAGTTGCAACAAAGCTGCCGTCCGGCTCGGGCAGACCGGGGATGGTTTCCTTTGTCGCACCTTCCAACGCCAACCAGTAGTTGCCCGCCGTTGGCAAGCTCCAGTTCAAGGCTGCGGAACTATTCCAGCCATCGGCTGAGAATTCGGCCAAGCTGGATGCGAGCAGATCGCCCGGCAAATGGCTGCTGCTATCCGCATACAAGGCGACGGTGAAGTGCTCGCCGGCATTGCCCCCGCTCAGATAGGCGGACAAGCCGTCAATCTGCCAGGCGGCGTCGGCTTTGAACTGCACGGCCAGGAAGTTGGCGGTATCCAGTACATAGCCGGGCTTGCTGGCGTCCGGGCTGCCGGTGTCGATCAAGCTTGCCGCTTGGGCCGCGCCGGACAGTGCGAGCACGGCGGCGAGGGCGATTGTTTTGATGCGCATCATGGTTGTGGTCCTGCTTCAGTCTCAACGCGCCAGCGTGACTTGCTTGAGCACCTGGGTCGGGCCGAAGGCGTCATTGAAGCCGTAGGCGGTGATCTCGACCTTGCCGCTCTTGCGGATCAAGACATTGGCCCAGGAATAAGTCCGGTCTGTGGCCGGGTTGGCCGACGCATCACCGAACTTCGAATCAAACGGCGAGCCGCCCGCGCCGACCAGAATTTGCCAGGCCGCGCCCTTGGGCTGCTGCATATTGAAGATGTGCTCGTGGCCGCAGAAGTAGGTGGCGCCGTTGTCCTCGATCACCTTCCAGAAGGCATCGCGGGCCGCCACATTGACGTCCAGGCCGCCGGCCGGCGTCGGTGTGTTGGTGGCCGAGTAGTTATAGGTGTAGGCGGCCTTGTGGCCAAAGGCGAAGAAATGCTTGGCACCGCGCGCTTTGGCCGTAGCGAAGTCGCTGGCCAACCAGGCCGCCGGTGCCTTGGAGTCGGCGCCGACCGGGTCGGTGTTGACGACGGCAAAATGCGCGTCACCGACATCGAAACTGTAGGACAGCTGGCTTTGGTCGGTGCTCAGGCCATCGAATGCGCCGTTATTGCCGACGTTCAAATTGCTGGCGTCTTGGCCCACGACCGCCTTGAAGCGGGCGCTGTCGATGATCAGGTCGCCCATATTGGCGCGCCAGGCGTTTTCGTTCTCGACCTTGGCCTTCTTGCCGCAGGCCTTGCACTGAGTTTCGTGGTTACCCGGCACCGGCACGACGTAGGTGCCGGTTTCCATCACCGGCGCCACCATGCCGCGCCAGAACGCGTACTGGGTGTAGAACTTGACCAGATCGCTGTTGAGGATGTCGCCGACGGTCGTCGGTGCCACCGGCGCGCTGATAGCGGTGCCGCCCAGGTTGGAGGTATAGCCAAAGCCGGCCCAGCCGTAGCCGTGGATCATGTCGCCGTTGAAGAACAGCAGGTTCGACTTTTGCGCCTGGATGCTGCGCAGGATGCGCGAGAAGGCCTTGCTGCTTTGCAGCCAGGTTTTGTCCTGGCCGGACAGGGCGCCGAGCGTGGGGTCAGACGTTAGCGGGTCTTGGCGCGAGTCGCCGAGGGTGGCGAAGCTCAGCACCACGGGGTCTGCCTCAGCGGCCGAGGCCGGCGTAGCTGACAGGGCCAGGGCGCCCAGCAGAGCGGCGGAAGCCGTGCATGCGAGCGCATGCCGGCCGAATTTTCGACTGATCAAAGTGAACATCTGGTCCCTCCAGGACTCTAGGTGAAGGCTGCCGCCCAAGGTGCTGGGCGACCGTCCGAACGACTGCGCGCAGCCTAGAGCTTGGAGGTGACAAGGATGTGACGACCTCAGTTGGCCACGTCGATCGCACCTGCTGTGATGAAGATTCTGTCGGCGTCTGCAGGCGTGGTCGCGATGGCCGGAACATGCGCGTCGGTCAACACCACGCTGGACGAGGCACGCGCTTGGGCGCGCACCAGTTGCGAGTCGGGCAGAGCCGCGCCGGTGGTCAGCTTGGCCCACATCAGGTCCAGCGCGCGCAAGGTGTAGACATGCAGCGGCACCAAGGTCTTGGGGTACATGCCGACCAAGGCGTCGAAATGGTTGGCGTCGGTCACTTCGTAATAGCGCAGGCCGCTGCTGGCGTCGACGCGCTTGTTCAGCGCGGCATAGGGGCGCGAGTTGTGGTTGACCGGGATCAACGCGTCCGAGCGCCCGTGCACGATCACGACCGGTTTGCCGCGCAGATCACCGCTCACGCGCACCTCGCTGAGGCCGGTTTTGATGCGCGCCGCCAAGGCCTGCTCGGCCGCGCTGATGGAGAAGCGTCCGACGTCCACTCCGCTCGCCAAACGGCGCAAGCAAGTGGCACCGTCCAGATAGAAATCGGGCTTGCCGCTGCTGGGTGAGGCGGCCAGCAAGAACAGGGCCGGGCCGCCGACTGCAGTGTCGGCAATGATGTTGAAGGCGCCGCCCAAAAAACCCAAGCCGCCGCCGGTGGCCCAGCCGGTCTTGAAGGCGTCAGCGGCCGGTACCACCGGCGTCTTGTATGAGGCATCGATACCGGCCACGCTATAGCCGCAGACGCCCTCCGTCACCGAGGCGCGGGCGAAGGCATTGGCGTAGGTGTGCGCCACCAACTCGGTGAACTCGAAGCCGTAGTGGCTGTCATGCAGCAGGTCGGACTCGGCCTCCCAGCCATAGGCATGCAATTTGGCCAGGGCATCGGCCGACTGCTCGGCCAGAGTGCCGCCCGTGACCAGGCCTTGCGCCGCCAGCGAGGCGCAGCGGTTGGCGGCGAAGGCTGCGATCACGAAAGCACTGCTGGGCGCCAGCGCGGCCGACTGCGTGGCGCAGGCCTGGTAAAGGCCGGCCACGGTGATGTAGTCAAACAGCGGCTTGGCGGACATCGGCACGTTGAGTCCGCCGCGTTTGACCATGAGGCCCGCGTTGTCCGGCAGATTGAGCTGGGGCTCACCGGCGACTACGCCGCGAATCAGACCCTCGCTGTCTTGCTCGGCGGCTCGCAGCACGGCGGCGCCGCCATTGGAAATGCTGGACGCGATCACCAAGGTGTTGGCGGGCGATAAATTGGCGTTTGGGAACTGCTTGTTCAGCACATAGAGTGCGAGCTTGATCGACTGCAGCGTGTACTTGCCCCAGTCCTTCTCGGGGTTTTGCTTGCCATGCGCATGCTTGAGTGCCAAGCGGTTCGGCTTGGTGGCGCGGAATATGCTCAGATCATCGCCGAGCAAATTGGCGTTGAACGTCAGGTCTTTGCGTGTACCGGCCGTGGCCACGCTGCCGTCGAAGGCGAAGCTGGCATCGCGGTCCAGGTCATGGATGCCGACACCGCCGCCCTTGTCTGTGAGTGCGACGGCACAGCCCTTGTTGAGCGCCCATTCGCCTATCGTGCCCAACTCGCCGTAGACCGGCCGCGAACCGCTGGACGGCACCGCCACCACGCAGGCCTTGCTGGCATCGAAGTTGCTCGGCACCGTCACCATCATGGTGACGTTTTGCTTGCCGCTGCCGTCGTCCGAGACAGCCACATACTCGCTGCCCTTGTTGCCTGCCGCCGAGATGCGGCCGTAATAGCTGCCGAAGCCGCCGGCCGGCGTCACGTCGAGCAGGCCGGTGTAGCTGGTTTGGATGGCCAAGGTACGCAGGTCAGCGGCACTGGGGTTGGCCGGCAGCTGGTAGCTCAGCAAGGCCGTCAGTGACGCCGCCTTGCCCGTCAGCAGGCCGTTGCTGGCGCCGTCATAGTCGGTGCGGCTGGGCTCGGCCGTCAGGAACTCGGGTTTGAGCTTGTAGGGCGCAACCGGATCGAGGTCGTCGGCGCTGCCACAGGCCACCAGTAGAAAAGGCAACGCGCTAAGGAACGCGGCCACGATAGGCAGTTTGCGGGTCTTGAACATGCTTGTCTCCGTTTTTGTTGAGCGAGGGTCGAATGCCTTCAACTCTTGGGCAACCATAGACCTTGCGAGCGCGACACTCAATCACGCAAATGCGTGACAAAGCGAATTCAAGCTTCCATCAAGCGCTGTGCCAGCGCCGCTTTGTCATGCACTTGCAGCTTGGCGTAGACGCGGGTGATTTGCGTGCGCACGGTGTTCGGTGCGACGCCCAATTCACGCGCAATTTCTTTGCTGCTGAGGCCGGCGGCAAAGCGCCTTGCCACGGCGCTTTCACCCGGTGTCAGCGCGGCCAGCGTGTCGACCGGCAGCGCTCTGCAGAGCCACAGCTGCTCCTGCGGCTTGGCGCTGACCTCGATCTGCTGGCCTCGGTAGCTGACGCCGCGTTTGAGCGCATCCAGCACGCAGGGCGGCAGCCGCCGGTTGGATAAATCGGGCCATTGCCGGCGCAGCAAGGCCAAAAACTGCGGGTCGGCGATCTCGATGTCGCCGTGGGCATTGACCAGCGCCGATGCACGCTGCGCCTGCAAGCTGTCTTGCCGGTCCAGCAGCGCATGGTGATGAATGACGATAGCGCGTGACAAATGGGCCCAGGTGGCATGCAGGTAGTCGGCGTCTTCGGCGCGGAAGCCCTTGTTTGCGCTGCGGTAAAGCACCAACCAGCGCCCGGGCTTTGCGCCGACTGGTCGGTCACCAAACAGCAGCAGATGGCGCAAGCCGTAGCTGCGGCTGAAGCCTGCCATATCGTTCAAGCCGGGTCGTTGCGAGCCGCCGTAGAGTGCTTGGCAGTCGACCGCCAGCGGCCGCTCCAGCCCGCGCAAGAATGCCGCCGTGACGGGGTCGCCGGCTGACACGGCGCCGTAGGCTTGCAGAATGTTCTCGTCGCGTTGATGCACATGGGCTTGGGTGATTTGCAATGGCTCTTGCGATGCGGCGCCGGCTGCGCCCAGCCCAAGAACTGCGCCGTCGAAGCCGACCGAGCGTCGCAGCAGCCGCAGTGCGGCCTCAGGGAACTCCTGATAACTGGCTTGCTCGGCCAAGCTGTAGAGCTCGACCATGGCGCGGGAAAAGGCGTACATGGCGGGATGATCGCATGGCAGCGCGCGGGCCCAGTTCTACTTGCCAAAGGCCTGCTGAAAGAACCCAATTGCGGCCTTGACCTTGGCGGCCAGATGTTCCCGGTGCGGGTAAATGGCGTAAAGCGGATGGCTTTGGCAGGGGTGGTTGGGCAGCAGGCGCAGCAAGCGTCCGTCGGCCAATCCTTCGGCGGCCAGGTAGTCGGGCATCTTGGCGATGCCGATACCGGCCAGCGCTGTTTCGCGCAGGCCCAGGCTGGTGTTGAGCATCAGCTGGCCCTGCGTTTGCACGCTCTCATTGCCGTCCGGGCCGGTGAAATGCCATTGCCCTTCGTCGGCGCGTTCACTGAAGTTCAGGCAGTTGTGGCGCAGCAGGTCGGCCGGCCGGCGCGGCGCTCCATGCTTGGCCACATAGTCGGGCGAGGCCACCACCAGGCTGTGCAACTCGGCCAGCTTGCGCCCCACCAGGCTGGAGTCGGGCGGCTTGCCGATGCGCAAGGCCAGATCAAAGCCTTCGCCGATCAGGTCTAAATTGCGGTCATCCACCACCAGGCTGACCCGAACCTCCGGGTGCAGCGCCAGGAACTCCGGCAGCATCAAGGCAATGCGCCCAACGCCCAAACTCAGCGGTGAGGTGATCTTCAACAAGCCGCGCGGCACATCGCGCAGTTGGCCGATGTGCTGCTCGGCTTCTTCCGCCTGCGCGACGATCTCCCGGCAATAGGCGTGAAAGGCCAGCCCGGCCTCGGTCGGTGTGAGCTTGCGGGTGCTGCGATTGAGCAGCCGCGTGCCCAGATGTGCCTCCAGACGTGACACCGCTTTGCTCACCGCGCTTTTGGACTGGTTCAGCGTCAGCGCGGCGGCCGAGAAGCCGCCGCTTTCCACCACGCGGGCATAGACGGCCATATCGGCCAGGCGTTCATGCAAAGACATAAAGAATTGATTAATTGAGATGTTTTTGGAAACAGTGTTTGTGGATTTTGACGGATTATCAATTTCAATCAGCCTAAATATCATTCCACCCATGGAAATCTCAGCGAGTGCTGAGATCCCCGCAGAGAAAGAGAGGCTCGCAATGAAGTTCAATTGGAAGATCAACTGGCAAGGCCTGGATGAGCTCGCTTTGGGCCAGCTATCGATGGGTGGGCATATAGATGGCCAGTTAGCCGGCCAGTTAGCCGGCCACTTAGGAGTGCAAAGGAGCGAACGGCCAGCTCAGGCCGTGCAGCAGGCAGCCACGCCGGCAATATCAAGCGCGTTTGCATCCCTGCACAAGCAATGCCACGATCAAGCCTTGCCTCGCGCCAATGGCGCGGCTTGTGCGTCTGGCTAGTGGCTTGCAACAATGAACTCAGAAGTTGTTGACCACGCGTTGCAAGGCTCCCTGCCGCTTGGCATCGCAGTGCTGAGCGCCTTGCCCCGAAGCCCGGATCGCCCGTCCTTCAACTCCCATCTCAATGTTGCAGACCACAGGTTCAGCCGAGCTGCACCCAGGGAGGCGGTTTGAACTGGTTTGGCCCATCCGACTTCGCCTGCGCGCCTGGTCAGCATTTTCGCGATTGTTTAGAATATTTGTTCTAGAACATTTATACTGAACGAATGTCGCAGCCCAGCACCCCTCAAGCCACTGTTCCCCATCCCACCGCCGCCGAGCTTGATCTCTTGCGCGTGCTTTGGCTGCTTGGCCCGGCCGATGCCAAGCAGGTACATCAAGCTTTGCTGAGTGATCGCCCAGAGGCGACTTACGCCACCGTCCTGCGGCAGTTACAGCTGATGCATGCCAAGGGGCTGCTGACGCGCGACGAAAGCCGGCGCCCGCAGCTCTATGCCCCAGCGCAAAAGCAGGATAAGTTACAAACGCACTTGCTCAAGGATCTGATCGCCAAGGCTTTTGCCGGCTCGGGCAAGGCCTTGGTGCTGGCGGCGCTGAAGGGGCATGTGAGCGCCAAGGAGCGGGCCGACATTCAGAAGTTGCTGGGCGGCGAGGATGAATCCAAATGAGTGCCTCTTTGAGTGCGTGGGCCATCGGCTCCTTCGTGCCGGCGCTGGGTTGGGCATTGCTGAACTTTGTCTGGCAGGGCTTGATCATTGCGGCGCTGGCCGGTGGCTCGCTTGTTTTCTTGAGCAAGACCAATCCGCGCAGCCGCTATGCCATTTGCGCCTGTGCCTTGCTGGCCTGCTTGGGCCTGCCGCTGGGCCATCTGATGTGGCTGCTGGGCGCAGGGCAAGCGGTGTCGGCGCAAGCGACGCAAGCATTGCCGGCCTGGCTGCAGTCGCTGGCCGGGCAATTGCCGGCGCTGGTGGCGGCCTGGAGTGTTGGGCTTGCTTTGATGGCGCTGCGCTTGAGCGTCGGCCTGGCGTGGGTGAGCCTGCTGCGCCGCCGCTGCATGCCCGCAGCTGCTGCCTGGCAGTTGCGGTTGGACGCGCTGGCGCTGCGCCTGGGGATTCAAACCCCCGTCCGCTTAGCCGTCTTGCCCGATCTGGCCAGCCCCATCACCGTTGGCTTCTTGCGTCCGCTGGTGCTGATACCCGCAGCCCTGTTCAGCGGCATGCCACCTCCTTTGCTGGAGGCCTTGCTTGCGCATGAATTGGCCCATGTACGGCGCTGGGACTATCTGGTCAATTTGCTGCAGAGCCTGGTCGAAGCGCTGCTGTTCTTCCACCCCGTGGTGTGGTGGCTGTCCGGCCAGATGCGTGATGCACGTGAAGAAGTGGCCGATGCCTTGGCGGGCCAGGCACTGAATGATCCGCGCCGCCTGGCCCTGGCGCTGAACGCCTTGTCGCTGCAGCAAGCCGCGTGCTCGCCCAGCTTGCCCAATTTACCCAGCTTGGCGATGGCGGCCGGCGGCGGCAAGCTGCTGCAGCGCTTGGAGCGACTATTGAAGCCGCAGGCCCAGGCCAGCGGCTGGAAAACGGCGCTGCCCGCCGCGCTGCTGGCCTGCGCCAGCCTGTGGGTGCAGGCGAATAGCGCCAGCAGCAGGGCGCCGCTGGCCAGCCTTGCGGCCACAAGCACCATGGCCGGGCCCGGCCCCATCATCCCTACAGCGAGTCAATTGCTGCAACTGCCGCTGAATGCCCGCCATGCGCTGATTCTTGACGATAGCAGCGGCGCGGTCCTGCTGGCCAAGGACGCCGACACACCGGTCTCCATCGCCTCCATCACCAAGCTGATGACGGCCATGGTGGTGTTGGATGCCAAGCCCGATCTGCAGGAAACGCTGCGCATTGCGGCCGCCGATATCAGCCCGCATATCGGCAGCGCTGCCCGGCTCGCAGTGGGTGCGCAGATGAGCCGGCTCAGCGCCCTGCAGCTGATCCTGATCCCGTCCGACAACCGCGCCGCCGCAGCTTTGGCGCGCAACTATCCCGGCGGCACGCAGGCTTTTGTGCGGGCCATGCAGGCCAAAGCGCAGAGCCTGGGCCTGAGCCAAACCACCTTTGTCGACCCCGCCGGGGTCAAGCCCGGCAATATCTCCACCGCTGCAGAGGTGGCCAAGATCGCCCTTGGCGCCTCGCATTACCCCGAAATTGCGCGCATCAGCAGCGAAAGTGCCGGCCAGGTGGCCATCGACGGCCGGGTGCGAGCGGTGCGCAACACCAATCTGCTTGTCGGTGCCAGTGAATGGGACATTCAGTTGTCCAAAACCGGCACCACCCGCGAGGCCGGCAGTTGCCTGACCATGCGCTTCAAGAGCGGTGAGAGGCGGTTCACGCTGGTGCTTTTGGACGCAGATGATGCGGCCCGTCGTCAGCTTGACGCCAGCGAGATTCACGCAAGGCTGGCCTCCACGCACAGCAGCTGAGTTCGCCGCGCCAAGCACCAAGCCAAGCTAGGCCGGCCCGAGCCGGCGCCCCCAAGGAGAAACTTATGAAACGCCGCCTTTTTCTGGGTGCGGGCACAGCCGCGCTCGCCAATCTGCCCAAGTGCAGCTATGCGCAAACAACAGCGCCCTCCACAGCACTGAACGCGTTTGCGCCACCAGGGCCGATCGCGCCGCTGCGCGCCAGCGCCGACCGCATCATCGACCTCAATGTCTGCCTGCGGCCGTTTCGCGCCCAGGGACCCCGCATAGCGTCCGAGCAGCGCTACGGCAAGACCATCGTCCACCATTACGGCCATGGCGGCAGCGGCTGGTCGCTGTCTTGGGGCTCCGCCCGATTGGCGCTGCCGCTGATAAGGGCCAGCGGGCACAAGCAGATTGCCGTGATTGGTTGCGGTGCTATTGGGCTCACCACGGCGCGCGTCGCGCAAATGAACGGGATGAAGGTGCGCATCTACTGCAAGGAGCGCCCGCCCGAAGTGGCCTCATCCAAGGCTACCGGTCTGTGGTCGCCGGACTCGCGCATCTGCAGCAGCGAATACGCCACGCCGGCCTGGACTCAGGCCTGGGCCTCGATGGCGCGCAGCTCCTTCAAGACTTACCAAAGCCTGCTCGGCCTGGCCGATCGGCCGGTCGAGTGGCGCGACGGCTACATCTTGTCGGACATCCCTTTCGATCAGCCCTTGCCCGACTCTGCACATGGCGGGATTGATGAGCCCGACTATCCGGATCTGATCGGGGAGTTGGACGACATCCGCCCCAAGTCCGTGCTTCTGAGGCCGGGCGAGCATCCGTTTCGCGTCGCCCATGCCAAGCGCTTCACCCAAATGAGCTTCAATATCTCCAGCTATCAGCGACTCTTGATGGATGACTTTCTGCGCGCCGGCGGCGAGATCGTGCATGAGGTGTTTGAGCACCCGCGCCAGTTTGGCGCCTTGCGTGAACGCACCGTCGTCAACTGCACCGGCTATGGCGCGCGCGCCTTGCTGGGTGACAAGTCCATCATCCCAGTGCGCGGCCAGACGGCGCGCCTGGTGCCGCAAATCGAGGTGGACTACGCGCTGATCTACCGAGGCCACAACCTCTTTATGCTGCCGCGCCGCGACGGCGTGTTGGTGCAGGCGCAGGGCGAACACGACTTCGGCAATGAGGACACCCGCATCGACCGCGCGCTGTCGGTCGCCGCAGTGGAGCGCTTGGCGACCTTGTTTGCCTGACGGCCAAGCCGCATCGGCAAACGTTCTTTGAAGAATTCAAATTGCTAGACCTCATGACTCCCGTGCAAAAACTGTTGACCCTCGCGCTGGTCTGCTCATGCCTGCTGCCTGTCGGCAGCAAGGCCGCCGAGCCCCCCGCCAAGCTTGTATCCATCGTCGATGCAGCGATTCTTCCCTTGATGGCCCAGCATGACGTGCCCGGTATGGCGGTCGCGATCACGCTCAATGGCGAAGCCAGCTTCTACAACTACGGCCTGGCGTCCCGGGCGGCGCACAAGCCCGTCAACGAGCACACCTTGTTCGAGTTGGGCTCCATCAGCAAGACCTTCACGGCTACGCTGGCTTCATACGCACAAGTGCAGGGACAGCTGTCTTTGAACGACCACCCCGGCCGCTATGAGCCGGCGCTCAAGGGTCGGGCGATCGACCGCGCCGCTTTGATCCACCTGGCGACCTACACCGCCGGTGGCCTGCCGCTGCAGTTTCCGGATGAACTCGCACCGGATGGCATGCTGGCGTATTTCCAGCAATGGCGGCCGAGCGCTGCGCCGGGCACAAGGCGCGAATATTCGAATCCAAGTCTTGGTTTGCTGGGTCATGTCACCGCCTTGGCCTTGAAGAGCAGTTTTGCAGATGCGATGCAAACCCTGCTGTTCCCGCAGCTAGGTCTGCACGACAGCTATATCCAGGTGCCGGAGGCGCAGGTGGACAGCTATGCCTGGGGCTATAGCAAAGCCAATGCCGAGATCCGCGTGAGGCCTGGCGTCTTCGCCGAACAAGCTTATGGTGTCAAGTCGACGGCCGCTGACATGATTCGTTATGTGCAGGCCCAAATAGATCCGCAGCATTTGAGCGTGACCATGCAGCGTGCGATTGTGGGCACGCAGCTTGGCTACTTCAAGGTCGGCGAGATGGTGCAAGGGTTGGGCTGGGAGCAATACCCTTTCCCCATCACCTTGGATCGCTTGCTGGCCGGCAACTCCGAGGCCATGATTTTTGAATCCAATCCGGCCAAGCGCCTCTCGGCGGCGCAAATGCAGGCCCAATCGAGCCGGTCGACCTTGTTCAACAAGACCGGCTCAACGGCGGGATTCGGCAGCTACGTCTTGTTTGTGCCCCAGCTGAAAATTGGCATCGTGATGCTGGCGAACAAGAACGTGGATATCACGGCGCGCATCACGGCCGCGTACGCGATCCTGAACCAATTGGCGCAACTCTCTACGCAGTCCCAACAGTCCCAACAGCCCCCACAGCCTGCAAAGCAGACAACACCGCCTCGGCCGTAGCCGGTGCGCGCAGCAGCGGGTCGCAGCCGGCCGGACCCGTCGAGGCAATTGCATCCTTGATCGCCAGCAGCACCGAAAAAGGCAAAAGCAGCGGCGGCTCGCCGACCGCCTTCGAGCGGTGAATGCTGTCGGCGGCGTTTGGCTGGTCGAACAAGCTGACGCGGAAGTCCGGCGGGCTGTCGTTGGCGGTCGGGATTTTGTAAGTGCTCGGCGCATGAGTCAGCAGGGCGCCCGATTGCGGATGCCATTTCAGCTCCTCCGTGGTCAGCCAGCCCATGCCTTGCACGAAGGCGCCTTCGACCTGGCCGATGTCCAAGGCCGGGTTCAATGACTGGCCGACATCGTGCAGCACATCGGCGCGCGTGACGCGGCTCTCGCCCGTCAGCGTGTCGACCAAGACCTCGGCCACTGCCGCGCCAAATGCGTAGTAGTAAAAGGGCTTGCCCTGTAGCTTGGCGCGGTCCCAGTGCAGGCCCGGCGTGGTGTAGAAACCGTCGCTCCAGAGCTGCACACGTTGCATATAGGCCTTGTGGACCAGCTCTGTAAAACCAAGTGACTGCTTACCTGCGCTGACTTGCGCGGCCTCAAAAAGAACTTCGTCCTGCGCGCAGCCAAATATTTGCGCCGCCAAGACGCTCAGCCTTTGCTTGATCTTGCGCGCCGCGTCCTGCGCAGCCTTGCCGTTCAAGTCGCTGCCGGTGGAGGCAGCAGTCGCCGAGGTGTTGGCGACCTTTTGCGTGTCGGTGGCGCTGCAGCGCACGCTGCTCAGAGGAATGCCTAGTTCATGCGCCACGACCTGCGCGACCTTGGTGTTGAGCCCCTGGCCCATCTCGGTGCCGCCATGATTGACCAAGACCGAACCATCGGTATAGACATGGACCAAGGCGCCGGCCTGGTTCAGGTGCACGACGTTGAAGCTGATGCCGAACTTCAGCGGCGTCAGCGCCAGGCCTTTCTTCAGCACAGGGCTGCTGGCGTTGAAGCTCGCAATCGCTGCGCGTCGGGCGTGATAGTCGCTGGTCTCAACAAGCCTGTCGCTTAGCGGCGCCAGGATGTTGTCCTCGACCTGCTGGCCATAGGGCGTGATGTTGCGGCCACCTTCGTCCGCATAGAAATTGCGCTGACGCACCAGCAACGGATCAAGGCCAAGACGGCGCGCAATCGAGTCCAGAATCATCTCGACGGCCAAGGCCCCTTGCGGCCCGCCAAAGCCGCGAAAGGCGGTATTGCTCTGCGTGTTGGTGCGGGCACAAAAGCCGTGCAAGGCCACATGAGGCAAAAAATAGGCATTGTCAAAATGACAGAGCGCACGCGCCATCACCGGCGCCGACAGATCGGCCGAATGGCCGCAGTTGGAGATCAAATCGACCTCGGCGCCGAGCAGCATGCCGTCCTCGTCAAATCCGACATCCCAGCGGTAATCAAAGCCATGGCGGCGGCCGGTGATCATGAAGTCATCGTCACGGTCCAGTCGCAGCTTGACCGGCCGGCGCAGCTTGGTCGCCGCGACCGCCGCCACGCAGGCGAACAGCGCCGATTGCGATTCCTTGCCGCCAAACCCGCCGCCCATGCGTCGGCATTGCACCTGCACCTGGTGCGCGGCATAGCCCAGCGCATGGGCGACCAGCAGCTGCATTTCGCTCGGATGCTGGGTCGAGCAATGCACCAGCATCGCTTGCTGCTCCTGCGGCAAGGCATAGCTGATTTGGCCCTCCAAGTAGAACTGCTCCTGGCCGCCGACCGACCATTCGCCGCTGAGCCGGTGCGGCGCCGTTGCGAGTGCAACTTGCGCTTCGCCCCGGTTCAGATGCATGGGCGGCAATACATATTGGCCCCGCTCATGCGCGGCCTTGGCCGTCAGCACGGCGGGCAGCGCCTCGAAACGAATGGCGTGCTTGGCTAGCGCAGCGGCACGGCGCGCCAAGTCGCGGCTGCTGGCGATGACGGCAAAGACCGGCTGGCCTAGGTAACTCAATACATCGGCGGCCAGTATGGGGTCGTCGTGCAGCAGCGGCCCGCAGTTGTTGGCGCCCGGAATATCGGCCGCCGTCAAGACCGCCACCACACCGGGCTGGGCGCGCAACAGGTCCAGATCAATACCCAGCAGCTTGCCATGTGCAACCGGCGAGAGACCCAGCGCTGCGTGCAGCGTGCCCGTGGCCTCGGCGATGTCATCGGTGTAAATCGCTTCGCCTGACACATGCAGGGCGGCCGATTCATGCGGGCGACTCACCCCCACTTGGGCTGCGGCGGCGTTCATGCGGCGCTCCTGGTCATGTTGGTGTCGAAAGAAACCGCCTGCCAGACGCTCAAGTCGCTGGCCGCTAAGGGTGCATCTGATCGTGTCTCCAACCAGAGCCGGCGCAACAAATTCTGTGCGACCTGCATCCGGTAAGCACTGCTGGCGCGGGCATCGCTCATCGGTGTGAAGTCACTGGTCAGCGCCGCTTGCGCCTCGATCATCGCGGCCTCGGTCCAGGCTTTGCCAAGCAAGGCCGCTTCGGCCAAAGCGGCTCGTTTGACCACCGCTGCCATGCCGCCGAAGACCAGCCGCGCCTCAGCGACCAACTCGCCGTCCAGCCGGATTGAAAGCACCGCACAGACCGCCGAGATATCGCTGTCATAGCGTTTGGCGATCTTGTAGGCGCGCAGCCGCCAGTCAGCCGTCGGCAGGGGCAGATGCATGGCTTCAATGAACTCGCCCGGCTGCAAGGCATTCTGCATATAGGCGAGGTAAAAATCCTCCAGCTTGAGCCGGCGCTGCTGGCTGCCGCGCCGCAAAACCAGCTCGGCACCGAGGGCGATCAAGGCCGGCGCGCCGTCGCCGATCGGCGAGCCGTTGGCGATATTGCCGCCCAGCGTGCCGGCGCGGCGCACCGGTGGCGAGGCAAAGCGCAGCCACAGCTCGCGCAAGGGTGGCGTGGCAGCGGTCAGCGCGGCCCAGGCATCGTCAAGCGATGCAGCAGCACCAATCCATAAGCCTGGCTGGCCATCAAAGGCCTCGGCTCGAATCTGACGCAATTCGTCGACAGCGCCGATATAGATCAGGTCGCCCAAGTCGCGGAACTGCTTGTTGACCCACAGGCCGATATCGGTGGAGCCGGCCAGCAGACGGGCGGCCGGCTTGGTTTCGAGCAGGGCCGCCAGTTGCTCCAGCGTCCGAGGCGCATCAAAGCTGTCTGTGCGCTGCCGGAAGGCAGGGTTAGGCGCAGAGTAATGCAGCGGAATATCTTCTGCCTGCATCTGCAACAAGGCTGCCTCGGCCGGCTTTAGATCGAGCTGCCGGCCCGTCAAGTCGAACATCTTCTCCCCCGCATCCAGAATCGGCCGATATCCGGTGCAGCGGCATAAATTGCCGGCCAGCTCGTCGGCCAGTTGCTGGCGGGTCGGCCGCGTGCCGGCAGCGCTGTGCTTTTCATAGCAGGCCTGCAGCGACATCACAAAGCCGGGGGTGCAAAAGCCGCATTGCGAGCCATGGCACTCCACCAGCGCTTGCTGGACTGGATTCAAGTCGGTGGACGAGCCCAGGTCTTCCACCGTCAGCAGGGCCTGGCCATCCAGCGTGGGCAAAAACTGCGTGCAGGCGTTGATATTGCGCAGCTGCAGCTGGCCTTCGCGCAACTCCGCCACCAGCACCGTGCAGGCGCCGCAGTCGCCCTCGGCGCAGCCTTCCTTGCTGCCCAAACATGGCCCTGAGGCCTGCTCGCGCAGGTATTGCAAGACCGTGGTCGTGACGGGCAGGCCTTGCACGGCCCGGATCTGACCTTGATGGAAGAAGCGTAGCGGGCGGGCGGCGGGGCTGTTCATGATGGCTTGTCGAAGTTTGCACCGAAAGTAACGGGCGTGTCGCTTCAGGCTATACGATTATGCGCATAGTTAGTATGGATTTGAAAATATGAGCCAGCGCGCCGATTTCGACAAGATCGAGCTCCAACTCGTCCGGGTCTTGCACACAGTGATCAGCGAACGCAGCGTCTCGCGGGCCGCCATGCGCCTCAACAGCACGCAGCCCGCCGTCAGTGCGCAGCTGCGGCGCCTGCGTGCGCTGACCGGCGACGCCTTGCTGGTGCGCAGCGGCGCGGGCATGACGCCGACCGCCGTCGCGCTGGAACTGCTGGAGCCGGCCGGTCGACTGCTGCAAGAAGCGCAGAGCCTGTTCGGCCGCAACAGCCGCAGTGGCGCCAGCTTTGATCCTGCGAGCGCTGAAATGTCCATTCGCATTGCCGTCAGCGACTACCTCGACCCCTTGTTCCTGCCCGAGCTGGTCGGCCGCCTGCAGCAGGCCGCTCCCGGCTTGCGGCTGGATCTGCAACCGCTGTCCGCGCAGTTCGATTACCGCCGCGGTTTGAGCAGCGGCGAGCTGGATCTGGTCATCGGCAACTGGCTGCAGCCGCCCGACGAGCTGCATCTCGGCGGCTTGCTCAGCGACGAGGTCGTCTGCTTGCTGGCCAACAAACATCCGGCCGCCAAGGCCTGGCAGCGCGATCCGGCCAGTTGGACGCTGGCGCGCTATCTGGACTGCCAGCACCTGGCCCCGATGCCGCTGGCGGCCGGTCAGCCCGGCGTGATTGACCAGCACCTGACGGAGCTGGGCCTGAGCCGCCGCGTGGCCGTGCGCAGCGCGCATTTCGGCCAGCTGCCGCAGATGGTGGCGCGCAGCCTCTTGGTGCTGACGACCGGGCGGCTGTTCTGCTCACGTTATTTGAAGGGCTTGCCGGTGACGGTGCTGCCTTGCCCGGTCGCCTTTCCGGCGATGAACTATTACCAACTTTGGCACCAGCTCACGCACAGATCGGCCGCGCTGCGCTGGTTGCGTGAGCAGGTACGCGAGACGGCGCAATCGCTGGCTCCGGCCGAGTTCAATAAATTCCCCAACAATCCATGACGATCTTGACCAACAACAGCTCTCAACGCCTGGCTCTGCGCGGCGACCTGCTCGACTTCACCGCTGCGCCGGCCTGGGGGGAACTTGAGCCCGGTGGCGCCGTGCGCTTCCAGCCCGACCATTGGCTACTGATCGACGAAACGGGCCGCATCGCAGGCACGCAGGCCGAGGTGCCCGACGCGAGTTGGCAGCAGATCGACCACAGCGGCCACCTGATCCTGCCCGGCTTCATCGACACCCATGTGCATTGCCCCCAGCTCGATGTGATCGCCTCTTATGGCGCCGAGCTGCTGGACTGGCTCAACACCTACACCTTCCCTGCCGAATGCCGCTATGCCGATCCGGCCGTCGCACAGCTGGGCGCGGAGCGCTTTCTGGACGCGCTCTTGGCCCATGGCACGACGGCGGCTGTGGTCTTCGCCACCGTCCACAAGGTCTCGGCCGAGGCCTTGTTCGAGGCGGCCGAGGCGCGCGGCATGCGCTTGATCACCGGCAAGGTCTTGATGGACCGCAACGCGCCGGCCGCGCTGCTGGACCCCGATGTGGCCAGCGCCGAGCGTGATTGCGTCGACCTGATCTCGCGCTGGCATGGCCGGGGCCGTTTGAGTTATGCCGTGACGCCTCGCTTTGCGCCGACCAGCAGCCCCGCCCAGTTGGCGATGGCCGGCGCCTTGTGCCGCGCCGACGCATCGCTGTATATGCAAACCCATGTGGCCGAGAATCGCGCCGAGGTGGCCTGGGTGAGCGAGCTGTTCCCCGACGCACGCAGCTATCTGGACGTCTATGCCCGCGAGGGCCTCTTGCATCCGCGCGCTGTTCTTGCGCATGGCGTTTGGCTGGACGACGCCGATCGCGCCGCGATCGCGGCCAGCGGCGCACAGATTGCCTTCAGCCCCTCGTCCAATCTCTTCCTCGGCAGCGGGCTGTTTGACTGGGTGGCCGCTGCGCAGGCCGGTGTGGCAGTCAGCGTGGCCAGCGATGTGGGCGGCGGCACCAGCTTGTCCATGCAGCGAAATTTGCTCGATGGCTACAAGGTGCAGGCCTTGGCCGGCCAGCGCATGAGCGCCTGGGCGGGGCTGTACGCGGCCACGCGCGGCGCGGCCGCGGCGCTGGGGCTGGCGGGCGAGATGGGCCACTTCGGCGTCGGCACGCTGGCCGATGTTTGCGTCTGGGACTGGGCGTTGGGCCCGGTGGCCAAGGCCCGCGCCGAGGTCGTGCGCGGCCTGCATGAGCGGGTGTTCGCCTGGATGGGCTTGTCGGATGAGCGCAATCTGCACAGCGCCTATGTGGCCGGCGTGCCGAAATTTTCCAGGAGCAGCAGCTGATGAGCACAGAAAGAATAGCCTTCTTTATCGCCCTTGAAACCCGCGTCTGGCAAGCCATGACCCTCGGTGACCTTCAGGCCTACAAGGCGCTGCTGGCGCCCGAGTTCCTGGGTGTCTATCCGAGTGGATTTGCGGGCTTGGCTGAAAACCTCGCCCCCTTGGCACAGACGCCCGGCTTTGCCCCGACCTATGTACTCAGCGAAGCGCGCATCATGGATCTGGCGCCCGGCCTGGTGATGCTGTCCTACCGGGCCGTGTTTCAGCGAGTCGCTGGCACTCAAGCGAAGGCGATGTATGTCTCGTCCCTGTGGCGCCGTCAAGAGGGTGAAAGTACGGAGGAGCGCTGGGTCAATCTGTTCAGCCAAGATACGCCCAGCCAGCATGCGGCCCCTATGATGACGCCTTAGCCACAGCGTCTATTCAGCGTCAGCCATTCATGAGCCCAGCCCGACTGCAACTCACCGGTATCAGCAAGCAATACCCTGCGGTCAAGGCGAACGATGGGGTGTCGTTGACGGTGGCGCCGGGGCAGATCCATGCGGTCTTGGGGGAGAACGGCGCCGGCAAATCGACGCTGATGAAGATCATCTACGGCGCGGTCCAGCCCGACGCCGGCCAAGTGCTCTGGAATGGTCAGCCGATTGCGCTGAAGAGCCCGGCGCAGGCGCGCGCTTTGGGCATCAGCATGGTGTATCAGCATTTCTCGCTGTTCGACACGCTGAGCGCGGCCGAGAACATTTGGCTGGGCTTGGACAAAGGCGCCAGTCTTGCCGAGTTGACCGAGCGCATCTCCGCCGTGGCGCAGAGTTATGGGCTTGAGGTGGACCCGCAGCGCCCGGTGCATAGCTTGTCGGTCGGCGAGCGCCAGCGGGTCGAGATCGTCCGCGCGCTGCTGACCGAGCCGAAGCTTTTGATCCTCGATGAGCCGACCTCGGTGCTGACGCCGCGCGCCGTCGACAAACTCTTTATCACCCTGCGCCAACTGGCCGCGCAGGGCTGCAGTATTTTGTACATCAGCCACAAGCTCGACGAGATCCGGGCGCTGTGCGATCACTGCACGGTGCTGCGGGCGGGCCGGGTGACGGGTGAGGTCGACCCGCGCACACAGAGCAATAGCGAGCTGTCGCGTCTGATGATTGGGGCCGAGCCGCCGCCTTTGCAGCGGCTTCCCAACAAGGCCGGGGCCCTGGCCTTGAGCCTGCGCCGCCTCAGCCTGGCCAAGGCAGAACCATTTGGCACCACCTTGGTCGATATCGAATTGAATCTGCATGCCGGCGAGATCGTCGGCGTGGCGGGCGTCTCCGGCAATGGCCAGCAGGAGTTGATGGCCGCGCTGTCGGGCGAAGACCCGCGCGGCCAGCCCGGCTCGGTGCAATTGTTCGGGCAGGACATTGCGCGCAGCAGCCCGCGCAAACGGCGCCGCTTGGGCCTGCATTTTGTGCCCGAGGAGCGGCTGGGGCGCGGCGCCGTGCCCAGCCTCTCGCTGGCACAAAACACCTTGTTGACACGCACCGATAGCGTGACGAGCTGGGGCTGGCTGCGCACCGCGCAGGTGCAGCGTTTGGCCGAGCATCTGATTGCGCGCTTCTCTGTGCGCGCCGGCGGCGCCGGAGCGGCGGCGCGCAGCTTGTCGGGCGGCAATTTGCAGAAGTTTATTGTCGGCCGCGAGATCGACGCGACACCCAAGGTCTTGATCATTGCGCAGCCAACCTGGGGCGTCGATGTCGGTGCGGCCGCCCAGATCCGTGGCGAGTTATTGAAGCTGCGCGATGCCGGCTGCGCGGTCTTGGTGCTCAGCGAGGAGTTGGACGAATTGTTTGAAATCAGTGACCGCATGGTCGTGATGGCGCAGGGCCGTTTGTCGCCGGCCGTGCCGGTGCTTGAGGCCAGCCGCGCCATGATCGGCGAGTGGATGAGCGGCTTGTGGAATTCAAAAGCAGGGACTAGCCATGTTCAGGCTTGAGCAGCGTCCGCAGCCTTCCAAGCTGATGGGTTTGGCTTCGCCGCTGCTGGCGCTGGCGATCACGGTGGCCTTGGGTGTGAGCCTATTCCTGATCTTGGGCAAAGACCCGCTGCGCGGCCTGCAGATGTTTTTCTGGGAGCCTATCCGCTCCGCCAATGCCTGGAGCGAGCTGGGCCTGAAGGCGACGCCACTGGTCTTGATTGCGCTCGGCTTGGCAGTTTGCTTTCGTGCCAATGTCTGGAATATCGGCGCCGAGGGCCAGTTCATCATCGGCGCCTTGGCCGGCGGTTTCGTGGCCATGCAGGCCGACGCCAACAGCGGCCGCATCATCGTGCTGTGGATCTTGCTCGCCGGCATGCTGGGCGGCATGGCCTGGGCCGGCATCACGGCGCTGCTGCGCGCGCGCTTCAATGCCAACGAGATTCTGGTCAGCCTGATGCTGGTCTATGTGGCCGATCTTTTGCTCAGCTACTTGGTTTACGGCCCCTGGAAAGACCCGCAGGGCTATAACTTCCCGCAAAGCATCAGCTTCTTGGCCGCCACCAAGATCCCGCGCTTGTTCGAGGGCTCACGGCTCAATATCGGCGTCTTGATCGCGCTGGGCTCGGTGCTCGCCTTTTGGGTGCTGCTGTTCCGCTCTTATGCCGGCTTTGCGCTGCAGGTCGGCGGCCTGGCCCCTGCGGCGGCGCGTTATGCCGGTTTCTCCTCGACGCGAGCGCTGTGGACGGCGCTGCTGCTGTCGGGCGCGATGGCGGGCCTGGCCGGCGCGCTGGAGGTGGCCGGGCCGCTGGGTCAGCTCACGCCTTATGTGCCGGCCGGCTACGGCTTTGCCGCCATCATCGTCGCCTTTGTCGGGCGTCTGCACCCGGTCGGCATTGTGTTTTCGGCCCTTTTGATGAGCATGTTCTATATCGGCGGCGAGCTGGCGCAAACGCGCCTGGGTCTGCCCAAGTCCATTACCGGCGTGTTCCAGGGCTTGCTCTTGTTCTCGCTCTTGGCCTGCGATACCTTGATCAACTACCGCTTGCGCCGCAGCCTGCGCGCGAGCAGCACTTAAGCCCGGGACAGCATGGACGCCATCGCATTGCTGATCGCCGCCTCGCTGAACGCCGGCACCTTGCTGGCGCTGGCCGCCCTGGGGCTGCTGATCAATGAGCGCGCCGGCATCGTCAACCTCGGCGCCGAGGGCTTGATGCTGGTCGCCGCAATCGCCGGCTTTGCCACCGCCGTGCATACCGGTAGCAGCTTGCTGGCTCTTGCTGCCGGCATGGGCGCCGGCGCCTTGCTGGCCGGTTTGTTTGGCGTGCTGGTGATCTGGCTCAACACCAATCAATATGCGGCCGGCCTGGCCTTGAGCCTGTTTGGCACCGGCTTTTCGGCCTTTGTCGGCATCCGCTACACGTCCGAAAAGCTGGGCCCTCGCAGCAGCTTCGAGTGGCCCTATCTGGCCGATATCCCCTTCATCGGCCCGGCGCTGTTCAAGCAGCATCCGCTGGTTTACGGCGCTATGGTCCTGACCGCCGCCCTGGCCTGGTTTTTGTACCGTTCGCGCGCCGGCCTGGTGCTGCGGGCGGTGGGCGAGTCGCCGGAGTCCGCGCATGCGCTGGGTTATCCGGTGCGCTGGATTCGCTTGGGCGCGGTGATGGCCGGCGGCAGCCTGTGCGGCCTGGCCGGCGCCTATGTGTCCACGGTCTACACGCCGCTCTGGGTCGAAGGCATGATTGCCGGCAAGGGCTGGATCGCCTTGGCCTTGACGACCTTTGCCACCTGGCGGCCGGCACGTATCCTGCTTGGTGCTTATCTGTTCGGCTTCGTCACCATGCTGCAGTTCTACTTGCAGGGTCAGGGTGTGGAGGTGGCGAGTCAGTTCCTGAGCATGCTGCCTTATCTATCCACCATTGTGGTGCTGGTCTTGATTTCCAGTAACGCCGCCTTTATACGGGCCAATATGCCGGCCTCGCTGGGCAAGCCTTTCTTTCCTGGGTCTTGATTGAAGCTTTCTTTCCTTTTGGAGATGACGACGATGAATAAGCGCAGCTTTGTAATTAAATTGGGTTCATTGACGGCGCTGGCCGGCGCGGCAGCTCTGCTGGCGGCTTGCGGTAAGAAGGCGGAGGAGCCGGCTGCTGCGGCAGCCTCGGCCGCGGCCCCTGCTGCGTCCGCCGCGGCTGCCAAAGCCGAGCCCTTGAAGATCGCGTTTGCCTATGTCGGGCCGGTCGGCGATGGCGGCTGGACCTTTGCTCATGACAACGCGCGCAAGGCGGTCGAGAAGGAATTCGGCGACAAGGTGCAAACCAGTTTCGTGGAAAAAGTACCCGAGGCGGCCGATGCCGAGCGGGTCTTCCGCGACATGGTGAGCCAGGGCAATAAGCTGATCTTCGGCACCACCTTCGGCTATATGGAACCCATGCTCAAAGTGGCGGCCGACAGCCCCGACACCAAGTTCGAGCATGCCACCGGCTACAAGCAAGCCGCCAATCTGCGCAGTTATGACTCGCGCACCTATGAGGGCGCCTACATGGCCGGCGTCATCGCCGGCAAGATGAGCAAGACCGGCACGCTGGGCGTGGTCGGCTCCATCCCCATCCCCGAGGTGATCCGCAATATCAATAGCTTCACGCTCGGCGCGCAAAGCGTCAACCCGAAGACGGTCGTCAAGGTGGTGTGGGTGAACAAGTGGTTTGACCCGCCGCAAGAAACCGAGGCCGCGCAGACCCTGATCGACGGCGGCGCCGATGTGCTGATGCAAAACACCGACTCCAGCGCGGTCTTGCAGACCGCCGAGAAGAACGGCAAGTACGCCTTCGGCTGGGACTCCGACATGACCGCCTATGGGCCCAAGGCTCACTTGGGCTCGGCGGTGATCAACTGGGCGCCGTACTACATCGCCTCGGTGCGCGAGGCGCTGGATGGCACATGGGCGGCCGGGCCGGGCAAGCATGCTTGGTGGGGCGTCAAGGAAGGTGCGATCGACTTGGTGTCCATCGCCGAGGCCGTGCCGGCCGACACCCGCGCCCAGATCGACAAGATCAAGGCCGGGCTGAAGGATGGCAGCTTTGCCATCTGGAAAGGCCCCATCATTGGCCAGGACGGCAAAGAGGTGGTGAAGAAGGGCGAGCAAGCCGACGACAAATTCCTCTCGGGCGTCAATTTTTACGTCAAGGGCGTAGACAGCAAGTTGCCGGGCGGGAAGTGATTGGCTGAGCAAGTTCAGGCGTGGGAGCGGGCCGTGCCGCGCAGCTCGAGTCCCACGCTCAGTTAGAGGGGTAGTGCGATGAAAAACGCAAAGAATACGATTTGCCTTTGGTATGACGGTGGCGCCGAAGAGGCGGCGCGGTTCTACGCGAAGACCTTTCCTGATTCATCTGTTGAGGCAGTGCACCGTGCGCCGGGTGACTATCCCTCCGGCAAGCAGGATGATGTTTTGACGGTTGAATTCACGGTGATGGGGGTTCACTGCCTCGGGCTCAATGGCGGACCGGCCTTCAAGCAGAGCGAAGCTTTTTCGTTTCAGGTCGCTACGCAAGACCAAGCCGAAACCGATCGCTACTGGGAGGCAATCATTGGCAATGGCGGCACGGCAAGTGCCTGCGGTTGGTGCAAGGACAAATGGGGCCTGTCTTGGCAGATCACGCCGGTAGCCTTGACCGAAGCGATCACGGATCCCGACCGCGCTGCGGCCAAACGAGCCTTCAGTGCAATGATGGATATGAGCAAAATCGACATTGCGGCCATCGAGGCTGCGCGCAGAGGGCTTGCCAAGTAGTGCTGGCAATGGCGGCGATCCCCGGGCTGGAAGACGAACTGGGTTCCAGTTCATTGCTTCGGGAGTGGGCAGAATTTCGGGCTTCTTGGGAGCTGAGTGCCGGCTGGATTCGCCGTTTGGAATCGCTTGAATATTGAACCCGATGCCGGGGCCTCGATTGGTGTTTGCTTGGGCGGGGTCGGCAGCTAACAGCCCATACAATCGGCTGCGAGTGGTGAGCGGCAAGCGGCCGTCTCTGCTGGCGTAGCGCGGGGAGATCAATCCGATGGTGTCGAAAGCTCTTGGCTTCTTGAAGTGGTGCGTGGTGATCGCACTGGTGGGCGGCATCACGCTGCTGGCAGTGCGCGCTTTTGATGCGCAGCGCGGGCCCGAGTTGGAACTTTGGCACACCTTTGTGCCGCATGAGTTGTCGGCGGCCGAGCTCGACAAGGCTGACTGGACGCAGTTCCTGGCGGCGGAGGAGCGGGCTTTTGCCGAGGTGCGCAGCGAGGTGAGCGACAAGCTCGGCCCCGAGGCCCGCATTGAGAGCAATCGCTACGACGCCAATAGCCCCATCTACCCGGGCAAGTTCGCTACCGACTGGAATCGCTCCTATGTGATGCTGCCCGAGGGCAAGCCGGTCGGCGCGGTGATCTTGCTGCATGGGCTGACCGACTCGCCCTACAGCTTGCGGCATATCGCGCAGCGCTACCGCGAGGCCGGCTTTGTGGCGGTGGCGGCGCGCATGCCCGGGCACGGCACGGTGCCGGGCGGCTTGTCGACGGTGGAATGGGAGCAATGGACGGCGGCGACGCGACTGTCGGTGCGCGAGGCGCAGCGCCTGGCTGGGCCCGGCGTGCCGCTGCATGTGATCGGTTTCTCCAATGGCGGCGCGCTGGCGATGAAGTATGCGCTGGAGGCGCTGGGTGACAAGACGCTGGCGCGGCCCGACCGCATCGTGCTGATCGCGCCGATGATAGGCATCACCGCGATGGCCCGCTTTGCCGGTGTGATGGGTTGGCCGGCGCTGTTGCCGCGCTTTGCCAAGGCGGCTTGGCTCGGTATCGTGCCCGAGTTCAACCCCTTCAAGTTCAACTCCTTCCCGGTCAATGCGGCGCGCCAGTCCTCACTGGTGGCCAACCGGCTGCAGCAGGAAATAAATGCTGCGGTGGCCGACGGCAAGATGGCTGGCATCGCGCCGGTACTCACGTTTCAATCGGTGGTCGACTTCACCGTCAGCACGCGTGCCATTGTCGATGCGCTCTATGTCAACTTGCCGGCCAATGGCAGCGAGCTGGTCTTGTTTGATGTGAACCGCAATACCAAGATTGGCGCCTTGATGCGCGCCAATACCGATACCGTGGTGGCGCGGCTTTTGCCGAATGCGCCGCGCAAGTTCAGGGCCACCATCATCACCAATGAGAGCCCGCGCCATGCCGAGGTGGTGGAGCGCGTCACCGAGGCCGGTGCCAGCAGCGAGCAGGTGCGACCCTTGGGCCTGCTTTATCCGCGCCAGGTGTTCTCGCTCTCGCATCTGGCGCTGAGCTTTCCGATGAACGATTCGCTCTACGGTTTGCAGCCAGACAAGCCCGAGGAATACGGCGTCAATCTGGGTTCGATGGCGACGCGTGGTGAGCGCGGTACTTTGATCGTCAGCCTGGATTCGCTGTCACGGATGTCGGCCAACCCCTTCTTCCCCTACTTGATGGAGAGGATAGAAGAGGGCTTCAAGGGCAAGGGCGCCCAGAACTAGGCCTACCTTGTATCCGCGGCCTTGGCGCTGACTACGCTCAAAGGTTTGGGCGCCAAGGCCACTGCACTGTCGACCCAGCCGCCACCCATCGCGCCATAAACATTGACAATTTGCGCGTAGCGGGCGGCTTGCAGGCCGACCGAGGCGAGCTCGGCGGCGAACAGCTCGTTCTCTGCCACCAGCACCTCCAGATAACCGGTTACGCCCTTGTCAAAACGCAGATTGGAAAGGCGCGCAAATTCGCGCAAGGCGACGACCCGTTCGCGTTGCAGCGCAAATTCCTGCTGGCGCTTTTGGCTGCCGCTGAGCGCGTCATTGGTTTCCCGGAACGCGTTCAAGACGGTTTGCTGATAGCCGGCCAGCGCCGCGCGTTGCCCGGCCTCGGCCGAGGCGACCTGGCCTTCAATCGCGCCAAAGGTGAAGATCGGGCCGGTCAGGCTGGCCGCCAATTGGCCGGCACCGGCTGGGCCACTGAGCAGGTTGCCGAAGGCCGTGCTGGTGCTGGCCACGGCCGCGCTGAGGGACAGATTGGGGTAGTAGAGCGCCCGTGCCGCGCCGATATTGGCGTTGGCGGCGACCAGGTTCTGCTCGGCCTGCATGATGTCGGGGCGGCGCTGCAAAAGCGTGGTCGGCAGGTCGGCCGGGATCAGCGGGGCGACCAAGGCGTCGATCGACTTGCCGCGCGCGATCGGCCCGGGGTTGCGCCCCAGCAAAAGCGAGATCAGATTCTCTTGCGCGAGGATGGCCTGCTCAAAGCCCGGAATGGCGGCGCGCGCTTGCTGCACTTGTGAGCGGATCTGCGTCACTTCGGTCATCGCCACGATGCCGGCCTTGTAGCGCAGCTCAAACACGCGCAGCGTGGACTCGAAGTTGCGCAAGCTGGCCTGGGCAATCTCCAGCTGGCGGTCCAGCGCGCGCAAAGAGATATAGCTTGCGGCCACGCCCGACACCAGCGACAGCACGACGCCGCGCTGGCCCTGCTCGCTGGCATAAACCTGCGCTTGAGCGGCTTCATTCAAACGTCTTACGCGCCCGAACAAATCGGTCTGCCAGGCCGCGCCGAGCGACACCTTGTAGAGCGAGAAATAGCGGTCTGCGCCGGCGGGGAGCGGCGGCATCGCCACGGCGCTGGCGTGGTTGCGGCTGGCGTCGCCGCCATAGCCGAGTTGCGGATAGAGCTGCGAACTGGTGGCGGTCAGCGCACCCATGAACTGGTCGACCCGAGCGGCGGCGACGCGCAGATCGCGGTTGTCGCGCAGCGCGGTTTCCACCAAGTCGTTCAGCACCGGGTCGCCGAACTGCTCCCACCATTTCAGGTTGGCGACGTCGGCCGCCTTCGGGTAGTCGATGCGCCAGGCTTGCGGAGCTTCCACCGTGGGGCGCACATAGTTGGGGCCGACCGTGCAGCCTGTGAGGCTGCTTATGCCGGTCAGGCCGGCAGCCAACAAGGCGGTTAACAGAGGCAGTTTCATGGTCATTTCCTTCACTGAGTGCGGGCTTGCGATTGGGGCAGGCAAACCGCTGAATTAAATCGTCATTGCGCCGGATAGCAGCGCATACAAGCCGACGAGGGACGCGAGGCAGAGCAGGCCGAACAAGGGCTTCTCGGCCGCACTGAAGACCGCCAAACCCTGCTCGCGGCGGGCATAAAAATAAAGCCAAGTGCCGGGCGCGTATAGCAGCGCCGCCAGCAGAAGAAATTTCGCGCCACCGGCGATCAACATGGCCGCGGCATACAGCGAGGCAAGGGCGGCGACCAAGCCGTCGCGGCGGCGGCCCGGCTCGCCGGCGGCGTAGCTGTCGCCGCGATACGCGAGCTTGAAGCCATAGGCGGCCACCAGCAGATAGGGCAGCAGGGTCATCGCACTGGTCATCTTCAAAGCGACCGTGAAGGCCTGCTCGGCAAACCAGGTGACGAGCAAGAACAGCTGTATCACCCAATTGGTCAGCCACAGCGCGATAAACGGCACACCGTTCTGGTTCTCGCGCGCCAGCAGTTTGGGCATGGAGTCGTTCTTGGCCGCCGAATTCAAGACCTCGGCGGCCAGCAAGGACCAAGACAGATAGTTGCCGGCGATGGAAATCAGCAGGCCTATGCTGACGAAAACCCGGCCCCAGGGACCGACGATGGCCTCCATCACACCCGCCATGGAAGGCGTGGCGAGCGCGGCCAGATCGGAGCGCAGCAAAATGCCGTAGGAAAAAACCGTGACCAGTACCAGCAGGCAGAGCACGCCGATGAAGCCTAGCACGGTGGCGATGCCGACATCATTGCGGTCCTTGGCATAGCGGGAATAGACGCTGGCGCCTTCGATGCCGACGAACACGAACACCGTCACCAACATGGTCTGGCGGACTTGTGCGGCGATGCTGGACCAGTTGCCGATGGCCTCGCTCTCGCCCGGCTCGCCGCCCCAGAAGTTCAAGGCAAACACATCGGCCTTGAAGCCGGCGATCACGACGACCACAAAGATCGCGATTGGCACCAGCTTGGCCACCGTCGCAATCGTGTTCAGCGCCGCTGCCTCCTTGACGCCGCGCAGCACCAGCATATGCACGCCCCAGACAATCACGCTGGCGCTGAGGATGGCCAGCGGCGTTGAGCCATCGCCGAACACCGGCCAGAACTGGCCCAACGTCGCCTTGATCAGAATCAGACAGGCCACATCGGCCAGGCAGCAGGCAATCCAGTAGCCGAAAGCGGAGGAGAAGCCCAGATAGTTGCCGAAGCCGGCCTTGGCATAGGCATAGATGCCGGCGTCGAGTTCGGGCTTGCGGCGCGACAGGTTCTGGAACACAAAGGCCAGCATCAGCATGCCGGAGCCGGCAATGGCCCAGGCGATCAAGGCGCCCAGCGCCCCGGTCGAGCGGGCGAAGGCCGCCGGCAGCGTGAAGATGCCGGCGCCGACCATGGAGCCGACGACCAGCGCGATCAGCGCGCCGCGCGAGAGCTGGCGATCTTGTGACTCGCTCAACGCGCCACCTCGCGAATCATCAGCCAGGCGAACAGCGCGGCCAGGCTCAACATGGCCAGGCTGGCCGTCGTCCAGCGGCGCAGGCCGGCGTCCAGTGCCTCGAAGCCTTTGCCCAAGGCGCTGAGCATGGAGCCGGGTGCGAAGCTCCATGCCAACAAGGCGCCAACCGCAAACACCAGCAAGCTATTGCCCAATTCCTTGGCCGCCAGCGGGTTCTTGACCACGCCGGCCGGCAATTCAGCGGCCAAGGGCCCGACCAGCGCCAGGCTGGCCAGCAAGAGCGAGCACAGAGCCAGTGAGAGCGCCGCCATTTCGGACAGGCGCGACACCTTTTTCACAACAACTAATGGTGTAGCCGGTCGGCGCAAGGCCCGGCTCAAGACCAGCACCACATAGCCGGCGGTGAACATCGCACCGCCTTGCAAGACCAGCGTCCACCACCATTGGCCCGAGCTGTCGGCGGCGTCCAGCAGCAGTTTCTTGGCCAGGTAGGCGCCGCTGGGCACGACGCCCATCAAGGCCAGACCGGACAAGGCGAAGGTGAGCACGGTCAGCGGCAAGGCGCGCGCGAGGCCGGCCAGATCGTGGATCCGGTCATGGCCAAGCGCTGCGTAGATCAGGCCGGCGGCCATGAACATGCCGGCCTTGGCCGTCGCATGTGAGATCGCTTGCAAGAGCCCGCCGGTGAGCACCAGACCATGCGCCAGCATGCCGCTTGCCGAATCGAAGGCGAGCGGGAACATCAGGAATAAATAGCCGATCTGCGCGATGGTGGAGTAGGCGACCAGCAGCTTCAACCGCTGCTGACGCAGCGCGACCACGCTGCCGACGACGATGGCGGTCGCGCCCATGGCGGCCAGGACTTGCGCCGAGGGCAGGGTGATGACGGCCGGCATGACGTCGAACCACAGCCGCACGACCAGGAACCAGGAGCCTTTGATCACCAAGGCCGACAACATGGCGCTGGCAGCGGCCGGCGCACCGGCATGCGCGGGCGGCAGCCAGATGTGCAGCGGGAACAGCGCGGTCTTGGCCAAGAGGCCGACCGTCATCAAGGCCGCGGCGGCCCAGGCAATCGGCTCCGGCCTGACAGCCTGACCCAGCAGCGTGATGTCGAGCGTGCCGTAGCCGCCGTATATCAGCACCGCACCCAAGAGATAGAGCACCGAGCCGGCCAGCGCGAAGAGCAGATAGCGCAGCGCGGCACGCAGCGTCTCGGCCTTGCCGTCCAGGCAGACCAGCGGCACGCCGGCGAAGGTCAGCAACTCCAGCGCGACATAAAGTGTGAACAAATCGCCGCTGACGAAAACCAGATTGAGCGAGCCCCAGATCGCCATCAAGAGCAACCAGAAGATCAGCGGCGCGCGCTTCTCCGCGCCATCTTTGCTGCCGCCAAAGTCGGCCCGCGCATACAGGGCGATGCCGGAAATCACCACGCTAACGGCAAAAATCATTGCCACCGAGAGCCCATCGGCGCGCAGCGCAATCCCCAAGGGCGGCGACCAGGCGCCGAGCAAATAGACCAATGGCGCAGCGCTCGCTTGCCAGCTCAGCACAATCGCCACCGCGCAGCTCAGGCCCGCCAGCAGCGTCAAGGCCGCGACGCCGCGCACATAGCGCCCACCCAAGAGCAGGCCGATCAGCACGCCCGTAAAAGGCGCCAACACGGCCAGCACCAGCAAGTAGCCTCCCAGCGTCGTCGCCATCAGTTCAATCCGTCCTTTTGTGGCGTCACCGCCTCATTGGCGAGCGTGACCGAGCCGCTGGCGTCGAACAAGCGCAGCAGCAAGGCGACGGCCAAGGCGGTGGCGGCAAAGGCCACCACGATGCCGGTGATCAACAAGGCTTGCGGGACCGGGTCACCGCCCAAGCCCGCGCCGGCGCCGCGCCGTGCAATCGCGCCGAACAGCAGGAACACCCCGCTGCCAATGACGTTGAAGGCAAGGATCTTGCGCAGCGGATGCGGGTTGGCGATCAAGCCGTAGACGCCAACGCCGATCAAGGCCGCCGCGCACAGGCCGAACAAGGTCGCGGCGTTCATGCCTGTTCACCCCGCTGCGCCGCACCGAGCAGCATCAATCCCAAAATCAGCGTCAGCGTGGGCATCAAAGCAAACTCGATCACCAGGATCAGCGGCTTGGCCAAGCCGATCGGATAGGCCAGAAATGCGCCCGCCGAAACCGAGCCGAGCACGCCGACGGCTATGAAAATCAGCGGCCCGGCCACCAGGCAGGCGCGCAACCAGCGGCGGCTGATAGCCGGCGCGTCGGCCAGGCCGGCCATCAGCACCAAGAGCCACATCGCGGCCATCAGCGTGGCACCCTGAAACTTGCCGCCAGGATGGTCGGCGCCGATCCAGAAGATGTAGGCGCCGATCACGACGCCCAGCGGCGGCAGCAACCTTGCGGCATAGGCCAACAGACCCTTGGGATCGGCCGTCTGCAGCAGGCCCGGACGCCCGCCCCAGAAAGGGTCCGGCGTCAAGGACCACACACCGATTAAGGCAAACAGCAGCACGATCGCTTCCAGCAGCGTGTCCATCGCGCGAAAACCCAAGAGCATGGCGGTGATGGGGTTGCCGACTTCCGTGGCGCCCATTTTGGCGATCACCTCATGGGCCAGCGAGGGCGCCGGGTCAGGCAGAGCCAGCACGGCCCAAGCCAGCGCCAACGTCACGCCGAGCGACACCATCAAGGCCAGGCCGCGTGTGGCGATACCGCTTTGTTCGGCGCGCGCCGCCGCCTCGGTGTGGCGCAGCCGTTTGGCCGCGTTGATCAGCAGCGCGCCGGTCAGGCCGCCGCCAATGGCCGCCTCGGTCAGCGCGACATCGATGCCGTGCAACTGCACCCACACCAAGGTCAGGAGCAGACCATAGGCGATGAAGCCGGCCACGGCCGCGAAAGCGCCGCGCGAGATCACCGTCCAAACGGCCAGCCCCAGCAGCAAGGCGGCGAGCATCAGATTCAGCAAGTCCATCATCGCGCTTGCTCCTTGGCCTTCATGCTGCGGCGCAGACCATAAGCAATCAATTGCGAAACAGTAGCGCTGGACAAGAGCATCAGCAGCCAGATGCAAGCCAGCTTGAGCATGGCCGCAATGCCGTCCACTTGCGGCATGAGCCCGATGGCGACCAAACCCAGGCCCAGGTTGTCGGCCTTGGTCAGTGCGTGCAAGCGGGTCAATGAATCAGGGAAGCGCAACAGCCCAACCGTGCCGGCGAGAAAGAAGAACAAGCCAGCACTGACCGCCAGCACGGTGAAAACATCGAGGGCGGCTCTCATGGCTGCTCTTCCTGGCGGCCGCCTTGCTGGTCTGGTTGGTCTTCTTGCTCCGCCGTAGCCTGTGCTTTGACGAAGGCAAAACCGGCGAATGCGGCCAGCAGAGCCAAGGTCAAAGCGACATCAAGTGTCGAGCCTACGCCGCTGGCCACGCCCAGCAAGAGCAGGGCTGCGACACCGCCGGTGCCCAGCAATTGCGCAGCCATCAAGCGTTCAGCATCGCCCGGCCCGCGCAAGACCCGCAGCATGCCAACTGCCACGGTCAACACCACGAAGGCCGCCGCTCCCAACAAGAACTCAGACATGGTTCGCCCGGCCTTCCTGACTTTGGCCTTCCACAAAAGCGCGCGCCAGCAGGCGCTGTTCGGCGCACAAGGACTCGACCACCGGCTGGGTTACATCCAGGCAGTGATAGAGCAGGCTACCGTCGCTTGCCGCCACCGGCACGGTGCCCGGCATCAGGCTGGTGATGGAGGCAAAGGTGTTGCGGGCCAAGCCAGGAGGGAAGCTCATCGGGCATTCCACAAAGCCCGGCTTGAGCGGCATGCTCGGCGAAAAAGCTCGCTTGGCCACATCGAGTCCGCCGCGTACCGATTCCCACAGAAAATGGGGCAGCAGCCCTAACAACGCACCCAGGCGGATGCCGCCGCTGGCAGGCGGCAGCAGGTAAACACTCAGCCAGCTCGCGGCCGCAGCGGCCAATGCGCCCAAGGCCAGATCCCCCGACTTGGCGCTGGGCAAGAGCAGCAGCCAAAAGCCGAAATAGACCAAGCCGCGCGAGCAAGCGGTGCGGGTTTTGGACGCGGGGGCTGGCGGCGTTGTGGTGTTCATTCGAGACCCGGCTCTATACCGATGCTGCCTGACTCGCTTTTGAGTCGCACATTGATTTGGCTCACGCGGTCATACAAGCGTGCTTCGCCGAGCATGGGCCACCATTCGTGCAAAAAGATCTCGGCGGGCCGCCACAGCGCCACCCAGCCACTGATCATCAGGCTCTCTTTCAGCAAGGTGGCATAGGCCGCATGCTTGAAGACGGTAAAGACGGCCTCACCCAGCACCATCATCAGCGCCATGAAGGCCAAGCCTATGAGCAAGCTGATGCGCCCGGTGCGCAGCAACTGGCGCACTTTCTTGCGCATGGCTACGGCGCGACGCGCAAAGTAGTCATGCATGGCGCCGCGCAGCATCTGCGTATCGTCGGCGTCGTTCGACAACTGCCCCAGATGCACGATCAATGACAGGCTTTGCCCGGCAGGTACTTCGCGGGCCCAGTCGACGATGTAGTCCGCCGCCTTGGGGTCGATGTCGCGCTTGTGGAAGGGCGCCGGGTCCATCGAGTTGAACAGTTGACGCGTATCGCCAAGGTACAACTCCAGCGTGTCGGACCCGTGACCGGTGCTGGGCTGCGGGTTCGACGCATCAATGGACTTCAAGGCCGCGGCGCTCATGGACTCTCAAACGGGTTCAACTGCCGACCGGGCTGGTGCTGCTGGCTTTTCATTGCCGAACACCGCCACATAGACGGTCGGCAGCAGCACCAGCGTCAGCAGCGTGGCCACCAGCAGGCCGCCCATGATGGCGAATGCCATCGGCCCCCAGAACACGGTCGGTGCGATCGGAATCAAGCCCAGCACGGTCGAAACTGCCGCCAGCAACATCGGCCGGAAACGACCGGTGGCCGAGGCCATCACCGCTTCCAGCACGCCTTTGCCATCGGCTCGGTCGGTCTCGATCTGCACGATCAAAATCACCGCGTTCTTGGCAATCATACCGATCAAGGCCAGCACGCCGAGGATGGCCACGAAGCCCAGCGGCCGGTTAAAGGCCAGCAGCGCCATCACCACACCGATCAAGCCCAGCGGCATGATGGCCACCACCATCGCCAGGCGCCTGAAGCTCACCAGCATGATCATCATGATGAAGAGCATCAGGCCGATCATCAACGGCACGACCGCAAACACCGATTGGCTGGAGGTCTTGCTTTCTTCATACATGCCGCCGGTTACGACCTGGTACTGCGCGGGCAGCTTGGCCGAAAACTCGGCGATCTTCGGCGCCAGGCTCGTCACCACGTCATCCGGGCTGCCGCCGGGCATCACGTCGGCCCGCACGGTCAGCGTTGGCAGGCGGTCGCGGCGCCAGACCAAGGGGAACTCCTGCTCTTCGCTCAGCGTGGCGAACTGGCTCAGCGGCACCATGCGCCCGCTCGGCGTGGGCACTTGCAGCGAGCGCAAGGTGTCGAATGATGCGCGCTCACTGTCGACAGCGCGGGCCATCACATTGACCGTGTAGATGTCGTCGCGCACCTGTGTCACTGCGGTGCCGGTGACGGCAGCGTTCAGCACATTGCCAATGGCTGCTGAGCTGATGCCGAGTTGGCGTGCCTGATCTTGGTTGACCGTGACGTGCAATTGGCGCGCCGGCTCCATCCAGTCGAAGTTGACATGGCGGGTGCGTTGATCGGAGCCCAGAATTTGCGCTAACTCCAAGGACAGGCGGCGTACCTCGTCCTTGTCAGGCCCGGTCAGCCGGTATTGCAGCGGCCAGCCCACCGGTGGGCCCAGCTCCAGCGGCGAGACCCGCGCGATCACCTCGGGGAACTGCTCGGCCAAGACCTTGTCCAGCTTGGTGCGCAGGCGTTCGCGCGCTTCGAGGTCCTTGGTGACGATCACAAACTGGCCAAAGAAGGGATCGGCCAACTGCACATTCAAGGTCAGGATAAAACGGATCGCGCCGCGCCCGACATAGCTGCTGTAATGGTCAACGTCCGGGTCGCCTTTCAGCACTTCTTCCAGGCGTTTGACCTGCGTCTCGGTCGCGTAGATCGAGGAGTTCTGACGCAGCGTGATGTCCACGGTCAGCTCGGGCCGATCAGACGCCGGGAAGAACTGTTGCGGCACCAGGCGCAGCAAGAACAGCGAGAGCACGAAGGCGCCCAGCGTCAGGCCTATGGTCAGCCACTTCATGCGAATCGCGCCGGCCAGGAAGGCACTGTAGCCATCCATCAGCTTGCTCGGCTTGGCCTCGGCTTCGGCTGCTTCTCCTGCCTTGGGCGGCTTCAGCAAGGCCTTGCCGATCAGCGGCGCAAACAGCACCGCCACCAACCAGGACGCGATCAGCGCGATGCCGACCACCGAGAAGATCGAGAAGGTGTATTCACCGGCCGAGCTTTGCGCAAAGCCGATCGGTACAAAGCTGGCGATCGTCACCAGGGTGCCGATCAACATCGGCGCGGCCAGGGTGCGGTAGGCAAAAGTGGCTGCCTGGTCCGGCGTGTCGCCGGCGCCGAGGCGGCGAATCATCGCGTCCACCGTCGTCATCGCGTCGTCCACCAAGAGCGCCAGCGCAATGATCAAAGCGCCGAGCGAAATGCGGTGCAGGTCGATATGCAGGATGCCCATCACGGCGAATACGATCGCCAGCGTGAACGGGATCGCCAGCGCCACCACTGTACCGGGGCGCATGCCGAGGCTGACAAAACTGCAGACCAGGATGATCACAATGGCCTGCCAGAGCGAGGTCATGAAGTCGCTGATGGCGACATCGACCGACACGGCTTGATCGGCCACCAGCGTCGACTCGATGCCATGCGGCAAATTGCTGCTGATCGCAGCCATTTCGGTGCGGATATTCTTGCCCAAGGTCAGGATGTCGCCGGCATCGCGCATAGCGATCGCCAGACCAATGGCGGGCTTGCCATTGACGCGGAACATCGGCTGCGGTGGGTCGACCAAACCGCGCCGCACTTTGGCAATATCGCCCAGGCGGAAGATGCGCTCACCGGCGACGATATTGACCGCCTCGATATCGGCTTCGGAGTCGAAGGCGCCGCTGACGCGCAGGAACACGCGCTCTTTCTCGGTCTGAATCGTGCCCGAGGGGCGCACCATGTTTTGCGCCTGCAAGGTGGCCAGAATGCTGCTGATGTTCAGGCGCAGACCGGCTAGCTTTTCGGCCGAGAACTCGATGAAGATCTGCTCGTCTTGCGCGCCCAGCACTTCGATCTTGGAGACATCGGGCACATGCAGCAGGCGCGAGCGGGCGTCCTCGACATGGTCGCGCAGCTCGCGGAAGTTGAAGCCATCGGCGGTGAAGGCGTAGATGATGCCGAAGGTGTCGCCGAAGTCGTCGTTGAAGAAAGGCCCGGCTGTGCCGGCGGGCAGGGTGTGGCGAATATCGCCGATGTTCTTGCGCACCTGGTACCAGACATCCGCAATCGCGGCCGGCGGCGTGGACTGTTTCAGGTCAATGAAGATGGTCGTTTGCCCGGCCGTCGTGTAGGAGCGGATGCGGTCTAGATGATCGGTCTCTTGCAGCTTGCGCTCCAGGCGTTCGGTCAGCTGCTTGAGCGTTTCATCGACGGTGGCGCCAGGCCACCCCGCGCCTATCACCATGGTGCGAATGGTGATGGCCGGGTCTTCGCCGCGCCCCAGGCGCAAGAAAGCAAAGCTGCCGGCAATGACGGACACCAGCATGATGAAGATGACCAGCGAGCGCTTGGACAGCGCCCACTCGGAGAGATTCGGCCCGATCACGATTTAGTCTCGAGCAAACGGACCTTCTGGCCCGGACGCAGTGCTTGCACGCCAGCGGTGACGATGATGTCGCCGGCGCTCAAGCCGCTGGCCACCTGGACGGTGCTGGCGTCCGAGCTTCGCACCGTGATTGTGCGCAGCGACACGGTGTTGGCTTTGGGCTCGACCACCCAGACGGCGGTCTTGCCTTCGGCGCGCACCAAGGCGGCCGATGGAATCTGCACGCCCGCGACCGCGTCGAGCTGAATGCGACCTGTGACGGTGCTGCCCAGGCGCATGGCGGCCGGCGGGTCAATCAAACGCACGCGCACGGCGAAGGTGCCGGTGACGGCGTCGGCGCGTGGTGACACCTCGCGCACCTTGCCGTTGGCGGTGATCTTGGGGTCATTGCTCATGCTGACCGTGACCTGCGGGTTCTTGGGCATCACGTCCTTGGTCTGGCCGGGCACGTCGAAGACGGCATCACGCGCACCGTCGCGCGCGACTTGGATGATCATGCGGCCGGCCGAAACGATCTCGCCCGGCTGTGGGCCACGAGCGGTCACCACGCCGGATACGTCGGACACCAGGCGCGTATAGCTGAGGCGGTTTTGCGCCAGATTGACCTGCGCTTGCGCCGCTTCAATTTGCGCCTCGGCGGTCTTCAGCAGCGCCTCGGCTTGGTCAAACTGCGCCCGCGACACGGCGGATTCGGCGACCAGATCGCGCATGCGCACATGGTTGTTGCGGGCCTCGACCAGTTGCGCGCGTGCGGCGGCCTGTTGGGCGCGTGCCGCTTGCAGGCCGCTCTCTTCGTTTTGCGGGTCCAGCCGCGCGATCAGCTGACCGGGGCGCACGCTATCGCCGATGTCGACGGTGCGCTCGATCATGCGGCCGTCGACGCGGAAGGATTGGTTGATCTCGGTCTGCGCCTGTACCGTGCCAGTGAGGGCCACCGTGCCGCTGCTGGCCAACTTGTCTATCGTCATCACGCGCGCCGGGCGGATCTCGGGCGGCGGCGCTTCGGCCGTGCGATTGCAGGCGCTCAGGGCGGCCAGCGCAATCATGGACATCAAGGCGGTGCCAACCCTGAGCGAAGGGCGGCGCGGGGCACGCAGAGTGATGAAGTTATCAGACACGGGGCGGTTCCGATCAAGGCTGCGGTTAGTTTGCACGCCGCATGGCGACAAATAAGGAATTACTCAATGGACTAACGATCCAGGGCTCAAAAAGCCAGGCGGATTGTAGGTAGGCTTTGTGACGGCCTATTGGCCCCAAAGTGGTGCCTATGAGGCCTCAAGAAAACAGTAGCGCCCGCTGCCCGCCGCCCCCATTTTGGCGAGCGGTGAGTGGCGGGCGTCGTGTGTTTGGCCGGTTTAGAAGTCGACCGCGTCGCGCACGATCGGGCAGGTCATGCAGTGGCCGCCGCCACGTCCGCGGCCAAGTTCGGCGCCGACGATGGTGATGACCTCAATGCCTTCCTTGCGCAGCAGCGTGTTGGTGTAGGTATTGCGGTCGTAGGCATAGACCACGCCTGGTGACGCGCAGACCAAGTTGGCGCCGCTGTCCCACTGCGTACGCTCGCGCTGGTAATCGGTACCGCCGGCTTCGACGACGCGCAGCTTCTTCAAGCCCAGCGATTCGGCCACCACGTCGACAAACGGCTTGTTCTCTGCGTGCAGCTCGATCCCGCTCGGGTGATCGCTCGGGCGATAGGAGAAGGTGCGGGTCTGGTTCATGAAGTCCGGCGCCAGCAGCACACAGTCGCGGTCGGCGAAGGTGAAGACGGTGTCCAGATGCATGGCGGCACGGATCTTGGGCATCGCTGCCACGATCACGCGCTCGGCCGCGCCCTTCTTGAACAGCGTCGCGGCCAGTTGGCTGATCGCCTGGCGCGAGGTGCGCTCGCTCATGCCGATCAAGACATTGCCCTTGCCGATAGGCATCACGTCGCCGCCTTCCAGCGTGGCCAGGCCGTGGTCTTCGGTCGGGTCGCCCCACCAGACATTGACTTGCCCAGCGAAGTCGGGGTGGAACTTGTAAATCGCCGTGGTGAGGATGGTTTCCTCGTGGCGCGCCGGCCAGTACAGCGGGTTGAGCGTCACGCCGCCATAGATCCAGCAGGTCGTGTCCCGTGTGTACAGCGTGTTAGGCAAGGGCGCCAACAGGTACTCGGTGACGCCGGCCGCGTCGCGCACGACCGAGAAAGACGAACCACCGACCGACTCGGGGAATTCATTGGTCGACAGGCCGCCGATCAAGACTTCGGCCAGCGTACGGTTGTCCAGGCCTTCCAGGTAGCCGCGCAGCTCGTTGACGAAGCCCAGACCGATTTGATTGGGTACGACCTGATTGTCGAGAATCCACTTCTTGCCCTCGGCCACGGCCAGGGTCTCGGCCAGCAGATTGTGCATTTCCAGCACTTCGATGCCGCGGTCGCGCATCTTGCTGACGAAGTCGAAGTGGTCGCGCTTGGCGTTCTCCACCCACAGCACGTCGTCGAATAAAAGGGAATCGCAGTTGGACGGTGTCAGGCGCGCATGTGCGCGGCCTGGCGCACACACCATTACCTTGCGCAGTTGGCCGACTTCCGAATGGACGCCGAACTTCACTTCACTTGCAGTTGTCATGATGATCTCCGTTGGTAATTACTAGCTTTTTCACTGCCTAAATTGCTACGGCGCCGGTGGCCAGACCGTAGACGCCATAGATGGCCGCTGCGACGATGACGCCGAAGGTGACCCAATCCGATGTCTTCGCGAACACCGGTTTGCCTTGCTCGCGCCGCGCGATGAAATAGAGCACGGTGCCCGGCGCAAACAACACGGCCGACAGGACGATGAATTTCAGACCGCCGGCGTAAATCATGAACAAGGTGTACAGCACCGCCAGGGTGGAAAGGATCAGGTCGCGCTGACGCTCTTGCGGCAGCACGTCGTAGGTCTCGCCGCGCTTGGCGATCATCAAGCCGTAGGCTGCGACGAACAGGTAAGGAATCAAGGTCGTCGCGCTGGTCAGGTTGAGCATCAGCGAGAAGGCGTCACGCGACCAGTAGGTGGAGATCACGATCAGCTGAATCACGCCGCTGGTCCACCACAGCGCCGTCACCGGCACATTGTTCTTGTTGACCCTGGCGAAGGCCTTGGGCATGTCTTTGGACTTGCCGGCGGCGAACATCACTTCGGCGCAAATCAGCGCCCAAGCCAGGTAGGCGCCCAGCACCGAGACCAACAGACCGACGCTGACAAAGATGGCACCCCAGGGTCCGACCACGGACTCCAACACGCCCGCCATCGAAGGCTGGCGCATGCCGGCAATCTCGGCGCGCTGCATCACCGCGTAAGGCAGCAGCGATACCAGGACCATCAGGCAGGTCACGCTGATGAAGCCCAGGATGGTGGCCTTGCCGACGTCGGCGCGGTCCTTGGCGAAGCGCGAATAGACGCTGGCGCCTTCGATGCCGATGAACACAAACACGGTCACCAGCATCGTCGCCCGCACCTGCTCGAACAAGCCGGTGGTGAGGTCGCCGCCATACAAGTTGAAGCTGAACAGATCCATCTTGAAGGAGAAGAACATGATCACGATGAAGATGGCGATAGGGATCACCTTGGCCACCGTGACGATGCTGTTGATGAAGGCAGCTTGCTGCACACCGCGCAGGATCAGGAAGTGGAAGGACCAGATACCCAGGGAGGCCACGGCGATCGCGACCGCCGTGTTGCCGTCGCCGAAGATGGGGAAGAAGGCACCCAGCGTCGATTTGATCAAGACCCAGTAGGAGACGTTGCCGATGCAGCTGCCGATCCAGTAACCGAAGGCGGACAAGAAGCCCGGGTAATCTCCAAAGCCTTCGCGGGCATAGGCATAGACGCCGGCGTCGATCTCGGGTTTGCGCTCGGCCAGGGCCTGGAATACGCGGGCCAGCATATACATGCCGGTGCCGGCGATCACCCAGGCGATCAAGGCGCCCAGTGGGCCGGTGGCATTCGCGAAGGTGCGCGGCAGCGAGAAGATGCCCGCTCCCACCATCCCCCCCACCACCATGGCCGTCAAGCCCATGCGTGACATCTTTTGCTCAGCCATGTCTCACGTCCTTCTTGATATTGATTTGGATTCAGGTCAACCCTGCTACTCACCAGGGCGTATTGCGGCAGATCAACTAACGCTCAATCGCAGCGCAGCTTGGCGCAGTATCTGCCAGCTTTCTTGCATGAAAGTAGACTTGCGATTCCGGAAATTCATTGTGAGATAACTTTCCAGCTGCGTGCATCTTGGGTTAACCCGGAGTACCCCCTAGAATGAAGTTAACAACTGCTCACTCACTTATGGTGCCAAGCAATCATCTGATCCATCGCCTGCCACGACACCTGAAGATGAGCGAGCTGCGCGTGTTTCTGGCCGTGTTCCAGTTGCGCAGCTTCCACAAGGCGGCGGCAGCCGTTCACTTGACGCAGCCGGCGGTGACCAAGTCGATCGCCGGCTTGGAGCAGATGCTGGGCGTCAAGCTGTTCGAGCGCCTGGCCAGTGGCGTCGAGCCGACCGCTTATGGTCTGAGCTTTGCACCGCGTGCTTTTGCCGTTTTCGAGGAGTTGCGTCATGCCGCGCAGGACTTGGCCAGCTTGAGCAGCGGCGCTGCCGGCTCCTTGCGCATAGGCACGGTGCCTATGCCCGCCATCCCTTTTTTGCCGGTCGCCATCAAGCGCCTGTGTGCAGCGCAGCCGCATAGCGCGGTGACCGTGGTCGAGGGGCGCGAGGCCGAGTTGCTGGAGCGCTTGCGCAGAGGCGATATTGAGCTGGCGCTGTTGCGGCTCTCGCTGTTTGAACTCGATGTCGACTTGCAGGCGCAGACCTTGTTCGAGGAGTGCTTGATGGTGCTGGCCGGGAACGATCATCCGCTGACAAAGCGCAAGCAGCTGACATGGCCCGAGCTGCTGGAACAGCGCTGGGTGTTGCCGCCCCCGGACTGTGTTTTCTATGAATTCGTGCTGCGTAGCTTGGCGGAACTGGGCCTGGCGATGCCGCGCGCGGCTGTTGAGGCCTATTCTGTGCCGGTGCAGGTCGGGCTGACCCAGCATGGAGGCATGTTGTCTTTTGGCATGCGTTCGCGCTTTGAGTTCGGTGATCAAAGGCATCGTTTGGCGCGCTTGTCCATAGAGCTGCCCTGCGCCGCAAAACCCGTGGCTGCAGTATGGTTAAGGGCACGCGAGGCGAGCCCGCTGGCGCAACAGCTGCTAGAACATGTGCAGGCTCAATGTGCTGAGCAACAAGTGGTTTATCCTTGATTCGAGGTTGAGTAAAGCCTCCCTAACCTTGAATTGGGTTGGGCTTGATATTTTGTTCCTGCCGTCGCAGTGCGCGTGTAGACTGCGCGCCGAACTGCTGTGTTACTGCTGCTGTACCAAGCGCTGCGAGCTGCGAGCGATGCCCCGCAGGCGCAGGCCGATTTTTGATGGAAACCAACTGAGAAACTGATATGAGCAATTTTTGGGACTCGATCCTGCTGATGATTTCGGCCTTTGTGTTTGTGGCCTATCTGATCATCATGTTCCAGATCGTTGTCGATCTGTTCCGGGACGACGAGATGGGCGGCGGCTCCAAGGTCTTGTGGATTATTGGCCTGATCTTTGTGCCTATGCTGACGGCCATCATCTACATCGTTGCACGCGGCAAGGGCATGTCCAACCGTCAAAACGCCAGCGTCAAGCGTGCGCAGTCCGAGACCGAGGCCTATATCAAGGGCGTGGCGGGCAAGTCGCCGGCGGCCGATATTGCCGAAGCCAAGGCTTTGCTCGATGCCGGCACTATCACTGCCGACGAGTTCGCCAAACTCAAGGCCAAAGCTTTGGCCTGATGCTTGGCTGATGCTTAGCTGATGCATAGCGCCCTGCCGACTGTTGGTCGGCAGGGCGTTTCTTTTTCTTGTCTTCGCGGAGTAGCCTCATGCACAAGCGCTCATCATCACACCGTCTGCTGCGTCTCACTTTGTTGTTGGGCGCGGCGCTGGCCCCGTTGACAGCGCGGGCGGATATCAATTTGCTGGCACCTAGCCGCACGCTGGACCCGAGCCAGCCCTTCAAGCTCAGCTTGATGCTGAGCGCCGAAGCAGAGGCTCGTTCCTATGCGCTGCCAGAAGTGTTGCGGGTCACGCTAACGCCGGACTTGGGCGCGCAGGCAAGTGTGAGCCTGCGACTGGAGTCGCCGCTGCCGCCCCAGATCGATCTGCATGCGGGCGAGTTCTTGCGCATCAACTACGTCGGCGAGTTGCCGGCCAATCTGCGCGGCCGGGTGCGTATCGACGCGCTGGATCTTGACGCGCCGGGCATGCTGGTGCAACTGTCGACGCCGAACGCGGCAGCGCCAGCCATTGCCGCCGCGCCGGCAGAGGCCGCGAGCCCCCCAGCCGTCACGACCTTGGCCGTGCGCGCCGAAAGCGACCCCAATTTGCAGGACCAAGGGCGCTTGAGCTTCAATGAGCCGATGTTTGCCGCGATCGGCCCCGGCATCGAGGCCAATGCGAAGTTTCAGATCAGCTTCAAGCTGCGCTTGTATGAGTCAGCCGACAAGCTCTCGCGGCGCTTTGTCGACAATTTGTACTTTGGCTACACGCAGACCGCCTTCTGGGATCTGACCGGCGAGTCCAAGCCGTTTGTGGACACCAAGTACAAGCCCGGCTTCTTCTACCAGTCGCCTAGCACCGGCTGGCGAGTGGCGGGCAATGAGGTCGGTTTTGCGGCCGGCTATGAGCATGAATCGAATGGACGGGATGATGTTGATTCAAAGTCGCGCAGCATCGACATCTTGTATGTGAAGCCCTTGTTCACCTTTGGTGACAGCACGGGCTTCCACACCACCTTTGAGCCCAAGCTCTATGCCTATCTCGACAAGTCAGAGAACCCGGACATGGGCAAGTACCGCGGCTACGGGGATTTCCGCTTCACCTACGGCAAGAACAATGATTGGCAGATTGCCATGGACCTGCGCAAGGGCACGCTGTCCAAGGCCTTCAGCGCCGATGTGCAGGCCAGTTACCCGCTGAATCGCTTTGTGCCTGGGCTGTCGGGTTACTTGATGGCACAGTATTTCAATGGCTACGGCGAGACCCTGCTCAACTACAACAAGCGCGAGCCCTGGGCGCTGCGCCTGGGCTACGCGATCTGGCGTTGATACAAGCGGCGACTCACTCGGCTTTCAATCGTCATTCATTGATTCATTCCGCAGGCCGGCCGGGCGGGGCGGTCGCCCAGGGCTGGCGCGACCTAGCCATGTGATAGCCGAAGTCGTAAAGCATATTCATCTGCACGGGATCGAAGGTCTCGGCGCTGGCCATGCTGACGTCGTTGGGAATCGTCACCCACTGAAAGCCAGCGCCCTGCTGCTGGGCGTGGCCGTAGATGCGGAACAAATCACCCAGTACAGCGACGCGACCGGTGGCGTCCAGCACGCGAATCGCAATCGCCGACATCGAGCGTGGCACCGGGTCGGGCACCGGCAGCAGCTGGCCGTTGTGGATGACGAAGAAGTCTTCGCGGCCGACGCCCAGGCCGCCGCGCTCCTGAATGATTGAAGACCGGTAGACCCCGCCGGTCACAAAGACGCGCGAACCGACGCCGCCGTCCACATGCATTTCGTCGTAGCCGCGCCCCTCTGCGCCAACCTCAACCTTGAAGTACACCGGCGGGAACGCCACTGGAATCGAGGCCGAGGCCAGCATCACCTGGCGAAATAGCTCAAGCGCCTCGGGTCGACCGCTGCTTGCGATCAGTCCCATATTCCAGACCACGAAGGCGCGCGCGTCGAGGTCGGCTGTGCCGATATAAAGCCGGCGCCCTTGCTGGTGTGCGGCGGCGATCTGGCGCAGGAATTCAGCGTCGATATGGCGCTCGATGATGGTCGCCAGTGGCTTGGTGTTGGCCAGGGCTTCCCCCGCCAGCACCTGGCGTAGCACCGAACCGAGCGTGAAAATATCGCGCGTACTGGTGGTGGTGTAGAACTCGCGCAAGGCCTGGTCATAGCTGGGGCCAAGGAAGGCAAATGGCGCCATCAGCGCCCCGGTGGACACGCCAGTGACCACCTTGAAAACCGGCCGGCTGCCAATGCTGGTCCAACCGTTCAAAAAACCGGCACCGAAAGCGCCATTGGCCCCGCCGCCCGACAGGGCCAGATGCGGATAGCTGACCGAGCCGTCTGCGCCGGCGGGAAATTCATTGCTTGATTCCATTTTGAATGAGGCCGCCAGATCGGCCTCCATCGCCGCGTTCGGCGCGCCGGCCCTGGCCCTGATATCGGGCATGCCGGGTATCGCGGCATTGGCCGATTCATGGGCCGGTACTGGATTGCGCGGCAAGGCGCCGCAGGCACTCAACAGAATCAGCCCGCCGAGCATGCCGGCGCGCGCTATGGCCCGCAAGGCGGCCCCCAAGATCGTCGATGACATCAAGCTTCCCCTCCTTTTGGGGCGGCGCGTAGAGACTCCTAACGCGATTCTCCGCTGTACACTGAGCTGCTATTTCCACTAGCGCCAGCGCATGATACCCAGGCCTCGGCGCGGTGTCTTATCTCTTCAAGTCAATGGAGGTTTGTATGGTCAAGACGATTCTGGCGGCACTGTTGATAACGGCATCCGCCATCGGGGCTACAGCAAGCGCCCAAGTCGGTGGTCAAGGCAGCCCGAATGGCGGCCCCAATACCTTGGGCAAGATCAAGGCGGCCAAGACGATCAATGTCGCCTACTCCGCCGATTCTTTGCCGTTCTCGTTCACCGGCCCGGACAAGGCGCCGCTGGGTTTCTCGATTGACCTGTGCAAGCGCGTGATTGCACAGATTGGCCGCACGGTCGGTGAGCCTAACTTGACAGTTAACTGGATGGCCGGCTCGGTCAGCGAACGCCTGCAGATGGTGGCAACGGGCCGTGCCGATCTGGACTGCGCCAACACCACCCAGACGCAGAGCCGTTTGGCTCATGTCGATTTCTCCAATTTGATCTTCATCGACGGCGGTGGCTTGCTGGTCAAGTCCGGCTCGACCATCAACCAGGTCAGCGATCTGGCCGGCAAGAAGATTGCAGTGCTCAAGGGCACGACGACCGAAGCTCGGTTGGCCGAGGTTTTGCGCCTGCGCCTGGTCAATGCCGGCTTGGTGCCCGTCAACGATGCGGCGGCTGGCCTGGCGATGCTGGAGGCGGGCACCGTTGATGCCCTGGCCAGCGACAAGGTCAAACTGGTGGGCCTGGCGATTCAAGCCAAGGAGCCGGCCAAGCTGGCGTTGGTGGCCGAAGACTTCTCGATCGAACCTTATGCTTTGGCACTGCCGCGCAATGACTCGGCACTGCGGCTGGAAGTCAACAAGGCCTTGACGCAAGTCTATGCGGGAGGCGACATCGAGAGCATCTTTGCGCAATGGTTGGGTAAGCTGGGTCGCCCCACGGGTCTGTTGTCGGCGATGTTTTTGTTGAACTCGATTCCCGAGTAAGCTGGCGCGTCTGTTTTAACTTTCTGGAGTAGTCAAGTGATCAATTTTTCAAGTATTCGCCGCGTCGCCACTGTTTTCACCGCCGGCCTGGCGCTGATGCTGGCCGCCTGCAGCACGCCGCCCGCGTTCCAAGTGACCCAGCCTGCCACGCGTGATGGCGTGGTCGAGTCCATCGTCCAAGGCCAGGTGCAAAACGGCAACGCCACCGGCGGCGCCATCGCCGGCGCGGTGATCGGTGGCCTGCTGGGCAACCAGGTCGGCGGCGGTCGCGGTCAGACGGCGGCCACCGTCGTCGGCGCTGGCGCTGGTGCAATGGCCGGCAACCACCTGGCTTCGCAGCAGACCCTGGTCTGGCAGATCGGTGTGCGCTATGACGACGGCAGCCGCGCGACGATCGAGCAGACCTCGGCGCCTGCGCTGCGCATTGGCGACCGCGTGCGCGTGTCGGCCAACGGCATTCAGCAACTGTGATTGAGGCCGGCGCCGTATGAAGCGACGTAGCTTTGTGGGCGCCGCTGCCGGCGCCGGCTTTTTCTTGAGCGGCTGTGATTTCTCTTTGCGCGATGGGGTGCTCAACCCCTGCGTGCCGGAATTGCCGGCAGATCTGCGTGAGCATCCCTTGGTGCAAGCCGCATGGCGCGGCATCGATGCCGGCAAGGTCTGGGACAGCCATTGCCATGCTTTCGGTGATGGCGCGTCGGGCAGCGGGCTTTGGTTCAACCCGCGTCTGAACAACATCTGGAAGCCTGTCGGCTACGCGCAAAAGGCGATGTACGTCAATGCGTCTTGCGTGGACGAGTCGGCCGGCCGCGCCGACCAGAGTTTTGTTGAACGCCTGCTGGCGCAATGCCGGGCCATGGCGCCAGGCTTCAAAGTAATGCTGTTCGGCTTCGACTGGGCGCGCGATGAGGCGGGCGCGGCAATGCCGGAGCGCTCCACCTTTCATGTGCCCGACAAATACGTAGCCGGCTTGGCGAAAAGCCATTCGGCCCAGATCGAATGGGTGGCCTCGATTCACCCCTATGACCCCGCCGCGCTAGACCGGCTCGACGCCGCCGCAGCGCAGGGTGCCAGAGCCATCAAGTGGCTGCCGTCGGCGCAGAATATCGACCCGGCCGATGCTCGCTGCGACCGCTACTTTGCCAAGTTGGCGGCCTTGAAGATGCCGCTGATCAGCCATGCCGGCGATGAGCGTGCCGTGCATGGCTTCGGTGAGCATTTGGGTAACCCATTACGTCTGCGGCGCCCGCTGGATGCCGGTGTGAAAGTGGTGATTGCGCATTGCGCCTCGCTCGGCGTGGGCGAAGACATTGACAGTGCGAGTGGGGCCATGCTGCCCAATTTCGAGCTGTTTGCGCGCTTGATGGATGAGCCGGGCTACCGCAGCAACTTGCTCGGCGACATTGCCGCCGTCACGCAAGGTAACCGGATGGGCGTGCTGTCCAAGCTGTTGGAGCGGCCCGAGTGGCACAGCCGTTTGGTCAATGGCTCCGACTACCCGCTGCCCGGCATCGTGCCGCTGATCTACCTGAAGGCGGTGGTCGAGCAAAAGATGCTGGACCCGGCCGCGCTCGACACCTTGCGACGGTTGCGCGAAGTCAATGTCTTGTTGTTTGATTTTGTGCTCAAGCGCAGCCTCAATCTGAATGGACGCGGCTTTGCACCGGCGACCTTCGAAACCGCAAGTTTCTTTAGGCGGCCTGCTTGATGCAGGGGGCCCGACTCAAACACTTAGGAGACCTAGAAGATGAAGCAAACTCGATGGCTTAAGCTGGCGCTGAGTACGCTGGCGCTGGTGGCAATTGCGGCTTGTGCGCCGCTGGCTGACGGCGGATCAAAAGCTCCCGTGGCCGACCCCGCCCACAGCAGCCGCAATGCGCTCGACTGGGCCGGCACTTACGCGGGCACCTTGCCCTGCGCCAACTGCCCCGGCGTGCAGACCCGGCTGCGGCTGAACCGGGATGAGAGTTTCGAGTTGTCGGTCCAATACCTGGACCGGGACCCGGCGCCCAAGGTGTCACGCGGCCGTTTCACATGGAGCCCCAATGGCAATGCGATCACCCTCGATGAGCAAGGCAGCGGGCGTCAGTTATTGGTCGGTGAGGGTCGTGTTGCCCTGTTGCCCGCAGGCGCCGCAGCCACTTGGCCGCAGGATGCTCAGCGCCAGTTGATGCGTTTGAGCCCCTTGGCCGCAGCCGAGTTGCCACGCACGCTCGAGGCGCATCGTTGGACGCTGGTTTGGGCCACAGACGCGCAGGGCCAGCCGATTGCGGGCCTGCCGGCCGTGACGCCGCGCGAGATTCATTTCAGTTTCAGCGCCGGCCGTTTCAATATCGAAGGCGGCTGCAACCGCATGATGAGCGGCTACCAGATTGATGCCGAGGGCAAACTGAGTTTCAGCCGCATGGCTTCGACGATGATGGCTTGCGAGCCTGCTGCCATGAAGGTGGATGCGGCTTTGGCGGAGTTGCTTGCTGCACCGTTGAAGAGCGAGGTACTGGCCGGCACGGCGACGACGCTGCGCTTGACCGGGCCCAGCAATGCGACGCTGTTCTTCACCGGTCAGATGACGCCCGAGGCGCGTTACGGTCAGGCGACGCGGGTGTTCATGGAAGTGAGCGCCAGCCAGGTGGCCTGTAAGAACGCCCAAGGAGCCGATGCGCAATGCCTGCAGGTGCGCGAGCGCCGCTTTGATGAGCAAGGCTTGAACGTGGGCACGCCCGGTGCCTGGCTGCCTTTTGCTGAAACGATCGAAGGTTATACGCACAAGCCTGGTGTGCGCAATGTGCTGCGGCTGAAGCGTTTTGATCGCGCGGCCGTAGGCGGCGGCGCACCCTATCTGTACGTACTTGACTTGGTGGTTGAATCGGCGATAGAAAAGCCTTGATGCGGCCTGGCCGATTTGTTGTTCGTGAATCTTTTTACACAGGAGTGCTCAGCATGAAATTTGCATCTACTCTGGCCGTGTTGGCCACCGCAGTACTGGCCGCCGGTTGCCAATCCACGTCGGTCCGCTCGGCCTGGTTCGACACCGACTTCAAAGGCCCACCGATGAGCAAGATCGTCGTCGCCGGCAGTATCAATTCGGTTGCCGAAGATCGTTTGGTGGAAGAGGTCTTCGTCGAGCGCATGCGCGCAGCGGGGGTGGACGCGTTGGCCGGCCACACGTTGCGTCTGGATGACCCCAATTTGTCGCAGGCGGACTTTGAAGCCGCCGTGAAGGGCACCGGCGCCCAAGGCCTGCTGCTGGTCCGGGTGCTGGGAGTGGATCAGCGCACGCAAGTCTCCACCACCATGGTGCATGGCGGCATGGGCTGGGGTCACAACTCCTGGGGCCCAAGCAACAGCTGGGGCGGCATGTACTCGCGCGGCAGTTTCCCGGTTCAGGAGGTGCGTCAGTACGATCTGGCCACAGTCGAGACCAAGCTGTTTGACGTGAGCACCCGGCGCCTGGTGTGGGCGGTCACGACCACCACCTTCAACCCGCGCTCGGTCGCGCAGGAAGCACCGCCGTTTGCCAACCTGATCATTGGTCAGCTCAAGAGCCGCGAGATCATTGCGGTCAAATAAGGCGCGGCTTTGTTGGCGCGGAACGGGCCCCTGGGCCCGTTTTTTTTCGTTCGTGAAACTTGTTTCCCCAATGTCTTTTGCCAAAACTCAATCCCGAATTGCAGCATCCGCTACCCGAGGGTGCGTTTGGCGCTACTCGGCATAACAAGAAAATTGAGCGGTCATTTGAGCTGACACTGTGTGTTGACGCGAACTTGCTGCCGAGGCCGATCAATCGGCTTTCTCAAAAGAATCACAGGGGGACAACATGAAATTTTCATCAAGAGCTTTGGGGCGGGCGCCTATCTTGTACGCCAGCTCCGGTGTGCCTAGCGTTGCAGGTGGGGTTCGCAGGCAACTGCTGGCAGCAGCGGCTCTGGCCCTGCTGGGTGCGGCGGCATTGAGCGCCTGCGGTGGCGGCGATACGGTGCCGCCATCGCTTGCGGAAAATGCACAGCAGGTCAGCGATGAGGCGGTACAGCGCGGTTTGGCCGGGGCCGTATTTGGCAGCGTGCGCGTGCAGGCTGAGTCCATCGGCCATAGCGGCGTGCTCAAGCAGGGCGCTGCCCCGCTGCTGACGGGCGACGAGTACTTCTTGTTGGCGTCCAACACCAAAGCCATGACCGCGATGGTGGCGGCGAGCCTGGTGGACAGCGGTAAGCTGCGCTGGGACAGCCGCGTCGTCGACCTGCTGCCGCAACTGAAGGCCGGCATCTTGCCCGATTATCAAGACCTGACGCTGTTGCAGCTGCTCAGCCACAAGGCCGGCTTGCGGCAGATGAACAGGTCCGAAGAGTACACGCCTTACTGGGCCTATTTGCGTGCCCGCGGGCCGCTGCCGACAGACCCGCAGGCGGCTCGAGCTGCCTACCTGCCTTGGCTGCTGGCGCAGCCGCCGGCGACAAAGCCGGGGGGCAATTTCCTTTACTCCAACGCCGGCTATGTATTGGCGGCTCAGATGGTAGAAGCCGCTGCGGGCAAGCCTTTTGAGACTGTGTTCGAGCAGCTCGTGCAGGGCAGCTTGGGCGTCAGTGGGCGCTGGTTCTGGTCGCGCCCGATCACGCCGCCCAACCTGTTCGGCCATTGGAGTAACGGTCCAGCCCAGCTGACGCCGGCTGCGCCATTGTTGAACGATGTTGACCAGGTCGAACAATTGATGGCCACACCCTCGGGCGGCTTCAGCGTCACGCCGCAAGGCTATACACGCTGGTTGCGCTGGCATCTCTTGGCATTGCAGGGCCAAAGCACGCCCTTGCCGGCGGCCTATGTGGCGCGGCTCAAGTCCTTGAATGAGGGCGGCTATGAGTTGGGCTGGGGCGGCCTGAAGGTCAATGGCGCCACGGTCTTGGCCCATGAAGGCGCATTCGCGGGTTTCTGGAGCATTGCCTGGGTCGACCAGCAGGGCAAAAACGCCAGCTTTGGCTTGAGCAACACCTTTGGCGATTGGGTCAGCCAAGTGATGCAGAGCGGGGCCAAGCGGCTTGACGCGCTGGCCCGCTCGGGGCCGTAGGCAAGTCTTGCCGAAGTGGGCGGCCAGGGATGCTACTTCTTGGCGCCCTTGGCAACCCACAAATAGAGATTGAGGGCCAGGATCACCAGCGCCACCGGCACGCCGATATCGAACAGCGAGGCGTCACCGGTCCAGGACATGATTTGGCCCAAAAAGGTGACCGCCATCACCGCAATGACGACCGTTACCAACGTGGTCTTGAGGTCCTCGAAGGTGTTGATCTGCAGCCGCGACGCCATCTTCAGCTCCGGGTTGATGAATAACTCGTAGAGGCCGAGTGCCAGGATCAGCATCACGGTGCCGAGCAGGAACAGATCGAAGATCTCGATGAAGTAAAGCATCAGGCCCTTGGCGCCCTTGGTCGACACTTCCGCCGAGCCCAGCGTGCGCGCGATCACCGCCATGGTGTCGATGAGGCCATAGGCATACAGCGCCACCGCCGACAGCAGCGAGCCGATCACGGCCGCCAACACCAGAAACCGGCTGGCGTTCAAGATCTTCATCATGATGCTAAAAGCTCCTTGTCTAGGGAAGCTCTGCACAAATCAGGCCGGTCCGTGCAAGCGCGGTCTCGGGCGGTCTGCTGCGTTACATTTTTCGCCAATAGCTACGGCTATTGGCTTCAAACTGCGCCTTGCAGTCCATCCCGATCCGCACTGCCCGGCCTCGCCCCGATTTATGCAGAGCTTCCCAGCGCTGCTGCGTGTCGCCCTAGTTACCGGCGGGCTCCAGCCAGCCTTAGAACGAACCGAACATCGAACCCAGGACAACGACGGCAATCAGCCCCAGGATCGCGCTGACGATGCCGACCATCACGATGTCGAAGTAACTCTCTTTGTGCGTGACACCGCAGACGGCCAGCATGGTTACGACCGCGCCGTTGTGCGGCAAGCTGTCGAGCGAGCCGGCGCCAATCACCGCCACGCGGTGCATCAGAGCCGGGTCAATGCCGTACTGGTAGGCCATGGCCATATAGGTCTCGCCCAAAGCGCCCAGCGCTATCGTCAAGCCGCCCGAGGCAGAGCCGGTCAGCGCCGACAACACATTGGTCGCAATCGCCAGGCCGACCAGCGGCCCGCCTTCGATGGTCAGCACCCATTCACGCACGACCGCAAAGGCCGGCAAGGCGGCGACCACGGCGCCGAAGCCGACCAGGCTGGCCACGCTGATGACAGGCAGGGCCGCGGCATTCAGGCCGGCGTCGACAGTGTCACGCAAGCTCTGCAAGCGGCTGCGATTGAATGCATACAAGACCAGGATCGCAGCGCCCAGCGCCAGCAGCACTGACCAGACGCCGCCGACGCTGGCGATGGTCGTGCCGCCCCAGCGCGGCTCGGCCAGGAAGCTGGTGTCCAGGCGCGGCAGCACCAGCAGCGACATGGTCAGGTTGACCGCCATCACCACGATCAGCGGCAACAGCGCAATGCCAATGCTGGGCAGTTGCGCGCTGCGCGCGCCATGCTCAAGCTCGGCGGGGTCAAACTCGCGCGAGGCGGTGGCGCGCTCGCGCAGCATGGTGTCGTTTGCCGCATCCGTCGCCGAAGCGGCCGGTCCGCCAAAACCCTCGCCGGCACGGCGCGCGGCCGCCTCCGAGCGGCTCAACCACCACATGCCAAAGCCGAACATGATGGCCGCAGCGATAAAGCCTAGGCCGGGTGCGGCAAAGGGCGTGGTCTCGAAAAACGGCATCGGGATCGCGTTTTGAATCGCCGGGGAACCGGGCAGGGCCGACATCGTGAAGGTCGCCGTGCCCAGCATCACGGCACCGGGCAAGAGGCGGTTCGGAATATCGGCAGCCTTGAACAGCGCCTGGCCCATCGGCGCCAAGACAAACATCGCCACGAACAGGCTGACGCCGCCGTAGGTGACCAAGGCGCCCGCCAGGACTACTGAAAGAATGGCCCGCTTGCTGCCCAGCTTTTCGGTGATGAACTGTGCGATCGCGCTGACCGAACCGCTGTCGGCCATCAGCTTGCCGAACAGCGCGCCGAGCAGGAAGAGGGGGAAGAAGGAGGCGATGAAACCGGCCGCCGAGCCCATAAAGGTCTGCGTCCAATGCGCCAGCAGCGGCTCACCCGCAAAGCCTGCCGCAATAAGCGCAGCGACCGGTGCCAGACCCAGCACACTCCAGCCGCGAAACGCCAGCCAGACCAGCAGGCCCAGGCCTAAAAGTATGCCGAGCAAGCCCATGGTTATTGCACCTCCAGCATCGCGTTCAGATCGAGCGAGGACTTCACGCCCAGCGCATCGCCATGGGTTTCAAGGAACAGCTCGGCGGTGCGCCGGCCTTCGTCGCGCAGACCGCAGAGGAACTTCCACTCGGTAATCATCTTGGAGCTGGAGTCGAGTTCGGTGACCCGGTCGGTGGCGATGCGGTGCATGCGCATGCGCGCCCATTGCCCGCCTTCGCCGCTGTCCGCATCGGCGCATTGATGCAGCAGTGCAATCATGCGCAACTCTTTGAGCAGCGGCGCGTTGAAGGAAATCTCGTTCAGCCGGTTGGCAATATCGCGCGCGGTCTTGGGGATAGCTTCGCGCACGATAGGATTGATCTGCACCAGAATCGTGTCGCGCGATTTGCATTCCCGCACCAGCGGCGTGATGGTCGGGTTGCCCGAATAGCCGCCATCCCAGTAGAACTCGCCATCGATTTCGACCGACTGGAACATGGTCGGCAAGCAGCCCGAGGCCAGCAGCACCTCGGGCGTGATCTCGGCATTGCGGAACACCCGGCCGCTGCCGGTGCGCACATTGGTCGCGGTGATGAAGAGGCGGATTGGCGCCGTGGCCAGGCACTCAAAATCAACCGTCTTGGCGAGGATGTCGCTGAGCGGATTCTTGCCGCTGGGGTTCAAGTCATAGGGCGAGAACACCTGCGTCATCATCTCGGCGGCGCGGTACATTGGCGAGTTGTCCAGCGTCCACTGGCCGCTCATGATGTCCATGATGCTGCGCTTCATCGGGCTGAATTTGGCGCCGTCGGAGACCAGCTTCCAGAAATCTTCCAGCGCGGCCTTGGCGCCGTGGGCGCCGCCATGGGCATGGCCGCTGGCCATCACCGCGGCGTTCATGGCTCCCGCCGAGGTGCCTGAAATGCCGTCGATGCTGAGCCATTCTTCCTCGAGCAGGCGGTCCAACACGCCCCAGGTGAAGGCGCCGTGGGCACCGCCCCCTTGCAGCGCGAGATCAACCAGAACGGGCTTGCGATTTTGGGGGGAGGTGTTTTTGTGCATTGCAGCATATTAATGCCGCTTGTGTGACAAATACACCCCTAGGTGCTTCATTGAGCGGCAATTTTGCGCTCAACGCCACTGCACCAGGGAAACCCCTAGGCCGATCCCATAGTTGTGGAAGTTGTAGTTTTGCAGCGAGTCCGCATAGCCGCCAAAGCCGCGCACATAACCGTGTAGCTCGCTGAACAAGGGGAAAGCCCATTCGATCTGCACATTGCTGCGGTTTGGTGTACTGGTGTTGATCTTCAGATTGTTCTGTAGTGTGGCCGAAACGATATGGTCGCCGAAGTTGTAGATCGCCTGCACTTCGATGCGGCCGGCGTAGTCGCTGATGTCGGGGTTGTTGTCGGTGGCCGCTGTCTCTTTGACGCGCCACCAGGGCTTGACGAAGAGGCTCAAGCCGCCCGAGGTGGCGCCCAAGGTCGCGTAGATCCGGTTCCAGGAGCGGGACAAGGGGTCGGTCTGGCCGTTTGATTGGTGCACCAGACCCAGATTGAGCATGCGCAGCTGAAACGCATCTGAGCCCAGCCTGAGCGGCAGGGTCACAAAGGTTTCGGGTTGGTAATTGGATTCGCGAAAGGGGCGCGAATCTTCAGCGTTGTAGACCTGCCAGAAGCTCTGCTGTGTATAAGCCGCCCACCAGTCGATCTCGCTGCCCAAGATGTTTTGCATCATCTTGGTCTTCAGGCTGATTTGGAACTTGGCCTCAAGGTTCTTGTTGTTTTCGCCCGCGCCAAATGCGGTGTTGCGGGGGTTGGGCGAGCTGGGGTTGCGGTTGACATGCTGGCGCCAGCTGACCGGCAAGACATAGACCGGCAGATGAGGCTTGACCTTGAAGATGCCATCCTTGGTTTCGGGGTCGAGCTGGAAGCGCTCGGAGAAGGACTGGCCGGTCCACTTGGTCGGCGCCGACTCCGACGCGGCCGCAAGCATCGGTGCCGAAGCTGCCGGTGTGGCAGCCGCAGCCGCAGCCGTAGCTGTGCCTGGCGCTACCCGGCCGGCAGCCCGGTCATAACAGGCCAAACGCTCGGCATCTAGATTGATCTCGCTGCAAGTCTGTGCCGCGGCAGCCAGCGGCGCCAGCGCGCTCAAACCGAGGGAAAGTAGACGGATTTTGTTCATGGTCGCAGCTGGGTGAGGGGATGAGCGAGGTGCCTTCGCTGGCGCAAATTCACGCCGATGATAGCCGAGCTCAAGGGCCTCTGCCGCTCAAAGGGTCGGTGCAAATATCAGCGCCGTCGGGCGGGTTTGGCCCCAGCATCAGGCGCTCGATCGGCAGCCAGATCGGCGACAGGATGGAGCGCATGGTCGAGCCGATCAGGTCGCCGCGTTGGATGCCAATGCGTTGATTGTTCAGCGTACCGCTGACCCGCAGGGGCGTCTGCAGGCGGAACAAGGCGAAGCCCTTGGCGCGCGGGCGGAACACAAAAGACAGCTCGTCGGTTGCCAAATTGGCAAAGCCGCTGCCGCGCACGCGCACCCGCGTCGTGTCTATGGTCAGGTTGTCCTCGGTCAGCTTGCCGTCCTTGAGGTCGAAGCGCGCCACCACGCAATTCACCTGCGGCTGGCCGCCCGGATCAAACAAGGGTATGAGGTTCAGCACCAGATTGACCGACCAGAGGTTGAAGACATCGGCGCGCAGATTGGTGGGCCACACGGCCACATCGACCCGGCCATTGGCATTGCGCAGCACCGTGTCAAGGGTGGGCGCTTGGCCGGCCAGATCCAGATTCATGCTGAAGAGGCCCTGCACATTGCCTTCGCGGCCCATGCGGCGGGCGATGATGCCGTAATCAAAGCGCTCGATTGCAGCTTTCGCCTCGAACTCAATTTGCTCGCCGGTCGGGTCAAACGTGGCCGTTAGCCGCATACCGCCGCCGGGTAGATTGACGAAGGCGGGGTCCAGGCGCAGGCGGCCATCTTTGAGCTGCAGGTGCAACTCGCCGTCGGCCAGCCGATCGCTGCCGGAGAACACCTCGCGCGCGACAACATCGATATTGGCATCGAAGCGGCGCAGGAAACCTGCGCTCAGCAAGCCCTCGGTGCGCCTGGCCAAGCGGCTGACTTTGCTGCGCAGGCTGACGATGGCGTTGCCGGAAAGCTCGGCAGCGGCGCGATCCTCGCGGCGCGCGTCCGTTTGCTCGGGGGTGAGTTCGGGGGTTGGGAAGTCGGCCAGTTGAACGCTGCGCCCGGACAATCGCGCATCCAAGCGCGGCCGCGGCCCGCTCAGGTCGATGCGCCCACTGCCGCCGAGTTGGCTCTCGCCGACGCGCAGCCTCAGCTGTTCCAACTCGTAGCCATCGGCCGTCATGCGTACCGGCCCGCGCAGCCGCCAGGGGCCCCATGGCGGCAGATTGACCCGGGTCAGCGGGGTCAAGCTGTCGAGCCGATCGCCGCTGATTTCAAACGTCAAGTCGCCCTCGCGTCCCAGCGGCAACGCCACCCGCCCTTCGAGCTGTAGCAGCGTGCCGGCCCCCTGAGCCTCCAGCCAGAAGGGCAAGCGCTCATCGACTTGTGTAAAGCCCGCCAGCGTACCGACGCGCAGGCCGAGCTTGAGCGGCGTTTGGTCGACGCGGCCCTCCAGCTCCAGCCACAAAGGCTGACCGGCCGCTGCATGGATGAAAGCCTTGTCGACCTCAATGTCGGTGACCGGCCGCCGCCCCGCGCCGAGCAGGCTGACGCTGCCGCCGCTGATGCGGGCATCGAGCTCGGCCTGGCTGAGAAACTCGCGAACGCTTTGTCCCTGACCACTTAAATTGATCTTCACGGCCTCTGCCGTGCCATTGATGGCCTCGGCTGCGCCGAGCCCGCGCAGCAGCGCGCCGATGTCAATTGGGCCGCTGGAGAGTTCCAGCTTGGCGCTGACCTGCTCGGCGCGCGGGTCCAGCTCGACCAAGCCTTGCAGAGCTTGGCCGGCGACCTTGACGCCGAGGGCCGAGGCCAGCACGCGCCCATCGCGCAGCCGGGCTTGCAGGTGCAGGTCACGCAGATCGGCCAGATCGGCCCGGTCCAGCACGACCCGCTGCAGGCTCAGGTCGAGGTCGGCGTCGGGCAAGTCGAGGGCGGAGGCAAACAAGGGTGGGTCACGCCGGTTGCTTGCGCGGGGCGAGGGGCTGGGCCGCAAGCTCGAGAGCTCGGCCACATCGATCAAGGGGCTTTGCAGTGTGGCTTTGCTGGCTGGGCCGGCTGCAGTGCGGCTGAGCCAGCCGTCCAGATGCAGCTCACTGCGGCCGACCATCAGGGTGGATTGACTGAGCCGCAGCGCCGTGTCGCTGAGTTGCAACTGCCCGCTGAAATTGACCGGCAGCTTGGACGACGGCGCGACGCCCAGGTAGGGCGCCAGCGCGCCTGAACTAGGCGCCTGCAGGGCGAAGTTCAGTGCAGTTTCACGCCAGGCTCGCAGGTTAAGGAGGCCGTCCAGGCGTAGGCTCATCTTCGACGGCTTCAGCTTCAGTTCCAGCTCCAGCGGCGAAGCGAGTTCGCGCCACAGCTGCGCCAGCGAGCCGGCGCGCAAGGACAGCATGGCTTGTTGCCCCAGCCAGCTGCCGCTGGCTTGGCCGTGCAAGCGCTCACCCCGGCGGGCCCCCAGGGTCAGGCGATCAAGCGCGAAAGTGATTGGCCTTGCAGCGGAACTGCCGTCGCGCCGCGCCATGCTGACTTGTGCCGCCGCCGCATCCAACGACAATTCAAGCTCGGTCAGCATGGCCTCCAGCGTCTCGCCGCTGCCGGCCAGGCGCAGGTCCAAGCGCCCGAGCTGGCCTTGCAGGTCTGGCGAAGTCTCACCCTGGTCCAGTTGCTGCAGCAAGGGGCCGAGTGCCAGGTCCGCCGCGCCGACTTGCAGCGCAATACTTGGGGAAGCCGGCCGGGTGTCTAGGTCTAGGCGGCCGGCCAAGGGAATGCCGGCGGCATCCGCCTGGAATGTCAGGCCAGCGGTTTGCCCGTCACTGCGCAGCGCAATGCCGGCAGCGCGGATTTCCACCGGCAGCCCAAGCCAGCGCTCCACACCTAAATCCAGCTTGAGATCCACACCGGCCGGCACCAGGCGGCGCAAGGCAAAGGGCTGCGCCGCGCGTTCTGTGCCTGTCACCGAGCCTGCCTCCCCCGATGGCAGCCAAGGCCGCAGATCCAGCGTTGCAAAATTCAAGGTGGCGCTGAGCTGGGGGCGTGCTGAGTCGAGCGCGAGTGTCATTTGACCGGCCAGCTCGGTTTCGCCGAGCCTGACGGACAGCTCGGTCAAATTGATGGTGCGGGGAGCTTGCTGGTCAAAATGGCCCTGGGTGCGCAGGGTTGCACCGTCGAACTTGCCGTCTAGCTTGAATGGCCATTGCGGTGCGCCGGCCAGCAGCAAGGGCAGCGGACCGCCTTCGAGCGAGATCGAAAAGGGGGCTTGCGCGGGCCCGTGCTCGCGCGAAAAAGGCGCTGACGCATGACCACGCAAGGCGAGCTGCAGTGGCTGGCCCGCAGGGGCGCTGCCCGTCAGCTCATCCAGTGCCAAAGCAAATTGCTGGGCGCTGGCGAAATCTTGGTAGTGAAGGCTGAGCCCATGCAGCGTGAACTGCCCGATGTCCAGCTCGGCGGGCGGGCGGGCCGGATCGCGTGCGCTGTCGCTTGCCCAGTTGTCGCGGCCGTCGGCGCTGCGCTCAAGGCGCAAGCGGGCGTCGCTGGCCTCAATGCGGCCCAACTGCAAGCGGCCATGCAGCGCTTGGCCCAAATCCAATTCAGCCCGAGCATCGGCCAGCGTGAGCAAGTCTGTTTGGCCAAAGCCGGGTGCGCTTTGAATCCGCAGCTGCCCCATGCGCAGACCAAGCCCCAAGTCCCGGCGCAGTTGCAACTCCATCGCGCCTTGCAAGAGCACCGGGCGGCCCAGGGCGGCGGACGCATGGCGTTGCGCGAGCTCGCGCCAGGCCGAGGCGTCGAAAGCCAGCTCCAGCATGAAGGCTGCGAAGAGCATCAACACTGGCAGGGCAAGCAAACCCGCGCCCAGCGCAGCCAAACGGCGCCAGTTCAAGCTCAAACCCCGCGCTCCAGCTCAGCGCTGCGGGCGCGGCAAATCGGTGGCAAAAAGGGCTTTGGCAAACGCTTCGCGTGCCCGGCGTTGGCTGTCATTGATGAATCATAAATGACAGCCACTGTGGCAAAAAGGCCGAGGCCGGCCGCGACCCGCCTTGCTAACGCTTGAATCGCAGTGCAAGTTGCGTACACTAGTTCTGCTTGCTTGGTGCACTCTGCACATGGCCAGCGATGTGGTGCCTGCTGAGGCGCTTGCCCAAGCGCACACCCTGTTGTGTTTCCACCGAAGTCCCGAACAGTAGAAAGATTACTTCCATGAACAAGAGAAACTTCCTCGTTACCGGCGCATCTTTGGCTGCCGTGGCGTTGTTGAACACCGCTTGCAGCACCACCGGCGGCGCCTCGGGTGACCCGGCGGCTCAACGCGCGGCAATCGACGCAGCGGTTGAGAGTGCCTTGGCTCGTTTGTTTCAAGAAAACTCCAGCGCCAAGGAGTTGGTGGCTTCTGCCAAGGGCGTGTTGGTGTTTCCTAACTTTGTGTCTGCAGGCTTCATCGTTGGCGGCGCCAGCGGCACGGGCGCCATGCGCAAGGGCGGCAAGAGCACCGGCCATTTCCGCATGACCGAAGCTTCGGTCGGCTTCCTCGCCGGCGCGCAATCGCAGGGTGTGTTCATCTTGTTCATGACGCAAGAAGCCTTGAGCCGTTTTGAAGCCAGCCGCGGCTGGACGGCCGGTGTTGACGGCTCGATCACCATGATCAATGTCGGCGCCAGCGCCAGTGTCTCGACTCAAACTGCGCAGCAGCCCATCATTGGCTTCATCTTGACCAATGGCGGCCTGATGGGCAATCTGAGCCTGAACGGCAGCAATATTTCGCCTTTGACTTTCAACTGATTGCCAGCTCAAACCTTGGCCCGCCCCTTGGCGGCCTGGCTTGACTGAGGCATTGGTGCCGGGATTGCGGCAGACTGCTGACACCGCTGCCGAGGCGAGCGCTGAGCCGGTCGATATCGTTTACCTGTGGGTAGACGGTAGCGACCCCGCTTGGCGTCGCAAGCGGCGGCGCGCTGCTGCGCGCCTGTGTGCGGGGCACCGCGATGCCATGGCTGTTTATGGCAATGTCGAAGGGCGCTTTCGTGACAATGATGAGTTGCGCTACAACTTGCGTGCATTGGAGCGGTACTTCCCCGCACATGGTCATGTTTATCTGGTCACCGACGGGCAGCGCCCGTCATGGTTGAAGGCGTCGGACCGGCTCACCGTCATTGACCACAGCGCATTGATACCGGCAGGCGCTTTGCCGACCTTTGACTCCGGGCATATCGAGTCATACATCCACCGAATCCCGGGGCTGTCGGAGCGCTTTCTCTATTTGAACGACGATGTTTTCTTGGGCTCACCGGTCAGTCTGGATGACTGGTTCTGGCCCGGCGGCATTTACACCGCTTGGTCGGACGAGGCGTCGGTCAGCGATGAGCCGATGCGCGCCGATGGCACCGCGCTGATGAATGCCTGCCGACTCTCGCACCATTGGCTGAGTGCCAGCGAGGCGCGGCCTGTGGCAGAGTATTTGCCGACCTTTCGCACCTTCGCCCATGCGCCGCGGCCGATGCTGCGGTCGGTGATGTTCGAGTTGGAGTGCTTGGCACCCGACTTGTTCGGCTCGGTGCGCTCCACCGTGTTCAGGGTTTGGAACAAGCCCACGATCGTGTCGGACTTCGTGATGCGCTGGTCGCTCAGCCGCGGGCGCGCCAAACTGCGCAGCTACACGCATTTGTTCTTGGCCACCGGTGCTGCGCATGATGACGCCGAAGCGCAGGCTGCGCTGCAAACCTTGGTCGCATCGGAGGGCAAGCTGGACTTCTTTTGCCTCAATGACACCACCGATGACGCGCCTGCCGACGACCCTCGCTTGCTCCGCGCGCGGGCCGCTTTGCAGCAGATGTTCGCGGCGCCGTCGAGCTTTGAGTGGGCCGGCTGAGCGCCTGTCCGGCTTCTGTCCGCAGGGTGTCCAGCGGCTGTCCGCGGACATTGCTTCAGGCCCGCAGTCATCGCTAAGTGACTGATTCTGTTGAGACGAGCAGGCCGTGCGCGGCTGGCACAAGTCCTGCGTAGAGGAGGGCAGGGGCGGCAAATCCTCGCCGCCCCGCCATCCAAGGAAGTCCTATGTTTTTGTCTCGCCCACTCGCCGCCCTGGCGGCCACGGTATTGTTGAACTTGGCCACCGCGCCGCTGGCTCAGGCGCAAAGCCAGGCCGATATTGGCCTGAATCTCAGCTTGAGCAAGGCGCTGGCCGGCAGCCAGACGCCGGCGATCGCCGCCATGGCCTTGCGTGACGGCAAGATCACCCAGCAGGCGGTGGCCGGCCTGCGCCGCAACGACGGCAAGGAACTCGCGCAGCTCGATGATGCCTGGTTGATCGGCTCCAATGGCAAGCCGATCACCGCCGCCTTGCTGGCGAGGCTGGTGGACCGAGGTGTCTTGAGCTGGAATGCACCGCTGGATAGCCTGTTGCCGGAGCTGACAGAGCGGATGAATGAGCAGTACCGCAAGGTGACATTGATCGAGTTGCTGTCGCATCGTTCGGGCTTGCCGGAGAACTTCAGTGACGAAAGCTATTTTGAAACCTTTCACAGCGATAGCCGGCCGCTGACCGAGCAGCGCCTGGCCTATATCAGCCGGGCGCTGTCGGAAGCCCCGGTGGCGCCGCCCGGCAGCAAGGTCAGTTATAGCAATACCGGCTTCATCATCGCGGCCGTGATCGCCGAGCGCGCCACCCACAGCAGCTACGAGGCTTTGATGCAGCGCGAGGTGTTCGAGCCTCTCGGCATGACACAGGTCGCCTTCGGCACGACCAAGGCCGGTCAGAACTGGGGCCACACGCAGGGCAAACCCATCAGCAAGGCGAGCGACAGCAACCCGTTGATGTTTGCGCCGGCCGGCAATATGAATATGCGCATGCGCGACTGGGCCAGCTTTTGCCTGGACCAGCTCGCGGCCAGCCAAGGCGGTGGAAAGTTGCTGAGCGCTGCGTCCTACCGCTTGATGCAGACGGTACTGCCGTCTGGCGCCGGCACGGTCGGGTGGGGTGTGCAAGACAGCCTGGCAGGCCGCAAAGGCCCGGTGCTGATGCATGGGGGCTCGGACGGCAACTGGTTCGCGTTGGTGGTCTTGTTTCCCGAGTCCGGCCGTGGTGTGCTGGTGGCGGCCAACGCCGGACCCGATATGGGCGCGGACAAGGCCGTGCAAGAAGTGGTGATGAGCTTGCTGCCCGAGTGAGTTGTCCAGAGCGGCTTGAAGCCCCGGGCCTTCTTTCAGGCGGCGCGGTGCATAAAGGTCGTCAAGGTCTCGGGCGGCGGCTGTACGCCGGCCTGGAACAAGATGCGGCCGACCGCACCGCGGTGGTAGCCGCCATGCGTGATCAGGTGCATCAGCATTTCAGCCCGCGCCATGCGGCCGGCCTTGCCATCAATGAAGATGAAGTCCACTGGTTCGGCCAACTCCGCCTCACTGAGTCCGCTGACATAACGTTCCAGCCACTGGTCGGCGTTTTGCTGGGCTTGGAACAGATCGGCCAGCGCCGGGGTGTCCGGCGTGTTCAGGCCGGTATAGCCATGCGCCAGACCTTGCAGATTGCCGTGGAAGATCTTGTCCACTACATAGATATGGTTCAGCACACGGGTGGCGTTATGCCGCTCTTGCGCTTGGCTGCTTTCATTCAATCTCATGACGAGCGGAAACAGGTCCTGATTGGCCCAGGCCTTGAAGGCGAGCAGTTTGAGTAGCAAGGGTTTGATGGACATGATGAGCGTTGTGGTCTTGATTAAAAACTAAGCAAATCTTTGAGTTCGGCCGCATTGCGGCGCGAAATCTCCAAACGCTTGCCGTCGTTCATGGTGATCTCGAAGCCGTCGCGTATCGACTCCTCGATCCCACTGATGGCTTGCAGATTGACGAGATGCTGGCGGCTGGCGCGAAAGAACTGTTGGGTGGGCAGGCGTTCTTCAATTTGGTTCAGCGACTTTTTAACATAGGCGCTCTTGCCGGTGCCGGCCGGGTCGGCAAAAAACACCCGCACATAGTTCTTGCAGCTCTCGATATAGCGAATCGAGGCCAGCGCGACCAGGTGGCAATGCTCGCCGTCCTTGATGAATATTTTGCTGTTGAGGTCCAGCGCCGGGCGGGACTGCGCCCGCACACCTTCGGGTTCGGCATTGGAGTCAATGCTCAGCTTGTCCACCGCCTGCGCCAGCCGCAGCGAGCTGATGGGTTTGAGCAGGTAGTCGACCGTGTTGAAGTCAAATGATCGGATCGCGTGCTCGGAGTAGGCGGTGGTGAAGACGATGCGAGGCGTGTAGTCAAGCTTTTCCAGCAGATCAAAACCACTCTCGCCGGGCATATGAATATCGAGGAAGAGCAGGTCCGGCCGTAGCTGCTCAATCAAGAGGCGCGCAGTTTCGGCGTTATCGGCCTGGCCCAGCACCTCGACTTGGTCGGCAAACTCGCCCAGCATGCGCACCAGGCCTTCGCGGGCCAAGCGCGAGTCTTCAATCACCAGCGCTCTGAGTTTCTTCGCCACTATGCAAACTCCTTGGGCAGACTCAGCTCGACCTGAAAATGCTCAGCCTTGCGTTGAATTTTGAGCGCCGCCCGATCGCCGTACAGCAAATGCAGGCGGCGCTCGATATTGGGCAGGCCCAGGCCCAGCCCCTGCCCTGACCCCGGTGGCGCGCTGGCGGTATCCGGCCGTGAGTCGTTGCCGACTATGAGGCGCAGGCTGTCGCCGCCATCCACCGCCGCCACGTTGAGCGTGCCGCCCTGGGGCAATTGGTCGAGGCCATGTTTGATCGCGTTCTCGACCAAGAGCTGCAAGACCATCGGTGGCAACAGGCAGTTCAACAGCCCGGGCGCCACGCTGAGCCGGAAGTCCAGGCGCTCCTCCAGTTGCGTGCGCATGATGGAGATGAAGGCCTCGATGATGGCTAACTCTTGGCTCAGACGGGTCTTGTCTTGCTGGCTGCTTTCCAGCGAGTAGCGCAGCAACTCGGCCAGCGCCACGATCATCGCGTCGGCGCGCCCGCCATCTTCATGAATCATGAAGCGGATATTGTTCAGCGTGTTGAACAGAAAATGCGGGTTGAGTTGATGGCTCAAACTGCTCAGTTGCGCGGCCTTCAAGCTCATCTGCAGTCGCAAGTTCCGGAGTTCGCCCTCGCGGGCGCGCTGCGCGGCCGCCGCGCTGATATAGACAAAGGCCCAGGCGCTGATGAAGAGCTGGGCCTGCAAGCCATTGCTGAGGATGCTGCGCAGCAAAAATTCCGCCGTCTTGAAGTCAGCCCGCCCACCGCTGATCTGGGTCCAAAAAAAAGGCATCACCATGGCCGCCACCACCGCCATTACCGCCACCCCGCTCAGGCTGCTGTAGCCGATGATGACGGGAATCAGCCGACCCATCGCCAGGCCTGCCCAGCCGCGCCGCAGATAGGGCCAGCGAAAGCCCAGCACCGCCAGCGTGTAGGGCGGCATCCAGGCCAGGGTGGACGCCAGGTTGTTGGCGTCCAGCCGACCGAACAAGACGATGCTGAGCAGCGTCACTGCGGCGATGAAGCCCATGGCCGCGCCATGGTAGAGCCAGAACTGCCGCTCGCGAGGGAAGAACTTCATCGGCTTATGGCTGCTTTGCTGGCTAGGTGATTGGGAAGCATGGCGGGAGGATTGTCGTGCTCATTGCGCGCTCACCACAGCCGCACACGCGCGGCGGCGGGCTTGAACATCTTGTCGCCGGCCTGGGTGCCGAAGGCCTCATGGAAGCCATCGACATTCTGCGCCGAAGCGTTGGCGCGGAACTCGTTCGGCGCATGGGGATCGGAGCTCAGCAGTTGCAGCGTGCGCTTGTCGCGGCGTTTGACGCGCCAGCTTTGCGCGAAGCTCAGGAAGAAGCGCTGCTCGCCGCTGTAGCGGTCAATCACCGGCGCTGCCCGGCCGCCCAGGCTGGCTTGGTAGGCCTTGAAGGCGATTTGCACGCCGACCAGATCGGCGATGTTCTCAGGCAGTGTCAGCTCGCCGTTGACGGTCTTGCCGGGCAAGGCTTCCAGCGCATTGAATTGCGTCACCAGCCTAGCGCCGAGCGCCTCGAAGGCCTTGCGGTCGGCCTCGGTCCACCAGGGTCGCATCACGCCGTCGCCGTCGAATTGGGCACCCATATTGTCGAAACCATGGCTGATCTCGTGGCCTATGGTCGCGCCGATGCCGCCGTAATTGGCTGCGTCATCGGCCTGCATCTCGAACAGCGGCGCTTGCAAAATGCCGGCCGTCATATTGATCTCGTTGCCCATCGGGTCGTAGAAGGCGTTGACCTCCAGTGGCGACATTGCCCAGGCCTTGCGATCCATCGCCTTGCCAGCTGCCGCGGCCTTGTGTTCCCAGGCGAAACACTTGGCGCGCTGCTGGTTGCCGAAGGCATCGCCGGCGCGGACTTCCAAGGCGCCGTAGTCGCGCCAGCTGTCCGGGTGGCCGATCTTGGCCTTGTATTTGGACAGCTTGTCCAGCGCGGCCGCCTTGGTGGCGGGCTCCATCCAGCTGTTGGCTGCCATCAGCTGCTGGTAGGCGGCCAAAACGCTCTGGAAAATCGTCTCGACCCTTTGCTTGTGCGCAGGTGAGAAGTGGCGCGCCACATATTGCTCGGCCAAGGCGTCGTTGAGCGCCTCGCTGACTTGCTCCAGGGCGCGCTTGGCACGCGGCCGGTCGAGCTGGGCGCCGGTGATGGCTTTGCCGTGGAAGGCAAAATGCGCCGCGCGAAAGCCCGCAGGCAAGACTTGGGCTGCCGCGTCCAGGCTGCGCAGCGTGAAATAGGCCTGCCAATCGGCCAGCGGCAACTCGGCGAAGAGCCGGGCGGTGGCGATGGCCGTGTCCAGCTGGGTGACGGTGACCTTGTCCTCACCCGAGATCTTGGCGGCGGCCAAGAAAGACTGCCAGTCGAAGCCGGGGGCTTGGGCTATGAGCTCTTCGGCCGACAAAGGGTTGTACATCTTGGCGGGGTTGCGAGCCTCGCTCAAGGGTGTGTGCGCTTGGGCCAGGCGAGTCTCCAGGCTCAGCACGCGCAGGGCCAGATCGGCTGGCTTTGACAGCCCGGCGAGACGGGCCAATTCGGTCAGGTATGCCAGGTAGGCGGTGCGGGCGGTCGTGAATTGGGCGTCGTCAAGTTTCAGGTAGAAGTCGCGGTCCGGCAGACCCAAGCCCCCCTGCCAAGCCATTACGCGGTTCAGGCCTGGATTCATGAAGTCGGCAAAGCCTCCCCAGAGCCAGATCGGCGTTTCAATTTGCCCCTGGGCGCGACCTGCCCACGCGGCCAGTTGCTGCGCCGTCTTGAGCGCGGCGATCTCGGCCAGCAAGGGCTTGATCGGAGCCAAGCCCGCCTTGTCGATGGCGACGGTGTCGAGGTAGGCGGCGTGATAGTCGCCGATCTTCTTGGCGTTGGAACCCTTTGCTTGGGGTTTGCTTGCGAGTTCTTGCAGAATGCGGCGGATGCGCTGGTCCACCACGGCCGGCATATCGGCGCCATAGACCTCTGCCTTGTCGGCGGGAATGCTGCCGGACTTCAGCCAACTGCCGCTGCTGTGGCGATAGAGATCGTCCTGGGCGCGAACCGCCTGGTCGAAGCCGGGCAGGTCCAAACCGGACTGGGTTTGCCCGGCCCAGCTTGGCGTGGCAAAAGCGGCAAATTGAGTCAGTAAAGCGAGGCAGCTGAGCTTGAGCGCGGTAGACGGTTTCATGGGAGGCGGCTTTCATGTCGAAGAAGGAGGGCCTTTCAGGCCCTCGGCGCCGCCAGTGTCTAGGCGAGCCGCTCGCCTGGGTGAAAAAGGTGCCGAGCGGCTAAAGCTGGGGATAAGCGGCAATTTTGTGCATCAGGGCAATGAGCTCGCGCCGTCTTCAGGCATAGTTAGTCGTTCTGTCCAGCGTGAGATCCATGCTCCATGCAATCTGCCCCGCTCCGCGATGACGAAGCCCGAAGCTTGGCTGCGCTGCGCGCGCTGGAGGTGCTGGACAGCGGCGCCGAGGCGGAATTCGATGCCTTGGTGCGGGCGGCCTCTATCGTTTGCGGGGTGCCGATTTCTTTGATTAGCCTGATCGATGTCGAACGGCAATGGTTCAAGGCCAATATCGGCCTGCCGGGCGTGCACGAGACGGCGCGCGATCTCGCGTTTTGCGCGCATGCGGTCTTAAGCGATGACTTGTTTGAGGTGCCCGACGCGACGCAAGACCCACGCTTTGCCGACAACCCGCTGGTCAGTAGCCGGCCCGATATTCGCTTTTACGCCGGCGCACCGGTGCGGCTCCGCGACGGCTCGCGCATTGGCACGCTGTGCGTGATTGACCGCCAGCCCCGCAGCTTGACCGAGGCGCAGCGCCAAGTGCTGATGGAGTTGGCCATGGCCGCCGCGCAGGCCTTGGAAGGTCGGCGGGCCATGCGAGCGCTTCAACAGGTCTCGCGCGAGATGGCTGAAAGTGAAGCACGCTTTCGCCTGCTCAGCGAAAGCGTGCCGATCGGCGTGTTCGAGATCGATACCGAAGGTCGCTTCAGCTATGCGAATAAGCGCCTATTGGATATTTTTGGGCTGCAGCAGGGTCAGAACTTGGACTGGACCGACATGGTGCATGTCGAAGATCGCAAAGCGGTGGCGACGCAATGGAGCGAAGCCCTGTCCCTGCAGCAGGGCTTGGACGCTGAGTTTCGTATTCTGCGTGCCGATGGTCAGGTCAGGCAGGTGCGGGCCAACGCCAAATTGAAGCTGAGTTCGGCCGGCCTGCCCAGCGGTTATGTAGGCACGGTGGATGACATCACCGAATCGCGCCTTCAGCAAGATGCACTGCGCACCAGCCAGGCTTTTCTGGACCGCACCGGACGCGTGGCGGGCGTGGGCGGCTGGGAAATTGATCTCGCCAGCAAGCGCCTGTTTTGGTCCGATGAAACCTGCCGCATCCATGGCCTGGAGATTGGCCACAGGCCGAGTCTCGAGGAGGCGCTGGATTTTTACACGCCCGAGGCTCGCCCGCAGATCAAGCAAGCGGTGGAGCGGGCAGCGGCAACCGGTGAGGGCTTCGATCTTGAACTGCCGCAGCAATTGCGCGATGGACGCAAGATCTGGGTCAGGTCGGTCGGCTCGGTCGAACTTGACGGCGAGCGCCCCGTTCGTCTGACCGGCGCCTTCCAGGACGTCACCGAGCGTGTCAACGAGCGGCTGGCGCTGGAAGATGCCCATGCCCAGATGCAATTGGCGACCGACAGCGGCGGCATCGGCATTTGGGTCTGTGACTTGTTGCAAGGCAGCCTGAAATGGGACGCCTGGATGTACCGTCTGTATGGCCAAGAACCCGGTGCGCAAGATGTCTCCTACGATTTGTGGGCGCGCTATCTGCACCCGGACGATCGCGCGGCCGCCGAACTGAGCTTGCAAGAAGCCATCGAAGGGCCGCGCCCCTTTGCGACGGAGTTCCGCATTGTTTGGGCAGATGGCTCGGTCCACCACATTCGCGGCTCGGCCCTGATCATGCGGGATCCCTCGGGGCGGGCCATGCGCATGGTGGGCGTCAATTGGGACACCTCCGAGCATCACCGCATTCAAGCCGAGTTGCGTGAGGCCAAGCTGGTGGCTGAGGCCGCCAGCAAGGCCAAGAGCGAGTTTCTAGCCAATATGAGCCATGAAATTCGCACGCCGATGAATGCGATCTTGGGGATGTTGACGCTGCTGCGCAAGACCTCGCTGAGCGAGCGCCAGGCCGACTACGCCAGCAAGACCGAGGGTGCTGCGCGATCCTTGCTGGGGCTGTTGAATGAGATTTTGGATTTTTCCAAGGTCGAGGCCGGCAAGATGAGCTTGGACCCGCAGCCCATGCGGGTCGACCATTTGCTGCACGAGCTGTCGGTGATACTGGCGGCCAATGTGGGCGCGAAGAAGCTGGCGCTGGTGTTCGATATCGACCCGGCCTTGCCGCGCGACCTGGTCGCCGACTCGATGCGTTTAAAGCAGGTGCTGATCAATCTGATCGGCAATGCGATCAAGTTCACCGAACAAGGCGAGGTGGTGTTGAAGATCCAGGTCTTGCAGCAGGACCCGGACTCGGTGCGCGTGCACTTCGCCGTGCGCGACACCGGCATCGGCATTGCGCCGCCAAACCAAGCGCGCATCTTCACCGGATTCACGCAGGCGGAGGCCTCCACGACACGGCGTTTTGGCGGCACCGGCCTGGGCCTGGCCATCAGCCAAAACCTGGTCGCGCTGATGGGCGGTGAGCTGACGCTGCAAAGCGAGCTTGGGCGCGGCAGCTGCTTTGAGTTCAGCTTGAGCTTGGCGCGTGGGGATGCCGATGCAGAGCTCGTGCCCATGACGGGCGTTGCGCCGATCGAGGCGAATAGGCTGGCCGGCATGCGCTTGTTGCTGGTTGAAGATAACCTCAATAATCAGCAGGTCGCCGCTGAGTTGCTGCGCGGCGAAGGGGCAGCCGTGCAGATTGCCGGTGACGGCCAGCAGGCGGTGGCGGCCATCGCTGCCGATGTCAGTGCTTTTGATGTGGTCTTGATGGACTTGCAGATGCCGGTGATGGACGGCTTTGCCGCGACCCACCATCTGCGCGAAGTGCTGGGCTTGCGGGCCTTGCCCATCGTGGCGATGACTGCCAATGCGATGCGTTCGGACCGTGAGGCCTGCTTGGCCGCCGGCATGAATGACCATATTGGCAAACCTTTTGATCTAGATGAATTGGTGCGCGTGTTGCGCCGGCATGGTGGGCGTGCCAGCCTGGGCGGGGTCGACCCGGCTGCCAAGCGGCGACCCGAGCTTGCTGCCGAGCTGATGCAGGCGGCAGACGCGGCAGCGGTGGATCTGCCAGCCGCGCTGCAGCGCATGGGCGGCAAGACCCCAGTTTATGCACGCATGCTGCACAACTTCACGGCCGACCTGCCTCTCATGCAGGCGCAGCTGCGCGAGCATCTGGCGCAGGCCGACGCCCAGTCGGCCGCGCGCTTGCTACACACGCTCAAAGGTGTGTCAGCAACCCTTGGCGCCGGCCAGTTGGCGGCGCTGGCCGGCAAGGCGGAGGGGGCATTGCTGCAGGCCTTGGCCAATCAGGGTGCTGCGGGGCCGGTGCCTGCAGCCTTGCTGCTTGATTGTGTCGAGAGCAGTTGCGTTGCCATGGCTTGCGCTGTTCCTGGCTTGACTGAGCTGCTGCGGCTGCTGCAAGAACAAGCCGGCGAGGCTGGCGGGCTTTTGATCGCAGGCTTGGGCGCCTTGACGGAGATGCCGGCGGCGCAGCGGCAGGGCTTGCTCGAGGCACTGAGCGACTTGTTGCTGCGGCTGCAAGATTCGGACATGGACGCCTTGCAAATGATGTCCGTGTTGCAAGCACGTTATGCCGGCGTCTTGGGCGGTCGCCTGCAGGTCTTGGATGAGGTGCTCGGGCGGCTTGAGTTTGATGCGGCGATCGCGCCTTGCCGGGCCTTGCTCAACGAGGTGCAAGAGGCTGCGCAATGAAGCCTGGGGGCTCGCTTTGGCAGACAGTTTGTGCCGCTAGGCTGCTGCTCGGTCTGGTCTGCTGCCTGGCTGGGCAGGCAGCTTGGGCGCTTGAGCCGGGTCCCGTCCTGCTGTGCTTGACCGAGTTCCCGCCCTTCAACAGTGAGCAATTGCCCAAGCAAGGCCCTTTGATCGAGCTGGCGGCCGAAGCATTCAAACGTGCCGGCCGCAACATCGATGTGCAATTCATGCCCTGGGCGCGCGCCCTCAAGGAGGCCGAAGGCGGCCGCTGTGGCCTGTTCGGAATCTGGCGCAATGCGGCACGTGACTTGGTTTTTGACTACTCCAAACCCATTATTCAGATGGAGCTGGGCTACTTCGGCCGGCGTGGTGTGGCCCTGGAATTCAATGACCCCAAGGTCTTGGCGGGTTTGCTGATCGGGATACAGCGCGCCACTTATTTGCCGCCCGTGCTTGACAACAAGAATTTGCGTTTTGATGTCGGCAATGATCTGCTCAGCAGCATGCGCAAGCTGATCCGCGAGCGGGTTGACCTGGCCTATGGCAACAGGGCGCTGGGCCAGTACTTGCTGAATACCGACAAGGAGCTGGCGGCCGCCGTGGAGTGGAAGACGCCCGCACTCGAGGTCAAGGATCACTACCTGGGCTTTGCCAAGAATTACGAGGGCGGCGACGCCTTGTTGAAGGCTTTCAACAAGGGCTTGGACAGCATGAGGGCGGACGGCAGCTACCGGAAAATTCTGAGCGCGGGCGGGCTTGACATGCCGCGCTGATGGGTCGCGCTAGTGGATCTCGCTGAATCGGCGCGCTGAACTGCCTGGCTGAACTGACAAACTGAGCCGCCAAACAAGACCTGTTTGAACGCCGGGCCGAAGTCCAGCGAGAATGCGCCACCCCTGTTTCGCCCATGGTTTAGAAAACCTGCCCCGCTCGCCACTTCAGGAATCCATCTTGTCTGCTCAATCTAATTTCTTGGCCCGCATTCCTGCCGGTGCCGGCGTGCTCTTTTTCGTGCAGATGTTCTCCACGCTGGCCTACGCGGTGCTGTATTCCAGTCTGGTGCTGTACATGAACAAGCATCTGCGCTTTCCGCCCGAGCAGGCCGCGCTGATGATGGGCGTGTTCGGCGCCTTCAATTACGGTCTGCATTTGTTCGGCGGTTATCTGGGCGGGCGTTTCTTGAGCAACCGCAACCTCTTCGTCGGCGGCATGGTGCTGCAAGTGCTGGGTTGCGCCGCGATTGCCGGCGGCACCAGCGCCTTGCTCTACTGGGGGCTGGCGCTGTTCCTGGTCGGCAGCGGCCTCAATGTGACCTGCTTGAACATGATGCTGACCCAGCGCTTTGCGCCCGAGGACAGCCGCCGCGAGGGCGCGTTTTTGTGGAACTACGCCGGCATGAATATCGGCTTCTTCATCGGCTTCACCATGGCCGGGCATTACCAGCTGAGCGAGAGCTATAGCAGCCTGTTCATCTTCGCCACCGTCGGCGGCGTGCTGGCGATTGTGTTGTCAGCGTTGTTCTGGAAGACCTTGGCCGATCTGGACACGCCGCTGATGCATGTCAGCGCGGCGCAGTTCCGCCTGCGCTTTGCCGCCGGCGTGGCGATCTTGCTGGGCCTGGTGCCGGTGCTCTGGATGCTGCTGCAAAACCCCAAAGACACCGACACCTTGTTGAAGGGGATTTGTGCCCTGGTTGCAGCGGCGCTGGTGTTCATCACCATCAAGCATCCGGATGAGCCTGAGCGCCGGCGCATGTGGGCCTATCTGATTCTGACTCTGGGTTCGCTGATGTTCTGGTCGCTGTACCAGATGGCGCCGAGTGGCCTGCAGTTGTTTGCCGTCGGCAATGTGCGCCTGGAGTTATGGGGTTATGTGATCGCGCCGCAATGGGTGCAAAACATCAACACGCTGGTGATCGTGATCGGCGGGCCGCTGCTGGCGGCCTGGTTTGCGCGGCTGCGCGAGCGCGGCTGGCCGATCGATATTCCGCAGCAGTTCGCCGCCTCGCTAGTGCTAATGGGCCTGGGCTTCCTGGCCTTGCCGCTGGGCATCGCGCTGGCGGACGCGCAGGGTCAAGTGGCGTTCTCCTGGCTATTCACCAGCTATGTCTTACAAAGCGTCGGCGAGCTGCTGATCTCGCCGGTCGGCTACGCGATGATTGGCCGCCTGGCGCCGCGCCAATACCAGGGTGTGATGATGGGCAGCTGGATGCTGGTGACGGGTCTGGCCTCGTTGTTCGCAGCCGATTTCTCCGGCATGGTGGCGCAGCCGGCCGACAGCACCGCCTTGATCAGCAACCCGGCCTATAGCGCGCTGTTCACGCAGCTGGGTGCGGGCTCGGTGGTGGTGGGGCTGGTGTTGGTGGGCTTGATCCCGGCGCTGCGCCGGCTGATCGGCGAGCCGGCTAAACCCTGAGCCAAACCACAAGATTGGGCAGAGCTGAAATGACTTTATGCGATAGTGCCCGCAAGCAAAAACCAATAGTCATTGCACTTCATGCGCAGCAAGCAGTTTCTTCTTTGTACCGCTCTCTTTGGCAGTTTGGCCGCGCCACTGCCCGCGCTCGCGCAGGTCCGAACCGAGCCGTTTGAAAACCAAAGAATCGAGTCCGTTCAGGTCACGATCGACAATCCAAGCCCAGACGCGGCGCTGAATTCGCGGGTCGAGGACCTGGTCAGGCGCACGCTGGCGGCCTACCCCAGCAGCCGCTTTTCCGAGGACCGCTTGATCGCGGCGCTGGCGCGCTTGTCGCGCACGCCGGAGATTCGTGCCACCCGTCACGAAGTCGTCAACGGCAGCACCGGCGGGGTTCAGCTGCGCGTCGCTGTGACCCTGGCCGACGGCGCCGCGCCGCAGGCCGAAGCCAGCCCGCAGTTCCCGACCCTGTACCAGTCGAACGGCACGCTGGTGCGCGCCAAGCTCGAGACGCTGGCCATGTATTACG
>NZ_JAJIRP010000019.1 GCF_025717555.1 Paucibacter sp. B2R-40 | reverse complement strand
CGTGCGGCTTGGTACGTTCAAATTTGCTTTTTGCCATTTGTATTCTCCGAAAAGAGCATTTTGCCAATCTACTGGTTTAGCGTTTCCACAGCACCTTGAACCCCCAGCGATTGGCAACTGGGGCGGCGACTGCGAAGACGAATCAAAATTCAAAAAGGAGGCCAAGCCGACTGGCTGACCTCCTCGCTGTTTCTTACTTACCGCGTGCGGTGATGATTGCCTCGGCCACGTTCTTAGGAGCTTCGCTGTAATGCTTGAACTCCATCGTGTACGTGGCGCGACCTTGGGTCGCAGAACGCAGCGTGGTCGAATAGCCGAACATTTCCGACAACGGAACTTCAGCCTTGATGACCTTGCCGCCACCGACCATGTCGTCCATGCCTTGAACCATACCGCGACGGCTGGACAGGTCGCCCATCACGTTACCGGCGTAGTCTTCAGGCGTTTCGACTTCCACAGCCATCATAGGCTCCAGAATCACCGGCGAAGCGCGGCGGCAGCCTTCCTTGAAGCCCAAGGAAGCAGCCATCTTGAACGCGTTTTCGTTCGAGTCAACTTCGTGGTAGGAACCGAAGGTCAATGTAACCTTCACGTCCACAACCGGGAAGCCGGCCAACACGCCGTTAGGCAGCGACTCAAGCACACCCTTCTCAACCGCAGGGATGAATTCACGTGGAACCACACCGCCCTTGATCGCGTCGACGAACTCGAAGCCCTTGCCAGGCTCTTGTGGCTCAACCGTCAGCACCACGTGACCGTATTGACCCTTACCGCCCGACTGACGAACGAACTTGCCGTCGACATCGGAAACCGACTTGCGAATGGTTTCGCGGTAGGCCACTTGTGGCTTGCCGACGTTGGCTTCAACGCCGAACTCGCGCTTCATGCGGTCGACAATAATTTCCAGGTGCAACTCGCCCATGCCGGAAATGATGGTCTGACCCGATTCTTCATCTGTACGCAGGCGGAACGATGGATCTTCCTTGGCCAAGCGGCCCAAGGCGATACCCATCTTTTCCTGGTCAGCCTTGGTCTTTGGCTCAACCGCCTGCGAGATCACTGGCTCAGGGAACACCATCTTTTCCAAGGTGATGATCGACTCTGGATCGCACAGTGTTTCGCCGGTGGTCACGTCCTTCAAGCCCACGCATGCTGCGATGTCGCCGGCCAGAATTTCCGAGATTTCCTCGCGCTGGTTGGCGTGCATCTGCAAGATACGACCGATACGCTCTTTTTTGCTGCGGATCGGGTTGTAGACCGAGTCACCCGACTTCAAGACGCCCGAATAGACGCGCACGAAGGTCAGCTGACCCACATACGGGTCGGTCATCAACTTGAAAGCCAGAGCCGAGAACTTGGCCGAGTCAGACGCTTCGCGAGTCACTGGTTTGTCGTCTTCGTCCGTGCCCGGCACTGGAGGAACGTCCAGCGGCGAAGGCATGAAGTCGATGACGCCGTCCAGCATGCGCTGCACGCCCTTGTTCTTGAACGCGGTACCGCAGAACATCGGCTGGATTTCGGCAGCCAAGGTACGCGTACGGATGCCCTGCATGACTTCAGCATCGCTGAGTTCACCGGTTTCCAGGTACTTGTTCATCATGTCTTCGTTCGACTCGGCGGCGGCCTCAACCAGGTTGTCGCGCCACTTTTGCGCTTCCGCCAGCAGTTCGGCCGGGATTTCGCGGTAGTCGAACTTCATGCCTTGGGACGCTTCGTCCCAATAGATGGCCTTCATCACGGTCAAGTCGATGACGCCTTGGAAGTTGTCTTCGGCGCCAATCGGCAGCACCACGGGCACTGGATTGGCCTTCAGACGTGCCTTCATCTGGTCATAGACCTTGTAGAAGTTGGCACCCGTGCGATCCATCTTGTTGACGAAAGCAAGGCGTGGAACCTTGTACTTGTTAGCCTGACGCCACACCGTCTCGGACTGTGGCTGCACGCCACCGACGGCGCAATAGACCATGCAAGCGCCGTCCAACACACGCATCGAACGCTCAACTTCAATCGTGAAGTCAACGTGTCCGGGGGTGTCAATGATGTTGATGCGGTGCTCGGCGCGGCTTGCGTCCATGCCCTTCCAGAAGCAAGTCGTGGCAGCCGACGTAATCGTGATGCCGCGCTCTTGCTCTTGTTCCATCCAGTCCATGGTGGCAGCGCCATCATGGACTTCACCGATCTTGTGGTTCACACCGGTGTAGTAAAGGATCCGCTCTGTCGTCGTTGTCTTACCGGCGTCAATGTGCGCCGAGATACCGATATTGCGGTAGCGCTCGATAGGGGTCTTGCGTGCCATGATGTCACTCCAAAAAGGCAGGAGCCGCCAGCGGGTTAGTATTAACCCGAGGCGGCCGGAACTTGGTAGTTTAGAAGCGGAAGTGCGAGAACGCCTTGTTGGCTTCTGCCATGCGGTGAACTTCGTCACGCTTTTTCATGGCGCCGCCGCGGCCTTCAGCGGCCTCGAGCAACTCGTTAGCCAAACGCTGGAACATCGACTTCTCACCGCGCTTGCGGGCCGATTCCTTCAACCAACGCATGGCCAAAGCCATCCGGCGAACGGGGCGAACTTCCACGGGAACTTGGTAGTTTGCACCGCCGACACGGCGTGACTTCACTTCAACCATTGGCTTGACGTTGTTCAGGGCGACCATGAACACTTCCAGCGGATCTTTGCCGGCCTTCTTTTCGATTTGCTCCAAAGCGCCATAAATGATGCGCTCTGCAACGGCCTTCTTGCCCGATTCCATGATCACGTTCATGAATTTGGACAGGTCAACATTACCGAATTTTGGATCAGGCAGGATTTCCCGCTTGGGTACTTCGCGACGACGTGGCATGGGATTCTTCCTCTTGCTTCAGTTGGTACGGGCATATGCCCTGCACCGTTGGATGGCCACCGACTTCTGGGGCATCCACTTACTCGATCTATTGCCACTCTTGAGAGCGACATGAGTCGAAAAATATCGAGCGCCAGCAAAATGCCGGGCCGACAGGGCTTGTCTTACTTGTTCTTCGGACGCTTCGCGCCGTACTTGGAACGCGACTGCTTGCGGTCTTTCACGCCCTGCAAGTCGAGTGATCCACGCACGATGTGGTAACGCACACCTGGCAAGTCCTTGACCCGGCCGCCGCGCACCAGCACAACGCTGTGCTCTTGCAAGTTGTGGCCTTCACCGCCGATGTACGAGATAACCTCGAAACCGTTGGTCAGACGCACCTTGGCGACTTTACGCAAAGCCGAGTTAGGCTTCTTAGGAGTCGTGGTGTACACACGAGTGCACACGCCACGACGCTGGGGGCAACCCTGCATCGCTGGCGACTTAGATTTCGTGACCTCGGTCTCTCGACCGTGGCGCACGAGTTGATTGATTGTTGGCATAAGTAACTTGTTCCCGTTTGAAGTCACACGCTTCGGCTTAAAGGCACTCAGGATGAGCGCAAGCCCTGTGTAGCCCCTTGCAAAACCGGCAAACCCAAAGGAATTTGCCAGGTTTTCTGAGTGCGCCGCGCCATGCGGATCACTTGAGGATGCTTCGGCCGCGCGAAATGCGCAGCAAGGCCCGCCGAAGAGCCTGTGATTGTAGTCCAGAACAGTCCTAAGATACAAGTGGCGCATTTGGCGCAGATGGAATGCATGCCGCTACCTCGCACTAATGCCCACAGTTGACCTGCTGGCCTCGGCCAGCAATCCATGGATTCAAGCCACAACACGCCCACGATGACCCCAGTTGCCCCAGACGCCACGAACGCAGCTCCACCCAAGGTTGTCATTGACACCCAAGTCATCATGGATTGGATGGTCTTCAAAAATCAAAGCGTTGCGCCTTTGATTCTTGCCGTGCAATCCCAGACCCTGATATGGATTGGTCTGGCCGCCATGAAAGCGGAGTTGCTGCATGTTCTCGGACGAGGTATTGCCGCGCGTTATGACCCCGATCTTGTCTTCATTGAACAAGAGTTCGCGCGCTGGTGCCGCCTGATAGACAGGGAACCTTTACCGGCAATTCGGCTGGTCTGCAGGGACAAGGACGATCAGATGTTCATCGACTTGGCCTTGGCCGAGCAGGCGAGTTTTTTGATTTCTCGTGACCGGGCCGTTTTGGCGTTGGCCAAACGAGCGCGGCGTGTTGGGCTTGCCATCATGACGCCAGAGGCATGGCTAAAGCAGCAAGCCAGCAATGCCCTAGCAGCATGAAAAAGGCCGCCCAGTGGGCGGCCTTTTGAGTTGCAAGCGGTACCGTTCAGTGCTTATTCAGCGCTACCTTCGATGCCGGCATCAACATGCGCCATCTGAGCCGAAGCCAATTCTTCGGCCTCCTGCTGAGCAATCGCGCGACGCTCGGTGTCGTCCATCTTTTCCTTGGCGATACGAGCACGGTGGAATGCCATGCCTGTACCCGCCGGGATCAAACGGCCAACGATGACGTTTTCCTTCAAGCCGCGCAGCTCGTCGCGCTTGCCCATGATGGCAGCCTCGGTCAGCACGCGGGTGGTTTCCTGGAAGGACGCCGCCGAGATGAAGGAGTCGGTCGACAGGGAAGCCTTGGTAATACCCATCAGCACGTCAACGTGGGTGGCAATCATCTTGCCTTCCTTGCGCAGACGGTCGTTGGTATCCAGCAGCTCCGAGCGCTCAACTTGCTCGTTGATGATGTACTTCGAATCGCCAGAGTTGGTGATTTGCACGCGACGCAGCATCTGGCGAACGATCACCTCGATGTGCTTGTCGTTGATCTTCACGCCCTGCAAGCGATACACGTCCTGCACTTCGTCGACGATGTAGCGAGCCAGTTCTTCGATACCCAACAAACGCAGGATGTCTTGTGGGTCGGCAGAACCGTCCACAATCAATTCGCCGCGGTTGACCACCTGGCCTTCGTGCACCAGGATGTTCTTTTCCTTGGGCACCAGCTCTTCGTGCTTCTTGCCATCCGGATCGGTAATTTCCAGGCGATTCTTGCCCTTGGTTTCCTTACCGAAGGAGACCGTACCGGTCATCTCGGCCAGCAGACCCACGTCCTTTGGTGAACGGGCTTCGAACAGCTCGGCAACCCGCGGCAAGCCGCCGGTAATGTCGCGCGTCTTCTGACCTTCCATTGGGATACGAGCCAGCACTTCGCCCGGAGCCAATTCTTGACCGTCGCGAACCTGAATCAGCGCACCGACCGGGAAGCCAATCGTCACCGAGTGATCGGTGCCAGGGATCTTGACTTCGTTGCCATTGGCGTCAAGCAGCTTGACCTGTGGACGAACCACCTTGGTCGCACCACGGCGCTTGGCATCGATCACCACCAGCGTGGACAAACCGGTCACTTCGTCGACCTGCTTGGCCACCGTGACGCCCTCTTCCACATTCTCGAACTTCGCCTGACCGGCGAACTCGGTAATGATCGGACGGGTCAGTGGGTCCCAATTGGCAAGAATGGTACCGGCCTTGACGGCTTGATCGGCACGGATGCTCAACACGGCGCCGTAAGGCACCTTGTGACGCTCGCGCTCACGGCCATGTGGATCAGCAATGATGATTTCGCCGGAACGGGAAATCACCACCAAGTCGCCCTTGCCATTGGTCACGTAACGCATCGTCGCATTGAAGCCGATCAGGCCTTCGGACTTGGCATCAACGCTGGAAGCAACCGCTGCACGTGAAGCCGCACCACCGATGTGGAAGGTACGCATGGTCAGCTGGGTTCCCGGCTCACCAATCGACTGCGCCGCGATCACACCGACGGCTTCGCCGATATTGACCATGCCGCCACGACCCAGGTCGCGGCCATAGCAATGGGCGCACAGACCGAAGCGGGTCGCGCAGGTCAGCGGTGTGCGGACCTTGATCTCATCCACGCCATGCGTTTCCAGCATGTCCAAGGTGTCTTCGTCCAGCATGCTGAGCGCAGGCAAGACAACCGCCTGCGTCTCGGGATGCAGCACGTCGATCGCTGTGACACGGCCGAGCACGCGGTCACGCAAGGACTCGATCACTTCACCGCCCTCAACCAGAGCGCGCATCGCCATACCGTTTTCGGTACCGCAATCGTCCTCGATCACCACCAAGTCTTGCGTCACGTCCACCAGACGGCGTGTCAGGTAGCCCGAGTTCGCCGTCTTCAAAGCCGTATCCGCCAGACCCTTACGAGCACCGTGGGTGGAAATGAAGTACTGCAGAACGTTCAGACCTTCGCGGAAGTTCGCAGTAATTGGCGTCTCGATGATGGAGCCGTCAGGCTTGGCCATCAGACCCCGCATACCGGAGAGCTGGCGAATCTGCGCAGCAGAACCCCGAGCGCCCGAGTCAGCCATCATGTAGATGGAGTTGAAGGACTCCTGATCCACTTGATTGCCGTGACGGTCGGTCGTCTTCTGCTTGGACAGCTGGCTCATCATGACCTTGCCGACTTCGTCGCCGGTCTTGCCCCAGATGTCCACCACCTTGTTGTAACGCTCGCCGGAAGTCACCAAACCGGAGATGTACTGCTGCTCGATCTCCTTGACTTCCTTCTCGGCGCGCTCGATCAGCATCGGCTTCTCGGGCGGCACCAACATGTCGTCAACAGCGATCGAAATACCTGCACGCGTGGCCAGCTTGAAACCGGCTTGCAGCAGCTTGTCTGCCAAGACGACCGTTTCCTTCAGACCGCACTTGCGGAATGACATATTGATCAGCTTGGAGATTTCTTTCTTCTTCAAGGCCTTGTCGATATTGGAGAACGGCAAGCCCTTGGGCAAGATTTCGCTCAGCAAAGCGCGGCCAACGGTCGTGCTCACCAGCTTAGTCTCGGGGATCCACTCGATCTCCTGGCCTTCGACCACGGCGCCCTTGGTGTACTGCACCATGCGCACATTGATACGGGCAGTGATTTCCACGGCGCCGTTTTCCAGAGCGCGGATCAACTCGGAAATGTCCGAGAAGACCATGCCCTCGCCCTTGCCGTTGATGCGTTCGCGGGTGGCGTAATACAGACCCAGCACCACGTCTTGCGAAGGCACGATCGACGGCTCGCCCGAAGCCGGGAACAGCACGTTATTGGAGGCCAGCATCAGCGTGCGGGCTTCCATCTGCGCTTCGATCGACAGCGGCACGTGAACAGCCATCTGGTCACCGTCGAAGTCGGCGTTGAAGGCGGCGCAAACCAGCGGATGCAACTGGATCGCCTTGCCTTCGATCAACACCGGCTCAAAGGCCTGAATGCCCAAACGGTGCAGCGTAGGCGCACGATTCAGCAGCACCGGGTGCTCCTTGATGACCTCTTCTAGGATGTCCCAAACGACTGGCGAGCCGGATTCGACTTCCTTCTTGGCGGCCTTGATCGTCGTCGCGATGCCCATGGCTTCGAGACGCGAGAAGATGAAGGGCTTGAACAGCTCAAGCGCCATCAACTTGGGCAAACCGCACTGGTGCAGCTTCAGCGTTGGGCCCACCACAATGACCGAACGGCCAGAGTAGTCGACGCGCTTACCCAGCAAGTTCTGACGGAAACGACCGCCCTTGCCCTTGATCATGTCGGCCAGCGACTTCAACGCACGCTTGTTGGCGCCCGTCATGGCCTTGCCGCGACGACCGTTGTCCAGCAGCGAGTCAACCGCTTCCTGCAACATGCGCTTTTCGTTGCGCACGATGATCTCTGGGGCCTTCAACTCCAGCAAACGCGCCAGGCGGTTGTTGCGGTTGATGACGCGGCGATACAGGTCGTTCAAGTCGGAGGTCGCGAAGCGGCCGCCGTCCAATGGCACCAACGGACGCAGGTCCGGCGGCAACACGGGCAGCACTTCCAGCACCATCCAGTTTGGCTTGATGCCCGAGCGCTTGAAGGCTTCCATCACCTTGAGGCGCTTGGAATTCTTCTTGACCTTCAGCTCGGAGCCGGTCATGTCGTTGCGCAGGCGGTCGATCTCGACGTCGAGATCCATATCTTCCAGCAAGCGCTTGACGCCTTCGGCACCCATCAGGGCAACGAATTCATCACCGAACTCAACAACCTTGGCGTCGTAGTCATCCTCGGTCATGATCGTGAATTTCTTCAACGGAGTCATGCCCGGGTCAACGACCACATACGCTTCAAAGTACAACACGCGTTCGATGTCGCGCAGCGTCATGTCCAGCACCAGGCCCAAGCGCGAAGGCAGGGACTTCAGGAACCAGATGTGGGCGCAAGGTGCGGCCAGGTCGATATGACCCATGCGGTCACGGCGAACCTTGGTTTGGGTAACTTCAACGCCGCACTTCTCGCAGATCACGCCGCGATGCTTCAGACGCTTGTACTTACCGCACAGGCATTCGTAGTCCTTGATAGGCCCGAAGATCTTGGCGCAGAACAAGCCGTCGCGCTCGGGCTTGAAGGTGCGGTAGTTGATGGTTTCAGGCTTCTTCACCTCACCAAATGACCACGAACGAATCTTCTCGGGCGATGCAAGCCCGATCTTGATGGCGTCGAAGTGTTCATCCGGGGTGAACTGCTTGAACAGGTCCAGTAAGCCTTTCATGGCTTTCTCCTAATTTGTGTTTGGAAGCGAATCTAGAAACGAATGGAGGGCAGAGTCACCGCAATTGCGGCGCCCTGCCACGCACAGCGCTTAGTTACGCTCCAACTCAATATCAATACCGAGCGACCGGATTTCCTTGACCAACACATTGAAGGACTCCGGCATGCCGGCTTCGATCGTGTGCTCGCCCTTGACGATGCTCTCGTAGACCTTGGTTCGGCCGTTCACGTCATCGGACTTGACCGTCAGCATTTCCTGCAAGATGTAGGAGGCGCCATAAGCTTCCAGTGCCCACACTTCCATCTCACCGAAACGCTGGCCACCGAACTGAGCCTTACCACCCAGCGGCTGCTGAGTGACCAAGCTGTACGGGCCGGTCGAACGGGCATGCATCTTGTCGTCCACCAAATGGTGCAACTTCAGCACATGCATATAGCCCACGGTCGTCGGACGCTCGAAAGCCTCGCCGGTACGGCCATCAGACAAGAATGCCTGTGTGCGCGTGGCGGTCAGGCCCTTCTTGGCGGCGATGTCATCCGGGTAAGCCAGCTTCAGCATGGCGCGGATTTCTTCTTCCTTGGCCCCGTCAAACACTGGCGTCGCGAACGGCACGCCGTTGGTCAGGTTGTGCGCCATCTCAACGATTTCGGTGTCGTTCAGATCGTCCAGGTGCTCCTTCTTGCCGGACTGGTTGTACAACTCGTCGAAGAACTTGCGCAGCTCGGCCACGCGGGCCTCTTGCTGCAACATGTCGCCGATACGCTGACCAATGCCCTTGCCGGCCCAGCCCAAGTGCACTTCCAAGACCTGACCCACGTTCATCCGCGAAGGCACGCCCAGCGGGTTCAACACGATGTCCACGGTGGTGCCGTCGGCCATATAAGGCATGTCTTCGATCGGAGCGATCTTGGACACAACGCCCTTGTTACCGTGACGACCGGCCATCTTGTCTCCTGGCTGCAAGCGACGCTTGACGGCCAGATAGACCTTGACCATCTTCAGAACGCCAGCCGGCAGCTCATCACCTTGCGTCAACTTCTTGCGCTTTTCTTCAAAGCCCAGGTCGAAGCTGTGACGGGTCTGCTCGAGCGAGTTCTTGATCGACTCCAACTGGTTGGCGACTTCGTCCTCGGCAGGACGGATATCGAACCAGTGGAATTTCTCGACGCTCTGCAGATAGGCCTTGTCGATGACGGTGCCCTTGGCGATCTTCTGCGGGCCGCCGTTGGCCACGCGGCCGGTCAGCAGCTTCTCGATACGGTCGAACGAGTCGGCCTCCACGATACGCAGTTGGTCGTTCAGGTCCAGGCGGAAGCGCTTCAACTCATCGTCAATGATCTGCTGAGCACGCTTGTCGCGCTGGATGCCTTCACGGGTGAAGACTTGCACGTCGATGACGGTGCCCGAGGTGCCTTGATCGACACGAAGGGACGTGTCTTTCACGTCGGAGGCCTTCTCGCCGAAGATGGCGCGCAGCAGCTTCTCTTCAGGCGTCAGCGTGGTCTCGCCCTTGGGCGTGACCTTGCCGACCAGCACATCGCCGGCGTTGACTTCAGCGCCCACGTAGACGATGCCGGACTCATCCAAACGGCCGAGCTGTTGCTCGGACAGATTCGGAATGTCACGGGTGATTTCTTCGCTGCCCAGCTTGGTGTCACGTGCATTGACCACCAACTCTTCGATGTGAATCGAGGTGTAGCGGTCTTCAGCGATCACACGCTCCGAGATCAGGATCGAATCCTCGAAGTTGTAGCCGTTCCATGGCATGAAGGCGACCAGCATGTTCTGGCCCAGCGCCAACTCACCGATGTCGGTGGAAGCACCGTCAGCAATGATGTCCTCAGACGCCACCTTGTCACCACGGCGCACGATCGGGCGCTGATGGATATTGGTGTTCTGGTTGGAGCGCTGATACTTGATCAGGTTGTAGATGTCGACACCGACTTCACCGGCAACGGTTTCGTCGTCATTGACACGAATCACGATACGGTTGGTATCGACATAGTCGACGATACCGCCGCGGCGTGCCGCCACAACCGTGCCCGAGTCCTTGGCCGCAACCCGCTCAACACCGGTACCGACCATGGCCTTTTCAGGCCGCAAGATAGGCACGGCCTGACGCTGCATATTTGCACCCATCAAGGCGCGGTTCGCATCATCATGCTCAAGGAATGGCACCAGCGAGGCCGCAACCGACACGATCTGCGTAGGCGCAACGTCCATGTACTGGATACGCTCTGGGCTGGTCAACACCGACTCGCCGTTTTCACGTGCCGACACCAACTCGTCCGTCAAGGAGCCTTCGCTGCTCAAGGTCGCGTTCGCCTGGGCGATCACGTACTTGCCTTCTTCGATGGCCGACAGATAGTCGATCTGGGTCGTCACCTTGCCGTCGACAACGCGACGATAAGGCGTTTCCAGGAAACCATACTCGTTCAACTGTGCGTACAGAGCCAAAGAGTTGATCAGACCAATGTTCGGGCCTTCAGGCGTTTCGATGGGGCAAACACGACCGTAGTGAGTCGGGTGCACGTCGCGGACTTCAAAGCCAGCGCGCTCACGCGTCAAACCACCAGGGCCCAGAGCGGAGACGCGACGCTTGTGCGTGATTTCCGACAATGGGTTGGTCTGGTCCATGAACTGCGACAGCTGCGACGCACCGAAGAACTCTTTCAACGCGGCCGAAATCGGCTTGGAGTTGATCAAGTCATGCGGCATCAAGGCTTCGGTCTCGGCTTGGCCCAGACGTTCCTTGACGGCCTTCTCGATCCGAGCCAGACCCGAACGGTACTGGTTCTCGGCCAATTCGCCGACGCAACGCACGCGACGATTGCCCAAGTGGTCGATGTCATCGACTTCGCCACGGCCATTGCGCAGCTCGACCAGGATCTTGACGACGTCCAGGACGTCCTCGTTCGACAAGGTCATCGCGCCTTCCGGCGTATCGCGGCCGGCACGGGCGTTGAACTTCATCCGGCCCACGCGCGACAGATCGTAGGTGTCCGGGTTGTAGAACAAGCGGTTGAAAAGTGCTTCGACCGCGTCTTCCGTTGGCGGCTCGCCTGGGCGCATCATGCGATAGATCGCAACGCGCGCAGCCAACTGGTCAGCGGTTTCGTCCGCAGCCAGGGTCTGGCTGATGTAGGCGCCTTCGTCCAACTCGTTCGTGAACAAGCACTGCACGTCCTTGATGCCGGCCTGACGCAGCTTCTTCAGCAAAGCGTCGGTCAGTTCATCATTGGCCTTGGCGATGATTTCGCCGGTGTCGGCATCGACCATATTCTTGGCCAACACACGACCGACCAAGAAGTCTTCAGGCACGGTGACATGCTGCGTGCCGGACTGCTCCAGCTGGCGCGTGTGACGCGCGGTGATGCGCTTGTCTTTTTCGACAATGACGGCACCGGACTTGTCGGTGATGTCAAAGCGGGCAACTTCACCCTTCAGACGGTCGGCCACAAATTCCATTTGGGCGCCGGCGTCCATCAGACGGAAGTTATCGAAGACGAAGAAATGCGCCAGGATTTGCTCGGGATTCAGGCCGATGGCCTTGAGCAGAATCGTGACAGGCATCTTGCGGCGACGGTCAACGCGGAAGAACAAGATGTCCTTGGCGTCGAATTCGAAGTCCAACCACGAACCGCGGTAAGGAATGATTCGAGCCGAGAACAACAGCTTGCCGCTGGAGTGCGTCTTGCCCTTGTCGTGCTCGAAGAACACGCCAGGCGAGCGATGCAGCTGAGAGACGATGACACGCTCGGTGCCATTGACGATGAAGGAGCCGTAATCGGTCATGAGCGGAACTTCGCCCATATAGACCTCTTGCTCCTTGATCTCCTTGACGGTCTTCGCCTGGGGCGATTCACGGTCATAGATGATCATCTGCAGACGCGCGCGCACGGCGGCCGCATACGTCAAACCACGCTGCTGGCACTCGCGAGTGTCAAACGGCGGTTTGGCGATGTTGAATTCGAGGAATTTCATCTCCACGAAACCATTGTGCGAAACAATGGGGAACGCGGACAGGAAAGCTGCCTGCAGGCCCTCGGGCTTGCGTTTGGCAGGGGGGACGTCCTTTTGCAGGAAAGCTACATAAGCCTCTTTCTGCATGGTGAGCAAATAAGGAACGTTGAGAACGCTCTCACGCTTGCCGAAGCTCTTGCGAATTCGCTTGCGCTCGGTAAAGCTATAGGGGGTTGCTTGCGCCATAAACACTCCGTGTCGAGAGCCCACCCCTGGCCGTGGGACGGGCTTCGTCGGCGACTGGCTTCTCGAACTCCATCCCGAACGGACGGCTCGACGCTTGGTGATTGGCCACTACCAACCGCTGGCGGACAACTTCGGCATTGCACCAAAGCCCGACCAAACCGGTTCTCTGCAGTCGGATCAGAGAACACTTGAAAGAACCGCGCATCATACCTCGCGCGACGCTTTCAACTAATCTCTACCCGGAATAACCCTCAAACGCTAAAAGGGGAGGCCGTGAGGCCACCCCTTTTAAGCCTTGCGAAGCGTCTGTCTATCGATCCGCCCCCAGCCCTCGTCAGGTGGAGCGAAACTTTCAAAACACGCCAATTGCAGGCCTGTCAGCAAAACTGAAGCGGCTCGGAAGCCACCCCAGCTCGCGACAATTACTTGACTTCGACCTTAGCGCCGGCTTCTTCAAGCTTCTTCTTGGCGGCTTCAGCGTCAGCCTTGGACACGCCTTCCTTGACAGCCTTAGGAGCGCCGTCGACCAGGTCTTTAGCTTCCTTCAGGCCCAGGCCGGTGATTTCGCGAACAGCCTTAATCACGGAAACCTTCTGTGCGCCGCAATCGGTCAGGATCACGTTGAACTCGGTCTGCTCTTCAGCAACAGCAGCAGCGGCACCGCCACCAACAGCTGGGCCGGCCATAGCGGCAGCGGACACGCCAAACTTTTCTTCAATGGCCTTGACCAGGTCATTGAGTTCCAGAACGGTCATTGCGTCCAGGGCGGAGATGAATGCGTCTTTATCGAATGCCATTTTTAGGCTCCTAGATAGATTGTTTGATGAGCGAGGTGAGGTTGTGGGTGTCACGCACCCGCCTCGCCCTCAACACATCAGTAGTGGTTGCTTTATCAGCAGATCGTTCAGGCGGCAGGTGCAGCTTCTGCTGCAACTTCCGTGGCTTCGGCAGCAGGAGCTGCACCGGCACCACGTTGCTCCGACACCGCAGCCAGTACGCGTGCGAAACGCGATACAGGCGACTGCATCAGACCCAACAGTTGGGCCAGCAAAACTTCCTTGCTTGGGACTGAAGCCAATGCCTTGACGGCGTTGACATCCAGAGCCTTGCCACCGTAGGCGCCGCCTTTGATGACCAGTTTGTCGTTGGTTTTAGCGAAGTCGGAAATGACTTTCGCAGCAGCGACAGCGTCTTCAGAAAAGCCATAGATCAGCGGACCGACCATGCTCTCCGCGATGCACTCGAACGGGGTACCGGCAACGGCACGACGCGCCAGTGTGTTCTTCAGCACGTGAAGATACACACCCTTGGCACGCGCTTCGACGCGCAGCTTGTTCAAGGCTTCTACGGTGAGGCCACGGTATTCGGCCAACGCCAAGGTCTGCGACTTAGCCGCTTGGGCTGCCACATCCGTAACGACGGCTGCTTTCTCGTTGCGATTGAGACTCAAGGTCTACTCCTCACAAATACGTGCCCTTTGCCTTGCGGCTCCAGACACACCCGGGTTCAGCGACCTTCTGTCCAGAAACCCACCGGGCGACTCTTGACGAATCGACCGACAAATCCTTTACAGCGGGACCGCCATCTGCGCTGGCTTCAAACAAGGCCGCAAGCTTTGACACCCACGACACCGTTATCCATTAAGCAACTACCCGAAGGCTTGTCGCACCAGCGGTCTTGGATGACGCGAATCAGATTTGCACCAAATTCGCCCCACCAATTCTTTAGCACAGCGCCAGACTCGCGCTGCGCAAATCTTCTTCTGCCTTAGGCGGAAGCCTGAGCGTTGATGCTGGCCACATCCACACGGGCGCCAACGCCCATGGTGGAGGACACAGCAACCTTGCGCAGGTAGACACCCTTGCTGGTCGCTGGCTTGGACTTGTTCAAAGCCTCGATCAGCGCGCGCAAGTTGCCTTCCAGCTTGTCGGTGTCGAACGAGCGACGACCCAAAGTGCCGTGAATGATGCCGCCCTTGTCAACGCGGAACTGGACTTGACCAGCCTTGGCATTGCGAACAGCCGTGGCGACGTCAGGCGTCACGGTGCCGACCTTGGGGTTAGGCATCAGGCCGCGTGGGCCCAGCACTTGACCCAAGGTACCGACGATACGCATGGTGTCAGGCGAGGCGATGACCACATCGAAAGGCATGTCACCAGCCTTGATGCGCTCGGCCAAGTCTTCCATGCCGACGATGTCAGCACCGGCAGCGCGGGCTTCGTCAGCCTTGGCGCCTTGGGCAAACACAGCGACGCGCTTGGTCTTGCCGATGCCGTGAGGCATCACGACCGCGCCGCGAACGACTTGGTCAGACTTCTTCGAGTCCACGCCCAGTTGCACAGCAACGTCGATGGACTCATCGAACTTGGCAACAGCCAGGCTCTTCACCAGGTTCAGCGCTTCGCTCAGCGAGTACAGCTTGGTCGTCTCGACCTTGCCCAGATTGGCCTTTTGGCGTTTTGTAAGCTTGGCCATATCAGACTCCTTCCACCAGCACGCCCATCGAGCGAGCCGAACCAGCAATCGTACGAACTGCTGCGTCCAAATCGGCTGCAGTCAGGTCCTTGGTCTTGATCTTGGCGATCTCTTCCAACTGGGCACGGGTCAGCTTGCCGACCTTTTCCAGGTGCGGCTTGGCCGAACCCTTGTCCAGCTTGGCCAACTTCTTGATCAGTGCAGTCGCTGGAGGCGACTTGATCACGAAGGTGAAGCTCTTGTCTGCGAAGGCGGTAATCACCACCGGCAGCTTCATGCCTGGCTCATGACCCTGCGTCTGGGCGTTGAACGCCTTGCAGAATTCCATGATGTTCAGGCCACGCTGACCCAGCGCGGGACCGACCGGCGGCGATGGATTCGCCTTGCCTGCCGCTACTTGCAGCTTGATAAAGCCGACAATTTTCTTAGCCATATATTCTCCTAAAAGAGTCACGGCGGCTGAGCCGCAACCCCTGAGTGCTAGCGCAAGGGGCTAGCAGCTTGACGCCGCATACCCTTGCTCCTCTTGTTCACATCTCGTTGTGAACTGACTACGGACAGATGCCAACCGGTTTCCCAGCCAACGAGCCCTGTCAAGCTCTTGATTCCTGCTGACCTTTTGACATCGAGGCCTCTGGGCCTCTCGTCGAAAGGTTTAACAAACTGCGTTTGTCAAACCTTCTCAACCTGCGCGAAGTCCAACTCGACCGGCGTCGCGCGGCCGAAGATGGTGACGGACACGCTGACCTTGGACTTGTCGTAGTTGACACCCTCGATGGCACCATTGAAGTCCGTGAACGGGCCTTCCTTGACGCGCACGATCTCGCCAACCATCCATTCGACCTTTGGCCGCGGCTTCTCGATTCCTTCTTGCATCTGGTTGACGATCTTCAGCACTTCGGCTTCGGAGATCGGGGCCGGGCGATTTTTCGCGCCACCCACAAAACCAGTCACCTTGGAAGTGTGCTTGACCAAATGCCAAGTGTCATCTTCCATCACCATTTCAACCAGCACATAGCCTGGGAAAAAGCGCCGCTCGGTGACAGCCTTCTTGCCATTCTTCAACTCAACGACTTCTTCGGTCGGCACCAAGATGCGACCGAACTTGTCTTGCATTTCGGCCCGGTCGATGCGTTCACGCAAATTGCGTTCGACCGCCTTCTCCATGCCCGAATAGGCATGCACCACATACCAGCGCTTGGGGAGTCCGGTCGGCACGACGGCCTCGGCCGCGGCATTGCCTTGTTCTTCAGTCATTGCAATCCTTCAACGCTTACTTAACGCTTCCAACCCAAGACCAGGTCGTACAACACCCACTCCAGCGTCTTGTCGGTCAACCAGAGGAACAAAGCCATGATCACCACGAAAGCAAAGACATAGCCGGTCATTTGGCGCGCTTCTTTGTGCGTAGGCCAAACCACCTTGCGCACCTCGCGCGCCGAGTCGCGCCCATAAGCGATCAGCGACTTACCCGATTCGGAAGTAAAAAACGCACCGACCGAAGCCGCCAGCAACACCAGCAGCGCCGCCCATTGCGCGATCGGGCCCTGCTTTGCCAACGCATAGTAGGCGACCAAAGCGGCCGCCAGCAACAGGACAGCACCGGCCAGCTTCGCCTTATCAGCGCTGGTCGTTACCGTTTCGACTTGAGAATTGGACATTGATTCACTTCCATGCCACGCAAAGCTAGCGGACATTCGATATTTCAAACACTTGTTCGGTGATACCCACCAGCAGCAAAGCCCGCCGGGAAGAACTCCCGCGGGCCGATTGCCTAGAACCAATAAACCAACAACCGTGATCAGCGGAAGTTGGCAGGGGCGGAGGGTTTCGAACCTTCAACCTTCGGTTTTGGAGACCGACGCTCTGCCAATTGAGCTACGCCCCTATGGCGCTGATAGTTTAAGCGATGATCGTAGCAACCACGCCCGAACCAACGGTACGG
>NZ_JAJIRP010000018.1 GCF_025717555.1 Paucibacter sp. B2R-40 | reverse complement strand
GCCGGCGTCAGTACAAACGGCAGCTGGGGAAACTGCAGGACCTCACCGGCCTCGAGCACAGCCTCAACCCCCCGGGTCGGCCCATCGTCGGCCCATGTGCTATCGGGATACACGCGGATTGGAGTAATGCTGCTCATAGATTCAAGACGGCTCGGTGAATAGAGATTTGATCCCTTGAATATTAACTTGCAGCTTCGCCTCCGAAGCTCGTCATTTCACGGCCACGTGCCCCCGCCATAATTACGCCTTCTCAGACCGTCCACACACACCACTTATGTCGCTGAATATTGTCATCATGGCTGCGGGCAAAGGCACCCGCATGAAGTCGGCCCTGCCCAAGGTGCTGCACAAGCTGGCCGGCCGCTCGCTCTTGCAACATGTGCTGAACATGACCGAGGGTCTGGGTGGTGCGCGCAATGTGGTGATCACCGGCCATGGTGCCGAGGCGGTTGAGGCAGCGGTCGCCGGGCCCGGCGTTCAATTCGTGCGCCAGATGCCGCAACTCGGCACCGGCCACGCGATCCAGCAAGCCGTGCCGGCCATTGAAGGCGACGGCACGACGCTGATCCTGAACGGCGATGTGCCCTTGATCAAGCAGGCCACGGCGCGCCGGCTGGTCGAAGCCTGCGACGGCAAAGCGCTGGTGCTGCTGACCATCCATTTGAGCGACCCGAGCGGCTATGGACGCATCTTGCGCCAAGGCGGCACGGCGGACGGCCATGTGCTGGCCATCGTCGAGCACAAGGACGCCAGCCCCGAGCAGCGCGCCATTTCCGAAGGCTATACCGGCATGATGGCCGCGCCCACGGCAGCACTGAAGCGCTGGGTGAGCCAGTTGAACAACAACAATGTGCAGGGCGAGTACTACCTGACCGACATCGTCGCAATGGCGGTGGCCGAGGGCGTGCCGGTGCTGGGCATTGCCGCACCAAACGAAACCGAAGTCTTGGGTGTCAACAGCCCGGTGCAGTTGGCCGATCTGGAGCGTCGCTTCCAGCGCGAACAGGCGAATGACTTGCTGGAAGCCGGCGTACGTCTGGCCGACCCGGCGCGCTTCGATCTGCGCGGCACTTTAAGCTGCGGCCAAGATGTCGAGATCGACGTCAACTGCGTCTTCGAAGGCCAGGTCAGCCTGGGCGACGGTGTGCGCATCGGTGCCAACTGCGTGATCCGCAATGCCAGTATTGGTGCGGGCGCGCGCATCCATGAATTCACCCATATCGATGGCGAGGCGCAGGGCGTCAAGGTCGGCGCGGGCGCTTTGGTCGGGCCTTTTGCCCGGCTGCGGCCCGGCGCCGATTTGGGCGACGAGGTGCATATCGGCAACTTCGTCGAAGTGAAAAACTCAACCATGGCCAAGGGCGCCAAGGCCAATCACCTCGCTTATCTGGGTGACGCCACCATTGGCGAGCGCGTCAACTATGGTGCCGGTTCCATCACCGCCAACTATGACGGCGCCAACAAACACCGCACCGAAATCGGCGCCGACGTGCATGTAGGCTCCAACTGCGTGCTGATCGCACCGGTCGTAATTGGGGCAGGTGCAACCATAGGCGGCGGCTCCACCATCAGCAAAAACGTCGCCGCGGGCGAGCTGAGTGTTGCGCGCGGCAAACAGGTGGCGATTGCGGGATGGACAAGACCGGTCAAGAAACGCTGACGAATGCCGACCGGGTGCGCGATAATTCACGCCAACGGTCGTCTTCACTGCGCGCTCCCCCCGACTTGAGGGAAGCGCTGGCAAAGGCCTCCGCCTAGTATTGGGCCGATAGCAGTGAAAGCACATCATGGCGCGACATTCCAGGCTTCCCCCGATCCCGCAAACCCAGCAGGACGACAGCATTTTGATCGACAGCACTTGGCCGACGAGCTTGGATGAAGCGCAAACGCGCCAAGAGCAAGCCGCTCGCAGCGCTGCGCTGGAAACCCAAGCTCAGTACCACGCTCAGTGCGACGACGCAGCCAGTGCATGCTGGTATCTGTGTCGCAGCCTAGGTCTCGCTCGTCAAATGGAAGCCGGCGGCGAGCCGACGCTGGAGCTGCTGTTCGAGCTGCTCGGCGCCCTGGCCGACCTGCCCGCCGAAATTGGCAACGCGCCCATGCCGGAACAGATTGGCGCTGACAAGCTCGGCGTCTTCGAGCTCTGCCAGCAACTCGCTGCCGCACGCGAAGCCAGCCAAGAAGCCTGGGTTGAAGCCGATCTGGCCGCCCCCACTCAGACACTGACACACTGAGCCTGGCTTGCTGCAGGTTTGCGCGGATTGCAAAATTCGCCGCTTAGCCGCATGCTGACGAGCAGTTCAAACGGAGCTGCTCATGAAAATTCTGAAATTTTTGGGCCTCAGCCTGCTCGGATTGTTGGCCCTCTTGCTGATCGGTGGCTGGCTGCTGCCCGCCACCTTCAGCGTCTCCCGCAGCGTGCTGATCGCCGCCAGCGCCGACAAAATCTATCCGCTCGTGGCCGCGCCCAAAGAATGGCGGCAATGGAGCGTCTGGAACCGCCGCGATCCGGCCATGGCGATCGAGTACAGCGGCCCGGATGCCGGCAGCGGCGCAGTCTGGGCCTGGAAGAGCGCCAGCGAGGGCGACGGCAAGATGAGTTTCACGGCCGCAGAGCCACCAAAACGTGTCGCCTACGATCTCTACTTCCCCGATTTCGGCACCACCTCCAGCGGTGAGTTTCGCTTCGAGCCACAGCCGAATGGCGGCACACAGGTCACCTGGCTGATGAATGGCGATATGGGCAAGAACCCGCTGTTCCACTGGATGGCCTTGTTTGCGGATGGCATGGTGGGCAAAGACTTCGAAGCTGGCTTGGCCAACCTGAAGGCGGTGGTGGAAAAGGCGCCTTGAACCTCGCTGCCCAAAAAAGCAGCAGACCAATGCAATACCTGTCATATCAATGACTTAGAGCCGCTAGCAGCGGCTTGCCCACGGACTTATCCACAGACTGCGGGGATAGATAGACACGATGGCATGCCTCATGGGCCCGAACGCTCGCATCTATCATCGAAAATGCTGCCATGCGTATTCGTTCCCCTTCTCTGCATGAACTGCATGCGTTTGCCGCAGCAGCCCGGCTGGGCAGCTTCTCAAAAGCGGCTGAAGAACTGTGTGTCACCCAGGGCGCGGTCAGCCGCGCCATAGCTAACCTCGAGGAGCAGCTGGGTCAGACGTTCTTTGTGCGCCAATCTCGCGGCATCGAGCTGACCGCACGCGGCCGAGACTACCTCAGCCAAATCAGCGCCGCCTTGCAAACGCTTGAGACTGCAGCAACAGCACAGCGCTCGCCGGACATCCCAACCCGGCTGCGCTTGGCGGTGCCGCCGACCTTGGCCGCCAAATGGCTGATCCCCAGATTGGCTGACTGGCAGGCCCTGCATCCTCAGATCTCGCTCTCCTTGGCGCCGTCGCAGTTTGATGAAGACTTCAGCAATGCCGACATTGATGCGTGGCTGCGCCCAAGCAGCGGCGGCTTCCCCAATGGCATAGACGCCGAATACATCGTCGGGCGCGAACTCGTGGCGATCTGCCATCCCAAGGACTTGCAAGGCAGCGAGGCGCTGAGCGAGCCGAAGGATTTATTGACCCGCCCACTGCTGTGCAACACCAACTACCAGCACAACTGGCGCTTGTGGCTGGACTCGGTCGGCTTGGCCGAATATGAGTTCAAGCCCAGTGCTGATTTCGAGCAAGTGTCGATGCTGGTCCAAGCCGTCGTGGCAGGACTCGGCGTGGCCGTCGTGCAGCGCTGTTTGATTGACGATGAACTCAGCAGCGGTCGCATTGCCCTGCCATTTGAAAACAAGGTGGCTTTCACGGTGGGATATATGCTGTGCACCCGCCGTGCCAGTCACTCAAACCGGGCGTTGCAGCAATTGCTGCAGTGGTTGAAGGCGCAGGCAAGAAAGGTGTAGGCCGCGACTCGCCTATGCAGCATCGCATCAGGCTTGACTTGGGCCGCGCAGGCTCTGTTCATACCCGGAAATCAAACGACTGACGCGCGATACCGACAGGCCCAAGTGCTTCGCCAAAGAGCTCATGGTCTGGCCGGCCTCGGTGTGCGCCATGTAAAGTGCCTGCTCGCGCGAGGCGCTGGTGCGCAGGGTTTTTGACCAGTCAAAGCCCTCACTTGAAACATCAGATTTGCGCCGCCGGCCTTTGGCCGCCTGCACAGCCGTTTCGGCCACAGCTTCGGCGCGCGCCAACATGCCTCTGGCGAAGGCCTCATCGCCCAAAAATATTTGCTGCCGCAAGCGCCCCGGCCACAGTTGCAGCGCCGGCTCCTTGGCGACCAACTTGGCATAGCGCTCGGCCGCGCGCCGCTGATCGGCAGCAGTGTGCGCCTCTCGGCCGATGACATAACTCCATAGTCCGACTGCATCCAGCCACTCCGGTGCAGCCTCCAAACCGGCATGTGCGCGAAAACTGGACCAAGGCCAAAGCTCAGGTGTCGGCGCCAAACCCAAGCGCAGCGGATTGAGCTCCACATAGCGGCACACATCCAGCAAATGCGCCTGCCGGTCGACCAAGATCGCCTTGAAGCGGCCATGAAACAAAGCGCCGTCATGCCGCCTTTGGCGATTGTGATGTTGGGTGTAGATGCCGCCCAAATGGCGCATCAAGCGCGACAGGTTGGCCTGGCGGGTATACAGCAGCAAATGGTAATGATCCGGCAACAGGCAAAACGCCAGCACTTGCGCGTCAAAACGCTGCATGGTTTGCGCCAGAACATCCAAAAAGGTAGCCCGGTCAGCATCAGTCGCAAAGGCCATATGACCTGCCTCGGACCAAGCACTGACGTGGTAGACCGCGCCAGGAAATTCAATGCGGGGTGGGCGTGCCATGCTCAAACATAGTCCAGCCTTCACAAAAAGGCAAGGCCTGACCCCGCCCATGGCCAAGCCGAGAAGCCGCCCACAACGTGTGTGGTGAAGCGCTTGGGGAGGCGGCAGGGGTCAGGTCATGCAAGCCGGTTCACTGCTTGGCGTGCAGGCCCTCCAACACAGCAAGCACCGCCGTGTCGCCCATATTGCGGGCATCCGCCAATTCGCCGCCATTGGTGGCGCTCAGCACCTCGCCGTCGCGCTTGAGCACAGCCACTGCGGGGATACCCTTCTTCAAGGACACACCCATCTGCGCGGCCAAATCAGTGTTGCGATCAAAGCGCCCGACGTTGACCTTCAGCAGCACCAATCGCTTGCCGACATGCTCGGCCAATGTGCCGGTACTCATCTTCTTGTCGAGCGCCAGGCAATCGCCGCACCAATTGGCACCAAACACGACCAGCACGTTCTTTTGCTGCGCTTGTGCCTTGGCCAGCGCGAGATTCAACTCAGCGCGCGCGTCTGCGGTCTCGTTGTAGATTGGCTTGCTCGCGCCCGCTGCGCTGGCAGCACTGGCCGGGCTGGCCGGGCTGGCAGCCTGACTCTGAGCTTGCACTGACTGTCCAGTCAGCAAGGCGATTAGCAAGAATGAACTGACTGCGTGCTTCATGATGATCATTGAAATTTGAGCGAGGGCAGAGTGTGCCATGGGCGAGATGCGGTACAAAGCTGCACTTCTCTTGCTCTGTATTGAAAGAATCCCATGGCGGCTTCCAGCCTGTTTGCCTTGATCGACGACATTGCCACCTTGCTGGACGATGTGGCCCTGCTCAGCAAGGCTGCCGCCAAGCAAACCACCGGCGTGCTCGGGGACGATCTGGCGCTCAATGCGCAACAAGTCAGCGGCGTGGCCGCCGAGCGCGAGTTACCGGTCGTCTGGGCCGTGGCCAAGGGCTCGGCGCGCAACAAGGCGATTTTGGTGCCCGGCGCACTGGCCATCAGCGCTTGGGCGCCCTGGGCGGTAACGCCGCTGCTGATGGTGGGCGGCACTTATCTTTGCTTCGAGGGCTTCGAGAAGATCGCCGGGAAGCTGCTGCACAGCGCCGACGACGAAGCCGCAGCGAAGCAAGCGCTGAAATCTGCCGCGCTGAACTCGGCGCAAGACCTGCTCGACTTCGAACGCGACAAGATTCAGGGCGCCATCCGCACCGATTTTGTGCTCTCGGCCGAGATCATCGCGATCACCCTGGGCACCGTCGCCGCCGCATCCTTCCCCAAGCAAGTGCTGGTCTTGAGCGGCATCGCCGTGGTGATGACGATTGGCGTGTACGGCCTGGTGGCGGCGATCGTCAAACTCGATGATGTCGGTCTCTATTTGAGCCGCAGCAAACTTGCGCTGGTGCGCGGCCTGGGCATGGGGATGGTCAGCATGGCGCCGGGGCTGATGCGCACCCTGATGGTCGTGGGCACGATCGCGATGTTCTTGGTCGGCGGCGGCATCCTCAGCCATGGCCTGCCGCAACTCCACGGTTTGGCCCCGGCGCTGGCTTCTCATCTTGGGCCGGCGGCACCGCTGGCCGGCCTGACTGTTGACGGCTTGGTCGGCCTGGCTGCCGGCGCCATCGCGGTGGCCATCTTCACCTTGGGCCAGCGCCTCTGGCGCATCGCCCGAGGCCAGGCCGAGGGTCAGGTCTGAACGTGCCGGCACATGTTTGCACTGGCGCAAATATGACAGTCCGGAGTAGGATGCCGGCATGAAAATCTACCAAATCGAAGTCCAGAAGTTCAAGGCCGCCTCGAACAATATCCACGGTCAGGTGCTGTTCAAGGTCGATGCCCTGATCAACCCCAAGGCCGAAGTCGAGGGCATTGAGCCTAGCACCATCATTGCGCTGACAGAGAAGAATGCGCGCGTGCTGATGGCCTTGCTGAAGGCGCAACTGGCTGAATTCGACGGCAAGAAAGCCCGCAGCCGCTTCTGAAGCGTTGGCCTGCGACAATCAAGCGATGGAATATCCCCAATACGACCCCCAATCCGACAATCTGCCGCTCTCCGACGAGGAGTTGTCGACGCTGGATGACATGCTGACCAAGCTGCCCACCGAGGCCTCGATGAATATCGAAGCGCTGGACGGCTACTTGGCGGCGCTGCTGCTGAGCCCGAAGCCCTTGGCCGATTTGCCCGGCGCCGCCTGGCTGCCGCTCACCTGGGGCGGCGACGGTGACGACCTCGAAGCTTCGACCAAACCCGAAAACTACCCCTTCGCCAGCGGCAAGCAGCGCAAGCGCGTGACCTTGCTGGTGTTGCGTCATCTGCGCTCGATTGCTTGGCAATGGACGGCCAAGCCGGAGTTGTGGGAGCCGATCTTCAGCGTCGCCGAAAGCGATGTGGAGGGTGAGGCCGACCTGACCGACGCAGAGGAATGGGCGATCGGCTTTTTGACCGCCGTGGACCTGGCCCCGGAAGCCTGGGAGCCCTTGTTTGACGATGCCGTGAGCGGCCCGCTGCTGGCTCCGATCGCCCTCTTGGGCGGCGACGAGGCGCAACTCAGCGATGCCGATCGGGCGCGCTTGGCGGACCCCAAGGAGCGCGATGCTCTCAGCCGCGCGGTGCTGGACAACGTGCTGCAGCTCTGGGCCGCACGCTCTAAACATTGAGATTGCGTCAGGTGTTGTTTCGCCGGGTTGCAGCCAGCGCCCTGCTGATCGCCTTAGCCACACTTGGCGCTTGCGGCACGACCTCGGTCAACCCGGTCACCGGCAAAGCCGAGCGCACGGTGATGGACGAGGCCAGCGAGATCGCCGAGGGCCGCAAGGCCCACGCGCAGGTGCTGCAGGAATACACGCGGCTGGCCGACCCCAAGCTGCAAGCCTATGTCAACGAGCTCGGCCAGCGCTTGGCCAAGGCCTCGCACCGCAGCCATCTGGAATGGCATTTCACCGTGCTTGACAGCCCCGAGGTCAACGCCTTTGCGCTGCCGGGTGGCTATATCTATGTGACACGCGGCATCATGGCCTATCTGGAGAGCGAGGCCGATCTGGCCGGCGTGATCGGGCATGAGATCGGCCATGTCACGGCCCGCCACGGCGCCCAGCGCGCCACCCGCCAACAAAGCGCCGGCATCGGCGTGCTGGCCGCCAGCGTGCTGGGCGCGGTGCTGGAATCGCAAGGCCTGGGCGGCGCCGGTCAGTTGATCGGTCAAGCCTCACAAAGCGTGGCCGCCGGCTACATCGCCTCCTATGGGCGCGAGCAAGAATTGCAGGCCGACGGGCTCGGTGCCGAGTATTTGTCGCGCAGCCATTACGACCCGAAAAACATGGTCGATGTGATCCATGTGTTGAAGAACCAAGAGCGCTTTGCCGCCGAACAGGCCCGCCTCGAAGGCCGGCCCGCACCCAGCGGCAGCAGCTGGCTGGCCTCGCATCCCAGCAATGATCAACGCCTGAGCCAGATCAGTCAGACCGCGCTGCAATATGCCGGCACGCCGGACAGCAAGGCTTACCAGGACGACGGCCGCACTCGCTACCTCGCTGCCATTGAAGGCATCAACTATGGCGAGAGCGCCGAGCAAGGCCTCAGCCGCGGGCGAAATTTCTACCACTCAGGCCTGGGCTTCGCCCTGACCGCGCCGGCCGGCTGGAAGATCCAGAACGGCGCCGAGGCGCTGATCCTGAGCAACCCGGAGCAGGATGCCGGTCTGGTGTTGCGCCCGGTGCCGGCCAAGTTCAGCGGCAGTCATGAGCAAATCCTGCGGCAACTATTGCCGCAGGCCGAGCAGGTGCAAATCGACAAGCTGTCGCTGGGCGGCCTGCCGGCCAGTCATATCAACGCCGTGCAGCGCAACGCCCAGGGCCAGCGTCTGCCGATTGAATTCACCCTCATCAGCGGGCCGAACAAAGCCAATTACATGCTGATTTACCGCGCCCGCGATGCCAATGCAATGGCGCGCGCCTCGCGCCGGATGCAGGAAGCCGAAGCCAGCTTCCGCCCCATGACGGCGGCCGACCGTGCGGCGGCCAAACCCTGGGTTTTGCGCAGCGCCACCATGCCGGCCGGCGGCTTCGCCCAACTGGCCAAGACCTCGCCGCTGGGTGAGCGCGCCGAAGCGCAGCTGCGCTTGTTGAACGGCGCCTTGGACGCTGACCCGAAACCGGGTCAGAAGGTCAAGATCGTAGCAAGCGCGCCCTGATCTTCTGCTTCAAGGCTGGGCGCGGCCCAGATGCTGCAGCCAGAAGGCTTCGTACTTGCGATGCCAGCCGACCGTCTTGACCGCGCCGCCCATGCCATGCTCGCCGTCCGGATCCAGGAACAAATCGACCAGGCCTTCTTTGCCAGACTCCAAAAGCGCGCGGTAGACATTCACCGTGTCTTGATACAAAACGTTGGGGTCCATCATGCCGTGCACCAGCAGCAGCGGTTTTTTGAGGCCCTTGGCCATCGGCAGCAAGGAGTACTTGCGCAGATTGGGCTTGGCTCTATCGACCTTGCCGATGGTGCGCCCGCTGTACCAGCTGTTGTAGTTTTCCCATTCGGTCGGGCCCGCGCCGGCGATACCGGCAGCGAACAGATCGGGCTTGCTGTACATCGTGTACTGGGTCTGGAAGCCGCCGAAACTCCAGCCGTTCAGGCCGACGCGCTTGGGGTCGATGCCGAAGTTGGCGTTCATATGGGTGAATAAATCTTCCAGATCCTCGGTCTGCGGCAGGCCCGGGTTCTCCCAGTTGGCGTCGGAGAAACGGCGGCCATAGTTCGAGTGTCCGCGTGAATCAATCGTCACCATCACATAGCCATGCTTGGCCGCCATATACATGGCGAACACATAGGCGCTGGGCTGGAAGCTGTCGGCCTCGACCGAGTGGCGGTCGTTCAGCGGGCCGCCATAGATATAGACCACCGCAGGGCGCTTGTCGGCAGCCGTCCAGCCGTGCGGCTTGAACACATAGGCAGGAATGCTGTCGCCATGGCGGTTCTTGAACGAGAAACGCTCGGGCCGCAGCGCATCGACCTGCGCCCAGGCCTTGTCATGGCTATCGGTCAAGACCTTGGCGCTGGCCTTGCCCGCATCGATCAACTTTAGCTCGGGCCTGGCCGCCCAGTTGCCGGCATTGGCCGCCAACCATTGGCCATCATAGGAAACCACGCCGTTGCGGTGGTAGTCGGCTGCAGCGCCCACCGCCTGCATCGCCCCGTCGGCCAAGTTGACCCTGAACAGATTCATCGCCGCCAGATCGCCCTTGTTGGCGACGACAAACATGGCCTTGCTGTCGGGCGTGAAACCCAGCACCTGATGCGCCTCGAACTCGCCCTTGCCGTTTTCCAGCAAGGCGCGCAGGCTGCGCGCCGCGATGTCCCAGCCATAAGGCTGGCGGAAACCATTCTCGTCCAGTGTCAGCACCAGCGTCTTGCCGTCCGGCGTGAACTGCGGGTTGACGACGTTGACCACCTCATGGCCGACATCGCCACGCCGCTCCAACACCATCTCAGGCTTCGCATGCTCATCCGCGCTGCCGATGTAGACACGCAGCAGTTCCTTCTCCCGCTCCCAGGTGCTGAAGGCATAGCGACTGCCGTCACGGGCCCAGGCAATTGGACTCAGCTCAAACCAGCTGTCACCACCGGCATGAGTGAAGACCGGTGCGGGCTGCTTGGCCGGCGCGCCCTCCAGGCCAGGCACCTTGCGGATATAGATGGCCAGCGGCTTGTTCGTCAGCTTGTCGTCGGAGACCTCGCGGTCGACCTTTTTGGCAGTGGCGAAACGCTCGCCGTAATTCATGATCTCGACCTTGCGGCCGGTCGGCTCCGGCGCCGGCTTGCCGTCTTCGGCGGGCTTGAGCGGCGCACGGCCGACCAAGGCCATCCAGCGCCCGTCTTCGCTGATCGTGGTGGACTCGATTTGGTATTTCTTCTCCGCGTCATCCGGGTGGATCAGCTCGCGGTTGAGCACCTGCACGCCACCGGCGTTCAAACGTGCTCGCAGCACACGCTTGTCATCCATGAAGACATAGGCCTGATCATCGGCCGCATAGGCAAGCATGCGCAGCGCACGCGAAGTCGATTGCAGCGGCACAATTTTTCTGTCGCCGGCGACCCAGCGGAACAAGCCGCCGCGGTAGGCAAAGATCAGCTCATCCTTGTGATTGGCCCAAACAATTTGCGTCGCACCGGGGTAAAGGTCTGAGGGCTTGAGCTTGTCCTTGGCCAGTTTTTTCTTCAGCTCGTCGCGCCATTCCCAGAGTTCTTTTTCTTTCTCTGGCTTGTCAGCGGGAGCGGACGCAGCCGAGGCCGGCGAAGCTGCAGCCAGGGGCTTGCCAGATCGTTTGGCCTCGAGCGCTTCTGCCGCGCGCTTCTCGACCTCGGCCTCGGCCTTGTCGGCGGCTTTTTGGGCATCGTCGCGCGCCTTTTTGGCGGCGTAGTCCTTCTTCACTTGCTCCAGCGCGGCAGTTTCCCACTGACTCAAGTCGACCGCTGCACCTTGCAGGTAGGCAGCTTGCGCCTCCTCCTTGGCTTGGGCGATGGTGGTTTCGCTGCGCTTTTGCTTGAGTTTTTTGTCAAAGCGCTCCATGTCCTCGGGCGCATCAAAAGCCGCCATCAGCGCCTGCGACGTCAAACGCTGCGTCTGGCCGGTCTTGCTGTCATGCACATAGAGATCGCTCCCCGGCTCGCCGAAGGGGTTCCACAAATAGGCCAGGTAGCGGCCACTGCGGCTGAACTTGGCTTCCTTGGCGTTCTCGCCGCGATAGGGTTCGGCGCGGAAAACTTGCTCCAGCTTCAAGCTCGCTGGCGCCACCGCGGGCGTCTGCGCCAATACCGAAAAGGTCAAGGCGCTCAGCAGTGCTGCCGCCAGACAACTGAGCGTAGCAGTTGCGCCTTTTTTGAAATTCTTGGGGGTTTTGAGGGTCAACAAACCACATTCTCCAGGCTCGCCCAAGGTCAGGGCAGCCGGCATTCTAAAAGGCCCCGGATGCTTGGCTCGGTGCTCCTACGTCATGAAGGCCGCATCCAGCGGATCAGGCACACTGCGTGCTATGAACTTCAGCACCGTGATGGCCGCCGCCGGCCTTTTGACTTGTATTTTCTTGGCGATTCGCATGTGCTTGAGCCCGCACCTGCGCCAGCAATTGGATGCGCGCCTGCGCCGCGCCGCTTGGCGCCTGCGCGATGTCGGCCAGGGCTTGGGCACTTATCTGCGCAGCCGGCGCTTTAAAAAGTCAGCGGCGAGCCAGGCCGATGCAGCGATCCGCCGCGCCAAGACAGCGGCCAAGCCCGAGGGCGAATGGGACGGCAATGTCTACCGGCCCAAAAGCTTTAGCAAGGACAAGCCACGCAAGCCACATTGAGGCCAATGGCATCAAAGTCAAAACAGCCGCACGGCCGTGTCAAAGCTCCAACTGCGGCGAATTTCTATCACATCGAATTCGCGCGCCAAGGCCGGCTGGAACGGCGGATAGGGGGCCTGGCTCTGAACAATGCGCCGGATCGCCTCGTCGATTTCTGCCACGCCGCTGGACAGCACAAAAGTCACCGACTCGACCGAGCCGTCGCTGCGGATCGCCACCGTCACCAGCGGCTGGGTATGACGTTGCCTGGCCAGCTGGCGCACCATGTCCAGGGTCATATTCAGCTGGATCTTGCGCGCCCAGGCTTCCCCGTACAGCAGCATTTCGGCGTTAGGGTCGCTGCGCCCGAACAGCCGACCTCGGCGCACACTGCTTGAGCCAGGGAGCAGCGGCGAAGGCTGCGCCGCAGCGCGCGCCGCCAGCGCGGCCGCGTCGCGCCTGGCCGCCTCCTCGTCCAATTGGCGCCCCATCGCCCGCCGAGCGGCTTCTCGCCTGGCGTCCAGCTCCGCCTTTGCGGCCTCCTGCTGCGCTTTTGCCAGGGCTTTTTCCTGGCGTGCTTTTTCCTGGCTCGCCGCCGCTTCTTGCTGTGCGGCCTGCTGGCGCTCGGCTTCCAGACGCTCGGCCTCAACACGCTCGGCGCGCGCTGCGTCTTGGCGAAGGGCGGCCTGTCGAATGAGCTCCAGACGCGCGGCTTCTTGGCGAGCGGCCGCCTGACGCATTGCCGCTTGGCGATCGGCCTCCAGCCGCGCAGCCTCGGCCCGAGCGATTTCTAGCTGCGCGGCCGCCTGCTTGGCGGCCAAGTCTTGTTGCAAAGCGGCTGAGGCGGCCAGGGCGGCAGCCGCCTGGCGGGCGGCCTCTTCCAGCGCGGCCTGGCGCGCAGCCGCTTGTTTTGCTGCCTCCAGCTTCGCAGCGTCCAAGCGTGCCGCAGCCAAGCGAACAGCTTCCTGACGTTCGGCTTCCTGTTTTTCCTTTTCTTGCTGGGCTGCAGCCTGCTTGGCGGCCTCAGCTTGTGCTGCGGCCGCTTGCCGCGCTGCTTGCGTTTGGCGCAGCACTTGTGCCTGCCTTTGCTCTTCCAGCAAGGCACGCTCCAGCTGGGCCTGCTCAAGGGCACGCTCCTTGGCCTCCAACTCGATCTGTTTTTGTGCCGCCATGCTCACGTCACCCGGCACCGTCAACATGGGTTCCGGCGCCGACGCGCTGGGCGCAGCCGCTCTGATCACCGGCACCGGCAACAAGGGAGCGACGGGAACCATCCATGTGGCCACATCGGTGCGTTGCGTTGCGATCAAGCTGGGCGCTAGAGGCTCTGCAGCAGCAACAACTTGCGCTCCCTCGGCCGCCGGTGGCACGGGCAAGGCGGCCGCGTCGGGCGCCGCCAAGGAACTGGATTTGGGCTCGCTCAAGGCCGACGCCGCGTCTAGCGCCGCAGCGTGCCGCGCGGGTGGCACCAGCAACACGCGCAGATCGTCCGCGCCCAAACGCCGCTCGCGCCAAGGCAGGTCCAGGCCCGGCAGGCCAAATCCCTGGCCGCCCAAGCTCAGACTCAGCAGCAGGCCATGTATCAGCAAGGAGAGCAGCAGCGCCATGCTCACTCGCTTGCGCTGACGCCTATCGAGCAAAAATTCGGGGTAATCAGGTCTCACATCTTCGGAACATCGCAGCCAGCACCAAGGGGGTCAGATCTTCACCCGCAGCGCAAGACCTGACCCTTGATTGTGCCTTGCGCGCTATCAGGCGTTGAGCGGACCTGGGCGCCTCAAGCCAAATTGCTGGCAGGCCCGGCCGCAGCATTTCCAACCGAGCCGCCCGCAATCGCCCCCAGTTCCCCCGACTCACGCGCCTTGCGGCCATAGAACAGCTCGAACAGCGGGCTGGCCATCATGGTCGTGACCACTGCCATCAGCACCAGCATCGAGAACAGAGCCGGCCCGATGATGCCTTTTTGCAGGCCGATATTGATGATGATCAGCTCCATCAGGCCGCGCGAGTTCATCAAGGCACCGATGCCTAAAGCGGTGCGATTGTCTTCACCGGCCATGCGTGCGGCCAGGTAACAGGCGCCGAACTTGGCCAGCACCGAGGCAAGCAGGATGCCCAGCGCGATCAGCAGCAACTCGAAGGAGTTGATCATGTCCAGGCGGGTGTTCAGGCCAGAGTAGGTGAAGAACATCGGCAGCAGCAACACGACGGCCAGCGGCTCGACCTTCTTCTTCAGCTCGGCCGCAAACAAGCCGCGCGGCATCACCGCGCCGAGGATGAAGCCACCAAAGATCGCATGGATGCCGACGGCATCCATGATGAAGGCCGACAGGCAAAACAGAATCAGCGTGATGCCCAGCACGGTCGTGCTCATCTCGCCTTCGCGCTCAACCATCTTCCCCAGCGGTGCGGTCAGCTTGCGGCCGAACAACAGGATGAAGCCGCTGTAGATCAGGCCGCCTCCGATGGCCAGCACGGCCACGCCCGGCCCCGCGCCAAAGGCCGCCAGCACCAGGGCCAAGACACACCAGGAAACCGCGTCATCAAAAGCGCCCGCCGTCAAGGTCAAGGTACCCAGCGAGGTATTGGCCAGGCCGCGCTCATTGATGATGCGGGCCAACATGGGGAAGGCCGTCAACGCGATGCAGGCGCCCATGAACAGCGTCGCATTGATCTGCGAGATCCCGTCCGCAAACAGCCCCGGGATACCCAGCAGCATGGGCGTGATCAGCACGGCAATAAAGAACGGCGCCGCGATGCCGGCGACCGACACGCCGATGGCGCTGCGCGCCTTGGTCTGGAAGTGATCGAGACGCAGCGTCGTGCCGACCAGGAACATATACAGGCCCACACCCAACTGCGCGCCGGTGTAGAGCACGTTCTTCATCTCCTTGGGGAAAATGGTGGCCTGCAGCTCGGGGAAGAACAGGCCCAACAGCGAGGGGCCAAGCACCACACCTGCGATCATCTCGCCGACCACCTGGGGCTGGCCGAGGAACTTGCGGCCCAGCCAGCCAACCACGCGGCAGGCCAGCAAGATCACCGCCAGCTGCAGAAAAAAATGCACGCTGAAGTCGGAAGGGGAATAGCTTTGCGCGACGGCGGGGACGGCCGGGCCATGTTTGGCGAAAACGTCGCCCGCTAGGCTCACAACGGAGCCGAAGATGTCGAGTGCCATGCAATTTCCTGTCTGCGTTTGTCTTGCGGTCCTCGTGAGCCGGTTCAGGAAAAAATCACGACAACGTTGTCTTAATTTATCCAGCTTGCGCAATGACCTGTTGCCTGCACTATGCCAGCGGCATATCTCCTGTCCATCCGGGCCAACCTACTTGAGCCTACGTACCTACAAAATAGCGCTACCATGCCGGCATGAAACTCCTCAGCAGCCGCGAATTCAACCGGGACGTCAGCTACGCCAAGCGCGAGGCGCGCATAGCGCCGGTGCTGATCACCGACCGCGGCCAGCCCACCCATGTGCTGATGAGCATCGAGGACTACCGCCGTTTCTCAGGCGAGAGCGAGAACATCCTGGAGATGCTGGCGATGCCGGAGGCGGTCGAGTTGGAAGCGACTGACAGCTCGGACGGCGCCTGGGATCACCGAGAAAACCTGAGCTGATGTTTTTGCTCGACACCGACATCGTGCTCGACCTGCGCAAGGCCAAGGCCGGCCGCTGCGACCCCGGCCTGGCCGCCTGGGCGGCCGGCATCGCGCGGCAGAAGCTCTTCATCTCGGCGCTGAATCTGCTGGAGATCGAGGCCGCAGCGGCCCGGCTCGGCAAGAAGGACAAGAGCGCCGGACTGGCGGTGCGCGAATGGATAGACGGCTCGGTGCTGCCCGCCTTTGATGGCCGGGTGTTGCCCGTTGACGCCCAGATCGTGCGGCGCCGTGCCCAGCTGCCCTATGCCAACACACGCGACGGTCTGCTGGCCGCGACCGCGCTGGAACATGGGCTGACCTTTGTGACGCGGCGGGTCAGCGCCTTCCGCGCCGGACGCGTCAAGCTTCTCAACCCGTCAGGCCATAGCGCCCAAGCCGCCCAAACTGCCGAAGAGGACGAAGACTGGGGCCAAGGCGCTCAGACCGGCCATCTATGGCTGAAGAATCTCTATGTCAGAGCCTAGCCATGCAAACCAATGACAAGAAGCGACGCATTCTGATCGTCGGCGGCGGCACAGCAGGCTGGCTGACGGCCGCCTACCTGGCCAAGTTCCTGGGCCTGTCCGAGCGTAGCCATCTTGAGGTGACTGTGCTGGAGTCGCCCGATATCGGCGTCATCGGGGTCGGCGAAGGCACTTTCCCGACCATACGCTCGACGCTGCAATTCCTCGGCATCGATGAGCGCCGCTTCATCCGCGAAACCTCGGCGACCTTCAAGCAGGGTATCCGTTTCATGGACTGGGCCCAAGCGTCGATAGGCGCTGACCACCACCAGTTCTTCCACCCCTTCGAGGCGCCGTTCTATACCGAGGGCAGCAGCCTGGTCCCCTATTGGCTGCTGCAGGACGAGAGCGGGCGGCTGCCGTTTGCGCAGGCGGTGACGATACAAGACCGGGTGGCGGCCGCCCAGCGCGCACCCAAGCGCGCCCATGAAGCCGCCTATGCTGCGCCGCTGAGCTATGCCTACCATTTCGACGCGGTCAAGTTGGCCAAACTGCTGGCCGAGCGCGCGCGCGAGCTGGGCGTCAAACATGTCGAGGCGACGTTGAGCGGCGTCAGCCTCGACGCGGCGGGCGCCATTGCCCACATCAGCACGCTGCAGCGTGGCAATTTCGAGGCCGAGCTCTATATCGACTGCAGCGGCTTGCGCGCCGAGTTGATCGGCCAGATGCAGGGCGCCACGTTCAAGTCGGTGCGCCGGCAGCTGTTTGCCGACCGGGCGCTGACTTGCAAGGTGGCTGCGGAGCCAAGCGACAGGGCGATGGAAAGCTGCACCGTCGCCACCGCGCACGAGGCCGGCTGGACCTGGGAGATCGGCCTGAACGGCGCGCGCGGCATCGGCTGCGTCTACTCCAGCGATCACATCAGCGACGAGCGCGCCGCCCAGATCCTGCGCGACTATGTCGGGCCTGGCCATGCCGACATGGCGGTCCGGCGCATCCCCTTCGAGGCCGGCTACCGCGAGCGGCAATGGGTGAAGAACTGCGTCGCGGTGGGCCTGTCGGCGGGCTTTCTGGAACCGCTTGAATCGACCGGGCTGGTGCTGATCGAGGCGGCGGTCGGCATGATTGCCGAGATGCTGCCGCACAGCGGCCCCATGGATGCGCCGGCGCGCCGTTTCAACGAGCTGATGAAGGCCCGCTTTGACAACATCGTCAACTTCCTCAAGTTGCATTACTGCCTGAGTGACAGGCCAGAGCCGTTCTGGCGCGACAACGCCGCGCGGGCCACCATCCCGGACCGGCTGGCCGATTTGCTGGAGCAATGGAAGCTGCGGCCACCAGGGCGTTTCGATTTCATGCTGGATACCGAAACCTTCGCCTTCTTCAACTACCAGTACATCCTCTACGGCATGGGCTTCAAGACCGACCTGAGCGCCGGCCGCGCCGACTTCCCGCAGGTGGCTCAGGCCGAACAGCTGTTCGCCAAGATCAAGCGCTTCGGCGACCGAGCCTTGGTCGATTTGCCCAGCCATCGGGCACTGATCCAGCAGATCAACGCCTGAGCTCCTGAGCGCCTTACCGGCTTCAAGTTCGCGCCAACACCGGCCGCAAGGCCACCCCCGTGTGCGAGCCCGCCGCCACCACCGCCTCG
>NZ_JAJIRP010000017.1:732-64174 GCF_025717555.1 Paucibacter sp. B2R-40 | reverse complement strand
CGGCACCAGCACCATCACGGCCACCGGCAGCAATGTCACGCTGACCGACAGCGCCAATAACTTCGGCGGCGCGGCAACAATCACTGGCGCGGCTATCAGTCTGCGCGATATCGGTGCCTTGAGCGCTGCCTTGACCGCGACCGGCAACAGCACGCTGCAAGCCGCTGGCAATCTGGTGGTCAGTGGCAGCAGCGTTGACTTGACGACGAGCGCAGCGTCCGGGACCACCAGTTTCGGGGCCACCACTGTCAGCGGCAATTTGAACGTCACCAGTGTCGGCGCAGTCACTCAGGCCGCCGCCACCGCGCTGACGGTGAGCGGCTCAAGCAGCATCACTGCAAGCGGCGTCGATGTGACGCTGGCCGAGAGCGGCAATAACTTTGGCGGTGTCGCCACGGTAACGGCCAAAGACATCAGCCTGCGTGACGGCGGCGCCTTGAGTGCGGCGCTGATTTCCTCCGGTAACAGCACCCTGCAAGCCGCAGGAACTCTGCTCGTCAGCGGCACCGGCGCGACTTTGACGACCAGCACGACGGGCGCCGGCGCGACCACGTTTGGCACCACCACACTGAGCGGCAATCTGAGCGTCACCAGTGCCGGGGCCGTGGCTCAGGTCGCCTCTACCGCGTTGACGGTGGCCGGCTCCAGCAGCATCAATGCCGGCATAAACGCCATTGCGCTTACACAGGCGAGCAACGATTTCCAAGGCGAGGTGTCGCTGATCGGCTCCACGACTCAACTCACCGATGCCAATGCGCTGACATTGGGCAGCTTGAACACGGGCGCGTTGAGCGCCAATGCCACGGGGGTCTTGAACTTGGGCAGCGGCACAGTGAGTTCCTTGACGGCATTGAGCAATGGGGGCGCGATCACACAAACTGGTGGCTTGAACGTCAGCGGCGTCAGCAACTTCAATGCCGGTGCGGGGACCGTCACCTTGGTGCAGACGAGCAATGATTTCCAGGGGGCGGTCTCGCTGACCGGCTCCACTGCCCAAATCAGGGACACCAATGCGCTTATCTTGGGCAACTTGAGTACTGGTGCGTTGACAGCCGTCAGCACCGGGGACTTGAACTTGGGCAGCGGGACAGTGAGTTCCTTGACGGCCCTCAGCAATGGCGGGGCCATTTCACAGTCTGGCGGCCTGACCGTCAGCGGCAGCAGCAGCGTCAACGCTGGCGCGAGAAGCATCACGCTGACGCAGGCGAACAATGACTTTCAAGGTCTGGTCACACTGGAAGGCGGCCTTGTGCAGATCACTGATGCGAACGCCTTGACGGTGGTTCTGAACAGCAGTGGCAGCAGTACCGCAACAAGCGGCGGCGAATTGCAAGTCAGTGGCACGGCGGCTGGCTTTTCGGGTGCAACAACAGCTGGCGCGATTCGTTTCGGCGCAACCACAGTCATCGGTGACCTGAATCTGCACAGCGCAGCAGCCGTCAGTCAAGTCTCCGGGACTGCGCTTCGAGTCAGCGGCAGTGGTGTCATAACTGCCGGAGCCAATGATGTGACGCTGGTGGAGGCCAATAACGACTTCGGCGGCTTGCTGACCGTCAGTGGCGCAAACATCGGCTTGCGCGATAGTAACGCCTTAAATGTGCGCATAAGCGCGACGGGAACCGGCACGGTGACTGCAGGCAGCGGCGACCTGATGCTGGCAGGCAGCACGACAGGAAACTTGAGCACCAGCAGCGCCAAGGGCATCAGTTTTGGCGCTACCACGGTCGGCGCCGGACTGACGGCTGCGGCAGGCGCAGATTTGACGCAGTCAGCAGCCTTGAGTGTGCATGGGGTCAGCGTTCTCAGCTCGGCTGAGGGTTCAATCACGCTTGATAAAACGGGCAACGACTTCCAGTCTGCAGTCACGGCCACTGCAGACGCTGCGGGTAAGACTGTCGCGTTGGTCAGCGCCAACGCCTTGGACCTGAGCTTGAGTGCGGGTGGATCGGCTGTCGCCACTGCGGTGGCGGGCCCCTTGACCGTGAAGGCGAACACTGCAGCAGGCTTGCAGCTCAACAGCGGCGCGGCCATCAGCATTGGTGATACGACCGTTGGTCGTGGCTTGACCGCCACAGCGCAGGGTTCTATCACTCAGACCGCCAATATCACCACGGGAGCGGCCTCCGAGCTTGTGTCTAAATCGGGCTCCATCACATTGACGCAGAGCGGCAATGATTTTGTCGGCATCCTGAGTGCGACGGCGGCACAAGATGTCAGCTTGTTAGATGCCAATAGCTTGACGCTCGCACTGAGTACGGGCCGGGCCGGCAATGCAACTTCTAGCGCTGGCGACTTGAGTATTTCCGGTAGCACCGGGGCTGGCTTGACGACCCAAAGTGGCGGGTCAAGCCAGTTTGGCCCAATGACTGTCGGCGCGGCACTCAGCAGTCAGGCCGGCGGCAATGTTACCCAGTCGGGGCCGCTGGTAGTGGCGACATCCGCGAACATGGCTTCGTCCAGTGGGTCCGTCATCTTGCCCAACGCCACAAATGATTTTGTCGGTGTACTTGCCATCACCGCAGCCCATGATGTGGCGGTGAGGGACGTCAATTCGTTGCGACTCAATTTGACTGCTGGCGGCGCCGGTACCGCAAGGGCCGGATCGGACTTGACGATCTCAGGCACGGCCGGGACTTCCTTGAATACACAAAGCGGCGCAGGGACAAGCTTTGGTGCGACCCAGGTTGGCGGCTACCTGAGCAGCAACAGCAATGGAGCGGTAACCCAAAGCGCAGCCATCGCTGCGGCGGGTTTGGAGTTGCAGGGCCCTGGCAGTGTCACCCTGGAGAATATCGGCAATCAGTTGCCCAAAATAGCCGCAACCAGTGCTAGCCCGACCGATGGAGCGATCAGCCTGCTAACTGTCGGCGACTTGACTGTTGATGGCGTTGCCACCAGCGTGGGCATCGTGCGAACCGGTAGGGTCAGCTTAAATGCGCTGAGCGGCGACATATTGTTGAAAGAAAATGTCAATGTCAGCGACTCCAATTTGAGTCTGCGCTCGTCAGGGTTGGTCAGCCAGGCCGCCGGCAAGTCCATCCAGGCAAGTGGATTGGAGTTGCTGGGCGCGGCTGCATTTGTGCTTCAAGAGCCGACCAACCATGTGGAAAAAATAGCCCTCGGAGGCGGATTTGCTGGGCCTAGCTCAGGCCCAGGTGCGAGTGCGTATTCAAAGCTCGATGCGGGAACTGGGATCGACGGCGTGGTGACTTTTGTCAACGCCACCGCTCTGCAAGTGGACAAAGTCAATGCCAGCGTGGGCATCGCCCGCAGCGGCAATGTTGACTTGTCGAATCTGAGCGGTGCTTTGAGCCTGAACGAAGCGATCAACACCGGCGCGGCGAATTTGACGCTGCAGTCAAACGGCGCGGTGACGCAAGCTGCTGGCAAGCCCATCACTGCGGCAGGCTTGGAGTTGAAGGGCTCGGGCAGTTTTATCTTGACCGAGGTCAGCAATAACGTGGCCAAGCTGGCCATGGCCAGCGGCGGGGCTGGCGATGGCGCCGTCCAGTACCTGGATGCCGATGCGCTGGCGGTCGACACGGTCAACAGCGTCGGAGTCAGCCGCAGCGGGGATGTCAGCTTGCGCAACCTGTCAGGCGATTTGACGCTCGCGCAGCTGCTCAACTTGCCCGGGAAAACACTGCGGCTGGACTCGGCAGCGGGCGCTGTGACGCAGAGTGCGGGCAAGATCAGCGTCACTGATCTTGGATTGAGGGCGGCGAGCAATATCGCACTGAATCAGAGCAACTCGGTGTCGGGCAATGTCGCAGCGCGAGCTGAAAACGGCGATGTGCTGCTTCAAAACGCCAATGGCTATGTCATCGGCAATGTGAGTTCGGATGGCAGCATGTTTGCAGGTGTGAGCGGTCTTGCGGCGCCGGGCGCAGGCAAGAACATCACCTTGCTGACCGCAGCCGGGACTGTCACTCAAGCGGCGGGCAGCAACTTGACGGCCAGCGGGCTTGAGTTGCAGGGCGCGGCCGCCTACACCCTGACCAATCCTGGCAATAACATCGCAAAATTTGCGGCCACCCAGGGCGCCGCCAGCGACGGGGCCGTCAACTATGTGGACGCCGACGGCTTCGAGTTGTCCAGTGTTGCTGCGGTTGGTGTGACCCGCTCCGGGACGGTAGACCTCAGCAACGAAGCCGGCCGGCTGAGCCTGGCGCCATTGGCTGCGTCAATTGTCAGCGTCAGTGGCGGCTCGATTGCCATCGCCAGCCCGCAGGCCGTGGACGGCAAGATCAGCCTGCCAGTGTTTACCCTGTCCGGCAATATTGCGCTCAGCAAGGGTGCGCTGAGCTTAAAGGCCATGAAGGCTTCGAAAGCCGATGATGACATGTTCGCCAAGTACCGCAGCGACATTGGTATCGCCAAGGAAATCATCTTGGTCGACGCGGTGGGCCGGCCGATCAAGATTTTGGCCGATGTGATCGTGCAAAGTGGTGGCTCCATCAAGGTGGCCAGTGAAGGGCGTATGAACTTGCTGGCCGATCAGGGCGGGTCGGCCAGTTTGTTGGAAGCGGGCAATGATTTTGCCGGTGGACTGTCGGCCAATTTGACCGGCGCGAAGGCAGGATCAAGCGGAACTGCAGAAGAGAGTTTGCCCAGGTCGCTGTTGCGCCTCAGGGGCGGTACGGTCAACATCAGTGGTGAGGGCATTAACGCCGATGCTGCCTTTATTGCCGCCGATCGCTTGGCCACCTTGGACGCTGCAGTCATCACTGCACGCATGAGCTATAGCAACACCCTGGGTACGAGGACTCAAATGCCGGCCTTGTTGTTTGATATGGGGCCGAATGCTTTTGATGGCACGCAATCCTCACCCTTCGGTGCCCATCCTGGCGCCGATATCCAGATCAAAGTAGGTACGGAAGTGATCCAGGGCCAAGGTCAAAGTCAAGCCGGTTTCGCAAGTGTGCGACCCAGCGCGACGCTGGACGCCACTCGCACACAGAACCTGCTTGGCAAGCGAGCTGCGATCTTTTTGGCCGGTCCAGAAACAGGCGTGGCGGGCTACCTCTTTTTCTACGACGGTGCTGGCTCGCAACTCGAGATCCCCATCTACTACAACGGCTATGCGCCAAGTTCGCCGCAGGTTGAGGGGGCACTCTCGTCGATTGCCTCGGTCTCCGAGGCCGCCAGGCGGGACCGATTCGAAGAAGCGGTGCGAACGGAGAACGTTGCCGCCCGCCTGCGAGGCGGAGTGATTTCAGAGGTAGGTCCCGGCAGTCCTGCAACTGCGGGCAGTACGGGCGCGGCTGAACCCAAATCTTGTGCGATGGCCGGTTCAGAAGGAGCAGAAAGCAAGCTGAAATGCAAAATCTGACCGTTCTGGATAGCCCTGTTTTGCGCCGTTTTTGAGCCAGGCAAGGATAATCGTGAGCCGACCTGGTCCTTGAAGGGGCGGCAGTTCTAGCCCCCAATTTTTTGGAGATCTGTGATGCCATCCAAGTTCAGCCCCTCGCGTCGCAAGGCTTTGGCGCAAAGCACGGTTATCGGGGTCGCGCCGCTGATGACTTGGTTGCCGGCGAGCGCCGCAAGCTACCAGTCCGCCGTAATTCCAGGATTCCCCGGCGAAGAAGTTCGATTGGCCTTCTTGCTGGGCAATAACGACTATCCTGCGGACCAAGATCTGCCGCCGGTGCCCAAGAATCTGCGTGACTTGAAAGCGGCGCTAGAGTCCAAGGGCTTCAAGGTGATTGATGCTTTGAACCTTGATCTTGCGCGGTCGCGTCATGCGATTGACGATTTTTCCAAGACAGTGGCGGCAGCGCCTGCTGACGCCACCATCTTTTTCTACTTCACCGGGCATGGTGTTCAAGACGAAGCGCGCAATTTGTTGATTTCGGCCGGTGTGAATCCGGGCAAATTGGGTGAAGTCCAGAGTGGCAGTCTGGAGTTGAATTTGGATGTGGTCGGTCCTCTGTCGCCGCGCACTGCAGGTGCGACCTTTGCAGTGATCGACTCCTGTCGAGTGTCCATCCGCAGCGCACTGCGGGACAAAGACGGTTTGAATCAGGTGGAAGCACCGGTAGGGTGCTTGATTGCGTTCTCCACGGCAGCCGGTAAGCCGGCCATCTCTTCGTCGCTGGCCACCGAAAATACCTTCTACACCGCGTCCTTGGTCAAGGTGCTGAACGCCGCCAGCGATGACACCAGTTTTGTCGATCTGTTCAGGATGGTCAGGCGCGATGTGCGCGACACCATGCTGAACCACCCAGTCAAAGAAATTCGCTTGGTCGCGCAAGACCCGTTCATTGCGGACAACACACGGATTACGGTGCCCCTTCAGCGACGCTTGAACACCAGTGCGGGTAAAGAATTGACCGCACAGCAAATCGACGAAGACGGCTTGTGGGAACAGATTCAAGCCAGCGTTTGGCCGCCAGAAATCGTGAAACTTTGCGCGCGCTATCTGGAGCAGCATCCGCAGGGACGGCGCAGGCAATCGGTTGAAGTTGCACTTGAAGGCGCCCAAGATTCCGCCAAGATTTTGCAGCGCAATGACATCAAGCTCTACCGAAGTTCTTTCCAGGCTTCTGCCGCCATGGATCAGGCCGTCACGCGTGATATTGCGCGCGCGGCCAGAGGCGACAAAGATGCAGCTAAACGAGTCGGCGTCATCTACAAAGACGGCTCAACTGGCCAGGAAATGGGGCGTTATGAAGGTTGGTTGCAATATGCGTCTTGGCTGGGCAACGGTATTGCCAGCTATGACTTGGCGCTGCACTATCGAAAGCAAGATCAACCCGACCTGGCCGCGCGTTATGAGTCTCGCGCGCGTGAGCTTGGCTTTACGCCGCCGCCCTCGCTGAAGTCCGGCTTAAAGTAAAGCGTAGCCAAGAAAACAAGAGGCCCGCCGGTTTTCCGGCGGGCCTCTTTACTTGAGCCAAGCAGAGTTGATCGAAGCAACGATCAACTCTCAAAGTCAGACTATCAACCCTGCACGCCCTTGGCCGTTTCCGAGTATTCCTCGATTTGGTCAAAGTTCAGATACTTGTAAATCTGGCTGCTGTCCTTGTTGATGACGCCCATGTCGGCGTGGTACTCGGCCACGGTGGGGATACGACCCAGCTTGGACGCGATCGCCGACAACTCGGCCGAAGCCAGGTAGACATTGGAGTTCTTGCCCAGGCGGTTCGGGAAGTTGCGGGTGCTGGTGGAGACCACCGTGGCACCTTCACGCACTTGCGCTTGGTTGCCCATGCACAGGCTGCAGCCCGGCATTTCCATGCGCGCGCCGGCCGCGCCAAAGGTGCCGTAATGGCCTTCCTTGGTCAACTCGGACGCATCCATCTTGGTCGGCGGGGCGACCCACAGCTTGACGGGGATATCGCGGCGGCCTTCGAGCAGCTTGGAGGCGGCACGGAAGTGACCAATATTGGTCATGCAAGAACCGATGAAGACCTCGTCGATCTTGGTGCCCGCCACTTCGCTCAAGAACTTGGCATCGTCCGGGTCGTTCGGGCAGCACAGGATAGGTTCCTTGATGTCGGCCAGGTCGATCTCGATCACATGGGCGTATTCGGCGTCCTTGTCGGCTGCCATCAACTGAGGATTGGCCAACCAGGCCTCGACCGCAGCGATGCGGCGCTCCAGCGTGCGCTTGTCCTGATAGCCGTCGGCGATCATGTTCTTCATCAGCACGATATTGCTGGTTAGATATTCCTTGATCGGGGCGGGGTTCAGGTGCACGGTGCAGCCTGCAGCGCTGCGCTCGGCGGAGGCGTCACTCAACTCGAATGCTTGCTCGACCTTCAGATCTGGCAGACCTTCGATCTCGAGGATACGACCTGAGAACTCATTGATCTTGCCGGCCTTGGCGACGGTCAGCAAACCGGCCTTGATCGCATACAAGGGGATGGCGTGCACCAGGTCGCGCAGCGTGATGCCGGGCTGCATCTGGCCCTTGAAGCGCACCAGTACCGATTCGGGCATGTCCAGCGGCATCACGCCGGTAGCGGCGCCGAAGGCGACCAGACCGGAGCCGGCGGGGAAGGAAATGCCGATCGGGAAACGGGTGTGGCTGTCGCCGCCGGTGCCGACGGTGTCGGGCAGCAGTAGACGGTTCAACCAGCTGTGGATCACGCCGTCACCCGGACGCAGGGCCACTCCGCCACGGCTGCTGATGAAGGCAGGCAGTTCGCGGTGGGTCTTGACGTCGACTGGCTTCGGATAGGCCGCGGTGTGGCAGAAGGACTGCATCACCAGATCGGCGCTGAAGCCCAGGCAAGCCAGATCCTTCAACTCGTCACGGGTCATCGGGCCGGTGGTGTCCTGGCTGCCAACCGTCGTCATGCGTGGCTCGCAGTACGTGCCTGGACGCACGCCTTGACCTTCGGGCAGGCCAACGGCGCGGCCGACCATCTTTTGTGCCAGCGTGAAGCCGGCTTTGGTTGCGATCGGGGCAGTCGGCAGACGGAAGGTGGTGGCGGCAGGCAGACCCAGGAAGTCACGTGCCTTGGCGGTCAGTGAGCGGCCGATGATCAAGTTGATGCGGCCGCCGGCACGCACTTCATCGAACAAAACATCGCTCTTGAGCTTGAAGGAAGCGGCCAACTTGCCGTCCTTCTCGATCTTGCCCTCATAGGGGTAGATGTCGATCACATCGCCCATATTGAAGGCCGACACATCGACCTCGATCGGCAGCGCGCCCGAATCTTCTTGCGTATTGAAGAAGATCGGCGCGATCTTGCCGCCCAGCGTGACGCCGCCAAATCGCTTGTTAGGTACAAAAGGAATGTCTTCGCCGGTGGCCCAGATGACGCTGTTGGTGGCCGACTTGCGGCTCGATCCGGTGCCGACCACATCGCCGACATAGGCAACCAGATGGCCCTTGGACTTGAGGTCCTCAATGAACTTCATCGGGCCGCGTTTGCCGTCTTCTTCCGGCGTGATGCCGGGGCGGGCATTTTTCAACATCGCCAGATAGTGCAGCGGGATGTCCGGGCGGCTCCAAGCGTCCGGGGCAGGGGACAGATCGTCGGTATTGGTCTCGCCGGTGACCTTGAAGACGGTCACGGTGATTTTCTTCGCCACTTCAGGGCGGGTGGTGAACCACTCGGCATTGGCCCAACTCTGCATCACGTCCTTGGCCTGCACATTGCCGGCTTTGGCTTTTTCAGCGACGTCATGGAAGAAGTCGAACATCAGCAGCGTCTTCTTCAGCGCGGCTGCGGCCGTGGCGGCTACTTCCGCGTCGTCCAGCAGATCGATCAAAGGTTTGACGTTATAGCCGCCGACCATGGTGCCGAGCAATTCGGTCGCGCGAGTCTTGGAGATCAAGCTAACGGCGAAGTCACCGTGCGCCACGGCCGCCAGGAAGCTGGCCTTGACCTTGGCGGCATCATCGACACCGGGCGGAATGCGGTGCGTCAGCAGATCCATCAAGAACTCGCCCTCGCCAGCAGGCGGGGTCTTGATCAACTCGATCAGTTCGGCGGTCTGCTTGGCGTCGAGGGCCAGCGGCGGGATGCCGAGGGCGGCGCGTTCGGCAACATGTTGGCGGTAGGCTTGCAGCATGGTCGTTCTCTCCAGAGCTTGCTATGAGGTTGGATAAGGGACAGGAAAAAATCAGGGCAGGGTCGGCGTGATGACCTTCAGCCCCTTGAAATAGTCGCGAAAAAAACCTTCGTCGCGGGTGAGCAGGGCGTCGCACTGCAGCATGGCATGTGCGCCCACCAAGAAATCAGGAATCGTGCGCTGAGACGCGGCAGAGCTTGGCCCCGCGAGCGCCCGCTGCTTATACTTGCGTTGCATCTCGCCGGCGCGGATGGCGGCGCGTTGGTCCAGAGCCAAAAAGCGTAGGCCCATTTCCTCCAGCACATCCATCACTTCGGAGCCATGTCCGAGGCCGGCAGTGACTTCGCTCACCACCACGTCACACACCACCACCGGACCGGAGCTCAGTGCCAGTCGAAGGCAAGCTTCGGCTGCGTCGGCGCGGGCATCGTCGCCCAGCAGATCGATCAAAACGGAGGTGTCAACGGCGATCATGGTTGAGCTTTGTGCGCGTCATTCCGAGATCGGATCGCCGGGAGCGCGGCCGCGCAGATCGCGCATCACGTCGTCGGAGCTGGTGCCCTCGGGCAGCTTGAAGCGTCCACGCGCCCGAGAGATGGCGTCATCGACGTTCTTGCGCAGGATGATGCGGGCACCGTCAAGCTCAACCTTGAGTGTCGAGCCCTTGCTCAAGCCCAATGCATCACGCACGGCCTTGGGCAGGGTGATTTGGCCGCGTTCGGCTACGGTAGCTTCCATGCAGAACCTCCTGAGGGGAAAGTATGCATTGATTATACGTACTTAATACAGCGTACTGCCGGGAAACTTTCATCTCTACGTCAGCCACTACTCCCACGTTCGGCGCAACCCGGGCTTGCGCAACGCTGAGCTTGCCCGTCAACCGACTTCAACGCTTGTCTGCGACCCCAGGTGCGAGTGCGCTGGCGCCAGCTGACTTGCCATTGCTCTCGTCTTGCGCGTTCGACAGGGCGGCCGACTGAGCTTCGGAAACCTGTGCCGAATGCATGCAAAAGTCCACCATGCGCTGACCAACCTTGGTGTTCATCAACATGGATTTGGTGGGGATCTGCAGCCACACGACCCCGGCCTTCTTGTCTTCCAAGCGCACCGCGCCGGTGGTCGTGGGTTCGGGCGCCATATTGAAGACCATCTTGCCAAATTGAAGCCGGAATCGGCCTGGATTGTCCGCATCGGGCGTGATGGTGACCTTGTTCTTGAATTCGCAATTGGCGTCACCTGCGTGCACATAGGGCGCAACAGCAATTTGCTCTTCGTTCAGTGGTGTGTTGTCCACCGGCTCAGGCGCAACCACTTTCGCGGCCGGGGCGGCCTTGCTGACCGGGCGGCTCTTGACCTTGCTGTTATCGGCAACGGCCGACCAAGCATTGGCGCTCGCGAGCGCCAAGGTGCAAATAGCAAGGCTGGATTTGAGCAGGGGACTTAGGTTTTGCATGGAAAAAGGCTTCCGAGTACTAGATCAATAGATTGTCGCGCCAGAGCGCAGGTTTTCAGCCTGAAGACGCTGTGTATTTGCCTCATCCTTGATGCAACTGTGTAAGCAAGTGCAGTCAAGGCGCGCCGAAAAATGCCAATTCGACCTCAATCGGCAGGGCCTGTCCGGTTCTGTGGGCGCGCTCCAAGACCTGCCAGAAATAGCGATAGCTGGCACGGTCATGCAAGGTGTCCCGGTGCTGAATGGGCGCCCAGTCCGCATCCATGGCGGCGTGAATGATGTCAATCGCTTCATCGATTTCGGCCACACTGGGCGCGAAGGCGTCGATGATGGGTTGAATCTGGCTGGGGTGAATGCTCCACATGCGGGTGTAGCCGAATTCGCGCGCCGCCCGAGCCGCCGAGGCCTCGATAGCGGCCGCATGTTTGAACTCGGTCACGACGCAGTGCGACGGCGTCTTGGCGAAGGCATGCGCGGCTGCGGCAATCTCAAGCTTGGCGCGCATCACCAAGGGATGGCTGAACTGGCCTTCTGCACTCAGCGCATGGCGCGGTATGGCGCCGCGATGCGCAGAGACGAAATCCATCAAGCCAAAAGACAGTGACTCGATGCGTGGGTGAGCGGCAATCTGCTGCACATCGCGCAGTGCGCCATGGGTCTCGATCAAGACATGAACAGGCAAAGGCTTGGCAATGCCATGGCGCTGCAAGCTGGCGTCGATGAACAGACAAGCCGCTTCCACCTCGGCAGCGCTGCGCGGCTTGGGCAACATCAGATAGGCGAGGCTCTCACCGGCTTTCGCGATCAGGCCATCGACATCGGCCTCGAAGCTTGCGGTGCCCAAGGGATGGACACGTGCACCGACGCGGCCATGGGCGTTGTTGGCACTGTTGAGCATCTCGGCCACCAGGGCTACATGCTCGGCCTCGCCGCCGATCGGCGCACCGTCCTCGCAGTCCAGCGTGATGTCGAACACCGGGCCCATTTGCGCCTGCATTTCCAGGCTTTTTCGCATGCGGACTTCAACGCCGCAGTAATGATCGACCACCGGCAGTGCCGTGGCGACTTCGCCGTCCTCGAACAGCGCCAATTTGGGGTGCAGGGCTTGACTCACGACGTGGCTCACGAATTGGCTAACAAAAGGATAGCGGAATGGCTCATTCAGAAAAAAAGGGTTGGCATGTCTTCATGCCAACCCTGAGCTTACCGATTTTTTCTTGCAGGCCTCAACCTCAGGTTAAGGCCCGGGCATCACAGCAAGTGCTTGACGCCGTCTTGCTCGCCTTGCAATTCGGCCAGGGTCTTGTTGATGCACTCTTGCGAGAAAGCATCGATCTCCAGGCCTTCGACGATTTTGTATTCGCCGCCTTCACAAGTCACGGGGTAGCCAAACATGATTTCCTTGGGGATGCCGTACTCACCATTCGACGGGATGCCCATCGTGACCCACTTGCCATTGGTGCCCAAGGCCCAGTCGCGCATGTGGTCGATGGCAGCATTGGCAGCCGAGGCGGCCGAGGACAGGCCGCGCGCTTCGATGATGGCTGCGCCGCGCTTGCCAACGGTCGGCAAGAAGGTGTCTTTGTTCCAGACTTGGTCGTTGATCATGGCGGCTACCGAAGCGCCGTCAATGGTGGCAAAGCGGTAGTCAGCGTACATGGTCGGCGAGTGGTTGCCCCACACGGCCAGCTTCTCGATGGACGCCACTGGCTTGCCTGTCTTGGCCGCGATTTGCGAAGCAGCGCGGTTGTGGTCCAGGCGCAGCATGGCGGTGAAGTTCTTGGCTGGCAGATCCGGCGCCGACTTCATGGCGATATAGGCATTGGTGTTGGCGGGGTTGCCGACAACCAAGACCTTGACGTTGCGCGAAGCCACAGCATTCAGTGCCTTGCCTTGTGCGGTGAAGATCTGGCCGTTGATGGCCAGCAACTCGGCGCGCTCCATGCCGGCCTTGCGGGGCATTGAGCCGACCAGCAGGGCGTAGTCCGTGTCCTTGAAGGCGGTCATTGGGTCGCTGTGCGCTTCCATGCCCACCAGCAGCGGGAAAGCGCAGTCTTCCAACTCCATCATCACGCCCTTGAGCGCTTTTTGCGGGCCTTCGACCGGCACTTCCAGCAATTGCAGGATGACGGGCTGGTCTTTGCCCAGCATTTCGCCGGAGGCAATGCGGAACAGCAGGGCGTAGCCAATTTGGCCAGCAGCGCCGGTGACGGCAACGCGAACGGGTTTCTTGCTCATGTGTGATGCTCCGAGAGTGTTGAATAAGGGGACAAATTCGGTCTGCCCTTGAGCGGTGCCCAGGGGCGCGCAGCAAGTGTAGGCCAGACTCAGGGCTATCCCCTAGTTTGGCCGCTACGGCTGCGTTTGCTGTGCGTGCGATTATCGTCAAATTTTCAAAGAAAATTTTCGTCTTATGTCTTATATAAGACATCATTCGTCATCTTGATGCGAGCACTGGACGGCGCGTTTCGCTTGTGCTGCAATGTCGCCCATGCCCGCTGCACCCGCAACCACCCTGTTAAATGCTCCCGAAGTCGGTCGCCCCGAAGCAGCAACTTCACCGTCGTTCAGCCCCTTGTATGCTCAGATCAAGGCTTTGATCATTGCCAAGCTGCAGTCGGGTGAATGGAAGGCCGGCGAGTTGATCCCCAGCGAGCTTGATCTGGCCAAGCGCTTTGGCGTCAGCCAAGGCACGGTTCGCAAGGCGGTGGACGAGATGGCCGCCGAAAACATGCTGGTGCGTCGTCAGGGCCGTGGCACTTTTGTCGCAACCCATGCCGAGCAGAAAGTGCAGTATCGTTTTCTGCGCCTGATGCCCGATCAAGGCTCGGAGGCGCTTGAGCGGCAACTGCTGGACTGCCGCCGGCAGCGTGCGCCGGCCGCGATAGCCCGGGCATTGCAGATGCGCACCGGCGACCCGATGGTGGAAGTACGCCGGCTCTTGAGCAGCAAGGGAGCCCCGGTGGTGCTGGATGACATCTGGCTGCCAGGTGATTTGTTCAAGGGGCTCTCAGCCGAACGATTGAATTTGCATCGTGGGCCGTTTTACGGTTTGTTCGAAACAGAGTTCGGCGTGCATATGATTCGCGCGGAAGAAAAAATCCGGGCGGTCGCTGCCGATGCCGAGTCGGCTGCCTTGCTGCAAGTGCCGGTCGGTGCGCCATTGCTCAGCGTTGAGCGACTGTCCTTTACCTATGGCGATAAGGCTGTAGAGTTGCGCCGCGGCTTGTATAGCACCGCCTCACACTTCTATCGCAATGAGCTTAACTAGACCTTGCGCGTTGCGTGGCGGGTACGTCCTGCCAAGGCTTCGTGCTGCATTGCAATAAACTGCGCGAGTTTCATTTGATTACAACAAAAGGCTGGGTATGACAGACACCACCAACGGATCAAGGCCCAAGCGGCCGGTATTCACCAATATTCATGTGACGCAGATCGTCTCGTATCGCCTGCCGCCGGCGGGCATCGTGTCGATCCTGCACCGGGTCAGCGGCTTGTTGATGTTTTTGCTTTTGCCCTTCGTGATCTGGATGTTTGACAACAGTCTGACTTCAGAAATCTCCTATGACAGCTTCACCAACGCCTTCGTGGCCGGCATCGGCTTTGTGCCGGCCTGGTTCATCAAGCTGGTGGTCTTGGGCCTGCTGTGGGGCTATTTGCACCACTTCATCGCCGGTGTCCGCCACCTTTGGATGGACGCGACCCACAGCGTCAGCAAAGAGCAGGGCCACAACTCGGCGGTTTTCACATTGGTCAGCAGTGTGCTGTTGACGGTTTTGTTGGGCGCCAAGCTGTTCGGCTTGTATTGAATTGATTCGGAGAACACAAGAATGAGTACTTTTGGCTCCAAACGCATCGTCGTCGGTGCGCATTACGGATTGCGTGATTGGTTGGCCCAACGCATAACGGCGGTTTTGATGGCGCTGTTCACCATTGTCGTGCTGGTGCAGTTTTTGATGCCGGGAGAGCTCGGCTATGACCATTGGGCGGCAATCTTTTCGCAGCAGTGGATGAAGACGCTGACCTTCGTGACGATTCTGTCCTTGGCGTTTCACGCCTGGGTCGGCGTGCGTGATATCTGGATGGACTATGTGAAGCCGGTCGGCGTGCGCCTGTTCTTGCAGGTGTGTTCCTTGGTTTGGTTGGTGGGATGCGCCGGTTGGGCGATCCAAGTGATTTGGAGACTGTGATGACGGTGGCAAATAAGTCGATTCCTAAACGCAAGTTCGATGTGGTCATCGTCGGAGCCGGTGGCTCGGGCATGCGTGCGTCCTTGCAACTGTCACTGGCAGGTCTGAATGTAGCGGTGCTGTCCAAGGTCTTCCCGACCCGCTCGCACACGGTCGCCGCACAGGGCGGCGTCAGCGCCTCCTTGGGCAATATGTCAGAGGATAACTGGCACTATCACTTCTTCGACACCGTCAAGGGTTCGGACTGGCTGGGTGACCAAGACGCGATCGAATTCATGTGCCGCGAAGCACCCAAGGTCGTCTACGAGCTTGAGCATTTCGGCATGCCCTTTGACCGCAATGCGGACGGCACGATTTACCAGCGTCCGTTCGGCGGCCACACCGCCAACTACGGTGAAAAGCCGGTGCAGCGCGCCTGCGCCGCCGCCGACCGTACTGGCCACGCGATGCTGCATACGCTGTATCAGCAAAACGTCAAGGCCAAGACCCAGTTCTTCGTCGAGTGGATGGCGCTGGACCTGATCAAGGACGAGGCCGGCGACGTGGTCGGCGTGACCGCGCTGGAGATGGAAACTGGTGAGATGCACATCATGGAAGCCAAGACCGTGCTGCTGGCCACCGGCGGAGCAGGGCGCATCTTCGCGGCCTCGACCAATGCCTTCATCAACACCGGTGACGGTCTGGGCATGGCGGCGCGCGCCGGCATTCCACTGGAAGACATGGAGTTCTGGCAATTCCACCCGACCGGCGTGGCCGGCGCGGGCGTGCTGCTGACCGAAGGCTGCCGTGGCGAAGGCGCGATTTTGCGCAATTGCAATGGTGAGCGTTTCATGGAGCGCTATGCGCCGACGCTGAAGGACTTGGCGCCACGTGACTTTGTCTCGCGCTGCATGGACCAGGAAATCAAGGAAGGTCGCGGCTGCGGTCCGAACAAGGATTACATCGAGCTCGATATGACCCATTTGGGCGGCGACACCATCATGAAGCGCCTGCCTTCGGTGTTCGAGATCGGCCATAACTTTGCCAACGTCGACATCACCAAGGAATCGATTCCGGTCGTGCCGACCATCCATTACCAGATGGGCGGCATCCCGACCAATATCTATGGTCAGGTCGTGGTACCCAAGGATGGCAACCCGAACGCAGTCGTGAACGGCCTGTACGCGGTGGGCGAATGCGCCTGCGTCAGCGTACATGGCGCCAATCGTCTGGGCACCAACTCCCTGCTCGACCTGCTGGTGTTTGGCCGTGCGGCCGGCAACCATATCGTCGAGTCGGGCCTAAAGGGCAAGACGCACAAGCCGCTGCCTGCGGACGCAGGTGCCGACTCGGCCGCTCGTGTGGCTAGATTGGACGACAGCACTTCCGGCGAATATGCGCAGGACGTTGCCAATGACCTGCGCAACGCGATGCAGCTGTATGCCGGTGTGTTCCGCACTCAAGCGACGCTGGACGAAGGCGTGGGCAAGATCATCGAGATCGCCGAGCGTGCCAAGTCCATCACGCTGAAGGATAAGTCCAAGGTCTTCAACACCGCGCGCATCGAAGCGCTGGAAGTCGAGAACCTGATGGAAGTGGCCAAGGCCACCATGATCTCGGCAGCTGCACGCCGCGAAAGCCGTGGCGCGCACACTGTTGACGACTATGCGGATACACCTGAGCATCCAAACGGCCGCAATGACGCCGAGTGGATGAAGCACACGCTGTGGTACTCGGAAGGCAATCGCCTGGATTACAAGCCAGTGAACCTGAAGCCGCTGACGGTGGAATCGATTCCGCCCAAGGTTCGCACCTTCTAAGAACAGCCAAGGACAAAAAATGACCAAGCGTACCTTTCAGATTTACCGCTACGACCCGGACAAGGATGCCAAGCCTTATATGCAGACCTTGGAGGTCGAACTTGACGGCACCGAGCGCATGTTGCTGGATGCCCTGGGCAAGTTGAAGGCGTTGGACCCGACTCTGAGCTTCCGCCGCAGCTGCCGCGAAGGCGTGTGCGGTTCGGACGCGATGAATATCAACGGCAAGAACGGCTTGGCCTGTCTGACCAATATGCGCACGCTGCCTGGCGTGATTGTCTTGAAGCCGCTGCCGGGCCTGCCGGTGGTGCGCGACCTGATCGTCGACATGACGCAGTTCTTCAAGCAGTACAACTCGATCAAGCCGTATCTGATCAACGACACGCCGCTGCCCGACAAGGAGCGGCTGCAGTACCCCGAAGAGCGCGATGAGCTCAACGGCCTGTACGAGTGCATCTTGTGCGCCAGTTGCTCGACTTCCTGCCCGAGCTTCTGGTGGAACCCCGACAAGTTTGTCGGCCCGGCTGGCCTGCTGCAGGCCTATCGTTTCATTGCCGATAGCCGCGATGAAGCGACCGCCGAGCGGTTGGACAACCTCGAAGACCCGTACCGTTTGTTCCGCTGCCACACCATCATGAATTGCGTCGATGTCTGCCCCAAGGGTTTGAACCCGACCAAGGCCATCGGCAAGATCAAGGAAATGATGGTTCGGCGCGCGGTCTGATCTCGCTGTGCCCAAAGGTCAAAGTCTGCAATGAGTGTTGCTGTTGAAATGATGAGCCAGCCCGAGAACGAGTTGATTGACGAGCGGGCGCTCTCCAAACTGCGTTGGCGCTGCCGGCGCGGTCTGCTGGAGAACGACTTGTTTATCGAGCGTTTTTTCAATCGATACGCTGACAGCTTGACCCAGGGCCAGCAGACCGGCCTGCTGTTGTTGATGGATCTGGCCGATAACGATTTGCTGGACCTGTTGCTGCGCCGCAAGGAAGCCAAGGAAGTCGAGGGCGATTTAGATAGGCCCGAAGTTCAAGAGGTTCTGGGCATGCTTAGAACCACCACTGCTTAAAAGAGTTTTTAAGTGTTTTCAGAAGTCAAAAGGACAAGCTCATGACCCCGTCAGACGTCAAAGCCACCCTGTCGTTCTCCGACGGCAGCCCCCCAATGGATCTGCCGATCTACAAAGGCTCGGTCGGCCCGGATGTGATCGATATCCGCAAGCTCTATGCGCAAACGGGTAAGTTCACCTACGACCCCGGCTTCTTGTCGACCGCATCTTGCAATTCCACCATCACCTACATCGACGGTGACAAGGGCGAACTGCTGTACCGCGGCTATCCGATCGAGCAGTTGGCCACCAACTGCGATTTCCTGGAAACCTGCCACTTGCTGCTGTACGGTGAGCTGCCAAACGCGGCTCAAAAAGCCGACTTTGATCACCGTGTGACGCATCACACCATGGTCAATGAGCAGATGCAGTTCTTCCTGCGTGGCTTCCGCCGTGACGCGCACCCGATGGCGGTGATGACTGGACTGGTCGGGGCGATGTCGGCCTTCTATCACGACAGTACCGACATCAACAATCCGGAGCACCGCGAAATCGCCGCGATCCGCCTGATTGCCAAGATGCCGACCCTGGTCGCGATGGCTTACAAGTACTCGATCGGCCAGCCCTTCATCTATCCGCGCAATGATTTGGGCTACACCGCCAATTTCATGCACATGATGTTCGCGACACCTTGTGAGAAGTACGAGCCGAACGAAGTGCTGGTGCGTGCCATGGAGCGCATCTTCATCTTGCACGCTGACCATGAGCAAAACGCGTCGACCTCGACCGTGCGCCTGTGCGGCTCCAGCGGCACCAACCCGTTTGCGGCCATCGCCGCCGGCGTGGCCTGCTTGTGGGGCCCGGCTCACGGCGGAGCCAACGAAGCGGCACTGACCATGCTGGAAGAAATCCAGCGCAATGGTGGCGTCGAGAAGATCGGTGAATTCATCAAGCAGGTCAAGGACAAGAACTCCGGCGTCAAGCTGATGGGCTTCGGTCACCGGGTCTACAAGAACTATGACCCGCGCGCCAAGCTGATGCGTGAAACCTGCCACGAGGTCTTGACGGCCCTGGGTCTGCATGACGATCCGCTGTTCAAGCTTGCCATGGCCTTGGAGAAAATCGCTCTGGAAGACGACTATTTCGTGTCGCGCAAGCTGTATCCGAACGTCGACTTCTACTCCGGCATCGTGCAGCGCGCTATCGGTATCCCGGTCAGCTTGTTCACGGCGATCTTCGCTCTGGCCCGCACGGTTGGCTGGATCGCGCAGCTGAACGAAATGATCGGCGACCCAGAGTACAAGATTGGTCGCCCGCGCCAGCTTTTCGTCGGCGCTACAGCACGCGACGTGCAAAGCATCGACAAGCGCTGAGCGGCAAACCAGGGCCAGCCTCTGGGCTGGCCAGTACTGGCCATGCAAACCTCGCGTCCTCCAAGGACGCGAGGTTTTTTTTCGACCAACAAGCACTCTGGGCAGCTCAGCGATTGAAAGTCTCGTGCGATTGGCGATTTTCTTCTGTAGTTTGGCCAAAGCCCACTTAGCTTGGGCTATGCTTGCGCAAATTGGCAAACGTTTGCTTTTCATTCAAAACGAACCCATCCCGAGTTTTCAATCTTGAGCACTATCAAAGACGTAGCCGCCTTGGCCGGTGTGTCCTTCACCACGGTGTCCCATGTTTTGAATGACACCCGACCCGTCAGCATCGATGCGCGCCGGCGTGTCTTGGCAGCGGTGGAAGAGATTGGTTATCTCCCCAGCGCCGTGGCCCGCTCCCTGCGCAAGAGCGAGACCAAGATCATCGGCGTCTTGGTGCCCAATGTGCAAAACCCGTTTTTTGCCGAACTGGTCTGCGGCGTCGAGGAATGTTGCCGCTTGGCCGGCTACTCGGTTTTTCTGTGCAACTCGGACAACGATCCCAAGCGCCAGCAGCAATACATGCGCACCTTGCTGGAGAAACGCGTTGACGGCCTGCTGCTGTCCTCGGCCGGTGATGACGAGGCGCTAGCGCGCATCTTCAAACTGGCCAGCGTTCCCTCGCTGACGGTTGACCGACTGGTCGCCGGCGCCCGTGCCGACCGGGTCAGTGTGGACAACCAACAAGGTGCTTACAACGCGGTCAAGCACTTGATCGATCTCGGCCACCGGCGCATTGCATGCATCAGCGGGCCGGCCGAATTCGAGGTCGCTCGCGAACGAATTGAAGGGTGGCGGCACGCCCTGCGTGAAGCAGGTATTGAAGTTGACGAGACCTTGGTCACGACAAGCGATTTCAGCAGCCCCGGCGGCTATGAGGCGGCCCGGCGCATCTTGCGAACCCAAGCAGGTGCGGCAAGTTCACATCCGGTCACGGCCATTTTTGCCAGCAATGACATGATGGCGATTGGCGCACTGAGAGCCGGCGCAGAGATGGGTTTGAAGCTGCCGCAACAGCTCTCTGTCGTTGGCTTTGATGACATCGAACTGAGCCGTTATGTGTTTCCGGCTTTGACCACCGTCGGCTGCGGCGTCAAACGCTTAGGCGCGGAAGCGGGGCGGGTGCTGATCGAGAGAATCGAGAATCGCACTGCGGAATTGAAGAATGTGCTGCTGACACCGCGTCTGGTGGTGCGCGAGAGTACGGCGCCACCGCCGGCAAGTTTTCAGGGATGACAGAACTTATGACAAAAGACGAAGCCGGCCGCGTGGTCGTGGTCGGTAGCATCAATATGGATATGGTGGCGCATGCTTCGCGCCTACCAGCGCCGGGCGAGACCTTGGCCGGCGAAGCCTTTGTGATGGCACCGGGCGGCAAGGGCGGCAATCAAGCCGTGGCGGCGGCGCGCTTGGGCGCGGCGGTGGATTTTGTGGCTCGATTGGGCATGCGCCAATATGGGTCCGATTTGCTGCAAGCCTTGGAATCCGAGGGTGTGGCTTGCGCGGCCGTGGTGCGCGATGCTGCAGCCTTGCCAGGTATCGCCGTGATCATGGTGGGCAGCGACAACGGCGAAAATTCCATCGTCTATGTGCCAGGCAGCAACGCCGACTTGAGCGCTGCCGATGTGTGCGCAGCGGCGGCGACCGTGCAAAGAGCGGCCGTGGTTGTGGCGCAATTGGAAGTGCCGCTTGCCGCGATTGAAACCGCGTTCGAGTTGGCTCGCAGAGCCAATTCAGTCACGGTACTGAACGCCGCGCCTGCACAGGCATTGCCTGCCACTTTGCTGAGCATGACCGATTGGTTGGTGCTGAATGAAACCGAAGCCAATCAGCTTGCCGGACTGAGCATTTCTGAGCCGGGCGATGTGCTTGTGCAAGCCACGCTTGCAGCGCAGCAATTGCTGAAATTCGGCGTCAAGCAAGTCTTGTTAACCTTGGGTGCCGACGGTGCCTTGCTTTGTACCGCCGGAGCGATCGAGCATTTTCCTGCGCAAGCCGTCAAGGCAATTGACACGGTCGGTGCCGGAGATACTTTTGTGGGTGGGCTGGTCACTGGCTTGGCCGAGGGCATGTCGGCAGCCGACGCAGTGCGTTTGGGCCAAGCGGCCGCCTCGATTGCCGTCAGTCGCAGCGGCGTGCAATCGGCCATGCCGCTGCGCAACGAAATTTTCCTTTGAGTTTTTGCAGGGCTCTTCAATGAAAACATCCTCCCCCATGCCGGTGATCTTCGACACCGACCCAGGCATCGATGATGCGATGGCGCTTTATCTGCTGGCGCGCCATCCGGCGCTGGATTTGCGAGCCATTACGACCGTGTTTGGTAACGCCTCGGTCGAGGTGACCAGCCGCAACGGTCAGCTGTTGGCTGCGCTGTTTGAGCAAGCTGTGCCGGTCGCCAAGGGTGCGGCGGGACCCTTGCATGTGGATGCTGAACGTGAATTTTCGGTCCATGTACATGGCGACGATGGTCTGGGCGGCATGGCCGGCATGATCAATGTCGAAGTTAGCCCGCTGGATGCACGGCCCGCTTTCCAGCTGATTTGCGATATGGTCAATGCTGAGCCCGGCGCCATCACCTTGATAGCCGTCGGTCCACTGACCAATCTGGCGCTGGCCTTGCGCCACGATCCCGGCATTGCGGCCAAGGTGCACCGCGTGATTGTGATGGGTGGGGCCTTTGGCACACAAGCGCGCTGCGGCAATGTGACACCGGTGGCCGAGGCCAATATCATCAATGACCCCGAGGCGGCGGACCTGGTTTTCAGTGCCGACTGGCCGGTCGTCATCGTGGGCTTGGACGTTACGCACGAGACGGTCATGAGCGAGGACTATTTGTCCAGCCTGCAAGGGCGAGGGGGTCTGGTAGGGGATTTCCTCTGGCAAGCCACGCGCCACTATCAGGATTTCTACAATTCAGTCGACGGCATCAAGGGCGTCTACGCACATGACGCCAGTGCCATTGTTTATGCGATCGAGCCCGAGGCCTTCACGCTGCGCGGCGGGCCGGTGCGTGTGGTGACCGAGGGCATCGCGCGCGGCCAAACGATCCAGGATTTCCGCAAACCCAGCGGCGCACAGACGCCTTGGAGCGGCTGCCCTGCGCAGCAGGTTTGCATCGGGGTACAGGCCGAGCGCGTGCTGGCACTGTTCGACCAAGCATTCGACACGCCGTAAAACTATAGTCACAGCTAAAGTCAGGGCCGCAAGGGCCACCCCATTTGGAGAATTCGATGACCACCAAGACCACCATTTTGAAGGCCCGTTGGCTGCTGAGCATGGCACCCGGCAGTGGGGTATTGAACGACCACGCCTTGGTTATCAGCGGCGAGCGCATTGCCGCTATCCTGCCTTGGGACCAGGCCGAGGCGCAGTACCCGGATGCCGAGCGGGTCGAACTGGGTCAGCATGTGCTGATCCCCGGGCTGATCAACGGCCACACCCATTCGGCAATGTCGCTGCTGCGCGGCGTCGCCGATGATGTGCCCTTGATGGATTGGTTGCAAAACCATATCTGGCCGCTGGAGAAAAAATGGGTCAGCGACGACTGGACCTACCAGGGTTCGATGCTGTCTGCTGCCGAGGCGCTGCGCGGCGGCGTCACCTATCTGAACGATATGTATTTCTTCCCCGCCGCGATGGCGCGGGCGGCGCTGGACAGCGGCATCCGCGCCGGTGTTTCCATCAATGTGATCGACTTCCCGACCGGCTATGCGGCCAACGCGGCCGAATACATTGCCAACGGTCTGGCCGCTTATGAGCAGTTCAAGGGCGAGGCTTCGCTGGACTGGACCTCGGCCCCGCACGCGCCCTACACGGTGTCGGACGAGACCTTTGTCGCCTTGCGCGAGTTGTCCGAGAAATATGACATGCAGATGCATTGCCATATCCACGAAACCCAGTTCGAGGTCGATTCCAGCGTGCAGCAGCATGGCATGCGCCCGCTCGAGCGCCTGAACAAGCTGGGCGTCTTGAACGAGAAGATGATGGCCGTGCACATGGTGCATCTGAACGAGGCCGAGATCGCCATGCTGGCCGCGCAAAAAGTGCATCTGGTTCACAACCCGAACTCGAATATGAAGCTGGCCTCGGGTGTGTGCCCGGTCACGGCCCTGGAGGCCGCCGGCGTCAACGTGATTCTGGGCACCGATGGTGCGGCCTCGAACAACCGCCAGGACATGTTCGGCGAGATTCGCGCTGCCGCCTTGTTGGCCAAGGGCTCGACCTGCAACTCGACCACCGTGTCGGCCCGCACCGCGCTGGAGATGGCGACGATCAGGGCAGCCAAGGCGATGGGCCGCGCTGCCGATCTGGGCTCGCTCGAAGTGGGCAAGCTGGCCGACGTGGTGGCGGTGTCGCTGGACGCCTTGGAGTGCCGGCCGGTCTACAACCCCGAGGCGCAACTGGTTTACGTAGCCGGGCGCGAGCATGTGTCCGATGTCTGGGTTGGGGGCCGCCAAGTGCTCAAGGGTCGGGTCTTGACCACGCTTGATCAAACCGCCCTGTTGGACCGCATCGAACATATCGTGGGGCAGATGAAGGCCGGCCTGTAAAGCTGCCCGCCTTGAAATAGAAAAGGGCCATGCCTCGCGGCATGGCCCTTTTTGTTCAGAGCCTAGCCGATCAGCCTGGCATGAAATGAACGCGTTTGGCGATCAAAGTGCCGTCCTTGCCGACGCTACCCTTGATCTCGACCTTCAGGCCGCTTGCCAACTTGGCGGCATCGCCGTCAATGAATTCCACGCCGCTGCCGCTGGCATTGACTTTCTGGCTGCCGATCTTGAAGTCGGCGCTGCTGACGAAGTCCGCGATCAATCCGCTCAGGTAGACATACTCGACACCCTCGCTGTCCTTCTCGGGCTTTTGCACCTCAATCTTGGTCGCGGTCAGCGTGGCCTTGCCGTCCACATTGGTCAGTGTCGCTTGCACGCTGATCTTGGCGCCGTTCTTCAGGTCGGCCACGGTGGTGCCCGTCGGCTCGAACTTGATGTTTTGACCCAACACGACGCTATTGCTGCCGACCTTGAAGCCGGTGTCCGTCACATCAAAAGCAATGCCCGAGAAGCCCACCGTCTTGACCACGCCGGTGCTGCTGTTGACCTTGATACTGGTCGCCGTGAACACACCACTTGCGTCTGAGTAGCTTCCCTCGGCCACCAGCACCACGCCATTGGCCAGGTTGGCCAGCGAACTATTGCTGGGGTTGAGCTTGGTGGTGTCGCTCCATTGCACCGTGGTGCCCAGCAGGCTGAAACGTTTGCTTGCCAAATCAACGCCGCTGATGGCGCCTTCCAGCCTTGCGGGCTTGTCGGCCGGTGGAGGCTGGATCTCGACCGTTTTGGCCAGCACGCCGCTGGCCGTCAACTGGCCACTGATGCTGACCCAGGCGCCGGTGGCCAAGTCGGCCGCCTTGCCCTTGCTAAAGGTCGCCTGTGAGGCGTCCACATCGGTGCCGCGCAGCTTGAAGTTGGCGATCGACACAAAGTCCGTTACCTGGCCGATCAGCATGGCCTTCAAGGCGGTTTCGGGCTTGAAGACCTTCAGGCTCGCAGCCTTCAAAACGCCGGCCGTCAAACTGCCCTTGGCATAGGCCTGGGCACCGTTGACGAGGTCGGCGAGCACGGTGCCTTCCTTCAACTCCGCACTGCTGGCGTCCACCAGCACATCGCCGATGCGCAGCGAAGCCAGGCTCTTGAAATCATTGATCTGCCCGCCAATGCTGAGTTCCTTGGCATCGGGCGTTTGACGCGACTTGACCTCGACCGCACTGGCCGTCAGCACCGTCTGGCCGCCGCTTGTTACCGGGGCGGCGGTGGCGACCACGCTGACCAGCTTGCCGTTTTCGATCACCGCACCGTCAGGCAGAACCTTGGCCTTGGCGTAATCAACGGTCACACTGCTATTGCCGCCGAGCGCAAAGCGCTTGGCGCTCGCGTCCAAAGTCTGTACAGGGCCACTCAAGCGATAGAGCTCACCACCTTCCTTGAGCTTGCGCTCGATGCGGGTGGCCGTGATGCCGCCGTCGGCCGCGACCGAGCCGGCCACCTTGAGCAAGTCGCCGACCTGCAATTGACTCAGGCTGTTGAACCCGTCCAACACGGTCGGCAATTGCCCACCACTGGTGATCTTGATGGTTTGGCCGAAGACCGTGATGCTGCCGCCATCAAGGTCGATGGCCGACACGGTGCCGACCAAAGCGAAGTTGACCAGCAGGTTTTGCAGCACGCCGTCCTTGTTGATCTCGCCCTGCACCCGCATGCCAGTGCGCAAGTCACCCAGGGTGGCCAATTTCTTCAGTTCCGGGTTGTCGCCGATTTCGACCTTGGTGCCCGCATCCGAGTAGCGAACGCCGTCGATCACCACGCTGCCGAAGCCGGTAATCGTGCCTTCAATCAGGGTCAGCGTGGACGAATTGGGTGCCGTTGGGGGCGGCGCGGCCGGCGTGACGTCCGGGGTGGCGGCGCCACCGCCACCACCACCACCACAGGCTATCAGGGCTGCGGCGCTGAGGATGCAAAGCCCTAGGCCTAGGCCTTGCTGCCAACTTGCGATTGAGTGCTTGTTCATGAGGGGGACCTTTTTACTGCGGGGAAGGACAGGAAACTGCTTTGAGGCATGGCTCTTGCCATGGGGCGACTGTAGGCAGTCCACCTCGCGTTGTGTCGGCAAACTGTTTCGAGATGTTGCTGCGGCCCTGGTCATGCTGTGCGCTTTGTCACGATCGGACGGGCAATTGACTGAACGGTAGTTTTGGGCGCATCGTCGGTCGAGCTCTGTAGATCGGTAAAATGCCGGCTTTCTTGGCGGGACCTTGTCGGTTCGCGCCAGCAATTCGCAAATCCAGCGCTGTAAGCGGCCGACGCCGCGCGCAGCGCGCCGACGCTCCGGGACTCCATGGCCACCTCCAAGCAACTGCTTTCTTTTGAAGGCGGCAACGCACTCTCAGCATTCCGTGCCCAGGCCTTGTTGCCGCAGCTGCAAAACGTCAACGAGCGCATCAACGCTGTGTATGCCCGCCATGTGCATTGGGTTTGGAGTGATGCTGCGCTGAGTGCCGACGATCAAGTCAAGCTGGCCGCGCTGTTGAACTATGGCGATGCTTATGTGGGGGGCAATGAGGGTCAGTTGGTGCTGGTGGCACCTCGCCTGGGTACCGTCAGTCCCTGGGCCTCCAAGGCCACCGATATCGCGCACAACTGCGGCTTGCAACTGCACCGGGTCGAGCGCGTGACCGAGTTCCGCATCACTCTGAAATCCGGATTGCTCGGCGGCGTCAAAACGCTGACGGCGGCCGAGTTGCAGGCCTGCGCCGAATTGCTGCACGACCGCATGACCGAGAGCGTGCTCTTGGCCCGCGAAGACGCGGCGCATCTGTTTGATGAACGCCAAGCGCAGCCACTCGAACATGTGGACGTGCTGGGCCAGGGCAGGGCGGCATTGGAGTCGGCCAACACCACTTTTGGCCTGGCGCTGTCGGTGGACGAGATCGACTATCTGGAAGCGGCCTTCAAGACTTTGGGGCGCAACCCCAGCGATGTCGAGCTGATGATGTTTGCGCAGGCCAATTCCGAGCATTGCCGCCACAAGATTTTCAACGCCAAGTTCACCGTTGACGGCGTCGATCAGCCTCTCAGCCTGTTCGGCATGATCCGCAATACCGAGAAGCTGAGCCCGCAGCACACTGTCGTTGCTTATTCCGACAACTCGTCCATCATGGAAGGCCATGTGATCGAGCGCTGGATGCCGGCCGGTGACGCGCGCGCGCCGCAGTACCAAGCGCGTGAAGAAACCGCCCATGTCTTGATGAAGGTCGAGACGCACAACCACCCGACCGCCATTTCGCCGTTCCCGGGCGCCTCGACCGGCGCCGGTGGCGAAATCCGCGACGAAGGTGCGACCGGCCGCGGCGCCAAGCCCAAGGCCGGCCTGACCGGCTTCTCGGTCTCGAATTTGCGCCTTCCGGGCTTGAATGAGCCCTGGGAGCAGGCCAATGTCGGCAAGCCGGCGCATATCGCCAGCGCCTTGCAAATCATGATCGAAGGGCCGCTCGGTGGCGCCGCCTTCAATAACGAGTTCGGCCGCCCGGCTCTGGCTGGCTACTTCCGCGTCTATGAGCAGGAAGTCGACGGCGTGCAGCGCGGCTATCACAAGCCCATCATGATTGCCGGTGGCCTGGGCGCGATTCGCAGCGACCAGACCCACAAGATCGAATTCCCGGCCGGCTCGCTGTTGATTCAGCTCGGCGGCCCCGGCATGCGCATCGGCATGGGCGGCAGCGCGGCCAGCTCGATGGCGGCCGGTACCAACATGGCCGACCTGGACTTCGATTCGGTCCAGCGCGGTAACCCCGAGATCGAGCGGCGTGTGCAAGAGGTCATCAACCATTGCTGGGGTCTGGCCGAAAAGAACCCGATTCTGGCGATCCACGACGTCGGCGCCGGCGGTATCTCGAACGCCTTTCCGGAACTGGTCAACGACGCGGCCCGTGGCGCACGCTTCGACTTGAGCAAAGTTCCGTTGGAAGAATCCGGCCTGGCGCCGAAGGAAATCTGGTGCAACGAGAGCCAGGAACGCTATGTGCTGGCGATTGCGCCCGGCAGCCTGGAGCTGTTCCGCAGCATGTGCGAGCGCGAGCGCTGCCCGTTTGGCGTGGTTGGCGTGACGACCGAGGCGCGCGAGCTGATTCTGGAAGACGGCGAGGGTGGCGAGCGCGCCATCGATATGCCGATGGAAGTGCTCTTGGGCAAGCCGCCCAAGGTGCACCGCGATGTCACCCGCGTCGAGCGCGACTGCGGCGTGTTGGCGCTGACCGGCGTGGATCTGGCGACGGTGGCTCTGGACGTGCTGCGTCACCCGACCGTTGCATCAAAACGTTTCTTGATCACCATCGGTGACCGCACCGTCGGTGGCCTGAATTCACGCGACCAGATGGTCGGCCCTTGGCAGGTGCCGGTGGCGGATTGCGCCGTCACGCTGGCCGACTTCAAGGGCTTTGCCGGCGAAGCGTTCGCGATGGGCGAGCGCACACCGTTGGCGGCGATCAATGCCGCCGCATCGGGCCGCATGGCGGTGGCCGAGAGCATCACCAATCTGCTCGCCGCGCCGATTGAGTTGCCGCGCGTCAAGCTGTCGGCCAACTGGATGGCTGCTTGCGGCGAGCCCGGCGAAGACGCCGCGCTGTTCGACACCGTCAAGGCGGTTGGCATGGAGCTGTGCCCGGAGTTGGGCATCTCGATCCCGGTCGGCAAGGATTCGCTGTCGATGCGCACGCGCTGGACGGGTGCTAACGGTGCAGTCCAGCAGGTCACCGCGCCGGTGTCCTTGATCATTTCATCGTTTGCGACCATCGCCGATGTGCGCGGCACGCTGACCCCGCAATTGCGCACCGATGCTGGTGACACCAGCCTGATTCTGGTCGATCTGGGCGACGGACAGCACCGCATGGGCGGCTCGATCCTGGCGCAGGCGCTGAATCAGTTCGGCGGTCCAGTGCCCGATCTCGATGACGCTGCGCAGTTGAAGAGTTTGGTCAGCGCTGTCAATGAGTTGCGTGCTGCCGATAAATTGCTGGCCTATCACGACCGTGGCGACGGCGGCCTGTGGGCGATCGCCTGCGAGATGGCATTCGCCGGCCATGTCGGCGTCAGCCTGAACGTGGACATGCTGATCACCGAGGGTGACGGCGTCAGCGACAGCCGCGCCGATACCGGCGACGCCAAGAACTGGGCGGGGCAGGTCGGTGCTCGCCGCGAGGAATTGACGCTCAAGGCCCTTTTCAATGAGGAGTTGGGCGTCGTCTTGCAGGTGCGCACAGCGGACCGTGACTCAGCTTTGCAGGTCTTGCGCGCACATGGCCTGTCCAAGCTCAGCCATGTGATCGGCAAGCCCAATGGCAATGCCTGCATGGAAGTTTGGCGCGACGCCAAAAAGGTCTTCAGCGCGCCGCTCGAAACATTGCACAAGGAATGGGATCAAGTCTCCTGGCGGATTGCCCAGCTGCGCGACAACCCGGCTTGCGCCGACAGCGAACATGGTCAGACCGGTGTGGCTGGCGACCCCGGCCGCCACGTGCATCTGAGCTTTGATCCGCAAGACGACGTGGCAGCGCCATTCATCAACATCGGCACCAAGCCCAAAATGGCCATCTTGCGGGAGCAGGGCGTCAATTCGCATGTCGAGATGAGTTATGCGATGGCCAAGGCCGGCTTTGACACCTACGACGTTCACATGAGTGATCTGCAGTCTGGCGCCGTAACCTTGGAGCAGTTTAAGGGCTTTGTTGCCTGCGGCGGCTTCAGCTACGGTGACACCTTGGGCGCCGGCGAAGGCTGGGCCCGCTCGGTCATGTTCAATCCGATTTTGGCCGAGCAGTTCAAGGCCTTCTTTGCCCGCGGGGACAGCTTTGCACTGGGCGTTTGCAATGGCTGCCAGATGATGGCGGCCTTGTCGCCCATCATCCCCGGCGCGCAAGATTGGCCCAAGTTCACGCGCAACAAGAGCGAGCAGTTCGAGGCCCGCTTGGCCATGGTTGAGGTTCTGGACAGCCCCAGCCTGTTCTTCAAGGGCATGGAAGGCTCGCGCCTGCCGATCGCCGTGGCGCATGGCGAAGGTTTTGCCGACTTCTCGCAGCGAGGCGACACAAACAAGGTCGCACGCGCCATGCGCTATGTGGACCACCATGGCCAGCCCACCGAGACCTATCCGCTCAACCCCAATGGCAGCCCGGACGGGCTTACTTCGGTAACTACCGCCGACGGACGATTCACCGTCTTGATGCCGCACCCGGAGCGGGTGTTCCGCAATGTGCAGATGAGCTGGACTTCCGGCGACGTCAATGAGCTGAGCCCCTGGATGCGCATGTTCCGCAATGCGCGCCGCTGGGTCGGCTAAAGGCTGCAGGGTCAGGGCACCACAAGCGGCGCCACAAAAGGCAGCCGCATCACAAAGTGGCTGCCCATTCCTGGCTCGCTGTGCAGCTCGATCTGACCGCCCAGAATGCCGGTGACGATGTTGTAGACGATGTTCAGGCCCAAGCCGGTGCCGCCTGCGCCCATCTTGGTGGTGAAAAAGGGGTCGAAGGCGCGCCGGCGCACTTCGGCCTTCATGCCGCAGCCGTTGTCTTCTACGGTCAAGCTGAAAAAGCGTTCATCCTCCGCCCTTGCATGGATGGAGATGCGCGCATCCGCTGGCTTGGCCTCGAATGCATGCAGGCTGGCGTTGAGGATCAGATTGGTCAAGACCTGACCCAGCGGACCGGGGAAACTGTCGAGGTCCTGCGCCATGGTTACCTCGACCCTGACTTCGATGCTGGCCTTGCGCAATTGGTTGCGCAGCAGGCTCAACACATCGTCTATGACCGATTGCAAGGCGAAGCTGCGCCGTTGCGCCGAGGTCTGATCCACAGAAATTTGCTTGAAATGCGCGACCAATTCATTGGCCGTGGCCATGCTGCGCAGCATGATGCTGCTGGCCGTGTGGGCATCGTTCAAATAGGCCTCAAGCACCGAGCGGCGCATCTGCCCGCCTTCGAAGCTGCGCCGTATTTGCAGCGTCAATTCTTCCAGCGTGGACGCCGTGGTCAAACAATTGCCCAACGGTGTGTTCAGCTCGTGCGCAATGCCGGCGACCAAGGAGCCTAAAGCCGCCATCTTTTCCGAGCGCAGCAATTCCTCTTTTGCTTGACTGAGCACGGACTGGGCTTGCTTGAGCTCGGCCGTGCGGCTTTCCACCCGGGACTCCAAATCCGCATTCAGATCGGCCAATTGGCGCTGGGCCAGCCTTTGCGCGGTGATGTCGCGTGCGATGCCCAGATAGCCGCTCGGCTCGCCACTTTGAGAACGCACCAGGCTCACCGTCAAGGACACTTCCAGATGACTGCCATCGCGCCTCACATAGGTCCATACGCGCGTTTCGCTGCCGCTGGCGCGCGGGACTTCGACAAAGACGTCAAAACCCTTGATCGGCCGCCCATAGCTTTCGCTGAGTTCGGCGCTGCGCGCCTCGACCTCGCTGGCGAGATGCAAAAACGCCGGTGATTGCCCCACCATCTCGGCTTGCGCGTAGCCCAGCATCTGCTCTGCGCCACGGTTGAACAAACTGACCCGGCCTGCCAAATCGGTGGCAATGATGGAGAACTCCTGTGCGGCGTCCAGCACGGCTTGCAGACGGTCGAGTGCCAGCGTTAGCGCGGCCTTGGATTCACGCAAATCACGCTCCGCCATTTTGCTTTCGGTGATATTGCGCCCGGTGCCACGGTAGCCTTTGAAATGCCCCTGTGCATCGAAAAACGCCCGGCCCGAGATGCTCACATAGCGCAGCGAGCCGTCCTCCGCGTACTGGGCATATTCGAAGTTCCGAAACGGCTGATGGCGTTCAACCGAGGCAATATGCGCGGCCCAGTCGGTGCCGGGCGCCAGGGCCGGCGACTCCCAGCGCTTGAACCCGAGCAACTGAGGGCCGCTGACTTGAGTTGCTTCCTCTGTGGAGCGCGAGGTGAAGGTGAAAAGAAAGTTCTCGTCCTGCTCCCAAACCCAGTCCGCCGACAGCTCGGTCAGGCTTTTGAAGCGCGACTGAGCGGCTTCCAAATCGGCTTGTGTGCGCAGGCTTTGTTCGATTTGCTGCGCCAGCAGGCGATTTTTGTGCAGCAACAGGCGACGTCGGTATACCGCCAGGGCGGCCAGGCCGCCCAATGCGGCGCTGCCCATCAGGCTGGCAAAGAACTCGGCGCCATAGGCATTGCTGCGCCAAGCCTGTGCGGCGCCAGGCGCCGCAGCGATAGACCAAGTGGCGCCAGGCAATTGAACCGATTGATGCACGGCTGTCGCCAGTGTCGCTAGAGCCGGATCGCCCCAGATCGGCGCGTGAATCGTTTGCCGATCTGCCTGCAATTGAAAGACGGCCAGCCGCATGCTCGGATGGTCAGTCAAGCCAGCCGCTCGCATGAACAGTTCCATATCGGCCACGACCGAGATCACGCCCCAATAGCGACCACCGGTTTGGGCCTTGCCGGCGGAGCCAATTGCCGGAGCGGACGTTGCCGGCAAGAACACCGGCGTGCGCTGGATGATGCCTTGCCCGCCTTGCACCAATTTGACCGGGCCGACAAGCACAGGCTGGCCCAGCGCGCGGGCTCGCTGAACTTGGGCGTACTGGGCCGGGATGTCGACATAGCGCAAGTTCTGAACCGCCTCGTTGCCCTCGAGTGGGAAGACATAACGAGCTATGTCATCGGGCGCAGCGACGATGCTGCGCACTTGAGGCAGCAAATTGACGACGCGCCGGCTGAGAGCATCGAAACGAGCGCTGGAGATGCCACCGTCCAGTTGGATCATGGCCTCAAGGCCGACCGTGGGGCTGAAGGTGGCCTGAGCTACTGCTTCCAGCCGGGTGCGAATGGCACTCAATTCATGATTGATCTGGGCCTGCTCACTGGCCAAATTTTGTGACTCGCGCGCCCACAGCAACACAAATGACAAGCAGATAGCGCCCAAGGCAGTCAATATGGCCGGCCAATAGGCCAGCCAGTGCCGAAGCCGCGCATATCTGAATGCTTCCATCTGGCTGGCTTGCGTTGAAACTTGGCTTTGGCTCATGCTTTGCGCCTGTTTGCCCATTCAGAGTTAGTGCACTGCTGACGGTAACACAGGGTCTGCGGCCCTGGCTTGAATGCATAACTGCGAAATTCTTGCTGAGCTCGGCGACCCGTGCCGCTTAGACTTTGCACTTGCTCGCCACCTAGAACTCTTCCGCTCGTGCATTCGTCTCCATCTTCATTGCCACCATCAGTCGCTGGAAATCTGCGCTACCTCCGGCTTGACGCGTTGCGTGGCGCCGCCATCGTCTGGATGGCCGGCTTTCATTTCGCCTTTGATTTGAACCATTTTGGCTGGATCAGCCAAGACTTCTACCGCGACCCCGTTTGGACCGTTCAACGAACGTTGATCGTCAGCCTGTTCTTGCTCTGCGCTGGCATTGGGCAGGCCTTGGCGCTGCAGCAAGGCCTGAGCTGGCCGCGTTTTTGGCGGCGCTGGGTTCAGGTGGCGGCTTGTGCGGTGGCGGTGTCTATCGGCTCCTACCTGATGTACCCGCGCAGCTTCATCAGCTTTGGCGTGCTGCACGGCATGGCCGTGATGCTCTTGCTCCTGCGCTTTGCCGCGCCCCGCTTGCCGGTCTGGGCTTGTTGGCCGCTCGGGCTGGCCGCTTGGCTGGCACCCCAGGTTTGCTCGCATCCCTTCTTTGACTCGCGCTGGAGCAATTGGTTGGGCCTCGTCACCCACAAGCCCATCGCGGAAGACTATGTGCCGATCTTGCCTTGGCTGGGGGTCATGTTGTGGGGCTTTGCGCTGGGGCGCTGGCTGTTGGCGAGTCGCGCCGACATATTGAGTGCTGAATTGCCCAGAATCCTGTCACCGCTGGCCTTGCTGGGGCGTTGGTCACTGACTTTCTATATGCTGCACCAGCCGTTTTTGATCGGAATGCTCAGCCTTGCCGCTACGATGCGAGGATGAGCTCCAACAAAATTCTTTTCGGCTTCCATGCCGTCACGGTGCGCCTGAAAACGCACCCCACTTCGATCAGCGAAATCCACTACGACACCACGCGGCGCGACCAGCGCATGCGTGCTTTTGTCGACCGCGCCCGCGACGGTGGCGCCAAGCTGATCGAAAGCGATGACGAACGCCTGGCCAAGATTGCCGGTACCACCCGCCACCAGGGCGTGGTGGCCAAGGTGCAGGCGCTGGCGATGCCACAGTTCCTGGACGATGTGATCGAGACCATCGAGGGCATGCCCTTGGTGCTGGTCTTGGACGGCGTCACTGACCCACACAATCTTGGTGCCTGCCTGCGGGTGGCCGATGGCGCCGGTGCGCACGCGGTGCTGGCACCCAAAGACCACGCAGTCGGCCTCAACGCCACGGTGGCCAAGGTGGCCAGCGGTGCGGCCGAGACCGTGCCGTATTTGATGGTGACCAATCTGGCGCGCTCACTGAAGGAGCTGAAAGAGTACGACATTTGGGTCGTCGGCACCTCGGATCAGGCCGAGAAGTCGATCTATGACTTGGACCTGAATCGCCCGATCGCTTTTGTGCTGGGCGCCGAAGGAGACGGTCTGCGTCAGCTGACCGCCAAGACCTGTGACGAGTTGGTGCGCATCCCGATGCAAGGTTCGGTAGAGAGCTTGAACGTGTCGGTGGCGGCAGGCGTGTGTCTGTTCGAGGCCTTGCGTCAGCGAACCGTCAAGCCTGCCTGAGCGCATCCCATCACAAACCAAGAGTCAAAACCATGACCGTCATCGAAGTTCAACACCCCCTGGTCAAACACAAGATCGGCCTGATGCGCGAGGCCGATATCTCGACCAAGAAGTTTCGTGAGTTGACCGGCGAAGTCGGGCGCTTGCTCGCCTACGAGGCGACGGCTGACTTCCCGCTCGAGAAAACCACGATTGAATGCTGGAGCGGCCCGACCGAGGTCGACCAAATCGCGGGCCGCAAAGTCACCGTGGTGCCCATCCTGCGCGCTGGCTTAGGCATGATGGACGGTGTGCTGGACATGATCCCCAACGCCAAGATCAGCGTCGTCGGCCTCGCTCGCGACCATGAGACCCTGCAACCGGTGCATTATTTCGAGCGTTTTGTCGGCCAGTTGGAGGAGCGCACGGCGCTGATCGTGGACCCGATGCTGGCGACCGGCGGCTCGATGATCGCGACCATCGACCTGCTCAAAAAACGCGGCTGCAAGGATATTCGCGCCTTGGTGCTGGTGGCGGCCCCCGAAGGCGTTGCTGCGCTGACCGCAGCGCACCCCGATGTGCGCTGCTGGACAGCTGCGATCGACAGCCATCTGAATGAGCAGGGCTACATCATCCCGGGCTTGGGGGATGCAGGCGACAAAATATTTGGAACAAAAGAGGGCTAGACCCAGCCCAGCGCCCCCAGCACGCCGCCGCCCAGTACCAGCCAGACCAGGCTCAGCTTGGTTCTGAGGGTCAAGACCAAGGTGGTGGCGATCAGTGCCAGAGTGCCGGCTCTATGCTCGGGCGCCGTCAAGAAAGGCTGAGCCAAGAGCCAGCCGGTCGCCAGCAGCAAACCCAAGGTGATCGGCGCCATGCCTGCGGTGAAGGCGCGTACGCCAATGCTGTCGCGGTTATTGCGCGCCCAGCGGGTGGCCGCCAGCACCAAGGTCGTGGAAGGCAGCAGGATGCCAGCCATTGCGGCCACGGCGCCCGACAGGCCAGCCACGTTCCAGCCCAACACCGCCACGAACAAGACGTTTGGGCCAGGGGCGGCCTGCGCAAGAGCAATCGAGGTGGTGAACTGCGTGTCGCTGAGCCAATGCTGCTCTCCGACCAAGTAACGGTGCATTTCAGGCGCCGTGGTGATCGCGCCGCCAATCGACAACAAAGACAGGGTCAAGAAATGCAAGAACAAGGCCCAGAGATCGGGCGGCGCGCCACTCATGCTTGCGAACTCCGGGCTTGGCGCCGCAAACCCCACCAGGCAAGTGCTACCCCTATGCTGCCCAGGCTGAGCAGCAACTGCGGCAGGGGCAGCCGCCAATAGACGGCCGCCGCAACGGTCGCGAGCGTCAAAATCATGGCCGCTGTACGGCCCAAAGGGCTCTTCTTCAGCGAAGGCAGCAGCTTCAGGCCGGTAGCCATGATCAAGCCGGCCGCGACGGCGCCCATCCCACGCAAGGCATTGCTGACGATGGGCAGCACGGCAAACTGACCGTACAAGGCCGCCATACCGATGACAATCAAGGATGGGAACAAGAGCATGCCGGCCAGCGCTGCAAAGGCGCCGCGGCTGCCAAAGAAACGGTCCCCCAACATCAAAGCCAGGTTGACGATATTTGGCCCGGGCAAAACCTGCGCAATCGCGAAGGCATCCAAAAACTCTTCGCGGCTGAGCCAGCCCAGTCGCTCCACGAGCTCTCTTTGGGTGACCGCCAGCACGCCGCCAAAGCCTTGCAAAGCGAGCCTATTGAAGGCCCAAAACAGCTCGCTGAGTGATGCCGGTGCGGCGCGTGCATTCATCGCAAGACCCGCAAGGCCTCCGGGTTGACGATGTTCGTCGGCTCGGACTTGATGAAATTCAACACATTGTCGAAGGCCGCGTTCAAGTAGAGCTCGTAGCTGTCTTGTTCAACATAGCCAATATGCGGCGTGCAAACAGCGTTTTCCAGGCGCAGCAAGGGATGGCCCTGCAAAATCGGCTCACTCTCGAACACATCGATCGCGGCCATGCCGGGCCGGCCACGATTCAAGGCCGAGACCAACGCGCCTTCGGTCAGCAACTCCGCTCTTGATGTGTTGACGAACAAGGCCGTTGGCTGCATACGCGCCAGATCCTCGGGGCCAATCAAACCCCGGGTTTGCTCGCTCAGCCGCAGATGCACCGTCAGCACATCACTGGTCTCGAACAAGGCCGCGCGACTGGTCACCGCGACATACCCGTCCGCTTCGGCGCGCAAACGCGCAGCCTCGCTGCCCCAAACCTGTACCTGCATACCGAAAGCGCGCCCATAGCCGGCGACGATCTGACCGATATTGCCGTAACCCCAAATCCCCAGGGTCTTGCCACGCAAGACCATACCCAGACCAAAATTCGGCGGCATCGAGGCCGCTTTCAAGCCCGATTGCTGCCAGACGCCATGCTTCAAATTGCCGATGTACTGGGGCAGCCGACGCATCGCCGCCATGATCAAGGCCCAGGTCAACTCGGCCGGAGCGGTCGGCGCGCCGACGCCCTCACTGACCGCAATGCCAAGCTTGGTGCAGGCCTCAACGTCGATATGGGCCCCGACACGGCCGGTCTGAGCGATCAGCTTGAGCTTGGGCAGCTTCTCCAGCAGTTGCCGGTTGAACTGCGTTCGCTCGCGTATCAACACCAGCACTTCGGCATCACGCAGGCGTACCGATAACTGGCCAATGCCCTTGACCGTATTGGTGAAGACCTTGGCATTGAGGTGCTCCAGCTTGGCCGCGCAACGAAGTTTGCGCACCGCGTCTTGGTAGTCGTCGAGGATGATGATATTCATACTTGAGCCGCATTCTGCCTTGCCCGCAGCAAGTGTCACAAAATGAGGCTAGAACCCGCTGACTTGCGCGCCCTCAGCGGCGAGCGCTTGGGCTGTCAAGGGGCTTGCTGTCAGGGCAGTTGACTGCCAAGGCGGTCGACAATGAATGTCGGTGCTGCTGTGCTCGGCCCAGTTCATGGTCGAGCTCACAGGGCATGGCTGCGAGCAGGCTGGTGTGCAGCAACCACAATTCGATCGGCTCGCTGGCCTGGCGAACCAGCGTTTGCAAATGGCTGCCTATTTCTCCGGGCACGTCGGCCGCAGCGCGCAAGAAGCTCAGCTTGAGTTCGACAAAGGCCCGGCGCAGCGCGATGCGACCACGCCGCTCATCGGGGCGACCCGCGCAGGCATAGGACCACGGTGGTGGAAAGCGCGGAATATCGCGCAAGGTCAAATGCAAATTCATCAGTGCTTGGCCAGGCGAGATTGGACGGGAGCACTTTGCGTCTGGCCGCTGAAGCCAAAACTGGCGCCAAATTGGAAATGCGCGTTCAGCCGACTCAGCCGTAATTCCGCCTCGGCCTGAGAAAAGGCTCGCGCCACTTCGGTATAGAGCCAAGTCCGCAGATGCCACAAATCTCGCAGGCTGCGGCTGCGTTGAATGCTGCGCTGCAACTCTTCAATATCGCTGCTGTGCAAACCATTCAAGCAGGCCTCGAAAGCAGCGCGTGCGTTCGGCACGTTGTGCAGCAAGACACTTTGACAGGGCAAAGTTGCGCCCCAAGGATCAGCCTCGCTGGGCATCAAACGCAGCAGCGATTGCCATATGGAGTCAGCCGATTGGCCAGATTGCCGGCCAGGTGGGCTTTGGGTGCTACGGCCCAGGGTGGAGAACCGCGATGAGCCCGCAGACCTTGAAGGCGAGGACGCTCCGCGAGTCCTGGCCCATCGAGTCAGAATTGCATTCAGCATTTTTAGCTCTATTTGTAGCGACCGGGATCGGCCGTTTCCCCCTCCAGAGGGCTTGCCTGAATTTTCGTCAGCGCGGCCGCAAACTAAAGCCACAAATAGGGCCGCCATGACAGCCTTGTTCGCCTCTGTCAAGGGTATCTACCAAGCGATTGCGCTCGCCTTGGATGGGAACTGCGCTCAATTTCCAGTCCTAATCGGCGCGCCCAAACTGGGGTCGCCGTCTAACATCGCTTAAGCCTTCACGAGCCGTATTTGCGGACCTATCGCCATGGATAAAACCACTCCTGCTACTAAAGACTCGCTCGCCAGCAACCCGGAGCTTGAGCAAATGCTAGATCTGGCGCGCTCCGGTGCGATGGAGCTCAGCGTGTTGATGGAAAAGGCCGACAAGCTGCAGCGGGAGGGTTTGGTCGATGCCGCGATCGTGCTTTATCAAAATTGGACGACCCATACCAAATCTGTCCTCTTGCATGTGGCTTGCTACAACTTAGGCACGCTGCTGGGGTCGAGGAACAGACACGCCGAAGCCGAGCAAATTTACGCGACGGCCTTGGCTTTGAGCCCTACCTTTACCCAGGCCCGCTTGAATTTGGGCCATCAGTTGGAACATTTGGGTCGAATCGAAGAAGCCCTCGGCGAGTGGAGAACGGTGTTCGAAGACCCGTCTTTGGACCGCGCCAACCCTGCGGTGTTGGAGCTGGTTTTGCATGCCCTGAACAATTCGGCTCGGCTGCTGGAGACGCAGCGCCGCTTGGCAGAATCGCAGGCCTTGATGCGACAAAGCCTGACGCTCAAGGCCCGCCAGGGCGATGTCATTCAGCACTATGTGCACATCCGTCAGAAACAGTGCGATTGGCCGGTTTACCAAGCCGTCGGCGACGTGACACACAACCAATTGCTGGTGGGCACATCGCTGCTGGCCATGTTGAGCGCCAGTGATGATCCCGCCCTTCAGCTGATGGCGGCGCAGCGATTTGTGCATGAGAAAGTGCTGGTTTACAAAGACAGGCCTTTGCACGAACTGGCCACGGCACGCCAGCCTCGCAAAGGGCGCATCAAGATTGGCTATTTGTCCGGCGACTTGTGCATGCATGCGGTCGGACTGTTGACGCCCGAATTGTTCGAATTACATGACCGTGACCGCTTTGAGGTGTATGCCTTTTGCTGGAGCCGAGAGGACGGAACCGCGCAGCGTGCACGCATCTTGAAGGCGATGGACCACCATGTGCGCCTCGCAGGTGTGGATGACCTGACGGCCGCGCGCTTGATCGCCGAAGCAGGCATTGACATCCTGGTCGACTTGCAGGGCTTGACCAGCGGCGCTCGGCCAAACATTCTGGCCTATCGCCCGGCGCCGATCCAGGTCAGCTATCTGGGCCTGCCCGGCACATCCGCTTTGCCGGGCGTGGACTGGATCATTGCCGACCGCTTCGTGATGCCGCCCGAGTACCTGCCTTATTGCACCGAGCGTCCGATCTACCTGCCCAATTGCTACCAAGTCAGCGACCGCCAGCGCGAAGTGGGCCCGGCACCTTGCCGCGAGCAGTACGGGCTGCCCGAGAACGCCTTCGTCTATTGCTCGTTCAACAATAACCACAAATTCAATGAAGAGGTGTTCAGCAGTTGGATGCGCATCCTGGAGCAAGTGCCCGGCAGCGTGATGTGGCTATTGGCTGATAACGAATGGGCCAAGGCCAATATGCTGCGTGTGGCGGCCGAGCATAACGTGCTTGAAGAGCGGCTTATCTTTGCCCCGCGCGCGGCGCCGCCGGACTACCTGGCGCGCTTTGCCTTGGCGGACCTCTTCTTGGATACCTTCCCCTATAACGCCGGCACCACCGCGAGTGACTGTTTGTGGATGGGCACGCCTATCCTGACCCGCTCGGGCCGCAGCTATATCTCGCGCATGGCGGGCAGTTTGCTGAGCGCCGTTGGTTTACCTGACTTAATTACTTTCAGCTTGGCCGAATACGAGGGCAGGGCGGTGCAGTTGGGGCAAAACCCGGCAAGAATTGAATCCTATAAACGTTATCTGCGCGAGCAGGGGCGCAGCTCGGCACTGTTTGACATTCCCGCTGTTGTGCGCGATCTTGAGCATGAATTCGAGCGCATGGCCTTGGCGCAACGACGGGGCGATCAAGCAGGCGCATGAGGAAGCTGAATTCGGTCGGTTTTTTCAGCTCTCACACCTTTTACACCTTTCAGACCAAGGCTTAGTGTGTCGCAGCGTCACGATTCCTTCTTTGATGGCAGCGTCTCCAAGGCGGCTAAGGGCTTGCGCCTGGCCGCCGATAGCTCGGTTGCCAGCGAGCCTGTGATGCCCGATCCGCTGCAAGGTTTGGCGGAGCAGCCCATTGGTGACCCACTGCTGAGCGCGCTCGCTTGGGTGACCCGTCATCATGGCCGGCCACGCTCGGCCGAGTCACTGCGCGCCGGCGCTCCGGTTGAAGGGCCGCTGGCGCCTGATCAGGCCTTGCGAGTGATGCGTGAGGCGGGCTATAACGCCGGCCTGCTGCGCAAATCGATCGACGACATCAATCCCTTGCTGATGCCGGCGGTGCTGTTGCTCAACGAGGGCGACGCCTGCGTGTTGGTCAAGCGCCTGGACGACGGCACAGAAGCGACCGGCGGCCGCTATGAAGTGGTGTTCCCAGGGCCGGAAGCGGCCAGTTGTACCGCCTTCACTTCGGAACTGGAGCCCGAGTACAGTGGCTTTGTGCTGGTCTCGTCGCCGCAAGAGCAGTCCCAAGCTCACACCCGCAACACCCGCGATGAGCCGCTGCTGAAGGTGGCCGGCGAGCATTGGCTCTGGGGCACTTTGAAGCGCTTCATTCCCTACTACCGCTCGGCCATGTTGGCAGCGCTGCTGAGCAACGTCTTGATGCTGGTTTCGGGCTTGGTTACTTCGGTGATCTACGACAAGGTGATTCCGAATCAAGCGCTGGTGACACTTTGGACGCTGGCGGTGGGCGCGGGCGTGGCCTTGATATTCGATATGTTCGCGCGCCAGTTGCGCAGTCATTTGATTGATCTGGCTGGCCGCAAGGCCGACATGATCATCGGTGCCAAGTTGTTCCGCCAGACCCTGGGCGTGCGCATGGAGCACAAGCCCGAGTCGGCCGGCTCCTATGCGCATTACTTGGCTCAGATTGAGGTCGTGCGCGAGTTTTTCACCTCGGCGACGATGTCGGCCTTGACCGATTTGCCCTTCATTGTGCTGTTCGTCGGCATGACCTTTGTGATCGGCGGCCCGCTGGGCTGGGTGCTGGTGCTCACGATTCCCTTGATTCTTGCTTTGACCTATGCGATTCAAGGCCATTTGCGCAAGGCCATGCGGACCAATATGGCCGAGACAGCCGATCTGCAAGGCACGCTGGTCGAAGCCATTGAGGGCCTGGAGGATCTCAAGACTTCGGGTGCCGAAGGCAGGTTTTTGCGCCGCTATGAAACCAGCACCTCTATCGCCGCCGAGTCCTCGCTGCGGGCGCGAAATATGTCGAGTTGGAGCAGCAACATCACCATGACGCTGCAGCAGTCCATCAATTTGATCATGCTGGTCTGGGGCGTTTATCTGATCCAAGATGGCTTGATTACGGCCGGCGCATTGATCGGCGCCGTGATGTTTGCAGGGCGCGCCATCATGCCGCTGGGCAGTCTCGTGAGTTTGGCGACGCGCTATCAAGGCGCACGCGCTGCGATGCTGTCGCTGGACCGGATGATGAACTCGCCGACCGAGCGCGACGGCAGTCGCAACTATGTACCTTTGACCCAGGTCAGTGGCAAGCTCGGGCTTCACGATGTGGGGTTCTCCTACCCCATGGTGGGTCAGGGCGAAGCGCCAAAGATCTTGAAAGCCGTCAATCTGCGCCTGCAGGCAGGCGAGCGAGTCGCCGTGCTGGGCCGTATCGGCAGCGGCAAGTCGACAATTTTGCGCCTGCTGGCCGGCCTGTATCAGCCCACCGAAGGCATGGTGGATGTGGATGGTATTGATTTGCGCCAGGTTGACCCGGCCGAGTTCCGCGCCAAGGTGGGCTTTGTGTCCCAAGAGCCGCGGCTCTTCCATGGCACGCTGCGGGACAACGTCTTGATGGGTCGCGCCCATTTGGACGCGGGGCGACTGGTCGAGGTCGCCCGGCTGACAGGCTTGGACCGCGTGGTCGCCGGCCACCCCAAGGGCTGGGACCTGCCCGTGGGCGAAATGGGCGGGCTGCTGTCGGGTGGCCAGCGTCAACTGGTGGCGCTGGCTCGCAGCTTGGTCACCAAGCCGCAAATATTGCTGATGGATGAACCAACGAGCTCCATGGATGCACAGTCCGAAATGGCTTTCTTGCGCCAATTGCGCGATGCCGCCGGTACCTGCACCCTGGTGGTCGTGACCCACCGACCGGCGGTGCTGGAGTTGGTGGCCCGCATCGTGGTGGTGGACAACGGCCGCGTGGTGCTGGATGGTCCGCGTGACCAGGTCTTGGCCGCCTTGTCGGGCGTGCGGCCCAGCGCGGCAACTGCAGAAGCCGCGGCCAACGGAGCTGGCGCCAATTTGCATATGCACCCATCGGCCCAGCCGGTGCAACGCTCAGCCTCGGTATAAGCCATGAGTATCAAAAGCAAGGCCGGCGGCATGGCCCTGAGCCGTGAAGAGGGCATGTTCGTCACCGGCTTGAATCATGCTCAGATCGAGGAACCATTGCCCCATGCCATGTGGGCGATCTACCTGATGTTGATCGCCGTCGTGGTCGCTCTCACATGGTCAGCACTGGCCACCGTGGACGAAGTCACCCGCAGTGATGGACGCATCGTGCCCGACGGGCGCGAGCAAGTCATCGCCAGTCTGGAAAGTGGCATCCTGCGCGAGTTATTTGTTCGCGAGGGCGAGGAAGTCGCGCTAGGTCAGGAGTTGGCGCGACTTGACCCGACCAGGGTCGAGGCGCAGCAAAACGAGGGCCAGGCCAAACGCATTGCGCTGAAGGCTCAAGCGGCCCGGCTGAGCGCTGAGGCCAGCGCCAAACCGCTCGTGTTTCCACGCGAGGTGCTGGCCGTGCCGCGCATCGCCGAGGCCGAAATGGAGGCCTATGAAGCCCGGCGACGCGTGATGGACGAGGCAGTCAGCAGCATTGCACGCAGCAGCGGCTTGCTGGCGCGCGAACAGAAGATGGCGCAGGACATGGCCGCCAAAGGGCTGATGTCCGACGTCGAGGTGATGCGCCTGAGCCGTCAAGTCAATGAGCTTCAGCAGCAACGTGCTGAACGCATCAGCCGCTTCAGGCAAGAGGCCAGCGGTGAGTTGGTGCGGGTACAAAACGAGCTTTCCCAGCTCGATGAGCAGATGGTGGTGCGGGAGGATGCGATGAGCCGCACGACGTTCAAGTCACCTGTGCACGGTGTGGTCAAGAATATTCGCGTCAGCACGGTGGGTGGAATTGTCACTGCCGGGGCGCCCATCATGGAGATTTCGCCCATAGGCCCGCGAGTGCTGATCGAGGCGCGTGTCAAGCCTCGCGATATTGGCTTCGTGCGTGTCGGCCAGCTTGCCCAGGTCAAACTCTCGGGCTATGACTACAACGTCTACGGCGGCCTCACCGGCCGCATCGAGTACATCAGCCCCGATGCCATGGGCGAGACCGAAAAGAGCGCTGAAGGCGGCTACTACCGCGCCACTGTTGCCGCCGAGCGCAACAATCTGCGTTTCAAAGGCAAGACCCTGCCTGTGATTCCCGGCATGACCGCAACGGTCGAGATCAGAACCGGTGAGCGCAGCGTCTTGAGCTACCTGGTGCGCCCAATGATGAAGTCGCAAGAAGCCTTGCGCGAGCGCTAGCAAAATTCGTCCACGCCCTCATAAAGGGGCGGCAAGGGCCCCTAATCGAGACTTCGGTGCGAGTCCAAACGTGATGTAGTAGCGGTATCGGGGATCACCCTCTTTGTCGTGACTTTTTCATCATGTCCAAACCACTTGTGCTGTCTTTGCTAATGGCTCTGAGCCTATGCGCTAGGGCCGCGCCTGCGCCAGCTCAGGCCAAGAGTCAAAGTCAAAGTCAGAGTCAGAGTCAGAGTCAGAGTCGTTGCGGCGAGGACGAAGCAGGCCCGTCACGGGCAGGGCGCGACGCCACCATGGTCGAAACCAGTGCCACGGACCCCCGCGCTCAATTGCAGGAACTGGTCGGCTTGGCCTTGCAGCGCAGCCGCTCGATTGGCGCCTTGAAATTATTGAGCCAAGCCGCCGAGGCAGATGTGGCCGAAACCAAGGCCTCTCGCATCCCCCAGGTGAACTTGCTCGGCAGAGCCGGCTACATAGGCCATGCAGTGCCCGGAGCCAACACGCTCACGGGCTCGCAAAGCAGTGCCACCCTCAGTGTCACTGCACCTCTGTATGACGCCGGGCGCATCACCAAGTTGACGGAATGGCGCACGCAACTGGCCAGTGCGGCCAAGTATGGTCAAAGCAGCGCCGAGGAACAATTGGCCTTGCAGACCGTCAGCTTGGCCTTGGACCGTGGGCGCTACACCTTGCAAGCGCAGGTCTACAGCCAATATGTACGCAAGATGGCCTGTCTGGTGGACTCGCTGGAGGTCATCACCAAGGCCGACAAAGGCAGGGCCAGCGAGCTGGTGCAGGCGCAAAAGAGTCTGCAGCAGGCCGATCTGCAATATGAGCAGACCTTGTCTGCGATGCGTCAGACCGAGATCAGGATGCGCCGCCTGGTTGGTGATCAACTGCCCGTCAGTGCCAGCCTGAGCTCGGTGTTGGCGCAACTGCCCGACTTGGTCGAGATGCAAGCCGACATCTTGCAAGCCCCGGATGTGGCGCAGGCTTCGGCGCAAGCCCGTGCCCAGCGCAGTTATGCCGAGTCGGTGTTGGCCGGCCAACGTCCCAGCGTCAGTCTTCTAGTGAACGGATCGACGGTGGCCGGGGTGGGCCGTTCAAACGACTGGATTGGCGGCGTGACGGTCAATATTCCTTTGCTACAACCCGGGGCCGATGCCACTTTGGAGGCCGCCAAGAACCGCTATCAAGCGGCCAACTTGCAGCGTGATGAAACAGTTGAAGTCAAACAATACCGCCTATTGGAGACCTTTGAGACCGCCACCTCTGCCTTGGACCGGGCGCGGCGTGTGGTGGAAATTCTGCGCAATAGCGACAGAGTGCGGGCCTCCACGCTGCAGCAATGGCAGCAACTGGGCCGCCGCTCGTTGTTCGATGTGATGGCTGCCGAGGGTGACTACTATTCGATGCGAGTCGCCCATGTGAATGCCTTATTCGACGCGCAGCAACTGGTGGCACTGATGTGGTCGATGGGGCGTGGCGTTATGACACCGCTGCGCTGACGAACTACTTCTCCGGGCTAGCGAAGAAGTAGACTGTCGCGCGGCCTGTGCTCGGCCGTTTGTGCTGAGCCCCATTGCGGTCTACTTCAACCGCGGTTCACCAACATTTTTGAGACAAGCGCATGCCCACGATTGCTAACAGCACCCGCCCCGAAACAGCGCCGATCGCCAAGCTCCTGAGCCTGATGGAAGGTTCCGCTCGCTTTGCCCGGGAGAGCGTGCACCGTGCCTCCGCAGAATTCGGGTCGACTTGGGGTGCGGACTTTTCGGCCATGCTCGGGAATTTTTACCCCAGTGATGCCGCGCTGCTCGATGCGGTGAAGGGCTACGCCGCCTTTGTCATGGACTCGATGCGGCGCCAAAAGCGTTTCGAGCAAGAGCTGTGTTATCCAGCCAAAACCTATGCCGAGGCCGCAGCGGAGGTCTATTACAACGATGACTATATGCGGCGCCAATACTTGCCCGGGCTCTTGCTCTCGCACTATCTGTGGCCCCATCATTACCAGCAAATCGAATATTTCAAGAGCTATTTCCTGCCTTGGATGCAGGCCCAACAGGTGACAGAGTTCGCCGAAGTTGGCGTAGGCACAGGCATCTATTCGCGTCTGGCTCTGCAGCACCGGAGTGACTTGCGAGGCGTCGGTTTTGATATCAGCCCGCTCTCATTGGAGTTCACCGCTGCCCATGTGGGGAGTTTCGGCTTTGCCGCGCGGTATCAGACCCGTCAACAGAACATCATCGAGCAGCCCAGTGAACAGCGGTTTCGCGCGGTGCTTTGCGTCGAAGTGCTTGAGCACCTCGAGGACCCCGTTGCTTTGCTGAAGGGGCTCAAGCAACTCTGTACCAGCGACGGCAAGCTTTTTGTCACGGCTGCGCTCAATGCTGCGCATGCCGATCACATTTTTCTCTATCGACAGCCCCAAGAGGTTTGGGCGCAGGTTGAAGCGGCCGGGCTGCACATGGAGCATTGTTTTTTTGCCAATGCCTACGCCCCCGCCAAGCCCGGCTTGCCGGTTCCCAGCGCCTTGGCGATGGTACTGAGCCCCAAGGTCTGAGCCATGCCAGCAGTGACTTTGCAAGGCGAATTCGTCGACCTCATTCCGCTCACGCCTTCCCACGCAGCGCTGACATTCGCTTGGCGTCAAAGCGAGCGAGCCACCAATCTGAATCGGGGCGCGGCCACGGTGGAGCAACAAGCGGCTTGGATTGGCGCTCGGCCCGCAACAGAGTACAACTTCCTGATTTGCCTGAAAGACGGCCGGCCGGTTGGCATGGTCGCTATCAGCGCGATAGACACCGTGAACCGGCACGCCGAGCCAGGTCGATTTCTGATCGGCGAGCCGGATGCGGTGCGCGGCATACCGGCAGCTGTTGAGGCGATGAAGCTGATCTATCAATTGGTTTTTGAGCAACTCCAGTTGGAACGCGTCTTCGGTACGATCGCGTCCGACAATTTGCTGATGGTCAAATGGCAAAAGTTTCTGGGCATGAAAGAAGAGGGCCGTTTGCGCCGCCATTACTTCATCAATGGACATTTCCAGGACGCCTTGTGCTTCGGCATGCTGGAGGCCGAATACCGGGCCGCCGCGCTGCCGCGCATGAATGCCTTGATCATGGCGGGTCGCAGCAGATCCAACAGCCCGAGCTGAATTTTTAGAATCAATGAATGGAGTGACGCAGATGGCAACGAATGACACCGCAACACAGGTTTTGGATCTGATTTACCAAGCTCTGCGTGCCTTGAACGAGGAACGCGCGGCCGATGAGCAGATCGAGATTGGCGCCGCAACCAGCCTGTTCGGCGAGGGCTCCGAGTTGGACTCACTCTCCCTGGTCTCGGTCATCGTCGACCTGGAGACCTTGGTCAGCGACAAATTCGGCCGCGCCATCAGTTTGACCGACGACAAGGCCATGAGCCGCGACCCGGTCCCCTTCAGCGATGTGTCGGCACTGCAGGCTTACATCCTCGAATTGCTGGCCTGAATGATGAGCTATGCCGGCAAGATTGTGTTGATCACCGGCGCCCGGCGTGGCGTGGGTCGCTTGTTGACCGAGCATTTTCTGGCCGGCCAGGCAAGGGTGATCGGCTTCAATCGGCACGCGGACGAAGAATTGCTGCCCGGCTACACCGGGATGGCTGTGGACATCGCCGATCCTGACTCTGTGGCGCAGGGTTTTGCGCGCATACGCCAGGAATTCGGCCAGCTTGATATCGTCATCAACAACGCCGCTCAACTGGTTTCGCAATACGCGATGATCATGCCGGCTGCTGCGGCCAAGACCATGTTGGAGGTCAATGTGCTCGGTACCTTCTTGGTCTCACGCGAGGCGGCCAAGCTGATGCGCAAGCCCAAATGGGGCCGCATCATCAATATCGGTTCCATGGCCAGCAGCCTAGAGCCCATGGGTGACTCGGTCTACGCTGCCAGCAAGGCCGCGATCTCGACCTTGGCGAATGTCATGGCACGCGAGTTCGCCGCCTTCAACGTGACCTGCAACACGCTGGCCATCACGGCCATAGACACGGATATGCTGGCACAGCTGCCCAAAGACAAGATCGACCAAGTGGTGGCCGGCCTGCCACTGCCGCGCTATGCATCGCCGGACGACATCTTCAATGTCGTGGACTTTTTCGCATCCGAACGCAGTGCCTATATCACCGCCCAAACGGTTTATCTCGGCGGAGTCAACTGACATGGCCGCTGCGCTTGAAACCTTGTTGAATGGTGCCTTGCTGCGCATCACCAATGCGGACTTTCATTCCAACACCTATTTGCTCGCCAGTGCCCATGTACCGCCTGGCCAGGGCCTTGACTGTGTAATCGTTGATCCGGGTTTGGACCGCGCCGGCCTCGAAGCGGCCATCGCGGCCAGCGGCTGGCGGCCGGTTGCGGTGCTTTGCACGCATGGGCATTTTGACCATGTCGGCGGCACCGCCTGGCTGCAACAAGCCTATGGTCTGCCGGTTTACTTGAGCGCAGCCGACCTCAAACAAGCCAAGCTGTCCAACTTCTTGATGGCCGCCTTCAAGCTCAAGGCCCGCATCGCCTTGCCAGAGTTCAGTCTGGTGCAAGACGGGGATGCCGCGCTTGCGCTGATTGGGCGGCACTTCAGTTTTCATCCGCTGCCGGGCCATACGCCGGGCAGCGCGGCCATTCTGGTCGACGGCCTGATGTTCTCAGGGGACTCGCTCTATGCGCGCCGCACCGCGCTATCCAAATTGCCGGGCGAGGACCATGAACAACTGCGTCGCTCGCTGCGGGATCTGTTCGCTTGGATCGCCGGCGACGTCTTGGTGCTGCCCGGCCATGGCGGCAGCGCCACCATCGATGAAATTCATGCGCACAACGAAGAGCTGCGAGCCTTTATGTCCGCCACCCATCCTGCTTGACACAGCCTCCAATGACAGTTTTGAATTCTCATCTTCCTGCGGTTTCCATCATCGGCGTAGGCCACCATCTGCCCGCTCAGTTTGAGGATAACGAGACGCTGTGCCAGCATCTGGACGTGACGCCGGACTGGATCATCGAGAAGACCGGCATTGAGCGCCGCTATATCGCCGCCACCGAAGACACCGCCTGGGGCTATTCGGTGGCCGCAGCTACGCAGGCCTTGGAAATGGCGGGCATAACGCCGACTCAACTCGGCATGATTATCTGTTGCACCTTCTCGGGCGACTACCAGTTTCCGCCCCTGTCGGCCAAGGTGGCTCAGCAACTCGGTGCCGCGCAAGCACAAATTTTCGACCTGCAAGCCAACTGTTCGGGTTTCGTGGCGGGCTTGACCAGCGCCAGTGACCGGATGCGGGTTGACCCCAGCGTCGGCTACGCGCTGGTCATCGGGGTGGAGATGTGCAGCCGCTATATCGACCGCAAGGACGCCAACACCGCGATCTATCTGAGCGACGGCGCCGGCGCCGCCGTGCTCGGCCCGGCCCTTGCCGGCGAGGGTATTCAGGCCTCGGCCTTTCACACCGATGCCTCGAACTACGAGGCCGTGCGTTTGCGCGGCGGAGGTGCCTCTTTCGCCAACAACGGCCGACCGTTTGAGGCTGCCGTGGATTTGATGGAAATGAACGGCATCGCCACCTGGAAGCAGGCCATTACCCATTTACCACCGACCATACGACGCGCTTGTGCCAAGGCCGAAGTGGATGTGAAGGCACTGGATTTCATGGTCTTTCACCAAGCCAATCTGCGCTTGATCGAGTATTTGGTGCGCAAGATGGGATTGAGCATGGAAAAGACCTATACCAATGTCGCGCAAATCGGCAATAGCGGCTCTGCGTCGCTGGCGATTGCCTTGAGCGAGGCTGTCCGTGGTGGCCATATCAAGAACGGCGACATGGTGGCCTTGGCGGGCGTCGGTGCCGGTTTCAATTTTGCGGCCAGTGTCTGGCGCTGGTCGCTGGGGGCTGCACGATGAGCATTTTTGCAGACTTCGAAGCGGTCAATGTGGGCGATCAGCAGTCGCTGGTCAAACCGATCACCGAAGCCGATATCCGCCGCTTTGTCGAGTTGACCGGCGACGACAATCCTCTGCACGTAGACCCGGAATACGCCAGCGAGACTTCTTTCAAGGAGATCGTCGTCCACGGCATGCTGGGTGCATCCTTCATCTCCACCGTGATCGGAACCAAGCTGCCCGGACCCGGTGCTCTATGGGTGTCGCAGTCCATGGAATTCAATTTGCCGGTGCGTCTGGGTGACACCCTGACCGTGACATGCACGGTGCTCAAGAAACACCCACGCGAGCGCCTGTTGGAGCTCGACACCCGCATCTGCAATCAGCATGGACAGGTGGTGCTCAGTGGCGGCGGCAAGGTCAAGTTGTTGGAGCCGCCGCGCCCCAAGCTGGCTGCCGCCGTGGCAAGACTCAAGGTTGCCATCGTGACCGGAGGTGCTGGCGGCATCGGCCGGGCTATCTGTGAAAAGCTGGCGGCCGAAGGCTTCGCTGTCGTGGTCAATTACAGCGCCAGTCAAGACAAGGCCCTCAAGTTGGTGGCCAAGTTGAAGGACGGTGGCGCCGCAGCGGTGGCGGTGCAAGCCGATGTGTCAACGCAGACGGGCGCGGCCAAGTTGGTGAAGGCGGCCATTGATCATTTCGGCGGTGTCACGGTCTTGGTCAACGCGGCCTCGCCGCGCATCGTGGCGCGTCAAATTGAAGAGCTGGCTTGGGATGAAGTGCAGCAACATCTCGACGTGCAGCTGAAGAGCGCTTTGCTGATGGTTCAGGCTTGCAAGCCCTCGATGCAGGCGGCCGGCGGAGGGCGCGTCATTTCCCTGGGCTCACAGTCCTGGGACGGTGTGCCGGTAGCCGGTTGGACCGCTTACGCGATCGCCAAAGGAGCCCTCTCCACCTTGACGCGCTATTTGGCTGCGGAGTTGGGCCCGCTTGGCATCACCGCCAATTTGGTGTCACCTGGCATGACCAACACCGGCTTTATTTCCGGGGTTTCGGAGAAGCAGCAGTTGATGGTGGCGCGGCAAACGCCCTTGCGCCGCCTGGCCGAGCCCGAAGATGCGGCCGCAGCGGTGGCCTTCTTGGCTTCGGAGCAGGCGGCCTACATCACCGGGCAGAACCTGCGCGTCAATGGCGGCGGGTCCATGGCATGGTGACAATCGTGAGGGCCGAGGAGCAATCCGCCCTGGCCGTGCTGCAGCGCGCCGATGCCGCGCAGTTTGAGGTGATGGCGGCGCTCAAGTTGCTCGACCAAAGCGATGCTGAATTTCGTAGCCTGAAGCTGGGAATTGCGGCCAACATCACCGTTGATTTGCTGGCCACCTACTTGCGTCGGCATGCTTATTTGGCTGGTGTACGGCTGCAGGTGGCCAAGGGTAGTTACGACGATCTTCTCGGCGACGTACAAGTTCACGCCGGCGTGGACTTGCTGTTGATTTTGCCGTTCTTTGACAATCTGCAAGCTTCGTGGGAGGCGCAACTGGGCGGCTTGGAGGAGGGGGCTTGGGCCCCCGCGCAGGCCGACTATTTGAACCGTCTGGGCTTGGCCTTGCAGGGCACTCAGTCGATCGGTCAGGTCTTGCTCTTCGGCGCGCATTTGCTCGATCCGCAGGCGTCGGCCGACAGCCCGCAGCAGTTGGCACTCTATGCCTTCAATCAAGGCTTGGCTACCTTGGCCGCTCAGCATGCCCAAGTCAAGCTGATCGAGACCGCCGGAGCCCTGGCTGAGTTTGGCGCGCGGCATGCCTTCGATGCGCGTTTCTATTTTCGTGGCAAGGCACCCTATAGCGCGGGCTTCATCGATCTGCTGGCCGGCAAAGTCGCGCAAGCCACGCGCAGCTTTGGCAGCCATTTCTACAAGGTTTTGGTGCTCGACTGTGACAACACCTTGTGGGGCGGCATCGTCGGCGAAGATGGCATGGCCGGCCTCAAGTTGGACCGCTACAGCTTCCCCGGCAACGTATTTTGGACCGTTCAACAGCAATTCAAAGCGCTTGAGCAACAAGGCGTTCTGCTGTGCCTGAACAGCAAGAACAACCCCGCGGATGTTGATGAGGTCTTGAACTCCCATCCTGACATGGTCTTGCGCGATGCGCAGGTCTTGGTCAAGAAAGTCAACTGGATGGACAAACCGAGCAATCTGCGTGCCTTGGCCGAGCAGTTGAATCTCGGTCTGGAGAGCTTTGTTTTTGTCGATGACTCGGCCTTCGAAATCGAGGCCGTGCGGGAACAATTGCCCCAAGTGCGCGTGTTTCAAGTGCCCAAGGCCTTGCAAGACTACCCGGCCCTGGTTCGCCGCGAGATCGCTCCGCTGTTCATCGCCGGCGGCGTCAATGCACAGAGCCGAGCCAAGACACAGCAGTACCGGGCATTGGCGCAAGCGAATGAATTGCAAGCCGGTTTCGGCACTCAGCAAGACTATCTGCGCTCACTCGAGTTGAAGGTCGATCTGAAGCGTGATTGCCTGGATCAAGTGGCGCGGATTACCGAGCTGATGGGCAAGTCCAATCAGTTCAATTTGAGCACCCGCCGATTGCTGGCCGGCGAAGTACTTGGGCTGATGCAGCGCGCCGACGTGACCGTGTACTCCTTGGCGGTCAGCGACCGCCTGGCCGATCATGGCCTGACGGGTGTTCTGATCACCGAGGACGAAGGCGAGGATGTCGTCGTGCACAGTTTTTTGATGAGTTGCCGGGTGATCGGGCGGGGCATCGAGTTCGCGGTCTGGCGCGCGGTCTGCGCGGACGCACTGGCGCGGGGAAAACGCCGTCTGCGGGCCGCTTATCATCCGACCGCCAAGAATGCCCAAGTGGCAGACTTCTATGACCGCCTGGGTTTGACCCAGCTGGCACAGGCGAGTGACGGTAGTCGCTCCTATGAGATAGATTTGGCCGGTGCGCAACTGGCCGACAGTGAATGGGTGGAGTTACGCAATGCTTGATCAAGTTTTGTTGAAAAACGTCATGGCCTCAGTCTTGGAAGTTGATGCCGTCACGCTAGATATGGACTCCAGCATGGACAACGTTCCTGGCTGGGATTCTTTGCGCCAGATGAACCTGATCTTGGCCTTGGAAGAGAGTTTTGGCGTCTCGATTCCGGATGAGGACGCCGCCAACGCCACGTCCTACAAATTGATTGCCCTCGTGCTGAACGAACAACTCGCGGCCTGACCATGCAGTGGCTGCTCGACCGTTTTGCCAATGCCGAGCCGAGCCTGGCCGCCTTTATCCACAAGGGGCAGGTTTGCAACTACGGGCAAGTCTCGGCTGACATTGCCAAGTACACCCAACAGTTGAGCGCTCAGGGCGTGCGAGCCGGGCAGACCGTGGTGGTGTTGGCCGACTATGCGCCGGACGTCTTTTGCGTCATTTTGGCTTTGGCGTCGTTGAAGGCGATGGTGGTGCCGATGACGCGGGGGTCTGTCATCGAGGAGACTGAAGCTCTGGCGATTTCGGGTTGTGACCACGCGATTGAATTTGCGCAAGATGGGCTGAGTTGGACGATCAAGCCCCATGAGGTGTCGGTTTCCAATAGTTTGTTGGACGAGTTTCGCGCCACCGGCCGTTCGGGTTTGGTCTTGTTTTCCTCCGGCTCCACCGGCAAGCCCAAGGGCATGCTGCATGATTTTGAGCGGGTCATGGACAAGTTTCGCGTCGCCCGAGCACCGGTGGTGGCGATTCCGTTCTTGATGCTGGATCACTTCGGCGGCATCAACACAATTTTGGCGATCACGGCCAGCTTGGGTACGGTGGTGACTGCCGAGAATCGCGCCATCGCCACAATTTGTGAAGCGATACAAGATCACAAGGTCGAATTGCTGCCGACCACGCCGTCCTTCCTGACCCTGCTGGCCGCCACCGATCTGGCGCAGCGTTATGACTTGAGCTCCCTCAAGCGCATCACCTATGGCACCGAGACCATGCCGCAGTCAACGCTGGACCGCATCCGGGCCAAGTTTGCGGGCGTTGAGTTGCAGCAGACCTATGGGCTCTCCGAGGTCGGTGTGCTGCGCTCACAGTCGCGCCCGGACGGCTCGCTGTGGGTGCGTATTGGCGGGTCGGGTTTCGAAACGGAGGTCCGGGACGGCATTCTCTGGATCCGCTCGGACTATCGAATGCTGGGTTACTTGAACGCACCTTCAGGCTTCGACGCCGAGGGATGGTTCAATACACAGGACCGGGTTGAAGTTGATGGCGACTATTTCCGCATACTGGGGCGCGTCACCGACCTGATCAATGTCGGCGGGCAAAAAGTCTATCCGGCCGAGGTCGAGGACGTCATCCTTGCTTTGAACAATGTGGACGATGTCGTCGTCGTCGGTGAAAAGCACGCCTTGCTCGGCCAGATCGTTGTGGCCAAGGTGGCATTGCATGAAGCCGAGCCGCTGGCAGAGCTTAGGCTGCGCGTACGCAAGGCCTGTTTGGCCAAGCTGGCGGCGTTCAAGGTTCCGGCCAAGGTCGAGTTGTTGGATCAGGAGATCTACTCCGCCCGCTTCAAGAAGATGCGGCGTTGATCTGACCTTTTTCCTGGCCCTTTTTCGCGCCGACACGCTCGTGGCTGGATGCACAATCCTCAGCACAAGCTACAGGGTGTGTCCATGTCCATTGATCGCTGCCAGATCCTTGATCTACCAAAAATTCACGATCCACGCGGAAACCTAACGTTTATCGAGGGTGGGGTTCATGTCCCCTTCGACATCCAGCGTGTCTATTACCTGTACGACGTACCCGGCGGTTCCGAGCGGGGTGGGCATGCCCACAAACAATTGCACCAGTTCATCGTCGCCATGTCGGGCAGCTTTGACGTGATATTGGATGATGGCAAGGACAAGAAGCGGGTTCACCTCAACCGTTCCTATCAAGGGCTGTATGTCTGCCCCATGATGTGGCGTGAGTTGGACAACTTCTCATCCGGCGCCGTCTGCATGGTGCTGGCTTCGACCAAGTTCGCTGAAGACGACTACCACCGAGACTACGCGGAGTTCATGCGCGCGAGGTGGGTCAAGTGAGCGATATGGTGACGACGCAACAAGCGATTCCTTTCCTGGACCTGAAGCGGGTCAATGCCGCACATGACGCGAGCATTCGCGCCGCGATCTCGCGCGTACTTGACTCCGGTTGGTACATCTTGGGAAACGAGGTCAGCTGCTTCGAGCAAGAGTTCGCCGCCTATTGCGAGGTCAAGCATTGCATTGGTGTCGCCGACGGTCTGGACGCTTTGCATCTGATCCTGCGCGCCTACGGTATCGGTGATGGCGACGAAGTGATTGTGCCTTCGAACACCTTCATCGCGACCTGGTTGGCGGTCAGCCAAGCCGGCGCCCAGCCGGTGCCGGTCGAACCCGATGAGGCGACGCATAACCTTGATCCTGCCTGCATTGAAGCAGCGATCACGGCACGTACCAAGGCCATCATGCCGGTGCATTTATACGGTCAGCCGGCCGACATGGCGCCGATTCTGGAGATCGCCCGCCGACATGGCCTGAAGGTGATCGAGGATGCCGCACAAGCGCATGGCGCCAGATACCTGGGCCGGCGCACCGGCGGTTTGGGTGACGCAGCAGGATTCAGTTTCTATCCTGGCAAGAATCTTGGCGCGCTGGGAGATGGCGGCGCCATCACCACCAATGACGATGCGCTGGCGGCGCGCCTGCGCATGCTGCGCAATTACGGCTCCAGCATCAAGTATCACCACGAGGTGGCCGGCGTGAATTCGCGCTTGGATGAAATTCAGGCGGCCGTTTTGCGTGCCAAGCTGCCCGCCCTGGATGCTGAAAACGCCGCACGCCGCCGCCTCGCCGCAGCTTATTTCGAAGCGCTGCAAGACGCGCCTGTGCTTCTACCCAAAGCTGTCGCAGGTGCGGAATCGGTTTGGCATTTGATGGTTGTGCGCACCGACAGGCGCGCTGATTTGCAAGCCGCTTTGAGTCGAGCTGAAATCGGGCACATGGTGCATTACCCGATCGCCTGCCACGCCCAGCAGGCCTATGCCCACCAAACCTGGCCGGACTTGCCCATTGCCGAGCGCCTACAGGGGCAATTGTTGAGCCTGCCTATCGCTCCCTATATGACTGAGCAAGAGGTCAGCCGCATTGCTGATGTCGTCAAAACTGCCTTGCGTTGAAATGTCAACTATGCAAATTACGACGCTTGTCCCTGCCTACAAGCCCAAGTACTTGGTCGAGCTCTTGACAGCGTTACGGCATCAGACCGTCAAGCCCGCCAAGGTCATCTTTTCGGATGACAGTCCCGATCAGGCTTTTGTGAACCTGCTGAACTCCGAGCCGATCAAGAGTGCGGTGGCGGATCTCAATATCGAGGTGGTGGCCGGCCCGCGCAGCGGGGCCTACAACAACTTCCGCCAGCTCCTGCGCTTGTTTCGAGATCAAAGCGGTGGTCCGACCGAGTTGTTCCATTTGCTGCTGGATGACGATATCCCCTACCCAAGCTTCTACGAACGTCATTTGCACGCCCATGGGCAGGGCGCTTTGAACTGCGTGGTGAGTCGGCGCTGGACGGCGCTGGAGTCGGGCCAGCCCATGCGTGACCTACCGGTGCCCCCGGCAATTGCCCAACATGCCCAACGCATGTTGGTTCTGGGCAGTGAACTTTTGTTCGCGCAGACGGCCGGAGTCAGCAGCAATTGGTTGGGAGAATTTTCCAATGCCACCTTTTCATCGGCCATGGCGTCAGAGTTGGATGACCCCAGCATGGACGGAATTTGCTTCACCGGTTTGGAAGATTTGGGCGCTTTTTTAAAGGCCTCCTTGAGCTCGAAACTGGGCTTTATCAACGAACATCTCGGCTATTTCCGTACCAGCGCCGAACAGCACTCAGCCAACCCGATGGGACGGCCCATGAAGCTGGCGCATCTGGCCTATATCGCTTTGACGCTGGCTGGACGAAGGCTTGGCAAACTGCAAGCCACTCAGGCTGCAGCAAACTTGGCAAGTCTTTGCCCCATCATTGCGCAGCGCTACGGCCATGAGTCGGATATGGCCGAACTTTGCGCGTTGATGCCGGCCTTGGCGGCGGGGCAGGCCGGCGCGGAAGAGCAATTCATGCCGATTTGGCAGGTGTACAGCGGCGCTTCAGCTCGGCAAGAAATGCCCGCCGCAGCCTGTTTGGCGATCGGTTAGGCCATGAGTAGATTGAGCGAATTCTTGGCCGTCGAGCGTGAGCTCGCGCACATCAATCGAGCCCGACTGGCCCGGCATTACGACCAAGCATTTGAGACACTGTCGCTGGATCAGGTGGCCATTGCGGGGCTGGATGGCTGGCAATTCATTGCCAATGGCAATAACGCGTGGGAGCAACAGTATTTGGGTCAGGTACTGCTGAGCGCAGAAACGCTGCAGGCCTGGCAACAGACGGTTGAGCGTCGCCAAGCCGCCAGCGCATCCATCAATGCCCGTTTCGCCCATTTGATCGTGCCCGAGAAACAGGCCATCCTTCCTCATGCACGCTGGCCTCAGGGCAGCCAAACGGTGGCACAGACCCGGCCGGCGCTGCAGTTGCTTGAGCAAATACCTTCGGGCTTGGTCTATCCGGTGGAACGCCTGCAGTCCGAATCGTGGCGCGCCGAGTTGTGTTGGCGGGGCAACAGCCATTGGTGTGCCAGTGGCGCCTGGTTCGGCTTTTGCGAGCTGATGCGGGCGGTCTGCCCCGAACTGGCCTTTGACTTCGAGCATGTGCCCCTGGCGCGCAGCTGGTGGCGCCATGACCTGCTGTTGAAATACACCGACGAGCCCTGTTTCGAGAGCGTCATCAGCATCGCTCGGCGTGCCCGCGTGGTCTATGACAACCGCTTGATGGCCACCACAGGCGCCCATGTCGGCAATCACTATGTGCTCCAAAACGAGCATGCGCCATATCAGACCTCGGTGGTGATTTTCGGGGACAGCTACTCCTTTGACGTGGGCTTCTCCGACCTGCTGGCGGCCTATTTTGGCCAAGTCCACTTCGTCTGGAACACGATGGTGGATTTCCAATACTGCAAAAACGTCAACGCGCAATTGGTCCTGGTACAAAGCGCCGAACGCTACCTGATTCGGCCGCATCCGCAAGACCTTGCTCCGGCCTAAGCCTGGACCAACCCGGCCTGAGATGGCGCAGATCCCAAGGATTTCAATTCATGAAAATTTGCCTGGTTCAATACAACCCCTTCTACCCCAAGATCGGTATCTTGGATGCCTATAACGAGGTGGTGGAGTCCTATCACTGGGGCTTTGCGGCGCTGGGGCACAGCGTTGATCGGCGCGTCAATCATTTCGATCCCGAGGCCTTGAATATCGTCTTCGGCTTCCAAATTCCTTTGCAACTCGGCCTGATCGACACCTTCCCTGAAAACACCATCTTCTTCAATATGGAGCGCTACGCCGGCAAGTCCTTGTTCGGCACCGGCGCCCATCATGTGGCGAACAAGTTCCAAATTTGGGACTACAGCCAAGCGAATGTGGATGCATGGAATTTGCTGAACCCCAAGTTTCCGGCTTACTACGCCAAGACCGCCTATGCCCCCAACCTGGAGAAGCTGCCGCGCGAAGTAGAGCAAGACATCGACGTGCTCTACTACGGCAACATCACGCCGGACCGCTTTGATGCTTTGCACAATATCGCCGGGCTACGGCCAGATTTGACCGGCTTGTCAGTGATGACCCTGTGCAATGTCTGGGGCAAGCAACGTGACGAATTCATTGCCCGGGCCAAAGTTGTGGTCAATTTCTCACGCGGCAATATTTTCGAGATTGTCCGGGTGTCCTACTTGATGGCCAACCGAAAGGCGGTCGTCTGTGATTACAACGACGAGCTGGAAATAGAACCCGATTTGCGTGCAGGCGGACTCAACTTCGTCAAGACGGCTGACATTCAAGCCGCATGCCAAGCCCTGGTCGAGGACGACGCCAAGCGCGCTGCCTATGCCTTGCAAGGCTATGAGCTGATCAAGCGTCGCGATATCAGGACCGTCATCACTGATTTTTTCAGCTGAGGCCCCCTCAGGCACTGACTCCCAAATTTCGAGCAATAAAAAGCCAGCCTGGTGTTAAACAGGCTGGCTTTCTTTTTGGCCAGGTCCGGGGACAGATTCTCGCCGTTCGGCCGTCTTGCAGCCAAAGTGGTTCACCACCGCTTTGGCTGCTCGACACCAGCTTAGAGCAGCGGACCGTTGGCCCGATTGTTCTCCTCATCTTCGATCAGCTTGCGCTCGAGCAAGGCGTGATGCAACTCGCTCGGCTTTCCAACCACCGATGTGTCCGTCTTGCTGGCCTCGTTCTGAACCAGCAAGTGCTCGCTTGGAGCCGCCAGCAAGTCATTCAAGGCAGGTGTAGGCTCACCGGATTTTTCACCTGGCTTGACGTCCTTGGCGAACCAGACGTCGGCCATTTGATGTGTTGCCCCATCACTCGTCTTGTAGCCTGAGACCAAGCCGATCAGGTTGCCGTGGTCAACAGCCGTACTCGACTTGGCCTGCAGATCCAACTCGGTAATGCCCAGATCCGCGAGCGTCTTCAACTCGCCAGCGTCCGTCTTGCCGTCATGGTTGGCGTCAACCCAGACCCTGAGCTTGTTGAAGTTGGCGTCATGCGCGTCAAGCTTGCCGTCATGGTTGCTGTCCTCGGCGGCCATCGCCAAGTAGCCGTTGGCCGCGTGTTTACCCAGGCCCAGTTGCGTACCGGAGCCGAACAACTCGGCGCCGCTATTGATCACGCCATCGCCATTGCGGTCCATCGCCAGCATGCCGTCGCCGCCGCTTGCCCAACCGTACTTGTGCGCTATGCCGGTGGCATTCAGGTCGAAATTGACACCTTCGGCCGCGGACAAGGTCTGGATGCCATTGCCGTTCAAATCCAACATGATCGGAGTAGTCAGGAACAGCGCGTCAAGCTGCGTACCTGACATCACGCCCATCGCAGCGGTGTTGGCCACCAAAGCAGTGGACTGAGTCATATTCAGCTTAGCGATATCCGCCACTTCAAAACCCGCGACCTGTTCAGTCGTCAGTGCGGTCAGTTGATCCGTTGTCAAACCTGCAATTTGTGAAGTCGTGAAGGCTGTGATGTCGGCCGAACCCAGATGCACGAAGTTTGCCGTCGATATCGCGCCCAACTGCGCCGTAGTCATGGCCGCTACCTGGCCTGTGCTGAGAATCACAATGTCATCAGTCTGAAGTCCCTTCATCTGAACCGTCGTCAAGGCGCCAAACTGCTGGGTACTCAAAGCACCCACTTGGCTTGCGCTCATGGCTTGGATCTGATCACTGCTGAGCGCCCGCAAGGTTGAGATGCTCAGTGCACGGAAATCCTCGGTGCCGATGCCACCAAAGTCAGCAGTGTCGATACCCACAACTTGCGAACTGCTGATCACACCAAACTGAACATTGGTCATCGCGCCAATCTGCAGTGAGGTCATTGCAGAGAATTGTCCGGAACTTAAGGCTCCCAGTGCAGAGGTAGAAAAAGCCGTAAGGTCGGCCGTCTCCAGCACCGCCATCTGCGCCGTGCCCAGACCCGTCACCTGGGTCGCACTCAGCGCGCCGGCCTGGGCCGCGGTCAGGGCCTGCACATTGGCCGAGCTCAGCGCGCCCAGTTGGGCCGCAGAAACCGCCCGGATGCCCGGTGTGCCCAGCGCCACCACATCTTCGCTGGTCATGTTGGCGATCTACGCGGTGGCGATCGCGCCCACTTGGGCAGCGGTCAGCACGCCGATCTGGCTGCTGGTCAAGGCGTTCAAATCATCACTGCCCAGACCGGCCACCTGGCCCGTGGTCAGGCTGATCACCTGGTTGCTGCTCAAGGCACCGATCTGCGCGGAGCCCAGGGCGGCGAGTTGATCTGTCTTCAAGGCGACGATCGCACGCGTTGAAAGGGACGACAGGTCCTGGGTCTCGAACACCGAGAACTGTGCGGTGTTGATGAGGTTCACCGAAGTTGGGCCAAGCGATGCGGCCTGTTGGGTCGTCAGCGCCTGTATTTGTGCGCTTGAGAACGCAGCCCAGTCTGAGGAGCTTAACCCTGCCAAGGTGGTTGAGGACAGCAAGGTTATCTGTGCTGTGTTTAGACTTGAGATGAATGAAGCCATTTTTAGCTCGCTCAGTGAGTTGTTTGCTTAACGCCGAAACTTCGGCTGAGAATGAATCGTCAAATTTGGGGCAGACATGCCGCCATATTTGCCGTAGCAGTGTTTGAAGTTTCAGAAGTCCAGCTCATATAGATTTACTGCGATTCACTCAAGAATTGTTCGCAACCTTTAAACGACCGACAAGAATCGTGTTGTCGTGGCATTTGCTTCAAGAAGCACCGACAGCTGTCGCTTGGCGCTTCAACCCGCTTACCTGGTTAAGGGCTTGACCGCAGCACCATTATTTTTTTGAAAAAATGAGGAGAAGAGGGCGCTCGCAGGCGCCCTCTTTGCTTAGATCAACGGTCCGTTCAAGCGGTTGTGCTCTTCATCTTCGATCAGCTTGCGTTCCAGCAAGGCGTGGTGCAGCTCGCTCTGCTTGCCACCCATTGACGCGCCTGTCTGGTTGATTGCCTCGTGAACCAGCAGGTTTTCGCTCGGGGCCGCCAGCAAATCATTCAAGGCGGGTGAAGATTCGCCGGACTTTTCACCTGGCTTGACGTCTTTGGCAAACCAGACATCAGCCATTTGATGCGTTGCCCCGTCACTCGTTTTATAGCCAGAAACCAAGCCCACCAAGTTGCCGTTGTCAACGGCTGTACCTGACTTGGCATGCAGATCCAGTTCGGTAATGCCCAGATCCGCGAGCGTCTTCAGCTCGCCAGCGTCCGTCTTGCCGTCGTGGTTTCCGTCAACCCAGACCCTGAGCTTATTGAAATTGACGTCATGCGCATCGAGTTTGCCGTCGTGGTTGCTGTCCTCCGCGGCCATGGCCAAATAGCCATTGGCTGCGTGTTTGCCCGAGGCCAGTATCGTCCCGGTGCCGAACAATTCAGAGCCGTTATTGATCACACCGTCGCCATTGCGGTCTATCGCCAACAAGCCGTCGCCGCCGCTTGCCCATCCATATTTGTGAGTCTTTCCGGTACCGTTCAGATCGAAATTGACACCATCCGCCGCGGACAGGGTCTGGATGCCATTGCCATTCAAATCCAACATGATGGGCGTTGCGAGGTAGAGCCCGTCAAGCTGGGTGGCGGTCATCGCGCTCAAGGCTTCGGTCGTGAAGGAAACGACCTGGTTCATGTTCAACTTGGCAAGATCCTCGGTGTCAAAGCCCTTGACTTGATCAGAGGTGATGCTGTGCAGTTGCTCTGTCGTGAACCCAGCCATCTGAGATGTCACAAAAGCTTTGATGTCCTGCGAGTCGAAGGCGCTGAATTGCTCAGTGCTCAAGCTGCCCACTTGTACCGAGCTGAAAGCAGCGATCTGCCTTGAACCCAGCGACGCAATTTCATCCGTTCCGAAGGTCGACAAGTGCCCGGTCGTGAGTGACTGCAGTTGTGAGGTCGAGAGCACATTGATTTGATCGGTCGTCAAAGCGCCGAATTGTTCGGTGCTCAGATTCCTCAAGGCCGAAGTATTGAAGGCTCTCAAGTCATCGGTGGCCAAGGCGGCGATCTGATCTGTCAGCAGACCCGACACTTGAGCGCTCCCCAGCGAGCCGGCTTGCGCCGTGGTCATCGCCACGATCTGATCGGTCGTGAGGGCGGCGGCTTGAGCGCCGGTCAGCCCTTTCAGGCCGCCGGTGCCGATGGCGGCGAAGTCATCGGTCGACAAGGACTTGACCTGCTCGGTCGTCAGCGCGGCAATCTGGCCCGAACTGATGGCCTTGAACTGTGTGGCCGTCAGCGCATTGAGGTCGTCCGTGCTCAGGTTCTGGATCTGCGTGGCGGTCAAAGCGTTAACTTGCACCGTCGTCAAATTACCGATTTGGTCGGAGGTGAAGGCACCGATTTGCTCGGTGCTCAGCCCACGCAGGGCACCGGTGTTGAGGGCGCGCAGGTCATCGGACACCAAGGCTGCGATCTGATCGGTCAGCAGGCCTGTCACTTGGGCGCTGCCCAGCGAGGCGGCTTGCGCCGTGGTCAGTGCCACGATTTGGTCGGTCGTCAGGGCAGCGGCTTGGGTGCCGGTCAGACCCTTCAGGCCGCCGGTGCCGATGGCCGCGAAGTCATCGGTCGAAAGCGACTTGACCTGCTCGGTCGTCAGCGCGGCAATCTGGCCCGAACTGATGGCCTTGAACTGTGTGGCCGTCAGCGCATTGAGGTCGTCGGTGCTCAG
>NZ_JAJIRP010000017.1:0-685 GCF_025717555.1 Paucibacter sp. B2R-40 | reverse complement strand
TTGCGCCGTGGTCAGCGCCACGATCTGGTCGGTCGTCAAGGCAGCGGCTTGGGCGGCGGTGAGTCCCCTCATGCCGCCGGTGCCTATGGCGGCGAAGTCATCGGTCGACAGTGACTTGACCTGCTCGGTTGTCAGCGCGGCAATCTGGCCCGAGCTGATGGCCTTGAACTGCGTGGCCGTCAGCGCATTGAGGTCGTCCGTGCTCAGATTCTGGATCTGAGTGGCGGTCAAAGCGTTGACTTGCACTGTCGTCAAGTTACCGATTTGGTCCGAGGTCAGCGCACCAATTTGCTCGGTGCTCAGCCCGCGCAGGGCGCCGGTGTTGAGGGCGCGCAGGTCATCGGACACCAAGGCGGCGATCTGATCGGTCAGCAAGCCCGACACTTGGGCGCTGACAAGCGATGCAGATTGCGCCGTGGTCAGCGCCACGATCTGGTCGGTCGTCAGGGCGGCAGCTTGCGCGCCGGTCAGGCCCCTCATGCCCCCGGTCCCGATGGCGGCGAAGTCATCGGTCGAAAGCGACTTGACCTGCTCGGTCGTCAGGGCGGCAGCTTGCGCGCCGGTCAGGCCCCTCAGGCCCCCGGTCCCGATGGCCGCGAAGTCATCGGTCGAAAGCGACTTGGCCTGCTCGGTCGTCAGCGCCGCGATCTGGCCCGAACTGATGGCCTTGAACTGTGTGGCCGTC
>NZ_JAJIRP010000016.1 GCF_025717555.1 Paucibacter sp. B2R-40 | reverse complement strand
CCACTGAAAGTGGTCGAGCCCGCACCGGTCATGGCGCCGCTGCTCCAAGTACTTGGGCCGCCGACGGTCAGCGCTCCAGTGCCGCTGATGACGCCACCAGAAAGAGCCAAAGCACCAACCATAGACGCTTCAGAGTTCTGCAGCGTGCCGCCTGTAATCGTGAGTCGGCCACTTCCGACATAGGAACGCAGACTGAGAACACCCGTGTTGAATATGGTGTCAAAGGATGACAGGGTCACTTCATCTGCGAAGCTAGGAAGACCCGAGCTCCAATTGCCAGCAACATCCCAGTAACCATTGTTGGGTCCTACCCAACTTACCGGGACAGAGCTGGCCCCTCCAACGCTGCCAACAAGTGCGGCCGCAACGGCTACCGCGCGCAACAAATGATATGGACGAGTTGCACTGTTCATAACCGTTCTCCCTGAATTTTTTGTGTGCTGGATTCTGCGGCCTATATGACCCTTTCTTGGTGTCAAAAATACATAACCCCCTGAATAGGGGGTGCGGCAGCAGCCCTGCCGGACTTTCGGTACCAACCACCGCCGCCTTCCAGTCGCCTATCAGAGCAAGTCTTTGAAGACTCCTGAACTGAAACGAGGCCTGTTGCTCAGAAGTTGTATGAGTCAACCAACGAACAGGCAAAGCGGTGGGCTTAAAACCTAACGGAAATTTTCAATGCACCAGGCGTGTTGCTTGCAGCACCTGGGCCTCGGGACGCGCCGCCGCACCGATGAAATTCAATGGACATAAGCCCTGTTTTTCCACGTGATTCCGCACAACCGTGGTGTGGCGCGAAACTCGGAATACCCCAGTAGCCCTCAGCCCATTTATAGAGGTCGCTATACGAGGTCCCAAGAACATTTATTCAACAGGACACCTCTATGGATTGGCTTACCCACATAAAGATGCTCAGCCGAGCTCGAACTGCAGAAATTCTCGACGCTAAAAGTGTCGATGGCCCGAGCTCGGACACCGGGCACTTCCACCGGCGATGTATCGCAGCGCATGTTCCAAATTGGATAGCCGCAAAGTTCGAAGCAGCAAATCAATCGCATAAAAGCGAAACGGTCCACTCCGGACTCACCGTGATGACTACCGAGGACCAGCTTGATGCAATGCTGATACTCGCCTATCAGACCGGGACTACTCAAGTGCGTTGCGTCATGCTCGCAAGCGACCCAAGGGTGAAGCAACTCGTAAATGACGCAAATGCTAACGAAACAATTCAACTCCTCTTTTTCCGCGAGCACGCAAAGCTGGCGACCTTGATTGAACTGAACGTTAAATTTGCGCCCGACACTGAGCTGCAACACATTCTCAGGACCGCAGCTTTAACGCCCTTGAGCGCAGCGATGCTGGTCAACATGACCTTGGCACAGGTGGCTCCAAATTCGTTGGATTCTTTGATTCCAGGAATTGACGTTCACGATGTGCTCGTCCTAACGGTCGGAATGGACGTCGATGAGTGCATGAGGCAAGTCGTGGCGGTTTCGCTCGAATCAGACACCCCGGCTTCAGAGTTGGGAGCTGTTAAGCCATCACCGTCGAATTGACCCGTCACGCTCATTGTCAATGCTGAGGGCTGAGAAACAGAGGCCCCGCCAATTACCCGCTTTCTCATGATTCACATCCCGCCACTGAAAAGCTGGCGGGATTTTTCTTTGGAATCAACGCTTCGAAAGCCGGGATTTTCTTGGCCTCAAAAAACAATAGCGCTATTGGCGTGAACTTAGTCACGTCCGCCTCCAATTCGCTTGACACAAAACAGAGTCTCAAGAGTCTAACGATATAGGCCCCTTGAAGTCGGGATGCAGGTAGTTCGAAGCCAAATCATTGAGGAGGTAGGGAATTTAAAAACGATAGCTATTCGGTAGGACGGCACTGATTGAAGAGCAACTCAATGCCGTGCAACACGCCACTGTGCGGGACTAGAGCCCAGCCACTTACCTTCACTAGCTACAGGAATTTCTCAATGAAGACCAGAACCGTAACTGAACTCAAGGCTGAATTTTTTGACGAAATTTTCGACTCGAGCCGAGCGCACTACCAAGCGCACATGTCGCTTGAACAGTTCAAGAATGCATTGGAGGGATATCGCTCTGCGTGGGAATGCGAGGACCGCCCTATTTTCTACGCACGCCCTGCGGCGAGGACAGTAGTAAAGCTGTTTGCAGAGTACGAGATTGAGCGCACAGAACGCCAATGAACCTTGACTCAAGACTGCCTCGCTTTCGCCGTGGGGCGCCATTGAACCCAATGCAACTGATAACAAAAGTGGATATATTGATGACAGACTGTAATTCCTTCACTGCCGAAAGTACTACTCCCACGTTCGTGGTTACCTTTGGGGCGACTGGCGCTCTCTTGACCAAGACGAGCGACGCTGAGCCGAACGCGCTTGAAGCGGTGGTGCGGCTGATTGTTCGACTTCCCGCTTTTGGGCAGTTCAGAACGAGGAACGAAATTGGAGGGCCGACCTTCGAAGCTCGTTTGAGCAGGGCGCAGGGAGAAAAAGCTCTAGCGTTCTTGGATGCCCCTGAGTTCGCCACCCTGCTCAGGGCTGAGCTTGCCGAAATCACGCTAGAAGCGCAGAAGGCGGCAGAGCAGGAGCAGGACCGGCAGCGTACCCTTGGGCTCACGCCCCTTGAATTTGGAATGCTGATAGAAAAGCGCAGCGACGGGCGTTTGCAGCAAAAGCCACGGCAACCAGAATTTTCACTCACCTGCAAGGACCTGCTTCCTGTTACGCACTTTAAAGCGCTGGCACGCCTGACTACCTACAACAGCAAAGCAAGAACATTTACTGTCGCCGCTCACTCACTGCACGAAGATGCCCGCGAGAAACTGCTGAAGTTGGCAGCAACGATTGCAAAGTCGACCAAAAAGGTTACTGCCGCCGATATCGCATTGCGTCGCAAAAATATGAAAGCAAAGGCCGCGGCGCAAAGCGAGTGGACATGGGAGCAAATCGAGGACATGGTCATCGATATTACCGGCTACACGACGCCGGAGAACATGAGAGAAATGGCCAAGACACTCGGCGCATCACCTGCGGGACCCGCCCCGTGGACGCTCAATGCGCTGTATTGAGAACAGCGCATTGACTTCAACACCAGCCCGCCACGTGCGGGCTTTTTTGCGTTGGAACCTGGCAGCAGGCAAGCATTCAGAGCCGTGCGTAGCTCATGAGCGCTTGGTAACAAGGGCGTTCTTTCAGTGTAGAAAGAATGGAAAGGGGCCTAGCCGCTTGATGACAAAGAATGAGCTGGTCAGTCGCCGATGTTAGTCAGTGAAGTAGCGACTTGGTGTTTCAGGGTTCTGTTAAAGCAAGTCGTATTCCAGGTCAAGAAGACGCATATTCCGAATCAAACTGGCCACTAAATCCGATTTAAAACAGCGACCCAATCATGTTCTATTTCGCCAAGTTTTAAAGAGAGAAAGCTTTCGCCGGCAAGCTATTTTTTCCTACCGCATATGCCTGTTCCGAACATCTGCTCACCGCAAAAATATCGGCTACACATAACAAACACTCGGTATGCGAAATGAAGAATGGGGGCTACCGCCCCCCAAAAAAAGTCCCGGAGGGACCGAAGCGTCAAAGCCTCAAAGTGCCCGCTGATGACGACGTGCCAGCAGCAATCCTGTCAATCCACACAGCGTCAAGGCAAGTGTTTGTGGCTCCGGCACCGCAGAGGTCACATCACCGGGGCGCACAGCCAGCGAGTACAAATAATTGTAGTTGTAGTAGACGTCTTGGTAGCCGCTGACTGTTACGAAGCTAAATGCGATATTTGAATTCGGCGCCGACTCCGTCCCAGACCAATAGACGTTGGACTGCAGATTCTGAAAGTCGCCGGAGTTTGTCAGACCATAGCCCGGTTGAGGGGTTGTTGTGCCCGGTACGTAGGCGCTCTTGTTACCCAGGCTCTGGAAGAACAGATGCGCCATCTCGCTGCCAGTGGCCACCGAGCTGTCGGGGTTATAGCCGCAATCGGTGCCACCGGTGTAACTCCAGTTGCAACCATCGCTCCCTTTATCTACTGTAGTGGGCAGGCGCCAGCCGCTCAGGCCAAAACAGTCTTGCTCGGCCCAGGCTTTTGCGGCAGACCAGTCCATTGCGCTAGTGTTAGCGGCACGCAGCCAGGTGACATTGAGGGCCGTGTCGTAAAAAGCCTCTGGTCCATTGGCAAGGTTGCCATCTAAGTCACGCGCTTGCAGCGTGGTTTCCCATGTTCCTTGGCCCGGCACGCCGGCCGCTTGAACAACACCCACCAAGTGCAATGTGCCCACAAGCGCAGCGGTCTTCAAAGCCTTCTTCATCAAATTCTGCATAGTCTTGTCCCTGTTTCAGCAGTGTTGAGAGCCCCGGCGTTGACTGCACTAGCAAGTACGGCAAGCGAACGCGCAGCGCAGTCTAGCTTCGACTTAACTTACCCGCACCCCCCCCTATTGGGGGTTATGGAATCAACCTTCACGAACTTGATTTGACTTGGAAAGCTTGAGGGTCAGCCCTTGCATTTCAATCTCGAGCCGTCAGTTCTTTGCGACGGCTTTGAACACAGTGGGCTATTCAGAACCGTGAAAAAAATATTTCTGACACCGACTCTCGTCTTACTTGTCTACATAGCAATACTTGGCTGATTTGAATCAGAACAGGTGGCAACATTGTTCGGAATACGCACAGCACGAATTGATGCGCTCCAAGGTAGGAACCGAGCAGCAGGCCAGCATTCGGAAAGTGCGTAGTTGAAGAGCGCTTGGAAGAAAATAGAATTCTTTCTACGCAGAAAGAATGAAAGGAGACCCAGGCATTTGACGACAAAGAATGCGCTGGTGCTCGTACGAAACTAGCCAGTGCAGCAGCGACTTGGCGTTTCATAGCTCAGTTCGAGAAAGGCATATTCCAAGTTAAGAAAACGCCTATTTCGATTCAAACTGGACTCCAATGCCGAGACGCCAAATCCAGTTTTATTTCACCAAGGCTGGCAGGGCGCAATGCTTAGCCGGCCCGATATTTTGAGCGACTTTTCAAGCCCATACCGAACATCTGCCCACTGTTAAAAGGTAGACACTCATCACGAGAAATCGGTTTGCAAAATCATGATTGGGGCTTGCACCCCCAATCCCGCTGAAAAAGTCAAATGGGCCGAAGCGTCAAAGTCTCAAGATGCCCGCCAACGACGTACCAGCAACAGGCAAGTCAACCCAATCAGTAGCAAGGCCCATGTTTGTTGCTCTGGCACTGCGGCCACATCTCCAGAGCGCACAGCCAGCGCGTACAAAGTTTCGCTCTTGTCGCTGTAGCCCTGGAAACCGTCGGGGGTACCGAAGAACCATGCGCTACCGGAATACAGCGCGGACTCCGTACTGGACCAGTAGTCGGCGGACTGCATTCGGAAATTGCCGGTATTTGTCAGGCCATAACCGGCTTGAACATTCGTCGTACCAGGAGCGTAAAAGCTCTTGTTACCCAGGCTCTGAAAATACAGGTGCGACATTTCGCTGCCCGTGGCAACGCTGCTGTCGGGGTTGTAGCCGCAGCTAGTTCCGCCGGTTTCAGACAAATCACAACTGCCATCTGCAGTAGTGACATGGGTCGTCGGTAATCGCCAGCCGCTCAGGCCGAAGTGGTCTTGCTCGGCCCAGGCTTTGGCGACGGACCAGGCCATGCCATTAGCGCTAGCGTTACGCAACCAAGTAACGTTAAGGGCGGTGTCGTAAAAGCCCTCCGGGCCGTTGGCAAGGTTACCGTCCAAGTCTCGCGCTAGCAGCGTGGTTTCCCATGTGCCTTGACCCGACACGCCGGTTGCATTCGCCGCACCTGCCAAGGTCAATACGACCAGCATTGCGCCCGTCTTTAAGAACTTCTTCATCATCGAGGTATGCATTGTCTTTTCCCTGTGTATGGATACAAGTTTTGAAACCCAATCACTTGCTCCTCGACAGGTCAACCATGCGACGGGGCACCAGCAGTGTAGGTGCGGCATAACGTCTCAGTTACCCCTACTACATGGGGGGGGAGGTGCAAAAACCTAGTTTCCTTTTTTCAAATCCGCATGCATATTCAGATTGGGACCCGAGCTAGCCCTTACGTTTTGCCTCATGTGCGTGCCAAATTCCGAATGACTGCTGCAGGCACGTTCCAGTCCGCGATGGCCGACTACAAAGTGTCTATTCCGGGCGTCCAGCCGCCGCTAACTGGCAACCATTCCTAACGAACAATCAGCGAGCAAAAGGAACCGAAGCGTCAAAGCCTCAATGCCTCAATGCCTCCGCTGCCGAAGTGACAGCAGCAGGCCAGTCAAGCCAATCAGTGTCAAGGCCAATGTTTGTGGCTCTGGCACCGCCGCCACATCTCCGGGACGGACAGCTAGCGCGTACCGACTACTGACCATGCCGTCGACGAACTGTCCGCCACTGGCCATAGTGAAGCCCCAGGCGCCATTGGAAGACAGCGCGTACTCCGTACCGGACCAGTAGGAGCTGCTCTGCAGATTCTGGAAATCACCAATATTTGTCAGGCCATAGCCCGCTTGAACATTTGTCGTTCCTGGTACGTAGAAACTCTTGTTTCCCAGGCTCTGAAAAAACAGGTGCGCCATTTCGCTGCCAGTAGCAACGCTGCTGTCGGGGTTGAAGCCGCAACTAGTGCCGCCGGTTGCAGACCAATTACAACTGCCATCTGCAGTAGTAACATGGGTCGTCGGTAAGCGCCAGCCGTTCAGGCCGAAACGGTCTTGCTCGGCCCAGGCTTTTGAGGCGGCCCAGTCCATGACGCTGGTGCTACCGGCACGCAACCAGGTGACATTGAGGGCCGTGTCGTAAAAAGCCTCCGGGCCATTAGCAAGGTTGCCGTCTAGGTCACGCGCTTGCAGCGTTGTTTCCCATGTGCCTTGGCCCGGCACCCCTGTTGCACTCGCCGCCCCCGCCAGAGTCAATGCGCCCAGCAGTACGGCCATATTCAAAGGTTTAATCATCAAGTTCTGCATTGTCTTTTCCCTGTGTATGGATATAAGTTATTAGCCCAATCACTTGCTCCTCAACAGGTCAACCATGCGACGGGGCGTCCACAGTGTAGGTTCGGCATAACGCCTCAGTTACCCCTACTACATGGGGGGGTAGGTGTAAAAAACCTAAGCTCCCTTCATTTACAAAGCCGCCGGCTGATTAAGCTTGGAAAGCGGTGCAGTCCCCGGCTTTTTGTCCTGCGCGCGCCAAGGCCTGTGTGACTGGGAAAGACACAAAGGTCCATCAATATCCACTTGAATCAAACAGCCGTCAACGACTATCGTCTTGTTCGGCTACATCGCAATGCTTGGCTGATTTGAATCGAGCCAGTTGGCCAAATTCATTGGAATACGCACGCAACGTATAGCCGCACTCCAAAGAAGGAAAGGACGAAGCAGGCCCTTCGCGTATTCGGCGTGGCACTGTCCACCAACGCAAAAGCTCACCGCGAATTCGAATCCTCAGACGGAATTCACATCAAGGGCTTGCTCATCCGGCTAGCTGCCCTTTGCTGCCCCTTGACCACAAAAGCGCCCTACTTCAACCAACAGTAGCCTGCGCTTTGGTGGCAGCAGGCCCCCTCCCCTCACCATTAGCACCGTAGTACGCCGATGAGGCCCGCTGCGCACCCGTCCGCCCACTGACTTTGTCCCCAGTCGCTACACGTTGAACGCGTCAATGTTGGCGCGACAAAAAGGACCAGTATGAAATCAATGGACAAGCTGACAAAAGCACAGGCAAGAGGACTCAAGGCAATGAGCGAGTGGAGTAGTTTTCAAAGCGGGAATTTGGTTCCGGCATCAATCGTCAAAGGGCAGACTCGCTTTCAACTCGCGTACATGGTCCGTGAAGCGGACATCGAGACGCCAACCCGGAGTCTCGGCATGGAGCAACCGCAGAGAGCGTGTTGGTCGATATTTGCAAACATCCCCACTCAAATGTGGGCGGAGGCGGGATATGCAGAAACCGAGACTTTTGGCACCGTGTTCATTGACCGCCAAGCATCTGGCCGCGCCTATTTGTGTCTCGCTCACGATGTAGGTAACGATTGGCAGCATCGGCTAACCATTCCGCTTGTTGGCAAAACCATGCGGAAAATCTTAGAAGATGTGCAGGCAGGTGCCCAGCTCAGGCTCAATCTAACCTGCAAGGACTTCGAGGACGACATCACTTTGATTGTTGAAATCAAAAAGGGTGACGTTCGAGCAGAAGACTGGAGCGACATGCCTTCAAAAGTTGAAATCAATGACTTCATGAATGAGGCAGTCGCTTACGCGTCGAGGCAATTTGAAGAGCTGAACTCTAAGCCAATTGATGGGCTGCCGTTGGCATCAAATATGTGCCTGGCGTTGCTGTTGCCACCAAAGTTCGATGAAACGGACCCAGGTGAGGCTGGGGGTCAGAACGAGGGGGCTGGGGATTGATGGCAAGAGGGAGGGCAAGTGCTCACTGCCTCGAATGATTGAATGATTTCTGTCCCGCCGGCTTTGGTTGGCGGGACATTTTTTGAAGCTTCAGTTTTGCCTGCGACGAAGCAGCCACAAATCTTGCTCTCCGAAAATTGCTTAGGTCCAAATCATCTCTGCGGCTGGCACAAATTGAAAACTGACCTGAGTCAATTGCAAAACATGTACCTGCTCAAACGATATGAATTGCAGCCTCCCCTAGCTTTTGACACCGTGCGCCCGCCAGCATGACCCACGTGGACCACATCTGCCTCCTACCTATGGACATCACTTCAAGGGCAGTTCAAGCTGCCCAAAAACAACGTGCGGAGCGGCTCCTTTTTGGGCCATAATGTTTTCGCTGACACCAGTTTGACTCTGCCAAAAAGGTATGACAAACTGACAAGCGAAAACCACCCAGAACCCCCGATTTTACTGGGCTTTGATGGAAGTGAGTTTTGTTCTCACAGCTTCCGCCAAATGCGGAAAAAAAAGCGACCCTTCGGTGACGGGTCGCTTTTTTGTTGCCTGGGGCAATCGTCAACGCAAGACCGCTAAGGCTGATTTAAAACCGCCGGCGATCGCATCCTGTGCCACATGCCGGCCTTGCTTGAGACGAAGTTGGCCCGCCACATAGACTTCACGCAAGACCTGACCCTGCGCAGAGAAAACCAGGCCGTCCAACAAATAGTCTGCGGGCAGCCCCAGCAAGCCACTCGCTGCGCCGTCGATCACCAAAAAGTCGGCCCGCGCACCGACTTCCAAGCCCCATTGCTTGAAACCGGCCGGCGCCGCACTGCCGGCTCTTGCCGCCTCAAACAAGCGCGCCGCAGTGCTCGGCTGAGTACCCGGCTGCGCCGCCACATTGCGCCGCTGCAGGCCCAAACGCTGGCCATATTCCAGCCAGCGCAACTCCTCGCCCCAGGCGCGCGTGACATGGCTGTCCGAGCCGATGCTGATCGGCACGCCAGCCGCCAGCCAGCCGGGCAAGTCGATCAAGCCATCGCCCAAATTGCTTTCGGTGCCGGGGCAAATGACGACACTGGCGCCGCAGTTGGCGACTTGCTCGATCTCCTCCGGCGTGCTGTGCGTGGCATGTACCAAATGCCAGCGAGCATCGGGCTTGAGCGCGTTGCACAGCCACTGCATAGGCCGCTGGCCGGTGGCAGCCAGGCAGTCGCGCACTTCTTGGCTCTGCTCAGCGATGTGAATATGGATGGGAATGTCGGTGTCCCCGATCAGGGCTTGCAAACTGCGAATGTCATCGGTATTGGCGGCGCGCAAAGAGTGCAGCGCCACGCCGGCATTCAGCAAGGGCCGCCCTGCCGAGTTGACTCTCTGGCTGGCGCGCCAGACCCAGTCGGCGTCGGTCTTGAAGCGCCGCTGATCGTCGCGCAGGCCTACAGCACCAAAACCCGAACGCGCATACAGCACCGGCAACAGCGTCAAGCCGATACCGGCCGCTGCCGCAGCATCGGCCAGCGCCCAGCTCATGGCCAACTCATCCGGATAAGGGCGGCCGTCCTCTTGGTGATGCAAGTAGTGGAACTCGCAGACCTGGGTGTAGCCACCGGCCAGCAGTTCCACATAGAGCTGCGTGGCAATCGCCTGCATCTGCGCGGGCTTAAGCACCAAAGCCAGCCCGTACATGCGATCACGCCAGGACCAAAAATCATCATCACCGCTGTCACGACGCTCCGCCATTCCGGCAAAAGCGCGCTGAAACGCATGGCTGTGGGTGTCGACCAAGCTGGGCATGACCGGGCCTGCCAGGGCCTGCATCCCCTCGGCCTGCGGCACACCCGCCGTGATGCTTTGCCAACAGCCCCCGGCGGAGACCACCAGACGCACATCGCGCTGCCAGCGCCCATCGACCCAGGCTTGCGCGGCCCAAAAAACGCCAGCTGCGCTCATGCTTTTGGCCTCCAGGCGCTCATCTCACTCAACAATTGCTTGAGCAGCGGCTGTACCGCTGCCGCTCGCTGCGCGTCAAACAGAAACGGCGCCGCCTCTTCTTCCATATAGCAGCGCCAGCACATCTCCAGTTGCACCGCATGCTGATGCTGCTCGGGCTGACCGTAGTGACGGGTGATGAAGCCGCCCTTGAAGCGGCCGTCCACAACCTGGGTGTAGCCAATTTGACCCTCCAGCACCGCGCTCAACTTAGTCCTGAGGCCGGCTGCGCAAGAGCGCCCCTCCACCGTGCCCAGATTCAAGTCCGGTAGGCGCCCCTCAAACAACCAGGGCAACTCAGAGCAGATGCTGTGCGCGTCGAACAACAAGGCATAACCAAACAGCGCCTTGAGTCGCTGCAACTCGGCATTCAGGGCGCGGTGATAAGGCAGCCAATAAAGCTCTCGGCGACGCAGTTGCTCGGCGCGGCTGGGTTCCTGACCGGGCAGGTAGAGTGGCTCGCCGCTGAAGAATCGCGTCGGGCAAAGCTCGGTATTGGCCGCTCCCGGGTACATCGGCGTGTCCTCGGGTGGGCGATTCAAGTCGATCAAAAACCGCGAGTAATGCGGCACGATCAGCCCGGCGCTCAGCTCGCCGGCAATGCCGCCGTACAACTGCTCCAGGTGCCAGTCGGTATCCTCGCTGAGCAGCGCTCGGGGCTGATAACGGCGTGCTTGATCGGCCGGAATGGCCGAGCCCACGTGCGGCATGCTGATCAACAGCGGCGTACTGCCTTGGCGCAGTTTAAAAACAGCGCTATCCATGACGGCTTTCATGCTCGCTCCACCCCGCCGCGCACGACCCTGCGCAAAGGGTTGCGGCCGAAGTAATAGGCCAACTCATTGGGATGCTCCACCTCCCAAATGCAAAAATCGGCGCGCTGGCCGGCCGTCAACTGGCCGCGGTCGCTCAGGCCCAGCGCGCGCGCCGCATTGACGGTGACACCGCGCAGCGCTTCCTCCGGCGTCAGGCGGAACAAGGTGCAAGCCATATTGAGCATCAAAAGCAAGGACAGCGTCGGCGCAGTGCCGGGGTTGTGATCGGTGGCAATGGCGATGGGCACGCCGGCATCGCGCAGCGCTTGTACCGGTGGCAACTTCGTTTCACGCAAAAAGTAATAAGCGCCCGGCAACAGCACGGCCACTGTGCCGCTTGTCGCCATGGCCTGCACGCCGGCCTCGCTCAGGTATTCAAGATGGTCACAAGAAAGCGCCTTGAACTCGGCCGCCACTTGGCTGCCGCCCTGGTCGCTGAGTTGCTCGGCATGCAGCTTGACCGGCAGGCCCAAAGCTTGCGCCGCTTCGAAAACGCGCCTGGTTTGCGCTGGCGTGAAGCCGATGCCTTCGCAAAAGGCATCCACTGCGTCGATTAAGCCTTCGCGGTGCAGCGGTGTCATCCATTCAATCAAGGCCGTCACATAGTCCTCCTGGCGGCCTTCAAACTCGGGCGGCACGGCGTGCGCGCCCAAGTAACTGGTCCGCACGTCGACACCCAAGCCCTTGAGCCGGCGCGCCGCGCGCAGCATCTTGGCCTCGGAAGCCTGGCTCAGGCCATAGCCCGATTTGACCTCAATGGTGGTCACGCCTTCCTTGAGCAGATTCAAGACGCGGTGTGCCGCTTGCGCATAGAGCTGATGCTCGCTGGCGGCGCGGGTAGCGGCAACGCTTGAGCGTATGCCGCCACCGGCGCGGGCTATTTCCTCGTAACTGGCGCCAAGCAGGCGCTGCTCGAACTCAGCCGCCCTTTGCCCGCCATAAACCAGATGGGTGTGGCAGTCGATCAAGCCCGGCGTGACGACCGCGCCGCCAAGATCGATCTCCTGCGCCAGACCATTGCGGAACTCGGCATCGAGATCGACGATGTCGCCGGCCCAGAGCAAATGTTCGCCCTGCGACAGCATCGCACCGTTCTCGACCCAGCCCCAAGGATTGTCCTTAGGGTCGCCGACCAAGGTGGCCAAACGGGCATTGATCCAGAGTTTAAAAACGCTGCTGCTGCTCATATCTTGTTCTCACTCCAGGTCATCCACCAGGCAGCACCTGGCCCTTCAAAACTGCAAGCCTGAGGTGCGGGATCTTCACACCAAGCCAGACTCATCGCGGCTAAGTTCATCGCACGGCCGCCGTGCAGCAAGCGCCCGCCTGCGGACGTGAACACGCCGACCCAGCGCCCTTGCGGCTGCCAGTTCGTCGGCATGCTGGCGGCGGCCTTCACCTGCATCTGGCCGCGGCCACGGCGATGCATCAGATTGAAGTCGCGGGTGCTGCCGCCGATCAACTCGCAGGGCGGCGCCAAGCCGCCGTCGAAACTGATCAATTCATCGCCGGCCCGTAACTCCCAATCCGCCAGGCGCACGCCATCGCCCTGCAGCACGCCGAACCAACGCTGCACGCCGTCAAAAGCCGAAAACGGCCCATCGCGCTCGATATCTGCCACGCTGATGCGCAGCGCCCAATCAGCCGGATGCGGCCAGGCCAGCAATTCTCGGGTTTGCCCGCCGCCATTGCGCCAAGCCTGAGGAGCAACATCGGACGCTTTGATCTGACTCCAACTCATGCTTGAAAACTCCCCTCAAGAACATAAAGCGAACCCGGGTGGGTAAGCCGAACCGTGGTGACGGTCTGACCGCGACTGAAGGTGCGGCGCTTGACCACCAAGCAGGGCTCGCGCTTGGAAATGCCCAGCAACTTGGCCTCCAAGGCCGAAGGCAGCAGTGACTCTATCGTGTAACGCGCTTCCGACAAGGGGGCAACTTCGAGTAAGTAGTTGGTCGGTGTGGTTTGCGCAAAATCCAAGCCAAGATAGGCGGGCGCACAGGCCGGATTGACCAGGCGGTCTTCGCACTGGATCGCCACGCCATTCTCGAAATGCACGATCACGCTATGAAACAACGCAGCCCCAAGCTCCAAGCCAAAGTCAGCTGCTTGGGGCCTATCCGCTTTCAGCGTCGCAAGACTGTGCAGCTTGGCCTGGTGTTGGTGGCCGCGCTGCAAGATTTCGTCATGCACGTCGCGCACATTCAGCGTCGAAGAAATGCGGTGCAGCTGCGCCACAAAGGTGCCCACTCCCTGCAAGCGCTCGATCAAACCCTCCTGACTCAGCTCCCGCAGTGCTCGGTTGACGGTCATGCGGCTGACCTCGAACAAGGCCACCAATTCAGCCTCAGACGGTAGCAAGTCGCCGGCCACCCAATGGCCGGAAGCGATGCGCTCACGCAGATGGTTCTTGACCTTCAGGTACTGCGGCGCCGGTACGGAACTCGTTTTTCTTGGCATGGCTGCATGCTACTTGACTGTACTTGTATAGACAAGTACATTTCGCTTCGCCCCAAGATTTCGACTTCGCAAACACCTATTGCACCGCAGGAGACCCAGATGTCCAACTCACCCGCCAAAGCCCAGCCACGCGTCGTGCGCGCCCCCACCGGCACTGCCTTGAGCTGCAAAAGCTGGCTGACCGAAGCCGCCTTCCGGATGCTGCAAAACAATCTGGACCCCGAGGTGGCCGAGAACCCGGACGCGCTGGTTGTCTATGGCGGCATCGGCAAGGCGGCCCGCAACTGGGACTGCTTTGAGGCCATTCTTGAAGCACTCAAAAAGCTCGGCGACGAAGAAACGCTGCTGGTGCAGTCGGGCAAGCCGGTTGGCGTCTTTCGCACCCACGCAGACGCGCCACGCGTTTTGATCGCCAACAGCAATCTGGTGCCGCATTGGGCGACCTGGGAGCATTTCAACGAGCTCGACCGCAAGGGCTTGATGATGTACGGCCAGATGACGGCCGGCAGCTGGATCTATATCGGCACCCAAGGCATCGTGCAAGGCACTTACGAGACCTTTGCCGAAGCCGGCCGTCAACATTACAGCGGCTCGCTGAAGGGCCGTTGGGTACTGACCGCTGGTTTGGGCGGCATGGGCGGCGCGCAACCGCTGGCCGCAACCTTTGCCGGCGCCTGCTCCTTGAACATCGAATGCCAGCAAAGCCGCATCGACTTCCGCCTCAAGACCCGCTATGTCGACGAGCAAGCCACCGACCTCGACGACGCGTTAGCTCGGCTGAAGAAATACACGGCCGAAGGCAAGGCGATCTCGATCGCGCTGCTCGGCAATGCGGCCACCATCCTGCCGGCGCTGGCCGAACGCTGCAAGACTGACGCAAGCGTCAAGCCAGACTTGGTCACCGATCAAACCAGCGCGCATGACCTGATCAATGGCTATTTGCCGGCCGGCTGGTCGGTTGAGCAATGGAAGGCGGCAGCCGCTGACCCGGCCCAGCATGCCGAGCTGAAGGCCGCAGCGGCAGCCAGCTGCGCGGTACATGTCAAGGCGATGCTGCTATTCCAGGCCATGGGCATCCCGACCGTCGACTACGGCAACAACATCCGCCAGGTAGCACTAGAGCAAGGCGTCAAGAACGCCTTCGACTTCCCCGGCTTTGTGCCCGCATATGTACGCCCGCAATTCTGCGAAGGCCGCGGCCCCTTCCGCTGGGTGGCGCTGTCCGGCGACCCAGAAGACATTTACAAAACCGACGCCAAGATCAAGGAATTGTTCCCGCAGCATGCCCATGTGCACCGCTGGCTGGACATGGCGCGCGAGCGCATCGCCTTCCAGGGCTTGCCGGCGCGCATCTGCTGGCTGGGCCTGGGCGAGCGCCATATCGCCGGCCTGGCCTTCAATGAAATGGTCAAGTCGGGTGAGTTGAAGGCACCGATCGTGATCGGCCGCGACCACCTCGACAGCGGCTCGGTCGCCAGCCCGAACCGCGAAACCGAAAGCATGCAGGACGGCTCGGACGCGGTCTCCGATTGGCCGCTGCTCAACGCGCTGCTCAACACCGCCGGCGGCGCGACCTGGGTCAGCCTGCACCACGGCGGCGGTGTCGGCATGGGCTTCAGCCAGCACAGCGGCGTGGTGATCGTCGCCGACGGCACGATTGCTGCGGCCAAGCGCCTGGAACGCGTGCTCTACAACGACCCCGGCACCGGCGTGATGCGCCATGCCGATGCCGGCTACGAAATTGCCAAGAAAACCGCCGCCGAGCGTGGACTGAATATGCCCATGCTGAATCGCTGAACCGACCCCAAAAACCGGACCAAAATATGTCGATCGCAATCGAAATCACCCCTGGCCAAATCACGCTGGACCAACTGCGCCAGATCCGTAACGGCAATGTCCAGCTGAGCCTGCACGCCAGCAGCACCGAGATCATCCGCCGCGCCGCCGCCGTGGTGCAAGCCGCCGCCGCCGGCGATGCGCCGGTTTACGGCGTCAACACTGGCTTCGGCAAGCTGGCCTCCACCCGCATCAGCAAGGAAGACCTGGCCACGCTGCAGTTCAACCTGATCCGCTCGCACTGCGTCGGCGTCGGCGCACCGCTGCAGCCCGGCGTCGTGCGCATGATGTTGGCCACCAAGGCGGCATCGCTGGCGCGCGGCCATTCCGGCGTGCGCGAAGAAGTCGTGCAAAGCTTGCTGGCGGTCTTCAATGCCGGACTGGTCCCTTATGTGCCGGCACAAGGTTCGGTCGGCGCTTCGGGCGACCTGGCACCGCTCGCGCACATGACGCTGGCCCTGTTGGGCGAAGGCGAGATGTTGGTCGATGGCCAACGCATGCCCGCGCTGGCCGAGCTGCAAAAACACGGCATCGCGCCGCTGGTCTTGCAGGCCAAGGAAGGCCTGGCCTTGATCAATGGCACGCAGACCAGCACGGCCTTGGCGCTTGAAGGCCTGTTGCGTTACGAGATCGTCTTTGCGGCGGCCATTGTCAGCGGCGCGCTGTCGCTCGACGCTGCGCGCGGCAGCGACGGCCCGTTTGACGCCCGCATCCATGCGGTGCGCGGCCAGCCCGGTCAGATCGAAACAGCAGCCGCCTACCGCCAGTTGCTCGCCGGCAGCGCCATCCGCGCCTCGCACCAAGAGGGTGACGAGCGCGTGCAAGACCCGTATTGCCTGCGTTGCCAGCCCCAGGTGATGGGCGCATGCCTGGATCAAAGCCGTTATGTGCGCGATGTGCTTTTGCGCGAAGCGAACGCCGTCACCGACAACCCGCTCGTCTTTGCCAATGCCGATGGCAGCAGCGCGATGGTCAGCGGCGGCAACTTCCACGCCGAACCGGTGGCCTTGGCCGCCGACGCGCTGGCCTGCGCGATCGCCGAAGTCGGCGCGATCGCCGAGCGCCGCATCGCGATGCTGATCGACACCAGCGTCTCGCGCCTGCCGGCCTTCTTGACCGCCAATGCCGGCCTCAACTCCGGCTTCATGATTGCGCATGTAACCGCCGCGGCCTTGGCCAGCGAGAATAAATCGCTGGCCCACCCGGCCAGCGTCGACAGCCTGCCGACCAGCGCCAACCAGGAAGATCATGTGTCCATGGCCACCTTCGGCGCGCGCCGCTTGGGGCAGATGCTGGACAACACCGCCCACATCATCGGCATCGAGCTGCTGGCCGCCGCCCAAGGCTTCGAGTTCCTGCGTCCGCTGCAAAGCTCGGCAGCACTTGAGCAGGTGCACGCTTTGGTGCGCAAGACCTGCCCGGCCATGCCCACTGACCACTATATGGCGCCGGACATTGCTCATGCATTCGAGCTGGTCGGTAGCGGCGAGTTGACGGCATTGGTCGAGGGGGTCGGAGGCTTGGTGGTCTTGAGCTGATTGATCGGTCTCTTGATCCATCAGCAGCCGGGGCTTCAATACCGCCCTGTCGCCCCGGCCACGCGCAAGTACACATAGGCAGCCCAGGCCACCAAGGCGCGCCGCACCACGCCGCGCACCCCGCCGTCCAGATAATGCCTATCGACCTGGCGTGATAGCGCCGCCGCCACATCGAACTGCCCGGCCACGGCCCGTGCGAACTCGGCGTCACGCACGATCACATTGGCCTCCAGATTGAGCAGCAGCGAGAGCGGGTCGATATTGGAGCTGCCGACCGTGGCCCAATGTTCGTCCACCACACAAATCTTGGCGTGCAAATAAGCGGGCATGTACTCATAAATGCTGACGCCATGGCCAAGCAACTCGGCATACAGCGCCTGTGCGGCCATGCCGGCGATGCGGTAATCGAGCTTGCCCTGCAAGAGCAGGCGCACCCGCACGCCGCGCCTTGCCGCATCGCGCAAGGCCTTGCGAAACGCATGACCGGGGTAGAAATAAGGCGTGATCAGATCGACCCGCGTTTGCGCCGAGCGGATCGCGGCCACATAGGCATGCTCGATGGTGCGGCGCCGCCGCAGGTTGTCGCGCAAAACGAAGGCGGCATAGACAGGATTGGGCCCGCGGCGCGGAGTCTGGTCCTGCGCCGAATGAGCGCTGCGCCGCCATAGCTTGGCAGTAGACCTGGGCATGCGCACACCCCGCCAGATCCGCCTCAGCCTTGCACGCGGCTCGCTGCTGCGCGCCAAGGCGAGCAACTCCTGGCCGAAATCGGCGCCGAGATAGGCACGCGTCCAGACCGCGCGCGCCGCCTGCGCTACCGACTGAACCAAGGGGCCGCGCAAGCCGACGGCAAAGTCCAGGCGGGGTTGCTCGGTGGCGCCATGGTTGAGATCCACGCGGTCGCCAATGATGTTGATGCCGCCGACAAAGGCGTGATCGGCATCGACCACACAGAGCTTTTGATGCAGGCGACGCAGCTGCCCGGGCTGCAGCCAGCTGTACCAGCGGTCGATCGGCCGGAACACCGCCATCGCCACGCCCGAGCCTTCGAACTGCTGGCGCAGCCAGGGCAGGCTGGCGCGCGAGCCGAAGCCGTCAACCACCACCCGCACCCGCAAGCCGCGTCTGGCGGCCGCCGCCAATTGCGCCGCCAACGCCGCGCCGGCCGCGTCAAAATGGAAAATATAGGTGGCTAGCCAGATTTCATGGCGAGCACTGGCAATCGCTGCCGCTTGGGCGGGAAATAACTCGTCACCTCCGCGCAGCAAGCGCAGCTCATTGCCGCCGACAAACTCCGGCTGCGCCCTGTGGCCCCAGGTGCCAGGCGCCTCCGATTCAAGCTGAATCCCCATCAGCCCTCAGCCAATTCCAGCTCCGCCAAGAGCGGCAAATGATCGGACATGCGAGCCCAAGCCGGCCCCTTGGGCACCTGCATCGAGACGCAGCGCAGGCCGCGCATATAGATCCGGTCAAGCGAGAAAAAAGGCAGCCGCGAAGGAAAGGTCGCATGGCGCGAACGGCCCAGCGGCGACACCGCCCGCTGCAAGCCATATTCGCGCATTGGCGCGTCCAGCCGCTCGCCCCAATCATTGAAGTCACCGGCAATCAACAACAAGGCATCGGGCGGAATATGTTTGCCAATAAAGTCGGCCAAGCGTTCGATCTGGCGCACCCGGCCGCTGTGGAACAGCCCCAGATGCGCGACCACGGTGTGGATTTCCAGGCCTTGCCAGCGCACCGGCACATGCAATAAGCCGCGCTGCTCAAAGCGGTGGTCCGAAACGTCGTGATGACCCACATCTCCCAACGGAAAGCGCGACAGCAGCGCGTTGCCATGTTCGCCATGTTTGGTCACCGCGTTGGTGCGGTAGGCGACCTCGTAACCGTCGGGCGCCAGAAACTCCGCCTGCCCCTGATCGGGCCAGCCAAACCAGGTGCGCTGGAATTCTTTCGCCTCTTGATGGTGAAAGTGGCGCACCTCTTGCAAAAACACCAGGTCGGCATTGAGTGCCTCGACCCCCATGCCCAGATTGTGAATCTCCAGCCGCTTTTGCGGCCCCATGCCGCGCACGCCCTTGTGGATGTTGTAGGTGGCGACGCGCAGATGGGGGCGCGTGAACTGGCTTTGCGAGGGCTGGACCGAATTGCTGAAGGCGTTGCCATGCGTCATATGCGTCATGCCGAAGTCTCCAGCAGCTTGGGCAAATGCAAAATCGCCTCGGCATTGGACGGCGAGAAGCACAGATCGGCCGCTTCGCGCCAAGGCAGCCAGCGATATTGCAGATGCTCGCGCGGTGCCAAGCTGACGCGCGTGCCCGCCGGCACCTGCAGCCCATACACATGCTCGCTGTTGTGGGTCACACCGGGTGCATAACGATGGCGCCAGACGGGGTAGATCTCGTAGCGATTCACCAACACCCAGTCGCGCAAAAACTCGGGCGCGGCCACGATGCCGGTCTCCTCCAGCACCTCGCGCCGGGCGGTTTCAAGCAGCGGCTCATCCGGCAGGTCTTTGGAACCGGTCACGCTTTGCCAAAAGCCGGGCTGATCGGCCCGCTCCAACATCAGCACTTGCAGCTCGGGCGTGTGAATCACCACCAACACGGATTCCGGGATTTTGTAGCTTGGAGTCATAGCCAAAGCATAGCGGAGAGTTGTGAACGGCGCCCCCACAGGCCTGCATCTATAGTCAAGCCGCAAGCCCATTGTTTATAGGCCCAATGGATTCATGAAGCTGCTTCCCAGAATTGTTGTCAGCGTGATAGCGCCAATGCTGGCGCTGGCGGGCGTGGCGCTCTATGGTGGCAGCCTGCTGATGCAAAGCTCGCTGCTGGACGAACAGCAAGAGCGCGCGCAGGCCAACTTGGCGCAAAGTATCAGCCGCTTGGCCTTGGAACTGGGCGACGCGCGAGATGCCCTGCGCATGCTGGCCCGCTCCACCGTCTTGGTCGAAGCAAACACGGCACAGATCGGACCCGCCTTGCGCGGCTGGGAGGGGGCCAGCGATCGCTTTGAATCCTTCCAGTTCCTGGCACAGGATCGTTTGGCCGCAGCGGCCGCCGAGCCCGCAGCAAACTCGCTTGCCGTGGCACCGCTCGCGCAGGCGAGGCAATTGGCCGCGCTGCTGGCCGGCCAAGAGGCGGCGGCTGCCCCCTCCATCAATGAAAACTCGGGCGAACTGATCCTGAACATCGCCACGCCGGTGTTTGACGCGCGCGGGCGCCAGGTCGGTGCCTTGTTGGCGAATCTGAAGCTGGGGCAATTGCTGAGTTTTGCAATCGGCAATGCCGTGCAGCGGGATGCTCACTTGATGGTCCTGGACGCCCAGGCTCGCTTGTTGGCCGGCGGCCTGGGCGAGCAAGGGCAAGCGCTGACGCCAGCCACAGCGGCCAGCCAGCCGCAAGCCTTCGCTGTGACGGCCGCATTGGCGACTCAAACGCATGCCCCGACAAGCCTGCGGCGGGTGGAGATTGGGGACCAGACCTGGCATGTGCTGGCCAAGCCCCTGCCGGAGCTGGGCTGGCAAGTCATTTACGCGCTGCCGGAGGCGAGCTTGTTTGAGCGGGCCAGCAATCTGCAGCGACGTGGCCTTCTCGGTTTGGCCCTGTGCGCCGTCTTGGCCTGGATCGGAGCGCTGCTGCTGCGCCAATTTGTATTGCGCCCACTGCGGCAGCTGAGCTTGGCGCAGCAGCGATTGCAAGCGGGCGACCGGCAAGCCAGAGCACCGATTGCCGGCAACGACGAGATCAGCGACCTGGCGCGTTCCTTCAATTTGATGGCCGAAACCCTTGACGCCACCGAACAGCGCTTTCGGATGATTTTTGACGCCTTTCCGCATCCGATCACATTGGCCAGTTTCCAAGACGGCAACTATGTGGACGTCAACCCGGCGTTCGCGCAGGCGCTGGGTGTCTCGGCACAAGCAGCGATCGGCCGCAGCCCGATCGAGTTTGGCTTGGTCGCATCGATGCAAGACATGCTGGCCAAAGGGCGCGAACTGGAGCAAAACGGTTGCCTGCCGGCGGTCTTGGTGCAGACCAAAAATGCCCAAGGTGAAACACTCTGGCTGACCTACTCCAGCCGCTTGATCGGGCGCGGCCGGGCCAGGCTGGTGCTGGCTGTGGCCACCGACATCACCGAGCAAAAAACCGTCGAAGCGCAGCTGCGACAAAGCGAGCAAAGCCTGACGGCCTTGTTTGAATTTGCTCCGCTGCCGATGGCACGCACTCGCTTGGTGACCGGCAGCAGCTCACCGACCTTCTGGAACCGGGCTTGGTACCAGGCCTTTGGCTACGCGCCCGGGAGTTGCGACAACAAGGCCAGTACGCAGTTCGACTTTTGGATCGACCCCGCAGAGCGAAATCGCTTTGTTGATGAAATGGTGAGGCATGAATCGGCGATCAGCCGCCAAGCGCTTTTGCGCCATGCCGATGGCTCGGTGCGGCAGTGCGAGGTGTCGGGCCGCTATATCGATGTGCATGGCGAGCGCACGGTGATAGCCAGTTATTTGGACGTCACCGACAAGCTCCGCATTGCAGCCGAGTTGAATCATCTCAATCTCAGCTTAGAGGCCCGGGTGGCCGAACGCACAGAGGAGCTGGCCCGCCGCAACCAGGAGCTGGACGCGGCGCTCAGCGTACTCAAACATGCACAGACTGAGCTGGTGCGGGCCGAAAAATTGGCCTCCTTGGGCAGCTTGGTGGCCGGTATCGCGCATGAGTTGAACACCCCGATTGGCAATGCCATGCTGATGGCTACGACCTTGGCGGCGCGCCAGAAGGCCTTCGAAGCCGCTGTCGCCGACGGCTTGCGACGCTCAACCCTGCAGAATTTCCTCGACGGCCTGCGCGAGGCCAGCACGATGCTGGAGGCCAGTCTGAGCCGGGCGGCCGAGTTGATCAGCAGCTTCAAGCAAGTCGCGGTGGACCAATCCAGCTACCAGCGGCGCAGCTTTGATTTGCGCGAAGTGCTGCATGAAACCGCGCTCAGTCTGGGCCCCAGCCTCAAGCTCTGTGGCACTCGTCTACTCGAAGATGTGCCGGCCGGCCTGCTGATGGACAGCTACCCTGGCCCCCTGATCCAGGTCTTCATGAATATCGTCAACAACGCCGTGCTGCATGCCTTCGAGCCTGGCCGGTCGGGCTGCGTGACGATCGCCGCACGCGCCCTTGGCGAGGACAGCGTCGTGATCAAGGTCGCTGACGATGGCTGCGGCATGTCGAGCGAACATTTGCAGCGGGCTTTTGACCCCTTCTTCACCACCAAGCTCGGCCAAGGTGGCTCCGGCCTGGGCTTGCACATTGTCTACAACCTGGTCACCGGCCTGTTGGGCGGCAAGGTCAGCCTGCGCAGTGAACTCGGCCAGGGCACCCAAATCAGCATCGAGTTGCCGCGCTGTGCACCGCAAGAGCAGAGTTGAAACAAAAAAGGGCAGCCAAGCTGCCCTTTTTTTGCGCGATGAGCGAGCTCAGGCGCTTGTGGGCGCCACGGCATTGCGCAGACGGATATGCAACTCCTTGAGTTGCTTGTCGTCAACATTGCTCGGCGCGCCGGTCAGCAGGCATTGCGCGCGCTGAGTCTTGGGGAAGGCGATCACGTCGCGGATCGACTCGGCCTTGGTCATCATCGTGACGATGCGGTCCAGGCCGAAAGCCAAGCCACCGTGCGGCGGCGCGCCATATTGCAGCGCGTCGAGCAGGAAGCCGAACTTCTCCTGCGCATCTTCGGGGCCGATATTGAGCGCGCTGAAGACCTTGCTCTGCACATCGGCCTTGTGGATACGCACCGATCCGCCACCCAGCTCCCAGCCGTTCAAGACCATGTCGTAGGCCTTGGCAATGCAAGCGCCCGGGTCGGTGACCATCAAGTCCTCATGGCCATCCTTGGGCGCCGTGAACGGATGGTGCACCGCATTCCAGCGGCCGCCCTCTTCGTCTTGCTCGAACATCGGGAAATCCACCACCCACAGCGGGGCCCAGACGTCATTGAACAAGCCGTTCGCCTTGCCGAACTCGCTGTGACCGACCTTCAAGCGCAGCGCGCCAATGGCGTCATTGACGACCTTGGCGCGGTCAGCGCCGAAGAAGATCAGGTCGCCGTCTTGCGCGCCGGTGCGGGCCAGGATATCGGCCACGGCCTGATCATGCAGGTTCTTGACGATGGGCGACTGCAAGCCCTCGCGACCCTTGGCGACCTCATTGACCTTGATCCAGGCCAGGCCCTTGGCGCCGTAGATCTTGACGAACTCGGTGTAGCTGTCGATCTCGCCGCGGCTGATCGAAGCGCCACCGGGTACGCGCAAGGCAACGACGCGGCCACCCTTGGTCGTGGCCGGTGTCGAGAAGACCTTGAAGTCCACCGTGCCCATCACATCGGTCAACTCGGTGAACTCGAGTTTGACGCGCAGGTCGGGCTTGTCCGAACCGAAGCGGTGCATCGCATCGGCGTAAGTCATGACCGGGTAGTCACCCAGGTCGACATTGAGGTTCTTGCTGAAGACGTGACGGATCATGCCCTCGAACATCGAGCGGATCTCTTCTTCGCCGAGGAAGGAGGTCTCGATATCGATCTGCGTGAATTCAGGCTGGCGGTCGGCGCGCAGGTCTTCGTCACGGAAGCATTTGGTGATTTGGTAGTAGCGATCGAAACCGGCCACCATCAGCAACTGCTTGAACAACTGAGGGCTTTGCGGCAGCGCAAAGAACATGCCGTCATGCACGCGCGAAGGCACCAGATAGTCGCGCGCGCCTTCCGGCGTGCTCTTGGTCAGCATCGGTGTTTCGATGTCGACAAAGCCGCGCTCGTCCAGATATTTGCGCACTTCCATCGCGACGCGGTAGCGCAGCATCAGGTTGTTTTGCATATAGGGGCGGCGCAGGTCCAGCACGCGGTGCGTCAAGCGTGTCGTTTCGGACAAGTTCTCATCGTCCATCTGGAACGGGGGCGTGACGCTGGCGTTCAGGACTTCCAACTGGTGGCACAGGACCTCGACCTTGCCGCTGGTCAGGTTGGCGTTCTCGGTGCCGGCCGGGCGCAGACGCACCTTGCCAACAATCTTCAGGCAGAACTCATTGCGCACATCGGAGGCGATGGCAAACATATCGGCGCGGTCTGGGTCACAGACGACTTGCACCAGACCTTCACGGTCGCGCAGGTCGATAAAAATCACGCCGCCATGGTCACGGCGGCGATGGGCCCAGCCCATCAAGGTCACGGTTTGGTCCTGCAGCTTTTCGCTGACTTGGCCGGCATAACAAGTTCTCATGGGAATACTCCAAAGTTCTTCAAGGCCGCCACTGAAGACGTGCGTCAGCGGCCGGCGGGTTGTTTGTAAGGGGTGGCGCTGGCGGCTCTATCTAAGCCAACAGGGCTGAGCACCTGCCGAGGTGCTCAGCCCGGTAGATTTCGCGGTTCGCCGTTTTGAGGAGGGTGCACCTGATGATCACCTTCAGGCGCCACCACCCCCATCGAGATGATGTGCTTGAGCGCCGCATCGACGCTCATCTTCAAGGGCCGAACCGAGCTGCGCGGCATCATCAAGAAGAAACCCGAGGTCGGGTTCGGCGTCGTCGGCACATACAAGCTGACATGCTCTTGTTCACCCAAGGCGTGCGCCACTTCACCGCCGGGCTTGCCAGTGACGAAAGCAATCGTCCAACTACCCTGATGCGGATACTGCACCAGCACCGCCTCACGAAAGGCATTGCCGCTGCTGGAGAACAAGGTGTCCGACACCTGTTTCACCGAGCTGTAAATGCTCTTAACGATGGGGATGTTGGAGAGCAACCGGTCCCATTGCTTGAACCACCATTGGCCAAAGATATTGGCGACAAACATGCCGGTCAGCGCCATGCCGCCTACCAAAATCAGCAGTCCCAGGCCGGGAATATGGCGCAGCTCATCGATGTTTTGCGCCATCGAGGCCGGCAACACGGCCTGCGAAGCGGCCAGCAGCGAGGTGAACACGCCGTTGATAACGCCCAGCACCCACAGCAACACCCAGATGGTGATAGCCAGTGGCAACCAGACCAACAGGCCGGTGATGATGTATTTTTTCAAGGCAGTCCTAGGACGAGGCGGACGGGCTGGGCGCAGATACCGGCGCAGCAGCCGGGGCCGATGTTGGGGCAGAAACCGGCGCTGAAGCCGCAGCAGGCGCGGCGGTTTCGGCCGGCGCAGCGGGGGCAACGGCGGTGGCCGCCTTGGCGCCACCATCCTTGAAATCGGTCACATACCAGCCCGAGCCCTTGAGCTGAAAGCCGGCGGCGGTGACTTGCTTTTGAAAGGCCTCGGCGCCACAGGCCGGGCAGGTCGTCAACGGTGCATCGGAAAGCCTTTGCAAGGCGTCTTTGGCGTGACCGCATTCGGCGCAGCGGTAAGCGTAGATAGGCATGGTCTAAACCGTTGATTCAAAACCGCAAATTATAAAGGCCCGGCGCGAACCCACGCCCGCCTAGGCCTTCACGCGGCGGCGCCATGCGCCAATTTGTGGTGCGAAGCATGCACATTCTTGATCGCCTGCGGCCCCAAGCTGCCGACCAACATGCCAACAACACCGGACAACAAGCCCGCCAATTGGGCTGGAAACGCCTCGCCGGCCGGAGTCAGCTTGAACAAACCCCAGGCCAGCAAGCCCAGCACGATAGAAAAGATCGCACCCTGGGTGCTGGCACGCCGCCAATAGAGACCGAAAACCAGCGGCACAAATGCGCCGACCAAGGTGACTTGATAGGCAGCCGAGACCATTTCGTAAATGGGCGTGCCCTCCAGCGCAATCGCGTAGACGCAGACGCAGACGCTAAAAATCAGCACCGCGATGCGCATGGTGCGCAGTTCTTGCTTGTCACTGATGCGAGGGTAGAACTGCCGCCAGATGTTCTCGACAAAGGTCACCGATGGGGCCAGCAAGGTGGCCGAGGCGGTGGACTTCAAGGCCGACAAGAGCGCGCCGAAGAAGATCACCTGCATCACAAATGGCATGCGCTCCATCACCAAGGTCGGGATCACTTTTTGCGGGTCATCGGCAATCAGCCGCGCGGCCTGCTCGGGCATGATGATCAAGGCGCTGGTGACCAAAAACATCGGCACAAAAGCAAACAAGATGTAGCAGATGCCGCCTATCACCGGGCCCCGCGTGGCCGCATATTCATTCTTGGCCGACATCACGCGCTGAAACACGTCTTGCTGCGGGATCGAGCCCAACATCATCGTGATCGCAGCGGCGATGAAAAACACGGTGTCGTGAAAACTCGGCTCGGGCAGGAATCTGAACAACTCCTTGCTGCTCGCCAAGGCGATCACTTTGTCGGCACCGCCCGCCATATCGGCCGCGAAATAGGCAATGATGCTCAGGCCTACGACCAGGATGATCATCTGGATAAAGTCGGTCACCGCCACCGACCACATGCCGCCGAACAGCGTGTAGGCCAGGATGGACGCGGTGCCGATCAACATACCGACGGGAATGCTGATGGCGCCGCCCGACAGCAGATTGAAGACCAGGCCCAGCGCGGTGACCTGCGCCGCCACCCAACCCAGGTAGGACAGGATGATGATGAAGGAGCAAACCACCTCGACCACCCGGCCATAGCGCTCGCGGTAATAGTCGCTGATGGTCAGCAGGCTCATTTTGTAGAGCCGGGCGGCAAAGAAGATGCCAACCAGGATCAAACAGGTGCCGGCGCCGAACGGGTCTTCCACCACGCCGTTCAAGCCGCTTTGCACGAACTTGGCCGGGATGCCCAGGACCGTCTCCGAGCCAAACCAGGTCGCAAAGGTGGTGGTGACGATCATCACCAAGGGCAAATGCCGCCCGGCAATCGCGAAGTCGGCGGTATTTTTGACCCGCCGCGCAGCCCATAGGCCGATCGCGATGGTGACGAGGAGATAGGCAAAAACCAGGGTCAAAAGCATGGCGGCGCGTCGTTTAGTGGCAACAGAACGTGGCGGATTATCGCCAAAACATCAGCCCCCAAAAATCAGCCCGGCGCGCAGCAATACATGAGCGCCGACCAAGCCGAATACAAAGCCCAAGCCGCCATAAAGCAAAGCTTTGAGCAGTTGATTGGTTCGTTTTTGCTCCTGCAGCAAGGCCGTGATGGCCTGTTCCTCGTAGGGCGAGGCTTGACGCTTCAAGGCATCATGCAAAAGACGCGGCAGCTCGGGGAACAGCTGGGCGTAGCGCGGCGCCTCCTTCTGAATCTGGTTGAGCAGTGCGCGCCAACCGACCTGCTCGTTCATCCAGCGTTCAAGAAAAGGCTTGGCCGTGGCCCAGAGGTCCAAATTGGGGTCGAGCTGACGGCCCAGACCCTCGATATTGAGCAGCGTCTTTTGCAGCAATACCAGCTGCGGTTGGATTTCGACATTGAAACGGCGCGAGGTCTGGAACAAGCGCATCAAGACCTGGCCGAGCGAAATATCCTTCAAAGGCCGATCGAAATGCGGCTCACAGACCGCCCGCACCGCGCTTTCCAACTCATCCACCCGCGTGCCCGCCGGCACCCAGCCCGAGGCGATGTGCAACTCGGCCACGCGCTTGTAGTCGCGCCGGAAAAAGGCAATGAAGTTCTGCGCCAAATACTCTTTATCGACCTCGGTCAGCGTGCCGATGATGCCGAAATCCAGCGCGATATAGCGGCCAAAGGTGGCCGGATTCAAGCTGACCTGGATATTGCCAGGGTGCATGTCGGCATGGAAAAAGCCGTCGCGAAAAACTTGCGTGAAAAAGATCGTGACACCGTCGCGCGCCAGCTTGGGGATGTCGATGCCGGCGGCCTTCAAACGCTCCAGCTGCGAAATCGGCACGCCATGCATGCGTTCCATCACGATGACCTCGGAGCTGCACATATCCCACATCATCTCGGGCACCATGACCAGATCCAGGCCGGTCATATTGCGGCGCAGCTGCGCCGCATTTGCCGCTTCGCGCACCAAGTCAAGCTCATCGTGCAAATAGGTGCTGAATTCGGCCACCACTTCGCGCGGCTTCAAGCGCCGGCCATCGGCCGACAAGCGCTCGACCCAGACCGCGATGGTCCGCAGCAGAGCCAGATCGTCGTCGATGGTGTCCAGCATGCCGGGGCGCAGGACCTTGACGGCGACCTCGCGACCGTCTTTGAGGGTGGCGAAATGCACTTGAGCGATCGAGGCGCTGGCGACCGGTTCGGCATCAAAGCTGCCGAACAGCTCAGCGACCGGACGACCAAAGGCCTTCTCGACCAGGGCGCGCGACTCGGCGGCCGGAAATGGCGGCACCCGGTCCTGCAGCTTGGCCAACTCCTCCACCATATCCTCAGGCACAAGATCACGCCGGGTCGACAAAACCTGACCGAATTTGACGAAGATGGGGCCGAGATGCTCCAGCGCCAGGCGCAGTCGCACGCCGCGCGGCTGCTCCCAACTGCGACCTAAAGAGACCGCTCGGCGCAAGAGCCGAAAACGCTTGCGCCGAAAGCCCGACAGCGCCAGCTCATCAAGGCCAAAACGCAGAATCGTCCAGACAATGACGAACAGGCGCGCAAAGTACCTCATGCGGCTTTGCTGCCGGACGGCTTGAACGCCGCCGCACTGCGGGCCAGGGCGGCTACGGCCGAGGCAGCAGAACGCCCCCAAACAGACAGCTGATGCGCAGCAACCGGCCCAACGATGCTGGCCAAGTCATCCTCGATGTCCCAGCGCAGGTTCTCCATCAGCCAGCTGATCTCGCCGGCAAAGGCCGCGTCCCCCTGCACCGACACGCTGGGGCGCTCACCCAATAGCGCACCCAGCGCCACCAGGGCCGGATTGGCCGCATCCAGTTCGATTCGCAAGGCCGGCGCAGCTTCCTGCAAGGCCTGGCGCTCAAACAGGCCCGCAGGCGTGACGAGCAATCCCAAGTCGGGCGCTGCCGGCAGCAGCGCAGGCCAATTCTGCAGATGCAAAACAACAGCCCTGCCTGCAAAAGGCAGCAAACGAGCCATGGCGTGGGATTCGCGGCTCAGGACATGATTCAGTAACAGGATCATGCGATCCTGTGCGGCCGGCGTTGCCAAGTTCATCCAATATTTCAGCATGAGCGGATTGTAGGCAGTCGCGGTGAAAGTTCGAATCAGGGGGGCGATTCAAAACCCACATCGAATTGAGAGAGAATCCACGCCAAAATCCCGTCGCGGGAATTTGGTTGGGAAAGGAAACAATGGTCAGCCGGACTGTCCTGCCCGCCAGCAGCGACTCAGTGCAATTTGCTATGCCATGCAGAACAACGCCGATGCGGCAGTAAGGAACAAGGGAGATCGATGTTCGAGGACCGAAGTTACAAGAGAACGTTCTACAGCGCGCCGCAGTCCGTCGAATCATTGATCGCTGCCTTCATGGAGCCCAGCATCATCGTGCTGTGCTTTTTGGCCGTCAGTGCTTTTTTTGGCGAACCGATTCTCCGGTCCGGGCTGACGCTGTGTTTGCTGGTGTTCGCCTTGACCTTTCCCGGACGCAACCGTTTCTCCGGCAGCAGCAGCGTCAGCGCGACCGTTGACGTCCTGAGTTCCTGGGGCGCCTTGTTGGTGATTCTTGCGCTGTGCGGGTACGCCACCAACAGCATGGGCTATTTCGAAGATCGTGTGCTGTATTGGTGGGCGGGCTTGACGCCGGTTTTACAGGTCTTGGCCATCCAAGCCGGTCGCTGGGAGCGGGCCCGCCGGGCCAGTAGTGCAAGGCGCGGCGCCGTCATCGTCGGTGCCGGACCGCTCGGCGCCAAGGTCGCCAGAGCCTTGAATGCGGGCGCGGACCAAGGCATTGATTTCCTCGGCTATTTCGAAGACCGGCAAGACGACCGCCTGCATGAGGACTCTCGCAACAAGCTCTTGGGTCGCCTCAGCGAACTGAGCGAGTATGTGCGCACCCACAATATTCGCGAGGTCTATATCACCTTGCCTTTGGGTTCTCAGCCCCGCATCGTGCAATTGTTGGAGCAAGTGCAAGGCACGACGGCTTCTTTGTTTTTTGTGCCCGATGTGTTCGGCATCAGCATCATCCAAGGCCGTTTGCAAGACATGAATGGCGTGCCAGTGGTGGGAATTTGCGAAACCCCGTTTACCGGCACCAATGAGTTGGTCAAACGCATCAGCGATATTGTTCTGGCCAGTTTGATTCTGGTATTGATCTCGCCGATCTTGCTGGCGGTGGCTATAGGGGTGAAGTACAGCTCTCCCGGCCCCATCATCTTCAAGCAGCGCCGCAACGGTCTGGACGGCGAGGAAATCATTGTCTACAAGTTCCGCTCCATGCGCACCCAGGACAATGGCAAGGTCGTCAAGCAAGCGACCAAGGAAGACCCACGCATTACCAAGTTCGGCGCCTTCATTCGGCGCACCTCGCTGGACGAGTTGCCTCAGTTCGTCAACGTCTTGCAGGGTCAAATGAGTATCGTCGGTCCTCGGCCCCATGCCGTCGCGCACAACGAAGAGTATCGAAAGCTGATCAAGGCCTATATGGTCAGGCACAAGGTCAAACCCGGTATCACCGGCTGGGCACAGGTCAATGGCCTGCGGGGCGAGACCGATACCATCGATAAAATGGAAGCCCGCGTTGAATATGATCTGGAATACCTGCGCAATTGGTCGCTGGGCCTGGATTTGCAAATCATCGCTCGCACCGCCCGTTTGATGCTGTTTGATCGCAACGCATATTGATTCGATCAGCTCAGTTTCGCTGACCCCATTCTCTTTAGGATATTCATGCCTCACGCGCAACGTCGATTGTTTCTGGCCACAGCCTGCTTAGCTGCCTGGGCTGGCGCCGTACCGGCCTGGGCCGAGTCAAATCCCTATTACTATGGCGGTTCACTCGGCATCAACCGGGTTTCGAACATTTACCGCTCGGTCTACAGCCCTAACGACGATACCGTCGCCACCGCGAGTCTGTTGGCCGGCGTCAATCAACCCATAGGTCGCCAGCGCGTCTATGCGGACGTCAACGTCAACACCAACCGCTACAGCAAGAACACCGACCTCAACAACGTCGGCTACAGCGTCAAGGGCGGTTTGGACTGGTCGACGCTGGAGCGGCTGTCCGGCACCATCAACATCGATAACAGTCAGGCGCTGAGCACCTATACCGAGCGTACGGCACTGGCAATACGCAAAAAGAACACCGAGAACAACACCAATTTGAACGGTGTGGTGCGGGTTGGCTTGGTGACGCAGTATTCGCTTGAAGTCGGGGCGGGACACCGTACGCGTCGCTTCAGTGCCGATGAATATGCGCAATTCGAGTTTGATCAGAATCGCTTTTCACTCGGCGCTGTGTGGCAGCCCAGCACCGATTTGCGGCTGGGCGTCGCCGGCCGCGTTACGACCGACAATTACCCAACCTATACGCCGACCTTCAACGGGGTGCCCATCTCCAAGCCCGTTGAAGCCCGCGAGTTCGAACGCAAAGACATCGACTTCACCGGCCGCTGGGTTGCCAGCGGGGCCAGCACTTTGGAGGGCCGCATCAGCACTGGCCGTTCCAAGATCAAGCAAGGCGTCGGGAATGATTTCTCGGGCGTGACCGGCCAAATCACCTGGGGTTGGCAGCCTAGCGCTAAATGGAATATTTCCAGCAGCGTCAGCCGCGACACGGGCCTGGAATCCTCATTCAGCAACGCCAATACCAGCTCCGAGCAGGACCGCATTACCAATGGCCTGCAAGTTAATGCGACTTACGAGTTGACCGGCAAGGTCTTTCTCACCAGTGGCCTGAGCACTTCCAAAAGCCGCCGCATCAATGATGCTGCGGGACGGCGCTCCGAAGACACCGATCGCGACAACGCCTTCAATCTGGGTGCGCGCTGGCAATATTCGCGCGGCATCACCATGGGCTGCCAATACAACAAGTCATCGCGCAACAGCTCGCAAGAAATTTACACCTTTGATGCCAACAGCTACGGCTGCTACGGCCAAATCCTGCTGTACTGATTGAGCCCACATCATGACTGCACGCATCTTGCTGACCGGCGCTGCCGGCTATATTGCCTCGCACACTTGGTTGGCCCTGCAGGCGGCCGGCTTTGAGGTGGTCGGTATCGACAATTTCTCCAACAGTTCACCCGAGGTGTTGAACCGCCTGAAGACCCTGAGTGGCCAAGAGCCCGTGTTCGAGCGTGCCGATGTTTGCGACGCTGCTGCGATGAACGCCGTCTTTGAGCGCCATCGGCCAGACGCGGTCGTGCACTTCGCCGCCTTCAAGGCAGTCGGCGAATCAACCACTCAGCCACTCAGCTACTACCGCAACAACCTCGGGGGCCTGATCAACACCTGCGAGACCATGCTCCGCTTTGGCTGCAAGCGCATGGTCTTCAGCTCGAGTGCTACCGTCTACGGTGTACCAGAAAGCCTGCCCCTGCGTGAAGACGCGGCGCTGTCGGCCGTCAACCCCTACGGCGCGACCAAGCTGATGGGTGAAACAATTTTGCGCGACCTGGGTGCGGCTGATGCGGCCTGGCAGACCGCCGCGCTGCGTTACTTCAACCCGGTAGGCGCCCACGCCAGCGGGCTGATCGGGGAAGACCCACGCGGCACACCGAACAATTTGATGCCCTATGTGGCGCAGGTCGCCGTCGGGCGGCGCGAGCGCCTGCAGGTCTTCGGCAATGACTATGCAACACCTGACGGCACCGGCGTGCGCGACTACATCCATGTGGTTGACCTGGCCGAGGGTCATGTGGCGGCGCTGCGTTTCCTGCTGGGCGGCCAAGAATCAATCACCGCCAATCTCGGCACCGGTCAAGGCTATAGCGTGCTCGATCTGGTCAAGGCATATGAAGTGGCCAGCGGGCGCAGCGTGCCCTACGCCGTCGTGCCCAGACGTGCTGGCGATGTAGCGGCCTGCTATGCCGACCCCCAACTCGCCCGCGAGCGCCTGGGCTGGCAGGCCCGCCATGACCTGGCGCAAATGTGCCAGGACAGTTGGCGCTGGCAGAGCATGAATCCGCAGGGTTTTGCGTAAGTTTTAAATTTTTTTGGAATCCTCAAATGTCCCTGATCCAAGTTCAACCGGTCATCATGGCCGGCGGCAGCGGCACCCGCTTGTGGCCCCTCTCGCGCGCTGGTTTCCCCAAGCAGTTTCTGGTCTTGTCCGGCAATACCAGCCTGTTTCAGCAAGCCGCCGAACGCTTGGGCGCTCTCGCCGCGGCCGACATCGCGCTGGCAGGTCCAGCCATCATCGGCAATGAAGAGCACCGCTTTCTGGTGCTGGATCAACTGCGCGAAACCGGCTTGGAAACCAGCGGCGTCTTGCTCGAACCCATGGGCCGTAACACCGCGCCTGCGCTGACGCTGGCCGCGCTGCACGCCTTGGAGAATGGCGCTGACCCGGTCTTGGTCGTGACGCCATCTGACCAAACCGTCACCAACGGCCCGGCTTTCACAGCCGCCCTGCAACAAGCGATCCGGCAAGCGGCCGAAGGATCGATCGTGATTTTGGGCATCACGCCCGATCGCGCCGAGACCGGGTTCGGCTATATCCGCACCGAGGCAGACGGGTCAGGCTTGGCCGTGGCCCAGTTCGTTGAGAAGCCCGATGCCGCGACGGCTGAGCGCTATGTCGCGGAGGGCAACTACTTCTGGAACAGCGGCATGTTCGTGCTGCGCGCCAGCGTCTGGATAAAAGCACTGGAGCGTTTCCGGCCCGATATTGCAGCAGCCACCCGCACCGCTTGGGCCGCGCGCTCGGTCGATGCCAAATTCATTCGTCCCGGCAAGGCCGAATTCGCCGCCGTGCCGTCGGAGTCGGTCGACTATGCGGTCATGGAACGCTGCCCCGGCAGCGACATTGCCTTGCGCATGTTGGCCCTGGACGCCGGCTGGAACGATCTCGGTGCCTGGGATGCCGTCTGGCAAGTGGCGGACAAAGACGCCAACGGCAACGCAGCCATTGGGGACGCGATCTTCAGCGACAGCCACAACACCTTGGTGCACGCCACCAGCCGCTTGGTCAGCGTGGTGGGCCTGAGCGATGTGGTCGTGGTGGAAACCCCCGATGCCATCTTGGTCAGCGACCGTTCCCGCAGCCAAGAGGTGAAGAAAATCGTCGCCCGACTGGACGCCGAGAAACGCGGTGAGCAAACTCTGCATCGCAAAGTCCACCGCCCCTGGGGCTGGTATGACAGCGTGGACTCGGGTGAGCGCTTTCAGGTCAAACGCATCATGGTCAAGCCGGGTGCGACCTTGAGCCTGCAGATGCACCACCACCGCGCCGAGCACTGGATTGTTGTTTCCGGCACCGCGGAGATCACCAATGGCGACAAGGTTTTGCTGCTGAGCGAGAACCAAAGCACATATATCCCCCTGGGCCAAACGCACAGGCTGGCCAATCCGGGTAAGGTGCCGCTGGAAATTATCGAGGTGCAGTCCGGCTCCTACCTGGGCGAGGACGATATCGTGCGTTTTGAAGACACGTACGGCCGCAGTTAAGTTCTGAGAACTTTCAATTTTGGGGAATAGGAAATGAGCGAAAAGAGCGTGATTGCCGTGGTGGGTTTGGGTTATGTGGGCTTGCCACTGGTGATCGAGTTCGGCAAGCATGGCCGCACCATTGGTTTCGACATCGCCAAGGACAAGGTCGCCAAATGTCAGGCTGGTGTGGACCCTTCGCGCGAGTTGAGCGACGAGGAAATGAGCCAGTCGCCGCATGCCGAATACAGCTTTGATCCGGCCTGCCTGCGTGAAGCCGACGTCATCATCGTGGCCGTACCCACGCCGGTTGACGGCGCCCATATTCCCGACTTCCGCCCACTCATTGGCGCCAGCACCAGTGTGGGCCGCAACCTCAAGAAGGGTGCGATCGTGGTCTATGAATCCACCGTCTACCCGGGTGCCACCGAAGAGGTTTGCATTCCCGTGTTGGAACGCGAGTCCGGTCTGAAGTGGAAGCAGGACTTTTTCATCGGTTATTCACCCGAGCGCATCAACCCGGGTGACAAAGAGCACACCTTGACCAAGATCCTCAAGATCGTCTCCGGCGACACGCCCGCGACGCTGGACACCGTTGCCAAGGTCTACGAAAAAATCATCATCCCCGGCGTCCACCGTGCCGCCAGCATCAAGGTCGCCGAGGCCGCCAAGGTGATCGAAAATACCCAGCGGGATCTGAACATCGCGCTGATGAATGAGTTGTCCATCATTTTCGACAAGATCGGTATCGACACCTCCGAAGTGCTCGAAGCGGCCGGCACCAAGTGGAACTTCTTGAAGTTCAAGCCGGGCCTGGTCGGTGGCCATTGCATCGGCGTCGATCCTTACTACCTGACCCACAAAGCCGATATGCTGGGCTATCACCCGCAGGTGATTCTGGCCGGCCGGCGCATCAATGACGGCATGGGCAAGTTCATCGCCGAGCAGACCATCAAGCAAATGATTGCGGCCGGCAGCGCCATCAAGGGCGCCAAGGTCAACGTCCTGGGTCTGACCTTCAAGGAAGACTGCGCCGACCTGCGCAACTCCAAGGTGATCGACATCATCACCGAGCTGAAGACCTACGGGGTCGAGGTGATCGTCACCGACCCGGATGCCGACGCTGACGAGGCTGTACATGAGTACGGCGTGCGGCCGGTGACTTGGGCGGAACTGCCCCGGGCCGACGCCATCGTCGCGGCCGTAGCGCACAAGAGCTACAAAGCCCTGAGCGCCGCCGACCTGGCCGCTAAACTGCTGCCGGGCGGCGCTTTCATCGACGTCAAGGCGGCCTTTGACCAGCAAGCCTTGCAAGCAGCCGGCCTGCGCGTCTGGCGTCTGTAATTCTGGATTGATATGACCATTCTCGTCACCGGCGGCGCCGGCTTTATCGGCAGCAATTTTGTCTTGGATTGGCTGTCTCAGTCAGACGAGCCGGTGGTGACACTGGACGCGCTGACCTATGCCGGCAATCTGGAAAACCTGGCTGCGCTGGACGGCGATGCACGCCATGTGTTCGTCAAAGGCGATATTTGTGACGGCGCGCTGGTGGCCAAGCTCTTGGCCGAACACAAGCCAAGAGCCTTGGTTCACTTCGCCGCCGAAAGCCATGTAGACCGCTCGATCAGCGGCCCCGGCGCCTTTATGCGCACCAATATCGAGGGCACCTACACCCTGCTCGAAGCGGCGCGCGGCTACTGGAGCGAGCTGGGCGAGACGGACAAGGCTGCGTTCAGGTTTCATCATGTCTCGACCGATGAGGTCTACGGCTCTTTGAGCCTGGACGACGCCCCTTTCGCCGAAACCAAAACCTACGAGCCCAACAGCCCCTACTCGGCCAGCAAGGCTGCCAGCGATCATCTGGTGCGGGCCTGGCACCATACCTATGGTCTGCCGGTGCTGACCACCAACTGCTCGAACAACTACGGGCCGCTGCACTTCCCCGAGAAGCTGATCCCGCTGATGATCGTCAACGCGCTGGCCGGCAAAGCGCTGCCCATCTATGGTGACGGCAAGAATGTACGGGACTGGTTGTATGTGACCGACCATGCCTCGGCGATCCGGGCTGTGCTGGCCGGTGGAAAGGTAGGCGAGGTCTACAACATCGGCGGCTGGAACGAGATGACCAATTTGGACATCGTGCACACCGTTTGCGCATTGCTGGACGAGTTGCGGCCCGATGCTGCCGGCAGTTACGCGCGCTTGATCAGCTACGTGAAGGACAGACCCGGCCATGACAGGCGCTATGCCATCGACGCCCGCAAGATCGAGCGCGAGCTCGGCTGGCGCCCGGCCGAAACCTTCGCGACCGGCATCCGAAAGACCGTGCAGTGGTATCTGGACCACCCCGAATGGGTGGCACGGGTGCAAAGCGGCGCTTACCGGGACTGGGTAGCACAACAGTACACGGCATGAAAATTCTGCTACTGGGCAAGAACGGCCAAGTCGGCTGGGAGCTGCAGCGAGCCTTGGCGCCGCTGGGCGAGCTGATTTCGCTGGATAGGGCTAGCGGAGGCGATCTGGCCGACAGCGCATCATTGCTGGCGACTGTTCAGGCCATCTCGCCGCAAGTGATTGTCAACGCCGCCGCCTACACCGCCGTCGACAAGGCTGAAACCGAGTCTGGACTGGCCCACCAGATCAACGCCACTGCGCCCGGTCTGCTGGCACTGGAGGCCAAGGCCCTGGGTGCCTTGCTGATCCACTACAGCACGGACTACGTGTTCGACGGCAGCGGCGAGCAAGCGCGCGCTGAAGCCGCGTCCACTGCGCCCTTGAGCGTCTACGGTGCCAGCAAGCTGGCCGGCGAGGACGCGATTCGTGCCAGCGGATGTGAACACCTGATCCTGCGCACCAGCTGGGTTTATGCGGCACGCGGCGGCAATTTCGCCAAGACGATGCTGCGCCTGGCTGCCGAGCGCGAGCAACTGAAAGTCATTGCCGACCAGATCGGCGCCCCTACCGGCGCGGATCTGCTGGCCGACCTGACGGCCCATATGCTCAGGGCCACGCGGGCCAATCCCGCCCTGAGCGGCACCTACCATGCGGTGGCCAATGGCGAAACCAGCTGGCATGCCTATGCACAGCATGTGATCGAGTTCGCCAGAGCCCGGGGCACGCCGATCAAGGTCAGCCCAGACCAAGTGCTGGCGATCCCAACATGCGACTACCCCACACCCGCGCAACGCCCCTTGAACTCCCGCCTGTCCACCATCAAGCTGCAAGCCGCCTTCGGCCTCAAGCTGCCAGCTTGGCAAGTGGGCGTTGAGCGCATGCTGACCGAAATCCTCTGAGGAAGACTTCATGACCACAAATCGCAAGGGCATCATCCTCGCCGGTGGTTCCGGCACCCGCCTGCATCCCGCCACCCTGGCCATGAGCAAACAGTTGCTGCCGGTCTATGACAAGCCGATGGTGTACTACCCGCTGGCGACTTTGATGCTAGCCGGCATCCGTGACATTCTCTTGATCAGCACCCCGCAGGACATCCCGCGCTTCGAAGCCTTGCTGGGCGACGGTGCGCGCTGGGGCCTGAACATCAGCTATTGTGTGCAGCCCAGCCCGGACGGCTTGGCGCAGGCCTTCATCCTCGGCCGCGATTTCATCAATGGCAGCCCCAGCGCCTTGGTACTGGGAGACAACATCTTTTACGGCCATGACTTCCAAGGTCTGCTCGCCAATGCCAATGCCAATCAAACCGGCGCGACCGTGTTTGCCTACCATGTGACCGACCCCGAGCGCTACGGCGTGGTCGAGTTCGATGCGCAAAAGAAGGCCCTCTCGGTGGCCGAGAAACCGCTGCAACCAAAGAGCAATTACGCCGTCACCGGCCTGTATTTTTACGACGAGCAGGTCTGCGATATTGCCGCTGCCATCAAGCCCAGCCCGCGCGGTGAGTTGGAAATCACCGATGTCAACGCCCAGTACCTGAAGCAGCAGCAATTGCAGGTCGAAATCATGGGGCGCGGCTATGCATGGCTGGACACCGGCACCCACGACAGCTTGCTGGAAGCCGGCCAGTTCATCGCCACGCTGGAAAAACGCCAAGGCCTGAAGGTGGCCTGCCCCGAGGAAATCGCCTTCCGCTCGGGCTGGATCACGGCCGATCAACTGGCCGCACTGGCCAAACCCTTGGCCAAGAATGGCTACGGCCAATACCTGCAAAAGTTGCTAAGCGAAAAAGCATTCTGACAATGAAAATTACCCCTACCAGCCTGCCCGAGGTCCTGATCGTCGAGCCGCGCGTGTTCGGCGACGCACGCGGATTTTTCACCGAGAGCTGGAACGAGGCGAGCTTCAACAAGGCGGTCGGACATGAGGTCCGCTTCGTACAAGACAACCATTCCCGCTCGGCACGCGGCGTGCTGCGCGGTCTGCATTTCCAGTTGCCGCCGCACACACAAGGCAAGCTGGTGCGCGTGGTCAGCGGCGCGGTGTTTGATGTGGCGGTCGATATCCGCCGCTCCAGCCCCAACTTCGGTCGCTGGGAAGGCGTCGAGCTGAGTGCAGAGAACCAACGTCAGCTCTGGGTGCCGCCAGGTTTTGCACATGGCTTTTTGGTCTTGAGCGAAACAGCAGACTTCCTCTACAAAACCACCGACTACTACGCCCCGCAATGCGAGGGCGCGGTGCGCTGGGATGATCCCGCCATCGGCATCAACTGGCCCGCCACTGGCGTACCGGCTTTGCTGGCCGACAAAGACGCCAAAGCGCCTTTGCTGGCCGATGCCCCAAGGCTGTTTGACTAGGCCGTGCCACGGCCGATGCCGTGGTGCTCAATGCCCAAGACCTTCATCAATGAAGGCTCGTACTGATTGCGGCCGTCAAACACGACCGGCTGCTTCAAGGCCGATTTGATGACGTCAAAGTCCGGGCTTTTGAATTCCTTCCACTCGGTCACCAGCAACAAAGCATCGGCGCCCTCCAGCGCCTGCTCCGCGCTTTGGCAATAACTCAAGGCCGGCAGCTCGCCCAACTGTCGCTTGGCCTCGGTCATGGCCACCGGGTCGTAGGCTGCGACCGTAGCGCCTAGGCGAAGCAGTTCGCGCAGGATCACCAAGGCAGGCGCTTCGCGCATATCGTCGGTATTGGGCTTGAATGCCAGCCCCCAGATGGCGAAATGCCGGCCACTCAGATCGGCACCGAAGCGCGCCACCACCTTGTCCACCAACAACAGCTTCTGACGCTCGTTGGCGGCCTCCACGGCTGTCAAAACCTGCAATGGAATGCCCTCGCTCTGCGCAGCTTGCACCAAGGCCTTCACATCCTTGGGGAAGCAGGAACCGCCATAACCGGCGCCCGCATACAAAAAGCTGTAGCCGATCCGCGGATCGGATCCAATGCCCCGACGGACTAACTCGATATCTGCGCCGACCTTCTCGGCCAACAACGCCATTTCATTCATGAAGCTGATGCGCGTGGCGAGCATCGCATTGGCCGCATATTTGGTGAACTCAGCACTGCGCAGGTCCATCACTATCATGCGGTCATGGTTGCGGGTAAAGGGCGAGTACAAGGCTCGCATGAACAGCGTTGCCTGCTCGTCGTCAGAGCCGATGATGATGCGGTCGGGCTTCATGAAGTCCTCGACCGCCGCGCCTTCCTTCAGAAACTCGGGGTTGGACACGACCGAAAAGGCCAATGTGGAACCGCGTTTTGCCAATTCCTCGGCCACCGCAGCCCGCACCTTGTCCGCCGTACCCACGGGCACCGTGCTTTTGTCCACGATCACCTTGTAGTCGGTCATGCGCGCACCTATCGAGCGCGCCGCCGCCAGCACATATTGCAGATCGGCCGAGCCGTCTTCGTCCGGCGGCGTGCCCACACCGATGAACATAATGGTGCCGTGGTTGACGGCCAAATCTACATCGGTGGTGAACTGCAAACGCCCCGCCGCCACGTTGCGGCGCACGATCTCCAACAAGCCCGGCTCATGGATCGGGATCTCCCCCGCGTTGAGCACCCGGATCTTTTCAGCATTGACGTCCAGGCAGACCACATGATTGCCCATCTCGGCCAAACACGCGCCGGTCACGAGGCCGACATAGCCGGTGCCAATGGCAGTTACTTTCATTCTTCAAACCTTTCAATTTTGTAGCGCAATGGTAGCGCCTGCGGTCAAGCTGGAAATGCGGAACAAGCAGCCAAGGTGCGCCTTGATTGGCGATCCCTCAGCCTAACTGAATAGTGTGTAGGCGGTATGAACCCGGACACTCGATATGACGTTGCGTTTGCTCAGACAATCATGCGATGACTATCTTGCCGGGCCACAATGGCCAACCAACCCCCACACAGGATTGCTGCGCGAACTGCAGCACACCCTTCCCCGCTCCGCGGCCCAAGTTCTGCGGTGCCTGTGGTCAAGAATCGAACCTGCGTGCGCCGACGCTGCTGGAGTTCATGCAGCAATTCGGCGGCGCCTATATCTCGACCGAAGGGGCGCTGTGGCGCACGCTGTGGCGCCTGCTTTTGTTGCCGGGCCAGTTGACATTGGAATACCTGGCCGGAAGGCGGCGCCGCTATGTGCTGCCACTGCGCCTATACCTGACCATCAGCGTGCTGGCTTTATTGTCGTTGCGCCTGGTAGCCAGCAGCAAAATCGAAGCCAATGCCCCGGAGATCAAGGGCCCAAGCTCGTCCAAGGTCATTCAGTTGGAAGACGGCGACACCAAGAACATCCAAATCGGCGGGCTGGGCGGCTTCAAGGCCGGCTTGAAAGACGGCGTGTTCTTCTGCGACAAATTGCCCGAATCAATGTGCAAACGCCTGGAACACCGCCTAACGCTGGATCACGCCGGCATGGCCAAGGAGATGGTGCAGTTGTCCGAGCGGGCCCTGGGCAATATCGGCACCACCATGTTTGTACTGCTGCCCTGCTTTGCGCTCTGGTTGAAATTGATTTTTTGGGACAAGCGCATGCGCTACACCGAGCATCTGACGTTCGCGCTGCACCTGCACGCCTTCTGGTTTGTGATGGTGATGCTGCTGTTGATTCAATGGGAGCCCTTGTCGGCAATCGCCGGCACGGCCGCCCTGGTCTATCCCGTCATTGCCCTGCAGCGCGTCTACCGCTGCCGCTGGTGGAGCACCTTGCCGCGCGCCTTTGCACTCCTTGTACTCAACTTCAGCAGCATCGTTTTTGTGTTTTCCAGCTTCGCGGTGTTGACCCTGGTGAGTTGAATAGAGCGGCGCGTCTAGGTGGGTGGCCGCACAATCGAGCCTCCTTGCGACTTTTTATCGCCGGCCCAGCGAGCATGAACTCAAAGACTCCCAAGCGCACCGCCAAACATTTATTGCCTTCGGATCTGCGTGGCATCGCCCAACTGGGCAACCAAGCAACCGAGGGCATTGCACGCATTGTTGAAGGCGTGCATCAATCGATTTGGGATCGCCTCGGCGTTCCGGGCGGGCAGGTGGCCGGGCAAACGCGCGGCATCACCGGCCTGGCCTACAAAAGCGTGCACGGCGTCAATCGCCTGGTTGGGCTTGGCCTGCAAGCACTGTTGAAGCGACTCGAACCCATGTTGGCGTCCGGCACCGACAGCTCAACAGAAAGCCCGCAGCGAGCCGCCCTGCTGGCGGCCTTGAATGGCGTGATGGGCGACCACTTGCTGGCGACCCACAACCCCCTGGCCACGGCGATGAGCCTGCGCTGGCAAGGGAAGGTCTTGGACTGGCAAGACCTGCCGCCAAAGTTCGCCCCGAGCGGCAAGGTCTTGCTGCTGATCCACGGCCTGTGTATGAATGATCTGCAATGGCAAGCCGACAACAAGGGGCAGCCGGTCGATCACGGCCAGGCACTGGCCTTGGCGCTGGGCTACACCCCCATCTATCTGCGCTACAACTCGGGCCTGCACACCTCACAAAACGGCCGCGAGTTGGCGGCTCAATTGGAATTGCTGGCGCGGCATTGGCCGACTCCGCTCGAAGAAATCAGCATCGTCGCCCACAGCATGGGCGGCCTCTTGACGCGCAGTGCCTGCCATCTGGCGTCTGAACAGGGATCGAACTGGTTGCCTTTGTTGAAGAACATCGTCTTCCTGGGCACACCGCATCACGGCGCACCACTGGAGCGGGCCGGCAACTGGATCGATGTGCTCTTGGGCAGCACACCCTACACCGCGCCGCTGGCCAAGCTCGGTCATTTGCGCAGCGCCGGCATCACCGACCTGCGCCATGGTCATGTGCGCGACGAAGACTGGCAGGGCGACAATCGCTTCCACCGCCTGCCCGATCAACGCCTGATCACGCCGCTGCCGGCCAGCGTCAACTGCTTTGCGGTTGCGGCCACGATGGCAGCCAAACGAGGCGCGCTCGCCAACCGGCTGATCGGCGACGGCCTGGTGCCCTTGCACAGCGCCTTGGGCGAACACAGTGACCCGCGCCGTGATCTGGGCTTTGCCAAGTCAGAGCAACTGGTCTGTTACCGCATGAACCATATGGAGTTGCTCAGCAGCCCCTTGCTGACTCAGCAAATGCTGGACTGGTTGAAACCAGCCAAAATCGCCAAGACCTGAGGACGTTCTGAATCAGAGCGCACGCAGCAACTGCTGCACCTCGGCTTGGCCGCCGTACTGTTTGCCGGCCTTGGCCAGCCGTTGCAACTCGGCGCTGGCCTTGGTCTTGTCGCCGCTGGCCAAGTAGAGCTTGGCCAAACGCATGCGCATTTCATGGTTGTCAGGCTGCAAATCCAGCGCCTGGCTCTGCACCTCAATCGCCTTGGGCAATTGCTTTTCGGCCTCCAGCACCAAGGACAGGGTATCCAGGAACTCGGCTTGCTTGGGCAGCAGCTGATTGGCTTTCTCGATCAAAGGCAAGGCACCCGGTTTGCCCTGCTTCATCAGCAACCAAGCCATGTTGTTCAGTGCCGGGGCATTCTCGGGCTGCAACTTCAACACTGCGGCAAAGCGGGTTTCGGCCAGGGCCAACTGGCCTTGCAGCAATTCCTCTCCGCCCAGATAGAACTGAAACACCGCATCCTTGGGGTGGTCTTTGATCCAGCCGGCGGCAAATTTCTCGGCCTCGGCCTTGTTTGGAGTCAGCACCAGCGCATGATGCAATTTGCTGGCCACGCCGGCCGCCACATCGGCATTCGCCTCCGCGCCGGCCGCCAAGCTTTGCCGATAAGCTGATGCTGCACCGGCCCAGTCCTTCTGGGCCGCCAACACATCACCCTGCAGACTCAAGCCTGCCGGCTTGCCGGCCTCTTGCTTTTGCATCAAAGCGGCGCTGGCCAGGGCGCCCTTGTAGTCGGCCGCTGCCAACTGCACCTCGCCCAGTCGCTTGCGGGCGACCAGATAGTCGGGCGCCAAATCCAAAGCCCGCTTCAGACTGGCCGTGGCGTTAGGAAAATTCCTCAAGGACACATAGGCCTCGGCCAAGCGCATATGCGGCATCGGCGAGCGCGGCATCACCCGGGCCAGCGCATTGAATGATTCGGTCGCCTGGTTGTACTCACCCGCGAGCATGCGCACGCGGCCCTGCACCTCCAGCAATTCGGGCGCCTCGGGCAGCGCGGCGATGCCTTTTTGCGCCGCAATCTGGGCCGCCTTCAGGTCCCGGTTTTTCAGATGATGATCGACCAGGGCCACACGCGGCGCGGCGTCGGTGGGCTTGATCAACACGGCTTTCTCGATCAGCGCAAGGACTTCCTCTTTGCTTGCCCCGCCGATCTCCTTCAGCTCGGCCAAAGCCAGGTGGGCTTTGACGTTATCGGGCGCTGCCTTCAGCAAGGTCTCGAACCGCAGCTTGGCGGCATCGGGCTTTTTGTCGGCCATATCCAAAGACGCCAGCAAGGCGGCCGCCGGATAGAAACTCGGGTCCAAGGCCAAGGCCTTCTCGAAGTTGACGCGCGCGCCGGCCACATCCTTGCGGGCCAGCTGCACCAAGCCGCGCAGATTGGCAGCGATCGGGCGCTTCGGGCTCTTGCGCTCCAGCACATCAATGGCGGCCAAGGCCTTGTCCAGATCACGGCGCTGAAGGTGCGCGCGGATGATGGCGATATCGGCGACCGAGCTGGGGTCGCTGTCCGAAATTGCCTTCAGATCGGCCAAGATGTCCTCGGGCTTTGCGGTGGCCGCCTTGCCCAAGACCAGCTGGGTGCGGCTGCGGCTGTCCTTGGGGTTCAATTTGGCGGCTTGCGCGAAGTAGGTTTCGGCCTTCTTCGGATCGCCGTTTTGCAGATAGGCTTCGCCGGCCAGCGAATAGACTTGCGCATCGGGCGTGCCGTTCAAAAGCAGGGGCTGGATCGCCGTCACGGCCTTGGCAGGGCTGGACGTCAGCAGATAAATTTGCGTCAGCATGCGCCGCGGCGCCGACAAGTTAGGCGCCAGCTTCAACGCCTTGGCCAGCATTTCCTCGGCCGGGCCAAAAGACTTCAGCTCGTACTCGATCGCCCCGGCCAGTTGCAATGCCAATGGGCTTTCAGGCGCGAGCTTGACCAGCTCCTGGGCCGGGCCATGTCCGGCCGCGTAGTCTTTGCGGGAATATGCCAGCAGCGCCTCGAAGTAAAAAGCCTGCGGGTCTTTGGGCACCGCCTTCTTCAACCCCTCGAGATCGGCAGCAGCCTTGTCAAGCTCACCGGCCTCGATCCAATGATTGATCAGCCCCGCATGCGCTCCCAGATCCTTGGGATTCAAGACCAGCGCCTGCCGATAGGCTGCCACGCCCTCTGCGGCGTCCATGTCCTTGACGCCTTCGACCGCCGATTTGATGCCACCCAAGACGATATCGCCCTTGAGCCGCCAGGCTTCAGCCAGCGCGGGCTCGTTCTTGAGCAAGGCATCCAGGAGCTGCAGGGCGGCCGGCGCATCGCCGCCACGCAGCTTCAGGCGAACCTGCAGCAAGACGGCGGGCGCAAAGCCGGGCTTGGCCTGCAGCGCTTCTTGCAAGGCGGCTTCGCCCTTCTCCCGCGCGCCGGTCGCCTCATAGGCGGTCGCCAGCGAAGTTTTCAGGTCGGCTCTTGCCGCCGCGTCTGCCAGCTTGAATTCGCCGTAAAGCTCGATCATCGGCTTGTAGGCCTGCAGCGCCAGCTGCGCACGCGCCATCACCGGCGCGATCTGTGCGGCCTCAAACTTGGCGGCGATCGCCTTGCGCAACTCCACCTCGGCCGAGCGCGCGTCACCACTGTCCAAAAAGGCCTTGCCCAAGAGAAAACGCGCCTCGCCGGACTCCGGATTCTTCTGCAGTGCATTCTTCAACTGAATGATGGCCGTCTTGCTCTCGCCCTTGGACAAAGCCGTGCGGGCTGAGTTCATCAGACTGTCGTAGCCCTCCCCACCGCAGGCCACCAACAGGCAGGCCGAGAAAACAACGGGAGCAATTCGCTTGAGCAAAGAAGTTGTCATGGCGCCTGAGCAGGAGGGTGAGTGATGTGGTCGAAAAGTATAGGGCCAGGCACCCGCCAGACCAACCATCGCCCCCCTCTATGCCGTCAAGATTGCACGCTAGGTCAGGCCTGGGAGTCCGTCGGTAGGCGATGGGCTTTGAACTGCTCCCGCAATTTCAGCTTCTGCAGCTTGCCGGTGGCGGTGTGCGGCAACTCGGTGACGAACACCACATCGTCCGGAATCTGCCACTTGGCGATGCGGCCTTCGAAGAACTCCAACAGTTGCTCGGCCGTCAACTCGGCATCCGGCTTCTTGACCACCACCAGCAGCGGCCGTTCATCCCATTTCGGATGAGCGCAGGCTATCACCGCCGCCTCAAACACGGCGGGGTGAGCGACCGCAATGTTTTCCAGATCAATCGAGCTGATCCACTCGCCGCCTGACTTGATCACATCCTTGCTGCGATCGGTGATCTGCATGAAGCCCTGGGCGTCGATGGTGGCGACATCGCCGGTCGGGAACCAGCCCGGCTCACCTTCGACGCTGATCTGCGGTGACTCGGCATGGCCGTAGTAATGGCTGATCACCCAAGGCCCGCGCACCACCAGATTGCCGGCACTCGTACCGTCCCAAGGCAAGACCTGACCCTCGTCATCGATGATGGCCATATCAACCCCATAGATCGCGCGGCCCTGCTTGGCCAGCTGGCGGCGCTGCTGATCCTTGGGCAACTTCAACTGCGCTGCATTCAATTTGGCGGCTGTGCCCAGCGGCGACATCTCGGTCATGCCCCAGGCGTGGATCACATCGACGCCGTAGTCGTCTATCAGCGTTGCCATCATCGCCGGCGGGCAGGCCGACCCACCGATCACCGTGCGTTTGAAGCTGCTGAACTTCAGACCATGGGCCTTCACGTACGTCAGCAGCCCCAGCCAGATCGTCGGCACACCGGCGCTGAAGGTGACGCCCTCGCCTTCGAACAGCTCATACAGCGACTTGCCGTCCATATGCGGCCCCGGCATCACCAGCTTGCAGCCGACCATGGCACAGGCATAGGGCAGGCCCCAGGCATTGACATGGAACATCGGCACCACCGGCATCACCACATCGCGGGCGGAACAGTCCAGGGCGTCCGGCAGTGCCGCGGCAAAAGCATGCAGCACGCTCGAGCGGTGGCTGTAGACGGCGCCCTTGGGGTGGCCGGTCGTGCCCGAGGTGTAGCAGATGCTCGACGCCGTCTGCTCGTCAAACTCGGGCCAGACGTAGCGGCCGTCTTCGGCCTCGATCAGCTCTTCATAGCAAAGCAGGCCAGGCAGCGAGCTCTGCGCCGGCATATGGCTGCGATCAGTCATCAACACATAGTGCTTGATGCTGGGCAGTTGCGCTGCCAGCTTTTCCACCAGAGGCAGGAAGCTCAGATCAAAGCAGAGTACGCGGTCCTGCGCGTCATTGGCGATCCAGGTGATCTGCTCGGGGAACAGGCGCGGGTTGATGGTGTGGCAGACCAGGGCCGAGCCCGACACGCCGTAATAGATCTCCAGATGCCGGTAACCATTCCAGGCCAAGGTCGCGACGCGATCGCCTGGGGCGCAGCCCAAGCGGGCCAGCGCCTGCGCGAGTTGGCGCGCTCGCAGCTCCGCCGCGCGCCAGTTGTAGCGATGCAAATCGCCCTCGACCCGCTTGCTGACAATCTCGGTATCGCCCGCATGCCGAGCCGCATGCTTGAGCAGCGACGAAATCAGCAGCGGCATCGTCATCATCTGACCCATCAAAGCCATGTGTCTGTCTCCTGTTTGAGGCACCGGCGCAGGCGGCGCCAATTTACACATTCAGTCTAGGCCTGCCCACGCCAGCGCCATAGTCGCCGGTGTTACAGCTGCTTGGCAACGGCTCTAGGGGTATTCACCGTCCCGGCGGCGGCCTCTGCCGAGGCATTGCCCCTTCGACGGCAGTGCCCTGGCTCGCTGGCTACACTGCCCGAATGAACAGCCCTGCACCGCACGCCACCGTCTCAAGCTCGCCGCCGCCCACCGCTTGGCTGAACCGTTACGCCGCGCTGGGCGAGGCATTTCACACCGAGCTGCCTGCACAAGGCATGGCCAATCCGGTTTGGGTCGCGCGCAGCGCCGGCCTCGCCGCCGAGTTGGGCTGGCCCGCCGACTGGTGGCAGCGTGCCGACTGGCAGGCCTTGGACGTGCTCAGCGGCAATGCGGTCTGGCCCGGCATGCGCACGCTGGCCACGGTCTACAGCGGCCATCAATTCGGGGCCTGGGCCGGTCAGCTCGGCGACGGCCGCGCGCTGCTGCTGGGCGAGGTCGAAACCGCCGCCGGCACCATGGAGTTGCAACTCAAGGGCGCGGGCGCCACCCCCTACTCCCGCATGGGCGACGGCCGCGCGGTGCTGCGCTCGTCCATCCGCGAGTTCTTGTGCTCGGAAGCGATGGCAGGTTTGAGCATACCCACCACGCGGGCCTTGGCCATCACCGCCTCGGCGCTGCCGGTGCGACGCGAGACCTTGGAAACCGCGGCCGTGGTCACCCGCGTGGCGCCGAGCTTTATCCGCTTCGGCCATTTCGAACATTTCGCCCACACCCACCAGCATGCCGAGCTGCGCCAGCTGGCTGACTTCTTCATTCACCACCATGCGCCCGAATGCCTGGCCGCAGCCAAGCCCTATGTCGCACTGCTCGAGCGGGTGGTACGCCAGACCGCAGCCTTGATGGCCGACTGGCAGGCGGTCGGCTTCTGCCACGGCGTGATGAATACCGACAATATGTCCATGCTCGGGCTGACGCTGGACTACGGCCCGTTCGGCTTTATGGACGGCTTCGATCCGGGCCATGTCTGCAACCATTCCGACCATCAAGGCCGTTATGCCTACGCCCGCCAGCCGAATATCGGTTTTTGGAATCTGCATGCCTTGGCACAAGCGCTGCTGCCGCTGATGATTGATGCTGACCGCGACGGCGCGCCGCTATTGGCGGCATTGGATGTCTACAAAGCCGCCTTCCCGGCCGCCTTGATGCAGCGCATGCGCGCCAAACTGGGCCTGCTGACCGAACAGGCTCAGGACCAAGCGCTGCTTGACGACTGGCTCAAGCTGATGGCCGGGCCACGCGCCGATTTCACGCTGAGCTTCAGACGCTTGAGCTCGCTCACGCAAACCGACGACCCGGCCCAGCTGCGCGATCTCTTCATCGACCAAACCGCGCTGGCGCAGTGGCTGCAGCGCTACCGGGCCCGTTTGAGCCTTGAGAGCAGCGACGACGTGCAGCGTAGCCTGCGCATGCGCGCCGTCAACCCGGCTGTCGTGTTGCGCAATCACCTGGCCGAAGGCGCAATCCGGGCCGCGCAGGCCGGCGATTTCAGCGAAACCGAGCGGCTGCTGAAAGTTTTGCAACGCCCCTACGACGAACCTGAGCGCGCCTCGGACGCCGCCCTCCCGCCCGACTGGGCTCAAACTTTGGAAGTCAGCTGTTCATCATGAGCAAACCCATAGACGACAAGACCTACCCGGTCCAAAAAACCGACGCCGAGTGGCGCGCCCAGCTCGACCAGGAGCAATACGCGGTGGCCCGCCACGCCGCAACCGAACGCGCCTTCACCGGCAAATACTGGGATCACTTCGAGGCCGGCGCTTACAAATGCATAGGCTGCGGCACACCGCTGTTCGAGGCCGACACCAAGTTCGATGCCGGCTGCGGCTGGCCCAGCTATTTCGCCCCGGTCAATGCCGAGGTGATCGAGCGCGTGGTCGACCATGCCCACGGCATGGTGCGGGTTGAAGTGCGCTGTAACAAATGCGGCTCGCACCTGGGCCATGTTTTCCCCGACGGCCCCGAGCCGACTGGCGAGCGTTTTTGCATCAACTCGGCTGCGATAGACTTCACGCCCCAGCAGCCCTGATCGGCCGCTTCTCTGTCTCTCGCTTTCGGACCCGGCCGCGCTCTCCATGAAGCTTTTGCTCGATTTCTTGCCCTTGCTGCTGTTTTTCGGCACTTTCAAATATGCCGATGCGCACAAGGACTGGGCCGCCCAGTTCGCGACCGATAACTTCGGCTTCTTAGTCTCCGGCGGCAAGGTCGGCCCGGACGAAGCGGCTGTACTTTTGGCCACCGTGGTGGTGATGCTGGCCACCTTGACCCAGGCCTTGATCCTGAAGCTGCGCGGCAAGAAGATCGATTTGATGCTGTGGATCAGCCTGGGATTGGTTGTCACGCTGGGGGGAGCGACGATCTGGTTCCACAACGCCACCTTCATCAAATGGAAGCCCACTGGTCTGTACTGGGCGATGGCCACCGTGTTTTGGGCCTCGCAGGCTTTTTGGGGCAAGAACCTGATCAAGGCGATGCTGGGCGCGGAGCTGGAACTGCCCGACTTTGTCTGGAAGACGCTGAACCGCGCCTGGGTGTTGTTCTTTGCAGCACTCGGAGTGCTCAACATCTATGTGGCCTACAACTACTCCACCTCGGCCTGGGCCAATTTCAAGGCCTTCGGCACCACCGGGCTGATCTTGGTGTTCACCTTGGCGCAGGGCATTTACATGAGCCGCTACCTGCCTGAAGCCAAGCCCGACGCCGCACCCGAAGACGCCACCAAAGAAGGGGAAAAGCCATGAGCACGCCCAAAGCCAGCCTGACGGAGATGGAAGCGCGCTTGCTCGCCGGCCTGGAGCCCAGCGTCTTGAAGCTGCAAGACGACAGCCATCAACATGCCGGCCACGCCGGTGCCAAAGAAGGCGGGCATTACAGCCTGAGCATCGTCAGCGAGCGCTTCAAAGGCTTGGGCCGGGTGGCACGCCACCGGCTCGTATATCATTGTCTGGCAGAGTTGATGCAACAAGGCATCCATGCGCTGGCCATCGATGCCCGCGCACCGGATGAAATTTGAATCAAGCTGCCCGTATTGATCATGATGCGCCCTCACCGGCGCAATTTTTTTAGCCTCAACGATCGTTGCCTCATGAAGAAAAATTTGTTGGCCGCTGTGGCCCTGTCCGCTGCTCTGTTGCCGCTGGCCGCCAGCGCGCAAAATATCGCCGTCGTGAACGGCAAACCGGTGCCCAAGGCCCGCGCCGAGCTCCTGCTCACGCAAGTCACCAAGAGCGGCCAGCAGCAACGCACGCCTGAGTTGGAGACGCAGGTCAAAGACGAAGTCGTGTTGCGCGAGATCTTCATCCAGGAAGCCGAAAAGCGCGGCGTGCCCGCCAGCGCCGACTACAAGGCCCAGATGGAATTGGCCCGCCAGAGCATTCTGATCCGTGAGCTGTTTGCCGACTACGCCAAGAAGAACCCCGTCTCGGACGCCGAAGCGCAGGCCGAGTACGACAAGTTCAAGGCTCAGAACAGCGGCAAGGAATACCGCGCCCGCCACATCCTGGTGGAAAAAGAAGACGAAGCCAAAGCCCTGATCGCTCAGATCAAGGCCGGCGCCAAGTTTGAAGACCTGGCCACCAAGAACTCCAAAGACCCAGGCTCCGCCGCCAATGGTGGCGATCTGGACTGGGCCAATGGCAATAGCTATGTGAAGGAATTCACCGAAGCCTTGGCCCTGCTGCAAAAGGGTGAAATGACGCAAACGCCGGTCAAATCGCAGTTCGGCTTCCACATCATCCGCTTGGACGACAGCCGCGAAGCGCAATTCCCCGCCTTTGACGACGTCAAGCCGCAAATTGTCAAGCGCCTGGAACAGCAAAAGCTCGGCGCCTATCAGCAAGAGCTGAAGAGCAAGGCCAAGACCGATTACAAGTTCGCCAGCGCACCGCAAGGCGCGGCTCCGAACTGAGCGAGCATAGCATTTTGACTGCTGAGCAGTCTCAATAGCGGCTTGTAATTGCCGCTTGAGCTCCCACCTAGTCGAAACTGCTCAACCCGCGCAGCGCCTTCACCGGCAGCGCGGGTTTTTTTATATTTAGCCGCCGAAAGAATTGCGTGCCCGCTTCCCGTCTTGCCCGCCGCATCTTGCCCCACCCCGACACGCTGTCCCAAACCAGGGGCTTGAAGTGGCTGGGCCGCTACTTGGCGCCGCGGCCCTGGCTGTGGGTGGCGCATAGGCGCCGCGTCGCGATGGGCGTGGCCGTGGGTTTGGCCGCCGGCGTCATCCCGCTGCCAACGCAGATGGTGTTGGCCGCCTTGCTGGCCATCGTCTGCCGCGCCAATGTGGCCGCGGCAATAGCGGCCACCTGGTTGACCAACCCGCTGACCCTTGTGCCGATCTGGAGCTTGGCCATCGCCTTGGGTCGCATGGCCTCTGGCCATCACGGCCCTATCGCCACGCCGGAGATGCTGGCGCTTGAGTGGCAGCAGCCCGCGACCTGGTGGCCCTCGCTGTGGGCCTGGGTGCAGGCGCTGGGCGAGCCGCTGTTGATCGGCCTGCCCTTGGCCGGCTTGGTGCTGGGCGCGCTGGCCTATCTGGTGGTGTACTTCGGTTGGTGGGCGGTGATCAGGGGCGAGCGCTGGCGGCGCCTGCGCCAGCGGGCCCATGCCGCAAGAGCTTAGACCACCAGCGCGCCGGCTTCGATACGCAACTGGCGCTGACAGCGCTGCGCAATCAATGGATCATGCGTGACCAACACCAAGGTTGTGCCCGCTTCGCGGTTGAGCTCGAACATCAAGGCCATCACCGCCGCGCCGGTGGCGAAGTCCAGGCTGCCGGTGGGCTCATCGGCCAAGAGCAGGGCCGGCCGCATCACGAAGGCACGCGCCAGCGCCACCCGCTGCTGCTCGCCCCCCGAAAGCACGCGCGGGTAATGATTGAGCCGCTGTGACAAGCCGACCCGGCCCAGCATATGCGTCGCCGTTGCCCTGGCATCGCGGTCGCCGCGCAACTCCAGCGGCAGCATCACGTTTTCCAGCGCGTTCAAGTTGGGCAGCAGCTGAAAGCTCTGGAACACAAAGCCCAACTCGGCGCCGCGTACTGCCGCGCGCTGATCCTCGTTCAGTACAAACAAATCTTGCCCGCGCAGGCGCACGGTGCCGCTGCTGGGCGTATCCAAGCCGGCCAAAATCGCCAGCAAGGTACTTTTGCCCGAACCTGAAGCGCCGACGATGGCAACCGATTCCTGGGCGGCGAGATTGAACGAGATGTCATGCAGAATGGTCAGCTCGCCGGAAGCGTCTTGCACGCGTTTGCTGACCCGGTCGACTTCAACGATATTGACGGACATTGAGCGGAGATTTCCAAGTGATGACATCGAGACGGCGTGATTGCTGGGCGTACTTTAGCGCCTTGGCATTGGCTTGGTCTGTGCCGGGTCTTGCCGAGGCGGCAGCGGCCAAACCGGCGCCGCTGGTGCTGGTGGTCGGCGACAGCCTTTCGGCCGAATATGGCCTGGCGCGTGGTCAGGGCTGGGTGGCCTTGCTGGAGCAACGCCTCAAAGAAAAGAAAATGCCCCAGGCCGTGTTGAACGCCAGCATCAGCGGTGACACCACGGCCGGCGGACGCGCTCGACTAGGCGCCCTGTTGACCCAGCACCAGCCCAGCGTCGTCATCATTGAATTGGGCGGCAATGACGCGCTGCGCGGCCTGCCGCTGGCCGCCAGCCATGAAAACCTCACGGCCATGACGCGCGCGGCCAAAGCAGCCGGCGCGCGTGTCTTGCTGCTGGGCATGCAAGTGCCGCCGAATTACGGTGCCAGCTACGGGCGCGAATTCGCCGGCCTGTTCGAGCGGGTGGCCAAAGAAGAAAAGACCGCGCTGCTGCCCTTCTTGCTCAAGGGCGTGGCGGACCGGCCCGACGCCCTGGACTGGTTCCAGCCCGACCGCATCCACCCGCTGGCCAAGGCACATCCCTTCATGCTGGATCTGGTGTGGCCGAAATTGCAGCCCTTGCTATAAGCCTGCTTTGTATAGGCCTGCTTTGTTTAGGCCTGCTTTGATCAACGCTCGGCCTCGCCCCGGCGCCGCTCACCGCTAGCCCGCTCGCCGCCGGAGCGCTGGCCCTCCTCGGCGCGGTTGCGCCTGGGGCCGGCATCATCTTGGCGCTGCGGCTGCGCAGGCCGCTGAGCCTCGGGCTGCGGGCGCGGGGCTTGCATCTGGACCTGCGGCGGCGCCGCCGGTTCCACCGCACGCTGACGCTCGGCTTGGCGCTCTTGTTGCCGTTCTTGCGGCCGTTCTTGCTGACGCTCCACCGCACGCTCCCTCATCTGCTCCATCGCGCGGTCGGTCGCCTGGCGGACCTGCGATGGCGGCGGCGCGGCTTCTACGCGCTGCTGCTGCTGCTGTTGCTGTTGCTGCTGTTGCCGCTCGATCCGCTCCAAACGCTCAATTCGATCGGTGCGCTCTTGGCGCTGCGCCGAGGGCTGGCTTTCGCTGCGCTGCTCGGGCACAGTCACTGACCGCGCCGCCGAAGGCGGGCCGCTCGCATCCGGCAACTGCGGGCGGGCGCGCTCGCGCGCTGGGTCACGCATCTGACTTTGGGCCTGATCTCGCTCGCGTTCGCGTTCACGCTCGCGTCGCCCCAAATTTTCACTGCGCCAGGGCATATCCGCGGGGGCTGGCTTGACCTGCGCCTCGACGGCGCTGCGCGCCGGCAAGACCGCCATCAAATCATTGCGAGCCGGCGCCGTCGGCATCGGCCGCACCGGCCGCACCTCGCCGACCGGCATCGCCCGCACCGGCCCGCCCTGCCCGGGCAAATAGCTGACCGCGCCGACCACATCACGGTTGCTGTGCGGGCGCTTCACGGTGACCGGATCGGGGTCGATATTGATGCGGTGAATGTGCGAAGGGCTGTGCCGGTAGGGCGGCACATAGATCTCGCGCGGGCCGAGCGGATACCAGCCGTAGTAGGGCCGGTTGTTATAGCCATAGCCGCCGCCAACCCCGACCGAGACCCCGCCCACCCAGGCCACCAAGGCCGGCGCATAGACCGGGTTGACGACATAACTACCCGGCGCCCAGACCCAACGCCCGCCATAAGTCACCCAGCGCCCATAGTGAAACGGTGCATAGCCCCAGGGCGCATCGTCCACCCAGGTCCAGCCCCAGTGGCGCGACCAGGCCCAATGGCCATAGCGGTAAGGCGCCCAGTCAACCGCCACCGCCGTCGGGATCCAGACATTGCCATATTCGCTCGACGACTCCCAGCGGCCATGGCGGTCCAGCTCGTCGGCGCCGGTCATCTCGGGCGAGACATAGCGCTGGCTGACGCCGGAGGCAAAGCGATCCCCTTCGGCACGGCTTTGCGCCAGCAGCCATTCGCCAAAGCTGTCGCTGCCCAAGCGCTGGCGCTCAGTGCGCGGGCCGCCGGCCCACCAAAATTCAGCTTGCTCGCCGTTCTGCAGCCACACCGGCTGGCTGCCTTCGCCACGCTCAAACTCAAAGCGCAGGCGCCCCTTGAAGGCGAAGCCACGGCTGCCTCGGTCCATCTGTTCGACCCGGTACATGCCCTGCTGTTCGGCGTAGAAGCGCCCTTCGCGGGTCTGCACCTTGTACTCACTGACGGCCGCTTGCGAGCGCAGGCTCAGGCCCATATCCCCCTTGGCCAACATCAGCAACACGCGACCTTCATCGAGTTGGCTGAATTCCAGGTCACTGCGCTCGTCCAGCCACATGCTGGTCGAGCCCACCGTCAGGCTGACGCGGGCGCGCTCATCGGTGCGCAGGCGGTCGCCCTCGGCAACGGTCTGGTTGCGCGTCACCCGCACCCATTCCTTGCTGTCGGCGTCAAACAGCCAGGCGTCGCCGATGACTTCGGAAACGCGCCCGGCACGCGCCGGGGGGTCGCCATCGGCGGCCTGAGCCGCCCTGATGGGCGCGGCCAACAGACCGATCAAGATCAGGGCGGGGACAAAAATTCGTTTCAATGCGGCGGCAAGCATGGGGTGCTCCTTCAGTGCAAGCTCAACGTTCGAGATGGCACCCAAGCCGACCTGCTTTACAAACTATTTCAATCGTCGGCGTTCGGGTCCATGTCGGGGAACAGCACCGAGGTGAAGCCAAAGCGGCTGAAGTCCTTGATACGCGAGGGGTACAAGACACCGACAAGATGGTCGCACTCATGCTGGACGACGCGGGCATGGAAGCCATCCGCCTCGCGCTCGATCGGCTGCCCGTCGGCATCAAAGCCGCTGTAGCGCAGGCGCTCGAAGCGTTCGACCACGCCGCGCAGGCCCGGCACCGACAAGCAGCCCTCGAAGCCTTCCACCATCTCGTCCGAGAGCGGCGTGACGACCGGGTTGATCAAGACGGTGGGCGGCACCGGCGGCGCTTCCGGGTAGCGCTCATTGCTCTGGAAGCCAAATATCACCAGTTGCAGATCAACCCCGATCTGCGGCGCCGCCAGTCCGGCGCCGTTGGCGGCCTTCATGGTCTCGAACATATCTTTGATCAGCGCCTTCAACTCAGGGGTGCCGAACTCGGTCACCGGCTTGGCCACGCGCAACAAGCGCGGGTCACCCATTTTCAAAATCTCATGTACGGCCATGGCTGTCGTCCTCTGCGCTATCGTTGGCGCATTCTAAGGAGACACTTGTGCAGCCTGACTACCTCGAACCACTCGGCCACGGCATTTACGCCATCGACACCGGTTTTCAGCGCCCGCGCTTTGACGCTGCCTATTTGATGGTCGAAAACGGCCGCGCCGCCTTCATCGACACCGGCACCAACCACGCCGTGCCGCGCCTGCTGAAGGCGCTCGACCATCTGGGCCTGGCGCCGTCCGCCGTCGATTGGGTGATCCCCACGCACGTGCACCTGGACCATGCCGGCGGCGTCGGGCTCTTGATGCAGTCGCTGCCACAGGCCAAGCTGCTGGTGCATCCGCGCGGCCTGCGCCATATGGTCGACCCCTCAGCCTTGTTCGAGGGCGCCTTGGCCGTCTACGGCATGGCCGAAATGCAGCGTTCCTACGGCGAGCTGCAGCCGGTGCCGGCCGAGCGGGCGCAAGCCAGCATGGATGGGCAAACGATAGCGCTGGGCGGCCGCCCGCTCTTGTTGATCGACACCCCCGGCCACGCCCGCCACCACCACTGCATCTGGGACGCGCGCAGCCGGGGCTGGTTCACCGGCGACACCTTTGGCCTGAGCTACCGTGAGTTCGACACGGCGGCGGGCGAATGGCTGCTGCCCACCAGCACGCCGGTGCAGTTCGACCCGCAGGCCTTGCGCGCTTCGGTGCTGCGGCTGATGAGTTTTGAGCCGCAGGCGATGTATCTGACGCACTATGGCCGCATCGGCTTCGACCAGCAGGATCTGCCGCGCCTGGCCGCGCTGCTGCTGGCGCAGGTGGACGAGATGGAGGCCTTGGGACTTCAGCTGCGAGACGCGCCGGATCGGCATCAGCAGCTGAAAGCCGGCCTGCGGGAGATCTACTTACGCCGCCTGCAGGCGCATGGTTGCCAATTGGCACCAGCGCAGCAGGCCGCGCTGCTGGAGATGGACATTGAGCTCAATGCCCAGGGGCTGGCGGTGTGGCTGGACAAGGCCTAACCCGCGATTCAAGAACATCCGACCTAGGGCGCATGGCGGTCGCGCCGTAGGCAGTTGTCAGCCGATCAAACCTTGTAGTAATCCCGGTACCAGGCCACAAACTTGGCCACGCCGTCCGGCACCGGCATGGCCGGGCGGAAGTCGGTCCAGGCGGCCAGTTCCTCCACGTCGGCATGCGTGGCCGGCACATCGCCGTCTTGCAGCGGCATGTAGTTCTTCTCGGCCACTTTGCCCACGGCGGCTTCAATCGCCTCGATGAATTCCATCAGCTTGATGGGCGCATGGTTGCCGATATTGAACACACGATACGGCGCGTTCGAATGCGCCGGGTCGCTCTTCATCGCGTCATAGCCCGGCTCCGGCGTCGCCACCCGGTCCAGCACGCGCAGCACGCCCTCGGCGATGTCATCCACATAGGTGAAGTCGCGCACCATATTGCCGTGGTTGAACACATTGATAGGCTTGCCGTCGATGATGGCCTTGGTGAACAAGAACAGCGCCATGTCCGGCCGGCCCCAGGGCCCGTAGACGGTGAAGAAGCGCAGGCCGGTGGTCGGCAGGCGGAACAGATGGCTGTAGGTGTGCGCCATCAGCTCATTGGCCTTCTTGGTCGCCGCGTACAGGCTGACGGGGTGATCCACGCTGTGATGCTCGGAGAAAGGCATCAGCGTGTTGCCGCCGTAGACACTGGAGCTTGAGGCATAGGCCAGGTGCTCGACCTTGTTGTGGCGGCAGCCTTCCAGGATATTGGTGAAGCCGACGATATTGCTCTCGATGTACGCGTGCGGGTTCTCGATCGAATAGCGCACGCCGGCTTGCGCGGCCAGATGCACCACGCGGTCAAACTTCTCGGTCGCGAACAGCTGGGCGATGCCTTCCTTGTCGGCCACGTCCATCTTGACGAAGCTGAAACCCTTCAGCGGCGTCAGCCGAGCCAAGCGGTCAGCTTTGAGCTGCGGGTCGTAATAGTCGTTGAGGTTGTCCAGGCCCACCACTTGGTCGCCGCGCGCCAACAGCAGTTGGCTGACATGCATGCCGATAAAGCCGGCCGCGCCGGTAACGAGTACTTTCACGGATGTGATCTCCTGGGGGATGGTCTGGAATTCGAGGCTTGCTTGCAGCCAAGCGCCCGGCATTCTCGCCCAAGCCCATGCCGGCATTGGGCCTCGCATGCGAAAAGCCCAGTCCACTGCCGTGACGGCCTTCACGGCAATCACCTGCTGGCTTCAACAGAACTGCCTTTTTCGCCCCCTAGAATGCGCCACCCCAGCAGCATCTATCCGCGAGAACCCAGCCATGACCAAGCCTTGCATTCACCTGATCGCCGGCGCGCGCCCCAATTTCATGAAAATCGCCCCCATCGTGCGGGCGCTGCAAGCTGACGGCCGCCTGGCCTGGAAGATCATCCACACCGGCCAGCATTACGACCGCGATATGAATGAGGTGTTCTTTGAAGAGCTCGGCATCCCCGCCCCCGATGTGCGCCTGGGCTGCGGCGGCGGCACCCATGCCGAGCAGACCGGCAAGATCATGGTCGCCTATGAAGCCTTGATCGCCGCCGACAAACCGGCTGCCTGCCTGGTGGTCGGTGACGTCAACTCCACCGCCGCCTGCTCCATCGTCGCCAAGAAGGCCTGCGTGCCCGTCGCCCACGTTGAAGCCGGCCTGCGCAGCGGCGATATGTCCATGCCCGAGGAAATCAACCGCCTCGTCACCGACGCCATCACCGACTGGTTCTTCGTCACCGAGCCCAGCGCCACCGAACACCTGCGTCGCGAAGGCCGCGACATGAGCGTGGTCTATGACGTGGGCCATGTGATGGCCGACAACGTGCTGTTCCAGGCCCACAAGCTGCAAACCACCGACACCACCGGCTTCGAGACCGACGCCTTCAAGCGCCAGCATGCCCGCTACGGCGTCGTCACCCTGCACCGCCCCAGCAATGTGGACAGTGCGGAAGCGCTGGAGCGCATTGCCACCGTGCTGCGCGCGGTCTCGCCCGAGCTGCCGCTGGTCTTCCCGGTCCACCCGCGCACCCGCGCCAATATCGAGAAATTCGGCGTCAACCTCGGCGCCAATGTCACCCTGATGGGCCCACAGGCCTATATGTCCTTCCTGCATCTGTGGAAAGACGCGGTCGTGGTGCTGACCGACAGCGGCGGCCTGCAAGAAGAAACCACCGCGCTGGGTGTCGCCTGCATCACCATGCGCGAAAACACCGAGCGGCCCATCACCGTGGACGAAGGCAGCAATGTCTTGGCCGGCACCGACCCCGCCGTCATCATCCCGTTGGCGCTGGACACGATCAAAAACGGCGGCAAAAAAGGCCGCCGCCCGGCCCTGTGGGACGGCAAATCGGCCGAGCGGATCGTGGCGATCTTGGCGGAGAAGCTGGGGGCTTGAAGCGCCTGAATTCGAGAGGCGGGCTCGCCAGGCCGGGTGCCGCCGCTTGGATCAATGAGCGCAATACTCAAGCGGACATATTCGCCGCCTAGAATCGCGCGCTGACCCTAAGCTGCCATCGTCCCGCCTCGTCAATTTCTCCCAAGCACTCACACATGACCCGCCAAAGCATTCAAATGATGGGCTGCACCATCGACAACCTGACGATGGCCGAAACGGTGCAAACCATCGAGGGCTTCATCAAAAGCGGCAAGCCGCATCAACATGTCGTCGTCAATGTCGACAAGTTGGTCAAGGCCCAGCAGGACCCCGAACTGCGCCAAATCATCAATGACTGTGCGCTGATCAACGCCGACGGCATGCCCGTCGTCTGGGCCTCGCGCCTGCTGGGCAAGCCACTGAAGGAGCGCGTAGCCGGGGTTGATTTGTTCGAGGCCTTAATGGCTGGCGCGGCCGACAAAGGCTGGCGCGTCTACCTGCTCGGCGCCAAAGAAGAAATCGTCTCACGCGTGCGCGATATCTACGCTCACAAATACCCCAAGCTGGTGTTTGCCGGCTATCGCAACGGCTACTGGAAGCCGGAGGAAGAAGCCGGCGTGGTGGCGCAAATTGCGGTGGCAAAAGCCGACCTACTGTTTGTTGCCATCAGCTCGCCCAAGAAAGAGCAATTCCTCGGCGCCTATCAATCGCAGATGAAGATTCCCTTCGCCATGGGCGTGGGAGGCACCTTTGACGTAGCGGCCGGCAAGGTCAAGCGCGCGCCGGTGTGGATGCAGAAAACCGGGCTGGAGTGGTTCTACCGCTTCCTGCAAGAGCCGCGGCGCATGTTCAGGCGCTATTTCATCGAAGACATGGCGTTCTTTGGATTGCTGCTGAAGGAATGGCGGCAGCGCTAAGCGCCTGATAACTGAGCCCATCGATAATGCACAAAAATTCTGCTGCTTTGAAGCGACAGGCCGAATACTCAACCTAAATATAGAAATATGACTACGAAGAAGATCGCGCTCATCACCGGCGTAACCGGCCAAGACGGCGCCTACCTGGCTGAACTGCTGCTCTCCAAGGGCTATGAAGTCCACGGCATCAAGCGCCGCTCGTCATCGTTCAATACCGACCGCATCGACCATCTGTACCAAGATCCGCATGTCGACAAGAAGAACTTCACCCTGCATTACGGTGACCTGACCGACAGCAGCAACCTGATCCGCATCATCCAGCTGGTACAGCCAGACGAAATCTACAACCTCGGCGCGATGAGCCATGTGGCCGTTAGCTTCGAGAGCCCCGAGTACACGGCCGACGCTGACGGCATGGGCACGCTGCGCATCCTGGAAGCGATCCGCATCCTGGGCCTGGAGAAGAAGACTCGCTTTTACCAAGCCTCGACCTCCGAGCTGTATGGCCTGGTGCAAGAAATCCCCCAAAAGGAAACCACGCCCTTCTACCCGCGCAGCCCCTACGCCGTGGCCAAGATGTACGCCTACTGGATCACGGTCAACTACCGTGAGGCCTACGGCATCTACGCCTGCAACGGCATCTTGTTCAACCACGAGAGCCCTCTGCGCGGCGAGACCTTTGTGACCCGCAAGATCACCCGCGCAGTCTCGCGCATCGCGCTAGGCCTGCAAGACTGCTTGTACCTCGGCAACATGAGCGCGCTGCGCGACTGGGGCCATGCCCGCGACTACGTGCTGATGCAATGGATGATGCTGCAGCAAGAAGTGGCCGAAGACTTCGTCATCGCCACCGGCGTGCAGTACAGCGTGCGCCAGTTTGTCGAGTTTGCTGCACTTGAGTTGGGCATCACCATCGCCTTCACCGGCGAAGGCGCTGACGAGATCGGCACCGTGGCATCTGTGACCGGCGACAAGGCCAAGTGCAAGGTCGGCGATGTGATCGTCAAGGTTGACCCGCGCTACTACCGTCCGACCGAAGTCGAAACCCTCTTGGGCGACCCAACCAAGGCCAAAGAAAAACTCGGCTGGGTGCCCACCACCACGTTGCGTGAATTGGTGGCCGAAATGGTCGAGGCCGACTACACCTCGGCGCGCCGCGACAGCCTGGTAAAAATGGCTGGATTCAAAGCTTACGACTACAACGAGTAAGCTGTAACGGGCGACACCGAGCTCGTAATATTTGAGCGCTAGTTAGTCTTCGAGGGGCCGGTTCAGCGGCCCCTTTGTCGTAAGAGCTTCACCTTTTGAGTAGAAACATGAGTAGCAGTAGCACCATCACCAAGCAGTCAAAAATCTATATCACCGGCCATCGCGGCATGGTGGGCTCGGCCTTGGTGCGTCGCCTGCAAAAGGCTGGCTATACGAATCTGGTGACCCGTACGCGTGCCGAGCTGGATTTGTTGAATCAGCAAGCTGTGCATAGTTTCTTGGCCGAAGAAAAGCCGGACTACATTTATATTGCCGCAGCAAAAGTTGGTGGTATCAACGCCAACAATATCTACCGCGCCGATTTCCTCTATCAAAACCTGCTGATCGAGGCAAATCTGATTCACGGTGCACATCTGGCCGGCGTACAGCGCCTGATGTTCCTGGGCTCCAGCTGCATCTACCCGCGTGACTGCCCGCAGCCGATCAAAGAAGAGTATTTGCTGACAGGCCCGCTGGAGCAAACCAACGAGCCTTATGCGATTGCCAAGATTGCCGGCATCAAACTAGCCGAAAGCTATAACCAGCAATATGGCCGCCAATACATCAGCGCCATGCCCACAAATTTGTATGGGCCGAATGACAACTACGACCTCAGCAACAGCCATGTGCTGCCCGCGCTGATCCGCAAGGCACACGAGGCCAAGCTGCGCGGCGACGCCGAGTACGTGGTCTGGGGCAGCGGCACGCCAATGCGCGAGTTTCTCTATGTGGACGACTTGGCTGACGCCTGCGTCTACCTGATGGAATCTGGCTACGACGGCCCGCTGGTCAATGTGGGCACCGGCACCGATGTGACTATTCGCGAGCTGGCCGAAACAGTGATGAAAGTGGTCGGCTTTGCAGGCCGCATCGTCTTTGATGCGAGCAAGCCGGACGGCACGCCGCGCAAGCTGATGGACGTAAGCCGGCTGGCTGGGCTGGGTTGGCGCGCCAGCACCAGCTTGGAAGAGGGTATACGGCTCGCTCTTGCCGATTTCCTGACCAAGCAGGCCACATCGAACTGATCGCCAAACAAGACTGTTTCCATTGCTTGCATTTGACTAAGGATAAGTGAGAGGTAAATCACTAAAGACAAATCGCTACTTGCCGACAATGCCTATACCAGCTTTCCCGCCAAAGTCAGTGGCACGAGTCTATCGACTCATTGCCCCTACCAAGGTAAATGCCTCCTAGGAAAGTCAGCCAGCGAGATGTCCAGTGCCATGAAGTACCTTCCGCAGTCCCTCTGCAATTCGACGAAAACCCCACGCCTGACAAAGCTAATTGGCCTCTTTGTCGCTGGTGCCTTGCTCAACGCCTGCGGAGGTGGGGCGGGGGGGGAAAACAGTGCTGACAACAAATCTGTCTCCGCAATCACACCAAGCGGGGAAGCATCAGGAGCGACAGCTGCGGCGCAAAGCGCATCCGACTCCGCTTCGGCTGCTGTAGCTGTGGCCAATGCCGCATCGGCTGCGGATAGCGTAGCCAGTGGCCCCAGCGCACAGGCGCAAGCCGCAAAGGCATTGGACACCAACAGCAAGATAGCGACCGCGCCACCGGCCGCGTCGGCTGCAACTGCAACTGCACCTGCATCTGCACCTGCAACGGCATCAAAAACAACTGCGGCGAGCCCAACAACCAGCACCTCCGTCCCGATGGCGACCGTCGCTGGCCAGATTGGGACGGTACCGCCAACGGCTGCACCTCCCGCTGCAGCTACTGTGGCCAATGCTGCACCCAAAGTTTCGGTTGCTGTGCCAACGCTGGTGCTACCCAGCTTGCCGCCTTTGGCTGCAGCACCAACGCCTGCCCCTGTGCTTGCCCCTTCTGTTGCTCCGGTCACGAACTCGGCCGTGGCTGCGTTGCCAAAACAACCTATTGCGACTGTACTGCCCAAGTACATTGAACTTTATGGAACAGGCATCAGCTCCGTCTATTCCGATGGTTGCGTTCCCAGCATAAAGGCCGATTTCATTGATTCGGCAACTTGGACAACTCGACGGCTGGAGCCCAGAGACTGCGCAATTGTGCAGACCTCAACGCCGGTTTTTTCATGGCGGCAACCCACTACACGCGATACTAAAGTCGCATGGATTTTTAGGCTCAACAAGCCAAATGGTGAACTTGTGTTGACACGACAGTCCAGCTCACCGCGCCTGCTCTTGGCCGATCAATCGCTAGCTCCAGGACAGTACACCTGGACGGTCAGCTATACCGACAACAAGAAGGTGCTCATCACCAGCGAAGCTCGGCGCTTCTCGGTAGCAACTGGCGCTTCAAATGCAACACTTCCATCTGGCTTGGCCCTTGCGAATGCGGCTGCTAGCAAGCCGCATCCTAGGCTTGTTCCAACCGGGTCAACCCCAACCAAGATCGCCGCAGCAGCGCGCGCCAGCGAGTTGGGTACCTCCTTCAGTGCTTTCTTGACTGCAGCCGATACAGCTCTTGCAACTCCGCCGACCGCCGCGCCTGTCAGTGCCCCGAGGGCGGCGCTTTCCGTAGCTGACGCGGGCGCATTGATAGCAATCAAAAAGCAAACTGAGGCAGAACATGCCGCCATTGAGGCTCTAGGCTACGGCTTCATTTTCACCGGTGACTTGAAGTATCAGAAGGCGGGCATCGACCACGTCATGGCGCTCGCCGCATGGTCCACCACGGGGCCAACCAGCGAAGCCATTCAAGACCAAGCGAATCGACAAATCTATCTTGCACTGGCAAAAGGACTGGACTTTTTTGGGGCGGCGCTCACTTCGCAGCAGACGGCGACTATTGTTGCAACCTTGAAAGACCGGATCCAGCAAGCCCGGGCCGATGTAGCAACTCTGGACGCCAATCCGTACAACTCCCATGTATTAACGGCAGCGCAATTGATTACGGAAGCACTGCTTTACGCAGTCGGCACCACAGGTTTTCCTGAGGCCAAGACTTGGCTTGCCGAGTCATGGGAAGTTTGGCTGACCGGAACAATTGGTATCTGGGGAGGCTCCGACGGTGCCTACGGCAATGGTGAAGCCTATGGTTGGTACACGATGGCGAACTTTGCCAATTCCGTAGCCACGGCACGACTGATCGCAGGAGTTGATCTCAGCAAATGGGCTAGCGTTGGCAAGTTTGGCAACAGTCAAATAGCCTTTACAAATGTGCCCGGCCCCAGCAGAAGCTCTTTCGGCGACGACAACGAACGAAGTAGCCATTTCTGGGACTACAGCAGCGACAGCTACAGGCTCTATGCTTCATTGACCCGCGACCCAGTTCACGAGTGGTATTGGCGCCAGAATTCAGCGAGCTTGGCCTATAGATGGGCTGTCACTCCCGCAAACTACATGATGTTGGGTCTCTACCCGAGCCGGCCAGCAGCGACAGCGCCGTCACTCAACTCCTCGTTGTTTGAAGATGCAGGGCTTGTCGCCATCCACAGCAAAGCCGCCGACCCGGCAAGAAGCAGTGTGTTTTTCAGGTCCAGCCGCCTAGGCAGTTTTAGCCATTCGCACGCTGACAACAACTCCTTCAACTTCAGCTCAAAAGGCTTACCCCTTTTGATCAGCGGTGGTTACTACCCTTACTATGGCTCGCCACACCATCTGACAGTGGCGCGCGCCACTCGTTTCAAAAATGCGCTGACCTTTGACGGCGGTATCGGGCAAGCTGAGCCCAGTGCCAATCCAACCGCGCCGGGCAAACCGGTTGATACCATGGATGCCCGTGGGCAACTGATCAACTTCACTGATACCGGGACCTGGGCCGCCACGACGGGTGATGCCAGTTTGGCCTACCAAGGTCAAAACCAAACCACGGCTGTGTGGTCTCCAGTTCTCAGCAATGCAATTCGATCCATTGCCTACAACCGCTCCGAAAAAGTGCTGATCATTTACGACTGGGCCACCAGCACGTCAAACCGAACATGGGAACTGAACTTCCAGAGCTTGACCTTGCCAACCGTCAGCGGCAAGACCGTCAAGATCGTCAATGGTGTCGCTTCTGCCTGCATTGATGTTTACGGCATGGCAGGCAATGCGCCTGCCTTGTTCAGCGGTTTCCCTGTAGCACCTGAAAACGGCGCAGCCGATCAACATCGGGCCAGATACTCGGCAGCATCGCCAAGCAAGGAACTCGCAGCCGTCACCGTCATCAGGGAGGACTGCCGAGCGGTGCCCGTTACAGTCAACTTAACAGGCACGAGCGCTGCAGTGACTATCAACGGCGGCACAGCAGCTGTTTTTGACAAGAAGCTCGTCAAGCTGCCTTTGTAGGGCAGCCAGAACGCAAGCTCAGATCAAATCAAAAACAGGAATGCGTCTGAGCAAGTCCACGCACGCTGTCGAGCCAAAAGTCGACAGCGTGTGTAAACCAAAAAACTCTGACGACCCGTCCCAGGAAATTGGACCCAAGTCCTCTTCAAAGAAACTTGTCGCCGAGAGTTCGGTCACGCGCTGAACCCTGACCCCAGCGCCGTACCTTGCTGAACAATCTTGGACTACGCGATGAAGTGCGCCGTCTTCTACCCACATGGCTCCCGCTGGGCGGACAGTTTGCGCATCGATCTTGACTGGGTTTGCTGCATGTGCCTGCCATGGCCCCAGCAAATCATGCGCCCAAAAAATTACCAACTCGTCAAAGATTGAGGCGCCAGCATCGCCCCGGGCTGCAAACATCCACCACTTGCCCTCATATTGAATAACCGTCGCATCGGCCCAGCGCTCACCCGACAAAAGGGTAGCCACCTTGGTCCAAGTCTCAATGCTGCCCCCGTTCACATACAGGTCAACCGTCCTATTGGCGGACGACTCGGGGATCATGTAGAGCTTGCCTGCATCTTCTAGCAAGAAGGGGTAAGACAGGTGATAGGGTAAATCGAGCACCAGTCGAGGCGAACCAATAATTTGCCCCTGCTCCCCCAGTTCCACGGCGGCAATCTTGCCCCGGTTCTCCTTGAAGACCAATTCCTCGAAAAGCAGCCACCGTTTGCCCGCAAGTTCGGTAACAAAAGGATCTGCCCAAAACCGATCACCCGGTGGTTCGATCACGGCCGTGACCAAGAACTTATCCGTCTTATCGCCCCAGCGCCCAACTGCTAGTACCCATTGCTCCCGCATCAGCACCGACCTTATTGCGTCGCGCAGCAGTTGGTATATCAAACGAAAAGAACTGCTTGGCGCGGGCGAAGCGCTACGCAACTGTGTAGCCGGACCAGGCAAGCTCTGTGGCCTTGTCTGCGCTACCAATTGCGCCTTCGCCAACACGGCGGGCAGCTTAGCCAGCACCAAGCCCATGCTGCGCCGCAGTGAACGATGTTCAATCCAAGCCTGGGCGGTGTAAATCAATTCGCGCGACTGGCCACATCGAATTTCAATCGGAATCGTCAGGCCCGACCCAATATAGGCTCTGACTCCGTCTTCAAGTTGGGCCAGCGGCAAACCACCCACCGACAACTGCCAATCTGGCCAAGCGGCCAGCGATTTCGTAGCCTGCGACAGTTCAATCTGGCTGGCACGAAACATCTGTCGGTCCAGCCATCGATAGGCTAACTCGATCACATCCTTCATTTTTCACTCCACTCCCTACTCTTGCGTTCAGCATGTTTGCTCTGGGCAGCTCTACTGGCCGCCTCATCAGCGCTTTAGTTTTATAAATTCCTTGGTAGGCTGAACTGAGTCTCTATCCGCAACTCGCTACCTTGCCCCGCCCATCGAATGGTATGGCAAGGCTTCTTTTCACCATAGTCTTTGGACCACCAAGCCAGGGGGGGGGCATCCTGAGCCGTGATGACTTCTAAGCGCCCAGCAAGGGAGGCATTGATGCGCAAACCAATGCATAGGCCTTTAATCTTGTGCCTGAGTGAAAGCTGATCCTCGCCAGCAGGCTCGACAGTCCAATCGGGTGCCACATGCCAGAACAGTTCAATCAGTTCCGCGCTGCTACCGCGCACCTCGTCAATCACCAGCAATTTCGACTCTTCGCCGATTTTGTCAAATTTCACTTCACGGGTGTGGCAGAAGCGGCCGGGCAAGCGGCGATAACCATCATGGCTGGCGCGCAAGTGAAAACCGCCATCAGCACTGCGCTGCACTGATCGATCTGCACCTATCTGCGCCTTGCGTGTCCACATAAAGCGCCCGCCGCTGACCGACTGATCCAGACCGGCCACTCGCACCGTGTTGTGTGCAGCCGTCCCTCTGAAATAGTCTCGCCACCACTTGTCAGCCCAATAGGAATAGGTACCGGGATCGATCAACACCGGCAAGCCGGCGACCGATAGCCAGACCTGTAAAGCATCGGCATGGCCGTGCGCCGCGATACCCAAGTAACCTAGTGGGCCGGCGTCCACCAGCCCTAACACCTCATCCGGCCCACCCAAATTGCGGCCGAAGAGGAAATAGCCCCCCTCAGGAAAATCCAATTGACGCAGAGCGGCACCAGCTAGCTTGCCTGGCTGGGCCAGATTTGCGCCTGCCATATCGAGCCAGGCCACGTCATCACGCAGCTTGTGTTTAAGTGGCAGCCACTCGGGCATGGCAAACAACGCAGCGCCTTTTTGCAGCATGGCCGCGAAACAGTCTCGGCCTGAGCGCGGGTCAAGCCTGAAAGCCTCGGCGCCATCGGCGTCGCCCACTTGCGGCACCTCACCCTTGACGGTGGTGACGGCGGCGACGAATTCACACATCGCCTTCATACGGGCCAGATAGGCGGGCGACATCGGCCGGCCAGCAGCCGCAGCTGCGCGCTCTGCGGCCAGGAAGAAGTCGAAGGTAAACGTCGCGTACTCGAAGGCCTGCTCTCGCAACACACCATCTGCCGTAACCTGCAACTGCACCTCACGCTCCAACTCCCGGCGCGCTTGCTCCGCCAAGATCTCAAACGACGCCCAAAAAGGCCAAGTCTGCGCCGCTACAAAAATGCCCGCCAACTCGCCCACCAAGTGATTGTTCGCCGACGAGTGACGCGAGAAATGCTTGCTGATCGCGCGCGCATGTAGATTGATGCTGGCTAGCCAACGTTGGCGCAAGTCCATCCCCTGGGCACCGTCAAACAAGGGCGAGGTCAAGCCGCCAATCAACTGCCAGACCGCCGACCAATTCAGCAAACGCAGCGCGTATTCCAAGGAGCTGGTCCAGTTCGGGCCGATGCCAAAAGCGCATTGATCCAGCCACGAGCGCAATTGCTCGCCCAAAGCTCGCAAGTGGGTTGTGTCACCGCTGAGTGCCCAGGCTTGCGCCAGCGCAACCCAATGCAGATGCCGATTGAGCTCCCACAGGTACTTGATGTCACCCACCTGAGCGCGGTCGGTGATAGCAATCGCATGCGCCGCCAGCGCCGGCGCTTGCACCCCGGTCAAGGGGCAGCGATTCCATTGCGGGGGCGAGCCCACCTCGTAGCGTTGGCTGGCGAACAGGCGCACAGAGCCGCGCTCAATCGCCGCCGCTTCGGCCAGATAGGCTGCCGCATCCACCGAGCTAGGCGCAGGCGAAGCCCGCACCCATTGGGCGCCACCACCTAACTGCCTGACCGGCTCTGCACTCAAGACGCCGAGGCCCAGCACACGCTCAGCCTTTGACTGCCAGGCATAGAGCGCCCGATGCGCGACCTCGGCCGGCGTCATGCAACACAGGCGGTTCCAGAACCAAGCCAGCCGGCCGCCGGCCTCCTGGCTACTCATTGGCCAGGCCCCTTCGCGCCAAACTCCTGGACACCCAGTTCCCGGTACAAAGCTGCGACCTGGCCCAATACCCGCTCGGTGCCAAATCGCTCCGCCACCCGCGCCCTCGCCCGCTCCCCCAGTTGCATTCGCAAGCCGGTATCCCGCAACAGGCGAAGCAACGCATCCGCCAGCTCCTGCGGTTGGCCGGGCGTGACCAACAAGCCTTGCTGCCCAGGCTGCACCGCCTCCGGAATGCCGCCCACTGGCGTCACCACCATCGCCTTGCCATGCGCCATCGCCTCCAGCATCGCCATCGGCAAGCCCTCATGGAAGGACGGCAGCACAAACACCTCGGCGCGGGCGAACTGCTGCAGCTTCGCGTCGCCGAGCACCCAACCCAGAAACTCGACGTGCTCTGCAATACCCAACTCCGCCGCCCGACTGCGTAGCCTCTCTACATCCCCATCACCCCCAATGGCGAGGCGCAAACCGGGACAAAGAGGTGCGAGCAACTTCACTGCCTCCAGCAAATCAAAAATACCTTTCGCTTGCTCGGCGCGGCCCAAGAAAAGCAAGCGCCCGGCTTCTTCACGCTGATGCGACACCGTCACAGGCAGGAATACTGGATTGGCGATCACCCGCACCGCCCCAGGCTGAGCAAATTTCGCCAAGAACTCTGCCCAAGCCGTAGACAGCCCCACGACCCGGTTCGATCGAGCAATGGTGTGAGCGATCCAGCGTTGCAGCCAGGCCGGAGAGCCCGCATAAAACTCCTGAAATCCACCGCCATGCAAATGGAATACCGTCGCCACGCCAAACAGCCGCGCCAACCCCAAATAAAGCGATTTGCGCAAAAAGCTGCCATTCGAGGCGACATGGGCGTGCACGAGAGAGACCCGCCCCGAAGCCAACAAAGCTACAAGCTTGGCGGTCGCATTAACGCTTGCCCAAAGTTTGCTGAACTTGCTGCCTTCCCGGTGTGTGGACAAATAGCGAATGGGCAAACGATCAAACAGACCGTTGTCGATATAGACCGAGACCACCGCCGCCACACCGCCTTTGCCAACTGGGTCGGTGCCTATCATCAAGGCTAGGTGCGCACTCACGCTACAGCCTTTGACTTCATATTCATGTTGTCAGATCGATCTGCACCAACTTGCGCTTGCCGTTTTTGCCCAAGGGAATGTCATTCACCAATTCAAGCTCAACATCAAAAAAACTACCCCACCGTTTCAGTTGGGCGTCCAGCACAAATTTTTGTTGCTCTTCGGTCATTGCATCGCCACGCGGCACCACAGCAATAGAAATTGCACCTGGCTTGCGCTGGCGCACCTGATACAGGCGCACAAAATCCCAGGTCACCTCGTCGATCACGATCGATAGGCCAGGAATACGCCCACCAAATCGGTCGGTCAAAAACTCCTGACTGCGGCCTTCAATCAATTCACACAAACCGCCTGCATCTATTGCACCAAAGTCCTTGGTGCAATAGCGAACTAAGGGCGTCACGTCGTTCCAAAGGGACGTGCCGACGATCTCAGCCCGGCCATTTATCAAACGATTTTCATTGACCCCGTACAAATCATCGAACTGAAACCTCAGAGCTTCGCCTCCTTCATACCGAGCAAAGGCAATATTTGTGCGCTCGGTCAAACCGTAGTTCACCGAGATTGGGCATTTGAAGGCACGCGCTATCGCACTCAGTTGGCTTGACGTCGCAGGTTCTGAGGCCAGCAAAACCGCTCGCACCTCAAAACCCAGGTCCTCGCCCTTCAATAAATCGGCTAAATCAGCCGCCACACTCGGATAGGCGTGGATAAACGCCGGTTTGAAACGTCGCAGCGCCGCCAAGATAGCGGTCTTGTGCCCGACATTGACGTGGTACGGCGACAGCATCAATCGATTGCCATTGACGCGCGTAGGTGGCTCATTCGCTTTGGCTCTGGCATCGGCGCCAATGCGCAAGTACTGCGACTTGTCAAAGCTAAAGCCAAATTTGCCCCACTCGAACGCGAAAAACGCCCGCTCGATATCGGCCAATCTCTTATTGCGCCACAGTCCTATGCCCTCCCCGGTGGAGCCACCGCTGGTAGCGTAATGAAGGCGGCTCAAGCTGTAACGCTCATTGCGAAACTCAGCCTGCCGGCTCATCACCGTGTTCTTCTCCAACAGAGGGAAGCGCTCTAGCAAAGCATATGGGTCTTCATGAACCAGTTCGGAGGCACTTAACTTGACTTCGTTTCGGTAGAAAGGCACATCATTAACGCAAGTCGCCAACAAAGCCCGCAGCCTCGCTTGTCGTTGCCGCATCAACCCGTCGGGAGACTGCGCACGCTGCGCTTGCAATTCCAACACCTGAAAGTACTGCGGGTGATACAGCAAACGCTGTGGGATGAAGGCTCGGTACTTGTAGTAGGCCTTTTCCAAGTGGTCAATCAGGCTCATCGCTTCAACCGTTGATCTCAGCCACAAACTCATCCGCAGACATACCGGCAAAACCGAGTTGATCCAAGGTTCGCGCCTTTGATTCAAACTCGGTCCCCAGCAAGGCTCCGGCCAACACAATCAATGAATCGCAAACCGGTGTCGGCACCCCCAGGCGCTGGCCCAAGGACGACATCAGCCCCAGCCCCATGGGCACATCCTCAGTGACATAGCGGGTCGTCATATCTGTCGGGCCCTTTGGTCCGCCTTCGCTCGCGTACTTTCGCAACACGTCGATGGCTGGCATGTCCAGGTTTTCTTCATTGCGGAACTTGAAGGCCTCCAGATAAGCGCTTGGCTCGCCTTGCGTGCGGGCAATGATGGCCTTCTTTTCTTCGTCCAACCGCTCCATCAACCGAATAGTGGACGGCGTAAACGCTTCCCGGTACATCCAAAATTCGCCTTGCGAATACTCAATTCGGCTGGCCGACAACAAAGTACCCACCGTATGCAAGATCAGATTCGGGTTGTGCATCGCCGACTCAACCACATTGCTGCGCGCCGCCACATAGCGAGGCAACAGCGCCTGCGCGATCGCCAAACCTTCTTGGCTACGGCTGCGTGGCAGAAAGGCCAAGGCGTTGCGAGTGTTCTCCCACAACACATTGACCACGCCCGGCTCGGTAATGCGAGCATCAAATGGCAGGCTTTCACCTTCGGCCACGATCACATCAGGCGATGAACTGTATTTGCGGAAGTAGCAGCTACCCATATAGCCTGGGCTCACAACGACTAACTGCCCAGCATTCAAACGCGGGCCGATCAGGCGGGCAATCGCTTCATGTTGAGTTGACTGTGTAGCGACGAACACAATATCCGGCCGGGTAGCAAAGGCCGCATCCAAGTCACGAGTCGCCAGCGTGAAAGGCTGAAAGCGGCGCTCGCCGTGGCGCGGGTTGTCAATCACATCCATGCCTTGGCGTTCCAACACACGCTCAAAGTTGGCGTCGTGCATGGACTTCGAAGTCTTCAACAAAACGACCTGATGACCACGAAGCGACAACTCAGCCGCATGGGCACAGCCCGCATTTCCAGCTCCGACGATAACTACGCGCATTTCCCTACTCCCCACAAACCAAACAAATTAAAACAAAGGCTAAGTTCGAAACCCAAATGAAATGGCTAGGCCAAGTCGCGAAGGCTAGCATTCAATCTGTGACAAGCGTTTGATATACGGCCGCCACTTGCTGCGCAATGGCCTTGTAAGCGCGATGCTCAACAACCCAGCATGGCCCTTTAGCACGCAAGCCCTCAGCGAAACCTGGTTCTTGAAGCAGACGCAAGCAAGCCGCAGCAAATGCGTCAATTTCCATGGGGACACAAAGACCGGCGCCACTTTGTTCCAGCACTACTTTCTGATCCGGAATGTCATTGCCGACACAAGGCAGACCCAAGGCCAAATACTCAACTGCCTTTGTCGGCGATGACACATCGAACAACAGGCCACGCGGAATCGGAGAAAGCCCCACGTCGGCATGACGCAACAAGGCCAATCCCTCGACCTGAGGCAGCCAACCTGTCAACCACACATGATCAGCCAAACCGCTATCGGCGATCACCTGGCGAATCCACACCTTTTCATCGTCACTGGCACCGTCGCCAGCCAACAAAAGCATAGCGGTGGGTTCCTGCACCCTGACCTGCTTCAACACCGCAAGCAAAAAGTCAGAATGCCTTGAATGCCCCAGGGTGCCCATATAAGCCAACACCTTGCGCTCGTGAAATTGTGGCGGGCGAGGCAACACGCAATGATTCGCTTCAAACAAATCTAGGTCTACGCCCATGGGTACCGCCGTCATCTTGCTACGCGCCACGCCTTTCCTCACCATGAACTCCAGCATGGCTTCACTCTGCACAAACAGGTGATCAACCCGCGGCGCCAGCCAGTGGTAGTAGATATGACCAGCAAATGCCGCCCGCAAGTGATAAAAAAGTTGCTTCGCTCGCCCTTGGTTCGGCCCCACTTGCTGAGCCCTGACTTTGAAACCCTCAGCAAAGGGAAAAGACATCCAATAAGTCATCTTCCGCCCGGTCAAGCGCGCTACCCAAAGCGACAACAAGCCTGTGCGAATTTTGTCGCGGACTTGAATGACAGCGTGTTGGGGCTGGAGGCGACGCAGCAGCGCCAAATCATGAACGGGCCGCAACATTTGTCCAAGCACACTGTGAGACTCGGTACCATGTACGAAGACATCCCCGGCAGGCCAAGCCTGCCCCCCCGAGACCGACTTGCGAAGCACCATTTGCCCTAGCAGATCGGAGGCAACACCGAGTCGCTTCAACTCCTTGCCAAACAATACCGCCACATCAGGCCGAGCAGCTGGCAAATAGTCATACAACAAAAACAGCAGACGCAAATTCATGAATTTACCTGCGTAGCCCCTGGTGCCTTACCGTTGATTGGCAGCAGCTTAGAAGGTACCCCGACAGCGATGGCACCAGCAGGCACATCAGTCAGTACGACAGCATTTGCGCCAATCTTGGCCCCGCGACCTATTCGAACCGGCCCAAGCACGCAAGCGCCGGCACCGATCTCCACATCGTCTTCCAGAATCGGCACCTCAAAAAACCCGGAACGTCCGCCAATGGTGACATTTTGCGAAATCTTTACCCGGTCACCGATAACCGTGCGCGCGTGTACCACGATGCCTAAGCCGCTGTAGCCGAACAACACACCTTGCCCAAGCTGTACGCTGGGCGGCAGAGCGATGGCAAACAACATTCGATTCAAGGCATACAAAAGGCGCGGCAGAACTGGGATGCGATGGCTGAAAAGCCAATGGGAAATTCGAAATATCAACAGCATTTGATTTACCCAATTAAATATCGGCGATTAGATATTCAGTCACCACTTCTCAAATGACGAGTACGCTTCAAATAACGTATTTCGAATAAGAGATGAGCCAATGGATTTCGCCACCAATACCGCCGCCGCACCGAAAGTTCTTCTCTTCGCGCCTTTAGCTTGTTTGCCGACGAGACGCTGCCCGGGTGATCTCTAAAAATGGCCAACGGTCGGTCCAACTGCGCAGGAACATGCCGCCACCCCAAGCGCATCCAGAGATCAATATCCATCGCCAATTTGAGACCTTCATCAAACTGGCCTACCTCTGAGAACGCCTGTTTACGAACAAAGGTTGCTGGGTGAGGCACAAACAATTTTCCGGACCCGCTGGCATATGCAAATCGAGTAAACCTTTGCATAGGCACACTGCTGCGTTGCAAATCGGAACCACACAACACATCAATGCGACCAAAGGCCCACATCGCACCACTTGCCATCACTTCAGCAACTGCGGCGAGAACGTCTGGGTCAGCAAAGAAGTCATCCGAATGCAGATGGGCAACAACTTCGCCACTAGCTGCATCTATCCCCGCATTCATAGCATGACTGATACCACCACCTACATCACGCAGCAATATAGCTTTCGGGCAACGCCGACTAATAATCTCCAACGTGCCATCGGTTGAACCCCCGTCGACGAAAATATGCTCTATTTCTAAGCCTACACCTTTCTGGGCTTGCACGGAGTCGATAGTCTCATTCAATGTTTTCACACTATTCCAAGTGCAAGTTACTATTGAAAATTTCATGCAATTTAATAATTATAATTAACGTTATTTAGTCGAAATAGTTACTAACTCAACAGAGCAATTAGACGATTGAATTCAACATTAACCTTCAATGACAGCGAATCGCTCTCCAGTTTCATTTACTCAAACATCTCGAAGTCGAAAATCTTGAGTAGCCTTCTTTGAATTTTGTCCGACACAACTCATTCGAGCTTTTTGAATCGGCGCAGCGGAAACCAACATTAACAACAGCACATGAAACATGGATTCGCTACCAAAGCTATGCAAAGAAATTGGCACTTCGCTAACAGACCGAACAGCCATTAGTACAACCAAGGCTGCAGGCAAGCCTCCGAAGGCGGCATACCGAGGAATTAGCCGCTTGACTAGAACGAGCAAATAAATCAAAAAACTGATCATACCCACAACCCCGGAAACCGCCAGCACATTCACGAATTGGTTGTGAGCGTGAAAGGCCGATGCATATCCTATCTGGAAGCGATGATATGGGTCCCACATAGCCGGTCCATACCCAAATACGGGGCTTCGCTGCCATTCACGGAAAGCTACAGCCCAAATCTCTGTACGCCCGGTCAAAGTCAGTAGGTCATTGCCCATCCGGGTTTCAAAAAACTTTTCAACTTTCGCGTCAAAGGCACCAGAAATAAGCACAAACATTGCCGCGACAACCAAAATCATCACACCCAACAGCGCAGATTGCGTGAATTCCTTATGTTGCAGCCCCAAACCTAAACCCTTGGGCTTGCCTTTTTGCTGAACAAAAAGCAAAACAACCAAACAAAGAACCGCCGCAATCCAACTAGTTCGGGATTGTGCAAGCACGAGTGTCACCGCAGCCACGACCCAGGCGAAATTTTGCAGCCAACGTTGAGTAAATGGGCTACACCAAATGCAGATAAGGGTCAGAACTGCCAATGGTCCTATTGCGTTTGGGCCGGAAGAAAGCCCGTAATAACGATATTTAAAACCAGGAATGAAACCCGTCAAATATGGCGCTAACACCATGCTTTTCTTGACGGCAAGGACCAACAAGCCCGCGCCCATGAATACAATCAACGCATTTCGCGCCCAAACAATAGTGCGAAGGGCCCCTTTTTCAGTTGTCAACATTGCAGCAAAGCCAATTACGAGCGCGTAGGCGTACTCATGCGAAAATACTGGTCGCGTACCAAAAATCGCTGGCAGTGCGACTGAACAAATCCAAAATCCCACAAATGCCGCCATTAAGACGCGGGGAGTATTTATCTGCCGTTTCGCGAGCGCAAATGTTGTAATTTGCTGTACCGATGCTGCAAGCAAAAAGAGTGAAGTGAGCCGCTGCACCCATTTCGCCACAGCACCTCCACCCTCCGCCAATTCTGGCAACATATCCTCTGAGAACCCTAAATTTCTTCCCGAGGCCAAGGTACCTATTGCGATAGCGATCACCATAGGCACAAACATATATATCAAGAAACCATCAGGCCGCTTTACACCCAGATGCAAGGTCCCACCCACCACCAGCACAAAACCTATTGCCACGGCAAACGCCATTAACAGATACATGCCGTAATAAATGATTGGTTCCATGAGATTCTCGTTTAACGTGTCGTGCTTGTGCCACTAAAATGTCGGGCAAAATGGCGCGTAAGCCAAGAGTTTGTAGGCAGGAATCGAGTCAACAATGTCGCTGCCGGTTGACCCAAAAGCTTAGGTACACTCACCCAAAGTAGTACTGCGATCAGGGCCGACCCACCTGTGCGGCTGAGGAGCAATAAAAGGGCGTGACCATTCAAATGGTCAGCTATAAGGCCGCTCAAGTAGCCAGAAGCCAGTACCAAACCATTCAACATAACCGCCCGACAGAATAAATTCAAAACAGTGGCACCGCTTAGTTTTAACGCCCTAGCTGCCGGCACAGCCAACACCGCAAAGCGTAAAAAGATAAGCGCAGCTGCCACGCCTGCCATTGCAACCAAGCCAAAACGCGAAGCCAATACCAAGGCTGCTAAACCACCCAGCAATAAAGGGATCTGACAAAGCACCTCCAGTCGCCGCCTTCCGGTATTCCAAAGTATCGGCGTTGTCATTGACCATGCTAGATAAGCTGGCATGACCATCAATAGAAGCACGAATACCCGGCCGCTCTCATCCCAATTGGGGCCATAGAGTATGCGCACAATATCTGAGCCGGATAACGCCAACGCAGAAAACACGGGAGCGACTACCATCCATATGAAGGACTGAACCTCCAAATATGCTTTTCGCAAAGTAGGAATTTGATCCTGCAAACGGGCGCCTGAGGCCAAAAAAGCAGGCTGCAAAGCAGAAATCAACAAACCATTTGGGACGGAAGCAAGATTGTATCCAACAGCATACAGTCCTGCGGAATGAGTACCCAAAATTCTGCCGATAAGAAATCGATCTGCATTGAGCAGGAGCCAATTGCAGATATTTGTCACGAGGACAATAAATCCAAAATTGATGAATTCTCTTGGCTTAGCCACACGAAACAGAAGCCGACTTGGATGTGGTCGACAACGAAAACTTAATACTGCGCCTAGAAATGCCTGAAACACCCAAGCCGCAACCAAACTCCAGACACCAAATCCTAAAGCCGCCAGAGGTAATCCCAAAAGGCCATATGCGCTGGCATAACTCTGAACCTGCACAATTGCCTGTTCTTTAAATCGCAATTCTCGCCGCAGCAGGTTGCTAGCCGTAGATGCCACGGCATTGAAAATACAGGTAAGTGCCAACCAGCGCACAACTTCTGTCAAGCGCGGCTCATGTAAAAATTTGGCCGCCGCAGCGGCTCCGACAAACATAATTGCCGCGCCCAACAGTCCGCTGATACATTGCCACGTAAAAACAAAACGTATCGATTCCTCATCGATGGTCTCGCGCTGCATCAAACTCCAACCCAAGCCAAATTCAGAAAAAAAAGTAGCAAAGATTAAGACCAAGGTCGCCAATGCAAACAAACCATAACTATCTGGCCCCAAAAGGCGAGCTACAGCAATATTCACACCCAATTGCATGGCGAATTTAGCGACGGCGGAAAGCAAACCCCACTTGGCTGCACTCACTGTCTTTACCGCTAGCTCGCTCATCTTGTCAGCAGGACATTCAATAGAAATGGAAGGAAGTGGATTCAGTTGCGTCTGACAAGCAGGCCAGTCAGCATGTATGCAGCTTGGCTATTCGAATGCAGCAGATTTTTCCAGGCTAACGCGCAAGCACTATGACAATACTGCTTGAAGTTTGGCTCTACTTGCCGAATATTCTTGCATGTGATTCGGGAGGAACAGCCAAGGCCAAAGCCTGCAGAAATTCACTCTGAATACCAAATGCGCGCTCCGAATCCATATCAATGGAAGAAACACGCATCAACATGCCGTCAGGAATCAGGCCGCGCACCCCATAGGAAAGTTGTGCCAGCTTTTGCTGCGTTGCGGAAGTCACTGCCTCGTCACCCACAATCACCCAATAAGTAATTGGTTCGAATCGCTGGTCCAATTTGGAAGTCAATTGGCGAATATGCAAATTCTTGCCAGGCAACTGCAAGTCCGTTGCTCGGTTCGATGTAATTTGAAAACCCTGGGCCGGATAACACACTTCCGGGCGATGCAGGCGGGTGCCATCAGACTGGTCGCCGCCATAAGCGACCGACAACATGATTCGCTCGCCGCGCTTATTCACATAAGTGCGACTGAGCACTTGGTTGTAAATCTTATCCAGGCGCGCCTGCACATCGGGTGCGGGCAATATCACTGGGGTGTTTCTATCAATTACCCAATCACCAAAACTCTTGGGAAATATGGCCTCCAAATTAGGTTGGCCAACTTTATCCGCCAGATGCACGGTCGGCGTCATCAGATGTGCAGCCCCGGACGAGGCTGCCATCAAAACGGCCATCACGACAACGGCGATTGGGTTGTACTTCATTTTCCAACCCTACCTGTATCCCAAAAGACATTGAGCAACTTATCTACCAAGAGCATCGAAACCAGGGCAACCATGAACAAAACCATACCGGCAAAACCATGCACAAAACCTTGTCCGGCTGCATCCCCAAAGTGATAGGTCACCAATACCAAAATCATCACGCGTACGATATTGGACACAAAAGAAATTGGTATCAACAACAAGGCGAGCGTAACATTGCGCCCCACCGAGGTGTAATTCATGAGCTTCATATAGAGCAGGCCAAGCGCCTCCAAGGTAAACATGGAGTTCAAACCTGCACAGGCATCCGCTACTAAAAGCTGATAGGGGCCAACGGTCAACACAACCCCGGCGCGCCCAATCGGATAACCCAACTGATACAAGATCCCTGATGCCACGGCGGAAACGGCTGACTTTAAAGGTGTGGTCAACCAAGTTACCAAGACTTCAGGCAATGGCACCATGAAAATCAAAAAGAACAAAGGGAACCAAATCAAGCGTAGCGCCGAGGTTCCAAGAACAATCAAAACAATCGCTATTAGCGTGAATATCTGCGACGACACCTCAAAGAGCAGCACCGACTGCGATCGCCCGAATACATACAAAACAATCGCCAGCAAAAAACTTAAGCCACCCGCCACATAAGCAGGTTTTGGCTTCAGCGCGGCCAACACATGCCGCTGCTGAAACAGCAACCAAATGCTAACCGCCAGAATAATTGGCCCATGCCCTTGCTCGTCACTCGCCCAAACCGTACCAGAAAGATTGAGATAAGTTGGCACATACATGGCCAAAAAGCCAAGCAGCAGAACCAAGAGCAGGCCTAGATCCTGCTTCTCAAGTACGGGAGAGCCTTCTATTTGAGCATTGGGCAACGTCGGGCTCGCTGGCGAAGTCTGAGACATGTTCGGTCAATATTCGTTCAAGACAGCACCAGTAACCTGAGTCTGCGCATCGGTCAAGGCAGTGACCAAGTCTTGGAATAGGCTCAGCTTTGATTGCCCTTTGCGCGCGATCGGCAAAGCCGCTCCGCAGCGCGATGCAATGACTACTGCGTCCGAACCCAGCTCGGCAGCCGGAGTATCAACGATCACGTAGTCGAACTTGGACTGCAATTCGCGCATCAGCAATGCAAAAGCGGGCCGCTCGATCAGTTCGAGCGGATTTGGAGGCGTGATGCCAACCGGAAGCAGGAATAGGCCCGGCACAGCTGTGATTTGCTGGACCAATTGGCCTTCAGACCGGCCCGACAAAATACCGGACAAGCCTGCGGTGTTGGCAACACCAAACACCTCATGTTGGCGCGGGCCTCGCATATCAGCATCGATCAACAAGGTACGGCCACCCAATTGCGCCAGAGTGACGGCCAAGTTGGCAGCAAAAAACGTCTTGCCGTCCCCTTGGTTGGCACTGATCACGGCCAAAGCCCTTCGTGGGCCGTCGAGGTCATTGAAGACCCTCATCATGACCTGGCTGCGCACCGCCCTGAACATTTCCGCCTGAGCTGAAAACGGCTCATTCAAGGCAATCAGTTCGGGGTTTTGACCGCGCTTGACTTCGGACGCATAGGGGTAATTGAACTGTTGCGCCAAGGCAAACAGCACATCGTCCGCATTGGCATAGCCCAATGCAATGGCCGCCTCTCCAAAGCGCACATTCTTGCCGCGCTGGTACTCGAGCACCTTGGCAACTTGATCTGCCGACAGATCCCTGGTTTCGGCAATGATGGCGCCGATGGAACGATCTTGTTGCGCAGGCTCAGCCTTTGCACTCGCCTGCGCCGCGTTAGCTTCGGTCATTTGGATATCCCTCTATGTTCTTTTGGAGTTGGATCACTGGCCAACAGCAGGCGAGTGGCCAATCACACGGCGCTGAGCGTCAGCAACGGCCAGCAGACCAGATTTCTTGCTACCTGTTTTTGGCAATATTCCGATAACCGGAATACCAAGGGCGCTGGAAATGTCTTCGACCGAACGCACGCGACGGTCAGATATCTCCCGAATGAAGGCGACCATCACGCCCAACAAGGTGCCGCCAAATACGGCCACGATCGCGTTAAGCAACATCTTGGGATTCGACGGATCCATAGGTGGCGTGGCCATAGTCAGAGCATTCACATTGCTCTGAGTGGACTGACTGTCGAGGCTGGACTGCGTCAAGCGCTGCAGGATAGAGTCATAGGCGCGTTGTGCACTTTCTACATCGCGCAATAGAACCATGCCTTCATCGCGAACTTGCTTCATGCCGAGAACTTTTTTGCGCTGCGCATCAAGCTCAGCCCGCAACTGCGTTTCACGCTGCCGATTAATGTTATTCGTTACACCGACACCTGTGGTGACCCGACGAGTTTCTTCATTGATTTTGATTCGGAGTTCGGCAATATTTGCCTTCAATTCGACCACTTGTGGATGACTGTCGCCCAAACGCGAATTTACTTCCTGCAACTTCACTTCGGCGCGCGAAAGATCAGCCTTCAGTGCACCAACGATAGGGTTGTTCAGCACCTCTTGCATCTTGTCGCCGGAAGAACCTGTCGCCTGGGTATTGCGGCTGCCAGACTCCGAAGAAAGCGCTTGTAAGCCGACCAATTGCGATGAGAGCTCATTGAGCCTCGCATTCTCAATATCGAGGCGCTCATCTGCGTTGAAGATGCCCTTCTCTTGCTGAAAAGCGCTCAGTTTGACCTGCGCAGCTTCTAGCGTTGCTCGTGCTTCTTTTGAGCGGGTTTCAAAGAAACTGCTGTACTGCTTGGCCGGGTCTACCTTCAACTCCAGAACCGTGTCGAGATAGGCTTGCACAAAGGCATTTGCCAAACCAGCCGCAAACTTCGGGTCCGAGCCCTTGTAAGAAACATTCACAACATTGGATTCACGCGACGGGCGCACATCCAAATTCTTTTGAAAAGACTCGGCCAACCAAACTTCAATATTGCCTTCACCTTTTGTCGCTTGCTTCCACTGTTCTCGAACCTGTGGGTTTTCCGCCAATCTCAAACTACGCACCACACGCAGGGCAACTCGGTCACTTTGAATAATGTCAACTTGGGTTGCCATAAATGCCGGCGTCACCATGGAAGGGTAACCCATCGCTGTATAGGGGTCGGGCTTTGCATCAACAACAATACTGGCCGTCGCTGTGTACTGCTTAGGCAGCAAAAAACTCACGACCATGACGATGAATACTGTCCCGCCAAAGACCGCTAAAGCCAACTTCCAGCGGGCTTGAAGGATCGCAATAAATTGTCCGAATGTCATACCGAATCCTTAGAACAAACTCTCTTTGACATACACAACGTCGCCATCTTTCAAACTCTCGTCCATCGGGAGCTGAATGATTTCGACCTTGCCGTCGGCGTTCTTGCGGTGCACGCGGATGCCTTTTTCGGTACCGCGCTGGGTGATGCCGCCACCCGTGGCCAGGCTTTGCATCAACGTCATGCCGCGCTCCAGGCGCATGGGGCCGGGGCGCTGCACTTCGCCGTAGATGTAGACCATGGGCGCACGGTCAACCCAGACGACGTCGCCATGCTGGATGAACACGTCTTGCGCGCCGCCGCCGACGGCGAAGATGCCGGGCAAGTCGATTTCCAGGCGGTAGGGCTTGCCTTCGCGCTTGCCGGTAAGCACCAGCGTTTCGGAGCCGGCACCAGTGAGCACGCCGCCAGCATTGGCGATCAGGTCGGTCAGGCGCATGTCGGCGGTTTCAATCGGGTAGCGGCCCGGGCGGTTGACCTGCCCCAAGACGCTGGCCTGGTTGCCCTTGACCTGCAGAACCACTATGGTGACTTGCGGGTTCTTGACGAAGTTGCCTTTTTTCAGGCCGTCGGTGATCAGTTGCTCGGCTTGCGTGACGCTCAAGCCACCGACCTTGATGCTGCCCAGCAATGGGAAGGACACGACGTTGTTCTCGGAGACCCGGGTCTCCAGCGTCAGGTCGGGGTTCTGGTAGACCGAGACGCGCATCACGTCTCCGGCGCCGAGCCGGTATTCAGCTGAAGCAGCCGGGGCGGCAGCCGACGCTTGCGCGAAGGCCGGCGTCATCATCAATGCCTGGGCGCCCATCAGCGCACAAGCCAGCAGGGTTTGCTTCGTCGCGAGCTTTGCCATCGTCATCGTCCGTTCGTGGTTGTTGTTGCGCTTGCTAGTCATGGCGCTCACTTCAGGCCCATGCCTTTGGAGATGGCGCTGGCATCCAGGCCACTGGCGGCCGGCGCCACAGGAGCCGGTGCAGCGGGCGCTGTTACCGCTGCGGGCGCGTCCGTGGTGGCCGGGGCGGGAGTGGCTGGCGTGGTTGCAGCAGCGGAGGCCGCCGCACCGGCGCTGCCCGGTGCACCTTCGGCGAATTTGCCGATGTATTCGATCTTGGCGGCTTCACGCAGCGCCTTGATGTCTTTTTGCACTTGCTCGGACTTGCGCTGGTTGCCCAGGAAGGCTTCGATCGCTGGCTTGGCGCGGGCTTCGTCGACCGGCTGGCTGCGCGAGCCGACCAGGAACAAGACGGTCAGGCCGGTGGGGGTTTGCGTGACGGCGGAGTCGCCGTCTTTCATGCGGGAGATGGCGTCCAGGCCGGCCAGCGGCAGCTGCTCGGCGGCGCGCACGGCTTGGTTGCCATTGAAGCGGATGTTGTTGGTCTTCAGGAACTCGGCAAACTCGGCCATGTTCTTGGAGGACTGCAGCTTGTCGCGAATGGCGCCGAACTGATCGGGCGTGGCCTCGATGGCCAACTCTTGCAGGCTGAAGATGCGGCGGTCTTTGAAGAGCGCGGGCTTTTCGTTGTAGTACTTGCTGACTTCTTCGGCGGTGGGCTTGGCGATCGAGTCACCGATGCGCTCGACATAGGCGCGGGCGATGATTTCGCGCTTGGCAGCTTCGATCTGCTGGACCACCTTGGGGTCGCGGTCGATTTTGAGCTCTTGGCCTTTTTGCACGGCGAGTTCTTGCTCGATCAGGCGCTCCAGCACTTGCTTGGAGGCGGCTTCGGCTTGCTCGGGCTTGAGGCCTTGTTGGCGCTGCAGCACGAAGTTGATCTGGTGGACGGTGATTTCTTCTTTATTGACCTTGGCTGCGGTCTGCGAGGCTTTATCGGACTTGCCGCCGCCACAAGCGGCCAGCAAGACCGTCACCGCCACGGCCGCAACCAGGGCGGACAGGCGCGTCGATGTGGGTGCACCCAGAAATTCTTGTTGCTCTTGTTGAGTCGTCTTCAGCTTCATGACTTGTCTACCCTTGTTCTCGTCCACCTGAGACGCCGGCCCCGGCGTCTCTGTCTAAAATTTTTGCTGCAATGCAGCACGCAGCTAGCCCTTTTGGGACGAGCGAGTGTAACTTTGGAAAATGACAATTCACCCCAGCACAGGGGTAAATCCCGGTGGGATTGCCTACGGTTTACCCGGATGAACGCGTTTGCAATGGCCTGATATGACGCAAGTGGAGGTTTGGGGCATTGGTTCAGGGGGGTGCGATTTGGCTCGCTTGGCCGGCCGAGCTTGGATGGCAAGCTTGGCGAAGATGTCACGGAGCTGAATTTTGATCCATGACTGTGAGCGGCCCTAGGCCGACGATAGAGGTCGTCGGCCGCCAAGGGGGGGGTCAAGAAAGGTCGGGGCGGCCCATCCCATTCTTGTGATGTGCCAGGGCAACGCACATCCCCTGCATCCCCTTGTTCCTGGCTAGATTCTCTTGCTGGCCTGAATATTTCTTGGCCTGGATGCCAGGGACCCAGAGGCCCATATTTGAAGATCAGCCTGGCTTCGAGGGGCAGGCCATTGCGCAGACTAGGACAAGGCTTGGGTGGCAAGCCTGCACCGCAACGATGACGATGGCCGCATCGAAGGTGGCGCAAACATCAACACTTGATCCCCGCGTGCAGCGCCACTACACCTGCGCTGAGGTTGTGCACATCGACATGGCCGAAGCCGGCCGTCTTCATCATCGCCTTGAGCTCTTGCTGGCCCGGGTGCATGCGGATGGACTCGGCCAGGTAGCGGTAGCTGTCGGCGTCGCCGGCGATCATCTGGCCCAGACGCGGCAAGATCTTGAATGAGTACCAGTCGTACGGCTTTTGCAAGGGAGCTGCAACTTTGGAAAACTCCAGCACCAGCAGGCGGCCGCCGGGCTTGAGCACCCGACACATTTCGGCCAGCGCCTGATCTTTATGGGTCATATTGCGCAGGCCGAAGGCGACACTGACGAGATCGAAGCTTTCGTCCTTGAAGGGCAGCTTTTCGGCGTCGCACAGGCTGGTGGGCAGGATCAAGCCTTCGTCGAGCAGGCGGTTGCGGCCTTGGCGCAGCATCGCCTCGTTGATGTCGGTGTGCACGACCATGCCGCTGTCGCCGACCTTGCGGGCAAAGGCGCGCGCCAGATCACCGGTGCCGCCGGCGATGTCGAGCACGCGCTCGCCCGCCTTGAGATTGGCGACGGCCACGGTATAGGCCTTCCAGGCGCGGTGCATGCCCATGGACATCAGGTCGTTCATCACGTCGTAGCGCGAGGCGACCGAGTCGAACACGCCGCGCACGCGGCTGGCTTTTTCGCCTTCGTCAACGGTTTTGTAGCCGAAATGGGTGCTGGTCATGGGAGCAAGGCTTTCAAATTCTGTGATTGATGAAGTGGGCTTCAGTGGCTGGCGCAGGCACTGCCGCCGCCCTTGATCGGCATCGGCTGATCCCGGCTGAGGCCGGCTGCCGCCAAGCGGGCTTCGTAGTCTTGCCACAGCCTGGCCTGATTGGCGCCCAAGTCGTACAGATAGTCCCAGGAGAACAGGCCGCTGTCGTGGCCATCGGAGAACTGCGGCTGCACGGCGTAATGGCCGACCGGCGCCAAGGCGGTGATCAGCACCTCGCGCTTGCCGGTTTGCAGCGTTTCCTGGCCGGGGCCATGGCCTTTGACCTCGGCCGAGGGGCTGTAGACACGCATCAACTCGAAGGGGATGCGAAAGCGCGCACCATCCGAGAACGCCACCTCCAGCACGCGCGACTGCTGGTGAACGGTGATGTCGGTGGGCGTGGGGGTGGTGGAGTTAAGGCCGGCCATGGGTAAGGATCTCGTTGATTCGCACGCTGCGGCGCAGAAGCGGGAGTTTAACGGTGCGCTTGCCTTCGCCAGCCCATACCACTTGAGAGCCACCCTGTAAGCAAATGAAACACCGGGGCTTGGCCCGTGCACAAGCTCACAACCACTGTGACAAGTGCGGCGCAAGGTCTGGCGCAGGCTAGGGCCTGTCCCTACAGTCCGCAGCTTCAGTCACGAGGACAAGAGGAAAAAAGCCCAGGGTTCAGGCCCGGCTCACAGTCACATGAAAAAACTCCACTCTGCTTTTGCCACAACATTGCTTCTGGCCGGCTTGGCGACCGTCACTTCGAGCGCTTTGGCCACCGACTTGAGCCTCAAGTACACCGGCATTTCCGGTGGCGGCGTCAAGCTCGACATCAAACAATTCAGCAGCAACAGGAGCGGCGTCACCGCCGGCTTGCTGAACTTCGAGACCAGCGACAAAAGGAGCTTCTCGGCCTACTGCGTGGAATTGGGGCAGTACACCTCCAGCTCGCTGCAGACCTACCAGGTCGGCAGTTTCAACACCAGCCAGGGCAGCAATCTGCAAAATCTGCTGTCTGCCAGCTATGCATCGGTAGACACCAACACCGAGCGCGCGGCTTTTCAGCTGGCGGTGTGGGAGTTGACCCATGAAAGCAAGGCCGGCAAATTCAGCGTCACCGAGGGCAGCTATGGCGATGTCAGCCAGGGCTTCAGCCTCAATGACAGCAGCGCCAATTACGCCTCGCTGATGAGCCAGGCCAACAGCTACCTGGATGCCGGCGCTGCCTACAAGGGCGCCAACCTGTATCAAGTCGAGAAGCTCAGCAATGCCGATCACCAGGACTTGTTGCGCTTCAACGCCCTGCCGCCGGTTACCGCCGTGCCGGAGCCCAGCAGCTACGCTTTGCTGATGGCTGGACTGGGCGTGATCGGCTTTGTATCGCGCCGCCGCTCGAACCGGCACAACCGCTAGGCCTTCAAGCGCTTTAAACAAGCGCTCTGCAGAACGACAAATGGACCCCGAGGGGTCCATTTTTATCGGCGCTGTTTAGCAGCGCTTGGCCTGACTTGGCCGGCTTGGCCCGCGAGCACGGGCCGCCAATTCACTTTGCCTTCTTGCTGCGATCGGCCACCACCGTCACCCGTGTTGGCGTCACTGCATCAGGAGAAATCGGCTTTGGAGGGGATGTGTCCTTCTTTGGCTTCTTCGCTTCTTTATTGGTTTTTTGCTGACCTTTTGCCATTGCGATCTCCTGTTGTGGCGCACATCACCTCGATATTGCGCCAATGTTGCTGGAACTTACCTGAAACGACCCCGAGTTTGCCATGAACTGACAGGGGCTCAGACCGATCATCAATAGGCGCCCATATAGTCTTTCTTGCCCACTTCCACACCGTTATGGCGCAGCAATGCATAGGCGGTGGTGACGTGGAAGAAAAACTGCGGCAGACCGTAATGCAGCAAATAGTCCTGGCCGGTGAAGTGGCGCTCCTTGGGCGTGCCGGGGCGGGTCACGATGTCGCGGGCAGCGGCGTCTACGAACTTGGTGGCGTCCAGGCCTTCAATGAAGGCCAAGGTCTTTTGGATGCGCGCTTGCAGCTCGGCAAAACTCTGCTCGCTGTCTTCGGCTGAGGGCACTTCGACGCCGGCCAAACGAGCGCACACGCCCTTGGCGAAATCGCAGGCCACTTGCACCTGCTTGGTCAGCGCGAACATATCGGGGAACAGGCGCGCTTGCAGCAAGGCATTGGCGTCGATATTGCGCGCGCTCGCATGGGCTTCGGCCTTGGCCAGCACGTCGGACAAGCCGCCCAACATCTGCTTGAACACGGGTACGGAGGCTTGAAAAATTGGGTTGCTCATGGGGATGGCGCAGTCGGTAGGTTTGGAAGAGCGCCATTCTGGCAGGCCGCGCGAGTTTTGGCTGAGCGCCGCCTATCCTTCTGCGGCTCACGCTGCTGGCCACTAAACTGCCACCATGCAATTTGCTCCCCTCATCAAGGAAATCGGCCGCGGCGTCAAGGGCGCCCGCGATATGGACGCGGCCACGGCCGAGGCGTTGTTTGGCGCCATCCTGGACGGCGCCGTACCGGATCTGGAACTGGGCGCGATCCTGCTGTCGCTGCGCATCAAGGGCGAGTGCGAGGCGGAGCTGACGGGCTTCGAGCGCGCGATGCAGGCACGCACGGCGCACATCAGCGTGCCTGGTGGCGCCACAGGCCCCCGCTGCGTGTTGCTGCCGACCTTCAACGGCGCCCGCAAGCAGGCCAATCTATTGCCACTGGTGGCGCTATTGCTGGCGCGCGAGGGTGTGCCGGTGTTGATACACGGGCGGCATGATTTCGACAGCCGCGAAAGCCCGTTCGATTTGCTGGCCGCGCTGGGTCTGCCTTTGGCCGAATCGGTGGCCGAAGCTTCCGCGCATTTGTTGAGCACCCGTCTGGCTTGCCTGCCGCTGGCCGCGCTGAACCCTGGTCTCGACGCCTTGATGGCCTTGCGGCCACGCCTGGGCGTGCGCAATAGCGGCCACAGCGTGGCCAAGCTGCTGGACGCCGCACCTGGGCGCAGTGTGCGAGTGGTGGCCGTCACGCATCCGGAGTACCTGATCAGCATGGGCGAGGCTCTGACGGGGCTGACGGCGAACGGTGGGCGCGCGCTTTTGATGCGCGCCAGCGAGGGCGAGGCCTATGCGCATCTGCGTCGCAAGGCCCAGCTCTACGGCTATGCAGACGGCCAACGCTCGGATCTGCACCCGGCCGACACCGAGGACATAGCTTGGCCGCTGTCAGACGCTTGTGATGCCCAGGCCAACGCGGCGCTGATCCGCGCGATGCTGGACGGCAGCGCGGCCGTGCCCCCGCGCATCACGGAGCAGGTGCGGGCCTTGGTTCAGCTGGCCACTTCTTAAGCGGCCGGATCTTCCGGCGAGGCAACAGCCTGCCCGACCGGCTGATTGGCGAACGCCACATGGCCGCCGCTGATCGCGTCGACCTCGACCACCAAGTCGGGGAAGCGATGCAAGAACTCCGAGAAATTGCTGCAACCCAGCGCCTGCTCATCAAACGAGGGCAAAAGGCGTTTGATGAAGACCTTGAGCGCGCTGCGCGACACATAGTTTTCACCGTTGCGATCCACCAATTGCTTGAGCGCGCGCAGCAAGGCTTGTTTGGCGTCCTCCAGCGACGGTGAGCCGACAGCTTCGACCGACTCGACCTCGTCTACCGCAGGCGGCACGACGCCCGCCCCAGCTTCCAGCTCCAGCGGCTCTCCTTCAACTGGGCTAGGCGCCGACGCGGCCAACAGGTTTTGATAGAACTTGAACTCGTTGCAGCTGACCGTCCAGAAGCGGTTGCTGTAGCCGGCCACGCCGACGCCGGCGATGAAGCGGCCGGCCTGCTTGACCTTTTGCGCCAGGCTGATGAAGTCGCTGTCGCTGGAGATCACCACCACATGGGTCAGATGCGGGTGGTTGTGCACATCGCTGAGCGCATCCAGCGCCATGCGGATGTCGGCACTGTTCTTCATATTCGAGCCGCGCGGGAACATCTGGATCAAATCGACCCCGGCCTCGTTCAAGGCATGGCGGTAATTGGCAAAAAACTGCCAGTTGCCATAGGCGCGGTTGATGATGATGTCGCCCAAGGACGCGGCATATTCAAGAATGGGCTTGAGGTCGACAAAGACCGGCTGCAGCTTGAGCCGGTTGTCGCGGTAGGCGCTGTCGCCATGCGCGGCGTTGGCCAGCACGGCATGGAGATTTTCAAAATCCCAGTAAATCGCCACTTTGGTGGCTTCGGCGCGGGAGCTGGGGAATTGGGACATGTGGACGTAGGTTTGACAGAATTCAGGGAAGGCGGGGACGCTGAGCTTACCGCGAGCGGGCCGGGCGACCTAGCCGGCAGGCCGCTATATACGAATTATCGAATAAGCAATTTACGAACAAATGGTTTGCATATCTATAGCCGAACATTAAAGTCCGCCCCCTAGGGTTGCCTCCGTGGCCGCTCAACAAGGAGATGCATGGACTGGATTGCAGTATTGAGCGGCTTGGGCGTCGGCATCATCGTCGGGATCACCGGCGTGGGCGGCGGCTCCTTGATGACGCCGCTGCTGCTGTCGGTCTTCAAGCTCAGCCCGGCCGTTGCCATCGGTACCGACTTGTGGTTTGCGGCGTTGACCAAAGTATCCGGATCGGTTGCCCACGCGCGCCATGGCCATGTGAAGTGGAAGCTGACCGGCCTCTTGTTGCTCGGCAGCATCCCGGCCTCGATAGGCACCGTGGCCATCATGCACATGACCGAGATCACCAAGGGCTGGGCCAGTACGCTGACCTTTTCCTTGGGCATCGCCCTGCTGCTGACCGCCGTGGTGGTGGCCTTCAAAAAGTCCTGGCAAGTGATTGGCCTGCGGCTGGAGCGCTACATCCCCGAGTCACGCAAACCGGCCTTGACGGTGGCTTGCGGCGTGATTCTGGGCGTGCTGGTGTCGCTGTCGTCGATCGGCGCCGGCGCGATTGGCGCCACCTTGATCCTCTTGCTCTACCCGCGCCTGGAGGCCCGCTACATCGTCGGCAGCGATATTGCCCATGCGGTTCCCCTGACACTCGTCGCGGGCATTGGCCATGCGACGCTGGGCAATGTAAATTGGGCCTTGTTGCTGCCGCTGCTGCTGGGCTCCATGCCCGGCATCTGGTTGGGCGCGCAGCTGACGCGCCGCCTGCCTGACGGCGTGATTCGCGGCCTGCTTTGCGGCTCGCTGGTTTTGGCCGGCTGGAAAGTCATCCATTAAATCTATTTCAAAGAACTATGTACGCCTACACCGACTTTGACCGCCAATTCGTCCACGCCCGCGCGGCGCAGTACCGTGACCAGCTGGAGCGCCATCTGGCCGGCAACCTGCCGGACGAAGACTTCCGTCCGCTGCGCCTGCAAAACGGCTGGTATGTGCAGCGCCACGCGCCAATGCTGCGCGTGGCCGTTCCTTATGGCGCGCTGAGCAGCGCCCAGCTGCGCCAGTTGGGTGCCATCGCGCGTGAATTCGACCGCGGCTATGGTCACTTCACGACCCGCCAGAACCTGCAATACAACTGGATCCCGCTGGACAAATCGGCCGATGTGATGGACCGCCTGGCCGCCGTTGACATGCACGGCATCCAGACCAGCGGCAACTGCATCCGCAACATCACCAGCGATTGCTTTGCCGGCGTTGCACATGACGAACTGGTAGACCCGCGCCCGTACGCCGAAGTGCTGCGCCAGTGGAGCACGCTGCATCCGGAGTTTGCGTTCCTGCCGCGCAAGTTCAAGATCGCCGTCTCGGGCACGACAGAAGACCGCGCCGCGATTGCCTGGCATGACATCGGCCTGCAGTTGCTGAAGAACGCGGCCGGCGAGGTTGGCTTCAAGGTGCTGGTTGGCGGCGGCATGGGCCGCACACCCATCGTCGGCCAGGTCATCAGCGAATTCCTGCCCTGGCAGCAGATTCTGGTCTTCATCGAAGCCATCGTGCGGGTCTACAACCGCTACGGCCGGCGCGACAACCTCTACAAGGCTCGCATCAAAATCCTGGTCAAGGCCGAAGGTCAGGCCTTCTTCGACGACGTGAACGCCGAGTTCAAGCAAATTCTTGAACAGGACGCCGGGGGCCAAGAGCACTTGATTCCACAAGCCGAGTTGGACCGCGTGGCGGCCTGCTTCGTCACGCCGGCCGGCGTGCAAGCCACTGCCTCCTCAGACATCTTTGCCGGTGTCGAAGCTGGCGCCTACAAGCGCTGGCTGGAACGCAATGTCGCGCGCCACAAGCTCAGCGGCTACCGGGCCGTGACCTTGTCGCTGAAGCGTGCCGGCATTGCGCCGGGCGACGCCACCGACGCACAGATGGAAGCGGCGGCCGACTTGGCCGATCGCTACAGCGCCAGCGAGCTGCGCGTCAGCCATGACCAGAATCTGGTGCTGCCCTGGGTGCGCGAGGCCGACCTGCCCGCCGTCTTCGAAGCCGCCCGCGCGCTGGGCCTGGCAACGCCGAATATCGGCCTGCTGACCGACATGATTGCCTGCCCCGGCGGCGACTTCTGCGCCCTGGCCAATGCCCGCTCCATCCCCGTCGCGGCGGCCATCACCGAGCGCTTCGAAGACCTGGACGAGCAGTACGACATCGGCGACATCGACCTGCACATCAGCGGCTGCATCAACAGCTGCGGCCACCACCACAGCGGCCACATCGGCGTGCTCGGCGTCGACAAGGACGGCAAGGAGTGGTACCAGATTTCGCTGGGCGGCTCGGACGGCTCGACCTTGTCGGGCCAGTCGGTGCCAGGCCGCGTGATCGGCCCCTCCTTTGCCGCCGACGAAGTGGCCGATGTGATCGAGTCCGTCATCGACACCTACCGCACTCAGCGCAACGGCCAGGCCGAACGTTTCATAGACACCGTGCGCCGCATCGGGCTGGAGCCCTTCAAGGCGCCCGCCAACGCCGTACGAACTGTGACCGGCGTGACCGGCGCCGCCAACTGAAAGAGCCTGACCATCATGAAGTTTATTGATAACCACAATCAGCAATGGCACCACGTGGTCGGCGAAGACGGACCGATGCCCTGCCCCGATCCAGCGCCGTACATCCTGCTGAGCCTGGAGCAATGGCATGCGGTGCGTGGCCATTGGCCGGTCGGTCTGGTCACTGCAGTTGAACTGAACAACGACCTTGAGATCGAAGACTTGGTGACCGATTTGCCTCGCTTCACGATGATCGCGCTGAAGTTTCCGAAGTGGACCGACGGCCGCGCTTACAGCCAGGCCAAGCTCTTGCGTTCGCGCTACCGCTTTGCCGGCGAGATCCGCGCCACCGGCGAGGTCTTGGTCGACATGCTGCCGCTGCTGGCCCGCACCGGCTTTGACGCGGTGCATATGCGCGCCGACCAGTCGAAGGCCGCGGCCGAGCGCGCGCTGGGCTTCTTCAAAGGTCATTACCAGGGCGATGTGGACGCCAAGCAGCCCTTGTTTGCACGAGGTGAGGCATGAGCGGCGAGGTCTTTTCGCTACCCGGCGCGGCGACCAGCGCCTCGGCCATCAAGCTCTACGCCCGAGAAACAGCCGGCTTTGCCGAACGCCTGGCCAAGACGGTGGAGCTGCTGCAAGAGGCCGCACTCGATCATGGCAATGGCCTGCTGCAATCCAGCAGCCTGGGCGCCGAAGACATGGTCATCACCGACCTGATCGCCCGCCACAAACTGCCCATCAGCATCGCCACGCTGGACACCGGCCGCTTGCATGCCGAAACGCTGGCGCTGCTGCCGCAGATCGAGGCCCGTTACGGCCTCAAGGTCGCGGTCTACAGCCCGATCAATGATGCGGTTGTCACTTTCGTGCGTGTGCGCGGCGCTGACGCCATGTATGAAAGCCTGGCGCTGCGCAAGGAATGCTGCGCGATCCGCAAGCTGGAGCCGCTGAGCCGCATGCTGGAAGGCCACACCGCCTGGATCACCGGCCTGCGCCGCGAACAGTCCAGCAACCGCGCGGTCGTGCCCTTCAGCGAAACCGACAACAACGGCCGGGCCAAGATCAACGCGCTGGCCGACTGGAGCTGGGCCGATGTCTGGCACTACATCGCCACGTTTGACGTGCCCTTCAACGCGCTGCATGACCAGTTCATGCCCAGCATCGGTTGCGCGCCCTGCACCCGGGCGATCTCGGTCGGAGAAGATTTCCGCTCGGGGCGCTGGTGGTGGGAGGATGCAAGCGCAAAAGAATGCGGTTTGCATGCAACACGCGTCCCTGAATTGACCAATGGAGCCTCGGCATGAACGCCCCCGTTAATTTGAACCAATTGCTGCCGAATATCGACCACCGCCACCTCGACCACCTGGAAGAAGAAGCGATCTTTATCCTGCGTGAAGTGGCCGCTGCCTTCGAGCGGCCGGGCCTGCTGTTCTCCAGCGGCAAGGATTCCTGCGTGGTCTTGCGTCTGGCCGAAAAAGCCTTCAAGAACGCCCAAGCCGACGGCAGCTACAAGGGCAAGCTGCCCTTCCCGCTGGTGCATGTGGACACCGGCCACAACTTCCCCGAAGTGATTGAATTCCGCGACCAGTTGGTGGCCGAATCGGGTGACCGCCTGATCGTCGCGCACATGGACGAGTCGATCAAAAAAGGCACGGTGCGCCTGGCCTATCCGCTGGAGTCGCGCAACGGCCACCAGACCGTCACGCTGCTGGAGGCGATCGAAGAGAACCGCTTCGATGTGCTGATCGGCGGCGCCCGCCGCGATGAGGAAAAGGCCCGCGCCAAAGAGCGCATCTTCAGCCACCGCGACAGCTTCGGCCAATGGCAGCCCAAGGAGCAGCGGCCCGAGTTGTGGAGCTTGTTCAACACGCGCATCCGGCCGGGCGAGCATTTCCGCGCCTTCCCCATCAGCAACTGGACCGAGCTGGATGTATGGCTCTATCTGGCGCGCGAGAACATCCCGCTGCCTAGCCTGTACTACAAGCATGAGCGCCAAGTGATTCGCCGCAAGGGCCTGCTGGTGCCGCTGACCGAGGTGACGCCGCCGGAAGCCGGCGAAGTGGTCGAGACGGCCACGGTGCGCTTTCGCACCGTTGGCGACATGACCTGCACCTGCCCGGTCGAAAGCAATGCCGCCACCGCCACCGACATCGTCGCCGAGACGCTGACCGTGACCGTCAGCGAGCGCGGCGCCACCCGCATGGACGACAGAACTTCGGAAGCCTCGATGGAGCGCCGGAAAAAAGAGGGCTATTTCTGATGACAACCGTGACTGAAAAAATCGTCCACGACAACGAGGTGGACACCCACCACCGCGCCTTGCGCTTCCTGACCGCCGGCAGCGTTGACGACGGCAAGAGCACCTTGATCGGCCGCCTGCTGTTCGACGGCCAAGCGATTCTGGCTGATCAACTCGATATGCTGGAAAAGCGCGCCGCCGGTCAACCCCTGGACCTGAGCCTGCTGACCGACGGCCTGGAGGCCGAGCGCGAGCAAGGCATCACCATCGACGTGGCCTACCGTTACTTCGCCACCAAGTCGCGCAAATTCATCATCGCCGACGCGCCCGGCCATGAGCAGTACACGCGCAATATGGTGACCGCCGCCGCCGGCTCAGACGCCGCCGTGGTGCTGGTCGACATCACCAAGCTGGACACCAGCGTAGACGCCGTCACACTGTTGCCGCAAACCCGTCGGCATAGCCTGTTAGCGCATCTGCTGCGGGTGCCCAGCATCGTCTTCGCCGTCAACAAGCTCGACGCGCTGGCCCAGCCCGGCCCGGCCTTCGCGGCGGTCAGCAAAGCCTTGCGCGCTTTTGCCGAGCAAGCCGGCATTGACGTCACCGCCATCGTGCCGGTGTCGGCGCTGCGCGGCGACAACGTGACCCAGCCGCTGGACGGCGAATGGGCGACCTGGTACCAAGGCCCCTCGCTGCTGCAAGTGCTGGAAAGCCTGCCCGGCGTGCAGGAAAAGGTCGAAGGTGGGCTGTCGATCCCGGTGCAATATGTGGCGCGTGAACCCGGCGACGCCGGTGATGGCGTTGGGCATCAGCCGCGCACCCTGTGGGGCCGGATTGCGCACGGCCAGGTCAAGGCCGGCGACCAGATTCAGATTCTGCCCAGCGGCCAAACAGCCATCGTCGCCGAAGTGCGGCGCGCTGGTGAGACGGTCGCGCATTGCGTCGCCGGTGAGTCGGCCGGTGTGCTGCTGGATCGTCAACTCGACGTCTCGCGCGGCGACTGGATCGTCACGCCCGGCTCGGCCACGCCGACGCAAAGCTTTGAGGCAACCCTCGCCTGGCTGGACACCGAGCCTGCCGTGGCCGGGCGCAAATATTGGCTGCGCCATGGCAACCGCTGGGTGCAGGCGCGCATCAGCTCAATCGAGCACCGCCTGGACATCCACACCTTGGCCGAGCAGGAAGCCGCCGAAATCAAGGTCAACGAAATCGGCCATGTGCGCATCGAAACGCAAAGCGCGCTGCCGGTTGAGCCCTACGCCAACAACCGCATCGGTGGCGCCTTGATCGTGGTCGACCCGACCAGCAACCGCACCAGCGGCGCCTTGCTGGTGCGCGCGGCGAGCTGATCATGAGCAGCGCGAGCAAAGGCCGAGTCATCTTCGTCAGCGCCGGCCCCGGCGCGGCCGACTTGATCACGGTGCGCGGCGCCCGCGCGCTGGGTTTGGCCGAGGTCGTTCTGTTCGACGCCTTGACAGACCCGGCCTTGCGTGACTTGGCGCCAAACGCAGTTTGGATCGACGTCGGCAAGCGCGGCTTTTGCCATTCCACCAAGCAAACCGCTATCAACGCGACCCTGGTCAAGCAGGCCTTGAGCCACAGCCTGGTGGTGCGCTTGAAGGGCGGCGACGCCAGCGTGTTTGGCCGCTTGGAAGAAGAGTTATTGGCCTTGGCCGAGGCCGGCATCGCCAGCGAAGTGGTGCCCGGCGTGACCGCCGCGATTGCCGCTGCCGCGCAAACGCAGCGCCCTTTGACACGGCGCGGCACGGGCCGCAGCGTCAGCCTGACGACGGCGATGACACAGTTGGGCGAGTTGCAAGCCGCACGCTCGGCCGACACCGAAGTTTTCTATATGGCCGGGCGCCAGCTCGGCCCCTTGGGCCGCAAACTGATTGAGGCCGGTTGGCCGGCAGATACGCCGGTCAGCGTGGTCTCCAAGGCGGGCTGTGCCGATGCCTTGGCCAGTGATCACCGGGTGGATTCGCTCGCAGCGGCCTCGCTGCTGCACAAGGGCCGGCCGACCGTGGTGACCGTTGGCGCTGGTGCCAAAGCGCTGGCTTTGCCACCACCGCAAGCCCAGTCCGCGCCAACAAATTCCAGCATCACGCCGGGTCTTGCGACGCATCAAGCCGGCATAAGCACCCCAAGCGATTAAAATCCGCGTTTTGCCGCCGTTCAGCCTCAGAGTGAAATGGCATTGCGCGGCAATTCAGACCAAACAACAACACGAGCTGCACCATCATGACCCACGTCGTCCTCGAATCATGCATCCGCTGCAAGTACACCGACTGCGTCGATGTCTGCCCGGTCGATTGCTTCCGCGAAGGCCAGAACTTTCTGACCATTGATCCCGATGAGTGCATCGACTGCGCCGTCTGCATCCCTGAGTGCCCGGTCAATGCGATCGTGCCGGAGGAAGATGTGCCCGGCAATATGCAGCACATGATTAAGCTGAATGCCGATCTGGCCAAGAAATGGCCCAGCATCACCAAGCGCCACGCCCCGCTGCCGGACGCTGATGACTGGAAGGATCGCACGGGCAAGCTGCCCGAGCTGCTCCGCTAATTTGTAGAACGCCGCCTGGCTCCAAGCTCAGGCCCCAAGAAAAAATGGATGCTCAATTGAACGCAGAGATTGCCACGACGGCCGACGCAAACCCAACGCCCGGACCCGACGCGATTCAGACCGATGCCGTCATCGTCGGCGCCGGTCCGGTCGGACTGTTCCAGGTTTTCGAGCTCGGATTGCTCGAAGTCAAAGCCCACATCATTGACTCGCTCGCCTACCCCGGCGGCCAATGCATCGAGCTGTATCCGGACAAGCCGATCTATGACATCCCGGCCGTGCCCATCTGCACCGGCAAGGAGTTGACCGACAACCTGCTCAAGCAGATCGAGCCCTTTGGCGCGACCTTCCACCTGGGCCAGGAAGTCACCACCGTCTTGAAGCAAGAAGACGGCCGTTTCTTCGTCGAGACCTCCAAGGGCACGCAGTTCCTGACCAAGACCATCTTCATCGCTGGCGGTGTGGGCTCGTTCCAGCCGCGTACGCTGAAGGTCGACGGCATCGACAAGTACGAAGGCAACCAGCTGCATTACCGCGTTCGCAACCCGGCGCAGTTCGCCGGCAAGAACTTGGTGATCGTCGGCGGCGGCGACTCCGCACTCGACTGGGCGCTGAACTTTTGCGCCGGCAATGCCGACGGCAGCGCCAACAAGGCCGAGAGCGTGATCCTCTTGCACCGCCGTGACGGCTTCAAGGCGGCGCCCGCCTCGGTCGCCAAGATGCGCGAACTCTGCGACGCCTACGAGATGCAATTCGTGGTCGGCCAGGTGACGGACATCGTCGAGGCTGACGGCGTTCTCACCGACATCAAGGTCACCGGCGGCGACGGCGTCACCCGCGTGATGCCTTGCGAACAGTTGCTGGTGTTCTTCGGCCTGAGCCCCAAGCTGGGCCCGATCGCCGAGTGGGGCCTGGCGCTGGAGCGCAAGCAAATCGTCGTGGACACCGAAAAATTCCAGACCAGCGTGCCGGGCATCTTTGCCGTGGGCGATGTGAACACTTATCCGGGCAAGAAGAAGCTGATTCTGTCGGGCTTCCATGAATGCGCCTTGGCGGCCTTTGGCGCCATGCCTTACATCAGCCCGGACAAGCGCATTCATCTGCAGTACACGACCACCAGCCCCAAGTTGCACAAGGTGCTGGGCGTCGAGTCGCCTGTGTTCGACTGAGTTCGACTGAGTTCGAATTTTGCTGATCAAAGGCCCGCTGACCGCGGGCCTTTTTCATGGGCCGATACAATAGTCCCAAGCAGCGATTCGCATCGCTGTCCACGCTAGGGGTGCTGGTCCGGATCAAACCGGGCCGGCTGAGAAAGTCCCTTTGAACCTGATTGAGTTAATCCTCGCGCAGGGAAGCAAGCCTTCATCGGCCGACGTCGATTCGCATTTCTCCTGACGTCCTGGCCTTGCTGTTTGCAGCCCTGTCATCGCCGACTGTTTCGATGACACCCACAACTCCAATTTCCAAGAAGTCCTTGCTGTCCGCTGCGGCCGGCCTTATTTGCGGCACGGCCGCTTTGGCGCAAAGCCTGCCGACCGTGTCGGTCAGCGGCCGCTCGGCGGATACGCCCGCACAAGTCGGCGGCTTCGGTGAAATTCCGGTCGCTAAGCTACCGCTACAGCTCAGCCTGATCAGCAGCGAGCGCCTGATGGATGCCGGCATTAGCGCTTTATCTGGACTGACCGCGCTGGACGCCAGCGTCGGCGACGCCTATAACGCGGCAGGCTATGTGTCCTACCTGAAGATTCGCGGCTTCGACCTCGACAACCGCTTCAACTACCGCCGCGACGGCTTGCCTATCAATGCGGAAACCGCCTTGGCGCTGGGCAACAAGGCAAGCGTCGAGATTCTTAAAGGCAGCAGCGGCATCCAGGCCGGCACCAGCTCGCCCGCAGGCTTGGTCAATATGATCGTCAAACGGCCGACAGCTCAGCCCATGACGGTGCTGGGTTTGTCACTCAGAGAGCGCGGCACGACCGAGGCTAGCCTGGACTGGAGCCAGCGCTTTGGCGAGGGCCAAGCTTTAGGCCTGCGAGTCAACGCAGCCGCCGCCGAACTCATGCCCCAGTTGCGCGATGCCGAAGGCCGCAGCCATTTGCTGGCCATGGCCGGCGACTGGCGCCTGAGCCCTGACACCCTGGTCGAGGCCGAGTTCGAGCTGAACAAGCAGAGCCAGCCCAGCCAGCCCGGCATGAGCATGCTGGGCGACAAGCTGCCCAGCGCCAAAGACTTCGACCCTCGCATCAACCTGAACAATCAAAGCTGGTCGCAGCCGGTGGTGTTTGACAACAGCCATGCCTCACTGCGTGTGACGCAAAAGCTCAATGCCGATTGGCGGGCCCAAGCGCACCTGGGCGTGCAGCGCCTGAAGACCGACGACAGGCTGGCCTACGCCTATGGCTGCACCGCAGCGGACGGCAACTATTACGCTGATCGCTACTGCCCCGACGGCACGTTCGATATGTATGACTTCCGCAGCGAAAACGAGCGCCGCAATAGCGAGGCGCTGGATCTGTCTTTGGCCGGCAAGTTGGCGACGGGCAGCATCACTCACCAAGTCAGCACCGGCGTCTTGCTCAGCCGCTTCAACAGTCGCTTCCAAAAGCAGGCCTATAACTGGGCCGGCACCGGCACCATTGACGGCAAGGCCATCACCATCGCCGACCCCAGCCTGACGGACGAGAACACCAACCGTGACGAGCGCAGCACGGAGTTCTATCTGCGCGACGCCATCCAGCTCAGCGCCGACTGGCAAGCCTGGGCCGGCCTGCGCCATACGCGGCTGGAGCGCGACAGCGTGCGCACCGATGGCTCCCGCGCCACCGGCTACACGCAGAACATCACTACGCCCTGGTTGGGCCTGAGCTATGCGATCAACAGCCAATTGCTGGCCTACACCAGCTGGGGCGAAGGCGTCGAGAGCGAAGTCACCCCGAACCGCAAGCGCTATGGCGATGCGGCGGGCCGTGCCCTGCCCGCTTTGACCAGTCGGCAATTCGAGATCGGCTTGAAAGCCGGCAGCAATACGGTCGATTGGTCGCTCAACTGGTTCAACACCAGCCGCCCCAAATGGGCCGATCTGGGCGAATGCTCGGATAGCAAGCCAGGCAGCTGCGTGCGCCGGGCCGACGGCATCGCTCGCCATCAAGGCCTGGAAGCGCAGGCCGACCTGAAATGGGCCGGCGGTGGCCTGCTGGCCAGCGCGATGCAGCTCAAAGCACGCCGCGAGGACAGCGCCGACGCGAGCCTCAACGGCCTGCGGCCCGAAAACGTGGCCGAGCGCAGCTTGCGCCTGCAAGCGCGCCAGGACATCGCCGCGTTAAGCGGTTTGCAACTGCAAGCCGGCCTGGTCTACGAAGGCCCGCGGGCGGTCTTGGCCGACAACAGCGTCTTCATTCCAGGCTGGACCCGCCTAGACGCGGGCGCACGCTTCGAGCAAGCATTGATGGGCCAGCAATTGCTGGTGTGGCGCGTCGGCGTAGACAACTTGGCCGACAAGCGGGCCTGGAAGGAGTCGCCGTTTCAGTTTGGCCATGTTTACCTCTACCCGCTGGCACCAAGAACTTTCCGCGCCAGTTTGGAATACCACTTGTAAAGCTCTAGAAAACTGGTCTATAATCTGAGGCTCTGTTCCTCGATAGCTCAGTTGGTAGAGCGCCGGACTGTTAATCCGTAGGTCCCTGGTTCGAGCCCAGGTCGAGGAGCCACAGAAAATGTGAAAGCCGCTTGGTAGCAATGCCAAGCGGCTTTTCCCATTTATGTAGGCCTACTCTTTTGAGTCGTGTCACAAACCGAATAATTCCTCGATAGCTCAGTTGGTAGAGCGCCGGACTGTTAA
>NZ_JAJIRP010000015.1 GCF_025717555.1 Paucibacter sp. B2R-40 | reverse complement strand
GAGTATCGCCAATCATGCTCTCGGCAAATTGTGTCTCGCGTGCCCGCACCGTTTGAAGGAATTCTGCCGCACCTTTCATTGCCCGAAAGGTGTCGAAGCCTGACTCTAAAAAACTTTGCAACTCCGCCATGCCGGCTGCAGTCGCCGGGCCGCGCATCATTCTCAGTGCCTGTCTAAGCAGTGGTTTGCGAGTGAGTCCCTCCAACGATTCGCCGACGGCTACCGTCAAGGTAACTTGCAGCAAGCGAGACTCTGCTTCATGGCAGGCTTGCCAAGCCCGCTTATAGCTTTGAGCATCGATGTGCTCAGAAGTTAGCTGTTCAGCCATCAAAGTGTCCAGCCGTTCCGAGATTGCGTGCAATCTGGCCAGTCGCAACACGGTTTCGACAACTTCGGCAGGAAAGAGTTTGACCAAGGCAGGGACTACGCGCGCGAACTGAGCATCGCGGCGGGTGTAGTCTCCGGGGCCGTAGAGCTCTTGCAAAAAGAACTCGGCCGCTCCCCGGTACCGACTTGAGATCAGCAGGTCTGCATAGGTGTGGGCAAAGCGCTGTTGCTGATAGCGTTTCAGTGCTTGGACCTTTCCCAATAGCCCAGGTTGTTGTTCACGGTGCAAGCGCTGGGTGTCAACTTGGCGTAAATAGTTCAATATTTGTTCGGCGTGCGCTGAAGTCATGACATGTAGTTTGGTGTCAATGCCTTCATTGTGCTGCCACTACACTGAGTTGATGAACGCTTGGATCCAACGCGGCTTGATTGCCATGAAGATTTTGCTGTGCGCGCTTGCTCTGCTCTGGGCTGGGCGCAGTGGCAATCTAACGGCAGGCTTCTTGCTGGTCGCGTTCGTCTTTGGGTCCGGCGGGTTACCAATTTTTTTGAGCTTTGCTGCCATTTCGCGAATCAATGGTCGCGAGGGTAAATTTCGCCCCCTTCAGCTGGCGAGTGCCAGTTTGCGTGAGTGGCTGAGTTGCGAACAAGTCTTTTCTTGGCAACAACCTTTTGCGGAGAATCGTTGGCCAGATTACTTGCCAGCCTCATCCTCCGAACGCGGCGTGTTGCTGGTACACGGATTCACTTGCAATCGAGGTCTGTGGAATCCTTGGATGAAACGTTTACGCGGGCAGGGGACGCCATCAGTGGCTTTGACCATGGAACCAGCTTTTGGGTCTATAGACGCGTATGTCGAACAGATTGAGGCGAGCGTACAAGCTTTGACGCGCATGGGCGGTTTACCGCCGGTCATCGTGGCGCACAGTATGGGCGGCTTGGCCGTGCGCGCATGGCTGCGCAGGTATGGAGTTTCGACGCATGGCCCGACCCGGGTGGCAAGTGTCATGACTTTGGGGTCACCGCATGCCGGTACCTTGATGGCGCGGTTCTCGCCTGCAGTCAATGCAAGGCAAATGCGGTGCGGCAGTGAATGGCTCGGCGCTCTCGCGCGGGACGAGAAGCCAGAGCTGGCCGCGCTGTTCACTTGTTACTTCAGCTATTTTGATCAGGTCGTTTGTCCAGCCTTGACCGCTGTACTGCCCGGCGGTCGGGCGATCGAAGTGGCCGGCTGCGGTCATTTGTCCATGCTGTTTGATGCTCGAATATTTGCAGATTTGCAGCAACGATTGGCAAAAGAAGAGCCCTGAAACCGTTTTGCTTCAGGGCTCCCTCTTTCTACTGTATTTGGTCGGTCTACCGGCCGTGTTTTAGGCGGCGGATTCGTCCTTCAAAACGCCACGGCGGATTTGATCGAGCTCGATGCTCTCAAACAGCGCCTTGAAGTTGCCTTCGCCAAAGCCTTCATTGCCTTTGCGTTGGATGATCTCAAAGAAGATCGGACCAATCACTTCCTTGGTAAAGATCTGCAACAGCAATTCGTTCGGTGCATCCAGATGGGCGGCGCCGTCGATCAAGATGCGCAGACGGCGCAGCTCTTCAACGTTCTCGCCATGGCCGGGCAGACGCTTGTCGATCAAGTCGAAATAGGTGTTGATGGTGTCTTGGAAGTCGACACCGGAATTGCGCATGCGCTCGACGGTTTTGTACACGTCGTCGGTGCCCATGGCCACGTGCTGGATGCCTTCGCCATGGTAGATGTCCAGGTATTCGGCGATTTGACTCTTGTCGTCGCTGCTTTCGTTGATTGGGATGCGGATGTTGCCGCAGGGACTGGTCATGGCCTTGCTCTTGAGGCCGGTCAGCTTGCCTTCGATGTCGAAGTAGCGCACTTCACGGAAGTTGAAGAAGCGCTCATAAAAATCAGCCCACTCCTTCATGCGACCACGGAAGACGTTATGTGTCAGGTGGTCGATATACGTCAGACCCAAGCCGACCGGGTTGGACGGAACCGGCAAACCCTGCGCATCCAGCAAGGGTACGAAGTCGACGTCGTAAATGCTGATATTGCCGATGTCGCCGGCAGCAGCACCGTTCTTGCCTTGCCAGCGGTCGACAAAATAGATCAACGAATCGCCGATGCCCTTGATGGCCGGGATGTTGAGCTCCATCGGGCCGGCCTTGTTGTCAAAGCCCCAGGCGCCCAATTCCAAGGCTCGTTGGTAGGCGTGCGCGGCGTCGTGGACGCGAAAGCCAATCGCGCAGATCGACGGGCCGTGCAAGCGCGCAAAGCGCTGGGCGAAGGAGTCAAGTTCGGCATTGATCAGGAAGTTGACGCCGCCTTGGCGATACAGGGTGACGTTTTTGTGGCGGTGCTTGGCCACGGCGGTGAAGCCCATGGTCAGGAACAGCTTGCCGAGTTCGGCCGGATCGGGGGCAGCGAATTCAATGAACTCGAAGCCAGCGGTGCCCATTGGGTTTTCCCAGGGAGTGAATGCCATATCTTGTCTCCAAAAAAGAGTCTTGCGATGGGTCAAGACTTTAGGTTGTTTGAGGCGCAGGATTCATGCGAACTCTGGCGCAAGCTTGTGCGCACGCGCAGGATTCCTGCGAGAATTTCAATGATGGGAATTGATGCACAGCTCGATACGATTGATAGACGCATTTTGAGGGCGTTGCAGATCGACGGCCGCGTGACCTATGACGCCTTGGCGGCGCAGGTCAGCTTGTCTGCGTCAGCGGTGTTGCGGCGCGTAAGACGCCTTGAGGAGTCGGGTGCGATTGCGGCTTATGTGGCCCTGGTGCCGCCCGAGAAGGTTGGGCTGGGGTTGACCGCCTACATCAATGTGCGGCTTGAAAAGCACACCGAAAGCCACCAGCGCAATCCAATGGAGCTATTCCGGGTAGCTGTGCAGGCCTGGCCTGAGGTGGTGGAATGTGCGGCGCTGACCGGCGATATGGACTATTTACTGCGCGTGCTGGTGCAGGACATGGCGCATTACGCCCGGTTCATTACCGAAACGCTGCTCAAACACCCGAGCGTGCAGGATTGCAAAACGAGTTTCGTGCTGGACCGGCTGAAGAACACCACGGCCGTGCCGGTTTAGCGCTCGGCACACCACTTCAACGCCGAACCAGCACCACAGCCAATTCCGACCAGCCTTGGGCATGCCCATGTGCAGGGTAGGGCGGAGTCGGCCAGTCCCAGCGCTCGGCTGGGAACAAGGCCCGCACGGCTTGAATGTCGCAATGGTAGGGTGGCCCTTCTACGCTACCTAAGGCCGCGCTGTCGCGCCGGGCCTGCATCAGCAGCGCAAACAGTCGGCCGCCCGGTTTGATCCATGCGTGTAGCTGGTCGGCATATCGGCGCCAGTGGTCGGGGTGCAAGGCGCACAAGCAGGTCTGCTCATAGACGGCGTCCAGCGCTTCACTGGACTGCCAGAGCAGGACATCGGCCTCTTCCACTTGGGCCAAATCACTCGCACCCTCTGTCGCGAGTTGTGTGCGGGCCAAGGCAACTGCAGCCGGTGAATAGTCAAGCCCTCGCACCCGAACGCCAGCCTTGGCGAGGAGCAGCAGTTCATGGCCGCGGCCGCAGCCTGGCACCACGAGCTCGAGCCCCGCTGCGATCAAACCTTGTTCAAGCCACTGGCGGAGCTGTGGATGCGCTTCACCTCGGTCCCAAGGGATTTGTCCGCTGACGAAGCGTTGCTGCCAGAAATCTTGGGTCGGCCCGGCCATCTCAGGCGCTCACTCAGTCAAACTCGTGCAGAAGTTTGAGCGTCGCCTCTTGGCTCAGGTTGAGCAGCTTGGCGATGTCCAGCAAATCATCGGGTACGGCCTCGTCATCCCAGTCGTCGGCGGTGTGGCGCGCGAGCCGAATCGCCAATTTGACACATTGCACTTGCGGGTCATTGGCGCGTTTGTCATTGGTGATGTGCTGCAGCAGTTCCGGCAGGTGCCAGGCCTGCATCAGCGCCTGCTCCAGATCGCTCAATTCAATGTGCAAGACCTCGCGTTGCACGGCCGAGCTGCGCAAATGACGGTCGGCGGTTTGCTTGTCCCGGATCTGCTGAGCCAGTTCCGGCGCATTGACCCAGAGCAGCATTTCAGCGAAGTCGTGCAGTAGAGCGGCACTGTGGATGACAGCCGCATCCGGGTCGCGTCTATGGATGGCGAAGCACAGCGCGTAGCGTGCTGCCCGCTCGGCACGGTGCAAGACGCGCTGGAGCCCGTCTAAGGCATGAGGTTGAGCAGCCAGCCTGTCCTCCACGGTCGGCTGCGGGCCGAACTCACGGAAGAAGGGCGTGATGCCCATCAAGACCAAGGCAGCGGTGACGGTTTCGGCGTCGGTCAGCAAGCGGCTGGAGCGATGGCTGGCGGCGTAGGCCAAAACCTTCAGCGTCATCAAAGGGTCGGTGGCGATCATCTCGCCCAAACTGTTGGCGTCAACCGCGTCTTCATTGCTGCGCAAGAGCTCCAGCGACTCGGCCGTCTCGGCCAGTACCGGGATTTCGGCATTGCAGAACAAGGCCGTCCAAGCGGCCAAGTCCGGCGGGGCTTGGCGCAGGGCGGAGAGGGGTGTGGTCGCGGGCATGGCTACTTGCTGGAGTGATGCCTGATCGTATAGCGTCTATTTCTGTCCGGTGCCCAGAAAAGAGGCGAAAAGAGCGGGCTTGCCGTGGCAAAACACCGACCCAGACAACTGGTTTCAAGTCGTCTGGGCCGGTATTGCGGGCTTTATAGCCGGGTGATGCCCGACAAAGTGCCAATGCGGCGACCGTCGGCATACAAAGCACCCTCGGGGGCGCCGGCCTCGGCGTAGAACTCCAACTCGGGCTTGCGCTGCTTACGCCGCTGCGGCGTCAAGCGCTGGGCCAAACGGGCCAGCAAGGCACTGCCACAGCGCAGTGCAAGGGCCAGGCGCAATCGCCAGGCCTCGTGAGTCCATTCGTAGTCGGCCGCGCTTGCGTCGGGGCCGCGCAATTCTGTCAATCTCATGATGTGTCTCCTTGTCGGCCCGAATCGGGGCCGATCGGTTCAGGCGCTGCTGTCTGGCAGCGTCATTTCCAGGGTTTGTTTGTGCAATTCGCGGCGCGCTGTTTGGCGCTGGCTGCTGCCGGTGTTGAAGTGGCCGTGCTTGCCGGCCTGGCGCATCAGCGCATGGGCAACCAGCGGATTGCGCGGTTTGCGCAGCTTCAAGTTGAGCGGGCGGGGGCTGGTGAACTGGGTCATATGCAATCTTCCTTCGCGAGTGAACTCGCAAAAAATTTTTCGGGCATGCGGCGGCGCTGCTGGGCCGCTGCGGCATAAATCAATCGCTGAAGGCAAGCCGCTGAGCGTCGCTCTGGGCAGCTTTGGAAAATGCAGCGGCTCCCCGATCGGTGCTGCTGATCGAGCAATGGGCTGCGGCTGGCGAAGTTGTCGGCGGGGCCGAGTGGCTTGGGTGCAGGGCCGGCCTTGCTGAGCGCTTGAAGCGTCAGTGGGGCGGGGTGCGCCCGTTAAAGGGTTGAGTTGGGCGTTGTTGGGTTGCTCATCGCCGCAACGCATAACGCCGCGACTTGTGCAAATGATAAACGATTGTTTATCTTGCGCAAGTGTTTTGTATCTTTTTTGATTATGAAACTAGGGGGGAAGTTCAGCGCTTCTTGGGTTTCAGCGGCGCGATGCCTTGCTGGATACGCCGCCACTCGTCCAGTTCCGCGGCACCTCCCTGCGCGGAAGCCGCCGCCGGGCTAGGCCTTGCCGCTGGGAGTTGCGCGGCCGCCGCCGGCGTCGACCGAGGTGTGGAGGCAAGCGGCGTGGCCGGCGGCGGTGTCAACACCTCACCGAGCAGATCCAACAGGCGCGTACGTGCACGCTGCGGATGGCGACGGTAATAGGTCAGCACCAAGCCGACGATAAAGCGCTCGTCATCATCTTGCGGGACGCTAGGGTTGCTGTCCTGCACCGGCGCTGCTGCTGCCTTGCTGTGCTGCGGCCGGTCCATCCAGCCGGCGGGCTTGTGGAACAGCTGTTCGAACTGCCGCGCCAAGCGCTCGCCAATTTGCCGCGAGCGGCTCTTGATCTGGCTCCAATAGCTGGGCTGAATCTGCAGGCGCTCGGCAAAACGCCGCTCCAGCCCGCGCAAAGCGGCTGCATCGGGGTGTTTGACGGCGGCGGTAACGAACTCTTCGAACAGGAGCATCGCGTTGTCCAATCGGACTTGGGCGACGTCCACAGGGGCGGATGACATTTGCGTATGATAAAGCTTCGTTGCTCGCAGCCCTTGCGGCAGCGCAATTCAGCCGCGAAAGATGCTGACTCTTGCTCAGCTTTGAGCCGCTCAATGTTTCTCACTCACAGTGAAACGGAGTTCGCCAGCCAAGCTGCTGAGCGCGATATTGATAAAGGATTGATCATCAAGGGGCCGCCTGGGCCAGCCCTGCTGTCAGTCCACTTCGTCGTTGGCCTTGTGCGCCGCCATCAGTTGCGACTGCGTGTTGGGAGGCACCGGGTCATAGTGCGACAGCAGCAAGGTGTAACGCCCTTGGCCGCTGGTCAAGGCGTTGAGGCGAGTTTGGTAGCTCGATAGCTCGGCCAGCGGCGCCAGCCCTTGCACGATGATGGTGCCGGGCACCGCGGTGCTGGTGCCGTTGACCTGGCCCCGCCGCGCGGCAAGGTCGCCGGTGATATCGCCAGTCGCCGCGGCGGGCGCGCTGATTTCGATTTGCACCATCGGTTCCAACACCAGCGGGCGCGCCTCGCGCACAGCCGCGATCAAGGCGCGCCGGCCGGCGGTGACGAAGGCAATTTCCTTGCTGTCGACGGCGTGATGCTTGCCGTCAAACACGGTCACGCGCAGATCGACCAAGGCGTAGCCCGCCACCACACCGCTTTCCAGCGCGGAGCGCACGCCTTTCTCGACCGCCGGCATGTATTGGCCCGGGATGGTGCCGCCCTTGACCGCGTCGACAAACTCAAAGCCAGCCCCGCGCGCCAGCGGTTCGACGCGCAAATAGACTTCGCCGAACTGGCCGGCCCCGCCGCTTTGCTTTTTGTGGCGGTAATGGCCCTCGGCGGCCGCCGAGATCGTTTCGCGGTAGGCGACCTTGGGCGTTTGGGTCAAGACTTCGAATTTATAGCTTTCGCGCAGCCGCTCCAGCAATATACGCAGGTGCAACTCTCCCAGTCCGTAGACGACGGTCTCATTGGTCTGGCCGCTGTGCTCCACTTTCAGGCAAGGGTCTTCGTCCACCAGTCGGTTGAGCAACTCCCAGAGCTTTTGTTCATCACCGTGACGGGCCGGGCTGATGGCCAGGCCATGCACGGGCACCGGGAAGTCCAACGGCGTTAAAAAGATATGCTCGTCCTCGGGTGCATCGTGCAGCACAGCGTCGTAGTGCAGCTCGTCCACCTTGGCAATCGCACACAGTTCACCCGGCAAGGCCTGTTCCACTTCGATGTGCTTATTGCCCTGCAGCATGAACAAGTGGCCGACGCGAAAGGGCTTGCGGCTATGGCCCACGAAGAGCTGGCTATTGCGCGTCAGCGTACCTTGGTGAACCCGCAAAATGCCCAGCTTGCCCAAATAGGGGTCGGTCTCCACCTTGAAGACATGGGCCAGCACATGCGCGCTGGGCTCAGGTCTTGCCAGCAAGGGCTCGGCGGTGTCAGCGCCAATGGCGCGCAAAAACTGCGGTGGATTGCCTTCGGCCGGGTTAGGCAGCAGGCGCTCAATCACGTCCAGCAACTCGGCCACGCCGGCCCCGCTGCGTGCTGAGGTGAAGCAGACCGGGATCAAATGGCCCTCGCGCAGTGCCTGCTCCAGTGGCCCATGCAACTCGCGCGGATCGACATCGCCTTCGTTCAAGTAACGTTCCACAAAAGCTGCGTCCACTTCCACCACCTGCTCGACCAGCGCCTGGTGGGCAATCCCGACCGAGGAAAAATCGGTCTGGCCCGTGACGTTGTAGAAACAGTCCAGCACCCGGCTGGCGCCGGCGCTGGGCAGATTGAGCGGCAGACATTCACGCCCGAAGACTTCGCGCAATTGGGCCAGCAAGCCGGGCAAATCAAGCTCGGCCGCGTCGATCTTGTTGATCACGATCAGCCGGCACAGGCCACGCCGGGCAGCCGTCTCCAGCATTTTGGAGGCCATCATCTCGATACCGTTTTGGGCGTTGATGACGACCACCGCCGTGTCTGCCGCCTCCAAGGCGGGCAGCGATTGGCCGATGAAGTCGGCCGCGCCGGGCGTGTCGATCGCGTGAATGCGCAGGCCGCCGTGGGCCATATGCACCAGCGCGGTATGCAGTGAATGTTGCAGCTTGCGCTCGAGCGGGTCGTAGTCGCTGACGGTCGTGCCGCGCTCAATGCTGCCGGCTTGATTGATGCTGCCGGCCTGCAGCAGCAGGGCCTCTAGCAAACTGGTCTTGCCCGCGCCGGCCGGCCCGACCAAGGCCAGCGTGCGAATTGACGCTAAGCCGGGAATGCCGCTTTCCTCATGAGGACTGCTGGGACTGGGCATGACACGCTCCTTGAACAGGGATGCTTGGACAAATCCAGTGCCGGAGCCCAACAAGGCGCGTGCCGGCGCAGCCTGCAGCGTAGAGTAAGCGCGGCCCGCTTACAAGTGCGGGCTGCTACTTGACAGGAATCGGCGTGCCGCGATCTACCGGCACAGCGCTGATGCTGTTCTGCGGCGAGCCCTCGATCACTCGGTCGGAGTAGGTCAGATAGACCAGCGTGTTGCGTTTGGCGTCGACCATGCGCACGATGCGCAGCTTCTTGAAAATCAGCGAGGTCCGTTCATTGAAGACCTCTTCTTGCTGAGGCAGCGGCTTGGCGAAGCCTATAGGGCCGGTCTGGCGGCAGGCTATCGAGGCCTCGGATTTGTCCTCCGCCAAGCCGAGACCGCCTTTGATGCCGCCGGTCTTGGCGCGCGACACGTAGCAGGTGACGCCGCTGACCTTGGGGTCGTCATGCGCGTCGACGACGATTTTGTGATCCGGCCCGATGAATTTGAAAACGGTATCGACCTCGCCGACCGCGTCTGCCGCCGTCGCGAAAACCGGCCAGCTCAGTGCCAGCAAGACTGTCAATTTGAGTCGCATTGCAGATCCTCCTGGGCGCAGAGCGTATCAGGTGGGCGCTGCGGGATGGGCTTGCTGACTGTCCAGCGGGGCCTGCTCGCGTTCCAGCAGACCGTAGTCTCGCTGCACCGCGGCGACGCGCAGGCGATAGTCTGCGAACACTTGGCTGCGCCCCAAGGCTTGCGTGCTGCGGTGTTGTTCCAGATTGCGCCAGGCGGCCACGGCCGCTTCGTCGCGCCAAAAAGACAGTGACAGCAGCTTGCCCGGCTCACTCAGGCTGCTGAAGCGTTCGATGCTGAGGAAACCGTCGATTTGCGCCAGCAAGGGGCGCAGCTCGGCAGCGAGGTCCAAATACTTTTGATAGTGCTCGGGATGGGGCAAGACTTCGAAAATAACGGCAATCATGAGGCGTTCAGCTCGGGGTGTTTATTGTTCAACATGGCGCTGTCAAAGATGGGAATGCGGGCATTGGCCAGCGCTTGAAAGCCTGTGCACCGTGGTGACTGTTGCAGGGTGACTTGCTGCGTGGCGCGCCACAAAGCCATCGCGCCGGCGTTCCGAGTCAGCGCAATGCCGGGGCAGCGATGGCGGCCGCTGCCGAAGCCCAAAGGCTCTGCTTGTGAGGCAACTCCGCCGGCCAGGATCACCAGCACGGCATCTCCCTTGCGCAATGCCTGGCCCGCCAACTCGCAGTCGCGCAGGGCCCAGCGGCGTGTGTGATGAATGACACCCGGCTGCCGGCCGATTTCATCCAGCAAGGCGGCGCAGCCGGCCAAATCTGCTGGCGCCGAGGCGCTTGAGTGATGCGGCGCCAGCAGCGCTTGGCCGAGCAGGCCGGCGCCGGCCTCGTAGCCTTGCCACAGCAAGGCCAGCGCCTGCGCTTGCCACCCATCAGTTGAATTTCCAGGACCCAGCAACCCTGCTTGGGTTCGCAAGGCCTGCCTCAGCGGGGCATCAGGGGCGAGATCAAGCGCTGCCATCAGTTCAGTCACGGCGCGGTCGCCACCATTCAGTGCTGTGAGTTCCGCCTGCGGCTTCAAGGCCAGCGCCATGGCCGCCAGCTGCGTCAGCAGTGTTTGCTGGTCGGCCACTTCCAGCATTTTCAAGCCAAGCAGATGGGCCACCGTGCAGGGAATACTGGCCCATTGCCAGTGGCTCCAGCCCGCCTGCAAGGCCAAGTCCGCTTGGCGCGCGGCAACTTGCTGCAGCGTGGCTGGATCGATGCTTGCTAGCGCCGATTGAAGGGCTTGCTTTTCGGCCTCGCGCGGGGCGTCATCGCGCATGCGCAGCCAGCGGGCAAAGACGGTGCCAAAAGGCCGGCCTTGCAGCCCCGTTGGAACAGCTTGGTCGGGCGGGCGTACAGCCAAATCTGGGTGCTGCAACGCGGCTTGCGCCAGTGCTGAGCCCGCGGCAAGCCAGCAATTCGAGCTTGCGTCGAATTGCAAGCTGGATCGCTGGTTGAGCTCCTTGTAGAAGGATTGCAGTGCGGCCGCATCGGGCGATGCGGCGATGCTCAACACGGTCAAAGCAGGGGAAGGGGTGAGGGTAGGGGTTTGGTAGGGGCAGCTCATGGCGCCAGTATCTTTGCCCTGCTCTTGCAATGCTTCGTTTAGCATCGAAGCATGGATGACAAGCACAACTTTGCCGACATGGCCTTGGCCGAGCTGGCCCAAAGCATGGCCGAACCGACGCGGGCGCGCATGCTGTGCTGCTTGATGGACGGCCATGCCCGTACGGCCACCGAGTTAGCGGCAGTGGGTGAGGTCGGCGCTTCGACCGCCAGTGCACATCTGGCGCGCTTGAGCAGCGCCGGCTTGATCGAGTGTCAATCGCAGGGGCGCCATCGCTATTACAAGCTGGCCGGCGGCGAGGTCGGGGCAGCGCTGGAGGCGATGTTGGTGCTGGCGGGGCGCAGCATCAGCAAGGGATTGAAGACATTTGAGCCGAGTACGCCGCCTGGCATGCGAGAGGCGCGTCGCTGTTATGACCATCTGGCCGGTGACTGGGCCGTGCGCTTGCATGACCATGCTTTGCGTCGCGCCTGGCTGGTGGTCGACGCAGCGCTGCCGCGCGCTTACACGCTCAGCGAGACGGGTGCTGCAGGGTTTGCCGCACTGGGCCTGGATGTGGCGGCCGCACGGTCAACAAGGCGACGCCTGGCCTGCGCCTGCATGGACTGGAGCGTGCGCAGCCCGCATCTGGGTGGGGCCTTGGGTGCGGCCTGGCTTGCTCTGCTCACCGAGCAGGGCTGGGTCGTGGGCGAACTTGATAGCCGCGCCTTGCGCATCACGCCGCGCGGCCTGAGCAAGCTGCAGCAACTGCTTGGATCGGGCCCGGCATGAAACTTAAGAATGCGTTTTTGACGATTTGTCTGCTGCTCGCCAGCGCGCTGTCCTGGGGCGCCGACGATGTTTTGCGCGTTGGCTCCAAGCGCTTCACCGAGTCCTATATCCTGGCCCATGTGCTGGCGCAAACCGCGCAGCGTAGCGACAAGGCAGCCAAAGTTGAAGTCCTGGCCGGCCTGGGCAACACGGCCATTGTCTACGCCGCGCTGCAAGCCGGCAGCATTGATCTCTACCCGGAATACGCCGGCACCATAGACCAGGAAATCCTCAAGAACAAAACGCCGTCAAGCTTGGCGGCCATGCGTGCGCAACTGCAGCCGCTGGGTCTGGGTGTTGACATCGCCCTGGGCTTCAATGATGGCTATGCCTTGGCCATGCGCGCCGACAAGGCGCAGGCGCTGGGCATCAGCAAACTATCTGATCTGGCCGGCCATGCGAACTTGCGCCTGGGGCTGAGCAATGAGTTCATCGGGCGGGCCGATGGCTGGCCCGGCCTGGCCAAACGCTATCGCCTGCCGCAGCAACCGAGCGGCCTGGACCATGGCCTGGCCTATGAGGCCTTGAGTGCCGGGCAGACCGATGTGATCGATATCTACACCACCGACGCCAAGATCGCCCATCTGGGCCTGCGGGTGTTGCAAGATGATGCAGCGCATTTCCCGCGTTATGACGCGGTCGTTTTGTACCGGCTCGATGTGCCGCAGCGCTTCCCCGCCGCCTGGGCGGCGCTGCAAGGCCTGGCCGGTAGCATCGACGAGGGGGCCATGATTGACATGAATGCCAAGGCCGAACTGCAGGGCAAAAGCTTCGAGTTGATCGCCAGTGAACATTTGCGGCCCCAAAACAAGCGAGCAAGCGAGCCGGCCAAGGCGGACTTCTGGTTAAAGCTGTTTGGTCCCGACTTGCTACGGCTGAGCTTGCAGCATCTGAGCCTGGTTTTGTCTTCGGTCGGCCTGGCGACCGCCATTGGCTTGCCGCTGGCCTTGCTGGTAGCGCCGCATGCGCGTCTGCGTGGCTTGCTGCTGGGTGCTTGCGGCCTCTTGCAAACGGTGCCCTCGCTGGCGCTGCTGGCCGCCTTGATCTCCTGGGTAGACCGGATCGGCAGTCTGCCGGCGCTGCTGGCGCTGACGCTCTATGCGCTGCTGCCCATCACGCGCAATACCTGCACCGGCTTGGCCGAGGTGCCGGTGGGCCTGAAGCAGGCCGGCATGGCGCTGGGCCTGACGCCTTGGCAAAGCCTGCGCCTGATCGAGTTGCCGCTGGCCTTGCCGCTGGTGCTGGCCGGCGTGCGCACGGCCACCAGTATCGCGGTCGGCACCGCGACGATTGCCGCCTTCATCGGCGCCGGAGGCTTGGGTGAGCGCATCGTCACCGGTCTGGCGCTGAATGACCATGAGCTCTTGTTGGCCGGCGCCTTGCCGGCGGCCGCTCTGGCGCTGCTGTTCGAGGCGGCATTTGCTGCCTTGGCGCTGGGCCTGCGCAGGCGCTTTGTTTGAGCCAGGCCCCGGACCGCATGCTGGTTTGCCCTAGACTGACAGGATCATTGCGCCTCTAATTTTCATGAACGGTCTCGCTCCACTGCTGCAAATTGACGGCCACATGGCGCGCATCACGCTGCGCCGGCCGCGCTTGGCCAATCGCTTGGAGATCGAGGATCTGCGCACCCTGCGCGCGCAGGTGGATCAGGTCAATCATTTGAGCGCGGTGCGGGTTCTGGTCCTGAGCGGCGAAGGGCGCTATTTCTGCAGTGGTTTCAATATTGCCGCCGTACCCGGCGTGAATGCAGGCGCCTTGTTCGAGGCCTTGGCGGACGACTGGGAAGCTGCGCGGCCCATCACGGTGGCCAGGATTCAGGGTGGGCTCTACGGCGGCGCGACCGATCTGGCGCTGGCATGCGATTTCCGCTTGGGCGTGGCCGCCTGCGAAATGTTTGTGCCGGCGGCGCGACTGGGCCTGCATTTCTATCAAGGCGGCTTGCAGCGCTATGTCAGCCGCCTTGGCCTGCAATGGGCCAAACGGGTCTTGCTGGCAGGTGCCACGCTGGATGCCAAGCAAATGCTGAGCTGCGGATTTCTTGATCAACTGCTGGCGGGCGGCACGGAGCTGGATGTAGCGACTGAGGCCTTGGTGGCGGATTTGTTAGCGATGGCGCCGCTGGCCCTGTTGGGGATGAAAAAGCATTTGAATGCGATTGCGCGAGGCGCGCTGGATGCGACGACCTTGCAAGCCGATATCGCGCATGTCAATCTTTCCTTGGATTTAGCCGAAGGTGTATCCGCTTGGCAGGAAAAAAGAGTGCCGCACTTTATCGGCGGATGAGTAGCGCAGCGATCCTTTGGGCCGAGTTTTAAACTGAATTTGGCGCAACTAGGGAATCCCCTCCCTCGCTCTGAGGGGGCAGGGAACGAACTGTCTTCGAGATCGGCCTCCAGATAGTGGAAAATACAGGGTCTGCCAAATCTGCCCAACCGGATCGAGGAAAATCGGGGTGGGCGATTCAGCCAGGCACTTTCTAACTCACTATCAGGACCGACGTGGCCAAGGACAGTACTAAAACCACCATCGAAGCTGATGGACTGCGCTACCGCTCAAAAGCACCGGGTTCGCCATTTGCGGCGACCTCATCCTTTGGTGCCGCAACCATGTCGTGCTTTTTGTGCGGCAAGCATCGCCCGCGCGCGATGCTCAAGTCCAAGAAGCTTTTGGGCAAATCTCAACCGGTGTGCTCCCCCACCTGCAAGGAGCTGGATGAGTTGCTGACCAAGCCGTGATGGCTTGAATCTTGAACAAAACGGCCCATCGAGGCCGTGTTCAACAGTTAAATTTGCCTGAAGCAGCGCCCGCAGACGGCTCGGTAACGGGCATTTCCGCCAATTTCGACCTGGTCGCCGACGGTGACCTTGCGGTTGTTGGCGTCGACACGCATATTCATTGTTGCCTTGCGGCCACAGTCGCAAATGGTTTTCATCTCGTCCATCTCATCGGCCAAGGCCAGCAGACTGGCCGAGCCAGGGAATAGCTCACCCTGAAAATCGGTACGCAGGCCATAGCAAATGACCGGCAGGTTTTGGATGTGTGCCAGTTCATGCAGAGCCCAGACCTGCGTCTTGTTGAGGAACTGAGCCTCGTCGATCAGCAGGCAGGCCATGCCCGGCTGCGCCGCATTCAGCGCCAAGAAGTCGGTCTCCGGCCCAAACAATTCCGCTTCGCGCTGCGGACCCAGCCGTGAAGTGATGTGGCCACCGCCGTAGCGGTCGTCGACCCGGGCGGTGAACAAGCGCACGCTGTGGCCGCGCTCTTCGTAGTTGTGGGCAACCTGGAGTAGCGCGGTGGACTTGCCGGCGTTCATCGCGGCATAACGGAAAAATAGCTTGGCCATGCGGAGGTCTAGGGTCTCAGTGCGGTGGAAATGGGTAGCGGGCTATTGTGCTTGTACATGCGTAATCTTCGGAATTGAGTCACCACTCACTCGATCCGCCGCAGTAATCCCCTAAATAGGCGGTATGACTTACCCGAATTGTGACAAAACATGGGGCAAGCGAGGTAGTCAATTGCCATATCTGCCGCCTACTATTGTGTTGAGGGATGGGAGCAGTCAATGCATATCGGGTCCGTCGCGCCCCTCGCGCCATGGGTCGGCAAGACTTAGGAGTGACAACAATGAGTAAAGACACCTACACCAGCGTCAGCGATAACGGTCTGCGCTATGAGTCAAAGTTAGGCGGATCACCTTTTTTGGGTAGTGGCCACACTCGCTCCTGTTTCAAATGCGGCAAGCACCGCACACCCAATAACCTGCAATCTAAGCGCGTACTGGGTCGCACCGAGGTGGTCTGCAAGCCCGGCTGCGCCAAGCCCAAGGACAGTATCTAGCCGCTCAGGCCAGCTATCAGCTGCTCCGCCTCCTTTGCAAGGAGGCGAGGCAGCATTTGTGCAAGGCCCTGCCTATGGCCTAGACTGGCTGCCATGAAACATTTTGCGGGCGCAACAAGCCAAGGCGAACCGTTTGCCTTGTTAGGCAAACGGGCACAGCGGTGCCTGATTGCGGCGGTTTTGGGCTTGACTGCGGCGGCGTCAATGGCGGCCGGTTTGGCCGCAGGTGCAGCGACTGAGTCCTACTCGGTGTTGATCAATCCGGGTGATGAGGCGGAACAATCGCGCTTCGCCACCTTCAGTGCCTGGAAAACGACAGTTGAACAATCGCTTCGCTCCGAGCGCGGTGCTGCACCGAGGGTCACCCCTTCTACCGATGTCGCGGCCGATTTGTCAGCCACCCGAGCCCGTTTATTCGATGTTTTCGTGGCGCCGGCTCATGTGATCGGCAGCGCGATGCGCTATGGCTATGTGCCGGTCGCCAGCGTTGAAAAGCCTGTACAAGCTGTCTTGGTCGCATTCAATAGCAGCCAGGTCAGCAACCTTGAAAGTGCAGCCGGCAAGCGCTTGGGGCTACCCCAGCAGGACAGCGTGGTGACCTATCTTTTGCGCGGCGAACTCAATGCGGCCAATACGACGGTCAAGCGGCATTTCAGCAGCGTGGTGGAGAGCCGCTATCAGGACGCATTGTTGATTTGCCTGCAGATCAAACGCTGCGATGTGGTGGCGGTGGAGCGCTCGGTGTTTGATCGTTGGGTGGCCGCCGGTGAGCCGCTCAAGGTCGTGATGCAGAGCAAGGCCGTGCCGGGGCTGGGCGTTGCTCTGAAACCCGCCTCGACGCTGACGCCGGATGCTTTGCGGGTGGCTCTGAGTAAGAATTTGGCGACGATTCCGGGCATCTTTGGTGCACAAAAGCTGCAGCCCTTGGTGGCCAAAGATTTTGACTACGTGGCAACTTTGGGCTATTTCACGCCGCGTAGTTTGGCGGGGGCGACCGTGGTCGATGCCGCAGCCGTCGCGCAGTTGCAAAAGGCCGGCGCCTTGCTGTTCGATACCCGCAATGATGCGGAGTTCAAGGCTGGCCATATTGTCGGAGCGAGCCTGCTGCCTTACGGCGAGAAGAGCGCCAAGGATGCCGACTTCAAGGCCGCCGATGATTCCTTTGATATCAGCAAACTGCCCGCCAACAAGGCCACGCCACTGGTGTTTGCCTGCAATGGCGCCGAATGCTGGAAGAGCTTCAAGGCCAGCCAGGCTGCTTTGAAAGCCGGCTACAGCAAGGTCTATTGGTTCCGTGGCGGATTTCCGGAATGGCGTAGCGCTAATCTGCCCATCGCCACACAGTAGATGACGCTAGGCCAAGCAACTACACAGCCGCGCTGATGATCCGCTTGATGCCGGCGCGGCGCAGGCGCTCGAGCATCGCCGGTTCGGCCAGGCTGTCGGTGACCAGCGAATCGATGGCCGCCGTGTTGCAGATTTGGACCCGACAGCCCTGACCGAGTTTGTTGGCATGAGCCAGCATGATGTTGTGGCGAGCATGAGCCAGCATCGCGCGCGCCACACTGGCCTCGTGCCAAGCGTAGTTCAGTGCGCCATGCTCCGGGCTCAGCGCCGTCGGCGAGATCAGCGCGTAGTCAGCGTGAAAGCGCGCAATCTCGCTGATGGTGAAGTCACCGCTGGTCGCGGGCACATCGGTTTGCAAAGTGCCGCCCAGCAGGTGCACTTCGACATCAGTGCTGGCCGCCAAGGTCCTGGCCACGTCGACCGAATTGGTAATGACACGCAGGCCTTTGTTGTTCAACAAAGCCTGAGCCAAGGCGTGCGTGCTGGACCCGGCGTCTATGAAAACGGCGCTGCGCGGCTCGATCAGGGCGGCGGCATGGCGCGCGATGGCGCGCTTCTCGGCCTGAAATTGGCGCGCCCGCTCCAGGTAGCTGGCCTCGGCCAGGTTCTCGGCCGGCAAGGCGCAAGGCACGGCACCGCCATGCATGCGCTTGAGTTTGCCGTTGGACTCCAACTCGATCAGGTCTCGGCGCACCGTTTCTTTGGACACCCCCAGCTCCAGCGCGAACGCGTCGGTGGTCAGGCGCTGGCGCTGATGCAACAGCGAGATGATGCGGTCGTGACGTTCTGGGGTCCACATAATAGCTAAAATGCACGGAACTATTGAAGGGCAAGCGCCGCTCCAATCGAGCGGCCTTAGGCGGCCGTCCATTAGCGTCTAGCTTGATGACGCCGTGATGACGCCTGCCTAATCGTCCAACAGGCAGCTCAACGGCGTTGGCTGCAAAGGCGCACGCACGCCGCGGCCCGACTGCGCCGCCGGCCAGCCGAGCAAGGTCTGGGTGATGGGGCCGCAGATGCGCCCTTGGCAGGCGCCCATGCCGCAGCGCGTTTGCAGCTTGGCATCGCGCCAACTGCGCTGAGCTTTCAAAGCACCCAAGGGCACATCTTCACAGCGGCAGACCAAGGTCTTGGCGTCGGCCAAGGCCAGTAACTCCGGGCGCAGCGCAAAGCCCGTCACCAGCGCTTGGGCAAAGCGCTCGCTTTGGAGCTTGCGACGCTGCAGCGCGGGCTTGGCCTCTTGCCCAAGCATGGACAAGGCGGCCAGTTGCCCCTCGATCAGCGCCTTGTCGACGCCGCCAATGCCTGTGCATTCGCCGGCGGCATAGACGTCGCTGAGTGAGGTTTGCAGTTTTGCGTCGACGGCAATCGCGCCAGCCTCGACGCGACAGCCCAGCAGCTCGGCCATTTCGGTATTGGGCAGCAGGCCGTACCCGACGCCCAGTGCGTCGCAGGGCAGCTCCCATTGCGTGGCACCATTGCTCAACACGACGCCTTCCAGCCGCTGCTGACCTAGAGCACGTACAACCCAGGTGCCGGTGCGATAGGGCGTGCCGCGCAGCCGCCAAGCCAGCCCGGCGGCTTGGCCGAGCTTGGCTCGCGTCAGGCGGGTGGCGAAGCCGGCCAGCGCCGTGCGGGAAGCCTGTTCGGCCACCATGCTGACAGTCGCGCCGGCCAAGCGGGCGCTGTCGGCGGCGGCCAGTAGCAAGGGGCCAGAGCCGGCCAGGACGACGCGCTGGCCCGCCACCGGCCAGCCGGTTTTGACCAGCGCCTGCAGTCCTCCGGCGCCGTTGACGCCGGGCAGGGTCCAGCCTGGAAACGGCAAGAAACGTTCGCGCGCACCGAGCGCCAGCAGCATTTGCGGGGCCTGCACCAAGACCGCCGCAGCAGCAGGATCCAGCAGGTTTTGCAAGCGCAGGCGGTAGGCGCCATCTGGGCTGCTTTGCGCGGCTATGACCGCATGACCAAACAGGCTGCGCAGACCCGAATGCGGCAACAATACGGCAATCTGCTTGGCCCAGGGCTGCGTCAGGCCGGCGCGCCAAATCTGCCCGCCGGGCTGCCTACCCTGGTCAACCCAGATGACGCTTCGCCCGGCCGCAAGCAGCGGGCCCAAGGCTGCGATGCCGGCCGGGCCGGCGCCCACCATGATCACATCGGCAGTCAGGATGCTCTGCGCTTTCATGTTTCGGTGATGATTTTCATGCCGTCCTTGACAGGCGTTAGACAGCCGAGCCGGTTTGCCACGCCGTCGATGCTGACGCGGCATTCCTGGCATTGGCCCATGCCGCAAAAAGCCGCGCGCGGCTGGCCGCTCTGTGAGCGCCGCGTGGCGCTCAAGCCCGCCCGTGCGATGGCCGCAGCAACGCTGCAACTCGCTGGGACCATGTTGGCCTCGCCATTGATATAGACGGTGATTTGGGCGGTTAGCAGCGGCTGGGTCATTGAAAGCGGCTCGGTGAAAACGGACCCGCGTCCAGCAGCGGCGCAGCGCCGAGGCTCAACTCGGTCAACAACTCGGCTGTGGCCAGCGAAGTGGTGATGCCAAGGCCCTCGTGGCCGGTCGCCAGCCAAACGCGCGGCAACTCTGGGTGTGCGCCAATGATGGGTTGGCCATCGCGGCTGGCCGGGCGCACACCGGTCCAGCAGCGCAGCAGGCTCAGATCCCGCAGCCCGGGCGCATAGCTGCAAGCCTGCCGCAGCATCTCTTGCAGAATGACCGGGTCCAGCTCGCGGTCACTGCGGCCGATCTGGCGCGAGGAGCCAATCAGCAACTGGCCGCCGGGGCGTGGCTGTACGTTGAAGGAGACCGTGTCCTGGTCGGTCAGATGGGCTTTTTTGATATAGCCCAGCTCCACCAACTGATGGCTGAGCAGTCCGGGATAACGCTGGGTAATCGCGAGCTGTCCCTTTTTGGGAATCAGCCAGCCGGGAGGCAACCATGCTTGAGTGGCTAGGCCTGCGCACAGCACGGTCAACGCGCCCCAAAGGCGCCGGCCGTCGGCCAGCAAGACGCTGCTGCCCTCAAATGACAAGACCTGACCCTCGATCAGTTCAGCGCGCGCTTCGGCCAGCCAGCGCGCTGCGACCTTGGGCGGGTAGACGCGGGCGTCGCCGGGTACGCGCAAGGCCCCGGCCAAGCCTGGGCGCAACATCGGTTCGGCGCGGGCCAAATCGGCGGCGCTCAGCATCTCGGCGGCCAAACCATGCGCACAAAACCAGGCTTGCTTGCGCTCGGCCAGGGCCAGCTCCTCTGCATCGGCGGCTATCCACAGCGTGCCGCAGGCCTGGTGCTCGGCCTGCGCCGGGTGCTCGGGGTTCTCTTCCAGCCATTGCTGCCAAAGCTGTTGGCTGCGCCGGGTCAGCTGAAATTCGGCATCAGCGCCGCCAGCCTCGTCGTCAACCACCAGCAAATGACCCATCGCCGCAGCGGTCGCGCCGCCGCCGACCGCTCCCGGCTCGATCACGCAGACCGACAGGCCTTGGCGCGCGTAGGCTCGCGCACAGGCCGCGCCAATGATGCCGGCGCCGACGATCAGCACATCGGCGCTGCGGCTTTGCTTCAAACCGAGATGCCCCAGGCGAAAGGGTCGCCGGCCTGGAATACCAAGCACGCATCCAGATTGACAAAGGCGCGGCCCTGGATGCGCGGCAGGATTTGCTCCGCCGCCCCCGATCGATAGTCCGCTTCAAAAACGCTGCCGATGACGCTTTCTTGGCGCCAAGTCTGGCCGGGCGCCAGTTTGCCGTCTGCGGCCAGGCAAGCCAGCTTGGCGCTGGTGCCAGTGCCGCAGGGCGAGCGGTCATAGGCTTTGCCGGGGCAGAGCACAAAGTTGCGGCCATGATTGGCGGGGTCTTGGGCCGGGCCGGTCAGCTCGATATGGTCGATCTCCTGGTCGTCCGCGCCGCTGATGCCTTGTGTTTGCAAGGCTTGGCGGATGCGCCAGGACAAGTCTGTCAAGGCTTGCGCATTGGCGAGGTTCAAATTCAGGCCGTGGTCGGCGCAGAGAAAAAACCAGTTGCCGCCCCAGGCCACATCACCGTGCAGCAGACCATGGCCGGGCACGTTCAAGGCCACTTGAGTGGCGTGGCGATAGGACGGCACATTGGCGACGCTGACGCTGCCGTCTGCGGCCAGCGTGGCGGTGACGAGGCCGACCGGCGTTTCGATGCGATGTTCGCCTGCGTTGATGCGGCCCAGATAGGCCAAAGTGGCGATCAGGCCTATCGTGCCGTGGCCACACATGCCCAGGGTGCCCACGTTGTTGAAGAAGATCACGCCGCAGGCGTTGGTCGGGTCGACCGGCTCGCACAAGAGCGCGCCCACCAGCACTTCGGAGCCGCGCGGCTCATTCACCAGCGCGCTGCGCCATTGCTCATGCTGCGCGCGGAACTTGACCAGGCGCTCGGCCATGCTGCCCTGACCCAGATCGGGGCCGCCGGAGATCAGAATGCGGGTCGGCTCGCCGCCGGTATGGGAGTCAATGAAACGCATGGGTGCAGGTGGATGAATGTTTAGGCGATGACCGCTTGCGCGTATTGGCGCAGATAGTCGAGCAGCGCGTCGGAAGCGGCTGCCGCAGCGGCCGGCTCGCCGGCTGCGATCGCTTGAGCGAGCGCCAAGTGGCAGCGCGCGCCTTCGCTCATATCGCCCTGGTGTTGATAGGCATACCAAAAGCGCCGGCATTGAATCGCCATCGGGATCACCGCAGCCACCGCGAACGGGTTGCGGCAGGCGGCGTGATTGACATGGTCCAGCGCCTGGTCGGCCGCCATATAGGCCGGCAGATCCGAGGCTAGGGCGGCGGCCACCATGTGCTGCGCGCAGCTGGCCAAGTCCTCGCGCTGCTGCGGGGTGGCGCGCCGCGCCGAGGTCGAGGCGATCAAACGTTCCAGCACGCGGCGGGCTTCCAGCAAGTCCAGATGTTCGGCCAAGCGGATGTCGCTGACCAGCAAGCCCCGGCGCGGCTGCTGCACGATCAAGCCACTGGCGACCAAGCGCATCAAGGCCTCACGCGTGGGCGTGCGGCCCAGGCCGGTATGCTCGATCAGGTCGGCCTCGACAATCGGCGCACCGGGCCTCAGCAGCAGGGTCGAGATCATCGACTCCAGCTTGTCGTAGGCTTGATCTGCATAGCGCCGCTTGTCGGAACCGTCGTCCGTGAGTGCAGGGGTGATGGCAGCTTTTTTCATATGGCCGCCATCATCGCAGGCTCCACCGCGTCTGGCAGCGCCGTTGCTTAGAACAAACGGCTCAGATCGGGCCGGGTGTCGAGGCCGCGCTGAATGATGGCCATCACGCGGGCGCGCTCCTCGCCGACCAGGGGCAAGCGCGGGCGGCGCACGTTCTCGTTGCCGACACCTGCCATCGTTTCAGCCAATTTGATGTTTTGCACCAGCTTGGCGTGCACGTCCAGATGCAGCAGCGGCATGAACCACTGATAAATCTTCAGCGCTTCGTCATAGCGCTTGGCGCGCATCAGCTTGTAGATCGCCACCGTTTCGGCCGGGAAGGCGTCGCACAGTCCGGCCAGCAAACCGTCGCAGCCCAGGGCCAAGGCCTCGAAGCTCAGATCGTCCACGCCGATAAAGAGTTGGTAGCGATTGCCCAACACATTGCGCAGATCGGTAACGCGACGGATGTTGTCGGTGGATTCCTTGATCGCCACCAGCCATTCGCAGTCGGCCAACTCGACCATGTCCTCGGGCTTCAAGTCGACCCGGTAAGAGACCGGGTTGTTATAGAGCATGGTCGGCAGTGCGGCGGCGGCGCAGATGGTGCGCACATTGGCGATCGCCTCGCGGGTGTCGGCCGGGTAAAGCACGGCCGGCATCAGCATCAAGCCCTCGACGCCGATGCGCGCGGCGCCTTCGACATAGCGCAACGCATTGCGGGTGCTGGTTTCCGACACATTGGCCAAGACCGGCACGCGACCGTTGGCGACGCGCACGGCGATGGCAGCGACTTCGAGCTTCTCCTCCAGCGTCAAGGTGCTGGCCTCGCCGAGCGAGCCGCCGGTTACGAGGCCATCCACGCCGTTGGCGATCTGGAATTCAAAGTGGCGCTCCATCTCGGCGACATCCAAATCCTCGTTCGGCTTGAACTTGGTCGTGACGGCCGGGAAGACGCCGGTCCAGCGCGGCAGATTGGCTTTCGCTTTTGGCAGGGACATGATTTGCTCGCAGGTATGCTGTTGATATATTTAACTGTAGCCTTGCATGATGAGGATGTCAACCGCATATTGCTGCGGGTAAGTTGGGGTCCAAGGCCGGCCGAGTGTTGGATGCTTGGGCGCTTACAATCCGCGCTCGTTCGCCTGCGGCTCTTGATCGCTGATCAAGAGCCGGTTGAGGCGCAATTATTGATAAGGGATCTGTCGTGTTTATTTCCAATGCTTTTGCCCAGGTCGCTCCGGCCGCTTCTGGCAGTACCGAATCCAGCCTGTTGAGCATGTTGCCGCTGGTCTTGATGTTTGTGGTCTTGTACTTCGTGATGATCCGGCCCCAGATGAAGCGCCAGAAAGAGCACAAGGCCATGATCGAGGCGATCGCCAAGGGCGACGAAGTGGTCACCACGGGCGGTCTGCTGGGCAAGATCACCAAGTTGGGTGAGAGCTTTATCTCGATCGAAGTGGCCACGGGTGTCGAGTTGCAAGTGCAGCGCGGCGCGGTGGTGCAGGTCCTGCCCAAGGGTACCGTCAAGTAAGACTTCCCGGGGTGCTTGTGATTTGCGGCTTCCAGCCAAACAAACCAAGCTCAACCGATGAGTCAAGTTAGCCAAGTTGCCCGCTTGCCGCTCAAGCGGTCGGGCAGCGCCCCCAGCACAGCATGCCCTGGTGCACACGCGCCACGCAGCCATCAAGGCCGGGTCTGAGAGGAAACAGCATGAACCGTTATCCGATGTGGAAGTACGCGATCCTTGTCTTCGCGTTACTCGTCGGCACCATTTACACCTTGCCGAATATTTTCGGCGAGGCGCCGGCCGTGCAGGTGTCCAGTGCCAAGGCCACGCTGAAGGTCGACCCTGCGCTGCAAAGCCGGGTCGCAGCCGCTTTGGCCGAAGCCAAGATCACGCCCGACTTCGTGCAACTCGAAGGCAATTCGATCAAGGCACGCTTTACCGATCTGGACACGCAGATTCACGCCAAGGACGCGATCAGCAAGGCGATCAACGCCGACCCGGCCGACCCAAGCTATATCGTGGCGCTGAACCTGCTGTCGCGCTCGCCGCATTGGTTGTCCAGCCTGCATGCTTTCCCGATGTATCTGGGCCTTGACCTGCGCGGCGGCGTGCACTTTTTGATGCAGGTCGACATGAAGTCGGCGCTGACCAAAAAGGCCGAATCGCTGACCGGCGATGTGCGCACCATGCTGCGCGACAAGGGCATCCGCCACTCCGGCATCAGCCGCGATGGCAACAATGTGGTGGTGTCTTTCCGCGACGCTGCGGTGCTCAAGCAAGCCCAGGACTTGTTGAGCGGGCAGATCACCGATGTGCTGTGGGCAAGCTCGACCGAGGGCCTGGAGCAGCGCCTGACCGGCAGCCTCAAGCCAACCTCGATGGTGGCCGTTCAAGACGCAGCACTGAAGCAAAACATCAGCACGCTGCACAACCGGGTTAATGAACTCGGTGTGGCCGAGCCGACGATTCAGCAGCAAGGTCGTGACCGCATCGTCGTGCAACTGCCCGGCGTGCAAGACACCGCCAAGGCCAAAGACATCATCGGCCGCACTGCGACGCTGGAGTTGCGCATGGTCGACGACAGTGCCGAGGCGCAAGCCGCTTTGGCCGGCAGCGGCCCGGTGCCCTTCGGCACCGAGCGTTTCATCGACCGTGGTTTTGGCCCCATCATCGTCAAGAAGCAGTTTGTGTTGACCGGCGAGAACCTGACCGACGCGCAGCCCGGCTTTGACGAGAATCACCAGGCTTCGGTCGACCTGACCTTGGACGCCAAGGGCGGCCGCATCATGCGGGACATGTCGCGCGAAAACATCGGCAAGCGCATGGCCATCATCTTGTTCGAAAAGGGCAAGGGCGAGGTCGTCACAGCACCGGTGATTCGCAGCGAATTGACCGGCGGACGGGTCAAGATTTCAGGCTCGATGAGCACGCAAGAAGCCAGCGACACGGCCTTGCTGCTGCGCGCCGGTTCTTTGGCCGCGCCAATGGAAATCATCGAAGAAAAGACCGTCGGCCCAAGCCTGGGTAAAGAAAACATCGAAAAGGGCATTCTCTCGGTGACCTGGGGCTTTGTCGCAGTGGCGATCTTCATGAGCCTCTACTACCGCTTGTTCGGCGTGATTTCCTCGCTGGCGCTGGGCTTCAACCTGCTCTTGCTGGTGGCCTTGCTGTCGATGTTGCAAGCGACGCTGTCGCTGCCGGGTATTGCCGCGATCGCGCTGGTGCTGGGTATGGCGATTGACTCGAACGTGTTGATCAACGAGCGCATTCGCGAGGAGTTGCGCGCCGGTGCCAGCCCGCAAGGGGCCATCACGATCGGCTACGAACGCGCTTTTGCCACCATTCTGGACTCCAACGTCACCACTTTGATCGCGGGCTTGTCGCTGCTGGCCTTTGGTTCTGGCCCGGTGAAGGGTTTCGCCATCGTCCATTGCTTGGGTATCCTGACCTCGATGTTCTCGTCGGTCGTGTTCTCGCGCGCCTTGGTCAATCTTTGGTATGGCCGTCAGAAAAAGCTCAAGTCCTTGTCGATTGGACAGATTTGGATCCCACCCACCGAGGTTCTCGCGGCTGATCAGCCCGTGGCCAAGTCCTGATAAGACGGAGCTAGAAAAATGGAATTGTTCCGTATCAAGCGGGATCTCCCGCTGATGAAGCATGCGTTGATCTTCAACGTCATCTCCTTCCTGACCTTTGCCGCTGCGGTGTTCTTCTTGATCACACGCCCGCTGCATTTTTCGATTGAGTTCACCGGCGGTACGGTGATCGAGGCTGAATACGCGCAAGCAGCCGATATTGAAAAAACCCGCCAGATCGTCGAGAAGCTCGGCTTTGGCGAGGTGCAGGTGCAAAACTTCGGCAGCACGCGCGATGTGATGATCCGCCTGCCATTGCGCACCGACATCAAGCAGACTGAACAGGTTGATCTGGTCTTTGGCGAGCTGTGCCGGGCTGAGTCCGGCACCATCAGCCAGCGTCAAAGCATCAGTGACAAGGGCGAGTCCATCAGCAAGCAGATCTGCGCGACCGCCGCCGGCGTCGAGCCGATCAAGCTGTCGCGTAGCGAGGTGGTTGGCCCGGCCGTCGGCGCCGAGTTGGCGCAGGATGCTGCCAAGGCCTTGCTGGCCACCGTGGTCGGCATCATGATTTACCTGGCCTTCCGCTTCGAGTGGAAGTTTGCCGTCGCCGGCATCATTGCCAACTTGCACGACGTGGTCATCATCCTGGGCTTCTTCGCCTTCTTCCAGTGGGAGTTCTCGCTCTCGGTGTTGGCGGCGGTGTTGGCCGTGCTGGGCTATTCAGTGAATGAGTCGGTGGTGATTTTTGACCGGGTGCGCGAGGCCTTCCGCAAATATCGCAAGCTGACGACCCATGAGGTGATTGATCACGCCATCACCAGCACCATGAGCCGCACCATCATCACCCACGGCTCGACCCAGATGATGGTCTTGTCGATGCTGATTTTTGGCGGACCCACGCTGCATTACTTCGCGGTTGCACTGACCATCGGCATTTTGTTCGGCATTTACTCTTCGGTCTTCGTGGCCGCAGCGATTGCGATGTGGCTGGGCGTGAAGCGCGAGGATTTGGTCAATACGCCGGTCAACAAGGGCGACCCGGATGATCCAAACGCCGGAGCCTTGGTGTAGAGTCCTTTCAGCTTCTTCGACCTAGCTTCAGCCCGCCCCATCTCTATGACCGTCGCCGCTCGCAACAAGGCTCTCGCCACACAGGCACGGCGCATCTACGTCGAGGCACTGGTGCATGGCCTGGTGGCGCTAGGGCGAGCGGTCAATGAGGCATCCGCCAAGCTGCTGTTGCTGTCGGCCGAATACGCGGTGATGGTGGCGCGCCGCGACGGGGTGCAGTCCTGGAATCGGCACGGCCCGGCTTGGCAAGCGGGCGTCATCAGCGGCATTCGCCATGCGGCGGTCTACGGCATTGTTGACACCCAGAAATCACCCGCCGAAGCCAAAGTCGTGCATACCGAGGGCTCGATGAGCCTGGTTGACGACGACACCATCGAGCGCGAAATCACCGCCTCCCGGCTGGCGCTGGCGATGATGGACAAGGCCACTTGGGAATTCTCCGATCTGCGCACCCGCATGCAGGTCTTGGAGCAGCAAGACGAGTTGGGGCCTCAAGATTTATTTCGAGCCAATGTGCTGGCCAAGCTGGTGCTGGACGCCTGGACGCGTAGCGGCCTGAGCAACTCCGACTGGCAGATGCTGCGCACCGAGCTGCACCAGGAGTTTGCGCAGTTGCTGGGTGAGGCCTATCACGAAGTCAATGCTTGGTTGCTCACGCAGTCGGTGATGCCTGAAGTGGATTTGCGGCCCTTTATCCGCCGTGCGGCTCAGGCGGCAGGAACTGCGGCGTATCCGGGGCAGTCGGCCGAAGCGCAGCTACGCGGCGGGGCGATTCGGGGCGGCTCGGGTTTGTCTCCGGCAGCGGCGGCAAGCCATCCTGCCGCACTCGCTGCGCGCAGCCCCGTCAGCAGTCAGGCCGAGGAAGTCCTGCAGCTCTTGCAGCGCATCGTCGGCGGGCAGGTGCCGGCCTTTGCCGCGACCCGGCTAGAAGCGCATGCGACCGCGCTGAGCGGGGGCGCTTCGGCCTTGGCACCGATGGCGGGAGGCGCCAAACATGGCCTGGCGCCGCGCCTGTCATCCGCCATCAAGCATGCGCAAGAGGCCTTGCAGCGAGCCCCATTGCAGACGCCTGGTGCGCCGGAAGCCGCTGCGCCGCAGGTTTTGGAGGAATTGCAGACCCGCAATCAAGCCTTCAAGCAAGTCCTCAAACAAGCGGCCGAAACACCCGCAGAGCGCGCCACCATCGAGTTGGTGGCAATGATGTTTCAGAGCATCCTGATGGAAGAGCACATCCCCGCGACGGTGCGGGTTTGGTTTGCCCGCCTGCAGATGCCGGTGCTGCGGGTGGCGGTCAGCGAGCCCGATTTTTTTGCCACCACTGACCATCCGGCGCGGCAGTTGATCGACCGCATGGGCTCTTGCGTGATGGGCTTCAGTGCCAGCACGGGGGGCAGCAATGGTGTTTCAGGACCGGAACCCCTGGAGCGTGAGATCAAGCGCGTGGTGCAGGTGGTCGAGGCCTACCCAGACACCGGGCGGCGAGTTTTTCAGACCGTCTTGACCGAGTTCGAGAAGTTCCTTGACAACTATTTTGAGAACGAGAACCTGACCACCAAACATGGTGTCTCGTTGGCCCAGCAGGTCGAGCAGCGTGAGACCTTGGCCATTCAGTACACGATTGAGCTGCGCAAGATGCTCAGCGCGGTGCCGGTGCAAGACGGCGTGCGGGAGTTTTTGTTCCATATCTGGGCCGACGTGTTGGCGGTGACCGCGGTGCGGGCCGGCGCGCAGTCCGAGCAAACGCGGTTGATGAAGCGTGCCGCTGCCGATCTGATTTGGTCGGCCAGTGCCAAGGTGTCGCGCGAGGAGCGGGCCGAGGTGATTCGCCGCCTGCCGCCGCTGCTCAAGACCTTGCGCGACGGCATGGGCCAGGCCGGCATGGCGGTGGAACGCCAGGACGAGCAAGTGCGCACGCTGAACAATGCCTTGGCGGCGGCCTTTACCGCCAAGACCGCACAAATTCCGCGCGAGCGCCTGGACGAATTGATGGATCAGCTTGAAACGCTGGAGGCGATGCTGCCGGAAGGCGGCGACGAGATCGATATCGACCAAACCATGGTGCGCGATCTGTCTGGCCACGAGTCCGAGGGTATGGAAGTGGTGGCCGAGGGCGGCTCGGATCCCAGTCCAGCGATGCTGGCCTGGGCCAAGGAGCTACAGGTCGGCGGCTGGTATATGTTGGACTACCGAAATCGCAACGAGGCGGTGCAACTGGCTTGGCGGGGTACGCGTCGGCAAATGGCCTTGTTTGTTACCGCCAGCGGGCGCGGCGTGCTGTTCCAGTTGAACCGGATGGCGGCGTTCCTGCAAGCGGGTCTCTTGCTGCCGGCGCAAGACGAATCTTTGACCGTCAAGGCGACGCGCAATGCGCTGGCCAAATTGGATGTGGATCCAGCGCGTCTGCTGAACTGAGGCCGTTTAGGCCGTTTAGGTCATTTAAGTCGTCTTGGTCGTCTAGGCCGCTTAGACCGTTGTGGCCCGGGTTCAGTGGATCAGCCGGTCTTCGGGCGCTACAAACAACTCATCCAAGATCAGCGCATCGGGTTCTTCGCCGCGACTCCAGAACACCATCAAGACGATGATCTTGAGGTCTTCCAGATCCATAGGGCCGCCGGCAATCGCCATGCCGCGGTCTATGACCATTTCTCGCATCGGTGGCGGCAACACGCCGGCCGACTCCAGGAAACTGATGAAACCGACCGAGAGCTCACCCAAGTGGTCCAGTTCGGCGACCGAGTAGACCCGCAAGCTCAAGGCGCTTTGTTTCCCTTGATAAGAAGCGGCACCTTGGGCCAAGCCTTCAAGCCAAGACAGCGCTTCTTGGATTTCGTCGCTTTCGAATCCAACGGCCGACAATTTGCGCGTCAATTGGGCGTTATCCGGGCAGGCATCCGGACGCCAATAGGTTTCGTAGAGATAGACCAGCACGTCAAACATGGGCCAACTATACCGCAGGCCTTTTAGCCCTTCGGACCGAAAAATAGCGCTTCCAAGTGGCTAAACGGGCTTGATTTTGGGCTGAGCGTCGCCTTTGCCAGCAGTTATGCGAGCAGTCAGGCGCACTTGCGGCGTTGAAAAAGCTGGCCGGCCAGGCGCGCGATTTCGCCGTTCAATTCAAGCTCCAGCAAAAGCCCGCTCAGGTCCGCGACCGGCCAGCCACCGCGCTGCGCCAGCCCATCAAGGCTCACCGGCTCGAAGCCCATCAAGTTCAACACTTGGGTTTGTTCGCGGCTCAAATGGGCCTGTGCGCTGGCGCTGCCCGACTCCGCGCGAGCAGCGCCGGGCGGCATCTTCAACTCTTCCAGCACGTCCTCGACCCGTTCGACCAGTTTGGCGCCTTGTCGTATCAGCGCATGACAGCCCTGGCTCAAGGGGGAGTGAATCGAACCGGGAATGGCAAACACCTCGCGACCGGCCTCGCTGGCCAGCCGTGCAGTGATCAGCGAGCCCGACTTCAGCGCCGCCTCGACCACCAGGCAGCCCAGCGAAAGGCCCGCAATGATTCGATTGCGACGCGGAAAATTCGGCGGCAGCACCGGCGTGCCCAGCGAGTATTCGCTGATCAAGAGGCCGCGCGCGATGATTTCCTGGCTCAGCTTGAGATGGCGCCTGGGGTAAATCTGGTCCAGCCCGGTGCCCAGCACGGCAATGGTGCTAGCACCCCCCTCGCGCTCGCCGTCCAAAGCGCCTTGATGGGCGGCGCCGTCAATGCCCAAGGCCAGGCCCGAAACGATGCTCAGACCGGCTCTGCTCAAGGCATGCGCGAACTGAGCGGCGTTGTCACGGCCTTGGGCGGTCGGGTTGCGGCTGCCAACAACGGCCAGCGCGGCATCGCCCAAGAGCTCGCGCTTGCCGTGCAGATACAGCAGCAAGGGCGGGTCGGCGGTTTGCAGCAGGGCGGCCGGGTAGTCGGCATCGCCCAAGAGCAAGATGTCATGGGCCGGATCGGCGTTCAGCCAGTCCCAGGTTTGGGTCAGCAAATCGTCAAAGTTGGCGGGTGGGCGGGCCAGGCTCTCGCACTGTGCCGAACTCAAGGCTGCTGCCCACGCGTCGCCCGGCAAGTCAAAGATCGCTTGCGCCGAGCCGGTCAGCGCAAGCAGCCGGCGGGCCGATTCCAGACCAATGCCGGGAGTTTCCAGCAGTCGCAGCCAGGCCGCTAATTCATCGCGCGCCAGCATGAGCTGCGTCCAGCCATCAGGGTTGGCTGAACCTATCCCCGGCCTTGACGGGAGCCTTGACCGAGATGATCAGCGCATAAGACACCCGCTCGTAGACCTGGAACACGAACAGCACACCGTGGCGCTCGTCGGGCAATTTGATGACTTCGCGCTTGTCGCTGGTGCTGTCCACCATGCTGCGGCCCTGCTGCCAAAGCGCCAGCACATGGCCGCGCTCGATACCGTCGCGCCGGCCCCGGTTGAGGGCAACGATCTGGTTCTGGCCCGCGTTCAAGCCCTCGCCGTAAATCGAAACAATCTGACCGTTGATCGGCGCCGAAGGTGAGTGGGGGATGTAGCGCGAGAAACTGCGCTGCGGCACCGGTGAGAGGCGGTCGCCGACGCCGATCTCCTGGCGTACAGCCTTGATCACCAAGGTGGCCGGCACGATCTCGGCCTTGCCATCCGGCAACTCAATACTTTGTTCTGCTTGCTTCAACTCGGCGGTGCCCAAATAGGGCGCCTCATAGCCGAGGATCTCCTGGGTACTCGGATCCAGCAGCGGGCGGGTATTGCGGAACACGCGGTAATCGGTGGCTTGGCTTAGGTCTCCGCGCGCATAGGCCAAATCTCCGCGTGACAAGAGCACCCGTCCCTCGGGTGTAGCCACGATGCGCGGCGCCGTCGCCAATTCATCGGTATCAAAGACCACCGCATCATTCAAAAAGGGTTCGATCAAATTGAGCGGGATCGCTGTGATGGCGTTGCCGTCAAAGTCGCTGCTGCGCACTCGTGGCGAGAGTTTGCCCGATTGATCATCTTCTGCTGCTTGCGTACCTGAGCGCTGTTGCGCCAGTTGCAACTGGGCGCGTCCATCCATGCGGACCAGCATCAGGATTTGACCGGGGTAGATCAGATGGGGGTTGCTGATCTGCTCACGGTTCATGCCCCAGAGCTCGGGCCAGCGCCAGGGGTTGGTCAGGAACAGTTTGGAGATGTCCCACAGCGTGTCGCCGCGCTTGACGGTGTGCGAGTCTGGCGCGTTTGGGGCCAACTCGCTCAAGGGCACACCGGCCTGCGCGACGCGGTCGGCTGTCGCTCGCTGCTGGTCGGTGATGGGCAGGGTGGAGGTCTGCGACCAGGCCGCAGGTGCCGAGCCCAAGAGGCAAATGCCGGCCGCTCGCAGGCTCAAGCCCAGCAGGGTGCGGCGGGGGAGATTCGTGTTTTCGCAAAAAGGCATTGAGCACTCTCTACCGCCTAGGGATGCGGCAATGGGTTGACTTGTTTTACGGCGCAGGCGACAGGTGATTTGCCGCCCGCATAGACCCGCAAGCGGCCAAGCTTGCGCATTTCAGCGAAAATCCACCCGGCCGCGACGATTCTGCCCCCAAAAACAGGCCGTCGCAACGAACAAAACAAGGGCTTTCGCCCTCTTGCAAGCACTTACAAATAGACGTTGTGCCCCGTCCACAACGCGAGAATCATGGCGATATTGAATATTTTGCGTTACCCCGACCCTCGTTTGCACACCGTCGCCACCGCTGTGGTGGCCGTTGATGCCCGCATACAGCGTCTGGTCGACGATATGTTGGAGACCATGTACGGCGCCGAAGGCGTTGGCTTGGCGGCCAGCCAGGTCGATGTGCACGAGCGGGTGGTCGTGATGGACACCTCGGAGGGTCGCGATGACCCGCGCGTTTTGATCAACCCGGAGCTGATCAAAACCAGCGCCGAGTTCACGGAGGGCGAAGAGGGCTGCCTGTCGGTGCCGCAAATTTACGACAAGATACCGCGTTATTCACGCGTCACGGTACGGGCCTTGAATCGCGAAGGCCAGGTCTATGAGTTCGACGCCGAAGGGCTGTTGGCCGTGTGCGTACAGCATGAGATGGACCATTTGATGGGCAAGGTGTTCGTGGACTACCTGAGCCCGCTCAAGCGCGAACGCATCAAGACCAAGATGCTGAAAAAGACGCGTGAAGAAGATGGCCGCCGGCGCTGAGCGATGACGGCTCCGCTCCGCGTCATTTTTGCCGGCACGCCCGAATTTGCCGCCACTGCGCTGGCGGCCTTGCTCTATGCTGGCTTTAGCGTGCCTTTGGTTTTGACCCAGCCCGATCGGCCAGCCGGTCGCGGCATGAAGCTGCAGGCCTCCAGCGTCAAAGAGCTGGCGCTACAGCATGGCATTGCCGTCGCGCAGCCGCGCAGCCTGCGGCTGGACGGCAAATACCCGGAAGAGGCTGCCTCCGCCAGGCAAGCCCTGCTTGATGCAAAGGCCGATGTGATGGTGGTCGCCGCTTACGGCCTGATCCTGCCGCAGTGGGTGCTCGATTTTCCGCCGCGCGGTTGCCTCAATATCCACGCTTCGCTGTTGCCACGCTGGCGCGGCGCGGCGCCGATCCACCGGGCGATCGAGGCCGGCGACAGCGAAACCGGCATCACCATCATGCAGATGGATGCGGGCTTGGACACCGGCGCGATGTTGCTGGTGGAGCGCGTGGCCATCGCTGCGAGCGACACCACGGCCAGCTTGCACGATCGGCTGGCCGAATTGGGCGGACGGATGATCGTTGCGGCCTTGGCCGCTGGAGGTGATTTGCGAGCTACACCGCAGCCCTCAGAGGGCGTCAACTATGCGCACAAGATCGAAAAGGCCGAGGCGCAAATTGATTGGACGCAGCCGGCCGTCGAAATTGAGCGTCGTTTGCGCGCTTTTGACCCGTTCCCCGGTGGCCTGGCGCGGTTGGACGGCGAGGCAATCAAGTGCTGGCGTGGCGAAGTCTGCGCGGGCGCCGGTGAACCGGGTTTGGTCTTGGGCGTGGATGAGCATGGCGTCGTGGTGGCTTGCGGCGAGCAGGCCTTGCGTTTGACCGAACTCCAGCGCGCGGGCGCCAAGCGATTGCCGGCGCAGGCCTTTTTGCAAGCGAAGCCCATTGCGGCCGGAGCGCGCTTCGCGGCTTGAAATTCGCGCTCTTGGCACGACATAAGATCCGGTCTATTGGGCCGTTATCATGCCCCGGAACTTGAAAGGATCACTATGTTCAATTTGATGAAGACCGCTATTTTGATGGCCGCCATCACCGCTTTGTTCATGGCCCTGGGCGGCATGATAGGTGGGCGCAGCGGCATGATGATGGCGCTGACGGTAGCGTTGGGTATGAACTTCTTCAGCTATTGGTTCTCCGACAAGCTGGTACTGAAGATGTACAACGCCCGCGAGGTCGACGAGACCTCGGCGCCGCAGTTCTACACCATGGTCAAGGAACTGGCGGCCAGAGCCGAATTGCCGATGCCGCGCGTCTACATCATTGAAGAAGACGCACCTAACGCCTTTGCTACGGGCCGTAATCCCGAGCATGCGGCGGTGGCCGCCACCACCGGCATCATGCGGGTTTTGTCGGCGGCCGAGTTGCGCGGCGTGATGGCGCATGAGCTGGCGCATGTGAAGCACCGCGATATCTTGATCAGCACCGTCAGCGCAACCATGGCGGGCGCGATCTCGATGTTGGCCAATTTCGCGATGTTCTTCGGCGGGCGCAATAGTGAGGGCCGCTCCAGCAATCCACTGGTCGGCTTGTTGGTAATGATTCTGGCGCCCTTGGCCGCCAGCGTGATCCAGATGGCGATCAGCCGCGCGCGTGAGTTCGAGGCCGACCGCGGCGGCGCCGAGATTGCCGGCGACCCGCAAGCCTTGGCTTCGGCCTTGACCAAGATCCACAACTTCGCTCAGCGCATCCCGATGGCCGCTGCCGAACGCCATCCCGAGACGGCGCAAATGATGATCATGAATCCGCTCTCTGGCAAGGGCCTGGCCGGCTTGTTCAGCACCCACCCGGCCACCGAAGAGCGGGTCGCACGCTTGATGGAAATGGCGCAGCGCCGCTGATGTGCAACTGCGGGCTGACTCAAGCGGGTACTTAACGGGCCGATAAAGGCATATGAAATCAGTGTTCACGCTCCGTGCTGTGCCGTTGCTCGCGCTAGTCTTGATGACAGGTTGCGAGCAACTCGGTATTGAAGATCCCGCCAAATTAGCCGCCATCAAGGAGGCCGAGGGCAAGGCCATCGGTAGCGCCTGCCGCCATGCGCTGCGCGCGATTGAGGACTGCTACACGCTCAACCCCAAGGCGCAGAAGGCAGCTGTCTTCAATGGCTGGAAGGAGATGGACGAATACATGCGCGAGAACAAACTGGAGGGCGTAGCACCGGTAGTGCCGCGTACGCCGGTGGTCAAGCCGGGCGCCGAGCCGGAAGAGGACGTTAAGCCCAAGGCGAAAGGTGGCGAGAAAGCGGCTGAAAAATCCGCAGACAAGGCCGAGGCCAAAGACAGCAAGCCCAAGGCCGCAGCTCACTGAGGCTGCCTGAGCTCATGGGCTGGGAAGCCGTCGCGACCGTTCGCGACGGCTTTTTTACTTTCCAGGCCCGGGCTTACGCAGTCTGTCGCCTCGGGCGGCGCTTGGCCTTCTGCGCGGGTGAAGATGCGGGCATTGCAACGCTGTTTCAGATAGTCAGGAGCTCCTTATGTCGAATCGCCGCCTTCTTCTTGCCGCCGCCGCTGTTGGTGTTTTGGGGCTGGCCGCGCCCGTTCAGGCTTGGACTTGGGGCTTCAATGAACAGGTCAAGGGCTCGGGCGAAGTGGTCAGTGAGACGCGCGACCTGGGTACTTTCGACGCTATCAGCTTGTCCGGCAGTTACAAGGTGCTGGTGCGTCAAGGCTCAGCCGTCAAGCTGGAGATCAAGGCCGACAAGAATTTGTTGCCGCTGATCGAGACCCGCGTGGTCGAGGGCAGCAAGGGCCGCACCCTGGAGATAGGCAGCAAGAAGGGCTTCAGCTTTTCTAGCAAGAGCGACCCGCAAATCACCCTGGTGCTGCCGCTGTTGCGCTCGATCGCCATCGCGGGCTCAGGCGATATGCGGGTCGAGACGATGAAGACGCCCGACGTCAGCGTCAGCGTCAGTGGCTCCGGGGACGTCGAATTTGTCGACCTCAGCAGTGACAGCTTGAGCGTGCAGGTCAGCGGCAGCGGTGATATCAAAGCGCGTGGGCGCGTTGCCAAGTTCAGTCTGGCGGTGGCGGGCAGTGGCGACATCGATGCGCGCGACCTGCAGGCCGATGAGGTCAAGGCCAGCATTGCAGGCAGCGGCAACGCCACCGTGCATGCGGTCAATACCTTGAAGATTTCGATCGCCGGTTCTGGCGATATAGCCTATTTAGGCTCGCCCAAGGTCAGCAGTTCGGTGGCCGGCCGTGGTGTGATCACCAAGCTGAACTGACCGCCATGTGACAAGCTTCCCCTGCTGGGCGGGTGACAATCCCGGTATGAGCAGAACAGAATTGACCGGGGCGCTGTGGCGGCAGCCCGAATTCAGGCGCGGCGCGCGCGAGATGATGGGCGTCAGCCTAGGCATTTCGGCCTGGGGTTTGGTCACCGGCGTGGCGATGGTCAAGAGCGGCTTATCGGTGCCGCTGGCGCTGCTGATGAGTTTGGTGGTCTTTGCCGGCAGCTCGCAGCTGGCGGCCTTGCCCTTGATCGCCAGTGGCGCCCCCATGTGGGTGCTGTGGGCGACGGCCTTTTGTGTCAATCTGCGCTTTGTGATTTTCAGCGTGCAGTGGCGTATGTATTTCGGCCATCTGCCGCTGCTGCAGCGTATGAGTGTGGGTTACTTCGCCGCTGATTTGAATTACGTGGCGTTCTTGAAGCGCTTCCCCGAGCCCAAGCCAAACCCCGCGCAGTTACCTTATTACTGGGGCGGTGTGGCTTGGAATTGGGCCTCCTGGCAAATCCCGTCCATCATCGGCATTCTGGCGGCCAACCATGTGCCGACCGAATGGGGGCTGGGCTTCGCCGGCGTGTTGGCGCTGCTGGGGCTGTCCTACACCTTGCTGAAGGACCGCAACACCTGGGTCTCGGCGGCGGTGGCCGGCTGCGCGGCGGTGGCGGCCTATGGCCTGCCCTTGCGCTTGAACATCCTGGTTTCGATCGCGGTGGCCGTGACGGTCGGTTTGTTGATGGAACATTGGCTGCCCGAGCGGAGGGCGGAGCAATGAGCACCTGGGAAACCGTTCTGGCCATTTTGGGCATGGGGATGATCACGATGCTCACCCGCAGCTTCTTTCTGCTCCCCAAGCAGGACTTGCCGCTGCCCGACTGGGTCAAACAAGGTCTGCGCTATGCGCCGTTGGCCGCGCTGGCGGCCGTCATCGTGCCCGAGATTGTGATGAGTCATGGGGCCTTGATCGACACCTGGAAGGACGCGCGGCTTTATGCCGTGGCGGTCGGCAGCGCCTATTTCTACTGGAAAAGAGGCATTCTGGGCACCATCATCAGTGGCACCGCAGTGATGTTGGCGCTGAGAATCGGGCTCGGCTGGTAACCCAGCTGTTCTGACCAGGCCGCTGGCCTTGGTAAGCTAGCGGCCATCAGCGTCCAGTTTTGTGGGTGCAAAACGCTTTTTTATACCGGGCTCAAGTTCATGAATGTCATTCGTTTCTCCGATTTGATTGCTGCCGGCAAGGTCGCCGGCCAGCGTGTTTTCATCCGTGCTGACCTCAATGTGCCGCAAGACGACGCCGGCAATATCACCGAAGACACCCGCATCCGCGCGTCCATCCCCTGCATCGAGCTGGCGCTGAAGGCCGGCGCGGCGGTCATGGTGACCTCGCATCTGGGCCGCCCGACCGAGGGTGAGTTCAAGCCCGAAGATTCGCTCGCACCCGTGGCCAAGCGCCTGGGCGAGTTGATGGGCCGCGAGGTCAAGCTGGTCGCCAACTGGGTCGACGGGGTCGAGGTCGCACCCGGTGAGTTGGTGTTGCTGGAAAACTGCCGCGTCAACAAGGGCGAAAAGAAAAACGACCCGGCCTTGGCCAAGAAGCTGGCCGCGCTGTGCGATATCTTTGTCAATGACGCCTTTGGCACCGCCCACCGCGCCGAAGGCACCACCTACGGCATCGCGCAGTACGCCAAGATTGCCTGCGCGGGTCCCTTGCTGGCGGCCGAGATCGACGCCATCACCCAGGCGCTGGCCACACCGAAGCGGCCATTGGTCGCCATCGTGGCGGGCTCCAAGGTGTCCACGAAATTGACCATTCTGAAGGCGCTGTCCGACAAGGTTGATGGCCTGATTGTTGGCGGCGGTATCGCCAACACTTTCATGCTGGCGGCGGGTCTGAAGATCGGCAAGTCTTTGGCTGAGCCCGATCTGGTGCCTGAAGCTCAGGCGGTGATCGCGGCAATGAAGGCGCGCGGAGCGGCAGTGCCAATTCCCGTTGATGTGGTGGTGGCCAAGCGCTTTGCGGCCGATGCCGAAGCGACGGTGAAGGCCGCGGCCGATGTGGCCGAGGATGACTTGATTCTGGACATCGGCCCGCAGACCGCCGCCATGCTGGCCGAGCAACTCAAGGCCGCCGGCACTATTGTCTGGAACGGTCCGGTCGGCGTGTTCGAGTTCGACGCCTTTTCACATGGGACCGAGACGATTGCGCGCGCCATAGCCGCGTCCAGCGCCTTCAGCATCGCCGGTGGCGGCGACACCTTGGCGGCGATCGCCAAATACGGTATCGAGAAAGATATCGGCTATATCTCGACGGGCGGCGGCGCTTTCCTGGAAATCCTTGAGGGCAAGACCTTGCCCGCCTTCGAGATTTTGACCCAGCGCGCTCAGGAGGCCTGATCAAGGCAAGCCCGGCGGACTCAACAACCCAGCCAAGCCGATGATTGCACGCCGCATCTTGCTGGGTTTGTTGCTGTCAACCCTGCTGGCCCTGTATGCCAATGCGAACTGGATGACGCGCATCTTGCGCCTCGATGCCAGCACGCTCAAATTGACGCAAGTCGTCGCCGTCAACGACCAAGAGGAGGGCGGTCGCAGTGTCGCCCGAGTCGAGCAGCAGGGCTCCGGTTGGGTCTTGCATTGCAATATTCAGCGCGGCTACGAATGGCCGTTCTGCGATATGCAGATCCGGCTTGGCCAAGCAGGGCAAGGGCTGGACCTGACGCAATTCGACAGCCTGCGCCTATGGGTGCGCGCGAGCGGACCCGAGCCGCATCAGCAGTTGCGGGTGTTTCTTCGCAACTTTGACCCGGCCTATGCCAGCTCAAAAAGTGTCGCCGACCTCAAACCGCATGAGTTGGTTTTTGATCCCAGCGCTGAGACCATGCCGCTGGAGCTGAAGTTGTCGCAATTCATGGTGGCCTCCTGGTGGGTGCAAGAGCACCCATTGCCGGTGCGCTTGCAAGGGCCGCAACTCGACCAGGTCAAGCTCTTGAGTTTGACGACTGGCGGGAGCGTGCAGCCGGGTGAGCACAAAATCTATCTGGACAGGGCCGAGTTTGTCGGCCTGTGGGTGCAGCCGGCGGTGTTTCGACTGGGCCTGATTGCGGTTTGGTTGCTCAGCATGGCCCTCTATCTGCTGTGGGACTGGCGCCGTTCCCGCCGTCGCTTGGGGCAGACCCTGCAGCGCAAACGGGAGCTGCAAAAAGCCAATGCGCGCTTGGTGATGCGGTCCGAAGAATACGAGGCCAAGGCCCACCACGACGGTCTGACCGGTTTGTCTAACCGCATTGGCCTACAGCATGATTTGAAGCTGCTGATTCGGGCGCAGGAAGAGCTGCTGTTCCCGCTGGCGATCGTGTTTGTGGACATTGACCATTTCAAACGTATCAATGACAGCCTGGGACATGACGCCGGCGACGAGGTCTTGAAGTTTTTTGCCGTCAATCTGAAGGCCAATATCCAGCGCGAGGATTTGCTGGCTCGTTGGGGCGGCGAGGAATTCGTACTAATGATGCCGCAGACGACCGAGCGTGAGGCGGTTGCGGTGGCCGAGCGCCTGCGTCAGCATCTGAGCAGTCTGGCTTGGCCGGCCGGCCTGCAAGTCACCAGCAGTTTTGGCGTCGCCCAGGCCGACAGCGAGGCGGGCGTGGAGGCCGCCGTGAGCGCGGCAGATCAAGCGATGTACCGTGCCAAACGCCTGGGGCGCAACCGAGTTGAATTCGGCGCATCAAACATCGGTGCAGCAGCTGAATAGGGTATTGCCATCTTTGCATGACGCCTAAAGCACTCGGCATCGATTAAGTGAAAGCTGCAGGCTAAGCTGCGGCCAGTATGAATAATCAGGAGACTGCGATGAATAACAATTCGGATACCTTGTCCCCGGCCGAAGCCGCCTTGCGCGAAGCCGCGCTCGAATACCACCGCGCACCGACGCGCGGCAAGATCGCGGTCACTCCTACCAAGGCGCTGTCCAACCAGCGTGACCTGTCGCTGGCCTATTCGCCCGGTGTGGCCTATGCCTGTTTGGCGATTGAGCAAGACCCGGCGCTGGCGGCCGAATACACCTCGCGCGCCAATCTGGTCGGCGTGATCACCAATGGCACGGCGGTGCTGGGCCTGGGCGATATCGGCCCGCTGGCCTCCAAGCCGGTGATGGAGGGCAAGGGCTGCTTGTTCAAGAAATTCGCCGGCATCGATGTGTTCGACATCGAGCTGGCCGAGCGCGATCCGGACAAGCTGGTCGACATGATTGCCGCGATGGAGCCCACGCTGGGCGGCGTCAATCTGGAAGACATCAAGGCGCCCGAATGCTTCTACATCGAGAAGAAGCTCAAGGAGCGGATGAACATCCCCGTCTTCCATGATGACCAGCATGGCACGGCCATCATCTCCAGCGCCGCTTTGCTGAATGGTCTTGAACTCGTAGGCAAGGACATCGCGACGGTCAAGCTCGCGGTGTCGGGCGCGGGTGCTGCGGCGATTGCCTGCCTGGACGTGATGGTGGGTCTGGGCGTGCGGCGCGAGAACATCTTTGTCTGCGACTCCAAAGGCGTGATCCAGGATCAGCGCGAGGACGCCAAGGCCGGCAAGTTGGATGAATCGAAGCAGCGCTACTGCCAAGTTAATTCCGCGCGCACGCTGGCCGATGTGGTCGACGGCGCCGATGTCTTCCTGGGTTGCTCGGCCGCCGGCGTCTTGACGCAGGAGATGATCATCAAGATGGCCGTCAAGCCCATCATCCTGGCGCTGGCCAACCCGGAGCCTGAAATTCGCCCGGAACTGGCCAAGGCCGTGCGGCCTGACTGCATCATCGCCACCGGCCGTTCGGACTATCCGAACCAGGTCAACAATGTGCTTTGCTTCCCTTATATCTTCCGCGGCGCGCTGGACTGCGGCGCATCCAAGATCACGGAAGAGATGAAGCTGGCCTGTGTGCGTGAAATCGCCGCACTTGCCAAGGCCGAGACCAGCGACGAGGTCGCGGCCGCCTATGCCGGCGAGGAGCTGCATTTCGGCCCTGAGTACCTGATTCCCAAGCCCTTCGATGCGCGGCTGATTTTGCGCATCGCGCCGGCGGTCGCCAAAGCCGCGGCCGAGTCTGGCGTGGCCTTGCGCCCGATCGCTGATCTGGAGGCCTATCGCCAGTCGCTCGAGCGCTATGTTTATCAGACCGGCATGTTTATGCGGCCGGTGTTCACCGCTGCTAAAGCCAATCCTGCACGGGTGATTTATGCCGAAGGCGAGGACGAACGAGTCTTGCGCGCGGTGCAAGTGGCGCTGGACGAGGGCATCGTCAAGCCCACACTGATCGGTCGGCCCGAGGTGATTGCCGCGCGGCTTGATCGGGCTGGCTTGCGGATGAAGCTGGGCGCCGATGTGGCTGTCATCGACCCGGACAACGACGCGCGCTTTCGTCTGTATTGGGAGGCTTACCACGAGGTCCTGGGCCGACGCGGCGTGACACCCGATATGGCCAAGGCGGCAGTACGCCGCTCGGCCACCACCATTGGCGCGCTGGCGATCAAGCTCGGCGACGCCGACGCGATGATCTGCGGCCTGGTCGGGCGCTTTGACAATCATCTGGAGCATGTCTCCGACTTGATTGGCTTGAAGCCCGGCGCGCGCAACTTCGCCACCATGAATGCGCTGATGTTGGAGCAGCACACGCTCTTCATCACCGACACCTTCGTCAACGACCAGCCCGATGCCGAGCAATTGGCCGAGATCGCCGCGATGGCGGCCGAGGAGGTCAAGCGTTTCGGCCTGCCGCCCAAGCTGGCCTTTGTGTCGCATTCGATGTTCGGCTCCAGCAAGCGGCCCTCGGCCGTCAAGATGCGCCGGGCTCGCGAGTTATTTACGCAGCATGCGCCTGACGTTGAGTGCGACGGCGAGATGCATGGCGACGCGGCGCTGTCCGAGTCGGTGCGCGCCGCCTTCCTGCCCGGCAGCACGCTCAAGGGCTCGGCCAATCTGATGGTGCTGCCTTCGCTGGACGCCGCCAACATCTTATTCAATGTGCTCAAGGTGACCTGCGGCCACGGCGTGACGGTCGGCCCCATCCTGCTTGGTGCGGCGGCGCCGGTGCATATCTTGACGCCATCGGCAACGGTACGTCGGATCGTCAATATGACGGCCTTGGCGGTAGCCGATGTGTTGGCGGCCAAGAGCTGATGCTGTAACCGCGTGAAACCGGTTTGGCGTCTTGAAAGCGGCTCATAATCGCCGCTTGTAACTTTATTTCAGCGAGAGCCCGTCATGACCCGTGCCACCAAGATCGTTGCCACCCTCGGCCCAGCCTCTTCATCCCCGGAGATCCTGGAGCGCATGATCCGGGCCGGCGTTGATGTGGTGCGGCTGAACTTCTCGCATGGCAAGGCGCAAGACCACATCGACCGCGCACGCATGGTGCGGGAAGCTGCGATGGCCGCCGGCAAGGCGGTCGCCATCATGGCCGATATGCAAGGCCCGAAGATCCGCGTCGGCAAGTTCGAGAACGGCAAGATCGAGCTGATCAATGGCGAGCGCTTCATCCTGGATGCCGACCGCACCGAGTTGGGCAACGAAGAAGCCGTCGGCCTTGATTACAAAGAACTGCCGCGCGACGTGAAACCCGGGGACACGCTGCTGCTCAACGACGGCCTCTTGGTGCTGACGGTCGAAGCAGTGCGGGGTGCTGCGGTGCACACCATCGTCAAGCTCGGCGGCGAGCTGTCCAATAACAAAGGCATCAACAAGCAGGGTGGCGGGCTGACCGCGCCGGCGCTGACCGCCAAGGACATGGAAGACATCAAGACCGCGATGAGCTTCCGCTGTGAATATCTGGCGATCAGCTTCCCCAAGAACGCCACCGATATGGAAATGGCCCGCCAACTCGCCAATATGGCCGGCGAACCCTATAACCACAAGCCCAGCATGATCGCCAAGATCGAGCGCTCGGAAGCGATTCCGCACCTCGAGGCGATTCTGAAGGCCAGCGACGGCATCATGGTGGCGCGCGGCGACTTGGCGGTTGAAGTCGGCAATGCGGCGGTGCCGGCCTTGCAAAAGCGCATGATCAAGATGGCGCTGGCGCTGGACAAGGTCGCCATTACCGCCACGCAGATGATGGAGTCGATGATCGTCAACCCGGTGCCCACGCGTGCCGAGGTCAGCGATGTGGCTAACGCCGTGCTTGATGGCACCGACGCGGTGATGTTGAGCGCTGAGACGGCCGCTGGCAAGTTCCCGGTCGAAACCATCGAGCAGATGGCGGCGATTGCGCAAGAGGCCGAACGCGCCGAGTTCGTCACGCTGGACACCGATTTCGCTGGCCGCCAGTTCGGCCGTATCGACCAGTCGATCGCGATGGGCGCGCTGTTCACCGCGCATCACCTGGGCTGCAAGGCCATCCTGGCTTTGACCGAATCCGGCTCCACCGCTTTGTGGATGAGCCGCCATCGCATTCAAGTGCCGATCTATGCCTTGACCACGCAGGAAATCAGCCAGCGCAAGATGACGCTGTACCGCAATGTACGGCCTTTGCTGATGCCCAAGTTCGAAGACCGCGACACTGCGCTGAAGGCGGCCGAGAAGATTCTGGTCGACAAGGGCGTGCTGATGCCGGGCGACACCTACGCGATCACCTGCGGCGAGCCCATGGGCTACCCAGGCGGCACCAATATGCTGAAGGTCTGCCGCGTCGGCGGTTAGTCGGCCCCGATCCTTTCAAGCCGATCGGGCATACGGACCGCTATAGTCGGCGCATGAACTTGCGCCTACGTCCGTTTTGGAGCGCCGTGTTTTCGGCCGGCCTGGCTTTGGCGGGCTTGTATGCGAACCCGGCCCGGTCTGAAACTCAGCCGGAGCCGCCGGTAATTCGCTGGCTTTTGCTGGACTTCGTGCCCTATCACATCGTGGACGGCCCGCTCAAAGGCACGGGCTTGAGAGACCAGTACCTCAGCGCGCTGATCAAACGCATGCCCGAGTACCGCCACGTGCTTGAGGTCAGCAGCACCGAGCGCATTTTTCAATACATGCAGAGCGGGCAGCCGGTGTGCACCTTGTCGAGCTTGAAGGTGCCCGAGCGCGAGGTTTACACGGTCTTTGGCAGCGAAGCCTTCTTCATCCAGTTGCCGCCGGTGCTGATCGTGCGGCGTGGCTATGCCCCGCCGGGCGGCTGGAAAAAACGCGCACGGGGTGAAATTTCATTGGCCGAATTGCTGCAGCAGTCGCCTGAAGTGCGCGTCGGTACGCTGCCCAAGCGGCGGTTTGGCCTTGGCATTGACGAGGCCTTGAAGCAAGCGCGCGCCAGTCGGCCGGATCAGGTGCTCGACTTCAGCGAGTACGGGCTGTTGTCCGGGCTTTTGCACACCTTGGGGCGCAAGCGTTTTGATGTGACCTTGGGTTATGCGATCGAGGTAGAGCAGCTGCGCAAAACCCAGCCCGATTTGGGTGAGTTTGAGTACTTGCCGCTGATCGAGGCGCCGGGCTTGATCATCACCTATCCGTCTTGCAGTCGCACGGCTTGGGGCAAGCAGGTGATACAGACGATTGATCAATTGCCGGGCATGGAGGCTGAACGGGCACTCTTGCGGGAACGCTACGAGGCGCTGCTGCCGGCTGGCGAGCGGCAGATTTACCGGGCGCGTATGGCCGCTTTGACTGCGAGTGCAGCCGCGCAGCAGTCGCCAGCTGCGGCAATCTCTGCGGAGCAAGCCAAGTCAGGGGCGCGCTGATTGTTTGACGAAAACCCTGGTCGTGACGGGCGCCGCGATGTCCGGGCCTGATGTCTTGTTGCTGCGGCGACGCTGCGCCTTGCTGGCGCCGTTGTCGCTGGCGATGCCAATCCCGGCGGGCGCGAATGGGGTGGAGAGTGCATCGGCCCAGGCTTGGCTGCACCTGCCAATCGCTGTCAGCGACGCCAGTCGACGGCCTTTTGTGGCGCAGATGCTCAAGCTGATTGGCCAGGCGGCGCGTATTGAATGGCAGATCCAGTCGGTGCCCTGGGCGCGTTTGCTCTTGATGGCCGAGCGCGGACAGGCGCTGGCATTTGGGGTGTCGCGCAGCGCCAGTCGAGAGCAGCAGTTCGAGTTCAGCCAGCCGGTGTTCGATAACCATGTCTGGATGGTGGTGCGGCGCGATCAAGCGCTGGTGTACCGTGGCTTGGCCGACTTGGGCGGCCGTACCCTGTGTGTCACCCGGGGCATCAGTTATGGCTCGGCCTTTGAGGCAGCGAAACAGAGTTCGCTATTCAGGGTCGAGCAAGTGGACGGTGATCTGGCGGCGCGCACGCGCATGTTGATGGCCGGGCGCTGCGATGTGATGCTGACCTCTCATCGCAATCCGCAGCCTTGGGGGGTGGAAAAGGTCTTGCGCCAGGAATCGGGCTTCGCGGCCGGCATTGCCGTTTTGCCGGCGCCCATGCAGGTCGATCCGGTGCATTTTGTGGCCGCGCGCGGCCATCAGCTCGCGCAGGCCTTGCCGCGCTTGAACGCCGCCATGCGGGCTCAATCCGAGGCCATCAAGGCGCTGATCAGCAGTGAGCTTTGACGCCCGCTGACTCAAGCGTTTTGCGCGCTCTTTACCAGCGCCGCGATACGCGGCGTCATGTGCGTGGGCAGCAACTCGACTTCCTGGTGGGCCTTGGCGAAGACGCGGAACAGCTCATCGGTGAAACCGTGCCCCACATCGACCACGCCGTCGAAATTGATTTCTGCGCGCTTGAACATGGGCAGGCGTGCAGCCACCCGGCGGGCTTGCGCGCGCGAATCCAGCGGCTGGCCCGGCCCGGCCAGCAGGCTCAGGGCGATGGTGGTGTGGTCAAACTCGATGCCGCTGCCGTCCAGGCTCCAGGCCTCCAAGACCTGATCCAGCGTGCGCTTGGTGTCGAGCGAGATTGACATATAGATCGAGCTGCCTTGGCGCGGCATCGGCCGGCCCGGTTGCCAGCCGCCACTCTCCCAGGCGCGGCGCTGAAAGGCGGTGCCATTGGCGTGAATGTCGAACACATCGGCCAGCTGCGAGCTGAAGAACAGGCCGCGACCGGTGTGCATCTCGGGCTGGCTGGTCAGCCGCCCTTTGCTCAACTCCAGCATCGCGTGCTGGGCGTTGGCGATGTCAAAGGCCGAGCAGATCTTGTCGAACACGCCGCAGCCGTCGTCGGACACCAAGAGCTGTGCGTGGCTGGGGGTTTGGCGCAGCGACACGGTGACACTGCTGCCGCCACTGTGGTCGGCGGCGTTATTGACCAACTCGGTGAAGCCATGCTGAATCATGCGCGCCACATGGGGCGGCAGATCGAAGTTCGGCGCAAAGTCGCGCTGCCAGGGGATGTCTTCTTGCAGCCCGTGCAGCGTATAGCTGCGCGCCACTTGGCGCAGTAGGCCCGGGCCATAAATCGGCCGGCGTTCGCTGCCGCTGCGGCTGAGCCAGTTGGCGTCGACCAGCCTGCGCAGCGCTGCCAGCGATGCGCGGCGGCTGGCTCCGGTGCGTTCCTCCAGATGGCTGGCCAGATCGTGCGAGTGTTCGCGCGCGGCGGCGGTGATCCAGAGTGTCAACTGATCAATGGCTAAACGTGTCATGCAAGGCTCCCTTGACCGCAGTGTCCATGGCTTCAAAGTTCGCTAAGCCGTGAAAAATGGGGCACTGCGAGCCTAAATGCTCAGGGCCAGGTGCACAAGCGAGGCAGCCCTTGCTTTGCCAACGCAAAGCCGCCGCTAGAATCGCCGCCAGTTACAACGCGGTTACATCACCCAAAACTTGATTTTGGCGCTAGGCTGCGTTCGCAGGGATCAGCAAGGATTCGCAAGATTTTTTAACTTCCCAAGGGACTCTCTCATGGCTCTCGTTTCAATGCGCCAACTGCTGGACCATGCCGCCGTCAATGGCTATGGCATCCCGGCTTTCAATGTCAACAATCTCGAGCAAGTGCAAGCCATCATGATGGCGGCCGACGAACTCAATGCGCCGGTGATCATGCAGGCCAGCGCCGGTGCGCGCAAATACGCCGGTGAGCATTTCCTCAAGCACCTGATCCAGGCAGCGGTGGAAAGCTACCCCCATATCCCCGTCGTGATGCACCAGGACCATGGCCAAAGCCCCGCCGTGTGCCAGGGCGCGATCGACCTGGGCTTCTCCTCGGTGATGATGGACGGCTCGCTGGAAGCCGACGGCAAGACCATCGCCAGTTATGAGTACAACGTCGACGTGACCCGCAAGGTCGTCGACATGGCGCATGCCTTGGGCGTGACGGTCGAGGGCGAGTTGGGCTGCCTGGGTTCGCTAGAGACCATGCAAGGCGACAAGGAAGACGGCCACGGCACCGACGCGGTGATGACGCACGCCGAGTTGCTGACCGACCCCGAGCAGGCGGCCGACTTTGTGCAGCGCACCCAGCTCGACGCGCTGGCCATTGCCATCGGCACCAGCCACGGCGCCTACAAATTCACCCGCAAGCCCACCGGCGACATCTTGGCGATCGGCCGGGTCAAGGAAATCCACGCCCGCCTGCCCAATACCCACCTGGTGATGCATGGCTCGTCCAGCGTGCCGCAGGATCTGCTGGCCAAAATCCGCGAGTTCGGCGGCGATATGGGCCAGACCTTCGGCGTGCCGGTCGAAGAGATCCAGGAAGCGATCAAGCACGGCGTGCGCAAGATCAATATCGACACCGATATTCGCCTGGCGATGACGGCGGCGGTGCGCGAATTCTTCGTCAAGAACCCGAGCAAGTTCGATCCGCGCGAGTTCCTGAAGCCAGCCCGCGATGCGGCCAAGTCCATCGTGCGCCAGCGCTTTCAGGAGTTCGGCTGCGAGGGCCAGGCCGGCAAGATCAAGGCGCGCAGCCTGGTCGATGTGGCCGCGGCCTATGCGCGGGGTGAGCTGAATCAAATGATCAAGTAATCGCGCGAAACTTTCGGTTTCAACCCGCTCGGTTTGTGCCCGGCGGGTTTTTTTATGCGTGGATTGCCGCCTAAAATCGCGCCCTACCCAACGGATGACCGTCATGACCGCAGCCTTATTGAACTCCACGATCACCTCCTTGCCCCTGATTGCCCGCGGCAAGGTGCGCGAGAACTACGCCGTTGGCGAAGACCGCATCCTGATGATCGCCAGCGACCGCTTGTCAGCCTTTGACGTCATCATGGGCGAGCCGATTCCAGGTAAGGGTGCTTTGCTGACGCAGATGGCGCTGTTCTGGTTTGCCAAGCTGGACGGCATCGTGCCTAACCATCTGACTGGAGATGATCCCATGTCGGCGGTCAGCAGCGAGGCCGAAAAAGCTCAGGTTAAAGACCGGGCCATGCTGGTCAAGCGCCTGAAGCCGCTGCCGGTCGAGGCGGTGGTGCGTGGCTATCTGGCTGGCAGCGGCTGGGCCGAGTACAAGGACAAGGGCGAAGTCTGCGGCGTCAAACTGCCGGCCGGTTTGCAAAACGCCTCCAAACTGCCCGAGCCGATCTTCACGCCCGCCACCAAGGCCGAGATGGGCGACCATGACGAGAACATATCCTTTGACGTGATGGTCGGCATCATCGGCCAGGATCTGGCCACCCGCGTGCGCGACATCTCGATCCAGCTCTACAAACGTGCCGCCGACTTTGCATTGACCAAAGGCATCATCATTGCCGACACCAAGTTCGAGTTTGGCCTGGATGCCGACGGCACGCTGACGCTGATGGACGAGGTCTTGACGCCCGACTCCTCGCGCTACTGGCCGGTCGAAAGCTACCAGGTCGGCATCAATCCGCCCAGCTATGACAAGCAGTTTGTGCGCGACTGGCTGGAGCAGGCCGAAGTGGACGGCAAGCCCTGGGGCAAGACCGCGCCGGCGCCAGCCTTGCCGGACGCGGTGATCGCCAACACGGCAGCCAAATACCTAGAAGCTCTGCAGCGCTTGACCCAGGCATGAGTATCAAAAGCCGCCTGCTGAAACGGTTAGATGCCGAAATCGCGGCGGCGGCTGGCGCCACCCAGAGCGCGAGCTTGCAAGTACAGCGCGCCGTGCTGCGGGTGCGGCATGGGCATATGAGCCAAGGCCGCGAGGAATTGACGGCTTTGCATCTGCTGGCCTTTCAACATCCTCACCCCGAGATTGCGGCCTGGCTGCATTACGCCGAGGGGCTGATGAGCTATTACACCGACTTCAGCAGCGCTGCGCAGGAGAAGGTCGCGCGCGCGCAAGCGATGGCCAAGGCTGCAGCGTTGAACGAGTTGGAGTCTTTGTGTTCGGCTTGGTTGGCGCAGTTTGCCTATCTGCGCCACGATCTGCCAGAGATGCTGGCGCAGGCGGCAGATTGCGATGCAAGGGCCAGGCCTGACGATCATGATGCACGGTTTCGGCTTTGCACCGTGCTGGCGTTGGCACATGATCTGACCGGCCGTGCAGACTTGTCGCGCGATTGGTATGCCAAGGCCCGCGCTCATGCGCAGGCCGAGGGCGATGACGCGTCGCTGTCGGCGCTGATGTACAACATGGCCGCGACTCGCACGGCGCAGGTGCGCCGCGACGCTCTGTCCCAAGGCTTGGTGCAGGGCTTGGGGCTTTTGCTCGGGGCCGACTCGATCAGGCATTACGACGCCGCAGTGGGGGGGGCGGTGCTGTCGGAACTGACGCCCGTCTTGCGTGCACAAATTCTGACCGTGGAGGGTGACTACAGCCAAGCCCGCAGCCTGTTTGAAGCTCATTTACCGCAGACCATGGTGACCGGCCTGGCCCGCTGGGGTAGTAGCTTGTTGGCCGATCTGGCCTGGTGCAGGGTCCAACTTGGGCAGTTGGAGTTGGGCTTGCAACAGGCCCGCGAGGCCGAGTCTGAGTTGGATGGGCTCAGCGATATGGACGACAGAGCCGCCACCCACAGCCGTTTGGCGCAGGTCTTTGCTGCGCTGGGTGAAACGACGGCGGCGGCCAAGCATGAAGATCAAGCCACGAACTGCTGGCTTGAGTTCGCTGAGCAGCAGCGAGTCTGGGCTCAAGCCTTGAGTCAGTCCGGCTTGCGGCCGCGCTGAAATTCAGTTGAGCGCCATGCTCAGCTTGCGGCGGTACTGATCCAGCAGCGGGTCGCGTGCAACCACCGCCGCTTGACCGGCTAGCTCCAGGGTGCCCTTGGGCTCGGTGGCCGCCGCTTTAGGCGCCGGTTTGCTCAACAGCTCCAGGATGGCGACATAGGTCTTGCGCGCCAAGCCGTTGTTCCAGGCCTTGTCGCGCATGATGATTTCCAGCAATTCGTCCATCGCTTCGGTGAAGTTCTGGCGGGCAAACAGGCCCTGCGCGAGTGCAAAGCGGGCATCGAAGTCGCGCTTATTGGTCGCGATGGCCGCTTGCAATTCGGCGCCATTCAAGCCGGCAGCGGCGCGCTCGCAAGCGGCCAGCCAATGACCCAGCGCGGCGAAGCGGGCGTGCGGCGTGATGCTGTCCACGGCTTTGGCTGCCACCGGCTCAAAAGCAGCCTTGGCGTCCGCCAACAGACCCAACTCCAGCAAGGCCCTCACATAGTCAAATCGCGCCAATTCATTGGCAGGATCGGTTTCCAAGGCGCTTTGCAGCTTGCTCAGCGCGGCTTCGAGGTCACCCTCTGCCATCAAGTCCTCGGCCTCGGCGACTTCTTCTTGTGCCTCCAAGACCTCACCGGCGGGCACATGCTTGTCGAGGAATTCGCGGATTTGCGCCTCGGGCACCGCGCCGACGAAGCCGTCGACCGGTTGGCCGCCGACAAACATCACGCAAAACGGAATGCTGCGCACGCCGAACATCTGGCTCAGCTGGGTGGAGATTTCGGGCACCTCATCGGCATTCACCTTGGCCAGCTTGAAGCGGCCCGCATAGGCGACTTCCAGCTTCTCCAGCAGCGGGCCGAGTGTGCGGCAGGGGCCGCACCAGGGGGCCCAAATGTCCAACAGCATCGGCTGCTGCATGGAGCCGTTGATCAGTTCGGTTTCGAAGTTTTGTAGCGTGATGTCGATCATGGCGGCGGGTACTTTTGGCGGGTCGGTGTCCGAGCAAACGGGGGAATGGCGAGCAAATGGCGCTCGCCGCCTACAATTCAAGGCTTTCTAGTCTTGCAAGCGAGCCATACAAGCGTATAGGACTTGCCGAGCGTCTCAATGAACATAGCAGCAGCAACTCCTTTGGTCGGCGTGGTGATGGGTTCCAGCAGTGACTGGGACACCATGAAGCATGCGACCGATATTCTCGCCGAGTTCGGTATCGCCTTTGAGGCGCGGGTGGTGTCAGCCCACCGCATGCCCGACGATATGTTCGCCTACGCCGAGGCTGCGGCCGCGCGTGGCCTGCAGGCCATCATCGCCGGCGCCGGCGGTGCCGCGCATTTGCCGGGCATGTTGGCTGCCAAGACCGAGGTGCCGGTGCTGGGCGTGCCGGTTGCCAGCCGCCATCTGCAAGGGGTTGATTCCTTGCACTCGATTGTGCAGATGCCCAAGGGCATTCCGGTGGCGACCTTTGCAATCGGCAATGCCGGCGCGGGCAATGCGGCATTGTTTGCCGTCGCGATGCTGGCCAATCACGACGCCGATTTGCGCGCGCGATTGACCGCTTACCGGGCTCGCCAGACCGAGGCGGCCCGCGCCATGACGCAGGAATTGATCTGATGCGGGCGACCTTGCTGCCGGGTGAATCGAGCCTGGGCGTGATGGGCGGCGGCCAGTTGGGCCGCATGTTCGTGCACGCCGCGCAAAGCCTGGGCTTTCGCACCGTGGTCTTGGACCCGGATACCGACAGCCCGGCCGGGCTGGTTGCCCACCAACATATCCGCGCCGACTATCTGGACCCAAACGGGCTGAATCAATTGGCGCAGCAATGCGCGGCCATCACGACCGAATTCGAGAACGTGCCGGCCGAGGCCTTGGAGCAATTGGCGCAGACAAGGTTTGTGGCGCCGGCCGGCGCGTCGGTCGCGATTTGCCAGGACCGCGCCGCCGAGAAAGCCCATTTTGCGGCCAGTGCAGTCGCTTGCGCGCCTTATGCGGTGATCACCACCGAGGCCGATTTGCTGGCCGTCGGCGATGACTTGCTGCCGGGCATCCTGAAGACCGCCACCATGGGCTACGACGGCAAGGGCCAGGTGCGGGTGCGCAGCCGCTCCGACTTGGCTGCCGCCTGGGCCGAGCTCAAACAGGTCCGCTGTGTGTTGGAACAGATGCTGCCGCTGGCGCTGGAGATCTCGGTCATCAGCGCCCGCAGCGACCGAGGCGACATCGTCCAGTTCCCGGTTCAGCAGAATCTGCATATCGACGGCATCCTGGCCGTCACGCAAGTGCCGGCTCCAGATGTCAGCCAGGAATTGCAGGCTCAAGCCTTGGCCTCGGCCGCACGCATTGCGGCGTCAATGAACTATGTCGGCGTGCTCTGTGTGGAGTTCTTTGTGCTGCAAGACGGCCGCCTGATCGTCAACGAGATGGCGCCACGCCCGCACAACTCGGGGCACTACACGATGAATGCCTGCGATCTGTCGCAGTTTGACTTGCAGGTGCGCGCGATGGCTGGCCTGCCGCTGACGCAGCCGCGCTTGCATTCGCCGACGGTGATGCTGAATCTGCTCGGTGATTTGTGGTTTATGGAGCAAGCCCCAACGGCTGCGGGTACGCAGCCTGCCCCCCGAGGGGGCGCAGCCCTGCTTGGGGGCGGCCCGGCGCAGGGCGCCGCTCCCGGTGTCGAGCGCACACCGGCGTGGGACCAAGTGCTGGCCTTGCCCGGTACGCATCTGCATCTCTATGGCAAGGCCAATGCCAGGCCTGGTCGCAAGATGGGCCATCTGAACATCACTGCAGGCACGCCTGAGCAAGCCGAAAGCACCGCGCGGCGAGCCGCCGCTTTGCTGGGTTTGTCGATTGCGTGGTGATTTTTTGAGTCTGTTGAAATGTTGCTGAACGGCGCTGATCCTCAAGCCATTGCCTTGGCTGCTACTCGCTTGGCGGTCGGTGAATTGGTTGCCTTGCCGACCGAAACGGTCTACGGCTTGGGCGCGCGCGCCGATGACGACGCCGCAGTGGCGAAGATTTTTGCCGCCAAGGGCCGGCCTTCCGATCACCCACTGATCGTGCATGTGCTGGACGCAGCCGATGCTGCCGCCTTCAGCTCTGAGATGCCAGCTTTGGCCAAGCGTTTGATGGATGCGTTCTGGCCCGGTCCGCTGACGGTGATCGTGCCGCGAGCACCCTTGATGGCTGCAGCTGCAGCCGGCGGACAAAACAGCATCGGCCTGCGTTGCCCCGCACACCCGGTGGCCCGCGCCTTGCTGGCGGCAGCGCGAGCACAGGGCGTGCTCGGCGTGGCGGCGCCCAGTGCGAACCGCTTTGGTCGTGTCAGCCCGACCCAGGCGCAGCATGTCGTGAGCGAATTTGAGTCCGATTTGCTGGTCTTGGATGGCGGCGAATGCACCGTCGGCATCGAGTCCAGCATCGTCGATTGCAGCCGGGGAGGCGCGGTTTTGTTGCGTCCAGGCGTGTTGACGCTGGCGCAGATCGAGGCGGCCCTGGGCCAAGGCTTGCAGTCCGCCGACGCTCAAGCGCCGCGAGCCTCCGGGACCTTGGTCGCCCATTACGCGCCGCGCGCCACAGTGCGCCTGCACAGTACGCAAGACTTGGCGGCGCTGTTGGCGCGGCCGCTCCCTTTGGGCCTGGCGGTATATTCCCGTACGGTGGATGCTGCCAAGGTGAGTCTGAGGCGGCAGATGCCGGCGGATGCGCTTGCGGCTGCGCAACAGTTGTTTGCCGCGCTGCGCGACTTGGACTCGGCCGGCGCACAAGAAATTTGGATTGAATTGCCGCCGCCTGGCAATGAGTGGGATGGGGTCAGGGATCGGCTGACCCGTGCTGCAGCGGCGTTTGAAGCCTAGGCTTGAGTTTTGGAATTATTGGACGGAGTTTTCATGAAGAGTATTCAGCGTAGCGCAAGCCGCTACGGTCGTGCCTTGTTGGCCTTGGCCGCCTTGTCCACCTTGGGCGTACTGGCAGCCTGTGGCGGCGGCACCGAACAGATCGAGCCCTTCAACCCTGCCCGCATCATTGCGCTTGGTGACGAGTCGAGCTTGATCACGCCCGAGGGCAAGAAGCACACAGTCAATTTTCTGAATGCCACGACCGGCGCGTTGGAATGCGAGAACAACCCGATTTGGGTGCAGACATTGGCTTCGTCCTTCGGCCTGGTATTTGCCGAATGCAACCCGAACAAGGTGGCCGCGCCGCAAGGGCTGATACGTGCGCAGGCGGGTGCCAAGGTGGCCGAGGTTAAGTTGCAGATCGACAGCTTACTGGCCTCAGGCATCGGCCCGCGTGATCTGATCACGGTGCTGGTCGGCGTCAATGACGTCTTGGAGCTGTACGCCAGATACCCGGCACAAAGCAAGGATGCTTTGCTCGCCGAGGCCCGCGCTCGCGGCAAGTCCTTGGGCGCACAGGTCAATCGTCTCGCCGACGCCAATGGGCGGATTATTTTGTCGACGCTGCCGGATATGGGTTTCTCGCCGCTGGCTTTTGCGGACGCCAAGCTGGATTCGACCCGCCCCGCTTTTTTGAGTGAGTTGACGCGTGAGTTCAATCTCGAAATGCGCGTCGAAATCATCAATGATGGCCGCTTGATCGGCTTGGTATTGACCGATGAAAACACCCAAGTGATTGCACGCTATCCGAGCAGTTTTGGTATTTCCAATTTCACCGATGCGGCCTGTCTGACGACCCCTGCCTTGCCGGATTGCACGGTCAAGACTCTGACGCCTGAGGCCACCAAAGACAATAGCTGGAACAGTTATTTATGGGCGACCGACCGCTTGTATGCGCCAGCCGGGCATTCACAGATAGGCCGGATGGCGGCCACCCGCGCCCGCAACAATCCGTTCTGATTCTTTGCAAGGAAAACGAACCCGGCCGCGCTAAATCGGCCGGGTTTTTTCGTTCTGGATGCCCCCCATTTACACTGCCGACATGAGCATATTGCTGGCCCTGGATAGTTCGACCGAAACAATGGCCCTGGCGCTGACAAGCCCGGAGGGGCGCTGGCTGTTTGAGGCTGAAGGCGGCGCACAGGCCTCGGCCCGTTTGGTCCCTGAAGCATTGGCCTTGCTGGCCGCTGCGGGTCTGAGTTTGGCGGCTGTGGACGCGATTGCGTTCGGCCGTGGTCCCGGCGCGTTCACCGGCTTGCGTGCGGCCTGCGCGGTGGTGCAGGGCTTGGCGTTTGGCGCGGTGAAGCCGGTGCTGGCGATCGATAGTTTGATGCTGGTTGCCGAAGATGCGCGCCAGCAGGCCGAAACTGCTGGGCAAGCCCTGACGGGCTCGGTCTGGGTGGCCATGGATGCGCGCATGGGCGAAATTTATGCGGCATGCTATGCGTGGAGGCTAGGCGTTTGGTCGACTGAAGTAGAACCGGCGCTTTACACGCCGGCCCGTCTTTGCGACGCGTGGCTGGTTCAGCCCCCGGTGGCCGTGGCGGGCTCGGCCCTGGCGGTGTTTGCCGATCAGCTTGCGCTGGCCGAACAGCCCAGCTGCCGTTTGTGGCCCCGCAGCCAATCCCGCGCAGCGGCCTTGGCCACCTTGGCGGCGCAGGCTTGGGCTGCCGGCGCGCAAGTCGATGCAGCTGAAGCGATGCCGGTCTATGTCCGCGACAAAGTCGCGCAAACCACGGCGGAGCGTCTGGCGGCGCGCGTGAGCCCATGAGCGCCCAGCTGGCGGACGCAGTCTCGCGCTTGAGCCGCATGCGCGTCGCGGATGTGGCCGAAGTACTTTCAGTTGAGCGCCGGGTCTATGAAATGCCCTGGACCGAGGGCAATTTCATAGATTCGCTGGCAGCGGGCTATGAAGCCTTTGTGCTGCGCAATGTGCCGGCCCTGCGCGATTCACAGACTCATTTGCTCGGCTATTTTCTCGCCATGAAGGGCGTGGACGAGATGCATCTGCTCAATCTCTCGGTGGTGCCGGAGCAGCAGGGCAGGGGTTTGGCGCGCTTGATGCTGGACGCGCTGTGTGCCAGTTGCCGCGAGCAAGCTTGCCCGCAGCTGTGGTTGGAGGTGCGCGTCAGCAACCTGCGTGCGCGCGAGGTTTATCGTCGCTATGGCTTTGTTGAGATGGGCCTGCGGCGTGCCTACTACCCGGTCTTGCAGGGTCCGCGTGAAGATGCGCTGCTGATGAGCTTGGCGGTGGCGCCGTGAGCTGGGACGAGCGGCAACGCGCGATGTTGGCCGAGATGGGCTTGCGGGTGTGGTCGCCAGTCGCGACGCTGCCAGCTGAGCCGGAGCCGGTGTTGGCCCCCGCCGAGGCGCCCCCAGCCGTCGCGGCAGTGCAGGCCTTGCCGGCGACTTTGCGGCCACCTGCGGTGCTTGAAGTGCAGCCGCCTGTTGCCGCTCAGACGACGCGTTTGCCCGCCATCGCGCACATGGACTGGGACGAGTTGCGCAGCAGCGCGGCCGCATGCCGAGCCTGCGGCTTGTGCGCTGGGCGCAGCAATAGCGTGTTTGGTGCCGGGCCGAGCAGCGCACATTGGCTGGTCGTGGGCGAGGCGCCGGGTGAGCAAGAAGATGCGCAAGGCCAGCCCTTTGCCGGCCAGGCCGCCCAGTTGCTGGGCAATATGTTGCGCGCGATCAATCTGTCCATTGACGCAGGCCCGGATGCCGATTTACCCCCTGAGCGGCAGGTGTATCTGAGCTCGGCCTTGAAGTGCCGACCGCCGCCCGGCAGCACGCCCGGTGCGACGGAGTTGCAGCAATGCCACCCCTTCTTGGCGCGGCAAATCGAATTGTTGAAGCCGCGCATCATTTTGGCCATGGGGCGTATGGCTGTGCAGACCCTGCTGGGCAGCAGCGAGCCGCTGGGCCGGCTGCGCGGGCGTGTACATGACTACCAAGGCACGCCGGTGATCGTCACGCTGGCCCCCAGCTATTTGCTGCGAAATCTGGGCGAAAAGGCGCGCGCTTGGGAGGATCTGTGCCTGGCGCGGGCGACGCTGCAAGGGCTGGGTCCACCATGAGCGCAGCGCTCGTGCCTCAGCCTGCCCAAGCCGGGCATTGGCTGCGGCTCATCGCCGACAATGCCGGCATGCTGTTGGCGCTGTACGACGCCAAGAGTTTGCGCTGTTTGTTTGCCAATCAAGCCTATGCGAAGGCTTTTGGCTTCGATGAACAATCGGTGCTGGGCCTGAGCTTTGCCGAGGTCATAGGTGCGGCGGCAGCGCAGTTGATTCAGCCCTATGTCGAGCGCCTGTTGCACGAGCGGCTGCCGGTCCACTATGAGCGGGAGTTGTTGCCTGTCGATGCTGCCCGGCGTTGGACTTGGGTCAGTTTGATTCCTCAGTTAGATGCGGACGGCGAAGTGGCCCTATGTCTGGTGCAGCTATCGGACAGTTCGCCGCGCGATCTGTCCGATATCGCGGCGCTTGAGTCCGAAGCCCGGCTGGAGAAGTTCATGCGGGCCTCGGTCGAAGGCATCGTCTTTCACCGTGCCGGTTTGATTACTGACGTCAACCCGCCGCTGTGCCAGTTGCTGGGCTACGGTCTGCAGGAATTGATCGGGCGAACCGCGCTGGATTTCGTCAGCCCGGAGGAGCGAGCCAAAGTCAGCGCGGTGATGAGCGCAGGCCATGAGCTCAGCTATGAGTCCGCGATGCTGCACCGGGATGGGCATAGGATTGCGGTCGAATTCATCGTTCGCACCTTGGTGCGCAAGGGCGAGCGCCTGCGCATGACGATCGTGCGCGACATCAGCGAGCGTCTGGCCGCACAGGCCCGCATCCATTATCTTGCCCATCACGATGATCTGACCGGCTTGTTGAACCGTAGTGCCTTTATGGAGCAGGTGCAGGCCTTGATCTACGCGGCAGCGCAGGCGCCGCATCAGCTGGCGCTGCTCTTCATCGACCTGGATAACTTCAAGCGTGTCAATGATTCGCTTGGGCATCTGGAAGGCGACAAGGTCTTGAAAACGGTGGCCGAGCGCATCAGTGAATGCCTGCGCGCGACCGATCTGGTGGCGCGTTTTGGTGGCGATGAATTTGTCATTCTGCTGGGCGATGTGCAGTCGCGCTCCGATGTGCTGGTGGTGCTGATGGCGCTGCTGGCCGTGGTCGAAGTGCCGGTCACCGCCGACGGCTGCGTGCTGACCGTCACGCCGTCGATCGGCGTGGCGATGTATCCGGCCCATGGCGCCAGGGCCGAGGACCTGATTCAACATGCCGATATGGCCATGTATCTGGCCAAGGCCAAGGGGCGCGCCAGCTATTGTTTTTATGAGCCCAGCCAAGCCGACAGCGCCTATGCGGAGTTGGTGCTGGAGAGTCAATTGGTGCAGGCGATCGAACGCAATGAGTTCGTGCTGTACTTTCAGCCGCAGGTGGCTGCGGCCACCGGCGCGCTGGTTGGGGCCGAGGCTTTGCTGCGCTGGCGGCATCCGCAGCGCGGCCTGCTCGGCCCCGATGCTTTCATCGACGTGGCCGAGCGGCATCGGCTGATGTTGGATCTGGGGGCTTGGGTGATGCGTGCGGCAGCCGAGCAGGCGCGTGCCTGGCATCAAAGCGGCATCGCCCCGGTGCGCATCGCCGTCAACCTCTCCCGCATGGAGTTCCGCCTAGATGGTTTCGCCGAGTTGGTGGCCAAGATCTTGAGTGACGTGGGTGTGCCCGGCGCTTGGCTGGAGCTGGAGCTGACCGAGCGCATGTTGATGGATGAAATTGCCAGTGCGCCGGCAACGCTGGCGGCCTTGCGGGCCTTGGGCCTGACGGTGTCGGTCGATGACTTCGGCACCGGCTACACCTCTTTGGCGCACCTGACCCGGCTGCCGCTGGACAAGCTCAAGATCGATCAGAGCTTTGTGGCCCCCTTGCCGGCGGACAAAGGCGCGGCGGCCATTGTGCGGGCCGTGATTCAGATGGCCTCGGGCCTGGGGCTGCAGGTCAGTGCCGAGGGTGTCAGGAGCGTCGCGCAACGCGACTTGTTGCTTGAGTGGGGTTGCGATGGCCTGCAGGGCGAAATGATCGGCGAGCCGATGTCGGCGCAGGCCTTTGAACATTGGTTGGTGCAGCGCTCATGACCGTCAGCAAATCCGACAGTCTGCTGGATCAAAAGATACGCCAGGCCATCAATGAGGCTGGCGGTTGGCTGGGCTTTGATCAGTTCATGGCGCTGGCGCTGTATGCGCCTGGTCTGGGTTACTACAGCAACCAGCGGCGCAAGTTCGGGCTCATGCCCAGCGCCAAAGAGGGGGGCTCCGACTTTGTCACCGCGCCCGAAATGTCACCCCTGTTTGGCCGCGCACTGGCCGCTCAGGTCGGCCAGGCCTTGGCGGCCACCGCCACTGACGAGGTGTGGGAATTCGGGGCCGGCACCGGCGCGCTGGCCGCGCAAGTGCTGCAGGCACTTGACGAGCAAGGCCAGCAAATTAGCAGTTACAACATCGTCGATCTGTCCGGCAGCCTGCGCCAGCGCCAAGCCGAGCGCCTGAGCGCCTGGAGCGGCAAGGTGCGCTGGCTGGACCAACTGCCCGAGGCCTTCGAGGGCGTGGTGCTGGGCAACGAAGTCCTGGACGCCATGCCGGTGCAGCTCTTGGCTTTTGATGGGCGGGCTTGGGCCGAGCGCGGCGTTGTCGTCGATGAGCAAACTGGCGCCCTCGCTTTTGCAGACAGACCGGGCGCGGCGCTGCCTCCGGTGGCGGATGTCCTGCACTTCGCGCCTGGCACCGTGACCGAAATTCACGCCCAGGCGGAAGCTTTTGTTCGTACATTGGCGGCCAGCTTGCGGCGTGGCGCGGTGTTCCTGATCGACTACGGTTTCCCCGAGGCCGAGTATTACCACCCGCAACGCTCAGGCGGCACCTTGATGTGCCACCACGAACACCGCGCCGATGCGGACCCTTTGGTCTTGCTGGGGCAAAAAGATATCACCGCCCATGTCAATTTCAGTGGCATTGCGCTGGCCGGCCAAGATGCCGGTTTGACTGTGCTTGGCTACACCAATCAGGCTCACTTCTTGTTCAACTGCGGCCTGGCGGCTTTATTGGAAACAGCCAGCTTGGCCGAGCGCGTGATGGCGCACAAATTGATCGCCGAGCACGAGATGGGCGAGTTGTTCAAGGTCATAGGCTTTGCGACCGGTGACGGTTTTGACGCTATGGGCTTCAGCGCCGGTGACCGCTCACACAGCCTGTAGTTCGGCTGGTAGGGCCAGCAGGGCGTTCAGGCGCGCCGTCTGCACGGCCCGCCCAATCGCCGGCCCGCGCTTGCCTTCGGCCAAAGCGGCGGCACTGACTGCGCTCAGGTCAACGGCCAGCGTCGCCTGCAAGTCCCGCTGCAAACGCTCACGTTGCGGATAAGGGCGCTGCTCCAGGCCCAGTCGGCCCCGGGCATCGCATTCGCAGGCCCAGAGCATTTGCTCGAAGCGCTCCGGCCGACGCCAAGCGTCGCAGCGCTCCAGCAGCCGCAGCCGCGCCTCAGCGCTGAAGCCCTCGCTCTGATGGACATGGGTGTGCTCGCGTGCGACCAACTCGGCCAGTTCGCGGCAATCGGTCGGCACACGCCAGCGCTCGCTCAGGCGCTTGAGCAGCGGCACGCTGCGGCCCTCATGGCCGATGTGGCGCGGCAACAGCTCTGCAGGCGTCAGCGCCTTGCCCAGGTCGTGGCAGAGGCAGGCGTAGCGCACGGTCAGCGGCGCGGCCTGGGTGGCGCATTGGTTCAGTACCAGCAGCACATGGGCGCCGGTGTCGATCTCAGGGTGATGCGCCTCGGGCTGCGGCACGCCGAACAAAGCGTCCACTTCGGGGCTGAGTCGCGCCAGCGCGCCGCAGTCACGCAAGACCTCCAGCATTCTCGATGGCCTGGCCTCCATCAGTCCGCGCGCAAATTCCTGCCATACCCGCTCGGCCACCAAGGCATCGACCTCGCCATCCACCACCATCTGCCGCATCAAGGCCAGGGTTTCGGGTGCGACGCTGAAGTCGGCAAAGCGTGCCGCGAAGCGTGCCAGGCGCAAGATGCGCACCGGATCCTCGGCAAAGGCCGGCGAAACATGGCGCAAAACCTTGTCGATCAAATCCTGCTGACCACCATAAGGGTCGATGACGGTGCCGGCGTCGTCCTGCGCCATCGCATTGATCGTCAGGTCACGCCGCGCCAGGTCTTGCTCCAGCGTCACCTCGGGTGAAGCCTGAAAGTCAAAGCCGTGGTAACCGGGGGCGGTCTTGCGCTCGGTGCGCGCCAAGGCGTATTCCTCATGCGTCTGCGGATGCAGAAAAACCGGGAAATCACGGCCTACCGGTAGATAGCCGGCTCGCAGCATCGCTTGCGGATCGGCTCCGACGACGACCCAGTCGTGATCTTTGGCGGCCAGGCCCATCAAGCGGTCGCGCACCGCACCGCCGACCAAATATTGATTCACGGAGACTCCGGTAGTGGGAATATTGTCATATTCAAGCGCTAAAGTGATTTATAAGCCGAATCCCCCCCAACTAGGGGGTGCCCGAACTAGGCGCAGCGGCTACATTGTGACCTGAGCGTTTTAACAGTTTCGTGCCTCCACTTGAGGTGCGGCTACTTCAAGGGAAATAATATGACACTGAATTTTGCTAAGTCCGCTGTTGCGGCTCTGTTTGTGATCGGTGCTGCAGCAGCGCAGGCCGCCACTCCTATCGTCTTGTCGCCTATTGACGCAACGACTTTTGCTGGCAGCTTTGGCGGCAACCAAGCCATCAATACCTTCACTTTGGACCTGACCGGTCTGGGCCCAATCACTCAGCTGAATAGCTTCGTTACCGCCAACTTCTCCGGAGCTGGTTACGATGTGACCGGCGTGACCTTTGATGGCAATCTGTTCACTCCGGTGATCGATTTCTCCGTACCGGGTTTCGGCGTTGACGTCTGGCAATACCTGGTGCCAACCGTGACCAACACGGTTCACACCATTGTTGTTACCGGCAAAGCCATTGGCGGCTCTACCGTTGGGTTCACAGGCTCGATCGCCGTGACGGCCGTTCCTGAGCCAACCACCTACGCCCTGCTGTTGGGTGGCCTGGGTGTTGTTGGTTTCGTGGCCCGCCGTCGCAAGGCTGACTAAGCATTAGATAAAACAGATATCGGGCCGCAAGGCTCGATGGATGTGAAATAAAGAGCGCCCTAGAGGCGCTCTTTGTCTTTGGCGGATAGAAATGGGGTCAGGCCTGTTGCCGATAGGGCTCTTCGAAGTCCAGGAAATCCTGCTCGGCGAGGGCATCCTGGACCCAGGCAGCGACGGCCGGATGCTGCTCGACAGCCTTTGCATAGGCCGCGCCCGTAGCACTCAGCGGCAGGCCGTAGCGCGTGATGCGCATCACGACCGGGGCGAAGTAGGCGTCGGTGGCCCCAAAGGCGCCAAACAGATAGGGTCCGCCGCTGGCGGCCAGCGCCTCGCTCCAGATTGCTTCCATGCGCGCCAGGTCGCTGTGCAGCCCCGGCTCGGTGCTCAGCAGTTTGGCGCCGACTTCGCGCAGATCGGCGTCGATATTCATCGGACACAGACCGCGCAGCTTGCCAAAACCGCAATGCATTTCGGCGCACAGACTGCGGGCACGGGCGCGCTGGCGGGCGTCTTGCGGCCAGATCGCATGCTCGGGGTGCAGCTCGGCGATCGCTTCGGTGATCGCCAAGGTGTCCCAGACCGCAAAACCGTCGTCTTCGACCAGGACCGGCACCTTGGCCGTCGGTGTGACCGGGTTCAGCGCTTGGTAAAAAGCCGAACCCGGCGTGAAGTCAAAGCGCAGCTTGACCTCCTCAAAGGGGATGCCGAAGGCCTTCAGCAGCACCCAGGGCCGCATCGACCAGGACGAGTAATTTTTGTTGCCGATATAGAGTTTCATGTCCCGTCACCTCTCAAAAAATAGAAGGCTGAGCATAGTCAAGTGGCGACCTCTGATGGGTGAGGTTTATGCAAGGCATTGATGTCGCAAGAGCATCAATGCCTTGCCGCCCGCCAAGCCTCCAGGCGAGCACATCCTTGGCCTGCGCTCAGGTAACTGGGTACGACGGCGGCAATCGATTGAGGGCTTAGCCCCAAGGTTTCAAGCCCCGGCAACAAGCCGCTGGCGACATTGGCAACCCGCATGGATGCAAGATTGTCGCGTGACATCAACGGCTCGCCCGGCATCAATTCCATCGCCACCGCCTGCGCCCAGGCCAAAGGCGCGGGCAGCGCAAAGATGGGCCGCGCATGGCCGCTGATCTGCCCGGCAAGGTGCGCAATGTCTGCCAGACTCAGTACTTGTGGCCCGGCCAGCTCGAAGGTCTGGCCGGCCGTGCTGCCGTCAAGCACGCAGGCGACGATGGCGGCGGCCACATCCTCCACCCAGACCGGCTGGAATTTGACGTGCGCCCCTGCCAGCGGCAAGACCGGGAAGACCGCTTGCAACTTGGCAAACAGATTGACAAAGTGGTCGCCGGCGCCGAACACCACCGAGGGGCGCAGCAATGTCAGGTCCAAATTCGCCCCGCGCAACACGGCCTCGCCCGCAGCCTTGGAGCGCAAGTAGCGCGATGGTGCAGGCTGGCCATCGTCAGCGACGCCAAGGGCGCTGACATGGATCAAGCGGCGCAAGCCAGTCGCCGCACAAACCTTGGCCAAGTGGCGCGGCAAAGCCACATGCGCGCGCTCAAACTGGGCCTCGCTGCCTTGCAAAATAGCGATCAGATTGATCACCAAATCATGGCCGGTCAGCAGGCTTTCCAGCTGACCGGCTTGATGCACATCGGCCTGCAACACGGTCAGCCCTGGCAGACCTTGGATTGCTTGCGCATGGCTCAAGCGACGCGTCGGCACGGTGATGCGAGCGCGCCCGCCGTAAGCCCGAATGAGCTGCTCACACAGGCTGCGCCCGATGAAACCACTGCCGCCCAAAATCAGGATATTCGGATTTGTCATGCTCACCATCATTGTTGCTCCTCCGGTGTGATGTTGGGGCTGCTCTCGCGCGGACCGATTGGCGGACCCAGTCGCTTGCGCACGCTGGTGTTGTCCAGGCCCAAAACTTGGGCATAGAGGGCCGAATTGGTCAGCACTTTTTTGACATAGTCACGGGTCTCGTTGAAGGGGATGTTCTCGGCCCAGACTGCGGCCTCCAAAACGGCGCCTTCGCGCCAGCGCCGGGGGCGTCCAGGACCTGCGTTATAGGCCGCAGCCGCCATCGCCATCGAACCGCCAAAGTCATCCAGCACCAGCTTCAAGTAGCTGGCGCCAATCTTGATGTTGAAGTCGCGCTCCAGCATGTATTCGGGCCGAAACTCGGCGCCAATTTTCTTGGCCGTCCAGCGCGCGGTGGCCGGCATCACCTGCATCAAACCCGAGGCGCCGACATGCGAACGCGCATCCATCACAAAACGCGATTCCTGCCTGACCAAGCCGTAGACATAGGCCGGGTCAACTCCGACCTCGCGCGACTTGGCCAGCAATTGCTGGCGATGCGGCGTCGGGAAGCGTTGGTTCATATCGATCTCAACGCGGCTGCGCTCGCTGGTGTTGATGCAGCGATCCCAGATTTCGCGATCGCAGGCCTCTTGGGCTGCGGCGCGCAACTCGCGGTCGCTCATGCGCATAAGGCTGAAGTTCCATTCTCTAACGCCTTCATTGCGCAGGCCGATATCGATCAGCAGCAGCGCGCTGTTCAAGCCGGCATGGGTTTGAGCTTGTTTGCGCTCGGCCGCCGTCAAGGGACTTGGCGTGGCGGGCATCTGCAGGGTCAGGCCGAGTTCCTCGCCGGCCAAGCGGCCATAAAAAGTCAGCGGTGAAACGGTGGCTTGCAGCAGGCTGCGCGCTTCGGCGCGGATCGCCTCCCCAGGCGCACCGTCGGCAGCACTTGCCAGCAGCGCCCGCGCCCGCCAGAACTGCCAGGTGGGATCGGCTTGATCGGCCGGGCTCATTTTGCCCAAGACGCGCAGCACTTGTGGCCAATCGCCGGCGCGCATGGCGGCGCGGGCGGCCCAGGCCCAGGTCTCGCTGCTCCATTCGGGCGGCTGTTGCTGCTGGTGTTTGGCCTGCTGCTTGAATGCGCGCTCGAAATAGTCGTTAGCTTCGGGTTGCAGTTTGAATGCAGCCTGGCGACCGATTTGCGCCCAGGTCCAGGCGGCCAAATCATGCGGCAATTCGGCCTCCCAGCGCTTGAACATCAGTTCCGCCGCCTGGGCCGGATCACTGGCCGCGACGCGCATCAGTGCCAAGCTCGCCAATTCGGTGTGGGTGCGTGGGCCGCCTTTGGCCTTGCGGTTGATGTAGCGCGCGGGATTGTCTTGTAGCTCGGCCAAGGCCAGCTCGACCGGTTTGCCGAGCAGGCTGGCCGCTTGTTTGGCGGCGCGCGGACGCTGCGCCTCGACGCTCAGGCGCAACTTCAGCCAAGCATCGGCTTGGCCAAGCTGTTTGGCGTCGAGCAGGGTAGCGGCCAGCAACTGGCAGCCGTCGTCGCCGTCGCGCTGAGCCAGCCAGTTTGAACGCGCCTGCTCGATCACATTGCGCCCGTTCAGGTGTTCGATCAGCAAGGCATAGCAGGCCACCTCGCGGTCATCGCGCATCTGGAAACGCGGATGATCAATGGCGAAGTTCTTCCAGTCACGCCTGCGCCCCAACTCCAGCAGCCAGTCATTGCGCAGCCTGTCCTCGACATATGTGCCCGGCCAGCGGGCATAAAAAGCCGTCACCTCGGCTTGGCTGACTTCGCCCAGGCGCAGGCCCAACTCCCAATAGGCGATCCAAGGTGCCAGCGGGTGGCGCTGCGCTTGCGCGAGCTCGTTGATGGCACTCAAGCGTTTGCGATCTTTGCGGCGCTGGGCGTCGTGGGCCTCCAGGACGAGATCAGGCTGGGTCAGTGCAGCGGTGGTTTGCGCCTGGGCGCGGTCATGAGTTCCAAGCGACAGGCTCAAGGTCAGTGCCATTGCGCCTAGCGCTCCATATACTGCTAAAAAATTCCGCTTGCGCATCAAAGGGTACCGTGTCCAGTTTTCAATCAACATCTCCATCGCTTCCGCACGAGCGCCCGGCTTTGCGGACCCATTTGCTGACCCAGCGAGCTGCCTGGGCCGCCACCCCCGCAGCGCATGCCGCTGCCGGCAGTCTGGGGCAGCATTTGCGCCACTTGCTGGAACAGCTGGAGCCGCAATGCCTGGGCCTGTTTTGGCCGCTTGAGGGGGAATTTAACGCAGCCGAGCACTTGTTGGCACTATTGGCGCCAGTAAACCTTGGGGCCCATGAAGGTTCACCATCGAATCCGGCCCTTGAGGAGGACTGGGCGGACTCCGAAACCGCGCCGCCCGAGCCCATGCAATGGGCGCTGCCCTTTGCCTACAAGTCGCCGCGCCGCATGGACTATCGGCGTTGGGATGGGCAAACGCCGAGCGCGCAAGATGAATGCGGCATCGGCAGCAGCAAGGGCGCGGTGGTGGTGCCGGACGTGGTGCTGGTGCCCTGCGTGGGGTTCACGCGCGAAGGCTACCGCCTTGGCTATGGCGGCGGCTATTTCGACCGCTGGCTGGCGGCGCATCCGGGCGTCACCAGCATTGGCTTGGCTTGGTCCTTTGCAGAGTGTCACTTCGCGGCCGAGCCGCATGACCAGCCGCTGACCTTGGTGTTGACCGAGCGCGAAGTCATCTCACCTTAGGGCCTTGTCTCGCCGATATCGATGCGCGCTTGCGCCGCTTGTGCCAGCAGCCAGTCATTGAACAACACGATTTCGGGCCGATTTTTGCTGTGCCGCGACAGCAGCAGCCAGTAAGCAATCGGGCTGCTCATGCGGCCGGCCGGGCCGAAGGGTTCGATCAGGTCGCCACGCTGCAGCTGCTCGCTGACCAAGGCGACCCGGGCCAGCGCCACCGCTTGTCCGCCCAGGGCCGCTTGAACCTGCTGGTAGGTGAAGTTCAGATACATCCAGCGGCGCGGCTGCAAATCGGCCACCCCGTGTTCGCGCAACCAGCGACGCCAACCCAGAAACTCCGCCGTCGGGCGCTGATCGTCTTCCTCTGCCAAGGTGTAGTGGGCCAAGTCGGCCGGCTGGCGCAGTGGCGGGCGCTCGCCCTGCTCGCCTTGGGACGACAACCAGCGGCTCACGGCCGGCGTCAGCGTCTCCCCGAACAGGCGCTCCGCCCCTGGCGGAGTATTGCCAGCCGCCGTGTAGCGCAAGGCGATGTCGAACTCGCTGTCGTCCAGGTCTATCACCTGATCGTTGGCCGAGACGCGGATGTCGATGTCCGGATGCTCGCGTTGAAAGGCCTCTAACCTCGGAATTAACCAGAGCGAGGCGAAGGATGCAAAAGTGGTCACATTGACGACTCGGCGGCCGCGCGCCTGGCGCAACTGGCGCACCGTTTGGTCAAGCCGTTCCAGCGCGGCGATCGTGGTTGTTTGCAGCGCCGCACCGTCGCTGGTCAATTCGACATGGCGGGTTCCGCGCAAAAACAAACTGAAGCCGAGTTCCTCTTCGAGCGAGCGGATCTGCCGGCTGATCGCTGACTGAGTCAAGAACAACTCATCCGCCGCGCCGCGAAAGCTCAAAAGCCGCGCCACCGCCTCGAAGGCGCGTAGTGGACCGACCGAGAGTGGGCGTTGGCGAGTTGGCTTTGGCGGCGACGTGGCTTGATTCATGCGTGAATGGTATCAATGCTGTGCGCCCATCTCATTGGACGCCGGCGCGGGCAATCCCTAGTATTCATCTCCAGAGGCGGCAACCGTGGGTCGCCAAAACCGGAGTTGAAATAATGAGCCATTCGCAAGCATTGTGGTCCCTGTCGCAGGGTGAGGCCTTGAGCCTGGAGATCGGTCCGGGCGCGCGCGAGTTGGCTGTTGCCAAGGGGCGGGTTTGGTTGACGCGCCAGGGCAGGGCGCAAGCGCCGGCCGAAGATGTGTGGCTGGAGGCCGGCCAAAGCGTGGCGCTGGCCAGCGGCAGCCGGGTCGTGCTGGAGGCTTGGCCGCAGGCCGCCTTTCAATTGCTGGTGCCGCCGGCCGGCTGCCTAACTAATCGGCCGCCTTGTAAATCAGCACCTTGAGCGAGCGGTCGTCGGAAATATCGGCAAACTCGGCCGGGTTGGCCACGCGCTGCACGAACTTGAGCTCGGGCGCCAACTCTTGCATTTGATCTTGCAGAAAAGCAAGGCCCAGCTTGGGCGTATTCAGGCAGAGCATTGCGTGGCCGCCCGGCGCCAAGAGAGCGGGCAGGCGGCGCAGCAGGCGGGCGTAATCCTTGGTCGCGACGAAGCTGCCTTTTTGGAAGCTGGGCGGATCAAGGATGATCAGGTCATAGGGGCCGCTGCGCATGATCTTGCCCCAGGAATTGAAAATGTCGTGGGCCAGGAAGCTGGCTCGTTTGGACGAATCTTCCAAACCGTTCAGACGGTGGTTTTGCCGCCCGATATTGAGGGCGCCGCTGCTCATGTCTACGTTGACCACGCTGCCGGCTCCGGCCTGCAGCGCCACCACCGAGAAGGCACAGGTGTAGGCAAAAAGGTTCAGCACCTGGGCGCCGGGGCGCGTCTGCACATGCTCGCTGACCCAGCGCCGTCCAGCGGCCATGTCGAGAAAGAGGCCGTGGTTTTGACCCCTCAGCAAGTGCACCAGATAACGCGTTTTTTGTTCGGATACCGAATGTGGCTCGGGCACGCTGCCGGCCAGCAGCCGAGTCTCGCTGCGGCCTTCGTCGCGGTATTGAAAGACCAGCTTGAGCGGCTGATCGGGGGCCAGTTCTTGCCAGCGGGCTGCCAGGGCTGCCTGAATGAGGCCCAATTCATGCCCCGTCGCGGGCTGAAAGCTGGTCAACAAAAAAACTGGCGGGAAGCTGTCCAGCGCCCATTGCTCGCAGCCCGGGAAGAGTCCGCCCCGGCCATGAAAGATGCGCTGGGCGTCAGCGGGCAGGGCCATCGTGGCGATGGCGTTCAGCATTGCGTGCATAGGGGCGAGGCCAAACGTGAGTGGCGCTACGATTTGTTCTTGGCCCTCATTCTCGCCTTTGGCTTCGCCGCGCCGGTCTTGGCTCGCAAGGCCGCGCCGAGGGCCAAGCGGCCCCAGGCCTCCATCAGCGCCGGGGACTCCATCGCTTCTTCGGGTGCGACGAAATAGCCCAGAGTCATGAGCTGACCCTCGCGCTCGTATTGAAACGGCGCGCAGCCGGCCGCCAAGAACTCCGGGCGGGTTTGCGCGTCGGCCTTCAAATAGAGTTGATCGAAGGCGATGATGGCGATGAAATAGTCGTCTACGTAAATGCCCCAGCCCCCAAACATGCGGCGGCTTCGCAGCGCCCCAAGTGGTGCCAGCATTTCCAGGCTGTGATGGAGCAGTTCTTTACTGGACATGGGTCAAATATAGGGTCTGAACGGACGGTAGTTGCCGCCGGTCTGCCCACACAATCGGGGGCAGCGGCCGACAGGTTTCATTGAGTCAATATTGGCCAGCAGTTTCTTGTGGGAGGAATTGTCCGTGGATATGAATGATCGCAGCGTTTTGCGCCACAAGCTGATCCAGGCGCGCCTGGATTTGCCCAATCGTCTAGAGCTGGCCGAGCATTTGCAGGAAGTGTTGCGCGTCTGGCTCTTACGGCGAGCCGAGCTCACGATTGGCGCTTATTGGCCCATCAAGGGCGAGTTCGACCCCTTGCCGGCGCTCTACCGCTGGGGCGAGGACCATCCCGAGCGCAGGATAGGTTTGCCGGTGGTGGACAAGGCCCAAGGCACGCTGCGCTTTCATGTCTGGTATCCGGGCTGCCCGATGGAGGAGGACGCGTATGGCATCCCCAAGCCCAAGGACACCGAGGTGTTTGAGCCTCAACTGCTGCTGGTGCCCTGTATTGGCTTCGGCCCTTGTGGCCTGCGGCTGGGTTATGGCGGCGGCTTTATGGACCGCACCTTGGCGGCCCTGCAGCCGCGCCCGGCCACGGCGGGCATTGGTTATGCGCATGGCTTTCAGCCGATGCTGAAGGCGCAGTCGCATGATGTTCCTCTGGATGCGATGCTGACCGAGGAAGGCGTGGTATGGGACCGCAATGGTTGAGAATGCGGGTATGAATACTTACGCACAACACCTGACCTTGCTGCAGGCCCAGGCCGAAAGCGCCTTGGCACGCACGGGCTTCGACGCGATGCTGATTGCCTCGGGCATCGAGAAATACGCGTTTATGGATGACCGGCCCTATCTGTTTCAAGCCAATCCGCATTTCAAACATTGGCTTCCTTTGACCAATCACCCGAACAGCTGGGTGCTGGTGCGGCCTGGCCACAAACCGCGTGTCGTCTACTACCAACCCGACGACTACTGGCATGTGCCGCCAAGCAGCCCGACCGGCGAATGGGTCGATCTGGTCGAGTTGATCATCATCAGCCGGGCTGAAGATGCGGCCGCGCATCTGAAAGCGGCCGGTCGCTTGGCCATCATCGGCGAGGCGGATGCAGGCTTGGATGGCCTGCTGCCGAATAACCCGCCCGACCTGCTGAACCTGCTGCATTTCCAGCGTGCACGCAAGAACGGCTATGAGTTGGACCAGATGCGAGGCGCCTCACGCCGCGCCGCACCCGCGCACCTGGCCGCGCGTGATGCCTTTCTGGCCGGCGTCTCAGAGGCCGAAATTCACCGGGCCTATTTGGTCGCTGCCGGTCACACCGATCGGGACTTGCCTTACGGCAATATCGTGGCGCTGAACGAACACTGTGCCGTGCTGCACTACCAGTATCAGGATGTGCAGCGCCCGGCCGAAAGCCGCTCCTTCCTGATTGATGCCGGAGCGCAGGTCAATGGCTATGCCTCTGACATCACGCGCACCTGGAGCCGTGGTGGCGACGCCGACTTCGACGCGCTGCTGGCGGCAATGGAAGTCGCTCAGCTGGCGCTGGTGGATGAGGTGCGCGACGGCGTGGATTACCGGGACATCCACCTCAGCACGCATCGCCACTTGGCAGCGGTCTTGCAATCGCAGGGCATTGTCAACATGAGCACCGAGGCTATGCTGGAGCAGCGCGTCACCTCGATCTTCATGCCGCACGGCATCGGCCATTTGTTGGGCCTGCAAGTACATGACATTGGCGGCTTCATGGCCGATGAGAGCGGCGCTGTGGCGCCCAAGCCCGAGGGCCACCCTTATCTGCGGCTGACTCGCAAGCTGCAAGCCGGCATGGTGGTGACGATTGAGCCGGGCCTGTATTTCATCCCGACGCTGTTGCGCCAGCTGCGTGCCAGTCCTGCAGCAGCTGCGGTCAATTGGCCTTTGGTCGAGCACCTGAGCCGATTTGGCGGCATTCGCATCGAGGATGATGTGGTGTGTCGGGCCGAAGGTGGGCCGGAGAATATGACGAGAGATGCGTTCGCGGCGCTTTGAGAAAGCGAAAAGCCGCTGCGCCCAATTTGGGCCACAGCGGCTTTGCTTGGTGAGGCAGGCTTAGAAGCGCATGCCCAGGCCAACGCCGACCAACAGCGGATCAACCTTGAACTCGCCAATATCAGCACCGTTGGAGTAAACGGTGGTCTTGATCTGAACCTTCTTGATGTCCACGTTCAGATACAGATTTTTGGCGACTTCGATGTCGGCGCCAATCTGTGCCGACAGACCCCAGCTGTTGTGCTTCAGGCCCAGCTTCAGTGCGGCAACATTGGCGTCAAACTGCACGTCCGAGATATTGGTGTAGTTCACGCCCAAGCCGACATAGGGGCGGAACATGCTGGTGGGGCTGAAGTGGTATTGCGCACTCAGCGTAGGGGGCAGATGCTTGAAGCTGCCGATCTTGCCCACGCCGGTGACCGACAGGTCTTGCTTTTGCGGGTAAGTCAGGATCAACTCGGCCGCAATATTGGGCGTGATGAAGTAGCTGATGTCCAGCTCAGGCAGCCATTTGTCATTGATCGATGCTTCGGCAGGCTTGCCGACGACGCTAGTCAGCGTGGCGGCCAACTTGTCGCTATTGTCATTGGCCGATTGCAGATGCACGGCGCGCACGCGCACCAGCCAAGGGCCTTCTTGTGCGCTCTGGGCCTGTGCCGAGAAGCTGGCCAAACCCAGGGCAGCCGTTGTGCAGACGCCAGCGATTGCTGCAGCAAAATTCTTGTTCATGGATCTACTTTCAAAAAGCCGGGAATAGCCCCGATGAAAGAGATTTGAATGCTGCCGAGGGGGTAAACCCTTGATCTAACGCAAAGTCAAAAAAGCCCTCGCTGGGAGGGCCATAGGGTTTTGACTTGGCTCAAGAAACTTCGCCTAGCTTGAGGCGTTTACACAACTCCAGCGTCAGACCCGATTGGTTCAGCGTATAGAAGTGGATGCTGGGCGCGCCGCCGGCAATCAGGCGCTCGCAGACCCGTGTCATCACGTCGAGCCCAAAGGCGCGGATCGAGGCAACGTCGTCCATATAGCCTTCCATCTTCAGCGCCACCCAGCGCGGAATCTCTATCCCGTCGCGCGCCGCGAATTGGGCGATGCGAGCGTAGTTGTGGAAGGGCATGATGCCGGGCACGATGGGCGCCGTAACGCCCAGCTTGCGGGCTTCGTCAACGAAGTTGAAGTAAGCGTCCGGGTTGAAGAAGAACTGTGTGATGGCCGAACTGGCGCCAGCCGCCATCTTGTCCGCGAAATGCTGCAAGTCCTTGGCCGCATAGCGTTGCTGCGGGTGGTACTCGGGGTAGGCCGCTACTTCGATCTGCCAGTCACTGCCTTGCGTCTCGCGGATAAAGGCCACCAACTCGGCCGCATAACGGAATTCACCGGCTGTCGCCGTGCCGCTGGGCAAATCGCCACGCAAAGCGACCACGCGGCGAATATTTTGCGCGCGGTAGGTGGCCAGGATTTCGGCGATGTTCTCGCGCGTGGATCCCACGCAAGACAGATGCGGCGCGGCCTCGAAGCCCGCGCGGGCGATGTCCATCACCGTGCTGAGTGTTTTGTCGCGGGTCGAGCCGCCGGCGCCATAGGTGACGCTGAAGTAATGCGGGTGCAAGACGCTGAGGTCTTGCACCACGGTCTTGAGCTTCTCTGTCCCGACCGGCGTGTTGGGCGGGAAGAACTCGAAGCTGACCGGAATTGATCTTGTGTTGCTCATGCGCTGTCTTTCTTGGTCTGCGGCGCTTGCGCCCAGAGAAAAAATTCCTTGTTGCCATCACCGCCGGTGATGGCGCTCTCAAAATAGCCCAGTACCTTCCAGCCCAGGGCTTTGGCGGCATCGCGGGCCTGGGTCTCCAGCAGCGGATATTGCTTGACGTCCTTGATCAAGCCACCGCGTGCCAGCGCCTTTTTCCCCAACTCGAACTGCGGTTTGACCAGCAGCAAGACCTGACCCTCGGATGCCAGCCATGGCGCCAGATGGGGCAGGGCCCCCAGCATCGAGATGAAGCTCAGATCGCCAACGATCAGCGCAAAGCCGCCCTTGGGCGCATGTTCGGTGAGCGCTGAGTCAGCCAGTTCGCGCACGTGCAGTTGCTCCAGCGCCACTACCTGCGGGTGCTGGCGCAGGGTTTCATGCAACTGGCTATGACCAACGTCAACGCCGACCACTTTGGCCGCGCCGGCCTTGAGCAGGCAGTCGCTGAAGCCGCCGGTGCTCTGTCCCATGTCCATTACGCACAAGCCGCTCACGTCCAGGCCGCTGTGCTTCAGCGCGCCTTCGAGCTTGAGACCGCCCCGCGAGACAAAGCGCAGTTCCGCGTCATCGCTGACGCGCAACTCGCCATGCTCGTTCAGGTCTTCACCCGCCTTGCGGATCGCCTGCCAGCCCGCCGGGCCCTGCCATTCAGCAGCGCCCGCCGTGATCAGGCGAGCGGCGGCCGACCGGGTCGGCGCCAGGCCTTTTGAAACTAACAGTTGGTCTGCGCGCATAAATATTCGATTCTCACGGGGCGTAGCGAGCGGTGCTCAGGCTAGGCGGACGGAGCACAGGAACCGGAACGTACTTCCTGTACGTGAGGATTCCGAGCACCGCCCAACGACGCCTGAGCGCCGCGCAGTAGCCCTAAGGCTATCAGTAGCGGTAGGTGTCGGCTTTGAAGGGACCGGTCTTGGGCACCCCGATATAAGCCGCCTGCTCATCCGTCAACTCGCTCAATTGCGCGTTCAGCGTCGTCAACTGCAAACGCGCCACCTTCTCGTCCAGATGCTTGGGCAGCACATAGACCTTGCCGATGTCATAGGCGTCCTTGTGCGCGAACAGCTCGATCTGGGCGATCGTCTGATTCGCGAAGCTCGACGACATCACATAGCTTGGGTGGCCGGTGCCGCAGCCCAAGTTCACCAAACGGCCCTTGGCCAGCAAGATGATGCGTTTTCCGTCCGGGAAGATCACGTGATCGACCTGTGGCTTGATCTCTTCCCACTCGTACTGTTCCAGCGATGCGACTTCGATCTCGTTGTCGAAATGGCCGATGTTGGACACGATGGCGTTGTGCTTCATCGCCAGCATGTGCTCGTGACGAATCACGTTCTTGTTGCCGGTGGTGGTGACGAAGATGTCGGCCTTGTCGGCCGCGTACTCCATCGTCACGACGCGGAAGCCTTCCATCGCTGCTTGCAGTGCGCAGATCGGGTCGATCTCGGTCACCCAGACTTGCGCCGACAACGCGCGCATCGCTTGTGCCGAGCCCTTGCCTACATCACCGTAACCGGCGATCACGGCGACCTTGCCGGCGATCATCACATCGGTGGCGCGCTTGATGCCGTCCACCAAGGACTCGCGGCAGCCATAGAGGTTGTCGAACTTGCTCTTGGTGACCGAGTCATTGACGTTGATCGCACGGAACAGGAGCTCGCCCTTGACCGACATTTCCTGCAGGCGGTGCACACCGGTGGTGGTCTCTTCGGTCACGCCGAGGATCTCGGCGCTCTTGCGGGTGTACCAGGTGCCGTCGACGGCGATCTTGGCCTTGATGGAGGCGAACAGCACGCGTTCTTCTTCGCTGCCCGGCTTGTCCAGCACGCTCAGATCCTTCTCGGCTTTTTGGCCCAGGTGCATCAAGAGCGTGGCGTCGCCGCCGTCGTCCAGAATCATGTTCGGGCCTTCGCCGGCCGTACCCTTGGCGCCGAAGTCAAAAATGCGATGCGTGTAGTCCCAGTAATCGGCCAGGGTCTCGCCCTTGTAGGCAAACACCGGTGTGCCGGCGGCGACCAAGGCAGCGGCGGCCTGGTCCTGGGTCGAGTAGATATTGCACGAGGCCCAGCGCACTTCGGCGCCCAGCGCCTGCAGCGTTTCCACCAGTACGGCAGTCTGGATCGTCATGTGCAGCGAGCCGGTGATGCGCGCGCCCTTGAGCGGCTGAGTCGTCGCGTATTCCTTGCGGATCGCCATCAGCGCAGGCATTTCATGCTCGGCGATATTGATTTCCTTGCGGCCCCAGGCGGCAAGGCTCAGGTCGGCGATATGGTATTGGTCTTTGGACAGGGATGTGGTGGCAGTCATGGCGAGCTCTTTCCTTCATGCAATCTATGAAGCCGCTGCCGTCGCCGTATGGGGGATCTGATGGCGAGCCAAAGGACTTGGCTCGCAGCGTTCACCCACGCGAAAACGTCAGCGGGTGAGCGCGGTTGCAGGTTTTGCGGGTCTTGGTGGCCAAAGCGGCCGACGCTGCGAAACTTTTCCGAGCCTGGCCTGAGGGGATAAGAACTCAGGTTGCAACGCTCCTCGGAACAGGTGCAATTCTAGCCGTAAGCGGAATTTCAATGCGCGGAACAGGGCCAAGATTGCGGACAATCCCGCGTATGCATCCTTTCAGCCTATGCCCACCCGAGCGTCTGCGCAATTTGCGCGGCGTGTTGACCGATATCGATGACACGCTGACGGCCCATGGCGAAATTGCGCCGGCCGCATTGGCATCCTTGCAGGCCTTGCGTGACGCCAGCGTACCGGTGATCGCCATAACGGGTCGGCCAAGCGGCTGGAGCGAGCCCTTCGCCCTGGCTTGGCCGCTGCTCGCCATCGTGGCCGAGAACGGTGCCGTGATGCTGCGCCGTGATGAAGCGGGCTTGTTGCGGCGCGAGTTCAGCCAAGACGCGCCGACCCGGCGGGCCAACTTTTTGCGCCTGCAGACTTGCGCAGCCAATGTGCTCAAGCGCGTGCCGGGCACACGCTTGGCAACTGATTCGGGCGGGCGCTTGACAGACATTGCCATTGATCACCGCGAGTTCGCGCAACTCGACGCCGCCCAGATCGCAGCGGTCTGCGCCGTGATGTGCGAGCATGGCTTGGTCGCCACGGTCAGCTCCATCCATATCAATGGTTGGATCGGTGAGCACAACAAATGGACGGCCGCAGCTTGGACCGTGCAGGCGTTGCTGGGCGAAAAATTTGACGCCCAGCGATGGCTCTATATCGGCGACTCGGCCAACGACCAACTGATGTTCGAGCGCATGCCACTGTCGGTCGGTGTGGCCAATATTGCGCAGTGGGCGCCCCGTATGCAGCATCTGCCCGTCTATGTGACGGAGGCCGCGCGGGGCGATGGTTTTGCCGAAGTGGCGCGCGCGCTACTGCTCGCGCGCGCCGGCAACTCCTGATCGATCAGCCAGGGGCTTTAGCTGCGGCGACGCCGAATCAAAAAGCCCATCGCGGCCAAGCCTGCCAACATCAGCGCATAGCTTGATGGCTCTGGTACCGGTGGGTTGAACCCGCCGCCTCCGTTGCCAAAGTCCCAGTTGGTGTTGATGTCGTCGGCCGTGGCGGAATGGGTCACATTGCCGTAGAGCTGGCTGATGCCACCCAGGCCCGCTTGCTCGGCACCTGACTGCAGCGTGGACTCAAACGGCAACTCGATCGAGCTTATAAAGCCGGTGTGGGAGAAGTCCGACTCGGCGTTGACGTAAGCCTGTGACCATTGGTTCAAGTTGATGTTGAAGGCGGTGCCGTATTGGAAGAGGAGTTTCTTATAGGTGGTGCGGCTACCTGTCCAGGTCGGATCCGATGAACTGGTGTTGATCCCAAAGCTGCTGGAAAAGTTGACGCCAAAAGAGTCCACAAAACTGGAACCCAGTTGGCCCTCGCCGTAGGCGTATCCGTCGTTCCAGTTGTTGCCGACTGATGCGCTGGTGCTGCCGTCCAGTGTGAAGCCCACCAGGATGGCACCGTAGCTGCCCTTCTGGCGGTTTGGCGTTTCGTTGATTAAGAACTGCTGGTTCCAGTTGGCGCTGGCGTAGCTCCAAAGCTGGCTGTTAGGTGAAGTTACCGCTTCCCCCGCGGTATTGACGGTGGTTGATGTGGTCTTGGTGCGCAACAGCAGGCCATCGGCTTCGGCTTGACCGACGTAGCCAAAGCCATATTGGCCATTGTTGGTGACGATGTTGTAGATCGGGTCACTGCTTGTTTGGCCTGCGTCGATTTTGTAGTTGACGCTGGCCACGCCGCTACCTTGTCCCTGGTTGTTCCAGGATGATTTCCAATCGCTTGGCCCTTGCAGCGTAAAGCTGACGTCACCGAGCAGCGGGCTCGAGTAGGTGGTGCGAATATTGCCTTGAACCTGCGCGGAACTGGAGAAATAGAGCGGGTCGGCGGCTGCCGGCAAGGCGGCAGCCAGCGCCAACAGGCTGACGGCAAAGGGGGTGGCACTCAGGGTGCTCGGGCGAACAAGTCGAAGTTTTACTGAGGACAACATAGAGAACTCCCAAGTCGGTGGCCCGCCACAATTCACAACTCCGGATGAGCTGAGCGAGGCAGTTGGCCGTATAGAGCTGGCGCTGAGCCAGAGGCTCAAGTACAGCATTGGCGTCAGCGGCTTGTCACCGGGTAACCCCTTATTTCCCATGATCTAGGGGTGGGAAATATTACCCAATGACGAGGCGTTTGACCTGTGTCAACCGGGAGGCAGACCAAGGAACGAGGACATGCGTGCCAACTCGCTGCGCAGCGCCGATAGCAGTTCACCATCTTGTGGAGCGGAAGCCTCGACAAAGCCAAATTGCGCCCGCAACTCGGAATTTTCAACCGACAAATTGGCCCACCCCAACACCTTGCCACGCCACAACATGGGCAGCGCGTAATAGCCGAGCTTGCGTTTGGCAGCCGGCGTGTAGGCCTCGAACCGGTAAGCCCAGCCCCAAAATAACTCGAAACGCAGGCGGTCCCAAACGATGGGGTCGAAGGGCGCCAACAGGCGCAGCTCATCATCCAGGCGCCAGCGTTTGGACGCAGGGTTCTCGCCCTCGAGCCAGAACCATCGGATGCCGTCGATCTCGGCGCTGGGCAGCGTCTGCCGTGCTTGGTTCAGTGAGCGCTTGATTTCGGCGCCAAGGTGAGGGGATCCGTAGCCCAACAAGCTACACAAAGACCCAAGGCTGCGAGAGGGCAGCGGCGCGTATTTGGCCAATACCAACTGCAGCAAGGCATCGGCCTTGGCCTGCGGGTTGCGTTCGTCTTCGTGATGCGTGACCGCCGCATAGATGCGCTGGCCGGCCTCGCGCCGCTGCACGCGCAGCAGGCCACGGTAATGCATGCCGTCGAGCAAATGCGTGGTGGCGCTGCTGCTGCCACCCCAGGCATTCCGGGTGCTGCCGAGGTCCAAATGGGCTTGGATGTCGCGCGGGTGGCTGGGGCCATGGGCGCTGACGAAGCCGTGCAGCGTTTGCGCATGAGCTTGCGTCTTGGCGTCCCAGGCGCGCCGCGCCACGCGCGGATGCATCAGTTTCAAATGCTCACGCGGCAAAAAACCGTAGTTGACCAGGCAATCTTCCTCAATCGCCAGCTTGCAGTAGCGGCGTTCGAGGTCACCGGCACGGTAGTCTTTGACGCGCAGCCGCAAGGTCAGGTCTTGCGCACGCGCCGGGGCTCGGATCGGGTCGGCCTGCACAAAGCCGAGGCGCTTGATCGCGGCGGGCAGCGTGGTCGGGGTGAATAAGCTGCGAGCCACGGCGTAGCGCCGCAGATCTTCAAGGTTTGGCGCCGCTGCGCTGTTCATGGGTATCCATTTGCATTTCGAAACTGAAGAAACAATTGCGTCCGCGCGATTTGGCGGTGTAGAGCGCGTCGTCGGCGCGCCGCAGCAGACCCTCGACGGTGGTGGCGGGGTCGGGAATGCAGGTCGTGATGCCGCCCGACAAGGTGACGTGATCAGCGACAGCCGAGCCGGGGTGCTGGATCGCCGTCAAGGCCAAGGTCCGCAACACGGCGCGCGCAAAAGTCATCGCGCCGGAGCGCGGCGTGCCCGGCAGGATCAGAGCGAACTCCTCGCCGCCATAGCGTGCTGCGCAGTCGCGTGGACGCCGACAGGTTTCTTGCAAGAGGCGGGCGATGCGCTGCAGGCAGATATCGCCTTCGACATGGCCCAGCTTGTCGTTGAAACCTTTGAAATAGTCAATGTCACACAGCACCAGGGTCAGGCTTTGCTTGTCGCGCTGCGCGGCCAAAATTTCCTCTTGCAAGCGCGCATCAAAGGCCCGCCGGTTCGGCAGGCCGGTGAGGGCGTCCTCGTGGCTGAGGCGGGTCAATTGCTCGTTGGCCAAGCGCAAGTCATCAGACAATTGGATCAGCCGCATTTGCATTCGGCGCAAGCGCTGCATGGCGCGCAGCTTGGCCTGCAGTACGGTGGCGGAAACGGGTTTGATCAAATAGTCGTCGCCGCCTGACTCAATACCTTGCCAAAGGTCTTGGTCCGTGTCGCGGCTGGAAAGGAAAATAATGGGCGTCCAGCCGCCTGCTTCAGAGGCGCGCAGCTGGCTGGCCACCCAATAGCCGTCGTGGCCGGGCATTTCGACGTCCAGCAGCACCAAATCGGGGGACTCCGTTTGGAACAGGGTCAAGGCACGATCGCCCGTGTCAGCTTCCAGTACCAAGTGGCCGGCGGCCTGCAGTTGGGCCGCCAAAATGCGGCGAGCTGTCGCTTGGTCATCGACCACCAAGATCCGCAATGCGGGCAGGGAGGATGCTTGTAGAAGTTCTGACATGAGCTTCAGTAAGTTAGGCGGGCTTCGAGGGAGCTGGAGCAGCGCAATTATGCGGCGAGCGATAGCAAGGTCCAGCGGGTTTGCGAGTAGAAGCGCGGGCGGCATTGGCCCATGTCATCGAGTGCTACAGAATTCGGGAGGCTTGCCGAAAACGCTGAAGAGCGCCTAGCTTTTGAGTCAGGCGAATTCGTTGTTTGCTAATCGGCACAGGGCAGGGCGGCGGCGCACTGCGAAAAATCATGAGCAATTCCACCCTCCTCGAAGCCAAGGTTCTGCTGTTGGAACATGACCCAGAGCAGTATCAAGTCCTGACCGACTTCTGCCAGTCGATTGGTCTGATTGCGTTGCCGCGCTCGGCCAGTGACGCCTTGGCTACGCTGGGCAAGCACAAGGATCTGGGCGGTGTGCTGCTGGCAGACAATCTGCCCTGTGACCAGGGCGACGCGCTGCAACTGGCCTGTGCGATTCACAAGCTGCGCCCCGAGTTGCCGATCTTTCTGCGCCGTAGCAGCGGTCGCGTGCTGAATTCTGCCGAGGAGCTGGCGGTGTGCCAGCACTGGACCACCGGTGACACCGACACCCTGCGTGCCGCCATCGATCACGCGATCTTCAGCCTCAGCTACCCGCGCAGCCTGGTGCAAGGCATCGCCGAGCTGACCTGCTCATCGTTGGTGGCGATGTTCCCGAACGCCCAGGTGGTGGCCGAGTCGCCCTATGTCGTGCACGACCGCATCATTCATGGTGAGGTCTCAACTTTGATCCCGATCGAAAGCACCTGGTGCCGCGGCTACATGATGCTGCAGACCGAGGAGAATGCGCTGCGCCAAGGCTTGATCCAGGGTTTCAGCTATGAAGGCGTGGGCGGGGATCTGAATTTCCGCGAACTCAACAATATGTTGGGCGAAACCACCAATCTGATCTGGGGCGCGTTCAAGAATCGCTACATTCCCCCTCAGGAACTGAGCAAGCAGCAAACCCAAGTCCCCATCGTCATCAACCACCAGCACAAATACATTTCCTTCGGCTCGCAAGACCCGCAGCTGTGTCTGCGCTACCAGTTGTCTGACCCGGCGCGGCCAGGCATGCCGCCGCTGGTGATTGTGCAAAGAGTGATCTTCAATTTGCATTGGTCGCCCGAGGAGTTTGCGGACTTTGAGGCCCATGCGGTGAAGGCCGGGCCGACAGGTGAGTTGGATCTGTTTTGAAACGAGTGACGCAAGCTGTCCGATCGACTTAGCAAGGAATTGAAGATATGGCGAATGTTCTTGTGGTTGACGACTCCAGCACGATGCGGGAGATCGTCTCCAGTTTCCTGAGCAAGAACGGGTTTGAGGTGGCGGTCGCCGTCGATGGGCGCGATGGGCTGGCGCAACTGCGCATCGATCCTGAGATCAAACTGGTGGTCAGTGACTTCAATATGCCGCATATGGACGGGCTGACCATGGCCGAGAAGATCCGTACCGAGCTGGGCAATCAATTGGTACGCATCGTGATGCTGACGACCGAAGACAATCCGCAGATGCGTGCGCGCGGCAAGGCCATTGGCGTCACCGGGTGGATCGTCAAGCCGTTTCGGGGTGAGGCAGTGCTCGGGCCATTCAAGAAGTTGTGCGGGATGAGTTGATGGGTTCCGAGTGTAAAAAAGGGCCGCACAACTCACTGTGCGGCCCTTTCGTTTTGGCGGGTCGTGGCTTGGCGGTTTTACAGGCCAGCGGCTGCACGTAGAGCAGCCGCTTTGTCCGTCCTTTGGTCTCTGCTCACGTCCGCTGGGCGGAAATGAGCATCGCCCGCGAACCGGCGCTGCGCTTCGCGCAGTGGGCTTATAGCCCAGCTGCCGCGCGTAGCGCCGCAGCCTTGTCGGTTCTCTCCCAGGTGAACTCGGGCTCTTCGCGGCCGAAGTGACCATAGGCCGCCGTCTTGGTGTAGATCGGGCGCAACAGGTCCAACATCTGGATGATGCCCTTGGGGCGCAGGTCGAAATGCTCTTGCACCAAGGCGGCCAGTTGGTCATCGGGAATCTTGCCGGTGCCTTCGGTGTAGACGGTCACGTTCATAGGGCGGGCCACGCCGATCGCATAAGCGACTTGGATCTGGCATTGACGCGCCAGGCCGGCGGCAACGATGTTTTTCGCCACATAACGTGCTGCATAAGCGGCCGAGCGGTCAACCTTGCTGGGGTCTTTGCCTGAGAAGGCGCCGCCGCCATGTGGGCAGGCGCCGCCGTAAGTGTCAACAATGATCTTGCGGCCGGTCAGTCCGCAGTCACCTTGCGGGCCGCCGATGACGAAGCGGCCAGTCGGGTTGATCAGGTATTTGGTTTCCTTCAGCCACTCTTTGGGAAGCACCGGCTTGATGATCTCTTCAATCACCGCCTCGATGAACTCAGGCTTCATCTTCGTGCCGTCGCTCATCTCCGGGCTATGCTGACTGGACAAAACCACGGTGTCAATCGAATGAGGCCGGCCGTCCACATAACGCATGGTCACCTGGCTCTTGGCGTCCGGGCGCAAGAAGGGCAGGCGGCCGTCCTTGCGCAATTGCGCTTGGCGCTCGACCAGTCGATGCGCGTAATAGATGGGCGCGGGCATCAACTCGGGCGTCTCGTCACAAGCGTAGCCGAACATCAGGCCCTGGTCGCCGGCACCGATATTGAGGTGATCGTCGGACGCATGATCCACGCCTTGGGCGATGTCATTGCTCTGCTTGTCATAGGCGACCAGTACCGCGCAGCCTTTGTAGTCAATGCCGTATTCGGTGTTGTCGTAGCCGATGCGCTTGAGCGTGTCGCGCGCGACCTGGATGTAGTCCACGTGGGCGTTGGTGGTGATCTCACCGGCCAACACCACCAAGCCGGTATTGCAAAGAGTCTCGGCCGCAACGCGGGAGCGCGGGTCTTGCTCAAAAATTGCGTCGAGAATCGCGTCCGATATCTGGTCCGCGCATTTATCCGGGTGACCCTCGGAAACGGATTCAGAAGTAAATAAGAAATCGTTGTTCGCCACTTTTACACTCCAGTTAACAGTTGATCGGCGTTGCCGTGCTGTCGGGAGACGCGGCGAACGCTTTAGCAGCATTTGTTGAGCATCGCTGCCCGGCGGGTGTTTCATTCTTGTGAATAAAGCCCGCATCGCCCCGCAAGTTGTCCAATTTAACTCGGCGATGTTTGGATTATAGAAATATGTTGATGTTGTTTCGAATGCTGTCCCGTTTGCCCCTGCGGGTACTCCATGCCTTGGGGGCCGCCGCAGGTTGGCTGGCCTATGCCGCATCAAGCAGCTATCGGCAGCGTTATCGGGCCAATGTGCAGATTGCCGGTCTGCCCTGGGCTGCGGCGCGAGGCGGCATCAAAGAGGCCGGGCGCATGATTGCCGAAGTGCCCTGGCTGTGGATGCGCCCGCATGACGTGGCCTTGGGCGACAAACTGCAGTGGCGCGGCGCCGAGTTGATTGAGCAAGGCTTGGAGGCTGGGCGCGGCTTGGTGTTTTTAACGCCGCATCTGGGCTGTTTCGAAATTTGTGCCCAAGCTTTTGCCGAGCGATTTGCCGAGTCCGGCCCGGTCACGGTCTTGTTCCGGCCCGCCAAACAGGCTTGGTTGCGCTGGGTGATTGACGCTTCGCGCGGGCGACCGGGCTTGGAAACTGCGCCGGCCAGTTTGGCGGGCGTGCGGCAAATGATTCGGGCTTTGCGAAAAGGCCAATGTGTTGGCCTTTTGCCGGATCAAGTGCCTCCAAATGGACTGGGTGTGTGGGCACCTTTCTTTGGTCGCCCGGCTTACACCATGACCTTGGCCGCGCGTTTATTGCAGCAAACCGGCGCCAGGGCTTTGCTGATTTGGGGTGAACGTTTGCCAAAGGGGCAGGGCTATGTTGTCCATGTGCTGCCGGCAGCGCCGATCGCCGCCGATTTGCCTGCAGAATCCGCCGCTGTCCTCATCAATCAAGGCATGGAAGAAATGATCCGACTCGCTCCTCACCAGTATCTTTGGGGCTACAACCGCTACAAGCATCCGCGAGGCCTGGACATCGGTGCTGCGCCGGTTGCCGCGCCCAAACAGGAGGCATGAGCATGGGTGCTCGCATCGCAGCTCACCTCGCCATCGGGCTGCTGTGGCTGCTGCATTTTTTACCGCTGAGTGTGTTGGCCGCGCTCGGGCAGGGCCTGGGCGCTTTGCTCTGGCTGCTGGCAAAAAAGCGTCGGCGCATTGCCCTGCGCAATCTGGCCTTGTGCTTTCCGGAAAAGTCGAGTGCAGAGCGGGATCAATTGGCGCGCGAGCATTTCGGCTGGATGGGCCGCAGCATCTTGGAGCGCGGCTTGTTGTGGTTCGCCTCGCCCGAGCGCCTGCGCCGACTCATCCGCATCAAGGGCGACATCAAAGTGGCCGAGAAGAGCGCGGCGCCGGTGATGTGGTGGGTGCCTCATTTCGCGGGGCTGGATGTGGTGGGCAACGGTTTGATGCTGAATCAGCAGACGCCAGGCGTGTTTGTCTATCAGCGCCAAAGCAACCCGGTCTTCGACGCGCAGATGCTGGCCGGCCGCAGCCGTTTTGGCGCCACCACCTCGGTCATGCGCGAAGAAGGTATTCGGCCCGTGTTGCGGTTGATTCGCGAGGGGCATGCCTTCTTCAATTTGCCGGACATGGATTTCGGCCGCAAGGATTCGGCCTTCGTGCCCTTCTTTGGCATTCCCACCTGCACTTTGTTGGCGCCGGGCAAGATCGCCAACAGCATGGGCATGTTGGTGGTGCCGCTGGTGGCGACCATGTTGCCGGGCGGGCAAGGCTATGTGCTGGAGGTTTGGGCAGCGCCGCCCGGCTACCCGAGTGGCGATCTGGAGGCCGATGCAGCGCAGATGAATGCCTGGCTGGAGCAGCGCATCCGCGAGAATCCGGCGCAGTATCTGTGGGTGCACAAGCGCTTCAAAACGCGGCCCGAGGGTGAGCCCGGTTTCTATTGACCTCAGGCGTGCTTGCCTGAGGGGGCATCAGTTTGATCGCCCAAAGGCCGGCTGCTTTGGGCATGGGCTCGGCATCAATCCCTTGCGTCAAGCCGGCATAGCCCTCAGTCACCGGGCTTGAGTGGCCATGTTGGCTGCCCTTGCTGGCTGCCGCTACGGGCCAGTGCTTGTGGACTCAGAAAGTTCAGCCATTGTTCGGGTTGTGCTGGCAGACCGCCCTGTGCCAGACGGTTTGCCCAGCAGCGGGCAGCTATTGGTGCAGCCACACTGGTGCCGCCCATCCGGACCCAACTCCCAGACAGTACGCCGCTTGCCACCAAGCCCGGTGAGAAGGCCCCTTCATCGGCCACTGCGCGAGCATTGACTCGCTCGGTCCGAGCCGAAGAGTTCATGGGATTGGATTTGGAGGAGTAGAGCGCATCCGCGCCGTCCGACAGGCGGGCAGCGCCCACCACCAATGGCAGTTTGCCGGTCGCCAACCCATTCAGGCTGCCAGCGGCGCCGAGGCACAGGCCCTTTGCGTCTGCCAACACCGATTGCACCGACTCGGCCTCGTTCCAGCGCGGCAAATCTCCTTGCACGCGGGCTTCGACCGTCAGCGTGTGCTTGCCTGAATTCCGCAACTCAACCAGCCAGCGTCCGGCGGGCAAGGCGCCTCGTTTTCCGGTCACGGGCGCTAAGCACAATTGGCCGCGTCCTTTTCCTTCTTCGCTGCGCGCTTGCAGCATCAAGCGACCCAACAAGAGGTCCGCGCAACGCAAATCACATTGCTCCCCGACCGCGACCCAATCACTCTCAAAAGGCGAGCAAACACGGATCTGAAGGTCTGCAACTTGCTGGTCAACCTCGCCCCACCAAAACTCTAGAAATGAATCGGTAGGGTCATGGGGCTGCAGGCGCCAAGTCAGGCTTGCCACTGAATTGGGCTGCATGGTTCCGCCTGCGTTGGTGCCGTTGCCCGGGTCAACCATGGTGTCCGCGCCATTGTTGCCGGCCGCCAGCACTACCAGCAGGTGCCGGCGCGCACGCATCAAGCCGTCAATCGCCTTTTCCAGCGCGGAATTGCTGTCATGTGGTCCGGCCAGCATGCCCATGCTGATATTGACAACGATGGGCGTGCCGGGCGCATATGTGTCGGCATGGGCAAGGATGTAGTGCAGCCCGTCAAGAACTTGGGCGATAGTGGCCGTGCCTGTGGTTTGGCCCTCGGGAGCAGCAGGGATAGACACCAGCAGCAAAGGCGCATGAGCGGCAGCATCGTCGACTTGCGGCTTTGCCCCGGCAGCAAAACATCGTTCATCCGTTCGGCCGGCCAGCGTGTCCAAGACATGCGTGGCGTGGTCAGGCCGACCTATTGCATGGTTGAGGAGCAATTCTTCCAGCCCCAAATCCCTGTAAATGCTCAATTCCTCATGAGGGCCTTGCGCGGCAATCGCCCGCAGACGATTCAGTCGCTTGGCGTCCAACTCTCTGCCATGCCCGCCCTGTGCGGGGGCCCACAATAAACTGCGGGCGTTTTCTGCTTGGTCCCAGAAGGAAAGCAGTCGCGTTTGCCGTGGCTTGGATACCTCCGAAAAACACATATTCAGCACAGCACCGCCACGGTCAATGGCGGCAAGTATCAGCTTGGGGCGCTTGCGCGCTGAACCGGGCAACTTGGGTTTTCGCGCCACCTTGTTGGGGTCGAAGGGCATAGGCTGAGACATTTCGGACTCCGGCAGGGCTGCAGCCACATCGTCCAGCACCGACACATGCGCCCACAACACGCCCCAGGCGGTATCGCTAGGATTCCAAGGACTTGCACAAAGGCGCTTTGCTGGGCCCAGACGTGCCATCAGACTATCCCAGCGTGGGCCGCGGGGCGCAAGCATGGGCACCCAGGCCGGCACTTGCTCACGGGCTTGGCCCTTCCATGCGGTCGCCAAAGACCAATCCAAATAGGGGTCGCGTGGCCGCCCCTTGACCGGAGCTTGCCAGGCCGGCGAATCGCCCATGGCCACAGGCAATTTCACGACTGCCACTCCTGCATTACCAGCGACCACAGCTTGCTGTGGTCCTGCAAAGGAGCAATGCGCAAATAGCCGTCCTCGCTGCATTCAGGACTCTGATGGGCTGGGCCTGCTTCGTTGGGTATGCCCTGCTGCGGTGCGCCCCAAGGAGCCGCGCCAAAGCGTCGCACGGCAATCGGCGCTTCTATGGCCTTGACCCCGGCCAAGAGGTAGTCGGCAACGGTTTCACCCAGCAATCGGCCCGCCAGACTGTCGACCGGAAAATGAACGCCGGCGACCACCCGGTTCTCCGCAATGCGCAAAGCCATCCGGCGCAGCATCAATTGAATGTCGGCGCCAGCGCCTGCGCTGGCGAGTAGATGGCTCAACAAGGCGGCAATCAACGCAGACTCGCCGGCATGCCCGCTCGGCAGGCTGCCATGTGAGGGCACATCGATCATGGGCATGAGCCGTGGCGAGATCAACTGCGGCCGTGCGCAGGCCAACTGTTGCTTGATGCGCATCTGCAGCGACATCTGCAAGGCAAGGGCCGAGCCCAGAAATTCCAGCGTGCGTGGCATGCGGTGAACGGGCAGTTGAGCCGCCGTCAATAGAAATGCCAAGGCCGAGTCAGCCTGCGCATGCACTTCCAACAAGCGCGTTTCACGCAAAGGCAGCAACTCGTCGACCAAATTGGCCTGAGCCTCGAAATACTTGCGCGGCGGGCGCCGCAGGCTGATCAAATCGGCCCACTCCCAAGCTGTCGATGCAGGGGCCGACTTGCCTGCTTTCGCTTGCGAAGTCTGTTGCGCGTTGTTCTGTTCGGCCGCAAGAGCTTGCAGGTAGCGCAAGCTGACGACTTGCGCCTGCGCATCAACTTCGACACGCAAACCGCTCAAGGCCTCGGCCAGCAAAGACTCGGCCCGGTAGCGCTCACCCATGTCTCGCCAAGGCGCTTGGCCGAGTTCATATTCGGGCGGCGCGCCGGGCGAATCTAGCCCAAGCGTCAGGTACCCGCGGATGGCAACCAAACAAGCGCTGAATTCCGGGTCACCGCCTGCGGTCAGCGGCAAGGCGTCGCTCGACCTGCCGATGCCACCATTGCGGCCGATGCCGCCATTTCGACCAATGCCGCCGTTGCGACCAATCCCCCCTTGGGGGTCTAAGGCATTCAAGTTTTTCATACTGCTCCCTAACGTCCAAAGTTGGCGTGCCAGCGTTACTGCCCGCACCCTCGGCAAAAGCGTTCGCTCAAGTCAAGCCTCGGCCAAGCCCGCTTGCTGCAAGTCAAGGGCAAACTCTTCGGCATGCGCAGTGCCGCGCCCCCAATAGCTGGCCCGGAACTCACCCACCGTGTAGTCGGGCCAGAACTCCAGCAAACGCGCAAGCGCCTCCCTGGACTGGGGGCCGTGGCCCAGCCGAGCATGCGCGATGGCCAGATAGATCAGCGTTGGTGCATGGCCAGCGTTCAAACGCATGGCGTTCTGGGCATGCAGGATGGCGGCCTCGGCTTGCCGATTGGCCAGCAAGGCGTGGGCACAGACCGAATCGATGAAATGGCGCCAGGGGTCGAGTGGCGACAAGGCAAGCGCCAGCTTGGCAGACTCGCAGGCTTGCTGGGTCTGCCCTCGGTAGGTCTGGTGAAGGGCAAAGAAAACCAAGGCCAAGCTATTGCTTGGATTGGCGGCCAAGGCGCTTTGATGGTGAGCCGCGCTGAGGTCCATGGACTGCGGCCCTAATGTCTGCGCCAGCATGGACTGGGCATGGCCGGTCAGTGCATGCGCGAGCGAGTGATGTTGATCAAATTCCAGCGCCTGCTGGCACAGATTCAAGATCGTCGGTGCGACTTTTGTCGCGCGCGCACCCTGGGCAATCTCGAGCAAATGCCATTGGGCCAGCCAAACCAAGGGCTCGGGATGCCGGGGCAGTTGTTGTCGCAGGTATTCCAGCATGGCACGACTCTGCTCAAACGAGGCCGGCACCAGCTTGTGCATCATTTGCGTAGCAGCATTGAGCAGTTGAAAATGCTCCAGCTTTTCCCAGGCATGCCGGCGAGCCGCCTGCATGCTGCTCGCTTGCAAGACGGTATGAATGTCCTCGCATGCCTGCGACAAAGGGAAGACGTCGGCATACAGCAAGTCCACCAATTCAAACTCTGTGCGCTCCTGCCAGACAACTTGCTGCTGATGTTGCGAGTGCAAGCTCAATTGCAAGAACACGCGTCCGTTCACGCCCAGGGTGCCGCTGCAATGCAGTACGTATTGCGCCCCCAGGTGTTTGAAGGCATCACTGAGGATTTCGCGCGAATGGCGCAGGCCCTGGCTGGACCGTGCCGACAGCACATGCAATTGCGAAGATCTTGACAACGCCACGATCAACGCATCAAGCACCATGTCCGCGACGGCCGCATGACGTGCGTTGCTGCTGCCGCCGAATTCGGGCGGCAGCACCGCCAAGGTAGCTCCCAGATCCGAGTAGCTTGGAGCATGCGTGGGCGCGTCGGCGTTGAGGCTGAATAGATGGGGGCCTTGTTCAGTGCCGTCCTGAGGCCGGATCTGGTCTTGCAAGGGCAACAGCCAGGGCTGAGTCAGCCCGTCCACCGCAGCGGCACTCAGGCTGAGAACGCCGAACTGCGCGCCGGCCGCAATGCGTTTGGCGGCCATCAATTCATCGGTTTGTGGGCTCTGCGCATCGGCAAGCGCATGCACACCGAGGCGAAAGCGAAGTGCTCGTTCCGGGGCTGCAACGGCCTGCTTTTGCATCAGGCGGGACGCGGCCTCGACCAGGGATTGCGTGTCGGAGGAGGTGAGCGCAAAGCCCTCGCCCGGCAGGTCCAGCAAGAGCCGACGCGGGGGTTTGGGCAAACAACTCAGCAAGGCCTCCGAGGCTTGCCGGCAAGCAGTTTGAGCGTGCAAGGGCGTCAATACATGACGAGCATCCAAACTTGCCAGCAAGACTGCGCCTGAGCCCTTGTTTCCCGAGCTCAGCCACTCGTGTTCCAGATTGGCCATAAATCTCCTTGCGACGAAGTCGGAGCAGGATTTTTTGGTGCAGCGCATTATGAGTGCAGCCCTCAATGCGTGACAAGGCTGGGAATGCTGCTGGGCAACAACGCCCTGATAATGTCGGGGATGAAACTGAGCTTCACCAAAATGCAGGGCGCCGGCAATGACTTTGTGGTCATCAATGCGCTGCAACACCCGCTGACCCTGTCTCCCGAACAGATTCGCCGCCTGGGCGACCGCCGTTTTGGCGTCGGCTGCGACCAGATCCTGGTGATAGAGCCCAGCGAGACAGCCGGCGTGGATTTTCGCTACCGCATCTTCAATGGAAGTAGCGGCGAGGAGGTTGAGCATTGCGGCAATGGGGCCCGCTGCTTTGTGCGTTACGTGTCCGAGCATGGCTTGTCGTGCAAGCGCAGCATCCGTGTGCAGACGGTCAATGCGGTGCTGGACTTGCATTTGCGCGATGACGGCCGCGTCACTGTGGACATGGGCGCGCCGCTGTTCGAGCACGCCTTGCTGCCCTTCGATTCAAACGGGCTGAGTGCCAGGGTTTTGAATGGCTTTGAGCTCTGGCCGCTGGACGGTCTGAACTGTGAGGTGGCCGTTCTGTCGATGGGTAATCCGCACGCGGTGCAGGTGGTGGCCGGCGATGTGGACGCGGCGCCGGTGTTGACGCTGGGCCCTTTGGTCGAGACGCATCGCCGGTTCCCGCGCAAGGTCAATGCCGGCTTTATGCAAGTCGTGTCGCGCAGCGAAGTTCGCCTGCGCGTGTTCGAGCGCGATGCCGGTGAAACGCTGGCCTGTGGCACCGGGGCCTGCGCGGCAGCGGTCGCAGGCATTCGTTTGGGGCTGCTGGACGAGGCCGTGGAGGTGCACGCGCGTGGCGGCGATTTGAAAATTGAATGGGCCGGCCTGAGTGCCGGCTTGGCCGCGTCGGTCTTCATGACCGGCCCGGCACAAACCGTATTTGAAGGAGAGATAGCGCTGTGAGCAACCAACAAGAGCCAAGGCAAGTGATTACCGAGCAAGATATCGCCGATTTTTTGGCCAAGACGCCGGGCTTTTTCGAGCGCCATGCCGAGTTGCTGGCCACCGTGCAGCTGAGCCATCCGCATGGTGCCAGGGCGGTGTCGCTGCAGGAGCGCCAGGCCGAGATGCTGCGCGACAAGATCAAGGGCCTGGAGTCCAAGATCATCGAGATGATCCGTAACGGCCAGGAGAACGTCGGCATCGCCGATCGCCTGCACCGCTGGACCAAAAGCCTGATGCTGACCGCCGACGCTGCACAGCTGCCGGCCGTATTGCTGCAAGAGTTGCGCCACCAGTTCATGATTCCGCAGGCCGGGCTGCGTCTGTGGAATGTGGCACCCGAACATGCGCAGGCCGACTTTGCGCAGACCGTCAGCGCCGATGTAAGGAGTTTCGCCCTCAGTTTGAGTCAGCCCTATTGCGGCATCAACTCGGGTTTCGAGGCGGCGCAGTGGTTGCGCGCGGACGAGGGCGGCAGTCACGGCGCGGCGACCTCGCTGGCCTTGATCCCTTTGACTCATGGCAAACCCAGCCAGAGCTTTGGCTTGCTGGTGCTTGGCTCGCCCGACCCGACCCGCTACACGGCCGAGATGGGCACCGAGTTCCTGGTCCGCGTGGGAGACATCGCCAGCGCCGCCTTGGCCAGATTGCTGGCGCCCAGTGGTGAAGCCAGCACACCGGTCTGAGCAGGGCGCGCAAGGCGAGGAGCCGCAGCCCCTGGCGGCGCCTCTGAATGCTTACCTAGACTATGCGCGGGTGCAGCGGCGCTTGGCGCCGCGCAGCCTGGTCATCTACGCGGACGCCTTGCTGCGCCTGCAAGACCTGGCCGGGCAAAGCGGCATGGCCTTGCTGACGCTGCGCCCCCATCAAGCGCGGAGCCTGGCGGCCAAGTTGCACGGTGAGATTGAATTGGGCCCGCGCAGCATGGCGCTGCATCTCTCGGTTTGGCGTGGCTTGTACCGTTGGCTCGGCGCCGAGCGCTTGGTCGAGATCAATCCCTTTGATGGCCTGCGCGCACCCAAGGCGGCCAAGCCATTGCCCAAGGCCTTGGCCGTGGATGACGCGGTGCAGCTGGCGAATTTCAGCAGCAGCTCAGCCGATGCCGCTCAGGCCGTGGACGCGAGGCTCGAAGCGCGCGACCGTTGCATGGTCGAGCTGCTCTATGGCTGTGGCTTGCGGGTGTCCGAGTTGGTCGGGCTGGACGCACAGGCCGGACCTGCTTCCCTGGGTTGGATCGACCTTCAGGCAGCCGAAGCGACGGTCTTGGGCAAGGGGTCAAAGCGCCGCTCGGTGCCGATCGGTGCCGCCGCCATGGCCGCTTTGGTGCAGTGGTTGCAGGTGCGCGGGCAGCTGGCGCGCAGTGATGAGCCCGCACTGCTGGTGGGCCAGCGCGGCGCCCGTTTGGGGGCGGTGCAGATCCGTGCGAGTTTGAAGGCACGGGCCTTGGCGGCTGGCATGCCGACCCATGTGCACCCGCATATGTTGCGGCACTCGTTTGCCTCGCACATCCTGCAGTCCAGTGGGGATTTGCGCGCGGTCCAGGAGTTGCTGGGCCATGCGCATATCACCACGACGCAGATCTATACGCAGCTGGATTTTCAACACTTGGCCAAAATTTACGACGCCGCCCATCCGCGGGCAAAGAAAAAACAATGACGGTTAAACACTTTTCTATCTTCCCGGCCAGCGTGCTCGCGCTTGCGATGGCCGCAGCAATGCCTGTGCTGGCCCAAACTTCATCCACCGAGCTGGTGCGACCCGGCTCCGTCCGTCCGGCCACCGTTGAAAGCAGTTGGACGCCCGTGCGCTTGCCCAATGGCGACCGCATTGCTCTGCTGAGCTTGAGCTATTTGATGGCGGTGGACGAAGATTGGGGCTTTGGCCCCAGCGTCTACGGCGCAGCCAAGGGCAATTACGGCGGGCTGTTCACGATGGGTTTCACCGGCCAGCGGCGCTGGCGCTTGAGTTCATCGACCCATCTGGCGGCCGGTTTGTATGCCGGCGCGGGCGGCGGAGTCGGGTCGGATCAGGTGCGCTTTGGTGGCGGCTTGATGCTTCGCCCCGAGCTGTCGCTGCGGGTGGAATCGGGCAGCTGGTACGGCGGCGCAGCACTTGCTCATGTGCGCTTCCCCAGCGGCAATGTGTCCGACACCAGCCTTGGACTGGTGCTGGGGCGGGCGAGCGACTTTGTCAGTTTTGCGCCCAGTGATGCCGGCAAGCCCGGCCGTACCAGCCAACGCACCGGCTTGGGCTTTGACGAGATCGCCTTGCAGGGCGGCTTTGCCTACCCACGCGCCGGTACACGCGATCGCAGCGGCAAGCCCAACACCGGGCGCATCGGCTTTGCAGGCGCCGATCTGCGCCAATACATTGCCGACGGCAGTTGGTGGGGTGTGGAGGCCGCCGGTGCGGCGCAAGGCGGCGTTGATGGCTATATGGAGGTGCTGGCCACGGCCGGCCAAGACTGGCCGCTGTTCGGCCCCAAGCTGCGTCTGGGTGGGCAGCTAGGCCTTGGCTTGGCCGGCGGAGGCAATGTCGATACCGGCAATGGCTGGCTGCTGCGCGCCGGCCCGACGCTGCGCTGGATCAGCCCCTGGGGTGCCACCGTGCGGCTGGATGGCGGCTTCAGCTACGCGCCGGATGGTCAGTTCTCGACCCGTTTTGTGCGTCTGGGTCTGGCACTGCCCTTGGATCAAACGCCTTCGATCAGCAGCAGTTTGGAGCAGCAGTCCGGCATCGTGCGCACCCAGCAAATGTTCGCCAGCTACCAGTACCTGCCCAAGGTTCGCTTCAAAGACGGCAGCGAGGACGCGATCGGCCAGATCGCGTTTGTGATGACGCGCGAGCTGACGCCAAGCCTGTACGGTGTTGCGCAGGCCGGCAGTGCGGCCACCGGCAAGGCCGGCGCCTATGCCTTTGGCCTCTTCGGTGCGGGCCTGCAGTCACCGCAGTTGCTCGGCGGCGCGCGCTTTGGCGCCGAGTTGTTGGCGGGCGTAGCTGGCGGCGGCGGGGTGGATGTTGGCAGCGGTGCCCTGTGGCAGGCCGAAGCCTACGGCCAATGGGAGCGCGAGCACCTGCGCGTGCGGGCCGGTCTGGGCCAGTGGCGCACCATGCGCAATGGCGCGCAGACGGCCCAGATTTTCAATCTGTCGGTCGGCTATGCCTTCGGCAGCCTGGCCCGCTGAGGGCCGAGAGGAAACCATGAAAACAATCGTCATACGTGCGGGCAAAGAGCGTTCTCTGCAGCGTCGCCATCCTTGGATATTTGAAAGCTCGATCGCGCGCGGCGGCGCCGACGCCGGCGAAACGGTGCGGGTCGAGGCGGCCGACGGCAGTTTTCTGTGCTGGGGCGCATTCAGCCCGACCTCGCAGATCCGCGTGCGCGCCTGGAGCTTCGACGAGGCCCAGCGCATCGACGCGGCTTTCTTCGAGCAGCGCATTGCGCAAGCGTTGGCCATGCGAACAAGGCTGGCGATTCAATCCGACGCGCTGCGCCTGGTCCATGGTGAAGCTGACGGCCTGCCCGGCCTGGTCGTGGATCGCTACGGTGACACCCTGGTGGCGCAATTCTTGGCCAACGGCGTTGAGCGCTGGAAGGAGCTGATCGCCGATCAGCTGCTGGCCGCCACCGGCCTGACGCGTTTGTACGAACGCTCTGACGCGCAGGTTCGCGGCCTGGAAGGCTTGGCGCAAAAAACCGGCTGGCTGCGTGGCGGCGGCGCGACAGAAGTGGCGATCAGCGAACATCAATGGCAACTGACGCTCGACGTGGCCGAGGGTCACAAGACGGGTTACTACCTGGATCAGCGCGACAACCGCAAGAAATTTGCTGAAAGCGTGCGACAGTTTGGCTGCAAGACTGTGCTGAATTGCTACAGCTACACGGGGGGGTTCTCGGTCGCCGCGCTGGCCGGCGGGGCCGAGCAGGTGATCAGTATTGACTCATCCGGGCCGGCGCTGGCACGAGCCCAGGCTCATGTGGTCTTGAACGGGTTTGACACGGCCCGCCATCAGGCACTGGATGCCGACGTCAACGCGACCTTGCGTGCGTTCATCAAGGAAGGTCGACAGTTTGACGCCATCGTGCTCGACCCGCCCAAGTTCGCCCCTACCGCCGCACATGCCGAGCGCGCCGCTCGGGCCTATAAAGATATCAACCGTTTGGGCCTGATGCTTTTGAAGCCGGGCGGTCTGCTGTTCACCTTCTCCTGTTCAGGCGGCGTGGGCCCCGAGCTATTCCACAAAATAGTCGCCGGTGCCGGCTTGGACGCACCCTGTGACGGCTTCATCATTGACCGCGTCGGCGCCACGCCAGACCACCCGCAGACCATTTGTTTTCCCGAGGGCGAATACCTGAAAGGGCTGTTGATTTTGAAGCGTTGATGGCTAGGCTCATGGTTTACCTCTACGCGCTTTTCAGGAGTGAGTCGCACGCTGAGGGCGTGGCATATTCACGCCATCGATGGTTGCGGGAACGTCGAAAAAAAGCGCGGCCCCGTGGCAAAACGGCGGGTGTCAAAAGGTAGAGGCGGCGGCATCAAAAAATGTGCCGCCGCAAACGGAGGGAGTTAGAACCATGGCGAAGCACTCAAAATTCACATCCATCGCGGCCGCTGCCGCCCTGCTGGCATTGGCCGGCGGCGCGCAAGCCGGTGGGGCTCAGACCCCGGATACCGGCAACACCTCGTCGCCGTCCAACTGGCGTTTCGCGCCCGGCCAGGTGTTTGATGGTGTTGCCGGCGCCCTCGACGGCGTGGCGCGCCTGAGCTTCACCACGGCGGGTGGCGGTAGCTACGGTTGCTCGGGCTCCTTGCTGGCCGGCGGCCAATATGTGTTGACGGCCGGACACTGCGCCGACGACTTCACCTCGATGAAGGTCGAGTTCGGTGCCTTCGGTGGCGCCGCGCAGCAGACCCGCACGGTGGCGGTCAGCGATGCGAGCTTGCATCCGCTGTGGAAGGGCTTCAATGCTTCGGCCGACGCCGGCTCCGATATGGCGATCCTGAAGTTGAGCGCGCCGGTCACCACCATCAAGGGCTATCAGCTGAGCACGACCAATGACGTCGGCAAGCAGTTTTTGATGGCCGGTTATGGCACCAGCGGCACCGCGACATCGAACAGTGGCCCGTCCTGGAACGATGGCAGCTATGGTCACTATGGCTACAACACGGTCGACGTGGACAGCAAGACCTTCAACAGGGCAATTGACCAAAACGTCGCCGGCTGGGGCTTTAGCGAGGCCTATTACACCGGCACGACCTATATGTCGGACTTTGACAGCGGCAGCGTTGCCAACAACACGCTGGGTCGTTTGGCCGGCGTGACGGGCAACCAGTGGACCAGCAGCACCGGTCTGGGTACCAAAGAAGCCTTGATTGCCGGCGGCGACTCGGGCGGCGGTGACTTCGTGCTGGTTAACGGCGAATATCAACTCAGCGCCGTGCATTCCTGGGGCTGGCAGGGCAATGCCGCAAATGGTACCGATGGCGCTTGCGATGTGTTCAAGTTGACGCTGTGCGACACCAAGTTCAACAACGGCTCCAGCTACGGCGATCTGTCGGGCTCCACCGCCGTGTTTGACCAAACGGCCTGGATCCTCGGTGTGACCGCAGTGCCTGAGCCATCGAGCTACGCCATGATGGCGCTTGGCTTGTTTGCCGTGGGTGCTATGGTGCGTCGTCGCAAGGCCTGAGTTTTGTTCTGAGTAAAGTCAAAGCGGCCCGACTGGGCCGCTTTTGCGTTCAGGCCCTCGGCAAGGCGATGCGCGGCTCGAACTTGCCGCGCCGCACGCTGAAAAACGCCTTCACATTGCGCACATTGGCGTCTTGCGTGAACAAGCGCATCACCAGTGCTTGATAGGCCACCATATCGGGTACCTGCAAGATCAGCACAAAGTCCGGCCCGGGCGAGACTTGGTAGCACTGCTGCACCGCCGCTTCCGTCAAGACCTTGGACTCAAAGGCCATCAGATGCTCGGCGCCCTGGCGGTCCAGCGTGATCTCAACAATGGCGCTCAGCCCTGCACCCAATTTCTCCGCCGACAGCAAAGCCACGCGGCGCTCGATGATGCCGCCGTCCAACAGCCGCTTGACCCGCCGCAAGCAGGTCGCCGGCGACACATGAGCGTGGCGCGCCAAGTCTTGGTTCGACAAGGAGGCGTCATCCTGCAGACAATCGAGGATGCGCAGGTCGGCGGAGTCCAAAGTCATGGTGGTGATTGATTCATTCATATCCATGTGTTTCGTGAAATATTGACCCATGAATTTGATGGTGTGGTTGATTATTTCATTTCTATGTGAATTTTGAAAGCAATGATTTCATTTGAATGCCTACGATGCGTTCCAGCCTAAACCCTTGTCGTCGGAGCAATCAATCATGTGTGGAATCGTCGGTGCCGTCAGTCAGCGCAATATCGTCCCCGTTCTGATCGAGGGCCTGAAGCGGCTTGAATACCGGGGCTATGACTCTTGCGGCGTGGCCGTGCATCAAAACGGCGGCCTCATGCGTGCGCGCAGCACCTCGCGGGTGGCCGAGTTGACCGGCTTGGCCGAGGAAGACGGTATCGCCTCCGGCACCGGCATTGCGCATACCCGCTGGGCCACCCATGGCGCGCCGGCCGTTCACAATGCCCACCCGCATTTTTCAAGCGGCCCGAATGCGACTGCGGACGCGGTTGGCAGGATCGCGCTGGTGCACAACGGCATCATCGAAAACCATGAAGAACTGCGCAATGAGCTGAAGGCGCGCGGCTATGCCTTCACCAGCCAGACCGACACCGAGGTGATCGCCCATCTGATTGATCACCTTTACAGTGGCGACCTGCTCGAAGCGGTGCAGCAAGCCTTGCCGCGCTTGAAGGGCGCCTACGCGGTGGCGGTGTTCTGCCGTGATGAACCGCACCGCGTGATTGCCGCCCGCGAAGGCTCGCCGCTGGTGCTAGGCTTAGGGCTGGACGCTGCGCAGGGCGAGAACTTCGTCGCTTCGGACGCTATGGCGCTGGCCGGCGTCACCGACCAGATCGTCTATCTGGAAGAGGGTGACGTCGTTGACCTGCAGTTGGGTCGTTACTGGATCAGCAATCTGAGCGCTCAGACTGGCCGTTATGAGGCCCAGCAGCGCGAAGTTCGCACCGTGCACGCGCACAGCGGCGCGGCCGAGTTGGGCCCATACCGCCACTATATGCAGAAGGAAATTTTCGAGCAGCCCACCGCGATTGCCAACACGCTCGAGGCCATCACCAGCATCAGCCCGGAACTGTTCGGTGACGGCGCCTACGGCATCTTCAAGGAAGTCGACTCGGTGCTGATCCTGGCTTGCGGCACCAGCTTCTACTCTGGCTCAACCGCCAAATACTGGTTGGAGGCTATCGCCAAGATCCCCACCAGCGTCGAGATCGCCAGCGAATACCGCTACCGTGACAGCGTTCCGAACCCGCGCACGCTGGTCGTTACGATCAGCCAGAGTGGTGAGACCGCGGACACGCTGGCCGCGCTCAAGCATGCCCGCGCGCAGGGCATGAAGCACACACTGACCATCTGCAATGTCTCCACCAGTGCGATGGTGCGTGAATGCGAGTTGGCCTATATCACCCGAGCCGGGGTCGAGATCGGCGTCGCGTCAACCAAGGCCTTCACGACCCAGTTGGTCGGCCTGTTCCTGTTGACCTTGGCCTTGGCACAAACGCGCGGCCACCTGAGCGAAGCGCAAGAAGCCGAGCATGTCAAAGCGCTGCGGCATTTGCCGGTGGCGGTGCAGGCGGTCTTGGCGCTTGAGCCACAGGTCATCGCCTGGAGCGAGGAGTTTGCCCGCAAGGAAAACGCCTTGTTCCTAGGGCGCGGCCTGCATTATCCGATCGCGCTGGAAGGTGCTTTGAAGTTGAAGGAAATCAGCTACATCCATGCTGAGGCCTATCCGGCAGGCGAGTTGAAGCATGGCCCGCTGGCGCTGGTGACGGCCGAGATGCCCGTGGTCACGGTGGCGCCCAACGACACCTTGCTGGAGAAGCTCAAGAGCAATATGCAGGAAGTCCGTGCGCGCGGCGGGCAACTCTATGTGTTTGCCGATGGCGACACGCAGATTGAGTCGGAGCCGGGTTTGCATGTGATCCGCATGCCTGAGCATTACGGTGCGCTAAGCCCTATTCTGCACGTCATTCCGCTGCAGTTGCTGGCCTATCACACTGCCTGCGCACGGGGGACGGATGTTGACAAGCCACGCAACTTGGCAAAGAGCGTGACAGTTGAATGAGCGGCACGCTCTTGTGCTGCTGTTGATGCGATAAACAAAGACTGTCAGGTTTTGGCTAGGCGGCTCGTGATTTCTAAAGAGTGTCAAAGTGCCCTGTTTCAGCAAATTGGCAAAGGCCAATAAAAACAAAGACTGTCAATCAGGCTGCTCCTCACTCTTTGCCTTGTAGGTCTCAGAGGGGGCATCGCATTGCGCAAACTGATTCCGATGACAGTTCGTAGCTGGCAGGGCTTAGCCGGCCCAGGCCACACCTAGGTCATTCATTCCACCGTGGGCGATACCGCCGCCGCGATTCGCGTCGAAATGCGTGTGCTGGAATCGACTTAAATGCATCGATGCTGTTTTCGCGCGCGCGCTGGCTGATGTTGGCTTCGGCGGTGTGTAGCGCTTCGCGCTTGCGTGGCTCTGCGGGCTGGCGAGTTAGCAAAGGTGTACAGGCAAGGCCTCGATGGCGATCAAGAGTAGGCCCCCGTCTGCATGCGGGCCAACAACGTGGCCACGAGGGCCTGGCCATCGGTCGTATCCATGAATGTCGCGGGTTTCCTTCCACCCAGGGCTGGCAGCGGGCTTTCCAGCCATTGCTCGACCCAAGCCGCAGCGTCGAACCCTTCTTGGTCGCCTGATTCCGCCACCATTTGCTGGACTTGGCCAACCAGCCGGGCCTTGCCCACCAGCCGCACGCTGTCGTTCGCCAAGTGTCCCTTGTTCACCAGCCGCTTCCCGCTTTGTCAAACTCTGCAGACTGATTGGGCGTGAAGGTATAACCCTTCAAATTGCCCTTTTGGATAGCCAAAAGGATCCATGCCGTTCGGCGCCCGGCACGCACATCTTCGGCTTCTTTGAGCTGCCGCTCCTCAAGAAGTGGCACGCAAAGGTCTCGATAGGCGCCAAGCTGGAAAAGCCACCCTCCTTTTGACGAGGCAAAGACCAGCTCGGCGAACAGCGGGTCGGATGACCTGACTTTGTCCAGTACGTGCTTCTTGGCGCCGGCCATCGTTGCGATGTGCACTTTCGGGCGGTCCGGCTCTGGGCACACAAACGCTACGAAGAACTCGGCAAGGTAGTCGCGGAGGATGCATGCATCGACCAAATACGCCTGCGCGGCCAGGTAGCCGAGCCAGGTGAAGCCGTCTTCGAATCGCAGGCCGGTGGAGATGTTCCGCTCAGCCGCGCGTAGTTGATCCAGCGGGCTGCTTATGGCACCCCGTTCTACCGCCAGTCCGTGGGTGTAAATCATTGTGGTGCCGACATCGGAGTGCCCAAGAAGTGTCTGAACGATTCGGATGTCATACCCATCTTGCAGCAAGTGAGTCGCAAATGCGTGGCGCAAAGTGTGGGGTGTTGCCGGCTTGTCGATCTTGGCCTGCGCCAAAGCCCGCTTGAACGCTCGCTGGAAAGCTTGGTCAAAGGCGTGATGGCGGGATGCTTCGCCGCTTTGCGAATCCACTGACCTCTGCGCCTGAGGAAACACCCAAAAGTCAGCCCATGAGCAGGTCCGGACAGGGGGCCGGCAAGATGCAGGCTGAGCCAATTCGCGCTCCGCCTTCACCTTCAAAGCGCTCTGACTTTCCATACGATCCAACTCCCACAAGCCGCGAGCCCTCTGCAACTGGAGTCGAAGCTCCAGCACAAGCTTTTGCGGAAGCATCACGACCCGATCCTTGTCGCCCTTGCCATGGCGAATGTAGAGCGTCAGACGCGAAAAATCGAGATCCTTGACGCGTAGCGTCAAGCCCTCCATGAGCCGAAGCCCCGTTCCGTACAGCAAACAAGCAAAGAGGCGATGCTCGGCTGGCAATGCGCCAAGAATCCTTGCGACTTCATCCCGGTCCAGCACCACCGGTAAGCGGCGATTGGTCTTTGGTCGATCAAGATCCAGCATCCATGGCAATTCCTGTCCCAACACGCTCCGGTACATGAATAGCAAGGCCGCCAGGGCCAAGCGGTGTGTATTGGTTGCTACTTTTCGCTCATTGGACAACCACGTCAAATAGGCCACGACTTCAGCTTGGCCCATCTCAGCCGGGTGTCGTTTGTGGTGGAATCGGACATAACTTAGAATCCAATGGACATAGGCCTCTTCCGTTCGGTCGCTGTAGTGCAAATATCTGATTCGCTCACGAACCTGATCGATGAGACGACTAGATAGCAACGGCGGCAGGCTACGGCGGACTTTTGCTTTGGAAAATCCAAATGTCGGGCTTGGTGAGGTAGACATGGTCTTACATGCCAAATTCAATAGCTGTTTATTTATACAGTCTATGAGATGCCAAGTTATTCTTCAAGAAAAGACTTTGCCGCGCACGATTGTGAAATTTGACGCCAAGCAGGAATCTGCTGCGCCCACTTTCAGTTATGGGCGCATAGCCGTCTCCAATGCAAGCATTCGCCACAATGATTGCC
>NZ_JAJIRP010000014.1 GCF_025717555.1 Paucibacter sp. B2R-40 | reverse complement strand
CGGCCAGCTGGCTGCGGCCCCTCAGCTTCGACGTTAGCCCGCACCAGCGCACTATGAGATCAGTTCCACGGCGTCAGGTTCTGCTGCGCGTAGCCGGAGTGCTGGCCGCGCTTCCCGGCATTGCACGGGCTGCATCAGTGGAGTTTGCCACGCCTTCATCTGAAACCGGTTGTACGTTCGCGGTTGCGAAGATTCGCAAAGCTCAGCTGATCGAGCCCCCGGCGGAAGGCAGCTGTCGCACTTCCTCTGGGTCATCCGCAATCTTCCAAGCTGCATCGCTCTCCAAGCCCATCGTAGCAACCTTGGCGCTGAAGCTGATGTTGCGCGGTAAATTGGATCTCGATCAACCAGTCAGCGAAGTTCTCCCGGATGGCTACGTTCATCGGCAAAATCTGTTCGCGCTGCACGAGTCGCCCGTCGTGGACATCGTGCCCCGCGACGTGCTGAAGAAGCTGACCGTGCGCAATCTGCTGTCGCACACTTCGGGACTACCGAACTGGTCCAGCAAAGCACCACTTCGGCTGTCCATTGAGCCCGGCGCAGGTTGGCGCTACTCAGGCGAAGGCTACGTGCTTCTCCAGCATGTCTTGCACAAACTGACGGGCATGCCTTTGAATGCCCTGGCCTCTGCAGAGCTGTTCGAACCACTCGGCTTGCAAGACACAGCGTTCAAACTCACCGAGCATGTCGCGCACTCCCTGGTTCCCGGGCGCTCCGCCTCTGGTCAGATCCGTCAGCTCCGCTTCCCTCATGAAATCGCTGCAAGCTCTCTCTACACCACCGCGTCTGACTACGGGCGGTTCATTGTAGCCACGCTCAAGGACCAACGCCTCCTGAGCCTCATAACAGAGTCCTCGGTCTCTGTGCCGGGTGCGCCCGGCGTCTACTGGGGGCTCGGGTGGGCTATCGAGCAGTCATCGGAGCATCGCGTCATCTGGCACTGGGGCAACAACCCGGGATTTCGGGCATTGGCAATGGCTGACTTGATTTCGAATGATGCTGTCGTAGTCCTCGCGGCCACAGAGAGCGGAATGCCTCAGGCCAAGGCAGCAGTTCGTCAGATCTTGCCTGGGGCACATCTTGGGCTCGATCTCGACCTAGTCCAATGAGAGTGCGGGTGAACTCAAACGTAGCCCGCACAAACAGAACTTGCCCAACATGTCTTTCACCAAGCTCGCGACTCAACCTAGGGTGTCATTGAAATTTCCGTCAATCGCGTGGATATGCCTAGCCGCAGCTATCGCCATGGTTGGTGTGATCATCCACATTGGCGCGATCTTCGGCGGTGCGTCATGGTTCAAGTTCTTTGGCGCACCGCCCGCTGTAGTCGAGTCCTCCAGAACAGGCACGCTGTTGGCTCCGGTGGGTTCGGCCGCGATTGCCGCCTTGATGGCGCTCTGCGCAGCGGCTGCGTTTTCAGCGCTTGGACATATTCCTAGGCTGCCTATGCTCAGGCTGCTACTGGTTTCCATCGCCGGGATCTCCCTGCTGCGCGCATTCGCCGTAATACCAGTCGCATTTCTTCGACCTGAGCTGATCAACACATTTGAAATCGTTGCGGCTATCGTTTGGGGCCTTGCCGGTGTCGGCTTCGCAGTAGCCTTCACTAGCGCTCGTCCAAGTGTCACCTCTTCCACGTAAATGCGGGCTAACCCTGCGCTCGAGTGGACCTCCGCCAGCTGGCCGCGCTACGCTGCCTGTATATTTTCAGCTCCGCGCGGCCAACTGGCTCCGGCCCCTCAGCTTCAACGTTAGCCGTCACCGCCACCATGTCGCTGCAACCAACCTACGGCGTTCTCGTTCCAGCGCTCTACGCGTTCCTTCTCTATGGTTTGCGCTTCGCATTGTTTGCGTCAATCGCTTTCCATCTTTCTGACCCGTCTCGCCCGCATCCACGCGGGCGCCCACACATTGATCGGCCGCCCAAGTTTCAGTTGAATCCCAATCTACGGAGAGAGCTTGGTCAATCGACCCTCACACTGCTGATCTTCGCCGCCGTGAATGCCATCCTCTTCGGCTATGGGCTACTGCACTCGAGCCGCCTCTACTTCAAAGTCACAGAGTTTCCTACTTGGTGGTTCTGGACAAGCATTCCCGTCATGCTTGCTCTTCATGACACACTCTTCTATTGGCTGCATCGAGTCATGCACTCGCGCCTTCTGTTCGCCAAAATGCATAGGCAGCACCATGAGTCAGTTTACCCAACCGCCTTCGCTGCCTACAGTTTTGGATGGAGTGAAGCTCTTGCCGAAGCACTCATCGTCATTGCAATCATCTTCATCATTCCCGTTCACCCACTGGCGTTCCTGATCTTCCAAACGCTTTCCACTGCCTACAACGTCTATGGCCACTGCGGAAGAGAGTTCTACCCAGAATCTGTATCGGGGCATTGGGCGGGTCGATGGATGAACACATCTTCACTTCACGCACACCACCATCGACATGGGCGTGGAAACTACAGCTTTTACTTTACGTTCTGGGACCGTGTTATGGGAACACTGGTGCCAACAGCGCAAAAATGACGGCTAACCTGTCGCTCAACCGGACCCTACACGGCGCCGCGCCTTCGGGCATCATTTCATTCTTGCCCTGCGGCACTTCGCCGTTCCGGGCCGGTTAGCTTCAACGTTAGGCGTCAAATGAGGGTTCCTCGCAAAGTTATCGCCAGCCTCGTTGCTCCGCTCGCCGCACTTTTACCCGTGCTGATGATTGCGGCCTACGAACTTAGTCAGCCAGTCGCCATCATCAACGGAGAGGCGGACGATGCTCCTCAAAGAGCGCTTGGGGCTCTCCTCATTGCATCGCCAATAATTTACGTCCTACTCGCTCTGCTTTCATACGCAGCCGGAACAGCATTCCTTCGCCTCGGCGCCCGTACGATTCGGAAATTCTTGTTGGCATCGGCACTGCTTGCGGCGGTGTTGTCTGCGCCGTTTTCCCTTCAAGGCGGGTCTTCAGACTATGGGATGACAGACCAAATAATCACGGGAGTGCTTATGGCTGGTATCTTTGTCCTATCGGCTCTGCCCGGCGCTACTTGTTGGTTTTTGGTTGCAAAACGTGACGCCTAACCATTCGCTCGAGTGGACCTCCGCCAGCTGGCCGCGCTACGCTGCCTGTATATTTTCAGCTCCGCGCGGCCAGCTGGCTCCGGCCCCTCAGCTTCAACGTTAGGCGTCAATACATGTTTGTCTACCGGATTAGACCGTTCTCAGCCATGGCTGCTTTAGCTGTTGCATTCCCCTGTGCGCATGCACAGCTGAAGGAGCCTGCGTCGCAAACTGATCGCGAGCTGGTCGCGCTGGTGTCCAAGCGACTATCGCCGTGCTTTACCACTCTTGGCGTAAAGCGCGACTTCAAGCTCGCGCCAGAACTTCCGACCGAATCCAAAATTTCTGCCATTAGCCTGCTGCCAGCCTCTGGCCCGATGGTCAACGATGGCTATGCATACTGGATTGCTCTTCACGAGTCCAGGGCACATGTGTATGTCAGGCAAGTAGGTGGTTTCGGCGGAACGCATAAGCTGTATGGCCCGATCGACATCAACGAGCAGTGCAGCTAGGGCCGCAGCTCTCTGTGGATTCAGCCGTTGGCCTCTGCGCCTTTCTGGTCGCCTGCCATCGTGCCGCCTAACCAGGCGCTCGAGTGGACCTCTGCCAGCTGGCCGCGCTCCGCTGCCTGTATATTTTCAGCTTCGCGCGGCCAGCTGGCTACGGCCCCTCAGCTTCGTTAGGCCGCACCAAGTATGAGCCCCATGCAGACACCAGCAATACAAGGTTTCGTGGTCTGCCCCTCTCGGCTCGACGATGCTGCCACGTGGGCAAGTTATGCCCGCCTGCCAGAGGTGAAGGAGCACACAAGTTCTACTGCCACCACAGTGGAAGACGTTCGCGCTGAGATTCAGCGCACCCTGACCGGCGAGCCAACTAAACCAATTCGCTTTGTCCTTCTCCAAGGCGGCGTTAACGTAGTAGCCACAGTCGGCTTTCACACCATATCCTCCGCATTTGGCACTGCTGAGATCACGTATGACGTTGCACCTTGCTGGTGGGGCACCGCCCGGTTGAAGCCAGCGGCCGAATAGGCGTTTCCTGGTATAGGAATGAAAAATACGAGCTGGCACACGAAATGCTGGATTGCGGAGTTATCAGGGGATCGAATATTGAGGCGAGCGTTGAGCCCCCGGGCGGGCGGTGGACGGGCCGGTTTGATGGTGCTGCTTGGGGCCTTACATGCCAGTTTGCTGGGAGTTTTGCTGAGTACCAAACATACGACATCGCCGGTACCGACCGAGCGGCTCATGCTCGTCTCGATCAAGCCCCCCAAAATTTCGTCGCTGCCGCTAAGCACACGGACGCTTCAACGACGCGACGTGGCTCAGGTGATCCGAAATACGTCCGCATTGCCTAGGTTTCCCGGCAGCGGTTCGGCGTCTATCGTTGTTGGCGAACAACTGGCGATGGCAAGCGCACCAGAGGCTGCCAGCGCCCTGGCGCCGCTGAATCTAAGCCTGCCGCCGAGCAACGCAAGCACCTCTACGCTCACGAAGCGCAATCCGGCGTTGTCCGACCCGCGCAGCAACTCAGTTCGTCGCACGCTGAACGATCGCATCGCAGCATCGCTGGGTTCCAAGGAATGCACGCTGGAGGAGCAGCTTGCCGACGGCACAACCCAGCACGTATCGGGACACTACGAGAGTGTCCCGACGGCCAGCTCGCAGGCGGACCCTTTCGGCCATGGAAGCAGCACCGGCAGGGGATTCGGGGCTGGGGCGTCGCTGTCCGGCGGCATGCGCGGCACGACCGTGCAGGCCGGAGGCGGCGGTAGCGTGGCGGTCTGTATTCCGGACCGCAGATGATCGCCGAATGGCTGGTTCAAAGGTACGGCACCCTCGACGGCGGCATTCGGGCGGAGCTGACATCGGCATGAAGAGGCCTGGAGGACCGCCATCAGCCTTGTCCAGATGTTCGCTGGACTTAGGCTTAGGGCACGCTGCTGCCACTGACTATGAAGGACCGCGCGACTCCTATCGAGTCGTTAGCGCACATTCGGCGGGTCAAGCAGCGGCCATTCGGCTGAAGTTGACCGAGGACTTCGTGAACTCCTCACCTGAATGACCGCTGCACATTCGAGACCCAACACCAACCAGCATGGCTCGGACCGAATCGAGCCATACTCCTGCCGCGTAGACATGGCTGGAGGGGAGTAGGTCGCTCGCCCAAAAGTTGTTTTGGTTCAACGCGTTTTGAGACTATGTTTTGCCATGGGTCGTGTCCCGCAAACGCAGTTTTGAAACTATGTTTTCAGTTTTGAAACTTTGTTATCCGACTCCTCTTCTGCCATGACGCTTCGCTACCTGACCATCCCCGTCACCGCCTTCCAGCAAAACTGCTCCATCGTCTGGTGCGACGAAACCCTGGACGCAGCCGTCATCGATCCGGGCGGCGACTTGCTGCGCATCCTTGCTGCTGCGCAGCAGCATGGCCTGACGCTCAAGGCGATCTGGTTGACCCATGCGCATATCGACCATGCCGGCGGTACCGGCCAACTCGCGCGCGAGCAGGGCTTGCCCATCATCGGCCCGCATCCGGGCGATCAATTTTGGATCGACGGCCTGGCCAAGCAGAGCCAGATGTTCGGCTTTCCGCCGGCCGAGAGCTTCACGCCAACGCGCTGGCTGGCCGACGGCGACACGGTCAGCATTGGCAAGCAGATCCTGAATGTGCGCCACTGCCCGGGTCACACGCCCGGTCATGTGGTGTTTCATTCACCCGCGGCCGGGCGTGCTTTCGTTGGTGATGTGCTGTTCGCGGGCGGCGTCGGTCGCAGCGATTTCCCCGGCGGTGATCACGCCACCTTGATTGCGTCGATCAAGCAGCGCCTGTGGCCGATGGGCGACGCCACGGTGTTCATTCCCGGCCATGGTCCCGAGAGCAGCTTTGGCGAGGAGCGGCGCAGCAATCCCTATGTGCGCGAGCATTGAAACGCGCTCATTCAGTTGATAAGCTCGCGTCAAGTCGTGGCGATGAAATGGCAAATTACGAGGTGATCAAGGCAGGCCGCTTTGACGTCGCGAGCGCTGCTGTCGAGTTGCCCATCCCGCAAGCAGTCGAGCGGAGAGCGGCGCCGTGTGTGGAAGATTGAGGCCAATAGCCCCCCAGCCCCCCCAGCCCGGCAGCCCGCCATCCCGGTAGATCGGTCTGATGCTTGGATCTTGTCCAAAATCTCTATGTCAAAACCCCTTTGTTCAAGCGCATGTTGGGCTTAGCAGCATCAAGGAGAGAGTCATGATTGAAGGAACTTGTTTGTGTGGCGCCGTGCGCTGGACGTTTGCGGGGCAGCCTGATGGCGCCACCGCATGCAATTGCACCGCCTGCAGACGTTATGGCGTCTTATGGGCCTATGACTACGAGAACGAGGGCATTCACGTGGCGGGGAAGACGCAGGCCTTCGAGCGCGGCACGGCACTTGGCTTCCATTTCTGCCCTGGCTGCGGATGTGTGGCTTTCTGGCGCGGCAAAAAGCTCGACGAGTTGGGCCGGCGCCGCATCGCGGTCAATTTGCGCCTGGCCGAGCCGGCGGCGGTCGCCCAGATTCCGATCGACCATTTTGACGGACTGGACACGTTTGAAGACCTGCCGCGCGATGGCCGCTGTGTTGGCGATTACTGGTTCTAGCTCGGCAAGCCACAAGCCAGCAAGCAACAAGATACTTGTCCGTGAAGCCATTTCGAGGCTGGAACCGCAATCTGGACAAAGGACGCCATGCACGGCCGGGCCATGGCTTGGCTGAGGGTGCTCCGCCCATGCCGGCAAGCTAAGAGTCCAATTGCGCGTCAGCGATCACGCCGGCCAGCCAGTCCATCACGACCCGCACGCGTCTGGATAAATTGCGCCGGTTGGCATAGAGCAGGTTGATCGGCATGGCCGGGGCGGTGAACTCGGGCAAGACTTCGACCAACGAGCCGCTTTGCAGGGCATCCCGCAGCAGCGCATCGCGCACGCCCGTCACCGGTACCTGGATCAGGCCGAGGCCGGCCAGGCAGGCGGCTTGATAAGCGTCGGCATTGTTGACGGTCACCGAGCCCGGCAAGCCCAAGCTGCGCGGCTGGCCGGTCTCGTCCAGGTAATCAAATCCGCCCGGCTTGGCGCCCAGGATGCTGACAAAATGCACCAGTCGGTGGTCTTGCGCCGGGTCCGCCAAGTCAGCCAAGGAGAGGGGCACACCATGCCGGGCCAGATAGGCCGGGCTGGCGCAGTTGACCATACGCAGCAGACCCAAGGGGCGCGCAATCAAGCTGGCGTCGACCACACTGCCGACGCGCAGCACGCAATCAAAACCCTCGCGCACCAGGTCCACGCGGCGCTCGGTGCTGCTTATTTCAAGCGCTAGCAAGGGATGCGCCTGCAAGAGTTCGGGCAGGCGCGGGATAACAAAATTGCGGGCGATGGCGGTGCTCATATCGACGCGCACGCGTCCGCTCAAGCCGGCCGCGCCGGGCTGCTGAGCGAACATCGCCTGCAGCTCCTCCATATCGGCCAGCACATCCTTGCTGCGCTCGTAAAAGGCCTGCCCGTCCTGGGTCAGCTGGACTCGCCTTGTCGTGCGGTGCAGCAGGCGCGCGCCGAGCTGGCTTTCGAGCTGCTGGACGGCGCTGGACGCACTCGCCTTGGGCAGGCCCAGGCTCAGCGCCGCTTGCGTGAAACTGGCCAGTTCGGCCACGCGGTGAAAGACTTGCAGGCGTTCAAGAGGGTCCATTGTTGGATTATTAACGAACAGTCAAATTGAAATTCATGGGTTTATGTGTAATTTGGATGTCAATAGACTTCTCTACATCCCAAACAAGGAGTGACCCATGAACACGATCAACACCCCCATAGCCCTGATTACCGGCGGCAGCCGCGGTCTCGGCAAGAACACCGCCCTGCATCTCGCCGCCCAGGGCAGCGACATCATCCTGAGCTACCGCAGCGCCCGCGCCGAAGCCGAGGCGACCGTTGCCGCCATCCAGGCGCTCGGCCGCCGCGCCGTGGCGCTGCCGCTGGACGTGGGCGACAGCCTCGCTTTCCCGGCCTTTGCCGCCGCCGTCAAGGCTGCGCTGGCGCAGACCTGGCAGCGTGAGCGCTTCGATCACCTGGTCAATAACGCCGGCCTGGGCCACCACGCCAGCCTGAAGGACACCAGCGAGGCGCAGTTCGACGAGTTGATGAATGTGCACTTGAAGGGGGTCTTCTTCCTGACCCAAAAGCTCTTGCCGCTGATCAATGACGGCGGGCGCATCGTCAATATCTCCAGCGGCCTGACCCGCTTTGCTCTGCCCGGCTACGGTGCTTATGCGGCGATGAAAGGCGCGGTCGAAGTGCTGAGCCGCTATCTGGCCAAGGAGCTAGGCCCACGAGGCATTGCCGTCAACACGCTGGCGCCTGGCGCAATTGCGACCGACTTTGGCGGCGGGGCGGTGCGCGATAACGCGCAACTGAACAGTTATGTGGCGGCCCAAACCGCGCTCGGCCGCACCGGCCTGCCGGACGATATCGGCGGCGCCATCGCGGCGCTGCTGGCACCCGGCAGCGGCTGGATCAACGCCCAGCGCATCGAAGCCTCGGGCGGCATGTTCGTGTAAATGACAGACGACTAGAACTGCCCGCTGCTGCGCAGCGCTTCCAGGCGCAAGGCCAGCTGCTGGGCCAACTGTCCGAGCTGCTCTTGCAGTTGGCGCCGCTCGGTCTCGTCGCTGCAGGCGGCGATCTGCGCTTGCAAGGCCGCTTTCTGATGGAACAAGGCCACCTCGGGCGGCGCAAAGCCTGCGTTCTTCAGGATCTTGAATGGCATGCGCAGGCTGTCTGGCGTGGCCTCCCAGCCGGCATCGGCGGCCAGCGGCTTGCCGAAACTCTCGGCCGATTGCAACTCGCCGGAGGCGAGCGCTTGCTGCAGGTGTAGGGCGATTTCATCGTCACGCATGGCTTTTTGTGCTTGTTTGGCGCTCTCGCATCCTATGCCAAGCTGGTGACGACTACTTCTGCAGCCCCTTGGGCGAGGAGGCCAGCCAGGATTGAAACAAGCTGTTGAGCACCAGGTCGAAAGCGCCCCCGACGAAGTCTTTGGGCTCGCTGCTTTTGGCGTCAAGGCGCTGTTTGTCAGCGAGCCGGCGCAGCTCGGCGCCTTGCCGGCCGGCGCCCAACTGCTGCAGCTCACGCGCGCGCTGGTCGTAACGATCGGCCTGCTCGCTCATCGATTGGCTGGAGCTTTCGATCACGACGGGCCCTCTCGATGCACAGCCGCTCAAGGAGAGGGCAAAGGCGAGGGCAAACGCGAGGGCGAGCAGCCCGATCGCCGGGGCAGTCTCGGACGCAGACGCAGACGCAGCTTGCTGGGCGGATGGGGCCGCTGAAAGGAAAATTTTGCTCATGGTCGGGCATGCTAAGCCAGCTCGGTCGCTGTCGTGGACCTTGGCTGGCAAGTGCCGCCGGATGCTGTCTTCGGGCGCGTCCGGCGCTACCGCTTGCAGGCATTGCCGGCATTGCCGGCATTGCCGGCTCTTGCGGGCATGTTCTATGCTGGGCGACGGATACTATTTAACCGCTATTTGTGAAAGAGCTTGTTCTATGTTGTTCGCGATTCGTTTTGTTGATAAAGCCGACTCCTTGCCGCTGCGCCAGCAGAGGATGGCAGCCCATATTGCCTGGTTGGATCAGGAGCGCGAACATGTGTTGGTGGGCGGCTCCTTGCGGCACTCGCCGGAGCAAGCACCGGTGGGCGGCTTGTGGGTGGTCGAAGCGCAAAGCAAGGCCGCGGCCGAGGCGCTGTTGAAGCAAGACCCGTTTTACAGCGCCGGCCTGCGTGAAAGCTGGGAGATCTTGCATTGGAGCAAGGCCTTTGAGGATCGCAAAGTGCCGGTTTGATCTTGGCAGCTTGCCTGTCAGCTGAATTTGAAACCTAGGCCCGCTGAAAGAAAGTCACCATGAAGCCCATCTATCAAGCCAATTCGAGACTCGATCTAAGTTTCACTCGCGTGGTGGGGGTGCCCAGAGCGCTGGTTTGGCGCGCTTGGACCGAGCCGGCGTTGCTCAAGCCCTGGTTTTGCCCTTTGCCGTGGACGACGATTGACTGCGAAATCGACTTGCGTCCCGGCGGCAGCTTCCGCACCACGATGCAGTCGCCGGAAGGTGGCCAATTCCCCAATCAGGGCTGCTATCTGGAAATCGTGCCGCATGAAAAATTGGTGTGGACCAACGCCTTGCTGCCAGGCTTTCGCCCCAGCTTGCCGGTGGCCACTTGTGGCAGTGATGACGCCAACTTTATGTTCACTGCCATGCTGGAGCTCGCTGATCACGCGGACGGTACGCGCTATACCGCCACTGTCATCCATGCGGATGAAGCCGGCTGCAAGAAGCACGCCGATATGGGTTTCGAAGCCGGATGGGGGGCCGCGCTGGATCAGCTGGTCGCGATGATCAAACGGGGCATTTGACCGAAGCTGACATCGAAGGCGAACAAGAACTGCTGCTGCATTGCTAGGTCAGCTACCAGACCGGGCAAGCGGCTGGCTTTGGCTGTTCTAAAGGTTTGTGCCGCTATAGTTTTTGCATGCACATCCTGATCATCGAAGACGACCTGGACTTGGGGGCCGCCTTGCAGCGCGCGCTCAAGGCCGAAGGCGTCAGCAGCGAATGGCGGCGGCGGCTCGCCGATGCACCTCTGGCGCCTGACGATGAAGCCTATGACTGTGCGCTGCTCGACATCACGCTGCCCGATGGCAGCGGGCTGGATCTGCTCAAGCGCTGGCGCAGCGCCGGTGTCGCTTTGCCGGTCATCATGATTACCGCGCGCTCGGCGCTGGATGACAGGCTGGCCGGCCTGGACGGCGGCGCCGACGATTTCATCATCAAGCCCTTCGCGACCGCCGAGTTGCTGTCGCGCCTGCGCGCTGTGTTGCGCCGTTATGCGCAGCAGGCCAGCGAACTTTGGCAAGTAGGTGAGCTGCAGATCGAGCCACGCGCGCACAGCGCAAAGTTGAGTGGCGAGCCGCTGGACTTGTCGCCGCGCGAGTTTCAACTGTTGCGCGAGCTGGCGCGTGAGCCCGGCGTGGTGGTGCCCAAAGGGCTGCTGGCCCAGCGCCTGGAGCCGCTTGGCGAGGCGCTCGAGTTCAGCTTGCTGGAGGTTTACGTTTCCAATCTGCGCCGCAAGATCGGCAACCAGCGTATCCGCACGGTGCGCGGTGTCGGCTATATGTTGCAGGCATGAACTACTTGGCACAATTGCTGCGCCCGACGCTGGTGCGGCGCGTGATGTTGACGCTGCTGTGCACGGCCGCTGTGGCTTGGGCTGTGCTGCTGGCCTATTACTATCAACGCGAGACCAGCCAGCAGGCGCTCGATGCTGTTCAGCGCGACCGGGCAAGCGCTTTGGCCGCAGCGGTGGACAAGGTCGAGCAGCCGGAGCAGGCGCAAACGGCCGTGGCTTTTGCGGCCGATCTGCTCAATAGCAGCAGCCGGCAAACCGGCCGCCCGCTCCCCGTCCTGCTGCAGTTGGACGACCTGCAAGGGCAGCTGCTTTATCCTTCGCCCGAAAGTAATGCTGCCGCATTGCAGGGTGAAGCGGGGCGCTTTGTAGAGCAACAGTTGAATGGCGCTAACTATCACGTGCTGCGCATAGACGGCGCTCGCTGGCGCCTGTCGCTTGGTGAGGCGCGCAGCGGCGACAGCTGGTTGCTGGCCCGCTTGAGTCAGGACCTCGCGCTGTCGGTGCTGATTTCATTTCCCTTTGTGTTGCTGCCGACCTGGCTTGCGGTGGCGCGCGGGCTGCGGCCGCTGCGCCAGCTCTCGCGCAGCATTGCCAAGCGTGGCCCGGATGATCTGGCGCCGCTCGGTGTCGCGCCCAGCTACGCGGAGCTGATGCCGGTGACCGAGGCGCTGGATCGATTGTTTGCCCAGCTGCGCAGCAAGATTGCGCGTGAACATGCTTTTGTGCAAGACGCCGCGCACGAGTTGAGAACACCGCTGGCGGTGATCACCTTTCAAGCCCATGTGCTGGCTCGCGCCAGTGGCGTGGACGAGCGGCAATTGGCGGCGCAGCAGATGGAACAGGCTGTCGCGCGCGCGTCCAGGCTTATAGCGCAGCTGCTGGAGCTGGCCCGCATCGATGCGGCCGGCCCGGCCCCGTGGACGCGCCTGGACGTCGCGGCGCTGCTGCGGCAGGAATTGGCCTTGGCCGCGCCGATGGCTATGGCTGCCGATATCGAGCTGGCGCTGGAGGCGCCCGATCGGCTGCCGTTCGAGCTGGAGGAGTCGGCCTTTCGCTCGGTCTTGCAAAATCTGCTCGGCAATGCCTTGCGCTATGTGCAGGCCGGCGGCCAAGTGCTGATCGAGTTGTCGCAGCAGCAAGACCGTTTGTGTTTGTCCGTGGCCGACGATGGGCCCGGCATCGCAGCCGCTGATCGGGCGTTGGTGTTCGAGCGTTTTTACCGGGTTTCGGGCAATGAGCAGTCGGGCTCCGGGCTCGGCCTGGCCATCGTCGCGCAGGCAGTGGCGCGCATGCGCGGCACGCTGCGCCTGGAGGCCGGCATCGGTGGACGAGGCTGCCGCTTCTTGGTCGAGCTGCCGGCCCCATCCCTTTTGCATGAACAGGAAACCACGTGAAGAAGATTTTGAAATGGCTCGCGCTGGCCTTGCTGGCACTGTTGCTTGTCGGCGCTGCGCTGCTGGCTTATGCAATGCGTAATGCGATCGACAGCGAACATCCGGTGGGCTTTTCGCTCAGCAAAACCAAGGGGGCGAATGGCTTGGCGATGCCGATCGGCATTTGGTACCCGACCGACGCGCGGCCACGGCCGCTGACCCCGGCCGGGCTGGTACTGATGAATGTTGCGGCGGGTGCGCCGGTGGCCGGCCAGGGCCTGCCGCTGATCTTGATCTCGCATGGCAATGGCGCCGGCATGGCGGCCCATGCGGACCTCGCCATGGCTTTGGCCAGCGCCGGCTATATCGTCGCGGCACCGATGCACAGCGGCGACAACTTCGCCGACCAAAGCGCCGTTGGCAAGCCCGGCTGGCTGAGTGGGCGCGGGCAAGAGCTGCGCAGCACGCTCGACCATATGCTCAAGGCTTGGCCAGCCCATGCGCAGATTGATGCCGCTCGAATTGGCGCTTATGGCTTTTCGGCCGGTGGCTTCACGGTGCTGAGCGTGCTCGGCGCGCAGCCCGATTTGCGCCTGATCGCCAAGCATTGCGCGCAGACGCCTGGTGAGTTTGCATGCCAGTTGTTGGCGCAGAGCCAGTCGGCCTTGCTGAAGGCCGATACGCCGGCCATGGGCGAGTCATTCCTTGCCGACCCGCGCATCAAGGCCGCAGCGCTGGCGGCGCCGGGCCTGGGTTTCGCGTTCACGCCGGCCAGCCTCGCGCAGCTGCAGTTGCCGCTGCAGCTTTGGAGCGGGGAGAAGGATCAGCTTGTGCCCTTGGCATCGAACGGCAAAGTACTGATCGATGCGCTGGGCGACAAGCTTGAGTTTCATGCGGTGGCCGGCGCAGTGCATTATTCATTTCTGGTTCCCTGCGGCGGGCTTGCCGGTTTGCTGGCGCCGCCGCAGCTGTGCCAAGATCTGCCGCCCTTTGACCGCCAGGCCTTTCATCGCGAGATGAATGCCAGCGTCCGGGCCTTCTTCGATGCGCACTTGTCCAAGCATTGAGTGCGCGGCTTTGTCTTTTCTGCTGCAAAAAGCAGCAAACTTGCTTTTGCTCGATGAATGCAGAGTTCTGCGCATCGCTCAAGTGGGCGTCCCCAGACTTATCCACAGTGGCGAGGGATAAGTTGGCGTGATTTTTAGGTGGGTTGGGTGGGTTGGGTGGTTTGGGCGGCCTGGGTAGTTTGGGAAGGGTGGCGCTCGCAGCTGCTTTTTGTTGTCACCGCCGTGACTTCCGATTTTGCTGATCGTTCGAGGCAATATGTCGAGCCTAAGCCGTAGGAAGAGTCCAGGCTGATCATTCAAACTTTTTTTCGAGCCAAGGCATGAACAACTCTTTTGCACTCGCCCCATCCCTCATCAAGCGCGCCTGCTTGTGCACCGCCTTGCTGGCAAGTGCTGCGGCTCAGGCGGCTCCTGCGGCACCAACAACGCTCGCGATCCCTGAGGCCATCAAAGCCCCGGCCGGCCAAACCCTCAGCCTTGAAGTGCAGGCCACCGGCGTGCAAATCTATGAATGCAAGGTCAGCAAGGATGACGCGACGAAGTTCGAGTGGGCCTTCAAGGGGCCCGAGGCCGAGTTGTTCGACAGCGCTGGCCTCAGCGTCGGCAAGCATTATGGCGGCCCGACCTGGGAGTCTGCGGACGGCAGCAAGGTTGTCGGCGAGGTCAAAGCCCGCGACAACGGCCCCGATGCCAATGCCATTCCTTGGTTGCTGCTGAGCGCCAAGGCGAACAGCGGCGCCGGTGTGCTGGCCGCGGTGCAGAGCATCCAGCGCGTCAGCACCAGCGGCGGCAAGGCACCGGCGGACGGCTGCAATGCGGCGCAGGCCGGCAAGAGCGTGCGTGTCGCCTACAAGGCAGCCTACTTCTTCAATTCCGCCAAGCCCTGAGATTTCACGCTGCTTCGAAAGGGCCGGCGCTGAGGCTGGGCTGAGGCGGCAGCAGCGCCGGCGCTGCCTGCTCGCGGCCCAGTTTCCAGGCCGCCCTGAATTGCGCCAGGTCAGCGCCTGGGGTGTCCAGCGCGCGCACCAGGCAGGCCGCCGCTGCGCCGGTGGCTGCGCAGGCCTGGACCTGTGTGGCCTCGAGCAAGCCACCAATCGCCACCACCGGTCTGCCGGCCATGCGCACCCACCAGGCCAGATTGCCCAGGCCCTGGGGGCGCCAGGGCATCTGCTTGGTGCTGGTGGGCCAGACCGGGCCGCAGGCGATATAGCTCGGGCTCAGGCCACGCGCGCGCGCCAACTCCCACAAGCTGTGGCTGGAAATACCGAGTTTGATGCCGACGTTCAGAAGCAGGGTCCTCTCGTCAGCGCTCAATGACGCCCAGTCTTCCTGGCCCAGATGCAAGCCGACGCCCGGCTCCTCAAGGGCAAGCCGCCAATGATCATTGATCCAGAGTTGGCAGCCGAGCGGGCCGGCGACGGCTGTTTGCGCCTCGGCTATCGCGGCGCGCAGTTCGGCGGCTGCATTCGCTGTCGGCGCCAGCTTGATGCGCAGTTGGATTTGCTTGATGCCGTCGGCCGCCAGCTCGGCCACTCTGTGCGGCCGCTCGGTGATGGCATAAAGGCCCAAATCTGCGCATTGCTTGGCCGGAGCCTGTGCCTGTAAGAGCAGCGCCCAGCGTCTGAGCGTGTCGGCGGCAATCGGCTCGTCACCAAAGCTCATCACCGGCATCGCGGCGGGCTCAAACACAAAGCCGGCCGAGGCGCGCACCGGCCCCGCGCCTGCGCCGGCTGCATGGCCCTCACGCACCGCCACCCAAGTGGCCATTTTGGCCAAGATGAGCGCGTCGGCGCAGACGAAGCCTCGGGCCAGGGCAGCGGCGGCTGCGCTGGCAAATGTGCAGCCGCTGCCGTGATGATGGCGCTGGGCCAGGCGGGGCAGGGCCATATAGCCGCTGGCTTGAGGGCAGTCCAGCCAGTCCAAGGCCAGATCATGCTCATCGTCGCCGCCGGTGATGCACACGGCCTGGGCGCCCAGCGCGAACAACTGTTTGGCCATCCACGGCCGGCTTTGCGACCGCGGGGCCAGGCCCAAGAACAGTTCCGCCTCGCGCCGATTCGGCGTGATCAGCTGGGCGCGCGGCAGCAGTTGCTCGCGGTAGGCCCGCAGCAATGAGGCGTTAGCAAAGACCGAGGCCGACCCACCGGCGCTGGCGCCCAAGACCGGGTCCACCACCAGGCTCACGGGCCAGTCGCGACGCAAGTCGTCCAAGACTTCGCAGAGTGCATGCACGGCGTCGACCGAACCCAAGAGGCCGGTCTTGATCACGCTGGGCCGCTGGTCCACCGCCAAGGCGCGCAGTTGCGCCAGCACTTGCTCACGCGGCAAGGCGAAGACATGCTCCACGCCGCAGGAGTTTTGCGCCGTTACCGCCGCCACCACCGGGCAAAGATGCAGGCCGAAAGCGGCCGCCGCACGGGTGTCGGCCGACAGGCCGGCGCCGCCGCCGCTGTCGGTGCCGGCGACGCTCCAGATGATGGGCGGCCGTGGATCGTTCAGCCAGTTCATGGCGGGTCTCCCAGCAGGAAAGCGTGGCCGCTGACCGGCGTTGACGGCACGGCAAAGTCCTGGCTGCTCATCAAACCGGCTTGGTAGCCCTGACGGCCGGCTCGCACGGCATCTCGAAAGGCGGCCGCCATCAGCACCGGCTCGCGCGCCTGCGCCACCGCCGAGTTCAGCAGCACCGCGTCGAAGCCCAGCTCCAGCGCCCGCGCCGCATGCGAGGGTGCGCCCAGGCCGGCGTCAATGATCAGCGTCGCGTCCGGCAGGCGCTCGCGCAGGCTGCGCAAGGCAAAGGGATTGAGCAGGCCCTGGCCCGAGCCGATCGGCGCGCCCCAGGGCATCAAGACTGCGCAGCCGGCGTCCAGCAGGCGTCGGCACAAGACCAGGTCGTCGGTGCAATAAGGCAAGACGGCAAAGCCTTTTTTGACCAATTCAGCGGCGCCGGCCAGCAGCTCGAAAGGGTCGGGCTGCAGCGTGTGCTCATCGCCAATCACCTCTAGCTTGATCCAGGTGGTGTCATAGAGTTCGCGCGCCATGCAGGCCAATTGCACCGCCTCGCGGGCGGTACGGCAACCGGCGGTATTGGGCAGCAGCCGTGCGCCTTGCGCCTTGGCAGTTCGCATGGCCATGGCGACGAAGCCGTTGTCGCCGGTCTGGCTTCCACTCAGCAAGCTGCGCTTGAGGCCGACCGTCAAGACCTCGGTTTGCGAGGCCCGGATCGCCTCGCTCAAGGTTTGCGGATTCGGGTAGCCGGCGCTGCCCAGCAGCAGGCGGCTGGTCAGAGAGACGTCGTCAATCTTCCAAGGGTCAGGTTTTGCCTCTTGCAGCATTTGAATCAGCCTCCGACGATGGGTTTGAACAGCAGCACTTGGTCGCCGTCCTTGAGCAAGGCAGCGGCGCGCGCCGAACGGGCGACGAACTCGCCATTCAGCGCGGTGGCCACGCTCTCGGGCGCCAGGCTCAGCTGGGTCAGCAGATGTTCCAAGGGCGTTGCGGCGGGAATTCGTTGGAGCTGACCGTCCAGCGAGACATTGATTTCTTCTGCGTTCATAGCGTCTCCAAATTGGCCAGGCCGCTGGCCAGCAGCAGCTCTTGCACCAAGGCCGGCGCTAACAGCCAGCCGTGGCGGTACAGGCCGTTGAGCTGCAGCAGGCCGGGCTGCGAGTGAGCGAAAGGGCGGTTGTCGTTCAAGGCTGGGCGCAAATTGACATCGAGCCGGCTGATGCGGGACTCGGCCAGCGCCGGCATCACGCTGTGCGCGGCCGCCATCAGCTCGACGGCCGATTGCAGGCTGACAGGGCTGCGGTCCTCGCTCTCGATCTCGCTGGCGCCGAGCACGAGTTGATCGTGGCTGCGTGGCACCAGATAGACGCGCTGGCGCGGATGTAGCAGGCGCACCGGCCGTCTCAGACCATGGGCGGCCAGGCTCAGCGTGATCACTTCGCCGCGCACGCCGCGCAGCGGCAGCTGGGGCTTGGCGCCGAGGCCGCGTGCGTCGATGACCCAGTCGAAGTTCAGGTCATTGCCGTCGGCCAGTCTCAATCGGCCTGGTTCGACTGCACTCACAGGCCGACCCCAATGCCAGTGCGCCTTGCCGTCTTGCTGCATGGCCGCCATCGCCTCGACGGGGTTGATGAAGCCTTCGCCGGGCAGCCGCCACGCACGCAGGCCGCGCAGCAGCGCCGGTTCCAGCGCCGCCAGCTTGGCCTCGCTCAGGCTGTGCGCGGCCGGGAAGCCGCTCACCTGCAGGCGCGCCAAGACGCGCTCCGCCGCACCGAGGTCCTGGCGATGCGCGAGCAGGAGGCTGTCGTTCATTTTCAAAGTTGGCGGGCCGGGGAGTCGGGCGGCAATCAGCGGCCACAGGCGCAGTGACTCGAAGCCGCGCACGGCGACCTCGGGCTCGGCCGCGTCCAATTCGGCCAGCGGGCTGAGCATGCCGGCCGCGCTGAAGGCGGCCGCACCCTGGCCGTCAAAGCGTGGCTCGGGGCCGGGGCCGGCCTCGAAGACTTCGACGCGGTGGCCGGCGCGACCCAAGGCCCAGGCGAACAGCCGCCCGACCAGGCCCGCGCCCGCTATTCCTATCGACAGAGTCATACCGCTTGAATCGGGATATAGATCTCACTGCCTAGCGCCTTGAACTCCGCGCTCTTCTTTTCCATCTCGGCCGTGTATTCGCGCACGTCCTGGGTGATCTTCATCGAGCAGAACTTCGGCCCGCACATCGAGCAGAAATGCGCGACCTTGGCGCTGTCCTTGGGCAGGGTCTCATCATGGAAGTCGCGTGCGGTTTCGGGGTCAAGGCCGAGGTTGAACTGGTCGGTCCAGCGGAAGTCGAAGCGTGCCTTGGACAAGGCATCATCCCGAGCCCGCGCCCCCGGATGCCCCTTGGCCACATCGGCCGCATGGGCGGCGATCTTGTAGGCCATCAGCCCGGCCTTGACGTCGTCGCGATTCGGTAGACCCAGGTGTTCCTTGGGCGTGACATAGCAAAGCATCGCGCAGCCGAACCAGCCAATCATCGCCGCGCCAATGCCGCTGGTGATGTGGTCATAGCCGGGCGCGATGTCAGTGGTCAAGGGCCCCAGCGTGTAGAAGGGCGCCTCGTCGCAATGCTTCAATTGCTCGGTCATGTTTTGCTGGATCAGGTGCATGGGCACATGGCCGGGGCCTTCGATCAGCGTTTGCACCTCATGCTTCCAGGCGATCTTGGTCAGCTCGCCGAGCGTGCGCAGTTCGGCGAATTGGGCCTCGTCATTGGCGTCCGACAAGCTGCCCGGACGCAGGCCGTCGCCGAGCGAGAAGGTCACGTCATAGGCCTTCATGATTTCGCAAATCTCTTCGAAATGCGTGTACAAGAAGTTCTCCTTGTGATGCGAGATGCACCACTTGGCCAGGATGCTCCCGCCACGCGAGACAATGCCGGTGCGGCGCTTGACCGTCATCGGGATGAAGGGCAGACGCAGGCCGGCATGGATGGTGAAGTAATCAACGCCTTGCTCGGCCTGCTCGATCAGCGTGTCGCGGAACAGCGCCCATGTGAGGTCCTCGGCCACGCCGCCGACCTTCTCCAGCGCCTGGTAAATCGGCACGGTGCCGATAGGCACGGGGCTGTTGCGAATGATCCAGTCGCGCGTGGTGTGGATGTTGCGACCTGTCGAGAGGTCCATCACCGTGTCGGCGCCCCAGCGCGTGCTCCAGACGAGCTTCTCGACTTCTTCTTCGATTGAGGAGGTGACGGCCGAGTTGCCGATATTGGCGTTCACCTTGACCAGGAAGTTACGCCCGATGATCATCGGCTCCAACTCGGTGTGGTTGATATTGGCCGGGATCACGGCACGGCCACGTGCCACCTCGTCGCGCACGAACTCGGGCGTGATGACGGCCGGGATGCTGGCGCCGAAGGAATTGCCGCGCAGGCGGGCCTCGCGCTCGGCGTCTTGTTCGTACTCGCACATCCAGTCCAGGCGCTGGTTCTCGCGGATCGCGATGTACTCCATCTCTGGCGTGACGATGCCGCGGCGCGCGTAGTGCATTTGCGTGACGTTGGCACCGGGCAGGGCGCGGCGGGGCTGGCGGCGTAGGCCGGCGCTCATCTGCATCAAGGCCTCTTGTTGCGCGGCGTCGCGCAGGCCGTCGTCGATCAGCTGGATGGGCCGGCCTTGGTACAGCTCGGTGTCGCCCCGCGCCTCCACCCACGGGGCGCGGGTGGCGGGCAGGCCGTGTTTGACATCGATCTTGGCGGTGATGTCGGTGTAGGGGCCGGAGCAGTCATAGACCGTGATCAGTTCGCCGTTGGTCAGTGCAATCTCCCGCATCGGCACGCGCAGCTCGGGGTTGCGCTCGCCATTGAGGTAGGTCTTGCTGGAGCCGGGCAGCGGCGTGCGGGTCAGCTCAAGGCTGCTGGCTAGGCTGTTCAGGCCCGGTTCGGTGATGCTGTTCATGGTCGGATCTCGCGTTGGCTGTGAAGCGCTGCGAGGGCCGGCTCGAGGGTCGCTGTGGCGTTGCGAGGAGACCGGCTGCCCCAGGGAGTTCGGCCTGCATCCTCGGCGGGAAGCGTGGCGGAACGGGTCTGCGAGCGGGCTCTTCTTACGCCGGTATCAACCGGATCAAGTTCAGCGGGTCTATGGCTTCCACCACATCTCAGCCCGGCGCATAACGACTTACTTCTTTGTGTATGCGCAGCAGGGCACCCCGGAGCGAGGCGAAGTATAGATGTGATTTATTGCGCAGCTTGTGGCTTCGTTTGCGGGTAAACCCACACCCCATTCGCGGGGGGGGGCTGGCTACACTGCCAGCCTTGGCGTAGTCGTGTCGCGCCCACTGTGTTGGAGTGTTCTTCATGAGTCGACGCTTGCGCTGTGTGCGGTCGGGCTTGCCGTATCTGTGGGTTGGTTTGCTTGTTGCGGCTGGCGTGGCTCACGCTCAAGTCGACACGCCGGCCAAGCCCGAACTCAGCGCCGAGGAGCGGGCGCAAAAGCAGGCCGATAAGGTGTTCACCTTTATCAAGCTGCAATCGGTGAAACCTGCGGCCAAACGTGCGGCAGCCGATGCGCAGGTGGCCAGTCCATCGACTCAGGTCGCCAATATGGCTCCAGCCAAGCCGACACCTAAACCCCAGACCAAGCAGACCGCTGCAGTTGCCGCTGGTGCTGGTGCTGGCGCTGGCGCCGGTGCTGGTGCTGGTTCTGGTGCCGGCAGCGTCGAATCGCGCCCCTCGACAACTGTTGCCCCAGATTCGCGGCCTTTGCCAGACGCGGACTCTCCGGCAGCGCTCTTGGCGGCGGCCAGCTTGAGTGCTGCAGCCGTGCAACCCGAGCTGCTGCCCCAGCCGCCAGTGGCTCAGGCCGAACCTGAACCCCCCGCCCTGCAGTTGTTGAGCAAGGTCGAGCCCGAGATCCCGCGCCAGTTGCACAACGACTTCAAGGGCGGCGCGGTGACGGTGCGCTTCACGGTGCAAACCGACGGCTCGGTCGTGCAAGCGCAGGCCATGCAGTCGTCCCACAAGCGGCTGGCGCTTGCCGCCGTCGCTGCCGTCAATCAGTGGCGTTTTGCACCGCTGCCATCACCCCGCGAGGCCACGGTGGATATCGCGTTTGCGCTGGAGTAGGGGCAGGCTTGGCTTGATTGCCGACAGCCAAATCCGAATCGGTCAAGCTGACGAAGCATAGGTCAGTATTTCCCCGCACACCCGCACACCCGCACACCCACGCGCCGGGCATCTAGCGGCGGCCCCGGGGCGGACTCGGTCGTGCCCACAGGCCCTTGGCGACCTGGTTTGGCGAAAAGTGGTGAGGCAGCATCGGCCTTGCGCGGTGCCCACAAAGTTGGTCCAAACAATCTATCTGCGCACAAGAACCTTGAGCGAGGCTTGCACGGGGTAATTTTTACCTCTTCGATGTCCCTAGGCTTAGGGGGGCGTGGCGCTCGATACGCTTTGACAATCAAGCGCTGTAATTTGCAAGTTATGTCGCAATAAGACATGCACAGAGCGACGTCATTTCGCCGTTACCGGGGCGTGTCAGTCTTTGTGCTGCGAGCCTGCGAACTTGTGAGCAAAGCTCAACGGTATTGAGCTTGAGTAGAGGCTTGCGGTTGGCGCCCTGCTTTTCCATCCCTTGAATTTCGGAGTCTTCAATGACAAAAATGATTCGGCGCACTTGCGCGAGCTTGCTTGGTGTCCTGGCGTTGTTGGCTCAGCCGGCCCATGCCGTGGCGGTGGGAAGTTATTACAGTTATACCTATGTTCATGGCACGCTGACCGACTTGACCGCTGACCAAGCGGGTTTGGGCTTGCCGGGGAACACTTATGCCTTGCCAACCGTTTGGGATGAACGATCGAGCGCGCAATCATGGGACTCGACAGGCGTTGTTGATTCGACGGCGCGGCTACTCACCCAGGATGGCCGTTATCAATACAGTTACAGCGGCAATGCCCAGGTCGATGCGAATTCGCGCTTGCATGCAAAGATAGAAACGCACAGCAATGATCTGTCTCACAGCAGCCCAACGAATTTGTTCGGGAATGCCTCGGCCTTGTGGGGTGACAGTTGGTATGTCGCGGCGACCGCCGATCATGCAGCTGGCTCCTTGGGGCTGCTGAATATCCATCTCAGCCTGGACGGCAATATTCTTGGCGATGGGACGAGTGTGTCCGCCAGGCCCTTCAATAATTATGTGAGCTTGATGATGTCGCGCTTTGCTGCGTCCGGTGGTGGCGGTGTGCGTGACAGCATCGGCGGCGTCTATTTGAACGGCCAAAATGCAATGAAGTTCACGAGCCCCGGCGGCAGCGACTGGAATACTTGGCCCATCACGGCGAGCCCCGTGGGAGCGTTTTCCGGTCTAGGTTCGGTTGAAGCGGAAGTCTTGATGCCGTTTCTCTATGGGCAAAGCTTTGGTGTTGAGCTTCAGCTTAACTTGCTTGGGTATGGCAATAGCACACTTGATTTCGGTCACACCGGCAAGATCACGGCGGTGGAAATGCTGGTCGGTACCACTCTGGAAACTGGGTACGCCGCAGCCAATCCTGGCGAGCCGCCGATATTTACTCAGATTCAATCGAACAATCCTGTCTTGATACCCGTGCCGGAACCCGGCACGGGTGTATTGCTGTCATTGGGCGCGCTGCTGTTGGCGGCGGCTGTTCGGCGACGCGCCTAAGGAGAGCTTTTTTGAGCGCCTTGTTGAGCGTGTGACGCAGAGCAGGTTTGACACTTGCGTGTCGCCGTCGAATCTAGCGAAAGCTCTCCCGCTCAAGCCCAGAGCAGCCAGACAAGGCGGTTGCCAAGGCCTCCAGAAACACCCTGGTGCGCAGAGGCATCAAGCGGCGCTCCGGGAATACCGCCCAGCATTCGGCGGCAGGCAAGCACCAATCGGGCAAGATGCGCAGCAATTCACCTCGCGCCACATAGTCTTGCGCGAAATGCTCACCGACTGCAGCGACGCCCACGCCGGCAAAAGCCATTTTCAGCAATAGGTCGGGCGCGTTGACCAAGCTGCGGCTGCTCGGCACACCTTGCCAGACCTGGGCACTGAGTTCTCCTTGCGCGCCCGCGCTGCCGAGCGTGTTCTTGCTCAGGTGCCAAGGCATGGCGTCGCCCGAGCGGCTGAGTATCATCAGCCCATGCAAGTGCTCCAAGGCTTCGGGCAACAGCGGCTCACCATGGCTTCGCACATAGGCGGGTGAGGCATAGAGCCCGTTACTGAGCAAGGCCAGGCGGCGCGCGCCCAACTGGCTGTCCTGCGCCAGTGAGCCCATGCGCACGGCCAGATCGAAACCCTCGGCGATCAAATCCACCCGCCGTGGCGACAAATCCAGCTCCAGCGTGACGGCAGGATGATCAAGCACAAACTGGCTGAGCATGGCGGGCAGGGCCAGATTGGCCAGATCGCCGGGCATGGAGACACGCAGGCGTCCACTCGGGCGTTGCTGTCGATGCAGCGCCAAGGCCAAGGCGCCGTCTACCTCGGCCGCTAGGGCGCGGGCATGCTCCAGCACGCCGGCGCCGAATTCGGTCAGCGTCAGGCTGCGTGTGCTGCGCTGCAAGAGCTTTTCACCCAGCCTTTGTTCCAAGGCGGCAATGCGCCTCGAGACGGTCGATTTAGGTAGATGGACGCGTTCGGCGGCGCGGCTGAAGGACCCGGCTTCGACCACGCGAGCGAATAACAGAAGATCGTCGGCGTCCAGGCTCATAGGCGTTCATTGGTGCATTGGTGGAACAGTGTTATCTATTCTATTGGCTTCCGTTGCTTTGGTGGATTCAATAAAGTGAGGCCATCGTCAATCAAACCACTTTGAAGAAGGCCAAGACCATGAAGATTCTGCAAATCAACTCCAGTGCCCGCCGTTTGCAAAGCAGCGGAGAAGGCTCGGACTCGGCCCGTTTGGCCAATGAGCTGGTCGCGAGCTTGCGCCTGCAGCAGGGCGCAGCTGCGGCATCTACGCTCGAACTGCTGGATCTGGCGCTGGCGCCACACCCAGCGATGGATGAAGCAGCGCTGCAGGCCTTGTTCACGCCGGCCGGGCAGCGCAGCGAGGAGCAAAACGCCAGGGTCGCCTTGGACACCGCCTTGATTGAGCAGTTGAGCCGGGCCGATGTCTTGGTCTTGGCCGTTCCCATGATCAACTTCGGTGTGCCCACGCAGTTGAAAAACTGGATCGACGCGGTGGCCAAGGCCGGCGTGACCTTTCGCTATACGGCCAATGGACCCGAAGGCTTGCTGAGCGGCAAGAAGGTCTATGTCGTGCTGACCCGTGGCGGCATCTACCGCGATCAGGCTGCAGATACCATGGTGCCGTATCTGCGCACGGTGCTGGGCTTTCTGGGCTTGAGCGACATCAGCTTTGTTTATGCTGAAGGACTGGCCATGGGGCCGGAAGCGGCCGCCCAAGGTCTGGCAGCAGCGCGCCAGCAAATCACTGAGGCGGTCGGCACGGCATTGCCGGCATGAACTGAACAGAAACGGTGGAGCGAATGAACAAGACGATTGAAACAGTGCAAGCCCCCCGCGCGGTCGAGCGCCTGGTCACGGGCCAGGCCACCAGCGACGGCGCCGGCGTCAAGCTGACTCGCGTGCTGACGCAAAGCCTGCAGCGCCGACTCGACCCCTATTTGATGCTGGATGCATTTGGTTCCGACCAGGTGGATGATTACATTGCCGGCTTTCCGGACCACCCACATCGGGGCTTTGAGACCATCACCTATATGCTGGAAGGGCGGATGCGCCATCGTGACTCGGCCGGCAATGAGGGGCTGTTGGGCAATGGCGGCGTGCAATGGATGACGGCCGGGCGCGGCGTGATCCATAGCGAGCTGCCCGAGCAGGAAGAGGGGCGCATGGAAGGCTTTCAGCTCTGGCTGAATCTGCCCAGCTTCGAGAAGATGCGCGAGCCTTGGTACCGCGACATTCCCAGCGAGCAGATCCCAGAATTCGCCCTGGACGGCGTCAAGGTGCGGGTGATCGCGGGCAGCAGTCACGGCGTGCAAGGTGCGGTGCAGCGCGAGCACACCGAGCCGCTGTATTTGGACCTGCACCTTAAGCCCGGTGCCCGCTTCGAGCAGTTGCTGCCGGCCACGCACAATGCTTTTGTCTATGTTTATCGCGGTGACTTGCAGTTTGGCGAGCAGGTGCAAGTGCCGCAGCAGCGGATGGCGATTCTGGCCAATACCGCAGGCAGCGACGGCCTGGCTTTTGTGGCCGGCGCGGCCGGCGCGCGGGCCATTCTGGTGGCCGGCAAACCCTTGGGGGAGGCGATTGCTCAACATGGCCCGTTTGTGATGAATACCCAGGCTGAGTTGATTCAGGCGGTGCGGGATTACCAAGCCGGCGTGCTCGCCTGAGAAAAAATCTTCAGCGGCGCCGAGGCTTCAGGGTGCAGCAGGTATCCTTGCGCTCTTCTTTGTTATTGGCGGTTGATGATGCTTTTGCGCGCCGCGCTTTGCCTGCTTTTGAGTCTGTTTTGCTCGCTTCTTAGCGCGGCGCCGCTGCGCTTCTTGGTCGATACCAGCGTGACCTTGCCCTATGCAAAGTTTGAGGATGGCGAACTCAAGGCCGGGCTCAGTTACCAGCTTGGCCTTGATCTGGCCAAACGGCTGGACCGCGAGGCGGTCTTTGTGCCGGTGGCGCGCAAACGAATTGCCGCTGTTTTGGAAAGCGGCCAAGCCGATCTGATCTGCGGTTATGCCACCGCTTGGCTGCCTGGGCCGTTCGAATGGAGTCAGGCGCTGGTTCAACATGTCGAACTGCTGATCACCCGCGCAGATGCGCGGGCACCGCATCGTGTGGCCGATCTTGCCGGGCAGACCGTAGGCAGCATCGCGGGCTTTCGTTATCCCTCACTGGAGCGGCAATTGGGCGCGCAATTTATTCGCGACGACGGGCCCGATGCTGAAGCTTTGATGCGTCGCCTCGCCGCCAAGCGCATATCGCATGCCATCGTCAGCTTGAGCTATTTGAATTATCAGCGTGAGGTACGCGGCTTCACCCTGGCCTTGCACGCGCCGCTGGAGCTCGAGCGCACTGATTTGCGCTGTGCCTTGTCGCCGAAGGCGGATTTGAGCTTGCGTCAATTGGACGAAGCCTTGGGCCAGATGCAAAAAGACGGTGCTTTGCATTTGCAGCATTGAAGCGCTGAAAGATCGCTTGTTCAGGCCCGCCAGCGCTTCAGCAGCAAAGCATTGCTGACCACCGAGACGCTGGACAGGGCCATCGCGGCACCGGCAATCACCGGGCTCAAAAGGCCAAAAGCGGCCAGCGGAATACCGATCGCGTTATAGGCAAAAGCCCAAAACAGGTTTTGCCGAATCTTGGCCACGGTACGACGTGACAGGGCTATCGCCTGTGCCACCAGGGCCGGATCGCCATGCATCAAGGTGATGCCGGCTGCGGCCATCGCCACATCGGTGCCGGTGGACATGGCCAAACCCACATCGGCAGCGGCCAAGGCCGGAGCGTCATTGATGCCGTCGCCGACCATGGCCACGCGGTGCTGGCCGCCGCCTTTGAGCTCCGCCACGATGCGGGCCTTGTCTTCGGGCAGCACCTCGGCCCGCACCTCGTCAATGCCGAGTTGGCGGCCAACTTGGCTTGCGCTGCCCGCGTTGTCGCCACTGAGCATGACGGTGCGAATCCCCATTTTTTGCAAGGCCTGTACGGCCGCTGCGGCGGTTGGCTTGACGCTGTCACCGAAGGCCAGCAAACCCAAGAGGCGCGGTGCCGGCGCCGCCGAGCCTGATCCGAAAACTTCCGCTAACCACGAAACCGTGCGGCCTTCTTGCTGCAATTGATCGGCTTGCGCCTGCAAGGCGGTGCATGCCACGCCCAACTCCTGCATGAAGCGGCTGCTGCCCAGGCGTAGCTCCATAGCGGTGCTGTTGTCGACCAGCAGCGTCGCTGCCACACCGCGCCCGGCCACGGCCCGCATCGCTGTCGCCGCTGGAATGGCGAGCTGGCGTGCCGCAGCGGCTTCGGCCACCGCGTGGGCCAGCGGATGCTCGCTGCCCGCTTGCAGCGCGGCGGCCCAGGCCAGCAACTGCGCCTCGGCGATGCCGGGCGCAGCCAGCAGTGCCACCATTTGCGGCATGCCGACGGTGAGGGTGCCGGTCTTGTCGAAGGCCACCACATCGAGCCGAGCTGCCAATTCCAGCGCCTCGGCGTCCTTGATCAAAATGCCGTGCAGGGCCGCCACACCGGTGCCGGCCATGATGGCGGTGGGCGTAGCCAGGCCCAGCGCGCAAGGGCAGGCAATCACCAAGACTGCGACGGCGTTCAGCAGCGCTTGTTCCCAGCTGCCTTGCAAGAGCCCCCAGCCCAGCAGCGTGAGCAGGGCCACGCCGATCACCACCGGCACGAACACGGCGCTGACCTGATCCACCAGGCGCTGGATCGGTGCTTTCTTGGCCTGCGCCGATTCGACCAGGCGAACAATGCGCGCCAGGGTCGACTCCGCACCCAGTGCAGTGACGCTCAATAGCAGCAGGCCCTCGCCATTGACGGCGCCGCCGACGACCTTGTCCTTGAGCCCTTTGCTGACTGCCAGGCTTTCCCCGGTGATCAGCGATTCATCCACATGGGAGGCACCTTCCAGCACTTCGCCGTCCACCGGGATGCGCTCACCGGGTCGCACCAGCACTTCGTCCCCGAGGCGCAGCTGACCCAGCGGCAACTCGACTTCTCGTCCGTCGCGGCGCACGCGGGCGGTTTCGGGCTGCAGTTTTTTGAGCGCACGGATCGCTTCGGTGGTTTGCCGCTTGGCTCTGGCCTCCAGCCATTTGCCCAGCAAGACCAGAGTAATGACGACCGCCGCCGACTCGAAGTACAGCCGCATCGTATGCGGGCCCTGTTGCCAAAGCTCGTAGACCGACAAACCAAAGGCCGCGCTGGTGCCCAGGGCTACCAGCAAATCCATATTGCCGCTGCCGGCGCGCAGCGCGGCCCAACCGGCCTTGTAAAAGCGCGCGCCCAGCCAGAACTGCACCGGCAGCGTCAGTGCGAGTTGCCAGTAGCCGTTCAGCATCCAATGCTGGCCAAACAGCGTGCCCGCCATCGGCAGCACCAGAGGCGCAGACAGGAGAGCCGCGATCAGCACCGGCCAGCCGCTGTGCTGCCAATTCGGCTTGGGTTCGGTAGCAGCTCCTTGGCCTGCCGGCAGGCTGGCTGCATAGCCGGCCTTGGCCACTGCCTCTATCAGCGCTTGCGGATCGACCGAAGCGAGCGCGTGCACGCTGGCCGCCTCGGTCGCCAGATTGACCTCGGCCGACAAGACGCCGGGCTGCTTGAGCAGTGCCCGCTCGACCCGGTTCACGCAGGAGGCGCAGCTCATGCCGCTGATTTGCAAGCTCAGGCTTTGTTCCGGTAGGCTATAACCAGCCGCCTCGACGGCGGTGCGCAGCAGCGGCAGCGTCACCTCGGCGGAGCCGCTGACGCTGGCCGCCTCGGTCGCCAAGTTGACCTCCGCCCCGCTGACGCCGGGCACGCGCAGCAAAGCTTTTTCTACCCGCTTGACGCAGGAGGCGCAGGTCATGCCGGCGATGGGGATTGTGAGGGACTGGATGTTTGACGTTATCGAGGGATTCATCATGACCGGATACTAAGGCTTGCCATGATGGGCAGGTCAAGCTCTTTTTGCGCAGACTTGGCCTTGGGCCGATTCGATTCGATTCGATCCGATCCGATCCGCTTCGGCTGAATCGCTTGCCCCGCACGATGCCGGGAGTTCGCCCCGGCGGCCGACTCACTTTTCTTGCTTCGCCAAGAAAAGTAAGCAAAAGAAGGCGACCCTGCCGCATGGCCCTGCGGGTCCGCTCGGATGCTCAAATTTGCCGGGCCGCGCCCAACTCGCTGCGCGCCCTAACGGCCGCTACGCTCAGACAGGGGGCGCGAAGCCAGTCTTTGAAGTCGCTGCGCGACGCCCGGCAAATTCTGCGCTCCGCGCCCATGCAGAAGGGGTGAACTCCAAAGACCACGGCTCGCTGCGCGTCGCCTCAAGGGGTGCTGCGCCGCGCGCATGCACCGCGCAGGTCGATGCCGAGAGGATCAGGCCTTGCCTTTTTCTTGAGATGTAAATTCAGCCCGAGCATAACGCCTGTTTTTGATGGCAACATTCACACTTGCCTTGTTGCTGTGCCGCCTGATCATCAGTGGATTTGTGACAGGTGCGGCACTTCTCGATAGATTGAATACTGCATGATTAAACAAGCTGGTCCGGAGAGTACTCAGATGCGACAGGCACTTGCTCGCCGGTTTGGCAGGGCTGTTGGTGTGCGAGTTCTGGCAATATTCAGCGCCACAGGGTGCGATACAGCGCGTTAGACGTCTTTAACAAAGGGGCCGCAGCATGAGCGATCGAAGCTACGAAGACGCAGCCGATGAGTTCGAAAGACTGAACTGGTATCAGTCAATTGTTCGATTCAATGAGTGTTTCGAGGCACAGTCGCTTGGAGAGTTGATGGCGCTTGGGAGCAAATTTTTGGAGCTAGCCCACGAGGAAGCTGAAGTCGATGAGAGAGAAACAAGCCAGTGCTTCGCCCAAACGATTGAGGAGGTCATTCTTTTCAGACTCAAGGGAAACGAAACCGGGATTCGTGCTTACCTGGCAGCCAAACAGGCTCAACTTGAAAATCTCCAGAAGCACATGGTCGCAGCGCCGGTCGCCAGCGGCGCCACCCAGGTCGTGCGTAAGGGGGTTCTTGCCTGGTTCGGAAAACGGAAGTAGAGCCCGCGAACAAAATATAGAGGTCCGACCTAGCTTTCGAGCTGACTCGAAATAGCTGTTCACTTCACTTCACCATGTCTTTCTGGGCCTTTGGTGCCCAGCCGCCGCTCGCAGGTCAACTTCAACGTTGAGATTTTAAAAAAGCGTCCAAGTGGTCAGGGTGATATCTTGAATAAAAAAGGCAAGACCTGACCTGGCCTGAGAGGTGCATGCGCGCCGCGCAGTACCCATTGAGGCGATGCGCAGCGAGCCGAGTTCTCTCGCATTCCCCCTTCTGCATGGGCGAGGAGCGCAGAATTTGCCGGGCGTCGCGCAGCGACTTCAAAAACTGACTTCGCGCCCCTTGTCTGAACGCAGCGTAGCGGAGTGAGTTGGGCGCGGCCCGGCAAATTTGAGCATCCGAGCGGACCCGCAGGGCCATGCGGCAGGGTCGCCTTCTCTTGCCTCCTTCTCTTGGCGAGACAAGAGAAGGGGGGTCGCCCGCCGGGGCGAACTCCCGGCATCGTGCAGGGAGGCCACCTCAGATAAACCGGCAAGCCTGGACCCTCTCCAGCCGGTTTATGCTGAGGCCCGTTCAACCAAAAGGTCCCCACCATGTACGAATTCAAACTCCCCGACATGACCTGCGGCCATTGCGTGGCCGTAATCACCAAGACAGTGGCGACCGTGGATGCCGAAGCCAAGCCGCTGTTTGACCGCGAAGCGAAAATCCTGCGGGTCGAAAGCGAAAAAGGCCGCGACGTGTTCGTCGCGGCCTTGACAGAAGAGGGCTATCCGCCTGCTTGAAGCATTAGGCCGGCTTCAGCGCCGCGCTATCAATCGGCAGCTTGCGCAAGCGTACCCCCGTGGCCGCAAAAATCGCGTTGGTCAGCGCCGGAGCCAGCGGTGGCGTGCCCGGTTCACCAATGCCGCCAGGCGCCTCGCTGCTGGGCAGGATATACACCTCGACTTTGGGCATTTCACTCATGCGCACGACCGGGTAATCGTGGAAGTTGCTCTGCTCCACGCGGCCGTCCTTGTGAGTGATCTTGCCGTAGAGCGCGGCTGACATGCCGTAGCAAATGGCGCTTTCGATCTGGTGCTCGATCGTCAGGGGATTGACGGTCATGCCACAGTCAACCGCGGCCACGACGCGGTGCACCTTCGGCGTGCCGTCCTTGCCGATGGAAACTTCAGCTACCTCGGCCACATAACTGCCAAAACTCTCGGCCACGGCGATGCCCCGGAAGATGCCTTTGGCCGCAGGCTTGCCCCAGCCGGCCTTGGCAGCGGCCATTTCCAACACGGCGCGCAAACGCGGCTGCTTTGCCAGCATTTGCAGTCTGAACTGCAGCGGGTCTGCCTTGGCCGCGTGGGCCAGCTCATCGACAAAGCTTTCCAAGAAGAAGGCGTTCTGCGAATGCCCGACCGAGCGCCAGAACCAGACCTGCGGGCCAGGCTCGGCTTGGCCATAGGCGATGCGCTGGTTGGGGATCTCGTAATGGTGATCGGCCAAGCCCTCGACCGCCATCGCATCGACGCCGCTGGCCGGCAACTTCATGAAGCCGGAGCCGGCCATGATGGAGGGCGAGCCGATGTCGGCCCTCAAAAGGCTGGTCCTACCCTTGTCATCGAGCGCACCCTCGAACTTCACCACCGACGCAGGCCTGTAAAAACCTGCCGCCATATCATCTTCGCGCTCATAGATCAGCTTGACCGGGCGGCCGCTGAGCTTGGACAAGAGCGTCGCGCTGATGGTGAAGTCATGCGCGAAGCGGCGCCCAAAGCCGCCGCCCAGCAGCGTCGTGTGGACCTGCACCTTGTCGGTCGGCACGCCGGCAATTTGCGCGATGATTTGCTGTGTCGGCCCCTGGCCTTGGGTGCCCACCCAGACCGTGGCGGCGCCGTCCCGTACCCAGGCGGTGCAGTTCAGCGGCTCCATGCAGGCATGGGCCAGATAGGGGACCTCGTAAGTGGCACTCAGCTGCGCGCTTGAATTGGCGGCGGCATCCTTCAGATTGCCGTTGTCAACCGCGACCGCGCCGGCATTACCGGCCGCATCCAAGAGCTGCGCCGATACTTTGGCCGTTGACAGTTCGGCGCCGCTGCCCAAATCCCACTGCACATTCAAGGCGGCACGGCCCTTTTTTGCGGCCCAAAAGCCGCTGGCCAAGACCGCCACACCGTTGTCCAGCGCAATCACATGGCTGACGCCCTTGACCGCCCGCGCCGCAGCTTCATCGCTGCTCTTGACCTTGGCGCCGGCCACCGGCGCGCGCGTCATGACCGCAATCAACATGCCTTCAACATGGGCGTCGATGCCGAACTGCGCCGATCCATTGACCTTGGCTGCGCTGTCCAGGCGACGGGTGGGTTTGCCCAGGATCTTGAAGTCTTTTTGATCTTTCAATTTCGGCTTGGCCGGCACCGCTTGCTTGGCCGCACTTTCCACCAAAGCGCCATAGGCGAGCTTCTTGCCGCCAGGGCCAATCACATGGCCGCGCTCGGTGCGCAGCTGAGCGGCGTCCAGCTTCCACGCCTGAGCGGCCGCCGCCACCAGCATTTCGCGGGCCGCTGCGCCGGCCTGTCGCAGCGGCGTCCAATGTGCGCGCACGGTAGTGCTGCCGCCGGTGCCCTGCATGCCAAACAGCGGATTGTTGAAGGCCGCATCGGCGGGGGCTTGCTCAACGCCCACCAGCGCCCAATCGGCATCCAGCTCCTCGGCCACCATCATCGGGATGGCGGTCAGCACGCCTTGGCCCATCTCGGATGAGCCGCAGAGCACGGTGACGCGGTTGTCCGGTGTGATGCGCAGCCAGGCACTTGGCGCAAAGGTATTGCTCACCGATTGCGCCGCCGCACGCTTGGTGGCCAGGGGCAGCGCAAACGACAGCATCAGAGCACCGCCAGCGCTGCTCTTGAGGAAGCCACGGCGGGAGGTTTGGAGGGTCGAGGTGGAGTCCATCTTCATGCCCCTTTCTTCAAGGTGGCCGAGGCGTCATGGATGGCGGCGCGCACCTGGTTATAGGTGCCGCAGCGGCAGATATTGCCGCTCATGGCCTGGTCGATGTCGGCGTCGCTGGGGGACTTCTTGGTCGCCAGCAGCGCGCAGGCGCTCATGATCTGGCCGCTTTGGCAGTAGCCGCATTGCGGCACGTCGATCTTGACCCAGGCGGCTTGCACGACCTTGCCGGTCTTGCTGGCGCTGATGCCTTCAATGGTGGTGACCTTTTTTCCCACCGCTGCTGACAGCGGCGTCGAACAGGCGCGTACCGGTTGGCCGTCCAGATGCACGGTGCACGCACCGCACAAGCCCATGCCGCAGCCAAATTTGGAGCCGGTCAGCTGTAGGTCTTCACGCAAGGCCCAGAGCAGCGGCATGTCGGGGTCGGCGTCCACGCTGGCGGCCTTGCCGTTGACGTTGAGATTGATCATCGTGAGTCCTTGCAAGTGCAAAATTTGAGCATCGAAGCTGCCCGGGGCTGAGCCGCCAGGGCTGGTTCCCGCTGCGCAGCATACACAGAGTTCGGCTATTTTGCTTGCGCCTGACTTTGCGCGGGCGCCGGGTGCTGGCTGTTCTTGCGGGCAATGCTCTGGGCGTCCAGATAGGGTTGCAGATCGCCCATCTCCAGGTGCTCGACGATCTTCCCCTCTTTGACCTGAAACGCAATGACGAGGGGAATCACACTGCGTACCACCGGCTGCCCGGGCGGCGCAAAGCTCCAGTCGGACACGCCGATGAAGACCGCCTGCTCGCCGGCAAAGAAGCTGCGTTCGAGTTTGAAGCTGTGCGTCTCGATATAGGGGTAGGTAGCTTTCAGGTAGGCCAGCAGCCGGCTTTTGCCCTGTTGGCCCAACTCGCCAAAGACGAGCTTGGCGGTCGGGTCCCGAAAGACGATCTGCTCATCCATCAGCTCGGCCAAGTGCGCCCAGTCCTGCTTGATATAGGCTTGCAAATAGGACTCGCCAATGGCGCGCGTACTGGCTGAGACGGCTTGGTAGTCCGGCTGGGTGGGTTCGCTTGCGGCCAGGGTCAGTGGCGTTATGACGCAGTTCAGGCCCAGCATCAAGGCTGGCAAGGTTTGGCGGAAGTCCATGGTGAGCTGGGATGGCTGAGAAAGCAAACACTGTGGCGCAAACTTGCCGTGCTAGTGATTCGTTTGGGATGAAACACCGCCGCCGAGTCAGCGGCCGCCTGCGGGCCGGCCGGCAGATCGCATAAAGTGCTGGCAGAGCTTTTGCGCTCGGCTGCCGCTGATTCGGTTCAGCAGAGAATCCTTTTGAAAATATCCATGGCTGCTCACATCTCTGTCCTTGCCGCCGCGCCCGAGGCAGCTGAGCCGAGCGACATCGCTCCTCGGCTACTGATCGGCCGAGCGCTGCAAGGCTTGCTGCTTTGCACCGGCGTGTGGCTGTTGATATGGCTGTTGATGGCCTTGGCGCAGACAGCCGATGCAGCCAACACGGGGCGTTCCAGTCTGAGTCTTGTGCAGGTGCTGCGGCTCAGTTTGTCGGCCTTTCCGCCCTATATTCTGTTCAGCTGGTTGCTGTTCCTGCATGCTTGGCGACGGCCACAGCAATGGGCCAGCCCTGAGCTGCAATTGCGAGTTTTTTTGGTCAGCATCTCGCTGTTCGCGCTGGCGTGGCTGAGCTACTTTTGGTGGTTACAGCTGCTGCGACACGGCAAACTGCCCGATGAATGGTGGGCTTTGGTGCTCAAAAACCGTTGGTATTCGCTTTTTTATGATCTTGTTTTGGCCGGCGGGGCATTCTGTGTACAGGCCTTCATTGTTTCCAAGGCCAGTGCCCGCGCACGCGCGGCGGCCCAACAGCGCGAGCAGACGGACAATTTGCGCCTGCGCCTGACGCTGTTGCAAGGTCAGTTGGAGCCGCACTTTTTGTTCAATGCCCTGAACAGCATCTCGTCCTTGGTGCGCGCCGCCGATCGCAGCCTGGCGCTGACGGCCTTGGCCCGGGTCAGTGAGTTGCTGCGTTATGCGCTGCGCGCCAGCAAGACGGAGTGGGTCTCGGTGCAAGATGAAATGAACTTCATGCGCGACTATCTGGAACTGCAAAGCCTGCGTTATGGCGCCAGTTTGGACGTTCGGTGGGATGTCGCCGACGCCGGCTGGGACCGTGCCGCTTGCCCGCCCTTGATGTTTCAGCCGCTGGTGGAAAACGCCATTCGCCACGGACTGGAAGCCTGCGAGGGCGAAGGTTTTGTGTACCTGAGCTTGGCACGGGAGGACGGCTTCGTGCGCCTGAGCTTGCGCAACCCGGTGGGCTCTGAGCCGCAGGGTCAGCGCGGCCATGGTCTTGGTCTGGCGGCGACCCGCGAGCGCCTGCACATTCTCTATGGTGAAGGGGCAAGCCTGGTGACCCGGCAAGCGGCGGGCAGCTTCACTACCGAGTTGATGCTGCCTTCGCGAGAGCTGCATGAGTAGTCACAAATGGACCGCCCTGGTGGTGGACGATGAGGCGCTGGCGCGCCGCAATGTGCAGTTGGCGCTGGCCGAGCATCCGCAATGGCATGGCGCCGAACTTTGCGCGAGCGCCGCCGAGGCCCGCGTGGCCATGGCACAGCGCGAGTTTGATTTGCTATTGCTGGACATTCAAATGCCGCGCCAGAATGGCCTGAGTTTTGCGGCTGAACTGTGCGCGGGTGCCAAGCCGCCCCTGATGGTTTTTGTGACCGCCTATGACGAACATGCGCTGGCCGCTTTTGATGTGTTCGCGCTCGACTACCTGCTCAAGCCATTTGATGACCTGCGCTTTGCCGCGATGCTGGTGCGCGTCGAGCAGGTGCTCAAGCTCAAACAAGGCGCGGCCTATGCACAGGCGATGGGCGGCTTCTTGCACGAGCAGCGCAGCTTGGCCGCGGGCGAGGCCTGCCCGACGCTGGACTTTTTGAGCGTGCGCTCGGTGGGCCTGCTGGAGCGTATTGCGGTGGCCGATATCGAATGGATCAGCGCGGCGGGCAATTATGTTGAATTGCACCTGCGCGCAGCGGACGGGTCAAGCCAAAAGCCCCGCGTCGTGCTGCACCGCGCGACGCTGAGCGCCTTGGAGCAGCGCCTGCCCAGCCGGCAATTCATGCGGGTGCATCGCACGGTACTGCTGCGTCCCGAAGCCGTGCTGAGCCTGGAAGTCAGCGGTGATGCCTGCTACGAAGCCACCTTGCGCAGCGCCGACAAGGTGCCGGTCAGCGAGCGCTATGTGAAGCAGGTGCGGGCCTTGTTTGCCTGATCAGACGCCTTTGAGCGGCGCGCCCAAAGAGCCTGCGGGCGCTTGAGCCAAGGCCTTGATCAAGCCCTGCAGCCGCTCGCTCTGGCTGGCCGTGCAGTTGTTGGCGCGCAGAGCCTCGCGCAGCCAGGCCGCTTGCTGTTGGGCGCCTTGCAGCGTGGCGCCGCGCCCTTCCAGCGCGTCCTTCAAGGCCTTGAGCTTGAGCTGGCGACGAGCGGCCTGCATCTCGGGGGATGCGGGCAGATCCAGCGCGGCTTCGAGTTGCAACAAGACCTCGTCAAGGTCGCCAGCGGCGGGCGCGCGCTGCGCGAGTGCCAGCTGCCATTCATCCGGCAAGGCGGCCGAAGCCGATTGGCCGGCCATTTGCCGCGCGAATTCATCCGCGTCTGCTGGGGCGGTGGCTGTTTCTTGGGCTTGGTACAGCTTGAGCTTGGTGCTCAGCGCCTCGCATTGCGCTTGCCAGATCAATTGGCTGCGCCCAGCCAATATTTGCAATGCGGCGCTGTGAGCGGCCTGCAAGCGCGCGTCCAGCGTCGCAGCCAGGCCGCGCGGCAACTCGCCGCCTTGGCGCCAGGCCCGGTCAACCTCGGCCAGGGTGCGTCGAATTTCGGCGTCAGCATTGTCCAGGCTCAAGGCGGTCAGTCGCGCCAACAAGGCTTCGTAGCCGGCCACACTGCCGGCCAGGGCCGCGTCGCGCGCATCAAAGGCGGCCGAGCGCTGCGCGAAGACGGCGTCGGTGGCGGCCTTGAAGCGCGTCCACAATTCGTTCTCGCTGCTGCGGGCCAGCGGCAGGCTGCGGGCTTGGCTCTGCCAATCGGCCTGCAAATCGCGCACACGCTGCGTCACGTCGCGCAGCTGCGGGTTCTCTTGCAGCGCTTGCAACAAGGCCTCGGCCTGCTGGATCAACTGCTCACGCTGCGCCTCGGCCGCGCGTCTGGCTTGTTGCAAGGGCGCTTCGAGGCGCTCCAGGCTGGCGCGCTGGCGTTGCAGCAGGGCATCCCGGTTTGACAGCGGCACGGTGTGCTCGACCGGCCCGAGCTGGCGCCAGGCGAGCTGGAAGGCCGACAGTGCACGCAGACATTCCTTCCAGTAGTGGGCCGCGCTTTCACCGGCCAAGCTGGCAACATCGGGTTCAGGCGCGGGGACGGCGTCCAGCTCGGCCAGCAGCAGTTCGCGGCTGGCGAGATTGGCTTCGCGGGCGAGCTTCAACTCGGCGAGCTGTGCGGCCACCGGCTCATTTGCCGTTTGCAAGGCCGCATCAAAGCGCGGCCACAGCGCATGGCCGGCGCCGGCGCTGAGGCGATCCACTTCTTTCCAGCGCTTGCGCAGGTCTTGAATCGCTTCGCGCTGCGCTTTCAAATTGAGCCTGGCGGCCCTGGCCGGCGGAGCGGCCTCAATGGCGGGTGCCGGCGGAGCGCCCTCAATGGCGGGTGCCGGCGGAGCGCCCTCAATGGCTGGTGCCGTCGCAGCAGCATCAACGGCGACTGCCGAATCAGCGGCAGCAGCGGCGTCTTCAGCGGCGGGCGCTTGGGCAGGCCCCGCTGCTGCAGGCACGGCTGCCGGTGCAGCCGCCAACGTGGCTTGGGCCAGGTTTTCAGCCTCGGCCACCAGAGCGTCGAGGGCGAGGGCGCCGCCCCATTGCTCCCAGTCGCGCAGGCGGCTGCGCTCGGCCAGCAAGGCGTGATGGCGCGCGCGCAAGTCCTCGCTCAGCGTGGCGGGCTTGACGCCTTGCAGCCCGGCATCGATTTGCTGCAGCAAGGCCTGCATATCGCTGAGCAAGCCAGCTGCCTGCGCCGCCTCGGCTTGCGCCAGATGGGCCTCAAACTGCTGTATCTGCTCCGGTGTCGCGTCTCTCAGATGTGTTGGCGGCTTGCGCGTGGGCTTGGTGCGCGTGGCCGTGGCCTCGTCGGCCGGTGCTGAAGTGTCGCCGAGCCGTTGGGCGCGCTGCTGTGTCTGGCGCCATTGCTCAAAGCGCTGCGTCAGCACGCGCGCCAAGGCGGCATCAGCCATCGGCGCCAGGGCCTGCCATTGCTGGGTAGGCGAAGCGGCTGGCGGCTCGACGGGCGAGGACGCCTGAGAAGCTTCTGGCGCAGGCTCGCTGGGCGAGTTGTCCGGCGCGGCCGACAAACTCGCCAAGCACTGCAGCCGCGCTTCAATTTGCTCACTGCTGAGCAAGGCGCTGGCCAGTTTAGGTAGCAGCTCTTGGCAAGCGGCGGCGTTGGCGTCGGGGCATCGCGCTTGCAGCGCTTGCAAGGCTTGCGTGTGCTGCCCGGCGCTGAGCTCCGTGCCTAAGCCCGTGGCTGCCGCTTGCTCGGCGGCGGCTTGCCACTCAATCAAGGCCTGCCGGGCCTCGCCGGTCCAGCGCAGCACCTGCTGTGCCAACTCGCTGCGCTGGCGCAAATTGTGGTTCAAGGCTTCGCTCAGGCCACGGAACTGCGCGATCTGCGCCGGCTCCAGCCGGTCGGGGTCCAGCGCCTGCCAGTCGCGGTCCAGGCTGCTCAGCAGGTTGACGGGCAAATCGGTCTCGGCGTGCAGGGCTTGGGCGCTGGCGATCAGGGCTTGAGCGCGTGCGCGGGTTTCGCGCTGGGCTACTGCGGCCTCAAAGCGGGTTTTGGCCGCGCGGTGCAAGCGTTTATCTTGGTTTCGAAACTCGCGCTCGGCCTGCTTCAAGGTCACTTCGCCCTGCAGCGCGGCGAGCGCGGCGAGCTTGATATCGTGCACCGGCGCAGCCAGCGCCAGCGCCAGCAAAGCGGCGTCATCGCCCAGCGCAGCCTGCAGGCGCGGCGCCCAGTCGGCCTGAGCGGCGGCCAGCTCTTGGGCTTTTTTTGCGGCTTTTTGTTTCGCCTTCTGTGCGGCCTTTTGACTGGCTTCTTGGGCGGCTACTTGGGCTGCTTGGGTTGAGGCTTGCTCGGTGGCTTTGCGCGAGGCCGTGGTGGCCTTGGCCGGGGCGGCGGCGCGCCCGAATTTCTTGAAGATCCAGCTCAGCATGTGGTCGCGGCGCTTGCCGCCGGTCAGTTTGTGGGTTTGTCATCGGACACGCATCGCGCGCCACCGCCCGCAGTGTAGGCGGGCGGCCGGTGGGGGAGGCTGAGGCGACTCACATTGAGGCACTGGTTGGCCTGTCCAAATGGGGCCGGCGTCCTGGTTCGAGGCAGCACGCGCAATCCTTTGGGCTGGCGGCGGCCCATTGGCGGCAATACTAGGCAGAACCTGCAATTGCTTAGAGTCCGGTGCACTCAAGGCCGGCTCAGAGTCGCCGAAGATCTCCCATCGAGGAGTATCGCCATGCGCCGTCCTGTTCTGTTCCCCTTGTTGGCCATGCTGGCTTGTCTGCTGGGGAGCCCGCTTCGAGCGGCCGAACTGACTGCGACCGAAACTCGCTGGCTCCAGGCCGCCAGTCCGGTGATCGCCTATGCCCGCGAACTGAATTTGCCGATCGACATCGTTGTGCAGCCGCAGCCTGCAGCCGGGCTGGCCCCACTCGCGCTGGCATTTGTGGAGGGGCGCTGCAAACTGGTGCTTTCTATGCGCGGCAACCCGGAAGCCCAAGCCACGCTCGACCGTATACCGCCGCCGCTGCTGGCTGCCGCAGTGGAGCTGATGGCAGCGCATGAGTTGGGCCATTGCCGGCGCTATCTGGATGGCGCTTGGTACAGCGTGCCGGCGGGTTTCGTGCCCAGCTTGCCCCAGGGTTTGGGCGTCGAGAACCGAGTTGCCTATGCGGCCATGGAGGCCACAAGGCGGGAGGAAGCCTATGGTGACTTGGTCGGTTTGGCGTGGACGCAGCAGAAGCACCCACGGCAGTATGCGCAAGTCCATGCTTGGCTGTTGGCCCTGCGCTCACAGAATCTGATACCCGCCAGTCATCATGACACCCTGGCTTGGGTGAACCTGGCTTTGAACGGTGCTGCACTGGTGCAGGCCGATTTCTTCGCCGGGCCTGCGGCGTTATGGGCCAGCGGATTGGGGTTGGCCGACTGAAAGACCTGCACTGGCTTGTGTCGCAAGTGCTGCGCCAGGACATTGATTAGACGAGGCGCATGCTTGGCATTTGGACCGAACTCCGCGGCCTGACGCCTGCGAAACCCTCGCCAGCACGCGCGCATCACATCACTGTAAACTTGTACAGTGAACTTGCCCCCGGCCGCCGGCCAAATTCCCAATCGCCAGCAATTGTCTCGCCTGATGAAAATCTGGTCGGCGGGTGCTTGGCCCTGCCGGGATGGGGTAGAGCTTGATTTGGTCGCGGCGGGTTGGGTCGTGTTGAAGCAAACCCAGACAGCGCATGGCTGCCATGAAACCCTCAGCTTGACCGAGCTTGGGGTTCGCTGCGTAGCCGAAGCCCGGCGGCGCAATCAGCGTGCCTTGAGTGCGCATGACGCCTTGGCTGGGCGAATGGCGCGGGAATTGTTGCTCGGCGGGCGGCTGGTGTGGCGTGAGCTGTCATTGCGGGCGCAGGCGCAGGCTGAGTCGTTCGATGATGTAGGGCCCCAAGCAAAAGCAGCGGAAGGCGTCGCTGAATACTTGCTTGAACCGCAGCGGCCGTTGCAGACGCAGATTGAAACGCAAGCGCAAACGCAAGCGCAAACGCAAACGGCCAAGGCCAAGCCACTGTGGCGGGTCGCGCGGCCGGATGTGTTTTCCGTCCGCAACACCTCGGTCGAAGAGTATTTGCAGCCGGTCGTGCATGAGATCAAGGTCAGCCGGGCCGATCTGCAGTCGGATTTACGCCATGCAGCCAAGCGTGAGTCTTACCGTTGGCTGTGCAGCGAATGCTATTACGTGTTTCCGGCCGGCGTGGCCGAGGCGGCCGAGATCCCCGAGGCCTTCGGCGTCTGGGTGCTGCACGGTGGCGTGGAGGACGGCCGTTTGGAGCTGCTGCGGCCGGCGCGCCACAGGCCTTGCAGGCTGCCGTTCTCTGTTTGGCTGGCGCTGGCCAAGGCGACGCCGGTGCGGCTGGATGAGGAGCCGGCGCAGGGCCATTTAGGTTCGCAGCTCGATGGTGGAGGCGAGGTGCCGTGAAGCCCTACACGGTGGCGGTGCGGGCGCTGTGCGAGTTCACGGCCAAGCAGGGAGATCTGGACCTGCGTTTCACGCCGGCGCCAAGCGCGCAAGAAGGCATTGAAGGCCACGCCCTGGTGGCCTCAAGGCGCCCGGCGCATTACCAGGCTGAGCTGACCTTGAGCGCTCAATATGAAGACTTGCTGGTGCGCGGGCGTGCCGACGGTTTTGATGCGCAGCTGGGCCGGCTGGAGGAGGTCAAGACCTTCAAGGGAAAAATCGAGCGTATTCCGCAGAACCACCGGCTGCTACATTGGGCACAGCTCAAGGTCTATGGCGCGATGCTGTGTCGGGCGCAGGGCTTGGCCGAGGTCGAGCTGGCGCTGGTGTATTTCAATATCGGCTCGCAGCAGGAGACGGTGTTGAGCGAGCGCCATGCTGCGGCTGATTTGCAGATATTTTTCGAGTCCTTGTGTGGGCGTTTTTTGGCTTGGGGCCGGCAGGAGCTGGCCCATCGCAGTCGCCGTGATGAGGCGCTGACGACTTTGGCCTTTCCGCATGGCGATTTCCGCCCCGGCCAGCGCGATTTGTCGACCGCTGTCTATCGCGCAGCGCAAACAGGACGCTGCCTGATGGCGCAAGCCCCAACCGGCATCGGCAAGACGGTGGGCACGATCTTTCCATTGTTGAAAGCCTGCCCGGGTCAGCAACTGGACAAAGTGTTTTTCCTCTCCGCCAAGACGGCCGGCCGAGGCTTGGCGCTGGAGGCTTTGCATCTGCTCAAAAACAACGTCAGTGCGCTGCCCTTGCGGGCGCTGGAGTTGGTGGCGCGCGACAAGGCTTGCGAGTACCCGGATAAGGCCTGTCACGGCGAGTCCTGCCCGCTGGCACAGGGCTTTTACGACCGCCTGGGCGCAGCGCGGGCGGCTGCGGTCAGCGCCGCGTCCGACGGCATGCTGCTGGACCGCGCTGCGCTGCGCGAGTTGGCCTTGGCGCACAGCGTTTGCCCCTATTACCTGAGCCAGGAGTTGACCCGCTGGAGCGATGTGGTGGTGGGGGACTACAACTATTACTTTGATGTCAGCGCCATGCTGTACGGACTGACGCAGGCCAATCAATGGCGGGTGGCGGTCTTGGTGGATGAGGCGCATAACCTGGTCGAGCGCGGTCGCAAGATGTACTCGGCCGAGATGGATCAGGCCAATTTGCGCGCGCTGCGATTGGCGGCGCCTGCCGTATTGAAAAAGCCGCTGGATAAATTGCAGCGCCAGTGGAATGAACTGAGCAAGGCTCAGGCCGAGGACTATCAAGTGCTGGACGGCTTGCCGCTCAAGTTTTTGGCGGCGCTGCAGTTGTTGACTGCGGCGATCACTGAGTACCAAGTCGAGCATCCCAGCGAAGTGAACGGGCCACTGCAAGCTTTCTACTTTGAAGCGATGCACTTCTCGCGCATGGCCGAATTGTTTGACCAACATTCGCTGTGTGATCTGAGCAAGTCTGCGGCGGGCCTGGCCCGTACCCAATCAAGCTTATGCCTGCGCAATGTGCTGCCCGGGCCCTTCCTGAGGCCGCGCTATGAGGCAGCGCGCACCACCGTGTTGTTCTCTGCGACTTTGCAGCCGGCGCAGTACTTCGCCGATATTTTGGGTCTGCCCGCAGATACCGCCTGGGTCGATGTGGCGGCGCCGTTCAAAGCCGAGCAATTGCAGGTGACCGTGGCCGGCCATATTTCCACGCGCTATCAGCAACGCCGCGCTTCGCTGCCGGCGATCGTGGGCTTGATGGCGAGCCAGTTTGTGGCCGCGCCCGGCAACTACTTGGCCTTCTTCAGCAGCCATGACTATTTGCAGGAAGCTGCATGCTTGTTTGAGGCCAAGCACCCGCAGGTGACCGTGTGGAAACAGTCGCGGCGCATGAGCGAGCCGGAGCAGCAGGCCTTTTTGAACCGCTTGACGCTGGACAGCCAGGGCATTGCTTTCGTCGTGCTGGGCGGCTCGTTTGGCGAGGCGGTGGACTTGCCCGGCAAGCGCTTGATCGGCGCCTTTATCGCCACGCTGGGGCTGCCGCAAGTCAACCCCGTCAATCAACAAATCAAGCTGCGGATGGACCGTTTGATGGGTGAAGCGGCCGGCTATGACTACACCTATTTGTTCCCGGGCTTGCACAAAGTGGTGCAGGCGGCCGGCCGGGTGATACGCAGCAGCAGCGACAGCGGTGTGGTCTTTTTGATGGATGACCGCTATGGCAGGCGCGAGGTGCAGGCGCTGCTGCCGGCTTGGTGGCAGCTGCGTCGGAGCGAGCCATAAAAAATCGCCAGCCGGCTACTTGACCGAACTGGCGATTGAGAGCGATTGAAGGGCGATTGAATGGAGCTTTGCGCGGCGAATGAGCTGCCAACTCTGCCGACGCTCAAGCCACAGTGAGGTCAACCACCTGGCTGTCAATGGCTTGCTGCTCCCAGCGCCGTTTGCGCACGAAGTGCAATTGCAGGGCCCCAAGCTTTTGTGCCTGTAACTCGAACACCTGGCTGCCACCATCGCCGATGGCAGCGCCGGCTTGCTGGCGAAAGCTTGTCCCCAGCAGGACTATGTGGTCGTGCGGTTCAAGCAACTCCCACCTATAGCCGGTGCTGGCGCCCGAGCCCAGCTCCACCTCAAAGCTTGCGCCCAGGGCGACCTTGAGCTGCAGTTTTTCCATTGAATGTCGTCCTGGCCCACAGGCCTATGCATACCATTTGTGATACATCGCCGAGTCCGTGCCTTCGACAAAGCAATCCAAGCGTCCCGGCGCCCAAGAGCTGACGCCAACGCCGGAGCTGAGTACGCCGCCCAGGTCTTCCTCACCGCTCCAACTGCGCCCGTCCCACCATTTGTGCATCATATGGAAGCTGGCGCCGGGGTAGAACACGTCGATGCGGTTCGGCCCCCAGGACTCGGCACCTGGCTCGCCGCCGACATAGCCGCCGAGGTTTTCCCAGCCGCTCCAGCTGTTGCCGTCCCACCATTTGTGGAAGAGCTTGCTGTCCGTGCCTTTGACAAAGCAGTCGAGCCGGTTGGCGCTCCAGGAGGACACGGCAGGTCCGGAGGCGAGCACGCCGCCGAGGCTTTCCCAACCGCCCCAATGGGCGCCGTCCCACCACATGTGATACATCGCCGAGTCCATGCCGCGGGCGAACAAATCAATGCGGTTGGGCCCCCAGGACACTGCACAAGGGTCGGAGGAGAACTGGCCCCCTAAGCTTTCCCAGGCGCTCCAACCACCTTGGAACCATTTGTGATACATCCGGTGATCGGTGCCGACGGCAAAGATGTCCAGCCGCCCTGGGCTCCATGAACAAATGGCCGGCGCACTCTGAATGCTGCCGCCCAAGCTCTCCCAGCCTTGCCAATTGCTGCCGTCCCACCAGCGGTGGTAGGTGGCCGAGTCGGTGCCGCGCGCGACCACATCGATGCGGTTGGCGGCCCAGGAGGTGGCGCTTGGCTTGGACGTTATGATGCCGCCCAGGCTTTCGTAGCCATGCCAGCCGGCCGCGGGCTGAGGCAGCACAACGCCTTGTGCTGTGGCAAAGGGATAGGTGTCGAATTTGCATTCGCCATAGCCAATCTTGAAGAAGCCGGCATTGCCGAAGGTGGTGTCCCAGGAGTTCTTGCAGATCCAGCATTGTTCGGCCTCGGAGTAGCCGATCACCTGCACACAGTGGCCCCCGACATAGTTCCCGGAAACATGGTGATAGACGCCGCTGCCATAGGAGAAGAAGTCGTCGTAGACGTCAAAAGAAGCGGAACAGGGCCCGACATTGCTGAGGTAGTTCTTGCGGTCCACGATGCTGTTGAGCAGGCCGTGCGAGCTGATCTTGATGGCGGACGCCGCGCGGTTGGGGATGTTGCCGGCGTGCGGGATCCAATAGCGGGGCGGCGTGGGCGAGCTTTGTGGCGGGTTTTCAAACGCGGCCATATAGGGGAAAAGGTTGTCCGGCACAACACCGCGAACCTTGATTTGTTCCAGGCAGTCATTGGCATTCCAGCCGCCGCAGCTGGCGCCGTGGGATGAGCAAAAATGTGAATCTGCTTCTGACAAATTGAGCAACTGGCCTTTCTCGATCGAGGCCATCGATTCAACCAAGGCGGTGCAGCAAAAGGACACGCAGGAGCCGCAGTTTTTTTGGTCCTTCACCGAGGTGACGTGATTGCCGTTGCGGTTGCGCCAGTCCACCGCCGGCGCGAAGGCTGGTGCGGCCTTGCTGCTTGGGACGGGCGCGGCCGCCGCGTCCAATTCCACCTTGCTGAATATGACACCCAGCAGGGCCATCTTTTGCTCGTCACTGAGCAGCGAGTGAGGAGTTTGCCTGGGGGTCCAGCGCGCTTTCGCCTGGGTCAGACTTTTTGAAAGGGTGTTGATGTCAAGTAAGGGCATTTGAAGACTCCCAGTGGTGGATTGAGCCTTTGGGTCTACGTACTTTTGAGGGCATCGTGACCTTAGGCTCTTTCACACTAGGCGGTTTTTCTTCAAATAAAACACCCGCCCCCTAGCTTGTCGGGCCTGTGCTTGAAGCTTTGCAAGCAGCCCCTGGCGGCCATAATCGCAGGCGCTTTTGTGGATCCAAGCTTGGCTCAGCTTCGATCCAAGGCAAGGCTCAAATCCTCGCGCAAGCGGCGCAGGCTGAGCAACTCCTGATCGGGCGCTTGCAGGGCCGGCCAGAGCAGGGCGACCAGATCACGGGCACTGGCGTCGATGTCGATTTGGCGCCCGGCATTGATGACCTCCCACAACATATGCTCCATCGGCCCAAACACCAGCGAGCGCAGCAAGCGCAAAGAGATATCAGCACGTACCTCGCCGCTGGCTTGGCCTCGCGCCAGCAGGTCCATCAAGGGTGCGGTGTAGCGACGCTGCAACGCGACGAAGGCTTCGCCCAGTTCCTGCCCGGCGTCGCCCTTGGTGCGGCCCTCCGACAGCACCAGCGCGCACAGGCCGGTGCCTTGTATCAGGAACAGTCGCAAATGCGTGTGCACCATGAACTCCAGTTGCACACGCACCGGTGCCGAGCGCGGCAGGCCGGACTCGATGGCCGCGATGATCTCGTCATACCAGTCGCCAATCACCCGCATGCACAACTCACGCTTGCCGCGGAAGTAGGTGAACACGGTGGCCTCAGAGATGCCCAGGCGCTGCGCGATCTCGGTGGTGGTGGCGCGCTCAAAGCCGCGCTCGGCCAGTACTTCGCGGCCAACGCGCAAAATGTCGCGCACGCGCTGCTCGGCCTTGGCGCCGGCTGGCGCGCGGCGTTGCGGGGCGAGTGTGGAGGCTGATGGAGTCGTCACGGCAGCCATTTTGCGCATAAATTGAGTAAAGCTCAAGTCTTACTTGCGTCTGCCGCAGTGCTGGCTTATTCTTCGGCCTTCGCGCATCGGTCTAGATTGATGTGCGGCCTGTTCAAGAATTTTGTGAGCTGAACTCATTTAAGTTTGAGTTCGGCGCTTTTGGAGACACCATGCCCGCACTCAGCAGCAAGCTCAATGCCCGTTCCGCCGATTTCAAGTCCAATGCCGAGGTCATGCGCTGCCTGCTGGATGATCTGAATACGCACCTGGAGAAAATTGCGCAGGGGGGTGGCGAGGCTGCGCGTGCCAAGCATTTGGCGCGCGGCAAATTGCTGCCGCGGGATCGGGTTGAAATGCTCTTGGACCCCGGCACGCCGTTTCTGGAATTGGCGCCGCTGGCCGGTTTGAATATGTATCTGGACAAGGCTGGTGTTGGCGCAGCCCCCGGCGGCAGCATCATCGCTGGCATCGGCCGCGTGGCCGGCGTCGACTGCATGATCGTCTGCAACGATGCGACGGTGAAGGGCGGCACTTATTACCCGATCACGGTCAAAAAGCATCTGCGCGCACAAGAGATCGCGGCGCAAAACCGCCTGCCCTGCGTCTATCTGGTTGACTCAGGCGGCGCTAATTTGCCCAATCAGGACGATGTGTTCCCGGACCGTGATCACTTCGGCCGCATCTTCTTCAACCAAGCCAATTTGTCGGCCGCCGGCATTCCGCAGATCGCCGTGGTGATGGGTTCTTGCACGGCAGGCGGCGCCTATGTGCCCGCGATGAGCGACGAGACCATCATCGTCAAGAACCAGGGCACGATCTTCCTGGGCGGCCCGCCGCTGGTGAAGGCCGCCACCGGTGAGGTCGTCACCGCGGAAGACTTGGGCGGCGGTGATGTTCACACGCGCCTGTCCGGTGTGGCCGACCATCTGGCCAATAACGACACCCATGCGCTGGCCATCGCGCGCCAGGCCGTGGCCGGCCTGAACTGGCGCAAAGACTCACAATTGTTGATGCAGGCGCCGCGCCCGCCCTTGTTTGATGCCGAGGAACTGCACGGGGTGATCCCGACCGACACCCGCAAGCCATTTGATGTGCGTGAGGTGATTGCCCGCGTCGTGGACGGAAGCGAGTTCGAAGAATTCAAGGCCCGCTACGGCGCCACCCTGGTTTGCGGCTTCGCGCATATCGAGGGCATGCCGGTCGGCATCGTCGCCAACAACGGCATCTTGTTCACCGAGAGTGCCAACAAGGGCGCGCATTTCATCGAGCTGTGCTGCCAGCGCAAGATCCCCTTGGTGTTCTTGCAGAACATCACCGGCTTCATGGTCGGGCGTAAGTACGAAAACGAAGGCATTGCCCGCGCCGGTGCCAAGATGGTGACGGCGGTCGCCTGCGCTCAGGTGCCCAAGTTCACCATCATCATTGGCGGCAGCTTTGGTGCCGGTAACTACGGTATGTGCGGTCGCGCCTTCTCGCCGCGCTTCTTGTGGATGTGGCCGAACGCGCGCATCTCGGTGATGGGCGGCGAGCAGGCCGCTTCGGTGTTGGCGACGGTCAAGCGTGACGGCATCGAAGGCAAGGGCGGCAGCTGGACGGCCGACGAAGAAGAGGCCTTCAAGGCGCCGATTCGTCAGCAGTACGAAGACCAGGGTCACCCCTATTACGCCAGCGCCCGTCTGTGGGATGACGGTGTGATCGACCCGTCGGATACGCGTCGTGTGTTGGCTCTCGGGCTGAGTGCCGCCCTCAACGCGCCGATTGCTGAGACCAAGTTTGGTGTATTCAGGATGTAATGTGTAAAATGAGCGCAAACTTACAATTTGGTACACATCATGCGTACAAATATTGAAATCAATGATGAGTTGATGGATCAAGCGATGAAGTCGGGCGCCTTCAAGACCAAGAAAGACGCGGTCGAGGCGGGCTTGCGCTTGTTGGCGCGTCAGGCGGCCTACCGCGAGATCTTGGCCCTGCGTGGCAAGCTGCGCTGGGACGATGCGCCCCGGGCCGCCGAACTTATCTTGAACGAGCCTGCTGGCCCCTATCACGCGCGGCCAGATGATGCGCGAGCGACGGAGTCTGGCCCGCGATGATTCTGGTGGACTCCTCGGTTTGGATTGACTTTTTCAACGGCCGCGACACTGTCGGCGTACGCCGTTTGAGCGACTTGCTGGAGGACGCCAGTGCGCCCTTGGCGCTGGCCGATCTGGTGCTGTTTGAGGTCTTGCGCGGCTTCCGTGATGAGCGCGACTATCTGGCCGCCAGGCGAGCCCTGGCGGCACTCGATGTGGTGGAGATTGGCGGCGAGCAAAGTGCCTTGCACGCCGCCGAGCATTACCGTGCTCTGCGCGCCGGCGGCTTCACCGTCAACAGCCCTGTCGACGTTTTGCAAGCCAGCTTTTGCATCGAGAACGACTATGCTTTGCTGCATTCAGACCGCGACTATGACGCGATGGAATCTTTGCGCGGCTTGAAGGTCTGGAAACATTGAAGTGCTCCTCATGAAGACGCCTATAGCCGGCCAGCCCATTTCGATTCGTGCCTTGGCGCCTAGCGACTGCCTGAGCGAGTTGACCGCCTTGCTGCACAAGGCCTATGCCTCGTTGGGCGCACAGGGCTGGAACTTCACCGGCGTTGACCAAAGCGTTGAAGTCACTGCCAAGCGAGTCATGGCCGGGCATTGCCTGGTCGCGCTGCATGGCGAGACCATGGTCGGCACGGTGATGGTGCGCGGACCTTATCGCCCCGGCGTCGATGCCTGGTACCTCGATACCCCCTGGTACACCCGCGCCGACACCGCCATCTTGTCGCAATTCGCGGTGGACCCGCAGTGCCAGGGTCAGGGTTTGGGCGCGCGCCTGATGCAGGCCGCCGAGGCCTGGGCCGGCGCGCAGGGCATGGCCCATGTCGCGCTTGATACCGCCCGGCCGGCCGAGCATCTGCAGCGTCGCTATGCCGGCAGCGGCTATGTGCCGATGTGCGAGATCCAATGGGAGGGTAAGAACTACGCCAGCGTCCTGATGGTCAAAACCTTGGCGCCTCAATTGGCGTCGCGCAGTTGATCATGGCGGCGAACCTTCTTCGCGCGGCGCGCGCCAGTGCATGGGCCTTGCTCGCTGCCTTCGGGCTATTTGGCGGTACGGCAAGGGCTGAGTCGGCGGTCGACCCGGCCACGCTGCACAAAGACATTCGCGAGGCGGTGCTGCGTGTGCCTGTCACCGTGCAAGATGCTTATGGGCGCGACGTGGCAGGGAATTTGCTCGTGACCACCTTCAAGCCGAATGGGCCGGGGCCGTTTCCCCTGCTCATCATCAGTCATGGCCGCAGCAGTGATAAACGCAGCGAATATGGGCGCCAGCGCTTTGAATCGGCGGCGCGCTTTTTTGTCCGCAAGGGCTTTGCCGTGGCGGCGCCGTTGCGCCTGGGCTATGGCGAGTTAGCTGCCCTAGGAGATCCGGAGAGCAGCCAAAGTTGTGACAAGGCCCTTTATGGGCCGGCGCTGATCGCGGCCGCGCAACAAATCATCGCGGTGGCTCAGGCCATGGCCGCACAGCCCGATATTGATGGCAGCCGACTGGTTTTGGTCGGTCAGTCGGTCGGTGGCATTGCGACTGTGGCAGCGGCGGCTTCGCGGCCCGCCGGTTTGATGGCGGCGATCAATTTCGCCGGTGGCCACGGCGGCAGCCCGACCGAACACCGCGGTGAGCCTTGCCAGTCGATGAAGTTAAAACGACTGTTCAAACACTATGGCGAACTCAATGCCAATGCCAATGCCAATGCCACTGCCGACGCACCAACGCCGACGTTGTGGATCTACACCGAGAACGATATGTACTTCGCGCCACACCACAGCCGCGCTTGGGCCGAGGCCTACCGCAGCGGCGGCGGTTTGGTGGACTACCGGCTCTTGCCTGCCATCGGCGATGACGGGCACCGCCTGTTCGCAGCGGCCAACGATGTCTGGCAGCCCTTGGTCGATGAGTTTCTGACTCAGCAAGGCTTTACTCAGCCCGGCATCATGAAGGCGCCGCCCAGTACTGACTTCGCGCCGCTGACCGATGTGGAGGCGCTGCCGCTGAGTTCATTTGCCGCTCAGGAGAGTTACAAGAAGTTTTTGCTGGCCAAGCCGCCGCGGGCCTTTGCGCTCAATAGCGATGGTGAGTTTGGCTATGCCAGCGGTGAAGATGTCTTGTCCCGCGCCCTAGGTTTTTGCCAAAGACGCAAGGGCAAACCGTGCAGTTTTTATGCCGTCGATGACAAAGTGGTCTGGAGACCCCAATGAACAGCAGTAACTATCAAACGATACGGGTGCAACGCGATGCACTTGGGCCGCATATCGCCTGCGTCAGCCTGAACCGCCCCGAGGTGCGCAATGCCTTCAATGAAGTGGTGATCGCCGAGCTGACCGCCGCCTTCGCCGAGCTAGGGCAAGACCCGACCCTGCGCGCGATCGTGCTGGCCGCCGAGGGCAAGGCCTTTTGCGCCGGCGCCGACCTCAATTGGATGAAGGCGATGGCCCATTTCAGTTGGGAGCAGAACCACGCCGACGCGGCGCTGCTGGCCGAAATGCTGTGGACGATTTATAGCTGCCCGGTGCCCGTGATCGCCCGCGTACAAGGCGATGCCTATGCCGGCGGCGTCGGCCTGGTGTCGGTATGCGATGTGGTGGTGGCGGTCGAGTCGGCGGGCTTTTGCCTGTCCGAAGCCAAGCTGGGTTTGCTGCCAGCGACCATCGGCCCATATGTCGTGCGAGCCTTGGGCGAGCAGGCCTCAAGGCGCTACTTTCTGACGGCTGAACGTTTCAGCGCCGCCGAAGCGCATCGACTGGGTCTGGTGCATGAACTGGCCACGGCCGAGAGCTTGGACGAGAAGGTGGTGGCGATCGCTTCGGCCATCGCCACCAATGGACCGCAAGCGGTACGCGCTTGCAAGCGTCTGGTGCAGGACATCGCTGATAAGCACATCACGCCCGCGCTGCGCGACGACACTGCCCGCCGCATTGCAGACATTCGCGCCAGCGCCGAGGGCCGCGAGGGTGTGCAGAGTTTTTTGAACAAGAGCCGGCCAGCCTGGCTGGCCTGAAGTCCCGATCACTACTTCAGATGACGATTTCTACTCAAAAAGACTGGCAGCAGCGCAGCCTGGCCGCCGTCTGGCACCCTTGCACGCAGATGGCGCGCGCGGCGATGGTGCCGCCCTTGGCCATTGCGCGCGGCGCCGGCCCTTGGCTGTATGACTTTGACGGCGCGCGCTATTTCGACGCCAACAGCAGCTGGTGGGTCAATCTGTTCGGCCACGCCGACGCTGGCCTCAATGACGCCATCAAGCAGCAACTCGACACCTTGCCGCATGTGATGCTGGCCGGCTGCACCCATGCGCCGGCGGTGCGCCTGGCCGAGCGCTTGAGTGCGCGCACAGGCGGAGCGTTAGGACATGTCTTCTTCGGCAGCGACGGCGCCAGTGCGGTCGAGATTGCGCTCAAGCAGAGCTTTCACAGCTGGCGCAATCTGGGGCGGGGTGACAAGCGCGAGTTCGTGTGCCTGAAGAACGGCTACCACGGCGAAACCATAGGCGCACTGGCCGTCACCGATGTGGCGGTGTTCCGCGATGCTTATGACCCGCTGCTGATGCGCGCGCATATCGTGATGTCACCCGACAGCCGTCTGGCCAACGAAGCCGCCGCGCTGACTGCGATGCGCGACTTGCTGGCCGAGCGCAGCGCCACGATCGCCGCCGTCATCGTCGAGCCGTTGGTGCAGGGCGCTGCGGGCATGGTGATGTATTCGGCCGGCTACCTGCGGGCCTTGCGCAAGCTTTGTACGGAGTTTGAGGTGCATCTGATCGTCGACGAGATCGCGATGGGTTGCGGGCGCACCGGCAGCTTCTTCGCGTGGGAGCAGACCTTTATTGAGGACCTAGCCAGTGCCGGGCCGCCCCAAGCTGGCGACGCCCCCTCGGGGGGCAGCGCGTGTACCCGCGAGCGTGGGGGCCAACAGCTCTGGCCCGATTTCATCCTGCTGTCCAAGGGCATCACCGGCGGCACGCTGCCGCTGTCGCTGGTGCTGACGACCGAGGCGGTGTTCCAGGCCTTTTGGAGCGAGGACGTGACGCGCGGCTTTTTGCACTCGCATTCCTATACCGGCAATGCGCTGGCCTGTGCGGCGGCGAACGCGGTACTGGATCGCTTCGATGCGGGCCAGCTTGAACGCAATGCGGCGCAGGCGCGCTTGTTGGCGGAGTCTTTCGCGCCGCTGGCTGTGCACCCGCGCGTCGCGCATCTGCGCCAGCTCGGCATGGTCTTGGCCTTTGATGTGCAAGACGCCGGCCTGCGCTTCGCCGAGCGTTTCCATCTGGCCGCGCGTGCGCATCAGCTCTTGATTCGCCCGATCGGCAACACGGTCTATCTGATGCCGCCCTATGTGGTCGATGCCGAGATTGCGTCCTTCCTGGCGCGAGCAGTGAACTTGACGCTTGACGAAGTCTTGGCTCAGCCGATGAACAAGGGCATAGCCGCGGAGGACGACGCCCATGTTGCTTGACCATCTGAACGCCAAACTGGCCGACATCGAGGCGCAAAGCCTGACCCGTTTTCTGCGTCAAGCCGAGAGCCCGACTGCGCCGCGCCAGCAGGTGCGTGGCGCAGACGGCCGCACGCGTGAGCTGTTGATGTTCTGCTCGAACGACTATCTGGGCCTGGCGGCCGAGCCGCAGATCACCGCCGCCTTGATCGAAGGCGCGATGATTTACGGCGGCGGCTCCGGCGCCTCGCCCTTGATCAGCGGCCACAGCCGGGCCCATGAGCAGGTTGCCGAGACCTTGGCCGCTTGGATGGCGCCGCATATCCCCGAGGCCAAGGCGCTGGGCTTTTGCACCGGCTATATGGCCAATCTGGCCGTCGTCACCGCATTGGGCGACGAGCACACCGAGATCTTTTCGGAAGCTTGGAACCATGCCTCGCTGATCGACGGCAGCCGGCTCGCGCGCGCACAAGTGACGCGTTATGCACATGCCGATGTGGCTCAGCTGCGCAGTCTGCTGTCGGCCAGTCAAGCCAAGGTCAAGCTGATCGTCACCGATGCGGTCTTCAGCATGGACGGCGATCTGGCGCCGCTGCCGGAGCTGCTGGCGCTGGCCGAAGAATTCGACGCCTGGTTGATCGTCGACGACGCGCATGGCTTTGGCGTCCTGGGCGAGCGCGGCCGAGGCTCGTTGGAACATTTCAATTTGCGCAGCGAACGCTTGATTCTGGTCGGCACGCTGGGCAAAGCGGCCGGTCTGGCCGGCGCGTTTGTGGTCGCCCACGCCACCATCACCGACTACCTGCTGCAAGCCGCCCGCAACTACATTTTTTCGACCGCTTCGCCGCCGGCCGTCGAGCACGCCTTGCTGACCAGCTTGGCCTTGATCGACAGCGAGCTGGGCGCCGAGCGCCGTGCCAATTTGCGCCGCCTGCAAGCGCAGTTGCGCGTCGGCATCGAAGCGATGTTGGCGCAGCACCCGGCCTTGGGTTGGCGTCTGGCGCCGTCCGACACTCCGGTGCAGCCGCTGATCATTGGCGGCAATGCCGAGGTGATGGCGCTGGCCGCCAGGCTTGAGCGCGAAGGTCTGCGCGTGCCCGGCATACGCCCGCCTACTGTGCCGGCCGGCGAGGCGCGGCTGCGCATCACCTTGTGCGCCACGCATACCGAGGCCGATGTGGCGCAGCTCTTGCAAGCCTTGGCGGCGGCGGCCGCCGACATGGACAAGGCAGGCATTTGATGATGAAGGGCTTTTTCATCACCGGCACCGACACCGAGGTCGGCAAGACCTGCATCACCGCCGGGTTGACTGAGGCCTTCACGCAGGCGGGCCTGCGGGTGGCCCCGATCAAGCCGCTGGCGGCCGGGCAAGACCTGCTGGACGGCCAATGGGTCAACGAGGACGTGCAGCGTCTGCACGCCGCTCAAACTATTGGCATGACGCCGGAGCAGGTCGGCCCGCTGCAATTTCGCGCCGCCTGCGCGCCGCATATCGCCGCAGCCTTGGAGGGTCGCAGCATTGACCGCGCACCTTTGCTGGCCGCGATTCGCGCCAGCGCCGACTTGGGCCAAATGGCGCTGGTCGAAGGCGTCGGTGGCTTTCGGGTGCCTTTGTGTGAAGGCTGGGATACCGCCGATCTCGCTGTTGACCTGGGCCTGCCGGTCGTGCTCGTCGTCGGCCTACGCCTGGGCTGCATCAACCATGCGCTGCTGACCGCCGAGGCCGTGCGCGCTCGCGGTTTGAAGCTCATCGCTTGGGTGGCCAATACGGTGGACGCCGACATGCCGCATCTGACCGACAATCTGGCCGCGCTGAGCGCATCGCTGGATGCGCCTTGCTGGGGCCATGTGCCTCGCTTGGAAAACCCAACTCCTGCGGCCGTTGCCGCCCATTTGAATCACGCGCTCTTGCTCACGCAGGCCGCATCGTCTTCTTTGTAATAAGTTCTTTTCGGAATCGCTCGCTATGACCCACTCCCAAACCGTCAATCAAATCCAGTCGCTGACGCCGACCACCGACGCCGAGCGCCGCAGTGACAAGACCTGGACGGTCAAAGAAGTCGTGGCGCTTTATGACCTGCCGTTCAATGACCTGATGTTCCGCGCCCAGCAGGTGCACCGCGAGAACTTCGATGCCAATGCAGTGCAACTGTCCACGCTGCTGTCGATCAAAACCGGCGGCTGCGAGGAAGACTGCGCTTACTGCCCGCAATCGGCGCATTTCGATACCGGCCTGAAGGCCGAGAAGCTGATCCCACTGCAAGAAGTGCTGGAGGCGGCACGTGCAGCCAAGGCCAATGGCGCGACGCGATTTTGCATGGGTGCCGCTTGGCGTTCGCCCAAGCCGCGTCACTTGGAAGCCATTGGCGAGATGGTCAAGGAGGTCAAGGCGATGGGGCTGGAGACTTGCTTGACCGCCGGCATGTTGGGTGACGGCCAGGCTGAGCAGCTGGCCGAGGCAGGTCTTGACTACTACAACCACAATCTGGATACCTCGCCTGAGTTCTATGGGCAGATCATCACCACCCGCACCTATCAGGACCGCTTGGACACGCTGGACCGGGTGCGCAATGTGGGGCTCAAGGTTTGCTCGGGCGGTATTGTTGGGCTGGGCGAGACGCGCGGTCAGCGGGCTGGCTTGATCGTGCAGTTGGCCAATCTGAATCCGTATCCGGAATCGGTGCCTATCAATAACTTGGTCAAGGTCGAGGGCACGCCTTTGGCCGACGCTGAGGCGCTCGATCCCTTCGAGTTCATCCGTTCGATTGCGGTGGCGCGGATCACGATGCCGCGTGCGATGGTGCGCTTGTCGGCCGGGCGCGAGGAGATGCCGGAGAGCATGCAGGCGCTGTGCTTCCTGGCGGGTGCGAATTCGATGTTCTATGGCGACAAGTTGCTGACGACGAGCAATCCGCAGGCGGAGAAGGACAGGGCGTTGCTGGATCGGCTGGGGATGCGGTGCGCTACCGAGGAGAAGTTGGTGCCGCAGGCTGCTGCTGAGGATGGTTGCGGCAAGGTGAGTTGCCACTCGCACTGAGCTTTCACGGGTCATGGGCGTTGCTGTTCTGCAGAGACCGATGCCGGGAGTTCGCCCCGGCAGGCGACCTTCTTTCTTGGGCGGCCAAGAAAGAAGGCAAAGAAACCGCCCCTGCCGCATGGCCCTGCGGGTCCGCTCGGATGCTCAGGTTCGCCGGGCCGCGCCCAACTCACTTCGCTACGCTGCGTTCAAACAAGGGGCGCGAATTCAGTCTTTGAAGTCGCTCCGCGACGCCCGGCAAACCTTCCGCTCCTCGCCCATGCAGAAGGGGACCCCCGAAATACCGACACGCCTCGCTGCGCATCGGTTTGGACTCCAGGGCCTGGCGCGTTCGTTCGACCCAATGTTGAAGCTACACAGATGAAGATCAGTTTTGTTTCAGGTTTGATCTTTGTCTTTTGTAGTGCCGCTCAGTCAGCGGATGCGCAGCACGCTTGGGATTTGCTCAAACAGCCTGACTTCAAGTCGGCTTATTTAGAGGCGCTTGGATCAAAGGTGCAAGAGAAATGGCTGACTAAATTGCCCGGCCCGAGCAACGAGGCGGTACACAAGGTGATCGGCGGCGAAGAGTTTTTGTTGCTCAGTTCCTGCAAGCCGCATGCTTGCGACACGGACAACATCGCGATCGCGTACGGCAAGGCAACGAAGCGCGTATATGCCAAGTTGCGAGAAGAGTCGGGTACGACCGTACTGATAGGCGCGCCGTCAGCTGGAATTAAATCTGAGCTTGAGTCCTACTATGAGAAGCAGTTTTCGTCGAGGTAGATTCAAATGAGCGCTCCATCCGATGCGCAGCGAGGCGTGACGGTATTTCGGGGTTCCCCGTGTTGCCTGGGTGAGGAGCGCAGGATTTGTCGGGCGGCGCGAAGCGCCATCAAGGACTGGCTTCGCGCCCCTTGTTTGAACGGAGCGTAGCGCAGTGAGTTGGGCGCGGCCCGGCAAAGCCGAGCACCGCAGCGGACCCCGAAGGGGCCTGGCATTCGGGGCGGTTTCTTTGCCTTCTTTCTTGGACGCCCAAGAAAGAAGGTCGCCCGCCGGGGCGAAATCCCGGCACGGTCTTTGAGAGATGGTGATGTGCCAGCGAAGCCCGGGCGGTCCGCAGCGCATGAATGAAATGAAGATATTGCGGCCCTCCCAGAGACCCTGGAAGTAAAAGTAAGAGTTCAAAGTTCACGAGACTGGAGACAAACAACATGTTCAAGAAAATCCTCATCGCTAACCGTGGCGAAATCGCCTGCCGAGTCGCGGCCACCGCCCGCCGCATGGGCATCAAAACCGTCGCCGTCTACTCCGAAGCCGACGCCAAAGCCAAGCATGTGCAGGCCTGCGACGAGGCGATTCTGATCGGCGGCCCCGCCCCGCGCGACTCCTATCTTCAATGGCAGCGCATCATCGACGCGGCCAAGGCCACCGGCGCCGAAGCCGTCCACCCCGGCTACGGCTTCCTGAGCGAAAACTCGGAATTCGCCACCGCCTGCGCTGCCAATGGCATCGCCTTCATCGGCCCTTCATCGGCCGCCATCCAGGCCATGGGCCTGAAGGCCGAATCCAAACGCCTGATGGAGACGGCCGGCGTGCCGCTGGTGCCCGGCTACCACGGCGCCGATCAAGACCCTGCGCTGCTGCGCGCCGAGGCCGAGCGGATCGGCTTCCCTGTCCTGATCAAGGCCAGCGCCGGCGGCGGCGGCAAGGGCATGCGCGCTGTCTTTCAGCTAGACGAGTTCGACGCCGCGCTGGCTTCATGCAAGCGCGAGGCGATCAATAGCTTTGGCGATGATGCAGTCTTGATCGAGCGTTATGTGCAGCGCCCACGCCATATCGAAATCCAGGTCTTTGGCGACAACTTCGGCGACTGCGTCTACCTGTTCGAGCGCGATTGCTCGGTGCAGCGCCGCCACCAGAAGGTGCTGGAAGAAGCGCCTGCGCCGGGGATGACGGCCGAGCGGCGCGCCCAGATGGGCGGCGCCGCAGTGGCGGCGGCCAAGGCGGTGGGCTATAGCGGCGCCGGCACGGTCGAGTTCATTTGCGAACAAGACGGGCGCTTCTACTTCATGGAAATGAACACCCGCCTGCAGGTCGAGCATCCGGTGACGGAAGCCATCACGGGCCAGGACTTGGTCGAGTGGCAGTTGCGCGTCGCCTCGGGCGAGCCGCTGCCGCTGAAGCAAGAACAGTTGACGATGACCGGCCACGCGATCGAGGCGCGCATCTGCGCCGAAAACCCCGATGCCGGTTTCTTGCCCGCCACCGGCGCGCTGCATGTGGCGCGCTGGCCGGCGCATGTGAAGTTCGAACGCGGCAATGTGCGCATCGATGCCGGCGTCGACGAAGGCGACGCGATCAGCCCGTTTTACGACTCGATGGTCGCCAAGCTGATCGTCTGGGGCGAGGACCGAGCCGAGGCCCTGGCGCGCCTGGACGCCGCGCTGCGCGACACCCATATTGTCGGCCTGCAAACCAATGTGGCGTTTTTACGCCGCTGCGCCGCAACCGCATCCTTTGCGAGCGCCGACCTCGACACCGCGCTGATCGAGCGCGAGCGCGCGGCCTTGTTCGAGCAGCCGGGTCTGCCTTTGGCTACCTGCGCGGCGGCAGTCGTCGCTCATCAGTTGGCGGCCGAGGCCCAACTGCAGACCAACGACCCCTGGAGCCGACGTGACGGCTGGCGCATGTACGGCGCCTCGGCGCGTCGCTTCGATCTGGAGATCGCCGGCGTGCACCATGAGGTCTTGCTGTCGCGTCATCATCAGGGTGGGATGCAACTCACCGTGGCCGGCGAGGCGATTGCCTTCGCCGCCAACTCGGCCAGCCTGGAAGCGCACGAGCTGTTGCTGGGCTCCGGCTTGGCCCAACAGCGCATCACCGTCAAAACCTATGCCGAGGGCGAAACGGTGGCGGTGTTTGCGCCGACCGGCTCGGCCCTGGTGGTCGAGATCGACGTGATCGCCCGCGCCGGCAGCGGCCCGGCCGAGGGAGGACGGCTGACCGCGCCGATGCCGGGCAAGCTGGTTGGCTTCCTCGCTCAGGTCGGTGATGCTGTAGCCAAGGGTCAGCCGCTGGCGGTGATGGAGGCGATGAAGATGGAGCACACCATCAGCGCTCCGCGGGACGGCGTGGTGGCCGAGTTGCTGTTCGCTGTCGGTGATCAGATCGGCGACGGCGCCGAGCTGCTGCGTTTGGAGACAGCGCAATGAAGCCCCCACGTTCACTTCGTTCTCTGCCCCCCGAGGGGGCGCAGGCCTCCCTTGGGGCGGCCCGGCGGGAGTCCTTGTCATGAGCACGCTCCCTTCCCGCGTTACGCTGGTCGACGTCGGCCCCCGCGACGGCTTGCAAAACGAAAAAGTGCTGGTTGCCACCGAGCACAAGGCGGCTTTGGTCGAGATGCTTTATTTGGCCGGCCTGCGCGAGATCGAGGTGACGAGTTTCGTCAGCCCGAAATGGGTGCCGCAAATGGCCGATAACGCCGCGGTGATGGCGGCAATCCAACGCCACCCTGGCGTGCGCTACTCAGTGCTGACGCCGAATCTGAAGGGTTTGGAGGCCGCTCTGCCCACCCGCCCGGACGAGATCGTCGTCTTCGCGGCGGCTAGCGAGGCCTTCAGCCAAAAGAACATCAACTGCTCGATTGCCGAGAGCATTGAGCGCTTCGCCCCGGTGGTAGCAGCCGCCCACGCCGCCAGCATCAAGGTGCGCGGTGCCTTGTCTTGCGCGGTCGGCTGCCCCTATGAGGGCGACATCAGCGCGGACCAGGTCGAGCGAGTCGTGCTGCTGATGAAGGGCATAGGCGTTGATCATCTGGGCGTGGCCGACACCATAGGCGTGGGCACGCCCAGAAAGATTCAGGCGGCGATGGAGCGGGCCTTGAAGCATTACCCGCTGGTCGAGGTCAGCGGGCATTTCCATGACACCTATGGCCAGGCTTTGTCGAATATCTATGCCTGCCTGGAGATGGGCATCCACACCTTCGACGCCAGCGTGGCAGGCCTGGGCGGCTGCCCTTATGCCAAGGGCGCGACCGGCAATGTGGCGACCGAAGATGTGGTCTTCATGCTCAATGGGCTTGGCATCGACACTGGCATCAACATCGACAAGCTGGTCGACGCCGGCGCCTTTATCTCCGGCGTGCTGGGGCGCCCGCCGGTGTCAAGAGTCGGCCGGGCGCTGCTGGCGAAACGCGCCGCGGCGTGATGACTCATGCCAGCAGATGCCGGTTGAAGAAAGCGAGCGTGCGGTTCCAGGCCAAGTCGGCGCTGGCGGCGTCATAGACCTCGGGGCGCTGCTCGTTGAAGAAACCGTGTTCTGCGGCATAACGATGTATTTCGGCTGAGGCCGGCAGCTTGGCTTGCAAGGCGTCGGCAGCGGCCGGTGTGATCCAGTCGTCCATATTGGCAAAGTGACCCTGGAAGGGGATTTTGATCAGCGCTGGGTCCGCCAACTCGGCCGGCGGAATGCCGTAAAAGCAACTCGCCGCGCTTAAGCTTGGCAGGTGCACGGCAGCGGCGATGGTCAGCGCGCCGCCCATGCAAAAGCCGGTCACGCCAATCTTGGTGCAATGATGGGCCAAGAAGGCGAAGGCGCCGGCCAAGTCCTGGTGGGTGGCGTCGGCAAAGTCCAGGCCGCTCTTCAGATGCGTGGCTTCATCGGCATTGCTGGCCAGGCGGCCACGGTAGAGGTCGGGCGCCAAGGTGGTGAAGCCGGCCGCCGCGAAGCGATCGGCGACGCCGCAGATCTGCGGGTTCAAGCCCCACCATTCCTGAATCAGGATCAGGCCCGGGCGCTTGAGCCCCTCGCTGCTGTCGGCCTCGGCCAAGTAGGCGGCGCTGTTGGCGCCGTCGGGGCGCTGGAATTCGATCATCTGTCCCATCGTCATTTCTCCCTTTTTCTGTCCTGTCTGAGTCGCCTAGGCCTGCGGGTCGCGCACGCGCTGCGTGAACCACCACATATGGCCGTCCGGATCGGTACAGCCGTAGCTGCGATCGGCCCAGTACTCAGGGCCGTAGTCGTGCAGAGCCGGTTCGGCAATGACGGTGGCGCCGGCAGCCCGGGCTTGCGCGCAATGGCTGTCAACGTCGTCGACATAGAGCATCAAGCATTGCGTATTGGCCGCTGCAGTATGCAAGGGGCTTCGGCATGGAACGCCGAGTTTGGGGGGGCGCTGCGCCCCGCCTTCGCCGACCATGATCAGGGCTTCGCCGAAGCTCAGCTGGCTGTGAATGACGCTGCCGTCCGGGCCCGGCACCAGCAACTGAATTTCGAAGCCGAAGGCTTCAACGAGCCAAGCGATCGCCGCGTTGGCGTCTTCGTAAAACAGTGTGCTGCTCAGGCGCGGCCAGCCGGCGGGAGGGGACTTCATACTCGCTTCTCCTCTTGCAAGGGGGTCAGTCGGGGTTCAAAACCTTGGCAACCGGATTGGGCCGCAGCCGGAAGGCATCCGGCAGGCCGGAGCCCAACAACGGGCGCAAGTAAAGGCGGAAGGCGTCGGTGACATCGGTGCCACTGGCTGCGATGAATTCGTCCTCCATCACGCGGGTCTTGCCGGCCACGGCAGTGAGTGGAAGTAACTCGTAATCGACCGAGTAATAGCCGCTGCGCTTGATGGCGACCGAGCCGTCACGGCCGGCATTGAAGGCGAACTGCACCGCCTTTTCGCCGACCTCACGCGCCTCGCGTTGGTCCACATCCGACACGCAGCCAATGAAGCTGCGCTGCAGATAGCCGAAGGTGTCGCCGCGCACCCTTTTGATGCCGAGCTTTTCCTTGATTTCTTCGCACAGCAGATCTGCCAGCGCGCCATTGCCGGACAGTTGCACATTGCCGTGGTCATCGCGCTCCAGATCCTTGGTCAGTTGTGCGGCGATCGGCTGGCCGGAGGCGTCATGGATGCCCTCGGAGACGGCGATCACGCAGCGCCCAAAACGCTCATAGGTCGCCTTCACATCGGCCAGGAATTGCTGCAGATCGAATACGCGCTCGGGCAAATAAATCAGATGCGGGCCGTCGTCGGGGAACTTCTTGCCCAAGGCCGAAGCGGCCGTCAGAAAGCCGGCGTGCCGGCCCATCACCACGCCGACATAGACGCCGGGCAGGGCCGCGTTATCGAGGTTGGCGCCGGCGAAGGCCTGCGCCACAAAGCGCGCAGCAGAGGGGAAGCCGGGCGTGTGGTCGTTGCCGACGAGGTCGTTGTCAATCGTCTTGGGGATGTGGATGCAGCGCAGCGGGTAGCTTGCCGCGGCGGCTTCCTCGCTCACGATGCGCACGGTGTCGGACGAGTCATTGCCGCCGATGTAGAAGAAATGTGTGATGCCATGCGCCTGCAGAACTTTGAAGATCTTGTGGCAGTAGGCGGCGTCGGGTTTGTCGCGCGTGGAGCCCAGGGCAGAGGAAGGCGTTTGTGCGACCAGTTCCAGGTTGTGGCTGGTTTCTTGCGTCAGGTCGACGAAGTCTTCATTGATGATGCCGCGCACGCCGTGCCGCGCGCCGTAGACCAGGCCGACCTGGTGCTGGCGGCGCGCTTCGAGCACCACGCCGACCAAGGATTGATTGATGACGGCAGTCGGGCCGCCGCCCTGGGCGACGAGGATCTTGCAGAGGGACATGAGCGTTCCTTGGCATGGTTGGAGTGCGTGGTGATTGTGACTTAGCTTGGCTGCTTTGGCTTGCTCGCATAAGCGAAGCTAATGAATCTGAAGCGAAACAAATCAAGCTTGCCTAGCGGAGGGCCTTGGGCGTACAACAGAGCACCACAACAAGCCGTCAAGGCCCTGGAGACAAGCATGAAGATCGGATGCCCCAAGGAAATCAAGAATCACGAATACCGAGTTGGCCTGACGCCGGCCAGCGTGCGCGAGCTGACTTCGCGCGGCCATCAGGTCTTGGTGCAGACCGGCGCCGGTGCAGCCATCGGCCTGCTGGATGAACATTACGTGGAGGCAGGCGCCAGCATCGTGCCCGACGCGGCGACGGTGTTTGCGCAGGCTGAGATGATCGTCAAGGTCAAGGAGCCGCAGCCGCAGGAATGCGCGATGCTGCGCGAGGGGCAGATCCTCTACACCTATTTGCACCTGGCACCGGACCCGCAGCAGACCGCCGCCTTGGTCAAGTCGGGCGCGGTTTGCATTGCCTATGAAACCATTACCGGTCCCGGCGGCGGTCTGCCACTGCTGGCACCGATGAGCGAAGTGGCCGGGCGCATGTCAATCCAGGCCGGCGCTGCCCATCTGGAAAAGAGCAAGGGCGGCATGGGCGTGCTGCTGGGCGGTGTGCCAGGTGTTGCCCCCGCGCATGTGGTGATCATCGGCGCCGGCGTGGTCGGCACCCATGCGCTGCAGATGGCCGTGGGCATGGGCGCGCGCGTGACCGTGCTGGACCGCAATGTCGACCGTCTGCGGCAGCTGGACCTGGTCTTTGGCAACCGCATCAGCACCAGCTACTCGAATGTGCAAAGCCTGGAGGAGACGGTGTTGTCGGCTGACTTGGTGATCGGCGGCGTTTTGATCCCCGGTGCGGCGGCGCCCAAGCTGGTCACGCGCGACATGATTGCGCGCATGAAGAAGGGCGCAGTGGTGGTGGACGTAGCGATCGACCAGGGCGGCTGCTTCGAGACCTCGCATGCGACCACGCATGCCGACCCGACCTTTGTGGTTGACGGTGTGGTGCATTACTGCGTCGCCAATATGCCAGGCGCTGTCGCGCGCACCTCGACCTTTGCGCTCAACAACGCCACCATCGCCCATGCCGTGGCCTTGGCCGAAAAGGGCTGGCGGCGCGCCTTGAATGACAGCCCCTACCTCTGCGCGGGGCTCAATGTGGCCCTGGGTCAACTGACCTACGAGGCGGTGGCGCGTGATTTGGGCTATGAATATGTGCCGGCGGAAGGTTTGCTGGACTGACATTCGGGCCTCGGCAAATTACGTTAGCGAGGCGGCTTATTGATCCAAATCAGTCGCCCGTCACCCATCCGTCGAAAAGAGGTGTTAAGTTACGGGAGTGAGATTTTTATAGCCAAGGAGAGCATTGCCATGTCTGAAGTCAACCAAGCCCACAAAGACCGCCTGATGAGCGATCTTCATGCCGTTGTGTCTGAAGCCGAGAACTTGCTGCGCGCCACTGCGGGTTCAGCCAGCGAAGGTGCCTCTGAGTTGCGCGCCAAGGTTCAAGCCAGCCTGGACCGCGCCAAACACAACTTGGCGGATCTGCAGGATGCGGCGGTCGAGAAAGCTCGTGCGGCCGGCCGAGCCACTGATCTCTACGTGCATGAGAAGCCTTGGCAGGCCATGGGCTTGGCGGCCGGCGTGGGCCTGCTGTTGGGCATGCTGATCAGCCGTCGCTGAATCGGCTTCAAGCCCAAAGCTAAAGCAAAGCCGACGGCGATTTATTCGGCGCCGGCTTTGGCTTGTGCCATCCAGTTCTCCAACTGGTCGGCCGGCATCGGCCGGGCGAACAAATAACCCTGACCTTCGTGGCAGCCCAGGCCGAGCAGCAGCTGCCTTTGTTCCTCGGTCTCTATGCCCTCGGCGATCACCGTCAGCCCCAGGCCACGGCCCAGATTGATGACCATTTGCGCGATGGTGGAACCTGCGGTCGAGGTCTGCGCTTCGCGCACAAAGGCGCGGTCGATCTTGAGCCGGTCTACATCCAACTGACGCAAATGGCTCAGTGATGAGAAGCCGGTGCCGAAGTCATCAATCGCCACGGTGATGCCGAGCTTCTTGATGTCGGCCAGAATGTGCATCACCAATTCGGTGTCTTCCATCGCCATCGACTCGGTGATTTCGAGTTCCAGATTGCGCCCGGTCACACCGATATCGCGCATGGCGTTGTTCACCACTGTCATGAACTCGGGGTGGCGGAACTGCGCCAAGGAGACGTTCACGCACATGCGGAAATCGGCGTAGCCGAGTTCGATCATGTGTTTGAGCTGATGGCAAGACGTGCGCAAGACGAACTCACCAATGCTGATGATGAGCCCCGACTTTTCGGCCAGCGGAATGAACTGATCGGGCGGCACGAACTTGCCATCCTCGGTGCGCCAGCGCAGCAAGGCCTCGGCGCCAATCGGTTTGCCGCTGGGCAGATCGACCTGCGGCTGATAGACGACAAACAGCCGGTTTTCTTCGAAGCCGGCGCGCAAGCCCTTCAAAAGCTTGAAGCGTTCCCGTGCATCGGTACCCATGGCCGGTGAGAAATATTCGGAGGATCCGCGGTGCTGTTGCTTGGCTTGTTTGAGCGCGATCTGCGCGTCCAGCAGCAATTCCGAGCCCACCGCCGCGGATTCGGTCAGGCGCACCAAGCCCGTGGTGGCTGACAGCTGCAAGCGCTCTCCGGCAACCGAGAAGGGCTCCAGAAACACGTCTTGAATGGTCTCGCCGCACACGATCGCGTTCTCGCCCAGGAGGCCGAAAGTGTCCGAGCCGATCCGGGCCATCGCCGTGCTCAGGCCGAGCTTGCTGCCCAGCCGTGCGACGACCGACTTCAGCACTTGGTCCCCAAAGTGGTGGCCGAAGGCATCATTGATGTCGGAGAAATCGTCCAGATCGATCAGTGCCAGTGTGACGCCGGCCGGATCCTTCAGATTCTTGTCCAGCAACTCGACAAAGCGGTTGCGGTTGGGCAGTTGCAGCAGTTGGTCGTTGTAAGCTTGATCCAAGAGTTTGCCGTACAGCACCACATTCTCGAAGCCGACCGAAATATTGGAGCAAAACGCACGCAGCAGTTGCTGATCAAGCTCGCTGAGTTTGCGCCCCACATCGACCAAGGCCGCCATCGGCCGACCATTGGACAGGCCAAAATAGAGGCAGGTGCCTTCGTCGTAAATGTTTTGACGCTGGCTCAAACAGCGCTGCAGGCGTTCGCGTACGGACTTGATTTGCACCGAAGCGAGCGAGCAATTGATCAGCCCACTGTACTGCCCGGCCGCTGCCACGATGCGTACATCCGCATCGGCTTCGTTTTCCATCTGCACGCAGACCATGCCTTCGGGCAGGATGCCCAACATCGCGCAGAGTTGCGTGACGACGCCCTCGGCAAAGCGGTGCAGGCCGCGCAGTCGGCTCAACTCGGTGCTGGCCTCGACGATCATCTCCAGGCCGCGCCGGTTCGAGTCTAAGGAGCAGATTTGGCGGTAGGAGCGGATCGCGGCCGTCAAGACCGTGTACAGCCGCGTGCGCGTCAGCTCGGACTTGGTCTTGTAGTCGTTGATGTCATAGGCCTGCACCGTTTCGATCTCGGGCGCGTAGCCGGGCTGTCCGGTACGCAAGATGATGCGTACGGCGCCGAGTTCCAGGTCATCGCGTATGTAGCGCACCAGCTGCAGGCCAGCGTCTTCGGATTCCATCACGACGTCGAGCAAGACGACGGCGAGGTCGGTCTCGCTCGCCAATATCTGCCGTGCCTCAGCTGCCGAGCTGGCATGCAAAAAACTGAGCGGCAAGCCTTCAACCAACAGCCCTTGCATCGCTAACTCGGTGGCCTTATGGACATCCCCATCGTCGTCAACGATCAAGACACGCCATGGCTGGCTTGATGAGTGATCCCCGGCGTCACCGTGCTCCGGGCCATCCAAGAATTCCAATAGATCGTCGTCGTCCTGATGATCGGACTTGGCCGGACTGTTTGTCTCGCGCATGAGGGCCTGTGCTCCAGCCTATGGATTGACAATAGCGTAAGGGTATTTCATTTTGCACCCTGCCGCTATGAGCGCAATTGCCTATGAAGCAACGCTCTTATTGGCATTGTTTGCGGTTATAGACGATTTGCAGCAGCATTGATCGACTGAATAGCGTGGCAAGATGTTTTTTTGGAGAAAAAGATATGACGAGTGAGCCGGGGAGCAAGGAGAGGGGCCAACAAGAGGCTGAGCCAGCGGCGGGCCTGTTGGTGTCTTTGCGGCGCTTGTTTGGGCATGGCCTTGAGCTGGTGCAGATTCGCGTCGAGCAAATTTCACTGGAATTCGAGGCCGAGAAGCTCAGACTTTTCGGCGCTTTGATTCAGTCGCTCTTGGCTTTGCTTCTGGCGGCGGCGGCGCTGGGCATGTTGAGCCTGTGCCTTTTGCTGATGACGCCGGAGCCATGGCGCTGGGTCACGGCCTTGGTCTTGGGCCTGTTTTACCTGGCTCTGGCTTGGATTTGCTGGCAGCGTGCCGGTCGCCAATTGAGTCAGCCTGGTGGCGCCTTTGCCGGCACAGTGGCCGAGTTGGGTCGTGATCGCAGTGCCTTGGAGCCCTGAATGTTTACACGCGAATTGGTCGAGTTGAAGCAGCGTCAATTGGCGCTGCGCCTGCGCAATATCGAGTTGCGCTCAGAAATGCGCGCCGAGGCTCAAGCCATGCTCAAGCCGGTGAGCTGGTTTGGGGCTGCCGGTGGTCTGGCCGGCGCAGTCGTGATGGCGACTGGTTTGCGGCGCGCTGGCTTTGTCAGCAAGGTGCTGGGCTTTGCCAGCTTGGGGCTGCGGCTGGCGCGGCTATTGACTGCCTTGCGCGCCAAGCCCTGAAGCTCACTTCTTCGTCTGCGGGCGACGCACGCCGCTGCTGACCGTTGTAGCGCCGGTCGAACGGCGCGGCGCCGGCCGTGAGCCCGTGTCGCGCGGCGGCAGGCCGGTGTGCTGGGTCAGGATCTGGCCTGGGCGCGGTTTGCTGCCGAGCGCAGGTTTGGCCGCGCCGGTCGGCGTCGAGTTCTTGCGCCGCGCACTCTCGTAACTACCGTCGGTGACCGGCTGGTAGGTCGGGATCAAATGGTATTTGCCGTTACCGATCAGATCGGCGCGCCCCATGGTTTGCAAGGCCTCACGCAAGAGCGGCCAGTTGTTCGCATCGTGGTAGCGCAAAAAGGCCTTGTGCAGGCGCCGACGGCGGTCGCCGCGCACGATGTCGACGGTCTCGCTGGTCTCTGCACTGCGGGTGATCTTCTTCAGCGGGTTCTTGCTGGTGTGATACATCGCCGTGGCGGTGGCCATGGGGCTGGGGTAGAAGGTCTGCACCTGATCGGCGCGAAAGCCATTCTTCTTTAGCCAGACGGCCAGATTCATCATGTCCTCGTCCGAGGTGCCCGGATGAGCGGCGATGAAGTAGGGGATCAGGTATTGCTTCTTGCCGGCCTCTTCACTGGCCTGCTCGAACATCTGCTTGAACTTGTCGTAAGTGCCGATGCCGGGCTTCATCATCTTGGTAAGCGGCCCGTTCTCGGTGTGCTCGGGTGCGATCTTCAGGTAGCCGCCGACATGATGCGTTACGAGTTCTTTGACGTATTCGGGTGACTTGACGGCCAGGTCATAGCGCAGGCCCGAGCTGATCAGAATCTTCTTCACACCCTTCAAGGCCCGCGCGCGGCGGTACATCTTGATCAGCGGATCGTGATTGGTGTTGAGGTTGGAGCAAATGCCGGGGTAGACGCAGGACGGCTTGCGGCAAGCAGCCTCGATCTCGGGCGACTTGCAGCCGATACGGTACATATTGGCGGTAGGTCCCCCGAGGTCGGACACCACACCGGTGAAGCCCTTGACCTTGTCGCGCATCTCTTCGATTTCGCGGATCACCGAGTCCTCGCTGCGGCTCTGGATGATGCGGCCTTCATGCTCGGTGATCGAGCAGAAGGTGCAGCCACCGAAGCAGCCGCGCATGATGTTGACGCTGAAGCGGATCATCTCCCAGGCCGGGATCTTGGTTGCCCCGTCATGGCTGCCGTTCTCGTCGGCATAGCGCGGGTGCGGTGAGCGGGCATAGTTCAGATCGAACACATGGTCCATCTCGGCCGTCGTCAGCGGGATTGGCGGTGGATTGATCCAGACGTCACGGTCACCGTGCTTTTGCACCAGCGCGCGGGCATTGCCCGGGTTGGTCTCCAGGTGCAAGACGCGGTTGGCGTGGGCATACAGCACCGGGTCGCTCTTGACTTGCTCGTAAGAGGGCAGGCGCACGACGGTGCGTTCGCGGGCGGGCATTTGAATCTTGCCCGACAAAGGTGCCGCAGCTACAGCGGCGCTGGCCATGCGGACAATCTTGATCGGCTTGCTGCCATCTTCGCCGGGCGCCTTGACCTGGCCGGTCACGCAGGCGGCTGCCTTGTCGGTGGCGGTCTCTTCAATCGTCTGATAGGGGCTGATGTGCGCATCGATGCGGCCCGGCAGATCAACGGAGGACGAGTCCAGCTCGAACCATTCATGCGAGGTCGGATCATCGGTGCGGCGCATGAACGAGGTGCCGCGCACATCGGTGATGCTTTCGACCGGCTGGCGCGCGGCCAGGCGGTGCGCGATCTCGACAATGGCACGTTCTGCATTGCCGTAGACCAAGAGATCGGCCTTGGAGTCGACCAGCACCGAGCGGCGTACCTTGTCCTGCCAATAATCGTAATGCGCGATACGGCGCAGCGACGCTTCGATGCCGCCGATCACGATGGGCACTTCGTTCCAGGCCTCTTTGCAGCGCTGGGTGTAGACCAAGGTGGCGCGGTCAGGCCGGCTGCCGCCTTGGCCGCCGGGCGTGTAGACATCGTCGCTGCGGATCTTGCGGTCGGCGGTGTAGCGGTTGATCATCGAATCCATATTGCCGGCGGCGATGCCGAAGAACAGATTCGGTTTGCCCAAGACCTTGAACGGCTCGGCGCTTTGCCAATCGGGTTGCGCAATGATGCCGACGCGGAAGCCCTGGGCTTCGAGCGTGCGGCCAATCACCGCCATGCCGAAGCTCGGGTGGTCCACATAGGCGTCGCCGGTGACGATGATGATGTCGCAGGAATCCCAGCCGAGCTGATCCATCTCGGCCCGGCTCATGGGCAGAAAAGGGGCGTGACCAAAACGCTTGGCCCAGAACGGGCGATAAGCCGTCAGGGCCTTGACTGGTTTCGGTGCGGTGAGGGTTGGGTGTGCGGACACGGCGGCAATTCTTTGGAGAGCAACCCGCGATTGTCCCTGACTTAGGACAAACCCGCTCATTGCCATCAAAAATCAAGGGCTTAGTACCTGCAAGTGGCGGGCTTTGTTCATGAAATGGCCGCTCAGATGGACGATCAAGTCGCCATCCCAGCGGCCATTCAAGGGTTCTCAGTGCTGCGGATCAAGCTGGCTGCTGCGCCGGCAAATGCCGACTTGGCCCAGGCGTGCGCGTTCTTCCTCGCTCATCGGTGGCAGCAAATTGCTGTCCTTGGAGGCCAAGCTGGTCAGGAAGCCCTCCACCGCAGCCTGTCCGACTTCCAGCAAATCGAAGGAACTGGGGTCCATCATCCATTGGTGCAGCAGCCCGTCCACCAAGGCGACCAAGGACACGGCCGCGATACGCGTGTCCAAGCTGCTGGGCAATTGGCCTAAGCCCACGGCGTGATTGAATGCGGCGCGGTTTTGCTCGCGCCACTCACGGTGCGAGGCCAGCTTGCGCTCCCGCAGAGCCTGCATCTCGCCGGTGTACTCGACCTTTTGCATCGCGATCTCGAACACCCGGCGGGTGCGTTCGTTGTGCATGGCCGTGTAGAAGACGTTGACCAAGCCCCAGCGCAATTCCGTCAAGGTCAGGTGTGCGGCGGCCGCGCTGGGCGGGTGCATGCCTTCTTCGAGCGGCATGGTGGCGCGCTCCATCATGGCGTTGAACAACTCGGCTTTGTCCTGGAAATGCCAGTAGATCGCTCCGCGCGTGACGCCGGCCGCCACGGCAATGTCTTGCAGCGAGCAACGTGAAACGCCGCGCTGCTGAAACAGCAATTCCGCCGCGTCGAGCAAGCTATTGCGCGTCTCTTGCGCTTCGAGTTTTGTTTTCCTGGCCATCGTGAGGATATTTTAACCCTATTTACATACATGCGTGAATGTATGTATAGAATGCGAGCCATTCTTGTTCAGTTGCCTCAAACCATTTGCCTCCCATCACCATGCCGACAAAAAACGCATCCTTGACCCCACGCGCGCTGAGTACCGGCGCTCGGGTTCTCTATCTGATTCCCTTGGCCATTGCCGTGGCCGCCGCATTGAGTGCCTGTGGCGGCGGCACCGACAAGCCCGCCGGAGGTGGCGCGCCGCCTCCTCCGCAAGTCGGCGTGATCAGCGCTCAGCAGCAAGCCGTGGCCTTGCAAACTGAATTGCCCGGTCGGGTCGAGGCCTTGCGCACTGCGCAGGTGAGGGCGCGCGTCAATGGCGTGGTGCTCAAGCGCCTGTTCACCGAAGGCGAGGAAGTCAAGGCCGGCCAGGCCTTGTTCCAGATCGACCCGGCGCCCTACCAGGCCGCGCTGGACAGCGCGCAGGCCAACTTGGCCAAGGCGCAGGCCAATTTGAGCCAGGCGGCCGCGCAAGCTGAACGCAACAAGCCTTTGTATGAAGGCAGGGCCATTTCGCAGCAGGAATACTTGATCTCGGTGGCTGCGGCCAAGGCGGCGGAAGCCGATGTGGCCGCCGCAAAGGCCGCCATCACCGGCGCCAAGCTGAATCTGGACTATGCCCATGTGACCGCCCCGATCTCCGGCCGCATCGGCCGCGCGCTGGTGACCGAGGGCGCTTTGGTCAGCGCTGCTGAGGCCACCCAACTAGCGCTAATTCAGCAGACTTCCAGCGTGTTTGTTAACTTCACCCAAAGCGCCAACGAGGTGCAGCAAATGCGCCGGGCACTGAATGCCGGCCAGTTGCGCAAGCTCGGCTCAAAGACGGGCCAGCCCGCTGCCGAAGTGCGCATCGTGCTGGATGACGGCAGCGAGCTCAAGCAGCCCGGCCGCCTGCTCTTCACCGATTTGAGCGTTGACCCCAGCTCCGGCCAGGTGACGCTGCGCGCCGAAGTGGCCAATGCCGAGGCGCAACTCTTGCCCGGCCAATATGTGCGGGTGCGCCTGGTGCAGGCCGAGTTGCCGGCCGGTATTCTGCTGCCGCAGCAAGCCGTCAAGCGCGGCAATCAGGGTGACTCCGTGATGGTCATCGGCCCCGACAACAAGCCGCTGAACCGCATGGTCAAGATCGGCCAGGCCGCCGGCAATCAATGGGTGGTGCTGGAGGGACTGAAGGTCGGCGAACAAGTCATTGTTGACGGCTTCCAGAAGATGTTCGTGCCCGGCGCGCCGGTGACACCGGTACCGTGGGCGGCAGCTTCGGATCCAGCCGCTTCGGCGCCCGCGTCTATGGCTGCAGCCTCGGCCGCCAGCCACTAAGCCGAGGATCACGCAATGGCACGTTTTTTCATTGATCGACCGATTTTTGCCTGGGTGATTGCGCTGTTCATTTTGGTGTTTGGCGCTGTCGCCATCACCAAACTGCCGGTTGCCCAGTACCCGACCGTGGCGCCGCCGTCGCTGGTCATCAGTACCGTTTATCCGGGTGCTTCTGCCAAGACGCTGGACGAGAGCGTTATTTCCGTGATCGAGCAAGAGCTCAATGGCGCGCCCGGCCTGGCCTATCTGGAATCGGTCAGCCAGGCCAACGGCACCGGTGCGATCACCGTCACCTTCGAGCCCGGCACCAATATCGACTTGGCCCAGGTCGAGATCCAGAACCGCATGGGCCGCGCCTCGCCGCGTCTGCCTTCGGCCGTGGTCCAGCAGGGCGTGCGCATCGACAAGGCGCGCAGCAACTTCTTGTTGTTCGTCACCTTGTCGTCCAAGCATGGGACCATGGATCCCGTGCAATTGGGTGATTACGCCTCGCGCAACATCATCCCCGAGATCCAGCGCCTGTCCGGCATCGGCCAGGCCCAGCTCTTCGGCACCGAGCGGGCGATGCGTATCTGGCTGGACCCGGCCAAGATGTTGTCTTTCAATATCAGCCCGTCCGAAGTCAATAACGCGATCCGCAATCAGAACGCCTTGGTGCCTGCCGGCACGCTGGGCGATCTGCCGAATCTGTCGACGCAGACCATGTCGGCCACCGTGGTGGTCAAGGGTCAGCTGGAAAGCGCTGCGCAGTTCCAGAATGTGGTGCTGCGCGCCAATGCCGACGGCTCAAGCGTGCGCCTGAAGGACGTCGCCCGCATCGAGCTGGGTGGCCAGAGCTATGGCTCCTACTCGCGCCTGAACGGCAAGCCATCCACCGGCATCGGCATCCAGCTGGCACCGAGCGGCAATGCGCTGGCGGCCGCCGATGCGGTGAAGGCGCGCATGCTGGAGTTGCAGCGCTACTTCCCCGAGGACGTTAATTACGAGATCCCTTACGACTCGTCCAAGTTCGTCGACATCTCGATCAAGCAGGTGGTGACGACCTTGTTCGAAGCCATCGTGCTGGTCTTCCTGGTGATGTATCTGTTCCTGCAGAACTGGCGCTACACCTTGATCCCGACCCTGGTGGTGCCGATCGCGCTGCTGGGTACTTTTGCCATCATGCTGACCATGGGTTTTTCCATCAACGTGCTGACGCTGTTCGGCATGGTGCTGGCGATCGGCATCCTGGTTGACGATGCCATCGTGGTGGTCGAGAACGTCGAGCGCATCATGAACGAGGAGGGGCTGTCGCCGCTGGAGGCCACCCGCAAGGCGATGGGGCAGATCTCCGGCGCCATCATCGGCATCACCGTGGTGCTGGTGTCGGTGTTCGTGCCGATGGCTTTCTTCGCCGGCTCGGTCGGCAATATCTACCGCCAGTTCTCGCTCGCCATGGTGGCGGCGATGCTCTTGTCGGCGTTGATGGCGCTGACGCTGACGCCGGCGCTGTGCGCCACCCTGCTCAAGCCGGTGCAGGCCGGCCATGCCCATGCCAAGACCGGCTTCTTCGGCTGGTTCAACCGCGGTTTCTCGCGCACCGCCAAGGGCTATGAGGGCTGGGTCGCCAAGCTGCTGCGCCGCAGCGGCCGGGTACTGATCATTTATGTGGCGCTGGTCGCCGTCGTCGGCCTGCTCTATGTGCGCATGCCGACCTCTTTCCTGCCCAATGAAGATCAGGGTTATCTGATCGTCAATGTGCAGCTGCCGCCGGGTGCGACGACCAATCGCACCGAGGCTGCGGTCAAGAAGGTGGAAGACTTCATGCTCAAGCAGCCCGAGGTGCAAGCCACCGTCGGCGTGATCGGCTTCTCGTTCTCCGGCCAGGGCCAGAATGCCGCGCTGGTGTTCGTGCCGCTGAAGCCCTGGAGCGAACGCCATGGCCCCGAGCACAGCGCGCAGGCGCTGGCCGGGCGAGCCTTCGGCGCGATGATGGCGGTGCGCGATGCCTTCATCTTCCCGCTCTCGCCGCCGCCCATCCCCGAGCTGGGCACGGCTTCCGGCTTCGCCCTGCGTCTGCAGGACCGAGCCGGCCTGGGCCATGAGGCCTTACTGAATGCGCGCAATCAGCTGATGGGCATGGCGTCCAAGAGCAAGGTCATCACCGGCATGCGGCCGGACGGTCTGGAAGACGCACCGCAGCTGCAGGTCGAGATCGACCGCGACAAGGCCAACGCGCTGGGCGTGGCCTATGAGTCGGTGGCGGCGGTCATCGGCACGCAGCTGGGCTCGGCCTATATCAATGACTTCCCGAGCAGCGGGCGGCTGCAGCGCGTGATCGTGCAGGCCGAGGCCGCCGCGCGCATGAAGCCTGAGGACTTGCTCAAGCTCAATGTCAACAACAACCTGGGCAAGAGTGTGCCGCTGTCGGCCTTCGCCACCACGCATTGGACCAGCGGTCAGATGCAAGCGGTGCGCTACAACGGCTACCCGGCGATGCGTCTGGCCGGTGATGCCGCTGTGGGCTCTTCCACCGGCGACGCGATGAAGGAGCTCGAGCAGATGATCACCAAGCTGCCGGCCGGTATCGGCTATGAGTGGACCGGGCTGTCGCGTGAAGAAAAACTGTCGGGCTCGCAGGCGACCATCCTGCTGGTGTTCTCGCTGCTGGCGGTGTTCCTGTGCCTGGCCGCGCTGTATGAGAGCTGGACCATTCCCTTGGCGGTTCTGCTGGTGGTGCCACTGGGTCTGCTGGGAGCCTTGGCTGGCGTGTCGCTACGCGGCATGCCCAATGACGTGTTTCTGAAAGTGGGCCTGATCACCATCATCGGCCTGTCGGCCAAGAACGCGATCCTGATCATCGAGTTCGCCAAGGATTTGCAGGCCGAGGGTCTGGGGCTGATCGAATCGATTCTGCAAGCCTGTCATCTGCGCTTTCGCCCCATCATCATGACCTCGATGGCCTTTATTCTGGGTGTGATGCCTTTGGTGTTTGCCAGCGGCGCGGGCTCGGCCAGCCAGCGCGCCATCGGTACCGGCGTGATGGCCGGCATGATCTCGGCCACCGTGCTGGCGGTCTTGTTCGTGCCCGTGTTCTTCTTGGTGGTGCGGCGTGTTTTCAAGGGCACCGAGCGGCAACGCCAACTCAGCGCCCAACATCATCTCGGCGCTGGCGTGGCTCCAGCATCGACTCAGGAGCAAGCACCATGATTCGCCCAAGTTTTTCAATCGGTCTGATTGCGGCAGCATCAACCCTGCTGCTCAGCGCTTGCATGTCTTTGGCGCCTGAGCACAAGACGCCGGCGGCGCCGGTGGCTGCCAACTGGCTTCATGCCGAAGGCAGCTCCTCGGCCGCCGTTTCAGCGGTTGAGCTGCCCTGGCAGAGTTTCTATGCCGCCGACGCCAGGCTCAGCGAGCTGATTGCAATCGCCCTCAAGAACAACCGCGATCTGCGCGTGGCGCTGCTCAATGTCGAGCAGGCGCGCGCACTGGCGCGGGTGGCTGACGCCAACCGTTGGCCGACCGTCAATGCAGGCCTCAGCGCCAACCGGCAGCCCAAAACAGACGGCAGCGGAGGTAGCAGCAATAACTACCAGGCCGGACTGCAGATCAGCGCCTTCGAGCTCGATTTGTTCGGCCGGGTGAAGAGCCAAAGTGACGCTGCGCTGGCGCGTTACTTGGCCAGCGCGGAGGGCGGCCGCGCAGCGCAAATCAGCCTAGTGGCCGGCGTGGCCTCCAGCTATCTGGCGCTGCAAGCCGACCAGGAGCTCCTGCTCTTGGCCCGCCAGACCTTGGCCGCCCGTGAGGACACGCTGCGCTTGACGCGCATGAAGTTTGACGGCGGCGCCGGCTCGGCCCTGGACCTGAGCTCTGCCGAGTCCGCTGCGGCTGCTGCACGCGCCAGCCTCGCACAGGCCAAGCGCCAGCGCGAGCAGAGCGAGAACGGTCTGGTGCTGCTGCTTGGCCAAGCTCTGCCGAGCGATATGGCTCAGGGCCAGCAATTGGCGGCGGCTCAAGTGTTCGAGCTGCCGGCCGGCCTGCCGTCCGAGGTCTTGATCAAGCGCCCAGACGTCTTGCAGGCGGAGCAATTGCTGATCGCGGCGAACGCCAATATTGGCGCGGCGCGGGCGGCCTTCTTCCCGTCCATCAGCCTGACCACCAGCTTGGGGACGGCCAGCAATGAGCTGTCGCAGCTGTTCAGCAACACGGTCTGGAGTCTGGGCGCGCAAGCGCTGATGCCGATCTTTGATGCCGGGCGCAACAAGGCCAATCTGGAGGCCAGTAAGACGGCGCAAGCGATCGCCGTCGCGCAGTATGAAAAGACGGTGCAGCAGGCTTTCCGTGAAGTGGCCGATGCCTTGGCGGGCCGCGCCACTTATGCGGAGCAAACGCAGGCACAGCTTGAGCAGGCGCGCGCCGAGGCTGAGCGGCTGCGCTTGGTGGAGCTGAGGTTTGCCAATGGCGCATCGAACAGCCTGGAGCTGCTGGACGCTCAACGTGCCAGTTATGCCGCGCAACAGGCTTTGTTGCAGACCCGCCTGGGCTTGCTGCTGAACAATGTGCAGCTGTACAAGGCGCTGGGCGGCGGCCTGGCCAAGAGTTAACTTGCCGGCCGCTTGAACGCAAAAAGGCGCTCCTCGGAGCGCCTTTTCTTATTGGCTTATGAGTTCGCGTGCATCAATGCGCGCGCACCCAGGCCAAGCCTTCGGACGTGGCGTAGCGCATCGCAGCGCGCTGGCTGATGAAACGCGGGGTGAAGCGCATCACACGGTCATGGCTGGCCATGCCGCGACCTGAGCGGATTGAAACAGACGCAGCAAAACTGCCATCGTCCTGGGGTTTGATCATGGGTGAGACAAGATATTTGCCCACCTCAATGCTGTTTTTAGTTTGCATTTTTTTTGAGAGAGGTGTGCGCCATGACAGATGTCGCGGCGCGATATGGCGAAGGGGATTTGCTTATTGACTGCGTGATCGGGGGTCGCGCATGGGGTCGTGAGTCTTCGTGGCCTCAAACGACGGTAATGGCTTGGTCTTGGCTTGGTGGGCGCTTGACAGGTGCCGGGCTCAATGGGCCGACCTTGATATTCGCTTGCCTGGATTTGTAATTATTTTGGCAAGGTGAAACTGCGGCGCATGGTGGGGCGGCGCATTGGCTTTGTTGGGGGCAAAACCGTTTGAACTGGTGAGATCAAATTTGAAACGGGCAAAACTTGTAAATCAAAACAAAAGGGTCAGCACTTGCGCGCTAACCCTTTTTAGTGACGGCGCTTGCGCGCCGTACCGGGGCTTTTACAGGCCGCGGATGTTCGAAGCTTGCAGACCCTTAGGGCCTTGCTTGACTTCAAACTCAACCTTTTGGTTTTCGGCCAAAGTGCGGAAACCGCCGTTGTTGCGGATTTCGCTGTGGTGAGCGAACAGATCCTTGGAGCCGTCTTCAGGCGTGATGAAGCCGAAGCCCTTGCCGTCGTCGAACCATTTCACGGTGCCAGTTTGCATTGTTGTCATGATGTGTTCCTTTTGAACAAAATAAAAAACACTTCGCGGCTCGCGACAACGCGAGACCTTCGAAGACAGAAACACTCAAGAACAGTCAAACGGGGAGTTGAAACTGAAGCGAGCCTAGCGCGACGAATAAAGCGTACGTACGGCGGGGCTGCAGATTGAAGACCTTGAAGAAACGGTCTTGTGCGTATCTATCCGGTGAATGTAACACGAAAGTTATAGCTCTGTCGAGTAGTTTGAGTTTTCTCTGACTCATGCAGCACAAATCTTGACCGCCACGCCACTGAGCACGGCGTTGCCGGAGAGTGGGTCGCGCAGGCTGTCATTCATCAGGGCGTTCAGATTGACGCCAGGTTTGATGCCTGCGATGGCCATCCGCACGCCGGGCAAGTCATGTCCCCAGCCATGCGGCAGGCTGACCACACCGGCCGACATGTCCATGCTCAATGCCACCCGCACTTGCAACTCGCCCAAGTCGCTGCTGAGCTTGGCTTGGCTGCCGTCGCGCAGACCCAGTCGCGCGGCGTCCTGTGGATTGATCAACAGGGTGCAGCGCTCCGGCCCCTTGGCCAGCAGCGGCAGGTTGTGCATCCAGCTATTGCCCGAACGCAGATCACGCCGGCCTATCAGGCTGAACTCGGGCGCCGCCACGCTCAATGCCGCGTCGACATATTGCAGATCTGCCAGCAGCGAAGGCGGCGCCAGCTCGATGCGGCCGGAAGGTGTGCGCAACAACTCGGGGATGCGCGGCTGCAAAGGACCGAGGTCGATGCCGCCATCTGCTGCCTTGATCTTGGCGAGGGTCAGGTCTTGCTCTGCGGCTCCACCATAAGGTCCGGTGCGCAGCGCCAAGTCGATCAAGCGCTCCGGCCCGCGCTGGCCGGCGAGTTGCTGTGACAAGGAAGCGGCAGTGGCGGGCCCCAAGCGCTGCAGGTCTGCGGCGATGGCCGCGTCGTCCAACTCGGTCAAATCGGCGCGCCAATCGCGGCCCTCGAGCATGGCCGTCAGTCGCAACAGGGTTTCCCATTCTTCGGGCTGCCCGTTTGGCTTGGCAAACACCGGTCCAGAAAAACGCGCATGGTTGCGAAATGACAGCTGGGGAAAGGCTACATCGAAATGCAAATCTTCCAGCGGCGACAGCCCCGGCAGGATCACATCGGCATGGCGGCTGGTCTCGTTCAGGTAGATGTCCAGGCTGAGCATGAAGTCCAGGCCCTCGAGCGCGCGGGCAAGGCGTGGCCCGTTGGGCGTCGACAGCACCGGGTTGGCGGCTATGCAGATCAAGGCGCGCACCTGACCGGCGCCGGCGGTTTCTATCTCTTCGGCCAAACAAGTGATAGGCAATTCGCCAAACACCTCGGGCGCGCCGGACACCCGGCTGCTGCGCCGCCCGGTGCTGATGCCGCGGCCACTGCCGGGCTTGCCCTGGGTATTGGCCGCGAAGGCCGCCGCTTTGGGGAACATCGCGCCGCCGGGCGCATCCAGATGGCCGCTGAGTATGTTCAGCACATCGACCAGCCAGCTGTTGAGCGTGCCGAAGCGCTGCGTGCAGGTGCCGATCCGCCCGTAAACCGCTGCGCATTTGGCGGTGGCCAACTCGCGGGCCAAGCGGCGCAGCGTGATTGCATCAATGCCGCAGCCGGACGCCATGCGCTCGGGCGTGAAGTTAGCGGTCGCAGCGCGCAGCTCCTCCAGCCCGTTGATGTGTTCGCCCAGCCTGCCTGTGCGCACCAGACCTTCGGAGAATAGCGTGTTGACCATGGCCAAGAGCATGAACACATCGCCGTTCGGCCGGATGGCCAGATGCTCGTCGGCCGCCGCTGCCGTCTCGCTGCGGCGCGGGTCAACCACGACGATGCGGCCGCCACGGGCGCGCATCGCTTTGGCCTTGCCGCGATAGTCTGGCACCGTCCAGAGGCTGCCATTGCTGACCATGGGGTTGGCGCCCAGGATCAAGAGCCAGTCGCAGCGTTCGATATCGGGTACCGGAATCGACAGCCAATGCCCGAACATCAGGCCGCTCGAGAGCTGCTTGGGCATCTGGTCCAGGGTAGAGGCCGAGAAAATATTGCGCGTGCCCAGGGCACGGGCCAGGCGCGGGAAGTAGCTCAAGAGGCTGATCTTGTGGGCGGCAGGATTGCCTATCACGCTGGCGACCGAATCGGGGCCGTATTGTTCAATCACCGGCAACAAATGCTTGGCCACTTCACCCAGCGCCTCGTCCCAGCTGGCTTCAACAAAGCGGCCCTCACGTTTGATCAAAGGCTGGCGCAGGCGGTCGGGGTCTTCGTGCAGGTCCTTCAGTGACACGCCCTTGGGGCAGATAAAGCCGCGGCTGAACACATCCTGCTCAGCGCCGCGGATGCTGATGACCCTGTCGCCTTGGGTTTGAAGCTCCAGCCCGCAGCAGGCCTCGCACAAAGGGCAGATGCGGTAATGCGTCTTTAGCGTGTCGCTCATGGTTCTCTATTCCAAATCAATCGACGAAGGTTGGAGTGAATTTTGTGGCCTGAGCCTCACTGTGCAGGTCTTCTAGGCGACAGCGCTGCGCGCTATCTTGCATACTGCACCTTTGTCTGGCGAGGATGCAGCGATGAAGATAGCTATCGGCGGCGGCGTGCGTTTATTCGTGGACGTCGAAGGCCCGGAATGGGTGCCGGACGGCCCTACGCTGCGGCAGAAGCCGACGCTGATCTGCCTGCACGGCGGGCCTGGCTTTGATCACAGTGCCTTCAAGCCTATCTTCAGCCGGCTGGCTGATCTGGTGCAAATCATCTATTACGACCACCGAGGACATGGCCGCAGTGACGAGCGGCCGCAGGCCGAATGGACGCTGGACACCTGGGCCGATGACGTGGTGCGCTTGTGCGACGCATTAGGTATCGTCAAGCCCATCGTATTGGGTCAGTCCTTCGGCGGCTTTGTGGCCCAGCATTACCTGGCTCGCCACCCCGAGCATGCGTCCAAGATCATTCTGTCCAGCACCTCGCCCAATATGGTGATGGCGCGCAAGCTGGCGATGTTTGAAAAACTCGGCGGCCCCGCAGCGCGTGATTTGGCGCTGAAGTTCTGGAGCGAGCCGACGCCGGCTTCTTGGGCGGCTTATTGGGCCGGCTGCCGCAAGCTCTACAACAGCTCCGAGCCGCGCGACCCGGATGCAGGCCAGCGGACGTTGCTGCGCGAAGACATCTTGCTGCACTTCGTTGGCGGCGAGAAGCAAGGCATGGATTTATTGCCCGGCTTGGCGCGGGCTCAATGCCCGGTCTTGGTGATGGCGGGGGAGGAGGATCCGGTCTGCCCGCTCGACGATGCGCGGGATATGGCAGCGGCGTTGCCGGCGCAATGGGCGCAATTCGTCAGCTTCCCCGGCGTCGGACATGGCGCATGGCGCGATGACCCTGAGGCCGCGTTTGCCACGCTGCGCCAGTTCATTCAAGCTTGATCAGTTACTGATCAGTGCGGCCAGTTCGCGCTCCACCAGCGATGCGTCGCCCAGATTCATTTCGATCAGGCGGCGCAGGTGGGTGATGCTTTCGATGTCAATGCTGCGGCACAGAAAACCGGCATGCTCGCCTTCCACATGGGCCAATTCTCCAGCCATGGCGATGACGGTTTCCTGGTCATTCAGGCGCACTTTGAGCAAACAAGGCAGGTTCAGCGCCAACTCGGCTGCACCCGGTAGGTTCAGCAAAGCGCCCTTCAGCGACAGGTCCAGCACCTGAGCTTTCAGATGTTCTTGGGTGGTGATCAACTCGGCCTCGACGTCGAAGGCGACGCGGGCGAAATGGCGGCGTTCGGTATTGATGGCAGGCTCCTTGTGCACCGCTTTGATGCTTGGCTTTGATGCTTGGCTTTGATGCTAGCAGATGCACCCTGCGCGTGGCGATGAGATTAGCGCGTGCAAAACCGCTGTTTCGGTGCTTCAGCTGTGGTTGGCGTAGATGGTGCTTTGGTCGACCGCTTTTTGCAGGCGCAAGGGCACGACGGCGTCCAGCCCCATTGCTTCCAAGGTATACCAAGCCGCGCGCAGATAGGCGGCAGTGGCCTCGCGGGTCTCCTCACTCACCTTCTCGCCAGCTTGAGCAAAGCCCAGGGCTGACAGCCCGTCGCCTCGCTTGGCGCGCGAGCTATTGGGCTCCAGTGGCGCGGCCTTGTAGCGTTTGGCGATCTTGGCGAGCAGGGTTTGCACCTCATCATTGTGGGCGGAGGGTCCCAGCAAACGCGCCAGGTCGCCCAGCACTTGCTCGGCGGCGGCGGCCAACAGCTTGGCTGCGTGGTCGCTGCCGCCGGCCAGATACAGGCCTGCCCCCAAGTCGGCGTATTCCAAGGCAATGGCCAGCTTGGATAAGTCGGCTTGTGTACTCATGTCTCTAGGTTTAGAAATGGCGCGGGCATGCCGCCGCGCAAAAAGATATCAGCGTGCGCAGTGCGCACAAAAACTGCCCAGGCCCGTCAGTGCGAGAGTGTAGGCCGCGCCAGCTTGCTGGCAAGGCGATTTGAACGAGCAAAAAATCACGCCAAGGCTGGGCCAAGCGTGTGCAGCTCAGGCCGAACCGCTGCGCAGGCAGTTGCCGCCGCCGCGTTGGGCCGCCGTCAAAGCGCTCTCGGCGCGCTCTAGCAGGCGAGTGAGCTCATCGGCTGGGCCACGCCAGGCGCTCAATCCCATGCTGAGGCTGCCTCCTGCGCTTTGTTTGGGCCAGGCCGAGCGAACCCGCTCGCAGACCTTGCGCGCCGAGGCCAAGTCCACATCGCTCAAAACCAGCAGCAAGCCATGGCCCGAACCGCGGCCTTGGCAAGCAATCAAGTCTTCCGGCCGGCATTGACGACGCAGCAAGTCGGCCAGCTGCGTTTGCTCGTCAGGCCCGTGCGCGGCGCGGTCCACCTCCAGGGCAACCAAGCACAGGCCCACACCCAGTCCTTTGGATTGCACTATCAGTTCATGCAAGCCTTGCAGCAGCGCTGCGCGATCAAGCAAGGTTGAAACACGGTCTTGCAGGCTCAGCTGATGAAAGCGCCGATAGTGGTGCAGTGCCGCTTCAAAGTCTTGGGCCTGCTCGCACAGCGCGCTCAGGCGCAAGTGGCAGGCGCTCAAATAAGCCGTCAGCGCCATGCCAGCGGGCTGGCTGCAGGCTTGTGCAATGGCCAGCTCCAAGCTGGCGCGGCTGGCGGTGGCGAGATCTATGTCGGGCAACATGGTTGGCGCAATAGGTCGGCGAGATCGGCAAGTAACAGTCGCTAAGGATAGCGCTCATGCAGACGATTTCAATCGAATCAGCGAATCAGCGAATCAGCGAATCAGCGAATCAGCAAATCAGCAAATCAGCAAATCAGCGACATGGCAACAACAGGCTGACCGCCAAGCCACCGCCGGCCCGATTGGCCAGCGTGATGCGCCCGCCATGCGCTTCGGCGATTTCGCGCGCCAGCGCCAGACCGAGGCCGGTGCCGCCGCCATCGGTCTGGCGTTTGGTCGAGTAAAACGGCAACAAGGCCTGCGCCAGCACCGTTTCGCTCATGCCGGGGCCGCGGTCGGCCACGGTCAATGCCAGCCATTGCGCGTCCTGTTTCAAGCTCAAACAGACCGCGTCAGCCGGTCCGCCCGCCTCATGGGCGTTCTTGATCAGATTGAGCAGCGCTTGCTCAATCTGGCCGGCGTCAAAATAGCCCGCCTGATCCGGCCAAACCCCTTGCAGATCAAACTTGCAGTGCGCGCTCAAGCCGGCCAGGAATTCCGGCCACAAGACGGTGGCCGGCTGCGGCAGCGGCAGTTTGGCGAAGCGGGCATAGCCGGACAAGAACTGATGCAGGTGGGCGGCGCGCCCGCCAATGCTTTTGAAGACAGCCTCCAGCCGCTCGATCTGGCCGCGCCGCGCCAGCTCCGCGCCGCTATGCGCCAGCGATGAAATCGGTGCCAATGAGTTGTTCAGCTCATGGCTCATCACCCGAATCACGCGCTTCCAGCTGGCCACTTCTTGACGCGACAACTCGCGCGTCATGCGGCGGATCAGCAGCAAGCGATGTGGTTGACCGTGCAGCAAGAGGCTGCGCTGAGAGATGTGAAACTGCTCCTCTTGATCCATCTCCTGCACGCTGACCAATTGATCCTGTTGGCTTTGCAGCGCCAGCGCCAAGGCCTGCGGCGTGTTGGCCAAGAGTTCACTCAGCGCGATGCCGGCGATGCTGCGGCCCTGCGCCAGCAACTGGCGGGCGGCGATATTGGCATAGCTGATACCGCCCAGCGGGTCACACAAGAGCATCGCCACCGGCGTGTTTTGCACCACGGTGTCGAGCAGCAATTCACGCTGCGCGAGTTGCTGGCGTTGCTCTCGCAAGGCCAGGCCCAAGTCGCTGTGCAAGCGCAGCAAGTCGGCCAGCTCGGACGGTTGGCCGCGTGAGGGCGCCGCCAGCGACATGCTGAAATCACCGTCCCGATAGCTCAGCACCGAGCCTTCCAGCGCCCGTAACAGTCGTTTGAGTGGTGCCAGCATCTGGCTGCTCAGCCAGATCAGCAACAGGGCCGCGCCGCCCAACAAGGCTGAGCGGCTCCAGATGGATGGCCAAGCAGCAAGAGCAGCATGGACCAGCCCGCCCAATAGTGCTGCTGCCAGCAGCGCCAAGCTCAGCCGTGTATGCAGCCCAGGTCCACGCATCAGCCGGCGTCCAGACCGTAGCGCTCGATGCGCCGGTATAGCGCTTGGCGCGAAAGGCCCAAGTCCTGTGCGGCCCGGCTGACCACGCCGCCGGCTGCAGCCAACGCGCCCAGCACCACTTCGCGGCTGGGTTCGTCCAGATTGCGCGCGCCTAAAGTCGGTGCGGCGGGTGTTGCCAAGCCCAGATGGCCGGGCTGAATCAAGCCCTCAGCAGCCAGCAAACCGGCGCGGGCCATCACGTTCTTCAGCTCCCGCACATTGCCTGGCCAAGCGTGGGCCAGCAAGGCGCTGCGGGCCGCATCAGAGATGCGCGCGCCACTGGCCTGGCCGAGGAAAAACTCGGCCAGCGGCAAGATGTCGTCGCGCCGGTTCGCCAGCGCCGGCAGGCGCAGCTCGAACACATTGAGTCGGTAGTAGAGGTCTTCGCGGAATGTGCCCGCCGCCACCATGGCCTTCAAGTCGGCATTGGTGGCGCTGATCACCCTGACTTTTGATTCGCGCGTGCGGCTGGAGCCCAGACGCTCGAAACGGCCGGTCTCCAAGACCCGCAAGAGTTTCACCTGGCCGGCCAGCGGCAGGGTGCCGATTTCGTCCAGAAACAGCGTGCCGCCGTGAGCCGCCTCGAAGCGACCTTCACGTGCCTTGTGCGCGCCGGTGAAGGCGCCACTGTCCGCGCCGAACAGCTCGGCCTCGATCAAATCGGCCGGCAAGGCGCCGCAGTTCAAAGCGATGAAAGGGCCCTTGCGCTGCGCAGAGTTGGCGTGCACCAGCGCCGCAACGCGCTCCTTGCCGCAGCCGTTCGGCCCGCTGACCAAGACCGGCAATTCGGTGCGTGCGACTTGCGCCGCCAGCTCCAAGGTCGACAGCATCGCCTCGGAGGCGAAGACCAGACCGTCCAAGTCGAAGCGCTGCTGCAGGGCCTGGCGGCGGCTGCGGCGCTCTTGATGGCTGCGCCGCAACTCGCCCGAGGCTTCTGACAACTCCAGCAGATTGCCTATCGTGATGACCAGCTTGGCGTCGTCCCAGGGTTTGGCCAGATAGTCGGCCGCGCCGGCCTTGACCAATTCGACCGCCGCCTCCAAGCGCGTCCAGGCGGTCAACAGAATCACCGGCAGATCGGGATAGTTGGCGCGAATGGCGCGAAACAGCGCCACGCCTTCGGCGCCCGAGGTGGTGTCGGCCGTGAAATTCATGTCCTGTATCACCAGATCCACCGGGCGGGCGGCCAGCATGGCCAATCCCTCGTCCGGGCTGGCCACATACAGCGGCGCTATATCGTGCAGCGACAGCAGCAGCGACAGCGCCTCGCCGACGCCGGGGTTGTCGTCAATGATCAGAACGTTTTTCATCAGGGCGCGAGCATAGCAATCAAGCGCCTCGGAGTGCCGCGACCGGCGGCAGTGCGGCCGCCCGGCGCGCCGGCGCCCAGACGGCCAGTTGGCCCAAAGCCCACAGCAGCAAGGCGCCGACGGGCAAGAAGTAAAGAGGCAGCGGTGGCAGCTCATAGCTCTTCATCAGCAGCAGACTGATGCCGTAGGCCGCGAACATGCCTAGCGCAATGCCCACCGTCGAGAGGATGAAATTCTCGGTTTGGAAGTAGCGCAAGATCTGACCCTGGGTGGCGCCCAAGGCCCGTCGCGTGCCAATCATGCGAGTGCGCTGCTGGACCCAGAAGCTGGCCAGGCCGACGATGCCGAAGGCGGTCACCACCAGCAGGGCCAAGCAGACTGCCGCCAGCAAATTGATCATGCTGCGGTCTTGGCGGTAGTAGCGCTCTCGGTAATCTTCCAGGCGTTTGCTCTCCGACTTGATCCGGTTGGGACCGCTCTTGTCCAGCGCCAGGGCCGCTGCCTTCAGCACCTCATCGCGCTTGCCAGGCTCGGTGCGCAGCAGGTAGGTGCCGCTTCGAAAACTCGAGCGCACCGGCAGCACCATGTTGTAGCTCAGCGCCTCATCTTTGCCGCCCGGTTGTGCCGACACCAAGGTGTCGATCAAGCCGACCACACGGATCGGCTCTTCGCCAAGGCCATAGATCACTTGGCCGACCGCATCGCCCTTGGGGAACATGCGTTTGGCCATCGCCCGGTTGAGGATGACGGCAGGAATGCTGGCGTTTTCGGACTTGTCGAAATCGGATTGGTTCTGGTACTCGCCGGCTTCAAAATCACGCCCGGCGACCAGGCGCAGTCCTGTCGCTTTCAACCAGCCTTCGCTGGCCGCGTACAGCGATGCGTCTACCCCGCTGCCATCCGATTTCGGCTGCAGACGCATGGTGCTCATCTGCATATTGTCGCCAAAGGGGAACTGGTTCAGCAGGGTGGCTTCCTTGACGCCGGGGACAGCCCGCAGCGCCAGCAGATCAGCGCGGGTCAGCGCGTCCTCGTTCTGTATGGGGCCAATGCCGCCCACCCGCAGTGCGACGATTTCCTGGTCGGCCAGACCCGACGGTTCATTGATTTTTTCGACCCGCTGCATGATCAGAAACAAGGCATTGCAGACGATGGCACAGGTCAAGGCGATCTGCAGCACGATCAAGAATGACGCTGTTTTGTGGCGCTTGAGCGTGGCGAGGATGGGCAGGATGTCCATGTTTGTAATTCCGTCCTTATTGAGACTTCAATTGCAGGGCCGGCGTCACTTGGGCAGCACGCCAGGCGGGCAGGATGCCGGCGACCAGGCTGGCGGACAGGGCCAGGCCCAGCGTGGTGGCCAGCATCAAGACGTCCATCTGTATCTGGGCGGCGTATTCGCTGGCGCCATTGCGTACGGCCAGTACGCCCAGCCATGTCAGACCCAGGCCTAAGAGGCCGCCCAGCAGCCCGAGACTGCCGGCCTCGACCAGGAATTGCGCAAAAATTTGCCGGCGCGGCGCGCCCAAGGCGCGGCGCACACCGATCTCGCCCGAGCGGCGTAGCGCTTTGGCCAGTTGCAGGCCCACGGTATTGGTCAAACACACAGCCAGGAAGCCGAAGGCCAGCCAAAGCTGCAGGCCGAGGTCATCGGGCACGACTTGGCTCTGTTTGAGCCAGGCCATGACGTCCCGCATGCGCACATTGTTGGGGCGCTCGAAGCGGCCACTGGCGCGTTGCTGGTCCGAGTATTGGTTCAGATAGGCGAGGTAGTTCTTGGCCTTCTCCGGGCTATCGACTTGGACCCAATATTGAATCCAGGAACAAGGCGCGTTGAGGGCGCGGGCATTGCCACCGGCAGGACTGGCCCAGCAAGAGAAATTGCCGGAGATGCCGAACCTGAGCGCCATCGCCGTGCTGAAGGGGAAGTAGATTTCGTCGATTTTGGAGAAGGGGCCATTGGTCAGGTCGTAGTAGCGCGGCACAACGCGCCATTCGTTCATCACGCCGACGATGGTGACGTCTTTGTCGCGCACCCGCAGCGTTTTGCCGCGGCTATCGGCTCCGCCGAACAGGCGCTCGTTCAAGGCCTTGGAAATCACCGCCACGCGCGCCTCGGCCCCATCATCGGCCGCCGTCCAGCCCTGGCCGTAGAGGAAGGGCACCTCAAACATGGTGAAGAAATCGGCCGAGGTATTGCGTGATCTGGCGATAAAGGGCTGCTGCCCGGTTTGCGGCGGGGTGATCGCCATATTGCCTCCGGACATCATCACCTGCTTGTCGGCGCGCGCCTCGCGCAGCAGGGCCTCGGCGTCGAAGCGGGTCAGTTGAAGATTCGGCTCGTCACCGGGCTTGTAGCCCCGCAGTGGATTGGCATCCAATTGAATATTGAACAGCCGGCCGCTCTTGCCCGGGATCGGGTCACCCGAGAGCACATGGAACACCGTCAGCGTGGTCATGCAAGCGGCCACGCCCATGGCGATGGTCAAGAGCATCAGCGCGGTCAGCCCGCGCGAGGACTTGAAGCTGCGCAGCGCCAGCTCAAAGTAGTAGTTGAGCATCATCATGATGATTTCCTTTCAATATCGGTGTCGATGCCGGGTGCCTGCAGCCATTGGTTGACTGCAGCCAATTCGGAGGCATCGAGTGCGCCTGCCGCTGCGCTGAGCAGCAACTTGGCCAAGACAAAGCTGTGGCGAGCTTGTTCATGCGCGTTTTGCGCTGAGGCCTGTGCTTGAATGGCCAGCAAGAGGTCGGTCATATTGCGCAGACCCAAGCTCTGGCCGGCCTTGGTGGACGCCAGCGCTTGATTGGCGGCGGCCACTGCCAAGCGGCTGCTCTCCATTTGAGCCAGCGTCGCCATCACCGCCTGATATTGCGCCTGGGTCTCGCGGATCAGCGCACGCCGCGTACTCTCTTGATCGCTCTGCGCCGCGTCGCGCCGGAAGCCGGCTTGGCGCACTTGCGACTGGGTGGCGCCACCGGCAAACAGCGGGATGTTCAGCTTCAGGCCCACGGTGTTGATTTGGCGACCGCTCACGGCATCGGGCACGGCATTGCCGCTGCGACGCTCGCTGTCCAGCCCCAAGCTCAGCGTCGGCAAATGACCGGCGCGGGCAGCCTCGATACGGCGTTCGCTGGCGCTCAGGTCCAAGCCGATGGCCTTCAATTGCGGGTTGCTGCTCAAGGCGCGCTCGACCCAGGCCTGCGCGTCCTGCGGTTGCGGTGGCAAGGCCGGCAAGTCTTGGGCCAGCGGGCTCAAGGGGCCTGGCTGGACGCCGGTGATCTCTGCCAAGGCCTGCTTGGCATCGGCCAAAACCTGCTCGGCCTGGATCACATTGCCGCGCACTAACTGGTGAAATGTGCGCGCCTGATCGACATCGACCTGCGCCGACAAGCCGGCCTCAAAGCGGCTCTGCGCCTGCTTGACCTGCTCGGCAAAGGCGGCCTCGTTGGCGCGGCTGGTGCCCAGGCCGGCCTGAGCGATCAGTACAGCGAAATAGGCGTTAGCGACGCGGGCGCAAAGCTCTTGCTGCGCGGCGCGCAGGCGTGCGTCTTGGGCCGAGAGCAAGGTGGTCTCGGCGGCCAGACTGCGCCATTGACTGAGATCCAGCAGGCTTTGGCTGATGTGGCTGGCCATCAAGTTGCTATTGGCCGAGCCGGGATTGACTTGGTTTTTTTCAGCACTGAGCGTCCATTGCGGCAGCAGAACAGCGCGTGCCTGCGCGGCGGCTTCTTCCTGGTTGCCGCGTTGTGCCTGCGCTTTGGCCAGCACGGGGTCGGCGGCGCGGGCTTGTGCGTAAATGCTCAGCAGGTCATCGGCGCTGGCCAACACAGGCCATGCCAACGCCGTCAACAGGAGTAGGCGTTGCAGCTTCATCGCCCTCAGCCCAGCTGTGCCGACTCGGCCTTGAACAGCGCTGGGTCCATGCGCAACTCGGCGGCAATGTCCACTACTTGGCCGTCGATCACATGCACATTGCGCTGGGCGCGGGCGGCCAGTTGCGGGTCATGGGTGACCATCACGATGGTCGCGCCTTCGCGGTGCAACTCTTCCAGCAGCTCCATCACGCTGCGCGCCATCTGGCTGTCAAGATTGCCGGTCGGCTCGTCGGCCAGCAAGAGTTTGGGCTCGCCGGCCAGCGCGCGCGCAATCGCCACGCGCTGCTGCTGGCCACCCGACAACTCGGCCGGGTAATGCTTGGCGCGGGCCGACAGGCCGACCCGTGCCAGCGCATCCTTGGCCCGGCGCGTGCGCTCGGCCGCGCCCATGCCGCGGTAGCGCAAGGGCACTTCGATATTGTCGAGTACGTTCAGGTCGCCAATCAGGTTGAAGGCCTGGAACACAAAGCCGATCTTCTGGTTGCGAATCTTGGAGCGTGCGTCGTCGTTCATGCGGCTGACGTCAACGCCGTCCAACTCGTAACTGCCGCTGCTGAAGGCTTCGAGCAGGCCGGCGATGGTCAAAAAGGTGGTCTTGCCCGAGCCGGACGGGCCGGTCACGGCGACGAACTCGCCTTGCTTGACTTCCAGATTGAAGTCGCGCAGCGCATAGGTTTCGACCATCTCGGTGCGGTAGACCTTGGCGAGGGATTTCATTATCAACATGGTGTGGGCTCCTGGGTATTTGAAATAAGAGTTGGCTTTTTCAGCGACTGATGCTGACGCGCTGTGCGTCCTTGAAGTTGTCCGCGCCCGAGATCACGACTTGCTCACCGGCCTTCAGGCCTTCCAGCACCTCGACCTTGGCGAGGCTTTGCACGCCAAGCTTGATCGCACGTTTTTCGGCGTAGTCGGCATTTGCGCCTTGCAAGACATAGGCGAAGTGGCCACCGCCTTCTTCGACAAAGCTGCCGCGCGACAGGGTCAAGACCTTGTCCTTGTGGTCCAGCAGCATGCGTACCGACAGGCGTTGGTTCTGGCGCAGCTGTTCGGGCTGCGGGCCGTCAAAGCGTAGGCGGGCCGCTACTTCGCCATTGACGACCTCGGGTGAAACGGAGCTGAGCAGACCTTTCCACTTTTGATCCGAACCACCGCTGATTTCTCCCGCCATGCGTGGCTGCAGCTCGCGCGCCAGGCTCTCGGCCACCTGGATTTGCACTTCCAGGGCGGACAGATCGACCACCGACAGCAGCTTGGCGTCTTTGGCGACGCTGGCGCGGTCGGTGACAAAGAGTTGGCCGACCTGGCCGTCGACTGGTGAGCGCAGATTCAACTCATCCAGCTGACGCTCCACGTCCTTGACCATCAGCGCTTGACGCTCGAAAGCCTGGCGCTTGGCCTGCAACTCGAACTTGAGCGCGTCATCTTTGAGGCCCAGCAACTCCTGCGCTTGCTTGAGCGCGACTTGTGCCTTGGCCAAAGTGTCGCGCGCCTGGTCGACCTGCGCCGCCGCAGTCGCGCCGGCCTGGAAGGCTTGGGTCTGGCGCGCCAGCTCGTTTTGCGCGGTTTTGAAGCTGATCTGGGCCGTTTCCATTTGGCTCTGCGCCTGCGCGCGCTGCTGGCGTGAGTCGGCCTGGGCGCGCAGCCATTCGCTTTGCAGCGCGTCGGCATTGGCACGTTCCTGGCCCAAGCGCGCCGTCAACTCCGGGCTGGCAATTTTCAGCAAGACCTGACCCCGCTTGACCTGATCGCCGGCCTGCACGCTCAAATTGACGGTGCCGGGGTTGCCGGCAAACAGCGTCGGGCTGTTGGCGGCGACCACGCGGCCCTCAGCGGCGATGTCGCGCGTCAGCGGCCCCAGCTCGACCGTGGCCAGGGACAGCCTTGCCAGGGCGACCGAGGCGCCGCCGCCGAATTGACTCAGCAGCTTTGGGCCGGTGTAGGCGAGCAAGGCGACGGTCGCCAGGGCCAGGCCGGCCAAGGCGAAGCGGCGGCCGCGGGTCTTGCGGGGTGTCAGGATTTGGTCCTGCGCAGAGGTGTCACGAATCATGGGGTGCTTGCGTCGGGTGGCTTTGTTACTCTATTCAATGCAAGCGGCATGCCAGCACTTGCCCCAAGTTGAATCCTATGAAAATCAAGAGCTTAGGGTGAGCGCGCCAGCGAGGAAACTGTCCGCGGACAGTGTGCGGACAAGACCGACGGACAAGACCGGCGGACAACACCAGCGGACAAAACCAAGGGATAGAACCAAGGGATAAAGCGAGCGGACAATGGTTTCGTAAAGCCAAGGGACGCCATGAATTTGACCGAATTGCAGATACGCCGGGCACTGCCTGAAGACCGCTTGCCGCTGTACCGAATGTTGGAGCTGTACCAGCACGATTTGTCGGATCTCTGGGATCAAGATCTGGACCGCCATGGCGAGTATGGCTACGAGCTGGATCAATATTGGCGTGATCCGCTTTGGCATCCGTTTATCGCCTTGGTGAATGATCGGTATGCAGGCTTTGCGCTGGTCAATCCGCAAGGCAAGCTCGGCGCACCCGATCACTCATCGCATTGGATGGCGCAGTTCTTTGTGCTGAAGAAGTACCGACGCGCCGGCCTGGGTGCCGAGCTGGCGCGCGGAGTGTTTCAGGCATTGCCGGGGCCCTGGGAGGTCGGGCAGATGAAGGGCAATGTGGCGGCGCAAGCCTTTTGGCGCCGCGTGATCACCGAATATTCAGGCGGTAATTTCACCGAGCATGTGTTGACCGAGGGGTGGTGGCAGGGGCTGGTGCAGTGTTTTGTCAGTCCGGGCGAGTTGAAGGTCTTGCCAGCAGATCAAATTCGATAAGCAACTCGTCTTGCACCGCCAGCAAGCCGCCGGCGACCGAAAACGGCGTCAAGCCAAATTCGCTTTGGCTGATCACCATGGTCCCCCGCGCTTGCACGCCGCCGCCAGGCTTGTTTGAGAGGTTCAAGGCCAACCATTGGCGCTGTCTGTGGCCATGCAATTCAATCTCTACCAGCGCAGCAAGTTTTGGGTAGGCGCCGCTGATGCGCAGCGAGCGCACTCTCAGCAGCGGATAGCTGCTGGCCTGCAGACCTGCTTCGCCCAGCATATTGCGGCGAGTGGCGGCGATCATCTCGGGCGATATTGCGCTGGCCCAGCCGACGCCTAAAGTCGCGCGGGAAGCGGCCGCATCCAGTTCCAACTCATCCAAGCGCAAGGCCAGTTCGAAAGCGGCCGTCTTGAGATCCAAATCTTGGCAGCACTCGCTCGCATTCAATCTGAGCAAACCTGCCAGCTTGGGCGCGTTCAACACATGGTTGTGACCCAGCTGCGCCGCTCGGCCACCGCGAAACACATGGACGCTGAGGGTCGAGGTCCCCGCATCTACGGGCCACAGCGCTTGGCCCTGGCTGAGCTGGCGCAAGTCGGCAAAATCAGGCGCCCAGGCTGTCAATTGCGGAGCCGGAGGAGCCTGAGCCGCGCAAGCGCAGAGCAGCAACACCCCAAATGAAAGAGGGAATAATCTCAAAAATGGGGTCAGGTTCATTTTTATCGGCCAAACTGCCGCAGAATCTGTATCGATTTTGACAGCCTCACCGCGCCATGCTGCTTTAGTATGGCTGATATGACCCATGATCTTTGAATTAGGAGACAAGCATGGCTGCCAGTCCTTTTCGCCCCGCACTCGATTTGATGGCGCAATACGCCAGCTATCACCGCGACCGCCGCAATATCGCGACTCATTTCGTCGGCATTCCGCTGATCGTTTTTGCGATCGGCGTCTTGCTGGCGCGCGCCGAACTCAGCCTTGGCGGCGTTCAACTAACGGCCGCCTGGCTGCTCTGGGGCGCCAGCACGGCTTGGTATTTGACGCGCGGCAATCTGGTCTTGGGATTGGCCGTTAGCGCCGTCAATGCTTTGCTGATGTCTCTGGCGGAACCACTCGCAGCAGGCAGCCTGGGCAATTGGCTGGCCTGGGGAGTCGGGGCTTTTGTCGTCGGCTGGGTGATCCAGTTTCTGGGGCACTATTACGAAGGCAAAAAGCCCGCCTTTGTGGATGATCTGGTCGGCCTGCTGGTGGGGCCGATGTTTGTCGTCGGTGAGGCCATGTTTGCGCTGGGTTGGGGGCAAGACATGCTGGGCGAAATTGAGCGCCGTGTTGGGCCCACCCATTTGCGCGATTTGGCCCATCCACTCGCTTGAGCGATGGCTGTCAGCGCGCCAGAGCATGAGCCGATTTCTGTCTTGATTCTGGGCGCCGGCTCGGTCGGTTGCTATTTGGGCGCGGTGTTGGCCGCAGCCGGTTTGCAGGTCCACTTTGTGGGCAGACCGCGTGTTTTGGCTGATCTGCGGGCTTGCGGGCTGACCGTGAGCGATTTGGACGGTGGCCATCATCATTTGCCCGCCGCCGGCTTGAGTCTGCATGAAAGCGTGCCTGCCGGGCTGCAAGCCGCGGTGACCCTGCTGTGCGTGAAGAGCGCAGCTACGACCGAGGCCGCCGTGCAGTTGCAACAAGCGCTGCCGGCCGGCAGCTTGGTTGTTTCCATGCAAAACGGTGTCGGCAATGCCGAGCGGGCGAACAGCGCTGCGCCGGCGCTTGATTGGCGCGCCGGCATGACGCCGTTCAATGTGGCCGAAGTAGCCCCCGGCCATTTCCACCGCGGCACACTTGGGGCCTTGGCGATGCAAGGTCAGGCCAGTGAGCCCGCCTTGGCGGGCCTGCAGGCCGCGTTCAAACGCCAGGGTTTGGTGCTGCGCCTGCATGCGGATTTGCGTGCGGTGCAATGGGGCAAGCTGCTCATCAATCTGAACAACCCGGTCAATGCGATGTCCGGCCGGCCGCTGCGCGAGCAATTGCTGCAGCGCGGCTATCGGCGTTGTTTTGCGGCTTTGCAGAGCGAGGCCTTGGATGTCTTGGACGCAGCTGGCATCGAGGTCGCCGCGATGACGCCGCTGCCGCCGCGCCGGCTGATCACCATGCTGCGCTTGCCGACGCCGGTGTTTCGTCTGCTGGCAGCGCGCATGCTCAGAATCGACGCCAAGGCGCGCTCCAGCATGGCCGATGACCTCAGCCTGGGGCGGCCGACGGAGGTGGACGCGCTGTGCGGCGAGGTCGTTCGCTTGGCGGCAGGAATGGGCCGCCAAGCGCCCTTGAACGCGCGGATGCAGGCCTTGGTGCAGGCTTGGGTGCCAGGGCGCCAAGCCTTTTACACAGCGGCCGAGTTGTCGGCTGCACTAGGGCTGGCTTGAAATGACTTGGCAGCGCTTGCATCGGTGAGTTTTTCAAGCCTGGTGCGGGTCAGCTCAGCAAGCTGGGCCTATTTTCCGCAAGCGCCCGCCTCAGAGTGACCGCTCACAATTGATGATTTTTGCGCCCGTCCTGGCGGCTTGATCGAGGGTCATCAAGGAATAAAGAAGGCCAAGCCCTGTCTAGCGTCAAGCCTCGCTCGCTAAGATGACCGCAGTATTGCGCACACAATTTGATCCCGCCGTCTCGGAGACCTGCATGAGCTCGCCCAACCCCACCCACATCGCCACCCCCAATGCCGCTCACAACAGCCATGAGGCTCAAGCCGATATCTTCGGCAACACGCCGGCATTCCGAGTCGCAGTAGCGCCTGCCTCCGCCTTGCCGGCCCAAGACATCAGTGCCGAGGTCTTGTTGGAGAAGTACGCCAAGGGCGACGAGCGCACGCTGGACGAACTGCGCCAGCGCGTCGCGCGCGCCCTGGCACAAGCCGAGGCGCCCGAAGCGCGGGCCGAGTGGGAAGCGCGTTTTTTGGATGCGCAGCGGCGCGGCTTTGTGCCGGCCGGGCGCATCAATTCGGCCGCCGGCACCGAACTTTCCGCCACTTTGATCAACTGCTTTGTGCAGCCGGTCGGTGACTCGATTGCTTCCAGCGAAGACGGCCACCCCGGCATCTACACGGCCTTGACCGAGGCGGCCGAGACCATGCGCCGTGGCGGCGGCGTGGGCTACGATTTCTCGCGCATCCGCCCGCACGGCGCCTGGGTCGGCTCCACGCAAAGCAGCGCCTCCGGCCCGGTCAGCTATATGCGCGTGTTCGACCGCAGCTGCGAGACGGTCGAGAGCGCCGGCAGCCGCCGGGGCGCGCAGATGGGCGTCTTGCGCTGCGACCACCCCGACGTCGAAGAATTCATTCGCGCCAAGGACAAGGGCGACCTGAAGAATTTCAATATCTCGGTCGGCGTCACCGATCAGTTCATGCAAGCGGTTGAAGCTGACGGCGAAATCGAGCTGACTCACAAGGCCGAGCCGGGCCAGAAGCAGGTTGAGGCCGGCGCCTACCAGCGCGCTGATGGCCAATGGGTCTATCGCAAGCTCAAGGCGCGCGCGCTGTGGGATGAGGTGATGCGCAGCACCTATGACCATGCGGAGCCGGGCGTGCTGTTCCTGGACCGCATCAATGTCGACAACAATCTGCACTACTGCGAGTCGATCGCGGCGACCAACCCCTGCGCCGAGCAGCCGCTGCCGCCTTATGGCTGCTGCTGCCTGGGTTCGGTCAACCTGACCTGCTTTGTGCGCGACCCGTTTGGCCCGAATGCCAGCTTCGATGAAGAAGGCTATGCCGAGGTCTGCCGCGTTGCCACCCGCATGCTCGACAACGTCTTGGACGTGACGCCCTGGCCGCTGCCGGCGCAGCAGCAAGAAGCGCGCAACAAGCGCCGCGTGGGCCTGGGCTTCACCGGCCTGGGTGACACCTTGGTGATGCTGAATCAGCGCTACGACACCGAAGCTGCCCGCGATGTGGCGCGCCGTTTGAGTGAGGTGATGCGCGATGCCGCCTATGAGGCCTCGGCCGATCTGGCGATCGAACGAGGCGCCTTCCCGCTCTTCAATGCCGATCTGTATCTGTCCGGCGGCAACTTCGCGTCGCGGCTGCCGAATGGCTTGAAGGACAAGATCCGCACGCAAGGCCTGCGCAACTCGCACCTGCTGTCGATCGCGCCGACCGGCACCATCAGCCTGGCCTTTGCCGACAACGCCTCCAACGGCATCGAGCCAGCCTTCAGCTGGAGCTATACGCGCAAGAAGCGTATGGCCGACGGTAGCTTCAAGGAATATGCCGTCGAGGATCACGCCTGGCGCCTGTATCGCCATATGTTCGGCAAGGACGCGCCGCTGACCGACGCATTTGTGACCGCGCTGGAGCTGAGCGCGGCCGACCATGCGGCCATGGTCGCGGCCGTCGCGCCCTTTGTGGATACCTCGATCTCCAAAACCGTCAATGTGCCGGCTGATTACCCCTATGCCGACTTCCAGGATCTGTACACCGATGCCTGGAAGGCGGGTCTGAAGGGCCTAGCCACTTATCGGCCTAACAGCATTCTGGGCTCGGTCTTGAGCGTCGAGCCGACCGCCGTCAAGGAGCCCGAGGCGCTGAAACCGGTCTTGGCCGATGGCAGCAACCAGCGCATGTTGGTATCGCGCCTGCCGAATGCGGTGTTGGCCTCGTTGCGCTGGCCGAGCCGGCCCGAGTTGCCTGGCGGCAACCCGGCCTGGAGCTACATGATCCGGCACCCGCATGGCGACTTTGCGCTCTTCGTCGGCGAGCTGCCGGCCGAGGGGCCGGACGCCGGCCTGTTCGGCAAGAACCTGCCCTTCGAGGTCTGGGTCAATGGCGCCGAGCAGCCACGCGGTTTGGCGGCGGTAGCCAAGACCTTGTCGATGGACCTGCGCACCAATGACGCGGCCTGGCTGCGCCTGAAGCTGGACGCGCTTGCGACGGTGGCCGAGGAGCGGGCGTTTGAGATGCCGATCCCGCCAAGCGGCGAATCGCGCCTCTTCCCCGGTGTGGTGGCGGCGACGGCTGCCGTGATCCGCTGGCGCTGCGAGCAACTCGGTGCGCTGCAAGACGGCGGCGCCACGCCGGTGATCGACGCGATGTTCAGCCGCGAAGAGCCGCGCACCAGCACCATGGGTACGCTGGCCTGGGCGGTCGACGTGGACAACCCGGCTACCAACGAGCAATTCACGCTGACGCTGAAAGAGGTCAGCTTGCCGACACCGGAAGGTGGCTTCGTCACTCGGCCGTGCGCCATGGGCTTCTCGGGCAATTACCCGAAGGCGCTGGACGGCATGGCACGACTGCTGAGCCTGGACATGCGGGTGATGGATCCGGCCTGGATAGGCATGAAGCTGCGTAAGCTGCTGAACGTGGGCGAGCCCTTGGGGCACTTCATGGCGCCGGTGCCGACGTTGACCGGCGAGCGCCGCCAGCAGATCTGGCCCTCGACGGTGGCCTATGTGGCGCGCTTGATCATCCATCGCTATGCGATGTTAGGTGTGCTGGACGAGCAGGGCCTGCCCTTGGTCGAGATGGGGCTGTTGCAGGCGCCGATTGCCAAGGCTCATGTGGGCGAGAAGGTGCAGGCGATGGCCGGCAAGCCTTGCCCGGAATGCGGCAATAGCACGATGATTCACAAGGACGGTTGTGATTTTTGCACCGCTTGTGGGTATGTGGGGCAATGCGGATGAGCTTGTGCGTTCACTTTGCGATGCCCTATTGAGCTGCAAAGAGCCGACTCATCCGAAATGCAAAAAGCCGGCCATTCAGGCCGGCTTTTGGGCTGAACTAGTTTCGAAGCTGGCTTATTGTTGAGCCAGCTTGCGACGGCGGGCGACGAAGCCGATGGCACCCAGGCCGGCCAACATCAAGGCATAGCTTTGTGGCTCGGGCACAGCGGCTGCGACGCCTTGCACGTCGATTTCACGGTAGCCTGCGTAGCCATAGGTCAAATCGCCTTTGAACTCGAAGCGCAGGCTTTGCACATTGCTGGCAAGGTAGCCGCTGCTGCCGAGGATGTTGGCATGGGTATTGGTATTGCCACCTGCCTGGGCATCGTTGTAGACGCTTGCGAGATAGATGAAGTTGCTTGGATCGGCAGCCGTTGCGTAGGACAGGTCATAGCTCTGGCCGCCGCGGTAGTCATCCCAACCGGCGTAGCTGTCGACGGAAGTGATGTTGTAGCCGCCAGCGCCACTGAAGGTGAAAGTGGCGACGCTTCCTGAACTTGCGGTTGCGGCCTCGGTGCCATTGCCAAAGCTGCCTTGATTGCCCTGAGCACCGTAGATACCGTTGTTCAAGGCCGCAGCGCCAGTGGAGCCCTCATGGCTGAACTCACCGGTGAAAACTGAACTGGCCAAGCTGGTCTGGAGCAGATCGGTGTTGGAAACCGTGAAACCCAAATCGAACTGGGTGGTGTCGGTCACGACGGCGGCAGCGAAGGCCGAATTTGCCAATAGTGAAGCGGCGGCGATGGCAACAATCTTGAGTGACTTCATGGACTACTTTTTCGTTGGGGTGGCTGAGAACCGCTGCGACGTATTGTGTTTGCGGTGCGTGTCGCCATTGTGTTTGGCGGGATCGTGCCCACACACCCCGTGACCACGGGGGAAAAACCGGGGTTTCTCGGACACTCGTGTGAAACCACACGCTCGCGGCCCTGTCTTTAAATCTATAGGCAAGACCTGACCCTCAGCTGAAGTCGGGGTCAGGTCTTGAGTCTGGACCCCTAGGCATTTCAGTTTTTACCAGCCCTTGCTTGGAAGTCACCCAGGCGCTTGCAGTGGCTGAGTCTCCTTTGACCGAGGGCAGGGACCGAGGCGAAATGCCAGCCTTGCTTTTTCTCTATCCTTTTCATCCCCTTCATCCCCTTCCTCCAGTCTAAGAAGCTCCTCAAGGGCTTCACAAAAGTCGGCATCGTGGAAGTGAAAGCGGATTGGCCTACGCGGGGCTATGTCAAAAAAAAGAAGAGGTCCCGCCGCCCCGCCGCGCCATGTAGAGTCACACCATGACGCAAAAGGAATACCTGCCCCTAGACCCCGCGAAAGAGCAAATGCAGGCCAAGCTGTCGACCGCCTTGCTCAAACTGATAGGCACCGCGCCGGAGTCCAAGGCTCTGCCCAGTGCCAGCCCGTCCTTGGCTGCGCAGGCTGCAAAAAAAGCAGCCAGTGATGCGGCGTCCAAGGCCGCGATGGCTGCCGGCGCATTCGCTCTGCCACCCGGGCCGCTGGGCTGGTTGACGATCTTGCCGGAGATGGCGGCGGTCTGGCATATCCAGTCGCAATTGGTGGCCGACATCGCGGCACTCTATGGCCGCTCGGCGCAGCTCGGCCAGGCGCAGATGATTTACTGCTTGTTTCGCCACACGGCGGCGCAGGCGGTGCGTGACTTGGCGGTGCGGGTTGGCCAGCGGGTCTTGATCCGGCCGGCCAGCAGCGCGCTGCTGCAGCGTGTGGTCGGTGCGGTCGGCGCCAAGCTGAGCCAGCGGGTGCTGCAAAAAGGCGTGTCGCGCTGGGTGCCGGTGGTCGGCGCGGCGGCCGTCAGCGCCTATGCCTATTACGACACCCAGCAGGTCGCCAAGGCAGCAATCGAGTTGTTTGAACGCGAACTCATCATCGACAACCCTGACTAAAGCCCCAGTGGCTGGCCCCTACACTGGGGCCCATGACGCCGCCCACCATTCTTGATGTGGAAGCCTCTGGTTTTGGCCGGGGCAGTTATCCGATCGAGATCGGGTTTGTGGAACCGAAGGGTACGGTGTTTTGTTGCTTGATTCGGCCCGAACCCGATTGGCTGCACTGGGACGCTTCGGCCGAGACCTTGCACGGCATCACGCGTGAGATCCTGCTGCGCCATGGCAAGCCGCCGCTGTGGGTGGCCGAGCAAATCAATCGGCGCTTGGCCGGCCAGACCGTTTACTGCGATGCCTGGGGCCATGACTACCCTTGGTTGTGCCGCTTGTTCGATGTCTGTGATCTGGCGCCGAGTTTTCGCCTGGCCGATTTGCGCAGTCTGCTCAGCGAGGCCGAGGCTTTGCGCTGGGGACAGGTCTTGGATCAGGTGCGTGCCGAGCAGCAATTGCGCCGCCACCGCGCCAGCAGCGACGCGATGGTCTTGCAGCTGACCCTGCAGCGGGTCAAGCAGGATTAGTTCGCGCCGGCCTTTGCCTTGATTTGAAGCAAGTCAGGCGGTGCCGCGCTGTTGGATCATTGTTGATTGATCAGTCCGGAGTTCACCATGTTCAAAAAAATTCTTTTGCCCACCGATGGGTCCGAAACAGCCCAAAGAGCGGCCCTTGTCGCGGTGGATTTGGCCGGACGCTATGGCGCCAGCCTGGAGATCGTCAGCGTCATTGACCCACTGCCTTTTATGTACTTTCCCGACGGCGGCAGTGAGGCGATGGCGCTGTATATGGAAGCGTCCGAGGCAGCGGCCAAGCTAGGCCTTGCTGCTGCCGAAGCAGCGGCCAAAGCCGCAGGCGTGGCCTTCAGTGGCCATGTGCTGCGCGAGCACGGGCCTGCGCAGGCGATCACCGAGCATGCCTTGTCCAGCGGCTGTGAACTGATCGTGATGGGCTCGCATGGTCGTCGCGGCCTTGATGCCGTGATCCTGGGCAGCGTCGCACAGAAGGTGTTGACGCTCGCCAAGCTGCCGGTCTTGGTGGTGAAGTGAAGTCGGGCGCTCGCTGTTGTTTCAAGCGCTGGCGGGTAGCACCGGCCAGCGCTCACTGATGTGCTGGCCGTCGAACACGGCCAGATCGCCAAACTGCAGCATCAGCGCCTCACTCTGCAAGGGGCGCAGAAAGACATGGTCGTCGGGCCTGAGACGCACCCGCCGCGAGGCCACCATCACCTGCTGGTTGGAGGAATGCCCGAACAGGCCGCTGGGCAGCACGCCGGGCGGTGAAACTGGTTGCGCCAGCCAATGGCCGCCATGCACGGCCAAGCCCTGTGCCTGGTTGGGGTCCCAGGTCTGTGCCAACTGGCTCAGCCAAGTGACACCCTCGGGCAGGCGGAATTGCGGCCAGGACTTGAGCACCGGCGTGGCGATGAATAGGGCCGGCAATAGATCGGCCAACAGCGGCTTTTCAAAGTCCAGCGGCAGGACGGCGGCCGAGCCGACCGAAACCTCGTTGGCGACGCCTCGTCCGTCATGCAGGCGAAAGGTCGGTGAACCGGCGGTATTCAAGCTGAGTTGCTTGGCGGCCTGCTCAGCCATCACGCTGTGCGCGGTTGCCCAGGCCGCCTGGTAGCGGCGCTGCGAACCGTCCCAGGCGCTGCGGCGCAGCCCCAGGGCCTCGGGCAGCGCCGCCACATGAGCGTCATAGCCCATCAGGCCGCTCCACTGCAAACGGCCGCCCGAGCCCTGGATGGCGCGCAGCGCGTTGCCGATTTGCGCCCGCTCCTCGAAGCCGCCACGGTGCAGGCCGACATCGATCTCCAGATTCATCCGCAAGGCCTGACCGGCCGGCAGCGCTTGCGCGAGCAACTGATATTGGGCGAGGCGTTCGGGCGTGTCGATCAGCCATTCGATCTTGGCTATCAGGGCCGGCGGCAGCGTCTGCAGCAAATGATGGGCAGCGGCGGCCGGCAGCGGCTTGCCCAGCAAGACCTCGGACTGCGGGCGTGCCAACAGCAGTTGCGCGGTTTGCGCCGCGTTGAAGGCCATCACCTTGTCGCTGCGCCAGGCCAGCGCCACTTCCTTCATCACTGCCAGGCTGGGCAGGCTCTTGAGCACCGCGCGCAGCGCCATGCCGGTTTGGGTCTGGTGCTGCGCAATCGCCGCCAGATTGGCGCGCAGCCGCGGCAGATCCAGCACCAGGCAGGCTTGCGCCAGACCGGCCTCGCGCAGCGCTGCACTGAGGCCCTCGAAATAGGCGTTATGCGGCCCGCCTTGCTCGGCCGGCCGGGCCAGCCAGGCAGCAGCGGGAAGGGCGAGCGCGCCGCCCGCCAGCAAACGCCGGCGTGTCAGAACTGGGCGGTTATCAGCCATTTTTGAGCCCCAGCATCGCCTTCACATGGGGGTTGAGCAGGCGCCCTTGCGGGTCGAGTTGGCGGCGCTGAGCCTCGAAGTCGGCCAGTTTGGGGTAGAGCGTCTGCAACTCCGCGCGACCCAGATCGTGCAGCTTGCCCCAGTGAGGCCGGCCGCCGTGTCGACGGTAAACAGGCCCCAAGTCCTTGAGCAAATAGTCATGCGCTTCGCCTTGCAAGGCGTGGCAGGCGACCGAGCAGCTGTCGCGCATGTAGAAGGGGCTCAGCCAGGCGGTATCGGCGCGCACAAAGCGGAATTCGATCGGGAAGAACACCTCGTTGCGCTGCTCCAAGGTTTTGATGATGTCTTTCAGGCAGGCAATGCCGGCCGCGCGCGGCAGGTGGTATTCGCTCTCGTTGAAGCGCGTCGGGCGGCTGCTGCTGAGCAGCTTCCAGGACCAGTCCTGCGCCGACTCGGCCGGCGTCTGCGCGATCAGTTTGGCGGCGGTCCAGCGGCGCAATTCGGGCCAGCGGCCCAGCCAATCGCGCAGGCGCTGCAGGTCGCGCAAGACATCTTCGTCGGCCGAGGCCGGGTGCGAGATGTCGCCCGCGCCGCCCGCCACCTCGGTATGCGTGATGGCCGCGCTATAGCCGGTGAAGGGCAGCACATAGAGTTCGAAGTGGCGGTGCTTGGCGGCCAGCTCGGGCGCTTGCTCCAACAAGGCCTCGGTGCGCTCCAGCCAGACACGCCGGCGCAGCTGATAGCGCGGCCGCACCTTCAGCGTGTACTCGCTGATCACGCCCAGCGTGCCCAGCGAGACCCGCGCCGCGTCGAACAAATCAGGGTTTTGCTGCGCGCTCAGCTCCAGCAGCTCGCCCTCGCTGCTGACCAGGCGCAGCGCCAGCACCTCGGCGTGCAGGGCCGGCAAGGTCTGGCCGGTGCCATGGGTGCCGGTGGCGAGTGCGCCGGCGAGGGTCTGCACATCGATATCGGGCTGGTTGAACAGGGCCAGGCCTTGGGCGTTGAGCGCGCGCGCCAGCATGCCGATGCGCGTGCCGGCGCGCACGCGCACGCTCGGGCCCTGCGCCGAATTGCCGGGGTCGATGGCGACGATGCCGGAGAGCTGATCCAGCGACACCAGCGTGCCCTCGGTCGGCACCAGCGGGCTGAAGGAATGGCCGGCACCGACGCAGCGCAGCGGGCCGCTTTTGTGATCGCGCAGCGCCTGCTGCAGCGCGGCCTCGTCGGTCGGCAGCAGCCAGGCCTTGGGTTGGCAGCGCTGGATGCCGGACCAGTTTTGCCAGGCTCGGGGTGCTGGCAGCTGGGGCTGGGGCTGGGGCTTCAGCGGAGCAGCAGGCAAGGCTTGACCCTGCGCCAGCGCTGGGCCGCCGATGGCGATGCCGGCGCCAAGCGCCGCCGTGTGTTTCAACCAATCGCGTCTTGCTGTCATGGGGAGGGGCTTTGCATAAAGGTGATCAGGTCGCGCAGATCGACATCGCTGCAGTCTGCGCACAAGCCCATCGCGGGCATGGCGCCCAGGCCTTGCTTGGCGCTTTGCACCAGCGCCGGCAGGCCGCGTGCGCTGCGTAGGCCCCAAGCTTCGGGCTGGCCGGTCAGCGGCGCGCCGCTGTCGGCGCGGGCGTGGCAGTTCAGGCAGCTGCGCTCGTAGAGGGCCGCCAAGCGCGCATCGGCCGGGCGCAGCTGCTCGGCCCGGCGGGCGGCCAAGGCCTGCTCCTGCTTGGCTGGGCCGCAGGCCGCCAGCAGGGCGATGCCGGCGCAGAGAAAAAACCGGATAGACATGGCGGGCATCCCGGTCAATAGCTGGCGTGCAGCTCCAGCGCGAGGCTGCGCGGCCGGGCCAGGGTCGCGTAGGCGCTGCCCAGTGGGGCGGCCTCAAACCAGATCTTGTGGACCGGCTGCTCGTTCAACAAATTGTTGACGATCAAGGCCAAGCCCCAGCCGCCGTCGCCGGCCTTGGCTCGGGCTTGGCTGTCCCAGCCCAGGCGCAGATCCCAGCGCTGGCGCGGGCCACCGACGCGCCATGCGGCCGCCTCAAAACACTGGCCCTGCACATAGGACTCGGGGTTGCAGCGCTGAGCGCTGCTATAGGCGAACTGCAGGCCGCTGCTGGCCTGGCCGCCGAACGCCGCCCACAGGTAGTTGGCGCCGACGCTGGCGCTCAGGCGCGGCGTGCCGACCGCTTGGCCGCTCAAATCCTGGCCGTCGCTGCTGCGCCCGCGGCGGTAGGTCTGGTTGATCAGCTCGGCGCCCAAGCCCAAGCGCAAGGCCTGCGTGGCCTGCCATTGCAGGTCGACATCGAGACCGCTGGCCTGCTGGTCGCTGATGGTCACCTGATAGGCGGGCAGGCCGCCGGCCGTGCTGGCGGGCACCAGGTCCATGGTCTGCAAATTATCAAAACGGTAGTGAAACAGCGCGGCGCTATAACTCAAGCCAAGGCTGTTGCTTTGGCCCTTCAACCCCAACTCGGCGTTGCTCACATGTTCGGGCTCGAATACCGAATTGACCTGCAAGGTATTGAAGCCGCCGGCTTGATAGCCGCGCGTCAGCGAGGCATAAATCATCGGCCCGCCGTCCAGCTTGTGGTCCAGCACCAGGCGCGGGCTCAGGTCGGTCCAGCTGCGCTGAATCGTCAGCGGCGCGGCGGTGGCGCCGCTGGTGGCGACCAGCATATTGTTGCGGCTGGCGGCTTGTAGGCCATCGGCCTCGGCCTGGCTCAAAGCGCCGGCCGCCACCAAAGCCGGGAACAGGCCGGCGGCGTCCAGCCCGTCGAGTTGGGCGTCCAGGCCGGCCGCGCTGCGCAGAGGGTTGTGCCAGCTGAAACGCTTTTGATCGCGTGTCAGGCGCAGGCCGGCGGTCAAATTGGTTTTCGTCGTGAGGTGCCAGATCGCGTCGCCGTAGAGGGCGCCGGCCCGGTAGCGGCCCTGGTTGTGCATCGCTTCTTGCCAGGGCAGTCCCAGCAAATCGACCCCCGGCACGCCGGCCAGCTGGGCCAGGCCGCCAATCGTGCTGAACAAGGGCATGCCGATGGCATTGGCCGTTAGTGCATCGAGGCTGGTGCTGCTCGCGTCAATCAAGGCCGACTGCGTGGCCCGCTCTTGATAAAAGCTCAGGCCTGCCAGCCAGTCGACGCTGCCTTGCTTGCCGCTGAGGCGGAACTCCTGCTGCCAGCTCTTGTTGCCTTCCAAGTTGGTGGTGGACAGAAAGGCGTTCGGATTGCGCGTGCCGTCATTGTCTTGGCGGTTGAGGGTGTTGAACTTGCGGTAGGCGGTGGTGGACGTGAAGTCGGCCCAGGCCAGGCTGTGCTCGATGCGCAGCGTGAGGGCGTCAAAGTCGCGCTTCTCGGCGTCGCCCACCACATCATTGAAGAGCGGTGCGTGATGCGGGTCGAGAAACTTTGTTGGGTCGGCGGGGTAGGGCAGGGGGCCGCCATCGGCTGGCTCCTTGACCAGGCCGATGGCCGGCCGCGCACGCTGATCCAGCTTTTCATGCTCATAGCTGAGCAGGGCGTGGGTGTCTTCGCTGGCCTGCCAGCGCAGGCCCAGCTTGAGGCCCCACGCATCCTCGCCACCGGCGCGCTGGCCGCTGCCGGCATCGGTCAAAAAGCCATCGCTGTGCTGCGAGACCACGCTGGCGCGCAGCGCCAGGTTCTCGCCCATCGGCTGGTTGAGCAGCGCCTCGACATGGCGCAGGCCGTCGCTGCCCAGGCGCAACAAGCCCTGAGCCTCGCGCTGTTGAGTCGGCTCATTGCTGACGATGGAAATCGCGCCGCCCGCGCTGTTGCGCCCGAACAAGGTGCCCTGCGGGCCTTTCAGGACCTCGATGCGCTTGACGTCGTTGAAGTTCGTCAAAGCGCCGCCGGTTTTGCCGGTGTAGACGCCGTCCACATAGATGCCGACCGGCGAATCGGTGCCGATGCCAAAGTCCGAGCTGCCGATCCCGCGCAGCGCCATGCGCGGCTGGGTGGCTTGGTTGGCGTCCAGCTCCAGGCCCGGAATATGGCGGCTGATATCACCCAAATTGCTGGCCGCCAGATTGCGGATCTGCTCCGCCCCAATCACTTGCAGCGCGATCGGCACCGATTGCAGCTGCTGCGTGCGGCCCTGGCCCGAGACGATCACGGTGTCGAGCTGTGCGGCGCTGCTGGCGGCGGCCGGTGCTGCCGCCGCAACGGCAGTCGCTGCTGCGGAAGAGTCGACCTGGGCCTGCGCGGCCGCTGCCGTCAGCAGGCTCAGTAGGGCACAAACAGCCAAGTGGCCCGGCGAGCGCGGCAGGTGGGGCGATGGGGCTTGAAGCATTTTGTCTCCTGGTGGTTGGCGCCGAACTTTGCCTGGGCTTGTTTGTCGGCGAATTGAAATATAGCGATAACTATATTTATTGCCTAGGCCCAAAACCCTGGGACATTCCCCAGGTCGGGCCGCGCTAGACTCGGGCCATGCCCCGCACCCGTAGCCGCCATCAAGACACCCCGACCCAGCCCAGTGACGTGCAGGCAGCGGTGAACCCCACCCGTCAGCCGACACCGGACCTCGCGGCCAAAAAGAGCCCCAGCCAGTCGCGTGCTTTGGAGACCTTTGAGCGCATCCTCGGCGCTTGTGCAGATTTGCTCGGCGAGGTCGGCATCGAACGTTTGTCGACCAATCTGATCTGCCAGCGCGCCGGTATTTCGCCGCCGGCGCTGTACCAATATTTCCCGAATAAATATGCGGTCTTGCATGAGCTGGGCCAGCGCTTGATGCAGGTCCAAAACGAGTTGCTGACGCCTTGGGCCACGCCGGCCACGATGGCCTTGCCCGAGCCCGAGTTCGCGCGCAGCGTGGCCGAGGTGTTTTTGCAGACCGTGGTCTTGACCGAGCAGATGCCGGCCGGCATTTGGGTCACGCGGGCGCTGCGGGCGGTGCCCTCGCTGCAAGAGGTGCGTAACCGATCGCATGATTTCGTCACCGACCTCTTGGTCGAGCCTTTTATGCAAGCGCATCCGGGCTGCGAGCGAGGCGCCGCCCGGCTGACCTTTCGCTTGGCGATTGACGCGCTCTACGCTGCGCAAGAGTTGCTGTTCGATGACCCCAGCCTTGAGCCCGCAGCGGTGGCGCAAACCATGGCCGAGATGGTGGCGGGTCAGTTGATGCGCCTGCGTCGCCTTGGCCAGCAAGCTTGAGCGCATGAGCAAGCCGCCCAAGGCCCATCGTTTCACCCCGCCTCAGCACGCCCGACTCAGGGCGCCACCGCATGCGGTCGCGCATCACCGGCGCGGCATTGCTTTACGGTTTCAGCGCTTTCGGGCGGCCGGTGCCGGCGCCTTCGCTGCTTTCTTGGCGGTGCTCGGTCCCGGCCTGCTGGCAGGCCTGTCGGATGATGATCCGGCCGGTATCACCACCTATTCGGTGTTGGGCGCTGACTTTGGCTATCGCCTGCTTTGGATCATTCCGGCCTCCACCATCTTGTTGGTGCAGTTTCATTTGCTGGCGGTGCGCTTGGGCGCTGTGACCGGCCTGGGCTTTGTCGGGGTGATCCGGCAGCGCTGGGGCAGGGCGGCCGGATACTTCGGCGCAGTGGGTCTGCTGTTCGCCAACTTCGGCACCATCTGCGCCGAGTACGCCGGCATCTCGGCCGCCGGTGGTTTGGTCGGCATTCCCAATTGGGTCAGCTCGCCGCTTGCGGCGCTGCTGATATCGATGCTGGTGGTCTACGGCTCTTTTCACCGCGTCGAGCGGGTCCTGCTGTTGATCTCGTCGACGCTGGCGCTGTACATCGTGGCCGGCATTCTGGCCGCGCCCGATTGGGGTCAGGTCTTGCATAACTCCATCGTTCCCCATCTCCCGACCAGCCCGGCCGGTTGGGTCGTGATCGCCGCCACTCTGGGCACGACGCTGGCTCCCTGGGGCTTGGCCTTCATCCAGTCTTACGCGGTGGACAAAAAGGTCACGCTGGACAAGCTGCGCTGGGAGCGCGTGGATGTGGTCGTCGGCTCGGTCTTGACCGGGGTGATCGGGCTGGCGATTGCGGTGGCCTGCGCGGCCACCTTGAACCGGGCCGGCGTGCATATCAAGGACGCCAGTGACGCGGCCGCTGCGCTCGCTCCGCTGGCCGGCAACTTCGCCACCGTTTTGTTCGGTGCCGGCCTGCTCGGCGCGTCGCTGCTGGCTGCAGCCATCGTGCCTTTGGCAACCGCTTATTCGATCGCCGAAGGCATTGGGGCGCCGGCATCGCTGGACCTGGACTCACGCCACTTTCAGCTTTTCTACGCCGCCTTCGTTGGCTTGACGGTGGCGGCGGCCAGTGTTGTATCGCTGCCGGGTCTGCCCTTGATTCCGCTGATCTACACCAGCCAGGTCGTCAATGCGGTGATGCTGCCCATGCATGTGATCGCCCTGCAATTGCTGGCGCACGATGCGCGCGTGATGGGCGCGGCGCGAACCGGCGCTTGGGGCGCGCTGGCCGGCTGGGTCAGCATTGGCTTGATCGTCGCTTGCGTGGCGGCGCTGGGCCTGAGCTGGTTGGGTTTGATCGTCTGAAGCGCTATTTCAGCTGACCGAGCTGCTCAATCACCTTGCCCAGGCGGTTCTCGGTCTCGCGGCCCTTGGCCAGCGACTGAATCACCGCAGCCATATAGGACTTGATCAGGCCGCTGAGGAATTCTTCCTGCTGTGAAAGCAGGCCGAGATTCATAAAGCTGTCGTCCACATCTTTGGCGAGCGCCTCGAACAGCGCCTGCACTTCGCTGGACTGAGCCTTGTTCTTGGCCGAAATATCCGCCAGCGCCAGCCTGGTCATGTTGACCATTTTGATCACGGTGCTGTTGAGCTCGCGCACCGCCAGCTCATTGTCCAGTGCCGTCACCTTGGTGCAAGCGCCTTCAATCAACAGCGCCACATTGTCGATGGCGCGGCCATAGCGCTCGGCCAGTTCGGGGTCCATCTCGGGTGAGCGCGTCATCGGCAGATCGCGCAAAAACAAAATGATGCTGCCGAAATTGAAGCTGGTGTGGGGGCCGAAAGGGCGGATGCGCGGGTCGGGCTTTTGTGCTGCCAAATGGTCCAAGATGGACAGCTCAAGCGCCGTACAGCTCGTCTTGCTATTGAGCGACACGGCACCCATCTTGCCCTGAATGCGGATGCAACCATCCAAGCGGTAGCGTTCGAAGGCTTCGAACAGCCTGGCCGCGATGCTGGCGTAGTCGGTGCAGGCATTGAGCGCGCGCTGGAAATCCAACACCACGCCAACTTCGCCGACCATATCGGCGCTGCTCATGACCGCATTGACGGCCTCGTTGAGCTGGTTGCCCAGTTCGCGCTTGGAGCTCACGACGGCCAACTGCCGTTCGATTTTGGCAATCAGCTCGGGCATGTCGAAGGGCTTGCAGACATAGTCGTCACCGCCGGCCGAATAGCCCAGCAGGCGTTCTTCGATTGAGCTCAGGGCCGACAGGAAAATCACCGGCGTGCTGCTGGCGCTGGAGCTGCGCAGCTTGCGGCAGGTTTCATAGCCATCCATGCCGGGCATCATGCAGTCCAGCAAGATCAAATCGGGTGGTGTTGAGCTGGCAATGATGTCCAGCGCTTGGGCGCCGCCGGATGCGGTCAGGATCTTGTACTGATCGCTCAGCAACTCTTCCATCAAAATCAAGATGTCGGGCGAGTCGTCGACGATCAAGAGGGTCGGCAGGGCTGCGTTGTGCTGAGGTGCGTTCATGCTGACTTTCGGCGCAAGGCTGGAGGATGATCTGCGGTGACGGGGCCGTCGGCCCAGGCTATAGAGACTGAGGTTGCTTGCAAATAATACGGCGCTTTCGCTGCCAGCATAGCTTGGAAATAACGCACGCTGCGTGGCCTTTTCGGCCAAGCCGCTCAGTCTTGGTGCGCCTGCAGAGCCGACAGGGCATTTGCCTGCGCTTGCAGCTGTTTGAGGCAGGCGATGCATAGGCAAGCACTGTATTGGCGGGCCAGCGCTTGGCGCAGCGCCGCACTCAGGGTCAGGTCGAAGCAGTCGCAGTGCGCATTGGCCGCCGCGCAATGAAAAGCCTCGCCGCAGCGCGGGCAACAGTCATCGAGGACTTGGCTCGGCGAGTTCATGAAAACAGCCCGCCATGCTGCTCGCGCAGCAGCTTCTTTTGCACCTTGCCCATCGCATTGCGCGGCAGCTCGTTGACGACAAAAACTTGCTTGGGCACCTTGAATCCTGCGATCTGGCGCTTCAGCGTGCTGATCAAGGCCGCACCGTCGAGGCTTTGGCCCGGCTTGGCCACCAGCACAGCGACCACGGCTTCGCCGAAGTCGGCATGCGGCACGCCTATCACGGCCGATTCGGCCACGCCGTCCAGCTCATTCAAAAAGCCTTCAATTTCCGCCGGGTAGACATTGAAGCCGCCCGAGATGATCAGATCCTTGCTGCGCCCGACTATGGCGAAATAGCCATTGGCGTCGCACAGACCGACGTCACCGGTCTTGAACCAGCCGTCCGCCGTGAATTCTTCTTGCGTTTTTTCAGGCATGCGCCAGTAGCCGCTGAACACATTCGGGCCGCGCACCTCGATGGCGCCGATTTCGCCCGGCGCGCAGGCGCGGCCGGCCTCATCGTGAACACGCACGGCAACGCCGGGCAGTGCCGGACCGACCGTGCCGCCGACCCGGTCGCCGTCCAGCACACGGTAGGGGTTGGAGGTCAGCATCAGCGTTTCGCTCATGCCGTAGCGCTCCAAGATGGTGTGGCCACTGCGTCGCTGCCAGTCGACAAAGGTGTCCAGCAGCAGTGGCGCCGAGCCGCTGATGAAAAGCCGCATGGACGCGCAGGCGGCGGGCGTCAAGGCGGGCTCGCCGAGCATGCGCACATAGAGCGTGGGTACGCCCATGAACACCGTGGCCTCGGCAAAGCGGCCAATCACCGCGCGTGCTTCGAACTTGGCGAACCAAATCATCTTGGCTCCGGCCAACAAGGCGCCATGTGAGGCGACAAAGAGGCCGTGCACATGAAAGATCGGCAGCGCATGGATCAGCACATCGTCGGCGCGCCAGCCCCACAAGTCCTTCAAAGTGCGGGCATTGCTGAGCAGATTGGCGTGGCTCAGCATCGCGCCCTTGCTGCGCCCGGTGGTGCCGCTGGTGTAGAGAATCGCGGCCAGATCGTCGGCGCTGCGTTCGGCAATGCGGTGTGTATCGCTCATGCAAGCCGCACGCTCCAGCAGGCTGCCGCTGCGATCCTCGTTCAGTGTGAAAACATATGTTGTGCCGGCCAGAAAAGCCAGCTTGGAGGCCCAGCCGAAGTTGGACCCGGCGCAAACGAGCACGGCCGGTTCGGCGTCGCGGATGAAATATTCGAGTTCGGCCGCCTGGTAGGCGGGATTGAGCGGCAAATAGACATAACCGGCGCGCAAGACAGCAAGGTAGAGCATCAAGGCCTCGACGCTCTTGTCGGTCTGCGCGGCGATGCGGCTGCCGGGTGCCAGGTCCAGCGACAGCAATAAATTCGCCAGCATTGCACTGCTGCGGTCCAAGTCGCGCCAGCTGTAGATCAAGGCTTGGCCTTGCGCGCCGGCATCCGCGCATTCGATAGCGGTGGCGTCCAAGTCGGCGGGGAAGGCGCCCTGCAGGGCGGCAAAGAGATTGGCGTTCATTGATTGGGCTTGGGCAGCATGCAGCAGGTGATTGGATTGTGACTTGCCAATTCGCTGCTCTGCCACGGGCTGGGCTTGTCGATCACGCCGAGGGCGAACCACGAGGGCGAGGTCCGGAGCCCGTTCCACTGTTGATGCCTAGCTTTTGGGCTAGCCTAAAGAGCTTTGGCGAGCTGGCTTGTCGCCCCGTAGACAAGCAGCGTGGCATCGAGGGTCTGCAGCCGCTGTCTACCGAAGGCGATTTGGCGGAGCTGTTATAGCCACTCGATCGAGTTTGAGGGGGGTGAGCCGAGCTCGGGCTGAGCGAGGGCTACGTTTCCCCGAGGCCAACCGAGTCTGCGGCGCGAAATAGTCGCCTTGTGAATATTCCCGTTGACGCCAAAAAGCGTCAGGTCTTGAGGCCCGGCAGCGCCAGCCAGCGACCCAGGCGGCCACGCAAGGCGGCGAAATCCAGCGGTTTGGTCAGATGCTCGTCCATGCCGGCGGCCATGCTGGCGGCGATATCGCTGTCCAACGCATGAGCCGTCAGGGCCAGGATGGGAAAGGCCGGCAACTGGCCGGCAGCTTGCAGTTCGCGCAGCTGGCGGGTGCATTCCAGGCCGTCCATGCCGGGCATCTGGATGTCCATCAAGACCAAGTCGGGAGGGCTGGCTTTGCACGACGCCAAGGCTTCCAAACCGTTTTTGGCCAGACGGCTGCGCAGCCCCATCACGGCGAGAAACTCCAGCGCTACGACTTGGTTGATTTGGTTGTCTTCCACCAGCAGCACCACCGGCGGCTCTATGCTGGCGGCGCAGTTGCTGTCGGCAGCTTGATCGGCTTGCGGGTGCGGTGGGGCTGAATCGCTGGAGCTCTGAGTGGACATGCGCAACCAGTTGGCCGCCACGGCGCTCCTAAAGCTGATTGTTTCCATCCTGCTCCCCCTCGACGTCTACGTCTTGCTGATTCATTCGCGAAACCGGCGCTGTGAGCGCCTGGCCTCAAGCGCGCCTCTTGTCAGTCCGAGCTTTTCACGGGGACATTTTTTGAGCGCGTTTGTCGGCCGCCCGTATTGTTGCCGCTGCGCGGCGCGGCCGCAATGGCTTTGGTCGGCGGTTCGTTCGGCAGCCCACACCCCCCCGGTTTCGGGGGCTTGACCGGCCGCTGATGTTGTTTGCCTTGCTGCAGAGCAGTGTTTCAAGCTTTTTCGTGCTCCGCTGCTGCCTGCTGACAGCTTTGGTCATCCAGGCTTCCTAGAATGTCCCCTCCCAGTGCAGCAGCAGGTCTACTCCATGTCCGAAGGCACCATCCGCATCCGCGGCGCCCGTCAACACAATCTGAAGAATATCGATCTGGATTTGCATACGGGTGAGTTGACCGTCGTCACCGGGCCGAGCGGCTCGGGCAAATCGAGTTTGGTTTTTGACACCCTGTATGCCGAGGGTCAGCGCCGCTATGTCGAGACCTTCTCGGCCTATGCGCGCCAATTCCTTGACCGCATGGACCGCCCCGCCGTTGACCGCGTTGACGGCGTGCCGCCGGCGATCGCGATCGACCAGACCAACCCGGTGCGCACCTCGCGCTCCACGGTCGGCACGATGACTGAGCTGAATGATCACCTGAAGCTCTTGTTCGCCCGCGCGGCCGAATTGTTCGATAAGAAAACCGCTCAGCCGGTGCGGCATGACACGGCGCAGACGGTCTATTTGGAGCTGCTGGAGCGCACCAAGAGCTTGGATCCCCGGATTGTTTTGACCTTCCCGGTAGAGTTGCCGGCGACGACCACCTCGGACGAGGTGACCCAATGGCTGTCGGCCAGCGGTTTCACCAAGGTGCAGGCCGAGCGTGAAGTGGCTTCGGTGACCGGTCCGCGCAAGCTGCTCGATGTGGTGGCGGACAGGTTCAGGCTGCAGGGCACCGACAAGCAGCGCGCAATGGAGGCGATCGAGCTTTGCCTGAAGCGCGGCAGCGGGCGGATGAATGTCTATGTCTTGCCAGTAGACCCTAGCCCCTCGCCTGTGGGTACACAGGCGGTCCCCCGAGGGAACGCGGCCGTTCTTGGGAGCGGCCCGGCGAACGGCCCGGGGCCAGAGCCTGAACTATGGCGTTACTCCACCGGCCTGCATTGCCCTGAAAGCGATCTGCGCTACCAGGAGCCTCAGCCGCCGCTGTTCTCTTTCAACTCGGCCATGGGCGCTTGCGAAACCTGCCGGGGCTTCGGCCGGGTGATCGGGGTTGACCTCGGCCTGGTGATCCCGGACGGCAAGAAGACGTTGCGCAATGGCGCGATCAAGACCTTGTCAACGCCGGCCTGGAAGGACAGCCAGGACGACCTGCTCAAGTACGCGGCGGACGCCGGCATTCCGCGCGACACCTCCTGGAATCAGCTCTCGCCGGCGCAACAAGACTGGGTCATCAATGGTTCGCCGAACTGGACCGGCAACTGGAACAAGCAGTGGTACGGCGTCAAACGCTTCTTCGAGTATCTGGAGAGCAAGGCCTACAAGATGCATATCCGTGTGCTCTTGTCCAAGTACCGCAGCTATACGACCTGCGGCACTTGTGACGGCGCGAGGCTGAAGACCGAATCGCTGCTCTGGCGTGTCGGCAGCAAGGAACTGGCCGATTCGCTCTTGCCCGCCAAGCAGCGCCTGATGCCCAAAGGCGTGGACTGGACCCGCGAACAACTGGAAGCCTTGCCCGGCCTGGCCTTGCATGATTTGATGCAACTGCCGATCCACCGGCTGCGCAGCTTCCTCGACCAGTTGCAGCTACCCAGCACACTCCTGGACGATGCCCTCAAATTGCTGCTGGAGGAGATCCGCAACCGGCTCAAATATCTCTGCGATGTTGGCATCGGCTACCTGACGCTGGACCGCCAAAGCCGCACGCTCAGCGGCGGCGAGGTGCAGCGCATCAACCTGACGACGGCGCTCGGCACCTCGCTGGTCAACACCTTGTTTGTGCTGGACGAACCCAGCATCGGCCTGCACCCGCGCGATATGGGCCGCATCGTCCAGGCCATGCACCGGCTGCGCGACGCCGGTAACACGCTGGTCGTGGTCGAGCATGACCCGGCGGTGATGCTGGCGGCCGACCGCTTGATCGATATGGGGCCGGGCCCCGGCGAGCGCGGCGGGCAGATCGTGTTTGACGGCACGCCCGAGACGATTCGCGCCGCCGACACGCTGACCGGCGCCTATATGGGTGCGCGCAAGCTGGTCGGCATGGGCGTCAAGCGCCCGGTCGAAGCCAGCACGCCCAAGCTGATCATCGAAGGCGTGCGTGAGCACAATCTGCGCAATGTCACCGTCGAGTTCCCGCTGCAGCGCATGGTGGTGGTGACGGGCGTGTCTGGCTCGGGCAAGAGCACGCTGATGCAAGACGTTCTGTATCCGGCCTTGGCGCGCCATTTTGGCCAGCAGACCGAGACACCGGGCCAGCATGAACGCCTGCTCGGCGCCGATTGGTTGGCCGACGCGGTGTTCGTCGATCAGTCGCCGATCGGCAAGACCGCGCGCTCCAATCCGGCCTCCTATGTCGGTGCGTTTGACGAGTTGCGCAAGCTGTTTGCTGCCGCGCCGATGTCGGCCGAGCGAAGCTACACGGCCGGCATGTTCAGCTTCAATGCCGGCGACGGCCGCTGCGCGACCTGCGGTGGCTCGGGCTTCGAACATGTCGAGATGCAGTTCTTGTCCGACGTCTATCTGCGCTGCCCCGATTGCGATGGCCGGCGTTACCGGGCCGAGATGCTGGACGTCAAGCTCGAGCGAGCCGAGCGCAGCATGAGTGTGGCCGACGTGCTTGAATTGACCGTTAGCGAGGCAGTGCGCCTGTTCAAAGACGACCGCGAGGTGGTCGCCAAGCTGCAGCCGATTGTCGATGTGGGCCTGGAGTACGTGAAGCTGGGTCAGCCGGTACCGACGCTGTCGGGCGGCGAGGCGCAGCGCCTGAAGCTGGCTGGTTTCCTCGCCGAAGCCGCCAGCAAGCCGCGCCAAGCCTTAGCCAAAAAAGGCACGCTGTTCATGTTCGACGAGCCGACCACCGGCCTGCACTTTGATGACATCGCCAAGCTGATGCGGGCGATGCGCAAGCTCCTGACCATCGGCCATTCGCTGATATTGATCGAACACAACCTCGACGTGATCCGCGCGGCCGACTGGCTGATCGACCTTGGCCCCGAAGGCGGCGAGGGCGGCGGCGAGCTGGTCTGTGTCGGCACGCCCGAGCAGGTCAAGGATCACCCTACATCGCATACCGCGCTGGCGCTGCGCGAGTACTCGGCCCATATGGACAGGCCGGCGGTGGCGGTGGATCACAAGGTCGAGGAGGGCATGCCGCTGCAGAGCTTGATCCGAGCCCGCCGCGCCCGTGCCAAGGCCGACGAGGTAATCCAGATCGTCAATGCGCGTGAGCACAATCTGCAGTCGGTCAATGTGTCGATCCCGCGCGGCAAGTTCAATGTGATCACCGGCGTGTCGGGCTCGGGCAAGTCCACGCTGGCTTTTGACATCCTGTTCAACGAGGGCCAGCGCCGCTATCTGGAGTCGTTGAATGCTTATGCGCGCTCCATCGTGCAGCCGGCCGGCCGGCCCGAGGTCGATGCGGTCTGGGGTATTCCGCCGACGGTAGCGATTGAGCAGCGCCTCAGCCGCGGCGGGCGCAAGAGTACGGTGGCCACCACCACCGAGGTCTGGCATTTTCTGCGCCTGCTGTATGTGAAGTTAGGCGTCCAGCATTGCATGCATGACGGCACGCCGGTGCGGCCGCAAAGCGTCGAGTCGATCGCCGCGCAGCTGCTGCGCGATCACATGGGCCAGCATGTCGGCCTCTTGGCGCCCTTGGTGATGAACCGCAAGGGCCTCTACACCGACCTGGCCAAATGGGCGAAGGCGCGCGGCTACACGCATCTGCGCGTCGACGGCGAGTTCATCGCCACCGCGCCCTGGCCGCGCCTGGATCGGTTCAAGGAGCACACGCTGGAGTTGCCGGTCGGCGATCTGGTCATCTCCGCCGCTAACGAAGGCGAGCTGCGCGAGCTGTTGGCCAAGGCGCTGGACCTGGGCAAGGGCGTGCTGCATTTGCTGACGCCTTTGGATGGGCTGCACCGCGCACTGGCCGAGGCGCATTCGACGCTCGGCATCGGCACGGTCAAGGTCTTCAGCACCAAGCGCGCTTGCCCGACCTGCGGCACCAGCTATGCCGAGCTGGACCCGCGCATGTTCAGCTACAACAGCAAGCACGGTTGGTGCAACGGTTGTGTGGGGACAGGTCTTGCCTTGACGCGCGAGCAACGCAAGGCGCTGGATGACTCCATTCAGGACGACAAGGGTGGCCGCGAGCAGAGCTTTGCCGGCCAGGAGGTCGAGATCGAAGGCCTGGCCGATCAGCCCTGCGGCGAATGCCATGGCGCGCGGCTCAACCCCTCCGCTCGGGCGGTGACCTTTGAAGACCAGGCCATCAGCACGGTGGCATCCTGGAGCGTCAAGGACGCGCGTGCCTGGGTTGATGGCCTGACCTTGTTGGGCCGTGACGCCGAAATTGCACGGGATGTGGTGTCGGAGATCAAGGGGCGGCTGGAGTTTCTGGAGGAGGTCGGCCTCGGCTATCTGACGCTGGACCGTGCGGCACCGACGCTGTCCGGCGGCGAGGCGCAGCGTATCCGCCTGGCTGCACAGTTAGGTTCTAATCTGCAAGGCGTTTGCTATGTCTTGGATGAGCCGACGATTGGCCTGCATCCGCGCGACAACCAGATCCTCTTGAAGGCGCTGGGCCGCCTGAGCGATCTGGGCAACACGCTGGTGGTGGTCGAGCATGACGAGGACACGATTCGCCGCGCCGATCACATCATCGATATCGGCCCCGGCGCGGGCAAGCGAGGCGGGCATGTGGTGGCGGAGGGCACGGTCGCCGATCTGGCGCTGCGGCCCGACTCGGTCACCGGGCGCTTTCTGTCCAAGCCGCTGATCCATCCGCTGCAAGCACGCCGTGAGATGGTCGAAGGTGCGCCGCGCCTGCGCGTGCTGGATGCGAGTTTGCACAATCTGCAGTATGTCACGCTGGACGTGCCGCTGCACCGCCTGGTCGCGGTGACCGGCGTTTCGGGCTCGGGCAAGTCGACCTTGGCGCGGGATGTGCTGCTGGCGAACATGGCGCAGGCCGTGCCCTTGCGCAAAGCGCCCGCGCATTGGATCGGTTGCGCCGGCATCGAAGGCCATGAACTGGTCGACCGGGTGCTGGAGGTTGACCAGACGCCGATTGGCAAGACCCCGCGCAGCTGCCCTGCGACTTACATTGGCTTTTGGGACGCGATCCGCAAGCTCTTTGCCGATACGCTGGAAAGCCGTGCGCGCGGCTATGCGGCGAATCGCTTCAGCTTTAACACCGGCGAAGGTCGCTGCCCCGGCTGCGAGGGCCAGGGCATGCGCACCATCGAGATGAGCTTTTTGCCCGACGTCAAAGTGCTCTGCGACCAATGCCATGGCCAACGTTTCAATCCGGAGACGCTGGGCGTGAGCTGGCGGGGCAAGAGCATCGGCGATGTGTTGGCGATGGAGGTCGACGAGGCCGCGCCGTTTTTTGCCGCGATGCCGGCGATCGGCCATCCGCTCAAGCTGATGCAAGACGTGGGCCTCGGCTATCTGACCTTGGGTCAACCGTCGCCGACGCTGTCTGGCGGCGAGGCGCAGCGGATGAAGCTGGTCAGCGAGCTGGTCAAGGTGCGCGACGAGGTCGGGCGGCGCGGCCAGAAGGCGCCGCATACGCTGTACGTGCTGGACGAGCCGACGGTGGGCTTGCACATGGCCGATGTGGAGCGCCTGATCCGGGTGCTGCACCGGCTGGTCGCGGGCGGGCATTCGGTCGTCGTGATCGAGCATGACCTGGACGTGATCGCCGAAGCCGACTGGGTCATAGACCTGGGGCCGGATGGCGGCACGGCAGGTGGTGAGGTGGTGGTGGAGGGCACGCCCGAGGCGGTGGTGGCGGCGGGCTCGCACACGGGGGTGGCGCTGCGGCCTGTGCTGTGCAGAAGCGTGTGATGCTTGGGCAACGGCAACGGCAAGCCGCTCGGAACACACAAGCAAAAACTCAAAGTTCAACTCAAACGTGAGTAGGCCCCAGTATTGGAAGCGATGCTTGCCAACATATACGCCGGTCACACTAGCCTGAAAGCGAGTTGGTCGAGGCCGTCAGAGGCCAGCCATACTCGATTTATTCACGCCACAACGAGATTGGAGGTCCGTGAAGGTAGCGGTGCTTTTGATACAGTGGAATGCTGGGCTTGGAAAATAATGCCTTCAAACCCATCGCCAGCGAAACTACCGATTTAAGGGATATGTTCTGATTGGAGGGGGCATCGCGCTAAGCGCGATGCAGTCATCAAGAATTCGGGGGTGACGCGTCGTTTTCGTGCTTGAGAATATTAAATAGACGGAGCGGAGAATTATGGGTCAAGGAGGAGGGGCGACTTTCACCACGCGTCGGCGAGGTGTCATGATTAGCATAGCGGCCGCTGTCGCATTTTTCATATTGACTTTCGCGATCACTTCACATTGGGAACGTCGCGATGTCTTTGCCCAGCATGATGTGCTGTTTGACACAGATACGAAGTCCCGCCTTGATTGCTACGCCAATGGTTGGGCCGGGCATGGTCGCAACACGGTTCATCCCAATCTCTGTAATTTTGTCAACCCGCCAATCCGGGCGTTGGCATCGTTGTTGGGCTCAACCGAAGGGCGTTTGTCCCAGCGTGAGCTTTTGGCTTTGTTTGTCTCACCACTTGCCGGTGCACTGACTTTGTTGATTGTGATGCTGACGTTGGTGCGAAGCACTGTTGGGCCGGAGCAGGTGCTATTGCTGGGGGTTGTGCTTGCAGCCAGTTTCAGTCAATTGTTGTTTAGCAGCCTGCCCGATCACTTCGCGTTGGGCGGGTTGACTCTGGCGCTTGCGCTTTATTTGTTTGTCGACCGGCTTGAAGGTGGACCTCCTCGCCGGTGGGCTTGGTTGTTTGCGGCTTGGTTGACAGCCGGGGTGACATTCACTAATTTGTTCCCGGTGTTGGGACTTCATCTACTGGCATGCTGGCGGATTCGCGGTGCGGGGTTGGCCTTGCGGGACACTGTCGTTCTGGCTGGCTTGGCGTTCGGCGCGACTTTTGCCAGCGCCATGTTACTGAATCTTGGTTATGGTCTACGAGGCTATGAAATGTTCTTGGCCAGCGGTGCGGGCCCGTTGAAGAGCGATCCATTGGCCGCCTTGCTTAGCTTTCCCGTTCGGATTTTGCAGTCTTTTGCTCCGACCGACTATGAGCTGATCTTCAACCAGTTGTCGCTGCGCGAGCCCCATCACTACGACATTCAATTCGACCTGAGCCGGAACATTCTGCCCAGTTTGGTGGGCTGGCTTTTGGGTGCGTCAATGGCAATGTGTGTTGCCATGCGATGGCGCCAAGGTGGCGTGCAACGCTGGATTCTGCTTGGATTGGTTGGCGTGGTGTTATTCAATGGCTTGCTGCACGCGCGTATTGGCACTGACTACTTTTTGTATTCGAGCCATTGGATGGGGGCTGCTGTCCTTGTGTTGGCGCTGCCGGACAATGTTTGGCCGCCTCTTGTTCGCCGTCTACATATTGGCTTGCTGAGCTTGATTGGAATCGCAATGGCGTACAACTCTGCTACCTTGCTGCTCAAAGTTGACGCAGATCTTCAGCGCAACTGGCATTCACTGACTGGTCTGCCTGCGTCGTCGCCGGTCGAGCAGCAACCATCCCTATGAGGGGTGGAGCGGCACAGCCGCCACTCATCGTCGATCTTGATGGTACGTTGACGCCAACTGATACCTTGATGGAGTCTGCCTTAGTCCTTGTGCGCAAGTCTTTTTGGCGTGCGCTCATGCTTCCTCTCTGGTTAGTTAGGGGACGTGCGGTGCTGAAGCAGGAACTGGCCAGGCGTGTGCAACTGGATATGAATGGACTGCCCTGGCGTGCCGACTTTTTGAGCTATTTGGGCGAACAGCGCGCACAGGGCCGACGCCTGATTTTGGCCACTGCAGCACACAAGGACATTGCTGAGTCTGCTGCCGCCCATTTAGGCCTGTTCGATGACGTACTGGCAACCGAAGGCGGGCTCAACCTGAAAGGACGCAACAAGCTAGACGCGATACGCCGTCTAGTGGGGGAGCCCTTTGTCTATGCAGGCGACAGTTCTGCTGATTTGGTGGTTTGGCAGAGCGCTAGCGCTGCAGTTCTGGTGGGAGTTTCGGCGGCCACGCGCTCGCATGCTGAACGCCTGGTGCCGGTGGAACGTGATTTTCCGGCGCAGCACATGGGTCTGCGCGATTGGGCCAGCGCGTTGCGTGTGCATCAATGGGTCAAGAATTTGTTGGTATTGGTGCCGCTACTTACTGCCTTCTCTTTCTTGGACTTGGGGCACCTAAGCCACGCGCTGGTGGCGATGGCTGCTTTTTGTTTGATGGCCTCGGGTACTTACCTTATTAACGATATGGTGGATATCCCGAACGACCGGCGGCACCCTCGAAAACGCCTGCGCATGCTGGCCAGCGGCCGGATGAACATTCCGCAGGCTGTGCTGGCGACTATCGGGTTGCTGGCGTTTGGGTTGTTGCTTGGGCTATCTGTCTCAATCGCCTTTGCCGGCATGATGTTGTTGTATCTGATCATGACCCTGAGCTACAGCCTATTGCTTAAACGCTACGTTTTGTTGGACGTGTTGTCGTTGGCGGCACTCTACACGGTGCGTATTGTGGCTGGCTCAGTGGCTATCGGTGTATCGCTCAGTACTTGGCTGTTGGCATTTTCGATGTTTTTGTTTTTTTGCCTCGCGCTCGTCAAGCGCTGTGCTGAATTGATGACGCTGAAGGCATCAGGACGCATGGCGACTACGGGGCGGGACTATATGGTGCAGGATCTGACCGTTTTATGGCCCATGGGAGTAGCCAGTGCCGTTGGTGCCACGCTTGTGATGGGTTTGTTTATCCAAGCGCCGGAGACGATTGCGCGCTTCAACCTGCCTGAACTTCTGTGGCTGACCATGCCCTGTCTGATGTATTGGTTGGGGCGGTTGTGGATCAAGACCTCGCGCGGCGAGATGCATGACGACCCCGTAGTGTTCGCACTCAAGGATCGGGGCAGTCGCTATACCGTGTTGGCCGTGCTTATGGTGTTTCTACTGGCTAGGTTTTGGTCAAAGGGATGGGCCTTGTAATGGCTTGGGGATTCGCGCTATGGAGCATCACTATGTCGGTGCTGGCACAGTTCGCGTTGAAAGCCGGCATGAACAAGTTGCGGCACCAAGCCCCAGCCAACGACGGTTGGTTGGAGTGGCTGATGGCTGGCGTGTGTAACTACTGGCTAGTGTCTGGTTTTGTGCTCTACGGGATAGGCGCGATGCTTTGGCTGCGGGTCTTGAGCGAATGGGATGTCAGTAAGGCATACCCGCTGGTTGGTCTTGGTTTTATTCTCACGTCGGCAATCGGATGGTGGGCCGGCGAGCAGATCGGTGTCTTGCGGATGGCGGGCATCCTACTAATTGCAGCCGGGGTGTTCTGTGTCGGCCGAAGCTGAATGCAGCAGTCAATGAAGGCTTCCACTCTATTGGCCAAGCGAGTCAATACAGGGTGAGTCCCGTTTCTAGGCCTGTGTGTAACTGCAGAACCAAGTGCTGCGGCGCGGCCAGAAGGCGCCGCACACGCTCTACGTCTTGGACGAGCCGACGGTGGGCCTGCACATGGCCGATGTCGAGCGCCTGATCCGCGTGCTGCACCGGCTGGTGGCGGGCGGGCATTCGGTCGTCGTGATCGAGCATGACCTCGACGTCATCGCCGAAGCCGACTGGGTCATCGACCTGGGGCCGGACGGCGGCACGGCCGGTGGTGAGGTGGTGGTGGAGGGCACGCCCGAGGCGGTG
>NZ_JAJIRP010000013.1 GCF_025717555.1 Paucibacter sp. B2R-40 | reverse complement strand
GCGAGCGGCGGCTGGGCACGGAAGGCCCAGAATGAAATGAGGGCCTGTAGTGGCCAGCCGTTGCGAGTCGGTTCGAGCGACCGGTTAGGCGGCATTCGATACCGTGCCCTCACGATTTGCCTTGCCGTTGAAATATCGCCTTTGTGTCTTCGAACCCGATTGGCACGGATGTGTGCTCTTGGACGATGCGTAGAACATGATCGCCGCTCACTTCATCGCGCCATTCCGCGTGCAGGGCGCCAGCGGCAAGAACGATGCGAATGACGCCGCTGCGATCTGCGAGGCCGCCTCGCGTGTGCGCACGCGCTGTGTACCGGTCAAGACCCCCGAGCAACAAGGCTGGCAAGGCATCCATCGCCTGCGCGAAGGCTACAAGGAAGAACGCACCGCTTGCATCAACCGCATCCGCGGATTGCTGGCTGAGTTCGGGCTGGTCTTTCCGCAAAGCCCGGATGCCTTGCGTCGTGTGCTCAGTGAGGTCCTGGAGGACGCCAGCAACGAGTTGCCCGGCATGATGCGCCTGGCGCTGCAGCGGGCGCAAGCGCATTGGCGGGTGCTGGACGATGAGATCAGCTGGTGCGACCAGCAGGTCAAGCAGCATGTGCGTGGCGATCAAGCTGCCACTCGCGCCGCGCAGTTGCACGGCGTTGGGGAACTCACCGCGTCGGCCCTGGTGGCGGCCGTTGGCGATATGCGCCAGTTCAAGAGCGCACGCCAGTTCAGCGCCTGGGTGGGGCTGGTTCCGAGTCAGAACTCCAGCGGCGGCAAGAATCGGCTGGGTCGCATCACCAAACGCGGCGATGACTATTTGCGAACCCTGCTGATCCAGGGCGCCAAATCCGCGCTGCTGGCGGCCACCAAGCGCAGTGACCGCATCTCACAGTGGCTGTTGCAGCTGCGAGACCGAGTCGGGTGGCAGAAGGCCTTGGTCGCGCTAGCCAACAAGAACGCCCGCATTCTTTGGGCGGTGCTGACGCGGGAGATCGACTTTGATCCCGATCATGTGCCGCCAATTCCTCAATGCAAGCTGCCGGCGCTCAAGGAGCCGCAGCCAGCTTGAGCTCAGTCGTTCATTGAATCCAGTTCACATCGCAGACCCACGTTCTTAGACGCAAAGCACAGGTCAGACCGGCAGCAGGTGAGCCCGATAACCCGTCCGTTGCACGCTCGGCACGCTGAGCCAACAACGCCGAACGAATGGGGTCCTGCTGAGCGGTTCGTATCTGGGGCAGCGGCATGGTCCGCACCAAGCCCGTTTGTAGATGTTCAGTCTGTTCCTCGTTGCGTTGCCGCTGCTCAGAACAATGGTCTAGAAATGAAAAAGACCCCGCTGGGTCAGGTCTTGCTATTGGAGCTTGAAATGGTGGGAAGTCCTTGTAGACGGGTTAGGCCTCGGACCAGCACCCATAACCTTTGGGTTCCTATAGGTTTGAGCCATTGGAGAAGCTCGGTGCGAGCGCTTTAAGCTTCTCTGCTACAGAAATGCGTGCCGATACTGGCAATGAACCCAAGCCCATCTTCTTGTCTTCGATGAGGCACAAGTGGCGGGCTATGAATTCTGCCGGTTCGCCACGCCGAATGAACTCATACAAATCCCCAATGTAGCCATCGTATTCATCGCGAGGCCATTCCGGATCGTCCATAACTCCGATGGGGTCCCAATCTGTGATGAGAACGCTGCGAATGGAGTCAATCACGCTCTTTCCATCGGTGTATCGGGGCTCTGTCATTTAAGAGGCCTAACGTTCGAGCTGAGGGGCCGCAGCCAGCTGGCCGCGCGGAGCTGAAAATAAACAGGCAGCGCAGCGCGGCCAGCTGGCGTAGGTCCACTCGAGCGCAAGGTTAGGCCTCGCGTTCGGAGCATCTGCATAACTAGAGAATGCTCCACTATTCCATTTTTTCAACGAAATTTGCGTTGTCAGCACCATGAATCTACCAAGCTGTGTAACCAGGGGCTAGACAGTCAGACCGCGCCTTCTCCGAACTGTATCTCCATCTAAGTACCGTCATAGAAGGCCTTGAAACATCGACGTCCCAAGCGCACGCCGAACCTTTTGAATAATATCTGTATGTCAATTCGTCATTTGTTTCATTAATAACATTTGGCGAATTTGGGTAGCCCCTGAACTTTCCGTAGTCAGTTTCTGAAATCGGCAGACCTACGCTCCTATTTAAGTAGGAATCGAAATCTCTCACTGTCCCTGCACACCCACTCATTCCTAGGATTAGTATGGAAATCAATGGCGCCACCCTATTCATCGCAAACTCCCGCATGCGTCGCAGTCTTGCCACTTTCAAAAAGGGGCAAAAGTAGGTCGCGAAAGGAGCTAGGTTCATTGGGCGCCTTGGGAGTCTTAGAGAGGCCTAACGTTCGAGCTGAGGGGCCGCAGCCAGTTGGCCGCGCGGAGCTGAAAATATAANTTGCTATTGGAGCTTGAAATGGTGGGAAGTCCTTGTAGACTGGTTAGGCTTCACTTTACTCATAGGTAACCGCGACTCCACCAACTAGCGCCTCTTGCTTAAGCACCTTTTGACCTTGAACTCCAGAGATAGAAAGCCTGGAATCTGACTGCCATTGAATCCTCAGTGGCACCGTGCCATTTGCAATGAAGGTGTTTCCGCCCTCGTTCGGAAGCTCCGCATTGGCTTGGACGATCGATAGCTGAGTATTGAACCCGGTTGTTGCTCCGCAGTCTCGACTGAAAACAACGACCTTGAGCTTGCCGCTAGGCGAGACGATGCTTGAGGAAGAGTCGTTGCCGCACAGGTCGCTGCAACCAGCGAACACCGTGAATGAAATTCCCGCGAGTATCAGTGCAGCCTTGAGCATTGGAGACGCACATGCGTGATCCGTCTATCGCACCAATGGGGGACCTCGGGCGAAGGGCGCCGAGGCCGGCAGATGCTCTGGCAAATTTGCCTGCGCTGAAATCTACACGTTTGCTGGATCAACTTCGCGAACGAATTCGATCCTTGCATTACAGCCGCAGTACCGAAGATGTCTATGTGTTCTGGGCGCGCGCCTTCAGGATCATCATTCGGTGGACCCACGCAGCGGGACGATTCGACGCCATCACATCTATGACCAGACCTTTCAACGCGCCTTCAAGCGTGCGGCCAAGGCCACAGGCTTGATCAAACCGGTGTCGCCGCACACGCTGCGGCACTCGTTCGCGACTCACCTACTCCAGTCAGGCTACGACATCCGAACGGTCCAGGAGTTGCTCGGCCACTCTGACGTGGCTACGACCATGATCTACACCCACGTTCTGAAGGTTGGTGGTGGAGCGGTAAAGAGCCCTATCGATTCGATGCACTTTGATTGATGGGCATCGGGCGGGCGTCCTGAAAGCTGACGCTGGGCAATGGCTGCTTACTGCCGAGGATCGAGGTTGAAGAAGCTCACGCCGGAGACTGCAATGGGCACGGAGCAGACCCCCACCGGCACGTTCCCCGCTGACGCCAGCGGTGCCCTGACGCCAATTCGCAGCTTGTGAAAGCTGTCGTTGAGTCAGCCTGCGTCTTGCGCGCAGTTGGCGGCGCTACTGAAGTGGTACACGGCGCCCTCATGCTTGGCCGTGAACTCGGCCTTGCCGGCGGTCGGGCTGCCGGCGGTGAAGTAGGCCACCACGTCATGTCCCTTGACTGCCACGTTGTGGGCGTCGACGTTCAAGGCGCTGGTCGACTTTTCGTCGTAAGCATGGGCGAGATTGGGCATGACGGCCAAGGCGGCGAGCGTCGAGAACATGGCGGCCAGCAAGGTGCGGCGGGCAAAAACAGCTTTCATGGTGAACTCCAAATGCGCTCAATCAATGAGCATGGCTAACAGTCGGTCGCACAGATCAAGAGCCCTCGGGAGAGCGCCGTCACTGCACTTTCTTCAGATCGCTCCGGTCAGGAGCGAGTGACTGAACTGTGCGCGAAAGGGCTTGTTTGGAGAATCACCGTCGGCCCCAAGACAGCATTGCAAATGCCGGAACAATCAGCCGCCGGGCAGCCAGGATCAGAGGCTCTCAGCCCGACGAAAGCTCGGGCCAGGCTGCCATGGCCAGCTTGGCCTGCCGCTTCAGCGTTGCCGCCGTGGCGCCGTCGTGGGCTTGCACCGCCATGCCTTGAATCACCATGGCAAAGTAGCCCGCCAGACCAGCGGTGTCCGTACGTTTGGGCAGTTCGCCCTCGCTGAGCGCACGCTCCAGGCGCAAGCGGATGCCGGCTTGCGCGGCCTGGCGCAACGTCACCATCTGCGCCAGCAACTCCGAGTTGGCGGGCCCGCCTTGCAAAGCGCCACCGGCAATCAAGCAGCCCGGCGCATGACTGGGGTCGGTGTATTGCTGCGCGAAATGCGCCAGCAACGCGGCCAAGGTTTCTTTGGCCGCCGCCTGGCCATCCAGCAGCTGTTGCACGCGCGCGCCGAAGCGCAGCACATACAAGTCCACAGCTTCGCGGTACAGCCCCTCTTTAGAGCCAAAAGCCGCATACAGGCTGGGCTGGGAGATGCCCATGGCCGCCGTCAGCTCGGTGGTCGAGGTGCCCTCGAAACCGCGCCGCCAGAACAGATCCAGCGCGATCTCCAGGGCCAGCTGCCGATCAAAGGCGCGGGGGCGGCCGGCTGTTCGCTTGACTTTCGGGGCTTCGGTACTCATGCGAGTATTGTACAGATCAATAAATAATTGATTGACAGGTTTCGCTTCGCCACAATAACATACAGATCTGTACAAAACTTCTCGGATCAATTCCTCATGAACGCATACACCCATCGCTTGCCGTCAAGCACCTCGGCGCAGCCCGCCACGGCAGAGCGCAGCTATCGCCTGCGGCGCCAGGACGCAAGCCGCATATTGAGCAGCGGCTTTGAGCCAAGCCCAAGAGTTAGCCCCGGCCAGGTGCTGGTGCGCGTAGCTGCGGCGAGCCTCAACTACCGCGATTTGTTGACCATGCAAGAGCCCGCCAGCGAGAGTTCAGCGCTGGTACCGTTGTCGGACTGCGCTGGCATCGTCGAAGCCGTCGGCGCCGACGTCAGCCAATGGAAGCCGAGTGATCGGGTCAGCCCCAACTTCTTTCCCGAATGGACCGAGGGCCGGTTCTCGGCTGCCTACCTGGGCCGTGCGCTGGGCGGCGGGCAGACCGACGGCGTCTTGCGCGGGCAGTTGGTGATCGAAGCCTCCGCCTTGGTGGCGGTGCCAGAGCACCTGAGCCTGGCCGAGGCGGCCACCCTGCCCTGCGCGGGCTTGACCGCTTGGCATGCGCTGTTCGAGCGCGGCCGCCTGAAGGCCGGCGACACCGTGCTGGTGCAAGGCACCGGTGGCGTGGCGCTGTTCGGGCTGCAACTGGCCAGTGCGGCCGGTGCGCGGGTGATCGTGACTTCTTCCAGCGATGACAAGCTGGCCCGAGCCCGCGCGCTCGGCGCCTGGCAAACCATCAACTACCGCCGCACACCCGACTGGGACCGCGTCGCGCTGGACATGACCGCAGGGCGCGGGGTCGACCATATTCTGGAACTGGGCGGCCCCGACACCTATGAACGCTCGATCAACGCAGTTGCGCCAGGCGGCCAGATCGCCCAAATCGGTGTGTTGACCGGCTTTGGCTCGCAGCCCAATCTCCTGCCTCTGCAGTTCAAGAACGCCAGCATCAACGGCATTTGCGTGGGCTCGGTGGAGCAATTTCAGCGCTTGAATCGCTTCATGTCAGAGAAGCAGTTGCATCCCGTCATCGATCAAAGCTTTGGCTTTGAGCAAGTGCCCGAGGCCTACGAGCACCTGCGGTCGGCCGCTCATTTCGGCAAGTTGGTGATCGAACTCTGAAACGATTGCCGGCGTTCCACAAGGTACTGCAACTGGCTCAATTAGCCGTTTGGCGCGAAAGACACTGTTTCCGAAAAACGCCTGATTGAAGCCATGGCGTGGGATGAATCGCTCCGACAATCGCGGTCGGCGCAGCCGCGTCAAACCTGTGGCCAACTTTGGCCACTGCCGACCTCATTCGATGAATCATTTGAACCCACATTCCCACCCCAAACCTTCACGCGCGCAGATCCGCGCCGAAGTGGCCGCACTTTGGCAGCTGGCTTGGCCGATCTTGATTGGCCAATTGGCCACGGTCGGCATGTCGGTGGCCGATGTGGCCATGGCGGGCAATGCCTCGGCGCAGGACTTGGCGGGGGTTTCGCTGGGCGGGTCGATCTGGAGCATGGTCATCATCACGCTGATGGGCGTGATGATGTCGGTCAGCCCCACCGTGGCTCACCATGTCGGCGCCGAGGAATTGCATCTCGTGCCGCATGTGGTGCGCCAGGCGCTGTGGAAGGCGCTGGGCCTGGGCGTGCTGGCCATGGGCGTAGCGAATCTGGCTGGCCTTGTGTTCGAGCTGCTGACCCTGGACCCACCGGTGCGCGCCTTAGCCAAGAACTTTGTCCACATCACCAGCCTGGCCCTGCCCGCATTTGCTTGCTACCGGGTGCTCTATGGCTACAGCACCAGCCTGAACCAAACCAAGCCACTGATGATGTTCGCCCTGGGTGCGTTGGGCCTCAATGTGCTGCTGAACTGGCTGCTTATTTACGGCCATTGGGGCTTGCCACAGCTGGGCGGTCTGGGCTGCGCCTGGTCCACGATGTTGTGCGTGTGGTTCAACCTGGGCGGTTTGCTGTGGTGGATGCGGCGCAGCCCGGTCTACCGCAGCACCTGGCCCTTCACGCACTGGGAGGCGCCGCATTGGCCCGAGATCCGCAGCCTGCTCAAGCTCGGCCTGCCCATAGGTGTGACCTACTTTGCCGAGAGCAGCGCCTTCAGCCTGATTGCCTTGCTGGTGGCCAAGTTCGGCACCACCCAGGTGGCCGCCCATCAAATTGCACTCAATTTCTCCTCCTTGATGTTCATGCTGCCGCTGAGTCTGGGCATTGCGCTGCTGACCCGGGTCGGCCAATCGCTGGGCGCGGGCGACGCCTACGAAGCGCGCTTTCGCTCTTGGGTGGGCGTGGCCACGGCGCTGGCGCTGGCCTGTGCTTCCGCTGCGTTTATGGCATTGTGCAAAGCGCAAATCGCCGGGGCATACACCAGCGATGTGACCGTCGCCGCGCTGGCCGCCCAACTGTTGATTTTTGCCGCCTTGTTTCAACTCTCGGATGCCACCCAAGTGGCCACCAGCTGCGCGATTCGCGGCTACAAGGTGACGCGCGCGCCGATGGTGATTCACCTGACCGCGTTTTGGGGCTTCGCCTTACCGTTGGGCTGCGTGCTGGGGCTGGCGCCGCAGTGGCTGCCCTGGCGTCCGGACCAGGCCATGGGGGCGAGCGGCTTCTGGATTGCGCTGATCGTCGGGTTGACCATCGCTGCGGTAGCGCTGACGGCGCTGCTGCGCCGTGTCGCCAAAGAAAGGCTGCCGCGCATTGATGGCTGAAACTTGATTCGGCAAACGACTGCTCCCTTTTGCCAACATGGTCTGATACCTGCTGACGAAACTCGCCGCGGCCGGAATCACCACTTTGAGCGGGAACGCTAAGCACGCGCTTGCGCAACGCACACTCAGCCGGGTGCGGCTGGACAACGACAGTGTCGACGGCCCCTTGATCCCGGTTCAGCTCGCCCCGGTGCCAGTATTCGGTCGCCCTTTGACAGGCAGCGACTGGCATCCCCGTAACGGCCCTCACCTCGATTCCCATCACCGCATGGGCTTGGTTGTCACCGATGGGCTCGCGCAAAACTCAAGACGCTTTGCAATTGACTGGCGCAAACAAAAGGACGGCTCGCAATTTGCCGGCGACGCACGCGATGTGCGGGCCTACTACGCGTATGGGAAAAACGTGCTGGCCGTTGCCGAAGGGGCGGTCGTCTTGGCGCGCGATGGCTATCCGGACAATATCCCCAGAACGGCGGCTGGTTTCGAACCTGCCTTGCCGATCACGATGGAGAACCTCGGCGGCAACCGGGTGGTAGTCCAATTGCCTAACGGTCAATTTGCCCAGTATGCGCATTTGCAACCGGGCTCGGTGCAAGTAAAACAAGGCCAGCAGTTGGTTCGCGGGCAGTTGATTGGGCGGGTCGGCAATTCGGGGGATTCACGAGTGCCGCATCTGCACTTCCAGTTGACCACCCTGCCGGACCTGTTCGCCAGTGAAGGCATGCCCTATTTGATCGAGCAATTCCGGATGAAACCAGCCGCGATGGCATGGTCGACCCGGTCCCGAGAATTCCCTTGGGGAGACGACACGGTGATCGACTTCGGCCCCGCTGCGGACTGACCCCAAGCAGGCACTTGGCCGGTAGTCCTTGCCGGTTTGCGCTTACAGCTTCAACACCAGCTTGATCGGCACCGTCTTGTCCTGCCCCTGATCACGCGGTGCCGCCGGCATCGCGCAGCAAAGCAAGGCCTCACCGGGCGCGGCCTTGAAAGCCGGAGGCGACAGATAAGTCACCTCGCCCTCCAGCACCTGGGTGCGGCAGCTGCCGCAGGACCCACCTCGGCAGGAGAACTCGGGGCTGAGGCCACGCGCCTCGGCCAGTTCCAGCAAGCTGCCGCTGGCGGGCGTCCAGCGGGCTTCCTTGCTGGACTCGGCGAACTGCACCGCCACATCGCTGCTGGCCACCGGCGCCAGTTCCGGCACTGCGACTGCCACATCTTGGCGCCGCTGCATCGAGGCCGGGCCAAAGGCCTCGGCATGAATGCGCTCATCGCTGACGCGCAAATCACGCAGCCCGTCATACAGGGCCTGCATAAAGGGCGGCGGGCCGCAGAGGAAAAAATCATGGTCATCAAACGGCAGCTGGGCTTTGAGCAGCGCCATATCGATGCGGCCCAGCACATCGAAGTCGCGCCCCGCGACGGCGCCCTGCTCCGGCGCATCTGTCACGCGCAACACCCGCACCGCACCCTTGGCGCGTTGCACCAACTCCGCCAGCTCGGCATCGAAGCCGCGCTCGGCGATGTGGCGAGTCGAGTAGAAAAAGTAAGTCGGCCTAACTCTGCGCTTGCGCAGGCCCTCGAACACCACATGGCGCAGCATCGATAGCATGGGCGTCACGCCAATACCGCCGGCCAAGAGCACCAGCGGGCGGCGCTCCAGCGCGTTGACCGTGAAGTCGCCTTGCGGCGCACGCGCCTCGATCAAATCGCCAAGCTTGAGCTGATCGTGCAGAAACTCCGACACCCGCCCGCCCCGCTTGATGCTGAGGCGATAAAAGCCGTCGCTCGGCGCGGCCGACAAGGTATAGGTGCGCATTAAGGGCGTACCGTCCACATTGACGCGGATCGGCAAATGCTGGCCAGCCAGGAAGGGCAGCAAGGCATGGCCGTCGGCCGGCTCCAGATAGAAGCTGCGCACCGTGCTGCTTTCATCCACAACCCGGGCGAGCTTGAAGGGCCGCCAGTGTTGTTTCAGCGTCGCCGCCGCCAGGCTGGCCTCGGCCGCTTCCCAAGACCCCGTCATCAAGGAGTTGGGCGAAAACTGTTGCAGCGCCCAGCGCAAGGCCAGCGCGCCGCGCCGGCGCAGCACTTGCGTGACGCGGAAGGTCCAGATCCGCTCCGCCCCTTGAAAGGCGGCGATCTCCGGACCTTCAAACTGAATCTGTGCCTCGCCGGCCAGTTGCAAAACATCGCCATTGCTGAAGTCGACGAAGACCAGGCCAGCGCGCGGATTGAGCAGCAGATTGCCGAAGGTATTGAAATGCATATTGCCGGCGAAGTCGGGAATATGCAGCAAATCTTCACAAGAAAGGGATGGGCCGCCCCGACCTTTCTTGACCCCCTCGGGGGGCGGACGACGTACGTCGTCGGCCTGGGGGCGCTCAGTACCTGCGATCTTCACAAAGCCGGGCTTGCCACCCCGGTGCGACACGTCCACCGTCGGCAAGGGATGGTCGGCTTCGCCGCCGGGATGGGCGCTGGCGACAAAGAAAGTGTCGGCCGCCGCGATCAGCGCGCGAGCCTCGGCGTCGAGCGCCGTCAGTTGCTCCAGCGGTACCAGATGCTCGTCGGCGGGTGGCCGCGCAAAAGAGAAGTCGCGGTGTTGAATGTATTGCGGGCAGTTGCCGAAGGCATGGCCCACTTGCAACGAAAAGCCGCCCGCATTAGCCGCCAGCACCTGGCCATTGAGGCGGTTACGGCGCCGGCTGTGCAACTCGATGCCCAGCATGCCGACCGGCGCTCCGGTCAGCAAGGCGGCGCGCACCGGGTCGCCCCGGCCCGGCAGCGCCCGCACATCGAGCCGCTTGGGTGCGGGTGAATGCATGAAGCCGGGCTGGCCCTCGATCAAGCTGGCCCAGGGCTGGCCCTGGGCATCCAGCGCGCCGACCACCATGAAGGGCAGTTGCTTGTAAAAGTCCCGGTGCTGATCGGGCATGTAGTCGCGGATAACCCGACGGCCGAACGATTCCAGCTGTGCGGCATTGCCCATTCGTTCGTGGATGCTGCGCTCGCCGCTGTGCCAGGGCGAGCCCGCTGGGGCGATGAATTCGTTCGTAGCCATCGGGGACTGCTCCTTAGCGGCGATCAGGCGATCAGGCTGCCAGGCCGACCGGGGTCTTTTGCATGCCGACGAAACCGGGCAAGGCTTCGATGCGAGCCAACCAGGCGCGCACATGCGGATAAGCTTCCAGCGAGACATTGCCTTCCGGTGCGTGGGCAATATAGCTGTAGTTGGCGATGTCGGCGATGCTGGGCTTGGCGCCGAGCAAGAAGTCACGGCCGGCCAGTTCGGCGTCCATCACCTTCAGCAGGCCATGGGCGCGGTTGATCACTTCGTCGGCATTAAAGCCGGCACCGAACACCGTCACCAAGCGCGCCGCTGCGGGGCCGAAGGCCACCAGCCCCGCCGCCACCGACAACCAGCGCTGCACAGCGGCTTCGCCCGCTGGATCACTGGGCAACCAGTCGCTATTGCCGTACTTGCGCGCCAGGTAGACCAGGATGGCGTTGGAGTCGGCCACCACGGTGCCCTGGTCTTCAATCACAGGCACCTGGCCAAAGGGGTTCAGCGCCAGGAAGCCGGGCTGCTTTTGCGCGCCTTTGCGCAAATCCACTTCGACCAATTCGGTCGGCACATTGAGCAGGGACAGTGCCAGCCGCACGCGGTGAGCGTGGCCGGACAAAGGGAAGGTGTAAAGCTTGACGGGGTGATTGACTGCGGACATAGGGTTCTCCAAAAAGTGTGAACTGAATAAATTGAGCCTGGGCTCTTTCCGGATCCGGGATCTGGTTTTGGCCTTCGCCGCCTTGAACGTGCAGCGAATGACTGAACTGTCCTCCAATCAAGTCCCCAATAGAATCCCCGGCGCTTGCAAGTCACTGTTTCAGAATTTGGAACAAAGCATTGACGAGTCAGCGATCGCTTCGATCTCCGGCTTGATTTGCCGCCCAGGGCGCGGCTGTTCGGTGCTGTTTGGGCCCCGGAATAGGAACGCCACCAATATGGAAGGAAATTCAAATGCTGCTTCGTTCTGCCAACCACAGCGACGCGGCCGAGATTGCGCAGATCTACCTTGCTTCAAGAAAGAAGTTCCTTCACTTTGCGCCCTTGGTCCATTCCGACGAAGAAGTCCGCCTGTGGGTTCGCGACACGCTTCTCCCGACAGCAAGCCTGACGCTGGCGGTAGTCGATGGTGCAACTGTTGGCTTTGTGGCGACCCTCTGCTCCGGATCGATTCTGTGGATTGACCAGCTCTATATTCGGCCAGAATCGGTCGGACAAGGCGTCGGTGCTGCGCTATTGCGAAGCGCGCTGGCCGGAGCGCGTGAGAATCCGGTCCTCGGGCCACCAGGGGCCGCAAACCAATCGCCTTCGGTCGGCCTGGCGCGATACGACGAGTCGGGCTGCATGGCCAAGCAAGTGCGGCTGTATACCTTTCAGGCCAACACGGGCGCCAGGCAGTTCTACGAAAGATTCGGCTTTGTGCCCATCGAGTTGACTGACGGCGAAGCCAATGAAGAGAAATGCCCCGACGTGTTGTACGAACTGAGCAAGCATGCGCGCTCCGATGGCTAAGCGATCACCGGAGCTGGCTCGCTGCGGCGGATCATTTCAAGCTCAGACCCTCTACCCAATCCACACTCCATCCTCAAGCAATGAATCCAGTCACCCTTGCCGCGCTGCAGGCCTTCCCGCAGCAACTTGAAGAACACTACGCCGCGTTTCCCGCCGCGTTCCGCAATTGGTCGCCTCCATCTTGGGACGGCGTGCCCAGTGAAGCGCTGACGGCGATCGAGCAGGTCTGCCATGTTCGCGACATTGAGATTGAAGGTTATCACCTGCGCTTTCACCGTACGCTGACCGAACTTCACCCCACCCTGGCATCGATCGACACCGAGGCGCTGGCCAAAGAGCGTGCTTATGGCGAAGCAGATGCCGTCGCAGTGTTGGCTGCCTTTCGCGCGGCACGTCTGCAGACCGTGGCGCTCATTGGCAGTTTGACGCCACCGCAACTCGAACGCACGGCGGTGTTTGAAGGCTATGGTCCCCTGTCCATGCGCAGCCTGGTGCATTACCTCTGCAGCCACGATCAGCAGCACCTTGCAGGACTGCAGTGGCTGCTGGGCAAAATAGAGGCATCGCGTGTCAAATCGTAGGTATGTATATTTCCCGCCATCCGATTCTTCACGCCGCCCCGCAGAACAAGAGGTGATGCCATGAATAGCTACATAGCAAATTGCCTATGCGGAGCGGTAGCTTTGGAAATTCAGGGCGGCATTGAGGCCATCATTCATTGCCACTGTTCCAAATGCCGCAAGTCGAGCGGCACAGCCTTCGCCACCAATGGCTTCATTCGATCGAGTGGCCTGCGGATCTCGCGGGGCGAAGAAAGCATTCGCAGCTATGAAACAGCCCCGGGTCGGAGCAAGCATTTTTGCGCGACCTGCGCCTCGCCACTGTTCAGCTCGAACGCCGCGGACCCCGAGCGGCTCGGGCTGCGCCTGGGCATCCTCGACTCCACCATCGTTGAGCGCCCCATGTCGCACAACTTTGTATCCTCAAAGGCCTCGTGGGAAGAGATGGATGTCGATCTCCCACGCTATGACGGTCATGAGCCAGGGCGTTGAAGCTCCCGAGTTCGCGCCGCACCTAACCCACTAAATCCACTCCCATGCGCACAGCCCTCCTCATCATCGATGTTCAAAACGCCTTGTGTTTCGGCGAGTACGCAGCGTTCGACAGCGAAGGCCTGATCGAACGCATCAACCAGGTCAGCGCCAAAGCGCGCGCCGCCGCCGTGCCGGTCATCTTGATTCAACACGAGAGCAAGGGCGGCGGGCCGCTGGACCATGGCACTGAAGGCTGGCGTTTGGCCCAAGGCCTCAAGGTGGCCGATAGCGACGTCATCGTCGCCAAAACAGCCACCGACTCCTTCCACAACACAGCATTGCTGGCCGAACTGCAAAGTCGTGGCATCGAGCACCTGATCATCTGCGGGCTTCAGAGCGAATTCTGTGTGGACACCACAACGCGCCGTGCGCTTGGGCTGGGTTACTCCGTAAGCCTGGTGTCGGACGGGCACTCAACCATGGACAACGCCGTCCTGAGCGCCGCGCAGATCTCGGCTCACCATACCGCGACCTTGGCAAACATCAGCAGCTTCGGGCCCAGGGTTACGCCCATTCCCGCTGCGGCATTGAGGATTGAGTAAGTGCCGCTGGAGGGTCAGCGTACCCTAGTGGCTGACGGCATAATTTGCACTCAAAGCCGGCAGGAGCATCCATGAAAATCACTGTATCAACCCTGGTCGCCGCACCCATTGCAGAAGTCTGGCGCGCCTACACCACCCCCGCCGATATCAAGCTTTGGAACGCAGCATCCCCTGATTGGCACACGACGGCTGCGACCGTCGATTTGCGCACAGGCGGCAAATTTTCCTCACGAATGGAAGCAAAGGACGGCTCGTTCGGATTCGATTTTGCAGGCGAATACACCAAGGTCATCGCGCCGACATTGATCGAATATGCATTCGGTGATCGGACCGGATTGGTGGAGTTTTCAGAGGGTCCTACCGGTGTGACGGTGACGGTCAGTTTCGACGGTGAGCCGAGTCACAGCGAGGAGCAGCAGCGCACAGGCTGGCAGGCCATTCTGGACAATTTTGCACGGCACGTTGTAGCGGGTCAGAGCTAGGCGAAGGCCGCACTGCACAAGGCATCGCCCCAGCAGTCGGCGGCGAGTCAAAGCCCCAAATCACTCAGGCTTGCGTGTTCATCGGGCCTGCGCCCCAGCGGCCAATGGAACAAGCGCTCGTCAGCCAGAATCTGCAGATCATTGATGCTGGCGTGGCGCTCGGCCATATAGCCCAGCTCATCGAACTCCCAGTTCTCATTGCCATAGGCGCGGAACCAGTTGCCGGCTTCGTCTCGATACTCGTAGGCAAAGCGCACGGCAATGCGGTGGCTGTCAAAAGCCCATAACTCTTTGATCAAACGGTATTCAAACTCGCGTGCCCACTTGCGCTCCAGCATTTGCCGGATTTCCTCACGGCCACGCGGGAACTCGCTGCGATTGCGCCAGCGGCTGTCTGGCGTGTAGGCCATAGACACGCGCTGCGGGTCCCGGCTGTTCCAGGCGTCTTCGGCCAGCCGGACTTTCAAAATCGCGCTCTCGCGGGTGAAGGGAGGCAGCGGCAAACGGGGTGCTTCTGGGTTCATGAACTTTCCTCTGATCGAATCGTTGAGGGGATAGGCCGGGTCACAATGCCTCGGCCTATCACTGAGCAAGCGCTGAGCCTGCTCTGACTTGATATCAGGCGCCAACCTTGGCCGTCACGACGGGGAAGTCAATGTCGGTGTGTGCCACATTGTTGACGTAATTGGTCAGCACATTGAGCGCCACATTCAGCACGATCTCGACCACGCTGGCTTCATCGAAATCGGCGGCGCGCAAGGCAGCCAGATCGGCGTCGGCCACCCGGCCACGCGACTCGGACACGCGGCGCGCAAAAACCAGCGCTGCGGCGGTGCGGGCATCGTCGGACTTGCCGTCGCGGGCGGCCGCCACTTCGGCGGCGCTGATCTTGGCAACGTTGGTGGCCAAGTAGCTATGGGCCGACAAGCAGTAGTCGCAACCGTTGAATTCGGCCACGGTCAGGGCGATGCGCTCGCGCAGTTGCACGCTCAGCTTGCCTTTGGCCAGGGCGCCATTCAGCGCCAGATAGCCTTCCAGCGCAGCCGGGCTGTGGCCGACCAGCTTCATCAAATTGGGCACCACACCGAGTTGCTGCTGCACGGCGGCAAGCAAAGGCTTGGAAGCGGCGAGGGATTGGTCGACGGAAGGGATGCTGATGCGTGACATGGTGATTTCCTGAATAGATGGGTTGAAGTGAAGATTTCCAGCGATTCGTCTGTCGGCGCACTGCGGTGTTTTGCAGGTTTTTGTGCGTCATCAGCGAAGGACTGAACTGTCCTCCTTTCGGCCCCTGATTAGAATCACCAGCGCGATCAACACACCATTACGGCAGGAGAAACAATTGGACCGACTGCACCTGATCAATGTTTTTGTGGCCGTGGTGGATGCCAGTGGTTTTGCCGGTGCGGCGCGCAATCTGGGCATCTCGCCGCCGGCCGTCACGCGGGCAATCAGCGAGCTGGAGGCGCACCTCGGCGTACGCCTGTTCACGCGCACCACCCGGGTCGTGCGGGTGACCGATGCGGGAGCTCGTTATGTCGAGGATTGCCGGCGCGTCTTGGCCGATCTGGCCGAGGCGGATGAGTCGGTCAGCGGCATGCATGGCGCGCCGCGCGGCCGTCTGACGCTGACCGCGCCGGTGCTGTTTGGCGCATTGTTTGTTACTCCCATCGTGACCGAATACCTGCAGCGCTACCCCGAGGTCAACGCGTCCTGCTGGTTCCTCGACCGGGTAGTGAACATGATGGACGAGGGCGTGGATGTGGCGGTGCGCATCGGTGAGTTGCCCGACTCCAGCATGCAGGCGGTGCGTGTAGGGCGGGTGCGGCGCGTGATCTGCGCCTCGCCCGACTATCTTGCCGCGCATGGCACGCCCGTGACGCCCGATGACCTGACGCAACATTGCATCGTGTCAGCCAACGCGGTCTCACCGACACCGGAATGGCGGCTGTTTGACAAGGGCGAGCCCAAGCTGATCAAGTTGCAGCCACGCATGCTGACCACCACCAATGACTCGGCCGTGGCGGCCGTAGCTTCAGGCTTTGGGCTCTCCAGGCTGATGTCTTACCAAGTCGCCGAGCATGTGCACGCGGGCCGGCTCAAGATCGTCTTGAGCGAATTCGAGCCGCCGGAGTTGCCCATCCACTTGGTGCACCGCGAAGGCCGCCATGCGTCCAAGAAGGCCCGGGCATTTTTGGACCTGGCGATCGAGCGCCTGCGCGCCAACCCCGCGATCAACTGAGGCCTGCGGCTGTATCGGGGCCCATTGCATTTGTCTTGGCCTTCAGCTCAGCGACCTCGGCCCGCAAGCGTGCCAATTCGGCCCGCAGCGGCGCAATGCCTGCGTCGATCTCGGCCTCGGAGTATTTGGGCGTGATGTGCTGCGGGCAATTCCAATCAAAAGCCTCGACGTTGATGATGGCTGCCCGCTCGACCCGCGCCCGGTAGTCGGGCAGTTCCAGCCGCGCCAGCGTTGCCGAAAACTCTGGATCCGCCGGGTCACTGAGCAAGCGCACCCGGCCCAGAATCTTCAAACGGCGTTGATTGGCGTAGTCCATCAGGAAGATCGAGACTCGCTCATTGCCCTGCAAATTGCCGACGCTGATGTACTGACGGTTGCCGCGGAAGTCGGCATAGCCCAAGGTCTGGCCATCCAAGACCTTCAAAAAGCCGGCCGGCCCGCCCCGAAACTGCACATAGGGCCAGCCGGTCTCGCTCACGGTGGCTTGGTAAAAGCCATCGCGCTCGCGGATGAAGGCGGCCTCTTGACCACCCAGGCTCACTCGGCCTTTCGGTGCTGAGTCAAGTTGCGCATAGGCCGCACGGCTGCCCATGCGCGACTGCATGGCACGGACCGAGTCGGTGAAAGCAATATCTGCGTAGGCGCGGCTCATGGCGGGCTCCTGGTTTGGGCGGGTCGAGCGTCAGCCGGTTTTCAGGCGGTTTTCAGCAGGGGCACCAAATCCCCTCGGCGATCCAACTCGAGCAGATCGTCATAGCCGCCCACATGCTGGCTGCCAATAAAGATCTGAGGCACGGTGCGCCGGCCGGTGCGCTCCACCATTTGATCGCGCAGCTCGGCGTTTTGGCCAATATTGAGCTTGACCACCTCAGTCACGCCATGCCTGGCCAACAAGCGCTCGGCTTGGGTGCAATAGGGGCAGGTCGAGGTGTGGAAAAGAGTGACAGCGTTCGACATAGGCGTTCCTTTTGGGTTGGCAAGCTGACTGACTATTGCTTCGCTCAAGCACGCAGAGGCTGCGGAGCGAATGATTGAACTGTGAGGCAGCCACACCCAAACCAGAATCACCGCCAGCATCAATTCACCCGTTCAAAATTTGGAACAATCGGCGAAGCTCACGGCCCGCGAAGCAGTTGCACTCGCGGCACAAAGCCGAGTTCAAGCCTTCAATTTGCAGACCGGCACTCGGATTAGGCAAGTTCATCAGTGCCTGCGCGCTATGCTGGGCGCACGCAAGCCCGCGATCAGCGTGCTGCCCATGTCGCTCGGGTCGCCTACAGGGCCTACCGGACGCGCCAAGGTGGACGGTTGGGCGCATTTCCGTGTTTGGCAAAATGACGCAAGACGACACCGCATCTCAGTTCACAGCACGCTTGCTACAGCCCAAAGCCCCGGGCGCCGGCGAGTCATGGGCTTTTGTCGTTTTGCCCAAAGAGGCCAGCGCAAAGCTTCCAAGGCGTGGCAGAACATCGGTCGAGGGGGCGATTGACGGCTGTGGTTTCAGAGCCTTACTCGAACCGGACGGACAACAGAGTCACTGGCTGCGGATCGATGCGCAGCTTCTCAAAGCATCAGGCGCTCTTGTTGGCGACGTCGCTCAATTTGAAGTCAAAGCGGTGGAACATGAGCCTGAACCGGAAGTCCCCGCAGACTTTCTGGAGGCTATGAAGGCATCCCCCGCAGCGCGCACCACTTGGGACGGCACGACCACGATTGCTCGCCTCGATTGGATTCATTGGATGACTTCAGCCAAGCAGTCAAACACACGCCGCAAGCGCATTGGCGATGCCTGCGCCATGCTCGCCGCCGGAAAGAAAAGAGTTTGCTGTTTTGATCCGTCGGGCTATTACAGCAAGGCTTTCAGCGCCCCTGAGCCCGCAGATTGGTCACGTTAAATGGCGCCGCCAAGCCAAACGCACCCAGCAGATCGATACGCGGGCCGCAGGCGTCACCAGCAATAGCGCGTTATGCTGGCGCGCCTATGAAACCCAGAACTCGTCGCGTCGTCCAGGCCGTTCTTTACGAAGTCTTTGCGGTCGCCGCAGTCGGCCCCGCTTTGGGGTTGATCTTCGACGAGCCTCTCAGTTCCACCCTGGGGCTGGCGCTTCTGATGTCTACCGTGGCGCTATCCTGGAACTATGTTTTCAATGGCTGGTTCGAACGCTGGGAAGCCACGCAAGCGGTCAAAGGCCGCTCTCTCAAACGCAGGCTTGCACACGGCATAGGATTTGAAGGCGGCTTGGTGGTGCTGCTCGTCCCCCTCATGGCTTGGTGGCTGGACACATCGCTGCTCAAAGCCTTTGTTGTCGACCTGGGCGTGTTGGCCTTCTTCTTTGTTTATGCCGTGGTGTTCACTTGGGGCTTTGACCGTGTCTTTGGCTTGCCGGATTCGGCAGCACCAACGCCTGAAATTTAGGTCAGCTGCAGGCGCCCGCCCAAGTCAGGAAGCTGCTTGGAGCAGGGGAGCGCCACCAACAGATGTCGTTCTTATCCCCTCTATCCCCTCCATCCAGGCCCAGATTTCTTGCTCGGGCGAGCCATTTTGAAATCGTTGGCCGCGCCAGACTTAATGTGCGGCACCGACGGACATATTCAGCCAAGTTGAAGGGGATGGAAAAGATAAAAGAAGAACGGGCAAGAGAGTCGGCCTTGCGTATCGCCTTCAAACAGCCAACTCCACTTGGCAGCTCAGGGGCATTGCTGCCAAGCAACACCCCCACCGGCGCCTAGCTGCGCCTAAAAACTCAACACAAACGCCGCCCCTCCGCTGATCGGCTTGACATGTCGCACGCTGCCGCCCATGCCGTGAACAAGGTTGCGCACCACCGCCAGGCCTATGCCCTGGCCGCCTTCTGCCGCGCCTGGTTTGGCCAAGGGCTTGGTGCTGAAGAAGGGCAAGAAGATATCGTTCTCAAGACCGGCGGGCACGCCGGGGCCGTTGTCGCGCACCTCAATGCTGAGCCGCCCACCGCGCACCAGACGTGCCGCAACATGCAGCCGCGGCTTGGTTTGACCGGCCGTGGCCTGCGCCGCGTTCTTGATCAGGTTCAACAAGGCCTGCTCCAGTTGCCCGCCGTCGGCCATCAGCGTCAGGCTGGCGGGCTCCACTTCGAACACGGCCGCACCACCGCGCGCCGCCCATTCGGCGCCGGTGAATTTCTCCAGGCGAGCAAATAGCTCACTCAAACGCAGCGGCGCCAGCTTGGGCTCGGGCAACTCGCTGACCCGCCGGTAGTTGCCGACAAAGCTGGCCAAGGAATCGGCCCGGCGTGCAATCGTGTCCATCGCCAGGGTCAGGTCTTGCCGATCTTCAGGACTGGCGCCGCCCTGCTCTTCCAGCAAGTCCCGCGCGGTACGCGACAAGGACGAGATCGGCGTCAACGAATTCATGATTTCATGCGTCAGCACATGGACCAACTGGCGCCAGGCCTTCAAGGTCTCGGCCTCCAACTCGGTTTCAATCGGCATCAAGGCCAGCAGGCGCTCGGGGACCTGGCCGAGCACCAGATCGCGGCCGGCCAGCAGGCAGCGCTCGCTGCCGCGCTCGCTCTCGAAACTGAACAGGCTGTGGCCGGCACTCTGCTCGCGTGGCTGCGCCAAACGGGCCAGCAAATCTGCGCTATCGGTCGCGCCACCGGGTGCCACCAGGCGCCGCGCGGCGTTGTTCAGTGGCAAGACCTGACCCTGAGCGGATTGATGCCACAAGGCCACCGGCGCATGTTCCAGCAAGGCCTCATTGCGCAGCATGCGCCGCTGCGTCAGCTCGGCGGCGCGCGCCGACTCGGGCGGCGCCCGCAGCGGCTCGGCCAAACCCGCCTCGGCCAGCAGCAGCAAGCGTTTCATTTGTCCCAGCGCACCGTACAAGCCCGACAACATCAGCAACAGCGCCAACACCAGCGGCCTTGGCGCGTCATGCTGCCAACCGGCCAAGGCCGCGCCCACACACATCAAGGCGGCCCACAGCAGCAGCGGCCAGCGGCTGAACGCGCGCCTAGAGTCCATATTTTTCCAAGCGGCGATACAGCGCCGCCCGGCTCAGCCCCAGCAGCTTGGCGGCCTGGCTGATATTGCCCTGCACCAATTGCATCGCGTCCACCAGCGCATTGCGCTCCAGCTCGCTCAAGGGCACGGGCACCGCGCTGCTAAGGCTCGAAATAGGCGGCACTGCGGCGGCAACAGGCGCATGCCCGCCGCCCTGCAAAGCAAAATCTGCCGCCTCGAACTGCGAGCCCTGGGCCAAGATCACCGCGCGCTCACAAGCATGGCGCAGTGCCCGCACATTGCCATGCCAGTCATGCGCATGGGCCTGCGCCAGCGCCGCCTCACTGCAGGTCCGCAGCGGCTTGCCGTATTGCTCGGCGTAATGCGCCAGATAGTGATTGAGCAGCAAGATCACATCGTCGCGCCGCTCGCGCAAGGGCGGCACGCGCAAGACGATGGTGTTGAGCCGGTACAGCAGGTCGGGCCGGAAGCGCTGCGCATCGAACAGCGAGGCCTCATCCAAATTGGTCGCGCTGACAATGCGCACATTGACCGGCTGCGCGCTGTCCGCCCCCAGCGGCGTGACCTCGCGCCGCTCCAGCACGGTCAGCAGCTTGGCTTGACCGGCCAGCGGCAGGTTGGCGACTTCGTCCAAAAACAGCGTGCCGCCTTCGGCAGCTTGAAAGCGCCCGGGCCGCTCGTTGCGGGCGTCGGTGAAGCTGCCGCGCTTGTGGCCGAACAGCTCGCTCTCCAGCGTTGTCTCACTCAGCGCCCCCAGATCGACGGCCAAAAAAGTCTGGCCGGCACGCTTGGACAGGGTATGAATTTCGCGTGCCACCAACTCCTTGCCCGAGCCCATCTCGCCCAGCACCAGGACATTCGCCTCGGTCGGCGCCACGCTCTGGATCAAGGCGCGCAGTTCGCGCATCGCGCGTGAATCGCCCAGCAAACTGGTGGCCACAGGAGTCGTGGCTTGCCGACTGGCCAGCGCGGCCGCCACGGTGGCTGTTAACTTCTGGTTGTCCCAGGGCTTGGTGATGAAGTCGAAGGCACCAGCCTTCAAGGACGCCACCGCCAGGCTGACCTCGGCGTAGGCGGTCATCACGATGACGGGCGGCGCTTTGGGCCCTAACTTCAAGACCTCGCGCAGCACAGCCTGACCCTGCGCGCCATCGGTGTGACCGGGCTCGAAGTTCATGTCGAGCAAGAGCAGCTTGACCGGCTCTGCATTTGGGGCTGTAGCAAGGGCGGCCGCCAGCTCGGCCGGGCGCTGCAGCAGGCGCACCGGGCCAAAACGGCGTTGCAGCAGCAGTTTGGCCGCGATGCCCACATCGGGGTCGTCGTCGAGTATCAAAATTGACATGGGCGATAGCGTAGCAGCGCGCCGCGAACATTTTGTCCGCATCTGGACAGCGGCAGGCCAACCGACTGTCCGGAATCGGACACTTGGCCGCAAAAATGGCCCAAACGGCGGCAAGAAACGCTGGCACGACGCTTGCGGTGACTCAGGCATGAATGCAAACCTTCACTCGCTGCGACCCACACCGCCCGTCAGCGGTGCCGCCATGGACCGCGCCCTGCCCAAGAACAAATACGCCAAGCCGCTGCGCTGGGCCGCGATTGCCGCCGCCGTCGCCATCGCCGGCGCCGCGCTCTACTTCAGCGTGCCCCGCGGCTTGAGCGTACCCCTGAGTGACCTGACCCTGGCGACGGTGGCCGACGGCCAATTCCTCGACGAGTTGGTGCTGCGCGCCCAGGTCGTCCCGGCCCACCAGGTGCTGCTGGACGCAACCGAGAGCGGCCGTGTCGATGAGGTGCTGGTGCGCGACGGTGACATGCTCAAAGAAGGCGCGCTGCTGTACCGCTTGTCCAACCCGCAGCGCGAACAAGAAATCCTGCAACGCTCGGCCGAGGTGGCCCAGCAGCAGGCCAATCTGGCCATGCAGCGCACAGCGTTTGCTAACGCGCAGGCGATGCAGCGCCGTGACGTCAGCAATTTAATGCATGAGTTGACCAAGGCCGAGAACGACCTCAGACGCCAGAAGGGTTTGGCGGCGCAGGGCTTTGTCTCCAACGCGGTGCTGGAGGACGCGCGCCTGAAGCTGGATCAGCAACAACGTTTGCTGAACCAGGCCAAAGAAGACGGCACCGCCGAGCTGCGCACCCGCGAGCAGGCCGTCGCCGAGATGGAGCGCGCCGTCAAAGGCTTGAGCGAAGGCCTGGCCGTGGTGCGCAAAGCCGCCAGCGGCCTGTCGGCGCGCGCGCCGCGCGACGGCCAGCTGAGCGGCTTCACGCTGCAGGTCGGCAGCTCGGTCAAGCCGGGCGACCGGCTCGGCCGCATCGACGACATCGCCAGCTTCAAGCTCAGCGGCAATGTCGATGAGTTCTATCTGTCGCGCGTGCAGACCGGCTTGCAGGCCAGCCTGGAGGCCGGGGGCAAGACCTGGCCCCTGACGGTGTCGCAGCGCCTGCCGCAGGTCAAGGATGGCCGCTTCGGCGTCGAGATGGAATTCGCCAAGGACATGCCGCCGGGGATGCAGGCCGGCCAAAGCCTGGACGCCCGCATCCGCTTGGGCTCGCCCGCACAGGCGCGGCTGCTGGCCGACGGCGCCTTCTACGCCGACAGCGGCGGCGCCTGGGTCTATGTGCTGAGCGCCGACAGCAAGAGCGCCGAGCGCCGCACAGTGCGACTGGGCCGGCGCGCCGCCGGCCGCATCGAGGTGCTGGACGGCCTGGCTGCGGGCGAGCGCGTGATCACGTCCAAGGTGCGCCAGTACGGCGACGCCAAGTTGTTGAATCTGAAGTCCTGATTGAATCTTCACCAAAATCCAAGGAGCAAAAATGATCAAGCTGAAAAACCTGAGCAAGCTGCATCGCAATAGCGAAATCGAAACCACCGCGCTGAACCAGATCGACCTGCACATCGAGGCGGGCGAATATCTGTCCATCACCGGCCCCTCGGGCTGCGGCAAGTCCAGTCTCTTGAGCATCCTGGGCCTGCTCGACGCGCCGAGCAGCGGTGAATATTGGTTCGACGGCCAGAACGTCACCGGCTGGAACGAGCGCCAATTGAGCAAGCTGCGGCGCGGCCGCATCGGCTTCGTATTCCAGAGTTTCAACCTGATCGACGACCTCTCGGTGCGCGAGAACATCGAGTTAGCTTTGGAGTACGGTGATGTGCCGGTGGCCGAGCATGCCGGCCGCGTGAACACCGCAATGCAGCGCTTAGGGATTGATCACCGCGCCAATCACCGGCCGTCGCAGCTCTCCGGTGGCCAGCAGCAGCGCGTGGCGATTGCCCGCGCCATCGTTTCGCGTCCGGCCTTGTTGCTGGCCGACGAGCCGACCGGCAACCTTGACAGCGCCCAGGGCGACGAGGTGATGCGCATCCTGCGCGAGCTCAATAACGAGGGCACGACCCTGGTGATGGTGACCCACTCGCCGGCCCACGCGGCACAAGCCAATCGCTGCCTGCGCCTGCTCGACGGCCGCATCCTCGTTGACGCACTCGCGGCCTGAAAGCTGACGCCATGAAACTCAAAGACTTGCGCGTCAGCTGGCGCCAGCTGCTGAATGAGCCCGCCTATTCGGTGGTGGTCATTCTGGGCATGGCCATCGCCATCGCCGCCACCTATCTGATCGCCCTGCTCTTGAACGACCGCTGGCTGCCCGACCCGGCTGTGCCGGCGCCGCAGCAGGTCGCCCGGATGGAGTTCAAGGGCAATATCCCCGGCCGCGATGATGATTGGTTCCAGGGCTCGCCCTATGTGTTTCGCAATGCCTTGCTGGAGAACAAGGCTCCCGTCACGCAATCGGCGCGCGTCGCCGATGCCGAGCTGAGCCTGCGCGCCGGCGAGCGCCTGAGCAAAAACCTGGTGCTGTTTGCCGACGCCGACCTGGCGCCGATGTTCGGCCTCAAAGCGCTCAAGGGCGATGTGGCTGCGGCACTGCAAAAGCCCGACACGCTGGTGCTGACCACGCTGGCCGCCGAACGCCTGTTCGGCGCCGGCCAAGAGGCTTCGGGCCAGCGCGTGCGCATGGGCGGCCAGGAGATGACGGTAGCGGCCATCGTGCCGGTGCAAGCCTCGAACAGCGAGTTGCAATTCGATGCCTTGGCGAGTTTCGAGTCGCCGACCTCGGGCACCATGGCCCACGGCATCGACAAGGCCTGGTACATGATTGCCGGCCGCGTCTTTGTGCGCATGGCCGATGGCAGCAGCACCGAGCAATTGGGCCAACTGATGCAGAGCATCTTTGATCGCAGCCCCGGCACGCTGGAAACCCCGCCGGAATGGCGCGCCGGTGGTCGCAAGGCGGCCTTCACACGCGCCGTGCCACTGACTCGACTGCCTTTTGACGGCGCCAACAGCGCCAGCCGTTTGATGCTTTACAGCGCCTTGAGCGCCGCTAGCGCGATGATGCTGGCCCTGGCCGCCATCAACTATGTCAACCTGAGCAGCGTGCGCACCTTGCGCCGCCAGCGCGAGATCGCCATTCTGAAAAGCCTGGGCGCCAGCCCCGCGCGCATCGCCGCGCAGTTCGTGTTCGAGTCCAGCCTGGTCGCCTTGCTGGCCGGGGCGATGGGCCTGCTGCTGGCCTGGCTCTTGGCACCCAGCCTGGCCGACCTGCTCGACGTGAAGTTCGCATCCAAGCTGTTCGCGCCTATTCAGTTATTGAGCCTGGTGCTGGGCTGCCTGGCGCTGGGCGCCTTGACCGGCCTCTACCCGGCCCGCGTTGCCTTGGGCGTACATTGCGCGCCGGCCTTGCAGGGCCGCAAGCAAAGCGAAGGCCAGAGCGGGCGCAATCTGCGCCGCGCAATGACGGTGCTTCAGTTCAGCGCCGCCCTGTGCTTGTCGGGTGCGGCCGTGATGGTGGTCTGGCAGAGCGAATATGTCGCGCGCCTGGACCTGGGCTTCAAGACCCAGGGTCTGCTGGCCCTGGATCTGCCGGAGGGCCTGACACCGGAACAGACCGACGGTCTGTATGAGGCCTTGCAGCGCCACCCTGCGGTACAGGCCTTGAGCTGGAGCGAGGACGTGCCCGGCCGCAATGCGGTCGGCCAGGTCGATACGCTGGACAACGGCCCGACCCGTGCCGGCGTGCGCACCGGTCGCTTCGATCTGGGCTTCTTCAAGGTCTACCAGATCCCGCTGCTGGCGGGCAGTCTGGAAGGGATTGTGTTGCCCGAGAAAACCGAGCCGGGCGTTGACCGGCCGCTCGCGATCGACCTGACGGCGGTGCAGGCCCTGGGCTTTGCTTCGCCGCAGGCGGCGATTAGTGCACAGGTCAAAGTGGGCAATGATGGCTGGCGCATCAAGGCCGTGGTCGGCGCGATCAAGCAGGAGTCGGCGCGCAATATCGCCCAGCCGCAGGTGTTTCGCCTGTCCAAAAAGGTTCGCAATGTGCTGACCTTGAAGGGCTCGGGCTCAGACATGGCCGCGCTGCGGGCAGCGGTTACCGAGGTCTGGCCGCGCTACTTGACCGACACCGTGGTGGAGATGAACGGCGTCGAGGAGCAACTGGCACAGCGCTACCGGCTCGACCGCAATATCGGCCTGCTGATCGCCGCCACCAGTCTGATCGCTTTGCTGCTGGCCGGCTTCGGCGTCTACGCGCTGGCCGCCTACACGGTGCGCCGTGCCTCGCTGGAAATCGTGATGCGCAAACTGCACGGTGCCGATCATCGCCATATCGCCGGTTTGCTGGTCAAGGAGTTTGCGCCCTTGCTCGGCATTGCCGCGGCGATCAGCCTGCCGCTGATCTGGTGGACGGGCAGGCAATATCTGGGTGGCTTTGTCGAGCATGCCGATATGGGCGGCTGGCCGCTGCTGGCAGCGCTGCTGGGCACACTCTTGATGACGATGCTGGCGGGATTGCGCCATGGCCTGGCGGCGATGGCGATGCGGCCGATCTTGGCGCTGCGCGACTAAGCGAAGGAGCTGAACGAGATGAGACTGCTCGACCTGCGCGTGGCCGCGCGGCAGCTGCGTGCTGAACCGCTCAATGCCACCGTTTTGATTGTTGGCCTCGCGCTGGCGCTGGCGGTGTGCTATTTGCTGGCCGTGCTGCTGGGCGAGCGCATGCGTCCCGACCCGGCGCTGCAGGAGCCCGAGCGCATCGTGATGATCGACTTCCACGGCAATATGCCGGGGCGGCAAGAAGACTGGTTCCTGGGCGCGCCCTTTGTGTTCAAGCAGGCGCTGCAGGAGGCACAAACGCCGCTCAGTTTGCTCACGCGCATCTCCGACGACACGCTGACGCTGCGCCAGGGCGAGCGCAAGCTGCGCGCCAATGTATCGGCGGCCGACGCCAGTCTGGTGGCCCTGTTCAATCTGCGCTCGCTGCAAGGAGATTTGAAAGCTGCACTGAGCCGCCCCGACACCATCGCACTGACCCAGTCCTTGGCTCAACAGCTGTTCGGCAGCGAAGCAGCGTTGGGTCGCAGTGTCGATATTGGCCAGCACCGGCTCACCGTGGCCGCGATCTTGCCGCAGCCCAGCTCGCTGAGCTTGCTGCGCGCCGAGGCCTTCATCAGCTTCGACTCGCCGGCGGCGGGCCTTGACGAAGAAACACGCAATGCCTGGTTCCAGATCAGTGGGCAGGTCTTTGCCCGCCTGGCACTCGGGGCCAGCGCCGCGCAGGTAGGCGCCGTCGCACAGACCCTGCTCGACCAGAGCCCGGTGATCAAGCAATTGCCCCCGGACTGGACCGCCGGCGGGCGCAAGGCCGCCTTTATGCGCGCGCTGCCGATCACGCAGCTGCCTTTCGAGGGCCGCGCCGGGCGGCAGCGCCTGATGGTGCTGAGCGCGCTGGCCGGTGTCGCCGGCCTGCTGCTGTGCCTGGCTCTAATGAACTGCGTCAACCTCAGCAGTGTGCGCACCTTGCGCCGGCAGCGCGAAATTGCGGTGCGTAAAAGCCTGGGCATCAGCCCGCTGCGCTTGCTCTGGCAATTTGCCGTGGAAGCGCAACTGAGCATCGCCTTGGCCGCGGGCTTAGGCCTGCTGCTGGCCTGGTTGGGCCTGCCTTGGGCGGTCGAGGCCTTGCAGGTGCCGCCGCCCGACAGCTTCTTGCAGCTCTTGCCGCTGGCCGGCCTAGGCCTGGCATGCATGATCTTGACCTTGCTGGTGTGCGTCTATCCCGCGTGGCTGGCTTGGCGCATGCAGGCGGCTGCGGCGCTGCAAGGGCGCCAGGCCAGCGAGGGCGAAGGCGGACGCTGGCTGCGCCGGGGCTTGACCACGCTGCAGTTCGGCCTGGCACTGTTGGTCGGCACATTGGCGCTATCGCTGGCCGCGCAAAATCGCCATGTCTTGGCTCGCGACCTGGGCTTTGCGCCCGAGGGCGTGCTGAGCTTGCGCCTGCCGGCCGGCGCCGGCGCCGAGCAAGCCGAAGATTTCTATCAGGCCTTGCGTTTGCGCCCGGAGGTGCAAGCGCAGGCCTGGAGCGATAGCGTGCCCGGCAATACCTTCATGGATCGCAACGCCGAATTTACCCAGGCCGAGCACCACGCCAAGCTGCGCTTCAACTATGTCAACGCGGCCTTCTTTGGCCTCTATAAGATCCCCCTGCTGGCCGGCCGACTCGACGACGCAGCCGCAGCAGGCTTGGTGCTGGATGAGCCGGCGGTGCGCGCCCTGGGCTGGGCCAGACCTGAGCAGGCGCTGGGCCAGACGCTCAGCTATGTGATGACGGGATTGAATCAAGGCCAGAGCTCTTGGCAGGTGGTGGCCGTGGTGCCACAGCAATTGCTGGAAAGCACGCGCGAAGCAGCCAGGCCGCACGCATTCCTGATGCACAACGGCAAGCAAAACTTAGGCGACGTCCGCGCGGTGCTCAATCTGCGCTTGCGGCCAGGCAGCCAGGCCGAAACCGTGCTGGCGCCGCTATGGACACGCTACTTTCCCAACGAACCGTTTGCCTTTGAAACGGCCGAACAAACCCTGATGGCAGGCTACCAGGCGGACCTGCGCATCGGCCACCTCGTCAGCGCCTGCGGCCTGCTGGCACTGGCGCTGGCGGGCTTCGGCGTCTACGCCTTGGCGGCCTATCTGGTGCAGCGCCATGGCAAGGAAATTGTGCTGCGCAAGCTGCATGGCGCCTCCGGCTTGCAGGCCATGAAGCAGCCGCTGCGCGAGTTCGCCGCCTTGCTGGCGTGCGCGGCGGCGCTGACCCTGCCGCTGACCTGGTATTTGGGCGAACAGTATTTGACGCAGTTTGTCGATCGGGTGCAGTTGGGCGTCTGGCCGCAACTGCTGGCCTTGGCAGGCCTGTTGGCGGTGACGCTGCTGGCGAGCTTGCGCCACGGCATGGCGGCGCTGGCCATGCGGCCGATCTTGGCGCTGCGGGACTAGTACCGCCTACAGTCTAGACCTGCTGCACCGTGAAGCTCACGCCCAGGCTGGCACCGGGGCCTGGGCCAATTTCCAGTTCACCACCGAGCTGCCGAGCCAGATCGGTGGCGAGTTGCAGGCCCAAGGATGTTTTCCGCCTAACTTCAAAATTAGCCGGCAAGCCAAGACCTGTATCGCTGACCTGCATTCGCCAAAGTACGGCCTCGCCCAGCGGCTGCAAGGAGATTCGCACCTCCCCCTGGCTGCCGGGCGGAAAGCCATGTTTCAAGCAATTGGAAATCAGCTCATTGACCAAGAGCCCGCAGGGCATCGCCTGGTCCATATTCATTTGCAGCGGCGTCAAGTCCAGCACCAAGCGCACCTGGCCACCTTCAGGGGCCTGGGCGCGGAAGGCCTCGCCGGCCAACTGGCGCAGATATTTGGCCAGGTCGACGGCTGCGAAAATACCGCTGCGGTAGAGCGACTCGTGCAGCAGCGACATGGAACGAATGCGCGCCTGCATTTCCTCCAGCACCGTCTTGACGCCGGGCTCTGCGCTGCGCCTGCCCTCCATGCGCAGCAGGCTGGTGATCACCTGCAGATTGTTCTTGACCCGGTGATGCACCTCGTTGAGCAGGGCGACCTTTTCATTCAAGGAGTTCTGCAATGCTTGCTGGGCCAGCTTTTGGGCCGTGACATCTTGATCGACGCCCCACACATGCAAGACCTGACCCTCGGCGTCCGCGACCGACACCACCTTGGATGAGATGTAGCGCAACTCGCCATCATCCAGGCTATGGATGCGGTATTCGATGTTGAACTGTTGGGCCGAGGCCCGCGCACTTTGAATCACTTGCTCCAAACGCTGATGGTCGTCCGGGTGGACCGACTCTTGCCAAGCGCCAGGCCCCGGCACGCCATCGGCGAGCTTGCGGCCATAAATCTTGAACATCTGGTCAGACCACACCGGCTCGCCCGAGGCCACCGGCCAGACCCAGCTGCCGATGCCGGCGAGCTCCTCGGCCATGCGCAGGCGGCTCTCGTTGAGCTGCAAAGCCAAGGCGGTCTTTTGCCGGCGCGTGATGTCACGGAACACCCACAAGCGCCCACGCGGCTCACCATTGATCGTCAGGGGCACAAAATCACGCAGCAGCGTACGTTGATGGGTGCAAGCCACTTCTTCGTCGTGCACCGCGACGCCTTGCGCCAACAGCTCGTCCACACGGGCCAAGCCGGCCGCGGGGTTGGCAAGGCTGAGATTGGCGGTCTTCATCATCACCAGGTTGTCCATGCCTATCAGTTCGGCCGCCAGACGCTGCAGGCCAAACATATCGCAAAAAGCCTGATTGGCATATTCAACCCGGCCGTCGTTGTCGATCAACAAAATGCCGTAATAGACATTGGCCAGCACTTCCTGATAGCGGTCGACGGTGGCGCTCAGCAAGGCCTCTGCATTGCGGGCAGCGGTGATGTCGCGGGCCACACCGTGGTAGCCGAGGAACTTGCCGTCCGCATCGAAGCGCGGCAGGCCCGAGCTGAGGTAGACCGCGAGCTGACCATTGGCCTCAACGCGACTCATCTGAAACTCATCGAAGCGCTCATGGCGCGCCAACAGCGCCCGGTGCTGCTGCCAGGCGCTCTCATCCATATCGACCGAGGGCAATTCCCAGCGCGTCTTGCCCAGCCTGGACTGGCGTGCGCTGTTGAGGGCGACATCGGTCAGACCGGTCATGCGGGTGAAACGAAAATTCTCGTCCTGCTCCCAATACCAATCGGAAGACAACTCAATCAAGGCACGAAAGCGCGCTTCGCTTTGCTGCAAATCTGCGAAGGCGCGTTCGCGCGCCAGGGTTTCGCTGGCAAAGGCATCCAGCATCAAGTTGAATTGCGCCGCCACTTGGCGCACGTCTTCGCTGCCGGCCAAGTCGGCACGCACCGCTTGATCGCCCGCCGCAACGCGCCGCGCGGTGTCGGACAGTTGGGCAATCGGACGCGCTACTTGCAGCCCCAAGCGCCAAGCCATCAGCAGGGCCAGGGCCAGTACCGCCAAGCCGGCCAAAAGCGTACGCCACACGGCCGTATGAAATTCAGCCAGCACCTCGGCCTCGGGCAAACCGGCAACAACCCGCCAATTGCTGCCCGGCAGCGTCAAATAGGCCATGCGGCGCAGCACGCCGTCCATGCCTTGCACGGATACAAAGCCGTTACGCTGGCGCCTCGCGGCTTCGGTGCCGGCGCCAGGGGCAGCATGGCCGATGTATTTGGCCGCATCGGCCGAGCGCAGGGCAATCTTCTCCCGGCTATCCACCACGGTTGCCAGCGCGCTTGGCGGCAGTCCGACCAAGAGCTCAGTGCTGAGTTTTTGCAGATCGACGACCAGGCGCAACAGGCCCACTCTCTCACCCGCTGGATTGCGCACCGGATAGGACAACAGTGATTCCCAGTGCCCACTGACCTTGCCGGGCTCGGCCCCGCCGACCACAAAGCCGTCGCTGTGCAAGGCCGCGACAAATTCCGCTGATCGACTTATCTCGGAAGCCGAGGCTAAGCTTGGCAAGGTCGAGCAGATCGGTTGGGCCTGCAAATCTCGCAGTACCAGGCTGCTCAAACGCGGATCCAGAATCAACAAATCGCGCATCAGCAATTCGCAGCCCTGGGGGTCCATGGAACGAATCGCCGGCAGTGCGGCCAATCTGGCCAAAAACGCTTCTTGTTGCGCGAGATAGCTGCTCAGATTGGCCGCTGTGCCGGTGGCCATCTCGCTGACCCGCTCATCGGCCTCATGGCGCACATGGGCCAGGTCTGCCACCATCTGCCAAGCCAGCATCGCGGCCAAGGGCAAACAAACCAACAAGGCCAGCGCATAGATTTGCTGGCGAATACTGAGGCGGGCTAGCCAGGCGCTCATATCGCGAGCCAAGCGCCCAGCCTGGAACCTGAGGCCAAGACAAGCTGGGCGACTTCACTGAGCGACATGAGCTAAGACCTGGCTGATTGAAGAAAGCAAGTCGGGCGATCTTAGCGATGAAACCTGGCCTACTCGCGCTCGGCCAACAAGCTTTGGCAGCGTTCCTCATGCTGGCTGATTTCGGCCAAGGTGATCTCGATGTCATCGAGTTGCTGCTCCAGCGCCTGGCGGTGCTGCTGCAAGACCTGCAAAAAAGCCTTCAGCTGCGGCGCGGCGCCACTGGAGGCGTCGTACATATCGACCAGTTGCTTGATCTCTTGCAGCGTCAGCCCCAGGCGCTTGCCGCGCAAGGTCAGCTTCAGACGGGTGCGGTCGCGGTGGGTGTAGACACGGTTGCGCCCGGCCCGCGACGGCTCCAGCAGGCCCATGTCCTCGTAGAAGCGAATCGCACGCGGCGTGATGTCGAATTCGGCCGCCAATTCGGTGATGGTGAACAAGCGACCATTGCTGTCGGAGGTCGGGACGACGCTGGCTTGGGTACTCATGGCTAAACTGGGGGCTTCAGTGACGTTAACGTAAACGGAAGTCTACATGGCCAATCCCCGCGAGTCAGAACTTCTCTACCCCATGGGCGACGCGCTGCCCGCTGCCGGCGGCGTGCTGGAGATCGCGCCCGGCGTACGCTGGCTGCGCATGGGCCTGCCGTTTGCGCTCGACCATATCAATTTGTGGTTGCTGCGGGACCATGTGGATGGTGTGGATGGCTGGGCCATCGTCGACTGCGGCGTCGCCAACGACGCTACCCGCGCCAACTGGGAGCAGGTGTTTGCCCAGCACCTCGACGGCTTGCCGGTGCTGCGCGTCATCGTCACCCACTTTCACCCGGACCATATGGGATTGGCGGCTTGGCTGACCGACAGGTGGAGCGGGCGCGCTGCAGGGCCGCCCCAAGGCGAGGCCAGCCCCCTCGAGGGGGGCGACGCGGCAAAGCCGGTGAGCTTGGGGGCGAACCGTGAATGCCGGCTATTGATCAGCGCCACCGACTACAACTTGGCCCGCCTGGCCAGCGGATCCACCGTGGGCATGGGCGGCGAAGCGGCGGCGAGATTTTTTGCAAGCCATGGGCTGACGGACGCCGACTCGCTGGCCAAGATACGCGGCCGTGCCAGCTATTACCCCAGCATGGTGCCGGCCGTGCCGAGCAGCTTCCGGCGCCTGATGGATGGCCTGAACGTCAGAATCGGCGCCCACGACTGGGTCTGCCACACCGGCTATGGCCATGCGCCCGAGCACATCAGCCTGCATTGCCCGGATTTAGGCCTGCTGATTTCCGGCGATATGGTCTTGCCGCGCATTTCGACCAATGTGTCGGTCGTCGACGTCGAGCCCGAGGCCGATCCCTTGACGCTCTACCTGGCATCGCTGGAGCGCATGCTGGTCCTGCCTGCCGACACCTTGGTGCTGCCCTCTCATGGCAAACCCTTCACCGGCCTGCATGCCCGGGTTGACCAGTTGCGTGAGCACCACGCCGAACGCTTGGCCGAGGTGCTGCAAGCCTGCACCATCAAGCCCTGCCACGCCGCCGAACTGCTGGAGATGATGTTCAAACGCAAGCTTGATCTGCACCAAACCACCTTTGCGATGGGTGAGTCGCTCGCTCATTTGAACGCCTTGTGGCTTGGCGGCCAATTGCTTCGCAGCTTGGATGGGGACGGGGTTTACCGCTTTGCTATTGCCTGAACTGGTATTGCCGCCAGACCGGCCAAAAAAAACCGTCGCCGCGGAGCGTTTTAAGGGCTCAACGACGACGGGTTCTCGGCCCTTTTTATAACATCCGACTCGAACCAGGCCTATGCCATGGGTGTGGGCCCTTGGAATTGACGGGCCCTTCGAGCGAATCTGCGCCGGGGCAGACTCCTGATGCAGGTGATGACAGCTAATAGCCAGAGTTTGCTTGGGCACCAACAAATCAACAAGCCCCCCTTTGGAGGGATAGGTGTGGTCTATGCGGTATTTTTTTGGTATTTGACTGGCATCTATTCGGCAATGATTGATTCTTCACGCAGTCGAGCACGCGCTTGCTGGTAGTCAGGCAGCACCGAGGCCACCACGGCCCAAAAGCGTGCACTGTGGTTCATCTCGCGCAGATGGGCCAATTCATGCGCAACCACATAGTCAATGATGTCGGGCGCGAAATGAATCAGCCGCCAATTCAGCCGGATGCTGCCGTCCGCGCTGGCGCTGCCCCAACGGGTTTGCGCCGAACTCAGGCGCAGCTGCGTCATCTGCACCCCCAGCGCGGCGGCGAAATGCTGGCAGCGCGGCTCAAACGCCTGCCGCGCCTGGCGCTTGAGCCAAGTTTGCACGGCGTCCCTGACCTGCTCTTGCGAAGCCGTCAGCGGCAGGCCCAGTTTGAGCAGCACACCGGATTCATCCATCCGCACACCTTTGGCCTCAGGGTCCAGGCGCAACCAGATCAGCCGGCCCAGAAAGTTGAAGCTGCCGCCATCACGCCATTCAATCCTTGCCGCTTCGACACGCCGCGCACGCTCGCGCTGCTCGACCAGCTTGCGCAGAATCCAGTCCGACTTTTGCAGTAGCGCACGCTCAATGTCGGCCTGCGGCAACCAGCGCGGCGCACTGACGCGCAGCCCTTCGCTGCCAACCACAAAGCCGATGCTGCGCCGGCGCGCGCGCCGTAGCTCGTAGGCCACACGGTGTTCACCGAGGTGCAGCTCACACAAAGGTCCGAGCACGGCTTTCACTCGAGCTGGCGGCGCTAGCGGCGGTGGCGGTGCTTCCGCGCCAAACAAGGACAGCTGCGGTGCTTCTTGCAACAGCTGGGCGAGGCGCTTGAGCATGAGGAATGTGCGCTCAGGGCTTGGGACCGTCGGCGTAAGCCTCAGGGTCCAGCCGGCGCATCTCGGCTTCGATCCAGGCCTCCACTTCACGCATCAACTCGGCCGACTCGCGACCCACCGACGCGATCGGCTTGCCGAAGGAGATATCGACAACGCCCGGGCGCAACATAAAACTCTTGCGCGGCCAGCAACGCGCCGAGGTCGCCGCGATCGGCACGATGGGCACGCCGGTGTCGATCGCCAAACGGCTGCCGCCGGATTTGTACTCGCCTTTTTGGCCGCGTGCGATACGGGTCCCCTCGGGGAACATGATCACCCAATGCCCCATCGCCGCCAAGCGCTTGCCCTGCGCGGCCACCTTGTTCCAGGCTTGTGAACGCTTGCTGCGGTCGATGTGAATCATGTCCATGCGGGCCATCGCCCAGCCGAAAAACGGCACATAGAGCAACTCGCGCTTGAACACATAAGCCAGCGGATGCGACATCAGCGCCGGGTAGGCAAAGGCCTCCCACGTGCTTTGATGCTTGGACAGCAAAATCACCGCCGATTTGGTGTCGGCCTCGGCCGGCAGGTTCTCCATGCCGTGTAAGCGCCACTGCACACCGCAGATATAGCGCGCGCCGTAAATCGCCAAACGCAGCCAAGCCGCGCAAGCCCAATAGACCCGGTCGCCCTTGGCGACGATAGAAATCAGCAAAACCGCCGTCGCCCAAGGGATCACCGTGATGGTCAAGAAAAGCACGAACAGCAACGAGCGGAATGCAGCAAGCAAAGAGGACATTAAATCAGGTCTCCAGGACCGGTATTCGGGGGCAAAAGGGTTTCGCCACGGGCATCGGCCTTGTGGCGGCGTTCGGTGTTGATCAGGCCTTCGGCAAAGGCGCTCAGGCTGTCGTGCAGCATGGCGCCGGGCACCAAGTTCAGCAAGGCGTCCAGCTGGCTTTCATCAAGATCGCCCAAGCGGTCGCTGCGCACCAAGTGCGGTATGCAGCCGGCCGCTTGTGCGGTTTTCAAATCGCGCAGTGAGGCGCCCACCATATGCACCTGGCCCAGATCAACGCCAAAGCGCTCGCCAATTTGCGTCAACATCCCCGGCAGAGGTTTGCGGCAATCGCAGCCCTCCTCCGGCGTGTGCGGGCAAAAGAAGGCTGCATCCAAGCGGCCGCCCTTTTCGGCTAACAACTGATTCAGGCGGATGTGAATGGCCGTCAAGGAGGCCATGTCCAACAGGCCACGGCCGATGCCGGGCTGGTTGGTGGCCAGCACGGTGTGCCAGCCCGCCTGATTGAGCCGCGCCACCGCTTCCAAGGCACCCGGCAGCGGGGTCAATTCCTCGACCACTTTGACATGGTCATCGCGGTATTGATTGAGCGTCCCGTCTCGCCCGAGGATGACGAGCTTCATGGTGTGGCTGTGGTCGGAGCGCATCAATCGTCCTTGTCGTGCTTCAGTGGCGGCTTCAGCTGGCCAGGCGAGACAGATCGGCGACCCGGTTCATCGCCTCGTGCAAGGTCTTCAGCAGGCCCAGGCGATTGGCGCGCAGGGCCGCGTCCTCGGCGTTCACCATCACGCCCTCAAAGAAAGCGTCCACCGGCGCCCGCAGCGTCGCCAGCTCGCGCAGGGACGCTGCATATTCGCCGTTATGGAAGAAGGCATCGCTCAAGACTTGCACCTGCGCCAAGGCGCCGGCCAACTCCTTCTCGGCCGGCTCTTGCAGCAGCGCGGCATCCACGCGTGCCTCAACAGCCTGCTCGCTCTTCTTCAAGATATTGCCAATGCGCTTGTTGGCAGCAGCCAGCGAAGCGGCCTCGGGCAACGCGGCAAAAGAGCGCACCGCGCCCAAGCGCGCTGACACGTCGGCCAGGCGCTGCGGGCGCAAGGCCAGCACCGCGTCCACTTCTTGCGCGCTATAGCCCTGCTCACGCAGCGAGCCGGACAGGCGGTCGAAGATGAATTCGCTCAAGGCCACGCTGGGGTCCTTGATCAAGGTGCCAAAAGCCGGCAGCGCCGCTGCGATCAAGGCATCCAGACTCAGGCCGGCAGCACGCTCGCTCAGCATGCGCACCAAGCCCAAGGCATGGCGGCGCAGCGCGAACGGATCCTTATCGCCGGTGGGCAGCTGGCCGATGCCGAACATGCCGACCAGGGTCTCCAGCTTGTCGGCCAGCGCCACCACCAAACCGACCTCGTTGCGCGGCAATTCGTCGCCGGCAAAGCGGGGCTTGTAATGGTCTTCAATCGCGAAAGCGACCGCCTCGCTCAAACCGTCATGGCGAGCGTAATAGCCGCCCATGATGCCTTGCAGCTCGGGGAACTCACCGACCATATCGGTCAACAAATCAGACTTGGCCAGCTGCGCGGCCTGATCAACCTGCGCGGTCAAAGCACCGCCGCCCAACTGCGCAGCAATGGCGCAGGCGATCGCGCGTACACGCTCGACCCGGTCACCCTGGCTGCCCAACTTGCCGTGGTACACAACCTTGGCAAGGCCAGCCACCCGCGAGGCCAGCGTCTTCTTGCGGTCTTGATCGAAGAAGAACTTGGCATCGGCCAAACGTGGGCGCACCACCCGCTCATTGCCCTGAATCACCGCGCTGGTGTCGCCGGGGCTGATATTGCTCACAACCAGGAACTGGTTGGTCAGCTTGTTTTCAGCGTCCAGCAGCGGGAAGTATTTCTGGTTCGCCTTCATGGTCAGAATCAGGCATTCCTGCGGCACCGCCAGGAACTCGGGCTCGAACAAGCAGCTCAGCACATTGGGGCGCTCGACCAAACCGGTCACCTCGTCCAGCAAGGCTTCGTCGCTTATCGGCTTCAGGCCCTGGCGCGCGGCGGCAGCGTCGAGCTGACGGCTTATTTCAGCACGGCGCTCGGCAAAGCCGGCGATCACGGCGCCCTGCTCGCGCAGCTGCGCGCTATAGCTGTCGGCGCTCTCAATCGTCAGGTTCTCAAGCTGGGACTCAAAGCGATGGCCACGTGTGCTGCGGCCCGAGCTCAGGCCTAAGGCTTGAATCTCGACCACATCGCTGCCGTGCAAGGCCACGATGCCATGGGCCGGGCGCACAAATTTCACATCGGTCCAACCGTCGCTGAGCTGATAGGTCATCACCTTGGGGATGGGCAGCTTGGCCAGGGTCTCGTCCAAGGCCTTTTGCAGGCCCTCGGCCAAGCTGGCGCCAGGCAGCAGCAGATCGAGGAACAAGGCCTCCGCCTTGCCGTCCATCGCACGCTTGAGCTGCGGTAAAGCAGAGGCATCGGCGCCCACGCTGGCGAGCTTCTTCAGCAGCGCCGGCGTCGCTTGACCATCCGCCGTCAGGGCCACGGCCACCGGCATCAGCTTTTGCTGCACGGCGCGATCGGCGGCCTTGGGCGACACATCGCTCAAATGCAGGCCGAGGCGGCGTGGCGAAGCAATGGCCGTGGCCACGGCCGCAGGCCCGACCAGACCTTGGGCCTTCAGGCTCTCGACCAACACGCTGGAAAAAGACTCGCCGAGCTTTTTAAGCGCCTTCGGTGGCAGCTCTTCGACGAACAACTCGATCAATAAATTCTGGTGGGCAGTCATGGCTCAGGCGGCTTTCTTTTCAATCTGCGCCAGCACTTCAGCGGCACGCTCTTTCAAGGCCATAGGGAAACCCAGGCGGGCACGGCTGTCCAGATAACCCTGCGCCACGGCTCGCGCCAGATTGCGGATCCGGCCGATATAGGCGGCGCGTTCGGTCACGCTGATCGCGCCGCGCGCGTCCAGCAGGTTGAAGCTATGTCCGGCCTTGAGCAACTGCTCATAGGCCGGCAGCGCCAGCTGCTGCTCCATCAGATGCTTGGATTGCTTCTCATGCGCCGCAAACGCGGTCAGCAGGAAATCGACGTCACTGTGCTCGAAGTTATAGGTCGACTGCTCGACTTCGTTCTGATGGAACACATCGCCGTATTTCAAGCCAGGCGTGTATTCGAGGTCATAGACCGACTCGACGCCCTGCAAATACATGGCCAGCCGCTCCAGGCCATAGGTTATTTCGCCGGTGATGGGCTTGCAATCGATGCCGCCGACCTGCTGGAAGTAGGTGAATTGCGTCACCTCCATGCCGTTGAGCCAGACCTCCCAGCCCAGACCCCAGCAACCCAGGGTCGGGTTTTCCCAGTCGTCTTCCACGAAACGCACATCGTTCTTCTTCAGATCGAAACCCAGCGCTTCCAAAGAGCCCAGATAGAGCTCCAGAATATTGGCCGGCGCCGGCTTGAGCACGACCTGGTACTGGTAGTAATGCTGCAGGCGGTTCGGGTTTTCGCCGTAACGGCCATCCTTTGGCCGGCGGCTGGGCTGCACATAGGCGGCCTTCCAGGGCTCAGGGCCGATCGCACGCAAAAAAGTCGCGGTGTGGCTGGTGCCGGCGCCGACTTCCATATCGAAGGGTTGCAACAGTGCGCAGCCTTGCTTGGACCAGTAGTCCTGCAGGGTCAGAATGATTTGCTGGAAGCTCAGCATATTTTTTTCATAGCCGGTAATTGAGAAAAGCCGCCCATGATGGACGGGTATTGCGCCCGATTCTACGAGGCGCGGCGCAGCCACCCGGCCCAGCCCAGCACGATAGCGATGGCCAGCCACAAAGGCCAGAGCCCAAACGCCTGCAGCCAGCGTGCATATGGCGTGCTGCCACTGCGGCCCTCGACCTCGGCCTCCAGCACGCCGGCAACCGCCGGCGCCAACCTTGCGCTGACCCGGCCGCGGTAATCCACTGCCGCCGTGGCACCGGTATTGGTGGAGCGCACCACCGGGCGCTGAAACTCCAGCGCCCGCATCTGCGAGAACTGCAGATGCTGGTCTTGCACCATCAAGGTCCCGAACCAGGCCAGATTGCTGGCGTTGACCAGCACCGTGGCGGACTGCTTGCCCACCACACTGCCGACAAAATCCTCACCGAACAAGTCTTCATAGCAAATCAGGGGCCGCAGGCGCTGACCCGCCACTTCGAAGCTGCGCTGATGCTGGCCGCGCGCCTGGTCGTCCAAGGGGATCTGCAAAGCGCTCACAAACCAATGAAAACCCAGCGGTATGAACTCCCCAAAGGGCAGCAAATGCCGCTTGCCGTAGTCATAAGCCTGCGGCCCGCCAAAACCCACCAGTGAGTTGACATAGCCCACCCGCTCATTGCCCAAGAAACTGCCCAGCAAGAGCGGCCGCTGCTGCGCCACCCGCTCCATGCGGTGGAGGAAGACGGCGTCCAGATAGTCCAGCGGCAGCGGCACCACCGACTCGGGTGTGACGATGACCTGGCCCTGCGCCGACTCGATCTGCAGCGCCAGTCGCTCCAGATTCGCGTCCATCAGCTCGCGGTCAAATTTTTGATCCTGCCGCACATTGGGCTGCAAGAGACTGACCCGCAAGTTGCCGGTGCTGACGCTGAAATCCTGCGGCAACTGGGTGCCCAAGGCCAGCACAAGCGCCATCAAAGCGACCGGCCGCCAGAGCTGCAGGCTCAAACCCGTTGAGGCCAAGCCAAGCGCCGCTGCGCTTAAGGCCGCCAGCGCCGTGATGCCGTAGACCCCGACCCAAGGCGCCCAAGCCGCCAAGGGCCCGACCGTGTGGGCATAGCCGGAGGCCAACCAGGGAAAGCCGGTCAGCAGCGTCGCGCGGCCCAACTCGGCCAAGAGCCAGCAGGCCGCCCAGACAGTGATGCGGCGGATCGGCCGCGCGCCCGCCGGCAAGAGCCAGGCAGCCAAAGCCATGGTGGCGGCGTAATAGCAGGCCAAAAATGCCGCCAGCGCGAGCACAGCGATCGCCGATAGCAGCCAAGGCAGGTGGCCGAACTGATGCAGGCTGACGTGGATCCACCAAACACCGGAGCCCAGCCAAGACAAACCAAACAGGCCGCCCAGGCAGGCCGCCCGGCGCGGTGTCGCGCCCAGGGTAAGCCGCGCCAACAGCGCTAGCGCGAACAGCTGCAAATACCAGGCCTCCAGCGGCGCAAAGGCGGCCGTGTGGGCCAAGCCGACAAGCAGCGCCAGCGGGCCGGCAAATCTCAGGCGCATCGGCGGAGGATCAAGCTGCAGGCTTGTCGGCGCGGGTGACCTTGAACCAGCGCACCGAGCCGCCCCGCGTCAACATCACCGAAAAGCGCAGACCGCCGACCTCGACCGCCTCTCCGCGCCTGGGCACCCGGCCATGATGCTGGGCGATCAGTCCGCCGATGGTGTCAAAGTCCTCCTCAGAGAAGTTCACTTCGAATGACTGATTGACCGCCGCGATCGTGGTGTCACCGGCGACACGCTGGCTACCGTCCGCCAAGGTGTAGATACTGGATTCGCCGTCCTTGTCGTCGAATTCATCTTCGATCTCGCCGACGATTTCCTCCAGCACATCCTCGATGGTGATCAGGCCGGCGTTGTTGCCGAACTCATCGACGACGATGGCCAGATGGTTGCGGTTGGAGCGAAAGTCGCGCAGCAACTCGTTCAAACCCTTGCTTTCCGGCACAAAACTGGCCGGCCGCAGCAGCGCGCGCAAGTTCAGTTCAGGCGCGCGCTGAATTTTCAACAAGTCTTTGGCCAGCAAGATGCCGATGATGTTGTCGCGCTGACCATCAAAAACAGGAAAACGCGAATGGCCGGCCTCGATCACGCTGGCGAGCAGCTCTTCATAGGGCGCGTCGATGTCCAGCAGGTCCATGCGCGGCGCAGCCACCATCGCGTCGCCGGCGCTGAGCTCGGCCATGCGCAGCACGCCTTCGAGCATTTGCAGCGATTCCGGCTCGATCAACTCACGCTGTTCGGCCTCGGCCAGGGTCTCCATCAGTTCCGACTTGGAGTCCGGGCCAGGATGGAGAAATTCAAACATGCGCTCGAACAGATTGCGAGCACGGCCGCGTGGTGCCACGGCGTATTTTTGGCCCCCTCGGTGAGGGGGCTTTATAGGATGAGGGTCAGACACTGGGACGGGCGTGTCGTTGTTGCACAGGGCCACAGAATAACCGATTGACATGACGAGCCTCTTGCATGACAGTCACCCGCCCCCATATTGCCGACTAGCGTCATTTACCTGCATTCCCTGCTTCCAAGCCCGCTCACCATGTCAAATCCACAAAAAGGCCTCATCCCCGTCACCATCCTGACGGGCTTCCTCGGCTCTGGCAAAACCACCTTGCTCAAGCGCATCTTGACCGAGGCCCATGGTCAGAAAATTGCCGTGATCGAAAATGAGTTCGGCGAAGAAGACATCGACACCGAAATCCTCGTCGCCGATACCGAAGAGCAGATCATCCAGATGAATAACGGCTGCGTCTGCTGCACGATCCGCGAGGATTTGCGCACCACGCTGTCCGATCTAGCCGCCAAACGCCGCAAAGGTGAGCTCAAATTTGACCGGGTCGTGATCGAAACCACCGGCTTGGCCGACCCAGGCCCGGTGGCGCAGACCTTCTTCATGGACGACGAGATCGCCGAAAGCTATTTGCTCGACTCGATTCTCACCTTGGTCGACGCGGTGCATGCCGAAGAACAACTCAATACCCGCCAGGAAGCACGCCGCCAGATCGGCTTCGCCGACCAGATCTTCATCAGCAAGGCCGATCTGGCGCTGCCGGAAGCCGTCGCGGCGCTGTCGCACCGGATCAAGCACATGAACCCGCGTGCGCCGCAGCAACAAGCCCATTTCGGCGAAGTGGCGCTGTCCAAGGTGTTCGATCTGCGCGGCTTCAATCTGAATGCCAAGTTAGAGATCGACCCGGACTTCCTGACCATTGAGGCGCCACATGATCATGACCATGAACACGGCGAGCATTGCGATCACCCGCACCACCATGTGCACGACGATGATGTGAAGTCCTTTGTTTTCAAGTCGGACAAGCCCTTCAACCCGGCCAAGCTGGAAGACTTCTTGGGCGCCATCGTGCAGGTCTACGGCCCCAAAATGCTGCGCTACAAGGGCGTGCTGTACATGAAAGGCACCGACAAACGGGTGATATTCCAGGGCGTCCATCAATTGATGGGCTCGGATCTGGGTCCGAAATGGATGCCGGGTGAGAAAAAGGCGAGCAAAATGGTTTTCATCGGCATTGATCTGCCCAAGGAAATTCTGTTGCAAGGCATGGAAGGCTGTTTGGCCTGAGCGAAAGCGGTCAAACTTCGCAAATTGTCATGCGGGGTGCCTGCGTATCGTGACTACAATGCGCGGCGCCCAAAATGCGAACAAAGCTGGTCCCGATTGATATCTAGCTTGGTAGCCTCGAAAAGCTGCCGCCTAGAGATGTAAGTGCGAGGAGAGAACCGTGAGCAAGACCCAGGCCCCAAAACCCGCTGCGACCGAGCTTGAGCCCAACCAGGCTGGAGCCGAGTCCCGTCCCGCCATCAGAGCGGGCAAGACCTCATCCAAAGCCAAGATCGAGGCCGCAGATCAGCCCGCACTTGCCACCGTCGAGGCCAGCCCTCCACCGACCGGAAACAGCCGCTTCGCTGACCGATTCGCCCCCCCGAAGCCGCCTACCAGACAGATGAATACGCCCGTGATTGAAAGTCCCCGCACAGCCGCCAAGTCCGACCCCAAGCTGGTCAACGCCTGGAAAACCAAAACCGGCCCTGAATTGACCGATGCCGAAGTGCTGGCCATGCCAGAAACCGAGTACATGGGTGCCAAGCAGATCGAGTTCTTCCGCACCAAGCTGACTGAGCTGAAGAACGGTGTGTTGTCGAATGCCGGAGAAACCACCGAGCATTTGCGTGAAGACACTTCCATCGTGCCTGACCCCGCCGACCGCGCCACCATTGAGGAGGAGCATGCACTGGAATTGCGCACACGCGACCGCGAGCGCAAATTGCTGAAGAAGATCATGCAGTCGTTGGCCCGCTTGGACAGTGGCGAATATGGCTACTGCGATGAGACCGGCGAGCCGATCGGCCTGGGTCGTTTGATCGCCCGGCCGACCGCCTCGCTGTCACTTGAAGCGCAGCAGCGCCGCGAAATGAAGCAAAAGATGTTCGGAGACTAAGCCCTGCCAGACCGCTCAGCTCAGCGGCACCTTTCGACTCCAACCCAGGTCCAGCGCGCATGTCAGAACCGAAAGACGGTGAGGGGTTTTTCCGCAAGGTCGCGCGTTTTGTGGCCAACCCGACCACCGATTGGGCCGAGATCAACTCTCGCCAGGACGACCCCGAGGGCGATCAGGCCAAGGCGGAGTTGCGCGCCATGGTGGACCGTAAGCGCCGCAACGATTTCGTCCGCAAACGCGAACTCGATATGCTGCGGCGCATCCGCCGCGAGGGCCTGACCCCCGAACAACTGGCGATCTTAGGCTCCTCAAACTCCCGCCTTGACGAGGTTGAGCGGATCAGTGAACTGAACTCGAAAATCGATCTGGGCGTGAAAGCCAAGATCGATGAAATCGAGCAGCAAATGGCCGGCGAAGGCTACGTCACCACACAGGCCCAGGCGCCGCACACTCAGCGTTTTTACGAAACCAGCACCACGCCTGCGCATTTCGCGCCCACGACGACGCCCGAGCCAGGCGCAGCCAGGGTGAGCGAATTCGCCTCGGCGGCCGAAGTGGAGCGGATGGAATCCGTGCCCGTGCAGGCAGCCGTCGTGATGGGGGCCGGCATGTCGCCCTTGTCCGACGCCAAGGCCAGCGTGTTGCCGGCCATCAAGGACTTGCCGCCGCTGGAAATGACGGTACAAGGCAAGCCGGCCGCACAAGCAGCGCCACAAGAGCCGACCGAGCAAGCCGCACCGCCGCTGAGCTTTCGGGTCGCGCAGCAAACGATGCCGGAATTGCGCGAGGTGCAGCATGACCCCGAACTCGACGAAGCCGTGATCGCCTTCGCGAATGCCGACTACGAGACTTGCGAGCACGCTTTGAACGGCCTGATCCAGCCCGGCGGGCAGCGCAATTTGCAGGGCGAAACCTGGCTGGTCCTGTTCGATCTTTTCCGCGCGACCGGCCAACAAGCCAAGTTTGAAGCGCTGGCCCTGGACTATGCGCAGCTGTTCGGTTTGTCTGCGCCCCAGTGGTATTCCTTGCCCAAGCTGGTTGCCGAAGCGGCGCGCACCGTGCGCGCGCCGATGGGGGCCTCGGACGGCGTCAGCTGGACAGCGCCCGAGTATCTGGTCGCAGAATCGGTTCAACAACTCAAGACACGCTGCCAGAACATGCCCATGCCTTGGGTCTTGGACTGGGGCCCGCTGCAAAAGCTGGACATCGAGGCCTGCGGCCTCTTGCGCGACTTGTTCCGCAGCTGGGCGCTGCAGCAAGTCGATATGCGCTGGTTGGCGGGTGACGCCTTCTTGCACTTGCTCAGCGAGATGGCACCGGTGGGGGTACGAGACGCCGACCCAGCGCTATGGATGCTGCGACTGGAAGCGCTGCGCCTGGCCAATCGCCCCGACCAGTTTGACGAAGTCGCGATCGACTACTGCGTTACTTACGAGGTCTCGCCGCCAAGCTGGGAACGCAGCAGTTGCCGGGTGCGCATCAGTGGTGCGGGCATGTCGACCACCGGTCCGGCCACCAACACCATGTCAACCCAGCAGTCGACAAGCTTTATGGAGTCGCAGATCAACGAGCAGGCACAACTGCCCTTGAGCCTCGATTTGGAACTGCGCGGCCAGCTCAGTGGAGATATCTCGGAGACCTTGGGCTCCATGACGGCCAAGCTGGGTGCGGCGACCCTGATCAACGTCAATTGCCCGAAATTGATTCGCCTGGATTTCATGGCCGCGGGAGATTTGCTCAACTGGGTGCTGAGTCGCCGGGCCGAGAACCGCAGCGTCAGCTTCACCGACGCGCACCGCTTGGTGGCCTTGTTCTTTGTCGCCATGGGCATCAACGAACACGCAAAGATCAAGGTGCGCCAGCTGTAAAACGGCGACCCGTGGCCTGGGCTTGAAGCGGCGCTCATCGACCTCATCTGGAGCCGCTATGGACCAAAATTCTCCTCTCTTCCACGGCACCACCATCATCAGCGTGCGGCGTGCGACAGCCGACGGCGGCATGCAGGTGGCCATCGGTGGTGATGGCCAAGTCACCTTGGGCACCATCGTCGTCAAAGCCAGCGCCCGCAAGGTGCGCAAGCTGCACCGCGATCAGGTGCTGGCCGGTTTTGCTGGCGCCACGGCCGACGCCTTCACCTTGTTCGAACGCTTCGAAGCCAAGCTTGAAAAACATCAGGGCCATCTGACCCGCGCCGCCGTCGAGCTGACAAAAGATTGGCGCACCGACCGCGTGCTGCGCCGTCTTGAGGCGATGCTGGTCGTCGCCGACCGCAGCGCCTCCTTGATCATCACCGGCAACGGCGATGTGCTGGAGCCGGAGCTGGGGATTGCCGCAATCGGCTCTGGCGGCGCCTATGCGCAAGCCGCAGCTCGCGCGCTGCTTGCGCATAGCGAGTTGACGGCAGCGGACATCGTCAAGCAGTCCTTGGTGATTGCCGGCGATCTGTGCATCTACACCAATCAAAACCATACGATTGAAATTCTCGAATGAGCTCAATGACTCCTCAGGAGATCGTCTCCGAACTCGATCAAAACATCGTCGGCCAAAACGCTGCCAAACGCGCTGTAGCGATCGCGATGCGCAATCGCTGGCGCCGCCAGCAGGTCGATGAAAAATTGCGCGCCGAGATCACGCCCAAGAACATCCTGATGATTGGCCCCACCGGCGTCGGCAAGACCGAGATTGCCCGCCGCCTGGCCAAGCTGGCCGGCGCGCCCTTTATCAAGGTCGAGGCGACCAAGTTCACCGAAGTCGGCTATGTCGGCAAGGACGTCGACTCCATCATCCGCGACTTGGTGGACATGGCCGTCAAGCAAGAGCGCGAAGTGCAGATGAAGCGCCAGCGTGTGCGCGCCGAGGATGCCGCCGAAGATCGGGTGCTCGACATCCTGGTGCCGGGCAGCGAAGCCGACAACACGACCCGTCAGGTGATGCGCAAGCGCTTGCGCGAAGGCACGATGGATGACAAAGAGATTGAGCTCGACCTGCTCGAAGCTAAGCCGACGATGGAGATTCTCGGGCCCATGGGTCAGCCCGGCATGGAAGAAATGGCCGAGCAGTTGAAGGGCATGTTTTCGCAGATCGGCGCGGGCAAAAAGAAAACCCGCAAGCTGAAGATCGCCGACGCGATCAAGCATCTGGTCGAAGAAGAAGCAGCCAAGCTGCTGAACGAGGACGAGATCAAGGCCGCCGCCCTGCACAGCGCGCAGGAGATGGGCATCGTTTTCATCGATGAAATCGACAAGGTCTGCTCACGCTCGGATTCCGGCTCCGCTGAGGTGTCGCGTCAGGGCGTGCAGCGCGATTTGCTGCCCCTGGTCGAAGGCACGACCGTCAACACCAAGTACGGCATGGTCAAGACCGACCATATGCTCTTCATCGCCTCGGGCGCGTTTCACTTGGCCAAGCCGAGTGATTTGATCCCCGAGTTGCAGGGTCGCTTCCCGATCCGGGTCGAGCTGAGTTCGCTGTCGGTCGATGACTTCGAGGCAATTCTGTGCAGCACCCATGCCAGCTTGGTCAAGCAGTATCAGGCGCTGCTGGCGACCGAAGACGTGACACTGGAGTTGAGCGCAGACGGCATCCGCCGCTTGGCCGAGATCGCCTTCGAGGTCAACGAGCGTACCGAGAACATCGGTGCACGGAGGTTGGCCACGGTGATGGAGAGGCTGCTCGACGAAATCAGCTTCGATGCGCCCAATCTGGCCGGACAAACAGTTAAATTGAGCGCCACCGATGTCGACGCCAAGCTCGGCGAGTTGGCGAAGAACGAGGACTTATCGAGGTTCATCCTTTGATGGCGGCGCAGCCTTTGGCTTGATCGACATCAAGCGGCCGTGCTCAAACGACGCTAAGCTCGGCACCCATGCCACACCGACTAAGCACCCGCAGCTGGGGGCTGGCGCGCCCGCCGGCCATGAACGCCGCCGCATTGCACACCGAGAAGCGCTGGCGCTGGCCGGTCCTGATCGGCCTGCTGTGTACCATTCCGGCCTTTTATATCGAGCTGCTGGAGGATCTACCGACGCCGCTGGCCGTGGCCATCTATTTGGGTGCGGCTGGGCTGATCGTGCTGTCACTGAGCCTGGTGGCCAGCCAACTCAGCCACCCACGCCAATACCTGCGCAGCAATGCGATGGATCTGGTGCTGGCCGTCGGTTTGGTCGCTGCCGCGCTCCTGCCGCCGAGTGTGCACTCTCAACTGGCCTTAGGCCTGCGCTTGTTTGTCGCCATGCTGACCTTGGTCCACATGGCATGGGCGATCAAATTCTGGGTCACGCGTGGCGGCCTGGGCTATTTGTTGGCGCTGGCGATGCTGGTATTGTTCTTCTGCGGTGTCGGTTTTTGGGCCTTGGAGCCGCGCGTGCACAGCTTGGGCGACGGGCTTTGGCTGGCTTTTACGACCGCGGCAACAGTGGGTTATGGCGACATCGTGCCGACCACGCCTGCAGCCAAGATCTTCTCGGTCTTTGTCGTGCTGCTCGGTTATGCGGTGCTGTCGCTGGTGACGGCAGCGATCGCGTCCTTCTGGGTCGAAAGCTCGGAGCGCCGCATGGAGCAAGACATTCTGAGGGATATGCACGCGCAGCTTCGCAGCGTGCATGAGGAGCTGGCGGCCTTGCGCGAGGAGGTGCAGCGCGGCTCCTCGCGCAATGACAGTTAGCTCGCCCTGCTTGAATTGCTAGGGTATCGGCGGCGCTGCAAGAGCAAGGCTAGCCCGGTCAGCAGCATCAACCAGGTCATCGGTTCGGGCACCGCCTGCGCCGCAAACACCGCGCCGCCGGCGGCCGTGAAGCTGAAGCTCTGAAAGTTGTAGTCATCCGAGCTGGCCGCAAAGCTAACGCCTGAAAACAGCGCGTCGTCAAGCCCAGCCCCGCCGCTACGCTTCATAAAATTGTCGATCTGAAATTTGCCACTAACCTGGAAGGCGTTCGGGTCGGTGGTACCCAGGAATCTGAAACCGATTTGCAAGCCGCTCAGATCGAGCAGGGATGCGTCGGCAAAGACGAGTTGGTCAACATCGAAGCCGCCAGTCGCATTGGATTGCACTTCCAGCACCAAACGCCCGCCGGCCTGGTTCGTAAAGTCGCCGCCCAGCGTCAATGTGCCGGGCGAGTTGCCGGGATTAAAGACGCCGCGATTGATGATGTTGGCATTCAACACGCCATTGCCGCCCACGAAGCCCTTGGCACCGATCTCCAGCGTGCTGGCGCTCAGCGTGCTGGCGTTGACGATTAGCGTGCCGACACCGGTGTCGACGCCGGGCTCGCTGCCGACACCTACATAAGCAGCGTTCAAGGTCGAGTTCCCGGCCAGTGTCAGCACGCCGACGGCGCCGGCTTTGCGGCCGATATAGACCGATCCATCCCCTACATCCAGGCTGCTGGCGCCATCGAAGCTGGCGATACCAGTGCCGCTGCGGCCGATATTGACGCTCGCCAAACCAGGCGCTGCCGCCAACTTGACCTGTGAAGCGCCGGTCACTGTCAACATGCCACTGCCAAACTCCACCCGGCCGCCACCCAAATCCAGGAACGCACCCGCATCACTCAGATTGCTGATCATCAGCTTGGCGCCATTGTTCAGCTGCACCTGTCCACTCGAGCCCATCCCTCGCCCAACCGTCACCCCTGCCCCCGTGGCGTCGCTGGTCCACTGGCCGCTCAGCTTCACCTCGGCGTTATCGACCCGCAGTTGCCCCGTGCCACCCGAGCTGCCAATATGTAGCAAGGTGGTTTCGAGCCTAGCCTGATCCTGCACCTTCAGTTGCCCATCACCGTTTGTGCCAAGTCCGACAATGAGCCTGGCATCAACGCCCTGCACCTTCAGCAATGAACCGGCACCACTCACCAGCGCCAGGCCAGCGCCGACCAAACTGCCGTAGCTACGTCCGATTTCGAGCGTGGTGATGCGCAGATCCGATGCCGTCGAGGCCGCCTGCCCGCTCACCGTCATGACAGCGCCCTGCTCGACCAAAAGAGTCCCTCGGCCTTGATCGCCGATTCTGACGCTCGGATTCCAAGCGGCTTGGTCACTTCCATCGCCGAGCAAACCGTCGGTCTGAAGTGTCAGCCGACTTCCTGACCCGCTCAAGCCCAGTAAGCCAGTGCCTCCGGAAATGCCGACTCTCAGGTAGTTCGCCCCGGAGACAGTAGCGCCATTGCTGATTTGCATTTGCGCATGCCCCGCCAGCCGCCCAATATCCAGCCAACGATAGTCCCCGCCAGACAAGCTCAGCGCCGACCCCGCGCCGTCGATCGTCATCAGGGTTTGACCACCCTCGCGCGCCAGATACATCGATGTGACACCTGCGGTGGGCGCTTCAAGCTCCAGCCTGCCTCCTTGGAGAATGGCAATATCGACCAAACTATTGGCCCCGCCGGCCGCACCAGTGACAAAGCTTGACAAGGTCGAACCAGGGCTGCCGGGGGCTACACGCCACAAAGAACCCGCACCACTCAGCTTCACGTCGACCTGCACGCTCTCGGCACCGTTGGCCGCGGAGCCTTGCGGCCCATGGCCCAACCTGACTGCTTCGGTATCCAGCCGACCACCGTCCAAGACATTGATTCGCACCCGGCTGGCAGCACCGGGCTGGCCGCTCGTATAGGGCGTGGCGGGCGGTGCTGTGACGTAAGAACCGCCTGCAATCAAGGTCGACAGAAAGCTCGCCCGCGAACCTGCGCCGGCAACGGTCAGACTGGCGTCGCCTCCGGCATTGTTGGCAAGGAAGGCCCCGCACCAATGCCCAGTGCAAGCCGCAGCGTCGGCCGCTCCGTCCAACAAGCCACCGCCGCTGACGATGACCGAGCCCTTTTCAACGCTGAGCCGGTGCCAATCAAGCGAATGCAAGCTGAACGCTGAATCCTTGCCATCGATCACCGCCTCTGCGTGGCCAAGCAACTCGTTAGGAGCGACCTGCAGGGCGAAGGCAGACGCTTGGCCTCCTGCCAACAGACTTACTTTGCCCTGATTAACAGTCAGCAGACCGGTGACGCCGCCACTGCGCAAAGTATCGAGCCGGCTACCGGCGCCATCAATCAATACAGTGCCCTGACCGTTGCCACGCCAGTCGCCAACATTGACGTCTCGCGCGCCACTGACACGCCCGCCGGACAAGACCTTCAACTCCCCTTCGCCGCCCGATTCCCCCAGATTCAGGTAGCTGTGAGCGCTGCCAAGCAACTCCAGAGCCCCGCTGTCCGCGACAACAATATCACCCCTACCGCCCCGTATGCCCGCCACCAGGCGCGCATCGACGCCGCTGACAAACAGACGCGAGCCTGCCCCATACACCGCCAGCGTTGCTTGGCCACCGTTGCCGAGGTCCACATTGGCATTGCGCCCCGTCGGAGCAATGACCAACAACTCGCCGCCGCCCTGCACCTTCCAATCGGCATAGCTGTTGGCAGAACTGGCCAGCATCAGCCGCGCATCATGGCCTTCCGATTCGCTGCCCTGGATCAACCAGCGCGAGCCCGCCCCGGCCACCAGGCCTTCAGCGAAGCTGCGTTCTTGCCCGTTGGCTGACGCTGAATTCCAGACGCCGGTTGAAACCTCTTTTGTGCGAAGCAGGCCACCATCCAGCACTTCGACCCGCCCACGGCCTGTACCGCCCGCCGTACCAATGGTCCAGCCTTCGATGGCCGCCGTCGCCACCTGGGTTCCCCCGACCGAGAAGCCGCTGAGGAAGCGCGCCTCGCTGCCCGCGCCGGTGATGGTCAGCCAGCCTTGGCTGCCGGCGGCATGGCCGACCATCGCCCCGCACCATTTGTTCACGCAGTCTGCGGCCTTGCCCGCTGCGTCCAGCAAGGCTCCGCCGGATACGACCAGACTGCCCTTGCCCCAATCCCCCAGCGATAGGCGGTGACCGTCAATGCGACTCAAGGCGATGAGACTACCTGCGCCGTCCAGGACGGCTGTTCCCTGGCCATTGCCCCAGCCACCCATATTCAGGGACGCCGCTTCCAACACCCCGGCCGAATTGATCAACACTTGGCCGATGCCGCCGTGGCCGATGTCCACATTGCTGCCACTCATGAAACGGGCACCCGATTCAATCTGCAAACTACCCGTGCCACCAGCGCGGCCAAACACCGCATAGCCAACACCAGCCTCGGCGCCGTGGTTCAGACTCAGCAGCCCGGTGCCACCTTCAATGCCCACACCCATATGCGTGTCGTTGAGTCCCATCTCGATTCGGCTGTTGTCCAGCAGCAGGCTGCCATTTCCGTTGCCTTGGCCGATTTGAATGTCCGAGCGCCCGGCCGTCATTTGCAGCACCGAACCGGCATCGAAGCGAGCGCTCCCCGTTCCGCCATCGCGGCCCACGCCGAAAAAGGACTGCACAGGTGCCAATATCTCGATGCGCGAAGCCGACACATTGAGCGTGCCGTTGCCGCCGTTTTGGCCGACCAGCATCGTTGCATACGAGCCAGCAATCGGTTGCACACGCCACAAGGCTCCGTCGCCGACATTGGCTGTCGTGGTTGCTCGCCGCCCGTCAGCAAGAATCAGATCAGCCCTTGCGTTGGGCAATGCACCACCACTGATCTCCCAGAAGGAACCAGCACCGTGCAGATTGATCAAGGCTTCGCTAAGCTCCAGGCCATTGCTATTGGGACCAAGGTTGGACACCCCCGCCACCAACTGATCGGTGCGTAACGTACCGCCGTCCAGCACATCGACGCGGCCATGGGTGGTGGCACCCGCAGTGCCAAAACTGCCGTTCACATTGATACCACCGACCACGAACGCGTGGAGCAGGCGCGCCTCACTGCCGGCGCCGGTGATGATGAATTGACCATCCGAACCAGCCCCATTGCCGACAAAGTTGCCGCAATACTGGGGGCCAACCAAACAAGCGGTTGCATCGGCGCGGCCATCCAAAAGCGCGCCGCCCGAAACAGTCAATCGCCCCACCCCGGCATTGCCGACATCCAAGCGGTTGCCATATCCATTGCTGTGCAAGCTCATCCGCGTGCCAACGCCATCCAGGACAGCAAGGGCCGTAAACCCGGATTGCCCCAAGGAAAGTTGGGCCAACTCCACCTTAGCGCCAGCCAGAGCCTCAAATGTGGCGCTACTGTTGGAGCCTAGAAACAAGCGGCTGCCCGGCATGAGTAAATCCGGCCCATTCAAGGAGGCTGGATCCCAGGGGTCCAGCCAGTAAGTGCCCGTCACCGTCACCGCAGCTTGCGCCGCCGGCAGGGCCACCAAAGCCAGCATCAGCCCCCGCGCCAAACGATTCAGGCGCGGTGGACGCACCATCCTCAAACGAACAGAACAAGAAGATGAAAGAACACTCACTGATGACGAAATCGACATGATTTTGACTCCCTGATTTGCGGCAATTGCCCTTGCCCAGCGGCGCCGATCTTCACGCTTTCAAGGCGAGTTGGGGCACTGACTCCCCTAGCGCTAGGGGGCCGAAGGCGTCATCTACCCTCTGCCCAGGGGGTGAATATTGGCTTTTTGTTCGAGCCATTTGGCCTGGACTACCGCCGCATCTCGGTGTTAGGCTTTGCCGCCATGAACAAGCAAAGCCGTCAGCTCAGCAAGCTGCGGGATTTATGCGCGCTGGACTTGCCGGCCGGTTTGTTGATTCCTGCAGTTCTAGAGCATCTGCACGCGTTGATTCCTTCCGCGCGCAATCTGTTTGACTGCTGCGATGAACAGGGCCGACTGAGCCAGTACTACATCGAAGGGCCGGTGGACGAGGCCATCGCCAAGCATTACTTCGAGGAGTTTCACAACCGTCGGGAAGCCGAGGTGATGCTGCCATTCGCGCACGCCGTCGCCGGTAACGCCTGCATCCATAGCGCGGCTCAGCTCAATACCCGTGCCTTCTTCAACTCGGCCCTGTACTGGGATATCTGGCGCCCGCAGGGCTTTCGGTTCCGGGCCGAGGCGATCGTGCGCGCCGCCAATGGCCGCGCGCTTGGCTCACTGGTGCTCTACCGGGGGCCAGGCGAGCGCTGCTTCAAGCCGGCCGAGGAGGTGCTGTTGGCGCAGGTTCTCCCCTATCTGAACCGCGCCTTGAGTCGAGACGCCTATGCGCCGACTGCGACCGCCCAAGCCCTGTGGACCCTCAGCGCCGACCCAGCGGAAACACTGCTGACCGATGCTGGCGGAACCATCCTGCATGCAAGCGAAGGCGCTGTGCGGCTCTTACTGTTGGCAAAGGCTGGACTTGGCCCCGTCAGCATGGCGACGCTACAGCGGCCAAGCCAACATCCGGCGCTGGATGGGCTGCAAGAAGCCTTGAGCCGGGCCGACAAGGCCAGCTGCAGGCATCAAAACCATTGGGGGCTGTTTGAGTTCACGGCCCAGCGACTGAAGCCCTATGCTGCCGAAGTCCAAACCTCCGAAGCCTTGATACAGATTCAATTGCGCCGCTTCGAGCCCATGGCCCTGGCGCAGGAGCGCAAATTACTGGCGCTGGATTTATCGCCCGGGCAAACCTCGGTATGCCGACTATTGCTGCAAGGCAAATCCCACGCAGAGGTCGCACTGCAACTCGGGGTCGCCCCGAGCACCGTGGCCGATCACACGCGCAAGCTATACAAAATCTTGCAAGTGCGCTCTGTCCAAGAGTTGGCGATGCGGGTGCGTCCGAGCTGAGCTGAGCTGAACTGAGCGCGCACCAAGCGCGCCTACAGCGCCAATCGATGCGACTGCAGCGACAACATGCCGTCGAAGATCAACGAGTCGACCAGTTCATGATCCAGCTCCAGCGTCGGCGCGACCTTCCAGGCGGCGCCGCCGGTCATCAGTGTGAGCGGCGAGCTGCCGACCTTCTTCGCCAGATGCCTGTGCATGCGCTCGATCGCACCGGTGATGGCGAAGGTGCCGCCACTGGTCAGCGCATCCGAGGTGTTAGTCGGGAAGTCGCGCACCTCGCCGGTGGGCACGCGCAGGCCGGCGGTGCCGCCCTCCAGCGCGCGCAACATGATGCCGTGGCCGGGCATGATCATGCCGCCCAAGAAACGCCCTTCGGCGTCCAGGGCGTCCACCGTGACTGCGGTGCCAATCATCACCACCAGCGCCGCACTTGGGGCCGCCGGCGCAACCGCGCGCTGCAACATATGGGAACGCGCCCCGATCAGCGCCACGAATCTGTCGACGCCGAGCCGGCCGGGGTGGTCATAGCCATTGCTGACGCCGCCCGCATGGCTGCTTGCCACCACCCAGCGCGGCTCTTGATCCCACAACTCAAGTTGTTCCTCCACCCGACGACGTACCGCGTCGCCGGCCACATTGCAGCCCAGCACACTGTGCGGCGCCGGCAGTCCACGCCAGTCGCTGTCGGCCAAGGTCTCTATCGTCTCCAGAAACACCGCACCATGAGCGAGCAGCACAGCGCCCGGTTGCGGTGAGGCATAGAGCGCCCATTTGAGGCGGGTGTTACCGATGTCGATGGCCAAAAAGCTCATGAGTGTGGGCAATTAAAAGCGGGCAAGGGCCGCCAGCCTAACAGTTCAAGACCAGCGCAGGCTAAAGCTCGCGAATCACCCGGCAGGGATTGCCTGCCGCCAAGACACCGGCAGGGATGTCGCGCAGGACAACGCTACCGGCACCAATCACCGTGCCGGCGCCTATGGTGACGCCGGGGCAGACGACAACACCGCCGCCCAACCAGACATCGTTGCCAATCGCGATGGGTTTGGCGAACTCCAGGCCACTACGGCGTTCGGCCGCGTCCATGGGATGGCTGGCGGTGTAAATCTGCACCGCTGGGCCGAACAGCACATGGTCGCCGATGCTGATCTTGGCGCAGTCGAGCAGCACACAGTTGAAGTTGAAGTAGACGCCCTTGCCCAGCTCGATATTGCGGCCATAGTCGCAAAAGAACGGCGGCGTGATGTAGGCGTCGGTGGCAGCGCCAAACAGCTGCTTGAGCAAGTCTGAACGCTCAGCTTCAGGTGCCTGCGACGGCAGCTCGGCGATAGCCCGGCACAGCTCACGGGCGTGCAGGCGCTCGGCCACCAGCTGCGGGTCGGCGCCGCTGTAAGGTTCGCCGGCCAGCATTTTTTCTTTCTCTGTTTTTGACATCTAAGCTCCCGTGGAGCTTGACTGTAACGGCGCTGCCGCCGCTTAGCTCAGGGACTCAAGCACGCCGACCCACCATTCGCACCTGCGGCATCGAACCCGGGACCGGCTGCGCCAAGCTCTGCAGCAAATCATCCCAAGCCTGCGCCTGCCGCACCACCTGGCCCACCACCAGGATGGCCGGGCTGGGCAATTGCTCGCGCAAGAGCATCGCCGGCAACTCGGCCAGATGGCAGACCTGTTGGCGCTGCTGCGCCGTGTGGGCGGCCGAGATCGCGGCGGCCGGCGTGTCGGCACTCAAGCCACCTTCAATCAGTGCCTGCACGATCTGTTCGGCCTGACTCAGACCCATATAGATGACCAGGGTCAGCCTGCTGCGCGCCAGAGCCGCCCAGTCGGGCCCCTCACCGGCGCGCGCACCGTCGCGGCTGTGGCCGGTGACGAAGGCGACGCCGGGCGCGTGGCGGCGGTCGGTCACCGGGATGCCGATGCTGGCGGGTGCTGCGATGCCTGAGGTCAGGCCGCTGACCACCTCGACCTCGATGCCGGCCTCGCGCAGCGCGTCAACCTCTTCCGACCCGCGCCCGAACATGAAGGGATCCCCCCCCTTCAGACGCACGACGCGTGCCCCGCTGCTGGCCTCGCGAATCATCAAGTCATGGATGAAGCGCTGCTCAGTAGAGACGCAGCCGCCGCGCTTGCCGACATACAAAATGCGTGCCGCTGGATGGGCCAAAGCCAGCACGCGCGGGTCAACCAGATCGTCGCTGAGGATCACATCGGCGGCCTGGATGCGCTTGAGCGCCTTGACGGTCAAAAGCTCCGGGTCACCGGGACCGGCGCCGACCAGGCTGACGGTTTGGAGTTTGCTGCTGTTCATTGGGGCACCTCTTCCATGAGTTGAACTGCGGAGCCATCGACCAAACGCCGCAGCGCCGGCAGGCAAGAACCACATTGAGTGCCGCAGCGCAGCTGGGCTTGCAAGGTTTGCAATCGCTCTGCGGGCGTACCGGCACAGGCCTTCAACTGGGCGCAAATGCTGGCCTCGGAGACATCAAAGCAGTTGCAGACCTGCGGGCTGCGCGGGACCAGGTCTTGCGGCGCACGAGCATCGGGCGCAAGAAGCCTGCGGCCATGCGGGGCCACCAGGGCAGCTTCACGCCAAAGTTGTTGAATCCAAGCCCCCTCGCCCACCTCGCCCACCCGTAACAGCGCTTGCAAGCGAGCCTCGTGGCCTACGCCGTCGAGCAAGAGCAGGCGAGTGCGGCCGCGCTGTGCGTCGGCATAACGCAGCAGATTGACGCCCTGCAGCTTCAGCAGTGCAGCAATCCTGGCGATCAGCTCCGGCGCCGGCGCGGTCGCATGCGCGGCCTCAAACGTCCAACCCTCTTTACCTGCTTGAGCCGGAACCGGCACGCAACAGGCATAGTCGAATTCGAACATCAAGGCGCGCAAGGCCAAGCCCAAAGCAGCCGCCTCGGCCGGCGCCACCCAAGCCGCCGCGCTCAGGCGCCAAGGTAAATCCAAGCGATGGATATCCACCGCCGCAAATTTCAATTCGGGCTGCTTGGAGTCGGGGCAAAACGCTGGCTGAGTGAGGGCGTTGAAGCCCAGCAAGGGCTGGCCCTCGGCGCCACGACCGGAGACAAATTCCTCGCCCCAATGCATGGCCAGATCGGCCTGCGCCGCGCCGACGCCGGCGTCACCCAGCAGGGCCAAGGTGATCTCGCCACGCCGTGAACTCACCCGCACCAAGTCGCCGTCCTTGAGCCCTCGGCGCGGCATGTCCTGCGGGTTCATGCGCAAGACCGGCGCTGCCTCATGGCCGAACAAGCGGCTGACCACACCGCTGCGGCTCATGCCATGCCATTGATCACGCAGGCGACTGGTGGTCAGGCCAAAGGGAAAGCGCGCATTCACCTGCTCGGCGCAGGCTTGATAGGGCTTACTCACAAAGCGCGCGCGGCCATCGGGTGTAGCGAAGCGGCCATCTTCATAGAGCCGGGCGAGGCCTTTGGCGGCGCCTTCGGGGAACGGCCATTGCTGCGGGCCGTCGCGGTCGAGCAAGGCATAGCTGAGGCCTGTGATGTCAAGGTCGCGGCCACGCGTGGCCTCTCGGTGCTCCAGCCACAGTGACTCGCTGCTTTCGAACTCAAACAATTTGGACCGACCGGGCCGCAGCACAGCTTCCAGCAAACGCGCCACATCGCGCACGATTTGCCAGTCTTGTTTAGCCCCGCCCGGCGGGGCAATCGCGGCGCGCACGCGGCTGATGCGGCGCTCGCTATTGGTGACGCAGCCGTCCTTCTCGCCCCAGGTGGCGGCCGGCAAAATCACATCGGCATAGGCAGCTGTCGCCGTGCCGGAAAAGCATTCCTGCAATATCACCAGCTCGCAGCGCTCAAGCGCGCGCCGCACCAGCGCCTGGTCGGGCAGCGACTGCGCCGGGTTGGTGCAGGCTATCCACAAGGCCTTGATTTCCCCGCGCGCCGCCGCCTCGAACAGCTCGACCGCCGTCTTGCCCGGCGTGCTGGGCAGATCATCCACACCCCACAAAGCAGCGATTTCGACGCGATGTGCGGCGTCATTGGGGTCGCGGTGGCCTGGCAAAAGCGTCGCCATGCCACCGACCTCGCGCCCACCCATGGCATTGGGTTGGCCCGTTAGCGAGAACGGCCCGGCGCCGGGCCGACCGATCTGGCCGGTGGCCAGATGCAGATTGATCAAGGCGGTGTTCTTGGCCGTGCCGCTGGTGCTTTGGTTGAGGCCTTGGCAGTAAAGCGACAAGGTGGCTGGCGACTGGGCAAACCAGCGTGCGGCTTGCAGCAGGTCCACTTCCTGGATGCCACAGATGCGCGCGGCTTGAGCCGGCGTCGTGTCACGTGCCAGCGCCTTGAGCTCGGCAAAGCCGGCCGTGTGCGCATCGATAAAGGGCTGATCCAGCAGCCCGTCCCAGATGCAGGCATGCAGCAAGCCAAGACATAGCGCCACATCGGTGCCGGGCAGGATCTGCAGATGCAGGTCGGCAAACTCGGCACTCTCGGTGCGGCGCGGGTCGACGACGATGATCTTCATCGCCGGTCGCAAGGCTTTGGCAGCCTCCAAGCGACGGAACAGAATCGGATGCGCCCAGGCCGGGTTGGCGCCACTGATGAACACGCAGTCCGCGTGATCCAGATCTTCATAGCAGGCCGGCGGCGCGTCGGCGCCCAAGCTTTGCTTGTAGCCCACCACGGCCGAACTCATGCACAGGCGCGAGTTGCTGTCGATGTTGTTGGTGCCGACCAGCGCGCGGGCGAGCTTGTTGAAGGCGTGATAGTCCTCGGTCAGCAACTGGCCGGAGATGTAGAAGCCGACCGAGTCGGGTCCATGCTCTTCAATGACGGCAGCCAGTTTGTCGGCCACATGCTTGTTGACGGCGTCCCAGTTGCTGGCCTCCAAGGCCGCAGTCCGCTCGACCCGCAACATCGGCTGCAGCAAGCGCCGGGTTTGCAGCACCACCGGCGCGGCGGTCAGATGCAAGGTCGAGCCCTTGCTGCACAGGCGGCCGAAATTGGCCGGATGATCGGGGTCGCCCCGCACGCCGGTGATGGCCCCGGCCCCGCTCGCTATGATTACCCCACAGCCCACGCCGCAATAGGGACAGGTCGAACGCGTATCCATACTGAGTTCAGCAGCTGCGCGTGCAGGGTCCGGCTTTGATCGGCTCAAATTCCAGGCCTATGCTGGCCAGCTCAGCTTCGCAAAGCATCACCTGACCCGACTCCACCCTCACACTGAACTTGGCTGTGCAGCCCTCGTCCGGCGCCTGCGCCTGACCGCTGTCCAGCGCGATGGTCCAGTTATGCAGCGGGCAGGCCACTTTATTGCCAAACACAATGCCTTGGCTGAGTGGGCCGCCCTTGTGAGGGCAGCGGTCCAGCAGCGCGAACACCGCGTCATCGGCCGTGCGAAACAAGGCGACTTGCGGGCCCTGGCTGCGCTGCACGCGACGGGAGCCCAGCACCGGGATGTCGGACAAAGCGCAGATTTCTTTCCATTCCTTCATTGCTGATCTCCGTCTCACAGCGCTTCAAACTGACGCAAATCGACCTTGGCTTTGTCGAACTCGAACCAGGGGTCGGGCTCGCCGGCCAGCGCGAACTGCAACTGCGCCCACAGCGCACGGCGACCATCCACATCGTCCAGAATCTTCTGCTTCACATAGTCCAGGCCGACCCGCGACACGTAGTGCACGGTCCGCTCTAGATACCAGCCCTCGGTGCGGTAGAGCTGCATGAAGGCGCCGGTGTACTCCAGCACTTCCTCGGCGGTCTTGAGCTTGGTGAAGAAATGCGCGACCTCGGTCTTGATGCCGCCATTGCCCGCCACATACATCTCCCAGCCGCTGTCGACGCCGATGATGCCCACATCCTTGATGCCGGCTTCGGCGCAGTTGCGCGGGCAACCCGAGACTGCGAACTTGACCTTGTGCGGCGCGTACATGCCGACAAAAGCACGCTCCAGGTCCTTGCCCATCTGGGTGCTGTCTTGCGTGCCCATGCGGCACCACTCGGAGCCGACGCAGGTTTTGACTGTGCGCAGCGCCTTGGCATAGGCGTGGCCCGAAGGCATGCCTATGTCCTTCCAGACGGCGACCAGGTCTTCTTTCTTCACGCCCAGCAAATCGATGCGCTGGCCGCCTGTGACCTTGACGGTGGGGATCTTGTACTTGTCCACCGCGTCGGCGATACGGCGCAACTCAGAGCTGTTCGTCTCGCCGCCCCACATGCGCGGGATCACCGAGTACGTGCCATCCTTTTGGATATTGGCGTGGGCTCGCTCATTGATGGCGCGGCTTTGCGGATCATCCTGCGCTTCCTTGGGCCAGCTGGAAATGAGGTAGTAGTTCAGGGCCGGGCGGCAGGTCGGGCAGCCATTGGGCGTCTTCCAGCTCAAGGCTGTGTAGACGCTATCCAGGCTAATCAGATGCTGCTTATTTATGGCGTCACGGACATCTTGATGGCTGAGTTCGGTACAAGCGCAAACCGCCTTCTTCTTCGGCGTGGCCGAATAGTCTCCCCCAGCGGTGAACATCAGCAACTGCTCGACCAGCCCGGTGCAACTGCCGCAGGACGCACTCGCCTTGGTGTGCTTGCGCACCTCCTCCAGAGTGAACAGGCCCTTGTCCTTGATCGCCTTGCAAATCGTGCCCTTGCTGACGCCGTTGCAACCGCAGACTTCGTCGCTGTCTTGCAGCAACGCTGCGCGGCTGTGGCCTTGATGGCCGACGTCGCCGATATTCGATTCGCCGAACATCAGCTTGTCGCGGATGTCGGCCACCTTGCGGCCCTCGCGCAGCAGCTTGAAATACCAGGAGCCGTCGACCGTGTCGCCATACAAGCAGGCACCCACCAATTGATCGTTCTTGATCACGAGCTTTTTATAGACCCCGGCGAAGGGATCGCTCATCACGATTTCTTCGAAGCCTTCGCCGCCGGTGAAGTCGCCGGCCGAGAACAGGTCGATGCCTGTCACTTTCAATTTCGTGGACACCGGGCTGCCTGTGTAGCGGCCGATGCCGAACTGCGCAAGATGCGTGGCGCAAACCTTGCCCTGCTCGAACAGCGGCGCCACCAGGCCGTAAGCGATACCGCGATGCGCCGCGCATTCGCCGACCGAGTAGATGCGCGGGTCGGTGGTGGTCTGCAGCGTGTCGCTGACGACGATGCCGCGACTGCAGTGGATGCCGGCGCTTTCCGCCAGGGCCGTATTGGGGCGGATGCCGGCGGCCATCACGACCAGATCGGCCGGGATCTCACTGCCGTCTTTGAACTGCACTGCCATCACCCTCCCGTCTTTGCCGCCGATCAAGGCCTGCGTCTGCGCGCCAAGCTTGAACTTCAGGCCACGTGCCTGCAGCGATTTACGCAAGAGGTCGCCGGCCACATCATCAAGCTGGCGCTCCATCAACCAGTCGCCGATGTGCACCACCGTCACCTGCATGCCCCGCAGCATCAGGCCGTTAGCGGCCTCCAGGCCGAGCAGGCCGCCGCCGATCACGACTGCGCGCTGGTATTTGGTCGCAGCGTCAATCATCACCTCGGTATCGGCGATGTCGCGGTAGGCGATCACACCGTCCAGATCCTTGCCGGGGATGGGCAGGATGAAGGGCGTCGAGCCGGTGGCGATCAAAAGCCGGTCGTAATCGGCCTCGGTGCCATCATCGGCAATCACCTTGCGACGAATCCGGTCGATCTGCGTGACCGTCTTGCTCAAGTGCAGGGTGATGTTGTTGTCCGCGTACCAATCAAGGGGATTGAGGATGATCTCCTCGACCGTCTGCTCGCCGGCCAGCACCGGGCTGAGCAGAATGCGGTTGTAGTTCGGGTGCGGCTCGGCACCGAACACCGTGATGTCGTAGAGATCCGGCGCCATCTTGAGCAGCTCTTCGAGCGTGCGCACGCCGGCCATGCCGTTGCCGATCAAGACCAGCTTCTGCTTGGGGCCAAGGAACTTGCTCGACGCGTTCATGCTGCCACCTCGCTGCGGGCATCCTTGGCGTGGCGGGTGTAGAGAAAGTCGATCACCGCCTTGCGGGCCGTGGTGTACGCGGCGCTCTCCGACAACTCGACACGGCTGCGCGGGCGCGGCAGATCGACGCTGAGGATCTCGCCTATCGTTGCGGCCGGCCCATTGCTCATCATCACGATGCGGTCACTCAAGAGCACCGCTTCGTCGACATCATGCGTGACCATGACCACCGTGCTTTGCGTGGCGGCGACGATCTTCAGCAGCTCATCCTGCAAGTGCGCACGAGTCAGCGCGTCGAGCGCGCCGAAGGGTTCATCCATCAGCAGCACTTTGGGCTGCATCGCCAAGGCGCGGGCAATGCCGATGCGCTGCTTCATGCCGCCGGAGATCTCGTGCGGACGCTTGTGCATGGCATGGCTCATGCCAACCAGCGCCAGCGCGCCTTCCGTGCGCTCGACCAGCTTGGCCTTGGCCTCGGCCCGCTCGAACACCGACTCAACGCCCAGATACACGTTCTCGAAGCAGGACAGCCAGGGCAGCAGCGAATGGTTCTGGAACACGACCGCGCGCTCCGGCCCGGGCTCGGTGATCTCGCGGTTATCGCATAGCAGTACGCCGCTGCTAGGCCGCAGCAGGCCGGCGATCAGGTTCAGCAAGGTGGACTTGCCGCAGCCAGAATGGCCGATCAGCGTGATGAACTCGCCGCGCTGCACCTGCAAGTCGATCTTGCTGAGCGCGTGGAATGCCCCTTTGCGGGTGTTGAAGACCATCTCGGCTGCCTGCACTTCGATGAAAGCTTTTGTTGTTGACATCACATCAGTCCTCGAAAGAGAAGCGTTTGGCCACCGCCATCAAGAGCCATTCCAGCGCCAGACCGACGATGCCGATGACGAAAATGGCGATGATGATGTGGGCGACATTGAGGTTGTTCCACTCATCCCAGACCCAGAAGCCAATGCCGACGCCGCCGGTCAACATCTCGGCCGCCACGATCACCAGCCAGGCGGTGCCAACCGACAGCCGCACGCCGGTCAAGATATAAGGCAGCACAGCCGGCAAGAGGATGCGGGTGATCACCTTCCATTCAGACAGCTTCAGAACGCGCGCCACGTTCAGATAGTCCTCGGGCACGCGCTGCACGCCGACCGCGGTGTTGACCACCATGGGCCAGATCGAACAGATAAAGATGGTCCAGATCGCCGCCGGATTGGCGCTCTTGAAGACCAGTAGGCCGATCGGCAACCAGGCCAGCGGTGAGACCGGCTTGAGCAGGCTGATCAGCGGCGAGATCATGCGGCTGGCGAACTCGAATCTGCCGATCACGAAACCCAGCGGGATACCGACCAGCGCGGCCAGGCCAAAGCCCAGCGCGACCCGTTGCAGCGAGGCCAGGATGTTCCAGCCTATGCCTTGGTCGTTGGGACCATTGCTGCGGAAGGGGTCGGCGAACAGCTTGACGGCGGCATCGAAGGTGGCCGACGGGCTTGGAAAAGGCCCGGCTTTTTGCGTCGCCAGCGCCCAGACGCCGATCAGCAGCGCCAGGCCCAGAACAGGCGGCAGCACGCGCAGCCAGACGCCGCGCCAATCGATGGGAGTGCGAGCAGCTTTGGGCTTAGGGCTTGCCTTTTTCGGCGAAGCGAGCGGTGGCTTGATCAGCTCAACACTGACATCACGCGGTGAATGGAAGACGGCACTGACCATGGTGATGGACTCCTCAGGCTTTGACTTTGAAGGCGTCGGCGTACTTGGCCGGCGCGCTGCCATCCCAGACCACGCCGTCGATCAGCTTGGAGCTGCGCATCGCCTCTTTGGGCACATTGACCTTGAGCGCGCTGGCCGCTTGCTTGTACAGGTCGATCTGGTTGATCTGCTTGGCGACCGCCAGATAGTCCGGGTGATCTTTCAGCAAGCCCCAGCGTTTGTGCTGGGTCAGGAACCACATGCCGTCGCTCAAATAGGGGAAGTTGACCTGCCCGTCATTGAAGAACTTCATGTAGTTGGGGTCGTCCCAGGTCTTGCCTAGGCCGTTTTGATAGCGACCCAGGATGCGCTGATTGATCGCGTCGACGCCGGTGTTGACATAGGCCTTCTCGGCGATGGTGTCGGCCATCTTGAGCTTGTTCTGCAGGCCGGCGTCGATCCAGCGTCCGGCCTCCAAGACTGCCATGATGACGGCGCGCGCCGTGTTCGGGTACTGCTTGACGAAGTCGCCGCTGCTGGCCAAGACCTTCTCGGGATGGTCCTTCCAGATGTCTTGCGAGGTGACGGCGGTGATGCCGATGCCGTCGACGATGGCGCGGTGGTTCCAGGGCTCGCCGACGCAATAGCCGTCCATATTGCCGACCCGCATATTCGCCACCATCTGCGGCGGCGGCACGGTGATGACCTTGGCGTCCTTGAGCGGGTTGATGCCATGCGCGGCCATCCAGTAGTACAACCACATCGCATGGGTGCCGGTCGGGAAGGTCTGCGCGAAGGTGTACTCACGCTTGTCCGTCGCCATCAGCTTGGCCAAGCTTGCGCCGTCGACCGCGCCCTTGTCAGCCAGCTTCTTGGACAGCGTGATCGCCTGGCCGTTGTTGTTCAGCGTCATCAGGACGGCCATGTCTTTCTTGGGGCCGGCGACGCCGAGGTGCACGCCATAAATCATGCCGTAGAGCGCATGCGCCATGTCCAGCTCGCCGTTGACGAGTTTGTCGCGTACGCCGGCCCAGGAGGCCTCCTTGGTCGGGATGATCTTGACGCCGTATTTCTTGTCGAAACCCAAGACCGAGGCCATCACCACGCTGGCGCAATCGGTGAGGGGAATAAAGCCGATGCGGACCTCTTCCTTCTCGGGTTTGTCGGAGCCGGCGGCCCAGGCGCCACCGGGCAGGCTGCTGGCAAGACCTGACACCGCCACTGTGCCCAGGCCGGCGGCCGCACCGGTCAATAGTTTGCGACGATCTGCGCTCATCAAACCTTCTCCTTGAAGTTCAAGACTCTTGCTCATCAAAATCTCCAGTTCCAAAAACAAAAACGGCGCCGACCCGCTCAGGCTTTCCAAAGAAAGCGAGAAACAAGGTCGGACGCCGTTGTCCGTCGAAAATTTGCTTGAGTGACCCACGCCGTTGTGGGTCTCAATGCCTATCTAGCAGAAGTCGTGCCAGCCGGAACATTGGCCTGAGTCCGCTTCCATGCACGCTTTGATGGCATGGCTGGCCGGGAATCAGCCCAATTTGGTGCAGCGCAGCAGAGATTGCGCATCAATGATGCGTTCGGCCACATCCAGCAAGGGCGAGCCGCGGTCCATCGCCAAGCGACGCATGCGCTTGTAGGCTGCGTCTTCATCCAAGCCCATCTCTGCCATCAAGATGCCCTTGGCCCGCTCAATGATCTTGCGCCCGCTCAGTTGCGCCTGCGCCTGCGTCAGCTCCTGGCGCAAGGCCAGGTCTTGCTCAAAACGCAGACAAGCGACTTGCAGCACCGAGGCCAGGCGCTCCGGCTGCAGCCCCGCCACCACATAGGCGCTGACGCCGGCTTGCAGCGCGCGGCGCATCGTTCCCTGATCGCCATCTTCCGAGAACACCACCACCGGACGCGGCATCTGCACCGACAAGGTGGCGAGGTTCTCCAGCGTGTCGCGCGTCGGCGACTCGCTGTCGACGATCACCACATCGGGCTTCAGGCGCAGCACGCAGTCGTGGATCAGCGCGCCTTGCTCAATCACGCCGACCACCTCGCAGCCTTGGCGCGCCAGCTCTTGCTGAATCAGCTGCACGCGGTGAGCGCCGTCGTCGATCAGCAGCACGCGCAACCCCTGGGCGGGGCTGGTCTGAGTTCGGCTTGCGTGCGGATGGGTTGGCATGGAGGACATCTGATGCCAAACGACGCAAATTCCATGCCGGATTGAAAACCGCATTCTCAAGCGGCTGAGCTAACGCAAGGTTTGAGGCTCATCAAGCCCCTAATATGAAGAGCCTGAACGAGAGTTTCGACTCGCCTACGGCGGTCCGAGGTGTATTCAACATGGAATACTCAAACCCGCCGGCGCCCGGTTCCGGAAATCAACTTCAAAAGGAGATCAAGCCATGAAATTCATTGCCCCCGTTTGTTTGATTCTGCTCGCCGTGCTGGCTGGCTGCAGCTCGACCCAGTACATCATGAGCACCAAAGAAGGCCGCATGATCGTCACCCACGGCAAGCCCGACCTGGATGAAAAGGCCGGCAGCTACGAATACCGTGATGCCGAGGGCAAGCGCATGACCATCATGAAGGGCGAAGTCGTTCAGATCATGGAACGCTGAGGCATGTGTATTGATCAACAGGGGCGGCTTGGCCGCCCTTATTATTTGCGCCCATGAAAATACGACTCCTGCTCTTGCAACTCAGGGCCAAGCATGGCTTGAACGCCGAACAGGCGGCGCAGCTGCAACGCGTGGCAGGATTACATGGGCAGCCGCACAACTTGAGCCAGTTCGTGCTGCGCGGCACGGCGCTGTTGGCAGCCGGCTTAGGGGGCTTGGGCCTGTTGATGTGGGTCGCAGCCAACTGGGCCGAGCTGGGGCGAATGCCTCGTTTTGCGCTGCTGCAAGCCTTGTTGCTGAGCAGCGCCCTGGCTGCTGCACTGTGGCCAAGAGCGCGACCGGCCCTGGCCTTGCTTTGCCTGCTGAGCTTGGGCGGCTTGCTGGCTTTTTTTGGCCAGACCTACCAGACCGGCGCAGACACCTGGCAGCTCTTTGCGCTCTGGGCTGCCCTGGGTCTGCCGCTGTGTTTGGGCGCACGCTCCGATGTTTTGTGGGCGCCCTGGGTGGCCATCACCACCACGGCAATTGCGCTGTGGATGAACACCCATTTGGGCGGGCGCTGGAGCGCGCTGCCGGCCGGCCGGCGTGAGGAATTGCAGGTCCACGCACTGGCTTTTGGCGCTGTGACCCTGATGCTGATTTTGCTTGGCCCCTTGTGCCGCCGGCAGACCGGCGCCGGCCTGCTCACACTGCGCTTTGCCATGGGCTTGGCCACCGCCTTCGTCAGCGCCGTCGCGCTGAGCGGCTTGTTTCATGCCGCAGCAATGGCGCATTACTGGCTGGGCCTGTTGATGGGTTTGCTGGCTTTCGCGCTGCTCGCCCGCAGCGCTGAAAACTTTGACATCGCTCAGCTGAGCATGGTGGCGCTGGGCCTGAACATCTTGCTGGTGTTCGGATTCGCGCAATGGCTGAACCCGGAAAATGCCTCGATCAGCAATGATCCACTCAGGCTGTTATTGGTCGGCGGCGCCGCTGCCCTGCTGCTGGCGGCCAGCGTCAGCGGACTGATGCGGCTCGCCAAGCGGCATGCCAGCGAGCAAGGACGGCCAGCATGAGCCGGCACATTGAAGAACTGACGTCGACGCAAGTGCTGCAGCGCGCAATTGCCGCGGGACTGTTACCCGATTCGGCAACTTTGCCTAGCACCGAGGCCAGGCCCTGGTCGCTGGTGCTGCTGACGGCGCTGGGGGCTTGGCTGGCGGCCGTGCCGCTGCTGATCTGTATCTACCTGCTATTGGGGCCGGCGCTGACGCAGGGCGCCGGAGCTTATTTTGTCGGCCTGCTGATGCTGGTGGCGGCAGCCGTGATCTTGCGCTCGAACTCGGCGGCCTTGTTCCTTGAGCAATTGGCCGCTCCCTTGCTGCTCAGCGCGGCGCTGACTCTGTCCTTGGGCCTCTACCGTGACCTGCACGAATCTGTCGCCTCGGCTTTGCTGCTGATCACCAGCTTGGGGCTGGCAGTAGCCATCGACAAGGCTTGGCTGCGCGTCTTGCTGGGGGCGGCGGCCGGACTGTTTTTCTGCTTGATGCTGGTGCCGACAGGGTTGAGCCAGCACGAGGGCCTGGGGGCGTATTGGCTGATCTTGCATACAGGTCTGGCCTTAGGCCTGGGCGCACTGCTCTTGCAGCAGCGTTTTTTCTTACACGGCAGGCATGCGGCCAAGGCTGCGCTGCTGGAGGCATTTGTCGCCGGTTGGCTCTCGATGCTGGTCTTGGGTCTCGCGGCCCTGGGCAGTTTTGCTGCCCTTGAACAGGGATTTTTCGGACCAGAGTTGAACCCGCCCCTAAGCCTGCGATGGGCCTATCAGGCAGCTGCCGTCGCTTTCGCGCTGGGCGGCTTTGCCCTGGCCATGCAGGCTTGGCCGGACCTGCGCCGGCCGCTGCCCGTCGCCGTGGCGCTGGTGCTCGCCGGTCTTTGTTTCTGGTTGCCTTGCCTGGGTGGCCTCTTGATGCTGCTGGCATGGTCGAGCTCGACGCGGCGCTGGGGTTTGTCCATGAGCAGTGCTTTGGCTGCAGTTTGGGTTGTGGGCGCGTCTTACTATCAACTCAGCTGGCCCCTGAGCAGCAAGGCGGCGGTCTTGGCTGCCGCTGCGGCCTTGCTGGCGCTCTTCGCCTCGCTGGCAGCGCGCGGCCAAGACAAAGCTGTCGTCACGGCAAGCGCTCAAACACAGCTCAAACGCAGGCCCGCTGCCGCCTGGCTCTTGGGTGGCGGCTTGCTGAGCTTGGCGCTCGTCAACACCGGCATCTGGCAAAAGCAGCGCCTGATCAGCGAGGGACGACCGCTCTTTGTCGCACTGGCGCCGCTTGACCCGCGCTCGCTGATGCAAGGCGACTTTATGCGCCTGAATTACGATTTAGGCGCCGACATCAATGCGGCCAATATGTACCGGCTTGGCGCCGAACGTCCGCGAGTGGTGCTCAAGGTCGATACGCGCGGAGTCGCGCTGGTGCAAGGCTTGCATGAGCCGGGTGCTACGAGCAAGGCGCTGGCCGCCGACGAGCAATTGATGGAGCTGAGCCCCCGCAACGGCGGCTGGACGCTGGTCAGCGATGCCTGGTACTTCCGCGAAGGCGATGGTGCGCGCTGGCAAGCGGCCAAATACGGCGAGTTCAGGGTCCGCCCCGATGGCCAAGCCTTGCTGGTCGGACTGGCCGACGCCAAGCTGCAGCGCATAGCGCCATGAGGTCGCTGGCCTGCAAACTTTAAATTGGGGTCAGGTTCATTTTCCTGCCCCTCGTTTCAGCTCAATTTGCCAATGAAACAGGCCCCAGTACTGCCCGCCGGCCGGCAGCGCTTAAGGACAGAATACCGGCTCGACCTCGCAACGAGCGTGCTGCCCATGTTCATTTGATGCTGAAGAAAATATCCGTCCAACAAGTCCGCATCGGCATGTTTATCCAGTCGCTGGAAGGCTCTTGGCTGGCTCATTCCTTTTGGAAGACCAAGTTCTTGCTGCAAGAACAAGCTGATTTGGCCGCCTTGCTGAGCAGCGGCGTGCCCATGCTGGTGATTGATACCGAGCGCGGCCTGGATGTCAGCGAGGCAAGTGCTGCCATTGCCGCAGTCCAAGCCCTAGAGCCGACAGACCCGCCAAAGCCCAAGCCGAGCCCACCGTTGAGCGAACGCGCGCCCACCAGCATGGCCGCCGAAATGGCCCGCGCCAACATCCTGGTGAATCGCTCGCGCGAGGCGGTCACCTCGATGTTTGGCGAGGCGCGTCTGGGCAAGGCCTTGGACGCCGACCAATGCCTGCCCATCGTCGAAGAAATCAGCAATTCGGTCTCGCGTAATCCCTCCGCCTTGATCAGCCTGGCGCGGCTGAAGACCAAGGACAACTACACCTATATGCATTCGGTGGCGGTCTGCGCCTTGATGGTGGCTTTGGCCAAACAACTGGGCTTGAGCGATGAACAAACCCGCGAGGCCGGCCTGGCCGGCCTGCTTCACGACATCGGCAAGATGGCAATGCCTTTGGATGTCTTGAACAAACCGGGCAAGCTCAGCGATGCCGAGTTCAATGTGATCCGCTCGCATCCGCTGCGCGGCTACCAAATGCTCAAACAAGGCGCGTCGGTGCCGGCAGGCGCCTTGGATGTCTGCCTGCACCACCACGAGAAAATGGACGGCAGCGGCTACCCGCAAAAACTCAAAGGCGAGCAGATCAGCCTCTTGGCCCGCATGGGCGCGGTCTGCGATGTCTATGACGCCATCACTTCGACCCGGCCCTACAAGTCAGCTTGGGACCCGGCCGGCTCGATTCAGCGCATGGCGCAATGGGCGGGCGACCATTTCGACCCGGTCGTGTTCAAGGCCTTTGTGAAAAGCGTCGGCATCTACCCGGTCGGCAGCTTGGTCAAGCTGGAGTCGGGCCGGCTCGCCGTGGTGACCGAATTGAACCCCGCCAGCTTGGCCGCGCCGGTGGTGCGGGTGTTCTACTCGACCCGCTCCAGCATACCGATTCCCGTGCTGACCCTGGACCTCTCGCACCTCAGCACCCGCGACAAGGTCGTCAGCCGCGAAACCCCCTCGGATTGGGGCTTCACCTATCTGGAAGATATCTGGCAACAGCCCAGCAGCAACTGAACACCCTTTAAATGGGGTCGGGTTCATTTAATTGCTCGCCACAATGTTGCCGGCCCCAAACTGACGTTTACGTAAACGTCAATCAAGCCCTAGAATCACCGCAGTTTTGCTGTTAAAAACCGGCAAGCCTGATGACATTAGCCATTGCCGCTGGAGACCTGCCATGACCGATTTGTCCGCCGAATACAAGGCCCTCGCCAACTATCGCCCGTCCAACAAGGTGCGCTTTGTGACGGCCGCCAGTCTGTTTGACGGCCATGACGCCGCCATCAACATCATGCGGCGCATCCTGCAAGGCATGGGCGTCGAGGTGATCCACCTCGGCCACAACCGCTCGGTCGACGAGGTCGTCACCGCAGCACTGCAAGAAGACGCGCAAGGCATCGCCATCAGCTCTTACCAGGGCGGCCATGTCGAGTACTTCAAATACATGGTCGAGTTGCTGAAGGCTCGCGGCGGCGAGCATATCCAGGTCTTCGGCGGCGGCGGCGGCGTGATCGTGCCGGCCGAGATCCGCGATCTGGCCGAACATGGCGTGCGCATCTTCAGCCCAGAAGACGGCCAACGCATGGGCCTGCAAGGCATGATCGGCGAGATGGTGATGAAGGCCGACCAAGACTTCAGCGTCTATGCGCCCAAAGCCTTGAGCAGCTTGCAAGGCCATGGCGAAGGCGCTTGGCGCTCACTGGCCCAGTTGATCACCGCTTTAGAGAACGACAAGGCCGACGCGGCGCTGGTCGCCGAGTTGCAAGCCGCCGCCAAGAGCATCAAGGTGCCCGTGCTGGGCATCACCGGCACCGGTGGCGCCGGCAAATCCAGCCTGACCGATGAGCTGATCCGCCGTTTGCGCTTGGACCAGAACGATGGCCTGCGCGTGGCAGTGATCTCGATCGATCCATCACGCCGCAAGAGCGGCGGCGCGCTGCTCGGCGACCGCATCCGCATGAACGCCATCGGCCCTTGGAGTCAGGGTCAAAGAGTTTTCATGCGCAGCCTCGCTACCCGCGACTTCGGCAGCGAGATCTCCCCTGCCCTGCCCGACGCGATCGCCGCGGCCAAGGTCGCCGGCTTCGACCTGATCATTGTCGAGACCTCAGGCATTGGCCAGGGCGACGCGGCCATCGTGCCGCATGTCGATGTGCCGATGTATGTGATGACGCCCGAGTTTGGCGCGGCCAGCCAGCTCGAAAAAATCGACATGCTGGACTTCGCCGAGTTCGTCGCGATCAACAAGTTCGACCGCAAGGGCGCGCTCGACGCGATCCGCGATGTCGCCAAACAGGTGCAGCGCAACAAGGAAGCCTGGACCACGGCGCCGGACCAGATGCCGGTCTTCGGCACGATGGCCAGTCGCTTCAATGATGACGGCGTGACTGCGCTCTACCAAGCCTTGAAGCCGCGCCTGGCCGAGCTCGGCCTGGAGTTGAAAGAAGGCCGCTTGCCGCAAGTGAGCACCCGCCACAGCACCCATCAGACCCCGGTGGTGCCCGCGGCACGTGTGCGTTATCTGGCCGAGATCACCGACACCGTGCGCGGCTACAAAAAGCGCGCTCGTCAACAAGCAACGTTGGCGCGCGAGATCCAGCAACTCTGGGGCAGCTCACGCATGCTGCTGGAAGCCAACCCCGACAAGCAAGGCGCGCGTATGGCCTTGAGCGACTTGGCCGAAGCGCGCGAAGCGCAGATGGACGCCCCGGCCCGCCAATTGCTCAAGCAATGGCCCGATATGCAGCAGGCTTACGGCGGCGACGAATATGTGGTGAAGATCCGCGACAAGGAAATCCGCACCAACCTCGTTCACACCAGCCTCTCGGGCACCAAGATCCGCAAGGTCGTGTTGCCGGCCTATGAATGCCATGGCGAGCTGCTGAAATGGCTGCTGCTGGAGAACGTGCCCGGCAGCTTCCCTTACACCGCCGGCGTATTCGCCTTCAAGCGCGAGGGCGAAGATCCGACCCGTATGTTCGCCGGCGAAGGCGATGCCTTCCGCACCAACCGCCGCTTCAAACTGGTCAGCTCCGGTATGCCGGCCAAGCGCCTGTCGACCGCTTTCGACTCGGTCACGCTCTACGGCGCCGACCCCGCACCGCGCCCGGACATCTACGGCAAGGTCGGCAACTCCGGCGTCAGCATCGCGACGCTGGACGATATGAAGGTGCTCTACGACGGCTTCGATCTGTGCAGCCCGACGACCTCGGTGTCGATGACGATCAACGGCCCGGCGCCGACGATTCTGGCGATGTTCATGAACACCGCGATCGACCAGAACCTCGCCAAGTTCAAGGCCGACAACCACCGCGACCCGACCGCTGACGAAGCCGCCAAGATCAAGGACTGGGTCTTGGCCAATGTGCGCGGCACCGTGCAGGCCGACATCCTGAAGGAAGACCAGGGCCAAAACACCTGCATCTTCTCGACCGAGTTCAGCCTGAAGGTGATGGGCGATATCGCCGAGTTCTTCGTGCACCACAATGTGCGCAATTTCTACTCCGTCTCGATCAGCGGTTATCACATCGCCGAGGCCGGCGCGAATCCGATCAGCCAGTTGGCGCTGACGCTGTCGAATGGCTTCACCTTTGTCGAAGCCTATCTGGCGCGCGGCATGCATATCGATGACTTCGCGCCGAACCTGAGCTTCTTCTTCAGCAACGGCATGGACCCCGAGTACACGGTCTTGGGCCGCGTGGCGCGGCGCATCTGGGCGGTGGCGATGCGCGACAAATACGGCGCCAATGAGCGCAGCCAGAAGCTCAAATATCACATCCAGACCTCGGGCCGCAGCCTGCACGCGCAGGAGATCCAGTTCAACGACATCCGCACCACGCTGCAGGCGCTGATCGCGATCTACGACAACTGCAACAGCCTGCACACCAATGCCTTCGATGAAGCGATCACCACGCCGACCGAAGAATCGGTACGCCGCGCGATGGCGATCCAGCTGATCATCAACCGCGAATGGGGCCTGGCCAAGAACGAGAACCCCTCACAAGGCGCTTTTATCATCGAGGAGCTGACCGAGCTGCTGGAAGAAGCGGTGCTGAGCGAGTTCGAGAAAATCGCCGAACGTGGCGGCGTGCTGGGCGCCATGGAAACCGGCTACCAGCGCAGCAAGATCCAGGAAGAGAGCATGCATTACGAGATGCTCAAGCACACCGGCGAGTACCCCATCATCGGCGTCAACACCTTCCGCAACCCGCATGGCGATCAAGTCATGGAAAGCATCGAGCTGGCGCGCTCCACCGACGAAGAAAAACAGTCCCAGCTGCACCGCCTGCGTGATTTCCACGCCACGCATGCCGCCGACAGCGCCGCCCAATTGCAGCGTTTGCAGCAGGCCGTCATCGACAACAAAAACGTCTTCGAGGTGCTGATGGATGCCGTGCGGGTTTGCTCGCTGGGCCAGATTACCTCGGCGCTGTTCGAGGTGGGCGGGCAGTATCGGCGCAGCATGTGAGCGCCGCGCTCGCCACGCTGATCCAGCGCTGCGAGGGTGGCGACCCCGGCGCGCGCGCTGAGCTCTTCGCCGCGCTCTACGAAGAGCTGCACCGCATTGCGCGGCGCGAGGCGGGCCGCTTTGGTGCGCTGGCGGCCTTGAGCGCCACCACGCTCTTGCACGAGGCCTTTCTGGACCTGCAACGCGGTGGCGATTCAGGCTTCCAGGACCAAGCCCACTTCATGGCCTACGCGGCGCGGGCGATGCGCGGCTTGGTGATCGACCATGTGCGCGCCCGCCATGCCGACAAGCGCGGCGGCGGGCTCGACATCACCAGCCTGAACACCGAGCTGGCGGAGCAAGTGGCCGGGCCGCAGGAACTCGAAGGCCTGAGTGAGGCCCTGGATGAACTCGCCCAGCACGAGCCCGCCCTGGCGCACCTGGTGGATCTCAAGTTCTTCTGCGGCATCCCGCTGGTGGAGATTGCCACCCTCACCGGTGTCAGCGAGCGCACCGCCCAGCGCCAGTGGGACAAGGCCAAGCTCTTGCTGCGCCTGGCCTTGAAATAGTTTTTGCTGAGCGTGGCGGCTTTTGCCGGCGGATTCCGACTTCACAGGTGAGCAACCTTGAACATCGGAGACCGCTATGCCTTCCCTATCTCTCTCGCCCCCTCTCGCGCCTCCTGCGCCGCTTGCGCCGCTGGCCTCATCAGCATCGGCGGCGTCCTCGCCGCTGTCCAGCTGGGTCGATCCCCAGGGCCGCTATCTGCAGCTGCGCCCCCAGGGCGCGGGTGACGCCGAGCTGCTCGGCGCGCTCTGGAACAACGGGCTTTCCGAGGCGGCCCGCTTCAACCGCTTCCTGGGTCAGTCGCGCTCGCTGAGCGAGCCGCAGGTGGCTGAACAGGTGGCACTGAGCGCGGGTGTCGGCCAGGGCTGGCTGATCACCGAGCGGCTGCCCGGCCAGGAGCGCGAGCGCGCCCTGGCCGAGGGCCGCTGGACGCCGGCCGCCAGCCGCCGCGAAGGCCTGCTGGCCCTTTGCGTGCGGACACGCTGCCAAGGCCAGGGCCTGGGTCGCCACCTGCTGCAAGCGCTGCTGCGTGGCGCCCAGCAGCAGGGTCTGCACGGCCTCAGTCTGCATGCCCTGGAGGCCAATGCGGACGCGCGGCAACTCGCCAGCAAGCTCGGCTTCGAATGCGCAGCCGCCGCGCCGGGCAGCCCCTGGCTGCGCCTGCACTACCGCTTTCGCGCCCAGCCCCAGCGCATGCGCTGGCCACGCTGGCACAGCGTCACACCGGCCGGCCTGCAGTTCGATGCGGAGGACTTCCATGTTTAGCCCGCACACCCGAGCCTCAGGCGGCTTCACTCTGGTGCTGGGCAGCGGCGGGGTCAAGAGCATTGCCAGCCTAGGCCTGATGCAGGTGCTGGAGCGCGAGGGCCTGCGGCCGGCGCGCGTGGTGGGCTGCAGCGCAGGCGCGATCTTCGGCGCGCTGCTGGCCTGCGGCTTGCGTGCCGAGGAAGCGATCGAGCGCGCCACCCGCCTGTGGTCGCCCGAGGTCACCCGCCAACGCCGGCTGCTGGCCTGGCTGCAAATCGCCGCTCCCCGACTGGCCGGCTTCGATGCACAGTTCGCAATGCGTGACGACCGCCTGATCAATGCCCGTCTCCACGAAGCCTTTGGCAACCAGCGTATCGAGAACCTGCCCCTGCCGTTTGCGGCACAAGCCACCTGCGCCCGCAGCGGCGCGGGTGTGCTCTTGCGCGAAGGCTCGCTCACCAGCGCCCTGCGCGCCAGCATGGCCTTGCCCTTTTTGTTCGCGGCGCACAGCCATGCCGGCCAGCTGCTGGTGGACGGCAGCCTGTCCGACCCGCTGCCGCTGGCCGCTGTGCCGGGGCCGGAGGTGGTGCTGGCGCTGGGCTTTCGAGTCCCGCGGCCGCGCCAGCTGAGCAGCGCCTCCAGGCTGGCCACACAGATCACCGCGACGCTGTCGAACAACCTGCTGGACAGCCAGCTGCAACGCGCCGATGCCGCGCGCACCGTGCTGCTGCTGCCCGAGTTGGACCGGCGCGTGGGTCTGTTCGACACGGCCGCCATGCCCTATCTGCTGCAGCTCGGGCGCGAGGCCGCGCAGGCCGCCTTGCCGCGCCTGCATGCGCTGCTGCGCGCGCAAAGCCAGCCGCCGGCCGAACGAAGAGGCGGTGTCGCCCCCCTGTACCTGGCGGCCTGAGACGGTCACAATCCAGCGGCCACCGGTCACCGCAGCCACCGCACAAGCACGGAGCGCCCGCCGCCATGATCCCCAGCCATTGGCAGACCCTGCAGCCGCACCTCGATGCCGTGCTGGATGCGCCAAGCTCAGCGCGCGCGACGCTGCTCGAGCAATTGCGCGCCCAGGACCCGGCGCTGGCCGCCGAATTGCAAGTCCTGCTGCAGGCTCATGCCGAGGGCGAGCACGCCAGCTTTCTGGAGCGGCCCGCCGCAGGCAGCGTGTTCAGCACGCCCCTGGCCGGCCAGCGCCTGGGCGCGTGGCGGCTGCTGCAGCTGATCGGCGAAGGCGGCATGGGCAGCGTCTGGCTGGCCGAACGCGATGACGGCCGTTTTCGGGGCCAGGCTGCCGTCAAGCTGTTGAACCTCAGCCTGGCCAGCAGCCACGCCGCCGAGCGCTTCCAACGCGAGGGGCAGATCCTCGCGCGGCTGGCCCACCCCCATATCGGCCGGTTGCTGGATGCCGGTATCACCTCCCAGGGTCAGCCCTACCTGGTGCTGGAGCATGTGCAAGGCCTGCCCATCGACCGCTACGCCAGCGAGCACGGCCTGGACCTGCGGGCCAGGCTGCAGTTGATGATCGCCCTGCTTGACGCCGTCGCCCATGCGCACCGCCATCTGATCGTGCACCGCGACCTCAAGCCTGCCAATGTGTTGGTGAGCGAGGACGGGCAGGTCAAGCTGCTCGACTTCGGCATTGCCAAACTGCTGGACGCCGACCCGGACGAGACCTTGCCCACCCAGCGCGCCGAAGCCCGCCTGACCCCCGGCTACGCCGCGCCTGAGCAGTTACAGGACAGCGGCGTCACTACGGCCACCGATGTCTACGCGCTCGGCTTGCTGCTGCAGCTGCTGCTCACCGGCCGCCACCCGTATCTGATGCCCGGCATGGGCTTGGCTGCCCTGCTGCGCGCCGCGCTGGAAGCCCCCCTGCCCAAGCCCTCGGCACAGCTTGCCGAGGGCTGGCTGCCCGGCTACTCCCGGGCCAAGCTGAGCCGGGCGCTGCGCGGCGACCTCGACAACATCATCAGCAAGGCGCTGCAGCGCGATCCGGCGCGCCGCTATGCCGCGGCGGCCGACATGGCCGACGACCTGCGCCGCCACCTGGCGCATCGGCCGGTGCGGGCGCGCGCCCCGAGCCTGGCCTATGTGCTCGGGCGCGGCCTGCAGCGCCACCGTCTCCCTTTGGCCTTGCTGGCCCTGGGCCTGGCCGGCAGCAGCGTGGCCGGACTGCAGGCCTGGCGCCAGCAGCAGGCCGCGCGCCTGAGCACCGAGCGCGCCCAGGCCGTGGACGGCCTGCTGCAAAGCCTGTTCGCCGGCATGGCACCCGAGAACGCGGCCAATCGCCAGTTCAGCGCCCGCGAACTGCTGGACCGCGGGCAGGCCTACTTGGCCACCGAAGCCGCGCTCGACCCCGGCACCCGGCGCAGCGTGGTGCGGCGCATGGCCCAGCTCTACCAGGACATCGGCGCCCTGGAACCCGCCCTAAGCAACTGGCAGGCCGCGCTCAAGAGCGCTGAAGCCGCCGGCGAGCCCGCCGCCCAGGCCGAGCTGCTGTGGCGCCTGGCGGATGCGCAGATCAAGGGCGAGCGCCCCGACGACGCGGCCCGGACCCTGGCACGCCTGGCCGGCCCGCTGGCGCAAGCCCGGCCCGACCTGCCCGGCCGCGCCCTGCTGCTGCAGGCCGAAATGGCGATGAACAGTGGCCGCCTGCCGGAAGCACAAGCCGACTTCGCCCGCGCCGAGCAGCTGCTGCGCCAAGCCGGCGTGACCGAAGCCGAATGGCTGGCCTGGGCGGCGCAGGGTCAGGGCACCACCGCCCGCATGAACGGCCAGATGCAGGCCGCCCGCGAACACCTGATGCGTGCCGTGCAGCTCAACTTGCAACGCGGTTCGGCGGGCACCGTCGAGCGACTCAACGCCGAGATGCAGCTCGGCACGCTCGACGCCTGGGCCGGACGCTTTGCCGACGGCGCCGACCAACTGGCCCGCAGCCATGCCGAGATGCTGCAGCGCCTGGGGCCCGACCACAGCCTGACCGTGTCCACCGTCAGCGAACTGGCCTACGCCACGCTGCGCCTGGGCCGCTTCGAACAGACGCAGCAGTGGATAGAGCGCCTGCGCGGCGGGGGCGGAGGCGGAGGCGGAGGTCCCGGCGACGCCTGGCGCACGCCCCACGCCGAGCTGCTGGCCGCCCGAGTGCTGATCTACCAGGGCCGCAGCGCGCAAGCCGTGCCCGAGCTGCGCCGCCTGCTGGCCGGCGCGGAGCAGCGCGAGGGACACAGCAGCCGCACCGAGCAGATACGCCGCTTCCTCGGTGAAGCCCTGCTGCGCAGCGGCCAGCCCGCCTGGCTGGCCGAGGCCACGGCGGTGCTGCAAACAACGCTGGAGCAGCAAATAGCGCTCACATCCGCCAAGCACAGCAGCACCGCCGCCACACGCGTACTGCTGGGTTGCGCGCGGGCGCGCGCCGGCCAGCTCGCACAAGCGCGCGCGCTCTGGGCCGAGGCCGAACCGCTGCTGGCCGGCAGCCTGGGCGCCGAGCATCCCTTCACCCAGGTTGCCCGCGCCTACCTGGCCCAGGCCGAGGGCCGCGCCATCTCGCCCGCCGACCGCGACGCGCTGCGCCTGCAGATCGGCAGCCAGGCCGATGCGCCCCGCTGGCTCGACTGGCTGGCGCGGCCCGCCTCATCCCACTCCCCCCTGCCATGGGCGGAACTGCCTGTGGTCCTTTAGCAACCTAACGAAAGTCCAAGCATGAAACCCGCCCTTCGCATCCGAACCCTCACCCGCCGCCTGCTGCTCGCCGGCATAACCACGACCGCCGCAGGCGTCAGCGCCCAAGTGCCCGCTGCGGGCACCGGCGGCAACCCCACGGCGCCTCTGGACTGCTGGCATGTCGTGCCCGCCGCCGCCTGCCCTCCCGGCCCACCTTGCACTGGATCTGGCGGCGGCCTGGGCATGTCGCAAAAGCGGGGCGACGCCTTGCCGCCCGGCTTGGTCGCAGGCGGCGCCTTTGCACCTCTGCTCTATGGTCCCACCGGCACTTCAATGAGGATGATCAACAACAACCTGGCCGTGGCCGATCTGCGCATGCTGGCCCCGTTGGCGCTGAACGGGATCCAGGTCAATCGTGTAATTTCGACGATTTACCGCGGGTCCATGCTCTATGACACGGTCGGGCAGCAACTGCAGATCAGTTTCGCCAGCGGCAGCCTGCCCGCCGTGTCACAGGTGGCGCAGTTCCCGCTCAGCCCTAGCGTGCAAGGTGGCAACTGGCTGCTCGCGTTGGACGTGCAGGGCCGCATCGTCCCGCGCGAGCCGGCCGCGCCAGCGGTGGCCGCGAGCTTCAGGATCGCCTGCACGCTGCCTGTGATCGTGCAGCAGCGCCTGATTCTGGGCCAGTGAGCATCACACGGGGGGCGGCGCGCCGGCACAGGCGCGCCCAGACCCGGCTGCAGGCTGCCCAGAATGAGCGGCACTGCGGCGCCGCCAGCCAGTGCTCGACCATGACCGTCTGGGCGGCGCCGCGCTCCTCCAGCAACTCGTAGTCCAGGTGCTGCATCAGCGCCAGCATCTGCGCATTGCTACTCAGCACCTCGCCACGCAGGCAGCGCACCCCGTGCGCGGCGGCGTCCTGCTCCAGCAGCACCATCAGTTGCGAGCCCAGGCCTTGGTGCTGGAACGCATCGCTGACCGCCAGCGCAAACTCGGCCGTATCGCCGGCCGGGTTCTGTTCGTCGAGGTGCCAGCGCGCCTCAGCCACCAGGGATTCGTCCTCGCCGTCGAAGCGGCTCACCACCCAGGCACTGTCGTGCTCAAAGTCCACGCAGCTCATCGCCAGCAAGCTGGCTGCCGATGGCCCGCGGCTGGCGCAATGAAAGCGCTGCCGCCGCGCCGCGGCCGACATCTGATCGAACAGCAGCGCGAGCCGGGCGCCATCGTCCGGCCGGATCGGGCGCAAGGTCAGGCGGCAAGGCCGCCCTTCGCGCTCGCATGCGCGCTCGAACTCGAGCGCGACAGGTGGAGATTTGGCGAGGGGCAGCAGGCGCATCACAAATTCCTCAAGTGGCCGCACACGACAAGGGCGGCATCACTTCAGCAATCGGATTGGCGCCAGCAAAGCCGCCAAGCCCAGCCAGTGGCCTGCAACATCAGATGGGCGTCGAGGGACGCACGAAGCGGGGTGCAATGCAGGGCGCGAAGCACAGCGCCGCCCAGTTACTGCGCCTGCAGCAGGCCGTCATCGCCAACAAAAATATCTTCGAGATGTTGATGGATGTGTTGCGCACATGCTGGCTGAGCCAGATCACTTTGTCGCTGTTCGAGGAGGACGGGCTGTATCGGCCGCAGCATGTAGAGCTGAAGCCCTGCGGCGGACATGCCGCAAGGCAAACCAGCTCACGGCGCCAAACTGAAGCGCGTTTTGCTCAGCGCCATCGCACCTTGGCGCAGATAGAAGCGCGTCGCGCCCTCGTTCCACAGCGGCGTCTGCCATTGCATGGCCCGGCAGCGCCGCTCCCGCGCGAAGTCCGCCACGGTGTGCAGCAAGCGTGCACCCAGGCCTTGCCCACGCGCGGCCGGGCGCAGGTAAAGGCAGTCCATCTGCACAAAAGGCTGGGCCGCGAGGGTTGAAAAATCCAGGCTCGCGCTGGCATAGGCGAGTGTTTGTTCGCCCTGCTGCGCCAGCCAGACATGCAAGCGACCGGCGCCAATGGCCTGTGCCAGGCGCGCGCCGAAGTCCGCATCCAGACAGGGCGGCAGGCCTTCGTATTCGGCATGTTCAACGCAGAGCTGGCTCAACTGCGCCATGTCTGCGGACTCGCCCGGCCGGGCTAGGCGAATGCTAGGCAGCTTGCGATCACCGAGGCGCTTGCCTGGCTCAGCAAGCACAGACAATCAGCGCCGCACCGCGCAAACTGCCGGGCTCGCTGCCGGTGGCGACCGGATGACCGTCGCGCTTCCAGAAGTCCAGGCCGCCGAGCATTTCCTTGACCTTGAAGCCCAAACTGGCAAGCTTGTAGGCACCCTTGGTGGAGCCGTTGCAGCCTATGCCGTCGCAGTAGCAGATGTAGGTCTTGCTGCGGTCCAGCGTCGCGGTGCTGGCGGCATCCATCAGGCGGTGCGGCAGATTGACGGCACCGGGCACATGACCGGCGGCGTAATGGGCTTCGGCGCGGGTGTCGACGACGACGATGGCATCAACGCCGGCACTCAAGTCTTCGGCCACATCCCAAGCATCAGCGTGATAGTTCAGCTTGGCCAGCATGAAGGCGGCGCTCTCGGCCGGGCTGGGCGCAGGATAGGACAGCAGCACCGACGCGGGTGCAAGGTTTTCATTCGTGCTCATGAGGTGGAGAGGGCAAGCTCTTGGTGGATAGGAGCAGGCAGTGTCAGGCGATTTGGCCTTAGCATTGAGACCCATTCAATACAATTCATAAGACCAATGGACAAACCCAGGCTGTGGTTGCAGCTTTTTGAGCGCGAAGCTCAACAAGGCCTGGGCCGGCGTGAGCAACTCTGCGCCAGCTTGCGCCAAGCCATGCACAAGGGCGAACTGCGGCAAGCGGAGCGGCTGCCGGCCAGCCGCGTACTCGCGAAGGACCTCAACCTGTCACGCGTGACGGTTGAAGCAGCCTACGCCCAACTGGAGGCCGAGGGCTATCTGCGACGCAGCGTCGGCCAGGGCAGCTTTGTGGCTTTCAATGGCTTCACGAGCGAGCAGCGCCAAGCCAAACTCGCCGTGGCGGCACCCTTGAGCCTGTCCGAGCGTGGCCAGCGCATCGTCGCGGGCGGCAGCTGTGAGGACCCGCAGCTGCCCCTGCCCTTCGCCGCCGGCAGCCCGGATCTGCGAGCCTTCCCGGTGCAGCGGTGGCGCCAGTTACAGGCCCGCCGCTTGAACGGCCCCCAAGGGCACCAGCTCTTGGGCTATGGCGACCCGCAAGGCCGCGCGGAGCTGCGCGAGGCCATCGCCGGATACCTGCGCCAGTCGCGCGGGCTGCGTTGCGACGCTGAACAGGTGCTGGTGCTGACCAGTTCCCAACAAGCCTTGCAGTTGCTGGCCAGCCTCTTGCTGGACGAGGGTGACCGCGTTTGGATGGAAGAGCCCGGCTACCGGGGCGCGGCCACCGCGTTTGCGGCCGCTGGCGCGCTGCTGCAGCCGGTGCCGGTAGATCAGCAAGGCTTGCAGCCACCGGGCGAGGGACCGAGCCCAAAGCTGATCTATCTGACGCCCTCGCACCAATACCCTAGCGGCGTGGCGCTCAGCCTGCAGCGACGCCTGCAGTTGCTGGATCTGGCCAAGCGCGCAGGCTGTTGGTTGATCGAGGATGACTACGACAGCGAGTTCCACTATGACGGGCGGCCGATGCCTGCCTTGCAAGGCATGCAGGCCGAGCAAGAGCCTGGGCGGGTGCTCTATTTGGGGACCTTCTCCAAGGCCTTGTTTCCGTCCCTGCGCCTGGCCTATATGGTGGTGCCGCGCGAGCTGATCGCACCACTGCGAGTAGCTCGCAGCGTGCAAGACGGCCACAGCGCGCAACTGGCCCAGGCCGTCACGGCCGACTTCATCAGCCAAGGCCATTTCGCCGCGCATCTGCGCCTGATGCGCCAGCTCTACCGCCAGCGTCGCGAGCTGCTTTTGAACGAGCTGCAGTCGAAGGTAGGCGGCTGGCTGCGCCCGCAGCCCAGCGTCGGGGGCCTGCAAATAACCGCCCTGCTGCCGCCTGGCGAAGAGCTGAGGCTCACACAAAGAGCCGCCCGCCTGGGCCTGCTGACGCCAGTTTTAAGCGGTCTGTACCTGGGGCCGTTGAAGCAAGATGGGTGGCTGCTGGGCTTTGCTGCGCTGACGCCGGCAGAGATTCAGGCGGCCGTGAAGCAGCTGGCGAAGATATAGCATAGGCTAGGCAAACACAGCGGAGAACTTATGTTGGACACCTTGAAACTTTGGCATCACATCATCGACAGTGCCGACGCGCAGGCGCTCGACGAGCTGCTGGCCGACGACGTGATCTTCCATTCGCCCGTGGTGCACAAACCGCAGCAGGGCAAGGCCTTGACCCGCATGTACCTGGCAGGTGCGCTGCAAGTGCTGCTCAAGCCGGGCAAGTTCCGCTACTTGCGAGAGATCGTCGGGCCTCGGGACGCCATGCTGGAATTCATCGCCGAGGTGGACGGGATTGAAATCAATGGCGTCGACATCATCCGCTGGGACGAAGCCGGCCGCATCTGCGACTTTAAGGTCATGATACGGCCGCTCAAGGCGATCAATTTGCTGCACCAGAAGATGGGCGAAATGCTGCAGTCAATGGCGCGCAATTGATGAGTTACGGGAGGGCAGTCGCCCCTTGAAGGGCAAGTCACCGGATTGGCCGGAAAGCGACAATATTTCACACGCGGGCCCACGGACAGAGCGGGCACTGAATTCCCACTCGCCAAGTCTGGGCACTTGATGTAAAACAGGGGCCGGCTCACAGCAAGATCAAGGCAGCCTGCTTGGCCTAGCCACATCTTTTGCTCTAGAGCCCGTCGACCCTGCGCTTTAGGAGAAGACCATCATGACCTGGGCATCGTTCTACTTACCGATTGACGCGCAAATGGCTGCGCAAGAAGAGCCGCACTACCACCATGAATCCGATCAACCGCATGCCGGCGCCACGCAGCGCGAACAAGCGCTGCCAGAGGATGCGCTGCTGATCGATGTGCGCTCCTATGCCGAATACATGGCCGGCCATCTCCCTGATGCGCATTGCCTGCCGCTGCCGCAGATGAGTCATTTGGTCGCCCAGATGGCGCCCGACCATGACGCGCCCATCGTGCTGTACTGCTCTTCGGGCGGCCGCGCCGAGCAAGCATTAGGCCTGCTGCAACGCATGGGCTACACCAATGTACGCAACGGCGGCGGGGCGATTGCGCTGGGCAAAAAAATGGGCAAAGCGATCGAGCATTGACCCCAAAGCCGACAGGGACCAAGTGCGCTGCTTGAACTAAAGTGCCGCTCGAGCTGGCAGTTTCGTCGGCAAGGAGCAGCAGGAATGACAGCAAGCGCAGGCGTGGGCATGGCCAAGGGTCGACTTGAAGCCTTCAGCGACGGCGTGATCGCCATCATCATCACCATCATGGTGCTGGAGTTGAAGGTACCGCATGGCGACAACTTGGCGGCGCTGCAGCCGCTGATTCCGGTCTTGCTCAGCTATCTGCTGAGCTTCATCTATGTCGGTATCTACTGGAACAACCACCACCATCTGCTGCACGCCAGCAGCAAAGTGTCGGGCACCGCCTTGTGGGCAAATTTGCATCTGCTGTTCTGGCTCTCGCTGGTCCCTTTTGCTACCGGCTGGATGGGCGAGAACCATTGGGGCCCGCTACCGGTGGCGCTTTACGGCTTTATCTTGCTGATGGCGGGATTGGCCTACTACCTGCTGGCGCGAGTCTTGGTGAATCAGCATGGCCCGGACTCTTCGCTGGCCAAGGCGCTCGGGCGCGACGTCAAGGGCCTGATTTCCATCATCGCCTATCTGCTTGCGATTGCACTGGCTTTCGTCCACGTCGCTCTGGCGCTTGCGCTCTACTTGGCCGTCGCCGCGATGTGGCTGCTGCCGGATCGCCGTATTGAGCGGCAGTTACCCTAGGATCGGCAGTCGATCGCTCACTTTTGCCAACAAAATCCGATGCCTGCTGACGAAAGTCGCTTCGATCGCCTTCACCATTGGGGTTGCAGCGCTACGCACCCGGTTGCGCCGCGCTACGGCACGCTGGCGTTGTTACTTCTCCTCGCGGGCATCAGCCTGCGTCCTCGTCGCGCCTCGCCAGCGCACCGCATCGCATCGCACTCAGGCGCGCCCAACTACCGAATCTAGGCTTGCACAGCGAGACTTGATCGCGAACTTTCAGAAGGTCTTGGCCCCATCGACCGCCAGCAAGACCGCGTAAAGCGAAGTGGTGGCGCAGATGAAGAGTCGATTGCGCTTGGGACCACCGAAAACCAGGTTGGAGACGCGCTCGGGCATCTTGATGCGGCCGATCAAGGTGCCGTCCGGCAAGTGGCAGTGGATGGCTCGGCCGGCACTGGTCCAGATGCGGCCTTCGTCATCGCAGCGAAAGCCGTCATAAAAACCGCTCTCGCAGGTGATGAAGGTCTCGCCACCACTCAAGCTCACGCCGTCCTCTGCGACCGTGAAGCGCCGCATCAAGCCGCAGTCCTGCTCGGTGTCGACGATGTAGAGCGTGCGCTCGTCGGGCGAAAACGCCAGTCCGTTCGGGCCCTTGAAATCATCCGCCACCACGCGCAGATCGCCGGTTAGGGGGTCAAGGCGGTAAACATAGCAGCCGGGCTGCTCCTGCTCGGCCTTGACGCCTTCGTAGTTGGACGTGATGCCGTAGTTCGGGTCGGTGAACCAGATCGTGCCGTCGGACTTGACGACCACGTCATTAGGACTGTTCAGGCGCCGGCCCCGATAACGGTCGGCCAGCACGGTGAGGCGGCCATCATGTTCGGTGCGCACGACGCGCCGGCCGCCATGTTCGCAGCTGATCAAACGACCCTCGCGGTCAACGGTATTGCCATTGCTATAGCCGCTCGGCTGCCGGAACACGCCGACTTGTCCGGTGCATTCGTCAAAGCGCAGCATGCGCTCATTCGGGATGTCGCTCCAGACCAGTGAGCGCAGCGCCGGGAAATAGGCCGGCCCTTCGGCCCAGCGGCAGCCGGTGTAGAGCTGCTCGATCTGGGCGCTGCTGCGCACGCAGTCCTCGAAGCGAGGGTCAAGAATTTCGAAGGGGCTTGGATTGAGGGTGGGAGTGGGGGTGAGGTGTGGGGTCGTCATGCCGAAATTGTCGGCAAACTCAGGCGCAGCGGCGCGGCGAATCTTTGAAGCTGCGCGCCGCGAAACTGCGTACTGGGCTGATTCCACTTCAAAATACAGGCATGAAGACCATCAAGAAAACCGTCAAGATACGCCTGCTGACGCCGGCCGATTGCCCAGCGCTGCTGGACTTTGAAAGCCGCAACCGGGGCTGGTTCGAGCAGCATGTTGCCCCGCGCGGGGAAGCCTTCTACACCCCCGACGGCACCCTGCAACATATCGCCGAGCTGCTGGCGTCTCATGCCCAAGGGCGTTGGTTTCCCGCCCTGCTGCTGGACGAAGCCGGCGTCATTATCGGCCGATCCAATTTGAAAGACGTGGATGCGCTGGCCGGCGTGGCCGAGCTCGGCTACCGAGTTGGGCAAGACCAGGCCGGTGCCGGCGTGGCAACCGCCGCGGTCGTTCAAATGAAGGCCTGGGCATTGCAAGAACTGGGTCTGCGGCGCCTGGTCGCCGTGGTCAGCCCGGCCAATCAGGCCTCCGCCCGGGTGCTGGAGAAATGCGGCTTTGTGCGTTTAGACCCGGCCGCGTCGGAAGCGCTGCGAGGCAAAGACCCCGAACTCCTCGCCTATCAATGTGACTTGAATCTAGATTGAAACGACCGGCAGACTGAGGCTGCGCTTGCTCGCCTCCAGCACAAAGGTGGAGCGGAACTTTTTGATATTGCTGTCGTCGAAAAACAAGCGCCGGGTCAACAGCTCGTAGTCGGCCATATCGACCGCCGTCACGATCAGCACAAAGTCGCTTTCGCCGGCCACGTAATAGCATTGCTGCACCTCGGCCTGCTCAGCCATGCGGCGCTTGAAGCCGTCGATCACCGCTTCGCGGCTGGCTTCGGCCAGCGTGACCTCGATCAGCGCCGTCACGCCGCGCCCGAGTGCTCGCGGCTCCAGCACCACCACCTGCGCGACGATCACGCCGTCCTCGCGCAGCTTCTTGATGCGGCGCTGCACGGCGGTCGCCGACAGGCCCACCTCGGCAGCTATCAGCTCCGAGCTGATGCGCGCGTCATCTTGCAGCATCTCGAGGATGCGGCGGTCGAATTTATCCAGTTCGGGCATAGAGCAAGCCTAAGCGTCAACCGGCAGCGCCGTCTCATACTTGACCTCGCGCAGCACCACATTGCTGCGCACGCTGGCCACGCCCGGCACCTTGAAGATCTGGCCCTGCAGAAACAGGTCATAGGCCTTCATATCGGGCACCACCACTTTGATCACGTAATCGGCCTCGCCGGTGATGCCGTGGCATTCGATGATCTCGCGGCTGGCCAGCACCAGGCGCTCGAACTGCTCCACAGCCCCTTCGCTATGCCGCACCAGGCTGACGTTAGCCAGCACGCAGATATTCAGGCCCAGCTTTTCGCGGTCCACCAGCGCCACATGGCGGCGGATCACGCCGCTGTCTTCCAGCTCCTTGATACGCCGCCAGACCGGCGTGGCCGACAAGCCCACCTTGTCGGCCAGCGCCTGCGTGCTCTGCCGGCAGTCATCCTGTAAAGCCGCAAGAATCTGCCGGCTCGCCCTATCAAAACGTTGATTCTCCATTTACCACCTCTTTGAGTTGAATTCTCTCATTTGAATGCTTGACAGTGGCAATGCGGGCAACAAACACTTGCTGACTTGATGAAAAATCTCGCCAGCCCATTGCCGCCAGGAGAGCCCATGTCCGACATCAAAACCCCCGCCCTAGATGACGCGCAAGCCCTGCGGGACTACAAGCTCTCGGACAACCTGGCCGCCACCTCCGGCGCGGTCTTTCTGACCGGCACCCAAGCCTTGGTGCGCTTGCTGCTGGCGCAAAAAGCGCAGGACGAAAGCAAAGGCCTGCACACCGCCGGCTTCGTCTCCGGCTACCGCGGCAGCCCGCTGGGCATGGTCGACCAGCAACTCTGGAAGGCCAAGAAGTTCCTCGACGCGGCCAAGGTCAACTTCCTGCCCGCCATCAACGAAGACCTCGCAGCCACCGCCTGCTTAGGCGTGCAGCGGGTCGCCCTCGATCCCAAGCGCACTGCAGACGGCGTATTCGCGATGTGGTACGGCAAGGGCCCCGGCGTGGACCGCAGCGGCGACGCGCTCAAGCATGGCAATGTCTACGGCACTTCGAAGTTAGGCGGCGTGCTGGTGGTCTGCGGCGATGACCATGGTTGCGTCTCATCCAGCACCCCGCACCAGAGCGATTTGGCCTTGCAAGCCTGGCACATGCCCATCGTCCATCCGGGCAATGTGGCCGAGTATCTGGAGTTCGGGCTTTACGGCTGGGCGCTGAGCCGCTTCTCCTCGACCTGGGTCGGTTTCAAGGCGATCTCGGAGGTGGTGGAAAGTGGCATGACGGTCGATCTGGACGGCGTGCCGCTGGACTTCGAATTGCCGGTGGATCATGTGCCGCCGGTTGACCTGCATATCCGCGCGGTCGACCTGCCCTCGCTGGAGCTGGAGACTCGGCTTGAGCACAAGCTGAACGCCGTCAAGGCCTTTGCCAAGCTCAACAGCATCGACAAGCACATCGTCAGCAGCCCCGCCGCGACCTTAGGCATCGTCACCGTCGGCAAAGCGCATTACGACTTCATGGAGGTCTTGCGCCGGCTGGACCTGGACCCGAACGCCTTGGCCGCTGCCGGTGTGCGCGTCTACAAGGTCGGCCTGGTGTTCCCGCTCGAAGCGACTCGCATGGCCGAGTTCGCACGGGGCCTGACCGATATGCTGGTGATCGAGGAAAAAGCGCCAGTCGTCGAGCGCCAGATCAAGGAGCTGCTCTACCACCTGCCCGACGCGCAGCGCCCGCATGTGATCGGCAAGACGGATGAGCATGGCGCGGCGGTGCTGAGCGCCTTGGGCGAGCTGCGGCCATCACGCATCATGGCGACGGTCGCCGACTGGCTGGCCCGCTTGAATCCGGCACTAGATCGCCGTCATCTGGTGGTGGACTTCCTCACGCCCTGCCTGCTCTCCAATGCCGCCGACGGCGTGCGCCGCCAGCCCTATTTTTGCTCGGGCTGCCCGCACAACACCTCGACCAAGCTGCCCGAAGGCTCGCGCGCCTTGGCCGGCATCGGCTGCCACTTCATGGCCAGCTGGATGGAGCGCGGCACCTCGGGCCTGATTCAGATGGGCGCCGAGGGCGTGGACTGGGCGGCGCACAGCCGCTTCACGACCGAAAAGCATGTGTTCCAGAACCTGGGCGACGGCACTTACTACCACTCCGGCTATCTGGCGATCCGCCAAGCGATTGCGGCCAAGACCAACATAACGTACAAAATCCTCTACAACGACGCCGTCGCGATGACCGGCGGCCAGCCGGTCGACGGCCAGACCAGCGTGCCGCAGATCGCGCGCCAGGTCGAGGCCGAGGGCGTCAAGCGCCTGGTCGTGGTGTCCGATGAAATTGGCAAGTACGACGGCCACCACGGCCTGTTCCCTGCCGGCACGACGTTTCATGACCGCAGCGAACTCGACGCGGTGCAGCGCGAGTTGCGCGAGATCGAGGGCGTCACGATTCTGATCTACGACCAGACCTGCGCGGCCGAGAAGCGCCGCCGGCGCAAGAAGAAGGAAATGGTCGATCCGCCCAAGCGCATCTTCATCAACCAAGCGGTTTGCGAGGGCTGCGGTGACTGCGGCCAGGCGTCCAACTGCCTGTCTGTCGTGCCGGTGGAGACCGACTTCGGCCGCAAGCGCCAGATCGAGCAGAGCAGCTGCAACAAGGATTTCTCCTGCGTCAATGGCTTTTGCCCGAGCTTTGTGTCGGTGCACGGCGCACAGCTGAAAAAACGCGCCGGCGCCGGCTTCACGCCCGCCGATCTGGCGCGCGAAATCGCGGCCATTGCCGCGCCCGCACCCTGGGCTTGGACTGGCCCGTTTGACTTGCTGGTGACTGGCGTCGGAGGCACAGGCGTTGTCACGGTCGGCGCCTTGATCAGCATGGCCGCGCATCTGGAGCACAAGCAGGCTTCGGTGCTGGACTTCATGGGCTTCGCGCAAAAAGGCGGCTCGGTCTTGAGCTTTGTGCGCGTGGCGCCGACGCAAGACCTGCTGAATCAGGTGCGCATCGACACCCAGCAGGCGGACGTCTTGTTGGCCTGCGATATGGTGGTCGGCGCCTCGCCCGATGCCTTGGGCACCGTCAAGCCTGGCCGTACGGTCGTGCTGGCCAACACGCATGAGCTGCCGACGGCAGCCTTTGTGCGCAACCCGGATGCCAGCCTGCAAGGCGAGTCGCTGCTGGCCAAGATGCTGCATGCGGTCGGCGGCGACGCCAGCTTGATGAGCAGCATCGACGCGCAGGCGATCGCTCAAGAGCTGATGGGCGACACCATGCCGGCCAATATCGTCATGCTAGGTGCTTGCTGGCAGCGCGGCCTGGTGCCGCTGAGCGAAGCGGCGCTGATTCGCGCAATGGAGCTCAACGGCGTGGCGGTCGAAGGCAACAAGACCGCGTTTGCGCTGGGTCGTTTGGCGATCGCGAATCCCGAGGCCTTGCGCTGCTTGGCCGGCAAGTTGGGCCAGGTCATACAAGTTCTCAATTTCGACCGTCTTGACGGTGAAGACGGCCTGCTCGCTCGCCGCGCCAGCCACCTGACGGCCTACCAGGACAGCGCCTATGCGCAGCGCTATCTGAGTCTGGTGAGCAAGGTTCGCCAAGCCGAGGCCGCCTTGGGTGAAGCCGGCAAGACCGAGCGCTTGAGCAAGTCGGTGGCGCGCTACTACGCCAAACTGCTGGCGATCAAAGACGAGTACGAGGTTGCGCGGCTGTATACCGACGGCACGTTTGAGGCTGCGATGAAGGCGCAGTTCGAAAACTGGGCCTCCCTCTCCTTCCACCTCGCGCCGCCCTTGATTTCCAAGCCGGGTGCCGACGGCCGCGCCAAGAAGATAGAGCTGGGCAGTTGGACCTTCAAGGCCTTCAAGCTGCTGGCCAAGCTCAAGGGCTTGCGCGGCGGTGCACTGGACATTTTTGGCAAGACCGATGAGCGCCGCATGGAGCGCCGCCTGATCGGCGACTATGAGAGCCTGGTCAATGAGTTGTTGACGGGTTTGAGCGCGGACAAGCTGGAGCTGGCCGTGCAACTGGCCCGCTTGCCCGAGCAGATCCGCGGTTACGGCCATGTCAAACATGCCAATGTCGTGACGGTAAGGGCCAAGCAGCAGGCTTTGCTGGATCGCTTCCATGGTCGGGCAGCAGCGGCCACCGAGCAGGTGGTGGCTTTGCCGCAGCAGCGCATCAAGAGCGTGGCGGAACTCTGAGGCAAGGCTCGATGGGTTTGATGACACAAAGCCCACCCGCAAAGAAAAGAGGGCAGGCCTTGCGGGCTGCCCTCTCGGTGCCTTGCGTCTTAGATTGACGGCGTGATGATCAAAGCGCTGTCATTACTGCCATCGACATCCGCTGCGGCTCGCACACCGGCATTGAACACCAGGCCAGCCGTAACCCCGGGTGCAAAACGATAGGGCAAGGTGAACACCAGCGTGCCGTCCTTGGGCAAGCTAGGCAAGGTCATCACACCAATCTTCAGCTCGCTCGGGCAAACGGCAGCACCGGTTGCGCTGCAGCTGATGGCACCCAGCGTTGGCGCATTCGCAGTTGGATTGCTCAACAAGGCCAGTCCCAAATTCGCGTCCTTGGCGGCGTCCGGTCCTTTATTGCTCACGGTCACCACATAGTCAAAGCTGCCACCCGCTGGCACGGCGGTGGTCGGACCCGTGGCTTGCACGGCGACGTCAACGCTATAGGCCTTGAAGCCCACCGACATCTTGCTGCTGGACAGTTGTGTGCCGCTGTTGGTGCTGGCCGAGGCTTCGATATTGACTGTGGCGCTGGTGCCGAGCTTGACCATGCCGGTCACATCGAACGTGAGCGTGCTGCCGGGTTGCAGATTGCTGACCGTCATGCGCGAGCCGAGGGACGGGCAGGCCGTGGCCGGGTTGTCCGATTTGCAATTGACTATCTTGAGGTCCTGCATGACGGCATCGGCATTGATGCTGACGTCGGTCGTGGTCGCTGCACCTTTGCCTACATTGCTCAGCTTGACCGTGGCCATGGTCTGCGAAACGCCGGACGGCACAGGATTGCCGGCCGGTGCCACGAGCACCATCAAATCCGGGCCATTGGCCGGAGGCGGCGGGGGCGGCGGCGTGACCTCGCTGCTGCCACCACCTCCGCCGCCGCAGGCGCTGAGCAGGGCCGCAGCCGACAATGCAACCATCAGCAGCAGAGGCCGAAAACGCGAACGCTGAAGGGTGGGGGCGGCGGGCAAAAACATAATCTCTCCTCTGATGAATTTAGCGCTGCGACTCAGTCTGGCGATGCCAGTGCTGGGTGCTTGTGTTGAAGTGCCGCCATTTTATGAAGGCCTGTTTCGTCTGTCTGTGTAGGTTTTGTACAGCCCATCCCGCCTCTGGCAGGCCAGACACCATGACCGAGCCCTGACTGCCCACAACAAATTCTGGCGGAGCCGTCGCCGCATCAGGACACCGATGCCCCAAGCCAACGCGGGAAAATCCTGCCGCCGGAAAGCAGTTGGCCGACACATAATTGTGTGAACAGCGTCACGTTTAGCGAATTGACCGGCTCCTAATTCTCAGAGTTAGAGAGGACCACAGGAGGGGCGCTGCGGGTTTTGGGATCAAACCGGGAGCCGTCGACGTGAACGCTAGTTGGTACCGTAATCTGAGCATCAGGGCCAAGTTATTGGCGGGTTTTGGCGTCGTCATCGTGACGCTGGCCGCTCTCTGGTGGGTGGCCGACACCGGCCTGAGGCAACTCAATACTGCCGCCCGCGAGCTGGGGCTGGACCGCTACCCCAAGGCCGATCAGTCCAATGACATGATCAAGGCCGCCTTGATTGCCTCCCAGAGTGTGCGCGATGTGGCCTTCAGCGACAACGAAGCAGAGAACCGCGAGGACCTCAATCTCATCCGCAAACACCGCGCGGAATTGGAGGCACTGCTGATCCGCTTCGACAACAACAACAAGAACGCGGAAGAGCGCAATATGATCGAACTGATCAAGCTGCGCAAGGCCAAGCTGGACGAGAAATACCTGGGCTATTACAAGCTCTTGGACCAAGGCAAACGCGGCCTGGGTGACTACATCAACAACGAGTTGGCGCCGGCCGACGATGCTTTCGTCAACGCCTTGCAGGTCTTCGAGGACTATCAAGCGACGCAAGTCGGAGAAGCCACCAAGAATGGGCAAGAGCTTTACGCCAGCCTGCAGAGCTATTTGCTGCTGGCCGGCGCCATCGGACTGGGCTTGTCACTGCTGCTGAGCTTGACCATCAGCCGAGGCATTTCAGCGGCGCTGAAGTCGGCAACGGCCAACTTGGAAACCTTTGTGTCCGGCTGGGACGAGAAGGCGCAAATCGCCGGTGCCATTGCGGGCGGCGACCTGGACCGGGAAGTCACACGCAGTAAGCCGCTGGAAATCGACAGCGCCGCGCTCAGTCAGGATGAAACCGGCCAGTTGCTGAGCATTGTGCGCATGCTGAGCCTGGGGCAACAGAGCTTCGAAGATGCCATCAGCAATATGACGAGCTCGCTGCGCGAAAAGCGCAGCACCGAGCGCGCCAATGACTGGCTCAAAACCGGCGAAAGCGAGCTCAACACCTTGCTGCGCGGCGAGCAATCGACGGCCGAATTGGCCGAGCGCTCGCTGGCTTTTTTGGCCCGCTACCTGAAGGCCGGCGTGGGCGCCTTTTATGTCTATGAGCGCGGCAGCCAGGACTTGCTGCTGGCCGCGACCTATGCCTTCACTCGCCGCAAGCAAATTGGTGAGCGCATTCGCCTGGGCGAAGGCTTGGTGGGCCAAGTCGCACGCGAGCGCCAGATGATTTGCTGGACGCAGGTGCCGGCCGATTACCTGCAGATTGGCTCTGCGCTGGGCGAGTCCGCGCCAGCCAACGCGGTGGCGCTGCCGGTGCTGCGCGATGGCGCGCTGCTGGGGGTGATAGAGCTGGGCAGCTTCCTCACCTTGAGTGACGCGGAGTTGGACTTTTTGCGTGGCGCGGCCGACTCTTTGGCCATCAGCCTCGGCGTGGCCGACTCGCGCCAGCGCATCAACGAGTTGCTGGAAGAAACCCGCCAGCAGGCCGAACGCTTGCAAGCCCAGCAAGAACAGTTGCAACAGTCCAATGAAGAGTTGGAGGAGCGCACGGCGCTGTTAGAGCGCCAACGCGCCGAGGTCAACGCCAAGAATTTGGAAATCGAAACCGCCAGCGCCGAGATGCAGCGCAAGGCCGAAGAGCTGTCACGCATCAGCACCTACAAGTCCGAGTTTCTGGCCAATATGTCGCATGAGCTGCGCACGCCGTTGAACAGCATGATGATCTTGTCGCGCCTCTTGCACGAGAACAAGGAGGGCACGCTGAACGAGCGCCAGCAAGAGTTTGCCCACACCATCCACAGCGCCGGCGGCGACCTGCTGAACCTGATCAACGACATCTTGGATCTGTCCAAGATTGAGGCCGGGCAAATGCAGTTCCACCTCGAGGCGGTACCGCTGCGCCCGATGTGCGAACGCGTGCATACGCTGTTCACGGCCCAGGCGGAACAAAAAGGCTTGCAACTCGAACTCAAAGTGGAGCCGGATGTACCGGCCACCTTGCGCACCGATGATCAACGCGTGCAGCAAATTCTCAAGAACCTGCTCTCCAATGCGCTCAAGTTCACCGCCGAAGGGCGCGTCGGCCTGGTCGTACGCCGCTTGCCGGCCCAGCAATCCGCGTTGGGGCAAGACAGCCTGGCCTTTGAGGTTCAGGACAGCGGCATTGGCATTCCCGCCGACAAGCTGCAATTGGTTTTTGAAGCCTTCCATCAGGCCGACGGCACCACCAGCCGCAAGTACGGCGGCACCGGCCTGGGCCTGTCGATCGCTCGGCAGCTCGCGCGCCACCTGGGCGGTGACATCCTGCTGCAAAGCCAGCTCGGCGCGGGCAGCCAATTCAGCTTGTTGTTGCCACTGGATGGGCTGCAGTCTCAGGCCCATTCGGTCGCTCAATCGTTCGCCCATTCGGCCATTCAATCGGCCACCCAATCGGCCCCGCTTTCAGCACCTTTCGAGGCTGCGCCCGCCCCCAAGGCCAAGGGCCAGCAGGCTGCTGCTGCGCTGCCGCTGCCGAGCCAGTTCACCGCGGATGATCGCCACCTGCTCGGCCAGGGTCAGCGCAGCATTTTGATCATCGAGGACGATCTGCACTTTGCCCGCATCCTGCTGGACACGGTGCGCGACAAAGGCTTTTTGGGCCTGGTGGCCGGTGACGCCAGCAGCGGCATCGCGTTGGCCCATCAGTTCCAGCCCAATGCGGTGATCCTGGACATCTTGCTGCCCGATATGGACGGCTGGGCCGTGATGCGTCGACTCAAGGATGACGCCCTGACCCGGCATATTCCGGTGCACTTTCTGACCTGCCTGGAGGACAGGCAACGCGCACTCTCGATGGGAGCGGTCGGGCTGATCACCAAACCCGTCAGCGCCGAGCAGATCCAGCAGGTGCTGGGCACCTTGGCCGGCGCGATGGACAAAGCGGTGCGCCAGTTGTTGATCGTCGAGGACGATGAACAGGAGTTGCACGCCTTGCGGCACCTGTTCACCGACAGCGAAGTCGATATCCATCTGGCCCGCAATAGCGCGGAGGCGGTGGCTGCGCTGAGTCAGCGTGAGTTCGATTGCGTGGTGCTCGACCTGGGCCTGCCGGACAGCTCAGGCTTTGCGGTGCTTGACACGATGCAGGAACTGCCGCCGCTGCGCCGCGCCCCCGTGATCGTGCATACGGGCCGCGAATTGACCCGCCAGGAGCGCGATCATTTGGACCGTTATGCCCAAAGCGTCATCATCAAAGGAGCCCGCAGCCCTGAGCGCCTGCTCAATGAAGTGACGCTGTTCTTGCACACGGTAGAGGGCCGCTTACCGCCCGAAAAGCGCCGCATGATTCGCCAGGCGCTGGACAAAGAGGCAATGCTGACTGGCCGCAAGGTGTTGATCGTTGACGACGATATGCGCAATATCTATTCGCTCGCCAGCCTTTTGAACGAAAAGGAAATGCAAGTGCTGGAGGCCGAAAACGGCCAGGAGGCGCTGCAAAAGCTGGCCCAACACCCGGACATCGACTTGGTGCTGATGGACGTGATGATGCCGGTCATGGATGGCTACACCGCCATGCGCGAGATACGCGCCAATCCAGCACTGGCGGGCCTGCCCATCATCGCGATGACGGCCAAAGCCTTGCGCGGTGACCAGGAGAAATGCCTGGAGTCCGGCGCCAACGACTACATTGCCAAGCCCTTGGATGTGGACAAATTGTTCTCGCTGCTGCGCGTGTGGTTGTACGAGAGGCGCCCGCTCGGGTCTGATCGGGACACTCAAAAGTGAAGCCGGACCAAGTCGAAGAAGTCGAAGTGCAGTTGCTGCTGGAAGGCATCTTCCGGGTCTGGGGCCATGACTTCCGCGATTACGCACCGGCTTCGCTGCGCCGGCGTTTGCGCCTATGGCTGCAGGACAACGCATACACCAGCATCTCTCAGGCGCAGGGAGAGGTCTTGCGCGAACCCGAGCTCTGGGATAGTTTGCTGCGCAGCTTGACGGTCAATGTGTCGGCGATGTTTCGTGACCCGCAGTTCTTTGCCGCGCTGCGCAGCCAGGTCTTGCCCCTGCTGAAAACCTATGCCTTCAGCAAGATCTGGGTGGCCGGATGCGCCAGCGGCGAAGAGGCCTATTCCCTGGCCATCCTGCTGCATGAAGAAGGCTTGAGTGGTCGCTGCCAGATCTACGCCACCGACATCAATGAAGCCGTGCTGCAAACAGCCCGAACCGGCATCTATTCGCTGGAGAAAATCAGAGGCTTCACTGCTGCCTACCAAAGTGCGGGCGGCCGCGCAGCCTTTTCTGACTACTACACGGCCCGCTATGACAACGCATTGATGGCGCCGCATCTGGGTGAGAACATCGTGTTCGCCGCCCATAATTTAAGCACCGACGGTGCTTTCGGAGAAATGCACCTGGTGCTGTGCCGCAATGTCATGATTTACTTCAACACCACGTTGAGTGAGCGCGTCTTGACGCTCTTTGATGATTGCCTGCCGGCCGGCTGTTTTCTGGCTCTAGGGCAAAAAGAGTCCTTGCATCTGCGCAGCCTGAAGCCCCGCTACAAAGCCCTGCAGCGCGATATTTCCCTGTACCAAAAGCTCTATGTTTGACCGCTCCAGCCCCTCCTCAGCCCTGCAAGGAAGAAGTGCTCTCCATGGATGACGCCGAACAGCTGGTTCCGATCTTGGTCGTCGATGATCAAGCCAATAACTTGCTGGTCATGGAGAACCTGCTGGCTGGGCTACAACTGCCGCTGCAGGTCGTTTGCGCCAATTCCGGCAATCGCGCTTTGCGCCTGAGTTTGCTGCAGTCCTTTGCATTGATTTTGCTGGACGTGCAAATGCCGGAGATGAACGGCTACGAAGTCGCCGAGTTGCTGCGCGCTCACCCCAAGACTGCAGCCATCCCGATCATCTTTGTGACCTCCGGCATGAACGCCGAACAACAAGTCATCCAAGGCTATGCCGCAGGCGCGGTGGACTATCTCCCCAAGCCGCTGGACGAGCGCTTGCTGGGTAGCAAAGTGCGTGTATTTTGCGAGTTATTTCAGCAGCGTCGTGCGCTCGAAGGCAATGCACTTCATCTGGAGGCCGAAGTCGCCAGACGCAGTGCCGAGCTGCAATGCTTGAACGAGGAGCTGGAACAGCGCGTGGAGGAGCGCAGTCAACAATTGAAGCTGGCGCTGTCACGCGTGGCCGAGGCCGAGCGGCAAGACGCGATGGGGCGCTTGGTGGTCGGCGTCGCGCATGAGCTGAATACGCCGGTCGGCAATATCTTGCTGGCAGCATCCACGCTGAATGCCGAGCTCAAGCACTTTTCTACGGTTTTGGCCGGTGACAAGGTTTCGCGTCAGGAATTGCGGGCCATCGGCGAACAATGCCGCCTCGGCGCCAGCTTGATTGAAACCAATGCGCACCGAGCCGCCGCTTTGGTGGACAACTTCAAAGAGCTGGACACCCGCAACGGCAATGAATCCCCCAGGCGCTTCGGGCTGAAACAAGCCATTGATGCCGTCTTGGCGGCGCTGAGCCTGGAGTTGCAAGGAGCCGGTGTTCAGATCGAGTCAGACATCTCCCCGAATATCGTCGCCTTCGGCTTCCCCACGGCGCTACAGCGCATCCTGACTCAATTGATCAAGAATTCCCTCCTCCACGCGTTCAGCGGCCAAGCCAAACCCGCCATCAACTTGACAGCCAAGGCCAGCACCGATCAATTGACGCTGAGCTATAGCGACAACGGCTGCGGCGTCCCCAGCGAAAGCTTGAGCCGGCTGCTGGACCCGTTTTACACCACCCGGCTCGGGCACGGCGGCTCGGGCATGGGCTTGAGCATTGTGCGCAGCCTAGCAATCGAGCAAATGGGCGGAAAGATGGCCCTGAGTTGCCCGCCCAACACCGGCTTGCGCCTGGAGTTCAGCTGGCCGCTAGGGCGGGCCTGACCCGCACGATCTGCAGCACCGCCCAGGCGCTGCCATATGGGCCCATATGCGCCCATATGCGCCTGTATGTGCCCATACTCGCCCAAAGCGCCCGCGCAGCGCGGCTTAGCGGGACGTTATGCTGAGAGCATCTTCGCGCCGCTTGAGCGCCAAGCTCGGTCACCCAAACATGTTGCTGCATTTGAAATCCATTGCCAATGCCTGCCCCGCTTTGATGCGTCGGTTGGTGCTGGGGTTTGCGCTCGGCCTGAGCGCCACCGCTGCCCTGGCCGTGCAAACCGTAGCCATTTGCGTCGGCGACTTCCAGCCCTACAACAGCCCGGCCCTGCCCCAAGGAGGGCCCGTCATCCGGATCGCCACCGAGGCAATGCGTCGTTCAGGTTATGAGTTGGAGGTCCAATTCATGCCCTGGGCGCGCGTGCTGAAGGATGGCAGCGCCGGGCTGTGCGGCATCCTGGGCATTTGGCGCAACGCCGAGCGGGATCTGGTGTTTGACTTCAGCCAAGCCTTGCTTCAACAGGAGTTGGGTTTCTTTGCGCGACGCGGGGCCAGGCATGAATACAAAGACGCCCAGCAACTGGACGGCCTTTTGATAGGCGTCGAGCGAGGCAGTTATCTGCCGCCGCTCTTGAGCGAAAAAAATCTGCGCTTTGACCCTGCCGGCTCGCTGCAAAAGAACCTGCAAAAGCTCGCCCGTGGCCGGATAGATTTGGCCTTCGGGGCCAAGCATGCCGGGCTGGCCGGGCTGGAGCGCGAGCCCGAATTGAAGGCCAGCGTGGAATGGCTATCGCCCGGCGTGGAACGCAAGGATACCCACCTTGCCTTCGCCAAAACGCAGCCCCAAGCGCACGAGTTGCTGGCGGCTTTCGACAAAGGCCTGCTCAGCATGAAGGCCGATGGCAGCCTGCGCAAAATCTTGGCTGCCGCCAAGCTTGGCGAATAAGGTTCAAGGGCCAGCGGCCTGCCTGAGCCGCTGCGGCAGCAAAGCCAGCGCGGCCTCGTTCCAGGCCCCCATCAAACAGATCTGCAGCCAATTGCGTTCATGCAGATAGCGGCTCTGCCAGGCGAGCTTGAAACCGGCTCGCTCCAGACGCTGGCCGACGCGACCCGCCCGCAAGTTCGGCGCCAGCGCCAAGGTCAAAATGCCCGGCATGGCGTGCGGGCCATCGACCAGCAAACGCCAATCATCGTCGCCTGCATCAGCGGCCAGCGCGAGCCGAAGCGCTGCGTCGGCCTCGCGCACGGCCTGCCAGCGCGCCGGCCAATCGACTGCCAGCGCCGCCTCGAGCGCGGCCAATAAATTGGAGCTTTGCGTATAGGGCACACCGTCGGCCTGCGCAAAACCACCTAGATCAATCGCGCGAGGCAAAGCCCCGGCGGGCTGCAGATCGCCGTTGTGCATGACGATGGCCAGCCCCGCATAAGCGCCCAGCGCCTTGCCACTGACCGCGCTCGCCAGCCAGACACCGCGCAAGTCCAAGGCCTGCAATCCAAATGCACTGACCGCATCCACGCACAAGCGCGCGCCAAAGCGCACACAGGCCTCGCGCAACATCTCCAGCGGGTTCAGCATGCCCGTGGAGGTCTCGCTCAGCACGACCCAAACCCAATCGGGCCGCTGCTCGGCCAGCGCCTGTTCCAGCGCCGCCCCGCTGAGCGCCTGACCCCATGGCAAACGCATCAGCTGGTGCGGCAGGCGCCAGCGCTGCGCATGGTCGGCCAGCCGCTCACCGAACTCGCCGTTGCTGATAACCAACCCGCGCCCACCGAGCAGAGACAGTTGGCCCGCCACCGCATCATTGGCCAAGGTGCCGGTGCCCGGGAACACCAAGGCGCCCTCGCAGTGACCCAGCTCACATAAACGCTGCCGCACCCGCGCCAAACGCTGCAAATGGACGGAGCCGCGATGCGAGAGCGCCGGCGCCGCCAAGGCCTGCTCGACGGCCGGGGCGATCGTCACCGGGCCCGGCAAAAAGCTTGCATGCTGGCCATCAGACAAGAACTCCAGGTGGCCGGACTTGGCGGCATAGTCGGGCAGGCGCATCAGCATCGGCTGATAAGGCGCCTCGGCACTGCCGACCAAGGGGCCAAAGGCCTGAAAGCCGAGATGCGCGTAAAGCTTGGTCTGGCGCAGCGTGCCCGAGATCAGCGCCAGATCACAGCCCTGGGCACGGAAGCAACGGGCCAAGACGCCGGCAAGCCGAGCAAACACCCCATGCTTGCGAAACGCCGGCGCCACCGCCAACAAGCGAACTTCCACCGCCCTCTGATGCGGCGGCAGATGCTGCTGCAAATCACTGAGCTTGCCATCCAGCGAGAACGGGCGCTCGCAGCGACCCGCGATCATCCCGACCAACTCGCCCTGATGAAGGCAGATCGCATAGGTGTTCTGCGCATGAAAGCGGTCCACCAGGCGCTGCCCGAGGTTGCTCTGGTGCTGCGGGATTTCATCGACGAAGGTGCGGTAGTTCAGGCGATGAATGGCCTCGAACTCCTGCGCCTGATCGGCAATCTTGAAGCGGAGCGTTCCAAGCTGCCTTGTCTCCAAGCTCATGGGCATTCATGTCCTTTTGTGCAGCGCACGGTCTACGGCGTTGGCACACTGTAGACCTGCCGCGGCACACGAACAGAATGATCTGACGAAGTAGCGTCAACCGCTACCGAAAGGGTCAGGCCAGCGCACGCCCGATCAGAATCTTTTGCACCTCGGATGTACCTTCATAGATCTGGCAGACCCGCACATCGCGGTAGATGCGCTCGACGGGGAAGTCGCTGACATAACCGTAACCGCCGTGCACCTGGATCGCGTCGGAGCAGACGCGTTCAGCCATCTCGGTGGCGAAGAGCTTGGCCATCGCCGCTTCTTTCAAGCAGGGCTTGCCGGCATCCTTGAGGCTCGCGGCATGATGGATCAGCTGCCTTGCGGCTTCGATCTGCGTGGCCATATCGGCCAGCTTGAAGTTGATCGCCTGGTGATTGAAGATGGGCTGACCGAAGGACTCGCGTTGCTTGGCGTAACTCAGCGCCGCCTCGAAGGCGGCGCGCGCCATGCCGACCGCCTGCGATGCGATGCCAATGCGGCCACCTTCCAAACCGGCCAAGGCGATCTTCAGGCCCTGGCCTTCTTCGCCCAGACGATTGCCGACGGGAACGCGGCAGTTCTCGAAACGGATCTGCGCCGTGTCGCTGGCATGCTGGCCCATCTTGTCTTCGACCCGGTCGACTTCGTAGCCGGGCGTGTTGGTCGGCACCAGGAAAGCGCTGATGCCTTTTTTGCCGGCGGCTTTGTCGGTGACGGCCATCACGATGGCCACATCACCGTTCTTGCCGCTGGTGATGAATTGCTTGACGCCGTTCAGCACGTATTCATCGCCATCTCTGAAAGCGGTGGTGCGCAGGCCGCCAGCCTCGGAGCCGACATGCGGCTCGGTCAGGCAGAAGGCGCCGAGCATGTCGCCGCGCGCCAGCGGCTTCAGAAAACGCTGCTTTTGATCTTCATTGCCGAAGCCCATCAGGATAGAACAACAGGGGCAGTTATTGACGCTGACCACGGTCGAGGTCGCGCCATCGCCGGCAGCGATTTCTTCCAGGATGACGCTCAGCGCCAGATAGTCCAAGCCGGCGCCGTCATACTCGGTCGGCACGGCCACGCCGTAGCAGCCCAGCTCGGCCAAACCCTGCAACTCGGCGGCAGGAAAGTGATGGGTCTTGTCCCACTGCGCGGCCTTGGGAGCAATCTCGGCCTGCACATAAGCGCGCACCGCGTCTTGGACGGCCAGATGGTCTTCGCTAAGCAACATATTGATTTTGTCTCGTCACCAGGCCAGGGGCTGGCCGTCGTAATTGAAAAAGCTGCCGTTGTCGGCCGGCTTCAAGCCGGCCAGCACGGCCCGCATGCCGGCCACACTGGTCCTCACATCGATGTCGGCGCCTTCGCCGCCCATCTCGGTGCGCACCCAGCCGGGGTGAAAACTGATGCAGATCGCACGGCCACGCAAGGCGATCGAAGCATCTTTGAGCACCGAGTTGACCGCCGCCTTGGACGCCCGGTAGAGCCAGCCGCCGCTGCTGTCGCGCAGGCTTATCGAGCCCATGCGCGAGGACAGCACGCCCAGCTTTGCACCCGGCGCCAAGGCGTCCACCAGTTGCGGCAAGACTCGCATAGGCCCCAGCACATTGGCATGCATGACGGCATCGAAATCGGCCTCGGTGGGCGTTTGCAGGCCGGCACTGCGCGGGCCGAACACGCCGGCCACGAACAGTACTTGATCAAACTGGTAGCCGTCGATCTGCCAGGCCAGGCCGGACGCGCTGGCCGTGTCTGCAATATCCAGCTTGATCGCGGTGGCACCTTCGGCCTGCACCAAGGCCAGACCGGCCTCGCTGCGCGCCGTGCCGACGACCTTGTCACCAGCGGCGCGGCATTGGCGCACGAACTCCAGGCCGATGCCGCGCGAGGCGCCGATGATCAGGGTCTGCGCCATCAGATCAGCTCAACGCCCATCGCAGTCGCCTCGCCGCCGCCGATGCACAGCGCGGCCACGCCGCGCTTCAGGCCGCGGTGCTTCAAGGCGCCGATCAGGGTCACCAGGATGCGGGCACCGGACGCGCCGATCGGGTGGCCCAAGGCGACCGCACCACCGTTGACGTTGACGATCTCGTGCGGCAGTTTGAACTCGGCCATCGCTGCCATCGTGACGGCCGCGAAGGCTTCGTTGACTTCCCACAGATCGACGCTCTTGGCATCCCAGCCGTTCTTGGCCAAGAGCTTTTGGATCGCGCCGACCGGGGCGGTGGTGAACCACTCCGGCGCGTTCGCGTGCACGGCATGGCCGACGATGCGAGCGACCGGCGTCAGGCCGAGTTTGGCGGCATGGCTCTCGCGCATCAAGACCATGGCAGCGGCGCCGTCGGAGATGCTTGAGGAGGTGGCGGCGGTGATGGTGCCGTCTTTGACGAAGGCGGCTTTGAGGCCGGCGATCTTGTCCAGCTTGGCTTTGAAGGGCTGCTCGTCGCGGCTGAAGACGGTGTCACCGGCACGACCGGCGACCGTCACCGGCGCCATTTCCCAGGCGAAGCTGCCGTCCTCGTTGGCGCGCTTGGCGCGCTCGGTCGAAGCAATCGCGAAGGCGTCCTGCGCTTCACGCGTGAAGCCGTACTTGGCCACGCATTGCTCGGCGAACACGCCCATGGCCTTGCCGCGCTGGTAAGCATCTTCCAGACCGTCCAGCGCCATATGGTCATACATCTGCGCGGCGCCGTACTTGATGCCTTTGCGAGCGAACATCAGGTGCGGCGCATTGGTCATGCTTTCCATGCCGCCTGCGATCAGGATGTCGGCGCTCTCGGCCTTCAGCGTGTCATGCGCGAACATGGTGGCGCGCATGCCGGCGCCACACATCTTGCTCAAGGTCACTGCACCAACCGACTGCGGCAGGCCGGCCTTCAGCACCGCTTGGCGCGCCGGGGCCTGGCCTTGACCGGCCATCAGGCAGTTGCCGATGAAGGCCTCTTGAATCGCGTCGCCGGGGACACCGGCACGCTCGACTGCCGCCTTGATGGCCACAGCGGCCAACTCCCAGGCCTGCAAGCCGGCGAAATCACCCAACAAACCGCCGATGGGGGTGCGGGCGGCGGAAACAATGACGATGGAATCAGACATGGTGTGCTCCTAAATAGTTACTGGACGGGAAGATCGTGATGGCTGGCTGCGATCAGCGCTGCACCATCGACATGGGGATGCTTGTTCTGACCCGCCGTGTAGGCAAAGCGTTTGTGCGGGTCGTAGGGAAAGACGTCGTGCACATGGCCGGCCTGAATGCGCAGCTTGTGTTGCTGCCAATAGTCGGCGTCGAGCAGATCGGCATGGTGGCGCATGAACAGCTCGCGCACACCGGGGTGGCCGAGCAAGAAGGGGCCGAAGGTCTCGGGAAAAACATCGCGCGGGCCGACTCGGTACCAAATCTCGCCCGACATTTCTTCTTCCTCATTGCGCGGCTGCGGCACATGGCGGAAGTTGCAATCGGTCATGTACTCGATTTCGTCGTAGTCATAGAACACGACCTTGCCGTGGCGGGTGACACCGAAGTTCTTCCACAACATATCGCCGGGGAAGATATTGGCCGCGAGCAGGTCTTTGATCGCATTGCCGTATTCCAGCACCGCATGCTCCATCTGCGCCGGTGTGGCCTCTTGCAGATAGATGTTCAGCGGCACCATGCGGCGCTCGATGTAGACATGCTTCAAGACCAGGTCATCGCCCTTGATCTCCAGCAAGCTGGGGCAAAAATGCTTCAACTCCGCCACCAACTCATCCTCGAAACGGTGGCGAGGGAATGCGACATTAGAGTATTCCAGCGTGTCCGCCATGCGGCCGACCCGGTCATGCTGTTTGACCAGCAAATACTTGCTTTGAATCAGCTCGCGGCTGGTTTCTTTTTGCGCCGGGAAGAAATCCTTGATCAGCTTGAAGACGAAGGGGTAGGACGGCAAGTCGAACACCAGCATCACCATGCCCTTGATGCCGGGTGCGATACGGAACTTGTCGGAGGAATGGCGCAGGTGATAGAGGAAGTCGCGGTAAAACAGATTCTTGCCATGCTTTTGCAGGCCAATGGCGCTGTAGATTTCAGCGCGCGGTTTGCGCGGCATCATCGAGCGCAAAAAGGCCACAAATGCACTCGGCACCTCCATATCGACCATGAAGTAGGCGCGTGCGAAGCTGAACAGCATCAGCAGATCGTCTTCGCCGAACAGCATCGCGTCGATATAAAGCAAAGCGTCTTGGCCTTTGCCGCGCGGCTCGCGGTGCAGAATGGGCAAGGCAAACGGCGTCTCGGTAAAGCCGTTGATGATCTTGCCGACCAGGTAGGCGCCTTTGTTGCGATAAAACAGGCTGGACAAAACCTGGATCTGGAAATTGGTGCGCCAGCGGAAGTTGCCCAACTCCCTGCGCACCGCATTGAGCACCCAATCCACATCGCGCCCTAGGTCCTCGAACTCCAGGTCGAGCTGGAAGTTGGTGACCACGCGGCGCATGGTCTCGCGCATATTGGCGGGTGTCGGGTAATAGGCCCGGTAGGTCGGCTTGGCGGCCGGCTCTTCGTTCTCGATGTATTCGGTCGAGACGGCGGGACGCACAAAGATGAAGTCGTTGTGGAAGTAGCCGTGGTGCAGCACGCGCGTGCAGACCGAATTGAAGAAGGTCTCGGCCAGCTCGGGCTGGTGGTGGTCGATCAGCAAGCCGATGTAATGCAGCTTGACCTGCTGCCAGACGTCCATGGGCAAACTGCTGGTCTGGAAACGCTGCTCCAGCATCGCGATCGCCTCATCGACCCGCACGTCGTAGAACTCGATACGCTCGCGCTGAGCACGCTGCTGGCCATGCCAGTCGGCGCGCTCAAAACGCCCCTTCGCAGCGGCCGAGGTAGCGCGAAAGAGGCCGTAATGCCGATTGAAGCCGCCCAACATCGCCTGCGCTATTTCGAACGCTCGGGAGTCGGTCAGCTTTTGCGGGAACATTGGCGGCCTCGGCGTTGAATCAGTCGGCCGACTGTAGCCGCTGCCTGTCATAGCGCAGCTTGACCGCGCTCAAGGCGCGTGAAAAAGCCGGGCCGACCTGCTCGGCCGAAGCCGCCGTGATGCGCAGATCCTCCAGCAAGCCGTTGTGCAGGCCGTAAACCCAGCCATGCACGACGATTTCCTGACCGCGCGCCCAGGCGTCTTGCACCACCGTGGTCTGGCAGGCATTGCGAGCCTGCTCCAGCACATTGAGCTCGCACAAGGCGTCTACGCGCTGCGCGGATGGCACCGTGTCCAGCCATTCCTGATGGTGGTTGCGCACATCCTGCACATGACGTAACCAGTTATCGGCAAGGCCCGTGCGCGTGTCGTTCAAAGCAGCCTTGACGCCACCACAGCCGGAATGCCCAACCACGATCACATGCTTGACCTTCAAGGCATCAACCGCGAACTGCATCACCGACAGGCAATTCAGATCCGAGTGCACGACCACATTGGCCACATTGCGGTGCACGAACAACTCGCCCGGCAGCAGATTGACCAGCTCGTTGGCCGGCACGCGGCTGTCGGCGCAGCCAATCCACAGGTATTGCGGCGTTTGCTGCTTCAGCAGGCGCGAAAAGAAGCCGGGCTCCCGCGATTCGGTCTCGGCCGCCCAATGCTTGTTGCTGTCCAGCAGTTCTTTGAGTTCAGTAGTCATGCGGGCATTGTCGCGGTGAGCGGTTTCACATGGTTTCGGCGAACAACTCACGGCCAATCAACATGCGCCGAATCTCGGAAGTGCCCGCCCCGATTTCATACAGCTTGGCGTCGCGCCAGAGCCGGCCCAGCGGGTATTCATTGATATAGCCATTGCCGCCAAAGATCTGCACGCCCTCACCGGCCATCCAGGTGGCTTTCTCGGCCGTCCACAGAATCACCGATGCGCAGTCCTTGCGCACCTGGCGCACATGCTCGGCGCCGAGCAGGTCGAGGTTCTTGGCAACGGTGTAAGCGAAAGAGCGGCCGGCCTGCAACACGGTATACATGTCCGCGACCTTGCCCTGAATCAGCTGGAATTCGCCGATGCTTTGGCCGAACTGCTTGCGGTCGTGGATGTAGGGGATCACGTTGTCCATCACGCTTTGCATGATGCCCAGCGGGCCGCCGGTCAAGACCGCGCGTTCATAGTCCAGGCCGCTCATCAAGACCTTGGCGCCGCCATTGAGCGTACCCAGCACGTTCTCGGCCGGCACTTCCACGTTTTGGAACACCAGCTCGCCGGTGTGGCTGCCGCGCATGCCGAGCTTGTCGAGCTTTTGAGCGACGCTGAATCCCGGCATGCCTTTTTCGATCAAAAAGGCGGTCACGCCGCGCGCACCCAGCTCGGGCTCGCTCTTCGCATAGACCACCAAGGTATCGGCGTCGGGGCCGTTGGTGATCCACATCTTGCTGCCGTTGAGCAGAAAGTAGCCGCCTTTGTCTTCTGCCCGCAGCTTCATGCTCAGCACGTCAGAGCCAGCCCCCGGCTCACTCATTGCCAGCGCACCGACATGCTCGCCGCTGATCAGCTTGGGCAGGTATTTGGCTTTTTGCGCGGCATTGCCATTGCGCTTGATCTGGTTCACGCACAGATTGCTGTGCGCGCCATAGCTCAGGCCCACCGAGGCGGAGGCTCGGCTGATTTCTTCCATCGCGATCATGTGGGCCAGATAGCCCATGTTCGCGCCGCCATATTCCTCGCCGACGGTGATGCCCAGCACGCCCAGATCGCCCATCTTGCGCCACAGGTCCATCGGGAACTGGTCGGAGTGATCGATCTCGGCCGCACGTGGCGCGATCTCGGCTTGTGCAAAGTCACGCACGGCATCGCGCAGCGCGTCGATGTCTTCACCAAGTTGGAAATTCAGGCCGGGCAAGTTCATAGCGTCTCCAGGATTGTTTGGCGCCGGCCATCGTAAGGCCGTCTGCGTGTTTTTTGGTTGACGCTTACGTAAACGTCAACCGACCGATTCTAGTTCAATGCCAAGCTTGCAGAAGGCGCCGAATCAGGGGGTGAGCCACCTTTTTGTCCGCCCCGATGGCGAAAAAATTCTCCTGCACGCCCTCGCAATCGCCGACGCGGCGCAAGTCATAGCGGGAGATCAGCTTGTCCTGCACCAGCTCGGTGGCCGGAAACACGCCCATGCCGCCGCCGCCAAAGGTGGCCAGCAAGGCACTGTCCTCAAACTCGCCGGCGATGCAGGGCTGCACGCCCAGGCGCTCGAACCATTGATCGATGCGCGCCCGCACCGCCGAATGCGTGGTCGGTAGCAGGACAGGCACCTTGGCCAGCGAGCGCGGGAAGTCGGCAACTGCTTGCTCATAGAACGCTTCCGGTGCGTACCACGCCATCGGCGACGCCCCGAGCGAATGGCTGTAGACCTTCAGATTCGGATTGGCCGGCGCCGCCCGATCGGCCAACACCACATCCAGGCGGTGCAAGGCCAGCTCGCTCAGCAAGCCTTCGAATTGGTCCTCATGGCAGAGCAGGCGCAAGCCCGGCTCATCCATCACCGGCAACAGCAGGCGCCGCACCGCCAGCTTGGGCAGGCCATTCGAGATGCCCACCGCCAAGCGCACGGTCGGCGTGCTGGCGGCGTCGCGCACCAAGCCGGGCAATTGCTCGCCCAGTTGAAAGATCTGGTCGGCTTGCTGCAAGGCCACCTGCCCCGCCTCGGTCAGCACCAAGCCGCGCCCGGCCGGCTTCAGCAAGGCGTAGCCCAGGGCGCGCTCCAGCTCCCGCACCTGCGTGCTGACGGTCTGTACGGCCATGCCCAGCCGGTCGGCCGCGCGCGACACGCCGCCCTCCTTGGCCACCACCCAAAAATAATAAAGATGCTTGTAGCTGTAGCTCAGACTCATCGCTTGGCCCCGCTATTCATCATGTTAAACAGAAGTATTGTTGCGCGATTATCTGCTTTTTCATTTTGCCGCGGCAACCTATTCTTCGTTCACCTTCAAGCCCATAAGAGTTCCGATATGCAAGTCCATTTCGAATCCAAAGATGCCGACGCGCTGGCACTGCGCGAGGTCGCGACCGAACGGCTGCGCTTTGCTATGCGCCGTGTTGCCTTGAACGTCCCCCTTGCCCGCGTACAAATGAGTGATGTCAACGGCCCGCGCGGCGGCATTGACAAGCGCTGCACGCTGGAGTTGCGCACGCATGGCGCCGGCACGCTGGTGATCGTCGCCACGGCAAAAGCCTGGCGCGCCGCTTTCGAGGCCGCCCTGACCCGCGCAGCGCATGCCTTGGTGAAAGCCTGGCAGCGCGGCCGCAGCCACCCGCGCGGCGACAAGCGCCTGCAGTTCGAAGCTGCCGCATCCAGCGAGCGCTGATCCGATCAACCCTTTTCGAGCGAAAGAACACCCCATCATGGAAACCGCCACCAAAACCTACGCCAGCCCTGCCGTGATTGACAGCATCGAGCAACACAGCGGCAGCCGAGACCCATCCGCCGTCAGCAGCCCGGCCACCGCCCGCGTCTTGCGCAATACCTACGCCCTGCTGTCGATGACACTGCTGTTCAGCGCCGCCGTCGCTGCCGCAGGGGTGGCCATGAAGCTGCCGGCACCCGGCCTGATCTTGACGCTCGGCGCCACTTTCGGTCTGCTGTTTGCCATCCACAAGCTGCAAAACAGCGGCTGGGCCATCCCGGCCGTGTTCGCCCTGACCGGCTTCATGGGCTACAGCCTGGGCCCGGTGTTGGCCAAGTCGCTGGCCTTGCCGGGTGGCGCGCAAACCATCATGTTGGCGCTGGCCGCCACCGGCGCTACCTTCTTGGCCCTGTCGTCCTATGTGCTGACCACCAAGAAGGACTTCTCCTTCATGGGCGGCTTTCTGTTCGCCGGCATGGTGATCGCGCTGTTGGCCGGCTTGGGCGCCGTGTTCTTGCAAATCCCGGCTTTGAGCCTGGCAGTGTCCGCGATGGTGGCCTTGTTGTCGGCCGGCTTGATCTTGTTTGAGACCAGCCGCATTGTTAATGGCGGCGAGACCAACTATGTGCTCGCCACCGTCAGCCTGTTCGTGTCCATTTTCAATCTGTTCACCAGCCTCTTGAGCCTGTTCGGCTTCGGCGGCACAGACGAGTAATCAAATGAACGCACTTGCTATTGCCATCGCACTGTTAGCGGCCAGCATCCTCTATGTGGCCTATATCGAGTTCAAGGCCAAGAACCACCGCGATGGCCGCCTCTTGGCCGGCATTGGCGCCTCCAGCGCCATTGCCGGCGCCGGCCTCTTTTTGCTCTGAACACTGTCCAAAAGCTTTACCCATGCGTCACTACCCCCGCAACAGCCCCGAAGCCGCTGCCCGCATCTTGTCGCTGGCGGCACTTGCCGACGGCAGCCTCTCGATGGTGGAGCTCCAAGCCTTGGAAGAGGCGAATGCCTATGCGCAGCTCGGTCTGCACCGCCTGCAAATGCAAGAGGTGATGCGCGCTCTTTGCCATGATTTGCTGAATCAGGCCGAGCTCAGCGAAGCCGGTGTCTGCCGCGTCGCACCAGCCACCATGGCCGCCTTGATGGCCGAAGTCGATGACCCGCAGCTGCGCCTGACGCTGCTGCAACTCTGCGTGACCGTGATCGAGGCCGACCAGCACATCGACGCCGGGGAATCCTTGCTGCTGCTGAGCGCGCTTGAACAATGGGGTCTGCACCATGTGCTGGCCCCACATTCAAGCGGAGCTGCACCTACGGCCTGGGCAGCGCTGCATTGACGCGTAGAAAGCAAAGCACAGCTTGACCGCCGCCCTGTCAGAGCGCTTGCGCAGCGCCGCTGCGGAGCTTCCAGCCCAAGGCATCAAGCTGCAGCACTTGGCTGCAGCCCACGGCCCGGCGGGGCTAGGCAGTTTATTGATTCTGTTGGCAGCACCCTGCCTCTTGCCGGTGCCGGGCGTCGGCACGGTCCTGGGCCTGGGCTTGTTGGGCTTGGCGATGAAGCTTTGGCGCGGTGATTCAGAGCGCGCCCACAAACTGCCGAAGGAGCTCGCAGACTTCGGCCTGTCCAAGCTTTGGGCCACCCGTGTCCTGCATCTAATGGCGCGCTTTTATGCTCAATCCGGCCGCTGGACCCGGCGGCGCCTAACGGATTTAGCGGACGGATCGCCAAGCCGCTTCCTGAGTGCGAAAGTCGCACTGATGGCGACACTGATCATTTTGCCCATCCCGTTCGGCAACCTGCTTCCTGCGCTGGCCTTGATGCTGCTCGGGCTGGGCCTGGCGGCACGCGATGGCTTGGCTGTTTTAGCTGGCGCAGCCATGGCCACCCTGGCCTTGCTGTTCAGTGTCTTGGTCGGTGCCGCCGCGTGGTTCTGGGGCCTAGGGGCGCTTGAGCTCGCGCGGCAAATATCCACATGGTTGCTGCGTCAACTCTAGTTGAAACACAATTGCCGCCTGCATCAACAACAGAAAAAATCTAGCCATGCAGAGTTTCCTGGATCCCGCCATCCTATTCTTCGTGTTCGGCATCATCGCCGGCACGCTCAAATCGAATCTCGAAATTCCACCGCAGATTTCGAAATTCTTGTCGCTCTATCTGCTGATGGCGCTCGGACTCAAAGGCGGATTTGCCCTCGCAAAATCAGGCCTAACGCATGAAGTAAGCGTCAGTCTGGGCCTGGCTTTGCTGCTGGCGGTGCTGGTGCCGGCGATGGGCTACTGGATCTTGCGCCGTTTCCTGTCGGGCTTTGACGCGGCCGCCATAGCCGCCACCTACGGCTCGGTCAGTGCAGTGACCTTCATCACCGCCGTGCAATATCTCGATACGCATTCGATTGCCTTCGGTGGCCATATGGCGGCGGCGATGGCCTTGATGGAGTCCCCCGCCATCATCATGGCCGTACTCTTGGCCAATCTGGTGCGGCGCAGCCAAACCGGCAAAGGTACGGCCGTCGCCAATCCTGGCCCCTTGTCCAAAGTGATGCACGAAGCCTTGACCGACGGCGCGCAACTGCTCTTGATCGGCGCGATGGTGGTGGGCATCTTGAGCGGCGTGTCGGGCCAGGCCGCGATGAAACCTTTTGCCGGCGACCTGTTCAAGGGCATGTTGGCCTTCTTTTTGCTGGACATGGGCCTTTTGGCCGCACGCAATATGGCCGGGCTCAAACGCCAGCCTCCACTGCTGATTGCCTATGCCTTGGGCGCGCCGCTGGTGCATGCGAGCATCGCATTAGGGCTGAGCCTGGCCTTTGGCTTGTCGCAGGGCAATGCCGCGCTGCTGATGGTGCTGGCGGCCAGCGCCTCCTATATCGCCGTGCCCGCCGTCGTGCGCCATGCCATACCGGAGGCCAACCCCAGCCTCTACTTCGGCATGTCCTTGGGGCTGACTTTCCCTTTCAATATCTTGGCGGGCATACCACTTTATGTAGGCATCGCCCAACGCATGATTCCGGCTTGATCAGAGGAAACGCTCCAGCAGCTTGCGCGAGGGCCGGTCGAGTGCAAAGCGGTCCTGAATCATCAGTTGCAGGCCATGACTGCTGGCGATCAACAGTCGGCCATCTGGAAGGCGGCGAATGTCTTCCTCGGTCTTCAATATGAAGACTGTTTCGCCACGATCGGTTTCTACCGTCCATTGGCTGGGCGTAGAGAAGGTCGAGACAGCTGTGATGTGCTGAATCGTCGGCATGAAATCGCGGCTGGCCAACTCGGTCGTCAGCAACTCACGCTCGGTGCTCGGCAAAGCGCTCAGGCTCTCGATCCAGGCCAGTTCATGACCATCGCTGCCGACCAGGGATACACCCTCATCCGGCGCCGAGATCGGGTGCGCGCGCACGACCGAGATATCGGCATGTTCGCGGCCCTGAGCGTCGGTCAAGCGCAAACGTCCAAAGGCATTGCGGGACAAGGATTGAAACGGAAGCATGGTCATTTCACTCATTGTTGAGCCGTGTGTGCATTCAAATTGGGCGGCAGCAGGGGCAAGACTTTTTCACCATCGGCGTCCACCCGCCTGACCTGCGCCTCATACAAACGCCAATAGGCGCCACGTTTTTCCATCAGCGCATCGTGCGGGCCTTCTTCGACCACCTGCCCACGGTCCATCACCACCAAGCGGTCGGCCTTGCGCAGCGTTGACAAGCGGTGAGCGATCGCAATCGTTGTGCGGCCCTTGACCAAATTGTCGAGCGCCTTTTGAATCTCTTTCTCGGTCTCGGTGTCAACCGAGGACGTCGCCTCATCGAGGATCAGGATGCGCGGGTCGATCAACAGAGCGCGCGCAATCGAGATGCGCTGGCGCTCGCCGCCACTCAAGCCCTGACCGCGCTCACCGACCAAGGAGTCATAGCCTTGCGGCAGCCGCAAGATGAACTCATGCGCGTGGGCGGCTCGCGCGGCGGCGACGACCTCGGCACGCGTCGCCTCGGGCTTGCCGTAAGCGATGTTCTCGGCAATCGTGCCGAAGAACAGGAAGGGCTCTTGCAAGACCAAGCCGATATGGCGACGGTAATCGGCCACGCCGATGCGGCGCAAGTCGATGCCGTCGACGCGGATACCGCCTTCGGTCACGTCATAAAAACGGCAGATCAGATTGACCAAGGTGCTCTTGCCCGAACCGCTGTGGCCGACCAAGCCGATCATCTCGCCCGGCTTGATGTCCAGCGACAGGCCGCGAATCACCGCGCGGTTGCCGTAGCGAAAGCCAATGTCCTGAATCTGAATCCCGCCCTGGCAGTTCTGCAGCGGCACCGGGTTGACCGGGTCGGGCACATTCGATTGGTGATCAAGAATATCGAAGATGCGCTTGGCACCTGCCGCTGCTTTTTGCGTCACCGAAACAATTCGGCTCATCGAATCCATGCGGCCATAAAAACGCCCGATATAGGCGATGAAGGCGGTCAAGATACCAACCGTGATCTCCTGCTTGGACACCAGATAGATACCGAAGGCCCACACCACCAGCAAGCCGAACTCGGTCAGCAGCGACACCGTCGGTCCGAACAAGCTCCAGGTCTTGTTCAGCTTGTCATTGATCTTGAGGTTATTGGCATTGGCCTCGCGAAAGCGTTGCGCCTCGCGTTTCTCTTGCGCAAAGGCCTTGACCACGCGCACGCCGGGGATGGTGTCGGCCAGCACCGAGGTGACCTCGCCCCAGACCCGGTCGATCTTCTCGAAACCGGTGCGTAGGCGGTCGCGCACCAAATGAATCATCCAGGAGATAAAGGGCAGCGGCACCAAGGTCACCAGCGCCAGCCAGGGATTGATCGAAAACAGAATCGTCGCCGTCATCAAGAGCATCAAAACATCGGTGATGAAGTCGAGCGCGTGCAGGGACAAAAACACGCTGATGCGGTCGGTCTCGGAGCCGATGCGCGACATCAAGTCGCCGGTGCGCTTATTGCCGAAATACTCCAGCGACAGGCTGAGCAAATGCTCAAAGGTGGCGGTACGCAGGTCGGCGGCGATGCGCTCCGAGGCCAGGGCCAAGATATAGGTCTTGGCCCAGCCCAGCAGCCAGGACACCAGCGAGGCGCCGAACAAACCACTCAGGATCAGCGCGACCAGATAGGGGTCAATCTTGTGGCCGGCCTGAAAAGGGATCAAAACCTTGTCCATCAAGGGAATGCTCAGGTACGGCGCCACCAGCGTCGCGCCGGTGGAACCCAACATCAGCAAAAAACCCAACAAGAGTTGGCCCTGATAGGGCTTGGCAAAGCGGGCCAAGCGCAGTAACACCCAGGTCGATGGCGGCGTGTGCAGTTCGCGCGCGCAGGCCGGGCATTCCTCGCTTTCGGGCGGCAGCGGGGCTTGGCAGCTGGGGCAGTATTCAGCCTCAGTGGCCTCGGCGGGCTGCGCATGCGCGTGGACGTCGCCTGCTTCGATGCGGCGCGTGAACAAATCCTGCCAACGTTGCGCCTGCAAGTTCATGGCCAGCGTGAAGCGCCATAGGCCCAGACGTTGCTTGGCGTTGAGCAACTCCAGCGAGCCAACGCCCGCATGGTCGGAAATCTGCATGCGCAGATCGGCCGTCAGCGGCCATTCAGACCATTGCGCAGTGGCCGGATCCCAGGCCAGCAAACGCTGCGCGGTCAAGACCAGCAAGCCGCGCGCGAAACGGCTTTGCGAGTCCAGGTCAACCTCCAGCGGGGCCAGCACGTTCTCATGCGGCAGCAATCGCGCTTGGAGTTCGGGCCATCGGGGGTGCTGCACAGACACTTCAACTGACATGTGATGACGCAATCTATTTATGGGCCGGCCACCTCAAAAGGGGTCTCCGGCATGGTTCAAGGCCGGATTTTCACTCATCGCCACCCAGGCGCTGCCGAATTCATCCACATTGACGCCGCAGCACAGGCCAAGCCTTGCCCAAACGTTGCCCAAACGTCACGTTAGCGACACCTTGGGCTTGTCCATCAAAGCCAGTCGCAAAGGGCGCACAATTGCGCCAGTTTGGAAATCCGCTCCCCTGCATTCGGCTCTCAATCAGCCCACAACCTCCTCGTCACACATGAGCAAGAAAGAAGACATCAAGCTGCTGCGCATCAATTATTTGCGCGGCCCCAATATGTGGACCTACCGTCCCGTACTGGAAGTCTGGCTGGATCTGGGCGAATTGGAAGACTGGCCCACCAATCTGCTGGACGGCTTCACCGACCGCATCACCAAGGCCTTGCCGGCGCTGATCGAGCATCACTGCGGCGTCGGCGAGCGCGGCGGCTTTTTGCAGCGCTTGGTCGAGGGCACCTGGTGCGGCCATGTGCTGGAGCACATCGTGATCGAGTTACTGAATCTGGCCGGCATGCCGACCGGCTTCGGCCAGACCCGTTCGACCAGCCAGCGCGGCGTTTATCGCATGGTGTTCCGGGCCCGCGACGAACATGTGGCCCGCAGCGCCTTGGCCGAGGGCCACGCCTTGCTGATGGCCACCATCAATGACCAAGCCTTCGACGTCAATGCGGCCGTGGCACGCATACGCGACAAGCTCGATGACTGCTACCTCGGCCCTTCGACGGCGGCCATCGTGGCCGCCGCGACCGACCGCCGCATCCCGCATATCCGTTTGAACGACGGCAATCTGGTGCAACTCGGCCATGGTGCGCGCCAGCGCCGCATCTGGACCGCCGAGACCGATATGACCAGCGCGATCGCCGAAGGCATCGCCGGCGACAAGGATCTGACCAAGTCGCTGCTGAAGGCCGTGGGCGTGCCGGTACCCGAAGGCGTGGCGGTCAAGACCGCGGAGGCGGCCTGGGAAGCGGCCGAGGACCTCGGCCTGCCGGTGGTCGTCAAACCGTCTGACGGCAACCATGGCCGCGGCGTAACGCTGGATTTGAAGACCCGCTCCGACGTCATGGCGGCCTTCGTTTTGGCCGAGCAGCATGGCAGCGAGGTGCTGGTCGAGCGCTACATCCCCGGCAATGAGCATCGCTTGCTGGTGGTGGGCGGGCGCGTCGTGGCCGCCGCGCGTGGCGAAGTAGCCTATGTCCATGGCGACGGCGTACAGAGCGTCGCTCAGCTGATCGACTCACAGATCAACAACGACCCGCGCCGTGGCTTGACCGAAGAATTCCCGCTCAACCGCATCAATGCGCTCGAAGATTCGGTCATTCTGCTTGACTTGGAACGGCAGGGACTGAAGCTCGATGAGGTGCCGCCGGCTGGCCGCCAAGTGATGATTCAGCGCAATGGCAATGTGTCCATTGACTGCACCGACGAGGTTCACCCCGATGTGGCTCATGCGGTGGCGCTGTCGGCCCGCGTGATAGGCCTGGATATCGCTGGCGTCGATGTCGTCGCCGAAGATATCAGCCGCCCCTTGCAAGCCCAGGGCGGCGCCATCGTCGAAGTCAACGCCGGGCCGGGCCTGCTGATGCATTTGAAACCGGCCGAGGGCATGCCCCAGCCTGTCGGCAAGGCCATCATCGACCACCTGTTTGCCGAGGACGAGAATGGCCGCATCCCCATCGTCGGCGTGGCCGGCTCGCGTGGCACCCACACGATTGCTCGCCTGGTCGCCTGGCTCTTGCACCTGAACGGCCGCCATGTCGGCCTGGCTTGCCGCAACGGCTTATTCCTCGGCACCCGCCGGGTTGAACGCAAGAGCAGCGTGCGCTGGGACGCGGCACACCGCCTGCTGATGAACCGCGGCGTCGACGCGGTCGTGATCGAAAACAGCGCCGAGGCCATTTTGCGCGACGGCCTGTCCTATGACCGCTGCCAAGTCGGTTTGATCACCGACATGGGCGGCATCGAGGGCTTGGCCGAGTTCGACGTGATGAACCAGGACCAGCTCTACAAGGTCTTGCGCACGCAAGTCGATGTGGTCTTGGGCGAAGGTGCGGCCGTGCTCAATGCAACCGAGCCGCTGCTGGTGGAGATGAGCGATCTGTGCGATGGCGAGGTCGTGCTGTACGCGCTGGACGCTGCGCTGCCGGCGCTGGCCGAACACCGTGCGCAAGGCGGCCGGGCGGTCTTCTTGCAAGGCGGCGCGGCTGTATTGGCGCATGGCCAGTCCGAAACGGTCGGCGCCAACGTGGACGCCTTGCTGCGCCGCTTCGCGGCCGCCGACCTGGATGGCGCGGCTGAACTGGATGCAGCCACCGTATTGGGTGCCGTCGCCACCGCCTGGGCCATGAACATCTCGCCCGAGTTGATCTCGGCCGGGCTGGACACTTTTGTGCCCGAGCTTGCTGCTTGAGCAAGCGCTAGTCATAAACAAACAATATTTCTTCGAGGAAGACCATCCATGGAAGTCTCTCGCACCCGCGCCCTGCGCGGCCCGAATATGTGGAGCCGCCACACCGCCATCGAAGCCGTGGTGCATTGCAGCCCGGCCGAACAGTCGATTGCCGACATCCCTGATTTCGAAGCCCGCCTGCGCGCACTCTTCCCCAGCATCGGCGCCTTGCGGCCAGCCAGTGCGACGCGCACGCCGATCTCGCTCGCCCATGTGCTGGAGCAGGCCACATTGGCCCTGCAAGCGCAAGCCGGCTGCCCGGTGACTTTCAGTCAGACCCATATCACTTCGGAGGCCGGCAGCTATCAGGTGGTGGTCGAGTACAGCGAAGAGGACGTTGGCCGGCTGGCGTTCGAGGAAGCCTGCAAGCTGGTCGCAGCGGCCCGCGACGGCGGCACATTTGACGCCGACGCAACGCTGGCGCAGCTGCGCGAGCTGGACGAGGACGTGCGCCTGGGCCCCTCGACCGGCTCCATCGTCAATGCCGCACTCGCTCGCGGCGTGCCCTACCGCCGCCTGACGCAAGGCAGCCTGGTGCAGTTCGGCTGGGGCGCCAAGCAGCGCCGCATCTGGGCTGCCGAAGTCGACGCGACCAGCGCCGTCAGCGAGTCGATCGCGCAAGACAAAGATCTCTCCAAGCGCCTGCTGCAATCGGCCGGCGTGCCGGTGCCGATCGGCGCGCCAGTGGATTCTGTCGATGAAGCCTGGGCCGTGGCCGAGGAAATCGGCCTGCCGGTCGTGGTCAAACCCCTGGACGGCAACCAGGGCAAGGGCGTGACGGTCAATGTCGTCACGCGCGAGCACATGGAAATCGCCTACAAGGCCGCCGAAGACATCGGCCAGGTGATGGTGGAGAAGTTCCTGCCCGGCAGCGATTACCGGCTCTTGGTCGTGGGCGACAGGCTGATCGCCGCCGCCCGCCGCGACCCGCCGCATGTGATCGGCGACGGCTTGCTGACGGTCAAGCAATTGGTCGACAAGGTCAACGCCGACCCCAAGCGCGGTGACGGCCACGCCACCTCGCTGACCAAGATCCGCTTCGACGATATCGCGGTGGCTCGGCTGGTACAGCAAGACCTGACCCCGGAATCGGTGCCGCCCAAGGGCCAGCGCGTGATTCTGCGCAATAACGCCAATCTGTCCACCGGCGGCACCGCCACCGATGTCACCGATGACGTGCACCCCGAAGTGGCGGCGCGCGCGATCGCCGCCGCGCAAGTGGTCGGTCTGCATGTCTGCGGCGTCGACGTGGTGGCCGAGAGCGTGTTGCGGCCGCTGGAGGAAATCAACGGCGGCGTCGTCGAGGTCAACGCCGCACCGGGGCTGCGCATGCATCTGAGCCCCAGCTATGGCAAGGGCCGCAATGTCGGCGAGGCCATCATCTCCCACCTCTACGGCCATGGCCACAAGAGCGAAGACGGCCGCATCCCGGTGGTGGCCGTCACCGGCACCAATGGCAAGACCACCACCTCGCGCCTGATTGCCCACTTGTTCGCCACCTGCGGGCTCAAGGTCGGTATGACCAATACCGATGGCGTCTATGTCGACGGCCGCCAGATCGACAGCGGCGATTGCTCGGGCCCCAAGAGTGCGCGCAATGTGCTGATGCACCCGGACGTTGAAGCGGCGGTGTTCGAAACCGCGCGCGGCGGCGTCTTGCGTGAAGGCCTGGGTTTCGATCGCTGCCAGGTGGCCGTCGTCACCAATCTGGGTGCCGGCGATCACCTGGGCATGAACTTCCTCAACACCGTCGACGAGCTGGCCCTGGTCAAGCGCGTGATCGTGCAAAACGTCGCTGCCTCGGGCTATGCGGTGCTGAACGCCGCCGACCCGGTGGTGGCCAAGATGGCCGAGGTCTGCCCCGGCCAGATCATCTTCTTCGCCTCCGACCGCCATCACCCGCTGATGGCCACGCACCGGGCCCAGGGCAAGCGCTGCGTCTATATCGACGGCGACATGCTGGTGGCCGCGCAAGGCTCCTGGCGCGAAAACATTGCGCTGCGCGACATCCCCATCACCCGCAATGGCGCGATCGGTTTCCAGATCGAAAACGCGATGGCCTCGGTCGCCGCCGCCTGGGGTATTGGCCTGGACTGGGACACCGTGCGCCGTGGTCTGGCCAGCTTCGCCAACGACGCCGACAACGCACCCGGTCGCTTCAATGTGATGGACTATCGCGGCGCCACCGTGATTGCCGACTATGGCCATAACGCCGATGCGATGCGAGCTCTGGTGGCTGCGGTGACGGCCTTGCCGGGCAAGCGCCGCTCGGTCGTGATCAGCGGCGCGGGCGACAGGCGCGACGAGGACATCCGCGAGCAAACCGTCATCCTGGGCGCCGCCTTCGATGATGTGCTTCTGTTCGAAGATGCCTGCCAACGCGGCCGCTCGGACGGCGAAGTGCTGGCGCTACTGCGCGAAGGCCTTGTTGGCGCTGAGCGCACGACCTTCATCGACGAGATTCGCGGTGAATTTATCGCCATCGACAAGGCCTTGGCGCGCTTGCAGCCTGGCGATCTCTGCTTGGTCTTGGTGGATCAGGTTGAGGAAGCCTTGGCGCATTTGGCGAAGCGTATCGCCGAGGGTTGAGCTTGACGCTGACCGCATAAAAAAAGGCGCTGAACTCAGCGCCTTTTTCTTTGTGTATTTCAGGCCATCAGCCGCCCGCCACCACCCCATGCGCCTGCTGATCGGCGTGATAGCTGGAGCGCACCATCGCGCCGACGGCGGCGTGGCTGAAGCCCATTTTGTAGGCCTCTTCCTCGAACATCTTGAAGGTGTCCGGGTGCACATAGCGGCGCACCGGCAAATGGTGGCCGCTCGGCGCCAGATATTGGCCAATGGTCAACATATCGATGTTGTGGGCGCGCATATCGCGCATCACCTGCAGGATTTCTTCGTCGGTCTCGCCCAGGCCCACCATGATGCCGCTCTTGGTCGGCACACCGGGCACCGCCGCCTTGAAGTTCTTCAACAGGTCCAGGCTGAACTGGTAGTCGGAGCCGGGCCTTGCTTCCTTGTACAGACGCGGCGCAGTTTCCAGATTGTGATTCATCACGTCCGGCGGCGCGGCCTTGAGGATGTCCAGCGCACGGTCGGCGCGGCCACGGAAGTCGGGCACCAACACTTCGATCTGCGTGCTCGGACTCAATTCGCGCACCTGGCGAATGCACTCGGCGAAATGGCCGGCGCCACCGTCACGCAAGTCGTCTCGGTCGACGCTGGTGATGACGACATACTTCAGCTTCAAGGCGGCAATCGTCTTGGCCAGATTGAGCGGCTCGTCGACGTCCAGCGGGTCGGGCCGGCCATGGCCAACATCGCAAAACGGGCAGCGCCGCGTGCACTTGTCGCCCATGATCATGAAGGTGGCCGTGCCCTTGCCAAAGCATTCGCCGATATTCGGGCAAGACGCTTCTTCACACACGGTGTGCAGCTTGTGCTCGCGCAGGATTTGCTTGATTTCGTAGAAACGGGTCGACGGTGAGCCTGCCTTAACGCGAATCCACTCGGGCTTTTTGAGCATCTCGGCCGGCACGATCTTGATCGGAATCCGCGCCGTCTTGGCCTGCGCCTTTTGTTTGGCGCTGGCGTCATACGCCTCGCCCGTCTTCGCTTCGTGAGTGATGTTCTCGGTCGCCATGCCAGCCAAACTCCATGCTTGTTCAGCGCTCCAGCTGGGCTTGTAGCCGCTCCCCGAAGCGCTCGGCCACCGTCGGCCAATCCGCAAAAACACCAAGTGTAACGAGGTCCACCGTCGCCAACCCCGCATAGCCACAAGGGTTGATGCCGGCAAAGGGCTGCAAATCCATCGCCACATTCAGGGCCACGCCGTGATAAGTACATTGGCGGCTGACCTTGATGCCCAGCGCAGCAACCTTGCCCAAACCGGCAAAAGGATTGAGCGGATCGGCCGGGCCGGTCAGGGCCGCGTGGGCTTGCGGGTCATCCAAGCGCACATAGATGCCCGGCGCGCCGGCGACGCGGTGGCCGGTGATGCCGTAGGCTGACAGCGTTTGGATCACTGCCGTTTCCAGCCTGAATACATACTCGCGCACAAAGTAGCCGAGCCGCTGCAGATTGAGCAGCGGGTAGGCGACCACTTGGCCGGGCCCGTGGTAGGTGACTTGGCCGCCACGATTGGTCTGCACCACCGGAATACCGCCAGCTTCGAGCACATGGTCGGCGCGGCCGGCCAGGCCTTGGGTATAGGTGGGCGGGTGCTCGCACAACCACAATTCATCGGGGGTTTCGGGGCCGCGCGTCTCGGTAAAAGCCCGCATCGCTTCGACGGTGGCCTCGTAATCCACCAGCCCCAGGGTTTTCACAAGAATCATGCCGCTATCGTAGCGCCGGGTTGTAAGGCCGGAGTCCTGCGGGCCGACACAGATTCGGTTAAGGTCACGCCACAATTGCCAAGGAAGCTCATGTCTATTCGTCCTCAGCCCTCGTTTGCCGCAGCCCTGATGCTGGCGGCGCTGGTCGGCAGCCCTCACGCCCAGACTGCTGCGACGCCACTGGAGATCGCGGTCGAAGCCTATGAATCAGGTGACTTGAAAACCGCAGCGCGCGGCTTCACCGCGCTGTCGGCCCAGCGTGAGCCCTTGGGCGACTACAACCTGGCCATGATGCATTTGCGCGCCGAGTTGCCTAAACCGAATCCGCGCGAAGCCAAGCGCCTGCTGGAACGCGCCGCCGCCAAGGGGCTGGTGCGGGCCGAGTTGGCGCTGGGCCAGTTGTACGAGCAGGGCGTGCTGGGCAAGCCCGAACTGGCAAAGTCGACGGTCTGGTACGCCCGCGCGGCCGAGCATGGCAGTGTCGATGCGCAGGTGGCGCTGGCCACTGCTTACTACCTGGGTCGCGGGGCGGCGCTGGACATGAAGCAAGCGGCACATTGGTTCCGCGAAGCCGCGAACGCCGGAGATGTAGGCGCGCAATACCTGCTGGCGTCGATGTATGAAACGGGCCTGGGCTTGCCGGCCGACTTGCGGCTGGCGCGCTACTGGTACGACATCGCTGCCCGCAATGGCGACGAGGCCGCGCCGAGCAAGCTGATTGAGCTTGACCGCCGCTTGGCGCTTGAGCCGACGACTTGAAAAGCCTGCGGGACTAGAGCACGACCTTCACCATCGGATGCGTGCTCAGCGTCCGATACAACTCATCGAGCTGCTCACGGCTGGTCGCCGTCACGGTGATGGTCAGGCCCAGATAGTTGCCCGCTTTGCTGGGGCGGCGCTCTAGCGTGGACTCATCAAACTCGGGATCGAACTGCTGCGCCACCATCACGATGGCCTCGACAAAACCGTCCACATGGGTGCCCATCACCTTGATCGGGAACTTGGACGGGTACTCAATCAGCGACTGCTCGGGCGGGATGTCGGGCGGTAAATTCATCGGGGGCAAATTGCTCATGGCTCACTCAAATAGATTGCAATAACTTGGCACGTTGATAGGCCTCGTACAGCCGCGCATAAACCGGGCCGGGCTTGCCACGCAAGGCGCCGTGGCCGACAGCTTGATGGTCCAGCGTCGTGACCGGCAGCACTTCCTTGCTGGCCGAGCTGAGGATGATTTCATCGGCGGCAAACAAATCAGCCTCTGAAATGGGCTTCAGCTTATAGCCAATGCCGACCTCTTCGCACAACTCCTTGAGCAATTCGACCCGGATGCCTTCCAGCACATGCTCGCTTTTGGGCGGACCCAGCAAAGCGCCCTCCTTGACGATCCAGACATTGGAGGCCGAGGCCTCGGTCAAAAAACCATCCCGCAGGAGAATTGTTTCGGCCGCACCTTGATCGGCGGAGATCTGGCGCGCCAGCACATTGCCAAGCAGCGAGGTGCTCTTGATGTCACCACGCTCCCAGCGGAAGTCGCGCGCCGTGATGCAGGCAACACCGTGGTGCCGCTCGTCCGCAGGGATGGGCTTGGCCGGGCTGCTGTAGGCAAATAGCGTCGGCTTGATGTGCGGTGGCATCACATGGTTGCGAGGTGCCACACCGCGCGTCACTTGGCAGTAGACCGCTTGATCTTCGGCATCGACCTTGGAGATCAGCTTGCGGGCAATCTCCAGCCACTCGGCCCGCAACAGCGGGCTGGCGATGCGCAGCTTGGCAAGATTGCGCTCCAGGCGGTCCATATGACTTTCAAAGCGAAACAGCAGCCGGCCATAGACCGGCAACACTTCGTAGACGCCGTCGCCGAAGATGAAACCGCGATCCATCACCGACACCTTGGCCTCCGCCAAGGGTGTGTATTCACCATTCAAATAGCAAAAAACATCGGGCAATGAATTTTTCATGCGGCTCTCCTGATCTAACCCGAGCTTACGCCCGAAGCAAGCTGACGCCCATCATTTGATCCAGAGTCGGATCGCATCCCAGGCGCGGCCAAAAATACCTGCCATCGGCACTTCTTCCTGCACAACCAAGGGCACTTCGGCCACGGCCACGCCAGCGGTCGTCGTGACTTTGAGCGTGCCAACGCGCTGACCCTTGCTGAGTGGGGCCACCAGCGGATCGGTGCGCTCGACCTTGGTCTGCAGCTTGGCGCCCTCACCGCGCGGCACCGCCACAAACACCGGTCCGGCGGCACCGAGCTTGGCTTGCGCGGCGGCGCCCTTCCACACCGGCACGGTGCTGATGGCTTGGCCGTTGTCAAACAAGCGCACCGCATCGAACGCGGAATAGCCCCAATTCAACAGCTTCTGGCTCTCGCTGGCGCGCGCTTCCTTGGAGGCGGTGCCCATCACGACGCTGAGCAGTCGGCGTTTGCCGTTAGGGAATTCACGCTGTGCGCTGGCCACCAGGCAGTAGCCGGCCGCCTCGGTGTAGCCGGTCTTCATGCCGTCCACGCTGGGGTCACGGCGCAGCAGCAGATTGCGATTGTCTTGGCGTATCTTGTTGAAGGTGAAGTCGCGCTGCGAGTAATAAGCATAGAACTCGGGGAAGTCGCGGATCAGGTTGGAGCCGATCACCGACAAATCGCGCGCACTGCTGCGGTGCCCCGGCTCGGTCATGCCGGTGACGTTCTTGAATTCGGTGTTCTTCAAGCCCCAGGCCTTGGCCTGGCGGTTCATCATCGCGACGAATTGCTCCACCGTGCCTGCCACGCCTTCGGCCAGCGCGACCGAGGCATCATTGCCGGACTGGATGATCATGCCGCGCAGCAGCTCGTCGACCTTGGGCGTCATGGTCGTGTCGATGAACATCAGCGAGGGATCGCCCTTGCGCTCGTCCCAGGCGCGCGTGGACACCGTCAGCGTCTGATCCAGCGTCAGGCGTTTATCGCGCAAGGCGCCAAAAACCACGTAAGCGGTCATCAGCTTGGTCAGTGAAGCCGGGTCGTTAGGCGCGTTGGCATCGCGTTCGGTCAAGACCTTGTTGGCCGTCATGTCCAGCAGCAAAAAGCTGCGCGCGGCAATCTCGGGCGCTTGCGGCGCCTGAGCATGTACAGAGAATGCGCCGGCGGCAGCCAACACAAAGGCAATCAATCGGTTCTTCAAGGGTGATCTCGAGAATCAGGGGGAAAGGTCAAACTTGCAAAGTTTGCCAATTGCTAACGATGATGCTTTTCAGCAGCGGCAACTGGCCATGGAAAAAATGTCCAACGCCGGGCACGACGACGACCGGCAGCGATTGCGGTCGGGCCCAGTCCAGCACCGAGCTGAGTGGCACCACATCGTCAACCTCACCGTGCACCACCAGCGTGTCAGCAGGCACAGGCGCGGTATCAAAACGACTGGTCGCCGGCCCGACTAGCACCACGCGCTCGGCCTGATCGGCCAATGGGCCTTCGCGCAGGCGCCGCGCGGCTTGCGATGTCACGAAGGCGCCGAAGGAAAACCCGGCAAGTACAAAATTCTCGCCGGAATCTCGCACGGCGCCCAGCACGGCCAGGGCATCATCAACCTCGCCTTGGCCGGCGTCCCAGCCGCCCTCTGACTTGCCAATGCCGCGGAAATTGAATCGCACGGCCCGGTAGCCTAACTGTACAAAAGCACGTGCCAAGGTTTGCACGACCTTGTTGTCCATGGTGCCGCCCTGGGTCGGGTTCGGGTGGCAGACCAAGGCCATGCCTCTGAGCCGGCCTTCGAAAGAGCTGGGCGGCGTGTCAATGGCAACTTCGATCAAGCCGGCCGGCCCGGCGATCAGCCGTTTGTCGGTTTGAGAATTCATCGCCTACAGACCCACGTCATCGGGCAAGACCAAACGTTCAACGACTTGGCCGTTTTTCAAGTGCTTTTCGACAATCTCGTCGATATCGCTGTTGTCGACATAGGTGTACCAAGTGGCATCCGGGTAGACCACGGCCACCGGGCCACCGGCACAGCGGTGCAAACAACCGGCCTTGTTGACCCGCACGCCGCCGACATCGGCCAGGCCCAGCTCGCGAACCCTCGATTTACAGTGATCGAAACCTGCCTGGGCGCCGCTTAGAGCGCAGCTGCTCTTGCCGCTCTCACGCTCGTTGAGGCAAAAGAAAATATGGCGCTTGAAATAACTCATGCCGCCATTGTAGGTAGGGGCCGCGTTTCAGAGCTTGCGCCGGGCCATTAAGTTCAGCAAACACAGCACCGCCGCAAATGGCCACACCCAGCCTATCCACTCGGCCAGACCATAAAGATTGATGAAACGACCCTGCTCCCAGGTCTGCAGACGCTGCACCAGATAGGGGTCAGCCGGCGTCTGACTGATCAGCGCGATCAAGGCGCTCAGCACCAAAAGCCCCAGCCCTGCGCAAACCTGCCGGGGCAAGAAGGCCGCCAGCAGACCCAGCAGCAGCCCGACAGCCAGCCCAGGCCAAGTGGCGAGTGTGAGCCAAGCCCAAGCGTTTTGCGGGCCAAAGTTCAGGCCCGTAGACAAGGCCGTCATCAGCACACCTAACAAGCCAAGCCCCAGCACCAGCAAGGCGCGGCGCTTGCCGGGCTTGGCCACCGAAAGTACCAGCAAGGCCGGCGCCAGCAGCCCCAGCGCAATTGCAATCGCCTCCAGGCCCGGCGGCAAAGCGCGCACCGCGTCGGCCCACTCATCGCTCCACTGCAGGGCCCAGGGCGTGTTCTCCAACAAATCAACGGCGGTTTCTTGCAAATGCGGCAACCAGCGGCCGAGCCCCAAGGGCACCGAGGTCGGAAACAATAGGCCCAAAGGCCAAATGGCCAGCAAGGCCAAGGCGGACGCGCTGTGCGGCACAAACCAATACTCGCGCAGGTCGTGCCAACGCCGCAAACCGCCAAAAGCATGCAAAACCAGGCCCAGCACGACGCCTGTCCAGGCGCCGACAGAATTCAACAGCCAATCGGCCAGCGAAGGCACTCGAGAGGGCAGAAAAAACTGCACCGTCTCGAGCAAATACGACAACAAGGGGGCCGGCAGCAAGCCGAGCAACAAGGCCCCGCGCAGGCCCAGGCCGCTGCGCAAGCCGGCGGCAAAACCGAGCAAGCCCAGCGGTATGTAACCGATCAGATTGAGCTGCTGGTCAAAAGCGCCGAAATACTTGGGCCAGGGCAAGCGCCACAAACCCTCAAGCGGCACGCCAGGCGGCAGCACCCAAGGGCCGAACGGGTAAAGACTGGCGTAGACAATCAAGCAGGCATAAGCCAGCAGCAACCAAGTGGCGGAACTCTGCCGGCGTGCCATCGACTTGATGCTTAAAAGGGCTTGACCACCACCAAGATCACGATGGCAGCAAACAGCAAGACCGACATCTCATTGAAGATGCGGAACCAGCGGTGACTGCGCCGATTCGCCAGCAGCTCAAAACTGCGCAGAATGCTTTTGCAAAAATGATGGTAGCCAATCACACCGATCACCAAGGCCAGCTTGAGATGCAACCAGCCACGATTGAACCCGCTGAAGTTATCCATCCAAAGCCAGGCACCCAAGGCGAGGGCCGGGATCATCAACAAGCTCATGAACCGGTACAGCTTGTGAGCCATCAAGAGCAGGCGCTCACGTTCGGCATGACTTTCTGTTGGCACCATGGCCAGATTGACGAAGATTCGCGGCATGTAAAACAGGCCGGCAAACCAGCTGGCCACGAACACGATATGAAAGGCTTTGATCCAGAGCATGGCGGCATTATGCGGGGCGCGACGCCAGCAATCGGCGCGACTCGCACTGCAAGCGGCCTATGGCGACGGACAAAAAAAAGCCCCGGCTACTAAGCCGGGGCGAGAAAGCCTTTTCGCTGTCATCACGCAAAGGCTCCTGCTCAGGGAGGAAAAGCAGGGAACGACCACCTTGCGGCTATCATTCGATGTGAATATTAACAGAATCTTCACGCGGCTGTCTTTAATTGTTATCGCTTAGATTGCGCAGTCCGTCACTTTGACCTGGAGAAAAGCCTTGTCCCGCTCTGTCCTGCCTCCCGCCCCGTTCCCGGCTAGCCGCCCTCGTCGCCTGCGTCGCGACGCCTTCAGCCGTGCCATGGTGCGCGAGCATGCACTGACTGCCAGCGACCTGATCCTGCCGGTTTTCGTGCATGAAGGCGTCGACCTGGTCACGCCGATACCGTCAATGCCGGGCGTGGCCCGCTTGAGCCTGGACCGGTTGATCGCCGTCGCCGAAGAATGCGTGGCGCTGGGCATCCCAGCGCTGGCCTTGTTCCCGGTGATCGATGCCTCTCTGAAGACACCCGACGGCAGCGAAGCGCTCAACCCCGACGGCTTGGTGCCGCGCGTGGTGCGTGCCTTGAAAGCAGCTGTCCCCGGACTGGGCATCTTGACCGATGTCGCGCTGGACCCCTACACCAGCCACGGCCAAGACGGCTTGCTCGACGACACCGGCTACATCATCAATGACCGCACGGTGGAGATGCTCTGCGCCCAAGCCTTGGTACAGGCCGAGGCCGGCGTCGACATCGTCGCACCCAGCGACATGATGGACGGCAGAATCGGCGCAATCCGCACTGCCCTGGAAGATCAAGGCCATATTCACACCCGCATCATGGCCTATAGCGCCAAATACGCCAGTGCCTTCTACGGCCCTTTCCGCGATGCCGTCGGCTCGGCCGGTAATCTGGGCAAGGCGGATAAAAAGACCTACCAAATGGACCCCGGCAATAGCGATGAAGCGCTGCGCGAGGTGGCGCTGGACATTGCCGAGGGCGCCGATATGGTGATGGTCAAGCCGGGCATGCCCTATTTGGACATCGTGCGCCGGGTCAAGGAGGAGTTTCGCGTGCCGACCTTTGCGTACCAGGTCAGCGGCGAGTACGCGATGCTGAAAGCGGCGGCGGCAAACGGCTGGCTGGACCATGATGCGGTGATGATGGAGTCGCTTTTGGCTTTCAAGCGCGCCGGCGCCGACGGCGTGCTGACTTACTTCGCACTTGAGGCGGCGAGACTGCTGAAAAAGAGCTGATGCGGCTCTTCCACATCCGAGGTGACCAGTTCACCGAGCTTGGGGCATTGCCGGCTGACCTGCCTGAGAGCGGCTATTTATGGCTGGCCTATGGTCGCCGCGAGTTCGAGTTGCACTACATGGATGTGCAACTCGGCCTGCAACGCTGGAGTTGCGGCTCACTGGTCGATCTGCATGTGGCCGACCTGATCAACAACCAGTTGCCCTCGCATTTCGACTACACGTCCTGGTACGACATGCTGATCTTCCGCCGGCTTGCGGCCGCGCCAGGCAGCGAAGATTTGTTCGTGGACGATCAGCATGGCACGCTGGCCAGTGCGCAAAAGGCACTGCGTGCGATCGACACGAGCCCGGTCGGCTTTGCGGTGTTTGACCGCGTGCTGCTGAGCGTGCACCCGACCGACTGCGCAGTGCGTGACTACTTCGCCCAAAAACTTGGCGCCTTGACCGAAGGGCGTGACCTGCGCGGCAGCTCGCGCCTGCCCAATAGTTCGGCCGAGCTGATGTTGCGCATGGTCAACCACATGGTGGACAGCTACCTCGACTTGCGGCGTTTGCTGACCCGGCAGATGCAAACGGTGCAGCATGCGCTGATGGATTCGCAACGTGAGTTTCAGGAATGGCCGCTGCTGCTGGAGTCTCGCGACGCCTTGCACCGGCTTGAAGACACCTGCGAAGACCAGCGCAGCGCGATGCAGGAATGGATCGATGTACTGGACGACTGGCCAGCCACGCAAGACGCCGCCATGCTGCGCGACCGCGAACTGCTGCGCGTGCGCTCGCGTGATGTGCTGGAACATATCGAGCGGGTGTTGACCCATGTGCGGCGCATGGAGTCCTCGTCCGAGTCGGCGGTGCAAATGCACTTTTCGGCGCTGGGGCACCGCACCAATAACATCATGCGCACCTTGACCGTGCTGACGGCGATCTTCCTGCCGCTGAACCTGATCACCGGCATCTTTGGCATGAACTTCGACACCCTGCCCTTGATTCACCGCGCCACCGGCGTCTGGATCGCCTTGGGCGTGATGGTGACGATCGCCCTCTTGCTGGGCAGCTTTTTCTGGCGCAAGCGCTATCTGGGCACCCGGCGTTAGCTCAAAAAATTTCAGTCAGCGCGATAGGGATCGGCGAAGCCCAAGCCCAGCATGATCTCGGACTCTCGACCCTCCATGCAGGCGGCCTCATCGTCTTCTTCGTGGTCATAGCCCTGGGCGTGCAGGGTGCCATGTACCAGCATGTGCGCGTAGTAAGCAGCAATATCGCTGCCGGCCTCCAAGGCTTCGCGCTCTACCACTTCGGCGCAAATCACCAGGTCGGCTGTCACCACCGGCTCATGTCTGTAATCAAAGGTCAGCACATTGGTGGCGTAATCCTTGCCTCGAAATTCAAGATTGAGTCGCTGGCCTTCTTCGGCACCCACGATGCGCACGGTGATCTCACCCGGCAATTCCAGCGCGGCACGCATCCAGCGTGCGACCTTGTGGCGCGCCAGCAAGGCACGGTGCCGAGGGTCGGCAAACTGCAAGGACAAACTCAGTTCGGGCTGGCTCATGCGGTGCCTCCTTTGTTCTTCAACTTTGCCTCGGCCGCCGTGCGCGCCTCATAGGCCTCGACAATCCGCGCCACCAGCGGGTGGCGCACCACGTCGGCGCTGGTGAAGTGCGTCATGGCGATGCCCTTCACCTTGGCCAGCACCCGCTCGGCATCAACCAAGCCGCTGGTGGCGCCCTTGGGCAGGTCAACCTGGCTGGTGTCGCCGGTGATCACGCATTTGCTGCCGAAGCCAATGCGGGTCAGAAACATCTTCATCTGCTCGGGCGTGGTGTTCTGCGCTTCATCCAGGATCACAAAAGCATGGTTGAGTGTGCGGCCACGCATAAAAGCCAAGGGCGCGACTTCCAAGGTCCCCTTCTCAAACGCCTTGGTGACCTTGTCAAAGCCCATCAATTCATAGAGTGCGTCATACAGAGGGCGCAGATAAGGGTCGACCTTCTGGGTCAAATCACCGGGCAAGAAGCCCAGGCGTTCGCCGGCTTCGACCGCCGGACGCGTCAGGATGATGCGCTGTACGCTATTGCGCTCCAGCGCATCAACCGCGCAGGCCACCGCCAGATAGGTCTTGCCGGTGCCGGCCGGCCCCAGCCCAAAGCTGATGTCGTTTGCCATGATTTGACGCAGGTATTGATGCTGCAAAGGCGTGCGGCCGGCCAGATCGGCGCGACGCGTACGCAAGACCAGCGCCTCCGGAGCCTCGGCTTGTGCCGCTTTTGCCGTGACGGCCGCAGCTTGGCTGCGTTTTGGGGTCGGGGCTAGTTCACTGACGGCTTCGGCCAGCGCCACGTGCAAAAGCTCCGGCGCAATGGCACGTTGACCACGCTCATAAAGCGCCTGCAAGAGCTGCAAGGTACGGGCGGCCGCAGCCTTAACGCCCTCAATGCGGAAGTGAGCGTGCTGGCGCGTGATGCTGACGCCCATGCTGGTCTCGATCAGCCGCAAATGCCCATCCAAGCTGCCACACAAATGCGCCAGACGCTGGTTGTCGATCGGGGCAAAATCATGGCGAAGCATCATGGCGGCGGTATTTGGACGCAGTGGGCAAGGCTCGCATTGTCGCCCGTGCAAGCAATGGATCGCAGCCGCCCGCGCGTCCTGCACAATCGCGCCCATATGCAGCTTGTTGGATAGATAAAAACTCCGTCATGGTCAAACCAATTCACTTGAGATGGGCGACGGCCCTCGGCGCCTCATTGCTGCCGGCGGCGCTATGGGCTCAGCCGGCAAGCGCCCCCGCCCTCGGCTACTTTGAGATCAGTACCGCCATCAACACCTGGCTGACCGCCATGCTGCTGATGATGGGCGTCACGGCCGGCTTGCTGGCCCGACTCTGCCCCTCCGAGCGGCGCCTGCCCTACCTCAGCGGCATGCTGCTCAGTGCCGTGGCGTGGGCAATGCTGATCGAGTTGAGTCCTGGGTTTGCAGGCGCCGAAACCGCTTTGTTGGCTTTGCTTACTTTTTGTGCGCTGCGGTTCGCGCTCAGGCCCATGCTGGGCCTGCCGGCCTGGTTGGCAGCAGCGCTGCGGGTACAGCTTGTGCTGGCGCCCTTGACCGTTTGGCTGCTGGGGGAAAGCCAAGCACCATGGTTGCAGCAATTTTGGCGTGTCGCCTTGACCGTGGAGTTGCTGCTGGCAATGGCCTACTACACACGCCTGCATCAGACCGCAGTAGATGCCGTTGTGCCTGTCGAGGAGCCTCTGGTCCCGCAACACTGCGACCCGCTGCTGCTGCGCACGCTGTTGACCTTGCTGAGCTTGGCGGTGGTGGCTCTGTGGGTTCTGAAGCTCACGCCAGTTTTATTCCCGGCCAATACGGCGACCCATACGCCGCTGGCCACCGTTGGCGTATTGTGGGCGATCGCACTCTTGATGATGGCCCTGGGGCTACAGGCGATTGCCGCGCTGGCACGCGCCCGCAGACTGGCCGAGATTCGCCACGCGCAAGCCGAGCACGACATGCACTCCCGCGTTGCGGAGGTTGAACTCAGCTTTGGCGCCCTGGTGGAGCAAAAATTGGAGCAAGTGACCGAACGCGAACGAAAGCGCATCGCGGCCGATCTGCATGACGACTTGGGCGCCAAACTCTTGACCATTGTTCACACCAGCGAGTCCGACCGCATCTCCACCCTGGCCCGCGAGGCGCTGGAGGAAATGCGCCTGTCGGTGCGAGGGCTGACCGGCAAGCCGGTGCAACTGCTGGACGCTTTGGGCGACTGGCGGGCCGAGGTCGTGTCGAGGCTGGGTCAAGCCAATATCTTGGCCGAATGGGAGTCGCCGGCCGAGGACATCATCCACACGCTGCCGGCGCGCGCTTACGTGCAAACCACACGGATCTTCCGTGAAGCCGTCAGCAACATCATCAAACACAGCGGCGGCACCCATTGCAATATCAGCTGCAAGGTCCAGGACGGCGATTTTCTGGTCGTGATACAGGACAATGGCCAGGGCATACCCGCAGAACTTGACGGCAGGCTGGACCGCGGTCACGGCATGGCCAGCATGAAGTCACGCGCCAAGCAAATGCATGGGCAATGCCTGGTCGAGTCGGGGCCGGGCTGGGGTACCGTGATTCGGCTGACGATTCCGCTTTGAAATAACGTGCATCTCACACATCTGCGCCACTTGATCGAGCTCAGTGCTATTGGCCTCCTGCCGATAAAGCCTTACCGTCACAGACTGTGATGAACTGTGAGTGAGCGCAACCCGCGCCGCGCCGCATCGGAACACCGAGAACACCATGGACCATATCCTGCTGCTTGAAGATATTCCCGAAATCAGAGCCTGGCTGAAGGCGCTGATCAAGCAGGTCTTCGTCAACGCACAGATCACCGAATGCTCGCGCGTGCAAGACGCCTTGGCCTTCGTCAACAGCCAGCGCTTCGATCTGGCGCTGCTGGATCTGGGCCTACCGGACGGCTCCGGCGTGGACGTCATCGCCGCCTTGCGTGACCGCCAACCGGAGGCGCAGTCGGTGATTGTGACCATTCACGATGATGACGAGCACCTGTTCCCCGCCCTGCAGGCTGGCGCCTTCGGCTATCTGCTCAAAGAGCAATCACGCGAACTGTTGATTGAACAGTTGCAACGCATGAGCCAAGGTGAGCCGCCGCTGTCCCCTTCGATCGCCCGCAAGGTTATTTCCTACTTCGGCAAACAAAGGCGTCCGCAAGCGGCCGCCCCCGTCCACGAGGTTTCGCTGACGGACCGGGAGACTGAGGTCTTGCTGCGCGTCGCCAAGGGCTTCACCTTGCCTGAGATCGGCGTGCAACTGGGCTTGTCGCGCCACACCATCGCCGACTATGTGAAGCAGATCTATCGCAAATTGAATGTCTCTTCGCGCGCCGAGGCCGCACTCGAGGCGCAGCGTCTGGGCCTCTTCGGGCGAAGCTGAACTGGCCAGGGTTTTCATCCGACCAACGGCCGGACCGAGGGCTGACTGTGGCCGGATAATGGCCGCATGATAGGAAGACTCACAGGCGTCATTGCGGAGAAATCGCCCCCGCTGGTTCTCATTGATGTGCAGGGCGTCGGCTACGAGGTCGATGTGCCGATGAGCACTTTTTACAACCTGCCAGGCTTGGGCGACAAGGTCAGTTTGCTGACTCATTTTGTGGTGCGTGAGGACGCCCAAATCCTGTTTGGCTTTCTCACCGCCGAGGAGCGCGCCACTTTCCGCCAGTTGATCAAGATCAGCGGAGTCGGGCCACGCATGGCACTGTCGCTGCTTTCCGGCCTGTCAGTGGCCGAGCTGGCCCAAGCAGTGGCACGCCAAGAAGCCGCCCGTCTGGTCAAGGTACCTGGTGTCGGCAAGAAGACCGCCGAGCGGCTGCTGCTCGAACTCAAGGGCAAGCTCGGGCCTGATCTGGCTTTGCCGGTCAGCATGGTCAACGACAACCAGGGCGACATCTTGCAGGCGTTGGTGGCACTGGGCTACAGCGAAAAAGACGCCGCGCTGGCACTGAAGCCCTTGCCGGCCGATGTCGGCGTTAGCGACGGCATCAAGTTGGCGCTGAGGGCGCTGTCAAGATGAGTATTCAAACCGACGACTTCGCCGCTGCGCCGATTCGTGTCGTTAGTGCAGCACCAGCCTCTCCCAAAGAAGAAGCGATCGAGCGCGCTCTGCGGCCCAAGCTGTTGGAGGAATATGTCGGCCAGACCAAGGCCCGCGAACAACTGGAGATCTTCATCGGTGCGGCCCGCAAGCGCGACGAGGCGATGGATCATGTACTGCTGTTCGGCCCGCCGGGTTTGGGAAAAACCACGCTGTCCCACATCATCGCCGCCGAGTTGGGCGTCAATCTGCGCCAAACCTCGGGGCCAGTGCTGGAGAAGCCCAAGGATCTGGCCGCCATCCTGACCAATCTCGAGAAAAACGATGTGCTCTTCATCGACGAGATTCACCGCCTCTCGCCGGTGGTGGAGGAAATCCTCTACCCGGCCCTGGAGGACTACCAAATTGACATCATGATCGGCGAAGGTCCGGCCGCACGCTCGATCAAGCTGGATTTGCAACCATTCACCTTGGTTGGTGCCACCACCCGCGCCGGCATGCTGACCAACCCACTGCGCGACCGTTTCGGCATCGTGGCCCGGCTGGAGTTTTACACCGCCGAAGAGTTGCAGCGCATCGTCACCCGCTCGGCCGCGCTATTGAATACGCCGATGGATGAAGATGGTGCGCTAGAGATAGCTCGCCGCTCGCGCGGCACACCGCGCATTGCTAACCGATTACTTCGGCGAGTGCGTGACTATGCCGACGTCAAAGGCGATGGCCGCATCATCAAGCACATTGCCGACCAAGCGCTGGCGATGCTGGATGTAGACCCGCGCGGCTTCGACCTGATGGACCGCAAGTTGCTGGAGGCCATCGTGCACCGTTTTGATGGCGGACCGGTAGGCTTGGAAAACGTCGCCGCAGCAATCGGCGAGGAGGCCGGCACGATTGAAGATGTGATTGAGCCTTATCTGATACAGCAGGGCTTTTTGCAACGCACACCGCGCGGGCGCATCGCAACACTCGCCGCTTTCAGACATCTGGGCGTGACACCGCCCAAGGCAATGGGGCAACTATTTGATGAATAGCCACTTCTGAACCACCAATAAAAAAGCGACCCGAAGGTCGCTTTTTTGATTCCGTTACAAACGATTTGCCTTGCGGCTTGTATCGTCATACATCCTTCGACTGCCAGCCAAGTCCTTCCGGACTCGGCTGCGCGGCCTCAGAAGTTGTGGCGCACGCCCACTGCGAAGGAGTCGAAATCACCCTTCTTAGTGTCATTGACGTCAACAGCTGTGTAGAAGCCATAGACCTTGGTGCGCTTGCTCAGGTTGTAGTTGTAGCCAAAGGTGTACTGCTTGCCGCCATGACCACCAAAGCCAGAGATGCCGGCTTGTGTACTTGCCAAACCGCCGGACTCCGTGCCACCCACATTGACGTGGAACTCAGACGCGCCCAGCGTGTACATCGCGGAAACGCGGCCGATATTACGCGTCGCATTTGTTTTCGCGCCGGAGTCTTCACGCTGCCAGTAGGCACCAAAAGTGAAAGCACCCAATTCATACAGGCCGCGAATTGCAAACTGGTTGGCATCGCCTTGCTCGCTATAACCAGCGCCCAAGTGGATAGGGCCCATGTCGTAGTTGGCAGACAAGTCAAATGCGCGAGGAACGATTGCGCCGGAAGAATCCTTGGCACCTTCACCTGCACTAGCGGTGATTTCAGCGGTGAAACCAGCATAGTTCGGCGTGAAATAGCCAACCTTATTCGTTTCAGTCCAACCTGCACCCGAATACAGCTTGTCTTCCGACGTGCCGGTGTCATGGTTGTGCATGCTGATGTAGTCAGCGGTAGCAAAGTAAGAACCGTTGGTCCAACGACCCAACTTGACAGTACCGAAAGCGCCGCTCAACTGAACAGCAGCTTCACGGTTCCAAAATTGACCCTTGGTTTGCGCACCGGTGTCCGAATTCAGGCCATGCTCCAGCAGGAACTGAGCCTTCAGGCCTCCGCCCAGATCTTCAGTACCCTTGAAACCCAGGCGCGAACTGTTGTTCTGCACCGCGACAAGGCGGTCGCCGCCGTTGTTGGACTGGCTCTCAACCGAAGTATTGATCCGGCCCCACAGGGTGACCGAGCTTTGTGCGAATGCGGCGGGAGCGGCGAAGGCTGCAATAGCGGCCACGAGAGCGATCTTTTTCATCGTTTTCCTTGGTGAGTTGAAATTGAGCTGGGCTCTGCCAGGCTGGTTGGCCCGAACTTGTGCGCAATGTGTCGCGAGTATAGAAGTGCCGCGTTGGAGCGCCAGTAGTTCGACGCGAAATTGCAACACTTCCCTGTTATACCTAACAGCATCCGCTTCGGCACTTGCCAATGCGGCAAGAATTTGGCCCTGCTTTATGGCGCAAAATCTTGGCCCAGGGGCTCCAAATGGCTGGCATCACTCCAACCAATCAAACTGAAGCCTACCGGCGTGAAAAGCAGCCGATTCACAGCCGCATTGCCCAGCACCCAGGTACGGGGCGCCTGCAGGCCAAGGCCAGTCGCCGCTCGGTAGAGGCAGTCCAAAACGCCGCCATGGGTGACAACGACTATTGTTTGGCCGGGATGCCGCATGGCGATGCGTGTCAGCGCCGCCACGCTGCGTTGGTAAAATTCACCCAGCGTCTCGCCGCCTTCGGCCCCGAATTCGGCATCCCGCTTGCGCCAGCGCTCACTTTGATCAGGCCAGCGAGCCGCAATCTCTTCCCAGGTCAAGCCTTCAAAACTGCCGAAGCTGCGCTCCCGCAGTTGCGGGTCCAGCCGCAAGTTCAGTCCTGTATGCGGCGCTAGCTCGATGACCGCTTGGGCAGTTTGCCGGGCACGCTGCAAGTCGCTGGTATAGATGGCATCAATCGACTGCTCCTGCAGGGCCAGGCCCAGCAGACGCACTTGGGCAAGGCCCAAATCGCTGAGCGCAATATCGGTGTGACCTTGAATCCGCTTGACCCGATTCCATTCGGTCTCGCCATGGCGAATCGCCAGAATTTGGGTGCTGCTATCAAGTGGCATCACTTTAAACGCCCCAGAGAACGTCCTGGCCTGCTTGCACGCTGTGCCGCATCAACTCGAGCAGCGGCCAGACGCGTTGGCGCAAACTGATACCTTCGCGGCGAGGGGCGCTCAAGCCAGCAGCCAGCGCTTCGGCCTGCAGTTCTGCAAAAGCAGCGTCATCTTCGGCGGCGGCTCGCTCCAGATCAGCCATCGCCTGCGACAAGCTGGCCGCAGCCAACAGCCCCTGGGCAGAGGGCTCGCGCCCCATCAGCGCCAAAACTTGGTCGCCTTGCGGGCCCATCATGATGACGTCAGCGCCGGCCTTGGACTTGAATTTATAAAGCATCGCTCACCCTTGCGTTGGATAGAGCGGTATTGTGCGTTGCCCTTCGTGACGCCGTCGCCTCAGACCAGCAAGCCGCCCAATAAATGCATGCCAACACTGCGCGGGAGTGCTTCCGGGCTGCGGCGCCAAACACGCTCCTCGAAAGCACGCGGGTCGAGCGCGGGCGCATAGAGAAAGCCCTGAAACTCGTGACAACCGGCGCGCCGCAAAAAATCTCGCTGCGTCTCGGTCTCAACACCTTCGGCAATGACCTGAAGACGCAGGGCTTGGCCCATTTGAATGATGGCGTTGACGATGGCCGCGTCACTGCTGTCGCCCGGCAGCCCCTGCACAAAACTACGGTCAATCTTCAAGCGCTGAATCGGGAAACGTTTCAAATAGCCCAGGCTCGAGTAGCCGGTGCCGAAGTCATCAATAGACATGGTCACCCCTAAGGCGGCCAAGGCTTGCAGCCTGAGCAGCGCTTCTTCAGCGTCGCGCAGCAGAATCGATTCGGTCAACTCCAGCTCAAGCAAGGCGGGCGGCAAGCCTGAGGACTTCAAAACCGCCGCCACCGAGTCGACAAACTGACTCTGCTGAAACTGCAGGGCCGACACATTCACTGCAACCGGCATGGGTCTGCCTTGTCGCAACCACGTCGCCGCTTGCTCAACGGCTTGACGCAACACCCATTCGCCAATCGAGACGACAAAACCGCTCTCTTCCGCAACCGGAATGAACTCGCCGGGCGAAATCTCCCCGCGCAGCGGATCACGCCAGCGAATCAGCGCCTCCGCACCGATGACCTGGCCGCTGCCCAAGGCGATCTGAGGCTGGTAGTGCAAGCGGAACTGGCCCTCTTGCAAGGCTTGGCGCATTGCATGATCCAGGCGCATGCGCGACAACAAATCTACGTCCTTGCGGGGCAAATGAAAGTGGAAGGTGCCGCGGCCACTTTCCTTGACCCAGTGCATGGCGCGCTCGGCGCTGGCCATCAGCTCTTCGGCCGTGCCGCCATCGCCCGGAAACAAGGCGATGCCTGTGCTGCAAGTAACGGTAAAGCTGAGCGTATCGAAACTGAAAGGGCGCGACATCGCATCCTGCACCCGGCGAGCCGCGTTCTCGGCGCCTCGTCCATCAGACTGATGGATCAGCAGCGCGAACTCATCGCCACCCAAGCGCGCCACCGTATCGACCTCACGCAGGCAGCTTTTCAGGCGCTCCGCCACCTCTTTCAGAACCCGGTCGCCATAGGAGTGGCCGAGGGTGTCATTGATCTGTTGAAAACGGTCCAGATCAACATTGAGCAGGGCAAAAGGAATGCTCTCACGCCTGGCCATCGCCTGCGCATAGTCAAGCCGCTCGGCCAGGGCGCGCCGATTCGGCAGCCCGGTCAACATATCCGAATGTGCCAACTCTTCAATGCGCTGGCTGGCGGCGAGCTTTTCACTCAGGTCCCGGAAGGAATAGACCCGTCCAACTGCCCGACCTCGGCTGAACTGCGGCAGGGAAACGCGCTCCAGCACACGGCCATCGGTCAGCGTGATCACATCGCTGCTCTGCAGCAGTGGCGCTTCTTCGATGGCACCCAAGCACTGGGCATAGGCTTTGCCGTCAAGCACGCTGCGGCGCATCCAGGTCTGCACGGCCTCGTCGTTACGCTCGTGCAGCAGGTCAGCCGGAATACCCCAGAGCGAGGCAAAGCGCTTATTGAAAGAGCGCATGCGCCCGGCCAGATCGGTGACCAAAATGCCGTCAGCGGTGGATTCCAGCGTCGCCTGCAGCTCGGCCACCAAGGCCTCGCGCTCCTCCTCGCTTTGGCGCTGACGACTTTGGTCGCGGATCACTACCAGCCAATAGCCGCCCTGTCCACCTCCGGCCACCTGCGAGTTTGGCGAGACATAGCTGATGCGGCGCGTGACCCAGAGCATCTGTCCATCGGCATGGCGCATCAGCGTGTCCGAATTCAAACTGGCCGAAGTATTGCCGGCAGCCTCCATCCAGAACATCGCGTCCTCGGGCGTGCTGACCAAGGACTCAACCGCCTGCCCGATCATTTGCTCAGGCTTGAGACCCAACATCTGATGAGCGGCGGAGTTCACTGCCAGGATGCAACGGCTCGTCCCGTCAACCAACCATGCCGAATCCAGCAGGCCGTCCAGCAGGGCCGCGTAAGGCTCGACAGGGCTTGGTTGGGGCGCCAGCTGCAACCTGAGAACAGTCACGCCGCCAGCTCCGTCGCCATGCCAGCACCGACAGGCTCAAAGAAGTAGGCGATGCGCGTGCGGGGGCTCAGGTAGTCCATTGCGGCGCGCGGCAGCTGCTGTGCCTTGATGCTACGCCGAATACCCAGGTCAGGTTGCTCCTCAAGATTGAGCACCAAGGCCTCTTCACGCGGCACTTTCGGATCGTGCACCATCACGCGTGGCTTCAGCGGCCTGGACGAATTGACTGCCACCACCAAGGCATAGCGGTCATCGGTCAACTGCACCGCTGAACCTGGCGGGTAGACACCCATCATGCGGATGAAGGCATTCAGCATGGTGGCGTCGAAGCGGTTGCGCCCCTGCGCAAACATCAGCGACAGCGCCTCATGCGGCGTCATCGCCTTGGAGGCCAGCAAGGGATTGCACAGGCCGTCAAAACGATTGACCAGGGCCACGATGCGCGCGCCGGCGCTCATCTTGTCCATATTGATGCGCTGCGGGAAGCCGCTGCCATCGGCGTTCTCGTGATGCTGGGCGATGATCAGCAAGGGGCCGGGTGACAAACCCATGCCTTGCGCGATCGCCACGCCTTTGGCGACATGCTGCTGGTAGAGCTGCATTTCGGGGCCGGTAAAGCTGTCTTCGCGGTGCCGCAACCTGGCCAACACCTCCAGCTTGCCGACGTCGTGCAAGAGCGCGCCGACACCCAGGTCGAGCATTTCATCCCGGTTCAACCCAAAAGCCCGGCCGAGCAGCAGGGCAATGATGGACACATTCAAAGCATGTGCCGTGCTGCGGTCCCCCGCGCCTTCGTTGAGCAGGCGAATATTCAAATCGCCCTCGATCAGCATTTTGTCCAGCAAGGCCGCCGCCAGGGCGGTGGTTTGCTCACGGCTGCCACGCGGGTCTTTGGGCACCGCCTCCATCACATCACGGAAGGCCGCAGCGGCTTCGCCATATTGGCGCTCGCACACCTGCAAGGCTGCCCTTTGGGCAGCCAGCGCGCGCCGATGCGCTTCACGCGCCAAGTCCTCGCTAGAAACGGTCGACAAGTCCGTGACCACAGGCACTGCGACAGGCAGCGGTGTGGCCTCCATTTGCAGTTCGCTCTTGCCAGGACTCCACCGCACTTGGCTCAAACCCAAGCGACGCAAAATCATCAACTGCTCTTCGCTACCCAGCTTGAAGCTGCTGAGCGGGAACGGATGCGCCATCCAGCCCAGATCCAGATGGATAAACATCCCCACCTTCAACTGGCTGACATCAATCAATGGATAGTCCGAACTGTCCTTCATATATTTCCTACGCCTATTCGTTGAGGCGCCCTCCGGTCAAGCTTCGGCAAGCAATGGTTAAAACTTAAGTCGCTCAGGCCCGTATTTGGTGCACCAAGCCGATACGGCAGAAATTCCCGTGCGAATTGTCACGCCCGACTCGGCCGGTCGTGACCGGCTTGGCCGGAGATCGCATCGCCCAAAGCAAGAGCCCTCAATCTCCCGAGCCACTATATATAGTCACGCGCCAAGTACCCCAAACTCTCTGGCCGTTTGCGTGCACAAATTCAGCCGCACGCCGGACTTTTATTCCCACAAGGAAGCATCATGACCCATCAGGCCTTTATTTGTGACGCTATTCGCACACCATTCGGACGTTACGGCGGTGCGCTGTCGTCGGTCAGGGCGGACGATTTGGGTGCGATCCCCTTGCGCGCCCTGATGACCCGCAACCCAGGCGTCGACTGGGATGCCATCAGCGACCTGCTCTACGGCTGCGCCAACCAGGCCGGTGAAGACAACCGCAATGTTGCCCGCATGTCGGCGCTGCTGGCCGGCTTGCCGGTAGGCGTGCCCGGCGCCACCATCAACCGCTTGTGCGGCTCCGGCATGGACGCCGTCGGCTCGGCCGCACGCGCGATTCGCGCCGGCGAGGCGGGCCTGATGCTGGCCGGCGGTGTCGAAAGCATGAGCCGAGCGCCGTTCGTGATGCCCAAGGCGGAAAGCGCTTTTTCACGCAGCAATGCCGTCTACGACACCACCATTGGTTGGCGCTTCATCAATAAGCTGATGAAGGCTCAGTACGGCGTCGACTCGATGCCGGAGACGGCCGAAAACGTTGCGACGGACTTTGGCATCAGCCGCGTCGACCAAGATCTGCTGGCGCTGCGCAGTCAATTGAAGGCAGTGGCCGCACAACAGGCTGGCTACTTTGATGAAGAGATCACGCCGGTCTTCATAGCCCAAAAGAAGGGCGAAGCCATTTGCGTCAATCGGGATGAGCACCCGCGTGAAACCAGCCTGGAAGTGCTGGCCAAGCTCAAACCCATCGTCCGCGCAGACGGCACCGTCACCGCCGGCAACGCCTCGGGCGTCAACGACGGCGCTTGCGCGCTGCTGCTGGCGAGCGAATCCGCGGCCGCCAAGAACGGCCTGACGCCGCGCGCCCGGGTGGTTGGCATGGCCAGTGCGGGCGTGGCACCGCGCATCATGGGCATTGGCCCGGCACCCGCCAGCCAGCGCGTCCTGGCGCAGACGGGTTTGAGCCTGGCGCAGATGGATGTGATCGAACTCAACGAAGCCTTTGCCGCCCAGGGTCTGGCGGTGCTGCGCCAACTGGGGCTGGCGGACGACGACGCGCGCGTCAATCCGAATGGTGGTGCCATTGCCCTGGGCCATCCACTCGGCGCCAGCGGTGCACGCCTCGTCACCACCGCCGTCAATCAGCTGCAGCGCAGCGGCGGGCGCTATGCGCTGTGCACCATGTGCATTGGGGTCGGTCAGGGCATCGCCATCATCATCGAACGGGTCTGAAAGCGCCAGCTTCAGCAATGACTAAAACTCATAGCTGGGTGAGTTTTAGTCCAAGGATTTCTAGGTATTAATACCCGGAAACAAAAATTCACATGGCATACTCAATTTGATATTTAGGCGTACAGCGCACATATATCAACGGAGACTTAGCTCGCGGAGTTGCCGATCCAACTTCCCTTATGGCTGATCCGGCAGCACTCTGCTTTGCGGCGGGGTTTTTTCAGACACAAAGCTTCCCTGGCCCACTCATGGCCCAGCATCTTGGCAAACAGCTCAAGACCGGGGAGCATTTTCGCCACTCCGACCATGTCAGCTGCCCGAAATTTCGAAGATTTTGATTACGCCTCCGCCCAGGCCAGCGCCCCCTCCGTGCCTCATGCCCTGGCTGCCCCCTCGCAAGAAAGCAAGCCAGCGGGCCCGCTCAAGCGCGATTTGGTGGCCGGATTGGAAAAAGGTCTGGCCGTCATCGAGGCTTTTGATCAAGAGCGGCCACGGCTGACCATCAGCGAGGTCGCCATCCGCACCGGCCTGACCCGTGCAGCCGCTAGGCGCTACTTGCTGACCTTGACACATCTTGGCCTTGTGACCCAAGACCGCAAGATGTTCGCGCTGACGCCCAGAGTCTTGCGCTTGGGTCAGAGCTATATGCATTCGGCCCGGCTGCCCCGCATCGTCGAGCCCGAGTTGCACAAGCTCGCATTTGCCTTGAAGGAGGCCAGCTCGGCCGGCGTGCTGGACGGCAACGACGTGATTTGCATCGCTGCCACCAACTCCGGCCGACTGGTTGCGCCCGCGCTGCAGCCGGGCATGCGGGTGCCGGCTCATTGCTCCGGCAATGGCCGCATCATGTTGGCGGCCTTGGCGCCGGCCGATCTGGAGCTTTGGCTGGCTCGCCAGCAGCTCACCGCTTTGACACCACACACGATCACCCAGCCCGAGCGCTTGCGCCAAGAGATTGCGCGCGCCGGGGCGCTCGGCTACGCCTGCATTGATCAAGAGCTGGAAGTGGGCTTGCGCACCGTCGCTGTACCGCTGAAGAATTACCGCGGCGAGGTGGTCGCGTCGCTGAATATTTGCGCCCATGCGTCTCGCATGAGCATGGACCAACTGGTCGAGCTGTGCCTGCCGCCACTGCTGCAGGCGCAAGCCCATTTGCGCATGCTGCTGTAATCAGCCAGGCTCAGCTACAGGTCGTAGACCTGAAGCCTTCGCCAGGCATGGACAGGCTTGCACAGGCCTCAGGCATGTTTAAGTCCGGGCTCAGCCCAGCGCCGCTGCTGCAGCAATGGGCTGACCCGGTATCGCTCGCTGCGGTAGGCGGCAAACAGCCCGTCCAGCGTCGCCACCACGGCCTGCGCGCCGACCAACTGCAGCCATTCAAACGGCCCGGCCGGATAGTTGACGCCGAGCTTGCAGGCCAAATCAGCGGAGCGCTCGTCGCAAACGCCCTGCCAGACCGCGTCTGCCCCTTCGTTGACCAACATCGCCACCGTGCGGGCGACCGCCAGCCCCGGCACATCGCGCAGGTGCAGGGGCTGCCAGCCCAAAGCACGCCAGACATCTTCGACCGCCGCCACTCCCTCCGCACTGACGCCGGGCCCGAAACTCAGCGCCAAGGCATCAATGCGGTCGGGAGCCAAAGGCCAGTCCATCACCGCTGATTGAGGGTGATGCCATTCGGCGGCCAATTGCGCGGCCGTCACGCCGCTGCTCAGGTGCACGTGCATATCGCCGACCAACAAGCCATTCCAGTCGGCCGACTCACCCCGCGTGTAGGCCAGACCTTTGAGTTCCAGGCAGGCCGCCAAAGCGTCAGCCAATGGACCGCGCCCGACCACGCCGATGGCCACCAAGTCTTGCTGCTGCGGAGCCACCGGGCCCGCCGCTTCGGGCAGGCCGACATAAAAGCCCTTGCCTGCCTTGCGCCCCAAGCGGCCGCCATCGACCAGGGCTTTTTGCACCAGCGAAGGCATATAGCGCTTGTCGCCAAAATTCGCTTCGAAAACCGACTGCGTCACCAGGAAGTTGGTGTCGTGCCCGATCAAGTCCATCAACTCGCAAGGCCCCATGCGGAAACCCGCCGCGCGCAAGGCCCGGTCGATCAGCGCCGGTGTCGCGGCCTGCTCTTGCAACAAGGCCAGCGCCTCGGCGTAAAAAGGCCGGGCAATGCGGTTCACGATAAAGCCGGGCGTCGACTTCGCATGCACCGGCGTCTTGCCCCAGCGCCGCGCCAAGGCCTCGATCGCGGCGGCCACGCCGGCGTCGGTCTCGGCCCCCCACACCACCTCGACCAGCTTCATCAGCGGCACCGGGTTGAAGAAATGCATGCCGACCAGACGGCTCGGATTCCCCATACCGTTGGCCAAAGCCGTCACGCTGATCGACGAGGTATTGCTCGCGATGATGGCGCCCTCGCCCAACAAGGCATCCAGCTCACGCAGCAGCGCCTGCTTAGGCTCCAGCTTTTCGACAATGACTTCGATCACCAGCGCCGCATCTTTCAAGTCGGCCAAATTCTGCGCCGGCTCAATCCGCGCCAGCACCGCCGCGCGCTCGGCTGCCTCCATGCGGCCCTTGGCCACCAAGGCGTCCAAGGCCTTGGCCGTCTGGGCGATAGCGGCCGCGGCCGCACCTTCGCGCAGATCCAGCAGCAGCACCGCGTGGCCCGCCTGCGCGGCCACTTGGGCGATCCCGGCTCCCATGACGCCAGCACCGACCACGCCAATCAGCGCAGGCCGCTCGCCGGCCACCGCCCATTGCTTTGTCTCACTCATCGTTCTGCTCCAATTGCTTTTTTACTGGGGCGCCCAGGGCGCCGCGCGCTTGGCCAAAAAGGCGGCGAAGCCTTCCCGCGCCTCGGCGCCGGTGCGCACACGCGCTATTGTCTGGGCCGTCAACTCGCGTACTTCGGCGCTGACGGGGCCGACCTCGATCTGCGCGAACAAGGCCTTGATCTCGGCTTGGGCCTGCGGCCCGCTGGCCAGCAACTCACGCACCCAGCGCGCCAGCGCAGCGTCCAGCTCACCCGGCTCCACCACCTCATGCACCAAGCCCATATGCAGCGCCTCGGCCGCGCCGATACGGCTGGCCGTTAGCGCCAAGCGCTTGGCCTGACGCGGCCCCACCGCATTGATGACATAAGGACCAATGACGGCCGGCAAGATGCCAAAGCGCGCCTCGCTGACGGCGAACTTGGCCTCGCTGCTGGCAATCGCGATATCGCAGGCGCAGGCCAGACCCACCCCGCCGCCCAGGGCCAAGCCCTGAATGCGCGCCAGCGTCGGCTTGGGGCATTCGGCCAGCCGCTGCAGCATCGCGGCGAAGCGCCTTGCGTCTTCCAAATTTGCCTGCTCCGAGGCCGCCGCCGCGCGGCGCATCCATTCAATATCGGCACCGGCACTGAAGGCCTTGCCGGCGCCGGCCAGCACGATCACGCGCACGCCGGGGTCGGCTTCGCAATGCTCCACCGCCTGGCTCAGCTCCGAAATCATCAGCTCATTGAAAGCGTTGAAGACCTCGGGCCTGGTCATGGTGATGTGGGCCACGCCGCCCGCGTCGACCGCAATCGTCAATGTCTGCATGCATGAAACTCCTAGTAATCTGCTCAGTATCGCAGCCCTCCTGCTGTCCATTCACCCGGCACAATCCCGTTATGAAAGCCGTCATCCCCATCCACAGCGAAGCCTCTCGCCGCCCCGCCAAAGGCGGCGGCCTGCGGGGCCGCCAAGCCAGCCCTGCCGCCATCGAAGCGGTGCGCGTTCTACTGGGCGACCTGCCGCGCCGACGCGACTTGTTGATCGAATACCTGCACCGCATTCAGGACGCGCAGGGGCACTTGAGCGTCGATATGCTGGCCGCACTGGCCGAGGCCATGAAGCTATCTCAAGCTGAGGTGCATGAGGTAGCGAGTTTTTATCACCACTTCGACATCGTCTACGAAGGCGAGCAAGCGCCCGCCCCGCTGACCTTACGCGTTTGCAATTCGCTCAGTTGCGCCATGGCCGGCGGTGCCGGCTTGAGCCGCGAGCTGCGCACCTTGCTGGCCGAACAAAGCGGTGTGCGTGTCATCGAGGTGCCCTGCGTTGGCCGCTGCGAGCAGGCGCCGGTCGCGGTCATCGGTCAGCGGCCGCTGGGCCACGCCACGGCAGTCGAGGCCATCAAACTGCTGCAACAAGGTCAACTCCAAGACATTCGCCCAGCACACCAGCCGCTGGCCGACTATCTCGCTCAAGGCGGCTACCACGTGCTCGACGAGTTGCTGAGTGGCACACGCAGCATTGACGCCACGATCCACACGCTCAGCGAATCCGGCCTGCGGGGCTTGGGTGGCGCAGGTTTTCCGCTCGGGCGCAAATGGTCCATCGTGCGCGCACAGCCCGCCCCCCGGCTGATGGCCGTCAATATCGACGAGGGTGAACCCGGCACCTTCAAGGACCGCTACTACCTGGAGCGCGAACCGCAGTTGTTTTTGGAAGGCATGTTGATAGCGGCACATTGCGTGGCCGCCGAAGCCGTCTACATCTATCTGCGCGATGAGTACCACGCGCTGCGCCAGGTGCTGAGCGAGGAAATTGCCGCGCTGCAAGCGGCGCGCAGCGGCTTGCCGGTGATTGAGCTGCGGCGCGGCGCCGGCGCCTATATCTGCGGCGAAGAGTCGGCGATGATCGAATCGATCGAGGGCAAACGCGGCTGGCCGCGTCAGCGCCCACCTTATGTGGCCGAGCGCGGCCTGTTTGGGCGGCCGACCTTGCAACACAATATCGAGTCGCTGCATTGGGTGCGCGCCATCCTGGAGCAAGGCGCCGATTGGTTCGCGAACCAAGGCCGCAATGGACGCAAAGGGCTGCGTTCGTTTTCACTGTCGGGTCGGGTCAACAAGCCCGGTGTCTACCTGGCGCCAGCCGGCATCACCGCCTTGGAATTGATCGATGAATACGGCGGCGGCATGTTGCCGGGTCATAGTCTCTACGGTTACTTCCCCGGTGGCGCGTCCGGTGGCATGCTGCCGGCCAGCCACGCGAATGCGCCGCTGGACTTCGACACCTTGCAGGTGCATGAATGCTTCATCGGCTCGGCCGCCGTGATCGTGTTCTCTGACCAGGACAGCGCCCGCGACCTGGCCTTGAATGCGATGGAATTTTTTGAACACGAGAGCTGCGGCCAATGCGTGCCCTGCCGTGAAGGCACGCAACGTGCCGTGGAGCTGATGCGCCAGCCCGTCTGGGATCAGCCGCTGCTGGAGGACTTGGCCTCGGTGATGGCCGACGCCTCGATCTGCGGCCTCGGCCAAGCCGCGCCCAACCCCTTGCGCTGCGCGATGCGCTACTTCCCGCAAGAGTTCAGCGCCGAGGCACGAGCATGAGCGACATCACCTTCACCGTAGACGGACAGGCCCTACAGGCCAAGCCGAACGAGACGATTCTGAGCGCCGCCCGGCGCCATGGCCTGAGCATCCCGACGCTGTGCCACCAAGACGGCCTGAACCCGGCCGGCAATTGCCGCGCCTGCGTGGTCGAGATTGGCGGGGAACGCGCGCTAGCGGCCTCCTGTTGCCGGCAGCCCCGGGAGGGGATGACGGTCGGGCTGGAAACCGCTCGCGTGCGGCGCAGCCAGTCCATGGTCTTGGAACTGCTCGCAGCCAAGGCGCCGGCGGAGGCCCACACGCTCAATTCAGAGCTGACGCAATGGTGCGAGGTGCTGGAGGTCGGCAAACCACGCTTCTCGCAGCCAGCGGCCCCGCCCGCCGACCGCAGTCACCCCGCAATAAGCGTGCAACTGGACGCCTGCATCCAATGCATGCGCTGTGTGCGCGCCTGCCGCGACGAACAGGTCAACGATGTGCTTGGCGTGGCCGGCTGGGGCGCCGACACCCGCATCAGCTTCGATGCCGATGAGGCGCTGGGCAGCAGCTCCTGCGTGGCCTGCGGTGAATGCGTGCAAGCCTGCCCGACCGGGGCGCTAGCGCCGGCCAATGGCGCCGCGCTGCAGGCCGCCGACGCGGTGGTCGATTCGGTCTGCCCTTATTGCGGCGTCGGTTGCCAGCTCAGCTACCGGGTCAAGGACAACAAGGTGATTGAGGCGATCGGCCGCGATGGCCCGGCCAACCAGGGGCGCCTGTGCGTCAAGGGTCGCTATGGCTATGACTATGTCTCCAGCGATCAAAGGCTGACCACACCGCTGATACGCCGCGAAGGCTTGGCCAAAGACCCCGCCGATATCGACCGCGTAAGGCGCGGCGAGTTGGCCCTGTCGACCTTGTTCCGCGCGGCAACTTGGGAAGAAGCGCTGGACTTGGCCGCCGCCGGACTGCGCCAAATGCGCGATGGCCACGCCAGTGGCGCGGCCAGCCCGCTGGCCGGTTTTGGCTCGGCCAAGGGCAGCAACGAAGAGGCCTATCTGTTCCAGAAACTGATTCGCCAGGGCTTCCTGACCAATAACGTCGACCATTGCACGCGGCTGTGCCATGCCAGCTCGGTCGCCGCGCTGCTGGAAGGCCTGGGCTCGGGCTCGGTCAGCAACCCGGTGCTGGACGCTCAATATGCGGAAGTGATTCTGCTGATCGGCGCCAACCCCAGCGCCAACCACCCCGTCGCCGCCTCCTTCATCAAGAACGCGGTGAAAGCCGGTGCCACGCTGATCGTCGCCGACCCCAGGCGCGCGCCGATGGCCCGCTTCGCCACCCACCACCTGGCCTTCCGGCCCGACACCGATGTGGCGTTGCTCAATGCTTTGCTGCATGTGATCATTGCCGAGGGCTTGACCGATCCGGACTTCATTGCCGCGCGAGTCAATGGTTATGAGGCCTTGAAGGCCTCAGTGGCCGAATGCACGCCGGAGCGTATGAGCGAAATCTGCGGCATCGCGCCCGAGGTCTTGCGCGATGTGGCAAGGCGCTATGCCAGCGCCAAGAGCGCGATGATTTTCTGGGGCATGGGCATCAGCCAGCATGTGCATGGCACCGACAACGCCCGCTGCCTGATTGCGCTGGCCATGATCACCGGCCAGATCGGCCGCCCCGGCTGCGGCCTGCATCCGCTGCGCGGCCAGAACAATGTGCAGGGCGCCTCGGACGCCGGCCTGATCCCGATGATGATGCCCAACTACCAGCGCATCGCCTTGACCGAAATACGGGAGCATTTCGAAACGCTGTGGGCCACGCCGCTGGACCCGCAGCCCGGGCTGACCGTGGTCGAGATCATCCATGGCGCCTATGAGGGTCGCATCAAGGGCATGTTCATCGAGGGCGAGAACCCGGCCATGTCCGACCCCGATCTCGACCATGCCCGCGCGGCCTTGGCCAAGTTGGAGCATCTGGTCGTGCAAGACATCTTCGCGACCGAGACCGCGCTGCTCGCCGACGTGATCCTGCCGGCCTCGGCGCATTTGGAAAAGTGGGGCAGTTACACCAACACCGACCGCTTGATACAGCTGGGCCGGCCGGCGCTGACGCCGCCGGGTCAGGCGCGCCAAGATTTGTGGATCATTGAGCAAATCGCACGCCGCCTTGGCCTGGATTGGCAGCACTGGCAAGCAGCGGACGGCGATGGTCAGGCGGCGGCCGAGGCGCCGACGGCGCGCGTTTTCGAAGAAATGCGCGCGGTGATGGCACCGCTGGCGGGCGTGCCTTGGTCGCGTCTGCAGCGCGAAGAAGCGGTGGTCACGCCGGCGCCGCTTGAGGGCGAACCCGGCCATGCCATCATCTTCGAGCAGAGCTTCCCGACGCCCAGCGGCCGCGCGCAATTGGTGGCGGCCAGCTTCATGCCCGGCCCGGAACAACCTGACCAAGACTACCCGCTGGTGCTCAGTACCGGCCGCGTATTGGAGCATTGGCATACCGGCGCGATGACGCGCCGCGCCGCAGTCTTGGATGCCTTGTCGCCCGCACCGCAGCTCAGCATGCATGCCGAAGATGCAGCCGCGCTGCGCTTGACGGACGGCCAAGCGATCAGCATGGCTTCGCGCCACGGCACGCTGCAAGCCAGCTTGCAGATCAGCCCCGAGGTGCGCCGGGGTCAGGTCTTTCTACCGTTTTGCTATTGGGAAGCGGCGGCCAATGTCTTGACCGGCAGTGCGCTGGACCCGACCGGCAAGATTCCCGGCTTCAAGGTCACGGCGGTAAGGGTGCAGGCGCAATGACTGAGTAAGATGCTCAAACGATGACGCCTGCCGCCGACCTCTTGGGAGTTTGCCCCAAAGCCATCAAGCGCAGCTTGATGATGGCGACGGCCTTGTCTCTTTGCTTGCTCAGCGGGAGCGGATTGGCCCAGACCACGCTGATTCGCCACGCCTTGTCACAGGAACAAAACGCCAAGGTCTTGACCTATGAGCAAGCCGTGCTGAAGCTGCTGCTGGACAAGACCATTCCGACCTATGGCCCCTACCGCCTGCAGCCCAGCGAGGTGGTGTCGCAAAACCGCGCTTTTTTGCAACTCTCGGCAGGCGAGTTGGAAGTGCTCAGTTCAATGACATCGCAAGCGCGCGAAGCCCAGGCCATCCCGGTGCGGGTCTGCCTGTATCGCGGCTTGATGGGCGTGCGCCTGCCGATCGCCTTGATCAGCAAGCGCGAACAGCTGGAGGCCATCAGCAGCGCGAGCCAGGCGCAAGCACTCAGCGTCGGCCAAGTGGCCGATTGGCCGGATGCCAAAATCCTCAGTGCCAATGGCTGGAAGGTCGAGCGCATGGCCAAGCTGAGTCCTTTCGCAGAAATGCTCAAGCGCGAGCGCATCGATCTGTTTGCGCTCGGGGCGGTCGAAGTCTTTCCCATCATTGACGCGATGCCGGGCTTGACAGTGCTGGATCAATGGCTGATTGCCTACCCTTCTGCCTTCTATTTTTTCGTCAGCCCGCAATCGCCGGCCTTGGCCGAGCGTCTTCGCAAGGGCTGGGAGCTGGTGTTGGCGGACGGCAGTTTTGAGGCCTTGTTCGAGCATTGGGTCGACCCGCAACTGCTGCGCGCCAAATTGGCCGAGCGTCGCTGGCTGATTCTGAGCAACCCGGACTTGCCCGCCGCCACGCCGCTGGGCGACGCCCGGCTCTGGCATCCACTGGTGCGCAGTCGTCTGCAGGGTAAAGGGCCGCCTTGATCCGCGATGCACAATCGGCGCCTTGCCCGTTCGTTCATTCATGCCACGCCGCCCTCATTGCCCCATGTCAAGAACTAGAAGCCGCAGCCGCTCCTCCGCAGTTTTGCTGATTTGTTCTCTGGCCCTCTTGGCTTGCGGCAGCCCAAATCGAACGCATGCACCCTATGGGCCGCCGCGGCAAGACGCGTCGGCGGCTCAACAACGTGCGCTGGACCTGGCTGCGCGCGGCTACCCAGGAGCGCCCAAAGCGGCCATCGATCAAGCTGCGGCGGCCTCCGTCAGCATCGCAAGCCAGCAATGGGTCGTCAACGGCGAGCCCTTGTCCACCATCTTGGCAGTCCCGCTGGGCGGGTCAAGCCGTTTGCCGCTGCTGATCTACCTGCCCGGCCTGGGTGAGTCGGCTGGAGCCGGTGCGCATTGGCGTTATGCCTGGGCGCGTGCAGGCTATGCCGTGCTGAGCTTTCAGGCGTTGGAATTTGATCAAGCAGCTTGGTCCTCGCCCTTGGCCCGCTCGGCCGAATTTACGGCTCTGGCCTTGCAGCATCAGCAGCCGCAGCTGCTGCAAGCAAGGTTGCGCATGCTGCGGGGCGCGATCGATGAGGCCAAGCTGCGCGCCGCTGGCGGTGATGCGCCATGGGGCCGCGTCGACGCAGGTCGCATCGCCGTGCTGGGCTATGACCTGGGCGCTGCCACCGCCTTGGCCTGGGCCGCAGGCCTAGGCCCCGTGGCCGACGATCAAGCGCGGGCGGTCGTCATGTTGAGCCCGTCCGGCCTGACGCGTGCGGACGCCACCCAAGCCCTGGCGACGCTGCCACCGCAGTTTCCGCTGCTGGCGATCAATTCGCGCCGCGCGGCCGACCTCAACGGCCTGCTCAACTCGCCCGCCGAGCGCACCCAATTCTTTGAGCAATTGCCTGCCGACGCCCACAAATACTTGCTGCTCTTGAACAACCCGAGCCACGCCGCGTTGGCCGGTGCAAGCGGCATGGCCGAGTCGCCCAATGAGCCGACTGGACGGGGCATGGGCAGGCGACCTCAAACCCAAGCCGCCAAAGGCCCAGGTCAGCAGAACATCGTCATGAGTGCGGCACCGCCACCCACCTTGCTGGACAAGGGTAACCAGGAGGCCGGCGTCGCGGTGGAGCACATCAGCATCGCATTTTTGAATCAATACCTGCGCAATAGCCAGAATAGCCAGGAGGCTCAGGCTTGGCTGCAACAGTCGGCATCCGCTTGGTTGACGGGTTTGGGCGAATGGCGGCAGCGCTGACACGAGCTCAATCCGGTGAAGCCCGTCAACTTGCAAGCCTGGGTTCACCCAGCATGAAAAGGCCACTGCGAATCAAGCCATCAACGACCTCGTAGATGGCCACCATGTCGATCTCGCCCGGCCCCTCGGGGAAGGTCCGCGTGATGGTTTCATGATCAATCACCGTGGCGCCACCTGCGGTCTCCAGAACGGTGCGGCCCAGCAAACGTGCATGCAGATTCGGCTCTTTGAAGCGCTCCACCATCCGCGCGCGAATTTCAGCCCGACCACTCGCCAGCAAGACGCCGGGGTAGCCGTATTGCTTGGCGTCCCGTGCATAGGTGGCCAGCCATGCATCGATATCGCGGGCGTTGTAGGCGTCCAACTGGGCTTGAACGATGGCGATTGAATTCAGCTGGTTTGACGTTGACATATTCAGTTAACTCCACGCGTTAAAAACTCGGCCACCGCCTGCGCCCAAAGCTCGGCTTCCTCGACGAAGGGCCGATGGCCGGAATGCTCGAACACCAGCGCGGTCGACGGGGTGCCGCGCGGCAAAGCACGCTGCATTTCATTCATCACGCTGGGCGGCGCCACCGGATCAAAACGCCCTGTCAGCAACAAGGTCGGTGCGGTGACGGACTTTAGTCTGGGCAGCAACTCGGTCCCCTGCAGCGTGCCGCCAACCCGCCACTCCGGGTCAGGCCCCAGCATCGCCAGATACACCACCTTATTCATCGCGTCGCGCGGGTCGCCGCTGGCGGCCGCCTTGGGGCGCTCCGCTGCACGATCGGCCCAGTAAAGAGGTTCAAACGCAGCGCCGATCAAGTCCTGCGCCGGGGCGCTGCCGGTCAATCGGCCCTGTTCGTGCAGCGCCAGCAGACGCTGCCAGCGCTCAGGATCATGCCGCTGTAACCAGGCCTTGAATCCGTCAATCTGCGCTTGCCAACTCTGCTCGCCATGCAAGGTATTGCCGAGAATCAAATGGTCCACCGCCTGCGGATACTGCGCGGCATAAGCCTGAGCCACCAGGCCGCCATAGGAATGCCCATACAGCGCCAGTGTCTTCACGCCCAGAAACCGGCGCAGATGCTCGATGTCCTGCGCGTCACGATCTACCGTGTAGCGCGCGGGGTCGGCCAGGCGCGCCGAGCGGCCCCGGCCGATATTGTCGACAAGGATGATGTTGAAGTCCTTGGCCAGCGGAAGGAAGCGGCTGCGCAAGCCGTAACCGCTGCCGCCCGGCCCACCCGGGATGACCAGCAGGACAGGGCCCTGGCCGATGCTGGTGTAGGCCAGCAAGCCGTCGGGCGTCGCCACTTGATGTTCGCTCCAGGCGGCGGGCTGGCCTGGTTCGGCCGACTTGGGCGTCGAAGACAGCGCGTTCACCCGCAGCAACTCGCCGGCCCGAGCCGCTGCGGCGCCGATTTCGGCGCTCACCTGCGGGTCCACTTGTGCATGCGGCAGCGCCGCTGCATCGGTGGCGAAGACCCGTTGAAATTGAGTACTCGCAGCCAAAGCGGCAATCACGAGGGTGGCGATCATCAGACGGTGCGGGTTCATGCCTTAGGACTCCTTGACTGCGAGGTTTGGTTAGGTAATTTGTTCGGTTCTTTTGCTTGCTGGGCATCCTAAGTTTTCAATTCAACGCTGAATAGCGCGAATTTCCGCCCATTTTGGACAGTTAAACTTACCAAAATGAGTACCGCGCCCCGTCTTCCGCTGCAATACCTGGCCGCCTTCCGGGCCGTCGCGCGCCTGCAAAACGTGCGTGCCGCGGCCGAGCAACTGCACCTGACGCACAGCGCCGTCAGTCAGCAAATCCGCGCACTGGAGTCGCAACTGGGCTTCGCGCTGTTCGAGCGGGTGGGGCGCGGCATCCGGCTCAATGCCGCCGGCAGCGCCTTGCAAGCCGGCGTGGAGCGCGCCTGGGCCGAGCTGGACTTGGGCCTGCGTGCCGCCAGTGCGGCCGATGGCAGTGCCATGCGCAGCCTCAACATCACCTGCACACCCTCGTTTGCGCAGCGCTGGCTGATGCCCCGCCTGAGCGGCTGGCGGGCCGCGCACCCGGACATCAGCCTGAAGCTGTTCACGCTGCAACGCGTGATTGATCTGGAATCAGAGGGCTTCCACCTGGCCTTGCGTCAGGGTACGGGGCCCTGGCCAGGTTTGGTCAACGAAGTGCTGATGGAGTCGCGCCAGATCGTGGTCGCCGCGCCGGCCTTGGCTCAGCAACTGGAAGGCGCCAGCTTGCAGACCTTGGCCGATCAAGCGCTGCTCGGAGACGCCGAGCAATGGACGCAGTGGTTCGCCCAAGCAGGCTTGGCCTGCAGCATCTTCCCGGCCGCCAGCTTCAATGACGGCGGCCTGCTGGTGCAAGCCGCCGAGCAAGGCATGGGCGTGGCGCTGGCGCGCGAACTGCTGTGTGCCGATGCGCTATTGGACGGTCGCCTGCAGCGCCTGCCCGGCCCGGCGCTGGAAGACGCCAGCCAGCGCCGCTATCACATCGTCTACCCACCGGCTTTTCGCGAGGAGCCGGCGCTGCACATGTTGTGCGATTGGCTGCATGCGGAAATGGCCGAGTCAGCCCGGCGCTTGAAGGGACTTGTCTAAGGCGACGGTTCACGCCAGCACGGTGAGTCGCCGCCCCCAGGCTTTTCCTCGGTCCCTGTACCCGACGATGGACAAGAAACTGCAGCCCCCGGGCCCGTGCTTGGCACTCGCGGGACACAAAGTCAAGGCCACTCGCGGCAAGCCGCCCCTGTAAGACCTGACAGTGTGGGGCTGGCCCATCCGCTCCTAAAGTCGCCTCAGCTCTTGTGTTGATATATCAGAAAAACATTTGAGCAAAACAGGCGGCGACAAGACGCCTGAGTCGACGCCCTCCCCCGGGTGCCCTCCCCTAAGTGAGCAGGAGATTTTGTGAAAACACATGGCAAACAATCAGCCGGCTGGCGCAATGTGATGGGCGCAATGTCCGTCGCAGCGGCGGTATTCAGCACGGCAGCGCATGCGCAAACCGCCAACGAGCAACTCAGCAGCATCAAGAGTGAATCCAGGCCGCCTGCCGTTGCCGGCAGCACGGAGTCGCAACTGAGCGGCGCCCACCATCAAAAGCGCCCCTTGAGCGCTGCCGAGTTGCGGCCGAACGCGCCCAGCGAGGTCAGCGCGCGCATGAAATACGGCGGCCAAGAGGCGAGCCTCAAAACGCTGATGCAGCGCCCGTCCATGCGCGCTGAAAACCAGTCCAAGGCTCAGCTACAGGCGCAGGCTCAGCCCGCAAAAGGCGCCACAACTGTGGCTGTAACAGCGGCTGCAGCGGCCAGTTGTGATTTGCAGTTGTTTGCCACCGCCTCGGGCGCCAGTCTGGTGAACGCAGTGAAAGCCAGCAGCACCGACTGCGTCGGCCAACTGTTCAGCCTCACCGGCAACGCTGCCGGTCAAACGCTGAACGAAGCAAAGATGGTCGCTATTGCGGACGCCTTCAGAACTGCGGCCTCAAGCTATGACGGCAGCAACGCCAACAGCGCAATGCAATTGATTCTGTTTTTGCGTGCCGGCTATTACGTCAATTGGTATTACAGCGCCGACACCGGGCCCTACGGCGCGGCCTTGAAAACTGCAGTGCGGGCGGCGCTGGACGCCTTTGTCAACAACGGCAATTTCAGCTTGGTGAACAATATTCACGGCGAAATATTGGCCGAGTTTGTCATCTTGGTTGACAGCAGCTCAGAAAATGCCCGTTATTTAAGCTCGGTGGTCAAACGCTTGCTGGACAGCTACAACAGCAGCTTCAATAACTACTTCTGGATGCAAAGCGCTGTCAACAATACCTTCACCATTCTTTTTCGCGGCCATGACAATGCTGCTTTCGCAACGCTGGTGCAGGCAGATACATCGATCACAGACACGCTGTATAACTTCATCAATAACAATTTCAATGCACTTGGCGGCAGCGCCGACTATCTCGTCACCAATGCCGGGCGGGAACTCAGCCGCTTCTTGAAATACACCGAAGGCTCAGCACTCAAAAATGCCACCAAGCCCAAAGTCAAACTGCTACTGGACCGCAGCAATGTCACCGGCAATACCGCCGCGCTATGGGTTGCGGTCGGCGGCAATGTGGACTATTACGACAAAGCCAATTGCAGCTATTACAACCTCTGTGACTTTGTCGCTCGCATCGACAGCAATGTATTGCCGATCAAATACAGCTGCAGCAGCAGCTTGCGCTTGAAGGCGCAATCACTGACCGCGGCGCAACTGACCGAGGCATGCGCCATCGTCGGCGCCGAAGAGGGTTACTTCCACACCCAGGTCGCCAGCGGAAAAGTGCCGGTCGCAAACGACAGCAATACCCAGTTGGAAATGGTCATCTTCAGCAGCAGCAAGGACTACAAAGCCTATGCGGGTGCGCTTTTTGGCATTGACACCAATAACGGTGGTATGTATCTGGAAGGCAGCCCGGAAATCGCCGGCAACCAGGCGCGATTTATCGCCTACCAAGCAGAATGGTTGCTGCCGAAATTTGAAATATGGAATCTGACGCATGAATATATTCACTATCTCGACGGCCGCTTCGATATGTTCGGCGACTTCGGTGCCGCCACCGGCGTTACTTCAGTCTGGTGGATAGAAGGCTTTGCCGAATACATGTCCTATTCCTACCGCAAGCTCGATTATGTTGATGCCCGCAACCAAGCCGCAGCAAAAACCTATGCCTTGAGCACCATCTTCAAGAACGACTACAACTCGGGCACCACCCGCGTCTATAACTGGGGCTATTTGGCCGTGCGGTATATGTTCGAGAAACAGCGCAGCAAGGTCAGCAATATTCTGGGTTACTTCAGGCCGGGCAATTACGCCGGCTACACCAGCTATATGAATAGCGCAGCGATGAGCGCCAGCATGGACGCCGGCTTCAACACCTGGCTGACTTGCGCCGCGGACGCTGCACTGCCCAATTGCGCGGACACCACGCCGCCGGCCAATGTCTTGCCGGTGGCCGGTTTCAACCACAGCATCAGCAACTTGCAGGTCAATTTCACCGACACTTCCACAGACAGCGACGGCACGGTTGCCTCACGCGCCTGGAATTTCGGCGATGGCAGCAGCTCAACAGCCGCCACCGTCAGCCACAGCTATGCGGCGGCAGGCAGCTACACCGTCAGCCTGACCGTGACCGACAACAGCGGCGGCAAAGCCACCGTCTCCAAGCTGCTGACTGTGCAAGCGAGTTCGGGCAATGCCCTGCCGATCGCCAAGTTCAGCAGCAGCGTCAATGGCTTGACCGTCAACTTTGCCGATCAATCCACCGACAGTGACGGCAGCATCAGCTCGCGCGCCTGGACGTTTGGCGACGGCACCAGCTCGAACCTGGCCGCGCCGGTGAAGACCTACGCGGCAGCCGGCAGTTACAGCGTCACGCTCACCGTCACCGACAACAAAGGCGGCAGCGCCTCCAGCACGGCCACTGTTGTGGTGCAAGCCGGCACGCTGCCCGAATGCACCGGCTCGGCCGAAGCCTTGGGCAAGAACTGCGTGAAGAGCAATCTCTCGGGCGGTTCGGGCAGCCTGAAATACATGTACGTGTACATCCCCGCAGGCACGACGGCGATCACCATCTCGTCGGCGGGCGGAAGCGGTAACGCAGACCTCTACGTGAACACCAGCACTTGGGCCACCTCGACGGCCTACAACTATCGCTCCATCGGCGCCAGCAACGCCGAAACCATCACCATCTCAAACCCGCCGGGCAATAGCTATATCTACATCAGCCTGTATGGCAAGGCGGCCTACTCGGGCGTGCAGGTGAAAACGCAGTACTGAAGTCGGCGTCTGCTCCAGCCAAGGTCTGGGCCATGTTGGCTTGGCCTTGGCTAGCCGATCAAAGGCCTGCCGACGGCGCCGAGGCCGGCGAAGCCAAGGGCTGGCCCTTCTCCACCACATAGACGCCGACCAGCTTGGCCGTTACGCCACCTTCGTTGCGCGCACTGTGCACGACGCCAGCCGGCACCACAAAAGCCTGGCCTGCGGCCACATGGCGAGGCGCTTGACCGGCGATCAGCAGCACCGCCTCGCCTTCCATTACATAACTCATTTCATCGCCGGGGTGGGTATGCCAGCCGGCCACGCCGCCGGGCGCCACTTCGACTCGCGCGATCACCGCCTGCCGGTTCGGCACCGACACATCGGCGGTGGCGACCACGGTGCGGCTTAAGGCGGGGGCGGGGGCAGGCACTTGCGCCAGCAAGAGCGCGCTTGAACCCAGCAGGGCCAATCCGGCCGCCAGTAGTTTGAGAGTCTTTGCGTTCATCGAGCAGTGCCTTTCAAATCAGTAGAGCGGTCGGGCTTCGCCCGCCCGGTCTGACTATATCGACTACACCCCCGCAGGCAAGGCGGCTTACCCTGCCGGCTTGAACTGCATGCCAGGCGCATCGTCCGGTCGGCTGACAAAGCCATGGCGGCGGTAAAAGGCCAACTTGCCCTTGGCACAAAACAGCTGGATATCACTCAGCCCGGCGGCCTGGCAATCCGCAATGATGGCGCCCAGCAAGGCCGCCCCGACACCTTGGCCCTGGAACTCGGGGCGCACGATCATCTCGGTAATGAAGGCGTGCAGGTGCCCATCTGAGATCGCACGCACAAACCCGACCAATTGCCCCTCGGCATAGGCCGCGCGCGCCCGCCAGGAGCCGGCCAGTGCGGCCTGGTAAAACGCGGCGTCGCGCGAGGTCGGCCCCCAGCCTGTGGTGTCGTAGAGTGCCTTGAAGGCGTCGGCCGTGGGCAGTTCACTGAAGAGTTCGAATTGAGGCATGGCTAAGGCGCGTTCGCGCGGAGAATCGATAGACTTTACCGAAGGGCCGGGCCGGCGCCGGAGAGTTCAAAGGTCTCGCCCGCGTTCAGGCGCTCTATCAAACGCAATAAGCCGGCCCGGCCCGCCTCGGCCAGCCAGGGCCGCACTTGATGGCCGGCCGCCGCATAAAGGGCGTGAACTTCGGCCTCGCCACGCGCACGCCGCTCAGCGTTCTGGTTATCACTGTAGAGCCGATGCGCCTCTAGCCATTGATGGCGAGTTTGCAGGGTCAACAATTCGGTGGTGCTGGGCCGCGCAATGCCAGCGCTGACGAGGTACTGCCAATGCGCCTCGGAATGTTCGGGCGCCTGGCTGAGGGCAACCGCCAGGCCCTCATCAAACCATTTCGGCAAGCGCCACCACGCGCGCCAGGACAGGCGCTTGAACATCTCGGCGTGGCTCCATTCATGGGCGATGAACTGCCAGTTGGCGCCGCGCGCCGAAAGCAGGATGCGGTCGCCATAGACCTTGGCGATATCGCCCTGGCCACCGAAGTCCGCCAGGCATTGCTCGCTCAGACAGGCATGCACCACCGGCCGCGAGGCAACGCTGCCGAAGCTGGCCTCAATCACCGCCTCGGCCTGGCTCATCGCCAAGGCCAACGAGCGCTGTGTCGCAGCATCGCTGCCCCGCTCAACGTAAAGGTTCGCGCCGGCTGGCACCCAGCCAAAAGCCTCGGGCGCCATGAGCTTGCCGCCTTTGAGCGTCGAGCAGCCGCTCAGCGGCGCCAGCGCGATCAAGAGGATCAAGCTGTGGAGAAGATTCGCTGAACGCGCCATCGCCTCGAACTCAAAAGCGCGTCGTCAAATCTACCAGCCAGCTAGGCATATGGCGGGTCAGGACTGCCTCCAGCCAATGATCCGCACCGCTGAGCACCAGCGCGCCGACCAAAACCAGGCCGGCCCCCATCACCCGCTTGCCCCACAGGCCCAGCTCGCCCATGGCCTTGCGCCGGCCGGACATGGCCGCTCTGGAGCCATAGGCCAACAGGCCCATCGGCAAGGCTGCGCCAAGTCCGAACACGAACATGGTGCTCAAGGCGATCCATGCACTGCCGCCCTGCGCGGCCAGGGTCACCGCGGCACCCAGCGTCGGCCCGACGCAAGGCGACCAGACCAGACCCAGCATCAGGCCGAGCAAGCCCTGACCCCACAAGCTGTCCGCATTGAAGCTGGCAAGCTTGGCATTGGCGCCGGCTGTCAGCGGCGCCAGCAGCTTGGCCAAGCCCTGCTGCAGCAAGGGTGAGAGGAACATCGCCCCGAACAGAATCATCAAGCCGGCGCTGAGTTGGCGCACCCAAACCGCGTCCACCCCGAGGCTGCTGCCAAACAGCGCCAGCCCGGTGCCGACCAGGGTGTAGGACAGTGTCAGGCCCGCCAGCAAGGCGATCGGACCGAGGCGTGCCACCTGCACGGCGCTGGACATGATGATGGGCACGATGGGCAAGACACAAGGCGAGAGCGTGGACAAGGCGCCTGCAAGCAGGCTGAAAGCTAGCGTTAGCAATGGGAGGGTTCCAGGTCAGGCTAGAGAAGTACAGGAGGGCAGGAAGGCAGCGGCGGCCACAGCTAAGTGGCTTGAGGCGCTATGGCTTTGCGCAGGAACAAGCGCTTGGCGCCGGCGGGGAAGTTATCAAGGGTTCCAAAGACCTCATAGCCTGCACCCAGGTACAGCTCCGGCGCTTGAAAAGAAAAGGTGTCCAGGTAAGCTTGGGAGTAGCCCAGTCGAGCAGCTTCGACTTCCGCAGCATTGAGCATTTGACTGGCCAGGCCTCTTCTCCGGTGTTCCGGGTGCACCCAAACCGCCGTGAAATTGACATAACCCCAATAGGCTTCGCCCACAACGCCGCCGACCAGGTTTGCATTCGAATCACGTGCCGCGACAAATATCACGTCGAAATGCCCGTCGCCCGTGACATCGACATTGGCGTCGAACAGACCGGTCTGTACGGTGTTCCTTGCCTGCCTATCTGGGTCTTGCTCGACCGCGATCGAAATGAGGTTCATGAATTTGCTTCCAATGATTCGCGATTGATTCAATCAAGCTTGAGCGTTGCGCACCTGGCCCAACTGCGATGCCAGTTCGGCGTAGTCATAGCTGGTGATCTCAAAGGGATTGCCGTCGGGGTCGTTGAAGTAAAGCGACCATGAGACTTGGTGATCCTCCAAGTTCACGGGCACTGGCAGCGCCGCCGCCAAATGCGCCCGCCAGGCAAGAAAGTCGCTGGCATTTGCCGCCAGGGCGATCGTCGATCGGCAGCGCTCGGGTTGCCGCTCGAACAAAGCAAGATGAACCATGCCTGACAGGTCAGACAGCGTCAGAGGGCCGCCGTCTGCCGCCCAGAACTCGAGGGCCTTGATCCGGCTGAGGCCCAGGACGGCGCCATACCAAGCTTCGGCCGCCGCCCGATCGGAGACGTAAACATGGATGTGGTCAATTTTTTGCAGTGCTGGAAGCATGAATTCTCCTGAAGTGAGCAAAGATTCTCGGACCCTTTAGCCTGGCTCGCGAAAGGAAATGACAACTTAGATGCCGAGGCCAGTAGTGGCCCGGCGTCTTGCTTTCGAGAGATTACAAAGCCGAGCGAATGAATTCGCGCAGCTTGTCCTTGTCGGTCACACCGGCGCTGCGTCCGACCTCGGTCGAACCCTTGGCCGCAATCAAGGTCGATTGAAACTTGACGCCCAGCTGATCCACCAGCGGCTTGTCGGCATCGAAGTCGATCTTGAAGACGATCACATCCTTGAACTCGGGCTCTTGCATCAGCGCCTCGATCAGGGGCCCCTGCTTGCTGCAGACCGGGCACCAGCCGGCATGCACATGCATGATGATGGGCTTGTTCTGCGTCGCGGCTTGCATATAGGCTTCCATATCGGCCTTGCGGATTTCGCCAGCGTTAGCCGCATTGCCCAGCAATGCCGCGGCAATTCCGATGGCGGTGGACACCGCCACGCGAGCCAGCTTGCGTTGGAGGGAGAGCTTGTTTGAAATGCTGTCGGTCATAGTGATCATGTCGGCCTTGATTGAATTGAAGCAATGGACTGGGCGGCGTCACGAAGATCGCGCACCCATTGACCAAGAGGCGGGCGAGGCGCCAAAGGATTCAGCTTTGGTGCAATTTTTTTGCCGAAAACTTTTTCAATCTTTTTTAGCTCCCTTTTGAATCCTTTTCGAAGCGCTGCGCCTCTAGGTCCAGGTCATCCACCTGAACCTAGGACTCAAGCCATGTTTTTCCTCAAACGCAATCTGCCTGCTTGGGAGCGCGCACTCCGAATCGCTATGGGCGTCGCCATCGCCGCGGCCATACTCGGCGGCCTCACAACAGGCATCGTGACTTATCTGGCCATCGCCACCGCCGCCACAATGCTGCTGACCGCCTTTGTCGGCTTCTGCCCGGCCTGTGCGATGGTCGGCCGCCGCTACCTGGAGAAATAGCCCGATGATCCGTGCCCAAGCGCAATTGATTGAAGCCGCCGCCCGCGGCGAGGCAGGCGCTGTGTCGAACCTGCTGAGCGTTTGCCAGCCGGACCTGAAGCGCTTCGCCCGGCGTACCTGCTCGACCACCGAGGATGCCGAGGACGCAGTACAGGTCGCGCTTTGGCAGCTCTACCGCAAGATCGGCGCGCTGCGCACCGCTGCCACCTTTGCGACCTGGATGTTCCGCATCGTCGAGCGCGAGTGCTACCGGCTGTTCCGCCTGCGCAGCAAAGCCGAGGATCTGGACGAGTTGGGGCCGCTGGACATGCCCGCCGCAGCGGCCGTGCCGACCGATCTGCGCCTCGACCTGGTGCGCGCCATGGAGCGACTCACCCCGCCCTACCGCGAGGTTTTGCTGCTGCGCGATGTGCATGAGCTGACCGCGCCGGAGGTGGCCGCGCAACTGGGGCTTAGCCTGGAAGCGGTGAAGAGCCGCTTGCACCGGGCGCGCGCGCAGGTGCGTGAGCATTTGATGGCCAGCGGCTATTGGATGAAGGACGGCGCGCTCGAGCCGCGCCCCTTCGAAATCAACAAGGATGCTTAAACATGTTTTGCAGCAGTTCGGTTTCTATCCACCTCTTGCGCGGCGCGGCAGCCTTTGCGCTGATCGCCGCCGCCTTGTTGTTCAATCAATGGGGCCAGATCGGTTCCGGCTTGGCCCTGGTCGGCGCCTTCTTGCTGCTGCGCGGCTGCCCGATGTGCTGGCTGATGGGCTTGTTTGAAACCATCGCGAAAGGGCGCAATAGCAATGGCAAGCCTTCGTAGTTTCACTGCAGCCTGGCTGAGTCTGTCTGCCTGCTTGTTGCTGCAGGCTTGTAGCGGCGTGCGTTTGCAAAGCTGGGACGAATTCAGCGGCAGCGTCTATTCGACCGAGCAAAGCAAGGCACGCAAGGAATGTCTGCGCTACAGCTCAGCAGCGGAGTTGGCGGACTGCCAAAAGAGCGCCAGCTTGTCTTACCAAGACTACAAGAAAGAGCGCGAGAAGGTCAAAGATTCAGGCCGCTGAAACCTCAAGTCCATCCCTCAGCCGCCTGCCTTGGTTCGGACCTTGGCCTGACGCTGAACCCGCGCCGCAGGCTCGGCGGCATAGGGCACTGCAACCGTTCGGCCGGGCTGCATGCCTGCGATAGGTTCACTGGTCACGAACACCAGCTGATTGATGGTGGCGGTGGCCCAGGTCAGGGCGCGCTGCCGGTCCAGACCGGCATGTTCGCGGGCCAATTTCAAGGCTTCGTCCGCGATTGATTCGCTGATCGACAAACGCTCGAAGGAACGCAAAAACCCCCGGGTCGCTTCTTGTAAAGCGGGCGGGCAGCACGTCATGATCTCAAGCCAGGTGACGACGCTGATCGAGCGATGCTTGCAACTCTCCAAGGCCGCCGCCGCGCGCGGCTCACCCTTTAAATAATCAATCAGCAGAGCGGTGTCGATCAAGGCGTTCATGGGCCAGTCCCCTTGGACTTCTTGCCTCGGCTTGCGGCTTGCGTCTCTTTCCACAGGCCAAAGCCATCGGTGCTGACCTCGTCATTACCGGCGATGAAATCGCGCAGCGCGCGCCGCACCGCCTCGGCGCGCGAGATACCGAGCAGTTTGCACAGGCGGTCGACGTCTTGCATCTGTGCCGTCGGGATATCAATGATGGTGCGCGGCATGGTGTGAACTCAGGCTTGCAAAAAATCGGGGCGGTTGAAACGGGCGTGCAGGAACTCGCCATTGGCCAACAAGGCCTTGACATCGCTGCCCGATACATTGACGACCACTTCTTTCATCTTGGCGTCGAGCAGGGCCAGTTGATCGCCCAGCAACTGTCTGGCGGTCTTGCCTTCGCTCAATACATGGGTCGCGCGAAAGGCCGGCGGCAGCGCGACGTAGTTGGCCAGCGTCTCGGGCAAATAGCTCAGCACCGTTTCGCGCACGGTAAATAAATCGTTAGCGGCGCTGCCGCTCTCGAGCAGGCGCGGCAACACTTCGGCCACGGAGCTGCGGATCGAGTCCAGGCTGGCGCGCATCTCATCGGCCAGATGCGGGCGGGCACCTGCCACCAAATCATCCAGCCGAGCCAGCGTTTGCTCCACCGTCAAGCTCTGCTCGATATGGCGCTCCAGCGCCGGAGGACGCCGCCCCAGCAGCCAGCCGCCGACATAGAGCCCGGCGGTGATCAAGAGCCAACCGCTGTCTATCACGCCGGCAAACAAGAGCGCCGGTCCCAGCAGCGCCAGCGCGCAGCCGGCAATATTCGCACTGCTGTAGAGGAACAGCAGCGCGCGCATCTTCAAGGTTCTATCCACAAGGGCTCCGCTTCAGGACGTCACTGATAGCCACGAATTTCGCGGAAAACCTGGGCCAGTCTCGCCTTGCGCGCATCGAACTCGCGCCCGCCGGTGGACGCCGCCAGCGCCTGCATCTGCTTGACGTTGGCCTCGCCGAACAGGATCGGGAAGACCCGCGCCGGCGCGGCAGCGGCGTAGCGCGCTTTGAAATCCTCAAAGCTGATGCCGGCATTGTTCTCGCCATCGGTCAACAAGACGATGCTGACCAGGCGATCGGGGTCGCGCTGTTTTTCTTCGCGGGCCAAGGCCTGCGCCGCGTCCAGGGCGGAAAAAATCGCCGTGCCGCCGCGTGGCGACAGCGCTTCGGCGCGGCTGCGGATGCTGGCGCGTGCAGCCTCCAGATCGCCATCTTCAAAGCGCACCCAGAGCGGCGCTTCGACCCGGTCGTCAAAGGCGATCAAGACCACTCGCTCGCGCGCCTGAAAAGCCGCGTAGCGCGCCGAGGCGGTGCTCACGTCTGCGCCGGCCAGGACCTTGAGCGCCTCGCGCATGGCCACAATGCGCTCGCCGCTCATAGAGCCGCTGATGTCCAGCACAAAGATCGAAGTGGCCGGGCGGCGCCATGCGGACTGGTAGTTGGCCAGCACCGCATCGATCACCTCCAGGCGATTCGGAAACGACAGCTCCGCGACCGCCGCCGTCGGCAAGGCAGCAGCGGCCTTCACCTCGGGGTTGGCCGGTCGCAAAAACGCCGCCGATAGCGCATCGCGCTGGAAGGGCGCGCCCTTGAGTGCGGCCACCAGGCTGTTGTAGGGCTCGCGCTTGTCGGCGTTCAAGAGCATCAGCGGGTAGTCGGCCGAGATCATGCCGTCGCGCGGGTAGATCAGGCTGAGCTGGTCGGCCGCGCCCAAGCGTTCGTTGGCACGCAGGATGACGGCCTCGTAGTTGATCATCGCGTCGATGTCTTGTGGCGCTTTGACAAAAGCCTCGGCCAACCAGCCCGAGCTGCCGGCCGTCAACTTCTGCCCGGACAAAAAGGCCTTGATCACGTCCGCTTTGACGTCCTCGACGCCCAGGTCCTCGCTCTTGCCGGCCGAGGCCGAGGCGACCGCAAACAGCGCGCTCATGCCGGTGTTGGAGCTGCTGGCATTGGTCATCGCGTAGCGCAGCTTGCCCGTGCCGGCGGCGGCGGCGATCTCGTTCCAGCCGGGTGGCTTGCTGTCCCAGCCCAAGGCTTTGAGCTTGGCGGGTTTGACGCCCAGCGCGATGCGCGAGTAGAAAAGCTTCTCGCGCGCCAGCGGTTTGCTGTTCAGCGCCAGTGCGGGGTAGGCGCCATTGGCCGGCAGGATGGCATCGAACTGCTCACCGGCATTGACGCGTTCGACGATCTCCAGCGTGCCCGCATAGCTGAGTTTGATCTCGACGCCGGCGGCCGAAGCAGCCGCGACGATGGGGGCTTCCAGATCCTTCAGCTCGGAGCCCGCCAGGATGCTGAATACCGGGCGGACGGCTTGTGCAGCTTTGGCGGCTTCGGCCTCCTTGTCGGCATCGCGCTTGCCGCAACCCTGCAGGGCCAGCAGGACCGCCGCGCTCGCCAACAGCCAAGTTGCCGGCCAGCGCCTCACAGCTTGACCTCGCCGGGCGCTTGCAGCGCGGCGGCCGAGGCTTGGCTGCGCGCGCGCTCCAGATAAGTCCTGCTCTTGGCGACTTCGTCGCTCAGCGTGTTGACCGTTGTCTGCATCGCGTCCAGCGCCTTGGTCTTGAAGTCGCCGATGGCGTCCATGGTCTGGTAGATATTGGCAAAGGCTTGTTGCAGTTTGGCGATCTCAATCGTGCTGGACGCCGCTTGCTGATGGATGGCAGCACTTTGATCGCGCAGCATCTCGCTGGTGGATGCGATCAGGTTGCCGGTCGTGGTGTTGAGCGCGCTGATCTGGTCGAGCACCAGCTTTTGGTTGTTCAGCGCCTGCGCGACGATGACGGCGGTGCGCAGCGCCGAGACCGTGGTGGTGGTAGCCCGGTCGACGCCCTTCATCAACTCCAGATTGTTCTTGCGGATCAAGTCCAGGGCCAGATAACCCTGCACATTGACGGCCATCTGGGTCAGCAGATCGGTCACTTTCTGGCGCGTGTAGAACAGCATTTCCTCGCGCACGACGCGAGCCTTCTCGGGGTCGCTGGCGTCCAGTAGACGGACCTTGTTGTCGAGTTCCACGTCGAGCTTCTTGCCGATGTGCAGATACTTCTCCAGCCGCTCCATCAAGCCCCACAGGTTAACCTTCTCCTGCTCAATCGAGACGTTATCGCGCAGCAGCTCATCCTTGCCGCGCTTGAGCGACTCGATGATCGCGTTCAGATGGCCTTGCGCGGACTGATAACGGTCAAAGTAATCGACCAGCTTATTGCCCAGCGGGATAAAGCCCAGCAGCTTGCGGGCGCTGAACAGATCACCTTGGCGCGACGGGTCCAGCGACTCGACCGTGCGGCGCAGGTCGATCAGCGACTGGCCAATCTGCGCGCCCTGGTCGAAGCCGCCGTTCTTCAGCGAGCCTACCGGCCGCTCAAGCATGCGGTTAGACACCGAGGCCGAAGCCTCGATGTCCTTGACACCCATTGAATGGATGCGCTCCAGCGCCTCCTTGAACTTGGGGTCTTGGCTGTCATGCGCGCTGATGTCGTCAATGAACTGCGCCACTTGCTTGTCCAGCAGCGTGACGTCGTCGGCCTTCAGCCGCACTTTGCCGCTGGCCGACTCGATAGGCATGGGCAAGACGGCGGCCGGCGCTTCGAGCGTGAAGGCGTTGGGCGGTGAGAGTTCGGTAGTGCTGGTCTGGGGCGCGGAATTGCTCATGGGAACACCTCTACAAAATGAATCACTTGAACTTGCTCTCAACGCCTTGAATCATGCGTTCGAGCCATTCGTAACTGGGCGGGTCGATCACGTCGACCAAGACTTCGGGCGCCTTGATGCCGCGCAGGGCCCAAGTTTCCGGGCCCTTCACGTCACCACCAGTGCGGAAACCATATTCATGCGCCAGTTCGCGCAGCTTGGGGTCGGTCTCCAAGGCTTCACCCAAGCGCACCCCGCCCGGCGTGTAAGGCACCAAGACATGTTTGGAGAACACCGTCGGCTTTGGATACAGCAGCACCATCTCGCTCTTCAAGCGCTCGGGGTTCTTGAGCCAGAACTCGACCATCTGCGACTCATAGGCCACCAGCAGCGGTGCCTTGCCCATGCCCAGGGCCAGATAGTCTTCAAACGGCCCGGCCGAGCTTTGCTCCTGAAAGCCCTGGCGCAGGAACAGCGGCGCCAGCACCGGCATCACCTTGTCGACCTCAGCGGCGCTCTGCACGATTTGCTGCTCATTGGCCAGATAACTGGCCAGCGCCAGGTACATGGCGGCCGAGTTGGAGGTGCGCACATCGGTCGAATTGATCAACACCGCCTTGCCGGTGGCGAAGGCCTCGCTCTTACGCAGATCGCGCCAGCGGGCTCCCTTGTCGATCAAGGCGATCAAGGCCGGCAGATCGACCACATAGTAGAAATCCCCTTGCTTGGCGGCGATGCCATTGGCCACCAAGATCTCCGCAATCGGCCGCCAGCTGGCGAACACAATGGGCGTGTAGAAGGGATTGTAGACACTGGCCGCCTTGGCCGCGGCCTTGAGTTGTTGCGCGGCGGGCGCGCCGGAGGGGAAGCCGAAGTCGTACTGCTTGGGGTCGAAGCGGCCGGCAATCTCGCGCGAGCCGGCCTTCTCCACCACGACGCTGATGCCATGTGCGGCAAGCGCTTGTTTCACGCGTTGGTCGGCAAAGAAGGCTTCTTTTTCAGAGCCGATCAGGCCGCGCAGCACGACCTGCTGCGCCTGCTTGGCTTGCGCCGAAGCCTCAATAGCCTGCTGTGCGCCCAAGCGGGTATTGGAGTACCAGATGCCGCCGCCTACGGCCGCAAACAAGACAGCGGCCAGAGTCGGGGCAACAAGTTTACGAAGGTCCAAGGGGCTGACTCCCATCAACACTGATTTCGGACTCAGACGATATCGTCATGTGATGACGTCAGCAAGCGATGAATGATGAATTTTTTGTGACAGGAAGAGTGCGCCTCATGGCAAGCCCGGCTTGACAGCCTTGCCCGCGCTGGCCAAGCTCTCGCACCAAGAAAGGGCCAGACGCCATGGGCTATTCCTTCGATTTTCAGATGGGCCAAATCCACACCGTGCTGGCCTGGTTCAGCGTGGCGATGTTTTTGGTGCGCGGCTTGGCCTTTCAATTCGGCCGCGCCTGGGCAATGGACGAACGCGTGCGCACACTGGTCTTCGGCATCGACTTTTTGCTGACCATCACCGGCCTGAGTCTGTGGGTGCTGCTGTATCTGAACCCGTTTTTGCGTGACGCTTGGCTACTGGCCAAGCTGCTGGCTCTGGTGGCCTACACCTTCAGCGCTCATATGGCGATGGGCAGCAGCCGCTTCCACCTGCCGGCCTACTTCGTCTCGCTGCTGCTCTTGGCCTATATGGTGGCGGTGTCGGTCACACGCAGCCCTTGGTTAGGTCTTTGACCGATGAGCCTCTGACAGATAGGCCCGGGCCGGCCATCTTTTCCCGCGATCAAGCCATGGAACGGTCGCTACCGTATTGACTTCTGTGATCCCCGCAAACGGAGACCCGCATGAGCTCAGCGTCCGGCCCGCAACAGGCCACCAGAACTTACCAGGACATCGTCCCGGACTACCAGACCTATCTGGGCTACCAGACCGATAAATGGGCCTCGCATGAAATAACGGTGCCCAAATGGGAACTGGGCCAACAGCGCTACCTCAACGCGACCTTTGCCGACCTGCCGCACGATCTGCGCATCGCCGACATTGCCTGCGGCGATGGCGTGGGCCTGCGCCATTTCAAAAAAATGGGCTTTACCAACCTCGTCGGCGTGGAGCTCAACCCCGCCAAGCTGGAGATGGCGCGGCAAAGCGGCTACCCGGTGATGGAATGCGATATGCATGATCTCGGCTGCTTCGAGAACGAGTCCTTGCACATCGTCTACTCCTCGCACTCGCTCGAGCATGCTTATCAGCCAGCCAAGGTGCTGGCGGAGTTTCACCGGATTTTGCATGCCGAGGGCGCCCTGCTCGTCGTGCTGCCCTACCCTGACCCGGGCCACTGGAACGACGAAGCGCACGGCGCCAAATACGAACTCGGCACTCCGATCGAAGACGACGGGGCCACCGTGATTCGCTACTTTGAAAATGCCGGCTTCAAATTGATGAAGGTCAGCTTCGATAGTTTCAGAGAGCCCGAGATCTGGCTCCAATTTACCAAAGCCTGAAAAGCAGGCCCGAAAAGAAGGCCTAAAAAGAAGGCCGGCGGCCGCCTCAGCTCAGCTTGGCCAGACTCTTGCGTGCAGCGTCGACGTTATTGGGGTTGGCGTTCTTCTTGGTGAGGAAGCGCTCGTAGGCGGCCTTGGCTTGCGGCTTGTCGCCCTTGGCCAGCAAAGCGTCACCCAGGCGGTGGTCGATCGGCAAATCATCCGCACCTTCGAGCGTCCTGGCGCGTTCGAACAGGCGCACCGCCTCGTCGAACTGGCCCATTTCGCCGTGCACTCGCCCCAGCCCATAGACGCCGGCCGCTTGACTGGGCTGCTCGCGCTGCAGTTGCTCGAACAAGCTTTTGGCCTTGGTGAAGTCCTTTTCGTCCTTCAGGTAATGCGTGGCCAGCTGCAAATAGGCGCTGCGTGACTCGTCCAGCAGCGTCACGTCTTTGGCGGGTTTGAGCGCCAGCAACTCGGCCTCCATCTCGGCCCATTTCTTGCCTTCGGCGGCGATGTTGATGCGGATGATGCGGGCCTGTTCGGGTTGGCTGTTATGCACCGCCGCTTCCAGCTCACGCGCTTTCGCGACGCTGCCGCCCAGCATGCCTGGCGCAAACAAATAGAGCTTGGCCAGCTGGATGCGTGCCATCGCCATGCTCGGTTCCAACTCCAGCGTGCGGATCAGCGCCGCCTTGATGTCACCCAGCATCGAGGCCATCTTGAACATGCCGGCGCTGCCCATCTGCACATTCAGGCTTTGCGCCGTGACCAGCTGACACACCGCCACGGTCGGGTGCTGCTCGACACAAGCCTTGGCCTGGTTTGCGCCAGCCTCGACGCGCTTCTTGTCGCTGCTGTCCAAGGATGACAACGCCAGCGACAAGGCCGCGCTGGCCTCGGCATCGGCCGGATTGGCCTTCAGCCGCGTCTGCGCCAGACGCTCCAGCTCGGCGAACTTGTTCGCGTCCGAGAGTGCGTCGAGTTCTTTGTCCTTGAAGATCGTTGCCTGGGCCGAACCCAACGCGGTCAGCAAGGTCAGTGCGGCCAGAAAGGCGCGTGAGCGGCGTGGGTTTTGAGTTTGCATGGGCATACGTTGGGAGTGAATCGATGCCGGCAATTGTGGCGCCCGCCTCAGTGTGCAGCCAGCCTGGTGCGACGAGTTGCAGATTGGCCGGCCTGAATTGATTCCAACGCTTAGGCACCGCTGCGCAAGATCGCTCTTTTGTAGGCAGGCCGCGCCTCCAGCATGGCCACGAAACGCCGCAAATTCGGATAAGCCTCGGCCGGCGCGCCTTTGACCGCGATCTGCGCGACGAAAGACAGCTGCACATCGGCGCCGCTGAGCTGATCGCCGACAAAGTAGTCCCGCCCTTCCAATTCGGCTTCCAGATAGCCCAGATGATTTTGCAACTCGCTGCTGATGCGCGGCTGCAGCGGCGCGCCGGCCTCGCCCAGGCGCCCGACATAGAGCTTGAGCATCAGCGGCAACATCGCCGAGCCCTCAGCATAGTGCAAGAACTGGCTATAGCGGTTGTAGTCCGGCGTGCCGAGCACCGGTGCGAAGCGGCCATTGCCATAGCGGCGCACCAGATACTCGATGATGGCGCCCGACTCGATCATCACCAGCCCGCCATCACGCAGCACCGGCGCCTTGCCCAGCGGGTGAATCGCCATCAGCTCCGGCGGCGCCAAGCGGGTCACCGCGTCACGCTGGTAACTGATCACTTCGTAGGGCTGGCCCAGCTCTTCCAGCATCCAGGTGATGCGGCGCGAGCGGGATTCGTTCAGGTGGTGGATTTCGATCATGGTGAGGCCTTTGTTGCGAGTGGAGAGCTTGGAGGCCGCAAGGCCAACGCCACGTGATCAATAAGCAGTCCAGCCGCCGTCGGTTGCGTAAGCCGCGCCGGTCAGGTTGGAGGCCTCGTTCGACAGCATGAACAGCATCACCGCGACCTGCTCACCGACGGTGGCCGGCCGGCGCTTGGAGTCCGCATAGGCCAGAACGCTTTGCGTCTTGATGCTGCCCATGCCGGGGCGGCTCGCCGCCTTGCTCGCGGCCATCACGAGCTCGGTTGCGCGCGCCACCATCGGCGTGTCGGTCGCGGCCATATTGACCGAATTGACGCGAATGCCGTAGGGCGCATAGTCGATCGCCGCATTGCGCGTCAGGCCGGTCACCGCATGCTTGCTGGCCACATAAGCCGGGTTGCCGGCCAGGCCGGTCAGCCCGGCGATCGAGCCCACATTGACGATCGCACCTCCGCGACCCTGCGCCACCATCTGCTTGAGCTCCGCCCGCATGCTGCGAAACACACCGGCCGAATTGCTCAGG
>NZ_JAJIRP010000012.1 GCF_025717555.1 Paucibacter sp. B2R-40 | reverse complement strand
CCTGCAGTTTCCCCAGCTGCCGTTTGTACTGACGCCGGCCGAGCGGCAGTTTTTGGATCCTCGCTGGGCCGATGCCAAGGCCAAGAATATTTCGGTGCGTTGGCCGGCTAACGAGTTGCGTGGCGCGGTCGGCAGCGCGGCGGAACTGGCGGCCTTGCAGGCGATGATTGCACGCTATGCAGAGCAAAGTGAGGCCTTCGCGCTGCGTCTGTTCCCGCATTACCGTGGTCATCTGCGGCGCGGCAACAGCTCGTTCCGGCCGGTCAATGTGGCCGGGCGTGAAACCAGCTGGCGCAAGGATGACACGCGTTTGCATGTTGATGCCTTCCCGTCCAACCCAATGCAAGGCACCCGGCTGCTGCGCGTGTTCTGCAATATCAACCCGGACGGCCTGCCGCGTCAGTGGCGCGTCGGCGAGCCCTTCGAGGCCCATGCTAAGCGCTATCTGCCGCAGATCGGCCGGCCGCTGCCGGGTTCGGCCTGGTTGCTGGAGAGGCTGCACATCACCAAGCGCAGGCGTACCGAATGTGACCATGTCATGCTCAAGCTGCACGACCACGCCAAGGCTGACGCCGAGTTTCAGCGTGCCAGCCCGCAAAGCCGGGTTGATTTCGCGCCGGGCACGACCTGGGTCGTGTTCAGTGACCAAGTACTGCATGCCGCGATGGGCGGGCAGTACATGATGGAGCAGACCTTTTATCTCGACGTGGCGCATCAGCAGTGCCCCGAGGCATCGCCACGAGGCACGCTGGAGCGTTTGCTGGGCCGCGAACTCCGCTAGCCCCGCGCCCAGTTGCCTGGGTGGCCGCTCGGGGCTGCGCTCAGCCCAACCTTACCGGCACAAAGATCTTGCTGTCGCCGCGCTGGATCAGCAAGGCCACCATATTGCCTGCCTTGGACACCAGCTCGCGCACCTGCTCGGTCGATTGCACCGGTCTGCCGTTGATGGCCAAGAGCACATCACCGGCATTGACACCGGCCCGTGCGGCCGGGCCGCCCGCATCTTCGATCAGCATGCCGGGTACACCGCCCAAGGCCCGCGCTTCGTCCTTGTTCAGGGGCCGCAGCGCCAGACCCAGGCGGCCTTGCTGAGCGCTGGGCTCGGCGGCGCTGGCCAGCTTGGCGTCGGCCTCGGCGCCCCCCAAGACGACGTCCAGCGTTTGCGCCGCATGGTCGCGCCAGATCTTCAGCTTGACCTTGTCACCAGGCGCCGACAGGCCAATCAGGCTGGACAGGGCGCCTGAGCGCACCACCGGCTCGCCGTCGACCTCGGTCACCACATCGCCGGGCTTGAGCCCGGCTTTGGCGGCCGCGCTGTTCGGGCTGATTTGCGCAATCAAGGCGCCATCGGGCCGCGCCATGCCGAAGGAGTCGGCCAGCGACTGGTTCAGGTCTTGCACCGCGACACCGAGCTTGGCATGTTGGGCGCGGCCGGTCGCAACGATCTGGTCCTTGACCTTCAAGGCCACATTGATCGGGATCGCAAAGCTCAGACCCTGGTAGCCGCCAGACTGCGAATAAATCTGCGAGTTGATGCCGATCACGCCGCCCGAACCGTCAAACAGCGGGCCGCCGGAATTGCCGGGGTTGACCGCCGCGTCGGTTTGAATGAAGGGCACGACCGCGTCATTGGGTAGCGAGCGGCCCTTGGCGCTGACAATGCCTTGCGTGGCAGTCTGCTCCAGGCCGAAGGGCGCGCCGATCGCCAACACCGGGTCACCGACCTCCAGCTGGCGCGGGTCGCCCAGACGCACGGTTGGCAAATCTTTGGCTTCGATGCGCAAAACCGCAACGTCGGTGGCCTTGTCCAGACCCAAGACCTTGGCCGAGAACTCGCGGCGGTCGCTCAGCTTGATGGTGACTTCCTTGGCGTCATTGACCACATGGGCATTGGTCAGGATCAGACCGTCGCTGCTGATGATGAAGCCCGAGCCTTGGCCCCGGAAGGGCTGCGCGCCTTGCTCACGACCGCGCTGGCCGGGCTGGCCGCGGAAGAACTGCGAGAACGGCGACTGCGGATCGCTGAAGGCTTCGGGCATGCCTTGCTCCTCACGGCTGGCATGCCGCATGCCTTCGACGGTCACGCCGACCACCGCCGGCCCGGCCTGTTTGACGATGGCGCGGAAGTCAGGCACGCCGCTGGCGTTCAGATAGGGAATGGGGGCAATTTGCGTGCCTTGCAGTGGCTGAGCAATCGCTTCGTTTGCACTGGCGCTTGCAACTGCATTCACAGCTGTTGTTTGAGGCTGTGCAGGTTCAGACTTCAGCCATTGCGGCGCGAGCAGTGCGGTGGCCACACCGCCTGCGGCCAGGCCAGCAGCCAGCAAGGCTGCATTCAGAGGTTTGATGTTCATGGCGCGTTCCTGTCGTCAAAGCCGCGGAAGATTCCGCATGAACTGAACGATAGGCTTGGCCGATTAGGGTCTGATTAGGCCAAGATTAGGCGAACGTTAAGCTGACCCGCAGGCCGCCCAGAGGCGAGTCGCCCAGGTTGATGCTGGCGCCAAGCTGCTCGGCCAGATTGCGCGCAATCGCCAAGCCCAGGCCGGAGCCGACCGTGCTTTGGCCATCGCCTCCGGGATTGCGCCTGTAGAAGCGGTCAAACACCCGCTCGCGATCCTCCGCTGGAATGCCCGGTCCATCATCATCGACCCAGAGCGTTGGCCGGCCCGCGATTTCGCTAACGCTCAATTCAACATGACCGCCGGCTTTGCCATGGCGCAAGGCGTTGTCGAGCAAATTGCGCACCAGCATGGCCAGCGCCGCTGGCTCCGCTTGCACCTGGATTGCTGCTTCGGCCTGCAAGCTCAGCTCGCTGCCACGCGCCAAAGCGAATGAAAGACTGTCGGCCATCACGCCACGCACCAGCTCGCTCAGATCCAGTGTCTGCAGGACCAGCGCTGGCCCGCCTGGTTCGGCGCGCGCCAAGGCCAGCAGCTGCTCAACCAAGCGGGCGGCGCGCTCGATGCCGGCGGTTAAGGCGGCCATTGCCGCAGCTCTGCCGGCTTCGTCAGGTGCGCGCTGCAGCAACTGGGCTTGCAATTTCAAAGCGGTCAGCGGTGAGCGCAGCTCATGCGCGGCGTCGGCCACAAAGGCACGCTGTTGGTCCAACGTGGCACCTAGCCGCTGCAGCAAGGCATTCAAGGCGCCGACCAGCGGCGCGACCTCGTCGGGCAAGCCGGCGGTGGGCAGCGCTGTCAATGCTTGAGCATCTCGCTGGCTGACTTCGGTCGCCACGGCGCGCAGCGGCGCCACGGTCATCGCACTCAACCACCAGCCCAGCAGCGCAAGCAGCGGCGCCAGCCAGAGCAGCGGTTGCACGCTGCGTAGCGCCGCCGCAGCCGCGAGCTTCTGGCGGATCTGCACCGGCTGCGCGACCTGGATCACACGACCCGGTGTGGCCACGCTAAAGGTGCGCCAGCGCTGACCCGCGACATTGATTTCGGCCAGGCCCAGCAGGGCGCGGGCCGGCAGATTGGCGTGCTCACGCGAGGCATAGATGCTGCGGCCGTCTGCGGTCCAGATCTGCACCACGAAGTCGAGTTGCTCGTCGCTCAAGGTGTGCGCTTGGCTGGGCGCAATCTCGCCTTGATCACGCAGGGCCAAGGCCATCTGGCGCAGTTGGTAGTCAAACAAGGCCTCGGTTTCGGCCAAAACACTGCGATAGCTGCTGGCCCCCATCACCAATGCGGCAGCCGCCAGCAGGGCCAGAAGGCTCAGCAGCAGGCGGGCGCGCATCGAATTCAGACTCATGGCTTGTCGCTGCTGTTACCCGACGGCGAGCCCACGTAGTAGCCGACGCCGCGCATATTCTGGATGAAGTCGGCGCCGAGCTTGCGGCGCAGTTGGTGGATATAGACCGTCACAGCATTGCTCTCGATTTCTTCGCCCCAGCCGTAGAGCCTGTCTTCAAGCTGCGCGCGGGACAGCAGGGCGCCGGGCCGCTGCAACAAAGCCTCCAACAAGGCCAGCTCGCGCGCCGACAGCAGCACCGGGTGGCCGTTCAGCGTCACCTGGCGGGTCGCAGGATCCAAGGTGACGGCGCCATAGCTCAGCAGTGGTTGGCTGCGCCCGCTTTGCCGGCGCAGCACCGCGCGAATGCGTGCATTGAGCTCATCCAGCTCGAAGGGCTTGACCAGATAGTCGTCGGCGCCGCTGTCCAGGCCCAACACGCGCTCACCCGGCCCGTCGCGCGCGGTCAAGACGATCACCGGCGTGTTGTCTTGGCGGGCGCGCAGCGCCTGCAAGACGCTCAGGCCGCTTGGGGCAGGGCTGGTGCTGGTCCGCGCTTGCGGCCCGCCCTCTGGAAGGCCCAGGTCCAGCAGCACCAGATCAAAACGCTCGCTGGCCAAGGTGGTGTTGGCGGCGCTGATGTCGCGTACCCAGTCCACCGCGTAGCCCTCCTGGCGCAGCGCCAGGCGTAGGCTTTCGCCAATCATCAAATCGTCTTCGACCAGCAGCAGGCGCATTCAGCGTGGGCGCAGGGTGATGACAGAACTCTGCGGCTGTGGCGCGCAGCTCTCGTCTTCGTCAAAGGCGATGTCGCCATTGGCATCCGGTACGCCGGTGGCCTTGAGGGTCTGGAAAGGGAAAAGTTCGCGGTCCATCATGTGCGAAGGCACAACCTTGCTCATCGCGGTGAACATATTCTCGACCCGGCCGGGGTATTTCGTCTCCCATTCATTGATCATGGCCTTGACCTGCACACGCTGCAGATTCTCTTGGCTGCCGCACAAATTGCACGGGATGATGGGGAACTCACGGTGCGCGGCCCAGCGCACCAGATCAGGTTCGGCCACGTAGGCGAGCGGGCGAATCACCACATGGCGGCCGGTGTCGCTGACCAGCTTCGGAGGCATGCCCTTCATGCGGGCACCGAAGAACATATTCAGCAGCAGGGTGACGATGATGTCGTCGCGGTGATGGCCCAGGGCGATCTTGGTGGCCCCCAACTCTTCGGCCACGCGGTATAGATTGCCGCGGCGCAAGCGCGAGCACAGCGAGCAGGTGGTCTTGCCTTCGGGCACCAGGCGCTTGACGATCGAGTACGTGTCCTGCTCTTCGATATGGAAGGGCACGCCGCGGCCTTTTAGATACTCGGGCAGGATGTGCTCGGGGAAGCCGGGCTGCTTTTGGTCCAGATTGACCGCGACGATCTCGAAATTGATCGGCGCGCGCTGCTGCATATTGAGCAGGATGTCCAGCATGGCATAACTGTCTTTGCCGCCGGACAGGCAGACCATCACTTTGTCGCCCTCTTCGATCATGTTGTAGTCGACGATGGCCTGGCCGACCTGGCGGTGCAGGCGCTTGGAGAGCTTTTTCAATTCGACCGACAGCTTGGTGTCGTCTTTGGCATCGACTTCATCCAATTCGGGGCGGGCGAGGGTTTCGGTATTCATGGCGGTCATAAGACTTCAGGGGTTTACCAAGCGCCGCATTCGGCACTGATGGCGACTTGGCAGTCGGGAAAAATTTCAAGTTTGGTCACCTTGATGCGCACGCCGGCCACGCCGGGCAGCTTCATCAAGCGCGTGCAGAGTTTGCCCAGCAGCGCTTCCAGGAGGTCGGTATGTTCGGCCGTGCATTCGTCGATGATGATGGCGCGCACGCGGCGGTAGTCCAGCACATGGCCGATGTCGGCGTCGCGCGAGACGATGGCCTGCGCGCCCAGATTGACCTCGGCATCGACCTGAATCGGTTGCGGTCCTTCGCGCTCGAAGTCCAAGACGCCCAGATTGGCGCCGAAGCGCAGGCCGGTGATGTGGATGATCTGGCGGTTGTTGCGGCGCATCGCCAGCGTGGGCTGGCCTTCGCTCAGCGGGCGCAGAAAAGTTTCCACTGCTTTGGCCGCCACGACGCCGTCGCCCAGCGCCGTTTGCACGCTGGGATGTTGGCGGCCGCTGGCGTCGCCGGCGACGAACAAGCCCAGCGGCGCGAAGCGCGGTTCGTCGCGGAAGGGGTGCGAAGGCGCGGTGACACCGGCGCGCTGCAGCGCGTCGCCGACCAAGAGCCAAGCACTCGGCTCGGCCTCGAAGCCCAAAAGCACCGCCACATGGTCAAAGCGCTCGTCGCCGAATTGCTGTGACTGCACGCTGACGCCTGCGGTGTCGGCGCTCAAGCGTGTTGGCATCGCGCTGCGTGGCCTCACCGTGATGACTTCGGCCTGAGCCCTGAGCCGCTCGACCAGGCTTTGTTGGGCGCGCCAATCGCTGCGTGACCACAGCGTTACTTGGTGGCCGCGCGCTTGCAGGAACAAGGCGTTTTCGACCGCGTTGTCACCGCCGCCCAGCAGCAGCATGCGGCCGGGCGCCAAATGATCGCGGCAGGCGGTCAGGCCCAAGGCGTCCATCAGGCGCGGGCTGTTAGTGGTGCTTGTGGGGAAGAAGACTTCGGGGCGCAGCGGCTTCAGGCCGCTGGCCAGCAGCAGCGCACGTGCATTCAGGCTGCGGCCATCCTGCAACTGCAAGCGCCAGCCTTCGCCGGCGGCCCAGTCCAGGTGGGCGACGCTGTGGCCGAGCAAGACTTGCACCGCGCTCAGACTCTCGATATGCCGCGCGTATTGCTGGCCCAAGGTTGCCAGGTTCTGGCCCGGCGCACCCAAGACCCAATCCTGACCAAATTGCAGCGACTGCAAGCTGGCGCAGAGCTGGGGCTCGCGCTCGATAAGCGCGACGTTCAAGCCCAGCTGGTGCAGCCAGGAGGCCGCGCTGCAGCCGGCCGGCCCGCCGCCCATGATGGCGACGTCGTATGGGGTTGGCGGCTGGGAGTTGGGCATGTCTGGGGGCGCAGGCGGGTAGGGGCGGTGGCGATTATCCCCGGCTGCGCCATGCCCGCTGAATTCGCCAGCCCATCAGCGCGGCCAGGAGCGCGCCATAAATCAACGGTTCACCAAAATTCTGCTTGCCCGCGCGCATCCAGATGAAGTGCAGCATCGCGATCAGCGCAATGGCGTAGACCGCCTTGTGCAAGCTCTGCCAGCGTTTGGCGCCCAGCGCCTTGATGGCGCGATTGAAGGATGTGGCGGCCAGCGGCAGCAACAAGGCCCAGGCGGTGAAGCCCATCAGGATGAAGGGCCGTTTGGCAATGTCTTTGGCGATGTCGGCCGGCACCAGCCCCATATCCAACCAGGCGTAAGACAGCAGGTGCAGCGAGGCATAAAAGAAGGTGAACAAGCCCAGCATGCGGCGAAAGCGCGCCAGTGCCGGCAGGTTCAGACCCTGGCGCAGCGGTGTGATGGCCAGGGTCAGGCACAGGGCGCGCAAGCTCCAGTCGCCCAGGCTTCGGATCAGCGCCTCGGCCGGATTGGCGCCGAGGCTGTTGCTGATCGCTGCCCAGACCAGATAGGCCAAGGGCAGCAGGCAGAGCAGGAACAACAAGGGCTTGGCGGCGGGATGCAGCCAGAGCGAGCGCCGCGCCATCTCAGAAGTTACGCTTCAAATCCATGCCAGCATAGAGCTGACCCACTTGCTCGGCATAGCCATTGAACATCAGCGTAGGCCGCTTCTTGGCGAACAGCCCGTCTTCGCCAATGCGGCGCTCCGAGGCCTGACTCCAGCGCGGGTGGTCGACCTGCGGGTTGACGTTGGAATAAAAGCCATATTCCTGCTGCGCGGCCTTGGTCCAGCTGCTGGTCGGTTGCTTCTCCACAAAGCGGATCTTGACGATGGACTTGGCCGACTTGAAGCCGTACTTCCAGGGCACGACAAGGCGCAGTGGCGCGCCGTTCTGGTTCGGCAAGACCTCGCCATACATGCCGAAGGCCAGCAAGGTGAGTGGATGCATGGCCTCGTCGATGCGCAGGCCCTCGACATAGGGCCAGTCCAGCGAGCCGCCGCGCAGGCCGGGCATCTGCGCCTTGTCGGCCAGCGTCGTGAACTCGACGAACTTGGCCTTGGATGTGGGCTCGACCTTTTTGATCAGCTCGGCCAGCGAGTAGCCGACCCAGGGAATCACCATAGACCAACCCTCGACGCAGCGCAGCCGGTAGACGCGCTCCTCCATGGGGCTGAGCTTGAGCAGGCTGTCCAGATCGAAGACGCCGGGCTTGCCGACTTCGCCTTCGACGGTGACGGTCCAGGGCCGAGTCTTGAGCGTGCCGGCGGTGCGTGCCGGGTCGGCCTTGTCGGTGCCGAATTCGTAGTAGTTGTTGTAGCTGCTGGCGTCCTGGTAGCTGGTCGGCTTGTCCATCACGAGACTGCCGGCCACGGCGCTGCGCGCACCGGGCAGCTTGGCCAGCTTGCCGCCGCCCGGCGTTTGCGCAAGGGCTTCACGGCCCGCCCAGGTGGCCAAGGCCGTGCCGGCGGCACCGCTGGCCATCAGGCGCAGCCATTGACGGCGTTCTTCGTAGGCCGCTTGGGGAGTGATTTCTGAAGCGGAAATGAGCGAATCTCTGCTGAACATGGCATAGCTTTCGATTTGTTGTGAACGCGGTGATGCGGGTCTGTCGTTGATCTGTCGTTTTGAGCGCCAAAAGCTTACGCGACTTGGCAAAGTCTTGTCAGCGCGAGGGCGGGGCGCTGTTGGCCCAGCTCGCCGGGCATTGCACGGTTTGCAAAAGCCGGGCGTGCTCGCCGCTGTCCCGCAGCGCCTTCAGGCCGCGATTGAAATCGGCCAGCAGCGCGGCGCTGCGGGGCTGCTGCGGCGGCAAGATCAGGTGGGTGGTGAAGCTGTCGGTCAGCAAGCGCGGGTGGGCAGCGAACTCGTCTCGCTCCTGGGCCGTGAAGTTGTGGGTAAGCAGATCGCAGGCGACATTGCGCTCCATGGGCATCGCATCGATTCGACCTCGCAACATCTTGCGCAGACCGGCCAGGTCATTGGGCGTGTTGTCGCTGTGCAGCTCATTGCTGCGGACCAAGGCCCAGAACTCGGGCGTGTAGGTGTAGTCGCGGATGATGCCCAAGGTGTAGGGCTGCAAATCGCGCGGTTGCACCCACTGCAGCGCAATGCTCTTGCGGTGCACGATCAGCCATTGCTCGGTCAAGATGTTGTCGCTGAGCAAAAAGTCGCGCCGGCGCTCGGCCGACGCACCCCAATGCGCGGAGGCATCCCACATGCCCGACTTGGTCTCCATCTGCGCGCGCGACCAGGGCTGAAAGTGGAATTCCGCCTTATGGCCGGCCAACTCGAAGGCCCTCCGCACGATGCTCAGGGCAATGCCTTTGTCGGGGCGCGATTCGGTCGCGTAGGGGGGCAATTCGCCGGTGGCGATGCGCACCGTGTCGGCCCTGCTGTTGCAAGCTGCCACACTCAAAACAAGGTAGAGACCCAGTAGGTGCAGCAGCTTAGGCATCGGCTTAGAGCGTGCCGTAAGAGTGCAAACCTGATAAAAACATATTGACGCCCAAGAAGGCAAAGGTCGTGACGACCAAACCACTCAGCGCCCACCAGGCCGAAACCATGCCGCGCAGGCCCTTCATCAGGCGCATATGCAGCCAAGCCGCATAGTTGAGCCAGACGATCAGCGCCCAGGTCTCCTTCGGGTCCCAACTCCAATAGCCTCCCCAGGCTTCTGCGGCCCAGAAGGCGCCCAAGATGGTGGCGATGGTGAAGAAGGCAAAGCCCAGGGCGATCGCCTTGTACATCAGGTCTTCAAGTACTGGCAGCGCCGGCAGGCGCGCGGTCAAGGGTTTGCGCAAGGCGACACAAATGCCAAAGAACACCAGCAAGCCGCCCATCTTGCGGGCCCAGCCGTCCAGACCTTGAATCGTCTCGGGCGACAGGTCGGCGGCGAAAAAGCGTGCTGCCAAAATCGCCGCGATCAAACCAATCGGCATGCCGATCAGACCGATCAGCAACGCCCGCTGAGTCGCGGTCTTCAGCAAGTACGCCATCGCCACCATGGCAGCCAGCGCGAAGGTGCCATAGCCGACAAAATTGGCGGGTACATGGATTTTCATCCACCAGCTTTGCAAGGCCGGTACCAAAGGCTGGATTTCATGCGCCTCGCGCGCCACCGTGTACCAAAGCAAAAAGCTGACCGCCGCGCTGATCACCAGTAGCACATAGGCGCCCAGCGCTCGAGTTTTGAAGCGGGCTTCGTAATACAGGTAGAACAGCGCCGTCATCCAGCAGAACAAGACGAAGACTTCGTACAGATTGCTGACCGGGATATGGCCAATGTCGGGCCCAATTTGGTGGCTCTCGAACCAGCGCACCATGGTGCCGACCAGAGCCATAAAGACGGCGCCCCAGGCCAGCTTGGAGCCTATCACTTCGGCCGCACTTGACTCGCCCGCCTTGGCGAAGAAGCCGCCCCAATAGAACAGGGTGCTCATGTAGAACAACACACTCATCCAAAGAATGGCGCTTTGGCTGGAGAGCATGTATTTGAGCCAGAACACCTTGTCTGCGGCGGCCAAATCGGCACCAAAGGCGTCCGTGTGTCGGCCATAAAGATTGATGGCCAGCAGGCTGGCTGCGCCGGCCAGCAGCACCAGCAAGCGCAGTGGCCGCCAGAACCAGCCAAGCGCGATCAAGGCCGGCATGGCGAAAGTCAGGATGCCTTTTTCATAGATATCCATCGAAGCGCCGTAGCGCGTGAAGGCGAACAGTCCGCCGGCGATGATCAGCGCGGCGAACAGCCAGTCGAACACATCGCGGCCGGCGAGCGGCCCGCGTGCGCCGGGCTGTTTGAAGTTGATGACGGGGGCGGCCGTGTGGCTTGCGCTGTTCATACGCTGTCTTTCAAAATATCGTGCTTGAGCTGTGCGAATTCGGTCGCGGTGTCGGGCGTCTCGCGGCTGCAGGACAAGGCCATGCGGATCCGCGTCGCCTCGCCTTGCCCGGGGGCCGGCTCCAGCCATACCCACAGGCGGCGCTCTTTGATGTACAGCATAGCGAAAACGCCGATGATCAGCAGGATGGCGCCCAAATAGACCAGTTTTTGGCCAGGCGCGCGGGTCACCTGGAAGACGCTGGCTTGCACTTGTTTGAATTCATCCAGCTGCAACAGCACCGGCGCGGGGTAGAACATGCTGTCCGACAAGGCCAGCACCGATTGCGTCATAAAGGCTTGCGTAGTGGCATCGGAAGGCGCGGGAGCCAAGCCGGCTTGGCTGCGGTTTTGTTTGTAGAGCTCGAACAAGCTGCCATTGAGGATGCGCAACAGCACTTCGGAGACGCGCTGGCGCTCGCTTTCCGGCACCTCCGCCTCGATGAACTGCGACAAGGCCGGCAGGCCGCCGGGCAGCTTGGCACCGGATTTATTGTCCGCCTTGACGCCCTCTGCGCCTGCGAACAGCGCCAAGGCACGCCGCGCGGTGGCTTGCAGCTGTGGTGTCATTTGCGGCTTGTCGGTCGGCGTGGCGGCCTCGGCATAGCGCTTGGCGGCGCGCTCGCGCTCGGTCGGGTCCAGCAAGGCCTCGCGCAATTGCAGCCAGCCGTCCATGCTCATCTTCTCGTCGGCCGGGATGCGCAAATAGCGAAAGCCTTCGGAGGCCGTTTCACGCACACCGGCCAGGAAGACGCGCTGCCCGTCCAGTTCCACCGGCGCCATATAGTTGTTGAACTCCCGTGCCTGGCCGGACGCATCGCGCAGCCGGTAGCTGAACGAGGGGCCGACATTGCGCAGCTCTTTGTCGGTGCGGGTTTTCGCGCCACTGCCAAGATGGCTTTGCAGCGAGTTGACCAAGTCCACCTTGCGCACATCGGTGCCGCCTGCAGTCGGTGCTCCGCCTAAGTTTTCGACGTTGATCACACGCAAGCCCGCGAATTCCAGCTTCAAGCTCTCAGCCTCACTCTTGAGCTCGGTGCTGCCGCCGACCCGCCCTTCAATCGTGAAGGGCTTGCTGGCACTGGCCACGCTGCCGGCCTTGCCCATGGGGCGGGCCAGCATTTTCAGATCCGAGCCGCCGTCCTCAAAGCTGCTCTGGTAAATCGCCACGCCGCGGTGAAAGGCCGGCTCGTTGACCTTGACCTTGACCTCGGAGACGGCACCGGTTTCATGGTCGCGGATGCTGATCTCGCTGGCAAACAGCTTGGGCATGCCGGTTTCGTAATACTCAACGATGAACTTTTTCAGCTCGACGTCAAAAGGCAAGTCCTGCAGCACCACGCCATTGGGCATGCTCAAAATAGCGGTGGCGGCGCGGCCACCTTCGGGCACCATCAGATTGCCGCGAAAGCTGGGGTTGCTGGGCGGCAGACGGTGCTCGGGCTTGACCTCGCTGATCAAACCGCCGCCTTCATAAATGGTCTTGTTCTGCGCCCACATCAGCGCACGCACCAGCAGATCGCCGTCGAGCAGGCCGCCCAGGCAAATCAGCACGATCGATGAGTGCGCGGCCAGATAACCGATCTTGTTGGCCGCACCCTTGCGGGCAGCGACCATCACGCCCTTGTCGCGCACCTGCACGCGCGCCTTCCAGCCTTCGGCGCTCAGATAAGCGGTGACTTGGCTCAAGGCCAGCTCAGGGCCTGCGGCGATGTGACCGAGCGCCTTGTGATGGAAGGCCTGCAGCGACTGCTCGCGCACAGACTCTTTGAAGTTCTTCAGATCATGAAAAATCTTCGGTGCGTTGCGGGCAATACACAAGCTGGTCGAGGTGACCAAAAAGGCCAGAATCAGCAAGAACCACCAAGCGCCATAGACCGTATAAAGGTCGAATTTGCCAAACACCTCAGCCCAGAAGGGGCCAAACTGGTTGACATAGTTGTTCAGCGGCTCACGCTGCTTGACCACCGTGCCTATGGTGGAGGCGATGCAAATGACGGTCAGCAGCGCAATCGCAAAACGCATCGACGACAGCAAGTCGAGCAGATCGCTGGCGATGCTGTTGCGGGGGCGTGCCGCTGGGCTGCTGGGGGGCTCACTCATGGGAACAGTGTCGATAGACATGGGGTGCGGTGCAGTGCGAGCAAAAAAAAGACCGGTGAAACTCACCGGCCTTTTGCAGTTTTAGGGCTTGTCAGCGCTTCGGCCGAATGACTAGCGCCGAAGAGAGATTCAACGCAGGCCGGCGATGTAGTCCGATACGGCCTTGATTTCGCGGTCATTCATCTTCGCGGCCACGCCGTTCATCTGCAGACTGTTGGCGCGCGTGCCGGAGCGGAAGGCATTCAGTTGCAACTCGGTGTAGTCGCTGTGCTGACCAGCCAGGCGCGGGTACTGGGCCGGGATGCCGGCGCCGTTCGGGCTGTGGCAGGCCGCGCAAGCGGGGATCTGGCGATCGGCAATGCCGCCGCGGTAGATGCGTTCACCCAGCGACACCAAGCCGGCGTTTTTGGAGAAACCGGGTTTGGCCTGCTTGGAGGCGTAGAAGGCAGCGACGTTGCGCATATCTTCTTCCGACAGCGCGCCGGCCATGCCTTGCATGATGGCGTTTTTGCGCTGACCCGCTTTGAACTCGGTCAATTGCTTGACCAGGTACTGCGGGTGCTGGCCCTGCAGAATCGGGTTGGCGGGGCTGCCGCGCGATCCGTCGGCCGTGTGGCAGGCGGCGCAGACTTGCGTCGAGGTCGCTTGACCCTTGACCAGATCTGGCTTGGCGGGGGCATGGGCTTCATTCGCAATAGCGGCGGATGAAAGCAAAAAGCCAGAAAGACCCAATAGGCCAGAGGACAAAAAAGCGGCAGTCTTAGTCATGAATTTATAGATTCGGTAAGCGCAACTTTAAGATTTTACAATGGCAATCCATTCAGCCAGAACAATCCATGACCAACACCACTTCTGTGTCGCAGCATTCTGCGCAAATTGAGACAACTCCAACGGAAAAAGTGGCGTTGGGCTGGACCCATACGGCCCGTTTTCTGACCACCGCCAGCGAGTTGGTGCATTTGCAGGCCAATGAGTTGCCCGAAATCGCCTTCGTGGGGCGCTCCAACGCCGGCAAGTCCACCGCGATCAATACCTTGGCGCAGCAAAAACGGCTGGCGTTTGCGTCCAAAACACCGGGCCGCACGCAGCATATCAATTTGTTCGAACTCGGCCCCAAAGACGCCGCCGACGCCTGGTTTGCCGACTTGCCCGGCTATGGCTACGCGGCGGTGGCACGCTCGGCCAAGCTCCGCTGGCAAAAGGTGATGGCGGACTATCTGGAGGTGCGCCGTTCACTGTCGGGCGTGGTGCTGATGGTGGATTCGCGTCTGGGCATGACCGATCTTGACAAGCAGTTGTTGGATTTTGTGACGCCGCGTGTCAGTACCGGAGAGATCAAGTTGCTGGTCTTGCTGACCAAGTCCGACAAGCTCAACCGCAAGGACGCCGATGCGGCGTTGTTTGGCACGCGGGCCTACTTGGCCGAGAAGGCCAGCGCGGAGTCGGACATCACGGTGATGCTGTTCTCGGCGCTGAAAAAGCAGGGAGTGGGTAAAGCCGCGCAGATCCTGCATGCTTGGGTGCATCCGCCCTTGAATGCTTCAGTCGCTGAGGTGGCCGATGGTGCGGGTCAAGTTGACGGTGCTGTGTAATTTGTCGGTTAGGCGCCGGGCTGAAGGTCCTGCATCAAGGTGTCGACCGCGTGCTGGACGAGATTGTCATCGTCCAGGGCGGTGATCAAACCATTGGCCAGCAAGCGCTCCACTGCTCCGCGCGTCAATGTGTGGCGTTGCTCGGCGTCTTGGCCGATGAAGAGATAGAACTGGTCCTTGTCGCTGATCCAGGCGATCTGCGCTGTCATCCATTCGCTTTGGATGAAGAGGTGATACCAGCAGCCGACTCGCTGGCGTGCCATCCAGTTGGCAACCGCTGCCGTCGAGGCATCGTGATCAATTTGATCAAACAACTGCATCGGCACGGTCGGCAATTGTCCGCGGTCGACTTTGGTGTGCGCCCAATGTTCGGGCAGTTGGCTTTCGCGCTCGTTGAGCAGCCGCTCCAGCAACTCCTCCGGGCTTGGCTCTGTTTTGGCGATGGCCGAGGCCGGCGCGTCGACCGGAGTGAGCAAGGCCGGCAGGCCGCGCAAGAGCCGGCCATGCTGCAGCATCAATTCATGCAACACCCGTTCGCGCTTGTCGGCACTCAGCGCAATCCTGTCGCAGCCTGCGCGCAAGGTTTGAATCAGCTCGGGAAGGCTTCGGCGCAGGCGCTCGCGCGACGCCTCATCGGCGGGCTCCTGCAAGCTCTCCAGCAGATGGTCGACCCATTCGATTTGTGCCATCGCTTGGGCTGAGGTCGGACCATGCAGCACCATGGCCTGTACGATGACCTCGACCCAGCTTGAGTGCACAAAGTCGCGCAGCTTGGGCCCCAGTGCGGCGTCGGCGACTTGGGCCTTGATTTGCTCCCCCAGCAACTGCTGCCACTGCGTGCGCATTTGCTCGCGTTCCAGCGAGGCCAGTGCGATCGCATTGCGCTTGCTGCGTTCTTGCGCCTCGCTGCTCAAGTGATTTTCCACCCGATCCAGTACCTGCTCAAATTGCGCCGCAGTGGGTAGCGGTGCGTCGATCAAGACTTGGATCTCTGCCGTCATCATGCGCAGAAATGCCTGCAATTGCTCATCGTCGGCACGCTCAAAAGCCATGCCATGGGCGGCCACTCGGTTCAGCAAGGCCCAGGTCGGGTGGTCTTGTTTGTGCAGCAAGCTGTGGTCGTGACGAGCCAGTCGCACGACGGCGACCTGCAGCCGCGCCAGCAAGGCCTTCAAGGGCGCCAGCAAGCGCGTGTCGGCCAAAATCTGCTCGTACAGACGGCTCAGCATGTCGGGGCTTTGATCGGCCTTGAAGAGCGGTGCCGACAAGCCGCCCGGACTGTGCCTGGGCGCACGGCTGTTGTGTTCTTGGACGCGGCGAGCCAGGCCGTCCAAGGTGGCCGGCTCGGTATTGCGGCGCCCTTGCGCCATGCGCTGGGCAATGTCGTAGTCCTGCGCCCGAGCGGCATGGCTGGACACCATCTGACTGACATCAGCGGCCCGCAACTTGGCACACAGCGCCGAATAAATGCGGTGCAAGCCCTGCGCCAGCGGCGTGGCGGCGACGCGCATCAGCTCATAGCGTTGCTGCGGGTCCAACTCGACGCTGGACAGCGCGACCAATAGAGCCTGTGCGAACAGAGCCGCTCGCACCGGGTTTTCATTTTTGCGGGCGCGCGCCGTGCCGCGCAGTGCGGCGAAGAAATTGCTGAGCTGATGGAGTTCAGGCCCGCTGCGATCCTCAGCGGTTTGAATCACATGGGCGATCGCGACATCTTGCAAAGCCTGGCGTTCATCCACCAGGCTGAGTGAGTCCATGCTGCCTGCGCGGCGCTGCAAGGGATCCTCGCCCAGCTCGGCCGCCTGCAGCAGTGGCAAGAGGGCATCCACGAAGTCGATGGCGAAGCGTGCGCGCATGCGTCGCCAGCCTTCGAGCAGCGGGAAATGCTTGACCCCGGCGTCCAACTCGCTTTGGATGGCGGCCAGCAAATGGCGGCTCAAGGGCGGCGCTTCGAGCCGCACTTCGTTCAGCAAGGAGGGCAGGGACAGGTCTGAAGACATGGATGGGAACTGGCCCGTTTCGGGCGGCAAGAGGTGGGCTGGACAAGCGTTCAGCCATCGCCTTCAATTATCAATCGCCCGCGCGCACTGCGGCCGCTTGCTGTGGGCACTATTCAACGCATTCGCCATAAACGAAAAAGGGCCGCATTGCTGCGGCCCTTTTGGTGTGCTGGCTCAAAGCCTTGCGGCTTTGAAGGCAGGCATTACATGCCCATATCGCCCATGCCGCCCATACCACCCATGCCGCCGCCCATGCCGCCACCGCCGGCAGGTGCTTCGTCCTTGGCGGACTCGGCAATCATGCACTCGGTCGTCAACATCAGCGAAGCCACCGAAGCGGCGTTCTGCAGAGCAGTACGTGTCACCTTGGTTGGGTCCAGGATGCCCATTTCGATCATGTCGCCATAGGTGTCATTGGCAGCGTTGAAGCCGTAGTTGCCCGAACCGGCCAACACTGCATTCACGACAACGCTAGCTTCGCCACCGGCGTTGTAAACGATCTCGCGCAGCGGCGCCTCGATCGCCTTCAACACCAGCTTGATGCCGGCGTCTTGGTCAGCGTTGGCGCCTTCGATCTTGCCAGCAGCTTGCTTGGCGCGCAGCAGAGCCACGCCACCACCGGCCACGATGCCTTCTTCCACAGCAGCGCGGGTCGCGTGCAGGGCGTCTTCAACGCGGGCCTTCTTTTCCTTCATTTCGACTTCGGTGGCAGCGCCAACCTTGATCAGTGCAACACCGCCGGCCAACTTGGCCACGCGCTCTTGCAGCTTTTCACGGTCGTAGTCGCTGGTCGCTTCTTCGATCTGGATACGCACTTGCTTGACACGTGCTTCGATGTCGGCTGCAGCGCCCAGGCCGTCGATGATGGTGGTGTTTTCCTTGCCCACTTCGACGCGCTTGGCTTGGCCCAGATCGGCCAAAGTGACCTTCTCCAGTGTCAGGCCGACTTCTTCGGCGATGACCTTGCCACCGGTCAGGATGGCGATGTCTTCCAACATGGCCTTGCGGCGGTCGCCGAAGCCTGGAGCCTTGACGGCCACAACCTTCAGGATGCCACGGATGGTGTTGACCACCAGCGTTGCCAGCGCTTCGCCTTCGACGTCTTCTGCAATGATCAGCAGCGGACGGCCCGACTTGGCGACTTGCTCCAGTGTGGGCAGCAGGTCACGGATGTTGGAGATCTTCTTGTCGTACAGCAGCACGAAAGGGTTGTCCAACAGAGCAGCTTGCTTCTCTGGGTTGTTGATGAAGTAAGGGCTCAGGTAGCCGCGATCGAATTGCATGCCTTCGACGACGTCCAGCTCGTTGTCCAGCGACTTGCCGTCTTCGACGGTGATGACGCCTTCCTTGCCGACCTTGTCCATCGCGTCAGCGATGATCTTGCCGATCGACTCGTCGCTATTGGCCGAGATCGAACCGACTTGAGCGATTTCCTTGGAAGTCGTGGTGGCCTTCGAAGCCTTCTTCAGCTCGGCGACCAGGGCAGTCACTGCCTTGTCGATGCCGCGCTTCAGGTCCATCGGGTTCATGCCGGCGGCCACATACTTCATGCCTTCGCGCACGATGGCTTGTGCCAACACGGTCGCTGTCGTGGTGCCGTCACCGGCGTTGTCGGAGGTCTTGGAAGCAACTTCCTTGACCATCTGCGCGCCCATGTTCTGCAGCTTGTCTTTCAGTTCCACTTCCTTGGCCACGGACACACCGTCCTTGGTCACGGTAGGGGCGCCGTACGAGCGCTCCAACACCACATTGCGGCCCTTAGGACCCAGGGTCACCTTGACCGCATTGGCCAAGATGTTCACGCCTTCAACCATGCGGGCACGTGCTTCGCCGCCGAAAATTACGTCTTTTGCTGCCATGAAAATATCTCCAAATCTTGAATGAGGACCACGCTGTCTTTAACAACCAATTGTTGAGAAAGAAAGCGTAGCGAGCGGCGTGCTGGCTAGGCGGACGAAGCGCAGGAACCGGAACGTACTACCTGTACGTGAGGATTCCGAGCATTCGCCCAACGACGCCAGCGCGTCGCGCAGTAGCTTTATTTCTCAACAACGGCGAAGAGGTCTTCTTCGCGCATCACGAGCAACTCGTTGCCGTCGATCTTGACGGTCTGGCCGCTGTACTTGCCGAACAAAACGCGGTCGCCGACCTTGACGTTCAGGGCGATCAGGTCGCCACGGTCATTGCGCTTGCCGTTACCGACGGCCAGCACTTCGCCTTGATCGGGCTTTTCGGCCGCTGCGTCAGGGATGAAGATGCCCGAGGCAGTCTTGGTTTCTTGCTCGAGACGTTTAACGATCACACGATCGTGCAGAGGACGCAAATTCATCACTTCTCCTAGAGAGTTTCGACACTTTGATTCGGGGCGTTCGGCTAAGCCGGCTACCCCGATGGGGACAATTCGAGATTCGCGCAGACCGGCTGGGCCGGATCTGCTGAATCGTTAGCACTCGCTTGAGTTGAGTGCTAGCAATCGAATTATATGGGCGAGCGGCAAGCTTTCAAGCCCCCTTATGCCGCGATAAGCACAGGTTTCGCCCGCAGCAGGCTCACGAAACCCGCCACCAAGGTCAGCACCGCCCCGATCCCGAGGCCGAGTCTGGGTGCGGAATCGACCGACGCGACGGTAAATAGCAGCGTCATGAACACCCCACCTGCGGTTTGACCGGTCAGCCGGGCGGTCGCCTGCATGCCGCCAGCGGCGCCGGCTCTTTCGCGCGGCGCCGCGAGCAACATATTGCGGTTGTTCGGCACTTGAAAAAGGCCAAAGCCCAGACCGCAAATGATGGTGAAGGGCAGCAAGGTCAAGGCGCTGCCTTGCAGCGGCCACAGCGCGGCAGCGGCGAGCCCCAGCGCAAGGAGAGCGCCGCCTGCGGCGCAAAGCCATGCGGTCGAGATGCGATTGGCGAGATGGCCGGCCACTGGGGCTGCGATTGCCACGGTCAATGGCCAGGGCGTCATGTAAAGCCCGGTCATTAGGGTGTCCTGCCCAAGACTGTGTTGCAAATAGAAAGGGAGTGCCAGCAAGCCCATGGTCATGCCCGCGAAGCAAAAGACCGAGGCCAGCACCGAAATGCGGAATGGGCCCGCGCGCAGCAGGTCGAGCGGAATCAAGGGCGCGAGCTTGGGTTCTTCTCGGCAGATCAGTGCCGCCAGGCTGAGCGCTGCCGCAGCAAAGAGGGCGATGGCCAGCGCCGGCCGCTCCACCAATAATTCCGCGCCTATCACCAGTGCCGCAAAGACCGCGCCATTCAGCGCCACACTGACGCGGTCCAGCGGCCGCGCGGTGCCGGCGAGGTCTGGCAAGGCGCGGCTCGCGAGCAGCACCAGGCCACCCAGGGGTAGGTTCAAGGCGAATAGCCAGGGCCAACTCGTCAAGGCCAGCAGCATGGCGCCGACCGTGGGGCCGGCCGCCGAGGACAGCGCAACGGCGAGCGCGTTCCAGCCTATGGCCGAGCCGAGTAAGTGCGGGGGAACCGCCAGGCGCAGCAGCGCAATCCCCAGCGCCATGATGGCGGCCCCGCCGAGCCCTTGAAGGAAGCGCGCCGCGACCAGCCAGGGCAAGGACGGGGCAAGAGCGCACAAGGCGGACGCGACCGTGAACAGCGCGACGCCGCCCGTGAACACCCGCCTATAGCCCAGGCTTTCGCCGAGTGCGGCGCAGGGCAAAAGGCCCATCACCAAAGCGGTTTGGTAAGCGGTGATGATCCAGACCGAGATGCCGGGTGTCACCTGCAGGGCCCGCGCCATGCTGGGCAGCGCGACGTTGGCGATGGCCGCGTCAAGCACCGCCAGCACCATGGCCGCCAACACGGCGGCAATGGCCGCCTTGCGCCTTGGCCCCTGCAGGCCAGCGCTTGCAGCTTCAGTCCGCGGCTCGCTGATCACAGCAGTCCCTCGGTCCAGGCGCCGTCATGCTCGACGTAGCGCGTCACCTGCTTTGCTAGTTGGTCCTCCTTCTTCAGGTCGCGCTCCGTGAAGCGAAACAGCAAGGCGGGCCCGCTCACGCAGCTTGTGTCGTGGATGTCTCCGGGCAGATAGGCCTGCACCTGGCCGGGCCGCAGCAGCGTTGCGCCCCGTTTCACCAAACGGACCTTGCCGTCCGGCTGCTCCAGGCGGGCATAGGTACCCATCTCGATTTCACCTTGCTGCACTGCGTAGATGACCCAAGCCCGGCCATGGTCGTGGGGTGGCCTGTACAGCCCTGTTGCTTCCGTGTGCGCCAAAAGCACAAAGCCGTGCTCGGGGTCGCGGTACAACTCCTGGTTGGCCGGGCCCTCCCGGTGCAGCGCCGCCAACCAGGGCTCGCTGGAGGGGGCTTTGAGCAAGGCCTCCAAATGCCCGCGACAAGCGGCGACCACCTCGGTGCTCAGCGGCCCCCAGGCCGACTTGATCCCCGCCATCGATGTTTCAAGCGTATTGCTGTCCATGATTTCTCCTTCAGTTGCGCTCGAGCGACCGTCGCTCAAACGCATGGCCTGAAGATAGTCAATCACCAGTACTGGCGGAAGGCGCATGATTCACACTCGACACATGCACCAAACGCCATGTCAGAACCAACAACGCGGAGCCTCAGCTTGGCCAGACCCGACCTCAATTTGCTTTTCACGCTGGACGTGCTGCTCGCCGAAGGCAGCGTGGCGGGCGCTGCCCGGCGCCTGCGCCTGAGCCCGTCGGCGATGAGCCGCGCGCTGGCGCGGCTGCGCGAGGCGACCGGCGATCCGCTCTTGGTGCGCGCGGGTCGCGGCATGGTGGCGTCGCCTCGTGCGCTGGAGCTGCGCGATGCCATCGGCCAACTTGTTCAAGACGCTGAAAGCGCGCTGCGGCCGGCCGGCAAACTCGATCTTGGGCAAGTCGAAAGAACCTTCACGCTGCGGGCCAGCGAGGGCTTTGTGGAGAACTTCGGGGCTAAATTGCTGGCGCGTATTGCCGGCGAGGCCCCCGGCGTGCGCCTGCATTTTCTGCACAAGCTGGACAAAGACAGTGGGCCGCTGCGCGATGGCTCGGTCGATCTGGAAACCGGCGTGGTGGACCGAGCCATTGGCCCGGAAGTGCGCGCCCAGCGCTTGTTCCGTGACCGTTATATCGGCGTCGTACGGGCGGGCCACCCGTTGAGCGATGGAGAAATCACGCCCGCCCGCTTTGCCGCCGCTGCTCACGTTCATGTATCGCGCCGGGACAGCGACAAAGGCCCCATCGACGCCGCCTTGGCGGGCCTGGGGCTGCAGCGGCAGATTGCCACGACGGTTGGGGGCTTCGCGGCTGCGCTGGCCTTGGTGCGGGCCACTGACTTGGTGACCTGTGTGCACGAGCGCCACACCGGTGTTCTATATGCGGGCATGCACAGCTTCGCGCTGCCGCTGATGCTGGCGCCGTTCACGGTCTCCATGCTCTGGCATCCGCGCTTGGACGCAGATCTGACTCATCGCTGGTTGCGGGGCTGCGTTCGGGACGCCTGCGCTGAATAGCGAAAAGCAAGCCCTTGATTCGTTAGCCTTATCGGTAGAGCCCCGAACTGCAGAAAGCCAAGTCGAGGCTTATGCTTGCGCAAACAATCCGGGAGGCTGAACTTGGCTCTTTTTGAGCGACCGCCAAAGCTGTTGTCGCCTTTGTGCTTGCTGCTATTGCCGCTGCGCGTGTTGCGCTTGGCAATATGCTTGCTCCCGCTGCTGGTCGCCGCGCCGTCTGCGGTGGCCAACTCTTTGCACAGTCTGCGCTTTTCGCAGTTGGGGGTGGAGAATGGTTTGCCTGGCGGCGCCGTCCTCAGCATGCGACAAGACAGCCAAGGCTTGGTCTGGCTGGGCACCACGGCAGGCTTGGCGCGCTATGACGGGCGCCGCATCAAGTCTTTTTATGCGCGCCCGGATCAGGCCGACACGCTCAGCCATTCTTTGATCGACGCCTTGTTGGAGGATGAACAAGGCCAACTCTGGATCGGCACGCGCGCCGGTTTGGATCGCATGGACTTGGCGAGCGAGAAGATTCAGCGCCAGCCCATGCCCGAGGGTATGGGGCTGGCCGAGCGCCGGATCCTGGCTTTGGCTCCCGCTGCGCCCGGACGTTTGTGGGTGGCCAGTGTCGGCGGCCTGCTTTTGTTTGACAAGGCGAGCCGGCGCTTCATACCCTGGCAAGCGGGTTCGCAGCAGACCTTGCCGGACAAAACGCCCGCGCGCGCCCTCTTGGCCGACGGCCAGGGCGGCGTCTGGTTGAGTCGGGGTCACCAAGTTTTGCATATTGATGCCTTGGGTCGCGTGGGTCGGCAATTCAGCACCCTTGAGGGGCTTTCGGCGGCGTCATTCAAACCCCTTGATCTGATGGTCAATCGCCTGGCGATTGATGGCCAAGATCGCATGTGGGTTGGCATGGCCGCTGGCTTGCAAACCTGGCTGATCCCGCCGGACGGCGGTCCGCCACGCCCTGACCACTTGGCGGACAAGTTGCAGTTGCCACGTGAGCGCGTTTTTGCCTTGCTGCTGGACCGGGACCGGGCGATGTGGGTCGGACAAGGCAGCCGTCCGGCGCTGCACCGTTGGCGCGAGGGTAGCGAGCAGCTTGAGAGTTTTCAGCACTTGCCGTCAGTGGAGAGCAGCTTGGCTGCGGACTCGATCGGCGCGCTGATGCAAGACCGCAGCGGCATTCTCTGGGTTGGCACCCTGTTGTCGGGGGTCAGCTTGGCGGATTTTGGGGGGCGCCGATTTGCCGCCTATTTGAGTCTGCCCGGTGACCCAAGGAGCCTTTCCAGCGATGTGGTGATGGCGACCGCCTTTGACGGTTCCGAGCATCTGTGGGTGGGCACCTATGGCGGTGGCCTGAACCGCTTGCACCTGCCCAGCGGCGAAACCCAGCGTATTGCGCCGCAGGCGATGCCGCTGACCCATATCAAGGCCTTGTTGCGCGAGCCGGATGGGCGATTGTGGGTCGGCGGCGAGCGCGGCCTGCAACTCTTCGACCCTAAGAGTCAGCGCAGCCGCACGATCGAATTGCAGCCGAGCTCGGCGGCAGCGGACTCGATCAGCTCGCTCTTGAGGCTGGAAAATGGAGAAATTTGGGCCGGCAGTTCGGGCGGCCTCTACCGCATCGACCGCCAGGGCCAAGTGCGTAGTTTTCAGGCCGATGCGAGCCGCGCCGGGGCTTTGAATCACGCCATCGTTGATGCCTTGATGCAAGATCGCGATGGGCGCCTCTGGGTAGGCACCAAGGGCGGCCTGCACCTTTGGGATCCGCTTACCGAAACGTTTTTGCGGCCTGTGCAGGGCAATGCCGATCTGCTCAACCCATCTGCGCTGCAGGTTTACGGTCTGCGCCAAGACGGGAGCGGGCGCATCTGGGTCGCCAGTGAGTTGGGTTTGTTTGAATTGCTGAACAAAGGAGCCGGGGCTTGGCAGCTCAAATCCTACGCGAGCATGCCCGGCATGCCCAGCGGCGCCTTCGAGTCCATTCAAGACGCGCAATTTGGCAGCATTTGGATGGGCAGCGAGCATGGCTTGACCGAGTTTCAACCCGAAACGGGGCGTGCGCAGTTCTATCCTAGCGCCAGCCATTTCGGCGGCGGTTTCAACTTTGGCGCCAGCGCGCGCGCCGCTGACGGAACGCTTTACTTCGGCGGCAAGGGCTTGCTGCGTTTCAGGCCCGAGGCCTTGCGTGACAATACCCATGCACCCCAAGTCGTGCTCAGCGACTTGCGCGTCTTCAATCAGTCTTTGGCGCCCGAGGCAGCATCGGCGCCGGCGGGCGCAGGACAAGCCGGTGCCAGCGGCCCGCCCCTGAGCCTGGCCGATCTTGGCATCACAGGGCCGCTGCACAGGGCCGGCAAGGTGCGGCTGAGTCACCGTGAGGCGATGGTGAGCTTTGAGTTGTCGGCACTACATTTCGACAAAAATCCGCTCCTCAAGCATGCCTGGAAGCTGGAAGGCTTTGATCGCGATTGGATCTATGGCCAAGACAATGTGGGTCTGGCCACTTACACAAATTTGGACGCCGGCAACTACCGCTTGTTGGCCAAGGCGGCCAATCCCGACGGCGTCTGGGGCGAAGCCAGGCAATTGCTGGAGGTCGAGGTGCTGCCGCCGTTTTGGCGCAGCTGGTGGTGGAACAGCGGCCTGGCCTTGCTGGCCCTGCTGACGCTGGGGACGGCCTACCGCTTGCGCGTGCGCACACTTCACCGGGCCCGCAGCCAATTGGAGCAAGAGGTGGCGGCGCGCACACAGCAATTGGCGCAGGAGAAACAAATCGCCTTGACGCAAACAGGGCTGGCTGTGCAGTCCAGGGAGGCGGCCGAAAGGGCGCGCCACGACATCACGCTGCTGAGTGAAATCGGCCGCCAGATCACTTCCTCGCTGGATGTCGAATCGATTCAGCGCACGCTCTATCAGCAGGTGGGCGAGTTGATCGAGGCCTCGGTGTTCGGGCTCGGCCTGGTCAATTGGAAGGCCGGCACCTTGGCGTTTGACTTCGTCATGCACAGCGGTGAGGCTTGCAAGCCCTATGTGCGCAGTCTGGCTGCCGTCGAGATGCCTGCGGTGCAAACCGTGCTGACGGGCAAGGAGATGCTGGTGGATCAGATCGAGCGCGATAGCCGCGTGCTGTACAACCAGGAAGGTCCCAGCCGAATCCAGCTGCAGACTGGGGCCGACCCCGCGGCGGTGCATTCGGGCATCTACGCGCCGATGCAGCTCAAGGGTCAGGTAGTTGGCCTGCTCTTCATGCTGAGTGAGCGCAGCCATGCCTTCACGGCCAATGACCTGGCTATTTTGAGCACCCTGGGTGCCTATGCGGCGGTGGCGCTTGACAATGCCGATGCTTACCGTCAATTGCAACTGACCCAGACTCAACTGGTCGAGCAGGAGAAGATGGCAGCGTTGGGGGCCTTGGTGGCCGGTGTCGCGCATGAGTTGAACACGCCGATCGGCAATAGCTTGCTGATGGCCAGCACCTTGCTGGACCGGGGCCGCGAGTTCTCCCGGCACCTGAGCGAGGGCGGCTTGCGGCGTTCGGAGTTGGATCAGTATTGCCAAGCCAATCAAGAGTCGGGCGAATTGCTGGTGCGCAGCTTGCAGAGTGCGGCTGGCTTGATCACCAGTTTCAAGCAACTGGCGGTGGATCAAACCTCGGAGCAGCGCCGGCCGTTTCAGTTGCAGACCTTGTGCCGAGAAATCGCGCAAACGCTGGGTAACCGCTTACGCCGTGACGGCCATGAGTTACGCCTGGATGTCCCCCCGGAGTTGGAGTTGGACAGCTTCCCCGGGCCGCTCGGCCAGGTGCTGAGCAATTTGATCATCAACGCCATGGTTCATGGCCTGGACGGGCAACGCAACGGCCAGTTGGTGCTGCACGCCCGCGAGCGCGACGCCGACACCATCCAGATCAACTTCAGCGACAACGGCCAAGGCATCAGCGCCGCCAACCTTGCCCATGTGTTCGAGCCCTTTTTCACCACCAAGCTGGGGCAGGGCGGCAGTGGCTTGGGCCTGCACATCAGCTACAACATCGTGCACTCGGTGCTGGGCGGCAGCATCACGGTCAACAGCGAGCCTGGCGCGGGCGCGCAGTTCGAGATCCTCATTCCCAAAGTGGCTCCGTAGCAGGCGCGCCCGGCCGGCCGACGATAATCGCGGCCAATTTCTGCCGAGCGACCCATGCTGACTCTTCAAACCGCACTGACCTTTTTCACCTTGGCCCTGCTCTTGGGTTACACGCCGGGGCCGGACAATCTGTTTGTGCTGATTCAGTCGGCCACGCATGGCCGGCGCGCCGGCTTTTATGTGGTGCTGGGCCTGTGCACCGGGCTGATGGTGCATACGCTGGCAATTGCCCTGGGGCTGGCGGCGGTGTTTGCCGCCTCGGCCACCGCCTTCACCGTGTTGAAACTGGCCGGCGCGGCTTACTTGGCTTATCTGGCCTATCAGGTGCTGCGCGCGCCGGTCGGCCCATTGGCTGCGCAGGAGCAGGCCAGCATGAGCCCTTTGAAGATGTACGCGCGCGGCGTCGTGATGAATCTGAGCAACCCCAAGGTGGTGTTCTTCTTTCTGGCGCTGCTGCCGCAGTTCGTCAACGCGGCTCAAGGCGCAGTAGCTTGGCAGATCGCGCAGCTGGGGCTGATTTTCATCGTTGCCACGCTGATCTCGTTTGGCTCCATCACCTTTTTTGCCGGCGCGGTCAGCCGCGTCTTGAAGCGTTCAGTCGCCGCGCAGCGCGGCCTGAACTGGCTGGCCGGCACGGTCTTCATCGGCTTGGCGCTGCGGCTGGCGCTGGCCGAGCGTTGATTCATGCGGAGCCGGGTCGCTGCATCAGCGCCTGCCCCATCTGAATCTTTGCCCCGTTTTCTATCCCCGGACTCAAGCTGAAACCCTTGGGCGCGAACACGATGATGGTCGAGCCGTGCTGGAACCAGCCCATCTCTTCGCCCTTTTTGAAACTGGCCTGGCAGGGTAATTCGTTGGCGCCCCGGTAGTCGACATGCAGCAGCAGGTCGAGGAAATGCAAGCGCAGGCTGGCCACCAGGATCGCCGCCACCGGCACAATCGTGATCGGCTCGCCGGTCTTCAGCTTTGATCTCAGCACCGCACGCTCATTGCGGCAGAACAGGCGCTCGACCCGCTTGAGCGCGATCGGGTTGACGTTCCAGGTGTCGCCGGCGATGTGTGTCACATGCTCGACCGTGCAGTCTTGCGGCGCATGGAAGCGGTGGTACATCGCCGAGGTCAGGCGCAGCGTGACGAACATGCCGTCTTGGAATGCGGACGTATCTTGCGTCGGCCCGAATAGATCTTGCATCGAGTACGGGAAGCCCTTGGCCTGAAAGATCTGGCGCCCTTCGACTGAGCCGCAAGCGCCGACGATGGCGTCGCAGGGGCTGCTCAGCACCTCGGCGCTCATGTCGACCTGGCGTGCGCCCGCCACCAATTCACGCGTGAAGCAGTCGTGCAGGCTGTCGAACTTTTGTTTCTTGGCGTCACTCAGATCGAGATCGGTGAACAGGCGCCAGACCGCGATCGAAGCGCGGGCCAGCAGCGGATTGCGGATTTGGCTGAATTTGCCCATCAGCCGGGTCAGGGCGATGCGCGGAATCCGGTTCGTCAGCAAGAAGTTCAGATCCTCCTGTTGGAGCATCTTTCGCAGGGAAATTGTCATATTCACGAGGCTGTCAAGCAGCGCTGATTAGATAGAGGGACTGGACTTCTTCTGATTGCGTCATGGAACAAACATCGACTTTTGCGCTTTCCGCCTTGGCCCTGGCGGCCTTGGCCTGGACGCTGCCCCGCGCCAAGCGGCGGCTGGAGCTGTCGCGCGCCAAGCACCGCTCGCTTGCCGGCCACTCTCGCATGGCCAAGCGCCTGGCCGGCTGGATTCCCGGCTATACCTATGACGAAGTGCGTTTCTTCAACTCCGACGCCGCGCCCGAACAGGTCGTGAACCGCCGCCGCATTGGATTCAAGCGGCTGAGCGAGACCTTTGCGCAGCGCTATGCCAAGAGCATCGCGATGACGGCGCGCGCCCGCGAGGGGATTTCCGATCTGCAATTCACCGGCAGCTACCGGGTGCCGTTTCAGTACAGCCCCTATTTGCGCGAACACCTGAAGACCGGCAGCTTCTTGCAGGCCTCGTCGGGCGTTGAGGTGGTGGATTTGGATGGCAACCGCTTTTACGACCTGACCGGCAGTTACGGCGTCAATGTCTTCGGCTACGACTTCTACCGAGACTGCGTGGACGAGGGCATCTCTTTGACGCACCAGCTCGGGCCGGTCTTGGGTGCCTACCACCCCTGCGTGGCCGACAACGTCGATCGCCTGAAAAGCATCTCGGGGCTGGACGAAGTGTCCTTCCATATGTCGGGCACCGAGGCGGTGATGCAGGCCGTGCGCTTGGCGCGTTATCACACCAAGCGCAAGCACCTGGTGCGCTTTTGCGGCGCCTATCACGGCTGGTGGGAGGATGTGCAGCCCGGCATCGGCAACCCGCTGCCGCCGCGCGAAACCTACACGTTGCAGGAGTTGGACGAGCGCAGTCTGCAAGTGCTGCGCACCCGCAAGGACATCGCTTGCGTCTTGATCAATCCGCTGCAGGCGCTGCATCCGAACAAGGGCGCGCCGGGTGACTCGCAGCTGCTCGACAGCGCCCGGCGCGCCGGGTACGACCGCGCGGCCTATACCGCTTGGCTGAAGGCGCTGCGTCAGGTCTGCAGCGAGCGTGGCATTGTGCTGATCTTCGACGAGGTGTTCCTGGGTTTCCGGCTCGCACCGGGCGGCGCGCAGGAATACTTTGGCGTGCGCGCCGACATGGTCACCTACGGCAAGACCCTGGGCGGCGGCTTGCCGGTCGGCGTGGTCTGTGGCAAACGTGCGTTGATGAAGCGCTTTCGCGAAGAGCGTCCGGCCGATATCTGCTTCGCTCGTGGCACTTTCAACTCGCACCCCTATGTGATGGGTGCTATGAAGGTGTTTTTGGATAGGCTGGAGAGTCCGGCCATCAAGGATGTCTATGCGGGCCTGGATGAGCGCTGGAACGCACGCGCCGAACGCTTCAATGCGGCGCTGCAGAGCGCCGGTCTGCCGGTGCGGGTTGCTCATATGCAGTCAATCTGGACGGTGTACTACACCGAGCCCTCGCGCTACAACTGGATGCTGCAGTTCTATCTGCGCGAGCAGGGTTTGGCCTTGAGTTGGGTCGGTACCGGGCGCCTGATCTTCAGCCTCAACTACAGCGATGCGGACTTTGATCAAGTCACGCAGCGCTTCGTCAAGGCGGCTCAAACAATGCGGGCCGAGGGCTGGTGGGAGGCAGATGCCGCGCTGACGAACAAGGCCATCAAGCGCGGCCTGCTGAAGGAAATGCTGAGCCACTGGTGGGCTGGCGGCAGCAAATCCTAAAGCGTTATTTAACCGTGTTTCGCATTCAGGTCATGCGCAACATGGTTCATCGGGTCGATCAACTCGCCGCGCAGCAGATACAGCGGCGCCTTGTGATACAGCATGATGTCGTGGAAGGGGTCGGTCAGGATCTTGGTCATCCAGGCCACGCCGGTCATCAGGTCTTGCTGAATCCACAGCTGCAAAACGCGGAAGATCAAACCCGCCGCGCCCAGCGCCAACCAGGCGATGCCCACGTCATGCAGCCAGCCCTGCACATCGGTGGCCGGCTGGATCAGGCCAAACAGCGAAGGCTGCAACCACAGCGCGGCAGGGATGGCGACCCAGATCGCCAGCAGCACGATTTTGCGCTGGATGTTGTAGCCGATCTTGATTTCTTCCTTGTGCTCATCGGTGGCCTGATTGATATGGTCATAGCCGCGCGGCTCGAAGAAGAAATGCCCGGCTTGGCGGCTGGTCATCGACACACACCAGGCCAGTAGCGCGGCCATGGCCGGGTTGAAGAACAGCATCGCATACGAGATCAGAAAGAAGATCGCGCTCAGCAAGTGCAGGCTTTGATTGATGCGGCTGTGGTGGTAGTAGCGGTGGTCGTCCCAGCGCTGCACTCGCAAAGTGTGGGCAAGAGTTTGAAGAAAAGGCTTGTCGTTCACGCGCGCGTCCTCGTTCGTCATTTGCAAGAGCCGCCGCCCGGGATGGGCCGGCATGCTGCGAGCGCAATGGTGACTTCGCTGCGTGAAAATTCCGTGACGATGCGGCGCCGTAATCTTTTGCATCTGTCATCGAACTGTTATGCGCGCCGTGCACCATGCGCACATGAAAAACGTTACGACCGCAAGCTCCAACGGCATCCTGGTGGATAACTATCCGGCGGCGCAGCGCTCCTTGCGGATTGCGTTCGTGACCGAGACCTACCCGCCCGAGGTCAATGGGGTGGCGATGACGATTGCCCGCGTCGTCGAAGGCTTGCATGCGCGCAATCACGATGTGCAGTTGATACGGCCACGTCAGGATGCCAGCGATGCGGCCGAAACCGGCGTGCGTTTTCATGAGGTCTTGATGCGCGGCCTGCCAATTCCGCGCTATCCGAATCTGCGCATGGGTTTGCCGTCCAAGAAGGCCTTGGTACAGCTCTGGTCGCTGCACCGCCCGGACGTGGTGCATATCGCCACCGAGGGGGCGTTGGGCTGGTCGGCCCTGCAGGCTGCCACGCATCTGAAGTTGCCGGTGTGCTCGGACTTCCGCACCAATTTCCACGCCTACAGCCGGCATTACGGCATCGGCTGGCTCTACAAGCCCATCATGGCCTATTTGCGCAAGTTCCATAACCGCACCCAGGCGACCATGGTGCCGACCGAGGCACTGCGTCGTGATCTCGAAGCGGGTGGTTTCAAAAAGCTCAGCGTGGTGTCGCGCGGTGTCGATGTTCAGCAGTTTTCGCCGCTGCGGCGCAGCCAGGCCTTGCGCGAACAATGGGGCGCGGCACCCGGCGATTTGGTTGTGGTGTATGTGGGCCGGATTGCACCGGAGAAAAACTTGCCGGCGTTGATGGCCGCTTTCGAGGCCATCAGCAAAAACGATCCACGCGCTAAATTGGTGATCGTTGGCAGCGGCCCGCAGCAGGCTGAGTTGCAGCAGCAGCTGCCTAACGCGATATTTGCGGGGCAGCGCAAGGGTGAAGATTTGGCCGCTCATTACGCCAGCGGTGATCTGTTCTTGTTCCCCAGCCTGACCGAGACTTTCGGCAACGTCACGACCGAAGCGATGGCCAGCGGTTTGGCCGTGCTGGCCTTCAATTACGCCGCCGCCGCGCAGCTGATCCGCAGCGGTGTCAATGGCCAGGTGGTGGAGATTGACGACGCGGCCGGCTTTGTACAGGCCGCCGTCGACTTGGCCGGCGATGCAGCGGGCCGCCGGCGCATGGGCGAGGCAGCAGCGGTGACGGCTCAAGCGCTGGATTGGAGCAGCATCGTGGCGCGCTTCGAGGGCGTGCTCGACTCGGTGATTCACCGGGGCGAGGAGCCCTATCGTTCGCCTATCGTGGCGCCTAAACAGCGCATGGTTTGATTTCGGCCTGGCGGCGAGCCCGCCAGATCAGCAAGCCCATCAAGCTGGCGATGCAAAGACCAAAGCCCCACATCAGGCCGACGATCGACACATCCAACGCCAAAAGGCTGGCGTAGACCGCCAGCATCACCAGCACGCTGGCGTTCTCGTTGAAGCCTTGTACGGCGATCGAGCGGCCGGCGCTGAGCAGCTTGTAGCCCCGGTGCTGCAGCAGCGCATTCAGTGGCACCACCATCAGGCCACCGACCGCGCCGACCAAGGCGAGCAAGGGAATGGCGACCAGCAGCGAGTCGGCGCTGGCAATGGCCGGGATGAACAAGCCCAAGAGCACGCCGAACACCAGCATCCGTTTGGCCGCGTGCAAGGGCACCCAGCGCCCGGCGATGGCCGCGCCGGCGATCACACCGACCGCCACGGCCGCTTGCAAATAGGCCGCCTGAGACAAGGGCAGGTGCAAGACATCGGCCGCCCAGCGCAAGACGGCAAATTGCAGCGTCGCACCAACGCCCCAAAACAGCGTGGTGACGGCGAGGGAGAGACCGCCATCGGCGTCGGCCCATAGCCGCCGATTGGATTGCCAAAAATCTGCGCACAGGCGCCGGGGGTGCAGGCCGCAAGCGGGATAGCGAGCGCCACTGTCGGGCACACCCAGGTTGAGTGCCGCCGCCAGACCGTAAACCAGCATCAACAAGAGGATGGACAGGCTCAGCCGGCTGGGTGTGAGCCAATCCAAGGCTTGCAGCGCTTGTTGCGCCGCGCCGAAGCCGCTCAAGCCGAGCAACCAGGGGCTGACCAGCAAGCCACCCAGCACCGTGCCGAACAGCGCTGCGCAGACCACGCTGACTTCCAGCCAACCATTCGCTTGCACCAATCGTTGTGGGCCGACCAGTTCGGTGACCAGACCGTATTTGGCCGGTGCATAGGCGCTGGCTCCGAAGCCGACGATGGCAAAGGCGGCGAACGGATGCAGGCCTAGCGCCAGCCCGAAGATGCCCAGCAGCTTGACCCCGTTCATCCAGGCCATCAAGCGCGCCTTCGGTATGGCGTCTGCCAGGGGGCCGACAAAGGGGGCCAGCACGACATAGGAGATCGTGAAGCCGAACTTCAGCATCGGCGCCCACCAGCCGGGCAGATCCAGCTCCACCAGCCGGGCAATGATGACGATCAGCAGGGCGTTGTCGGCCAGAGCTGAAGCGAACTGCGCCGCAAGCAGCAGAAAGAATCCAGTGGGCATGAGCTGAGGTCTGCTGGTCGATTTGAAGGCAAGAGCGTGACAGCAGCGCGTGAAACGCTGGTGACAGGAGGCTGAACTCGATTTAGTCACTTCATCTTCAACATGCAGATCAGGCCGCAAGTCCTTATTTTTGAACGATTTTTACTTCTTGCCTGGTTTGCAACTCTCCGCTAAGTACTTGATTTAATTGAAAAATATTTGACCTGCCTTGATCTTTGACCTCGCATCGAGTAAAGTGGGAATAAGTGCAGATTGGTGGGTCGCCGTGGCGAATTTTGTGTTTCAAGGGGCTTCAGCCTTGGCAATGGATGCCAAGGGGCGTTTGGCCGTCCCTACACGCCACCGCGAGGTCTTGCAGGCGCTGTGCGCCGGTCAGTTGACGATCACCAAGCATCCCGATGGCTGCTTGGTGGTGTTTCCGCGTTCGGTGTGGGAGGGTTTTCGGGAGCGTGTGGCGGCCCTGCCGATGTCGGCCTCCGGCTGGAAGCGAGTGTTTCTGGGTAATGCGATGGATGTCGAAATCGACGGTGCTGCGCGCGTGCTGATTTCGCCCGAGCTGCGTGCCGCCGCCGGCTTGCAAAAAGATGTGATCTTGATGGGCATGGGCAGTCATTTCGAACTCTGGGATGCGGCCGCCTATGCCGCACATGAAGCCCAGGTCATGCAGTCCGAGATGCCGGACGCCTTGAAGGACTTCAGCTTCTGATGGATACGCAAGCACCACAGTTCTCGCACACCACCGTGCTCTTGAATGAAGCCGTCGAGAGCGTCCTGACCTCACCCGACGGTATTTATGTTGACGGCACTTTTGGGCGTGGCGGGCATTCCCGCCTGTTGTTGAATAAGCTCAGCCCACAGGGCCGTTTGATCGCGATTGACCGCGATTTGGAGGCGATTGCCGCCGCCACCGAAGGGCCGGATCGCATCAGCGACCCGCGCTTCACGATTGTTCACTCGGCCTTTGCCGATATGCGCGCGCAGCTGCGCGCCATCGGCATCGAGCAGGTGCAGGGTGTGCTCTTGGACCTGGGCGTGTCGAGCCCGCAGATTGATAACCCCGAGCGTGGGTTCAGCTTCCGCTTCAGCGGGCCGCTGGATATGCGCATGGATACCACCCGCGGCGAAAGTGCCGCGGATTTCCTGGCCCGCGCCGATGAGCGCCAGATTGCGGAGGTCGTGCGCAACTATGGGGAAGAACGGTTTGCTGTGCAAATTGCAAAGGCGCTTGTTGCTCGCCGCGTCGAGGGCCGAGCCGTCCGAACCACGGATGACTTGTCCGAAGTCGTGGCTCGTGCGGTCAAGACACGCGAGCCGGGCCAAAACCCCGCCACGCGCACATTTCAAGCTCTTCGGATTCACGTCAATGGCGAGCTTGAGGAGCTTGAGCAAGGGCTGAACGCGGCGCTGGCGCTGCTCGCACCCGGCGGGCGCATGGCCATCATCAGCTTCCATTCGCTTGAAGATCGCATCGTCAAGAACTTCATCGGCGGCCACAGCAAGCAGGTGGTCGACCGCCGCGCGCTGTTTGCCGAGCCCAAGCCCTTGGCCTTGGAGGCGATTGCCCGCATCAAGCCCAGCGAGGCCGAGGTGCAGGCCAATCCCCGTTCACGCTCGGCCGTCCTGCGCATTGCGCAGCGCACCGACGTGCCGCTGCCTGTTGAGCATCACAAGCGCCGGCGGGGCGAGTAGGCCATGTTGGGGCGGCTGAATTTTGTTTTGCTGCTGATCGTGCTGGGGTCCGGCATGGTCTTGGTGCGCAGCGCCTATGAGGCCCGCCGCCTTTTTACCGAGGTGGACCGGGCGCAGGCCGAAGGCCGCCGCCTGGAGGCCGACAGCCAGCGCCTACAGGCCGAGCGTCATGCGCAAGCGACCAATTTGCGCGTGGAGCAGGTTGCCCGTGAGCGCTTGAAGATGCGTGCGATCAGTCCGAATGTGATTCAAACTGCCGAGGATCACGCCGCCGCTGCGGCCGCCAGCAAAGCCGGAGCCTCGCGATGAAATGGTTTAAGCGCGCTCGCTCCAGCGGTGCCGAGCCGAACAAGCGCTCGGCGCGCAGCGCCAAAGCCATGGTGGCCAACCAGGGCACGCGCAGCGTCACCTATTCCAGCAGCCCATTGCTGGCCTCCAAAACGCCGGTCTGGCGTTCGCGCTTTCTGGTTGCCTTGGTCGGCATCGCTTTCACCGGCTTGCTGGCCCGCGCCCTCTATGTGCAGGTGATTGGTACGCAGTTTTATCAAAAGCAGGGCGAGGCGCGCTATGTGCATCAGCTGGAACTGCCGGCCAGCCGCGGCCGCATCAATGATCGCAACAACCAGGTGCTGGCCGCCAGCGTGGCCGTGCCCTCGGTCTGGGCGATTCCCAAAGAGGTCGATGCCGACCCCGAAAAGCGCAAGGCCTTGGCCAAGATCCTTGGCATCTCTAACGCCGATTTAGAGCGCAAGCTCGATCCTGCCACGCGCTTTGTCTGGCTGCAGCGCCAGGCCGACGATCAGGTCGCCGCGCAGATCAAGGCCTTGGGCCTGAAAGGCGTGTTCCAAGACCGCGAATACAAGCGTAAGTATCCGGAAGGCGAGGCTGCCGCCCATGTGGTGGGCTTCACCAATGTCGAGGACAAGGGCCAGGAAGGCATCGAGCTGGCACGCCAAAAAGACCTGCAAGGGCGTGACGGCAGCCGCTCGGTCGTGCGCGACCGCCTGGGCCGCGTGGTCGAGGACATTGGCGAGCGCGTGCCGGCCGCCAATGGCCGCGATATCGACCTGTCGATCGACTCCAAGGTGCAGTTCTTTGCCTATCAGCGCATCCGCGACGCGGTCGCCGAGCACAAGGCCAAGGCCGGCAGCGTGGTCGTGCTTGATGCGCAGACCGGCGAAATTCTGGCGCTTGCCAACTTTCCCAGCTACAAGCCCGACGAGCGCAAAAACCTCAGTGGCGCGCAACTGCGCAACCGCGCGCTGACCGATATCTTCGAGCCCGGCTCGACCATGAAGCCGATGATCGTCGGTCTGGCCTTGGAGACCGGCCGGGTCACGCCCGATACCGTCATCAACACCGGGCGCGGCAGCGTCAGCATCGCCGGCTGGTCGCCCACCGACCACACACCGCGCGACACGCTGACCGTCACGCAGATCATTCAAAAGTCCAGCAACGTCGGCGCGGCCAAGCTGGCGCTATCCATGCAGCCGCGCGAGATGCATGAGCTGTTCACCGCCATCGGCCTGGGCCAGCGGCCGCAGATCGACTTCCCCGGCGCCATCACCGGCAAGCTACGGCCCTACAAGAGCTGGCGGCCGATCGAGCAGGCGACGATGGCCTATGGCTACGGCCTGTCCGCCTCGCTACTGCAACTGGCGCGTGCCTACACCGTGTTCGCCCATGACGGCGAGGTGATTCCGATCACCATGATGCGCAAGCCGCCCGACGAAGTGGTCACGGGCATCCGGGTGTTTTCGCCCAAGACGGCCGAAACCATGCGCGGCATGCTGCAAATGGCGGCCGGACCCGGCGGCACCGCACCGCAGGCCATGGTCAGTGGCTACAGCGTCGGCGGCAAATCAGGCACCGCGCACAAGCAAGAAGGCAAGGGCTATGCCGGCCATAAATACCGCTCCTGGTTTGTCGGCATGGCGCCGATCGGCAAGCCGCGCATCATCGTCGCGGTGATGGTGGACGAGCCGAGCAATGGCGTCTATTTCGGCGGCGCAGTGGCCGGTCCGGTATTCAGCCAGGTCGTGGCGCAGAGCCTGCGCCTGCTCAATGTGCCGACCGACCTTGAGGTCAAGCCGCAGATCATCGCCAGCCAAAAAGTGCAGGCCGTCGAGGAAAGTTTCTAAAAAGATCATGTTGACCCGCCTCAAATCCCCCGAAGCCTGTGCCCGTTGGTTGCAGGAATGGACCACCGGCGTGCTGCGCACCGACAGCCGCGCGGTGCAGCCGGGTGACGCCTTCATCGCCTGGCCCGGCTATGCGCGCGACGGCCGCGAGTTTGTCGCGCAAGCCTTGGCGGCCGGCGCTTCCACCTGCCTGGTCGAGGACGCTGGGGTTGAAAGTTATGGCTTTGTCGACGCTCGCGTCGCCTCGCTGCCGGACCTGAAATCCAAGACCGGCTTGATCGCCGCCGCCTACTACGGTGCACCCTCCAAGGCCTTGAGCGTGATCGCCACCACCGGCACCAATGGCAAGACCTCGACCGCCTGGTGGTGCGCGCAGGCGCTGAGCTTGCTGGGCCAGCGCTGCGGCGTGGTGGGCACTTTAGGCGTGGGCGAGCCGCCTATTCCTGGTCGGCAGGCCGCTGCGATCGAATACACCGGGCTGACAACACCTGACCCCGTGCTGCTGCAGGCGAACTTCAGGCGCATGCTTGACCAGAACTATGCGGCTTGCGCGATCGAGGCCTCGTCGATCGGCCTGAAGGAATTCCGCCTCAGCGGCAGCGAAATCAGTGTCGCCCTGTTCACCAACTTCACCCAGGATCACCTCGACTATCACGGCACGATGGACGCCTACTGGGCGGCCAAGCGCGAGTTGTTCGATGCGCCCGGCCTGCGCGCCGCCGTCTTGAACGTCGACGATGCCAAGGGCGCTGAGCTGGCGCTTGAACTGCAGCCGAAGCTGGACGTCTGGACCTGTTCCTTGATGGGTCCTGCGCGTTTGCAGGCGACCGATCTGCATTACCGCGCCGGCGGCCTGGCTTTCACGCTGCGTGAGAGCGAGCAAGCGCTGCTGGTAGAGACCGGTTTGATCGGCGAATACAACGTCGCCAATCTGCTCGGCGTGATCGGCTGTCTGCGCGCACTGGGCCATGGCCTGGTCGAGATCGCCGCGGTGGCGGGCCAAGTCACACCGGTACCCGGCCGCATGCAGCGGGTCGGCAATGGCTTGGAATTGCCACAGTTGGTGGTTGACTATGCGCATACGCCGGATGCCTTGGACAAGGCCTTGACGGCTTTGCAGCCACTCGCTGCGGCGCGCGGCGGCAAGCTGGTTTGCGTGTTTGGCTGCGGCGGCAACCGCGACCGCGCCAAGCGCCCGCTCATGGGCGCGATTGCCGCGGCCAAGGCAGACAAAGCCATCATCACCAGCGATAACCCGCGCGACGAAGATCCGGCGCAAATCCTGGCCGATATTGCTGCCGGTGCGGGGACTGCGGCCGTGACACTGGTCGACCGCAAGGCCGCAATTCAAGCGGCGGTGCTGGAGGCCGGTCCACGCGACGTGCTGTTGGTGGCCGGCAAAGGGCATGAGGACTATCAAGAAATCAAGGGTCAGCGTTGGCCCTTCTCCGATGTTGACGAAGCAAGGCTGGCCTTGATCACGAGGGCCGGGCTGTGAGCGCGTTGATGACCTTGGGGCAAGCTCATCGGTTGCTGTTGAGCGCCGTGCCGCAAGCGCAGCTGATCGGTGACCCCTCGACTGAGATTGCCCGCGTCCACAGCGACAGTCGCAGCTTGACGGCGGGCGATCTGTTCGTTGCCTTGCGCGGCGAGCGCTTTGATGCGCATGAGTTTTTGCCCCAGGCAGCGGGAGCCGGTGCGGTGGCGGCGCTGGCAGAGCGGAGCTTGAACGAAGCGGCCATGCCCGGCATCCTGGTGCCCGATGCGAAGGCGGCCTTGGGTCATTTGGCGGCCGCTTGGCGTGCCCAATGTCAGCTGCCTCTGATCGCAGTCACCGGCAGCAACGGCAAGACCACGGTGACACAGATGATTGCCAGCATCTTCAAGGCCTGGTTGGGAGAGGACTCGCTTGCCACGGCTGGTAACTTCAATAACGACATCGGCGTGCCCTTGACCCTGCTGCGCTTGCGCCAGGACGAGTCGCATTGGATGCGCGCCGCGGTGGTCGAGTTGGGCATGAACCATCCGGGTGAGATCGCCCCGCTGGCCCAGATGAGCGCGCCGACGGTGGCCTTGGTCAATAACGCGCAACGTGAGCACCAGGAGTTTCTGCAAACGGTAGAAGCCGCCGCGCGCGAGAACGGCGCCGTGATTGAAGCGCTGGGCAGCAGCGGCGTGGCCGTGTTCCCGGCCGAAGATGCTTGCGCGCCGATCTGGCACGCGATGGCCGGCACGCGCCCGCATCTGAGTTTTGCCTTGCAAGGTGAAGCCGATGTGACCGGGACCGCCATCTGGGTGGATGCGGCGCAAGCAGGCCATTGGGCGCTGGAATTGCACACGCCCGCCGGCGACGCGCCGGTCGCGCTGGCCGTGGCGGGTTTGCACAATGTGCGCAATGCCTTGGCAGCGGCCGCTTGTACGCTGGCTGCCGGCGCGCCGCTGACGGCGATTGTGCGCGGACTGGAAAGCTTTCAGCCGGTCAAGGGCCGCTCGCAGCTGAAGAGCTTCATGCAGGGCGAGCGGCGCGTCACCCTGATCGACGACAGCTACAACGCCAACCCCGACAGCGTACGCGCAGCCATTGATGTGCTGGCTGACCTGGGTGGCAGCTCATGGATGCTGCTCGGAGATATGGGTGAAGTGGGCGAACAAGGCGAGGCCTTTCACCGCGAGGTCGGTGCCTACGCGGCCGCGCGCGGCATCACGCATTTGTGGACAGCCGGCAACGCGGCGGCAGACGCCGCCGCCGCCTACGGCGCGGCGGCCAAGCATTTCAAGAGCAGCGCAGAGATGGCCGAGGCGCTCGCCGCTGCGGACGCGCAGCCTATCGTCAAACAGGTTTTGGTCAAGGGTTCGAGATTCATGCAGATGGAACGGGTCGTGAGCGCCTTGCAGGCACAAGGTGCAGGAGCAAACCATGCTGCTTAGTCTGGCTCAATGGTTGCAGAGCCTTTATCCCGAACTCGGATTCCTGCGCGTCTTTCAATACATCACCTTCCGTGCGGTGATGGCGGCGCTGACCGCCTTGTTGATCGGCCTGGCCTTTGGCCCCTGGGTGATCCGCAAACTGACCGAGATGAAGATCGGCCAACCTATCCGCGAGTACGGCATTCAGCAGCATTTGGTCAAAAGCGGCACACCGACCATGGGCGGCGTGCTGATTCTGATCGGCATCGGCGTGTCCACGCTCTTGTGGTTCGATTGGAGCAACCGCTTTGTCTGGGTCGTGATGTTGGTGACCATGGGCTTCGGTGCGATCGGCTGGGTCGATGACTGGCGCAAGGTGGTCGATAAAGACCCTGAGGGCATGGCCAGCCGCGAGAAGTTCTTCTGGCAATCATTGATCGGTCTGATCGCCGCGCTGTACCTGGCCTTCAGCGTCTCGGAGACCTCGATCTTTGGTGTCATTGAGTTGTTCTTCCGCTGGATCAGCAGCGGCTTCTCGACCGAGTTGCCGCCCAAGGCCGACTTGATCGTGCCCTTCTTCAAGACGGTCAGCTATCCGCTGGGCGTGTTCGGCTTTATCGGCTTGTCTTACTTCGTCATTGTGGGCTGCAGCAATGCGGTCAACATCACCGACGGGCTGGACGGCCTGGCCATCATGCCGGTGGTGATGGTGGGCTCGGTGCTGGGCCTGTTCGCCTATTTCACCGGCTCCTCGGTGTTCTCCAAATACCTGCTCCTGCCCTACATCCCCGGTGCCGGCGAGTTGCTGATTTTCTGTGCCGCAATGGCGGGGGCAGGTCTTGCCTTCTTGTGGTTCAACGCCCACCCGGCGCAGGTCTTCATGGGCGACGTCGGTGCGCTCTCGCTGGGCGGCGCGCTCGGCACGATGGCGGTGATCACGCGACAGGAAATGCTGCTCGGCATCATGGGCGGTATTTTTGTGGCCGAGGTCTTGTCGGTGATGTTGCAGGTGAGCTGGTTCAAATACACCAAGAAGAAGTTCGGAACCGGACGGCGTATCTTCAAGATGGCGCCGCTTCACCACCATTTCGAGAAGTCTGGCTGGAAAGAAACGCAAGTGGTGGTGCGCTTCTGGATCATCACCATGCTGCTGTGCTTGGTCGGCTTGGCCAGCTTGAAGCTCAGGTAAGGTGATGCGCAGCTACGAAGGTATTCGCGTATTGGTCTTGGGTCTGGGCGACTCTGGCTTGGCCATGGCCGCCTGGATGACGCGTTATGGCGCCAGCGTTCAGGTCTGGGACTCGCGCGCCAATCCACCGCAGTTGGAAAAGCTGCGCGCCGAGCTGCCGGCCGCCGAGTTCTGCCATGGCGATTTGCCGCTGACGGCCTTGAACGGCGTCCAGATGGTCCTCAAGAGCCCCGGTCTGTCACCTCTGGATGCACGCATTGCACCGCTGTTGACGCAAGCAGTGCAGACCGGCGTGCCGGTGCAAGGTGAGTTGGGTCTGTTCGCACAGGCCTTGGCCGACCTGAAGCAGAGTCGGCGCTACGCGCCGGCTGTGCTGGCCATCACCGGCACCAATGGCAAAACCACCACCACTTGCATGACGGCCTTGCTGGTCGAGCGGGCCGGCAAGCGGGTGGTAATGGCCGGCAATATCGGACCCAGTATGTTGACGACGCTGTCGCAGGCGCTCGATCAGGAGCCGGACCAAGTGCCTGAGCAAGATCAATCCGCGCCTGAACAGCCATTGCCTGAGGGTGCATTGCAGCCATCGTTGGCCGCAGCCGACTCGGTCGCTGTTGATCAGGCGCTGGAGTTGGCGCCTGAGTTTGCTCCCGAGCCAGTGGTCGAGCCCGAGGCGGAAATCGAAGCCACCCAGACCACGATGGAAATGGTCGACGCGCTCTTGAACGAAGCACCGCTGCCGATTGATCCGCCGCGCCCCAAGGGCCCGGTGTTCGAGTTTTTGCCCGAGGTCTGGGTCTTGGAGTTGTCCAGTTTTCAGCTCGACGAGGTGCGCGGCTTCGAGCCCACAGCGGCCGCTGTGCTCAATCTCAGCCAAGATCATCTGGACTGGCATGGCGATATGAAGGCATATGCGCAGGCCAAGGCGCGGGTGTTCGGTGAAGCTGCCTTGATGGTCATCAATCGGGACGACCCGGCCGTTGAGGCGATGGTGCCGTCCGCCGTGATGGTCAAACAAGGGCGCGGTCGGGCGGCCAAATCGGTGGGGCGCCGTGTCGCTCGTTTCGGCTTGGATTCACCTGACCGGCCAGGCGACTTTGGCTTGGTCACCGAAGGTGGCATGGCCTGGTTGGTGCGGGCACGCGAACAAGATGAAACTCTGCGCCGGAAAAAGGGCGAAGAGGAAGAAGAAATCACGCTGCAGCGCCTCATGCCCGCCGACGCTCTGCGTGTGCGCGGGCGGCACAACGCCGCCAATGCCTTGGCTGCTTTGGCGCTTGCAACGGCCGCTGACTGTGCCCTGGCGCCTATGCTGCATGGCCTGCGCGAATACCGTGGCGAGCCGCACCGGGTCGAGCATGTCGCCACTTTGAACGGTGTTGATTTTTACGACGATTCCAAGGGCACCAATGTCGGCGCGACGGTTGCTGCAATCAATGGCCTGGGCGCCGATCATGCGCCGGCCAAGTTGGTGCTGATTCTGGGCGGCGACGGCAAGGGGCAGGATTTCAGCCCCTTGGCCGCAGGTGTGGCGCGCCATGCGCGTGCGGTGGCGCTGATCGGCCGTGACGCCGAGCAGATTCGCGCCGCCTTGGCCGATAGCGGCGTGCCAATGCAAAACCACGCCAGCTTGGAGGCCGCCACGCAATGGTGTTTGGCGCAGGCGCACAGCGGTGACAGTGTGCTCTTGAGCCCGGCCTGTGCCAGCCTCGACATGTTCCGCAATTACGCGCACCGCGCCGAAGTCTTTGTTGGCGCCGTGCAGGCCTTGGCGCAAGATCTGGGGCAGGGCTTATGAGTGCTGCTGCGGGTCTGTCATTGAGTAGCTTCGCCGCGCGCTTGAAGTCGATGCTGCCCGGCGCCAAAGATGCGTCCGTGGATGTGCCGGTGCGCGAGTGGGTGTCGCCAACGGCGGGTCAGCCCACGCGCATTCAAGGGCTGGACTTGACCTTGATCTGGGTGACCCTGGGCCTCATGGGTTTGGGGCTGCTGATGGTTTATTCGGCGTCGATTGCGATGCCCGACAACCCGCGCTTTGCCAAGTATTTACCCACGCATTTTTTGACGCGCCATATCTTCGCCTTGGTGTTCGGCTTGATCGCAGCGCTGATCACGGTACAGATCCCGGTGTCGACCTGGGAGCGTTTGGCGCCCTGGATGTTTGTGGTCTCGTTGGTCTTGCTGGTGGCGGTCTTGATCCCCGGCGTGGGCAAGGTGGTCTACGGCGCGCGCCGTTGGTTACCGCTGGGGGTGATGAATTTTCAGCCCTCCGAGTTGGCCAAGATGGCGATCGCGATGTATGCGGCCAGCTACATGATGCGCAAGATGGACGCGCGTGAGAACTTCTTCAAAGCGGTCTGGCCGATGGCGATGGCCTTGGGCGTTGTTGGCGTGCTCTTGTTGGCCGAGCCGGACATGGGTGCCTTTATGGTGATCGCCGCGATCGCGATGGGCATTCTGTTCCTGGGCGGCGTCAATGGCCGGATGTTCTTCCTGATCGTGGCGGTCCTGGTCGGTGCATTTGTGTTGATGATTGCCTTCAGCGACTTTCGCCGCGAGCGCATCTTTGCCTATCTGAACCCCTGGGATGAGAAGTACGCGCAGGGCAAGGCCTATCAGCTGACACATTCCCTGATTGCCTTCGGGCGCGGCGAATGGTTCGGTCAGGGCCTGGGTTCGAGCGTCGAGAAACTGCACTATTTGCCCGAGGCACACACCGACTTCTTGCTGGCAGTGATCGGCGAGGAACTCGGCTTCGTCGGCGTGGCCGTCGTGATCATTGGCTTTTTCTGGCTGTCGCGCCGCCTGTTCCACATCGGTCGCCAAGCGGTGGCCTTGGACCGCGTGTTTGCCGGCCTCTATGCGCAAGGCATAGGCATCTGGATGGGCGGCCAGGCCTTCATCAATATGGGCGTGAACCTGGGTGCTTTGCCGACCAAGGGCCTGACCTTGCCGCTGATGAGCTTTGGCGGCTCGGCGATTCTGATGAACTGTGTGGCGCTGGCGATCGTGCTGAGAATTGATATTGAGAACAGGGCGCTCATGCGCGGAGGCCGCGCATGAAGGCCATGTGTACGCACCTGGCCTCGGCGTGTGGGACACACGCCGGTGCTCTGTTCCGGGGCCGGCTCATGTCGCGCAGCGACGTGAAGGCCGCACTGGCGGCCGGCCGGCACCAGAACCGCCAATTCATGCGCGGAGGCCGCGCATGAGCAAACATTTGGTCATCATGGCCGCCGGCACCGGCGGCCACATCATTCCCGGTCTGGCCGTGGCCGAAGAGATGATTCGGCGCGGCTGGAGCGTCAGCTGGATGGGCACCGAACTGGGCCTGGAAAACAAGCTGGTGCCGCCGACCGGCATTCCGCTTGACCGTCTCGCCTTTGCCGGTCTGCGTGGCAAGGGGCTGCTGCATACGGTCAAGGGTGTGTTCAAGCTGGTGCAGGCCTTTGTGCAGAGCCGTTCGGTGTTTGGCAACCGCAGCGCCGACGCGGTGCTGGGCATGGGCGGGTATGTCTGCTTCCCCGGCGGGCTGATGGCCTGGCTGATGCGCCGCCCACTGATGCTGATCAACGCCGACGCGGCCATGCTCTTGAGCAACCAAAGTCTCAAGCCCTTCGCGAGCCGAATCGGCTTTGGCTTCGACGGCGTGGCTGCCGCGTCGACGAGCAAGGCGGTCGTCACCGGCAACCCGGTCCGGGCCGAAATCGAGGCTTTGGCCCCACCGGCCGAGCGTTATGCCGGCCGCAGCGGACCCTTGCGCTTGTTGGTGGTGGGCGGCTCGCTGGGCGCGCGCGCCATCAACGACATGCTGCCCAAAATGCTGGCAATGTGGCCGCAGGCCGAGCGGCCCATCGTCGTGCATCAAACAGGCCAGGCCAATTTTGCTGCGGTTCAGGCTGCCTACCGGGAAGCCGGCATGCAGGCCGAGATCCTGCCGTTCATCGACGATATGGCGCAGCAGTTGGCGCAAGCCGATCTGATTTTGTGCCGCGCCGGCGCGGTCACAGTCAGTGAAATTTGCGCGGCAGGTTTGCCCTCGGTGCTGATTCCCTTGGTCGTCAGCACCACCTCGCACCAGCGCGACAACGCCCGTTTCATGGCCCAGCATGGCGCGGCCGTGCATCTGCCGCAAGAGGATTTGTCGGCCGAGGGTGCGTACCAGTTGCTCAGGAGCATGGACCGCGAGGCGCTGTTGGAAATGGCCGAGAAAGCCCGCGCTTTGGCGCGGCCACGCGCGGCTTCGCGGGTCGCCGATGAAATTGAGGGTTTGGTAAATACAAAATGAAGCACGCCGTCAAACACATCCACTTCGTCGGTGTCGGCGGCGCCGGCATGAGCGGCATCGCCGAGATTCTGCACAACCTGGGCTACATCGTCTCGGGCTCCGATCAATCGGACAGCGCGACCGCGCAGCGGCTCGCCAGCCTGGGTCTGCAAATCCACATCGGCCACGCCGCTGGCCACATCGCCGGCGCGCAGGCCGTGGTCACTTCCACGGCGGTCAAACCGGACAACCCCGAAGTAATCGCGGCGCGCGCTCAGCGCATCCCGGTGGTGCCACGTGCGGTGATGTTGGCCGAGCTGATGCGCTTGAAAAAAGGCATCGCGATCGCCGGCACGCATGGCAAGACGACGACCACGTCCTTGGTGACGGCGGTACTGACCGAGGCCGGCATCGACCCGACCTTTGTGATCGGCGGCAAGTTGATGAGCGCCGGAGCGAACTCGCGCCTGGGCTCCGGTGAATTCATCGTCGTCGAGGCGGACGAGTCGGATGCGTCCTTCTTGAATCTGCTGCCGATGTTGGCGGTCGTCACCAACATCGACGCCGACCATATGGAAACCTATGGACATGACTTCGCGCGCCTGAAGGCTGCGTTTGTCGAGTTCCTGCACCGCATGCCCTTCTATGGCGCGGCTGTACTGTGTGGAGACGATGCCGGCGTGCGCTCCATCATGCCGCTGCTGTCCAGGCCGGTGATCAGCTACGGCTTCAATGCCGACAACGATGTGCGCGCCGTCGAAGTGCAGGCCTTGAGCGGCGGCCAGATGAGCTTCACCGTGCAGCGCCAAGGCATGGTCGATCTGCCCATCACGCTCAATTTGGCCGGCTCGCACAATGTCTTGAACGCGCTGGCGGCGATTGCGGTGGCGACCGAGTTGGAACTGCCGGACGCGCCAATCGCCGTGGCCTTGTCTCAGTTTGGCGGCGTCGGGCGGCGCTTCCAGCGCTTTGGCGAACTGCCTGCCCACGGTGGCGGTGAGTTCACGCTGATCGACGATTACGGCCACCACCCCGTCGAGATGGCCGCCGTGTTGGCGGCCGCACGCGGCGCCTTCCCGGGCCGGCGCTTGGTGCTGGCTTTTCAGCCGCATCGCTACACCCGCACGCGCGACTGCTTTGAGGACTTTGTGCAGGTGATTTCCACAGCGGACGCGGTCTTGCTGACCGAGGTCTACGCCGCCGGTGAGGCGCCGATCGAGGCCGCCAATGGGCGCGCGCTGGAGCAGGCCTTGCAATTGGCGGCCAAGGCAACGGGCAGGGCGGGGCCAGTGTTTGTGGCGGAGGTGTCGGCCTTGCCCGAGCAAATCGCTGCGCACGCACGCGCTGGTGATGTGGTGATCGTGATGGGCGCGGGCACGATTGGCGCGGTGCCGGCACAGACGGTGGACTTTTTGACGAAGAACAAGGGAGCGCAGCCATGACCATGAAGCTGAACCTGAATATCGACCCCAAGGCATTGGGCAAAGTGGCCGTGTTGATGGGTGGTGACTCGTCCGAACGCGAGGTCTCGCTGACGATGTCGGGGCCGGGCGTGCTGGCGGCGCTGCTGCAGGGCGGTGTCGAAGCGCAGGCCTTCAATCCGGCCGAACGCGGTCTGCATGAGTTGAAGGCCGAGGGCTTCCAGCGCTGCTTCATCGCGCTACATGGCCGCCACGGCGAAGACGGTACGGTCCAAGGGGCGTTGGAATTGCTTGGTATTCCCTACACCGGCTCCGGCGTGATGGCCTCCAGCATCGCCATGGACAAGATCATGACCAAGCGACTGTGGCTGGCCGACGGCCTGGCCACGCCGCGATATATGAAGTTGAAGAAAGAGCACATCAGTCGCGAGCGCTGCATGGCGATCCCCGATGAGTTGGGTCTGCCGATCTTCGTCAAGCCGCCGCATGAGGGCTCGACCATCGGCATCAGCAAGGTGATGGGCTACTCGCAGATGTTGGACGCGGTGCAATTGGCGGCGCAATACGACGATGAAATTCTTTGCGAGGAATTCATCGATGGTCCCGAGTTGACCTGCCCGATCTTGGGTGAAGGCGATAGCGCGTTTGCGCTGCCGGTGATGCAGATTGAGGCCGAGGGTGGCAACTACGACTATCAGAACAAGTATTTCACCAACACCACCCGCTATCTGACTGGCGCCTTGACAGATTCGCTCGAGGCCGAGGTTCGTGCCCTGGTGCTGGCGGCCTACAAGTCTTTGGGTTGCCGAGGCTGGGGTCGCGGCGACGTGATGCTGCGCAAGAGCGACAACAAGCCCTTCTTGCTGGAAATGAATACCTCGCCCGGTATGACCTCGCATTCGCTGGTGCCCATGTCGGCAAAAGCGGCCGGCATTTCCTATGAGCAGCTGTGTCTTTGGTTGCTCTCGCAAGCGCGCCTGGACGGCAAAGCCTGAGCGTCGCCTGAGCAAAAGTCATGCGCAGCAACAGCCCGCCCATTTCTGTGCCGCCCGATATCCGCCTGATGAATGCGGTGACGGCGCTGCTGTTGGCGGTCGTGGTGGTGGGCGCGGCCGGCTTGGGCTTGCGCTGGGTGGTGCGCTTGCCGGTGTTTGCCATACGCGCGATCCAGGTGGACGGCGACGTGACGCGCAATAGCGAGGCTTCCTTGCGGGCGAACGCCTTGCCGCGCTTGTCGGGCTCCTTTTTGAGCATGAACCTGCAAGACGGTCGGGACGCCTTCGAGTCCGTGCCCTGGGTGCGCCGCGCGGTAGTGCAGCGAGTTTGGCCCAGCCGCCTATTGGTCAAACTGGAAGAACACAAGCCCAGCGCCTATTGGGAAACCAAGGCCGAGGGCGCCGACGCGCAAAGTGATGCCAACGTCGAGCGCTTGCTGGTGAACAGTTACGGCGAAGTCTTCCAGGCCAATTTGGGCGATGTCGAGGACGAAGATCTGCCGGTCTTGGCCGGACCAGCCGGCTCCAGCGCCGCAATGCTGCATATGTGGCAACGCTTGCAGACCGTCAGCGCCTCCATTGGCGAGCAGGTCGAGCGGCTTGATCTGTCCGGGCGGGGCTCTTGGCGGCTGAGCTTTGAAAAAGGCGCCGTGGTGGAACTCGGGCGCGGCAGCGAAGCCGAGATACTGGTCCGCTTCGGGCAATTTACCCGCTCGATTACTCAAATTACTTCGCTCAATCATGCCCCATTGTTGTCAGCCGATCTGCGTCATGCAGAAGGGTATGCGGTGCGTTTGAGCGGAATATCAACAACGCCCAGTCCGGTTAAACCCGGATTGAATGGCCGACCGAAGAAAAACTGAAGGATAAAAAGCATGGCCAAGGAATACAAGGATTTGGTCGTCGGGCTGGATATCGGCACGGCCAAAATCATGGCGGTGGTGGCCGAGGTGTTGGGTAATGGCGAATTGCGCATTGCCGGTCTCGGGGTTGCCAGCTCAACCGGCCTCAAGCGCGGTGTGGTGGTCAATATTGATGCGACCGTGCAGTCGATTCAACAAGCCTTGAAAGAGGCCGAGATGATGGCCGACTGCAAAATCAGCAAGGTTTATACCGGCATCACGGGTAGTCATATTCGTGGCCAAAACTCCACCGGCATGGTGATCGTGCGCGATAAGGAAGTCACGCCCATCGATGTGGCGCGGGTGGTCGAAACCGCCAAGGCGATCAATATTCCGAATGATCAACGCCTGTTATTGGTTGAGCCGCAAGAGTTTGTGATCGACGGGCATGAAGTCAAAGAGCCGATTGGCATGAGTGGCGGCCGCCTCGAAGTCAAGGTGCATATCGTCACCGGCGCACAAAGTGCGGCCGAGAACATTGTCAAATGTGTGCGTCGCTGCGGGCTTGAGGTCGAGCAATTGGTCTTGAATTCGAGCGCCTCCAGCTTGGCGGCCTTGACCGCCGATGAGCGTGATTTGGGGGTCGCTTTGGTCGATATTGGTGCCGGCACGACCGATGTGGCGATATTCACCGGCGGCTCGATTCGTCATACCGCAGTAATACCAATCGCCGGAGATTTGATTACCAGCGATATTGCGATGGCACTGCGCACACCCACCAAAGACGCAGAAGAAATCAAGGTCGAGCATGGTGTGGCCAAACAAATGCTGGCCGACCCCGCCGCGCAAGTTGAAGTACCGGGCTTGGGTGACCGGGCGCCACGAATGTTGTCAAAACAAGCGCTGGCAGGCGTGATTGAGCCGCGCATCGAGGAGATATTCTCTTTAGTGCAACAGGTAATTCGAGAAAGTGGTTACGAAGAGTTGCTTTCTTCAGGAATTGTTTTGACCGGCGGCTCGGCAGTGATGCCGGGTATGGTCGAGTTGGCCGAAGACATATTCTTGAAGCCGGTTCGGCGCGGTAACCCGACCTATAGCGGCGGCCTGTTCGATATGGTGGCCAACCCGCGTTCGGCGGCCGTGATGGGTTTGCTGGAGGAGGCCAGGCTGTCGCGCACGCGGGGTTTGAAGGCGGCGCAACAAGCGGGTTCGATGAAAACCATGTTCGGGCGCGCCAAAGATTGGTTTCTGGGGAATTTTTAAGACAAAAAGGGCGGCCCACCGAAAATTTTGAGATGTTTTCTCACAAGTTTTTTGAAATGTATGGGCTTTATCTTGGATAATGTTTCTAACACGCATAGCTGCTGGGAAACAACGGCGGCGAGTGAAAAAAGAGGGTTTTCCCTGGAGTTTTTCACGCTAGGCAGCGGCACAACGGCTGAAGGAGAATTTGTATGGCGATCGAGATGATCGAAGAGTTTGACCAAGGCACCCAAATCAAGGTGATTGGCGTCGGCGGCGGCGGCGGCAATGCTGTCGAGCACATGATTGCGCAAGGGGTGCAAGGCGTGGAGTTCATCTGCGCGAACACCGATGCGCAGGCGCTCAATCGTTCCAAGGCCGATCAGCTCCTGCAACTGGGAACGTCCGGTCTGGGCGCTGGCGCCAAGCCCGAGATGGGTAAATCTGCCGCCGAAGAGGCCGATGCGCGCATCCGCGAATCGATCCAGGGTGCACATATGTTGTTCATCACGGCCGGCATGGGCGGTGGCACAGGTACCGGTGCGGCGCCGGTGATTGCCAAGATCGCCCGTGAAATGGGCATCTTGACGGTCGGCGTGGTGACCAAGCCCTTCGAATTTGAAGGTGGACGTCGTCTCAAGGCCGCCGACGCTGGCCTGACCGAGTTGGAAGCCAATGTCGACTCGCTGATCGTGGTGCTGAACGACAAGTTGTTGGATGTTTTGGGTGACGATGTCACGCAAGATCAGGCCTTCGCGCATGCCAATGATGTGTTGAAGAATGCCGTTGGCGGCATTTCCGACATCATTCACATCCCCGGCTTGGTGAACGTCGACTTTGAAGACGTCAAGACGGTGATGAGCGAGCCGGGCAAGGCGATGATGGGCACGGCGCAAGCCACTGGACCTGACCGTGCGGCCAAAGCGGCCGAAGCGGCCGTCGCTTGTCCGCTGCTGGAAGGTATCGATCTGTCCGGCGCGCGCGGCGTGCTGGTCTTGATTGCCGCCAGCAAGCTCACTTTCAAGCTGAGCGAGTCGCGCAATGCGATGAATGCGATCAAGCGCTATGCCTCGGAAGAAGCGCATGTGATCTACGGTACCGCCTATGACGAAAGTCTCGGCGACGCACTGCGCGTGACAGTGATCGCCACCGGCCTGTCGCAGCGTGCCCGTGCAGCTGCGCCACTGACGGTGGTGCAGCAAAGCCTGCGCACTGGCACTCATGACATTCCGGTTCTGACCGAGACGGTGATGAGCCGTGGCGGTGCCGCTGCGTCGACGATGGGCTTTGGCATGAGCGGCAGCGCTGATTTCGCTGCCGGCGCCAGCAGCCCTAGCGTCTGGCAGGGGCGCGGCCGTACCGCGTCGGCCAAGGTCGAGGCTCTGTCACAGAACGGCATGGACGAGATCGAGATTCCGGCGTTCCTGCGTAAGCAAGCCGATTGATCTAAAGCCCAAAGTCTAAAACCCGGCTGGGTTTTGACGCAGAATGAAGGCCCGGTTCGGTGGAAGCGTTTCACCGAACCGGGCCTTTTTTTGCTCGCAATTGCGGCGGTTGAACACCACACCGAATAGGCTATCTTGGCGCTCATTGAATCAGGCAGCTCGATGTTGACGCGTAGTTTGGCGGCGCTGCGGCTCACTTGCCTGTTCATCTGTGGCCTGGTTTTGCATGCCGGCGGCAGTGCCCAAACGATGCCGCTGCCAGAGGCCATTGCGCGCCACGCGGGTGAGCCGGCCGTGACGGCAGAGTTGGCGCTGACAACTTGGAGCCGAGCGGAGTTGGATGCTTGGTGGTCGGCCCTGCGCGCGATGGATGGCGTGGCTACGAAGAGCGCTGGCCTGCCGATCGCCCTGCAGCCGCCCAGTGATCCGAGTGCGTGGACAAGAGTCAACTTGCCCGATCTGCGCGGGCGCACAGCATTGACGGCCAGCCCCTCGGCCGAGCCGGCTTTTCAAATGCGCTGGTATCGTTTTCGCTATGCGCCGCAAGAGGGGCGCTGGCCAACCTCGGTGGCGTTGTACATGCCGCGTCTGGTCACGCTGGCGGCGGCGGTCTTGGTGCGAACCGATGAGGGCTGGCAGCCTGTTTTCGACAATCAGGCCGGCGCGCGTGAGCAATGGGTGCGGCCGCTTTGGGCCGTGATTCCGGCCGCGTTGACCGAGCTACACCAGCAACAGGTGATGGATGTCGTCGTGGCGGTGCCGGTGTTGATCGATGCGCCGTTCTCGGTGTCCCGGGTCTGGCTGGGCGCGCGCGAGGATCTTGAAATGCGCTTCCAACGGCGCTGGTGGCTGCAGATTGGCATGCCTCAAGCGACCGGCCTGACGCTGATCGTCCTGGGCTTGTTCTCGCTGTCCTTGTGGGCGCGCAGACGCGAGGAGCCGGCCTATCTTTTGTTTGCATTGCTGTCGGTTGCTTGGCTGATTCGCAATTTGCATTACCACCTGGAGTTGCCGCGCACGCCCTTGGGGCTGGAGTGGTTTTGGTGGCTCACCAATGCCTCGATGTCATGGGTGATGTTGTTGATCTTCCTGTTCGCCTTGCGCTTTGCGCACCGCCGTTTCGAGTCGCTGGAACGGGCGATGTTGGGCTTTGTCTTGCTCAGCGCATTGCTCACTTTGCCTTGGTGGAATGAGGTGCTGGCGAGCCCCTTGCTGCAACATGGTGCCAATGCCTTGGTTGGTGTCATGGCGGTCACTTTGGTGATGCGTTTGGCCTGGCGTGATGGCAGTCGCGAGCTGCGCATGATTGCGTTGAGTTTGTTGTTTAGCTTGGCGCTGGGTCTGCACGACTTGAGCCTCTTGGCCGGCTGGGCTTGGCCGGAGCATATCTATTTGATGCCCTACGCCACCTTGCTGACGCTGGCCAGCTTTTTGTATGCGGTGCAACGCCGCTATACAGGCGCTTTGAGCGAAGTTGAGATGTTGAATCAGCAACTTGAAGCGCGCCTGCAACTGCAGAGCAAGGAGTTGAATGCCCAGCACGAGCGCGTGCGTGAAATCGAGCGCCAACAGGCCTTGTTGCTGGAGCGTCAGCGCCTGATGCAGGACATGCACGATGGCCTGGGTTCGTCATTGCTTTCGGCCATGGTGGCCGTGGAGCAGGGCAGCATGGAGCAGGACAAGGTGGTGGAGGTGCTGCGCGAGTGCGTCGATGATTTGCGTTTGGTGATTGATTCGCTGGAGCCGGTTGCGCATGATCTGGTCGCCTTGCTCGCCACCATGCGCTACCGCCTGGGCAAACGCCTGCAGGCCGGCGGCTTGATGCTGGAATGGGATGTGCAAGACCTGCCCCTGCTTGAATGGCTGGAGCCGCCCGACGCCTTGCATGTGTTGCGTCTGATGCAAGAGGCGCTCAGCAATGTGCTCAAACATGCCCGTGCCACGCGCGTGCGCATGGTGACGCGCAACCATGGGCGCTATGTCGAAATCCGGGTCGAGGACGACGGCGACGGCTTCGATATCGCCACCGCCCAGATGGGGCGCGGCCTGAAGAGCCAGCAGCGCCGCGCGCAACGACTCGGTGGTTCATTGCGCGTCGACTCGAGCGTCGGCCATGGCACCCGTCTGAGTCTGCGTCTGCCCGTCGATAGAATGCCCTCGGCCCAGCAGACGCAGCCTTGATCACCGACACTTGCCGCATGCTGCAACAAAGAACACTTAAATCCTTGACCAAAGCGGTCGGTGTCGGTATCCACAGCGGTCAAAGGGTTGAGCTGACGCTGCGCCCGGCACCTTGCGACACCGGCATCGTGTTCCGCCGTGTCGATCTGAATACGCCGGTCGATATCCCGGTGCGCGTCGATACCGTCTGCGACACCCGCATGGCGACCACGGTCAGCCCCGGCGGTGACCCCGGTGCACCCAAGGTGCAAACTATCGAACATCTGCTGTCGGCCTGCGCGGGTTTGGGGCTGGACAATCTCTATGTTGACATCAACGCCGACGAAGTGCCCATCCTCGACGGCTCAGCGGCGAGCTTTGTCTACCTGCTGCAGAGTGCCGGCATCGAGTTGCAAAAAGCGGCTAAGAAATTTCTGCGCGTCAAAAAGGAAGTTGAAGTGCGCCAGGGCGAGGGCAAGCGCTTGATGTGGGCCAAGCTGACGCCGCACCATGGCTACACGCTGACTTTCGAGATCGAGTTCGACAACCCGGCCGTCTCGGCCACCGGCCAGCAATATGTGTTCGATATGGGCTCGGGCCAGTACAAGCGCGAGATTGCGCGCGCCCGCACTTTCGGCATGACCAGCGATATCGAGCTGATGCGTTCGCGCGGGCTGACGCTCGGCGGGTCGATGGACAACGCCATCGTCGTTGACGACTACAAGGTGCTCAACGCTGAAGGTCTGCGTTACGACGATGAGTTCGTCAAGCACAAAATCCTTGATGCGATCGGTGATATGCAAGTAGCAGGTTATCCGCTGCTGGCGGCTTACACCTCATTCAAGGGCGGGCACGCACTCAATAACAAGCTGCTGCGCGCCTTGTTCGCCGATGAGTCGGCCTATGAATTCGTCAGCTTTGAGGGCGCTGCCGATGCGCCTAAGGGTTTCGCGGAGCTGGCCCCGGCCTGGTGATTGACTATGTTGATTTTTCGCTTGGTCGTTGGGCTGCTGCTGTTCGCTGGCGTGCTGTGTTTTGCCCTCTATATCGGCACGGGCCAAGTCATTTGGCGCCGGCGCGGCATCATCATCATCAAGTGGACGGTGCTGGCCGGTTTGGGCTTTTTTGCGGTGCTGATTCTGGAGCGGCTGGCGATGATGCTCTAGGGCGCTGGCGTCGCCGTCACTCCTCCAGCGCTTGCAATTGCACCAAGCGCTGATAGATGCCGCCCTGATGCGCCATCAACTGCGGATGCGTGCCACGTTCGACCAAATGCCCGTGATTCAGCACGATGATCTGATCTGCTTCGCGGATGGTCGACAGGCGGTGCGCAATCGCCACCACGGTGACGCGACCGCGCAGCGCAGTCAGCGCCTCGCTAACGATCTGTTCGGTCGCACTGTCGATATTCGAAGTGGCTTCGTCGAGGAAGAGGATGCGCGGCGCGCCGGCCAAGGCGCGGGCCATTGCGATCAGCTGCTTTTGGCCGGTGGAGACTCGCGCCCCGCCTTCGCCCAAGACCGTGTCATAACCCTGCGGCAGGCTGCTGAGGAAGTCATGGATGCGCGCCGCCTTGGCCGCTTCGATCAAAGCCTCCTCGCCGATCTGGCGCCCCATCGCGATGTTTTCACGGGCGCTGGCGGCCATCAAATAGGGCTCTTGCGGCACCAGGCCGACGGCAGCACGAAAGGCTTCGTCGGGAAAACTGGCCAAGGCCTGGCCGTCGATCGTGATCTGCCCACTTTGCGCCTCGTAGAAGCGCAGGAGCAGGGACAGCAGCGTTGACTTGCCGCTGCCGGTGTGGCCGACGATGCCGATGAAGCTGCCGGCGGCAAACTCGAGATTGAGCTCACGCAGGACTGGGCGTTGTGCGTCGTAGCCGAAGCTCAAATGCTCCAGCTTGATGGCGCCGGCGCTGATCCGGCGGCCGGCCACGGCCTGGCTTGCGGCCACGTTCTCCTGCAGCAGGCTGCGCACGCGGGAGGCGGCAATCATCGACTGCTGCAGTTGCCCGAACTGCATGGTGATCTGTATCAGCGGCTCGACCACGCGGGCGATATAGCTCAAAAACGCAAACAGCAAGCCGACCTCCAGCCCGCTCACCTCACGCCGCCCGAAGCCGTAAATCACCGTCACCAAGAGCAGCACATTGAGCAGGTCCAGAGCGGGGCGCAGCAGCCAGGCATTGGCGCTGAGCTCGGCCACCCGGGCTTTCAAATGGGCTTGGTTGGTGCGCCCGAAACGCTGAGCAAAGCGCGGCGCAGCGCCCGCCGCTTGCAGCATCGCCATGCCGGCCATGCTCTCGGCCATTTGCGCATTGATGTCGCTGCGCAGCTGGCGCGCTCGCGCCACGGCCGGCGCACTCAAACGCTGGTAGAGCGCAATGATCAGGCACATGGCCGGCACCAACATCGCTACGATCAGCATCAGCCGCCAGTCCAGCCAGGCCATCGCGATCAAAGAGCCGATCACCACGATGCTGGAGTCCAGCATCACATACAGCACCTGCCGATAAAGGGTGTTGACTGCTTCGCTGTCATTGGTGACGCGGCTGACCATTTGACCGGTGATGGCGCGGTCGAAATAGCTCATCGGCAGGGCCAATACATGGGCATAGACCTTCTCACGCAGACGCAGCACCGAGCGGCGCGCCACGCCGGCCATGCGCGAGAGCTGGCCAAAGCGTATCCAACTGCTGGCCCAGCCGGTCAAGAGCAGGCCGATCAAGAGCAAGGCCATCGCCTCGGCGTCGAAGTGGCGCGGCTGCAGATAGGCGTCGATGAAATGTTTGCTGATGATGGGGCCCAGTGCCTCCAGGCCGGCTGCCAGTAGCAGCCAAAGCAGGCCACGCCAGAGCGTCGCCTTCTCCGGCTCTGCGGCCTCCATCAACAGGCCGACGGCGGCCCATGGGCGCCCTTGCTCGGTGTCAGTCTTGCGCATCAATGCTGGCCTCCAGTTGTTGATAACGCCATTGGGCCGCGTACCAGCCGCCTTCAATGGCCAGCAGCTCAGCGTGGCTGCCTTGCTCGGTGATGCGGCCCTGTTGCAGCACGACGATGTGGTCGGCATCCACCACCGCGCTGAGCCGGTGGCTGACGATCAGGCTGCCGCGCTCTGAACGCGAGCTTTTCAGCTCGCGCAGATGGGCAAGAATTTGTGTTTCGGTGCCGGTGTCCACTGCCGACAGCGCGTCGTCCAGCAATAACAGGGGAGCGTCGGACAACAAAGCGCGGGCCATAGCCACGCGCTGACGCTGGCCGCCCGACAGCGTCACGCCGCGCTCGCCGATCTCGGTCGCATAAGCCTGCGGTAGGCGCAGGATGTCTTCATGCACCGCCGCCATGCGGGCGGCGGCCTCGATCTCAGCGGCTGTCGCCTCGGGCTTGGCCAAAGCAATGTTCTCGGCGATGCTGGCGGAGAACAAAAAGGGCTCCTGCGGGACCCAAGCTAGGCCTTGCCTCAGTGCTTGCAGGCTCAGCTCGGGCAAGGCATGGGGACCCAGAAAAATGCTGCCGCTGCTGGGCTCGAACTGGCGCAATAGCAAGTGCAGCAAGGTGGACTTGCCGGCCCCGGTCGGGCCGACTAGGCCCAGGGTTTGGCCGGGGTTCAGCGTCAAGCTGACATCGGATAGCGCGGCTCGCTCGGCCATTGGATAGCCGAAACTGACCTGCTCAAAACGCAGCGTTGCCGTTGAGGCGAGGGTGGCAGATCCGCTGTCATCGAGTGTGATGGGCGCCTCCAGCACCGGCAGCAAGCGGTCCCAGGCGGCGCGACCGCGCTCCAGCAAAGACAAGACCCAGCCGGCTGCAAACATCGGCCAAATCAGCTGACCCAAATACATGGTGAAGGAGGTCAGCTGGCCAATCGTCAACTCCTGCTTGGCCACAAAATAGCCGCCCAGGCCCAGCGCAATGGTCAAGGCCGCGCCCAGCGTCATGCCCACGGCCGGCTCGAACGCGGCCTCCCAGCGCTGCGCCCGGTAGCTGGCCTCGCCCGCGCTGTCGGCCAGCTCGCTGAACTGCGCCGCGTTGCGCTCGGTCAGCCCCAGGGCGCGCAAGGTGCGCACGCCGGCCAAGCCCTCTTGCACATGTTGATTCAGGCCGGAGAAGCGGCCCAGCGAGCTTTGCCAGGCCTGATGCACCTTCTCGGAGATGCGCCAAAACGCGTAGGCCATGAAGGGGAAGGGGATCAGCGCAGCCAGGCCCAGACGCCAATCCACGCCCAAGGTCATCATGGACAGCACCAAAGTCAAGGTCAGCGAGCCGTCAAAAGCGGCCAACAGCGCCTCGCCGGCGGCCATCTCGACCGCGTCGATGTCGTTGGTGGCCAGCGCCATCAAGTCACCGGTGCGCTTGGCTTGGAAGAACACCGGGCCCTGCAGGGTCAAGACTTGATAGAGCCGGGTCCGTAGCTCCCGGCCCAAGCGGTAGGCGGCGGCGAACAAAGCCAGGCGCCAACCGACCCGCAGCAAATAGATCAACACACCGCAGCCGACCAAGAGCGCCAGTTGCCGCAGCAGCGCGTCGCCATGCAGGCTGCCGGCGACCAAGCCGTCGACGACATGGCCGACCTGACGCGGTATCCAGACGGTCAGCAAGGCGATGCACAGCAACATGAAGGCTGACGCCGCGTAAGCGGCCCAATGCCGGCGCACAAAGCCGGCGAGCATCTGTTTCAGGGTCATGGGGTCGGGGCGACAGGGCGGGCCTCTTGGAGGCGGTGTAGGCGGTGGAGGCGGGATGGGATGTGCCAGCAGGAGAGTGATTCTAGTTTGAGCACGGGCCTTGGCCGAGGCGATTTGCCGAGTCAAATTTGTGCCGATGAATTCATGCGGCGATATTTGGCCGAGCTGATGAATACCCTTGGTAAAGAACGGAGCTGTACTATTTTTTGAGGGTTGGCTCTTAATTGATAAATAGTCTGTTTGGATCATGGGTAAACCCTCTATTTAGGCAAAAAAGGGCCATATTTATTTCACGCAACCCCGTGAATACGGTGTCTCGGTTTGTCATATTTAGGCGCTAGCATGGCGGCGACCGAGACAAAGCGCGGGCTGAATCCGGTGGTGGCAAACGTTTGGCAGTCCCGCTTACTGCAGCCCTGCATCCCCGCGCCGATTCGGAATGGTTTTGTCGATTGGTTTTTCTATACCCCCTCATGGAGTCCGTATGAAATTGAAAACTCTTGTCAGCCTGTTGGCTGTCGCGTTTGCCGCCCCGGCCGTGATGGCGGCAAGCGATGTTGTTATCAGCCAGGTGTATGGCGGCGGCGGCAATACCGGTGCTACGCTCAAAAACGATTTCATCGAGTTATTCAATCGCGGTGCATCAGCCGTCAGCCTCAATGGCTGGAGCGTGCAATATGCGAGCGCAGGCGGCACCAGTTTCCAAGCCACGGCCTTGCCCAATGTGACGCTGCAGCCGGGGCAGTACTTCTTGGTGCAGCAAGCCGCCGGCACCGGCGGCACGGTCAATTTGCCCACGCCCGACAAGATCGGCACTTTGGCCATGGGCGGCGCCGCCGGCAAGGTGGTGTTGGCCAGTATCGCCAGCCCGGTGGCCAGCGCGACAGCGGCAACGGTGCTGGACTTGGTGGCCTACGGCAGCGGCGCAACGCCGTTTGAAGGCGCCGGCCCAACACCCGCGCCTTCGAATGCCAATGCGGTATTCCGAGCGCTGGGTGGCTGCACTGATAGCGACCAAAACCAGAGCGACTTTGCCGCCGCAACTGCAGCGCCGCGCAACACCGCATCGACCTTCAATGTCTGCGGCGGCGTGACGCCGCCTCCGCTTGACAAGCCCATCGTGCCGGTCTGCCCCGACGCGACCGTTACCGCCGGCAGCGCTGCGCGCTTCAGCGTGACGGCCAGTGACGCCGACAGCGTCGTCAACGCCGCCGCCATCAGCGGCAGCTGGCCCGCTGCGTTCACGCTTGGCAGCTTTACTGCAGCCACCGTCGACGGCGGCGTCGCCACTCAAGAGATCGAAGTCAGCGCCAGCGTCGCAGGCGGCAGCTATAGCTTGAATCTGGCTTGGGCCAATAACGAAGCGCAAAGCGCCAGCTGCACGATCAAGGTCATGGCCGCCGGCTTCACGCCTATCTATGCCATCCAGGGCAGCGGCGCCAGCAGCCCGATGGCCAATGCCACGGTCAGCACCGGCGGCATCGTTACCTATCTGACGTCGACCGGCTTCTACATGCAAGACCGACTGGGCGACGGCAACCCGGCCACTTCGGACGGTATCTTTGTCTACACGGCCACGCCGCCCACAGTGTCGGTCGGGCAAGAGGTCAAGTTGAGCGGGCTGGTGGCCGAGTTTGTGTCCGGCAACAGCACGATCACGCAACTGAAGAACATCAGCGGCTTGACCACGCTCAGCAGCGGCAATGCGATTACGCCTAGCGTGGTCGATCTGGCCAGCCTGCCAACGGGCGGCCTGGAGGCCTACGAGGGCATGTTGGTGACACTGGCCGGCCCGGTGATGGTGCAGCAGAACTACTTCCTTGGCCGCTACGGTCAGCTGACGCTGGCCGCGGGAGGTCGTCTGCTCAACCCGACCAATGTGTTGCGCCCCGGCCCCGATGCACAGGCCATGGCCAAGAGCAATCTGGACCGCGCCATCATTCTGGATGACAACAGCTCGGTGCAAAACCCGAACCCCGTGCCCTTCATGGGGGAAGACCTGACGGTGCGCGCCGGTGACACGATTGAATCGCTGACCGGCGTGATCGACTATGGTCTGGCCACCAGCAGCGCCACCGGCGCTTCGATGTATCGCCTGCAGCCAGTCGGCAAACCGGTCTTTGCACGCAGCAATCCGCGCAGCGCCGCGGCGCCAGTGGTGGGCGGCAATGTCCGCATTGCCAGCGCCAACGTATTGAATTACTTCACCACCTTCACCAATGGCCAAACGGCCGCTGGCCAGACCGGTCAGGGTTGCAGCTTGGGCGGCGTGTCGTCGGCCGCCAACTGCCGGGGCGCCGACAACCTGAACGAGTTCACGCGCCAGCGCGCCAAGATCGTCGCTTCGCTGAGCACGTTGAACGCCGATGTGGTGGGTCTGATGGAGATCCAGAACAACGGCAATGTGGCGCTGTTGAATCTGGTCGATGGCCTCAATGCCGTGCTGGGTGCGGGCACCTACGCTGCTGCACCGCTGCCGGCGGACACCGGAGATGACGCGATTCGCGTGGCCATGATTTACAAGCCCACCAAGCTGAAGCTGGTCGGCACGACGCTGTCCGACAACAACGCCATCAACAACCGGCCGACCTATGCACAAGGCTTCCAGGCTGCCAATGGTGAACGCTTTGCGGTGGTGGTCAACCACTTGAAGTCCAAGAGTTGCTCCGGCGCGGCCGGTGTCGATGCGGATCAAGGCGATTTGCAGGGCTGCTTCAACGCCCACCGCATCCAGCAAGCAACGCAGTTGCGCAGCTTTGTTGGCCAGGTGCAGGCGGCTGCCGGCACGCAAGACGTGATCCTGCTCGGCGACTTCAATGCCTATGCGCAAGAAGATCCAGTGCATGAGTTGACCTCGAGCGGTGCCATCGTTGATTTGGTGGGTCAGTTTGATGCGGCCGACTATTCCTATGTGTTCGACGGCTTTGCCGGCCGCCTGGACCATGGTTTCGGTACCGCGACCATCGCGCCCAAGGTCAGCTACGCCACCTCATGGCATATCAATGCCGATGAGCCGACCGTGCTGGACTACAACACCGAGTTCAACCCGGCCGGCTACTACGCGCCCACCGCCTTCAAGTCTTCCGACCATGACCCGATGGTGCTGGGCTTGAATCTGTACAAGAAGTTCAAGGGTACGACGGGTCGTGATGTGATTGTCGGGACCGACGGTGACGACATCATCGAAGGCGGCGCAGGCGCCGACACGCTGACCGGCGGCAAGGGCCGCGACCAGTTCGTCTACACCAGCATGATCGATGCCGGCGACTCCATCACCGACTTCACACCGGCAGATGACTTACTCGACTTGGGTCAGCTGATGCGCTCCCTGGGCATCAGCAGCGCCGACCCCTTGGCTTCCGGCCATGTGGTCTGCAGCAATGCCATTGGCGCGGCGGTGATCGGCATCAATGCCGGCGGCGGCACCTTGACACGCAGCCGGCCGCTGGTCCAACTGAAGGGCTTGAGCTGCGACAAGCTGAGCTCGGCCAATTACAAGTTCTAAGCCTGCTGACCATCAAAATTTACAGAGAAATTCACGATGAACTTCAATCTCAAAACTCTCGCTCTTGCTGCCGCTTTGGCCTTGGCATCGCAGGCCTCCTCGGCGGCCAGCTTTAACTTCACCGGTGTGGTCGATTTCAGCGCCGGATCGCCTAGCTTGTTCGGTCAAGCCATTGCCGTGCAGTTCAGCTACGACGATGCGGCGGCCGCCCTGGCGGGCCCGAATGGGACCGTTGATCTGCTGAGTCTGGATGTCAGCTTCCTGGGCCAAACCTACCATTTGCCGCAAGCCATCGACGCTTACGCCCAGTTTGAAGGCGGCTTGCTGATTGGCCCCAATGCGGGTTTCGCCAATGTGGCCGGCGGTGATCTGCAGCTGCAGTCTTTCTGGAGCAGCAGCGGTTTCGCCTACAGCCTCAATGGCGCGGACAGCACGGGCGATTTGAGCATCAGCGCTGTGCCCGAGCCCTCCAGCTGGGCCTTGAGCCTGGTCGGGATTTTGGCCATTGGCGCCTTGGTGCGCCGCCGCGCCATCAAGGCCTAAGTGTTGCTTGCGGCGGCGGGTTTGCGGCAATCGTCAAACCTTGCCAGAGCGCGGCCCTGAGGGCCTCGGCCTCGGCCGCATTCAAATAGGGCATGTCCAAGGCGCGAGCGAGCTTGCTGCCGCCTTGGGTGTCGGCCTGCAGACCTTGCAGGCCGAAGTGGCGATCCAGCCCCGAGCTGTACAAGCGCAAGCTTTGCAGCTTGGTGAGTGACACGATGACCCAACGCCGGGTGAACACGCCGCTGCGGTAGACCAAAATATCACCAGCCACAGCATAGGCGGCAAAGCGCAGCCAGGCGCGTGCATGCAGGGTCAGCGCGATCGCGCCGAGAGCGCCGGCGCCCAGCAGCAGGCTCCAAGCCAAGGGTGCGGCCAAGACCAGATTGCCCGTCATCAGTGCCAAGCACAGCAGCGCTAGCCAGCGCGCTTGCCCGAGCAGCCGGCGCTTGAAGCCGGCATCGGCCAAAGGCCGCCAAGCCAGGCCCTGCCAGTCCAACTGGGGCAGGCACCAGCGCAACAGCTGCTGAGCTTGCTCGGGCGTCGCCAGTGGCGCCAACTCTTTGAAGCTGCCGAACTTCTCGTCCTCGCCCTTGTCGTGATTGACGCCGGCCACCGTCACACTGAGCTGGCAGCGTTTCAAGCGGCGTTGCAGCCAAGAGGCGCTCAGCTCCCATCGCTGCAGTCTGGGTAGTCGCACCGCAGCGCGCGTTTTGGTCGTGAGGCCCGAGGAACTCAATAGACGCTCGCCTTGCTGCTCAAGGCGGAAGTTGTAAAACTTGAGCAAAGCCATGGCCGCGGAAAAGAGCTGCAGGACCACCACACCGAGCAGCAGCAAACCCACTGTCAGCACAGCCAAATGCAGCCAGCGCTGGGTATGCAGATCGTCGCTGAGGGTCCGCGCCAGCGCGGTCATTGGCACCTCGGACCAGCGATTTGCCATCGAGCGCAGATTTTGACTCGGCATCACGGCGCCAAACAGGGCTGCCACCATCAGCTTGCCCCGGTTACTGGTCAAGCCCAGCGCCAAGACTTCGCGCAGCGGCATGGTGAATAGGACGCGGGGTGCGTCTTCAGCCGTAGCAGTCCGGGTGGCGTCGGGCGCACCGCGCAGCAAGGCCTCCAACTGCGTTGCCGCGGCCATGCTCAGTACCTTCATCACCGCCTCCGGTTTGCCCCCAGCGGCCGACTCCAGGCGCAATTCCGTCACGCCGAACAAGCGGTGCAGAAAGACGCGCCGCTGCGTCACGTTTTGAATACGCGCCAGCGGAATGTGGCGCAGCGAGCGATCCAGCACGCCTTCGCGCACCAGCAACTCGGTCGCCGTCACTTCATAGCGAAAGGCCCGCGCGCGCAGCACCGAACGCAAGGTCAGGGCCAGCATCGCGGGCAGCGCCCACAGCACCCATTGCGAGTCCTTGTGACCCAGAATCAGCACCGCAACCAAGGGCGCCAGCAATTGCTTGAGCAGGCCGGCGATGCCGAACAACCAAGAGGAAGGGTGCAAGCGCTGCAACTGCGTGGGTTCATTCATGCTGTAGCGCCTGGCGCGGCATCAAGTGCTCCCGCAAGGCATGGGCCTGGGCCAGCGGCAGGCCTTGGATGCGGGTGTGCTGGTCATGGCTGCCGGCCGTGTGCAGGCTCAAAGTCGCCATGCCCCAGCGCCTATCCAGCGGCCCTTGGCTGACGTCCAGATGTTGCAGCCTTGCTGTAGGTACCCACACCTCGCTGCGCCACCAAACGCCGCTGCGCAGCACCATGCCCTCGCCCATATGCAGCGCGGCGCGGTAATGCGCAAAGCGCCGCTCGGCATAACGCCAACCCAGCACGAACCCCAGCAAGACAAGGCCAGCGCAGGCAGGCCCTAGCCAGATGCGCAGCTCCGACTCGGACGCCATGCTCCGGACCGAGACCAGCAACAGCAGGCCACCCAAAGCAAGTCCAGGTACGGCAGCAGTCACGCCATAGCGCCAGCGCCAATAGCGCAGCAAGGCGGGTAGGCACTCGATCGGCTGGACGGATTCTTTGTTCATAACAGTTGATGCTCAGTAAGTGCGCCCGCCTTTGAACTGCGCATGCTGACGGCGCTGCAAGGTCGTGCTGCGGCTCATCGCTTCGAAGGACACCGCAGCATGGGCATGCATGATGGCCAGGCCCAGCGCATCGGCCGCGTCCTTGCCGGGCTCGCTGGGCAAGCTCAAGAGCCGCTGCACCATCGCCTGCACCTGCTCCTTGGCCGCGTGACCATGGCCGACCACGGCTTTCTTCATTTGCAGCGCCGTGTATTCGGACACCGGCAAATCGTTTGAAACCAAGGCCGTGATGGCCGCGCCGCGTGCCTGGCCGAGCAGCAAGGTCGACTGCGGGTTGACGTTGACGAAGACGATCTCGACGGCCGCGCAATGGGGCTGATAGCGTGATGTCACCTCGCGCACGCCGTCGAAGATGATTTTGAGCCGCGCCGGCAAATCGCCGGTCGCCACCGCACTGGTCTTGATGGTGCCGCTGGCGACATAGCTCAGGCGCGGGCCGTCAGCGTCGATCACGCCAAAACCCGTCGTTTGCAGACCGGGGTCAATACCAAGAATACGCAAGGTTCAGATCCAACAAGGTTTGAGTTTGGAAAGGGTTTCGGTGCAGGCTCATGTTCACGCAGCGAAGGTGAAGCTGCGCCAGTGCCGGCCCGCGCCAAAACCAGGTGTTCGCAATCCAGGGTCGACGCCAAAAATTCTCATAGCTCGGAGTGTCGCAGTTCACGAGGAGGCCTTGGATCGAGGCGAGCCATTGAGGCGGTAGCGCATTGGGTGAAGCGAAAGCCTGGAAGGGATAAATACGATGGCTGAGGTTCTCGCGCAGCCGGGCCAGGAGCAAATTTCATTCACGCAGCCTTGCGGCCAAGCGGCTCCGGCTGCCTTGGCTGCGTTGAAATGGGTGCTTGATTTGAATCGGAACAAATGGCTCGATTGAACGGAACACGCCCCTCGGTATGCCCTCGTGCGCAATGCTTTGCCGGTGGCGCGCATGGCCGCTGCTGGCTGCGAAGCAATCCGGACGCTGGGTGCGCGGACAAGCTCCACAGGGCGGCGCGGGCAAGGTGTGATGGGTTTGGCTCTTGGCTTATTCGCCGAGCTTCAGTTCCGCCAGCAGTTGATAAGAACGCAATCTGGCCTGCGCATCATGCACCGCGCAGGCGACGATGAATTCCTCCACGCCCGTGCGTGCTTGCGTTGCCCGCAGGCCAGCGGCCACCGTGGCGGCCGAGCCGACCAGCGACTCGGCCAGCATGCGCTCAACGCCGGCTTGTTCTTGCGCCGTCCACAAACCCGCCATGCTGTCCACCGGGCGCGGCAACAGCTCGCGCTTGCCGCGCTGCATGCCCAAAAAGCGCTGCTGCAGCGAGGTGAAGAGATAGTTGGCCTCGGCGTCGGTGTCGGCAACGATGATGTTGATGCCCATCATCGAGTAAGGCTTGGGGTGCTGCGCGCTGGGCCGGTAATGGCTGCGGTAGAGCTCCAAGGCCTGCATCAACTGCTCCGGCGCGAAGTGCGAGGCAAAAGCAAAGGGCAGGCCCAGATAGGCGGCCAGCTGCGCGCTGTAGAGGCTGGAGCCGAGCAGCCAGATCGGCACCTCGGTGCCCTGGCCGGGCACTGCCCGTACGACTTGACCTTCGCGCTCCGGGGCTAGATAACTCTGTAGTTCGATGACGTCCTCGGGGAAGCGGTCTTCGCCCGCGCGGTCCAGATGGCGGCGCAGCGCGCGCATGGTCGGCCCGTCGGTGCCGGGCGCGCGGCCCAGGCCCAGGTCGATGCGGCCAGGGAAGAAGGTGGCCAGCGTGCCGAACTGCTCGGCAATCACCAGCGGCGCATGGTTGGGCAACATGATGCCGCCGGAGCCGACCCGAATGGTTTGCGTCGCGGCCGCCAGCTGGCCGATCACCACGGCCGTGGCCGAGCTGGCGATGCCGTCCATATTGTGGTGTTCGGCGACCCAAAAGCGTCGGTAGCCTAACTGCTCGGCATGGCGGACCAGGGCGATGCTGTTGGCAAGCGCTGCCCCAGCGTTGCTGCCTTCGACGATTGGGGCGAGATCAAGTATGGATAGCAGTGGCATGACTTGCATCTTACGCAGACTTCAATCAATCCACGATTCCGCTGCGGCTTGGCTGGGCTATGCCATAGTGGCGAGGTCGTCGAGGCCATGATCGCTCGCTGCGGCAAGCTTGTTGGCCCCGCTTTGGAGAGCGAAAAAATGAAGATTGCCGTGTTCAGCGCCAAGCGCTATGACCGTGAGTTTCTGAGCGCGGCCAATACCATGGCGCAGGCCGGCCACCAGCTGCACTTTTTCGATGCGCCGCTGGATTTGGACTGCGTCGCGGTGGCGGCGGGTCACGAGGCCGTTTGCATCTTCGTCAATGACAAGGCCGACGCCGAGGTGCTCAAGGCGCTCGCCGGCGGAGGCACCAGGCTGGTGGCGCTGCGCTGCACCGGCTTCAACAATGTCGATTTGAAAGCGGCCGCCGCCTTGGGGCTCAAGGTCGTGCGGGTGGTGACTTATTCGCCTTACTCGGTGGCCGAGCATGCCGTGGCGCTGCTGCTGGCGATCAACCGCAAGGTGCACCGTGCCTACGCCCGCACCCGCGATTCGAACTTTGCGCTCGACGGCCTGATGGGTTTTGATCTGCACGGCAAGACGGTCGCCGTGGTCGGCACCGGCAAGATTGGCCTGGTGTTCGCAGGCATCATGCGGGGCTTTGGCTGCGAGGTGATCGGCTATGACAAATTCCCTTCGCAGGCATTTTTGGATCTGGGCGCGCATTACGTCGCGGCCAGTGAAATCGGCGCCCGGGCCGACATCATTTCGCTGCACTGCCCTTTGACCCCGGAAACGCAGCACATCATCAATGCGCAAACACTGGCTGGCATGAAGCGCGGCGCCTTGTTGATCAACACCAGTCGGGGCGGTTTGATCGATACCGAGGCCGCGATCGAGGCGCTCAAAAGCGGCCGGCTCGGCGGCCTGGGGCTGGACGTGTACGAGCAGGAGGCCGATTTGTTCTTCCGCGACCTGTCCAGCACCATCATCTCGGACGATGTGTTCCAGCGCCTGCTTTCATTCCCTAACGTGATCGTCACCGGCCACCAGGCCTTCTTCACCGAAGAGGCCATCAGCACCATTTGCGAAACCACCATCCACAGCGTGACGCAGTTCGCCACCGGCCAGACCTTGAGCGACGAAATCAAGATTTGAACGTCGAGCCGCATGCGAGTGTTTTCGACTTGCCTAGATCTGCACATGCGCCACCGAGCCGCCGTCGACATACCAATTGGCGCCGGCCACAAAGCTGGCAGCCGGGCTCGATACAAAGGCGACGACGCGGGCAATCTCTTGCGGGCTGGCCAGTCTGCCGAGCGGATTTCTCTGCTGCACCTGTTGATAGGTGGCCGGCTCTTGCGCGCGGACCTTGTCCCAAAACCCGCCTTCGACCAAGGTATCGCCGGGCGAAACGGTGTTGACGCGAATTGAGGGCAGCAGCCGCAAGGCCAGCGACTTCATGTAATGCGCCATTGCGGCCTTGGCGGCGCCATAGGCGGCGGAGTTGGGCGCCGCCAGCGAGCCGGCCTTGGAGCCGATATAGGTGATGGCGGCGTTGGCAGAGCTTGCCAGAAACGGAATGGCCGCCTCGGTCGTCGCAACGGTGGCGCGTATATCGGTCGCGATCGCATCGTCCCAGTTGGCGGACAACGCGCTCACATTGGGGATGAAGATATCAAACGCGCCCAGCGCCGAGAACCATTGCTGAACCCGGCCGGCATCGCTGACATCAAGCGAAACGCCTTGCACGCGCCCAGGCAAGGTCGCGCAATCGGCCTGCGCTGCATGCACGCTAGCCTGGCCGCGCGCACAGAAGTAGACGTCGCAGCCTTCCTCGGCCAGCACGCGCACGATGGCGGCACCGATGCCGGATGAGCCGCCGGTCACGACGGCTCGCAAGCCGGCAAGTTTGAGGTCCATGGCGTCTCCGTTCAGGGACAAAGTCTTAGGTCTTCCAGCCGCCCTGGCCCGGCAGTCAACAGCGCACAATCGTCGTAGACTAGTCCAAGTCTGCTGGACACTGGTGTTAGCGGTCGTCAATATACAAGCCCCGATGTTCAAAATCCTTGCCCTGTGTTTGACGATAGGTCTGGCCTTGATCGGCGGCGGGACCATTTGTGCAGCGGCACGCGAGCCGAACGCGCCCAGCGAGCCCGGCTCAGCCGAGATTCGGATCGGCAGCTCGGCGGCCTTGAGTGGCCCGGCGGCTTTTCTTGGCGCGCGCTTTCATGCGGGTGCCGGGGCCGCCCTGATGCATGCCAATGCCCACGGCGGCGTGCATGGCGCCAAACTGGTCGTCGATCTGCTTGATGATGCCTATGAGCAAGGCCGAGCCGAGACCCATACGCGCAGGCTTGTCGAAGACGCGCGTGTGCTGGCCTTGTTTGGCTATATCGGCACACCCACCAGTTGGGCGGCGCTGCCCTATGTCAAACGCAGCCATATCGCCTTTGTCGGCGCCTATACCGGGGCCGAGATGCTGCGCGAACCCGCCAACCCCTATGTGTTCAATGTCAGAGCCAGTTATGTGGACGAGGCGAACAAGTTGGCCGGTGCGATGCAGGCGGCCGGCGTCAAAAGCATCAACGTGCTTTACCAAGCCGATGTGTTTGGGCGCAGTGGTCTGGAGGCGATCAAGGCCGCGACAAGCCCGCTGGGCATTCAAGTCAGGGCCGTGGCCAGTGTGAAGCGCAATAGTGCCGAGGTCGCGTCTGAGGTCCGGCAGCTGATCCAGGACAGTCACAGCGATGCGGTCTTCATGGTCAGCAGCTATGCGACTTGCGCGGCCTTTATCAAGGCTGCGCGCCAGACCGGCTACAGCGGGCATTTCTACACTCTGTCGTTTGCGGGCCGGGAGCCTTTGTGGCGGGCCTTGGGCAAGCAACTGGGCGGCGTGACGATTGCGCAGGTCGTGCCCGATGCACAGGACGCGTCCATTCCCTTGGTGGCGGCCTATCAAAAGGCGATGCGTGAGACCGGTGACATGCACTTTGACTCGATCAGCCTGGAGGGCTATATCGCCGCCACCGTGCTGACCGAAGGTCTGCGCCGCAGCAAGCCGCCGCTGACGCGTGAATCAATCAGGGACGGCATGGCCGCTTTGGGGCGGCTCGACCTGGATGGCTTCGTGCTTGAATACGGGCCAGGCAAGCGCGGCGGCTCGTCCTTTGTGGCGCTGAAGGTCAAGCCCTGAAACTGCCGGGCCAGCGCGTCCACTCAATCGGCGCGCCGCAGCGTCAGGTTGATGCGCTGGCGCCCCAACACTGGGTGTTCGCCATCGGCCAAGGGCAGCACGCCATGAAAGCGCAGCCGCGACGGCCCGCCCCAGACCAGCGCATCACCGTGGCGCAGCGTCAGCCGGGCGGGCTTGTCGGCCCTCGTGAGGCCGCCGAACAAGAAGGTGGCGGGCAGACCGAGCGAGATCGACACAATCGGCTGGCTGAAGTCACGCTCGTCGCGGTCCTGGTGCAGGCTCAGGCGATTGCCCGGCAGATAGCGATTGATCAAGCAGGCGTCGGGTCTGAAATCGGCAAAGCCGGCGCGCTGCGCAGCCTCCGTCGCCAACTGCTTGATCATTGCCGGCATCGAGGGCCAACACCGGTCGGAGCGTGGGTCCAGCGCCTGATAGCGATAGCCGCGCGCATCCGAGACCCAGCCCAGTTCGCCGCAATTGCTCATCGCCACTTGCATCAACTGGCCGCCCGGCGTGTGCAGTTGGCGCAGCGGCGCCTCGGCCAGCACCTCGCCCACGGCCTCCAGCAGCGCCGCCGCTGCGCCCAAGGCAAAGCCCGGCAGCAGCCAAGCGCCGGGGGCAATGGCGAGGTCGGTGTCGAGGGGGAAGAGATCGGCGTTCATGGATGCAGGTGGGTGGCCGCCAAGTAGACTGCGCCTAATTCAGGATTTAGCTCGGCTTACATTGTTCCTCAAGCACAACATCCCACCAGCACCGCATGGGCCGCCGTCCGCGGCAGGCGACCGCCTGCTGCGTCAATGCTTGGCCTTGGCGGTCTTGCTGCATATCTGGTTGGTGCTGATGTTTGGCAATGCGACCGGCACCGCGCGGCCCGGCGACGGCGTGTGGGGCCGGCTCAACGTCACTTTGGTGGGCAACAGGGACGAAACCGGCAGCGCAGCCCCGCAGCTCAGGCCGCCTTTGCCGGAACTCAGCGGTGGACCGGTCGGCCAGGCCAAGCAGCAGCGCTTCGGCGGCAGCGTCAGGCCGATGGAAGATCCGGCCCGCAAGACGCCACGGCCGACGACGCCGGGTGCTGCCGAACTTGGCAACTGGCGGGCCGAGCGGGTCGAGTCGGTCGCGCCAGTCGATCGAGCCGAGGCGCCCACGGCGGCTGCGGCAACGACAGCTGTGCCGGCTCAAGCTCAGGTCGAAGCCAGCCCCCCGCCGCTGATGATGGCCGCGCCGGCCGCTCAGAATGCCGTGACGCGAGCCAGGCCAGCGCCTATGACCGGCTTGAGCCCATCAAGGGCGCTCGCGCCGTTGCCATTGGAGCCATTGCCCTTGCCGCAGGCGCGGGTGATGGTGATGGAGGCGGCGCCGGCTAGCGCGATCGCGCGCGCCAAGGCCGAGGCGATAGGACGCGTTGTGCCAACCCCCGAGCAGCCCGATCAGCCCAAGCAGCCGCAGCAGCCACGCCAAGCGAGCCGGCTGAACCCAGCGCAGCTCGCGCCCAGCCCGCTGCCGCCAGTGTCGCCATTGCCACAATTCAAACCGGACAGTTTGCCTGCGCCTGTTGCTTCACCCCTGCCTGTTGTGACACCCGCGCCTGTGCTTGACGCAAGTCCCGCCCAGGTGGCTGAGCCCAGCAGCAAGCAGTTGACCGCACCCTCGGAATTGAGCCGCCAGGTGGCCAATGAAGTCAGAGCTTTGGCGCCTACGCCGCCGGCCCAGGCCACAGCGCTGGCGCCGCTTCCGGCAAAGGCCGATGCGGCGGTCACAGTGCCCGGCGCTGTGTCGGCGGCCACGCCATCTTCCTCCCACATGTCCAATGCCGCCGCGCCCAGCCTGTTGCCGGCCGTGACCAGCCCGGGCTCACCTGAAGCCGGGCCGCGCCTGGGTCAAGATGTGGCGACGCCGGCCTCCGCGGCGGCGAAACCGCCGCCTTTGAATCTCAACCTGCCGCGCCCGCGTGGCGGCGAGTTGTCCAGCCGGGGTTCGAGCGGGGTCTTGCAACTGCTGCCGGCGCCGCCCGAGCGCAAGTCCAAGCTGAGTGAAGACATGGAGAAGGCCGCCAAGGAAGATTGCCGCAAGGCCTACGGCGAGTCCCTGGGTCTGTTGGCTGTGGTGCCGCTGGCGCTGGATGCGGCGAAGTCCAACAAGGGCTGCCGCTGGTAAAAGTACCGAACCATCGGGCGCAGGCCCACAGCACGGGTTTGTAGGGGCTTCTACGCGGCGATTGGCGTGAGCCGGGCGGGCACAATGCGGGCATGACGGCGCATGATGGCTTTGACCCCAATTCGATACTTCAGGATTTCACCGAAATGCTGCGCGAGCGCGACAAGCCGGTGGACCTGTCGATCTCGCAGGCGACGCTGAACGCCAACAGCGCGCCCAAGTCGGGTGCGGCCGCGCACAAGGCGTTCGCCGGCCAAGCGGCGCGCCCCACTCAGCGCGCCGGCGAGCGGCCCGGCGCGGGACGCTGGGATATGCATGACGTCACCGATGTCGAAGACCTGCTCGAACGCCGTCCGGCCCTGAACGCACCTGTTCGGCCGGAGCTGCTTGAAGAAGTCGTGATCGAAGCCGGGCCCGCAAGCGAAGCGGACGAACTGCTTGAATTGGAACGCCAAGCTGCAGCGGCTGCCCTGCAGGCCACATTGGCCGCCGAGCGACTCGCCGAGCGCCGCCAAGCGCTCGCGGCAGCGCAAGAAGCTGCGGCTCGAGAAGCTGAAGCAAAAGAAGCCGCAGCGGAGGCTGCAATGGAGGCTGCAAGAGAAGCAGCAGCAAGAGCGGCCGCCGAGCGCGCTGAAATAGAGCGCGCCGAAATAGAGCGAGCAGAAAAAGAGCGCTTGGCCGCCGAGCAGGCCGAGCAGGCCCGTCAGGCGGTCGAGCTTGCCGAACAGGAGCGAGCCGCTGCCGCTCGCATGCTGGAACAACGCCTGGCGGCCGAGCGCGCGGTGGCTGAACTTCAGGCGGCAAAGGCCGCTGCGCAGCAGTTGGCTGCCGAGCAAGAGAAATTGGCCCAGCAGCAGCAGCGGCTGCTGGCGGAGCAGGCCCGGGTCGCGGCGGCCGAACGCGAGGCTCGCGAGCAGGCTGCCCGAGCTGCCGCAGAACTCGCCGCTCAAGCCGCCGCTCAAGCCGCCGCTCAAGCCGCCGCCCAGTTGGCCGCCAAGGAGGCAGTCAAGGAGGCCAAGATCAAGCAGGCCGCTGAAGCTGCTGCCCAGGCTGCAGCTGCGCGGCAAGCGGCCCAGGAGCGGGCCAAATTGCTCGCGCAGCAGGCGGCTCAAGCCAAGGCAGTCAAGAAGCAGGCGGAGCTGGACGCCAAAGCGGCGCGCCAGGCACAGCTGGCTGCCGAGAAGCAGCAGTTGACGGCGCAAAAGGCCGCCGCCCGTGCGGCGGCAGCTCTCCAGAAAGATCAAGCCAGCAAACTGGCGCTTGAGCAAAAGAAGGCAGCGGCTGCAGCAGTAGCTGCGACCCGTGCGGCTGCGCAGTTGGCGCAGGAAAAAGCCAAGGAACAATCTGCCCTCAAGGCTGCCGATCAAGCTGCCGATCAAGCCGCCAATCAAGCCGCTAAAAAGGCTGCTGAAATCGCCGCCGAGCGAGCCGCTCTCGAGGCCGCAGAGCAAGTCAAGCGCGAGCGGGCCGAGCAGCAGTTGGCGGAACAACAGGCCAAACAACAGGCCGAACAGCAGGCCGAACGCTTGCTTGCAGAGCAAGCGGCGGCTCGCCAGAAAGCCGCAGCCGAGGCCGAGGCGCAAGCACGGGCTGAGGCTGCCGCACAAGCCCGGCAGGCCGAGCAGGCGGCCCGCCAGGCGGCGGAAAAACTGGAGCGCGAGCGCTTGGCCGCGCAGCGGCGCGACGCGGAAAAGCTGTTGGCCGAGCAGCAAGCGCTGCGTGAACGGGCCGAGGCTGAGTTGCGGGCCCAAGCCCTGGCTGAAGCCCAAGCCTTGGCTCAGGCCCAAGCTCAAGCCCAAGCGCAAGCCCAAGCCCAAGCGCTGGCGCAGGCGCAGGCCAAGCTCGAGCAGCAAATCGAGCAGCAAAAAGCGCGCGAGGCCAACGAGGCCAGGGCAGCCGAAGAGGCGCAGCAGGCATTGGCGCTGCAAAGGCAAGTCGAGCAGCAGCGTGAAGCGCAGCGATGCCTTGACGCAGAACTGGCCCGTGCTGAGCAAGCTCGGCGCGAGCAGGCCGAGGCCCAGGCGTGTGCGCTGGCCTTGGCCGAGGCCCAAGCCATGCAGGCTTTGCGGGCCAAGTTGGCCGAACAAGCGGCTGATCAGTTGGCCATGGAGCGCCAAGCTGAGCAGCAGCGCGAGGCCGCATTGCAGCAGGCCAGGGCCGAGCAACAAGCGCAACATGATCTCGCCGAAGCCGCCGCCCAGGCGCAGGCTCGCTTTGCCGCGCAGGCTCAAGCGGAAGCAGCGGCAGAGCAGGCTCAAGCTCAAGCTGAAGCCCAGGCCCAGGCGCAACAAGCCCGAGCCGAGGCCAAAGCCAAACTTGAGGCGCAGGCCAAGCTCGATGCAGCGCCCTTTTTGCGGGTCGATTTGCCGCGCAGCGCTGCGCGCGCCGATTTGGATTTATCCAGCATCAGCCTGCCCAAGATGGCCGTGCCGACAAGCAGCCGGGCCGATGCCAATTTGGATCTGGGGGGCTTGTTGGCGCAGGTCGCGGGCACGGCCCGCCAAGCGGCGCCGGCGGAGCCGGCATGGCAGCCGGGCGCGGCCTTGCGAGAGGCGCTTGACGAGCAGCGCCGGCCGCGCGGCCACGAGGATCTGGATCTGGGTGCCTTGACAGTCGACCCGGCCAAGCTCAAGCCTCGCAAAGGCTAAAGCTCAGGCCGAGCTTGGCCCCACAATGCCAAGCCAAGACCAAAAGCATGGCCGGCCACTCGCGCTACAGCGACCGATCAGGGATTTCTCGATAGATGACAACAACAATCACCCCGGGGCTGCTGGTCCTGCATGGCAACCGCGCTGAGTTGCTCGGCGAAGCCGTGTTCGAGTGGCTGCGCCGCCAAGCTTTGGACCCGCTGGAGGAAGAGATCTTCCTGGTGCAAAGCAATGGCGTGGCCGAGTGGTTGAAGATGACGCTGGCCGAGCAAAACGGCATTTGCGCCGCCACCCGGGTCGAGTTGCCGGGGCGCTTTCTCTGGCGCTCCTACCGCCAATTGTTGGGTTTTGATGCGGTGCCGGCGCTCTCCAGGCTGGATAAATTACCAATGACCTGGGGGCTGATGCGGCTCTTGCCCGAGTTGATGGCCCGACCCGGGTTTGAGCCCTTGGCCGGCTTTTTGCGGCTGGGCGGCATGGAGCGGCGGCTGCAGCTGGCCTCGGCGCTGGCCGACCTGTTTGACCAATACCAGGTCTATCGCAGCGACTGGCTGGATGCCTGGGGCGCGGGGCTGGATGTGTTGCCGCGCTTGCTCGGCGAAGATGCCCGCAGCGCGCAGGCCTTGCCGCCCGATCAGGCGTGGCAGGCCGCACTTTGGCGCGAGTTGCAGGCGCCGCTGAGTGACGCCGAGCGGGCCAGCTCACGGCCGCAACTGCACCAGCGCTTTGTCGCGGCGCTGCAAGCCGGCCAAGGGCCGCTCGCGGCAACGGAAAGCCCGCTGGCGCGGCGCGTTATTCTGTTCGGCATGAGCCATGTGCCCATGCAAACGCTGCAGGCGCTGGCCGCCCTGTCCGAGCATTGCCAGGTGGTGCTGGCGATCCCCAATCCCTGCCGCTATCACTGGGCCGACATCATGGATGGGCGCGAGTTGCTGGCGTCAAAGCGGCGCCGCCAACCGCTGCGCCAAGGGCTGGATCTGGCCGCCTTGTCGCTGGAAGAAATGCATGCCCATGCCCACCCCTTGCTGGCCAGCTGGGGTCGCCAGGGGCGCGATTTTGTGCGTCAGCTGGATGGCTTCGATGATGTGCTGCAGGCCCAAGAGCGCTTCCAGGTCAGCAAGGTAGATTTGTTTGACGAGTCGGTCGGTGACAGCTTGCTGAGCCAGGTCCAAGCACATATCCGCGACCTGACCCCGCTGGCCGAACACCCGCACCTGGCGGTGGCGGCCAATGACCGCTCGATCGTTTTCCACATCGCCCACAGCGCCCAGCGCGAGGTCGAGATCTTGCATGACCAGTTGCTGACATTGTTGGTCGAGGCCCAGGGCGCACTCTCGCCGCGCGACATCGTCGTGATGGTGCCCGACATCGAGTCCTTCGCGCCGGCGGTCCGCTCGGTCTTCGGGCAATTCGGCTTTGGCGCGCGCAGCAGCGACAAACGCTTCATCCCCTATGACATCGCCGACCTGAAGGAGCGTGCCAACAATCCGCTCTTGGTCGCGCTGGAATGGCTGCTGCGCCTGCCGCAGCAACGCTGCCGGCTGAGCGAGTTGCAGGCCTTGCTGGAAGTGCCGGCGATTGCGGCGCGTTTCGGCCTGACGCTGGACGACTTGCCGCGCCTGAATCAATGGATGGAGGGTGCCGGCATACGTTGGGGCCTGGACGCGGCCCAGCGCGCCAATATGGGGCTGGCCGCCTGTGGCGAGCAAAACAGCCTGGTGTTTGGCCTGCGCCGCATCTTGCTGGGCTATGGCGCTGGCGAGGGGCCGGCCTTCCAGGGCATTCAACCCTATGCCGAGGTGGGTGGCTTGAGCGCGGGTTTGGCCGGCTCGCTGGCCGATTTGGCCGCCGCGCTGGAGGCCTGGTGGCAGCTGGTCGCCGCCCCCGCCGAGCCAGCCGAGCCAGCCATTTGGGCCGAGCGCGGCCGCCAATTGCTGGCGGACTTCTTTGCGCCCAGCAATGAGGCCGAAAGCCTGACGCTTGCGGCTGTGCAGTCGGCCATGACGGCGTGGCTGGACGTCTGCGCCTTGGCCGGCTTTGACGAAGCCGTCGAGCTGGGCGTCGTGCGCGAAGCCTGGCTCGAAGGCCTGGACGCGCCGACGCTGAATCGCCGCTTCAAGGCCGGCGGCGTGACCTTTTGCAGCCTGATGCCTATGCGCGCGGTGCCCTTCGAGGTGGTTTGCCTCTTGGGGTTCAATGATGGTGACTACCCGCGACGTGCCAGCCGCAGCGACTTCGATTTGATGGGCCTGCCCGGCCTTGCGCGCCCGGGCGACCGCTCGCGCCGCGATGACGATCGCCAGCTGATGCTGGAAGCCCTGCTGTCCGCGCGGGCCAAGCTCTACATCAGCTGGAGCGGCCGCAGCGTGCGCGACAACAGCGAGCAGCCACCCTCGGTGCTGGTCTCGCAGTTGCGCGACTATCTGCAAGCCGGCTGGCACAAGGACGTGCTCCAGGCTTTGACCACCGAGCATCCGCTGCAGCCCTTCAGCCGGCGTTATTTTGAGTCGGCTCCAACGTCGCCCCAGGCAGGTTTTTTCACCCATGCGCGCGAGTGGCGCGATGCGCATGTGGCGCCGCAGCCGCACACACAAGCTGAGGCCGAGGGCACGCCGGCAGCGCCAGAGCAAGACGCCGCCGAGGCGCCACCGGCGCTGACCGTGAGCGCGCTGGTGGCGTTTTTGAAAAACCCGGTCAAGGCCTTCTTCAAGCAGCGCTTGCTGGTGCAGTTTGACGAACAGGCGCTGGCGGCCGAGGACGATGAAGCGTTTGCGGTCGCCGGTCTGCTGGAATATTCGATGCTGCGAGAGCTGCTGGACGAGTTGCTGGTGGGTTTGGATACAGCGCAGGACTTGCCCGAGCGGGTGGCCGCCTACACGGCACGCTTGCGCCGAGCGGGGCGCTTGCCGATGGCCGAGCAGGGCCGGCGGGTTGAGCTGAAATTGGTCGCGACGCTCACGCCGATGTTGCAGGGCTGGCTGGCGCTGCATGCGCTCTATCCGCTGGCGGCGCCCAAGCAGTTGTTGCGTTTTCCTTTTGAGACCGCTCAAGCTGCTCAGGGCGGGCCGCCTTTTGAGGACTGGCTGGCCGACTTGCAGTGCCAAGAGCTGGGCGGGCAGCGGGTCTGGCTCGGTCTCACGACCAGCCGGCTGTGTCTGAACGAGAAGACCCAGGCCATCTACCCCGAGCGCCTGCTGGAGGCCTGGGTGCGCCAGTTGGCGGCCAGTGCTTGCGGTGTGCCGCTGCGCGGGGTGTTGATCGGCAAGGACGCGACGGTGACGTTTGAGCCCTTGCCGCTGGAGCAGGCACAGAGCTTGTTGGCTGAGCTCTTATCGGCCTGGGGCCAGGGCATGGACGGCGCGGACGCGCCCTTGCCGCTGGCGCTGAGTACCGGCTTGGCGCTGGTCAGCGGCAAGGGGGATGCTGCCCAGGTCTATGAAGGCGGCCCTTATCGCCAAGCGGCCGAGGGCGACGAGCCCTGTTTGGCGCGCCTGTATCCCGACTTCGCCGCGCTCAGCACCGATGGTCGTTTCGAAATTTTTGCGCAAGCGCTGTATGGCCCGTTTCATCAATGGGTGCTGAGCAGCGCCAAGCTGGAGCTGCATCAGGCAGCGAGCTTGCTGGAGGGCACATCGGCGTGAGTGAAGACAAACAAAATTTGCTGGACGCCGGCAGTTTCCCGCTCTGGGGCAGCCGGCTGATCGAGGCCAGCGCCGGCACCGGCAAGACCTGGACGATTGCCGCGCTCTACCTGCGCTTGGTGCTGGGCCATGGCGGCGAGCAGGGCACCGAGCAGGGTTTCGGGCGGCCGCTGCTGCCGGCCGAGATATTGGTGATGACCTTCACGCGCGCGGCGACACGCGAGCTGTCGGATCGCATTCGGGCGCGCTTGCTGGAAGCGGCGAAATGCTTTCGCGGCGAGGCCGAGGTCGCCGCGCATGACGGGCTGCTGCAGGGCTTGCTGACGGACTATGCAGACGCAGGCCAGCGCAGCGCCGCCGCGCGCCGCTTGAGCCTGGCAGCCGAGAGCATGGATGACGCGGCCGTGCACACCATCGACGCCTGGTGCCAACGCATGTTGCGTGAGCATGCTTTTGACAGCGGCTGCTTGTTTGATGAAGAGCTGATCGGTGATGAACAGGCGATGCTGCTGGAAGCAAGCCAAGACTATTGGCGTGCCCAGCTTTACCCGCTGGGCGGCGCGGCGCTGGATCAGGCGCTGGCGGTTTTCGGCAATGTCGAAGCCTTGCAGGCCGACGCCCGCGCCCTGGTCGGCCAGGGTTTGCCGGCCGAAGCGGCGCTGCTCGCGCAAACACCTTTGTCGGCCTTGATCGAGCGCGTGGCCGCCGAACGCGCGGCCGGGCTGCAAGCCTTGAAGCTGGGTTGGGCCGAGCGGGCCAGCACCATGCAGCTTTGGCTGGACGCACAAATGGCCGCTGACAAAGCCTGCCCATTCAACAAGTCCAAGCTGCGTCCCAACTTCTACCAGCCCTGGCTGGCTGCGTTGTCGGCCTGGAGCCAGGACGCGGCAATGCAGGAGATTGCCATCTCCGACGCGGGGCGCGCGCGGCTGACGCCCGCCGGCTTGGAAGATGCGCTCAAAGGCGATGCTTCATTGCCACCCTTGCCTGCGGAGTTCGCCGCCTTTGAGACCTTGTTGGCCGCCATGGCGGACTTGCCGGCCATGGCGCCACCACTGCGCCTGCATGCGGCCAGCCTGATCGCGCAGCGTCTGGCGGCGCTGAAGGCAGCTTCGGGCTTGTTTGGTTTCGCCGATATGTTGACGCGCCTGGATCAGGCGCTGGACCCCGCGCAGGGGCCGAGCGCCGAGCGCCTGCGGGCGCGCATATTGGCGCAATATCCGGTCGCGCTGATTGACGAGTTTCAAGACACCTCGCCCCTGCAGACGCGCATATTCGATCGCCTCTACCGCATCGAAGCCAACGCAAGGAGCAGTGCTTTGCTGCTGATCGGCGACCCCAAGCAGGCCATTTATGGTTTTCGTGGCGCCGATATTTACAGTTACTTGGACGTGCGCGCCAAGACCGCCGGCCGCCACTATGTGCTGGGCACCAATCACCGTTCCACCGAGGCTTTGGTGGAGGCGGTGAATCAGGTTTTCGAGTTTGCCGAAGCGCGGGCAGGCGAGGGGGCATTCAGGTTTCGCGACCTAGGCACCGGCGACAGCCCGCTGCCTTTTGTCGGCGTGGCGGCGCGCGGCCGAGCCGAGCGCTTTGTCCAGGCCGGCGGGCCGGTGCCGGCCCTCAAATGGGTGGTCGATGAGAGTCTGCTGGATGCGGGCAGCAGCCAGCGCCTCTTTGCGGCGCGCTGTGCCGAGCAGATGGTGCATTATCTGAATGATCCTGAGGCTGGATTTTTTGACGCAGGCAAAGGCGAATTCAAACGGCTGGCGCCGGCCGATATGGCCGTGCTGGTGCGCACCGGACGCGAGGCTGCCGCAGTGCGCCGCGAGCTGCGCCGGCGTGGCGTGGCCTCGGTGTATCTGTCGGACAAAGACTCGGTCTTTGCCAGCCCCGAGGCGAGTGACCTCTTGCGCTGCCTGCAGGCGGTCGCTGCGCCGCTGGACATGCGCTTGGTGCGCGCCGCGCTGGCGACCCGCTTGCTGGGCTTGAGCCTGAGCGAGCTGGCCGCCTTGGCCACCGACGATGAGGCCTTTGATGCGCGCAGTGACGAACTCAGGGCGCTGCAGGGCATTTGGCAAACGCAGGGCGTGCTGGCAATGTTGCGTCAGTTCTTGCACCGCTTGCAATTGCCGGCACGCTGGCTGAACCAAAGCAGTGTCGGCAAGGGGGGCGAAGCCGGCGCAATCGGTAAGACCGGCGAAGCCGGTCAAGGCGAACGCCGCCTGACCAACTTTCTGCATCTGGCCGAGTTGCTGCAGGCGGCCAGCGGTCTGCAAAGCGGCGAGGCAGGCTTGATCCGCTGGTTGGCGGCGCAGATCGAGCAAAGTGGCGTGGCCGGCGCCAGCGCGGCCGAAGACGCGGTCGTGCGCCTGGAAAGCGATGCCGATTTGGTCAAGCTCGTCACCGTGCACAAGTCCAAGGGTTTGGAATACCCGCTGGTGTTCCTGCCTTTTGCCGCGAGTTTTAGAGCCATCAGCAAGGCGCGCAGCAGCTATGTCAAACAGCCGGACGCCGAGGGCCATGCGCAGCTCTACCTGCAACCCAGCGATGAACAGATTGCCCAGGCCGACGTCGAGCGTCAGCGCGAGGACTTGCGGCTTTTGTATGTGGCGCTGACGCGGGCTCGCCATGCGCTGTGGATCGGCGTCGGCGCACTCAAAGTTGGGCAGGGCAAGGACTGCGTGACCTACCGCAGCGCGATCGGTTATGTGCTGGGCGGCGCGCAGCCCTTCGAGGCGCAGCAGCTGCAGCAGTTGGCGCGCGAGTTGGCCGCCGGCAATCCGCAAATGGCCTTGATGCCGGCTGCGCGCGCGCCCGAGCTGGGTCCGAGCTTGCTGCAGCCACGCGGCGCATTGCCGCCTTTGTTGGAGGCACCGGCGTATAACGCTGATTTTGAGCGGCGCTGGGGCATCGGCAGCTTCTCGGCCTTGGTGCGAGCCATGCCCAGTCCAGCGCTGTTGTCGAATGCGGCGGCGCGTGCCGATGAACCGGGCGATCAAGGTGTTCAGAGCGCTCAAGGCGTTCAAGGCGATCCCGCGGGCTCGACCGAGCCGCTGACGCAGCCCTGGCACAGCTTCCCGCGCGGCGCGCTGGCAGGCAATTTTTTGCATGATCAGCTGGAATGGCTGGCCGGGGAGGGCTTCCACAGGCTGGCGCATTCGCAGGATCTGCAAGCGCAGTTGCTGCGCCGCTGCGAGCGCCAGGCTTGGGGTCATCATGCGCAGGATGTGTTGACCTGGCTGCTGCAGCTGTGCTCGACGCCTTTGCCCGAGCTCGGCGCGGCCTTGAGCGAGTTGCGTCGCCCTTTGCCCGAGATGGAGTTCTGGTTCCCCTCGAACCAGTTGCAGTCGCAAGCGCTTGACGCGCTTTGCCGCCGCCATCTGCTGGGCGGTCTGGCTCGCCCGACGCTGCCGCAGCGCCAAATGCACGGGCTCTTGATGGGCTTCGCCGACCTGGTGTTCGAACATCAGGGTCGCTATTTTGTGCTGGACTACAAGTCGAACCATCTGGGCCCCACGGACAGTGATTACGGCGAGCCGGCGCTGGCCGCGGCCATGGCCGAGCATCGTTATGACCTGCAAGCGGCGCTTTACCTCTTGGCCCTGCATCGTTTGCTGCGGGCCCGCTTGGGCACCAGCTATGACCCAACTCAGCAACTCGGCGGTGCCCTCTATTTCTTCCTGCGCGGCCTGCAAGCGCCCAGCCGGGGCTGCTTTGTGCTGCGGCCGCCCTTGCAGATGCTGGATGAGCTTGATGCGCTCTTGCAAGGCAGCGCAGCGCAATTTGATGCGATCGGAGCCGCGCCATGACGCCCCTGTTGGCGACCTTGAAACAATGGACCGAGCAGGGCTGGTTGCGCCGGCTGGACGCGGCTTTTGCCGCCTTTGTGGCCGAGCAGCAGCAGGAGGCACCGCCGCTGCTGCTGTTGGCGGCGGCCTTGGTCGCCCATCTGGAAGGGCGCGGCCACAGCTGTGTGGCGCTGGATCTCCTGCTGCAAGACAGCGAGGCCGTGCTGGGATGGAAGGCGGACGCTGCCGAGGCCTTGCGTTTGATGCTGCAAGAGCAGCTGCCGGCCGATCTGCCGAGCTGGTTGGCTGCGCTGCGCGCGAGCCCGCTGGTTTGGGTGGAACAAGAGGGCCAGCAAGGCGGTAGCGAACCACTGGTCTTGAGCGGCGCCAAGCTCTACCTGCGCCGCATGTGGTCCTGCGAGCAAAAGGTGGCGCAGCAAGTGCTGGCACGGGTTGCCGTGGCCGACCGGCCCCAGCAGAGCGAGGTGCGACGCTGGCTGGACCTGTTGTTCCCCGAGACGGGCGCCGAACCGGCGTTGGACTGGCAAAAGCTGGCCTGCGGCTTGGCGCTGAATGCCCGCTTGGGACTGATCACCGGCGGCCCGGGCACCGGCAAGACCTATACCGTCGCGCGCTTGCTGGCGCTGCTGTTCGCCGTTGACCCCGAACCGCAGCGTCTGCGCGTGGGCCTGGCTGCGCCCACCGGCAAGGCGGCGACGCGCCTGAAGCAGGCCATAGACTCGGCGCTGGGCGACTTGCAGACCCAGCTCGGCGCCAGCTTGGCGCTGCAGCAGTTGGCGACGCAAATCGGCCCGGCGCGCACCTTGCATTCGATGCTGGGTGCACGCCCCGACACGCGCAAATTCAAGGCCGACGCGGCCCACCCGCTGGCGCTGGATGTGCTGATCGTCGATGAAGCATCGATGATCCATCTGGAGATGATGGCGGCCTTGCTGGAGGCGCTGCCCCCCGGCTGTCGCTTGATCTTGCTGGGCGACAAGGACCAGCTGGCCTCGGTCGAGGCGGGCGCTGTGCTGGGCGATCTTTGTACTGACGCCGAGCTGGGGCGTTATTTACCCGCAACGGCGGCCTACGCGCAAGCCGTCACCGGGCAGGCAATCGCGCCCGAGTATCTGGCGAGCCAAGCTTCCAAGCTGTCCCAGCAAACCGTGATGCTGCGCCGCAGCCACCGTTTCGGTGGCCCGATCGGCCAATTGGCGCTGGCCGTCAACCGGGGCGATGCCCGTTCGGCGACCGAGCTGCTGCGTCAGGGGGAGCGCGAAATCCTGCATGAGCTGCAAGCGCCAAACTTGGCCGCCTTGCTGCGCCTGGCGGTGCAAGGCCGGCCCGGCGCCGAGGGCGGCTACCGCAGCTATTTGGAATTGGTCAAACAAGGCCCGGCACAGCCCGATGCGGCCGACTTTGAGCAATGGGTGGGCCAGGTCTTGACGGCTTTTGAGCGCTTTCGCCTGCTGTGTGCGGTGCGCGAAGGGCTGTTTGGCGCGCTAGGTCTGAATCAGGCGGTCGAGCAGGCTCTGCTGGAGCAGCGGCTCTTGGTCAAACGCGGCGAATGGTACGAAGGTCGCCCAGTGATGGTGACCCGCAATGATGTCAGTCTGGGCGTCTTCAACGGCGACATCGGCATCGTTTTGCGGCCGCAGCGCCAGATTGGGCCTGAGGGTGAAGCGACGAGCCAGCGCCTGCGGGCCTATTTCTCCGACGGCGCCAAGCTGCGCTCGGTGGCGGTGAGCCGGCTGGCCGATGTCGAGACTGCGTTTGCGATGACGGTGCACAAATCGCAAGGTTCGGAGTTTGAGCACACCGTGCTGGTGTTGCCCACCGAGCCGAGCCGGGTGCTGACACGTGAGCTGGTCTACACCGGCATCACGCGGGCGCGCAAGGCTTTTACCTTGGTCAACGGCTGGCCGCCGGGCTTCACCAAAGCGCTGGCGCTGCGCACGCGGCGCGCCAGCGGTCTGTTGGACCGTTTGGCTGATAGCCGGGAGCAAAGCTGATGATTAAATTTATCCACACCGCTGATATTCACCTCGACAGCCCTTTGTGCGGCCTGGCCAGTTACCAGAATGCACCGGCGCAAGCGCTGCGCGGCGCCAGCCGGGAGGCATTCACGCGGCTGATCGACGCGGCCATCGACGAGGCGGTCGACTTCATGGTGATCGCCGGCGACCTTTACGACGGCAACTGGCGGGACTACAACACCGGGCATTTTTTCGTGCGCGAGATGGGCCGCCTGAATCAGGCCGGCATCCCGGTCTATCTGCTCTACGGCAATCACGACGCCGAGAGCGAGATGACCCGCCGTTTGACGCTGCCGGCCAATGTGCATCTGTTCGACAGCCGCAAGCCGGTAACGCACAAACTGGACGCATTGAGGGTCGCGCTGCATGGCCGCAGCTTCAAGGAGGCCGCGACGATGGAAAACCTCGCCGCCGGCTATCCCGCGCCCGTTAGTGGGTGGCTCAATATCGGCGTCTTGCACACCGCGCTGGAAGGCTACGCTGCGCATGCCCGATATGCGCCTTGCTCTGTCCAAGAGCTGCAGGCCAAGGGTTACGACTATTGGGCGCTCGGCCATGTGCATGAACATGCGGTGCTGAGCGAGGCGCCCTGGGTGGTCTTCCCCGGCAATCTGCAAGGGCGGCATATCCGCGAGGCGGGGCCGCGCGGCGCGGTCTTGGTAACAGTGAGCGAGGCCGGCATTCAAAGCGTGGAGCGCTTGATCGTTGATGTCTTGCGCTGGGAGCGACTGGCGGTGGACGTCAGTGCGGCGGCCGATCTGCCGGCGGTGCTCAGCTTGACGGGTCAGGCGCTGGAGGCCTTGTTGCTCGCGCAGACCGGCGCCTGGCCACTGGCGGTACGGGTGATATTGGTCGGGCGCACGCCGGCACATGGCGCCTTGTTCGGTCTGGAGGCGCAGCTGCGCGAAGAAGTGTTGGCACAAGCTGCTGCACTCGACAGCGATCGCTTGTGGATAGAAAAACTCAAGATTGAGACCTCGCCGGCCTTGGATGCCGAGCAAATAGCGGCGCGTGCCGACGCCATCGCCGATTTGCAAGCGCTGTTGGCCGAAGTGCCGCAAGACGCCGACTTCATGCGCAGCCTGGCCGAAGACCTGCAGCAGTTGACGGCCAAGGCGCCGCTGGAATTGATCGAGGCGCTGCCCGAGTTCAAGGCCATTCGGGCTGGTGATGTGGCGGACATCGTGGCGGCGGTGGCGCCGGCTTTGTTGGCCCAATTGGCGCTCGCGGAGCAGGGTCAAGGCGGCGCCTAACGCGCGTTTTCGGTGCAAAATGGCACTGCCATCACTGGCTCATCAAGAGGAGGTTTTCATGCGTCAATGCCATATTGGCAGCGTCCTGCTGCTGACTTTAGCGATGGTGAGCCCGCCCTCGACTGCGGGCGCCGCCAGCAAGGCCGAAACCAAGTCGGCCGTCAATGAGGTCATGAGTCATGATGGGCTTGAGCAGCGCAAGTCCAAGGACGCCGATTTGGTCTACGCTCGGCCGGGTACTTCCTTGGCAGCCTATACCAAGGTGATGTTGGGTCCGGTTGATGTGGCCTTCTCCAAGAACTGGGACCCCAAGCGCCCTGGCAGCAATTTCCGTATCAGCGCCGAGGAACGTGAAGAAATCCGTTCCGGCGTGGCCAATTTGGTGCGGGAAGAATTCGTCAAGACCTTGCAAGCCAAGGACGGCTACCAGGTTGTGGAAACTGCTGGGCCGGATGTACTGCGGCTCAAGGCCAGCATCATCAATCTCTACGTGAACGCGCCCGATGTCAGCACGGCCGGCCTCACCCGCACCTATGTGAGCTCGGCCGGCGAGATGACCTTGGTGTTGGAGGCCTTTGACTCCGAGACCGGCCAAGTCTTGTCACGCATGGTGGATCGCCAGGAGTCGAATATTCGTGGCGGTCAGCTGAGCTGGAGCAACCGCGTGATGAACCAGAGCGAAGCTGAGCTGATCGCTTCGGGCTGGGCTCGCAAGCTGCGTAAAGCGCTCGACAAGGCGCATGCCGTCGGTAAACAGTAAAGTAGCGCCCAATTCAATCGCCACAGGAGTGCCAATATGGCCACACAATCCCCCGCCCAGAAAATCGACATCAAGGCCATCGCCTCCGACAGCGGCGTTGCCGTCGAGGCCTATGACACCTATGACACCGACGAGGAAACACTGGCCGCGGCGCACCGCTTTGCCGCCGGTGTATTGAACCGAGTCGCGGCTATTTGCGAGCACAGCCCGGGCAAGACCTTGGACGCGGCCGCCTTGCGCAAATTGGCGCAGGGTTTGCTGGGCTGAGCAGCCGCACAAAGGCCAAAGGTCGGTTTGAAGGCTTGGGTGCAATAAACGGCTTGGACAATTGACGAGGTATTTATTGTCTGGAAGGCAGTTCTAGGCGCATTGGAGTCGCTCGGAAATGGCGGCGAAGTGTCCATAGTGGGTATTCAGTACCGCTGTACAGCCATCGCGAAAGAACCTCAATCTACTAAACATAGGCAATGATTGAGGCCGGGCACCCAGCCTTAGCCCAACACGGCCTTCCCCAGCCAGCGGCAGTTAAGGGTGCAGATCCCTCGTTGATGAGTGACTACCTGCCGCAGCTGGCAATAAGCGCATCTGTCGGTGACAGAAAGTGAGTCGGCGAGATTGAGATGTCATTTCAAATTCGCCACGCAGTAAGATTAGGCGCCTATGCAGAACACATCTGACTCGCTGCTGTTGACACTCGGCCCAGGCGATTCGCTCACACGGGCGCAGTTGGCGCTTGATGAGCACCGCTGGTCTGATGCGATCACGCAGGCTCGCCAAGCGATTACTGTGTCACAGGCGGAAGGCAAACAGCCTCTGGCCTATTTGGTTCTCGCTCGAGGACTCTGGCATGTCGGTGATTTGGTCGAGTGCTGCCGTTATGCCTTGCGGTCGGAAGCTTTGGCCACGAACGGTATCGACGATGCCGGTGCAATCAATGCGGCGACTCTTGCCGCCTTCGGACTCACAGAACTGAATCTTGAACTGCATGCCCTGCCGCTAGCCCAGCGCGCCCTTGCGACAGCACAGAAGCAAGAGCTCTACCAGCAACTGCCACAGGCGCTGTCATGTGCGGCTCATGTCTATGCGCGGATGTCGGACCTCGACAATTCGGATGCCTTGCATATGCGTGCACTTTCGCTAGCGCGTGAGACCAAGAGTTGGCCTGCCCTGCAAATGGCCTATGACAACTTACTCGTCTCTTTCGTCATCATGCTGAGAAATCTGGAGCAACGAGGTGACATGCATGGAAAACAGGTGGTCGTTGACCGGTCACGGCTATACACCAGCCACGTCCGAAGCCTGCTAGGCAACCTGGAGCTCGAAGAATGGCGTCGAGGTAGCCTGATGCACAACCTTGGCGAACTACTTCTCGTTTCCGGCGAATTGGACGAAGCACAACTCTTGCTTCAAGAAGACCTTGATAGGACCCGAGATATGGCTCAGGGCTACTCGGACGCTCTGGCGGCACAGACCGCGATGGCTGAGCTGCACCACCGTCGCGGAGAGCCCGAAGCGGCATTGACGCTTCTCGGTGAAAGTTTGACCTCATCTTCATTGGGCGAGGCCGGTTATCGTCGACAGTTGCTTTGTTTGCAGATAGCCGAGTCCAGCTACCAGAAGCTCGGTCGCGCGCTAGAGGCCAAGATCATGGCGGGGCGGATTCAAAATACATTGCAACTTCATGAGCAGATGCGAGGGTTTGCAATGCAAATCCTTCCCCGCCCAACTGAAATTTCCCAGTCTTTTTAGCACCGGCGCCGAATTGAGCCAATGTTGGCACCAACGCCGACAGTCCGTTGATCCGCGCGGATTGACTGATAGCCCGCACTGGTGCTGAAGAAATGGTCACCAGAGATGGCTCACTCAGATGTCCGCACAGTGGCTCAGTTCTGAGCCGGCGCCACCAACCTGTCGCAGGTTGAGCAGTCAGACGGCCCTCGAACACGCTAATGACCGGTCCCGACAGAAGCCATCTGTACAGCCACTAAAACTGGTTGACGGGATTCAGCCTTCCAGCGACGGGCGACAGCAATGGGCACTTTGTAGTCGCCCATTGCCTGCCAACGCTCACAGCGCCAACTGGAAGTACCAGCGCACGGAATGGAAGAACACAGGGGCGGCAAAGCAGAGCACGGCGATGCGGTCGAGCAGGCCGACCGCGCCGGTGATGGCACTGAGATTGCCCCAGTTGTGCACGCCCGCGTCGCGCTTCAAGGCCTGCATGATCAGCCCGCCGAAGCTGCCGGCACCGGCCGCTACAAAAGCCATCACCATCGCTTGAGGAGCCTTGAACGGGGTGATCCAGAACAAAGCGCCTCCGGCCAGACCGGCCGCCAAGGCGCCTATCCACCAAGCCCGCATCGAAAAATCGCGGCTGATCTGGCGCGCCAACGGTCGCCTGCGCAGCCGCCTGCTTGCAGTGAGTTGCGCCGATTGGCCGCAAGCCACCACGGCGACCAGGAAGAACAGCAAAAAGGCCCCACTGCCCAAGTACCCCGGAAACTCCAGCAGCAGTAGCGCCGGTGCATGCGACAAGCCGTACACGCAGACCATGATGCCCCAGTGGATCTTGGCGTTACGTTCCAAAAAACGCGCCGGGTCGCCGGCCAAGGCGCTGACCACCGGAATTGCCAAAAAGCTGTAAACCGGCACCAACACCGAGAACAGATCAAAGTGCAATCCGCCGGTCAATGCGTATTGCAAGGGCAAGATTACAAAAAAGGCCAGCAGCAGGCTGCGATGGTCGCCCCGGCGCGTGTGCAAGAGCGTGATGTATTCGCGCAGCGCCAGAAACGACAAGACACCGAACAGCAGCGTGGCGCCTATCGGCCCGGCCACCCAGGCCAGCCAGAAAATGCTGGAGCTGACCCAGGCCAGCCGCAATTCATGGGCAAAACGTTGACGTCGCAGCTGGCTTGCCAGGGCTGCGGGGTTGTCGCCGGCTTCGCGCAGGCCATTCAAAAAACTGCCTATGCTGGTCAACAGCAACACGCCGAACAGCAGCACAAACAGCAAGCCGACCTGCTGCGATGGCGTCCAAGAGCTTAACGGGTTAGGTGCAGTGAGCCAGGCCCAGTTCATGGTCGAGCTCCATCCGGGCGCAAGGCCAACACCGCAGCGCGGGTCCGTTCCAGAAACGCGCGCTTTTCTTCGCCGGGCTGCAGTTGCATCGGTGCGCCAAAAGTGACGGTGCAAAGAATCGGCACCGGCACCACTTCTCCCTTGGGCATCACGCGTTGCACATTGTCTATCCAGGTCGGAATCAATTTGACTTGCGGGAACTGCTCGGCCAAGTGGAACAGACCGGCCTTGAAGGCTTGTGGCTCACCTTTGTTGGAGCGCGTGCCTTCGGGGAAGATCACCAGCGAGTCGCCTTGGCCCAAGGCCTCGACCAGCGGCTCTAAAGGGTCTTCATCCGGTGTGGAGCGGGTGCGCGAGACATAGATCGCGTTGAACACCGCGCTGGTAATCCATTGCTTCAAGGGACTGCTGGTCCAGTAGTCGCGTGCGGCGATTGGCCGGGTTTGCGCGCGCAAGTCGCCAGGCAGCGCGGCCCAGATCAAGACCCAGTCGAAATGGCTTTGGTGGTTGGCAAAATAGATGCGCTGCTCCGCCATCGGCGGGCAACCCTTCCAATGGCCTTGCGCGCCGGTGATCAGCCGGGCGATGCCGGCCAGCGCCAGGCCGGTGAATTGAGCTAAGGTCATGGCGCCATGGTAGCGAAGTTTCTGTGACGGGCTTCAAAGCAGACCATGCGCTGACATAGCCTGTCACGCCAGCAGCACATCCTTTGCCGTCAATCGCTTGGCCAGCCCGGTTGCCATCCTGGCCGCCTGCCCGTAGACCGACACCTGCGGGTTGGCGCCGATGCTGGTCGGGAAGATCGAGCCGTCATGCACGGACAAATTGCTCAGCTGCCAATGTTGGCCGTCCGGCCGTACGACGCCGCGCCCCGCGTCGGCCGCCATGCGGCAGCCGCCCATCACATGGGCACTGCCGACCGTGGTGAGGAAGGGTTTGTAGGGCAGCTTGTTGATCGCGTCCTTGGCTTCGGCCCAAGAGCTGTAGTCCTGCGCCAGCTCATGCACGGGCCGCACGGTCTTGGCACCGGCGGCAAACTGGATTTCGGTCATGCTCAAGTGCGCGCGGCGAGCGCCATCGAGCAAATAGGCGTTCAGCGGGTAGGCCAGCTGCGGGGTTCCGTCGCTCTTCAAACTGACCGTGCCGCCTATCGATTCGGCGTGGAAGCCGTCGCGCAGCAGACCTATCATCACATTGGCATAAGGCATCAGCTTGGCCCGCTCGGCCAGCGTGGGGCCGACGCCGCCCAGATTGGTCATCGCAAAACCGGGGTGGACGGGTGCTACTTCCAGCTTAAAGCCCATTGGGCCATCGACCGGACCTTGGTGCAGGAAATGGTCCGAAAAAACGCTCAGCGGCGCTCCGGCCCAGCCTTCAACCGGCGCCGGCATTTGCGCGTGATTGGCGACCGTGGGGTGCAAGAAGGTGCGCGTGCCCAGCAGGCCCTGTGGGTCGGGGGCATGCGAGCGCAGCAGCAGCGCGGGCGAATTGATCGCACCGCCGGCGACGACGAAATGGCGCGCCTTGATGCTCAGCTCAGGGCCATTGTTTGAACCATCCAGGCCAACCGGCTGGCAGATCAACGCCTGCACTGTATCGCCCTGCAGGTTGAAGCGCTGCGCGCGCGTCTGCACCAAGAGCGTGGCGCCCAAATCAAGCGCAGCGGGGATGGTGGTGATCAGCATCGACTGCTTGGCATTGGTCGGGCAGCCCATGCCGCAAGAGCCCAGGTTCCAACAACCCTTGACATTGCGTTGCACGACCTTGCTTGAAATGCCGAGCTTGCCCGTGCCACGCCGCAAGGTGTCGTTATTGCCATTCGGCTCGGCTAACCAGTCGCTGATATTGAGGCGCTTCTCGACTTGCTCGAACCAGGGGGCCAGCTTTTCCGGGCTGCAATCGCTCAGGCCGAACTCCTTGACCCATTGCGCCAAGGCATCCGGCGGGGTGCGGAAGGAGCCGGTCCAGTTGACGGTGGTGCTGCCGCCGACGCAGCGGCCCTGCAGGATGTTCATCGACTGGTCGGCGTTTTTGCGCCCGGCACCTTCTTGATAGAGCTCGGCGTAGGCGGTGGACTCGCGCTGCTTGAAGTCGGAGCTGGAGCGCAGCGGGCCTTCTTCGATGATGATGATCTTGAGCCCGGCCTTGGCCAGCAACTCAGCCGTGATGCCGGCGCCGGCACCGCTGCCGACGATGGCGACATCGCAGTCCAGACTCGGCGGCAAGGCGGCATGGCCCTGGCCTAACACCTTCCATCCACGTGCCAGGCCTTCTTTGATCGGGTCAGCGATAGAACTCATGGAATCTCTCTCGGTCCGGGGTAACCGGTGCTGGCCCAATGCTCGGGCGCGGTAAAGAAGGCAATCGTGTTGAGGTCGCGCAGCGCGTGATAAATCTGCTGGCGCAGATCCAGGCTGGACAGGCGCAACTCGTTCATGAGCTGCTGAATTTCGGCCACGCTGGCTGCTGGCCAATCCTGGCTCATGCCGATCAGGGCCAGGCGCCCGCCGCTGCTGCTCAGCAAGGCGAACAGCTGCGAAAGTTCGGCTCGCACAGCCGCCGGATAGCCGCCTATATTGGCGTCAACCCGGTCCAAATGAGCCTGTACGGCCGCGTCTCTTGCTGGCCCCTCTGCGGGCCAAAGCCCGCCCGTCACACTCAAGGCTACCGCGCGCATCAACTCGCGGGCCGACGGGCTCATGTGCTTGTCGACCAAGCCCGGCCGCAACAAGGCCATGCCGCCGCCCACCACGCCCAGCAGCACGGCGCCGCCCAGGCCCAATTTAAGAAGGCTACGTCTTTTCATACGATCTTCTTCAAGAGCTTCAACAGCAGCGCGAAGGTCTTGCCATAGGGTGGGTAGAACAACTTGGTGCCAGCGAAACGCGCCTGGCTGAAGATCGGTTTTTCCTTGCTGAAGGTGCGAAAGCCCCATTCACCGTGATAACTGCCCATACCACTGGCCCCGACACCGCCGAAGGGCTGATCTTCCTGGCCCAGATGCCAGATGCAGTCGTTGATGGTGACGCCGCCGGCATGGGTGTGTGCCATGGCGTGTTGCTGCGCGAGCGCGTCTTCGCCGAACCAATACAGCGCCAGGGGCCGCTCATGCTTGTTGATGTAGTCCAGCGCTTCCTCCGTGCGGCTGTAGCCGACGATGGGCAGCAGCGGGCCGAAGATTTCTTCGCGCATCACCGCCATCTCGTCGTTCACGTCGAGCAGCAGATGGGGTGTGAGTTTGCGCCCGCTGAGCGTCTCTTGGTGCGTGGGCAGCAGGCTCGCGCCGCGCGCTTTGGCGTCGCTGAGCAGCCCCTGCAAGCGCGTCAAGTGGCGCTCGGCGGCGATGCTGCTGTAGTCGGGATTGCCTTCCAGCGTCGGGTACATGCGCTGCATCGCGCCAATGATCTCTTGCGCCAGCGGCTCGACCATCTCCTGGGGCACCAACAGATAGTCGGGTGCCACGCAGGTTTGGCCGGCGTTGAGCAGCTTGCCGTAGGCCAAGCGCTCGGCGGTCAGCTTCAGATTGCAGCTGCGGTCAATCAGCGCGGGCGATTTGCCGCCCAGCTCCAGCGTGACCGGGGTCAGGTTTTGCGCGGCAGCCTGCGCCACATGGCGGCCGACCGCGGTGGAGCCGGTGAAGAACAGATGATCAAAAGGCAGTTGCGTGAAGGCGCGGCCAACGTCGGCGTCGCCGGTGATGACCTGCATTTCTTCGGGTTTGAAAAATTCGGCCACTATCTGGGCCATCAACGCAGAGGTTGCCGGGGTCAGTTCAGACGGTTTGATCATCACCCGGTTGCCGGCCGCCAGCGCAGCCAAGGCCGGCGCCATCGCCAGGTAATAGGGGTAGTTCCAGGGCGACACGATGCCCACCACGCCGAGCGGCTGGCGCATCAGCTGGTTGCTGGCGGGCAGGTAATGCAGGGCGGTCGGCATGCGGCGCGTGCGCATCCAGTCTTTCAGATGCTTTTGCGCATGCTTGACGCCCGATTCGACGGTGAAGATATCGGCCAGCAGCGTTTCCTGGACAGCGCGGTGGCCAAAGTCGCTGGCGATGGCCGCCACCAGCGCGTCGCTGTATTTGGCGGTCATGGCGCGCAGCCGTTGCAAGCGGTCTTGCCGCACTGCCATGCTCGGGCTCATCTCGGCGCGGAAGGCGCTGCGCTGTAGCTCCAGCGTCAGGTGCAGTCGTTCGTGCAGCGTTTGGTTCATGCAGTCTCCTGATTCTTGTCTTCACAGGCTAACCGCAGTTGAGCAAGCGGCCAAGCGTATTGGCCCTTGGATAGGGAGATGCGTCTAGACAATCGCGCCTGCGCCTGCGGCTGCGGCTGCGGCGAGCGGATAGGCGGCCAGGGCCTATGCGCAAAGGTATTTGCGCGCGCCTGCGGTGAGCCGGGTAGCGACCGACGGCGCTAAGTCAGACGTATTTGCGTCTGTAGAACTGCTCGATCATGCGCAGTCCGGTATTGAAGCGGGTCGATGCCAGGGCAGCCGGTTGGACTGCGGGCGGCTTGGGTTCAAGGCCATGAAAGCCGCGTGTCTGGAAGCAATCACGGTTGCGGTCGAGGAACTCGCACAGCCATTTATATCGTTTGATGACGATATCGTCGGCACCCGTCAGGCCTGGGTTCATCAACTCAAAATTGTGCGACAGGATTACAAAGCCTTGTTGCCCTCGTTCAAGTGCTTGCCAGAGCAGTGATTCCATTTCCCGGATCGAGCAGGCGGTCAACTGGGCGTGGCGCAAGCTCCCGAAGCCATCATCAAAGACGGTCATCGGGTATTCATGAACGGCCCCCAATTGGATGCAATCCGTCAGCACCTGGCCGGGCAAGATGCCGCTGCGGAGCCCCGAGGTTGAAGCGTTATAGCTGGAATCAAAGCGGATGCCGTTGGCTTCCAGCGCAGCCAAGGTGCGGTGGTCCATGCCGAAGCTACCGGCCCGGAAGGCGTTCGGCGCTGCGGCACCGGCTTGTTCCAACAAGGCCTTGCCGATGCCAATCAGGCAGGTTTGGTCGTCAAGAGAAAATTGCCGCAAAAACGGACGCTTGCTGGTTGAAGGTGCGCCGCCCAGCATCGGAAGGCGAGCCTCGTCAACCCACTCGGTGTGCAAATGAAGCTGGACTTCTTGGCCAGCGCCGGCGATCAATTGCACGATCTCGGTCAGTGGCGGCAGTCCGAATCGACCTGCGAACAAAGGCTCGACGAAAAATACCCCGGTCAGACCATGTTCATTGAGCAAGCTGAGTTGATGTGGCAGGCCGTAGTCACCCCTGGGCGTTGCACCGTATACATAGCGTTTGAACGCCAAGGGGAACTTGGCGTCAATGTCCTTCCACCCGGTGCACCAGATTTCAACATCCGAGGTTAAAAATACGTCCAATATCTACTCCGCCATGCTCAATAATTGCGCCACAAACACCTCTCCCACCTTGTTGAACGGTCCGGCCCGGCAGTCTAGCGATTATTTTTTACAGTTGCCCGAGTGCATGATCCGACAATCGGTATTAATACGGGTCTTGTCAGGCGAGCTCCTTTGCTCTTGCTTGGTTCCAAATTGCAAGGCAGGCATCGCCGGCAGATCGAATCAGGCCAAGGCAGGCAGTACAAATGGTTTTACCCGCGCCAGCAGCCGCTGCGCATAAACGTCTTTTTCGCCTACCGGGGCGACTTCATGCAGCACTTCCCGGGTGGCGGCTTCGCCGACGCGCTTGAGCATCACCCAGGTCGCCAGGTATTGCGCGGCCAGACTGCCGCCTGCGGTGGCCACCGCGCCGCGCGCATGAAAGGGCTCCTCCAACACCCGGGCGCCGGCTTGCACCACCCAGGGCTTGGTGCCCAGGTCGGTGCACGCCGGCATATCACCCAGCAGACCCAGGCGGGCCAGCAGCAAGGTGCCCGAGCATTGCGCGCCGATCAGCTGTCGCACCGGGTCGAGCTGCAGCCGGTCCAGCAGCGCGGAATTTTCGGCCATCGCGCGTGCATAAAGGCCCGATCCGAAGATCACCACATCCGCCTCGTTGGCCCATTCCAGCGGGCGCTGCAATTGCACGGTAACGCCGTTCATCGACGTCACCGCATGGCCCGGCCCGCACAGCTCTGCCGACCAGCCGAGCAACCGCAGGCGGTTCAGCATGCCCAGGATGATGAAACTGTCCAGCTCATTGAAACCATCAAAGCTCAGGATGGCCACCTTCAACGCTGGGGAAACAAGTGAGAGGGTATCTTCACGCATGGTCGGATTGTGAACCGGCAGCTACAGTGCGCGCCAGTTCTTTCAATTCGGCCCGCCATGCACTCTTCCGCCCTTGATCAGTCAAATACTTCGACCGACGCCCGCCGCTGGGCCTGGTTGCCGCCCGTGGGTTCGGTCGGCTACTACGCCTTGTTGGCGGCTATCGGCATGTTGGTGCTGGGGCCGCTGGGCGGCATCACCGCCGCCTTCATGAATTTCTCGATCGGCTTCTTTGTCGGCGGGCAGGTCTTGGCCGGTATCTTGGGCTCCGTCGTCACCTTCGGTTACGGCAGCGAGGGCAAACACGGCGCGAACTACATCCAGACCACCGCCGCCTCGGTGGCCGGCATGATGGCGATGAGCACCTTGATCCAGGCGATGACCTGGATGGGTATGCCGCAGCCACCTGCATGGCAGTTGGTGATCTATATGTTGTGCATCGGCATGATGGCCGCCGGCATCGGGCTGCTCTACACGCCGATCTTGGTCGAACGCATGCAGCTGCAATTCCCATCGGGCCTGGCGGTCGCCAATATTTTGCGGGCACTGACCGATCCGGTGCTGCTGCGGCAATCGGTGTCGCGTTTGTTTGGCGGCATGGCTGTGGGCGTCGCCGGCGGCTTTGCGAGCGTCAAGATAGTGGCGCTGGGGGCAATCGAGCTGTCCACCTCGACCTTCGGTGCCGGTCTGATTGTCGGCGCGCGTGTCGGAATTCCGGCCCTCTTGGGTGGTCTGGTGTTCTGGGCGCTAGCGCCTTATTTCATCAGCATTGGCTGGCTGAATGTGGGTGAACCCTTCCGCAAGATCGCGTTCTTGATCGCGCTGGGCATGGTGCTGGGTGCCGCCATCATTGATATGAGCCTGATTCTGTGGCGCGCTGTCGCACGTTTGCGAGATTCTGGGGCGCGCACTGTGGTGCCCGAGGAGCAGCGCACCGGCCCGCGTGCCAGCCTGCCGCGCTTGTTGACTTGGGTGGCCGCCTGGACACTCGCCACGGTGGTGGCCGGCGTGCAGTTTTTCAACGAACCGGTGCAGTACATGCTGATTGCGGTCGCCTTGGTCTATGTATTTGCCATCGTCAACGGCATCTCGCTGGGTCTGACCGATCAGAACCCGATCTCCTCGGCCTTTGTGGTGACGGTCTTGATCTTGGCCGCGCTCGGCCTGCGCGACCCGGTGCTGGGCCTGATGGTCGCCAGCGTGGTGTTCATCTCCTCCAGCGTGGCCGGTGACATGCAGCAAGACCGTTCGACCGGCTGGCGGCTTGGCACCAATCGCACGATTCAATTCCGCTTTCAGGTCGCGGGCATCTTGCTCGGCGCCGTGCTGGCGGTGGCGATTGCGCACCTGTTCATGGCCGCTTACCCTGTGCTGAAGTTGGATCAAACCGTGATGAGCGCCGAGCAAGTGCCGGTGCAATGGACTTCGGCGATGACTTACAAATTCGTTGGTGTGCTGAGCACCTTGACCGAACCCAAGCCGTTTCAAATCACTGCGATTTGGATCGGCATGGGCATCGGCCTGCTGACCGAGTTGCTGCGCAAGCTGATCAAATCTAACGCGGAGTACCGTCGGTTTGTGGCCCGCGGCAAGTTGGGCTTCAGCCTTGACTTCTGCGTCGATGCTTTGATTCTGCCCAGCCCCTACGCCTCGTCCTTCGGTGGTTTCGTCAACCTGCCGACCTCCGCGTGGTTGGCTGCCGGCGGGGTGGTCTCCAGCCTGATCAACAGCCTCAAGACACGGCCCAAGGCCGGCGAACAAGCGCTGCCCGAAGACATGAGCAGCACTTCCTTGGTCGGCGGCGGGCTGATTGCCGGTGATGCCTTGGCGGCCTTGGGGCTGGGGCTGGCGGGCTTGATGGCCTTGGTTTGATCAGTGCCTGAAGTGGCGCACGCCACTGAACACCATCGCTATGCCGCGCTCATTGGCGGCGGCAATCACCTCGTCGTCGCGCATCGAGCCGCCCGGCTGGATGACGCTGGTGGCGCCGGCGTCAACGACCACATCCAGACCATCGCGGAAGGGGAAGAAGGCGTCGCTCGCGACGGCCGAGCCTTGCAGTGTCAGGCCGGCATTTTCGGCCTTGATCTTGGCGATGCGGGCCGAGTCGATGCGGCTCATCTGGCCCGCGCCGACGCCCAGCGTCATACCGCCGGCGCAGAAGACGATTGCATTGCTCTTCACATATTGCGCCACGGTCCAGGCGAACAACAAGTCTTCGAGTTCCTGCGCCGTCGGCTGCTTGGTGGTGACGACCTTCAGATCGGCTGCCTTGAGGAAATGGTTGTCGGCAGTTTGCAGCAGGATGCCGGAGCCGACGCGCTTGCTGTCAACGGCATTGCGGCCCTGGCTGAAAGGCGTGCTGCCCCCGGCCGGCAGCGCGATTTCGAGCAGCCGTACATTCGCCTTGGCCGCGAAGATGGTGCGCGCTTCAGCGCTGAAGCCAGGGGCCATCAGCACTTCTACAAACTGCTTGGCCACATGGCTGGCGGCCGCCGCGTCGACGGGTCGGTTGAAGGCGATGATGCCGCCGAAGGCCGAGGTCGGATCGGTCTTGAGCGCCTTGGCGTAGGCAGCGGCGGCGCTTTCGGCCACGGCCACGCCGCAGGGGTTGGCATGCTTGATGATGACGCAGGCCGGCGCTTCAAAAGCCTTCACGCATTCCCAGGCGGCGTCGGCGTCGGCAATATTGTTGTAGCTCAGCTCCTTGCCTTGCAGCTGTTTGGCGGTGACCAAGGAGCCGGGCGCGGGATAGAGATCGCGGTACAGCGCGGCGCTCTGGTGTGAGTTCTCGCCATAGCGCAGGTCTTGAACCTTGACGAAGGTGGAGTTCATCTGTGCCGGATACTCGGCCAGGCTGCCATCGTCCTGGCGTGCGCTCAAGTAATTGCTGATCGCAGCGTCATATTGGGCGATCCGGTTGAAGGCGGCCACCGAAGCGGCAAAGCGCGTCTTGTCGCTGGTCTTGCCACTGCTTTGAAGTTCCTCCAAGACTTGCGCGTATTGGCCGGCGTCGGTCAGTACGGTGACGTCTTTCCAGTTCTTGGCGGCGGAGCGCACCATCGCGGGGCCACCGATGTCGATGTTCTCGATCGCGTCTTCGAGCGTGCAGCCGGGCTTGGCGACGGTTGCTTCAAAGGGATAGAGATTGACGGCCAGGATGTCGATCATGGTGATGTCGTGCTGCGCCGCTGCCGTCATATGTTCGGGCAGGTCGCGCCGGGCCAGCAGGCCACCGTGCACCTTGGGGTGCAGGGTCTTGACGCGGCCGTCCAGCATCTCGGGGAAGCCGGTGTGCTCCGCCACCTCGGTGACCGGCAATCCAGCGTCGGCCAGCAGCTTGGCGGTGCCGCCAGTGGACAGCAAACGAACGCCGAGCTTGTTCAGTGCGGAGGCGAATTCGACGATGCCAGTCTTGTCGGACACGGAGATCAGGGCTGTGAGGGCGGTCAATTTGGACATGGTGTGCGGGGGAGTACTGCGTTAGAAATAGGCGCTCGTGTCAATCTGACTAGAGCAATTTGTGTTCGGTCAGCTTGCGCCGCAGCGTGTTGCGGTTGATGCCCAGCCACTCGGCGGCCTTGCTTTGGTTGCCGGCGGCGTGTTTCATCACTACCTCCAGCAAGGGTTTTTCGACCACTTGGATCAACATCTCATGCATCGAGTGCGGCTCTTCGCCGTCCAGATCATGGAAGTAAGTCTCTAGGTTCTCGCGCACACAGGCATCGATAGTTTTCGGGGTCATCATGCCTGTTGTCTCAGTTGCTTGCATTCATGGGGCGCTATTGTTCGAGCTTCTGACGGCTTGGCAAGATAGGGCAAGCGCTGATAGCCCTGCGCCAGTGTGTCAAACCAAGCTTGCAGCGCCTTGACTTGGGCAGCGCTGCTCTCCAGCAGATTCATTTCTTGGCGAAATTCCTCACCGCCGGGCAGCTCCGCGACGGCCCAGCCGATGTGTTTGCGCGCTGTGCGCATGCCGGTCAGTTCGCCGTAGAGGCTGTAATGGTCGTGCAGATGTTCGAGCAGCCAGTCGCGCGCTTGCAGCACGGTGGGGGCGGGTAGCGACTCGCCGGTGGCCAAAAAATGGGCGGTTTCGGTAAAAATCCAGGGCCGGCCCTGGGCCGCGCGGCCAATCATCACTGCGTCGGCACCGGTCAGCGCCAGCACCTGTTTGGCTTTTTGTGGTGAGTCGATATCACCGTTGGCAACCACGGCTATCTTCAGCGCTGCCTTGACGGCCGCCACGGTGGCGTACTCGGCTTCGCCCTTATAGCCCTGCTCGCGGGTGCGGCCATGCACAGTGACCATGGCCACACCGGCGCTCTCAGCGGCCAGGCTCAAGCGCAGGGCATTCTTTTCGCTCTCGCACCAGCCCGTGCGCATCTTCAAGGTGACCGGCACGCCGTGCGGTGCGGCGGCAGCGATCACCGCTTCGATGATCTGCAGCGCCAGCGGCTCGTCTTGCATCAAAGCCGAGCCGGCCCATTTATTGCAGACCTTTTTGGCCGGGCAGCCCATATTGATGTCGATGATCTGCGCACCGCGGTCGATGTTGTAGCGGGTCGCCTCGGCCATCATTGCGGCGTCGGTGCCGGCTATTTGCACGGCGATCGGTCCGGCTTCGCCGTCATGGTTGGCGCGCCGGGAGGTCTTCAAACTGCTCCACAAGTCTTTGCGCGAAGTCACCATCTCACTCACCGCATAGCCCGCGCCCATGCGCCTGCAGAGCTGGCGGAACGGCCTGTCGGTGACGCCGGCCATCGGCGCCACGAACAAATTGTTCGGCAGGCAATAAGGGCCGATCTGCATGATCGGAGACTGCGGGAGCATGGGAAGGATGAGGGCTTGCCTAAAAAAGAGGCAAAATTATACCTGCTCGTCGCAACTCTGCTGAACCGAGCTACTGGGGTGTAGCTGCCGGCTTGGCCGCTTCGTTCTGGCGCCGCCAGAGCTGGATATTGCGTTCCACCAGTCCGGCCATGACTTTTTGCCCCGTCAGCCTGATCATGGCGCGGGTGATGCGGCCGCGCATTTCGCCGCTATTGCAGGCGGATTTATGCGAAAGCGTCAGGAATAAGCTCTCGTTCGCCACGGCCGGCAACAGCATCTTCACATCGCTAACGCCCAGCTTGCTCAGGAAGGCCTGGCCGGGGCTGTCTTCGTAGACCATATAGTCGGCGCGTGAGCGCTTGAGCATCTGTATCGCTTGCTCCAAGCTGGCCACCTGCGTCATATTCAAGGACTGCTTGGCGAAGCGATCAAAGGCTTCCCCAAAGCTGTTGTTGATGACGGTCACGCCTTGCAGGCCGATCAGATCAGGCCAGCGTGCGTAGTTGATCTTGGCGTTAGCTCGCACCCAGATGACGGAGCGCGTGTCATGGAAGGGCGGGTGAAAGTAGTCCATGTATTCGGTACGCGGCCCGGTCCAAAATGCACCGGCAATCAGGTCGATGCGCCCGGCCCTGGCTTCTTCCTGCACGCGGCCCCAAGGGCCAACATAGCGCAGTTCAATGGGCACCCCAATCTCCTTGGCGAGCATTTGCATCAAGTCGGCGTTGGCGCCGATCAAGCGGCCTTCGTCGGCCGGGTCGCGCCACAAATAGGGGGGATATTGCGGGTTGCCCGAGGCCAGCAGCGAGCCGCAGGTTTCCTGCGCGTTGGCGACCTGCAAGCCGCTCAACAGCAACAGGGCCGCAGCCAAAAGCTTGCGGCGGCGCGGGCCAGGGCCAGCACCCGCGTCAACCTTGTTCAATGGATAGCACCAAGTGGTCAGCATAATGTTGTCAATGGAAGCCCACCTCGAATCGCTGCTGCGCAGTTTGTTGATGATACTGGCCGTGCCCGAAGTTGGCTTGATCAGCGTGTTTTTGATTTCATTGGTATCTGCCACCTTGCTGCCTTTGGGGTCCGAGCCTGCGGTGTTTTTGGTGGTCAAGGCCGACCCGACACTCTTTTGGCCGGCCATTTTGGTGGCGACGCTGGGCAACACCATCGGCGGCGCTATCAGTTGGTGGATGGGTTATGGCGCTGAAGCCGCTTATGAGCGCGCCACTCGTCGTAAACCGCCCAACCCGCGCCTGCTGGCCTGGTTTTCGCAGTTCGGTGCCAAGACATGTTTGCTCAGTTGGCTGCCGGTGATTGGGGATCCGATGTGTGCGCTGGCCGGTTGGCTGCGCCTGCCTTTTTGGCCTTGTGTGGGTTATATGGCGGTGGGTAAGTTCATCCGCTACATGCTGATGACGGCGGCATTGATGTGGGTATTCCCTGGGTCGGGATGAGCTTTGGGACGGGCGGCTCGGCTCGGCTTGCGTAGACAATGCCAAGTCTGTCTCTTACGCCTATCGGCCATCGACTCCACCATGAGCACACCTGCTTACCTCGAACTTCACCAGCGTCACCAACGCCTGCACCGATTGGCTCATTTGCAGGCCATCGCTCAGTGGGACCAGTCTGCCAATATGCCGACCAAGGGCAATGAGGCGCGCTCACTGGCATTGGCCGAGATGGGCGGTATGCTGCACCAACTTTCGACCGAGCCGCAGCTCAAGGGCCTGCTGGACGCGGCTGCTGCCGAGCCTCTGAGCGAGGATCAGCGCGCCAATTTGCGCGAAATGCGACGGGCCTGGATGGCGGCCAATGCGCTGCCGCAAAGCCTGGTCGAGGCCAAGTCGCTGGCCAATTCGCGTTGCGAACATGCCTGGCGCACGCAGCGCCCGGCAAATGACTGGGCCGGCTATTTGCCGCTCTTGCGTGAATGTGTGAAGCTGGCCCGCGAGGAGGCGCGTTGCTTGTCCGAGAGCAGCGGCTTGGGTCTGTATGACGCCTTGATGGACCAATATGAGCCCGGCATGCGGTCGGCCGAAGTGGACCGGGTTTTTGGCGATCTGCGCAGCTGGCTGCCCCAGTTGATCAAGGACGTGCAGGCCAAACAGGCCCAAGAAACGACCGTGCGCCCGCAAGGCCCGTTTGCCAAAGATGCACAGCGCGCTTTGGGGCAAGCGGCGATGCAATTGGTCGGTTTTGACTTTGAGGCCGGCCGCCTGGATGAGAGTGCTCACCCGTTTTGCGGCGGCGTGCCAGAGGATGTTCGCATCACCACGCGCTACCGCGAGGATGATTTTCTGCCCAGCCTGATGGGCGTGATTCACGAAACCGGCCATGCCCGCTACGAGCAGAATTTGCCGCGTGAATGGCTCGGTCAGCCGCTGGCTCAAGCCCGCTCGATGGGGTTGCATGAAAGCCAGTCCCTGAGCTTTGAGATGCAGCTCGGCAGTCATCCTGCTTTCGCCAGGCTGCTGAGCCCGCTGGTCGTTCAGCATCTGGGCGCGCAGGCCGCCTTTGAACCGGCTAACTTGAATCGTCTGCTGACCCGGGTGCATCCGGCCTTCATCCGTGTGGATGCCGATGAAGTGACCTACCCGGCCCATGTGATCCTGCGCTATGAGATAGAGCGCGCCTTGATCGAAGGCGAGATCGAGTGCGAGGACATCCCCGCGCTGTGGGACGCCAAGATGATGGAGTTGCTGGGCGTGGACACGCGCGGCAATTACAAGGATGGCTGCATGCAGGATGTGCACTGGGGTTGCGGCCTGTTCGGCTACTTTCCTTGCTACACCTTGGGCGCGATGTATGCAGCGCAGTGGTTTGCCAGCATTCGCCGCAGCCGTCCGGAACTGGACGCCGACATTGCTGCCGGCAATTTGGCGCCGGTGTTTGATTGGCTGCGCAGCAATATTTGGTTGCAGGGCAGTCGCTTGGAAACCCCAGATTTGGTCAAAGCGGCCAGCGGCGAGACGCTCAATCCGGCGCATTTCAAAGCCCATTTGCAAGCGCGGTATCTGGCCTGAGCGGCCCCGGCCTCAATGACCCGGCCTGCAATCCTATGAGGGTTTCAGTTGGGTCTTCAGTCGTTTGAGTGTGCGGCGCAAATCGCGCAGCGCGGCCGCCATGCGGTGCTCGCCCGGTTCGCCGAGTAGCCGCAAGCTTTCGTCGGCCAAGACTTCGGCATTCAATGCCAGGCCGTGGCGGGCGAGTTGCGTGGCCAATAGCGGCGCGCGCTGACGCAAGGCGGCGCGCGTGCTTTGATAGGCATGTTCGGCCAGATGATGGCGCTGCGAGTAGCTGAAGGTATTGGCCAGGAACATCTCGGCGTCCCGGTGATCGGGCTCGAACAGCAGGATGTCGGTTTCCGGATGGCTGTGCTCGTAGCGCTTGAAGCCCAGTTCCAGCCTCGAGTGAATCAGCGATCGAAAGGTCTGGCTCAACACCAGGGGCAGGCCGCCGTCGACCAGGTGAGGGATGCGCGCGCGCTTGACACGGGTCGAGTCGGCCGGGTCGGACTCATAGGGCACCAGCGGATTCAGGCAGATCAGCAGATCCAGGCCCTCTTGCAAGAGCACCGACGCATGCAGGGTTTTCTTCAGCGCGCCGTCCACATAATGCCGGCCTTCGATGGATACCGGAGGAAAAAGCCCCGGCAAAGCAGCGCTGGCTTGGACGGCCTGGGAGATCGGAATGTGATCCCAGCCGGGCAGGCCAAAAGGCGTGGCCTCACCGCTGTCCAAGTCGGTGGCCACCAGCACCAGGCGCTTTTTCAACTGGCGGAAGTCATTGCTGCGGCCGGGCCGGCTGAACAGCAGTTGCAATTGCGCGGCCAGGATTTCCCCGGACAGCAGGCCGGTCGGCAAGGCCGCACCCAGGCGTTCGAACGAGCCTAGCACCGAGCGGCCCTGCACCAAGGCGGCCCAGCTTGCACGAAACAGCAGCCCGGGCAATAACTTCAGGCGTGAGCGGTATTCGGCCCAGGCCGGCCGCAGCAACTCGGCCGGATCGAAGCTGTCGGGCGAGTAGTCGCGGTTCTCGATAAAAGCGGCGCACAGGGCGCGCGGGCCTATGCCATTGGCCAGGCCGGCGGCGATAAAGCCGCCCGCACTGACGCCGATATAGCCGTCGCAGTCGGTGAAGGAGAGGCCCGCGATCGCTTCCTCCAGCGCACACAGCGCGCCGATTTCGTAAATGGCACCCAAGGGCCCGCCGCCAGCCAGCGCCAAGCCCAGCCGTGGAGCCGTTTTTTTCTCAGTGTTCAAGCGACGCGTCCATGGTGGACAGAATCAGCAGGGCTTGGCCGAGTTCAGGACTCGATGGCCGCAGCGACGGCCTGCGTCACTTCACTGAGGGCTGCTGCGGGTGGGGCTGCCTTTTTGACGACGGCCTTGCTCACTGCCTTGCTCGCACCGGCTGCTTTGGCGGCGGCCTTTTTGAACGGCGTTGGCGCCGCTTTCGCTGCGGGCTTGGCGGCAGGCTTGGCGGCGGCCTTTACGGCGGCGTTCGCTGCGGTTTTGGCTGGAGCGGCTTTTGCAGGAACTGTTTTGGCGGCGGCTTTGGCGGGCTTTTTAGCGGCTGCCTTGGCCTCGACCTTTTTGGCGGCCGGCGTTGCTGCTGGTTTTGTTGCCGGCTTGACGGCTGCCTTTGCCGGTGCCTTGGCAAGCTTTTTCGCCGGCGCCTTGATGCCGACTGCTGCGTTCAGCGCGTCGATGCTGGCGATCAACTCGGCCACATCCTTGGCCGAGGGCACGCCCAGGCGGTTCAGGGCGCGGGCGACGCGGTCCTCGAAGATGGATTCCAGCTTGTCCCAATGCTGACCGGCCTTGTTGCCGACACCGCCTGCCATGCCCGTGACCTTGCTGGCCATCGCGCCGAGCTTTTCTTCGGCCGCAGATTGGGTCTTCTTCTGCAGGCTCAGACCTTCCTTGACCAGCGCTTCAAACACCTTGCCACCTTCGCCCTGCGCCTTGGCGAAGGCGCCCAGCCCGGCAGCCCAGATATGTTGGGCCGAATCCTTGATGCCTTGGGCAAGCTGGCTGTCCAGCAGGCCGGCCGGCAGGGCCGAGGCAAAGCCCGCGCTGGAAGCGGTGTTCTTCTTGGCTGCCATCTTCTGAAGCTTCTTGACCATGTCGTTCGTCCTTGGTGGTGGTGTGTTTGCACGGATCGCGCTGGGATGCCTTTCACTATAAATGCCACAAGCGCCGATGTGTACAGGGTTCCTAGTGAGTTCTCACCAGATCGGTCGCGCGAACTGCGGGTAATCGCGCATCAGCAAGCCCATCCAGATGGTCAAGAATCCGATCTATACCAAGGAGACAAACATGCAGTATTTCGTCACCGGCGCGACCGGCTTCATCGGCAAGCGCTTGGTCAAAAAACTGCTGGCGCGGCGCGGCAGCACGGTCCACTTCCTGATGCGCGAGGGAAGCCGCGACAAATTGCCCGAGTTGATGGAGTTCTGGGGTCTGGCCAAGTCAGCCAAGGCGCGCGCGGTGCCGGTCTTTGGCGACCTAACGGGCAAGAAACTTGGCGTCTCGGCGGCCGACCTGAAGGCGCTCAAAGGTCAGATCGATCATGTCTACCACCTCGCCGCGGTCTATGACTTGAAAGCCGACGAGGCCTCGCAGATGGCCGCTAACGTCGACGGCACACGCAGCATGGTCGAGTTTGCGGCCGCCATCGAGGCCGGCCATGTGCACCATGTGTCTTCGATTGCCGCCGCCGGCCTCTACGAAGGCGTGTTCCGCGAGGATATGTTTGACGAAGCAGAAGGGCTGGACCATCCCTATTTCAACACCAAGCACGAGAGCGAAAAAATCGTCCGTCAGGAGTGCAAGCGAGCCTGGACCGTGTATCGCCCGGCGATGGTGGTGGGGGACTCCAAGACCGGCGAGATGGACAAGATCGACGGTCCTTACTACTTTTTCAAGCCGATCCAGCGCTTGCGCCAGATCCTGCCGCCTTGGCTGCCTTCGATCGGCCTGGAGGGCGGCCGCGTCAACATCGTGCCGGTCGACTATGTGGTCGACGCACTCGATCACATCAGCCACCAGACCCGCGCAACGGGGCGCTGCTTCCATTTGGTCGACCCGGTCGGCTACCGCGTCGGCGATGTGCTGGATATCTTCTCCAAGGCCGCACATGCGCCGAAGATGAATTTGTTCATCAACGCCGCGCTCTTGGGCTTCATCCCCAAGAGCGTCAAAAAGGGCTTGATGGCCTTGGCGCCGGTGCGGCGCATCCGCAATGCGGTGATGAAGGATCTGGGCCTGCCGGACGATATGTTCACCTTCATCAACTACCCGACGCGCTTTGACTGCCGCGAGACCTCCGCCGCGCTCAAAGGCAGTGGTATTGCCTGTCCGAGTCTGCATGACTACGCCTGGCGCCTGTGGGATTTCTGGGAACGCCATCTCGACCCGGACCTCTTCATCGACCGCAGCTTGCGCGGTGCCTGCGGCGGCAAAGTGGTCTTGGTCACCGGTGGTTCGAGCGGCATTGGGCTGGCCTCGGCGATCAAGTTTGCCGAAGCCGGCGCGATCACGGTGATCTGCGCCCGCGATGAAGTCAAGCTGGCCGAGGCCGTGGCCGAGATTCGCGCTGCCGCCGGCGCTGACGCCAAGATCCATAGTTACTCGGCCGACATCTCCAACGAAGAAAGCTGCAAGGCGATGGTGGCCTGGCTGACCGAGACCTTCGGCGGGGTCGACTATCTGATCAACAACGCCGGCCGCTCGATCCGCCGCGCCATCGAGGGCAGCTACGACCGCTTCCATGATTTTGAGCGCACCATGCAGCTGAATTACTTTGGCTGCCTGCGCGTCACCATGGGTCTGCTGCCCGGCATGGTGGCCAAGCGCAAGGGACATGTGGTCAATATCTCCAGCATTGGCGTGCTGACCAATGCGCCGCGCTTCTCGGCCTATGTGGCCAGCAAGGCCGCGCTCGATGCCTGGACACGCTGCGCCTCGTCGGAGTTTGCCGACCAGGGCGTCACCTTCACCACCATCAATATGCCCTTGGTGCGCACGCCGATGATCGCCCCGACGCAGATCTACAAAAACGTGCCGACGCTGGCGCCTGAAGAAGCGGCTGATATGGTGGCACAGGCCTGCATCTCGAAGCCGGTGCGAGTGGCGACGAGGTTAGGTATCACGGGCGAGTTGCTGCATGCAGCAATGCCGCGCGTCGCGCAGATCGTGATGAATACGACCTTCCGCATGTTCCCGGACAGCGATGCATCCAAGGGCGATAAGCTGGGCAAGGGCGGCAAATCGCAGCTCTCACCCGAGGCGATCGCGATGCAGCAGATGATGAAGGGGATTCACTTCTAAGGCGGGTTCTATTGCCGCCTCGGCGCCATCAGTGATGCCAGACCAGCAAACGGGTGCCGCCGGCATCCAGATTGCTGATAGCAACTGATCCCATCGAGTTGGCGCCGCTGTATGGGCCGGCGCCGGCCGTCAAGACATCGGCCAGGTTGTTTTGCAGATTCAGCTTGGCCGATCCGAGCGAAACCTGACTGCCGCCTTGGCCGTCGTAGCCGCTTTGCAGCGCGCCGCTCAAACCCGCGGCCTGGATGGCAGCGGCAAACTCGGCCGGTGAGAGTTTGGATTTTGTGGCCGCGAGCCTGTCGCTGCCCAGCAGCTCAAGCAGAGCCGGCAAGGTCACGCCCAAGGACATGGCTAGCAAGGGGGCGGCTTGCGTGCCGCCATTGACCGAGCGCATTTCTTCGTCGCCCAGCGCCCGCGGCGCGGCCAATGCCGGCGCGGCGCAGGCGATGGCCGCAGCGGCCAAGAGCAGCTTGCGGGTCAGAGATTTGGCGCGGCTTGTGAACATGGCGATACCTCGGCTGGCTTGAGTGCGGGGCCAAACTTGGCCCGTTGACGCAATTCTCAAAGCAGCCGGGGCAGCTGAACAGGCTTGCACGGCCACGCAAGCGCTTGATTCGTGACATAGGCGGCACGCAGTGCGCTTTGTTGGCAGGGCTTGTGCGGCGCCACTTTTTCAAGCGCGCGCCGGTCCGTGATGGAGTTGGCATGTCGCCCCGGCCGACCCGTTTTAGAACGCCTCGGCCATCGGCAGCACCGTCACTCGCCTGGAGACCGCGCTCAGTGCAATCTGGTGCAGCATGTCGGTGACCGTGGTGCAGCAGTCGGCCAGGATGCTGACCTTGGCATAGGCCTGCGCCGCCTTGGAGATGGCGGTATGGGTGACGCAGTTTTGCGTCATCATGCCGCAGATCAGCAGCTCGCTAACGCCAAGTTCGGCCAGGGTCTGGGTCAGCGTGGTGCTGTCAAACGAGTCGGCAAAGCGCTTGATCACCAGCGGCGCTTGAGGAGCCGCGGCCAACACGCGCGGGTGAGTGGCCACGCCCGCGCTGCCGGCATTGAAGAAGGGCGAGGGACCTTTGGCCGGGTCGGCGATGTGTTGAACCAGGATCACCGGCATCTGCGCTGCTTGCGCCTTGTGGATGGCGGCTTCGACCTGCGTCAGCACGCCCTCGGCATTGTGCAGCGGGTAGTTGCCGCCAGGGAAATAGTCCATCTGGACATCGATGACGATCAGGGCTTGCTTGTGTTTCATTGAGATGTGACTCCGTGTGAATTGATGAACAAATGGGTGAATCGATGGACAGATTGTTCCCAGCAAGCCACTCGCCGACCAGTGGCCTGAATGACATTAACCGCTAAGATCGGGCCAAACTTCCTGACTGTGTAAAACGCGTGTAAAACGCGTGTAAAGCGCCTGTAAAGCGCGTGTATACCGCGTGCAAACCAATGCGAACCCACCCGATTGCCGTGCTGGCCTTTGACCAGATCAGCCCCTTTCACCTGGCCGTGCCCTGCGCCGTGTTCGGCGAGTCGCATCCGGGCGCGCCACCGTTCGAGTTGCGGGTATGCGCCGCCGAGCCCGGCGCCTTGATGACGACGGCCGGCTTTGGCTTGAGCTTGAAGGCGGGTCTGGAGGCACTCAAAGGTGCGCGCACCGTCATCGTGCCGAGCTGGCGCGACCCGAGGGAGCGGCCACCGCAGGCCCTGCTTGATGCGCTGTGCCGAGCGCACGAGGCCGGCGCGCAGCTGGTCGGCCTGTGTCTGGGCGCCTATGTGCTGGCCGAGGCCGGCCTGCTGGATGGGCGCCGTGCCACCACGCATTGGGCCTATGCGCAGGACTTTGCGGCACGCTATCCGCACGTGGCGGTTGACGCCGATGTGCTCTATATCGACGAGGGCGATGTCTTGACCTCGGCCGGTACCGCCGCCGGCATCGACGCCTGTCTGCATTTGCTGCGGCGCCAATATGGCGTGGGGCCGGCCAATAGCGTGGCGCGGCGCTTGGTCGTGCCGCCGCACCGGGCCGGCGGGCAGGCGCAGTTCATCGAGCAGCCCTTGCCAGAAAGCGCGCGTGATACCCGTCTTGCCGCCGTGATCGAGCGGGTGCGGGCCGATCTGACGCAGGCGCACAGCCTGGACAGCCTGGCCGACAGCGTGATGATGAGTCGGCGCAGCTTCACGCGGCACTTCAGGCAGCTCACCGGCACGACCGTCGGCGCCTGGTTGCTCAGCGAGCGCCTGGCGCGCAGCCAGGCCTTGCTGGAGGGCAGTGCTCAATCGGTCGAGCAGATCGCCGAGCTGGCGGGCTTTGGCTCGGCGGTCTCGCTGCGGGCGCATTTCCGCAAGGCGTTTGGCGTGTCGCCGATGGCCTGGCGGCAGACCTTTCGGGGTCATCTCAATTGATGGCTTGCCTTTGACATGGGCAGGTCACACTGGTGACGAGAATGGGCCCAGGGAGCCTGCAAGTCATTGAACAATTCAGCAGGGCTGGGTGATGGCGAGAAAAAGTCTGATGTCGATCTGGACCCGCAGCCTGCAGCGTAGCTTTGGGCAGGCGGCGCGCAGCCAAATGCAGGCAGGTGCAAAGGCGCTCAAGCAGTCGCTAAAACAGTCGATGAAGAGCGTGCAAGTGGCCCAGGCCAAACGGGCGCGTGCGCCGGCCGGCCCGGGCGACTGGCTGCCGGGCATCGCCATGGGTGCCGGCGGTGCGCGTCAGTTTCGGGTCTTCCGGCCGCCGGGCTTGCGGCCTGGGGAGCGGCTGCCGCTGCTGGTGATGCTGCATGGCTGCGGCCAGTCGGCCAGTTCTTTCGCGCAGAGTACGCGCATGAACGCCTTGGCGGCGCGTGAGCGCTGTCTGCTGCTTTACCCCGAGCAAGACCTCATCGCCAACCCGCAAGGCTGCTGGAACTGGTTTGCGACCCGCTCCGGCAAGGCGCAGGCGGAAGTGGCGCTGATCATGCAGGCGATTGATCAGGTCTGCCTGCTCTACCCGGTGGACCCGCAGCGTGTGGCCGTGGCCGGCATGTCGGCCGGCGCCAGCATGGCGGCCTTGCTGGCGACGCGCCACCCCGAGCGCTTCAAGGCGGTGGTGATGCATTCGGGTGTGCCGCCGGGCGAGGCGCATTCCAGCTTGTCGGCCATGGGGGCGATGAAGGGGCGACGCAAGGCCGCGCCAATGGCCGCTGGGGCGATGGCGCTTGGCCCGGCTTGGCCGCCTTTGCTGCTCATCCATGGCTGCCAAGATAGCGTGGTGTCGCCTGAGAATGCGCAAGCCGCCGTGCAGCTCTGGTGTGCGGCCGCGCGGCTGGGTGCTGCAGCCAATGCCGAGGTAAAAGCCGGCCCGGCGCGCCGCAGCCAACGCGGCCAGCGCTATGCGATGACGACGACCGACTACAAACTCGGCGCCCGCAGCGTGGTGAGTCTGGTGGAAGTGGATCGGCTGGCCCATGCCTGGAGTGGCGGCGCCAAGTCGCAGGCCTTCAGTGACCCTTGCGGGCCGGATGCCTCACGGCTGCTGTGGCGCTTTGTGGCCCAGCAGTTTGCTGCTTGACACGATTGGACCGCACTCAGCGTTTCGGGCCGGCGCGGAATACCGCCAGCGCGCGCACGAGCTGATCGGTCTGGTTGCGCAAACTCTCGGTGGTGGCGCTGGACTGCTCCACCAGCGCCGCGTTTTGCTGCGTGACCTGGTCGAGGTGATTGATGGCTGCGCTGACCTGGCCGATGCCGGTGGATTGCTCTTGGTTGGCATGGCTGATGCTGCCGATCAACTGGCTGACACGGCTGACCTGGCGCACGATTTCACCCATGGTCACTTCGGCGTCGCCGACTTGGCGGGCACCACTCTCGACCTTCTCGACGCTGTCGCTGATCAAGGTCTTGATCTCCTTGGCCGCCTCGGCGCTGCGCTGGGCCAGGCTGCGCACTTCGCTGGCGACGACGGCAAAGCCGCGTCCTTGCTCGCCGGCCCGGGCCGCTTCGACGGCCGCATTCAGTGCCAGGATATTGGTTTGAAAAGCGATGCCGTCAATGACGCTGATGATGTCGCTGATCTTGCGGCTCGAGGTGGTGATGCCTTCCATCGTCTGATTGACGCGTCCCACCGCCGTGCCACCTTGCTCGGCGGCATGGCTGGCCTCCTGGGCCACCTGTGTCGCTTGCTGGGCCGTATCGGCATTGTTTCTGACGGTGGAGTTCATCTCCTCCATCGAGGCGGCGGTCTGCTGCAAGCTGGAGGCCGCTTGTTCGGTGCGAGCACTTAAATCGTTAGTTCCCTGGGCGATCTCGCCGCTGGCCGTGCGCACGGTCAGAATCTGCTCGCTGACGTCGTCGACGATCCAGCGGAACATCAGACCGAGCTGGTTGATAGCGCGCATGGACATGCCGATCTCATCGACCCGATTCATTTGCACATTGGTAGCGTTGTCGCCGGCGGCGACCTTGCGGGCCTGCTCGGCCAGCAATTCCAGCGGCCGCGTCACTTGCGCATGCAGGCACCAGGCGCTGAGCAGGCTGCTGATGACCAGCAGCGCCGCCAGCAGGGCCAGCGAGCCCGCCGCCAAGCCCAGCGTGGCAGCACCAGCGAGCGAGAGCAGCGGCATCAATAGCAGGGCGGCGCGCACGCGCCAGCGCACCGACAAGGTCTGGTTCAAGGACAGCAGGCCGCCGAGCCAGCCGCTGCGCACAATCAAGCCTTTGTGAAAAGCCAGCCCCTGGGCCGAGCCGTTGCGAAAGCTGGCGTAAAGCTTCTCGGCGGCCTGCACCTCGGCGCGTGCGGGCTTGGTGCGCACGGACATATAGCCGGCGATCTTGCCCGCTCGCTCGACCGGCGTGGCATTGGCCCGCACCCAGTAATGGTCGCCGTTCTTGCGGCGGTTCTTCACCAGCGCGGTCCAGGACTCGCCGCCCTTCAGCGTGGCCCACATATCCGCGAACGCCTCAGGGGGCATATCGGGGTGGCGCACCAGGTTATGTGGTTGACTCAGCACCTCCTCTTCGCTGAAGCCACTGACAGCAATGAAGGCTGCATTGGCATAAGTGATGTGGGAGTTGATGTCGGTGGTGGACATCAAGGTGGCGGTTGCCGGGAAGTCGTATTCCTGTTGGGACACGGGCTGGTTATTGCGCATGGGCTTGTCTCCGTTCGGACCTTGAGGGAAGCTCGTGGCCCTTTTTTGGGGTTCGCTTGACCGTGCACGCAGCTGAGCGAATGTAGCTGCTTTACGCCGATGTCGCCAGTTCAGTGTGCTGCAGTTCTCCGCTGTGACCTTGATGTATGACAAGGTCTTGAGCTAATTGCGTTCTACTGCTTGAGTCTGGCCGCCAGACCTCGCAAAGCTTGCGGGCAGGCTCAGCGAAAGTCCCGGCTCTGTTCCAACCCCAGCCGGCCCAGCAGCGGCGTCAGATCATCGAAGCTGCGCGCGATCAGATTGCGCACGCCGTTTTCATGCTGCCAGACGCCGTGCACGGCCAAGAGCCGAGCAGCGCGCACGACGATGCGGTGCTCGGCATACACAGCGGGCCAGACGATCACTTGCACGCTGCCGCTCTCGTCCTCCAGGCTGATGAACAGCGTGCCATGGGCTGTTTGCGGGCGCTGGCGGACGGTGACGATGCCGCAGGCATGTGCTTTGCGGCCAGTCGGCCAATGCTGTAGTTGCTCGGAGCTCTTGAGACCTAACTTCGCCAAGCGCGGACGCAGCAGTTTGAGCGGATGGCTGCGCAGCGTCAGGCCCAGGGCGGCATAGTCCCAGATCACTTCTTCACCCTCGGGAGCGGTGGGCATAGCTAACTCGTCATCTGCACTGAATGAGCCCTGCAGCAAGCGCGGCTGCGCGCTCAGCGCTGAGGCCTGCCAGACCTGCTGGCGGCGCTGGCCGGCCAGCGACATCAGCGCGTCGGCGGCGGCGAGTTGCTGCATGTCTTGCTGATCTAGCTCGGCTCGCAGGGCCAGGTCTTGCGCGTCGCTGAACGGGCCCGCGTCACGGCGGCTGGCTTCTATCCGCTCAGCCGCGGCCTTGCTGAGTCCTGAGATCAGATGCAGGCCCAGGCGCACCGCCGGCTGCTGCCGACCCGCCAGGGTCTCCAGGCTGCTCAAGCGCTCGCTCTCGTTGACATCGACGGCGCGCACCTCGATCTGGTGCCGGCGCGCGTCTTGCACCAGCTGACTGGGGGTGTAAAAGCCGAGCGGCTGCGAGTTCAGTAGCGCGCACAGAAAGGCCGCCGGCTCATGCCGTTTGACCCAGCAGGACATATAGGTCAGCAGCGCAAAACTGGCCGCATGCGACTCCGGGAAACCGTAGGACGCGAAGCCCTTGATCTGGCGAAAAATCGCCTCGGCGAATTCGTCTTGGTAGCCGCGCTCGCGCATGCCCGTGAGGATCTTCTCGTGGAAGCGCGCCAGGTCGCCGGGCCGCTTCCAGGCCGCCATCGCGCGGCGCAGCTGATCAGCCTCGCCGGGCGAGAAGCCGGCCGCGATCATCGCCACCTGCATCACCTGCTCCTGAAAAATCGGGATGCCGCAGGTGCGCTCCAAGGCCGCGCGCAGTTCGTCCTTGGGGTATTTGATCTGCTCGGGCGGCAGTGCGCGGTTCTTCAAATAGGGGTGGACCATGCCGCCGGCAATCGGCCCCGGGCGCACCAGCGCGACCTCGATCACCAGATCGTAAAAGCAGCGGGGTTGAAGGCGCGGCAGCATAGACATCTGCGCGCGCGATTCGATCTGGAACACGCCGATGGTGTCGGCCTGGCAAATCATGTCGTAGGTGGGTGTGTCGCCCTCGGGTACATCGGCCATGCCGAACGGTTTGCCGCGCAAGGTCGAGATCAGCTCAAAGCTGCGTCGCAGCGCACTCAGCATGCCCAGCGCCAACACATCAACCTTCATCAGGCCGAGCGCGTCGATATCGTCCTTGTCCCACTGGATCACGGTGCGCTCGGCCATGCTGGCGTTTTCGATCGGCACCAGGCGGGAGAGCGGCCCTTGGGTCAATACAAAGCCGCCGGGATGCTGGCTGAGGTGGCGCGGCATGCCCATCAGCTGGCGGCTCAGGCGCACCAGCTGGCGCAGCTTGATGTCTTGCGGGTCCAGGCCGAGTTCGATCTGCAGCTGCTGCAGGCGCTCATCCGGCAGGCTCTCCTCGCTCCAGCCGCTGTGGTCCTTGGCGAGCTTTTCGACCAAGGCCTCGTCCATATCCAAGGCGCGGCCGACGTCGCGGATCGCGCTGCGTGGCCGGTAGCTGATGACGACGGCGGTCAGCGCGGCGCGCTCGCGGCCGTACTTGCGGTACAGATACTGGATCACTTCTTCGCGCCGCTCATGCTCGAAGTCCACATCGATATCGGGCGGCTCATTGCGTTCGCGGCTGATGAAGCGCTCGAACAGCATGCTGGAGCGCGCCGGGTCGACCTCGGTGATGAACAGGCAATAGCAGACGATGCTGTTGGCTGCCGAGCCGCGCCCCTGGCAGAGAATCTTGCGGCCGCGCGCGAAGCGCACGATATCGGCCACGGTGAGGAAGTAATGCTCATAGCCCAGCGACTTGATCAGATCCAGCTCATGCTCGATCTGTGCGCGCAGTTTGGGCGTTAAGCCAGGGTTTGTTGCAGAAGAAGGCCAGCGCCGCGCCGCGCCGGTCTCGGTCAGCGCGCGCAGATGGGCGGTCGGCGTGCTGCCGGCGGGGATCACCTCGCTGGGGTATTGGTAGCGGATTTCGTCGAGCGAAAAATCGCACAGCCCTGCCACCACCAGGGTCTCGGCCAGCAACTCGGCCGGGTAGAGCTGGGCCAGGCGCAGGCGGCTGCGCAGATGGCGTTCGGCGTTAGGCTGCAGCTCAAAACCGCAGGCGGCGATGGGCTTGTTCAGGCGGGTGGCTGTCATCACGTCCTGCAGCGGCTTGCGTGAGCGCCGGTGCATATGCACATCGCCTGTTGCGACCAGGGGCAGGGCGGTCAGCTCCGACAAGGCGCGCAGCCGCTGCAACCACATCTCGTCACCCAGTTCGCGCAGCAACTCAACGCCTAACCAGGCGCGGCCCGGCACATGCTGCAGCAACCAGCGCGCCGGCGCCAGGAGTTCGGCGTCGCTGGCCGCGCGCGGCAGCAGAGCGATGAACAAACAGCCCTCCAAAGCGGCGAGCTGCAGCTGCGACCAGCGCAGGCAATACGTGCCCTTGTCGGCCGCGCGGCGCAGGTCGGTGATGAACTGGCAGAGATTGCCGTAACCGGCCAGATGGCGAGCCAGCACCAAGAGCTTGAACAGAGGCTCTCCCGCCTCGCCCTGGACGAGGAACTCTGAGCCGATGATCAGCTTGAGGCCGCGGTCGACGCCGGGCCGTCCCAAGGCGGTCGGCGTCCCCTCGGGGGGCTGGCCCGTAGCGACATGGAGGTTCAAAGCCTTCGCAGCGACATGAGCGCGCACCACGCCGGCCAGCGAGCATTCATCGGTCAAGGCCAAGGCGGCATAACCCTGCGCATGCGCGCGCTCCACCAGCTCGGCCGGCGTCGAGGCACCGCGCAGGAATGAATAGTTGCTCAGGGCATGCAACTCGGCATAGTTGCTGATGAGGTTCAAGCAAACACCCCGTGCAAAAACCAGCCATGTTCGAACTCGGACAAGCGCTGCTGAAACACCCACAACACCAGGTGGCCGGCGCTCAGGGCGAGAAAGTAGTCGCGCTGAACCTGGGCGTGGCCATTTGGCAAAGCCAGATTGGCTTCCCACCAGCCGCCCTCGATGCGTTGCGGCCCGGCCAGCAGTTGCAAAGCTGCTTGCTGGTAGTGCGGGCGGTCTTGGTGCACGGTCAGGCGCAGCGGTGGCGTGAGCAACCAAGTCGGCTGAGGCTGAGCTTGGTCGCAGCTCAGCTGCTGCTTGGTGGCAGGGCAGACCGTCCACGCCTGCCACTGCTGCATCGCCTCCAGTCGGTGGTCTTCTCGCAAGCTGCCGCAGCGCACCCGCTCAGGACTCAAGCGCACCGAGATGCGCTCCAGCAACTGTGCCAGCGGCTCAAGCGCCTGATCGGGAGCGGCCGGCAGCAGGCTGGCGCTGGCTTCCTCCAAGGGCAGTACTGCGCCCGCTTGGAGGCGGATCTCGCCGGCCGGCGCAGCGAGCGTCAGCTGAGCCAGATGCTCGCTCAAGAGGCGCGAGAGGTGGCCGAAGTCGCGCGTGCAGTGGCTGGTGTGGATGCTCAGCGACCCGCCCTTGCCGACGCCGCGTGCCCGCATCGCATCATGTTCCCAATGCAGGCTCAACTCTTGAATGCCGGCATGGCGGCTCGCCAGCCAGGCGCACAACTGCAAGAGCAGATGGCGTACATACTGCAGCAAGAGCTGTGCGTTCTCGACCCGCTGCGGCAGCTCCAGCCGGGCATCGAACTCCGCCGGCGCCCGCAACCAGGCGTGCGCCTCGGGCTGCAGGCCCAGCGCCTGATCCAGCGCTTGCAGCAAGGCCTTGCCGAAACGCCGGCTCAAGCCCGCACGCGGCAGCCGCCGTACATCGCCGAGTGTGCGGCAGCCCAGCCGCGCCAGCATCGCCTCTTGCGCTTGTACGGCCGTCAGGCAGTACAAAGGCAGCCCGTCAAGTAGCGGCGTGATGTCAATGCTCAGACCATCGCTGCGACCGGCCCTGGCCAGTGCCAAGGCGGCCAGGCTGGTGGGCGCCCAGGCGATGGTTTGCAGGCTCAGGCCGGCCGAGACGGCGCTGCGCCGTACCCGCTCGTGCAAGGCCTCGGCGCCGCCAAACAGCCGCAGGCAGGCCTGGACCTCCAGCACCACGGCTTCTTCCAGACGCGCGACCTTGGGGCTGAACTGCAGCGCCCACCAGGCCAGCGCTTGCTGGGTCTGTTCGGGGGCTGCGCTGCAGGCCGGTGGATCATCGGTGGATGGCGGCGGACTGGGTAGCAGGGCGAGCCAATGCATGGCGAGCCTCCACGGCGCTGGGCATTTGAACTTGTGGCTGCGCCAGACTCAGCATGCGCGGCGTCAGCATCTGCGCCAGGTCGGGCGGCAGCGACGGCAGGCTCAACAGCCCCTCATGGACCGGCCCACGGCGTTTGAGGATCTGCACTTGCAGCGTCCAGCCCGGCCCGGTGCTCACGCACAGGCGCAGCGGCGCGGCCGAGGACTGCGCTTGCATGGCCAAGGGGCGGAACAGAAAAATCGGTGCATCCATCACCTGGGCACAGCTTTGCAGGCGGCGGATCTGCGCGGGCGTGGCGCGCGGCAGCCAGGCCAGGATGGCAGCGCTGGCATTGGCCTTGATCGCCTGCTCCAGCGTCCAGAGTTGCTGGGCCGGTGTTTCGGGCGCGATCCAGATCAGTCGGTGGGCCGGCAGCCCGGTGCGCTGCAAGCCAGGTAAATGGGGCGTTAGCGGCGGGTTGATCAGCAAGAGCGGGCGCTCGGCGCGCAGGGCTGCGGGCTTGCTCGGCCGCCGAGCCGCAGGCTTGGCTGTGCTGGACGGGCGCCTGGCCGCGTCGATCGAGAGCAGCAAGCGCAGCGCCGGTGCCAGCAGCCGCCATTCCAGCGTGGCCACGCTGTCGCAGAGAATTTCGCTCAGACTCTGCGTGGGCCAGCCGCCACCCGGCAACTCGCCGTCCAGCGCGGCAAAACCGCTGCTGACGCAGGCGCTGTGGCTGGAACCCAGGCTGCTGGCGCGCCAGACCTGGGCACGCAGCAAACTCTCCAGGCGGGCGCTGTTGGCGGCGGCTGAAGCTGCTGTTGCGGCGGCAACATCGTCAGGCGGCGTCGAGAGCGGGGGGGCGGGGGCAAACATGGTTTGGGGGTCATCAATTAACTGTATTTTTATACAGTATACGGCTACGCACCCAGCTTGCAAGTGGCTTGGAGGCGTGCGCTGCCCGGCTCTCTTAGAATCTCGCCATGACGCTTTGCTTTGAATGGCGGCGCAGATCGGTGTGATGAACAAAAAGAAATTGTGGCTCGTGCTTTGTCTGGCTGACCTGTTGGTGGGTGCGGCCGCCATGGCCATGCCCGTGACGCAGCCGGCCGGGCAAGATGTGCTACAGCGAGAGCAAGAACTCGGGGCGAGCCAGCCGAGCCATGCGCAGATTCAGACTTTGCGGATGGAGGCGGGGGTGGCGACGGCGACGGCGACGGCAACCAATAGCCCGGCGCTGCTGGACTTGGCCAAGCAACCCGGCGCCGAGTTCGAAGCGGTCTTGGTCAAAGGGGAGGTGCTGCACGGCAGCGGCCCGCGCAGCAGCCAGCGCGCCGAGCAAGAATTGTTCGGCAGCGTTGGCAAGGAGGGCTTGATCTCCGCCGAGGTCAAGAGTGTCTTGAAGGACCTGCGCGGTGAATTGCACCAACTGACCGGCGACCATTTCAGGAACGCGCAGGCCGCCGGTGAAGCCGAGCAAGAAAGACTGGCTCGCCGCTTGGACGAGGCCAAGTCTGCACGCGCTGAGTCCGCCCAAGCGGCCGGCGGGGCGGTGTCCGAAGAGGAGCGCAGGCTGGGCGCTTGGCAGGTTTGGCTGATGACCGAGCAGTTGATCGAAGAGATCAAGCCCTGGGTGATCACCGCTGCGGTGTTGTTTGTGCTTTTCCATGCCGCGCAGGCGGTGATGCGCAAACAGGCCGCAATCAAGTTGGCGCGCAGCAAGTCGATCCGACAAGCCGGCCATGGAGCGGCAGCTCCATCGGCCGCGCCGGTGCCGGAGCAGGCGGCGGTGTTGTCGTCCAAAGGGCGGCGCGTGCGGGTTAAGCAGCGCATCCGCTTGACTTCCTCGTCTGCATCTTCGTCAAGGTCGCGGCGACGCCAGCCTTTGTAGGGCCGGCTGTGTTCGCCCGCTGCGCTGCTTGATCAGTCTGGCGCTTATTTCTTCTGCGCCAGCAAGCCTTCCAACTGATCCATCGCTCGGTTCATGCGCCGCACCAGCGCGCGGTAGGGTTCGGGCGAGGCTAAATCCAAACCAGCGGCGCGGGTCAGCGGATAAGGGTCGGCCGAGTTGCCGGCTTTGAGTAGGGTGAAGTAACGTTCCAGCATGGCGGTGTCGCCCTTGGCGATGCCTTCGGCAAAGAAGGCGCCGGCGCTGATGCAGGTGGCGTATTGGTAGACGTAGAAGTCGCGGTAGAAATGCGGGATATAGGCCCATTCGATGCCGTAGAGGTCATCGATCTTGACCACACCCTTGGCGTCACCGTGATAGCGCTTGAGCAGGTCCAGGTAAATCTTGGTGAGGCTCTCGCCGGTGACCGGCTCGCCCTTTTCGACCGCTGCATGGGCGGCCAGTTCGAACTCGGCAAACATGGCCTGGCGGAAGAAGGTGGCGCGCAGGTTCTCCAGCTGCTGGCTAAGCGCGAAGATTTTCTCGTCGCGGGTCTTGGCGTTGGCCACCATGTAGTCGGCCAGCAGCAGCTCGTTGGCGGTGGACGGGATCTCGGCGATGAAGGTCGCATAACCCGAAGTCTCATAGGGCTGCGAGTTCGAGTAGACCGTGTGCATCGCGTGGCCCCACTCATGCGCCAGCGTCGAGACGCTGTTGTAGTCGCCGCTGTAAGTCATCAAGAGATAGGGGTGTACATCGTAGGCCGCGCCGTTCATATAGGCGCCCGAGCGCTTGCCGCGCTGCGGTAGCGAGTGCATCCAGTTTTGTTTGAAGGCGGCACCGAGTTTTTGCGTGTAGTCCTCGCCCAGCGGCTGCAGCGCCTTCAAGGTCAGCGCCTCGGCTTCGGCTTGCGTGTAGTTGCCGGCGGGCTTGGCCAGCGGCACATACATGTCCTGGTAGCCGGCTTGCTTCAAGCCCAGCACCTTGCTGCGCAGGCTCAGGTAGCGGTGCAGCGTCGGCAGGCCGGCGTTGGCCTCTTGCACCAGGGTCAGGTAGACGGCCTCGGGGATGTTGTACTCGGCCTGCGCCATCGCCACGCTGCTCGGGTAGTTGCGCGCCTTGGCATTGAAGACGGTGCCGCGCAAATTGGCCGCATAGACGGCACCCAGCGTGCGCTCATAGTTCTTGTAAACCGGCCAGAAGGCGTCAAAGACCTGCTTGCGCACTTTGGGGTCTGAGTCGGAGCGGTAAGCGGTGTATTGCTCCTGGTCCAGCACGACCTCTTTGCCGCGGATCTTGATCTTGGGCCAAGGCAGATCGGCATTGGTCAGCAAGGTGTAGATCTGGCCGGGCTGCTGCAGCGTTTCGCTGGCGGCGGCCAGCAGCGCTTCTTCCTTGGGGCTCAAGGTGTGCTCGGCCATGCGCAGAATGGTCTGCAGCGACTGCTTGTGCTTGGCCAGGCCCGGCTCGGCAGCGATAAAGCCCTCGACCTTGGCGCGGCCCAGCGCGGCTATTTCTGCGTTGACGAAGGAGATCGCCTCGCCGTATTGGTTATAGATCTGGTCGCCCAGTTGGCTGCGCGCTTGATTGGCGGTGATCTGGGTGTTCTCGTCCGCCTTCATGCTGGAATAGGACTGCAGGCGCGACAGGCGGCGTTGCATCGCGGACATCAAATCCAGGCCGGCCAGCAGGCTCTGCGCGTTCTGTCCCAGCGTGCCCTGCATCGCCTTGAGTTTAGGAAACTCGGCCATGATCGCGAGGCGTTCGGCCTCCCATTTGGCGTCGTCGGCATAAAGCTGGGTCAGGTCCCATTGCTGCGCGCTGGCGTGGCCGGGTGCGCTGGCGGCGGTTTTAGTGGGCGTGGTGGCGGCTTGTGCGGCATGGAGCGGCAGCAAGCTTGCGGCGGCCAAGGCAATGGCGGTTAGTTTCATGGACTGTGTCTTCGCTTGTGGCGGTTTTGATGATGTTGGCGCCGGTTCCAGGAGGCTCTAGGCCGGCAGCTGCCGCCATTGTGCAGCGCCCGCAAGGCGCAGGCTTTCGTCATGCCTGCGCGGCGGGGAAACACCTAGGGAAGCTCTGCACACATCGGGGCGAAGCCGGGCAGTGCGGATCGGGATGGGCTGCAAGGCGCAGTTTGAAGCCAATAGCCGTAGCTATTGGCGAAAAGTGCAACGCAGCAGACCGCCCGAGACCGCGCTTGCACGGTCCGGCCTGATTTATGCAGAGCTTCCCTAGATCGCTAAGGTGTGGCGCTCAAGGCCCCATTGATCAAGATCAGCCAATGCTGCGGCAGCAGCGCGCGGCGCAATGCTTGCAGGACTTGCTCCGGGTTGGCCGCAGCCAGTGCCGCGTCCTCGGCCGCTTGCTGGCTGAGGAAGTTCATCTCCAGCTCGAAGTGCGTCAGCAGTGCCGCGGCCAGATGGGCGTCCTGGCCGCGCTGCTGGCGCCGGTCGGCCAGCAGTTGCCGGCGCACCCGCTCCAGCTCGGCGGCACCGAGCCCCTCGCTCAGCAGGCGGGTGATTTCTTCCTTCAAGGCGGCCTCGACCTTGAAAGCATTGGCCGGCGCGCTGCTGGCTTGCAGGCCGAAGCGCGCGCTGTCACCGGCATGGCTGTGAGGCACTTGCAAAGTGGCGCTGATGTTGTAGCTGAGCGCATCGTTTTGGCGCAGGCGCTCGGCCAAACGCGAGCCGCTGGCGGACGCGCCGTCACCGGCCAGCAAGCGTGTGCCCAGCAGCAGAGCCGGGTAGTCGGGTGACTGCTGGGTGAGGGCCAGGTCTTGCTGCATGGCGACCGTGGCCGCACCCTCGGTCGGCTGCTTGCTCACGCCAATAAAGCGCGCCCCTGCCAGTGGCTGCCGGGTCTGCTGTGCTTGCACAAAGGGTGCAGCCGACGGGTGCTTCCAGTCACCGAACAAGGATTCCAGGCCGGCGCTCAGCCCCTCGGGGAGATCGCCGACGACGGCAATCCGCGCCTCGTTCGCCGACCAATAGCGGGCATGGAAGTCGCGCACCTGCTGAGCGTCCAAGCCGCGCCAGATTTTCAGCAAGTCCTCGGCCGAGGGCTGGTAGTTGGGGTCGCCGATGCTGAGCTGCTGATTTTGGTAGCGGCGCAGCCTGTCCTGCGCCGAGTCGGGCGCCTCGCGCGCGGCCGGCTCCAGATTGAGCAGGGCGGCCTTGCGCACGCGCTCGAACGATTCGTCCGCCAGCGCAGGTTCGCGCAGCAAGTCGCGCAACAAGGCCAGCGCGGGCAGCAGCGCCGTCTTGCGGGCCTGTATTTGCACTTGCAAACCCTGTGGCCCGCTTTGCATGCGGATGTCGGCCTGTAATTGCTGGCGCAGGCGCTGGATGTCGGCGGCCGAATGCTTGCCCGCGCCGCCGTCCAGCATCGCGGCCAGCGCCCGCCAGCCTTGCTGACTGGCCATGGCTGCGGCGCTGCCCCAGCGCAGCGACAACAGCAGGCTGACCTGCTCATTGGCGCTGGGCTTGGGCAGCAGCGCCAACTGCATGCCGCTGGGCAGACGCTGGCGCTGCACGCGGGCCTCGAGTGCGGCCGGGTCGGCATCTAGGCGCTCTGAGCGCTCAGCAAGGCCCGGAGATTGGCTCGGCATGGCCCCGCCGGATTTTATTTTCTCCAATCCTTGTGAGGGATTGCTGATGCTCTGCACCTCGGCCGGCTTGGCGAACAGGCCCGCCAACAAGCCCTGAGCCGCATCGCCCGACTCGACGCCGCGCACGCTGGCATCGGTGACGCCGCGTGCGACGCTGCGGTTCTCCGCCCGCACATAGTTGGCGGCCACCTTGCGCACGTCATAGGCGCGCAGCTCGGGCAGCGCGTCCAGCAGTTTGAAGGGCAGCCGCCAGTCGCCGGCGCCGATGGCATGACTGAGCAGTTGAGCGGCCGCGTCGGGGTCTTGCAACTGGCGCCTGAGTTGCGCGGCGATCTCGTTGGCGACCCGGCGCACCAGCGCGTCGCCCATGCGCTGCGGGTCGATGAACTGGCCCAGCTCATCCAGCCAGCGCTCTTCGAACTGGGCCAACTCGCGCCGTGCTGCAGCACTGTTACTGCGGCTGCTCGGCAACAGCAGGGCCAGCTCTAGCAAATTGGGCTCGCGCGAGATGGGCATGCCGCTCACCAGCAAGGCCCGGCCCGGCCATGCCGGGTCCTGCGCCAGCCGCTGGGTCACGCCCAGCAAGAGCTGGCTCAAGACCATCAGCGCCGGTGCATCTGCATGCGCCATGCCGGGCGTGCGGTAGGCGACGGCCAGCGCGGTTTGCGCTGTCTGCAGGGTGCTGAGCCTGGGGGCAGTTTGTGGAGGCTCTGGCGCGCTGTCCGGTTCGGCGGCTGGTGCCAAGGCTGGCTGCGCTCCAAAAGCGTCCACCACGGCGCTCAAGGCTTGGCCTGCGTCAAAAGCGCCCGAGATCATCAGCACCGCTTGGTCGGGCCGGTAGTGGCGCGCGTAGAAGCTGCGCAGGCGCTGCAGCGACAGGCCTTCGATGTCCGATGTGAAACCGATCACCGGCCGGCCATAGGGGTGCTGGCGGTAGGCATTGGCTTGCAGCGCTTGATGCAATTGCTGGGCGACCGAGGCCGCGCGCAAGCCCATCTCGTTCAGCACGATGGGCTTTTCTTTCTCAAAGCCTTGCTCGTTCAGCAGCGCAGCTTGCATGCGTGAAGCCTCCAGTTGCAGCACCCGCGCCAGCGTGGCCGAATCAGGGTTGAACCAGCTGAAGTAATTGGTTCGGTCCAGGGTGGTCGTGCCGTTCCAGCGCACCTGCATCTGCTGCATTTCGGCCGCCAAGTCGGGCGCCTCTTGGGTGCCTCGAAAGGTCACGTGCTCAAGCAAATGCGCCATGCCGGCCTCGCCCGGCCCCTCGTGCCGGCTGCCGACGCGGTAAGTCAGCGTGACTCGCGTGAGTGGGTGCTTGGGCACCGGCATCAAGAGCACGCACAGGCCGTTGCTCAAGCGGTATTCGCTGATGCCGCCGAGTGAGCGCAACTCCTTGAGCTCAACGGACGGCGAGCTTGCTTGTGCGAGCAGCGGCAATGGCGTCAAAAGGGCCAGTATTGCCAGAAGTGCGATGGGCAAACGGTGGCGAAAGCCAGGGCGGGCGGTTCTTTGCATGGTGGCATCGCGGTGAAGAAGCCGCGATTCTCAGTCACGCTCGGCTGTTGTGTCTTTGCCGCAGCCACCCTGCAGATGAGGGGGGCGAAATCCGGCGGTCCGGTCAAAGCGAGTCTTGGTCTGGGGTAATCTCAGGGTTTCCACCAGTTTTCATCCTTGACCGTTCACTCGAAGGCGAGCTTAGATGGCGTTGACAGAAGATTTTGAGGCGGCCTCGGCGCCTGCGGCGGCTTTTGCTGCTTTCGCGGCAGTCGCTACATCACGCCTGTTGCTGCGTGCGCCGTGCGCAGGCGATCTGGACGCCGTGTTCGAATTGCATGCCGACCCCATCTGCACCCGCTGCAGCGCCAGTGCCACCTTGGTGGGCCGCGACGAAGCGCAAGCTTTGTTGCAGGGCTGGCTTGATCATTGGCAGACGCATGGTTTTGGTTATTGGGTGATCAGCGCCCGCGAGCAGCCCGATGTCGTGCTCGGCTTTGGCGGCGTGATGCACAAGACCGTCGACGGCGTCAGCGGCCCCTACTTGTACTTCCGCTTCCGACCACAAGTCTGGGGCCAAGGCTACGCGTCCGAAATGGCCCTGAAGGCGCTGGATTTGAGCTTCAACATTGTTCAGCAAGCTCATGTGCTGGCGATCGTGCTGCCGGCGAACACGCCCTCGCGCAAGACGCTGGAGCGCATCGGCATGCTCTTGAAGAGTGCGCTGGCCGATGTGCCGGGCCAAGCGCCCAGCCTGGTCTATGAGCTCAGCGCCGAGCGTTTTGCCGGCCTGCCCAAGGTGCAGCCTCAGCCGACGCCGTTCGGGGCCTAAGGATTTGCCTGCGCCAGGCCTGTGGACTTGGCATAACTCGCGCGGTCAATCTCCACAATTTCAACGCAGAGCTGCAGCGCTTGCGTCTTGGGCCAGGCGCAGGCTTGCTCCAGCACCACCAGCAGGGCGGCCGACAAGGCCTGTTTGGTCTGCGCCGAGCGCCCGCTCAACAGGGCCAGCTTGGCATGCACAAAGGCCTGGTTATCCGGATGGTTGCTGACATGAGTGCCGACCAAATAGGTGTCTAGTCGGATGGCGCGGCTTTTGATGTCCAAGGCCTCAAACTCGGCGCTTGCCAGCAAAACCTTGTTCATCGCCAGCAGCGTGTCGGCGGCCTTGAACAGGGGCAGGTTGCTGGTGTATTCGAGGGTGAGATGGGGCATAGAGCTTCCAATATGCACGGTGGACGTTCGAAGTGAACAACCTGCCGCGAAGCCTTGATTCTCCCCCTTGGCCACGACAACCCGCTTCAAATTGAAAAACCCCGCCGGGGCGGGGTCGGTAAGCTAAGCCTGCATCAGGCCCGGCGACGTTGCCAAGCCAGCAAACCGGCCATGCCGAAAGCGAACAGCAGGTAGGTCGATGGCTCGGGCACTGCAGCGGCCATCATCGCGTCAGCGAGTATCTGATGACCTTTGGCCGTCGGGTGGATGGCGTCCCAGTACAAGGCGGTGGCGGGGTCGCAGTTGTTGATCGCCGCGCCGCAGGCGTCACCGACATTGGCAATCCCGTAGGCGGCTGGGTTGGCTGCAATGGTGCTGATCAGGCCAAAGACGTCAAAAGTCTTGACCCCTGCCTCGGTGCTCAGGCGATAGGCCAAAGCGCTGTTCATGGTTGAGCCCAAGAGGCTGCCGATACCTTGCGTACCGGTCGCGCCGGCGAAGGGCGTGGCGCCAAAGTTCGGCGTATTCCAGACGATGATGTTGTGTGCGCCGGCGGCTTGCAGGCTGTCGACCATATTGCCGATGTCGGTCGCGTAATGGCTGGCGTTGTCGGAAATGATGCTGATCTGCTGGGCAAATGACAGACCCGGCGCAGACAAAGCTGTTGCCGCTGCGCGCAGATTGTTGCCGCCGCCTTCGATCACGTAGAGCGCGTCGCTGGGCGCAGCCGGGTGGGCACCGAGGAATTGACCGACCTGGGCTTTCAGGCTGTAGGGGAATCCACCGGGGCCGGAGCCGGCTTGGCTGGTTTCAGCGCCGCCGAAGGCATAGTTTGTGCCGCCGGCCAAGGAAGGTATCGCACTCAAACCCAGCGCATTGGTGAACTGGGTGGCCCAGGTCGGGCCATTGCTGTAGACGCCCGACGCATAAGTCAAGGAGGGGACGTAGGTGTTGCCGGTGATCACCTGTGCGGGGTTGAAGAGACCGGCCAGATAGTTGTTGCCGCTGTCCGACAGACTGTCGCCAAATATGACCACGCTGCTGAAGGGCGCGGCATGTGCCGGCAGGCTGGCCACCGAGCCGAAAGCGCCAATGGCGAGGAAGGAGGCGCCGAGCAGGCGTTGCGAAAGCTTGAGTTTCATTGAGGACCTGTGATCATAAAATGGCAGTGATTCACGGTAGCAGTGGGCTCAGGGCAGTCCTATTCGGGCAAACCCAAGCGGGCAGCCCCATTCGAGGGTTCATGCGCCCCTCTATTCAGGGGGGTCAAGTTGGCAATTGCGGATAGCAGCGCAGGCCCTGCAGATCGAGCACCCGCAGGCCGCCATATTCAATGCTGATCAAGCGATGCGCGACCAGCGCTTTGAGGGCTTGATTGACCCGCTGGCGTGACAGCCCGACCAGATAGCCCAGCTCTTGCTGGGTGATGCGCAGCATTGTGCCCACGCCGGGGTAGAGCTGCGGATGAAACAGCGCGGCCAGGTTGCGCGCGACGCGTAGATCGGGGTCGGAGATGCGGTCGATCTCACGCGCCGCGATGAACTGGCCGAGCCGCTCGTTGAGTTGATTCAGCATGAAGCGGTTGAAGGCGATGCTGTTCTCCAGCAAGTCGTGAAAGGTCTCGATTGGCAGACCCGCCACGACGCTGCGGCGCAGCGCCTGGATGTTGTAGCGGTAGCTCTCGCGCTTGAGCAGCGTGCCTTCGCCGAACCAGCCGCCGGGCGGCACGCCGGTGAAAGTGACGGCCGGACCCTGACTGTCGTCATTGCTCATCTTCAACAAGCCGTCGATCACGCCGAACCAGAAATTGGCCGGCCGGCCAATCCGGCAGATCCGCTCGCCGACCTCGGCGTCGGCCACTTGCAACTGCGCCAGCACGGTCTGGTGCTGAGCCGGCGTCAGCACGCTCAGCCAAGGGATAGCGGCCAGCTCATGGGGCGTCGCGGCGCGCGCGCGTTGGCGAAGAGGCGTGGCTTGGCTTGCGGATTGCATGCCTGAGTGTCGACGCAGTCCCATGACGCTTGGCTTACACGGCGTTTGTTGGTAACTAGGGGAAAGTACGCGGCAGGGAAGTCCCTTGGAATGTCGTTGCAACGACAACATGGCGTCAAAGTCCAGCCTAGTATTGGGTCCTGCTGATGAACGAGGCGCCCCAACGTTGGGCGCCAGGCATCACAAGGAGACAAAACCAGTGGCGACGACATTCCCCCGGCTCTTGCTCGAGCATGCAGCGCAGCGCCCCGCTGCGCCGGCGCTGCGCGAGAAGGAATACGGCATCTGGCAGAGCTTGAGCTGGCAGCAGTTGCAGGCCTTGGTCACCGAGCTGGCCCACGGCTTGGCGGCGGCCGGCCTGCGGCGTGGCGACCATATTGCGCTGGTGGGAGAGAACCGGCCGCGTTTGTCGGCCAGCGTTTTGGCCGCGCAAGTCTTGGGTGCGATTCCCGTGCCGCTGTATTCAGACGCGGTCGCGGCCGAGTTTGTGTTCCCGATCAATAACGCCGAAATTGCTTATGCCGTGGTCGAGGACCAGGAACAGGTCGACAAGATGTTGGAGCTGCGCGAGCATTGCCCGCAGCTGCGCTGCATCTGGTTCGACAAGCCGCGCGGGCTGCGCAACTATGTGGAAGCCGGCCTCGCTTCGCTGGATCAACTTTGTGCAGCTGGCCGTGAACATGCCGGCGAGCGCCCCAGCTTCTTCGCCGAGCAGGTGGCGGCGGGCCAGGCCAGCGACACCGCCGCGATGTTTTTCACCTCGGGCACGACCGGCAATCCAAAAGGCGTCGTCCATACCCATCAGAGCCTGATCGACCGGGCGCAGGCCGGCGCGCGCTTTGACAAGCTGACGTCCAGCGAGGAGGTCTTGGCTTACCTGCCGCCGGCCTGGATAGGCCAAAACATCTTCAGCTACGCGCAGTGGTTGGCCTGCGGCTATGTGGTCAATGCGCCCGAGTCGGCCAGCACCGTGTCCATAGACCTGAAGGAAATTGGCCCGAGTTATTACTTCGCGCCGCCGCGCGTGTTCGAGGGCTTGCTGACCAGCGTGATGATCCGGATGGAGGATGCGAGCGCGCTCAAACGGGTTTTGTTCGAGCGCTGCATGCAGCTGGCGCGGCGAGTCGGCCCAAACCTGATGGACGGCAAGGCCGTGGGTTTTGTCGACCGCTGCAAATACGCATTCGGCAATCTGGCCATTTACGGCCCGCTGCGCAATAGCCTGGGCTTCTCGCGGGTGCGCGTGGCCTACACGGCGGGCGAGGCGATAGGGCCGGATTTATTCAGCTTCTACCGCGCCATTGGCATCAATTTGAAGCAGCTCTACGGCTCGACCGAGACGGCAGTGTTCGTGTGCCTGCAGCCCGACCACGAGGCGCGTGCCGATACGGTCGGTGTGCCCATAGACGGGGTTGACATCAAGGTCAGCGAGAGCGGTGAAATCCTGGTCAAGTCGGCCGGTCTGTTCAGTGGCTATTACAAAAACGCGGCGGCCACCGCCGAGGTCTTGACGCCAGAGGGCTGGTATCACACCGGCGACGCCGGCTTCATCGACGGCCACGGCCATCTGAAGATCATCGACCGCGCCAAGGATGTCGGGCGCATGCTCGGCGGCACTTTTGACGGCGCGCTGTTTGCGCCCAAATACGTGGAGAACAAGTTGAAGTTCTTCCCTTATATCAAGGAGGCGGTGGCCTTCGGGGACCAGCGCGCCAGCGTCTGCGCCTTCATCAATATCGACTTCGAGGCGGTCGGCAACTGGGCCGAGCGGCGCAATCTGTCCTATGCCGGCTACACCGATCTGGCGCAAAAGCCCGAGGTCTATGAGCTGATCCGCGATTGCGTGGAGAAGGTCAATGCCGACTTGAGCGAAGACAGCGCCTTGGCCGGCAGCCAGCTCGCGCGCTTCCTGATTCTGCACAAGGAGTTGGACGCCGACGATGGCGAGCTGACCCGCACCCGCAAGGTCAAGCGCAGCGCGATTGCCGAGAAATATGCGGTTTTGATTTCGGCGCTGTATGACGGACGCCAATCGCAGTTTATTGAGACCGCAGTCAAGTTTGAGGATGGGCGCAGTGGCTCGATATCGGCTGACTTGAAGATCGTCGATGCGAAGACATTCGCCTCGGTCGGGAGGGCCGCCTGATGGCTGAAAAAAAGATCGGCGACATCATCCTCGAGGTCAAGAACATCTCGCTCGCTTTTGGCGGCGTGAAGGCGCTGACCGACATCAGTTTCGATGTACGCGAGCATGAGATCCGCGCCATCATCGGCCCCAATGGCGCGGGCAAAAGCTCGATGCTGAACTGCATCAACGGCGTCTACCAGCCGCAGCAAGGGGCGATCAGCTTGCGCGGCCAGACCTTCAAGCATATGAACTCACGCCAGGTGGCCGAGCTGGGCGTGGCGCGCACCTTTCAGAATCTGGCGCTGTTCAAGGGCATGAGCGTGCTGGACAACATCATGACCGGGCGCAGCCTGCATATGAAGTGCAATTTGCTCTGGCAGGCTTTGCGTTGGGGGCCAGCCGAGCGCGAGGAAAACGAGCAGCGCGAGAAGGTCGAGCACATCATCGACTTCCTGGAAATTCAGGCCTACCGCAAGACCCCGGTCGGGCGGCTCTCCTACGGTTTGCAAAAGCGCGTCGACCTGGGCCGCGCCTTGGCGATGGAACCGCAGGTCTTGCTGCTGGATGAGCCGATGGCGGGCATGAATGTGGAGGAGAAGCAGGATATGTGCCGCTTCATCCTCGACGTGAACGACGAGTTCGGCTGCACGATTGTCTTGATCGAGCACGATATGGGCGTGGTGATGGACATCTCCGACCGCGTCGTCGTGCTGGACTACGGCAAGAAGATAGGCGACGGCACGCCCGCTGAGGTAAGGCGTAATGAAGACGTCATCAGTGCCTATCTCGGCACATCCCACTGAGAGCATCCGGCATGGGACCCTTCCTTGAAATCCTCTTTGGCGGCCTGATGACGGGCATGCTGTATTCGCTGATCGCCTTGGGCTTTGTGCTGATCTACAAGGCCAGCGGTGTATTCAATTTCGCCCAAGGCGCGATGGTGCTGTTCGCCGCCCTGGCGATGGCGCGTTTTGCCGAATGGATACCGAAGTACAGCGGCCTGAGCAATCCCATCGCGGTGAACGCGCTGGCCTTCGGTCTGGCCTTCCTTGTGATGATTGGCCTGGCATGGGGTATCGAGCGCCTGGTGCTGCGCCATCTGGTCAACCAAGAAGGCATCACGTTGCTGATGGCCACCTTGGGCATCACCTACTTTCTCGAAGGGCTGGGTCAGTCGCTGTTCGGCTCCGACATCTACAAGATCGATGTCGGCATGCCCAAAGACCCGATCTTTTTGTTCGAGAAGACGTTTGAGGGCGGGCTCTTGGTCAACAAGGAGGATCTCTATGCCGCCTTGATCGCGGCCGTGATGGTCGCCTTGCTGGCACTGTTCTTCCAGAAAACCGCGACCGGCCGGGCTTTGCGCGCGGTGGCCGATGATCATCAGGCGGCGCAGTCGATTGGCATTCCGCTGTCCACCATCTGGGTGATTGTCTGGAGTGTGGCCGGCTTTGTGGCCCTGGTGGCCGGTGTCATCTGGGGTAGCAAGTTAGGTGTGCAGTTCTCGCTCTCGCTGGTGGCGCTGAAGGCCTTGCCGGTGGTGATCCTGGGCGGGCTGACCTCGGTGCCAGGCGCCATCATCGGCGGTTTGGTGATCGGGGTGGGCGAGAAGCTCAGCGAGGTCTATATCGGCCCGCTGCTCGGCGGCGGTATCGAGATCTGGTTTGCCTATGTGCTGGCGCTGCTGTTCTTGCTGTTCAGGCCGCAAGGAATGTTCGGCGAGAAAGTTATTGATCGGGTCTGAGCAATGTTCTATAGAGAAAACGGCCAGTTCAAAACGAGCTATCGCGCCGACAGTCAGATCTTCCCGATTCGGCAGGACCAGATTGCCGTCGCCTTGCTGCTGCTGATTGCCATCGTCGGCGTGCCCTTGTTCGCGTCGGAGTATTTGTTCCGCGCGATTCTGATTCCCTTCTTGATTCTGTCGCTGGCGGCCGTGGGTCTGAACGTGCTGGTCGGCTATTGCGGGCAGATCTCGCTGGGCACCGGCGCCTTTATGGCGGTCGGGGCTTATGCGGCCTATAACTTTCATGTGCGCATCGAGGGCATGCCCTTAATTGCGTCGCTGCTCTTGGGTGGTCTGTGCTCGACGCTGGTCGGTGTGCTGTTCGGCATTCCCTCGCTGCGCATCAAGGGCCTGTATCTGGCGGTGGCGACGCTGGCGGCGCAGTTCTTTTGCGATTGGGCCTTCCTGCGCATCAAGTGGTTCACGCATGACTCGCCGTCCGGCAATGTGTCGGTGTCCGGCTTGCAGTTGATGGGTTACAGCATCGATTCGCCGGTGCAAAAGTACCTGTTCTGCCTGGGCTTTGTGTTGGTGTTTGCGCTGTTGACCAAGAACCTGGTGCGCTCCGCGATTGGCCGGGAATGGATGGCGATGCGCGATATGGACGTGGCCGCCGCCGTCATTGGCATACGGCCTGTGTACGCCAAACTGAGCGCCTTCGCCGTCAGCAGCTTCATCGTCGGCGTGGCCGGCGCCTTGTGGGGCTTTGTCCACCTGAGCAGCTGGGAGCCGGCGGCGTTTTCGATCGACCGCTCATTTCAGTTGTTATTCATGGTCATCATTGGCGGCCTGGGTTCGGTGATGGGCAGCTTCTTCGGCGCTGCCTTCATCATCATCTTGCCCATCATGCTGGGTCAAATCCCGCATTGGTTTGGCCTGCCCATTCAAACCGAAACCGCCTCGCATCTGGAGTTCATGATCTTCGGCGCGCTGATCGTGTTCTTCCTGATTGTTGAACCGCATGGCATTGCACGCCTGTGGTCAACCGCCAAAGAGAAGTTGCGCCTGTGGCCCTTTCCACATTGATTCCGCACTGATCAGCCCCTAAAAAAACGGAGACAACAAGCATGAAACTCAAATCAATCGCCTTTGCCAGCAGTTTGCTGATCGCCTTGCCCGCCTTGCCCGCGCCGGCAGCCCCCACCGAGCAATTCTTCCCGGTGCTGGTCTATCGCACCGGCGCCTACGCGCCCAACGGCACCCCTTGGGCAAATGGCTATGTCGACTATCTAAAGCTGGTCAATGCGCGCGGCGGCATGAACGGCGTCAAGATCACCTATGAGGAATGCGAAACGGGCTACGCGACCGACCGCTCGGTCGAATGCTATGAGCGCTTGAAGGGCAAGGGCGCGACCGTGTTTCAGCCGCTCTCCACCGGCGCCACCTTCGCTTTGACCGAGAAAGCGCCCGGCGACAAGATCCCCTTGATCACCGCCGGCTATGGCCGCAGCGAGTCGGCCGATGGCGGCGTCTTCAAATGGAACTTCCCGCTCTTGGGCACCTATTGGGTGGCGGCCGATGTGCTCTTGCAGCACATCGCCAAGAAAGAAGGCGGCTGGGACAAGCTCAAGGGCAAGAAGATCGCGCTGGTCTATCACGACAGTCCCTACGGCAAGGAGCCAATCCCGCTGCTGCAGGAGCGTGCCAAGATGCATGGCTTCGAGCTGCAATTGCTGCCCGTGACCGCACCCGGGGTTGAGCAAAAAGCCACCTGGCTGCAGGTGCGCCAGAGCAAGCCTGACTACACCTTGCTGTGGGGCTGGGGCGTGATGAACTCGACCGCCTTGAAGGAGGCGCAGGCGACCGGCTATCCGCGCGAGAAGATGTATGGCGTCTGGTGGGCCGGCGCTGAGCCCGATGTCAAGGATGTAGGCGATGGCGCCAAGGGCTATAGCGCCGTCACTATCCAGCATGGCGCCGAGCCCAATGCCAAGGTTGTGCAGGATGTGCTCAAGGAGCTGCACGCCAAGGGGCAGGGCACCGGGCCTAAGGAAGAGGTCGGGCAGGTGCTCTATATGCGCGGCCTGCTGTCGGCGATGTTGGGTGTGGAAGGTGTCAAGCGCGCGCAAGAGCGTTTCGGCAAGGGCAAGCATATGGACGGCGAGCAGGTCCGTTGGGGCCTGGAGAACTTGGCGCTGGACCAGAAAAAGCTCGACGCGCTGGGCCTGGCCGGCGTGATGCGGCCGGTGTCTACATCCTGCGTCGACCACATGGGCTCAAGCTGGGCGCGCGTGCACAGCTGGGACGGCAAACAGTGGCACTTCACGTCCGATTGGTACCAGGCCGATGACAGCATCATCAAGCCGCTGGTCAAGGCCACCGCCGAGCGATATGCGACGGAGAAGAAGTTGACGCGAAGAACTCCCGAAGACTGTCAGTCTTGACGGCATGTGAGGTGTCAGCGTGAGTACTCCCAATATATTGCTGAATGTCAACGGCATCGAGGTCATCTACAACCACGTGATCTTGGTGCTCAAAGGCGTGTCGTTGCAGGTCAAGGAGGGCTCGGTGGTGGCCTTGCTGGGCGGCAACGGCGCCGGCAAGACGACCACCTTGCGGGCCGTCTCCAACCTGCTGGCCGGCGAGCGCGGCGCCGTCACCAAGGGGTCTATCGAGCTGCGCGGTGAGCGGATCGAGAAGCTCTCGACGGCCGAGATGGTGGGCCGCGGCGTGATCCAGGTGATGGAGGGGCGGCATTGCTTCGCCCATCTCAGCATCGAGGAAAACCTGCTGACGGGGGCCTACACCCGCCGCGACGGCAAGGCGGCGGTGGCCGCCACGCTGGAGAAGGTTTACAACTATTTTCCGCGCTTGAAAACGCGCAGAAGCAGCCAGGCCGCTTACACCTCGGGCGGCGAGCAGCAGATGTGTGCGATCGGTCGCGCGCTGATGGCCAACCCCAAGATGGTCTTGCTCGATGAGCCCTCGATGGGCTTGGCGCCGCAGATCGTCGAGGAGGTGTTCGAAATCGTCAAAGACCTCAACAAAAGAGAGGGCGTGACTTTCTTGCTGGCCGAGCAAAACACCCATATGGCTTTGCGCTATGCCGACTACGGCTACATCCTGGAAAACGGCCGCGTCGTGATGGACGGTGCGGCGGATCTGCTGAGTGAGAACGAGGACGTCAAGGAGTTCTATCTGGGTATGGGCGGGGCTGATGATGGCAGCCCAAGAAAAAGCTTCAAGGATGTCAAAAGCTATAAGCGCCGCAAGCGCTGGTTGGCTTGAAGGCGCAAGGGATCAAGGAATGAATGACGACAGCTTTTTCGCCCCGCCGGCCTTCAAGCCGGACGAGGCGCTGCAGCAGCTCAAGCGGGCGCTGCGCGACTTTCGCTCGCTGAGCGAGCGCAACAATCAATTCAGCCTGCAGGGTCAGGTGGTGCTGGAACTCAGCCTGGTCGAGCCGGTCTTGCGAGCGCGCTTGGCCAAGCGCCCGGCGCAAAGCCCGGATTGGGAACTGCGGGATTGCAAGAGCAGCAGCGAAGTGCGGGCGCTGCAAGACGAGATCAAGCGCCGATTGGCGCGCTGGACGGACGAAACACCATGAGTCGCTTGCCGGCCGGTGTTTTTTATGACGCCTTGGAATGCCTTGATCCGGATGAGCGTGAGCGCGCCTTGATGGCGGCGCTGCCGCAGCAGGTCGCGCATGCCCAAGCCCATGCGCCGGCCTTCGCGGAACTCTTTGCCGGCCTGGACGCGCGCAGCATCAACAGCCGAGCCGCCTTGGCGCAGTTGCCCGTCACCCGCAAGTCCGATCTGCTGGCGCGCCAACAGCGTCTGCGTGCCAGCGATGTGTTTGGCGGTTATGCGGCGATTGGCTGGGGTGTGCGCGGCGTGAGCGCTGGTGCGCGCCGAGTCTTTCAGTCGCCCGGCGGCATCTATGAGCCCGAAGGCCAGGCGGGCGACTACTGGCGCGTCGCCCGGGCGCTGTTTGCGGCCGGCTTGCGCCAAGGCGACTTGCTGCACAACAGCTTCAGTTATCACCTGACGCCGGCCGGCTCGATGATGGAAGGCGGCGCGCATGCGCTGGGCTGCAGCGTTTTCCCCGGCGGCGTGGGTAATACCGAGTTGCAGCTGCAGGCCATTGCGGATTTGCGCCCGCAGGCCTTTGCCGGCACGCCGAGTTTTCTGCGCATCCTGCTGGAGAAAGCCGCCTCCACGGGCCTGGATACCGTCTCGCTCAAAACAGCGCTGCTCAGCGGCGAGGCCTTGCCACCGTCCTTGCGGGACTGGTTCATAGCGCGCGGTGTGGACGCCTATCAGTGCTACGCCAGTGCCGACTTGGGGCTGATGGCCTACGAGACCGCCGCGCGCGAGGGCTTGGTCTTGGCCGAAGCCTTGATCGTCGAGATCGTGCGACCAGGCACGGGCGAGCCGCTGCCGGACGGGGAGGTGGGTGAGGTGGTTGTGAGCAGTTTGAACCCCGACTACCCCTTGATTCGTTTCGGCACCGGGGATTTGTCTGCGGTGTTGCCGGGGCTTTGTCCGACCGGGCGCAGCAATACCCGTATTCGCGGCTGGCTGGGTCGCGCCGACCAGTCGGCCAAGGTGCGCGGCATGTTTGTGCACGCGGCCCAGGTGGCCGAGATCATGCGGTGCTTTCCGGCCTTGGGCCGTGCGCGCTTGGTGATCGAGGGCGAGATGGCGCAGGACCGCATGAGCTTGAAGATCGAATCCGCGACGCCCGCCGACGCAGGCTTGCTGGAGCGGATCGCGGCGGTGGTCCGTGAAGTCACCAAGCTGCGTGCGGAAGTACAGATACTGGCGCTTGGCAGCCTGCCCAACGATGGCCGGGTGATTGAAGACGCGCGCTCTTACCAATGACACGCAGCAAAGGCCGGCGCTGAAGCAAGCCGCATTTACCGGCTTGATGGCGTTTTTGCCAACGAGCGGCTTGGCTATAGTTGCGGCGTTTCAGTCTCCTAAAAAGCGAGGCTGATTGATGCCCCGCACATTTCTACCGAGATTAGCTCCCATGTCCTCAGCTGCAACAAACCACCGGCCTTTGTCTTGGCGCCTTCTACCTCTTTACATCGCCTGCGCATTGGCCGCCGGGCTGCCGACATGGGCGCGGGCCGATGATGTTGGCGATGTGCAGGCCCTGTTGTCCGGCGGCAAGGTCGCCGAGGGATTGAAGAAGGTCGACGACTTGCTCAAGGCCAAGCCCACGGACGCGCGTTTGCGCTTGCAGCGCGGCATTGCCCTGTCCTTGTTGGGTCGCAACCCGGAGGCGATCGAGGTGTTCAAGAAGTTGGTCGTGAGCCACCCTGAAATGCCCGGCCCCTACAACAATCTTGCCGTGCTCTATGCCAACCAGGGCGACTATGAAAAAGCAAGGCAGTCGCTGGAGCAAGCGGTCAGGGCCAACCCGGACTACGCCACCGCGTATCAAAACTTGGGCGATATCCATGCGCGCTTGGCGGAGAAGGCCTATGCCAAGTCGCTCTCATTGGACAAGACCGACTTGGCCTTGCCGCTGAAGATTGCCGCAGTGCAAAATATTTTTGAGCCCGGCGCACCAGCGCGTGCCAACCCGCCAGTGGCGACGCCGGCACCATCCAAGGCGCCAGGGCAAGTAGCCAGCCCCTTGGCTGTAAATTCGGCTGTAAATCCGCCTGCAAAGCCAGCTGCAAATCCATCTGTAACCTCACCCGCGCCAGCGGCAGTGGCAAAAACCGCCGCTGAATCGGCCAAGTCTGCAGATCCGCTGACTTCTGCCGTGCTTTCCAGCTTGGCCACTCAGCCTCCCAAGGCGGCCAGCAGCCAGGCCAATCTGGCCAAGGCGACGCAGCCCGCTGCAGCCCTGGTTGCTGGCCCAGCAGCGGCCAAGCCGGCGACAGCAGTTGTCGCCGCTGCCAAAGTCGACAGCAAGGCCAGCGACAGTCAAGCGGTTCGAAGCGCAGTTGATGCATGGGCAGCGGCCTGGAGCAAGCGCGATATGTGGGGCTATTTTGCCGCCTATGCCCCTGAATTCAAGGGCAAGTTGGCCAGCCGCAAGGCCTGGGAAGCGGACCGGGTCGCACGTATTTCCAGCAAAAAGGAAATCTCGGTGGTGTTGAGCGATGTGCAGGTCAAGTTCGACGGCAGCACCGCGACCGTCACTTTCAAACAAGACTACCGCGCCGACGCCTTGAAGATGAAGAATGACAAGACTTTGGAGCTGCTCAAGGGCAAGACCGGCGACTGGCAAATTACCAGCGAAAACTCTAACTGACAGATCAAACGGCCTGTTGAAGTTTCAGCGGCAACTGGCGCAGGCGCTGGCCGGTCAGCGCGAACAAGGCGTTTGCGACTGCCGGGGCAATCGGCGGCGTGCCTGGCTCGCCGACGCCGCCAGGTGGCGCGCTGCTCGGCATGATGTGGACCTCGATCACCGGCATCTGCGCCATCCGAATAACTTCATAGCTGGGGAAGTTGCTCTGTTCGATGCGGCCGTTCTTGATGGTGATCACGCCGAACAAGGCGGCCGACAGGCCATAGACGATCGCACTTTGCATCTGCGCCTCCACCGTGTCGGGGTTGACGACCACGCCGCAGTCGATCGCGCAGACGACCCGGTGCACGCGCGGCTGGCCGTCTTGCACGGACACTTCGGCGACCTGGGCGCACCAGGAACCAAAGCTTTCATGCACGGCAATGCCGAGTGCTCGGCCGGCGGGCAAGGCTTGGCCCCAGCCGGCCTTGGCGGCAGCTAACTCCAGCACCGCGCGGTGGCGGGGCTTGTCGGCCAACAGGACGCGGCGGTATTCAAGCGGGCCCTTGCCGGCTGCATGGGCCAGCTCATCGATGAAGCCTTCGGTGAAGAAGGCGTTGTAGGAGTGGCCGACGCTGCGCCAGGAGCCCACCGGCACCGGGGTCTTCACGCGCAGCTGGCGCACGCTCAGGTGAGGAATTGCGTAGGGCAGGTCAAACGCGCCTTCGATCTGGTTTTTGTCCGGCGAGTCCGCGGCAAAGGCGGGTAGCAGACGCTCGGTGGTGGACAGGCCGATCGAGGGCGCCGCTACCCGATTCAGCCAGGCAAGGGCTTGGCCCTGCTCGTCCAGCGCGGCGGCGAAGCTGGCCATCGCGGCTGGGCGGTACATATCGTGCTGCATGTCTTCTTCGCGCGACCAGATCAGCTTGACCGGCTGACCCTTTGTTCGCATCGCGATCAGCACCGCCTGCTCGATCATGTCGAGCTCCAGCCGGCGGCCGAAGCCGCCGCCCAAGAGCGGCACATGCAGCGTCACTTGTTCGCTGTCCAGGCCGGCAATCTTGGCGGCGCGCCAACGTGCCAGCGACGCGACTTGGGTGCCGCACCAGACGGTCAAATGCCCGTCCTTGAACTGGGCGGTGCAGTTGATCGGCTCCATCGCGGCATGGGCCAAAAACGGCGCCGAGTAAGTCGCCTCCAATTTGCGCGAGGCTTGGCTCAAGGCCTTGTCGGCATCGCCTTGGCTGCGAAAACCGCTGCCAGTGTCACTGCCGGTCAATGCGGCTTGCAACTGGGCGCTGATCTGCGCCGAGGCTAGCTTGGCGTTGGGGCCCTCGTCCCACTCGATAGTCTGGGCCTCCAGCGCGGTCTTGGCGCGCCAATAGCGGTCGGCTACGACGACCACGGCTTGGTCTTGAATCACAAAAGCGTCCGCCACGCCGCGCGCGGCCTTGGCCGCACTCGCATCAAAGCGCAAGACCTTGCCGCCCAAGACCGGGCATTGGCGAATCGCGGCATGGAGCAGGCCAACGGGTTTGACGTCAATGCCGAACTCGGCGCTGCCATTGACCTTGGCCGGGATGTCGGTGCGCGCGGTGGGCTTGCCGATCAGGCGGAATTCGCTCGGGTCTTTGAGCTTCACATCGCTGCGTGGTGCAATTTTTGCTGTGGCAGCCGCCAACTCGCCAAAGCCGACGCTGCGGCCGCTGGGTGGGTGGCTGACCACGCCGGCCCTCACGCTGCAGGTCTCGGCTGCCACGCCCCAGGCTTGCGAGGCGGCGTCGACCAGCATCGCTCTGGCCGTCGCGCCGGCCAAGCGCATCGGGGCCCAGGCATCGCGTACGCTGGAGGAACCGCCGGTGACTTGCAGGCTCAGCGCATAACCGACTTTCTGTACGGAGCGGCGCGCAATGCGGGCCAGCAGGCTGTCATCATCGCTGGCGAAGGGCAGCACATTGAGCAGTAGCGCGGTGTTGGCATAGATTTGGGCGACCGGCGCCTGCTCGGTGCTGACGCTGGCCCAGTCGGCGTCCATCTCCTCGGCGACCAGCATCGCCAAAGCGGTGTGCACGCCCTGGCCCATTTCGGCGCGCGGCGAGGCGACGATGACACGGCCGTCCGGCATGATCTTGACCCAGCCGTTCAGCGCGACTTGATCGCCACTGGCGGGGAAACTGTTCTTGTCACCCAGGCGCGAGCGGGTCGAGGGCGGTGTTGTCAGGCTCACGCCCAGCAGGACGCCGCCGCCCAGCAAGCCTCCGGCGATTAAAAAGCCGCGGCGCTTCATGCTGAAGCTCCGTTCAGTCGAGCGGCAGCGAGGTGTATGCCCGCTCGAATGCGCTGGTAGGTACCGCAGCGGCAGATATTGCTGATGTTGGCGTCGATGTCGGCATCGGTGGGCCGGGGCTTGGCGCGCAAGAGGCTGGCGGCGGCCATGATCATGCCGCTCTGGCAGTAGCCGCATTGGGGCACTTGCAGTTCAATCCAGGCCGCTTGCAGGGCGGCGGTGATGCGGTCGGGATCTGCCTCGATGGTGCGTATGCTTTTGCCTTCCAGCGCCACGATGGGCATCACGCAGGCACGCGTTGCGACGCCGTCCACCTCGACCGTACAGGCACCGCAGCTGGCAACGCCGCAGCCGAACTTGGTTCCGGTCAAGCCGAGCTCATCGCGCAGCACCCACAGCAGCGGAGTCTCGGGTTCAATATCCAGGCTATGGCGCTGGCCGTTGATGGTGAGGTTTGTGTTCATGGTCGCCATGCTAAGCTTCAAGTTGGCTTGAAGGTCAAGCGGTTTTTGATCAGTCAGACGGGGTGAATTTAGATGAAGATTGGCGACTTGGCACAGCGCACCGGGATGGCGGCGTCGGCGATCCGGTTCTATGAGTCCAGCGGTTTGCTGCCGCCGGCCAAGCGCGGCGCCAATGGCTACCGCCTTTACGACGAAGAGACCTTGCAGCGACTGTTGGTGATTCAGATCGCGCAGCGCCTGGGCTTCTCGCTGGAAACCCTGCGCCGCCTGGCCGGCCATCAAGGGCGCGAGATGCCGCATGACTTGGTGATGCAAAGCCTGCAAGCCCGTTTGAGTGAAATTGATGCCATGCAAAAAACCCTGGCCACGCAGCGGCGAGAGACCGAGACGCTGATGCAACAGTTGCAGGCGCAATGGCAGCAAGGTCGCTGTTTGGAGCTCGGTGCCGGCCGGCCTTTGGCCGCGCAGGCTGTTTGAGCAAGGATGAGAAGAGGCTGGTTCGTAAAAAGAGGAGTCAAGCTCTTGGATTGGCTGCTTTGTTCAAACCTAAGCTGGCCTCATCATGGCCGTTGGGGCGGGCTTGGTGTCGCCTTGGCACTCAGGCCATCTGTCTGTCAACGCCATTGTTGAAGCTCCTCCGCGTTAAGCCAGAAATTTTGTAGAAAGGCCGTTCATGAAACGCGTTGCCCTGTTTTTGTTGACCAACCTTGGCGTCATGCTGGTGTTGGGCTTGGCCGTTCACCTTTTGGGCCTGAATCGCTTTCTCACTGCCAATGGGCTGAATCTCTCCAGTCTCTTGGGTTTTGCCTTGGTGATGGGCTTTGGCGGTGCGTTTATCTCGCTGCTGATCAGCAAGCCTATGGCCAAGTGGACCACCGGCGTGACGTTGATCAACGACTCCGGCGACACGACGCATATGTGGCTGGTGACGACGGTCGAGCGCTTCGCCAAAACGGCCGGCATCAAAATGCCCGAGGTGGGCATTTATGCGGGGCCGCCGAACGCATTTGCGACCGGCGCTTTCAAGAACTCAGCGCTGGTGGCGGTGTCTACCGGCCTGCTGGAATCCATGACGCGCGAGGAAGTCGAAGCTGTGCTTGGCCATGAAATCGCCCATGTAGCCAACGGCGATATGGTCACCATGGCCTTGATTCAAGGCGTTATGAACACCTTTGTGGTGTTTATCTCCCGAGTCGTTGGTTATTTGGTCGACAAGTTTGTGTTGCGCAACCAGAACGACGGGCCCGGCATGGGTTACTTCATCACCACCATCGTGATGGATATCGTGCTCGGCGTGGTGGCGGCGATGATCGTGGCCTGGTTCTCGCGTCAGAGGGAGTTCCGCGCCGATGCCGGTGCGGCGCAGTTGATGGGGCGTAAGCAGCCGATGATGAATGCCTTGGCCAGGCTCGGTGGCCTGGACCCCGGCGAGATGCCCAAGTCCATGCAGGCGATGGGCATCAGTGCCCGGCCGAGCGGCCTGATGGCGCTGTTCTCCAGCCATCCGCCGATGGAGCAGCGCATTGCGCGCCTGCAGCAGGCAAATGCAGGCTAGTTGATTCGCAACGGGATCGTCACCGGCCCGTCGTTCAAGAGGCTGAGTTGCATATCGGCGCCGAATTCGCCGCCGGCCACCTCCGGGTGCAGGCCGCGGGCATAGCTGAGGCAATGGTCGTATAGGCGCTGGCCCGCTTCGGGCCTGGCCGCGCCGGTGAAGCTGGGCCGGTTGCCGCCGCTGCAGTCGGCCGCCAGCGTGAATTGAGAGACGATCAAGAGGCCGCCGCCCACGTCTTGCAGGCTCAGGTTCATCTTGGCCGAAGCGTCGCTGAAGATGCGCAGCTTCAAGACCTTGTGGATCATCTTTTCGGCTTGAACCTCGCTGTCGCCGGGCTCGGCGCAGATCAGCATCAGCAGGCCGGGCCCAATGGCGCCTATGACTTGTCCGGCGACTTCGACCTTGGCATGGCGCACTCTTTGCAAAATCGCGATCAAAACTATTCCCTCGGTGGCAGTTGAAATGCGGCCTAAGCTGCGGCTCGAATTGTGTCCGCAAGCCCGAGCTTCAGCGCCGGGTGCCACCTACAATCCCGCCAGAATTTGTGACTTCACACCCTTGTTTTTGTCTGGATCAGCCATGAAGAACGAAGCCAGCTCGGCCCACAGCACCGATGTCTCCCATATCGCTCCGCGCGAAAAGGCCGAAATCCTGTCGCAGGCGCTGCCCTATATCCGCAAATTTCATGGCAAGACCATCGTCATCAAGTACGGCGGCAATGCAATGACCGACCCGGCCCTGCAGCAGGACTTTGCCGAAGATGTGGTGCTCTTGAAGCTGGTCGGCCTGAACCCGGTCGTCGTGCATGGCGGCGGCCCGCAGATCGAGGGTGCTTTGACTCGCCTGGGCAAGAAGGGCCATTTCATCCAGGGCATGCGCGTCACCGACGAAGAAACCATGGAAGTGGTGGAGTGGGTGCTGGCCGGCCAAGTGCAGCAAGACATCGTCGGCCTGATCAATGTGGCCGGCGGCAAGGCGGTAGGCCTAACGGGCCGCGACGGCGGCATGATCCGCGCCAAGAAGCTCAAGATGCTGGACAGGGATGATCCGGCCAAAGAGCACGATATCGGCCAGGTCGGTGACATCGTCAGCATTGACCCGAGCGTGGTCAAGGCGCTGCAGGACGACCAATTCATCCCGGTCATCAGCCCGATCGGCTTTGGTGAGCACAACGAGAGCTACAACATCAATGCCGATGTGGTGGCCGGCAAGCTGGCCGAAATCTTGAAGGCGGAAAAGCTCGTGCTCCTGACCAACACGCCCGGCGTGCTGGACAAGGCCGGCAATTTGCTGACCGACCTGAGCGCGCGCGAGATCGACGAGCTGTTTGCCGACGGCACGCTGTCGGGCGGCATGCTGCCCAAAATTGCCTCGGCACTGGAGGCGGCCCGAAGCGGCGTCAACGCCGTCCACATCATCGACGGCCGCGTGCCGCATGCGATGCTGCTGGAGATTTTGAGCGACCAAGCGTACGGAACGATGATCCGATCCCACTGAGGGATCGGATCATCGTTCCGCGTCCGACCGAAGGGAGGACTTGCGATGATTGGGTTCCACACTAAGGGATCGGGTCGTCGTTGCGCGTCCGACCAACGGGAGGACTTGCCATGATCAGGTCGCACAGAGGACTATGAATGGGCAAAGTCCGCAGGAAAGTCTGGTTCTTCGACCTCGACAACACGCTGCATAACGCCTCGGCCCATGTGTTCCGGGCGCTCAATGTGGCGATGACCGATTACATCGAAACCCATGTCGGCGTGCCGCGCGATGAGGCCAATCGCCTGCGCGCGCTGTACTGGCATCGCTACGGCGCGACGCTTTTGGGCTTGGTGCGTCACCACGGCGTGCAGCCGGCACATTTTCTGCACCATACCCATCAGTTGCCTGGGGTGGAGGCCTTGCTGCACGGTCATGCCCATGACCTGGCGGCGCTCAAGCGTTTGCCCGGCCGCAAGTTTTTGTTGACCAATGCCCCGCTCGCCTATGCGCAGCGGGTGCTGGCCGTGCTGGGCATTTCGCATTGCTTCGAGAGCGTGATTGCCTTTGAGCAGATGCGCATGTTTGGCCAGTTACGCCCCAAGCCGGACGCGCGCATGTTCCGGCATTTGCTGGCCGGGTTGAAGTTGCGGCCGGCTGACTGTGTACTGGTGGAAGACACCTTGGTGCATCAAAAATCCGCGCGTCGGGTCGGCATGCGCACGGTCTGGATGCTGCGCTGGCTGCACCGCTCGCGCAGCCATCCGCTCGGTCCGGAAGCTGATAGAAGCTTGCGGCGCCGGCCTAACTATGTGGATAGGCGTATCAATCGACTCAGCGCCTTGCTGACCATCCCCCCAGTTTGAGGCCGCTTGGGGCGCGGCGTTTCGCCCGGCCTTGCGGTACCGTACAGCGTCCGTTTATTGGTTTGCAAACTCAAATCGTGACGCGCTCATGAGTGTTTTCTCCGTGCTTGTCGTTGAAGATCAGGCCCGCTTTCGCGAGGCTTTTGCGCGTTCGCTGGCGCATGTGGCGGATATCAATTTGCTGGGGCTGGCACATGATCTTCCGCAGGGGCGCAAGATGTTTGATCAACACCGGCCCGATGTGTTGCTGGTCGATCTGGATTTGCCCGGCGGCAGCGGCATCGATTTGATTCGCCATGCTGCACAGACGCATCCCGACTGCGAAGTGATGGTGATCTCGGTGTTTGGCGATGAGCAGCATGTGCTGGCCAGCATAGCGGCGGGGGCCAGCGGCTATTTGCTCAAGGACGAACTGGCCCTGGATCTGCCGGAGCAGTTGCGTACGCTGCGCTGCGGCGGCAGCCCGATCAGCCCCATCATTGCGCGCCGATTACTCAGCCGCTTGGCGCCTGCGACCCATCCAGTTGTGGCTGCGGGCAGCATGGCTTTGGCGGACGAGGATGCGGTGGCCTTGTCGGAGCAGGAGTCCAGGGTTTTGAGTCTGGCCGCCAAGGGCTTTACCTTTGATGAAATTGCCGGCTTCATGGCGGTCTCTCCGCACACGGTGATGACTTACGTCAAGCGGGTCTATCGCAAATTGCATGTGCGCTCCAAGGTGGAGGCGATCTATGAAGCGCGCCGCCTGGGTTGGTTGCGGGATTGAGCCGGCTGCGCGGCAAAAGAGTGTGCCTCGCGGCTGTGCCAGAATCGGCCGCCGGCTGCCGTCATGGGCCGCGCGCTTTCGTGACGCGACGACTTTTTTGCGAATAACCCCAAGCCGCTATGCCCATGCCAGCCTCAGAGCCTAAACTGAATCTTGTCGCCACTGCCTTGCCAGATGCTGCCTCCGCGCCGCGCAAGCGGCCGCGACCCGGGGAGCGCCGGGTGCAGATTTTGCAAACCCTGGCCGGCATGCTGGAGCAGCCGGGCGCCGACCGCGTCACTACCGCCGCTTTGGCCGCTAAATTGGAGGTTAGCGAGGCGGCCCTGTACCGGCACTTCGCCAGCAAGGCGCAGATGTTCGAGGGGCTGATCGAATTCATCGAGAGCAGCATCTTTACGCTATTGAATCAGATCAGTGAGCGCGAAGGGTCGGGCTTGCTGCAGGCGCAAAAAATTGTCTCGATGCTCTTGCAGTTTGGCGAACGCAACCCCGGCATGACAAGGGTGATGGTCGGCGACGCGCTGGTGTACGAAAACGAGCGCCTGGTGTTGCGCATGAACCAGTTCTTCGACCGTGTGGAGTCAAGCTTGCGCCAGGTGCTGCGCAATGCGGCCGAAGCGAAGGGCTCCAGTACACCGACGGTAGACGCCAATGCGCAAGCCTCGGTGCTGGTCAGCTTCATCATCGGGCGGCTGCAGCGCTATGCGCGCAGCGGCTTCAAGCGCAGCCCGATCGAGCAGTTGGATTCGGCCTTGCGCATGTTGCTGAGCTGAATCGCAGGTCTGCCGAGGCTGGCCGCTACACTGGCCAGCCCTCTAAAGCGCGCGGACCATGGTCGATTCTTTGCAAGTTTCTCTGCAGGGTTTTCTGCAACGAGCCGAGTCCTTGCTGGCTCGCGTCGAAACTCTATTGCCGCCGGTGCTGGCGGCGCCTGACTGGCAGGCCGCGGTGGCGTTTCGCTATCGGCGCCGGCGCGGCGTGCCGGTGCTGGAGCCGGTGCGCCATGCAGCCGGCATTCGGCTGGGCGAATTGCTGGAGGTCGACACGCAAAAGCAGCGCCTGCTGCAAAACACCGAGCAATTCGTGTCCGGCCGTTTGGCCAATAACGTGCTGCTGACCGGCGCGCGCGGCACCGGCAAAAGCTCGCTGATCAAGGCCTGCTTGAACGAATTTGCGCCGCGCGGCCTGCGTCTGATCGAGGTCGACAAGGCTGATCTGGTGGATCTGCCCGATCTGGTGGACTTGGTGGCCGAGCGGCCCGAGCGCTTTGTGATCTTCTGTGACGACCTCAGCTTCGATGAAGGGGAGCTGGGCTACAAGGCGCTGAAGTCGATGCTGGACGGCTCGGTGTCGGCTGCCAGCGACAACGTCTTGATCTACGCCACCAGCAATCGCCGTCATCTCTTGCCAGAGCAGTTGAAGGATAACTTGAGCTATACGCATCAGCCGGACGGTGAGGTGCATCCAGGCGAGGCGATCGAGGAGAAGATCTCGCTGTCCGAGCGCTTCGGCCTGTGGTTGAGCTTTTACCCCTTCAGCCAGAACGAGTATCTGGCCATTGCCGCTCAATGGTTGCGTTACTTCAGCGTGCCCGAGGAGGTGATTGTGGCCGCGCGTCAGCCGGCGCTGGTGTGGGCGCTGGAGCGTGGCTCGCGTTCGGGTCGTGTGGCCTACCAGTTTGCCCGCGATCTGGCCGGGCGCGAGGGTTTGGATCATGTCTGAACGGGTGCCGGTAGACGTCGCCGTGGGCGTCTTGGTCGAGCGTGATGCACAGGGGCGCGAGGGCCGCTTTCTGCTCACCAGCCGGCCGGTGGGTAAGGTCTACGCCGGCTTTTGGGAGTTCCCCGGCGGCAAGCTTGAGGCGGGCGAAACCGTCGAGCAGGCGTTGCGCCGGGAGTTGCAAGAGGAGCTCGGCATCGAGATCGGCGCGGCCCACCCTTGGCAAGAGCTGGTGATGGACTACCCGCATGCGCGCGTGCGCCTGCATTTTTGCAAGGTGTTCGAGTGGCGCGGTGAGTTCGAGATGCGTGAGCAGCAGGCGATGGCCTGGCAAAGCCTGCCGGTGCAGGTGCAGCCGGTTTTGCCGGGCACGATTCCGGTGCTGGATTGGTTCGCGGCTGAGCGAGGTTTTGTCGGCCCCACTTATCTCGAATGAAGCCACCATTACACTGAAGCCCATGAACTGGTTGGATCAAATCAAATGGGATGCCAACGGCCTGGTGCCGGTGATCGCACAGGAGCGCAGCAGCGGTGATGTGGTGATGTTTGCCTGGATGAACCGCGCGGCGCTGGCGCGCACCCAGGAGCTCGGCGAGGCGGTGTACTGGAGCCGCTCCAGGGCCAGGCTCTGGCACAAGGGCGAGGAGTCGGGCCATACGCAGACTGTGCACGAAATGCGGCTGGATTGCGACAACGATGTCGTGCTCTTGAAAATCACCCAGAACGGCCAAAGTCCAGGTGCTCCCGGCATTGCCTGCCATACCGGGCGGCATTCCTGCTTTTATCAGCGCCTGGAGCAAGATGATTGGCTGGCGGTTGAGCCGGTGCTCAAAGACCCCGAGAGAATCTATAAATGAGTGAACAGCAAGGCCAAGTCGGCGACAACACTTTGGCCCGCATTGCGGCCGTGATCGAATCCCGCAAGCCCGGCAATGGCGGCGACCCGGCCGTCAGTTACGTGGCCAAGCTGTTCGACAAGGGGCTGGATGCCATTCTGAAGAAGATCGGCGAGGAGGCCACCGAGACGGTGATGGCCGCCAAGGATGGCGAGCCGCAAAAGCTGGTCTATGAGGTGGCCGATCTGTGGTTCCACTCCATCATCGCCCTCAGCCACTTTGGCTTGAAGCCCGAGCAGGTGCTGGCGGAACTGGCGCGCCGCGAGGGTTTGTCGGGTTTGCAAGAATTTGCCCAGCGCGGCAAAACGCAGCAGGAAGAACCGAATGACTGACGCAAACGAGGCGGTGCAAAGCATGGGCTTGGACAGCGAGCGCGAACGCAGCCTGCGCGGCGTCGGCGTGCTGAGTTACTTGCTGCATGGGGTGGTGGCCGTGGGGGCCGTGGTGCCCGGCGTGCAAGCCAGCGTCTTTCTGTTGCTGGTGGCGGTGTTGATCGATCTGATCAAGCGCGATGAGGCCCGGGGCAGTTGGCAGGCCACGCATTTCAGCTGGCGGCTGCGCAGCGTTTTGTGGGCGGGCGCGCTTTATGTGTTGACCAGCCCTTTGTTTTTGCTCTTTTTCGTGCCCGGCTGGATAGCCTGGGCCCTCGTGTCGCTCTGGTTCCTCTACCGCATTGTGCGCGGCTGGACCGCGATGAATGCTGGCCGCGCCATGCCCTGAATCTGGATCAAAGTTATGTCACACGACTGCCTGTTCTGCAAAATCATCGCTGGCCAGATCCCCAGCCGCAAGGCCTATGAGGATGAATTGGTGCTGGCCTTTCATGACATCCACCCCTGGGCGCCCGTGCATCTGCTGATCGTGCCCAAGCAGCACATCGCAATGATGAGCGATGTGGGGCCGGAGCATCAACAATTGCTGGGTCATATGGCGGTGCTGGCGCCCAAGCTGATGCGGGAGCTGGGGGTGACGAATGGCTTTCGTACCGTCATCAACACCGGGCCGGACGGCGGCCAAGAGGTCTACCACCTGCATATGCATGTGATGGGTGGGCCGCGGCCCTGGCTGAAAGGTTGATCAAGCATTTAGCGAGGTTTGATCTGTGACATCGTCATATGTCGCCCGAGCGATTTGTCATGTGGCCCAACTAGAATGCCAAGATTGTCTGTAGGAGTTGAATAATGGGTTCGTTTAGTATTTGGCACTGGCTGATCGTGTTGGTGATCGTCGTGCTGGTGTTTGGCACCAAGAAGCTCAAGAACATCGGCAGCGACCTGGGTGGTGCCGTCAAAGGCTTTAAAGACGGTATGAAGGACGGTGGTGCAGACGCAGCCCCGACGTCGACCGCCCCTGCGCAACAAGTTACCAGCAATAAGACGGCCGACAGCAATACGGTGGACGTCGAGGCCAAGACCAAGTCTTGATGGACAGCCGGTTTGACGCTGCATGATTGACTTCGGATTTGACAAGCTGGCGCTGATAGGCGCGGTGGCCCTGATCGTGATCGGCCCCGAGCGTCTGCCTCGGGTGGCGCGTACCGTCGGCCACCTGATCGGCAAGGCGCAGCGCTATGTGTCTGACGTCAAGGCCGAGGTGAGCCGCTCGATCGAGCTCGAAGAGCTCAAGAAGATGAAGACCGAGATGGAGACAGCGGCACGCGATGTGGGCCAGGCTGTTCAGCAAGAGGTCGATGGTGCGAATCAGGCGTTCGCGCAGACTTGGTCCGATCTCGGCGATAACAGCATCGCCGGTGGGCATGGTTATGAGGGGAACGCCTTCGGTGTCCCGGCTTATAAGCGACCCAAGAAGAACTGGCGTTTGAAGCGTGGTGCCATGCCGCAGTGGTACAAGCAGCAGCAAGGCGTGCGCCGTCATGCGCAATCCGGCGCGGCCAGGGTGGCACGCTACCGTCCTGTTGGCGCAGCGCTTCGCCGTCCGACCTAAATTGAATCAAGCCAGATAGCGACGCCAATTCCGCATGAGCAATGACAGCAAGCCCGACGACGAACTCGCCGGCACCGAACAACCCTTTGTCTCCCACCTGATCGAATTGCGCGACCGTTTGGTGCGCGCTTCGATTGCGGTGGCAATTGCCTTCGGTGTGTTGGCTTTCTTCCCTGGCCCCTCGGCCTTGTATGACATGCTGGCGGCACCCTTGGTGGCGCAATTGCCGGCCGGCTCGACGCTGATCGCGACCAATGTGATCTCGCCCTTTTTGGTGCCTTTGAAGATCACCTTGATGGCGGCGTTCATGATTGCCTTGCCCATCGTGCTCTATCAAATCTGGGCTTTTGTGGCGCCGGGTTTGTACTCGCATGAAAAGCGTCTGGTGCTGCCCTTGGTGTTTTCCAGCACCGTGTTGTTCTTCATTGGCGTGGCGTTTTGCTACTTCTTTGTGTTCGGGCAGGTTTTTAAATTCATCCAGAGCTTTGCGCCCAAGAGCATCACGGCGGCGCCCGATATCGAGGCCTATCTGAGTTTTGTGTTGTCGATGTTCATTGCCTTCGGCGCGGCGTTTGAGGTGCCGATCGTGGTGGTCTTGCTGGTCCGCATGGGCTTGGTGACGGTCGAAAAGTTGCGCGAATTTCGCGGCTACTTCATTGTCTTGGCCTTCGTGATTGCCGCCATCATCACGCCACCCGATGTGGTGTCGCAGCTGGCGCTGGCGATTCCGATGTGCATCTTGTATGAGCTCGGTGTCTTCGCGGCCGGCTATTTCAACCAGTATTCGAAGGCACCGGACGAGCAAGCTTGAGGTGCCGGGTCTAGCGCTGGGCCTAGCGCTCGCCGTCCGAGGCCTGTAGCGGCTGTGGCTGTGGCTTGGGCCGCTGCCCCACCATGACCTCAATCTCGATCTGCCGCTCGCCACGTTGTACGGCCAGTGTCGCCGGCTTGAGTGGCGGCAACGCCGCCACCGCCGCCAATAGCTGAGCCGGATTTTGGACGGCGGTACGGCCCACCTTGGTCATCACATCGCCTGGCTTGACGCCAGCCTTGGCGGCCGGCGCATTGGCCAGCACACCACTGATCAGCACACCTGACGTCAACGGCAGCTTGAAGGCCTCGGCAAACTCAGGCGTGAGCTCGCGAGTCTGCACGCCGATCCAGCCCCGCGCGACCTCACCGTCGCGCAACAAGGCGTCCATTACCAGCCGCGCCGAGCTGATCGGAATGGCAAAACCGATGCCGAGGCTGCCGCCATTGCGTGAGTAAATCGCAGTGTTGATGCCGACCAAGTTGCCGTCTACGTCGACCAGCGCACCGCCCGAATTGCCGGGGTTGATGGCCGCATCGGTTTGAATGAAGTTCTCGAAGGTATTGATGCCCAACTGGCTGCGACCCAGCGCGCTGACGATGCCCGAGGTCACCGTCTGCCCGACGTTGAAGGGGTTGCCTATGGCCAGCACCACATCGCCGACTTGCAAGCTGTCCGCCGTGCCGAGGTGAATCACAGGCAGGCGTTCGAGCGCTATCTTCAAGACTGCCAAATCGCTTTCTGGGTCGGTGCCGATCAGCGTGGCGCGCGCTTGGCGGCCATCGGTCAGCATCACGTCGATGTCCGAGGCGCCTTCGACCACATGATTATTCGTCAGCAAATAGCCGTCGGCGGAGACGATCACGCCCGAGCCCAAGCCGGTTTGCGGTCGCACAGCTTCTTTGCCCCGGCCACGCTGCCCGAAGTGGAATTTGAACCAGGGGTCTTGAGCTTCGCTATTGCGCGGCGGCGCCTTGTTGGCGGTGATGCTGACGACGGCGGGCGCGGCGCGGCGTGAAGCCAGGCTATAGCCGGCGCGCTGCCCGCTGCTGGCTGCGAGGGCGGGCGGGTAGGCGGCCGACAATGCCGGTTGATTGGCCGCAGGTAAGGCTGGATTCGTGGTTGGGCGCAGCCATTCGGGCTTGAGCGTGCTCAGCACAAAAAGAATGGCCATCACCACGGTCGTGGTCTGAGCGAAAATCAACCAAAGCTTACGCACTCGCAAAATCTCCCCATGCCTCAACGTCACGTCATCGATCTCCATCTGAAACGCCTGCTGGAGGTCGATCGGTTCAAGGATTATGGGCCGAACGGCTTGCAGGTCGAGGGTCGCGCCGAGATTCGGCACATCGTCTGCGGGGTCACCGCCAGCTTGGGGTTGATCGAGGCCGCGATCGCGGCCGGCGCCGATGCGATCCTGGTCCATCATGGTCTGTTCTGGCGCGGCCAGGATGGTCGCGTCACCGGCTGGATGAAGCAGCGACTGGCTCGCTTGCTGGCCGCCGATGTCAATTTGTTCGCCTACCATTTGCCGCTCGACACGCATGCCGAACTCGGCAATAACGCGCAGCTTGGGCGGCTTATGGGCTGGCAGGCAGATGCTAGGTTTGGTGAGCAGGAGCTGGGCTTCGCCGGCAATTTGGCGGCGCCGCAGTCGCTGCCCGAATTGAGTTCGCAATTGGAGTTGCAGTTGCAGCGCCAGGTGCTGGTGGTGGGCGGCGATGGTCGCCCGCTGCGGCGACTGGGCTGGTGCACGGGCGGCGCACAAAGCTATTTTGAGGCCGCGATTGCGGCCGGCGTGGATGCTTTTGTGACCGGCGAAATCTCCGAGCCGCAAGCCCATTTGGCGGCCGAGACCGGGGTTGCTTTCATTGCCGCCGGCCACCATGCGACCGAGCGTTATGGTGTGCAGGCGGTGTCCGCGCATTTGGCGCGTGAGCTGGGCGTGACCCAGCAATTTATCGATATTGCGAATCCGGCATGAGCAAGTCGCACGCCGGCAAGCGGGTCTTGGTCACCATGGGCGACCTGTGCGGTATCGGCCCGGAAATTGTGGCCATGGCGCTTGGCCATCCGCAGGCCGGCATGGCCGCTCAGCTGTGCGTGGTCGGTGATGCCGCAGTGATGCGCCGCGCGATGGCTTGGGCGGGCGTGCAGCGGCCCTTGCTGCGCTTGAGTTCGCTGGATGAGCTTGAAAACTTGCCTCCTCACAGTGTCGCGCTTTGGCAGCCCGAGGGCTTGCCGCAGGGGCTGCTGGACTGTGCTATCGGCCAGATCGCGGCAAAGGCAGGCGCAGCAGCAGCGCATTGCGTAGAAGCGGCCGTAGCTGCGATCCAGGCGGGCGCGGCCGACGCTTTGGTGACGGCGCCTATCCACAAGGAAGCGCTGCATGCGGCGGGCATCGGCTATCCGGGCCACACGGAGATGCTGCAGGCCTTGGCCGCCTTGGATGGCGCACCCGCGCCGGTGCGCATGATGCTCGCCAATAACGAGTTACGTACCGTGTTGGTGACCATTCACTGCTCGCTTCGCAAGGCGATCGAGCTGATCAATGTCGACAGCGTGCTGGAGACCTTGCGGATTGCACAAGCTGCGATGCTGAAATTTGGCATTGCAGCGCCGCGCATCGCCGTGGCAGGTTTGAACCCTCATGCAGGTGAGGGCGGCCTGTTCGGCGATGAAGAGATTTTGCATATTGCGCCGGCGATCGCGCTGGCGCGCGCCGAAGGTATCGCTGCCAGCGGCCCGTTTGCGCCCGATACCGTCTTTATGCGGGCACGCAATGCTGCAGGGCACCCGGGCGAGTTCGATGTGGTGGTGGCCATGACCCATGACCATGGCCTGATCCCGGTCAAATATCTGGGCGTTGAGCAGGGCGTCAATGTGACCTTGGGCCTGCCCTTTGTGCGCACCAGTCCGGATCACGGCACTGCCTTTGATCTGGCCGGCAGTGGCCGAGCCGATGCGTCTAGCCTTAGGGCCGCATTGAATATGGCTTGTGAACTGCTGCCCTGAAAACCGCGTAGGCGCTAGCCGCCAAGAGCCTCAGGCCTTGATGGCGGCTAACTGCTTGCGTGCACGGGAGATGGCGCGCTCCATCAGGTAGGCATTCTCGAACGCGCGCATCCGTTTGGCTTCGCATAGGCGCTTGAGCATGCGTGCGGTCATGGTGACCGTTTCCTGATGCTTGGCGCCTTGCGTGAAGATGAAAAAGCTGCGCCCGGCGCTGATATGGGCCAGCCGCACCTTGTGCCATTGATCGCCGGTGTGCATTTGATAGGCAAAACCCAGTTGCAAATGCTCGATCAGCAACTCGCCCTCGCTGGGCTCGGGGGCGTCGGTGGCAGCGGGCAAGCCCTCGATGCTGATGTCCACCGCCTGCAAGGGCGCATCGGCGCTCAGGTCGATGTCAATCTCACCTGACCAATCAACGCCGGACTCTTTGATCAGGCCCAGCGACGCGGCCTCGGCGGCGCTCAAGCGCGCGGACAAGTCAGCATCTTGCGGCATGGCGCCAGCGCTATCGGCGCTCAAATCTTGTTCGGCTGGCGGCGCGCTGCCAAAGACGCCGTCGAGTTGCTTGGACAGCAAATTGGCCTCAAGGGCGCTGAGGGCCTGGCCTTTCAAAGATTCGGCATGGGCGGGCAGCAGTTGGCCGAAGAAGGCATTGCGTGCGGGCTCTGGCCAGGCGATCAAGTCCAGGCCTTCGTTGAGGGTCTGCATCAACTTGGGCAATGCGCCCAAGAAAGCCTGCCTTTGGGCCGTGCCGGCCTTGGCTTGCACACTCATGACCAAGTCGCGGCCAAACTGCCGTATGCGTTGCGTGCGCTCTGGCGTGCTGGCGCTGTCGCGGCTGACCAGCACGATGACTTGACTCCATGCCTGCGACAAAAAGTCGCGAATGAAATCCGGCATGGCAACCGGCGTCAAGGCGGATTGCAGTTGCTTTGAATATTGCTGCTGCAGGCGCAAATCGACTTCTTTGCGGGCCAGCAGCGTGGCGGCATCCCCTTGTTGACTCAGCGCCTTGCCGACCTGATCGGCAATGAACTGTTCGAGTGCATCCAGCTTGCTCTCGTAAACATCCATGCGATCAAAGTCGCCGTTGGCAACGTCCTGCACCAGCTCCCGCACATGGGCCAAGAAGGCCAGACCTGGATCCTCGCTGAAATCATCAAAGGCACAGGCGAGCGAAGCCATGCGATTGATGAAGCGGCGCACCGGATGCCGACGCGATGAAAAGAATGTTTGATCGCCCAGCGCAGCGCGCAAGACCGGCAATTGCAAGCTGGCGAGCAGCCGGGCCATCTGAGGCGGGACCTTGGGGTCGGACAAGACTTGATCGAACAAGCTGCTGACCACATCGATCACCATGTGGTCGAGCCGCCCGGTGGCTGCCTCGCGCAATTCCTCTCGGTGCAGGTGAATCAAATTGGGGGGCGCTGTGCCCTGCCAGTTTGAAGCGCTGAAGTCCTCGTTCCAGCGCCCGCCCGAGCTCAGCTCGCCGAGCTGAGAGTAGCCTCCAGGCTGATTTTCACTAGCCGCCGTCCATTGGGCTGGGCCTTGGCTGGGAACACTTAGACCGGGAGCCGCTAGTCCGGTAGGCACATGGGCCAAACGACGCAGCAAGTCCATCAATTGGGCGTCGACAGCGCCCAGACTGCCCGAGGCTTGGGAGGCATAGCCTTGTGGCCCGCCGCCGAAGTTGCCGCCCCCACTGCCAGTGCTACCGCCACCGCCGCCGCCACCAAAGCCACTGCCGTGGCCATGGCCACCGCAATGTCCGGAGTTGCCAAATTTGCCGCCAATGCTCGCCCCTTCATCCAAGGCGCCGGCCTGGCTATGACCAGACAGCGTGTGCGCGCGACTGGACGGGCTTGAATCAGAGCCTCTTACGCGCAGATCTTGCGGACGCAGGCCGCGATTGCGAAACAGTTCGGCGATGTCTGCGTAGCAAATGCGCATTTCCTGGGCCAGGGCACGCGTCAGCTCATCGATCAGGATTTGCCTGATGTCAGCCTCCTCGGTGACCGCCTGGACCGCTGCCAGCAATGCTTGCCCTATCAATTCGGGGCGCAGCGGGTTGCGTTCTCCAATGCGCAGCCCGCTCATATAGGACTCGACTTCGCGCAACTCCCACTCGCTTTGATGGCCGATGGCCAGGCCGATGCGGTCGCCGACCACCAAGGCGTCGACCTGCTCGTCATCCATCAAGGACAACTCGCCCCAGTCTTTCTTGGCAGCAGAGCCGGAGTCAGCCTTGACCGTTTGTTCCTGGCCCAACTGGGTGCGCAGTGACTGGTAGAACTGCTGACCAAACAAGGCTTGCTGTTTGCGGAACAAAAACTGAGCCGCCAGCAAGGCCTCGCGCCGTTTGACTTGGCCCGCAGAAAGGGCGGACAGCCCCAAACCCTCGGCGCAGCGTTCGGCTGCTTGGTCGCCTGCCGTGCGAATACGCTGGACGGCGGCTTCCAGATGAGGGTTCAGTCGACTGAGTTCGGGCGCGTGCATGAATTTGCTTGGCGATATTTGTAGCTTGGTTGCCACAGTCTATATGAGGCAAGTATCGAGCTTAAATCGCTTGGCCGCTGCCAGCGAGACGAGATTGGCTGGCTCAACTGTCAAATAGCTAACGCCTTGTTGCGCTGAAACTTTCGCTTACAAGTGGGGCCGCCAGATGCTTGCCTGGCTTAGCGCTTCAACGAGTCGCGAATCTCGCGCAGCAGGACGATGTCTTCGGGCGTCACGACAGGCACTTCCGCTGCGGCTGGCTCACTGCGCTTGAGTCGATTGATCTGCCGAATCATCATGAAAATGATGAAGGCGAGGATGATGAAATTCAGCAGCACGGTGAGGAAGCTGCCATAGGCAAACAAAGGCACGCCCGCTTTGCTGAGGGCTTCGTAAGTGGCGGGCCCTTTGTAGTCGGCCGGCGGGCTGGCCAAGGTGATGAAGTAGTTCGAGAAATCCAGGCCGCCGACAATGCGACCAATGACCGGCATGATCAAGTCCTTGACGACAGAGTCGACGATCTTGCCGAAAGCGCCGCCGATGATCACGCCGACAGCCAAGTCAACCACATTGCCCTTGACGGCAAATTCTCTGAATTCTGACAACATTCCCATAAATCGCTCCAATGACGCCACGAGGGCGGGTTTGCATTAAATTGAGCACCGAGTCAGCAGCTTGTCGCCTGCGGGTGACGGGTGCTCACTTTGGCGTAAAAACGCCGCTATTGTCGTGTGAAAATACATCGGCTTAAGGATGGTGCCGCCAATAGGCGATGCCGTCCGTTAGAATCTCGGGTTGACCCCGATCAGAAGTGAAGTCTCGTTTGAGGATGCCCATGAGTGACCAGCAAGTGGACCACGGTAAGCGTACTTGGCTAATAGCCACCAGTTGCGCCGGTGCCGTTGGCGGTGTAGCCGTCGCCGTACCTTTCGTTAGTTCTTTCGCCCCGTCCGAGCGCGCCAAGGCCGCCGGAGCTGCGGTGGAAGTTGATATCAGCGCCATCAAGCCGGGCGAGAAATTGACCGTCGAGTGGCGCGGCAAGCCTGTTTGGATCGTGCGTCGCACGCCCGAACAGGTGGCTGCCTTGAGTGGCCATGACGCCGAATTGGCAGATCCTATGTCCAAGCGAACGGCGTTCCCTACGCCGGAGTACGCCAGAAACGAGGCTCGGTCGATCAAGCCCGAGTTCATGGTGGCGGTCGGTATTTGCTCGCACTTGGGTTGTTCGCCCAGCGAGAAGTTCACGGCCGGCCCTCAGCCTTCGCTGCCGGATGACTGGCGCGGCGGCTTTTTGTGCCCTTGCCATGGTTCGACCTTTGACTTGGCGGGCCGCGTATTCAAGAACAAGCCGGCGCCCGATAACCTCGAAGTGCCTCCCCATATGTACCTGTCCGACACCAAGATCATCATTGGTGAAGACAAGCCGGCTTAATCGCCGCATTAGGCTAAAGGACAGAGGTCAACATGGCTGAATTCAAAGAAGCTCCTGCAGGCGCACCGATGGGTGAGCAGCTCCTGACTTGGGTGGATAACCGTTTCCCGGCGAGCAAGCTTTATAAAGAGCATTTGTCGGAGTATTACGCTCCGAAAAACTTCAACTGGTGGTACATCTTCGGCTCGCTGGCCCTGGTGGTGCTGGTGATTCAAATCGTCTCAGGTATTTTCCTGGTGATGCATTACAAGCCCGATGCGGCGCTGGCGTTCGCGTCGGTTGAGTACATCATGCGTGATGTGCCCTGGGGCTGGTTGATCCGCTATATGCACTCAACCGGCGCGTCGGCGTTTTTCATCATCGTCTACTTGCATATGTACCGGGGCCTGATTTACGGCTCCTACCGCAAGCCGCGCGAGCTGGTGTGGATCTTCGGTTGCGGCATCTTCTTGTGTTTGATGGCCGAGGCCTTCATGGGCTATTTGCTGCCCTGGGGCCAGATGTCCTACTGGGGCGCGCAGGTGATCGTGAACTTGTTCGCGGCCGTGCCTTTCATCGGCCCGGATCTGGCTTTGCTGATTCGCGGTGACTTTGTGGTGGGTGACGCGACGCTGAATCGCTTCTTCGCCTTCCACGTGATTGCCGTGCCGCTGGTGTTGCTGGGCTTGGTGGTTGCGCACATCATTGCGCTGCACGAAGTCGGCTCGAACAATCCGGACGGCGTCGAGATCAAGGGCCCCAAAGCGCCCAAGGACGCCAACGGTCATCCGCTCGACGGCATCCCGTTCCACCCTTATTACAGCGTGCATGACATCTATGCCCTGAGCCTGTTCTTGATGGTGTTTACGGCGATCATTTTCTTTGCCCCTGAAATGGGTGGTTACTTCCTCGAGTACAACAACTTCATCCCGGCTGATCCATTGAAGACCCCGGCTCACATTGCACCGGTCTGGTATTTCACGCCTTTTTACTCGATGTTGCGTGCCACCAATGACACGCTGATCAATGTACTGGTCGGCATCATTGGCCTGTCGGCGATCTTGGCGGTCTTGAAGGGTAGTTTCTCTGGCAAGGCCAAAGTGGTGGTCTTGGTTGCTGCCTTGGTGGCAGCCGCGCTGCTGAAGACGTTCGACGCCAAGTTCTGGGGTGTGGTGGTGATGGGTGGCGCGGTCGTGATTCTGTTCGTCTTGCCTTGGCTGGATCACAGCCCGGTCAAATCGATCCGTTATCGTCCTGACTGGCACAAGTATGTGTACGCCGTGTTCGTCGTGTTCTTCTTGGTGTTGGGTTATCTGGGCATTCAGCCGCCTACCGATGCGGGCACGCTGGTGGCGCAGATCGGCACTTTGTACTACTTTGGCTTCTTCTTGTTGATGCCTTGGTGGAGCAAATTGGGCACGCCTAAGGCTGTGCCTGATCGTGTGACCTTCCACGCCCACTGAGCCTCGGAGTACAAAGAATGAAAAAACTCATCGCGACTTTGCTGACTTGTTTTGGCTTGGTGTCCGGCGCCTTTGCCAATGCGGGCGGCATCGAATGGGACAAGTTCCCGAAAGAGAAGATGCAGGACATGGCAGCGCTGCAGAATGGCGCGAAGCTGTTCGTCAACTATTGCCTGAACTGCCATTCCGCTGCGTTCATGCGCTACAACCGCATGCGTGACCTTGGATTGACCGAGTTGCAGATCAAGAACAACCTGATGTTCGCCACCGACAAGGTGGGCGACACGATGAAGGTTGCGATGGATCCGCGCCAGGCCAAAGAATGGTTTGGCGCTGCGCCGCCGGATTTGACTGTCATTGCACGCTCGCGAGCCGATGGCGCCAAGGGCTCTGGTGCTGACTACCTGTACACCTATCTGCGCAGCTACTACGCTGATGACACCAAGGCCACCGGCTGGAACAACTTGGCCTTCCCAAGTGTGGCGATGCCGCATGTCTTGTGGGAACTGCAGGGAACACGTGGCGCCAATTTTGCCGAGGAGTCCGACCCGCATGACCACGCCAAGAAGATCCACGTCTTCAAGGGCTACGAGCAACTGACGCCGGGTAGCTTGACGCCCGCCCAATATGACAATGCCGTGGCAGACTTGGTGGCCTATCTGCAGTGGATGGGTGAGCCGGCGCAGGCGCAGCGTTTCCGCCTTGGCGTGATGGTGCTGTTGTTCCTGCTGGTGTTCACCGTCTTTGCATGGCGCCTGAATGCGTCGTATTGGAAAGACGTGAAGTAGTCGATCAGGCCTGGGCTTTGCCCGGCCGAAAGCGCAGTGGGATGCTTGCGAAAGCTCCCACTGCGTTTGCATTTTGTGCGGATTCGATCAGTTAAGTCCGCAACCCTTTTCACCTCACTCTTTGGGAGCCTGCCGCCATGATGGTGCTTTATTCTGGAACCACCTGCCCTTACTCGCATCGCTGCCGCTTCGTGCTGTTCGAAAAGGGTATGGACTTTGAAATCCGCGATGTGGACTTGTTCGCCAAGCCCGAAGACATCGCCCTGATGAACCCGTACAACGAAGTGCCTATCCTGGTTGAGCGCGACTTGATCCTGTACGAGTCGCACATCATCAACGAGTACATCGATGAGCGCTTCCCGCATCCACAACTGATGCCCGGCGATCCGGTCGCGCGCGCTCGCGTGCGCCTGTTCCTGCTCAATTTCGAGAAGGAACTGTTTGCGCATGTCAATGTGCTGGAAGGTCGCAGCCAGACCGCCAAGGCGGCCGACAAGCAGCTGGAAAAGGCTCGCTCGCAAATCCGCGATCGCCTGACTCAGTTGGCGCCGATCTTCTTGAAGAACAAGTACATGCTCGGTGACGATTTCTCCATGCTGGATGTGGCCATTGCCCCATTGCTGTGGCGCCTTGATTACTACGGCATCGATATGTCGAAGAATGCGCTGCCGCTGCTGAAATATGCCGAGCGGATTTTCTCGCGCCCGGCCTATATCGAGGCGTTGACGCCGTCCGAAAAGGTCATGCGCAAGTAATTGGCGATCTGCATATGGAACAAAGCAGTGAGAACGGCGGGCCGGGCAGTGCGTCAACCCGTCCTTACCTGATCCGAGCCTTGCACGACTGGTGCACCGATAACGGCTTCACGCCCTATATCGCGGTCCATGTCGACAAGTTCGTGCAGGTGCCGATGGAATACGTCAGCAATAACGAGATTGTCCTCAACGTCGGTTTCGACGCCACCAGCAGTCTCGAATTAGGCAACGAGTTCATTCAGTTCAAAGCCAGGTTTGGCGGCACGGCGCGCGAAATCATTGTGCCCATTGACCATGTGGTGGCTATTTATGCGCGTGAAAACGGGCAAGGCATGGCTTTCCCAGCGCCCGATACGCAAACTGCGATGGGTCCGGCCGTGGCAGCTGTCTCGCCCGTTTCAGCGAGCTCGCCTGAGCAGGAGCTGGCGGCGCCGGAGCGTCTCGCTGCAGTGCCTTTACGTTCAGTGAAGTTGAACCAGGGCGGTGAGTCAGAGTCGGTTGACGCCAAGCCTGTGTTGGCCCCCGCAAGCGCAGCCGAGGTCCCGGTGGGCGACGACGGCCCCGAATTGCCGCCACCAAATTCGGGCCGGCCTTCATTGAAGCGCATAAAATAGTTTACAGCCTGAAAAATACAGGCTATACTCTTGGTCTTTCGCCGGCTTAGCTCAGTTGGTAGAGCAACCGCCTTGTAAGCGGTAGGTCATCAGTTCGAATCCGATAGCCGGCACCAAAGTTGAAAATACCGCTTTTTTAGGCGGTATTTTTTTGCCCGAAGAAATTTGCTCTGCGAGTCTGAACAAGGCTTGGGGTATGGCTGCGGCGGCGCGGATGCCTGTCGAACTTCAACGAAATGCCTGATGTGCTCGCAAGAGCGTGCCAGCAAGAGAGTGCCAGCAAGAGTCGCACCCTGACGGTACCTAAGCCGATCAGCCGAACTGGTCTACTTCTGCACCTTCACCCGAACCTTGGCCGGCTGCAGTCCAGCTTCATCAAGTAGCTCTTGCAGTCGAGGTTGCAGGTGGCGCAGTTTGGCGGCGACAGCGGCGTTGGCGGCCAGCAAGGTCCAGCCATCCTCATCGACTGGCCCGGGGCGCACAAACCTGATCAAAGCGCCCGGCAGGCAATGTTTAATCAGATCCATGCGCCGATTTGATTCCCGCATCAGCAAGCTCAATCGGGCCAAGCCCTCATGCTGCTGTATGGCACTTGCGATCGCCATTGGTTCTGGCACTTGCTGGCCATTGCGGAATTTCGATCGGGGACTAAAAGGCGCGCGCATCCGCCCAGTGTATGCCGCAGGCCCGGCCCCCAAGGACTGTCTTCACTCAGATGCTAAACTGCCGGACCCTTGCGCTGGCTAGTGTTGAGCAGCACAGGTGTTGTCCTATTGCAGTGCGCCGAGAGCGCCTCATATGGGCCAAGCATCAAGAAGAATTCAGGGGCCTAGCTCTGGGCAAGCAAGAGGATTTGCTTGCCGACAGCGACCGCCTACCCCAGGGAGCAGCCATGCTGTTCCTAGAACTTACGATTCAATCACCACGCTGCATGTTGCCCAAGCTTCTCACCCAGATTTTCGGTAGCCGTAATGAGCGCTTGCTTAAAGGCTACCGCCGCACCGTCCAGCAGATCAATGCGCTGGAGCCGCAATTCGAGCAACTCGATGACGCAGCCCTGAAGGCCAAGACCGAAGAATTCAAGCAGCGTCTTGCCAAGGGCGAGACCTTGGATTCTTTGCTGCCGGAGGCTTTTGCCGTCGTGCGTGAAGGCGGTAAGCGGGCCCTGAAGATGCGCCACTTCGACGTGCAGCTGATCGGCGGCATGGTGTTGAATGCTGGCAAAGTGGCCGAAATGGGCACCGGCGAGGGCAAGACGCTGATGGGTACCCTGGCCGTCTACCTGAATGCTTTGACGGGCAAAGGTGTGCACCTGGTCACCGTCAATGATTACCTGGCCAAGCGTGACGCCGAGTGGATGGCGCGGCTCTATAACTTCCTGGGGCTGACGGTCGGTGTCAACTTGGCGCAAATGTCGCGCGAAGAGAAGCAGGCCGCTTACGCCGCTGACGTGACCTACGGCACCAACAACGAATATGGCTTTGACTACCTGCGTGACAATATGGTGCACGAGGTCTCGGACCGCGTGCAGCGCCCACTCGCTTTTGCCATCGTCGACGAGGTTGATTCGATTCTGATCGACGAGGCACGCACGCCACTGATCATCTCCGGCCAAGCCGACGACCAGACCGATGTCTACCTGGCCATCAACAAGGTCGCACCTGGCCTGAAGAAGCAGATCGGCGAGTTGGATATTCGCACCGGAGAGGGCGTCATCGAGCCGGGTGACTTCACCGTCGATGAGAAGTCGCATCAGGTTTATCTGACCGAAGACGGCCACGAAAACGCCGAACGTTTGCTGAGCGAGGCCGGCCTCTTGGTGGAAGGCGCCAGCCTCTACGACGCCGGCAACATCACGCTGATGCATCATCTGTATGCCGCACTGCGCGCCACCCATATCTATCACCGCGACCAGCACTACGTGGTGCAAAACGGTGAAGTCATCATCGTTGACGAATTTACCGGCCGCTTGATGACCGGTCGCCGCTGGAGCGATGGCCTGCATCAGGCCGTTGAAGCCAAGGAAGGCGTGGCGATTCAGAGCGAGAACCAGACGCTGGCCTCGATCACCTTCCAGAACTTCTTCCGTATGTACGGCAAGCTGTCCGGCATGACCGGCACGGCCGATACCGAGGCCTATGAGTTCCAGGAGATCTACGGTCTGGAGACGGTGGTGATTCCGCCTAACCGTCCAACCAAGCGCAAAGACGAGCAGGATCTGGTTTACAAGACTACGTTCGAGAAGTTCCACGCTGTCGTCGCCGACATCAAGGACAGCCATGAGCGCGGTCAGCCGACTCTGGTTGGCACCACCTCGATCGAGAACTCCGAGTACATCTCCAAGCTGCTGACGGCCGAGAAGTTGCCGCACAAGGTGCTCAACGCCAAGCAGCATGCGCAAGAGGCGCTGATCGTGGCGCAGGCGGGACGACCCGGCATGATCACCATCGCCACCAATATGGCCGGTCGTGGCACCGACATTGTGCTGGGCGGCAATGTCGAGAACCAGATCAAGCTGATTGAGGCCGACGCCAGCGTTGCCGAGGCCGACAAGGCACAGCAAATTCAAACCTTGAAAGACGAATGGGCCGGCCTGCACGAGCAAGTCAAGGCCGCAGGCGGCTTGCGTATCATCGCCACCGAGCGGCATGAAAGCCGCCGTATCGATAACCAGTTACGTGGCCGCTCCGGTCGCCAAGGCGACCCTGGTGCTTCGCGCTTCTATTTGTCGCTGGACGATCAATTGATGCGCATCTTCGCGGGTGACCGCGTGCGCGCCATCATGGACCGACTGAAGATGCCCGAAGGCGAGGCGATCGAGGCCGGCATCGTCAGCCGCTCGATCGAAAGTGCGCAGCGCAAGGTCGAGGCACGCAACTTCGATGTTCGCAAGCAGTTGCTGGAGTACGACGACGTCTCGAACGATCAGCGCAAGGTCATCTATCAGCAGCGCAATGACATTCTGGAGGCGCAGAGCCTGGTCGAGCAAATCGACAATCTGCGTGCCAGCACGCTGGGCGATGTGGTGCGCACTTTTGTGCCATCCCAAAGCGTCGAAGAGCAGTGGGACCTGCCCGGCCTGGAGCGCGTGCTGCGCGACGAATGGCAGCTTGAAGTCGCTTTGACGGCGATGGTCGACAAGAGTGATTCGGTCACCGATGAGGATGTGTTGGACCTGGTCGTCAAGACCGGTGACACGGTGTTTGCCGACAAGGTTGAGCGCGTCGGCATCGATCAGCTGACGCCGTTCATGCGCATGGTCTTGCTGCAAAGCATTGACCAACATTGGCGCGAGCATCTGGCTTCGCTGGACTACCTGCGCCAAGGCATCCATTTGCGCGGCTACGCGCAGAAAAACCCCAAGCAGGAATACAAGCGCGAGGCTTTCGAGCTGTTCTCGCAATTGCTGGACGTGGTGAAGATGGAAGTGACGCGCACGCTGATGAATGTGCGTATCCAGTCCCAAGAAGAAGCCAACCGTGCGGCCGAAGCAATTGAAGCGCGCGCCGAGCGGGTCAGCAACGTTACTTATACGCACCCGAACGAGGACGGCTCGGTGTCGCAAGACGCTGCGCCCGATTTTGATGCAAGCAAGTACGGCCATGTCGGTCGCAATGACCCCTGCCCATGCGGCAGCGGCAAGAAGTTCAAGCTTTGCCACGGTAAGCTGGCCTGATAGTCGGTTCAGAGCTGAATCGATTCATCTCATCAGAAGGGCCGCATCCGGCGAGGATGCGGCCCTTCTTTTTTGCCTATGTGGCGCGAGCTTTTGGCGCACTCGATCCTTTGGCCTCGGCGAGGTCCCGAAAAGAGCAGCATTTGCCGTGCTTTTTGCACGCTCGCCGCTCGCCGCCACCCAGTCAGGGGGGCGGCTAAATGGGTGCATTCCCCTAGCATTCAGACCTAGATTGAGGTTGATTTTGAAGGCGACGGAACTCGCCGCTTTCGGCTTCCGAGTCCGGACTAAACAAGGGTGAAAGAAATGCGTACAAATAAAACGGTGGGAGCAATTTCCTTGGCTTTGGCCTTGCTGGCAGGAGCCACTTCGGCGCTGGCTGGGCCGGTGCTGACGCTGGCTCCGGACTGGACCTTCGGGAATGCAGCAGTGAGTGGTTCGAAAAATGGCTTCTCCGACATCGTCAAGACGCTGCATGTAGACGGCAACCAAATGATCACGGCTTACCTTGCGACCAAAGATCAGATGCTCGATATCAAGGGCGTCTCTTTCGTCAAGCTGGGTGCTCAGGGTGCGCCCGATGAGTCGACTCGACTAGCGTTCACAGAAACTCTAGCCGTGGACTGGACAAAACAAGAGGGTACGGCGAGCGAACGGTGGGAAAGATCGCCGGTTCGTTTGAGCGCGGGCGAATGGCAGTTGGAAGTCACAGGTCTGCGGCGCTCCAAATCTTTTGGGGCGTATTCGGGGGCAGTGCAGGCCGATAGCCAGGTACCTGAGCCGCAAACTCTGGCCCTGAGTCTGTTGGCCCTTGCCGCCATGGCGGGATTGGCGCGCCGGCGCAAGCTCGGCCGCTGATTCACCCGCAAAGCCAAACTCTAGCTTTTCAAGGATTCACATGATCACCACCAAGAAAACACTGCTCGCTTCGCTGATTTTGATGGCAGCGAGCAATTCCTTCGCGTCAAGCTTGGATATCAAATTCGTCGAAAACGAAGGCGTTGTGTCGCTGAGCACGAGCTACAAGGTTTCAGGCTCAAGTGCTCAGCTCGGGACCGATGACTATGAAACAGGCCGACTGCGATTTGAAAATACCGCCGGCGCAAGCTTTGCGGCCTTCTGTGTTGAAGTGGCTCAAGACCACGCTTTTGCCGACCAAGGCTTCAAGACATATACCGTAGGCTCTTTTTCTGGCACCCAGGCGGCATTGTTGCAAGGGCTGTTCGCGACCAGCTTTTCGAACTCTTTGAACAGCACGCAGCAGGCTGCGTTCCAGACCGCTATTTGGGAGATCACCCATGAAGCGGCCGGCGCGCCGCTTGATGTTGGCTACGGGAAGGGGCAATTCTTTGTCAATTCCTTGAGTTCATCCAGTGCACCTGATTCGACCGAGAATCTGGCTTTTGTGGCCTCGGTGAACAGCTATCTCGGTGCTGCGGCCAATTACTCGGGCCCTCAGCTGTACACCTTGACAAAGCTCAGCAATGACACTTATCAAGACTTGTTGACGGTGAGTGCCGTGCCCGAGCCGAGCGGCTTTGCATTGATGGCAGCCGGCTTGGCTGGCTTGGGCTTGATCGCACGTAGGCGCTCGAACAAACAGGCCTGAGACCGCGCTGTGGCGGGTCATTGAGTCACCGCGAGTTGGGATTTAGATTGCAAGTTGGGCACCTCATGGGTGCCCTTTGCTTTTGTGCTCAGACAGTTGTCTTGTTCTCGGACGCCCAGCGGCCCTGTTTTATTGGGCGCGAATATGACGTTGCCATCAGCCGACTCTTCTTTTTGAAGGGGGGGGCGGCTCATCTGTAGCTTCAGCCAGAAAGTTGTTGCTGGATGTGGCGCGCCGCCGGACCGGCGCGGGCCTCAGAGCTCTGGCAGCAAAGGCTTGCGAGCCCGTAGCCCCTTGGTTCCCTTGCCTGGCCGGTTGAATCCGTGCAAGGCTTTGTGAGCTGCTGGACTTGGTGAAACGCAGTTCGGACGAGCTCCCGAAAAAGCGAAAAGGGCTCCCGAAGGAGCCCTTGTTGAAAGCAGCCAGAAGCCGACTCGGTCTTAGTTGCTGAGCGTCTTGCGGCGGCGTGCCATGAAGGCTACAGCGCCCAGGCCGGCCAGCATCAAAGCATAGCTCTCGGGCTCAGGCACTGCGGACACCAATGGTGAATAGCCGATCTCCAGATTTGACTTCAGGCCCAGCGCCATCAACTGACCTTCGAGGTGGCCGCCGCCGAGGCGGTTCTCGCCGCCGTAAACCAGCGCGTTAGGTGCCAGGATGCTGCCGCCAACGAAGCTGCCGACGGTCACATCCTTGGCTTTGTCGAAGTTGAAGAGGATGTTGCTGCTGAACGCGTCCAATTGGGTGGCCGGATTGCCCCAGGCATCTTTGCCGCCAATTCCCACATTTTGGGTCAGTTGACCGCCGGCGAACAAGACCGAGTCGCTGCCCGTGTAGTTGATGACGACGGTGGCGCCGGCTTTCACACCGCTCAGGCTCAGGTTGCGGAAGGTCGCTGTATTGACGTTGAAGACCTCAAAGTCAGCACCTGTGCCGGTGAAACTGATGCCGTTGACGATGTTGCTGTTCCACTGGTACGTCACCGCGGTTTGGCCCGTCGCCTTGAGGTCACCCAATTGGCTTGCGGTTGATTGCAAAGTAGCCCCAGCGGCCTTGAAGTCAATCACATTCGATTGCCGACGCAAGTCCAAGTCGCTGGATGAGCCGGCCTTGCTGCCGCCATAAACACCGTAGCTGTTGCCGTAGTTCGTCAGGTTCTGATCCCAGTAGGGTACGTGCGAGCCTTTTGTACTGTCGACACCGGCCGGCGCGTTGGCATAGATGCGGCCACCAACATATTTCAAATCGCCACCCACCACCAGGGCCGGGCCGCTGGTGCCGGCCGGCGTGCGGTAGTTCATGGACAGGCCCGAGGCCGTCATATTGCCGCCCACCGCCATGCGGCCTTCAATGTCGTTGGCCTGATCTACATTGCCCAAAATGAAAGCGCTGAAGCCTTTGGCGGCGCCAAAGTCAATGGTTGGCAGCGCTTGTGCAGTACCGGCCAGCAATGCTGCCGCTGCGATAGAAACCAACTTCAGACCACTTGCACGATTCAACATTTTGCTTTTCACCTGAAACACCTCGATTAGATGAGTTTTCGATCACAGCGAAGGATGCTCCGCCATGGCTGAAATTCTAGGGAAAGCACCGATGAAAAGTGCGACTGGGCTGAATTGGTATTGCTTTGGTTTGTGCGCTTTGCACGAAAACTCGAACTTGAATTGCTGAATTGACAGGCCTTGCTGCGCTTGTTCTTGCCAAGCCTGCAAATGACCGGCGTTGGCGCCAGTGAAAAGCTTGGCTGCCCCCTCGATTGAGCGCGCTCGCGAGCGCTGAGCTGGCGGTTTGGCCGATGTCCGAGGGCGGATGCTTGTACGTCAATGGTTGAGGGGCCCCAAGGCGCGCTGAAGCGCGCCGCTCAAGGATGTCGGCCTACTTGGTCAAGATCAGTTTGCCCAAGGCCGTCAGGCGCAGACGGTAGAGTTGCTGGCCATGCTCGATTTCGACCTCTGTCTCGTTGCCCAATAGGCTCTGGCTGCTGATGCGTTTGCGCGGCGCGGGTAGGGCATGCGTGGGCCTTGCCGATAGGTCGCGATCGTTGGCAAACGCAGCGACGCATGCTGCTTGTTCGTTGGAGGTGAAGGTCTGCATGTTTGCATCTTAAATGAGAATGATTCGCACTGGCAATATATTTTTGCGGATTCTGTTTTTTTGCGAGTGACTTGCTGCGGTGCAAACGCTTCTTATGCACTCCAAAAAATGATGGTTTTGCGTTGGTGAACTTCCAAGCACCGCGCACAATGCTTGCTGTTTCATTGAGGAGACTCCCATGCAAGGCGATGCAAAGGTTTTGGACTATCTGAATGCCCAGTTGAAGATCGAGTTGACCGCGATCAATCAATATTTTTTGCACTACCGAATGCTCAAGAACTGGGGCTTCGAGCGCCTGGCCAAGCATGAGCATGACGAGTCGATTGAAGAGATGAAGCATGCCGACAAGCTGATGGATCGCATCCTGATGTTGGACGGCCTGCCAAACTTGCAGGACTTGGGCAAGCTCTATATCGGAGAAAACGCCGTCGAAGTCTTGCACTGCGATTTGAAGCTTGAGGCCGGCTCTCAGCCCGGGCTGAAGGAAGCGATCGCCTATTGCGAGTCGGTGCGTGACTTTGTTTCCCGCGAAGTGCTGGTCAGCATCCTCAAAGACACCGAAGACCATATCGACCATCTCGAAACTCAGATCGGCTTGGTGGCCCAGGTCGGTGAGCAGAATTGGCTGCAGTCGCAAATGGGCGGCGCCAGCTCCTGAGCCACGGATGACCGCCAATCCCCGAGGATTTGGATGGTCAATTGAATCGCATTGAGAAACATTCGTATTTGCGTTAAAGTCCAAGCAACTCAACAAGAGTTGCCTTTTTTTCGCCAAGCTCATGATTGTTTGTCTGTGCCGCCGAGTCTCCGATCGCGACATCCAAGCCCAAGTGGCGTCCGGCGTCAGCAATTTCGAGCTGTTGCAGGATGAAACCGGCGTAGCCAGTGCCTGCGGTTGCTGTGGGGACTGCGCGCGCGAGGTTTTTGATGCGGCACTCGCGAAGAGCGGCTGTGCCGGCGCCTGCCGCAGCGAGCGCCCGAGCTGGGCGCTGGTCAATATGCGCTGAGCTTAGGCGTTCAAATCGCGCGGGCTAGGCCGCGCCAAATAGAGCCACTCCTGGCCCGTCAAAGCTTTGCTATTGGGGAACACGATGCGGCCATCCGCAGGGGCCAGCACCGCGCTGCCGTCGTGCCGTGTGCCAATTTTCTGGCCTTTTGAGACCGCGTCAAAGCTGGTCCAGGCTTGTTCGAAGCGGTCGTCCGGGTGCTGCCTGTCGATGACTTCATATAGCTGCAGCACTTCGGCGGGCTGGCCGGGCTGGTGCGCCGCAGCGGCCTCGGGTGCAATCAAACCCAGCAGGGCCATGCTGCGCAGGATGGCCAAACGTGCCACTTCGCGGGCTTGCGGGTCCAGATGCTGCCCACATTCAAGCGTGACGCCATAGCCACCTTGGCTGCGCATGTACTCGGTGGTGCCGACGCCGTAGTGCGGGTCCAGGGTCAGGTCTTGCCTAGGGGCGGGTGCGCCCTGCTTGTTCGCTGCACGCCGCCGTAGGCCCAATTCATAGGTGGATAGCCAGCCTTCGACGATGCGCGTGGGCCCCAAGCATGTGGCCAGTGCTGCTTCGGCCCTGGCATGCGCAAAGGGCTCAATGTCGCCGACGTTGTCGGGCGGGCCCAGCATCACGAAGGCTTGACCTTGGCTCTGAAAAGAATGCAGGTCCAGCAAGACATCATGCTCGGCCATCAGCGGGCACAGACGCGCTGCAATACGATCTTCAAAATCCTGCGCGATCACGGCCGGGCGCAGGTTGCGGTTCAAATTGCGCTCGCCCTCGCGGCGGCCCATTTGGTGGGCCAGCGGGTTGGCGATCGGCAGCAAGCTCAGGGTGCCGCGCAGCAGGTTCAAGGCGCCACTGTCCAGCGCGGCCATCACCTCCTCAATGGCCTCGACGCCGCAGGTTTCGTTGCCATGCACGGCCGCCGTCACCAGCAGTTTGGGGCCGGGTTTGAGGCCCGCGTATTGGTGAATGCGTAAATGAGTGGGGTGGGTTTGAGTGCTCATGCCGGGTGCTTGCGTGGCGATAGGTGACGCGAATCATGCTGCGCGCATTTTGGGTGAGGCGAGGTGCTGCTCGTCGCCGCGCACACAGGATTTTGCCGGCACCAGGGTCGCGCCTATATATTGCGAACAAAGCATTGATCACCGAAGCCAAATGCCTGCACATTGTCAGGGCTCTGTATCTTGCCGCCTGGTCGTCGGTGTGACCCGCCATCATTTTGCTCAAGCCCGAAACGCCGCTGCCAAAGGAAGGCCAGTGTTGGATACTTTGTTGGATGGGCTTGGGCGCCAAGGGGCTTGAATGGCCGCATTATTTTTTAGAAGAAAATCTATGCAAAGTGGAATTCGATTCGTTCTGGTCTTGACCTTTGGGGTGCTGCTCGGTGCGGGGCCAGCCAGGGCGCAAGATCAGCATCAAACTGCGGATGCGCAGCCGGCCGCCAAGACCTTGTTTGGCCAAGCCACAAAAGCTGCGGCACTTGCGCCACAGGCGATTGGCTTTTATTCCCGAGGCTGCCTGGCTGGCGCCCAGGCGCTGCCGCTGGATGGGCCGCATTGGCAGGCCATGCGCCCGTCTCGGCAGCGCATGTGGGGTCACCCGGAGTTGATTCGTTTCCTTGAACGTTTTGCGCCGGTGGCTGCCCAGGCCAGCGCTTGGCCGGGCATCTTGGTGGGGGATATGGCGCAAGCGCGTGGCGGCCCGATGTTGACGGGTCATGCGTCGCATCAATTGGGTCTGGATGCGGATATCTGGCTCAAGCCGATGCCGGTTGAGCGCCTTTCGCAGGCGCAGCGGGAGCAAGTCTCGTCCATCTCCGTGGTGCGTGCCGATCGTTTGGACGTGGATCCGGCAACCTGGACGGCAGGCCATCAGGCGGTGCTGCGCGCCGCTGCCATGGACCCGCAGGTGCAACGCGTTTTTGCTAACGCTGCCATCAAGCGGGAACTCTGCCGCAGCGCCAAAGGGGCAAGCTGGTTGCGCAAAATTCGTCCCGAGCAGGGCCACGACTATCACTTCCATGTGCGCTTGTTCTGCCCTGAGGGAGAAACGCAATGCAAAGCGCAAGACCCGACCCCCGAGGGGGATGGTTGTGACGCCAGCCTGGACTGGTGGTTCAGCGAGGAGGCGCTGCATCCCAAGCCGCCTGCCAAGCCAACTCCGCCGCTGACCCTGGCCGATCTGCCCGCAGACTGCCGGCAGGTGCTGGAGGCACGCGGCGCGACTCCAACTACGCCTGAAGTTCTGCCGTGATTGGCTTCAAAGCACGCGAGGCAGATCGCGCCGCACGGCCTCGCGGTCGCCGAATTCGAAATGCCACCACTCGCTAGGAATGCCTTGGAAGCCTGCTTGCCGCATCGCCGCGCGCAGCCAGCCACGTTCGATCAGTTGCGCCGCGCTGAGCAGGCCCAGAGCCAAATGCTCGGCCTCGTGATCGGGGTGCGAGATCAGGCTCATCTCGTCAAAGCCCGAACCCATATCGACCTCGCGGCCTTGGCCGTCCAGCAAGGTGATGTCCAGCGCCATGCCGAATGAGTGGATGGAACCCCGTTGCGGATCGGCCAGATAAGGCTGCAGCGGCGTACCCTGCAGTTCGGCCCACAAGACCTCTTGCACACGTTGCGGTCGCAAGGCGTCGAGCACCCGCAAGCGATAGCCGGGACGCTGCCTTGCCAGCCAGCGGGCCGCTTCGAGCAAGGCGTCGGCAGCTTCACGGCGCAGCCAAGCGCAGTCCAGCCCGCCGTAGACCGCGCGCTGGACGAAGTTGTCGGGCGAGGCGTAGCGCAGGTCAAGGTCGATCTCGCTCAGGCTCAGCAGCGAGCAGAAGTCGGCGTGGCCGGGAATGTCTTCACAATTGATCATCGGGAACTCTGATGAACCGAGCTCACCAGCGTGAGGTGTAAGGCTTGGCTTCACCAGCAGGCGCCATACCAGGCGCAGCACCGGCGGCACCATCGGCCACGATGGGCGAAACCAGCAGCATGCCGTTCGGGCTCAGCATGACCTCCAGCAGCGCAGCGGTTTCGGCATCGGCCTTGCCGCTGTAGTCGCTGGGTCGGTACTTCATCTGAAAGGTCGAGAGCACGTCCTTGCTGGCTGCGTCCATTTGGCCGGTTAGCGGCAGTTTGTAGCCGATACGGCTGAGCTTGTCCTGGAACCAGGCGGCGTCCGGCGGCAGGCTTTCAAACAGCGCGATCTTGTTTTTTACCTGCTCCATATCGGGCCAGGGGATCAGGCCTTCGTCGGCGAGGCGCTTCCAGGGGAACTTTGGGCCGGGGTCCTGCTTGCGGCCCGGGGCGATATCGGCGTGGCCGATGATGCGTTCCGGGCGGATCTGGTGACGCGCGACGATGTCCTTGACCAGTGCGATCACCTCCGTGATCTGCGCCTCGGGGTAGGGCGCGTAGACCCGGCCGCTGGGCGTATCCACAAAGCCGGTGTTGACGATTTCGATGCCGATGGAGGAGGCGTTCAAATTCGTGTGCCCGGCCCAAAAACTCTGCCCGGCATGCCAGGCGCGGCGGCTCTCGTCCACCAGCAAATAGCTGCGCACCGGCTCGTCGCGCACCAAGTAATGGCTGCTGACCTGGCCCCCCTTGGTCAGCGCGCGCAGCGACTTCTCCCAGTCGATGGCGGTGTAGTGCAGCACCAAAAATTGTGCCCGGCTGTCTTGATTCTCCGAGCTGTAGCTGCGGTCGATATGCGGGCCGCCGGGCGTCGTGGCGCAGGCGCTCAGCAGCAGGGCCAGCAAGGCGGCCAGCAAAGGCTTTGAATGGAAGTTGATCGGCATGGTGATTTGGCTTATGAATCAATGGTGCACAGTCGTGGCTGCGATTGTTGCAGCGGATTGTCCATGCCGAAGCGCCAGCCTCGATTCAAGCCGCAAAGCGCCCGCGCAAATAGGCNTTCGAGTTGCGCTTCGGCCGAGCGCTGCATCGGCGCGGGGCGCGTCAAGCGCTCTTTCAGCAGCAGCACGGGACCCAGCAAGAGGCGCAAGGTTCTGAAGAAGAGGCGAATCAGTGGTTTCATGGCAGGGAAGTGAAAAGCGAGCGGCTATGAAAAAACCCCCAACACCTTTGACGATGCTGGGGGTTTAGTTTGGCTCCTCGACCTGGGCTCGAACCAGGGACCTACGGATTAACAGTCCAGATCACCGGCCGAGTTTCTTGAGCGTAAGTTGAAGATTCGTAACGAGTTTTGTCTATGGGCAGGTCTGGCAATGGTCAGCACCGACCTGGAACCGAGCCTGGAATAGATGTGCCGGGGCATTTCATTGGAAAACTTGAACTGAATCAAGGGCTTGGGTCGCCATTGACCGATCAATAACCGGCTATGGCGGGGTTCGGCGGGTTCGGGGCGCGCTATCCGTAGCGTTCAGGCGAACCGCCTTCACATAGGCGAAGTACTAGTTTTGGCATGGCTAAGAGGCGATAGGAGGGAGTGCCCCAAAAAAAGAGGTGCAGATGCCGTCCATAATCAGCGTAATGCTGACCACCAGAACTAATCAAGCCTCTTTGCCAGAGGGCTTTGCTATCCACGTAGTTGGCAGCGTTTCGTTCAACAAGGTTCGTCTGCCGTCGGCCGCATTGGACGGGTTAGTAGTCGGCGTGCTGCGGCAGACAAACGTAACTGTACGACCTCGCGGGAAGCCGCATCGTAGTTCGGTAAATCTAGATGCCGACGTCCGCCGGTCCCGTACCCACTGGCTTTTATGTTGGCTCCCGGCGCTGTCCTTAGGTTTAGTCGGTTCTACCGTCAGTTCAACCGATTCGAAGCCGAGAGGCTTAGGGTTGTCAGCGTCTATTGGATCTCTTTTGAAAAAGATGTGCACATGAAAAGTATCGCGTTCTTCAACAACAAAGGTGGAGTAGGGAAGACGACTCTTCTCTGCAATTTGGCGAGTTACTTGGCTTTGCACCACGGGAAAAAAGTTCTCATAATCGACGCAGATCCACAGAGCAATGCCACGGCCTACCTGCTGCCCGAGGAGACGCTAAATTCGATCTACGAAGGCAATGGATCGATGAATCTTTACGCCTATTACGACAGCGTCGCCAGGGGAAAGGGCTTCCCCGACACCGCCCCACTTATCTCAAAATCTGCGCGTTTTGGTGTCAGCCTGCTTCCTGGGCATCCGAAGTTCTCGCTTAGAGAAGATCTGCTCTCGAAGGATTGGAGCGACGGCTTAGTAGGCTCGGAACGCGGACTGCAAACGACATTCACCTTCAGGCATTTACTGCAGGACGTGACTGTCGGATTTGACTTTGTTTTTGTCGATATGGGCCCATCTCTGGGTGCTATCAATAGATCAATTCTTCTGGCGGTAGATTATTTTCTTACTCCGATGTCCGTCGACCTTTTTAGCTTAATGGCTATCGAGAATATTTTAGTGTCTTTGACCACATGGAAGGAAGATCTCCAAGTCGCATTGACCCACTATGAGCGAAAAAATAACTATACGCATTACTCGTTGGATGGAATAGACGTGAAGTGGGGCGTGTCGTTCATTGGTTACGTGATGCAACAATATCGAACGAAGACTGTACGCGGCGAAAGAATGGTAGTGAAGTCTTTCGATACGCTGCTTAATCGATTTAAACCCGAACTAGATCGGCTGGAGAATCAGTTTGGATTTCACGACTCAGCATCCGCAGCACTCGGACAAATTCCAAACCTGGCAAGCTTAGTCCCCCTGTCTCAACTGGCGCACGCTCCAATATTCGCGTTAAACAAGTTTGATGGGGTTGTGGGTGCACACTTCGCTGCGGTTGATGACGCGAAGAATATATACAAAAAAATTGCTGATAACCTTTTCAAGAGATTGGCGGTTGCCGACGGGGTGAACCCATGATTAGTTGGCCAAAGCGATTGTTGGATGACTTTGATGCCGAACGAGTAGTTCTCTTTATTGGGTCTGGAGTGTCTAGAAATTCCCTGGGAAGGGATGGCGCGACCAGACCCAAGACTTGGGCAGCGTTTCTTGAAGACGCTGCCATAAGGCGAAACATGGTAGCCAAAATACGTCCATATTTGGACTCGAAGGACTACCTTACAGCACTCGATATAATTCGACATGGAATGTCTCAGGAAGACTATGCTGAAATGGTCAGGAATGAGTATCTGGCGCCAGCTTATGAGCCAGCCCCTATTCATGATGCAATTTATCGGTTAAATTGCAAAATTGTACTTACTCCGAACTTCGATAAGATATATGACGTTTATGTAGGTGAGAAGGCTCGCGGCACGATTGATGTCAAAGATTATCATGTCTCGGAACTTGCCGAGTTCATTCGTGGTGATCGACAAATTGTCATAAAGACGCATGGATCTGTTGATGCACATCGGAAAATGATATTTGGTCGGAAAGACTATGCGAAGGCGCGAGTTGAGCATTCATTCTTTTATGACATACTTCGAGCGCTTGTTTTGACGCATACGTTTCTGTTCATCGGATGTGGCGTCGACGATCCGGATATTCGGCAGGTGCTTGAGGATATGAATTTTGGAGCCGTTGGATCTCGTAGCCATTTTTTTGTCGCTGCTCAAGGTTCATTAGATGTCGATATGCAAAATGTGCTCTTAGATACGATGAATTTACGTGTGCTTGAATATGCCTACGTCGATGGCTCGCACGACCACGGTGATTTGACAGTAAGTCTCCAGGACCTGGTCTCACAAATCACATAGCTTTGCCGCAGCGGTTACTGATTCATATGGAAAAACGAGGCCTTACCCCGCCCAATGGGTGCAATAGCGGCAGGCCAAGGGAGGGCGAGGCTTTGACTGTGGAGGCCTCTCCTATTTTTCGATGCTGCCGTTGGCCTGCCGTTATCACCGCCTTCCGGCACCTTTCGGCCATTCAGAATCGTTCAAGTTTGATAGCCGGTGCCTAGCTTAGCTTTGTCGGACTGGGCGGCTACGTTGGGCCGGAGCAGGCGGCTAAATTGATCGAAATTCGCCAGCTTCCTAGTGAGCGACCCAGTACGGTGTTACGCGTTGGACTTAGTGGCCGATGTTGAATTGGGCCACTTTGTTTGCTTCTGCAGACATGCTGCTGAGACACATGCTTCGATTGCATGTCTGCGGTATTGCTGATGAGTAGGGGTTCAAATTGCCCCACTTCAATTTCGGCGCTTTGGGTGATTCCGAGTCATCGCCAACAAGGCATGGCGCCGAATGCAGCTCCGTTCAGTTGTAGAGGGCAATGGAGGGGTGGTGTGTATGCAGTTTCTTCCGCTATCTATTTGTCGTTGCTGCTTGAAATCGGCCGGCCAATTCTTGTCCCTAGCCGAGCCTCCCGGCGCCCTGACGGGGTGGACATGGGGCACCTGTGCGCCGAGCAAGCTGGGCCCGTTCTGGCCCAAGGCGAGGGGCAGTCGCTCCCCAAGCCCTGGACTCAGCCCGGCGCCTAGCTTTTTTTTTGCCAAGTGCCCTACTTTGATGGCTTTCCTAGACGATCACCGATCCACTGTTTGCCGCTTGTTGCAAGGCCGACGTAGACAGATGGCTGTACCGCATCGTTACTTTCGGATCTGAGTGACCGAGGATCTTTTGGACCTCGTATAAGGTCCGCCCGGCCGACACCAAGAGCGATGCAAAGCCATGCCGAAGATCATGTATCCGCAGCCTTGGTAGCTGAGCCTTGACCCGCAGCCTCGACCAAACTTTCATGATGGTGGTGTACGGCAGGCGGGTCTGACGATTCACAAAGACATGGTCGAACTCGCTGGCCGTGTCCAACTGGGCCAATACATGCAGGGCACTTGGGTTCAGCGGGACCGAGCGCATCCGCTTTGACTTTGAGTTAGTCGCCGGAATGCGCCACACATTGCTGGCCTGATCGATCTGCTCCCATTTGGCTTGCAGCGCTTCATTCAGTCGGCATCCCGTACTTAGCAGGAACATGGCGATGTGGCAGACGTTCCGGTTCTCATCAGTCTTCAGAACGGTCAGCAGCCGGTCCAGCTCGGCGCCATCGAGGTAGTGCTCCACCTTGTTGTCCACGTTGAACAGCTTGATGCCCTTGATCGGGTTCTTTTCAAGCAGGTCCCACAGCACAGCCAGATTCAGCGCCGACCGGATCAGTTTGATGTGATGGTCGGCACTGGCTGGACTCAGACCACCACTGAGCAGCGAGGTATGAAACAGCTGGACTTGCTGCCGGGTGATCTGATTCAGTCGGTAGTCGCCTAAGACGCCCTTGATGCGCAGCCGGAATAGCTCCTCATCACGTTTCCACGAGCGCTTTCTCGGTGTGACATATGGCAAGTAGGTGTCGGTGAAGAATGCGGCGAAGGTCGGTACGGCTTTCTGGACCTTGGCTTGAGCCCTGGGGTTGGCACCAAGTGCGATCTCGGCCTTCAGCTTCTTGGCCTCTTTGCGGGCGTCTGAGAGGCTGATCTCAGTGGATTTGCCGATCTTTTGGTGGCAGGTCTTGCCGGTTTTGTCCTTGTACCGGAGGAAGAACGTGCCCTGACCGGGGCTGGTGGCGCGCACTTCGATGTACATGCCGGGCAGGTCATCCGGTACGAATTCGATGCGTGGCTGGTCAGGTGGGCAGTGGAGCGAGTTGGCCATGAAAGCCGGGGTGAGTTTGATGACTGGAATGGCGTTCTCCTTGAGGTTGATGTCGTTGGAATAACTTGTTACATGCAGCAGCTTGTTCCTTGGTCTGAAACCGGGATGGGAAACAGAGGGCGCTCGTGCGATCCTCCGTGGCGGTCTGGCTAGGTGTCAGTGTGGCGTGTTGGACGCTCATGTGACGGGACACGATAGTTCGGGCAGTCGAGTCCCGCCGTCGTTTTGGCCCTAGTGGCCGATTGACGTTCTCAGGTGGGCGGCAGTCTGAGGCGTAGTGGGAAAAGTGGGAAAGCGGAGGTGCCGGGGGGCGCTGAAATAGGCATGTCTACCTGTCTTGGTCTTTCCGGTACACATCCTGCCTATAGGCCTATCCCCCAGACAAAAAATCCACTTTTTCCACTTCTAGCCTTAACCCGCTGGCCTGTACCTAAGGACTGCAGCAGGACTAGAGCGACGGTTCTTTTACCCGATTGGTCCCAGGGTGATTTCACGATCAGGCTTTACTGCCAGGCCACGAAAGATCTCGTAGCCATCGAGTTTTGCAAGCTTGATACCGTGTCCCACATTGAACTCCAAAAGCTCCTTCACGCGGGCTTTGGCAAAGGGCTTGCGGCCGTTTTCCGAACACCAGTTTTTGTAGTGTTCGTAAAGTCCGGACCGACGAATACTTAAGTCAGGGGCCAAGTCGAAGTCCTCGAAGATGCATTCATCCAGCGAGTTACTGCTACGTCGCCATTTCTGCATCAGCCGATCATTTGCCTTTGATGGCGAGAACTTTCCATTTCGCAAAAGGCGGGCAGCCCCCTCAAGTGCCCAGCCAGCTATGCCCGGCATCTCCTTCTCGATGATCCGGCCGGCGATGTGTGGGTCAAGTCGTAAGCCCGAGCGCAGGAGACTGTTTGGAAATTCGACGATCAACCACCGGGCGAAAAAGGCCTCGCTCTGATCCTTTGTGCTGATCATGTGGTTGGACATGAAGAGGTGGGCCGCCTCGTTCTTGAAGGAAGTCGGGCGATGGGCTGGATTTCGGCCGGTGAGAAGGTCTCCACCCAAGACTGATTTGAAGATCGCGGCCGGAATTGACTCATTTTCGGGCAGCTCGCCAACCACATTCAGTCGAGCTCCAGCCAACGAAACCAAGAAGTACGGCTCGTTCCAGCTGAATGGTGAGATCGCAGTGACGAAGACTTCAGGCACAAGATTCCTCAGAATCGATTCCAAGGTGCCTTTCCCTGCTCTGCCGTAAGGGTCGTAGAAGAGTATTGCCTTCTGGTGCAGTGGCATCAAACCCAACATTACCGCCCCGGCAATCTCCTGCACCAAGGCGATCTGCTGCTGCATCTCAGTTTCGTCGTTGGCCTTAAACGTCTGCTGAAGGAATTGATTAAAGAGAGGTGTCGGCTGACTACTTGGCGTAATGTCTAGACCGATGCGTTGGCGATGAGCAGGTGTCAAGGGCTCGACTTTTGTCGTGCCATCCTCGATGCGGTAGAAGCCATCAGGGCAAGCTAAACCGTGCGGCGCATCGGCGAAGAAGTCACCGTTACTGACCAGAGAGCATGCGTGTTGAGCGATCGCGCTGTAGTCTGCCCGCCGTGTACAGTTTTCGTGGTCGTCGTGGGTCTCGGCCACCTCTCGTTCAAGTGCGACCGACTCCTTTGCCACCCAGAGTTTCGAACGGGGATCAACGACAAAGAGACGCCCCTCGTGTCCGACTGGAGCCCAATTTTCAAAAGTTAAGCGATCGACAGTTGACGTCGCGTAGCCGTGATGAGTTGCTGCCGCGCTCCCCCCGGTTCTGCGTTTGCCTTTAACGGCGTTGTCGATGCTTGCTAGAGAAATGTGCTTGTTTATCTGCTTCAGTTGTCTCCGTACACGCTGGTACTCTGCGGGGTCACGTGCTGAGAGCATTGCAAGTGCCGCCAAATACTCGGGCTCCAACGGCGCACCGCAGTCACCGTCTTTGACTTTGGCTACAAGATCGTCAATGACCGGCTGGGCTTGTAGAGCCTCGGCCACTGGCTTGACCTTGGCGGCCATATCAACCGGGATGACCGTCTCAGTCTCAAGTGGCTCGAAAGTTTTTCCCCCGAATCGCCAGCCCGCATTCTTTGCGTCGAGGTAAATGGTGCCGACCGTGATTGGCCGGCCATTGCAAGGGCCGGTAAAAAAACGATCCCATGTGGCGTTAAATGCAGCCTGACCGGTCACTCCGTTGCTAGAACCCGGTGTAGTCCAAGCAGTTGACGATTTCCCGCATAGCTCGCCACTGCTCCAGCTCCTAGCTAGCGCTTTCAACTCATCGGCAAGTTCTGGGTACGCGCGGGCTGCGGCGGCCATCGGCGCCAATCGGTGAAGTTTCCAGGTGCCGTCGTCGCAGTCGGGGTCAAGAACCTTGAGAGCAGAAGTTAGCTTGGTCAAGTCCGGCGGCCCGTAGCTCTTGGCTGAGCCTGGATCGCGTTTGTCGGCGGGTTCACCAATGGGTTGGCTCAATCCCAACTGGATTTCGGGCTTGGCGCAAAGCTTGTCATGGGTTTCGTTGATAGCTTGAAGCAGACCGGCGCTGTCGATCGGTGCACTGGCGTGCTCAAGTGTGACCTGCCTCGCCGGGCTGTACTTGTGGTTCACGGTCCCAGGCACCCGCAAGATGCTGGCAATGTCCGCAGTTCGGGATGGGTCTGCAAGAAAGCCAAGGCTTTTGGCTGAGTCTTTCAGTTTTTGGGCAATGTCCTGCCAGGTCACTTTGTCTACTGGTTTGTCGAGTGCAAAATAGACATGCAGGCCACCACCGCTATAGACGCGATGGGTTGGCATTGGCAGTCCAGCGACCGTGCAGAAATGAGCCAAAGCTGCTTCGGCCTCAGCGACGGTCCTATAGCCAGCGTCCTTCTCGGCCTTTTCTTCGCCGACGTCAATGTCAAAATGAAATGTCCAGGATTGAAGGACATTCTCGGCTTTGCGGCTCTTGGGTGTTAGGTACTCCGCGCATGCGAAGTAGACCTCATGGCCAGCATCGCAAAGCGACATTGCCTTCTTAACTGCTGAGGCGATATCGGTGACTTGGTGATGCGCCCACACTTGCTCCTTCGCGGACACCAGTTGATGGCAGGCAGTGGGTGAGCCCCAAAGTGCCCTCAGGAGAACTTTGGCGGGATGGCTGGCGGTGTGGCATTCATCAGACCCTCCGGAGGTTAGGCTAGGAAGAGTCTGATCCGCAGAAGCATTTGAAGGAAGTATGCCGGCCCCGCATAGGCTTGCGTGCTTGTGGTGTTCGGCGTGCTGGGGGTGCTCGGCGGTTGTGATCGAATTTTGATCATCTGAAGTTAGCGTAACTTCTGGGCTAGACGTGATGATCAACGGCAGAGCTGGCGCGCTCGGCTTGAATTTAATGGGAGGAGGGGATTGGAGGTCAATAACCATCGAACGATCCTTTTAGGATTGGATCGCTTGCACAGAGCATTTAGAGGTCTAGGACGTGCAAGCGACGAATACAGGGGGCGCTTGCAAAGGACGTAGGGCGCCCAGGGCAAACATGTACTTCGTTTCGGACGGCGCTTGCCTGATGATGCGCGCAAATACCTGGAGGGGCACTTGCCGCACACTTGTTTGGCTCAGCATGCTGTGGTCTGCTCCACTCAGTGGGTGACGTTTTGATGCTGAAGCCGCAGATCGCTGGGGATCGGAGGTTTGCTAGAGACCCCGAACAGGCCTCAGCTCGGGCCGGAGTGTATCTCAACTTTAGCCTGTGCGATACGGCTGATGGTTAAAGAATATCCACTTTGGATCCTCCATATTAGATACGTCGTTTTCCTCAGTTTTTTGTGGAGTGACATGACCGCCAGCGCAACTCAGGGTTTGACGGGACGGGCGACTCGGTTCATGTCTGGATTTCCGGTGCCCTTGTGGCCGGTGCCGCGAGGGGCTGAAGCAGAGATCAACCGAACAGGTGCAAAGGGTCAGCGCGAGGCGGTCCCAAAAGGGAGCGGACAACAGCCAACGTTGGCACCGCCTAGGCGCACTCTTCAAAAATCGCTCCTGGCTCATGGCAAAGCCGAGCGCTCCAAACGGCGCGCCCAACATTTTGACCAAAGTCACTCGCCAGATGGAAGAAAACCAGCAACAGGGCTGGCGGTGGCTTGCCGGTCGCCTTTCGGTGGATTTACGAATGGCCGTCATCAATCGCCATCGCTAGCACCCCTTCGCGCTGCCTATCCGCGTATTGCGTACTAGCGATTTCGAGACAAGGTCAGGATCCAGCCGAGAAGGAATGCGATGACAGCACCGAGGGAACCAACAACCCACCAGAGCATGTTCACCATCGCTGTCGTGGCACCGAGCTTGGTCAGCGCGGCACCGCCGGAAATGGTCAAGAGGAAGATCAAAAATGTCATAGGTCAGGTACTCCTTGGTTCAGTTGCGATGGATAAGACAAAGAAAAGCGCCCGAGGTCGAGATCAGGGGCGCAATATAGAAGCCGCCATTGCTCAGTTGATGTAGAAACCAGGTGCGGCGCGACTGATTGGCGCCTATTCATCAAAGCCCACTCGGCTATCCGACCCAAAACCCAGGCGCACCTATGCCTCCGCAAAAAAACAGCGGATTGAATGGCGGTACGAGGGAAGTGAGCTAGAAGCCGAGTGGCTAGATGGCCAAGTGGCTAGATGGCGGTGCAGGTCGAGCGGGTGGTGGCGCGGGGGGTCTTAGCCTAGTTCCAGCCAGGGTCCCCGATCGACTCCGACCCGATGCCGGCCAACATTGCCGCGTAGTTGGTGATTGTCAGTGGCAACAACTCGGGCGGCAGATCAAGGTCGAGCATGGCCGAGGCAGCAGTAAGTAAGCAGTCTTGGAAAAACATGGTGAAAATCCTTCAACGAAAGTAGTGGTGGTAGATAAAGAGGATTCCGAGCGCAGTGACCATCAAGGCCAGCGTCACCCAGGGGTGCAAAAAGCAGAACAAGGCCAAGCAAATGACGCCAAGCCAGCGGGTCGACTTGATGACAAATGCGATGGCAGCAGCTGTAAATAGGGCGAAAGCTAAAGACACCATTGAGGCTCCAAAAAAACTAAAAGGGTCGGTATTGGGTCGGCATTGGCGCCGGTAGTCCAAGTGGTTTGATAGACCCCTTACGTTTCAACGAGTTAGGTGCAATGGCTTTCGGTGGCTGCCGGACTAAGTCTCCAGTGCACCCTTTTTGCTCTTAGGCATCGTGATGGTCTTGCGCCTATTGCCTTTGGCGCCATCAGGCTTCGCATCCTCCCGGAGCGATACCTCGGACGCCATCAAGGTTTGGATCTCGGCCAGGAATCCATCGATGTCGGCCTTCTCATGGATGCGCGGGTTGTTGGCCACGGCCCGGATCACCGCCAGATGTTTCAGCACGGCCATCAAGAAGCCACCCGTGTTCACCGAGCGCCCTGCAAATAGCGGCTGAAGCGTTGAGAACGTCAATGGGACCGGCGCCGATATCAAGCAGACAACATCAGCGAACTTGACCCAGTCCTTGGAAAAGTAGCCGCCCCCAGTGTTGGAGATAACTCGAATCAGAATATTCGATTCACTGGCTTCGGGCTCATCAGCGCAAGCTACTTGGTAGGCCAAATTGGATCGACCGGAAAGAGTAGGGCAGGTGCCAGCCTTGAGGATTCGAGAGGGAATCAATGGCGTATCAATATCAGTCATGGATAGTCCTTGGTTGCTGGTGAAAGGTGCGAAGGATTTAAGTTCCTTCATATAAGGTGGCGATTAATCCGCAGATTGGCTTTTCACCTAGTATGTGGAAAGCACTCTGGGATGGGTCTTTAAGTGCGAAATACTTTGGTGCTGGTCCTCCTTTAGTGGTCTATAGAAAAAGTACAGGCGAAAAAAAACCACCCGGAGGTGGCCTGTGGCGGTGGGTATTGAGGTTTCATGGTGTTGCTTGGCCGTTGGTTGGTAAAGCGTGCAGCTTGCACATGGCTAACAGGTCTAAATTGATACCTTCAGCCTTGGGGACGAATATCACTACACCGAAGCCATCGCTGCGAAGAACGACGACCATTTCATAGCAGGTGCAGTGCTCTTCGATGAATTCCCATGGTCTGGCATTTGGTGGAATGCCGAGGTGGCTGCAAAGGGTGGTGAAAGTGTCTCCTGGTTGAATGATGATGAAATTGACTAGGTCATCAATGGCGTAGTCGTCGAATTCGGCGAGGGCTTTGGTCTGCTTGGTGATGAGTGCATGTATTTCTGTATTGGATGGCTCGGCAACGAAGGCCTGAATGGTCTTGGCGTCACTCATGACATACATAGGCAAGGTCCTTTCGGTTGGGCAATAAAAAACGCCCTGGGATTGCTCCGAGGGCGCTTGGTGAAGAAATCAAGGCCTACCGGAATCGGTAGGAAAGTAGTTCAAAAGAACTTGGAACAAGTGGCGCGTAATCCCAGATAATTGACATTGACCTACTTCTGACTAAACTGAAAAATCTCTTTGTGTCTCAAGGCGTAGTCGCAAGCATGACCTAATGCCGCTGGATGCCCGCGGTCCAGGTGAAATTGAATCTCCCTGGCTTACTCGCCATACTGATAATCCGCCGCGCATTGCAGCAACGATCAAACAGCACAGCACAAAGACCTTTGGGCCGAGGGGTATGAAAACCACATTATGTGAGCGTTCCAAGCCTCGACTAACAGATTCTAGCGATGTGACAATTTGTTTTGGATCAGTTACGCCATAGTACAAAAGCTGGTCGACTGGGAGCTCCTCGAGTAACAGGTCATTGGCTGATTTAACGGCCTCTTCATACTCGGATAATGGCGATTGAGGTAAAAAAGCCCAAACCGGAGCGGCCTGTAAGTGTTCAACTACACCCAAAGCTTGATCCTGCTCATAACCAAGACCTACGACTGCTGCTGTCGCTGTACAAAGGCCAGTGGCCCAACCAGCGAATTTGGGATGGATTGGGCCAACGATTCTATTTGGCGTATAAGTACAGTTGGGGGGCGAAAAAGCAGCAATAGTATAATGAAAATCAGCGTGCACCGAAATTCCGTGCACCCTAGCAATATCGAAAATTGCGCTAATTATGCTGGCGAGTCGAAATCTGTTGAAGCAGGATACATCGACGGCAATTCGGAAATAATCAGTTGACTTGCAGGCGTTGAGAGATTTTTTGAACAATTTCTCGATAACTTCATCGAATGCATTGTCGGGGATATCTTCTATTATTGAATAATCTCTCGCCTTGAATTTTGAGATGTTGTCCTCGTACGAGCAGTCTTTGCCGTGATCAAAACCTAAGGCAATGTTCTTCTTTGAGGTGAATTCCACATCGCATGCAAAGCTAGTACAGCGCTGCTCGAATCCAAGTGCACTCAACGTCAAATGATACTCTGCGAAGGAGAAGTCAGTGGTGGTGATGTTCTCAACAGACGGACGGAATAACGCTGTCATTAAAAAAGCCCCATTTGTGGGTTGGGCGTATTTGAAGGAATGACTTTTGGAGAGTAACGCAGCAAGTCAGTCTCTTTCAAAATAGTGGAGAGCTTCCTCGACTTTCCATTTCTAAGCGGAATATTGAAATGAGCAGCCAGAATGTGAACTAGCCTGAACTTATGCCCAACGAGGCTATTGAGGGTGAAATTAACCTCTCTATCATCCATGATTACGATAGCGCCAACGTTTAACGCAACGACTAGCAAAGCTCGAATCTGCTCTGGCGTAGATTCATCAACCTCGAAAGAAAGAACTGGATCTGCACTGAATTTCTTCCCGAGTGCGGATTCTGAAAAATAGTGGCCTAAATTATTGACGAGGTCGCGTAAACTCAAGCTACTGTTTGGATTTTCGACAGTAGTCGTGTATGGCACCAGTGGAATTGCACTTATCCACGCCATAAATTTTCTTGCGGCGCTCTGGAATTCAAGCGCCTGTTGATCTCGTGTTATTGATCGACCGCTTACGCTACTAGATCGCTTTAGCATCATCTTGCTCGCAACCCCACAAAACCATCTTGGATTGCCTTCAGTCGCTGTACAGAGAGCATCCCATCCCGAAAAAATTGCCGCTGGTGGACTTCGGAGAATTCTCCTAGTTGAATGGTCTCCTGCCTTGGTTAAATAGACATTCCTAAAACCAACAAGCGGCGCAATTTTTCTAACTACTGAATCCATTAAGGGACGAGGCACGTCCGCTAAGCCTGCAGCCCGAATACCCTTGTCGTGTAAATACTTTGCAAAAGTTCTGTCTTTGTATTCAAGATCTTTAAAGATTTGAGTCCAAGGGCTACTTTCCCTGTACCGGCGTGCGCCAGAATTCATTTCGTCATTGGCGAATTGAAACGAAGATCTGAGTAAAAAATCCTGCGGTTTTAACTGCTTGACGTCAGTATGAGAAGCTTGTTTGTCCCACAATTCTTCACAAAATACATCACGTTCACGAGAGTCGGTGAACCAGAGGGGGATGGCATCGAAGTCATTTCCAACCGAGGCTCCCACAGCTTCATTTAGCCCTGCTGATTCATCATTGAAAGGACTGATAGCTAATTTAAAGAGAAACTGTTGATCCGTTGAGCGTAAGTACGCAAACAGCTCCCTTTGAATTGAGGAAGGAGCGATCTCAAGTTCGTCGAAGCAGAGTCCCCAGCGCAAATTGTATGCCTGAAAGGACTGAGCTATATGTACCGCTATCTGTTTGGCACAGGTAATAACATTTGAATTTAGTAGCTGTTTGACATATGGTGAATCGCTATCGCCTCCATTACTTCCTAGGTGTACCAACTCTTCGACTAGGGCTATACGAAGACCGTCGAGTGAAGGAATTTTTAGGTAAAGCTGCCAAGATTCGGCAAGGTTTTTGCAAAAGCTCGCTTCAGATTCTCTGTTTATCGAGAGTGGTATGGAAAGGTATTGGTCAACTTGAGGGCGGTCGCGTGTTAATTGCAGTAATGAGCCAATAAATGCTTCTCGAAAATTGGTGAGAAATACTGCCCGAATATACTGTGATTGCTGATGTGAGTCGTACTTTGAGAAACGGGAATCAACTTGAGCTCGCCAATTAATATCGGCAGGGATGAAAACACCGTGGAAGCCGACTTTAGATCTAGCCGTACTCGCATTCGGGCCGGCCCAGGCTGCAAGTGCTTTTGGTTGAAGCATCTTTAGCAGGTGTGTCTTACCGCTGCCTCGTGGCCCTACGAGAAGTGAATTCCTTGCTTGAATGAGTTCCCAAAATCTTCCTGACGGAACAAACCGAGCTGCAACTTCTTCAGGGTCAATGTGCCTTGCGTTGTAGGCACCAAAAAAGGCAGAACTTGCATGGGCATTCATTTGTTCTTCCCAACTTGGCCAAAGTTTCCGTTAGAGTCAAATTGAACAGATATGCGTCGCTTGCCTAATTCTCGTAGTAATTTATCTTGACTTATTGGAGTGAGAAAACGCAGACCACTGATATCTTGGGCCAGTTCATTCCAGAACTTGTAAGTATCCCCGATGCTGGTTTCTATTTGAATGCACAAATTTTCCATAGATCCGCTATAACCAAACCCGCACAACGGCGGGAAGCCTTCGTCGGTTCCAGGGTGGGCACGTCTTTGGTGCCAACCTTGGCCTGTTGCCCAACTTAGAGTGGAAATTGTTCCGGCGAGTGGGTATGAGGAACCAGAATCTACGCATATTTCTAGCGAATGATACTGATTAAGATAGCCTGAATTTGGCATAGAAAAACTTGATGCTCCGACAATCAGGTATCCCGGGCTAGTTGAGAATTCAATGTTGTGTTGATGCCGATGCCCATGTAGTACTATCCAAGGCAAGTCAGTCAATGGACAAATAGCCTCGAGAAGCTCGCCGCCCTTCTTGACGAATTCGGTATCTGTTGTAGTTCCGTATCCGCGCAATGGCCTGAGGTGATGATGGCAAACGAGTAGATTTATGCGGTAACTATGCGGGTCATCTTTCAGTTTTTTAACTATGGCTTCAATCGTCCTTCGGCTAACTCGGCCATGCTGTTGTTCGTCAGTCTTACTTCCATGAAACGCGCTAGTATTTAGAACTACGACTCGCACACCATCAAGTGGGGTCAGTACGACAAAATTCTTCGCCCAATAATGATTGGTATCACCATCGTCATCAAAAGGGAATTGAGGAGTTATCGTTTGCAGCGCCCCCTTAGGGTCTGGATCATCCGGATCAAAAGTTATTCTGGAATCTAAGTCGTGATTTCCGCATGTTGCAATTAATGCCTTTGCCTCCAATCGAGCCTTTAGTGCATTTAGGCGCTTCCATGCGTAATCAAATCCATGATAGTCTGCTCTATCACAAATGTCACCAGGGCATATTAGTAGGTCGCATTTCAGGCTGGGGTCCGAAGCGATTATATTTTCTAGGTCGCCGAAAGGGTCTGGATTGGATCCAACCGGATTTGCTGGCAGATGAGAGATGCTCGGCTTTCCATTTTCTGGCTTGAAGGCGTGCAGGTCGCTGAGTAGTCCAATTTTCAACCGTCGCTCAGTCATTGGTGAACTCAGTAGTTTGTTGCAATAATTTCAGCAGCGGCGACCCGACTCGACGCAAACCCTGCGACGCTTCGAGGTACATCTAATTTTTGCACATTCCACCCTTTAAGTTTAGTAATGAAGCTCTCTTCCAATTTGAATGAAACGAGAATTTTTACCTTCTTTGTGGTCAAGTCCGCACATGTTTTCAGGAATCTGTCCCGGTCATCGACGGAAAATGCACCATCGTAACTATACTCGCCCCTGAATCTATTGCCATCACTATATGGGGGGTCGAGATATACGAAATCACCTGCCTCTGCTCCGTCGAGTGCTTTAGAGTAATCTCCGAGCCTTAATACGGTGTTGCTGAGTACTCGCGAGGCCTCATCTATTTCTTCTTTGGAGGGGAGGCGATAAAACCTAGAACCAAGTGGGACATTGAATGCGCCAGCTCTGTTGGTTCGGTATACACCATTAAAGCAGGCCTTCATGATAAAGATTAGCCTTGCAGCCCTTTGATTTTCAGAAAGGTTCTTGGGCTCCAGTGCTCGAACAGTCAAATAGCCTTCTTTTGTCGTTGGTATTGATTCGATGTAGTCAAGAACTTCGCGCGGCGAGGATTTTACTGCCCTATACATGCTGATGATTTCAGGGTTGATATCGCCAAGTACAGCATGTTTGGGCTGTAGCTTGAAGTACAAGGCGGCTGATCCTGCGAATGGTTCGTAGTACTTTCCAAAACTCACTGGGGCGCGGTTCTGTAAAACATTAAGCAATTTTCTTTTGCTTCCTGCCCACCTGAGAATAGAGTTCATATTATTTTTTAACTTCTTGCCGGGAGGCGGAATGGACTTATTTTGCTGAATTTCATGCTCTCGCTCCACTCTGTAACGGCAGTGCGCAGAATGACTAACCCGAAATTCAGAGGGGTAGTACACTTTGCCGCTTATTTCGCACCCCTCGTAAATGTGAGGTAGTGCCTTTAGCATGGCAAAACTCGAAAAGGGGCGAGGGGGCGCTCTGTCCTAGCTCTTAAATGTGTGACCAACTATTGCAAAAGCGATAGCTGGATTCTAGTAGGCGGGCTGGTGAGTTCTTGACGTTGTGCAGTGGCTATTCACAGAAAACAATAGCCATTTGCAAGCGATGCGTGATTCTTGAGTCTTTGCAAGGGCTAACTGGGTTGGGTAGGCCGACTGGACCGCTCGCCTGCGGAGGCCAAGATGCGCGGCCGCATGAAGATACGGATGCGTCTAGTTGGAGTGGGCCAACAGCTATCTTCTGCCGTACAGGCTGAGCCTTCGCAAATACTGAAAAGTCATGAAGACGACGTATGGTCACAGGGTCATGCTCCGGGTTGATTCGCGTGATGATGTTGCATGCTACTGGAGGTCGTGTGGCGATACCGGGCGTTCCCGTTGCTAGGCTCAATTCAGGCTGTTCCGACCATCCCGGCTAGCCATCCACCCGTTCGGACAAAAAAAATGGCCCCGGTGCTTTCACACGAGGGCTTTGTCCTTGGCTTGCCAAGAACCTAAATCACTTAATCAACTCAAGCCGGCGAAGCGCCCGCGCAAGTAAGCAATGATGGCGCCGGATTCGCCCAGCCACTGCACTGATCCATCGGCTTCGGTGTTTCACCTATACGCCTAAGCAAGCGATTGGCTTTCATGCGCACCCAACGAGTGTGGACGTGGAGCATCTCCATCTCGTTCTCCGCCTTTGGCGATGTCGGCTATAGTTTGAGCGCGCTGGCAGGTAGCCAGACCGCGTAGCAGCAACTGCACGCACCACCGGATCAGCACTGCACCGGTGCCCGCTCTGAGCGTCACGCCATCGGGGACTCCCAGTCTTTTTGGAGATCCCTATGCGTAAATCCATTGCACAACTTCGTCAATCCGCCTTCGATCAGCAACATGGCCGCTGCTTTTACTGTAGCCATTCGATGTGGCAGCAGGACGTATGTACATTTGCCAAGTCTCATGGTTTGACCATGGCGCAGGCCGAACTACACCGAGCGACAGCTGAGCACCTGATAGCGCAATGCGACGGTGGGCCTGATCAGGCTGGAAACATCGTTGCCGCGTGCTTGGTCTGCAATCGGCGGCGCCATCAGAGGCGGCAAGAAAATGCGCCCTCAGCTGAGGCATATAAAAAGCGCGTCCAAGGGCGCTGTACTCAAGGGCGCTGGTTGCCGTGGCTTGCTAAGTTGAATCAAACTTGCCTATGTGCAGCTTGAATCAATGTGCAGAAAAGGGGCCCGGAGGCTTTCGCACTAGGACCGCATTGGTTGGCTCATTGACCGGGGTTGTGGCTCAAGCCGCAAAGCGCCCGCGCAAATAGGAAATGATGGCGCCCGATTCGCTCAGCCATTGCACCGAACC
>NZ_JAJIRP010000011.1 GCF_025717555.1 Paucibacter sp. B2R-40 | reverse complement strand
CTTGTCGAAGGAAGAGGGCGGTCGTCACACGCCGTTCTTCAACAACTACCGTCCACAGTTCTACTTCCGTACAACTGACGTGACCGGTGCTGTTGAGCTGCCAGCGGACAAGGAAATGGTTATGCCTGGCGACAACGTCGGCATGACGATCAAGCTGATCGCTCCGATCGCGATGGAAACAGGTCTGCGCTTCGCGATTCGCGAAGGTGGCCGTACCGTTGGTTCGGGCGTGGTTGCTACGATCATCGCCTAAGACTTTTGCGTGACCGGTCCTGCTTGCCGCCACTGGTAGCAAGCAGGGCTTCACCCACTTCGCGGCTGCACGCCGCTCGCTCTTTGAAGGAATCGTCATGCAAAAGCAAAAGATCCGCATTCGCCTGAAGGCGTTTGACTACAAGTTGATCGATCAATCGGCAGCTGAAATCGTTGAAACCGCCAAGCGCACCGGCGCTATCGTCAAGGGCCCAGTGCCTTTGCCGACTCGCATGCAGCGCTTCGACATCCTGCGTTCGCCGCACGTCAACAAGACATCGCGCGACCAGTTCGAAATCCGTACGCACCAGCGTTTGATGGACATCGTTGACCCTACCGACAAGACAGTTGATGCTTTGATGAAGCTCGACCTGCCTGCTGGCGTCGACGTCGAGATCAAGTTGCAGTAAAAACATCGGTCCACTTCGGTGGATTGATGGCCAGGGCAGCCGTTAAGGAGGCCCTTTTTTGTTGGCGAGATAGGTGGCACTTGCGCTAGTCGCAACTTTCACGCTATACTCGCCAGCTTTTCCGCGTAGGAATTTCCTGCGCGGAATTTGGCGCAGCACAGGTTCAGCCCGCAAGGGTTAAACCACTCATGTGTTGCACTGGTCAGCCCGGCCAATCGATGTCGGGTGTATGTAAATGGCTTCCAGGGTAAACCTGAGGGGCTGGAGAAAAACATGAGTCTAAGCAATCGTCTCGGATTGCTGGGCCGCAAGGTGGGCATGATGCGCATCTTCACGGACGACGGCGACGCCGTTCCTGTGACGGTGCTGGATGTGTCCAACAACCGCGTGACCCAGATCAAGACCGTAGAGACCGACGGCTACACCGCCATTCAGGTGGCGTTCGGTACGCGCAAAGCATCGCGCGTCACCAAGCCGGAAGCCGGACACCTCGCCAAGGCGGGTGTTGAGGCTGGTGAAGTCATGAGCGAATTCCGCGTTACCGCTGATGTTGCAGCTGAATACAAGGCTGGCGTGCAAGTGCCAATCTCCTTGTTTGCAATCGGTCAGTTGGTTGACGTTCAAGGAACTTCGATCGGTAAAGGCTTCGCCGGTACCATCAAGCGTCACAACTTCCACTCGCAGCGTGCGTCGCACGGTAACAGTCGGTCGCACAATGTTCCTGGCTCCATTTCGATGGCTCAGGATCCTGGTCGGGTGTTCCCCGGCAAGAAGATGTGCGGTCACATGGGTGATGAGTCCGTGACAACACAAAACCTGGACATCGTGCGCATTGACGAAGCTCGTCAACTGCTGCTGGTCCGTGGTGCTGTGCCGGGCTCCAAGAACGGCCACGTTGTCGTTCGCCCTGCCGTCAAGGTCAAGCTCAAGAAGGGAGCCATCTGATGCAGCTCGAGCTCCTGAATGAACAAGGTCAGGCCACCGCTAAGGTGGACGCTCCTGACACGCTGTTTGCTCGCGACTACAACGAAGCCCTGGTTCACCAGGTGGTCGTGGCCTTCCAGGCCAATGCCCGCCAAGGTACCCGCGCCCAGAAGGATCGCGAACAAGTTAAGCACTCGACGAAGAAGCCTTTCCGTCAAAAGGGAACTGGCCGTGCTCGTGCTGGTATGACTTCCTCGCCTTTGTGGCGCGGAGGCGGTCGGATCTTCCCGAACATGCCCGACGAAAACTTCACACACAAGCTCAACAAGAAGATGTATCGCGCCGGTATGGCTGCGATCCTCTCGCAGTTGGCTCGTGAAGGTCGCCTGGCCGTGGTGGATTCGATCACTCTCGAAGCCCCCAAGACCAAGCTCTTGGCTGCCAAGTTCAAGGCCATGGGCCTCGAATCGGTGATGGTCATTGCTGACCAAGTGGACGACAACCTGCTGCTGGCATCGCGCAATTTGGCCAATGTGCTGATTTGCGAGCCACGCTACGCCGATCCGCTGTCGCTGGTCTTCTACAAGAAGATCCTGGTGACCAAGGCCGCAATGGAACAACTGACGGAGATGCTGGCATGAGCGCCGTAAAGTATTCTGAAGGCCGTTTGGCCCAGGTGTTGCTCGCTCCCATCGTGTCCGAAAAGGCCACGGCGGTTGCTGAAAAGCACAATCAAGTCTTGTTCAAGGTGATGCGCGACGCCACCAAGCCGGAAATCAAGGCCGCTGTTGAACTGATGTTCAAGGTCGAGGTTGAGGCGGTGAACGTGGTGAACGTGAAGGGCAAGGTCAAGAAATTTGGCCGCTCGATCGGTCGCCGTGACCACATCAAGAAGGCTTATGTTTCGCTGAAGGCGGGCCAAGAGCTCAACTTCACCGGGGAGGCTGCGTAATGGCTGTCGTTAAAGTCAAACCTACTTCACCTGGCCGCCGTGCCGTCGTGAAGGTGGTGCACAAGCATCTGCATAAGGGCGCGCCCGAAGCATCGTTGCTTGAGCCACAAAAGCAAAATTCCGGCCGTAATAACAACGGTCACATCACGGTTCGCCATCGGGGCGGCGGTCACAAGCAGCACTATCGGCTTGTCGACTTCAAGCGCAACAAGGACGGTATTCCGGCCAAGGTTGAGCGCATTGAGTACGATCCAAACCGCACGGCTCACATCGCTTTGGTGTGTTATGCCGACGGCTTGCGCAGCTACATCATTGCACCGCGTGGCTTGGAAGTGGGTTCAACCGTTTTGAGCGGAGCCGAGGCTCCCATCAAGGCCGGTAACACATTGCCAATCCGCAACATCCCGGTGGGTTCGACTATTCACTGCGTCGAGATGCAGCCTGGCAAGGGTGCGCAAATTGCGCGTTCGGCTGGCGTGTCTGTGGTGCTGATGGCGCGCGAAGGCGTTTACGCCCAGCTGCGCTTGCGCTCCGGTGAAGTCCGCAAGATCCATATCGACTGCCGCGCAACCATTGGCGAAGTCAGCAACGAAGAACACCAACTGCGCCAGTACGGCAAGGCCGGTGCGATCCGTTGGAAGGGTATTCGCCCAACCGTTCGCGGTACAGCGATGAACCCAGTGGATCACCCGCACGGTGGTGGTGAAGGTCGTACCGGTGAAGGCCAGGCGCCTGTGTCGCCGTGGAATACCCTCACGAAGGGCTTCCGCACTCGTAGCAACAAGCGCACGCAGACGTTCATCGTTTCGCGTCGCAAGAAGTAAAGGGTAGGCCATGACTCGTTCACTGAAGAAGGGCCCGTTCATTGATCACCACCTCTTGGCTAAGGTCGAGAAAGCGGTTGCCATCAAGGACAAGAAGCCTATCAAGACTTGGTCGCGTCGCTCGACGATCTTGCCCGAATTCATCGGGTTGACGATCGCTGTGCACAACGGCAAGCAACACGTGCCGGTTTATGTTTCTGACCAAATGGTCGGCCACAAACTGGGCGAATTCGCGCTGACCCGCACCTTCAAAGGCCATCCGGCCGACAAGAAGGCCGGGAAGAAATAAGGACTGAGACGATGGAAACCCGTGCAATCGTTCGCGGAGTCCGCTTGTCTGCCTATAAGGGCAGGCTCGTGGCGGACCTCATCCGCGGCAAGAAGGTGGACCAGGCTCTCAACATCCTGGAATTCACCCAGAAAAAGGCCGCTGGCATCATCAAGAAGGCGCTCGAATCTGCGATCGCCAACGCCGAGCATAACGACGGCGCCGATATTGATGAGCTTAAAGTCACCACGATCTATGTGGAGCAAGGTGCTACGCTGAAGCGTTTTTCTGCCCGGGCCAAAGGCCGTGGCAACCGCATCAGCAAGCCTACTTGCCACATCTTCGTGTCGGTCGGCAACTGAAGGCTGAAGGAAGACTATGGGACAGAAAATACATCCGACCGGTTTTCGCCTGCCTGTCACTCGTAACTGGGCGTCGCGCTGGTATGCGTCGAACAAGAACTTCGCCACCATGTTGGCTGAAGATCTGCAAGTTCGCGAATACCTGAAGGCGAAGCTGAAGAATGCTGCGGTTTCGCGCATTCTGATTGAGCGTCCAGCCAAGAATGCACGCATCACAATTTACTCGGCTCGTCCGGGTGTGGTGATCGGCAAAAAGGGCGAGGACATCGAACACCTGAAGGCCGAACTGACCAAGCGTCTGGGCGTGCCAGTGGCAGTGAACATCGAAGAAGTGCGCAAGCCTGAAATCGATGCTCAACTGATCGCTGACTCGATCACTCAGCAGCTGGAAAAGCGCATCATGTTCCGCCGCGCCATGAAGCGTGCGATGCAGAACGCGATGCGTCTTGGCGCCCTGGGCATCAAGATCATGTCTTCGGGCCGTTTGAACGGTATCGAAATCGCTCGTTGCGAGTGGTATCGCGAAGGTCGCGTGCCTCTTCATACGCTGAAGGCTGACATTGACTACGGCTTCTCGGAAGCCAGCACCACTTACGGCATTATTGGCGTGAAGGTCTGGGTTTACCGCGGTGACCGTTTGGCCAATGGCGATGCGCCGGTGATCAAGAGCGATGCAGGTGACGACGATCGTCGCCCACGTCGCAATGCTCGCCCTGGCGCCCCTGCCGGCCGTGGCCGTCCTGGTGACAGCCGTGGCGGTCCGCGTTCGAGTGGCGCTCCTGGTGAGGGCGGCGACAAGCCGGCCGCAGCAGGTGACGCAGCCCAGCCCGCTGCCAAGCGCGTGGTCCGCAAGGTCGCGCCCGTTGGTGGCGAGGCCAAAGGAGAATAACAATGCTGCAACCAGCTCGTCGCAAATACCGCAAGGAGCAAAAGGGTCGTAACACTGGTGTTGCAACCCGCGGCGCCGCCGTGTCTTTCGGTGACTTCGGCCTGAAGGCTACCGAACGCGGCCGTCTGACGGCTCGTCAAATTGAAGCTGCACGTCGTGCAATCTCGCGCCACATCAAGCGCGGTGGTCGCATCTTCATCCGCATCTTCCCTGACAAGCCGATCTCCCAGAAGCCTGCTGAAGTCCGGATGGGTAACGGCAAGGGCAATCCAGAGTACTACGTCGCTGAGATTCAGCCAGGCAAGGTGCTCTACGAGATCAACGGTGTGCCAGAAGCCTTGGCTCGCGAAGCGTTCACGTTGGCTGCTGCAAAGCTGCCATTGCGTTGCACCTTCGTGACTCGCCAGGTCGGCACCTGAAGCGGAGAACACCATGAATGCATCTGAACTGCGTAGCAAAGATGTCGCGGCCTTGGAAAAGGAAGTGACCGATCTGCTGAAGGCCCATTTCGGTCTGCGCATGCAAAAAGCGACGCAACAGTTGACCAACCACACTGTGTTGGGCAACACGCGCCGTGACATTGCTCGCGTCAAGACTGTTTTGGCCGAGAAGAAGAAGGGAGCCGCGAAATGACGCAAGCTCAAGAGAAGAACACACGTACCCTGGTGGGTCGTGTGGTCAGCGACAAGCGTTCCAAGACTGTGACCGTGCTCGTTGAGCGCCGTGCCAAGCACGAGCTCTACGGCAAGATCGTCGCGCTGTCCCGCAAGTACCACGCTCATGATGAAAATGGCGAGTACAAGATGGGCGATGTCGTTGAAATCGCTGAAGGCCGGCCAATTTCGAAGACCAAGAGCTGGGTTGTTACCCGCTTGGTTGAGAAGGCTCAAATCGTTTGATTTGGACTGACGGCGTAGACGCAAAACGGCCTCAAGCCTGATTGTGCAGAACGGTCGGAGTGCTGGGGAACTGGCGCCCGGCCGTTTTTTCGTTGAGTCGGCGAACGCGCAATTCGTTTTTTTGGAGAACTCTCATGCTGAAAATTGGTGATCAAGTCCCGGCTGGCACTCTTCAAGAGTTTGTCGACGTCGAGGGCGGCGCTTGTTCAATCGGTCCAAACGCAGTGGACGTTGCTGCGGCAACGGCTGGAAAAACAATTGCTGTGTTTGCATTACCTGGTGCCTTTACGCCGACCTGTTCTGCCCAGCATGTGCCTGGCTATATCACGCAAGCCTCCGCATTGAGGGCGACCGGCGTCGACGAAATCTGGTGCGTGTCGGTCAATGATGTATTCGTGATGGGCGCTTGGAGCCGTGACCTTGCAGCCGCAGGCAAGGTGCGCATGATGGCTGACGGCAGCGCGGACTTCACCAAGGCAACGGGTTTGACGCTTGATCTGACGGCTCGTGGCATGGGTCTGCGCTCGCAGCGCTACTCGATGTTGTTGGTGAACGGTCAGGTTAAAACGCTCAACGTCGAGGCAGCCGGCAAGTTTGAAGTTAGCGACGCGAACACGATGTTGGCGCAAGCGGCTGCTCTCTAAGTCCCGAGTGGCATTGAGTGGCGGAAGTATTTCTGCCACTGTTTAAAAGTTATTTCACGCCGAGGCTTGACGTCCGCTTGGCTTTTGATGCACAATCTAAAGCTTCGCCGAACGCAAGGCGCATTTTATGATGCGTTAAGGCCTCGGATCCGCCCTCTACTGCTGGGTGCAAGGTCATCACGGGTGTGATGGGTTTTCACTTGGTCAACGGGCCCAAGACTGACCGATGAACTCCTGGGCCTTGGCCTGGCGGTGATTTGGGATAAGTTGGGGATAGACATGATTCAAATGCAATCGCGACTCGACGTCGCGGACAACACTGGCGCTAAATCCGTCATGTGCATCAAGGTGCTTGGTGGATCCAGGCGCCGGTATGCAGGGATTGGTGACATTATCAAGGTCAGCATCAAGGAAGCTGCGCCTCGTTCCCGAGTGAAAAAGGGCGAGGTTTACAGTGCCGTGGTCGTTCGTACCGCTAAAGGTGTTCGTCGTCAGGACGGCTCTTTGGTCAAGTTCGACGGCAATGCCGCTGTTCTGCTGAATGCCAAGCTGGAGCCAATCGGCACTCGCATCTTTGGCCCCGTGACGCGTGAATTGCGTACCGAGCGGTTTATGAAGATCGTGTCGCTGGCGCCTGAAGTGCTCTGAGCGCGGCCACAGTAAAAGGTATTGCCATGAACAAGATTCGCAAAGGCGACGAGGTCATTGTTTTGACCGGTCGCGACAAGGGCAAACGCGGCGCAGTTGCGCAGCGTATTGACGCAGATCACATCGTTGTTGACGGTGTGAATATGGTCAAGAAGCACGTCAAGCCAAACCCAATGAAGGGTACAACTGGCGGCGTGGTCGACAAGACGATGCCTATCCATCAATCCAACGTGGCGATTTTTAACGCTGCATCCGGTAAAGCCGATCGCGTGGGCATCAAGTTGCTCGCCGATGGCAAGAAGGTGCGCGTCTACAAGTCGACCGGCGAAGAGATCAAGGCCTAAGGGGTTCAACATGGCTCGTTTGCAAGAGTTTTATCGCGAGAAAGTTGTGCCTGGCCTGACTGAGAAGTTTGGCTACACGTCGGTCATGCAGGTGCCTCGCATCACCAAGATCACACTCAATATGGGTGTGAGTGAGGCCGTCGCCGACAAGAAGGTTATGGATCACGCTGTCAGTGATCTGACCAAGATTGCTGGTCAAAAGCCAGTTGTCACCAAGTCGAAGAAGGCGATTGCGGGTTTCAAAATCCGTGACTCTGTGCCTATCGGTTGCATGGTGACGCTGCGTGGCGTTCAGATGTATGAGTTCTTGGATCGTTTTGTAACTATCGCCTTGCCGCGTGTACGTGACTTCCGGGGTATCTCCGGTCGCTCGTTCGACGGCCGCGGTAACTACAACATCGGCGTCAAAGAACAAATCATCTTCCCCGAGATCGATTACGACAAGGTGGATGCGCTGCGTGGGCTGAACATCAGCATCACCACCTCTGCCAAGACGGACGATGAGTGCAAGGCCTTGTTGGCAGCATTCAAGTTTCCGTTCAAGAACTGAGGTGATTTGTGGCTAAAACTTCTCTCATCCAACGTGAACTGAAGCGCGATGCGCTGGTTGCCAAATTCGCAAAGAAATATGCGGACTTGAAGGCAATCATCAACGACGCTAAGAAGTCCGACGAAGAGCGTTACATTGCGCGCCTGGAGTTGCAAAAACTCCCACGTAACGCCTATCCAACTCGCCAGCGTAACCGCTGCGCGTTGACTGGTCGTCCCCGCGGTACTTTCCGCAAGTTCGGCTTGGGCCGTAACAAAATTCGTGAGCTGGCCTTCAAAGGCGACATCCCTGGTGTCGTCAAGGCTAGCTGGTAATCGGCACGATTAGGAGAAATCGCAAATGAGCATGAGTGATCCTATCGCCGACATGTTGACCCGCATTCGAAACGCCCAGAGCGTTGAGAAGGTCAGCGTCGTGATGCCTTCCTCAAAATTGAAAGTGGCGATTGCCAAAGTCCTGAAGGACGAAGGTTATATCGACAGTTTCGCTGTGCGTGGCGAAGCCGCCCGCCCGGAGTTGGAGATCGCGCTGAAGTACTACGCCGGTAAGCCGGTGATTGAGCGCATCGAGCGCGTGAGCCGTCCCGGCCTGCGCATCTACAAGGGCCGCCACGATATCCCTCAGGTCATGAATGGCCTGGGTGTGGCGATCGTCACTACGCCGCAAGGTGTGATGACCGACCGTAAAGCACGTCAAGCCGGTATCGGCGGCGAAGTGCTTTGCTACGTCGCCTAAGCGCAAGGAGAGACAAACAATGTCCCGCGTAGGAAAAATGCCGGTCGCCATCCCGCAAGGTGTGGACGTTACCGTTACAGCTGACAAGATCAGCGTCAAAGGCACTTTGGGCACACTCGTGCGTCCAATGAACGCCTTGGTGAAAATCACGAGCGAAGGCGGCAAGCTGTCTTTCGCTCCCTCCGATGATTCGACTGCAGCTGGCGCCATGAGCGGCACCGTGCGAGCACTGGTGGCCAATATGGTCAACGGCGTGAGCAAGGGCTTCGAGCGCAAGCTGAGTCTGGTCGGCGTGGGTTTCCGGGCGCAAGCCACGGGTCAAAAGCTCAACTTGCAAATCGGCTTCTCTCACCCTGTGGTGAAAGACATGCCCGAAGGCATCAAGGTTGAGTGCCCCACCCAGACGGAAATTCTGATCAAGGGTGTGGACCGCCAGGTGGTGGGTCAGTTGGCCGCTGAAGTGCGCGCCTTCCGTCCGCCAGAGCCCTATAAGGGCAAGGGCATCCGCTATACCGGCGAAAAGGTCTCTATCAAAGAGACCAAGAAGAAGTAAGGAGCAGCGCAATGTTGACCAAAAAAGAACAGCGCATCCGTCGCTCGCGTCAGACCCGTGCTCGGATTGCAGTCCAGCGCGTCGTGCGCTTGTCGGTGTTCCGATCCAATCTTCACATCTACGCCAGCGTCATTTCAGACGACGGCACTCGTGTCCTGGCCAGCGCCTCGACAGCCGAAAAGGCTGTCCGCGAGCAGCTCGGCGGCTCGGGCAAGGGTGGCAACGTAGCTGCGGCTACATTGATTGGCAAGCGTATCGCCGAAAAGGCGAAAGCAGCTGGTGTTGAGAAAGTTGCCTTTGATCGTGCGGGCTTTGCCTACCACGGTCGGGTCAAGGCTCTCGCCGAAGCAGCTCGTGAAGCTGGTTTGCAGTTCTGACGCTAAAAGGATTTCGAAATGGCAAAGTTTCAACCCCGCGTCCAGACCGAAGCAAATGACGACGGCCTGAAAGAAAAGATGATCGCGATCAACCGCGTCACCAAGGTTGTGAAGGGCGGTCGCACGCTTAGCTTCGCAGCGCTGACGGTGGTCGGTGATGGCGCAGGCCGTATCGGCATGGGCAAAGGCAAGGCCAAGGAAGTGCCTGTCGCCGTGCAGAAGGCTATGGAGTCGGCTCGCCGCAACATGGTCAAGGTCGATCTGCGCAATGGCTCCATTCACCACAATGTGGTGGGTGAGCATGGTGCTTCGCGAGTCATGATGGTGCCGGCTCAGCCTGGTACCGGCGTGATTGCTGGTGGACCAATGCGCGCTGTCTTTGAAGTGATGGGCGTGACCGACATCGTGACGAAGAGCCACGGTTCGACCAATCCGTACAACTTGGTTCGCGCCACGCTGGATGCTTTGAAGCGTTCGACGACGGCCGCACAAGTTGCAGCCAAGCGCGGCAAGAACGTTGAAGACATCTTCAACTGAAGCTGCACTGGAGACACAAATGTCTGAAAAGAAAACTCTGACCGTCAAGCTGGTTCGCAGCCCCATCGGTACGCGGACTTCGCATCGCGCTACGGTGGTGGGCTTGGGCCTGCGCAGGATGAACAGCACCAGCGTGTTGGAAGACACGCCTGCGGTTCGCGGCATGATCAATAAGATCGCCTACCTCGTGCAAGTGCTCTAAGCGCTTTCACGAACCGAGGACAAAAAGATGCAACTAAATACCATTAAGCCCGCAGCCGGCGCTACGCACTACAAGCGTCGCGTGGGCCGTGGCATCGGTTCTGGCATTGGTAAGACTGCCGGTCGCGGCCACAAGGGTCAAAAATCCCGTGCTGGCGGTTACCACAAGGTAGGTTTCGAAGGCGGTCAAATGCCTTTGCAGCGCCGCTTGCCAAAACGTGGCTTCAAGTCCCAGACTTTGAAGTTCAATGCTGAAATCAATCTCGACGACCTCCAGGCATTGGTGGCTGATGAAGTTGATGTGTTGACTTTGAAAGCTGTGGGTCTAGTGCCTGAGCTGGCCAAGAACGTCAAGGTGATTCTGTCTGGCTCCATCAGCCGCAAGGTGACGCTCAAGGGCGTGGCAGCGACTGCAGGTGCAAAGGCAGCGATTGAAGCCGCCGGCGGCTCCGTCGCCTAACTAGCAGGAACTAGGCACAGTGGCTACCAACGCAAACCAACTGGCCAAGAGCGGCAAGTTCGGCGACTTGCGTCGTCGGCTTGTGTTTCTGTTGCTGGCGCTGGTGGTGTTTCGGATTGGGGCGCATATCCCCGTTCCTGGCATCGATCCAGCCCAGTTGCGGCAGTTCTTCAAGGGTCAGGAGGGTGGCATCCTGAGTCTGTTCAATATGTTCTCTGGTGGTGCGCTGTCGCGCTTTACCGTCTTCGCGCTGGGTATTACGCCCTACATTTCGGCTTCCATCGTTATTCAGTTGATGACGTATGTTGTGCCGGCATTGGAGTCGCTGAAGAAGGAAGGTGAGTCCGGACGCCGCAAGATTACACAGTACACGCGCTACGGTACTTTGGGTTTGGCGCTATTCCAGTCTTTGAGCATTGCTTTGGCGCTGGAAAGTTCGGCAGGCTTGGTGATCAACCCCGGTTTTGGCTTCCGCCTCACAGCGGTGTCAAGTCTGGTGGCCGGCACGATGTTCCTGATGTGGCTGGGTGAGCAAATTACTGAGCGTGGCCTGGGCAACGGGATCTCGATTCTGATTTTCGGCGGCATTGCTTCCGGATTGCCGGGCGCTATTGGTGGCTTGCTGGAACTGGTGCGTACTGGCGCCATGGGTCCGGTTTCTTCCCTGTTTATCGTTGCTGTGGTCGTGGCAGTCACCTATTTGGTGGTGTTTGTCGAACGCGGTCAACGTAAGATCTTGGTGAATTACGCCAAGCGTCAGGTGGGAAATAAGGTTTATGGTGGGCAGAGCTCGCACTTGCCGCTGAAGTTGAACATGTCCGGAGTTATTCCACCGATCTTTGCTTCGTCGATTATTCTGCTCCCTACTACGGTAGTGAGTTGGTTTGCGACAGGTGATAGCCTTCGTTGGTTGAAAGATCTCGCTGGCATGGTGAGTCCGGGGCAGCCGATTTACGTGTTGCTCTACGCCAGTGCTATCGTCTTCTTCTGCTTTTTCTACACGGCGCTTGTTTTCAATAGCCGCGAAACCGCAGACAACCTGAAGAAGAGTGGTGCGTTCATTCCTGGTATTCGGCCAGGTGAGCAGACTGCAAAGCATATTGACAAGATCTTGTCCCGTTTGACTTTGGCCGGCGCCATCTACATCACAGGTGTGTGTTTGTTGCCAGAGTTCTTGACCTTGAAGTACAACGTGCCGTTTTATTTTGGCGGTACATCTTTGTTGATCATTGTTGTGGTCACCATGGACTTTTGGGCGCAAGTACAGTCTTACGTGATGAGCCAGCAGTACGATTCGCTGCTGAAGAAGGCAAATTTCAAGGCCAGCTGAAAAGCTGAACCATTGTTTAACCAAGATCCATCAGAACAGAAACGAAGGCATGGCGAAAGACGACGTCATTCAAATGCAAGGCGAGATTCTTGAGAATCTGCCCAATGCCACGTTTCGTGTGAAGCTGGAGAACGGGCATGTTGTTCTCGGCCACATCTCCGGCAAGATGCGTATGCACTACATCCGTATTTTGCCCGGCGACAAAGTCACCGTTGAATTAACCCCGTACGACTTGAGTCGTGCTCGCATCGTGTTCCGGGCGAAGTGAGCATATCTATTCCCCGGTTACGCGCATTGAGCGCATTTTTGTAGGTCAAGGAGTAGACCATGAAAGTTTCGGCATCCGTCAAGCAGATGTGCCGCAATTGCAAGATCATCCGCCGCAAGGGCGTGGTGCGTGTGATCTGTACAGATCCCCGCCACAAACAGCGCCAGGGCTGATTGCAGCACGACACGAGCGATTTAGAGGAACCACATGGCACGCATTGCTGGTATTAACATTCCGCCGCATAAGCACACAGAGATCGGTCTGACTTCCATCTACGGCGTTGGCCGTACGACGGCACAGAAGATCTGTACTTCTTGCGGTATTCCATTCGACAAGAAGGTCAAAGACCTCACCGATTCCGATCTCGAGAAGATTCGTGAAACAGTGGGTTTGATGACCATCGAAGGCGATCTGCGCCGCGAGATGTCTATCAACATCAAGCGTTTGATGGATCTCGGTTGCTACCGTGGTTTCCGTCATCGTCGTGGTTTGCCAATGCGCGGTCAGCGCACTCGCACGAATGCTCGTACTCGTAAAGGCCCGCGTAAGTCGGCTGCTACGGGTAAGAAGTGATCTGCGGCTAGCACAGAAAGAAGATCAAGATGGCAAAAGCACCCAATAATTCGGCTGCGCAACGCGTCCGTAAGAAGGTTCGTAAGAACGTTGCCGATGGCATCGCTCACGTTCACGCGTCGTTCAACAACACGATCATTACGATCACTGACCGTCAAGGCGGAGCACTGTCCTGGGCTTCCAGCGGCGGTCAAGGCTTCAAGGGTTCGCGTAAATCGACTCCCTTCGCGGCCCAGGTCGCGGCTGAAGTCGCCGGCCGTGCTGCTCAAGATCAAGGCATCAAGAACCTTGATGTCAAGATCAAGGGCCCAGGTCCCGGCCGTGAGTCGTCAGTTCGTGCACTGGGTGCTCTAGGCATCCGGATCAATTCGATCTCTGATGTGACTCCGGTTCCGCACAACGGCTGCCGTCCTCAAAAGCGTCGTCGTATCTAAGGCTTTTGCCAAAGATGCGAAATCTGCGATAATCGCGAGTTACCCCGCGCCGGCGGGCACGCAAGTGCCGCGCCGGCCGTTTCGTTGATTTCCATTTTTGCAATGGAAATCTTCAACACCACCGTCTGAGCCGACAAGAAAATTGGGCCAGACTCGCGCATGCGCCGACGGGCCGTGCGTCAGAATGAAAAAGGACATCTAAAGTGGCACGTTATCTAGGCCCCAAGTGCAAACTCTCCCGTCGCGAAGGCACGGACCTGTTCCTGAAGAGCGCACGTCGCGCCATCGGGGACAAGGCGAAGTTTGATTCCAAGCCAGGTCAGCATGGCCGCACCTCCGGTCAGCGCACATCCGACTTCGGCCTGCAACTGCGTGAAAAGCAGAAGGTCAAGCGCATGTACGGCATTTTGGAGCGTCAGTTCCGCCGCTACTTCGCCGAAGCCGAGCGTCGTAAAGGCTCGACCGGCACCAATTTGTTGTCCCTGCTGGAATCACGCCTGGACAATGTTGTTTACCGCATGGGCTTCGGCTCCACGCGTGCCGAAAGCCGCCAGTTGGTTTCGCACAAGGGCATCACGGTGAACGGTGAAGTCGTCAACATTGCTTCTTACTTGGTCAAGGCCGGTGACATCGTCGCCGTGCGTGAGAAATCCAAGAAGCAGTTGCGCATCATCGACGCGATGAAGCTGGCTGAGTCGATTGGCTTGCCGGCCTGGGTGACTGTTGATACAGCGAAGCTGGAAGGCGTCTTCAAGAAGGCTCCTGATCGTGACGAGTTCGGCGCTGAGATCAACGAATCGCTGATCGTTGAGTTGTACTCGCGTTAATCGTTTTGCAGTTGCCGGCTGCACCCCTTGCGGGTGCCGTCGGCTTTCCCTCGTCTGGGTTGGCCCTATCGCGGCGACGCCCGGTTGGTCCCTCAGCCTTATCGGTGTAACGAACCGAGGGTATTGAAAGAAAGACTTCATGCAAACCAATCTGCTCAAACCCAAATCGATCAATGTGGAGCCGCTCGGCGGCCACCGTGCCAAGGTGACCTTGGAGCCCTTCGAGCGTGGATACGGCCATACGCTGGGCAACGCTCTGCGTCGCGTGCTGTTGTCGTCGATGGTGGGTTATGCGCCGACAGAAGTAACGATTGCCGGCGTGCTGCACGAGTACTCGGCCATCGACGGTGTTCAGGAAGATGTGGTTCACATCATGCTGAACCTGAAGGGCGTTGTTTTCCGCCTGCATAACCGCGAAGAAGTGACGCTGGTGTTGCGCAAAGAGGGCGAAGGCCCTGTTACTGCGGCCGATATCCAGACCCCGCACGATGTTGAGATCATCAATCCAGATCACGTCATTGCGCATTTGTCGCAAGGCGGCAAGCTGGATATGCAGATCAAGGTCGAAAAGGGCCGCGGCTATGTGCCCGGCTCCATGCGCCGTTATGGCGATGAGCCAACCAAGTCGATCGGTCGTATCGTGCTTGACGCTTCGTTCGCGCCAGTCCGTCGCGTCAGCTACGCCGTTGAAAACGCTCGCGTTGAGCAGCGTACCGATCTGGACAAGCTGGTCATGGAAATCGAAACCAACGGCGCCATTTCGCCCGAGGAAGCGATCCGTGCTTCGGCCAAAATCTTGGTCGAACAGTTGGCGGTGTTCGCGCAGTTGCAAGGCACCGATGTTGGCGACATGTTCGACAACCCGCAGCAGCAGCAACGCAGCTCGTCCTTCGACCCGATCCTGTTGCGTCCGGTTGACGAGCTCGAATTGACTGTGCGTTCGGCCAACTGCTTGAAGGCAGAGAACATCTATTACATCGGCGACCTGATCCAGCGCACCGAAACAGAACTTCTGAAGACTCCGAACTTGGGCCGTAAATCGCTCAACGAGATCAAAGAAGTGTTGGCTTCGCGTGGCTTGACTCTCGGCGCTCGCCTTGAGAACTGGCCCCCTCAAGGGCTGGACAAGCGTTAATTAGTTTAGAAAGAAATGGACGGCGCTTTTTCATTGCGCCGTCCGGTGCACCCGGTGGTACCTGATACGGCCACTGGCGATTAATCAAAGAAAGGATAAGCACCATGCGTCACCGTAACGGCCTCCGTAAGCTGAACCGTACCAGCGCTCACCGTAAGGCAATGCTGCGCAATATGTGCGTTTCGTTGCTGCAACACGAAGCGATCAAGACCACCGTGCCTAAGGCCAAGGAGCTGCGCCGCGTTGTCGAGCCTTTGATCACCTTGGCGAAGGTGCCTACATTGGCAAACCGCCGCCTGGCATTCGACCGCCTGCGCGATCGCGATATCGTCACCAAGCTCTTCAATGAGTTGGGCCCACGTTTCCTGGCTCGTCCAGGCGGCTACACACGCATCCTGAAGATGGGTTTCCGTGTTGGCGACAATGCGCCTATGGCCTATGTTGAACTGGTTGATCGCGCCGAAGGCGAGACTGCTGGCGAAGCAGTCGAGTAAAGAGACACGCTTGTCCAAGCTGCGCGCAGCTTAGACATTGCTCTCGAATGGCCAGCTTTTTTGCTGGCCTTTTTTTCGCCTGTACTTTTGTTTGTACAGTCCTGGCTTTATGTCATTTGCACATGCTTGAGCGCCGGTTCGTGATTGCGATTACGCTTCGCGCCGCCTTGTTCATGTTTTGTCCGCAATGCGGTATCAGTCCTAACGCTACTAGCCTATGTCACGAGCTCTACGGTCAGCGACCTTCTTTTTTCTATCTCTCGTTTGCCTCCTGAACCCATTGGCCACGGCATGGGCGGATGACTTTTTGGATCCCGAGCAGGCCTTCAAATTAGCGGTCAGTGCGCTGGACGGCAAGACTTTGCAAGTTCAGTTTGAGATTGCCCCCGGCTACTACATGTACCGGGAACAGTTCAAGATTGAGGCAGAAGGCGCTACTTTTGGCGACATCGTGGTGCCCAAGGGCAAAGTCAAGTTTGATGAGACCTTTCAGAAGGAGGTAGAGATCCACCGCGAAGTCCTCAGCGCCGTGGTGCCCATAAAGGCGGCCGACGGCCCCTTCAAGTTGACTGTGGCCGGTCAGGGTTGCGCGGACAAAGGCTTGTGCTATCCGCCCATGACGGCGACCTTCGACGTCAATCCAGGGCTTGGCGCCACGTCGGCCACGGTCAGGCGCGTGGATGGGGTCGATCCTGCGGCGCAGTCACTGAGCAGCAGTCCTCGCCCAGAGCCTGGCAACTCGGTCGCATCTGCGGGTTCGCAAACAAATGTAGCAGCGAGCGAAATGGGGCGTTTGGATGCAGCGCTTCAAACCGGGCGGTTTTGGACCGTGGTCGGCGTGTTTTTCGTCGCCGGTCTCTTGCTCTCGCTAACGCCTTGCGTGCTGCCCATGTTGCCCATACTGTCGTCCATCATTGTGGGTGACGCATCCAAGAAGGCCACGCGTGGCCGTGGTTTCATGCTCGCTTTGAGCTATTCGCTGGGCATGGCACTGGTGTACACCGCTTTGGGTGTGGCAGCAGGGCTGGCGGGCGAAGGACTTGCGGCGGTGCTGCAAAAGCCCTGGGTACTGGCAAGTTTCGCCTTGGCCCTGGTGCTGTTCGCTTTGTCCATGTTTGGCGCCTACGAACTGAGCCTGCCATCGGGCATGAGCGGGGGGCTTTCGCAAGCATCCCAGAAGCTGCCTGGCGGTCATTTGCTTGGCGTCTTCGCCATGGGGGGGGTGTCCGCCCTGATCGTCAGCCCTTGCGTGGCAGCGCCGCTTGCAGGCGCTTTGGTCTACCTCAGCCAAACCCGGGACGTGGTACTGGGAGGCAGTGCCTTGTTCGCCTTGGCCAGCGGCATGAGTGTTCCCTTGTTGTTGCTGGGAATTTCAGCCGGTAGCTTGCTGCCCAGGGCGGGTGCCTGGATGGACGGCGTCAAACACCTGTTTGGCATGCTCTTGCTTGGCGTCGCGCTGTGGACTGTGCAACCGGTCTTGGCGCCAGCCTTGGCGCAACTGCTATGGGGGGCTTTGTTGATCGGGACAGCAGCCATGCTGGGCCTGTTCCAAGCACCCCATGCCGCCCACAGGCCGCGCACTTGGCTGCGCAAGACCGCAGCCTTGCTGGCGGTCAGCTATGGCCTCTTGCAGGTTGTGGGGGCGGCCAGCGGCGGCACCGACACAATCAAGCCCCTGGCAGGACTTTTCAGAGTGGAGGCCGGAACAGTAGCCGCCACTGGAGGCAGCCCCGCGGGCCTGTCTTTTCAGCGTATTGCCAGCGTCGCCGAACTGGATGCCGCCCTGGCGCAAGCAGGGCGACCGGTAATGCTCGACTTCTACGCGGACTGGTGTGTTTCCTGCAAAGAAATGGAACGGTACACATTCACCGATCCGCAGGTTCGGCGGCGGCTGGCAGGCGCCTTGTTGCTGAAGGCAGATGTCACGGCCAACAGCCCGGCCGATCGTGAATTACTCAAGCGTTTCAAACTATTCGGCCCCCCTGGCACGATCTTCTTTGATCCTTCTGGTCAAGAGCTGAATGGCGCGCGGGTGATTGGGTTTCAGGATGCTGAGCGCTTCCAATCGTCACTGGCTGCGGCAGGACTTTGACGATTCAGTGAAAAGTGCGCTATACTGCTAGCTTCAGTCGCGGGGTGGAGCAGTCTGGTAGCTCGTTGGGCTCATAACCCAAAGGTCGTAGGTTCAAATCCTGCCCCCGCAACCAAAAATTTGGGAAGTTGTCGCCGGTCTGAATGACCACTTTCCTTTCGGGCTCGCTGTGACGAGATCGCCCGGAACACCATATCTGGCGCGGGGTGGAGCAGTCTGGTAGCTCGTCGGGCTCATAACCCGAAGGTCGTAGGTTCAAATCCTGCCCCCGCAACCAATAAAGAGAAAAGCCCTCCTTGAGAGGGCTTTTTTGCGCCCATGTCGTCACTGTGACGAGGTTTGTGACGAGTCTTGTGACGGCACAGGAATTCTTTGGATCAAGAAATACCTTGGTTTGACCATTGGGCTACTTCCCGCCCCAAATGGCGTCTCGAGCGCGAAAGGTGCTTAGTCATTCTCTAGACGTGTAACCCGTTAGGCATCCGTAGTAGCCATGTCGCCCTACCAAACTGATTACGGCGCTTGGTATGCGACAGTTTGCGATGCAGCGGGACCGGGAGTACGCTCTGACGACCCCAACTTCCAGTTTCCTCCATAGACCTGCAGTTCAACGGACTTTGCTTCCTCGGTTGTGGTTCCTTCCTACGCTACAGTGAATGGGTGCACCACTCCTACCGAGTAAATGTTCAACTTCCTAGTGACGGCCACCGATGACGCTTGGGAACAGCCTGGGTATGAGTTCGTGCGGGTACGGTTTCTTGAGTACACCAGCGACGAAGTTGCGGAAAGCTTCCGTGAGTTGAAGGCTGCGCAGCTTGCCGCATTGACCGAGATGCCCTGTCTCTTCGCATACGAGGGAACCGATAAACCGATGCGTGTAGGCAGGCTTAAGAGCGTCAAAATGCGGGACAACGGTCGCTCATTACTTGTCGTTCCGGAGCTCAATCCTGCGATTCCACCTATCCCCTTCAAAGCTATCGAGCCGCTGCAGGCGCTGCTTGACATAAGAAGCTGGGAGCTGAATCGAACCCATTGGGCTATCAAGGATGAGGACCTCCTTCAGGTGCTGGCTGACGCTGGCATCGACCTGAATGAGGTGCCTGCTTCGAAGGTCTCCAAAGCCGACTTACCTCGGCCTGCAAATGCGCCCTTCCAGGCAGGTTCAGTCGGCGCCTTCATTGAGCACGTTCTGGCATTGAACCATGGGGGGCGGGAGGTGTTCTATCGCGGCCATTCAAACCGTACGAAGTATCGCCTTGAGCCATCTATCTTGCGCAAAGATGAAAAGGGGAACTATGTCTACCGCGATGCAGAAGACCAGCTTTACAGGGAGCTCTTGGTGTCGAATTCCATCGACTTCCAAGGTGACATTTACACGCTCGACCGGCTCGTCCGAATGCAGCATTACTCGCTGCCGACGCGGCTTCTCGACATCACGTCGAATCCGTTGATCGCCTTGTACTTTGCCTGCAAGAGCAACCCGACGCAAGACGGCGAAGTCATCGTGTTTTCGATGGTGAGAGAACAAATCAAGTACTTCGATTCAGACACGGCTAGTTGCATCGCTAACCTGACTAGGCTTCCGAAAGTGTCGAAGGACGGCTTGGATTTCAGTAGCCTGGATGTCCGAAAGTTCAACAAGCTAGCGCCAGTGAAGCAGTTGCTGCATTTCATCAAGGAAGAAAAGCCGTTCTTCGAGCCCAGGCTGGAGCCGAGGCACCTCAGGTCTATCGTCTGCGTAAAGGGCAAGCACACCAACAGCCGTATAGCTTTTCAGTCCGGAGCCTTTCTGCTGTTTGGGCATGACGCCACCCTGGACGAGGCTGGTACCCCCGAGATATCAGTCCAGCGCATCGCCGTGACAGACAAGGAAACTGTGCTGAGGCAGTTGGACCAGCTGAATATCAACGAGAGCACGGTGTTCCCTTACATCGAGAACTCTGCCAAATACCTCGCCCAGAAGTTTGCGTTTCGCAGTCCATCTCTACAGTAGAGCTCGGGCTGCCTGACTGACAAGGCGAAAGTCACCACTGGGCTATTTGTTCAGTCCCAAGCACGTTCAAAGCTCCGTGTCCAAACAGTCGCCGCTCCGGGTGCAAACCGCCAGAGACTCAGCACGCCTGATGCCGTCACAGGAGCCGGTTGCTGCCGTTCGCTCGGATCGCGCGGATGATCGCTCTGACGGAAGTGGTCATAGCGAGAGTGCGCCCGAGGACATGGTGAGTCGGCACTTTGGCGCCAGCGCGGGGCGGAGTGGTGCGCGGTCGCAGCTAGTCCTTGGGACGCCGTATGGCCGCCCGGGCGAAGTGGATGTAACCGCGGTCGTCAATGACAGCGCGTTCTGCTCGCTCGCGCTGCTCCTCTCTGTCGAACGGGGCAGCATTGGCCGGGTGGCGCGAGCCTCCGATGGCACCGCGCGACTGGTACTTTCTTGGATCGTTCTTCAAGGTGAAAGGGGGACGGCTCATTGACGCTTCAGAAACTGCTGGATTTCCGAGGTTTTGATCCCCGTCTTCGTGTAAGCGATCATTTTGGCATGCTTCGTTCCAGCTTGCCCGCGCGTGGCGACAGACGAGCCGTCCGGCAGGACAGAGAGCCTGTATTCCATTCCGTCAGGCCTGCGCATCACCCACTCTCGGGTATCTGAGTCGACCTTATACTGCCAATCTAACCGCTCGTCGATCTGAGCTAGTTCGTTCGCAACTTCGATTGCCGACTTCGGCCGATTCGGTATCTCTGGATCGATACAGTTTTTTATGACACGACGAAGCCTCGCCGGTATATGGTCAGGAAAAACTGATCGATCGGGGAACTGGCCATTCACGAGTGCGTGCCTGAAGGCATGTCGGTCAAAGTTTGCGCCCTTTCCAAAGGTGTCCAGCTGACGATAAAACTCGTCGTCCCCATTGCACATTCGGTAGAGAGTCATCCCAAACTGGTACATGTCGAAGGCTACGCCGTGCGCCGGTTGTGTAAATGCTTCTGGCGGAACCATCTTGGCATATAGACGGTCTTGCTCCGCTTCGCCGACGCGGTTCATCGGACGGCTAAGTCCGAAGTCACTGAGTAGCCCTTCCCACCGATCAGACAGCAGAACGTTGTCGGGCTTGATGTCGAAGTGAATGAGCCCCTTCGAGTGGATGTTGTGTAAGCCGCTGGCGATGTTGCACCCGAAGCTGATGATTTCTCGTACTGTGAGGAATCGCGTTTGCATCAGCTGCCTCAACGAGCCGTTCGCGTAAAACGGCAGCGCCAAGTAAATGAAATCGTTGTCTTGGCACGCGTAGAGCACCTGAACCACGTTCGGGTGAGTGCTCATGTAAAGGATCTTTGCCTCATTGAAAAAGACATTCACGTCCAGCGAAGGCTTAGCCACCTTCTTGACCGCTATCTCCGCATCAAGCTGCTTGTCATGGGCGACGAATACAGTGGAGTTTTTCCCCTCGTGGCCGATTTCCCTCTTGAACTCAAAGGCAACCTGTGCCGTCGTGTACGGGTTAAGCAAAGACATTCTTCGCTCCCAGTGCACACAGGAGTGCTTCCCGAGCTTCTTTGCTCAGAGCCTCCCATGAGTCGATTTTTAGTTTGTTCTCTCCGTCGACCATCTTCTTGAAGTCGGAGCGGTCCATGCCGATGCGCGCCGAAATCGATGCGATCTGACCCACGTAATAGCCCCGCAGTGAGCTACTGGCGAAGGCCTCTTGAATTACCCCCTCCAACTGGATACGTGCGATGTTCAGCGACCGCGCACTGGGTTCAGTGACTCGAACGCCAGCAGCCTCTACCCGATACTCACGAAGGATGTCGAGAAGATTGTTCCGAACATACTTGAGGGCGTCCGGGGTGTCGAAAGCTCGCGGGATTTCTATGTCCTCGACGTTTCTTATTTCATCGCCGTCTACCACTACAAAAGTAACCGCGGTAGGCTTTGCGCGAATCCCAATCGTCACCATTTCCTCATATACCTTCCCCTTGATGGTCCTACTGGTGGGCTGGCATCCGAGCGCTACCACACGATCGCGTGCAAGGGCTGCCCCAGAACCTGAGTTGCTTTCTGATTCGTTGAGCTTATCTGCATTTGATCGCCTCCGCATCAGCCTCATGGCGTTGACAGAGCGTTTGCAGCCCTCTGCATCGGAGGCATAGAGCTCCAGGCAGAGGGTTGAATGTCCGCATCCGTCAGGAACGGTCGCCTGATGGCGCGAGCACTAACGACTGCAACCAGCCTTGAACCGACACCATTTTTGGGCGGGCGGCACTGCAGCGGATGCCGCCCTTCACTTTGCCAAACTCGACGCCCGAAAGCGGCCCCACAACGTTCGATGTAAGGATCTGGCCCCAAAAAGATCCGCTGACGACAGCCGGGGCTTGTAAGCTCCGCGAATAGACTGATACAGGGAGCGCCAAAGATATGGCGAAGCAAGGTTCTGTTGGTCCCTCCAGGAGCGGCGACCAGTTTCACTACCAATGGGCAGCCCGGCAATGCCTAGGGCTGCTTGCCGCCACGGGCGGCCTAGTGGCAGTGACGATCGAAGGAGCGTCACTGGACGAGGGGGACGCATCCACGAGCGTGGGCGACGAGGTCATCGACGTCGGCTTGTATTTCGGGAGTGAGGACGTCGTAGCGGCAACGTCGATCCGCTACATGCAGCTCAAGCATTCGTCCAAGCACTCTCACGATCCCTGGAAGGCCAGCGGCCTTAAAGGAACCATCGAAGGCTTCGCCGGTCGCTTCAACAAACTGGAGGCGTCGCTCGGACTGGATGTCCTGGAGAAGAAGGTTAGGTTCGTCTTTCTGACGAACAGGCCCTTTGCTGCGGATGTCCTGGAAGCTTTGGCCGATCTCGCTGCGGGGGCGACAGAGCCGCGGCACCGTGCAATTGACAAATTGCTGAAACGGTATGCCGCGTCCGCTGGTAGCAGCGTGCAGAATTTCTTTGCAGCCTTCTCGGTTGAAGCTGGTGAGCCGGATCTTTGGGAGCAGCGCAACCTCTTGAGCCAGGACTTGGGCGCATACCTTTCTGAGTCCGATACCGAGGCTGCGCTTCAACTGAAGGAGCTGGTCACCCGCCGCGCGACGGACGAAGGTGCAAAGGACCGTTCCATCCGGCTCTACGACGTGCTTCAAGCTCTACGGGTGAGCGAGAACGATCTGCTGCCTGCGCCCTCGCTGATCTCGGAACCGAAGCACGTACTTCCTCGAACGCAGCAGCCAGTCATCCTGGCCACGCTCCTCTCCGCGCAGCGCCCCGTCGTCATCCACGCAGACGGTGGTGTGGGAAAGTCGACACTCTCAGCTCACCTGGCTCGTGCCATGCCTGCTGGGTCGGTAGCGATCCTGTACGACTGTTTCGGTGACGGCACCTACCGCCAGGCCCTGAACTACCGCCACCGGTACCGTGATGCGCTTGTCCAGATCGCGAACGAGCTTGCCGGACAGCAGCTGTGCCTGCCGTTGATTCCGTCTCACGGCACAGACCCTAAGCAATTCATGCGGGCCTTCGTGTCCCGGCTCAAGCAGGCCATTGATCTTCTCCGAGCCCACACGCCCCAGGCGAGCCTTTGCATCATCATTGACGCGGCAGACAACGCGTACATGGCCGCGCGAGAGATCGGGGAGCGCACCTTTGTCCATGACCTTATCAACACGGACATGCCTGATGGGGTGCGATTCGCGTTCACATGCCGATCACACCGACAGAACTACCTTGGTGAGCCACTCGAAGCCATCCCGATCAAGCTGGAGTCGTTTTCAAAGGCTGAGTCTGCCGCGCACCTTCGGCTGAGCTATCTGGATGCGACGGACGCTGAGGCTGCGGAGTTTGCGTTTCTCAGCAGCGATAACCCTCGAGTTCAAGCGCTGGCCATGGAGGGCGCCCCGCCCATAGGAGAAATGCTCAGGGCCTTGGGACCAACACCCACGACGGTTCAGCACGCGATTGGAGGGCTGCTGACTAAGGCCATCAACCGGCTGAAAGCTGAATGGGGACCGACCGAGGCGAATCAGATCGACCTGATCTGCAAGGGCCTCGCCGTTCTCCGCCCCCTGGTGCCGATTTCCATCTTGGCCCAGATCGCAGGAGTTCCCGAGAGCGCAGTCCGTACGTTCGCTACGGAGTTCGGACGGCCGTTGTTCGTTAAGGAGTCGGGTCTGCACTTCATGGACGAACCGGCGGAGACGTGGTTCAACGAGACGTTCAAGCCCGACGCAGCCTCGCTTGATGCGTTTCTTTCGAAGCTCAAGCCTCTCGCGACGACCAGCTCTTACGTCGCGGCGGCGCTGCCGCAATTGCTGCTGTCAGCCGGTCGGATGAACGAGTTGATCACGCTGGCCCTCTCGAATGAGAGCCTGCCTGACAACCCCCTTGAGCGCCGCGACGTCGAGCTGCAGCGACTGATGTTCGCTCTCAGGGCGTGCCTGCAACAGGGGCGAGATGTCGCTGCCGCCAAGCTCGCCCTGAGAGTCGGCGGCGAAGTGGCTGGGGAGACGCGCCAGAACACACTCATCCAGGAAAACACCGACATCGCCGGCATTCTGCTTGCGTCGGATCGCATCGAAGAAATGGTCTCCAGGAGGACGTTCGGCGGCGGATTTCATGGCTCGCACCATGCGTACGAGGCGGTGCTGCTAGCCGGGAATGCAGACCTTATTCCCGAGGCCGCGAGCAGGTTGAGGATGGCCGGGGAATCGTTGAACGCCTGGAGCAGGCTGCCACCCAAGCGTCGCAAAGAAAACAAGATCGAAGACGCGGACGTCGCCGAGCTTGCCATCGGTGTGCTGAGATTGCGCGGGCCTGCTGAGGCCGCGCACTTCCTGAAAGGATGGACTCCTAAATTCGTCGTGTTGAGAACGACGAAGCTGGTGGCTGCGCGACTGGCTGACGTTGGTGGCGTCAAGCAGCTTGACGAGCTTGCCGAGCATGCCGAAGGGGATGTCTGGATGTTGCTGGGCTTGGCAACGGAAGCATGCCAGGTTGGACACCTGCTGCCGGCGGAGCCGCTGCGCCATCTGATGGGCATCTTGGTCGACCCCAAGGTCAAGTTGCCCGAAGAGGATCTCTCATGGAAGTCTGGGACCAGCGTGTTGGACGGGGTTCGGTCTGCGATCACCCAAGCGCTTCGGCGCCTTCCGCGCGATGACGAGGCCTGGGCAGTGACGCTACGCCGGTACTTGCCAGAGGATCCACCCCGGCAGGTCCATGATTTCGACGCTGAACGTGCGGCATTCGTCCGAGCCTACGCGTTGGAAGCTGCGCTTCGCGGCAGACGGATTGAGCTGATTGATCTGGCGCCCAAGGACGTCCGATCTGAGTTCGAATCGAAAAGTTCTCCGGTCAAGGGCCAGCAGGCCTCCCAGCTGGAGCATGTCACGGGGGGCGTCCTCGCCTGGTTCATCCTGGCCGCGGATATCGTTTGCGGACGTACGCCTCTGAATCTCGATCACGAGATCGAGCTTGCGCTCGGGCAGACGAAATCGGCATCCTCACGAGACTATCAGCGGAGCTTCAATCTAGAGAAGGTGGCTGCTATCGAGTGGGTGCAGATCCAGCGCGACGCGGGCACCATTCAGCCGCCTCAGATCGCCGCCCTGCTGAAGTGGGTGGATAAGAACGACCGCATCTACTCGAGCACGCTCACGAGGATGTGCCGCGTGACCGCACGAACAGCAGGCCTGGGCGACCTCTCACTGCAACTGAGCTCCAGAGCGTTTGATCAGCTCGCTACATCGCGCGACGATGCGGAGACGCGCGTCGAGAGCCTCAAGGAGTTGGCCCGCGCCATCTTCTGCGTGAGTAGGTCGGAAGCGGCTGCATATTTCGACAAGGCAATCGACATCGCCAGCAAGATCGGAGAAGAGCATCTCTCTCGATGGACAACGTTCCTCGATCTCACGGACGCGGCGCATCGGAAGGGAAAACCAAAGCCCCGGACCGCGTACCGGCTGGCGCGCATCGCGGAGCTCAGCTACGAGCACATGGCCCGGGACAAGTACATGGACTGGGAGCGATTGGTCCAGGGCTTGGTTGGCCTCTGCCCCTCGTCCAGTCTCGCAATCTTGAGCCGCTGGCGGGATCGAGAGTTTGGCTTTGCTGGTGAACTGTTTCCGACCGCGGTCTACAGCCTGATCGACCACAAGCTGCTGCCATCAATGGCCGCAGTTGCCTTGAGCGGCACCGTGAGGGGGTGGAAACGCACCAGCGACGCCAGAGCGGCCATCAACGCAGAGTCGGACATCAACCAAAAACGATTGATCCTAAAGATCGCGTACCGATTCCTCCGCATCCAAACCTGCGAAGCATCCACCTGGCGTGAACTCAAGGCGCTGGCTGACTCGCTGGCGATGGCACTGCCAGATTTGGACAGGTTGCTTCGAGCCTCCGAAGCCAAGGCAGCCATCCCACCTGCATCGACGGCTCCTGCGCCGTGGACATCCCCGGATAGAGAGATCCAGGCGCCTGACTGGGATGCTGTCTTCAGCGGAGTCGATCTCCGCGACACAGCCGCAGTACTCGCGGCAAGACGATCGCTAAAGAAGGTTGACCATCTCTCGTACGTCCGCGAGTTCTACGAGCAAGGCTGTAGGCGCGCGGCACTGTCGGAGATCGATGGATACCTCCGTGCGATCCAGTCGGATGACGAGTTCGGCGTGTTCAGCTTCATGGACGTCATCAGGCACCTCCCCGAGCCGAGTAAGCGACTCCAATCCGTTCGCGGCGAACTCAGGAAGGCAGCCCTATCGGTGGCCACGGAAGAACCCAACCGCGTCGGGCGCCGCGGCTGGGGGCACAAGGGCCCTTTTGATGGGCTCTATGCAGAAGACATCGTCTTGGAAAAAGACGTCGCATCAGCCCGGATAAAAGGGTATCTATCGCGACTCGACACACTTGATGCCGAAGATCTGTTCCACCTGGTGGATCCACTCGCGCGCCGCCTGACCAGCGACGAAGCCGATGAGGTGCTGAACTTCGGCTTCGATTTGCTTGAAGAAGTTCTTGAGGGAGAGGATGGCGATGGCCCGTGGAACGACTCGCTCGCGCCACCGTCGTCTTGCGAGGAAGCCTTGGCTGGCTATCTGTGGGCAGGTCTAGCGCGTCCATCCACCACCGAACGCTGGGAGCATGCCCATTGCGTCCGCATTTGCCTGGAACTCGATTGGCAGCCGCTGTTGTCCGCGCTGGCTGCTCGCGCACTCAACGCTGACCCTCAGCCATTCGTCGACCGCGGACTGGTGTTCTACGAGTGGCATGCTTGCCAATGGCTCTGCCTTGCGTTGTCACGAGGCGCCATGGACGCACCTCGTGCCGTCGCGCCCTTCCTTGCCTTTCTAGACGCCGCCGCGCGGGAGCAGCATGTTGTCATTCGACATTTCGCTGCAGGCACACTGAGGAAACTGAACGAAGTCAACGCATTACCAAGAGACTTGCTCGATGTCGCGAACAGTTCCAACCAGCCTGGATTGCCGACGCAGATCTTCGACCGAGGCGAGTACGAAGTTATTGATGACCAGCCCTCGGGCGGCGAGACCGTAGACGACGATGACAAGTACTTCTTCGGCATCGATATCGGCCCGTATTGGTTCGCACCATTGGGCAGCGTCTTTGGGCTGAGCGAGCGTTCCATTGAACGGCGAGCGATGGCAGTCTTGCGCGGGCGCCTGTCACTTGGCCACCGCCGCCAAGATGATCAGCGCTACAAGCGGGGCCTCTTTCGAGAGAAAGACACTACCTACAGGCACAGCAGCATGCCGGAGGTGGAGGACAGCGTGGTCTATCAGTCCTATCACGCCATGATGTTTGTCGCTGGGAACCTCTTGGAGACCAGACCTGTACGCCGGCGCGTGGATGAGGACGAGAATCCGTTTGATGACTGGTTGAGCGGAAAGTTGCTCACTCGCACAGACAACTGCTGGCTTGCGGAACGGCGTGATCCTGAAATCCTAAAGGACGCCCCGACGAGCAGCGAACGATCTGAGGCCTCGTGGTGCTGGCGAGCCAGCAGACAGTACCTGGATGACCAAGTGACAACGGACGACGGCATGACTGCCCTGTGGGGCAATTGGACGACCACAGAGTCAGTCAACGGCGAAACGGTGTCGGTGGGGTCGGTGCTGGTTCCGTCGCAGCACGCGGCGACGCTTTTGGCTGCCCTCCAGACCAGCCCTGACCCCGGAGAAATCTACCTTCCTGATGCAGATCACGTCGACTACGGAGAGAAGGCCGATGACCCTGAGTTGAGGATGTTTGGTTGGGTCGCGACGGGCAGTGATTCTTTGAGACTCGACGAATTTGACCCTTGGGCGGGCACGATCAGCAGCCCGGGTCCCCGCCCTTGCCAGGAGGTTCTTGACCTCCTGACTCCGACGACTGATCCAGATGGGAGATCTTGGACGTTGCCAGCCGGGGGCATCTTAAGAAGCGAGACCTGGTCGCGCAGCACGGGCTATGGCGAAGAGCGAGGCGTCCTGACCGGTACGCGCCTCAGCGCTGACAACAAGTTCATCAGCGCGTTGTTGCAAGTGCGCCCGGATTCTTCCCTCATAGTTCGCGTCATCGTCCGCCGCAAGCCGCCCAAGGACGAGACCGGCAAGGATGACTACGGCTTCTATAACTACCCTTACAACCGGTACTACCTGATCGGACATGATGGAATCACTCGATCGCTCTAAGTCAGTCATCGAGCTTGGCAAGAGGATCGTTGCCGGGCTGGAACTGAGCAACGATGTCACTGCGCAGTGGATGTCTCACATGGTCGCTGAGAAGATCTTGGCTGCCGAGCAAGCGCCTGAGACGACGAGGGATGCCGCCACAGCAGAGTGCGTTGATGTGATCCTGAAGCTTTGGGCGCACCGCTACACGTTGCCCCCTTACATGCGACCGCTGCGGGAACTGGACCCTCTGCTGCGCACGCTCAATTCGTTGGGCGTGGACGGGGCGGATAAGCTGAGGTTCTTCACCCGTCTGCCGAACAGCGAAGAGCTTGAAGGTGCAACGGACGAGGAGAAGCAGCTCTTCCAGTTCGCGTTGGGCATCGATCACGCAGCCAGAGAGTTGATTCGTCACGCGCTCGGTGCGGCCGCTGAACGATCAGTCGGGCTGGTCAACCCATGGCTGGAAGAGGCCCTCAAAGGCAACCTTGACGCCACCGTCGAGCTGCGGATCGCCAAGTTCGCCGTCGACGGGCTATTGAAGCGCCAGGAGGCGGCCAACCAGCAGGCCATGCTCGACAGAATCGATAAATTGGAGAGCTTTGCCAAAGTGGCTTTGTCTCTGGCCGGTGAGATGAGAAAAACGCTCCCGCCGTGTTCAGAGATATCTGATGACTGAAGATGCAGGCTGCGAGCTCCGGCGCCGCGGCATGCATTGAGGTGCCTATCGAGAGCTGCGGATGAGGTGGGCGAGTCCAGCGACCAACAGCACACCAATCGCCGTATTGATCACCTGGGTGCTGGTGGACTGCCCGTGCATCGCACGGTTGATGAAGCACTCGCAGTTGTTGGCAACGAGGTCGTACTTCGCCTGACCTTGCTTGAGCTCCGTCAGCGCCCTCTTAGCCACCTCGACGTTGCTGTGCGGCCCAGCGTTGGGTTCCACCCGGATATCGCCGTTCGAGGCGTAGCGTCGCTGGAAGTCTTCAAACGTTGCGACCTGGTAACCGCCCTTCATCAGCTCTGCCAGATAGACCACGCCGTCGAACATCCCTTGACCGAGCACTACGGCATGGTGCTTGGGGCCATCGAAGCCCAGCTCCTTGGTGATGGCGCCCACGAGACGCGCGCCGGTGACGTCGATCTGCTGCAGCTGCATGCAGCCCTCCTTGTCGAGTTTTTTCTGTGAGCAGAGAACGCGCCGCGCCGTCGTTCGGTTATCGGTAGTTTCCCGATGGGTCATCTGATGAACTTGTTGGCGGCCAGACTACCGGTTGCTCGCGGTTACGGCCGCCGACGCTGACCGCTCCGTCCAGGCCGGTAGGGGCGTCGCACTCTTCCAGCCTGCGTTCGCCAACTTCGGAGTCACAAAGCAGTAGCTGAAGAACAACTGCTATTAGCCTAAGCCGTTCTAACCAAAGAACTGTTGGCGACCCCCGGCGTTTCCCGGTCCGTCGTTGGTTGATTCAGCTGATGCTGTCTTCGACATATACAACCAAGTCTTCGACTTTGCAGCCAAAGTAGGCACACAACTTGTCGATCGTGTCTGTACCTGTTGCATATCCACGCTGATTGAGGATCTTCGAAAGGGTCATGCGGTTGATCTGAGCTTCAGCAGCCACCTCTTGAATCGTCACACGACGACCCACGGAAAACTGCTTTTTCTCAATCTGTTCAGCTAGCTTGAAGCGAATCACGTGACACCTAAAAACAACATTTGATAAACAAAAGCATCAAACGCTCTTTTCAATAATCAGATTGCGATTATTATGAGCATCAGACGCTACGTGTGGATAGCGTTTGATTAGCGGAGTAATCAAGTGATGCAGACTAGCACATCCCCGGCAGTGACGACGTACCTGACAACCGACGAACTGTCGGCACGTATCAAGTACGACCAGAGAACGATTCGTGAGCGGCTCAAGGACAGTGTCCTGCTTGAGGGCGTTCACTATGTCAGGCCCTTTGGCGGACGAAAAATTCTGTACTTGTGGGAAACCATCGAACGGGATATGAAACAAGGCGTCGCCGCTTCTACCTTCGGCATTCCTATGGCCAATGGGAGCAATCTCCATGGCTAAGATTGTTGTTCGCAAAGAGTCCGGGAAATTGCTTTTTGACTTTACGCATAAAGGGGTGCGATGCAGGGAGCAATCCCTTTTAGACGACACCCCCGCCAACCGACGCAGGCTTAACCCGGTTTTGGCGAAGCTAAAAGAAGCACTGGGGGCGGGAACCTTCAACTACGGAGATTTTTTCCCAGGAAGTCCGATGGTCTGTCGATTCGTGGGCGGAGCGCAAGACGTTGCGACAGGATCCGCAACAGACGGCAACCAATCGCCTGTACCGGTTGTGATTGCGACCACTCCCGCCTTCAGCACCTTCGCCGATCAATGGTTCACCGAGCACAAGGTTGAATGGCGTCGGTCACACATTGCGGTGTTGAGGTCGACGCTGGACGGTCACGTCATCAAGTACTTCGCCGCTAAACCGGTGGGGTCTATCAGCAAGGCTGACATCCTGGCATTCCGTAATCATCTGGCGTCAATGCCTGGCAAGGGCGACAAGTCCGTCTTGTCCAACAAGCGTATCAACGGCATTTTGCAGCCGCTGCGCCAGATCATGGAGGAGGCGGCGGATCGTTTTGGCTTTCCCTCTCCGATGCAGAACTACAAGCCTCTGCGCATCCGCAAGACAGACGTCAATCCGTTCACGCTCGATCAAGTCCAGGCGATCTTGAGCAAGGCGCGGCCTGATTTCCATGACTACTTCTTGATCCGGTTCTTCACCGGCATGCGCACCGGTGAGGCCCATGGCCTCAAGTGGAAGTATGTGGACTTCGCCAATCGCTTGATTCTGATCCGCGAGACCTTTGTCCTCGGTGAGGATGAATACACCAAGACCGATGGCTCGCAGCGCGAGATCCAGATGAGCCAGCCCGTGGTCGACGCCTTGCAGCGCATGCATGCGGCCACCTTCAAATTGTCCGAGTACGTGTTTTGCAACCGTGAAGGCAAGCCGCTGGACAACAAGAACTTCACGGACCGGATTTGGTACCCCTTGCTGCGCAATCTGGGGCTTGAGTTGCGAAGGCCGTACCAAATGCGCCATACCGCCGCCACCCTGTGGCTGGCTTCCGGCGAAGCGCCTGAGTGGATCGCGCGCCAGCTGGGCCATAGCAGCACCGAGATGCTGTTTCGGGTCTACAGCCGTTACGTGCCCAACCTGACCCGGCAGGACGGCTCGGCGATAGAGCGCTTGCTGGCTTCGCGCTTTGCGACCGGGGCAGTGGCAAGTGAGCCGGCGGCACCCAGCAGCCCTCCGCAGCCAAAGACATCACCAGGCTCAGCCAGCGCCGTGCCGCCGACCAAGTCACCGGGCTTGCAGCTCAACCGCTGAGCAAGCCCCGCAGTAAATCCCGATAAATCTGAGAAATGCCCGCAAGCAGGGCAGGGCGGAGCCACGCCCAAAAACACAAAGGACAGCGGCATGACATGGACCCCAATTACTGTTCCGACGGACCTCCACGCCTTCTTGGTCGCGGTGGAGATGCGCCCGCAGCTGAGCAAAGCCCAGCGGCGCCGGTTCTTCGGCCAGATGCGCCGAGCCTTGCGCGCCAAGGGTTGCTGGAGCGGCAGCCGGTGCGGCCTGTGTCTGGTGGCGAGTGCCCCAGCCCAAAGCGCGGCAGCCCGCCATGCGACGCTGAACTGGCTGATCGACCAACAAGAACTCAGCACAGTTCACGTGCATGTGCCCAGGCCACTGCACGACTACCTCACCGATTTTCCCGTCCATGACGCGGCCGACGACAAACCGCTTGAACCGGAGCTCGCTGGGGCCTGTCGCAATGCCGTGCGCCAAGCCTTGATCGGCGCCCTGCTGCAGCGGCGCCATGCCTTGGGTACTTTGTTGCTAAAGGGTGGCGAGGGAGAGGGGGCCACGCCATGAGCGCTAAAGCGTCGAGCCTGCGCCCACGACTGCGCTTGCGCCCTCCGGTGCGTGCCGGGCCGCATTGATTTGATTGATCCCATTACACCGTTTGTTGGCCCGGCTGCATCGAAGCCTTAGCGCCAGCAAAGACCGTCAATGCCCCGTTGGCCAGGGCAGGGCTGAACTCCGCCCCGCGTTTCTTGCTAACGGTCAGCGATAGCAATTCAAAAGGAATTCCCATGACCGATATCCCCGCACTGCAAATCGTGCTGAATTACCTCCAAGCGCGCAACGCCTTGGTTTTTCTTGTCCGTCTGAACGGCGCCCCATCGCGCGGCGAACGGCGTCGCTTCTTCTGCCGTATGCGGCGACATTTGGTGAGCGCAGGCTACTTGATGGGCCACAGCAGCGGCATCTGTGCCGTCATTCCGCTGGAAGGGCAGGGCTCTCGGCTGGCCCGACACGAAGTGATCAATTGGCTGTTGGATCAGGACTCAGACATTCGCGCCAGAGTTTTCTCACCCATGGAGCTTCGGGTGCTAATTTTTGGTGACTTCAACCCAGGCCTGCATGAGCAACTGCTTGAGTCTTCCATGACCGACCTGGTCGAGGGTGAGGATGACAAGGCGGGAAAGGCGCGCGAGGCGGACAAAGCGGACAAGGGCAGTGAAGAGCACCGCCACAAGTGCAGTGGCCAAGCCTTGTTGCGTCGGGTGATTGAAGGCGTCCTGTTGCAGACCCTGTCTCGCTGGCAAACCCTGCGGACTCGCATCAAGGAGGACGCTCATGAGTAAGTTGCCATTGCCAATGCAAACGCAAGCCGTTCAGTCCCTGCTTCGCTTTGCGGTCCGCATCACACCTACCCGGGGAGCCGACGCAGCAGCTGTGCGCCAGTTCGTTGGCCGCTTCGATGACTTCCTTGCGCAGGCCGACCTGTACTTCGGTGGCAGCCCTTGGCTCTTCGTCGTGCGCTCGGACAGTCGCGACCTGACCGTGGCCGATCAGGTCGAAATCCTGAACTGGATTCTCGAAGACGAAATCGGCGCCTCGGTGGCCATCAGCCCGCTGACCCGCTGCGTGGCCGACGACCTGAATGAGGACAGTGCCTGGCTGCTGGCAAACCGGCATGACTTGGCGGTGGCGGCGATCAACTGGCTTTACCGCTGGGACCGCATCGACGCCGGCACGTTCTTCCGGATTCTGGCGCGCGGCGCGTTCACCAACGTTCACCAATGAGGGGCAGCATGCAAACACTTTCATCGCAAATCGCGCCAGCGAATCTGGCGTTCCATCGACCTTCAAGCCGCGCCCTCGGGCGCCTCAATGGCGAGCGCAGACACAGGCGCATCAGTTGCCCGTCGAGACAGGTTCTTGCGGCTCGTGCTTGGCCCGAGGCGCCAGTCTTCGCCGGGCAATTCCGGCAGATCGACATCACTCCGATGGACGCCTGGTGGGCGATCGAAGACCTCTGGCGCCGGATCGCCCGCCACCTTGCAGTTGAAGTCTGGTCAGGCGATAACCGCGAGTCTCAGCTCATCTTCCATGCCTTCAGGCATTGGTCCGGTGCGGATGCAAACGACTTGCGCCACCGGCTCTTCGACACCGAGCTCTATGGCTGGCAAGTCGGTGACAGCGAGGGATTTCGGGCAGGTCAGGGCACCAGAGGTTCGCTGCTTCGTTTGCTGGACTACGAGGGTGACGGTCTGAAGTTGACGCTGGCGCCTTACCGGCTAATTGAGCGGATGCCGCAAGGCGCCGAAGTGAGCTTTTTGATCAAGGCCTGTTTGATCGAATTGCAAGTACGGGGCGCTGAACTTGCCTCTGCTTCAAGAAAATCAATCCCTAACGAGAAATCCACATGAACCAAGTCTTTCCCAAACGCTGTCTTCTTTTGCCTTCCCAGGAGGCGCAAAAATGACCGTGCCACATGAACGCATGCGCGCCCTGCGCTGGGGTGCAGAACTGCTGCCCATGATTGAGCAAGATGACTCGGTGCCGACACTGTTTCGGGTACGCGCGGCACTAGTCCAGATCAACTACCCACAGCCTCTGCCCTTGCTCGAAATCGTGCTCACCGACGCGCCGGCCATGCCCTTGGTTTGGGCGCAGGCCATCGATGACGCTCGGCAGTTGTTCGATGACTTGATGCGCAGCGGCTTGGGCAGACAAGAAACCCGGCACCTTCTGCGCTTCACACGGCGGCACTTTGCGGAGCACTTTTTGCTGGGTTACTGGACTCTCGTTTTGGAGGGTGTTTCGCTGAAGGACTGGTTGCTGCCTGAGCGTGACTGGTGAGTGAACTGAGTAATGAAGAGGCCCAGGCAGCTGCTTTCCGGCTGCCAGGGCGATTCAGAGTTAGCGAACAAGGCAGCAGCATAAATCTCTTGCGCTGTCAGAAGAAATCTTCCCTTGCCCGCTCTTTGAGCCTGCGCACGATCTCTTTTTGGGGCAACCGAAATTCGGTATCCGCACCGCAACCCCTATCAATCCAGTCGAGGTTGAGTGCTTCGTAGACCGGCGCCCAGCCGTCTTGCCGGCGCAGCAGCATTGCTGGCTATCGCCGGCAACAGGGTTCAACTCGCTCGGCATCAATAGGTTGTGGATAAGGCAACGTAGCGCGCGCCATAGTCATTCAATTCAGAATCGACCTTCAGGCCCACCAACCCTTGGTACTTCCATGGGGGCTCGCGTCACAAAACTGATGCAAAATCCCTATCACGCGAATGGTTACGTAGCCTCCAACGAGGGGCATGAGCTTTATTCACGGTTTGGCGAGTGCCCCTAGAGGAAAGGGGTTCCCGGATCTGGCCTGGCGAGGTTCACTAGAAGAACTACAACGTGGCCAGAGTTCACCCCCCGCTGTCGACCATCCGGCCTATTACGGCTGGAGACTATGCCGAGCTTGCGATTTTGAAGTCGCTTGCCGATGGTCTTCCGTCCGCCTATGAGCTCTTTCACAGCGTCGACTGGGCCACTGTTCACCCCAATCATGACAAACATGGCGAACTCGACATCGTCGTCGTCAATAGCGCCGGCGATGTCGCGCTACTCGAAGTCAAGGCCGGGGCCGTCAGTCTGACCGAGCAGGGCGTCTTTAAACGCTACGGGGTGGAGAACAAAGATGTGGCGCGGCAAGTCGCGACGCAGTTCGATGCCGTGATGCACCGATTGCGTTCGGCCGGTTTGGGCGCAAGGCTGATGCATTTCCTTGTACTGCCCGATATGACGGCCGGGGAGCACAGCAGCATTGCCTTTCCACGTGAGCGCATAGCCGACGCCTCGGACTGTGTGGACCTGCCGGGCTATGTTCAGCGCACATTGGGCGCCGGCCTCGCCGACCCGCTGAGGGAGCGCGTATGCGCTTTCTTTGAAAACAGGCTGGCGCTGGAGCCCGATGTGTCCGCCCTGGCCGGAAGCCTGCAAGCGCGGGTCACCAAAATTTCTGGCGGCCTTGCTGATTGGGTGCCGCGTATTGAAGCGCCATCGGGCGTGATTCGCGTTCGTGCAACCGCGGGCTCTGGCAAGACGCAACTTGCCCTGCGCTTGCTGCGCGACGCGAGCTTGGCCGACAAGCAGGCCGCCTACGTGTGCTTCAACCGGCCCTTGGCCGACCATGTTCGCGACATAGCGCCCCAGGCCGCTAAGGTGCACACATTTCATCAACTTTGCTGGGAGGCCGCTGGTCGGCCCGTTGGGCCGAAACAGGATTACGAAGCGCTCGGGCAACGCTACTTGGAGATGAGCGAAAAAGTTGCTCCGGACCTCGACCTACTGGTGTTGGATGAACTGCAGGATATGCAGGCCGATTGGGTGCAGGCTCTGATTTCACGGCTTCGTGTTGATGCGCGCGTCTACTTGTTGGACGATCCTTCGCAAAGCCTCTATCCAGATCGAGAGGAGCTTGAATTTCCTGACGCAGTGGTGGTTCGTTCGAATGAGAATTACCGCAGTCCTCGCCGACTGGTTGGCACGATCAATATGCTACGGCTGACGCCAGAGCTAATTCAGGCCTGCAGCCCCTTTGAGGGCGAACAACCTGGCCTGCATAGCTACCGCCCCGAAGAAGAGGGCTTGGAGCGGGCCACCATCTTTGCAATTCAACGCTGTATAGATAAAGGCTTTGCCTTGCCTGACATCGCTGTTCTGTGCTGGCGTGGCAGAGAGAAATCTCAACTAATGGGTGAAGCCAAGTTGGGTCCATGGTCCTTGAGCCACTTTGACGGTAGCTACGACGAACAAGGCCGACCGAACTGGACCGAGGGCCTGCTGCGAATCGAGACGCTGCGCCGCTTCAAAGGTCAGTCGGCCCAAGCTGTGGTGCTCACCGAGGTTCAGTTTGATGAACTCGGCTCCGCTCAGCGAAACCTGTTGTTTGTCGGCTTGACTCGCGCCTCTATGCATTTAGAGCTGGTTCTGTCCGAATTTGCGGAAGCGGCGCTAGTCAGAGAAATTTCTTTGACTAGCGCACGCTTTGAGCTAGTTGCCGTTTAAATTCAGTCGCCAAAGAACCCAAACTCCAACCACCAAATGAAACGACCCGTCTCCAATTACGCCCAGCGCCACTGCAGATCACTTTTCATTCAGATGGTGGCCGATAGCAAGGTGCAAGCAAGGCTTTTACCAACCCAGACAAAGACGTAGAACCTACTTGAACATGAATACTGCGCGCCATTCGCATAGGCCGGGCAATGACACGCTTCGACAGCATCAATCAGCGCCTGCTCGGCGCCGGCTTGAGGCGACATATCGGGTCTAAAGCTTGATTGGGGATATCAACCCAAAGTCTTAGCCGATGCCTACAACCTATTTTTTGCCCGCCTGAAATCCACCGTTGAACAGCCCCATGCAAACCCCCGCTCCTGGATCCCGTGTCGTCATTCGCGACGAAGAATGGCTTGTTCGCCGTGTCGACCCTTCTTCCGATGGTGGCCATCTGCTGACATGCGACGGCATTTCCGAATTGGTCCGCAACCAGTCCGCGCTGTTCCTGACCGAGCTGGAAGGGCCCATCGAGGTGCTGGACCCGGCCACGACCGTGCTGGTCGCTGACACCAGCCCGCAATACTCGGCCGCCTTGCTTGCAATTGAAAGCCAGCGCCGGCGCAGCGTGGCCAACGACGCCAGTATCCAGTTGGGTCACCGGGGGGCGATGAATTTGGTGCCCTACCAGCTCGACCCTGCCTTGCAGGCGCTCAAGCAGCCGCGTGCGCGCATCCTGATCGCGGATTCGGTGGGCCTGGGTAAAACGCTTGAGGCCGGCATCCTTGCTACCGAGTTGATGCAGCGTGGTCGCGGTAAGCGCATCCTGGTGGTCACCCAAAAGAGCATGCTGACCCAGTTCCAGAAGGAGTGGTGGTGCCGGTTCTCGATTCCGCTGGTGCGGCTTGACTCCGTTGGCCTGGCGCGGGTGCGTAATCGCATCCCGGCCAATCACAACCCCTTCAACCATTTCGACCGCAGCATCATTTCGATTGACACCCTCAAGAGCAATCTCGAGTACCGCAATTACCTCGAGAACGCCTGGTGGGACATCATCGTCATCGACGAATGCCATAACGTCGCCGCGCGTGCCGGCGAGCAGGGGGTCTCGCGGCGAGCTCGCTTGGCCCGGCTGCTGGCCACCCGGTCAGACACGATGATCTTGCTTTCGGCCACGCCGCACGACGGTTCGGCGCGCAGCTTTGCTTCCCTGATGAGCCTGCTCGATCCGACAGCCATTTCCGATCCCGATGACTACACGCCCGAAGACTTTCGCCACAAAGGTCTGGTCGTGCGGCGCTTCAAGAAGGACATTCGCGACCAGGTCAGCGCCGAGTTTCAGGAGCGCAGCACCCATTGCTTGCGTCAAGCCGCCACGCCCGCAGAGGAGGCCGCTTACCGCGCCTTGCTGGATGTTCGTTTCACGCAAAGTGGCAAACACAATGCCGGCAAGGCCCAGCAATTGCAGCGCGTGGGCATGCAAAAAGGTCTGTTCTCCAGCCCAGCCGCTGCTGCTGAGTCGACCGACAAACGCATCGCTTTGCTGCGTGCCAAGCCCGATGTCACACCCGATGAACGGGTTGAAATCGAGGGCCTGACAGAACTGGCCCTGGCGCTGCGCGCCATCACGCCCGGCACTTTTTCAAAATACCAGCGCTTCCTGGCTGAACTGCGTTCGCCCGGCTTTGCCTGGCAGCCCGATGCCGCGGCCGACCGGCTGGTGGTGTTCTCTGAGCGCATCGAAACGCTGCGTTGGTTGCATGCCCAGCTGACCGTCGATTTGAAGCTCAAGCCTAAGCAAATCGAGGTGCTGCATGGCCAGATGACCGACAAGGAACAGCAAGACCTGGTCGAGGCCTTCGGTCGCTTGGACAATCCCTTGCGCATCCTGCTTTGCTCGGACGTCGCATCCGAAGGCCTGAATCTGCACTACTTCTGCCATCGACTGGTCCACTTCGACCTGCCCTGGTCCCTGATGGTCTTCCAACAGCGCAATGGCCGGGTTGATCGCTATGGTCAGAAGAAGCCACCGCAGATCGTCTACCTGTTTACCGAGTCAGCGGTGGAGGGGATCCGCGGCGACCTGCGCATTCTCGAAATCTTGCAGAACAAAGACGACCAGGCCTACAAAAACCTGGGGGATCCGTCAGCCTTCCTGAATGTCTATGACCCCGGCAAGGAGGCCGACAAGGTCGCCGGCTTCATGGTCGATGGCATGGCGCCTGAGCAAGTTGAGGCCAAACTCGACGCTACCCTGGCCGCCGCCGATGAGAATGAGGGCGATTGGCTGATGGATCTGTTTGGCGCCAATCATGGAGCCGCTGCCGACCTGAGCCTTGACGTGATCGATGGCTCGGCGCCAGCAGCTGATTCTGCCGACCACATTGCCGAGCCGTCCGCCAAATACCTGCGGGAGCCGGCCAGCAGCTTGGAGGCCATTGCACCCGGCCATTCGTTGTTCGCGAGTGACTACCAATGGGCTAAGACGGCCTTGACCCTGCTCTCCGCGCAGCAGCAACTTGAAGGCAACGGCGTCTTCGCCAGCTGGCAGGGCAATGACGCCGAGTCGACCATCGCCATCACCGCGCCGCTCGATCTGAAGGATCGCTTGCGCCAGCTGCCCAGCGAGGCGCAGGCCAAGGCCGACCACTACACCCTCTGCGCCAGCCCCGCGCGCATGATGGAGGCGATGGAAACGGCGCGCCAAGCCCGCGCGGAAGACGACACCTGGCCGACGCTGCACTATCTCTGGCCGCAGCACCCCATCATGGAATGGCTCGCTGACCGTGTGCTCACCACCTTTGGCCGGCACCGCGCGCCGGTTTTGCAAGTGGCGCAGTTGCCGCCCGGCACTCAGGCCTTCGTCCTGATGAGCTTGGTGCCCAATCGCAAAGGTCAGCCCCTGTTGGTCGAATGGCAAGTGGCCTGCCGCCCGGACGCCGGCGCTGCGTTCAGTCTGGAGTCCTTCGATGGCTTCGCTCTGCGCACCGGTCTGCGCGCCGCCTCGCTGCCCAACCGCAGCAGCAGTCAAGCGCCGCCTTTGGCCGAGCTGCAAGCCGGTTTGCCGCAGGCCGTTGCGGCCATGTCCGCCTTCATGCAGGCCAAGCAGGCTGTCTTCGCCACGGGTTTGGCGCAGCGCTTGGAGGGGACCTTGGCCGACCTGGAACGCTTGCAGGGCCGCCAGATCAATCAACTGGAGCTGAAGCTCGAGAATCAGTTGGAGACGGTCAAACGCGGCCGTTTCGAGCGGCGTACCCAGCAGATTCACCGCGTCTTCGACGACTACCGCCAATGGGTGCAAGACACCCTAACCACTGAGCCGCAGGCCTGGATTCAGGTCGTCGCGGCGCTGTGCCACCCGGCTGCCGCCACTGCCGAGTCAACGTCGACCGAAGGCTTTGCCTCGGTCAAGGGTTGAACTCGCTCCCCATGTTTTCCTCGTTACCCCAAAGCAGGCCCCACCATGTCCGTGCTTGACGCCGTCCAGACCTTTGTTGGCATCACCAACGAAAACGAGTTTTACAGCCACCATTACTTGGCCGAGGTATTCAAGGGTGACATCAAGTCGCGCCTTGAGGCCTGGGATGCCGCCGCTGCCGAAGCCCCTCCGGCGGCCGATGGCATCGAGCCCCAGGCCGACACCTCCCGGCGCGCCCCACCTCGGGCGTTGGCGGCTTGCGCGCAGCGATGGTTCGGCCTGCGTGGCCAGCTTGGTCGCAGTCGTGATGCTAAAGAAAAATGGGCGCTCTTCAGCGAGGCGCAGTCCTGCTTGCTGCAAGCCTTGGGTTACGCAGTGCCCCAATCCGCGCAGGGCACCGGCCTGGTCTCCTTGTGCGAACTGGTGCCCGGCTCGCCCATTCCCGTCTGGCAGTTGATTGCCGCCGGTGGTGTGAACGCCCAGGCCAGCCTCGCCGCCTCGGCCGGCCTGCCGCTGCAGCTCGCCATCGTGCCCGCCTACCAGCCCTTTGCCGAGGACGAAGAGCTACTCGACCACGGCCTCACCTCGCTGCATTACAACGGCCTGCCGGTCCCGCCCGACTTGGCCAAAGAGACCTGGGCCGGCCTGGTGGGCGACGCCATCTTCGGTGCCGATGCGCCACCGCGTTATGTGATTCTGGCCGGCTGCAATGAATGGTTGCTGCTGGATCGCTACAAATGGCCCAATAACCGCGCCCTGCGCTTCGACTGGGCCGAAATTCTTGACCGCAAGGATGGCGCCACGCTGCAAGCCGCCGCAGCGCTCTTGCACCGCGACTGCCTGGCTCCGGGCAGTGGCGCCAGCCTGCTCGAAGCGCTGGACGAAAACGCCCACAAGCATGCCTTTGGCGTCAGCGAAGACCTCAAATACGCCCTGCGCGGAGCGATCGAGCTGCTCGGCGACGAGGCCGCCCGCCAACTGCGCGCCCAGGCCATTGAGGCGAAGAAGGGCTTCTTCACCGGCAAAGACCAGCTCGACGCCGGCGATCTCAGCCTCGAATGCCTGCGCCTAGTCTACCGCCTGCTCTTCATGTTCTACATCGAGGCACGCCCCGAGCTGGGCTATGTGCCCATCGCCAAGAGCGAGGTCTATCTGAAGGGCTACAGCCTGGAGGCGCTGCGCGACCTCGAGCGCCAGCCGCTCAACACCCCGCATGCCCGCGAGGGCTTTTACTTTGACGCCAGCTTGCGGCGCTTGTTCAGTTTGGTCGCGCAAGGCTGTGGCCTCGGTGCGGCAGATGGCCAGCAGGCACTCAGCGCCGTCACAGGCTCCAAAGATGTGTTCGTGCTCTCGCCCTTGGACAGCCGCCTGTTTGACGACAGCGCCACGCCTCTATTGGCCAAGGTGCGCTTCCCCAACCATGTCTGGCAAAGCGTCATCCGCCTGATGAGCGAATCGCGCGGCGGCACCGGCAAAAACCGTCGCAAGGGCCGGGTCAGCTACCAGTTGCTGTCGATCAACCAGCTTGGCGCCGTGTATGAGGCCTTGCTCAGCTACCGTGGCTTCTTTGCCGCCGAAGACCTGTTCGAGGTCCAGCCCGCCGCCGGCAAGGCCAAGGCAGCTGCCGGTGACGAAGATGATGAAGACGGCGACGCAGACGACGTCGGCAGCGACGACGCCGCTGCCGGCAAGGCCGGCGGCGCTGGCACCGACATGCTCGACAGCGCCTGGTTCGTGCCCGCCAGCCGCCTCGCCGACTACCTGCCGCAAGAGCGCGTGCATGAGGTCGATGACGCCGGCCACCGCCGCCTGCGCCAATACCCGCGCGGCAAGTTCATTTACCGACTCGCCGGCCGCGACCGCCAAAAGAGCGCCAGCTATTACACCCCGCAGGTGCTGACCCGTTGCCTGGTCAAGTACGCGCTCAAAGAGTTGCTGCAAGGCAAGACGGCCGACCAAATCCTGACGCTGACCGTCTGCGAACCTGCGATGGGCAGCGCGGCCTTTATCAACGAGGCCGTCAACCAGCTCTCCGAAGCCTACCTGGAGCGCAAGCAGGCCGAAACCGGCCAGCGCGTGCCGCATGAGGACTATCCGCAGGAGTTGCAAAAAGTCCGTATGTACATCGCCGACCGCAATGTCTACGGCGTTGACTTGAACCCCATCGCCGTTGAGTTGGCCGAGGTCTCGCTGTGGCTGAACGCAATCTACGGTGAACCAACGACCGACAAAGACGGCCAGCCCTTGCCGCCCAAAGCCGCCCGCGTGCCCTGGTTCGGCTATCAGCTGTTCAATGGCAACAGCCTGATCGGCGCGCGTCGCCAGGTCTATGCGCCGCATCTGCTCACCACCCGCAACAAGCCCTTTTGGCATGAGCAGGCTCCGCGGGCGATCAATATCAAGGCCGAGGCCCGGCCCGAAGCCAGTATTTATCACTTCCTGCTGCCCGACCCCGGCATGGCCGACTACAGCGACAAGGTCGCCAAGCAGCTGTACCCGGAGGACTTTGCCCGCCTGAAAACCTGGCGCAAGCAGTTCATCCGTCCGCTCGACGCTACCGACATTGCCCGCCTGCAGCAGCTCAGCGCCTGCATCGACAAGCTCTGGGCCGAGCATGCGGCGGCGCTGGCCCGTGACCGTGCCGCCACCGAAGACGACCTGAGCATCTGGCCCTATGCCGACGCTGCGGGCAGCGCCACCATCGCCGCAGCCCACCGCGCCTTGAGCCGCAGCGAAAAAGACGCCACCCGCAAGTGCGGCTTGCTGAACGACGACGGCGACCACGCTACCGCTTACCGCCGCCTCAAACTGGTGATGGACTATTGGTGCGCGCTGTGGTTCTGGCCCATCACCGGCAGTGCCGACTTACCCAGCCGCGAGCAATGGTGGATGGAAGTGGGCGCCATTCTGGAAGGCAATGTCGTTGATCTGGAGCCGCAGCCGCAGGGCGAGCTGGACTGGGATGGGCTGACCGAGCCGGTCGAGATCATGCCGGCGCCGCAGGGCGATATGTTCGGCGCCGTGCAACCGGGCCTAACCTCCGCCGCCGGCCAGCCGCCCAATTTGCATGACCGCCTGGGTCAATTGCGCATCAGTCGCCTGCGCGAGCATTTCCCGCGCGTGCGCCTGGTCGAGGCGGTGACCGCCGAGCGCCGCTTCATGCATTGGGAGCTGGCGTTTGCCGATGTCTTTGCCAGCAAGGGCGGCTTCGATCTGCTGCTGGGCAACCCGCCTTGGTTGAAGGTCGAGTGGAACGAGTCCGGCATCCTCGGTGAGTTCAACCCGCTGTTTGCAATCCGCAAATTCAGTGCAACGGAGCTTGGGCGCAAGCGCGCCGAGGCCTTCGCTCAGTTTCCTGGTTTGCGAGAGGCCTGGACGGCCGAGCTGCAGGAGGCCGAAGGCACGCAGAATTTCTTGAATGCAGTGCAGAACTACCCGCTGCTGAAAGGATCGCAAACAAATCTGTACAAATGCTTCATGCCGCTGGCCTGGGGCATGTCCAGTGAGCGCGGCGTGACCGCGCTGCTGCACCCGGAGGGACCATATGACGACCCTAAGGGCGGGGACTTGCGCGAGGCGATGTATTCGCGACTGCGGCGGCATTTTCAATTTCTGAACGTCAAGTCGCTATTTCAAGAGGTGCTGATTTGGATTCGGTACTCCATCAACATCTACGGTGGGCAAGAGATCAATCCATCTTTTGACAATATTTCGAATTTGTTTGTACCTGCTACGGTGGATGCTTGTTATTTACATGACGGTTCAAATTTGCTTGATGGCATCAAAGATGACAGTGGGCAATGGAACACCGCTGGCCACTGCGACCGCATCGTGCGCTTGGACGAAGCCGCATTGGCGACCTTTGCCCAGCTCTACGACGAGCCTGGCACGCCAGCCCGCCGTGCCCGTCTGCCCGCCCTGCACGCTGGGGCCATGAAAAATGTGCTGGCCAAGTTGGCGGCGTACCCGACCCGGCTGGCGGATTTGGGCAATGCTTACTGCTCGACGGTGATGTTTGACGAGACCTACTCGCAGCGAGACGGCACGTTGACCCGCCGCGCCAGCACTGACGCCGACTTCCCCACCACGCCGACCGACTGGGTGCTGTCCGGCCCGCATTTCTTTGTGGCCAACCCCTTTTACAAAACGCCCCGAAAAAATTGCAATACACCACTGGCATACGACTCAATCGACCTTGAAACTATCCCTAGCGATTACCTACCACGTACCAACTTTCGACCCATGCAAGACCGTGCTGAATACAGCAATCGAACCCCAAGGGTGAGCTGGGTTGAAAGAGGAGAGACTCAGGCAGGACGGGTAATAGATTATTTTAGATATATCAGTCGTCGACGAGTTAACGTCAATAACGAGCGATCGGCCACAGGAGCGTTGATACCTCCTGGTGCTGCTCACATTGATGGTGGCTTTTCCATTACTTTTGAGAGCCCGGAGCAGTTGATTGCTTTCGCAAGTAGCTTGGCGTCAGTCCCATTTGATTTTTTAATAAAGAGCACGGGGAAAGGTGATTTGCGTGGTGATTTGGTGGACAAGTTGCCTTTGCTTCCTGCTGTGTCTTCTGTAAGCAGCCGCTATATCGCGCTCAACTGCCTCACTTCCCACTATGCCCCGCTGTGGGAACAGCTGTACGAGATCGCCTTCTGTGACCAAAGTTGGAGTCAGCCCGATAACCCGCGTCTGCCTCAAGACTTCTGGCAAGACCTCACCAGCGACTGGACGCGACATTGCGCTCTGCGCAGCGACTACGCGCGCCAAATGGCGCTGGTCGAGATCGACGTACTTGTCGCCCACGCGCTGGGCCTGACGCTCGAAGAGTTGCTGCTGATCTACCGAGTGCAGTTTCCGGTCATGCAGCAAAACGAGCGGGACACTTGGTACGACATCAAGGGACGCATCATTTTCACTCGGAATGTTGGCATTTCGGGCGTCGGCCTGCCGCGCAAGGGAGGCGCCAAGACGCCAACAGTGCGCATAACCTTGCCCGACGGCACCCGCCGCGAAGGCCGCTTCGGCTGGGTCGATCTCTGGACCTATCCGGCCGCTGCAGGCGCCTCTGCCAATGAGAGCTGCGGCACCTCCAAAGTCCCCGACGGCACCGTCATCACGATGACGCTGATCGACGACACCTGGCCCGGCGGCCCGCGCACCGTCGAGCGCAGTTTCACCGCCCCTTTCGCCCGCGCCAACCGCGAGTCCGACTACCGGCAGGCCTGGGCGTTTTTTGAGTCTGCCAAGGTATTCAATCAAACCGAGGTGCAAGCATGAGCATGGCTTGGCCACTTTGGTGGCTTGCGCTGCTTAGCTTGGTTTGGCTCATCCATGCTGCTTGGCCAAAGTCAAAGGGGAATTCGATCGAACTCAAATGCAGCAGTTGCACCTCGGTGGATGGGTTCGATGTTGGCAGCTTGCGAACCGAGGAGCAGGCTCATCAACACTACGACCTGCCAGTCGGGACGATGGTTCACCGCATGGTGGTGGACGAGCGAGAGGTATTCAAAAGCCTCGGCCCGAGGTCAAAACTGACGCTGTGGCAGGCAATCCAGCTCGCGCAGGCGCAAGGAGCAGGGAAGAATCGTCAGTCTTTTGTGGCCCCGTGGCACGCTGGCTATGTCAAAAAGAAGCGCGGCTTATTCGCGCGATTGGCCGCATTACCAATTTTTGAGTCGAAGTGGCACCATATCAAGGGGCAGGGGCGAGCGCCGCAGGTACCACACCATATGCAGCCCCAGCGCCAGGGTCGGTACGAGGAAGGGCGGGCACCCGCACGTTCACACTCTTTGCCGGCAGCAAGAGCGGTTTCGAAGCGGCCGCCAGCTTCACTTTCGACGATTGCTCCGCCGAGCTATCGACAGCTTACGCAGTCTTGTCCAGCCACAGTCATGTCCGCAGCAGTGCCTCAGCGCGGTCTAGTGATTCATGAATACGCCTTGGCGCGAATTTTGGAAGGTCGCAAAAGACTTGAATTGCGCGGTCGGCATAACCGTCAGTTGGGGCCGGTGGCTTTGATCAGAAAGGGCTCGGGTCAGATCGTTGGAGTGGCAGACATTGTCGATTCAATCGGCCCTTTGAGTCTTCATGAGCTAAGCCTTCATTCTGCCGAACATTCCGTTGAGCCGACTCGTTTGCGTGAGGTCTTTGACAAGGGGTGGGTGTATGGCTGGCGTTTGGCCAATGTGCGAAAGCTCTCCAATCCCGTGCCCTATCTGCACAAAGGCATGAGCCAGGTGAAGCTAGACGACGCGGCAGTCAGAGGGTTGGCATTGGCTTTGCGAGATGCCATGCGCGTGGCGATCTGATGAACCTGACATCACAAGAAAGCATTTTATGGGGCGCCCTCAGAGATTGCATCAAGTTCGCACATGGATAGGTACGGCGCACTGAGCGGGCAGTCGTAAAGCACGCCGAACAGGAGTTGTGTGAATGTTGTTAACTTCGAATCGAGACTGACTTGAGCACGATACACATGGGCGAGAAGAGCTATGCGGTGGGAGACGATGTCCGCCACGCGGTCGAGCTAATGACAAATGACTACGGCGCAATCCCTGGCTATGCGTCGGACCACGATGAGGATCCAAGGGTTGCCTATTCCTTTCCTCGGCATGGTGGACTGACCTTGCAACTGCCTTTCAACAAGCGCGATCTCATATTCGTGATGCGAGATCGCACTCGCAATGGGCAATCTTTGAGCGCCATTTGGCCTTCTGTCAGCATCAAGAAAACCTACCCCAAGGATGGCAATGCGGGTTCGGCTCTGATGCAAGGCAAGGTGCCTTACCTGACGCCCTCGAGAGACAACGTCGTTATACGAGTCAAGGTGGCTCGGGCCGAGATACGCCGCTTGCTGGATCTTTATCTAGCCCCGGCTGCAGTTGAACCTGCGGGAGTCGAAGCTTCGGGCCACTCTGTCCCAGCCGCATCCCCACCACCAAGCAGCACTTCGGGTCGCAGGGTGGTTTCGATGGAAGACTTGCTCGCGCAGTTGAATCAGCAAGGCGAGACCGGTAAGGCGGGCGAACTCGCAGCGTTGGAATTTGAACGGGCCCGGTTGAGTAAGGCCGGTTGCGTCAATCCTGTAGCCTTTGTTCACCATGTAGCGCTGAGCGATGTCGGTCGTGGCTATGACATTGAGTCCTCATGGCCGGGCGAGGAGCGCTGCATAGAGGTCAAGAGTACGACCAGGCTGGGCAGCGATATCTACCTCTCGGAAAACGAGCGCAAGGTGCTCGCGGCCTTGGGCGACAAGGGCTGGCTTTACCGGGTGTTAGTGACCGATGGGGGCGGCAAAGTTGTTGGTGAACCTTTGCAAAACCCAGTGCCTTGGCTAGAGGCTGCGGGCATGACGACGGCAGTATGGCGGGCGTCCGACCCGGCGGTGTAGTCCAGGCTGCGGTGTAGCCGCACCCGGCGCGGTAGCAGCACAGGACACCGTTTTGGTCCATTTCACCAGTTACACCCCTTGAGCCCTTAGGCCATCTAGAAGTTCAGGACTCTTCATTCATGCTCCCTTCACTTTTGACCCGTGATATTCAGGACGGCCTTAAGCAGTTTTTGCTCACGGGCTTCGAGCCGTCGGACCCGCATTTGCACGGCATGATGGCCCGCTTCACGTCGACCGAAAACCAAGCCGAGTGGCTGAAGGGCCCTTACCTGCAACTGGGGCTTCCGTTTCGGCCCGGGGTAAAAGGGCGAAATTTTTTTTCCAACTTCGAGACAGAGTTTCCTGGTTTTACGCATCAGGAGCTGGCCTGGCAACGGCTGAACACGCAGAGCGGGTCGGACCATGTTCCTGGCAATACGCTGGTGGCTACCGGGACTGGTAGCGGCAAGACTGAGTGTTTTGTCTATCCGATGCTAGACCACGCCGCACGCGCGTTGGCTGCAGGTGAGCGCGGCATCAAGGCCTTGGTGATCTACCCGATGAACGCCTTGGCAACAGACCAAGCCAGGCGTCTTGCCATGATGGTGGCCAGCACACCGGCTTTCAAAGGTCTGCGGATCGGGTTGTTTGTAGGTGGCGTGACCGAGCCGGGCAGCGGTGTAGCAATGACTCCTACAGGGGTGATCACCGATCGCGAAACGATGCGCAAGCATCCACCGGACGTCTTGCTGACCAATTACAAGATGCTTGACTACCTGCTGCTACGGCCGACAGATAGGCAGTTGTGGAAGAGCAATACGCCTACGACCCTGCGTCATCTGGTGGTGGATGAATTGCATACCTTTGATGGCGCACAGGGTACCGACTTGGCGCTGCTGCTCCGTCGCTTGCGCGCGCGTTTAAAGGTGCCAGTCAATCATTGGTTATGCGTAGGAACTTCGGCCACACTGGGCGGTGGGCACGGAGGGCAAGGCACTGCGCCATTGCGCGAGTACGCTCGCCAGATCTTTGGCAGCCCGTTTCCGCCTGAGTCTGTTGTGACCGAAAACCGCTTGTTGGTCGGCGAGTTTCTGGGCGATGCCACGACCGACTATTTTCTACCTGCCCGTTCTGATTTTGCCGAGGTGCTCGATCCCGCGCGCTATGCGAGCCCTCAGTTGGCGGTACAGGCTTGGTTCACGGTTTTCTTCGCTGACGAAGCAACGCCTTCCATTGAGGATGTGAACTCGCCCGCTTGGCGTATTCGTTTGGGGCAGATGCTCAAGCACCATTTGCTGTTCTCAAACTTACTCAAACGGGTCAAGGGCGATGTGCTGGATATGGGTGTTCTGGCCGAACAGATGCAAGGCAAGGCCTTGCCGGCAGCAGCCAACGGTCATTTGCGGGAAGTAATTGATGCGCTGTTGGTGCTGGTTTCTTGGGCACGCAGCCCCGTAGTCGATGCCGCTGTCACTGCAAATGGCCAAGGCGTCGTCAAGACCTTGCCTTTGGTGACGGTGAGGGTTCAGCTCTGGCTGCGGGAGCTGCGGCGAATGGTGGCGAATGTGGCCTTGAACCCAGGCGACGTGAAGCTGCAACATTCTTCGCAGCTCGGAGCCAACCCTGGCGGCTTGCACCTGCCTCTGGTGCAATGCAGCGAATGTCATACGACGGGGTGGTTGTCTCGGTTGCCGGAAGGGACGAACAAGTTGTCGTCCAAGCTCGAAGAAATTTACAACACTTGGTTTGCTGGCAGGCCCGACAGCACACGGCTTTACGCACTTGATGGATTGTCCCGCCCCCATTACCAAGTTGATGGGGTGCCTCGTTCGCTTTGCACCTCCTGCGGCCAGCTTCAACAAGGAAACGGGCCTTGCCAGGCTTGCGGTCACCACGAACTTCTTGGGGTATTCCAAACCACAGGTCTACGTAAGTTCACTCAGGGCAACGCTCAATTCACGCGCCATGACACGGCATGTCCTGCGTGCGGTACACGGGACCGCCTGATTCTTCTGGGTGCACGCAATGCAACGCTGGGTTCGCAAGTGGTGGAGCACAGCTGGGCGAGCCCCTTCAATGACGATAAGAAGCTGATCGCGTTTTCTGACTCGGTACAGGACGCAGCACATCGGGCCGGTTTTTTTGGTGCGAGAACCTACCTCAATAATGTGCGCACTGCCTTGGCAAAAGCCTTGCGCAGCCAGGTGCAAGCGGCAGGGGCGACTGCTCTGCCTTGGGCGGGTTTTCTTGCGAACTTAGAGCGCCAATGCATCCAGCCGGACGGCGACTTGCATATGCCAGCGGACAAGTTTGTCTCGGAGTTTCTTGGGCCAAACATGACCTGGCAGCGTGACTGGGTACATGGTTTGCAGAAAATGGGGGCTTTGCCTGAGGGCAGCCGCTTACCAGCCAAGGTACTCAAACGATTGCTCTGGCAAGCCTACCTCGAGTTCACTTATCTGGGGCATCGCGGGCGAACGTTAGAGCGCGTAGGAGTGGCTGCGCTCGGGCTGCCGCTGGCTCTGCTGCAAAACGTTGCAGCCGACCTTGCACCGCGTTTGCGTGAGCAATTCGGCGCTCAAGGTTTGCGCGAGACTTCGGTTGTGCATTGGCTCTGGGGTTTTGTTACTCACCTCCGGCAATGCGGCGCGGTCATGCATCCCGAACTGGAAACCTATGCGCAGGACGGCAATGTATTTGGCCTGTTGCGCCAAAAGGCTCGGAGTGACTGGATGCCTGCGATGGGGGAGCGTACGCCCAGGCCCATTTTTCTATCACTCGGCCAACACAAGCATTTTGAGACGCTGGCCGGTGCAGCCACCGGTGGCCTGCGCAACAACTGGTATGAGCGCTGGGCCGCAGCCACGTTGGGACGAGACATGCTGCTTGCTACTGGCTTGGCAAAAGAGCTGTATCTGACTGCGATCTCGGCGCTTGAGGTGGCCGGCGCCATGGTCCGCACAACAGGCGATTTTGGTGAATCTATTGCTCTGGCACCGCAGAGCTTGCAACTTGAGACGGATTTGGTTTTGCTGACCACATCGGCCGGCACGCGGCGGTTGGCGGTGCCGAGGGAGGCTGCGGCAGCCTTGCTTGACATGCCGTGCCTCGATGCGACACATGAGCATTACACCGAGCAAGCTCCAGCACGGGGTTGGCTAGCAAATCGTTTTGAACGAGCCGACTTGCGGCGTGTGATGGCGGCGGAGCACACAGGCTTGCTGGAGCGAAAGGAACGCGAGGCCTTGGAAATCCGCTTCAAGGATAAGCATCCCAAACCCTGGTTTGAGAACCTGCTGTCGGCTACACCGACACTAGAGATGGGCGTGGATATTGGCGATCTGTCGCAAGTTTTGCTGTGTTCAGTGCCGCCGAACCAGGCAAGTTTTTTACAACGGGTGGGCCGAGCCGGGCGTCGTGACGGCAACGCGATGGCCGCGACGCTGGCAGACGGAAGCAGCCCGCATGATCTCTACTTCTTCGACGCAACGGCTGAAATGCTGGCGGGAGAAGTCGCTCCGCCTGGCGTTTTCATGCGCGCCGCTGAGGTGCTTAGAAGGCAGTTGTTCGCCTATTGCATGGACGATTGGGTTGAAGGACTGACTTCTGCCACAGCCTTGCCGGTAAAGACATCGACTGCGCTCGATGCCGTGGAACAGGCCAATATGTCCCGTTTCCCCTATACCTTTGCAGACCATGTGCTCAAACATGAGCCGCGTCTGTTGCAGGGATTTCTGGAACTACTGGACGATGACCTGGACGACGAGGTGCGAGGACGATTGACGGCCTTCGTCCAGGGTAACGGCGATGCGGACGGGCTGCGAACCCGCCTGATCAAGGCGCTGGAGGAACTTGCCGAAGAGCGTAAACAGCACAAGAAACGCAAACTGCAGCTTGATGTCTTGGTACAAACCGCGCGCCAACGGCCCAAGGACGAAGCCACTCTGGCCGAGATTGACTCGCTGCTGCGAGAGCGCGACAAGATGCTGGAATTGATTGCCGAGATCAATGGACGGGAGCTTCTGAATACCTTGACCGATGCAGGTTTGATCCCGAACTACGCCTTCCCAGAGGCTGGCATTGAGTTGAAGTCAGTGCTCTGGCGAGCGCGCGCCGAAGGTGAACCGGGCGAGGGGAAGTACGTCGCCCTGCCGGCACTTAAATACGAGCGCCCAGCAAATTCAGCGTTGTCTGAATTTGCGCCAGAGAATCGTTTCTATGCCAATCAGCGCCGGGTCGAGGTGGACCAAATCAATATGGCGCTGGCCAAAACGGAGCGCTGGCGCTTGTGCGCTTCTTGCCACCATATGCAGAATTTGGAGACCTCTGCTGACGTCCACACTACATGCCCACGCTGTTCCGATGCCATGTGGAGCGACGAGGCACAGAAGCGTATGTTGCTGCGCTTCAAGCAGGCAATTGCCAACAGCGATGACACCAAGGTACGTATCGATGACAGCGCGGATGATCGTGAACCGCGCTTCTATGTCCGGCAGTTGTTGGCGGACTTCGAAGCAACCGACGTGCGCGAAGCCTGGCAGCTTAAGACAGGGACATTGCCATTCGGCTTCGAGTTTGTCTCGAAGGTGAGTTTTCGGGACATGAATTTCGGTGAGTTGGCCAAGCCTGGTGAGACTTTCAAGGTTGCCGATGTGGAAGCTGTGCGAGCTGGTTTCAAGCTCTGCAAGCATTGCGGAAAAGTGCAGACGCCGCAGAAGCGCAAGCACGCCGGGGATGACAGTGCAGGCACTGAACAGCAGCACAGCTTTGATTGCAAGGTGCGCGATAGCAATCAGCCGGGCAACATTTTTGACTGTCTGTATCTTTACCGCGAGTTCAGCTCCGAAGCCCTGCGCATATTAGTTCCGTATACACGGCATGGTGTTGACGAAGGAGTGGTGCAGTCTTTCATGGCGGCGCTTCAGTTGGGGCTAAAGCGGCGTTTCGGTGGAAAGGTAGATCACCTGCGTGTCGTGACTCAGGACGAGCCCGGCAAGGATGGCGGCGCACGCCGACATTACGTAATGGTCTATGACTCGGTGCCTGGTGGCACCGGATATTTGCACCAACTGTTGGCCGGGAAGGCGGGTACTCTGGCCGATGTACTGACATTGGCGCTAGCCGCTATTACCGATTGCCCTTGCAATGCGGACCCCGATAAGGATGGCTGTTACCGCTGCGTCTATCAGTATCGACTTGGTCGCAAGATGGATATGGTTTCTCGGGACAGGGCGCGTGAAGTGTTGTCGGAACTGGTGAGCGCGCTTGGAGACATGGAGCGAGTAAAGACGATCTCTGAAATTTTTATCAACCCCAATTTCGATTCAGTGCTTGAGGCCAGGTTCATCGAGAGCTTACGCCGCCTCGGGTTGCCTGAGGCGGTAGCCGCCTCAGGGCTGCCTAAGACTAAATTGGTCCAGGACATTGTGAATGGGAAATCGGGTTGGTTGTTGGAGGTAGGGGATCAACGGTACAAAGTTCAGCCCCAATGTGATCTTGGACCGAGCGATGGCGTTGCGGTAAGCAGCCGGCCTGATTTCGTGCTTTGGCCCTGGCCAGCCACGGTGAGCGGGGCAAACAAGAAGCGACCAATTGCCGTGTTCTGTGACGGCTGGTCCTTTCACAAGAACAGCATTCGGGCCGATGCACTTAAACGTAGCGCATTGGTTGCGAGCGGCCGGTTTTGGGTCTGGTCGATCACACACGACGACGTCAAGGCAGCGCTTGATGGCAAAACAGTGACTGACCTGGAATCACCACTTGTGCGTATGAATCGACATGACGGCCTACAAGCAAGTCCGACGCTTGCACGTGCAGAGAAGGGCGCGTTTGCGAGCAATGGCGTGGCCCAACTGCTTTGGTGGCTTGAGCGAGCAGGAAACGACGCTGAGGTAAGGGCGCAGCACAATGCTATTTGGGCAAGCTTCTTGATGGCTTGCCCTCCAGGAGGGACTGAAGCGGCGGCGATCGAGGCAACATTGACAAGCCTTTGGCAAGCCCTGCCGGATTGGATGCACCCGCCGCCGAGCAAAAGCCTACCCGTGTTGAGCCGCGAGGGTGTCCAGCCGCGTCTGGCATGGCGCTGGCCAGCCAGCCTTTTGAAAGGTGGCTTGACTGAAGGTGAGGCGCCCGGACTTTTGCTTTTGGACGAAGCGCTCGCAGATACGGAAAAGACACTGCATTTGCAGTGGCGACATTGGCTCGCGCTCTTCAATACCATGCAGACCCTGCCAGGCTTTGTGATGATGAGTGCCAGTGGCTTGCAGGCGGGCGATTGCGAACTGTTGAAGCCAACGATTTGCGCAACGCCGCCAGTTCCAAGCGATGGCGCCGCATTGGCGGCTGAGTGGACTGCCACTTTGAATGACACATTACCTGCAGTGCATGGGGGTTTGCGATTGCTGGCGGCGGCAGGCTTGCCTCCGCCAGTTGCAGGCCTTGAATTGGTTGATGGCCGTGGCCGCGTTCAAGCTGAGGCTGAAATTGCTTGGCAGCAATATCGCGTGGCAGTGCTGCTTCCAGAGCAGGCGGATCTGGCTTCAACTTGGCAGGCGCAGGGTTGGACGGTCGTTCTGGTCACAGAAGAAGTTGGAGCGGCGGCAAGCAGTTGGGCAGAGGCGATTCTCGAAATTTCGAAAGGAGGGGATATTCAATGAACACCTCAAACATGAGTGCAACGACGAACAGCGGAGCCAGGATTGCGGGAACGGGGGCCGCTGGTTTCAAGCCTGTGGTGGCGATGTCGCATGATTTTTTGGCCCAGACGGCGAAGCTGCCAATGGCTGTGCATGCCAAAGTTTTGAAATGGGCGATGGCATTTCAAATTGACCCTACCGCGCCGGGTATCAACTACGAGAACATTCAGTCCCGCGACCCAAATCTTCGTTCTGTTCGCATAGATTTGGACTGGCGTGGCATCGTGCACAAGCCGGAACGGGGCAATGTCTACACCTTGCTTTACGTTGATCATCATGACGCAGCCTACGCCTGGGCAAAGAACCGAAAGCTGGCAATCAATCGTGTCACCGGTGCGATGCAAGTGGTGGTGCTAGAGACAGTGACGAGCGTTGAAGAGGCGCCTCCGGTGGCCGCACTGGTGGAAGTCCCAGAAGTCTTCCCCGGCGGCCAAGGCGGCGCCAACACACCATGGGCAAGCTTCGAAGGGCTGTCGGACCAACATTTGCTGGCGCTCGGAGTGCCCGAGGATCTGCTCGCGCGCGTGCGTCGCATTGCCACTGAGTCTGAGCTTGACGGCATGCAAGAAAGTCTGCCACTGGAGGCCTATGAGGGCTTGTTCCTTGTTGGTGCCGGAGATTCGGTCGACCAGGTTCTTGGTTCCCGAGAAACGAGAGTCGACCGCGCGATTGACACGGAGGACTTTGAAGCCGCGTTGCTGAAGCCAGAATCCCAGTCTCGCTTTGTGGTTGTCACCGACGATGCTGCCATGGCCGCAATGCTCAATGCACCACTGGCGCAATGGCGCATCTTCTTGCATCCAACACAGCACAAGTTGGCCAGTGGTAGCCGTAGTGGTCCCGTCCGAGTGCTTGGCGGTGCTGGGACAGGCAAGACAGTACTGGCCATGCACCGCGCCAAATGGTTGGCTGAAAATGCCACGGCCGATGGTCAAAAGGTGCTGTTCACGACGTTCACCAAGAACCTCGCCCGAGACATTGAAGACAACCTAAAGTCACTGTGCTCTCCTCGCACGATGGAGAAGATCGAAGTCAAGAATCTCGATGCTTGGGTATATGCCTTTTTGCGTGCTCGGCGCTACCCTCATCGGATCGTTTACGGACGCAAAGAAGATGCTGGAGCGAAAGCTGCATGGAGCACGGCAATGGCAGCTCGAGACAGTTCACTTGACTTGACAGAAGAGTTCTACGACGAGGAGTTCGATCAGGTTGTTTTGGCCCAGGGTGTTTCATCGCGTGATGAGTACCGAGCAGCCAGGCGCATCGGACGAGGCGTGACCTTGGCCCGGTCCAAACGAGATGCAGTGTGGCCAGTGTTTGATGAGTACCGTCAGCAATTGAGTACAAGGCAATTGAAGGAAGTTGATGATGCGTATCGCGATGCGACAGCGCTGCTGGAGACCGAAGCAGCCGAGGCTAAGGCTTCCGGCAAAGTGAGTACGCAAGTCTACTCAAGCGTCATCGTCGATGAAACGCAGGACTTCGGTACACAGTCTCTGCGCCTTCTGCGCGCAATGGTGCCATGCGTCAACAATGATCTGTTCTTTGTCGGAGACGGACATCAGCGCATTTACCCGCGCAACCGTGCCGCCATGAGTAAGTGTGGAATTGATATTCGTGGCCGCAGCAAAAAGCTCTATTTGAACTACCGCACCACAGCCGAGATTCGCAATCAGGCCGTAGCTTTGCTTGAGGGGGTGGACGTGGACGACCTGGACGATGGCCACGATGAACTGCGTCGTTATAAGTCCCTCTCACATGGCCCAAGTCATCCAATGATCCAAGTTGATGATCTAGCTGCAGCTATTGATGAAACAGTGCGCTACCTGAAAAACTGGCGCGAGGCCGACGCTTCGCTCAACGCCAATGATTGCGTGGTCTCTCGAACCGCTGCTGTGCTCGTTCGATCGACGGCAGTCAGATCGGCAATTGAACAACGCTGTAAGTCGGAAGGCATGTCGACTGTTGTGATCGACAAAGATCAGATGATGACGGCGGCGCCCGAGGCCGTTCGGTTTGCTACCTTACATCGTGCCAAGGGTCTGGAATTTGACCGTGTAATCGTTGTGGGGCGACGGTCGGCGCTGGGTGACCTTGAGGAAACAGCGCAAGAGCGACGGCTGCTTTATGTCGCTCTGACCAGAGCAAAGCGGGAGGCAGGTTTGATTCTTTTTTGACTGGTGTTGTTTGCAAAGGCGAGACCCTGATTGGGATTTGCCTGCCGATCTGAATATTTGACTAGATCTCTTAGTGAGCTAGCCGCTTGATAAATTGGATGAAACTCTAGGCCAAACATAGTGCAGAAAATCGATTCGAGCTTGTGTTTCTCGGCGACCGACCTGGTCCACTTCATCGACTGTGAGCACCTCACCGCACTTGATTTGTGTGGCCTAAGCGACGGCGAATTTCGCCCTACCAAAGTCAAGCAAGTTGAGTCCGCTGAGCTGATTGCTCGCAAGGGCACGGAGCACCTGGCCAAAAGGCAGCAGTCCATGGTCGCACCTGACATTGAAGGCGGGCTTTGGTAGCGAGTGAAGGGCATGAATAGGTCCGAGTTGATTTGCAGCACGGTATGCATGCCGGATGGCTCTCTGGATTCAACGGCCATCAGTCTCAATCACGGATTCACTTTGTTGTCCCAAAAATTCGAAACGCACCGCATCGCGAATACCGGAAATGTTTACGAGCGTGTTTTTTTACCAAGAAGAAAGTGGCCAGTTGTACCCGTTGTCTGACTTGCGAGAAGGCGTTCGCGTGCGAGCTGAGCGCAGCGTCATCACCGCCGCCTGGGCCAAGATCGAGGCGGAATTAGGTTGGTGCCGTTTGCCAGAGCCAAAAGTTGAAAACGGCAAGAGAGCGCGTCGCGGTGGCGCGTGAATATGAAGTTATGGTTCGCCATGTATGAATCCACGACTGGATCGCTTTTCTGAATCTAACTCTTGCCTAGAGGGTGTGATTCATTTTGTACCTGTTGCGGAACAGATTCCTTCCGTTGTCATTGTCATTTTCCTCAGACCGTGTGAGTTGCCTCACATTCCTCCCGATGAGCTTTTTCTTCACTTCTCTCGACGACAGTTTGCGCCCACGTGGTAGTCGTGACCCCCTGGGCATAGAGCTATTGTGGTCAAGCGTTGGTCGAAAAATGGTGGGCAATCTGACTACCGTGACCAGTCACTTGGACAATTTCATCTTGACGTTGATTGGCTTTTACCTTTGCGGCAATGAAGCTCAGGAGGCTCCCGATTGGGAGTGCTTCGAGCGCTTTGAGCAGATGACATCTCGAGCGCGATTGCGGCTAGATTTGCCGGAAGTTATCGGTTCTCGCCGTATCAAGCGAAGCTCTGGATTCCCGGTGTTCCTTGGCGGTGCCAAAGAAGCGCGCATCCTCGACAACCAACGCCAGGCCGGACTTTGGGGCCTCTACTCCACAGCGCTGAGGTCATCAGGGTTGACAGACGAGAGCCGTCGACTAACGCCCGTTGGAGTGGAAATTACCAAGCTATTTCTGAGTAAGACCTCTGGCTCCGAATGGCGACTGGCGCTAGACAAGAAGTGCGTGCAGCTCGACTTAGCGCAATTGGAAGGGGTTGGTAAATGGGTGCTCGGAATTTTGCAGGTTGAGGGTGGACGCGAAAAACTCGCCAACTGTCTTTTGTCTGGCGGAGTCACTGCCGTGGCTTGGCAAGGCGAGGTGTTCGCCCAGGCCAAGTCCTTCTTGCAAGGCAGGACTGCCGTGCCGCCACCAAGAGAGTTCTTGGCATGGCTGACGGCCCACTCGGTGCCATTGAAGGAATTTGCGGGTTGCGTGAGAGATTTTGATGAGTCTCTGTCTCTGGCGGCATTGACCTTCGCCTGGTTGTTGGGTTCACATGGCCGCAATGCAACAGAACTTACTTCTCAACTGGCCGGCTTGTCGGAATGGCCATTCAGGGATCCGAGCCTGCCGGACTTCCCTGGTGCCGGTTTTGATGGCCAATGGCAAAAGAGAGCCGGTGGGTTGAGAGACTTCTGTGACGCGATGAAGGCGAAGAACTGGCGGCTAGCGATTGATCTCCTTCTCAATCATCACGCCGAAGTTTCCAAGCAGCGTGGAGGTGTGCCGTGGTGCTATTGGGAGGGCGGGCTCATCAAAGTGGTGCTGAATATGACCCCCGGTACGCTGCCAACAGCCAGCGAGTTATCGAGTTTGAATTTTCAAAATTGGATGAATTCACACAGTAACGATTTTTTTCTCGGCTCATTTTTGGCAATCCTGAATCAAGTCGACTTCAAAAAGAAGGGCATCGTTTGAGCGAGACTACCAGCCAATGGGGCATGCTGAAGGATGCCCTGCGCAGTGCCATTGAAGAGTTGGATGGGTATCGAGTAACCGATGCTCTCTTCACCACATATGCCTTTGAGCCCGAGTTTTTTGAGACGGCAATCCTTCCATTGCTGCAGCCGGATGGTGGCGATGGACTGTCCTTGCATTCTGCTGTTCGCCATTTGCAAATGGAGTCGCTGTTGCGCGATTCCCCTATCAATGTCGCGGTGTACTTCGATGCCCGAGTAGTCGTGGCAGGCTGCCCAATGCTGGCCTATGAAATGTTGCCCATGCGTTTGCAGCATGAATTTCATGGCAAGGTCATGTTGCTCCGCCTCGAGAACGGCAAAGGATTGGTGCGCTGGGTGTTAGGCGCTGGCTCAGCCAATCTGACCAAAGCAGGCTGGTGGGAGAACATTGAGTGCTGGTATTTTGCGCCTGCTTTCGATCCAGCCAAACCGCCTGCGGGCGTCGTTCCCGGCTTGGTCGGTTTGCTCTCATTTTTGACCGGAAGTGGTGCTCGAAACAGTGTGGCTGCCATGTTCCGCAAGGAGCTGAGTGATAGCTCTGCTCTGCGGCGTCGTTCTGATGAGCCCTTGTTTCAGGTATTTGTCCCTGGAAAACCTAGCTTCATCAAATGGTTTGACGAAATCATGAAGCACAAGGTTAAGCAAAGTGATGGAGTCCGAGTGGAGGTGTTCTCACCTTACTTTGCTGACGCTGGGCATGCTGAATTGGTTCAACTGTTGCTGAATACGACGGGTGCAAAGGCGCTTGACCTTTGGCTGCCTGAGGATCCATGGCAGGCGGCGGGCGGAGCAGCACAGATAGAAGAAGACGCCTATTGCGCACTCAGAGATGCTGCCAACCTCCGCTGGTGTGAGTTTGGCGACGCAGACCTCGCGGGAAGTAGAAGAAAAGAGGAAACGCCACGGTTCTTTCACGCCAAAGTGATTCGAATTCCGGGCCAATTCTGCTTTATGGGCTCGGTGAATTTCAGCAACAAGGCTTTCAAGCTCAATTTTGAGGCGGGTTTCTTGTTTCCCGATAAGGGGGACGCATGGCTCACCGACCTGAGCCGCCAGCCCATACGATTTCTTAAACCACTTGAGCCTGCCACTCATGCCGATGTGGTGGAAACAGGGCCCAATATTTTTGCCATATTCAATTGGCACACCTTGGAGCTTGGGATCGATTTCGTCACCAGCAAAGACCGCCGGCGATATGCCGAGACAGAAGTTCGCCTGATTGATGCGCAGGGCAAGAAATTCGGGCGAGCGACCATGCTGCCTCACAGTTTCAAGTTGAAGACCAGTGAATCGCTATACAGGGATCTACAGAGCAATCCATGGATCAAGGTCGAAGTTGACGGTGTTGGTCTTTCGATCGTGTGGGTTCAACAGTGCGCCCTTGACCACCGGCCTCCGCCTGAGGATTTGAGACCGGACGTCTGGCGCATCCTTGAGATGTGGCGAAGCCTTGCGGCTGGTGGCACGGGCTCCTGTCCGGGAGACTATGAGCAATTGGAAGTTCTGCTCTTGCGGCGGGGAGCCTCAGGAGAAACACCTCCGGCAGGCTCATTGGAATTGGATATTTTTGAAGAAATGGCTGCGGTCCATGGAAGCTTCTATCTGCTTCGAGTGAGATTAAAGGAAGAGCAACTTCGCCTCAATTCCGTTCGTTGTGAATACTATTTTTCAGCACCCAGACCTGATTCCTTGCGGTGTTTGGTGGACCGTATTGAGCAAGCTGAGGACGGAAATGTTGTGGAACCGGTCGCAGCTTGGGCAATGCTGCTGTGGGTGATTCAAATTTGTTCTGATCACCGCGAAATTCTCTCCGCCAAGAAATTGTCCCTCCGGGCCAAGTGCCTTTTGAATGGGCTGCTCTTGCAGAAGCCGCTCTCAACTTTGGAGCCGGTTTGGTTGGAATGGGCCGAGCGCATGTTTCTGTGCGCGCCGGGGCAGGAGAGTGGAGTGGCTCGCCATTTCGTCAATACAAAGGATTCGAATTGACTTCGGAAATCTTTCCATCGCAACGCCCGTGGTCATTCGAGGCTGCCTCTGCCTTGCTTGATATGTCCGGAAAACTGCCGGGCTTTGAGGATATCGGAGAGCAACAATTGAAGGCGGCCATGGCCTTGCATAGGATGCTAATTTCTCAGGGCTGTGCTTATCTGGCAGATGAGGTCGGCATGGGAAAGACCTATGTGGCACTTGCCGTTGTTGCACTTTTTCGCCATCTGCAGCCTGGCTTTCGGGTGCTGTACTTGGCTCCGTCCCAGAACGTGATGCGCAAATGGCATTCAAGGGAGCTACCCGCATTTATTCGCAGCAACGTACGACAGCCAGACATGCGTGTTCAGGGACCAGCCGGATTGCCTCCTGCGGCGAGTTTTGCATGTGTGCGAGTTGATGACTGGGTAACAAACGCAGTGACCGCGCCTTCGACCCCAGATGTATTCCTTACCCTTTCAGCGCTTAGTTTTCACCTTACAGGCGATACAACTGAAGGCTGGGCCAATCGAGTCAGAACGCTGGCCGCGCTGGCTGGGGCGCCGGTCGATTTTCGGGGAGTAAAAACAAAGGCGAAGTTCAAGGAACGCGCTGCCGGTCTTGTGAATGCTGCTATCCCGTACTACGACTTGTTGGTCGTTGATGAAGCACACTTGCTCAAAAGCGGCGCTGGCAAGGGTGCCTCTGATCGCGCGAATTTTCTTGCAAATGCATTGGGTGTAGGGGAGCAAGGCGGGACGCGGAAATTTGGGGCCGCCCTATTGCTTTCTGGCACGCCGTTCGACCGGGATTTGATGCAATTGGTGAAGCAATTTGAACTTTTTGCATCGCCCCATGTAAGTCCGGCACCTCATGAGCGCATCCGCGAAGTAGCTGAGCAACGGCGAGCGGGCGGCGGCTGGAGTGAAGTCCAGGCAGGCCTAAAGCCATACATGATCCGGCGGGTTCAAGAGCTAAAGGTCGGTCTCAATAGACTGAGTCGAAACCAATATCGTATCGAGCGCCGCGCTGAGGCAGGAATCAGTTTGGCAGGCAAAAGCGATCCAGAAACTCTGCAACAACGCTTATTTACTGCGGTGGTTCAAAAACGCTTGGTCGAACATTTGCAGGGAGAGAATGGTGGTCAATTCCCGATGGCCATGTTTTCGTCGTGGGAGGCGTACGCTCCGCCGCAGACCGCTAAGGTCGAGAAGGAAGAACTTGCCGATGAAGACGGGCGCGGGCTACCAAGCGGTGCGACTCTGGACGTCGAGCTCGGTTCCGGCCCGGCCAGCGACGCCCAGGCTATTGATGGCACTTTGATTGGAAGCTTAGTCGGCTCCTACAGGGAAGTGTTTGGAAAAGAGCCGCCTCATCCAAAACTGGAAGTAGAGGCCAAACGCTTGGGCAGGGAGGCGTTCTCTGAAGGGGATAAACAACTCGTATTCGTGCGTCGATTGAAGAGCGTTGATGACCTCTACTCGCGATTGAACCAAGAATTCGACGACTGGTTTGTTCAGTATTTGGTCCAAGAGGGTATGCCTGGCTCCGCAATTGAGTTGTCAAATGCAAGAGATCAATCCAGAAAAACACTCGTTGCTTCACCTGCGGCCACGGGCGCGACCACGTCGGTGGAAGACGAACCTGAGGTGATGATCGATGACAAGGAAGTCGAAATTCCTGCTGGATCAGAAACGCTCTTCAGTTGGTTCTTTCGGGGTAAATTGGATCCAATGGGCGCAAGGTTCGCGGACGTCAATAGGCTGCCCCATCCCAAGTTGCTGCGTGATCGTCTTCGCGACCCAAGGCGCCTAGAAGCCATCATCGGTGAGCTGGATTGGCGGCACTTCATCATGGAGCGCTGTTCAAATTTGCCGCAAATACCATTCTTCGAACTTGCCGAGACAGCCTCAAAGCTGGCTGGAGCGGCAAATGAGCTTGGCCGACACCGCCGCCTACAGTGCGCCTGGGCATTATTGATGGCGGATAAGCTGCCGCAGTTAGAAAGTATGCCGTTCCGGCATTTGCATGAATATTTACTGGAGCTCATTTCATCTGATCGCCAAGAGGAGGATCTGATCGACATGGAGCAAGCGGAGGTTCTTCTATCTGCTCCAACGATTGGCTTGGCCTTGTATCAATCAGGGTTGGGTAAGGAAATACTGCCGGCATGGGATACCGTGTGGTCCTGCCTGCACAATGCAGCCGAGCCTGAGGATGGCAGTGCACTTGCCAAAGCCAACTCACAACTGAGGGAGCTCGATTTGCAGCGCGAGCTCCTTTTCGCGTTGCTCCGGCTTGATCATCCCTTCATAGACCTTTATCTGGGTTGGTGGAGCACGGCCAACGACGACAGCAACTCTGCTGCAAAAGCGCTAGTTGCAAGAGTCGTGGCCATATGCGCTCGTCCGGAGAGAGTGTTCGGAACCGCATCCATTTTGCGGAGTTTGGCCGAGGCTTGGCCTCAGATTGCCAAGACAAATTTTGCGGAATTTCTTAAGGGGGCCGATCGCGTCAAGCGGAATAAGTGGAGGCTGACTTTTCAGCAACAAATGAGCCCGTTTGCACCAGTGGAATGGGCAAGCGGCCAAAACACCAGTTCTCGAACTTCAATAGCTCGGCGATTTCGGATGCCGGGATACCCGATGGTCCTCATAACCACCAGCGTTCTGCAGGAGGGCGAGGACTTGCATGTCTGTTGCGACCGAGTTACCCATTTTGGAATTTCCGGCAGCCCAATTGGTATCGAGCAGAAGAATGGCCGCGTGGATCGCATCGGGTCACGCGCTCAGCGAAATTTGCAAGCGGGTTTAAGTGTAGAGGAGGCCGGTATACGAGTAACTTTCCCGCATTTAAGGGAGAGTTTGGAATGGTTCCAAATTCGAGATCTTTCGCAAAACATCAATGACTATCTTCGGTCTTTGAATCATGTGGGTTCCAAAGATCCCCAAGACAGTGCGAGCCTCTCAAAAGTGGTGGGTGATATAAGGCGCATACCGCCTCTCTTGTCCTATCGCTTGCAGTCCCCGTTCGAGCCCGAGCTTTTTGACAGTCACGGCTGCGTTGAAGGGATTGAAGTTGCAAGGTGTTTTTCAGAGGCGAAAAGTATCATCACCCATGCAACAAATATATTGGCGGAGGTCGCCTCAAAATGCGGTTTTAAGCAAGACGCGGCGCACCCCGAATGCCACATTCATCCTGAAATGAAGGTCAAACTTTCTCTACGCCCAGCCCACACAACGGGAGAGTTGAGTATTCATGCGTCTAGGCCCTTGCAGGAAGCTGAGCTTCCAGCGTGGCTACGAGGCTTGAGTTTGGAGGACGGGCGACCGAACTTGGATGACATCATGGAAATCGCTGCCGACCGGCTGCGCAAGTACGGACTGATGAAAGATGATGACGGCCGTTGGCAGTTGCATGTTCATGCAGCATGCTTTGCAAAAAGCGAGGCCGAACTTGATCGAGAGGAAGTGCTGGATTTAATCAAACGCGTCGACGTTCCAGTCGATTTTTCTCCACCAAATGGAACCTCGGCCGATCTATTTAGAATATTGCAGGAGACCATTGATTATTGCAATTCTGGCGAGCTCATTTGGGCTCCAAGCAAAAACCAAGTTCATCAAACCCTGAGATATAGAGGTTTAAAAATATCGGTGAAGATTTGGAAGGCCTGGATGGTTATCAGTCGAGTCATTGAGGACGGTTCTGCCTACGATAATAAGCAAGTCCTGCATCGGACGCTGCTGCGCAATCAGTCTCATATCGGGCCTGATTTTATATTCTCGAAGAATGGATCAATTGAAGCTCGCATGATTCATCCGGTGAAATACCTCGGAGCACAGGAAATGTGGTGTATTTTGGGAGATATCGCTTCTGTTCCTGCGATTTGAGGGGGATGAGGGGCTGACCAGGCTCGGTTTTAATTGAAGCTACCATCCGCGCAATCTCTACGCCCCTCACTTAAGCTAGACGGATAGCCGCGCCCGAAACCGGAAGAACCAGCCACGACTCGCTAACTTTCCGTCCTGTGGTCGACTCCAGGACTGCTGCATAGGCTCGTAGCTGTCCGCAGTGCGCCTCAGCAAGGCTTGCATGCTGAGCTGTCCCTGCCGGTGTGGATTTGTGATCTATGAGTATCAAGCCCGCTTCTGTATCCAACACCAAGTCGGCTCGACCAGAAAGCAGTTGCCCATTTGCCTGGGCTTGGGACATCGGCAGTTCCACCCAGGCTTTGGCATCCGGCCACCGCGAAAATACCCACTCCCGAATTGCTTCGGCTTGACTATGGAGCTCGGCTCCGTCGACCACGTGTGATTGTCCAGTTCTTGCCAACATGGCGATGACCTCTTGCCCGTTTAACGGTGCCTTCGCGTCTGCCATGTGAGCTGCTAAACAGGCGTGGACGGCATCGCCAAAGGTGCCGCGGTCGGTGACCTGCTTGGTCGCAATCCGTTGACCTACTTTGATCGTTTCAAGAACCTTGCCCGCGACATCTTTGGCGCCCGAGGGGGACTCAAACAAGGCCGGACGAGATAGGGCGCTTGTGCCCATGGCGAACCAACGCAGAACCTGAGCATTTGGCTTAGGCGGGTTCTTCAAATTTGCTGCCGAAAGCTGCTTTCGTTCGAACGGAATGGAGAGCTTTTTCTCGAGTGCAATGCAGGTCGCATCACCCTCAGGTAGCAGGCCATTCAGATTGATGGCTTGCATCCATTCGCCGTCTAATTTCTTAGCCGACCGGGCCAGTATCAATAGATCGCGTGCCCGGGTCATACTGACATAGAGCAAGCGCTTTTCCTCGTTGACTGCAGCTTCGCGCAAGCGTTTTCCGATCTCTGTCTGCGCCATGTCATCAGCGAAAGCCACCTTCTTCTGGGCGCCGAAAGGCCAAGGCCAGTAGCGCAGGTAGCGGTTTCCAAGTGGATCGTGCACTTCAAAATCTCCCAGCGTCGAGGCCTGAACGCTGTTCCACAGGCGATCGCGTACATCGGCATTCAAATCACAAAGAATGACGACCGGCCACTCCAGTCCTTTGGCCCGGTGATGAGTGAGTATGTGCACGGCGTCAACGCCAGGCTGTGCACAGGCGTCTTGTAGCTGAGATTGCTTGTCCAGTAACCAAAGCAGCAAGCCAGATATCGTGGCCACACCATGACTCGATCGGCACTCATCCTCGTATTGCGAGGTCAACCCCAGAAGTTGATCCAAGTTGGCGAGCCGCTGCCTTGCAATATCGCTTTGCTGTTGCCACTGCAATACAAGCCTGGCGATTTGGCAGCGCTGGAGGATGAGTTCTACAACCTCGCGCGGAGTCAGCACCAACGCCAGCTCGCGCAGTTGCACCAGGACCTTGAGGATTTCATGCGCATGCCCAGCGCCTTCTTGCCCCTCAATCCATTGTGTGGGCTTGCCGCTATTCTCCAACCAGCGCAGGCGATCTGCCAGCCACTCTTCCGGCTCGAGGCAGTCTGCGAGGGACAAGATTTCGGCGGTGGCGATGGTGTCACCACGGTCATTGAAGCGCCGCAGGCAGGCCATGAACAATACGCACTCGGGCGTGGACAGCAGGCCCGGCTGCTCGGTGGCACTGGGCACACCATGCTGCTGAAGTGTTGAGGCTATGCGCTGCACTTTGTCGTTCGATCGGGATAGGACAGCAATGTCCGACCAGCGTATGGGGCGAAGTTGTAGCGTCTCTCTATCAAGGATTTGACGACCTTCGGCGACCAATTCTGCGATGCCGGCGCACAAGGCCAAGTATTGTGCTTCCTGATTGCCACCCTCAAGAATCCAGTCGGCCACGGCGGTACCGTCAATGTCTGCGCGCGTGGGTTGAAGAGTGACTTCGGTCTTAGGGATGCCTGCGAAGGCAGTTCCGAATAGGTGGTTGACAAAGTGGACCAAGGGCGGCCTGGATCGCCATGATTTTGGCAGCACCTCTTTGCTGCCATTCAGTGCCGGCAGTTCATCAATCACCGCGCGCATCAAATCAGCATCGCTGCCCCGAAAACCATAGATTGCCTGCTTGATGTCGCCCACCCAGACGACTTGCTTGGCGTACTGAGCAAGCTTCAAGAAAAGGGCCAATTGGATCGGGCTGGTGTCCTGGAACTCATCCACCAACAAAAGCTCCAGTTCTTCGCTCAACGTCTCTGCCACGACGGGGTGGTTTAACACGGTCAGTAGTCGGCGCTCCTGATCTGTGAAGTCGACGACACCCAGTTCGTCTTTGTAACGTTCATAGACCCCCAGAGTCTTGGCCGCCAAGTCGAACATGCGTGACAGGTATTCATGGACATCCGAGCGCAGTCGCTCGTGACTCAGGTATTGGCCGGCAGAATCGGCCACACTTTGTGTAAGAGGGATCAGTGACTTTTCCGGCTCGGCTTTGGACAAACGGGCCCAGTCGGCCCAGCTCATGTCGACGACACTTGAGCTTTGAGTCAAGTCTTCTAAAAGCTTTAGATAGGTGGCCGTATTCTTCTTGCCGCTCGCCTCTGACGCTTTGCGAAGTTCTGGCAACACTTGTTTGATCTCGCGCGCCAGTTTGGCATCGAGATCCGCCGAGCTCACTTTCGGAAGGTGCGCGAGCATCTGTTCGGCGTTGGATGGGCCGAGGGCCGATAACTCGGACGCACCAATGGCGTTGGAGCGAGCTTGATCAATCAACGCTCGTAATGCGGAGCGCCAAGGCGGGGCGCCACCTTGCGGGTCGTCGCGCAAGCTCAGGCGTTGGGCCACATGAAGCAGGCTGTGAAGGTCGGCCGCCTCAATGACGGTGTCTATCGCTTCACGCAGCAGCTGAGTCGCCCGAGCTTCGTCCAGCACAGTCTGTTCGGTAGCCATGCCGGCCTCGAAGGCGAAGCGCTGCAAAAGCTCGCCACAAACGCTGTTGACGGTGCCAATGCGCGCTTGACCCATCTGGTTGGCCAGCGCGAAGGCCCGCTTCTCGACCAGGTGCGATGTCACGCGTTCCCGCAATTCGGCGGCGGCCTTGTTGGTAAAGGTCGTGGCCAAAACACCCGCCGGCGAAATCCGCTTTGCCGTCAATTCTTTGTGGAGTAGATCCGCCAAGGTAAAAGTCTTACCACTGCCTGCGCCGGCGCTGATGAACCGTATCTTGTTTTTCATTTTGAGCTATCCCAGCCGGCCAGATTCACAAACGGGTTGTAGCTGCTGTCTAGCGTTTGGGACGTTAGGCCCTTCGGCGGCGTTGCAGACTCATCGGTGGGCTCGATCCCGTCGAGTATGACTTCGACTTGTCCTTTGCCGAGTTGCTCTGCGCGCCAATGCCAGCTTTGCAGCAATTGCGCCCATAGCGCCGCATTTGCATTGGGCTCCATGGCGACCGCTTTTATCCCCTTGAAAACATCCAGCGCAGGCGTGAGAAGTTCGGCGTCTTTGAGGATGTAGTAGCCAACCTGCGGCCAGGCGGCGCCAGTTTTCATTTGCAACTTGGCGTAGAGCGCGAGCTGCAGATGACTATGGTCTTCAAGCTTGCTGCGATATTTTTTGTTGCCGGCCCATTTCATGTCCAGTACGAAATCCTTACCGTCCGCAAGCACAAGAATGAGATCTGCGCTGCCTTTCAACTCGCGGTGGCGTGCGGAACCCTCCAGCGCAACCTCCGGCTTTACCGAAGTGACGCCGGCCTCTTGAACTAGGCTATGCAGGCGCAAAACCGATTCGCGCAAGCGTGTTTGAAACGATAGCAACTCGGCCTGCCTGCCCGGCATCAGCAAGACCGCACCTTCTTCCGAGATCAAGGGCGAAAACGCCTTGTCGATCCATGTTTCGAGTTGGCTCGGAGTCCAAGCCAGGCAGCCGTCTGTTTTGTATAGAAGTTCAACCAGTCGATGCGCCAAAGTGCCCATCAAGGTGAACTCGTCGGGCAAACTCAACAAGGAAGATCCCCGCAATTGGGCAGGGTACTGGAGAACCCACTGGTAGGGGTTGAACACCAGGGGCTCAAGGCTGCTGTACGAATAGGCCTTGTCCCATTCAATGTTCACATCTTCTGGCATTGACCACCAGCGACGCAAGGCCGGCAATGCTTTGTGGACCACACGCGTGAGCCCTTTTGCGTTCACCCCCTGGGAAAGCGCGTTTTCTACCGTTTCGACGGGCAGCCCCGGCAAGGCGTTCTTGACGAGCCACCAAACCGGGTGGAGCTCTTCGCCCTCCGGTGGCAAAACCAAAGTCAGTTTCTCTTGAGCTAGCATGATCGGACGCAGCCAAGCCAGCGCCTGGCTTTCGGTCAGCAGGGTGTTGTCCGGCAACAGCGCGCCTGCTTTGCGCAGAGCGAGCAACTCTCCTTTTGACCAAGGCCGCTTCGGTATTCCCCCCGGCACCGTCAGATGCCACCAGACCACCTCGGTGAACGGCTCTATCAGCGCAGCAGGCGTGCTGACCGTGGCCGCTGCGCCCGCTTGCGCAAATTGGTGCGGATTCGATAAGCCGGAGCCCATTGACTGGACAACGAGTTTATCCAGCGCTGGCGCGCTGATAGTTTCACTGCCTTGGGTCAGCAGTGCTTGCAGTGTCACCTCAAGACTCAAGGCGAGTTCGCGGCCGGTCATCATTGCAGCCCGGCGAGAAAGGTCTGGGTTGCTCGCTCCTGAGTCGAAAAACTGGGCAATGCGGCTCGTACGCTCAACAAGCACAGACAGCGGAAGTCCCGCCTCGCGCGGGTAGCGTGGATGCTCCAACCAATAGCGAAGCTCAGCCAATCGGGCCTCGTACCCTGGCTCCTCCGCGTTGGCGAGTTCCAGCAACAGTTGCTCCCAAGACTCGCCACCGATTCCCGGTGTACCGGCGAGTCGTTGCGCGAGTTGGCGGCGGCTACTTCCCGGAATCGGGCAAATTGGGTGGGTTAGGAACTGCAACAAGATTCCAAAATCGACAGGATCCGTCAAAACCCGAAGTGCCAAAGGCACGAGTTGGAATGCGGGTCTGAACGTGCTGGCTTGCCCCAAGCCAAGGCGCGCGCCGCCAGCGCCCTCCAATGCGGCGTCAAGCAAAGTGCCATGCTGCTCGGCCACGATGGCAATTCGGTCGGCTGCAGCGGGATCGTTCACAAGCTTGTTGGCGACCCATTGCGAGGAGGCCAAGGCCGATTCGGCACGGAGCACCAGGATGCTTCCGTCGGCCCAGTTGTCGACCAAAGGCATGGACAGTCCATTCTGAGCGGCCAGGAGTGCAACTTGCAGACCGTGCAGGCCCGACCCTTTCTTGGCGCAGGGCACCAGCGCTTGCGGTTCAACAATAGGCAAACGGCTCAGGACGTCCTGCCAGCGCTTTGGCCAAGCTGCGAGGGGCTCCTCAAGCTTGATTGATGCTATTTGTGGACGCCGGTGCGATAGAAGGGTCTCGATCGCAGTCAGCCGCTGGCCGATGCCCAGAGCAACCTTGAGCTTCGCCGATCCTTCAACAAAGCCCAGGTCAGCGATCCGTGGCGGTGCGTCCGCCGCGCAATTGCCTGTCCAGCCTTGCTCATACCAAGCATCGCGCCACTCGAGCAAGGTAGCGGCAGTGCCCAGTTCATCCAAATTGAAACTGGCTTCATAGAATCTCGAGCCGGACTTGGCCGCCTGCAAGCACTCCCGCATTTGCACCACGCGGCCGGCAAAGGAAGTGTTTGCAGCGACCAAACCCAGTTGGAGTTCCAATTGGGTCAGCAAGGCCAGCGGCCCATAAATCGGCTCCCCAAGCTGGGTTTTGAGATGCCAGCCGCGAGCGCCATCAAGTGCCATGCCCAACCGAATTTTTTGCATTTTTTTATCCTCACCTGCTGTCGAGAGCCTTCTTCTGACGTTTCCTGCTTGTGATCAATTTCTGGGAATTAGGTCGCAGATCTTGCCGCGCAGGTTGGCTGACTACTTGGCTGAAGCGCCGAGCGCGGCCAATGCGGCGCGGTATTTGTCAAGACGAAGGTAGTCCTTGTCGGAGGGCTCCGCGATCCTGGATAAGTCCATGTTGTCCTGCAGATCGGCCACCTTGACAGCGCGTCCAATTACATTTTTTCCGGCGCGTTCGATGAAGCCCATGTAGCGCGCCAGCTTCTGTTCTTGATCATCGCCCTTGACGTCTTCTTCGTACGGGAGTTTGGTTACCGACTTGATTGCATCAAGGATGACCTCTTCAAACCCTTCGCGTTTCAAACGTTCGATGCTCCAGTCCGGGCTGCAGTCTTCGATCAAGTCATGTAGGACAGCGACGATACGTTCAGCCTCGCTGCTCATGCGTAGCATGACTCTCAATGGGTGAAGGATGTAAGGCGCCCCGGCTTTGTCAGTCGCGCCGGAGTGGGCTTCTGCGGCGATTGCGATTGCGCGTTCCAGTGAGCTCATTGATTGTTCCTTGAGTTTGAGTGTCAATATTGGCTGATGTCCAGGAACATGGCTGATGTCAAACTCCGCCACCAGTTGGAATAAGGAAATAACGGTAGACCATAACTCACAAGCTGGACGTCGAAAATATAGCCAGCCATTTTTTTGGGGCGACTTTGTGACGACTTGAAATGGGGCGTCTCGATTCGCAACAGCGACATTTTTCGTCGCTATCAATACTTCTGTACTTCTTGGGCAGTGGTTGTTGAAGATCAAATTTGGCTTCACTTCGCAGCCGTCCTGGCAGCAATGATGAAACTTCAGAAGCTCAAATACCGAGCTAGTCGGAGAAGCCTGCAAATTCAAACTAGGCACTGCGGCTTGCTTTGGGCCTTCTGCCAATTCCTTTTGGGTTTTCTGGCGCCGCAGGAGAGTGGCGCACCTGGTGAGCTACTGGGAACTTAAGCTGATTGCAACTCGCACGGTGGGCTGAATGTTGGTCGCAACGGCAAGCCTCGGAGTCAAAATCAGGAGGAATCAGCGATGAAAGTCTTTTATAGAGCCGAACAGGCCGCCCGCAATACCGGAGCGTTCGCGCCTTCGGCCGACAAGCCTCGTTTGGTGATGGCGGACTGGCTCAAGCAAGGCCTGATCAGCCGGCTCGACATTCTCAGCTTCGAGCCGGTGTCACGCGAAGACTTCAAACTCGCCCATGACTCCAGCTTTGTTGATGGCGTTTTGGACCTGATCCGGCCTAACGGCTTCAGCAATCGGGATGCAGAAGTCGCCGCTTCTTTGCCCTACACGACCGGCTCTTTGCTTGCCGCGGCCCGCTATGCGTTGAAACACAAAACTTCTGTCTGTTCACCCACCAGTGGTTTTCACCATGCCCACTACGATCAGCCCGAAGGCTTTTGTACGTTCAACGGGCTGATGGTGGTAGCTCTCAAATTGAAACGAGAGGGACTTGTGAATCGCGTGGCCATCATCGACTGCGATGTTCATTACGGAGACGGCACCGACGACCTCATTTGCCATCACAAGATTGATTGGATTCAACATTACACCCTGGGCCGACATTTCCATGATCGCGATGGGGTCGGTAAAGATGCCAAGCACTTTCTGACTTGGCTGTACAAGGCCATCGCTGATTGCCAGGATGCCGATCTTGTGATTTATCAAGCGGGCGCCGACCCGCACATTAATGATCCCTTGGGCGGTGTCTTGACCGAGCTTGAGATGGTGCAGCGCGATCATGCAGTGTTTGCGGGCTTTCGCGACAGGCCGCTGGTTTGGAACTTAGCAGGCGGCTATCAACGCGATGCCGAAGGCGGAATCAAGCCGGTACTGAAACTGCATCGAAACACTTTGAGTGCGCTACAGGCGGTTGAGTTGGGTCACCCCTGACAAAGGATTGGACATCCTAGAGGGCTTGGGCCTGCAGCTCTGACAAGCACTGAAAGCGACGGCCAGACTGCACAAACTCGGATACAGTCTAACTCGCATCTGGAGATGGGCCGACGCCCACGCCAACCTGCCATCCCGGGCAAGGTGGATCGCGCAAGCGGATGTGGCCTCATCGCGGGCAAAGATACGGGAGCTGCGTCGGCCCTCCCATTTTTTATTTCGGAGGGCTTTGTTTTGCTCGAATCAGTCATTGACATCGGCCTCGCGCAGGCCTACCGGGAAACCGAATACACGGTGCATGGCGACGAACCCTTCACGCTGAAAGTGGAGGAGGCCAGTCCGGCTCTGGCCGCCGCACACAAGCGTCACGGCGTGAATTGCAGCGCCTACATCACCGCATGGAATCCGCTCGGCGTAGACCAGAAGATTGGTGTCAACACTCAACGCAATGCCGAGTTATCCGCAGAGATTCGGAAGCGCAGCCTCGTCAGCATTGAGGGTGTCGGCCAGCCTCCGTCCAATGAGTGGTTTGGCGAGGCGAGCTTTCTGATCTTTGGCCTGACCTTGGAGGCGGCCAAGACGCTGGGAACAAGGTGGGCGCAGAACGCCATCATTTGGAGCGGCGCTGACGCGGTGCCGCAGTTGATCTTGTTGCGCTAAGTCTTGGTTCCGCTTGAAGAACTCTCGCGCCACTCTTCGCCCGCCCTGGGTGGTCCCTTGAAATACGCCGCTCCTAAGTGTGATCCAGTTGAAGTTGACCGCCTCCTGGAGTTCGAATGAAGAACTTCTTTGAAGGGGTGCAAGCGCTGGCATTCTGCGCCTCGATCATCCTCGGCGGATACAAGCTTCTCGATGCAATCATCAAAGGACTCACCACATGAAAACTACCGTTCAAGCCACAGGTTACTCTCCCTTTACCGTAGAGGCTGAAGCCCTGTACTCAGACACACAGATGCTGCCTGAAGATAAGCGCGGCGTAACCCTGCGTCTTTTCCGTGAAGCTGATGAGAAATGGATAGCGGTGCTGACCTACATCTCATCATGGGGCATGGAGCGGGACTTCACCCGGATCTATGAAGGTTACAGCCTGGAGGAGATCAGCGAGGATCTGCGGGCTGCATCAAAGTCAATCCTGCCCCCTGGTGCTGGGTTTCCTGCATCGCCGCAGTATGACACCCGTCAGGCAAAGCTGGCGGGGTTGATGGAGGTTCTTACCTTGGTTTGTTTGTCTAATGTGCTGGCTGAAATCGGGCGAGAACAAGGGCACACGGTGGCGGTTCAGGAGCCTGAGGAGTAGAGCTGTTGGCCAGCCCCCCGCAAACTCCAAAGTACCCGCTGACGCCCGGGGTGCGGGGTCAGTTCTTGCTGGACGACCGTGAACTAGCGGCCGAACTAACACGCATGACTGATCACCGGACCTCGGATCTGTTTGCGGGCCAAGAGGTATCAACTTCAGCCGCAGCGATTGTCCGCGCGGCTGTCAGCCGTAACGCCGCGTTGTGCCAGCGCCGGCCAGGCGCCCCTTGTTTGAGCAGGGCGATCCTGATTCGTCATGGATCAGGCTGCGCTACTTTACCGAGTTGCGAATGCTGCTGAGCCGTATTGGCGTGTCCCGTCCACCGCCACCATCAGCAGTTGTGTCTTGCCATTGGCCAAGGGGTAGGCCAATGCGATGCCGCTCGCGCCTTGACCGGCCAATGCGCAAGGTGCTGTGCCGAAGGTCAGAGCCACGTTGAACACGTTCTTGCCGGATGGCCTTGGTGTGACCGTACCGCTGAAGTTGCAGCCAAGGTTGGAGTTGGCAGTTAAGGTCCCTGAAGCAGCGAGGTTCAGCGAGATGCGCTCGCCCGTTACGCTGGTGGCAGACCAAACGCCGGCGATCGTGCTCAATGCGGCAGGCTTGTTGTAGTCGTAGAGCGATCCGGCGACCGGGCCGCCGTTGAAGCTCACCGCGCCTGAAGGCCAGGTGACCGTGCCGGCGACGGTCTTCGCTGTGGCGTCGTAACTGGCTTTGGTGCTACCAGAGATGGCCGGGCTGAAGCCAAAATCCCTGGTGTCGGGCGAAGTGAAGTTGCCGTTCGAGGAACTTCCCGAGCCTTGAATGAAACCGGCCACGCCGAACTGGCCGCCGCCCTGAGCACCATAGAGTGCCCAGACTTCGCCGGTTTCCAGCACCAACATTTGGAAGTCCCGGTTTAACGTGCTGCCGGTCAAAGTGCCGCCATAGACTCCCTCTGCGCTGGGGCCGGAGGCAGTTGCGGGCGCAGGCGAATCCGAGCCGCCACCACCACAGCCTACCAAGAGGACCGTCATGGCTGACACCAAGGTCGAAGCCAGCGTCACATTCCGAGCGGTCCTCATGCCCGCTTTGGCCGACTTGGCCGCCGTACTTCCAATCGTCTTTTTGTACATATTTGTACTCCCTGTTGACGAGTGCGCCTCAGCCCGACTTGGCCCATCCAAGCCATGGCCTCGCGCCTCGATTGCTTGATTCGTTTTCTTGAATCGCTTGTTTCACTTGGCCCGAATCGAGCGCAGCAGGCGCTGCAGTCGTGCAGGCGTCCAGCCCTCATTGCCGTAGGCGCCCAGCAAACGATCGAACAACCTGCCGGCGTCGTCGATCAACGCTGGATCCAGGCATTGAAGATGAGGCAGCAAGACGGACGAGACATCTTGGTCACTGCTCTTCTTCTCAGTCATTGGACGGCGTCGGTCAATCCAGTCGGCCAATAGCAGCCACATCACGCCGGGGCTCTTGATCAATTGGCTCAAGCGCCAAAAAGCTTGGCTGACATCCGGGTGCACGCAAAGCGCTTGGCAGTGAGATGCCAATCCGTAGACTTGGCCGCCGTGGGCCAGGTGTTCGACAACGGCCAGGCACAAGTCCTGCAAACTGGCCGGCCGGACTGGTGGCTTGAAGTCGAACGGTCCAGCCCTGTTCAGGCGGGTGCCGTCGGGGTGCTTGTCTTTGAGGCTTTGCACCAACGCTGATGTGAGATTTGACGCCGTCATCATTCTTCTGCTCTCCCTGGGTCTGGGTCATGCCTAAGCTGGAAAAGAGGGGCTCGGAGATCCATGTGCGGGTCTCGTCGCCACCTTCTTGACAGCAATGATGAATGTCCAGAAGCTCAAATACCGAGCTAGTCCGCCGGCTTGAAAACTTGAACCCATGCTTCAGGAGCTGGGTAAGCCAAGTCGAGGGGAGGTTGGGCGAACGCGCTCTTATGTACCTCGACCTCGGGCCTGCAAACACGAGACACCACCAGGCAAAGCGTCGCTTTGTCACGTCGACCGGCTACAGTCCCAGAGGCTCAAGTTGTGAGCCTTTCAATCAACTTCATTCAGCCCTGCTATGTCAAAAACCGCTCGCGTCTACAAGATAGAAATGCTGATTCGCAATCGCGGTCATGTGAGTTTTCAGGAGATGAAGGACGAGTTGGAGGTGTCGGACGCCACGCTCAAGCGCGACTTGGAGTATTTGCGAGACCAGCTCGGCGCGCCGATTGAGTACAGCCGCCTTGACGGCGGCTACGGCTTTGGCGCCGGCTACCGAGGGCAAGAAAAGCATGAGCTGCCCGGCCTTTGGTTCAACGAGCGCGAGTTGTATTCGCTGCTGATGGCGCACCAAATGCTGAGCGAGCTGGGTTCCGACGGTGTCATCAGCCGCCACTTGGCGCCCTTGTTGGAGCGCATTCATGTACTGCTGGCGCCCGGCGAGGCCGACGCCAAGGGGCTGCTCAAACGCATCAAGATCATCAGCCCGGCCAAACGTCCAGTGCCGACGCAGTTTTTCGAGATGGTCGGGGAGGCATTGCTGAAACGCCAGCGACTGCACCTGCGCTATCTCACCCGCGGTCGGTCGGCCGTCAGCGAGCGCGATGTGTCGCCTCAGCGATTGGTGCACTATCGAAACACTTGGTACCTGGATGCGTGGTGCCACTCGCGCAAACAGGTCTTGCGGTTCGCCCTGGACGCGATTGAACAGGCCACGATGCTCGACGAAAAGGCCAAGGAGATTTCGATCAAGCAGATTCAGAACGAGATGGACGGCGGCTTCGGCATCTTCGCCGGCGAGAAACGGCAATGGGCAACACTGGTGTTCCAGGAGAAGGCTGCGCAATGGGTCAGCCGCGAGGAATGGCATGCGGAGCAGCAGGGCGTTTGGCTGGATGACGGCAGCTATGAGCTCAAGATCCCCTTCGTTCACGAGACCGAGATCGTGATGGACATCTTGCGGCATGGCAATCAGGTCAAAGCGGTGGCGCCGGCGAGTCTTGTTGCGGCTGTGGCGAGGCAGTTGGCAGAGGCTGCGGCCTTGTATTAACGAGTGTGCCGAAGCTCATTGGCATCACAGGGGTCGGGAAGGCTCATGCACAGACCAACGTCAAAAGTCGCGAGCCAATTCGACCGAATGAAAGGTCACTTTGATGGCTATTGCCAAACAATACCAACCTTCCATCCAGTAGCAGAAACGGTTGGTAGAAGCACAGCTTCAGCACTCTTGCGAGCAGATTCGATCAGTTCAGACTTTCCGCAATTTGTTTGAATTTCGCTTTGCCCCTTCTGGAGCGCGAGGTTCATTGCCTTTGTTTGCCCCTCGGTTCCCGGTACTAGTGCGACTACTCCACTATTGGTCATTTCGTAAAAATAAGAGCCCCCACTTTTCGGGTCATGATTTAGTCGCGCTGATATTATTTTTGGGTGAGGGACTACCAGAGATGCTGTTTTATCTTGGAATGAAACTTTTTCATATCTTGCTAGCTTCAGATCTGTTCCTATCAAACAATCACCTCGTGCAACCAAAATTACGCGCGTTCCTCCAAATCGAAGCTCCCACTGTGTCCAGGGTATTTCTTGGGTAACTCGTTTGTTGAATTCAATAATATTCGCGTAATTGACTTTAAGTGATGTCAGTACCCCCATTTCTTGAACAGTCACTAGCGCGGGTGGAGGCGGGACATGTTCTTTCTCTGGTTTTAATTTCCATGCGATGACGCCTGAAAGAAGGATCATCGTGATGGCGAGGAATGTTTTTATCATTGGTTAAGGTCGCGGTGAGAATATATTTAATTGGGCCATTGAGTACGAGTGATGTTAAAAATTCAGTCAGTCACGTAAATAGATAAATTATGGCAGCGGTCCTTTGTTATTGCTGTCCAAGCAATATGTTTTTAATCGGCAAAAAGAGTTCAGATTTAAATGAGCGTTCAGCCCTTCTGAGGAAGGGTGCCGTACTTTATCGGCGCAAGGATTGGTCACTTTTTCTCAAATGCAGAAAATAAGCGTGAATATAATTTTTAAGAAAAAAGACTAAGCATTGAAGTTCAACCGGTAGGCTATTTTTTTTAATATGTGGCGGTGTTCGCCCCGTGAATTGGTATGGGAATTATCAGATATCGAACTAATGCGAGTCGAGGTCGAGGTCCTATGACTTAGACTGCCTTATCGATGTTCGCGTAGCTTTTCGAAGAATAAGGCATGGAGGACAGGCGCTGCGATCAAAGCTTACCCTTGGTTCTTGAACCATTGGCTCTGACGCCGATCGAAAAATCAGTTCGCTCCCGAACGTTTTAGTAAGTATTCCCAGTCGCGCGTATGCAAGCAAAATTCGATATCCATCAGTTTCTTCTTTAGGTGACTGCGGCGATAGCAAAGTTTGACTAGGGTAGGGCACTGCATTGCAGTTCATGGAATTTACTTTTGGAGTCCTGTGTGATCATGCTCCCCCTCGGACCTAGCCATTTTTCAAGGCGAGGGACTTGATCACACGGGACACTGCGGCTAGATGATTTTTCGTGACAGTATGTGCGTTGAGAGCCAAGTCTTGCCGGACCTATTTTTGCTCTGGCTTTGTGAATGCACGGCAAGTATGGCTTCTCGTTTGTTTCGGGCTTCGACATTGTCGATTTGGCGCCATCCAGCCTTAATTTTTTGAGCCAGGAAGATGGTTGAATCATGACGGCCGAGCATGTATCCGATGGTTCCGCGAAAAGCAGGGGTGAGCATGAACTTCATTGCCGTACTGTCTTCGGAATTCAAACCCAAAATTGGTGCCATGGCGAAGGCAATTGCAAAGCTTGCCGCAAAAGGCGATGCGATCAAAATCACAGACCTCCATGCGCCGTATCGCCAAATAAGAAGGGGAATTGCAAGAAAAAAACCTGCCGTATAGATTAACCCCGCCAAAGTTCGGAAGGGTCGATCCAACCTGAGTGCGATGGTCTTCTGTCCCCTTTCGAGTACAGCAAAAGAGTGAGGGCCTTTTCTAGCCCGAAATGCGGATGAAATATTAAGTCGCCCGTTAATGGCGCATATCAAAAAGAAGACGGTGACGCTCGCTACGGTCATGAATAGCATCAAGACTGATAATGACTTCATCTGATCTATGAACTACATCGAAGATAATTGGTGAAATATGGGTAATAGAGGGCTTGCTTATTGTGTTTTCTTCAAGTAATCGGAAAGCTCTTGGTTGAGTTCGTTCTGTAAATGGTCCGGGCTGATGATTTGAATATGAGGAATCCAGTAGCGAACGATCGGAAGAATTTGGTTCAAGTGACCCACTTTGGCTGACAAAATCAATGCGCCATTTTCCAGCTCTTTCTCTATAACTTGGTTGGCAATAAGCTTGCGTCGTTTGAAATAGCCGGCTACTTCTTTGGCCACTTTTAGAACAATTTCCCTGCGTGTTTCATTCATCCAAATTCCGTCGTTCTCAGTCAGGGCCTTCTCGATGGATGCGTCATGGTCGAAGACGGTTTTTGAGACCATCAGTCGGCTAATCTTTGTAAAGGAGAATGTCTTCAGCTTTCCATTGTCCTTTGCCGCCAGATACCAGATGCCTTTATTGTTTACAAGCTTGTAGGGATCTAAATCAGCATACTGTTTGTCGCCTTCGTCCTTCTTGAAACTGAAGCTGACTCGATGGCGTGAAGCGATCGCACCTTCCAATTGTTGAAAGTACTGGTTTTCGTCGTCGTGTAGTTCTTCGTAGTTGTGGCCTTTGACCAGCAGTGCGGACTGGATTCGGGAGTCAAAGATGTCTCTCAAAAAATCGTCAGAAAACGAAGGAAATAGACCTTTTATACCGGCCAAGCCAGCAAATCTGTCGATATCACGTGTGCTGAGTTTGCCGAGGAAAACCGGGTCTAGCGAGTAGTAACCTCCTGCCTTCTCGAGGTTCAAATAGGCAAAACGCTCATTGAGATCGCGCTGAATGGTCCGCAGGTCGACGTTGAACTCGCTTGAGAGCGCGATTGGGCTGAGTTTTTCACCATGATTCAGTTTGATCAGAATTTGAACTAACCTGCGCACCAAGGTATCGTGTTTAGGTGCGGGTTTGGGCGCTGTCATGGCTTTGTATTCCCCGAGTTCTGACCGCGAACACGTTGAACAGCGGCCTTTCCGCTCTCCATTACTTGTTTGGCGGCCTCACCTGTTTGTTCAATGGCGTGCCCGGCTGTTTTGCTGAAATCAGACAAGGAGTCGCCCAACTTGGCGGAGGCGTCGCTGGTTACCTTGACGGTGCCGGCAATGGCCAGTTCTGCGCGCTTCTTGACCGAGGCGGCAGCATCGTTCATGACATCTACCGTTTGGTGCGTGACGTCGGACAAACTGCGTCCAAACACGGCGGCCTTGTCTGAAATAAAGGCTTTGAAATCCTTAAGTGCCTGAGAGCTCAGCAAGTCCTTGGCAGTATTGATCACGAAAGAAATGATTGACCTGATCAGTTCTACGCCGATGTCCAAGCCTCGTGCCAGTTGGTCCAGCATGGCGTTTTTTTCTTCATCTCTAAGAGCGCCCCAGCCATACAGAATTGCACCCACCGCGCCACAGGTCATCGCAATGGGGTTGCTCAATGTGGCGGCAGTCGCCACGGTGGCCATGGCCGAAAGCGTATTACCCAGCAAAAATTGGCCGACGGCGATGATGGTGACGGAGCTCAGGTACCCGAGGCCAAAACCGTACTTGGCCATCTCCAGAATCCGACCAGTCGTTGCAATCGTGGAGTTGGCTGACGTCTGCATTTCCTGGATGTGCTTATCCAGGAAATCATTGATGTCTGAAGCAACGCCGTAGAGGCCGGCGACAGCTTTAGCTACGCTGCTGAATGCAAAACCACCTAGAGAGAGCGCTGCTTCGGCACCCTGGATCGGGGTAAAAGGAATAGCCATATGGGACCTCAAGATTGGATGTCTCTGCCTTGGTATAGACAGGGGGGATGGTTGTCGATTTCAAGGCTGCGCTTATGGCTTTCAACGAGTGTTGCTTGACATGTGTCTTTTCCAAATCAAAGCGACAACGAGTACAGCGATCACGGCCATAGCGACGATCAGTCCTGCCCCCAGGAGTCTGACCAATATTGAAATCACGCCTAGCTTGAAGAAGCTAAATCCCAAGGCGACCAACAGGGTGAAAATCCAGAACATTGCATGAACTCCTTTTTGTGAAATTGGTGAGTTCTTGCAGTGTGCGAGGGGGGCACGACAGGTTGTGTCGTTTTCAAAGTGCCGCAAAAAATGCGTCAACTTTTTTCGGCGCGATGGGTGGCTATCAGCAAGACAGCAGCGCGGTAGCTGCCATGCCTTTCAATTTAAGCGGGCTTGCTCCTCAAACCCCAAAGCCTTTTTGACCCGACTCATCCAGGTTGCTGGCGCTGCTTCGGCTGTCGGGGAGGCATAGGTTGCAGGCAGATTGCTCGCAATAGGTTCTGCAAGGACAACCCAGACCGGGTCGGTTCCAAGACTGTTGTCAGCCAACTCTTGCACTTTGGCTTGGAAATCACAAGAGCGGATGTCTTGCTCGACCAAAAAGTTCAGGTGCGACTCGTAGCCAGCGAGTACGTCATCTCTAGCAACCAACTTGCGCACGAACTCCAACTCGGCATCTTCGTTGCCGAACTTGCGAAGTCGTAGGAACGACGCATCAGACTCCATAGCCCTCAATTCATCCAACCATTGCACGCCCTTGTTTGTCTGATGAGCGAAGTCGAGTAGCTTCAAGAGCGAGTCAGCCGGCATGGAAGAAAGATACCGATGATGGATCAAGCGTTGCGGATCTGTCTTCAACGCCTTGGACGTGCAGTGATTCCGCGCAACGTGTTGCCACGCCATTCGATGGGTGGCGAAGTCATGCAAAGCGACTTGGCCCATGCCCAAATCACTGGTGGCTTGGGCCAGGCCCACCATGGCGATTGAATAGCCGTCGTCCAGAGCTTGCAACTCGTTCAGGTCCTCAAACTGAGACCAAAGGTGAGGGTACTGATGAACCAGTTGACCGAAATCATTCTTGCTGGACATCAGACAGTCACGCCGAGTATTCGGGTCGGTGGTTTCACGGGCATGCCGTAGGTTGTCAACCGCAGCCTTCAGTTGACTGTACTGGACTGCCTGCAAAAACTGATTTGTCTTCCGAGTGTTGAGCTCAATTCGCCCGAGGGTGACATTGAGTTCATTGAGCTTGCGAGACAACAACGCAAAACCTGCAACGGAAACTACAAGCCCAAGGCCCGAAAGGGCCACCGTGGCTGCGGAAACCTTCATTAGGGTGCCCAGTTGGGTTTCGACGCGAGCCAAGACCAGGCCCATCTTGTGCAATTGGTAGGTCTGGAACGCATCGGCCACCCACCCCAGTCCAGGCAGCAGACTCAAGGCGGAGGATGGTGCGGCCATGTGCGCAACGATTCGACCGCCCATGTCTCGAACGACCCCGCCATGTAATGAGTAGGCTCCACTGAGAAGCCCGAGCAAGGTGTTCTCCGGAATTATCCGAGAAACCGAAATACCTGCAAGTCCGATCATTAATCCCCCCCCGATTTTGAATATTTTGATTTGTCCAAATCACAGGCGCTCGCGAGTTGCTGGTGAGGCCGTATGAAAGTGATGCCGTTGGGGATGTTCTCACACCTTTTTGACAGTGCATGCGTTTCGGGCAGGCGCCGCGATCAAGATTTACCCTCGGTTGGTTTCCAATTCTTGGCGCTGGCGCCGATCTAGGCTGGATTTGCCGGGCGGAAACTTGAGTAAGCCATGTCAGAAGTGCTCGCAAATGCAAGCGGAACTGCGTTTTGCTATTCGAGACGGAATATGTCCAAGCCCAATATGAATATTTGCCCCGTCGACAAATTGCTAGCCGCTATTGCTTCGCTCAGTTTTGGTGCCTCGCAGGACACCACCTTCAAGTATTGATGCGCATATCGATGAGTGCAGTGCTGCTGTCCGTTTCTTGGACATGGGCAGGCTGTGGTGGCCCATTGTCACAAAAATCATCTGTTCATTTGAATTTAGTATTCGTTGGTTGGCTCTGGAAAGAAAAATTGATGAGAATGGTCTGTTCTGTGATGGATTCCAATGGCAAAGCGAAGAAAAGTGACGCATTGCGGCTGTGCGTGGGACCAGAAAATATGCGCTAATAATGGCAATTTCCCGTCCAGTTCCAAGAAATATGTGATTTAAATGTTGGCAATTAGTCCCAGTACGAAAGAGTGTTTTGAGTGCCCATGAGAAATTGTAAAAAAATTGAATGGCCCAGCAAAAGTTGGTTTTTTAAACATTGACTGACTGTGGTGATGTACGGTTGTGAAAATTATCTAAATATTTAAATTTAAGATGGAAGCCTGTTCTGAATAGCCTTCAATTTCTGAGGTGCTCGCTAGAGAATTAACCAAATTTGGACCGATGTATGAAATTAAAACGACGCCTTCGGCTGCCACTTGACTCAGATATCGATGCGGCAGATACAGCGTGGCCATGGCTTGCTTCATCACAGAAACCGTGGCCTAAGATTTTCAACTGTCTAACTGAGGTCGGGGTACATCACCCACCAACCTCAAGTCACTGACGAGCAGCATTTATGGCTAATAGAAATACACAGTTTCTAAGACAAACGCCGACCATGCTGACGCCACACCAAAGAAATTTCTCCCAATTTACGAGGAAAAATTTGCGCAGGGCAAGGACAAGAAGTCAGCCGCGAATGGGGTGATTTTGGGTGAATCACTTGCATCTGATGTTTCAAATCATTCAGACTTTCAACTCAAAAAGTTGCATATCGCTCGTGCTTGCACCGTCGCATGAGACGAAAGGCATTGTGGCTAAGTGCCATGTCTGGAGATCCAATACTGCAAGGAGTTTTCAATGCATGAAAAGAACGACAAAGAAGTCTGGAACGATTCAGACGTTTTCTGCAACATGGAAATTACATGGGATCGCGAATCAAATAGATATTCAACTGAACCAGCTTGGAGTAATCCAAGTGATCAGGAGAAATCAAACCGCGGCAGCCCGCCGTCAGCAGAAAAATGCCGTTATGTTGACTTGGGCCAGGGCCACATCCAACATCAAGCAACCGACCGCATCAAGTTAATCCTCGACCTCCGGGTAGGCGGGCTGGGACTCCGCCGGAGGGCTGCAAACACCAACGAGCTTGACGATACCGCCTCGACGGCGGGCTGTGGAGATTTGCTGCCATGGTTGTGTCCGGGCACCCTTGTGGCCTCAGCAGGTGAGCTGCCCGCGCAGCGCAAGGCTGATGCCGCAGGCAGGAGCGCGCTATGAACAGGCATCAAGATTGTGGGCCAGCACCGGTACATATGCTGGGCGGAAGATCCGCGAATGACAATCTGTACATTGCCCCGCGTCCGGACAATCTCGAGGACGCAGAGTTCCATCTGCAGCAGATGCTCGACCCGCCAATCGACTTTGAGTGCAAGGCAACGGCAGCCATGGGACTCGCTGCTTGTCTTGCCGAACTCGCCAGTGTGCTGCCCGGCGCCGCGGGTCTGAGCCGCCTGATCCAGCCGGTTGTTCAGAGATTGGAGGCACTGGACCCTGTTGCCGCCAGTGCGGAAGCGGTGGCCTCGTTCACTCGAAGAAAGAAGTACCACTTCCAGTACCTGTGCTGCCTGCAAGTCGGTCTGCTGGCGCAGCAAGCATCATTGCAGGGCCAACGGCTTGTGTCCCCGCTGAGCAAAATGCTCGGCGCATGGGCTGTTCGCTTAATGCTGGACGGCTGGCGGCCAAGCAAGCATGCCCACTCGCGCGTCCAATCGGCGCTAGCACGGCCGGCCTCTCGGTACAACCGTGGTTGGTCGCCACAGCAGCGTGAGCGCGCGGCCGGGGAGGCCATCTACCAGCTGCGTCTTGCAATTTCCAAGAATCCGGCTGCCGCTGCGGCTATGTGTCTGGCTGTGGATGATCCGATTGTCCAACCGGAAGCCGATCCCACTGCTCACTTCAACAGCCGCTTTCGCCGGAGGATGTTGGATTTGCTGGAGTACAAGTCAGCTGACGGCCAAGCCGGCGCAGGTGGTAACGGCACTCTCTCACGCGCGGGACTGAAGCGGGCCGGGCGGGAGCTGCTTGCGGCGATCAGGGCTGGGTGTCACCAAGAGATTCATGTTGCAATCGAAATCCTGAGTCACCTTACGTCGGATTGTGTTCAACTTTTGCCGGTTCAGTTGAAAATCGAGCCTCCGCCCGGAGCCTTGGCTTGGCTTGACGTTCCTGGAGGCGCCTACTTTTACACTCTCTACAAGGTGGTCGAACAAGGAGCGCGCCCTGACGTTGGTACTGAGGAGCTCTACGAGTTCACCTCCCAGGTGGTGCGGGTTCAGCTTAGCCCCTTTCTTGCTGAGGCGATCCGGAAAGCTGCGGCAAATGTTGATGCCGACTTCAGTACAGTAGGCGAACTGTTGGGAGAAGTAGCCCATGGTCCGCACGACGCAGTCGCCGGAAAGGGCCCGTATAGAGTCACGGCCAGCAAGCTGCAGGCAAGCATCCCTGCTTTGCTGCTGCAGCAAGGTGAGTTTCGTTGGGGCGTCGCCGTCGCAACCTCAAGCCCCTTCATAGTAAGCCGCGGTCGGCCGGCCTACGGAGTGGGACGGCAGGCTGATATCAATGCGGTGGTCGGCCAAGTCTACGATTGTCTCGGCTGGCCGCGATGTGCAGATGCGGGAGACGAAGCCATCCTGATCGGTAGCTTCACGACGCCGAAGTCACTTGCAGTTCGTCTTGCCTTGGACACTCTCGCGTTGGAGGCCGATTCGTGGACCATCGATGAGGACACGGTCGAAGGTGTCGTCGGCTGCCTCAACTCGCACGGTACGTATCTGTCTATGTTGCTGGCTTTGATGTACGCGCTCCGAAATCGTGTGGTCTACACGATTCCGACTCTCGGGCTACGTACAGGAACGCCTCTGAAGTTCAATGACAAGGACGTTCATGAGTTCAGCATGCCCTCAGTCCCAACCCTGCCGTTGGTGCATGAAACATTGCAGCGGTGGGAGTCCTTGGTGCGCGCAGCCATCAAGGCACTTGGCGCCATCGAAACGGATGAGGCCTTGGCTCTGGCCAATGTGCTCACCAGCCGTCTGGTTGATTTTGAGAGTATTGGCTGGGTGTTTACCGTTACTGCAGCCGGCACGCTGGAGGCAATAGGCGCACACACATGGCGCGAGCGCCTTCCCCGAAAACTGCGCCTGGTTGCAAATTTCGGCCGGCAGTTCTGGCCGCACTATCTCGCCCAACTCGGCGTCCCGCAGCTTGACGCAGATGTTCTCCTGCGTCATCAAATGCCTGCTTTGCATCCGGGATCCTCACACCTCTGCCGACCAGAAGGAGAGATACATGAACGCCTTATGCGGGTCATGACAGTCGTGGTGGATCGGATGGACATCCCCGTACCGCAAGCACTGCGCGCTTAGGCACCCGCCCCCGACATCATGACCAATGGACTTGTCTGCAGCGACCTCGGAGTGCGAGGCCTCATCATTGAAACCGTTGAGCCGGCTTACTCGAAGGCTCTCGCTCGCCACGGCGAGCTCCATGCCTTCGTCGAACGGGCGACGAGCCTGTCGCCCGGCGCTCGACTTCTGCTGACCAGCATCATTGAAGGAATTGCATTGCACCGCTCGACGTTGGAGGCGCTGACCGCAGTTGGCAGCGCCAAAACCTATTTGTGCGGCAAGGTGATGGAGGTCGAGTTGCCGATGGGCGGAGGGTGGCGCGACCGCCGGCAGTTGCCCAGGCCTGTAATCGACGAGATTCGCCGCAACCGAGGGTGCGTTGTCAGCTCGAGCGTCTGGAGGGAGGCGGAGGCGGCAATCGCGCAACTGCCATGCTACTCAGCGATGACAGGCGCGCTCGACAGCGCAATTGCGGACGCACAAGCCGCGTGGTACCGCCGGCTTCCTGGCCCGCTGTTCGTTCATGTCACCCGACTACGGCCGTTCCAGGTTCTAGACAGAGCGGCTCGGGCTCGGACGGTCAGCAAGCGGCCGCAGGCGAACGTGCAAGCTAAGGCACAGGCGGGCGTCGCGGCTGTGCGCCGAGCTTACGAAACTTGCTTCACACAATCGGCAGATTTGAGTGTCCTGCATGCTCTGGTTCGCGACTTCGGGCGGATCGCCCGTGCAAAAGGGTCGAAGGCGGCTGGCGTTGAGGGCTTGATGGAGTTGGTTTTGGCTGCCAGTCCAGTTGCTCTTCGTGCGGGACGCGCGCAAATGCTGGTGGTGGGCGGTCTGGCGTCGGTGCTGACTCACGGTGGTGTTCGAGGCAATGGTCTCGCGCCTGTCTCCGTGTATGAGTACAGCAGGCAACACATTCTGGGTCTGGCCACAGATCTAGCGAAAGCCGGCGTTGACAGTCGTAGTGGAGAAGATTGGCTTTCAGCCTACCGTGGGATGTTGAACCAAGTACTGCCGAGTCAAAAAGGCAAGCTGGCGTCCTTTCTGGAGGCCTTTCATCAGTTCCTTGTCCTGGTCGGAATGGAGCGCCTGCCGGCCAGCATTCAAGGTCGGCGGTTCTCTCCGCCGCCTGCTGCGGCGACCGTCACTGACCATGAGTTGATGGTGGCTCTTGCTTTCGTTCGGGAACATGGCGAGACGAGAGATGTGGCCGCACAAGCCGCCATCGCGCTGTTGCTGGGCTTCGAGATCGAACTGCGCACCTACGAACTTTGGTGCATCCGCATGGTCGATGTTCAATTGGACCGGCCGCCTTACCTCGTGGTCTACCCGCGCCTTCGGGACGGAACAGGCAAGACGCCCTCAATGCGGCGACAGGTGGACCTGGCGCATCCGTTGCTGATCAAGTTGCTGGTGGTCTTCAAGCAGAAGCGCCTGACGATTCACCACGCTGTGGATGACGAGGATCTCTTCTTTGGTGAGCCGGGCGCGCCGGATCAACGTCACGCCCAGGAAAAGACCATGCGCCTTGTGAATGCAGCATTGGCTTGGTCCACGGGCGATCGCGTGGCGTCCTTCTACGACCTCCGGCACGCTGTTTTTTCCAGGAAGGCTGAGAAGCTCATGATGGAAAATTCAACCGATGTCGCCGGGCTTTTCCAGATGTCAGCTGAAGGAGGGCACGCTGGCCCGGGCTCGAGTGGTGACTACATCCACCTAATCGAGAGGCCGCTGGCTCATTGGCTGAAGCACGCCCGACCGGAGTCTTGGGTCGCGCCCGGCTGGCATGAACTCGACACTGTCCTGTTTCCCGACATCGGAGAGGGCGTCCTGGTGGACGCTCGTACTTCGCCGCCGCCGCGGAGCAACGGCGAAGTCGATGGGAACGAAGGGAAAACAGGCGAGCTGTCTTTCTCCCTTCGTTACATGGTTGCGCGCCGTGTTGTGGCGGGCGAGACCGTTGATCAGATTGCAGGGCGCTGCTCAACTTCTGCAGACGATGTTCTGAGTTGCATTCGGAGCCTTGCGTCGGCGATGGTCGACGCGGGGCTGGTCGAAGATGACGCCATCAGCACACCGAGTCGGCAGATCGACGCGATCCGGCAGCGGCACACTTGGGCTTCTGCGGCGGGTCATGGGAAGTTGGCGCTCGTCCGAAAGGGTCTTGAAGGACTCCTCGATAGAGGACGGAAAGACGAAGCGCTTGTGGTCTGGAATGCTTGGCTCCGTTGTCTGCATTGTCGCGATCTCCGTCTGGATCGGTCGCGTCCGGCTTCTGAACTAATCCGATTCCTGATCAAGACCGGGGTGCCTCGTGCGTCGCTGGCTGTCACTGCGCCGCAAAACGCATTGCCGCTTCCCAAGCACCTCGAGGAACTTAAGCTCGTTTGGCGACGATGCCAACCGCGCGCCGGCGTGCCGAGATACAGGCTGGTTCTCGTGGCGACGCACCTCAAAGCCAGCAGAGGCATGGCGAGGCAAGTTTCCATCGTGGGCCTGCACTGGCTCATGTTGCTTGCCGGATCTTCGATTTCCACCAAGGAGAAGTGAAGTGTCCGATGACTCATACGAACCCAAGCTTAGGGTGCCACTGGGCCTGAAACCGAGCCTGGAGCCGACGTTCGATGCAATACTGCGCCGGTCGCGCAGGCAACTTCGCCTGCTCCACAGCGGGCAGCAAAAGCTCGATACCCTTACCGACGACCAGTACCTGCGGGGAGCGCGGCTCATAGTCGTAGAGGATCAATATGTGCTTGTCGCTCCGATTCCGGGCGCGCCGCAGGCTGATCTTTTTGGCTATCCAAAAGCGGTACTGCCGCCAAGCGAGGGTGCGGCGCGGATTTCGCAGTCATCTTGTGTGTCGAGGACCGATGTGCCGGAGGCGAGCCCGAAGATGATTGATCTGGACGCCGCGTTGGACGATCTGCTGGGTGAGGCGGCCGGCGGCACTGTTGCCCCTGATGTAGCTTCTGGAGATCAGGGAGGAACGGCCGCCTGTGGTTTCGAGTCGGAGGGCACAACTCTGTCGCAGATGCAACTGCCGGCGGCCGGCGTAAATACAATGCGTGAAGTCGAGCCCCTTGCGCCGATGGACGCCAAACGCCTGAAGGTTGACCAGGCGCTGAACTGCATTGAGGCAAGTGCTTCCATGTCGGCTCAAGTCGCCGAAATCCTGGCCACGTCCTCTAACCTAGCCGGGGACATCCGTGATCTGGAGCGGCGCACGGGCTTGTTGTCCGCTCCGGCGCGCTACTTCATCGCATCGCGGCAGCAGGAGCTTATCGTGGAGGTGGATGGCTATCAAGTTCCTTTTGTAGTTCCTCCGGTTCGCAATGAGGTGGCAAGTCGGGACGTCGTGCAGATCCAAGTTCGCTTGGTGCCCACAAGAGCTGAAAGCGATGTGCTCCGTGTGGACGTGCTTGAAGCCAAAGGGGCTGGAGTGCTTGGCGGTGTTACCACCCTGGGCGTGCACGACGTTCGGTATACGAGCCTGGATGACTTCAGGCGCGGAATCTTGCTGATCTTGCGAGGTGCCGGACAGCAGGTAGGCCTTGGTGTAAGAGAGGCGATTAGCACGACCCGACTGCAGCACAACCCGGCTTTGGTTGTGGATCCCGGCGACTGGTTGGCGCTGAAGCAGTTGGCGATCGAAGCACTTCGCTTCTCGGTCATGCCAGGAGGCTGCTCGGAAGGCGAAGAACACGACGAAAAAGACGCCGGCTTAGAGGGTGATGACCCTTCAGAAGACGCCGATGGTCGTGAGGCCGCCTAGAAAGCTTCGACCGCGGACGGAGTCCAGGCAGTTTGTCTGAACTATGCGGGGAAAGACCAGCTAGCCCCGTCCCGAGATGAACAGGGGGAACTCAAAATGACGACTGTCAATCGGAGAAGCGTATGGACAAAAAGATGAAGAACGCGCCAGTTTGCTTCGTCATCGCTCAGGTGTGCCACAACCCGATCCTCAAACTCGGAGCCTATGTTCCCGCGATTCAAAACCGCATGGGGAAGGCCGGGTATCCTCGCTGTCTTGTTTGATATCGAAGGAGGTGGGCAGCTTGAGCGCAAAGGTTTGAAGGCGTCCACGAACTTCGTATTACGGTCCTCAATGACAGTAGTCTGGACTAGCCTGCCACTTACCAAGATACACAGAAAGCGGCTGAATCGTAGAAGCGCTGGTTGAGTCTGCTCTGATGCAGAATGATATGTGGCGCAACATTCCCATCTGTTGTCGTGCGAGCCTGCCTCGGACAGCGCGCCGTGAACGTGGCGCAAAGCAGAGTGCCTAAGCTATGGAGGTTCGACCACTTGAGTCTTGTCGACGATCCTCAGCTGATAGTGCTGACGCTAGGATAAAGCCCAATGGTCGTGCTTTCGACGATCTGCTGGACACGTGCCGGTCGTGGTCATCTGGTCCTGCACGGTTTCAAGCGGTAAGGGGTGCCGACAGATGGCGCGGTGAAATTTACTTTGGTGACAACGACTTAGACCACTTTTCCGCGCTGAACGCCGTAGAACAACATGGTTCCATCAGTGCGCTCATAACCTTGAATGACCACTTTCCTTTCGGGCTCGCTGTGACGAGATCGCCCGGAACACCATATCTGGCGCGGGGTGGAGCAGTCTGGTAGCTCGTCGGGCTCATAACCCGAAGGTCGTAGGTTCAAATCCTGCCCCCGCAACCAAGTCCTTGAAAAGCCGCTCAGTTTGAGCGGCTTTTTTCGTTTGTGCCCATCCTGTGCCCATCTTGTGCCCGCGCTCTTTTCGGACAGGCGTCTTTTGACCATTGGGCTACTTCTTGTAGTGCTTGATTGGCTACCCTGGGTCGCACAGTTCTCCCAATCGACCCACTGTACAGGCCGATGAATAAGTGGCGGCACCAAGAGCCATGACCGACTCTGGATTGTGCCGCGCAGAATCCTGGCCATCGATGTGGACGCTCGTAATGTCGATGCGGCCGGGCCGAGCGGGAGCCACTTCGATGTGGTGTCGTTCTCTTGCGTCAATGGGCGCGGCGGAAGGGATTAAGGCCTCAGTGTTTTCCCTCGATTTGGGGTGAAACCCCTGTACCCAGGGATGAGCAAAAAATGCTAGGGGGAATCCCGGTGCGGCCCCAGGCGACCCTGAGAAACACTGTGGATTCTGGTCTGCGGTCAAAGAAAAACTGCAGCCGTTTTGTTACATGGCGGGTCCTCACGGCGACACGCCCTTTGGTCCAAGCAATTCTCAGGAACCTCATAAATGCTCAAGCTCAATAGAATCAGCGCAGCCGCATTGGTGTCAGTTGGCGTCATGACACCCATCTCGACCTTCGCGCAGCAAGCCTCAGTCCCTCAAGAAAAACTTGAACGAATTGAAGTAACCGGTTCCAGTATCAAACGCATTTCCAGCGAAGGTGCGCTGCCGGTGCAGATCATCAGTGCCAAAGAAATCGCTCGTACTGGCGCTACGTCGGTCTCTGATGTGCTGCGAAACCTTCCGGCCATGCAGGGTTTTCAAATCGCTGACACCGCGGTCGGCACCAATTCCGGCGGTACCAGCTTTGCCAACATCCACGATATCGGCACCCAATACACCCTGGTCTTGCTGAACGGCCGCCGCATTGCGCCAACAGGCGCCGGCAGCACGGTCAACCTGAATTCGATCCCGATGAGCGCCATCGACCGCATCGAAGTGCTGACCGACGGCGCTTCGGCTTTGTACGGTTCGGACGCAATTGCTGGTGTGGTGAACTTCGTGCTGAAGAAGAACCATCAGGGTGGCAACGTCACAGCCAGCGGCATGGTGCCGTTGGAGGGTGGCGGCAAGTCGGCCTTTGCGAGCGCCACCTATGGCATCGGTGATATCGACAAAGACCGTTTCAATGTGCTGCTGAACTACCGTCATGACGTGCAGCAGCAATTGAAAGCAACCGATCGTTCGTTCGGCAGCACAGCATATATTCCTTACTCTTTCGGTGGCAGGGACTATATCTATGACAAAACCAGCGGGTCGGCCGTTCCGGCCAATGCGCAGGTCACCGCCAGAAACATCGTTGACGCTAAGGGCAAGACGGTCCCGGCATTTCCGGCCTACCTTTTCAACCCCTATGCCAAGGCCAATGGCGGTAAATGTGCTCCCGGCAACTTTGCCAGTTTGACCAATGTGCCCGGCGTGCAAGAGATCTGCGGCTATGACTTCGCCAAAGACATTGAAATCTATCCTGAGAGCAAGCGTGACTCGCTGTTCCTGACGGGTCAGTTCAAAGCCACTGACAAGCTGTCCTTCTTTACCGAGTTCGCGTACTCCCGCTTTGATTTGACCGCGCGTATCGCGGCCAATCCGGTGCCGGTGGCGATCCCGACCTCAACTGATTTGTTTGCCAAGTATGTGGCGCCTTACCTGACGCCGTTCCAGATCGCCAACCTGTCTTTGGAAACAGACAAGACCAGCCCTAATTTTGGCAAGCCCAAGGTCCAGGCCAACTACCGCGCCTTGGACTTCGGAACGCGTGACTCGCAGACCATCACCGACGCAACGCATTTCGTCATCGGCGCAGATGCAGAGCTGGCGGGTTGGGCCATGAACAGCGGCTTCACTTGGTCGCGTAATGCCATTGACGAGAAATACGTTGGTGGCTATTTCAAGAAGAACGAGTTCATCAGCATGGTTCAAAAGAACCAGTTTGACCCCTTCTCAGAAGCCGGCAAGCAGACACCTGCCACGCTGCAACTGATGTCCGACTCGATTTACCACGGCACCGTTCGCAAGGGTGAGGTGAATTTGACCGGCTTGGATTTCCGCGCCTCGCGTGAAATCTACAAGCTGCCGGCCGGTGATGTAAGCCTGGGTCTGGGTGGCGATATTCGCGAGCAACAGTACAAGAACACACCCTCGGATGACGCAGTCAATGGCGTGATCTACAACTTCTCTGCACCCAATGCCTTCGACCTGAAGCGCAAATCGGGTGGCGTGTTTGGCGAACTCTTGGTTCCGGTGATCAAGAACCTTGAGCTGACTGCTGCGCTGCGTTATGACTCGATCAAGCCGACCAAAGATGGCTTGGCCAACGTAAGCGTCGGCGAAGATCTGAGTGCCACGACCTATAAAATTTCAGGTCGCTACCAGGTGGTGCCGCAGGTTTTGCTGCGTGCTTCCTACGGCACCGGCTTCAAGGCGCCGGATATGTTGTCCTTGGCTTCGCCTTTGCTGCCTAGCGGCGTGACCGGCAGCAGCTTTGCCTGCCCATACCCAGGCACAGCGGCCTGCCGGCCCAAGACGCCTGACCAGTACACACAGCTGGCCGGGGGCAACCCGCTGATCAAGCCCGAGAAGTCCGAACAAAAGGCCTTCGGCATTCGCTTTGAACCCAACGCATCCTTTGGCATCGGCGCAGACTATTACAACGTTCATATCACCGACGCGATCAGCGCGGTATCGCCCGCGCAGGCGTTTGCCGACCCGGTCAAGTTCGCCAGTTTGTTCACCACGTTCCAGCAGCCGGCTGAGCCTCAGGCCTACTACGCCTTCAAGAGCACGTCGACCAATATCGGCCAAGCTAAGAATAGCGGCGTCGATTGGGACATCGTTGGCCGCGCCAACCTGGAAAACATTGGGCGCTTGACGCTGAATTTGTCGGGCACCTATGTGATCGAGTCTTCGTACACCTTGCCAGGCACCAGCGATCAGTTCACGACCAGCCTGAGTCAGTACAACGATGTCAGCGGTTCCAACACCTTCCGCAACAAGGTCAGCGCCAGCGCGGTGTTGGATACCGGTGCGTTCACGAACTCCTTTATCCTGAACTGGAAGTCGGCCTACAAGGACAAGACGGTCAGCGTGCGTGATGTGGCGACGAATAAATTGGTCAACGTCGCTGTGGACGTACCGCGCTCATCCACGCTCGACTGGCAAGGTCTCTATCGCCACAACAAGGTTGCAACCCTGACTGTTGGCGTGAAGAACCTCTTCAACAAGGCGCCCGAGTTCTCCTTGCGCGACGCAGCAGGTCAGCAGACCGGTTATGACCCGCGTTATGGCGACACGTTGATGCGTCGTGTCTACGTGACCGGCGCCTACGATTTTTAAGAAGGGCGTTCCGGGTGGACTCTAAAAAGGGGCTTCGGCCCCTTTTTTTGTTTCATTGGCCCAGGTGGACCTGGCGTTTGCCGGCGCGGGCACCTAGACGCTGCCGGCGGTCCGCGATGCCGCGCAGCCTTCGAAGTACTGGCCCGCGGTACTCGCCGCCTTGTTCGCAGCGCCGGACGGCAGCGGCCGCTTCTTTTCGAGTCAGAATACCGACCCCTTAGCCCTGCATATGTGGGCTTTCACCGTCATTCGACTGCCTCAGACTCGTTCTCCGTGTGCCGGTCAGCCTCGGTGGCGCGGAGGATTTCGTTCAGAATGGACGTGGCGTAATTCCCGGCGGGCAAAGAGAAGCTGAGCACCAGTTGATGGGCTTGCGGCCATTCCCATGACATGTCCACCGGCCTGGCCACCAGGGCGCGGCGCGCCTGATCGAGGCCGGCGTGTTCCATGCCATCGCACAAGGTGGCGTGACGTTCAGCCACGCCGTTTTCCAGGGCCTGCGCTTGATCGGTGGTGATCACGCGGCCTCGCCCCCAGAGCGGCCCGGTGGGCTGGCCCGCCTCGTCCATCACGTCACCGGGCAGGGTCTTGCCCCAGAGTCCCTGCTGGATGCGCAGCGCCAGCACTTCATTGAAGACAAAGGAGCGCACCGCAGACAGGTAGATGCCTTTCTTCTTCGGGTTGCGCACACGGATTTCGCGTGCCAGCATGGCCAGGCCCTGCGTCACGTTGCCGCCGTCATGGCCGAAACGCTGAGCGCCGAAGTAATTGGGCGCGCCATGTGACGCAACGGCCTGAAGATTGGTCTCAATGGCGTCGCGATCACCAATCACATCACGCAGGACGATGCGGAATCGGTTGCCTTGCAAATCACCGGGGCGCAGTTTTTTCACGTGGCGGCTCTGACTCAGCACCTTGAATTCCGGGTGCTGAAGCTGGGTCAGGTCGGGCGTTTCGCCCTTCGGCAGATAGATGCTGAACCACTGACGGGTGATGGCGTAGCGGTCCTTGAGGCCGGCATAGCCCACGTCCCATTCCTTCACGCCGGCAGCCGCGGCCAGTTGCTGGGCGACGAAGGCGGTGTTGGCACCGTTCTTCTCGATGTCCAGCCAGATGTGTTCGCCCGCACCGGAGGGCAGCTGCAGCGGCAGTTCGGTCACGATGAAATCCTCGTTGAGGCTTTTCAGGGTGGCGCTGGCGCCGCTGGCCGGATAAGCGTTCGGCCACTGCGGCAAGGTCGTGTATTGAGCGTCGGTCATGAGCGGTCTGATGGCACCAGGTGTAGAGAGGGACAGGCTGTCTGGCCGACCTGCGGCAGTCCAGACCGTGATTCTCCCCCTACCCGCAGTCAAGGGCACGAGGTCGATGGCCGCGCAGTTCGGCCCCGAGCCGGATGGGCCTTGTGCCACGGCGCCTAAGCTCGTCGCCAGCGGGTTTGCCGAGACGGCGGTCAAACCGCCGCTCACCTGAGACAGTGCGTCAGTGGAGCAGGTCTCGGCAAAGTCAAGCCAACCCAGCCTATGCCACCGTAGGTCTCAAATGCTCCAGCGGCCATGCCACAATGAATTGTGGCAAGTCTTGCGGAGTCATGTTCGTGCTTGGACCTTTGCGATTTCTGACCCAGGCTTTGGTCGCCATATCGATTTGGGTCATGGCCGGTGGGCCTGTTCTTCGGCGTCCAGGTGCTGCGCAAGGACCTGTTGCTCCCCTTCAAGAAGGGCTGTGCGACGCTGCGGGACTGATGCTGCCCTCACGACTGCCATGAACCAGCGTCTTGCGGTCTCTTTGGCCACCTTGCTGGGCTGGCTGCTGATCACGCTGCTCGGCGAGCAGTTCGGCGCCGGCGCCCACCAGGCGCTGTCCGAAACCGTCTCGCATGGCCCGGGCTGGCCCTTCGTCGCTGCCGCGGCGTTCGTGCTGGCCGTGGTGGCCTGGCAGCGATGGCGCGACATCGGCCTGCGCGACCTGCCCTCGGCCCGCAGCCTGCGGTTGGCCTGGTTGCCGATGGTCTACATCGTGGGAGGCTTTGCCCTGTCGGCCTCGCTGGGGCTTGCGCCGGCCACAGTCGTGCTGTGGGTGCTGGTCAACACCTTCCTCGTGGGGCTGTCTGAAGAGCTGATGTTCAGGGGTGTGTTGCTACAGGCCCTGCGGCACACGGTTTCAATCTGGCCCGCCGTGGCGCTGACGACGCTGGCCTTCGGTGCCGTCCACAGCCTGAACGTGTTCATCACCGGCGACCTGCGGGGGGCGCTCATCCAGTCGACCGCCGCAGCCCTGAGCGGCCTGTTTTTCATTGCCCTGCGCCTGCGTACAGGCTCGCTGTGGCCGAGCATCGTGATACATGGTCTCTGGGACTGCGCCGCCTTCCTGGTGGTCATGTCGAGCTCAAAGGATCTGGCCGCCAATGCAGCACCCGCAGACGCGATGAGCCTGGCGCCTATTCTGTTGGTGCTGCCGAACGCGCTTTATGGCCTGTGGCTGATGCGCCATGTCAGCAAGTTGATCACAACGACGGAGAACTCATGAAACGGATTGCCACCGCGACCTTCTTCTGCCTGTCGAGCGCCTTTGTGCTCGCCGACCCACCCATGGCCGACGTCATCCACCGGCCCGTCAAGCCAAGCGCCCAGGCGTCGACCGAGACGATAGGCTTTTCTGTCAGCCACATGGACCGCAACGTCGACCCGCGCCAGGACTTCTATGCTTATGCCAACGGCAACTGGCTGAAGCGGCTGAAGATCCCCGATGCCGAGTCCGACATCGGCGGCTTCTCGATGCTGGGCGCCAACCTGGATGGACAACTGCAGCAACTGGCGGTGCAGGCCAGCCAGGGTCAAGCGCCCAAGGGCAGCCCGGCGCAGCAGGTGGGCGACTACTACCGCGCTGCGCTGGACATGCGGCAGCGTGATGCCGTCGGCCTGCAGCCGATCCAGGCCGATCTGGACTCCGCCGCGCGCGCCAGCGGCCAGGCCGACTTGGCCCGGCTGTCGGTGCGTCTGCAGGTCAGCACCGGCAACTCACCGCTGTTCAACTTGGTGACGGTGCCCGACCTCAAGGACAGCAGCCGCACGCAGCTGTCGCTGCAGTTTGGGGGCCTGCAGCTGCCGCAGGACCAGTACCGCGATCCGGCCAGTCAGAAAATCCGCGACGTGTACGTCGACTACATCACCCGCATGCACCAGCAGCTGGGCGATGCGCCCGATGTGGCGGCCGCCAAGGCGCGCGCCATCTTGGCGATGGAAGCGGAGCTGGCGGCGAAGCGGTTGGCGCCCCTGCAGTTGTACGAGCCGGCCTTGATCTACAACCTGCTGTCGGTGGACGAGGCGCAAGCCCTGATCCCCGCCTTCGACCTGCGCGCGATGGCCGCAGCAGCCGGGCTGACGCTGCCTGCCCGTTTGCAGGTCTACGACATCGGCGCGGCCAAGGCGACGCAGCAGCTGCTGAGCAGCCGGCCCGCCCAGGACGTGCAGACGCTGCTTCGCTGGTGGGTGCTGGCGCTGAACGCCGACCTGCTCGGCCAGCCCTGGCTCCAGCTCAGCCAAGACTACCAACGCCAGCGCGACGGCCTGGCCACCTCGCTGCCGCTGGAGCGCCAGGCGGTGCAGGCGCTGACGATGCAGCTCTACCACCCGATGTCGCAGCTGTACGTGCAGCAGTACTACACCGAAGCCATGCGGCGCGAGATCACGCAGATGGTGGGCCACATCAAGGACGAGTTCGCCAGTCGCCTGAAGACCAACCCCTGGCTGGACGCGCCGACCCGCGCCGCCGCGCTGGCCAAGTTGGCCCAGGTCGATATCCAGGTCGGCTACCCGCAGCGCTGGATCGACTTCAGCAGCGTGGACATACGCGCCGACGACCACCTGGGCAATAACCAGCGCCTGGCCGCGTTCCGGCTGCAGCGTGACCTCGACAAGGTCGGCAAGCCGGCCGTGCGCGAACGTTTCGCCGATGCGGGACACACCACGCCGACCTCGGTCAACGCGGCTTACGACCCACAGCTCAACGGCATCGACATCACCGCCGCCATCTCGCAAGCACCGTTCTACACGCCAGGCGCTGACCCGGTGGTGAACTACTGCACCATGGGCGCGGTGGTTGGCCATGAGCTGACGCATGGCTTCGACAACTTTGGGGGCAAGTTCGACGCCCAGGGCAATGTGCGCGACTGGTGGACGCCCCTGGCCACGGCCGAGTTCAAAAAGCGCAATGACCTGCTCGTGGCGCAGTACAGCCAGTTCCAACTGCTGCCGGGCCTGAAGGTGGATGGTGCGCTGACGCTGGGCGAGAACACCGCCGACTTGGGCGGCATCACGATGGCGCATGCCGCGCTGCACCGGGCGCTGAAGGGCAAGCCGCAGCCCAAGGTCGACGGCCTGAGCACCGACCAGCGCTGCTTCGTCGCCTGGTCGCAGCTGTGGATCTACAAGGCCCGCGAGGAGCTCATCCGCGCACGGGCCGCCATCGACTACCACGCCAACAGTGTGGTGCGCGGCTATGCGCCACTGATGAACCTGGACGCCTTTCACAAGGCCTTCGGCACCCGACCCGGCGACGCCATGTGGCGCAAGCCGGCCGACCGGGTGCGCATTTGGTGACCTGCCATCTTGGATAGCGGCACCGGGTGGTCGCGCCACAGTTGCGCAATTGCCTGAGGGCCGCTTTCCAGCTTGTACCCGCCGCGGTCGTGTGACCGGTTCCTAGGACGAAGCTGCCGGTCAGCACCGGTGGTCTGCAATGACCCACTTGTTCGGGCTATGGCTTTGGGGCGGGCGACTGACAATTGGACTCATGGTCTACCCGCACTCCGTTCCCGCAGCGCCCAGCCAACCAGCCTGGGATATCACCTTCACGCGGCTGACCCAGGCCCTTCGGCCGCAGGTCGAGGCCTGTGCGCAGCGGCTTCTGGCGCGCTTTCAAGCCCTGGGCTTGCGCGGTGACACACAAGTTAGTCAGACGCCGCGCGGGCTCTCGACTTTTTTAGCGGTGATGGGGCAGCGCGGCCTGATCTGCATTGTTGACATCACCTTGATCGATGGCATGGCGGTAGGCCATGGACCCTGCGGCGCCTTGGACATACGTCTGCTTGATGCCTGCGGAGATGTGGTGGCACAAGGCCTGGGCCAGGGTGGCCAGAGCCCTCCCTGGCACGAGATTTCGCTCGCCGAGCCGCTCAGTGCAGCAAGCCTGGAGCGAGCCGTGACGGCGGTCTATGTGGCGAGCCTGGCGCATTTCGAGTTGCTGCAGCCGCTCGCGCGGCAGGCCTGAAGTCGCAGTGCTGCTGGCTCAGTCCAGCAGCACCAGATGGCCATGATCTTGGGCGGCTTCGATGTCTTCGATCGGCAAGGCCACGGAACTCTGTCCCCGCGTGCCCCAGATGATGTCGATGGAGCGCCCGCCCAGGCTTTCCACCAAGCAGGGGCCGATGGGGATGTTCTGCTTTCGACCTCTGCCGGCCGTATAAGAAACGGGGCCGGTGATGCGCGCGCGATGTGTCGTGATGTCCATGCCCAGTACCTCGTCCGTAGTCTGCTCGCCTAGACGAGGTTCATTTTGTCGACGACATTGCGCACGCCGGCGCTGCTCCAGGCGGAGCGCGTGGCGAGGTCTCGTTCGGCCCAGCTGTGCACGGTGCCGGTCAGGGTCACATCAGCGCCTTTGACCTCGACGGCAATGGTCTTGGCATCCGCCATGGCGCGGCGCTTGAGCGCGGCCTCGATGTCCGATTTTACGACTGTGGCCGATAGCGAGGGCTTGATGGCGATCTGGTTGCTGACCCCAATCACACCCAGCAGGTAGCGCACGCTGTCGGCAGCGTCCTGACGCTGGAATTGCCACTCCACATCGCCCGACAAGGTCAACCAGCCACCTTCGACCAGCACCTTGACCGCGTCGGTCGGCAGCGAACTCGTCCAGCTCAAGATATTGCGGGCCGAGCCCGCGATGTCGGCATCGGTGCGCTTGCCGAGCTGTGACAGTTTGATCGTCATGTCTACCGCTAGCGCCTTGACGCCTTGCACGCGTTGCGCGGCACGTTCGGCATTGAGCTTCTCGGTGTAGCTGCTGACCTCACCGGCCAGCGTCACCACGCCGTCTTTGACTTCGACGCCGATCTGCGCTGCATGCACAGAAGGCTCCCACTTCAGTTCGGCCATCACGTCTTGCTGCAGCTGTGAATCAGTTTTCATCTTGCTTCATCCAGGTCGTTAAGGAAGCTTCAGCATGCGCGCGCCAACAGGGCCTTTCTGTGCGACAGCGCACGCTGAACGAATTTGAAGTTAGAGGTGCATGGCAGGCTTGCTCGGACCATGTGCGCTGTCGCACAGTCGAAGGAGCGGGCTCTGATTACGCTGCAGTTTCCAAAGCTGTTCGCCTCAACCTTTGATTGGAGTTCTTGATGAACAAAAAGTACCAAAGCCCCTGGCTCTCACCTGTGCCCGGGCGCCCTGCGAATCTGCTGCAATCAAAGGTCTCGAGTAAGCCGCAGTCAGGGCAGAGCGGGCCAGCTGCCCTGACCCAACCGAGCGAACCGAACGAGGTTTTGGGCCGGCACAAGAACACCGGTCAAAAAGACCACAAGGGCGCACGATGAGCCGCGCCAGCGTCAGCGCGTTCTTGCCGGCCTACGCGGGCCCGCAGGCCGCCGATCTCGAAGTGCCCAGTGGGCGCGGTTTCATCGCCTTGCTCGAGGCTTTCCGCGCAACCGGCGGCACGGCGCCGGCTGAGATCGTGGCGCGCTTGCTGGAGGAACATCAGCCTGGCCCGGCCACCAGCCTGGCCCAACGGATCTACACCGGCCAGGTCTTTGGTTTTGAATGGCGCGCCAGTCTGTGGATCCCGATGTTCCAGTTCCAAGCGAATGACCTGGCCTTGAATGCGGCGGCACAAGCCGTGCGCGCCGAGCTGCCGACGGTTTGGTCGGGCTGGGCCTTGGCGGCTTGGTTTGCGGCCGCTCACGCGCAACTTGAAGGACACAGCCCCGTTGATATGCTGAGGTCGGATCTGGACGCTGTGCTGCAGGTGGCGCGGGCTCAGGAAACTGCCGATGAATTTGTGCCCTATCACGCGCGCCGTGCAGTAGGTCTTGGTCAGCATGCGTGATTGCAAGTCACGGATTCGGCCAAGTACTTACTTGAGTTTACCCAGCGCCACCCGGTATTCCTCCAGCTTGGCCTCGTAGGCGTCCGCCTCGCCATAGTCCAGGAAACGGTTGTAGCGCGAGTGCGTGCCGAGGATCTTGTGGGCGTGTTTGATCGGGCAGAAGTACTGTTCCGTGCGCGCCAGGATCTCGGCCATATAGCCCATCAAGCCATTGCCATATTCGCAATAGGTGCAGTGGAACTTCTCGATGAAGTTCAGGTAGCCCAGCTGGTGGCGGTCAAACACCAGGTAGTCGCTGCGGCGCACCTTGCTGATGCCGTAGATGGGAAAGCAGGCCCATTGGTAGAAGCTGACGCAGGCATCGAGCAGCAGCAGCGGGATCACCATGCCGTAGATCAGCGGCCCAGTGATCAGGTTTTGTGGCCGGTTCGTCACCAGCCAGCGGAAGAAATTGGTCTTGAGCTTGCGATGCGCTTGCCGGACCGAACGCTCAAACTCGACGCGCTTGCCTTTGATCTGGAAGAACATGCGGCTCTCCTGATCATGGACGGCGCTGTGCAGCTCCGCTTCGAGTTCGGCCATCTGGGCCAGGATTTGCTTGATTCGATCATTCATCGCTCAGCATAAGCCTGTGCAGCCCGCTTCGCCGCGATATCTGCGGCTCATGCGCGCAAGGGTCTGCCTTGTCGCTGCTGTCGCGTGTGCGCTGTCGAACAGACGCCGCCGCCGCAAGCCCTTAAAACCGTCTCATCGAACCGCCACCGGCTGTTAACGGTGGTGGCAGCAGCAGAGGTCTCGAATCATGCCAAGCACCAACAGCAAGTCAGCTCGCCTCGCTTTCGCGTCGCTTGCCTGAGCAATGTCGAGGCGACTTATCTCGGTCGGCCTGCTGGGCGCACTCGTGGCTTGCGCGGCCTTGCCTCCCATTGATGAAAGCGCAGCGGCCAAGCTTGCGACCCCGCTAGCCTGGTCAGGGGCCTATGCGCCTGGCCCGGGCGAGTCACGGGCCAGCACGGCTTCGTTGGTGGCTTGGTGGCAGCGCTTTGACGATGCGCAGCTGGAACTGCTGGTCGGCCAGGCGATGCTGGCCAATACCAGCGTGCAAGTGGCCCGTGCTTCGCTGCGTCAGGCGCAGGCCTTGCGAGATGTGGCCGCCGCAGCCCTGTGGCCCCAACTTGACGGCTCCGCTTCGGCGCAGCGCGGCACGCTGGGTGGCCACAGCAGCGGCAATAAGTTTCAACTCGGCGGCGATGCCAGCTGGCAGATCGATCTGTTCGGCGCCCGCCGCGCCGGCGTGGATACAAGCGAAGCGCTCGTCGGCGCGAGTCAGGCCAGCTTGGGCGATGAGCAGGTGCAGATCGCTGCGGAAGTCGCGCTGAACTACATCTTGCTGCGCACGACCCAGGTGCGCAGCGTGATCGCTCGCGAGAATCTCGCCAGCCAGGAGGAGACCCTGCAGATCACGCTGTGGCGCCAGCAAGCGGGCTTGGACACCGCGCTGGAGGCCGAGCAGGCGCGCGCCGCCGTCGAGCAAAACCGGGCGCTGCTGCCATTGCTCCAGACAAGTATTGTGCAAACCCAGCATGCTTTGGCGGTCCTGACGGGCCGAGCACCTGCTGCGCTGCCAGCGCTCGTGGAGGCCCGGCTGGCGCCCACCGTGCCGCAGGCGCGCGAGGGTCTGAGCTTGAACGTCCCAGCCGAGACCTTGCGTCAACGCGCCGATGTGCGTGCCGCCGAATTTCAGGTGGCGGCCGCGCTGGCGCGCGAGGGCCAGGCGCAGGCGCTGCGTTTGCCCAGCTTTGCCATCGGGGGTTCGCTGGGCTTGAGTGCGGTCTCGGTCGGCGCGCTCGGCAACAGCAGCGCGGTGCTCGGCAGTCTCTTGGCCAGCGTGAGCTTGCCGATCTTTGACGGCGGCGCTTTGAATGCCCAGGTGCGGGTACAGCAGGCGGCCCTGACTCAGGCGCAACATCAATATCGCGCCGCTGTGCTCAGCGCGTTGCAGCAAGTGGAAGATGCCCTGGAGGCCTTGCGTGGCGACCGGCAGCGGCTGGACAGCCTGCGCTTGGCCGCCGACGCCGCCAGCAATGCCGCCCTGCTGGCCCGCCAGCGCTACGGCAGCGGCCTGATCGATTTTCAAACCGTGCTGGAAACCCAGCGCACGCTATTTGCAACTCAGGACGGCGTGGCTCGTGCCAGCGCCGATGTCGGCAGTGATCAGGTGCGCTTGTTCACGGCCTTAGGGGGCGGTTGGTCGCCCACAGCGGGAACCCAGAACAGATGAACGCAGCCAGCCCAGCGGTGGACCCGCCGACCTCAGCGACAAGCACAAGCGTAGCGAGTGCCGCGCCGCCTGCCGTATCCCCGGCTGCCCTATCCCCAACTGCAGCGCCTGCCGCGCCCGGCGCCGACATGAACACGCTGTTGGGTGAGCCCGCTGCGCTGCCCTGGTACCGCCGCCGCTGGCTGTGGATCGCCGTTGGGGCCGCGCTGCTGGCGGCGGCAGGCCTGGGCTGGTGGCTGATGGGGCGCGCTGCCAAGGCCGCGCCCAGCTACACCACCGCGCCGGTCACGCGCGGCGACCTCACGCTCAGCGTCACCGCCAACGGCACGGTGCAACCAACGCGCTCCATCAATATCGGCAGCGAGCTGTCCGGCACGGTGTTGAAGGTCAATGTCGATGTCAATGACCGCATTAAAAAAGGTCAGGTGCTGGTGGTGCTGGACACCGCCAAGCTGCGCGGCCAGATCCAGCGCTCACAGGCGACGCTGGCTGCCGCGCACTCCCGCCTCGAGCAGACCGGAGCAACCGTCGCCGAAGCCCGCGCCGCGCTGGGACGCCTGGAAGAAGTGGCGCGGCTGTCCGGTGGCAAGGTGCCGTCCAAGGCCGAACTCGACAGCGGCAGCGCCACGCTGGCCCGCGCCATCGCCGACCAGGGCAGCGCAAAGGCCGGCATCAGCGATGCCTTGGCCGCCTTGTCCACCGACCAGATCAATCTCTCCAAAGCCTCGATTGCCGCGCCGGCCGACGGCGTGGTGCTGACCCGCGCGGTCGAGCCGGGCAATGCGGTGGCGGCCTCGTTGCAGGCCGTGACCCTGTTCGTCGTGGCCGAAGACCTGGCCCGGCTGCGCCTGTGGGTCTATGTGGACGAAGCCGATGTCGGCGCGGTCAAGGTCGGCCAAACAGCGGTGTTCACGGTCAGCGCCTACCCGAGCCGGCCGTTTCCGGCGCGCATCACGCGGGTCGGTTTTGGCTCGACCATCACCGACAACGTCGTCACTTACCTGACTTACCTCGATGTGGACAACGCCGACCTGAGCCTGCGCCCGGGCATGACGGCCACGGCCACCATCGTCGCCACCCAGCGCAAAGATGTGCTGCTGGTGCCCAATGCGGCTTTGCGTTATGCGCCCAGCACGGCGGCCGCCGTCGCGAAGAAGGGCATTGCGTCCGGCATTGCCTTCGGCCCGCCCAAGACCGAGAGCCGGCGCCGGGGCGCGGCTGATGGCGCCAGCACGGCAGCGGCGCGCCAGGTCTGGGTCTTGCCGCTTGATGCCGAAGGCGTGGCCATCAGCGGCGGCGCGCCCAAGGCCGTGGCCGTGGTGCCCGGCATCAGCGACGGCCATATGACCGAGATTGTTGGCGGCGAGCTGAAGGTCGGCATGCGGGTCATCACCGCGCAGCAGACGGCGAGCGCCAAATGAACGAGCACCTGAGCGAGCAATTGATCCAATTGCGCGGCGTCAGCAAACGCTATGGCAGCGGGGCGGCAGAGCTGTTGGCGCTGAAGGGCATTGACCTGGACATCGCGGCCGGCGAGTTTGTCGCCATCATGGGGCCGAGTGGCTCGGGCAAGTCCACCGCCATGAACATCCTGGGCTGCCTGGATACGCCCAGCAGCGGCCAATATCTATTCAAGGGCGCGCATGTCGAAGCGCTCTCGCGCGACCAGCGCGCGCGGCTGCGCCGGCGCTATCTGGGCTTTGTGTTTCAGGGCTTCAATCTGCTGGCGCGCACCTCGGCACAAGAGAATGTGGAGCTGCCGCTGCTCTACCGAGGTGACAGCGCCGCCGCGCGCCGCAGCGCGGCCGCCAAGGCCTTGGCCGATGTGGGGCTGGCGGGCTGGGAGCAGCACACGCCGGGCGAGCTGTCGGGCGGCCAGCAGCAGCGCGTGGCGATTGCGCGTGCCATCGTCACCCAGCCCGCTGTGGTGCTGGCCGACGAGCCCACTGGCAATCTGGACACGCAGCGCAGCCACGAAATCATGGGCCTGCTGATGGCGCTGAACCGGGATCACGGCATCACCGTGTTGATGGTGACCCATGAGCCCGATATGGCCGCCTACGCGCGGCGCATGGTGCACTTTATTGACGGGCGCATCGCCAAGGACGCGCTCAATCCGAATCCGACCACGGCCGCTCCCGCTATGACCGCCGCGGAGACCACCTGATGTTGGCCCTCAAATTTTTGCGCAATCGCCCGCCTAGCGGGCGCTCAGCCGCCCTGCGGCGGCCCGGCGGAGGCTGAGATGCTCTTCAGCGTCTTCATGCTCGCTTTGCGCTCGGTGCGGCGCAATGTGCTGCGCTCGTTTCTGACCGTGCTGGGCATCGTCATCGGCGTCAGCGCCGTCATCACCATGGTGACCCTGGGCAATGGCGCCACCCAGGCGATCGAGCAGAAGATCACCAGCCTGGGCACCAATTTGCTGATGGTCAGCCCGGGCCAGCGCATTGGCGGCGGTGGCGGCGGCGGTGGCGTGCCGCAGTTCGTCGAAGCCGATGGCGAGGCGATCGCCGCACAAATCGGCGGCGTGGCGGCCGTCGCGCCGCAAGGCCGCTCCAGCGCCACCGTGGTGGCGAATGGGCGCAACTGGGCCACCACGGTGGTCGGCAGCAGCAATGCCTGGTTCGAGACCGGCAATTGGGAGCTCGCCAGCGGGCGGCTGTTTGCGGCCGATGAGCAGTTGTCGGGCGCGGCCGTGTGCATCATCGGCGAGACGGTGCGGCGCGAACTCTGGGGCGCCACGGTCGGCCAAACAGGGCTGGGTCAGCAGCTGCGGGTGAAGAATTTTTCCTGCGAGGTCGTCGGCATCCTGGTCCCCAAGGGCCAAGGCGGCATGGGTGACCAGGACGACACCGTGCTCTTGCCGCTGCACACGCTGCAGCGCCGCGTCACCGGCAGCCGCAAGGTTGGCGTCTTGCTGGTGTCCATGCAAGACGGCAGCGACAGCGCGCCGCTCAAAGCCAGCTTGCGCCAGTTGCTGCGCGAGCGGCGCCACCTGGCCGACAGCGACGACGACAACTTCAATATCTTCGACACCCAGCAACTCGCCGAGACCCTGTCCAGCACCATGGGCGTGCTGACCAGCTTGCTCGGCGCGGTGGCAGCGGTCAGCCTTCTGGTGGGCGGCATTGGCATCATGAACATCATGCTGGTCAGCGTCACCGAACGCACGCGCGAGATTGGCCTGCGCCTGGCCGTGGGCGCGCTGGAAAGCGAGGTGCTGCTGCAGTTCCTGATCGAGGCGGTGGTGCTGTCGGCGCTGGGCGGGCTGATCGGCGTCATCATTGCCACGGCGGCGTCCTATGTGCTGTCGGGCGTGATGGGCGTGCCCTATACCTTTGATCCCGCCATCAATCTGCTCTCGCTGCTGTTCTCGGCCGCCATCGGCGTGGTGTTTGGTTACTTTCCGGCGCGCCGTGCAGCGCGCATGGATCCTATCGAAGCGTTGCGGCACGAATAGTCCCGGCAATGTCCTAACTACTTATATTTACGGAGACCGAGCGATGCGCCGTCATACTGAAAATCACCGCAGCGAGCGCATTGGCTGGCTGCGCGCCGCCGTGCTTGGCGCCAATGACGGCATCGTCTCGACCGCCAGTCTGGTGCTCGGCGTGGCCGCAGCCGGCGCCGAGCCTCGCTTGATTTTGCTGACCAGTGTGTCGGGGCTGATCGCCGGCGCGATGTCGATGGCGGCGGGCGAATTCGTCTCCGTTCATTCGCAGCAAGACACCGAGCATGCTGATCTGGCGCGCGAGCGCGCCGAGCTGCAGCAAGACCCCGCCGCTGAGCTGCGCGAATTGACGGGCATTTATGTGGGCCGTGGTCTGGACAAGGACTTGGCCGAACAGGTTGCCAAGCAGTTGACGGCCCGAGACGCGCTGGGCGCGCATGCTCGCGACGAGTTGGGGCTGTCCGAGACGACTGCCGCGCGTCCGACCCAAGCCGCGCTGGCCTCGGCGGGTAGCTTTGCGGTCGGTGCGGCTCTGCCGATCGCCGTCGTCGCCACGGCCTCGTCGGCGTCGTTGATTGTCTGGGTGTCGGCCTCTTCGCTGGTTTTTCTGGCGGGCTTGGGTGCTGTCTCGGCCCAGGCGGGCGGGGCGCCGATTTGGAGCGGCACTTGGCGGGTTGCGTTCTGGGGTGCTGTCGCCATGGCGGTCACCGCAGCTGCCGGGGTGATGTTTGGTGTGGTCGCAGGCGCTTGATCGCCGCCTAAGCCGGCGCGCAAAACCCGCAGCTTTAGGGCTGTGCGATCGCCGCGTCGACCAGGGTTTGAGCTTCTCGCAACAGCGCCTGTAGATGCGCTTGATCGCGAAAGCTCTCGGCGTAAATCTTGTAGATGGCTTCGGTGCCGGACGGTCTTGCGGCGAACCAGCCGCTGGCCGTGCTGACCTTGATGCCACCGATGGGGGCGCCGTTGCAGGCCGCACGGGTGAGGATGGCGCCAATTTTTTCGCCAGCCAACTCGGCCGCTGCCAAGGCTTGTGGCGCCTGCTCAGACAGCGCTGCCAAGCCGATCTTTTGCGCCGGGTTGGCCGGAGCTGCAAGCATTTGGGCCAGGGGGCGGCCGAGTTTCTCGGCCAGTGCCTGGTAGAGCAGACCAGGGTCGCGGCCGGTCACGGCCGTGATCTCGGCCGCCAGCAAAGCGGCCGTGATGCCGTCCTTGTCGGTGGTCCAGACTGTGCCATCGCGCCGGGCAAAGCTGGCGCCCGCGCTCTCTTCGCCGGCAAAGCCCAGGCTGCCGTCCAGCAGGCCGGCGGCAAACCATTTGAAGCCCACCGGCACTTCAAAAATGGGCCGCCCCAGACGCTTGGCGACGCGCTCAATCTGCTGCGTGCTGACCACGGTCTTGCCGATGCCGGCCTTTGCGGGCCACAGGGGGCGGTGGCGAAACAAGTAGTCGATGGCCACGCAAAGGTAATGATTCGGCGCCAACAAGCCCTGTGCGGAGGTGACGATGCCGTGGCGGTCGTGGTCGGTGTCACAGGCGAAGGCGATGTCGAATTGGTCTTTGACAGCAATCAGCTTCTGCATCGCGTAGGCCGAAGACGGGTCCATGCGGATCTGCCCGTCCCAATCCAGCGGCATGAAGGCAAACCTGGGGTCAACTTGCTGATTCGTCACCGTCAGGTCCAACTGCCAGCGCTCCGCAATGCGGGTCCAGTAATGCAGTCCGGCGCCGCCCATCGGGTCGACCGCGATGCGCAGCTTGGCCGCGCGTATCGCCGCCATGTCGATCACCTGGTCGAGCTCGGCGACATAGTGAGCGCTGTAGTTGTGGCTATGGGTCGTTGTCGCCCTCAGTGCCGCGGCGTGAGGCATGCGCCGCGCACCCGCCAGGTGGCGTTCAAGATAGGCGTTAGCGAGTGCGGAGATGGGGGCGGTGATGGCGTCGCCGGCCGGGCCGCCATGGGGTGGGTTGTACTTGAAGCCGCCATCACGCGGCGGGTTGTGCGAGGGCGTGAGCAGGATGCCATCGGCGCATCCCTTGCCCCGGCTGAGTTGCCGGCCCGAGTTGTAGGTGACGATGGCGTGCGAGACCGCCGGCGTGGGGGTGGGCTCATTGGCGGGTGCCAGCATCACATCGACGCCATTGGCGGCCAGCACTTCAAGCGCAGTGGCGCAGGCCGGCGCCGACAGCGCATGGGTGTCCAGCCCCAAGAAGAGCGGCCCGGTGATGCCGAGCTGCCTGCGCCGATCGCAGATCGCCTGCGTGATGGCCAGCACATGCCATTCATTGAAGGCCAGATCGAAAGCCGAGCCGCGATGGCCCGAGGTGCCGAACTGCACCCGCTGCGCGGCGATGGTCGGATCAGGTCGCTCGGCGTAGTAGGTGGCAATGAGCTGATCTACATTGATCAGATCTGCGGCGGATGACGCTTGTCCCGCTCGTGGGCTGAGGTGGCTGAGCATGCGCGAACAGGGTTCAGGCCGCTTGCTCGGCCTTCATCGCACCCACCGTCTGCGACAGCAGCAATTGATGGTCGGCCTGCAGACCCATGGCTTGGGACAGCGCAGGGCGGTCGAACCAGGCGCGAATCACCGTCGCCAAGCCCTCCGAGGCGCAAAAAAGATAGACGTTTTGTGCCATCGCACCGGCCATGGCATAGGCATAGGCCTCCCGCTGGGCAGCCGGCACCAGGCCCATGCGCGCGTGATCGGCCACGAACACCAGATCCAGTGGCGCGCTGTCGACAAAGTCCTGCTGACCGGTGACGCGGCGCACATCACTGGCCACCATCAAACGCAATTGGTGGCCCAAGGGCTCGTAAAGGAACAGACCTTGAGGCATCGCCACATAGAGCAACACCTCTTGCGAGTTCATCGCACTGGGCACGGTGCGCCCACCGAGCTCGTGCCGGTTGATGCCGGCCGCCGCCCACAGCAGATCGGACAGCTGCTGCGTGGGCAGGGCGTTAGGTGAAAACTCGCGCCGCGACTGCCGGCTCGACAGGGCCGCAATCAAAGGCATGCCGCCGGTGAGCGTCGGTGGCGGCAAGTTCAGCAGAGCGGCGGTATCTCCGATGGGCGGCAAGGGTTTGAGCTGCCCCATCAAACCGAGTGCCAGCTTGGTCAAGGTGTTCATGGAATCCCTCCTCAAGCGAGCCGGTCCATATCGTGGACTTCGCGTTCATGGGTGGCCGGGCCGTCCATCACGATGGTGGCGCGGCCGCCGTCATAGTCTGCCACGACGAACTGCCGGTCGGGCACATGTCCATGAGTCGATGGAAACAGCGCAAACACCGGCGCGCCGGTACGGATTGCCTTGACGGCCGCGCTGACCGGTGCCTCGACCTCGGGCGCTGCCCAGGTGTTCTTGGCCGTATCCACCGGCCCCCAGAGCACGGCGGTGATGCGCCCGCCGGCATCAAGCCTGACCTTGGACACCGCAAAGGTCTTCATGCGGCCACCGGCGAATAGCCGGCCCGCTTGATCGCGTCGCTCAGTTGCCGCGCCGTGGCGTGGCTGGGCTCGATCTCGACCGTGAAGGTGGCCATATCCACCCGCACCAAGGCGGCATGATCGGCCTCCTTGAGTGCCTTGGTGACGGCACCGGCGCAACGCGCGCAACTCATATCGCTGACTTGAAAAGCAATCATGTCGAGTCCATCCTTTCGAGGCGTGAAGGCAAGCCGCAAGCCGCACCCCGGCTTGGGGGGGCGCAAAGAGGCACGCCCGCAAGAATGCAGGCGTGGGTCAAGATATCAATTCGGCCAGGGCGGCTGGTTGCTGCCCCGGCTAGGTCATCAGCCCTTGCCGAAGGTGGCTTTAGCGCTGGCGACGCAGCTGGTCTTGGCGTCGCCGGACAGCGCGTCGCATTTCTCGACGCTGACCTTGTAGTCGGCGTCGCGCTTGCTCTGCACATCGTCCTTGACGGCGGTATCGATCTTCTTGCTCAGCTTGACGTCGGCCAAGGCCTTGGTTTCGATCGCCTTGGCTTCTTTGACGCAGACGTCCTTGTCATTGCCGGACTTGTCATCGCATTTCTCTTTGGCGACGGCATAGGCCGATTCCGCCTTGGCAACGATCACCTTGTTGCTGTCGCTGGTGCTGCCGGTGTGGGCCAACTCGGCTTCAGCCAGTGCAACCTTTTCGTGTGCTTTGGCTTCTTCGACGCACACATCTTTGGCGTTGCCGCTCATGGCCGAGCAAGCTGCCTTCTCGGTCTTGTAGTCCGCAGCGATGCGGGTCTTGCTGGCCTTCAAGTCATCTTTGGATGTCAGGGCAGCCTGGGCGGCAGGCAAGCAAAACAGGGCAGCTAAAACGAGTGTGGCCTTGAGCTTGAATTGATTGTTCATGATGTTCCTTGGTGGTTGAAAAAAACTAAGAACTTGGGTGCCATCGGCCTTGGCGTTTATTCGTCCAAAGTCCGCAAGCCGTGCAGCGCCTGACGCCCCATCTCTGCCTGCACTTGATCTGCAGCGAACCAACTCAAGAGGGCCAATCCGCATGAAGATACAAACGCCAGCGCGGTCAGCGAGAACAGAATGAAACTCATTGGAAACCTCTTGAGAAGGGGGTTAGCGAGCAATCAGTGTCCAGTTGCCGAGGCGGCGAGCCAAGCGGACTACATCGCTTGTTGGGGTAGTCAATGTCCTACGATTGACGGCAGCTTCAGCGGCAGCAAACTGGCCGCAAGCGCCTCAAGTACGCGGTTCACCTTGCCGGTTGACGATGACAGTTCTGCCCGGCGCTGAGTTCATCTGCACATGGTGGGCCTGGCCGCGGAATTGGTAGCCCACGTCCCAATACTCGGGCTGGCCATTGCCGTCGTCCGAGCTGCAGCGCTGCACATCTTGCGCACGTGTCGAGGGCGAATTGCCGTTCACTTGCGAGCCGATCGCCGCGCCGGCCACGACGCCGCCCACGGTGGCCAAGTCACGCCCGCGGCCACCGCCGACCTGGTGGCCCAGTACGCCGCCGAGCAATCCGCCCACCAACGCGCCGGGCACATTGGCATTGCTAGCCTGCGACACTTGTTGCTGCTCGACCCAGCAGCGCTGCTGGGGCTTCCCCATTACCGCACGCACGGAGGTGACCTCGGCCTCGTACAGGCGTTCGTCATTGCGCCGCCGTGAGTCATAGACCGACACCGGCGCTGGCGCATAGCGCTGCTCCTCGTACTGCTGATTGGCCGGTACAGCGCGCGCCGATGAGATGCGGTCATTCAAGCCCATGGCGGACAAGGACAGGTAGTTGCCGCGCCGCAAGATGACACAGCGCCCGCCGAAGTTTTGCTGATCGCAAATCTCCCAGCGATCGCTGCTGACCACGGCCGAGGAGGCCAGGTCATTGAAACCGTAGCGCTGCAGATTGCTGACCTTGTTCTGCGTCTTGAAGGAGCGGCCACCGAAGTTGTCATGCTCGTAAAAGGTGATCTGGGCGCTGGCTTGGGCCGCCAAGGCCAGGCCTGCTGCAGCGGCCAGAAGTTTCAGTGTTGGACTCATCGATGTCTCCTGAAGTGAGTTTTGCTCCGCGCTGAATTTCGGTCTGAGGCGAAATTCGAACGGCAACAGGAGTGTGCAAGTGCGTCGCTCGCGCTTGAAGCGGACAGGCGCTTGGGCGCACGTAGTTGCTGTCCTACGTCGGGCTTATGGGCCGGCCTTGTAGGGCTCGTCCTACACACAGCCGGGCAAGTCCAACCTGGGGCATTGGTGCATTTGCTGTCACACTCGGAGCATCCACACATGACCCCAAGCTCAGCGGGATATGTTCGGGCCTTGCCGAACCCGTCGTCACTCCAAATGAATGCTGAATGCTCGGCTCCTGCCCCCCCTGAACTCGCGCGCTTGAGGTCTAAGCTCAAGACCTATATCGTCGAAGACAGCCCAGTCATCCGCGAAAATTTGATCGCAACCCTGGAAGAACTCGGCCCGATTGAAGTCGTCGGCACGGCCGAAGATGAAAGCTCTGCGCTGCAGTGGATGAACCAAAACCTGCATAGCTTTGACTTGGCCATCGTCGATATATTTTTGAAACAGGGCTCTGGCATCGGCGTGCTGAATGCGGCGGGAGCCATGCCCGGCCACCACACCTTGGTGGTCTTAAGCAACTATGCAACCCTTGAGATGCGCCGCAAATGCTTGGAACTGGGCGCGGCGCGGGTCTTCGACAAGTCCAACGAAATTGATGATTTGCTGGACTACTGCTGCCGCCTGGCGGCGGGTGATACCGGCTGCGCTGGCTTGGATTGAGATGGCCCGCCCCGCATTGATGGGCCTGCAATGCGCCGACGGCGGCGCCGTCAAATCATTGAATCAAGCCGTTTTTCAAGGCGTAATAGGTCAGGTCGCTGTTGGAGGCCAGATTCATTTTTTCCATCACCCGGGTGCGATAGGTGCTGACTGTCTTGACGCTGAGCGACATGCTGTCGGCCATATGGCCAATCGTCTCGCCCTTGGCCAGGCGCAAGAAGACCTGCAGTTCGCGCTCCGACAGGCTTTCATGCGCGGGGCGGTCGCCGCCGTTGCTCAGCCCGTTGGCCAACTGTTCGGCCACGCCGGCGCTGATGTATTTGCGCCCGCGCACCACGGTGCGGATGGCGCGATTGATTTCTTCCGGGTCGCAGTCCTTGTTCAGATAAGCGCTGGCGCCTTGGCGCAGCAAGGTGGTGGCGTAATGCGCCTCGGGGAAGCCGCTCAGGATCAACACCGGCAAGTCGGGTGCGCGGGCCTTGATTGCGGCCAGCGCATCGATGCCGCTTTGGTCGGGCATGGAAATATCCAGCAAGATCACATCGATCTCGCCCTTGCGCACGATCTCCATCGCCTCGCGGCCGGTGGCGGCTTCGGCCACCACTTGGAAGTCGATCTGATCGGCGAAAAACTGGCGCAAGCCGGCTCGGACGATGGCGTGGTCATCAACAATGGCAATACGAATCATGTGTGCGCTAGCGCTCCTGTGGGCCATGATCCCACGAATTCAGGCCAAGGCTGCTTATGAATCTACTCACCGTTGCTCGGCGCAGTCCGTTCATCATCCCATTGGCCTGCGCAGCGACGGTGGCCGTCATCTTTCTTAGCGAAAACTCCTTTTTGCGGGCCACATCCAGCTTGGAGGAATTGGCGCTGATGGGGAAGATCCAATTGATCACCCGCACGATGCTGGTTGGACTGCTGGACGCTGAAACGAGCCAGCGTAACTATTTGCTGACCGCAGACAAGGTCTATCTAGAGCCCTACGAGAATGGTGTGGCGGTGTGCAAGGAGGGCATGCAGGAACTTGGACTGGCACTGGGCCGCGATCCCGCCTTCACCGCGCTGCTGGCGGACACCCAGCTGCATTTGGATGCCAAGCAAGCCATGCTTGCGCGCGGCCTCCTGTTGACCGATGCGGGCCAAGGCGAGCAGGCTCGGCAACTGGTCAAGAGCGGTTTCGGCAAGTCCCATATGGACGCGTTCCGCCTCAATATCACAGCACTGCTGCGGCTTGAGACCGAGCGCATGGCCGCGGAGCAAGCGTCGCTGGCGAGAACGCTGGTGATCAACCGGATCGGGCTGGCCGGGCTCTGCGCCGCCTGCTTGCTGGCCTTATTTTTGTATGTGCGCCAGAGCCTTATCCTGAAACAACAGCTGCAGGATTCCAGTCGCACGCTGCGAGACGATAGAGATCAGTTGCAAGACGAGGCCGGCATCAGCACTTTGATGTTGACCGAGTTGACGCAGCATTTGCTGACCGCCCGCGAAGATGAGCGTGGCCGGCTGGCGCGCAATCTGCATGATGAGTTGGGCGCCTTGCTGACCTCGGCCAAGCTCGACGCGGCCCGCATCAAGTCGCGCCTGAGTCAAACTGCGGCGGCCGCGCCCGCCGCGCCGGGCGTTGCCGAGGCCTTGGAGCGCTTGGCGCATTTGGTCGGCACGCTCAACGCCAGCATCGCGCTGGGGCGCACCATCATCGAAGATCTGCGGCCGTCGACGCTGAGCAATCTGGGCCTGCTGCCCACTGTGGAGATCCTGGTGCGCGAGTTCGCCGAAGCCAAGGGTCTGCAAGCGCATTGCGATTTGCAACCGGTTGCACTCGCCAGCGGCACCGAAATCGTCGTCTACCGGGTGATGCAAGAGGCCATCACGAATGTTTCAAAGTATGCCCAGGCGAGCCAAATATGGGTCGGCATGAAGCAGGAGGCTGGCTGGGTGACGGTGTCGGTGCGGGACGACGGGGTCGGTTTTGATGCCGAGGACACACCGCGCTCGACCTATGGCCTGCTGGGCATGCGCGTGCGTGTCGAGGCCGAGGGGGGGCGCTTGACGGTGGTGTCTGAAAAAGGGCAGGGCACCTTGATCCAGCTCTTGCTGCCTGCCGACGGCAGCGTCGCATAAGGATCGCTCTCGCCGGCATTGTTCGCCGGCGATGGTGATCGTCCTACAAACCGGCGCCGAATTGTCCGACCCCGCTTCAGCCAGTTCGCCTATCGCCTGCGAGCGCAGCCGGGCAGACACTGGGGGCATGCCGCAGCCCAAAGGCTGCGATACCTCAATCACTCAGCCCACCAAGCGGCTCGACAGGAGTTCACCATGCTGCATTACGCCGTCGTCTTTTTCGTGATCGCTCTGATCGCCGCCTTGTTTGGTTTCGGCGGCATCGCGGCCAGTGCCGTGGGCATCGCCAAGATCTTGTTTGTGGTGTTTGCGGTGTTGGCGGTTGCCAGCTTCTTGTTCGGCTTGATTGCCAAGAACTAACGCCTTATTCAAATCACCCATTTCATTACACAAAGGAATCATCATGTTCGGAAGCAACAAGACTTCACCCCTCTCCAATAACAGCCTGGATCACGCCGGCAGCGCGGCCGAGCAAGCCTTGCATGCGACTCAGGTGTTGGCACAAGAAGCGCTCGACGGCTTGGCCGGCGGCGTGCAGGAATTGCGCGATCAAGCTTCGCCAATCTTGCATCAGGCCAGCGACCGGGCCAGCAACTTCGCCCACAACACGGTCGATGCCTTGCGGGACCAGTCGATGCGGCTGCGCGACCAAGCGATGCGCGCAGGTACCAACACCACGCACTACATCCGCGCCGAGCCGGTCAAGTCGGTGTTGATGGCTGCGGCCACCGGCGCCGCGCTGATGGCCTTGGTCGGCCTGCTGAACCGCTCGCGCGGCTGAGTAGCGTCGACACTGATTGAAGGCCCGCCCTCATGCTGCACGCGCTGCTTCATTTGTTTTCCACGCAGCCGCAAGCGCTGGCCGAGCATGCGCAGGCCTATGCCGACTTGTTCGGTGATGAATTCGGGCAGGCCAAGCAGGCGCTGCGTCGGCGTTTTGTGCTGCATGCGGTGGTGATGTGTAGCGTCGCCCTGGGTGTTGGTTTGGCGGGTGTGGCGCTGCTGCTGTGGGCGGTCACGCCAGCGGCGCAGATCCACAGCGCTTGGCTGCTCTTGTGCGTGCCATTGCTGCCGCTGGTCTTGGCGTTGTACTGCTGGCGCGCCGCTGCGGCATCGCGCAGCAGCGATGGCGTCTTTTTTGCGAATCTGCGCCACCAGTTGGCGACCGACCGAGCCATGTTGGTGGGCGCGACAGCGGCTGCGGGCGCTGCCCTGTGAAGCCGCCTTCGACGGCACTGGCGCGCTTGGCTTCGTCGCGGGAGAGTTTGCGCAATAGTTTGCGCGAGCGGCCTGCGGTCGGTGCCATCGGGGGCTATCTTGCCGGCTTGAAGTCCTTGCCTGGGGCCGCCTTGCTTTTTGAGTTGAGCAAAACTTGGTGGCAACAGCAGCCGCTAGGGGCGGCTGTCAAGGCCAGCTTGTCGCCCCTGGCTCGGCGTCATCCGTTCGCGCTTGTTTGTGGCGCAGCGGCGCTGGGCGGGCTGCTGGTGTGGGCGCGGCCTTGGCGCTTGCTCAAGCCAGCCTTGCTGGCGGGTCTGGCGCAACAGCTCTTGTCCAAGGCGCTCGGTGGCGCTACGCTGGAGGCTTGCCTGGCCGCTTTTGGGGCCATGACGCAAGCACCGCCTTCGCCTGCGACTGCCACTGCCGGTCCAGCCACTGCTGACGCTCCCGCGCGCGGGCCTCACAACCAATAAGCCCAAACATTGGCAAACCACTCTTGCAGCCTGGCCGACCAAGGCCGGTCTCGCCACGTCGCCCAGCTGATCTGGGTCGAGGCTTGCAAGTCTCGCTCGAATTGCTGGTGCATCTGCCCGCCAAAGTCCGCTCCCAGCACTACTGCGTTCAACTCCTGGTTGTGCAAGAAGCTGCGCCAGTCGAGATTGGTGGAGCCAACAGTGGACCAGACGCCGTCTATCGACGCGGTTTTGGCATGCATGATGGCACCCTGGCGCTCGAAGATCTTGACCCCCGCTCGCAGCAGCGGCGCGTAGCTGGCGTGGCCGGCCTGCAGCACCAGCCAGGAATCGGTTTGGCCGGGCAGGATGAGTTTGACGTCAACACCGCGCTGCGCTGCATCGGCCAGCGCCTTCAGCAATTGCGGGTCGGGTACGAAATAGGCATTGCTCAGGTGCACGCTGGTTTCGGCGCTGGCAATCGCTGACAGCAGCGTGGCGTAGATCAGGCTGAAGGGCTCATCCGGCGAGCTGCCGATCGCGCGAACCACTGCCCGGCCCATCGCCGGCAGCGGCGGGAAGTATTTCCTGTCAGCCAACGCCGGACCATTTTGCGCCCCCCAGCTGGCCATGAAGAGCCGCTGCAGATCGGCCACCACCGGACCTTGCAATTGCAGATCGGTGTCGCGCCAGGCCAGTCCGGTTTTGGCGTTAGCTTTTTTGGCCGCCCGCGAGCCCGACTTGAAGGAGCCGCCCGAATAGACGCTGCTGATATTGATGCCGCCCAGAAAGGCAATGCGCCCGTCCACCACCAGCAGCTTGCGGTGATCGCGCTGGTTGAGTTCCCAGTCGCCGCTGCCGCTCAAGGCCTGGACCGGGTTGAGCGGGTTGAACTCGAGCACTTGCACGCCCGCCGCGCTCAGGCGCTCGAAAAAGGCGCTCGGCGTGGCCATGGTGCCGGCGCTGTCGCGCAGCAAATTGACCTGCACGCCCTCGGCCTGCTTGGCGATCAAGGCCTGCGCGAAACGCTGGCCGACCTCATCGTCGTCGAGGATATAGGTTTCCATATTGATGTGATCCTGCGCCGCCAGGATGGCCGCATACATCGCGCGGTAAGTAGCTGGCCCGTCCTGCAGCAGCTCTACCGCATTGCCGGCGCTCAAGGGTCTGCCGTTGATGGCTTCTTCCAAGGCCAGATGGCGCTCGAAAATACCTGTTTCTTGTGTCTGTTCGCCTTGCTGGCTCAGACGCTGCAAGACCGCCTTGGCCTGGATCGCCGACAAGGGCCCGCCGGGTCCGTCCACAGCGGGGGGCGGCCGGGCGCGACGCGAGAGTTCGGGCGTGAGCGTAGGCAGCCCGGCGCAGCAAGTCAGTCCCAGCACACCGAGCAGACTCAGCAGCATCAGGCAAAGACATGTCCCGCGCCGCATGGCAGACCTTGCCGGCTTCAAGGGCGTGCGCTGACGCGCCAGATCACATTGCCGACGTCATCGGCCACCAGCAGTGCGCCGCTGCGGTCCAGCGCCACGCCGACCGGGCGGCCAAGAGCCTCACCGTCGGCGTTGAGGAATCCGGTCAAGACATCCAGCACCGGGCCATCAATTGCCTGACCCTGGGCAAAGGGCACGAACACCACCTTGTAGCCGCTGTGCGGGCGCCGATTCCAGGAGCCATGCTGGCCGATGAACATGCCCTCGGCATAGAGCGCCGACAGGCTGTTGCCCTTGGATGAGGCCAGGCCCAGCGATGCGGTATGCGCGCCCAGCGCGAAGTCGGGCACCACGGCGCGGGCCACTTGCTCTGGCGCAGGCGGCTGCACGCGAGCGTCCACATGCTGGCCAAAGTAGCTGAAGGGCCAGCCATAGAAGGCACCGTCTTGTACCGACGTGAGGTAGTCGGGCACCAAGTCGCTGCCGAGCTCATCGCGCTCGTTGACCACGGTCCACAGATGCGCTTCGCCCGTGCCATCGAAGGCCCAGGCCATGCCGTTGGGGTTGCGCAAGCCGCTGGCGAAGATGCGGCTGGCGCCGGTGTTGAGGTCCAACTCCCAGATGGCGGCCCGGCCCGCCTCGGCGGCCAGCCCGCGCTCGCCGACATTGCTGTTGGAGCCCACCGTGATGTAGAGATGCTGGCCATCGGGGCTGGCGATGATGTTCTTGGTCCAATGGTGGTTGATAGGGCCGCCAGGCAAGTCCATCACCTTGACGGCGCCGCCGCTGATGCGGGTGCTGCCGGGTATGTAGGCGAAGCGGAGCAGGGCGTCCGTGTTGGCCACATACAAATCGCTGCCGATCAAGGCCATGCCGAAGGGAGAGTGCAGGTTCTCCAGCAGCGGCGCTTGCACATCGGCGACGCCGTCACCGTCACTATCGCGCAGCAGCGTGATGCGGTCGGCGCTGGGCACGCCCGCGCCGGCGCGTTGCATCATCAGGCCCATCACCAGCCCTTTCACCCAGGCGCCCAGACCTGCGTCCTGTGCCGGCTTGGCCGGCGCATTGCTCTCGGCCACCAGCACATCGCCATTGGGCAGTACCAGCAAAGTCCGTGGGTGCTCGAGCCCACGGGCAAAGGCTTGTACTTGCAGGCCCAGGGCTGCGACAGGCGCAACCCCCTTGGGCCACCCAATGGCGGGTGCAATATGGACGGTGGGCAAGTTGCTGCTCACCGGCGGGGGCAAGTTCGGCCGCGGGCCGCTGCCGGCCGCCAAAGGCTGCGTGGCCAGGTCACCACAGGCGCTCAGGGCAAGGATTAAGCTCAGACTCAGGCCTGGGCTAACAAGCCATCTCGAACCAAGCCATCTGCCTTCGCCCTGTGCGCGCATGGCAAGACCTAGATGCGGCCCAGCAGCAGCAAGACCAAGATGATCACCACCACGAGACCCAGGCCGCCGGTTGGCCCATAACCCCAGCCGCGGCTATGTGGCCATGCTGGGAAGACGCCAATCAGCATCAGAATCAAAACGATCAAAAGTATCGTGCCTAAGCTCATGGTGTTCTCCTTGAATGTTGAGGGAGGGGATCAGTTCTGCACCGCGGAGGCTGGAGGCGTGACCACAATCACGGCCGTGCCGCCTTGTGTCCCAGTGGCACCGCTGGCGCCTTGTGGTCCTGTCATGCCGGTCGCTCCGCTTGGGCCGGCCGGGCCAGCAACGGGCTCGGCTGGAGGCGGCACATTGACGACGGTCGTCGGCTTTTCGCAGGCCGTCAGGCCCAGGGTCAGCAGCAGCGAGGCGATCAGCACAGTGTTTTTCATGGGGGTTCCTTGGAATTTGGGTTTGCGAGTGGATGGGTGTGGAGATTAGGGCGGGGCAGCGAAGGGTTCAGTGCGTTAGCGAACACAGCGCTCAATTTCCTCGCAACTATTGCCAGACATAGCCTTGCGTTGCATGCAAGACCCAAGTACCGTCGCCCGGCAAGGCCAGGACCTGTGTGTGGTGGCGCAGCAGGCTGGCGTGATGGCTGACGCTGATCGGGGTGATCGCCAGCCCGGCCAGTTGCTCGTAGAGCTTGGCCTCGTTGGCGGCGTCGAGCGCGCTGGTGGATTCATCCAGCAGCAAGTAGCGCGGCTTGGCCAACAGTGCGCGCGCAAAGGCCAGGCGCTGCTGCTCGCCGACCGAGAGCACGCGGGCCCAGTCCGCTTCGGCGCCCAAGCCGCCAAAGCGATCGGCCAGCAAAGGCAGATTGACGCGCTCCAGCCAGCGCAGCAATTCCTGGTCGGAGATCATGCGTTCGGTCAGCGGGTAGGTCAGCTGATCGCGCAAATTGCCCAGCGGCAAATAGGGCTGCTGCGGCAGGAACAAGATGTCAGGTCCGGCCGGGCGCTGCACGACCCCTGAGCCGGTCGTCCACAGGCCGGCGATGACGCGCAAGAGCGAGCTTTTGCCTGAACCGCTGGCGCCAGCAATCAACAAACCCTCGCCCGGTTTGACGCAAAGACTCAAGCCTTGAATCAGCAGCTGTTCGCGATTCGGCGTCAGCACGGTCAGCTGCGCCACGCTCAAGTTCATGGACGCCTCGGTGGTGATTTGCAGCACGCCGTCGTCAGGCCTGCGCTGCAATTGCTCGCCTTGGCTGTCCAGCGCGGCCGCGAAAGCGTGCAAGCGATCAACCCCGGCGGAGAAGCGGCTCAGGCCTTCGAAATGGTCAACGATGACGGTCAGCGCGCTCAGGATCGCGACAAAGGCGCCGGCCGCCTGGATCGCGCGCCCGACCTCCAGCTCGCCTGCCAAGACTTCGCCGGCGATGATCACGATGGGCAGCACGGCGATCAAGAAGCTGTGCGCGTACTGAAACAGATTGAGCTTGAACTGCCAGCGCAGCACCTTGAGGTAGTTGCCGTAGAGCGCCTCGAAGACGCGTTGCAGCGCCGACATTTCGCGCGCCTCGCCGTCGTGAAAGGCGATCGCCTCGGCATGCTCGCGCACGCGCACCAGGTTGTAGCGAAAGTCAGCCTCGCGCTGCAGCTGGCGAAAGTTCAGGGCGATCAGCCGGCGCCCGAACACCGAGCCGGTGAACAAGGTGCTGAACAGCGCGTAGCCGATCAGGAAGTAGACCAAGCCCTGCGAGATCGACCACAGCACGCCGGCGAAGGCGATCAGCTGCATCAGCGAGCCGATCATGATCATCGAGAAATACAGCGACTGCTGGGTGAAGGCGTTGATGTCCTCGGCGATGCGCTGATCCGGGTTGTCGATGCCGGAAGCCGCGGTCAGCCGGTAATAGGCGCGCTGCTCGAAATAGCGGGCCAAAAAATGATCGGTTAACCAGCGCCGCCAGCGCAGGCCCAGGGTGTCACGCACATAAAAGTAGAGCGCGTAAATCGGCACCGCACCCACCAGAATGGCGGTATAGCGGCCGATCGCGCTCCAAAAGCGCTCGGCGTCGCGCGCCGCCAGTGCCGAGGTGAATTCGCCCGTCTCATGGTTGAACAAGACATTGAAGGCGGTTTGCCCGAGCAGCAGCAGAATCAGCAGCGCCAGCAGACCGATGGCCCGCCAGCGCTGCTCGCTGCGCCAGTAGGGCCGGGCGATGGCGACAAAGCGATGCCACAGGCGGGCGTTGAATCCGGGTGCGGCTTCGCTTGGCATGGTCGCTTGGGCGCCGCTTCAGTTCATCAAGGTGTCGCCGTGGGGATGGGTGCCATAGAAAGCATGGATGCCCAGCGCCCATTCGGAATCGGCCATATTCGGCCACTTGTCCTTGTCAAAGCCAGGCGCGCCTTCCAGCCGGTTCTTGTCGATGTTGAGCGTGAAGCGCTTGTTCACGGTGTCGAGCTTGAGGGCGCTCCAAGGCACGGCAAACAGCTTCTCGCCCAGGCTCAGAAAGCCACCGAAAGACAGCACCGCGTAGCTGATGCGGCCGCTGCTGACGTCCAGCATGATTTCCTTGATGTCGCCCAGATCCACGCCCTCCTGGTTGCAGACGTCATTGCCGATCAAGGTGTTTGCGCCCATCAGGCGTGGGCCAGGGCCTTGATGAATTTCGGGGTCGAAGCCGCCGACGGACTGGCCGTCGAGGCCGGTGCCTGACCCATTATTTGTGCGGTAAATGCCGTAGGTGTCGCGTTCTTCGTAGTTCATGTGCTGCTCCAGTTCGGTGTCTCATTGGCGGATTGATACGAGCGCCGCAATGAGAGAAGCGACGCTCTGCCAGCAAGTTAAATGAAGGGCTGTGTGGGCACTGTGCGTTTGCGCACAGAGTTAGGCGAGTCGCCGCAGATGTGCGCCAGCGCACGGACGCCATGCTCGCGGGCTCGCACGATGGCCGCAGCTGGACCTCAAGGTGCAGCGTCAACATCAGCCATTGGAGCCACTATGAGCCAGCCAGCCCACATCACCGGAACCGTCGAATACCGCGAAGGCGACGGCGCCAATATCACGATACGCAAAGGCGCTTGCGAGGTCGAAGAGTCCGCGCTGGATGTGACCATCAGCTGGACCGATGCTGATTCGCACGGCTCGGCCGCCATACCGCTGGGTGACTACAAGCGCTATGTGGCCAGCAAAGCCATTCAAATTGACGCCCCACGAGCGGGTTGAAGCAAAAGCACCGGAGCTCCTATGACGAAGATCAGAACCGGACAAGCGCCCTTGCCGCTGACGCGTGCGCAGTTCAGCGAGCGTTTCAAGGCTCGCTTCTACGACCCCGCATTCGACGGCGAATACGCGGCCATCGACAGGCTGGAAGCGATCGCCTGGGTGGCCATGCAAGAAGGTCGCAAAGCGCCCATCACTCAGCCGGCCGGGCGCGGTTTTGCCGACCCCAGCTACCAGGTGTCGGTGCAGTGGCTGAACACCCAGCAGCGCTTGAAGGCTGCGCAAAAGCGTTGGAGTGACAGCAAAAATCCCTCGCGGGTCCTGCTGGTCTGCGGCAGTGCGCGCAATGACGGCACTTGTCCGGGCGAGATCTCCAAGACCTGGCGGCTGACCGGCATGGCGCAAGAAGTGATCGAGCAGGCAGGCCTGCATGCCGACGTGCTCGACCTGAGTCTGGTCACCTCGGAATACGGCCGCACCATTCACCCCTGCAAGGGCTGCGTGTCGAGCGCCATGCCGCTGTGCCATTGGCCCTGCAGCTGCTACCCCAACCATGCCTTGGGCCAGACCGATGATTGGATGGCCGAAATCTATGAGCGCTGGGTGGCCGCCCATGCGGTGATCATCCTGGCGCCGACCTATTGGTACCAGTCGCCGAGCCCGCTCAAGCTGATGATGGACCGCATGGTCTCGGCCGATGGCGGCAACCCCGATCCAACGAGCACGCATGGCAAGCATGTGGACGAGGCCAAGCGGATTGAACAGCAAGGCTGGGACTATCCCAAGCATCTGGCCGGCCGTGCCTACGGCGTGATCGTGCACGGCGATGTGGCCGGCGTGGAAGTTCACCGGCGCAACCTTTGCGACTGGCTGGAGTGGATGGGCTTGATAGACGCTGGCGCGGCGTCCAAACTCGACCGCTATATCGGCTATTACGAGCCTTACTACAACAGCCATGACGCGCTCGACCTGGACAAGGCGGTGCAGGAGGAGGCCCGCAATGTCGCCCGCGCCGTGGTGCAGGCCGTCAAAGACTTGCGCGTGGGTCAGTTGAGCCAGCCGGACCAGCGGACCACACAGCCGCGCCCAAAGTGACGAGCTCTGAGGCCGCGGCCCGACTCGCCTTGTGACTTCAAGGCGGCCCGCCTCATGCTTCGGGATCGACCGCCCACTCGTGCTCGGGGTCGTGCGGGATTTGACTGGGTATCAGCCCTTCGTCGGGTTCCACCGGCAGCGCGCCGGGTTCGAACTCGGCGGGGACGTCGGTATTGGGGTGAGGGTGTCTATGGGTCGCAGCCATTGAGGATCTCCTGACTTTGCCGGTGCCGTCTGAGGTGAAAGCAGAACTTAGCCGCGCCCAGGGCCGCTGGCAGGCTTGGTCGGAGTCAGCGGGGCCGAGTGATCATTGTTTTGGCCCGGCATGGGCATCGCCGAGGATTCTTGCGCCCGGCTCATCGCGCTGTTGGAGCGGCCCGCAGTCGGGTCGACTTTGGTGGCGGTGGCGGGCGTGGCGAGTACGGTTGCGGCCGAAGGTACCGAGGGTACCGAGGTCTGCGGCGCGCTGGCCACCTGCGCAGCCAATTCGCCAGTCACAGGCCTGACCTTTGGCTCGGGCGGCCAAATGGGGTTGGGAGGTGCCTTGTCGCAGGCGCTGAGCGTCAAGGCGACGAGACACAGGGTAGTCAATCGGAATGAATGCTGCATGGAATTCCTCGCGCCAAATGCGTAGTGGATGGGGGGGCTGGCTGCCTTTGTTCATGCTTTATAGAGGCGCCGCCGGCCGGCGTCTGTGGTGCAGCGAACAGACCGCAGTTGCCTCGGCGCGCAAGCTGTGACTGCGAGCCCCGGCTGGTCCGAGGAAAAAAGCAATCCATCCCCAAGCACCTGATCGGAGCCCCCCATGCACTTCATCACCAATGCCGATTGCAAGTGCGCCTTGCCGCTGCCGACGCAGACCTGCGCTGCTTCATCTGCCTCAGAGGGTCTGCGTCATGAGTGATATCACCGCCGTCCCCCAAGTGCCGACCAGTTTCGGTGCCTTCAAACCCGTCGGTTGGCTGATGGTCGGTCTGCCAGCGCAAGCGCTCGCCAACCAGCTGGTTGCGGCCCTGCAAGGCGCGCCGAATGGTGAGGCCTGGCCCAGCTCGGAAGTGCTGCATTTCGCGCCCAGCGAGACGCTGGAGCAGCTTGAAGCCATGGCCGAGAACGCCGGCGCCATGGCCGGCTTTGGCTATGAAATCACCTTGCTGCGCCGCTACATCAAGCTGAGCAAAGAGGGCTATCGATGGCTCTTGGTCAAGGTCAGCAGCGTCGAGCGCGCGGCGGCCGCCGCCGCCATCGCACGCAGCTGTGATGCGACCTTGGCGGTGCATTACCGCAGGTTGACGGTTGAAGAGCTGCTCTAGTTCAAAAGGCGCTGGAGCGAAGGAAGTTTCACGCCTGCGCCAAGCCAAACAGGGTCTGTACGCTGAACAAAAAGACAGCGCCGGGCGGGGTGGAACGTATGAGGCAAGTGAAACAACGCACGGACCTAAGCCCGCACTCAGCATTCACTCAGCATTCAGTTTGAAAGGATTCGTCATGACTGACACCGATACCCACAAGGAAGCGCCTCGCAGCGTGCCAGCACCGCTGGTCAGCACCATCCAGACGATTGCCCGCTCACGCCTGCTGACGGTGCCCGCTGGCGCTCATCTGGTAGATGTGGCCGCACTCTTGTCCAGCGCGCAGATCAGTGTCGTGGTGGTGTGCAGCGAAGCCGGCGCCGTGCTGGGCATCATTACCGAAACGATGTTGGTCAAGCAGCTCGGCTTGGGCCAGGCCGACTTCTTCACGACGCGGGCTGATGCGGTGATGTCGAGGGAAATCAGATCCTGCGGACTGCAGGACCAGTTGTCCGATGTGGTGGCCATCATGCACAAGCTGGGCCTGATCCACATCTTGCTGGTCGATGCCGACAACAAGCCGCTCGGGGTTGTCAATGTGCGCGACGGCCTGCGTGCGCTGCTATTGGCGGGCAATCAGGAAGAGGAGCTGCTGCGCAACTATGTGATGGGGATAGGCTATCAATAGTCGCGGCTTGCTGGCGCTCAAATAGAGCCTTAGGCCAGCGGTGCTCATCTCGTACCTGCATCAAACTGGCCCTAAATTCCGCCGCGCTGAACGCATCATTGCGCAGCGCAGCGGTGCTCAAGCTTCAGCGCCCGGTCTTGTTAAATCTGAACGCTGCAAGCCCCGCTGCGCCCAAGGTCAAGAGCAGGAGCGCGCTCGGTTCCGGCACTGCGGTGGCCAGTTCGCCGCTAAAGCCTTGGCTGCCGAAGTCAAAGCGCTGATGGCCGAAAGCTTCAGCGCTGCAGTTGCTGGAGATCAGGTTGTCGGTCAGCGTCACCGCGCCGGTGATGGCGAAAGCGCGCCCGCACAGAATCTGCGCCCGTGGATCCAGGCTGACGCTGGCGAGGGCCAAGATGTTGCCGGCAAACTGGCTGTCTAAGCCCAGCGTGGCGGAGCTGCCGACCTGCCAGTACACGCCGCTGTTCGAATTGCCATTGAGGACTTGCAACGAGGAGTCGCTGGCCGCGGTCAAGCTGCTGCCGATCTGGAACACAAAAGTGCCATTCGGGTTGCCGGTGAAGTCCAGCACCAAGTTGCCGGTCAGCTGCGCCGAGCTGTCGAAGTGATAGACGCCCGGCGTCAAGCTTTGATAGCCCAAGGAGCCCAGCGCATGGCCAGTCAGGTTCGCCACCGAGGGTAGACCCGCCAGCGTTGTATAGGCGCTCAGCGTATCCGCCAAGGCCAATTGCGCAATGCCGTCATTGATGTGGATGGCGCCGCCGGACACCGCGCCGTCCGGATAAAAGCCTGTCACCGAGCTACCCGGCGTGACACCCAGGTCGCCATAGACCCGCGTGCTGGGGTTGGGCGCGCTGTGTGCGTTGGTCACGGTCTCATGCCCCAGCACGGCAAAACTTTGCGCGCTTGCCAGCAGGGACGCAGCCACCGCCGGGATGGGCCCGAGTAGCGCGATGCAAGTGGCAGCGATGAAGTGAATCTTGTACGTGCTGGTATGGGTTTGCATGGCGAGAGATCCTGTTTGACCGGTCCAAGGGCCGGCATGGTTTAGCAAGGAGTCGCACGCCATCTCAGTCGTCGCGTGAGGCTTTCGGACTTGCACGGATGAAGCAGTGGCCTGAGTGTCTGATGTCTCAACTCATGGCGCTGCGTCACCGGTCATCCTGTCGCTGTCAATCTCACCGGTCTGTGCGTTAGCACACCTAAACTGCCGGGCCCAACATGCCTTGCGGGTCGACCCAGTTGTCAAAGTCGGCGGCGCTGACTTCGCCCCGTTCCAAGGCGGCGCTGCGCAGGCTCAGGCCGTTTTGGTGGGCCAGCTTGGCGATGGCCGCCGCGCGGTCATAGCCGATATGCGGCACCAAGGCGGTCACCAGCATCAGCGAGGATTGCAGCAATGCATCGATGCGCTCAGGATTCGCCGCCAAGCCCTGCAAGCAATGCTGCTTGAAACTTTGCATCGCCTCGCTGAGCAGGCTCAGGCTGTCCAGGCAGTCCAGAATGATCAGCGGCTTGTAGACATTGAGCTCGAACTGGCCTTGGCTGGCGGCAAAGCCGATCGCCGCGTCATGGCCCATCACCTGGGCGCAGACCATGGTCAGCGCTTCGATCTGCGTGGGGTTGACCTTGCCCGGCATGATGGAGCTACCCGGCTCATTGGCGGGCAAGATCAACTCGCCCAGACCGGCGCGTGGGCCGCCGCCCATCAGGCGGATATCGCAGGCGATCTTGGTCAAGGCGATGGCCAGCATCTTGAGCCCGGCGTGCAGGCCGACCAAGGCCTCATGACCGGCCATGGCGGCGAACAAGTTGTCGGCTTGCGTGAGTGGCAGCTCCAATTGCTGCGCCAGCCGGGCGGCGACCCGAGCGCCGAACTCGGCATGCGTGTTCAGCCCAGTGCCGACCGCCGTGCCGCCAATCGCAAGGCGGTGCACCGCCTGCAGCGCATAACGCAGATGGCCCTCGCACAGCTGCAGCTGCGTGGCATAGCCGGCAAACTCCTGGCCCAGCGTCACCGGCGTGGCGTCCTGGCCATGGGTGCGGCCAATCTTGACCAGCGTAGCCCATGCGTCGGCCTTGTCCAGCAGCGCCGCTTGCAGCTCGGTCAGCGCCGGCAGCAGCTGCCGCTTGGCCTGCAGAGCCACCGCCACATGCATGGCGCTGGGGAAGACGTCATTGGAGGACTGGCCGAGATTGACATGGTCGTTCGGGTGGATGGAGCGCTGCTCGCCCAAGCCGCCGCCCAAGGCTTGCGAGGCGAGATTGGCAATCACCTCGTTGACATTCATATGGCTTTGCGTGCCCGAGCCGGTCTGCCAGACGGAGAGCGGGAACTGCGCGTCATGCGCGCCGCTCGCCACCTCCTGCGCTGCCGCCGCGATGGCCAAAGCCTCGGTGGCGTCCAGCAAGCCCAAATCCCGGTTGACCAGCGCGGCCGCCCATTTGACCCAGGCCAGCGCATGGATCACGGCCAGCGGCATGCGCTGGCCATATGGCTGAGCACCCGCCTGACCGATTTTGAAGAACATCAGGCTGCGCGCGGTCTGCGCGCCCCACAGGGCATCGGCCGGAACTTCAATCGAGCCGAAGCTGTCGATCTCGCTGCGTGTTGCCTTCATCTGTGGCCTCCTGCCTTCACTGCAATGTTGCGCCGGCTGCCTGGCCCTCGGCCTGGATGAAGTCGCTCAGCGCCTGCGGGTCAGGGATATGGAGCAGGCGCCGACCCCGCTCGGTGAAACAGATCACCTTGGCCCGCTCCAGGCTGGAGAGCGCGCGGCTGACCGACTCCAGGGTCATGCCCAGATAGTTGCCGATTTCGGCGCGCGACATGCGCAAAATAATCTGGTCATTGCGCAGACCACGCACGGCCAGCGATTCGGCCCATTGACGCAAAAACTCCGCAACGCGCGCCGCCACCGGCAGCGTGCACACCGACAGCATGGCGTCGCGCCCGCGCGTGATGGCGCGACTCATTTCGGTGTGCAGCTCGATCAGCAATTGCGGGTGGCTGCTGGCCGCGCGCAGCAACTCGTCATAGCGCAGGGCCCAGACTTCGCCAACCTCCAGCGCCTGTGCCGTGCAGCCGTACTGGCCCTTGGCAATGCCGTCAAAGCCCAGCCAGTCGCCGCGCAGCAGCAGGCCGACGACCTGGTTGCGCCCGTCAGCCGCTGTATTGACGACCTTGACGCTGCCCGAATTGATCACATAGAGCTGATTGAAAGGCATGCCGGCTTCAAACACCAGATCGCCGGCATGCACGAGGCGGCGGCGCACCGGCAGCTGCTCGAGCAGCAAGCCCAGTGAGCGGGCGATCTGGCCCGCTCGGGCGCCAGCAGCATGGCCGCAATTGACCCGCCCATTGCGCTGAACAAGGGCCGCTGCATCGGCTGAATTGCCAGCTGAAGAGCCCGTTATCCACTGAAGCCCCGGCCCGGTCTTGCGCATGGGCGGGCGGTTCTCGATGCTGTGTTGCTGGGTCTTGTACATGGCGACTCCCTGAGCTGGATGGAAAGCAGGCCTCAGCCTAAGCCGCCAAGCTGGCGCTGTATGTGCGCTACGGAACACAGCGTGCTGCTTCAGACGTGCTGGAGCTTTTGGGCTTGGTTGGGCAGGCGCTCGAACTCGGCAATCACCTGCCCGCCCAAAAGCAGCAAGGTGGCGGCCAACTCCAGGCTCAACAGCACGGCGATGGCGGTCGTCAGCGAGCCGTAGACCAGGCCGATCTGGGACAGGGTGGTGAAGTACCAGACCAGCAGGCGGCGCGAGCCTTCCCACAAACAGGCCGCGACCACGGCCCCGAACAAGGCATGCTTGAGCGACAGGCGGCCCACCGGCATCACCATATAGATGGAGGTCAGCACCGCCACCTCGCCGACGAAGCCGAGCAGGTAGAGCAGGGCATTGGCGGGCCGGCCGAGTGACCAGTCGTGGCCGAGCAGCTCAAGCTGTTCATCGCCCAATGCTTGCAAGCTGCCGGTCATCAGTGTGACCAACAACAGGCCCAGACCCAAGCACAGGATGTAGGCATAGGGGATCAGCGCCGAGATCAGCCAGCGTCGTCGCCGCTGCACCACGCGGTGCAAAAAGATGATGGACATGGCACTTTCCAACACCGTAAAAGCGAGCGAACTGGAGAACAGCATGGTCAGCAGCAGCACCCAGCCAATGACCTGGCGGTGATCCAGAAAGTGCGCCAACTCCTGGACGATGGCACTCGCCTGGCCAGGCACCACCCAGTCAAGGTAGCGGCCCAGCGTCAGCAGCAAGTCGGCCTCGCTGATCACATGCGAGAGCGCGATCACGATCAGGATCAGCATGGGCACGATGGACAGCAGCGCGTAATAGGCCACCGCGCCGGCCAGCAGCAAGCCCTGGTTGCGCTGGAAGCTGCGCAGCGTTCTGAGGCTGAAGGCTGCCGGATGCCTCAGGATCAGCAGCAGGCGAGGGTCGATGATCTGCATGGGTTCATCTTGGCCACCCCTGTTGCAGGTATCAGCGTTTGCCGCCAAACACCAGCAAGAAGCCGCCCAGCAGGACCGCGCCCAGCCCGGCCCAAACCGGCACATTGACCGCATGGGTTTCGTCCACCGTCAGCGCGATCGGCCCAAGTTTGACCGCTTGGCTGCGTTCGGTGTAGGTGAAGCCGCCATAGCCCAGGCCCAGCAGGCCGCCCAAGATAAGCGCCAGGGCACCGAGTTTGATTGCATTCATGGCTATTTTTCCTTCATTGATCAGTCCGCAGACTCGAAGCTTGACAGGCTAAATGGCGAAAGCGAAAGCGTCCGTGCGCTGGCATACAGACGGCGCCGGCCCGGCGCAATACGCTGAGCTTTTCCAACACGTCAAGAGGTCTCCCCATGATTTCAATGCAGCGGTTTTCAAGTCTTTGCATCAGCGCTGCGCTGATGCTCACTCTGAGCGCTTGCGCCGGCATGTCCGAGCATGACAAGAGCATGGTGATCGGCGCCGGCATAGGCGCGGCAGGCGGCGCGGTGCTGACCGGCGGCAGCGCTGCGGCCACGGTCGGCGGCGCCGTCGTCGGCGGCGTCATCGGCCACGAGATCGAGAAGGACAAGAAGAAGGAGAAGTAGCAGGACAGCGAAACCAGGGCAAGGCGCCCGGCGGCGCCTTGCAGTTCAAGCAGTCAGCGGCAGGGTGACCCAGAACTGGCTGCCTTGCCCAATGCCGGCGCTGCTGGCCCGCACCGTGCCGCCATGCGCTTCGACGATCTCTCGCACCACCGTCAGGCCCAGCCCCAGGCCGCTGCCATGCGCACCCACCGCGTGGAACTCGCGTCCGAAGGGCTCGAAAATCGTTTCCAGCGCCTGTGCACTGATACCGATGCCGGTGTCGCTGATGCCGATGAGGGCATGCGTGTCCGAGCGCTGCAAGTCCATTTGAATGCTGCTGCCCTCATGGGAGTAGCGGCTGGCGTTGCTGAGCAAATTGCTGAAGACCTGGGTCAGGCGCATCGCGTCACCTTGTACGCGCAACGCCTCGGGCGGCTGTTCGCGCAGCAATTGTTGGCTGCGCTGATCCAGCAGCGGTCGGCATAACTGAGCGCAATGTTCGAGCAGGGCCGACAGATCCAGCGGCCGCAGCATCAGCAGCAGTTTGGCCTTGCCTCGCTCTTCGGCATCCGCAGGATGGAGCAAGTCGCTGACAAAGCCGCGAATCTGCGCGGCCTGCTGCGCCATCATGTCCTGCGCATGGGGCAGCAGCGGGGCCGCGTCGGGCGGCCGGCCCAGCGCGGCCATGGCAATCCGGATCGGTGACAGCGGGTTGTTCAGCTCGGCCGCCACGCCGGCCATGAACTCACGCTGGCGTTGTTGTGCAGCGGCCGCTGCGGTCTGCAAGTCCAGCGCACTGAGCGTCGCGAGTACCAGCTGTTCATTCGCTTCTTGCAAGAGCAGATGCTTTTGCTCTTGCTTGGCCAGCAGTTGCGCCAACTCGGCCGACTGGCGTTGCAGCGCCGGCAATGAGGGCGCCGGCGCCGCCGACTTGCTCGATGCAGTTGCAGGCGAGAGCTCAAGCGGGTCGGCGTCTTCGACAAAAAAGGAGATCCCACCCGGCCCTTGGCGCTTGGCCATATACATGGCCTGGTCGGCGCAAGCGATCAAGGCGTCGGCTGAGTCGGCGTCGCGGGGGTAGACGCTGATGCCAATGCTGGCGCTCAAATCGGCCCAATCGACATTGCTGGCGCGGGCCACCCGCAGCGCTTCCTTGAGCTTCTCGGCGATGGCCAGGGCGTCGTCGATTTGCACCAGATCATCCAGCAAGATCAGGAATTCATCGCCCCCATGCCGGCTGACCGTGTCCGACTCTCGCACCGCCGACAGCAGGCAAGAAGCTACTTGCTGCAAGACCTGATCGCCGATGGCATGGCCTGCCGAATCGTTGATCTGCTTGAATTTATCGAGGTCCACGAACAGCAGGGCCAGTTGCGTGCCCTGCCTTTTGGCGTGCGCAATCGCCTGCTCCAGGCGGTCGAAGGCCAAGGCCCGGTTGGCCAATTGCGTCAAGGGGTCCAGGCCGCTGGTGCGGGCGGCAGCGTCAAGCGCTTGCAGCGCCGATTCGCTGTCGATCTGCGCATCCAGCGTGGTCAGCACCAATTGTTCGTTAGCCTCCAGCAGTTGCACGCTTTGGCTGTGTTCGAGAAAACTCTCCGCCCGCACCACGTCTTGCAGCAGCCGCACCAACACGGCCCGCATCGCTTCGACGCGCTGGGTGATCTGGGCCAGTTCCTGCTCGGCGCTGGCCACAGTGGGCGTCAGGGGAGTTGGCAGCTCGTCCATGGCGCCGTGGCTCAGTCAGCTTTGTGGCGGGGCCGGCCGCCCAGCAGACCTTCCTGGTCGGCCAAGGTGGCGCCAATTTGCAGGCCGTGGTCGTCGATGTGAAACTCGCGCAACTCGTCCGAATGTGCGCTGGCCCGTAGCTTCACGACCGCCATCATGCGGCGCAAGCGGCTGTCGATTTCGATATAGCGCTGCACGATGATGGCGTCGGTCAAGAAAGCCGTGCCGTAGGGGCTGAAGCGCAGATCGGTGTAGCGGTCTTCCAGCTCGGAAGTCATCAGAATCGTCACACCCGCGTTCGCCATTGCACGCACCAGGCGCGCCAAGGACTCGCGGAAATCGTCACGGAAGGTCGGCGCGATCGCCAGCTCGAAGCCGGACAGTGAATCGATCACGACCCGGGTCGCGCCGAGTCTGGTCACCTCACTCAGCAGCAGGCCGATCACCTCGTCGATCGAGAGATCCGGCGCCCGGCTGTCGACCAGGCCGACTTTGCCGCTGGCCACCAGATCGGCAATGATGCGGTTCTGCGCCTGGCTGGGGCGCTGCTCGAAGGCCGCCAGCACGCCAGTTTCGCCGCAGCGCGCGCCCTCGGCCAGGAAGGCCGCCGCCAGAATGCTCTTGCCCGAGCCCGAGGGCCCGGCCACCAGCAGCGAGTAGCCGCGCGGCAAGCCGCCGCCCAGCATCTCGTCGAGCTTGGGCACGCCCAGCAGCAGGCGGGTGTCGGTGGCTGGCGCATGGGCAGTTTTGACCGCATCTGCGGCAATGCTCGGCTGGCCGACCGGGGCGAAGATATTGATGCCGGCGCTGCTGATTCTGAAGGTGTGCAAGCCCGGCAGCGTAGGTTGGCCGCGCATCTTCAAGATCTCGATCTTGCGCACCATGGAATTGCGCTGCACGCTTTGGCGCATCCAGATCAGGCCGTCAGCGACGGTAAAGACCGGATTGGCATCGGTCTCGATGAAGTACTCGCCGATCAAGAAGGTGGTGGCCTGCCAGCTCGTCATCATCATGCCGAGTTGTTGCACGAATTGCTGCAGTCTGTGGGTCGGGCTTTGCGGGTTGCCGTTGGTTTCGCTGGCGATCATTACCGAGCGGAATGAGTCCACAAACACCAAGCTTGGCTCATAGGTCGTCACCGCCTCGCCGATGCGCGCCAACACACGGTCGAGATCGCCGTTGGCCGCGTCTTCGGACAGGTTGATGAAGCGCACCGCATCGTTGATCTGCTCGCTGTCAAAGAATTCGAATTGCTGCTGGTAGCGCAGCATCTTCATCGGCGGCTCGCCCAGCACGGTGAAGTAGATCGCCGGGCGCTGCGGCGTGGCGAGCGAGAACATGATCTGGTGCGCCAAGGTCGTCTTGCCGCAACCGGGCTGGCCGGCGATCAGATTGAAGGAGAACTCAGGCAAGCCGCCGCCTAGCACTTGGTCCAAGCCCGGCACCCCGGTGGGCAAACGTTGGATGGCTACTTTGCTGCTCATTGCGTGTTGTCCTGCGCGGCTGCGCCGCTTAAAAAAGTAATCCAAGGGGTGCGAAGCAAGCGTTCGGTGAGCGCGCGCCCCACCAACTTGGCCAACAACTCACAAAAAGTTTGCAAAAACAAGCAGGCACCGGCCGCTGCCTCTGGCCGGGTTTGGCGCTCTATCATGGTGCACAAGGCTGCCGGGGTGACAGATGAAGTTGCAGGGTTTTCTCCGCCACAGATGCCGCTGTCGCTGTCTGCACCTACTTTGGCATCCTTCAGCCAGTGATGGCTCTTGGCACTGAGCTGCAGGCTGCGAGCGAACAAGGCGGCTACGCCGCGCTGGCCCACGATGGGCACCAAGGCGAACTCAATCTCTCGGCAAACCCGGCAGACCAGCTTGGCAATTTGCGCCGAGCTGGCGCCGGCATCCAAGTGCTGGGCCAGGAAAGCCACGGTTTGATCACTCTCTGGGCTGGTCATGGTTTGGTCGGGTCACTGAAGGTGTCATGCAAGCTTGACGCTATGTCTGTCATCCAGCTAACTGGTCTGATGTTTGGAAATGAACCTTGACCATAACGCACATTCGTGGCGGCATCTGTACGCCAGCGTACATAGCCGGCACTTTGTCGGCGCTGTCCGACAAGAACTTGCGGCCCCGGCTCACATCTTCGGGCCACCGTGCCGGCTAGGCTGGCAGGGTGTCGTTCAAACGAGGAAATCCATGAAGATCGCTAAAAACCCTTCCCCCCAGGTCATGCGCGCCTTGGCCGCTGCCATCATCGCATTGAGCTTGGCCGCTTGCAGCAAAGAGGGTGATGACGCGCGCACACCCGGCAAGAAGCTCGACGACGGCATTGCCCGGGTGGAGCAGCAGTCCGAGGCCATGAAGGCCGATGTACAGCGCGGCTCCGCTGAAGCTGCCTCAGCCACCAGCGCCGCCGTGCAAGACGTCAAGCAAGCTTCCCTGGAAATGCGCGAAAAAATGGGTGCCGATCTCAGTGACGCCGGCATCGTCACCTTGGTCAAGGCCAGATTGGCGGGGGACACCGCGCTGACGGCTTCCAGCATCAATGTCGACTCGACCCAAGGGCGGGTGGTCTTGCGCGGCACGGCGGCCGACGCGGTAGCGGTGGGCCGGGCGCGCGAAATCGCGTCGGGCGTCAAAGGCGTGCAAGCGGTGGATAACCAGCTGACCGTCAAACCCAAGTCCTGACGCTGGACGAGCGCGCCTGTCGGGCTCGTCCTACAAGCAGGCCCGCCATTCGCCGATGGCAGCCGGGGTGAGCCGCGCTGAAGATGGAGCCATCAAATGCCCGCTGCCAGCGGGCCAGCTCCGAGGTCAGCCATGACGCATGAAATGAACGCATTGGGCCAAGGGCCTGCGGGCGAGCGCCCGCAGCGTGGCCGAGGCAATGGAATGGGCGCTGGCGGCATGGCGGAGTTTCATGTCGATGGGCTCGGCGCGATCGGCTTCGAATCCGCCTGCCCCGCCTTGCTGGCAAGTTTCTGGCCGGATGCCTTGCCGGAAGGCGGCGAGTCGGTGGAGTTGTCATGAGTGCCCAAGCGTTGGGCGCTTGGGCGGAGTATCGCGATGGCGAGGCAGGTTTTGGTCTGGCGGCGCATGCGGCCGTCTGGTGGTCAGGCTTGGCGGCGCTGCTGTGTATTGCCCTGTTGGTGGCGCTGCAGACGGTGTTGCAAGCTTCGGTCGATCAAGGGCAGCTGCGCCGCGCCATCAAGGTCACGCAGGCCGGCCAAGCGCGCCAATGCATGGCGTTGCTCGGCGGACGGGTTCAGGAGAGCTGTTTGCTGGCCTTGAACGAAGCCGCGAGTTTGAGTGCACAAGCGTCCCAGACCCAGACCCAGACCCAGGCACATGCCGAGCCAGCGCCCCCAGTTTCAACCCGCAAGCCAAGGACTTCCCCATGAACAAGTTTCTTCAACTTCCGCGCTTTACGCTCTTCTTGTCTGCTGTGTTCTTGAGTTTGTCTGCTTCAGCGCAGACGGCCGACGCCCAGCTGCGCTATCAACAAGAGTTGGCGCATTGCAAGAGCGGGCCGGCCACGCAAAGCCTGGCGAATTGCCAGCGCGAGGCCGGCGCCGCCTTGGCGGCTGCCAAGCGCGGGGATCTGGACGATGGCCCGGCCGCCTACGAGCGCAATGCGCGTGAGCGCTGCATGGCCTTGCCGACACCGGAACGCTATGAATGCATTGCCAGGATGCGCGCGCCGGCCAGCGGCAGCGTGGCCGGCGGTGGCCTCTTGCGTGAGGCTGTGACGGTCGAAGCGATAGCGCCGCCCGCGCCGCCCGCGCCCCCCGCGCAGCCGATGAAATAACAAAGCATCAGATGGCCGCCGCCGCCGCGAGCTTGCGTCAGGTCACGCCGCAGCGGCTCGCGCTGGCGGGCTGTTGGACTGCGCGCGGCTTGGGCAATGTGGCCGAGCTGCTTGCCGACGCCCAGCCGGCACGGGCTGAGCAAGGCAAAGAAAAAGGTGAAATCGAGCTTGAGGTCAGCGGCCTCAAAGCGCTGGACAGCGCGGGCGCCTATGTGTTGCAAAAGCTCTTGCTGCGGCTCGGCCCGGCCGGGCAACCGGCGCGGCTGCTCGGCCTGCCTGAGCCCATGCAGGCTTTGATGACCGTGGTGGCTGAACAACTCGCGCAGACCGAGTCCGTGGCCAAGCCGGCTGAGCCTAGCCCCGGCGTGCTGGAGCGGCTGGGCCGCGAAATGGTCAAGCGCGGCTCGGCCGCATGGCTTGAGTTGCTGGCTTTGTTGAGCTTTGTCGGCGAGAACGCCTTGGCCTTGGGGCGCTGCTTGCTAAGACCTACGCGCTTTCGCTGGCGCCCGATGCTGTTCAATTTGCGCTTGGCCGGGGTGGACGCCCTGGCCCTGGTGGGGCTGATGTCCTTCTTGCTCGGCGTTGTCGTGGCCTATCAGGGTGCCAACCAATTGCGCCAATACGGCGCCAATATCTTTGTCGCCGATCTGATTGGTCTGTCGATGTTGCGTGAGTTTGCGCCGCTGATCACCGCCATCATCATTGCCGGCCGCTCGGGCTCCGCCTATGCGGCGCAGATCGGCAGCATGGTGGTCAGCGAGGAGATCGACGCCATGCGTACCTTGGGTCTGCTGCCACTGGAGCTGCTGGTGCTGCCCAAGCTGGTGGCACTTGTGATTGCCTTGCCGCTGTTGACCTTGTTTGCCGATGTGCTGGGTGTGCTGGGCGGCATGCTGATGGCCAGCGTCAAGCTGGACGTGACGCCGACCGAGTTCATCGAGCGTTTCTCCAAGGCCGTCAGCGTAACGTCCTACCTGATTGGCCTCGGCAAGGCGCCGGTGTTTGCCGCCGTCATTGTGCTTGTCGGCTGCTTCCAGGGGTTTCGCGCCAAAGGAGGGGCCGACAGTGTGGGCCGCCAAACCACCCGCAGCGTCGTGCAGTCGATATTTTTGGTGATCAGCGCCGACGCCTTGTTCTCGGTCGCCTTCAGCGCGCTGGATCTATGAGCATGACGGCGGCATCAGCGGCCGCATCAGCAAGCGATGCGGTGGTCCAAATGGCCGGCGTCAGCACCAGCTTTGGGGACCATGTCGTGCACAGCGATATCAGCCTGGACGTGCGGCGGGCCGAAATCTTCGCCTTGATCGGCGGCAGCGGTTCGGGCAAATCGACCTTGTTGCGCGAGATGATTTTGCTGCAGCAGCCGAATGCCGGTGAGGTCAGCGTGCTGGGTGTGGCGCTGCGGAGCATCAGCGACGCGGACGCCCTGGCCTTGCGCCTGCGCTGGGGCGTGATGTTCCAACATGGCGGCCTGTTTGGCAGCTTGACGGTGCTGGAAAACATCGGTCTGCCCTTGCGCGAGCACACCGAGCTGGACGACGCATTGATCGACGAAATCGCCACCTGGAAGCTGCAGTTGGCGGGTTTGAAACCCGAAGTCGGCGCGCAATATCCGACCGAGTTGAGCGGCGGCATGCTCAAGCGTGCGTCCTTGGCGCGGGCCCTGGCCTTGGACCCGGAGCTGCTGTTCCTGGATGAGCCGACTGCTGGCCTCGACCCGGTCAGCGCCGCCGGTGTGGATGAGTTGGTGCTCAAGCTGCGCGATCTGTTTGGCCTGACGATCGTGATGATCACCCACGACCTGGACCTGCTCTGGCAGGTGGCCGACCGGGTCGCGGTGCTGGCCGATGGCAAGGTGGCGGGCATGGGTTCAATGAGCGAGCTGGCGGCCATGGATGTGCCGGCCGTGCACCAGTTCTTTGAGGGGCCACGTGGTAGGCAAGCACAACAACAAGCACAGCAGCCAGCGCAAACCGGGAGCACGTCATCGAAACTAAAGTGAACTACGCCTTGGTGGGCGGTTTTGTGCTGTTGCTCGGCGCGCTCTTGATTGCGGGCGTGCTGTGGCTGGCCTCGGGCGGCGCTTGGCAAACCAAGCAAGACATCTATCTCTCGGTGATGGAAGAGTCGGTGGCTGGCCTGAACCTGAACGCGCCGGTCAAATACATGGGCGTGGATGTCGGCAAGGTGCAGGCGATCGGCATCGACGCTGCGAACCCCAAGCGGGTGCGGCTGCTGTTTGCAATCGACCGGGGCACGCCGATTCGCGTTGACACCGTGGCGGTGCTCAAGACCCAGGGCCTGACCGGCATTGCCTATGTGGAGCTGGACGGCGGCGCCGCAAATTCCGCCCCGCTACAGACCGTGGCGCCTGAGCGCTACCCCTTGATTCCCAGCAAGCCCTCACTGAGTGCCCGCCTGGAGAACGTGCTGAGCTCGGTGCTGGCCAAGCTGGACAGCACCTCGGCCAGCCTCAACGCCCTGCTGAGCCCGCAAAATCAAAAAGCCTTCAGCGCCACGCTGGCCGATATCGCTTTGCTGACTCATACCTTGGCCGAGCGCCGCAGCACGATAGATGCAGGGCTGGTCAGCGCGGCGAAAACCTTTGAGCACAGCGCCGCATTGACGGCGCAACTGCAGCGTCAAGCCGGGCCCCTGCTGGCGCGCATCGACAACGCAGCGCTGGCTGTTGAGCGCATGGGGCTTGAGACCGCGCAGGCCAGCAGCAGCGCGGGCCGCACCGTGGTCGATGTGGGCGGCGATCTCAAGCGGTTCAGCGCCGTGGCCTTGCCCGAGTTGCAGCAGCTGATGGGCGAGATGGCCGTGCTGGCCGCCTCACTGCGGCGCTTGAGCGAGCAGGCCGAGCGCAACCCCGGCGCATTGATTCTGGGGCAGGGCGCGGTGCCCGACGGCCCCGGCGAAGCACTTGAACCCACCCGCAAGCCGCGAGACGAAAAACCATGAAACCAAATCTGCTTGCAGGAGTTTTACGCCTTACCTGCACGGCCGTCATGCTGGGCTTGGGCGCCTGCGGCAGCTTGCTGCCCACGCCGCCGCCACCGCCGACCATGCATCTGTTGACTTGGGCGCCGATGCCGCAGGCGGTTCCGACTACGTCGCCTGTGCCTGGGCAAGCCAGCCTGCGCATCAACGCGCCGCTGGCCGCCGCAGGTTTCGACAGCCGGCGCCTCATCTATCTGCGTGAGCCTTACCGCCTGGACTATTTTGCCAAGCACGAATGGGCGGACACGCCGGCGCGCATGTTGGCGCCGCTCTTGCTGGCAGCCTTCGATGCGGGCGGGCGCTTTCGGGTCGTCACTGGCGCCAACAGCGCGGCCAGCGCCGAGTTCAGCATCGACACCGAGATCATTCGCTTGCAGCAAGATTTTTCGCAGTCACCGAGCCAAGCTCAATTGACGCTGCGCGCCAGTCTGCTCGACAACGCGACGCGCCGTGTCTTGGCCAGCCGCGAGTTCGATGCACGCGTTGCGGCGCCCAGCGAGGACGCAGCAGGAGGCGTCAAGGCGGTGAATCTTGCCCTGAAGCAGGTCTTGAAAGACTTGGTCGAGGCGCCGGAGTTTGCGCCGCTTAGGGCAAGCTTGCCTTGATCTGCCTGCCGGCCTGAGCGGCCACTTTGATTTGAGTGCCGGCCTGGCCGGCCAGCATGGCCTCAATCTTGGCCAGCGGTCCTATCACCGCACGTCGGCCGGTCGCGTTCACGAAGGCGCAGGCGGCCGCCACTTTGGGGCCCATGCTGCCATCGGCAAAGTTGTGCTGGGCCAGTTGCTGCGGCGTCACTTCGCCAAGCGCGCGCTGGCTGGGCAGGCCCCAATCGAGAAAGACACTCTCCACATCGGTGGCAATGATCAGGCAGTCGGCGTCCAACTCGGTGGCCAGCATGGCACTGCACAGATCTTTGTCTATCACCGCCTCGATGCCGTGCAGGCCCGTGCGACCCGCCTGCTTGGCCACCGGGATGCCGCCGCCGCCGCAGGCAATCACCACCACACCGCCCTCGAGCAAGCAGCGTATCGAGGGCAAGCCCAAGACACGCAGCGGTTTGGGCGAAGCAACCACACGGCGCCAGCCGCCACCGTCCTTGGCCAGCTTCCAATCCTTGGCCGCCGCGATGGTTTGCAATTGATCCTGGCTGTAGACCGGCCCTATCGGTTTGGTGGGATGTGCAAACGCGGGGTCATCGGCCGCCACTTCAACGCGGCTCAAGAGGCTGCTGACCTGACGTCCGGCCGGTAGCAAATTGCTCAACTCTTGCTCCAGCAAATAAGCAATCATGCCCTCGGTCTGCGCGCCCAGCACATCCAGCGGGTAGGCGGGCAGATCGCAATGACTGGCTGCATATTCGCTGGCTTGCAGGGCCAGCAGGCCGACCTGCGGGCCGTTGCCATGCGTCAGCACCAACTCGGCGTGTTGCGCCGCCACGCGGGCCAGTTGCAGCGCGGCGAGCCGGATATTGGCCAGCTGATTGGCGGCACTCAGCGCTTCGCCGCGTTTGAGCAAGGCGTTGCCGCCGATGGCGATGACGATCTTCATATTAGGCCCAGAGGACGAGAGCTTTTGTAGCGAGCGGCCGGCAGGCTAGGCGGACGAAGCGCAGGAACCGGAACGTACTTTCTGTACGTGAGGATTCCGAGCATTCGGCCAACGACGCATGGCGGTTGCGCAGTAGAAAGCTTTCGGACTCTCATGCCAGGGTGGCGACCAGGACCGCCTTGATGGTGTGAAGGCGATTTTCGGCCTGGCTGAAAACGATCGAGGCTTCGGACTCAAACACCTCGTCCGTTACTTCCAGCTCGCTCAGACCATGCAGCTTGTGGATCTCGCGCCCCAGCTCGGTGTCGAGATTGTGCAGGGCCGGCAGGCAATGCATAAAGCAACTGCGCGGCTTGGCTGTCGCCTGCATCAAGGCGGCGTTGACCTGGAAGGGCAATAGTTGATCAATGCGCGCTTTCCAGACCTCGGCCGGCTCGCCCATGGACACCCAGACATCGGTATAGACGAAGTCCGCGCCGGCCACGGCGGCAAGCGGGTCTTCGGTGATGCAGATGCGGGCGCCGGTCGTCTTGGCCAGCGCACGCATCTGCTCCACCAGCTCGGCCGGTGGCTGCAGCGCCAGGGGGGCAGCGATGCGCACATCCATGCCCATTTGCGTGCCGCCCACCAGAAGCGAGCAGCCCATATTGAAGCGTGCGTCGCCAAGATAGCAAAAGCTCAGCTCATGCAGCGGCTTCTCGCCGAACTCTTCCATCGTCAAGAGGTCGGCCAGCACCTGGGTCGGGTGGGCCTCGTCGGTCAAGCCGTTCCAGACCGGCACGCGCGAGTAACGGGCTATGTCCTCGACCACGCTTTGGTGAAAACCGCGGTACTCGATGCCGTCATACATGCGGCCGAGCACGCGGGCGGTGTCTTTCAGCGATTCTTTGTGGCCGAGCTGCGAGCCGACCGGGTCGATATAGGTGACATGGCCGCCTTGGTCATGCACGGCCACCTCGAAGGCGCAACGGGTGCGGGTCGAGGCTTTCTCGAAGATCAGCGCGATATTCTTGCCCTGCAGGCGCGGATGCTCGGTGCCGGCATATTTGGCGCGTTTGAGCTCGGCGGCCAAGTCGAGCAAGAAGCGGATCGCGCGCGGCGGGAAGTCGCGCAAGTCCAGCAGGCTGCGGTTGCGGAGGTTGAAGCTCATGGGGGTTCCTGTCCTTAGGGTTTCAAATCTCATCTCGGGTGATGGGGCAGCTCATGCAATGGCTGCCGCCGCGCCCGCGCCCAAGTTCGCCGCCGGGGATGGTGATGACCTCGACACCGGCCTTGCGCAGCCGCGTGTTGGTGAAGACATTGCGGTCATAGGCCACCACCACGCCGGGAGCCAGGGCCAGCAAGTTGTTGCCGTCATCCCATTGCTCGCGCTCGGCCTCATAGGCATCGCCGCCGGTAGCGACCGTGCGCAGCCGGGGCAGACCCAAGGCCTTGGCCAAGCTGTCCAACAGGCCTTTCTCGCCATGCTCGCTGCGCACATCGACGCTGCCGGGCTTGTTGCCCGGTCGCAGGCTGTGCAGGCGAATCGCGTCCACCATCTCGGGGAATACCGTCACCAGATCGACATCGCAGAAGGTGATGACGGTGTCCAGATGCATGGCGCCGCGCGATTTGGGCAACTGGGCGGCCAGCACATGGCTGGCGTCGCCGCTGGCGAACAGGCGTGCGGCCAATTGGCAGACCGCTTGCGGCGCGGTGCGCTCGCCCATGCCGATCAACACAACGCCGTTTCCCAGCGGCATCACATCGCCGCCCTCCAGGGTGGCCAAGCCCATATCGCTGTCGGGGTCGCCCCAGAGCGGCTCGGCCTGGGCCGCGAACAAGGGGTGAAAGCGGTAAACGGCCGCCGTCAACAGCATCTCCTGGCGGCGCGCCGGCCAGTACATCGGGCACAGCACGGGGCTCTTGCCGACCCAGCAACTGCTGTCGCGGGTGAACAAGGTATTGGGCAAGGGCGGCAGCAGCAAGTCGGCCGGCCCGCTGCAAGCGCCGAGCAGGCCGACCGGCTCGAAGGGCAGATCGCTGCGGGCCAGGCCGCCGATCAAATAATTGGCCAGCTGTAGGGGGGGGAGGGCTTCGAGCCAGGGGCGCAGCTGTTCGGCCCCGGCCGGGTCGTAGAAGTTGGGCCCCAGCTTGCGATCCAGCAGCCAGGCGCGAGCGAGCGGGTCGCCCAGCGTCGCGCTCAGCAGGTCAAGCAGCTCCAGCACTTCGACGCCGCGCTCGGTCATCATCGAGGTGAAGGCGTCATGGTCGCTCTGCGCGCGCGCCACCCACAGCACGTCATCGAACAGCAGCTCGTGGCAGTTGGCCGGCGTCAGGCGTTTTTGCGCCAGACCGGGCCGGCAGACCAGCACCTGGCGCAGTCGACCGACTTCGGAATTCAGTCCTGGTGTCATCAGATACCCCTTCAAATAACGATTGACTTACAGACCCAGCCGACCCGAGCTGAGCATCCATGCGGCAAGCAGCGCCAAGCCCAGCAAGCCAGCCAGCAGCAGCCCTTCATGGCGCTTGAAGGCCGGCTCACCTCGTTCGCGCTTGGCCCAGAAATACAGCGCCGCACCGGGCGCATAGAGCAGGGCACTGAGCAAGAGGTACTTGAGCCCGGCGGCATAGAGCAGCCACAAGCAGTAGGCGACGGCCAGCGCTGTGACGATGCGCAGGGCGGGCTTGGCATCGCGGCGCACCAGCAGAGCGCCGTAGAAAGCGCTGAACAAATAGGGCAGCAAAATCATCGCCGTCGACAGCGAGATCAAGGCCAGGTAAGAGGCTTTGGAGAACAGCGTCAGCAGCAAAAAGGCCTGCACCATGGCGCTGCTGAGCCAGAGCGCATTGGCCGGCACACCGGCACTGTTTTGCCGCCCCAGCCAGGCGGGCATTACACCCGCATTGGCCGGCGTGAACAGTGACTCGGCAGCGAGCAAGGTCCAGGCCAGGAAGCCGCCGCCCACCGACACGATCAGCCCCAGATAGATCAGCACCGCACCCCAGGAGCCGACCGCCCGCTCCAGCACGCCGGCCATGGACGGATTCTTCAGGCCCGCCAGCTCCGCCTGCGTCAGCAGGCCCAGCGACAGCAGTGACACCGCCATCAAGAGCGCCAGCGTGACGAGAAAGCCGATCACGGTGGCGCGGCCGACATCAACGCGCCGCGCCGCGCGGGCCGAATAGACGCTGGCACCCTCGATGCCGATGAAGACCCAGACCGTCACCAGCATGGTGCTCTTCACTTGCGCAAGCACCGAACCCAGCTCGGGGCCACCCCAGAAATCGAGCTCGAAGACCTTGAGCTGAAACGACAGGGCCACCAGCACAATGAAGAGCAGCAGCGGCAGCAGCTTGGCCAGGGTCACGACGCCATTGAGCATGGCGGCGCCCTTGATGCCGCGCAGCACCATGGCGTGCACCAGCCACAACAGGCCGGAGGCGCCGAGGATGGCGGCCGGCGTGTTGCCTTCGCCGAAGAGGGGGTAGAAGTAGCTCAACGCCCCGAAGGCAGCGACCAGATAGCCGACATTGCCAATCCAGGCGCTGACCCAATAGCCCCAGGCGGCGTTGAAGCCGACATAGTCGCCGCCCAGCTCGCGCGCATAGGCATAGACGCCGTTGTCGAGTTCGGGCTTGCGCATGGCCAGCATCTGGTAGCACAGGGCCAGCATCAGCATGCCCAGCCCGCTGATGGTCCAGCCGATCAGGATGGCACCCGCACCGGCACCGCCGGCCATGTTTTGCGGCAGGCCGAAGATGCCACTGCCCAGCATGGAGCCAATCACCAGCGCGGTCAGCAGGCGCAGCCCCAGTTTGGCCGAGGGTCTTGCATCAAGAGGTGACATGAAGGCTCCAGTTCAGACACAGCGCGTCCGGCTGAGTGCAACGCCATCTTCATGCGGCATGCGGTCTTCGACTGTTGGATACCGCACAGATGGCCATCTATGTCTGGGCATCAGCGTGCGCCGTCGCACCGACAGATGAGGCCGCCCCGGGCCCAATGCGCACAGCGGCGTGCTTGCGCCGGCAGTCAAGGAGAGACATGAACGCTGACACCATCATTGGCCTGCCCTTCGAGGCTGCCAAGCCTTTGCGATCCCTGCTGCAGCAAGCGTTCGAGCCTGCAGTGCCGCTGCCATCAAACTTGAACCAGCGCCTGTTCAAGATCCGCAGCGCCGACTCGGACGGGCAGCGCAGCTCGGCCAGCATTTTGGTGAACCGCATGTATGCCTGGCGCGGCTACAACACCGCGCCGGTGAGTGCCAAAGAGCTGCCGCTACGCATCACCTTGTTGGCCAGCGAAGAGGAGCTCACGATCGGCACCATCACCATAGGTTTTGATTCGCCCGCTGGCCTGAGTGCGGATGACCCCTTTGCGCTTGAGACCGCCGAGTTGCGTGCGCGCGGGCTCAAGCTGTGCGAGTTCACCCAGCTCGCCGTTGACAGCGTGGTGCGCTCAAAGCGCGTATTGGCTTCGCTGTTTCACGTGGCCTATATCTTTGCCCACCGGATGATGGGCTTTGACAGTCTGCTGATCGAGGTTAACCCCCGGCATGTGCGCTTTTACGAAGGCATGCTGGGCTTCAAGGTGCTGGGCCTGGAGCGCTTGAATCCGCGTGTGAATGCGCCCGCAGTGCTGATGAGTGTGGACTTTGACGACATTCAGCGGCAAATTGGGCTCTATGGCGGGCGACCCGAGTTGAGCCTGCAGGCCAGGTCGCTGTATCCCTATATGTTCTCAGTGGCCGAGGAGGCCAGCATTGTCGGACGTCTCAAACGCACGCAGCCCGATGCTGCCTTCGCACATGTACCGCTGGTTCAAGCCAATGCCTCAGTGGTAGAGGGTGCGTCCAAACTTGCTTTGCCACCGCTTTGAGGGGCTTCCGAAGTTTTGTTGCTCGCTGCGTGGGCCAGCGCACAGAGATGCGGCCGCGGGGTTTCTATTCTTCAGGTCTTCGTTCTTGGTTTGCGCGCCTCGTTCATTGCCCGGCGCTCACACCATGAACTTAGAAAGGCATCGAACATCCTGTTCGGTGTTCACCAGTACCCTGGAGTTCCACAATGAAAACGACTTTCACGTCCTTCTGCAAGCCGCTGCTGCAGCGTAGCGCCATGACTTTGGCATTGACGACCGTCTGCGCCAGCGCAATGGCCGCGCCTTTGCCGCAGTTCACCTTTGACCCGGCCGCGGCTGGATTGGCAGGTACTTCATTCACTGGGGACAATATCCTGATCTCCAACTACTCATCTGTGTTGTCGGGGCCTGGCGGCAGCTTCACGGAAAGTGGCTATCTGTCTTTCGGTGCCATGCAATTGGGTGGATCCACCTTCAGCCCGACCGGCTTGAATGAGACCTACGGCCTGTATGTTGCCTTCACGGGCACGGGGATGTCTTCTGCCGGCAATCCGGCCACGGGCGTCACCTTCGGCACCTTCACCTCGCTCAACTACACGCTGTACGGCTACAACGGCACGGCCAGCTTCGGCTTCAGTGGCAGTACCCCGACCGAGACCGCGACCGGCGAAGTGGTGCTGGCAACGGGCAGCTTGATTTCGGGTGCCGTGGTGACGATTCCGAGTGGTGACGGTGTGCATTTCACGCCTTCGGCCGCCGCCAATTTGACCTTCAATGTGGATGCCGGCCAAGCTGGGTTCTTCCAGTCGCCGTCGCCGTTCTACGGTCAGGCGATCACGGCCTTCACCAACACCAGTTCGCAGGTGCTGCCGGTGAATGGTGGGTTTTTGATCAGCCAAGGTGGCGGGTCGATCAACTTCGCGGCCGCCGTACCGGAGCCGGAGAGCTATATGTTGATGTTGGCGGGCTTGGCAGCAATGGCCTTTGTGGCGCGCCGCCGCAGCACCAAGCCTTGAGCTTTGCCTTGATCTGAAAAGAGCGGCCGCACAGCAATGTGCGGCCGCTCTTTGTTGTTCGGACTTTATGCTGGGGTCGAGCCTGCAGGGCGCCAGACTTCAAACCATGTTGGTGGCATAAATCAGCTTGTCCTTGGCATAGCAGCCGCAAGCGACGGCCTCCAGTCCGGCTCGGTTCAACACCGAGACATGGCCGCGGTGGTAGGCAATCAAGCCCTGACGCTGCAAGTGGCCGGCCCCCAAGGTGACACCAACGCGGCGCACGCCCAACATATAAGCAAGAAACTCATGGGTGACCTGAAAGTCATCGGCATGCGCCCGGTCTTGGCTCATCAAGAGCCAGCGGGCCAGCCGCGGCAAAACCAAATGAAAGCGCAAGCAAGTCGCGGAGCGCGCCATCTGCGCCATCAAAACATAGAGGTAGCGGTTCAGCATGCTGCGCAACTCTGGGCTGCGCGCCAACTCGGCTCGAAAGCTTGCGGCCTCAATGCGCCAAGCGCGGCCGGGCCCTTGCACCAGGGCCAGCAGCGGCGAGTGGTCCACGCCCAGCACCAAGTGCGCGCCCACCATACCCTCGCGGCCGACCATGCCCACTTCCAAGCCGGGATGACCATCAATCAAGGCGACCCGGGACACAAAGGCGTCGACCGGGAAGTAGACATGCTGGGTCCGCTGGGCGGGCTCGCTGAGCCGTTCAGACAGGCATAAATGCGCCGGCTCGCACAAGGCCAGCAGGCGCTCTTTCGAGGCATTGGGCAGCAACTCAATCAGGTGGTTGTCGGCCTGGGTCAAGATGACGCTCCCGAAGTTTGGGGCTATTGCGCGGGATGTTCACGCTTCTTCAAGCCGCTTTGCCGGAGCATTGCCACTGCATTCCCGCCGCGTGTTCGCCGTTTTTTTTGCGTCGGTGTTCCGTGCCGGTGAGGTGCGGCGGCGTTCATGCCGCCACTGGCACTTGGGTGGCCCGGCGCGGTTTGACGATCAAGGCCGGGCTGCCCATGCGCTGCTCCAGCCTGGCGCGGTCCAGCACCGCGATGCGGCCTCGGCTGTAGCTGATCAAGCCGGCCTGGCTGAGTTTGAGCGCGGCAGCGGTGACGCCTTCGCGGCGCACGCCGAGCAAATTGGCCAGCAACTCCTGCGTCATCATCAGCGCCTCGGAAGGCAGCCGGTCCAGGCCCATCAGCAGGCGGCGGCACAGCAACTGGTCGATCGAGTGGTAGCGATTGCAGGCGGCGGTTTGCGCTACCTGCGCCATCAAGCTTTGGGTATAGCGCAAGAGCATGGCCTGGATGGTGCCAGCGCGGGCTATCTCTTGCTTGACCAGGTGGGCCGGCAGGCGCAGGCCCTGACCGGCGCTTTGCACCACCGAGCGGCTGGGTGTGCCGTTGCCACCCATGAAGAGCGAAATGCCGACCACGCCGTCGCGGCCAACCACCGCGATCTCGGTCGATTCGCCGTCCTGGGTCAGATAGAGCAGGGAGACGATGGCGGTGGTGGGGAAGTACACAAACGCGGCAGTGCTGCCCGATTCGCACAGCACTTGGCCCAGGCTCAGCGCCACCGGCTCCAGAGAGCCGGCCCAAAGTGCCAGGTCCTCGTCGGGCAACTCGGCCAGCAGCAGGTTTTGGCGCGGCTCGCAGCTCAGGCTTGGGCTTGGTTTCATGACGGGCTCCGATGCGTTTTGGAGTGCCCATCTTTGCCTCGCGTCCCTGGCCTGACCATCAGCCGAGGGCTGATGCTGCTGTCAACTCTGTCCTACAGGGGCGCTCTCAAACTGCCATGGCCTTGGGCAGCAAGCGCTCATATTCTTTCTTGACCACCGCATAGCATTCGCAGCTACGCCGCTCCAGGCCGGGGCGGTCCAGCACGGTGATGTGACCGCGCGCATAGCGGATCAGGCCCGCTTGGCTGAGCTTGAGCGCACTCTCGGTCACGCCCTCGCGGCGCACGCCCAGCATATTGGCGATCAGCTCCTGCGTCATCACCAAGTCATGGCTGCGCAGCCGGTCCAGGCTGAGCAGCAGCCAGCGGCAGAGCTGCTGGTCGAGCGAGTGGTGGCGGTTGCAGACCGCAGTCTGCGACATCTGCGTGATCAACGCCTGCGTGTAGCGCAGCAGCAGATGCATCACCGGGCCGGAGCGCTTGAACTCCTCCTTGATGGCCTGCGCCGTCATCCGCAGACCCTGGCCCGCACTCTGGACTACCGCGCGGCTGGGCGTGGAGTCACCACCCATGAACAAGGAGATGCCCAGCAGGCCTTCAAAGCCCACCACGGCGATCTCGGCCGAAGCGCCGTTTTGCATTACGTAGAGCAAAGACACGATCGCGCTGGTGGGGAAATAGACATGGCTGAGCGTGCTGCCCGGCTCGTACAGCACCAAGCCCAGCGGCATGTCGACGCTCTCAAGATGGGGCAGCAGGCGCTGCCATTCCGGCTCGGGCAGCGCGTCGAGCAGGTGATTCTTGCGAAGGCTGGAAGGGGCGGCCATTTAAAACTCCAAGCGGCGAATATTGGCGAATAGCGCCAATAACGGCAAAAGCTTGCGGTGGAGGGGCCTGGTCAGGTTGAACCGGCAGTGTAGACCGCTACGGTGCTTGAAACGGACGCGGCGATGAAGTTAGGGGGGCTTGCCGGCGAACGACTTGCGTTGGCGCAACGCAGGCTCGAATTGCCGCCGCTTGTGTGCGCTGGCGCACAGACAGGCTGTGTTGCCGCCCGGCCAAATGCGGGGCAGCGAGCGCGGCCCTGATGGCCAGCGCCGCGCATTCACACACAGCGGGAAGCCTCAAGCCATGGAGTTCAAGGACTATTACCGCACGCTAGGGCTTGAGCGCAGCGCCACCGCCGATCAAATCAAGCGCGCCTATCGCAAGCTGGCGCGCAAGTACCACCCGGATGTCAGCAAAGAGCCTGACGCGGAGGCGCGTTTCAAAGACATCGCGGAGGCGCATGAAGCGCTTTGTGATGTGGAGCGGCGCGCCGCCTATGACGCCATCGACAAAGAGGCGCAGGGCGGCTCGGCGTTCAAGCCGGCGCCCGGTTGGAGCGATGGCTTTGCCTTCAACGGCGGCGAGTTTGCGGGTGCGCCAAATGGCGCGGACGGCGCGGGCGGCGCCCACAGCAGCTTCTTTGAGGCCTTGTTTGGTCGCCAGGCAGGGCGCGGCAATGGCCGGGGCTCGGCGCATGAATTCTCGCAACGCGCGGGCGCAGATCAGCATGCGAAGGTCAGCATTGATTTACTCGACGCCTACCGGGGGGCGCAGCGCACGATCACTTTGCATGTGCCTCAGCGTGACGCGGCCGGTGCTGCACAGATGCAAAACAAGCGCATCCAAGTCAGCATTCCCAAAGGCATACAGGCCGGTCAGCATCTGCGCTTGGCGGGGCAGGGGCAAATGGGGCATGGCGGTGCGCCCCCCGGTGATCTCTATCTGGAGATTGCGTTTTTGCCCAATGCGCGCTTTCGTGTCGAGGCCGGGGATGTCTATATGGACCTGCCTGTAGCGCCTTGGGAGGCGGCCCTGGGTGCGACGGTGAGCTTGCAAACGCCCGACGGCGAGCTGGCCCTGACGGTGCCGCCGGCGTCCAAAAGCGGGCGCAAGCTCAGGCTCAAAGGGCGCGGCTTGCCGGCCTTCAATGCCGGTGCCGCCGGCGATCTCTATGCGGTTTTGCAAGTGCAGCTGCCGCCGGCCGACACGCAGGCGGCCGAAGACGCCTACCGCAGCATGGCGGCGCAGTTCAGCAGTTTCAACCCACGCGTTTCGGTGCAAGCTTGAGGAGTTTCAAGATGGCCATGAATTTGGTGCAGCAGCAAGGGGCAGAGCCGGCGATCGTGGTCGAACGCGAGTGGCAATTCACGCTGAGCGGGCTCAGCCAGGCCTGCCAGGTGGATGCCTTGCAAGTGGCCGAGTTGGTGCACGAGGGGGTGTTCGGCGTGATGGGCGAAGACATGGGGCAATGGCTGTTCGAGGGCGCTGCGCTGCGCCGCGCGCGCCTGGCGCTGCGCCTGCAGCGCGAGCTGGATCTGGCCCCACATGGCACCGCCCTGGTGCTGGACTTGCTGGAAGAAATCGATCAACTCAAGCGCCGCCTGAGTCGCGCCGGCTGCTAACGAACGTGGCCTAACGCACAGACCAGTCAGATCAGCTTGCGTAAGTTCGAGTCTCCTTTTTGCGGAGACTTCTTATGCAGAACTATCAAGTGGCGGTGATCGTCGGCAGCCTACGCCGCGAGTCCTTCAACCGGCAGTTGGCCGGCGCCGTGATGCGCTTGGCGCCCGATTGGATCAGCTTCAAAGCCATCGAGATCGGGGACTTGCCGCTCTACAACCAAGACGACGACGCCACCCCCAGCGCGCCCGTGCAGCGCCTGCGGGCCGATGTGCTGGCCTCGCAGGGCTTGCTGTTTGTGTCGCCCGAATACAACCGCTCCATCCCCGGCGTGCTCAAGAACGCCATCGACCATGGTTCGCGCCCCTATGGGCAAAGCGTCTGGGCGGGCAAGCCAGCGGGCCTATTGGGCATATCGGTGGGCGTCATCGGCACCGCGCTGGCGCAGCAACATTTGCGCAATGTGCTGGCCTGCCTGGATGTGCCCGCGATGGGTGTGCCCGAGGCCTTTTTGCAGGCCAAGGAAGGCTTCTTTGATGCCGATGGCGGCTTCGGCGCTGGCGTCAAGGGCTTGATGCAGAGCTGGGTCGAGCATTACCTGGCCTGGCTCAAACAGCACGCCGACTGAGCCCTTGGCGCAGCGCTGTAGTCCCTGTCTGACAGCCGCTTGCGGGCTCGGCTGATGGCGATAGCGGGGCTGGCTCAGCATCATGGCAACAAGACATGCAGACCTTTGGAGAAGCCATGAAATACCTTGCCCTAACACCCCAACAGCAACAGCGACAGCAACATCCGCGAGTTGCGCTGCCCTTTGTCAGCCTGGTTTTGATCGCAGCATTGTCAGCGTGTTCCAGCACGCCGCCAACGGCGCAAATGGCGGTCAGCAAAGCGGCGGTCGAGCGAGCCGACACCTCGGCTGCAGTGGACGCGCCGGTGGAAGTGGCGGCCGCACGCCAAAAACTCAGTCTGGCCAATGCGGCCTTTGCCAACAAGGATTTTGAGCTGGCGCGGCGCTTGGCCGAGCAGGCCGAGGCCGACGCCGCGCTGGCCGAGAGTCAGGCCCGTTCGGTTCGCTCGGCCCGTGCGCTGGCGGAGGTGCGCGAGGGCATACGCCAGCTGCGCGATGAGATGTCGCGCAAGTGATGTCCAACACAACTCAGCCCCGTCAGCACCAGGAAAACCGCCCCATGAAATCATTTGCCTTTACCCCCAAGACATCCTCCTTGCTGCTCAGCAGCTTGCTGCTGGGCGCTTGCGCCAGCACGCCACCGGCAGCGCCGCCCGCCTTGGTGGAAGCGCGCCAGGCCGTGCTGAATGCCGAGGCAGACCCCATGGTGCGCACACATGCGCCATTGGAGTTGAAGACGGCCACCGACTCGCTCAGCCGCGCCAACGCGCTGCTGGCCAAGGGCGACGCCGGTGCGGAGCTGGACAGTTCGGCCTATGTGGCCAACAGCCAAGCGCGTCGAGCGGTCGCGGTGGCGCTGGCCAAGAGCAATGACGCGGCCCTTACCGGCAGCGAAGCCGAACGCGAGCGTGCGCGCGCTGATCAGCGCACCGCTGAACTACAGCGTTCGCGAAATCAGACCGGCATTGCGCAGCGTCAAGCCGCCGCCGCCGAGCAAGCGAGCGGGGTGGCTGTGGCCGCCGCGGTCAGCGCACAGGCCCAGACGGCGCAAGCACAGACGCAGCTGCAGGCTCAGCAGGCTGAGTTGGCCGCATTGCAGGCGCAAAAGACCGAGCGCGGCATGCTGGTGACCTTGGGTGACGTGTTATTCGAGTTGAACCGTGCCGAAGTCAAGCCGGCTGCCCAGCAGTCGCTGCGCAAGCTGGCCGAGTTTTTGCAGCAGTATCCGAATCGGCAAGTGTTGATCGAAGGCCATACCGACAGCAGTGGCGGCACGGCCCTGAATGAGGCCTTGTCGCTGCGCCGCGCCGATGCGGTCAAGGCGGCGCTGCTGGCTGCGGGCAATGGCTTGGCGGCGACGCGTATCGCGACGGTCGGCCATGGCGAGAGCTTTCCAGTGGTTGACAACGCAAGTGCCAGCAACCGGGCGCTGAACCGCCGGGTCGAGATCTACGTCTCGGAGAATGAGCAGCCCGTGCGTCCTCGGCGTTGAGGGGGATGACTATGAGGCACAACAACGCAGGCTCCGGCAGCACCTGGAGCACCTCATCGTTCGGCGACAGCGCCGACACGTCACCCGGTGAGCTCAAAGCCATGGGCGAGCACCTGGGCTTGTGCCGGGCCAACAGCGGCGGCATCTTTCGCTTGCGCTGTGCGGCCGAGACCTTGCATGGCTTTGTGGCACCACGTTTCGTCACCAGTCTGGTGCTGGCCTTGCTGCTGTTGGTGCTTGGCAGCGCCTTGCTTGGCTGAGCGATGGCCACGCGGGAATTGCAGCGCCTGCTGCCCGAGGCCTCGGCCCTGTTGTGTGAGATCCTGGGCGGCGAGCGCGGCGCCTTACAAGCGCCGATACGGGCCGAAATTTTCGGCCCGCAGCGCTTTGCGCAACATGGCCGCAGCCTCGGCGCCACCCACAGCGCCGAGCGCTCGAGCGCGTTTGCGGCGAGCTTTTTCCCCCGCCTGCGCAGCAATATTGAGGCGCTGCGCCAAGCCCACCGCTATATCGGCGAGCGCGCCAAAAGTGGCTATGACATCAGCCCGGCGGCCGAATGGCTGCTTGATAACTTCCATCTGATCGAGGCCCAGCTCAAAGAGGTTCACGAGGGCTTGCCGCGTGGCTATTTCCGCGCCTTGCCGGTCTTGCTGGCCGAGCCGCTGGCCGGTCTGCCGCGCATCTACGGCGTGGCCTGGGCCTTTGTCGCGCATACCGATGGCGCCTTCGATGAGGACTTGCTGTTGCAGTTTCTGGCCGCCTACCAGGAAACGCGCGAGCTCAGCCTGCGCGAGATCTGGGCCTTGCCGACCACGCTGCGGGTGGTGCTGGTGGAAAACCTGCGCCGCTTGGCCGAGCGGGTGGCGACCAACAAGGCAGCGCGCGAGGTTGCCAATCTCTGTTTTGACCGCCTGGACAGCTTCACCACCGCCGCGCTGGACGACTTGCTGGCGCTGCTGAATCAGCGCGGCGTCGGCCGGGTCTTTTTGGCCCAGATGGCGCAGCGCCTGCAGGATCAGCGCATGACCGGCGAGCGCCAAAGTGATTCAAGGCGGGCGCGTTGGCTGAGCGAAGCCTTGCCCGATCTGGCCGCCGCGCAGCTGCAGCAGACCGCCGATCAGACCGCCGACAACCTCAGCGTCAGCAATGCGCTGACCAGCTTGCGCGCGATTGGGGACGCCGACTGGCCCGACATCGTCGCGCACAGCAGTAGCTTGATGCATTTGATGATGAGCGCGCCGGTGTTCGCGGCCGAGCATATGGTCACCCGCGACCAAAGCCTGCATGCGATCGAGCGGCTGGCGCGACGCAGCGGCCGCAGCGAGGTGGCGGTGGCGCAGGCCTTGCTGGCGCTGATGGGCGATAAGCGCGATCAGCTGGATCAAAACGAAGCGGACGCCTGCTATTGGCTGGCCGGCGCCGGCCGGCCAGCCTTGTTGGCGGCACTCGGTCTGCCTGGCAATGTGCATCAGCGCAGCCTGGAATGGCTGAGCGAGCTCGCGCGGCGCGCCGGCCGCCGGCTGGCCTTGCCGATTTACCTTGCGGCCCTGGGCTGTTTCAGCTTGGGCCTGGTGGCTTGGCTGCTCCCGCCGCAGGGCGTGTGGACGCTGGCAGCGCTGCTGATGTTGTTCCCCGCGTCCGAGGCCGTGGTGGCGGTGATCAACCGCCTGGTCAGTGAGTCGGCCCGGCCCAGCCATTTGCCGCGCTTGGCGCTGGCGCAAGGCATACCGCCGGAGCACCGGGTGATGGTGGTGGTACCGGCGATGTTGAGCAGCGCTGCTGCCGTCGGCGAGCTGGTGCACCGCCTGCATCTGCACTATCTGGCCAACCCCGAGGCGCAGGCGCAGTTCGCATTGCTGAGCGACTGGCTGGACGCGCCCACGCCCGAGCTGGCCGCCGATGCGGCTCTGCTCGAACTGGCCTGCGCGCAACTGCGCGAACTCAATTTGCGCCATCCAGCGGCCGCCGCGCTGCCGGGAGAGTTGCCGGTGGCGCGCTTTTTGTTGTTGCACCGGCGGCGCAGCTTCAGCCGCACCGAGCAGGCCTGGATAGGCTGGGAGCGCAAGCGCGGCAAGCTGGAGCAGTTGGTCAATCTCCTGGTCGATCCGGCCCGCCAAGCAAACGTCGATCCGGCCGCTGAGAAGCCGCCGCCTTGGGAGCGCACTGAAGCGGCCTTTATCGACTTGGGCGAGTTGTCGACGCCGCAGCGCGCCACGCGCTACATCGTCACGCTGGACAGCGACACCCAGCTGCCGCCCGGGCGCCTGCGCGAGCTGGTCGGCGTTGCCGCCCACCCGCATAACCAGCCGCATCTGGACCCTAGCGGACGCTATATTGCCCAGGGCTATGGCATCTTGCAGCCACGCGTGGTGACGCCGCTGCCAGCGCCCAAGGATTTCACCCTCTACCACTGGTTTTTTGCCGGCCAATGCGGCATCGACCCCTATAGCGCGGCCAGCTCCGAGGTCTATCAGGACCTGTTCCAGGAGGGCAGCTTCAGCGGCAAGGGTCTGCTGCATGTGCAGGCCCTGCATGCGGTGCTGCATGCGCGCTTGCCCGAGGGTCAGGTCTTGAGCCATGACTTGCTGGAAGGTGCGCTGGCGCGCTGTGCAGCGGTCAGCGACATCACGGTGGTCGAGGACGCGCCATTCCATGCCGATGTGGCGGCCTCGCGCGTGCACCGCTGGACCCGCGGCGACTGGCAGTTATTGCCCATCCTGTTGAATCCCTGGCGCTACCCGTTTCGCGCGGTCAGTCGCTGGAAGATGTTTGACAATCTGCGCCGTTCTTTGGTCGCGCCGGCATCCTTGCTGCTGTTGGTTTTGTCGCTGGCCGGCATGGCCATAGCGCCTTGGGTCGCCTTGGGCTTGGTCTGGGCGGCGCTGGCGGCTGGGCCCCTGCTGGGCGCGCTGGCCGGTTTTGCGCCGAGTCGGGATGATCTCGCACTGCGCCATTTCTACGCCCGTGCGGCGACCGACCTGCTGCGCGCGCTGTTCAGCGGCCTGTGGTTGCTGGGCCAGTTGCTGCAGCATGCCTTGATGGCCTTGGACGCCGTCATCAGGGCGCTTTACCGCATGCTCTTCAGCCGCCGCCTGCTGCTGCAATGGACCACTGCCGCGAGCGCGCAGGCCGCCGCCAAAACGAGTCTGCCGGCGGTGCTGCGCCAGCATTGGCGGGCCCCCTTGCTGGCGCTGTGCTTGTGGGCTGGCTTGGCGATGGTCGGCAATATTCATCCCTACCTGGCGGGACTGTTCTGCCTGGCCTGGTTCGCCGCACCGCTCGTCAGTTGGTGGGTCAGTCGACCTAATCTGGCATGTGAGCAGCCTGAGCTCTTGTTGGCCGAACAAATTTACCTGCAGGGCATTGCGCGCGACACCTGGCGGTTTTTCGAGCGCTGCATAGGTCCCGGCGACCGCTACCTGCCGCCCGACAATCTGCAGCTGGACCCGCAAGACATGCTGGCGCACCGTACCTCGCCGACCAATATCGGCCTGTACCTGCTGGCGACGGCCTGCGCACGCGAGTTCGGCTGGATTGGCACGCAGGACCTGCTGAGCCGGCTGGAGGCGACGCTGTCCAGCATGGGCGAGTTGGAGCGCTACCACGGTCATTTTTTGAATTGGTATGACACCGAGCGTGGCGCAGCGCTGCTGCCCAGATATGTGTCCACCGTGGACAGCGGCAATCTCTGCGGTCATTTATTTGCTGCGGCCCAAGCCTGCCGCGCGCTGGCGAAGGCCCCGTTTGATGGCCAGGCGAGCGCGCGCGCGCTGCAGGCTGCGCAGAATCGGCTCAGGCCATTGCTGGCCGGGCGCTGCGGCGGCGCGGCCTCGCTGCGCCTGCAGCTGCGCTGGTGCTTGGCCGATCTGCGGGCCACGCGTCACTCGACCACCCTGGACTTGCGCGCGACCGACCGGCCGCTTGCCGCACAGCGTTTGCTGGCGCTGGCCGAGGCCTTTGAGCGCCTGGCCGGCGAGGCCGATTTCAAATTTCTCTACCACCCCAAGCGCCACCTGTTCCATATTGGTTACCGCGTCGCCGAGCAGCAGCTGGACTCGGGTTTTTACGATTTGCTGGCCTCGGAATCGCGCCTGACCAGCCTGTTTGCGGTCGCCAAGGGCGATGTGCCGGTGCGCCATTGGGGGGCGCTGGGGCGGCCGTTTTTCGCCGTGGCGACGGCGGCCGGCCTGCGCTCGTGGTCGGGCTCGATGTTCGAATATCTGATGCCCAGCCTGGTGCTGGACGAACCGCATGGCAGCGTCTTGCGCGAGGCCTGTCTGGCGGCATTGCTGGAGCAGATCCGCTACGCCGAGCTGAATCAAACGCCCTGGGGGATTTCCGAGTCGGCCTATGCCGGGCGCGACTACACGCTGGCCTACCAGTACGCGCCGCAAGGGGTGCCCCGGTTGGCGCTACGCCGCACGCCGGCCGAGGAGCTGGTGATCGCGCCCTATGCGACCGCGCTGGCCGCGCAGATAGCGCCGCAGGCCGCCTGCCGCAATTTCGCCATGCTGGAGTCCTTGGGGCGCGTGCGTGGTCGCTACGGCTTCATCGAAGCACTCGACTACACACCCGCGCGCCAGAGCGGCAGCGCCCGCTTTACCGCAGTCAGCACCTTGATGGCCCACCACCAAGGCATGAGCCTCGTGGCGCTGGCCAATGTCTTGCTGGGCGGCGTGGCGCAGCGCTGGGGCATGGCGCCGGCACCTATCGAAGCGGTGGCCTCGCTGCTGCATGAGCGCGCGCCACGCGAGGTCTCGGCGCTGTTTGAACCACCGCAGGGCTGGGTGCAGCAGCCCCGCGAGGTGCGCGCGCCCAGCCTCTTGCGCGAGGTGCTGCCGGGGGAGACCGCCGTGGCGCCCACCCATCTGTTGTCCAACGGGCGCTACAGCGTGTCACTGCGCGCCAATGGCGCGGGTTGGAGCCGCTGGGGCCGGATCGGCATCAGCCGCTGGCGCGATGACGCCTTGCGCGATACGCTGGGCAGCTTTTTCTATCTGCGCGGCTTGGCGACGACGGGCGGCCGTGCCGGGCTGGTGTCCATCACCCAGCATCCGGCGCCCGATCCGGCCGCCCAGTACCGCAGCACCTTTCACGCTGACACCGTGTGCTTCGAGGCTGTCTGGCCGCAACTGCAGGTCCAAACCACGGTCTGGGTCAGCCCCGAGGACGACATCGAGTTTCGCCAGGTCGAGTTGCGAAACTTGAGCGAGCGCAGCTTGGAGTTCGAGTTGATCTCGGCCTTTGAGGTGACGCTGGCCGAGCCACGCGCCGACGAAGCGCATCCCGCCTTCTCAAACCTGTTCCTGCGCGCCGAATGGCAGGCCGAGGACCAAGCGCTGCTGTTCGAGCGCAAGCCGCGCCTGGCCAGCGAGCAGGGTCTGCTGGCGGCGCATTTTCTGGCCGATGGCGGGCCCCATCTCTTGGGCCTGCGCTGCCAGACCGACCGCCAGCAGTGGCTGGGCCGCAACCGCCAGGCCGGCCAGCCGCTGGCTGATTTCGAGACGCCGGCCACCGCCGAGCCGGGTATGCGGGCGCACCAGGACACCGGCCTGGATCCGGTCTGCGCGCTGGCCGCAAGGGTGCGCGTCGGCCCGCAGGCCAAGGTGGTGCTGACCTTCGCCACTGCCGCTTGCGACAGCCGCGCCAGGCTGGACGCCATCATCGACAAATACCGCCAGCCCAGCCATGTGCAGCGGGCCACGCTGATGTCGGCCACGCTGACCGGCATTCGGCTGCGCGCGTTGGGCCTGAGCGCCGAGAACTTGGCCGCGCTGCAGTCGGTGACGACCGCGCTGGTGCTGACCTTGACGCGGCCGCAGAGTGCCTTGCCTCTCGACCCGGGCGCAGCGCTGCCGGCGGCCACGCCGAGCTGTGACCGCCGCCAGCTGTGGCGCTTCGGCATCTCGGGCGACAAGCCGCTGATTCTGGTCTCGGCCGGCGTGCTGCAGGGCCTGGGCCTGCTGCGCACGCTGGCCAAGGCGCTGCGGCTGTGGTCCTGGGGCGGCGTTGCCTGTGATCTGGTGATCATCAATGCCGAGCCGGCCTCCTACTTGATGGCCTTGCAGCGCGAGCTGATGGCGTTGCGTGAACGTCATTTGGCCGAGAACCAGGCCGGCGAATCGGCCGCTCAGGGCTTGTGCGGCTTGCATGTGCTGCGCGCTGATGAACTGACGGACGCCGAGTTGAGCAGCTTGCGTACGCTGGCCTGCTTGCGGCTGCACGCCGACGGCCGACCGCTGCCACACCATATTGCGGACTGGCTGGAGCAGCATGAGCAAGCGCTGGACGCGCGGCTTGAGGGCTCGATGACGGCGGTCGGCCCCGAGCATGGCAGCAATATGGCGCCGGACTTGCCGCAGTTCCAAGGTCAATTTGGCGCGCAGGGCTCGCCTGAACAAGGTGAGTTCAAGTTCAAGATCGACGCGCTTCGCAGGCCGCTGCGGCCCTGGATCAATGTGCTGGCCAACCGCGACTTCGGGGCCCATATCTCCGAGGCCGGCGGCGGCTATAGCTGGGCCTTGAACAGCCGCATGAACCAGCTCACGCCTTGGTCGAATGATGCGGTCGCTGACCTGCCGGGCGAGTGGTTTTTGCTGCAGGACTTGAGCACGCAGGCGGCCTGGAGCGTGGCGCCGGGCGCCTGGGGGGCGGTCGACGTCAGTTACGAAGTGACGCATGGCCAGGGCTTCAGCGTGATCAAGCACAGGCACGGCGATCTGGCAGTGACGGCGACCTGGTGCACCGATGCGCTGACTTCGGTCAAGCAGATCGAACTGGCCTTCGTCAACCATGGCAGCCGCAACTTGTCGCTGCGCGTGGTCGGCATGGCGGAATGGCTGCTCGGCGCCAACCGCGCGGACCGCAGCAGCTTGCTGACGACGGCCAAGCCGACACGGGCCGGCGATAGGCGCCTGAACACTTTGCTGGCGACGCAAGCCGAGCAAGCGCAGGGCTTTGGCGCGGGTACCGCCTTCCTCGCCCTGGCCGCGCCGACGGAGTCGCATGCCAAAGCAGGCCACAACGCCGAAAGCGTGGACTGGACCTGCGATCGGCGCGAGTTCTTCGATGCGCGCGGCCGTTTGGTCTTGCCCGATTTTTTCGGCAAGCGCGAGGGCGCCGGCCTGGACCCTTGTGCGGCCCTGTCGACCGCGTTGCAGCTGGCGCCGGGCGCCAGTGCGCGCCGGGTGTTTTTGCTCGGCTATGGCGCCAGCCCGGCCGCCGCGCTGCAACTGGCCGAACAGGCCGCTGCCGTGTCTGCCGCGCAGCGCCTGGCCGCCACGCAAGCCAGCTGGGATGACTTGCTGGGCGCGACCCAGTTATCAACACCTGACCCCCTGTTTGATGCGATGGTGAACCGCTGGTTGCTGTATCAAACCCTGGCCTGCCGGCTCTGGGCCAAGGCGGGCTTTTACCAAGCCGGCGGCGCCACCGGCTTTCGCGATCAACTGCAAGACGCGATGGCGCTGGCCTGGGCCGCACCGGCCATGCTGCGCCAGCAAATCGTGCTGTGCGCCTCGCGTCAATTCGTTGAAGGGGATGTCCAGCATTGGTGGCACAGCCCCATGGGCGCCGGCGTGCGCACGCATTTCTCGGACGATCTGCTGTGGTTGCCACTGGCCTGCGCGCATTACCTGCGCAGCAGCGGCGACGCCGGCCTGCTCGATCAAAGCGTGCCTTTTCTGGATGGCGCGCCGATTTCGCTCGGCGCCGAGGATGCTTACTACACGCCGACCGAAAGCCTTGAGGCCGCCTCGGTCTATGAGCATGCGGCGCGCACGCTGGACCGCAGCTTGCGCGTCGGCGTGCATGGCCTGCCGCTGATGGGCAGCGGCGACTGGAACGACGGCATGAACCGGGTCGGCATCGAGGGGCGCGGTGAATCGGTTTGGCTGGGCTGGTTTTTATGCCGGGTGGTGGCTGATTTTGCGCCGCTGGCGCGGGCGCGCGGCGAGACTTTCCGTGCTGCCACTTGGGAGTCGGCCGCTGCGGGCTGGCGCTCGGCACTGATCGGGCCAGCCTGGGACGGTCAATGGTTCAAGCGCGCCTTCTTTGACGACGGCGAGCCGCTGGGCAGCGGCCAGAATGCAGAAGCCCGCATCGATTTGATCGCGCAGGCCTGGAGCGTGCTGTCGGGCGCGGCGCCGACGGCCCTGCAGCGCATGGCCATGACGGCCGCTCAAACCCATCTGATCGATGCCGATGCCGGCCTCTTGCGCTTGCTGGACCCGCCGCTGGTCAATGCGCTGCCGAGTGCCGGCTATATCCAGGCCTACCCGCCCGGCGTGCGTGAGAACGGCGGCCAGTATTCGCATGCCGGCGTTTGGGCCTTGATGGCCAGAGCGCAGCTGGCGCAAGTCAGCGCCGAGCCCGACACGGGCGAGTCAGCCGGTGACGCGGTGTACCGCTACTTCAGCTATCTGAGCCCGGCGCACCGGGCCGCCCATCCGGTACATGGCCCGGTGTACAGGATCGAGCCCTATGTGCTGGCCGGCGATGTCTACAGCCAGCCGCCCTATGTCGGGCGGGGTGGCTGGAGCTGGTACACCGGAGCGGCGGCCTGGTTGCACCGCGCGGCGCTAGAGTCCATCTGCGGGCTGCGCTTGGAAGCGCTACAACTGTCCTTCAGGCCTTATTTGCCCAGTCATTGGCCGCGCGTCGAGCTGACGCTCAAACGCCAGGGCCGGGAGATGCATTTTGTTTTGCTGCGCGTGACGCCAGCTGAGGCCCTGGCCACGCCGGGCCAACTCTTGCTGCCGGGCCAGAGCCTGGTCTGGCCGGAGCTGCCCGCCTACAGCAGCTTTGTGATTCCGCTCTTGCCGGCACCCGCCGGCCTGCCTGCCCACAGCCCAGCGCGGCTTCTTCCTACAGCGGCAGGCGAAGCGCGCTGATGTCCCCGCGGCACGCATTTTCTTAAAGTGGCCTTATCGCTTGGGGCTAATCCAAGTCAATCCAAGTTAATCCAAGTTCAACCAGGACAGTGCCATGACGCATCACAAAGATCACGATAGAGCAGAACAGAAGCCTGCGATGCACTTGGATATGGCGGCCGTTGAGGCCGCCAAACACAGCCTCGATCAAGGCGCGGTGACGCCCAGTTACGGCCCTTGGGCGGGCGAGATCGTCAAGCTCTTGAACGACTCGCTGGCCACCGAGTTGGTCTGCGTGCTGCGCTACAAACGCCACCATTTCACAGCGCAGGGCCTGGCTTCGCCGAAGATCGCCGAGGAGTTTTTGGTGCATGCGAATGCAGAGTCAGGCCACGCCGACCGGCTGGCCCAGCGCATCGTGCAGCTTGGCGGTGCGCCCGACTTCTCGCCCGCCACGCTGACCGAGCGCAGCCACGCCGCCTACGACCAGTCCAGCGATCTGAAGGACATGATCCGCGCTAACTTGATCGCCGAGCGGGTTGCGATCGAGTGTTACAGCCAGCTGATCCAGCTGATCGGTGACAAGGACAGCACCACCCGTCGTCTGCTCGAAAGCATCCTCAGCGATGAGCAGGATCATGCCGAGGAACTCAAGGACTGGTTGGCCGCTTAAGGCCAGTCGCAGTCTGTCTATTTATCAACCCGTACCGGAGACTCACCATCATGAACACACTCAATCTTCGCAACACGCTGGCTAGCATCGTTGCCGCCGTCGCCCTGTTGTCGGCCACCGGCTGCGCCGTTACGCGCGGCCAGGAGCCGGTCGGCGCCTATATCGATGACAGCGCGATCACCACCGCCGTCAAGGCCCGCTTCGTGGAAAACACCGAAGTCGACGCCGCCGCCATCAGCGTTGAAACGATGAAGGGCACAGTGATGCTGTCCGGCTTCGCCAAGAACCAGAAAGAAAAAGACACGGCCCAAAGCCTGACCTGGAAGGTCAATGGCGTGAAGGCCGTCAAGAACGAAATCACGGTTCGTCCTTGAAGTTTCAAATCGACAATTGTTAGGGAGTCAGCCATGAATTGGGATCGCATCGAAGGCAATTGGAAACAGCTCAGTGGCCGCGCCACCGAGCAATGGGGCAAGCTGAGCAAGGATGACTTTGATGTCGTCGCCGGTCGGCGCGAAATCTTGGCCGGCAAGATCCAGGAGCGTTACGGCGTGGCCAAGGATGAGGCCGAGGCCCAGATCGGTGCTTGGGAGCGTTCCGCCACCGAAGACTGGTTCACGCCGGCTAAGTAGACAGTTATTTTGGCGATTGCCGGCCTATGTGCGTCAGCGTACAGACGGCCGAACCATCGCAGGCGAATATGCAGGCGCTCGACTTCAAAAGGGGTCGGGCGCTTGTTTTCGTTTGCCGCCTTGTTCGTTCGACCGATGGCTGGGTCGACCGATGAGCGTTAGCCCGGATCCGGGCTTTGTGTACGCTTTTCGAGGATTGCCACCATGTTCGACGCTGTCTTACCCCTTGCGCCAGCGGCGCAGGATTTTGCCGATGCCGAAGATGACGGCGATGCCGGTGTCGGGATCGGCTCGGCCCTGAGCGCCGAGCAGCGTCGCCAGGCCGCCCTGCTCAAGACCGGCGCGCTGCAAAACGCCATCCTCAACAGCGCCAATTTCTCCAGCATCGCGACCGACGAGAAAGGCGTGATCCAGCTCTTCAATGTCGGCGCCGAACGCATGCTGGGCTTTGCCGCCGCCGATGTGATGAACAAAATCACCCCGGCCGACATCTCCGATCCGCTCGAAGTGATTGCGCGTGCCGAAGCACTCAGCCAGGAGCTGGGCACCACCATCACGCCGGGCTTTGAGGCGCTGGTGTTCAAGGCCTCGCGCGGCATCGAAGATATCTATGAGCTGACCTACATCCGCAAGGACGGCAGCCGCTTCCCGGCCGTGGTGTCGGTGACGGCGCTGCGCGACGCGGCCGGCGCCATCATTGGCTATCTGCTGATCGGCACCGACAACACCGCGCGCAAGCAGATCGAGGAAGAGCGCAAAAAGCTCGATCAACGCCTGCGCGACCAGCAGTTCTACACCCGCTCTTTGATCGAAGCGAACATCGACGCGATCATGACCACCGACCCGGCCGGCATCATCTCCGACGTCAACAAGCAGATGGAGGCGCTGACCGGCTGCACCCGCGATGAGCTGATCGGCGCGCCGTTCAAAAACTATTTCACTGACCCGCTGCGCGCCGAGGCCGGCATCAAGCGGGTGCTGGCCGAGAACAAGGTCACCAATTACGAGCTGACCGCGCTGGCGCGCGACGGCAAGCAAACCGTCGTGTCCTATAACGCCACGACCTTCTACGACCGCGACCGCAATCTGCAAGGCGTGTTTGCCGCCGCGCGCGACATCACCGAGCGCAAGGCGCTCGATCTGGTGTTGCAGGATGTCAATGTGGCGCTGGGCAGCGCCAAGGTGGTGGCGGAAAAGGCCAATCAGGCCAAATCAGATTTCCTCTCCAGCATGAGCCACGAGCTGCGCTCGCCGCTGAATGCGATTCTGGGCTTTGCACAGCTGATGGAGACCGGCGAGCCGCTGCCCGCGCCCAGCCAGCAGGCCAGCATCGATCAGATTCTGCAGGCCGGCTGGTACTTGCTGGAGCTGATCAACGAGATTCTTGACCTGGCCTTGATCGAGTCGGGCAAGCTGTCGCTGTCGCCCGAACCGATGTCGCTGGCCGAGGTCTTGCTGGATTGCCAGGCGATGATGGAAGCGCAGGCGCAGCGCGCCGGCATCAGGATGAACTTCACCGCACCCGAGGGCCCGGCCTTCATCACCGCCGACCGCACCCGGGTCAAGCAGGTGCTGATCAATCTGCTCTCCAACGCGATCAAGTACAACCGCAGCGGCGGTGAGGTGCGGGTGAAATGCATGCCGGCCCTTGGCGCAGTGGGCGGGCGTTTGCGCCTGAGCGTCGAAGACGATGGCGAAGGGCTGAGCGCGGCGGCGATCGAACAATTGTTTCAACCCTTCAACCGCCTCGGCCAAGAAGGCGGCGCGACCGAAGGAACCGGCATCGGTCTGGTCGTCAGCAAGCGCCTGATGGAACTGATGGGCGGCGAGATCGGCGTGCGCAGCCAGCCGGGGGTTGGCAGCGTGTTCTGGATCGAGTTGCAGCAAGCCGATGCCCCGCAGTTGGACGCCGTCACCAACCACCTGGCAAGTCCGCCCGGGGCGCCTGAGCAGGCGCCGGCGGGTGTGGCCACCTTGCTGTATGTGGAGGACAACCCGGCCAATATGCTCTTGATTGAAAGGCTCTTGGCAAGGCGTGCCGACTTGCGCCTGCTGAAGGCGCGCGATGGGCGTCAAGGCTTGGAGCTGGCATTGACGGCCTTGCCCGAGGTCATTCTGATGGACATCAATCTGCCCGGCATCAATGGCTTTCAAGCCTTGCAAGTGCTGCGCGCCAATGCCTTGACCGCGGCTATTCCAGTGATTGCGTTGAGCGCCAACGCGATGCCGCGCGACATTGCCAAGGGCCTGGAGGCGGGTTTCTTCCGCTACCTGACCAAACCGATTCGGGTCGATGAATTGTTCGCTACGTTGGCGCTGGCCTTGCAGGAGCGCCAACTGGGCGACGCCACAAGACCAGCGCTTGAGAAGGAGAGTTCGTGATGAGTGATGAGGCAAGAATTCTTCAAGCGCGCATCTTGGTCGTTGACGATCTGGATGCCAATTTGCAGTTGTTCGAGCGACTGCTGCACGACGCCGGCTACACGCAAGTCTGGTCGACCACGCGGCCGACCGAGGTTTGCGCCTTGCACCAACTGCATGACTTTGATCTGATCTTGCTGGACCTGCAGATGCCCGGTATGGATGGCTTCGAGGTGATGGCGGCGCTGCAGCCGCTGAACGCCGACGGCTACTTGCCGGTGATCGTGTTGACCGCCCAGCCGGCTCACAAGCTGCGCGCGCTGCAGGCGGGCGCCAAGGACTTCATCAGCAAACCGTTTGATCTGCTGGAGGTCAGAACGCGGATCCACAATATGCTGGAAGTGCGGCTCTTGTACAAAAAGCTGGCTAACTTCAACCAGCTCTTGGAGCGCACGGTGGCCGAGCGAACCGCCGAACTGAGCGAGAGCGAAAACCGCTTTCGTCGCTTGACCGAGTTGGCCGCCGATTGGTATTGGGAGCAAAACGAGAGCGGCGACTTCACCACCGTGTCCGGCCCGGTGCAGGAGCTGTTGGGCCTGGGCCTGGGGGCTTTTTTAGGCCACGCAAACAAGGGCGCCATCAGCGGCTGGAACGAGGTGGAGCGGGCCCAAGTGCAAGCGGCTATCGCGGCGCGCCGGCCGTTCCTGGACTTCAGCTTCAGCCGCATTGGCGCCGATGGTGTCGAGCACAAATACCGGGTCAGCGGTGAACCGATGTTCGACCAGCGGTCCGGTTTTGTCGGTTACCGCGGCATTGGCTGCGAAGTCTTGATCGAGGCCTGCAGGGACTTTAAACAGTCGCTGTTGTTGATGCCGATCCAGGCGCCGCCTGCGCCGCGACCCAGCCCACCGAACCTTGGGCAGACCGTGGGATTGCTCGTGGGGCAGGCAGAGGTTTGACGAAGGCTCCATCCTGGCGGGCCCGCCGCTCAGTGGCTCAGCATCAGCTGCAGGATCACGCCGGTCGCTATCGCCACCAGCAAATAGTCGCCCCCTGATTGCACCCAGTGGTAGCCGCGCGGCGGCGCATAGAGCTGGTGAGCGCGCCAGTCATCCACTACATATTGGTGGTGCCGGTATTGCGGCGGCAGGCGCTGACCGCGGTAGTAGTTGAAATCCGGCCCGGCGCCGCGTCCCTCGTAGTGGCCGCCCTGGCGGCTGTCGTAGCGGCCGTCGCTGCGCTGCTCATAGCGCGGGTTTCGGCGCTGGTCCTGACGCTGGTCCTGACGCTGTGCTTGATGCTGTGCTTGATGCGGATCCCCGCGCCTGTCATCGCGCTGCGGTGGTGGCTGCTGCTCACGCTCATTGCGAGCGCCGCGTTCGCTGTTGTCGTTCTTCTCGCGCGGTTGTGCCTGCACCCCGCCGCCCAGCAGCAGGCTCATCACCAGCAGGCCGCTCAGGCATTGTTGCTTCTTGCTCATAGGGAACTCCTCGTGGCGGCTCGGAGCGAGCGCCCGTGTTGTGCAGCCTAGAGCAAGCGGCGCGCGCCGACTGTGCGCCAGCGTACGCCATCCCACGCGCCCTAGAGCGGGCTCACGCCAATCAAAGCCACATGCCCCCAGAAGGCAAAGCCGGCCCACGCAGCGGCGCCGATCAGGACTGTCAGTGCGGTGCCGCTGGCGCTGGCCGTCAGCGCGGCCGGTGGGTTCAGGCGATCACGTTGGCGGGCGGCGCGAAAGCTCAAGACGGCCCAGATCAAAAAGCTGCCGAACAGCAGCAGGTCGGCCAGACTGTTATTGGCCAGCAGATGCGCGAGGGCCCAGACCTTGACGCCAAGCACCATCGGGTGGCGCAGCCGGGCTTTGATCGCGTTGCGCGGCACATAGGCGGCGGCCAGCAGCACGAAAGCGACCAGGGTCAAGAGCGCGGCCAGGTGATTCATGCCCTTGGGTGTGGTCCACAGGATTTGCGGGTTTTGGCGCGCTTGGCCGAAGCCCCAGACAATCAAGCCAAAGCCCAGCAGTGACAGCGCCGTGTAGCCCAGCTTCCAGGCCGCTTCGCCGCGCTGCTGCATCTGCGCGCTGCGCCAGTCATTGGCAACTATGCGCACCGAATGCACGCCCAGAAAAATCAGCAAACCCAAGACCAATTCAAGCATCAAAGTATCTCCAAGCGACGACGCTGCCGCAGGCTCGCTTTGTACGCGATGAAGTGCTCATCGATTAAGATATTGTTTAAATATATTTAAAGGAGTCGCGCGATGACGATAGGTGTGGGCGGCAAGACCGCCGAGCAAGCCTTGGCGGGCTTGAGCCAGATGATGGCCGGCGCCGAGCCGATTGGCTTGGCCGAATACCGCGCCCGCGTCGGCGCGGCGCAGGCGCTGTTGCGTGAACTGGGTTTGGGTGCCTTGTACGCCCATGCCGGCACCAATATGCGTTACTTCAGCGGCACGGTCTGGCACCCCAGCGAGCGCTTGGTCGGCCTGATCATCCCGGCCGAGGGCGAGCCGCAATATGTGGCGCCGGCCTTTGAGGAGGGCACCCTGCGCGAGTACATGCAGTTGCCCGGCGACTTGCATGTCTGGCAGGAACATGAGAGCCCCTATGCGCTGTGCCGGCAGGTGCTGGCGCGGGCGGGCGTGAGCAGCTCGGCGCGGCTGGCCGTCAGCGAGGACACGCCGCTGTTCGTGATCGACGGCCTGCAGCGCGAGGGGATTGTCTGGGTCAACGCCAAGCCGGTCACCGCTGCCTGCCGCATGCACAAGTCCCCAGCCGAGATCGCGCTGATGCAGCGCGCCCACGACATGACCATGGCCGTGCACCGGGCTGCCGCCAGCATGCTGCGGCCCGGCATCAGCAGCACCGAGGTCGAGGCCTTCATCGCGGCCGCGCATCGCAAGGTCGGCGCCACTGGCTCCTACTTTTGCATCGTGCTGTTTGGCGTGGCCAGCTCCTTCCCGCATGGGGTCAAGGAGGCGCAGCTGCTGCGCGAGGGCGATGTGGTCTTGATCGACACCGGCTGCCTGGTGCATGGCTATATGTCCGACATCACGCGAACCTATGTGTACGGCGAGCCCAGCCCGCGCCAGCGCGAGATCTGGAACCTGGAGAAGGCCGCGCAGGCGGCGGCCTTTGCTGCGGCCCAGCTGGGCACGCCTTGCCGCGATGTTGACCGCGCCGCGCGCGCCGTCATTGCGGCCGCAGGCTTGGGGCCGGGCTATCAATTGCCGGGTCTGCCGCACCGCACCGGTCACGGCTGCGGCCTGGATATTCACGAGTGGCCCTATCTCGTTGACAACGACGAAACGCCGCTGGCCGTGGGCATGTGTTTCAGCAATGAGCCGATGATTTGTGTGCCGGGCGAATTTGGCATCCGGCACGAGGACCATGTCTATATGACTGCCAGCGGGCCCCGCTGGTTCAGCCAGCCGGCGCATTCGGTCGATGACCCGTTTGGTTTGCAGGCCTGATTGATGCAAACCTGGCACGGAAACTGCTAAACCTACATATCTTCAGTTGTCTCCTCCATCGCCCCTGGATGGATTTAAGCCTCAGGCCTTGTGCCTGGGGCTTTTTTTTGCTGTCGGCCGAGTCAGCTGCTCGCAAGTGGTGCATGAGCGAGCGGATGCTGCACCGACAGGCGCAGCGGCGCCCGGATTCGACGCGTAGGCCTGAGCGGAAAAAGTAAGTCGAGCTTGTGCTGGCAGCCCGGCAGACCCGCATCTTTGCGGCCGCAACAAGAGCAGGCCCTGCGCCGCAAGGGAGCGCAAGGCCGATGTTTGCAGGCTTTGGCTGGCGCCAAATGCCGTTGAAGTAGCCAATTATCTCAAGGCTGCCCAGGCAGCTTGGCAGCTTTGCAACTGTTCAGCCTGTTTAAAGCTGTACCAGGCTGCCCAAGCTCCACAGCAGGCCGGGATAGATGACGCCCCAAACCAGGGCGACCAAAAGCAATGCTTTGAGGGCCAGCGTCGCATTCTTGGCGCGCTTTGGATGGGCGATCAGTTTCATGGCTGCTCCTGGCAAAGGTTGAGGGGAACGCAGAATCCGACGCAAGAGCCGTGCCAATGAGGATGCGGGAGAATCGCCGCCATGATTGAAATTCAACACCTATTGCCCGCACTTGGACTTGACCCCGCCGCTTATGCCGGTGGCGGCTTGCTCGTGCATTCGCCCATCGACGGGGCCCAAATCGGCGCCGTGCATCAAGCCAGCGCGGACGAGATGCGCGCTGCAGTCGGGCGCGCTCAGCAAGCCCATACCGAGTGGCGCCACGTGCCGGCGCCCCGCCGTGGTGAATTGCTGCGCCTATTCGGTGCAGAACTGCGCCGTCATAAGTCCGAACTGGCCGCCTTGGTGGCGATCGAGGCGGGCAAGGTCAGCAGCGAGGGCGCAGGCGAGGTGCAGGAGATGATTGACATCTGCGACTTTGCCGTCGGTTTGAGCCGTCAGCTGCATGGCTTGACCATCGCTTCCGAGCGGCCCGGCCACCGCATGATGGAGCAGTGGCTGCCGCTGGGTGTCGTTGGCATCATCTCGGCCTTCAACTTCCCCGTCGCGGTATGGGCCTGGAATGCCGCGCTGGCGCTGGTGTGTGGCAATAGCTGCGTCTGGAAGCCGAGCGAGAAGACGCCATTGACGGCCTTGGCGACGCAGGCTCTATTCGAGCGCGCTTTGCTGCAGTTCGGTGATGCGCCGGCCCATCTATCGCAGGTGTTGAACGGCGGCGCGGCGCTGGGCGAGGCGATGGTCGACGATGCTCGCGTGGCGCTGGTGTCGGCCACGGGCTCGACCCGCATGGGTCGCGCAGTGGCCCCGCGCGTGGCGGCACGTTTTGGCCGTTGTTTATTGGAGTTGGGCGGCAACAACGCCATCATCGTCAGCCCTTCGGCCGATCTGGACCTGGCGCTGCGCGGCATTTTGTTCGGTGCCTATGGCACGGCCGGCCAGCGCTGTACGACGACGCGGCGCGTCATCATCCACGAGAGCATCCACGCCGAACTGCTGGCAAGGCTGGAGCGGGCGCGGGCTTCATTGGGTGTCGGGAATCCGCTTGAGGCCGGCACCTTGATCGGTCCCTTGATCGACCGCGCCGCCTTTGACGCGATGGAGGCCGCCCTTGCCGTTGCGCGAGAACAGGGCGGCGTGGTGCAAGGGGGTGGGCGCGCTCTGGCCCAGGTCTATCCGAACGCCTGGTATGCCCAGCCGGCACTGGTGGCGATGCCCGCGCAAACGGCGGTGGTCAAGCAAGAAACCTTTGCGCCGATTCTGTATGTATTGAAGTACCAAAGCCTCGATGAGGCGATCGGCTTGCAAAACGATGTGCCGCAGGGCCTGTCCTCGGCCATCTTCACCAATGACTTGCGCGAGGCCGAAACCTTTATGGCGGCGGGCGGCTCTGACTGCGGCATTGCCAACGTCAATATCGGCACCTCGGGTGCCGAGATCGGCGGCGCTTTTGGTGGCGAAAAGGAAACCGGCGGCGGCCGCGAGTCCGGCTCCGATGCTTGGAAAGGCTATATGCGCCGCAGCACCAACACCATCAACTACTCGCGCGACTTGCCCTTGGCGCAAGGAGTTAGGTTCGACGTCTAGCCGCTGAGCGCCAAGCGGATCGAGGACGGCTGCTGTTTCGGGTCAGAATGCAGGCCTCGAATTCCAGGAGCATCCTCCGCATGAATATGTCTAATTTGCGTCGGCCCTTGTGCGCCCGCATGGTTTGCATCTTGATGGTCTTGTCGGCCCCCGCCTTGGCGCAGTTGCAGGCGCCACCGGGCGCTGGTTCCGCGCCGGCCGGTCAAGCCGTCCTGGCGCCTAACTCTAATCTGCTGGTGCAAGGCATACCGGCCGTGCCGCAGAGCCTGGCCGACGCCGTGGGCCGCTACAACGACTTCCGCGGCCATGGCTTTGTGGATTGGCATCCGACTCAGCGCGAGATGCTGGTCACGCACCGCAAGGCCGGCGCCAACACCAGCCAGCTGTACCGCCTGAGCAAGCCGATGGGCGAGCTGGAACAACTCACCGACGCGGCCGATCCAGTCAATAGCGCAAGTTACGAGCCGCGCAAGGGCCGCTACATTGTGTTTGCCCGCGCCAGTGGTGGCAACGAAGTAGCGCAGCTTTATCGCCTGGATGGCCAAGGCAAAGAGCCCGTGCTGCTGACCAGCCCGGATGAACGCCATGCGATGAATGGCTGGCTGCACAAGAGCAGTCAGCTGCTGTTCACCTCGGTGCCTCTGGACCGCACAGCCCAAGGCGGCAGCCGCGGCCAGGTGATGACGCAGCTGTGGCTGATGGACCCCGAAAAGCCCGCCGACAAACGCAAGCTTGCGGAGCTGCCGGGCGGCGGTTGGGGCGTCGGCTCGGTCTCCTGGGACGACAAGCATGTGGCTTTGACCGAGTACATCTCGGCCAACGAATCACGCATCTGGCTGATGGATCTGGCCAGCGGCGCGAAGCGCCAGGTCTTGCCCGCTCCTGGCGAGCAATTGCGCGCCACGCATTTCCCGGCGGCCTTCACGCGCGACAACAAGTCCCTGCTGGTGCTCAGCAACCGTTTCGGCGAATTCGTCGAGCCGGCCCGATTCAAGCTGGCAGATGCCAAATTGGAGCGCATTGCCACTGATATTCCCTGGGACGTCAGCGGCATCACGCAGACCGAGGACGGCAAGCGCCTGGCGCTGCAGTTCAATATCGACGGACGCGATGAATTGCGCTTCTATGACGCGCACAGCTTCAAGCCGCTGCCAGCGCCCAAGCTGCCCGCCGGCAGCATCGGCAGTGCCCATTTCGATCGCCAGCGCGGTGAGCTGGCGTTCAGCATCAACGGTGCCCAGGGCCCGAGCCAGCTCTACAGCTTGAATGGCAAAGGCGAGGTGCAGCCTTGGACCCAAGCCTATGTGCCGCCCGGCATCGACAACCGCCAGTTCACCGATCAGCAGGTGGTGCGCTGGAAGAGCTTTGATGGGCGCGAGATTTCTGGTCTGCTGACCCTGCCGCCGGCCAAGTTCAGCGGCAAGCGGCCGGTCGTCATCAGCATTCATGGCGGGCCGGAAGGGCAGGCGACCGTCGGCTTCCTGGGGCGCAACAACTACTATCTGCAAGAACTCGGCGTTGCTTTCATTCAGCCCAATGTGCGCGGCTCCTCCGGCTTTGGCAAGACCTATCTGGATCTGGATAATGGTTTCAAGCGCGAGGACTCGGTCAAGGACATCGGCGCCTTATTGGACTGGATCGCCACGCAACCGAACCTGGACGCCTCGCGCGTGCTGGTGACCGGCGGCAGCTATGGCGGCTACATGACCTTGGCCGTCGCCACCAACTACCCCGAGCGCATCGTCGGAGCGCTCGATGTGGTCGGCATTTCCCACTTTGTCACCTTCTTGAATAACACCGAAAGCTATCGGCGTGATCTGCGCCGGGTTGAGTATGGTGACGAGCGCGGTCCGGCCATGAAGGCCCATCTGGAAAAGATCTCGCCGCTGAGCAATAGCGCCAAGATCAAGGCGCCATTGTTCGTCGTGCAGGGCAAGAACGACCCGCGCGTGCCCTATACGGAGGCCGAGCAAATCGTCGCCAAGGTGCGCGAGCAGGGCACGCCGGTCTGGTATTTGCGCGCCGACAACGAAGGCCATGGTTTCGCCCGCAAGGAGAACCAGGACTATCTGTTCTACGCCACCATCATGTTCATGCAGCAAACCTTGCTGAAATAGGGTCAGGTCTTGCCTGCTGTTGAGGCCTGAAATTTCAAAGTATTTTCAGTCTCGGCCGAAATGCCTGAAATTCAATGCTAAAGTCCGGCCTCTTCTTAGGAAGACACCTTGCCCAGGTGGCGGAATTGGTAGACGCACTAGTTTCAGGTACTAGCGGGTAACTCCGTGGAGGTTCGAGTCCTCTCCTGGGCACCAAACAAGAAAGGCCAGCATGCAAATGCTGGCCTTTTGCGTTTGGGGCGCAGGAAGCAAGGCCCCTGCGGGCCTTGCGTGGGGACGAGAATGGCGTCCGCATGCTTGCGGCGCCGGGGTCGCGGGACGTGACCGAGCCTCTCCTGGGCACCAAACAAGAAAGGCCAGCATGCAAATGCTGGCCTTTTGCGTTTCTAGTCTAGAACTTCCTGGGTCAATCCTTGCCGAATAGTTGCTCGAAGTCTTCGGCCGGCATGGGCCGGCCGAACAGATAGCCTTGAGCGTAGTCGCAACCAGCAGCCAGCAGCAAATCAGCTTGCTCGGCGGTCTCAACACCCTCTGCCACGACCTTCATGCCGAGCGCGTGAGCCATGGTGATGATGGCCGTACACAGCGCCAAGTCTTTGGCTCCGGCGCGCAAGTTGCGCACAAAGCGTTGATCTATCTTGAGCAGATCGATCGCGTACTTTTGCAAATAGGCGAGGGAAGAAAAGCCGGTGCCGAAGTCGTCGAGTGAGACCTGAAAACCGGCCGCATGCAAGGCCGCCAGGTGGGATTCCACTTCGCTATCCGCCTCCAGCAACAAGCCCTCGGTGATCTCTATCGTCAGCGCTTCGCCCGCCAATTCGAGCATGCGCAGCACCTCGGCCCAGCTCTCGCTGGCTGGCGCCGTGTCGGCTTCGCTGCGGAACTGGACCGGGGATTTGTTGACACTGATCTGGAATGTCGCGTCAAAGTGCTGGCGCCAAAGTTTGACCTGCTGAGCAGCTTGGCCAAACACCCAGGCGCCGATTTCGAGTATCAATCCGCTGGCCTCGGCCAGAGGAATGAAGACGGCCGGCCCGATCACACCTTGGCTGGGATGCTGCCAACGCAGCAAGGCCTCGGCTTTGTGTACCTCACCACTGCGCAGGTCAACGATGGCCTGGTATTCGACAAACAGTTGCTGCCGGGCCAAGGCCTCCCGCAGATCATTGCTCAAGCGCATGCGCAGCAACGCGGCTTGCTGTAGCTCAGGGGTGAAGTAGCCCAGGCGATTGCGTCCGGCCGCCTTGGCCGCGTAGAGCGCTTGGTCGGCATGCTTGAACAAGCTCTCGATCTCTTGACCGTCTTGCGGGAAGTGGCTGATGCCAATGCTGGCCGATACGAACACCCGCTCGGTGGCCAGATGAAAGGCCGTGGACAGAGCGGCAATGATTTGCAGCGCCGTTTCGCGCGCCGTCGTCTCGATCTGCGGTGCGGCGGCATCGGCGCGCAGCAGCACGGTGAATTCATCTCCCCCCATGCGCGCAACGGTGTCGCCGGGCCGCAGGCAAGCCTGAATGCGTGCGCCGGCCTCGATCAGCAAGCGGTCACCCATATCGTGGCCAAGCGTGTCGTTGACCTCTTTGAAGTGGTCAAGATCAATAAAAAGCAGAGCCAGCGCGCCCGCCTGCTGCCGAGCTTCGCTCAAGCCCAACTCCAGGCGCTCGCGCAGGCTGCGCCGATTGGGCAGGCCCGTCAGCGGGTCGAAATGAGCTTGTTGCCAGATCAGCGCTTCGGCGGCCTTGCGCTGCGTGATGTCGGTGTGCGTACCCACCATGCGCAGCGGCCGGCCCTGCGCATCGCGGCTGATGACCATGCCGCGGCTGTGTATCCACTTCCAATTGCCGTCTTTGCAGAGTACTCGGTGCTCGTTGCTGTAACTGCCGGTGTGGCCGCAAAAGTGGGCGTCGCGGTCGGCCTGCATCTGCGCCAGGTCGTCGGGGTGGGTGCGAGCATCGAATTCGGCCGGGGTGGGCCTGACGTCGCTCTCCGCATAACCGTAAATCTGCAGGTAGCGAGACGAGTACAGCTCGACGCCACTTTGCACATACCAATCCCAGACACCGTCGCCATTGCTCTCCAAGGCCAGTTTCCATAGATCATCGGCATCTTGAAGCTGCGACTCGACCCGTTTGCGCTCGTCGATATCGCTGTGCAAGCCCAGCAGCAGGGTTTCGCTTTGGGCGGAGTTGGCCGGCAGCGCACTGGCTTGCAGCAGTTGCCAGCGATAGCTTCCATCCGCAGCGCGCAGTCGGTAGTCGCGCGCCAGGGCCGGCGTTGGCGTCTGTGCTTGCGCTTGGGTCGGCTGGCTGTTCAGGTATTGGCGGCAGGCCTGCTCAAAGCCCGGCCAATCATGCGGGTGAACGAGGGCTTGCCAGCCCAGGCCTTGCAACTCGGGCCAGGACAGCCCCGCATAACGCAGCAGAGCGGTCGAGGCGAAGCGGGCATTGAGCTGCTCGTCCAGCACCCAGGTCAAGCTTGGCAGGGCGTCCAGCAACTCGTCTGCCGGCCAGCCGAGCTGCGCCAAGCCGGCTTCGACCGATGGCATCGCGGCCTGCTCTTGCGGCAAATCTGCTTTGACGTCGAGTTTCATCGGTCCCGCTGTGTGAATCCGTCCACTGCTGCAGCTTACTTGATTACCGTCAACTGGGTCTGCCAAAGTGCTTAACGGATGTATCCGGATGAAAAAATCCAACTTGCGACCGTCTTTCATGCGGCTTGCCATCGGCAATCGCGCTGTTTGGGTGAAAATATGGTCGCCCGAGATCGTCGGGCTCCACCTTGAGATGAGATTCTGGAATGAACAAAACCGAACTGATTGCACACCTGGCCGCCAAGCATGAGCTGACCAAGGCCGAAGCCGGCCGCATCCTTGAGACCCTGCTTGAAGCCGTGGTTAGCACCGTGAAAAAGGGCGGCGCCGTGGCTATCCCCGGCTTTGGCTCCTTCAAGCAACATGCCCGCGCAGCGCGCACCGGCGTGAACCCCAGCACCGGCGACAAGATCAAGATTGCAGCCGCCAAGCTGCCCAAGTTCACGCCCGGCGCCGGTTTCAAGGCCGCTGTTGACCCGAAGGCCGCTGCCCGCAAGGCCGCCAAGGTCGCCGCCGCTCCAGCCAAGGCTGCAGCCGCCAAGCCAGCCGTGAAGGCTGCCGTGAAGAAGGCCAAGAAGTAATCTGCTAGCGCAGCGGCTCGCTGATGTCATCAGGCAAAAGCAGTCAAATAGCGGCCGAGCACCTTTGTAGGTGCCCGGCCGTTTTTTATGGCGCCGCTGTGGCACAGTGCGGGCTTCGAGGCTGAGCAAGGACGGGACCAGTGGCAAGCAGAGTAGGGTCTAGCCCGACGATTGTGGATGTGGCCGAACAGGCCGGCGTGTCGATCAAGACGGTCTCCCGCGTGCTCAATAAAGAAGCCGGGGTGCAGGAGAAGACCCGCGAGCAAGTGCTCAAGGTGGTGGCGGCCCTGAAGTACCGGCCCAAGCTGGCCGCGCGCAGCATGGGCGGCGGGCGTTCCTTTTTGATCGGCCTGCTTTATTACGACCCTAGCGCGGCCTTTGTCGGCGGGGTGCAGCAGGGTGCGACGCTGCGCTGCCGCGAGTCGGGCTATCACTTGGTGGTGGAGTCCTTGCACAATGATGCGCCTGACATCTACAACCAAGTCGACAGGATGGTCTCCGCGCTGCGCCCGGACGGCATGATTCTGACGCCGCCGCTATGTGATAACCCCAAGGTTCTGCAGGCACTGCGCGACAACGAAACGCCGTTTGTGCTGCTCTCGCCGGGCCGGCAGCCGAATGATCAGTTCAGCGTTCGCATGGACGACGAACTGGCCGCCGAAGAGGTGACGAACCTGCTGATCAGCCTGGGCCACGAGCACATCGGCTTCATCAAGGGCGCACCCGATCAAGCGGCCTCGGAGTTGCGCTACCGAGGTTTTGTGCGGGCCATGCAGGCGCATGAACTGCCCGTCGAAGAGAGCTTGGTTTGGGAAGGCGACTTCACCTTCCCGAGTGGCGTGGAAGGCGCGCACAAGCTGCTGAGCCGAGGCGTGCGGCCAACGGCGGTGTTCGCCAGCAATGACGATATGGCTCTGGGCGTGCTGGCGGCGGCGCAGAGGCTGGGCTTGAATGTGCCGAGTGACTTGTCGATCGCCGGTTTCGATGATTCCAGCGCGGCCAGCCTGGTGTGGCCGCCGTTGACCACCGTGCGCCAGCCCACCCATGAAATGGCCAGCGTGGCGGTGGAGATGCTGATCGCCGCCAAGGGCAATGACGCCGAGGCGGCGACGCCGCAGAGTTCGCACCGGGTGCTGCCGCACCAATTGCTGGTTCGCGATTCAAGCCGTGCCTTGCACGCCAACCCCGCGCCCAAGAAAAAGGCCTGAGCCGGCAGGACTCGACCTCAGGCCGCCAACTTGGCGCTCTTGAAAAACGCGTTGACGGTCAAGCGCCCCAGGCCGGCCTGATACGCCGCGGGCGCGGCTTGGATGTCACCGGAATGGAAGATGCTGCCGTCGTAAAAAACCGCGCGGTTCCATTTGGCGGGCACGCGGCCTATCACCTCGAAGTAGCGGTTGCTCTGGGTCATATAGGCTGCCGGAATGCCGTACTTGCTGCCAAATGCGCTGCCGCTCATGGTTCTGGCATCGGCCAAGAAGCTTTGCGTGTCCCGCTCTGACATCAGCGAGCGGAACAGCACGGTGCCGCCGAGCTGTTCGTCACCGAACAAATAGTGAACCAGTGCGCACATCATCTCCCCGGGCTCCAGCCCTGAGTCGTCACGGTGGCAGGTGCGTTGGCGGGCATCCAGTGTCGAGCTGTCTTGGGTGACGCGCGAAAAGCGTCCATACATGCCCAGCGGTGGGCCGGCTTGCAGCCGGGCGCGCAGATGGTGGCGGAAGTAATCATCCAGTTGCACAGCCATTTCGGTGGGCAAATCCAGCTGTGGGCCGGGATAGGGATGGCCGGCAGGAATATGGAATTGATTCGAGACGGACTGCGCCAAGCGCACCAGGCCATCCGGGTCTTGCACGAACTCATCAATCACAAAGACCTCTTGGCCGTTGCTCAGCGCAATGGTCTGAATGCTTGGGTTCGGGTTGAGGCGCAAGGCAGGCATACCGGGCGCAGAGGCGGGGACGCTGCCGACGGCGCTGGCCTTGGGCGCGCCAAACAGGCGGGTGACATAGTCCTGGTGCTTGGGCAGTTTGATCAAGCTGCGCGCCGCTTCTTTGCGGATATCGCCGAGAAACTCGCTCAGGTCCGCGTCGCTCATGCGGCGTGTCACCGGGTGGTGGCCGGTGGGGCTGATGCCCTGGCCCATCATCACCTGAATCCAGGAGTTATCGCGAAACAGCTCGTCGGAATCGAGGCAGACGCGGGCCGAATCCTTGAACAGCTGGATGCGGTGCGCCAGCAACTTCGGGACCGCCATTTCACGGCACTCACGCCAGAACTGAGCGTCGCTGCGATTGTTGACGTGGTAATGCAGGATGATGAAATCACGAATGGTCTCGATGGCGCGGCGCGACTGATCGTTGTACTCGTCGATATCGCTCTGGCAAATGCCATCGGCCGGGAACATCTGAATCAAGCGCGTCAGGCCGCGTTGAATCAGGTGAATGCTGGTGGACTCAATCGGTTCCAGAAACCCGCTGGACAGGCCGATGGCGACACAATTGCGCTGCCACACCAGCTCACGCTGGCCCGGCGTGAATTTGATGACGCGCGGTGGGCGCATCACCTCGCCCTTGACGTTGGCTAAAAGTGCGGCCTTGGCGGCCTCGTCGTCCAGGTGCTTGCTGCTGAACACCAGGCCATTGCCGACCCGGTGCTGCAAGGGGATCTGCCATTGCCAGCCCCAGGGGTGGGCGATCGAGCGGGTATAGGGTACGGCCTCGCCCACGGACGCGGTCTGCACGGCCACGGCGCTGTCGCAGTGCAACCATTGCGACCAGTCCTGATAGGCCACGCCCAAGGTTTCACCCAGCAGCAGCGAGCGCATGCCGGTGCAGTCGATGAACAGATCGCCTTCGATCAAGGCGCCGTCATCCAAAGTCAGCCCGGTGATGCCGCCATGGCTCGCCTCGCCGCTGAGGTCGCTGTGCACCTTGACGATCTTGCCCTCGATGCGCTGCACGCCCAAGGCCTCGGAGAAACGGCGCAAATACTGGGCATAGAGCGTGGCGTCGAGGTGGTAGGCATAGTTCAGGCCGGTGTTGGGCAGATGGGCAAAGCGCTTGTCCATCGCCGCGCGCAACTCCAGGCAATAGTCGCCGTAGTCGCTGGCCAGGCCGCGCTTGCGGCCCTCCAGCCAGAAGTGCTGGAAGCCGGCCGTCCAATGCGGTTTGCCGGTGGTGCCGAAGGAGTGGAAATAGTCCTCGCCGACATTGCGCCAGTTCTCGAAACTGATGCCCAGCTTGAAGGTCGCTTGCGTGGCGGCCATGAACTCGCGCTCATCGATACCGAGAATTTCGTGAAAGAAATGCAGGGTCGGGATGGTCGCTTCGCCGACGCCTATGGTGCCGATTTCTTCCGACTCGATCAGGCGGATGTCGTACAGCTTCCCTAAGCTCTTGGACAGGCCGGCCGCCACCATCCAGCCGGCGGTGCCGCCGCCGGCGATGACGATGCGGCGCACCGGCTTGGATGCGTACGGGGCCGCGCTTTCGAATGGGCTTGATGCCATTGTGTTCATGGGCAAATCCTGACTAACGGTTCAGACGGTTCAGCAGCACCGAGCGCAGATGGCGGGCGCGGTCCGACGTGATGGGAGCCAGCACGCCTTGGGCGCTCGGCGGGATATGGGCGGCGGTTTGCGCATCCGCATTGAAAACATAGTGGTCGAACAGGGCGCCCCAAGCTTGGCGCTGGGCCGGCGGCAGGTCGCGCAGTGTCATCAAGGCCAGCATCAAGGTGTTCATCGGTGAATCCATGAAGGCCGGGCTTTGCCGCCACCAGAAATTTACCAGCGCGCTGATCGGCTCCAGCGCCTCCACCGCATGCCACCACAGGCTGGGGATGAAGACCGCGTCACCTGGCGCCAACTCCACCGTTTGTGCTTGCGCTAGCGCCTGGGCATAGCGCGGGAAGCGCGCGAAATCTGGCTTGGCCATATCGACCAAGCTGATGGCTTGCCCGGCCGGCGTCAGATCCAGCGGGCCGATGTAGAGATTGCTGACCTGCTCGGGCGGGAACAGCGTGAAGCGGCGCCGTCCCGCGACGACACAGGCGATATTGTCCGGCAGGTCAAAGTGCGCGGCCACGCGCACCAGGTTGCCCAGCCACAGGCTGACCAAGGGGTCCGCCACCTTCAGTGGCAAGTCATTGGCTTGGCGCAGGCCGGGGAAGGAACCGTCGAGTTCGGTGGAGCCGAGATAAAGCGCAGGCGGTTTGGGCGCTGCGGCCTGCGCCAGCAATTCATCCAGCAGTGCGCCAAAGCCGGCAATCTCGCGCTGATAGTTGAAGCCACTGAAGTCGGCGTTGTAGAAAAAACGACCTTCAATCTCGGGCGCACCGCGCCACAGGCCGACTTTGGTCGCGGCGCCAGCGGCGCCAAAGCCGCGCAGATAGTCGCAAAAATGCTGATCGGATTGCCGCGCCGCCTGCACCAGCGGCCAATGACGCACCAGGCCCCGCAGCAGCACCGGCTCGGTGCTTTGCAGCAAGTCGGCGGGCAAGGCGTCGGCATGGACGTCGCTGCGCTCCAGCATGGGCTTGCCCATGGCCTCAAGCCTCCCGCGCGAGCTGCAGGCGGATCAGGTTGTGCAGATTGGACATCGAGGCAATGGCCATATAGATGGGCAGCAGATAGTCGGCCTGGTGCAGCAGGCCGACCGTCTTTTCGTCCAGCGCCGCGAGGCGTTCTTCGTGGATGGTGTGCAGGCCGACCAGGCGGGCATGGGTGCCGTCGGGGCGCTCGACATCCAAGACAAAGGGCTCCAGCAAGTCATGTGCGAGCAAGGCTTCGACGAAGGCGGGTGTGGCTTGCAAGCCCTCGTGCAGGGATTTCAACACCGAGTTGGCATGTTCCAGGAATTCGCTGGTGCCGCCTTGAGGCAAGAACACGGCCTCACCTTCGGCGCCTTGGCTGATGCGCGGGCTGGCCATGTCCACCAGCATCCTGAGCTCATCCTCGTTGACGCCAATCATGAAGGGTTCGCGCTGCATGGCCAAGGGCAGGTAAGGCACGGTCCAGCCGTCGGGTCCTAGGAAGAGGTTCTGGCCTTCTTGCAGACCGAGCAGGGCGAGCGGCTGCATCTGTCCGTCCGAGTTCTTCTGGAACACGATCGGGTAATGCACTTGCAGACGGCGGAACTCGTCCGGCGTTGCCAGGCAGGACATCCGCGCATCGCCCCATTCGGCGCCGCGCCGGGTGATGATGCGCAGATCTTTGTGCGTGATGTTGTCGAGCAGGACTGGGTTTTGCATGAGGTGTGAGTTCAGTCTGAAGTTGACGAGTCAATTGAATTTAAGCCATGCCATGCGCATGGATGTGACGGATCAAATCGCGGTGGCGCGGCAAGCCGCCGAGCAAGCGCTTGGTGGCCGTCGTGACCTGCTGGAAGCACGCCTGCGCTTGCGCGAGTCGCGCGGCTTGGGGTGCGGCCAAGTTCGGTTTGAAGCCCATGCCATAGAGCACATATTGGTAGCTCGCGGCGGGGAACACTTCGTCGACGCGGAACAGATCGCTCCGCAAGGGCGCCCGGTGACGCCAGAGCTGCAGCAGTTCGCCCAGGCCTTCGGGCATGGAATCGGCTTGGCGGTGCTCACGCCAATAGTCGGAATCATCGCGTTGGTTGAGCGCGTAATGCAGCTTGAGGAAATCGATGATGCGGGCCCAGCGGTAGCTGAAGGCGTCGTTGAAACGCTTGGCCACGATGTCCATGTCGGCGCGATTGGCGGGCAACTCGTCGCGGATCATCGCGGCCGACAACTCGACCAGCGCGAGTGCTGAGGCTTCCAGCGGCTCTATGAAACCCGAGGACAGACCTACCGCGACGCAGTTGCGTTGCCAGAAACGCTCGCGGTAGCCGGGTGTGAAAGGGATGTGGCGCGGCGTGGCAAGGTCGGCCGCTGCCGGGCCGCCGCTGCGCTCGATATGTTGACGCAGCCCCTGTTCGGCTGCCTCGACGCTGGTGTGGGCGCTGGAATAGACCAGGCCGACGCCACGCCGGCTGGGCAGCCCAATGTCCCAAGTCCAGCCCTGTGAATGGGCCGTCGCGATCGTGACGGAGGCCAGCGGGCCATATTGGTCGGTATAGGGTACTTGCAAGGCCAAGGCGCTGTCGTTGAAGAGCACGTGCTGCTGCGACCGCAGCGGCACGCCGTAATGTTGGCCAATGAGCAATGACTTGAGGCCCGAGCAGTCGATGAAGAGATCGCCCTCAATGTCGCCGTGGCTACGGGTCCGCAATGCTGCGATGTCGCCATTTTCATGGGCGAGCACCTGGGTGACTTCGTCCGCCACATGTCTGACGCCCAGCTTCTCGGTCGCGTGCTTGCGCAGCAACAGGCCCATCTTGACGGCATCAAAGTGGTAGCCGTAATTGATTGCGCCGCCAAATTCCGGCGTCGTGACTTGCTTGGGGGCCAGGCTCGCATTGCAAACATGGGGCTGGGGGCTGACGCATTCCGCAAAGCCTTGGTCGGCGCCGGCGCGCAGCCAGGCGCCGACCACGTCGGCCTCGCCATGACCTTGCGGCAGCGAGAAGGGATGGTAGTAGTGATCGGTCTTGAGACCATTCACCCAGCCGTCAAAACGTGAGCCCTGCTTGAAGGCTGCGTCGCAGTCACGCAGCAGATCAAGCTCGCGCAGGCCGATGCGCTGCAGGGTTTCGCGCATCGAGGGCCAGGTGCCTTCGCCCACGCCGATGGCGGGTGCGTCGGGCGATTCGATCAGGCTGATCTGCAATTTTCCGGCGTCCAAACCACCATGTTCTGCGGCCAACAAGGCTGCGGTCAGCCAACCCGCCGAGCCGCCCCCCAACACCACGATGCGCCGCACCGCTTGCGTCATATCAAGTCTCGCGATAACTGTAGGACTCTGCTTCAGTACTGACCGAACCGACAGATCCCCGGTTGGGGTTTTGCCGGTTCGGTGTGCTGGTCGTTTAGAACGAGTAGCGTGCCCCCACCAAATAGCGGCGGCCCGTTTGAGTCACCGATACTAACTGCTCCTTGGTACGGCCATGCTGGCGAATTACCCCATCGTTCAGGTTGAGGAAGTCAGCCTGGAAGGTGAGGTTTTTCGTCATCTTGTAGGCAATCGTCATGTCCAGCTGACCGTAGGGTTCGGTGTAGATGGGGTTGTTGCCTGCGCCATCGGTCGTCGCCGCCAAGAACTCGCCGCGCCAGTTGTACGCGCCGCGAATCGAAAAACCGCTGCCCTCATAGAAACCGACCAGGTTGTAGGAGTTGCTCACGCCGACCAGCGCCGACTGCGCCGCCGTGCTGTGGTTGTCGTAGGACAAGCCGGAAGACACCCGGGTGTAATTGCCCGCGACGCCGAAGCCGGAGTTGCCGAACAGATGTTGCGCGTTCAGCTCGATGCCGCTCAGGTTGTCGCCCTTGGCATTCGACGGCGTGGTGACCGCAAACTGCAGCAAGGGGTCGGTCGCTTGGCCGACGATGGTGCCCTGGATCTCACCGGCCGCATTGACGCCGGTCTTGGTCACGCCCGGCTGGCCGTCGAAGTTGTTGAAGATGTAGTTGCGCTGGCATTTGGGATCGGTGGCCGAGCAGCCGCTGGCTATTGCCGCAAGGTAGTATTTGCCCCCGATCGGCGTGTGCACCTGACCGACCGGTTGCCTGACCGTGGTGCTAGAGATGAAGTTGGTGATGTTCTTGCGGAACAGACCGGCCGCCACATAGCTGGACTTGCTGTAGTAGTACTCCAGCGAGGTGTCCCAGTTCTTCGACAGCAGCGGCAGCAGCGCGGCATTGCCGGTGGAGCCGGTGCCGCCGCCGGCGTTGGCCGTGTCGCCCACCGTCACGCCGCCTGCAAGCGCAGCCCAACCGGGGCGGCCGATGGTCTCGCCATAGCTGGCGCGCAATTTCATATTGGCCGTCAGGTCTGCATCCCAGTCAATGCTGGGCAGCCAGTAGCTGTACTTGCCGCTGGATGAGCCGAAGGCCGTGCCGCCGGACTGCACCGAGATCTCGTTCAAAGAACCCCAGCTGGCACCCGTCAGCGACAGCACTTGCGAGCTCGAGTCGACCTTGGTGGATTCGCGCCGCACGCCGACCGACACGCTCATCGGAATGGCGGTGTCGAAGCTGTGGTCGTATTGCAAGAAGCCGCTGGTCGACTTTTCGGTCGTGCGCAGGTCGACGCCCTTGGTGAAGTCGGTATAGGCCGAGAAGTAGGCTTCCGCTTCTGCGCGCGTCAATGGCGCCGGGTGGCTGGAGGTGCCCGACTTCATCGCGATCTCAATCGCGCGGTTGCGCATGGTGTTGAAGTCAAAGGAGTAGAACTTCTGCATCAGGCGCGGATCGTCACTGCCCTTGACCTGGCCGAAATAGCTGGGCAGGTTTTCGGTATTGAACAAATTGGCGGCGTAATCGCCTTGCTTGCCCACGCCACCCCAATCGCCGTTTTGGTGGTTAACCGAGGCCGAGCGGTTGTTCACCTTGGTGCTGGACAAGCCGAAGTTCAGCTTGTCGTCGCTGCTGAGCTTGTAGGCGCCGCGGAACTGGGCCTGGTCTATCTTCTGATCGCTCATGGCATTGTCGAAACGGGTGCCGGCGACCTGGATCTTGTTGGTGTCGAACACCGTGTTGGGCAGGCTCAGGATGGGCAGATCCTTGCTGTAATAGCCGAAGGCATCGCCCTGGCTGAACATGCCCGAGCCGATCACCGAATAGGTGCCGTAGGGGCTGTTTGGTGAGGTGTTGGCAGTGGAGCTATGCGCATCGAGTTCCACGCTGAGCTGTTCGCTGAGCTTCCATTCCGCATTGAAGCCGGTGGAGCGGTTCTTGGCTTTCTCGCCATATTGGCCGCCGTCGATGGCGAGGTCATGGTCGTTGGCGGGGAAGAGTGCCGAGTAGGAAATTGGGCCGGCGACGGGGCCGTCGGTCCAGGCCGAAGGGCCGCCCTGGAAGTTGAACCAGGTGCCGACTTGAACATTCTTTTTGTGGACCGTGTTGTCGGCGATCGTGTAGTCGAGCGTGAACTTGAGGTCTTTGCTGGGCGCGTATTGCAGCACCAACTGGCCGTTGGTGCGTTCGCGCTCCAGGGCGGTCAATGCATAGCGCAGGTCCACCGGTGTCGAGTACAGGGTGTTGGGGCCTGGGCGATTGGTGATCTGGTCGTAACCGGGCTCGCCCTTTTTCGGAATCGCACCCCAACCGCTCTCGTCGCCGAGGAAAGGATGCCAGCCGTTTTGCGTATAGGCCTTGTTGGAGCCGGAATCGCGCCGCGAGAAGCTGCCGCTGATCGAGATGCCGATGGTGCCATTGGCAAAGGTGTCGCTGTAGATGCCGGACAAATCAGGCGTTATGCTGCTGCCTTGATACATCTCCGGAAGGCGATCATTGGACGCATCGTGGTTGGCCTTGACGGAGAAGCTGGCGATGCGCTCCTTGCTGTCGAGCGGGCGCGCGGTCTTGATATTGATGGTGGCGCCAATGCCGCCTGCCGGCTTGGCCGCGCGGCTGGTTTTGAACACCTCGATCGCCGACACCGAGTCGGACGAGAGATTGGAGAAGTCGAAAGCGCGCGAGGAGTTGGCCGAGCTGCCGCCTTCCGCGCTGTTGAGCAAGGCGCCGGGCATTTGGCGGCCGTTCAACAGCACCATATTGAAGTCGGCGCCGATGCCGCGCACGGTCACGCGGGAACCTTCGCCGCTTTGACCGCGCTCGATGGACACGCCTGAGATGCGCTGCATCGATTCCGCCAGATTGGTGTCTGGGAACTTGCCGATGTCTTCCGCAACGATGCCGTCCACCACGCCGTGGTTTTCACGCTTGAGTGAAACGGCGGATTCGAGCGAGCGGCGGATGCCGGTGACGACCACCGCATCAAGGCGCTGCGTATCGCCCAATGAGGCCGCCGGCGCAGTGCCGGCGGCCTGCTGGGCTTGCGTGGCGGGGGCCAACAAGGTCAGCAAGGCCGCGCAGGCGTTCGCAACGGGCTTCATGTTCAGGGTTCGCCGCTGGGCGGTGTCACTCTGAAGTTGTTGGATCTGAACTCTTTTCATATGTCTCCTATGTCTGCGCTAGGTACCGTGAGTTGGACTTGCATCCACACCGGCTTGATTGAGAGGTAGCAAAGCACCCATCTGCTACGGTGGATGCAGTTTCGTTTAGCGCACGGCGTATGCCATGCGTGCCGCTTTTATGAGTTCCTCGTCCCTTGATCTGGCGGGCATCTGTGCGGTGCTCACCTTGCCAAGGTCTGGCGATGATAAAGAGCAAAAGACAACGTTGTCAACGAGCCAATGACAGCGTTGTCGTTTTCCCCTAGTCGTAAAAAACAACAGCTTCTGAGCGGGTGGCTTTCGTTCGATCCGGTCGCACCAAGTAACCCCATCAGGGTAAACGACAGCGTTGTCTATTTTTCGTTGACAACGTTGTCTTTTGCTCTCTATCATGGCCGCGCTGCATTGCTTCGATGCCTTGCAGCAGCGAGGGTGACCCCTGTGTTTTGCCCCGACAACAAGTTTCAGCGCCGTTTTGGCTGCCTTATTCGAAGAGCCTGCTTCTCGGCATAGCCCGCCACTGCCGAATTATCTTGAACCTGTGAACCCATGACTGCCAACAATATTTTCAAGCCCGAAGACAGCATTTTGGCGAGCCGATTTCCTGCCAGCTTTCAATGGGGCTCAGCCACCAGCGCGGCCCAAATTGAAGGCGCAGCGGCGCTCGACGGCAAGGGCGCATCGATCTGGGATACTTTTTGCGCCGAGCCCGGGCGTATCAATGATGGCTCCCACATCGATCTGGCTTGCGACCATTACCACTTGTTCCGTGAAGACATTGCGCGTATGAAGTGGTTGGGCTTGGAGGCCTACCGTTTCTCGATCTCTTGGCCGCGCGTGCAGGCATCGGGCGAGGGCGCCTGGAACGAAGCCGGCTTCGCTTTCTACGATCAATTGATCGACGCTTTGATCGAAGCCGGCATCAAACCCCATGTGACGCTGTATCACTGGGATTTGCCGCAAGCCTTGCACGACAGTATCGGCGGCTGGATGTCGCGCGATATCGTGCCCCACTTTGCAGCCTATGCGGCGGAAGTCGCCCGGCGCTTTGGCGCCAAGGTCGCCAGCATCGCGACCTTGAACGAACCCTGGTGCGTGGCGACCTTGGGTTATGAAACGGGCCAGTTTGCCCCCGGCCTGCGCAGCCGCAAGACAGCAGCGCAGGTTTCGCATCATCTGATGATGGCGCATGGCGCGGCAATTCTGGCGATGCGCCCGCTCACGCAGACTCAGCTCGGCGTGGTCTTGAACCACACGCCGGCATTCGCGGCCGAGCCGACCGAGGCCGATCGCCAAGCCGCCCGTATCGATGACGGCTTGAATGTGCGCTGGTATATGGACCCCATTTTTAGGGGCAGCTATCCGGCCGACGTGATTGAACATCTGGGCACCGACGCCCCGCAGATCGAGGCGCAAGACCTGACCCTGATTCAGCAGCCGCTGGACTTTCTGGGGGTGAACTTCTACACCCGCAGCTTCATCAGCACGCAAACGCCGGCCGTGCCGGCACCGGGCAAGATGGGCTTCACCGATATGGGCTGGGAGATCTACCCCAAGGCGCTGACCCAGCATCTGGTGCGCATCACCCGCGAGTATTCGCCGCCGCCCATCTTCATCACCGAAAACGGCATGGCCAATGCCGATGAGCTGGTGGACGGGCAGGTGATGGATGTCGAACGCATTGCCTATCTGAAAGCCCATTTGAGCGCCTTGGCGCAGGCGATGGACCTGGGGGTGGATGTGCGGGGTTATTTCTACTGGAGTCTGCTCGATAACTTCGAGTGGAATTCCGGCTACCTGAAGCGCTTTGGCATCTTCCATGTGGACTACAGCACTCAGCAGCGCGTGGCCAAGGCCAGTGCACATTGGTACCGGGCGCTGATTGAGGCCTTTGGGAGCGCAAGTCGTGGCGGCGCCTGAGTCGAGCGCGCCGACACGGCCTGCCCAGTCGGCCCCGAAAGTGAGCCCCATGAACCCCTCCGCTCAGTCGCATGGCTTTCCGCGCTTGCTCGCCGATGTCGGCGGCACCAATGTCCGCTTTGCCAGCCAGTTCAGCGCCAACGGCCCATTGCAGCAGACCGGCAGCTATGCCTGCGCCGATTTTGAATCGCTTTGCGACGCGATCTGCCACCACCTCTGGCGCGAGGGCCTGGAGCGGCCGCGCGCTAGCGCGATCGGCATCGCCACGCCGGTCACCGGCGACCATATCCGCATGACCAACCATGCGTGGACGTTCTCGATCAAAGCCATGCAGGAGGCCTTGGGGCTGCAGCGCTTGCTGGTGTTGAATGACTTCTCGGCGCTGGCGCTGGCGCTGCCGACGCTGCATGCCGATGCGCTATGCCAGCTTGGTGCGGGCCAAGCGGTAGCCGGCGCGCCGATTGCGCTAATAGGGCCGGGCACGGGTCTGGGTGTGTCGGGCCTGGTGCCGTCTTACGGCGCGGGCTTGGTGCCCCTGGGCGGCGAGGGTGGTCATGTGACCTTGAGCTCCTACGAGCCCGAGGAGCAGGCGGTGCTGGGCATCCTGCAGCAGCGCTTTGGCCATGCGTCGGCCGAGCGTGCCTTGTCCGGGCCGGGGCTGGAAAACCTCTACATGGCCTTGGCGCAGCTGCGTGGTGTGCGCGTGGAGGCCTTGCCGGCACAGCAGGTGACGCAGGCGGCGCTGGCACGCAGTGATGCGATCGCCGACGCAGCGCTGGAGATGTTCTGCAGCTTGCTTGGCGGCGTGGCTGGCAATTTGGCGCTGACCTTGGGCGCAAGAGGCGGTGTGTATATCGGCGGGGGCATCGTGCCGCGACTCGGCGCTCGATTTTCAGAGTCAAAATTCCGCGTCAGCTTTGAGGCCAAGGGACGGTTCCGGGCCTATTTGAGTGACATCCCGAGCTTTGTCGTACGCTGCAGCGAGCAAGCGGCCTTGCAAGGTGCTTGCCGCGCCCTGGACCTTGATATGGCGCATTGAATGATGGACATCACGAGCTCAATGAAGCCCACACCGCCGATCAAAGCAGCACCACTCTCGGCGCTGCGCAATGTTTTTTGGGTCGCCTCACTCTACTTGGCGATGGGCATTCCCTACAACGTCATCAACGGCACCTCGGTGCGCATGTTCAAGTCGCTCGGCTTTGCCGACAGCCAAATTACCGTCGCGGTCGGCAGCATCGGCATTGCCTGGTCCTTGAAGCCGCTGTGGGCAGCCTTTCTGGACATGTACCGGACCAAGCGCTTCTTTGTGCTGACGATGGAGCTGTTGTGCGGTTTCTTGTTTGCGGCGATTGCGATGTCGGTCGGCGAGCCGGGCTTCTTCCAGATCAGCATTGCCTTGTTGTGGGTGGCGGCCTTCGCCTCATCGACCCAGGACATCTGCGCCGATGGCATCTACCTGACCGCACTCGACAAACCCGCGCAGTCGCGCTTGGCCGGCATGCAAGGTGCGTTTTGGGTGCTCGGCAAGGTCTTGGCCACAGGACTGTTGATTTCGGTGTTGTTCAAGCTGCAGGCCAGCCAAGGCTGGTCCGATCAGGCGATGTGGCGCCATGTGATGTTGAGCTGCGCCGCTGCGATGGGTCTGCTGGCGCTGTATCACTTGTTCGTTTTGCCGACCGGCAGCGTGGCGCTGCGCCCGAGCGGCGCAGCTCAGGTTTGGCGTGACTTCAGCGGCACGGCAACGACCTTTTTTCATAAGCGGGCCTTCTGGGGCATGATTGCTTTTGTCTTCCTCTACCGCCTGGGCGAAGGGCTGATCCTGATGGAAGGCCAGCTGTTCTTGCAGAGCAGCACCGAGCAGGGCGGCTTGGGCCTGAGTGCGGGTCAAGTCAGCGATATCGATGCGGTCTACGGCACGCTCGCCAGCATCGTGGGCGGCCTGCTGGGCGGCGCCTTCGCCGGCAAATTGGGCCTGCGGCGCTCGCTTTGGATCTTGGGCCTGAGCTTGAATATTCCGCATTTCACCTTCGTGCTGATGAGCCATTACGCGGCCGCTGGCCATGGCCTGGACTACAGCGCCGTGGTGGGCTTGGTCAGCATCGAAAAGTTCGGCTATGGCTTCGGCATGGTCGGCAATATGGTCTACCTGATGCAGCAGTTGGCACCCGGCCGCTCGACCATGACCCATTACGCTTTTGCCACCGCCTTGATGAACCTGGTCTTGGTGCCGACCGCAATGATCTCCGGGCCGCTGGCGGAATGGTTGGGCTTTTCGAGCTTCTTCTTGCTCGTGATGTTCGCCTCGGTGCCTTCGGTGCTGGCGGCTTGGCGGGCGCCGTTTCCGCAGCAGGAAGACGAGGCCCCGTCGATCTTTGCGGCCGGTGCGGGCGGCGTGCAAGTGACGGTCGATGACCCTGCGCGCTTGACGGTCGTCGAACAAGCCGTGCAAGGCCTGGCCGGGCGTGCGTCGATGTTTGCGATGCTGGGCATCTTGCTGGTCTTGATCGGCGACGCCAAGGTGCTGGGCTCGCTGCAAGGCGCCGAGCCCGGCAGTGGGCTGACGCAGCTTTCGCTCCTGCTGGCGCTGCTGCTGCCCAAGGCCTTTTTCGCGCATCGGACCTTTGGCCTTGCGGCCCAGGCCGCGCAGGTGGCCAGCCCGAGCTCTGAACAACACTATCTGGGCAATGCCCAGGGCGCAAAAATAGCGACGCTGATCGGCGCGGCGGTCTCGCTGGCCGTGCTGATCTTTTGCCTCCATAGGCTCGCTTTTGCATGAAGCCCATGACTCGCCTGCAGCCTTGGGCCTGGCTGCTTTTAAGTTGCCTCAGCGGCCAGGCCCTGGCCGCGGACCTGCTCGCCTCGCAGGGTCAGGCGTGGCAAAACGGCCAAGGCTGGTGGAGCAGCGACGCGGATATTCCGCGCTTCGACTTGGCGGCCATCGCCCAGCAATTGCCACAGGTGAAAGTGGCGGGCAATCAGTTCGTGGATGACCAGGGCGCCGCCCTTGTGTTTCGCGGCGTGAACATTTCCGACCCGGACAAGCTCGTCAAAGAAGGCCACTTCAGCCGCCAACACTTTGAGGTCATCAAGGCCTGGGGCGCCAATGTGGTGCGCATTCCAGTCCACCCCTCGGCATGGCAGAGGCGCGGCAAGAAGGGCTATCTGGAAATTCTGGATCAGACCGTTCACTGGCTCAACGAACTGGGCATGTATGCGATTGTCGATTGGCATTCCATCGGCAATCTCAAATCCGAGCTGTTTCAAAACAGCAGCTACGCCACCACCAAGGCGGAGACATTCGACTTTTTCCGCACCGTGGCGGCGCGTTACAAGGGCGTCAACGCGGTCGCCATGTTCGAGATCTTCAATGAGCCGACCGTTTTTGGCGGGCAATTAGGTGTCTTGAGCTGGGCCGACTGGAAGGCCATCAACGAAGAGGCGATTACCATCATTCAGGCGCACAACCCGAATGCGATCTCCTTGGTGGCCGGATTCAACTGGGCCTATGACCTCACGCCGATAGCCACAGAGCCGATCGAGCGCAGCAACGTGGCCTATGTCAGCCACCCCTATCCGATGAAAGTGGCTGCGCCTTTTGAGCAGAACTGGGAGCGTGACTGGGGTTTTGTCGCCAACAAGTACCCGGTAATTGCCACCGAAATCGGCTACCAGTTGGCGACCGATAAAGGCGCCCACATTCCTGTTATCGACGATGGCAGCTATGGTAATCGCATAACAAATTACTTAAGCAGCAAAGGCGTCAGTTGGGTAGCTTGGGTGTTTGACCCGGATTGGGCGCCGCAGCTGATCCAGGATTGGCACTACGAGCCGACCCTGCAGGGCAAGCATTTCCGCGCGGTCATGCTGAGGGAAAACAAGCGATAGCTCCAGTCGAGCGGCTCATCGATGGCGCTCATCTGCAAATTCGGCGACCGTGTCGGATGTCACGGCCGGCTCGAGTCTTGCCGATTTGAGGGCCAGCCCGGTAACCGATGTGACGGGCAATTTGCTGAAGCAGGCGTAGAGTGCACAGAACTCGATAGACCCTGCGATGGAAATATTCCTGCCCAAAGTTGAAGTGATCGCGCTGGAGCAAGGCTTGCTTGGGCAGTCGGGCTTGGCGCGCGCGCAAACCCTGGTGGCTTTGGCTTGGTATTGGCGCCAGAGCGATAGCCGGCAAGCTTTGGCCTGGGTCGAAGCCGGCGAACGCAGCTTGCAGGGCTTGGATGCTCAGACCCAGGCGGGCGAAGTTCCGCCCCTCGCAGCGCGCTTGACGCTGGTGCGTGCCGAGTTGAATTTGCTGTCGGCCGAGCTCGGCACGGCCCTGCAAATGGTGCTCGCAGCGATTGCGCAGTTTGAGTCTTGCCACGATTTGGTGGGTCTCGGGGATGCCTATTGGTTGCACGCGCAGGTCTTGGAGGATAGCGGCAAGCAGGGCCAGACCAAAGGCATTTTGGAGGCAGCCCTGGCGGCGTATGAGGCTGCGGGCGACAAGGATCGGTACAGCGCCCTGCATGCTCGCAGTTTGATGATGGCCTTGTTTGACGAACCGGTGGCGGCGTCGGTGGCCATCCAGCAGAGTTTTCCGAGCGATCAACCCCGGCCATTGCCGGTGGCGTTTTGGATCAGCAATGCGCGCGGGCTGGCGGCCGCATTGGCCGGCGACCCGGCTGCCTCGATCAAACATTTTTTGCGGGCCTACGAGATCGGCCTGGACATTGGCCAACTGAGGCGGGCCCTGGTGGCCGGCAGCAACGCAGCCGAGTCGTTTCTGCGCTTGGGTGACTTGGACACTGCTTTGGCCATGCATGAACGCGACTTGTTGCTGGCGCGGCAAGTTGGCTGGCCTGCCTGCCTTGGCCTATGCCTGGCCAAGATAGGCAGTGCGATGCGGCAATTGGGGCGCTACGGCGAAGCGCGCGGCTTCCTGGTCGAAGGCGCCAAACAAATGGCGCGCTTGCCGGGCTCGCGTTCGCAGGCTCAAGTGGCGATTGATCTGGCTGAACTGGAGCTTGCCGATGGCCGCCACGCCGAGGCGGTTCAGGCCTTCAGCGACTTGGCGGCCCAGCGCGAGCTGAAACTGGCGCCCGACTTGTTGCTGCTCTTGCATTGTGGTTGGGCCTCAGCGCTCTTGAAGGTCGGCCAACATCAGGCGGCCGCCAAGGTGGCCGCCACTGCGTTGAATTTGGCCACCAGCTTGGGCGATGTCTTGGGCCAGGTGAAGGCCTTGCAGGTGCTGGCGCAAATGCCGCCGGATGCGGGCACACCACTGCCGCCCGCCACGCAAGCGCCTTCGCAGGCGCTTCACTATTTGCGCCAAGCGCTGGCGCTGGCGGCCACCATCACCGGCTATGAGCCAACGCCGGAACTGTGGCAAGAACTGGCGCAAGCCGAGGCTCTGGCGGGCAATTACAAGGCCGCCTACGAGCATGGGCTTGCGGCCAACAATGCTTTCCGTCGGGTGCAGACGACCGCCGTCCAAAACCGCGCGGTGGCGATGCAAGTCAGGCATGAACTGGAACATGCGCAGGCTCAGGCGGCATTGCATCAGCAGGCGGCCGAGGCCTTGCGGGAAACCACGGCGACCTTGGAAGTGCTGGGTGTGATGGGGCGAGAAATTACCGCCAGCTTGCAGGCCGAGAGCGTGTTTCAGACGCTGCACCGGCATGTTGAGCAGTTGCTGGATGCGGCGAGCTTTGTGGTTTTTATGGTGGAGCCCGCGCAGGCGGCAGCGGCCACGCCCCAACAGCTGGTCCTGGCCTATGGGGCAGAGGACGGACGCAAGTTGCCCAGCGAGACCCTCGCCTTGCAGGGCAATTCGGTGTTCGCGCGCTGTGCGCGTGAACGCGAGGAGCTGCTGATCAATCTTGAGCCCGAGCAAAGCGATGGCACACGCTTGATTCAAGGCACGCTCGAGACGCTCAGCCTCTTGTTCGGCCCTTTGTTGGCCGGCGACAGGCTGCTGGGTGTGATCTCGATTCAATCAAGCCGTCAACATGCCTACGGAGACCGCGAACGCTTCATCTTCAAGGCTCTGTGCGCCTATGCCGCGATCGCCTTGGACAACGCGGCCGCCTATGCCCAGACCGAATCTGCCCAGCAGCAGACCCACGCGGCCCTGACGGAGTTGCGCCAGATGCAGCGGGATTTGATCGAGCGCGAGAAGCTGGCGGCGCTGGGCTCCTTGGTTGCGGGTGTCGCGCATGAACTCAACACGCCCATCGGCAACAGCCTGATGGTGGCCAGTACCTTGCGCGACGGCAGCGAGGAATTTTTGGCGCTGGTCAGTCAAGGGCATCTGCGTAAATCGCAGCTTGAACAGTTTTGCCGCAGCACACAGGACGCCAGTGGTTTGTTGATGCGTAATCTTGAAAAGGCGGCCGAGTTGGTCAGTGGCTTTAAGCAGTTGGCGGTTGACCAGACCTCCGAGCGCAGGCGCACCTTCTTGCTTCGGCAGACCTGCGAAGAAGTGGCGCTGACGCTGGCGCATTTGCTGGTGCGGGCCGGGCATAGCTTGGCGCTTGATGTGCCCGAGGATTTGGCGCTCGACAGCTATCCCGGCCCTTTGGCTCAGGTACTCAGCAATCTGGTCATCAATGCCGGCCTGCATGGCTTCGCCGGCAGGCAGGGCGGGCGCATGCGGCTGAGCGCCAAGGCGCGGAATGCTCAGCAGGTCATGCTGTGCTTCGAGGACGATGGCCTGGGCATCGCGGCCGAGCATCTCGACAAGATTTTCGAGCCCTTTTTCACCACCCGGCTGGGCCAGGGCGGCAGCGGCCTGGGCCTGCACGTCAGCTACAACATCGTGCGCAATCTGCTCGGAGGCAGCATCACGGTGAGCAGCGTCCTCGGCCAAGGCACGCGCTTTGAGATTCTTCTGCCTATGGCGGCGCCGGCCGGGCCGGATATGAGCGACGCGCTTTGATGGCGCAGACTATAGAGCGTGCGTCACCCATTTGAAGTCGGGGTCTTCGGCAAAGGGCTTGATGCTGAAGCCCAGACTTTTCATCAGCTTGAGCATGCCGGGATTCTTGGCCAATACCAGGCCCTCGATTTCGCTCAGGCCCTTTTCGCGCGCCACGTCCATGATGCTTTCCATCAGGCGCGAGCCCAGGCCCTTGCCGCTGAAGTCATCGGCCACCACCAAAGAGAACTCGCAACTCGATTGGTCCGGGTTGGTGATATAGCGTGACACGCCGATGATGCGCTCGGTCTCTTGGGCTTCACCGTTAGCGTCCAGGCTGCGTTGCTTGGAGACTGCCACGAGCGCCATCTCACGGTCATAGTCGATCAAGCTGAAGCGCGCCAACATGGCCGGCGGCAACTCCGTCATCGAGGAAACAAAGCGGAAATAGCGACTCTCGGCCGACAGGCTGTGGACGAGTTGCTGCAGCATCTGTGCGTCATCCGGGCGAATCGGACGCAGCGTGTATTCGCCGCCGCCGCGCATCGGCCAGACCTGTGCATGCCGCGCCGGGTAGGGCAGGATGGCCAAATGGGCGTATTGCTGGGAGCCCGGCCCGGCGCTCGAAACGACGGCCACCGAAGCGCCGTCGATGACGATGCGCGCGTCCACCGCGACGGCGCCGAACTCGTCCACGATGATGGGATTGATGTCCATCTCGCGCAGTTGCGGCAACTCGCACACCATCTCCGACACACGCAGCAGCACTTGCTCCAGCGCATCCATGTCGACGGCGCTGGCGCCGCGCCAATCACCCAGGGTCTCCGCCACACGCGAACGTTCGATCAGCCGGTGGGCCAGGTAGCGGTTCAGCGGCGGCAGTTCCATGGCGCGGTCGTTGAGCAACTCGATCATGGTGCCGCCGGCGCCAAACACGATCACCGGGCCAAACGGGTCATCGGTGACCAGACCGATATAGATCTCACGGCCCCGCTTGGCGGCCGCCATTTTCTGTACGGTGACGCCGTTGATGCGGGCCTGCGGCGCCAAGCGGGCGACGCGCTCCATCATGTCGGTATACCCGTCCTTGACGGCAGCGCCGTGCTGCAGATTCAGCATCACGCCCTGCACATCGGACTTGTGCGTGATATCGGGCGAGTCAATCTTCAGGGCGACGGGATAGCCGAGCTGGGTGGCGATCATCATCGCCTCGTTGGCCGAGCGCGCCAGAATGGTGTGGGTGACGGGGATGTGGAAGGCCGACAGCAAGGTCTTGGACTCGATCTCGGTCAGCACCTTGCGCCGCTCGGACAAAACGCCTTCGATCACCAGGCGGGCGGCCTCGATATCGGGCTTGGCCAAGGTCGACAACGGCGCCGGTGTTTGCTGCAAGAGCAATTGGTTTTGGTAAAAGGACGCGATATTGCCGAAGGCGCCCACCGCCGCCTCGGGCGTACGAAAACTTGGAATCGAAGCCTCGTTCAGCGTGCTGCGGGCTGCGCCCACCGATGCGTCGCCCATCCAGCAGGCCAGCAGCGGTTTGCTCAAGCCTCGCTTCATCTGCGCCAGCGCGCGGGCAACGGCGGTGGTGTCGGCTCCGAGCTTGGGGGAGTAGATCGCCAGCACGCCGTCAATCTGCTTGTCGCGGCCGGCCGCTTCGATTGCGGCTTGGTAGTGCGGCCCTTCGGCGTCCTCCGACAGGTCGATCAGGTCCGACAGGCTGGCCAGCTCGGGCAGCAAGGGCTTGAGCGCTGCGGCCGAGTCGGCGCTGAGGCGCCCAAGCTCCAAGCCGATTTCGTTGATCCAGTCGGCCGCCAGCACGCCGGGACCACCGCCGTTGGTGACGATGGCCAAGCGCCGGCCCACCGGGCGGTAGCGCGAGGCCAGACATTTCGCGGCCGAAAATAACTCGACAAAGGAGCGCACCCGGACCGCGCCGGCGCGTCGCAAGGCAGAGTCGAAGACATCATCGCTGCCGACGATGGCGCCGCTGTGCGTCTGCGCGGCGGCGTTGCCAGCAGGCTTGCGGCCGGCCTTCAGGATCACCACAGGCTTGGCGTTAGCGGCCGAGCGCAGCGCGCTCATGAAACGCCGCGCGTTGCCTATGCCTTCGAGGTAGACGATGATGCTTTGCGTCTGCGCGTCATTGGCCAGAAAGTCCAGGACCTGTGCGATATCGACGCCGGTGTTAGGCCCCAAGGAGACCACCGAGGAAAAACCCACCGCGTTGCTGCGCGCCCAGTCCAGCATCGATGCGGTCAAGGCGCCCGACTGCGAGACCAAGGCCAAGGAGCCAGCCTGGGCCAGCGGCCCGGTTGCGCTGGCGTTGAGCTGCAGGCCAGGGCGTTGAAAGCCCAGGCTGTTGGGGCCCAGCAGCAGCATGCCTTCGCGGCGCGCAATTTTCTTCAGTGCAGCGGCCTGCTCGGTGCTGACGCCGCTGGAGATCACCAGCGCGGCACGGCAGGTGATGCGCCCGGCCACCTCCAGCGCTGCGGCAATGTCTTGCGGCGGCAGCGCGATGATGGCCAGATCGGCCCGCGCCTGCGCCAAATCGGCCAGGGTGCCGGTGCTTTGAATGTCCAGAAAGCGCAAGCTGCCGCTGAAGCGCTGGGCCTGCAGCGCTTGATGCAAGGCCAGGGCGTGGGCACTTTGCCCCTCGCTGCTGTCCGGCGATCCCGCAAAAACAACAATTGACTCGGGGGTGAAGAGCGGGGTCAGGTAATGCTTGTCCATGGCGTCGCTTATTTGCCCCCAATGGGGCTACCTCAACGGCAGTCTAGCCAGTTGCCGCGAAATCGGCTTGACTTGAGACAAGCGCAAGGCCCAAGCCCTGCAATACGCGCCTAGATAACGAACTCGAAATGCTCGACTCTGGGCGGCTGCGCAAAGAAAGGCCCGACGATGGCGCGCCAAGCGGGAAACAGCGGGCTGCCGCGAAAGCCTTCGGTATGGTCCTCCAGGCTGGCCCATTCGATTTGCAGGATATAGCGTTCGGGAGATTCGATGCCATGCTGGACACGCGCGCTGATGAAGCCCTGAGCTTGCGAGACCACGGTCTTGATGCCCTGCGCAATGGCGGCTTCAAAGGCGGCCTGCTGGCCCGGTGGAATTTGAATTTCAGCGATCTCGAGAATCATCTTGGGCCTTTGTATAACGGTTTAACAGAACGCTTGAATGCCGATCGATCAGCGGTAATTTACCCGCCGGCGGAATTCGTCTTGCAGGCGCTGATAGCTGCCGTCGCGGCGCATCTGTGCCAGACCGGCGCTGAAGGCTTGGGCCAAGCGTTCGCCCTGCGGATGTTGCTTGGAAAAAGCGACCCAGAAACCATCCATGGAGAGCAGGCCCACGCGCTTGGCTTGGCCTTTGAATTCAGGCGTGTTGTCGATGCGCATGCCGCCGGGGGTGCGGTTGAGCAAGATGTAGTCAACTCGCTTGGCCAAGAGCATGCGTATCAGGGCGGCATCAGAGACGGCCACGGATTTCTTGATCCGGCTGTCGTGCATGAATTCGCTCGGGTAGGTATAGCCATTGGTGTAGGCCACGCGTTTGCCGCGCAAGTCGGCGAGCCTGAGTTCCGGCTCCTTGCTATCGGCGCGGGCGAAGATGGACAGCTCTTCTTCAAACATGGCCGGCTGGTGCCAGACATAGTCAGCGCGGTTGTCGTCGGTGATGGTGGCGTTGAAGCAACCCGCCACTTGGCCGTTCTTGGCGTAGAGCATGCAGCGTGCAAACGGCACGTTGATGATCTTGACCTGTATGCCTTGGCTGGCAAACACCGCGCGCACCAGGTCGACGCTGAAGCCGACCGGGCTGGTGTCGGCGTCGGCACCGGGCTTTTCGGCCGCACTATAGGGCGGCCAGTCATCTTCGCCGGCCAAAACCAGCGTGTTCTTGTCAATGCTATTGGCGGGAGTCTCGGCGCGCACGCCGGCACTGAGAGCCATGCAAATCGCCATCGACATCCCAAAGCGCAGGCAGTTGGCGTACATGGGCTTGAGTTGTTTGAGGGGCTGATTCAAGCCGACTCGGCCAGCAGTTTTTCGACCAAGGCATGCAGGGCGGGGAAGTCCGGCTCGCCGACATAACGCTTGACGATCTCGCCACGCTTGTTGATCAAAAACGTCGTCGGTGTCAGCTGAATCTTGCCGAACTGATGGGCGATCTTGCCGTTGTTGTCGATCGCCACGCCGAACGGCAACTTGCGGCTTTCGGCGAAATTCGACACAAAAGCGGGCGGGTCGTAGCTCATCGCAACGGCCAGGGTATCAAAACCCCGACCCTTGAATTTCTCATGGGTGGCAATGATTTGCGGCATCTCTTTGACGCAAGTCGTGCAGCTGGTGGCCCAGAAGTTGACCAGCATGACCTTGCCGGCCCATTGGTTGGAGTCGACCTTGGCGCCGTCCAACAAGACATAGCTGACGGCCGGCGCAGCCTCGCGCGTGCCAAGGTTTTGATAGGCGAAGAATCCGCCACCGGCCAGGGCCGCCACCAGCACAGGCAAAAGAAATCGTTGCAGCTTCATGACGGCAGTTTAGCGTGGCTCTGCGCGGAGGGCGGGGCCAAGGTCAATCTGCCAAAGTCGCGTTCAAAGCCCTTTGGAGAGTTCGAACATCAGCACTGACGACAGCGCATCGTTCAGATGCAGGCGCGAGATGCGCGCCAAGCCGTCGGCGGTGGCGGTGGAGAGCTGGGTCAGGTGTTGCTCGTCCAGCACTTCAATGAAGCAGAAGTCGGGCACTTCGCGCATCACGTCGGCAAACAGTTGGTCAAAGTCATCGCCGCGCAAGGCGCTTTCGAACACGATACCGTGCGGCAAGCCCTCCAGGCAGAACTGGGCCGCCTCGGCCATGCTGCCGGCCAAATCAATAATCAGGCCCATGTGCTGCATGGCAGCCTGGATCTGAGCGCGTAATTCGCGTCGCTCGGAGATGATCAGCACATGGCTGCCGGCCAAGGGTTTGGAATTGTTGGAGAGCTGAAATTCCGCCACCCGCTCGCTGCTCTGACTTTGTTCCCGACCGGGTTCTTGGTCCGCCGTGGCTACGCCAGGCTCATCCCCGATGGTTTGCGGGAATTCGAGTGTCAGCACCGTGATGCCGGCTTCGTCCTCGCGCAAGGGCAAGACATTCATGGTCAGAGCGGTTTGCTCGACCAAGCGCCATGCCAAGGAGTTCAAGGCCAGGGGCAACTCGTTGAAGCGGGGGTCATCGATCAGGTCGAGCGAGCGGTGGGCAAAGCGGCACACCAACCTGGCTTTGGCAGGCCAGGGGGTCAGGTCCAGCCGCAAGTCGATCGAGCTGTGGGTGCTGGCCAGCGCCCAGTCCATCAAGGCGTTCAGCAGCGCAAACAGCAGCGAGCCGTCGGCCATGATCTCAACCGGTTTGAGGATTTGACGCACCTGGATGCCACGCGCCTGCGTTTCGCGGCTGCGTTGCGCCAGCACGCCGCGCAAAACCTGCGTCAAATGCATGCGTTCACGGCTCAGCTTGAGTCGCCCTGAGGCGAGGCGGGCGAGCTGTTGGCCCAGCATGCCGGCTTCACGGGCTTGGCTGACGCTTTCGCGCAGCGCGCGTAGATTCTGACGGTCGATTTGGCCGGTGCTGACCAAGTCGTGAATGCGCTCCAAGGCGGAACTCAGCGGCCCGGCAATCTCAGCGCCCAGTTGTTGGACGATTTCGGTCCACTGCACGGGGCTTGGCTCGCCGGCCACATCATTGGCGGCCGAGTTGGCGGAGACAGTTGTAGTGGACGGCGGGATTGACATGGGCAAGCGTAAGGATCGGGCGGCTGTTGTTCTTTTAGGTTCGCTTCCGGGCAAAAATCCCGCAACGGCCGCCATCGTCAACGCGATGCCCCTCAGCGTCCATCCCCTGATCCGGGGGAGTTGGCCTCGAAATGGCAACTAGCTCGAATTTTGAGCACTTTCACACGCTTTACGATGCTGATTCGAGCTTATGCGATCACGCCGGCCTGCATTAATGCCGCAATTTCGGCCTCGGTACGGCCCGCTTCCAGCAAGAGCTCCCGGGTGTGCTGGCCCAATAAAGGTGGGGCATGGCGATAGCTCACCGGCGTTGCGGACAGTTTGATTGGGCTGGCCACCAATCGCAATGTCGGGCTGAGCGGGTGCTTGATGGCTGTTGTCATGCCGCGGGCCTGGACTTGCGGGTCGGCAAAGGCTTGGTCCAGATTGTTGATGGCGCCGCAGGGGACCTTGGCGGCTTCCAGTGCGGCCAGCCATTCATTGCGGGGGCGGGTTTTGATGATTGCTTCTACCATCGGCACCAGCACCTCGCGCTGCCTGACGCGCGCTGCGTTGGTGCTGAAGCGCGGGTCTTGGGCCCAGTCGGGGAAGCCCGCGATGGCACAGAACTTGGCGAACTGGATGTCATTGCCGACCGCCAGGATCAAATGTCCGTCGCTGGCCTCGAAGACTTGGTAGGGCACGATGTTCTGGTGCGCATTACCCATGCGGGCCGGGGCTTGGCCGGTGCACAGGAAGTTGGCGCCCAAATTGGCCAGCATGGCCAGTTGGGTGTCCAGCAAGGCCATGTCGATGACCTGACCCTGGCCGGTGGCGTCGCGGTGACGCAAGGCGGCCAAGATGGCGACAGCGGCATACATGCCGGTAAAGAGGTCGGCTACGGCTACGCCGACCTTTTGCGGCCCGCCGCCGGGCAGCCCGTCGCGCTCGCCGGTCACGCTCATCAAACCGCCTATGCCCTGCACTGCGTAGTCATAGCCGGCCCGGTCTTTATAGGGGCCGGTCTGGCCGAAGCCGGTGATTGAACACACGATCAGACCCGGGTTGGCTTCGCGCAGGCTTTGCGCGTCCAGACCGTAGCGGGCCAGATCACCGACCTTGAAGTTCTCGACCAACACGTCGACGCCGCTCGCCAACTCCCGAATCAAGGCCTGGCCGGCCGAGTTGGCGATGTCGATCGCGATCGAGCGCTTGTTGCGGTTGGCGCCGAGGTAATAGGCGGCTTCGCTGGTATCCAGGCCTTGCGCGTCTTTCAAATAGGGCGGCCCCCAGGCGCGGGTGTCGTCGCCGCTCCCTGGGCGTTCAACCTTGATCACGTCGGCGCCGAGGTCGGCCAGGGTTTGGGTGCACCAGGGCCCGGCCAGCACGCGCGACAGGTCGAGTATGCGCAAGCCACTCAGTGCCATGGCAGGCAGGGCGGCCGGGCCGGCAGGATCGGAGGATGCTTTTTGGATGTCGTGATTTTGCATGGCTGAGATTGTCGGCCAGGGTCTGGCTTGCCTGGGCTTGGATAATGTGACCATGAATGTCCGCTTCCCTACCTTTGTCCTTGCTCTCAGCCTCGCGGCTTGTTCGCCCAAATTGGATTGGCGCGTGACTCACCCAGACGGTGCAGGCATCACGGCGATGTTCCCTTGCAAGCCCGTGGTCAATAGTCGGCCTGCGACTGCCGCCGAACCGGCGGCCATGGGCCTGGCCGAATGCAAGGCCGATGAATTGAACTTCTCATTGGCCTGGGCTGATCTTGGCGATCCAGCCCTGGTGGCGCCGGCGTTGGCGGAGATGCAGCGCTCGCTGACACTCAAATTGAACGCGCAAGTGTTAGCGACCGAAGCCCTCGCCGTGCGGGGCATGACGCCCAATCCCGCCGCTCAGTTGCTGGTCTTGAAGGGCGATCAGCAGCGCGCGCGACTGGCGGTGTTCTCGCATGGTTTAAGGGTCTATCAAGTGTTGATGTTGGGCGCGCAAGACAATTCGAGCGCATGGGAAAATTTCATCACCGGCTTGACGCTCGGTCCGTGAGCATTTTGGCGTCGCCGGTCGCAGGGGACGGACGATTCAGCGACGTGCGGTAAAAGCTGCGTTGATAATCAAGCCATGCCCGGTTTGCTTTTGATTGCCCATGCCCCGCTTGCCACTGCCTTGAAGGCGGTGGCGGAGCACACTTTCCCGCATTGCGCGGCCCAATTGACCGTCTTGGACGTGACCCCGGATATGTCGGCGGAAGATGTCGAGCAGGCCGGGCGGGCGCTGCTACAGCGGGCCGGCCACAACGAAGCCTTGATCCTGACCGATGTATTCGGCGCCACGCCTTGCAATGGCGCCCAGCGTTTGCACAGCGCAACGGTAAGAGTGGTCAGCGGTGTCAACGTTCCTATGCTTTGGCGTTCGCTTTGCTATATCGCCGAACCCTTGGAGTCCTTGATCACGCGGGCTGTTCAAGGCGGCGCGGCCGGCATCATGTTGAATGACCTTCCCGTGAACCCCCATTCGGAAACCTGAGATTCAATGATCAAGTCAACGCTCACCATCAGCAATAAATTGGGCCTGCATGCCCGAGCATCGGCCAAGCTGACCAAGCTGGCCGGAAGTTTTCAGTGCGAGGTGTTCATGAGTCGCAAAAGCCGGCGCGTCAATGCCAAAAGCATCATGGGGGTGATGATGCTGGCAGCAGGTATGGGCTCGGAGGTCGAGCTTGAGACCGAGGGAATAGACGAGCAGGCAGCGCAGGACGCCATCACCGCCTTGGTGAACGATAAGTTCGGCGAGGGCCAGTGAGCGGTCGCCTGCGATTCACTCGATGAAGTGACGCCGATAGCGGGCTGGCAGTTCGGCCAAACGCATCATCATCGGCAGATCGGCCATATTGAAGTCCGGGTCCCAGGCCGGCGCGCCGAGGATGCGGGCGCCGCAGCGCAAATAGCCCTTGATCAGCGGCGGCGCTTCGACCGCGAGGTCGTGGCGCAAGTCATCGACGGGCAGCGGCAGACGCGGCCGCACCTGCCATTCAATGCCGGCCAGATGGGTCTTCTCCAGCTGTTTCCAGAGGCTGGCCGCAAAATGACCGCCGTCACACATGCTGATGCTGGCGCAGCCGACCATGGTGTCGAGCTTGTTTCTCATCATGAACTCGGCCAGCGCGCCCCACAGCAACATGATGACGCCGCCTGAGCGATGTGCGGGGTCAATGCAGGAGCGCCCCAACTCCACCATATTGCCGCGCAAGCTGCGTAGACGGGTCAGATCGAATTCTGTTTCGCTGTAAAGCCCGCCGGCTTGCTTGGCGGCAGCAGGTGTCAGCACGCGATATGTGCCGACGACTTGGCCTGATTGACCACCTGCGTCGGTTTCGCGCACCAGCAGGTGTTCACAGAAGGCATCGAAGCTATCGATGTCGTGCCCGGCTGGTGACCCTTTGGGCGGAGTCAGGCGAGCGCCCATTTCTTCCGCAAAGACACGAAAGCGGAGCTGTTGTGCGTCGCGTACTTCTTGCTCTGTTTTGGCCCAGCTGACTTCCAAACGACTCGGTGCCACCCCGCGAGCGGCCTGCTGCATGGGAGGGTGTTCCAGCCTGGAGGGGCGGAGTTCGGAATAGGGCAAGGTGGACAGCGGAAGATCCCTCATGAGCGGCCTCGTCTAGGTCGTTGGTCGGCAGGCGGATGCTCGGTTGTTGCGGTGACGCTGCCATGACGCATGAATGACGATTCGATGACGATGTGGCGGGGCTGAGTGGCTGCTAAAGTCGGTGCATGAGCTTTCAGGTGTTTGGCATCCCGGTCTCGCGCGGCGTGGCCATTGGTCGCGCTGTCTTGGTGGCGTCGAGCCGCGTAGACGTTGCGCACTATTTCGTTGCGTCGTCGCAAGTTGAGGCGGAGATCCAACGCGCCTATCGAGCCCGTGACGTCGTCGCCCGCGAATTTGAAACGCTCAAGCAGGACTTGCGTGGGGATACGCCGCAAGAACTGGCCGCCTTGCTGGATGTGCATTTGATGCTGTTGCACGATGAGGCGCTTATCGGCGCCGCCACGCAATGGATCATCGAGCGTCATTACAACGCGGAATGGGCGCTATCGGCTCAGCTTGAGGTGCTGGCGCGCCAGTTTGACGAGATGGAGGACGACTATCTGCGCGAACGCAAGGCCGATCTTGAGCAGGTGGTCGAGCGCATTTTGAGTGCTTTGGCGCGTGAGCAGGGCTTGATTCCGGCTGACGCGGCCAGCGTTGTGCAGCGTGACTTTGCGGGTGAAGACCCTTTGTTGCTGGTGGCGGCCGACATTGCGCCGGCCGACATGATGCAATTCAAGCGCAGCGTCTTCCACGGCTTTATTACCGATATTGGCGGAAAGACCTCACATACGGCCATCGTGGCCCGCAGCATGGACATCCCAGCGGTGGTGGGCACACGTGAGGCCTCTCGGCTGATTCGCCAAGATGACTGGATCATCATCGATGGTGATGCGGGCACCGTCATCGTCAATCCGTCTCCCATCATGCTGGAGGAATATCGCTTCCGGCAGCGCCAAAGCGAGCTTGAGCGGGCGCGCTTGGCGCGGTTGAGGCATACGCCGGCGGTGACGCTGGATGGTGAGCGTATCGAGTTGCACGCGAATATCGAGTTACCTTTGGATGCGCTGGGCGCCATCGAGGCGGGCGCCACCGGGGTCGGATTGTTCCGCAGCGAATTCCTGTTCATGAACCGAGACGGCGAGTTGCCCGGCGAGGAGGAGCAGTTCGCGGCTTACCGCTCGGCGGTAGAGGCGATGCAAGGCATGCCGGTGACGATTCGCACCGTTGATGTGGGTGCAGACAAACCTCTGGACCGCATGAGCGCGAGTGAATTGCGCCACGAGCATGTGCTCAACCCTGCGATGGGTTTGCGGGCCATTCGTTGGAGCTTGGCCGAGCCAAGCATGTTCCGCCAGCAACTGCGGGCCATCTACCGTGCCAGTGCCTTCGGCAAGGTTCGGCTGTTGATACCGATGGTGGCTCATCTGCATGAAGTTCGGCAAATTTTGGAAGCTATTAAAAAAGTTCAACAGCAACTTAACGACGCGGGGCATGCCTACAGCCAGGTCGATCTGGGTGTGATGATTGAAATCCCGGCAGCAGCGGTGATGCTGCCCCTTTTGCTGCGCCATGTGGATTTCGTCTCTATCGGTACCAACGACCTGATTCAATACACGCTGGCGATTGATCGCGCAGATGAGGCAGTGGCACATCTCTATGACCCGTGGCATCCGGCGGTATTGCAATTGTTGGCAAGCTCGATTGGGCAGGCGCGAGCAGCCGGCAAGTCAGTGAGCGTCTGCGGCGAAATGGCCGGCGACTCCGCGTTCACCGACCTCTTGCTGGCGATGGGTTTGCGTAGCTTTTCCATGCATCCCTCTCAAATCCCCTCGGTCAAGCAGCGCGTGCTGCGGGCCGATGCGGCGCGCTTGGCTACTTTCATGCCAGAGATCATGGCCAGTGAAGACCCCCGACTTGAGGCGGAGCAAGCCTTCGCGCGCAACAAGCCTGCGCGAACCTTGCAGTAGCTCTTTGTCGACCGGGTAAATGCAGGTTGGTGTCGACGCCACTGCACGCGAGGCCATGGGTTGGGGCGAGTAATTGCCCATTTTCAACGGCAAGGAGATCGCGCTTGAACTTCTTGTGCTACAGTCGTGGGCTTCGCTGCTGAGGTTCACGCCATAGCAGCGGCAGAGGTAGCAAAAAGGAAGTGCAAAAGAAAATTTCGATGCACTTGACGGGTTTGAAGAAAATCAGTCATAATCCCGCTTCTGCGCTGCTAGCGAACTTCGGTAACGAAGCGCTAGCAGCAAAACAAGATGACCGGCGAAAGCTGAAGCCTCTTGAGCTCTTTAATAATTCACAGCCGATAAGCGTGG
>NZ_JAJIRP010000010.1 GCF_025717555.1 Paucibacter sp. B2R-40 | reverse complement strand
TTCAGCCAATGTGTTGCATTGACCGGTTGAATCCGCCGCACTGAGTTGCCTCACAGTCAGTGCCCTCGAAATGTTCAGGCCTGTGCGAGGCTAAAAGTTCGAACAAGCGCCGATAGCTGAAGTTCGGTTCAACACCGCACCGGGAGACCTACTTGTGAATTAGTGGCCCTTGAGGTCGAGATCGCCCTGGGGTAGGGCGCCAAGGAAAGCCACTTGGGCGTAGTCCATGCCGCCGCGTCGCGCCCGTATGACGCGAAGTGATCCAACGACCCTGCACCCGCTACAGCGCGTGCAGTTGAAGCTGACTCAAAGCCAAAAAGTCCAACGCTTTTGCATGAGTTGCTTCCAGAATCACAGGCGGCGCCTTTCCGGCGGCCAACGCCTCCTTCCAACGCAGTGCGCACAGGCACCACCGATCACCCGGTTTCAGGCCAGCAAAACGATGCTCGGGTCTGGGTGTGGTCAGGTCATTGCCTTGCGATAGCGAGAAGTCTAAAAACTCGGCGGTCACCCTCGCGCAAACCACATGGGTACCTCGGTCGACTTCATCGGTATTGCAGCAGCCGTCACGAAAGTAGCCCGTCAATGGCGAATAGGAACAGGCCTCCAGAGTCCCTCCCAAAACGTTCAGCGCTGTCATTGTCATTGCAGTCAATATCTCCAAACCTAAGGACAAAAATCGCCGTTAACAACGGTCGTCAATCACTCGTGCATGATCATCGACCAAAGCATGTAAACGTGTCGGACTTCTATGCAATGGCCTCACCCACTGCCCACAAAACCGACAACCCCATCTACTTTGTGCACCATGACCGCCAAGATCAACCCCCGCCATAGCTCTGCCGTACCCAGTAGTCGCCTTGGACGTCTATTGCGTTTGGGGTCGATGGCCTCGGGTGTTGCCGGCAATATGCTGATAGCCGGCGCTCAGCAGCTCGTTCAGGGTAAGCGCCTGAAACTCAGTGATCTGCTGCTCACACCGGCCAACGCGCTCAAGATCACCCAGCAACTGTCTCAAATGCGTGGTGCGGCCATAAAGGTGGGTCAGCTCCTCTCCATGGACGCTGGAGATTTGTTACCGCCCGAATTGGGCGACATACTTGCGCGCTTGCGCTCCGATGCGCACGCCATGCCGCAGCGCCAAGTGCAAGCAGTGCTCTCGGCCAATTGGGGTGCAGGGTGGCAGCAGCGCTTCGAGTCGTTCTCTTTCGTACCGATCGCAGCGGCTTCCATCGGCCAAGTGCACCGAGCGACTACCAAGGATGGACGAGATCTGGCCATCAAGATTCAGTACCCGGGTGTGCGCAAGAGCATCAGCAGTGACGTGAACAATGTGGCATCGCTTTTGCGCATGTCGGGCTTGCTGCCCAAAACAATGGATATTGCGCCGCTGCTCTTAGAGGCCAAACGCCAATTGCGCGAAGAAGCTGACTACCATGCTGAAGCTGCGCACCTAGTGCGTTTTGGCCAACTGCTGGCCAATGACCCGAGGTTCGTCGTACCTGGTTTACACGCAGACTTTACGACCAAAAATGTCCTGGCTATGTCATACGTGGAGGGAGTAGCCGTGGAGTCCATGGACAGCGCTCCGCAGGCCGAACGCGACCAGATGCTCACTCGGCTCGTGGACCTCTTGGTTCGCGAGTTGTTTGAGTTTGGACTGATGCAAACAGACCCCAACTTTGCAAACTACCGCTATGACCCGTTGAGCCAGCAAATGATCCTGCTGGATTTTGGTGCCACCCGCAGCTTCACACCGCAATTTGGGCAGGCCTACAAAGACTTGATGGCAGCGACCATGGAAGGCAACCAAGAGGCCATGGCGCAGGCAGGGTTGGCGATAGGCTATTTTGATGGACACACGCAACAGCGGCACTCAGCTGCCGTGCTTGACCTGTTTACGATGGCACTGGAACCATTGTGTATTGACGGCGCCTTTGACTTTGGCTCCACCGACATGGCGCAACACCTGCGCGATGCTGGAATAGCCTTGGGATTGGATCCAGACTTCAGGCATATACCGCCCGTCGACAGCCTGTTCTTGCATCGCAAACTTGGCGGTCTGTTCTTGCTGGCATCGCGGCTGAGGGCGCGCGTCAATGTGCGGGAGTTAGCGTTGCCATATTTAACTGCTGTCGGTGCTTTGGGTGCCCGTGATGGGCACCCTGCAGCCGCCCACAAAGCGCATCCGATTGACAGGCTCAACCCGGAAGCGTGAGGCCGCAACATCACCAGTAAGCCGCCATTGATCAAAACGGTCGGCGAACCGAACTTCAGCAAGTTGGCGTTGGTTCTAACTGCCCGCTATGTCATGTTTCTATCCATCGAAAAGTAGACCGCCATGAAATTATTGAGAGTATTGCTGCCCTTGTTGCTCTGTTCATTCTCGGCTGTCGCCAGCGCCGCAAGTGCGGCGCCTGTGCCGCTGCGCATCGGCATCATCGGTTTGACCCACACCCATGTTCATTGGCTTCTTGATCGCGAGAAATTGGGCGATATTGAGATTGTCGGGATCGTTGAAAAAAACCGTGAACTGGCGCAGCGCTACACCCAGAAATATGGCATCAGCATGGCCATCGTGTTCGACACCATGGCGGAAATGCTGGACCAGAAAAAACCCACCGCTGTCGCCGCGTTCGGCAGTATTTTCGAGCACTTAGCCGTGGTCGAAGCAGCCGCGCCGCGCGGTATTCATGTGATGGTTGAAAAGCCGCTGGCCGTCAGTTTGAATCACGCCAAGAAGATGAAGCAGTTGGCCGACAGGCATCAAATTTCTTTGATGGTGAATTACGAAACCACTTGGTATCCGACTGTCTATCAGGCCTATGACTTGCTGCGCAGCGACCAAATTGGGGGGCTGCGCAAAGTGGTCGTGCACGACGGCCACAAGGGGCCGAAGAAAATCGGCGTCAACCAAGAGTTTCTCGATTGGTTGGGTGACCCAGTGCTCAACGGCGGTGGAGCCATGACCGATTTTGGCTGTTATGGCGCCAACTTGATGACTTATTTGATGCAGGGTATTCGGCCGACTTCAGTGACGGCAATTACCCAGCAGTTTCAAGCCCAGGACTATCCAAAGGTAGACGACGAGGCAACGATTATATTGACTTACCCCGGTAGCCAGGCCGTTATTCAAGCCTCCTGGAACTGGCCGATTGCTAGAAAGGATATGGAGATATATGGTGTGCGCGGCTATATCATGGCTGACAACCGCAACGATATTCGGGTTCGCCGCTCAGAAGCCGAGCCAGAGCGTGCGCAGTCCCTGGCAGAATTGGCCTATCCGTTCAACGACCCCTTTGCCTATTTCAAGGCCTTGATCGAAGGCAAGCTGAAACAGGGCAAGTTCGACCCTTCAGCGCTCGACAATAATATGATCGTGATGGAGATACTCGATGCTGCCGCCCGCAGCGCCAAGCTAGGTCACACCATCAAATTTTAGGCAAAGATCTTGAACGGGTGAGCGTTCCGTCAAAGTTCCAAACATGCGCAATTCACGCAGTCCGCTCCCACCATGAGTATTTGACGGCAAACCATGCGTCAGACATCGGATGAAGAATTCCTGGACGCGGCAAATGTCCCACCGTGCTCTTGTCCATGTGCTCGCGAATGGCTCTTAATCTTTGAGATCTATCCCGAGCTCTTTCAATTTCTTTGCATACGAATCCCTGCGCTTCGCAGCCTTTGTCGCTGTTTCTGCGGCCGCCTGAATGGCCTTGGGACCTTTATGGGACAAGGCTTTGATTAGTCCGAACTTGTGCGCCGCTTCTGCCTCCGCCCTTCGGAATGTGGCAATGAGTTCGGCATGTGCAGCGTATTGATTCACAGAAACCTCATTGTTAAAAGCCCTATTTTCTGCGCTTTCTTGATCTCAAAACCGTTGACGATAAATGTCATCTATAAATCGAGTTTGGCCACCTCGACGACGCCATGCCCTCAATCAGTCATCTGTTTCACCGCCTTGGCTTTGAACTCCGGGCCAAATTTAGCTCGACTCATTTTCTCTTCTCCGTTTCAAGTTCGACCGTGTTGGATGTCTACTGAAACGGATGCAGTCCATGGCCGATCGTTGAGCCCTTCGTGAATTTGATTGTTTGACATCTAAACTATTAAGGCCTAAAGTTGTACGCAGGCATGAAGCTCTATTTGGGAGGTGTGCAATGCGCATCAGCTGTATCGGTGGTGGCCCCGCCGGCCTGTATTTCGCGCTGCTGATGAAGCAGCAAAACCCGGCGCATGAGATTGAAGTGCTGGAACGCAACAAGCCCGGCGACACCTTTGGCTGGGGCGTGGTGTTCTCGGATCAGACGCTGACTGCCATGCGCGAAGCCGATGCCAAGACGGCTGAGCAGATCCTCGATGCATTCAATCATTGGGACGATATCGAGGTGCATATCAAGGGCCAAACGCTGCGCTCGGGCGGCCATGGCTTTTGCGGCATCGGCCGCATGAAGTTGCTGAATATCTTGCAGGCGCGCTGCCTTGAGCTTGGCGTCAATCTACGTTACGAGAGCGATGTGCAGGACGATGTGGGTCTGGACGCTGACCTGATCATCGCGGCCGATGGGCTCAATAGTCGCGTGCGCCAGAAGTACGCAGCGACCTATCAGCCCGATATCGATCTTCGCCAATGCCGTTTTGTCTGGCTCGGCTCGGCCAAATTGTTCGAGGCCTTTACCTTCGACTTTCAGCAGACGCAGTGGGGCTGGTTCCAGGCGCACGCCTATCGCTTTGATGACACGACCTCGACCTTTATCGTCGAGGCGCCCCAGTCGGTCTGGGAAGCGGCCGGCATCGAGGCAATGAGCAAGGAAGAAGGCATCGCTTTTTGCGAGCGCCTGTTCGCCAAGGTGCTGGATGGCCACAAGCTGATCTCTAATGCCGCGCATTTGCGCGGTTCGGCCCAGTGGATACGCTTTCCGCGCGTAGTCTGCAAGAACTGGATTCACCACAACGGCAAAGCGCCGGTGGTGTTGATGGGCGACGCCGCTCACACGGCGCATTTCTCCATCGGCTCCGGCACCAAGCTGGCGCTGGAGGACGCGATCGCTTTGGCGCGCGATATAGGCGAAGCCCAGGGGGACTTAGGTCTAGCTTTGCCGCGTTATGTCGCCAGCCGCTCCATCGAGGTCTTGCGAATCCAGAACGCAGCGCGCAACTCGACCGAGTGGTTCGAGAACATTGAGCGTCACGCCAAGCTGGAGCCTGAGCAGTTCGCCTACTCTTTGCTGACCCGCTCGCAGCGCATCTCGCATGAAAATCTGCGTCTGCGTGACTCTGCTTATGTGGATCGCTTTGAGGCCTGGCTGGCCGGAGGGCAAGCGGTGCCGCCAATGTTCACGCCATTCAAGCTGCGCGGCCTCACGCTGAAGAACCGTGTGGTCGTGTCGCCGATGGCGCAGTATTCCTGTGTGGACGGCCTGCCCGGCGACTATCACCTGATGCATCTGGGCGCGCGCGCTGCCGGCGGCGCGGGGCTGGTGTTTGCCGAGATGACCTGTACTTCGGCCGACGCGCGCATCACGCCGGGCTGCCCGGGTCTGTACACCGATGAGCAGGGCGCGGCTTGGGCCAGCATCGTCGGCTTTGTGCACGCGAACAGCAGCGCCAAGATCGCGATTCAGCTCGGCCATGCCGGCGCCAAGGGCTCGACCCGGCGGGCTTGGGAAGGCATTGATCAGCCGCTTGTCGACGCTGAACAAAACTGGCCCCTGATATCCGCCTCACCGCAGCAGTATCTGGCCGGGCTCAGTCAGGCCTCGCGGGCCATGACGCGCGCCGATATGGACCGCGTGCTGGCCGACTTCTGCGCCGCCACTGTGCGCGCGGCTGGCGCCGGATTTGACTGGCTGGAGCTGCACTGCGCGCATGGCTATTTGCTCTCGAGCTTTATCTCGCCGCTGACGAACCAGCGCAGCGACGAATATGGCGGCAGCTTGGAAAACCGTCTGCGCTATCCCTTGGAGGTCTTCAAGGCAATGCGGGCGCTTTGGCCGGCGGAAAAACCAATGTCGGTGCGGATTTCAGCGCATGACTGGGTCGAGGGCGGCACGACGTCGGATGACGCGGTGCTGATCGCGGCTGCCTTCAAAGCCGCCGGGGCGGACTTGATCGATGTGTCCTCGGGTCAAGTCAGCAAGCTGGAGAAGCCGACCTATGGGCGCATGTGGCAAACGCCGTTTTCGGAGAATATTCGCAATCGCGTCGGCATCGCCACGATTGCGGTCGGGGCGATCTCCGAGGCCGATCATGTCAACAGCATCATCGCTGCTGGCCGTGCCGACCTCTGCGCCGTTGCCCGGCCGCATTTGGCCAACCCGGCCTGGACGCTGAGCGAAGCGGCGCGGATTGGCTACAAAGGCCCGGCCGGCCTGGACTGGCCGCTCCAATACTTGTCGGCCAAGCCGCAACTGGAGAAGGAATTCGAGCGCCAGCGTGCGCAAGCGGGCCAGGGTGCGGCCAGCGAAGCAGCGAACAAGGCCTTGGGAGTTTGATGGCCATGGAGCAGCAAGGTCATGAATTGAAGGGCTTGCATGCGGCCGTGACCGGTGGCGGCAGCGGCATTGGTGCGGCGGTGGCGCGGCGTTTGGTGGTAGCGGGTGCGAGGGTCAGCTTGCTGGGGCGCAAGCTTGACAAGTTGCAGGGCCAAGCGGCGGCGCTGGCTCCACTGGGCCAAATCGATGTGTGCCAAGTGGATGTGGCAGACGAGACCAGCGTCAAGGCAGCGTTTGCGCAAATCGGGCGAGTTGACATCTTGATCAACAACGCCGGTCAGGTCGAAAGCGCGCCTTTGACCAGAACCTCGCTGGCGCTTTGGCAGGCGATGCTCAATGTCAACCTCACCGGCACCTTTTTGTGTTCACGCGAGGTGGTGGGTGGTATGAGCGAGCGCGGCTTCGGCCGCATCATCAATGTGGCCAGCACCGCAGCGCTAACAGGTTATGCCTATGTGGCTGCCTATTGCGCGGCCAAGCATGGCGTCTTGGGTCTGACGCGGGCGATGGCGCTGGAGTTTGCCAAGAAGGGCGTGACCATCAATGCCGTCTGCCCTGGCTATACCGAGACCGACATCGTCGCACAGGCGCTGGACAAGATCGCCGACAAGACTGGCCGCAGCCTTGATGAGGCACGCGCCGCGCTGGTGGCGGCCAATCCACAGGGCCGGCTCGTGCAGCCGCAGGAAGTGGCCGACACGGTCTTGTGGCTGGCCCAGCGTGGCAGCGGCGCGCTGACGGGCCAGGCCATTGCCGTTTGCGGCGGGGAGTTGATGTGATGGTGATGGACGCCAGCCCACTGCAGGACTTGGCCGCTGTGCCGCCCGACTTCGATCTGGAGTCGCGCGCCACGGCGGATGATCATCAGGCGCTGCGCCTTTGGCTGCGCTTGCTGGCTTGCACGACGCGGGTCGAGGGCGTGATCCGCAACCGTCTGCGCCAGGACTTTGCCACCACCTTGCCGCGCTTTGATTTGCTGGCGCAGCTGGAGCGTAATCCTGACGGACTGCCCATGCGCGAGCTGTCCAAGCGCTTGATGGTCACCGGCGGCAATATCACCGGCATCACCGATCAGCTGGAGAGCGAAGGCTTGGTCGTTCGCGAGGCACACGCGAGTGACCGGCGTTCCTTTACGGTCAAGTTGACGCCCTTGGGGAAACGCCAATTCAAGCGCATGGCGGCTACCCATGAGCAATGGGTGGTCGAGCTGCTGGCGGGCTGGTCCGTGGAGGAGAAGAGTCAGGTCTATGGCCTGCTGGCGGGCTTGAAATCGCATTTGACCGATCTTGGCGCCGCTGATGCGGCCACAGCAAACAAGGGGAAGAAGAAATGAATCAGCGCAAGATGGACAGCCACTTGGAGGCCGGCAACCGGCAAAGCCTGGCGGACTTCGCCCCCCAGCATTTCAGCTGGGCTCAGCATGGCGCGGTCGGTGTGATCACGCTGAACCGGCCCGAGCGCAAGAACCCCTTGACCTTTGCCTCCTATGCCGAGCTGCGTGATCTGTTCCGCAAGCTTGGATCTGTAGATGAAGTGCGGGCCATCGTCGTGCAAGGTGCGGGCGGCAACTTCTGTTCAGGCGGCGATGTGCATGAAATCATCGGCCCCTTGACGAAGATGAGCATGCCCGATCTCTTGGCTTTCACGCGCATGACGGGTGACTTGGTCAAGGCGATGCGGGCCTGCCCGCAGCCGGTTTTGTCGGCCATCGACGGCGTCTGCGCAGGCGCCGGCGCGATTGTGGCGATGGCCTCGGATCTGCGTGTCGGCACGGCCCGCTCCAAGACGGCCTTCTTGTTCACCCGGGTCGGCCTAGCGGGCTGCGATATGGGCGCTTGCGCGATTCTGCCGCGCATTATTGGCCAGGGCCGAGCCTCGGATCTGCTCTATAGCGGGCGCAGCCTGGGCGGCGAAGAGGGCCTCAATTGGGGCTTCTTGAACCGACTGGTGGAGCCGGATGCTTTGTTGCAAGAGACCCTCGATTGGGCGCAGCAGATTGCCAGCGGCCCCAGCTTTGGCCACGCGATGACCAAAAAAATGCTGCACCAGGAATGGGCCATGGGCGTCGACGAGGCGATCGAATCCGAGGCGCAGGCCCAGGCGATTTGCATGATGACGCAGGACTTTCACCGCGCTTATGAGGCTTTTGTGGCCAAGGAGCGGCCTGAGTTCAAGGGAGACTGATCGTGCATCTCAAACATCTCGAATGGCCATTTTTTGAGCCCAGACATCGGCAGCTGGCAACAGAGCTGGACGCCTGGTGCGCGGAGCATCTGCAGGCGGCGCATAGCCATGACGTCGATGCGGAATGCATTGGTCTGGTCAAGGCCCTTGGGGTAGCCGGCTGGTTGAGCCATGCTGTCGCTGGAAAGGCGCTGGGCGGTTCGGCCGAAGTGATCGACACACGCGCCATCTGCATCTTGCGTGAAACGCTGGCTCGCTACAACGGCTTGGCCGACTTTGCTTTTGCAATGCAGGGCTTGGGCTCGGGCGCGATTTCGCTTGCGGGTACTGACGCTCAACGTCAGCGTTACTTGCCGGCTGTGGCCAAAGGCGATGCGCTGGCCGCGTTTGCGCTCTCCGAGCCCGACGCCGGCTCCGATGTGGCGGCCCTGCAGTGTAGTGCCGTCGCTGACGGTGACAGCTATGTCTTGAATGGTGAAAAGACTTGGATTTCCAACGGAGGCATTGCCGATTTTTATGTGGTGTTCGCCAGAACCGGAGAAGCTCCGGGTTCGCGTGGCATTTCAGCCTTCATTGTTGATGCCGGCCTGCCCGGATTCGAGATTGCCGAGCGTATCCAGGTGATCGCGCCTCACCCCTTGGCCAGGTTGCGCTTCAACAATTGCCGTGTCGCCAAGAGCCAGATGATTGGCGCGCCCGGCGAAGGCTTTAAGGTGGCGATGCGCACGCTGGATGTGTTCCGCACCTCGGTGGCGGCGGCCGCTTTGGGCTTTGCACGGCGTGCCTTGCAAGAAGGCCTGCAGCAGGCGAAAAGCCGCCAGATGTTTGGTGGCACCTTGGCCGAGTTGCCGCTGACGCAGGCGAAGTTGGCCAAGATGGCCTGCACGGTCGACAGCTCGGCCTTGCTGGTTTACCGTGCCGCCTGGCAACGCGACCAGGGGCAGGTCGTGACCCGCGAGGCAGCCATGGCCAAGCTGATGGCGACCGAGGGCGCGCAGCGCGTCATCGATGCGGCCGTGCAGCTGTTTGGCGGGCGCGGCGTGCAAAGCGGCGAAATGGTGGAGTCGCTTTACCGCGAAATTCGTGCCTTGCGCATCTACGAAGGTGCGAGCGAGGTGCAGCAACTGATCATTGGACGGGACTTGCTCAAATGATGACTTCGGCTCACCTGGATACATTCACCCGCGACAACTTGCCTCCGCCCGAGCAATGGCCCGAGCTGATTTTCGAGCTGCCCGAGCTGCAGTTTCCGGATCGACTCAACTGCGCGACCGAGCTTTTGGACAGTTGGATCGCAAAGGGCGAAGGCGGGCGCCTGTGCCTGCAAGGCTCGGACGGCTCGCGCTGGACCTATGCCGATCTGCAAGCTCAGGCCAACCGCATCGCCCATGTGCTGGTATCCGAGATGGGCGTGGTGCCGGGCAACCGCGTCTTGCTGCGCGGCGCCAACACGCCAGAGATGGTGGCGTGCTGGTTTGCGGTGCAAAAGGCGGGCGCCGTCGCGGTGGCCACCATGCCTTTGCTGCGCGCCAAGGAATTGACCCAGGTGATCCAGAAGGCCGAGATCAGCCATGCGCTGTGCGATATCCGGCTGGCGGATGAGTTAGCGGCAGCTTTGCCGGCCTGCCCGCAGTTGCGCAGCCTGCTGCATTTTCATAGCGAGGCAAGCGATGGCCTGGAGGCGCACGCCGCTAGCCACAGCAGCGAGTTCAACAATGTCGATACCGCCGCCGATGACTGCTGCTTGATCGCCTTCACCTCCGGCACAACCGGCGCGCCCAAGGGCACCATGCATTTTCACCGCGATGTGTTGGCGATCTGCTGCTGCTGGCCGGCCCATGTGCTAAAACCGCAAGCGGACGACATATTTCTCGGCAGCCCGCCGCTGGCCTTCACCTTCGGTCTGGGCGGCTTGGTGCTATTCCCGATGAGCGTCGGCGCCTCGGCCGTGCTGCTGGAGAAAGCCTCGCCCGAGACCTTGTTGCCCGCAATTGCCAAATACGGCGCCACGATTTTGTTCACGGCGCCCACCTCGTACCGTGCAATGGCGCCGCTCGTCGGTCAGCATGACTTGAGCAGCCTGCGCAAATGCATCAGCGCCGGCGAGGCGCTGCCGGCAGCGACGCGCAAGCTGTGGAAAGACGTCAGCGGTATCGAATTGATTGACGGCATAGGCGCGACCGAGTTGTTGCACATCTTTATTTCGCATGACGAGCAGCATGCCAAGCCCGGCGCGACCGGCCTGCCGGTGCCCGGCTACCAAGCTTGCATCCTGGGCGACGAGGGTCAGGTCTTGCCCGCGGGTCAGGTGGGTCGGCTGGCGGTCAAGGGCCCGACTGGTTGCCGCTATCTGGCCGATGCGCGCCAAGCCGGCTATGTCTTGAACGGTTGGAACCTGACCGGCGACGCCTATCTGCAAGACGCCGAGGGATATTTTTTCTACCAGGCACGCACCGATGACATGATCATCTCGGGTGGCTACAACATCGCCGGTCCCGAGGTGGAGTCGGCCCTGCTGGCCCATCCGGCGGTGGCCGAATGCGGCGTGATCGGTGTCGCCGACGAGGAGCGCGGCCAGATCGTCAAGGCCGCGGTGGTACTGAGAATCGGCTTCGAGTCCGGCCCAGAGATGGCCAAAGAGCTGCAAGACTTCGTCAAGGCGAATATTGCGCCCTACAAATACCCGCGCGCGATCGAGTTCAGGTCTAGCTTGCCGCGCACCGAGACCGGCAAGCTGCAACGCTTTCGGCTGCGCACACAGCCAGGGGAGGGCTAAGCGATGACACATTGGGTGTTTGAACGCCAAGAGTTGGTGCGCTTTGGCCACTGCGACCCGGCCGGCATCGTGTTCTATCCGCGCTATTTCGAGATGCTCAATGCGCTGGTGGAGGACTGGTTCACGCAGGGTTTGGGTGTTGACTATGCCCAGCTCTTGGGCCCGCGCCGTGTTGGCATGCCCTCGGTGCGCCTGAGTGCCGACTTCAAACGCGTCAGCCGCATGGGTGATCAGCTGACGCAGCGCATTGCTATCAACAAGCTGGGCCGCAGCTCGCTGTGGCTGACGATACAGTTCGACGGGCCTGGCAGCAATGCAGACGACTGCCGGGTTGCCTTCGAGCAGGTCTTGGTCTGCACCTCGCTGGACACCCACAAGGCCGAGGCCTTCCCACCAGATTTACGCGCCGCCTTGGAGCGAGTAGCGGGAGTAGCAGGAGCAGCAGTATGAGCACAAGCAACAAACAAATTTTGCAGCCCGATGGCTGGGCGCAGCCACGCGGTTATGCCAATGGTGTGGCGGCGAGCGGGCGCACGGTCTTTGTGGCCGGCCAGATCGGTTGGAACAGCGCTTGCCAATTCGACAGCGATGATTTCATCGATCAGGTGCGCCAGACCTTGCTGAACATCAGGGCGGTCTTGCAGGAGGCCGGCGCCACGCCCGCGCACATGACGCGCATGACCTGGTACCTGCTGGACAAAAAAGAGTACCAGGCGCGTGGCCGCGAGGTCGGCCAGGTCTACCGCGAGGTGATGGGGGCCGAGTACGGTGTCGCCATGGCGGCGGTGGTGGTGGCCGGTTTGATGGAAGATAGGGCCAAGGTCGAGATCGAGGTGACGGCCGTTGTGCCGAACTGATCGCGCGTTAGCAATTCATTTTTGAAGTCGAGAACCATCATGAGCAAAGCCAATTTTCACTGGGATGACCCGCTGCTTTTGAACGAGCAACTCAGCGATGAGGAACGCATGATCCGCGACGCCGCGGCCGCGTATTGCCAAGAGCGTCTGGCGCCGCGCGTGCTGGAGGCCTTCCGGCACGAGCGCACCGATCTGGAAATCTTCCGCGAGATGGGTGCCATCGGCCTGCTCGGCCCCACCATTGCGCCCGAGTATGGCGGGCCTGGCCTGAGCTATGTGGCCTACGGCCTGATCGCCCGCGAGGTCGAACGGGTCGATTCGGGCTACCGCTCGATGATGAGCGTGCAGAGTTCTTTGGTGATGGTGCCCATCAATGACTTCGGCACGCAAGCGACCAAGCAGAAATACCTGCCCAAGCTGGCCTCGGGCGAGTGGATTGGCTGCTTCGGCCTGACCGAGCCCAACCACGGCTCCGACCCTGGCTCAATGATCACGCGGGCCAAGGCGGTCCCCGGCGGCTATTCACTCAGCGGCTCAAAGATGTGGATCACCAACAGCCCGGTGGCCGATGTTTTTGTGGTCTGGGCCAAGGACGATGGCGGGCAGATCCGCGGCTTCGTGCTGGAGAAGGGCTGGCAAGGCCTGACGGCGCCGGCCATTCACGGCAAGGTCGGCCTGCGCGCCTCCATCACCGGCGAGATCGTGATGGATGAGGTCTTCTGCCCCGAAGAAAACGCTTTTCCTGAGGTGCGCGGTCTCAAAGGCCCGTTCACTTGCTTGAACAGCGCCCGCTACGGTATCGCCTGGGGCGCCCTGGGTGCGGCCGAAGATTGCTGGCACAAGGCGCGCCAGTACGTGCTTGACCGCAAGCAATTTGGCAAGCCGCTGGCTGCCAATCAGCTGGTGCAGAAAAAGCTCGCCGATATGCAGACCGAGATCACCTTGGGCCTGCAGGGCTGCTTGCGACTGGGGCGCATGAAGGACGAGGGCACGGCTGCTGTCGAGATCACCTCGATCATGAAGCGCAATAGCTGCGGCAAGTCACTGGAGATTGCCCGTACGGCCCGCGACATGCTGGGCGGCAACGGCATCTCGGATGAGTTCGGCATCGCCCGCCATCTGGTCAACCTGGAGGTGGTCAACACCTATGAAGGCACGCATGACATCCATGCGCTGATCTTGGGCCGGGCGATGACGGGGATTGCCGCTTTCTAGGCACAGGGGTCAGACCTTGATTTTTGTATTCAAAAATCGAGTTCTGCCTTACCGCTTGCAGGCTGCAAGTCCTTGGCTTGGCACAAGTCAGGCCGCAGGGACTGCCTTGTGTCCGAGCCAAGACCCCTGCTGATTGAGCGGGTTTTGATCGGGTACTAGGCGTCCGACGTGTCGTCGGTTTCAGCGATGGGCGCTGGAGCCGGTGGCCGGGGCTTTTTCACTCCCGGCTTGGCCAGCAGTTCCAAGTAAAAAGCATCGGCCTTGTCGGCTGCATAGGCATTGATGCGTGCCGTGATGTCGGCAAATTCGATCACGGCGGCAGTGGCCTCGCTGCTGCCGAAGCGGCAATCAAAATCCCAGAAGTCCACGCCTTCGGGGCGGGCCTTGTTCTGCTCGCGCTTGATGTACTTACGGATCTCGTGCTTGATCGCTTCAAGCAGGCGGTCCGGGTGTTTGCCTTCAACTTGCAATTGGAATGTTTTTTTCATGTTTTGCCTTGGTGAGCGCAAGCGCTGTGGGCTGGATTATCCGGTGTTTGTGAAGCCGTGATGTAAGGCGCTGCCGCCGGCGCAAATATCAGGCGATACTGGCCTTCTTCCCTTGCGGTTTAAAGGGTCAAAAGGTATTGAACGATTGACATAGACAGCAGCCCAGCGAGCCTCGGCCATCTGGGGCTAGCGAGCCAACAATTAAATCCAGGACATGATCGCGCCTTTGCCTCCTGCCCAGACAACAATGTTGAAAAAGCTTGCTCGTGCCGCTTTGATTCAGCCGCAAGCTGTCCCGGTGCTGGCTTGGCTTTTGCTGGCTCTTTGTTCGGGCAGCTTTCAGGGGGCACAGGCCGCAATAGGCGAGCGTACTGCTGCGGAAATCAAGACCTCGCAAGACCCGGCGAAGCCGTCCTCCGCGCAGGTGTGGGCGGCTTTGGACCGCATCGAGCGCACCGGCAGCAGTCGTCCGGCGGAAAGTGACCTGGCCTTGCTGGCTTTGTTGGCGCAAGTCAAGCCAGGCAGCGCCGAGCATATCGAAGTGTTGGCGCTGCGCGGTAGCGTCAATGGGCGCTTGCCTGGCAAGCGTCGGCTGGTGGAAAAGCTGATCGCCGAGTTGGATGCTTGGCCGAACCCTGAGCAACGTGGTGCCGCACGGCTGGCCGCTGCCCATATGAGGGCGCAGATTTTGCTGCGCGAAGGCAAGGCCGCCCAGGCCATCAAAGAGCTGGAGTTGGTGGATAGCGTGGCCGAGAACGAAGCCAGCATCAGGGCGCGTCTGCGTAGCCTTGGCCTGTTGGCGAGCCTCTTGTCGGAATCTGGCGAAGTAGACGCAGGCATCAATACCGGTGCGATGGCGCTGAAGCTGGCCGAGCAAAGCGGCTCCGCTTGGCAACACGCGCAGGCCTTGTCCGGGCTGGCGTTCAACTACATGCGAGCGCAGCAGTTGGAGCGCGCCAAACAATTGATTGCCGAAGCCCAGCGTGTGGCCGCACTCGATCCCGACCCGATTTTGATGTCCATTCTTCAAAACAGCCGCGGCATGATTTATTCGGAGCTGGGGGATGTGCACACGTCGGTCGAGGCGATGCAGTTGGCCCTGGGCTATGCGCGCAAAACCGGCTCGCCAGCGATGCTGGCCCTGGCCTTGGGCAACGCGGCAGATTCCCAACTGCGCTTGGGGGAATTCCAGAAGGCGCGCAGTCTGTCCGAAGAGGCGCTTGCCTTGGCCCTGAGCAGCCAGGACTTGGACAGCGAAACCTTGGCGCGTCAGAACATTGGCATGGCCAAGATTGGCTTGAAGCAAATCGATGAGGGCAAACGCGAGGTTATCAACGCTATCAGCGTTGCCGAGAATCAGGGGCAATTGGCGCCGGCCTCGGATGGCTGGTTGGAATTGGCTCAGCTGTTGGAGAGAGTCGGGGACCTTGGCGGGTCGGTGCAGGCTTATCACCATTACCGCAAACTCAATGATCAAGTCCTGCGCGAGGACAGCCGCAAGGCAGTGTTGGAGGCGCAGGCCCGCTTTGACAATGAACGTCAGGCGAAGGAAATCAACCTGCTCAATCAAGGCAATCAACTCAAGTCTGAGCAGGTGCGAGCCGGGGATCTGAAGCTCAAGCTGTGGGCCGCCTTGGGGGGCTGTGTGCTCTTGTCAGGCGTCTTGATGGGCCTGGCCTATCAGCGCATTCGCAAGACCAATCGGGCGCTGGCGCTCAGCAATGCCGCCCTTAAAAGCCAAGGGGAGAGTGACCCGTTGACGGGCTTGGCCAATCGACGCCACTTTCAATCGGCGATCAAGCGACTGGCCGACAAGGGCAAGTTCAGCGGCACCGTGTTCTTGATCGATATTGATCACTTCAAACTGGTCAACGACAAGTATGGACATGCGGCCGGGGACAGCGTCTTGATCGAGGTGGCGCAACGATTGCGGGGGGTGTTGCGGGACGAAGATCTGGTGGTGCGCTGGGGCGGCGAGGAGTTCTTGATCGTCGTGGATGGCCGCCAAGCAGACGCGGCCAGCCTGCTTGCGCAGCGTTTGCTCGACCAGATAGCCCTAACACCTGTGCGACGCGGCGAGACATTGATCCCTGTTACCGCTTCGATTGGTTTTGCAAGCTTTCCCTTGGCTCCGCATGGGCTGGCCTTGGCCTGGGAGCGGGCTATCGACTTGGTCGACATCGTGATGTATATGGCCAAAGCTCATGGCCGCAACCGGGCATATGGAATAGTGTCGATGGACGCCCAAGACGAGGCGAGCTTGTTGGCCTTGGCTGGACGCCTGGAAGCTGCTTGGCACGAGGGCAAAGTCAGTTTGCTGGCGTTGCAGGGTAAAACTGCGGCGCAGGAGAGCGGTACATGATGGAGGGATGGAAGTTGCCCCTGCTGCTGTTGCGGACGTCGCTGCTGGCTTTGCTGCGGGCGCTGCTGTTGGCGAGCCTGGCTTCGAGCTTGGTCTCGATCCTTGGTTTGGCCTCATTGCGGGCAGCGGAGCCTGAGTTGGAGGCGCAGTTGGCTCAGCTGCTGCGCAGCGGTTTCGATCGGCCGCAGCAAGCCTTGCTGGCCTTGCAAAAATTGCCGGCAGCGCAAAGCCCGAGTGCCGCAACCCAGCTTAGGCTGCGTTTGACCGAGGGGCGCTTGCAAGTGATGGCCGCAGACATCGACGCGGCGCAGCGCTCGGCTGAGAAGCTGGCTGCGGACCCCAACGCGGCGCAGTTGCTGTTGTTGCTGCGTGCAGAAATCGCTGATCGCTTGGGCCAATCCGAGTTGGCCGCAGATTTTGCGAGCCAGACCCTGGAGGCCTTGGCGCAGGACTGCCCGAGGGATGGATTGACTCAGGCCGTGCAACAGCAGGGCTGCGATTACCGCGCTGCTTGGAGCGCCTTGCGTGTGTTGGGGCGAACCCAGTACAAGGAAGGCGCGCTGCCCTTGGCGCAGGCCTCCGCGCAATATGCGCTGGCGCTTGCTCAGGCCGGGCGCGATGCCAGCCTGTTGGCGCAGAGCCTGGGGCAACTGGCCTTGCTGGCGCAGGCCCAGGGTCTGAGTGAACAGGCCGATGCCTATTTGGCTCAAGCAATCAAGGCGGCGCAGGGCGACGTGCTCAACCAGGCCTTTGCGAAGAACTATCAGGGCGCGGTAGCGGGTTTGCGCGCTGATTCGGTGGCGCAGTTGCGGGCCTTGGAGGAGGGCCTGGCCTTGGCGAAGCTGGCCGATGCACCGCGACTGGCGGCGCATTTACAGGGCAATATCGCGGATGCCTATTTGCGCCTGGCCCAGCCGGCTCAAGCGCTGAAGGCAGCGAGGCAAGCGCTGCCGGTGGTGCTGGGCTTCAAGGATTTGCGCATCGAGCGCAGCGTGCGCCAGAACATTGCGATCGCGCTGATTCAGCTTGGGCTTTTCGACCAAGCCCGCCATGAGTTGGCGCGCACCAATGAGCTTCGCGGGGAGTCGGCCGACCAGGGTTTGCGCGCCGAAGAACTGCGTGAGCTGGGTGAGGCTTGGGCCCAGGCCGGCCAAGCCAAAGAGGCGATTACGCTCTTCCATGCCGAGCGCAAGCTCAGTGCCGAGCTGACCGCACGCAACCGCGAGGTCTCGTTGCAGCAACTCAAGATCAAGTACGACAGCGACCGCAAGCAGGCCGATCTGGACTTGCTGCAGCGTGAGCGCAACTTGGTCGATCAGCAACTGTCCAACCGTGGCCTGGCGCAGCAGGCCGGCGTGGCGGTGGCGGTTTTACTGGGGCTAACCTTAATTTTTGTGGTCTTGATGGTGCGCAAGGTGCGGGCCGCACGCCAGCACTTGCAAGCCAATGAGCTGCTGCTGCGCGCACAAAGTGAGCGTGATCCCTTGACCGATCTGGCCAACCGGCGTCATCTATTGGGCGTGATGGCCTTGCAGCCCAAAGCCGAGTTCACCGGCGCCTTGTTGATGATAGACATCGATCATTTCAAACACATCAACGATCAGCATGGCCACGGTGTCGGAGATCAAGTGATCTGCGAAGTGGCGCGTCGCATCAGCCACGCGGTGCGGGCCGAGGACTTGGTGGTGCGCTGGGGCGGCGAGGAGTTCTTGGTGTTTGCGCCCGATGTCGATCAGGCGGCGCTGCATCGCTTGGCCAAGCGCATCTTGATGGAAGTCGGCGCGCTGCCCGTGCAGGCGCAGGACGGGCCTTTGCGCGTCACCGTGTCGATCGGCTTTGCGCATTTTCCGCTGCCTCCGGCGATGCTGGATCTGCATTGGGAGCAGGCGGTCAATTGGGCCGATATGGCGCTCTACACCGCCAAATCGCGCGGCCGCAACCAAGCGATGGGCATCGCCACGGTTGATGCAGGAGACGCCGAAGCGCTGATGCAAATCGAAGCCGACTTCGACGCTGCCTGCTCCTCCGACCGGGTCAGCTTGCATCAGGTGCTAGGGCCGGCGGCGCTTTAGTCTAAAGCCCTGCAGCCCCAGCGGCTTTTTCAGTCGTTCTTCTTGGGGCGGCCGGCCTTGATGGGCGTCAGCGCCGTCAGAATCGCCGCCAATTGCTTGTCGGTCAAATCCATCAAGGCTTGCAGGCCGGCACGCAGCAACTCGCTCTTTTTGGTCGAACGCTTGAAGCCGATGGCACGGTCCTTCAGGCGTGCGATCAGTTCAAAGTCAGCGCGTGGCATGGTGAAGCTGTCACGTACCAGCTTGAGCTTGGGCTTGGCTTCGCTGCTGATGGCTGGCTTGGCAGCGACTGCCTTTGGCAGGGCGGGCACAGCCGGCTTGGCGCTAGGCTTGGCTGCAGCCTTGATCGGTGCTTTGGCGGCTGACTTGGGCGCTGGCTTGCTCGCTGGCTTTGCTGCAACTTGCGCGACTGCTTTGACTGCAGCTTTGATCGGCGCTTTTGCCACAGCCTTCACGGGCGCGCTGGCTGCAACTTTGGCGGTGGGCTTGGCGGGAGACTTAGCAACCGCTTTGACAGCTGATTTGGCTGGTGATTTGGCTGGTGATTTGGCTGGTGATTTTGCCGGAGCTGTGGCTGCAGCCTTAGCGAAAGGAGTCGCCGCTGCAGCTGAGATGCTTGTCGGTGCAGGCTTGGCAACTGACTTGGCTGCAGGCTTGGCGGCGGCTGTATCGGCAACGCGAGCGATCGGCCAAGCGGCGGCCTTGCTCAGCGCCTTGGGTGCGCGCGTTGCAGTAGCTTTGGCAGTCGGCTTCGTAGCAGGCTTCGCAGCAGGCTGAACCTCAGGCTCTGCGAGCGGCTTGGCCTCGATAGCGGCGGGCGTGGTTGCTACCGTGGGGGTGGTCTCTTGGCTTGTAGCTGCCGGGATGCTGGCTTCGCTGACTGGCGCGGATGGGTTGTTTTGCATGGTGCTCCTCTTGGTAAATCGTATAAACAATTTACATCTTAATCGCAGTGTGCGGCTGAGGCAAATCAGCGTCGTCGTTTCAAGCCGCTCCCAAGGGTCAGCGCCTATACCGATGGGCTTCAGCAAAGCGTAGGATTTTGTTGGCGATACATAAATCAAGGGTCTGGGCCGGCAGCTGAAAAAGCAAACCGCAGCCCAAGGTCCCACAAAGGAGACAGCCTTGCGCGCGACCGAAGCCAACCCCGGCTACTTTCACAAAGTAGTGGATTGCCAATGGGCATGCCCCGCCCACACCCCCGTGCCCGAATACATACGCATGATTGCGGCCGGGCGCTACGCCGATGCGTATATGGTCAACTGGACCTCTAACGTCTTCCCCGGTGTGCTCGGGCGCACTTGCGACCGGCCCTGCGAGCCGGCTTGCCGCAGGGGCCGGGTCGAGGAAAACAATGGTGAGAAGCCCGAACCGGTAGCGATTTGCCGACTCAAGCGCGTTGCCGCCGATCTCAAGGGCGACGTCAAAGCGCGCATGCCGGCGCTGCAGCCGCGCAACGGCAAACGCATTGCCTGCATTGGCGCCGGGCCGTCCTCGCTGACGGTCGCGCGCGACCTGGCTCCGCTCGGTTACGAGGTCACGGTGTTTGACGCCGAGGCCAAGGCGGGCGGCTTTATTCGCACGCAGATCCCGCGTTTTCGCCTGCCCGAAAGCGTCATCGACGAGGAGACCGGCTACATCCTCGACCTGGGTGTCAAGTTCCGCGCCGGAGAGCGTGTCGGTTCGATGGCGGCCTTGTTGGCCGAGGGCTTCGATGCGGTTTTTGTCGGCTGCGGTGCGCCGCGTGGGCGGGACTTGCAGATTCCGGGCAGGCTTGAAGCCGCCGCGCAAATTCACATCGGCATTGACTGGCTGGCCTCGGTGTCCTTCGGCCATGTGACGCAGGTCGCGCCGCGCGTGATTGTGCTGGGCGGCGGCAACACCGCGATGGATTGCTGTCGCTCGGCCAGACGCTTGGGCGCCAAAGAGGTCAAGGTGGTCGTGCGCAGCGGCTTCGATGAAATGAAGGCCTCGCCCTGGGAAAAAGAAGACGCCCAGCATGAGGGCATCCCCATCCTGAACTTCCATGTGCCCAAGGCCTTTGTCCATGTCGAGGGCCGGCTGGTCGGCATGAGTTTCGAGATTATTGAGGCGAAGCTGGACGAGCAGGGCCGGCGCCAGTTGCTGCCGACCGGCGCCCCCGATGTCTTCATCGATTGCGACGAGGTCTTGCTGGCGGTCGGCCAGGAGAATGCCTTCCCTTGGATCGAGGCCGACTGCGGCATTGACTTCAACCGCTGGGGCTTGCCGGTGCTGGATGAAAAAACCTTTCAGTCCAGCCGGCCCGAGGTCTTTTTTGGCGGCGATGCGGCCTTCGGCCCCAAGAACATCATCACAGCGGTGGCGCATGGCCATGAGGCGGCCGTGTCTATGGACCGTTACTTGCACGGCGAGACTTTGAGCCAGCGGCCGCCGCCGCAGTTCAATTTGTTGTCGCAGAAGATGGGCATCCATGAGTGGAGCTATGACAACGGGGTCTCCAATGACGAGCGCTTCAAGGTCCCATGGGCGGCAGCCGAAAAAGCGCTGGCCAGCATCAAGGTCGAGGTGGAGCTGGGCTTTGACGGGGCAACCGCTTTCAAGGAGGCGCAGCGCTGCCTGAACTGCGATGTGCAGACGGTGTTCAGCCCACCGGCCTGCATCGAGTGCGATGCCTGCGTGGACATCTGCCCGACCGATTGCATCACTTTTACCGGCAATGATGATGAAGCCGAGCTGCGGCACAAGCTCAAGGCCCCGGCGCTCAACCTAGAGCAGGAGCTCTATGTCTCGACCGAGCTGAAGACGGGCAGGGTGATGGTCAAGGACGAGGATGTTTGCCTGCACTGCGGCCTGTGCGCCGAGCGCTGCCCGACCGGTGCCTGGGATATGCAGAAGTTCTTGCTCAACACCACACAGGCGGGTCCGGCCTGCCGTGACTCTGCGAGCAAAGGAGTCTCAGCATGAAGCGCCTCGAAGCCCTGAATGATTTCGTCATCAAGTTCGCCAATGTCAACGGCTCCGGCTCGGCCTCGGCGAACGAGTTGTTTGCCAAGGCGATCCTGCGCATGGGCGTGCCGGTCAGCCCGCGCAATATCTTCCCCAGCAATATCCAGGGCCTGCCGACCTGGTACGAGGTGCGCGTCAGCGATGCCGGCCATCAGGGCCGCAGGGGCGGCATCGACATGATGGTCGCGATGAACCCGCAAACCTGGACGCAGGATGTGGCCGAGATCGAGCCCGGCGGCTATCTGTTTTACGACAGCAGCAAGCCGCTGCCGGCCAGCGCTTTTCGTGCCGATGTGCATGTGATCGGCATGCCCTTGACGACGATCTGCAACGAGAACTACAGCGACCCGCGCCAGCGCCAGTTGTTCAAGAACATCGTCTACGTCGGCGCCTTGTCAGTCTTGCTCGGCATCGATGCCGCGCAGATCGAGCGTTTGTTCGGCGAGCAATACGCGGGCAAGGAAAAGTTGCTGACGTCCAATCTGCGCGCGCTGCAGCTGGGGCGCGACTATGCGGCCCAGCACTTGAGTGGCAGCGTCGGTTTGCGGGTCGAGACGCGGGATGCCGTCGGGGACAAGATCTTTGTCGACGGCAATAGCGCGGTGGCCTTGGGGCTGGTTTACGGCGGCGCGACCGTGGCGGCCTGGTACCCGATCACGCCGTCGAGTTCGGTGGCCGAGGCCTTCCAGAAATACTGTGCCAAGTTCCGCGTCGACAAAGCCACCGGCGAGCAGCGTTATGCGATCGTGCAGGCAGAGGACGAAATCGCCTCGATCGGCATGGTCTTGGGTGCGGGCTGGAATGGCGCACGCGCCTTTACTGCGACCTCGGGGCCGGGCGTTTCGCTGATGACCGAGTTCATCGGCCTGGCCTACTTTGCCGAGATCCCGGTCACCATCGTCAATGTGCAGCGCGGTGGGCCGTCCACCGGCATGCCCACCCGCACGCAACAGGCCGACCTGATGTCTTGCGCCTACGCCTCGCACGGCGACACCAAGCATGTGCTCTTGTTCCCCGAGGACCCGACCGAATGCTTTGAGCACGCGGCCGCCGCGCTCGACCTGGCCGACCGCCTGCAGACGCCGATCTTCGTGATGACCGATCTGGACATCGGCATGAACCAGCGTCTGTGCGCTCCCTTCGCCTGGGATGACGCCCGGCAGATGGACCGCGGCAAGGTGATGACGGCGGCCGAGTTGGAGGCCGGGCGCGACTTTGGGCGCTACAAGGATGTGGACGGCGACGGCATCCCTTGGCGCACGCTGCCGGGCACGCACGCGAGCAAGGGTGCCTACTTCACGCGCGGCACCACCCGCGATGCCTATGCGCGCTACTCGGAAGCTGGAAGCGACTATCTCTACAACGTGCGCCGGCTGCTGGATAAATTCGCGACGGCCGCCAAGCTGGTGCCGCAGCCGATTCAGCGGGCGGCGGCCAAGCCGACCCGGCTGGGCGTGCTGTATTTCGGCTCCACCAGCCCGGCGATGAGCGAGGCGCTTGATTTGCTGGCCGCCGACGATATCCATCTCGACGCGATGCGCTTGCGCGCCTTTCCCTTCCCAGACTCGGTGGATGCCTTCATCAAGGCGCATGACGCCGTCTTTGTGGTTGAGCAAAATCGCGACGCGCAGTTGCGCTCAATGCTGGTCAACGAGTTGGAGATCGACCCGGCGCGGCTGCTGCCGGTCTTGCACTTCGACGGCACGCCGATCACCGCGCGTTTCATCACCGCAGCGATCACGCGCGCCGTGCACGCGATGGCGGTCAAGCCGCTGCGCGTGGTGGGGCAAGCCAGCCAAAGCGGACAGGATGATTGAGCCTAGATTCGGCAGTGGATCGCTCCCCAATGTGAATGGACATCGATGAAGACTAGGAACATTCATGTTTACAAGACTCACCAATTGGGTGAGAACGCTAATCGCCCGCCTGAGCCGCGCCGGAACTCGCTGAACTGCGTTGCTCCTCCTCGTGGGCAAGAGCCCACTTCGTCGTCGCGCCTTGCCAGCAAGCCCCGGCACGACTCCTTCGGGCGCTTTCAACTGCCGAATCTAGGCTGAGCCATGACTTACATCGCCAAACCCAAGCTACACCACCCCTCGCTGGCCCGCAACAAGGTCGGCTACACCCGGCGCGACTACGAGGGCCGGGTCTCGACGCTGTGCGCCGGCTGCGGCCACGATTCGATCTCGGCCGCCATCATCCAGGCATGCTGGGAGTTAGATATCGAGCCGCACCGCGTTGCCAAGCTCTCCGGCATTGGTTGCAGCAGCAAGACGCCGGACTACTTTTTAGGCGCCTCGCATGGCTTCAACACTGTGCATGGCCGCATGCCCTCGGTGCTGACCGGCGCCAACCTCGCCAACCGCGAGCTGCTCTATCTGGGCGTCTCCGGTGACGGCGACTCGGCCTCGATCGGACTGGGGCAGTTCGCCCATGTGATGCGGCGCGGCGTCAATATGGTCTACATCGTCGAGAACAACGGCGTTTATGGTTTGACCAAGGGGCAGTTTTCGGCCACCGCCGATCGTGGCTCCAAGTCCAAGAAGGGGGTCGTCAACCCGGATTCGCCGGTCGACCTGATAGGCCTGGCCTTGCAACTCGGCGCCACCTATGTGGCGCGCGGCTTCTCCGGCGACAAGGAGCAGCTGGTGCCACTGATCAAGGGCGCGATCGCGCATCAGGGTGCCGCTTTCATCGACGTGATCAGCCCCTGCGTCGCCTTCAACAACCATGCCGGCAGCACGCGCAGCTATGACTATGTGCGCGAGCATAACGAGGCAGTCAGTCGGATCGACTTCATCAGCCCAAGGGATGAAATCACGGCAAAAGTGGCACCGGGCGACTGTGTCGATGTCGAGCAGCATGACGGCACGGTCTTGCGCCTGCGCAAGCTGCATGCCGACTATGACCCCGGCAACCGGGTGGCGGCGATGGCCCATGTCCAAGCCCTGCAAGCCGAGGGTGAGGTGGTGACCGGCCTGCTCTATATCGAGCCCGACGCCGAGGACATGCATGCCGCCTTGCGCACGCCGCTGCAGGCCTTGAATCGGCTGGGCGAGGCGCAGCTGTGTCCGGGGTCGGCGCTGCTGGAGAAGGTCAACGCGGGTTTGCGTTGACTTGCTTGCTTCACTCGGCCGCTTGCGCGAACTCTTTCTCATGCAACCAGGCCGCATGTTTGACCGCGCGGTGTGTGCGGCCCCATTCCTCGATCATGGTCGGGGCCAGTTCCCGCAGGCGCTCCAGCTGACCGGGCTTGACGGTGTTGGCCGCTAATTCGATGCGGTGGCCGTTCGGGTCGTGCAAGTAGATGGACTGGAAAATCTCGTGATTGGTGGGGCCCAGCACTTCGATGCCCATGGCCTGCAACTTGGCCTTGCTGCGCTCCAGCGTCGCCACGTCCTCGACCTGAAAGGCCAGATGCTGGACCCAGGCCGGCGTGTTCTCGTCGCGGCCCTGGGCCGGCGAGTCAGGCAGCTCGAAGAAGGCCAGCACATTGCCGCGACCGGCGTCGAGAAAAATGTGCATATAGGGATTGGGCTCCTTGGTCGAGGGCACATGGTCCTCGGAGATTGCCAGAATCAGGTCCATATCGAGCGCGTCTTTGTAGAACTTAATCGTTTCCTGCACGTCGCGGCAGCGGTAGGCGACGTGGTGTATGCCTTGAACCAACATGATTGTTCTCCTGCTAGGTAAGTGTTTTTTGAGCTGCGCTTAAATCACGCCGCGGCGCTCTTGGTCTTTTTCAAGTGACCTGAACAGCGCACCGAAGTTGCCTTCGCCAAAGCCCAGGTTGTTGGCGCGCTGAATGATCTCGATGAAGATCGGGCCGATGATGTTCTTGGTGAAGATCTGCAGCAGATACCCTTGCTCATCGCCGTCAACCAGCACCTGATGCGCTTGCAGGCGGGCATGGTCCTCGCGCACACCTTGAACCCGCTCGAACACTTCGGCGTAATAGTCGTCGTCGATCTCCAGCGTCTCGATGCCGCTGCCTTGCAGCTGGTCCAGCGAGCTCAGAATGTCATGGGTGCTGAAGGCCAGATGCTGCACGCCCGGCCCCTTGTACTCGCGCAGGTATTCGGCGATCTGGTCCTTGTCATCCTTGGGCTGATTGATCGGGATGCAAAACGAGCCGTCGGGTGAGCGCAGCGCAAAGCTGGTCAGGCCGGTCTTGGCGCCCTGGATGTCGAAGTAGCGCACTTCCGTGAAGCCGAAGATGTTCTTGTAGAAATTGGCCCATTTGTCTTGCTCGCCGGGCGGCACGTTATTGGTCAGGTGATCAACGGCCAAAAAGCCTTTGTCCGCCTGGATCAGCGGGGCATCGAGCGCCACGAAGTCGCGCTCGTAGATGGTCTGTCCGTTGGCGGCCGGCTCGATGAAATAGATGATGCTCTCGCCAATGCCCCAGACCGCCGGGTAGGCGTGATCTTTCATGGCGTCTGCCACGGCGACGGCGCCGCGTGCCACGGCGGCAGTCAGTGCAGTTTGCGCGTTTTCGACCCGCCAACCCATGGCGCTGATCGCCGGCCCATGTTTGCGGGCGAACTGGGCCGAATGGCCGTCGCGCTCGCCATTGAGCAAGAAATGGATGTCGTTCTGGCGGTAATAACTGATCGCCTTGCTGGGATGACGGCGCAGCTTGGAGAAGCCGAAGGACCAGAACAAGCTGTCCAAATGTTCCAGCGACGGGCCACAGAATTCGGTGAATTCGATGCCGGTCAGGCCGACCGGGTTGTTGGCCGAATTGTTTGCATTTGTCATCTTGTCTCCGTCAGGGTTGATCGTTGTAAGAAGGAATGGCCGCAATTTTTATAGGGTTTAGTAATCAATAAAAGCGAAATTCATTGCCAATCTTGGTCAATAATTTCGAATATGAAATTGGATCTGGAAGCCCTCTCAGCATTCGATGCGGTGGTCAGCCACGGCAGCTTTGCGCGTGCCGCCGAGGCGCTGCACAAGGTCACCTCGGCCGTCAGCTACCAGGTCAAGAAGCTCGAGGAGCAATTGAGCTTGACCCTGCTGGACCGCAGCGCCTACCGGGTCAAGCTGACGCCGGCCGGTGAGGCCGTGCTGGCCGAAGGTAGGAGGCTCTTGCGCCAGGCCTATCAGCTGGAAGCCTTGGCGCAGCAATTGGCCAATGGCTGGGAAGCGCGGCTCTTGGTGGTGGTGGACGGCATCTTGCCGCTGGCCGACACCTTGAGTGCGCTCAAGACCTTGGCCGACGAGGGCGTGCCGACGCGGGTGCAACTGAAGATCGAATTCCTGCACGGCGTGCAATACCGTTTTGAAAAGGAGCAGGCCGATCTGATGTTGGTGAAGGCCTATGAGCCGTCCAACCAGATGCAGGCCGAGCCTTTGAAGGAGATCGAGTGCGTGTTGTGCGTGGCGCCAGCGCACCCCTTGGCGCTGCAAACCGGCCCGCTCAGCCTGGATGACTTGCAAGCCCATGTGGAATTGAGCGTGCAAGACAGCAGCGAGCGCGGGGAGGCTGATGGTGCTGGCGACAGCCACCGTTTTGGTGGCGAGCGGGTGTTTTACTTGTCCGGTTTCGTCGCCAAGCGTCAGGCTTTACTGATGGGCATGGGCTACGGCTGGATGCCGCGTTATCTGGTGGACGAAGCGCTAGCGGCCGGGCAGTTGCTGGAGTTGCCCTATGCTGGCGGGTCTCGTTTTCGCTTCACGCCATGCTTGGTGCAGAGCCTGGATCGCCCTCCCGGGCGGGCCAGACAGCGACTGATGCAGCTATTGGCTGGCTCCGCCTAATTTCCTACTTACACGCGCAGGATGGGACGCAATTGATCTCACATATCTATCTGGGTGTAGCTGACTTTGAGCGCAGCTTTGCCTTCTATTCGCCCTTGATGGCCGAACTCGGACTGCAGTGCAAGTTCAGCGACCCGGTCAAGGCCTGGGCCGGCTGGGTGGCGCCAGATGCTCCCCGGCCCTTGTTCCTGATCGGCAAGCCTTTTGATGGCGCAGCGGCTGCACCGGGCAATGGTCAGATGGTGGCGCTGCTGGCGCCCACGCGAGCCGCAGTTGAGCGCGTTCACGCCATCGCTTTGGCGCAAGGCGGTCAATGCGAGGGCGCGCCGGGCCTGCGCCCGCAGTACCACCCCGACTATTACGGCGCCTATTTCCGCGATCTGGACGGCAACAAGATTTGTATCTGCTGCCACCAGGCGGCTTAGGCTTTAGGCCTTCAAGCCGATGCAGATCTGCGCGTGGTCAAGGCCGAGATAACGCTCAAAGTCATGATCAAAAGCGCGTGCCGGCGCGTCGGCTTGGGAAAAATAAGCCCAGACCTGACCCCAACCCGCAATCAAGGCGGCCGGCATCGGCCCCTGGCAATCAAACACCAGGTATTCGCCGGCAGGAATCGTGACGCTGCGCTGCGTAGCGGCTTCTGATGGCGCCAACTTGACGCCCGCCATCACCGAATACTCGCCCAAATGGCGGTCTGCATATTCAAAATAGACGCCGAAGACCTGGCTCATTTCGGTGGCCAAGCCGCTGGCCGCAAAGCCCTGCCAAAGCGGGCCGATGCGCCCGTTCAGTGGGTTGAATTCAGCGGCGTTGCTGGTGCGGCATGTCGGGCCCTGGACTTGGAAGCTGGCAATTTGTTCGCGTTGCATGGAGCGTCTCCTTGTTCAATGATGAAAGTCAAAGCCTCGGCTTTGATCTGTACGGAGTGAGTGTAAATGGCGCGTCAGCGGTGCCGCGCCAGCGCGGGCCAGCCATGCAGGATGAGCAGAGTTGGCAGAGCGAGGGCCGCTTTCTTTTCATGCAATTTTCACGAACTACCCAACTATCTTCGGCGGGCAAGGGTTGACCCGCTTCCTTGCCGGACGATGACTCCACTACAAGACGGTGCTTGCTTTCGAAGAGCAGGCCACAAACAAATAATTAGAAAATTACAGGGAGTCAAAGCAGACGCATTGGGCCGTCGGGCCTGGTGAAGATCACGATGATCGAGGAGAGCTCCAATTGCTATTGGATCTTCATGACGAGATGGGCCGGGAGGCAGTCGCGCGCGCGGCTTTGCGCGCGCTTTTCTTTGCCCCCAAGTTGGTGCGCGCCGTGGTCGTGGCCGAGCCCGACGGCACAGTCCATGTGCGCGGTGAAAGCCGCCAATTGGAGTTCTCGATCGGTGTGGAGTTGCAGCCGCAACAGATGCCGGCTTTGTGCGAACGCCTGCGCCAACTTGGTGTGGCGGTGTTTGCTGCCGAGTCTGACTACGCCAAGTCCCTGGCGGCTTAGCTGGTCGGTTCGAGCGGGGGTGGGGGCGCGCGGGGGCTCTATGCCCAAGATGCTGCGCGCCAATCCCAGCGCGTTTCAGCGCTTGCTGAAGTCGGCTTGCTGGCCGAGCTTGAAGATGCCGACCACGCCGGCGAGGTGAGCGGCCTGTTGCTTCAGGCTCTCGGCTGCGGCCGCACTTTGTTCCACCAGCGCCGCGTTTTGCTGTGTTGAATTGTCGAGCTGCGTTACAGCGGTGCTGACTTGCCCAATGCCGGTGGTTTGCGCCAGTGTCGACGAGCTGATCTCGCCGATCAGCACAGACACGCGCTTGACCTGGGTCACGATGTCATCCATCGATGCGCCGGCTTCACCGACGAGCTTGGACCCGGCCTCCACCTTGTCCACACTGCTGCCAATCAGAGCTTTGATTTCTTTGGCGGCTTCGGCACTGCGTTGGGCCAGGCTGCGCACTTCACTGGCCACGACCGCGAAGCCGCGCCCCTGCTCGCCAGCCCGCGCGGCCTCCACCGCCGCATTCAGCGCCAGAATATTGGTCTGAAAGGCAATGCCGTCGATGACGCCAATGATGTCACCGATTTTTTTCGAGCTGGTGGTGATGTCGTCCATGGTCGCGACAACCCGATTGACCACTTGTCCGCCCCGTTCGGCAGCGGCGCTGGCCGATATGGCCAATTGCGTGGCCTGGCGCGCGGTTTCGGCATTGGACTTCACGGTCGCGTTCATTTCCTCCATGGACGCAGCGGTCCGTTGCAGGTTGCTGGCCTGCTCCTCGGTACGCTGCGACAAGTCCAGATTGCCGCTGGCGATTTGTACCGACCCCGTGGCGATCGAATCAGAAGCTTGGCGAACCTGCCCCACGACACGCGCCAAGCTGGCCTGCATGGCTGCGAGTGAGGCGAGCACGCTGCCGCCGGGAGCCTGTGCGGCGCCGGGTACTTCGCTCAGATCGCCTTCAGACACGCGCCGAGCGGCCTCACTCAGCACGACGGGTTCGGCGCCGAGTTGCCTGACAATGCTGCGGGCAATGATCAAAGCCAAGCCGATGCCGCCCGCCATGGCCAGCGCCAAGGCCGTCAGCATCACCGCCCGAAAGCTGCCAGCCTGCGCTATCGCGAGCTTGTTCTTCTCCTGGATGCGGCCTTCTTCGAAATCGATCAGCTTGTTGATCGCGGCCAGCCATTGCACGTATTGCGGCTTCGCTTGCGACCACAGCAGTGCTTGCGCTTCGGCGGTGTCGCCCTTGTCAACCGCTCCGATGACGGCGTTGGTGGTGGCGACCGACCGGTTCTCGATGTCCTTGATGGCGCCATACAGGCGACCCAGTTCGGCGGCATCGCCGGCGCTGCCGATCAGTTTTTCCAGCGGGCCGGCGGAGTCGGCGTAAAACTTGGCGAGGCTGTCTATGGCGGCCACCTCTTTTTGCCGGTCGGAGGCCGTCCCGGCGAGCACGACGTCGCGCGTGGCGATTGAGCGGTCATGTGCGGAGCCCCGGAAATTGATGGCGTAGCGCTGGATCGCCGCATGTTCTTCGCTGTTGGCGCGCAAGGCAGTCTCGATGGCCTGCACCTTGAACATCGCCAGCACCGTGACGATCGCCATGACGACCAAAATCAGGCCGAAACCTGCATACAAGCGCTTGCCAAGAGTCATGCGAGAAAAGTCCATGGGAGTCCTTGTGCTGGGTCTGATTTTCTTGACGCCTTGGCCGGGGGAATTGCTGCCGCGAGGACCAAGGCGGGCCTCGAACATGTAAAGGCTTTGCCTACGGGTGCTTTATTGCGGCTGCCTGGACGCCATCAAATCGCAATCTCGCCCCGCTGTCTGTGCGCTGTCGAACATAGTTCAGCTTGCGGCTCGCCTGCCAAGGGATCGCCCCGGTGTCAGACCAGCACATCCCGGACCGGTCGGCGCATGGACAGCGGCATGGCTGCCCCACGGCCAAAGCGCACGATCAGATCCGGCCGCAGCTTGCCCAGGCCAAGTGCCGAGGCGAGCTGTGGCCGGATCGCTCCGACCTCGACGGCTTGATTCAGGAAGGCGTTGCGCAGGCCGAGTGCCGTGGCCTGCAGCGCAAAGCGCTCGTAGCAGCGGCCGGTCTCTATCCAATGCGCTTTGTCGTCAGCTTCGGATACAAACACGGCGATGCCCGATGCGTTGCGGACTTGCTTGGCGTAGCGCTCGTTCTCGGATTTCGGGGTGAAGAACATGCCCATCAGCGGGCTGGCCAGCCAGCGTGGCAGCACCGGCGAGCCTGTCGTGCCGGCGAACAGACCGTCTGCCCTGGCCTGCGCCTCGGCCGCGCTGAAGCGGATCCAGCTCTTCAGCTCGGCGACGAAGGCCGGGTCGCCCATCTGCACGGTGTTGGCCGCCAGCACATATGCCAGAACCTTCTCGGTCGCTGAGCGCTCGGTCAGCAGCATCACCCGCACGCCATTGCCGCTTGCGGCGCGCTCCAGCAGCCGCAGGTCGGCGTTGGAAACAGCGCTGCCGTCATAGTCAGCGCGGGTGCATTGGCGCCTGGTGATGGCCTGGAACAGCGGGGTCACCACGGTTTTGGTGGGCTCCAATTGCACGGTGATGGCGCCCGCACCAGCCGGGTCCCAGCGAGCATGGGCTTGCAGGCCTACGGCGAGCGCGGCATGAGCCAGGTTTTCGACGGCGCAGCCCAGGGAGACGTGCAGATGGTGGTCATCGGGGTCAACGGAGGGGCAGCGCCGCGAGAGATCGGGCGCGATCACGATGGCCCGCTCCAGCAGTTGGAAGGTCCAGCACTGCGTGTTGTGACTGGACGGGGCGAGCGTTGCGTAGCGCACCAATTCCTGCTGCAGTTGCGAGCCCGCAGCCGCTGTGTTTGCGCCTTCAGCGCCGCCGACCTCAAGTGGGCGCCGCAGGGCGCGTGCGGCATCTTGCTCGCCCGCAGCCGAAGAACATGCGAGCAAGGCCGGCGACAATGCGCCGCAGGCGACCCCGCCCAAGATGAGTTGCCTGCGCTTGAGCAGCGCAGCAACGCTTGCCTGGCACGGCAAAGTGAGCAGGTTTGGCATTCAAACGGCCTCATACAAGCAGCCCGGCCGGCCTGCTCGGAGCCGCGATCGGCTGGGCTAGGGCTCGCCGTCGCAGGATTTCCTGGACATTGCGGGCCGCGAAGATGTGCAGATATTTGGTAATGTGTGCGCCCAGCGCCAACTCGGCGCGTTCATGTTCGTACAGCGTCGCCATCTCTGCGACCGGTACATGGCATTCCGAGGCCAAAGTGGCGACGATCCGCTTCTGGTCGGGCTGCTTCTCGGTCAAGGCGGGCATGGTGAGGCTCTCAAGATGCTTTTGTCCCCTCGACCGTAGCACCCGCGTCAGCTGCCTCACCGTGCGACGGAGCACATAGCCGCTATCCAGGAGTTGGTGCGGCACAAGAATGTCTGTTTTTGTTGCGCAAAGCCCCCGGCCAGGCGTGCATGCCGACTTGGTGTTATCTTCATTAGCCCTGCCTAACTTCCTCTTCACACACCATGCTATTTACCCCCTTGCAAGCTGGCGCGCTGAGCCTGCCCAATCGCATCCTGATGGCGCCGCTGACCCGTGCGCGCGCCAGTGAGGGGCACCTGCCGAATGATTTGATGGCCGAGTACTATGCCCAGCGCGCCAGCGCAGGGCTGATCGTGACCGAGTGCACCATGATTGCCGCCGGCACCTCGGCCTTTGCCAGCGAGCCGGGCATCTACAACGCCGAGCAGATCGAGGCTTGGAAGAAAGTCACCGCCGCTGTCCATGCCCAGGGCGGCCGCATCGTGCTGCAAATCTGGCATGCCGGGCGGGCCGCTCATCCAGCCTACAACCAGGGCGCGCAGACGGTTTCCTCCAGCGCTGTTGGCCTCAGTGGCGAGGTGCATACGGCCGCAGGCAAGGTCGCCCATGTGGCCCCGCGCGAGTTGCGCAGCGATGAAATTCCGGCCCTGGTGCAGGCCTTTGCCGATGCGGCCAAGCATGCCCGTGCGGCCGGCTTCGACGGTGTTGAGGTGCATGGCGCCAACGGCTATTTGATCGACCAATTCCTGCGCGACAGTGCCAATCAGCGCAGTGACGCCTATGGCGGCAGCCTGGAAAACCGCGCGCGCTTCTTGTTTGAAGTTTTGACGGCCGTTTGCGCGGCCATAGGCTCGGAGCGTGTGGGTCTGCGCCTGTCGCCGCTCAATAGTTACAACGATATGAAGGACAGCGACCCGCTGGCCCTGATCAGCTTTTTGGCCGAACGCTTGAACGCCTTCAACTTGGCCTATCTGCATCTGATGCGGGCCGACTTCTTCCAGGCGCAAACAGGCGATGTGATGACACCGGCGCGGGCGCACTACAAGGGCGTGCTGATCGGCAATATGGGCTATAGCGGCGCCGAGGCCGAACAGGCGATCAGCGCCGGCAAGCTGGACGCGGTGGCCTTCGGCACCGCCTTCCTGGCCAACCCGGATTTGCCGGCGCGGCTCAAGGCGGGTGCGAGCTTGAATGCGCCCGACGCCAGCACCTTCTATACCCCTGGCCCCAAGGGGTATACGGACTACCCGAGCTTGTAGCTCAAGCGCCGGCAAGGCGTGGCGCCTCCTTGCCGGGTGAGTTCGGGAATGCCCTAGGATGAAAACTTTCGGCCAAACGCCCTTGAGCCGCTAGCCTTGCGCTATCTCTATCCAAGCCCTTCTTGGCGGCTTAGCCCTCTATGAAATCTCTGACAAAACTCCGACTCTTGCCCGGTCTGCTGATGCAAGCCGCCTTCTTGGCGACGGCAGCCCACGCGGGCAGCGCCGCACCATTGGGCGCAGGTCTTGACACCAGCGCCTTTGATGCCCAGGTGCGCCCGCAAGATGACCTGTTTCGCGCCGTCAACGGCCATTGGCTGGCGACCTACGAGCTGCCCGCCGACAAGGCGCGGGTCGGCAGCTTCATCCAGCTGCGCGATTTGTCGGACGAGCGCGTGCGCGTCATCGTCGAAGAACTGGTGGCCAAGCCCTTGGCGCGCAAGCCGGTGATTGGCAGCTTGGAACAAAAGATTGCCGACACTTACGCCAGCTACCTCGACACAGACGCGATCGACCGCGCCGGCCTCAAGGCGATAGCGCCGCAACTGGCGCGGCTGGACGCGGTCAAGGACCTGAAGGAGCTGGCGCAGTGGCAAGGAACGGTGCAGGGGCAGCTGTCCTTGCCCATCAATTTGAATGTGTCGGCCGACTACAAGGAGCCGACCCTCAACCAGGTGTCGGCCTTCCAGGGCGGCTTGGGCCTACCCGACCGCGATTACTACCTGAACAGCAAGACCGATGCCCGTTTGGCCAAGGCATTTGCAGCCTATGAGCAATACCTGCGCACGCTGGCCCAGCTCAGCGGTGAAGCTGAGCCTTTGCAAGCGGCGCAGCGGGTCTTGGGCCTTGAGCAGGCTTTGGCCCTTGCGCATTGGGACCGGGTGCAAAACCGCAATCCGGCCAAGCGCTACAACCCGATGAGTGTGGCCGAACTGCAAGCCTTGGCGCCCGGCTTTGATTGGGCCGCTTTCATGCAGGCGGCCGGTTTGGGCGGCCAATCGCGCCTGTCGGTCGCGCAACCTAGCACGGCCACGGCCACGGCCAAGCTCTACACCGAAGTGTCCCTGGCCGACTGGAAGCTGTACTTCAAGCTGCGCAGCCTGGATGCAGCGGCCGCCGTGTTGCCCAAGGACTTCCGCGAAGCTCGCTTTGCCTTCAGGGATCAGGCCCTGAGCGGTACTTCGGCCGAGATGCCGCGCTGGCAGCGCAGCATTGCCGAGCTGAACGGGGCTTTGGGTGAGGGCGTCGGCCAGCTCTATGTGGCGCGGCATTTCTCGCCCGAGCACAAGGCGCGCATGCAGAGCCTGGTCGCCAATTTGATGCTGGCCTATCGCGAATCGATTGACGGCTTGACCTGGATGAGCCCGGCCACCAAGGCCAGCGCGCAGCAAAAGCTCGCCAAGTTCATCACCAAAATCGGCTACCCCGAGCAGTGGCGCGACTACAGCGGCTTGAAGGTGATTGCCGGTGACGCTTTGGGCAATGCCGAGCGCGCGGCAGCGTTCAGGTGGCAGCGCCAAGTTGCCAAAGCCGGCCAGCCGGTGGACCGCAAGGAGTGGGGCATGACGCCGCAGACGGTCAACGCGTCTTACAGCCCGAGCTTCAATGCGATCACCTTTCCGGCCGCGATCCTGCAGCCGCCGTTCTTTGACATCAATGCTGACGATGCAGTCAATTACGGCGCCATCGGCGCGGTGATCGGGCACGAGATCAGCCATGGTTTTGATGACAGCGGCAGCCAGTTTGACGGCGACGGCACGCTGCGCAACTGGTGGGGCGAGGCCGACCGCAAGGCCTTCGAGGCGATTGCCGCCAAGCTGGCGGCACAGTTCGACGGCTACGCGCCCATTCCCGGCAAACAGGTCAACGGCAAACTGACGCTGGGTGAGAACATTGCCGATCTGTCCGGCCTGCAAATCGCCTACAAGGCCTATAAACATTCGCTGCAAGGCCAGCCGGCGCCGGTGATTGACGGGCGCAGCGGCGAGCAGCGCTTCTTCTATGGTTTCGCCCAAGTCTGGCGCGGCAAGACGCGTGAAGAGCAGACGCTGCAGCAGTTGCTGTCAGACCCGCACTCGCCGGCCGAATTCCGCGCCAACGGCACGCCCATCAACCACGATGGCTTTCACGAAGCCTTTGCGACCAAGCCGGGCGACAAGATGTTCAAGCCCGAAGCCGAGCGGATTCGGATTTGGTGATGCAAAGCGATGCGTGGGGGCTGAGCTACTGATAATTGCGCAAAATCCGCTCGATTTGGCCAGATTTTTGCAGCGCCTCCACCGCGCGCTGCAGGCGCCGCACCGTCTCGGCGCCGAGGTCCTTGCTGGCGTACAGAACATAGCTTTTTTCATTGACGGCAAATGGGCTGTCGAACTGAGTCGCGTCGACGCCACTTTGCTTCAAGGCATAACTGAGCAAGTAGTCGGACGAAATCACCGCGTCGAGTCGGTCCAGCACCAGCATGCGAACACCTTGAAATGGGTCGCTGACACCGAATTTGCGGATGCTGTCGTCCTTGTTGATGGCATCGTCATAGAAGGCGCCGCGCGCCACGCCCAAGAGCTTGCCTTTGAGCTGGGCGACGCTGCGGATGCCGGAGGTCTTCTTCGCCAGCACGACGAACTTGAAGGCGTGCAAGGGCGCGACCCGTTGCGCCAGGGCCTCCCACTCGGGACCTTCGACGCCAACGACCAGATCCGAGCTGCCGTCCTTCAAACCCAAGGCCAAGCGCACATAGACCGCCGAGGAGAGCGCTACCGGCAAGTCGGCCTGGCGCGCCAGAGCCAGCATGATTTCATGGTGCATGCCGGGCCGACCTGCCTCGCCGTGCAGGGTGTAGGGCGCCACATCATTGAGCAAGATGCGCAGCATTGAGCCTGGGGCCGATGAGGCGCCCCGTGCGCTGCCACTCGGGCTTTGCTGCGCCCGTGCACCTGTGGTGGGCAGCAGCAGCAGCAGCAGCAGCAGCAGCAGCGCAAGCATGCCCAGACAAACAAGTGCTGAGCGCCTGGCGAGCCTCGCGCGCGCACGCTGACGCGGCGCAAGGACTGGGCTGGCATGGAGCATGAACGCAGTTTAGCCACTCGCCGAGATGGGCGTCAGCAAGGTCTTTGGCAAAGGGCGGGGGCAGGGCCGGGCGCCTAGGGCACTTGCTTGGCGAACTCATACCTGTTTGATGCCAATCTTGCGAATCCTCCGAACCGAAGCTTGTGATCAATCGCACGATCCGGCTTTTTGAACAGGGTTTACCCTTGCAAATTTGATAATCATCAAAGATACTTCAATACCAGTTGCGAACCAGTGTTGATCTGCTCGCAGCGCCAAATCGGCACACCCGCTTGAAAAACGGGGTCGCAAAGCTTCCGGTCTACCGTTCAGGCGAGCCTCCAACTCGCCCGGGCCAAGATAGCGGGGTTGCCAGGCAAGTTCAGCTCAAGCCGCCGTTTTCACGGTGTTGCTGAGCAGGATTTGCCCGTCAAGCAGTTCACGCCGCGGTGGCCGTTCACCGCAGCCGTGGCTGCTAGCGCGACTCTCTTCTCGCTTTCTCCCTTGCAGGGCGTGCCAGTGGTTTCACCTATCCATTGACCCCTGCGCGCTAGGCCCTGGCTGAACGCGCGGCCATGTCGGCTGCGATGAGCCAGCATGCCAACCCAGAGAATTGCTTTGAAGATGACGAACTCGACCCACTCCGCCCCAGCCGCCATGGCCAAGCCGCATGCCAGTCTTGCTCGCCGCGTGGCCCTTGCCGGTGGTCTGAGCCTTGCCGCGCTGATCGGCTTGACCAGCCTGGGCTTGAGCTACCAAGCTACCGGCGCAGAGCGCGAGCGCGCAGCTTTGCTGGCAGCCAGCGAAGCCAGTTCGGTGGCTCGCATGGCCGACGCCTTTGACAATAGCGCCCGCTTGATGGTGGAACGCTTCTACAACACCTTTGCCGGCGATTTCAAGGGCAGTTTCAGCCTGCAGGCCGATGCAGCTGATCTGCTGTTTGAAGGCAGCAAGCTGGCCGGTGATTTCGAGGCCGTTGATCGCTTCAGCCGTAATACCGGCGGTGCAGCCACCATCTTCATGCGCAAGGGTGATGATTTCCAACGCATCACGACTTCGCTGAAAAAGGAGAACGGCGAGCGCGCGGTCGGCACCACGCTGGGCAAGGCGCATCCGGCCTATGCCAAGATGATGGAAGGCCAGCCCTATGTCGGCAAGGCGGTGCTGTTCGGCCGGCCTTTCATGAATCACTACCAGCCGATCAAGGACGCCAGCGGCGCCGTCATTGGCATCTTGTTTGTGGGCTTTGACACCTCGGAATTCCAGCGCTCGCTCGAGCAAATGGCGCAAGGCGTCAAGTTGTTCGAAACCGGCGGCGTCTATCTGGTTGACCCGGCAGGCGCCAAGGGCAAGCCGATGTTCCGCGCGCACCCGACTCAAACCGGCAAGCCCGTGGCCGAGGTCGACCCGGCGGCGGCTGAGTTTTTGACCGAGCTGTTCCGCAAGTCCGAGGGTCTGGGTGTAAACGCAGCCTCAAACGCAGCCTCAAACGCAGCCGCAATAACTCCAGCCAAGGCGCCTGCCCTGCTCAACAAGGCCAATGATGACGCCTGGGTGGTCGCCAAGCACAGCGAAGCGACGGGCATGTGGGTGGTGGCGGAGGTGTCGGATCGTCAGGCGCTGCGCGAGCATTGGGTGGCCCAGCGCAATCTGTGGTTGACCCTGGGTCTGGTCAGCCTGAGTTTGGCGATGGGCTTGCTGTGCTTGTTAAGACGCTGGGTCGGCGCGCCCTTGACCGCGCTGAATACAGCGGTGGCGCGCTTTGCCAATGGCGATTTGTCGGTGCCGGTGCGCGCGCAGCGTGATGATGACCTGGGTGTGCTGGCCGCTAACGTCGAGCTGATGCGTCAGCAGCTGGCCCAGACCATAGGCTCGGTGCGCATGGCCACCGACGGCATCTCCACCGCCAGCTCGCAAGTGGCGGCGGGCAGCCAGGACTTGTCCGGCCGCACCGAGAGTGGTGCGAGCAGCCTGCAGCAAATCGCCAGCTCGGTCGAGCAACTGACCGGTGCGGTGGCGCAGACGGCCGAAGCAGCGCGCTCGGCCACGGCCTTGGCGGGCAGCGCCAATCAAGCCGCCCATCAGGGCGGCGAGGAAATGCAGCAAGTCCTGATGACCATGGACGACATCAGCACGGCCAGCCGCAAGATCGTCGAGGTCATCGGCACGATTGACGCGATCGCTTTTCAGACCAATATCCTGGCGCTGAACGCGGCGGTTGAGGCGGCGCGGGCCGGCGAACAGGGCCGAGGCTTCGCGGTGGTGGCCAAGGAGGTGCGCAGCCTGGCCCAGCATTGCGCCGAGTCGGCGCGTGAAATCAAGGGCTTGATCGGCGGCAGCGTGATTTGCGTGGACGCCGGCCTCAAACAGGTACAGGCCGCTGGCCGCTCGATGAACGAGATCCTCAGCAGCATTGGTCGCGTCAATGCGGTGGTGTCGCAGATCAGCACCGCCGCCAGCGAACAGCGTGCCGGCATCAGCCAGGTCAACACGGCCATCACGCACCTGGACGCCAGCACGCAGCAAAACGCAGCGCTGGTGGAGGAGAGCACGGCCGCAGCCGAAAGCCTGCAGTCGCAGGCTCAGCAGCTGGCCGAGATGGTCGGCGGCTTCCGCCTCGCTGGCGGGCAGGGCGCGCTGGCCACGGCTTGAGGGCTGATTTGATCTGCAAAAAAAGGAGCAGCGCCGGAGCTTGAATGCCTCCGGCGCTGCCTGAGCTTGGGCTCGGTTGGGCTGGGCCTGATCAGTTGTGATTCGCCACCAAGCTGGCCCCGCTGACGCTAGCATAGGCGCTCAGCAGCAGGTAGTAGATGCCGGCCTTGGGTGCGGCCACCGTGATGGTCTCGGTGTTGGTGCTGCCGTCAGACTTCAGCTCGAACGATGTGGTGGTGGGTGCGGCGCCAAACTTCAGATAGATGTCACCGTCGCCCGTGCCCCCGCTGAGCTTGAACGTCAGATTGCTGGCACCGGCGGGCACGGTGAGCTTGTAGAGCTTGCTGGCACCCTTGGCCAGCGCGATGCCGGTCACGGCCACGCCCTTGCTCAGCGCCGTGGCCGCCGGCGTTGTGGTGGCGCAGCTCACGCCCACGGCGGCAAACGCAGCCGTCACATCGGCGACGGCATAGCTGCGGTTGGCGGCGGCTTTCTCGACCCCGCAAGCGCCTTGATTGAAGGTGCTGCCCGAGGTCCAGTAGAGGCGATTGGCATCGACCATCACTTCGAAAGCCTTGCGGGTGTTCCAGCCGGCGCTGCTGGCCAACAGGTAATAGGCCTTGTTATAGACGCCGCTGCTGAGGTGAACGTCCAGGCTGCTGGTGTAGTCCTTGGCGTGGCCGATCGAGCGGCCATCTTGTGGTGGGTTCTTCATATAGCGCAAGGCACCACTCCCCTTGAAGATCTCGGCGCCGACCAGCCAATCATTCGTGCCCTTCATGAAGAATTCGGCCGCCTCGCCGGCCATGTCCGAGAAGGCTTCGTTCATGCCGCCGGACATGCCCGTGTAGGCCAGGCCGGAGTTCTGCTCGGTGAAGCCGTGGCTCACCTCGTGCGCCGAGACGTCCAGCGAAACCAGCGGATAAAAAGTACTGGCGCCGTCACCGAAGTGCATGGCCGTGCCGTCCCAGAAGGCGTTCTCGTAATTGCTGCCGTAATGCACGCGCATATAGAGCGTTTGGCTGATCGGGCGCAGGCTGAACCAGCTCTGGTAGAGGTTGAAGACCACATTGCCGAAGTAATGCGCGTCATTCAAGGGCGAGTAGGCGCCATTGGTCAGTTTGTATTCATTGCGCGAGCAGGTGAACTTGAACGGCGTGCTGCCGGTGGTGCCGCCGTTCAGGTTGACGGTGATCACATTGCCGCTGTTCATCTGGCAGTCATTGGTGACAACCAAGGGCCCGTAGGTCGTGCCATATTCGTATTTGCCGGTTTTGGCGTTGCCGCCGGGGCCGGTCGCGTTGGCATGGGTCAGGCCTTCCCATTGCTCCAGCACCGCGCCGCTATTGGCATCGATGATGAAGTGCGGCCGGCTCGGATGATCGCCCTGGGCGGTAAGGAAGGACACCAGATAGACCAGTTGAGCGATGCCTTTGTCGTTCAGGCGCACATAGAGCTGGGTCTGATCGTTGGCGATTTTTGCGCCGAGCAAAGCAGCTTTCACCAAGCCTTTGGCCTGCGCCAGCACGGCGGCAGCAGAAAGGCTGGGCTGGGTGTGGGCCAGGTCTTGTTCAATGTTGCGGATCAGGGCACCGGTGAAGGTCGGGGCGGCTCGTGAGGCAGCATCTGCGGCAACACTGTGTTCCACCACGGCCTCGTTCCAGATCGGCACGCCCAGATACAGCTGCTGGTGGCGCGTGACGACCAAGCCATTGGCATAGTTTTGGCTGCGCAAGGATTTGAGCTCCTCCTTGGCCAGGCCCAGAGCGGCAGCGGAGTCAGATGCGCCTTTTTTGGCCGTTAGGCCTATGCTTGCGGGGTCCAGTCCATCGAGTTGAATCCGGTCGGCGGCCAGGGCCTGGCAGGCCAGAGCCGCAGCGCTGAGCAAGAGCGCGCCCCGCCCCAAATGTTTGAAGCCGATGTGTTGCATGGTGAAACTCCAGCGTGTGGGCCTGTAGCCCGGTTTGGTTGGTCCGGCCAGCCATATGTGGTGCCGGGATCTGCAATTTGCGGCCTGGATCACAGGTCTGCCAAGCTGCCCCGTGACTGTTCAGGTCACTGGGATGCAATCCTAGGCAAGGGCGCTGAGCGCACAAGCTGTCAGAGTTGACATCCGCATTTGCACGCATTGAGGCCGCAGCGACGGCCGCCCTAGGATTGCCCGCCCGGATGTGCCCAAACCCCAAAACCATGGAGTCATTCATCATGCGCCTTGCTTTTTGCCCCGCCTCCCTCACGCTCACTGCGCTGCTCTTGGGGCTGACTGGCCTCAGTCCCGCTGCCCGAGCTGCCGACAAGGTCTGGATCAGCCTGGGCGACGCCGCCTGGAGCGAGTTGCAAAAGCTGCAGCCCACCGCGCGGGCCAGTGCCAGCATCGAGGTCAAGCAAGCACCAAGTGAGCCGGGGCCAGATGCTCGCGGTATTGCCAAGACCGAACAAGTGCATTTGGTGGAGGTCGATGAGGCGGCTCTGCTGGCCTTGTCGGCCTCGGTGCATGAAAAATTGAAACGTTGCGGCGGCTATATGTTTCATGCCAACAAGGCCGAGGGCTTGAAGGCGCTGCAAAGCCAGCAAAGCGGCCGGACTGCGCTGCTGGCCGTCAGCCGGCCGAGCTATGTGATCGATCAGCAGGCCTTGATCAATCCGATGTTGGCGCAGATGCAAGCCAGCAATATTGGCCAAACGATGCTGGATCTATCCGCCAATACCAACCGTTACTACACGACCTCCGGTGGCGTGGCCGCGTCCAATTGGCTCAAAAGCCGCTGGAGCAATCTGGTGGCCGGCCGCAGCGATGTCTCGGTCGAGCAGTTCAGCCATCCCAACTGGGCCCAGAAGTCGGTAATTGCCACCTTCAAGGGTTCGGACAATGCCGCAGAAATCGTGGTGCTGGGCGCTCACCTGGATTCGATCAATGCCCAAGGCACGAGTGAAACCACGCGTGCGCCCGGTGCCGACGACGACGCCTCGGGTGTAGCCAGCTTGACCGAAATCATCCGCACCCTGGTCGCCGGCGGCTTCAAGCCGCGTCGCACGATCAAGTTCATGGCTTATGCGGCCGAGGAGGTGGGCCTGCGCGGCTCGCAAGAAATCGCCAACAGCTTCGCGGCGGCCAACGCCAATGTGGTCGGGGTGATGCAACTGGACATGACCAATTACAAGGGCGCTGCCAACGACATCTACATCTTCACCGACTACACCGACAGCGCGCAGAACAGCTTTGTGACGAACTTGATCAAGACTTATTTGCCGACGCTGAAGATCGGCAGCGACCGCTGCGGCTACGCTTGCTCGGACCATGCCTCTTGGAACGCGAAGGGCTACTACGCATCGATGCCATTTGAGTCCTCGTTTGCCGCCGACAACCCCTATATTCACAGCGCCAACGACACTTATGCCAACACCGGCAGCCAAGCCGAGCACTCCCTGAAATTTGCGCGCATGGCCTTGGCCTATGCGGTGGAACTGGGCGCCGACGGTGTGGGCACGCCGCCGGTGGACAAGACCGAGAACTTCAGCGGCAGCTTGAGCCTGAATCAAACCCAGTCTTTCGGGCCGTTCAAACTCAAGGCCGGCGGCACGCTGAAGGCCAGCACCACCGGCACCGGCGATATCGATTTGTTTGTCAAAAAGGGCGGCCCCGCCAGCGCCAGCGTCTACGACTGCAAGAGCGACGGCAGCACGGCCACCGAGAGTTGCAGCGTCAGCGCCTCCGCCACAGCCAATACCGATGTCTACGTCTTGCTCAAGGGCTATAGCGCGGGCACATTCAAGTTGGCCGTTAGCTACACGCCGCAATAGCGGATGAGCCGTTTGGCTCTATCGGCAAAATTTGACGTCATCAGGGTATCACCTAGGTCGCAAAGAATACGGCTCCATGGCGCAGGCAGTCTGCGCATAGGGAGCAGTAAAGATGAAGACGACGTCATTTGAAATCAACAAGGCCGGCGGCAAGTCCCTGCGTTTGATTGCAGTCGCTTGCGGTCTGGCTTTCGCCGCCCCCGCTTTCGCGGCCGGCGCATCGCTGGAAGGCTGGGCCATCATGCCCGCCAATACCTTTGCCGAAGGCCCGACGACCGGCCAATTCGCCAGCGGTGCGGGGGGTAATCCTTTGCCTTTGTTGAACAAGCAGTCAGTTCAAGGCTTCTCGGCCGTGCTGAACGGCCCGGTCGCCGGCAGCTATTTGTTCATGCCCGATAACGGCTTCGGCACCAAGGGCAATTCGGCCGATGCCTTGCTGCGCATGTACGCGGTGACGCCTGATTTCAAGACTTCCAGCGGCGGCACAGGCAGCGTCAAAGCGGCCAACTACAACAGCGGCGCGGCGATGGCCGGCTTCAATGCCGGCAGCTACATCAACCTGGCCGACCCGGACAAAAAGATCGGCTTCGCGATCCAAGCCGATTACACCCACTACTACAACAATGCGGCCAATCCGCTCGTCGATGCCAGCATCCGTTCGGGCCGCTTGCTGACCGGCGCTGATTTTGACGTCGAGTCGGTGCGCAAAGACAAGAACGGCAACCTGTGGTTTGGCGATGAATTTGGTCCATTCCTGGTCAAGGCCGATGCCAGCGGCAAGGTACTGCGCGGCGAGGTCGGCTTGCCCGGCGTGATGTCGCCGCAAAACCCCTATCTGAATGGCGGTACGCCGAACTTGAACGGCTCCAACGGCTTTGAAGGCATGGCCATCAACCGAGCCGGTGACAAGTTGTTCACGCTGCTGGAAGGCACGGTCGCGGGCGACGACGCTAACCGTAAGACGCTGCGCATCAACGAGTTCAGCATCGACACCGAGTCCTACACCGGCCAGCAATGGAAGTACAAGCTCGACGCCGCCGGCACCAATATCGGCGATATGACGGCGCTCAATGACCATGAATTCCTGGTCATCGAACGCAACGGCGTGACCGCCACCTCAGCTTCGGGTACCCCGTTCAAGAAGATCTTCCGCATCGACATCAACAAGGTCGATGCGGCCGGCTATGTGGACAAGTCCGAAGCGGTCGATCTGATGAATATCGCCGACCCGGATGATCTCAACGGCGACGGCAAAACCAGCTTCACCTTCCCCTTCGTGACGATCGAAAGCGTGCTGGTGCTGGACGAGAACACCTTGCTGGTGGCGAACGACAACAACTACCCCGGCGTCGGTGGCCGTGATCTGGGTTCGGACAACACCGAGTTCCTGAAGATCCACCTGACCAGCGCAGTGCCTGAGCCCAGCACCTATGCGCTGCTGCTGGCGGGTCTGGGCGGGATCGGCTTCTTTGTGGCCGGGCGCCGCAAGCGTGACTGATTGCTGAGCTAAGTCGCTCAAAAAGGAAGAAGGCCCGCGCTGTGAAGTTCGGGCCTTCTGGTTTTTGCTCCGGTGACCTTGCTTACAAGCTTGGCCAGACCTCGGCCTGCACATCAAAGCGTGGATACCAGTCCGAGGGCAGGGTGCCCGACCAGACGCGGTTGTGATGCGGCAGCAAGCGCTTTTTGCCGAAGGTCATGCGTGCATCGGCCAGGGCCAGCAGGCTGCGTGCGGTCCAGTCAGAGCCGGGCGGACTGGCGGCGGCACCCAGAGTAACGGTCAGGGGCGTGGGGCCGGCGAGAGTGGCGAACTCCGCCTCTACCGCAAGGCGCAGCGTCTCGGCCGTGGCAACGGCGGCCGCAAGGTCGGTGGCCGGCAGCAGCATCACGAATTCATCGCCGCCCAGATGAGCCAGGCTGGCTCCGGCCGGCTGCAGCGAGCTCAACAAGGTAGCGGCGCGCGTCAGCACGGTTTGGGCTTGCGCGTGACCTTGGTCTTCCAGATAGGCCTTGAAGTGGTCGAGATCCAGCGTTAGCACGGCCAGCGACTGGCCGCCAGCGCGGGCCGCAGCGGCCGCTTGCTCCATCAGGGTCTGCAGAGCCTGGCGATCCATCAGGCCGTTCAATTGGTCAGCAATCAGATTGGGCATTGAGCACTCCATTCAGGAACATGAGTCCATAGTATGCAGGCCGGCCGGCTTTGACACCCTCCAAATCCCGATGTTTTTGCCCTCAGTTTCAAAAAAGAAGCTCAGGCCTTCGGCAAGCATTCCAGCAAAAAGCTGTCAATCAAACGCGAAGCGCGCCGGTCCTTCAGGCAGTAAAGATATTCGCGCACCAGCGGCGCGGCCTCGTCATTGGCCATGCCGATCAGGGGGATGACGCGCAGATCCGGGTGTTCGCAGACCTCGTTGGCGGCGAAGATGCACACGCCCATTTGCCGGATCACCGCCTCGCGCAGGGCCTCGCGGCTGGCGATCTCCATGCAGCTGAGCGGCTGCACCTTGGCGTCCATCAGCATTTGCTCGGTCAGCTGGCGCGTCATGGAGCCGCGTTCGCGCATCAAGAGATGGCAGCCGGCCAAGGCATTCAAGCGCACCTGGGCGAGGCGGGCGAGCGGATGATCGCGGTGCGCGACCAGGGCCAGCGGGTCGGCGCCGAGTTCGAGGCGGTGCAGGCGCGGGTCTTCTTCCAAGTGTGAGGAGGTGGCAATGTCGACCCGGTATTCCTGCAGCGCATCAATCATCTGACGTGAATTGCCGGCCGCCAAGGTGATCTCCACTTGCGGGAAGCGCTGCCGGTAGCGCTGCACGATGTCGAGCACGTAATAGGGCGCGGTGGCGCCAATGCGCAGGCTGCCGCGCTGCAATTCGCCGGCATTGCGCAGCGCAAACTCTAGGTCGATTTCTTGCTGCAAGAGCTGATCGACGCGCGGCATCAAGAGCACGCCGGCATCGCTGATCAAGAGCCGGCCGCCCTCGCGGCGGAACAGCTCGACCCCGTACAGATCCTCCAGCGCGCGAATCTGCGTGGTGACGGTCGGCTGACTCAAGCGCAGATGCTTGGCCGCCAGCGTCACGCTGCCCAGGCGTGCGACGGTGAAAAACGCCTTCAACTGGCTCACCAGCATGGCCGGCCTCGAAAGTCACCCGGGCTCAGGGGTGCAAAACCTGCCAATAGTTGCTTTGTCAAATTTGCGTCATTTGACGCGCTGTGTTCATCCGCCATCCCTACAGTTTCGCCGATCCGCAGTGCTGGCTCTTGTAAGTCGTGCGCTGCGTGAGCTGCCTGCAAACTTTCGTCGAACCATCTGGAGTTGAAATGCGTCAAACCTTCGTGAAACTGGCCTTGTTGAGCCTGACCGCCTTGATGGCTGGCCAAGCATTTGCCCAAGCCAAGACCGAGTTGCTGGTCTATTCAGCGCTGGAAGCCGATCAAATCAAGGCCTACAAGGCCGCCTTCGAGGCCGACAACCCCAGCATCGAGCTGAAGTTCGTGCGCGAGTCCACCGGCATCATCACCGCCCGCTTGCTGGCCGAAAGAGCCAACCCGCAGGCCGATATGGTGTGGGGCCTGGCCGCCACGTCCTTGATGCTGCTGGACAAGGACGGCCTCCTGCAGCCCTATGCGCCCAAGGGTCTGGAGCAGGTGCGCGCCACGATGCGTGACCCGCGCGTTCAGCCGACCTGGGTCGGCATGGACCTGTGGTCGTCGGCGGTTTGCTTCAATACGGTCGAGGCCGAAAAGCGCCATCTGCCCAAGCCCGCGAGCTGGGCCGATCTGACGCTGCCGGTCTACAAAGGCACGGTGACGATGCCGCATCCTGCCTCCAGCGGCACCGGGTTTTTGATGGTGTCGGCCTGGTTGCAGACCATGGGCGAGGCCAAGGGCTGGGCCTATATGGATGCACTGCACCAGAATGTCGGCGTCTACACGCACAGCGGCTCCAAGCCTTGCCGCCAGGCCGGTGCCGGCGAATTCCCGGTCGGACTGTCCTTTGATTACCGCGCCAACAAGACCAAGAAAGACGGCGCGCCTATCGACATCATCTTCCCCAAAGAAGGCTTGGGTTGGGATGTTGAAGCGACCGCCATCTTCAAGAGCAGCAAGAAGCAAGAAGCGGCGCGTGCGCTGGCCGACTGGGCAGTGACCAAGAAGGCCAATGAGCTGTATGCCGGCAACTTCGCCGTGCTGGCGCTGCCGCAGGTGCAGGAACGTCTGGAATTCGTGCCGTCCGACATCGAAAAACTCTTGATCAAGAACGACTTCGCCTGGGCCGCCGCCAACCGCGATCGCATCCTGACCGAGTGGGCCAAGCGTTACGAAGGTAAGGCTGAGCCCAAGAAGTGATCTTGCTCAAGCCTCTGCACAAAGAATAGAAACCGTCTCCATGCTTTCGGTACAACACATCACCAAGCGTTACGGCACGCAGTCGGTGCTGCGCGGCATCGCGCTGGACGTGGCGCAGGGCGAGTTCATAAGCTTGCTGGGGCCTTCGGGCTGCGGCAAGACCACGCTCTTGCGCATTCTCTGCGGCATCGAGACGCCCGACAGCGGCAGCATTCATCTGCGCGGCCAAGACATCACTGCGCTGGAAGCTTCGCAGCGCCGCTTTGGCGTCGTCTTCCAGTCCTATGCCTTGTTCCCGAACTTGAGCGTGGCGGCCAATGTCGCTTATGGGCTTCAGGGCATGAAGCGTGCGCAGCAGCAGACGCGGGCGCTGGAGATGCTGGACCTGGTCGGCCTGGCCGATCAGGCGCACAAGTTCCCATCCCAGCTGTCCGGCGGTCAGCAGCAGCGGGTGGCCTTGGCGCGCGCCCTGGCGCCGCAGCCGCCGCTGCTCTTGCTGGATGAGCCACTGTCGGCCTTGGACGCGCAGGTGCGCGTCAGCCTGCGGGCCGAGATCCGCCGCTTGCAAAAGCAGTTAGGTATCACCACGCTGATGGTGACCCATGACCAGGATGAGGCGCTGTCGATGTCGGACCGCGTCGTCGTCATGCACAAGGGGCAGATTGAGCAGACCGGCACGCCGCAGCAGCTCTATGCGCGGCCAGCGAGCGAGTTTGTGGCCGGTTTTGTCGGCAAGATGAACTTGATGCCGGCGCTGGTGGTGGCGCGCAATCGGGCGCGTGTTGGGGCGCATGACTTGCACTGCGATATCGATACCTTCAAGACCGGCAGCCCGCTGCTGCTGGGGCTGCGGCCCGAGGCGATCAGGCTACGTGCTTTCAATGCGGACGAGGTCTTGCCGACCACGGAGAGCCTCAATAGCTTGCAGGCCGAAGTGCTGGAGACGGTGTTTCTGGGTCCTTGCACCTTGGTGCGCCTGCGCTGCGCGGCTTTAGGCGGAGTCGTGATCGAGGCCGAAGTGCCGACTTCGAACGACGCCAGCCTGCCGGCCTGGCTGCAGGGTCAGGTCTTGATGGAGTTGCCGGCGAGCAGCATTCGCGGCCTGATGCAGCCACTCTCCATGCTGCGAGTCGCATGAGCCGGGTCCAACAGATGAATGAGCGCGGCCCACTGCTGCTGCTCTTGGTTGTCGGTCTTTTGGCCTTGGTGCTGGGCATTGCCTTGCCAGTGGGCAGCCTGCTGGCAATGAGCTTTTACGCGGCCGATGGCAGCTTCGCGGGCTTGAGCAACTTCAGCAGTTATTTTGGCAGCCCCAATGTCGGGCGCTCGCTCTTCAACAGCCTGTATTTGTCGGCCTTGAGCGCGCTCATCAGCGTGGGCTTGGCTTACGGCTATGCCTATGCGCTGACGCAGACCTGCATGCCGGGACGGCGCTTCTTTCGCGCGGTGGCCTTGCTGCCCATCCTTGCGCCGTCGCTGTTGATGGCGATCAGCTTGATCTATCTGTTTGGAAATCAAGGCCTGCTTAGAGGCTGGCTGGGCGGGCACAGCATTTACGGGCCGCTGGGCATCGTCATCGGCTCGGTCTTGTGGACCTTGCCGCACGCCTTGCTGATTATGTTGACGGCTTTGGCCACCAGTGACGGGCGCTTGCATGAGGCCGCGGCCAGTCTGGGCGCTGGGCGCTGGCGCATTTTTCGCACCGTCACGTTGCCGGCCAGCCGCTACGGGCTGCTGATTTCACTGGTGGTGGTGTTCGTGATGGTCCTGACCGACTTTGGCGTGCCCAAGGTGATTGGCGGCAATACCCAAGTGCTGGCCACCGATATCTACAAACAGGTGATAGGCCAGCAGCGCCTGCAAATGGGCGCGGTCGTGGCTTTGCTGTTGCTGCTGCCTGCGTTGCTGGCCTTTTGGGTCGAGCAGCGCCTGCGGCGAGCGCAGGGCGCCGCCTTGACCGTGCGCGCCGTGCCTTATCAGCCAAAAGCCTGGGGCCGCCTGGACGGTGCCATGCTGCTCTATTGCAGCCTGATCGCTTTGCTCTTGATCGCCGTGATGGGCGTGGCCATGTTTGCGGCCTTGGCGACCTACTGGCCTTATAACTTGACGCCGTCTTTCAATAACTTTCGTTTCGACATGATGGACGGCGGCGGCTGGGCCAGCTACGGCAATTCGATCAAGCTGGCCTTGGGCTGCGCGGTCTTGGGTGCAGGCTTGACCTTCTTGAGCGCCTATCTGGTCGAGAAGCCCCGCCGCTTTGAGGCTGGTCGCGGTCTCTTGAACGCCATCGCCAGCCTGCCCATGGCGGTGCCGGGTCTGGCGCTGGGCCTGGGCTATATCTTGTTCTTCAATGCCGGCTGGAATCCGCTGCATGGCCTCTATGGCACTTTGAGCTTACTTGTCATTTGCACGGTCGCGCATTTCTACTCGGTCGCGCATATCACCCAACTGGCCGCACTGCGCCAGCTGGACCCGGAGTATGAGCTGGTGGCCGCGTCCTTGGGCGTGCCGTTTTGGACCACGCTGTGGCGGGTTCATTTGCCGGTCAGCTTGCCGGCCATGATGCAAGTGGCTGCGTATTTCTTCATCAACGCGATGACGACGGTGTCGGCCGTGGTGTTCTTGTATTCGCCCGAAACCACGCTGGCCTCGGTGGCGGTGCTGGCCATGGACGACGCCGGTGATATCGGCCCGGCCGCGGCGATGGCGGTGCTGATCTTTTTGACCGCAGCCTTGGGCCGCTTTTTGATCGCGCTGCTGGAGCGCATGCTGATCAAGCGCACACAGGCCTGGCGTGCACGCTGACGAATTCACATCCCATCTTCTTCAACATGACTATGAAATATGACCTTTTGGTGGTCGGCGCCGGCATCGTCGGCCTGGCCCATGCCTATACCGCCGCTCGGCGCGGTTTGAAGGTGCTGGTCTTGGAGCGCGACGCGGCCTGCGTCGGCGCTTCGATCCGCAATTTCGGCTTTGTCACGGTGACCGGCCAAAAATCCGGCGCCAGCCATGCAAGAGCGCGTCGTTCGCGCCAGGTCTGGGCCGAAGTGGCGCCGCTGGCCGGCATCGATGTGGTGCACACCGGGCTCTTTCTGGCGGCCGAGCGCCCCGAGGCTCAAGCGGTGCTGGAAGCCTTTATGGCGACCGAGATGGCCGAGGGCTGCGAGCTCTTGAGTCCGGACGCCGCCGCCGCGCGCGCGCCCGCGCTGCGCACCGAACAGCTGCAAAGCGTGCTTTACAGCCCGCATGAGCTGCGGGTCGAATCGCGCACGGCGATCCCGCGTTTGACGACTTGGTTGGCGACGGCGCATGGCGTCGAGTTCCGCTTCGGCGAGGCAGTGCTGGCGGTGGACACGCCGCATGTGCAGACGGCGCGCGCTAACTACCAAGCCGAGCGCGTCGTGGTCTGCGGCGGCGCTGAATTGAACGGCTTGTTCGCCAACAGCTGGCTGCCGCATCGTCTGCGCCTGTGTCAGTTGCAAATGTTGCGGGTGCGGCCAGAGGCCGGCTTCAAGCTGCCCGGCTCGGTGATGGGGGATCTGAGTTTGATTCGCTATGAAGGCTACTCCGAGTTGCCGCAAGCGCAAGCCTTGCGGGCGCGGCTAGAAAAAGAAGAAGCCGCCAGCCTGGCGCATGGCATCCATCTGATCGTGGTGCAAAGCGCTGACGGCTCCCTGGTCGTGGGTGACTCGCACCATTACGGCCCGGTCTTGCCGCCTTTCGCTTCGGAAGAGGTGGATGCCTTGATCCTGCGGCATTTGCATCAAAGCCTGCGTCTCGAAAAGGCGGTGGTGACCGAGCGCTGGGTCGGCACCTATCCCTCCTCAGCCACCGAGCCTTGCCTGGTCGAAGCACCCGCGGCCAACACCCGGCTGGTCACGGTGACCAGCGGCACCGGCGCCAGCACGGCCTTTGGGCTGGCCGAAGAAGTTTTCAGAGATTGGTAATCAGCAATGAATGACAAGACGAAGCAGCATTTGCAAGCGGTAGTGTTTGATTGGGCCGGCACCATCATCGACTTTGGCAGTCAGGCGCCGATGGGTGCTTTTGTCCAGCTGTTTGCCCGCTACGGCGTGGTGATCAGCATCGCTGAAGCAAGAGTGCCGATGGGCTTGGCCAAGTGGGATCACATTCATGCGCTGGGCAATCAGCCAGAAATTGCGCAGCGTTGGCGTATGGCGCACGACCGCGATTTCACCGACGCTGACTGTGATGAGCTTTACGAGGTCTTCACACCGATGAATATGGCCAGCGTCACCCAGCATGCAGCGCTGATTCCGGGGGCGCTTGAAACCGTCGCCGGCCTGCGCGCGAGGGGTCTGAAAATTGGCTCGACCACCGGCTACAACCGCCCCATCATGGAAGTCGTCGCCCCCTTGGCCGAGGCGCAGGGCTACAAGCCCGACAACCTAGTCTGCGCCGGCGATATGGCCAGCGCAAGACCTGGCCCTTTGATGATGGTGCGCACGCTGTCGGATCTGGGCGTTTGGCCGCCGGCTGCGGTGGTCAAGGTGGATGACACGGTGCCGGGCTTGCAAGAGGGCAGGGCGGTCGGCGCTTGGGTGGTGGGTCTGGCCGTGACGGGCAATTCCTTGGGCCTGAGTGAAGCCGAGTGGCTGGCCACACCGCCCGCGCAACAAGTGCTGCTGCTTGAGCAGGCGCGCCAATTGCTGTTGGAGGGCGGCGCGCATTTTGTCATCGACGGCGTGGCCGATCTGCTGCCGCTGATAGACGAGATCGAGCGTCGCATGGCGGCGGGTGAATTACCCGCCTGAACAGGGGCGTTTGCCGGCCTGAGACAATGCCGACATGAATGATATTCAAAGTAGCAGCGAGCGCCCGGACGGCTTTGTGCGCGTGCAAGCCGCGCTGGCGCGAGCCCGCCATGCCCATGCGCCGCAATGGTTGGAGGTGGCCGCACGCACCTCGCAAGAAGCGGCCGATGCCCTGGGCGTGAGCCTGGGCCAGATCGCCAAGTCTGTGGTCTTCAAGCGCAAATCGGACGAGGCCGCCGTGTTGGTGATCACCTCGGGCGACAAACGCGTGGACGAGAAAAAACTCGCTCCGCACACCGGGCCGCTGGGCCGCGCCGATGCGGACTATGTCAAGGCACGCACAGGCTTTTCCATCGGCGGGGTTTCGCCCTTGGGTTTTTTGCCCAGCGCTGATGCGCCGCAGCCCTTGCTCTTTGTCGATCAGGAGCTGTTTCGTTTTGAGGTGATCTGGGCTGCGGCCGGCCACCCTAACGGCGTGTTCAAGATGTCGCCGGCCGAGCTGGCCGCCATGACCGGCGCGCCGGTGATCGATGTGGTGCAAGCATGACGACGAGTGCTTTGGTTAGCTCGGCGGTCAAGTCGCCTTGCAGCAATGTTTGCAAGATCCATCAGCCGACCGGCTGGTGCGAGGGTTGCGCGCGCACGATTCCTGAAATCACCGTCTGGTCCAAGTCCGATGACGCTGCCCGTCTGGAGATTTTGAGCCGCTTGCCGCCGCGCCGCGAGCACCTGCTCGACCTCGGCATTTTCACTGCCGCTGAACAAACCCACGAGCCCTGAAAGGCCTAGCAGCACCATGAAGCAATTGCGTTTTTACTTCGACCCAATCTCGCCTTACGCGGCCCTGGCTTTCGAGCGCCTGCCCGAAGCCTTGAGCGGCATCAGCTATAGCGTCGAGTACCGCCCGATTCTGTTTGCGGCACTGCTGCACGCCTTGGGCCAGAAAGGCCCGGCCGAGATCGAGCCCAAGCGGCAATGGACCTTCCGCCAAGTGGCCTGGGCCGCGCATCAGTTCAACATTCCCTTGCAGGTGCCGGCACAGCACCCGTTCAACCCCTTGCCCTTGCTGCGCCTGGCTTGGGCCTGCGCGCCGGCCGGTGGCACGCCGAACCGTCTGCAGGTCGAAAAGATCCTGCACCATGTCTGGCGCGGCGAAGGCGCCGACGCGAATCAGGCGGAGCGTCTGGCTCAACTGACGCAAGACCTGGCCCCGGTGCGCGAGGTGGCCAGCGAGGAGATCAAGGAGACTTTGCGCAACGCCACCGAACAAGCGCTGGAGCTGGGTGTGTTCGGTGTGCCAACGATTGAAGTGGACGGCCGCCTGTTCTGGGGTTTGGATTCGCTCGAAATGCTAGCGGCTTATCTGCGCGGAGACCCTTGGTTTGAGCAAGGCGCATGGGATGCAGCCGCCAAATCTCGACCGGGTGTGCGCCGGGCCAGCGCTGCTAAATGATCCAAGAATGGCGACCCAGGACTTACCCTTGATCTTGGATAAATTTCACATTAAGAAATAAAAGCCAAGGGTTGCAACCGGGTTTGTAAGCAAGCGTTCAGCGCGGCGTCAGAGTGGGGTCAGAGGCTGCTTCCATAGTTGCGCCAAGAGCTGCCGGTCGGTGGTTCTCAGGCAAATATTTGGAGACATCCACCATGGCAACTGCAACAGCAGTCTCCACGACGAACACGCCAATGACGGGTGAAGAGAAGAAAGTGATCTTCGCCTCCTCGCTGGGCACCGTGTTCGAGTGGTACGACTTTTACCTCTACGGTTCTTTGGCGCCAATTATCGCCAAGCAATTCTTCTCGGGCCTGGACCCGCAAGCGGCGTTCATCGCGTCCTTGCTGGCCTTTGCCGCCGGCTTCATCGTGCGCCCCTTCGGCGCCTTGGTGTTCGGTCGTTTGGGCGACATGATCGGTCGCAAGTACACCTTCTTGGTGACGATTCTGATCATGGGTTTGTCGACCTTCATCGTCGGCGTGCTGCCCAATTACGCGACCATAGGCGCGGCCGCTCCGGTCATCTTGATCGGCCTGCGCATGCTGCAAGGCTTGGCCTTGGGTGGTGAGTATGGCGGCGCCGCAACCTATGTGGCCGAACATGCCCCCGCCAACAAGCGCGGTGCCTACACGTCCTGGATTCAAACCACCGCAACGCTGGGTCTGTTCCTGTCCTTGATGGTGATTCTGGGCACCCGCACGCTGATCGGCGAGACCGCCTTCGGTGAGTGGGGCTGGCGCGTGCCGTTCATCGTGTCGATCTTGCTGCTGGCTGTCAGCGTCTGGATCCGCTTGTCGATGAACGAGAGCCCGGCCTTCCAGAAGATGAAGTCCGAAGGCAAGACTTCCAAGGCACCGCTGTCCGAGTCCTTCGGCCAGTGGAAAAACCTGAAGATTGTCATGCTGGCGCTGTTCGGTCTGGTTGCCGGCCAAGGTGTGGTCTGGTACACGGGCCAGTTCTATGCGTTGTTCTTCCTGACCAGCGTGTTGAAGGTGGAAATGTCGGCCGCCAACATCATGGTTGCGATCTCGCTGCTCTTGGGCACACCGTTCTTCGTGATCTTCGGCACCCTGTCGGACAAGATCGGCCGCAAGCCGATCATCATGGCCGGCTTGCTGCTCGCCATCGTGACCTACTTCCCATTGTTCAAGGCGCTGACCAATGCGGCCAACCCTGACTTGGCCAAGGCACAAGCGAGCGCCCAGATCACGCTGACCGTGGATACATCGACCTGCTCCTTCCAGGGCAGCCCGATTGCTCGTGAAGTCGACTTCACCAGCAGCTGCGACATTGCCAAGCGTGCCTTGGCTCAGTCCTCGGCCAGCTACGAGACTTTGCCCGGCCCAGCCGGCTCGGTGGCGGTGATCAAGGTCGGCGAGAAGGTCATCAATGGCCTCAACGCCACGGTGATGCCAGGTGGCTTCAAGTTCGACGAAGCCAGCGCCAAGGGTATTGCCGCCTTCAAGAAGGAATTGAGCGAAGCGATGAAGGCCGCCGGCTACCCCGCCAAGGCCGACCCCGCCAAGATCAACCAGCCTTTGGTGGTGGCCATCCTGTTCGTCTTGGTCTTGTACGTGACCATGGTCTACGGCCCGATCGCCGCGATGCTGGTGGAGTTGTTCCCAACCCGTATCCGTTACACCTCGATGAGCTTGCCTTATCACATCGGTAACGGCTGGTTCGGTGGACTGCTGCCTTCCATCACCTTCGCGATGGTGGCGCAAAACGGCAACATCTATCACGGCCTGTGGTACCCAATCGGCGTCGCTGCCATGACGCTGGTGATCGGCCTGCTGTTTGTGCGTGAAACCAAGGATGTGGATATTTACGCTAACGACTAAGCCCAAGCTCCTCAGCGAGCCAAACGCTTGAATTGCACGGGGCGGCCTTAGGGTCGCCCTTTTTCAATTGGGCTTTGCCAAAGCGCTCTCAGGCTGGAGTCAGCAAGCTCGGTGACAATAAAAGTTGCTGCTAACCTTTTCTTTGAACTGGAACCAAATCATGTGGAAATTACTCGTCGGCTTTGCCGTTTTTGCTGCCCTGGCCATCTTTATCTTGATGAAGAGCGGCGGAAACGTTGATATGAGCGGAGAAAAGCACGACGTGGCCGCACCGCATGTCGAAGAGTCAGCTTCGGCCGCCTCGGCCGCTTTGGTCGCGCCAGCCCCCGCTTCCGCCGCATCCAATTAAAGGCTGCTGCAAGATTCTCGAAACGCGGCTGCTTGACTTAGGTCAATAGTCGCCCCATGCCGCAGGCCTACCCTGCGGCATGCGCAAGCTCTATCGAACATTGGCGGGCAAGCTCGCCCTGATTCAAACCACATTTTTGGTCGTGGCGCTGGCCTCGATCGCCTTCACGCTTTGGGTGTCATGGCAGTTGGAGGGCGGCGCGGGCGCCATCAACGAGGCCGGCCGCATGCGCATGCTGACCTACAAGCTGACACTGATGCAGCAGGCCGGCGAGCGTGTCGAGTTGAAGCAAGGCGTGGCCGACTTCGACTCCATGGTCCTGAGCCTGCGTCGCGGCGACCCCAGTCGCCCGCTGTTCATCCCCGACAACCGGGCCAGTCTTGACCGCTTTGCGGATGTTGAACAGGCTTGGTTGCCGCTGCGCCAGCAACTCCTGGAGTCCAGCGACGGAGCGCAGCTGCGCCGCCAGGCCGATCAATTTGTCAACACGGTCGATGCCTTTGTTTCGGCCATCGAGAATGCCATCGCCACCCGCACCGCCTTGCTCGGCGGCCTGTGTTTCGGCTTGGTGGTGCTGGTGGCTGCCGCCTCGGTGGTGTTTGTGTCGGGCACTTTTGTCTGGATCATTCAGCCCTTGCAGCGCTTGCGTGATGGCCTGAAGCAGATGGCGGCGCGCGACTTTTCGCTTCGCATCGATGAAAGCAACACCGTCGAAGAGTTCAGTTCACTGGCCTTGGGCTTCAACGCCATGGCCGACGCGCTGGAGGGTTCTTACCGGGGCTTGGAACACAAAGTGGCCGAGAAGACGGCGGATCTGGCACGCCAGAACGAGCGTTTGGCCGCACTGTATGACGTCGCCCTGATGGCGGTGCAAAGCCAGCCCAGCACCCAGGACTTGGCACAAGAGTTTGCCGCGAAGATCTGCCGCATCTCAGGTGCCGATGCGGCCGCCGTGCGTTTGGCGGCCGAGGACGGCGAACGCCTGTTGATGTTGGGGCATCACCGGCTGCCGGCCAGCATGGTCGAGGCCGAAGCCTGCGTGCGCAGGGGCGACTGTGCTTGCGGCGAGCATCTGGAGACCGTGGCCGGCGCGCGCATCATTCCGATTCGGGCCTTGGGCCAGCGCAAGCTCAAGCATTGCGAGGCGGCCGGCTATCAGACCGTGGTCGCGATTCCGATGCGTACGCCCAACCGCACGGTCGGCGAGGTTGAGCTGTTTTTTTACGGCGAGCGACTCATCTCTGAAGAAGAGCGCCATTTGCTGGACGCCTTGGCGGGCCAGGTCGCGACGCAGCTGGACAATCTGCGCCTGGCCTCACGCATGCGCGAGATGGCGGTCAGCGAGGAGCGCAATTTGATGGCGCAGGAGCTGCACGACTCGATCGCGCAGTCGCTTGCCTTCTTGAAAATCCAGGTGCAACTGTTGCGCCGTGGGATCAAGGAGGGGCACTCGCAGGAAGTGGAGGCGAGCTTGGCCGAAATTGATGCCGGTGTGAAGGAAAGTTATGCCGATGTGCGCGAGTTGCTCTTGCACTTTCGCACCCGGCCCGACCAAGAGGATATTGCGCACGCGCTGCGCAGCACCTTGTCTAAATTCGAGCTGCAAAGCGGGCTCAGCACGCAGCTGACGATGGCCGGGCAGGGCGTGCCCTTGCCGCCTGACCAGCAGGTGCAGGTCTTGCATGTGTTGCAAGAAGCGCTCTCCAATGTGCGCAAACATGCCGGTGCAAGCTCGGTGGAGTTGCGCGTCACGCAGTCGCCGCAGTGGCGTTTTGAGGTGCGCGATGATGGCGCCGGCTTCGACGCGCTTGCCGGGCGTTTCGATGAGACCCATGTCGGCCTGCACATCATGCGCGAGCGTGCCCAGCGCATCGGCGCCACCTTGCAGGTGAGCAGTCAGGCGGGGCAGGGCACGCAGATCAGCCTGACGCTGCCGCCGCAGGGCCGCAGTTCAGTGCCCGACATCAGCCTTGTGGCCGATGTTGCCCCGGATCCCGGACTTGCCGCTAGGTCCGTTTAAGTTAACCGTTTGCGTGCCATGACTATTCGCGTGATGGTGGTCGATGACCACAGCCTGTTTCGCCGCGGCCTGACCGCTCTGTTGACCCATGAGCCAGGGCTGGAGGTGGTGGGGGAGGCGGCAGACGGCGTCGAGGCCTTGCGTCGGGTCAAGGAACTGCAACCTGCCGTCGTGTTGCTGGACAACCATATGCCCGGTGTGCGCGGTGTTGATTTGCTGCCCGGCTTGTTGGAGGTGGCGCCCGACACCCAGTTCATCATGTTGACAGTCAGCGAGGACGAAGAAGATCTGGCCGCTGCCTTGCGCGCTGGTGCGGCCGGCTATTTGCTCAAGACCATTGACGGGCAAGACCTGGCGGCAGCGATCCGCCGTGCCGTCGGCGGAGAGTCGGTGGTCAGCGCCGAGATGACGCACAAGCTGGTGCGTGCCTTCAAGGCGTCCACTGCGGCTGCGCCGCCCCCTTGTGCAGCCAGCGCGGCCGAGGAGTCTTTGCTGTCGCCGCGCGAGCAAGAGCTGTTGCGCGAAATCGCACGCGGCGCCAGCAACAAGGAAATTGCCCGCACGCTGGGCATTGCCGAGACGACGGTGAAGATCCACGTCCAGCATATTCTGCGCAAGTTGAACCTGAGTTCGCGCGTGCAGGTGGCGGTCTGGGCGAGCGAGCGGGGCCTGGGTTAGCCAAGGCTGGCTTTTTGCGGGCCGGGCTTCATGAGGCCGGCACCTTGATCAAACGCAAACTTAAGCGCCGGCTAGTTCGAAGGAACTATGGCCGGCGTGGTGTCATCGTCCTTATGGCGGCCTGGCGCCTACCCTTGGAAGGATGTTCGCCGCGACGCTGATCCGGGACAGTCACAGACATAGAAAAGAGGAGAACCTCCATGTCTGTGAACCCCGCAAGTCCTGTTGGCGCCAGCGTCGATGCATCAAGCCAAGGCCGCAAGGCGCTCAGCGTCTTGGTCGTCAGCACGCTGGCTTTTACCGTTTGCTTTATGGTCTGGATGATGTTTGGCGTGATCGGCATCCCGATCAAGAAAGCGTTGAACCTGAATTCGACCGAGTTCGGCCTGCTGACCGCGATGCCGGTCTTGAGTGGCTCGCTGATCCGTGTGCCGCTGGGTATCTGGACCGACAAGTTCGGCGGCCGCATCGTCTTCTTCTGTCTGATGATGGCTTGCGTCTTGCCCATCTGGCTGATGAGTTATGCCACCGCTTACTGGCATTTCCTCGTGATCGGTCTGTTTGTCGGCCTGGCCGGCGGCTCGTTCTCGGTCGGCACGCCTTATGTAGCGCGCTGGTTCCCGAAGAATCGGCAGGGTTTTGCGATGGGCGTGTTCGGTGCCGGCAACTCCGGCGCGGCGGTCAACAAATTCGTCGCCCCTGGCCTGGTCGTGGCCTTCGGCTGGACCATGGTGCCGCATGTCTATGCCGCCGTGCTGCTCGGCACCGCCATCCTTTTCTGGTTCTTCAGCCATTCGGACGACAAACATCTGGTCGCCAGCAATGCCAGCTTCGTGTCGCAGCTGAAGGCCTTGAAGGACCCACGGGTCTTGAAGTACTGCCAGTACTACTCCATCGTGTTCGGCGGTTATGTGGCCTTGAGCCTGTGGATGGTGCAGTACTACGTCGGTGAATACGGCCTCGACATTCGCGTCGCCGCCTTGCTGGCCGCCTGCTTTTCCTTGCCCGGGGGTGTGTTGCGTGCGGTGGGGGGCTGGATGTCGGACAAGCATGGCGCACACAACGTCACCTGGTGGGTGCTGTGGGTGAGCTGGATTTGCCTCTTTATCTTGTCCTACCCGCAGACCGACTTCACCGTGATGACGGTCAATGGCCCCAAGACCTTCCACATCGGCCTCAATGTCTATGCTTTCACCGGCCTGATGTTCACGCTGGGCATCGCCTGGGCTTTCGGCAAGGCCAGCGTCTTCAAGTACATCAGCGATGACTACGGCGCCAATATCGGCACCATCTCCGGCATCGTGGGCCTGGCCGGTGGCCTTGGCGGCTTTGTGCTGCCCATCATGTTCGGCGCCTTGATGGACCTGACCGGCATCCGCTCCAGCGCTTTCATGCTGATGTATGCGGTGGTCTGGGTCTCCTTGATCTGGATGTATTGGACCGAAGTACGAAAAACCGAACTGATGGGCAAGAACGCCCCCGCTTCGCCAATTTCGCAGTCCTTCGCTCGCTAAGTCGAGCGTCAACAAAGGAACACATAGCTATGAACACCATGAGCAAGGCCGGCGCACCGGTCGCCGATGGCGGCACGGCAGATATTGCCGACTGGCGCCCCGAGGACGAAAAATTCTGGGAATCCACCGGCAAGAAAATCGCCTACCGCAATCTCTGGATCTCGATTCCTGCGTTGCTCTGCGGTTTCGCGGTCTGGGGCATGTGGGGCATCATCACGGTGCAGATGCTCAACCTGGGCTTTCCCTTCAGCAAGGATGAGCTGTTCACGCTGACGGCGATTGCCGGCATCTCGGGCGCCACCATGCGCATCCCGGCCTCCTTCCTGATCCGCATGGCCGGTGGGCGCAACACCATATTTCTGACCACAGCGATGCTCTTGGCTCCTGCTATCGGCACCGGTGTGGCGCTGCAGCATCCCGAGTGGCCGCTGTGGGTGTTCCAGCTGATGGCGCTGTGGTCGGGTGTGGGCGGCGGCAACTTTGCCTCCTCGATGTCCAATATCAGCCCCTTCTTTCCCAAGCGCTTGCAGGGCACGGCGCTAGGCTTGAATGCCGGCCTGGGTAATTTCGGCGTCACGACGATGCAGATCGTGATCCCGCTGGTGATGACGGTGGGCCTGTTCGGCGCCTTGGGTGGCGAGTCGCGGCCGCTGATCAAGGACAGTGGTTGGATTCTCGGCAAGATTCTGGCCGGCACGCCTACCTGGATTCAAAACGCCGGTTTCGCCTGGGTCTTGTCGCTGGTGCCACTGTCGATTCTTTGCTGGTTCGGCATGAGCAATCTGAAGACGGTGTCTCCCGATACTGGCTCGCCCTTGACCGCTTTCGGCAAGATCATCTATCTGTATTCGCTCGCCTTCGTACCTTCGATCGCGATGCTCTATCTCTACCTGCCGGCGCCTACCGGCTTGGGTCTGCTGAATATGTGGGTGGCGATCCCGCTCGACATCATCGCCGCGCTTGTGGTGATGAAGCTGGCCGCCTTTGGCACGATGAAAGAGGGCGTTACAAAGCAGTTCGCGATCTTCAAGAACAAGCACACCTGGGCGATGACGGCGCTGTATGTGGTGACCTTCGGCAGCTTCATCGGCTTCTCGATGGCCTTGCCACTGGCGATCACGGTGATCTTCGGCTTCATCCATGCGCCCGATGCGGCCGGCGTGCTGCAACACACCTTGAAGAACCCTAACGCACCGTCGGCACTGACCTATGCCTGGATTGGCCCTTTCGTTGGCGCAGCGGTGCGGCCGATCGGCGGCTGGATCGCCGACAAGGTAGGCGGATCCATCGTCACCCAGGTGATCTCGGCCATCATGGTGTTCGCTTCCGCAGCGGTCGGCTACGTGATGATGCAGGCCTACCAATCAAGCACGCCCGAGCAGTACTTCCAGCTCTTCATGGGGCTGTTCATCCTGCTGTTTGCCGCCACCGGCGTGGGCAATGGCTCGACCTTCCGCAGCGTTGGCTTCATCTTCGACAAGGCCCAAGCCGGCCCAGTGTTGGGCTGGACCTCGGCCGTCGCCGCCTACGGCGCCTTCATCGCCCCTGTGCTGATCGGGCAGCAGATCAAGGCCGGTACGCCGCAATACGCCTTCTACGGCTTCGCGGTTTTTTACGCCGTCTGCCTGATTTTGAACTGGTGGTTCTATCTGCGCGCCAACGCGTATGTCAAGAACCCATGAACTTAGAGCAAACGAAGAACAAACGAAAAACAAGGAATAGACCATGAGCCACTTCCTCGACCGATTGAATTACTTCGCTCTGCCGAAGGAAACGTTCTCCAATGAACACGGCGTCACTACCGCCGAAGACCGCACCTGGGAAGAAGCCTACCGCGCCCGTTGGCAGCATGACAAGATCGTGCGCTCCACCCATGGCACCAATTGCACGGGCTCCTGCTCCTGGAAGATCTACGTCAAGGGCGGCATCGTCACCTGGGAAACCCAGCAGACCGATTACCCGCGCACGCGGCCCGATCTGCCCAACCACGAGCCACGCGGTTGCGCTCGAGGTGCGAGTTACTCCTGGTATCTGTACAGCGCCAACCGGGTCAAGTACCCGATGGTGCGCGGCTCGCTGCTCAAGCATTGGCGCGCCGCACGAGGCGTGGCCAAGAGCCCGGTCGATGCCTGGACCAACCTGGTCGAAAACCAGGAACAGCGTACGGAATGGCAAAAAGACCGAGGCCTGGGCGGCTTTGTGCGCTCGACCTGGGATGAGGTCAACGAGATCATCGCTTCGGCCAATATCTACACGGTCAAGAAGCATGGGCCCGATCGCGTGATCGGCTTCTCGCCGATCCCTGCCATGTCGATGATCAGTTATGCCGCCGGCAGCCGCTATCTGAGTCTGATGGGCGGCGTCTGCATGAGCTTCTATGACTGGTATTGCGACCTGCCACCGGCCAGCCCGCAGGTCTGGGGTGAGCAGACCGATGTGCCCGAGAGCGCCGACTGGTACAACAGCAACTACATCATCGCCTGGGGCTCCAACGTGCCGCAGACGCGCACGCCGGACGCTCACTTCTTCACCGAGGTGCGCTACAAGGGCGCCAAGACGGTGGCGGTGACGCCGGACTATTCCGAGGTCGCCAAGCTGGCCGACATCTGGATGCACCCGAAGCAGGGCACCGACGCCGCGATCGCGATGGCGATGGGTCATGTGATCTTGAAGGAGTTCTACTTCAAGGATGGCGGCAAAGGGCGCTCCACCTATTTCGACGATTACGCCCGCCGCTACACCGACCTGCCGCTGCTGGTGAAGATGAAGAAAACCACCACCGCCGATGGTCGTGAGCTGCTGGTGCCCGACCGCTATCTGCGCGCCAGCGACTTCGGTAGCAAGCTCGGCCAGGACAACAACCCCGACTGGAAGACGCTGGCCTTTGACACGGCCGGTAAGGTCGTGCTGCCGAATGGCTCGATCGGCTTTCGCTGGGGTGCGGGCGACAGGCCGGACCTGGGCAAGTGGAACCTCGAATCCAAAGAGGCTGTGCATGACAGCGATGTGAAGCTGAAGCTGTCGGTGCTGGAGGATGGTGATCAGGCGCATGAGATCGCCACCGTCGGTTTCCCTTATTTCGGCGGCATCGACACGCCGAACTTCCAATCCAACAAGCAGCAAGACGTGCTGAGCCGGAACGTGCCGGTGGTGCGCATGAAGCTGGGCAAGCATGCCGACGCGGCCGAATGCCTGGTCGCCACCGTGTTTGACCTGCAAGTCGCGCAGTACGGCATCAACCGTGGCCTGGTCGATGACTGCCCGACCAGCTATGACGACAACCTGCCCTACACGCCAGCCTGGGCGGAGTCCATCACCGGCGTGAAGCGTGAGCAGATCATCACCGTTGGCCGTGAATTCGGCGACAACGCCGACAAGACCCGTGGCAAATCGATGGTCATCATCGGTGCGGCGATGAATCACTGGTACCACTGCGATATGAACTACCGCGGCATCATCAATATGCTGATGATGTGCGGCTGTATTGGGCAGTCGGGCGGCGGCTGGGCCCATTACGTCGGCCAGGAAAAGCTGCGTCCGCAGACCGGCTGGACGGCGCTGGCCTTCGCACTCGACTGGATCCGCCCACCACGGCAGATGAACTCGACCAGTTTCTTCTACGCCCACACCGACCAATGGCGCTACGAGAAGCTGGATGTGTCCGAGATCTTGTCGCCGCTGGCCGACAAGGCCAAGTACGGCGGCAGCCTGATCGACTACAACGTGCGCGCCGAGCGCATGGGCTGGTTGCCCTCCGCCCCGCAGCTGCAGACCAACCCGATGCAAGTCGTCAAGGACGCGGCCGCTGCCGGCATGGATGCCAAGGACTATGCGGTCAAGAGCCTGAAGGACGGCTCGCTGCGCATGAGCTGCGAGGACCCGGACCACCCGTCTAACTGGCCGCGCAATATGTTCGTCTGGCGCTCCAACATCCTGGGCTCCTCGGGCAAAGGCCATGAGTACTTCCTGAAGCATCTCTTGGGCACGACCCACGGTGTGCAGGGCAAGGATCTGGGCAAGGATGATGTCAAGCCGGAAGAAGTGGAATGGCACGCCAAGGCGCCCGAGGGCAAGCTGGACTTGCTCGTGACGCTGGACTTCCGCATGAGCACGACCTGTCTGTACTCGGACATCGTCTTGCCCACCGCGACCTGGTATGAGAAGAACGACCTCAATACCTCGGACATGCATCCCTTCATCCACCCGCTGTCCACCGCCGTGGACCCGGCCTGGCAGGCACGCAGCGATTGGGAGATCTACAAGGGTTTTGCCAAGACCTTCAGCGAACTCTGCGTCGGTCATTTGGGCGTCGAGAAAGAGCTGGTCTTGACGCCGTTGATGCACGACACGCCGGCCGAATTGGCCCAGCCTTTCGGGGTGCAAGAGTGGAAGAAGGGCGAGATCGATCTGATCCCCGGCAAGACCGCGCCGCAGATCGCCGTGGTCGAGCGCGACTACCCGAATCTGTACAAGCGCTTCACCGCACTCGGCCCCTTGATGAACAAGGTCGGCAATGGCGGCAAGGGCATCAGCTGGAACACCGACACCGAGGTTGAACAACTCGGCGACTTGAACGGCCGTGTGCGCGATGAAGGCGTCACCAAAGGCATGCCGAGAATCGAGACCGACATCGATGCGGCCGAGGTTGTGCTGCAACTTGCCCCCGAGACCAACGGCCATGTGGCGGTCAAGGCCTGGGAGGCTTTGTCCAAGCAGACCGGCCGCGAGCATGCCCACTTGGCGCTGCACCGCGAGGACGAAAAGATCCGCTTCCGCGACATCCAGGCGCAGCCGCGCAAAATCATCTCCAGCCCGACCTGGTCGGGGCTTGAGAGCGAAAAAGTCAGCTACAACGCCGGCTACACCAATGTGCACGAGCTGATCCCATGGCGCACGCTGACGGGCCGCCAGCAGTTTTACCAGGACCACCCCTGGATGCAGGCCTTCGGCGAGGGCTTCAGCAGCTATAGACCGCCGGTTGATTTGAAGACGCTGGTGGAAGTACAAGGTCTCAAGCCGAATGGGCATACGGAGATTGCGCTCAACTTCATCACGCCGCACCAGAAATGGGGTATCCACTCGACCTATAGCGACAACATCATGATGCTGACGCTGAACCGGGGCGGCTCGGTGATCTGGATCAGCGAGGACGACGCGACAAAGGCCGGCATCGTCGACAACGACTGGGTCGAGTTGTTCAACGCCAATGGTGCGATTGCGGCGCGCGCCGTGGTCAGCCAGCGAGTCAAGAACGGCATGGTGATGATGTACCACTCGCAAGAGAAGATCATCAACACCCCGGGCTCGGAGATCACCGGCACGCGCGGCGGCATCCACAACTCGGTCACTCGCATCGTCACAAAGCCGACCCACATGATTGGCGGTTATGCGCAGCTGAGCTATGGCTTCAACTACTACGGCACGATTGGTACCAACCGCGATGAGTTCGTGCTGGTGCGCAAGATGGCCAAGGTGGATTGGCTGGAAGAAGAAACAAAAGGAGCAACAGCATGAGATACAAGCACCAGCGGGCCGAGCGCCGGGCCGCTCCCAAGTCGGCCCGCATCCCCTCGGGGGATCGATTGATGTACTCATCAAACGAGGGGAGGTCATCCCTATGAAAGTACGCGCTCAAATCGGCATGGTGCTGAACCTAGACAAGTGCATTGGTTGCCACACTTGTTCGGTCACCTGCAAGAACGTCTGGACCAATCGCCCCGGCGTCGAATACGCCTGGTTCAACAATGTTGAGACCAAGCCTGGCATCGGCTACCCGAAGGAATGGGAGAACCAGGACCGCTGGAACGGCGGCTGGCACCGCAAGGCCAATGGCGCGATCGAACCGCGCCAGGGCGGCAAGTGGAAGTTGTTGATGCGCATCTTCTCCAACCCCAATCTGCCCGAGATCGACGACTATTACGAGCCCTTCACCTTCGACTACGACCATCTGCAGTCGGCGCCTAAGTCGAAGGCGCCGCCGACCGCCCGCCCGCGCAGCCTGATCACTGGCAAGCGCATGGAGAAGATCGAATGGGGTCCGAACTGGGAAGAAATTCTCGGCGGCGAGTTCGCCAAGCGCAGCAAGGATCAGAACTTCGAGAATGTACAGAAGGAGATGTACGGTCAGTTCGAAAACACCTTCATGATGTATTTGCCGCGTCTGTGCGAGCATTGCCTGAACCCGGCCTGCGTGGCGTCTTGCCCCTCGGGCTCGATCTACAAGCGCGAGGAAGACGGCATCGTGCTGATCGACCAGGACAAATGCCGTGGCTGGCGCATGTGCGTGTCGGGCTGCCCTTACAAGAAGATTTACTACAACTGGCAGTCGGGCAAGGCCGAGAAATGCATCTTCTGCTATCCGCGCATCGAAGCCGGTCAGCCGACCGTCTGCTCGGAAACCTGCGTCGGACGAATTCGTTACCTGGGCGTGCTGCTGTATGACGCGGACCGCATTCAAGAAGCCGCCAGCGTCGTCAACGACAAGGATCTGTACCAGGCGCAGCTGGATATCTTCCTCGACCCGAACGATCCCAAGGTGATCGAACAGGCCCGCAAGGACGGCATCCCCGACGCCTGGATGGCATCCGCCCGCAAGAGCCCGGTCTACAAGATGGCGGTCGAGTGGAAGGTAGCACTCCCCTTGCACCCCGAGTACCGCACGCTGCCTATGGTCTGGTATGTGCCACCGCTCTCTCCAATCAGCGCTGCCGCCAATTCGGGTCAGCTCGGTATCAATGGGCAGATCCCGGACGTTAAGCAACTGCGCATCCCGGTGCAATACCTGGCCAATCTGCTGACCGCCGGCAATGTGCCGCCGGTCGAACGGGCGCTCGAGCGCATGCTGGCGATGCGCGCCTATCAGCGCAGCAAGCATGTCGACGGCGTCGAGAACAAGGCGGTGCTGGATCAGGTCGGCTTGCTCAAGCACGAGGTCGAGGACATGTACCAGACCATGGCGATTGCCAATTACGAGGATCGCTTCGTGATCCCGACCACGCACCGTGAATATGCGGAGAACACCTTTGATGTACGAGGCGGCTGCGGCTTCAGCTTCGGCAATGGCTGCTCCGACGGGCAGACCGAGACCAGCCTTTTCGGTGGGGCCAAGAAGCGCACGATCTCCATAAAGTCGACGGTGTGAGGCGACCATGAAATCAACTAGTTTCTCTAAATCCTGCTGTGTGCTGGCCCGCTTACTCGACTACCCCCGCGCCGAAATGCGCGCGGCCTTGCCCGAACTGTTTGCTGTCTTGACGGCGGAAGGCGCCTTGAGCCCCGCCCGCTTGGCAGAGATGAAGGCGCTGAGCCGGACGCTGCAGCAAGGCGATGCCTACGAGGTCGAAGCCCGCTATGTCGAGAGTTTTGATCGCGGCCGCGCGACCAGCCTGCATATGTTCGAGCATGTACACGGCGACTCGCGCGACCGTGGGCCGGCCTTGATCGACCTGCAGCAGACCTACGCGGCCGGCGGCATGTTCTTTGAAGCTAGTGAGCTACCGGATTACTTGCCGGTGGTCTTGGAGTTCGCGTCCACCCAGCTGCCCGAGACGGCCAAGGCTTTTCTGGCCGAGATGGCGCATATCTTGAACGCCATCCACAGCGGCCTGATCAAGCGTGACAACCCCTATGCCGCTGCGATTGGCGCGGTCTTGGAGTTGGCCGGTGAGAAGCCGCAGGCGGTGCAGATCACCGTTGACGAGTCGCTCGATGAGGCTTGGCAAGAACCGGCTGCCTTTGATGGCTGCTCGTCCAAAGGTCAGAGCAAGCCCGGTGCGCCACAGCCAATTCATATCGTCAGAAAAACAGCCCCCCATCAGGAAGGAGTGCGACCATGAATTCACTCGACTTTGCCCTCTTTGGCATCTACCCCTATATCTGCCTGGCCGTCTTTTTGGTCGGCAGCCTCTTGCGCTTTGATCGCGACCAGTACAGCTGGAAGAGCGATTCCTCGCAGCTGCTGCGCGCGGGCTCGCTGCGCTGGGGCAGCAATCTGTTCCATGTCGGCGTGCTGTTCCTGTTCTTCGGCCACACCTTCGGCATGTTGACGCCGCACTTCATGTACGAGCATTTCATCAGCGCCGGCAACAAGCAGCTGATGGCGATGATCAGCGGCGGCATCGCCGGTGTGCTGGGCTTTGCCGGCGTCTCCATCCTCCTGCACCGGCGACTGAGCGATGAGCGCATCCGTATCAACTCCAAGACCAGCGACATATTGTTGTTGGTGTTGCTGTGGATTCAGCTGGCCCTGGGCCTTGCGACCATCCCGCTGTCGGCGCAACATCTAGACGGCGGCATGATGATGAACCTGGCCGCTTGGGCCCAGCGTATCGTGACCTTTCAGTCCGGCGGCGTCGAGTTTTTGGCCCATGCCTCTTGGGTCTTCAAGCTGCATATGTTCTTGGGGATGACGGTGTTCCTGGTCTTCCCCTTCACCCGCTTGGTGCATGTGTGGAGTGGCTTCGGCACGGTGGCCTATTTGTTCAGGCCTTACCAGATGGTGCGCAGCCGGCGTTTGTCGCTGCCGCCTGGCCACAATCAACCGCAACAACATTGATAGAGGAGGTCAGCATGAGCCAAGAACAAGGATGTGGCAGCGGGAGCTGCGGCTGCGCCAGCAAGGCACCGACTGTTGACGATGTCAAAGTGGCCGTGGCGATGGTCAACGGCGTGCCCTTGCATGGCGAAGGCGAGTCGCCCTACCCGGAGGCGCTGCGCCAACGAGCCTATAGCGAGCTGTTGCGCCAGGCTGCGCAGCGTGAGGGCTTGCTGGCGGTTGGTGATCTGCCTTCGCTGGACGGCGTGCTGAGCGAGGCGGCGTCCGACGCTACCTTGGCCCTGCTGGAGCGCGAGCTGCAATTGCCCGAGCCCGACGAGGCCAGTTGCCGGCGCTATTTCGACGCCCATCCGGCCCGCTACCATGTCGGCGAAAAAGTGCAGGCCAAGCATATTCTGTTTGCTGTAACGCCGGGTGTCGACGTGCCGGCCTTGCGCCAGCGGGCCGAAGCTCTGTTGGTGTCATTGCGCTGCGAAGCCTTGGACAGCCCCGCGTTTGCCAAGGCCGCCGCCGACAACTCCAATTGCCCGAGCGGTGCTGAGGGTGGCGAACTGGGCTGGCTGGAGGCTCAGGACTGCGCGCCCGAGTTCGCCTCAGCCTTGTTTGCGCAAGACGAAGCTAACGCCCATATCGGCGTGCTGCCGCGCCTGATCACCACGCGCTTTGGCTTTCATATCATCCAGGTGCTGGCCCGCGAGGCCGGGGTGGCCCAGCAGTTCGAGTCCGTCAAGGGCGCGATCGGGCAGGTCTTGCGTCAGCAGGCCTATATGACGGCGCTGCGCCAGTATTTGAGCTTGCTGGCAGGTGAGGCGGAGCTGCAGGGGCTAGAGCTGGAAACGGCGGATTCACCGCTGTTGCAGTGAACTCGGCATCAGGCTATGAGCGACGAATTGCTGAGGCGCCTGCGTCGTTTCAACACCGACTACTTCCCGCAGTACCAGGCGCAGTTCAAGGATCTGGTTGTTCAAGGCCAACATCCGACCACGCTCTTCATCGGCTGCTCCGACTCGCGTCTGGTGCCCTATATGCTGACCGGCGCCGGGCCGGGCGAGTTGTTCATGGTCAGGAACGTTGGCGCGTTCGTGCCGCCTTATGACGGCTCCAGCGGCCTGCACGGCACCGCCGCCGCGATCGAATACGCGGTGCTGGCGCTGCATGTCCAGCACATCATCGTCTGCGGCCACAGCCATTGCGGCGGTATCCGCGCCTTGTACGGAGAGGTACCCGCCGAGGCCACCAATTTGAAGTCCTGGCTGGAACTGGGCCGCGAGGCGACCTTGCCGGTGCAGCTCAGCGATGAGGCGCTGCGGCGCACCGAGGAGCGCTCGGTGGTGCTGCAGTTGGAGCGGCTGATGGACTACCCGATGGTGCGCTCGCGTGTCGAGGCGGGGCAGATCGCCTTGCACGGTTGGCACTGCGTGATCGAGGCCGGCGAGGTCAATGTGTTTGACGTCAATCTGGGGCGCTTTGTGCCGGCCTCTAGCGCCGAACACAGCGGCACCGGTCCCTACCGTGCGCACGCCGAAGACCCCGGCGCCTTGTTCAACGAGATCAACGACGCCTGGGCGCCGAGGACCTAAACTATTAAGCGATCAGTGCAGCGACGCTTCGGCGCCGCCGCGCTCAGGCGCCACCGTCGGCAGGCGAATCATCATGCGCGCACCGTTGCCGGGTGAACTGATCACTTCGATCTGACCGCCCAAGACATTGGTGACGATGTTGTGCACGATGTGCATACCAAGCCCAGAGCCGCCGGTGCCCAGCTTGGTCGTGAAGAAGGGGTCAAAGATGCGTCTGCGTACCGATTCGTCCATGCCCCGGCCGTCATCGCTGATGCTCAGTTCCACTTCGTCGCGGCTGAGTTGCGCGCAGCGAATCATGACCAGGCCTTTGGTCTTGCCCTCGAATCCATGTACCAAGGCATTGATCAGTAAATTAGTCAGCACCTGACCCAGGGACCCAGGGTAGCTGTTCATCTTGAGGCCCGCGTCGAGCTCGGTCTTGATGATGAAAGGCGTGTGTTTGAAGCTGGGCTCCACCATGATCAACACGTCTTCGACCACGCGTGCTAACTCGAAATCTCGGCGCAGGTCGGTGGTCTGGTCGATGGCAACTTGCTTGAAGTCGCGCACCAGATCGGCGGCCTTTTGCACATTGCGCTGCAAGATGTCCTGGCCGCGCCGGGTATCGCGCACCAGGTCTTCCAGCAAGCTGCGCCGCATCGGCGTATTGCCTTGCAGCATTTCCTCCAAGGCCTTGTAGCGGTCCTCCAGCGAAGACACCACCGTCAGCGAATTGCCCAGCGGCGTATTCAACTCATGCGCAACGCCGGCCACCAAGCGGCCCAGCGAGGCCAGCTTCTCGGACTCCACCAGCTCATGTTGTGCGGTCTTCAGATGGGACAGCGCCTCGGTCAATTCGCCATTGCTGGCGGTCAGTTCGGTCGTGCGCTGCTCGACTTGTTCTTCCAATGTGTTGGCGTGTTGGCGCAATGCTTCAAAGGCGGTGAGCAAGGATTGCCGCATGCGCTCCATGGCCAGGCCCACGCGCGCGATTTCGTCGTGGCCGCCCAAGGCCAGCGGCTTTTCCAACTTGCCGGCGGCGAGTTCCTCGGCGGCCTGCGTCAGTTGTGTCATCGGGGCCAGCACGCGGCGGCGCATCACCCAAAGAATCAGGATCGACGAGGAGGTCAGGGTCAGCACGCTGCGCCAAATGGTGCGCAGCATATCGGCCTGCTTGGCCGCCACCAGTGGTGCCGCACTCATTTCAATGGTCAGCTCAGCGATCTGGCGGCCGTCGCGTTTGACGGCCAAGGTCTTGCTCAGGGTCAGGTCGGGATCACCGGCTCGCTCAGGCCAGCGCTGCTCTTGAAAGGGGGCGGCTGTGGACTGCTCGCGTACCACCACCGAGATGAAGCGGGGGTCGTCACCTTGCGCCTTGATCATGGGTTCGGCCAAATCGGGCGAAACCTGCCAGACCGGTTCCGCCAGCGACAGCGCCATCACCTGTGTGATGCGCTCAAGGTCTTTGTGCAAAATCTCCTTGGCCGTGCTGCGGGTCGATTGAGCGTCCAAGAACAGCGCCACAGCGGTGGGCACCAGCAGACCAATCAACAGAGCGATGACCACCGCATAGCGAAGCGAAGCGCGCTCAAACATCAGCTTCGTCCCTTGGGCTTAGGCCGGAGTCTTTGGGCATTGCTTTTCGTCCACAAGGCGCTGATGGGCATGGTGCTGAGGCGAATTCCGGAGGCCTCAGTGTAGAGGTAACTTGGATCCGCTGGAACAGACTGTTGTCAGGAATTTCCCCGCGTTGCATCGCTTTGAGTACGCGCTAAGCAGCGGCCAGCACGGTGACACAGTTGCGTCCCGTGTGTTTAGAAGCGTAGAGGGCGCGGTCAGCGCGTTTGAAGAAGGTCTCGGCACATTCGCCAACGCGCATCTGCGTGACGCCCAGGGAAATCGTTACGCGCTTGATGTCTTGTTCGGTGTCGCCGCGTCTGATGCGGCTGGCCGCCACGCAACTGCGCATGGTTTCGGCCATCGCCTGGGCCTGTTGCAAATTACCGCTGGGCAGCAACATCGCAAATTCTTCGCCCCCGACGCGTGCGGCGATCGTGACCTCGCCCCCGTTGCCTCCATTTGCCTGCTTGTCCCGATTGTCCTGATTGTCCCGATGGCTGCCTTTGCCGCCCTTGTCGGCCTGCGCTGCCACGCCCTTCAGGGTTTGCGCCACCGCCCGCAGCACGCGGTCGCCGAAGGCGTGGCCGTAGCTGTCATTGACCTGTTTGAAGAAGTCGATGTCTCCCAGCACCAGACAAGGGGCCAATTCGCCATCGGCCGGGGGATTGCTGGTGCATTGCTGCAAATGCAGATCAAAAGCCCGCCGATTGGCCAGGCCAGTCAGGGCATCAAGCAAGGCCTCGCCGCGGGCGCGCTGCACTTCTTCGCGCAGGCTGTGGATTTCGCCCTGGCTGCTGTCCAGGCGTTGCTGCAACTCGCTTAAAGCGCCGCGAATTTCGCGTGTGCCGCTGAGCAGCTCCTGCAGTACGTCGGCCTGTGTCTGGGCCGGCGGATTGCTCAAAAGCTGCTCGACCCAGCTCGTCAGCGAGCTGTCAAAGCGGGCGGACTCCTGGCCCGCCTGGCTGGCCGAGGCGGCCATGGAATCAAGCACCTGGCTGAAGCCGTCGGCGATCTTGCCGCCTAGCGAAGGGTCCAAGTCACAAACATGTTCGCGGTACAAGGCCCAGGTTTGCGCCTCGTCCAGCGTATGGCCTGCGGCGGTATGGATCTGCAGCGCCTGGTTCAGTTTGGGGTTGCTGCCGCTGACGAACTCATACCAGACGGCATAACTGGCCGGATGCAGGGCGGCCCGCTGCTTGGTCATCAAAGGCAGTGCGGCACGCAGGTGTTCGGCACTGCGTGCCATGCTGTCGTTGTATCTCATGCTCAATTCCCTCATTCCCGGCGCTGTTGCGATGGGTCATTCTTGAAGCCGAACCCGGTCAAAGATGCTTTTGGCCAAGCGCGCAGGTTCGACTCTCGCTTGTGGCTTTGCCGTCGCACTGCAAATCAAACAGCTAGGCCGGCACCCGCTGGTATCGGCAGCAGCCTCGGCCGGCATAAGGGTGAATTGATCGTTAGGCATAAGTCGCCCGGTGATGTGCCAATTAATGCACGCAAGGCTTGCGAGACGGTGCGGAAACTAGAATCGCAGCAATGTCTGCGCACAACCCCCCTAAACCGCTCTGGCCCGGCCTGATCTTGGCCATGCTCGGCGCGGTGGCCTTTTCCGGCAAAGCCATCATCGTCAAGCTGGCCTACCGTCATGGTGTTGATGCCGTCACCCTGATCATGTTGCGCATGCTGTTCGCGCTGCCCTTGTTTGTGGCCTTGGCGCTGTGGGCCGGGCGGGGCAAGCCGGCGCTGACCCGGCGCGATTGGATAGCCGTCATGGGTCTGGGCTTCAGCGGCTACTACCTGGCCAGCTTTTTGGATTTCGCAGGGCTGGCCTTTATCAGTGCCAGTTTTGAGCGCCTGATTCTTTACCTGAATCCCACCATTGTGTTACTGCTCGGATGGCTCTTGTTCAAGCGCCGGGTGACGGCGCGCCAACTCACGGCTTTGGCCATCAGCTATGCCGGCGTGCTGCTGGTGTTTGGCCAGGAACTGCATCTTCAGGGGGCCGATGCGCTGCTCGGCGCAGCCTTGGTGTTCGGCAGCGCGATCAGCTATGCGGTCTACTTGCTCTACAGCGGTGAGGAGGTCAAGCGCTTGGGTGCTCTGCGCCTGACCGGCCTGGCCACCACGGTCGCATGTCTGTTGTGCATTGCGCAGTTCTTGGTCTTGCGGCCCTTGAGTTCTGCCTTCGCGGTGGCGCCGCAGGTCTTGTGGTTGTCGGTGCTGAATGCCACCCTGTGCACCTTCGCGCCGGTGCTGATGGTGATGATGGCGATCGAGCGTCTGGGTGCCACCTTGGCGGCACAGACCGGCATGATTGGGCCGATGTCGACGATTTTGATGGGTGTGGTGATACTGGGGGAGCCCTTCACGCCCTGGGTGGCGGCGGGTACGCTGCTGGTCTTGAGCGGGGTTTGGTTGTTGACGAAATGGCGTTGATAGGACTTTCGCAAAACCGCCCCGGTGTCGTACAGGGTGTGCTGCTTACGGGGTCATGCCCAGCCGGAATAGTTTTGCGCAAGTCCTGGTTAAGGAGAAAGCAATGGATCTAGGACTGAAGGGCCGCTGGGCCTTGGTGTGTGCGGCGAGCAAGGGCTTGGGGGCGGGCTGCGCCGAGGCGCTGGTGGGTGAGGGCTGTCATGTCGTGATCACCGCGCGCGGCAGCGAAGCTTTGGCCGCGACGGCCGCGCGGCTGCGCCTGCTCAATCCAGCCGTGCAGGTCTTGACCGTGGCCGGCGACATTGCCACGCCCGAGGCGCGTGCAGCCGCGCTGGCGGCCTGCCCGCAAATCGACATCCTGATCAATAACGCTGGCGGTCCGCCGCCAGGCGACTTCCGCGACTGGGACCGGGCCGCATGGCTGGCTGCCATCGATGCCAATATGCTGACGCCGATCGAGTTGATCAAGGCGACCGTGGACGCGATGGCGGCGCGCGGCTTTGGCCGTGTGATCAACATCACCTCGGGCGCGGTCAAGGCACCGATCGATGTCTTGGGCTTGAGCAATGGTGCGCGTTCTGGCCTCACCGGCTTTGTCGCCGGGCTGGCGCGCCAGCCGGCCTTGGCGGGGCGCAACGTGACGATCAACAATCTGCTGCCCGGGGCTTTCGAGACCGAACGCTTGCACAAGACCTTTGCCGCAGGCGCCGCCAAGACGGGTCTTTCCAGTCAGGATTTCGCCGCCAAACGCCGCGCCGGCATTCCGGCTCAGCGCTTCGGCAGCGCCGCCGAGTTCGGCGCCATTTGCGCAATGCTTTGCAGCGAGCAGGCCGGCTACCTGACCGGGCAAAACATCTTGCTGGATGGTGGCGCCTATCCCGGCGTCTATTGACCGCTTGAGGCGGCGTAAACCCAAGCATCGAAAAGCGGCTGCAAGCTGCGCCCGGCAGCCGCTTCCATCGCGGTCTGCAAATCAGCGGCGCGCACCTGCCGGCCGGCGCTGGCTTGGCTGTAACGCTTGAAGCCGGCCCAAAAGGCGTCCTCCCCCAAGTCCTGGCGCAGCGCGTGCATGAAGAGGGCGCCCTTGCTGTAGTGGATGGACCGCTTCAGGCTCAGGCTGGGGTAGTCTCCGGGCCAGCTCAGTGGCTTGTCGAAGTTGGCGTCCTTGGCGCGCTGCCAGCCGCGCGCAGCAATGTCGAGTTCGCGCTGGTAGGCGGCCTCGCCCCAGCGTTGCTGCTTCCAGGCGGCGGTCATGAAGACGGTGATGCCTTCATTGAGCCAGAACTCGCTCCATTGCTCGCAGCTGATCCAAGTGCCCCACCATTGATGGGCCAATTCATGCGCGATTACCCAGTCCTCTTGCTCGTTTTCCAGGATGGGGTCCAGCATCTTGTGCCCAATGGCCGCATAACTGCTCATTTCCTGGGCGACACCACCGGGCAGCAGCAATTGGCTGTAGCTGGGGTGCGGCAGGGCCAAGCCGGCCTTGGCGCTGAAGAAGGCCAGCATCGCGGGCGTGGCTTTGAACTTGGCTTGCAGCGCGGCGACTTCGTCACTGACGCCTAAATAGTGCAGCTGTTTGTCACCCGCACTTTCGCTGCTTTGTGTGAAGCGGCCTGCCGCAAAGCCCAGCGTATAGCGCGGGTAGGGCGCAGCTTCCAGCCATTGCTGCGCTCTTGCAGCTTGCGGCACGGGCGGCGCGAGCGGCACGCCGCTGGCCAAGGAACTGAAGCCGGCGGGCAGATCCAGCGTGGTCTTCAGACTTGCTCGCCCCAGATCGGAGCCCACACAGGGCAGCCAGCGGCAGGTGTGAAAGGCGGTGTAGACATAGTCGGCCCCAAACACCAGCCCCTCGCCGGCGCGGGCTAGATAGTCCAGCTGTAGAGTCATCTCCAGCCTTGCGGCCAGCAGCGGGGGCAGTTTGATCAGCCAATAGCCCTCGCGTTTTTCGGGGCTCAGGGCGAGGCCTTCGATGCTGGCGCTGCGAATCTCCAGGTCCGGCGCGCTCAGGCGCAACTCGTCTTGAAGCTGGGCCCCACGGCGCAGGCTGATAGCGGCCTGCGCCGTCACGGTCTTGGCCTCGAAGTCGGGATGCAGCCTGAGCTCATAAGCAGGGGCCAGCCACTGGGCTTGTGATGCTGTGCCACTCAATGCCAAGGTCAAGCTGGCAGCGGCGAAAACGGGACGGTCCCAAGAGAATAGGCGCATGCGTCCAGTTTAAAGCTTAGGGCAGCATCACATCAGTTTCTGGCATGCGTCACGCGGTACTCGACCACGCCCGGAATCTCGGTCACGCGGCTGGCAAAACGCGTCAGCGTTTGGCCGCCAAAATTTTGCTTGGCGGTGCAGACAAAGCGCCATTCTTCCTGCTCGCCCACCATCACGACACTGAGGGAGCCGGGCGCAAAGCGAAAGCCCAAGCTATTGCTGAACTCGGCCAGTTCTTGCTGGGCAAATCTGCGCTGGGGCTCGCCGCGCAACATCACCGCGATGGCAGGATGCGAGGGCAAGTGCGATTCCAGCTTGGCGCCCCACATCATCAAGCTGGCGCAGAGCAGCGTCAGCATGATGGCGGCGAAATAAAAGCCCATGCCGAGCAAAATGCCGATCGAAGATGCCGCCCAAAGCGAGGCGGCGGTCGTCAGGCCGCTGATATTCATGCCCTCTCGCATGATCACGCCGGCGCATAGGAAACCGATCCCGGTCACGATGCCTTGGATGACCCGGGTCGGGTCGGCCAACAGCGGGGCGACGTTGCCGCCTTGCAGGCCGCCATACCATTGCTGCGGGTAGGCGAGCAGGATGATCACGCCGGTCGAGGCCATGCAGACCAGTGCATAGGTGCGCATGCCGGCGGCGCGGCCGTGATAGGCCCGCTCATAGCCCAAGACCAGGCCCAAGGCCATCGCGCCGAGCAGGTGAAACAGCATCAGCACATTGGCCTGCCATTGCTCGGCGGTCCAGTAGCGCAAGAGGTGATCGAGGTCGAGTAGGTTCAAGGCGAATCCCCTGCTGTTGTGGATTCGATGCTACCCCGCTTCTGGCCAAGCTCGGGGCGAGCTGCGGCCCGGACTGTTGCCGGCCTCTAACCTGGCTTTTATGAATTAGCTCAACTAATGCGTTGAAAAAATTTCCTCGTTTGTCAGCCGGCAGACATCGGCGTGAAATGCGGGCTCGCCAACGAACTCTGCAGCAGGCAACGCGAACATGACAAGCAAGCCCCAGGTCTACCCCTATATTCCGAACTCTGTGCCTGCGGTCAAGGCCGCGATGCTGGCCGCCACCGGCGCCACCTCGGTCGAGGAGTTCTATGCCGATGTGCCGACCGAGCTGCGCATGGACAGGCCGTTGAATCTGCCGGCGCCGCTCTTGTCCGAGGCGCGCCTGAAGCGCCATGTGCAGGCCATCCTGGCGCGCAATACCCATTGCGGTGAGGTCTTGAGTTTTCTGGGTGGCGGCTGCTACCAGCACCATGTGCCCGCTATTTGCGACGAGATCAACGGGCGCAGCGAATTCCTGACCGCCTATGCGGGTGAGCCCTATGACGACCATGGCCGCTTCCAGGCGTTGTGGGAGTATTGCTCGATGATGGGCGAGCTGCTGAACTTGGACGTAGTCAGCGTGCCGACCTATGACGGCATGCAGGCGGCAGCCACCGCCTGCTGCATGGCGGCGCGCTACAGCGGACCTAGCAACAGAAAGCGTGTGCTGCTGGCCGCCAACACCAGCGCCGACAAACGCTCGCATATCAAGACCTACGGCCGCAGCGAGATCGAATTCGTCGAGGTCGCGTTTGACCCTATCACCGGCCTCTTGGACCGGGGCGATTTGCGCGCCAAGTTGAGCCAGCAGGTGGCGGCGCTCTATCTGGATGTACCGAATTACTTCGGCGGCATTGACGAGGGGCAGGCGATCGCCGGGTTGGTAAAGTCGGCCGGCGCGATGCTGATCGTCGGGGTTGATCCGCTCTCGCTCGGGGTGCTGGCGCCGCCCGGCGACTATGGCGCCGACATCGTCTGTGGCGACATCCAGACCCTGGGCATGCATATGAGCTACGGCGGCGGGCATGGCGGCTTTATCGCCAGCCGCGACGAGGAAGCCTTGCTGATGCAATACCCATCGCGCTTGTTCGGCATCGCGCCGACCTCGGTGCCGGGACAATACGGCTTTGGGGACGTGGCCTACCAGCGCACCTCTTTCGACAAGCGTGAGCAGGGCAACGAGTTTGTCGGCACGGCCGCGGCCTTGTGGGGCATCACCGCCGGGGTCTTTCTGGCCAGCCAGGGGCCGCAAGGCATGGTGGAGTTGGGAGAGGGCATCATGAAACGAGTTGCCTATGCGCGCCAACGCTTAAGCGCCTTGCCTGGCCTGCGCCTGGCCCATCCCGGCCCGGTGCATTTCAAGGAGTTCGTGCTCGACTTCTCCCCCAGCTGCAAAACAGTGGCCGAGGTCAACGCGGGTTTGCGCGAGCGCGCCATCTTCGGCGGCCATGATTTGTCCGAGGCCTTCCCCGCACTCGGCCAGTCCGCGCTTTATGCCTTCACCGAGGTCCACAGCCAGGCCGATATCGATGCCTTGGTGGATGCGCTGCGCGAGGTCCTCTCCTCATGAATCACGTCAATATGGAAAACATCTCCGCCCACCGCTTCACCGATGGCAAACCCAATCTGCGCCGCTACCAGCAAGCCCGCTGGGACGAGCCGGTGATCTTCGAGCTCAGTCAGCCGGGGGAGCGTGCCTTGCTGACGCCCGAGCTGGAGCCGGCCATCGAGGCCGCCGCGCATGATGTGCTGTTCACGCTGCCGCCCGGCATGCGCCGCAAGAAGCCGCCGGCGCTGCCGGAGCTGAGCCAGAACCGCGTGCTGCGCCACTATCTGCGCTTGTCGCAAGAGACCTTGGGTGCCGACTTCAATGTCGACGTCGGCCAGGGCACTTGCACGATGAAGTACAACCCCAAGGTCAACGAGCATTTGGCCCGCGATGCGCGCATGAGCGAGCTGCATCCGCTGCAAGACGAGAGCACGGTGCAGGGCATTCTGCATGTGATGTATGAGATGGAGCAGGTGCTGAAGGAGGTCTCCGGCATGGACGCCGTCAGCCTGCAGCCACGCTCGGGCTCGCAAGCGATCTATGCCAATCTGGCGATGATCCGGGCCTGGTTCGAGGCGCGCGGTGAGGCTGCCGAGTTGTCGCCGGGCCGCTCCCAAGACAGCTCGCCCCCCTCGGGGGGGCTGGCGCGAAGCGACAGCTCAGGGGGCGCAAATGTGCGCGACGAGATCATCACGACCATCTTCAGCCACCCGTCCGACGCGGCCTGCGCCAAGGTCTTGGGCTACAAGGTCATCACGCTCTACCCGGATGCCCAGGGCTACCCCGATCTGGCGGCGATGCAGGCGGCGGTCGGCCCGCGCACCGCGGCGCTGATCATCACCAACCCGGAAGACACCGGCATCTTCAACGCCAAGATTCGCGAGTTCGTGGCCGCCGCCCACTCGGTCGGCGCGCTGGCCTGTTATGACCAGGCCAATGCCAATGGCCTGCTGGGCATCACCCGGGCGCGCGAGGCCGGCTTTGATCTCTGCCATTTCAATCTGCACAAGACTTTTTCGACCCCGCACGCCTGTGGCGGACCAGCAGTCGGTGCCTGCGCGGTGACGGCGGCCTTGGCGCCGTTTCTGCCCCGACCTGTGATCGTCAAAGATCCAGGTGGCGACTACCGCATAGAGCAGGGCGGCGAGCGCTCAATCGGCAAGGTGGCGGCCTTTATGGGCACGGCCAGCATCGTCTTGCGCGCCTATGCCTGGGTAATGAATCTGGGCGCGGCGGGTCTGCGCGAGGTGGCCGAGATCGCGGTGCTGAATAACAACTACATGATGAGCCAATTGCTGAAGATTCGAGGTCTGTCGGCGCCTTATGCGCCGGGCAAACGGCGCATCGAGCAGGTGCGCTACAGCTGGGCCGAGCTGTGCGCCGAGACCGGCGTGCACTCGGGTGACATCGGCCTGCGCGCCGCCGACTACGGCGTGCATTACTGGACCAGCCATCACCCCTATGTGGTGCCGGAGCCCGCCACCATCGAGCCGACCGAGTCTTACTCGCGTGCCGATCTGGATGAGTTTGCGCAGATCATGAGCCGCGTGGCCGACGAGGCGAGAAGCCAGCCGGAGCTTTTGCGCAGCGCACCGCATAACTGCCCGACGCGGCGGGTTGATGAGTCTTATCTGGATGACCCCAAGCGCTGGGCGATCACCTGGCGCGGTTGGCAGCGTAAGCTGGCCGAGAATGGCGTGACCACGCCCACTGCGATGGACCGGGCGCTTTGAGATGCGGCCACGCGTCGGCCTGATCATCAACCCGCTGGCGGGCGCCGGCGGCAAGCTGGGCCTGCATGGCAGCGATGGCTTGGGCTGTGCGGCATCCGTTTGGTCCAGTGACAGGGCGGCCATCGCTTTGGCCAGTTTTTGTGAACTTGGGTCGAGCATCGATTGGATCAGCGGACCCGGCGCCATGGGCGAGGATTTGCTGCGCAGCCGGGGCGCAGCACCTCAGGTCTTGGCGCTCAAGCACCCGGGGCCGAGCAGCGCTGCCGATACGCGGGCCTTGGCGCGCCGGATGCGCGAGCTTGGGGTCGATCTGCTCTTGTTTGCCGGCGGCGACGGCACGGCGCGCGATGTGCAGGCCGGCGTGCTGGCGGCCGCCTTGTCCGGTGGGGACGGTGATCAGGCGCTGCCGGTGCTGGGCATCCCGGCCGGGGTGAAGATGCAGTCGGCTTGTTTTGGTGTCAGTCCGGCTGCGGCCGGGCGGCTGGCGCGTGCATTCTTGGCGACGCGAGCGCGCCGTACCGAGCCGCGCGAAGTGATGGATATGGATGAGGCGGCGCTGCGGGAGGGTCGGGTCTTGCCTCAGCTGCATGGCTACTTGGCCACGCCCACCGATCCGCGCCTCTTGCAGGGCCGCAAGACACGCAGTCTGCCGTGCGACTCGGAAGCGGCCACTGCGCTGGCGCAGAGCTTGGTGGCCGAGCTGAGTCGCGGCGTCCATGTGATCGGGCCGGGCTCCACCACCTGGGCTTTGAAGCAGGCATTGAAGCTTGCGGGCAGCTTGATCGGTGTGGACCTTGTGATTGACGGGAAGCTGTGGCTGCGTGATGCCACGGAGCAAGAGTTGCATGACTTCTTGCTTGCGACGCCGCGTCGGGCGGGCCTGTGGTTGACGGCGATCGGTGGCCAAGGGCATGTGATTGGGCGCGGCAATGCGCCGCTGAGCGCGCGGGTCTTGCGGGCGATCGGGCCGGCCGCCATGACGGTCTTGATCACGCCGGCCAAGTTGCAAGCATTGGCGGGTCAATGTGCCGGCTTGTTGCGCATGGACAGTGCCTGCGCCGAAGTGGACGCGCTGTTCAGCGGCCCGGTGCGCGTGCTGAGCGGCCCGCGTGACCGGGCGATGCTGAATTTGGTGGCAGAGTAGCGAGCCGCTCTTGAACAGGGCAGATCAAACAACGAGGCAAGCGAGGGAACGAGAGATGATCACGATGCAAGCAACAACGATGGGTGAGCGCAGTTCGGGTGAGTTGCGTGGCAAGGTGGCCTTGATCACCGGCGCCGGCTCCGGCATTGGCCGCGCCACCGCGCTGCTGTTCGCCGCGGAAGGCGCGCGCGTGGTGGTCTGTGATCTGAACGTCGAGGGCGCGGCGGCGACCGTGCGGGAGATCGAGGCGGCGGGCGGCCAAGCCTTGCTGGTACAGGCGAATGTGGCGTTGGCCGCCGATTGCCAGCGCAGCGTACAAGAGACGCTGGCCGCCTACGGCCGCCTCGATGTGCTGTTCAATAACGCCGGCATTACGCGGCGCGCCAATGTGGTGGATACCAGCGAGGCCGATTGGGATGCGGTGATGGCCGTCAACGTCAAGTCGATTTTCCTGATGAGCAAGTACGCGGTGCCGGTGATGGCGGAACAGGGCGGCGGCAGCATCATCAATTCGGGCTCCGGCTGGGGCCTGGTCGGCGGCAAGGATGCGGTGTCCTACTGCGCCTCCAAGGGCGCCGTGGTGAATATGACGCGGGCGATGGCGGTCGACCATGGGCCGCAGCAGATCCGTGTCAACAGCGTTTGCCCTGGCGACACCGACACCGCGATGCTGCGCAACGAGGCGCAGCAGCTCGGCCTGGCCGACATGGCGCTGGTTGAGGCCGGCAATGCGCGGCCGCTGATGCGGGTCGGGCAGGCGCGCGAGATCGCGCAGGTGGTGCTGTTTCTGGCCAGTGATCGCTCGTCTTTTGTCACCGGTTCCGCTTATGTAGTGGACGGCGGCGGGCTGGCGGGCTCGGCTTGATGGGTCATTTGATGCGCCTTGCCAATGGCTTCGCAGGTTGCGGCGTTTGGCCTCAGCTGCTTCGTGTGAGCTCGCCTTGGCGTGACCTCCGACACAGCGGGTTTTCACTGTTGTTCTGAGTTGCATGCCGGAAATATATTTGTCACATTCATAAATCATAACGTTTCAATTTATACATCATGCTCAATTGGGGAATCATCGGCGCCGGGAACATCTCGGGCGCTTTCGCACAGGGTTTGACACAGACCGACAGTGGCGCGCTGGTGGCAGTGGCCAGTCGTGAGCTGGCCAAGGCTGAGGCCTTTGTCGATAGACATGGCTCGCTGGCCTATCCGGCCCAGGCGCATGGCAGCTACGAGGCCTTGTTGGCCGATCCTGCCGTGCAGGCGGTCTATATCGGCCTGCCGCATACCGAACATCTGCACTGGACCGTGCGGGCGCTGCGTGCCGGCAAGCATGTGCTGTGCGAGAAGCCGCTGGGTCTGAATCATGCCGAGGCGATGATCGCCTTCGACGAAGCCGAGCGGGCCGGTCGGGTGCTGATGGAAGCCTTTATGTACCGCTGCCTGCCGCAAACAGCCAAGCTGGTGGAGTTGCTGCGTGCCGGCACCATCGGTGAGGTGCGCCACATCCAGGCTTCGTTTTGCTACAGCTCGACGCCGCGTGTCGGCTCGCGCACCTGGGAGGCCTCGCTGGCCGGTGGCGCGATTCTGGATGTCGGCTGCTATCCAGTCTCGATGGCGCGCTTGATCGCAGGCGTGGCCCAGGGTCTGCCCTTTGCCGAGCCGCTCAAGCTGACGGCCATGGGCAAGCTGCACGAGGGTGCCAGCGGTCCGGTTGATGAATGGGCTACGGCCACCTTGCTGTTCCCCGGCGACATCGTCGCACAGCTGAGCACGGCGGTGCGCTTCGAGCAGGAAGAGTCGCTGCGCATCGGCGGCACGCAAGGCGCGTTGGTCGTGCCCAAGCCCTGGTACGGTGCCGGCGCAGAAGCGGGCGAAAGCCGCATCGAGCTCTATGTGGATGAAGCGCTGGCGCAAAGCTGGACCATCTCAAGCGACCGTGGCCTCTACGCCTATGAGGCGGATGCGTTTGCGAAGGCCGTGAAGACGGCGTCCGTTCCCCATCCGGCCATGAACGCTGCGGATTCGCTAGCCAATCTGGCCGTGATGGACCGCTGGCGTCAGGCCATCGGCCTGTCCTATCCCAAGGAGGCCGAAGCCGCCATGCAGGGCCGCCAGACGCTGGCCGGCTTGCCGCTCGCCCGCCGCGCCGATGCGGTGATGAGTTACGGCCAGGTCTCCGGCCTGGAGGGCAAGCCGGTGTCGCGCTTGATCATGGGTGTCGACAACCAGGAAAACCTCAGCCATGCCGCGGCCCTGTTCGATGACTACATCGAGCGCGGCGGCAATGCTTTCGACACCGCCTGGGTCTATGACTTCGAGGGTGGCCACAGCGAGGCGATTCTGGGTCAGTGGCTGCGCGCCCGCGGCATCCGCGACGAGATCGTCTTGATCGCCAAGGGTGCCCACACCCCTAACTGCACACCCGAAGGCATGCGCAGTGAGCTGGCCGAGAGTCTGGAGCGCCTGCAAACCGATCATGCCGACCTCTACATCCTGCACCGCGACAACCCCGAGGTGCCGGTGGGCGAGTTTGTCGAGGCGCTCAATGAGCAGCGCCGCTTGGGACGCTTCAAAGCTTTTGGTGGCTCTAACTGGTCATTGGAGCGGGTGGCGCAGGCCAATGCCTACGCGGCGGCCAAGGGTCTGCAAGGTTTCTCCTTGGTCAATAACCAGCTCAGCCTTGCGCGCATGCAGGCGCCGATCTGGCGCGGTTGCGTGTCGGCCGGCGACCCGGCCTCGCGCCGGCAGCTGGCCGAGCAGGGGCTGGCCTTGTTTGCCTGGTCCTCGCAGGCGCGTGGTTTCTTCACCGACCGCGCCGGCCCGGATCGCCTTGAGGACGAGGAGCTGGTGCGTTGCTGGTACAGCGTCGCCAACTTCGAGCGCCGCGTCCGTGCTCAGCAGTTGGCCGCCGAGAAAGGCGTGCAGGCGATCAATATCGCGCTGGCCTGGGTGCTGGCGCAGGCCTTCCCGGCCTTCAGCCTGATCGGCCCGCGCAGCATCGCCGAGACCGCCAGTTCGATGCGGGCCTTGAGCGTGCAGCTGACGCCTGAAGAAATGGCCTGGCTGGACCTGGCCGAACAGGGGGCACCGGCATGACCCGAGCTACTTCGATCGGCATCATCGGCGCCGGCGACATCTTCCCGGCCTATGCCAAAGGCCTGGCCCAGTTCGGCAATCTGCAACTGATAGGCGTGGCCGACGCCAAGCTTGAGGCCGCGCAGAGCCGCGCCGCCGAATTTGATCTGCCAGCGATGAGCCTGGATCAGTTGCTCGGCAGCGAGGCCGAGATCATCATCAATCTGACCCCGCCGCTTGCCCACCGGGCGGTTGGCGAGGCGGTGCTGAAGGCCGGCAAGCATCTCTATACCGAGAAGCCGCTGGCCGGCAGCTTTGCCGACGGAGCCGCGCTGCTGGAGCTGGCCCAGTCGCAGCGCCTGCGCATCGGCTGCGCGCCCGATACCTTTCTGGGCGGCGCCGGCCAAGCTGCACGTGCGCTGGTTGACGCCCTTCGCATTGGCCGCATCGTCGCCGGCCAAGCCTCGATGATGGAGCGCGGCCCCGATGATTGGCATCCCAACCCCGAGTTCTTCTATCGACCCGGCGCCGGGCCGCTGATGGACATGGGCGTCTACTACCTGACCCAGCTGGTGCAATTGCTGGGCCCGATCACGCGCGTCAGCGGCATGGCTCACACGAGTTGGCCGGCGCGGCAGATTCCGCGTGGCCCGCGCCAGGGCGAGCACATCAAGGTCGAAACGCCGACCCATCTGGTCGCCGGCCTGACCTTTGAGCAGGGTGCCTTCATCACGCTGAGCACCAGCTTCGATGTCTGGAAGCACAAGAGCAGCCATATCGAGTTGTTCGGCGAGCTGGGCAGCCTGGTGTTGCCGGACCCGAACCAGTTCGGCGGCGAACTCGAGCTCTGTGTGGCCGATGGTGACTGGGTGGCGCAAGCGCCGCTGGCCTTCACCGGCCGGCACCGGGGCCTGGGCGTAGCCGATATGGCCGATGCCTTGCGCAGCGGCCGCCCGCACCGCGCGAGCGGCGAGATGGCGCTGCATGTGCTGGAGGCGATGGACGCGATTCTGCGGTCGGCCGAGCAGCAATCCCCGCTGGCGCTGCAGACCCGCTGCACAAGACCCGAGCCCGTGCCGGCCGGCTTTGCCGCCAGCCTTCAGGTACAGGAGCAATGCGCATGACTTCGAAGCAAGACGGGCTGCGTATCGCGTTACAGCTCTATACCGTGCGCAGTGCAGGCGATCTGGCGGCCCGCCTGGAACTCGCTAAACAGGCCGGCTATGCCTGGGTCGAGACCGAGGCCTTGCATGGCTTGAGCCGCAGCGACTTTGTTGCCGCGCTGCAGGCCGCTGGCCTGAGGCTGGCTTCTATGCATGTGGAGATGAGCGATCTGGCCGAGCGCCTGGACGAGATCGTTGCGGCGCTCAAGGCTTGCGCCTGCACGCAGCTGGTGATGCCCTGGTTGGATGAGTCCGAGCGGCCGCAGGACAGCGCCGGCTGGCTGGCCTTGGCCGCCAGCTTGGAGGCCCATGCGCAGGCATTGCAGGGCCAAGGCATCACGCTGGCCTATCACAACCATGCCTTCGAGTTCGAGCGGCTGGCAGATGATGGCCGCACGGTCTTGGAGACCTTGCTGGAGGCCGCGCCGGCTTTGCGCTGGCAGGCGGATGTGGCCTGGGTGGCGCGGGCGGGTGAGGCACCGATGGCATGGCTGGAGCGCTACGGCTTGCGCCTGCAGTCGGTGCATGTGAAGGATCTGGCCAAGCCTGGAGCCGAGTTGGCCGAGATCGAACAAGGCTGGGCCACGCTAGGCGAGGGGCGGCTGGATTGGCCGGCCTGGCTGCCTTGGCTGAGTCAGCATGTGAACACCTTCATCGTCGAGCATGACCAACCCAGCCAGCCTGCGCGCACGGCGGCATTGGGCCTGAGCTATCTGAATGGCCATTTGGCTTGAAGACATTGGGGAACACCTGACACCATGGCAGATCTATCGCTGCGCGGCCTGCGCAAAAGTTACGGCTCGGTCGATGTCTTGAAAGGCATTGACCTGGAGATCGCCGACCGCGAGTTTGTCTGCTTTCTGGGCCCCTCGGGTTGCGGCAAGTCGACACTCTTGCGCTGCATTGCCGGGCTGGAGCCGGTGCAGAGCGGCGAGTTGATGATTGGCGGCGAGCGCATGAACGAGGTGCCACCGGCCGAGCGCGACCTGGCCATGGTGTTCCAGAACTACGCGCTCTACCCGCATATGACGGTACGCAAGAACCTGTCGTTTGGCCTGTCGCTGCGGCGCTTTTCCAAGGCCGAGATCGACACGCGCATTGCCGAGGCGGCACGTATGCTGCAGCTTGAAGCGCTGCTGGAGCGCAAGCCCAAAGCCTTGTCGGGCGGGCAGCGGCAACGCGTGGCGATAGGGCGCGCCATTGTGCGCAACCCGCGTGTCTTTTTGTTCGACGAGCCCTTGTCGAATCTGGACGCAGCGCTGCGCGAGAACACCCGCATGGAGCTGGCGCGTCTGCACCAGGCCTTGCAGGCCACGATGATCTATGTCACGCATGATCAGGTCGAGGCGATGACGCTGGCCGACAAGGTGGTGGTCTTGAATCAGGGCCGCATCGCGCAGGTCGGCCGTCCTTTGGAGCTGTACCACCGGCCGGCTGACCTGTTTGTCGCCGGCTTCATCGGCACACCGCGGATGAACTTTTTGTCGGTCGAGTTGCAAGCGATGGTGGACGGGCTGCTGCAGCTGCGTTTGCCTGCTTGCGCAACGATTGCGAGCCTGGCCGAAGGCGACCTGGCGCCGCTCGGTGCTGCGCTGACCCTGGGTGTGCGGCCCGAACATATTCGCCTGCTGGCCGGCGCTGACCGGGCCGCCCATTTGCAAGGCAAGGTGCTGGCGGTGGAGCGCCTGGGCGCGCAAAGCATGGTGCATGTGAGCGCCGGCCTGGATCAAAACCTGACGGTCTGCGTCGACGGTGCACAACTGGTGCAGCGCGGTGATGCTGTGGGCTTGCAGTTCGAGCTGGAGCATATGCATGTTTTCGCGGCCGACGGTCGCGCCTTGCCGAGGCGCTTGAGCGCAGCGGTGCAAGAGGCGCTGGCGCAATGAAGCGCATCAGCTTCCATAGGCGCTTGCTGGGGGCCTTGTGTCTGTTCGGCGCCTGCACTGCTGCCGGCGCAGCCGAGCCGCAACTGCTGCGCTTCGCCACCTGGGACGGCAGTGAGAGCCTCTTGATCCAGCAGCGCATTGCGGCCGCCTTCGAGGCCAGGCATCCGGGCGTGAAGGTGCAAGTAGAGGCCTATGGCGGCGGCTACAACCAGAAGCTGTCGGCTGCTTTCGGGGCCAAGAACCCACCCGATGTGATGTATATGTGGAACTTCCCGCAATACCACCGGGTGCTGGAACCGCTGGATGACTATCTGGCCCGTGATGCCCGCATAGATCGCAGCGACTTTGTGCCCGGCCTATTTCGCTTCGCCACGGTTGCCGATGCTGACGGCAAGACCCAGCCCCTCTCGATGCGAATCTACGGCGTGCCGGCTGGCTTCACGGCCCAAGTGATCTATTACAACAAAGACATGTTTGACCGCGCCGGCCTGGCCTATCCGCAGGAGGGTTGGAGCTGGGACGATCTGCGCCACATGGCGATTCAGTTGCGCAAGCCGGCAACCAAGGCCTTCGGTTTCGGCCTCGATGTGAACCCCGACCCCTACGACTTTCAGAGTTTTCTCTGGAGCGCGGGCGGGCGCATGTTGGGCCCGGACGGCGTGAGCGTGCAGGGCCATCTGAACGGTGCGCCGTCCAAGGCCATGTTCGAGATGTTGCTGGCGCTGCTGCAGCAGGATGTTGCGGCCACCTTGGGTGTCGGCGATGGCCGTAACCAGCGCCAGATGTTCACCTCCGACAAGGTCGCGATGCTGCTGGACGGCGCGGCCTTCCGGGTCGAGTTGGGGCAAGACGGCAAGCGCTACGGCGTGGTCGGGTTGCCGAGCTTTCAGGGCCGGCCGGCGCAGAGCGTGGTCAGTGTGTCGGCGCTGGCGATGGCGCGTGAGTCCAAGCAAAAGGCGCTGGCCTGGGACTTCATCCAATTCTTCAGCAGCGCCGAGGCGGTGCGTCTGCGCAGCAATGATTTGCCGGTGCTGCTGAGCGTGGCGGCGCAGCAGGGCTTGCGAGACGACCCTTTGGTGAGGCCTTTTTACGCGATGGTGGACAGCATGAAGGAGACGCCCGCGCACCTGCTGAACCCGCGCTGGATGCGTGCGCAAGATGTTGTGCGCGACGCCATCCAGGAGGTCTTTCTGAGCAAGCAGGGCGACAGCGGCGCCATTCTGGACCGAGCCGCCATCAAGGCCGAGCGCAAGCTGCGCTGAGGACGGGACCATGCATAAATCTCAATTGATGGACGCCCAGAGCGAGATGCTGATGCCAATCTCCGAGCCAGTTCCTGGCAAGGCCAAAACGGCTGGCAAGCTGCGCGCCCGCTCTTGGTCGGCCTGGCTGCCCTATCTTTTCATCGCCCCCTGGGCGATCGGCTTTCTCGCCTTCACCGTCGGCCCCTTGCTGTATTCGCTCTATATGAGCTTTTTCGATTGGCCGCTGATGGGCGGCGAGCGCTTTGTCGGCCTGCAGAACTACCAGCGCGTGCTGTTCCAAGATGACGATTTCTGGGAGGCGCTGGGCGTGACGGCGCGCTTCGCGCTGCTCTATGTGCCGACTCATCTGGCCGCATCCCTGGGCCTGGCGCTGCTCTTGAATCGGCGCTGCCTCGGCGAGGGCTTGTTCCGCACGATCTTCTATCTGCCCTCGATGCTGTCGGGTGTGGCGCTGGTCAGCATCTGGTCCTGGATCTATAGCCGCGAGTACGGGCTCTTGAACTACGCGCTGTCGCTGCTGGGCCTGCCGGCGGTTGATTGGCTGGGCAGCCCGGACTGTGCGATGAGCGCGGTGGTGATCGCCAGTCTGTGGAGTCTGGGCGGCACGATGCTGGTCTTTCTGGCGGGGCTGAAGGGCATCTCGGTCGAGCTCTATGAGGCGGCCGAGATGAGCGGCGTTTCCAAGCTCAAGCAGTTCTCCCACATCACGCTGCCGCTGCTCTCGCCGGTGATTTTGTTCAATCTGGTCACCACCTTGATTGCCGCGTTTCAACAGTTGACCATGGCCCTGCTCTTGACCGGCGGCGGCCCGATGAAATCGACCACTATGTTGGCCATGTATATCTACGACACCGCGTTCAAATACTTCGACATGGGCTATGCGGCGGCGATGTCCTGGTTGCTGTTCGCGTTGATTCTGTTGTTGTCCGCCTCGGTGATGCGCTTCTCCAGCCTGTGGGTGTTTTACGAGAATGAAGTGAAGTCCGATGCCGGGCCAAACCAGCAAGGGGACAAGCCATGATCAGCCTTGCCGCCCGCAGCCGCCAGCTGGCTTTTTACAGCCTGATGTTGCTGCTGGTCTTTGCCTTTGCAGCGCCGCTTTACTGGACGCTGCTGACCGCCCTGAAGGCGAAGACGGAGCTCTATGCCTGGCCGCCGATCTGGTGGCCGGCCGAGCCGCGCTGGAGCAATTTTGCCGAGGCCTGGGGCGCCCAGCCTTTTGCGCTCTTCCTGCGCAATTCCCTCTGGGTCGCCTTGCTGTCCACCGTGGGGCAGATTTTTTCTTCCAGCCTGGTGGCCTACGGCTTTGCGCGCTTTGACTTCAAGGGCCGCAATGCCTTGTTCATGATCGTGCTCGGCTCAATGATGATCCCCTGGGACGTGAGCATGATCCCGCTCTATATGGAGTTCAACGCGCTGGGCTGGATCAACACGCTCAAGCCGCTGATCGTGCCGTCCTTTTTCGCCGCACCGTTCTTCATCTTCTTGTTGCGCCAATTCATCATGAGCATCCCGCGCGAGCTGGACGAAGCGGCGCGCATGGACGGCGCCAATGCCTGGCAGATTTACTGGCGCATTCACCTGCCGTTGATGGCACCGGCCTTGGTGCTGGTCGGCACCTTCCAGTTCCTCGGCAGCTGGAACGACTACCTCGGCCCGCTGATCTTTCTGAATGATCAGAGCCTTTACACGCTGGCCTTGGGCCTGGCCCAGTTCAAGGGCCTGCATTCGAACAATGTGACGGCGATCGCCGCGATGACGGTGCTTTTGTGCCTGCCGCCGCTGCTGCTGTTCTTCCTGGCCCAGCGCCACATCATGGACGGCGCTACCAGCGCGGCGGTCAAAGGTTGAGTCGCGTGAACCCTCTATTGTTCGACCCCTACAAAGTTCCGTTCTCGCGACGCGAGAGTTGGCTGTGCGTTTCCTGGCTGGCCGAGGACCAGTCCTTTTGGCTGCGCAATCTGCGCGGCGGCGATGAACACACCGACCTGGGCCGGCTCTTTCGCCTGACGCCGATCGACGCGGCGGGCTTGCCACTGCAAGGCGAGTGGACGCTGCGGCCCGAGGCCCTGAGCTTTCGCTGTGAGCAGGGCTCCATCGATCTGGTTTTCGCCGACGCCGACACGCTCGCCTTGACGGCCCAAGGGATTGGCCTGCGTCTGTCCCTGCAAAGCAGGCGTTATGACTATGCGCAGCGCCTGGCCGCTGCCGTGCATATCAGCTGCGCCACGCAAGACCTGTCGGCGCGCCTGATGCTGGGTGAGGGTGACTTGCAGCTGGACGCACCCTGGCAGGGCCAGCGCGCCGAGCGCATGGCCTGCGAGCTCAAGCCTAACGAGCAGGGGCGGCTGACGGCGGCGCTGCATCTCTACCGGGTGCGGCCGCTGCGCCTGGACCGGGCCGAGTTCGAGGTGGCGCAAGCCTCGGCCACCGCCGACTTTGCCGCTTGGCTGGCGCTGACCCTGGGCGTGACGCCGGAGCTTGGGGCGGCGCGCGAATTGGCCGCCTACATCACTTGGTCCTGCCTGGTGCCGGCCGAGGGGCAGCTGAAGCACCCGGCCATGTATATGTCCAAGAACTGGATGACGAATATCTGGAGCTGGGACCATTGCTTCAACGCCTTGGCGCTGGGCGCGGCGCAGCCCGAGCTGGCCTGGCAGCAATTGGCGCTGCTGTTCGAGCATCAGCATGTCAGTGGGCGCCTGCCCGATTTCGTCAATGACCGTTTCGCTTACTGGCGCTTCACCAAGCCGCCGGTGCATGGCTGGACGGTTGCGCAGCTGCGTCGCATGGCGCCGGCCGCCTGGCCTGCTGAGCGCTGCGCGCAGGCCTATGCCTGGCTCGCCGCGCAGGCCAACAGCTGGATGGATGAAACAGGGGAGGGCCTGCCCGCCTATGACCATGGCAATGACGCCGGCTGGGACAACGCCACTACTTTTTTGCCCGGCACGCCGCTGCAAAGCCCCGACCTCAGCAGCTTTTTGATTCTGCAGATGGAGGAGCTGGCGGCTTTGGCCGAATTGCTGGAGCGGCAGGATGAGGCTCGCCGTTGGCGCCAGCGCGCCGATGCCTTGTTTGAGCGTCTGATGGCCAGGCTTTGGGACGGCGAGCGCTTTGTGGCGATCTGCGCAGGCGGGCTGCCAAGTCAGCTAGGCGCCGACAGCCTGATCGCCTTCATGCCGCTGCTCTTGGGCCAGCGCATGGGCGAGCCGCAACGCCGGGCCTTGCTGCAGGGCTTGTTCGAGCTGGGCCGTTTTTTCACCTCACATGGCCTGGCGACCGAATCGCAGCGCAGCCCCTTCTATCAGGCCGATGGCTATTGGCGCGGCCCGATCTGGGCGCCGACCATGCTGCTGTTTGTCGACGCGATGGACCGCTGCGGCCGCGCCGACTTGGGCGACGAGCTGGCGCGGCGCTTCACCGCGATGGCGGCGCGCAGCGGCATGGCCGAAAACTATGACGCACAAAGCGGCGCCGGTCTGCGTGACCCCGCCTTCACCTGGACCTCGAGCGTCTTCTTGCTGCTCGGCCATCGCCTGAAAGATTGCGCCCATGTCGAATCCGTTTGAGCCAATGCCAATGCCAATGCCAATGACAACGCCAACGCCAACGCCAACGCCGGCCGTGACTCTGAAGACGCTGGTGCGCCATACCGGCCTGTCGCTGGGCACCGTGTCCAAGGCCTTGAAAAATGCGCCCGAGGTCAAGCCGGAAACCCGCGCGCGCGTGCAGCGCGCCGCCGCCGAGCTGGGCTATAGCGTCAACTTGGCCGGCGTCAAGCTGCGCACCGGCAAGACTTATACCTTGTGCATCGTGTTGCCGGTCGAAGACGCCGAGCAGGACTTCAGCGACAGCGGCTATATGGCGCTGGTGTCGGGCCTGTATGCCGCGCTGGCGGGCAGTTACTACAGTCTGGTCGTGCATCCGCAGCTGCCCGGTGAGAGCCCGCTGGAGGGCCTGCGCCAGTTGGTCGAGTCGCGCCGCGTCGACGGTCTGATCCTGACCCAGACCCGGCCGCAGGACGAGCGCATCCGCTATCTGCTGCAACAGGACCTGCCTTTCGTCAGTTATGGCCGCAGCGAGTTGGCGCAGGCGCATGCCTGGTTCGACACCGATCACGAGGACATGGCCTACCAAGCCACCCGCCGGCTGATCGAGCGCGGCCACCGCCTGATTGCGATGCTCAACCCGAGCCCGGAGCTGATGTATGCGCAGCACCGTGAGCAGGGCTACCGGCGCGCGCTGGCCGAGGCGGGCTTGAGCTTCGATACGGCGCTGCTGCGCAGCTCGGCCCTGTCCGCCGGTGACGGACGGCGCATCGTGCTCGAGTTGGCTGAGCGAGCGCAGCGGCCGACGGCCTTTGTCTGCGCGAATGAATTCACCGCGCTGGGCGCCTTGTCGGCCTTTGCGGAACTAGGCTGGCAGGCGGGGCGCGAAGCGGTCGTGGTGGCCACCGACGACAGCAATATCAGCGCCTACTTTGTCCCGCCGATCAGCACCTACTTTGCCTCGCTGCACCATGCCGGCCGGCAGCTGGGCAGCCTCTTGCTGCGCCGCTTGGGCGGCGAGGCGGCCGAACGTTTGCAAATCCTGGAATGCGCCGAATTGATCGAGCGCCAGAGCGACCTGGCAGCTGTGAGCGGAGCCACACGATGATGAATATGAAAACCATGCAAGGACCGGGACTCTTTCTGGCTCAGTTTGCCGGCGACGCGGCGCCCTTCAACAGTCTGGACGGCATCGCCGCCTGGGCCGCCGGCCTGGGTTTCAAGGCCGTCCAAATTCCGAGTTGGGACGCGCGCCTGTTCGACTTGGCGCTTGCGGCCGAGAGCCAGAGCTATTGCGACGATCTGCGCGGGCGCTTGGCGGCACATGGCTTGCAGATCAGCGAGCTGTCCAGCCATCTGCAAGGCCAGTTGCTTGCAGTGCATCCAACCTATGACCGACCCTTTGATCGCTTTGCCGCGCCGGCGGTGGCGGGCAATCCGGCAGCCCGTCAGGCCTGGGCGGCCGAGCAGCTGCGGCTGGCGGCCAAGGCCTCGGCACGGCTGGGCCTGAAGGCGCACGCAACCTTTTCCGGCGCCTTGGCCTGGCCGTTTCTCTACCCCTGGCCGCCGCGCCCGGCCGGCCTGATTGATAAGGCCTTTGCCGAATTGGCGCGGCGCTGGACACCCGTCCTCGATGCCTTCGATGAGGCCGGCGTTGATGTCTGCTATGAGCTGCATCCGGGGGAAGACCTGTTCGATGGGGTGAGCTTCGAGCGCTTTTTGGACGCCGTGGGCCAGCACACGCGCGCCTGCATTCTTTACGACCCCAGCCACTTTCTCTTGCAGCAGCTCGACTACCTGGCCTTCATTGATATCTATCACCCGCGCATCCGCGCCTTTCACGTCAAGGATGCCGAGTTCAGGCCCAACGGGCGCCAAGGTGTTTACGGCGGCTATGCCGACTGGATCGACAGGGCCGGGCGCTTTCGCTCGCTCGGCGATGGGCAGATCGACTTCGGCGCGATCTTTTCCAAGTTGACCCGTTACGGCTACCCCGGCTGGGCGGTGCTGGAGTGGGAATGCTGCCTGAAGCATCAGGAGGACGGCGCGCGCGAGGGCGCGGCCTTTATCGAGCGGCAAATCATTCGCGTGGCCGAGAAGTCCTTTGATGATTTCGCTAACGCTGCAAGCGATCGTGGAGAAGTCCGCAACATGTTGGGCTTGCAAGCATGAGCACTTATCAAGGCCATCAACGCCCCTTGCGGCTGGGCATGGTCGGCGGCGGCGAGGGCGCTTTCATCGGCGCGGTGCACCGGATTGCGGCGCGGCTGGACGGTGAGTTCGAGTTGGTGGCCGGCGCGCTGTCCAGCCAGCCGGAGCGGGCCGCTGCCAGTGGCGCGGCGCTGGGTCTGGCGCCCGAGCGTTGCTATGCCGATTGGCGCGAAATGGCGCGGCGTGAGGCCGATCGACCCGACGGCATCGAGCTGGTGGCCATCGTCACGCCGAATCATCTGCATGCTCCCGTGGCGCGAGCCTTTTTGGAGGCCGGCATCGATGTGATCTGTGACAAGCCGCTGGCCATCTCGGTGCAGGAGGGGCGCGAGCTAGCCGTTTTGGCGCAGGCGCGTAAGCGGCTGCTGGCGGTCAGCTATAACTACAGCGCCTATCCAATGTTGCGCCATGCGCGCGAGTTGGTGCGCGCCGGCGAGTTGGGCCCGCTGCGCCTGATCCAGGTCGAATATGCACAGGACTGGCTGGCCTTGCCGATCGAGAAGGAAGGGCAAAAGCAAGCCAGCTGGCGCTGCGACCCCGCCTTGGCCGGACCGGCCGGCGCGCTGGGTGATATCGGCACGCATGCCTATCAATTGGCCTGCTTTGTCAGTGGGCTGCGGGCGGCGGCCGTCTGCGCTGAATTGAGCAGCTTCGTGCCGGGGCGCCGGCTGGACGATAACGCGCAGCTGATGCTGCGCTTTGAGGGCGGCGTGCGCGGCGCGCTCTGGGCCAGCCAGGTGGCGAGCGGCTGCGAGAACGGCCTGCGTCTGCGCATCTATGGCGCCAAGGCGGGGCTGGAGTTCGACCAGGAGCAGCCCAACCAGCTGCGCCTGCGTCGCCTGGGCGGCAGCACCGAGTTGCTCAGCCGTGGCCGCGTCGACAGTGCTGCGGCAAGAGCCGCCACGCGCTTGCCGCCCGGCCACCCCGAGGGCTATCTGGAGGCCTTCGCGCAGCTCTACCGGGAGGCGGCCGAGCATATTCGGGCGCGCCAGCAAGGGCGCGAGCCGGCGCAGGAGAGCCTAGCCTTGCCGCAAGTCGGCGACGGGCTGGCGGGGCTGCTGTTCGTCGACGCCGCGCTGCGCAGCCACCGCGCGGGCGGCATCTGGACCCGGCTCGACGCATTGACCAACGAAGACGCGGGCTGCGTGCCCGCCCATGAGGAGACGGCGAAATGATAGAAATTGGTTGTGAGCGGCAGAGCCAGTCCGGCCCCAGCTTGCTGGGCGATGTGGGCGGCAGCAATGTGCGACTGGCCTGGCAGCGCGAGGCCGGCGCGGCGATCGAGCGCGTGCAGGTGATGCCTTGCGCGGACTATCCGAACCTGACCGCTTGTATACAGAATTACCTGAGCGGTATCAAGCATGCGGGATTGGCTGCGCCAAGGCGGGCTGCCTTGGGCGTTGCGACACCGGTGTTGCAGGATCAAATCAGCCTGACCAACCGCGACTGGGCCTTTTCGGCCCGCCAAATGTTGGGCGATCTGGGCCTGCAGCGCCTGGTGGTGATGAACGACTTCACCGCGCTGGCCTTGGCAATTCCGGCCCTGCCGCAGGCGGATTTTTGGCATTGCGGCGGGCCAGAGTCTGAGTTTGCCGGCATTTCCGGCGCGGCCACGCAGACGATCGCGGTGCTCGGGCCCGGCACCGGCCTGGGCGTCTCAGGCTTGGTCTCCACCGGAGACAGGCAATGGACGGCGCTGCAAACCGAAGGCGGGCATGTCAGCTTGTCCGCCCACAGCGAGCGCGAATGCCGCTTGATCGCCAAATTGGCGTGTCGCTTTGGCCATGTGTCGGCGGAGCGGGTGTTGTCGGGGCCGGGCCTGGTCAATATGGTGGAGGCCCTGTGCGACTTGGACGGCGTGGCCTCGCCTGAGCAGCTGACGCCGGCGGCGGTGATTGCGGCGGCGCTGGGCTCACAAGAAAGAGTAGGGCCGCCCCGAGCTTCCTTGACCCCCTCGGGGGGCGGACGACGTAGGTCGTCGGCCTGGGGGTGCTCAGATGCTCATCCCACGCAGGCGCAATGCGCCGAGGCGCTGGACCTGTTTGCGGCCTTCCTGGGCGACGTGGCCGGCGATCTGGTGCTCTCGCTCGGGGCGCGCGGTGGCGCCTATATCGGTGGCGGCATCGTGCCTCGCTTGGGGGCAGAGTGGCTGCGGGCCTCGCGCTTTCGAGCGCGTTTTGAAGCCAAGGGCCGCATGGCCGGCTATCTGGCAAGCGTCAGCAGCTATGTGATTGCCGCCCAAGAGCCACCTGCCTTGTTGGGGGCGAGCCGCGCGCTATGAAAGCCCAGCGCAGCAACCAAGCCTCGGGCTTGCCTAAATGCTTCTTGCCGCCCCCGCAAGGCGGTTGACGCAGGCCAGTTTCATCCACGCCCATCAAGCCAGCACGCATTGCTTTGCACCGCGTGGTGGGTGGCCTTTTCCGTTCGTTTTTTCAGCCCTTCCCAAAAGCAAAAGCTCTGGAGATCATGATGAACAAGAGAATCAAGACCGGTCTATCCCCAATCATCCCACTGCCGCAGCGCCTGCGCCTCAAGCCCGTCTGGATGGCCTGCGCACTGATGCTGCTGGGTGCCTTGCCGCCTATGTCGGCCATGGCCCAGCAGACCCCGGTAGCCGCAGCGGAGGACGCCAGCGTCGAGAAGAAGGAGGCCGCCAGCCAACTCGACCGGGTCGTGGTGACCGGCAACACCGGCTTGAACCGCACGGTGCGCAACAGCTCGGTGGCCATCACGGTGGCCGACCGGGATGATCTCGACCGCAAGGCGCCGCGCTCGACCGCCGAGGCGATGGAGCTGATTCCGGGCATGTATGTGGAGGCCTCCGGCGGCGAGATGTCGAACAACTACTCGGTGCGCGGCATGTCCGGCGGCAACCAGCGCTGGGTGCAGTTGCAAGAAGACGGCCTGCCGGTCTTCTACTACCCGAGCTGGACGGCCGACGGCCTCGTCAAGCAGGAGATCGGCATCGACCGGCTGGAGGCCGTGCGCGGCGGTACCTCGGCGATTCTCACCACCAATGGCGCGGGTGCTACGGTCAACTTCCTGACCTACCGCAACAAGGGTGCGCCTGAGGGCGCTGTGCGCCTAACGACCTCGGACTACGGCACCAAGCGCATCGATCTGCGCTATGCCGGCGGTTTGGGGGACGGCTGGTTTGCCGGTGCCTCGGGCTTCTATCGCCGCGACGACGGCATCCGTAACCCCGAATTCACCGCCAACTTCGGCGGCACGCTGCGTGCCCATCTGGGCAAGAAGATCGAAGGCGGCGAGTGGAGCATCAACGCCAAGCTGGTCGATGACCACAACACTTTCTATCTGCCCATCCCCGTCCAGGGCAAGGACAATCCGCGCAGCCTGCCGGGCATCGATGCGAACTACGGCACCATGATTGGCCTGGACTCGGGTGTGCAAAACGTGCGCACCTCGCTGGTGCCGGGCACTTTCAGCCAGCTCAACGATTCTCGCGACGGCTATCACGTCAAAGCCAGCGCCATCGGCTACAGCTTCGAGAAGGCACTGAACAAGGAGTTGACCCTGCGCTCCAAGGGCCGCTACACCGACAGCGATGTGACGGCCAGCGTGGTCTTCTCTTCCAGCAACAACAGCCTGCGCCCGGCCGTCAACCGGCTCGACCCCAAGCAGTTCGGCTATGTCGGGGAGATGCTCGATCGATTTGCGGCGGCCTGCGGCGGCCAATGCACGCCGGCCTTGCGGGTGGTGTCTACAGGCGAGATTCTCTCCACGCCGGCCCAGCTCAACGCGCTGAATGGCAACGGGCTTTTGTCCGACAACGTCTTGCAGGCCGACAAGCAGGCGCAGCGCGAGGCGGTGAATGATTTGTCGCTGACCTGGAACACGGCCAACAACAGCCTGACCGTCGGCCTGTTGGCCTTTGATACCCGCATCGGACCCAGTGGCAGCCCCGCCACCGCGCGCTTCGTGACCGATGTGCGTACGCATGCACGGCGCATGGACATCGTGGCGCTGGACCCTTCCGGCAAGGTCGTCGGCGCGCATACCGAGAACGGCGTACGCGAGTACTCGACCTGGGGTGACGGCAACTCAAACCTGCACAACACCTCGACCTCGCTCTATGTGAACAACGAGTTCAAGCTCAATGAGCGCTTGCGCCTGGACGCCGGCCTGCGCATCGAGCAGTACAAATACCGCGAGCAACGTGGCGGCTACAACGAATACACGGCCATTCCCGGCGCCTTCAAGCCCGGCTGCGATGTCGACAAGCTCGGCGACGCGGCCTGTGACGTGGACAACATCATCTCCAACAACCGCTGGGCCTTTCCGACCAACGGCCAGTACGAATCGATCCACAACGATTGGCGCGAACCGTCCTGGACCTTGGGCGGCAACTACCTGCTCAATGACCATATGGCGGTCTATGGTCGCTTTGCCAAGAGCTATCAAGCGACCGGCGATTTGCCGGTGACGAAAATTCAGTTTGCCGAGGCCGGCTTGCGCTACCAGGGCCATGGCTTCACCGGCACCTTCACCTTCTACAAAGCCGACTTCAAGGGCGACCCCAACTCGGCCGAAGTGGACAACGCACAGATCGAAATGCTGCAAGGCGTGAAGTCGCATGGCCTGGAGTTCGAGCTGAACTGGCGGCCGGTCAAATGGGCGCAACTGAACGCCGTCGGCGTGGTGCAGCGCTCCAAGTTCAGTGTTAATGACCTGCGTGTATTGCGCGGCTCGGGCGCGGATCTGGAGGACTTGCGCAAAGAGGCGACCAGCTGGAACGGCAACCGGCCCGAGCGCACGCCCGAGCTGAACTACACGATTGCTCCGAGCGTCTTCTTTAATGACAACAAGGGCGAGCTGACACTGAGCTATCGCTACACCGGCATGCGTTTCGCCGACATCTCAAATTCGGTGAAGCTGCCGGCCTACAGCACCTGGGACCTGAGCGTGCGCTATGAGCTGACGCCAAAGTTGACGCTCAATGCCAGCGTGCAGAATCTCAGCAACGCGATCGGCCTGACCGAAGGCAACCCGCGCTCGGGCTTTGTGCAGGCGCCGGGCGGCAGCGACTACTACTACGCCCGGCCGATCCTGGGGCGTAACGTCGCTTTGTCACTGACAATGAACTTCTAAAGGGGATCTCCATGTCGAACAAACATTCAAGCACGCTTTGGGACCACCATAGCGCCGTGGCCGGCGCGCCGGCCGGCTTCACGATGCGCGGCTGCGTGCCGGCCAATCCGGACGGTGTCGAGGTGATGCTGGAGCGCTGGCAGGCCGGCAGCAGCGAGCCGCCGCACAGCCATCCCGGCAACGATATGACGGTGGTGGTGGAGGGGCAAATGCGCATCCAGTTCTTCAGGCGCGGCGAGGGCGGGGCATTGCTTCCGGATGGCGCGCCGCTGACCCTCAATGCGGGCGAGACCGGCTATGTCAGCGCCGGGCGCATCCACGATGCTCAATATCTGCAAGACTGCAAGCTGGTCTATGTGCATGAGCGGGCTTTCGGCTTCCAAGACGAGGCTTGAGCTGATGCGCTCAGGAGGCTTGGGCTCAGTCTGACTGGCTTGCAGCTTGGGCCTGGGCCTGGGCTTGTGACTGTAGAAAAGCCGCCAGTGCCTTGAATCGCGGCTGCTCGGCGATGGCGCTGGAGGTGATCAACCAGTAGGCACCGTCGGCTTCGATGCTCTGCGCAAACGGGCGGATCAATCGGCCGCTGCGCAAATCGTCCTCGACCAGGGCCAGCCGGCCCAGGGCGACGCCGCGCCCGCCCATCGCGGCCATCAACAAGGCATTGCTGTCATCGATGACCGGGCCGCTCTCGACTCGCGCGGCCTTGACCTGGGCGGCGTTCATCCAGCGCTGCCAGTCAACAAAGCTGTCTTCATGCAGCAAGGGGTAATGCGCCAGCGCCTGCGGCTCGCTCAGTGGGTGCTCGGGCCGCGCCAGGCCCGGCGCACACACCGGGCTCAGCCGCGTGCCGAACAAGCGCTGTGCCCAGCCGCGCTCCGGTTTGTTGGGTGTTGCGCTGGTCCAGACAATGGCCGCGTCCACCATACCGCGCGCCAGCGCATCGCCTTGCGCCGTGTGGTGCAGATGCAGCTCGATCTCGGGGTGGGCGTCCCAGAAAGTGGGCAGCCTGGGCATCAGCCAGCGGCTCGAAAAAGACGGCGTCACGGCCAGTTGAAGGCTGCTGCTTTGCTGCTTCAACTCTGCCAAGACCTGCTCAATGCGGTCAAAGCTGCTGGACAAAACGTCCAGCAAACGGGTGCCGGCAGCGGTCAAGCTGACTTGGCGCGGGCGCCGCTCGAACAGCTGCAGGGCCAAGGCCGCCTCCAGCGCGCGCACCTGATGGCTGACCGCAGCCTGCGTCACGCATAACTCCTGCGCCGCGCGGGTAAAGGACAGCTGACGTGCAGCCGCCTCGAAAAAACGCAGGCCGCTCAGATGATGTTGAAGATTTCTGCGCATGAAACGGCCTCGCGCTGGGCGAGGCCAGGGCGCTTAGACCGCCAGCAATTCCACTTCAAACAGCAGCGTCGCGTTGGGCGGAATCACGCCGCCGGCGCCGCGTGCGCCGTAGCCCATATCGGCCGGGATCACCAGCATGCGCGTGCCGCCGACCTTCATGCCTTGCACGCCTTCGTCCCAGCCGCGAATCACTTCGCCGCCGCCCAGCGCAAAGCGGAAGGGGTCGCCGCGGTCCTTGCTGGAGTCGAACTTCTTGCCCTTGTTGCCATTCTTGAACAACCAGCCGGTGTAATGCACGGTGACGCGCTGGCCGGCCTTGGCCTCCAGGCCTGTGCCGACTTCGGTGTCCTCAAACTGCAGACCGCTTGGATTGGTCGTCAGGTTCAGCTCGACGGCAGTTTCGCCGCCGCTTAAGCCCAGCAGCTCGACTTCGAAAATCAGCGTGGCATTGGGCGGAATCGCGCCACCGGCGCCACGTGCGCCATAGCCCAGCTCGGGAGGAATGACCAAGGTGCGGCTGCCGCCAATCTTCATGCCTTGTACGCCTTCGTCCCAGCCCCGGATGACCATACCGCCGTCGAGTTCGAACTTGAAGGGCTGACCGCGGTCCTTGCTGGAGTCGAACTTGACGCCTTTGACGCCGTCTTTGAACAACCAGCCGGTGTAATGCACCGACACATCGTGTCCGGACTTGGCGACCGCGCCTGTGCCCTCAACGGTGTCGTCGATCTGCAGGCCGCTTGGGGTGGTGATCATGTTGAAAATCCTTCCTGTGTTAATGCCGTGCCGGTAAATTCGCCGGTTCCGTGGCCGGCATCATGCCACCAAATGCGACTCGCCAGCCCGTGACGGCCTGCGCCAAGACCTCGGCCACGGTCTGGCCCTCGATCGCCAAACCGAGCGAGCTTGCTGCCAAACGCAGGGCCAATGCAGCATCCCGGAGCTCAAGCGCTGCCGCGCCATTTTGTTTGGACAGCTTGTTGCCGTCGGCGCCCAGCACCAGCGGCGTGTGCAGATAGCGCGGGGTGGGCAGGCCGAGCAACTGCTGCAGCCTGATCTGGCGCGGTGTGTTGTCGGCCAGGTCGGCGCCGCGCACGATGTCGGTAACGTCCTGGGCTGCGTCGTCAACAACGACGGCGAGCTGATAGGCCCACAGGCCGTCGGCGCGTTTGAGCACAAAGTCGCCGACCTCCCGGCTCAGGTTCTGCGTCTGCGCGCCCAGGCGCCGGTCATGCCAGGTTAGGGTCAGGTCTTGCGTGCCAGCCAACTCGGCCGTGCTGCGCAGGCGCCAGGCCCGGGCTGTGCGGCCTTGCAGGCCAGCGCGGCAAGTGCCGGGGTAGACCAGTTCGCCATGGCGTTCGCTGCTCACGCCCAGCGCCTGCAGCGCATCGCTGATTTGTTTGCGTGAGCAGGCGCAGCCGTAAGCCCAGCCGCTGTTCTGCAGCGTGGCCAGGGCCTGCTCATACAGCGCGCCGCGCGCGGACTGCCAGAGCGGCGGCTCATCGGGGTGCAGGCCACATTGCGCCAGTTGATCGAGGATCACGCGGTCAAGGCCGGGCGGGCAACGCGGCCCGTCCACATCCTCAATGCGGATCAACCAACGCCCGCCGTGCGCGCGTGCATCCAGCCAGCTGGCCAAGGCAGCAACCAAGGAGCCGGCGTGCAGCGGGCCGGTAGGCGAGGGGGCAAAGCGGCCGACGTACATGCCCAATGCATCGCTCTGCAGCGCGCTCACAAGATCAAACCGGCATGCTGCTCCAGCAAAGCGCGCCGCGTGGTCGGACTTTGCAATTGCTCCAACCACCAAGCCAAGGCTCGGCCAGGCGGCTGACCGCCGGCGGCCGAGGTGTTACGCCAGGAGTAATGCAGCGGAAAGATGCGCCGGCCCGTCGCGAGCTCTTTGATGACGAGGCGGCCGGCCTCGACATGGCGGCGCACCATCTCCAGCGGCATGCTGCCGCAGCCCATGCCGCGCAACAAGGCTTCAAGCTTGGCGGCCATCGAGGGCAGGGTCAGCACCTCCTGGCCGGGCATCACGCCTATGGTCATTGGCGTGAGGCTGCGCGCGGTGTCGGCCACGGCAATGATGCGGTGGCTGGCCATGGTGGTCGCGGGCAGGGGCTCCGCAGCACCAGCCAAGGGGTGATGGGGTGCGACGCAGAAGACCATTTCCATCTCGCCCATCGCTTCGCAATGCACGGCAGCACCGGGCGGCTGGGCCGAGGTGCCTATGGCCAGGTCAGCCTGGCCCGAGATCAAGGCCTCCCAGGTGCCGGATAGAACTTCGACACGCAGCTTCAGCCGGGTCGGTGGCCCCTTTTCGCTGCCTTCCAGCCCAGCCGGCAATTGGTAGAAAGCCTCCATCAAATCGAACAAGGCGCGGCGGGCAACGGCGTCATCGACGGCAATGGTCAACTCGCTCTCCCAGCCGGTGGCGATGCGGCGCACCCGGTTGGCGACGGCGTCAATTTCCACCAGCAAGCGCCGGCCTTCCAGCAGCAGCTCTTGGCCGGCTGCGGTCAACTCGGCTTGGCGCGAGCGGCGGTCGAACAGCAGTACATCCAGCGCCTCCTCCAACTGCCGCACGCTATAGGTCAGCGCCGAAGGCACCTTGCCCATTTCGCGCGCGGCCGCCGCGAAGCTGCCGCTGCGGGCGATGGTGTCCATCATGATCAGCGCCTCGGGCGTCAGCGCACGGCGTTTTTCGGAAGTCTGCATGCGGTACTTAGGTTTGGATTCGAGCGTGGAGCTTCATCTTATTTGAATGGTGGCATCAAGCGGGCTGGGCGATGGCCTGGCTCGTCGCTTTTACAGTGAAGACCTGCCTACCAATGCGGTGGGTTAAGCCTCAGGAGTCGAATCAAAATGCTTGAACTGATCAAATCATCACAACGCGGTTATGCCGATCATGGCTGGTTGAAGTCGTTCCACAGCTTCTCCTTTGCCGACTATGTGAACGAGAAACGCATGGGCTTTGGCGCGTTGCGTGTCATCAACGAAGACCGCATCGCGGCAGGCACCGGCTTTGGCACTCACGGCCACCGTGATATGGAAATCATCAGCTATGTGCTGTCCGGTGAGCTGGCGCACAAGGACAGCATTGGCGATGCACCATCTGGCCCAGGTGTGATCAAGCCCGGTGATGTGCAGCGCATGAGCGCGGGCAGCGGCGTGCGCCATAGCGAGTTCAACCATGCCCAGGGGCAGACCACGCATTTTTTGCAGATCTGGATTCAACCGGACCGGCTCGGCGTGGCGCCCAGCTATGAACAATTGCATTTCGCGCCGAGTGAGAAGCGGGGTCGCTTGCGCCTGATTGCCTCGGACAATGGCGAGCAGGGTTCGGTGACACTGAATGCCGACGCCAGGCTTTATGCCGGCTTGTTTGACGCGCAGGAGCAGGCCGAGTTGGCGCTGGCGACCGGACGCATCGCCTATGTGCATCTGGTGCGTGGCAGCTTGAGCGTCAATGGCCAGCGGCTACAGGCGGGCGATGCCTTGCAACTGACTCAAGAAAGCAAGCTGCTGATTGAAGCCGGCGAGGACGCCGAGTTGCTGGTGTTTGATTTAGCGGCTTAATATGCGCAGCTCCGAGACCCCAATTTGCCACCCATGAAAGAGATGCTGAAAGTCCTTGCCTTCTTGCCCTTGATCGATTGGTTGGCCTTGCTGGGGTTTTTCACTTGCTGGCTGGCCTATGTCAAGTTCGCGAGCCGGCGCTCGCACTTTGATGGCTCGCTGCTGGCTGCCACCAACCGGGAACGTTGGCGCTGGATGTACAGGGCCACGTTCCGTGAGGTGCGGGTGGTGGACGGCGTGGTGGTGCAGAACTTGTCCACTAGCCCGTCCTTCTTTGCGTCCACGACGATTCTGATCATCGGCGGCTTGCTGGCCATGTTGGGCGCGGGTGAAAAAGCCTCCGCGATGGTGGCCGATTTGCCCTTCGCAGCGCGCACTTCGGAGCTGGTTTTCGAGCTCAAGCTGGTGTTGCTGACGGCGATCTTTGTCTACGCTTTTTTTCGCTTCACCTGGAGCATGCGGCAATACACCTTCGGCGCGCTGCTGGTGGGTGCAGCGCCGGATTACCTTATCTTTGAGCGCGGCGAGGCCTCGCGCGAGGATTTCGCCGACCGCGCCGGCCGCGTGATGGGCCTGGCGGCCGAAACCTTCAACGATGGCCTGCGCTCTTACTACCTGTCATTCGCCGTCGTCGCCTGGTTCTTCTCGCCCTGGGCTTTCTTGGCAGCGACCGGCGGCGTGATCTTCATCCTCTACCAGCGCGAGTTTCGCTCCGAGGTGCTGGAGGTCTTGCGCTCAGACGGCAAGAACTGAAGAGCCGGCAGCAGCGCTATTTGAGCCCGCCGCTGAGGAACTGCTGCAGACGCGGGCTTTGTGGCCTGACCAGAACTTCACGCGGGTCACCTTCTTCTTCGACCCGGCCCTGGTGCAAGAACATCGTGTAGTTCGAGACCTCGCGGGCAAAACCCATCTCATGCGTGACGACGATCATCGTGCGGCCCTCGGCCGCCAGGTCGCGCATCACCTTGAGTACCTCGCCGACCAACTCGGGGTCCAGCGCCGAGGTCGGCTCGTCAAACAGCATCACCTCGGGCTCGACCGCCAAGGCACGCGCAATCGCCACGCGCTGCTGTTCGCCGCCAGACAGCTGCGCCGGGTAAGCGTCTTTGCGGTGCGACACGCCAACCCGCGCCAGCAAGGCCTCGGCCTTGGCAATCGCCTCCGCCTTGGGCACACCCAGCACGTAAACCGGCGCCTCGATGACGTTCTCCAGCACCGTGCGGTGGCCCCAGAGGTTGAAGTTCTGGAACACCATGGCCAAGCGCGAGCGCCAGCGCTGCAGCTGTTTGGCGTCAGCGGCCTTCAGGCTGCCGTCACGGTCAGGTATGAGCTTTAGCTCCTCGCCGGCGAGTGAAAGCTTGCCCTCAAACGGCTGCTCCAGCAAATTCAAGCAGCGCAAAAAAGTGCTTTTGCCCGAGCCGCTTGACCCGATCAAGGTGATCACATCGCCGGTCTTTGCCGACAGGGAGACGCCTTTGAGCACCACCCGGTCGCCGTAGCGTTTGTGCAGGTTTTCGACAATCAGACTGGCTTCGGACATCTCATGCACCCAATAATTTGCCGGTACGCAAGGCCTCGCGCCCAGCGACCTTGCCGACCTTCATGCCGGCGCTGGCGAAGCGCACGAAATCGCGTGCAAAAAACAGGCCGTCGACGGGGCTTTTGAGCTCGCTCACCTGCGCCGTCAGCGGGCAGATCACATGCGCCAACACATCGCCGGCGGCGACCGTCTCACCGGCCTGGCGCAGGAAGGTCAGCAAGCCGGCCGTCTCCGCTTTGATCGGCATGCAGCCGGCCAGCGGGCGGGCGTCGCCCACGGCTGCCGGCATGGCGGGCACATCGCCGCTGATCAGACCGCGGTGGGCCAGGAAGTCGATGATGTTTTGCGCATCCGCCTCGGCCATGCCATGCTCGACATCGGCTGCGCCGCGCAACTCCACCGTGACCGCCAGGCAAGCTTGCGGGATGGGGAAGCGGCCTTGGAAGCGCTGGGCCCATTTCCACCAGACCTGCGAACAGGCCTCGTCAAAGGGGTTGTCGCCCGAGTCTTGCGCCAGCAGCGTCACGCGAGCGCCGAGGTAAGCGGCCAGCGCCTCGCATTCGGGCCAGCAAGGGGTCTCGGTATACAGATGCATCACGGCCTGCGCGTCGCAATGCAGGTCGAGCACGATGTCGGCGTCGCAGGACAGCGCCATCAGCGTGCGGCGCAGCGACTTCAGCTCGGTATCGGCCAGCGCTGCGTTGACGGCTTTTTTCAACTCCTGCCGCAAAATCTGCACGTTATGGGCCGCATCGGCGTTCAGCTGAGGCTCTGCCGCCAGCGCTGCGGCTTCGATCTGGTCGGGGTAGTGGCGGTTGAAGTTCTCTCCGCTGGTGGCCTCAAAACGGCCCAGATGCATATGCAAAGCATATTGGGACAGACCGATCGGGTTGGCCATCGGCACCAAGATGATTTCGCCCGCGATGCGGCCGGCTGCTTGCAGCGCGTTCAGCTTCAGGCGCAGATGATGAGCGACCAACATGCCGGGCAATTCATCGGCATGCAGCGATGCTTGGATGTAGGCCTTGGGGCCGCCGGCATGGCCGTAATGCAGCGAAATCAGTTCGCGTTGGGTGCCGGGCGTCGGCGAAAGCAGCAGGTGTTTTTGGATTTGCATCGGAATCAAGAAAAGTTTGTGTCGGCGCTTCAACGCGGCATCAAGGGCTTGAGCCAGCGCGCCTCGGCCTTGTGGAACAGGCCCACCAGCGTCAGCGTCATCAAGAAATAAAAGACCGCCGCCGTGATGAAGGCCGAGAAGGGAATGTAGTGGGCCGAATTGACCACTCTGGCCGCACCGGTCAGGTCAAGAATGGTGACGATGCTGGCCAGCGAAGTGCCGTGCAGCATGAAGATCGCTTCATTGCTATAGGCCGGCAGCGAGCGGCGCAGCGCCGAGGGCAGGATGATGCGGCGAAACATCACCCAGCGGCTCATGCCTATGGATTTGGCCGCTTCGATCTCGCCGGACGGCAGCGCCTTGATCGAGCCCGCAATGATTTCGGTCGTGTACGCGCAGGTGTTGAGCACGAAGGTCAGACAGGCGCAAAACCAGGCCGAACTCAGCAGTGGCCACAGCGAGCTTTGCTGCACCCACTCGAATTGGGCCAGGCCGTAATAGATCAGGAACAGTTGCACCAGCATCGGCGTGCCGCGAAACACATAGGTATAGACCCAGACCGCGCGCGAGACAAGGCTGCCTCGAAAGCTGCGCAAGACGCCCAGCGGCACCGCAAACAGCAGGCCCAGCAGCAGCGATACCAGCAGCAACTGAAAAGTCGTCCAGGCGCCGCTCAAATAAAGCGGCAGGTTCTCGAAAATGATGTCCAGGCTCATAGCGCGTTCTTTCGCACGCCGATCGAGAAGCGCCGCTCCAGCCAGCTGAACAAGAACTCGGACGCGGTCGTGAAGAGCAAATAGATCAAGGCCACTGCCAGATAAAACATGAACGGCTGACGAGTGGAGCCGGCCGCTTGCTGGCCGCGCGTCATCAAATCAGATAGGCCGATCACCGACACGATGGCCGTGCTTTTGATCAGCACCAACCAGTTGTTGGACAAGCCCGGCAGCGCGTGGCGAAACATCTGCGGCAAGGTAATGCGATAGGCAATCTGCCAATTGCTCAGGCCAAAGGCCAGGCCAGCCTCACGCTGGCCCGGTGGCACGGCCAAAAAGGCACCGCGAAAGGCCTCGGTCAGGTAGGCACCGAAGATGAAGCCAATCGTCAGCACGCCGGCCACATAGGGGTTGATGTCCACGTATTCTTCGTGGCCCAGCGCCATCAAGGCGTCGTTCAAGGCGATCTGGCCGCCGTAGAAGATCAACAACATCAAGACCAGATCGGGTACGCCGCGAATCAAAGTGGTGTAGAGATAGGCCAGGCCGCGCGCCCAGCGCCATTTGGATAATTTAGCCAGGGCGCCCATCAGGCCCAGCGTCATCGCCATCGTCATCGAGGTCAGGGCCACGCTGAGCGTGACCCCGGCCCCTTCGAGCAGGCTGGGCAGGAAGTCAATCAACAAACCGTGCAAAGCCATCGGCGCTATCTCAATCTCAAACTAACTAACTATCTAACAAACAAACTAAGCAATTACTTCTTCGGCGCCAGGTCGTAGGGGAAGTATTTGTCGTTGAGCTTCTTGAAGGTACCGTTGGCGGCAATCGTCGCAATCGCGTCATTGAACTTCTTGCCCAAGACTTTTTCGTCCGCCTTGCGCATGCCCACACCCGAGCCGGTGCCGAAATACTTCGGATCGTCGTAGCTTGGGCCAATCAGCGCGAAGCCCTTGCCGTCCGGCTTGGCCAAAAAGCCTTGATCAATCGCCACCAAGTCGGCCAGGGTCAGGTCGATACGGCCAGACTTCAGGTCCAAAAAGGCCTGGTCCTGGGTCGCGTAGCGCACGATCTCGCTTTGCTTGAAGATCGCAGAGGCGTAGGTCTCATGGATGGTGCCACGCTGCACACCGATCTTCTTGCCCTTCAGGCCGGCAGGGGTGAAGTCCAGCTTGGCGTCGGCCTTGCCGGCAAAGCGGGCCGGTGTGTTGTAGTAGGCGTTGGAGAAAGCGATAGCCTTCTGGCGATCGGGGGTGATCGATAGCGAGGCAATGATGGCGTCGATCTTGCGCGCTTGCAGGGCGGGGATCAGGCCGTCAAAGTCCACCTGCACCATTTCGCAGGCGAGCTTCATCTCGGCGCAATAGGCATTGGCCAGGTCGATTTCGAAGCCCATTACCTTGCCGTCCTTGCCCACTTCGGAGAAGGGCGGGTAGGCGCCCTCGACACCAATGCGGATTTTCTTGATGTCGGCGGCTTGCGCTTGTGCGCTAAAACCCGCGATGGCGCTGCAGGCGATGGCCGCGATGGCGATCAGGTGACGTCTTTGCATGGCTACTCCAAAAGTGTGAAAGAGAGATGGGAACTAAAGCCGATATCTTGCAATGGATATGGCTGTTTCAGTCCTAGGGTTTGAGCGTAGTTAAAAATTCTTGCACCGGGGCCAGGCTGGTGAGTGGGTCCTCTTCCTGAGGCACATGTCCCAAATCGGGAAAGCTCACCAAATGGCTGCCGGCAATATCGCGTGCAAAGGCTTGGCCATTGCTGGGCGGGATCAAGCGGTCTTTGGCTCCCCAAAGAATCAAAGTGGGCAGGCGCAAGCTCTTGATGCGGCCAGCTTGGTCGCCCAAGACCATTTGGTTGATGCGCTGACGCAGCGCCTCGCGGTTGCCGGCGCGCAGGGTAATCTCGTAGTAACGCTCCACCAGTTCGGGGCTGACCTTGGACGGGTCGCCGTAGACGTTTTTGACGCTGCGCTCGATCACGCTGCGCGGCAAGGCATATTCGCTCAAGACGCCCAAGCCCGGCAGACGTGCCAGCGCAAAGCCCAGGGGCACAGACTCGGGCGTGAAAGCATAGCCGCCGGCATCGACCAGGATCAAGCCCGCCACCCGCTCAGGCGCAGCGGCGGCCACCATCCAGGCGATCTCGCCGCCCAGCGAATTGCCGCCCAGCACCACGCGCTCGAGCTGCAAATGGTCGAGCAGCGCATGCACTGTTTTGACGTAGGCGTCGGCGCTGTAATCGCCGGAAATGGCCGGTCCGGTCAAGCCGAAACCGGGCAGATCAAAGCTGATCACGCGGCGGGTTTTTGAGAGCTCTTTGACCCAGCCTTCCCAGGTGTGCAGGCTGGACGAAGTGCCGTGGATCAGCACGATGGGCAGCTTGTCTGCGCTGGGCCCCTGGTCGCGCAGATGCAGCAACTGGCCGTTCAGATCAATGAACTCGGACGGCGGCGGGGCCCAGCGCTGGATCAGGCTTTCCAGCGTGCGGTCGGGTGCCTTGGTGGCCGCAAAGCCAAAAGCGCCCAGCAGCAAGAGCAGGCCCAGTGCACGCAGCAGGCTCTCGGCCAGACGACTCATCCTGCTGCTGGTGCGCGGTGCGCTTCGCTGGCGGGGCGGCAGATTTCGGTCGACGCATGCAGACCGGCGTCGAGGGCTTCGCGCTGGTCAAATACAAAGCAATCGCCCTGGTAATGGGCGCCGCCGGCTTCCTCAAAATACTTCAGGATGCCGCCCTCCAACTGGTAGACCGGGCCATCCAGGCCTTGCTGTTCCAGGTAGATGGCGGCCTTCTCGCAGCGGATGCCGCCGGTGCAAAAGCTGACAATGGTCTTGCCCATCAGCTCGGCGCGGTGATCCTGCACCGCCTGCGGGAACTCGCTGAACTTGTGGATGCGCCAGTCGATGGCGCCCTCAAACGTGCCGTAGTCGATCTCGAAGGCGTTGCGGGTGTCGAGTGTCACGACCGGCCGGCCATCGTCGTCATGGCCTTGGCTCAACCAGCGTGCCAGCGTGACGGGTGCCAGCGCCGGCGCACGCGGCAGCGCGTCTGGACGAATGGCCGGGTGGTTCATGCGGATGATCTCAGCCTTGACTTTGACCAGCAACTTCTTGAACGGAACTGCTGCGCTCCAGCTTTCCTTGGGGGCGAGGTCGGCAAATCTTTCGTCCTGCTGCAGCGCCGTCACCCAAGCACGCACGTTTTCGGCGCTGCCTGCCAGGAACAGGTTGATGCCTTCTTCGGCCAGCAGCACGGTGCCTTTGAGTTCAAGCGCCACGGCGCGTTCGAACAGCAACTCGCGCAAGGCGTGGCAATCGGGCAGGCCGACAAACTTGTAGGACGAGATATTGAGAACGGGGAGGCTTGTTTGCATGATCGGGTGCAATTGTAGGCAAGCGCGGCCAAGCGCATTGAACTGGGCCAATCGAATCTGCCGGCCGACTCTGTTTGCGCTCGCCTTGCAATGGCTGTGAAGTCGGTACTCAGAAAAGCAAAGGGCCCAGCGTGACCGCCAGGGTGGTGATAGCCACCGAATAGCTGTGAACGACAAAGAGCGGCAGGCCCTTCAAAGCGTGCTGCCAATAGGGGCCGCCGAAGACCCGCTTCACCGTCATGGTCTGGTAGACAAAGCCCAGCAACAGGCACAGCCCGCCAAGATAGTCGGCCCGCGTCAACTGAAGCAGCGGCAGCAGCATGATGAGGACGCAGTGCAGATGCAGCGCCAGGACCAAATGTTCGGTGTTCGGTGTAATAGCGGCCACTGCGCCAGTACAAGAGTTTGAGCCAGAGCGCCAACAGCGGCACCAGCACAAACATGGCGTAGCCCATCCGGGTTCCCATTTCGGCGATGGCGTGGCTCAGCTTTGGCGCTAGCTGTAGCGAGGGGACTTGCATCCTGCTCTGAAGCCGATCGCAAATCCAATTGACCTTGATCTCGCAGATGAAGCGCCCCTGGCCCTAGACCTTGATCGAAAAGGAGTTGGCGCTGAGCGTGAGGTCCGGCGTGAACTGCAACTGCGCGTTCAGCGCGGCATCGTCGATGCCGTTGAATATTTTCAACAAGAGCAGCGCGATAAAGCTGATGCTGAGGTAGAGACGAAAAGGGTGGACAAACGACTTTCGCTGGCCCCGAAAGTAGGCCAGGGTCAGCGCACCCGGCTCGCACAGTTTGCGCAAGCTGCGCCACAGAGCGCCTTCTGTGGAGATGTAGTGGCCGCCGAAATGCTGAATAAATTCCAATAAGGTCGGTGCCTTGATCAAGACTTCCTGCCCACAGCGGCCGCAAAAGGGCTCGGCCGGCACTGGCAAATCCTTGCCGCAGTTGGGGCAAGAAGCGAGAGGCGAGGCCAGGTGAGGCGCTGCCGTCGTTGGCAGCGCTTTGAGCGATGGATCGGACATGGGCTCGCATGCTATCAAGCCGCGACGCGCCGCAAAGCGATTCGGACTTGCTCGGATGAGTCAGACCTGCAGTGGACACTAGGCCAGCAAAGGCCGTTCAGAATGAAGTCCAATACGGTCATGGACTCTACAAACACCGAACACCGCCTGACCGAGCTGGAAATCAAAGCCAGCTTCACCGAAGACATGGTGGATCAGCTGAACCTGATCATTACGCGTCAACAAGCGCAAATCGATTTGCTGCTGCGCGAAGTTGCCGAGCTGCGCCAGCAGGCACCCGATTCAGGCACGCCGGTGTTTCGCAGCTTGATGGATGATCTCCCGCCGCATTATTGACGGCCAATACAGTCTCAAGCGCTCAATAGTTTGTGGATCAGCTCAGGCGTCGAGCCGGCCGAGTATTTTTTCATCAGGCGCGCCCGGTACACGTCCACCGTGCGTGGGCTGATGTCAAGCCGGCGGCCAATCATCTTGCTGCTCAGGCCTTCGATCAAGAGCGCGGCTATCTCACGCTCGCGCGCGGTCAAGTCGGCCTTCAGTTGGCGATGCGCCGACAAATCTTCAAAGCTCCAGATGCCTTGCGCATGCGGGTCGGCCGGGTTCAAGGCGCGGCCCGACACATGGCACCAGAACAGCTCGCCGCTGCCGACCCGTTTCATCACCCGGTCATCGGCATAAAAGCCCCCTTGATCGAGGCTGGCAATGATCCGAGCGCCGGTGCGCTCGAACTCGATCATGCTGGGGTAGAGCACCTCAAAGCTGCGTCCTACCAATTGATTCTGTTCGGCGCCGAACATGCTGAGCAATTGCTGGTTGCAGTCGACGATCAAGCGATTGGCTGACAGCACCAGGCCAATCGGCGCCAATTCAAAGGCAGTGCGGTAGTCGAGTGGCATGTACTTTGGCGGCTCAGGGTGGCGAAAAGGGTCAAAAGTCGTCAAAGCGCCGGTGCTAGGGACGCGCTGCTTGGGTCGTAACGCTCAATCCTGGCGTATTGACTTAGGCGATTCTACGTATGCCTTGTAGCTGCCGGGTCGTAGTACGCTCTGACGCTTCCGACGAATTAACGGAGATTGCTCAATGAACAAGATTTTCCCCAGTGCCGACGCGGCGCTCAAGGGTATCGTCAAAGACGGCCAGTTGCTGGCGGTCGGCGGCTTTGGCCTGTGCGGTATTCCCGAGGCCTTGATCGCTGCGCTGCGTGACAGCGGCGTCAAGGAATTGACCGTGATCTCCAATAACGCCGGTGTTGACGGCTTTGGCCTGGGCCAGTTGCTGGAAACGCGCCAGATCAAGAAGATGATCTCCAGCTATGTGGGCGAGAACAAGGAGTTCGAGCGTCAATACCTGGCCGGTGAGTTGCAGCTCGAGTTCACGCCGCAGGGCACGCTGGCCGAGAAGCTGCGCGCCGGCGGTGCGGGCATCCCGGCTTTCTTCACCCGTACCGGCGTGGGCACCATCGTCGCCGACGGCAAGGAGCTGCGCGAATTTGATGGCCACACCTATGTGATGGAACATGCCTTGTGCCCCGAAGTGGCGCTGGTCAAGGCCTGGAAGGCTGACAAGAGCGGCAATCTGGTGTTCCGCCGTACGGCGCGCAACTTCAACCCGGCCGCCGCGATGGCCGGCAAGATCACCGTGGTAGAGGTGGAGCAATTGGTCGAGGTCGGCGAGATCGACCCGGACGCCGTGCACCTGCCGGGCATCTATGTGCATCGCATCGTGGTGAACGCCAATCCCGAAAAGCGCATCGAGAAGCGCACTCTGACAGTGAAGGGAGATTGATCATGGCCTGGACTCAAGACCAAATGGCGGCCCGTGCCGCGCAGGAGCTGGAAGACGGTTTCTACGTGAACCTGGGCATCGGCATCCCGACCCTGGTGGCCAATTTTGTGCCGGCAGACAAGGAAGTCTGGCTGCAGAGCGAAAACGGCATGCTGGGCATTGGCCCGTTCCCGACCGAGGATGAGGTCGATGCCGACCTGATCAACGCCGGCAAGCAAACGGTCACGACCATCGCCGGCTCTTCGATCTTCGGCAGCCATGACTCCTTCGCGATGATTCGCGGTGGCAAGATCAATCTGTCTATCCTGGGAGCGATGCAGGTCAGCGCCAAGGGCGATCTGGCCAACTGGATGATCCCGGGCAAGATGGTCAAGGGCATGGGCGGCGCGATGGATCTGGTCGCCGGCGTCAAGCGTGTGATCGTGCTGATGGAGCATGTGGCACGCAAGAAAGACGGCACGGAAGACATGAAGATCCTGCCGCACTGCACCTTGCCGCTGACCGGCGTGGGCGTGGTCAATCGCATCATCACCGATCTGGCCGTGATGGACGTGACGCCGGCGGGCTTGCAGTTGGTCGAGTTGGCCGAGGGTGTCACGCGTGAGCAGGTGCAGTCCAAGACGGGCGTACCGCTGCTTTAAGCTGTTATTGATTGCCGTTGCTTGATGGCCGCTGTTCAGGCCAGTCAAAAAAAGAAAATGAAAATAGAGAAGGCCGGCGTAAGCCGGCCTTTTTGCTGGGTCAAACTGGGTCAAACCTAGACAGGCAGGCCCGCCAGCTTGAAGACCGACACGCTTTGCACCAAAGCCTGAGCCTGCATGCGCAGACTCTCGGCGGCGGCGGTGCTTTGCTCAACCAGGGCCGAGTTCTGCTGCGTCGCCTGGTCCATCAGATCGAAGGCCTGGCCGACCTGCAAGACGCCGGCACTTTGGGCGCGGCTGGCCTCGCTGATCTCGCCCATGATGTCGCTGACATGCTTGATCGCGTCGACGATCTCGTTCATTGTCGAGCCAGCCTGGTTGACCAGGTGGCTGCCTTGCTCGACTCGCTCCACGCTGGCGCCTATCAAAGTCTTGATCTGCTTGGCCGCTTCGGCGCTGCGCTGCGCCAGGCTGCGGACCTCGGCGGCCACCACCGCGAAGCCGCGCCCTTGCTCGCCCGCGCGGGCGGCTTCCACCGCCGCATTGAGCGCCAGGATATTGGTCTGGAAGGCGATGCCGTCAATCACGCCGATGATGTCGGCAATCTGCTTGGAGGAATCGTTGATGCCTTTCATGGTGTCGACCACCTGACCCACCACATCGCCGCCCCTGACGGCCACTTCTGACGCGCCTTGGGCGAGTCGGTTCGCTTCGCGGGCATGGTCGGCGTTCTTTTCCACCGCCGATCCCAGCACCTTGATGGACAAGGCCGTGCCCTCCAGCGCGCTCGCCTGCTGCTCGGTGCGCTGACTCAGGTCCATATTGCCCTGCGCGATCTGCGCGGAGGCGCTGGCGACCGATTCGGAGTTCTGGCGCACGCTGTGCACCACGCTGGACAAACTGCCCATCATGCCGACCAGCTGCGCCATCAGGCTGGCGCTGTCGCCCGAGTTCAGCTTGATGCGTTGCGCAAAGTCACCGGCCGCCACGCTTTGCGCCAGGTTGGCCGCCTCCAGCGGATCGCCGCCCAACTGCTTGGCGATATGGCGGCTGAGCCAGAGTCCCGCCACGATGCCGCAAGCACTGGCCAGCCCCATCAACAGCAAGCTCAAGCCTATGGCCCGCTCGCTCTGGTCCGCGACCGCCTGGGCCGCGCGCTCGCCCTGTGCAGCGAACTGCGCGTCCAGCTCCTCCAGCAATTGCGTCGGTGCACGGTCCATGCCTTTGACGGCCTTGTCGCCCGCGCTCGGTTCAAAGTCGGCCGTCGTGAAGGCGCGGTAGCCCAGCCGGTAGTTGTCCCCCATCGACTGGTGGGCGAGCGCGAATTTGGCCAATAAGTCTTTGCTGGCGCCGGCGGGTAGTTCGCGCAGCAGCTTGGCTGTTCGCTCGCTGACCAGGCGCTCCTGCTTTTGAAACGCGGCCCAATGCTTGTCCAGTTGCTGTGGGTCTTTGCCGCGCAAGAGCGTGTTCTTCCACTCCTGAACCTGCACCTTGAAGCCGACAGTCAGCTCGCTCAGCGTGCGCTGCCGGCCATGACTGCTTTGAACCGTCTGGGTGAAACTGTCGAGCGAATGGTTGACGCTGAAGATGCCGTACAAGGCTGCCATTAGCATCAAGGCCAGCACGGCCACAAAGGCAAGAGGTAGTTTCAGACTGAGCTTCATATTTCTTGTTTGAAATCCGGCAAGTTGGCTTGTTAGGGTTCGAAAAATACGCGGGCGCCGCAGCTTGTCTGCCCGGCCACTTTGGCCGAGAGCGGTGCGACGGATGTGCGCTCTTCGGCCGGGCTTGGTCACGACTTGAGGGGCAAATCAGTCTTCCTGTGGGTGCTCGCTTGTATCAAGCGCCCAAGGGTGGAATTTTTCACACCATGGGGCTTCGCCGATCAAGGGGGCCCAAGCTGTGTTTGGGCGCTGCGCGCGCGGGTGGTTTTATAGCTGGGCTGTTTCGGCGCGCGCGGGGACATATAGCCGTGCGAACAGCCCCGAACTTGACAAAGACCTGTAGGCCTGAAAAATTTGCACATGCAAATAAGAACTGTTATCATTTAGGCCTGTCGCAGAGTAGACCCAGGCTATCCCCAGGTAAGGCGCGCACGCAAAAAGAACAGCGGCGTCGCGCCCACGCTCGAAGAAATCCAATTCGATCCCTGGAGTGTTCCTCAATGTCTTTCATCAAGAGCCGCAAGCACGCGGCCATGCCGACTTCATTCACCTCTTCTGCTTCTTCTCACTCGGTCGCCAGCGCGGCCTTGCTGGCACTAACGCTGCCGCTCGGCGCATGGGCGCAGACGCAAACTGCAGACTCGGCTGAGACCGCGCTGCCGGTGGTGCGCGCCAAGGCCAAGGCCGTGGTTGAGAACGAGTTCAAGGCCGAGGCAGCCTCATCGCCCAAGTTCGTCAAGCCCTTGCTGGACACGCCGCAGACCGTCACCGTGATCAACCGTGAGTTGATTCAGCAGCAGGGCACAGCGTCCTTGAGCGAGGCGCTGCGCAACACGCCCGGCATCACCTTCACGCTGGGCGAGAACGGCAACACCAATACCGGTGACACCGTCTTCATGCGCGGCTTCGACGCCAGCGCCAATATCTTTGTGGACGGCGTGCGCGACCTCGGCGGTATCACCCGTGACACCTTCAATGTCGAATCGGTCGAAGTGGTCAAGGGCCCGAGCGGCGCCGACAACGGCCGGGGCTCGCCCAATGGCTTCATCAATATGGTCAGCAAGAAGCCGCAGTTACGGGACTTTGCCGAAGGCTCGGCGCAAGTGTCCAGCGGCAGCCGTGTGCGTGTCAGCGCTGATCTGAACAAGAAGTTGGATCTGGGCTTGCCCGGCGCGGCGTTGCGCCTGAATGTGTTCAGCGACCGTGGCAATGTGCAGGGCCGCGATGTGCTGGAGCGCAATCGCTGGGGGGTGGCACCGTCCTTGACCTTGGGCCTGGGCACGGCCACCCGCGCCACGCTGAGCTATCTGCATGTGGATCAGGATGCAATTCCCGATGGCGGCATCCCCGGTGTGGGCCTGATGGGCTGGACCAATCAGCTGATCTTCAAGGATCTGGCTGGTGCGAATGCCAAACCGCCGGTGGGCGGCGTGTTGGCCACCAGCATCAAGGCGGTTGAGCGCAGCAATTTCTACGGCAGCAAAGACGATTTCGACAACACGCAAGCCGATATGTTGACCCTGCTGCTGGAGCATGACTTTGCGCCGGGCACCAGCCTGCGCAATATCTCGCGCTTTGGCCGCACCCAGCAGGATCTGAACCTGACGAACACCATCATCAGCAGCACGCCCGGCAATTGGTCCATCATCGGCGACGCGGCCAAACCGGCAGCCTGGACGGTAGGCCGAGGCCGCCTGGGCCGCGATCAGCGCAACCAGATTCTGGCCAACCAGACCAGCTTGAACAGCGCCTTCACGATTGCCGGCTTCAAGAACAACATCAGCACCGGCGTCGAGCTGACGCATGAAAAGCAGAACACGGCGGGCTTTGCCTATGTCAACACCGCCGGTGATCGTGCCAATTTGTATGCACCATCGGTCAACGACAAGTTCGCCCCGCTGACCCGCAACGGCGCCAGCACGGCCGGCGAGACCACGACCGCCGCCGCCTTTTTGTTCGACACCTTGGACATCACCGAGCGCTGGCAGCTCAGCGCCGGCCTGCGCGCCGAGCGCTTCCGCAGCGAGTACACCAGCATCCCCGCCACCTCGACCCCAGCGGTCGCGGCCAGTGCTTTGGTGAACAGCGACACGCTGCTCAGCGGCAAGCTGGGTCTGCTGTTCAAGCCGAGCGAGAACGGGAGTGTCTACCTGTCTTACGCCACCTCGCAAAAGCCGCCCGGCAGCGACAACTTCGCGCTCAGCAGCGCGACGCCCAGCTCTGACACCGGCGCGGTCAGCATCAACGCACCTAACTTGAAGCCACAGCAGGCCAATAATCTGGAACTGGGCACGAAATGGGACTTGCTGGACAGGCAGTTGCTGTTGACGGCCGCTTTGTTCCGCTCGCAAAACGAGAACGAGCTGGCGCGTGCCGGCAGCGCCACCGGCGAAGTGACGCAATACGGCAAAAAGACGGTCAAGGGCCTGGAGCTGGGTGCGGCGGGCGCAGTGTCCAGCAACTTGCAATTGCAGGCCGGCCTGGTGTGGATGGACAGCAAGGTCAATGAGGCCGTCACGGTCGTGCCCGGCGCGGTCGACGTGCAGACCGGCGCTCAACTGGTCTACACGCCGAAACTGAGCTTCACGTCCTGGGTCAACTACCGCGTGGCCGAAGGCCTGATGCAAGGCCTGAGCCTGGGCGGCGGCGCACGCTACACCGCCAGCCAGACCACGCAGGTCAATAACGGCGCGGCGCCGGTGGTCGGCATTGATGGCATCCCGAGCTACTGGGTGTTTGACGCGATGGCGGCTTACGAGATCAACAAGAACTTGGCCCTGCAGTTCAATGTGGCCAATCTGGCGGACAAGTTCTATCTGGCCTCGGTCAATAGCGGGCGCAATCGCTTCACGCTTGGCGCGCCGCGCAGCATGAGCTTGGCACTGAACGTCAAGTACTGATCTGGGATAGACGGAAGAGGAGGGCGGGCGACCATGTTGCTGCATATCCAGGGCGTGCTGAGTGCCGCCGAAGTGAGCGAGTTTCGTCAGCGTTTGCTGGCCGAGGGCGAGTGGGGCGATGGCCGGGCGACCGTCGGCGCTTTGGGTGCGCAGGTCAAGCGCAATCAGCAACTCAAGCCGGGCTCGGCGCTGGCGGTCGAATTGGGTCAGCTGATCCAGCAGCGCTTGAGCGCCCACCCGCAATTCTTCTCCGCCGCCTTGCCCTTGCGCATGCTCAGCCCTTTGTTCAACCGCTATGCCGGCGGCGAGCATTACGGCCTGCATGTGGACGGTGCGGTGATGAGCCAGCTCGGCAGCACGCAGCCGCTGCGCAGCGACGTCTCCAGCACGCTGTTCCTGTGCGAGCCTGGCGAGTACGAGGGCGGCGAGCTGGTCGTGCAAGACAGCTATGGCAGCCACGAGGTCAAGCTGCCGGCTGGCGACTTGGTCTTGTACCCGTCGACCAGCTTGCATCAGGTGCTGCCGGTGACAGCGGGCGAGCGACTTGCGGCCTTCTTCTGGACCCAGAGCATGGTGCGCGATGACGGCCGCCGCACCATGCTGTATCAGCTCGATCAAAGCATTCAGAGCCTGCGCGCTCGCTTCGGCGAGATCGACGAGGCGGTGAGCTTGAGCGGCCATTATCACAACCTGTTGCGGCAATGGGCCGAGACATGAGCAATGCCTCCGCCTATATCGCGACCGACACCGCAGCCAGCAAAACGCAGGTCAAGAGCCGGGCCGCCTATCTGAAGCAATTGCATTTGTGGCATTGGGTCAGTAGCGCGATCAGCCTGGCGGCGCTGCTGATGTTCAGCGTCACGGGGCTCACGCTGAACAACGCCGGTCTATTTGAATCCAAGGCAAGGATTTCGAGCGGGCAGGCGCAGTTGCCGGACGCGGTGTTGCGGGCCACGCTGGTGGCGGCACATTCGGGCGCGCAGAAGGCAGAGTTGCCGCCACCCCTGCAGCATTGGTTGCACCGGCAATGGGGCTTCAAGACCGAAGGTCTGTTGGCTGAATGGGCGCCGGACGAGCTCTATCTGTCCTTGCCGCGCCCCGGCGGCGACGCCTGGCTGCGGATCGCCTTGCCCAGTGGTGAGGCCGAATTCGAGCGCAGCGAGCGCGGCGCCGTCGCCTATCTGAATGATCTGCACAAAGGGCGCCATACCGGCCCGGTGTGGAGCTGGTTCATCGACCTGTTCGCCGTCGCCAGCTTGTTGTTCGCGATCACCGGCTTGCTGATTTTGAAAATGCACGCGGCCAAACGGCCCAGCGTCTGGCCCTTGGTGGCCGCTGGTTTGCTGCTGCCGGTCGCTTTATTGCTCATATTTGTTCATTGAATTTTTCTATGCAAAACAAACTTTTTTCCTACACGGTCTTGCTCGCCAGTGCTAGTGCCGTGCTGCCCGCCTGGGCCGCCGAAGCCCAGCTCAGCCTGGAGTTGCCGCGTCTGAATGTGGCCGAATACCACCGGCCCTATGTGGCCGTCTGGGCCGAGCGTGCCGGGGAGCCGGCCATCAGCTTGGCGGTCTGGTATGACCAGAAAAAAGCCAGTAACGCCGGTGCCAAATGGCTGCCCGATCTGCGCCAGTGGTGGCGCAAAAGCGGGCGTGACTTGAGCATGCCCATGGACGGGGTCAGTGGCGCGACCCGCCCGGTGGGCGAGCACAAGCTCAATCTGAGCAAGAGTCTGGCTGCTCTTCCCGCCGGCAAGTATGAAGTCGTGGTGGAAGTGGCCCGCGAAGGTGGCGGCCGCGAGGTCCAGCGCGTGCCGCTGCAGTTACCGATTAGCTCGGCGGCGCAGTTCAGCGCGCAGGGTGAGCACGAGCTGGGCAGCTTGGTGCTGTCGGTCAAACCTTGAAGGGATAAACACATGAAACGATCAATCTCAAGCTTAGCCTTGGCCGGCCTCATGCTGCTGAGCGCTGCCGGAGCGGCGCAAGCCCACCGCACTTGGCTGCTGCCGCAAACCGCGCACATCAATGTTGCGGCCGGTGGCAAGCCCAGCCTGGTCAGTATCGACGCGGTGGCTTCGGAGGAATTGTTCGAATATGAAAACGCGCTGCAGCTCGATCGGCTGCTGATTCTTGGCCCCGACGGCAGGCCTGTGGCGGCCGAGCCTGTTGTTGCGGCTCGCAACCGCACTAGTTTTGATATCAAGCTGGAGCAGCCCGGCACCTACCGCATCAGCAATACGGCCGAGTCGGCGTTTGCCAGCTACAAGCTCGGCGGCGAGACCAAACGCTGGCGCGGCAAGCCGGCCGATCTGGCCGGGCAGATACCCGCCGAGGCGCAGGATGTGCAGGTCACACGCAGCTGGATGCTCAGCGAAACCTTCGTTAGCAAAGAGCGCGCCGGCCTGCCGTCCGCTCAGCCCAGTAGCGTTGGCCTAGCCCTGCAAGCGTTGACGCCAGTGACTGATCTGAGCGACGGCGACAGCGTGCGCCTGCGCCTGCTGCTGGACGGCAAGCCGCTGCCCGATGCCAGCGTGACCGTTTTGCGTGGCGGCAGCCGCTACCGCTACAAGCTCGGCGAGTTAACGTTGAAAACGGACGCACAGGGCGAGCTGAACATCAGCTGGCCCGAGGCCGGCCGTTATTGGCTGGGCCTGGGGCATGAAGTGGCCGCCAGCGCCGATCAGCCAGCCAAGCGCTACCGTTACAGCGCCACCTTTGAGGTCTTGCCGAAGTAGGGCGAGATGACACTGACGATGGACAGGCGCGTGCTGCTGCCGGCGCACGTAGCCCCGGCTACGCCCGCGCTGGGCGAGCAGCTCTATGTGCTCGACGGCCAGAGCATGGGCACCCGTTGGAGCGTCAAGTTCTACGGGCCGTGCGGGCTTGACTGCGCACCTTTGCAACGCGGTCTGGAGGCCCGGCTGGCCGAGGTGGTGGCGCGCATGAGCCCTTGGGAGCCCGATTCGGATCTGCGGCGCTTCGGTCGCGCCCAGCCGGCCAGTTGGGTCGCGATCTCCGAGCCTTGTGGCCAAGTCTTGCGCATGGCGCTGGAGGTGGCGCAGGCCAGCGGTGGCGCTTTCGACCCGGCGGCAGCGGCCTTGGTGCGGGCCTGGGGCTTTGGCGCCGGTCTGCGTCATGACGAGCCGGGCTTTGTGATGCCAGCCGCTGCGCCGCAAGCAGCCGGCCTTGGCTGGCAAGATCTGCCCCTGCAAAGAGCTGTCGGCGGCTGGGAAGTTTGGCAGCCGGGCGGCTTGGAGCTGGATCTGTGCGGCATCGCCAAGGGCTTTGCGGTCGACCAAATGGCGGAGTTTTTGCTGGACTGTGGCTTGCCGCACCATCTGGTCGAGGTCGGCGGTGAGCTGCGCGGCGCCGGCCTTAAGCCGAATGGCCAGCCCTGGTGGGTGCAGCTGGAGGCCGTGCCCGGCGCCGCTGGCTTGAACGGCTCGGTGCTCGCCCTGCATGGGCTTGCCGTGGCCACCAGCGGTGACTACCGCAATTGCTTTGTCGACACGCAAGGCCGGTCTCGTTCGCACACGCTGGACCCGCGCAGCGGCGAACCTATCAAGCATGGTCTGGCCAGCGTCAGCGTGTTGCACTCGAGCTGCTGCTGGGCCGATGCCTGGGCCACAGCACTGATGGTCTTGGGGCCGGAGGATGGGCCAGCCTTGGCGGCGGAGCTGGGGCTGGCGGCTTTGTTCGTGCTGCGCGAACCGGGCTGGCGTGAGATTCTCAGCCCGGCCTTGCAGGCCATGTTGCAAGCTTAGGCGGCTGGCCCGGTCAAGTCCGGTCGTCTGCGTCGGCTGCAGCGCCAGCATCCCGTCGCAGTGCATGGGACTTTGATGTTAGATGCAACATCTGCCGTGTGCCAAAATCTCCGCCCATGGCTAGCCCTTCGTCTGCCCCCGGTCTGGAATCGCTGACGCTGCTCTTGCACCAGGCTCAGGCCGGTGATGCGCAGGCGGCTGAGCGTGCCTACCAGGCCCTTTACCCCGAGCTGCTCAAAATCGCCCATGCTCGCCTGCGCGGCCACCAGGTACCGACCTTGCTGGATACCCAGGCCTTGGTGCATGAGAGCTTTCTGCGTTTTGTGGGCGGCGCTGAGGTGGAGCTGAAAAGTCGCAAGCATTTCTATGCCCACGCTGCCAAGGCCATGCGCCATATCGTGATCGACTTCGTGCGGCGCTCCCAGGCGCAGCGGCGTGGCAGCGGGCAGGGCTCCATCACGCTCGATACCTTGGCCTTGCACAGCCTGAATGAGGTGGCCGCTACGGTCGTGCCGGTGAGCGCGGTGGAGCAGGCCTTGCAAGCGCTGGAGCAGCTCGACCCTCAGCTGGCCGAATTGGTGGAGTTGCGCTATTTCGGCGGCTATACCGATGTCGAGGTGGCGCAGGCCTTGGGGATCAGCGAGCGGACGGTGCGGCGCCTGTGGGACCGTGCCCGGGCCTTCCTCTTGTTGCAGATGCAGGCCGTTTAGGCAAGGCGCTGCTTGGCCGCCTTGCACCGCTTTTTGCGTATGTGCCTGTCATGAGTTCGGTCGAACCTTTGCCCCCTGCTGCGCCGACAACGGCTCCTTGCATTCCGCTGGCGTTGTGGCCCGAGGTGGCGGCGCGCTTTGACGAGGCGATGGGCCTGCCCGAGGGCGAGCGTGATGCTTGGCTTGCCGCCCTGCAAGGCGAGGCTGCGCCCTGGGTGCGCCAGATGCTGGCCTGCCATGCCCAAGTCGCCACGCTGGCGCCGCCCGCAGCGCAGCTGCTGAGCGAAGCGCTTGATGCACAGGGTCAAGTCTTGAGCCCTGGATTGACCATCGCCCAGTTTCGTCTGCTGGCGCCGCTGGGGCAGGGCGGCATGGCGGCGGTGTGGTCGGCCGAGCAATGCCACGGCGTGCGGCGGCGTGTCGCTTTGAAGCTGCCATTTGCGGGCCTGGAGCCCGCAGCTGTGATGGCTCAGCGCTTCGAGCTGGAGCGTGACCTGCTGGCCAGCCTTGAACACGAACATATCGCCCGTTTGTATGAGGCCGGCGTCAGCCCCGAAGGCCAGCCCTTTCTGGCCATGGAATTGATCGAAGGCCGGCCCATCACCGAGTATGCCGCCGGTCTGACCTTGAAGGCGCGGCTGGCGCTGTTTGCGCAGGTGCTTTCAGCGGTGAGTTTCGCGCATGGGCGGCTGGTAATTCATCGCGACTTGAAGCCCAGCAACATCCTGGTCACCATGCAAGGTCAAGTGAAATTGTTGGACTTCGGCATTGCGCGCTTGCTGGGTGAAAACGAGCCCCTGGCAGCTGGGCTATCGGGCCAGGCCTTCACACCCGAATGCGTGGCACCCGAGCAATGGTCCGGCCGGCCGCTGGGCGTGGGCGTGGATGTGTATGCGCTGGGCATTGTGCTGTTCGAGTTGCTCACCGGGCGCCGTCCTTACCAGTTGGACCGCGCCGGCGCCGCGCCCTTGGCCGAGCACTTTGCCAGCCAGTTGGCAGCGCTGCAGTTGCCGCTGGCCAGCGAAGCGGCGCCGGCCCAGCGAGCTGCTTTGCGGGGTGACCTGGAAGCCATCGTCGCCAAAGCCATGGCGCGCGACCCCGAGGCGCGTTACGCCAGCGTGGAGGCCTTGGCGGCTGATTTGCAGCGCCACCTGAACCGCGTGCCGGTGCTGGCGAGAGGCGCGTCGCGTGGCTTGTCGATCTGGCGTTATGTGCAAAGGCATGTGCTGGCTTTGTCGACCGCGACTGTGGTGGTGTTGGCCTTGGCGGGCGGCCTTTCACTGGCTTTGTGGCAGGCCGAGCAGGCGCGCGCCCAGGCGCGGCGGGCCGAGGCGGTGAAGGGTTTTTTGGTCAGTGTCTTCGAGGCTTCGGACCCGCGCCGCCCCGGCAGTGTCGCGCCCGGCCAGGCCAGCGCCCGCCAGTTGCTGGACGCCGCCGCCGAGCGGGTGGAGCGGGAGTTCGCCGACGAGGCGGTCCTGCGCATCGAGCTGATGGGTTTGCTGACTGAAATCTACGACTATCTTGAAGAAGACGAGCGCTACGCCCGCCTGCATCAGCGCCACCTGGCTCTGGCCGAAGCTCACTTTGGCGCGAACCACCGCGTGCCGCTCAAAGCGCGCCTGGAGGATGTGACGGTGGACGTTTATCACGCGCGTTATGCCAAGGCACAAGCGGCGCTGCGGGAGATCGATCGCCGGCTGCGCGAGGCCGAGCTCGACGCGACCGAGCTGCGCGCCCTGTGGTGGATGGAGCATAGCGAGGCCCAGCGTGGTACGCCGGGCGTGCTGCCACAGCGTCTGCAGTCACTGAACCGGGCGATCGCTTTGTACCAAGCGCATGCGCCTTCGAGCTTTGACCACGCAGCGGCGCTGGCCTTGCGCGGCGATGTCCATACCGCCTTGGAACAATGGCCGCAAGCCCAGCAAAGTCTGGAGCAAGCTTTGGCCTTGCCGCTGCCCGCGGGCGCCAGCCAGGAGAACCTGGCCAGCACGCACCAAAGTCTGGCCGAGGTTTTGTGCGAGCTGGGCCAGCCGGCGCAGGCCATGCCGCATTTCGAGCGGGCCCGTCAGCAAGCCTTGCGCACCTACGGGGCCGAGCATGTCAGCCACGTGCGCGCCGTTTCGCAGCAGGCGCTTTGCTTGCATAGGCAGGGGCAACGCGAGCAAGCCTTGGCCTTGTTTGACTCGCTGGGAATAGCCGGCGCGAAGGGTGCAGAGGGGGCGGCGACCGCGACCGCTGCTGTGCAGGCCGGTGATGCCGGTGAGGCCAATGAAGCTTGGGCCACAGCGCTATTGGCCGAGGGCCGCGCAGCTGAGGCTTTGGTGTTGGTGCAAACCCTGCTCGCCCGCGACCCCGCGCTGCGGGCCGAAGGCGATGAGCGGCGCTGGCTGGGCTTGAAGGGCGAGGCTTTGTTGCAATTGGGACAAGGGCCGCAGGCACGCGCGGCCTTACAGCAAGCGCTGAGTGCCTGCGAGAAATGGGACGCGCCTGACTCTTACCGCCTGGCCCAGGCCCGCGAGCGTTGGGCGCGCTGGCTGCTGGCCGACGGGCAGGGCGCTGCGGCGGCGCAGGCCTTCCAAGCGGCGGCGCAGTTGCCGCCCGGTGGGGCGCGTGGCCCCCAGGTCTTGGCCGCCATCGGCCTGGCTCGCGTGGCATGGGCCGAGGGCGACGCCGCGCTGGCTCTGAGCGCCGTGGAGGCGGCTCAACAACGCTGGCAGGCTTTGCCGAGCGGCCTGGCCGATGTGCGCATAGCCGCCTATTTGTGGCGCGTGCAAGCCTTGGCTTTTGAGGCCTTGGGTCAGCACAGCGAGGCCCTCAGCCGCCGACAAGCGGCGCTCGCCTCTGCGCTGCGGACCGATGCGCCTGAGGCGCCCACGCGCCAAGCGAGGCCGGCGCTGGGTTTTTGAAGCGCGGGGCTTGCAAGGCCTTATCCCTACGTTCTAGGGGGTGAGGGGCTGGCCGGTTTGCTTCCGGCGCTGCGTATGTCCCGGTGTCAGCATTTTCAAGTCGCGGCGCTGTTTGGCGCCGGCCTGAACAAGTTGGCGCGGCAGCAAGGCCGCCCCAACCAATGCTTCACTTCACCGGAGAACCGAGCATGAACCTCTTAAAACTCAGCGGCTTTGCCCTGGCCATCGCTGTGCCCCTGGCCGCGGGCGCGCAGAGCTATGGGGCCTATGGCAATGTCAACGCCACCAGCACGCTGATCCTCCCTGACCAGCCACGCGAAGACTTCAATCTCGTCGATAGTTTCGGCTTTACGGACAACCCGCAGGCCCTCTTGCCCCATAGCCTGAGCCGCACCGCCGAGGTCAGCAACGGCGGCGGCGCCACGGCGCTGTTCAAAGGCTCGGTGGGCAGCCTCAAGGCCTATTCCTCGGCCAACTTTGGCTATGGCTTTGATGCGCTGGGCCATGGCTTGTTCAGCGGCTATGGCAGCGGCTCGGCGCAGGGCAGTTTTGCCGATCTGGTGGTGGTGAGCGGCGCGGGCCTGGCCTTGGGCACGCCGGTGAGCTACCGGGTGGACTTCAGCATTGACGGCAGCTTGTCCTCACCAAGTTTCGAGATGGGCGGCTTCTTGGAAGTGAACGCCGGCGCCAGCACAACGCTGCGAGATCAGCAAAGCGGCCAGGAGATCCGCTTCGATTGGGACGCCCGCAAGCAGGCTACCGGCCTGTACTCGCTCAGCTTGGCCACCCAGGTCGGCCACACCTTGCAGTTCACGGGAAGTCTCTACACCTCGGCCTATGTCAGCTATTACGCCCAGCTCGGCCGCAGTGCCGAGGCCGACTTCTATCACTCGGCGCTGTATTCGCTGGCGCCCTCGGTCGCCGGCCTGAACACCGTGGGTGCCAGCGGCCATGATTTCTTGGCCGGCAATGTGCCCGAACCCGCCAGCTGGTCGCTGTTCGGCAGCGGCTTGTTGGCCTTGCTCTGGCTGCAGCGCCGCCGCAGCTGAAGTCACCTTTCTTTTACCGGAGAACGACCATGAAGCACCACAAACTCAGCGCACTCGCCGGCGCCATGATCTTGTCGCTCAGCAGCGCGCAGGCCGCGTCTATCCTGGATACTTTCAGCGACGGCCCCGGCCTGATTCAAACCGACGCCGCCCCCTATGCGGAAATCTATCTGCCCTCGGTCGAGGCCCCCGGCGCGGGCCGCTACATCGCCAATACCATCGCTGCGGGCGTGGCGCAAACCGGCAAGTTCAGCTTCGCCGCCATCCAGGCCGGCGCCTACTTCACGCTCTCGGATGCGGCCATCCCGCTCTACACCAACCTGGCCTATGGAGTCGCCCATGGCTTTGGGCAAGACCTCTCGCTCGATCTGCAAAGCGAGTCCGCTTTCAGGCTCGACTTTCGCTACCTGAGCGCACCGATCTCGCTCACCGTCACCGTCATCACCGCGCATGGCGGCGGCTCGCCGAGCAGCGTGGCCGATTTTGCGATGACGGTGGACGCCTCGTTCGCCCAGACCGTGCTGATCCCCTTCGCTGCCTTCGTCAACGACGCAGGCAACCCCAGCCCGGTGAGCTGGGGCGATATCGATGCGATCAGTTTCATCGCATCCGGCCCTGGCGGCGCGGGCTTTGCGATCGACACCTTCAGTACGGTGCAGGCGGTGCCGGAACCAGCCAGTCTTGGCTTGCTACTGGCGGGTTTGGGGCTGGTGGCGAGGGTGGCGAGGCGGCGCAGCATTTGAGACCACGGCGGCGTCCTTGGCCAGCGAGCCGCTGCTGGCCAACCTGTTTGTGCTGCGCGAGCCGGACTGGCGCGAAACTCTTGGCTGGGCCTTGCAAGCCCTGTTGGAAGCGTAGGGCAGCTCGCAGCCCGCGGATGGGGGCTATGCGACGTACTTGGGGGCAAAGAAGCGCCTCTCCGTTTCGATTTGGCCGGCTGCAGCGGCGCTTGTGACTACGAATTCTGAAACTTCAAAAGGACTGCGAAGTGCCGTTGCAGTGGCCGCAAGCCTCGCAAAGGTGCCCAACAAAAACTCCGATTCCGACCTACCTGGTCGCCATGAGCGACGGCCAGATACAAACGATGTTTGACCTGTAGCAATACAAAGGCCATGCGTTGAACCATACTGGCGCGAATTCCTTCCGAGACGAGCACCAAAGTAGGAGCGACCTTGCTCTTTCCATTCATCCAGATGACCGTGATAGGTAGGCGTGCCTGGGCATTTGGAACGATTCTTCTAATCCTGGGTCCCCTTGCGTATTGCGAATATAGTGCTCGAAGCACAGCAATAAAAAGCTATCAGCATCAAAGCGCGGATGGGCATCGTCCTCGGGAAAGGCTTTCATGTTCGTTGTCCTAAGTCGCTTCGAGATTGCCAATGGCATGGTGGAAGAGGTCAGAGCAGCGTTCCGGGAGCGCCCACATCGCGTGGAAGATGCGCCGGGCTTTGTGCGGATGGAGGTCATGAGTCCCTGCGACAAGCCCGAGGAAGTCTGGCTCCTCACCTATTGGTCGGATGCCGACAGCTTCAATGCCTGGCACCATTCTCACGCCTACAAGGACGCTCACCGCGGCATCCCCAAAGGCCTGAAGTTAGTACCCCGGAGTACCGAACTGAGGCAGTTCAATGTATTCGCTCGCTGAGCCTATGCCTCAGCCTGTGCCGCGCCTCATCAGCAGCGAGGATTTGCAGCGCCTGTTCCTGCTCAAGGGTGCGGCTGCCGACTATGCCTGCCAAGCGTTTTACGACAAATTCGGAGAGCGCTATGCGCAGTTCGGCGAGCGCGGCCGACAACTCTGCCTGGAAGATCTCCACCACCACCTGGACTTTTTGCTTCCTACACTGGCCACCGGACTTGCCGCCCCGTTCTCTGCCTATCTTTGCTGGGTTCGCGAAATGCTGGGGGCCAGGCACATTCCGTCAGAACACATCGACATCTGTTTGCGCTGGATGGTGGAGTATTTGGCCAATAGTCTCGGCGAAGAGGGCCCGCTCCTGACGGACTGGCTAGACGCCGCGTTAAGGGAGTCCAATGAGCCAGGTCGGCCAGTGGTAGCGCCAAGTCGCCATGCGCCTTTCGACATCCAAACTCGCTTCGAGGATGCGCTGCTCACGGGCGATCGCAGGGGCGCCCTTCAAATGGTCGCGGACCTGGAATCGCAAGGTCATGGCTTGGTGGAGATCGAGGTCAGGTTGGTCGAGAACTGCCTGCGCAGCATTGGCCAACGTTGGCAGCGCAATGAGGTATCGGTGGCTCAGGAGCACTTGGCCACGGCCACGGCCAGCACCGTCATGGCAGAGCGTTTTGCCCACCATCCCTTGCCCGCAAGCCTAGGCCACAAGGCCGTGTTGGCCAGCGTGCAGGGCAATCAGCATAGTGTGGGTTTGCGCATGGTGTCCGATGCGCTGGAACTTGCCGGATGGGACGTCCAGTGCCTCGGTGCCAACACGCCGACCCGTGATCTGGTACGCCAAATCCAGCAATGGCAGCCGGATCTGGTGGCCTTGTCGGTCGCCTTCCCAAGCCAGTTGGCGGATGCCCGACACGCCATCCAACAGATTCGCCAAGCCTGCCCCCTGAACAGCCCGCGCATCATTGTCGGCGGCATGGTGCTCAATCAGCATCCGGGCTTGGCGGACTTCCTGGGGGCCGACGCCTTTGCCCACGACGCGCTGGCTGTAACGGTGCCGCCCTTGCCACTGTTAGGCGAACTGCCCGCGCGCTGAGAACCTGCAATGATGCTGGACTTGCCCGGCCCCCACGAACATTCCTTTGGGAGCGCTTTGGAGTCTGAGGAATGGGTCCGTTGCAGTCTGTGCGTCGTCCAGGCCCGCATCAACGCCCGGGGCGAGTTGCTGCAGGCCAATGCGGGCTTCCAGCACCTGCTGATCGGTGGGGCGCCCCAAGCACCCGCTTGCGCGCGCCAGGTGCGCGCCATCTTTCAGAGTCCGACGCTGGACGAGCTGTTGGAATTGCCCATGGATGCCACCGGACAGGTCTACGCCGGTCTACTGACCCTGGGCTGGCCGACTGTCTCGAGGCACAGCCTGAACGGCTGGGTCCGGCGCGAGGGTGATGCCTTGCTGCTCATGGCCGAACACAATGTCAACGACTGGGACCACCTGCAATGCAAGGTGCTGGCCCTGAACGAAAACCTGATCGACTCGCAGCGGGCCCTCGCCCGAGCCAATCGCAACCTGACCACCCGTGTGATGGAGCTTGACGCCGCGCTGACGCTATCCCGGACACAGGCGCAGGAGCTGCGTATTGCAGCCATTGCCTTCGAGACTCAGGAGTCCGTGTTCATCGCCGATGGACAACTGAAGCTGCTGCGCGTCAACCCGGCCTTTTCCCGGCACACGGGCGTCGATGCCGTGGCGGCCATCGGGATGGCTTGGACCGATATCCTGGCGCCTCGGCATGGGGCAGACTTCCTGGCCAACGTCTGGCAACTGCTCACCCGCAAAGGCACCTGGGAAGGCGAATGCTGGACCCGTCGGGCAGGTGGTTCGGACAGTCCCTCATGGCTGACGCTCACCGCCGTTCATGATGAGGTCGGGACTTGCAGCCACTATGTGGGCTGCTTTCTGGATATTTCGGCTCGCAAGGCTGCCGAAGACGAGATTTATCACCTCGCGTTTCACGACGCGCTCACTCAGTTGCCCAACCGGCGGCTGCTCCATGAAAGGCTTCGGCATGCCTTGGCCATTCATCAGCGCAGGGGAGCCCCCTGCGCGTTGATCTTTCTGGACCTGGATAACTTCAAGGCGATCAACGACTCCCTGGGGCATGACTTCGGCGATGCCCTACTCGTGGCAGTTGGCCGGCGAATCAGCGCCTGCGTTCGCGAATGCGACACCGTGGCGCGATTGGGAGGCGACGAATTCGTCATCCTGCTGGAGGGGCTGGATGCCGAGATGGTTGGAATGCAGGCGGAGCGGGTGGCGCAGAAAGTGGCCGAACAGGTCCGCCAACGCCACAGCTTGACCCTGGACCGCGACGGCGCCGTCATGCACGTCGAACATTTTTGTACCGCAAGCATTGGTATCGCGGTGCAACAGGGGCCCGACCAGAGCGCCGACGAGTTGTTGCGCCATGCCGACCTGGCCATGTATCAGGCCAAGGCCTCGGGGCGCAACCTGATTCGCAGCTTCGAATCGCATATGCAGGCCAGAATGCTGGAGCGGACCGCCCTGGAGTCCGATCTGCGAGAGACCCTTCACGGTGGGCAGCGTCAACTTCAGCTTTACTTCCAGGTTCAGATCGATGCGGACAATAATCCCATGGGGGCCGAGGCCTTGTTGCGCTGGTGTCATCCCACGCTGGGCATGATTTCCCCAGCGCAGTTCATCCCCTTGGCTGAAGAGTCAGATCTGATCCTGACGCTGGGGCTCTGGGTGCTGAACAAGGCTTGCGAACAATTGGCAGCTTGGGCAGCTCATCCGGTGCGCGCATCACTGACCTTGTCGGTCAATGTCAGCCCCAAGCAGTTCTTGCAGACCGATTTTGTCGATTCCGTGTTCGGAATCCTGACGGAGCACCACGCCCCCCCGACCCGGCTCAAACTCGAACTGACCGAAAGTACATTGATTTCCAAAACTGACGAAGTCATGTCCAAGCTGCACCAGTTACGCAAGATCGGAGTCGGGCTTTCGCTGGACGACTTTGGAACCGGTTTCTCGTCACTGGCCTACCTGAAACTGCTGCCCTTGGATCAGATCAAGATCGACCAAGGCTTTGTAGCCGGACTTCCCGATGATGCTCACGATGCTGCGATCTGCCGCACCATCATCGATCTGGCCAAGAACCTGGATATCGCTGTGATTGCCGAAGGTGTCGAGTCGCAAGCACAACTGGAATTCCTGCGCGCAAATTGCTGCCAGCATTACCAGGGCTACCTATTTGGCAAGCCGGTGCCGATCGAGGACCTGGAACCGTGGCTGGACAGCCACTCTCCCTCTCTCCAGTCAAACCAAACACGTAGCCTGTGTTGAGAGACATCCGGAGCGATTACTTCGCGCTAGTCTTCATCGAATGCCATTGTCGGTCCCAAATTGACGGACCTAAGCCTCGGCTGCACCTAGGTCTATCGCCACTTCAGCAGGCTTGCGCAGATTGCCAAGTACAACATCTGGGCTTTCCTCATGTGGCTCGCACCTCGGCAAAAGGAACTCGACGCACAACTCAGTCAAGCCCTGCAATTGATGGCTGGTGAGCTTGCGCAATGTTCATCATGGACTTCTCTGCGCGTGCCGGTCAATGCCAGCACGCGCCCTCGACGTGCCGGCGCTGGCCGATTCCGCACGGCGGGTCCGAGGTAAAAATCGCCCTCCAAAAAGGCCAGCCTGCTCATATAATTTTGCACCCGCCTGACATTTTTGTCGGCCAAAGGAGTAGAGCATGCCTCGATTCCGATTGAAAGTTTTGGCCGCCGTAATATGTGCCGCCAGCTTAGTTAGTGTGGGCCAGGCCGCCACCAGTTCCTACCAGGGGAATTTCAGCCTCGACAATGACTTGGCGATTTTCGCCTTCGATCTGGCCGCTGCCGGCGACATTGCCGTTACCACCTTTTCGCACAGCGGTGGCCTCAATGGCGCTGGGCAAAGCATTCTGGCCGGTGGCTTCGCCCCGGTTCTGACCCTGTTCGATGCCAGTGGCTACAGCGTGCAAGGCAATATAGGTTCGAGCAATGCTTGCGCAAGCGCTGGCAGTTTTTGCTGGGACGCCATGTTCAGCTTGGCAGGCGCTGCCGCCGGCCATTACACGCTGGTGCTGTCACAGGACGACAACAATGCAGTCTCGGGGCCTGTCACGGTGCACGCGATGAGCAGCTTTTACAGCCATGCCGGCGAGACCCATTACACCTCGGCCTATCTCGGCTTTCCCGATGACGACACCCTGCATTTTGTGCGCGTCGACGGCGCTCAGCGCAGCGGCCATTGGGCGCTGGATGTTGATGTGGCTGCCAGCGTGATCCAGGTGCCAGAGCCGGCCAGTGTGCTGCTGTGGGCGCTGGGGCTTGGCGCTTTCACCCTCGCCCGCCGCCGCAGGGCTTGAATCCCCTTCCTCCCGCCCATGGGCAGGCCCGCGGCCGGTTTGCACTTCGCTCGCAACCCCAAGGAGATGTCATGACAAACCAATGTCTCGCGCCTCAGCGCCCGCAACTCCAGCGCTCGCGCGCCCTCTTGGCGCTGTGCCTTGCCACCTGCGTCCTGATCACCGCACCGGCTCTGGCGCTTGAGGCGCCGCTGGCCGCCGACACCCATATCAGCTCGACTCAACCGGCCGTCAATTTTGGCGCGCAGCCGACCCTGAACGTGGGCGGCGGCTCGAACGCGCTACTACGCTTTGATCTTGGCACGCTACCTGCGGCCACCACGGCCGCCAAGCTGCTCAAGGCCACACTGGTGATGTATGTCAACCGTGTGGGTGCGCCGGGTGCTGTCGACATCAACTCGGTGAACACGGCCTGGACCGAAGCTGGCATCAATTTCGGCAATCAGCCCGCGGCCGGCGGCATCAGCCTGCTGGGCGTGGTGGTGCCGGCTGCCGGACAGTACCTAGCGGTGGACGTCACCGCTCAGGTCAAAAGCTGGATCAGCAACCCCGCCACCAACTACGGCTGGCTCATCGGCGCCGCCGGCACCGCACCAGGCACCGTGGTGTTCTTTGACAGCAAGGAAAACACCGCCACCGGCCATGTCGCGAGGCTAGACCTGACGCTGGCCGATCAGGGGCCGGCCGGGCCGCAGGGTGCGCCCGGCCTTGCTGGGCCGCAGGGCGCGACCGGGGCAACAGGACCGGCCGGTGCCACGGGACCCATCGGCCCGGCCGGGCTGACCGGGGCTACTGGTGGGTTCGGCCCCGTTGGAGCTACTGGCGCGACAGGCGCGACTGGTGCCACTGGTCCCCAAGGCCCCCAGGGTCCGCAAGGTGCGCAGGGGCCGACCGGTGCGTCGGGAGTTGTCAACATCGCCTTTGCCCAGTCCAGCATCAGTTCGTCGATCGCAGTGGCGCAGGGTGTCTTCAGCTTTGTCGGCACATCGACCCAAGTCACGACGACCGCGAGCCAGCGTGTAACCGCCTCGGGTGCCTTCTCGGTGGGAGCAACTGCGGGCGGGACTCTTCTGGTCGACATCTGCTTCCGCGCATCCACCAGCAGTTCTGCCCCGAGCAGCATCAACAATGCCTACAAGACGGCCAGCGCACCGGCAAATCAACGCATGATGTTCTCGCCGGTCACGTCCTTCGTGCCCGGCGCAGGTTCTTGGCAGATCGGTAACTGCGTTGCAAGCAATAGCGGGAATGTCACCTTGAACCTCAACGACTGGAACACGATCTGGAGGATGGTCAGCAACTGAGGGTGCCGGGGCCAAGTGGGCCTGCGATGCGAGAAAAAGAGGGGGCAGCGATCATTGCGGAAGTCGGATTGAGTCCCTGACAATGACCAGCGCCACAGGCCAAGTCAGGCGTTTGCGCTGATTGAGATTTACTCACTCAGCTCAGCTCAGGGAACGGAGCTGACTTCCAAAATTGAAGGTTATCAGTTCAGCGGGGCACCCCGCTCAGCAATTTGCAGCAATCCTTCACGCACGAGCGCCATGCCAATCTGGCGGGCTCACCGCATTCAAGCCAGCCCTTTGCTCCAAACATTCAAGCAAGCAGGCCGCCCAGCAGCAAGGACTTCCACGCGATCACCCAGCACACCGCCATGCCGCTCAAGTAAAGCAGGGCGCGCCAGGGCTGCAGGCCCAGCAGGAACACGAGCGTATGGGCGAAACGCAGCAACACATAGGCGCCGAACAACTGGCTTGCCGATTCGGCCGACGCCCCCAAGAGCGTATAGACGAGCGCGAGCGCAAAAAACAGCGGCAGGTTTTCGGTATCGTTGCGCCAGACATTGGCGCAGCGGCGCACAAAGGGTGCCTCGGCCTCGGCCGGCTTTTTGCGCAGCAGGCGGGCGTCCTCCGGGATCGGGAAGATGCCGGCACGCAAGCGGCTGAGCACCTGTACCACGCTGGTCAGCGTGGTCTTGGCAAACAGCGCCACCAAGGCCAAGGTGAAGGCGGGCAGGGCAGGATAGATTTGGCTTGAAGCAGTGAGCAGCATGGGCGTCGACTTTCAATTTATGGAGCCTTAGTGTGCGACTGTTCGAAATAATCGGCCATTGGCTAAAATGACATTTCTATGTTGGTTTTAGACAGTCTATGACTATGGCGAACGGCAGATCGATCACCGTGGGTATCCTGGTCTATCCGGGCTGCTTGGCCAGCGGGGCGGTCGGCCCGGCCGATGTGTTTCGCATCGCCAATACCTTGAGTGAGCTGCAGCCGGCGCGCCAGCGTGTGCACTTCGAGCTTGACTGGCTGACGGCGCGCCGCGAGCCGCTGCTCAGCGTCGGCGGCCTGAGCTTTGCGTGCAAGCCGCTGCAGGGCAGCCGCCTGGATGTGTTGCTGCTGCCGGGCATCTACCACGCTGGTGTGGGCGAACTGGAGGCCGTGCTGGCCGATTGCGATGCCGAACTGCAGGCCTTGCGAGAGCTGGGAGAGTTGATAGATTTGCGAACGGCACCGCCCCTGCTCGCCGCCGCCTGCTCGGGCACTTGCCTGCTGGCTGCAGCCGGTCTGCTGAACGGCCGCCGCGCCACCACCAGCTGGTGGTTGGGCAGTTACTTCCGCAGTCATTACCCGCGGGTTGAGCTGGCGGCGGATCAGTTGCTGGTGCAGGATGGGAATTTGATGACTTCCGGGGGCATAACTTCTTACTTCGACCTCAGCCTGGCTTTGATCGGCCGCTTTGGCGGTGACGATTTACGCCAGCAGACGGCACGCGTGCTGGTGATGGATGCGCAGCGGGCCTCCCAAGCGCCCTATATTGCCAGCGCGATGATGGCGGGCGAGGGCCATGTCTTGATCGAGCGCGCTCGCAGTTGGTTGAACGCGCGGCTGGACCTTGACTGGACGCTGCCCGAACTGGCCGCGCATTGCAACGCCAGTTCGCGCACCTTGCTGCGCCGCTTTCATGCGGTGCAGGGCTGCACGCCGGTTCAATACGTGCAGCAGCTGCGGGTCGAGCGCGCGCGCGGGCTCTTGGAAAGCACACAGCTGTCCATGCAAGACATCACCTCGCGCTGCGGCTATGAGGATGTCTCGACCTTCAGCAAGGTCTTCAAGCGCTGGGTCGAGCTGACGCCGCGTGACTATCGCAAGCGCTTTGGTTTACGGGTGTAAAACCAGGCGGGCCTCAATGCACGCCGCTGCCCAGATAGGCAGCTTTCACGGCCGGGTCATCGCGCAGCTGGTGCGCCGGGCCATGCACCGAGATGCGGCCGTTTTCCAGCACATAACCATAATCAGCGACGGCCAGTGCGGCGGCGGCGAACTGTTCGACCAGCAACATGGTCACGCCTTCGCTTTTGAGTCGGGCGATGATCTTGAAGACCTCCTCCACCAGCACCGGCGCCAGACCCATGGACGGCTCGTCCAGCAGCAGCACCTCGGGGTTGAGCATGACCGCGCGTGCCATCGCCAGCATTTGCTGCTCGCCGCCCGAGAGCGTGCCGGCCAGCTGCGTGCGGCGCTCCTTCAGACGGGGGAAGAGTTCCATCGCCCGCTCCAAGTCGCGTTTGACGTCGCCACGCGGGCGTGCGCCGGTGATGCGCGGGAAGGCGCCGAGCAGCAGGTTGTCGGCCACACTCATGGTTGCAAACACGCGCCGGCCTTCCGGCGAATGGGCCAGGCCCTTGCGGGCGATGTAGAAGGATTCGAGGCCGCCGATGGGCTGGCCGTTGAGGCTGATGTCACCGCTGCTCGGCGCGATCATGCCGGATATGGCGCGCATGGTGGTGGTTTTGCCGGCGCCGTTGGAGCCGATCAGCGTCACGACCTGGCCCTTGGGCACATTCATGCTGATGCCTTGCAGCACTTCGACCTTGCCGTAGCCGGCATGCAGATTGCTAATTTGGAGCATAGGGGCTTTCGCGGTCAAACGGATTCGGCGCCGAGGTAGGCCTCGATCACCTTGGGGTCGTTGCAGACGTCGGCGGGGCTGCCTTCGGCGATCTTCTGGCCGAAGTCGAGCACGCTGACGGTGTCGCAGATGGACATCACCACGTCCATATGGTGCTCGATCAGGATCACCGTGATGCATTGCGCCTTGATCTTTTCGATGATGGCGATCAGCTCTTTGATGTCCGGCGCGGTCAGGCCGGCGGCGGGCTCATCCAGCAGCAGCAATTGCGGATCAAGCGCCAGTGCGCGTGCAATTTCCAGCAGGCGTTGTTTGCCGTAGGGCAGGTTGCGCGCCTCCTCTTGGGCGAGATCGCTCAGGCCGACGAAACGCAGCAGTGCCATGGCGCGCGCGCTGGCCTGTGCATGCTCGCGTCGATAGCGCGGCAATTGCAGCGCCACATCCAGCAAATTACTGTTGAAGCTGTGATGCAGGCCCACCATCACGTTGTTGAGTGCCGTCATTTCGCCGAACAGCTGCACGTTCTGGAAGGTGCGGGCAATGCCGCTGAGCGCGATGTCGGACGGCGTGCGCCCGTTGACTGCGCGGCCGCAGAAGGCGACCTTGCCGGCCGTGGGCTCGTAGATGCCGGTCAGCACATTCATCATCGTGCTCTTGCCCGAACCATTCGGCCCGATCAGGCCGTGCACGGTGGCGCGCTGCACCCGCAAGTCGACCTGATTGAGCGCCTTCAAACCACCAAACTGCATCAGCACGCCTTCGGCCACCAGCAGCTCGGCGGGGGTGCCGCTTTGGGCGCGCATCAATGCGGCTTCGCCCCCGGCGGTATCGGCGGCCAGCGCAGCGGCGTCGTGCGCCGGTTTGATGCCGAGCGCCTGACGCACGAAGCCCACGATGCCGTCCTGCAGGTAGTAGACGACGAACAGCGTGATCACACCGAACACCGACAGCCGCCATTCGGTCATGCCTTGCAGCACAAAAGACAGACCGGCCAAGGCGATGCTGCCGAGCACCGGCACGGCCACCCGCTGCCAGCTGCTGCGGCCCTTGGCCAGCAACACCACCGCGCCGATCAGCATCAGCAGCGCCAAAGCGACCGCGCCGATACGAAACCATTCCAGGTCGTCCAGCAGCTTGGGCAGCAGCACGATGATGGCCGCACCCAGCAGCGAGCCGACGCGGCTCTTGCGCCCACCCATGATGACCGCGAGCAAGAACATCACGGTCAACTCGAAGTTATAGGTATTGGGGCTGATGTACTGTTCGGAGTACGCGTACAGCGCGCCCGACAAGCCGGCCAAACCGGCACTGATGACAAAGGCATAAACCTTGTAGCGGTAGACCGACACGCCCATGCAGTCCGACGCCACCGGGCTGCCGCGCAAGGCTTCGAAGGCGCGCCCCAGATGCGAGCGCAGCACGCGGTGCACGAACACCAGCGACAGCAAGAGCATCACGGCGACCACCCAGAAGAACTCGACCTCACTCAGCTTGTGACCGAACAGCGCCGGCTTGGCGAGCTTGATGCCCATTGGCCCTTCGGTCAAAAAGCTCATCTCATTGATGAGGATCTGGATGATGGTGCCGAAAGCCAGCGTCACCATCGCCAGATAGGGCCCGGAAACACGCAGCGCCGGCAAGGCCAGCAAGGCGCCAAACAAGGCGGTCACCGCGATCGACGCCGGCAGCGTGACCCACAGCGAGGCGCCCAGTTGGAACACCAGCACGCCGGCCGTGTAGGCGCCGATGCCGAACAGCCCGGCGTGGCCCAGCGAGACCTGGCCGGTGTAGCCGACCACGATGTCCAGGCCGAACAGCACGATGGCATAGATCAGAATCGTCTCGACCAGGTGGACGTAATAGGGGTTGTGCACCACCAACGGGAAGGCCGCCAGGGCCAACACGGCCAGCACGCCGAGCACCCAGGGGCCGAGGGCGTTAGCACCAGCCTCGCGTGCAATCGGCGCGGGAATCTTGGCTGCGGTGGAGTTGTCAGGGGCGCTCATGTGATTGATCGGGGTCTGCATACGAGGTCCTTAAACCTTCTTGATGGCGGTCTTGCCAAACAGGCCGGCCGGTTTGATGGCCAGCACCATCAGCAGCAGCAGCAGGCCCGGCACATCCTTGTAGCCGGTGGAGAGGTAGTAGCCGGTGCAGGTCTCGGCGATGCCCAGAATCAGCCCGCCCACGATGATGCCCATGCCGCTGTTGAGCCCGCCGATGATGGCCACCGCAAAAGCCTTGAGCCCGAGCACGGCGCCCATGGTGGCGCCGGTCAGCGTCAGGGGTGCGATCAACATGCCGGCGAAAGCAGCGGTCAGTGAAGACAAGGCGTAGGAAAAGGTGATGACCAGGCCGGTGTTGATGCCCATCAGCTTGGCCGCGTCGCGGTCATTGAAGGTCGCCACCACGGCCTTGCCGTAGATGGAGCGGCGGTTGAATACCTCCACCGACAACATCAGGGCGAGGGCACCGAACACGACCAGCAGCTCCATCGGCAAGACATTGGCGCCCAGCAATTGCAGCGGCGCTTCGGGCAGCGGCGAGGGAAACTTCAGGTCATCGCGACCCCAGACGTTCTCGGCCACGTTCTTGAAAATGATGCCCAGCGCGATGGTGGACATGATCCAGCCGAACTCGCTTTTGATCTTGATCGCCGGGCGCACGCCGATGCGCTCGACGAACATGCCTTGCACGGCACCAAACAGGCACACCACGGGCAGCGCCAGCCAGTAGTTCAGCCCCACCACGGTGACCAGGGTGAGGCCGACCAGCGCCCCCAGCATCAGCGCGTCACCTTGGCCGAAGTTGAGCGTGTCCGAGGTGGCGAAGGTGAGTTGGTAGCCGAAGGCGATGACGGCGTAAATCATGCCGAGGGCAATGCCGCTGAAGACGAGTTGGGTCAGAATTTGCATGGGTGCGCTCCGGCGCGCCGCCATGGGCGGCGCGCGAGGGGTCAATCAAGAAGGACTGCCGAGGCGCTAAGGCCCCGGCAAAAACAGGCCGCAAAGTTCATACAGGCCGGACCGGCCCGTAGAGGCCATAGAGGCCATAGAGGCCGTACAGGCTTACTTCTTGATCAGGGCGCCTTTGGCGTTGACGTCCTTCAGGCGCACTTCCGAGGCCTTTTTGAAGTCTTCCGGGTAGGCGTAGACGACGCGCTGGCCCTTGACCTCACCGAACACCGGGATGTTGGGCGTGATGGCCTCGTGGTCCTTGGCGGTGAAGGGCTTGATATAGGTCGTGACCACGCCTTCCACCGGCGCCTTCAGGTCTTCAAGCGCGGCCTTGATCTTGGGGCCCTCGGTGCCGCCTGCCTGCTTGATCGCGGCCGCCAGCAGAAAGATCGAGTCATAGCCTTGCGCGGCCGATACCGGCGAGTCGATGCGACTCATCTTCGGGTTGAAGCTGCGCAGATAGTTGACGATGAAGCTCTGGCGCTTCGGCGTGGTGGGCTCCTGGATGAAGGTTTGCGGCATGCGCGCGCCTTCGCCGCCGGGGCCGGCGTTGTCAATGAAGTTGGCCATCGACAGCGTCCAGCTGCCGATCATCGGCACCTTCCAGCCGAGCTTGGTCATGCCGTTGGCGATTTGCGCCAGCTCAGGGCCAATGGCATAGGTCAGCACCGCCTCGGCGCCCGCTTCCTTGGCCTTGAGCAACTGCGGCGTCATGTCCACATCCTTGATGTTGAACTTCTCGACCGTGACCGCCTTGAGGCCTTTTTGCGCCAAGGCGGCCTCCAGGTCGGCGCGGCCCAACTGGCCGTAATTGGTGGAGTCCGCCAGGATCGCCACGCGCTTGTAGCCGCGCCTTGCGACGGCTTCCTCAACAATCATCGGGGCCTGGATGCTGTCGTGCGCGGCGTTGCGAAACACATAGTTCTCGGGCTGGTCGTCGAACTGGTGGGTCACCAGCGAGCCGGTGGCGACGTTGTTCATGACCGGGATCTTGGCTTCCTGGAAGAAGCGCTGCGAGGCCAGGGCCACGCCGGTGTTGATATAGCCCACCACGGCGGCGACGCGCTCCTTGTTGATCATCTCTTGCGCAATCTGCACGCCACGCTCGTTCCTGGCCTCATCGTCGCGCTCAACCAGCAGAATCTGGCGGCCGAGAATGCCACCGGACTTGTTGATCTCGTCCGTGGCCATGCGCACGCCGTCGCGCATCGACACGCCCATCGACGATGAACCGCCGGTGAAGGGGCCGGCCACACCGATCTTGATCGGGTCGGCAGCAAATGCAGCAGGAGCGGCAAATGTGGCTACAGCGGCAGCAGCAGCCAGGGTGAGCGTGCTGAGCGAAGGAAGGAATTTTGTGTGCATGGCTTGTCTCGGTGGTTTTTGTGAGCTGCCGGTGACGAGGATTGACCCGACATGACCACAATGGTGCGCTGATGCACCAAAACAAGCTTCCGTCTGATTACGCAGAGCGGCTGCGCAAGAACACGTACTAGAAAACCCTGAACGACTTGTGCGCCAGCTGCGCTCAGCGCGGCGGCTGGCGCCCGTGTTCCACCGCATAGCGTATCAAATCGGCCTGGCCCGACAGGTCGAGCTTGCGATGCAGGTTGAGGCGGTGAGTTTCCACCGTGCGCACGCTGATTTCGAGCGTGCGGGCGATCTGCTTGCTGGACTGCCCTTGACCGATCAAGCCGAGGATTTGCGTCTCGCGTTCCGACAGTTCCACCCGTGCCGGCGCCGGTCTGAACAGGCGCTGAGCCACGCCCGGGCTGATATAAGTGCCACCGGCGACCAGCGTGTTGATGGCCGCAATGATCTCGGTCGAGGGCGAGTCTTTCAGCACATAACCGCGCGCACCGGCGGCAAGTGCTTGCCGGGCGTACTCGGGGTCGTCGTACATGCTCAGCACCAGCACGATCGGCGCGGGCTCGGCCGGCGTGGCGCGGGCCATCAAGCGGCGAATCAGCTCGATGCCATTGACCTCGCGCATGCCGATATCGGTCAGCACCAGGTCGGGCTTGAGCTCGGCGGCACGGGCGAGACCTTGCAGCGCATCCCCGGCTTCGCCGACCACTTGAAACTGCGGTACCGCGTCCAGCCTTGCGACCAGGCCCTCGAGCACGAGCGGGTGGTCGTCAACCAGCAGGATGCGAATGCTTGTGTTTGTACTCATGCGGATTGGGCCAGTCCTTGCACCGCTCGGCGCGGAATCGTCGCCTCGACCTTGGTGCCATGTTCATCCGAGCTCAGCTCCAGGCCGCCGCCGACATTGTTCATACGTTCTCGCATATTGCGCAGGCCTATGCCCTGCTTGGGGCTGCGGTCGATTGCCTCGGCGCTGAAGCCGTGGCCATTGTCTTGCACGGTCAGCCTGATCTCGGCGCCGCCCTTGTGCAACTGCATGTGCACGTGGCTGGCCTGTGCATGCTTGAGTGCATTGGTCAGCGCTTCCTGCGCGACCCGAAACAGCGTGGTGCGCACCTCCGCCGGCAGGCCGTGGGGCTCGTTGCCGGAGACCTCGAAGCTGAACGTCAGGCCGGCGGCCGAGCAGCTGTCCTCGCCAAGCTGACGCAGCGCGCTGGTCAGGCCCAGCGTGTCGAGCGTGGCCGGCCGCAAGCGGTGCGAGATGTCACGCACGCCATCGAGCGCGTCACCGATGCGGGCCATCGCGCGCTCCAGCATGGTGCGCACGCTGTCGGCGTTAGCGTCAGCGTCAGCGGGCAAACGCGCCAGCGCCGACTCGGTCAAGAGCTTGGCGGCCACCAGGGTTTGGCTGGTGCCGTCATGCAGCTCGCGTGATAGCCAAGCGCGCTCATCCTCTTGCGAGTGCACCAGCCGGCGCGCCAGCAAGGTCAGCTTGGCATCTGCGCTGCGCAACTCGCTGATCGACAAGCCCAACACACTGGCCAGCATAAAGCTCGCCGACAGCAAGGTGGTCAGGCCCACCCAGCGCAAGGTGCTGCCCAGGCTGGCCGTCAATTGATCGGCCAGCTGCTGCTGGATCTTGTCGACCTCGTCGGTGTAGATGCCGGTGCCTATCATCCATTGCCAGCGCTCCAAGCCGGTCACATAGGCGATCTTGGGTCTTTGCTCATTCGTGGAGGGCTTGTTCCAGGTGTATTCAATAAAGCCGCCGCCGGCGATGGCGCGCTCAATCATCTGGCGTATCGCCGGCCGACCCTGCGCGTCCCGCATCTCCATCAGGTTGCGGCCGACCAGTTCGGGCTGACGCGGGTGCATCAGGCTGACGCCCTTGTAGTCGTACAGGAAAAAATAGCCGTCCGGGCCATAGTCCAGGTTCACCAACTGCTGGACCGCCAGTCGCTTGATGTCCTCATCATCGCGTCCCGTGTTGTAGAGCGGGCTGATCGTACTGAGTGCCAGCGCCACTTGATGGCGCAGCTCTGAGCGAGTCGCCTGCGAGTAGGCGTCCCGCACCAGCGTCTGCTGAAGCTCGGCCAATTTGTTTTGCTGCACACGCAGAACCCAAGCGGTCAGGGAAAACGCCAACAGCAGCGTCAAGGTGGCCACCAGCATCAGCTTAAGGCGAAGTGTCATGCTGCCTTTTCTTGTTGAACTTTGGGATCGGTCGGCGGGGTTCAAATATTGGTCGGGTGGAAGCGTAACAGTTCGTCGGCCGCTGAACTTTTTCAGGCTCGCTCGCATGCAGGGCTGTGCATGCTGATCTATGTCGGCCAAGGGTGTTGGGCTCAAGCCGGAGCAAGGCGCTTGCAAAGCTAGAAAGGCAGGGCTTTGTGTATGAGTGGAGCAGCGTTTGCCTCCCTACAATGCCCAGCGCTATCACCCCGCTTCATAGGGCTCCGGTGAGAGCGATCACCCGGAGACCTGCTATGAACCCATCCCCGGCTTCCTTGGCGGCCGACCCTGCTGCCAGTGACCCGTCCATGCGACGGCTTGAGCCCGCGATGAGCCTGGGGCTTAGCGACCGCTTGATCAATCGCATGCTGTTGATCGCCAGCGCCATCGCCGCGGTCTGCTCGGTGGCCTTGCTGCATGCCCAGGTCTATCCGGTTTCGATGGTGGTGGACGCGTTGGCCGCGCTACTGCTGGTCTTGCTTTGGCTGGCCCGGCACCGCATCTCCTCGGGTCCACGCCTGGCTTGCCTGGCCCTCACCGGCTTCTTGGTGGCTGTGCCCGCGATCGTCTTCAACCCTTATGCGCCGGACGGCTATCTGTTGTTGGCTGCGGTGATGGCCTTGTCGTTCACGAATTGGAGTGGCCCACGTGCCTTGGCGCTTCCGGTGGCCTGCGTGCTCTTGCTTGCGGCGACGGCGGTCGGCGTCAGCATGGGTTGGATCCATGTCAGCACGGATGCTCCTAATTTTTCCGGTCGCCCGCAAGCTTGGCTGATCGTCTGCCTGACGGTGGTGGTGCTGGGAACTGCCATGGGGGGAGCGATCTTCGAGTTGAAGCACCGACTGCTGGGACAGATCGAGCAACTCGAGTCCGGCCACCGCCAGCTTTTCCGCTTCGCTTACCAGGACGCGGTCACAGGCCTGTGGAACGGCGAGTTTCTAGGCCGCGAGCTGGAGCGGCACCGTGCCTCGGGCCAGGTGCACCAGCTGATGGTGATCGAACTCATGGGCCTGCGCGAGCTGAGTGCCTTGCACGGCCCCCGGCGGGTGGACCAACTTTGGCGCGACGGCGTGGAGCTCTTGCGCAAGAACCTCTCATCCAGCTCGTTGATGCTGTGCCGGCTTTCTGGTGATCAGCTGGCTGTGTGGTCGCCTGCGGCCGAGCCGCATCGTCTGGTCGAGGCCAGCCAGGCCTTCATGGCGCATGCCCGGACCGAACTGGCAATGGACCGCCTGGGCATTCAGTTTCATGCGGCCTCGGTGAGTTTTCCCGCGCACGGCACCGAGCTGGACGCCTTGCGACGCAGCGCCCAGGTGGCTTTGCAGCGTGCGGTCGCGCAAGGGCCGGGCGCTTGCGTGGCTTTTGCTGCCGAGATGTTGCAACAGCTGCACGACGAACAAGTGCTGAGGGAGCGTGTGCGCCTGGCCTTGGACCAAGACGGCTTCTATGCCGTCTATCAGGCCAAAGTCGATCTTGAGCATCAGCAAATTGTCGGCTTCGAAGGGCTAGCGCGCATGCGTCCCGTCGGTGATGAGCAGGTGCCTGGACCCGCGACTTTCATTGGCGTGCTGCATGCCGAGGGCTGGATGACCCAATTCGGCGAGCGCATGCTGCAGCGCATCTTGCAAGACCTGCCGGCGCTGTGCGAGCGCTATGGCGCCGCCGCGCAGGTGGCTGCCAATGTGTCGCCCGCCTTGTTCCTCTCGCCCGGCTTCCCTGATCTGCTGCAGCGCCTGCTGCTTGAAAGCGGTGTTGCGGCAGGCAATCTCATCATCGAGATCACCGAGGAAGTCTTCGTCGGTGATCTGCAACGCCTGCGCCAGGCCTGCGCGGCCTTGCGCGATATGGGTGTGCAGGTCTCGCTGGACGATTTCGGCAGCGGCTTCTCCTCACTGAGCTATCTGCGCGAGGTGCACTTCGACGAGATCAAGATCGACCGCTCCTTCGTTCAGCGCATTGAGACTGATCGCCGCAGCCAGATGGTTTTGTCGACCCTGTGCGAACTTGGGCGCGACTTCGACTGTCGGGTCGTCATCGAGGGGGTGGAGACGGCCGGCCAGGTCGAATGCATCAGCGGTCTGCATGGTGTGTGCCTGCAAGGTTTTTTCTTTGCCCGGCCGCAACCCTTGGAGCAACTGCTGGGCGCTAGCTGAGCTAACTGTGGCATGCAGCGGGCTGCATCCGGCCGCCTGACCTGGCATCCATGTGCATGTGGCCATACTTGAACTGCCAGGGTTTATTTGTCGCAGCTGCTCGCTGGGCGCCTTACCATCGCAGCAGTTTTTGCTCCGGCCCACTCCTCGATGAAAAACAAATATCGACTCATGGCGATGCCCTGGCTGCCCCGTTCCGCATGGTTGGCGCTGCTCTTGACGGCTTGTGCGGCGCCGCTGCCGCCGGCCATCCTGACGCCTGCCGCCAAGCCAAGCACGGTGGAGGCAAAAGCCGACATCCCGCAGCAACCCGAAGGCCCCAGTGGCTGGACCCACAAGCCGGCTTGGGCCGTGCAGCGCTTTGCGGTGGCGGCCGCGAATCCGCTCGCCGCAGACGCGGGCTACGAGATGCTGCGGGCCGGCGGCAGCGCGCTGGATGCGGTGATCGCCGTGCAATTGGTGCTGACCCTGGTCGAGCCGCAATCCAGCGGCATCGCCGGCGGCGCATTTTTGATGCATTGGGACGGCCAAGACATCACCGCCCTGGACGGCCGCGAGACGGCACCGGCCGCCGCCGGCGAAGGTCTGTTTCTCAAACCCGACGGCAAGCCGATGAGCTACACCCAGGCGGTGGTCGGCGGCCGCTCGGTCGGCACGCCCGGGCTGCTGCGCATGCTGGAGTTGGCCCACCGCAAATACGGCACGCTGCCCTGGGCGCGGCTGTTCGAGCCGGCGATTCGGCTGTCCGAGAACGGCTTTGAGCTGGGGGCGCGCATGCACCAGATGCTGGTGATGGACCCGCAGATCAAGACCGATCCGCAGGCCTTGAAGTATTTCTTCGACGCGAATGGCGCGCCGCTGCCTATCGGCACGCTGCTGCGCAACCCCGCGTTGGCCGAGGTCTTGCGCATGGTGGCCAAGGGCGGCGCCGAGGCCTTTATGCGCGGCCCAGTGGCTGCCGACATCGTGCGCCGCGTGCGTGGTCACGCCAGCAATCCGGGCTTGTTGAGCGAGGCCGATATGGCTGGCTATAAGCCGCAGCTGCGCGCGCCAATTTGCACCGATTGGCGCGAGACTTGGCGCGTCTGCGGCTTTCCGCCGCCCTCGTCGGGCCATCTCGCGGTGATGCAGATGTTGGGCATGACGGCGCAGCAAAGTGCGGCGCAGTCGCTGGACGCTATCGGTCTGCCGAATGCCGCTTGGCTGAACCGGTATGCGCAGGCCGCCAATCTGGCTTTTGCGGATCGCGCGCAGTTTGTTGCCGACCCCGATTTCGTGGCCGCGCCCGGTGGCGACTGGGCCAGCTTGTTGGCGCCCGACTATTTGCGCCAGCGCGCTCAGCTGATCGGCCCGCGCAGCAGCGGCGTGGCCAAGGCGGGTCAGCCGGGCGCTGTCAAAACTGCCTATGCAGCGCAGGTGGCACAACCCGAGCATGGCACCAGCCATATCAGCGTGATCGATGCTCAGGGGCGCGCGGTGTCGATGACGACGACGATAGAGACGGTGTTTGGCGCCCGCATCATGAGCGACGGCGGCACCGGGCTGACGGGCGGGTTCTTGCTCAATAACCAGCTGACGGACTTCGCGCTGAACCCGCGCGACGCCGCCGGCCAGCCGGTGGCCAACCGCTTGGAGCCCGGCAAGCGGCCGCGCTCCAGCATGGCGCCGACCTTGGTGTTTGACCGCCGCGACGGCCGCTTGTTGATGACGCTGGGCTCGCCCGGCGGAGCGGCCATCATCCACTATGTCGCCAAGACCTTGATCGCCACGCATGACTGGGGCATGGATGTGCAGCAGGCGATTGCACTGCCCAATTTCGGCGCGTTCAACGGCCCGACGCTGCTGGAGAGCGATTTGTTCCCGGGCAGTACGGCGGCCGGCTTGCGAGCGCTCGGCCATGAGGTGCTGGAGCGCGACTTAACGAGCGGCCTTCAGGCCATCATGCGCCGGCCGGCCCAAGCGGGCGGCGGCTGGCTGGGCGGCGCCGACCCACGCCGCGAGGGGGTGGTGAGGGGCGACTGATCAGCCCCTGACCAAGCTCTGGACCTGGCGCAACAACCCGGGCCGGCGGCCGGTCAGCTGCGCGCTGATGGCAGCCTTCAAGGGCGGCAGATGTTGGGCCACTTGCAGCACGCCGCGGCGCAGCAGGCGCGCGGCCGGGCGCTCGTCGGTGAAGAGCTTGACGACGGCATTGGTGCCTTGGTAGATGGCCCAGGTATTGCGCCTGTGTGCGCTGGCGTAACGCTCTAAATGGCAGGCAGCGCCAAGGTCTTGGCCGGACTCCTTGGCCGCGCCCAGCAGGCCCGCCAGCAGCTCCACCCCATACAGACCAAAGTTGTAGCCATGCGCGGTGACCGGGTGCATGCCCACGGCCGCGTCGCCAACCAGGGCCAGGCGATGGGCGGCAAAGCGGTGTGCATAAGTGGCCACCAAGGGGTAGAGGTGGCGGCTGCCCAGCGCGGTAACGCTGCCCAAGCGACCGCGCAATTCGCTCTCGACCCATTGCGTGAATTGCGCCTCATCGCAGGCCAGCATGACCGTGGCCCGGTCGGCCGGCAGCGTCAGCACCAAGGAGCTGCAATCGCCATTCAGCGGCAGGATGGCCAGCGTGTGGCCATAGTGGAAACACTCCAGCGCAATGCCCTGGTTGGGCTGGCTGTGCTGGATGCGGCAGACGATCACGCTGCGGCCGAAGTCGCGCATCTCCACGCCGATGCCGGCCTGGCGGCGGATGTTTGAAAAGCGGCTGTCGGCGGCGATCAGCAACGGGGCCGTCAAGCGCTCGCCGCTGGCCAGGCGGATGCTGGCTGCTTGCGCACTCAGCTCAATGCCTGCGACCGGGCTGTCGGCGCGGATGCTGATCAGCGCTGCGCGTTTCAAAGCACCCTGGTAGGCCACGCGCCTCAGCCAATGGTTGGACACCAACTGCCCCAAAACCTCGCGGCCTGAACCTTGGGCGTCAAAGGCGAGCGGCTCGCCCAGGCCGTCGCCATCAAAGACATGGGCGCGCCGCAGCGGCGCCATCTCGGCCGCCGGCAGGTCCTGCCATTGGCCCAAGCCTTGCAGGATGGCGATACCTTTGTGCGTCAGGGCGATTTCGCGGCCGTCCTCGGCCGGCTCCTGCAGGGCGGCGAGGCTGCTGGCTTCCAGCACGCAGCTGGAGATGCCTGCATCGGCCAGTGCGCAGGCCATGCTCAGGCCGGCCGGGCCGGCGCCGACGATCAAGACCTCGGCAGATGTGGGTGCGTGATCGTCGTGGTTGCTGCGGGTCGCTTGCATGCGGGTGGCCTCATTTCAGGAAGCCGCGAGCGTAGCCGGCCGCCGCGCTGCACGCTTTGACCTGGGTCAGCGCTTCTTCAGCGAGATCAGGCAGACCAAGCTGATGGCCGCAAACAGCAGGCCGCTCCAGACCTCGTAGGGCAGGCCCAACAAGCGGTAGGCGGCCGCCTCGCTGCAGGAAGCTGTCACCATGAAGACGGACGGCAACAGGTTCTCCAAATCAAGCGCGTTCAGCAGCCTATCGGCAAAAGTCATATCGCAAGACGCCAGTTTGGCCGCGACTTCATGCTGAAACACCGCCGCCGCCACGCCCGCCGCACCCAGCAAGGCGGTCAAGAGCAGACCGGCGCTGCGCAGCGGACGCATGCCCTTGAGCAGCCAGGTCAGGCCCGCCACCAAGGCAATCAACAAGAACACCCCGCGCTGCATCACGCACCAGGGGCAGGGCTTGACCCCGAACGCGTGTTGCGCCACCAGGGCGGCGGCGACGGCGGCGAGGCTGACGAAGAAGATGGCGGCAAGTGCCTGGGCTGGGAACTTCGAACGCTGGAGGAACATCAGTCGGCCGCCACTTCAGCGATCAGATCGATTTCGACGCAGGCACCCATCGGGTTCTGTGCCACACCGAAGGCGCTGCGCGCATGGGCACCGATTTGGGGGCCGAAAACCTCGGCCAGCAACTCGGAGCAGCCATTGGTGACCAGATGCTGCTCGGTGAAGTCACCGGTGCTATTGACCAGGCTGGTCAGCTTGACGATGCGGGTGATCTTGTTCAGGTCGCCTAAAGCGGCGTGCAAAGTGCCCATCAAGTCGATCGCGATGGCACGTGCCGCAGCCTTGCCGGTGGCGGTATCGACATTGCGGCCGAGTTGGCCGACCCAGGGCTTGCCGTCTTGTTTGGCAATATGGCCGGACACAAAGATCAAATTGCCGGTGCGCACGAAAGGCACATAGGCGGCGACCGGCACCGCCAGCGGCGGCAGCTCGATACCCAAAGTCTGAAGCTTGCTGTAAATGGGGCTGGTATTCATGGCGGACTCGCTATATCGGGTTGGTCTTGCTTGGTGGGACTTGCTTGGCCGGCGCACTGGTATTACAGCCGGCCTATCGCTAGGATCAGGTGGCGCGCATCCTACACCGAGCCGATTCGAATCCACGCGGCGGCCCGTGAGCAAGGCGATCCGACATGCCCCAAGCGGCCCCAAGATTTGAAGCCACCCACCTGGCGCTGCCGGCCATCGGCTGGCTCTTGGGCCTGTTGACGCTGCAGCAATGCGCCCGCCTGCCTGATGCGGCCGAATATGCGGCCGGCCTGCTGCTCGCTTGTTTCGTCGCGGCTGTGACTTGCTACTGTTTGCGGGCCAAGGCGATCACAGTTGCGACGCTGTGCCTGACGCTGAACATCGCTTTGCTGGCCTTCGCCCAAGCCGCCTGGCGCGCCGAGCAGCGCTTGAGCGAGCGTTTGCCCGAGGCTTGGGAGGGCCGCGAAGTGCTGGTGCTGGGCCACGTCAGCAATTTGCCCAGCGCGACGCAGGGCATGTTCGGTGCGCCTGGCTGGCGCTTTGAGTTCGAGTTGGAGCAGGCCTTTGCCGGTGCGAGTCGGCAAGACCCGGCGCTGGCCTTGCCGCGGCGTTTGGCGCTGGCCTGGTATGCGCAGAGTGAGGACGCGGCGGCGCCGCCGCTGCGCGCCGGCGAGCGCTGGCAATTGCTGCTGCGCCTGAAGCGTCCACATGGCTTGCTGAACCCGCACGCCTTCGATTTTGAGTTCTGGATGTTCGAGCAAGGCCAGCGCGCCAGCGGCGTGGTGCGGCCCGGCGCTGAACTGCGTCTGGCGCAAGCGCCTTGGTGGTCGCTGCATGCCCTGCGTTCGGATCTGCGTGAAGCTCTGCAGCGGCGCGTGCATGACCCGGCCATTGCCGGCATGCTGGCGGCGCTGAGCCTGGGTGATCAAGCGGCCATCTCCAAGTCCGACTGGGCGCTGTTTCGGGTCACCGGCGTCAGCCATTTGCTCAGCGTCAGCGGCCTGCATGTCACGATGTTTGCTTTTGCGGCGCGCGGCCTGGTTGGCTGGCTGTGGCGGCGCAATGCGCGGCTTTGCCTGCGTTGGCCGGCGCCGAATATCGCGCGCTGGGCCGGCGTACTGGCGGCCCTGGCCTATGCCTTGTTCTCCGGCTGGGGCGTGCCGGCGCAGCGCACGGTCTGGATGCTGGTCACGCTGGCCCTCTTGCGCAGCCTGGGTCTGCGCTGGCCCTGGCCGCTATGCCTGCTGTTTTCAGCGCTAACGGTGACCTTGATCGACCCTTGGGCGGTCGGTCAGGCGGGCTTTTGGCTGTCTTTTGTGGCGGTCGGCTTGCTCATGGCCAGTGGCGATGAGCAAGCGCGCTTGCTGGGTTGGCGTGCACATTTGGGCGCCGGCCTGCGCAGCCAGTGGATCGCCACCTGTGGCTTGGCTCCCTTGAGCCTGCTGTTCTTTCAGCAAATCTCGCTGGTCGGTCTGCTGGCCAATTTGTTGGCGATTCCTTTGGTCAGCTTTGTCATCACGCCCTTGGCCATGTTGGGGGCTGTTGTGCCCTTGCTGTGGCACTTGGCCGCCTGGGCGGCCCAGCTTTTAATGGCTTACCTGCACTGGCTGGCAAGCTGGCCTATGGCTGTGTGGACGGTGCCGGTGGCGCCGATCTGGGCGCAAGCCTTGGGGCTGCTGGGCGGCGTCCTGCTGGTCTTGCCGCTGCCCTGGCGCGTGCGGGTTCTGGGGCTTGCTTATCTGCTGCCGATGCTGTGGCCGGCGCCGGCGCGCCCGCCGGCCGGCGAGTTCGAGTTCCTGGCGGTCGATATCGGCCAAGGCACGGCCGTGGTCGTGCAGACCGCTGAACATAGTCTGCTGTATGACAGCGGCCCCGCCTATGGGCCCGGGGCAGACGCCGGCCAGCGCGTGCTGCTGCCGCTGCTGTTTGCCTCGGGCGTGACGCGCCTGGATCTGCTGATGCTCAGCCACCGGGACAGTGACCATACCGGCGGCGCGGCCTCGGTGTTGGCCGGCATGGCGGTAGAGGCCCTGAGCAGTTCGCTCGAAGCGGCCCACCCCTTGCTGCAAGGCCCCACACCGCAACAGCGCTGCGCCGCCGGCCAAAGCTGGCTCTGGGACGGGGTGCGCTTTGAGGTGCTGCATCCGCAGTCGGCGGACTACCAGATGCCGCTGAAAAGCAATGCTATGTCTTGCGTGCTGCGGCTGACTTCGGCCTCGGGCCACAGCGCTTTGCTGACCGGCGACCTGGAAGCGCCGCAAGAGCTGGCTTTGATTCAACGCAGCACAGGCGGCGCGCTGCGCAGCGAGGTCTTGCTGGTGCCGCACCATGGCAGCAAAACATCGTCCACCGAGGCCTTCTTGGACGCAGTGGCGCCGCGCTGGGCGTTTGTGCAAGCGGGCTACCGCAACCGCTTTGGCCACCCGGCGCCGGGCATCTTGGCGCGCTATCAGGCGCGTGACATCGGCGTGCTCAGTTCGGCCGAATGCGGCGCTTGGCGCTGGCGCAGTGGCCAGGCGCAAGGGCAATGCCAGCGCGAGCAATTCAGGCGCTACTGGCATTGGCGGCCTGAGGCTCAGGCGCTGCTGCAGGGGCCTTGGCCTGGGCTCACCGCGCCGGAGTCGCTGCAGGAAGCGACAGAATTCATCGACTCACTGAGCCTGGCGCAGTAGCTGCAGCGTGCGCCCCAGCTCGATCACGGCCATCGCGTAATAGCTCGACCAGTTGTAGCGCGTCAGCGCATAGAAGTTCTCGCTGCCCAGCCAATAGACGGGTGCTGCCGCGCCCATTTGCAGCTCGATCACGGCCAGCGGCCCGCCGTGCGCCAGCGCCGCCTCGGACGGCTGCGCGCCCAGGGCCTGCAATTGCGCGGCACTGAAAGTCGGCAAGATGTCGGGTGCCAGGAGCCGAGCGCGCGCCGAGGTCTCGACCGGCAGCGCGACGCTGTAATGCGTGGGCATGCCGCGCTGCCAGCCGTGGTTGGCCAGGAAATGGGCGACGCTGCCGATCGCGTCGGCCGGGCTTTGCATCAGGTCGACATGGCCGTCGCCGTCAAAGTCGACCGCATGCTTGTTCCAACTGCTGGGCATGAATTGCGGCCAACCCATCGCCCCGGCGAACGATCCCTTGACGCTCAGCGGTTCCAAGCCTTCGCGGCGCGTGAGCTTCAGGAACTCGGCCAGCTCGGTGCGGAAGAACGCGCTGCGATCGCTGCGCCCGCTGGGAAAATCAAAGGCGAGCGTGCTCAAAGCGTCGATGACCCGGAATCCACCAGTAATCTGGCCGTAAAAGGTTTCGACCCCGATCAGGCCGACGATCAGCTCGGCCGGCACGCCGTAGAGGTTTTCGGCGCGCGCCAGGGCGGCGGCGTTTTGCTCCCAAAACGCCAGCCCGGCTTGCAAACGGCGCGGCTCCACAAAGCGTGCCCGGTAAGCGCCCCAGTCTTTGGCGCTGCCGGCCGGTGCAGGCATGATCAAACGCTGCACAGCGGGCAGGCTCTTGGCTTGCGCCAATTGCGCTTGTAGCGCTTGCAGGGCCTGGGCGTCCCAGCCTTGCTCGGCGGCTAACTCGGCGGCAAAGCGCATCACATCGGCACGCTCGCCGAAAGGCTGCGCCGGCTTGTCCTGCAGTTTGCTGGATTTGGCCTGCTTGGGTTTCTTTTTATGCGGTTCTTTGGCCCAGGTGTCGGGGCAGGGCAAGAGCAGGGCGGCCGAGAGAAAGAGGAGGGAGCTGAGCTTGAACATCGGAATCATTTAGCGGATCTTGGCGCGCAGCATACGGCCTGCGGCGCGGAAGTCGCGCAGCCAGCGTCGGCGCGCCCATGACTTGACAAGCGCGCTGCGCTGATGGCCAGGGCTTGGTGGCCCATAACGCGCCGCTTCAAGTGCCAGCAGCATCCCGGCAGCTGGCTCGGCGGCCTCGCCATGACGCGTTTGCAGCAGCTCGGCCCAGCGGCGCGGCCCCTGGTGCGCGCCTGCCTCGCTCAGTCCCCAGCCCCACAGCTCGCGCAGGATGCGGGCACGCTGGCGGCTCCAGGCGTCATGCGGGCGCGCCCGCCAATGCGACCACGCGCCGCCGGCCAGGGCCGCCAGGGCGATCAAGGTGGCGCTGACCTGGCCCAGCAGGGTCCAGTCGGGCGCGGCAAAGCCGGCGCTTTTGAGCAGGTCGAACTGGCTTTGGCGCGAGTAGTTCAGCACGCTTTGCTGCCAGCGGTTCTCCAAGACCTCCCAGCCGCGCCGCATCGACAGCCAGAGTTGCGGGTTGATTTGGCCGAAAGCACCTTCAAAGGCGCCGGCTAAAACACCTGGGGCGGGGCGCAGCGCTAAGCCGTCTTGAATCCGCTCGGGCGCTACAGCTGCGGTCGGATCGGCGCGCAGCCAGCCCTGGCCGGGCACCCAATATTCGGCCCAGGCATGGGCATTGCTGTTGCGCACGATCCAAAAGCCATCCTGGGGCTGCGCGTCCATGCCTTGAAAGCCGGTCACGATGCGGGCCGGCACGCCCATGGCCCGCATCATCACGACAAAGCCGGCCGAGAAATGCTCGCAAAAGCCCAGCCGCCGGTCGAACCAGAACTCATCGATCAGATGCGGTGTGACTTCACCATAGCGGCCCGGCGCCAGCGTGTAAATGAAGTCGGCGCTGCTGATATGCCTGAGCACGGCCGCCGCCAGGGCCGGGCTCAGCGCGGCCTGATCCAGTTGCGCGAAACGCGCTTCGCGCCGCAAGGCCGCCGCCCATTGCAAGCTGCGCGGGTTGAAGCCCGCAGGTAGATCAAGATAGTTCTGCAAGGCCAAGCTGGCCTCCATAGGGCCATGCCTGAATTGCGGGTAGACCTGCGCCTGCAGGCGCAGCCGCTCGGTGATAGGCCGGGCGGTCAGCCAATGCAGCTCGGGCGCGCGCTTAAAGCTCAGAGCTTCTACCGACCGCTCGGTGCCGGCGGGTTCGGCACTCATCTCCAACATCGGCAGTACCGTGCTGCGCAGCGGCTCCACCGTCATCTCGTAGGCCAAGGGCTGGCCGCTGACCTGCAAGGCGTCGGTCTTGCCGATCCAGCTCAGCGTCGAAGGCCGCCAAGTGCGGCCGTCGAATTGCCCCAGCACTGGGCCGCGAAAATAGCGCGCTGAAGGCGGCGGAGGCGGGCCGGCAAAGCGCAGGCGCAGCGCGACGCTGTCGTCATTGGCGATCTCGGACATGGCACCGAAGTCCAACCGGTCTGACAAGCCGGTGCGCCCGACCGAATCGGCCGGAATGCCCCACAGCGGCCCGATGCGGGGGAAGAGCAAGAACAAAAAAACCATCACCGGCAGGCCGTACAAGGTGCTGCGGGCGGCTTGGGCAGCGGCCAGGCGCAGGCTGGGCGTGCCGACCGGCATCTGTGCGAGCACCAAGGCGCTGAGCAGGGCCCAGACATTGGGGATCATCCACAGGGCGGTCAATATCGACTGCGAATACAGAAACTGCGTCAGCACCAGAAAGAAGCCCAGCAGAAACACCACGAAGGCATCGCGGCGCGCGCGCAGCTCCAAGGTCTTCAGCGCCATCAGCATCACCAGCAGGGTGACGCCGGCTTCGCGGCCCAGGAGGGTGCGGTGGCTCAGCCAGGTCAGGGCCGCGGTGAGCAGCAAGACCGCCACCAAGACCCAGCGGCCGGGCAGCGCCGCAGCGCGCCAGGCCAGCAGCGCACGCCAGGCCAGAATCAGCGCGGTGATGGCGCTGGCCCAGGCCGGCAGATGCCTGGCATGCGGCAGCACCACGGCGGCAATGGTGGCGAGCAGGAACAGCGTGTCACGGCTATCGCGGCTCAATTGCCTGAGTTGGTTGAAGGGCCGCAGCGCCCCAAAGCTGCTGAAGCTGCCGAAGCCGCCGGCTTTCATCGGGAGGCCTCGTGTTGGGAAACATGCAGCGTCAAGGCCTGCAAGCAAGTGCTCAAATGATCAGGCCCCAGATCGGGCGGCCATTCACCGCTTGGCAGGCGCAGGCCATAAGGGGCTTGGGCGCGCTCGGCCGCCAGCAACCAGGCACAGAGGCGGGAGCCACGAGGCGCAGGGTTGGCGGCGCCCAAGGCCGCGCTGTCGCGCCAGTCCAGCCACAGTGTTTGGGCCACCGGCGCATGGGTTTCGCGCACCCACAGCTGCGCACTGCCTTGTGCCAGGCTCAAGGCGGCTTTCTTCCAAAGCACTTGGCGCATCGAGTCGCCGCGCCGGTAGCCGCGCACGCCCTCAAAGTCCTGGCCGCGCTGCAAGCTGCTCGCCGCGCTGATGTCGCCGCTGGCCGCAGCGTCTTGTTGGGCCGGGAAGGGCGGTGCCGGCTCCTCCGGCTGCGGATAAATCCAGACCTTGGCGGCCGGCCGCCAAATACTCCAGGACCGGAACAGGCCGAGCGGGAAGCGGGTGACGATTTGCAGCGTCGGCAGCGGCTGCCAGCCACAACGCTGCGCCGGGTAGCGCAGCACCAAGGGCGCATGGCTCAAGGCCGCGACATCGGTGTAGGCAATTTCTGCGCGGGCGGCGCCTTGCACATGCACGCCGATGCCGTAACGCGCCGCGCCGCTGTTGTGCAGGCGCAGGGCCACTTGCACATCGTCGCCTTCAAAGACCGGCTCAGGGGCTTGGAGGTCCAGGTTCAAGCCGCGCAGATTGGCATGCGTGTTGTGCATTGAGGCAAGTCCAGCGCCGGTCAGTAAAAATGTCAGCAGATAGCCCAGGCTGAGCTGATCGTTGATGGAGGCCAGCAGCAGCAGGCCTAAGGTGGCGCAAAACGCCAGGCCGGGGCGGCTGGGCAGGATGTAGATATTGCGCTGGCCCATCAGATGGGTGTCGAGCGGGGGATGGCGGGCCGCCCACCAGTGCTGCCAGAGCTGTCTCAAACCGGACTTGCGCGCGGCCTTCATCTTCAGGGCAGATTGATCGCTTCAATCATCGCCCGTACCTGCTCGCGCGCGCCGCGGCCACTGCCGGGCTTGGGCCTCAAGCGATGCGCAATCGTCTGCGGCAGGATGGCCTGCACATCGTCGGGGGCGACGAAATCCCGACCCTCCAGCAAGGCCCGTGCGCGTGCGGCGCGCAACACGCCAAGGCCCGCACGCGGGCTCAGGCCCTGCGCAAACCAGAGGCCCGAGCGGGTCGCCTCGATCAAGGCTTGCAAGTAATCGAGCAGGGCAGCGGAGGCATGGATGGCGTTGACGGCCTCTTGCGTGGCCAGCAAATCGGTGGCATTCATCACCGGCGCCAAGGCTCGTAGCGCGGCGCGGCTATCCTGGCCGCTGAGCAACTCGCGCTCGGCGGCGCGGTCGGGGTAGCCCAAGGAGATGCACATCAAAAACCTGTCCAGCTGCGACTCGGGCAGCGGGTAGGTGCCGAGCTGCTCGCTCGGGTTTTGCGTCGCGATGACGAAAAACGGCTGCGGCAGTGCATGGCTGACGCCGTCAACGCTGACCTGCTTTTCTTCCATGGCCTCCAGCAACGCGCTTTGCGACTTTGGCCCGGCGCGGTTGATCTCATCGGCCAGCAAGACCTGGGCAAACACCGGGCCGGGGTGAAACACAAAATCGGCCCGGCCGCTTGCCGCGTCGCGCTCGTAAATACTGACGCCGAGCAAATCGGAGGGCATCAGGTCCGAGGTGAACTGCAGGCGAGAGAACTTCAGCCCCATCGAGATCGACAAGGCATGGGCCAAGGTGGTTTTGCCGACGCCGGGCAAATCCTCGATCAAGAGATGGCCGCCGGCGATCAAGCAGGCCACGCAGTCGGCGATCTGAGTCCGTTTGCCCTTGATGATCGTGCTAACCTGCTGTTGCAGAGCCGTCAGTTGAGCCGCGAGAGTGTGGGTTGAAGTTGAACTCATGGGCTCATCTTATGGCTTTGATCCAGAACATGAGACAAGCGGCGCCAAGCTCGGTGCTTGGCCCTTCGAAACGATAGAACTATGTCCACTGCTTACTTCAGCCATCCTGACTGCCGCCGGCACGATATGGGGGCCGGCCATCCCGAATGTCCGCAGCGTCTGACGGCGATTGATGACTGGCTGCTGGCCACGGGCATCGATCTGGCCTTGACCCGCGTGGAGGCCGAAAAAGTCGATCTCGCCGATGTGGAACGCGCGCATACCCATGGTTATGTGGCCGAGATTGGTGATCTGCTGCGCGGCTGCGAAAGCAGTGGCGAGTCACGTGCGGTGGACCCGGATACCGTCGCCAATCCGCACACCTGGGCGGCCACGCTGCGCGCTGCAGGAGCAGCGGTGCAGGCGACCGAGATGGTTTTGAATGGCAAGTTCGAGAACGCTTTTTGCGCGGTGCGCCCGCCCGGCCACCACGCCACCCGCGATCAAAGCATGGGTTTTTGCTTTTTCAACAATGTCGCGGTGGCGGCGCGCTATGCGCTCGATGTGCGCGGCCTGCAGCGGGTGGCGATCGTTGACTTTGACGTGCATCACGGCAATGGCACCGAGGACATCATTGCCGGCGACGACCGGGTCTTGATGGTCAGCATCTTCCAGCACCCGCTCTACCCCTATAACGGCGCGGCGCCCAAGGGCGAGAACATGGTCAATGTGCCGGTACCGGCCTATACCAAGGGAGCGGAGATCCGCGCGCTGATTGAGGCGATGTGGATGCCGGCGCTGGAGGAATTCAAGCCCGAGATGATTTTTATCTCGGCTGGCTTCGACGCGCACCGGGAAGACGATCTGGGCCAGTTGGGCTTGGTGGAGTCTGACTATGAATGGATCACTCAGCGCATCAAGGCGGTGGCGGATACCTGTTCACAGGGGCGCATCGTTTCCTGCCTGGAGGGCGGCTATAACCTCGACGCGTTGGCCCGCAGCGTTGGCGTGCACTTGCGCGTGTTGGCTGGAATTTAGGCCGGTAGCTGAGTCCGAGCCGGCTTCACTGAGAAAACAAGAGCCTGAATGACAAGCAAAGCAATTGATTTCGCCGAGTTGCGCGATTTGGGCGAAGCCCTGTTGAGTACGAATTCCCTGGTTGGTTTGGCCATCTTGACGGTCTGTCTGGGCCTGTCCTGGGTGGTGGTGAGTTTGCTGCAGCGGCGCATTGCGCACCAGCGAATGTCGGTGTTTTTTGGTCAGCGCATCTTTGACGGTGTGCTGTTCCCCATCCTGGCGCTGCTGCTGGCACTGTCCGCCAAGGCGGTTTTGCCGCTGCTGGGCTTCTCGCATGCGGTGTTCAAACTGGCCGTGCCGGTGCTGGTGTCTTTGCTGATCATTCGCCTGACGGTGCAGGTGCTCAGAACTGCCTTGCCGAAGTCAGCGCTGGTCGAGTTGATAGAACAAACCGTGTCATGGGCGGCCTGGGCCGGCTCGATTCTGTGGGTGATAGGCGTGCTGCCCTGGCTGCGCGATGAGTTGAACGACATCACCTTCAAACTGGGCGCCACCACCATTTCGGTGACCAATCTGCTCGAGGCCTCGATGACGGCCTTGATCGCGATCGTGTTGGCGCTGTGGTTGTCGTCGGTGATCGAGGCGCGACTGTTGAGCCGCCCAGTCGGTGATTTGTCGCTGCGCAAGATCGCCGCCAATGTCACTCGCGCCGTGCTCTTGCTGGGCGCGATTCTGTTCTCCCTGTCGGCGGCCGGCATGGACTTGACGGCCTTGAGCGTGATGGGCGGCGCGGTCGGTGTGGGCATTGGCCTGGGCATGCAAAAGCTGGCCTCCAACTATGTGTCGGGCTTTGTCATCCTGGCCGAGCGCTCGCTGCGCATCGGCGATATGGTCAAGGTCGACAACTTCGAGGGTCGCATCACCGATATCAAAACGCGCTTCACGGTGATCCGCGCCTTGAACGGGCGCGAGTCCATCGTGCCGAATGAATTGCTGATCACGCAGCGGGTCGAGAACTCCTCGCTGGCTGATCCCACCGTCTTGATCAGCACCGTGGTGCAAGTGGCTTACGGCACCGATCTGGACATGCTGTTGCCGCAGCTGACCGATGCGGTGAGGCATATTCCGCGCGTGTTGAAGACGCCCGAACCCTCGGTGCTCCTGACCCAGTTCGCCGCTGACGGCCTGGAGCTGACGGTGAGTTTCTGGATTTCAGATCCCGAAAACGGCCAGGGCGGGGTTCGCTCCGAGGTCAATCTCAGCCTGTTGCGCAAGTTGAATGAGTTGCGGGTCGAGATTCCGTTCCCGCAGCGCGTGATGCATGCGCCGCCGCAATCGCAGTCGCCTCTGGCGCCAGTGCTGGACGAGGCAGCGACCCGTTTCTAGGCTGGCGAGCTGAGCTTGGAGGGGTGAAGAAGGTCACGCTTGGCTGAAGCGCGTCGTGATTGAGAAATTTAATCAAACGATTGATTAAATTGGACTAGCATGGCGCCATGCCGAAGCCTGTCCATCCTCCAGCCCGCCAAGTCCGCCAAAGCCTTCCAACTCCTCCAGCGGTTGCAGCCGCCGCAGTTCCTCAGCACGAAGATTCAAGTGACCGCCGCTCGCGCCTCTTGCGCGAGGCGCGGCGAATTTTTGCCGCCAAGGGCTTTGACAAGGCCAGCACGCGCGAGATCGCCACTGCCGCGCAGGCCAATATTGGCCTGATCGCCTATTACTTCGCTGACAAACAGGGCCTCTACCGTGAGGTCTTGCTGCAGCCGATTGCCAATGTGATGACTGGCATGCCGGAGGCCGATGCGGCGCAGCCGCTGCGTGAATGGCTGCGCAGTTTTTACGCTGCTTTTTTGCGTCCGCTCTATGACGCCGACTCTGGCTTGAGCGACAGCACACGTATTTTTTGCCGCGAAATGATTGCCCCCAGCCCGGTCTGGGCCGATATCTGCGCCGAGCACATTGCGCCTCAACATCACGCGCTGGTGGAAATGCTGGCGCAGCGCTGCGGCGCCGCGGCAGTCGATGCTGAGTTGCACCAACTGGGCTTCGCCCTGGTGGCGCTGGCGCATGACTACTGGCTCTCGGCCCAAGATATGGAAGGCTTGCTGCCGGGCGTGGTCTACGGCCCGGGCGCCTACGAGCGCACCTTGAACCGCCTGGTTGCTTTTGGCCAGGCCCTGATTGAAGCAGAACAGGCTCTGCGCCAGAGCCGCTGAGGATGAGCGTCATGCCCTTGATTTTGAAACGCAGGCATTGCCTGTCTCTATTGACGCCGCTGGTCGCTGCGGGCCTGGCCGGTTGCGCCGCGACCGCGCTGCCGCCAGATACGCTCAAACAAGCCGAGCAAACGCCGCCGGCCTGGGTCGCGCCGCTGCCGCATGGCGGGCAGGCGCTGGCGCTGCAGGACTGGTGGGGCCAATTTGACGATCCGATACTGGCTCAGCTGATCGCCCAAACGCAGGCGGCTAACCCCAGCCTGCAACAGGCAGTGGCGCGCATCAAACAGGCCCGCGCGCTGGCCGAGCAGGCCGGCAGCGCTCAATGGCCGGGCGTCAATCTGAATGCGAGCGCGCAGCGTCAGCGCCTGCCGCTCGCACCCGGTGTGCCGACCCAAACGCTGAGCAATCTGAGCCTGGACGCGGCCTGGGAGATCGATCTGTTTGCGCGGGTGCGCCAGCAGCGCGAGGCGGCCGAGGCGCGCGCCCAGGCCAGCGAGCTGGATTGGCATGCCGCAAAGGTCAGCCTGGCGGCCGAGGTGGCACAGACTTATGTCAGCCTGCGCGCCTGCGAACGTTTGACCCAAATCAGTGTCGCCGATGTCGAGGCCATGACGCGACTGAGCCAATGGTCCAGCGACAAACTCAAGGTGGGCTTTGAGTCCACGGCCAACGATGCCTTGCTGCAAGCCGCCGCGGCCGACAGTCAGAACCGCTGGTTGAATCAGCGCGCCGAATGTGACTTGCTGGTCAAGGCCTTGGTCAGCCTGAGCGGGCAGTTTGAGCCCGAGCTGCGCGCACAGCTGGCGCCGGCGTTCGCAAAGCTGCCCAGCAGCCCGGGCTTGCAAGTCGCGCAATTGCCGGCCGCCACGCTGGCGCAGCGCCCAGATTTGGCGGCGCTGCAGCGTCAAGTGATCGCGGCCTGGTCGGAACGCGGTGCCGCTGAAGCCGCGCGTTACCCGCAGCTGCAGCTGGGGGGCTCGATCTCGCTCTCGGCCTTGCAAGTCAGCGGCGGCGGCAAGGTTGATGGCAATGGCTGGAGCTTTGGGCCCTCGCTGAGCCTGCCGATTTTTGATGCCGGCTCGCGCCGTGCCAACGCCGATGCGGCGCAAGCGCGCTTTGAGGAAAGCCTGGCCGGCTACCGCGCTGCGGTGCTGCTGGCGGTGCGCGAGGTCGAGGAGGCCTTGGTGCGGCTCGATTCGGCCCAGCAACGCGAGCGTTATGCGCAAAGCAGCGCCGATGGCTATCAACGTTCGGCCGTGGCCACTGCCGGCAGCTGGCGCGCCGGCTTGGCCAGCGCGGCCGACTTGGAGCAGGCGCGCCGCCTGACCTTGAACGCGCAGTCGGCCTTGGTGCAAGTTCAAGCGGCCCGCTTGGCGGCCTGGTTCTCACTCTACAAAGCTTCGGGCGGCGCTTGGGCCGCCGAAGCTTCCCCTCAAAGCCCAGTCGGCAAAGCCCTATGAATCACGCCAATCACATGAACAAGTTTCAACTTTGCCTGCTGTCCTTGCTGGTCGGCGCGGCGCTGCAAAGCCCCGTGCTGGCCGCCGACCAGGCGCCCGCGGCCAAGGCGCGCCCGGCGCTGACCGTCGCTTTGCTCAGCGCCGAGAAAAGCGATTGGGCGCAGACCTTGAGCGCCAATGGCAGCGTGGCGGCTTGGCAAGAGGTGTTGATTGGCAGCGAACTCGGCGGCCTGCGCCTGGCCGAGGTGGCGGTCAATGTCGGTGACGCGGTCAAGCGCGGCCAGCTCTTGGCGCAGTTGTCGGCCGACACGGTGCAGGCCGAGCTGGCGCAAGCGCGCGCCGCGGCCAGCGAAGCTCGCGCCAATCTGAGTGCGGCCAAGCTCGACGCCGACCGCGCGCGTGAACTCAAGAGCAGCGGCAGCGATGCCTTGAGCGGCCAGCAATTGCAGCAATACCTGACCCTCGAGTTGACCGCCGCCGCCCGCCATGAAGCGGCCGTGGCGCGTGTCAAGAGCGATGAGCTGCGGCTGGCTCAAACCCGCATCACGGCGCCCGACGACGGCCTGATCTCGGCACGTATCGCGGCCGTGGGCGGCGTTGTGCAGCCGGGCCAGGAGCTGTTCCGTTTGATCCGCAAGAACCGGCTGGAATGGCGCGCCGAGGTGCCGGCTACCGAGCTGCTGCAGCTCAAGCCCGGTATGGCGGTGACGGTGATCGGGCTGGACCATCAAGCGATCACCGGCCGCCTGCGCATCACGTCGCCCAGCGTTGACGCGCAAACCCGCATGGGCCTGGCCTATGTGGACTTGCCCGCGGGCGCCGCGCTGCGAGCCGGCAGCTTCGCACGCGGCGAGTTCAAACTGGGCGCTAGCAGCGCCCTCAGCCTGCCGCAAACGGCGCTGCAGCTGCGCGATGGCTTTGCCTATGTGTTCCAGGTCGGCGCTGATGGGCGCGTGCAGCAGCGCAAGGTCACGCTTGGACGGCGCAGCGGGGAGCGCGTCGAGCTGACCGGTGGGCTCGATGCCGGCGCGCGCGTGGTCGCCAGCGGCGTGGGCTTCCTGAGCGATGGTGATCTGGTGCGGGTGGTGGACGCTGCCCCCGCAGCCAAGCCCGCCAAACCAGCCGCATCAGCCAAATAAGCGGAGCCCACGATGCTGAACGTTTCCTCCGCCTCGATCCGCAACCCGATCCCGGCCATTTTGCTGTTCATCATGCTGACACTCGGAGGTCTGCTGGGTTTCAAGGCGATGAAGATTCAGAACTTCCCGGACATCGACCTGCCTACGGTGACCGTCACGGCGGCGCTGCCGGGCGCGTCGCCGGCGCAGCTGGAGTCGCAAGTCGCCCGCAAGCTGGAGAACCAGTTCGCTACGCTGCAAGACGTCAAACATATCTACACCACGGTGCAAGACGGCGTGGCCATCGTGACGGTGGAATTCCGCCTGGAAAAGGGCACGCAGCAAGCGGTGGACGATGTGCGCGACGCGGTCTCGCGCGTGCGCTCTGACCTGCCGGCCGATCTGCGCGACCCGGTGATCTCCAAGATGGAGTTGTCGGGCATGCCCATCCTGACCTATTCGGTGGCGTCACCCAGAATGGATGAGGAGGCGCTGTCCTGGTTTGTAGACAACCAGGTCGCCAAGCGCATCTTGGCGGTGCGCGGGGTCGGCGCGGTGTCGCGCGTGGGCGGTGCCAGCCGCGAGGTGCGGGTCGAGCTGGATCCGGCCAAGTTGCTGGCGCTCAACGCGACGGCCGCCGATGTGTCGCGCCAGTTGCGCCAGATTCAGCAAGAGGCCTCGGGCGGGCGCGCCGATATCGGCGGCGCCGAGCAATCGGTGCGCACGCTGGCGACGGTGCAGACCGCGCAGGAGCTGGCGGCCATGGACATTGCGCTGTCGGACGGCCGCCGTATCCGCCTGGATCAGGTGGCGCAGGTCAGCGACACGGTGGCCGAGCAGCGGTCCAGCGCGCTCTTGAACGGCAAGCCGGTGGTCGGCTTCGAGATCACCCGCACACGTGGCGCCGGGGAGGTGGAAGTGGCCGCCGGCGTCAAGCTCGCCATCGAGGAGTTGCGCAGCGCGCACCCGGAGATCGAGTTTGCCGAAGCCTATAACTTTGTCGATCCGGTGCGGGAAAACTTCGACGGCTCGATGACGCTGCTCTACGAGGGCGCTTTGCTGGCCATCATCGTGGTGTGGTTCTTTTTGCGTGATTGGCGCGCCACGTTGGTGGCGGCCACCGCCTTGCCACTGTCAGTGATCCCGGCCTTTGGCCTGATGTATCTGCTCGGTTTCACCGTCAACACGGTGACGCTGCTGTCCCTGTCCCTGGTGGTCGGCATCTTGGTTGACGACGCCATCGTCGAGATCGAAAACATCATGCGCCATCTGGCCATGGGCAAGACCCCTTACCAAGCGGCGATGGAGGCGGCCGACGAGATCGGCATGGCCGTCATCGCCACCACCTTTACCTTGATCGCGGTGTTTTTGCCGACCGCCTTCATGGGCGGTATTCCCGGCAAGTTCTTTGTGCAGTTCGGTTGGACGGCGGCGATCGCGGTGTTCGTCTCGCTGGTGGTGGCGCGCATGTTGACGCCGATGATGGCGGCCTACATTCTGAAGGCGCCCAAGCAGGACCACACCGAGCCGCGCTGGCTGACCGTCTATACCGGCTGGGCCAAATGGTGCTTGCAACATCGGCTGATCACGCTCGGCGCCGCCTTGGCCTTCACGATAGGCTCACTCGCCTTGGTGCCCTTGCTGCCGACCGGCTTCATACCGCCGGACGATTTGAACCAGACCCAAGTCACCATCACCTTGCCACCCGGCAGCACCTTCAAGCAGACCGAGGCGCTGGCCGAACAGGCGCGCTTGATCGTTGCCGCTAACCCGCATGTCAAGCTGATTTACACGGCCATTGGCGGCGGCAATGCCGGCGGCGACCCGTTTGCGATGAGCGGAGCGCCCGAGGTGCGCAAGGCGACCCTGACCCTGAATATGACGCCGCGCGGCGAGCGCAAGGGTTTGAGCAAACAGGCGTTGGAAGGGCAATTGCGAGATGCGCTGGACGTCTTGCCTGGCGCGCGCGTCAAGGTCGGTTTTGGCGGCAGCAGCGAAAAATATGTGATCGTGCTGGCCGGCGAAGACGGCCGTGCGCTGGCCGAGCATGCCCAGCTGGTGGAGCGCGAGCTGCGCGGCATTCCCGGCATCGGCGCGGTCACTTCGACCTCCAGCCTGGTGCGCCCGGAGCTGATTGTGCGGCCCGACTTCGCGCGCGCTGCCGATCTGGGCGTCAGCGCGGCGGCGATTGCCGACACCTTGCGCATCGCCACCGCCGGTGACTATGACCAAGGCCTGGCCAAGCTCAATCTCGCCCAGCGCCAGGTGCCTATCGTCGTCAAGCTGCGCGCCGATGCGCGGGCTGACTTGGCCCTGCTGGCCAGCCTGCCGGTGCCGGGCAGCAAAGGGCCAACGGCGCTCTCCAACGTGGCCACGCTGGAGATTGCCAGCGGACCCGCGCAAATCGATCGTTATGACCGGCTGCGCAATATCAACTTCGAGATCGAGTTGAACGGCCAGCCGCTGGGGCTGGTGGAAAAGACCGCCCTGGGCTTGCCGACCTTGAAGAATCTGCCGCCCGGCATCATTCAAACCACGGTTGGAGACGCCGAGGCCATGGGGGAGTTGTTCGCCAGCTTTGGCCTGGCGATGCTGACCGGGGTGATGTGTATCTACATCGTGCTGGTGCTCTTGTTCAAGGACTTTATCCAGCCGGTGACGATTCTGGCCGCGCTGGTCTTGTCGATTCCCGGTGCTTTTTTGGCGCTTTTCATCACCGGTACGGCGCTGTCCATGCCCTCGATGATCGGCCTGATCATGCTGATGGGCATCGCCACCAAGAACTCGATTTTGCTGGTGGACTATGTGGTGATCGCGCGCCGCGACCATGGCTTGGCGCGTATGGCGGCCATTCTTGATGCCTGCCATAAGCGCGCCCGGCCGATTGTGATGACGACGATCGCGATGGGCGCGGGCATGTTCCCGATTGCGATGGGCTGGGGGGTGGACCCGAGCTTTCGCGCGCCGATGGCCATCGTCGTGATCGGCGGCTTGATCACCTCTACGTTCCTTAGCTTGCTGGTGATTCCGGTGGTGTTCAGCTATGTGGACGACGGCATTCAGCGTGTTGCACGTTTGTTCAAACGCCGGGCGGCGCTGCCCAGCGAAGCCCTTGAGTCTTGAAATTCGGAGTTACGCAGCCATGATGAACAAGATGAATAAACCGCATCGGACGATTGGAGTGCGTGGCGCTCTGGCTTTGAGCTTGCTCTTGGTTCTGGGTGCTTGCCGCTCGCCTGAGGCCGGGGCCTTGAGTGGCGATCCCTTGCCGCTACTGGACGCGCCGCCAGCCTCCGATGTGGCTTTGGGCTACAGCATCGAGGATTTGGACTGGCAAGACGGCGCCCGCCAGCGCGCGGTACCCGCGCGCTTGTACTGGCCGAGCAAGGCTGTGTCTCATGGGGCGACGGTGCCGCTGATTGTGTTTTCCCACGGCATCGGCGGCTCACGGCGCGGCTATAGCTATCTGGGCGCCTATTGGGCAGCCCAAGGCTATGCGACGCTGCATGTGCAGCATGTGGGCAGCGACCGGGCTTTGTGGCTGGGCAATCCTTTTGGCCTGGTTGGGCGCCTGCAAGATGCGGCCAAGGAGAGTGAGGCCTTGAGCCGGGTTGCCGATGTACGCTTTGCACTGGACCAATTGCTGCTTGGGCCGCGCGGTAGCCAGATTGACCCGGCCCGCGTGATTGCGGCCGGCCATTCTTACGGCGCCAATACGGTGATGCTCTTGTCGGGCGCGCAGGTGGTGCGCCGTGGCGCTGTGATGGACCAGCTGCACGACCCGCGCTTCAAGGCGGCCATCATCATCTCGGCGCCGCCGTTTTATGGCGAGACCGAGCGCACGGCTGAAATCCTCAAACCCATCACGATCCCGACACTGCACATTACCGCCACCGAGGACGTCATCGTTATCCCCGACTACCATTCCGATGCACGCGACCGCATCGGCGTCTTCAATGCCACCGGCAGTGCGGTCAAGTCCTTGGTGGTGTTCGAGGGCGGCTCGCACAGCATGTTCACCGACCGCGCCGGCACCGGCGGCGTGACGCTGAACCCGCTCGTCAAGACCGCCACCAAGGAAGTTGCCTTGGCTTTCTTAAGCCAGGTCTTCGAGGGTCAAAGCGAGCCGCTGCAGCAATGGAGCGATCGCCACAAGGCGATCGTCAATCACGCCAAGCTCGACCTCGCTTATCAGCCATCCAGCGTCGTGCGACCGGCGGGCTCGCAGGTGTCCACCGGCTTGGGGATGCTGCCTTCCAGATCCGAGATCCAGCAGGCGTCCAGCACCGAGCAGTAGCAGGCCTCGACGGTGACCTTGCCGCGGCCTTGGCGGTCAAATTGACGCCATAGCTGCAAGGCCTCGGTGTCTTTGGCGGCTGGTTGAACCCAGGAAAACAGCTTGATGCTGCTGCCGGGTGAGATCAAGCGCGGCGCAATCGTCGAGGTCATGATTTCGAGCGAAAATTTGGCCAGCTCAGGGCTTGATTCGCGAACCTGCGTGCGCAGGCTCTTGACTAATTTGCCATCCGACTTCATCTCGAACCAGACGATGCGAGCCGGGCCATTGCCGTCATTGGTGACCGAGAAACTCAGCGCAGGCTGGCCGCCGTCGAAATTGCTGCTCATGAATTGCAGCAGCGGCGTGGAGCTGGCCAGCACCAGGCGAGAGTTCTCTTTCACCAAGGCTTGCATTGCCGCGCTGGTGCGCATCGAGCTGTAGACCGCGCTCCCAGTGCTCAGCACCATGCTGGCAGCGACGGCAATATGGAACCATTTCGGCGCGGGTTCGGCTTCGGGCTTGATGAGTTTGGTGGCTTCGATCATGGCTTGGGTTGGTGGCTGTCTTTATTGCGCGGCCGACTATAGCGCTCGCTCAAGCGTTCAGCCCGATAAAGCAGAATCTGCCCAAGACTGAAGTTGCCCCGTCGCGGCAAGCAGGGGGTGTAGGAGAGGAGCCGGTATCGGCAAGCCGCCGTTGACCCCTCGCTCACGCTGACATACATTACTGACCAGTTGGTCATTAGTGCATTCCTTTTTTGAGTACAAGCCCCCGTCAACGTCGCAAAGAAGCTCGCCCGCAGGAGTTGCTGGCGGCGGCGTTGACGCTGTTTGTTGAGAAAGGCTTTGCGGCGACCCGCACGGAGGAGGTGGCAGCGCTGGCCGGTGTGTCCAAGGGCACGCTCTACCTGTACTACCCGAGCAAGGACGAATTGTTCAAGGCGGTGGTGCGAGAGAACTTGTCTTCGCGCATCGCCGAGGCGGCCGTCTTGGCGGCTCAGCATCAAGGCTCGGTGGCTGATTTGCTCTGCCATGTGATGGGTGAATGGTGGCGGCAGGTGGGCCTGGGCTCGGCCGGCGGCATCAGCAAGATCATGATGGCCGAGGCGCGCAACTTCCCCGAATTGGCACGCTTTTATGTCGACGAGGTGGTGCTGCCGACGCACCAACTGCTGGGCAGCTTGATCACCCGCGGCATCCAGAGCGGCGAATTTCGCCCGGTGCCGGTGGCCGATACCGTGCATGTCCTGGTCGGGCCGATGTTGCACATGATTCTTTACCAACACTCGCTCGGTGCCTGCAAGCTGCACGGCCCCACAATCGACCCGCCCGCCGTTTTGGCGGTGCAAATGGACTTGATGTTGCGTGGCCTTTTGAGCCCGTCTTCGAAAGCAAAAGATCAATGAGAACTTGGGTGAAGATTTCTTTGGTGGCGGCGGCCGTGGCAGTGCTGGCTGCTGTTGGCCTGCGGCAGATGAAGGCGATGAAAGCCGGCAAAGAGGCGCAGGTCCAAGCTCAAACCAAGCCGCCCATGGGCTTGGCGCTGGCCGATATTGACGTCGTGGAACTCAGGCGCGAGCGCTTCTCGGCCAAACTTGATATCTCCGGCAGCCTGCGGGCCTTCGAGACTGCGGTGGTCAAGGCCAAGGTGGCGGCCGAACTGGCCAGCTTGACGGTGCGTGAAGGCGATGGCGTGCGCGCCGGCCAGGTGCTGGGGCAACTCGATCCGCTTGAATTGGACTTGCGTTTGCGCCAGGCCGAGCAAAACGCGCAGGCCGCCAAGGCCCAACTGGATATTGCCAGGCGCACGCTGGAGAACAACCGCGCCTTGGTCGGGCAGGGTTTCATTTCCAGCACCGCTTTGGACAACGCGGTGGCGGGCATGGCCGGCAGCGAGGCGACCTATCAGGCCGCCCGTTCTGCCGTCGATTTGGCCCGCAAGTCCCGCGCCGACGCGACACTGATTGCGCCCATCAATGGCCAGGTTTCGCAGCGCTTGGCCCAGCCGGGCGAGCGGCTTGCTGTCGACGGCCGGGTGCTGGAAATCGTCAATCTGAGTCAGCTGGAGTTGGAGGCGGCGATTCCGCCCGAGATGGCCACCGACTTGAAAATCGGCGCCAAGGCGCTGCTGCAGGTGGACGGTATGGCGGCTGAAGTGCCTGCCACGGTGGTGCGCATCAACCCGGCCGCACAAGCCGGCTCGCGAGCAGTGCTCGTCTATCTGAAGGTGGCCGGTCAAGCGGGTTTGCGCCACGGCATGTTTGCGCGCGGCAGGCTCTTGCTGGACGAGTATGAGGGCTTGGTGGCGCCTGCATCGACGGTGCGTTTCGACAAGGCCCGGCCCTATGTGATGCAGATCGTGGATGGCAAAGCGCGCGCGCGTGAGGTGGAACTGGGTCGCAGCGGCGAGCTGCGCGGCCAGCCCGCGCTGGCCTTGCGCAGCGGTGTGCCCGAGGGGGCGCTGCTCTTGACCGGCACGGCAGGGCAGGTGGCCGATGGGACGCAGTTGACTTTGCCGCCTCGGCTTCGGGCCAGTAACCGAGCGACGGCGGCTTCGGCGTCTGCGACGACTTCGGCGCCTTGAGCAGGAAGGCTCACCATGTGGTTCACCCGCGTTTCGATCAACAACCCCGTGATGGCCGTGATGGTCATGCTGGCCTTGGTGGTCCTGGGCCTGTTCAGTTATCAACGTCTGTCGGTTGATCAGTTCCCGAATATTGATTTCCCCACGGTGGTGGTGCAGATGGACTATCCCGGCGCCTCGCCGGAGATTGTCGAGAGCGAGGTCACCAAGAAGGTCGAGTCGGCGGTCAATACGGTGGCCGGCATCAGCGCCTTGACCTCGCGTTCTTACGAGGGCGTCTCGGTCGTCATCATCGAGTTCAACCTCGATGTCGATGGCCGCAAGGCCGCCGAGGATGTGCGCGAAAAAGTCGCCTTGATGCGCCCGCTGTTGCGCGATGAGGTGAAGGAGCCGCGCATCTCGCGCTTTGATCCGCAAAGCACGCCGATCTTCAGCGTGGCGGTCTTGGCCGACGATAAAAAGCGTGAAACCCAGGAGCTGACCACCTGGGCGACCCAGGTGCTGCAAAAGCGGCTTGAGAACGTACGCGGGGTTGGCTCGGTGTCCGTCGTCGGCGGCCTGCAGCGTCAGATCCAGTTGCAGCTGCGACCCTCGGACATGGAGGCCCTGGGCGTTGGCGTCGATCAGGTGCTGGCCGCCGTCAAGAGCGAAAACCAGGAATTGCCGCTGGGCACGATCCGCTCGAATGAGCAGGAACGGGTGGTGCAGATCAATGCGCGGCTGAAGGTGCCGGCCGACTTCCGCGACATCGTGGTGGCGCGCAAAGGCAATGTGTCGATCAAGCTCTGGAAGGTCGCCGATGTGATCGACGGGCCGCAGGAAGTGGAAAGCCTGGCGCTCTATAACGGCCAGCGCACCGTGCTGCTGAGCGTGCAAAAAAGCCAGGGTGAAAACACCATCGAAGTGGTGGACGGCTTGATGCGAGCCTTGAAGGAATCGGCCAATGTGACGCCCGAAGGCATACGCACCGAGATCAACCGCGACAACTCGCGCGCGATCCGGGTTTCGGTCGCCAATGTGCAGCGCACCTTGTTCGAAGGCGCGGCGCTGACGATTTTGATCGTCTTCCTGTTCCTCAATTCATGGCGCTCCACCGTCATCACCGGGCTGACCCTGCCGATTGCCTTGATCGGCACCTTCTTGTTCATGTATGCCTTTGGCTTCACGATCAACAACATCACCATGATGGCGCTGAGCCTGTGCGTGGGGCTCTTGATCGACGACGCCATCGTCGTGCGCGAGAACATCGTGCGGCATGTGCAGATGGGTGCGTCGCCGAAGCAGGCGGCTTTGGACGGCACAGAGGAAATCGGCCTGGCGGTGCTGGCCACCACGCTGTCCATCGTGGCGGTGTTCCTGCCGATCGGCTTTATGGGCGGCATCGTTGGCAAGTTTTTCCATGAGTTCGGCATCACCATCGTCGCGGCGGTGCTGATCTCGATGTTCGTCAGCTTCACGCTGGATCCGATGCTGTCCAGCATCTGGCATGACCCGCAGGCGCATGGCGTGCACCGGGGGCCGCCGGTGACGCTGTATGACAAGACGCTGGGCCGCCTGACCTTGCAGGTGGACCGTTTCACCGAATGGTTGTCGAGTGCCTATCAGCGGATATTGGGCTGGTCGCTGCGCCACAAGGGCGCCACTTTAGGGATCGCCTTCGGCAGCTTTTTGTTCAGCTTTGTGCTGCTCGGCGGGGTTGGCAAAGAGTTTGTGCCCAAAGCCGATCTGTCCGAGACGCAGATCAATTTCTACACGCCGGTGGGCTCCGCCTTGGAGGTGACCGAGGCGCGGGCGCGCCAAATCGATGCATTGCTGCGCGAGTTGCCCGAGGTGCGCTACACCGTGACGACGATCAACAGCGGCTTCGCGGCCGGCAAGATTTACGGTGCGATTTATGTGCGCCTGGCCAACCGGGCCGAGCGCAGCCCCAGTGTGGCCGATCTGGCCCAGCCCATGCGGGACAAGCTGGCTGCCGTGCCGGCAATCACCATCACCAATATCGGCCCGACCGATTTGGGCGGCGGCAAAAGCCTGCAGTTTTCGATTCAGGGCACCGACCTGGGCGAGTTGGAGCGGCTGTCCAAGCAGATCCAGGCCGAGATCATCCAGATCCCCGGCCTGGTGGATTTGGACAGTTCCTTGAAAGCGAATCGCCCCTTGATTTCAATCGAAGTCAAACGCGACGCCGCCGCCGACGCGGGGCTCAATGTCAACGCCTTGGCCGGTTCGCTGCGTACTCTATTGGCCGGCACCACGGTCGGCAATTGGCGTGCGCTTGACGGCGAAAACTACGATGTGATCGTGCGGCTGGGCCCAGCTGGCCGCAAGGCCTTGGCCGATCTGCAGCAGCTGCCCATCAATGTGGCCACAGCGGCCGATGGCTCGGCCCGCGTGGTGCGCCTGGCGCAAGTGGCCGAGGTGAGCGAGTCGAGCGGCCCCAGCCAGATCAATCGGCGCGATATGAGCCGCGAGATCACCATCGACGCCAATGCCTTGGGCCGCAGCTCGGGCGAGGTTTCAAGTGATATCAAGGCGGTGCTCGAGCGCACCGCTTTCCCGCCCGGCTACCGCTACACCTTCGGCGGCTCGACCAAGAATATGAACGAGTCTTTCCAATACGCGGTCGGCGCGCTGGCGCTGGCAGTTGTGTTCATCTACATGATTCTGGCCAGCCAGTTCAAGAGCTTTTTGCAGCCGCTGGCTTTGATGAGCTCGCTGCCTTTGACCTTGATCGGTGTGGTGTTGGCGCTGCTGATGTTCCGCTCGACGCTGAATATGTTCAGCATCATCGGCATCGTGATGTTGATGGGGCTGGTGACCAAGAACGCGATTTTGTTGGTCGACTTTGCGATCCGCTCGCGCGCCGGCGAGCATGAGCATGGGGTCGATGTCGAACCGATGGGCCGTGAAGAGGCCTTGCTGCATGCGGCCAAGGTGCGTTTGCGGCCCATTTTGATGACGACGATGGCGATGGTCTTTGGCATGGTGCCCTTGGCGTTTGCGCTCAGCGAAGGCTCGGAGCAACGCGCGCCTATGGGGCAGGCCGTGATTGGCGGCGTGATCACCTCGTCGCTGCTGACCCTGGTGGTGGTGCCGGTGATCTATTGCTATCTGGATGACCTCGGTGCCTGGGTCAAACGCAAGTTTGCAGGCCCTAGAATCCCGGGCTGATGGAATACCGCTTTCCCTGAGGACTAGACATGAATATCGAACAAGCCCGCTTCAATATGATCGAGCAGCAGATCCGGCCCTGGGATGTGCTGGACGCCGGCGTGTTGCAACTATTGGCCGTGGTCAAGCGGGAGGACTTTGTGCCGCCGTCTTGCAAGGGCTTGGCATTTGTGGACGTCGAGATCCCTTTGCCGGGTGGCCAGTGCATGTTGGTGCCGCGCGTGGAAGCGCGCTTGCTGCAGGAGTTGAAAGTGGCCCGGCATGAGAAGGTGCTGGAAGTTGGCGCCGGCAGTGGCTTTATGGCGGCACTCTTGGGTCACCGGGCGCAGCGCGTGATTTCGCTTGAAATCAATCCCGAGTTGGCCGCCTTTGCCGCCGCCAATCTCAAGCGCGCCGGCCTGTCCAATGTGACCGTGCGTGAGCAAGACGGCGCCAATGGCTTTGCAGCCGAAGGCCCATTCGATGTGATCTTGCTGTCCGGTTCGGTCGCCGAAGTACCGGCCGCGCTGCTGGCTCAGCTCAAGCTCGGTGGGCGATTGGCGGCAATTGTCGGCGAAGAGCCGGTGATGCGGGCGCAGCTGATTGAGCGGGTCGGCGAGCAGGACTATCGCACCAGCAATTTGTTCGATACCGTCGCCCCTCGGCTTGAGGGCTTTGCACCGGCCAGCGCTTTCAGTTTCTGAACACCGCGATGCGTGAATTGGGTGCCGACGAGTTGATGGCCCTTTGCGCCAGTGCTCAGCCGCCCTTGTTGCTGGACGTGCGCGAGCCTTGGGAGGCGCAACTGGCCAGCATTGCCCTAGATGGCGTGCGCAGCCAATTGATGCCGATGGGGCAGGTGCCCGCGCGCCTGGGCGAGCTCGATCCGACGCAGCCCGTCGTCTGTTATTGCCATCATGGGGTGAGAAGTCTGCAAGTCGTCGCATTTCTGCTGCGCGCAGGCTTCGATTGCGTCTATAACCTCGCCGGTGGTATTGACGCGTGGTCGCTTGCGACCGATCCGTCAGTGCCGAGATATTGAGTCCGTGCTTTGAATCCCCATTTTGGAGCCCGGCGATTGAGTTTGTTTTTTGCAATCAATAATTGCTAACGAGGAAGTTCATGTCAGACCATCGTGCACCTAATTCGCTCCATTCACTGACCAAGATTGGCCTGGCCTTAGCGGTGACTTTCGGCGCAACTGCAGGCGTGCGGGCGCAAAGCCTGCTGGAGCTATACGACGCGACGCGCGCCTTTGATCCGACCTATTTGTCGGCTCGCGCCCAGGCCGATTCGGCCCAGTACCGGGTCGGCCAGATCGAAGCCTTGGAAAAGCCTACGCTGGGTTTAGGCGGCGCGGCCAAGCATGAGCAGATCGATTTGCCCAAGCGCGACTGGGTGGGGGCCAGCACCTTCCAAGCCGGCCTGACCGGCAGGTATTCGCTCTACAACAAGGGCAATCGCCTCACTGTCGAGCAAGCGCGCCTGGGTCTGGACATCGCGGCGGCCGATCTTGAGAGCGCCGAACAAGACTTGATCGTGCGGCTGGCACAAGCCTATTTCGACGTGCTGGGTGCCGAGGACACCTTGGCTACGACACAAGCGGCCAAGGCCGCATTCGCAGAGCAACTGGCCTCTGCCAAGCGCAATTTCGAGGTCGGCACCACGACCATCACCGACACCCGTGAGGCGCAGGCCAAGTTCGACCTGGCCACCGCATCCGAAATCGCTGCGGACAATGATTTGCGCGTCAAGCGTTTGAGGCTCAACCACGTGGTCGGCAAGCAGGTCACGCCCAAAGCGCTGGCATTGCCGGTGGCCTTGCCGGCGATCGCGCCGGCTTCGGTCGAGCCCTGGGTCGAGCGGGCAGAAGAGCAGCATCCGCAGATCCGCAAGGCCCGTGTCGGTGTTGACTCCTCGGTCTTGGAGACCGGCAAAGCCCGCGCCTCCGATGGCCTGACGGCTGACTTGAGCGCCACCGCAGGCGTGCTCAATGCGCGCGGCAACGGCTCTCAAATTTTGGGCACAACCAATAGCGGCAATATTGCCTTGTCGGTCAACCTGCCTTTGTATACCGGCGGCGCCACGCAAAACCGTATCAAAGAGGCCTTGGTGCTGGAAGAAAAGGCCAGGCAGGACTTGGCCAATGCCCGCCGCAGCGTGTCAGAGGGGACGCGGAGCAACTTCTACGGCGCGCTGTCGCAGGCCGCTCAAGTCAAGGCGCTGGAAGCGGCAGAGTCTTCGACCAAATTGGCCTTGGACGCTACGCAGCTGGGTTTCAAGGTCGGCGTGCGGGTCAATCTGGATGTCTTGAACGCGCAGACGCAGCTCTTCACCACCCAGCGTGACTTGGCCAAGGCGCGCTATGACGCGGTGCTCTTGAATCTGAAGCTGCGCCAGGCGGCCGGCGTCTTGAAGCCGGAAGACGTGGCCGCGACCAATCAGTTGCTGGTGAAATAGGCTCGATCGCCCGCTTGACTCAAACTGACCCGCTACGGCGGGTCTTTTTTTGCTTGCTCGCGTTTGGCGAAGGTGCTTCGCCGGGGGCGAGTTCCAGCGGCGGCACTGGACGCAGCGGCGCATGCTCGCGCAAGACCCGGAGGATGATGGCGGTGGAGGTTTCAGCCAGTTGGCAGTAACGCTGCAACACCTGCTCCAGGTGCGCGACATCGCGCACCGCGATCTCCAAAATCCAGCTGTCCTCGCCGGTCACGTTGTAGGCGCTCAGCACCTCGGGGCTGACCTCCAAGGCCCGCAGCACACGCGCCTCATCGCAGCGCCCGACGCGAATGACGGCGCGAATCGCATAACCCAGCTTGCCGCTGTTGACCATCGCTTGATAGCCGCTGATCACGCCCAGGTCCTCCAGCTTGCGTACCCGCTCGGTGACGGCCGGCTGGCTCAGGTGAACCCGCCGCCCTAACTCGGCCATGCTCAGGCGGGCGTCGGCCTGGAGCTCTGCCAATATCCGGTGATCATGTTGATCAAAGGTGTTTTCCATGAGTTTCAAGGTGGCGGAAGTGAATTCCCGTTGATGTTATTTCAATTTTCATTTTTTGCCTTTGAAGTTGTATTCAAGAGTTTTGCTGTTTTGCCTACGATTGCGGCCATGAATACGGCAATCATGGCTCCCAAACAAGCGGGATTGAGCCCCCGCGTCATGGCCTGTCTGGCTGCTACTTGGCTGGTCTGGGGCTCGACCTATCTGGCGATCAAATATGCCTTGATCAGCTTTCCACCGTTTTTTCAGATGGGCAGCCGGTTCCTGGCGGCCGGCGTGTTGCTGGCGGCCTGGATGCGCTGGCGAGGCACTGCCTGGCCGAGTCCACGCCAATGGCTGAATGCCACCGTGATCGGCGCCTTGATGCTGGGTGGCGGCATGGGTTTCACGGCCACTGCCGAGCAAACAGTGGGCTCGGGCTTGGTGGTGGCGTTCATTGCGGTAATTCCCCTGATGACGGCAGCCTTGAACCTGTGCTGGAAGTTGATCCCGAGCCGGCTCGAGATGCTCGGCATGGGCGTCGGTCTGGTCGGCGTCTTGATGCTGATGCAGGGGCAGGGGTTCAGCGCTTCGCCAGCAGGCTTGCTTGCGATCAGCATTGCCTGCCTGAGCTGGTCCTTGGGTAGCGTGTTATCTCAGCGGGTCTTCCCTTTGGCGCCGGGGGCGATGGGATTTGCCAGCGAGATGCTGGCCGGTGGTGTGGTGTTGATGCTGCTCAGCCTGCTGCGTGGCGAGGCGCTGCAATGGCCGCTTCAGCAGGAAGCCCTGGCAGCTTGGGTCTATCTGGTGGTGTTCGGCTCGCTGATCGGTTTCAATGCCTATATGGTCCTGCTGGCCGAAGCACCCTCAGGCCTTGCAACCAGCTACTCCTTCGTCAATCCGGTCATCGCGATGCTGCTGGGCGTGGCGATTGCGGGCGAGCGCATCAGCGGCTTCGAGTGGGCGGCGGCTGGCGTAGTATTGTTGGGCGTGGTCTTGCTGCTCAAAGGCCGTCGGAGCTGAGGGTTTGGCCAAGAGCGGCGACAATCAGGTCCATGCTCTATTTGCTCTCTCCCGCCAAGTCACTCGACTACGAAACCCCGACGCCGCCGAGCCTGCTGGCGCTTGCCAGCCAACCCCAGTTTGTGCCGCAATCCAGCGAGTTGATCAAGCTGTTGCGCGCCAAGACGCCGGCCGATATTGCCAACATGATGGACTTGTCCGAGGCCTTGACCGAGTTGAACGTGGCGCGCTTTGCGGCTTGGAAACCGAGCTTCAACCACACCAACAGCAAGCCGGCGGTGCTGGCCTTCAATGGCGATGTCTATGAGGGCTTGGCGGCCGCCAACTTGAGTACCGTGCAGTTGCAATGGGCGCAAGAGCATGTGGCGATTTTGTCGGGGCTGTACGGCGTGCTGCGGCCCTTGGATTTGATTCGGCCCTATCGGCTGGAGATGGGTAGCCGCCTGGCCAACCCGGCCGGCGCCAATCTGTACAAGTTCTGGGGCGAGCGCTTGGCCCAGCATCTGAATGCTCGTGCGCGCTCCGCCCAAGTACCGGTGATCGTCAATCTGGCCTCGCAGGAGTATTTTCGCGCCGCCAATCGGCCGGGCCTGCTGCCGCGCGTGATTGAATGCGTGTTTGAGGATTGGAAGAACGGCCAGTACAAAATCATCAGCTTTTTTGCCAAACGCGCACGCGGTCTGATGGCCCGTTACGCCATTACCGAGCGCATTGATACGCCCGCCGGCCTGCATGATTTTGCGGCCGAGGGCTATGCGTTTCAGGCGGCGCTGTCGGAGCCTGGGAGGCTGGTTTTCAGGCGCAAACTGGAGTCATCGAGCCTATGAGTTCGCAGCAAAATCAAGCGATCAGTCCCGAGTTGCGGACCTGGATTCAAGAGCAATTGGCGCTGGGGTTCTCGCGCGAGCAACTGCTGGCGTCAATGGTGAGCAGCGGTTGGCAGCAGCGCTTGGCCTTGCAAGCGCTGGACGAGCCTGTGGTCGGCGCCGATGTGAGCCCGGTACCGGCGCTTGATCTGAGCGGCGGTCAGCCAACGCTGTGGATTGATGGGCGCGAGGTCAAGGTTTTGTTGACCATCAGCCAGCCATGTGTGGTGGTGCTTGGAGGCCTGTTGTCGGACGAAGAGTGCGATGCGATGGTGGCGGCGGCGAGCGCGCGTTTGTCGCGCTCAGAGACGGTTGCGACCACGCCGGGCGGCAGCGAGATCAATCCGGCGCGCACCAGTGACGGCATGTTCTTCGAACGCGGCGAGAGCGACTTGATTCGCCAAATTGAGTCGCGCCTGGCCAAGCTGCTGAATTGGCCGATTGACCGTGGCGAAGGTCTGCAAGTGCTGCGTTACCGCCCCGGCGCCGAGTATTTGCCGCACTATGATTACTTCGACCCGGCGATGGACGGCGCGGCGGACATTTTGAAGCGCGGCGGCCAGCGCGTTGCCACGCTGGTGATGTACCTCAATACCCCACAGGCTGGCGGCGCAACCATTTTCCCGGACATTAAACTCGACGTGTCGCCGATCAAAGGCAATGCGGTCTTCTTCAGCTATGACCGGCCGCACCCTCAAACCCAAAGTCTGCACGGCGGCGCGCCGGTGCGCGAGGGCGAAAAATGGGTGGCCACCAAATGGTTGCGCGCGGGTGTCTTTGTCTAGATTCGAATTTGCTGCCCCTGGTTGGCGCCGCGAGTTGTTGAGTGTTCTTTTGTTTCCGTCATTGAAAGTAGTCCCATGAAGAAAATCATTGTCCTGGCTCTGTGCGGTTTGGTGTCCAGTCTGGCTTTGGCGCAAACGCTGCCAAGTCAGACGGGTGTGATGCAGGCGCAGCGCTCTTCTGTGACCGTCGCGAAGGCCTCGACCGCCGGCCATTCGGCATCGGCCAAAAAATCAAAGACCTCCAAACATGCGGCCAAGAGTGGCAAGCATGCGAAGAAGTCCGGCAAAGTGAAAACCAAGAGCGGCCACGCCAAGGTCAAGGCCAAAGGCGCACACAAAGTTCACTGAAGGCCTTCAGCCCATAACGCTTCAGCGGTTCAGCGGTTCAACGCCTGAGCGGCAATTGGCTTTGCTTCAATTGCCGCAACACAAAGCTGGATTTGCTGTGGCGTATGCCGGGAATTTTGTAGAGCCGCTCGCGCAGCAGGCGCTCGTAATCGCGCGTGTCGGCGACGGCAATGCGGACGTAGTAGTCGTAGTCGCCTGATACCAAGAACGCCTCCAAGACCTCGGGGATTTGCTCCAGCGCCTGGCCAAACTCGAACAACGCTTCGTCCGAATGATTGTCCAGTGTCACCTGCACGATCACCGTGTCCGCCAAGCCGATCTTGGCGGCGTTGACGCGCACCGAGTAGCCCTCGATCACGCCGGCTTCCTCCATCCGTTTGATCCGGCTCCAGCAGGGCGAGCTGGTCAGGCCGACTTTTTGGCTGAGTTCGGCCAGGCTGATGCGCGCATCTTGCTGCAGTGCAGCCAGAATCGAAAAATCGAATTTGTCCAGGTTCATGCTGTTGCATTGTAGATTCGCAGCAAGATTTCCTGAATTTTGACGAATAGGATGAAAATCCGGCAGCCTTTGCTGAGCCGGTTTGGGCAAAGTGTTGATATGGACACCTTGCTTGAAACTCCCCCCTCCGCTCAAGGCTGCACTGCAGCGGCCCAGTCAGTCGCTGACCTCAATGGCGCGCAAACCCTGATTGCGACGCTCTTGCGTCTGGGCGTGGACACCGTCTTCGGCTATCCCGGTGGCGCCGTACTGCCGCTCTACGACGCCTTGCATGCCGAGCCGCGCTTGCGCCATGTTTTGGTGCGTCATGAGCAGGCCGCTGTCCATGCTGCCGAAGGCTATGCGCGCAGCAGCGGTCGCGTCGGCGTGGTCTTCGTGACCTCGGGGCCGGGCATGAGCAACACCACCACTGGCTTGCTGGACGCGCTGTGTGACTCGGTGCCGGTGCTGTGCGTTAGCGGGCAGGTGGCCACCGGCTCGATTGGCACCGACGCGTTTCAGGAATGCGACGCGCTGGCCATCTCCAAACCGGTGACCAAATGGAATGTGCAGATCCGCTCGGCCGCCGAGGTGGCGACGGTGGTGGCCAAAGCCCATGCCTGCGCGGCCGGTGGGCGGCCTGGGCCGGTCTTGGTAGATTTTCCAAAAGACCTGCAGTTGGCCAAGAGCGAGGCGCATGGGCAGGCCGTGCAGGCCGTGCAGGCCGGGCAGGGCGCACCGGTCACTCAAACAATGCACGAGGCTGAGCTTGTGGCGTTCAAGCCTGCGTGCAATATTGAACCCCTTAACCGAGCCATTGCCTTGCTGAGCCAAGCCCGGCGGCCGATCTTCTATGGTGGTGGAGGTCTGATCAATGCCGGCGCTTTGGCTTGTGCGTCCTTCAAACGCTTGGTTCATTTGACCGGAGCGCCTTGCACGCTGACCTTGCTGGGTCTGGGTGCCTTGCCGGCGTCGGATGGGCAATTCCTTGGCATGTTGGGCATGCATGGCACTTTGGAGGCGAATCTGGCCATGCATGAGGCTGACCTGATCGTCTGCGTCGGTGCGCGTTTTGATGACCGCGTGACCGGGCGGCTGGATAGTTTTTGCCCGCATGCGCGGGTGATTCACCTGGATATCGATGCCCGCTCAATCGGCAAGGTGGTGCAAACCGAGGTCGGCTTGCTGGGCGACTGCACGGACAGCTTGCTGGCCCTGGAGCGACTGTGGGCCGAACGGGACTGCCGCGCGGTGGACTTGAGCGATTGGTGGCTGCGCATTGGGCGCTGGCGGGCCGAGCGTTCGCTGAGTTTTGAGGACGCGGGCGAGGGTCAGATCTTGCCGCAGGCCTTGATGAGGCAGTTGCAACTGGCACTCACGGATACAGACGCGGTGGTCTCCACCGATGTAGGACAGCATCAGATGTGGGCCGCGCAGCATCTCAAGTTTGAGCGCCCGGGGCGTTGGTTGACATCGGGCGGGGCCGGCACCATGGGCTACGGCCTGCCGGCCGCCATCGGCGCGCAGATCGCGCACCCGGACAAATTGGTCGTCTGCGTCAGCGGCGACGCTTCGGTGCTGATGAATATCCAGGAGTTGTCCACTGCCGTTCAGCACCGTACAGCGGTGAAGCTGGTGCTGTGCAATAACGGCCGCATGGGCATGGTGCGGCAATGGCAGGAACTGATCCATGGCGGGCGTTACAGCCATAGCTATAACGAGGCCTTGCCGGACTTTGTCGCCTTGGCCAAGGCCTTCGGTTGGCGAGCGGCGCGGGTCGAGCGGCGCGAGGATCTCGATGCCGCTTTGCATCAATGCCTGCGGTCGGACGAGCCGTTCTTCCTCGACGTGGTGGTAGCGGCCGAGGAAAACTGCTTTCCGATGATCCCGGCCGGCGCCGGCCATCATGAAGTCTGGCTGGGCAAGGACCGGGCTTATCAAGCCAGCGAGGACTGAAAAAAAAGCAAAAAGGCACCCGAGGGTGCCTTTTTGAACGAGCCGGTCGAGAGCAGCGTTTAGACGCGCTTGCGGTACTCGTGCGTGCGTGTGTCGATTTCGATCTTGTCGCCTTGGGCAACGAAGATGGGCACCGGGATTTCGAAGCCGGTGGCCAACTTGGCAGGCTTCAAGACCTTGCCTGATGTGTCGCCCTTGACGGCTGGCTCGGTCCAAACGACTTCGCGCACCACCGAGGTCGGCACTTCAACCGAAATGGCCTTGCCGTCGTAGAACACCACTTCGACGGGCATCGAATCTTCCAGATACTGGATCGCGTCGCCCATGTTCTCGGCCTCGACCTCGAACTGGTTGTATTCCTCGTCCATGAACACATACATCGGGTCAGCGAAGTAGGTGTAGGTGCAGTCCTTCTTTTCCAGCATCACTTGGTCGAGCTTGTCGTCGGCCTTGAACACGACTTCGGTGCCCGAGCTGTTCAGCAGGCTTTTGAGCTTCATGCGCACAGTGGCTGCATTGCGGCCGCCGCGGCTGTACTCGGTCTTCAGCACGACCATGGGGTCCTTGCCGTGCATGATCACGTTACCGGCGCGAAATTCTTGTGCAATCTTCATGAGTGTTCCGATGTTTGGGAGGAAGTTTTAGAGGCAACCTTACGATTGAAATGCTGGTCTGAGGGCTGGGCCTTCAGGCCGGAGCAGACATTCAATGCAGAGGGTCTGTCCAAATCAACTTGGTTCAAGGTGTCTCGGTGCATGCCCACACCATCAGCAGCCCTCAATGGACGCGAACGGCGCAGCAAAGCCGCTGATTTTAGCTTGATTTGCGCGTCAAGCCGAGAAGCTGGCTGACCAAGTCGGTTTGAGACGTCAAATCTTCACGCCACCGGAGGGCATGTGCGCAGCCTGCGACTTGGCCTAACAGGCCAACTTGCCAGTCTTGCAGGCCGTTCCAGCCGCGCCAAAGAGCGCGGGTTTGCTGGGCGAACTGCGCGTCGCTGCCGGCCAGATACCGGTCCATGAAAGCCTCCAGCTTGGCCGCGTGGGCGCCGTCGTCCTGAAAATAGATTTGCCACACGAAGGGTTTGCCGGCCCATTGGGCGCGCACAAAGGAGTCCTCGCCGCGTACAAAGTTCAAGTCGCAAGTCCAGAGCAGGCGGTCATAGCCGTCCTGACTCAGATAGGGCAGGGCCTGCCAGCGCAAGCCGGCCGTCGGTAAGGCTTGGCTGGCTTGCAATTCAAGCATTTGGGTTCGTGCGGCCCCGGGGCAGACCAAGAGCAAGGTGGGCTCGCTGGCCAGATCCGCCAGCAGCTGCGGCAAGGCGGTGTTTGCATAGGCAAACAGGCTGACGATGCGTTCATTGGGCCGCCGCTCCACGCCCTGGCTCGCCATCCAAGCATCTGCGTCAAAGTCAGCTTGTTCGGCCAGCAGGCCAGGCTCGCGCAGCAGACCGCCGGTGCGCGCGCTGAAGCCGGGGTAGAAAAACTGCTTGTGCAGGCCGCGGCCGGGCCCGCTGAATTGCGGTGAGCTCAGGCCATGGCTGCGTTCGACATACGGCTCGGCGCTCAGGTATTCGAGGTTGATCCACAGCGGCGGTTTGGCGCGCTCCGCCATGCGGCGAACAAAGGCTTCGGGTAGGTCGCAGCCGAAGGTCTCGATGACCACGTCGCCGGCCTCCTTTGCGCTCGAACTTTGCTCCCAAGGCAGCACGTTGATGCCGGGCGGTATGCCGCCAGCGGCCATCCATTGCAGGGCGCTGGCATCGTCCAGCCAAAGCCTGACCGACTGAGCGCGCGCGGCCAAGTCGCGTGCCAGCCGCCAGCTGACGCCGATGTCGCCGTAGTTGTCGATGACGCGGCAGAAAATGTCCCAGTGCTGTCCCATTGGGGAATTATCGGCTGCGGCACAATCGCGCCCCATGCAAGCCCCCGATCCCATCCAGCCTGAATTGACGCAGTCCGACCTTGAAAAGGCGAGCGCCGCCGAACTCGGCGCCCAGCAGCAGGCCCAGTGGACGGCCGAGCGCAAACTGGTCGAGGCGGCCGAAGCGCAGCAGGTCAGCATCGCGGAGCAGGCCGCGAGCGATGGGCGCGCGCGGCTGCTGCTGGAGGTGGCGGCCTTGCCGGGTTTGCCGGGCGTCTACCGCTACTTCGATGTGCAGAATCAGGTGCTTTATGTTGGCAAGGCCAAGCACCTGAAAAAACGCGTTTCCAGCTACTTCCAGAAGGACCACGGCGGCACCCGCATCGGCTTGATGGTCGGCCGTATTGCAAGGCTCGAAACGACGGTGGTGCGCACCGAGTCGGAAGCCTTGCTGCTGGAAAACAATCTGATCAAGACCTTGAACCCCAAGTTCAATATCTTGTTCCGGGATGACAAAAGCTACCCCTATCTGAAGCTCAGTGCGCATGAGTTCCCTCGGCTCAGCTATTACCGCGGCGCGGTCGACCGGCGCCATCGCTATTTCGGCCCCTTCCCGAGTGCTTGGGCGGTCAAGGAGTCGATTCAGCTGATTCAAAAGGTCTTCAAGCTGCGCACCTGCGAAGACACCGTCTTCAACAACCGTAGCCGGCCATGCCTGCTGTATCAAATCCGCCGCTGCTCGGGGCCTTGCGTGCCTGATCTGACCAGTGGGGCCGAAGGTGGGGACTACGCCCGCAACGTCAGCAATGCCGAACGCTTCTTATTGGGCGAAACCGAAGAAGTGATGGACGGCTTGCAGGCCCAGATGATGGCTTTTGCCGAACGCTTGCAGTTTGAGTCTGCGGCCGAGGTACGCAATCAGATCTCGGCTTTGGCGCGGGTGTTGCAGCAGCAGTCGGTGGATGAGAACAGCGCCACCGGGCGTGACCGCGATGTCGATATCTTGGCGGCCAAGGTCCACGGCGGCCGGGCTTGCGTGAATCTGGCCATGGTGCGCGGTGGACGCCATCTTGGCGACCGGGCCTTTTTTCCGAAGCATGTCGAAGAAGCTACCGCCGTTTTGCTGTCCGATGAAGAACAGGCCGAGAGCGTATCGGCCGAACGCTTGGTGCTGGAGGCCTTTATGGCCCAGCATTATCTGGACGCTCATGTGCCGTCTTTGATCATCGTGAGCGAAGCGGTCGATGAGTCGCTCTGCGCGATCTTGAGTGAGCAGGCCGGCTACAAGGTGACGACGCAGGCGCAGCCCAGGGCGCAGCGACGGATCTGGCAGGAGATGTGCATCAAGGGCGCGGAATTGGCGCTCGCCCGTTTGCTCTCGGAAGAGGGCTCGCAGCAGGCGCGCACGAGCGCTTTGGTGGAGGCCTTGGACCTGCCGGCGCAGGAACTGGAGAATTTCCGCATCGAGTGCTTCGACATCAGTCACACTGCGGGCGAGGCCACGGTGGCGTCCTGCGTCGTGTTTGAAGGGCATCAAATGCAGAGCTCTCAATACCGGCGCTACAACATCGACGGCATTACCGGCGGCGATGACTATGCGGCGATGCGTCAGGTCTTGACGAGGCGCTACAGCAAAATGGCCGAGGCAGCGCAGATGGGTAATGCGCGCTTGCCGGATCTGGTGTTGGTGGACGGCGGGCGCGGCCAGGTGTCTATGGCGCGCGAGGTGTTCGAGGAGCTGGGCTTGGATCTGAGCCTGATCGTAGGCGTGGAGAAGGGAGAGGGTCGCAAAGTGGGGCTCGAAGAGCTGGTGTTTGCCGATGGCCGGACCAAGGTCTATCTGGGGCGAGATTCGGCGGCGCTGATGTTGGTGGCGCAGATTCGCGACGAGGCGCATCGGTTTGCCATCACCGGCATGCGCGCCAAGCGCGCAGCAGTGCGCACGGGTGGCTCACGCTTGGAAGATATAGACGGCATTGGTCCGAAGAAGCGCGCACAGTTGCTGCAAAGATTTGGCGGCGTGCGGGGTGTGACCGAGGCCAGCGTGGACGAAATTGCCACCGTCAAGGGCATTTCGAAGGAATTGGCAGAGGAAATCTATCGTGTCTTGCATTGATAAACCCAACTTCACTCCGCCTGCAACCGGGGCTTGGGGCGCCTGGGCTGGCCGAAGTGGGGCGTTGGCACGGCCGTTGATGGCAAGCGCCGGCCTCGGCTTGATCGTGCTGATGGCGGGTTGCTCGGACAGCCCGCGCGCCCTCGGTTCTGCGACATCAGCGGCCAGTGCCAACGCGCCGGCAAATACAGCTGCCGAGCCGACTTCAACGCCCGCAGGTCCCGGCTCGCGAGCGCCGAACACCGCCCAAAAGCCGGCGGTTTCCTTGGCGCCTCCGAAGCCGCCGCGCAACCATGATGAACTGCGCCTGCAGGCGGCGCATCGCTTGGTGGAGGCCAATCCTCAGCACAGCTACATCGGCAAAGTGCCGGAAATTTTGCTGGCGATCCCGGTCCTCGAAGTCACTTTGAACCGTGACGGTTCGATCAAGCGCATCGTGGTGCTGCGCAAGCCGCATGAAGAGCCAGACACCATACAGCTGGCAATAGACGCGCTGCACCGTGCCGCACCCTATGGCGACCTGTCGCGCCTGCCTTCGCCGTGGAAATTCACCGAGACTTTTTTGTTCAACGATGAGCGGCGTTTCAAGCCCCGGACGCTGGACTGAGGGCAGGACTGCCCCGCTTGCGACATTCACGCCACATTGTTCTTGAGCGGGCGCTGGTGCCCCCACTTTGACGTGCACAATCGCCGCATGTTCCTGACATTGCCAACACTCTTTACTTGGGCTCGCATCGTAGCCATACCCTTGATCGTCGGGGTGTTCTACCTGGACTTGACGCCCCCGACCCAAAACCTGTTCGCAACGGTTTTGTTTGTGCTGGTGGCGCTGACCGATTGGCTTGATGGCTATCTGGCGCGCAAGCTCAACCAGACTTCGGCCTTCGGGGCTTTTTTGGACCCCGTCGCGGACAAAATTCTGGTGTGTGCGGCTTTGCTGGTCCTGCTTGAACTAGGCCGTGTGAACGCGCTGGTGGCCTTGGTCATCATTGGCCGGGAATTGGCGATTTCGGCACTGCGCGAGTGGATGGCGCAGATCGGTGCCTCGGGCAGTGTGGCGGTTCATATGGTGGGTAAATTGAAGACCACCGTGCAAATGATTGCCATTCCATTTCTGCTCTTTGATGGCACCTTGTTTGGCTTGCTGCATACCCGACCATGGGGCACAGGGATGATGTATGTGGCCGTTGTGCTGACCATTTGGTCGATGGTTTATTACCTCAAAAAGGCGCTGCCGGAGATCAGGGCAAAGGCGCGCTAGAAAGTTAGGAGGCTTTGCAGTCGCTTGGCTTGATGCTGCGCGACTGCAAGCTTTTGTATCAGGGCTTTCACTTGCCACGAGCTGGTTCAAAAAGCGCATAGAATGCGCTTCCCCGCGAAATTTGAACGAGCCGGCGATAGCTGCTCGGGGGTTGTTGATTGCGTGAGTGCCCAAGCTTTTTGAGAGGTGAGTAAGTGAATAAGTCCGAACTGATCGAGCACATCGCCACTCAGGCTGATATTTCCAAAGCTGCGGCAGGCCGTGCTCTGGAAGCGCTGATCGGTGGTGTCAAGACCACGCTCAAGAAGAACGGCTCGGTTTCTCTGGTAGGCTTCGGTACCTTCACGGTGACCAAGCGAGCAGCGCGCGCCGGTCGTAACCCTCGTACCGGCGATGCGATCAAGATCAAGTCGGCCAAGGTGCCAAAGTTTCGCCCGGGCAAGGCGCTCAAAGACGCGGTTAACTGAACGCGTAGATTTACTGAATTCCGGTTTTCCGGGTGCTTAGCTCAGTTGGTAGAGCATCGCCTTTACACGGCGCAGGTCGGCGGTTCGAGCCCGTCAGCACCCACCAAAAAAGCCCCTGGCTCAGATCAAATCTGGGTGTGGGCTGTGGCTGAAGTGCCATCCCCCACAAAGGCGAACCCCGGTTCGCCTTTGTCGTGTCTGCAGTCTGCATGTTTGAGGTTTTGATCGATGTTTGAATTTGTCCGTAAGCACACGCGCTTGTTTCAGTTCATCTTGCTGATTCTGATCTTGCCGTCCTTCGCTCTGGTGGGCATGCAGGGCTATACCAGTTTCATGGATGGCTCAAATTCGGGCGTAGCGACCGTCAACGGCCGCAAGATCACGCAAGCTGAGGCCGATGCCGCGCACCGTGACCAGGTGGAACGCATGCGCCGTCAAATGCCGAACTTGGACGCCAAACTGCTGGACTCGCCGGAAGTGCGGCGCGAGTCATTGGACGGTCTGGTGCGTGAGCGTGTGATGCAAGCCGCAGCGGAGAAGCAGCACCTGGTGGTGTCCGACGAGCGCTTGCAGTCTTTGTTCTTGAACGATCCTCAGTTCGCCTTCTTGCGCAATGCCGACGGCTCCATCAACAAGAGCCTGATCGCAGCCCAAGGCATGAGCTCGCAAATGTTCGTGGAGCGCTTGCGGCAAGACCTGACCCTGCGTCAAGTTTCGGCCGGCGTGGCCGGCTTGACTGTGTCTGCCGAGGCCAACGCCACGGTCGCCTTTGACGCCTTGCTGCAGCAGCGTGAAGTGCAGTTGCAGCGCTTTGATGCCAAGGACTTTGCCGCGCGCATCGAGCCCACGGATGCCCAGATTGAGGCCTTCTACAAGGACCCGGCCAATGCCGCGCAGTTCCAGTTGGCCGAGAGCGCGCAGATCCAATATCTGGTTTTGGACCTGGAAGCTTTGAAGGCCGGCGTCAGCGTCAACGAAGAAGACTTGCGCAAATATTTTGAGGAAAACGCCGCGCGTTTTTCTGTCGCCGAAGAGCGCCGGGCCAGCCATATCTTGATCAAGTCTGAAAAGGGTGCAGCTGCCGCCGATCGCGCCAAGGCCAAGGCACAGGCCGAAGAACTGTTGTCGCAAGTGCGCAAGACGCCCGCGTCATTCGCTGAAGTTGCAAAGAAGAACTCGCAGGATGAAGGCTCCGCGCCCAACGGCGGAGATCTTGATTTTTTCGGCCGTGGCGCGATGGTCAAGCCGTTTGAAGATGCTGCCTACGCTTTGAAAAAGGGTGAGATCAGCAATATTGTGGAATCTGACTTTGGCTTTCATGTCATTCAACTGACCGGCGTTCGCGGCGGCGACAAGAAGAGCTTTGAGTCCGTGCGCAGCGATATCGAGGCTGATGTGCGCAAGCAGTTGGCACAAAAGCGTTTCTCCGAAGCGGCCGAGCAGTTCAGCAATATGGTTTATGAGCAGTCCGACAGCCTGCAGCCGGCTGCAGACAAGTTCAAATTGGCACTTTCGACGGCAACCGTGCAGCGCAATCCAGCGCCCGGCGCGACTGGTCCATTGGCCTCGGCCAAATTGCTGGATGCAGTATTCGGCAATGAAGCCTTGCGTAATAAGCGCAATACCGAGGCGGTGGAAACGGGCTCGAATCAGCTGGCTGCGGCCCGCGTTGTCCAACACAACCCCTCGCATCTGCAGCCGCTTGCCGATGTCAAGGTTCAGGTGCGGGCACAATTGGTGCGTAAGTTGGCAATCGCCGAAGCGGTCAAGGCCGGAGAAGCCAGGCTGGCAACGCTGAAGAAAGATGGCGACTTGGCCGGGCTGAGTGCTCCTGTGCTTGTTTCGCGGGCGATGCCGCGAGATTTGCCGCGCAAGGTCTTGGACGGCATTTTGGCCGTCGACACGAGCAAGCTGCCGACTTTTGTGGGTGTGGATGCAGGTGAGGGCGTGTTTGTCGTCGCCAGTCTGAACAAGGTCTTGCCTCGCGACCCGGCTGTGGTGGATGCCAAGCGAGCCGCGCAGCAATATGCCCAGGCCTGGAATGCCGCCGAGTCCGAGGCCTTTTTCGAAGCGATGAAGACACGCTTCAAGGTCAATGTGAAGGCGGCTGCACCGGCAGCTTCGAGCGCAACTCGCTAAGCCTATTTGCCGCAGCAAGCGCCTTGGCCGGACAGTGACCCTTTGGCAATTGTTGATGCAAAATGAAATTTAACAGAACGCTTGCTTTTACTGCGGAAAGCGTTCTATAATCTTAAGCTCTGCGGTGGTTGTAGCTCAGTTGGTAGAGTCCAGGATTGTGATTCCTGTTGTCGTGGGTTCGAGCCCCATCAGCCACCCCAAAATTATCTTTGTGAGATAAGCACAAAGCAAAAAGCCACCCTAGCGGTGGCTTTTTTGTTTTTGCGAGTGTGCGCGCCTTGCTATCGCTTCTGGCGCGCCGTCTTCGTCAGAGACAGGCGCAGGATTACCAAATCGAGAACGGGTGCTTGGTCAATTGCGAGTTGAAATAACGCGCGTCTTCGGTGACTTCGGCGCCAGCCCAAGGCGGCAGCTCGAACCGCTGATCGGCCGAACTCAGCTCGATCTCGGCCACCACCAGCCCGGCGTTGTCGCCAAGGAACTCGTCGACCTCCCAGACCATGCCTGCATAGGGGACAAGGCGGCGAACTTTCTCGACGCGCGGACCATCGCACAAGGCTAGCATTTGCTGTGCATCGGCCAAGGGGATGGGGTATTCAAACTCGGCGCGGCTGGCGCCGACGCTCCGACCTTTGATGGTCAACCAAGCTTGTTCGCCCTTGATTCGTACCCGCACCGTGCGGGCTGGGTCACGGCTCAAATAGCCTTGGCTGATGTACTCGCCGACCCCGAGCAATTTCCAATCATCGCCAATGACGAGAAATTTTCGCTCGATTTCGATGCCCATATAGCAAACTTCAATGGATGTTCAGACGCGCGCCATCGCCGCCGCGCATTCGTTGACCAAGGATGGACCTTGGTAGATCAGGCCGGTATAAAGCTGCACCACATCGGCGCCAGCTTGCAGCTTGGCGCGAGCATCTGCGCCACTCAACACGCCACCGACACCAATGATGGGGTAGTTGTTGCCCAAGGCGGCCCGCAACAGCCGGATCACTCGGTTGCTGGCCTCGAACACAGGCCTGCCAGACAGGCCACCTGCTTCGTCGGCATGTGCCAAGCCCTTGACGGCCTCGCGTGCAATCGTGGTGTTGGTGGCAATGACGCCGTCGATGCCGTTGTTTTGCAAGGTCTGCGCGATCACCGCGACCTGAGCTTCGTCAAGATCGGGCGCAATCTTGACGAACATCGGCACATGCCGCTTGGCCGCTGCTTCAAGCTTGAGCTTCTTCTCTTGCAGGCAGGAGAGCAGGGCGTCGAGTGCTGCATCGCTTTGCAATGCCCGCAGGTTCTTGGTGTTAGGGCTGGAGATGTTGACGGTGATGTAGTCGGCATGTGGGAATACGCCTTCCAGCCCAATCAAATAGTCGTCGGCCGCGTTCTCGATCGGTGTTGCCGCGTTTTTACCGATGTTCAGGCCAATCAAACCGCCAGCGGCACGAAAGCTGTGCGCACGCTGCACATTGCTCAAAAAGCTGGCCAAGCCTTCGTTGTTGAAACCGAGGCGGTTGATCAAAGCCTGCGCCTGTGGCAAGCGAAACATGCGCGGCTTGTCGTTGCCGGGCTGACCTTTGGGCGTGACGGTGCCAACTTCGATGAAGCCGAATCCCATCGCCCCTAGGCCGTCGATGCAGCGACCGTTTTTGTCCAGTCCGGCGGCCAAGCCGATGCGGTTGGGGAATTTCAGTCCGGCCAAAACCAGGGGATCTTGCACGCGGGCTTGGGACCACAGGCATTGCGCCGGTGTGTTCTGCAGCTTGGCGATGGCGCCGAGGGTAAGTTCATGAGCTTGCTCGGGGTCGAGACCAAACAGGAAGGGGCGGGTGAGGGCATAGGGGATCAAAGGCATGGCTGGAATTGTCGCATCGCATCGCCTTGGCGGCGCTTGAATCGCGGCGTAGATAATCTGCTCAACTCAAGGAAGCCAACAATGAACTCTCTAGACAACCCAAGCCAGGACCGTGAAGTGGGTTCGCGCGATGAGACTCGCGACACCACGCGCACCGATGACACCCGTATTGGCGCCGTACGGCCGCTGATCTCTCCGGCATTGCTGCTGGATGAGTTGCCGCTTCCCGATGCTTCGCTGGAGTTGGTCGAGAAAGCGCGTCAAGACATCGGAGCCATCTTGCATGGGCGCGACGACCGCTTGTTGGTGGTCGTGGGGCCTTGCTCCATCCACGATCATGATCAAGCGATGGATTACGCTCGCTTGCTCAAGGTGCTGTATGAGGAGCTCAAGCAAGACTTGTTGATCGTGATGCGGGTCTATTTTGAAAAGCCACGCACGACGGTGGGCTGGAAGGGCTATATCAATGACCCGCGCCTGGACGGCAGCTTCCACATGAATGAAGGCTTGCGCTTGGCGCGCCGCTTGCTGCTGGACGTGACGGCGCTGGGCCTGCCGGCCGGCACGGAGTTTTTGGACCTGCTGTCGCCGCAATACATCAGCGACTTGATCGCCTGGGGAGCAATTGGCGCACGCACGACCGAGAGCCAGAGCCACAGGCAATTGGCCTCGGGCCTGAGCTGCCCGGTCGGCTTCAAGAACGGCACCGACGGCGGCATCAAGGTGGCTTCGGATGCGGTGTTGGCAGCGTCGGCAGCGCACGCCTTCATAGGCATGACCAAGATGGGCGCGGCGGCAATTTTCGAGACCCGCGGCAATCAAGACTGCCACATCATTTTGCGTGGCGGCAAGGCGCCGAACTACGACGCAGCATCGGTGGCGGCAGCCTGTGAGGCGATGCGCGGCGCGGGCCTGCGCGAGCAGGTGATGGTGGACTTCTCGCATGCCAATTCGAGCAAGAAGTACGAGCGGCAGATCGATGTCGGCCAAGATGTCGCGCAGCAGATCGCAGGCGGCGATGCACGCATCACCGGCGTGATGATCGAGTCGCATCTGCAGGCCGGCCGGCAAGACCTGGCCCCGGGCCAAAGCAAGGCCGATTTGAAGCCGGGCGTGTCGATCACCGATGCTTGCCTGGGCTGGACGCAGACCGAACCGCTATTGCGCGACTTGGCGGCGGCGGTGCGCAAGCGGCGCAGCCGGTAATTTGTTGCGGCGAGTCTGGCTGTTGGCGCCGGCCCATTGCGCTTGGCGCCTTTGGCCTGCGCCTCGTCGCATCAAGCTGTTGGGGGGCGGGTGGGGTCCTTAGAGTGCAGTCACTTTCACTGTTCTCAACCAAGGATTCCGGATGAATACTCGCAAATGCATGTCGGCCACGTGGACAGCCTTCTCAGGCTTGGCCTGTGTGTTGGCTTTGGCAGCACCGGCGCGTGCGCTTGATTTGGAGGTCGAAGTCACTGGGCTGACGCAGACCGAAGGCCGGGTGATGGTCGGCGTGTTTACCGACGCCGGCACATGGTTGAAGAAGGCCGTCACCGGTGGGTCGGTCGAGGCTGGCCTGCAAAAAGAGGGCCGTGTGTTGATCAAGCTGCAAGATCTGCCCGAGGGCAGCTTGGCTTTGAGCGTCTTTCATGATGTCAACGGCAATGGCAAGTTGGACAGCAATGCCATGGGCATGCCCAAAGAGCCCTACGGTTTTTCGAACAACGCGGCCGGCATGTTTGGCCCGCCCAAGTTTGAAAAAGCGCAGTTTGAAGCCAAAGCCGGTGCGCGCGTGACCGTGCAGTTGAACTGATAGACGCGGCGGGCTAGCATCATGCAAAGACGCAGTCTTATCAAGGCAGGCGCGGCCTGCTTGGCCGGCATCGGCAATCTCAGCTTTCTACAAGAAGCAATCGCATTGGGGGTCATCGCCCCGGAATTCTCAAGGACGGCGCCCGAGTTGGCGCCCTTGCAAGGCTTCACCGGCAGCGAGGCTTTTGACGCGCGAGACCTGCGCGTCGAAGGCCGTTTGCCGGCCGGCTTGCGGGGTGTCTACTACCGCAATGGCCCCGGCTTGATGGCGCGTGGCGGGGAGCGCTACAAACACTGGTTCGATGGCGATGGCCTGGTGCAGGCCTGGACATTTGGCGGCGACGGTGTGCAGCACAAGGCGCGCTTTGTGCAGACCAAAAAGTTCCGTGCCGAAACCAAAGCGGGGCGATTCTTGTTGCCCGCTTTTGGTACCAGCTTCGCTGATCAGGCCTCGCGATTGGCCGTCCGCGCTGCTGATGACGTCAACACCGCCAATACCAGTGTGATGAAGATGGCCGACGGCCGCCTCTACGCGCTATGGGAGGGCGGTAGCGCTTACGAGCTTGACGCGGCGAGTTTGAGTGCCAAAGGGCCACGCGCATGGTCGGACGAACTGGCCGGCATGCCGTTTTCGGCCCACCCCAAAGTCGAGGCCGACGGCACGGTGTGGAACTTCGGCACCCAGTCTGGGCAGATGGTGGTGTATCAGATTTCGCCCCAGGGTCAGGTCTTGCGCAGCGAGGTCTTTGCGGCCCCCGGCCCGTGTGCCATGGTGCATGATTTTGCGGTCTCGCAGCGCTATTTGGTGTTTTTGCTGTCACCGATCGGCATGGACATGGCCGCCCTGCGCGCTGGCGATAGCATGCTGGACTCCATGCGCTGGCTCGGGCAAGAATCGACGCTTGTGCTGGTCATCGACAAGGCTGATTTCACCCGCCGTTGGGTGCTGGAAACGCCGGCAGCCATGGTGTTTCACTTCGGCAATGCCTGGGACGATGGCGCGCAGATTCACTTGGACTATGTCGAGGCGCCGCCCTTGCCGGGCGTCAATGAAAAGCTGCGTCAGATCATGGCGGGGGTGCGTCCTGCGCAGCAGACACATCTGACATCATCGCCGCGCTTCATGCGCATCCGCCTGGGCTCAGAAGGCGCTGGAGCTTCGGGCTTGAGCCGCGGGCACATCGAGTTGCAGTCGCGAGACGAATCGGTCGAGTTCCCGGTGGTGGACCCGCGCGTGGTTGCGCAGCGCTACCGCCATGTCTACTACCCGACCGCCATTGATGTTGGCGAACGTTGGGGTTTCAATGGTTTGATGCATCTGGACATCGAGACCGGCCGGCGCGAACGCTTCTCCTTTGGCAACGATGTCGTGGTGGAGGAGCATGTCTTGGTGCCCAAGCCAGGCAGCAGCAAGGAGGGCGAGGGCTGGCTGCTGGGTTTGGGCTATGACTGCAAGGTGAGGCGCTCATTTGCTTCGGTGTTTGACGCGCAAGCGCTCAGTGCCGGGCCGCTGGCACGCGTATGGTTGCCGTACTGGGTCACTTACGGCTTTCACGGCAAGTTTTACGCGGTCTGAGCCCGCCATTGCGCGAAGCACTCAGAGTTTGCTCGTGTCCAGGCTGGCCACCTGTTCCTCGGCCCCTGCACCAGGCTGGCTTTGTGCCGGCCCGGCCGATTGCCTGAACTGCACGGCCGCATCGGCCGGTCGGTCTGCCGTCTCCAGCGCGCCACTGCCGATGCCCAGCACGGTCAAAACCGCCAGCATCGAGATCCAGGCTTGCGGATCGCGACCCAAGTGCAACAGGGTTTTCAGTGGGCTTGCTTGTTTGTTCGTGCGTGTCATGGTCATCACTCCCGGCTAATTCGTCGAAGTGATTTAACTGTATATCTGAACAGCTGTAAATGCAACCAGTTGTTTCGCGGGTTTGCCGCACCAGAGCCGTCATGCTCTGGCCCGGGCATGGCCGATAATCCCGGCTCTGCTCTGTGAGCTTCAGTTTTCAAAACAGCATGACCCAAGACGAACTCAAAACCCTGGTCGGCCAGGCGGCGCTTCACTATGTCGAGGCCGGCAGCATCGTCGGTGTAGGTACCGGCTCGACCGTAGATAAATTCATTGACGCGCTGGCTGCCAGCGGCATCCGGGTCGCCGGTGCGGTGTCCAGCTCGGTGCGCTCGACCGAACGCATGAAGGGCCTGGGCATCCCGGTGCTGGACGCGGCCGAGGTGCAGCGTCTGGGTGTGTATATCGACGGCGCCGACGAGATCGACCATGGCGGTCACATGATCAAGGGTGGCGGCGCGGCGCTGACGCGCGAGAAGATCGTGGCCGATTTGGCCGAACGTTTTGTCTGTATCGCCGATGAATCCAAGCTGGTGCGGGTGTTGGGCAAATTCCCGTTGCCGGTGGAAGTCATCCCGATGGCCGCCGCGCAGATCGCACGCCGCTTCGCGGCAATGGGCGGCGCGGCCACGCTGCGGGCCGGCGTCGTGACCGACAACGGCTGCCACATCTTGGATGTGACCGGCCTGCAGATCACCGAGCCGCGCGCCTTCGAGGCCGATGTCAACCAGTGGCCTGGCGTGGTGACGGTCGGGGTGTTCGCACGTAACCGGGCCAATGTCTGCTTGCTGGGGACCAGCCAGGGCGTCAAGACTTTGACTTTCGACTGATTCTTGCGCGGCTTGTTGCGGCCTTTGGCGGCCTGCTGAGACCGCCTTGCGTCGCTCATGCGGCTCGCCTAGATGGGCAGCATCAGCTCAAACCGGGTGCCGCCGTGTCCACTCAAACCTGGGGCGGGGCTGCTCACATTGATTTGCCCGCCCATCAGGTCTACGACCAAGCTGTGCAGCATGGTCAGGCCCAGGCCAGCGCCATCTTGACCGAGGCGCGTTGAGAAAAAAGGCTCAAACACACGCGGCAAATGGTCTGGCGGTATGCCGCAGCCATCGTCCTGCCACTGCAAGGCCAATTGCTGTCCGTCGATGTGCACGGTCAGCCACATATTGCCGTCCCTGCGGCCGGCCAGACCGTGGCGAAGGCTGTTTTCAAACAGCTGTTGCAGCACTTGAAAGAGCGCGTGCGGATGGCCATGCAGTGTCAAGGCATCAGGCAGTTCAAGTCGGAGCTTTGCACCACTTTGTTGCAGTTGATTGTTCCAGTTAGCTCTGAGGCTCTCGACCACTGTCACCAAGTCAAAGTCACTGCGGGCCTCTGGGCTGCTGGGTTGATCCAAGGCCTTGAAACGTTGCACCAGATCACCGACTCGCTCCAGCGCCCGGTCCATCAAGGCACCGCCTTCGCTCAGCCCAGCCAATAACTGTTGCAACTGGCTGCGCTTCAAACTGCCTTGGGCCGTCTGGTCTGCTAACTCTTGGCTGCGTTCTTGGATGGCGCTGGCGGCCATGCGCGCATTGCCCAGTGGCGTGTTCATTTCATGTGCCATGCCCGCCACCATGCGGCTCAAAGCGAGTTGCTTTTCCTGCTGCATCAAGGCACGCATCGCTTGACCTAGCTCGTCCGTGCGTTGGCGCACGCGCTGCTCCAATTCATCATGCGCTTGCTGCAAGGCGGTCTCGGCCGCAGCGCGCACGCTAGCCTCGGCCTGCACCTTGGCCAGCGCCAAGCTGAGCTCTTGGTTGCGTTGGGCCAGTGAGAGCTCAAGCTCAGTGCCGTGCTGGGTCAGTTGTTCGTTTTCCTGCAGCAGCCTTGGCCGCTCGATCACCGCGTTGACCGTTTCTCCCAAGGCGCGCGCCAACTCACGTTTGCGGCTGCGCTCTTGTTTGAGTTGCATCAGGCTGGCGCGCAATGCCTGGTCCAGATAGCCCCAGCGTTCGCCGAATACACGCATGGCCTGCAAGGTGGCGTCGCGGTGGCCGCTGCTGTGTGGCGGTCCGTTGGTCAGCTCGCCATCCAGTGCGAGCAAGGCGTGCCAGGCTTGCTCGCGGCTGCCTTCATGGCATTGCAAAAGCACTCTGCTGACCCGCTCCCAGAGCTGCCATGATGCTTGCATGGGCTGGCCCTGGCATTGCTCATGCAGCAGGCCCAGATGCCTGTGGCAGTCCGCCGACCGGCCCAAGGTGGCGTTGACGACGGCCAAGTTCAAATGCGCCACCAATTCGGCATAGGCCAGGCCATGTTGCTGCGTGAACAGCAGACCCTGCTGATGTGTGGTCAGGCATTCCTGCCAATAGACCTTGGCCAGCAAGGCATCGCTTTCCTCATTGGCCAGGTAATAGGCCGCCGAGGCCTTGTTATTGAGCAGCAATTGGTGCATGGCGGGCGACAGCGCGGCGCCTTCTTGCAATAGATCGGTGCTGGCCTGGCGCAATTCGGCGTACATCTCCGCCATGAACAGTACCGGGCAGCGACTGACCTGCATCAGCATCGCCAGCGCCGGGTGGCCGCTGCGCTGGTAAAGCTCGCCCGCCATGGCGACGCTTTCGAGTGCGGCATGATGCAGCTTCAGGCGGGTCTGCACCCATTGGATAGCGCGCCAAGCGGCCGCTTGGGCCAGTAGGGCCCCACGCGCTTGACCCATGCCAAGCAACTCGCGGGCCTTGAGCAGCAATTCATTCGGGTTTGCATCGGCCTGCATCGACATCGCCATGATCTGCAAGCACTCAAGCTCAATCGCCTGCTCGCCGTTCAAGCTTGCAGCGCGTATGGCTTGTAGATGATGGGCGAAATGAGCTTGCTCGAAACCGGTGAGATAGGCCCGGGCATGCTGCAAGCTGATGTCTACATCGAGACGATCAATTGCTTCAAGCGCTTCAAGCGCTTCGGGCCGTGCTGCCGAAGCCGGATCGGACATGGTCGAAGCCTAGGTTGGCCTTGTTAGCCTAGATGGTCCCTCGTCACATATTAAACCGAACTTTGGGTGCCATGGGCTGTGCCAATGGATTTGCCTACGCGGCGGCCCCGCAGGGCAAATCGTGCCGGATCTATTGCATCGAGCAGGCTGGCCTCAATGGGGATCGGCGCACCGCTCACTTGGGCTGCCAGCACCTGCGCGCACATGGCTGCCCAGCCGATGCCGCGTGAGCCGAAGCCCGAGCAAACGGCCAGGCCCGCCTCACGCGCAGTGAAACGCAGTTGCTCTGCCAGGATGGGCTGGCCCTGGCTGTCCAGTTGGGGCAGGCCGCCAACCAAGGGCATGCGGTCGGGTGTGGCCAGGCGCCAGCCAACGCGCCCGCCGCTGACCTGCAACTTGGCCGCCGCGGCCTCGTCGAGATTCGCCAGCTGCGCGTATTGAGCCAAGTTGCGCAGATGGTCCTCGGCCAGCAAGTCGGGCCGCGGGTCACCGTCCTGATTGGTCGCGCCGCACCACAGGCCGCCGGCTTGATCGGCGATCGCATAGCCCAGGCCGGCCACCGGCAGGGACGGTCTCCCGTCGGCTTGCGCAATATGGCTGAGCTGGCCGCGCTGCATCATCAAGGGCAGACCCGGGGCCAGGTCTTGCAGCAAGGCCTGGCCCTGCTGCCCGCCGGCCAGGATCAATAGCTGTGCCTCGCCGAGCAAGCGGCCAGCATCGGACCAGGCCGACCATGTCTGTTCACCGTCAGCGCGGCGGCTCACGCGCGCGACCTTGTAGCCGTACAGTTGCTGCGCACCACTGGCCCGCAGCAGGGCCGCAATATAAGCAGCAGGCGCCAGCGCGCCACCGCCCGGGTAAAACCAGGCCGGCCGGCCCAGGCGCAGTCCGCTGCGTGCCTCGGCCTCTGTTTGGCTCAGCGCCTGCACATAGTCTGGCGGCAGGCCCAGCCGAGCGATCAGCGCTTGCATTTGGGTCCAGTAGCGCGCGGTCTCGATCCGCAACAGGCCTTGCTGATGCCAAGGCAGCGCCGGCAAACGCCGCAAGACTCTTTCGGTTTCCAGCGCACAGGCGCGGTTGAAACGTGCATGCAGGCCGTCGTCTGGATTCAAGGTGCCGTGGTACAGACCGCCCGGATTGCCCGACGCGCCCATGGCCGGTCCGGCTTGGGCATCGATGACCGTGCTCAGGATGCCGCGCTCGGCCAGCGCCCAGGCGCAGGCGGCACCGGCCAAGCCGGCACCAATGATTAGCGCGTGGCGGGCTTGGGGCGCCAGGGCCTGGCGCCCGACAGGTTTTTGCGCCGCATGTCTTGGCGTGAAACGGGCCACACACATGCCGCCTTTGTTGGCAAAGCCACGTTGGCGCGAGGTGCTAAAGCCCGCCGCCGTCAAACCCTCACGCAGCTGCGGCGCCACACTCCAGGACGCGGCCGTGGCGCCGGGCGCCGCGTGGCGCGCTATGCCTTTGAGCAAATGCTTGTCCCACATGGCGGGGTTCTGCTTTGGGTTGAAGCCATCGAGGTAGAACGCGTCAACCTCGGCCACCAATTCACGCAGCCAGGCTTGCGCGTCGCCCAGACACAGCAGCAGCTGGACACGCCCGCCGGCGAACACCAGTCTGTGCAAATTCGGCGTCAGCGGCGGCCAGGCTTGGCAAAGCTGGGCCGCCAACTCGGGCAGTGCAGAGTTCAGATGGGCTTGCTTGAGGTCTTTCAGGGTCAGCGGGTGCTTCTCGATGCTGATGAAGCTCAGCGTTTGGCAGCGCTCAGGGTCTTGTTCCCATGCATGCCAAGTGGCTAGAAAGTTATTGCCCAGGCCGAAGCCGGTTTCCAGAATGACGAATTCTCGCCTTCCCGCCCAGCGCGCCGGCAAGTCATTCGCCCCCAAAAAGACATGCCGGGCCTGTTCAAGTGCCCCGGCGCGGCTGTGATACACATCTCCGAAAGCCGGCGCCATGGGCGCGGCCGGGTCGGAAAAGTCAATCTGAGCGAGTGAGATGGGAGGCTGGGTCTTCATGGCTGGGCCGGCAGTATGACCCATAGCAAGGCGGTGGCCAGCGCCAATGAAGTGGCCAGCACTGCGCCGACGATGAAGGCAAAGCGGTGCCCGCCGGTCAGCCAGGCGGTGATGGTCCTGGTCACGCTATTGCTGGCGATGGCGATCAGCACACCCTGGCACATCAAGCTGGTGTCGATCTTGCCTGCATGGGCCAAGCCGGCCAGCGAGGCCACCGGCGCATGCGCGTCGGCCAGGCCGGCCAAGGCGACGGCCGCCATCATGCCGGCGCTGCCAAACTGCTGTTCGGCCCAGCTGACCAAGACCGCAACGCCGCTGAGCAGCAAGGCGATCAGCGCGGCCTCCTTCAGCCGCAGCGGTCCGCCGGTCTGCGGTGCTGCCGGGCCAGCAACCGAGCTTCGGCGCGCCTGCCTGGCCAGCAACAGGCCCAGGCCACCGGATACCAGCATGCCGGCCGCTCCCAGCGGTAAAAACTGCAGCGCCGCTTGCGGCGCCATCGCCAGCAGCATCAGGCAGGCTTGCAGCCAGGTGGCGGCGGTGGACATCACAGCGCCTGAGGCGCAGGCCAATTGCAGCTGTGGCTGGCTCTTGGCGCGCTGACCCATGGTGGCGATGGTGGCCGTGCTGGACACCAGGCCAGACAGCAGACCCGACAGCGCCAAACCGGTCTGGGCCCCGAGCAATCGCAGCGCCACATAACCGACAGCTTGCAGACCCAGCAGTAATAGCAGCAAGCCCATCAGTGAGTGCGCCTTCATGCCGGCCAGCCAAGGCAGCGGCTCGGTCGGCATCAGGGGCAGCACCACCAAGCCCAGCGCGGCCAGCAGCAAGCCGTCATGCAGCTCATCTTCGCGCAACACGCGTGTGGCGAAACGGTGCAAGCCGGTGCGCGCACTCAGCAAGGCGGTCAGGGCGACGGCGGCCGGTGCGCCCAAGAGCGGCGCCTGCACGCACAGCACGCCGATCAAATAGGTGGCCAGCATGGCCATCTCGGTGGTCAGACCCGGGTCTTGCTCACTGCTGCGGAAGTAAGCCATCGCCGCCAGCACCGTGATCGCCAATGCGCCCACCGCGACCAAGCCCGGCACTGCCAAACCATGGGCCAGCGCGCCGGCAAGGGCAGCGATGGTGAAGGTGCGCAGCCCCGCCGGTTCAAGACTTCGCCCGCCTTTATGGCCGCGGCCTTTGTGACGCTCGCGCTCCAGCCCGATCAGCAAGCCGCTGCCCAATGCGGCCAACAGCCCCATGGCGAAGGTGGCCTGATCGCCGAAGGCTTGCTCCAGAGCATTCACAAGGCGACGGTCTCTCCATGCTGCGGGACTCTCACCGGCCAACCCAGTTCATCCTGAATGCGGCTGCGCAACGCGTCGCTGGCGGCGGGCTCGCCGTGCACGACAAAGACTTGGCTGGGCGCTTTTTTGAAGCCGCGCATCCAGGCCATCAGGCCGTCCGCATCGGCGTGGCCGGAGAAGCCCTCCAGGTGGCTGATTTCGGCGTTCACAGCGATGTATTTGCCGTGCAGCTTGATCTCGCGATCACCTTCAACCATCTTGGCGCCGCGGCTGCCCGACACTTGAAAGCCCGGGAAGGCGATGTGGTGGCGGGCTTGCGGCGCCAGGGTTTCGATGTAGTTCAACACCCGCCCGCCGGTGGCCATGCCGCTGGCCGAGATGACGATGGCCGGGCGCGCACGCGCCGAGGCCAACTGGCTCGCCAATTTTAAAGAGTCGGCGCCCTTGGTGACCAGCTTCACGCCGTCAAACAAGCCGGCGGCGTCGGACGCGCCAATGCGCAGCAGCTTTTTGTGTTTGATCGTCAACTCGGTGGCCTGCAGCGCCATCGGGCTGTCTAGATAGATCGGCACATCCTGAGCCAGCTCGCCGGTCTCACGCAGGCGCTGCAGCACCAAGAGCAGCGCCTGCGCGCGACCTACCGCGAAACTGGGCAGCAACACCGTGCCACCGCGCTTGAAGGTGCTGCGCAGGATTTGCGCCAGCCGCGCCTGCACGTCCTCGGCGGGGTGCAGGCGATTGCCGTAGGTGGATTCGATCAGAAGGATGTCGGCTTCTTCGACGCGCTGCGGTGCGGGCATCAAGAGATCGTTGTGGCGACCGACATCACCGGAGTAAACCAAGGTCTTGCCCTGGGCACTAACGCTGATCGCACAAGCACCCAGCAGATGGCCGACCGGGGTGAAGCGAATTTCTGCTTGGTCGGCGCCGCTGCCCAGTTTGAGGCGCCCATCACGCGGCAGGCCGACAAAGTGTGTCAAGGCCTTCTTGGTGTCGTTGACGGTGTAAAGCGGCAGCGCCTTGGCATGTTTGCTCGTGCCCTGGCGGTTGGCGCGGCGGGCGTCTTCTTCTTGCAGATGGGCGCTGTCCAGCAGCAAGACCTCGCACAGATCACGGGTCGCACCGGTGGAGAAAACCTGTCCCTTGAAGCCTTGGCCGCGCAGCGCCGGGATATAGCCGCTGTGATCCAGATGAGCGTGCGAGAGCAAGACCGCGTCAATGCTGGCTGCCGCCACGCCCAGCCCGGCCCAATTGCGCTCACGCAGTTGTTTGAAACCTTGAAACAGACCGCAGTCCAAGAGCAGACGCTGCCCGCCCAAGTCCAGCAGATGGCGTGAGCCGGTCACGCAATCGGCCGCGCCGAGGAAGCTGAGTTTCATGTGGCGCCCAATGATTGAAGTTCATCGGATTCAAGCAGATGCACTGCCGGGCCGTCTTGACCTAGGGCAAGTATCAATGCGCGGGCGAGTACTTCGGCGCGAATGGGCCGCCATTTGCTCGGGATCAGCGAGTAAAAGGGCTTGCTCAAGCGCAAGGCCCAGGCTTCGCCACTGCGCCTGGCTTGGCCCAGCTTTTCTCGTTCGCCGGCCAACAGCGAAGGCCTGGCGATCACCAAATGCTCGAACTGCAGCGCGATCAAGGCTTGCTCCATGTCGCCTTTGACCCGGTTGTAGAAAACGGCCGATGCCGGGTCGGCGCCAAGTGCCGACACCACCGCGCAACGGCTCGCTCCGGCCGCCCGCGCCGCGCGGGCCACATTCAGCACCGCGTCAAAGTCGACCGCTCGAAAGGCGGCTTGCGAGCCGGCCACGGCCATCGTGCTGCCCAAGCAGATATAGACAGCGTCTGGGTGGTCCAAGTCGCACGCAGCAAGATCTGCTCGGGTGAAATCGACCTGATGCAGTTGCAGCCTGGGGCTGCTCGGTAAATCCTTGGCCGGGTGGCGCAACAAAGCATGAAGCTGGATGGGTTCATGCAGCAACTGCGTCAACAAGGCCCGCCCTACCAAGCCGGTGGCGCCGGCCAGCCAGACCTGTTGCTTGATGTGGCTCATGGCAAGTCCCTGCGGGACGCAGGACTTAGGCAAATCGGCTCCGGATTGATTGCCCCCGGCGGGGTGCCTGTGCTGCGGGGGGCTCCGCAAAAGTCTTCGGTCACCAAGGGCGTTGAGGGCACAGTGTCAATCGCAGCGCGCCAGCGCAAATCCAAGGCATCGGCGTTCTTCAGCATGGGCAGCATTGCACTGACTTCGTTCATGCTCGACTTGGCCTGACTACCATCGCGCAGCCTAATTCGGCCTTCAAGCAAATTCCCGTAGATGGTCGCAGTGGCCTGCCCGCCGCGAACGTCGATGCCTGCGGTATTGATCAGCGTGTTGTGGGCAACAAGGATCGAGCTTGCTCGGTTGACGTCAATGCCAAAGTCATTGCAGTGGGCTATGACGTTATTGATGGCCAAGCCGGCGGTATGTTCAGATTGGCAAAGCTGGTCCCGGCAGGCTGCCTTGTCGGTTGTTCCGCCGCCAAAGGACAGGCCGACGCGAACCCCCGGCTGGGAGATCTCGCGCGGCGTGCAGACGATCAAATTGCGCTCGATGCGACCGCCATGCCCACCTCCCTTCATGAACACGCCATAGGAGATTTGGTTGCCGCCAGACTTGGCGAAATTGCTGATGATGTTGTCGGCCACGCGCCACTTGCTGGCTGCGACAAGGTCGAGCGGTGTGACCGGCAGGCCGGTGTCCCGCGTACGGCTATTGGTCAAGGTATTGAATTGCACGAGGCCGTGGTCCGGCCAATTGCCGCCTTCACCATTCACCTTGATATGCGCATTGAAGTCTTCGATCAGATTGTTTCGCAGTACGACGCTGCTGGCTTTGCCGACGATATGAAAGGCATGTTCGCAGTCACCGGCAGGTTCGCAGACACCGCGAATATGCAGGTTTTCAAACACCCAAAATGGGTGACTGACCTTGAATCCTTCAACGGTGTTGAAGTCGATGCGGACCGAACCTGGTTTGTCCGCCCGCAATGTGATTGGCAGATCTCGTTCGCCGCCAAAGCCTGTCCTGATCTTGGATTTGATCAGGTAGCGGCCAGGTTCAATCAAAATAGTTTGCCCTGCCCGAGCGCTCAGTACTGCTTGCGCGAGAGCTTCGGATGTAGCCACCCGAATGCTTGCCGCACTGAGGTATGTGCCGTCTGGACTGCTCGCCAGCAATTCGGGGATGGGTTGGCCGTTGGCCAGGTACTGCACAGGCCCATGGCTATGGCTTTGCTGTCCTTTGCCTTTCGCCGGCAACTGGATGTCGGGAACCGAGCGCTCAACGCGCGTTTCGACATATCGCAAAGGTCCAAGCAAAAGAGCTTCGAGCTTGTCGTGCCCAATCAGGCGCAATCTGGCATAACGAATCAACTCGCCGGGCGTGCGTTCCTTGTATTCGTCCCTGAGCTTTTCAAATTCGAACTGCCGCAGCAATAAATAGGCCATCAACAGTACGACCGCAATGACGATCGCAGCCAGCCACAGGAGCAGCTTTCTCGGAGAGAGTTTCATCACATATCTTCACAAGGCCAGCAAATCCGGGATTGTGAAGCGTCAAGGACCTGCCTGCCGCAGTTTTCATGCGAGCTGTCGCGCCAAGGTGTCAATACTGCCAAGACTGAGGGTTATGACGCTTGATTGTTGGGCTCAAAAATGAAAAAAGCCCGGTTGTTTCCAACTGGGCTTTTACTTTGCTTGCTACCGAGGCAGCAAGGGCGCTGAATGCTTAACGCTTGGGCTGGGTCGAGCGGCCGCTGAAGTTGCCGCCACGGCCACCACCGCCGCCGCCACCGCTACCGGCAGGCCGGCCACCGCCGCCCGCGCCACTTGGGCGGCCGCCGCCCCCGCCGCCCCCGCCGCCTGGGCGCTGCCCTTGCGGCGCGGCTTGACGCGGTGCGCCGCCATCACGCGAACCATGTGGGGCATGTCCGCCGGCACCGCGCGGTGCCGATGAACGGCCACCGCCGCCGCCGCCACCGCCACCCGGGCGGCCGCCGCGACCACCGCCGCCGCCGCTGGTCGAGCGGCTGCCATTCGGGTTCAGAATCATTCGACCCAGCACGATCGGCTCGGCGCGTTCACTTGGATCTGGCGCGAAGCCGGGCACGATTTCCTTCGGGATCTCGCGCTTGATCAGCTTTTCGATCTCGCGCAGGAAGCCGTTTTCGTCCACGCAAACCAGCGACACCGCTTCGCCCAGAGCACCGGCGCGGCCGGTACGGCCGATGCGGTGCACATAGTCTTCCGACACATTGGGCAACTCGAAGTTGACCACGTGGGGGAGTTGATCGATGTCGATACCGCGCGCGGCGATGTCGGTGGCCACCAGCACTTGCAGGTCACCGGTCTTGAACTCGGCCAGCGCCTTGGTGCGGGCACCCTGGCTCTTGTTGCCGTGAATGGCCATGGCGCTGATGCCTTGGTCATTCAGATAGTCGGTCAAGCGGTTGGCGCCATGCTTCATGCGGGTGAAGACCAGCACTTGCTGCCAATTGCCGGTCTTGATCAGGTGAGCCAGCAACTCCTTCTTGCGCTCGCGGCCGACGGGGTGAACCTTCTGTGCGATAGATTCATTGGTCTGGTTGCGACGCGCTACTTCGATCAACGCGGGGGCATTCAGCAGGCGGTCGGCCAGGTTCTTGATGTCATCGCTGAAGGTGGCGCTGAACAGGAGTGACTGTTTCTTGGTCGGCAGCAGGGCCAAAACCTTCTTGATGTCGTGCACAAAACCCATGTCCAACATGCGGTCGGCTTCGTCCAGCACCAGCATCTGCACCTGGCTCAGATCCAGCGTGCCTTGCTGCGCGTGGTCGAGCAGGCGGCCGGGCGTGGCGACCAGGATGTCGACGCCGTCGCGCAGGCGGTTGATCTGCGGCTGCATGCCGACGCCGCCGAACATCACCATGCTCTTCAGCGGCAGGTATTTGCCATAGGTCTTGACGCTTTCCTCGACCTGGGCCGCGAGTTCGCGGGTCGGGGTCAGGACGAGTGCACGGATCGCGGGCTTGCCACGCTTGTTGGTGACGGGCTCGCCGATGCTCAGGCGGTGCAGCATGGGCAGGGTGAAGCCGGCGGTCTTGCCGGTGCCGGTCTGGGCGCCTGCAAGCAGGTCGCCGCCCTGCATGACGGCCGGAATGGCCTGGGCTTGGATGGGAGTAGGGGTGGTATAGCCGGCGTCGGCGATGGCCTTCAGCAAAGGCAGGGCAAGGCCCAGAGATTCAAAGCTCATTGATTTTTTGGTGAGCGCGCATCAAAGGTTGCTGGGCCGCGCTGCAGGGTATGCAACGCCAGTCTTCGAGCCTGCGATAGGAGGCGCACAAGATGACAAAAAAAGAAAACGCCGCGGAAGACTGGTAGCCGCGGCGTTGGGCTGCAGTATAGCTGGCCCTCAGGGAAACCCCGTATCAAAGCGGCTTTTGCTGTCGCCGTGTGTGAACTTGTGACGCTCGCTGTGAAGGCCGTGGGCGCGAAGCTGCGACAATCGAGCACTTCGCGTGCGCCAGCGGCTTTTCGGCGCGCCGCACGAGCAATTCAACAAAACTCCAGGACAGGAACTCCCCGCTATGGCGCAATACGTCTTTTCCATGAACCGCGTCAACAAGACGGTTCCCCCAAAACGCCACATCCTCAAGGACATCTCGCTCTCCTTCTTCCCCGGCGCCAAGATCGGCGTGCTGGGCGTGAACGGCTCGGGCAAGTCGACCATCCTGAAGATCATGGCCGGGGTGGATAAGGAGTACGACGGCGAAGCAATCGCGATGCCCGGCATCAAGATCGGCTATCTGGAGCAGGAGCCGCGCCTGAACGAAACGCAGACCGTGCGCGAAGCAGTCGAAGAAGGCATCGGCGGCGTTTTGGCCGCCAAGAAGCGCCTTGACGAGGTCTATGCGGCTTACGCCGACGAAGACGCCGACTTTGACGCGCTGGCCGCTGAGCAGGGCGAGTTGGAGTCCATCATCGCCGCCGCCGGTTCGGAAAATACCGATCTGCAGCTGGAGTTGGCCGCCGATGCGCTGAATCTGCCGCCTTGGGATGCGGTCATTGGCGTGCTGTCCGGCGGTGAGAAGCGCCGCGTGGCGCTGTGCCGCTTGCTGTTGAGCAAGCCCGACATGCTCTTGCTTGACGAGCCAACCAACCACTTGGACGCCGAATCGGTCGAGTGGCTGGAGCAGTTCCTGCAGCGCTTCCCCGGCACCGTGGTGGCGATCACCCATGATCGCTACTTTCTGGACAACGCCGCCGAGTGGATCTTGGAGCTGGATCGCGGCCACGGCATTCCTTGGAAGGGCAACTATTCCGACTGGCTGGACCAGAAGGAAAAGCGCCTGGAAGGCGAGCAGAAGTCTGAAGACGCTCGCATGAAGGCGATGAAGGAAGAGCTGAAATGGGTGCGCTCCAATGCCAAGGGTCGTCAGGCCAAGAGCAAGGCGCGTCTGGCTCGCTTCGAGGAATTGAGTGACGTCGAATACCAACAGCGCAATGTGACGAACGAAATCTTCATCCCGGTGGCCGAGCGCCTGGGCAATGAAGTGATTGAGTTCGAGAACGTGAGCAAGAGCTTCGGCGATCGGGTCTTGATCGACAACCTGAGCTTCAAGGTGCCGGCCGGCGCGATTGTCGGCATCATCGGCCCGAACGGCGCCGGTAAATCGACGCTGTTCCGCATGTTGCAGGGCACCGAGACGCCGGACAGCGGCACCGTCAAAATCGGCAAGACCGCGCGCATGGCCTTTGTCGACCAGAGCCGCCAAAGCCTGGACGCCGAGAAGACCGTCTGGCAAGACGTGTCCGGCGGCCTGGATAACATCACGGTCGGCAAGTTCGTGATGCCCAGCCGAGCCTATCTGGGGCGCTTCAACTTCAAGGGCAATGATCAGCAAAAACTGGTCGGCAGCCTGTCGGGTGGTGAGCGTGGCCGCCTGCATTTGGCCAAGACGCTGGCACAGGGCGGAAACGTCTTGATGCTGGACGAACCGTCGAACGACTTGGACGTTGAAACTCTGCGTGCGCTGGAAGAAGCGCTGCTGGAGTTTGCAGGTAGCGCGATGGTGATTTCGCATGATCGCTGGTTCCTGGACCGCATCTGTACCCACATCCTGGCCTGCGAAGGCAACTCGCAGTGGTTCTTCTTCGACGGCAACTTCCACGAGTACGAAGCCGACAAGAAGAAGCGTTTGGGCGAAGAGGGCGCGCGGCCCAAGCGCATGCGCTTCAAGCCGATCAAGTAATCAGCTGGCGCGCCAGTCGAGCATTGAGAAGGGGCCATTGGCCCCTTTTTTCATGGGCTTCACAGATCTTTACCGCCTAGGCATGGATCGCTTACGTCGCTGACAGAAGATCACTTCATCGCTTCTCAACCCCTCGGGAGTATTGAAATGAACCTCAGCAACACCAGCAAATTGATCCGCACCGGCAAGACCTTGATGCTCGCATCGGTTTTGGTTCTGAGCAGCCTTGGCTCCTTGAATGCGCAGGCCATGGGACCAATGGGTGGCTTGGGTGGCATGGGCGGCGGCCGCCCCGGCATGGGCGGGCCAGGCGCTGGCGACATGATGTCGGGTGGCCATATCGAGCACATGCTCGATATGGTGGACGCGAGCGATGCTCAGCGTGCTCAGATCAAGCAAATCATGGACGCAGCCAAGCAAGACATCAAATCCCAACACAGTGGCGGGCGCAACCTGCATGAACAAGGCCTGGCTCTGTTCAGCGCGCCAAATATCGACGCGGCCGCCGTCGAGGCCTTGCGTGTGCAGATGTCGGCCCAGCATGAGTTGGTCAGCAAGCGCATGAGCCAGGCGATGGTGGACGTGGCCCGGGTGCTGACGCCTGAGCAGCGCGCCAAGCTGGCTGAGCGCATGAAGAAGATGCAGGCCAGGATGCAAGCGGCTCGCGGCGAGCATCAACATGCTGCTGGCAAAGGCAACTGAGCGCTTTGATCGGGACCATGTCGCATATGCTTAGCGTCTCCCATAGACCAGAAGGTCGAAGCCTGTTTGCTCGCAAACTGGGCCAAGGCCCTCTGCACAGACTCATGACGCACAGAATTTTGGTGATTGATGACGATGCCCGCTTGACCGGCATGTTGAGTGACTACCTTGGCGCTGCCGGTTTCGAGGTGCTGGTGGCCGGCTCACTGAGTGCCGGGCGGGAAGCCCTGGCAGGTTCTCCGTTTGACCTCGCCGTGTTGGATCTGATGCTGCCCGATGGTGATGGGCTGGACTTCTGTCGCGAACTGCGCGCCGACCCCCACACGCGCCGCTTGCCGGTGCTGATGTTGTCGGCACGCGGCGAGTCCATGGACCGCATCCTGGGTCTGGAGCTGGGCGCCGATGACTATCTGGCCAAGCCCTTCGAGCCGCGCGAGCTGCAGGCGCGCATCAAGGCCTTGCTGCGGCGCTTGGAGCCTGAGGCGGGCGAGGCCGATGTCTTGCGCTTCGGTCGACTGGAGATTGACCTGGCATCCCGCATGGCGCGCCTGGACGGACAGCCCTTGGACTTCACCGGTCACCAGTTCGACTTGTTGGTCGTGCTGGCGCAAAGCCCCGGGCGGGTGCTGTCGCGCGATCTGATCATGGACTCCTTGAAGGGCCATCCGCTGGACGCCTTCGATCGTTCGATCGATGTGCATATCTCGCGCATCCGCGCCTTGATCGAAGATGACCCGAAAGCACCCAGGCGTGTGCTGACCGTGCGGGGGGCCGGTTATGTGTTTGCTCGCAAACAAGACGCTGACCCAAACTGAGCGCAGCCTGAGTTCAAGCGCCGGATGAAATCACTCTATCTCCGCATCTACCTGACCTTGGTGGTCTTGCTGCTGGCGTTCGCCTTCGGCTCGACCTGGTTGTTTCAGCAACATCTGGACAAGGAGCGCGGCAGCTTTGAGTCGGTCGCCAATGAACGGATGACGGCGATGGCGGAGTTGCTGTCGCTGGCCCTGCCCACTGCCGATGCGCCGACCGAGCAGCAGGCTGAGGTTTTGGAAGACTGGGGGCAGCGCCTGCGTATGCCGGTGGCGCTCAATGACGCGCAAGGTCGGCGGATCGCAGCCTCCGAGCAGTTCCAACGTCGCCTGGAGGAAGACAGCGCAACGCCGTCCATCCACTTGCCGCTGAAGGATGGGCGCAGTCTGGAGTTGATGCGCATCATGCGCATGCCGCCGGGCTTGTTGCATGTTCCGGGATCTGGGGGGCACTCACTCGGGCAAGCGGGGGGCAGGCGGCAAGGCATGGGGCCAGGGGCTGGGCCCGGTTTTGGGCCTGGCGGCGGTCGCCCCGAGCCCCCGGCGGGCTTTTCTCCGCTGTTTGGCCCGCGGCCCAATGGCCAAGCCTTGCTGGCCTTGTTGCTGCTCTTGTTTCTGGGGGTGGCGATTGGCGCTTATCCGGTGATTCGCCGTCTGACGCGCCGGTTGGAAGCCTTGCGGGCTGGGGTTGAACAATTCGGCGCGGGCAATTTGTCTCATCGTGTGGACGCCGAGGGCCGGGATGAGGTGGCCATTTTGGCGACCAGTTTCAACCGCACTGCAGGCCAAATCGAGACCTTGCTGCGTTCGCAAAAATCCCTGCTGGCCAATGCCAGTCATGAGTTGCGTTCGCCCTTGGCGCGCTTGAAGATGGCGTTCTCGATGCTGAGCGAGCCCGATATTGGCGCGGCTCAACGCGCGCGCCTCAGTGATGAAATCCACACCAATATTTCTGAATTGGACTCCTTGGTCGAGGAGGTTTTGTTGGCCAGTCGCTTGGAATCCGCGAGCCCGGTGATGGAGCACGAGCGGGTGGATCTGTTGGGTCTGGCGGCCGAGGAGTCGGCCCGTATCGGCGCCGAGTTCGAGCCCGCCGAAGGCTTGCGCAACTTGGTGGTACGAGGCGAAGACAGGTTGTTAAGGCGCGCCTTGCGAAATCTGCTGGAAAACGCCCGGCGTTATGGCGGCACTCAGGTCTTGCTGCAACTGGGGCGCAGCCCGACAGGGGCGGCCGAGCTGCGGGTGTGCGACCGCGGCCCCGGCGTGCCGCAGGCCATGCGGGAGCGGATCTTTGAGGCCTTCTTTCGGCTGCCGGGTCATGCCGAACAGGCCGGCGGGGTTGGGCTGGGTTTGAATTTGGTCAAGCAAATCGCTCAAGCTCATGGCGGCACGGTGCGTTGCGAACCCCGCGAAGGTGGCGGCAGCAGCTTTGTGCTGAATTTCCCGGACGCCGGGGCTTAGTTAGGGTCGCTGCTGGCCTTGCTGAGGATGGTCCAGGCCCTTGAACTCTCGGGCGCGTTCGGCATAACGGTTGAATCGCCAGGCGGTGGCTTCGATCGAAATGCGTCGCCAGGTGACGCGCTTCTCGGCCGGCGTCATCGCCGGCCAATGCTGCACTTCGTCAAAGGTGCGGCCGCATCCTTTGCACAGTGCGTCACCCTGGCTGGTGGAGCAGATCGCAATGCAGGGCGCGTCGGGTGTGCTCTCGTACCAAGTTAGCCAAGCGGCTTTTGCTTCTACCGGCATGCCCTCTTCGGCGCATTCGGTCTCCCTGTAATAGACCAGCAGGCCGTAGACCTCCGCCAAGGCGCGCACTTCGGCGCAAGCAAGCAGCCCGTCGGGCGAGGGTGCACGCTCACGCCACCAATTGATGGCCGCTTCGATATCGGTGATGTGAATGCCGGCCAAACTTTCTACCCCTTGGTCGTCGTGTACGCCGCCCGATCCTCCAAGGGGATCGCGGTCCGGCTTGGGGCGGCTTGGCGCTCGGCTCGCCGGCGCTGAAGGACAGCGGGTCTCATCAGTAGCTCAGGCCGATGGCGGAACGCACTTCGCGCAGCGTCTTGCGCGCCACCGCACGCGCCCGCTCGGTGCCGACCTCCACAATCCATTGCACCTGCTTGGGGTTGGACAGGTATTCATTGGCGCGCTCGCGCCAGGGTGCCTGCTCCTTCTGAATTGCTTCGATCAAGGGCTGCTTGCAGTCCAGGCAGCCGATGCCGGCTGAGCGGCAGCCCTGATCCGCCCAAGTCAGCACTTCCGCGCTTGAATAGAGCTGGTGCAAGGGCCAGACCGGGCAGCGTGTCGGGTCGCCGGCATCGGCGCGGCGCACACGTTGCGGGTCGGTCGGCATGGTACGGATTTTCTCCTCGACCACTTCGGGCGCGTCACGCATGGCAATGGCATTGCCATTGCTCTTGCTCATCTTTTGCCCGTCGAGGCCGCTCAGGCGGGCGGTGTCGGTGAGCAACTCCTGCGGTTCGGGCAGGATGGGCTGCTCGGGGCTGTAGATGCGGTTGAAGCGCCGGGCCACTTCGCGCGTCACTTCGACGTGGGCGGTCTGGTCCTCGCCGACCGGCACAAACGCCGCTTTGTAGATCAAGATGTCGGCCGCTTGCAGCAGTGGGTAACCCAAGAAACCATAGGTTGCGAGCTCACGGTTCTTGTCGACCTGATCCTTGTAGCTGGGGATGCGCTCCAGCCAGCTCGACGGCGTGCTCATCGCCAGCAACGTGAACAATTCGGCATGCTCGGGCATGCGGCTTTGGATGAAGAGTGTGGCCTGTTCGGGGTCGATGCCGGCGGCCAGCCAATCCACCACCATGTCGTAGACATTGCGCTCGATGCTGTTGCGATTGCTGCGGTCCTGGTATTGGGTCGTCAGCGCGTGCCAATCGGCCACGAAGAAGAAGCAGTCATAGCTGGCTTGCAGGCGCACCCAATTCTTCAGCGCACCGTGGTAATGCCCGAGATGCAGGGCGCCGGTGGGGCGCATGCCGGACAGCACACGCTGGCGGGGTAGGACTTCTTGGGGGTGGTCGGGGCTCATGGCGGGGCGTATAGCAGGGCTCGGCGGGTGGACCGGCATTGTAGGCAGCTAGACTATTGCGCATGAAAAGCATTGTGATTTTGATCTCCGGGCGCGGCTCCAATATGGAGGCGATCGTGCGCGCCTGTGCGAGTGAGGTGTGGCCCGCCCGCATCGCGGCCGTCATCAGCAACCGCCCGGGTGCAGCGGGTCTGGACTTTGCCGCACGGCACGGCATTGCAACGCTTGTGCTTGATCACAAGGGTTTTGCCAGTCGTGAAGCCTTTGACGCCGAGTTGCAGCGTGTGATTGACGGCTTTAGCCCGGATCTGCTGGTGCTGGCCGGCTTTATGCGCATCCTGACACCGAGCTTTACCGCGCATTACGCTGAGCGCATGCTGAATATCCATCCGTCTTTGCTGCCGGCCTTCACCGGCTTGCATACCCATGCCAGAGCGTTGGAGATGGGCTGCAAATTTGTCGGGGCGACGGTGCATTTCGTCACCGCCGACCTCGATCACGGCGCCATCGTCGCGCAGGCGGTGGTGCCGGTGATCGCCGGGGATGATGAGTCCAGCTTGTCGGCAAGAGTGCTCAAACTGGAGCACCGCATGTACCCGCGCGCGGTGCGCTGGTTTGTGGAGGGCAAGCTTGCCATCGTTGACGGGGTGGTGCGGCAATCGGACGGCGAGGCCCAAGCTTTCAGCTGATCGATCCGACAAACTATTGCGCCTCAGCTGCGTCCGCTTTGTGTCGCAATGGCAGTGAAACGCTGGACCATTTGGCCCTCGTGTAGCAGCGCCTCGAAGAACATCGCATGCGGCCTGACCCACAGGCCACTGGCGTTGTAGAGCGGCCGGTAAATCACCAGCGGCTCCAGCGTCTCGCTGTGCCGGGCGACGCCGATCACCTCGTACTCGCCGCCTTTGTAGTGGCGAAAGCGTCCAATCGGGGTGGCGGGCAGGGGCGGCAGGTCTGAGGTCATCTTGAGCTAGTTTGTGACGTGTTGTCACGGTGCGGGATAATCGGGCAATGCATCCTAATGCCCTTATCGATATGAGCTGCGAGCTTTTGCGCGCCGTGCTCCAACTGGACACTCCCGCTGACAGCGTTGTGTCTGCCTTTTTCCGTAAACACAAGGGCCTCGGCCAGCGTGAACGCCATGCCTTGGCGGAGACCGCCTACACGGTCTTGCGGCAGCGCCCGTTGCTGCAGCATTTGGCGCAGTCTGGCAGCGGCCCGACCGAACGTCGGCTGACGCTGCTGGCCTGGCAGGGTAATGCCGCCTTCTTGCGTGGCGGTTTGAATCAAACCGAGTTGCAATGGTTGGAACAAGTGCAGGCCCTGGATAAATCCAGCCTGGCGCCTAAGCTGCGCCACAACTTGCCCGAGTGGCTGGCTCAGCCGCTGCTGGAGCGACTCGGCGAGGAACAGTTCTGGCAATTGGCCGCCAGCATGAATGAGCAGGCGCCGCTGGATCTGCGTGTTAACACCTTGAAGGCCAAGCGCGAGGAGGCGCAAGCCGTATTGGCCGCCGCAGGTATAGAGGCCGAGCCGACGCCGTTCTCGCCCTTGGGGCTGCGCATCCATGGTAAGCCGGCGCTCAGCAAGCTGGATTTGTTCAATAGCGGTGGCATCGAAGTCCAAGACGAGGGCAGCCAGTTGCTGGCTTTGTTGCTTGACGCCAAGCGCGGCGAAATGGTGGTCGACTTCTGTGCCGGCGCCGGTGGCAAGACCTTGGCGCTCGGCGCGGCGATGCGCAATACCGGGCGACTCTATGCCTTCGATACTTCGGGGCACAGGCTTGCCGCGATGAAGCCGCGCTTGGCCCGTAGCGGCCTGTCGAACGTTTATCCCGCACAAATCGCGCATGAACGCGAAGATCGCATCAAGCGCTTGGCCGGAAAGATCGATCGCGTCCTGGTCGATGCGCCTTGCTCGGGGCTGGGAACTTTGCGTCGCAACCCTGATTTGAAGTGGCGCCAGTCGCTGTTCGGGATCAAAGAGTTGCAAGCCAAGCAGACCGCCATCTTGGCCGGTGCCGCGCGCTTGCTGAAGCCGGGCGGCCGCTTGGTCTATGCCACTTGCAGCTTGTTGAACGATGAGAATGAAGTGATTGCCGAAGCTTTCGGCGCCGCCCACCCTCAGTTCAAGCCCCTGCCGGCCAATGAAGCCTTGGAGCGCGCCCATGTGGAGCATGCCGATCGCTTGGTCGAGCATGGATATTTGCGGCTTTGGCCCCATCTGCATCAGACGGATGGCTTCTTCGCTGCGGTTTGGGAGCGGCAGTAGCCAAGAGTTTGGTGGCCATGTCGGACTTAATGCCGCGGGAATTTAGAGTGGCTCGCCTACAATCGGGGCACTTACGTCCATTTTGCTGCTCCGCTCGGGGCAGGGTTAGGAACTAATGAACTTCTTGATGACGATCCATGATGCCTTGGTGCAGTGGTTAGCCAACGGCTTGTTAGACGCTTCTGCATGGCAGATCGTGGCATACACCTTGGTAATCACGCACTTCACGATTTTGGGCGTGACGATCTTTTTGCACCGTGCGCAGGCGCACCGGGCTCTGGATCTGGGGCCGATTCCTTCGCATTTCTTCCGGCTTTGCCTGTGGTTGACCACCGGCATGGTGACCAAGGAATTTGTCGCCGTGCACCGCAAGCACCACGCCAAATGCGAGACCGAAGAAGATCCGCACAGTCCGCAGACGCGTGGCCTGAAAGCCTTGCTGCTGACCGGCGTCGAGCTCTACCGGGCCGAGGCAAAGAATCCAGAGACGATTGCAAAATACGGCACTGGGACGCCCAACGACTGGATCGAGCGCAACCTGTACACGCGCTTCAGCTGGCAGGGTGTCGGTCTGATGTTGATCATCAACCTGGCGCTGTTTGGCGCGATTGGCGCCACGGTCTGGGCGATTCAGATGGTGTGGATTCCCGTATGGGCCACCGGCGTGATCAATGGTTTGGGCCACTGGTGGGGTTACCGCAATTTTGAGGCGCCGGATGCGTCGACCAATGTCTCGCCCTGGGGCATTCTGATTGGTGGCGAGGAGTTGCACAACAATCACCATACCTATCCGACCTCGGCCAAGTTCTCGGTCAAGAAATATGAATTCGATATCGGCTGGGGCTATATCCGCGCGTTCGAGATGCTGGGTTGGGCCAAGGTTCGCAAGACTGCGCCCAAGCTGCGCCTGGGTGAAATCAAGCCGGCCGACAAAGACACACTGGAAGCCGTCATCGCCAACCGCTATGAGGTGATGGCCAGTTACGGCCGCGGCTTGAAAGCGGCTTGCGCGGCCGAATTGGCCAAGATGAAGGCGCAAGGGCAGGAGCGCAGTGCGCAGTGGGCGCAGTTCCAGTCAGCCAGCCGCTGGTTGCATCGGGACGAGGCGCGTATCCCGGTTTCCATGTTGGAGCAGATCGCCAGCCTGCGCGCAGCGAGCCCCTCGCTCGACAAGCTGGTCACGATGCGCGAAGAGTTGCGTCAACTCTGGACCCGTACCAATGTGTCGGCCGAGCAACTGGTCAGTGATTTGCAGGCCTGGTGCCGTCGTGCCGAGGAGAGCGGCATTGCTGAGCTGCGTAACTTCTCGATGAGCCTGCGAACAGCGCGCGCGCAGTAGTAGGTCGCTGGGCACTTGGCGTTCACGTGGGCGCCCGTGACTAGGCAGCCTTGAATACCGAAAGAGACGCCCAGGTGACGTCTCTTTTTTTGCCTGAGTGATCCTGGATTGGTGCAAATTGCGCCGGCGACTGTAGTGACTTTGGGTCTGTACATAGCCCAATCATCTGGGCTATTCCGAATCAATGTTGGCCAGTTGGAGCGTAAAAAAACCCCGGCAGCTTGAGCTGGCGGGGTTTTCTATATCTGACTGCGAGGTCAGGGCTGACTTATCTCAGCTTGGTTTCTTTGTACAGAACATGCTTGCGAGCCTTGGGGTCGAATTTCATGAATTCGAGCTTACCGGTCGTAGTCTTCTTGTTCTTGTCAGTCGTGTAGAAGTGACCCGTACCTGCGGTCGACTCCAGCTTGATTTTTTCGCGTGCGCCTTTGGCCATGATTGTGCTCCTTGATACTCAGTGCTAGATCAGAGCTCGCCTTTGGCGCGCAGATCGGCGACGACTTGGTCGATACCGACCTTGTCGATCAAACGCAATGCAGCATTGCTGATGCGCAGACGGATCCAACGATTCTCTGTTTCCAGGAAGAAGCGGCGGTACTGCAGATTCGGCAAGAACCGACGTTTGGTTTTGTTGTTGGCATGGGAAACATTGTTCCCAACCATGGGCTTCTTGCCCGTGACTTGACAGACGCGTGCCATGACGCTTCTCCGGTTTGAGTTGTTGACCGGCCAATCCCGCTCGGATACTTGCCGTGCAAGTGCAAGGGGTGACCTCATAACCGCTTTATGCTTTGCTAAACCCTATCTCCTCGTTTCAACATGTGTTGACAAGTTGAAGAAAGTCTTCGGGCGCGGTCTATCCAGCAAGCAAGCCTAAGAGTATAGCAGAAAACGGCTTCTCTGGCCCATTTCGCCCCAGCGAAGCCGCGAGGGGCAGGGCGCGTTGCCCACGGGCTACATGCGCAAGGCCTTCCGGCCCCCGTTGAGCTACGCTCAGCTTTGCTCTTGTTCCAAGAAGCGTTGTGCGTCCAAGGCAGCCATGCAGCCAGTGCCGGCGCTGGTAATCGCTTGACGATAGATGTGATCCTGCACGTCACCGGCTGCAAACACGCCCGGTACGCTGGTCATGGTCGCGAAACCGTTGGAGCCGCTGCGGGTCAGGATGTAGCCGTCCTTCATCTCCAACTGGTCCTTGAAAATATCGGTGTTTGGCGAATGGCCAATGGCAATGAAGCAGCCGTGCAGGGTCAGGTCTTGCGTACTGCCGTCTTTGGTGCTCTTGATGCGCACGCCGGTCACGCCACTTTGCTCCCCCAACACTTCGTCCAGGGTGTTCCAAAGATGCAGCACCACATTGCCGCTGGCCGCCTTGGCCATCAGCTTGTCGACCAGGATGGGTTCGGCCTTGAACTTGTCGCGGCGGTGGATGACGTGCACCTTGGCAGCAATGTTTGACAAATACAGTGCTTCTTCTACGGCGGTATTGCCGCCACCGACCACGCAAACTTCTTGGCCGCGATAGAAAAAACCGTCGCATGTGGCGCAACCGCTGACACCGCGGCCCATAAAGGCCTCCTCGGACGGCAGTCCCAGATACTTGGCCGAAGCGCCGGTTGCGATGATCAAGGCGTCACAGCTATAACTATTGCTGTCGCCCTTGAGCTTGAAGGGACGCTGCGACAAATCAACCTCATTGATATGGTCGAACACCATTTGCGTCTCAAAGCGTTCGGCGTGCTTTTGAAAGCGCTCCATCAGTTCGGGACCTTGCACGCCCAGCACATCGGCCGGCCAGTTGTCGACCTCGGTGGTCGTCATCAACTGGCCGCCTTGCGCCATGCCGGTCAGCAGCGTGGGCTTCAAATTGGCGCGCGCCGCATAAATGGCAGCGGTGTAGCCGGCCGGGCCTGAGCCCAAAATCAGCAGCGAATGGTGTTGGGTAGCTTGGTTCATGACAGTTATATGAGGTTGCGGGCCGTGCAGACAAGAAGACTAGACGGTTTTATCCGGCTTTGACCTGATTTGAATGCTTGCGCGAGTGTGCACAATTTGCGCATTCTAGGCATGGCCACGCAATCGAGAGGGTCAGCCGGTTTCAATCCTTAGTCAATGGAGGCTGTTTATGGCGATGCTGTCAAATCTGGACCTGATCCGCAGGGTGCCCTTGTTCTCGCTGCTCACCACCGATCAGGCGCAGTCCATCGCGGACAGTGTTGTCAAACGGCGTTTCAAGCGTGGCGAGTTGATCGTCGAGCAAAACACCAAGTCCAATGCCTTGTTTATTTTGTTGAACGGGCGTGCGCGGGTGCTCACTGCCGATACACGAGGTCGCGAGGTGATTCTTGCGGTCTTGCAGCCGGGTCACTATGTGGGCGAGATGAGTTTGATCGACCATGAGCCACATTCGGCCACGGTACGCGCCGAAGTTCAAACGGATATGTTGGTGCTGGGGCGCAATGAGTTTGCGCGCTGCTTGCCCGATAGCAGCAGCTTGTCCTATGCAATTTTGCGTGGCTTGGTGGCGCGTTTGCGCAATGCTGATCGGCAAATCGAATCTTTGGCCTTGCTTGACGTCTACGGCCGTGTGGCCCGCACCTTGCTCGATATGTCCGAGGAGGAGAAGGGTTTGAAGATCATCCGCGGCAAGGTCTCGCGCCAGGATATGGCCAAGGTTGTCGGCGCCTCGCGGGAGATGGTCAGCCGCGTGATGAAGGATCTGGAAGAGCGCGGCGTGATCGAAACGCTTGAAAACGGCTCAGTGGTCATCAAGCAGCGCTTTCCCGACTGATCTCGCTTGAGTCGGTCCCGGCGTTGTACGCAGCGTTGGCACTGACTCGGGTCAAAGCTGAGGCCTGGGAGCGTCTAGCGCTTAGGCTACAACGGCGACATTGGTTTTTGGCAAAGCTCATGCGCGAGAGTGCGTGTCACTTAGGCCACAATGGCGACATGAGTTTTCCCTTGGGTTCCCTGCTGCGCGGCGACGAGGCCGGCGCCAGCGATAAAGTCTATAAACGCCAAGGCAAAAAGGCCGCGCCTGCCGCGCCGGTGAAGCAAAACCTTTTGCGCACACCGGTGTGGCTGTTGCTCGGCGGCTTGCTGTGGTGTTTGGTGGTGATGGCCTTGCTGTCTTACGACCGCCACGATGCCGCATTTTCGATCTCTGGCAGCCGCGAGTTGTACGCCAACCGGTTCGGCGCTCTGGGTGCTTGGATCGCCGATTTGCTGCTTTTCAGCTTCGGATTCTCGGCTTGGTGGCTGCTGCTCGTCAGCCTGCGCGCTTGGCTAAGCAGCCTTGCTGGGCTTTTGCGCACGCAGGCGGAACCCGCGCCGCCCGAAGCGCGGTCCGCTGGATTCGTGCTGCTGGGCCTTGTGCTGTTGATGTCCGCCAGTTGTTCACTGGAGTGGACGCGCCTGTATCTGTGGGAGTCACGCTTGCCCGGTGCTGCCGGCGGTGTGCTGGGATATGCGCTCGGCCCCTGGAGCATGCGAGCGCTGGGCTTTGCGGGTTCAGGTCTGCTCAGCATTGCCTTGCTTTTGATTGGCTCCAGCTTGGCCTTGAATTTTTCTTGGCTGCGTCTGGCCGAACAAGCGGGCCGGTGGCTGGACGAGTTGCGTGAGCGCTATTTGCAGCGCCGCGAACAAGCCGAGGACCAGCGTGTCGGTGAGCAGGCGGTGCAAGAGCGTGAACAAGACTTGGTGGTGGAAGTGGAGCGCCAAGTGGTGGCCGAACATGTGCCCATCGTGATCGAGGCGCCGGTGTTTGAGGTGCCCAAGTCCACGCGCGTAGCCAAAGAGCGTCAGAGCGCCTTGTTTGTCGACGCCAGCGACACCAAGCTGCCGCAGGTTGATTTGTTGGACGCCGCGACGGTGCGGGTTGAATCGGTGACGCCAGAGTCGCTGGAGATGACTTCACGCATGATCGAAAAGAAGCTGCGCGACTTTGGGGTCGAGGTGCGGGTGGTGGCGGCTTCGCCCGGCCCCGTCATCACGCGCTACGAGATTGAGCCCGCTACCGGCGTCAAGGGCTCGCAAATCGTGGGCCTGGCCAAGGATCTGTCGCGCAGCTTGAGCCTGGTGTCTATCCGCGTCGTTGAGGTGATCCCCGGCAAGAACTATATGGCGCTGGAACTGCCCAATGCGCGCCGCCAGACCATTCGTCTTTCAGAAATTCTCGGCTCGCAAGTCTATGCTGACGCGACTTCTCAGCTGACCATGGGTTTGGGCAAAGACATCGTCGGCCTGCCCGTGGTGGCCGACTTGGCCAAGATGCCGCACTGCCTGGTGGCCGGCACCACCGGTTCGGGCAAATCGGTTGGCATCAATGCGATGATTTTGTCGCTGCTCTACAAGGCCGAGGCGCGCGACGTGCGCTTGATTCTGATTGACCCCAAGATGCTGGAAATGAGTGTCTATGAGGGCATTCCGCATCTGCTGGCGCCCGTCGTGACGGACATGAAGCAGGCGTCCAATGCACTCAATTGGTGTGTCGGCGAGATGGAGCGGCGCTACAAGCTGATGAGCAAGATGGGCGTGCGCAATCTGGCCGGCTACAACAAGAAAATCGACGATGCCCATGAGCGCGGCGAGAGCATTGGCAACCCCTTCAGCTTGACGCCCGAGGCGCCCGAGCCTCTGGAGCGACTGCCTTTTATCGTCGTCGTGATTGATGAGCTGGCCGATTTGATGATGGTGGTCGGCAAGAAGATTGAAGAGCTGATTGCCCGTCTGGCGCAGAAGGCCCGTGCTGCCGGTATCCACTTGATTCTGGCCACCCAGCGCCCCAGCGTTGATGTGATCACCGGCCTGATCAAGGCGAATATACCAACCCGCTTGTCCTTCCAGGTCAGCTCCAAGATCGACAGTCGCACCATTCTGGACCAGATGGGTGCCGAGGCTTTGCTGGGCATGGGCGATATGCTCTATATGCCCTCGGGCACCGGCCTGCCTATCCGCGTGCATGGCGCCTTTGTCAGCGACGACGAGGTGCACCGGGTGGTCGAATACCTTAAATCCAAGGGCGAACCCAATTACATCGAAGGCATTCTCGAAGGCGGCGTGCTCGAAGGCGAGGGCGGTGAGAGCGGGGTGCCCGGAGCCGGCGAGGGTGAAGCCGATGCGATGTATGACCAGGCCGTGGCTATCGTCTTGCAGCATCGGCGTGCCTCGATCTCGCTGGTGCAGCGCCATCTGCGCATTGGTTATAACCGGGCGGCCCGCCTGTTGGAGCAGATGGAGAAGTCAGGCCTGGTGTCCAGTATGGGCAGCAACGGCAACCGTGATTTGCTTTTGCCCAAGCGAGAAGAATGATGCGATTAAGAAAAGGCTTAGTTGTGCTGCTGCTGAGCATGAGTGCTCAAGCCCACGCCGATGCGTTGAACGCCTTGAAAGACTTCGTACGCGAAGTCAAAAGCGGCAGCGCGCAGTTCAGTCAGACGGTGACCTCACCCGATGGCGGCCGCACCAAGACCACCAGCGGCAGCTTCGAGTTTCAGCGCCCCAACCAATTTCGCTTTGCTTACCTGCCGCCGTCCGAGCAGTTGATCGTTGCTGATGGCAAAAAGGTCTGGATGTATGACCCGGGTCTCAAACAGGCCAGCTCTCACCCGATGACGCAGGCCCTGGGGGCAACGCCAGCGGCTCTGCTTGCCGGCGGCAATCTTGAGCGCGACTTCACGCTCAAGGCGCTGCCGTCCAAGGCCGGGCTCGATTGGGTGCAAGCGATCCCCAAGCAGGCCGACAGTGGCTTCCAGTCGCTCAAGGTCGGCTTCAAGGGACGCGAGTTGGCAGCCTTGGAAATTGTCGATGGCTTCGGTCAGAGTTCGCGCCTTGATTTCACTGCCCTTGCTTTGAACCCGGTTCTGGCGGCGGATAGATTTCGCTTCACATTGCCGGTCGGCGCCGATCTGTTGGAGCAATAAAAGGTTCGGCCATGACTGAATCCTTGTTTGCCGAGTCGCCAGCGACGAGTCCGTCGCCGCACATCAGTCAACCGCTGGCCGAACGCCTGCGGCCCGCTCATCTGGATGATGTGATCGGCCAGCGTCAATTGCTCGGCCCGGGCATGCCGCTGCGTGTTGCTTTCGAGTCGGGGCGCCTGCACTCGATGATTTTGTGGGGTCCGCCCGGAGTTGGGAAAACCACTTTAGCGCGCTTGATGACGCAGGCTTTTGACGCCCAGTTCATCACCATCTCGGCTGTGCTCGGCGGTGTCAAGGAGATCCGCGAGGCGGTCGAGCGGGCGCAGGCGGTGGCGGCGCAGGGCCGGCGCACCGTCGTCTTTGTCGACGAGGTGCATCGCTTCAACAAGTCCCAGCAAGACGCGTTCTTGCCTCATGTCGAATCGGGCCTGTTCACCTTTATCGGGGCGACAACCGAGAACCCGTCCTTCGAGGTTAACTCGGCGCTGCTCTCGCGCGCCAGCGTACATGTCCTGAAGTCCTTGGATGAGGCCGAGTTGTTGAGCCTGATTGAACGGGCTGTTCAAGTGCTGGCCTGTCCGCCGTTCACGCCCGCTGCGGCCAAGCGTCTTGCCGCTTATGCGGACGGCGATGCCAGGCGCCTGCTCAACGCCGTCGACGCAGCTGCGGCCTTGGCGCCGCGAGGCGCGACTGACATTGACGAGCCCATGCTGGAGCGCGCCTTGGGCGAGCAGTTACGCCGTTATGACAAGGGCGGCGAGCAGTTCTACGACGTGATCTCGGCCCTGCATAAATCGGTGCGCGGCTCTGACCCCGATGCGGCGCTTTATTGGTTTGCCCGTATGTTGGACGGCGGCGTCGATGTTCGATATATCGCGCGCCGCCTGATTCGAATGGCCAGCGAAGACATCGGGCTGGCCGACCCGCGCGCGCTACGCATCTGCCTTGATGCGGCCGAGACCTATGAGCGCTTGGGCTCGCCCGAGGGCGAGTTGACATTGGCGCAAGCGGTGGTGTTCTTGGCTGTAGCGCCCAAGTCGAATGCGGTCTACAGCGCCTACAAGGCCGTGCGTGCATTGATCAAGACGGATGGCAGTCGGCCGGTGCCGCTGCATCTGCGCAACGCTCCAACCCGTTTGATGACCGATTTGGGCTACGGGCGTGACTACCGCTATGCACATGACGAGCCGGGCGGCTTTGCGGCCGGGGTCAGTTATCTGCCTGAGGGTCTTGAGGAACAGCGCTTTTACGAGCCCGTTGGGCGCGGATTGGAGCTGCGAATTGCCGAGCGCTTGACCGAGTTGCGGCGCTTGAATGCAGCCCACCAGTTCTCCCAAGAATGAGCACGATTTTGCTTGTTAGCGATACGGGTAAACACCCGCGATTCTGCGGCCTTACGCACTCCTACAATCCCGCTCAGCCTGCAGGATTTGATGGCCGATCAAGGCCCGCCGACTTTGCGGCGGGCTTTTTTATTTGCTTATCTTTGAGCCCATTGAAATAGGCGTCCGGCACCTCGTTGCCGGCTCGCCAAACCGGAGACGTCTATGGAAACTTTTTTCCAGCAAATCATCAATGGTCTGGTGCTGGGCAGTATGTATGCCTTGGTGGCCTTGGGCTACACCATGGTTTACGGCATCATCAACCTGATCAATTTCGCCCACGGCGAGATCTTGATGGTAGGTGCGCTGGTCAGCTGGACCGTGGTCAGCGCGCTTGCCGATTCAGGCATGCCGGGCTGGTCGATGATGCTGATCGGCTTGGCCTGCGCCGTCGTCGTCTGCACCTCGCTGAACTTCCTGGTCGAGAAGATTGCCTACCGGCCGCTGCGCAACGCGCCGCGCCTGGCACCCTTGATCACCGCGATGGGCATGTCGCTTCTGCTGCAAACGCTCGCGATGATCATCTGGAAGCCGAAC
>NZ_JAJIRP010000001.1:747399-903053 GCF_025717555.1 Paucibacter sp. B2R-40 | reverse complement strand
GGGCAGTCCACGTGAGCGTAGTGACGGCCAGCCGTCTCGTACTCAACGTGAGCGGTGTTGATCGTGATGCCGCGGGCTTTTTCTTCCGGTGCTGCATCGATCTGGTCGTAAGCCTTGGCCTCGCCGCCGAACTTCTTCGACAGCACGGTTGCGATCGCAGCCGTCAGCGTGGTCTTGCCATGGTCAACGTGACCGATCGTGCCCACATTGACGTGCGGCTTGGTACGTTCAAATTTGCTTTTTGCCATTTCTGCGCTCCGAGAGAGTATCAGTACAGACTAGAAGAAGAAAACAGGTGGTGCCCATGACGCGGATCGAACGCGTGACCTCTCCCTTACCAAGGGAGTGCTCTACCACTGAGCCACATGGGCATCGACACAGGTTTGGAGACTTGACTCAAAACCGCAAACCAGTATCGACGACTTACAAACAACACAAACCGACACCAACAACACTGGAGCGGGAGACGGGAATCGAACCCGCGTGATCAGCTTGGAAGGCTGGAGTTCTACCATTGAACTACTCCCGCCCGGGAGCCTTGCTTGCCCTACTTCTAACAGCCCTCCTGGGATCGAGTCGCCGGACCGGCCAGCGACTCGAATCAAGAAAAGCGTTTGCCTTGGTGGAGGAGGCTGGATTCGAACCAGCGTACGCGTTAGCGGGCAGATTTACAGTCTGCTGCCTTTAACCACTCGGCCACCCCTCCGAGGCAAGCCCGCAACTATAGCACAGCATTTTCTTGCCGCAAACAACTTTCTTTAATTCTCGCGAAGGCCTCCTCCTGCCAAGCATCGCACGCCCACCCCCTCAACTCGATTCATGCCCGATCACCAATCAGTACCACCTTACTCCACGCCGGATACCAATCAACTACCTAACACAAGCCCAGCAAATTCATTTCGAGCAGCAAGCCGCGATCGAGAGGCCGTCGCAGGAAGGCTACAAAACGGCGGCGACAGTCCAATTTCCGCATCCACTCGCTTTCAAATTGCCTCACAGCGGAGCAGTATTTACCCTGGCGTGAGCGCTCGACACACCGCATGAACAGGGCGCCTCGCTCAACACTGGACCCTCTCCCCTTGATCTTTGCCGGTCCAGCAATAGCAAGCAGACTCCGAACCAAGGGCGACCAAGCCGCTGATGCAAGTTGAAAATTTTTCGGTGGTGGCGCCGCCACAGCAGGGAAAACACGGACATAAAAGTGGTAGCAAAGTGGCACTAGCGCGCCGTATAGTGGCATGGCATTGGTTGCATTCGTATGTCTTAAGCGGTGCCCGGTTCATCAAAGCCCCAGCCAGGGCCGCATGGATTGAGCGCCAAGTGGAAACAGGCCGAGTAATAAATTGTCTCTTGGCCAATTTAAGGAAAAGAAATGAAGGTCAAACAGAGCCCTATCGCAGCTGCCGTCACCATGACGCTGCTGAGCGTTACCTTGGCGGCACAGGCGCAGCAGGCGGAAACAAAGCCAGCCGCTAAACAGGACACCGCTCAACTCGAACAAGTGGTTGTGACTGGTATTCGCGCCTCGCAAGAAAAATCTTTGAGCGTCAAGCGCAATTCCGACGCCCACGTTGACGTGATCTCGGCCGAAGACATCGGCAAGATGCCCGACAAGAACGTTGCCGACTCCTTGGCGCGCATCCCTGGCGTCAATGCCAGCAATGCCGTGGCCGGCGAAGGCGGTTTTGACGAGCGCGACCGTGTTGGTCTGCGCGGCACCAACCCAAGCCTGACCCAAACTCTGGTCAATGGCCACACCATCGCCAATGGTGACTGGTTTGTTTTGAGCCAGACCGGCGCCGGCGTTGGCCGCAGCGTCAGCTTCTCGCTGCTGCCCTCCGAAGTGGTCGGCAAGGTTGTCGTGCGCAAGAGCTCGGAAGCCTCCCTGCCTGAAGGCGGTACTGCTGGCTCGGTGGACATCAACACCCGCAAGCCCCTGGAATTCAAGAAGGGCATCACTGCCGAAGCCGGCATTGGCGCCGTCTACTCTGACTTGGCTGAAAAGACTGACCCGCAGCTGAGCGCCTTGTTCAACTACCGCAGCGACGACAACACCTTCGGCGTGATGGTGCAAGCGTTCTCTGAAAAGCGTCACTTGCGTCGGGACGGTATTGAAACACTGAGCTACTCTCAGATCGCTGCAGACAGCGCCGTGGCCAAGAAAGACCCGGCCTTGGCCGGCGTTTACGTTCCAAAGTCGATCGGTGCCGCTTTGTTTACGCAAGAGCGCAAGCGCGAAGGCGGCCTGATCTCTGCTGAATTCAAGCCCACCAAGGACATCGATCTGGTCCTGACCGGCTTCAAGTCCAAGATGGACGCTGTCAACTACAACAACAACGTATTGTTGATGGTCGGTGACCGCATCATTGCCGGCGGCCAAGCGCCAGAACCCGGCTACACCATCGGCACCAAGAATGGCATCAAGACGCTGACTTCAGCCACCTTCGCGCCTAACAAGGACATCGCCTCCGGCGAAACCGATCCAATTTCACGCCCCGGCTCCTCCGCTGAAACTCAGTTCGTCAACTTCGAAGGTAGCTGGAAAGTCAGCGACAAGCTGAACCTGTTGGGCCAAATCGGCACCTCGACCGGCAAGGGCAAGACCCTGAGCCAGGACGTGTTGCAATTGGACAAACCCGGCCAGGGCGGCTCCTACACCTTCAACGGCACCGGCAACGCACCAGCGTTCAGCATTGGGCCTAAGGGCAGCGACCAGAACAAGGGTTGGGTATACGGCTGGTCATGGGGCGGTCAAGGCATTGTCGTGACGGACAAGGAAGATTGGCTGAATCTGGACGGCGAGTACGTGATGGACATGGGCGTGCTGCAAGCGCTGAAGTTCGGCGTGCGTCAAGCCAACCACAAGCGCTACACCGGCCAAAACATTGGCCAAGGTCCTGCTTGCTCGGATACCCATGTGGTCGATTGGGCTGGTGATGGCAACGCGCCAGGTTACAACTGCAAGAACGGTGCTGCATCTCCGTGGAACCCAGCCAACCTGCCAGGCTTCGGCGCGGCTTACCCAAGCAACTTCGCGTCCGGTCTGGGCTCGGGTTTCCCGACTGGTCTGGCCATGTTCACACCAGCCCAGCTGGCTGAACACAACGCCAAATTCACCCGCCGCGATCTGCCTGGCCGCCGCGACTGGACTTCCGAGTATTCGGTTAAGGAAGACACGACCGCCGGCTACTTGCAAGGTCAACTGGAAGGCCAAGGTTGGTCCGGTAACGTCGGCCTGCGTGCTGTCCGTACCAAGTCGACAGCCGGCTTCAACGTGCCAGCACCAGCAAACGCGCCTGGCGTGATTGACACTTCGGCGTTCGGACCGTTTGTGCCAACGACTGTAGACCGTACTTACACCGACTACCTGCCAAGCGCCAGCGTACGTTTCGATCTGAACCGCGACATGGTGCTGCGTACATCGGTGTCCAAGACCATGACCCGCGCTGACTACACGGCTTTGGCCGGTCAAGTCAGCCTGGTTCCACCGAAGGTCGTGGGTGAAGTCGGTAGCGGCGAGTCGGGCAATCCTTACCTGAACCCAGTTCGCTCCAATAACTTCGACCTGAACTACGAGTGGTACTTCGCTCCACGTGCGTTCGCATCGGCCGGCGTGTTCTATATGGACATCGGCACCTATGTGGCCACAGGTCAAGTGAAGGCTCAGTACATCACCACCAAGCCAAACTCGCAAGAAACCTATTTGGCGACTTACTTGTTGAACGCTCCGGTGAACCTCTCGGCCAAGGCCAAGGGTATCGAGCTTGCTGGTGAAGTGCCAGTCGCCGGCAACTTCGGTGTGAATTCGAACTACACCTACTCCGACTCGACAGACTCAACCGGTCGTCCTATGACAGGTGCCTCCAAGCACACCTTCAATCTGGGCGGCTTCTTCGAGAATGACACATTCAGCGCACGTCTGAACTACGGCTATCGCTCGGAGATGTACATCGGTTTGGATCGCGGCCAGCCTTTCTACCAACTGCCTGGTGCAACGGTGTCGGCTTCCTTGGGCTACAAGTTGAGCGACAACATCGCGTTCAGCTTCGACGCTCAGAACTTGAACAACCCGACCCTGAAGTACCGCGGTGCGTCGGAAGATCAGCCACGTTCGATCTACACGAACGGCCGTCAGTACTATCTGACAGCACGCCTGAAGTACTGAGATTGGGCTAGTTTGAGCAAGAGATGACGAACGCTGTCTCTTGCCTCTATCTCACCAAAGGGGTCCTTGTGAAAGGGCCCCTTTTTTTGCGTTTTGGGTTGGTAGCAAGCTGACTTGTGGCAGGCCTCAAAAGCTTGTGCCTGGCATAAAATGCCGAAATAATTCGTTTGCATAATTCGTTACTCAAGCAGGTATTTCTGCTTATCAGTTTCTTCGGGGGAAGCATGTCGACAATTCAACGCGTGGCCGTAGTACTGGCAGCTTTGCTGCTCAGTGCTTGCGCCCAGGACTGGAGCCGGCAAGGCACAAATTCCGCTCAAATGAAGCATGACAAGGAACATTGCGAGGCCATCGCGCTGGCCAATGTCCCCCCGCTGATGTGGGTGAAGATACCCGCCAAGACCGTCCCCGGCAAGGTCGACTGCCAGCAACGAGGCGAGCGCATGGAATGCGCTCAGACACCCGGCTTCACCATTCCAGCGACCGAGGCTGACGCCAATATAAAGCCCCGAGCCGAGGCCTTTCATGCCTGCATGCTGGCGATGCACTATGTGCCGCCATCACGTGTTTCAGATGCTGAATTCGCGGATAGCGCCGCAGATTTGGTGGTCGGCGATGTCAACGCCAAAGGGCAACGGCGGGAACGGGCGGCGTTGCTGGCCAGCGAACGGGCAAGCGATGAAAGCACCGCGCGCCCGGGCCAATGGCTCAAAGACTGCGAGCTTTGCCCTGCCTTGGTGATGATAGCGCCGGGAAGCTTCACGATGGGGGGCGCAAACGCCCCAGAAGAACAGCCTTCGCACCGGGTCTCGCTGAATGGATTTTTCCTGGGCCGGTTCGAAGTCACACAGGCTGAGTGGATAGCAATCATGGGCAGCAACCCGAGCGCCAGCAAGACCTGCGGCGCCGAATGTCCGGTCGACCGCATCAATTGGCACGACGCCCAAGCATTCGTCAAGAAACTCAGCGAACGCACCGGCAAACATTACCGCCTGCCAACGGAAGCCGAGTGGGAATATGCGGCACGTGCCGGCAGCCGATCAGCCTGGAGCTTCGGGAACGATGCGGGCAAGCTCGGTCAGTACGCCTGGTTCAACGACAACAGCAAGGGCGGCGTTCATCCGGTTGGGCTCAAACAAGCCAATCCCTTTGGCCTGCACGATATGCATGGCAATGTCTGGGAATGGGTCGAAGATGCTTTCCATGAGGACTACAACCGGGCCAGTGCAGACGGCAAGCCGCCACAAGAAGCTGGAAACAAGGACCTGCGGGTGCTGCGCGGCGGCTCCTGGTACAACAACGCCAAAGACCTCAGCGTCAGCAAGCGCAATCCCAATGCGCCGGACGAAGGCTACGTCTTCTTCGGTCTGCGCGTCGCCAGATCGCTTTGAAAGCGTCGCCCCAAGCCAGGCTGATTTCTACATCGGCTTGGCAGGGCAAGTGGCGGACACATAGTCCGAATGCAGGGGCATCGCTTCCACGCATTTCTTGGTGATGCGCTCAACGTGGGCCAAAAACCCATCAATGCGCTCATCGCCGATCGAATCAAGCAAGGGGTGATAGCCATTGGGGTGCAAGCCCTGCCCATACATGACGGCAAACCAGCTGTCATCGCTGAACAGCTCGGTGCCATTCTTGAAGAAGCGCCCCTTGCTGGCGAACAAGTCCATTCGAGCCTGCAGCGAGTCAGGCACATCCATCGTACGGACATAATTCCAGAACTCGCTGTCATTGCGCCGCGTAATTTTGTAATGCGCGATCAAGAAGTCGCGGATCGAGACATAGTCGAAATCAGCTTGGGCGTTGAATTCATCGGTGTCGATTTGGCTAAATTCTTGGTCAGGGAACAGGCTGATCAAGCGCACCAGGGTCGATTCCACCAAGTGAATACTGGTCGACTCCAACGGCTCCATGAAACCGCTGGCCAAACCCAAACTCACCACATTCTTGTTCCACACCTTCTTGCGCTTGCCGGTAATGAACTTCAACAGCCGCGGCTCCGCCAAGGCCTTGCCGTCCAGATTGCCCATCAGGGTTTCGGCCGCCGCTGACTCCGAGATAAAGCGCGAACTGAAGACATGACCATTGCCGATGCGACTCTGCAAAGGAATGCGCCACTGCCAACCCGCCTCATGGGCGGTTGATCTCGTATAGGGCAAAAGTGCACCGGCCGATTCGCATGGCACAGCCCAAGCTCGGTCCATGGGCAACCAGTGACTCCAATCTTCATAGCCGGTTTTCAAAACCTCCTCGATCAAGAGGCCGCGAAAACCCGAGCAATCGATGAAGAGATCGCCCGCGACGCGACGCCCGTCTTCAAAAACCAGTTCGTCGACAAAACCATCGGCCGGCCTTTGTGTCGCGCCGACGACTCTTCCTTCGATCCGCTGCACACCCATTTGTTCCGCATATTTGCGCAAGAACTTCGCGTACAGCATGGCGTCAAAATGAAAGGCATGAGCAATCTTGCCTAGCGGTGAATCCGGCATATCGACTCGCGCACGGACAAATTTGTCCGCCCGCGAAGCGGCCAGATTGATCGCATAGTTTTCCAAGTTCGACGCGCGGCCCAGCTGCTTTTGGCGCAACCAATACTGGCTGAACTTGATATTGCCCACATCCTGGCCTATCCCGCCAAAGCCGTGGATATAGGACTCTCCTATTTGCCCCCAGTTGACGAAGTCAATGCCCAGTTTGAAAGTCGCATTGGTGGCACTCATGAACTCGTTCTCGTCAATGCCGAGTTCTACGTGAAAGGCCTTCAAGTAGGGAATGGTGGCCTCGCCAACACCGACCGTGCCGATCTCCTCGGACTCGACCAAACTGATCTTTGCCCCTGCGACCATCTTGGCCAAGTAGGCCGCAGCCATCCAGCCGGCGGTCCCGCCGCCGACGATGACGATCTCACGAATATTGTTGGCTTGCTGCTTCATGGCTGCACTCCCTGCTTTGGACAAACTGGTGAAAACAAAAGCGGCCTGGTCTTGCCTTCACACCTTGAAGTAGATCTTGCGCCGGTCCAGCGCCCGCACGATCAGCGCCCAAACGCCCACAAAGGCAAGCGCAAACGCCAAGGACTGCCCGAACGGCCCGACCAGCGGCTCAAGCCAGCCAAACGCGCCGGCATAAAGCGGCTTCATCAGGCCAAAGCCTTCCAATATGACCGTGCACATCCAGGCACCGGCGTAAGCTGCAATGGCGTTGACGCCAAAGCTGCGCCCGATCGGCGGCCAGCCGGCTTTGTCAATCAACTGGTGCGCCAGCGCCAAGGCCAGGGCGCCAAGACCGCCGGTCCAAAGCACAAAGCTGGAGGTCCATAACTGCTTATTCAGCGGCAACCATTCGGCCCAGATCAGGCCCAACATCGCACAACCCAAGCCAAGTGCGAGCAAGTTGAGGATCTGAGCGCGACGCAGGTACTGGCCCGCCAACAAGCCCAGCAAGGCTGTTGACATAGCGCCGAGCGTGCTGACCAAGCCTTCCGGATCATGCCCGATCCCCGTCGCGGCCACCCATTCGTAGCCAAAACGGCCCAGCAGCAAGGCATCCCAGCGCGAGGCAATATTGCCAGCTTTCTCGAGCGAACCACCCCAAGTCAGCAGGCCGGCATAGCCGATCAACAGCGCCGCCAGCAGCAGCCATTGCGCGCGAGCCCGCAGATAAATGGCGACCAGTCCGACAAAGGCAAAACAAAGACCGATTCGTTGCAAGACGCCAGGAATACGGTACTCGGGTTTACTCATCAGCCACCAAGCCAGCGCATGCAGGATCAAGCCGAGCCCGATGATGCGCAAGGCGCGCTTGAAAACAGTCCGCACCATCGGCGCTGTCGGCGCTCCGGCCTCAATCCTGCCGCCAAAAGCCAACGCAATCGACACGCCAACGATGAACAAGAAGAAGGGAAATATCAGGTCGGTGGGCGTGCAGCCATGCCACTCAGAATGCTCCAGCGGCGCATAGACAAAACTCCAGCTGCCGGGATTGTTGACCAACAGCATGGCCGCGACCGTCAGACCGCGCAGCGCGTCAACCGACGCAAAACGTTTGTTGGCGCTCATCTCAAAGTTTTCTGTGGACGAATCAGAAGTCGCAAAGACTGCTCAAGGCCGGCGTGGCTGCAGGCACGTTATCGGTTTGGGCGATACCGGCAGTCCTGAACTTGGCCACCTCGGCATTCACCTGCGCCGGGCTCAGCACTTCGTTGCGGGCATGGAAGACCCAATCAACATCCTGCTCGTAACGGCGTGCCTGCTCGGTCTTGGCCAAAAGCCCGCCCGGGGAGAACCAGAGATTGAAGTTGATCGACATCGGCGAGACCGGATAGGTTCTCCCGCCATGTGTGGCGATTTGACGCCCATCCAGGAACAGCTTTACCTTGCCTTCGCTGACCTGCATCATCAGCTGATGCCAACCGTCCAAACTGCCGAATTCCTCGTGCTGCTGGTTATGCGCCTGCCAGGGGTTGAGCTGCACAGTCTGCCAAGCGATGCCGTAGAGCCGCGTCTTCTCGCTGCCCCAACCGCCATTGGGCAAATACTCCCAGTCCATCTCTGAAAAATCAGGGTCGAAGTCATGCTTGAGCGGCGTGACCGCATAAAAAGTCTGGATCACCGGGTCGCCATCAACGCCGGCCACCGGTTGATCGCTGAAGCGGATGCGGGCGGCGTAGGTGCCTTCGAGATACTTGCGGGCGTGGCAAAGCTGGGTCTGTGTGGTGCCGACTCCCGTACCGTCGGTGCTGGCTGTTAGGCGCAAGATCCGATTGCCCTGGCTCAGCGGATCATCCAGCAGGCGGAACTGAGAGGCGCTCCAGGTCGCACCCTCGACGCCGGGGTGGCCCGCCTTTTCGCGCGGCGTCCAACCCTTGGCCGCCATCGCGGCTGCGTCCGCATAGCTGAAGTCATCAAAGAAGCGCTCAGGCGCAGCAGCAGGCACAGCCGAAGCCCAGAGCGTCAGCAAACTCAGCAAGGTCTTGACCACGTGCCGGTTCATGCTGCTGACTTGCCTTCTTGCGCCTCTTCATCCTCGCGGATGGGCAGGATACGCATCATCAAGAATACCGGCACAGCCGAGAGTAAGACCCACAGGAAGAAGTTTTGATAGCCCAGGAACTTCTGAATATCACCGCTGACCGATTTGAAGATCACATAACCCAAGGCCATGAAACCGGTCGCAATCGCGTAATGCGCCGTCTGGTATTTGCTCTTGGCGACGAACTGCATCATGAACAGAATCACCGCAACGAAGCCAAAGCCATAGCCAAAAGTCTCCAGGCTCACCGCCAGCGAAATCGCCCACAGATCAGTAGGCTGGAACATCGCCAACAGGTAGAAGGCCAGGTTCGGCAGATTCATCGCCAGCAGCAGCCACAACATCGCTCGGCGCAGGCCCAACCAGGCAGTGAAGTAGCCCGAAGCAATACTGCCCGCCAGGAAAGCCAAGGTGCCGGCCGTGCCGTAGGACAGGCCCACATCGGTGGTCGCCATGCCCAGACCACCCAGCTCGCGCGCATCCTTCATGAACAGCGGCCCCAAGGCCTGCACCTGCGACTCACCGGCGCGAAACAGCAGAATAAAAGCGATCGCCGTCCAAACGCCCTTCAACTGAAAGAAGCTGCGGATCACATCGCCCAAGGTGCCTGCGACCTCGCCGGCTGCGTCGACCGCGACGCTCTTGCGCGTGTCCGGCAAGGCCCAGACGTGATAGCCGGCCAGCACCGCCATGGTCAGCGCGGCAATCGCGAACACCGTCGCCCACGCGACCACCGGGCCGGCTGTCTTCTCCAGATGTCCGGCCAAAATCACCAAGCCGCCCATCGCAAACAGCTTGGAGCCGTTGAAGCAAGTACCCAGCCAACCGGCCCAGACGGCGCGCTGTTTGCCATTCAGGGTGGCGATGTAGAGGCCGTCGCAGACGATGTCATGTGAGGCCGAGGCGATCGAGGCCACGGCCAACATCGCGATACACAGCACGAAAAAGTTCGGTAAATTCAATGACAAGGCAATCAAGCCGAGCGCGACCGCGCCGACGGCCTGAAACACAATCACCATCCACTTCTTGCTCGGCGCCAATTCCAGCAAGGGGCTCCACAGCGGCTTGAACACCCACGCCAAGCCCAGCAGGCCGGTCCAACGGGTGATGTCCTCGTTAGAGACCCCCAGGCTTTTGAGCATCAGCCCGGCCACCACATTCACCATGAAAAATGGCAGGCCCTGCAGAAAGTACAGGCTCAATACCCAGGTCGCCGGGGTGCGCGCTTGTGTAGCAGCCGGATTCAATGAGGTCTTGGCGGTCAGGGTGGATGAGCTCATGGGGTGTCCGGGTTCAGTCCAAGTTGACGGGCGATGTTGCCGTGGCGCTGGCGCGCCCTTCCAGCCAGGCCTTCAAGCCCGCCAGGGCGCCATCGGCATAACCCCAGGTCACAACGGTTGGCGCGGGTACATCGTGGGCCTGGAACGGGTTCCACAGCACCAGATGCAGATCGGGCCGCCAAGTCTGTGCATTTGCGCCATAACGCATGCGATGCGTGGAGGCGACGATATTGAGGCGCCCGTCCTGCGGCACCTCGGCCCAGTCCAGATTGAGGATGTCGTCGACATACTGAATCTGTGCATTCGGAAAGGCGCTGAACAGCTCCACGATCTGCTGGCCCAGCGGGCCGGCTTCCGACACGCCGTCGGTCGGCACTTCGGGCTGCACGAACACACGCAAGGCCGCATTCAGTGCCGGCGGCGCGGCGCCACGCAGCGCGGTCAGGCCAGCGGCCCAGGCCTTGCGCATCAAGACATCATCGGCCTCGCGCGGCGCACCAAGGTAATCGTCATGGCGCACCGGGTAGGCCAGCGCCAGCTTGTCCAAGCGGGCGCAAGCAATGCGGCCTTGCTCGGCCGTCAACTCGCCGCTGGCGAAGGCATCCACCAGCGCTTGAATCGACTTGCCCTGCTCTTCCAGATCGCCCTGGGCCAGGATCATGTCGGCGCCGGCTTGGATGGCCATCACCGCCGCACGCGCATAGCCATAGCGCTCGAAGATCGCCTTCATCATCAAGGCATCGGTGATCACGACACCGTCGTAACCCCATTCGACGCGCAAGATGTCGCGCAAAATCTTGGTCGACAGCGTGGCCGGATGCTCGGGATCGATCTGCGGGTAGACGATGTGAGCCGTCATCACTGCCGGCGCTTCATCACGCAAGGCCTTGAAGGGGCGCAACTCCAGCGCGTCCAGCTCGGCGCGGCTCTTGTCCACGGTCGGCAGGGCGAGGTGCGAATCCACATGGGTGTCGCCGTGACCTGGGAAATGCTTGACGCAGCAGGCCACGCCTTCCTTGAGCGAGCCGCGCATCCAGGCGCCGGCCAAACGGGTCACATCATCGGCATCTTCGGAGAAGCTGCGCTCGGCGATGACCGGATTGGCCGGGTTGTTATTGATGTCCAGAACCGGCGCGAAGTTCCAGTTCACGCCGATGCTGGCCAAGCCGCGCGCAACGCCCGCGCCAACCTGCTCGGCCAAGCTCGCATCATCGGCCGCGCCCAAGGCCATCGCCGAAGGGGCTTGTGGCAAGAAGGTCGCGCGCACCACCGAACCACCTTCTTGATCGAGGCCGATCAAGGCGGTCGGGCCCATCACTGCGCGCAAATCGCGGGTCAGTTGGCGCACTTCGGCTTCGGTGCCGAGGTTTTTACGAAACAGGCACACGGCCCGTACCTGGTTGTCACGCAAAAAGGCGGCGGTGGCGGCGTCCAGTGTCTTGCCCTGGATGTCGACCATCACGAGTTGGCCGGGGTGGAATGCAGTCATAACGGGGGCGATCAGTTGGTCTTGGTGACTTTGGCCAGATGCGGCGGCGAGTCGGGATTGCGGCCGCGTGCGCGAGCCAGCGCTTCCACCATTGGATAGAAACTCTGCACCACGGCGATCGGATCCAGGTCCTCATTGCCGGTGCAGCTCAAAGTGAGTTCAGCGCCCGGCGTACCCGCAGGTGCGGCCAGCAGCACGCGCGCACCCCGGCCGCGCATCTCCTCGGCCAAGGCCAGCAAGCCGGCTTGAGCTGGGCCGCGCGGCGCGAATACCAGCATCGGATAGCCCTCTTCAATCAGCGCCATCGGGCCATGCTTGACCTCGGCGCCGGAGAAAGCCTCGGCCTGGATGCCGCAGGTTTCCTTGAATTTCAGCGCCGCTTCCATCGCCACGGCGTAGCCGGTGCCGCGGCCAATGACCAACAGCTTGTCGACATCCTTCAAAACCTCGACGGCCACATCCCAGCGCTGCTGCGCGGCTTGCTCCAAAGCAGCCGGCAACTGTTCCAGCGCGGCCTGCAAATCATCATCAGCGCTCCAGGCAGCCACCACACGGGCGCCGGCCACCAGCTGGCAGATATAGCTCTTGGTCGCGGCCACGCTCAGCTCGGGGCCGCTGTGCAGCGGGAAGACGAACTGCGCGGCTTCGGCCAGCGGCGAGCCCTCGGCGTTGACAAAAGCCACCGTGCGAGCACCGCCGGCGCGGAAGAACCCGGTCGGCGCGATCAGATCCGGGCTTTGGCCCGACTGCGAAAATGCGAACGACACCAGTCCCTCGCAGCGGATCTTGCTTTGGTACAGCGTCACCAGCGACATCGGCAGCGAAGTCACCAGCCGACCCATGCGCGCCATCATCAGATAGGCCATGTAATGCGCCGCATGGTCGGAGCTGCCGCGCGCCACGGTCAACAAGCTGCTGGGAGGCTGCTCGCGCAGTGCCTCGCCGAGTTCGGCATAGGCGTTGCGGTCATGAGCCAGCTGGTACGCCACGGCGGCCGGGGCGCCCAGCGCCTCTTCTTGCATGCGGGAGGCGTAAACGCGCGCCGGCAAGCACTCACGCGAGTTCAATTTCTTCCCCCTCGACAAACACGCGCTGCAATTGCAGCTGACGGTCCAGCACGACCACATCAGCCCAGGCACCGACCGTCAACTGACCTCGGTCACTCAAGCCCAGGTAGTCAGCCGCATAGGTCGAGACGCGTTTGGACGCGTCTTCGATCTCCAGGCCCAACCAGACCAGATTGCGCAGCGCTTGGTCCATGGTCAGCGTACTGCCGGCCAAGGTGCCATCGGGCAGACGCACGCCGCCCATGCACTTGGTGACGGTGTGGCTGCCGAGTTTGTAGTCGCCATCGGGCATGCCGGCCGCGGCGGTCGAATCGGTAACGCAAAAGGTGCAGGGAATCGAGCGCATCGCAACCCGGATCGCGCCCGGATGCACATGCAGCAGGTCGGGGATGATTTCGGCGTAACGGGCATGGGCCAAGGCCGCGCCGACCATGCCGGGCTCGCGGTGGTGCAGGCCGGTCATCGCATTGAACAAATGCGTGAAACCACCGGCGCCTTTATTGATCGCCGCCACGCCGTCTTCATAGGTGCCGGCGGTGTGGCCGATCTGCACCTGGAAGCCGGCCGCGCGCAACTCGCCAATCAGTTCCAGCGTGCCGGCCATCTCGGGCGCCAAGGTGATCAGCTTGATCGGTGCCAGCGCATTCAGCGCCTGGATTTCGGCCATGCTGGCCGGCTTGGCGAAGTCGGGCTGTGCGCCCAGCTTGCCGGGGTTGATGTAGGGGCCTTCGAGATGCACGCCCAGGATGCGGGCCGCATTGGGCGCACGCGCACGACAAACCGGACCCAAGGCCGTCAAGGCCGCTTCGATATCGGCCAGCGGTGCGGTCATGGTGGTGGCCAGCATCGCCGTCGTGCCATGCTTGACATGCAGGCGCGACATCTGCAGCGCGGCGTCGCCGCCTTCCATCGTGTCATGGCCACCGCCGCCGTGCACATGCACGTCGATGAAACCCGGCAGCACGATGGGCAAGGCCAGCTTGTCGTGGCGGACTTGGGCTTCAGTGACGGCCTCGCCCTCAATGCGGATGATGCGACCTTCGCTGATCTCGATAAAACCGCGCACAAAGCCCTGCGGTGTCAGCACGTAGCCGTCTATTAGCTGAGCCAAAGCTTTACCCCTCGCGCCGCATCTCGGCAACAAAATCGTAGTAGTCGCTGCGGCAATACGAATGCGTCAGCTCGACAGCCAAACCCGACTCCAGATAGCCGACCCGCGTGATGAACAAGACCGCCTGCCCGACCGGCACTTCCAGCAAGCCGGCCAATTTCGCGTCGGCGTTGATGGCACGGATATGTTGCAGAGCCCGCACCGGCGCCACACCCAAGGTGGCCAGATGCTCGTACAGCGAGGCCTGCACCGCCATCGGATCGGGCAAGACCGCCTCCGGCATCACCGTGACTTCGTAATTCATCACCACCGCATCGGCCAAGCGCAAGCGCTCCAGGCGCGCCACGCGTTCGCCGGTACCCAACCCCAAGCTGAGCTGCTCATCGGGCGCGGCCGGCGTGAAGCTGCGCGCCAACCAACGCGAACTGGGCTTGAAGCCGCGCTGGTGCAACTCTTCAGAGAAACTGGTCAGCCGCGACAGTGGCTGCTCAAGCTTGGGTGCAATGTAGTTGCCCGAACCGCGCTTGCGAATGATCAGGCCCTGCTCGACCAAACGGTCGATCGCCTTGCGCGCGGTGACGCGCGACAACTCCAGCGATTCCGCCAACACCCGCTCGGACGGCAGCGCCTCTTCGGCGTGGTACTCGCCCTGGCGAATCGCCTGCGCCAGCTTGTGCGCCAACTGCATGTACAGCGGCGACGCGGCGTCCGGGTCGGCTTTGAATTGGAAGGTCATATCGCTGGGCTCTACTGTTGTTGGAGTGCGCCGCGCACCAGATGCACGCCGCCGTCGGCCGAGTCACCCTGGGGGGGCACACAACGGGCGCGCAGGGCGGCAGAGAAGTCGGGAGCCAAGCGCAGCGCAACACTGCCGCACAGGGCCAAGGGCAGGCTTGCGTCGGGGTCCAAGGCATGCGCCAGCTTTTCCAGCTCCAACACCGCCTCGGCCACAAAGCCCGCCGCCACGGGGTCACTGCCCGCGCAATCAAACACCAAGGGCGCCAAGCTGGCATAGGCATGTTGCCCAGCCACGGCACCCCAGGCGAGCATCGCCTCGGTGTGCGACCCCGCCACAGCCCAAATCGCCTGCGCCAGGGGGCCGACCGGCACGCGGCCGTCCAGCGCCTGACAGGCATGGCGCATGGCCTTCAAGCCCAACCAGGCGCCGCTGCCTTCGTCGCCGGCGATCCAGCCCCAACCGCCGGCCAAGCCGCGCGAGCCGTCACGGCGCAAGACCTCGCCGACCGAGCCGGTGCCCGAGGCCACCACCGCACCCGGCTGGCCGGCATGCGCGCCCAAAACGGTGGTGAACCCGTCGTTATCCAGCGCCAGCGCGGCATAGCCGGGCTGGCGCGCCAAAAATTCGGCCGCCTGCGTTGGCACGCCGGCGCCAGACAAACCAAGTCCGATGGCACAGTCGGCGGGCGCCAAATTCACCAAACCCGCCTGTGCCGCCGCCACCGCCACGGCCTGTTGAATATGCAACCAAGCCTGCTCGGCACCCTGCCCCAAAGCAGACGGGCCGGCATCGCCTTGACCCAGCACCCGTCCCTGCAAATCAGTCAGTCTGACCCGCGTGCCAGTGCCGCCGCCGTCAACGCCAATCAGAAAGCGCGCAGCGCTGTCAGGCTGGACGAGAATGTGGGTGCGAGAAGAGTCGGGCTTGGATGTCATAGCGATACCAGTCTAATACCAAAAATAATGCCAGTCAATGAAACTGGCATTGGTGTTTACCTTAGGTGAACCTTCGTTCAAGCCCGCGCGCCGGCTCCTTTTGGGCGCTTGCCAAATGCTGCCTCGTCGGGTTTTGCCGAGGCCGCTGAGCGCAGCGGCTATCCTTGCGGTTTTGGGCCGAGCCGCGCCAGCCGCAAAGCCTGCACCTACACCCCCCAAGCCTTGATTTAGCCAGCCGTGACCGAAGCCGACGCCCTGCCCCCCGAAGTCCTGAAGCGCCTCTCAAGGGTAGCGCAGCGCCACCCCAACAGCGCCTTGCTGCGCCTGGCGGCACTTGAGCATTCGGCCAAGACTGCGGGCCAACACGCAGCAGCCAGCGATGCGCTGTACGCACACTTCTATCTGCTTGAACATCGCGGGCGCGCTTTGGAGTTGCAAGCGGCGCTGCTGCAGGCTCAGGCCGACTTGGACGTGGACGCCCATCCCTTGCAAGGGGCGCGCTTGCACGAGGCCTTGGGCCGCATCGCCTACCAGCAAGGCGAGTACTTCGAAGCCACCGAGCACTGGAATCAGTCGGCCGAATTGGCCGCCGCCGTGCCCGACGCACGTGCCGGGGCCGCGGCGCGAATCGGGCTGGGTCAAATTCATTACGCTTTCGGCGCCTGGGCACGTGGGCGCGAGGTGCATGGCGAGGCCGCCCAACTACTGGGCGCAGCCGATGACAGCTATCTGGCGGCCAAGCTGGCCTTGAATATCGGTGTCGGCCATTTCGAAACCCATCAGCTCGACGACGCCGAACGCCATTTCAGCCACGGCCTGGCTGCAGCGCGGCGCGGCCAACATCGGGAATACGAAGCCGAGGCGCATTGGCAATTGGCGCGCGCGGCACTCGCGCGCGGCCGGCTTGATTGGGCGACGGTGGACTGCCGGCTGGCCTTGAGCATTGCCGCCAAGCTCGGCCACAGCTGGCTCGAGGCCGCCGCCAGCCGCACCTGGACCGATATCTCCCTGGCGCGCGGCGACCGCGCCGGCGCCATCCGCAGCACCGAGCATGGCCTGCTGCTGGCCAATCGCATTCACTCGCGCCCACAGCAAAGCCAGGCCCATCTGCTCTTGGCCAAATTGCATGATCAACAAGGCGATAAAGACGCCGCTATTCCGCATCTTTGGCAACATTTGAATTTGCAGGCCGAGATCGAACGCCTGAGCAGCCCGGTGCGCCCCGGGCTGGCAAGCTTTTTCGACCCCGCCCGGCAAGCCGCCGAAGCCCAGCTGCTGAGTCTGTCGAACCGGCGCTGGAAGATCAACCACCAGGGCGACAGACTGAACGCGCTTGCGCAGCTGTGCGCCGAGGCGCAGCAGATTCTGCGCCTCGGCCGGGTGCAATTCTGGTGGGTCGGGGCCAAGCCGGCCGCCCAAGCGGGCGGCTTCCCAAGTTTGCGCCAGGCCGAACAAAGCCAGTACCTGGATTGGCTCAACGCCGCGGGCAAGCCGCAAGCCTTGGGTACCGTCAGCAACCATCCCTTCAAAGCCGAACTCAGCGCGCTGCCCGAAGCGGCAGGCACGCTGTCCCGCATCGAACTGCCGCTGTACGTCAAGGGCGAAATGGTGGCCGTCTTGTGGCTGGCGCATTGCCAGCAAAAGCATTTATGGAGCCGCCAGGATCAGTTGCAGGCCAGCCATTTGGCACGGCTGTTCGAGTTGGCCCTGGCCTGATCACAGCGTCCAGTCGATCGCCCGCTCCCGCGCGGCCAACCAGGCTGCCGCCTGCGAAAAATGCCCGCAACCCATGAAGGGGACTGGCGGTCGCAGCGCCGACAAGGGCGAAGGGTGATTGGCCCGCAGAATCAAGTGTTGCGGGCCGGCAGCAGCGATCAGCGCCGCCTTGGCCTGCGCATAGGCGCCCCAGAGCATGAAAACCTTGGGCGCGGCGGCTTCGGCGGCCGCCGCGATCAAGGCATCGGTGAGCGCTTCCCAGCCTTGACCGGCATGACTGGCCGGCGCGCCCTCTTCCACCGTCAAGACCGAGTTCAGCAGCAAAACGCCGCGCTCAGCCCAAGGCAGAAGGCTGGCCGACATCGGCGGCTGCTGGCCCAGGTCGCGCTGCAGCTCCTTGAAAATATTGCGCAGGCTGGGCGGCGCTTTGACGCCCTCCGGGACCGAAAACGCCAAGCCCTCGGCCTGGCCCGCAGCGTGATAGGGGTCTTGGCCGAGAATCACCACGCGGGTCTGTGAAAGTGGCGTTAGGCGCAAGGCCCGCATGGGCTCCGGCGGAAAAATAACCGCGCCAGCGGCGCGGCGCCGCGCCCAAAACGCTTGTAGCTGCTGGCCGGCCGGACTCAGGGCCCAGGCCTCGACAACCAGCCGCCAGTCCCTGTCAAGCCTTGAAAAGTCCATCTCAGGCGAACACAGCCGCCAAGGCCGCACCCGGGTCCGGCGCCCGCATAAAGGCCTCTCCGACCAAGAAAGCATGCACATTCGCGGCCCGCATGCGCTGCACATCGGCAGCGCCCAGGATGCCAGACTCGGTCACCAACAAGCGATCCGCCGGCACCCGGTCCAGCAAGCCCAGCGTGGTGTCCAAGGTCACATCGAAGGTGCGCAGATTGCGGTTATTGATGCCGACCAGCGGCGTCTTCAAACGCAGCGCACGCTCAAGCTCCGCGCCGTCATGCACTTCCACCAGCACGTCAAGATTGAGGCTGAGTGCCACCGCCTCGAGGTCCGCCATTTGTGCATCATCCAGGCAGGCGGCGATCAGCAAGATGCAATCAGCGCCCATCGCGCCAGCCTCGAAAACTTGGTACTCATCGACCATGAAATCCTTGCGCAAGACCGGCAAGTCGCAGGCCGCCCGCGCCTGTTGCAGGTAAGCGACCGAGCCTTGAAAAAACTGCTCGTCGGTCAGCACACTCAAGCAAGCCGCGCCGTGTTTGGCATAACTCTCGGCGATCGCAGCGGGTTGAAAATCGGCGCGCAACACACCTTTGCTGGGCGAGGCCTTTTTGATCTCGGCGATCACCGCGCTTTGGCCCGCCGCCACTTTGGCGCGCAGTGCGGCCGCGAAGCCACGCCGGTCCTGCCTTGCCTCAGCCTCTTCGCGCAAGCTGATCAGCGAACGCTGCTTGCGAGCGCGTAACAACTCTTCATGTTTGACCGCGACGATGCGGCGCAGGATATCGGACATATCAGCCTCGACCCAGGGTTTGCGTGCTGCTGACGAATTGATCCAGCTTCGCGCGCGCAGCGCCTGAAGCGATCGCCGCGCGAGCCAGTTGAATGCCTGCGGCAATCGAATCGGCCACATTGGCAGCGTACAGCGTTGCACCAGCGTTCAGGATCACGATATCGCGCGCGGGGCCTTCTTCGTTGTTCAAAGCGCCAATCAACATCAGCCGCGAGTCCTCCGGGCCGGCCACCTTGAGCGTGCGGTTCGAGGCCATCGCCATGCCGAAATCCTCGGGGTGAATCTCGTATTCGCGCACCTCGCCGTTTTTCAATTCGCCGACCAAGGTCGCGGCGCCAAGCGAGATTTCATCCATGCCGTCCTTGCCGTAAACGACCAGTGCATGTTCGGCACCCAGGCGCTGCATCACGCGCACCTGAATACCGACCAAATCGGGGTGAAACACGCCCATCAGGATGTTCGGTGCGCCGGCCGGGTTGGTCAGTGGGCCCAGGATGTTGAAGATGGTGCGCACGCCCAATTCACGCCGCACCGGCGCGATGTTTTTCATCGCCGGGTGATGATTGGGCGCGAACATAAAGCCGATGCCGATCTGCGCCACCGAGGCCGCCACCTGAGCCGGCGTCAGCATGATGTTGGCGCCGAGTGCCTCCAAGACATCGGCGCTGCCGGTCTTGCTGGAAACGCTGCGATTGCCGTGCTTGGCGACCTGTGCGCCGGCCGCAGCGGCCACAAACATCGAGCAGGTCGAGATATTGAAGGTGTGCGCACCGTCGCCGCCGGTGCCGACCACGTCCACCAGATGGGGGTGGGCCGCCGCCTCCAAAGGCACTTTGGTCGACAACTCACGCATCACCTGCGCGGCGGCGGTGATCTCGCCGATGGTTTCCTTCTTGACGCGCAGGCCGGTCAGCAAGGCCGCAGCCATCACCGGCGACATCTCGCCGGCCATGATGCGGCGCATCAGCGTCAGCATTTCGTCGTGGAAGATTTCGCGGTGTTCGATGACGCGGGTCAGCGCTTCTTGGTCGGTAAAAGGCATCACGATTCCAATCCTGTTATCCAGCGAAAAATTCGCGCATTGCGGCAATGGCCTGATCCACATCCGCTTCGCTCACATCGAGATGAGTGACAAAGCGCAGCTTGTAGAGCCCGGTCGCCAGCACCCCACGCGACTTGAGATGGGCCAGCACGCCGACGGCCTGGGGTCCAGCCACATCGACAAACACGATATTGGTCTGCGGCGCCTCCACCGTCACCCCGTCAAGGCCTTGCAAGCCGACCGCCAGCCGACGGGCCAAGGCATGATCGTCGGCCAAGCGAGCGACATGATGGTCCAGGGCGTAATGTGCGGCAGACGCCAAGATGCCGCCCTGGCGCATACCGCCGCCCAGCATCTTGCGCCAACGCTTGGCCTGCTGGATGAAGCCTGCCGAGCCGCACAAGACCGAGCCGACAGGGGCGCCCAAGCCTTTCGAGAAGCAGACCGAGACGCTGTCGAAATGCTGCGTTATCTCGCGGGCGGCGGCATAGGGTTCACCACCAGCCGCCATCGCAGCGTTGAACAGCCGAGCGCCGTCCAGATGGCGCGCCAGCCCATGTTTCAAGGCCAAAGCCGACGCTTGCGCCAGGTAAGCCAAAGGCAGCACCTTGCCGCCGATGGTGTTTTCTAGCGTCAGCAGCTTGGTGCGGGCGAAATGCACATCGTCGGGTTTGATATTCGCTTCGACCTCGGCCAGCGACAAAGTGCCATCGGGCTGATGATTCAGCGGCTGCGGCTGGATCGAGCCCAGCACGGCCGCGCCACCACCCTCCCAGCGGAAGGTGTGCGCAAACTGGCCGACGATGTATTCATCCCCGCGTTGGCAATGGCTGAGCAGCGCGGCCAGATTGCTCTGCGTGCCGGTGGGCATAAAGAGCGCCGCCTCAAAGCCCAGCCGCTCGGCAACTGCCTGCTGCAATGCATTGACGCTGGGGTCATCGCCAAACACATCGTCGCCCAGCTTGGCCGCAGCCATCGCCTCACGCATGGCCGGCGTCGGCTGCGTCACCGTATCGCTACGGAAATCTACAACTTTCATGAGCTACAGCGCCAGCGTCAAAAAGTTCTTCAGCATCGCGTGGCCATGCTCGCTGAGTATCGATTCCGGGTGGAACTGCACGCCTTCCAATGGTGTTGCCGTACCGGCCAGTTCGCGGTGGCGCACACCCATGATCTCGCCGTCTTCGCTGCGCGCGCTGATCTCCAGCACCTCGGGCATGCTGGCCTCTTCAATCACCAGCGAGTGATAACGGATGACGCTGAAGTCCTTGGGCAATCCCTTGAACACGCCCTTTTGATCCGTCGTGATCGTGCTGGCCTTGCCATGCATCTGGCGCTGCGCGCGGATGATCTTGCCGCCCACCGCCGCGCCCATGCTCTGGTGCCCCAGACAAACGCCCAGAATCGGCAGCTTGCCCATGAAGGCCTGGATCGCACTGACGCAGATGCCGGCCTCGGCCGGCGAACAAGGGCCGGGTGACAGCACCAGATGATCGGGCTTCATCGCCTCGATCTCGGCCAGCGTGATCTCGTCGTTACGGGCCACGCGCACCTCGGCGCCCAGTTCCCCAAAATACTGCACCAAGTTGAAGGTGAAGCTGTCGTAGTTATCAATCATTAACAACATGATCAGAACCCCTCTTCAACCAGTTCAGCCGCACGGATCAAGGCTCTGGCCTTGGCTTCCGTTTCGGCCCATTCCAACTCCGGCACCGAGTCGGCCACCACGCCGGCCGCTGCCTGCACGTAAAGCGTTTCGTCCTTGATGATGCCGGTGCGGATGGCGATGGCCAGATCCATATCGCCGGCAAAGCTCAGACAACCGACCGCGCCACCATAGATACCGCGCTTGACGGGCTCCAGCTCATCGATGATTTGCATCGCACGAATCTTTGGCGCGCCGCTCAGCGTGCCTGCCGGGAAGCTGGCGCGGAACACGTCCAGATTGCTCATGCCGTCTTTCAGCAGCCCTTCGACATTGCTGACCAGATGCATCACATGCGAGTAGCGCTCGACCACAAAAGCATCGGTCACCTTGACCGAACCGGTCTTGACGATACGGCCGATGTCATTGCGGGCCAGGTCGATCAGCATCAGATGCTCGGCCAACTCCTTGGGGTCGGCCTTCAGTTCGCGCTCCAGGGCCAGGTCTTGCTCCGTGGTGCCACCGCGCGGACGAGTGCCGGCCAAGGGGCGGATAGTGACCTTATCGCCCTCGGCCGAATGCTCCTGGCGGACCAGAATCTCGGGCGAGGCACCGACGATCTGGAAGTCGCCCATATCGTAGAAATACATATACGGACTGGGGTTCAGCGAACGCAGCGCCCGGTACAGGCTCAGTGGCGATTCGGTGTAACGCTTGCGCAGGCGCTGGCCGATCTGCACCTGCATCATGTCGCCGGCAGCGATGTACTCCTTGGCCCGCAAGACCGCGCTCAGATAGTCGGCCTTGGCGAATTCGCGCTCGACTGGATGCGCCTGACCGCGCTTGACCACGGGCGCCGAGACGCTATAGGCCAGCTTGTCGCGCAATTCGGTCAGGCGCTTTTGAGCCTTGAAAAAGGCCTCGGGTTGGCTCGGGTCGGCATAGACAATCAAATAGAGCTTGCCGCTGAGGTTGTCGATGACCGCCAGCTCCTCGCACTGCAAGAGCATCACATCGGGCGTGTCGACGCCGCCGGGCATCTCTGTTTGAGCCAGCTTGGGCTCGATATAGCGCACCGCGTCATAGCCGAAGTAGCCGGCCAGGCCACCGCAAAACCTTGGCATGCCGGGGCGCAGCGCCACCTTGAAACGCTGCTGATAGGCGGCGATGAAATCGAGCGGGTTGCCGTTATGGCTTTCGACCACTTGGCCGTCGCAGATCACTTCGGTCAGCAGGCCGCGGCTCTTGAGCACGGTGCGGGCCGGCAGACCGATATAGGAGTAACGCCCAAAGCGCTCACCACCGACCACCGACTCCAGCAAAAAGCTGTTGCTGCCGCCTTTGCCCCCGTAGGCGCCTGAGCCCGAGCAGAGTTTGAGGTAGAGCGAGAGCGGGGTTTCCAGATCAGCGAAGGCTTCGCTGATCAAGGGGATGCGGTTAAAGCCCAGGGCAGCCAGGCTCTTGAATTCAAGTTCGGTAATCATCAAGTCAAACCCTTGCAAAAGCGCGCCGTCTATTTTGGGCACGCCGCAGAAACAGCTCGCTTGGGCTGACCGGGCTCGACCTAACTATCTGTCTATCGAGCGATCAAAGGCACAGCAACAAGCGTCATCAAACGAACACAGGCCGGCGACGCCAGGGCCAGGCTCCCCGGTCGTGAGACCCCTTGATGAAGTTGCGCGTGATGAACATGATGGTTTCAGTGTATCAGCCCAATGTGACGTGCCGCGCAGACGGACAGACTCACGCCTTCGCGGCATACTGGTTCCGCCCTGCCTTGAATCTGGGCACCTTCAATGACGACAAGAACGGAGCAATTCAATGCGAGGATTCTTTTATACGGCACTCTTGGCCCTGACCCTGGCCCTGCACCAGCCGCTGCCCGCCCAAGCTCAGACAATCGAAGTCTCCGGTGTCAAGTATGAGCAAACTCTCAATCTCGGCGGACAGCCGCTGCTGCTCAATGGTGCCGGCACACGCTACAAGGCCGTCTTCCAGGTCTACACAGCTGGGCTTTACCTGAGCGCCAAGGCCTCTACGCCCGAGGCTGTGCTGAGCGCCGCCGGCCCGAAGCGCCTGCACATCGTGATGCTGCGAGAAGTTGACGGCAATGAGCTCGGCCGCCTGTTCACCAAGGGCATCGAGCAGAACGCTTCGCGCGAGGAGTTCAGCAAGGCCATCAACGGTGTGCTGCGCGTGGCCGAAATCTTCTCCAGCCGCAAGAGCCTGACGGCCGGAGAGCATTTCTCTATCGATTTCATCCCCGGCACCGGCTCGGTCGTGCTGCTGAACGGCAAGCCACAAGGCACGCCGATCAAGGAGCCCGAGTTCTACTCGGCGCTGTTGCGCATCTGGTTGGGCAAATCTCCAGCCGATGAACAACTCAAGGACGCGCTACTGGGCATCGCCAAAGAGCAACGAGGACGGACTTAAGCGCGTCCCAAAGTGCGCACTGCATCAATCTTCATTGCTCAGGCTGATCCGGTCCAAGCTATCCACATATTGCATAGCCGGCACATTGCGGATCGGCTCACCATGGTTGTAGCCATAACTGACCAGAACGACGGGACAGCCGGCCGCATGCGCCGCTTGCGCATCATTGCTGGAGTCGCCAATCATCCAGGTCCGGGCGGGCTCAGAGCCCAGCGCCTCGCAAGTCTTCAGCAGCGGCAAAGGATCGGGCTTTTTGCGTTCGAAGTCATCACCGCCGAAGACCTTGTCGAAATAGCCAGCCAAGCCCTTGAGTGCCAGCAACTCGCGCGCAAACGAGCCCGGTTTATTGGTCAGGCAGGCCATCGGCATGCCCAGCGCTCGCAGCCGCTGCAAGCCCTCGCGCACGCCCGGGTAGACCGCAGAGAATTGGCCGTTGAGGGCTCGGTACTGCTGCTGATACTGCTGCCAGGCCTGCTCATACAAAGCCGCGTCGCCGCCCACCTTTGCCAAGCAACTGCGGATCAAATGCTCGCTGCCTCGACCCACCGTCTTTTCCACAAAAGCGCGGTCGACCCTGGGCAAACCCAAGCCAGTCAAGACTCGCTCCAGCACCGCCACAAAGTCACCCAGGGTGTCCACCATGGTGCCATCAAGATCGATGATGAAGGCCTGCGGCTGGACTTGGTACGACGGAATAGAGTTCGGAAACATGGAATAGAGTTCGGAAAAATTGAGGCAATTCTGACCTGACGAAAAGAATAGAGTTCGGAAAAATTAGTGGCTTCAGGTTAAAGCCGCGACGGCTTTCCTACCCCTCAAATTGCACGTCCACACAAAGGGTGTTTCTGCGCGGTTAGTAGGAACCGGTCGAGTCTTGAAATCCGAACGTATCGATAGCGTCTAGCAGTGGGTCAGTATTGCGTGATCGCGGTGGGTCAGTTCGATGCAATCGCCAACACCTGCTGGGGGAAGGCAGTACGGCATGTTCCCCGTTGCTTATTGGCAGGCTCCGCAGAGCTCGGGATTCAGCTTCAAGGCCCGCGCCGATTGTTTCATCCGCACACAGGATTCGATCCGCTCAGCCTCATAGCCGTTGAAGCCGAATTTGCGCTTCACACAGGCATTGCTGCTGGCCAGGACACAGAAGGTGTCGAGCTGGGCCTCCTGGTAGGGCCGGCCGTCGCGATCCGCTTCTTGCTGGCAAGCGAGTTCTCCGGCGTTAAAGGCGGCCTTGGAGACTGCGCCGCCAGCAGTCGAACCCGCATTGCCGTTGCCCGCAGTACCTGCACCAGGGCCAGCACCAGCGTTCTTTGGGCTGTTGACGCTGGCCTGGAAATTGGAGACACCGGATTGGCCTTCAAGGCTGTCCTTGACGATGCCGGTCAAAATCTTTCCTTGCATCTCGGCGCTCAGTTTGCCCACACCACCGAGCAGGGCGCCGCCGCCCATGGCGAGCGCCTTGCCCCATTGAAAACCGCCCTCCGCTTCGCGCCGCTGCTCGGCCTGGGCGAGTCGTGCCTGTTCTTGCTGGCGGGCCAATGCCAGAGCTTGCGCCTCTGCGGCGGCGCGGCGCGCTTCTTCGGCCATGCGCGACTTTTCGTCCGCCATGTTTTGCTGCGAGTTCGCGAGTGCCAGTTTGTCGTCCTTGCCGGTGACCAGCTTGGCCGCTTTGGCAAGCTGGGCATTGCTGCAATCAAAATCGCGTTTTCGCGTGCATTGGTCGGCACGTTCAATTGCGATAGAGACATCCTGCTGATCTAGGCGGTCCAGTTTGTCGGCCATGTCGAGCAAACCGCGCGATGACGGATTCGGTCTAGCGGCCGGGGCGAACAGAGGGGCTGGCGCCACCGGTGCGGGCTCCTGGCTGTAGCGGGTGTCTGCCTGTAGGCGGTTGAACAAGTCCCGCATCGACTGGCTGCCGCCTAGATTCTTGGCGCGTGCCCATTCATAGCTTCGTTCGGCGGCGACGCCGACCGCCACACCGGCTCCGGCGGCAACGAGAAACGGGGCCGCGGCGGTCAAGGCCGTGCCGATAACGACGGTTTCGCCGGCAACAAAGGTCTGCGATGCCAGGGTGACGGTGAACGCGGCGGCGCCGACCAGCGCGCCTTTCCACATTTCATGCAGGGGCGCACCAAAAAAGCCTTGCAGTTCCTGCGCCGGGCGGCCAAAAAAACTCTTGACGATGTCATCACCGGCCGAGGTCTGTGCCTGTGCGGCCGGGATCAGGCTGATGCCCTGCCAGCGTGCCTGCAGCCAAGCCAGCGTTTGGCGACCGAAGGACTCAGGGCCGCCCGCCTGCGCGCTGAATTTGCTGCTGACGTCGACGACGTCGCTGAGCGCGGCATAGCCCGCAAAGGCTTCGCTCCGCATCAGACCCTGCAGCCAGCGGCCGTCCTTGAGGTACAGCACTGAGCCAAGAATGAAGCTGCGATCGGGACCGTACAGCCGATATTCGATGCGCTCTTGGCCCACCTTGTTCACGCTGATGCGTTGGCCTTTGTCCATCGCAAGAATGTCCTGCAGGCCGAGCTTGTCGTCGAAGATCAGCCGCAGGCGATCATTGGCCGCACCGACAAACAGCGTCCACTTTCCGCTGCCCAGACTGCCATCGCGTACCCAGTGCACGGCCTTGCCTTGATGCTGGCTGCTGATGTAGAGCTGGCCGCTGGGCTGTAGCGCGAAACCCAGGGTGGGCGGCCCGTCCTTGGGGCTTTGTGCCTGCGCCGGCGCCTGGGCTATCAGGGCGAGCAGCAAGACCCAGAAGCTCAGCAGTCGAGACATATCAGTTCGCCGCAGGGCTGGCGTTGCTGGCGGCGCTGGCATCACTTGCGCGCGGCGTCAGAGGGCGGGCGACGCGCAGGCCGATCAAGAAACTGGCTGCGCGATCCCAAGAGGGGTCGATGTTGATCCCGGGGTTGATGGCGCCTAACCAATGGCCGCCCATGGTGTAGCGCTGGTTGCCGAGGATGTTTTGATATTCAGCCGGCGGGGTCAGGCATTTTTGAGTAAACGGACTGCCATCCGTCGGCGCATCGCCCAGGGCGCGCGCGTCGACCGCGCAATCGGCGACCATTTCCGCCACATTGCCGACCATATCGTGCAGGCCCCAGTCATTGGCCTTGAAGCTGCCCACCACCATGGCTTGCTTACCGTCCGCGCTGGACCCGCAATTCGCGCAATTGGCGTTGTTGCGCCCCACCTCGTCGCCCCAAGGCAGTTTGGAACTTCGCCCGCCGCGTGCCGCGTAGGTGAATTCGGCCAGCGACAACAGCCGGTAGGTCTGGCCTGTCCTCTTGGAAAGCCAGGCCAGATATTCTTTTACATCGACCATATTGACATTGATCACCGGTTGGCGGCCGCGGCCCCATGGGGTGTCGACAATGAAGCCAGGGGTGACGCCCTCGGCCGGCCCCTTACCGGTGGGGCCTTTGCTGCAGCCGCCCTCGGCCACACATTGATCCCATTCTGCAAAAGTAACTTCAAATTTGCCGACGGCGAACGGGTAGTCGATGCGGACGCGGTTCAACCAACCGACGATGTTGTTGTCGTCCGGGCGCTGCGGCGGACGACCCGGCGGCACCCACACCATCTCGGGGCAGTCCGGGCAGTCGCGAAAGGACTTGCCGTCGCCCGGCACAAAGCCTTGTGCCTTCAGTTCGGCCAGGCTGAACGCGATGGCTGCTGCTTTTTGCTGAGCGGCCAAGGCGAGGTCGCGCAGCCGAGCTTCTTCGCGCAGCTTGGCAGCCGCCTGGGCTTGTGCTACCAACTCTCGGCCCGCCTGCGTCAACTGCGCCTGCCCCAGGCGCGCGTCGACCCGCTTCACCACACCGTCGCCAATGCGCACGGTTTGCTCGAAGATGCGTTCGTGCGTCGCGTCCACCGCCTTCACCAGGCGCAACTGCAGGCTGCCTTCCTCAACCTGGATATCGAGCGGGCATTCGCCCTTGAACTTGCCGTTGATGGAGACCTCGGCCCCGGCATCAGCGCCTTCGCAGCCGACGCGCAGCATGGAGCCCGGACTCTGAGCGAAGCCGGCCGGCGCGAACGCCCCAAGCAAGACAGACAAGGCGAGGCAGAAAGCGGGGCTTGTTTTCATGGGCGGCTTTTGACTGAATTGGCAGCCCGCATGGTAACTGCGTACCCAGTCGTCTTGCCGTCAATGAGTTGAGGAAGTGCCGCAAGGGCACTCAGTAGCGCGCCACCCGGCTCGCATTGATGCTGGGCTGCGTGTTGCGGTGCATATTGCTGCCGGACGAGAGCCGCTGCCTAGTTGTGAAGAGTCAAGACGTTGTTGCCTGACTCAGTAAGACGGGATATGGGCGGGAGGCATCCGATGCCGCGATGCGATGCCAGTTGTAGTGATGGATCCATCGCGCCAGCGCGCTGATTCTGTCGCGGGAGTGCTGGTAGGTCTGGCTGTACGCCCACTCTCGCCGCGTCGATTGCATGAGCCGCTCGGCCTTGCCGTTCGTTTGTGGACGGTAGGCTCGCATGATGCGATGCGTGATGTTCAGCTAAGCACTGGCTTGCTTGAAGTCCTTCGACCTGAACGGCAATTGACCGTAAAACCGTGCGCAGCAGCCTGAGCAAACAAGAGCGAGGGGGGGAAGCGATTGTTGCCTAAACTGCCCTCCCACGGTTTGCTTCACTCTCAAAGGCGGAACGGGGAATGGCGCTGCTGTGAGCGGCGCCATCGCACCCGGTTCAAGCTCGACGCTTGCGAGCCAGGCCGCCCAGCAGCGCCAGCCCACCCAGCATCAGCGCATAGCTGCTCGGTTCCGGAACAGCGGCCATCAAAACGTCGCGTGCGGTCGCGCCCAGGTCGGAGTAGTTGGTGAACACACCATCCATGCCCCAGCCAAAGTACTTGTCGAACTGGACGGCAGCGAGCGCGGGGTCCGGTTGGGCGAAGGTGTAGCCGTGGACCAGCAGGCCGGCCGTGTGGGCGGCCTGGATGTACGCGGCAGTCACGGCATTGGCGCCGCCACCAGAAATCGACGGGCCGATGCCGTTGACGGTCTTGGCAATATCGGCAAACGAACCTGCGGCCGAGTTGCCCAGGAACACTTCTTGGATCGTCATGCCCAGCAGGTTCTGCTTGTCGCGAATGCTTTTCAGCGTGTCTAGGCTGAACGACTGGATGAAGACCTTGTCGCTGGACTTTCCGTAGCCGAACGCCGCCAACGTGGAAAGTATCTTGTCCTCCATCATCGGGTCGGAGATCTTCGCCTCAGGGTAGATGCCGACTGTGCGGCCGGTCAGTGCGCTTTGGGCCTGAGCTAGCGCGATGACCTCGTCGAACGTCGGCACGCGCATCGCGTTGGGTGACGAGGGTGTGAAGCCTGGGTAGCTGGTCTGGCCGGTTCCGGTGGGCAGCACGGTCAGTTGCTTGATCTCGGCCAGCGTGTAGCCGGAGACGTTGTAGCTGTTGTTGCGCTTGCCCAGCACCGCAGCGACGTTGGTCGTGCGGTTCAGCGTGGTGTCATGCATCGCGACCAGGAAACCGTCCTTGGTCAATTGCAGGTCGGGCTCGATGTAGTCGGCGCCCAATTTGACCGCCAGCTCGTAGCCCGCCAGTGTGTGCTCGGGTAGGTAACCACTGGCGCCGCGGTGGGCGATCACCAGCGGGGCCTGCCCATTCAATGTGTTGAGGGTGGTCGCATCCGCCTGTTGTGCGAAGCAAGCGGCGAGGGCCAGGGCAAGCGCCTGATATTTGTAGACGGTCATGGATCAACTCCTAGTATGGGTAGGGACAGGCGACTGTAGGCAGAGCGCATGACAAGCTGATGTTGATGTTGCCGCACTAGATAGGCGAAAAGGAGCGTCTGTAGCTCAGCCGAAAACTGAATTTTGGTGAACTTACTTTCCGGCCACCGACCCGACTCGCCGTATGTGCCCCTGCACATGTAGAACATGGCGTCGACCGTGAGATCACTCCTTTGCCATAAAGTTGCCGCTCGGTCGATCTCGGCATCGACTCGGCATGACGACGGTCCCAGTTGTATTGCTGGAACCGTCGCCCGACAACTCCTTCTCTTGGACAGACGCCAAGCGCCATTCACATCGATCAGACTTCAGTTTGCTCCGCAATTTCCAAAGCAACTTCTACCTCGATACCCAGGTGGCGCACTGTCGCCTCCAACTTGGCGTGGCCAAGCAACAGCTGCACCGCACGCAAGTTCTTGGTTCGCCTGTAGATCAACGTTACCTTGGTGCGTCGCATGGAGTGCGTACCGCAATAGGCGGGGTCAAGGCCAAACTCCTCCACCCAGCCCGCATGGATCCGGGCGTACTGGCGCGTCCCAAAATGCGGTGGGTCACGCATGCGACTGGGGAAGAGCAAACCCGCAGATGGGAGACTCTTCATGACGTGTCATCACGAGTTGCCTGGTGATCGAATCGGCGCTCGGCGGCCATGCTACCGTCCGGCTCTGCGCAGAGCACCATGCTCGACTCGCGGCTGTCACCGTGCCTAGCGGGCGCACGCTTTTGCAAACTCAGCCGTGTTTTGCACACAAACGATGAGACATATCAAATGACAGTGAGTAATTTGCAGCTACTGGCCAATCTGGTCAGAGCGAACGGCGAGGTGCTTTTGCTTGCTTGGCGAACGCAGGTCAGGAATCTGCCTTCGGCGAGCCATCTCGCCACACCGGTACTCAACGACCACATCCCGGATCTGCTCAAAGAGTTGGCGGCAGCGCTCGAAACCAATCCCCGACAGACGATTCCCGAGGCGCTTGCCGAGGCCAGCCCAGCGGCCCACGGGCTGCAGCGGCTGAAGGATGAATTCGATATCGAGGAGGTGGTGGCAGAGTACAACATCATGCGTGGATGCATCCACGACCTGGCGACCGAGCATGACGTTGCGCTTCAAGGCCGGCCATTCCATGTGATCAATCGCATCTTCGACCATGCAATCGGCCAAGCCGTGCAGACATTTGCAGCCCAGCAAGCACTCGAGGTGAAGCAGCGCAGGGAGGAGTACCTCTCCTTCGTTGCGCACGATCTGCGCACGCCGCTGTTTGCGATCTCGCTCACGGGTCGGTCGCTCGAGAAGAGTCTGTCCGGGCAAGTTCTCGGCGCTGATTCCCAGCGTATCTTGCAATCGTTGCGCCGCAACGTGCAGCAGCTCCAGGACTTGATTGGCAGAGTGCTCGAAGAGAACACGAATTTGCTCGAGGTCGTCGGCGTCAAGGTCGAACGGCGCCGATTCGACCTGTGGCCGCTGGTGGAGTCCCTTCTCGACGATCTTGGGACGATAGCGGCCCAAGCAAATACGAAGCTAGTCAATCAGGTGCCCGTCGATCTGGTCGTGTTTGCAGACGCCAGATTGCTCAGGAGAGCGTTTCAAAATCTGATCGCAAATGCGATCCAGTTCTCGCCGGGTGGCGAAGTGATTGTCGGCGCGCAGGTCGCGGCGGGCCAGGGAATCGTTGAATGCTGGGTCAGCGACAACGGCCAAGGCATTGCCGCCGACATGATTGAAAGGGTCTTCGACAAGGGTGAATCCGGCGGCGAGGCCGATTCCGGATCTGGCCTTGGCCTGGGCTTGGCCATCGTGAGGTCCTTCATCGAAGCGCACGACGGCAGCATTAGCCTGAACAGTGTGCTGGGCGAGGGCTCCAAGTTCCACTTCACATTGCCCCCGTGACAGCAATTTGGCCAACCCGCGAAACTCGGCTTCGGGCACGATCCCGACTGTGGCTGCGGGCTGCAAGTTCACTGGAGCGGATATCTGACTTTGCTCGATGCCAGACTTTGGCGCCGGAAGCTTGCGCGAACTAGCGCAGTTATGGTCGAATGATTCGATGTGCCGTGCCCTACTGCTGGTCTTACTCATGCTGGGTGGTGCGGCCAAGGGGCAATCCGTGACGATGTTTGCCGATCCGATAGGCCTGCTTCATGCACAGCCCCATGGATCGACTGCGGAACACCCGGCGCCTGCAATTGACCCATAAGTGTGTGCGGCGCATCAGGCTTGGGCGGTAGCCGGGCCCCACCCCAGATTCAACCGGCGGCCTTCTCGACCGACTTGCGCAGACGCGCTGTGGCCGAGCTGACGTCGCCCTCAAACTCGCGCCAGCGTGCGGCGCTGGCCTGCTTGAGCTCGGCCAGCTTGGTCTCGGCCGATTTCAGGTCCGACCGCAGGGTGGTGACGTCGGCGTCGATTTTGGCTTTGGCATCGGCAGCGGCAGCACCGGCCTTCTTCTCCAGACCGGCCAGCGCAACTTTGCCCTTGGCGATGTCCGCGTCCGCCGTGGCGACGAAGGCATCGCGCTTGCTGGTGTCGGTGGCGTAGGTGAACTCGGGCATGGCTTTCATCATCTCCTTGCTCGCCCCTGCCATCACCAGCTTGCCCCCCTTGTCCTGGATCTGGTTGACCGCAATGGCCACGTCATGCCTGCCGATGCCGACGAAGCCGCCGGCGCCGACAATGACGTAGGACAGGTTCTTGTCTGGGGAGATGATCAGGTCTTCCACCTTGCCCACTTTTTGGCCGGCGTCGTTGTAAATGGTCTTGCCCAGCAGCGTCTTCTTGACGCTCCAGCCCATCGCCAGCAACGTGGATTCGGTGACGCTGGCTTCCACGGTGGTGGTGCCGCCAGCGATCTGGGCCGCCGCCGGGCCAGCGCTGCACAGCGCGCCGAACAGAATAAGGGCGGCGACCGACAGGTTTGAAAGAGCCTTGTGCTTCATGATTTGGATCCTTTGGAAGTGGTGCCGCCAAGTCAGTGGCGGCGGGTGTCTGTACCCCCTCGTTGTAGGCCTCAGCCGCAGGCTTGACTGTTCGATAGCGCACGCAAGCCCGAGGCCCGCATCGACAAACATGGCCTTGGCGCGCAGCAACGCTACGACAGCAAGAAGCTGGCGTAGCGCCGGCAAGCAGCACGCAGAGAAAGCACCGAGCCAGAGTCTGGCCAATTCAAAAAATCAATGAATCAATCAGCCAGGCGGTCCAGATCGCTGAGGTTTCGACCCGGTGACGGCTGGCCGTCAAAGGCGATGCATTGCCTGCCGTCCAGATGCTCGACAACCACCAAGGCGCGCTCTGCACGCCTGTCCTTGGACGGGAACACCGCCGCCACATGCGCTCCGGCATGGATCGCGTCCACCACCTCAAGCGCCGTTGCCAGCACGCTCGTGCCGACCGCCTTGTCCGCGTCGGCCTTGACTTCGCCCCAGAGCACATCACTGACGTGACCGTCGGGGCCGATGCGCACCTTTGAGACTTCGAAAAATCGGCCGTTTTCGCTTTCCATCGAACGAGCACGTTCACCTTGGTAAGTCATGGTCTGGCTCCTCTTTTAGATTGAATAGGGTGGCCCGCATCTTTGCGGCGCGGGCCGCAGTCGAAAACCAGCGCAGACTTTGAATCTCGGGCGCAAGTTCATCGGTCAATATGCGCCGGCGCGCCCTTTGGAGTCTGTTACTTGCCGTACACAAGCACAGCGGCCCAATGCCGCGTCTATCGGTGATGCTGATTCAAGATTGCTTGACCAGCCGCAACCAGATCTCGTTGCGCCGCATGAACCAGGGCGTGTAGGGCGCGTTGTAGCGCGAATACACCGCTTCGCCCTCCCATTTCAAGTGGGCGGCAAGCAAGGCTGCCTGCAGCTTCGCCAGATGCTCCGCGTAGTTCGACTCTGACCATAGGCCCGAGTAGCGGATCACGGCCAACCGGCTGGGCGGCAAATCGCGAACCTGCACGCGTGCGTCCAGTGGTTCGGGCGCGCTGGCCGCCGTGATGCCATTGGGCAAGACGAATTGCACCAGGAAGCCGCCAGGCGCGGCGCTCTGGGTGACCGGCGCGCTCATCTCCAGCTTCACCGGCACGGCAACCTGCGTCACCGGGGCCGTCATGGCGAACTTGCGCTCGCCTTTGTTCTTGCCAAAGATATAGCCCGCCAGAATCGGGAAGGCCTGGTTGCCGGCCTCGCTGGCAGGGCCGGCGACGATGACTTCTGCCACCGCATAGGCGGCGTACTGGCGCAACTCGATACCGTCGAGTTCGCGAACGACCTGGTACTCGGGCTCTTCGGTGGCGTGACTGGGCATGGCAAAGGTACTCAGCATCAGGGTTGAGAACAGCACCGCACTGAGGGCCATGCTGGGACGGTGAAGCTTGCGCAGGGCTTGGATCTGCATCAGGGCATTTTCTCGTGACGCGCAAGCTTCGACTGTGGCGTGCCGAACATGCTCAGCTGCGCTGCCTGGCCATCGAAGGATTGAGCATCGATGAACAAGCTGTGCGTGGCGATATAGACCTCGGCCAAGAAGCAGGACAGGCCGGCAATCACCGACATCATGGTGGCGATGAACAGCACGCCGGCCAGCCACTTCAGATCGGCGCCCAAGAACTCCTCGATGAACAAGGTCACGATGACCGTGCAGACCAGCAGCGCGGCGCCGGCGCAGCAGTTGATAGCCCAGCTGGCCAAGTGGCGCCGGCGTTCGAGGCCGGCGAGCTCCAAACGTGCCAAGGCGACGGCTTCTGCATCCAACGCTCCCCTGCCCCTGCCGACCTCGCGTGCCCGGTCGATGATGCGGGCCAGTCGGGTCGCCATCACGCCGAGCAGGCTGGCGATGCCCGTCAACAGAAACACAGGCGCCACCGACAGCTGTATCGCCTGCTGAATCAGCAGTGGGCCTTCGAGCGCCGGCATGGGCATGCTTGATCCTTGCGAGGTCGATGCTGCGTTGAAGAGACAGAGTCTGCGTTGCTGGCGGCGTCATTCAGCTCAAGCCGGCGTCTTTATCGCTTGATACGACTGATCTTCGTGCCCTCGATGCTCAGGCTGGCCATCAGACCTTGCTGATCGGTAATGAAGGCATAGGCATCGTCCTTCAGCGTGGAGGTGGACAGATTTTTGGCGAGGCCTTCGTTGACTGCGACCACGGTCGGGCCGACACCGAATTCCCAGCCCTTGGACTTTTCCAGGTAGCTGACGGCCTTGTCGCTCATCAGGAAGACGACATAGGCGTAGCTCTCCGCGCCCGCCTGCCAGCCCCAGGAGGCCGACACCGAGTTGTAATACTCGCTGACCTTGGTCCCCCGCATCAGCACACCCTCCCCGTAGCTGCCGCCGAAAACCAAGCCGGCCTTCACCACCCGCGGGAAGACAAGGATGGCCTTGGCTGTCTTCGAGATCAGCTCGGCCGTGGGGTTGAGCTTGTACAGCGCCTGCAAGGCCTGTGCAGCGTCATGGTCGAGGTCTTCGGCAGTCGCCGCGCTGGCCTGGCCGCCCAGGCCGCCAAGCAGCAATGTCGCTGCCGTCGCCAGCAGCAACTTGTGAATACCGCGTCGTGATGAAGTCATGGTCTTGTCCTTGAAGTGGGTCGATTGCTGGAGCTGATCTTGAGTCATGGCCCGTCGCAGGGTCTGTGCGAAAGCGAACTTAGGATTTGCCTGTCAACGGGCGGGTCGGCTAGGGTTTGGGGAAATCAGCGCCGCGAGCGACGGCTTCGGCCGCCGTGAAGTCCCGGCGCAAGTCTTCCAGCTTGGCCATCGCACCTTCGAAGGCATCGTTGCCAAGCAGCAGGTGATGCGGCGGGGTGCCGGACGCGACGGCCTTGATGATGGCCTGGACCGCACGCACGGGATCCCCCGGCTGTTTGCCGGACGAGGCCCGCACCGCATTGCGCACCGCGCCCGCGCTTGCCATGTAGTCGTCGATCTGCTTTGCACTCTCATGAGCTGAGCGTCCGGCCCAATCGGTGCGAAAGCCACTGGGCTCGACCACCATCACCCGCAGACCCAGCGGCTCGACCTCTCGCCACAAAGCCTCCGACAGCCCTTCGACCGCAAACTTGGTGGCGTTGTACTGGCCCAGCGCCGGCATGCCGCGAATGCCTGCCAGCGAGGCGAAGTTGACGATGCAGCCGCTGCGGCGTTTGCGCATGCCCGGCAGCACCGCCTGGATCATGGCCGTGAGGCCAAACACATTGACCTCGAACATCTTGCGTACTTCGGCCACTTCGCCTTCTTCAATGGCGGCAAAGTAGCCGATGCCGGCGTTGTTGACCAACACATCGATGCCACCAAAGCGGGCCTCGGCCGCCTCGACGGCAGCGCCGACCTGCTCCGGCTGGGTCACGTCGAGCTCGAGCACCAGCACATTGTCGGTCGCGCCGAAGCCTTCCAGCTTGGACGGATCGCGTGCGGTCACCACCGTGCGATAACCGTGTTGGATGGCTTGCTTGGCGAGCTCTTGGCCAAAGCCGGTGGAACAACCGGTGATGAACCAGACCGGCGGCTCGGTGATGAGGGATTTGCTAGGGGATGAATTCATGGGATTTCCTTTGGAAAATTGGAAACAAGCAATGCTGCGGCTTGCTTGAACAAGGCGCTGCCAGCAAGACCTGATTTGCGCGAACGCTGAGCCTGCGCGGCAGGGTGTGCCGCGTCTGTTGGATAGCGCACTCAAAACTTGCATCGAGCGGCCGCCCCGGACGCGTCAACGTTGGCGGGCCAGCGGCCCCAAGATGAGTTTCTCCAAGGTGTCCAGCGCACGCTCGAACTGGCCCGAAGCGAGGAGGGAGCGCTGCGCCAAGCCCGCGGCAACGACGCTGGCGTAGTGAAAGCGCATGGCGTCGAAGGGCATGGCGAGGAAGGCCTGGCCCGCAGAGTTCGGCACCTGAGCGGTGCTGATGCAGGGGGCCAAGGCCGAGGGCCGCGCTTGGGTCGTTTGAGCAAACATGAGGAGCTCCTGGGATTGGATCAAGCCTTGAGACTGGCAGCTCGCAGCAGCCTTGTCTGTCTCCTGCCGCACATCCGAAGCCCCATTCAATCGCCACGGGCTTTGAGTGAAGCCCCACTGTGGCCTAGCGCACAGACCGCACAGCATCCTCCGCGTAATTTCGACGCATCAGTCCGCCGATGCACGGTCGCCATTCACGTGATCGGGGGTTCCTCAGCAGCGAGCGCAACTCATCAGAAAGCTTCCATATGACTTCAGCACACAAGGCCTATTTCATCGGCGGGGGCATAGGCTCTTTGGCCGGCGCCGCCTTCCTGATCCGCGATGGTGGCATGCCCGGCGCCCAGATCAGCATCCTGGATGCGGGCCTGGTGATGGGCGGCAGCCTGGACGGCGCGGGGGATGCCGAGCGCGGCTATTCGATGCGCGGTGGCCGCATGCTGACCACCGACAACTACGAGTGCACCTGGGATCTGTTCAAGTCCATCCCCTCGCTGGCCCAGCCCGGCTTGAGCGTCTTCGAGGAGACGCTGGCCTTCAACGAAAAGCATGTCTCCAAGGCGATGGCACGCCTGGTCGACAGCCGGCGCGCCAAGGTGCCGGTGGCCTCGATGGGCTTCACCATGCATGACCGGGTGGAGTTGCTCAAACTCGCCAATGCCGACGAGGACACGCTGGGCGCGAGTTGCATCACCGATCACCTGTCGCCGGCCTTCTTCCAGACCGAGTTCTGGTTCATGTGGGTCACCACCTTTGCCTTCCAGCCCTGGCACAGCGCCGTCGAATTCAGGCGTTACCTGCACCGCTTCATGCTGGAGTTCTCGCGCATCGAAACGCTGGCCGGCGTCAAGCGCACCGTGCTGAACCAGTACGACTCGCTGGTCGTGCCCTTGCAGCGCTGGTTGGAGGGGCAAGGCGTTCGCCTGCTCACCGACTGCACGGTGACCGACCTCGACCACAAAACCGTGGACGGCATTTTCGAAGTGATCGCGCTGCACTGCACCCGCAAGGGGCAAGCCGAGATCCTGCAATTGGAAGACGGCGACCTGGTCTTTCTGCAAAACGGCTCGATGACCGATGCCTCCAGCCTGGGCTCGATGAGCATGGCGCCGGCCAAGTTGAAAAAGACAGCCCATGGCAGCTGGACGCTGTGGGAGAAGTTGGCTGAAGGGCGCCCCTCGTTTGGCAAGCCGGGCGCCTTCAACAGCTGCGTCGCGCAATCGGACTGGGCCTCGTTCACGGTCACGCTGAAGGACCCGCTCTTCTTCGACCTGATGGAGAAATTCAGCGGCAACGAGGCCGGCACCGGCGGGCTGGTGACCTTCAAGGACTCGAACTGGCTGATGTCCATCGTCTTGGCGCATCAGCCACACTTTGCCAACCAGCCGGCCGATGTGCAGGTGTTCTGGGGCTACGGCCTGTTCCCCGACCGCATCGGCAACTTCGTGCCCAAGGCGATGGCCGATTGCAACGGGGCGGAACTGCTGCTAGAACTTTGCGGCCATCTGCGCTTCGACCCGGAGAGCGTGGCCAGCGCCAACTGCATCCCCTGCCGCATGCCTTACATCACCAGCATGTTCATGCCGCGTGCGCCCGGTGATCGGCCGCTGCCGGTGCCCCCCGACACCAAGCATTTCGCCTTCATCAGCCAGTTCGTCGAGATCCCGCAGGATACCGTTTTCACGGTGGAGTTCTCGGTGCGCGCCGCGCAGTTGGCGGTCTATCAGTTGCTCGGCCTGAGCAAGCCGATTCCCGCCGTGACCCCGCACGACAAGTCGCTGCATGCGCAGTTCGAAGCCTTGGTCAAGGCCTTGAAGTAGCAGGAGAAGGCACTTGATGATCAAACGTATCTTGATCGGCTTGGCCGTGCTGCTGCTGGCGGGCTGCTTTGGCCTGAGCTGGCGGCCGGCCGTGACGCCGATCGCGCCGCCAAAGGCCGATAGCTTTACGCCCACGCAAGTGGCGCAAGGCGCGCTACTCGCCGCTGCCGGCAATTGCGCCAGTTGCCACAGCGCCCCGGGTGGCCCGGCTTACGGAGGCGGTCTGGGCTTTGAGACCGGTTTCGGCCTGGCCTACAGCACGAATATTTCGCCGGATCCGGCAACCGGCATAGGCAATTGGTCGGAGGCTGCATTCAGCCGTGCGATGCGCGAGGGCGTGGCCCGCGACGGCTCGCACCTGCTGCCGGTTTTCCCCTACACCCACTTCACCAAGCTGAGCGACGACGATGTGCGCGCGCTCTACGCCTTCTTCATGACGCGCCCTGCCGTGGTCGCTGAGGACCGGGTGAACACGATAGGCTTCCCCTACAACGTGCGCGCCTTGCAGGGCGGCTGGAAGTTGCTGTACTTCGACGCCGGTGTGTACCAAACCGGCGCCGCCAAGAGCGTCACATGGAACCGCGGCGCCTATCTTGCCGAAGGCATCACCCATTGCGCGGCCTGCCACACGCCGCGCAACCGCTTCGGTGCCGAGCAAGCCAAGGCGGCCTATGCGGGCGCGCCTTTCGATGGCTGGTTCGCGCCGCCGCTGAATGCGGCCAATCCGGCACCGATGCCGTGGACACAGCAGGATCTGTACGACTATCTGCGCAGCGGCGAGTCCGAGGCGCATGGTGTAGCGGCGGGCGTGATGGCCAGCGTCGTGCACGACGGCCTGGCCAAGTTGCCCGATGCCGACCTACAGGCCTTGGCGACCTATTTTGCCGACAACAACGGCTCGGCCGCCCGGGCGCCCACTGCGGCGGCGGCCCTGAGCCTGGCGATGTCGCGCCGCTTGGTCGACGCAGGCCGGGAGACCGAGCCGGGTGCCAATCTCTATCTGGCCGCCTGTGCAGCCTGCCACTACAGCCCCGCCGCTCAGCCGCCGGCCGTCCAGGGCAGCCTGGCCTTGAGCACCGCCATCACATCGGACGACCCGAGCAACTTCATCCAGACCGTGATGCATGGCGTTGGTGGCACCGGCTTGCCCGGGCCCTATATGCCCGGCTTTGCCCAGGCCCTCACCGATGCCGACATTGCCCAACTGGCCACTTACCTGCGCCGCACGCGCAGCGACCAACCCGCCTGGGCCAATCTGCCCGCAGCCATTGCGGCACGCCGCCCACCGAACACCACGACGCCATGAATACAGCAAACATAAGCTTCAAATTGAACGGTCAAGCCTTGAGCGTCGACGTCAGCCCCGACACCCCGCTGCTCTGGGTGATCCGCGACATGGCCAAGCTGACCGGCACCAAGTTCGGCTGCGGCATTGGCCTGTGCGGTGCCTGCACGGTGCACATGGGCCGGCGCGCGGTGCGTTCCTGCATCACCCCGATCAGCGCCGTCGCCGGAGCCCAGATCACCACCATCGAAGGCCTGTCAGCCGACGGGCAGCACCCGCTGCAAAAGGCCTGGGTGCAGACCCAAGCGCCGCAATGCGGCTACTGCCAGTCGGGCCAGATCATGCAGGCGGCGGCCTTGATCCGGCGCTTCCCCAAGCCCAGCGACGCAGACATTGACTCGGTGATGAACGGCAACCTCTGCCGTTGCATGGCCTATGTGCGCATCCGCCAGGCGATCAAGATTGCGGCGGCCGAAGTGCAAGCGGGAGCGCCCCATGCGTGAAGCTCCAACAGCGTCAGCACCGTCGCCCGCGCCAGGCCCGACCAGGCGCGGTTTTCTGATCAGCGCCACCAGCGCCGGCTTCGCGATGGCCTACACGTTGGCGGAGCCTGCGCTGGCAGCTGACGCTGCGAACGGCGCTGCGAAGGGCGCGGCAAACGGCGCAGCGGCAGGCTTTGAGCCCACCATCTGGTATGACATCGACCGCGAAGGCATCGTCACCGTCAACATCATCCGTGCCGAGATGGGGCAGCATGTGGGCACGGCGCTGGCGCGCATCGTGGCCGAGGAGTTGGAGCTTGATTGGGGCTCGGTACGGCTGCGCTATGTCGACACCGACCCCAAATGGGGCACCATGGTCACCGGCGGCAGCTGGTCGGTATGGCAAAGCTTCCCTTATCTCAGCCAAGCCGGCGCGGCCGGGCGCATGGCCTTGCTCGATGAGGGCGCCAAGTTGCTGCGCGTCGGGCGGGCCGCGTGCACGGCGCGCCTGGGCGTCGTCAGCGGTGGCGGCCGCTCAATCAGCTATGCCGAGATCGTGCGGCGCGGCCAACTCGCACGCAGCTACAGCGCCGAGGAACTGAAGGCGATGCCCATCAAGCCGGCGGCCGAGCGGCGCTTGATCGGCCAGCCGACCTCGGCCATCGACATCCCGGCCAAGACCACTGGCGCGGCACGCTATGGTCTCGATGCCGAGGTGCCGGGCATGGTCTATGCGCGGCCCAAGCTGCCGCCGACGCGCAACGGTTGCACAGTGACGGCGATCGATGACAGCGCGGCGCGCGCCATCCCTGGCTACCTGAAAAGCCTGGTGCTCAAGGACCCCTCGGGCACCGTGCCGGGTTGGGTGGTGGTATGTGCCGAGTCCTTCGTCGCCGCCAGCCGCGCCGCCGATCTGGTCAAGGTCACTTGGAGCAGCAGTGCCGCCGCCAGCGTGTCCGAAGCCGACATCCAAGCCCATGGACTCAAGCTGATTACCGACAAAGCCGCTGGATCGCTGGTGGTCGAGGACGCGGGTGTCGATGCCGCCTTCACGGCGGCCACATCAACGCTGGAGCGCGACTACACGACTGCCACCGTGCTGCACTTCCAGCTTGAGCCGCTGAACGCGCTGGCCCTGCACAAAGACGGGCGCTGGGAGATCCACACCGGCAACCAATGGCAGTCGCTGATCCTGCCGACCCTGGCCAAGGCGCTGGGCGTGGAGGAAAAGCAGGTGCTGATGCGCACCTATTTGATCGGCGGCGGCTTCGGGCGGCGCCTGAACGGTGACTACGCGGTGCCGGCGGCGCTGGCTGCCCAGGCCCTGGGCCGCCCGGTGAAGCTGGTGTGGACACGCGCCGATGATATGCGCTTCGACTCGCCGCGCTCACCCTCGATGCAGCGCCTGCGCATGGCCTTTGGCCCCGTCGGCGAAGTCACCGGCATGCAGCACCATGCCAGCGCTGGCTGGCCCACGCAGGTGATGGTGCCGACCTTCATGCCCAAAGGCAAGAATGGCGCGCCCTATGACCCCTTCGCGATCTCCGGCGCGGACCATTGGTACACGGTCGGCGCACAGCGCGTGCGGGCCGTCTCCAACGATCTGGCCAACAGCACGTTCCGCCCCGGCTGGCTGCGCTCGGTGGGGCCGGGCTGGACCAACTGGGCGCTGGAATCCTTCATGGACGAAGCGGCCCGCGCGGCGGGCGTGGACCCGCTCGCCTTCCGCTTGCACCTGCTCGCCGGCAATGGTCAAAGCGTGGGCAAGAACGGCGTCGACAAGAATGGCGTGGACAGTGCGCAACGCCAAGCGCAAGTCTTGCAGCGCGCCGCCGCCAAGGCCGGCTGGGGCAGCAAGATGCCGACAGACACGGGCTTGGGTCTGGCCACCAGCTTTGGCCAGGAGCGCGACATGCCGACCTGGTGCGCCTGCGTGGCGCGCGTGCGGGTTGATCGCCGCAGCGGTGTCATCAAGGTCGAGCAGCTCACCGTCGTTGTCGATGCCGGCACCATCGTTCACCCGGACGGCGCGCTCGCGCAAGTCGAGGGTGCCTCGCTGTGGGGCCTGAGCATGGCCTTGCATGAGGGCACAGAATTCGTCAATGGTCAGGTGCGGGACAGCAATCTCAACACCTACACGCCGCTGCGCATGCGCGACGTGCCGCCGCTGGAGATCGAGTTCATTGCCAGCACCGAGCCGCCCACCGGTTTGGGCGAACCGGCCACCACCGTCATTGCGCCGGCCATCGCCAACGCGATCTTCGCCGCCGTGGGCGTGCGCCTGCGCCACTTACCGATGCGCCCGGCAGACCTGCTGGCCGCGTTGAAAACCAGCTGACTTGTCGCCGAGGAACCTGCACCATGCCGCAATCCCCCACCGTCAATCGCCGCATCGTCCTGAACGCGAGGCCGCTTGGCGCGCCGACCGTCGACGACTTCCGCATCGAACAAGGTGCCGTCCCGCAAGCCGAACACGGCCAGCTGCTGCTGCGCACCCTCTACCTGTCGCTCGACCCCTATATGCGCGGCCGCATGAGCGCGGGCCCGTCCTACGCCGCGCCGGTGGAGCTAGGCGCGGTGATGGTCGGCGGCACGGTCTCGCGGGTCGAGGTGTCTAAGCATCCCGACTTCAAGGTCGGCGCGCTGGTGCTGGGCTACAGCGGCTGGCAGGACTATGCGCTGTCCGACGGCATCGGTCTGACCCCTCTCTATCCGGACGACCCCCATGTCTCGCGGGCCCTGGGCGTGCTGGGTATGACAGGCTTTACCGCCTATATGGGCTTGCTGGACATTGGCAAACCCGTCGCCGGCGAAACCGTTGTCGTTGCCGCAGCCAGCGGCGCCGTGGGCTCCGTGGTCGGCCAGATCGCCAAGCTCAAGGGCTGCACCGTCATCGGCATTGCCGGCGGCAAGGATAAATGCCGTTATGTGATGGAGGAGCTGGGCTTTGACTTCTGCGTTGACCACCACGTCGAGGATCTGCCCGGCCACCTGGCCGCCGCCTGCCCGAGCGGCATCGACGTCTACTTCGAAAGCGTTGGTGGTGCCGTGTTCGACGCCGTGCTGCCGCTGCTGAATGCCAAAGCCCGCATTCCGGTCTGCGGGCTGATCGCGGCCTACAACAACACCGACTTGCCGCCCGGCCCGGACCGCTTGAGTATGCTGGTCGGCACGCTGCTGCGCCAGCGCATCAAGATGCAGGGCTTCATCATCTTCGATGACTACGGCGCGCGCTGGAGCGAGTTCGCCGGCGCCATGGGCGCATGGGTGCAAGAAGGCAAGGTCAAAGTTCGTGAGGACATCGTCTTCGGTCTGGAGCATGCGCCCGAAGCCTTCATCGGCCTGCTGGAGGGCAAGAACTTTGGCAAGCTGATCATTCGGCTGGCCGACGAATAAACTGCGCCGGCCGCTTCGGTTTGCCGGAACTCTGATGCGCTCGGACAGCGATGAAGTTCAGCGCGATCAGGCCAACATGCCACGCTGCTTGATGAAGTCCACCACCTCGGCCACGCCGGCTTGCGTCTTCAGGTTCGTCATCACATAGGGCTTGGCTGCGCGCATGCGCTTGGTGTCGGCCTCCATCACGTCCAGATTTGCGCCCACATAGGGGGCCAGATCGGTCTTGTTGATGACGAACAGGTCGCTCTTGGTGATGCCGGGGCCGCCCTTGCGCGGGATCTTTTCACCGGCCGCGACGTCGATCACATAAATCGTCAGATCGCTCAACTCGGGGCTGAAGGTGGCGGCCAGGTTGTCGCCGCCGGATTCGATGAACACGACATCGGCATCCGGGAACTCGGCCAGCATGCGGTCAATCGCTTCGAGGTTGATCGAGCAATCTTCACGGATGGCCGTATGCGGGCAGCCGCCGGTCTCCACGCCCAGGATGCGCTCGGCCGGCAGCGCGCCGCTGACGGTCAGCAGTCGCTGATCTTCCTTGGTGTAAATGTCGTTGGTGATGGCGACCAGGTCCCAGCGCTCGCGCATGGCCTTGCAGAGCATCTCCAACAAGGTGGTCTTGCCCGAGCCGACCGGGCCGCCGATGCCGACCCGCAGCGGCGGCAGCTTCTTGGTGCGATGGGGGATGTGGTGAAGTGCTGAGCTCATGATCGGAATAGACGTGAGTATTGGGTTTCATGGCGCGCCGACAAAATCGCCAGCATCGGAGAAAAAGCCTGACGCTGATCACGCTCGGCCAGCGCCATCGCCTGCGCCACGGCGGCGGGGATTTCGGCCGCCAAGCGGGCCAGCATGCGCTGACCGGCGCTCTGGCCCAGCGGCACCGACTTGATCGCAGCACCCACCATGTTCTCCGCCCAGCCAAAGGCATAGGCCAGCAAGCCATCGGCCAGCGCGGCGCCGCTGCCGGCGAGCGCCAAGGCCATCACCAGCGGATAGGTCGGCTGACCCAGGGCCTGGCATTGCGCGATCTGCTCGGAGCTGGCGGTGTGGTGATTGCGCAGCCAGTCCAAGAGTGAGCGCCCCATTTGCTCGGTCTGCAGGCGCATTTCGGCCGTCTCGCGGGTCTGCAGCACCCAGTCATTCAGTACCTTCAAGGCGGGCAGATCGCCTTCGCGCCAGGCCGGCAGCGCGCGCGCAGCCAGGGCCAAGTCGCCGCGCGTCTGCGTCAGTGCCAATTGCTGCGACAGCCATTCGGCGGCCGAAGCCTCGTCGCGCACCAGGCCATGCTCGATCGCCGACTCCAGGCCCTCGGAATAAGAAAAACCACCAATCGGCAGCGCGGGCGAGGCCAGCCAGATCAGTTGCAGCAGCGCACTCATGTGTGGCTATGGCCGTGGTCGTGGGCATGCGCATGGTCGTGGTCATGCCCGTGCCCGTGCCCGGCCCCATGTCCAGCTCCATAAGCCCCACCTTGAGGCTCGAAGGGCGCGTCCACTTCGGTGACCGTCAGATGCTGAGCGCGCAACATGGCGGCCAGCACATGGTCGGGCTCAATTTGTAGGTAGTCGGGCCGCAGCTCAATCGGCACATGGCGATTGCCCAGGTGGTAGGCCGCGCGGGTCAGATCGAAAGGCGAGCCATGGCTGCTGCAGGCGCTGATGCGCAAGAGCGCTTGCGGCGCAGCGAGCACGCGAATGAGGCTGCCGTCTTCGGCCACCAGCACATCGCCGCCGCGCAGCTGCGTGCCGCGTGGCAAAAAGATACCCAGCTCACGCCCCAGGCTGTCCGTCGCCTGGATGCGGCTTTTTTGCCGCGCATCCCAGTCCAGCACCAACTCGGCGGCGCGCTTGAGCAGCACGGGCGCCAAGCCCTGGCCCTGCGGCAGCAACTTTGAGACTTGCAGCATCGCGGCGCTCACAGTTCGATGCTCATGAAGAAGCTATACGGATCTTCCACATAACTGCCAAACGGTGCGCAAGGCAAAAAGCCCTCGCGCTGATACAGGCCACGCGCCGGCGCAAAGAAGTCCTGCGTACCGGTCTCCAGGCTCAGGCGGCTGAAACCTTGCAGGCGCGCTTGACTCAGCACATGAGCGAGCATGGCACGCGCCAGCCCGCGGCCGCGCAGCGCAGCGGCGGTGCGCATGGACTTCAGCTCGGCATGACTGTCATCCAGACGTTTCAGCGCCGCCGTGCCGACCAAGGTCTCAACACCTGACTCGTCCAAAAACCAAGCCGACCAGAAGCTGATGCCGGGCTTGCGCAGGGCCGCCAGATCGAGCGCATGCACGCTTTCCGGCGGCGATGCGGCACGCATATCCTGCATGTGCTCCTCAAGAAAAGCGGCGATGCGCGGATCGCTCAAGTCGTCGAGACGGATCAAAAGTTCGGGAGCAAGGATAGACATAGGAAAAAAAGAACATTCACTGAGGTCAGAACAGGAAATAGCGCTGCGCCATCGGCAGCGAGGTTGCGGGCTCGCAGGTCAAGAGCAGACCGTCGGCGCGCACCGCGTAGGTTTGCGCATCGACTTCCATGCGCGGCAGATAGTCGTTATGAATCATGTCGCGCTTGCCTATGCCGCGAATGTTTTTCACCGCCGCCAGCGTCTTGTTCAAGCCATAGCGCTGGCCCACCCCGGCAGCCAGCGCGGCCTGCGACACAAAAGTCAAAGAGCCGCGCGCCAGGGCGCCGCCGTAAGCGCCGAACATGGGCCGGTAATGTACCGGCTGCGGCGTCGGGATCGAGGCGCTGGGGTCGCCCATCGCCGCCATCGCGATGCTGCCGCCCTTCAAGATGAAGCTGGGCTTGACGCCGAAAAAGGCCGGCTTCCAGATCACCAGATCGGCCCATTTGCCGACCTCGATGCTGCCGACCTCATGGCTGATGCCATGAGCAATCGCCGGGTTGATCGCCAGCTTGGCGACATAACGCTTCACTCGCGCGTTGTCGTTTTGCGGCCCATCCCCGGGCAAAGCGCCGCGTTGCTGCTTCATCTTGTGCGCCGTCTGCCAGCAGCGGATGATGACCTCACCCACCCGGCCCATGGCCTGCGAGTCGGAGCTGAACATGCTGATGGCACCCAGGTCATGCAAGATGTCTTCGGCCGCAATCGTCTCGCGGCGGATGCGGCTCTCGGCAAAGGCCAAGTCTTCGGCAATCGAGGGGTCGAGATGGTGGCAGACCATCAACATATCGACATGCTCGTCCAGCGTGTTGATCGTGTAAGGCCGGGTCGGGTTGGTCGATGACGGCAGCACATTCGCTTCGCCGACCACCTTCAGAATATCCGGCGCATGGCCACCACCGGCCCCCTCGGTGTGGAAGGTGTGGATGGTGCGGCCCTTGAACGCCGCCACCGTGTCTTCGACAAAGCCGCTCTCATTGAGCGTGTCGGTGTGGATGGCCACTTGCGTGTCGGTGGCCTCGGCCACGTTCAGGCAGTTGTCGATGGCCGCCGGCGTCGTGCCCCAGTCTTCATGCAGCTTGAGGCCAATGGCGCCGGCCGTTATCTGCTCATGCAGGGCCAGCGGCAGACTGGCATTGCCCTTGCCCATAAAGCCCAAGTTCATCGGGAACGCATCGGCCGCCTGCAGCATGCGCTCGATATGCCAAGCGCCCGGCGTGCAGGTGGTCGCAAATGTGCCGGTGGCCGGCCCGGTGCCGCCGCCCAGCATGGTGGTGACGCCGCTGGCCAGCGCTTCTTCGATCTGCTGCGGGCAGATGAAATGGATATGCGTGTCGACGGCGCCGGCGGTGACGATCATCCCTTCGCAGGCAATGATCTCGGTGCCTGGGCCGATGATGATGTCCACGCCCGGCTGCGTGTCGGGGTTGCCGGCCTTGCCGATGGCGACGATGCGGCCGCTTTTGAGGCCGATATCGGCCTTGACGATGCCCCAGTGGTCGAGGATCAGCGCGTTCGTCATCACCGTGTCGACGGCCCCTCCGTCCTTCCCATCACCACGGCCACGTTGCGACTGCGCCATGCCGTCGCGTATGGTCTTGCCGCCGCCGAATTTCACTTCCTCGCCATAACCTCCCGCGCGCAGGGTCAGGTCTTGTTCGACCTCGATGATCAAGTCGGTATCGGCCAGGAGCAGCCGGTCACCGACGGTCGGGCCATACATCTCGGCATAAGCACGCCGTCCAATCGTCGCCATTACAAAGCTCCCTGGATCAGGCCGCGAAAGCCGTAGACGATGCGCTCGCCGGCCAGATCGACCAGCTCTACCGTGCGCTGCTGGCCCGGCTCGAAGCGCACCGCCAAGCCGGAGGCGATGTTCAGACGCATGCCGCGCGCGGCGGCGCGGTCGAAGCTCAGCGCCGCATTGGTCTCGGCAAAGTGATAGTGCGAGCCGACCTGGATGGGCCGGTCGCCGGCATTTTGCACCACCAGGCTGAGCGTGCGCCGGCCGGGGTTGAGTTGATGTTCGCCGGGGGGCGTGAAGAGTTCACCGGGTGTCATGGTCTAGACCATCCGGGCGAGCAGACCTAGTCCGAGTAGCGCAATGCCGCCGCCGAGCACGCGGCTCAGCGCCACTTGTAGCCGCGCTTGGCGCCTCAGCAACAGGCCTAGCCCCAAGCCGGCCAGGTGCAAGAGCCAAGTCGCCAGCACCATACCCAGCAAGGCGATGCTGCCGTCCAGTTCGGTGCCATGCGCCACACCATGGAAAAACGCAAACGTGCCCACCAGCACCAGCGCCGCGCCCAGGCTCATTTGCTGCCGCAGCGCGGCCAGCAGGCCCAGAGCCAACACCGAGACCGCGATCATGGGTTCAACCATGCTCAGCCCAACCCCCGCCAAACCACTCATGCCGACGAGCGCGCCCGCCAGCAGCATCAAGGCAAAGGCCATCGGCACATGCCAAGGCCGGCTCAGCGCCAAGCCGCTCCACAGACCGACCGCCAGCATCGCGGCGAGGTGGTCCGGACCGGTCATCGGATGAATAAAGCCGCTGATGAAATCATGGCCATGCTCAAGGCTGCCGGTGTGGGAAGCGGCCAATACGGGCAAGAGTGCCGATAGGGCGGTGACAAATATGCGTTTCATAGGTGGGTGTCTCGATCAAACAATTGGTTGATGCACGGTCACCAGCTTGGTGCCATCGGGAAAGGTTGCCTCGACCTGGATGTCGGGAATCATCTCGGCGATGCCGTCCATCACATCGGCGCGAGTCAGCACATTGCGGCCCTCGCTCATCAGCTGCGCGACGGTCTTGCCATCCCGTGCGCCTTCCATCACCGCAGCGCTGATGAAGGCCACGCTTTCCGGATAGTTGAGCTTGAGCCCACGCGCCAGGCGGCGCTCGGCCAGCAAGGCGGCGGTGAAGATCAGGAGTTTGTCTTTTTCGCGCGGGGTCAATTCCATAAAGCCATTCCAGTTAGCGCGCGCAAGTGCTGGAGCACTTGACCACGGGGAGTCAATTCCATGCGAGCTTCTAAGCAAGGCCCGTGCCGCCCTGTGCAGGCACGGAAACTGCACGGTTCTCCCTCAGCCATGCCTATGCCGCCCACAACCCCGCCAGCAACAAGCCTCAACGCCGCAGCCGCCCCACAGCGCGTGATCAAGGTGCGGCGCGACTACAACGCCTGGGTGGCGAGCGAAACGCTGGAAGACTACGCGCTGCGCTATACGCCGCAGCGCTTTCGGCGCTGGTCCAATTTCCGCGTCGCCAATACCGCGTTTGGGGCGGCGGCCTTTTTGATCCTGGAGGCCGTGGGCGCAACCTTGCTGGTCCAGTACGGCTGGGCCAATGCCTTCTGGGCCATCCTGGCCACCGGCCTGATCATCTTCCTGGCCGGCCTGCCCATCAGCATCTACGCCGCGCGCTACGGCGTCGACATGGATCTGCTGACCCGCGGCGCGGGCTTTGGCTATATCGGCTCCACCTTCACCTCGCTGATCTACGCGTCCTTCACCTTCATCTTCTTCGCGCTCGAAGCCGCCGTGATGGCCTATGCGCTGGACCTGGCGCTGGACATCCCGCCGCGCTGGGGCTATCTGATTTGCGCGCTGGTAGTCATCCCACTGGTCACCCACGGTGTGTCGGCCATCAGCCGCCTGCAATTGATCACCCAGCCGCTGTGGCTGTTCATGCTGGTGCTGCCCTTTGCGGTGGTGCTGATCAAGGACCCTGCCGCGTTTGCGGGCGTTGTGCACCATGCTGGCTCGCAATCGCACGATTCCGGGTTTAGTTTGGTCCACTTTGGTGCTGCGTTGACGGTGGGCATCGCCTTGATCACGCAAATGGGCGAGCAGGCCGACTATCTGCGCTTCATGCCGGCCCTGAGTGACAAGGCCAGCCCGGCCGACAAGCGCCGCTGGTGGGCCGCCGTGCTGATAGGCGGGCCGGGCTGGGTGCTGCTGGGCGTGGCCAAGATGCTGGGCGGCGCGCTCTTGGCCTGGCTGGCGCTGCAACATATGGTGCCGCCCGAGCGCGCCGTCGACCCGAATCAGATGTATCTGGCGGCCTATGAATATGTGTTCCCGCGCTACGGCTGGGCGGTCGCGGCCACCGCCTTGTTTGTGGTGATCTCGCAGCTCAAAATCAATGTCACCAACGCCTATGCCGGCTCGCTCGCCTGGAGTAACTTTTTTTCCCGACTGACCCACAGCCACCCCGGCCGCGTGGTCTGGGTGGTGTTCAACACCTTGATCGCCTTCATGCTGATGGAGATGAATGTGTTCGAGGCGCTGGGCCAGGTGCTGGGTCTGTATGCCAATGTGGCGATCGCCTGGATCATGGCCGTGGTGGCCGATCTGGTGATCAACAAGCCGCTGGGCCTTTCGCCGCCGGGCATCGAGTTCAAGCGCGCTCATTTGTACGACATAAACCCGGTTGGCGTCGGCGCGATGGCGCTGGCTTCGCTGCTCTCGGTCAGCGCGCATCTGGGCCTGATGGGCGAGCTAGCGCAAGCCTTCTCGGCCGTCATCGCGATGGCCACTGCCTTCGTCACTGCGCCCTTGATTGCCTGGGCCACCGGTGGCCGCTATTACCTGGCGCGCCGGCCTGATCATCAAGAGCAGGGCAAATACGGGCGCCTGGAAACCCGCTGCTGCGTCATCTGCGAGCGCGAGTATGAAGGCCCGGACATGGCGCATTGCCCCGCCTACCAGGGCCCGATCTGCTCACTCTGCTGCACGCTGGACGCGCGCTGCGGTGATCTTTGCAAGCCGCAGGCCAAGCTCTCTGCGCAATGGCGGGCGGCGCTGCACAAGGTGCTGCCGCGCAAGACCTGGCCCTGGCTGGACACCGGCCTGGGCCACTTTCTGCTTTTGATGGCGGTGCTGATGCCGCTGCTGGCCGCGCTGTTCGGCCTGCTCTATCACCAGGAGCTGCGCGGTTTGATGGATACCGCGCCAGAAGCCGCGCAAAGCCTGCGCAACGGCTTTGTGAAGGCCTATCTGCTGCTGGGCCTTGGCGTCGGCATCGCGGCCTGGTGGCTGGTGCTGGCGCACCAGAGCCGCGAAGTCGCGCAAGAGGAATCGAATCGCCAGACCCAGGCGCTGATGCTGGAGATTGCCTCGCACGCCCGCACCGACGAAGCTTTGCAAAGGGCCAAGCAAGCGGCCGAGCAGGCGCAGCTGAGCGCCGAGCAAGCCAACCAGGCCAAGAGCCGCTATGTCAGCGCCATCAGCCACGAGCTGCGCACGCCGCTGAACAGCATCCTCGGCTATGCGCAACTGATGGCCGAAGATGCCGAGTTGCCGCCGCGCCGCCGCCAGGCGGTGCAGGTGATCAAGCGCAGCGGCGAGCACCTGCTGCAGCTGATTGACGGCACGCTGGATTTGGCCCGCATCGAGGCCGGCAAGTTGTCACTGGAACCGGCCACGATGCAGTTCGAAGACGCCATGCATGAGCTGGCCGAAATGTTCGAGCTGCAAGCGGCCTCCAAAGGTCTCATCTTTCGCTTCGAGGTCATCGGCGAGCTGCCCAGCAGCGTGCGGGCGGATGAAAAGCGCCTGCGCCAAATCCTGATCAATCTGCTCGGCAATGCATTGAAGTTCACACCCCAGGGTCAGGTCGTGCTGCGGGTGCGCCATGCGCGCGAGATCGCCTTGTTCGAGATCGAGGACAGCGGCCCCGGCCTCAGCAGCGAGGCCCTAGGCCGCATTTTTGAGCCCTTCACGCGCGGCAGCACGCGCGCCACCGACGCCGCACCTGGCGCTGGCTTGGGCCTGACCATCGCCAAGATGCTGACCGAGTTGATGGGCGGCGAGTTGAGCGCCAGCAGCGAAGTCGGCCAGGGCTCGGTGTTCAGGGTCAAGCTGTTCTTGCCCGCTTTGGCGTCGCCCCATCAGTTAGAGCGGCTCAGAACTGCAGCGCCACGGCGCGGCTATGCCGGGCCGCGCCGGCTGATCCTGATCGTCGACAACGAAGCGGCCGACCGCCAGCTGTTGAGCGAGCTCTTGCAGCCGCTGGGCTTCGAGCTGCGCAGCGCCGCCAGCGGACATGATGCGCTGGACCTGGTCGCGAGCGGCGGCTTGCGGCCCGACGCGGTCTTGATGGATCTGGCCATGCCCGGCATAGACGGCTGGGAAACGATTCGCCGCCTGCGCTTGCTCACGCCCGCCGAGCTCCATATCGCCGTCGTCTCCGCCAATGCGTTTGAGAAAGGCCAGGACAACGCCGCTTTTGGCATCACGCCGGCCGATTTCATCACCAAGCCCGTGCGTCACGCCGAGCTGCTGGACTGGCTGGGGCGCAGGCTTGATTTGCAGTGGCTGAACACGAGGGCGGAGACTGAAGAGACGCCCCCAGCGCAAGCGCGAATCAGCGCAAGCCAGTTGCCCTTCTTGGAACTTGACCCCGAGCTACTGACGCCGCTGCGCGAAGCCTTGAACCTGGGCTATTACCGCGGCGTGCAGGCCCAGCTCGACCTGATCGCCGGCGCCTTGCCCGCAAGTGCCGCCAGCGCCGCCTGGGTCGAGAGCTTGCGCGGCCTGGCGCGCCAATACCAATTCGAAGCGATCACAGCCATCTTGGGGCCGGAGATCCCTGCATGAACAACAACACCACCTTCATCATCACCCCCAAGCAAAGCATGGCGCCTGCCAACATCAGCAAGGCGCCCGACTGGCTGGAACGTCAGCGCGGCGACCTGGTGCTGATCGTCGACGACGTGCCGGACAACGTCGCGATGTTGCATGACGCCTTGGACGAAAGCGGCTACACCGTGCTGGTCGCCACCAATGGCGAGTCCGCGCTGCAACGCGCCACGCAGGCGCTGCCCGACATCATCTTGCTGGACGCGATGATGCCGGGCATGGACGGCTTCGAAGTAGCGCGCCGTCTGAAGGCCGCCACCGCCACGGCGCATATCCCGATCGTCTTCATGACCGGCTTGACCGAGACCGAGCATCTGGTCGCGGCGCTGGATGCCGGCGGCGTCGACTACGTGACCAAGCCGATCAAGCCCAAGGAAGTGCTGGCGCGCATGCAAGTGCATTTGCGCGGCGCACGCCAGGCGCAGGGCGCCGTGCAGACCCGCCGAGCGCTCGACGCTTTTGGCTACGCCAGCATCACGGTGCGGGTCAGTGACGGCCGGCTGATGTGGCAGACGCCGTTGGCGCGCGAGCTGCTCGCCGCCTATTTCGGCGCGAGCGGCCAGTTTTCTCCGGTGTTTGCGCCGGCGCCGGTGCTGGGCTGGTTGCGTCGCCATGTGCCGGCGGCACGCGAACAGCAGATCGAGCCGCCGCGTTTTTATGCCGAACTGGGTGCGCGCCGCCTGAGTTTTGCGCTGCATCAGCAGATTGGCGCCGCTGAGCCGGAGGACCTCGGCGACGGCGAAAGCAGCGATTGGCTGATCGTGATGCGCGAGGTGTCGGACTTGGGCCTCATCGAAGCTATGGGCCTGAACTTCAAGCTCACCGCTCGCGAGGCCGAGGTGTTGTACTGGGTCGTCAAGGGCAAGATCAACCGCGATATTGCCGACATCCTGGGCGCCAGCCCGGCGACGGTCAAGAAGCACCTGGAGCGGGTTTTTTCGAAGTTAGGGGTCGAGACCAGGACTTCGGCTGCCGCGATGGCTTTGAATCGGATTCGGGCGCTGCATCCGCATTGGGAGTTGTAGCCCCGCCACCCCTATGCGGGGTCAGTGGTAGTCCTCTTCGAGCTGGTGGCGTATGGCCAGCACGACGACCTTGGATGTGCTGACGATCTCGTACAACGCCACGTAGCCGGTGCTGCCGAAGGGGATGATCAGCTCCCGTTGAGCGGGGTTCTGGGCCGCCTTGCGAAAGCTGAACGGTGTGAGCGCCAAGCCGTGCTGCGCTGATGCTCTGATCGCGGCTATAGCCGCTTGAGCGCCGTCGAGTTGTTCGCTGGTTTCGGCCTGGTCAAGCAAGTCGTCAAACAAGCGCTCCAGGTCAGCTTCGGCTGTGGGTGCGAACGCGACGGTGAAGGTCATGGCTTGAACTATTTGCCGAGCTGTCCGGTGAGTTCTTCGCCCAGCTCTTTGCCGAGTTTTTTGCGCTTGGCGTCGAGCTTGGCTTGAAGCTTGGCCAAGACCGTCTCTACCGGCGCGGCGACACCTGTTTGGTGGTATTCCTCAGATGCGGCCTGCGCCCGCGCATGGAAGGCCGTCTGTACGCGTCTGAAGGCGATGGCGTTGCGCATGGTCGCTTCGACAAAGTCGGTCAGGGTTTCGCCCTGCAACAGCACTGACTCGAGATCAGCGCGCAGCTCGGGTTCAACGCGGATTTGCGGGATGACGGCGGTTTTCATAGGGGCAGTGTATTGCGCCTGCAATACATTCGCAACCTATTGGCCCGGGGCGGGCGAGCTGTTTACAGCTGCAGCGCCAGTGTCGGCTTTAGGGATATCGCCCAGACCGCCGCCCATCTATGCTGCATTGCAACATTGCCCAGGGAGATCCTCATGCGCATCATCATCAGCAACTTGGCCCGGATAGGGCTCGGCGTCCTCACGCTATTGACTGGCCTGCATTCGGCATGGGCGGCAGACAGCCTGCCGGCGGTACAAGCTGCAGCCGACCGCACGTCAATCTCTGGCTTGTCTTCCGGGGCCTTTATGGTGGTGCAGTACAGCACCGCTTATTCGGCCAGCGTGATGGGCGTCGGGGTCGTCGCCGGCGGGCCTTACAACTGTGCCTATGTGAATCTGGGTGGGATTCTGACTTGCATGAGCGGGGCGCCGTCGGGCGAGGTCTCATGGGAAGCCGCCCAGGGCTTTGCCTCATTCGGGCAGATTGACCCGGTCGCTGCCATCAGCAAGTTCAAGGTCTATGTCTACGGGGGCAAGAAAGACACCGTGGTGCACCCCAGCGTGGTGAAGGCCACCAAAGACTTCTACACCGCCGGCGGCGTCGCCAAGAAGAATCTGGCGTTTGTCAGCACTTTGCCCTCGGGCCATGCGTTCATTTCGCCGGACTTCGGCAACGCCTGCAAGGTCACCGAATCGCCCTACATCGCCCAATGCAAGGTGAAGGGCTCGCCCTATGACCAGGCCAAGGCCATCCTCAGTCAAATCTATGGGCCGCTCAAGCCGGCTGTTATGTCGCTGTCGTCCACGGTGCGGCCGTTTGATCAGCGCGAGTTCGCTGCGGCCGACACGGGGCTGGACAATGTCGGCTTCTATTACCTGCCCAAAGCCTGTGCTGCCGACAAATCTAGCCATTGCGCGGTGCATGTGGTGTTCCACGGCTGTGAGCAGGGTGCGGCGGCGGTCGGCAGCGATGTCTACAGCAAGGTCGGCTACAACCGCTGGGCCGATGCCAATCAGGTCATCGTGTTGTATCCGCAAGTGGTGGCCACCGAGTTGCCGCTGAACCCCAAGGGGTGTTGGGATTGGTGGGGTTACTCGGGGTTGAATTTTCAGGTGCGGGGTGGGGCGCAGTTGCATGCGGTCAAGAGCATGGTGGATCGATTGATCTCGGCGCCTTGATTGTTGGCGGTGCTGAGCGCAGCTTTTGGGCTTGGATGGCAGGACCTACTGAAAAAATGCACAGCCTTCGGCTCATTTGCTTGCCGAGCACGATGCCGGGAGTTCGTCCCGGCGGCCGACCTCCTTCTCTTGTCTCGCCAAGAGAAGGAGGCAAGAGAAGGCGACCCTGCCGCATGGCCCTGCGGGTCCGCTCGGATGCTCGAATTTGCCGGGCCGCGCCCAACTCACTTCGCGCCCTAACGGCCGCTTCGCTCAGACAGGGGGCGCGAAGTCAGTTCTTGAAGTCGCTGCGCGACGCCCGGCAAATTCTGCGCTCCTCGCCCATGCAGAAGGGGTGAACTCAAAAGAACTCGGCTCGCTGCGCTTCGCCTCGATGGGTGCTGCGCTGCGCGCATACACCGCGCAAGCCGATGGCTTTAGGGTCAAGTCTTGCCTTCAGATTCAAGACCTGACCCCGGCCTTTTGCAGGACGGTTAGCTTCAACGTTGACCAAGCGCGCGAGTGGCCTTCCGCCAGCTGGCCGCGCTACGCTGCCTGTATATTTCCAGCTTCGCGGCCAGCTGACTCCTGCCCCTGAGCTCGAACGTTGCCAGCAAAAATACGCCGGAAGGGTTTGCCAATACAGGTCTATCGACAGAAGGAGAAGCAGTGAATCTTCAAGAATTCATCAAAACAGCACTAACCGAGATCGTCGCTGGTGTCGCTGAGGCTAGGGAAGAGTGTAAAAAGCACGGTGCAAGTATTGGTTCAAACGCGGTCTATGGGCACCTCAAGGAAGCCCAGATCGTCACGGACAACGATGGCAAACCGGTGTCTCGCGTCGAGTTTGATATTGCACTTGCAGAGGCCAAGGCAACCGATACGAAAGGCGGCATTGGTGTCTTTCTCGGTGCGGTGGGGCTGGGTTCCCAGGGAGCTTCGCATGGTGAGTCGTCATCGAATTCCCGGATCAAATTTTCAGTTCCAATCATCTTTCCCGGCGATGCGAGCTAACCCTGAGCCGCCTCGCAACGGCTGGTCTCTACATATCCCCATTTCATTTTGGGCCTTCTGCGTCCAGCCGCCGCTCGCGGCGCAACTGCCACTATCAACGCTAACCTGGAGTACATCTTGACGTCGCCCATTGTCTTTGTTTCGTACTCGCACGACTCCCAGGAACACAAGCGATGGGTGTTAGAACTAGCCACTCGACTTCGCCAAAGTGGAATCGACGCAATTCTTGATCAGTGGGAAATAGGTCCCGGCGGCGATCTGCCACATTTCATGGAGCAAAGCATCGCTCGCTCTGCTCGTGTCTTAATGATCTGTACTGAGCGATATGTGGAAAAGGCCAATGCGGGCGTCGGAGGTGTCGGCTACGAGAAAATGATCGTCACTGCGGATTTGCTTAAGCAGATTGGCTCCAATCGAATCATTCCCATCGTTCGCCAAGGTGGATCGGTTCAATTGCCTACCTTTCTAGGTTCGAAGCTATACATTGATCTTTCCACTGACGATCGATTTGAGACGGGAATGGATCAACTACTCCGGGAGCTGTTGAATGCGCCACTATTTGTCAAGCCCCCGATTGGCTCCGACCCTCTTCAGTCCGCTCAAGCGCCGGAGCCAAGCAATCCGTCGCCAGTTGTTCAATTCATGCAAGCAGTAGCGGCCGTCTATGACAAATCCAGCGATGCCGGAGCGCTGCGCTCTGAATGGATTCGTTCGGTGATGAATTCATCGAAGCTCTTCTATGACCATGCCTGCGACCAAGCGATCTCTCTGGGCTACGTAGGCACCAGTCCAGACAAGCAGACCATCTGGGTGCAGGAGGCAGGCCGATCGTTTCTCATAAGGCTTGAGAGTCAGGGAAAAATGGAAACAAAGGCCGGGGTCAGGTCTCAAATATAAAGGCCTTCCCGCCTTTAGATGCATGTTTTCCCCGCTGGCAAAAAGGAAGCTCCGGCCGCAGTCGTTACTTTCATTTTAAGCGGATAACCTGACCCCAAAAAAAGTCGACTTGCGAGGTGCCTGCGCGCAGCGCTGCACCCATCGAGGCGACGCGCAGCGAGCCGTGTTCTTGTGAATTCCCCTTCTGCATGGGCGAGGAGCGCAGAATTTGTCGGGCGTCGCGCAGCGACTTCAAGAACTGGCTTCGCGCCCCTTGTTTGAACGGAGCGTAGCGCAGTGAGTTGGGCGCGGCCCGGCAAATTTGAGCATCTGAGCGGACCCGTAGGGCCATGCGGCAGGGTCGCCTTCTCTTGCCTCCTTCTCTTGGCGAGACAAGAGAAGGAGGTCGGCCGCCGGGACGAACTCCCGGCATCGTGCCGATAGAGCAATACAAGCGAAACCAGCCCTCGCACCGAGCCTGGCTCTGGACCAGACCATCAGTTCTCCGAAATCTTCCCGCCCTTAAGCACCACATCGCCACTAGCCTTGACGTCCACGGCCTCACTGGCCTCGAAGCTCAGCCTGCGCCCCTTGATGACGATGCTGCCGTCTTTCTTCATCAGCAAGCTCGCCTGGCCCACCACCAGCTCCAGCGAATCGCCCGCCTCGATGCGCAGCTTCTTGCCGACCTGGATGCTCAAGTCCTTGCCCACCGTCAAACGGTCTTGCCCGTCGATCACGACAACGCGATCAATGGATAGCGGCATGGCGGCTCGTTCTCTGGACATGGCGAGGCTCCTCATCTGTAGCTGTGGCTAGCGAAGGATAGCGGACAGCAGCACAACAACACAGCAACACAGCCACCCGCATACGCCATTCGCCGTATATGCCATTGGGCCAGCGCTGCCTACATTGGGGACGTCCGCAATGAGATCGATTGCGGCAAGCCTGCCCCCCCAACACCGACCAGACCCCCTTCCCAGGAGCACATCGACCATGATGCAACGCCGCAACTTCTCCCTCAAGACCTTGGCCGTCGCCAGCGCCGTCGCCGGCCTGAGCTTCACCGGCCTCAACGTCCAGGCCGCCGACACCATCAAGGTCGGCGTTCTGCACAGCCTGTCCGGCACGATGGCGATCTCGGAGACCGTCCTCAAGGACACCGTCTTGATGGCCATCGACGAGATCAATGCCAAGGGCGGCGTGCTGGGCAAAAAGCTCGAGCCCGTGGTCGTGGACCCGGCCTCTAACTGGCCGCTGTTTGCCGAAAAGACCAAGCAACTGCTGACCCAAGACAAGGTGGCCGTGATCTTCGGCTGCTGGACCTCCGTGTCGCGCAAATCGGCGCTGCCGGTGCTGGAAGAACTCAACGGCCTGCTGTTCTACCCGGTGCAGTACGAAGGCGAAGAGCTGAGCAAGAACGTGTTCTACACCGGCGCCGCGCCTAACCAGCAGGCCATCCCTGCGGTGGACTACCTGATGAGCAAGGACGGCGGCGCGGCCAAGCGCTGGGTGCTGCTGGGCACCGACTATGTCTACCCCCGCACGACCAACAAGATCCTGCGCGCCTACCTGAACAGCAAGGGCGTGAAGGATTCGGACATCGACGAGAAGTACACCCCGTTCGGCCACAGCGATTACCAGACCATCGTCGCCGACATCAAGAAGTTCTCGGCCGGTGGCAAAACCGCCGTGGTGTCCACCATCAATGGCGACTCCAACGTGCCCTTCTACAAAGAGCTGGGCAATGCCGGCCTGAAGGCCAAGGATGTGCCGGTGGTGGCCTTCTCGGTCGGTGAAGAGGAGCTGCGCGGCGTGGACACGAAACCACTGGTCGGCCACTTGGCTGCCTGGAACTATTTCATGTCGCTGAAGAACCCGGCCAATGCCGACTTCATCAGTAAGTGGACCGCTTACGCCAAGGCCAAGAACCTGCCCGGCCACAAGGACCGGCCGCTGACCAATGACCCGATGGAGGCGACTTACATCGGCATCAATATGTGGAAGCAGGCGGTTGAAAAAGCCAAGAGCACCGATGTGGACAAGGTCATCGCCGCCATGGCCGGCCAGACCTTCACCGCACCGAGCGGCATCACTTCCAAGATGGATGAGAAGAACCACCATCTGCACAAGTCGGTGTTCATCGGCGAGATCAAGGCCGACGGTCAGTTCAATGTGGTCTGGAAGACACCGGCCCCGGTCAAGGCCAAGCCTTGGAGCCCCTTCATCGCAGGCAATGACGTCAAGCCCGATGAGCCGGTGAAGAAGTAAGTAAGTCATTGAGAGAAGAGCTAGCCGTATGAAGCGCCTGCTGAATTCATTGTTATGTGGTCTGCTCTTGTGGCCTTGCGTCACACAGGCCTTGATGACGCCTCAGCAGGCGCTTGCGCTGGCGACTGGCGACGGCGACGAGCGCAGCGCTGTGCTGCAAGCGATCGTCGCCACGCCGGACGAACGCAGCACAAGGCTGCTGCTGGCCATGAAGGCCGAACAAGTGAAGCTGGACCCCGCCCGCCAACTTTTGATCATCGTTGACGAGAAGGGCCAGATGCAGGACGCGCTGAGCGGCCAAGTGCTGGCCCAGCCGCCAGCCGCGCTGGACGACGTGATGCTGAACAACCGCCTGCGTGGCGAGCTGGATCAAGCGCTGGCCGTTTTGCAGTTGTTCGCGCCGGCGACTCCTGCTGAGCGACTGACTGCTGCTCGGTCCTTGCAGCAGGACGCCAAGATCGACTACCTGCCTATGCTGGACATGGCGCTGGCCAAAGAAGCCGACGCTGCAGTCCGTACAGAATTGACGCTGGCAAGAGCCGCTGCGCTGTCCTTCAGCCCGGTCGTGGAGCAGCGTCTGCTAGCGGCCAAGCTGCTCGGTGCCTCGCGCAGCCCGGCCACCCAATTGCTCTTGAACCAGCGCCTGGCGGAAGAAACCGACCCTGACGTCAAGAGCGCCTTGAAGAATTCGCTGCGCAGCCTGGAATCGACGCTGGCCCTGGGCGAGCGCCTGGGCGCCTTGTTCACCGGCCTGAGCCTGGGCAGCATCTTGTTGCTGGTGGCGCTGGGCCTTGCCATCACCTACGGGCTGATGGGCGTGATCAATATGGCGCATGGCGAGCTGATGATGATCGGCGCCTACGCCACCTATCTGGTGCACCTGGCCTTTCGCCAATGGTTGCCGCCGAGCTGGTTTGACTATTACCTGGTGCTGGCGCTGCCGGCCGCTTTCCTTGCTGCTGCTGCCGTGGGTGCGCTGATGGAGCGGCTGGTGCTGCGCTGGCTCTACGGGCGGCCGCTGGAGTCGCTGCTGGCGACCTGGGGCCTGAGCCTGATGTTGATGCAGACCGTGCGCAGCCTGTTCGGCGCGCAAAACGTCGGCGTCGAAAACCCGGCCTGGATGAGCGGCGGCTGGCAGGTCTTGCCGAATCTGAGCCTGCCCTATAACCGCTTGATGATCATCCTCTTTGCCGGCCTGGTGCTGGGCGGCATGACGCTGCTGATCAAGCGCACGCGCTTGGGGTTGTTCGTACGCGGCGTGACGCAGAACCGGCCTATGGCCTCTTGCATGGGCGTCAACACCGCCCGCGTCGACACCTATGCTTTTGCGCTGGGCTCCGGCATCGCGGGTCTGGCCGGCTGCGCCTTGAGCCAGGTCGGCAATGTCGGGCCAGACCTGGGCCAGAGCTATATCGTTGACGCCTTCATGGTGGTGGTGCTGGGCGGCGTCGGGCAGTTGGCCGGTACCGTCTACGCGGCACTGGGCTTGGGGATGTTGAACAAGCTGCTGGAAGGCTATGTCGGCGCCGTGCTGGCCAAGATCGCTGTGCTGATCTTCATCATCATCTTCATCCAGAAGCGCCCGCAAGGCATCTTCGCGGTGAAGGGGCGGGCAGTTGAAGCATGAGTGACGCACCGCAAGCAAGAGCATCTGTCCAGCCACTCGACATGACACCGAATCCACACTCACAACTGCTCAGCCCCAAAGGCTGGCTCAGCTTCGCCACGGCGCTGCTGATCATCTGCCTGCTGGCCCCTGTGCTGAACCTCTGGGTGCCCGAGGGTCAGGTCTTGCATCTGAGCGACTATGCGGTGGGCCTACTGGGCAAGTTCATGTGCTACGCGATCTGCGCGCTGGCGATGGATCTGATCTGGGGCTTTGCCGGCATCCTGAGCCTGGGCCACGGCCTGTTCTTTGCGCTCGGCGGCTATGTGATGGGCATGTATCTGATGCGCCAGATCGGCAGCGACGGGCAATACCAAAGTGCGCTGCCCGACTTCATGGTGTTTTTGGACTGGAAGACGCTGCCCTGGCATTGGGCTTTGAGCGACAGCTTCGCGGCCACCGTTATCTTGATCGTGCTGGTGCCTGGCCTGGTGGCTTTTGTATTCGGCTTCTTTGCCTTTCGCTCGCGCATCAAGGGCGTTTACTTTTCCATCATCACGCAGGCGCTGACCTATGCGGCGATGCTGCTGTTCTTCCGCAACGAGACCGGCTTCGGCGGCAATAACGGCTTCACCGATTTCAAGCGCATTGCCGGCCTGACGATTGCGACACCGCAGATGCGCATGCTGCTGTTCGTCATGAGCGGCCTGGCGCTGCTGGGCTGCTATTTGCTGGCGCGCTGGTTGACACGCAGCAAGTTCGGCCGCGTGCTGCAAGCGGTGCGTGACGCCGAATCCCGGCTGATGTTCTGCGGCTACTCGCCGTTTGCCTACAAGCTGGCCATCTGGACGCTGTCTGCCGTGATGTGCGGCGTGGCCGGTGCGCTCTATGTGCCGCAGGTCGGCATCATCAACCCGAGCGAGATGAGCGTGGCCAATTCGATCGAGATCGCGGTGTGGGCAGCGGTCGGCGGGCGCGGCACCTTGCTGGGCCCCATCGTCGGCGCCTTCCTGGTCAACGGCGCCAAGAGCTGGTTGACGGTCAGCGCGCCTGAGATTTGGCTGTATTTTCTGGGCGCGCTGTTCATTGCGGTCACGCTGTTCCTGCCGCATGGCTTGGCCGGTCTGGTCGGGCAAATCAAATCCAAAGGCAAGACATCATGACCCCCGATCTGATGGAGCAAGGCAGCGAGCGGCTGCAGCACAAAAAGGAAGTGCAAGAACAGGGCAGCTCGGGCGGCCGCAACGCTGGCTATTCGCGTGTGCATGAGCCCGGCGCCTTGGATCTGGCGCATGGCCGCATCCTCTACCTGGAAGACGTCAGCGTCTCCTTCGACGGCTTTCGCGCCATCAACAAGCTGTCGCTGGACATCGCACCCGGCGAGCTGCGCTGCATCATCGGGCCCAATGGCGCCGGCAAGACCACGATGATGGACATCATCACCGGCAAGACCCGCCCCGACGCCGGGCAAGTTTTCTTCGGCAGCACCATAGACCTGCTGCGCCACAGCGAGGCCGAGATCGCCGGTCTGGGCATAGGACGCAAATTCCAAAAGCCGACGGTGTTCGAGGCGCTGAGCGTGTTCGAGAACCTGGAGCTGGCGCTCAAGTCGCCGCGCGGCGTAGCGTCGGCGCTATGGCACCGGCTCAGCGGCGTGCAGCGTGACCGGCTCGGCGAGGTGTTGACGCTGATTCAATTACGCGACGAGTGGCAGCGCCCGGCCGGCCTGCTCAGCCATGGCCAGAAGCAATGGCTGGAGATCGGCATGCTCTTGATGCAGGAGCCCAAATTGCTGCTGCTGGACGAGCCGGTGGCGGGCATGACGGACCAGGAAACCGAACGCACGGCGGAGCTGTTTTTGACGCTGAAGGGCAAGCATTCGCTGATCGTCGTCGAGCATGACATGAGCTTCATTGCCCGCATCTCCGAGATCGTCACCGTGCTTTGCGAGGGCGCGGTGCTGGCCCAGGGCACTTTGGCGCAGGTGCAGGCCGACGAGCGGGTGATCGAGGTCTACCTCGGGAGATAGGAGAGAAGCATCATGCTGCAAGCCAAAAACATTCATCAGTATTACAGCGGCTCGCACATCCTGCGCGATGTCAGCGTGAGCGCCAGCCCCGGCCGCATCACCGTGCTCTTGGGCCGCAACGGCGTGGGCAAGACCTCGCTGCTGAAGTCGCTGATGGGCTTGGTGCCGATCAAGAACGGCGAGGTGCTTTTCGACGGGCGCAACATCACCAAGCTGGCTCCCTATGAGCGGGCCCGCGCCGGCATCGGCTATGTGCCCCAGGGCCGCGAAATTTTTGCCCGCTTGACGGTGGAAGAAAACCTGCGCATGGGTCTGGCCACGCTGCCCGGTGGCACGCCGATTCCGCCGCATTTGTTTGAGCTGTTCCCGGTGCTCAAGCAAATGCTGCAGCGGCGCGGCGGCGATCTGTCGGGCGGCCAGCAGCAGCAGCTCGCCATCGCGCGAGCGCTGGCGGCCGGCCCGAAGTTGCTGATCCTGGATGAGCCGACCGAAGGCATACAGCCCAATATCATCAAAGACATCGGCCGCATCATTCGCCAATTGGCCGACCATGGCTTGAACGGTCAGCGCATGGCGGTGCTGCTGTGCGAGCAGTATTACGACTTTGCCGAAGAGCTGGCCGATGACTATCTGGTGCTGGAGCGCGGCGCAGTGATCTCACAGGGCTCGCGCAGCGAGATGGTAGCCAAGGGCGTGCGGCAGATCGTGTCGATTTAGTTTCTTGTCTACATCGCCATTCACATGGACCACAGGCGCGGCGGCGTGGCCGCCATGCCCCAGAGCTCGTGCCGCCACAGGGCCCAAGCCTGCCGCAGCAGATCCAGGCTAGGTTCCGTCAACTCGCTCAAGGCACGCAAGACCAGCACCTGCCCATGGGGCGCGGTGACGCCGGCAAACTCACGCAAAGCATGGGTCTCGATCAGCTCACGCACCGCATCAAGCGCCCGCTCTTGACGAGTGCGACTAATCCCTGAGCCGGCCGCAAACACCAAGGTGGCCAGGCAACGCCGCCCCGCCAAACCGAGCAGGCCATTCATCAGCAAAGCGTCATCGGCCGCAATCACGCCTTGTTCCAGCCAAACGCCTTCGACCTCCAAATGCTGAGCGAAGCGCCCGCGATCAAAGGCCTGGCCGGCAGCGGGCAGGCCTAAAGCGGTGATGTCCCAACACATCATCTCGGCCCCCGGCGCCAACGCAAAACGGGCCTCGTTGCGCGCCTCGCAGCCGGGATAGGCCAAGGCCTCCAGCGGCAGCCACTCGAGCCGCGCGCCCGCAGCCAGCGTGGCGCGCACCGCCTGTGTGGCGACGGCGCCCACTTCGCTGCGATAAAAGCGTGTGGCACCCGGCGTGGTGACGAGGCCATGCGCGCCCTCGCCCACTTGCAAAGAAACCGCCAGGGTGTCGCCGCCGACCAAACCGCCAGGCGGATGAACCAAGACGTTATGGCAGACCGCCTCGCCTTCGGGGTAGAGGCTTTTGAGGATGCGCAGTGGCCCGCTGTGTTCATAGCGCGCCACGCTGCGGCCATGCTCGCAGGCATAAGCAATCGACAAGTCGGCGCGCCAATTCGAGCCGGGGGGCGAACTTGTCGGGGTGCAAGGGGTCAAACTATTCATGGAATGCTTATATGCAAGATCCGCGCCCGGCCACCGGCAGAAAAATCAAGGGCCAGCGCGGCCTTGCGCCATTGTCGCTGGCGCTGCTCTACCGACGATCCCAGGCAATATGCAGCGTGTCGCATGTGGCTGGTGTCGATCGAGCCAGGCGCTCAGCATGGGGGTCTTCACGAGAACGAGGTTTTCGCCATCTGGCCTTAAGCCGCTCGTTCGCCAGATCAAAACCCAGGAGTTGGACATGCTGAGCTTTCTTACTGCGGCGCTCCTTGCTGCGGCAACTGTGACGACCGCTGCAACGGCAGCTGTCGCGCCGCTGGACGCACTGCCGCAAACCCGGCTGGATGCCGAACTGCGCTGCCTCTTGGGTGTCTACGCCCTGCCAGCGGGCCGGTCGGTGACGATCACCGGCTTCGGTGGCCAGCCGCGCGGCCTGCAATACAGCCTCTCGAACGGCCAATTCGGGAACCTGCAGGAGGCAGAGGACGGCACGTTCGGCGCTGCGGGCCTACAGATCAAGTTCGAGCCTTGCAGCGTCGGCACGATGACCTTGGCGATGAAACAAGGCCAGCTTGCCGAACAGGCACTTCGTTTGCCCCTGCTCGAGAAAGAAACAAGCTTCTTCAGCGACGGCGTCAAGCTGCACGGCAAGCTGGTGCTGCCGCCGGGTGGCCGCGCTCAGTCGCTGGCCGTGTGGGTCGAGGGTTCCAACAACGACCCTTCCACCGATGACAGCGTCTGGCAGTACGAGCTCGCCCGCCGGGGTATTGCCGTCTTTGTGTATGACAAGCGCGGGACTGGCGCGTCCGCTGGCGCCCCGCTGTCCGACTTCCACGCCCGCGCACGCGACACAGCGGCCGCAGTCCAGGCGGCGCGGCGCCTGGCGCCGGACATCCGCTCAGTCGGTGTGATTGGCGCGAGCCAGGGCGGCTGGGTGGCGCCACTGACCGCGACGCTGGTCGAGCTGGATTTCGTCATTGCTGCCTTCGCCATGGCCGAGGGCCCGATCGCCCAGGACCGGGCGCTGGTGGAGCAGCAAGTCCGGGAGGCGAGCTTCGATGCGGCCGTGCTGGCCGAGGCCAAGGCGCTGACAGTGATTACCGAAAACATCGTGCGCTCCAATCTGCGCGACGGCTTTGCGGCGCTGGATGCTTTCAAAGCCAATCATGCCGGCGCGCCCTGGCTGGAGGCCATACAGCCACGCTCCTACACCGGCATCTTTTTGAAATTCAGCTCCGAGGACATCAAGACCAAGGGCCCCGCCTTGGCGCAGGGCTTGAGCTTCGACTATGAGCCCCGCCCCGTGATCGAGGCGGTCAAATCGCGCCAGCTTTGGCTGCTGGGCGGCAGCGACCGGCAGGCACCTAACGCCAGCACTCAAGCCATCCTGCGCCAGATTCAGCTGCAGCGACCGAATATCGCCGTAGTGCTCTTCCCGCGAGCCGACCATGGCTTGATCGAGCCGATCCAAACCGCAGACGGTGTGGCAATGGCCTATTCCGCGAAGCTGTTCGACGTGGCTGCCGACTGGATCAAAGGGCAGAAGCTTCCTGCAGCTGGGATGTTCATCGAGATGCCGGCTGGGGGAAATCGAGGACCTTAAGGCGGGGGCTTCCCACCCGCTCACCTACTGGGCTCGGCGCGCTCGCAGCGGCTTTCAATGAGCAATAGCCGCTGCGCTGCAGGGCTCGAGGTCCGGGTAATGCCGTGAGGGAATCTGCGCCGCCAGAATATGCTGGCTCAAGCCCTCGGCCCAGACCGCATAGCCCTCCGGGCTGGGGTGGAAACCATCGGCGGCCATGCCGGCCGTGGTCGTCGTGCTGGGATGCCAATGCATGCTGCGCCCCACTTCTTCGATCAGCAGCGCGGCCAAGCTGAGGTTCATCTGTTGCGCCCAGCGGCCCATGAACCAGCGCAGCGGCTGCGGCAATGCCAGGCAAGCATGCATGGGCGGCACGGCGCTGTGTACCAGCAAGGCCGGCGCGAAGCGCAAGGCAATCAGTTCGGCCAAACGACTCTGCCAGCGCGCCCATAGCAAGGGCGCGCACAGGGCGGTGGCGTCATTGGCGCCCATGGACAGCACCACCACATCGAAGCTCGCCTTGGGTGCATCCAGCAGCAGTTGGTGCAGCCCCGGCGAGTCCAGCCCATTGACCGCCAGCACGCACCACTCGACTCGGTGATGCCGGCTCAGGCGGCGCACCAGTTGGCCACAGAGCGCTTGCTCCTGCGTCGGCGCGCCGACACCCGCAGCGCCTGAGTCACCCGCCACCAAGAGCCGGATCAGTGACCCCTGGCCGGCGCTGCCGGCACGCTGCCCAGGCGGCTCGGGCATGCGCGGCGTGATGCGGCGCACATGGCGGGCCTGCAGCCACAGCAGCGGCCCGAGCAGCCAGAGCAGGAGCAGGCGCCGCCAGGGGCTGAGGCTGGCGGCCGGGCGGGTCTTGCGGTGTGCGTGCATGGATGCGCCTCGTGCGTGAACCTCGCTGACAAGGTGGAAGCTGGAGCCTGAGCCCGCCGCGCGGCCGGGTCTGTGCGTTCTCGAACGGATGGCAGCGGCCGGGCGGCAGTTCGCGAGATGCGACACTGCCTGCACTGCTGCATGCGCGTCAGCGCTCAGATCGCCCGTTCACCCACTCACCCATGCCCCACGCCGTCTCCCTTTTACGCGCCGCCCGTTTGGCGCGCAGCAGCAAACCTTTCTTGGCCCGTGGCGGCTTCAAGCGCGATCGCTGCGCCGACTGCCGGCTGAACATCGGCCACTGCATGTGCGCGCTGCGCCCGTCGGTGCCGACACGCGCCGGCATCTGCCTCTTGATGGCCGATGTCGAGCCGCTCAAGCCCAGCAACACCGGCTGGCTGATTGCCGATATGGTGGCCGATACCTTTGCTTTCGGCTGGGCCCGCACCGAGACCGACCCGGCGCTGCTGGAACTTTTGAAGGACCCACAGTGGCAGCCTTTCGTGGTGTTCCCGGGCGAGTTTGTTGAGCCTGAACGGGTGGTACACAGCGTGCCCTTGCCTGACGCTTGCGCAACGCAGACTACCAAGCGCCCGCTCTTCATCTTGCTGGACGGTACCTGGAGCGAGGCCCGCAAGATGTTCCGCAAGAGCCCCTATCTGGACACCTTGCCGGTGCTCAGCCTGGAGCTGGCGCAGATCTCGCAATACAAGCTGCGACGCTCGCGCCGGGATGATCATTTCTGCACCAGCGAGGTCGCCTCGCTATGCCTGAGCCTGGCCGGCGAGGAGTTGGCCGCGCAAACGCTGGAGACTTACTTGGACGTCTTTACCCACCATTATCTGCAGGCCAAAAACCAATGGCCGATCGCCTGGGACAGCCCCGCTCATCAGCGTTTGAGCGAACTGGCCAAGTTGCGAACCGCCAGTGCCGAGGCGTGAACCGCAGCTTCGCTCGGCGTCAAACCTGCCGCTGATTCCAACCGTGCAGCCACTGAGTCTCGGGACTTTCACGCAGTAGCGCCGGTCCCAAGATCGGCTACGCTTGGCGCCGCCCAGGCCAGACCCCATCACCACCGGACAATTCCCAGCCCTCTCACATGTCCCCTCTCGTCGCTCCCCAACTCAGTCGCCATCTGGTCGACAACCCCAATCTCGGCGCCTGGCTGGAAGAATGTGCCGAGGTGGCCTTGGTGCTGGCGATTGCACCGGCCGGCTTCGGCAAAACCACCGCCATGCTGTGCCTGCACGAGCGCCTGCGGGCCAAAGGCTTCGCCACCGCCTGGCTGCAACTGAGCGCCGACGACAACCATGTGGAGCGGCTCTGCGCTTTGCTGCAGACGGCGCTGCCGACGCCCCCCGCCGACGCAGGCGATTCGGCCGCGCCAGCGCCAAGCTTGATGGACGCGCGCTACACCGGCTCGCGCCTGGGCCAGGACGTGCTCGACGCCGTCGCCGCCATTCAGCAGCCGACCGCGATCTTTCTGGACGACTTTGACCATCTGCGCGAGGCCCGCGCGGTCGATTTGATGCAGCGGCTGATCGAACGCTTGCCGCCTCATTGCAAGCTCTTCATCACCGCGCGCAACGCGCCGCTGCTGCGCTTGTACAAGCTCAAGGCACAGGGCCGGCTGTTGCAGATCGGCATGGCGGAGTTGAGCTTTGACTTCGAGCAGGCCGAGCTGTTTCTGAACCAGCGTCACCAGTTGCAGCTCGACGCGCCCAGTGTGCGCCGCTTGCTGCACGCCACCGAGGGCTGGCCGGCCGGCCTGCAGCTGGCCGCGCTGGCGCTCAAAGGGCGCGGCGACAAGCCCGGCTTCATCGAAAACTTCTGCGAGCAGACCGCCGACATTGGCCGCTACTTGTATGAAGAAGTGTTCTGGGATCAGTCGGAAGAGATCAAGAACTTTTTGCTGCGCACCAGCTTTGTCAAGCAACTCGGCCCCGGCATCTGCAATGCCGTCGGCCAGATCGCCAATGCGGCCACGCTCTTGCGCCAGCTTGAGGCGCAGAGCCTGTTCGTCTTGCGCATGGGTGCCGCCGGCACCGAGTTTCGTTACCACCCGCTGTTTGCCGAGTTCTTGCAACGCAAGCTGCGTGAGGACTATCCGGATTGGCTGGCCGATCTGCATCAGCGCGCGGCCGACTGGTTCTTGCAGTCGGGTGACCCCGATGCGGCCATCGAGCATGCGCTGACCGCCGGCAACCATGAGCAAGCCTGCGCCATTCTGATCAACCATATCTGGCAGGCGCTGGCGCGCGGCCACATCAGCAGCTGCCGGCATTGGCTGGGGCAAATGCCCGAGCCGGTACTCAAGCGCCACCCAAACTTGCAGGTCGCGCTGTGCTGGATCCATATCTTCAGCTACGAATACAGCCTGGCCGGCCAGTTGGCCGAGCAACTCAAACAAGTGCCCAGCGTACAGAGCATGGCCGAGTACCGGATGCTGGGGCCCTTGTCGCTGGTCTTGATGGACCGGCTGGGCGAATGCGAGTTGGCACTCAAGCAATATCAAGACCTGACCCTGAGCGGGCTGAGCGAGGCGACCTTTCGCAGCATTCATGCCTATGTGGACCTCTGTTCACACCGCTTTGACGCGGCGCTGGAGAGCTCTGACCGAGGCCTGGCGCTGTTCAAACGCATTGGCAGCGTCTACGGCACCACCTTCAGTTACGGCATCAGCACCTACACCTTGCTGGCCCAGGGCCGCGCGCTGGAAGTGGTGACCAGGCTGGAGCCGGCCTTGGCCGAGCTGAGCCGCATCAGCGGACGCCACAGCGCCAGTACTGCTTACGTGGGCGTTTACTTGGCCGGTGCGCTGTACGAGCTGGGCGAGTTCGAGCGGGCCGAGGTGTTGGCGCGCGAATACCTGGACTTGTCGGGTGAGCTGGTCTTCTTGGACGCCATCGTCATCACGCACCGGATCCTGTCGCGCGCGCTGTGCCGAGCCGGCCAATATGCGGAAGCCGCGGCATTGATCCATGCCGGCATCGAGCTGGGCCGCTCGCTCGGCCTGGCGCGCATCGTGGCGCCGATGCGGCTGGAGCAGCAGTACCAAGTGCTGCATCAATTCGATCATGGCCACCCGATGGCGCCGGAGCGACTGAGCCTGTTGCCGGCGGCCTGGGACTTTGCCGCCGACCGCATGACGCCCATCAATGATGTGGAGGACCAGGCCTTGGCCGGCCTGCGCCTGGGCCTGCGCGAGGGCCGCGCCGAGCAGGTACTGGAGGCCTGCTCGGTCAAGCGGGTGAAGGCAAGGAACCTGGGCCGGCGGCGCCGGCAACTCAAGCTCGGGCTGCTGCAGGCGCAAGCCTTGCAACAGCTGGGCCGCGAAGCCGAAGCGCGGCTGCTGCTGAGCGAGTTGCTGCTGAGCGAGGCCGAGTTGGGCCTGCGTGCCAGCTATCTGGAAGAAGGCCCGCGCCTGATCGCGATGCTGGAAGCGCTGCGCGCAGGCGCCGCGCCGCGTCTGCAGGCGGTGCTGGAGCGCGTGCTGGGACCGGCCGATGGTCAGGCTTTGATGCCGGTGCCGGCCATTGCTGAGGCGCCGGCGGCGACGGCGCTGCTGGCAGTCACGGCGCCGCGCGGCGAATGCGGTTTGTCGCCGCGTGAATTGCAAATCCTGCAATGCCTGTCTGCCGGCATGCCCAATAAGCAGATCGCCAACAGCTTGCAAATCTCCGAGCCGACGGTCAAGTTCCATCTGCGCAACGTCAACCACAAGCTGGATGCGCGCAACCGCACGCATGCCGTGTTCATCGCACGCGAGCGCGGCTGGGTCAGCTAACTCATGTTTTTGAGCCCAGCGCGGCGGCCACTTCCGCAAACAGCGGCCTCTCTTTCGGCTCAGGGCTCACACAAGCTGTTTGCAACTGTTGCACGACGGGCGGCGCATCCGGGCAGCGGCTCAGCCATTCTTCCAGCAGATGGCCGAAGGCCAAGACTTCGAGCCGCTCATAGCCCTGCCGCTCGGCCCGGCTGAGCTGCTCGGGCAAGAGGCTGGCGGCGCCGAAGTCGCCCAGCCAGATGTCGCCTTTGCCGTTCCAGAGCAGATTGTGCGCATAGAGATCGCCATGCGAGATGCCTTGGTGGTGCAAGTGGCGAGCAGCATCGACCACGCCGCTCGCCATGCGCTGCAAGACCTCAGCGTCAATCCGCGTTGCGGCCGGGTAGACATCGCGGGTACAGGAGCTCAGGCTGGGTGGGCCGGCCAGCGTGCTGAACTCCGGCGCTATGCGCGGCATCACCAGGCCCTCGGCGCCCAGCGGATGAGCCGTCAGGCGCGCGCTGGCCGAGATCAGGTGCGGATGCAGGCCGGCCGCCAGACTGGCCGCCCATTCGCTGTGCGGCCAGCCATCGCTGGTGACCTCGCCCTTGAAAACCTTGACGGCCAACTCACGCCCATCCGCCGGACCGGCAGGCCAATGCGCCGCATGGATCACGCCGGACGCGCCCTGCCCGAGCAGCCCGCCCATCTGCAGCGCCGCCCAATCGAGATCGGGCAAAGCCGACTGCTCCAGCACGCGTGACTCGCGCTGCGCGCCCCAGGGGTTGCCGCCGACGGCCAGCCAGGCCAAGTTGGGCAAGTCCAACAGCCAGGGCGGGATCTGCTCGAAGCGATTGGCCGACATGCGCAGCAAGCCTAAGCGCCGGCATTGCACCATCGAGTCCGGCAACTGGCTCAATTGATTGCCGGCCAAGGCCAGCTTTTGCAGATGCGGCCGCTCGCCCAGTTCACCGGGCAGTTCACGCAACTCGTTATCGGTCAGGATCAACCAGCGCAGCTTGGCCGGCAGGGCCGCGGCGGGCAGCTTCGTCAGCTGGTTGGATTTGAAGCCAACCATGCTCAAGGACGCGCAATCGCCGAGCACCTCGGGTACTTCGGTGAAACGGTTCTCCGCGCAAAACAGCACCTTGAGCTTGTGCAAACGCGGCAAATCAGCGGGCAGGCTGCTGAGCGCGTTGCCCGATAGATTGAGCACTTCCAGGCTATCTGCCAGGGTGAAGACTTCGGGCGGCAACTCGGTCAGGCCGCAAGACAGATCGAGCCGGCTGATGCCGGCGAGTTCGCCGGAGCGTAATTGAGCCAGGGTGTGCATGGGCAATTGGAAATAGGAGGAGGCGGGAGGCTCGGCATTGTCGCGCCGAAGCTGCAAGCACAAATTCGCAGCACCTAGCCCTGCCCCGCCCTCAACCTATCCCTTCGGTCAGCTAGCACTATCCCTTGGGATAGCCCCCGACCTAGACGGATGGACGGCGACAAGGATGAGGCTGCCCCCTAGAGTGCGGGCTCCGCCCAACGAACACTCTCTTTCGATCAATCAATCATGCAAAACGCCGGCCAGTTCGCAGCGATGTCACAGCGCCAAGATACAGCGCAGGCGGCACCGCGCGCACAGGAGTACAAGCCCGCCGGCGCGGCAGGCCTGACGAATAGCTGGCACAAGGCGATGGCGCAGGCCTTTGCCGGGCGCGGTCTGTGTCTGCAGAGCCTGCTTGATCAACAAGGGCTTGACCCCGAGGAGTCCGACCCCCGGGTCTTGTCTGACGCCTACAGCGGCGCTTGGGAATTGGCCGCCGCGCGTACCGGCGATGCAGCCATAGGCCTGAGTGTGCCGGCACATCCGCTGATTGCGCTTGGCCTGCTGGCGCATCTGGTGCTGGCGGCCCATGATCTGGGCGACGCGCTGCAATACCTGCTGCGTTTTTCGGCCCTGCTGTCGCCAGCGGTCTGCATGGAATTGAGCCAGGACGGCGCCCAGACCCAGCTCCGCGTCGACATCCTCAAAGGCCTGCGGACCACCCCGCTGCAGCGCTATGACTTCATCGCCAATGTGGTCTTGCAGTCGCTCAACTGGGCCACCGCCCGGCGGGTGCGGCCACTCAGAATCAGCTACCCCTTTGCGGCCCCGCTTGAACTCGGGCGCTGGATCGAGGTCTTTGGCTGCGAACTCGAATTCAACGCAGAACATTTTTGCATCGTCTTTGACAGCGCCGACCTGCGCACCCCCATCCCCACGGCCAATGCCAGCGTCGCGGCGCTGTGTGAGCGCAGCGCCAGCCAGGCGATGCTGCAACGCGGTGGCAGCATCCAGGTGCGGGTGCGGCAATTGCTGACCCAGGAACTGTCCAAGGGCGACCCCAAGCGCGAGACCATTGCCGCGCAACTGCATATGAGCGAGCGCACGCTGCAGCGCCGCTTGCTGGAAGAAAGCACCAGCTTCAACAAGCTGCTGGACGAGACCCGCCGCGAGTTGGCCGCGCGCTATTTGAACCGCGGCTGCATCACCGCCACCGAGATGAGCTTCGCGCTGGGATTCGCCGATCCGAGCAATTTCTACCGCGCTTGCAAACGCTGGTTTGGCCATTCGCCGAGCCGTCTGCGCAGCCCCGTCTGAAGCGCAAGTGCGCGCCCCTAACTGATGATTGAGACAGCATAGAAACCCTCTAATGGTTCCTCCTCCCCACCGAACGGAGGGCACGCAAAGCCAAGAGCATGGCTCGCAAAGTCACTAGTTTTTGCCAACTAATCCGCATCATTCGTCCACGCCGCAGACAACTCGGCGCAGCCAGAGAGCCCACAAGCACCCGCGCTGCAATGAGCCAAACCCGTGACTAGAGACCATGGGCGGCGCGTGCAAGAGAGAAGTTTCAAAGCAGTTTTTCAATCATTCAATTAATCAATTAATCAATTCTGGAGATATTCAAATGAACGCATTCAAACTTTCCGCCGTCGCAGCTCTGCTCGCCGCTTCCCTGTCGGCTTCCGCCATGACCGCTATTGATGACGGCGCCTTGGCGCAAGTCAGCGGCCAGGACGGTGTCTCGATCGCCGGTGACCTGAACATCAATATCGGTTCGTTCAAGTACACCGACACGGACACCAACGGCGGTTCGGTCTCCTTCAACAACATCGGCATCAAGGGCATGTTCGTGATGACCTTGGACATCCTGAACAAGGGTGCCTTCGTCAGCAATGTGGCTGATTCCATTGCGACCCACATGGGCTTCAACCAAGCCGATGCGGACAGCGGCAAGTCATTGGCAGCCGGCGTTCCTCCTGGCGCAGGCACAACCGCAGGTGGCGTTGCAGTCGCTGGTCAACTGAAGGCACTGACCTCGGCCAGCTTTGACACTTTCGGCGCACAAACCGGCGCGGCCATCTATGACGGCGCCAGCGACATCGTTCAGTTCGCCTTCCCTAACGCCAAGCTGGATTCCAAGCTGAGCCCAAGCGTCACCGTCGCCGGCATCACCCTGGGCAATAGCGTGGGCAACAAGTCCTTCGGCAGCATCGCCATCAACAACATGGACCTGCAAGGCTCCAAGTTCTGGATCTGGGCACATTGAGTCACTGCTTGACTTGAAATTTTCCTAAGCAATTAGGAAAGCAGAAATGTTCGGCCCGGCGACTGTTTGCCGGGCCGAATTTTTCTAAAGACTGAATTGACCTAACACCAAATTCACATGCCCCGCTGCCATCTGCTGATGCTCGTCGCCTTCGCGCTGCTCTTGCTGAGCAATGCGGCGCGCGCTATGAGCAGCCTGGATGACGCGGACCTGGCCGAGGTGCACGGCCGCGACGGCGTCACGCTGGCAGCCGACCTGGACATCAAAATCGGCTCGTTCAGCTACAGCAACAAAAGTGCCGCCAACCCCGATGGCGGCAGCATCTCCTTCAACAACATCACGCTGCGCGGCATGTTCGTGATGACGGTGGACCTGCTGAACTCGGCCAGCTTCGGCACGGCGATGAGTAACTCGATGGCTGCTTACGGCGCCGACGGTGCGGCCGGCATCAGCCGCTTGCTGAGCAGCGGCACCTACGACGGCCGAAGCGATGTGATCCAGTTCGCGCTGCCCAATGCCGGGCTCGACCACAGGCTGAGCCCCAGCCTGGCCATAGGCTCGGTGACCATGGGCAATAGCAGCGCCTCCTTCGGCAGCTTTGCCTTCACCAATATCGATCTGCAAGGCTCGAAAATCTGGATGTGGGCGCGGTGATGATGAGCATCCGGCCCGCCAGCATTCGAAGTGTGCTGCTCTGGCTGACGCTGCTCGGCAGCGCCGCCGCGCAAGCCCAATTGGCGCCGCTGCCGGACGCCGAGTTGGCGCGCGTCTGGGGTCAGGCGATGGTCGCCATCAGCAACACCAGCTCGAACGGCTTGGACTTTTCGCGCCTGACGCTGAACGCCGATCTGAAGCTGAGCGCCAATTTCTCCAATCTGCGCCTGGGCGAATACAACTATGCCCCGCGCAATGGCAGCGGCGCCGATATCGACATCGCGCGGCTGCAATTTGGCCGCAGCGATCTGGGCGATGCGCAGCGCACCGTCGCCCTGAGCAACCCTTACTTCGAACTGGTTTACCGCCCGGCCAGCGCTGCCGGTGAGCGTGAAATCGTCGGCATGCGCCTGGGCTTCGAGGGCGTCAGCGGCGCCTTCGGCCTGAACGCCAAGACCCTCAGCGGCTCGCTGGCGATTGCCGACAGCCAAAGCGCCAATATCCTCGACTCGCGTCAAGACCCGCTGGGCGGCAAGCGCTGGGACGGCAGCACTTGCGCGGTCGCAGCCTGCCCCTTCAGCCTGGCGCAGATTGGCAGCCTGCAGGCCGGCGACGCGGCCGGGCCCAGCCGCGATCTCTTTTTGGCGGTGCTGAAAAGTGCAGTGCAGTTCCCGGCGGCCGTGGCCGGCATGGCCGCACCCGATCTGGCGCAGGCCGGCATCTGGATGAACTGGCGCGACAAGCTCAGCGCCGGCAATCTGAACGCCGTCCTGCCCCCCAATTTGCCGCTGCAACTCGTCAAGCCGGGTGGTTGAGTCTCATGCACGCCCTGACGCCGAAGCAAAACACCAGAGCCAGCCGGGCTCTGTTGGCGTTTGTTGGGCTGGCATTTGCATCGGCGGCCCTGGCGCTGACGCCGATCTCCGATGACGAGTTGGCCCGTGTCCAGGGCCGTGACGGCTTTGCATTCAATCTGCGCGGCTTTGCGCTGCAAGGCCCGCTGACGCTGCGACTGGGCGCGGCGGACGGCTCCGGCCTGGCGCTGTCCAACTTTGCGCTGTCGCGCTCGGACGATCTCGCCGCCACCTTCTCCGACCCCTATCAGCTCAGCCTGATCAAGGCGCCGGCCGTCGGCATGCCGGACCGGGTCGTGCTGAGCGAGCCGCTCAATCTCAACGGAGCCTTGAGCTGGCAGTTTGCCGCCGACCTGAGCCTGATCGACAAGAACAATAGCGCGGCGCCGAACTTCAATGCCGGCGCACTGCTGCTGCAAGACCTGCGCAGCTATGGCGGCAGCTTGAGCCTGGCGCCCAGCGCCGACCCGAATGAGCAGGGCATTGCCTTCGGCCTGGGCCTGCGCCTGGACGTGGGCGCCCTGCTGCTGCGTCCGCGCGGGCGTGCCGACACGGCGCTGTTTGACAGCCCCGGTGCGGCCGAGCAATTCAGCCTGCGCGGCATCCACCTGGCCGCAGCGACGGCCGACGGCCAACTCGGCAGCAGCCTCTGGCGCATCGCCGATCTGGACCGCCAGCCGCTGTTGCTCAACGCCATCAGCAGCCCCGAGAGCGGCGGCTTCCTGCATCTGAATCTGGCCTGGCCCAGCCAAGGTCAGGCGCCGACCGGCAGTTTGCTGATTGACAACATCGCTTTCAAAAGCGATGTCGGCCCCAGCCTTGATCTGGGCAGCAGCCGTATCGGCAGCATGCAAATCCAGTACCTCGATATACGGCTGAAGACGGGACCCTGAGCGATGAATACTCGTTTTCTGCTTGGCCTCGTTTTACACACAGCCTGCCTGCTGCCACTTGGCGTTCAGGCCGCCAATCCCTTGAGCGATGAGGAGCTGGGCGGCGTGTCGGGGCGGGGCGGCATTGTCTTGAACGCCCATTTGGAGCTCAACACCGGTGCCACGTCCGAGAACCGCGTCAGCCTGGGGTTTCAGGTCGGCGGCAACACCAGCTATTTGCTGCTGCACAAACTCAGCGGCACGCTGGACTTGCTGGGCCTGACGCTGCAGGCCGTGGCCGGGCCGGCGGAGATCGGTGACGTGATTCAGCTGACGCTGCCGACCTTTGTGGGCTTCAAGGACTTCGGCGTCAAGGCGATAGCCGTGCAAAGCGATCCGCTGGCGCCGATCGCGGCCAGCCTGGGTCAGATCCAGTTGAACGGCACGGTGCAAATGCAGGGTCAGGTCTTGCTCTGGGCCAAGTAAGCATGAAGATTTTGAGGTTACTGATATGTGGATGATTTTGCTCGGCGCGGTGGCGGCGTTGATTGGCGGCGCGACGGTGAATACCCAACATCCGTTCCAAGACCAGCCGGAGGACCGGATCGCTTTGCCAATGGCGCAAGTGGGTGGCGGCGTGTCGCCGCTGTCGGTGCAGATTGAGCCGCTGTCGGAAATCAAATTCCGCAACATCGTCCACCAGGCCTATGACTACAGCTGCGGCTCGGCCGCGCTGGTGACCGTGATCAACAACTATCTCGGCATCAAGGTCAATGAGCAGCAAGCGATGGAAGGCATGCTGGCCTTCGGCGAGCGCGACAAGATCATCGAGCGGCGCGGCTTCTCGCTCTTGGACATGAAGCGCTATGTCGTCAGCCTGGGCGCCGAGGGTGCCGGTTTTCGCGCCTCCATGAAGGACCTGACTGAGTTGAACCAGCCGGCCATCGTGCCGATCGACTATGCCGGCTTCAAACACTTCGTGGTCTTGCGCGGCATCCGCAATGGCCGCGTCTTTTTGGCCGACCCGGCGATGGGCCACATCGTCTTCTCGACCCAGGAATTCGAAGAACTCTGGGACCGCAACACCTTATTTCTACTGACCCCGGGCAAAGCCCAGGGCCAGAAGACCCTTTCCCTGCTGGCGATTGGCGACGAAGAACTGGGCGTCATCGATGACGACCTGGTGCGCCGCCACGCCAGTCTTCCCCTGCCGGACAACAGCGAAGCCTTGCGCAACGCGGTCCAAGCCAACTTTGGCATTTTCAATCTCCGACGCTGACCATGAAATCCCTGCTCTCTTCCCCCACCCGTATCGTCTCCATCGCTGTGCTTTTGCTCTCCGCTGCCCACGCACCCGCCCAAGCCCAAAGTACCGACAGCAAAGACGCCGCCCGCGAGGCCTTGGCCAAGCAAGACAGCGACACCGACCAGACCGCCATTCTCAAAGCCGCACTGAGTGCGCAGGACAAGCAGTATTCGCTGATCCGCAAGGGCAAGATGGCCCTGACCTATGACTTCGGCTATGCCTATATCGGCGCGCAGCAGATCAACGCCAGGTTCGCCGATTCGACGCTGACGCTGTTCAGCATCCAGAACACCCGCTCGCACACCGTCACCAACAGCTTCTCGGCCGACTACGGCCTGCGCGACAACATGACCGCCAATGTCGTCGTGCCCCTGGTCAGCAAGTTTTCCGAGTCGGAGACCTACTCCGGCATGAGCAATGGCTTCGGCGACATCAGCCTCGGCATGCGCTGGCAGCCACTGGCCTTGAGCCGCGACATGCCCTCCTTCACGACCTCCACCTCGCTGCGCCTGCCGACCGGACGCAGCCCCTTCAAGGTCACCGCCGGCCAGGGCTTGAGCACCGGCTCGGGCTTCACCGCGCTGACCCTGGGTGCCAACACCTCCAAGGTGATGGACCCAGTGGCCTTGTTCGGTTCGGTCTCGCTGACGCTGGGCGCGCCGGTGCGCCATCTGAGCCAGCAGTTGAACAGCGCCACGCTGACCGGCGTCGACCCGGGCGCCAGCTTCGGCTTCGGCATGGGCTTTGCCTATGCGCTGTCCTACAAGGTCTCGACCACGGTGTCCTTCCAGGAAACCATCTCGGCCAAGACCAGGCTGATCCTGGCCGACGGCAAGACCAGTGATACCTCCACCCAGACCTCGGGCCTGCTGAGCTTTGGCCTGGGGGTGCGCGCCTCGCCACAGACGACCGTCAATGTGTCGGTCGGCGTCGGCCTGGGGCCGGATGCGCCGGCCTTCACCTTGGGTTGCAATATCCCGCTGAATTTCTGAGCCGAGCATGATCAGCGTTAGGGTGGGCCCTTGTCGGCCCAGCAAACTGTTCGCGCTCGTCTTGGTCTTGGTGCTGGCCAAGCCCGGTCAGGCTGCCTTGACCGACAACCTCGGCGCCAGCGTCGTAGCCATGTCTTTGGGCAATGCGGTGGTGGCCGATCCGCCGGGCATTGACGCCATCCATTTCAACCCGGCCGGTCTGACCCGGATCAAGCACGACCGCAAGCAGGATTCGATCTTCGGTGCCAGCATCAAGCCCTATGCCAGCTTTCATCAGCCGGAGGGCTTTGACATCGGCGGCTTCAAGGAAGACCCGCTCAACAATACCCACACCGGCGACAACGTGCGCAGTTCGCTGTTCCTGCCCATCTACGGCCCGGTGCCCGTGCCCATGCCCAGCGCGATCGGCGCCGGCCTGGGCCTGGCCTTTCACGAGGCCGAGTCGAAATGGACTTTCGCCACCGCCTCCTATGTGCCAATGGCGGTGGGCATTGACCGCACCAAGGACCCCAATGACCCAGCGCGCTTTGACGGCCGCAAAGTGGTGATTCAGCGCCTGGTCTATTTGTCGCCCACCGCCGCCTACAAGTTCAGCGACTCTCTGAGCTTCGGCCTGGGCGTGCCGATCGCGCACCAGGGCTTTGCGCTCAACACCGATATGCGCATGCCCAATGAGTTACTCGGCACCATCGGCAAGCTGCAAGACGCCTGGTGCGGCGACAACGGCAACCCGCTCGATACCTTGGCCTTCGGCCTCTGCGGCGGCGGCAAAGAAGGGCGTGTGCGGCCATTTGGCAAGGCCGGCAATATGGACTTTGAGCTGACCGCGCCGGTCGACCCGACGCTCAATATCGGCATGCTGTGGGAACCCAAGGACTGGTTCGCTTTTGGCGCCAGCTACCAGTTCGGCTCCAAGACCGCAATGACGGGGCGCTTCACTTTCAGCGCCGAGCCCATGCTGCGCAAGTTCGTCGAAGGTTTGTACAACAGTCTGCAGGGGCCAATTCTTGCGGCCACGTTCGGCATGCCGACCTCCATCCCCGAGGTGCAAAGCGGCAATGTGACCTTGGTGCTGCCTTTCCCCGAGCATGCGCAGGTCGGCATCAAGGTCAAGCCCTTGTCCTTTTTGCAGTTCAATATCGACGCCAACTGGACCAACTGGAAGCGCTGGGACAAGATGACCTTCCAGTTCGACCAGCAGATCGCGTTGCTGCAAATGGCGCGCCTGTTCGGCCAGGCCGATGCCAGCAAGCTGATCATTCCCAGGGACTACAAAAGCCCGGTCCATTTTGGCTACGGCATGGAGTTGAGCGTGGGCAAAAGCATCGTCGTGCGCGCCGGCTACGAGCCGCGCAAGAGCTCGATTCCGCGCTCGGCGCTGGACCTGATCGCGCCGATGCCGGACCTGGCCATCAACAGCCTGGGCCTGGGCTACACGACCAAAGGCGGCACCCGCTTCGATGTGGCCGCCAGTTATGCGCATGGCAAGTTCGACCTGCCGGCCAACACCAGCTGCAAGCTCAACTGCAATAACTTTTTCAACGTCATTTACAACCCCTATGCCGGCCTGGACATCAATGGCGGCATCCGCATCCGCTATGCCGGCGTGACGATGTCCCATGATTTCTGAGCCCCTTGTTGCCTACTTCACCATGAAAACTCTCAAGCAAACCCTTGGCCTGACCGCCCTCACCTTGTGCGCCAGCTTCTTGTGCGGCGCGGCCCAGGCCCAAGCCAGCACCGACCCCCGCCAGCCGCTGGTCGACAAGCTGCTGACGCTCTGGCATGTCGATGATGTGGCGGTGGTGATGGTGCAGCGCCCGGCGGCCAGCGCGATGGAGCAGGCCCGCATCGCGCTGCAGGGCCGCGTCAGCGCCGAGAAGCGCGACCGCACGCTCAAGGACATCAGCGTCGACGTGCAGACCTATGTCGATGAGGCCACGCCCTTGGCGCGCCAGAGCGCGCAGCGCCTGCTCAAACCGACGCTGAGCCCCGTGCTGCTGCAGCAGTTCACCGACGAGGAGTTGCGCCAGATCATTGCGCTGCTGGAGTCGCCGGTGAAGAAGAAGTTCGAGAAGCTGGCGCCGGAACTCGAGCGAAGCTTGGGCGAAAAAGTCGCCGAAGACAGCGGCCCGGCCATCAATCCCAAACTGCAAACGATGACGCAGGCGGTGGGCCTGAAGCTGCGCGCCGCATCGATTGCACCTTGATCGGCCCTCAAGACAAGTGTTTAATAAAGAGGACATTTGTCTTATGATGCGCCGATGGACTCTAAAAAAGAGCAGTTGCTGGGCCTGGTTCAGCACAACCCCTTCATCAGCCAGCAAGATCTGGCCGAGCGCTTGGGCCTGTCGCGCTCGGCCGTCGCCGGACATATCGCCGCACTGACGCGCGAGCGGCGCATCCTCGGCCGCGCCTATGTCATGCCGCAGCGCCGCCCCATCGTCTGCATTGGCGGCAGCAATATCGACCGCAAGCTGCGCAGCCTGGCCAGCTTGCAGATGGGCAATTCCAACCCGGCAGTTTCAAGCGAAAGCCCCGGCGGCGTGGCGCGCAATGTGGCCGAGAACCTGGCCCGACTGGGCCTGCCCGTGCATCTGTTGAGCGCCTTCGGCGAAGACGCCGCCGGGCGCGCGCTCTTGGCGCAGGCGAACAGTTTGGGCGTGGACTGCAGCGCCAGCCTGATCGCCGCCGACGCGCCGACCGGCAGCTACACGGCGGTATTGAATCCCGACGGCAGCCTGGCATTGGGCCTGGCTCAAATGGACTTGTGTGAGCGCATGACGCCGGACTTCTTGCGGCAATGTGCGTCACAGCGCGCGCAAGCCGGGCTGCTTCTGATCGACCTCAACCTGCCCACCGAAAGCATTCAACAACTGCTGCTTGAGGCCCTAGCCGAGGGCAGCCCAGCGCTGGCCGCGGTGGCGGTGTCGGCACCGAAGATGACGCGCCTGCCGCTTGATCTGCGTGGTCTGAGCCTGCTGATGCTGAACCGCGATGAGCTGGCGGCCTGCGCCGGCATCGCCATCGACCGCGACGCCGATCTCGCGCTGGCCCACCAGCGCCTGAGCGCGCGCGGCCTGCGCCGCCTGATCGTCACGCAAGGCGCCGATGCCCTTTGGTTTGGCACGGCCGGCGAGGCGCTGCAATCCCTCAAACCCAAACGCGCCAAGGTCGTGGACGTGACCGGCGCCGGTGACGCTTTTGCCGCCGGGGTCTGCGCGGGCTTAAGCCAGGCGCCCGAGGACCTGGCCGGCGCCTGCCGATTAGGCATCAGCCTGGCCCGACTGACGCTGCAATCCGAGCGCACTGTCTCACCCGAACTCAGCCCTGCGCTGTTACAAACCCTATGAAAAACGCCTCCGAATTCCTGTGTTTCTCGGCCGAAGTGGCCGCCGCCCGCGCTGCCGGGGCGCCCATCGTGGCGCTGGAGAGCACCATCATTTCGCACGGCATGCCGTACCCTCAGAATGTGCAGACGGCGCGCGAGGTCGAGGCCATCATCCGCGCCGGCGGCGCCGTGCCGGCCACCATCGCGGTGCTGGACGGCAAGATTCGCATCGGACTCTCCAACGATGAACTGGAGCTGCTGGGCCAATCGCCCGACGCGATGAAGGTCAGCCGCCGCGACCTGCCCTATGTGCTGAGCACGCACAGGATCGGCGCCACGACCGTGGCCGCGACGATGATCTGCGCGGCGCTGGCCGACATCCACGTCTTCGTTACCGGCGGCATCGGCGGCGTGCACCGGGGAGCCGAGACTTCCTTCGATATCTCGGCCGACCTGCAGGAGCTGGCACAAACATCGGTGGCAGTGGTCTGCGCCGGCGCCAAGTCGATCCTGGACATTGGCCTGACGCTGGAATACCTGGAGACGCAGGGCGTGCCGGTGCTCAGCATAGGCCAGGCCAACTTCGCCGCCTTCTACACGCCGGACAGCGGCTTCAAGGCGGACTTCCGCCTCGACTCGGCCGCTGAGCAGGCCGCCTTTTTGCGTACGAAATGGGCCTTGGGACTGGCGGGCGGTGTGGTGATCAGCAACCCAGTGCCAGCCGAAGAGGCGATGCCGCGCGAGGAGATTGAGCGCATCACCGCACAGGCCTTGTTGGAAGCAAGCGAGCAAGGCATTCAAGGCAAGGCAGTCACACCTTTCTTGCTGGCGCGCATCAAGGCCTTGACCGTGGGCCGCAGCCTGGCCACCAATATCGCGCTGGTGAAAAACAACGCCAGGGCCGGCGCGCGTTTGGCTGCCGCCTTGAATCAGGTCCGCTGAGCCTAGGTTAAACCCGCTCGAGCGGCCGCTGTTCACCCAGCGGTAACTCGATCCGGATTTGATCCGCGGGCTTGACTTCGCCGCCCGCCAGCACGATGCCCATCACGCCGGCTTTTCGGATCAGTTGGCCCTCGAGGCCGCGGTCCAACACGGCGGCCAAGAGGCCGGGCAAGAAGTTTTCGATCTGCCCGCAGGGGTTGCGCAAGCCGGTCAGCTCGACGACGGCCTCGGCGCCGATCATCAGCTTGGTGCCTTGCGGCAGGCTCAACAGATCGATGCCCCGGGTCGTGATGTTCTCGCCCATCTGACCCGGCGCGACACTCAGGCCGCGACCGGCCAGCTCGTCAAACAGCTCCGCCTGAAGCAGATGCACCTGGCGCAGATTGGCTTGGGTCGGGTCCACCGCCACGCGCGAGCGGTGCTGCACCGTCTCGCCGCAATGCGCGTCACCTTCGATGCCCTGGCCCTTGATCAGCAACAGGCGCGGGGCAGGCAGTTTGCTGAAACGGTGAACGTGGTCTTTGTGCAGGGCGAAGACAATCGAAGACATAGCGCGGGTCGGATGGCAAAGATCGCGCATCTTAGCCAGCCCTTGCCCAGCGCCTTGATGTCAAGCCTATCCATTAAGCTCTGCACTTGCGCCCCAGGGTCGCACCCCGTCAAACAAGAAAGTTGGATCCATGCTTCGCAAGTCGTCCCTTGCCCTGATCGTCGCTGCCCTGCTCGCCTCTGGGGGCTGGTGGATCTGGCGTCAGCAAACTCGCGCTACTGGGCCTGAAAGCGCGTCGGGCGCCGCGCCGGCACAGGCGGCATCGGCTGCCCCCAAAGGCGGCCCACAGACGGTCGGCGTCTTCAGCGCCCTCAAACAGGATGTGCCGGTTACTTTAGAGGCCAGCGGTACCGTCGCGGCCCTGAATCTGCTGGACATCCGCGCGCAGACCACCAGCATCGTCAAAGACGTGTTGATCAAAGACGGTCAGACCGTGCGCAAGGGCGACTTGCTGTTCCGCTTTGACGATCGCGCAGCCCGCGCCGACCTGGACAAGGCCCGCGCCCAACTGGCGCGTGACCGCAGCAACCTGGCCGACCTGCAGCGCCAGCATCAGCGCGCGGTCGAATTGCGGGCGCAGAACTTCGTGGCTCAAAGTGCCGTCGACACCGCTTTGAGCAATTTGGAGGCGCAACGCTCGCTGCTGCAACTGGACGAAGCCGCCGTGCAGGCCGCGCAAGTGGCGCTCAGCTACAACGAAATTCGCTCGCCGATGGCCGGCCGCGCCGGCAATGTGAATGTGGTGGCCGGCAGCTTGGTGCAGGCCAACTCGACCGCCCTGCCCTTGGTCAGCATCGCGCAGATCAACCCGATTGCGGTCGGTTTCACCTTGCCCGAAACGCAGCTGAGCGCCTTGTTGCAAGCGACGCGCAATACCAAGGCTGAGCCCTTGATGGCGCAAGTGCTGATGCCCGGCGCGCGCGCCGGGATGAAAGCCGCCAAAGGCGAAGAGGCCGCGCCCCCCCCGCAAGGCCGCATCAGCTTCGTCGACAACTTGGTCGATGCCGCCAGCGGCACCATCAAGGCCAAGGCCGAGTTCGACAATGAGCAGCAACTGCTCTGGCCCGGCCAGTATGTGCGCGTGCGCCTGCAGCTGCGCGTCATCAAGGACGCGACCGTAATCCCGGTCGCCGCCATCATTCAGCGCGGCAATGAGCGCTCGGTCTTTGTCGTCGACGCCGACAAGCTGGCCCAGCAGCTGCCGGTGCAGATTCGCCATAGCTTCGGCGAGATGGCCGTCGTTGAAGGGATCAAGCCCGGCGACAAGGTGGTGCTGGACGGCAAGCAGAATCTGCGACCCGGCACGGCGGTGAAGGAGCAAGCCGCCGCCTTGAACCCCGCAGCACCAAAACGTGCAGCTTCAGCGGCATCCGGCACATGAGTATTACCGAGCTTTTCATCCGCCGCCCGGTCATGACCGTGCTGCTGAACCTGGCCCTCATCATTGCCGGGCTGGCGGCTTGGAGCAAGATCCCAGTCGCGGCGCTGCCTTCTTACAACACGCCGGTTATCAATGTGCAGGCCTCGCTGCCCGGCGCTTCGCCAGAGACCATGGCGTCCTCGGTGGCCTTGCCGCTGGAAAAGCAGTTCTCCACCATTGCCGGCCTGGCGACGATCTCAAGCACCAGCATTCTGGGCAGCACCTCCTTGACGCTGGAGTTCGAGTCTTCGCGCAATATCGATGCGGCGGCGGTGGATGTGCAGGCGGCGCTGTTCCGCGCCCTGCGCTCGCTGCCAACCGAGATGACCTCGCCACCCAGCTATCGCAAGGTCAACCCGGCCGATGCGCCGGTGCTGCTGATCGCGCTGACTTCGCCGGCCATCAATCTGTCGGAGCTGAATGACTTCGCCGAGAACCTGCTGACGCCCAGCCTATCCACCATAGACGGCGTCGCGCAGGTTGCCATCTATGGGCAAAAGCGCTTTGCCGTGCGCATCAAGGTCAACAACGATTTGCTCGGCCAGCGCAATATCACGCTGGAAGAGCTACAGACGGCGATTCGCGGCGCCAATGCCAACACGCCGGTCGGCGTGCTGGACGGCAACCGCCAGACCCTCACCATCCAGGCGAACAAGCAGTTACGCAATGCCAAGGAGTTCGGCGGCATTGTGGTGGCCAGCCGCAACGGCGCGCCCATCTTTTTGCGCGATGTGGCCGAGGTGCAAGACAGCTTCGAGACCACCAAGTCTTTTTCCAATTTCAACGGCGAGCGCTCCATCGTGCTGGCCGTGCAGCGCCAGCCGGACGCCAACACGGTCAAGGTGGTCGATGCGGTGAAGGCCATGCTGCCGCGCTTTGCGGCGCAGTTGCCGGCCTCGGTGCAGATGACAACCTTCAACGACAGATCGGTATCGGTGCGCGAGTCGCTGCACGACGTGTACTTCACGCTGGCCTTGACCGTCACCTTGGTGGTGCTGGTGATCTTCTTGTTCCTGCGCCGCGCGGTGGCGACGCTGATCCCGACGCTGTCGCTGCCGATCTCGCTGATTGGCGCGCTGACCCTCTTGTACGCGCTGGGTTACAGCCTGGACAATATTTCGCTGCTGGGCATCACGCTGGCCGTCGGCCTGGTGGTGGACGATGCAATCGTGATGCTGGAGAACATTCACCGTCATATCGAAGACGGTATGGAGCCTTTTTCGGCGGCGGTACGGGGCGCACGCGAAATGGCCTTCACGATTGTTTCGATCTCGATTTCGCTGGTCGCGGTCTTGATCCCTATCTTCTTCATGCCGGGCGTGATCGGCCTGCTGTTCCACGAGTTCGCGGTCATCGTCGGCCTCTCCATCCTGGTCTCGGCCGGGGTGTCGCTGAGCCTGGTGCCCATGTTGTGCAGCCGCTTCCTCAAGCCCCATGCTGAACATGAAGAAAGCGCCTTGGGCCGCAGCTTCGAGCGCGCTTTCAACGCCGTGCTGGACAGCTACACCCGCAGCCTGGATCTGGCCTTGAAGCATCGCAATTGGGTGCTGGGCGTGGCCGTGGCCAGCTTCGCGGCCACCATCTGGCTCTATATCGCCATCCCCAAGGGCTTTTTCCCCGAAGAAGATATCGGCCAGATCCAGGCCAGCACCGAGGCGGCCGAGGATATTTCCTTCAACGCGATGACGGTCTTGCAGGAGCGCGCGGCGGCCATCGTCAAGGATCACCCGGCCGTCGCCAGCGTGTCTGCGGCGGTCGGCGGCGGTGGGGGCGGCGGCAATGCCGGCAACAGCGGCCGCATGTTCATCAACTTGAAGCCACGCGACCAGCGCCCGCCGATGAAGGCCGTGCTGGAGAGCCTGCGCAAAGACTTGCGTGCGGTGCCGGGGCTGGCCGTCTATTTGCGCCCGGTGCAGAACCTGCAATTGGGCGGGCGCCAAAGCAAGAGTCGCTATCAGTACACGCTGCAATCGGTGGCCGCCGCCGACTTGAATCTTTGGGCCGGCAAGCTGCAGGAGAAGCTGCGCGCCGACCCGCTGTTCCGCGACGTCACCAGCGACTCGCAGCTGCGCGGTCTGCAGGCCAATTTGATCATCGACCGCGAACGCGCCGGCGTGCTGGGCGTGCAGATGCAAGACCTGCGCAGCGCGCTGTACGACGCCTTCGGAGAACGCCAGGTCTCCAGCATCTACGCCGAGAGCAATACCTATCAGGTGATCATGGAGGCCAATGACAGCGAGCGCCAGACCGAAGATGCCTTCGCCAAGATCCAGCTGCGCGGCAAAGGCGGCGCCTTGGTGCCGTTGACGGCCTTTGCCACTGTGCAGCGCGGCCTGGGGCCGACCTCGATCAACCACCAAGGCCAGTTGCAGGCCATCACGCTGGCCTTCAATCTGGCGCCCGATGTGCCACTCGGTGACGCGACCGCCAAGCTTGATGGCTATGTCAAGCAGCTGCAACTGCCGGCCAGCATCATTACCAGCTATGGCGGTGATGCGGCGGTGTTCCAGGATTCGCAAGGCGGTCAACTGCTGCTGATAGGCCTGGCCGTCGCGGTGATCTATGTGCTCTTGGGCGTCTTGTACGAGAGCTTCATCCACCCGCTGACGATTCTGGCCGGCCTGCCCTCGGCGGCGGTCGGCGCCTTGCTAACCCTGCAAATCTTCGGCATGGACCTGACCCTGATCGCCACCATCGGCATCCTGATGCTGATCGGCATCGTCAAGAAGAACGCCATCATGATGATCGACTTCGCACTCGAAGCGCAGCGCCATGGCGGCATGACACCCGAACAAGCGATCCGCGAGGCCTGCATTCTGCGTTTCCGGCCCATCCTGATGACGACGCTGGCGGCCTTGATGGGGGCTTTGCCGATCGCGCTGGGCCTGGGCGCCGGGGCTGAATTGCGCCAGCCGCTGGGCCTGGCGGTGGTCGGCGGGCTGATCCTGTCGCAGGCGGTGACGCTCTACATCACGCCGGTGATCTATCTGGCGCTGGACCGCTTCAGCGGCAACGGACCGGACATGCGGGTGGTTCAGCAGACTTAAGCAAGCGGCCAGTCCTCGCAAAGCCCGAGCTGCACGCCGAGGCTGGCCAGCATCTCGCCAGCCTCGGCGCTGAGCCAGAAGGCGCGCTCACGTGCGCGCGCTGGGCGGATGGCATCTGGCCGGGTTTCGGTGCCACCGCTTCGCCCCGGATGAGTCATCAGCAGGCCGCCATCGGCCAAGCTCGTGAGCCAGGCAGTCATCAACTGGGCGTAGTCGGCGGCCGGTGAAAAGTCGTAGACCCCGGCGAAGTCGCTGTTCATGTGCAGGCCCCCTGCTCGAGCTCCTCGCCGCAAAGCGTCTTCCCCCAAAGCCGCTATCACGCGCGCCTTGCTACCGCGCCAGCACAGGGCGCGCGTTGATCGCAAGGCGCAGCTTTTCCCATAGCGCCGATTCACAGCGGCCAGCAAGGCATCACGAACCAGCGGCAATTGATGCAGGTGCTGGTGGCCATCCACGAAGGCGGGCGCTGCGAACATGGCCGACTCAAAAGCGTCCAGCTGCTGATTCACCCAGGTGCTGAGCGCCGTCACATCCAATCGACGCTGGTAGCTGATGGCGATCCAGCCGGACAGACTGCGGCCTTGGGCATAGGGGGCGAATTCGTTCAGATCCAGGTGCAGGCCATAGTCGGCCAGACCGTGGCGCTCGCGCAGCGCCGGCGCCCAATCTGGCCAGGCAGGCGACAAGACCATGCAGCCGGTCGCGCTGATGCGGCCGGCATCGACGCATTCCAAAATTCCTTGGCTGATCGCCGTATCAAAACCGTAGTCATCGGCACAGATCTGGATTCGTTTCATGTTCGGGGGGGCGTTCGAGTCGAGCGAAATGCCCAAAAGCGGCTCAGCATCCAGGTCATCGCCGCCACCGCCAACAAGACCAAAAACAGCGCCAAGCGGTAGTCGAGGCCGGCCGCCAAGAGTAAGGCATAAAGCAGCTCATTGACTGCAAAGCCCAGCAGCGCAACCAAGGCAAAGCGCGGCAACGCCTGCAGCGCCCTGGCTTGCTGCGCGCCGAAGCTCAAACGATGGTGGCCGACAAAGCTGACGCCAAAGGCCAGCACGAATCCCAGCACATTGGCCAACAAGGCTGCCATCTGACACTTCGAAACCAGCAACCAGACCACGCTGAGATGCACGGCTGCGGCGCTGGCGCCCACCAGGCCGAACCAAAGCAAGGAACTCATGTCCCGCCTTCACCTTGCTCACCCCCGCCCCCAGACATCGGCGGGGTCAGGTCTTGCAGCAGATAGATCGGGCGATGCTTGACCTCGTCAAACACCCGCCCCAGATATTCGGCAATGATGCCCAGGCAAAGCAGCTGCACACCGGCCAAGAAGGTGATCGACGCCGCCAAGGTGGTGAAGCCCGAGACCGGTTGGCCGAACAAGGTCTTTTCAAGTACGACCCACGCGCCAAAGACCAAGGACAAGACCGACACCAGCAGCCCCAGCACGGACACCAGGCGCAGCGGCATTTTTGTGAAGGCGGTCAACCCGACCAAGGCAAACGACAGCAGTTGCAGCAGCCCATAGCTGGACACACCATGCTCGCGGCTGTGCGGCACATATTCAATCGCATGTGCCTTGAAGCCGACCCAGGCGAACAGCCCCTTCATATAGCGGGCCCGTTCGGGCAGCGTGCGCAACGCCAGCACCACTCGCCGGTCGAGCAGGCGGAAGTCGCCGGCGTTGGGCGGCATATTGATGCGCGAACCATGGTGGATCAGCCAATAGAACAGCCGGGTGCAACTGCGCCTGGCCAAGGACTGCGTCTCGCTGCGCCCTTTTTGCACGCCGTACACCACGTCAAAGCCATGGCGCCACTCGTCGATCATTTGCAGCGCTGTTGCGATCGGGTGCTGGCCGTCAGCGTCCATGATGAGGACCACATCACCATCCGCCGTGTCCAGCCCTGCACATAGCGCGGCTTCCTTGCCGAAGTTGCGCGACAAACGCAGCAAGCGCAACGGCAAACCCTGCTGAATCAAGCTTTGCACCACCAAGGCGGTGTCATCACTGCTGCCATCATCGACGACGAGCAACTCCAGCTGCTCGGCCTGGTCGGCCATGACTCGGTTAAGTTCGGGCAATAACACGACCAAATTGAGAGCTTCATTGAAGGCCGGCAAAACGACGGACAACAATCCGGGCCGCTCGCGCAGCAAGGGCTGCGGTGACCTGACTGGACCGACGGAGGTGTTTGTAGTCAATTGAGTCAATGCGCTGGGTGGGCAGAATTTTCGGCGACGCGATCGGAATCACGCAACAGGCATTGTTCGTTATTGCAGGCCAGGGCGCCGGCCCGCAGCGGAGAATTTTTCTCCAGATGAATGACTTTGAAAGCGGGAGCCGAGGCCTGCCCCGGCATGCCGGTATAGAGCCGCCCGGCAGAATAGAAGTAGGCCGAGTAGTCGGGCTTGCTCGCATAGCTCAAGCGGCAGTCTTGCGCGCCACAAGCTTGGGTGTAGGCCGATATCAGGGGCAGGTCGGAATGCTTGGCCGCCTCTTGCGGCAGCTTGAAAACAAAGGCCCAGCCATACAGCAGCAGCAAAGCCAGACCCAGGCCCCAACTGATGGCACGTTGAAACCAGGCTTGCGGGCAGGCCATCACGGCGAGAATTGCCAGGCCCGGCAATGCTGTCATCGCGTAGGTCCAAATCAGATTTCTAGCGGCCGAAAACAGCAGCAGCGGTGCGAGAGCAATGCACAGCGCATAGCAGGCAAGGTCCAAGCCGTTATTCACTTGCTGGAACTGCGCGCGCAAAGCGCCGGCGCCTTGGCGGATGCGCAAATAGGGCAGGCGCAGCAACAAGATCAAGGCCGCCGGCAAGGCAGCGACAAAGGTATAGGGCCAGATGATGCCCAGCGGCTGCGCATGCGCGAAGCCATAGAGGTCACCGCTCCAGCCGGGCTGCAAGAAGCGCATCACATGCTCGCCCAAGACGAAATACTCGATAAAGCCGGGCGTCTTGAGTTCGGCCACCACATACCAGGGCAGCGCCACGCCCAGACAGATCAACCACACCCAAGGATCACTCGCCACCGCCCGAATGGACGGCCAATGCCGCCGCCAGGCAGCGTGCATAAAGATCGGCAACAAGGTCAAGACTACGGCGGCCGGCCCCTTGGTCAACAGCGCCAAGCCCACCCCGAAACCCAGCCAGCGCGCCACGCGCAAACGCTCGGGCGCGCTGTGCGAGCGCAAGACCCGCCACCAGGCTGCCTGCACGAATAGCGTCGTGGCGGCCAGCGTGGCATCGGTCATCACCGCCCCCGCCGCAATGAAGAACAAGGGGCTCAGCGCCAGCGCCACCAAAACGACCAGCGTCTGCAGCCGGCTCAAGCTGCCCTTGAGCATCCAGCCCGCAGCGCCCAAGGCAACGGAACTCCAAAGTACGGCGGGAAGGCGGGCCGCCCAGGGACTGACGCCGAATACAGTCATGGACAGCGCCTGCGACCAAGTCGACAAGGGTGGCTTGGCCCAGAACACTTCCGAGGGCGTGATGTGGGGGCTGATCCAATCTTGCAACTGCAGCATCAGGCGCGCGATCTCGGCGTAACGGGCCTCGGTGTGATCGGTCAGCGGGAGGCTGGCCAAGGTCAGCAGGCGCAGCAGCAAGATCAAGCCCAGCAAGTAAAGCCAAGGTCGATGGCTGCCTTCTAAAGGAATTCGATCGGGCCTTGAGCGCTTGTGTTCAGATGACATAAGGGAAAACCTCTAGGGATGGCGGCATCATGCCATCGCAACTGCGACACAGGTGTGGCAAGTCCAGGTGCGTTGAGATGGATCAATCGACTGTCATGGAGGCAAGGCAAGACAGGCCAAGACCGGACGCAACAATGTCCGCATTTCGGTAAGACTGCGCCACTTGGCCATTCGAGGCTGGGTATTCACTGCGGCACCTTGCTGGTGCGCCTCGTAAAATCACCCATCCACGCTCAGGAAGGTCCAGGCCTTGCATAGGTGGATAGCTTTCTAGCCAGCTTTACTCAGGTTTGGTCAAGGGCAGATTGAATTTCGATCGCCGTGACGGGTGACTGTCAAGCAAGCGTTGACCACGCCCTTCGTCTCTCAGTCCCCTTAGTGACCAGCCAAACATCCTGCGCGCCCGGCCGGATTGCCCCATCTTGAGCAAAACCTACAGCCTTCTCGACCCATTCACGCGCTCCAGCACAGCCTTGGCGCAGCGCTTGCGGGCCGTCCCAGTGGCGGCCTGGCTGGCGCTCTGGGCCTTGACCTGGCTGACACTCTTGTGGCTCAGCAGCAGCTCGCCCCCGGTGGACAACGCCGAGCAACTGAGCTGGGTGCGCTCGCTCGAGTGGGGCTATTACAAACATCCGCCGCTGCCTACAGCCCTGCTGTGGCCGCTGGTGCAACTGCTCGGCCTGCATGAATGGGTCAGCTATCTTGCCGCCGGCGCGGTGACCGGCTTGGCCCTGTTGTGCAGCCACCGCCTAGTGCAAGAACTGCTGGGCAAGCAGCGCGCCAATCTGGCACTGCTGGGCACGTTGTGCATAGGCTTCTACACGCAGCGCCTGTCCTATTTCAACCATGACGTCGCTTTGCTTTTGTGCGTCGCGGCGGCTGCGGCCTGTTGCTGGCGAGCCTTTGCCCACCGGAGTTGGCGGGCCTGGATCGCCTTGGGCCTGCTGCTCGGGCTGGGCGCCCTGGCCAAGTACGAAGTTGCTTTGGCCGGCGCTTCCGTGCTGGCGGTCTGGGCGCAGCACCAGGGATGGCGCGACCGCTTGCACCGCCGTGGCCTGATCGCCGCCATTGCGGTGGCGCTGCTGGTATTCAGCCCACATGTCTATTGGTTGATCACCCACGATCTGCAGCCACTGACCTATTTGCGGCAAAACGGCATGGCTTCGGCCTTGTCCTTGCCTCAATGCGCGGTCGGCGCGCTGCGCTGGATTGGCAATCAATTCACACAGATGGCGGGTGCCTTGATTCTGGGCGCCGGCCTGCTTTGGCGCAGCCACAAAGGCGCCGGCGCCCCATCTGCGGCGGAAGACTCCCCACAAGCGGTCGCGCGCGAAGCATCGGCGCGCTGGTTTTTGACCAACTGGGGGCTGCTGCCGCTGGTCCTGATGCCGCTGATCGCCATGAGTTTGCGAGGCAGCATGCATCTAAACTGGGGCAGCGCCTTCATGCCCTTGACCTGCGCGGCCTTGATGGCGCAGCTGAGTGGCCGACGCTGGCAGGCGATTCGCCTGCGCGATGCGCTGCTGGGATTTGTGCTGGTGCAAATGCTGGGCATCGCTTGCCTGCTGATCTCCTCAAAGCACAGCGATCATGTGCTCAATCAAGATCGTTCGCGCACCTTCGCCTCGCAATACGTGGCCGATCAGATCGGCCCCGCAGCGCGCAAACTTTTGGGTGGCGACATCCATATCATTGCCGGCCCGCAACGATTGGCCAGCGTGCTGGCCTTGCGCTTGCCCGAGCGGCCGCTGGTGCTGATCGACGGCCAATACACGCTCAGCCCCTGGGTGCCAGCGGATTTGGATCATGAGTGCGGCATCTTGTGGGTAGGTCTGAAAGGCAGTGAGCCGCCTTTTAACGCCGAGCGCCACGACATCGGCGAAGGCCTTTGGTGGGCGGTCGAGCGCCTCAATAGCGACACCTATTGCCACTGAGTTACGGGCCGGCCAATGCCCCGGCCGCCAGTTTCGTCCGCCCGCCAGCCCACCGGCTTGGGCTATTGGCTGCCGAATTTGCGGCTGAATTTGTCATCTTCGGTCGAGACACACAGCCGCGCCAATGGCGCCCAGCAAGATGGCAGCGTCTTCTCCCCGGCCGGGCTTTAACCCCGCAGGCGGCGGAGCAAGATCGGTAGTGATACCGCCCTTCCATCTACTTCAAGCTCAAACCATCATGTCAGTTCAAACCCTGTTTTCGATGCCGCGACGGGCGCTGCCCGCCATTCTGTCCCTCGGCCTGCTCCTGCTCGGCACAGCTTTGCCCGCCACTTCGGCGCGGGCCGATGAGGCCATGTCCGCCCATGAAGCCTTGTCCCGAGCTGGCCTGAGCGGCATGGATCTGAACCTGCAGATCGAAAAAGTGCTGCCCGCAGGCGCCAGCGGTGTGCCCAACCAAGGTGCGATCGTCAAGCGCTACCTGCCGCGCGGCCAGTGGACCTCACAAGGCGCCGGCGGCACCGGTCACCGGGTGGCCAGCGGTAGCTATCAGCTGAGCCACCGGGGCCCCAACACCTTGGAGGATCGCTCGGTCGAGGCCGGCGGCCAGTTGCACTCCACCACCAGCTACAGCTTTGACTCGGCGCTCAGTGGCACTTGGGTACAGACACTGAGCAACGGCAATCAGGTGCTCAGCGGCCACTTCACGGCCACACCCAGCCAGCCAAGCGCATCTCAACTGCTGGCGCCAGCCAGCAATGCCGGCTTGCATGTGGCGCTGATCATCAAGTCGGCCGTCGCCCCGCAATTGCCGCCGGGCGTCTACCCATCCGCTGGCCTGGTGCTGCAGACCTATGCGCAAGACGGCACTTTGACCTTCCAGGGTTTCGGGCCGGGCAATATCAATTCCAAAGGTACATACAGCTACAAGCGCTTGTCGGCCAACACGGCGGTGGAAGAAACCATCCAGACCAGCGACTCCTTCACGCTGCCCTACACCATGGTCTACACCTTCAAGACACCCAACTCGGGAAGCTGGTACCAGAATTTCTACAACGGCCTGATCCAGTTCTCGGGTACCTTCGATACATTCCCGCGCTGAAATCACAGCAAACAAGAGGTCAAACGCCGCCGCCCGTCCATGAGTGATTACGTCGAAATCCAGAAAGCCTGGTGCTTGTTTTCCTTCAGCCTGGGCTGCTGGACGCTGCTGACCTTGTTGTTGAGCCGACGCGGCGAGCGGCGCGGCCGGCTCACCATGGCCGCCTTCGTGGCGCTCTTGATGCTGCCGCCGCTGCACGCCTATTTGAGCCTGGCGCGCGGCGGCGCGCCCTTGCCTTGGCTGGAAGCCTTGCGCTATCAATTGACTTGGGCCTGGGGTCCCTTGATGCTGATCAGTCTGCGCCAGGCCTTGCTGCTGGCGCCGGCTTCGGCGCGGCGCACCGCGCTGCACTTCTTGCCCCTGGGGCTGAGCTTCACCGGCGCATTGAACGGCGCCAACTGGCTGGGCGAGCCGAGCTTGGTGTGGCTCTTGCTTCTGCAGGTGCTGAGTTATTGCGGCTATTGCCTTTGGCTGCTGCGTCGTCACAAAAGCAAGCTGCAGCATTTGCTGCAAGACCATCGCAACAGCAGTTACTACTGGTTGCTGTATCTGGCCCTGGGCTTGTTCGCCGCCACTTGCTTCGATTTGATGATTTACGCCTTGATCATCCTGGGCAGGCTGCCGCCCCAAGCGCTGCTGCAGGGTTCGGCCATGGTGTTGGCGCTGTATGTCAATCTGATCGCCTTGTTTGCGGTCTACCAGCCCGAGATCTTCATTCGGCAGACCGAAGGGCAGAACGAGGAGGGGCTGGCAACGCCGCTCAGCAGGCCGGCCGAAAACAACATCGTTACCCAAGCCCCGCTCGATGCAGCTATGCCCGCCGTCCGCGCGGTGGAGCTGTCCCCAACGGCCGCACGCGAACTGAGCGCGCAATTGCAACAAATCGTCCTGCTACACAAGCCCCATCAAGACGAGGCGATGTCGCTGGCCAAACTGGCCGCCTTGCTGGGCGTGAGCTCGCATCAATTGTCAGAGCTGCTCAATCTGCATCTGGGCAGCAGCTTTTACGACTACCTCAATGAGCTGCGCTACCAAGAAGCGTTGCAGATGCTGGACAGCCCAGGCACGCCCACGCTGACCGTGGCCGACATCGCCTACCGCGCCGGCTTCAACAACCGCAACAGCTTTTACAAGGTCTTCAAAGACAAGACCGGGCTTGCCCCGGCGGAATACCGCAAGAGTCGGCGCAAACAGGCTTGAGCTGTGCCGGCCTCGGTCACCAGGCGCGTCCCAAAACGGCAAGCGCAAACACCAGGCCGCCCAAGGCCAGATTGATGTTCACAAACTGACGAATGCGGTTGAGTGCAGCAGCAGCCAAGGGCCAGGCCTGCTCAGCCAGCGCGCGTTGCAGGCGCGGGTAAAGCGCCCAGCGGATGTGCGCGAACAAGGCCATCATCAACAGACCGAGAGCAGCCATTGCGTGCACGCTCCAATGCGCCCGCCCGCCCAGCAATGCCAACATCAGCAGGCCGGTCGCCAACAGCACGACGATGGCAATCTGCACCAAAGTGAAGAAACGCGCCAGCGTCGCGCCGAGTAGCTGCAAACGCAGCGGCGGCGCCTCCAGCACCTGTATTGCGGCCGGCCGCACCGCCAACACCATCGTCGCCATGCCGCCGACCCACAAGGCGGCAGCCAGCAAATGAAGACACAAGAGTGCCGCGTGCAAAAGATTCATGACTTTGATTTCAAACGTTTGCTGCCAACAGCCCCAAGGTGCGCGCGCGGATGACCGCATGCTTGCGTGAGCCGGCTTCCAGTTTGGAGAACACGCCCTTCAAGCGCCATTTGATGGTCTCGGCGCTGACGCCCAAGGACTGGGCGATTTCCTTGTTCGAATAGTTGCGCGCCAGCAATTGGAGCACGGCCTGTTCCTTGGCCGACAGCAGCTCGGCGCTCTGCTGCGCCACGGGCTCGCTTGCCGCAAGCAAGGTCGACTCCCCTGACTCCTGCATGCCAGTAGCGGCACTCAAGCGGTGGTAGCCCAATAACTGCAGCATTGCACGGGGATCGTTCAGTTTCAGCGCGCGGTCTTGCTGGTCGGCCAGTCGCGCCATGCGCGAGTAGGAATAGGCTTGCGCCATATGGTCGGCATCGGCCCAAGCGTCGGCCAGATAGTCCAGCAAGGCCGGCGGCGGCTTCCAGCCCTGGATGTCCATACCCTGATTCAAGGCACATTGGGCGTAATGAATGGTGGCGGTCGGCGCCGTCATGCCCGGCGGCGGCGGCTGCTTGCTGCGGCGATGCACTTCGGCCAGGGCTTCGTTGATGTCGACCGTGAGCGCCGCATAACCATGCTGCGCCACCAAAGTCTGCGCCTCCTCTAGTTCGACCAAGGCCTCGCTGATACGCCCGACAGAAGCCAAGGCACGCGCCTGGCGGGCCGAGGCCAGCGCCAAGTTGACGTGAGACCCCCACAGCCGGTACAGGCGGATCGCTTCTTTCATCACCTCGATCGAGTCCAAGGGCCGCTCCACTTCCGTCAGTGTGAATGCCAGCTCACTGCAAGCAAAAGCGGTCGCCAGGCCAGCGGGGGCGACCCGCAGTTGCACCAAGGCTTGATTGAGCACCTGCAAACTCTCCTGACCCCGGCCCAGCAAACGCAAGACGCGGCCCACCTGGGTTTGGGTCATGCCCATCAACTGCGGCCAGCCCGTATTGCGCGCCCGCTCCGCCGCCGCCTCAAAGCACTGCGAGGCTTGCTCAAGATCCCCCAACTCCAGCTTGCAGTTGCTGGCGTTCATGCTGAGGATGCAAGAGAACCTGACCAGCCCCAAGTCGAGGCACAACTGCGCGGCGCGCGTGAACAGGGCGGCGGCTTCGGCAGGTGCACGCATGCACAAGGCATAGGCCTGCGCGGCAGCATTGACGGCCTCCGTGGCGGCATCGGTACAAGCATCGGCTGGCGCCATGCTCGCCAGAGGCCCGCCGTCAGCCAAGGCATCGGCGACGGTCTCGCCGGCTTTGGCGGGCCGAATCTGTGTGACCCCGCGTTCGCAGCGCAATAGCCCTTGCGCCAGTCCAATACGCTGGGGGTCGCTGCAGCCGGCGTAAAAGGCCTGCGCCCGCTCCAGCGCCAGCAATTCGCGGTCGCGCTGGCCCAGCGCCTTGGCCAGGCAGGCCTCGGCCATGCAAGCATCACCGGCGGCCTGGCCGTCAGCAGCCGGATCAAGAGCGGCCCTGGCCGCATCCAGCCAAGCTTGCGACTCGTCCAGTTGGCAGCGCAGCGCGGCCACTTCGCATTCGACCAAGGCCGCCCACAGCATCAAGCGGCTCAGCGCCTCGGCCGGCAGCGGGTAGCGCGGCAAGCGCCGCTTCATTTCAGCCAGCAGCCCGAGTGCGCGCTGGCTGTCGCGTTGGCGCAGCTGCCAGGCCAAGGCCAGCAAAGCCGGCAGGCGCGCCGCACCAACAGCTGCATCCAACGCCAGCTCCAAGCCTCTCAGTTCTTGCTCACTCACCAGGTACTTCATGACCCGAGTCTAGGGTGACTTGCTGGCAGATCCGGGCCGCAAGACTGCGTACAAACCCTGCGTTACCTCCATGCAGGGGGGAAGCATGGTGAAACAAGCGCGCAGGGTTTTCCTGAGGCGTGAGCGCTGCTTTCCACCCGCGGCGGGGGGTGATCCGGCTGGGCCGACTCGATAAGGTCAAGCCCGTTGCCAACAAGTCTTTTTTCTACCGGAGTCACCCACGATGAAACTGTCCAAGCCCCTCTTCAGTTCACCCAGACGGCGCCTGCTCGCCAGCGCGCTGGCCTTGAGTGCGGCGAACCTGCTGCCGCAGGCCCAAGCAACCCAGCTACCACCTCAAAACCTCAGCCAGATGATTGCCAAGGCCGAGCTGATCGTCAGCGGCGAAGTAACGGCTGTCAAAGACGGCATCCAGGATGGCGTGCCCTATACCGAAGTAACGCTCAAGGTCGCCGGCAGCGCGAAGCAAGACCTGGCCCCCAAGAGCAGCTACACCTTCCGCCAGTTCGGCCTCCTGAAGGCCCGCAAAATGGCCGACGGCCGCTACCTGCTGCCGGCCAAGATCGAGGGCATGCCGACCTGGGTCGTGGGTGAGCGCGTGATGACTTTCATGAACAAGCCCGCCGCCAAGACCGGCCTCAGCACGCCGGTCGGCCTGACCCAAGGCAAGCTGAGCATCAATGGCAGCAAGGCCGCCAACAGCTTCAACAACGCCGGCCTGTTCGACGGTGTGCAGGTACTCACGCGTGGTGCCTTGCGCGCGTCCGAAGCCAGCATGCTGAGCAAGAACTCGGGCGCTGTCGACATCAATGTGCTGCAAGGCTTGGTCAGCCGCGCGGTCAAGAACAACTGGATCGCCACCGGAGTGATGCGCTGATGAAAACCCATTTCAAACTCTCCGCCCTGGCCGCCTGCGCCTTGGCGCTTGTCACCGGCGCCCAAGCCGCCGGCCCGCTCTTGCTCAACAACAACCCGGCCAATCTGCAGCCGCTGCGCTGGGACACCTCCCAAGGCGCGATCAAGGTCTACACCGACATTGGCGCCTTCAGCCGCAAGAACGATGGCACGGTCTTCCTGAGCGAAGCGCAGGCCAACAAGATCACCGCCTTTGGCCTGAAGCAATGGAGTTCGGTGGCCAGCTCGACCTGGCGCGCCGAGACCGACCCGGCCAAGTTCACGCCCTTCAGTCAAGTGCCGAGCATCGGCGTTGACGTCAACGATGGCGCGACCGCCAGCCTGGTCTACGGCCACTACAACGAGGGCGGCTTCTATGTGATCTATGACGTGGACGGCCGCGTGTTGGAGGAGTTTTTCGGCGTGCCGCGCGACCAAGTCTTGGGTATCGCGATGCCCGAGATTGCCGAAGACCGCGACGGCGACGGCTACCCCGATACCATCGTCAAAGCCACCGCCGTGATGAATGGTTGGATGGTCGACCACGAGGCGCCACCAGCGGGCCAGCGCAGCCAACCGCCGGCCGACGTCGATGGTGCGCGTTATGCCGGCATCTTCACGCATGAGTTCGGCCATGCCATCAATCTGTCGCATTCGCAGACCAATGGTCAGCTCGCCTATATGAGCATGCCCGGCTATGGCGGCGACCTCTACCCCGGCGTGGCCGGCTGTGTGGCGCCGGTTCACCATTGGCTCAAGGGCCCGAACGCCAGCCACATCGACCCCAAGCATATCGAGACGATGTTCCCCTTCATCGACTCGCACAATGTCGCCAAGGGTCGCTCGGCCGGCTACGAGATGAGCACGGTGGACCGCGCGGACGATATCGCCGGCATCTCCAACCTCTACCCTTCGGCCGACTATTTCAGCAAGACCGGCTCCATCGCCGGCACGCTGACGCTGAAGGACGGGCGCACCGGCTACAGCGGCATCAACATCATTGCGCGCAACGTCAAGGATCCACTGGGCGACGCGATCTCGGTGATGTCGGGCGACCAGACCCAAGGCCAGATCGGCCCGGATGGGCGCTTTCGCATCAACAACCTGAAGGCCGGCGAGATTTACAAGATTTATACCGAGGAGATCAGCCGCGGCGGCTACCCGACCCAGCCGACCATGATGATGTCGCAGCCAGAATATTGGAACGAAGGCGAGTCGAATGACCCACACGCCGATACGCCCTGCTTGGCCGGTGCCATCAAGGCCGAGGCCGGCGTCACCAAGACCGCCAACTTGATCTTCAATGGCCACACCGACGGCGTGCAATACAGCTTTCTGACCGCCGGCTACCTGACCAGCCTGTCGGACGACGGCCAACGCGCCGGCGGCGTGGTCGGCCAAGACACGCCCTTCGTCTGGGACGCCCAGACCGGCCCGCGCCTGCTGCCGCAGGAATTGGACCTGCTGGCCTCGGCACTGAGCACCATCACCGGCGATGGCCGCCAGATGCTGGTGGAGGCCAATTTTGACGGCGAGACTCAGTGGGACCCGGACGGCAACCCCTTCACCCTCAAGCAGATGGCTTTGTGGAACTACCAGACCCACGCGCTGACGCCACTGGGCGCCTTGAGCAATCACTGCGACAGCTGGGGCGGGCATATCAGCAGCGTAGGTTGGGGCATGAACCGCAAGGGCAGCGCCGCTGTCGGCTTCAGCACCTATGAAAACGCGGACGGCAGTTGCGGTGAATTCAATTCGCAGCTCGGCACCCTGGGCGTGGTGCCTTATCTGTGGACGGCCGACAAAGGCGGCCGAGCGCTGCGGCTGGACGGCTTGAATATGGATTGGATGCCCTGGATACGCGCGGCCGGCGTATCCGCCGATGGCGGCGTGGTGGTCGGCCAGGGCAATGGCGAGAACGCCTATGCCTGGATCAAGGAAGGCGCGCCTATCGACCTGACCGCCTTGACCGGCGCTTATGTGGCCGATCTGGTCAGCAACGATGGCTTGCGCGTGCCGCTGGCGACCGAGCGCGGCGTGCTGCTGTGGAACCCGACACAGGGTACGGGTCCGAGCGCTTTCCGCAGCATCAACGCGCCCAAGTACTGCATCGACTTCCCCTTCCCGAGTTGGGACGGCATCGACCACTGCAAGGTCGAAGGTGCGGCCTGGGTCGAGGCCAATTACGGCGTGCCGGAACAGCAGCTCAATGGCATCAGCGATGACGGCCGCGTCATCATCGCCCGCGTCGGCAGCTTCTTCACCAGCATCGCCGGCTTTATGTGGGCAGAGGACCTGGGCTGGATCAGCCTGAATGACTTCTTCCGCAAGCAGGGCGTGGTCGAGGCCGAGAAGTACGGCATGGAAAACCCGATCGCCATCAACGGCCCCGGCAACACCCTGGTCGGCGGCGTGACCGGCCTGCAGATGACTTGGCATGTCGACATGAAGCAGGTCTATGTCTGCGAAGGCGGCGCCAACAACTTGGTGGCCTTCCCGGCGCAAGCTGCCGCCAAGGTCAAGGGCGGCGCGCGCTTGGGCCGCTGCGAGATCAATTGAAACCCAATCCGGAGAACTACACCATGACAAACAAACTACACAACTACTTCACCGGCTCCGCTCTGGCTCCAGCTTTGGCACCCGCTTTGGCTCCCGCTTTGGCCCTGGCCGCCCTGCTCAGCTGCAGCGTTGGCAGCGCGCAAGCCGAGATCACTTTCTACAACTCGCAGGCAGCCTACCTGGCCGCCATCTCGGCCCAGGCGGTCGACCGCTTCGATGACTTGCCCTTTTGGGCCCAGGGGCCGGGCTATGTGGAGCGCACGGCTGGCGAGCACCGCTATGTAGCCTGGTCGGTGGCCGAGGAGGGCGAAGATTCGCTGCTCTACAGCGCCGGCAGCGGCAGCGACGCCTGGCTGTCTACCGACAAGGCCAGCGACTACCTGACTTTTGGCTATTTCTCCGACAAGGTCAATGCGGTCGGAGGCTTCTTCTTCGGCACCGATGCGAACGGCGCCTATCTGCCCGGCCAGACCATCCGCTTGAATGTGCTGGACGCCGACGGCGTTGAGGAGCTGATCTTGGTGGACAACACCGCGCCGGGCAGCTTCTTCGGCTTTGTCTCGAGCAGCCGACTGGAGGCTTTCCAGGTCAGCACCGTGCAGCCCATTGGCGGCGCCAGCTGGGTGGCGGCGAATGACCTGACCCTGGGCAGCATCGCCGCCGTGCCGGAACCAAGCAGCTACGCCTTGCTGCTGAGCGGCTTGGGGTTGGTAGGCGCTGCCGCCCGTCGGCGCAAAGTCTAGGTCGGCACTCAGCAGACGATCAGGCGCCCCGAGCTCGCCGGCGACGACGTGCCAGGGCGCCCAACAGGCCCAGTCCGCCTGACATCAGCGCCCAGCTCTCGGGCTCGGGCACGCTGGAAATCAGCGTCATTTGATAGGCATGCGTGAGCCCCGCGTGCACGGCGGTGCCCACGATGCTGCCGTCATCGGCAATGGACATTGCCGATGCGCTGGTGTTGGTGCTGAAGTCCCAGTCGTTGCCAACTGGCAAGAGGCTCTGCAAAGAATAGGTCACACCGTCGGCGTACAAGAAGGGCACCGAATACAGCCCGCCGGCATTTCCCACGACCCAGCCCTGGGTATTGACCGCACTGGCAGAACCTGAGCTGGTGTCAGGTGGCAGGCCGATCTCCACCATGCCTTCCGACGCCGACCACCTGAAGGGGCTGCCCGAGGCTTGGTACAGGCCGCTGCCGCCCACGACATAGCCACTATTGCTGAGGCCGAAGTTGATCGCGGAGGTATTGCCCGGCAAAGCCCCGACCGTGCTCATGACACCGGTCACCGAGTTGTAGACCAGGCCAACATTCAGGGCCAGATTGTCCGGGTCAACGCCGATGCCAACGACCAGGCCGGCATCATTGATTCCGAAGGCGGTGCTCATCCAGGCGCCATTGGCTGCGGTCGCGGTGATCAAAGAACTGCCATTCGGGCCAAACAGGGCGGCACGCTCAAAGTTGCCAGATCCGACGGCGCCGACAGCGACGCCTGAGGCGTTGACGCTGTAGGCCCAGCCGGAACTGTAGCCTTGAGGCATGGCCAGCGTTGCGACCGCGCCCTGCTTCCAAATGACCGGCAATGGGTCGCTGCCAAACCAGGTGGTCGAAGAAACACCGACGGCGATGCCGGCGTTATTGACGGCATTGGCTGAGGCGAAATTGCGCCCTGCCAGATTGGGCAGGGCGACCATGCCGCCCTGTGATGTCCAGCTGAAAGCTTGGTCATGGCTATCGGATGAGCGCCCGACCACAATGCTGCCATTGCGGGACGCGCCGAAGGCCTGGGAGAACTCCCCACTGCCGATCACGCCGAGATCAACGATGGCGTAACTGGGCGCGGCGGCCTGCGCGGCCGGCACCAAGGCCAGGGCGCTCAGGCCCAGAATTGTCAGACTGAATGTTTTCATGCTTGCTTGCTCGCTCGATGTTGGATAGTTTGATTTGCAGCTCGTGCCGGGTCCGAACGACCTTAGGGACGCGGTACGCAGCAAACCTTACCGGCAGGCAAAAGCAGCCGACAGAGGGTTTTGGAGCAGGCCGCCGCAGATCGGAGATTGCGGGAAGCGCCTGACGATTTCGGGCTATGCCCGTCGCTTCAACGACCGGCTTTGCGGCCTTCGCTAGGCCGCTCACCAAAGCGGCGCTGATAAGCCTGGCTGAACTTGCCGGCGCTTTGAAAACCCCAGCGCAGCGCCAGATCGCGGATCAAGCCTGCGTCGCCCCGGCGCAGTTCGGCGCGCGCGCGGTCCAGCCTCACCTGACGCAAGAACGCCATCGGCGACTGGCCCATATGCTCATTGAAGTGACGCAACAAGCTGCTGACGCTGACGCAGGCCGCCGCTGCAATGTCGGACAGCAGGATGTCGCACTGTGCGTTGGCGTCGATGTAGTCGAGGGCGCGGCTCAGGCTGCGCGGTTTCATGGCGGCCGCGGGCAGCGGCTGAGATCGCCCGGCTTGCTGTTCATGCAGCAAGGTCAGCGCGATCATCTCCTTCCAGCGCTCGAACATCGGCAGGGTCGCAGGCGTCGACTCGCTGCTTTGCAGCAGGCGGGCCGCCTGTCGGGCCATGAAGAGCATCCTTTGCGCCAGCGTCGGTGCCAGCATGGTCGTGAACTCCGGCGCGCCGGACACCTCGCCGGGCGCCAATTCGGACCCCAGGCGCAGCAAATTGTCCCGGGGCACGGCGAACTCGATGAAATGCGAATTCGCCGAAAATTGAGCGCGCTCCACCTCGGCAGGACTGATGATGAGGCCTTCACCCGCGTGCGCGACAAATTCACCGCCGGCCTGCGTCAGGCTGACGGAACCGGACAGCACCAAGCCCACCAAATAGGGCGAGCCTGCCGCCGCCTTGGGCTGTGAGCGCACGTCCAAGACGAAGCTGTTCTGAGGCTCGGTCAGAAAGATCTGCTCGCTCACCTGTCCGGCGGCAGCCATAGGCAGCACCGTCAGCTGCAAGCTAGGCGTGCTGGCCGGCCCCCAGGATTTGATATCGCGGTGGGCCACCGGGGCGCGCTGATTGAGTCCGTCGATGTAACTCTCTATGGCAGCGCGCGACTCAAAATCAACCGATCGACTCGCCGTGCGGCGTATGGGTGGTTTGGAATTGGCGGAATCCGGGAAATTCATGCGGTATAGGTCCAGCCATAACTCTTGAGCTGCTCGCACTCAAGTTCATTGCGTCTGCCCGAGTATGACCGAGCTCTGGCGCCTCATAAGCCCGGCTTTACCCGCATAGCTTCCAGACAAACTGCCGGCTAAATAGCCAGCGGGTCGACGTCGATCGCCCAGCGCATCAGCCCTTTGTGCTCGCGCTTGAGCGCATGCAGTTCGGGGTTCCACAGCCATAGCAGACGCTGCAAGGCGCTGCGGCTGGGGGCCTCGACCAGCATCTGCATGCGCTCGACATTGGCGATGCGGGCCACGCTCATCGGGATGCAGGGGTAGATCAGGACCTCGGCCACCTGTACATGCGTTTTCTGCAAGGCTTGAGCCCAACGCGCGGCGGCATCCAGAAAAGCCTTGGCGACTTCGGGTGTGCGCGCCTCGGCCCGCAACATCGCCAAATGCGCAAACGGCGGCAGACCGGCCGACTCTCGCTCGGCCAGCTGGCTTTTGGCGAAATCCTCGAAGTCATGTTTGGCCAAGGCCTTGTACAGCGCATGCTCGGGGTGCCAGGTCTGCACCCACATCTCGCTGCGCGCCGCTTGTTCCGCGTCGCGGCCGGCACGCCCGCCGGCCTGCATCAGCAGCGCAAACAGGCGCTCGGGTGCGCGGAAGTCGCTGCTGAACAAGGCGCCGTCCGGATTGACGGCCGCCACAAAAGTGATGCGGCGGAAGTCATGGCCCTTGGTGATCATCTGGGTGCCGACGACGATGTCGACCTCACCTGCGTGGACGGCGGCCATATGCGTCTCCAACTCGCCCTTGAGCTTGGTCGAATCGGCATCGATGCGCAGCACTCGCGCGCCGGGCAACTGCTCGAGTAACTGCTCCTCCAGGCGCTCGGTGCCGCGACCCAAAGGTGCGATGTCCTGGTTGCCGCAGGTTGGGCAGGCCGCGGGCACGCGCTCGCTGAAGCCGCAATGGTGGCAGCGCAGCGTGCGATCACCCTTGTGAAACACGCGCCAGGCGCTGCAATGCGGGCAGTCGCTTTTCCAATTGCATTCGCTGCAATGCAGCACCGGCGCATAGCCGCGCCGGTTCAAAAAGATCAGGCTTTGCTCGCCGCGCTCCAGGCGCAGGCGCAAGGCGTCCAGCAGCGGCCGAGTCAGCGCCGTCGTGACGCCTTTGCTGAGCGGCATCAAGCGCATATCGAACAGGCGCACGCGTGGCAGCGCACCACCGCCTATGCGCTCGGGCAGGGCCAAACGCTTGTATCGACCCTCATCGGCTTTTTGCCAACTTTCAAGCGACGGCGTTGCCGAGCCCAGAATCACCGGGATCTTCTCCAGATGCGCGCGGTAGACAGCCAGGTCACGGGCCGAATAGCGCGCACCGTCCTGCTGCTTGTAGGACGGGTCATGCTCCTCGTCGACGACGATCAGCCCCAGCCTGGGCATGGACGCAAACACCGCCAAGCGCGTGCCCAGCACCAGATCCGCCTGCCCCTGATGTGCGGCCAGCCAGTTGCGCAGGCGCTGCGCCGGCGTCAGGCCGCTGTGCAGCGAGACCAGCACGCGGCCGCCAAAACGCTCGGCAAAGCGCGCCTCCAATTGCGGCGTCAGGTTGATCTCGGGCACCAGCACCAACACTTGGCGGCCTTGCGTCAGCGCATGCTCGGCGGCGCGCAGATAGACCTCGGTCTTGCCGCTGCCGGTCACGCCGTAAAGCAAAACGGGCGGTGGCGCAGCCTTTGTTGTGGCTAAGGCCGTGGCTTCGCCCAGCATCACATCCAACTCGGCCAACACCTCGGCCTGAGCCGGACTCAAGATCGGTTGCACGGGCTCCAGAGCGGTCGTCGCTTGCTGCTCAGCCACCCATTTGCGCATGCGCTTGAGGCGCAATTGCAACTGCTGACTGTCTAACTCACGCAATTGCGGTGGCAATACCGACAAGGCCACTTCGCCGACAGCGCGCTGGTAATAAGCGGCGGCAAATTCCAGTAGCCGACACCAAGCCGGACTCAAAGGCGGCAAACCCTCCAGAACGGCCAGGATGGCGCGTAGTTTGCTGGGGTCGGCATACTCCTCCAAGGGCTCGGCCTTGGCGGCGGGAGGCCAAACAATACCCAGTAATTCCCGTTTACCCAAGGGTACCCGCACCAAACTACCCGGCGCCAGCACTGACGGCGCCAGATAGTCGAGCGGCCCGCTGATACCGCTGTACTGAGGCGTGTCAACCGCCACTTTGACCCGCGCCAAGCCAGTTCCGAGCGGCGCCATAGCCAGCACTGGCCCTGCGTCAACCATATGGCCTGGCTCGCACCGATTCAGGCTTTAATTGAAGATTTGCGCTTAAGTGCATGATTCCAAAGGGCTCACGGGCGAATCCACAAATTCTGTGGATAACTTTGTGGGGAAAGTTCTAAGAGTAGGTTTTTACCCAAGCTGTTACTGCCAAGCCCGATCGACGCCTGCTCAATAAAGGACCGGGACAGTTTCTTATAAATCAAGCACTTAGACCGCAATCGGGAAAACACTTAGCTGCAGCGCAATATAAAAACTCTTGCCGGCTCGCTCGCCCCAAACTGGGGATAAGTCTCTAGCCTGAGTGCTCACTTCACATTCAATCAGCCAAATAACTGGCCTCGGGTTGCGCCAGCCCGGGGCCGAATCAAGCCCGTATGCGGCGTGAGTGCGCATGCACCTCATCCACCAGCACCGAAACTATTTCGGGCGGAGTGAATTGGCTGATGCCATGTCCCAAATTGAACACATGACCGTCCCAAGTGCCGTCGGCGCGACGTGGGTTACCAAAGCTGTCCAGCACCGCACGCACCTGCTCGCGCACCGCGTCGGGCGGGGCAAACAAGACGTTCGGGTCCAGATTGCCTTGCAGGGCGACCCGACCGCCAACTTGGGCGCGCGCTTTGCCAAGATTGGCCGTCCAGTCCAGACCCACCGCGTCGGCGCCGGCATCGGCGATCTCATCCAACCAGAGCGCGCCGCCCTTGGTGAACAAGATGCGCGGGATGCGCACGCCCTCATGTTCAGTCTTCACTTGCGCCAGCACACGGCGCGAATAGTCGAGACTGAAGCGCTGGAACATGCCGTCGGCCAGCACGCCACCCCAGCTGTCGAACAGCATCACGGCCTGAGCGCCGGCTTCGATCTGTGCGTTCAGGTAAGCGGCTACTGCATCGGCGTTGATAGTAAGGATGCGGTGCATCAGGTCGGGGCGCGCATACATCAGGCTCTTGACCTGGCGGTAATCGTCCGAGCCGCCGCCTTCCACCATATAGCAGGCCAGCGTCCAGGGACTGCCCGAAAAGCCGATCAAGGGCACACGGCCATTGAGCGCCTTGCGGATCGATGTGACCGCATCAAACACATAGCGCAGCTTCTCCATGTCCGGCACCGCCAGCTCATTGACGGCGGCCTCGTCACGCACGACTTTTGCGAACTTGGGGCCTTCGCCGAGCTGGAAGGAAAGTCCTAAACCCATCGCATCGGGCACGGTCAGGATGTCGCTGAACAGGATGGCGGCGTCGAGGTCGTAGCGCTCCAGCGGCTGCAGCGTCACTTCGGTGGCGTAGTCGCGGTTGGTGGCCAGGCCCATAAAGCTGCCGGCCTTGGCGCGGGTAGCGCGGTACTCGGGCAAGTAGCGCCCGGCCTGACGCATCAGCCAGACGGGGGTGTAGTCGGTGGGCTGGCGCAGACAAGCGCGCAAAAAGGTGTCGTTCTGAAGAGGTGCATGCATAGTGCGAGGATTATCCGATGCGGCGCGCCTACTTTTGGATCTGCAGCCCTTGATCTGACGCTAAAGCCTTTGCGGTCAATCAATACAGCAGTACGCTAGCCGGTGGCCCATTGGAGGTTTGTTATGCACAGACGCCGCTTGCTCGCCGCCTCGGTATTCGGTCTTTTGCTGCTGCACCATGGCCGGCCAGCGCTGGCCGCCGACAGCAACATCCTTCTCGCCAATGTTTTTCACGCAGGCATAGACCCCGCCGACTATTGGATCAGCGAAAAGCTGGATGGCGTGCGCGGGGTATGGGATGGCAAGACCTTGCGTCATCGCAGCGGCAACCCAGTGCACGCGCCGAAATGGTTCACCGATGCGCTGCCGCCGGTACCACTGGATGGCGAGCTGTGGATTGCGCGACAGAGCTTCGACAAGCTCTCGGCCATCGTGCGCAAGGATGTGCCCATCGATGAGGAATGGCGACAGGTGAAGTACATGATTTTTGAAATGCCGGATGCGCCCGGCAGCTTTAGCGAGCGCCTCGCACTGATGCAAGCGCCTATCAGCAAGGCCAATATCAATGGTGGCGTCCCCTGGCTGCAGCCGATAGCCCAATTTCGCGTCGCCGACCGTCAGGCGCTTGCGGCCAAACTCAAAGAGCTCGTCAAGCTCGGTGCCGAAGGGCTGGTGCTGCACCGGGCCGACGCAGCTTACGTGACCGGTCGCAGCGACGTGCTGCTGAAACTCAAACCGATGCTGGATACCGAGGCGACCGTCGTCGGCCACCTTCCCGGCAAGGGACGCCATGCGGGCAGGATGGGGGCCTTGCTGCTGGAGACGCCCGAGGGTCGGCGCTTTCGTCTCGGCACGGGCTTTTCCGACGCGGAGCGTGCCAATCCTCCACCGATTGGTACTGTGGTGACTTATCGTTACCGTGATCTGACTTCGACCGGCCTGCCAAAGTTTGCAAGCTATCTGCGGGTGCGGGAAAACTTCTGAGTCGGTGCGCGGCTGATGGGGAAGTAACGAGTTTCTTTGCAGCACCGTAAAGACGCTGCGATACTGCGCCCGATCTTGATTCTGATCAGGGCGACACCACCTGAGGGGTGGTTCCAATCACCGACCGGAGGATTCCAAAATGTTTTCATCATTGCTCAAACGTGGCGCCATTGCCGCCACCCTGTTGGCAAGCGCGCTAACGCTGTCCGGCTGCGGCTATAACCAGTTCCAGAGCCTGGACGAGCAGGTGAACGCAGGCTGGTCCGAGGTCTTGAATCAGTACCAGCGCCGCGCCGACCTGATCCCGAATATCGTCAACACCGTCAAGGGTGAGGCCAATTTCGAGCAAGAGACGCTGACCAAGGTGGTCGAAGCGCGCGCCAAGGCGACCAGCATCCAGGTCACGCCCGAGCTGGCCAATGACCCCGAGGCGATGAAGAAGTTCCAGGCCGCGCAGGGCGAGGTGTCCAGCGCCTTGAGCCGCTTGATGATGATCACCGAGAACTACCCTAACTTGAAAGCCAATCAGGGCTTCCAAGACCTGCGCGTGCAACTGGAAGGCACGGAAAACCGCATCACCGTGGCGCGCAATCGCTACATCAAGACAGTGACCGAGTACAACACCCACGCCCGCAGCTTCCCCAACAACCTGACCGCGATGGTGATGGGCTACAAGGTCAAGCCCAACTTCACGGTTGAGAACGAAGCCGCGATCAAGGTGGCACCGACAGTCAGCTTTGACAAGCCGGCCGCCAAATAAGGCCGACTGAGATGTTGCGTCGCCTGCTGCTGGTCCTTGGTTTCTTGTGCCTGTGCTTGCCGGCATGGGCGCAAGAAGAAGTGAAAGTGCCGCCACTGACGGCGCGCGTGATCGACCAGACCGGCACGCTCAGCGCGGAGCAGCAAGCGGCGCTGAGTGCCAAGCTGGCCGCTTTTGAGGCCGAGGCTGGTTCGCAGTTGGTGATTCTGATCGTGCCGACGGTGGCGCCGGAGGACATCACGTCCTATGCGCAGCGAGTCGGCGACACCTGGAAGATCGGACGCAAGGACGTCGGCGACGGCCTGCTGCTGCTGGTCGCCAAGAACGACCGCAAGGTACGCATTGAGGTGGCCAAGACGCTGGAGGGCGCGGTGCCCGACCTGGCGGCGCGGCAGATCATTCAAAACGCCATCACGCCGGCCTTCAAGAAGAATGACTATGCGGGTGGCCTGAATTTGGCCGTTGACCAGTTGGCGATGCGCATACGCGGCGAAGAATTGCCGGCGCCGAAAAAACAGGGCGGCCAGGGTCAGCGGAGCAATGGCTTCAGCTTCGAAGAGCTGGGCGCGCTGTTCTTCATCGGTGTGCCGGTACTGGGCGGCATTCTGATCGGCATCTTCGGCCGCAAGCTGGGCAGCCTGCTGACCGGCGGCGCAGCCGGCGCGCTGGGTTGGTTTTTGATGTCCAGCTTGCTGGTGGCCGGCCTGGCCGGTATCGCGTCGATGATTCTCGTCGGCGTGATGGGCGTCGGTTCAGGTCGCGGTATTGGACGGCGCGGTGGTGGCTCAAGTGGCCCGGTGATCTGGGGCGGCGGTGGTGGAGGCGGCTTTGGCGGCGGCGGTGGCGGGGGGGGTGGTTTCTCTTCCGGTGGCGGCGGCGATTTTGGTGGCGGCGGCGCCTCGGGAGATTGGTAATGCCTCAGCAGCAAAAACAGCCGAAACCCCTTTTGAGTCGTTTGCTCAAGCACCGTTGGACTGATCAAGCCGACTTGGCCCGAGCACTACCGGCCATGGCAATCGCCGGCCTGGAAGCGGCGGTGCGCGCCAGCGAGGCGAGGCATAGCGGTGAAATTTGCATCTGCGTGGAGGCTGGCCTGCCGCTCTCCTATCTGAGCAAAAGGCTGAGCGCCCGGCAACGCGCGGTGACGCTGTTCGGCAAGCTGCGCGTCTGGGACACCGAAGCGAACAACGGCGTGCTGATTTACTTGCTGCTGGCCGATCAGGCAATTGAGATCGTCGCCGACCGCGGACTCAATGCGCGGGTCGGCGAGGCTCAATGGGCTGCCATTGTTGAGAGCCTACGCGGCCATCTGCGCCTGGGCCAATTCGAGCAAGGATTGAGGGCGGCCGTCGATGCCGTGGATGCCTTGCTGCAGGCCGAGTTTTCCCTGGCGCCCGGGCAAAGCAATCCAAATGAATTGGCAGATGCGGTGGTGATTCTCTAGCCAGCTTACTCAGGCCCTAATTGATCGGCCTGTGCTTGCTGCCGAATTGCTCGAGCAACGGCTTATGGCCTAAGGGCCCGAATTTCAGCTTGGGCTGTGGCACGGTGACATCCGGCAAATGCTTCAAGAGGTGACGGATCAAGGCCAGCCGACCGCGCCGCTGGTCATTGAAGTCCACCAGCGCCCAAGGCGCCTGACGCGTGTGAGTGGCATTCAGCATCACATCGCGCGCCGCGCCGTATTGCTTGTACAGGCGCCGCGCCTCCAGATCGATGGCCGACAACTTCCAGCGTTTCAGCGGGTCGGCCAAGCGTTCAGTGAAGCGCAGCTCCTGCTGTTCCTGGTCGACCGTCAGCCAATACTTGAACAGCAACACGCCATCATCCACCAGCATCTTTTCGAACACCGGCGCTTGCTTCAGGAACGCGGCCGTTTGGGCCGGCGTGCAAAAACCCATCACCGTCTCTACACCGGCGCGGTTGTACCAGCTCCGGTCAAACAGCGCGATTTCGCCGGCCGCCGGCAGATAGGGCACATAGCGCTGAAAGTACCATTCGCCGCGTTCACGGTCGCTCGGCTTGCCCAAGGCCACGGTGCGGCATTGGCGCGGGTTGAGGGTCTCGGAAATGGCCGAGATCACCCCGCCTTTGCCGGCAGTGTCTCGCCCCTCGACCAGCACCACCACGCGCTGTCCCTTTTGCAGCACCCACCTCGCCATCGCGTTGAGTTCCAGGTGCAAGGGCGCCAGTTGCTCGAGGTAGTCGCTCTTGCTGAGCTTGTCGGACTTGCCGCTGTTGGTCTTTGTCTCTTTCGTCTTGCTTGCCATCTTGGTCGCTCCCGCTTTGCAAGACAGCAGCTTAAGCCCTGCAAGGCCTGCAGGCCAAGCCGAGTCTGTCAGAGCAAGGTCAGTGTTTGCATTCCGGCCCAGCTTTCGCCTGCGCCCAAGCGCAAAGGCGTCTCGATCGCCGCCGCCTCGACACACAACATCTGCTTATAACCATCGGCCGGCATATCGGCCAGGGCGGCGCATTTCTCGGCGCCCGGGTTCCAGACCACCGCATCTTCAAAGCCTTGTTGCGCAATCTGCAGGCGCCGCTCAGTCGTCGCCAAGCTCTCCCTGAGCGTCAGGTTCTCACGCACGCGGTGGTAGATGCGATCAATTTGGCCGCCAGGCAGCAACAGGTCCACCCGCTGGACCTTCTCCATCTCGTCAACTGAATCCCAGTAGCGCATCGCGGTCAGGCCTTGCAAGCTGGTCGAGTCGATATCGGCGACACGCAAGTAACTGTGCAGCGCAGCGGTGAACTCGAACGCCTCTTCGCCCTTGTTCTCGCAAGCCAGCTCAATCTGGATTTCGCGCCCGCTGATGCGCACGCTCAGCTCCAGCTCGAAAGCGTGCGGCCAGAACATACGTGTCGCCGCATCATCGCTGAGGCGCAGCACGGCCAGCGCATCATCCTTGCCCTGCTCGGCCATCACCAGCGCCCAAGGCTTGGTGCGTGCAAAACCGTGGCGCTGCAAGGGGCCACGCGCTGCGAACTGCGGAAATATCACCGGCACCCCGCCGCGAATCGCCTGGCCCGAGGCGAATTCGGACTTGGGCGACATATAAAGCTGCTCTTCGGCGCCGGTCGGCTGCCAAGACACCAAGTGGCCGCCATGCAACAAGACGGTGGCGCGAGCGCCATCGGGGGCGACAAGTTCGATGGCGTCCATGCCATGAACACGGGAAAGGGCAAGGGGCTTGGACATGGCGTTCAACTTAGTGTTGTCTATGAAAAACGCCCGCCCAACTTGCGTCGGCGGGCGTTGAAAGCTCGAGCAGCGAAGCTCGGAACTATCAGTTTTTGCGGAACTTGCGCAGCGCAGCGATTTGAGCGGCCATCGCAGCGAACTCGCCTTGCGCCTTGGCAAAGTCGATATCGCTCTTGGCATTCTTCATCGCTTCTTCGGCCAGAGCCTTGGCTTCAACGGCCTTGGCTTCGTCCAGGTCCTTGCCGCGAATCGCGGTGTCGGCCAGAACGGTGACGCGGCCCGGTTGCACTTCCAGCAAGCCGCCAGCCACGAAGACAAACTCTTCCTGGCCATTGTCGGCGCGCTGGATGCGCACGGCACCCGGCTTGATGCGGGTGATCAGCGGCGCGTGGTTAGGCAAGATGCCCAACTCACCGCTTTCACCCGGCAGTGCAACAAACTTGGCTTCGCCGGAGAAGATCTGCTCTTCGGCGGAGACCACATCGACATGGATGGTTGCCATCTTGAATCTTCCTTAGCGTTGAGGTGGAGAACTGTGCTGAATCGGGGAGGTCTTGATCTCCCCGCTTTGATCAGCCCAGCTTCTTCGCCTTTTCAAACGCTTCGTCGATGGTGCCGACCATGTAGAAGGCCTGCTCTGGCAGGTGATCGCATTCGCCGGCAACAATCATCTTGAAGCCGCGGATGGTTTCCTTCAAAGGCACATACTTGCCAGGCGAGCCGGTGAAAACCTCGGCCACGTGGAAAGGCTGCGACAGGAAACGCTGGATCTTGCGAGCGCGGGACACCGACAGCTTGTCTTCAGGCGACAGCTCGTCCATACCCAGAATCGCAATAATGTCGCGCAGTTCCTTGTAGCGCTGCAGCACTTGCTGAACGCCACGGGCGGTCAGGTAATGCTCTTCGCCGACCACGTTCGGGTCCAGCTGACGCGAGGTCGAGTCGAGCGGGTCCACGGCGGGGTAGATACCCAGCGAAGCGATGTCACGCGACAGCACCACGGTGGAATCCAAGTGGGCGAAAGTCGTCGCAGGCGATGGGTCGGTCAAGTCATCCGCTGGCACGTAAACGGCCTGGATGGAAGTGATCGAGCCGACCTTGGTCGAAGTGATCCGCTCTTGCAAGCGGCCCATTTCTTCGGCCAGCGTTGGCTGGTAACCCACGGCGGAAGGCATACGACCCAGCAGCGCGGACACTTCGGTACCGGCCAAGGTGTAGCGATAGATGTTGTCCACGAAGAACAGCACATCCTTGCCTTCGTCACGGAAGGACTCGGCGATCGTCAGACCGGTCAAGGCCACGCGCAGACGGTTGCCTGGAGGCTCGTTCATCTGGCCGTAAACCATCGCGACCTTGGAATCTTCCAGGTTCTCGAGGTTCACCACGCCGGAATCGGCCATCTCGTGATAGAAGTCGTTACCTTCACGAGTCCGCTCGCCCACACCCGCAAACACCGACAGACCACTGTGGGCCTTGGCGATGTTGTTGATGAGTTCCATCATGTTCACGGTCTTGCCCACACCGGCACCACCGAACAGACCCACCTTGCCGCCCTTGGCGAACGGGCAGATCAAGTCAATCACCTTGATGCCGGTTTCCAGCAGCTCTTGCGACGGGCTCAGCTCGTCGTAAGCAGGCGCAGCGCGGTGGATGGAGGCGACTTGCGTCGCTGCCACGGGGCCGCGCTCGTCGATGGGCGCGCCCAGCACGTCCATGATGCGACCCAGGGTCGCCTTGCCGACTGGAACTTGAATGTTCTCACCGGTGTTGAAAACTTCGGTGCCGCGGCGCAGGCCGTCGGACGATCCCAAAGCGATGGTGCGCACGATTCCGTCGCCCAGCTGCTGCTGAACTTCCAGAGTCAGGGTGCTACCGTTCATCTTCAGCGCGTCATAGATCTTGGGCATCTGGCTGCGTGGGAATTCCACGTCCACCACGGCGCCAATGCACTGAACGATCTTGCCAACCGGGTTGGTTTGAGTGTTCGACATATCGATTCCTTAAAACAATCAGTATTCGTTGCGTATGGTTTGGCGACTGGCCGCTGACAATTTAGTTTCGGCCGTTCGCTTCCGCTCACTTAACTTTCGCGAGCGAAAGTTAGCCTTCTCTGAATCGCCACCGACTCATCAGCCTACGGCTGCTGCGCCGCTGACGATTTCACTCAACTCCTTGGTGATGGCTGCCTGGCGAGTCTTGTTATAGACCAGCTTCAGCTCACCAATCAAGGTGCCGGCGTTGTCGGTTGCGGCCTTCATCGCCACCATGCGTGCCGATTGCTCGGACGCCATATTTTCTGCCACGGCTTGATAGACCAGCGCTTCGGCATAACGCACCAACAGCTCGTCAATCACCGCTGCCGCGTCGGGCTCGTACAGATAGTCCCAAGCGTGAGCTGGGGAGCCATCGGCATTGGCCGTCTTCATGCTATCGGTCGTCAAAGGCAGCAACTGCTTGATGACGGTTTCCTGCTTCATCGTGTTGATGAATTGGGTGTAGCAGAGGTAAACGGCGCTGAGACGACCTTCGGCATATGCGTCGAGCAAAACCTTGACCGGGCCGACCAGCTTCTCGATATGCGGCTTGTCACCCAGATGCGTCACGTGAGCGACGACCTTGGCGCCAATACGGTTCATGAAGCCCAAGCCCTTGTTGCCGATGGCAACGACTTCGGCTTTTTGACCGGCAGCTTCAAGATCTTTCAGCTTGGTCGTGGTCGCACGCAACAAGTTGGTGTTCAAACCGCCGCAAAGGCCTTTGTCCGTCGTCACCACCACAAAGCCGGCCACTTTGGCGCCCGGGTTGGCGGTCAAGAAAGCATGCTTGTACTCGGGGTTAGCCTGGGCGAGATTGGCGGCGATGTTGCCGATCTTCTCGCTGTAAGGGCGACCCGCACGCATACGTTCCTGGGCCTTGCGCATCTTCGAGACCGAGACCATTTCCATGGCCTTGGTGATCTTCTTGGTGCCTTCGACCGACTTGATCTTGCCGCGAATTTCTTTGCTTGATGCCATGATTTCTCCTGTTCAGATGGGGCGGTTCAGTGACTGATCCGCCCCGTCATGGGCATTAAGCGAAAGATTTCTTGAACGCGGTGATTGCAGCGTTCAATTCGGCTTCGGCATCCTTGTCCATGGCCTTGTCGGCTTCCAGCTTGGCCAACAGAGCGGCGTGGCTGGTTTTCAGGAATTGATGCAGACCCGACTCGAAAGCCAGAACCTTGTTCACGGGCAGGCTGTCCATGAAACCCTTGTTGACCGCGTACAGCGTCGCGCCCATCAAGCTGATGGTTTGCGGCGAGTACTGAGCTTGCTTGAGCAACTCGGTCACGCGGGCACCACGGTCCAGCTGCTTGCGGGTGGACTCGTCCAGGTCGGAGGCGAACTGCGCGAACGCAGCCAATTCACGGTACTGGGCCAGGTCGGTACGGATACCGCCGGACAGGTTCTTGACCAACTTGGTTTGCGCAGCGCCACCGACTCGCGACACCGAAATACCGGCGTTGATCGCAGGGCGGATACCAGCGTTGAACAGCGAGGTCTCCAAGAAGATCTGGCCGTCGGTGATCGAAATCACGTTGGTTGGCACGAAAGCAGACACGTCACCGGCTTGCGTTTCAATGATTGGCAGTGCGGTCAAAGAACCGGTCTTGCCCTTCACTTCGCCCTTGGTGAAGGCTTCGACATAGTCGGCGTTCACGCGAGCGGCACGCTCCAGCAGACGGCTGTGGAGATAGAACACGTCGCCAGGATAAGCTTCACGGCCTGGTGGACGGCGCAGCAGCAGCGACACCTGACGGTAGGCCACGGCTTGCTTGGACAGATCGTCATAGACGATCAGCGCGTCTTGACCGCGGTCGCGGAAGTACTCGCCCATCGTGCAGCCGGAGTAGGCCGAGACGTACTGCATCGCCGCCGATTCGGAGGCCGAGGCCGCCACGACGATGGTGTAAGCCATCGCGCCGTTGGCTTCCAGAGCGCGCACCACGTTCTTGATCGACGAAGCCTTCTGGCCGATCGCAACGTAGACGCAGGTCATGTTCTGACCCTTCTGGTTGATGATGGCGTCGATCGCAACAGCCGTCTTACCGGTCTGGCGGTCACCAATGATCAGCTCGCGCTGACCACGGCCAACCGGCACCATCGAGTCAATCGACTTCAGGCCGGTCTGCATAGGCTGATCAACCGACTTACGGGCGATCACGCCTGGAGCGACCTTCTCGATCACGTCCGTCATCTTGGCGTTGATCGGGCCCTTGCCGTCGATGGGGTGACCCAAGGCATTGACCACACGGCCAATCAACTCAGGGCCGACCGGCACTTCCAGAATACGGCCCGTGCACTTGACGGTGTCGCCTTCGGAGATGTGCTCGTAGGCACCCAAAATCACGGCGCCGACCGAGTCGCGCTCGAGGTTCAGCGCCAGGCCGAAGGTCTGGCTGCCGTCAGCAGCAGCCGGGAACTCCAGCATTTCGCCTTGCATCACCTCGGACAAACCGTGGATGCGGACGATGCCGTCGGACACAGACACCACGGTGCCCTGGTTGCGGACGTCCGTCGAAGTGCCAAGGCCCTCGATGCGGCTCTTGATCAATTCGGAAATTTCAGCAGGATTCAGATTCATTGCTATAGCTCCCAGCTGGCCTGCGCTCGGTTTCCAGAGCGGTCGGCACAGGGATGAATGAAGGGTGAAATTGCGCTCAAGGCCTTATCAGGCCGTGAGCGCTACTTTCATGCGTTCCAGACGGTATTTGACCGAGGTGTCCAGCACCTCATCGCCAACCACCACCCGAATGCCGCCAATCAGTGACGGCTCCACGACGACTTGTGCATCGAGCTTGCGTGCGAAACGCTTCTCCAGCGACACCATGACGTCGGCCAATTGGGCTGCATCAAGGGGATAAGCGCTGTAGATCAAAGCGTCCGCGACACCCGCTGCGGCATTGGCCAAGACATGGAATTGCTGGACCACGGCGGGCAAAGCGCTCAAGCGACCGTTCGCGATGACCGTGCGCAGAAAGTTCTGCACGCCTTCGGCCAGATCGAGCTTGGCGGTTTGCGCGGTGACCGCGTAAACCTGCTCGGCCGTGGCCTTGGGATGATCAGCAAACGCAAGCAGCTCGGGCGCTCCGGCCACTTGGGCCAAGGCATCGAGCTGCAAGCCCCAAGCCTTGACGTCATGCTTGGCCGCTACTTGGTAGAGCGCTTCAGCGTAAGGTCGTGCAATGGTTGCGAGCTCGGCCATGCTTACAGCTCCGTCTTCAAGCGACCCAGCAACTCGGCGTGCACAGAGGCGTTGACCTCGCGCTGCAGAATTTGCTCGGCGCCCTTGACGGCCAGCGCGGCGACTTGCTCGCGCAAGACCTCGCGGGCACGCGTGGACAGGGCTTCAGCTTCCACCTGAGCGTCGGCCACGATCTTGGCGGCCTTCTCTTCGGCTTGGCCGGCCGCAGCCGCCACGATCGCTGCGGCACGCTTTTCAGCGTCAGCCAGCAGCTTGGTGGTTTCGCCGCGGGTCAGCGCCAGTTGCTCGTCGACCTTCTTGTTGGCGTTGGCCAACTCAGACTTGGCCTTGTCGGCCGCAGCCAGACCTTCGGCGATTTTTGCGGCGCGCTCATCCAAGGCCTTCATCATTGGAGGCCAGATGAAGCGCATGGTGAACCATACAAGGATCGCAAAAACGATCGCTTGCAGGAACAGTGTTGCGTTGATATTCACAGAGCTATCCTTTCAACCGTGAACGGTTGGCGCATCAATTAATTAGATGGCGAAAGGCTTGGCGAATGCGAACAGCAGAGCGATAGCCACACCAATCAGGAACGCAGCGTCGATCAGACCAGCCAAGATGAACATCTTGGTTTGCAGTTCGTTCATCAGTTCAGGCTGGCGAGCCGAAGCTTCCAGGAACTTGCCGCCCATCAAGGCGATACCGATAGAAGCGCCCAATGCGCCCAGACCAACGATGAGACCGCAAGCCAGTGCTACGAGACCGAGAATGTTTTCCATGATTTGCTCCAGAAGGAAAGGTAGGTAAAAAGAAAAGGAAAAGAAAGAAAAGAACTATCCGACGTTCGGTCGCCGATCAATGCTGATCGTGCGCCTGGCCCGTGTAGATCAAGGTCAGCATCATGAAGATGAAGGCCTGCAAGGTGATGATCAGGATGTGGAACAGCGTCCACACCGTACCAGCCACCAAATGGCCCAGACCCAGCCAGAAGCCACCCGACAGCGGGTTCAACTCCCAGGCCCAGACGCCACCCATCAGCGCGATCAGCATGAACACCAGCTCACCCGCAAACATATTGCCGAACAACCGCATGCCGTGCGAGACGGTCTTGGCAGCGAACTCGATCAGCTGCATCAGGAAGTTGATCGGATACAAGAACCATTTGTCGCCAAAGGGCGCGGCCAGCAGCTCATGCGTCCAGCCGCCAATGCCCTTGATCTTGATGCTGTAGAAAAAGCACATGATCAGCACGCTGGTCGACAAGCCCAAGGTGGTCGACAAGTCAGCCGTTGGCACCACACGCAGATAGGCGTGATGTGGGTCGTGACCCATGGAGCCGAAGATCTTGGCCCACAGGGTCGGCAGCAGATCGACCGGCAACATATCCATGAAGTTCATCAGGAAAATCCAGACAAACACGGTCAGCGCCAAGGGGCCGATCACCTTGCGGCTGGCGGCATTGTGGATCACGCCCTTGGCCTGGTTTTCGACCATTTCGGACAGGATTTCGACCGCAGCCTGGAAGCGGCCGGGAACGCCGGAAGTCGCCTTGCGCGCAGCGCGCCACAAGACAAAGCAACCCAAAACGCCCAGAACCAAGGCGTAAATCAGCGAATCCAGATTGAACAAGCTGAAATCAACGATGCTGGTCTGCTTGACCAGTTCACCCTTGAAATTCATCTGCATATGCTGCAGGTGATGCTGGATGTATTCCCCAGCGTTGGGCCCTTGCGCTAGGCCATGTTCTTCGGCTGCCATCGTTAGTTTCCGTCCTGCGTATTTACTTAACTTGACTCGTCCGACCCTGCCAAAGCAGAGCCATCCAATTAACTTTCAAGCATCCGACCAAACCCGCCAGCATCGCCAGCCAATTCAAATCCGACACCCAAACCGCTGCCACCGCCAAAATGGCAACAGCCGTCATGATCTTGATCAGCTCCCAGAACATAAACCCCAGCACTGCAGCAGCTGGCATTCCCCTGAAGAGCCCGGTCATCCCCCACGCCATCAAGGCATTGGGAAAAACCACCGCAGCCACACCCCAAAGAGCGGACCACGCTGTTTTGCCTTCACCAGTCAACAGATAAGCAAGCAAGGCAATCGCCAAACCCACCAAGACCTGAATCCCGACAATTCGCCAAACCGAAATCGGCGGGTGCTTCAGCCTCAAGGCCTGCGCTTGTTCCTGCGTCAGGGTCTTGAAAGGCAACTCCTCGGCCTCATCCTCTTTGACATCGCCCCACGCATCTTTTTGCTCATCCCAATCAGCGCCGGCCGGAGAGACTTTGGATCTTTCCGCTCGCACTGGTCTGGTCATAAACGTCTGATGAATGTCGGCAAAACCCAATGATTATATGTGGAAACCCGTAGGTTTCCGACAAGAGCCTCAGCAAAGGCTCAGGATGGCGCCGTGACTTCCGGCATGGGAAAGGCGGGCCGAGCTCAGAGTTTGAGTGAATTGGCCGGCAAGCCGGCCACCTCAACGCGCACTTCCAGCACACAGCCGGCCAGAGGCTGGGCCGCCAATTCCTCGACTGAGCGGCCCTCGCTGGCGGTGGTGATGTAGAGCGTGCGCAGGTTAGCACCTCCAAAAGTGGGCATGGTCGGGCAGCGCACCGGGAGGCGCAGCTCACGCAAGACCTGGCCCTCGGGCGACAGCCTCAGCAGGCGCTGGCCTTCAAACATCGCCACCCAGTAGCAACCCTCGACATCCACGGCGGCGCCGTCCGGGCGGCCACCATATTGATCCAAGGTCTCACCGGCCGCACGCGGGGCGAACTTGGCGAACAGCTGGCGCTCAGCAATCGTGCCGGCTGCGGCGTCAAAGTCCAGGACATAGATTTCATGCGCCTTGGTGTCGGACCAATACATACGGCGCTGATCCGGACTCCAGGCCACACCGTTGGAAGTCACGATGCCACCGGCCACGGATTCAAAGCCACCGTTGGCATAACGATACAGACCAGCGTTAGGGGCGCGCGCGTCATCAATGGTGCCAATCCAGAAACGGCCCTGCGCATCCGGCTTGCCGTCATTGAAGCGCTGCTTTGCACTGTCAAACGGAGCTGCCGCCAGTTGATGGTGTTCGCCGGTCTGCGTGTCCAGACGCCACAGGCCATTGCGCTGCGCCACCGCCAAGCCGCCGCCCTCAAGCAAGGCAATGCAGCCAGGCTCGCTGTCCAATTGCCAATGGCGCAACTCGCCGCTGGCCGGATCCAGCCGCAAAACCTGGCGCCTTGGAATATCGACGTAAAAAAGGCATTGCTCAGCGACGCTCCAAAGCGGCGATTCGCCCAAGGCGGCAACGGCCGGGCCGGCGGCCCCGATCTGGTAGAGCGCTGAGTCTGAAGCATTCATCTTGGCAAATTGATCTGGCGGCGCGATGAGGTGCGCAAACCGCGATGCTAAGGCCGTAACTCGACGTAACTCAACTCAAACCGCAATCAATCCAAATCGACCTTCAAATAATGTGCGCCCGGAATTGGGTTGAAGTAGTAGGGCGGCACCGACTCGAAACCCAGACTCTCGTACAAGCCGCGGGCCGATTCCATATCGTCCAGCGTATCCAACAGCATGGCCGAGTAGCCGGCCTGGGTGGCCGCGTCGATCAAGCCTTGCGCCAGCAAACGCCCCAAACCGAAGCGCCGAAATGCCGGCCGCACAAACAGGCGCTTCATTTCACAGGCATTGGCGTAATCCACATCGAGCAGCGGCCGAAAGCCACCGCAGCCTGCGACCTGACCGTCCACCAACGCCAAGAGCATGATGCCCCCGGGCGCTTCATATTGACCCGGCAGACATTGCAGTTCGGCCTCGAAGTCCTGAAAGCACAAATCAATGTCAAGGCTGGCGGCATAGTCGCGCAGGATCTGACGGGTCGATTCCCAATCGTCGGCCGAAGCGGGCGTGATGAGTGAAATATCAGGGCTATTCATGAAACAAGGTTGACAGCAGGCTGCAGTGTACTCATGCCAATTCCATCAAACCGTTTCCAGGCTGACCAGCAAATAGACCGCCGCAATGCAGGCTCCCAGCAGAGTCAGGGCGAACAGTCGCGTCGCCAAACTGTCGGTCGCCGCCGGCACGGCTGTGGGCAATTGCTTGTCGCCACTGAACATCGGCCCGATCAGATCGTTGCGATGGCGCAAGCGGTAAAAGGCGATCGCCGCCACATGCAGGCCGACCAAAACGAACAAACCCCACTGACCGTAGCTCTTGTGATACGAGGTCCAGGCCAGACTGAGCTCGCCCGATACAAAGCGAATCAGCGGGCCGGTGCTGGCAATTTCGTCGTCGGCGATGAGGCCGGAGCCCACCTGCACCAGCAGCCAAGCCAGCATGGCCAGCACCGAAAAGGCGCCCAGCGGGTTGTGGCCCACCTCGAAATGATCATCATCCTTGGGGCGCCCGCGCAAGTAGCGCAGCAGCGCCGCAGGTGAATAGACAAAGCTGCTGAAACGCGACCAGCGCCCGCCGACCACGCCCCACAGAATCCGGAAAGCCACCAGCGCCAGCACCGCGTAGCCCAGCCGCATATGCCAGACCATGGCATTGCCGCCAACCTTGGCACTGATCACCGAGCCCAGCACACAGAGCACCAAAGCCCAATGAAACAAACGCGTCGGCAAATCCCAGATTCGCACCGGCCTGAGCAATTCATTGCGCATAGTCACTCCGTTTGTTGCCGACAACGATAACGCATGAAACACGGGCTGCAAAGATCAGGGATGCTGTCTACACTGCAGCGGGCCATAGGCACAAGCCTGCCGGCCAGACCCCATCGCCAAACAGCAACCCAAGGAAGCCAGCATGAAGAGAACAATCCTGATCGCCGTGACCTGCCTGACAGGCCTTTGCGCCGCCCTGCCCGCTCACGCGCAGTTCGCCAAACCTGAAGACGCCGTCAAATATCGCAAGGCCGCCTTCACGGTGATGGGCACCCATTTCGGTCGCATTGCCGCGATGGCGCAGGGCAAGGTCCCGTTTGATGGCGCTGCAGCCACAGCCAACGCTGAGGTCGTGGCGGCTCTGGCTGCGCTGCCTTTCTCTGCCTTTCCGGAAGGCACGCATGGCACGGACAAGGGCACGCCCAAGGCCAGCGTCTGGACCGAGCGCGCCAAGTTTGATGAAGGCGCCAAGGCGCTGCAGGCCGAGACCGTCAAGCTCGTGGCCGCCGCCAAGGCGAACAATCTGGACACCCTGAAGGCAGCAGTCGGCAATACCGGCAAGACCTGCAAGGCCTGCCACGACAACTTCCGTAACGAGTGATTTAGGCGCCTATCGTCCGGCCGGGTTCAGGGCATGCCGTTGCGGCCATGCTGCAAGAAACCCGGTCGCTCTGCCAAACGAGCGCAGTAGTCGGCAATGGCCGGCAACTCGGGGCGACCATGCCCATCCAAGGGCGCCATCAACCAGCGCTGCGCCGACAGGCCCAAGACCACATCGGCCAGGCTGAATTTGTCGCCCGCCACGTAGGCGCCGGTCTGGCTCAGGCGCTGCGCCAGGATTTCGACATGGCGATTCCAATTCGCGACGCCGGCTGCCAAAAGCCCTGCATCCTGATGCGCCGGACTTTGCCGCACCAAGCTCATGAAGGCATAGCGCCAAGCGTTATTGAATTCGCCGGCCTGCCAGTCCATCCATTGCTCGACGATGGCGCGCTCGCGCGGCGCCGACGGCAGCAAATCAAGGCGCTGCTCGCGCGCCGCCAAGTAACGGCAAATGCTGTTGGACTCCCACAACACAAAGTCGCCGTCGATCAAGACCGGCACCATCGCATTCGGGTTCAAGGCCAGGAACTCGGGCGCGTCGGTCGCCTGGAAGCCAGAGCCCCAATCCTCACGCTCAAAGTCGAGGCCAAGTTCGGTGCAAGTCCAGAGCACCTTGCGGACGTTGATGGACGTGGCTTTACCAAGAATTTTCATGATGTTAGGAGTGGCTAGTAAATAACGAAACGCCTTCAGCCTGCGACTGAGCCCTCCGCAGCCACGCGCCGCCTTCCGGCGCCACGTGCGCGGCCTCAGCCCACGCGGGTCGAGGTAACCTTTTGACTACTCTGGTGACCACCCACTTCGGCTCAGCCGAAATGAGTGTTCCCCGACGAAGCCGGCCTTCATGCTTCGCATGGCTGGGCAAAGCCCAGCACGACCCTGCGGGTCGAGGTAACCTTTTGACTATTCTGGTGACCACCCACTTCGGCTCAGCCGAAATGAGTGTTCCCCGACGAAGCCGGCCTTCATGCTTCGCATGGCTGGGCAAAGCCCAGCACGACCCTGCGGGTCGAGGTAACCTTTTGACTATTCTGGTGACCACCCACTTCGGCTCAGCCGAAATGAGTGTTCCCCGACGAAGCCGGCCTTCATGCTTCGCATGGCTGGGCAAAGCCCAGCACGACCCTGCGGGTCGAGGCCGATTTCTTCTCAATCTTGGTGACAATGACAGGTCCGATTTCGGCGGTATTGCCAACATGGGTGCCGCCACAAGGCTGCAGGTCCACGCCCTCGATGTTCAAGACCCGCACCCGCCCCATGCCACGCGGCGGCTGCACACTCATGCTGCGAACCAGACCCGGGTTGGCATCCAGCTCGGCTTCGCTGATCCAGCTATGGCTGACAGTGTGCGCACCGGCGACCAAGCGGGCCAGCCCCGCCGTCAACTCTTCCTTGCCCAAAGCCTCGGTCATATGGAAGTCCAGCCGCGCATAACTCGGCGTAATTGAGCAACCATCAACCGGATGCGGCACCAGCGCGCACAGCAGATGGGTGGCCGAATGAAAGCGCATCAAGGCATGGCGGCGCTGCCAGTCCAGGCGGGCCGTCACAGCAAGCACCGCCTGCAGGCCGGCCAGCAAGGCTTCCTGACCGGGTGCCGGCAGGTGCAAGATTTCGCCCTCAGCGCCCTCTCCCTTGCCCTTGCGGGTGTCGGCAATGGCGATCACTCGGCCATCGGCCAAGAGCAGCTCGCCCGCATCGCCAGCCTGCCCGCCACCCAAGGGATAAAACACCGTCCGATCCAGCAGCAGGCCGCGCTCATCGATGCGCAGCAGTCTGGCTGCACATTCGCGCAAGGTGGAGTCCTCTCGAAACAGCTCTTCGGTTTGCGCCATCGTTGTTCAACCTTTAAGTCATCAATTGCAGCGAAACAAGCCCCAATGGCGTCTGCAGCTGAGCGTGCACATGCGCCTCTCCGGTCTCGACAAGCAAACCCGCCAGCAGCGCCGGCTGCGGCAAGCTCAGCTCGAATTTGCACAGGTTCACGGTCGCGCCGGCTAGCCCATCTGCCGGATGCACCTCGCCCCACTCGATCAGCAAAGGCAAAGCACCTTTCGAGAGCCGCTTGCCGTCACGCCGCAAAGCGATACGCCAGCGCAGCTCGCCGGCCGGCGTCATGCGCGAGGCCGCGACCGCCTCGCCCGCATCAACGCCCTGCTCACGCCAATGATTCAGTTGCGCGTCCAGATCGCCGTCAACCCTGGCCACCCAATGAATCAGCCCTGGCCCCTCGACCCGCAAACGCTCTTGCAAAGCCGGCGAATCGAGATCGAACCAGCGCGCCCGCCCAGGCGGCGGGGCATCCGGATCGATGGCGATGATCTCCAGATAACAGCGCGGGAAGGCCGGCCCACTCATATTCAGCAAACGGTTATGCGTCCCCATCAAGCCATGCTTGCCGCCGCCAACAGGCCTCACCCCCAAGGTCGCCTCGCACCAGGCTTCGCCCTCGGCCAAGCTGGCAGCGCCAATCACCAGATGGTCGAACGCCAAATTCACAGTCGTACTTCTCCGTTGACCATCGGCGTTACGTCACCGCCTATCCAGACGTCGGCACCACTGCGCTGAACATGGATGCGGCCCGCGCGGCCCAGCATCTTGCCCTGCGCCACCACATAGTTGTCGCTGCACAAGCCGGCTTCCAGCATCCACAGCGCCAGGCCGGCATTCAAGCTGCCTGTGACCGGATCCTCGGGCACACCCATGCCAGGCACAAAGGCGCGCACCTCGAACTGCTGTTTAGAGCCACTCGGGTAGGCGCCGATGACGCCGAGTTCGATGCCGGCCATGGCGTTGAAGTCTGGCGTTAAGGCCAAGACCGCCTCGGCGCTCTTCAGCCGGGCCGCGATCCAGGGTGGGCCGTTGTCCACCCACACCACATCGAGCACCTCTTCGGCGGCCAAACGCAGCGAGCGCAAGACCTGCTCATGCAGCGCGGCCGACACCGGGCCACCTCGGCGCAGCGGCGGTGCAGCAAAGGCGAGTCGCTCCTTGCCGCTGCGTTCAACCACGCGCTTGATGCGCACCAGGCCGATACCGCATTGCTGCAGCAACTCGCCCTTGTTGCGTGGCACACCGCCAGCCGCCAGCCAGCAGTGCGCCGAACCCAGCGTCGGATGACCGGCAAAGGGCAGTTCGCCTCCGGGCGTGAAGATACGCACGCGGTAATCGGCTTGAGGGTCGGTCGGCGGCAACAAAAACGTCGTTTCCGACAAATTGGTCCAACGGGCAAAGCTGGCCATCGCCGCGTCACTCAGTCCCTCGGCGTCTATCACCACCGCCAAGGGATTGCCCAACAAGGGCATGGCGGTAAAAACATCAACCTGCGCGAATCGTCTGGTCTGCAAACTCATGGCGCTGATTCGGCACCGATATCATCCAGTGCAGCCCGCAAGACCCGACCGAGTATGGCAACGCCCTCTTCGATCTGCGGCGGCGTCAAGGTCACGAAGGACAAACGCATCGCGCGCGGGTCCGGCGTATGGGCATAGAAGGCCGCGCCGGGCACAAAGGCGATGCCCGCGTCAACCGCCTTGGGCAGCAAGTCCATCGCGTTCAAGCCCTCGGGCAGGCGGATCCAGAAGAACATGCCGCCCTTTGGCGTTTGCCATTCGCAGCCCGGCGGCAGATGTTGTTTGAGCCCCTCGGCCATCGCGTCGCGGTTGGCCTTGTAACGGGCGCGGATCTTGGGCACATGCTCGTCCAGGAAACCGTTGCGCACCACCTCGTAAACAACGCGCTGATTGAAGCCCGGTGTGTGCAAGTCGGCCGCTTGCTTGGCCTGCAAGAGCTTGGGATACAACTCGGGCGGCGCGATCATGAAGCCCAGGCGAAAGCCCGGCGTCAAGACCTTGCTGAAGGAGCCCAGATAGATCACACCTTCGGGCCACATCGAGGCCAGCGATGGCAGCGGCGGCTCGTCAAACCAAAGGTCGCCGTAGGGGTTGTCTTCAACGATGGGCACACCAGCAGCCTTGGCCGCAGCAACCGCTTCTTGGCGCCGCTCCAAGCTCATCACCCGGCCGGTCGGATTTTGATAATTGGGCAGTAAATAGGCGAAGCGCGTGCCGGGGGCATCGTGCGGCAGCCGGGCAATGGCGGCCGGGTCGACGCCCTGCTCGTCGCTGTCCAGGCTGGTGAAGATGGGCTCGTAAGGCGTGAAGGCCTGCAGCGCACCCAGATAGGTGGGGGTCTCGACGGCCACCGGTGCGCCTGCATCGCACAGAATCTTGCCGACCAAATCCAGGCCTTGCTGCGAGCCGCTGGTGATCAGCACTTGGTCGGGCGCGACCTGCATGCCCAAGCTTGTGACCCGCTGCGCCACCCATTCGCGCAGCGGCGCAAAGCCTTCGCTGGCCGCATATTGCAGCGCTTCTTTGGGGTTCTCGCTCAAGACCTTGTCGCAGGCGGCCTTCAATTCGGCAACCGGGAAAGTGTCCGCCGAGGGCAGGCCACCGGCCATCGACAAGATGCCGGGCTTTTCGGTGACCTTGAGGATTTCTCGAATGATCGAGGGGTTCATGCGCGCGGCGCGCCGCGCTTGGGTCCAGACTGAGCTCATGGGTGTCTCGCTTGATGTTTGCGGCTGAAAATTGCCGGCTAAGCCGACGTTGTACCACCCAACATCCAATCGACCGCCGCCTTGGCATGCAAGGCGGTGCCGTCGAACAAAGGCGTTTGGCTGCCGGCGCAGGGGTCCAGCAACAAGCAGATTTCGGTGCAGCCGAGGATCACGCCTTCAGCGCCGGCGACTCCCATCTCGCCGACGATACGCTGGTAGCGAGCGCGAGAGCCTTCCAGAACTTGACCTCGGCACAGTTCCTCAAAGATCACGCGGTGAACCTCGTCGCGGTCCGCTTGTTCGGGCACGAGGAGTTCTATCCCATGCCTATCCTGCATGCGGCCCCGGTAAAAATCTTGCTCCATCGTGTAGCGGGTAGCCAACAAACCGGCCCGTTTGACGCCGGCGGCCTTCAAGGCAGCGGCCGTCGCATCAACGATGTGAATCAAGGGCAGGCCACTCAGGCGCTCCACCTCGTCGGCCACCTTGTGCATGGTGTTGGTGGCGATCAACAGGCCCTGGGCACCGGCCGCCTTCAGCCCGCGCCCGGCCTCGCCCAGCATTTGGCCGGCTGCGGCCCAGTCGCCGGCGCGCTGCAGCGCCTCGATTTCGGCAAAGTCAACGCTGCGCAAGAGCAGATCGGCGCTGTGCAGGCCGCCGAGCCTGGCGGCCACGTCCCGGTTCAGCAGCTTGTATAGATGTGCGGTCGATTCCCAACTCATGCCGCCCAGAATCCCCAAGGTCCTCATCTCTCAAGCTCCCAACATCGGCCAGATACTGGCCAGCAATAACAAGGCCATCAGCGCATTGAAGGCCCGCCGGCGCGAGGGCTCAGCCAGGAAGCGGCTCAGCTTGGCGCCGGCCAAGGCCCACAGGCCCACGCAAGGCGCATTGACCAGCGCACAGACCAGGGCCAGGCTCAGCATCGCCGAAAAACCGCCATCCGGCGCCGTGAAGCCCGCCACCGCGCCGATCGCAATCATCCAAGCCTTGGGGTTGACCCACTGAAACGCCGCCGCACCCCAAAAGCCCATCAAACCCGCCGCTGCTGGGCTGGTTTGATCGAGGCCGGGCTCGGATGGCGCCTCGGCATGCCAGAGCTTCCAGGCCAGCCACACCATATAGCTGACGCCGACCAGCTTGAGCCCCAGATAGAGCTGCGGCCACTGCTGCAACAAGGCCCCCAGCCCCAAGCCGGCCGCCAGCAACAAGACCATCAAGCCGATGCTGATGCCGGCAATATGCGGCAGCGTCTTTTTGAAACCGTAGTTAACGCCCGAGGCCAGCAACATCATATTGTTGGGGCCGGGCGTGATTGAGGTGACCATGGCAAAGCTCATCACGCCCAACAAGGTCGGCAAGGTCGGCAAGATCAACATGGCAGGGGGCTCCAAAACTCTCAAATCAGGGTTTCAGTATGCAGCCGCAAACCAATACAGCTGCAGTACACTTTGACAGTCAATTCATCAATCTGTATCGGCAAAATGACCAACACAGAAGGCAGCCCCGCCAGCCCTCTCACGCGCAAGGCCAGCCAACCCTTGGCGCAGCAATTAGCGCAACGCTTTGCCGAGCGCATCCAGCAGCGCCTGCTCTTGCCCGGCGCTCGCCTGCCCTCGGTGCGTGAATGCGCGCGCCACCATGGCGTCAGCCCCTATACAGTGGTGGCCGCCTATGACCAACTGCTGGCCGGCGGTCTGCTGGAAGCACGCAAGCAGCGCGGCTTTTTTGTGCGCGACAAGCACGTCAGCACGAGCACATGGCAAGCCAAGGCGCAGCCCCAGCAGCCCGTGCCGGTTGACGCCACCGCGCTGATACGCGGCATGTTTCAGGCCGACGCCAAGCGCGCGCCGGGCCTCGGCACCCTGCCCGCCGAGTGGCTGGATCTGCCCATGCTGCAAGGCGCGATGCGCCAAGTGCTGAAAGCCGGCAGCGGCAGCGAGGAACTGGCCCTGCACTATGGCGAGCCGGCCGGCGATGCCCGGCTGCGCAAGGCCTTGGGCCTGCGCCTTGCCGATCTGGGCATCCCCTGCCCACCCGAGCAGATCGTCACCACCGTGGGCGCCACTCATGCGCTGGACTTGATCACCCGCACCGTGCTGCAACCCGGCGATGCGGTCTTGGTGGATGACCCTGGCTGGGCGATCGAGTTTGCCCGCCTGACACACGCCGGCATGCGCTTGCTGCCGGTGCCACGCGGCGCGAACGGGCCAGACCTGGCCGTGATGGAGCGCCTGATCGAGCAGCATCGCCCGCGCATGTATGTGACGGTGTCGGTGCTGCACAACCCGACCGGCAACAGCTTGTCGCTGGCCAATGCACACCAAATTCTCAAGCTGGCCGAACAAGGCGACTTCCAGATCGTCGAAGACGACACTTACGCCTTCTTGGCGCCCAACCATGCGCCGCGCTTGTCGGCGCTGGACGGTCTGCGCCGCACCATCTACGTGTCCGGGTTTTCTAAAATTCTGACGCCGGCCTGGCGGGTCGGCTACCTGGCTGCCAGCCCGGCCTGGGTCGACAAGCTCACCAATTTGAAACTGCTGAGCAGCCTGACCACCAGCCCCTTGCTTGAGAGGGCCGTCGCCCACTGCCTGGAACAAGGGCAATTGCGCCGTCATGCCGAACGGGTCTTGACCCTGCTGGACGCCGCCCGCCAGCGCAGCATGAAGCTGGCCGAGGCAGCGGGCTGCCGCTTCGTGGCGCCGCCACAAGGTCTGTTTGGCTGGGTGGATGTGGGCATGGACACCGAAAAGCTGGCGCAAATCATGATGGATGAGGGCTGGCTGACCGCGCCCGGCATGCTGTTCAGCGCCAGCCGCCAAAGCAGCACGCTGATGCGCATCAACTTCGCCACCGCGCAAGATGCACAGTTTTGGCGACGTTTGCAGACGCTACGCTCAGCAGCGGTCTGAACAAGCCGTTACCATCAGACCCTCTTCACCAGCCAGCCTCCGTTGCCTTGCCCATGTCCGCCGAACTTCGATTTCTAGTGGTAGATGGCCTTGCCGGCGTTCAAACCTTTGCACGCCAATTGCTGGAAGGCTTTGGTTTACCGGCCGATAGCATTCGCTGCGCCGGCGACCCCGAGGCAGGCTTGGCCATAGGACTGGATTTCAAGCCCGATTTCCTGATCACCGACTGGTTCCCGAAGGCCGCGATGACAGGCATTGCCCTGCATGAGCGCTTGAATGAGGTCAAGCCCGGTTGCCGCTTGGCGCTGCTGAGCTTTGAGGTCACGCCGCAACATGAGGCCGATGCCATAGAAGCAGGTTCCAACTTTCTGCTGCGCAAGCCCTTTACCGCGGCGGAACTGAAGTCCACCATGCTGCAAGCTCTCGAAGCACTGGCCAAGGAGCGCCCCGAGTTGCACGCGCGCCTGAGCACCGCGATGAAAGCCGGGCAGCCTGCCGGCCGCGTGCCGCCGAAGATTGTCTTGCCGGTGATCCCGAGTCTGAAGGTGGGTGACAAGGTCAAATACTTGGACAAGACCGAAACCGTCAAGGTGGTGGTCGTCAGCCACGGGGAATTGGTGGTGCAACTGTCTGGCAATCAGGCGCTGATCCCCGCATCCAAATTGACCAGGATTTGAAGACATCATGCTGAAGCGCGATTTGAGTCAGGCCCTCAGCACAGCTTGGCAGCAAAAACAGCGCATCACCGCCGCCGACTGGCTGGGCACCGTGCCCGATGAGGCCGCTGCCTACGCGGCTCAACAAGCGGTTGCGCAGGTCTTGGGCTGGTTAGAACCGGGCCGCCCACAATTTTGGAAGAGCGGCGGCGCCTCGCGACAAGTGACGCTGACGCACGCGCCACTGGATCCGGCCGGCGTGCGCCCCAGCCCGGCCAATTTCAGTGACCTGCAGTTATACAAGCCCGGCGTCGAAGCCGAGATCGCCTTGCGCCTGGGCCGCGAAGTCACACCCGCCTTGGCGGCGGGCTTGAGCCTCGCGGATGCCCGCGACTGCATCGACGGCATGGCTGTGTCGGTGGAGCTGGTGGCCTCGCGCTGGCAGGAAGCGGGTGAAGCGCCCGCCTTGCTGCGCCAAGCCGACTTTCTCTCGCATGGCGCCCTGGCACTGGGCGAGTGGCTGCCTTATCAAGTGCGCGATTGGTCGCAGCAGGCTTGCGAGTTGCGTGTCAACGACGGACCCGCGCTGCACTGCGTCGGCGGCCATAGCTTGGGCGACCCCGCCTGGGGTTTATCGGCATGGTTCAAACATGCGACAAGGCATGGTGCGAGCCTGCCGGCAGGCAGCGTGGTGACGACCGGGGCCTGGCTGGTTCAGCAAGGCCTGCATCCCGGCGACCGCGTTACGGTCAGCTTTGCCGGGCTGAGTAGCGTGACGGTGCAGCTCTAAGAGAGCGCGCTCAGCACCGCCAAGACCGGATAGGGCAAGGCCACGGTCGGCCGCAAAGCACTGCGCGCATATTCGCCCAGCAAGGCCTTGCCGCGTGGCCGGGAGCCCAACCACTCGCTGTGCAACTGCATCGCTTGCGCGGGCTGGGCGGCAGCATCACGCAGCAGCGCCTCGACCCGCAACAAGCGCTCGCCCAAGCGCGCCTGAAAGGTCTTGAAGATCGCTTCTTGCAACCACAGAACCAGCATCAAGACCCAGAGCCAAGGCATACCGAAAGCCAGGGCGCAAAGCAGCACCGCCAACAACTTGACGCCCAAGGCAGCGCGCTCGTATTGCTCGTAGTTGGCTTGCAGCGCCAGCCACTCGGCCTGCAGCATTCCGGCCGCGTCTGCTGTGCTCACTTCGCGTCCAGAGCTTCCCAGCGTTCCATCAGCGCCAGCAATTCGGTGTCGATCTGGCCGCCGCGCTCGGTCACTTCCGCAATCCGCGCCGCGCCTTGCGAGTACAGCTCGGCGCCATTCAGCAGCGCATTGATCTGCACTTGCTCGGCTTCGAGTGCGGCCACCTTGGCCGGCAACTCATCGAGCTCACGCTGCTCTTTGTAGCTGAGCTTCTTCTTGCTGGCCACCACGGGTGCCGGCGCTGCGGCCGGCGCCGGAGCAGCTGCGGGCGCAGGTGCTTGCTTGGCCTTTTGCTCGTTGATGGCGGCGGCCCGCTTGCTTTGCACCAGCCAGTCCTGCACGCCACCTTCGTACTCGCGCCAGCGGCCATCGCCCTCGTTGACGATCGTCGACGTGACGACGTTGTCCAGGAAGCGCCTGTCATGGCTGACCAGGAAGACCGTGCCGTCATAGTCGGCCAGCAGCTCTTCGAGCAGCTCCAGGGTTTCGATATCGAGGTCATTGGTTGGCTCGTCCAGCACCAGCACATTGGCGGGCCTTGCGAACAAACGCGCCAGCAGCAGGCGGTTGCGCTCGCCACCGGACAGGCTCTTGACCGGCGAATTGGCACGCGCCGGCGAGAACAAGAAGTCGCCGAGGTAACTCTTCACATGCTTGCGCTGGTTGCCGATCTCGATCCATTCGCTGCCGGGGCTGATGGTGTCGGCCAGCGTCGCCTCCAGATCCAGCACATCGCGCATCTGGTCAAAGTAAGCGACGTTGATCTTGGAACCCATATTGACCGTGCCGCTGTCCGGCGCCAGCTGGCCCAGAATCATTTTCAGCAGCGTCGTCTTGCCAGCGCCGTTGGCACCGACCAGGCCGACCTTGTCGCCGCGCAGGATCGTGGCGGTGAAGTCGCGCACGATCATGCGGTCGCCATAGCTCTTGCAAACGTCTTCCAGCTCGGCCACGATCTTGCCACTGGCGCCGCCGGTGTCGATGTCTAACTTGACCTTGCCCTGCACATCGCGGCGCGAAGCATGCGCCAAGCGCATCGTCTCCAGACGCTGAATCCGCGCCACGCTGCGGGTGCGGCGGGCCTCGACACCCTTGCGGATCCAGACCTCTTCTTGCGCCAGAATCTTGTCGAAGCGGGCGTTGTAAAGCGCCTCGTTCTCCAGCTCATAGAGCTTGGCGGCGGTGAAGGCGGCGAAGTTGCCGGGATAGTTGCGCAGCTGGCCGCGGTCCAACTCGACGATGCGGTTGGCCACGTTGTCCAAGAAACTGCGGTCATGGGTGATCAGGAGCAAGGAGCCCTTGAAGTTGTTCAGCAACTCCTCCAGCCAGGTGATCGCGTCCAAGTCCAGATGGTTGGTCGGCTCGTCAAGCAGCAAGACATCGGGCTGAGCGACCAGCGCGCGGCCCAGCGCCACGCGCTTCTTCAAACCACCCGAGAGCGAGCCGATCAGACGCGAGCCGTCCAGACCCAGGCGCTGCAGCGACTCCTCGACCCGCTGCTCCCAGTTCCAGGCACCGATATGCTCGATACGCTCGGCCACCCACTCGAGGTCATCCTCGGGATCATGGATCTCGTAGCGTGCGCGCAAGGCCTTGGCCTCGGCCACGCCCTCAGCCACGGCGTCGAAAATCGTTGCCTCGGGGTCCATGATGGGCTCTTGGGGCACATAGACGCTGGTCAGGCCTTGCTGCAACTGCAGCAGGCCGTCATCGAGCTTCTCCATCTGAGCGAGGACTTTCAGCAGCGACGATTTGCCGGTGCCGTTGCGGCCAATCAGGCCGACACGCTCACCCATTTCGAGCGAGAACGAAGCACCATCGAGCAAGGCAACATGGCCGTAAGCGAGATGGGCGTTGGAAATAGATAGGACTGCCATAGCCCGCCATTGTCGTTGACTGGCGAGAAGTCGCGGAAATGCGGGTTTAACCCCGGGCTTTGGCAAGCTCCGCAAGACATGACCCCCGGGAATATCCGGGGCCCGCATATGAGGGGGGTGTGCGGGGTTTCACGGATTCGTCACATAGCCACCGCCGGTACAAACCAGCTATGCGGTGAGCAAGATGGGGTGCACAACAAAATGCCCGATCCGGCCGATCAGCCCGGCCCGCTTCACTTAACCGGCGCAAGCCAAACTTGATCCTTGCGGATCTGCTTCAGAAGGAATGCAAAAATGACTTCAACTTCTTTGTTTGCCAAGGCCAGCGTGCCAGCAATCGTTTCGGCTTTGGCGCTGGCCTTTGCCGGTAGCGCTCATGCCGACTACAGCCAGGGCTTTGACGCCGGCATCCCCGGAGCCTGGACCATTCAGAACAATAGCGATCCGGTTGGCTCGACGACTTGGTTTCAAGGCAATCCAACGCCCACTACTTTTGCCGCCCAAGCCGGTGCCGCCAATTCCTATGCGGCCGCCAACTACAACAGCACCGCCGGCGCAGGCACCATCAGCAATTGGCTGATCCTGCCAACAATGAGCTTTCACAACGGCGACCAGATCAGCTTCTACACTCGCACTATCACCGATTCGATCTACCCTGACCGCCTGGAGCTGCGCTTCAGCGCTGCCGGCGGCACCAACGTCGGCAGCTCTGCCTCCGATGTGGGCAGCTTCACCACCTTGCTGGTCAGCGTCAACCCTGATCTGGATCTCAGCACCTACCCTGAAGAGTGGACCAAATACAGCGTCACACTGAGCGGCCTGGCCGGCACCACCAATGGCGCACTGGCCTTCCGTTACTTCGTTGACAACGGTGGCCCTGCTGGCGATAACTCGGACTATATGGGCATCGATACGTTGAACATCACCGCCGCCGTGCCCGAGCCAACAAGCTACGCGCTGATGGCCCTGGGCCTGGGCGCCTTGGCCTTGCGCCGCAAGCAAAAGCAAGCTTGACGCTCGCTTGAACGGCAAAAGGGGTGATGCCTGGCATCACCCCTTTTTTTGATTGCAGGCCCGTCTGCCTAAACGATTACTTCTTCGGCGCTCCTGTGGGCTTGGCCACGGCGGCAACAGCGGTTGCGGCAGGCTGCGCCGGCGTCACCGGCGCGCTGGCAGCGGCTTCTGCCTTGACTACAGATTTATTGACTTCTGGCTTGGCATGTGTGGCTTTGTTCGCAGTTGCAGCACCCGTCACAGCCGCCGCTGTCGCTGGCGTCGCAGCAGGAGTTGCCGCACTCACAGCAGCAGGAGCAGCGGCATGTGTGGCCACAGCAGCCTTGTCCTGAGCCATGCTCGCTTGAGCGGCGAAAACAGCAATCACAGCACCAACGACAGTCGTAGCAGCCACAGAAAACTTGGTCATCTCAGAACTCCAATCAAGGTCTTGCCATCCAGCGCTGAAGCAGCTCACGACTTCTTTGTACTTTGCTGCTCTCAGTCGCCTGGCCCATGCACAACGGGTGTTAGGTTCAGCCTGTTGACGGCGCAATTGTTAGCAATTGCAAGCAAGGAACACTCGACTCACATCGCCCTTCCACCGGGCCCGCCCTGCGGCTTCTTCGGCTTCCGCGAGAGCTTGCCGGGTGCGCATGAATACCCGCTTGACCCTGGACGTGATTCTGCGCAGGCTCTTCAGCAGCACCACCACGCTGCGTCCAGGCAAGCCAAGAGTGACACGTGACTCTTGAGTGTGGAAGGCTTGGGCGAGATGTACTTGCCCAAGAGTGCACCGCTGAGGGCGCCGTGAAAGGCGGGAAACTGGCAGTCGATGACCAGCTAATTCTGCTAATGCAGCTGCATCACGGAAACGGTCAAGCGTTCAGCTACCCCGCGCTGCGCGATGAATGCATGACCAAATTCCTGGCCAGCGCCGAAGTCGAGCGCCAGCTCAGGCAAGCAATTGCGCCGCGTGGTGGCGAAGATGATCGTTCACAAAGCTGGTGATGAAGTAATAGCCATGATCGAAACCTGCGTGCCGCCGCAGGGTCAGGTTTTGCCCGGCGACCAGGCAAGCCGCCTCGAAGGCCTCGGGCAGCAGCTGGGTCGCCAAAAAGGGGTCGTCCAGCCCTTGGTCAATCAAAATGGCGGCCTCGAATGGTGGGCGGGTCTGGGTCAGCATAAGGGCACTGGCATCATGAGCGGCATGGGCCGCATGATTCGCACCCAGATAGCCGGCGAAGGCTTTTTGCCCCCAGGGGCATTGCAGCGGCGCACAGACAGGCGCAAAGGCCGACACCGAGCGGAACGCACCGGGATGGCGCAGCGCCAGCGTCAAGGCGCCGTGGCCGCCCATGGAGTGCCCGAACAGGCCGGTGCTTTGCGCTGTCAACCCAAGTTCCTGTTGCACACCGGGCAGCAGTTCATGCAACAGATAGCTTTCCATGCGCCAATGACTGGCCCAGGGTTGCTCGCTGGCGTCGAGGTAAAAGCCAGCACCGACGCCAAAGTCCCAGCTGTCCGCCTCACCCGCCACACCAAGGCCGCGCGGGCTGGTGTCGGGTGTCAACAAGGCCAGGCCCAACTCGGCAGCCAGCCGCTGCGCACCGGCCTTGATCGCAAAGGTTTCCTCGTTGCAAGTCAGGCCAGCAAGGTAGACCAGCAAGGCGCGCGGCTGAGGCGGCACAAACAAGCCAAAGCGCATGGGCGAACAAATCTGGGCCGAAGCATGGCGGTAAAAACGCTGCCGGCCGCCAAAGCAGCCATGTTCCGACAGCAACTCAAGCCCGTCCAACATGCTCAGAACTCCACCACCGCGCGGATCGACTCTCCGCGCTTCATCAACTCGAAGCCTTCATTGATGCGCTCAAGCGGCAGCTTGTGGGTGATCAGGTCGTCGATATTGAGCTTGCCGTCCATATACCAATCGACGATGCGCGGCACATCGGTGCGGCCACGCGCGCCGCCGAAGGCCGAGCCCTCCCATTTGCGCCCGGTCACCAGTTGGAACGGCCGGGTGCTGATCTCGGCCCCCGCCTCGGCCACGCCGATGATGATGGAGCGGCCCCAGCCCTTGTGCGTGCATTCCAATGCGTCACGCATGACCTTGGTATTGCCGATGCACTCGAAGCTGTAGTCGGCGCCGCCATCGGTCAACTGCACGATCTCGTCCACCACGTTGGCGACGTTCTTCGGGTTGATGAAGTGCGTCATGCCGAATTTGCGCGCCATTGCCTCGCGAGCCGGGTTCAGATCGACGCCGATGATCTTGTCAGCGCCCACCATTTTTGCGCCCTGGATCACGTTCAGGCCGATACCGCCGAGGCCAAACACCACCACATTGGCGCCGGCCTCGACCTTGGCCGTGAACAGCACCGCGCCGACCCCGGTGGTAACGCCACAGCCGATATAGCAAACCTTGTCAAAAGGCGCATCCTCGCGGATCTTGGCCAGCGCAATGCCGGGCACAACGATGTGGTTCGAGAAGGTCGAGGTTCCCATGTAATGAAAGATCGGCTGACCGTCGATGGAGAAGCGCGAGGTCGCGTCAGGCATCAAGCCGCGCCCTTGCGTCGAGCGGATCGCCTGGCAAAGATTGGTCTTGCGCGAGAGGCAAAACTTGCACTGCCGGCATTCCGGCGTGTAGAGCGGGATCACATGGTCACCGGGCTTGAGCCAAGTGACGCCCTCGCCGACTTCGAGCACGATGCCGGCACCCTCGTGCCCGAGAATGGCCGGGAAGATGCCTTCCGGGTCGGCGCCGGACAGCGTGTAATAGTCGGTGTGACAGATGCCGGTCGCCTTGACCTCGACCAAGACCTCGCCGGCTCGCGGGCCGTCGAGTTGCACCTCTTCAATCGTCAATGGGGCGCCAGCTTTCCAGGCAACGGCGGCACGAGTCTTGATCATGGATGTCCTTTTCTTGACGGTGATTTCGTTGCGCAGCATATCCGGAATAGCCAGCCCAAACAGGCCAAGGCATCGGTCCGGCGATGCACAGAAGCTGAGCGAGAATTTGCCGCCCTCCCCACTTAAAAATATCCTGCGCTTGCACAGCAAAAAGGCCGCGCTGTAGGGCGCGGCCTTTTTCACATCAAACCTGCAAATCTACTTGGCCTTGCGGCGGCGCATTGCAGTGGGGGCAAATGCAGCAAACATGGCCAAGCCAACAAGTGCGTAGGACCTAGGTTCAGGCACTTCGCATTGGCCAGTACCAACCGCAACGCAAAGGCCGCCAACATCGACGTTCAGCGTACCAAATTGCAGTCCCGTAAAGTTGCGCTCATTGTCCAAATTTCCACCCAGGCCGAATGACGTTACCCCATCGGCACTGCCGGTCAACTTGAAACGGAAGAGCAAGAAGTCATCGGCCTGATCGTTTAAAAGCGTTGCATCGCCGACCGTTGCAGAAGCGAACATGCCCAGATTGCCTGCGGCGAATGGATCATTCAAAACGAATGGCGACGCGCCCAACTGAGAAAGTACCGAGCTTTCGTCCGTTGAAAGCCAGTTCAAGATAGATCCGTTGTAGAGAAAATTCAGATCGTAGCCAGACAGCACTTCGGCTCCAAGGCCGCTGATGTTGACATCAATGGTGACCGTCTCACCAACATTGATATGTTGATTGAGAGCCGAGCTTGCGAAGCTGACAACTATGGGCGAGGCAATGGCCGAACCCGCACCCAACACCGCGCTGACGGCGACAAGGGAATTTGCAATAAATTTCTTCATCTTGAATCCTAAGTAAAAGTTGAGCGCTCGAAAGTCAGCTTCACTCAAGGCGCACAAGCGGCCTTGGTGCATTTGAGGGTGCAGGCACGCACATCGTTGATGGTGATCTTGCCGTCGCCGTTTGCATCGCGCGGGTCATTTGCGACCGGCACTAGCCCGACGCCGGCTCGGATCAAACCGAGGTCGGCCGTATCGATGTCGCCGTCACCGTCGACATCGCAGACCAGAACTTTGCTGTTGATGGTCAGATCAAACAGAATCGGCGACTCATTGTTGGTGTTATTGACCATACGAGTGCGCACCTGAATAAAACGGCCCGCAGCAGCGAAGCTGGTGTTTTTCGTCACAGGCATGTAGGCCTGCAGATCAAGCGCGGCTTGCGTATCGGCCGCACGCGTAGACACCTCCACACTCGCACCGCCGGGCACAAAGTCGCTCCAGTTGACCTTGCCCCACTGTGTGCCAGCAGCGGCACTGTCGTAAACGACCGTCCAAGTCCCCTGTTTGTTGTTGGTGGTGTTCTTGGTCGTCAAACCGGAACCATCGGTGTATACATAGGGATAAGCTCCGGTCGGAAACAAGCCCAATGGCGTGCCGTCGGTACCCTTGTACTTGGACATATTGTTGGTATTCAGGTTCATCACCCAGACGTCATTGTTGCCATCGATCATGACCCCGAATGGGAAAGATGTACCCGCTTGCGCTCCGCGCTGCCACAGCAAGGTCCCGGTCGGAGAATGCTTGGCAACACCACCATTCGGGTTACTGGACAAGACATTGCCGGCGCCATCCACGGCGATGCCGTAGCTGCCGAAGCTCAAGGCCGCAGGGCTAGCAAATGTATTGGTGGAGGGGTCGAATACGTGAAACGTGCTTCCACTCGTGTTGGCCTGAAACACCTTTCCACCACCCTGAGAAATACCGTAGGTACTGCCAGGCCCATCGAAATGACTGACGGCTCCGGTTGCGGTGTCTACCCTACCCAATCGCTGCGAAAGTGTTGCGCTCCAAAGAATGCCGTTCTTGTCTACGGTGCAACCGTAGGGATTCCAAGCTGTCATCTGCACAAAAGGACTGCCATTCGCAAGCGGAATCACATTGCCGTTGCTGGGATCAATCCGGTAATACCGCGCCTGATTCCAAACACCGGCCCAGATCTTGCCGTCAGGCGCAATACAGAGCGAACGTCCAAAGCTCGTGCCTGCGGGCAAGCGCTTGGCCCATGCGATGCGTTCATCGGCGAAAACCGCATCGCCGGCATCGTTATTGGCCGTGAAGGGCAAAATTTCGGCGCCCGAAATAATGCCGTCGTTATTCAGATCGGTTGATGTCTCGATGATGCCATTGCTATTGCGGTCAACGGCTGTGTCGACCAGTATCTTCAGCAGCTGAGGCGGATTATTGTGGCCGGGTTCGCGGTTCAGGACATAGGCGTTGCCATCCACGTCGATGGCGATCCGCGAGGGGTTGCCGCCGCCATTGCCGGTGCCGGCAAAGGTGCGGTAGCGCGCAACTTCCTTGTTCAGCTCGGTGTCGAACTTAGACACCGTGTCTTCATTGTGGTTGGCGACAAAAATGTATTTTGATCCAGCGCCAACCAGATTGACCTGGAGTTGATTGCTGACCGCCGTGTAGTTCAGGTTTTCCAGAATGCCCAATGAAAAATCGGCATCCAATGTATAGGTCTTGCTTGCGGCCAATGCTGTGCCGGAGCACAAGGCAACACAAGCCATCACAATCAACTTCTCTTTCCTACCGGATCTCGACTGGGTTTGGCGTTCGTTCTTCATGATGCCTATTCCTTAGAGTAAGTGAGCCAATATAAAGACCAACGGCGTACCGCCGGGATCAACGCGCCGCAAATGTTGGCGCCTTGTTTGCGTCACTCACAAAGGCGAATTCGGCGTCATAGCCCGAGCCGCTCGACACTTTGCGGATGTCAGAACCATCGGCAGATGCAACAAAAATCTGCCCGGCCCCACGGTGGAATCGCATGAAGTACAAGCTTCTGTGATCCGGTGTCCATCGAGCCAACATATGCTCTTCGGGGCCACCCACCAACTCACGCTGCCGAGAGCCGTCCTCGCTCATTGCGTAAATAGCCTGTCGATTCGATGGTTTGCGTATGGACAAGAAAACTATTTGTCGGCCATCAACCGACCAGTTTGGTTCGTTGTTTTTATCCTCGCCGGTGGTGAGCGCACGGCGCTCGGACCCATCAGCCCGCATCGTGTAGATATGGGTCACATCGTCTTTCAGCATGACGTAAACCAAGTGACTGCCATCCGGGGACCAGCGCGGCCCACTCTCAAGGCCTACCGACGGCTCCGCGCCAATGACTGTGGATTTGCCGCTCTCCAGATCGACCGTGCGAATTTGCGCCTGACGCCGACCCATCGTGACGACATACGCAAGCTTGCGTCCGTCTGGAGAGAACGCCGGCATCGACTCCTCGCCCTTCTCATCAGTAAGCTTGCGATGTCCTGTGCCATCTACATTGATGATGTAGAGCGCTGGGCGTCTACTGAGATACGACTGGTAGGCGACGCTCTTGCCGTCTGGGGACCAGATCGGTGTGGCCTCCATTGCCGCATCGTTTGTCAACTGGGTCACTTGCCCGGTGCGCAGATCGGCAATATACAAATCCGGTTGCCCTGCACGCACAGAGACGAACACAGCCTTTTTGCGGTCAGGTGACAGGTCAAATTGCTGGGCCTCCATCGCCTCAGCGGTTGCGCGTTTGACGCTACTGCCGTCTTCGGCCATTCGGTACAACTGAAAGATGCCGCCTTCGCGGTTTGACGTGAACACGATGTCAGACGCCTGCGCCGTCGCTGCCGCCGCCAATGGCAAAAGGCACCACAGCAGGCGCCGAGCCAGTCCCCCAATGACGAGCAAAACCCCTGCACCCGGTCGATTGGGCTCGAAACCACTGCAAAGGGTCGAGCGCGAGGAGGTGACAGCAACGGCGGCGCTCAATTTAGACTTCAATGACATGAATTCGCTCCATTTTTTAAGCCAGCTTTCAGTTGTTGACCGATGCGCTTGTTGAACAAAGGCAATCCCGTATGGGCTGCTTGGCGAGCGCAACAACGGGTTCAACAAACCGCAAACTGGGCTGAAAAGTCTCATTTGAGTTTCAATCCAGCCGAAAGCAAGAGACCAAATGCATGAGTAAAGATGGCAATGAACCCAAGCACATGCAGGCTAATTACGCAGCTACCAAGCTTTCAATTTGGGACCCGCTGTGTGCCCTTTGGGCCTATTGCAACTCAGCCCTGTATTTACCGCACGACATGAAATTCGGTGCTCGACAGCGCCTTGCCACCCGAGTCGAGAACCTTCAGGCCATAAGTACCAGGTAGCGGTGAATCAACCCGATAGCTGATCGAACCATCAGCCGCCACCACGGTCGACACATGCGATTCAACACCCGAGGGACTGCGCAGAGAAACCGACACAGCACTATTCGGCTTGTAGCCGTTACCAGTGAACAAAGCACCTCTGGAGGATTCGACCAAGGACGGTCCAGCCAGACTTGGTGTCGGTGCCGCAGCTTTCTGAGCTTGCGCTGCAGCCAACAAAGGAAACAAAGTCAAACCGATTGCAAACGACTTGAATGCATGCTTGGCTAGGGACTTCTTCGCGGAACTTGTCATGGCTGGACTCCTGAGCGGTGTGTCACACAAGACCTTTGTGCTTGCACTGATCTTTCCACTTTGGCCAAGCTCACACAAGCTGACACGTCAATCAAATCCGATTTAATCCCCCCTTGTTTAGGGGGGGATAGCTGATCACCCCCCTAATACCAAATTAGGGTTTGTCTGGATCTACATCGGCTATGGGCCGACACCAGCTAGCTCAAATCGTCGTGCGAATATTTTGGTACCCAGTCATCCATCGACTCCACGCTGCGACCCCTCAACGCGCAAAGCCCAAAGCCCAAACCCCAAAGCGAGACAGGGTGTCCCCGACCTAGTCCTTTTGCGCGAGGCAGATCAGCACACAGTCATGCATGTTGCAGCGCTTTCTCCAAGGCGCCGACAAACATCTTCGCCACATCAAAGCCGGTCTGGTCGGTGATTTCCTGGAAGCAGGTCGGGCTGGTGACGTTGACCTCGGTGAGGCTGTCACCGATCACATCCAGGCCGACCAGCAAGAGGCCGCGCGCGGCCAGCATGGGGCCAACGCTTTCGGCGATCTCGCGGTCGCGCTCACTGATGGGCCGGGCCACGCCCTTGCCGCCGGCCGCCAAGTTGCCACGCACCTCGCCGCCCTGCGGAATGCGCGCAAGGCAAAAGGGCACCGGCACGCCGCCGATCACCAGCACGCGCTTGTCGCCGTCTTTGATGGCGGGTAAGTAACGCTGCACCATGACGGTCTCGGCGCCGCCCTTGTTGAGGGTCTCGATGATGGCGCCAAGGTTCATGCCATCGGCCCCGACACGGAAGATGCCGGTGCCGCCCATGCCGTCCAGCGGCTTGAGGATGATGTCGCCATGCTCGGCGTGGAAAGCGCGGATCGCCGCCTCGCTGCGCGTCACCAAGGTCGGCGGGCAGTATTGCGGAAACTGCATCAGGGCCAGCTTCTCGGGATGGTCGCGCAGCGCCTGCGGCTTGTTGAAGACGCGCGCGCCTTCCCGTTCAGCCTGTTCCAGCAGATGGGTGGCGTAGAAAAACTCGCTGTCAAAGGGCGGGTCTTTGCGCATCAAGACCGCATCGACCTCGGCCACGACCAGATCCGCACGCTCGGTTTCGGTGAACCAGTTGTGCGCATCTCCGGTCAAGGTGATCGCGCGGGCCTGCTGTGCCATCACGCGCCCGCCCGAGCGCCAGATCAAGTCCTGCACCTCGCAGGTCCAGAGCTGATACCCGCGCTTGGCCGCCTCGCGCATCATGGCAAAAGTGCTGTCCTTATAGGTTTTGAAGGAAGCCAAGGGGTCGGCAACGAAGAGCAGTTTCATAACAATCATTCCTCTTATTTCGAACGCAATTGATGCACGGACAAGGCCAGGCCACCCGCAGCGGCGCCCCAAAAGGCCGAACCGATGCCGGCTACCTGGAGGCCGGACAAGGTCACCAAAAAAGTCAGGCAGGCCGCGTCGCGGTGTTTTTCTTCCTTCAAGGCGGTGGCCAAGCCGCCGGCGATGGTGGAGATCAAAGCCAAGCCCGCCACCGCCGCCACCAACTCGCGCGGAAAGGCGACCAGCAGCCCGACGACCGCGCCGCCGGCCAGACCCACGGCAATGTACACAAGACCGGCCGACATGGCTGCGGTGTAGCGCCGCGCGGGGTCAGCGTGCGCCTCGGGGCCGTTGCAGATCGCCGCCGTGATGGCCGCGAGGTTGAAGGCAAAGCCGCCAAAAGGGGCCAGCAACAGGCCGGTGAAGCCGGTCACGGCCAAGGTGGCAGAAACAGGTGTGCGGTAGCCGGCTGCGCGCTGCACCGCCACGCCGGGCAAATTCTGCGAGGCCATGGTGACCAAGAACAAGGGGATGGCCACACCCATCAAGGCAGCGAGGCTGAAACTCGGAGCGGTCCAGACCGGCTGCGCCCAAGCCCAGTCAACGGCTGCCATCTGAACCCGCCCCTGCCCAAAGGCAAGCGCCATGCCGGCGAGCAATACGCCCGGCACCGCATAGCGCGGCCAGCAGCGCTTGCCCAAGAGGTAGGCGCCGGCCATCAGCAAGACCAAGGTCGGCGCCGACTTGACCGCCAGCACCGCGTCAAGGCCGAAGCGTGCCAGTACACCGGCCAGCAAGGCGGCGGCCACGGCCAGAGGGATGCGGTCCATCAAGCGCTCGAACCAACCGGTCAGCCCAAACAACAAGATCAGACCGGAGCTCAGCAAAAATGCGCCGATGGCCTCGGGCATGGAAACGCCCGCAGTGGCGGCGATCAAGGCAGCGCCCGGGGTTGACCACGCGGTCAAAATCGGCTGTCGGGTCCAGTACGACAAGCCCAGACTCGTGACCCCCATGCCCAGGCCCAAAGCCCAGATCCAGCTGCTGGTTTGAGCCGCTGTGGCGCCCAGCGCTTGTGCGGCCTGAAAAATAATTGCCACCGAACTGGTGAAACCGACCAAGACCGCCACAAAACCGGCCACCATGCTTGAGACTGAGAGATCATTGAGGCAGCGCTGCATGCGCACAGCATAGCTGCACGGACGATGTGGCGCAGGCGAGAGCCGCACCGCTGGGTTTGAGCGCTAGAGATTGAAAGGAACTTGCGCCGATGTGTAGATTTCTCGCCTATCTGGGGCCTTCGATTTTCTTGGATGAGCTGGTGTGCAAACCGCAACATTCGCTGGTGCGCCAATCCTTGCGGGCCGATCAGGCCAAGGCCGTCACCAATGGCGATGGTTTCGGCGTGGGCTGGTATGGCGAGCTGACCTCACCCGGGATTTACCGCGAGGTGATGCCGGCCTGGTCAGACGAGAACCTGCTGGCGCTGTGCAGCAATGTGCGCTCGCATCTGTTCTTCGCCCATGTGCGCGCCGCCACCGGCACCGGCATCGCAAGGCAGAACTGCCACCCGTTTCGCTATGGCCCCTATCTGTTCATGCACAACGGTCAGATTGGCGGTTACGGACAAATTCGCCGCGCGATGGAGGCGCGTCTGCCGGATCATCTCTATGCCGAGCGGCGTGGCGCCACCGACTCCGAACTCCTGTTCTTGCTGATCATCGCGCGCATTGAGGCCGGTCAAACCGTCACGCAGGCGGTCAGCCAAATCCTCAACGAGACGCTGGCGATGATGCATGTCTTGAACATTCATGAACCGCTGCGCTTTGCCGGCGCCTTGGCCGATGGCCAGCAGGTGCACGCGTTTCGCTTCTCCAGCGACCAGCGCGCGCCGACGCTGTATTTACGCCATGACGACCGCAGCGGCTTGGTGGTGGCCTCGGAGCCGCTGGCCGACGAGCAAGACGGCTGGAGTTTGATACCGCCGGGCAGCGTCGTCCACTTGGCCGCCCATGGGCTCAGCAGCAGCGAGGCGCTGATGTAGCTGAACTGACCGCCCCAGGCGGCGCCTAGATTTCGACCTTGGAGCCCAACTCCACGATCCGGTTGGTCGGCAGATGCAAGAAGTCGGCCGCCGCAGCCGCGTTGCGGTGCATGCTGGCGAAGAGCTTTTCGCGCCACATCGCCATGCCGCCATTGCCAATGGTGGGAATGACGATGTCGCGCGACAGGAAGTAGCTGGTCTCCATGTCTTCCAAGACGACGCCGTTTTGCTCCAGCAGGCGCAGCGCGTCGGGCACATCGGGCTCGTTCTTGAAGCCGAAATGCAGGCTCACCGCCCAGCATTGATTGCCCAAGGCCTCCACTTGCACGCGCTTATCAAAGCCGACCCAAGGCACTTCATGGTGCTTGACCGTCACAAACAGGTTCTGCTCATGCAGCACCTTGTTGTGCTTCAAATTGTGCAGCAGCGCATTGGGCGTCACGCCGGCCTCGGCCGACAAGAACACGGCCGTGCCCTCGACCCGCACCGGCGGACTCAGGAACACCGCGTCGAGAAAACTCTTCAGATCGATCGCATCCTCACGCAGCTTGCTGCTGAGCAGACGCCGGCCCTGCTTCCAGGTCAGCATCAAGGTGAACATGCCGATGCCAATCATCAGCGGGAACCAGCCTCCCGCGACCAGCTTGAGCATGTTCGAGGCCAGGAAGGTCAGGTCGATGACGAAGAAGAAGCCGGTCGCGGCCAAGCACAAGGCCAGCGGGTATTTCCAGCCATAGCGAATGACGAAGAAGGTCATCACCGTCGTGATGGTCATGTCGATTGTGACCGCAATACCGTAAGCGCCGGCCAGCTTGCTGCTGGAACCGAACAAGACCACCGCCAGGATGATGAAGACAAACAGACCCCAGTTCACGAAGGGCACATAGATCTGGCCGGTATCGCGCTCGGAGGTGTGCAAGATGCGCATGCGCGGCAAGATGCCCATTTGCACCGCCTGCTTGGTGACCGAAAAAGCGGCCGTGATCAAGGCCTGCGAGGCCACCACGGCAGCCGCCGTGGCCAGTAAAAACAGCGGGATTTCCGCCCAGGCCGGCGCCAGCATGAAGAAGGGATTCTGAATGCCTTCCGGGTGATCCAGGAGCATGGCACCTTGGCCAAAATAGTTGATCACCAGCGCCGGCATGACGATATTGAACCAGGCCATGCGGATAGGCTTTTTGCCGAAGTGACCCAGGTCGGCATACAGCGCCTCGCCACCGGTCACCACCAGCACAACCGCGCCCAAAGCCACAAAGGCGACCCAACGATGCTCCAGACAAAACGCCAGCGCATAAGCCGGGTTGATGGCCACCAGCACATGGGGGTTGTCGAGAATGTGAGGCAGGCCCAGCAGCACCAAGCTGCCGAACCAAGCCAACATGACAGGGCCGAAGGCCTTGCCGATGCCGCCGGTACCCAGGCGCTGCACAGCGAACAGGCCCACCAACACGATCAGCGTCAAGGGCAGGATCAGGTCATGCAGTTGTGGCGCATAGACATCGATGCCTTCGACGGCGCCCAGCACCGTCATGGCCGGCGTGATGACCGCGTCGCCATAGAAAATCGCCGTGCCAAACAAGCCCACCAGCATCAAGGTTCGGCGCAGCTTGGGCTGATCGTTGACAGCATTGGTGGCCAAGGCCAGCATTGCGATCAAGCCGCCCTCGCCGTTGTTGTCGGCTCGCAGGATCAGCAGCACATACTTGACCGAGACGATGATGGTCATGGTCCAGAACAGCAGCGAGAGCACGCCGAGGATGTTGTCCGGCGTCGGCGCTACATGACCACCATGGAAGACTTCCTTCAGTGCATAAAGTGGGCTGGTGCCAATGTCGCCGTAGACGACGCCCAGCGCGCCGAGGGTCAGGCCGGCCATGGCCGTGGGCGAATGGCCCGCCGAAGGAGCAGTAGTGGAAGAACTCACGTGGTGTTGCCGCGCGCTCTGCGCCGCCAAGCCAAAAGCGCTATTCTGCGCTCACTTTGCTGCACCGCGTCAAATCGACGCTGAAGCTGTCTGGGCAAAGCGTCTCAAGCGTAAACCTCAGCCTCAGGGTCGGTCACTTCCAACTCATAGCTGGCCGCCACCGCGCCCAGGCGCGCGATCACCCCATACATATAAAAGCGATTCGGACCGCTTGAGCCGGGCTTTTCACCCAAACGTGGCAATTGAGAGGCCTGCGCAAATGCCAAAGGCACATAGCTGGCGCCGGGTGCGTTGAGGTTTTCATCGACACCCCGGTCAGCATGCACGCGGTAGAAGCCCCCCACGACATAGCGGTCCATCATGTAGACCACCGGCTCGGCCACTGCATCATTGACCCGCTCGTGCGTAACCACGCCTTCTTGCACCAACAGTTGCATCGGCTGCTCGGCGAGCTGCAAGCCGCTGATTCTGCCGCTTAGCTCTTTGGCATCGCGCACGGTGATGATGCTCGCGCCATGCGAACCTGCGTCTGGTTTGATCACCACAAACGGCTTCTCTTGGATGCCGTATTCCTTGTACTTGCGCCGCGTCTTGCTCAAGACCGCATCGACCTGCGTCTGCAGCGCCTCCAGGCCGACGCCCGTGCGCAGATCCTCACCCGCCACCGCCACCGTCAGAGGATTGATCAACCAATGGTCCATGCCCAAGAGCTTGGAGAACTTCTTGGCCACTTCTTCATAGGCTTTGAAATGCTGACTCTTGCGGCGCACGGTCCAACCGGCATGCAAGGGCGGCAACAGATACTGCTCATGCAAATGCTCAAGCACGCGCGGCACACCATGGGTCAACTCATTGTTGAGCAGCACGGTGCAGGGATCGAAGTCTTTCAGCCCCAGGCGGCCGCGATTGCGGACCAAGGGCTCCAACATCAAGGTGCTGCCATCAGCTAGGTTCAACGTGGTCGACTCGGTGATGTTGGGGTCCAGCGAACCCAGCCGAACATTCAGGCCAGCCTGGGTAAAGATGCGTTTGAGCGTCGCGATATTGCTCAAATAAAAACTATTGCGGGTGGCGCTTTCCGGAATCAAGAGCAGATTCTTGGCCTCGGGGCAGATTTTCTCGATCGCCGCCATCGCCGCTTGCACCGACAAAGGCAACATGTCTTGCGTCAGGTTATTGAAACCCGCCGGAAACAGATTGGTGTCGACCGGCGCCAATTTATAGCCGGCATTGCGCAAATCCACCGAGCTGTAGAAGGGCGGCGTATGTTCCATCCATTCGAGTCTGAACCAACGCTCAATCGCCGGCATGGACTCCAGCACGCGTTGTTCCAACTCATTGATCGGGCCGGTCAGTGCGGTAATCAGGTGGGGAACCATGGGTGTACTCGGAGCTGGGTTGATTGATTCTAGAGACAAGTCGATATGGGGCCGTTGTTCTGAAAACCAAGGCCGGCCGAACAAGTCTATGCTTAGGGTCATTGCTTCTAGGGTCCGCCATCTGATGTCAAAAATACTCGTCGTTGAAGATCACGCCGACATCCGTCGTTTGGTTCGCTGGGCCTTGGAGGACAGTGGGCACACGCTCTATGAAGCGCCCAATGGCGCCTTGGGTCTGGAGTTGGCGCGCACCGTCCATCCGGACTTGGTCTACTTGGATGTGATGATGCCGGGCGGCTTGGACGGTATCGAGGTGTGCGCACAGATCCGCAAAGATCCGGCCCTCGCACACACCTTGATCGTGATGCTGACCGCCGACGCGGCGCAGCAGACAAAAGCCAAGTCCTTGGCGGCCGGCGCCAATTTCTTTTTGCCCAAGCCCTTCAGCCCGGCCAAGTTGTTGGAGCTGACCGAGGTCCTGCTCAAGGCCAGGCCCAAACCGGAGGCGCCCGCTGAACGCAGCTAGCCTGTGGGCGCGGCAACAAAAAAAGGCTGCCCGAGGGCAGCCTTTTGCTTGAGCAGCGCAACCTCAATCAGGCCGCGCCGCCTTCTCCTAGTTTTTACTTGTGATACGCGGTCTCGCCATGCGAGCTGATGTCCAGACCTTCGCGCTCCTCTTCTTCCGTCACGCGCAGGCCGATCACCAGATCAACCAGCTTGTAAGCCACCAAAGAGACCACGGCCGACCAGATCACGGTCAAGCCAACGGCCTTGGCCTGAATCCAAACTTGGCCGGCGATCGAGAACGCCTCTTGCGTCACCATCGTGACCGTGACCCAGTCACCCACCAGGCTCGGGCCACCCAAGGCGGGTGAGTTGAAGACACCGGTCAGCAAAGCGCCGACGATGCCGCCCACGCCGTGAACACCGAACACATCCAAAGAGTCATCCGCGCCGAGCAGTTTCTTCAAGCCCGTCACGCCCCACAGGCAGGCAAAGCCGCCAATGAAACCGATCACCAGCGCGCCGCCGATGCCGACGTTGCCGGCTGCCGGCGTCACAGCCACCAAGCCCGCTACCGCACCAGAAGCCGCGCCCAGCATCGAGGCCTTGCCCTTGAGCAGCGCTTCACCCAGGCACCAGGCCAATACGGCAGCAGCCGCAGCCACCAGCGTGTTGATGAAGGCCAGCGCGGCGAAGCCGTTGGCTTCCAAGGCGGAACCGGCGTTGAAACCAAACCAGCCGACCCACAGCAAGGATGCACCGACCATGGTCAGCGTCAAGCTATGCGGCGTGAAGGCCTCCTTGCCGTAGCCGACACGCTTGCCGATCATGTAGGCACCGACCAGGCCGGCCACCGCCGCATTGATGTGCACCACCGTACCGCCGGCGAAGTCCAGCGCGCCCATTTGCCAGAGGAAGCCGGCCTTGGCATTCATCTCATCCACCACACCGGCGGCCGTGTAAGCGTCAGGGCCCATCCAGAACCAGACCATGTGCGCGACCGGCAGGTAGCTGAACGTGAACCACAAGGCGAGGAACATCAGTGCCGCCGAGAACTTGATGCGCTCGGCGAAGGCGCCAATGATCAAGCAAGCGGTGATGCCGGCAAACGTAGCCTGGAATGCGGCGAAGACAATCTCGGGAATAACCACGCCCTTGCTGAAGGTCGCCGCATTGGCGAAGGTGCCGGCCGCGTTGTCCCAAATGCCCTTCATGAACAGGCGGTCGGTGCCGCCGACGAAGGCATTGCCCTCGGTGAATGCAAAGCTATAGCCGTACAGCACCCACAGCACGACGATCATCGAGAAGGCGACCATCACTTGCATCAGCACCGACAGCATATTCTTGCTACGCACCAGGCCGCCGTAGAACAAGGCCAGGCCCGGAATCGTCATCATGATGACCAAGAGCGTGGACAGCAGCATCCAGCTGGTGTCACCCTTGTTGGGGACAGGGGCTGGGGCCACTGCGGCAGAAGCGGCTTCAGCAGGTGCTGATGCCGCATCCGCTGGCGCCGCAGGCATAGCTACGGCCGAAGCGGCGGGCACCGCAGCGCTCACCGTGGCGGCCGATGCAGCCGTATCTTGTTGAGCCCAGGCAGCAGGTGCGAGCACCGCAGCGGCCAGAGCGAGGCAGGCGAGAAGTTTTTTCATATCTTTTTCTCCACGGGAATTTGCGTCAGAGGGCTTCGTTGCCGGTCTCGCCGGTGCGGATTCGCACCACTTGGTCCAGCGGCGAGACAAAAATCTTGCCGTCGCCGATCTTGCCGGTGCGGGCGGCAGATTCGATGGCCTCGATCACCTGCTCGACCACAGCGTCATCAACGGCAGCTTCGATCTTCACTTTGGGCAGAAAGTCCACCACATATTCGGCGCCGCGGTACAGCTCGGTATGGCCTTTTTGGCGCCCAAAGCCCTTCACCTCGGTGACGGTCAGGCCCTGCACGCCAATGGCGCTGAGGGCTTCGCGAACTTCATCAAGCTTGAAAGGCTTGATGATGGCGGTAATCAATTTCATGATGTCTATCTCCGTTGATTGTTTGTGCAAGCCGGTCAGAAAGTCTTCTTCACCGAAACGACCAGGCTGTCTTTGCCCAGGTTCTTGGCATCAGGGCCACCCACATAGGCATCGGTGTTAGTCCCCACAACGGCGGCACCAAAGGTGAAGCCGGCGTAGTCCTTGTTCAGCGTCAGCGAATAGTCGGTGTAGCTGCCGGCACTGTTGTTCTTGACCTTCTGGTAGCCCACATGCGGCACCACGGTGAAGCCGCCGCCAACGTCAAAGGTGGCCGATACATCCAAGTAGCCGCTGCCCTTGCTGTCGGCCGTGCCGAACAAATTGGTCACGCTGTGCGAGTACTTGGCCGTCACCGGACCGTAGCTCAAGGCGCCGTAGATTTCGGTCGTGTTGGCGCTGGTGGGCAGATCATTGCTTGGGTAGACATAGGTCAGCGCGCCCACATCCAAGGTCAGTCCACTGGCGATTTCGGTCTTGTAGCCGCCGTAGACATCAATTTCGACATTGGCGCCGCCGTTGTAGGGTGCATCCTTGATCCACTTGATGGTTGACGCCCAAGTGCCGATGTAGAAGCCATTGGCAGCCGCATAGTCGGCGCCACCTTGCAAAGCAGGCTTCAGACGCGACTGCGAGATGCCCCGGTAACGATAGTCCGAGGTCAAGCTGACGTTGAAGGACAGAGGGCCGGCAGCTTCAGGGGCGGCTTCGGTCTTTGCCGCTTCTTCGGCCTGAGCCATGGTGGCGCCCAGAGTCAGCGTGACAGCAAGCACAGCAAATATCGACTTCATGGCAGGTTTCCTAGCTTTGGGATTGAAAAGGGGTGGATCAAAATTTCTACGGGACCTACTCCCCCTTTGCAGCTTTCGTGCCAAGTCACACAGGCCACACAGCCCCGCAATTGAAGGCCAATTGCACCAAGTTGGATCGACATCCGCTACGCCCCATGCAGGTGCGCGCACCACCACTGTGCATGTCGCCGCTTGTCGTCCGCTCCCGTGCACAATTGCCAGGCTGGCCCCAGCATCACGGGGTCCGGGAGAGCCCCATGTCATTGGCGATCGTTCACAGCCGCGCCTTGGACGGCTTGAGTGCTGCGGCCGTCAGCGTCGAAGTACATCTGGCGAACGGGCTTCCTTCCTTCACTTTGGTGGGCCTCGCCGAGACCGAAGTCAAGGAATCTCGCGAGCGGGTGCGGGCGGCGCTGCAGAACAGTGGGCTGAGCTTCCCGCACAATCGACGCATCATCGTCAACCTCGCACCCGCCGAATTGCCCAAGGAGGGCGGGCGTTTCGATCTGCCCATTGCGCTCGGCCTGCTGGCCGCCAGCGATCAGATCGACGCGACCCGGCTTGAGGGTTTCGAGTGCGCGGGCGAGTTGTCCTTGGGCGGTGAATTGCGGCCGGTACGCGGCGCTCTCGCCATGAGTTTGGCGCTGCGCCAGGAGCAATCGACCCGCTGCCTGATCTTGCCCGAAGCCAGCGCCGCCGAGGCGGCCTTGGTGAGTGGTGTCAGGGTGCTCAGTGTCAGCCATCTGCTGGACCTGGTCGCGGCACTGCAGCCTGGCAGCGATGCATCGCTGAGGACTGCCTCGCCCTTGGCTCGCGTCGAGGCTGCGGCCCAGCCCGATCTCAGTGACATCAAGGGCCAAGCCGGCGCCAAACGCGCGCTGGAGATCGCTGCGGCCGGCGAGCACAGCCTCTTGATGGTCGGCCCGCCGGGCACCGGTAAGTCGATGTTGGCGCAGCGCATGGCCGGCTTGCTGCCAGCGATGAGCGATGAAGAAGCGCTGGCCAGCGCATCAGTACTGAGTCTGGTGGGGCAGTTTGAACCGGCGCGTTGGGGCCAGCGCAGCCAGCGCAGCCCCCATCACAGTGCCTCCAGCGTGGCGTTGGTCGGCGGCGGTGGAGCTAGCATCGTTAGCTAAGAATCACAGCTTCAATCAGTAAGAATGCAATTAACTAAGAATGTCAGACGGCTTCTTTAATCGTGGCGGGCACACTCTCCCGAACAAACGGGCGAACTGCTGCATAAGTTGTTGA
>NZ_JAJIRP010000001.1:0-747394 GCF_025717555.1 Paucibacter sp. B2R-40 | reverse complement strand
CCCCCCCCCCCCCCCCCCCCCCGGACACCTCTTAGGGCTAGCAAACAGAGTGTCAACACGGCTGCGTGCTGTCGACTTGCCCCGAAAACAGAATGTCAAACGCGGGATCGGAGAACCGCTGTTGGCGCCAACGCGAATTTGAGCCACTTTGGGCGCAGGTGCCGACAGTCTGATGAGCCACGCATCTCGATCGCAAACCTGCTTGGCTGTGGATGCTCTCATCGCAATGACCCGCGCACTCAAACGTTGGCACAGTGGCTTAGTTCTGGGTCGGCGCCAACAACCATCTTCAGCACTGGCCGGTAGTCCGTCGAGGGCTTCAGCCTGCAGTCAAAAATGGTCGTTCCTTCTTTTGCTCCCCCTCGATCACCACGCCCGCCGTGATGAATCGCTCCATAAGGTAGCGTTCGTGTGGTTGCAAATCTGCTTCGAAGAGCGGGATTTTCTGCGGCGCGAGTGCCCGAGCCAGCTTTGTCAGTTGACGCACTACGTCATTGACGAGACATCTCACGACCTCAAGTACTTCGACTCCGCATGGGATTTCACTTGCCGGTTGCTGGTGATGGACCAAGCCGCCATTTCACGTAGACCGGTCATCTGAGCCGGGCGGGAAAGCCGGAATGCAATGGACATGTCGGACCGGTCACACTCGGTCAATGGTCGAGTTAGTTAGCTGGTTTCCACCGGCTACACTGCGCCACACAATAAGTCGAGTCAAGCCTGGGAGGCGTGATGAGTGTTTCAAGAGATGCCGGCAGAACGGGCGCACACACGCGGCTGTTTTTCGTCGACACAATGCGTCGGCGTGCCATGCTGACCAAGGTGCCAGCCATTCCGCGCTGCATTGCGCTGCGCTCATCGTTTTTTTCGGGCCAGCGAGCCCCAGGCCGCTGGAGCACTGTCGGCGCTCCACAGCACCCGCACCTCAACTGAGCATCGAAGGCATACCATGCCCACAACAACCAATCCAAAGTTCGGCCTGCCCCGGATCGAGCGCGTGCAGTTGCATGCCTTCTCCCTCTACAGCCTTGAAGCTCGAGGACAGCTTCATCACCGGATGCGCTGTTTGCGGGGGGCGCATGGGCGGCACCGTGCGGACTTGAAAATCAACGAACAACAGTTGCATGCACATCACCTCGCGGCGCCACGCTGCCATCCTCGAGTTCTGGTGGTTGCTGCGCTTGATGGTGCGGCGTCACAGACTGGGAGCTGCCTAAAGTCAGCAATACAGCCGGGGAGACAGCACAGAAGCGAACGACAGGTTTGTGGCGACCCATCGGGCCCGGCGGATGACCGCAACGGCCTGGATTTTTTTGAAAGAGCCACGGCACTGAGTTTTCCGCTTTGGGCACTGAGCTGACCAACGCCGGCACGTTCGCCGTTTACGCCGGCGGGCCCTGATTCCATTTCGCAGCTTGTGAAAGCTGTCGTTGGATCAGTCGGCGCCACGTGCCCTGATGGTCTAGCGCTGCAAATTTTGCGATCGGCAGCTTCGGGAGGTGCTGCAGAATTTCGTCCAACGAAATGCTCAATGGCCGGTTTCGAGGGCAGCGGTTGTTTGTTCGCCAAAATCGTACGACTGCTGGCGGTCTGTAGTGGACCGTGCTTGTTGGCTTGGTTCACAACTATCACCGATTGATGGCGCCGCTGGGTTATGGTCCACCGGCCGAGTTCGAGGCCAAATATTATCAACAGCGCGCTGGTCAGGCCGCGCCAGTCAGACTTAAGCCAAATGGCCCCTGCGGACCCAGGGTGATTCACTTCGGCTTTGTACACCCGCCTTTTGACAATCTGTTTGGTCGCCGCCCCGTCTTAACCGTTCTTGTCGCGGCTGTTTGACACTTTCTTGCGACTCCACCGAACGATCGAAGTTGTAACCGCGGCCATGGGCCTAGATTTGACACTCTGTTTGCTAGCCCTACTCCTCAGTGCGGATCTTGCCGCTCATTAACCGGGAGGGTTTCGTATTTGCAAGCGAGCCAGTCGAAAGCAATAGTCAGCGCTAAGCCGCCTCCCTCCTGATTGAGTTGTTCGCTCGACAACCCGCGGATCAGCAAGCCTTCAGCCTCGATCCGCTCGCGCGTAGCGTCGTCTGCCCAAAATACGCTCGCAAACTCGTCGCACATGCGCGCTGTGATTTCTCCAAGCAAAGTGACGTCGTACAACAGCATTTCCGTTTGGTCCCTTGCCGCGCCCGGCTCTGCCACGATAACCAGGATGGCTAAGGCAAGCACGTCAACATTCAGGAAGACCAGCCGCGACACCCAGTACGCGACATCGCGACCATCGTCCAATCGCACGTCGACTCGTGCCACCCGCCCTCCGCCGAAGGGAGCCCTGAAGCTCAGAATCGACTTGTCCCCCCACTTGACCGTGCACCTGAGAAGTTCCTGCATCGGTATGGGCGGGACAAATGGCTCTGCTTCAGTGGGGCTTGCACCCAGGACATCTCCCTGGCGGACGCCCCCGTCCGAGTGCCCGCCGATGCCCAGTTTGAAGCCTTCCTCTCCTGCCGTGGCCTTCTTGCTGCGGGCGAATCCGGACCGGAAGTCATCTTTCACTTTGTGAATCTGCTTTGCCAACAAATCCGGGAAGGGGTCTTCAGCTTCTTGCGAGGGCACTGCAACCGGAGCCAGCCCTCTTGCAGTGCCAACCGCCTCGCCAATGTGAACCTTCAGACTTGCATCCGGTGCACCTAGCTGCGCCCTGACGATCCCTGGTGGACGGCCGAGTTTTGTCGCTGAGAACTCACTTCGGTAGTAGAGCTTCGTGAACGGAAAGGGATGACTACAGGAAACTAGCCGGTGGACCACGAACGCCCGATCTGTCTGCCGTTCGAGCCACACCCCATCGGCGGTGATCGTGGTCATCCCCGCCAGAGGAAACCCTACCCTGGGGTACCACTTCTGGCGGTTTGCAGCCGCCTTGATGCCTGTGTTGACAATCCCTCGAAACTGCCGTGCAGCGGCCTTGTCAAAGGCGATTCGTGCCACCGTCGCCGCCGCAACACCCGGCAGGGTTGCATCGAGCGTGAGGTTCGCTACCCCGGTGCTTTTGTCCTTTCGGGCGTATGAGTACAGGTTCTCACCCGCCAACGCTCCACCGAACATATTGGCGAGCAACGAGCCGCACGCGCCGAAGTAGAACCGAACTATCTCCATTGAGGGCACGAGCAACACGCATCCGTTGCCAAGGTCCACCTTGACCAAACAGGACAAGGTGTGATCTCTATGTCCGGCAAACTGAGCGAACGGCAACTCGTAGCGGGATATGTTGTCCGGCCCAAGCGTTGGCAAACCTGCCGGACCGATGGTCGCCGACTCGTCGTCGATGACCACCCTTTCGAAGGACACCCTTGCGAGGGGGATACCGCCCACCCTTCGGCCACGCTGCCAGATGTCTCCCAACCGGACAGCACGCAGCAACGCCACCGGCAACCCAGTCAAAACTGGAGCTTCTGGCGTTTGACTGCCCCTCCACTGGCCAGGGTATCGGGTGCACGACAGCTGCACGTATGGAGTTGTGACGCCGTAGTTCAGCCGCTGGACGATGTCACCGTACCAATCGATGCGCAATGGCACGTCGCCGAACCGCCGCAACGCTGCCGGCACGATCTCGTTTTGCATCGATGTCCTCCCGCGCGCCTCTGTCGGCGAGCACAAACGCATGGACCGAATTTTGGTACGACCAGAATCGACTATGAACCTCAATCACTGCGGGCTCCGCTTACAGAACCGTACGCGTACTGCTCACATACGGCTCTTCAGAGCCATGGTCTGGTGCTATCGGCACTTCAATACACTGCCGCAATTTAATGTATGCACATTCGACGAGCCAGAAAGGTCCAGGAAAGATAGAACTCTGGCACCTTCGGTTGGATGTCTAGCGGGACGCGCAGAGCTAGTTGTCGCAAGCGGTGCACGACGTCGCCACCTACAAGGAACTGCTGCGCGCTGGCCAGAAACGCTTAGCCTTCTGACAAGGTGAGGCCCAAGGTACTAGTCGTCAACTCTCGTTCGACGACTCCCAACTCAGTGTTGGGCGACTGAGAAACTCCGTCCGCCCAGCGCTTCAGCATCAAGGTTCGCCCCACTTTGGCCCGCTCTCGCTAATCCTCATTCTCGCAATACTAGAGCTGGACGTATTTTCATCGCCACGATCGCATGCCTAAGCGCCGACAGCGCGGTCATAACCACCAGCCCCACCATTACTAACGGCAGCGCCCAGAACGCAGTGGGGGATCGTTCGGTGAAGTTCGCGAGCCAGCTCTGAGCGAGCCAGCCGCCCAGCGGTAGGCCGATCAGTGCTGAGGCCGTCAGCAAGGGCACGAACTCGCGCGCCAGCAGGCCGGCAATTCGCGCCGGTCCAGCACCGTAGAGCTTGCGCACGACAATCTCGCGCGTGCGGCGTCGCACCGTGTAGGCCGCGAGCGCGTAGACACCGAAAGCCGACAGCAATAGCGCCAGCAGACTAACGCCCGCGGCCATTTGTGCGACACGGCGCTCGAAGTCGTACGGCTGGTCGAATGCCTGTTTCACTGTCACCGGCTTGGCCGAATTGTCGGGGAAATAGTGTGGCCAGACCCGCGCGATTGCCTGCTGAAGCGCAACCAGGCTAGTGCCGTGCAACGTAAGCGTCGGCTGCGGTTGGTCGCCGAGCAGGAAAACGTGCGGTCGGCTCGCCGCACGAGCGTTCTCCAGCCTGATGTCCGCAGCGACTGCCACGATGCGAAGGGGATCTTTGCCCAGCGTCATGAAATCGCCACCTCCCAACACCAATTCACCCACGGCCGCCAGTGGGCTCGCGAAACCCAGTGCACGGCTGGCTTGCGCGTCCAACACCACTGCCTGTTCGGCTTTGAGCTCGCCGGCCCGATTCGGCACTGACGCTGCCGAGGCGACGACGGGCGCCCGACCCGCGACCATAGGGATAGCGTAGACGTCGAAGAAATCTTTGTCCACGCGCATCAGGTTGACCTCGACCAGCGGTGCGGAGCGGCCTTGCGCGAGCGTCTCGGTCATGACCGCCGAGTCGCGCCCGGGGACATCGAAGCTCCAGGCTAGACCATCGACACCTGGCTCGTGGGACAGCGCGTTGCGGAAGGCGGCGTTGACGGCGTCCGACTTGCCGGAGAAGCCGTCGGGCATGTCGATCGTCAACAGGCCCTCTGTGCGAATGCCGTGCGCCAGCGTTGCCACGTGGCGGTTCTGCCACAGCACCACGCAGGCACCGGTACCGATTACGACGGTGACCACGAACTGCAGCGTCGTCATCACGCGCCGCAGGTTGCGACCGACGGCGCCTTCGTCATGCGGCCGCCCGGCCAGCGCCTCCACGCAATGGACGACCAAGGCGATGCGCGCGGGGTAAAGCCCGGTGGCTACGCCTAGCGCGACGGCTGCCGCGACCAGCAAGGCTATACGGCCCGGCGAGAACAATCCATCCGCCAGCTCTAAGTTCAGCAGCTCGCCCAACGCGGGCGCGAACCACCAGGCCAGCAGTAGCCCCACAGCACTCGCCAGCAGGGCGGCGAGGGTTGACTCGAATACGAACTGCGCCGTCAGACGCCAAGGGCTGGCCCCTAGCGACTTGCGCACGGCGATCTCGCGCACCCGGGCGAGCGTCCGCACGCTGGTGAGGTTGACGTAGTTGGCTGCGGCCAGGCCGAGCACGAGAGCAGCGCTTGCGCCTAGGCCCATCACCAGCGTGAGGTGAGCCTGCCCGCCGCCGCCTTCAAGGTACTGGCGCGTGAGGGGCATGGCGCGCAAGAAGGCGCCCTTTCGGCCGTTGGCTGTCCAATCCGCAGGCGTGCCGCTGGCACCGGGACCGTTGTCGAACAAGGCCTGGGCCGCCGCACCGACTTCGGCGGGAGCGTGGCCGTTCGCGACGCGCGCGACGACCTTGCCCTGCATCGCGTTCCAGGCATCGAGTAACCTCGGATCGGCCGCAGTCGCCGGCGAGTCAAAGTTCGCCCAAGCCTCACCGGGCCGATCCATTACCGTGCGTGGGCTGTGGGCCATCAGAGCGACGATTGTCAGCAAGTGGCCGCGCACATTCACAGCCTTGCCGAGCGCGTCGCCAGCGGGGAACAACCGGTTCGCCGCCGCCTCGGTCAGGGCAAGGGCGTCGGGCCTGCGCAGGGCCTCGCTCAGGTCTCCGGCGCTCGCCCGCAGGCCGAAGACGGCGATCGCGTCGAGGTCTGCGAACATGATGTCCAGAGGAACCGAGCGTCCTTCCACGCGCGCGTTGGACGTCCCGTCTATCAGGCGTGTGATTGCGCTCACCGGGGCGCCGGCCTGGCGCAAAGTCGTCCCGAAGATGAAAGGCGCGCGATCCCCCCAGTCGTCCTGCGCGCCCGGCCTGTTGCCACGAAATTCGAGGATGACCACTTTCGATGGCTCGGGGATGTCCGGATCGGGCCTCACTTGGTTGAAAACGATCTGGGCTACGAGGTAGCAGCAGGCGATGGCCACTGACAAACCCAGCAGGATGACCGCGGCATAACCGGGGTCTGCGATAAGTTGGCGCCAGCCGACGCGTAAGTCCTTCAGCATGATTGGTTTCCCATCAGACGGCCAGTGGTTCGACGAGCACGCGCCCGTCGAGCAACTGCAGTGCGCGATGGGCCATCGCCGCGTGCGCGGGCGAGTGTGTGACCATCACCAGTGTCGTGCCTTCAGCGTTGAGGTCGCGCAGGATGCGCATCACTTCGTCGCCGTGGGCCGTATCGAGGTTGCCGGTCGGCTCGTCGGCAAGCAGCAGCGCCGGGCGCGAAACGATCGCGCGCGCGATGGCCACGCGCTGCTGCTGGCCGCCAGAGAGCTGCGAGGGCCGGTGCCGCGCGCGGTGGGTGAGGCCGAGGCGGTCCATTGCCTCGACTACATGCCGGCGGTGCTCGCGTGCGGGTATGTCGCCGTATTCCAGAGCCAGCTCGATGTTCTCGGCCACGCTCAGGTCGTCGATCAGGTTGAAACTCTGAAACACAAAGCCGATGCGGCCACGTCGTAGGCGCGTTAGCCTTGCCTCACTCCAGCCGGTGACGTTCTCGCCGTCAAACCAGTATTCGCCGCTGCTGGGCGCGTCCAGCAGGCCGAGGATGCCGAGCAGCGTTGACTTCCCGCAGCCTGACGGGCCAGTAACAGCAAAGTACTCGCCGGCCTCGATGTCAAGGTCGATCTTGTCGAGCGCGGTGGTCTCGACCTCGTCGCTGCGGTGCAGTTTACTGAGTTGGCATAGTTTGAGCATAGTCAGTTCCTCATTGGAAATGGAATGGATCAGCCGTTGAAGCGTAGTCGTCGCCCGTCGCCGTAGCGGCGCTTGTTGGAGACCACAACGTATTTCGAAGCAAGTGCGCGCAATCCTTCTCTGCCCCTCGCCAGAGCCACGCGTGACCTCAGTGATAGCTAGGCGAGGCGTCGGCGCACTTGATCGATCACGGGCGGGGTGACAACGCAGCTCTACGGCAGCCACAAGGGGCGTCATGAGCATGGCCGACGGACCGACGCCGCGATCACCGTGCCCGGACGGGGCCGTCGACCTACTTCAAGAGAGTCTCCCCCATCCCCGACTTGGGTTGGGCCCGTCTCTATGTCTTCCTCCGTAGCGACATTGGAAGGAGCCCTCGCGCCTCCCTCGCGCGGCGTCATCACAGTGACTTTCTTGCCCCGCAAATCGTCGTCCTGGACAATCTGCCCGCGCTTCATGACGACGACGCGATCAGCCATAGCGATGGTCTCCGGCCGATGTGCGACCAAGATGCGCGTCATCGCGATCTCCTTAATTGCCGTATTGACGGCCCTCTCGTTCCAAACGTCCAAGTGGCTGGTGGCCTCGTCCAGCAGCAGCAGCTTAGGTTCGCGGTACAGGGCGCGCGCGAGCAAAATGCGCTGTTTCTGACCGCCCGACAGACCCAGGCCGATGTCGCCGACAAGTGTGTTGTAGGTCATGGGCATCCTCATGATCTCGTCGTGGATGGCCGCGAGGTTCGCGCACTCGCGGATGCGGGCTTGGTTTGACTGGGCCTCGAAGAAGCTGATGTTGTCGGCGATGGAGCCCGCAAATAGCTGATCGTCCTGCATCACGGTGCCGATCAGCTTGCGGTAGTTGCCCAGGCCCAGCTGCCTGAGCGGCAGGCCGCCCACGAGGATTTCGCCATCGGTTGGCTCCAGCAGCCCTAACATCAGCTTGACCAATGTCGTCTTGCCACAGCCCGAGGCACCCGCGATCGCAATGCACTGCCCCGCCGGCACCACTAGGCTCAGGCCTTCAAGGACATATGGCTCACTGTCGGCATAGCGGAAAGATACGTTACGCACCTCGATCGAGGCCGATACCTCAGCTGGGTCGACCTCGATGTCGCAGTGCTCCTGCTCGGGTTTGGATAGCACGATATCGGCCACGCGCTCGCCGTGTAGGCCGAGCATGCGCAGCTCGAACGAGCGGTCAATTAACGAAGCAATGCGCAGGCTGAACTGCTCCTTGTAACTGAGGAAGGCAAATAGCATTCCCACTGTGAAGGTGTGATCCATGACTGCCAGCGCTCCGAGCCAGATGACGATCACCCGCTCCGCGTTAAAGAGCAGCGCGTTGGCAGTCTGGAATGAGATTGTCAGCCGGGCAATGCGGAGGTCGGCGTTGAACTGCTCGGCTAGTGCATTCATCCAGCCAATGCGACGTTCGGCTTGACGGTCAAACAGGCGCACGCTCTGAACGCCGCGCACCGATTCGATGAAGTAAGTGTGCTGGCGCGACGCGTGGATGATCTGTTCGGCTGTTGCCTCTCGCATGGCGCGGAAGATAGTCCAGCGCAGCAGGGCATACAGCGTTACCGCAGCCAGGCTTACGCAAGCCAGTGGCTTGCTATATGCCAACATCACTGCCAGGGTGGCGATCACCAGCACGCCGTCGATGATACCCTCGACGAACTGCGTGGTCATACTGCGCTGGATGGTCTGAATCGAACCGAAGCGAGAGACGATGTCGCCCAGGTGCCGCTTCTCGAACCACGGCAGCGGCAATTGCATAAGATGCCCGAAGGTATTGCCCAACCACTGGAAGTTGAGGCCAGTAGCCAGTGCGCTCGTGGCCCATGAACGTACGGCACCGATGGTGGTTTGCAGCAGCACCAGCAGCAGGAAGCCGATGCCAAGCACGGTCGCCAAGCCGCGGTCGGCGCCGACCAATGCCTCGTCCACCATCCACTGCAGGTAGAACGGCGCCACCAGCATGCAGACCTGCAGCGCCAGTCCAAGCAACATCAACTGCGCCATGCCGCGCTTGAGCCCGTCCACATGCCCCATTAGCGACAGCAGGCTGAAGCGCTGGCGTTCCTCTAGCTTGAGGAACGTCGGCCCGGGCGTCAGCTCCAGTGCCACGCCGGTGAAATGGTTGGCGACAGCGGCGATTGGCATACGGCGTTCGCCTACTGCCGGGTCGTGGAGTGTGGCGTACCCGTGAGAGAAATCCTTGAGCACCACAAAGTGGTTCATATCCCAGTGCAGCACGCAGGGCAGTTGCAGTTGCGTCATGTGTAGGATGTCAAGCTTGAGCGAGCGCGGCTGCAAGTCCAGGCCTTGCGCCATCGCGATCAGACTTTTCAGTGTGGTGCCTTTGAGGGACACCGAGAATCGTCGGCGCATGTTGGCCATGTCGATGCGGTGACCCCAGTACTCGCCTATCATCACCAGACAAGCCAAGCCACATTCGGCCGCCTCGGACTGCAGCAGGACGGGCAACCGACGACGAACCCAAAACTGCAGGAGGGGCTGTTGCAGATTCATGTCATCCCCTCGCACCAAAGACCTGTAGGGGCTCCAGCACCCATTCGTATAGTTTGCGGGTCTCGATCAGTAGGTTGGCGTCCAGCGCCATGCCCGCCATCAGCGGCCGGGTTGTGCTGGCGAGGGGAACGTCCTGCCGGGCCAGCGCCACGCGGATCCGATAGAGCGCTTCGCCGGAGCGCCTAGCTCCTTCGGCTGCGGGTGCGGTTGCGTCGGCCAAGGGGCTGCGGGAGACCTCGCTGATGATGCCCTGGAACTGGCCGAACTTCTGGAACGGATATGCCTGGTAGCGGATCTGTACCGGCATGCCCGGCTGGGCCATGCCGGCTGCGCGCGCTGAGGCGTAGAGCACAGCCTCCAGCGGGGAACTCGCGGGCGATAGGTTGGCTAGCACCTGCCCGGCGGCCACGGTCTGGCCGGACTGGGTCGCGACGCCGCTGACCACGCCAGCCTGCGTCGCACGCACTAGCATTGTCTTCGGTGCTTCGGTATCGGCGAGGCCTTGGTCGATGGCGTCGACTTGGCGCTGGGCGCTCGCCTCGTCGCGGCAGTCGTGGGGCGGTGGCCCCGCGCGACCGGGCGCGCTCCTGAAGGCAGCCGGAGCAAGTACAGACGTCCCGTTCTTCAGGTCGTAAGCGCCCGACTGTGTGAAGCAGCCGTGAACGGTATGGCGGGTGCGCGTCAAGACACTATCGGAAAGCGCGACCCGGCGTCGCTGAGTCAGGATCTGCTTGTCGACGCGCTCCAGCTCTTCGCCTAGCTCCAGCGCCTGGCGCCGTAGCGCGTCGCTCTTGCCAGCATCGTCGCGCAGACGGTGCTGCTTTTGCGACAGTTTGTCACGCAGCGTGTGCAGCAGGGCAACGATCTGCCCGTCCGGGTCACTCTGTGCCACGTCGGCCCCGGCACCCTTGATGACGAACAGTACGTCACCGGTATGAACGGACTGGTTCTCGTGAACGCGAACATCCAGCACTAGGCCCGGCTGCAGCGACTGCACTCGAAGCAGACCCTGTGTCGGCATGAGCACGCCTCCTACCTGTTCCTTGCGCGTGTAGTCCGCAGTCGCGAAGAAAAATAGAACAGCCGCCGCGATCAGGCAGAACATGCCGAGGAGCCACGACACGCCGACGGGCCGAAGCAGCACGATGCTGCCGTACTGGCGAACTGTCGCGTAAGCCAGAGCCTGCGCGCGGAATAGCGGTGTCGCGCTCATGACGGTGCGACTAGTAGGGTGGTACACACAGGGGAGGCGGCATCGTCGTACTTAGACCGTCGCAGAGCGTTCGCGCTCTCGGCCAGGCACCACTGCTGCATCGCGCACGCTTTCTGTGACGACCGTGATGCCGCGGTACTTATGCAGCACCTTGAGCAGGTGGCACACCTTACGCTCAGCCCGCGCGTCGTCCAGCAACGCGGCCAACTGGGCGACAGTAACCATGGTGCCGCTATTGAGGAGATCGACGACGCAATCCAGACCTGCGAAGTTCTGCAGCGAGACCCGCGTGCCGCGCACGAAGACATCGTGCCGGCCGGGCTGCGCTCCCGTACGGTAGAGCAGCCGGTAGGGCTCGTCGATGCGGACGGCGTCGCCCGGTTCGATATCGATGTCGACTGGGTTGGGCACAGGACGGTTGCGGAAACCAGCGTTGCTAAACAGACAATAGCGGAAGTCACGGTAGATGCCGCGCAGCAAGGGCTTGAGCGCGAGGTCTTCCTTGTCCTCAAGTGTCAACAGTGACAGGACGGCATCCACGGTGGTGGTGTCATCAACCGGGTTCCGGTCCGCCTTGAGCATGCCCTCGGAACGTCGCACGTGATCAGTCATGACATGCTTGAGCAACTCCTCCACAAAGTCGTAGTCGCAGCGGTTGTTGAACCAGCACGCGATGCCAATGGACAGCTCGTCCTGCATGCCCACGTGGAATTTGTTCTCCGGCATAAAGTAGAACTGGCCTTCGTGAAAGGTATGCTTCGTCGCGGTGGGCAGGTGTGCCGCCACGTTCATGTTGTTCTGCCGCCTCTCTACGGGCGCCGTCTTGTAGTCCTCATCTTCCCAGGTGTACATGGTCTTGGGCCCCGGGCCGAGGTGGAAGTGAACCCCGCTCTTGCCGGCAAAGTCCTTGTGGATGCCTAGGGGCGTCATTTCATAGTTGCCGATGAAGACCGTGAACAGGATGCCTTCGGTGGGCATGCCGATCATCTCCAGGATGGGCTTGAGGATGATGGCGGCGGCTTGCGAGAGCTCGGCGCTGAACTTCTCACCCTGGTTGAGAATGATCCCGAACTTGTGGTCACCGAAGGCGCGTCGCACCCAGGCCTGCACGTCCTCGCCCGGCTTCGGATGGTGGGCGAAGTGCTCGGCCAAGGTCTCAACCGGCTCGCCATCCATCCACAGCCGATAGCCGTAGCGCCGCCGATGCACTTGGCAGACCTCGGCTAGGATGTCGAGCACCAGCCGGCGCATGAGTCGCGCCTGTTCCGCCGTGAGGCCGTCGGTGATTGTGGCGGGCACCGTCATGTTGTGCGTCTTGCGCATGAAGTCGTCCCACCACGCCTCGTCGAACTGTTGCTTAAGGCGCGACAGCGCCAGGGGGCTTGTGGCTTGATTGTGGATCGTCATGTTTTACTCCGATGGATTGACGCGCAAGACGCAGGTTCAGGCTGCAGCCTCTTGTCGTTTGACGAGACCACGGTATAGGTGAATCTCAGAAAGGAGGTACAGCCCTACCTTGTCGCTCCAACCCTTGTCGAGTAGAGCCAGCAGGTCTGCGACGATATGAACTTCACCATCGTTTAGGCGCTCAATGAGGTCGACCAAACAAGGATGGTCGTTCACTTCCAGCCGGTGTCCGCGGACGTATACGATTAGCTTGCCGGTACCATCGATCCTGCGTGTGAGTATCTTGTAAGGCATATCGAGTTGCACTTCGTCGTCACGACTAAATGCCTCGCGTTGCTGGCGTTCGAACGGCGGATTACGGTAGCCGGCGTTACTAAATAGGATGTGACGCCAATCCACATACGCCGTTTTTACCAGACCCTCGAGGGTGAGATGACGATATTCAAGCGGCACCGTATGAGGGGGAACGATGTTGTCGATGTGGGCGCCGTTGTCCGGGGACGTGATGTCGTGGACGATAGCGTCTGCGTCAATCGGGCGGACCTGCGTCCACGCATGTCTGAGCATCGCCCGGGCAAGGTCCGTGTTGGTGTGGGTGTATTGCCAGACGGTGATTCCGATCGAAAGGCTGTCTTGCTCCCCAATGTGGAAGGTGCCTTCCGGCATGAAAAACAGATCGCCAGCCTCGATTTTGAATTGCCTCGCGTAGGGCTTGAGCGCATTGAAGTCACGGTGCTTCAGGCCACCCTCGTGGGTCAACTTGCGGTAGTCTTCCTTGTCCCAAACGTACATCACCTTGCTGCCGGGGCCAACGTGGAAGTGGGTGACGCTCTCCCCTCGGATATCCTGATGGATGCCAAGCGGTGTCTTGTCGTAGTTGCCAATGAAAAGCGTAAACTGTATTCCGTCCCGCGGGATACCAGTTTGCCGCAGCAGTGGGGCCATCGCAAGTGCGACTTCTTGTGAGAAGGCCTCGTCGAACTTCTCGCCAGCATTGATAATGAAGCCGAATTTTCTGTCCTTGAACGTGCGCTGGCTCCAGGCCTCCAGACTCTCGCCAGGCGAAGGCGGCTGGTCGTAGACCCTCTCCATTCCATCGCGATCGAGCAGGAGGCCGTCAGCATACGCGCGGAAGCCGTACTGCACCGTGCGAAGCCGACATAGCGTAGCGACGACGTTCAATGCCGACCGCTGGTAGAAGGCGATGCGATCTGGCTCGATGGCCTTCGCGAACACCGCTGGCGCGCTCAGGTTCTTGGTTTCGAGGAGGAAGTCACTCCACCACTCGTCGCTGAAGGACTCAAGTTGGTAGGTCACGCTTTTTCCTAGCTGTGTTTTGGATATTCGGGTAGCCCGGCATCTTGAAAAAGATGCCGGGCCTGACTCGGTCACCGTCAGGGTGCACCCTGCGTAGGTGGCGCGCCGATCGTGCTCAGAACGCCTTAACGTCCACGTGCTGGCTGCCTTGGTGGATGTGCACCTCGCCGCCGGAAACTGCTGACTCTTCCAGAGGCGAGAGTACGGTGATGCCGAGCACGTCGGCGATTTCTTGGTCTTGTTCGACTTGCGTGACTTGCGTTTCGTTTTGCATATCAATTCTCACTTTGTTAAGGATTAGAAAAGATGGTCGACGACCATCATGGGTCACCTACGCCGCATCGCGCATGCGAATACGGCGGACGCATGGAGTGATTGATCCTTCGGGAAATGACCCCTTGATCGATTTATCCATCCGTCAACGCAGATAGTAATTGCGCAAAAAATTACACGCAAATAACAAGTTAGGGGGACGTAGCTTCACAAGGATATTTATGGATTCATGAGTAATTTTGCCCGACATATATTTTGATTTCATCAAGGAAATCCATCCATAGACCAGCCCCTCATCTGCTCAAGAGTTCTTGCGGCTAAATCAAGAATAAGTAGTTTTGCTAACTAGTTACGTTAGTGCTAACTAGTTACGTTAGTGCTAACTTGGCATTTATCCACCGCGTCTAGAGAATTGTTCAATCCAGGTATGAGCCTCCTGTTGGCGCCTCGCAGCATTTGCTTTGCTGTTGAGGCGGCACTTCGAGGATATCGTTGGCGTGAGCGGCCGAGCAGGCCAGCGAGTTGTTGCGGTACTTTTGCGAGCGTCAGGACATCGCTCGCGATCAACTGACCATGCATTCGGATAATGGTTCGCCGATGAAGGGCGACACCATGCTGTCCACTATGTAGGGCCTGGGCGCCGCGCTCCCGCAGCAGGCCGGCGGTCAGCAATGACAACCCGCATGCGTTGTGAAACAGCGTGCAAAGCTTTCCAGATCCCCGTATGCGTCCAGTCAAGTCATCTTGACGAGTCGCCCAGCTTAGGGCCGGCCGAGTTACGCGGGCTGAATCCAGCGATACGGCAGCAACTCCGCTACTCGGCTGGCCGGCTGTGTTGGCAGCCTGGTTAGCACGTCCTTCAGGTAAGCCCACGGCTGCACGCCATTGAGCTGGGCGGACTGGATCAAACTCATCACGGCTGCCGCCCTCTCGCCCGCTCGCAGGCTACCGGCGAAGAGCCAGTTCGAGCGCCCCAGCGCAATCACTGGGCCATTCTGCCCATGTCGGGCAAGAAGTTGAGATCGTCTATCGATGGCATGCCCTGTACGGGCGGCGCGTTAGGCGTCAGTACAGCGAACATCGCTCGGACGGCGAAGTCGTTCACGTCGAGACGGCGCCAGGTAATGTCATCGTGGCTCCAGCTTGGATGCTGAGCACGGCAGCCTGCACCGGCATGGAACTGGGTGAGCCGAGAGCCTGTATCGGGGCCCTTGTCGAATTACGTCTGTTGCTGTCTCAACTCGGATTTGGTCGAAGCTTCGCTGGTGTCTCAACCACCGGCGAGGATTCCCATGACCAAGGTCTCCCAAGCACCCACCGTGCCATCGTCCCCCGCGCTACAGCCCAGAGCGCCCCATCAACTGAGCATGGCGTTCGAGTCCACTGTGACGCTGGACCTGAGCGACAGCGAGCGGAGCAGTGTGATCGCTCAGTTGGCGACGTTACTCATGCAAGCCGCCGGCGTGGCCGCAGGGGGTGATGATGGCCAACACTGAACAGCTTCCCGACGCGGTACTGCGCCGCAAGGGCCGTGGTGTACGTGCGCCAGTCCACACAGTCGCAAGTCCAGACCAACCTTGAGAGCAAGCGGAGGCAGTACGACCTCGTGGATGAGGCGCGCCGACGCGGATTTACACAGATCGAAGTCATTGACGATGACCTCGGGCGATCCGCCAGCGGGACCGTCGCGCGGCCTGGCTTTGACCGGCTGGTCGCCTGGCTCTGCGCTGGCGATGTCGGCACGGTGCTGTGCTTCGATGCCTCACGCCTGGCGCGCAACGGCCGTGACTGGCACCACCTGCTGGAGCTGTGTGGACTTGTAGAAGCCCGTGTCATTGACCTCGAAGGTGTCTACGATCCCTGTCGCCCCAATGACCGGCTGCTGCTGGGGATGAAGGGCAGCATCAGCGAATTCGAGCTCGGTGTCCTGCGCACAAGGATGTTTGAGGCCGCCCGTGCCAAGGCCCATCGCGGCGAACTGCGGCTCAGCGTCCCCATCGGCGCTCAGGCAGGCGTGGATCCGCCGATATCCGTCGCAGCGATAGTTGCGCTCGAAGATGTCTGTCATGGTCTGGCGTACGTCGGCGTACTTGTCGACTACCCCCAGGCGGGCCCGATGGTAGAAGTAGGAGCGGCGTGCCAGTTCCACTTCGCAGAGCAGATCTGTAAGCATGCAGGTCAGTCTCAGGGCATCAACCAGCTGCACCTTCTCCCGATTCGTCAGGTGCCGCCGGTCGATGCCTAGTTCATTTTTTAGCAGTTCGTTCGCTTTCTTCAGCAGGTCCTTCTCGAGCTGCAGGCGTCTGATGTCTTGTCCATACAGGTCAACGCGCTACTACGCTAATCCGAGGTTCGCAACGGCGCAAAACTGACTAAGGGGTTTCTTCGCCTGCAAATGGACGCTGCATCATCCAGTAGGAAAAATCCTACAGCGATCACTCCGCTAGACGAATGTGCAAGCCCGGTTCTGTCCGACAACGCTTTTTGGCGGCCGTGTCACTATTGACGTTGAATGGATTGATTCCGAAGTGAAATTGAAATCAAGATGTTAATTTCAAATTTCTCTCACCCCTAGCGGTCCACGTTGGTTCGATAATCTCGCGGCTATGGTGCTAGGCGAAAACAATCGCTTTAGCCTTGGCACGCTTAATGCCAAGGAAGCAAACTATGACAACAGTTATTGATAACCCAATATCGGATTACTATGATGCGATTTGCACCCAGTTGCACGAAAACGTCGGTAGTAAAGATAAAAATCAAGATGTTATTTTTAGCCCGAATTTCCTCCCCGAGTTGGACGAGCAACTGAGAGGTTACTTTTCCGCGTCTTCAATAAGTTACTCAAGTATTAACATCGGTTTAGATATCGAAACTATACTGATAAATATGTCCAGGTTCGAAAGAACCCGCACGACCAAAACAAATCCTTCTCTCCTCATGGTCGCCCGCGCGATCGAACACACTCGCCGGACTGGGGAGGCAATAACCATCGTCACGGCATCGTCAGGCAACAAGGCAACCGCATTGCGCGCGGCCGTGTATCGCGCTTACGAGTTCTCACTGGCGACTCCAGACACGCTGAACATAGTTTGTGTAGTTCCAGTCGCCGCTGAATCCAAGTTGTGGGACGGCCCACTCTCCTCCGACGACCTACTGCGGGCTTTCAACCCACTTGTGACCGTCGAGACTTCGACACGCGATATGGTTAAGAAGTTGGTATCCAGCGCTGCACATCGACTTTCTCCTGCAAAGTCAAAGCGACGACTTTGGTTCACTCTCGCTCTGGACAATTACGTACTCGCCGATCAATTGCGTGCTTTCATTGAGATTGACCGGTTTCCACCGGAAGCCCATAGGTGGCACGCTCATAGTGTCTCCAGCGCTTTCGGGCTAATCGGACACAGCCGGGGCTGGGCCCGGCGTTGGCCCAACGCACCGATTCGGCCGGGCTACCTGCTTGTCCAGCAGCTCGACACCCCAGACATGGTTCTACATTTGACCTCGGGCAGTTTCGACCGGGCGAGGTTGCCAAAATACCAACGCAGTGCCGATGGGCAATTTCGCCAAACGGCCTCACCACACTTTCCCGCTGTAACAAGTCGCCCTGACGAATGCATCGACACCACGTTCTACACGTCCGCGCCTATTACTCAGCAGGAGATGGAAGGCTACATCGCTCATAACGGCGGAACTGGAATCGTCGTAAGCCGCGCCGAGTGCGAGCGAATGTATGACGAAATACGCACCGGACTCGCTTCAACTGACGTCCGACTGCCCGCCGACTTGAGCCACTTACGGGAACATTCGTTGCTAATGGCTGCCACCGGAACTCGGCTTGCCCATGCTCGAGGACTGTTAGAGGGCGTCGGATCGGTAGTTATTCACAACAGTGGAAACTACGCCGATGCCGATTTTAGCCCGGTGCCCCAGAAACACCTCACTCGTTTGCACCAAGACCAGGTCCAAGAACTCGATGACCTCATTGAGCGTGCCCGTGGGAGAACATTCCAATGAATTCGCCGATCAGCATACTTTCCGCGGTGGATTTCGACGATGAACCCCTCACTGCAGAAAACCTTTATAACACCGCTCAGGCATTGCTTAAGGAACATGGATACGTACAAATCATTAATGTCCCCACTGGATTTGATTATATCCGCTTTGGTCGTGAATTTGGAAATTTTGTTCCTAACTACGGCGGCGCAGTAGTTGGGAACGTGCGTCCTGAGCCGGGCATGGACGATGTCTACCACGCAGGTAACCATCAACCCCTCACTCCCCACACTGAGGGCTATGACTTCAAAAAACTCCCTCCGCGATACATCATGCTTTGGTGTGTGGTACCCGCAGCGGGTGAAGGCGGAGAAACCACGATTGCGACCACTGAACCATGGATTGAAGCTTTGGATGAGGAGACACGTGAGTACCTCTTCAAAACTACGTATTCATGGAAGACTACCGATGGCGTCCGGCGCCAAGGGCTTGACCTGCGTACCGAGCATCCAATTCTCGAAGATCACGGTTTAGGTCGTATCGTTCGATTTTCTTGCAACAATCTATTGCACAACGATGATACTGTCGTTGTCGCATTGCAAAAGAACTGGCAGTCGCGCTTCGCTGTAGACGCAGTGGGTATTCGTTACGCGCAAAATGATATTTTGCTGTGGGACAACTGGCATTTACTGCACGCACGCAACGCATTCAAGGATAGTCGAAGGCATTTGCGACGCCTGCAGATTAGTGCAGCCGGCGGGCTAAGGGAAACACCCAGTGGTAGCCGATAAGTCTGCTAACCGGATGGTGGTCATCTTAGGACGCGGACGGTTTGCGCGAACAATGCTCTCGCATCTACTAGAAATGCTTGAAGATCGGGTGCAAATCGTCCAATGCTACCGTGAAAATAACGTACCCGCCCCGCCTGAATCGCCACTCCCGTCACATCGCATTCACTTGGCACCTGTCCGAACGTTAATCGGGGACGAGGGAATGGAAAATCTGATTGCATTATTCAGGTTCTGGATGCCAGATATAGTCGTTGTTGCTGTGTCGAGCTATTCTCCGTATCGCTCGAGGGCCGAGACTGGAACACCCTTTGGCGCAACGCTGCCTTTACAACTTCCAATCGCGCTTAATGCCTCTAAGGCAGCGCATGCCAGTGGCATCAGTGCGTTGTTACTCAACGCCTGCTACCCGGAACTAGTCAATCCAATAGCAAGGTTGCTCGGCACCCCATTTGATGTAGGTCTTGGAAATGCCCAAACACTAAATTGGGAGCAAAACTTCGGCGAAGCCGACGGTTTACATGCTTTGGCACACCATTCCCATTTGGGAACTGAATTTGTGAACGAGCCACTGATGTACGACGCAACTAACGTCCGCGTTCATGAAGCCGAGAATCTGCACATCGAAGCACTAAAGCGACGTCGTGGTCTTTCCAGGGCAGAGCGCAATGACCTCGGGGCTACCGCCGCTGCGGCGCTGGTGGCGAGGTTAACTACCTTACCGCGTGTAACTGCCTGTGTGCCTGGGTTTGGAGCCGAAACTGGAGCTGTACCAGTTACGCTGGGTCTGAGTAGGAAATCAAAACCCCGGATCGAACTATCTGATACGGATTTAAACCGGGTGCGCGCTCGGCATAGGCAAGAGTGCCTCAGCGAAGGGTGGATTATTCGCGATGACGCCGTGGAGCTGACGCCCGAGGCTCGCAATGCAATGGCGAACTTGGCGCCGCCAAGTCTTCGTCTGAGCATCAATGATCTGAATTCCTGGGTGAATTTTATCGGACGATCGCTATGACCAGGTTGGCAAAGCTTGCGACCGCAGCGCGATACGGTTGGAGAAACTCGGCGCATCCGGGGATTACCCGAATGCACGCGCTGCTGGATTTTTTCACACCTAAATCTCAGACCGTTACGAGTACGGTGTCGACGCGTCAGGATGCGCCATCCATCTCCTACTCCGGAATATCTAACGGCTTATCAAATATCCTCCAGCTTACCGACGTGCTGCGGTCGCGTGATTTTCCTGGGTCGGTCGAATGGCACAGCGAAGACGGCGATTTGCCGGCTGATATTTCTCTAACGGGTACATCGAAACAGGGGGCGGCTGCGGGTCGTCGTGAACTCGTCTTGCCGTTCCGCGTCCACCTTGTGATTCCCACACCGGATCTGGAATCCGTCAAAAACGCCGTTTCAAAACGAGAACAACCACGGTTCTCGTTGTCGCTGCGACAGGAGCGTTGGCGCTCGCGAATCATCACCGACGAGGCTGAGATTCGCCAATTTTACTTGCGGATGCATCTCCCAACTATGGCCAGCCGGCATTCGGAAGCAGCTCGCACCGAGACCCTTGACGTCGCTTTGCATATAGCTCGACGCGGCGGACTATTCTTAGCCGAATCATCTTCAGAGCCCGTGGCTGGCTGCTTGTTTACCCATGTCGGTGGAGTATTCACTACGCGACTACTTGGTGTCGATGGAGGTGCTGATGAACACTATGAAACAGGCGCGTTCAAAAGTCTTTATTACATGATGCTTCAACATTGTGCAACTAGCAGTTCCATCCAACAAATGGACTTATTTGGCACAGAGGCGTTCATTTCCAAAGGAATATTCCAATGGAAGCGAAAACTAGGTGCTGAAGTACAACCAGCGCCTAACCATTTTCGTCATAAGTTCTTAAGACTAAAAGTGAACCAAGACAAACCTGGAGTACGCCAATTCCTACTGCGCAACCCCATTTTAATCAACACTGTTCATGGACTTGTGCCAATCTATTTTTTTGAGGATGGCGACCGAAAACCGCTTGAATTCAGTGCGAAATTTCGTGGATTGGACCGGTCGGTGCATATTCCGCTAGATGAGTTTATGTCGACTGACGGGAACATATGCCGATACGTCGCTACCGCTCCCGATTGGTTTACTAAAGTCGACCAACCTAACAGAAAAGCTTCCGCACACGAGCGCATGCACATTTAGCAATTGCCTATTCAAGTGAAATTTGAGACAAATTTATCCCGCCATCGTCACGGCCGACACGCAATCGCCTTGGCCCTCGCCAACCTAAGAGCCTCGATATGCATCATATTCCTCGTCCTACCGCACCTATCGAACTTACCCGGCGCGTCATACTTTCCCACCTGGTTGACATAGACGTCCAGCCGGGGGAATCGATCCCGATTTCGCCCGTGATACTCGACAACCTTACTCATCGACGTCTGCAGGATGCTGCTATGGCCTTGCTGAAGCTCTCGAAACGCGCAGCACTCGGTGCCGGTGATTCGACTTCAGAGAGGCTTGAGGCCTATGGAGCCACGGAGCAGGATTATCCGCTGTTTACCTCCGATCTAGCATTCGAGGACCGTTACAGCGACGTGATCGCCCGACCTGATTTCGTGTTAACCGAGTCGGGGCCCAAGTTACTGGAGTTCAACGTCAGCGGTGCTGTAGGCGGTGTGCCCAAGTTGGCGTGCCGACAGGCGGGTCTACAGGCCGCCTACGGAAGGCGAGATTCGATTCGCTGGAATTGGAGTAACCCCTACGATGATCGCGCACGGGCTTTCAGCAACGTGGCCATTAGAGAGGGCGTGGACGGTCGAGTGTTAGTGATTGGATCTACACGTGATCTTCAGCATACCGATAGCGCCAAATGCTTCGATCTCGAAGTCGAAGCTCTACAGCGGCAAGGAATGGTTGCAGATTTTAGCGAGCCGGAGGATCTTGAGAGCATTCTGGATTCCGTCAACGGCAATAGTCGTGCGGCGTTCCCGCTAAGTCTACGCATGTTCACCATTCCGGAGTGGGCTGAGCTTGGTATCGATCTAAACATTGTAAGGCGCTGGCTGAAAGGAGGGTCTCTTCTTCTCACTTCGCAAACTGCATCCTTTTTGGCAAACAAAAAAACTCTCGCGTGGCTTTCTGAGGGTATGCCTTGGATGACACGCCAAGACCGCGCAACTGTAGCGGAGTTTGTCCCCTGGTCCCGCTATTTGGCTGATAGGCAATCTACGCTGCCAAATGGCGCCATTGGCGCACTCTTGCCGTTTTGTCTCAAGAATCAAGAGAGATTGGTATTGAAACAGGCCATCGGCATGCAAGGACTCCAAGTCACCATCGGCCGCGAAGTCACTGAGCTGGAGTGGCACGGTTGCGTCACCGCATCCGCCATTGCAGGTAACTCCATTGTGCAAGAGTATGTTGAACCATGTTCTCAGCAGGTATGGATGAGTCACGGCCGCTACGAAGACCAACTAGAGCTACTCAAAATGCGACCCATCATTAGCTTCTTCGTGTTCGGTGACTGCGTGGGAAGTGGGTGGGCACGGTTCCGGCCAGACCATAGCTACGGAATTGTCAGTTGCCAGGGCTTCGGAGCATTCGAAGCTCCGATTGCTTCCAACTAAATGGAAATCCTATGACTACTACTAGTTCGGACATCGATCTGCCGAGTTGCACTGAGCGAGCCTTGCACGTACGCAGGGTGCTGAAAGAAGCCGGAATAACCTCGCAAGTTGGGACACCGTGCGGAATCCTGGCACCGCTATGGCGTAGAACACACGGCGACGACGACGTGCCACTGGTGACAATTTCCCGCGAGGACACCGCGCTGGGATACGCTGCCGGGCAAGCGCTTGCGGGCGGTTATCCCGCAGTGCTTATGCAAAATTCGGGGTTCGGAAACTGCGTAAACGTCATGGCGTCGCTGGTATGCCCTTATGAAATCCCCATTATTCTCATAATCAGTCTTAGAGGGACCGGGAATGATACAACACCTGAGAACGCTTCAATGGGCTCGGTGACGGCTTCTATTCTCGCAATGTGGGGCGTAGTTACAAATATGCTGGTGGCACCGGAGGATCGGCTCGTCGCTCGCGACCTTATAAAAAGCGGCCCTGTAGCTATTCTTATCGGTCCTGAATATCTCGGGTGGTGCCCATGAATAAGACAATGCTCATTGCTGAAATAGTTTCTAGGTTTGAGAATCATCCGATTATATTCACCACAGGCTATGCCTCCCGCATAGCATTCGGGTTGCGGCCGAGTTCGCCCAACCACTTTTACATGCTGGGAAGCATGGGAATGGCATCGGCAGTTGGGCGTGGCGTCGCGTCAAGACTTGGCACCTCCGCCCGATATCCCGTGATCGTTGATGGGGACGGCGCAGTGCTTATGGGTCTTCATTGCCTCCTGCTGGAGAGGGAGGCGCCTAGTGCGATTCTGCACATCGTCGCGAACGACTCCACCTACGCATCCACTGGTGGCCAACAGGTTCCAGCCAGCATTGATGCCATCTGTGACCTGGCTCGCGCAGCCGGGTATGGCTTCGTAAAAGAACTTCATATGGCTTCGTCAACCTTCGCAGAATCCCTGCCGGCAGCGGTCTCAGCCGTTTTGGGTGGGAACAGTGCCTTACTAAACTGTCATGTCGATCCTGGCCCTAGTCCTTTGGTGCGAGTTGACTTACCACTTCCGGACATCGCTATGCAATTTAAAGCCTTCGTCGACGATCAATCAGGGCGAAATACCTCAGGGACGAAATCACTAAGAGCGGGCTAGAAAGTCGATGTCAATAGGCTATATATCGCTCTTGCGCGATCGCCAATTCGGCACCTTGTTCGCAGCAAAAATTACAACCGTACTGGCTACATCTATATCCGGCCTTTGCTTGGGCATAATAGTTAATGAATCAACTAAATCGCCTCTCCTAACTTCTTTTGCAATGTTCGCCCCATCACTGGCTAATATGCTGGGCGCGACGAGCCTGATGTCGCTGGCCGACTCATCCTCGCCTCGCGCTTTGGCGACTATTTTGCAACTTGGGTGTGCAGCATGTGTAGGTGCGCAAGCTTTGCCGCTGCCGATTTGGATGCGCTTTCTACTGCTTACGCTTAGCGGCCTTTTAATGGCGATCCTCAGTGGGCTCCAGTTCGGCGTAGTCGCAAGAACGGTTGAGAAGCATAAATATGCCATGGCCCGCAGCCTTTTAAACCTGTCGAACGGCGCGATGCAGATATGTGGTTACGCTCTTGGCGGGGTGCTAATTCACGTTGTTAGTCAAACTCAGATATTCCTGTCGCTTGGCCTTCTGATGGCCTTGGCAGCGGGCATTATATTTTGGGGAATCATTCCTACCAATATTTCTACGACTCTAAAGAGCGGTCGAACTAAAAGATCGGTTTTTGCGGAAACTAAAGCGAATAACAAGTGGGCAGTGCTTGATCCCAAAATTCGAATCCTTCTGTTAGCCCTCTGGATCCCAAACGGAATCATCGTCGGTGCCGAGAGCTTGTTTATTTCCTATGCGCACGAAAAGGCTGGATACTTACTTGCAGCCGGAGCGGTGGGCATGCTGTGTGGCGACCTGGTGATCGGCAGATACTTGCGCTCTGACACTCGCAACAGAATCAACGTTTACCAACGGGTGTTACTGGCGGCGCCATATCTGCTGTTCTGTTTTGTGCTGCCGTGGACGCTGGCCGCGCCTCTAGTCCTAATTGCAAGCCTCGGGTTTTCTGCATCGCTGGGGCTGCAGGAACGTTTGGTGGCCCTGACTCCTGAAGATCGTGTTGGTCATGTCCAGGGTCTGGAGTCATCCGGTCGAGTGTCGGCGCAGGGCGTCTTCGCTCTGGCTGCCGGCGGCACAGCCGAAGTGCTTGGGGCCGGTTACACAATTTCGGTGTTCGGCGCACTTTCATTGTTGGTTACTGCATTGCTGGTGCCTCGTTTGACTAAGTTGCAGGGTAGCAGCCATCAAGTCCCACTTCGGCCCAATAGTCCAAGCGTGAAACGCAACAATCAAGACAACGAGCACTAATTTTGGTGAATCTAGTTGGCAGTTCTGTCGCCATGGAAATCGTTGTCTTCTCTACGTAGCCACATGAAAAAACTAGCCATTTACTTTTCCAGTCCTGAACCAATGGGCAGCCCGTTTGATTCCACCATTTACCCTTACTGGGAAATATATAAATGGTTAATCAGAGAGGTGGAAAAAAATGGAGTGGAGGTATATATTGTCCGTGGGGATTCATACTTGGGTGAAGGGGTGTTCTCTGACGGCTGGCGCGTAAGGGGTGGGGTTGTTGTTGCGGTAGGGCAGCACATAAGTGCAGATCTTATTTTCAACCGCGATGACAACAATACCATTCCTGTAATATACGATTGTTTGACTATCAATCACCCCGATCTCGACAGAATTTGCGTTGATAAAGTTGAAACTGCTCAGCTATTCCCTGAGCTGTCTCCAAAAACCAAAGCTATTAATTCTTACGGTGGCTTTACGGAAGTCGTAAAGGAATGGGGTTTCGATCCTGAAAAGATGATCGTGGTAAAAAAGAATTTTCTATCCGGAGGACGTGGTATATATATTTGCCCAGTTAAAGAAGTTATCAAGACTTTTTATGAGAGTTGGGAGGATATCTTGGTGCAAGAATTTATAGATAGTTCGAATGGGATTACGGGAATAGTTGAAGGACTTCACGATATAAGAGTAATCACAATAAATGGTGAACAAGTTTTTATGCTCGTGCGTACTCCGAGGTCAGGTTCATTATTGGCCAACGTTTCCCAGGGAGGAGTCGAGATGCCGTGCAACCTCAGCCAACTTCCACCTGATTTGTCGAAGCTGGTTTCTGCTATAAATGAGAAATTTAGCTATTTCCGACCTAGCATTTTTGCTTCGGATTTCGTTAATTCAAAAAATGGGTACAAGCTGGTTGAACTCAACTCACGGCCAGCTGTCTGCATGCCTTCCTCATCACCCGGCGCAAGAAACTATATGATCAATATGGCGGAGATGTTGGTGAAGGCACTTGCCTAGATAATAAATCCTTGACCACGGCCTGCCTGACTAGAACAACACGCCTCCGCAATTCCCGTGGTGGTTCTTTAAGACGTGTTGGCGTCGCGGCCGATTTTCACCGCATGGGCGCTATGTTTCGTCGAATGTATTAGCGATTATCACGGCTACATCCAAGTCGGTGGTTGGGTCAGGGGGTGGGGCCAGGGCGCATTCCGAAGTATCTTTGCGTGCCAGCTTCTAAATACCCCTAGTAGACTGATGAAATCCCTGCCGCCTAAAAAGCCCGCTAATTCAGAATAATCAGAAATTTCACAGTCCCGAATAACCTGCCTTCATTTCGACGTTTCAAGCCTGTTTTGGGACCGTTCGCCAATTTAAGACGGATTTTCCCCAGCGTGCTAGACGTCTGGGCATCGTTGAACCCGTTTGGGCTACGCGTGGGCATTCAGCTTGCCCCGTCCAGCTCGCGCCGGCATCCCTCCGGCGATCTGACCGTCCCCACTGGGACCAACGAAGTAACGCGGCCGCTAAAGGTGCACGGAGAACAAGTTGAAAGAAATTGGCTACAGAGTAGAGGTTGTTCCAGTCCACAAGATCCGGGCGTCCGAACTTACTGACGAGCGCGCAGTCGACAGTCTTGCGCAGCGCATTGATGCGGAGGGAATATGGCGTACTGCGTTGCCCATTGAAGAGAAAACGCGGCTTGTAATGGATGGAAACCATCGTTTGATGGTGGCCATCCATATGGGTTTCAAGCGCCTACCTTGCGTGCTTCTCCGCTACGACGATCCTAGAGTCTCCGTTCGTGATTGGAACTCGGGCAAGCTACTCATGTGGAGTGACCTTTGCGACATGTTCCAAAGACATGGAGTTCTGCCGTACAAGTCCACCCGCCACATGTTTGACCCTATCCTGCCGCAAGTCGCAGTTCCGCTCAGCGCTCTTAGATAGCGTCCAAAGCAAGGGCTATCTATCGCCGGAACTTGACGCGTTCAGCGACGATAGCCGCGCCAAGGAATGCGTCTGATAGTTGTCAGTGCTATGAGGAGAGTGTCGCCAATTCTTTCCTCGCAGGCCGATGACATAGAACCGCGTCCTCGCCAGCTAAATATGCGCGGATTCATCCCGCCGCTAACAACTGCCACGCCGGACATTTCACCAGTGCGTCACTCACAGCTGCCAGACTTTCGCACACTGCTCCGCGTACCAGGCCGGCACAACCTTCATGTCGCGGGTCAATGAATACCTGCGGATGTGGGCGGAGTGGAAGGCTAGCTCGAACCTCCCCGGCCAATCCATCAACAGCCACACGGCCATGCCAAAGAGGCGGTGTCTTTCAATAACGCCGCGCCGCTCATATTCCTTGCCGCGCTCCGAAAGGACTTGGTAACCCTCGGGCCACAAGTGCATCGCTACTGTGTCATAAAGCTGCCCGCCCCTGCTTCCTGACGACATGACCCGAATCAGCTGCCGGATCACCAGCAGAAGCTCGTAGGCCGGCGTGAAGGTTCTGTTGTCGAGCGTCGCCCAGCCAAAGTCAGTCATGAACTGAAGCGTTCTTATTGCCACGGTTAGCTGCCAGTCCGGCCACTCAAAGCGCTGCTGCACCGCGCGCCAAAGATCGAATCCGCAATTGACGCAGAAGTTCAGCTTTGCCGCATCTATTTGATTTCTGTTGCCCAACTCGCCACGGAAGTAGTTGAAGGCTTCCCCGCACGACTGGCACCGGTCCATCAGCAAGACCCGATGGTGCTCGCACTCCGTGTAATAAGCCAGTCGCCATGAGCGCCGAACGTAGGGGCGCTTGTCGAAGCCCAAGCACATGGGGCAGAACTGCACACCGTACCTTAGGCGCTTGCGGTGCCAGACACCCAACGGAAGTATCCAGGTAGCGTTCCCGTTTGCATGGTGATCTACGTCGATCTGCTCGGCCAAATGCGCGAGCGTGAAAGTCCGAATTTTCGCCGCGTCGATGCCAGTCAGTTCTTCGAGGCGGCCAAGCAATTCCGGAGGGGCCATTCGGTCGATATCGCGATTCCAGATGGTGTGCTGGTTACCGGACAGCTTGCTGCAAAACGTGTGAACCTTGCAGCCGTTTGCTCGGGCCAGAGCGACGATCCATGAGCTGAGCAATTCGTCCGGCTGCCTTTGCGGGTGGCAAGGCAAATTCCATTTGCCGAGTCCGATTGGCCGCCTCAAAGCGAATTCACTGCCTCGTCAACATCATCCTGCGTAACCCAACCCATCTCACTTAAGACTTCAGTCGTGATCATTTCACCTCGACCAATCGCATATTTTGCTGCCATTTTCAGTACCTGCTCGATATCACCGGTTAGACCGAGCGTCAAATCATAAACTGCCTTCACTATGTTCTTTTCTCCAAGATTGCTGGCTTTACGCAATGGCAGTACCTTCTCCCAGTTCTCCAGAAATTCTGCCATTTCCTCGTCAGGTTTCAATCGGCGCAGAATTAGGACTTTGAACCGATTCCTTATTTGAGGATCGACCTTAATGACACTGTAGACCTCAGGCGTTGCCCCTAGGACAATAGGGCGCCTATGGTGATTCATGAGGTATTTAATCCCGTTGAGTGCAATGTCTTGCTTATCCTTCGAATAGCTCATCATGTTGGCTATTTCATCGATAACGATCGCCTTGACTTCAACGCTCTTGATCGTATCCAATACCTTCATTTTATGCCGCATCCATGAAGCAGAAGCCGGCAGTACAATATTCAGCGCACCTGATAACTCATTCCAGAGGCCCTTACCTCCATCCTCGGCGAATTGAACTCGCAAAACGGGAACTGACGCAAATTCGCCCTCCGGATTATCGCTTGCCTGATGATCTAGCTCAAATTCCTCAAGTACAGTCGACTTCCCCATTTGAGACTCGCCGAGAATGATAAAGCTCCGAGGCTTGCGGGCGGATGGAAGGCCGGGGAGCTGGTTCAACTCCTCTCTAATTGCCCGCATACTTTCAAAATCAACAAAGAAATCGTGATCTAAATAGTCTCGGCGCTCATGGTCGCTCAGTGCGGCGATCGTTCGAACCTCCCCGAGCAAATGGAGATATTCCCCTCCCGGCTGCGCCGTTGCATCCATCATTTTTTAGACTCCATTTTTGGTACTCGAAATTTCGGCTGCGCTACAACTTTCGAATCTCCTGGCGTAATTACCGGCCGCTTTTTCAGTAACGGATTGGTTGATTCCTTCGAAGGCTCTTCTGCACGCGAGCCAACCAAAGCTTCCTTGAGGTTTCGCCTGCCTTGTTCCGTCTTGCGCCGTGCTTTCTTTGCTTCCTGAGTCTTACCCTCAGCTGTGCGCTTGATCTCTTCCTGCCTCTTCTTACTTTCATACCGCGCCTGCTCGTGAACCTTTGCAGGCTTACCCCACCGTCGCCTGATCTCATTACATTCCCATAAAGATCTGAATGACCAGTGGACGTTCTGGACTTGCGCTCGAATGTACTTTCCGGTTGTTGGGTCCCGCACCCAAATGCATGCAATGTTTCTCGGGTCATACCTGATTTCATGCTTACGCTCTTCAAGTGGCAAGGACCGATCGGCCCTGTGACTCAGCTTTGAAAGCTCCTTGCTATAGTACCTTTCACCGAATATCTCAACAATCAGGTTCTGCACAACCCTGTATTCGAAAGGCAGCATCACAATATAAACATGCTCCGGGTCCTCTGGAATATCTGGTAAACCCGTCGGAGGAAATACATCACCGTCGAAAATCCCGGCTTCCCAACGCTGCAGCGGGCAGCGCCTTTTCATTCCATCGCCTTCGTGTTCTTTCAGATGGTAGTCATTTACAAGGAACTCGGTAAACAGCTCGTCGAATTCCGTAAGCGTAATTCCAGAATTTGCCTTGGAGTCATACTCCGCTCGCTCGACAGGGTTGCTGAATTTCGTCCCCTTGACTGAACGCTGCTGTATCATGAACGTTCTGAACGCACTTTCTATATGGCCGCCGAAATTCGGCCGATCTACCGGGCGATTTCTAATATCAAAACGCATGTGTCGTGATGCGCTGCGCATCAGATATCCATTTAGGTCAGCAGCGTTGTCCGCAATGATCACGGTCGGATATCCCCAACATGGCCAATTGCCCGTCACACTCATCCTCTTCAGATGCTCATCCTTGGGCAGGAAGGATCGCGCCAGCGCGATGCCGGCTGCCATTGCCGTAGGTTCCTCGAAGGTGAGGTAGTACCCCATCACCATTCTGCTGAAGCAGTCAATCACCAGTGTCAGCCAAGCGTCTGTGAGCGGCTTGCGTTGATCCTCATCGACAAAGATGATCTGAACTGTTGTGTGATCGATTTGGACGATCGCGAGAGGAAAGTCGGCGTCAGGCAATTTCCCTGCGCGAGAGCCGAATTCGTTTCTTGCCTGCTCCTTGCGCCCCTGGGCTATAAGTTTCTGCTGCCGCGTCTTGACCCTACGTTCCGCGTTGTATAGCGTACGCAGGCTTATAGGCTTGAGTTTCGCCTCACGCAAATCTCCGTTCACGAATACCAATACACTCTCGATCGACTGGTACTCAGGAATAAATCTGTATTCATCCAGATTTTTATTTATTATCTTCCACTGCTCTTTATTGAGGCGGATATTGCCTCGGTCCGATCTGTGTGCTCGCTGCAAAGCATCCGCCGTTCCGGTTTCCTCAGCGATTGCGACATATCGGTAAGCAGTTGCAACGGAGTAACCGTGCGCATTCGCTAGCTTGATCGTCGCTTCGGCACGGTCTGAGCTACCCTTTGAAAGCTGGAGGATTGCACACACGTCCTGGAAGTGCTTGGTTGCCTTCTCAATTTCCTTCTTTTGCTCGTCGGTCTGATGACGCTCGCTCGGCAGGAGCCTGATCGATCGACCAGCGAGATGCCGTTTCCAGCGCCCAGTCCGGTCATCGAGTTCTGGAGCGGCCGGCAATGCCCCGTCTGGCGTCAGTCCGGATGTTCCGGCATCATTGGGCGACGCTTCTTCGTCGGCGCCTGAATCCGGCGTCAAAGCACTGGCGAGTTCGTTGATTGGCAGGAACTCTCGATAGTCGTCTCCCAGCCTGCGGGCCAGCACCCGCGCGTGGCGGTCTGGCTCGAGGATGATCCAGTTCTCCCCCTTCCAAGAAACAACCGAACCAACCTGAAGCTCGACGGCGCCTTTCACGTCGGAACCGTCAGCAGCGAATCGTTTTTCAGTAGAACCTTGAGGTCGGTGGTAATTCGACCGAAGGCGATGCAGGCGTACAAGGTCGGATACAGCAGTGCCCGCTTGTAGCGATCCGGTTCCATCTCAAACATCAGCGCGTGCATTGGAGTAGGTCCCCGCGCCTTGAGCGCATCGATCAGTCGCTCGGCGCCACGATCTTTGTTTGGCCTCTCAAGGTGCCGAATCAGAAATTTCACGTTTTTGAGGAAGGGAGTCCGTATGTCCGATTCCCGAAAAACGTCGAACTCCCACCCTCTTAGTTTGGCAAAGTTCTTCGCAGCTGCCCACTTCATTCGGCGCTCTTCATCCGTCTCTCGCGTCGGTAGCCGGGCTCTTGGGCTATCGTCGTCGGCGAAGTCAGGCTTGATCTCAGCGAGCAACTTCGGCGGCGCCTCGGCACCTTCCGGGGCTTTAAACGTGATGAGTACGTCGGGGGTGTAGGTGCGCCGTACGCCGGTCACATCAAGCCATGGGACAGCCTCGGAGGGCCGATCGAAGGTCTCAACATCCTCCTGAAATCGAAGCAGGAAGAAGCAGTCCTCCTCAAGGCTCGACTCGAATGGCACATGGTCAGGGGTCAGTCCCGTTACCTTTACTGGACTCGACCTGAACTTCCGGGTGATCATTCTTAGTTTATACAGCCAAAGTTCTTACCGATCAATGCAAGCTCCAGGCGGCTCGCCGCCGCGACCGGGAGAGATTTCGCTGGCTTTGCACGGTGTGCTGTTTTTAGATGAGCTGGCCGAATTCAACCGCAGCGCCTTGGAGGCACTGCGCGAGCCGATGGAGAGCGGCCGCATCTTGATTTCACGCGCAGCCCGACAGGCCGAATTCCCGGCCCGTTTTCAATTGCTGGCTGCCATGAACCCTTGCCCTTGCGGCCATTTGGGCAATCCGCTACGCGCCTGTCGCTGCAGCCCCGATCAAATAGCTCGTTACCAAGGCAGACTCAGCGGCCCTTTTCTGGACCGGCTCGACTTGCTGATCGAGGTACCGATGATTCGCCCTGCCGACTTGTCCGCGCAGGCCGCAGGCGAAAGCAGCGCCGTCGTGGCGGCCAGGGTGGCTGCGGCGCGTGAGCGCGCCATGGCTCGGCAGGGCTGCAGCAATGCACGGCTGGCAGGCCAGCAGTTGGAGCAGCACATTCGGGCCGAGCCCGCCGCACAGGCCTTTTTGCAAAAGGCAGCCGGCCAACTTGGTCTGTCGGCGCGCGCCTACCACCGCTTGCTCAGGGTCGCACGCAGCATCGCCGACCTCGAAGGCGGCGCCGCTGTCACGCCAGTGCAGATCGGTGAGGCGATTCAACTGCGACGCGGCCTGCGTGCGATGTGAGCCAGCAAGAAAAAGGGCGCGTCCTTCGACGCGCCCCTGGCTGATTGAAGCCGGCGATGTGCTTGCTTTTAAGCGCGGTAACGGCGGCGTTGACCCAGCAAGCCCAAAACAGCCAGCCCAGCGGCCAACATCGCCGCGCTGCGCGGCTCAGGCACCGGGTGACTCACCGCCAAGGCTGAGGCGCCCGAAAACGGGGACCCCGAACCATTGAACCCCCATTGATGCGCGCCAAGATGAACCGGGATCGATGGCAATTGATGGTCATCAATACCAGCCAAGGAGAAGGTGCCAAAGCTCGACGCAGCAAAACTACCCGTCAAATGGTGCGGAGCTTCGGGGGTTTCGCCATGAGGCCCGTCAAGGTGGGTGTACCAAACATCGACGGTCCATTTGTCGGCGGCCAGCGCCGCCTTCATTTCGACATTCCAGTGCGTTCCTTGATAGAAATCCCCACCTCCCGCAGCATTCCAAAACCAACTGATCTGCAGATCAGTCACGGTATCGAGCGCGGGCAACACAAAAACAGCCGCTTGCGCTTGCTGAGCGAGCCCGCTTGCAGCCAATGCAGCCGCCACAATCGTTGATCGGATCAAAGTCTTCACAGCACTCTCCCTAAAGCCAACAACAAGGCTTTCAGCGTAATACCGGTCACACCGTGCGTCTACCCCTAGCTTATGGGGACTCGAAGCGGGACGCCTGCTAGCCGGCGAACTTCAGTCGCGCCGGTCCGATCGCCTGCGCTTGCTGACCCACGCCAAGACCCTATACGGTAGGGCGACGACCATGATCAAGGGCAGCAACGGGAACATCATGAAGCCCGGCATCTTTGACCCACTGGGGATATTCATGTCGGCCGCCACGAACAGCAGCGTCAACGCCAACGCGAAGCCTGCGATCACCCACAACGCCGTGTTCGCCGAGATCAAACCGAAATAGGCGAACGGCAAGGGCGCGACCAGCAGCAAAGCCAGCTGGCCGAGCGTGGCGGCACTGCCACGTTTGCCCCCCGAAGCATCAGCACAAACGCAGGCCGTCAGCAACGCAATCAGATAGGCCACCAAGCCAAGCAACCAGAGAGAGATATTCATTTATGCTTTCATCGCTTTAAAGCAGTGGCGCCAGCGCCCGCTCCGCCGCTTCCTTGCTCAGTTGCATGCGCTCGGCCCAATCTTGCACTTGATCCTCGCCGATACGCCCCACATTGAAGTAGGCCGAGTCCGGGTGAGCGAAATAAAAGCCCGAAACGCTGGCCGCCGGCGTCATCGCCATGCTGTCGGTCAGCCCCATGCCAATCTCTTCCGGTGCCAGGGCCTTGAACAGCGCTCGCTTGACCAAGTGGTCGGGGCAGGCCGGGTAGCCGGGTGCCGGGCGAATGCCGCGGTACTGCTCCTTGATCAGCGCTTCGCTGCTCAGCGCTTCATCCGCCGCGTAGCCCCAGAACTCGGTGCGCACGCGCTGATGCAGGCGCTCCGCAAAGGCCTCGGCCAAGCGGTCGGCGATGGCCTTGAACATGATGGCCGAGTAATCATCCAGGTCGGCGACAAACTGCGCTTCTTTTTTCTCGACACCCAGGCCGGCCGTCACCGCGAACAGTCCTATGTAGTCAGGCACGGCTCCTTTCGGTGCAACAAAGTCCGACAGGCAGCGGTTCGGCCGCCGCACACCGTCCACCACCGGCCGCTCCGACTGCATGCGCAGGCCATGCCAGGTCATCAAGACCTCGCTGCGGCTTTCGTCGGTGTAGATCTCAATGTCGTCATCATTCACCTGCGCGGCCGGGTAGAGGCCGAACACACCGCTGGCCGTCAACCAACGCCCGGCGATCAGGCGCTGCAGCATACGTTTGCCGTCGCTAAAAACGCGCTGCGCTTCCGTGCCGACGATCTCGTCCTTCAAGATCGCAGGGAAAGGCCCGGCCAGATCCCAGGTCTGAAAGAACGGCGCCCAGTCGATGTACTCGGCCAGCTCCGCCAAGTCGTAGTTGCGAATCACGCGGCGGCCGATGAACTTCGGCACCGGTGGCGCATACGCAGTCCAATCGACGGCATGCTTGTTCGCCCGCGCCTGGCCCAGGCTGACCATCGCCGTCTGCTTCTTGTTGGCGTGCAGGTGACGCACCTGGTCGTAGTCGGTCTTCAGGTCGGCGATGAACTTGGCGGCGCGCTCGTCGCTGAGCAAATCGCTGCAAACGCCGACGCTGCGCGAGGCATCGGGCACATAGACCACCGGCCCCTCGTAATGCGGCGAAATCTTCACCGCCGTGTGCACCCGACTGCAGGTGGCGCCACCGATCAGCAAGGGCGTGCCGCGCGAGCGGAAATGCTCGTCGCGCTGCATCTCGGCCGCCACATGCTGCATCTCTTCCAGGCTAGGCGTGATCAGGCCGGACAGGCCAATGATGTCGGCGCCCTCTTCCTTGGCCTTGGCCAAGATGTCCTGGCAGGCCACCATCACACCCATATTGACGACTTCGAAGTTATTGCACTGCAAGACCACGGTGACGATGTTCTTGCCGATGTCATGTACGTCGCCCTTGACGGTGGCGATGACGATCTTGCCCTTGGGTTTGGCTTCGCCGCCCGCGTCGATCAAGGCTTTTTTCTCGGCCTCGATATAGGGCAGCAAATGGGCGACGGCCGCCTTCATCACCCGCGCGGACTTGACCACTTGCGGCAAGAACATTTTGCCGGCGCCGAAGCGATCGCCGACCACATTCATGCCGGCCATCAAGGGGCCCTCGATCACGTGCAGAGGGCGCCCGCCACTGGATTGAATCGCTACCCAGGCTTCTTCGGTGTCGGCGGTAATGAACTCGGTGATGCCGTGCACCAGCGAATGGCTGAGCCGCTCGTTGACATCGCCGGCGCGCCAAGCCAGCCGCGCCGTGTCGTCGATCGCCATGCCCTTGGCGCGCTCAGCCACTTCGATCAGGCGCTCGCCGGAATCGGCGCGGCGATTCAAGACCACGTCCTCGACCCGCTCGCGCAGCTCGGCGTCGAGGTCGTCGTACACGCCCACCATGCCGGCGTTGACGATGCCCATGTCCATGCCGGCCTTGATCGCGTGGTACAGAAACACCGTGTGGATGGCCTCGCGCACCGGGTCATTGCCGCGGAAGCTGAAGCTCACATTGGAGACGCCGCCCGAGACTTTGGCGCCGGGCAGGTTCTGCTTGATCCAGCGCGTCGCCTCGATGAAGTCGACCGCGTAGTTGTTGTGCTCTTCGATGCCGGTGGCGATGGCAAAAATATTCGGGTCAAAGATGATGTCTTCGGCCGGGAAGCCGACCTCATCCACCAGCAGCCGGTAGGCGCGCTCGCAGATCTCGATCTTGCGTGCATAGGTATCGGCCTGACCTTGCTCATCAAACGCCATCACGACTGCTGCGGCGCCGTAGCGGCGCACCAGCTTGGCCTGGCGCTTGAACTCGGCCTCGCCCTCTTTCATCGAAATCGAATTGACGATGCCCTTGCCCTGAATGCACTTCAGGCCGGCCTCGATCACCGCCCATTTGCTGCTGTCGATCATGATGGGCACGCGCGCGATTTCGGGCTCACCAGCGATCAGATTCAGAAAGCGCACCATCGCGGCCTGGCTGTCCAGCATGGCCTCGTCCATATTGATGTCGATCACCTGCGCGCCGTTCTCGACCTGCTGGCGGGCAACAGCCAGGGCGTCCTCGAACTGGCCATTCAGAATCAAGCGCGCAAAGGCTTTCGAGCCGGTTACATTGGTGCGCTCGCCGATATTGACGAACAGCGTGCCGGCATCAACTTGCACCGGCTCCAGCCCGGAGAGCTTCATCGCCGGCGGCGCTGAAGTGGGAGTACTGGTGGAATCTGTAGCAGTCATGGCGGCCTCAAGGAATCGAACAATCACCGGGCCGCGAACTCACCGCGGCCACAAAAAGCATGGGTCGGTGAGCGTCGTTATCAGCAGCCCAGATCGGCGTGGACTGCCTGTTCAAGCCTGGCCTGCGATGGTGAACACACCATGGCGGGTCGCAACGCTCCTTGAACCGTGCGCGATTTTACGCACAGGGCGGCTTTGCCCTGAATTTAGCGCCACAGCGGCCGACAATCATGCAGCGAAAACTGCAAAGCCCATGGACTTGATACAGCTCCCCCCCAACAGCCTGCGCGTCGGCCAGGTTTTGACGTTTTCCCTGCGCGACGCGAGCGGCAAGCTGCTGGTGGCCAGCGGCCAAACCCTCAGCAATGCACCGCAAATGCAGGCCTTGCTGGCCCGAGGTGTTTGGGTCTTGGCCCATGAGACCAAGGAGTACCAACGTGCGATGGCCCACAAGATGGACACCATGATGCACCAGGGTGCGAATCTGGGCGACATCGTCAAAGTGCAAGCCGACTTCATCAAGCCTGACCGCAACAAAAAGGTCGACCTCGGCGAGCAGGCCGCCTGGGCCGATTTGCAGATGCACGCCCACAGCCTCTTGCGCGACCCGCGCACCGATGACTTCCGTGGCCGCTTCCAACAATTGCACCACGACGCGGTGGCGCGCCTGGGCAACAAGCCCGATGCCATCCTGATGCTGTTGATCTATGACGCAGCCCAGAGCTTTGACAAATACAGTGGCCGCCACGCCCTGCTCTGCTTGGCGCTAGCGGAGCTCTGTGCCGCCAAACTCGGCTGGCCCGATGACTGGCGCCTGGCGCTGACCCAGGCCGCCTTGAGCATGAACATCAGCGTCACCGCCCAGCAAGACCGCTTGGCCGCGCAGCTTGAAGAGCCGGCTCACAGCCAAAAGCAAGCGCTGATCTCGCATGGCGACCGTTCCGCCGCCTTGTTGAGCGAGTTGGGCGCCAGCTCAGAGCTGTGGCTCAAAACCGTTTGCCTGCACCATGATGCCGGGCCTGGCCCTTTGGCCGGCCGCGCCCCGGCCGAGCAATTGGCGCGGCTCTTGCGGCGCATCGACATTTTTGCCTCACGCGTCAGCCCACGCGGCTCTCGCAAGGCCCAAACGGGCGCCATGGCGGCGCGCGCGGTGTTTCTGGATGAATTGAAGCAGCCCGACGAGGCGGGTGCGGCCATCGTCAAGACGATAGGCCTCTACCCGCTGGGCAGCCTCGTGCGTCTGGTCAATGGCGAGGTCGGCATTGTGTTCAAACGCGGCCACAGCGCGACCGAGCCCATGGTGGCCAGCCTTCTAGGCAAAAGCGGCAACCCCTTGAGTGAGCCGGTGCCGCGCGACACGCGATTGGCCAGTCAAGCCATCAGCGCCAGCTTGGCGCCGCATGAATTGAAACTCAGGGTGTCGATGGAGAAGTTGTTGAAACTCTGATCAGCCTGCCACCAACTCGCTGAAGAACTTCTCGCCACTGGCACGCGGCTTGTAAGCCGACACTTGGCGCGCAATCGCGGCGATATGGTCGGGCGTTGTACCGCAGCAGCCGCCGGCGATGTTCAAGAAGCCGCTGCGGGCAAACTCCTCCATCAGGCGGCCGGTCACATCCGGCGTCTCGTCAAAGCCGGTGTCGCTCATCGGGTTGGGCAGGCCGGCGTTCGGGTAGCAGCTGATCGCCGTGGCGCCCGCCGCCTTGGACAACTCCTCGATATAAGGGCGCATCAGCGTGGCGCCCAAGGCGCAGTTGAGGCCAATCGCCAAGGGCCGGGCGTGGCGCACCGAATGCCAGAAGGCAGTCACCGTCTGGCCCGACAGGATACGGCCGGACGCGTCGGTGACAGTGCCGGAAACGATAACGGGCAAGCGCTCGCCCGTGTCTTCCATCAACTCGTCCAAGGCAAAAATAGCCGCCTTAGCGTTCAGAGTATCGAAGATAGTTTCGACCAGGAACAGATCGACCCCGCCCTCCAAAAGCCCCTTGGCTTGCTCGTAATAGGCGGCGCGCAAGGTGTCGAAATCGACATTGCGGGCGCCGGGGTCGTTGACGTCGGGGCTGATGCTGGCGGTGCGCGGCGTGGGGCCTAAAGCGCCGGCGGCGAAGCGGGGTTTGTCGGGTGTGCTGTATTTGTCGCAGGCGGCGCGCGCAATGCGGGCCGCCGCCACATTCATTTCAAAAGCATAGGCTTCGAGGCCGTAATCCTCTTGCGCGACCGAGGTGGTGCCGAAGGTATTGGTCTCGATGATGTCGGAGCCGGCGGCAAGGTATTGCTCGTGGATCTCGCTGATCACATCGGGCCGGGTCAGCACGAGTAAATCGTTATTGCCCTTCAGATCCTTGGGGTGCTCGGCGAAGCGCTCGCCACGGAAATCGGCCTCCGTCAATTTGTAGCGCTGGATCATCGTGCCCATCGCGCCGTCGAGAATCGCGATGCGCTGTTGCAGGATGGCGGGCAGGGCCGCGCCACGGGTGTAGGTGATGTTGGAGGCGGTATTCATGGCGCGATTGTAGAAAGCCGCTGAAGCTGTGCAAAAGAACGGCTTGAAATAATAAAAACGCCCGCTGGCGGGCGGGCGTTCAGATCACAGCCTGGGCCGCTTAAGTGCGCGGTCGGCCTTGAGCGCCACCCCGTCGGCCGCCACGACCGGCGTCGCGCTCTTGCGTGCGCTCACGGCTGCGTGGGGCATGCTGGGGCCTGTTATCCCGCACTTCGCGTTCCGCGGGCCGCGCGGCCGCTTCCTGGCGGGCGATCTCCAACAAGCCCGGCAACTCCTCGGGCGTCACACCCTTGAGCGCGCAAAAATTGGGCAGCGTCAGCGTGGTGCGCTCGAAATCATGCAAAAGCCCGGCTCGGTTGCGCGCCTGCGCTTGTTCCAGGTCGAGTCGCTCTTGCTGCAGGCCACGGCGCCGCGCCAGTTCTTCGACCGCAGCGGCCCGGTGTTCGTCGATCAAGTCACCGGCCGGCTGACCGTCCAGGTCAAAGCGGGTGCGTGCCTTGCTGATCGCCATCAGATAGCTGGTGCTGCCGGTGTGGCGGCGCAAGAAGGCCGACAAAGCCGCCTTGGTGAACACACCGGGGGCGCGCTCTTGAATATCGGCCTGCACGCGCAGCTTCAGCGGCTTGACACCGCCGCCCACGAACAGCGCTGGAAACAACTCTTTGAGCTTGGCGGCGCAAGCGGCCGGGCTCATCTCCTGTGCGCTCGGGGCTGCGGCTGGAGTTGCGGTCGACGCTGCTGGGGCCTCGGCAGTTGCGGCGGCAACGAGGTCAACGGCCGCTTCGGCCTCTCCGACAGCGTCGGCTGCGACTTCAGCAATCGCTTCGGCAGGGTTATCCAAAGCCAAAGTTGGCGCGGGTGTAAGAGCTTCGTTCATGGGCGGGCGCTGAAATACTACAAAAGGAATCAAGCCCGTATTGTCCACTGGACCGCAGATTGCGCCAAACCGCCGCCCTCAGCCCCCAAACCCTAAGCGCCAAACACCTTCTTCAGGAGCGCGCTGCCGCTGGCCAGCGGGTCTTTGCGGATCTTGCGCTCCTCTTCGGCAATCATCAAAAACAAGCCGTCCAGCGCCCGCTTGGTCACGTATTGCTGAATATTGGCGTCCTCACTCTTGACCAGCCCGAAGCCGACGCCCTTGCCGGCCACCGCGTTGTATTTGTCGGCCAGCGCGAGCTTTTCGGTCGCATGTGTGACGATAGGCAGGAACTGCGCCGTCAAGGGCTCACGCGTCTTGCCGGCAAAGAAGCGCGTCACCGAACCGTCATCGCCCTTGACGATCTGCAGCGCATCTTCAACGCTGATGGACTTGACCGCATTGAGCAGCAAGGGGCGTGCCGCCGGCACCGCCGCTTCGGCGGCCCGGTTCATCGCCAGCAGCAATTCGTCCACCTGCTTGCCTTGGCCGGTCATCTTCAAGAGCTTGGCGCCGTCTTTCAAGTAACCGGGCAGCTCGATCTTGACGGCCGGGTTGCCCATGAAACCATCCGTTTTGCCCAGCGCCGCGATTGCCGCTTCGGCGCCGCGCTCAAGTGCCAGGCGGATGCCGGACGCGGCGTCCGTCTCGGTGGCGACCGCCCAAACCAAGGCGCTTGGCGCCACCATTGCAGCGCCCCCAATGATCACCATCAACTGCCTGCGTCGCATCTTGTCTACTCCCGTTTGAGAACAGTTCAGGGCGCGACGGACTCGGACCAAGCACCCACATCTTGATCGATGGCGCCAAACACGCTCAGGCCATCACGCCCCTTCATTTCGACCCGGATGCTATCGCCAAATTGCATGTACTCGGTCTTGGCTTGGCCCGAATCCAAGGTCTCGAGGGCGCGCTTTTCGGCGATGCAGGCGTAGCCGCGCGACGCGTCCTTGTTGCTGACGCTGCCCGACCCGATCACGCTGCCGGCGCGCAAGCGGCGCGTCTTGGCGGCATGAGCAATCAGTTGCCCGAAGTGAAAGCGCATGTCTGCCCCGGCCTCGCACAGGCCCACCTTGCGACCATTCCACATCGTTTGCAGCGGCAAGTCGATCCGCCCACCGCTCCAGGCCGCGCCCAACTCGTCGGGGGTGACGGCGACCGGGCTGAAGGCGCTGGTGGGTCGGCTGTGCAAATCGCCCGAGGGCAAATTGCGCAAGCGCCAATCATTGACCAGAGCCAGCAGTCGCACACCCTCCAAGCCCTGCGCCGGCGACGCGCCACAAGCCACATCGCCAGTCACGACGGCCAGGCCGGCTTCAAAATCTATGCCCATCGCCTCGGCAGCAAACAAGGCCGCCTCACAGGGCCCAAGAAAATCATCGCTGGCGCCCTGGGTCATCAAGGGCTCGCTGAGCCGGGCTGCGTCATATTGTTCATAGGCGCCACCCGTCACCCATTGAAACGCGCGCGGCAGCGGCGCCAAGCATTGCTTGGGCTCGAAGTTGAAAGCGTGGCGCAATTTGCCATGGTTCAGCTGGGTGTATAGCTCCTCCAACTGCGGCGACAAAAAACCCCAGTCATCCAGCACCTGCTGCAAGCGCGTGGCGATGCCGTTGGCGTAGTGGGCCTGACTCAAGTCGCGGGAGACGACGAGCAATTGGCCGTCGCGCGACCCGTCTTTATAGGTAGCAAGTTTCATCGGGGGTTTGAAAGCGGCAAAGCGTTAAACAAAAGCTGGCAGCATTGTCCAATGCGCAGTGTCTCCTGGTTCAAGTCAACCCTGCTTCTCGGCCCAAAAGCCAGGAGCCGGCTGCGCCCCTGGGCATGGGGCGCAGCTTTGAGCTTGGCAGTACATGGGCTGCTGCTGGCGCCGTGGCGGCAGCCCGATTTGACCGCACCACTCGCTCAGACTCGCCCGCTCGCCGTCAAAGCCAGCATGCACAACAATCGCCCGCCGCCCGAACAGGCTGCACATGCAGAACGAGCTGAAGTGGCAGAACCGGCGTTGCCAACGCCCACGGCCCCGAAACAGGCCTTTTCCGAGCCGGCGCTGCCGCCGACCCAAACGGCCGAGACCCCGCCCCCCTTGCCTGAACCTGCGCGCGCGAACTCGGCGGGGTCAGTCGCGATTGCACCTGCCGTCGACTGGCGCTATTTGCTGCTGCAAGACCATCGCCAAGGCGAAGCGCGGCTGACTTGGCAGCCCAGTGGCGCCGTCTATGCGCTGCGCCTGGAACGGGCACTCGACGGCCGCCCGCTAACCGGCTCACGCAGCGAGGGGCGCCTGGAGCCGCAAGGGCTGAGCCCTCAGCGCTTCACCCAGCAAGCCCCCCGCCGGGAGGGGCGGCCAGCGCGCGACGTGGCCGCCACCAATTTCCGCCAAGGCGACAAGCAAGACCAAATCAGCTTTTCGGCCAGCCCGGAGCAAGTCGCAATGCCAGACGGCGTGCAAGACCGCATCAGTTGGTGGCTGCAACTGGCGGCCATCGTCGCCGCCGCGCCGCAGCAGTTTTTGCCCGGCCGGGAATTGCGCCTGATGGTGATAGGGCTGCGCGGCGAAGCCAGGGAGTGGGTGTTTGAGGTGTTGGAGCGAGATGACTTGGAACTGCCCATTGGCCGCATCAAACAAGCCGTGCACCTGCGCCGCGCCGCCCTCGGGCCCTATAGCGGCGAGATCGAGCTTTGGCTTGATCCCGCCCGCCATCACTTGCCGGTGCGGCTGCTATTGAGCCAGCCCGACGATCGCGGCTGGGAGTTGCAATTGCTGGACGAGGGTTTGCCTCAACCCTGATTCAGGGGGTAGATCGATGAATTTTGACGCTTTGAACACAAATGTCTGCCGGCGATGCGCCGAAATGAGCCGAGTTCTGACATTATTTGTCCACGGCCAGGCGTTGTTTCTGCCGATAAGACTTGAAACAGACGCCGCTGGCCGCAGTTGACGCTGAAAGGAGCCACCATGCACATGCTTTACAACTCCCCGAGTTTCAGTGTCGTCAAGTTCGACATTCAAGTTACTGAGCCCCTGCCAGGGGAATTCTTGCTTGCCAACCCGGACTTGCAGCTGAACCGCGGCGGATTCGAGATCGTCGACAAATTCAGCCGGAAAGAAATCTTTATCGAAGGCGCGCTGGCCCAGCAATTCCAGGATGGCGTCGAGGCCTTGATCGAGCAAGATCCGAGTGAAGAAGATCTGGATGACTTCATTGAGGGCTACGCCAAGATGGGCCATCAACCGGTAGTCATGCACTGAAAAGGGCCGAAAAACAGCGCGCGAGCCACTTGTCCTCGGCGCGCGGCTGAGACAAGATCGGGCAGCGCCGCGCAGTCTGTGGTGCACAAGACTGCAAGGAGCTGTCCATCATGGTCAAGCGTTTGACTGACGCGCGTGTCCTACCGTCGCCGGGCCTCAAGGAGGCGCCGGTGATGGACCGGATGTGCACGCAGTTCGTACTGACGCTGACCGTCAAGCATGCGGGTCGCTTCAATCTCCGCCGCGATTTCAATGGGCTGCTGTCCTTCACCGGCCGCCATTTGGTCTGGCCAACGCGCGTCTTGGGCCGGCTGCGTGACTACCTGAATCAACGCTGCCTGGCCAATGAGCTGTGGAGCGGCCATGAGAGCTTGAGCGACGAGGCTTTTCTGCATCGTCACGGCGTCTGGAGCGGGCCGTTTTCCGAGTCCACGCTGTTCTTTTACCTTGATGAGTACGTCAAGGACGCGCCCAAAGACATGATGGCGCTGCTGGCTACCACCAGCGAGTGGTTGGACCGCCAGCTCAAGCGTGAGTCAACCTTGGTTGAAAAAAATATCGAGGCGCTGGGCGCGCTCTTACAGCTCAATCCGGCCGAGCGCGCGCTGCTGCTTTACGGCACTTTGGCTCGCTATCAGCGTGAGTTGCGCGGCGCGCTGGTCGAGTTCAAGGTCAACACGGCCCAAGAAGCGTTTGCGGCGATCGCCGCAGTCGCCGGCGTCAATGCCCAAGAGGTGGCCGAAGCGCTGCGCGCAGGTTCAAGGTTAGAGCGCATCGGCATGGTCGAGAACCTGATCTCCGAGCACAACATCACCGACCTGGCCGACCTGATGAAGGTCAGCGATCAACTGCCGCCGGTCTTGATGCGCGAGTACAAGGGGCCGCATGATTTGATGGCGGTGTTCACCCGGCCGGCCTCGCGCAGCCCCTTGAGTGCGGACGACTTTCAATTCGTGGCCGATGACCTTGCTGTGTTGAATACCTTGCTCGCAAACGCGGTGCTGCGCCATGAAGCCGGCGTCAACGTGCTGCTCTATGGCCCGCCCGGCACCGGCAAAACGGAGTTGGCCAAGGTGGCGGCTCAGGCCGCAGGCTTGGACCTGTACGAGGTTGAGTACGCAGATCGCGAGGGCAACTCGCTGTCCGGCCGCGATCGCTACCGCTCGCTGCAGATCAGCCAGGTTTTCCTGAAAGCCAGCGCGAACGTGGCCTTGCTTTTTGACGAGGTCGAGGACGTGTTCCCGCCGCTTTCCAGCGACACCGCCCAGTTGATTGCACGGATGGATTCAGCGCTGGAAGCACCGACCTCGGGTTCGGTCAGTGGCAAGGCCTGGGTCAATCAGATTCTGGAAACCAACCCGGTGCCGGTGATTTGGATTACCAACCGGATCGAGCAAATCGACCCGGCCTTTCGGCGCCGGTTTCAATACCACCTGGAGCTGAAGTCGCCGCCGCCGGGCGCGCGCTTAGGGCTGGTCACCAAAGCCTTGTCCGATGTCCAGGTAAGCGCCGAATTCACCGCCAAACTGGCCGAGCGGCGCGGCCTGACGCCGGCGCAAATCCGCACGGCCGTACGCTTCGCCCAACTGGCCGGGCATGCCGATGAGTGCGAGCACATGATAGAGCGCCAACTCGAAAACGCCGACAAGGCGCTGGGTCAACGCAGCCGCGAGCGCTTGGCGCGGCCGGTCGTGACGCAATATGCGCTGGATTTGTTGAACTGCGAATCGCGCTTCGAGATCCCGCGCATCGTCGCCGCCTTGGAAAAACGAGGCTGCGGCAATCTGTGTTTTTATGGTCCGCCTGGTAGCGGTAAAACCGCGCTGGCCGAACATATTGCCCAGACCTTGGGCCGGCCCTTGATGATCAAACAGGCAAGCGATTTGTCGAGCAAGTTTGTCGGCGAAACCGAGCAGAATATGGCGCGCATGTTTGAGACCGCAGCGGCCGAGAACGCCGTGTTGCTGCTCGACGAGGCCGACAGCTTTCTGCGCAGCCGCCGCATGGCCGAGCGCAATTACGAGATCTCCGAGGTCAACGAAATGCTGGCCGGCATGGAGCGATTTACCGGCATTTTCATTTGCACGACCAATTTGTTTGAAGACCTCGACGAAGCCGCGCTGCGCCGCTTTGCCTTCAAGATCGGCTTCAAACCGCTGACTCCGCCACAGCGCGAACGGATGTTTCTGCGCGAAGCGCTGGGCGACGAATCCGTGCAGCTCGACGCCGATCAAATGAAGCGTTTAAGCGCTTTGGATGCCTTGACGCCGGGGGACTTTGCGGCGGTGCGCCAGCAGGTGGAAATTCTCGGTGAGCCCTTGACGGCGGACGAATTTTTGGCCCAGTTGGAAGCCGAGCACCGCATCAAGCCGCAGGTGCGCAATCGACGCGCGATGGGCTTCAGCCACTGATTGCCCGACAGGGGGGGGGGAGTGGCCAATTCATGGCGAGCTGTGGTGTTGCACACTAGGGCCATGAACAAAGAATTGCCGCATGGCCTCAAACTGCTGACGATTTGGCTGCTGATCCTGCTCGTGGTCTTCCTGGGCTTCAAGGCTTGGGAGCATCAGCGCGCCCAGAGCCTGATTTCTATCCAGGGCAGCGCCATCGTGCTGCAGCGCGGCCCTGACGGCCATTTCCATTGGCCGGGCGAGGTCAACGGTTTGGCGGTGGAATTTTTGGTGGATACCGGTGCCACCAGCACCGCCCTGCCCTCGGCTTTGGCGGAGCAAGCCGGCTTGGTGGCCGAAGCCGACGTCAGCTCGCACACGGCGGCCGGTTTGACGCGCGGTTACCGAGCGCGTGCCCACATCGCCCTGCAAGGTGGTGTGCAAGCCGAGCGCCTGGCCGTGACCGTTTTGCCGGCCTTGGGTGCACCGCTGCTGGGCATGGACATTCTGTCCAAGCTCGACTTCAAGCAGCAAGACGGTGCTTTGCATATCCGAGCGGGGCGCCCATGAGCTGGCTGAAGTTCGCCTGTGCAGCCATACTCGCCTTGGCGCTTGACGCTCCAGCGTTTGCCGGTGCAGTTTGTCCGCCGGCGGTGGCGCTTGCCAGCCCTGCGCAAGCGGCTGAATGGAGCCGCCGGGCGCCGGATCGCGGCTTGCTCTACCGCATCAGCCGCGACGGCCGGGATTCTTTTGTCTATGGCAGCATGCACATCGGTCGGCCGGAATGGGCCTACCCGGGGCCCAAGCTGCTGGCTGCGCTGAAGCGAGCGGATGTCTTGGCACTCGAGCTTGACCTCAGCGACCCCGCCACGATGCAGGTCTTGAGCCAGCCCCCCGCGCATGCGCCGGAACTCAAGCTCACGCCCGCGCTGCGCAAACGGCTGGACGCCCAGGCCAGCGCGGCTTGCCTGCCCGCCGGCGCCCTGGCCGGCCAGCATCCGCTGATGGAACTGAGTACCTACACGGTGCTGGCGGCTCGATGGGACGGCCTCGACCCCAGCTTCGGCCAGGAGCAAGTTCTGAGCCTGTGGGCGCGTGAGCGCGGTCTGCCTATCATTGGGCTCGAAGATGCGGCCAGCCAACAAAAAGCCTTGATTCCGAGTGATGCGAAGCTGGCCTTGTTCAGCTTGCAAAAAGGCCTGAGCCAACTGGAGCAGGGCCGTGTACGACCCCTCATGAAACGGCTGGCCAAGGCCTGGGCTGAGGGTGACCTGGCCACGCTGCAGGATTACGCGCGCTGGTGCGACTGCATCGAAGACGAGCAAGACCGCGCCGATTTCATCCTGCTCAATGACGCGCGCAACCCGGGGCTGGCAGACGGCATAGCCGCACGTCATGCCCGGGGCCAATCGGTTTTGGCAGCGGTCGGCGCCCTGCATTTGAGCGGGCCGCATTCCTTGTTGAAGCAACTGCGCCAGCGCGGCTTTGTTGTTGAGCAACTGCAGCCCAAGCCCAACTGACAAAGTCTTGAACACCTGGCATCAAGTTGATGCAAACTTGCGCACACACAGAACCGCTTCAAGGAGGCCTTATGGCCGACAACAGTTTCAGCAAATTCGTCCCGGGTTTTGACTTTCTGCAAAGTCTGGTCAAAGGTGCCAGTGCGGCCATGCCCGGCGTCGGCCAATGGGTGGCACCGACGCTGAATCCGGAGGAGTTGGGCAAACGCATCGATGAGTTGCGCACCGTGCAGTTCTGGCTGGAACAAAACGCCCGCATGCTTGGCGCGACGATCCAGGCACTGGAAGTGCAAAAGATGACGCTGGCGACGCTGAAATCCATGAATGTGCCGCTCGAGCAATTGAGCGAGGCTCTGCAGGCACCTGCCGCCACTTTGGTGAATCCCCTCGCTGCGGCTTGGCCCGGCTTGAGCCCTGAAGTGAAGGCCACCCCGGCTCCAGCCGCTGCACCCACGCCTGCCGCGCAGCCGGCTGCTCCGACGCCCACAGCGTCAACAAGCGAGCGAGCTGACAAGCCGCTGGTGCCTCCGGTCGTTGACCCCCTGCAGTGGTGGGGTGCGCTGAGCCAACAGTTCACGCAACTCGCGGCCAGCGCCATGAAGGACGGCGCCAGCGACAGCGCTCGAAACCTGGCCGGAAGCATCGTCAAGCAGTCGCTCGACGTGGCGGGAGACACTTTGCGCAAGGCCGGCGCGGTACCCGGCGCCATCGCAGAGCAATTCGGCGAACAAATGGGCGAGCAAAAGGCCAAGCCTGCCGCCAAGCCGGTTGCGGCCCGCAAACGCAAGGCCTGAGCGGGTCAGACCTCTGTACTCAGCATCGGCATTCAGCGCGCCGCGAGGCTGCCTGCGCTACAGTCCTCGCAGCCCAGGAGAGAGCGCTTGATTGCAGCAACCCCAAATACGATCGACCCCGCCCAGCGTGCCCTTGCTCAAGCCAGGGTGGTGCAGGCCTTGACGGCCGAGTTGCCGCCCCATGCCCTGCTCTGGCACAGCGAAGACACCACGCCCTATGAATGCGATGGCCTGAGCGCCTATCGGCAACGGCCCTTGGTGGTGGCGCTGCCGGAAACCGAGGCGCAAGTCGCCGCCGTCTTACGCATCTGTCACGACTTGCAAGTACCTGTCGTGGCGCGCGGCGCGGGCACCGGTTTGTCGGGCGGGGCGATGCCGCATGCGCTGGGCGTGACTTTGGCATTGGCGAAGTTCAAACAGATCATCCAGATCAACCCGCTTGCACGCACTGCGACCGTGCAATGCGGCGTGCGCAATCTGGCCATCTCGGAAGCCGCCGCCCTCCACGGCTTGTATTACGCCCCCGACCCAAGCAGCCAAATCGCCTGCACCATAGGCGGCAATGTGGCGGAAAACTCCGGAGGCGTGCATTGCCTCAAATACGGCCTCACCTTGCATAACGTCTTACGTGTGAGGGGCTTCACCATGGCCGGCGAGGCGGTCGACTTCGGCTCCGAGGCACTCGATGCGAGCGGCCTGGACCTGCTCAGCCTGATCGTCGGCAGCGAGGGCATGTTGGCCGTCATCACCGAAGTGACGGTCAAATTGATCCCCAAACCAGCCTTGGCGCGCTGCGTGATGGCCAGTTTTGATGATGTCCGCAAGGCCGGCCTCGCCGTCGCCAACATCATCGCCGCCGGCATCATCCCGGCCGGGCTTGAAATGATGGACAAGGCCATGACGGCCGCTGTGGAGGACTTCGTCCACGCCGGCTATGACCTCAGCGCGGCGGCGATTTTGCTCTGCGAGAGCGACGGCACGGCCGCGGAAGTGGCCGAGGAGATTGCGCAGATGCAGGCCGTCTTGATGGCCAGCGGGGCCAGCCATTGCGAAGTCAGCGCCGATGAGGCGCAAAGGCTGAAGTTCTGGAGCGGGCGCAAAAATGCCTTTCCGGCCTCGGGCCGCATCAGCCCCGATTACATGTGCATGGACTCGACCATTCCCCGCAAAAACCTGGCTGACATCTTGCTCGCCATTCAGGAGATGGAAATCAAGTATCAGCTGCGCTGCGCCAACGTGTTTCATGCCGGCGATGGCAATTTGCACCCGCTGATCCTGTTCGACGCGAAAGACCCGGACCAGTTGCGGCGCTGCGAGGAATTTGGCGCCGAGATCTTGGAAGCCAGTGTGGCCTTGGGCGGCACGGTGACGGGCGAGCATGGCGTCGGCGTGGAGAAGCTCAACTCAATGTGCGTGCAGTTCTCCGCCGCAGAACTGGCGCAGATGCATGCGGTCAAACTGGCCTTCGACCCGCAGGGCCTCCTCAACCCCGGCAAGGTGATCCCGACGCTGCACCGCTGCGCCGAATATGGCCGCATGCATGTCAGTCGCGGCCTGCTGGCTCATCCCGATTTGCCGAGGTTCTGATTGATGCTCAAGCAACTGCAGGACCAAATCCAGGCCGCCAGCGCCAGCAACACAGCCCTGGAAATACGCGGCCACGGCAGCAAGGCTTTTTATGGCCAGGCACCCAGGGGCGAGCTGCTCGATATGTCAGGCTATGTTGGCATCAGCAGTTATGAGCCAAGCGAACTTGTCGTCACTGTCAAGACGGGCACGCCGATTGTCGAGCTGGAGCGGGTCTTGGCCGAGCAGGGGCAATATCTGGCCTTTGAGCCGCCACGCTTTGGCGGGCGGGGCCAAGGCACCGTCGGCGGCATGGTGGCCACAGGCCTGAGTGGCCCGGCTCGGGCCAGCATGGGCGCCCTGCGTGAGCATGTCTTGGGCGTGACCATGCTGAGCGGGCGGGGCGAGGCCATGAGCTTCGGCGGCACGGTGATCAAGAACGTCGCCGGTTATGACGTCTCGCGCCTGATGGCCGGATCCATGGGCATTTTGGGCCTGTTGCTGGAAGTTTCGCTGAAAGTGCTGCCTTTTCCCAAGGCCCGGGCAACTTTGCGTTTCGAGCTGAGCCAGGAGCAAGCCTTGAATCAGCTCAATCGCTGGGCCGGGCAGCCGCTGCCCATCAATGCAAGCGCTTGGTGGGATGGCGCGCTGGTGCTGCGCCTGGCCGGCGCGCAAGCGGCCGTGCAGGCGGCCTGCCATAGCTTGGGCGGCGACCTGATTGAAGACGAGTTGGCCGCGCCGTTTTGGGCCAGCCTGCGCGACCATAGCGATGAATACTTTGTGGGCGCGGCACGCGCCGTCGAAGGCGGTGCCAAGTTGTGGCGCCTGTCGCTGCCGCAAACCGCGCCGGCCTTGAGTTTGCACGGAGAGCAGTTGCTTGAATGGGGAGGCGCGCAGCGCTGGGTCGCCACGCCGCTGCCGACCGGCGCAGTGCGCGATGCGGCGGCCAAAGCGGGCGGTCATGCCACGCTGATGCGCGCCTCTGACAAGAGCGGCGGCGTCTTCACCCCCTTGTCGGCGCCCTTGCTGCGCATTCATCGCGAACTGAAGCGGTCTTTCGACCCGCAAGGTATTTTCAATCCAGGCAGGCTGTATGACGAACTCTGAAATCAGCGCAGAAGTTTCCAGGACCGAGCAGATGCCGCGTTACTACGCACAGCGGGCGCGCGAGTACGAGCAGGTCTTCGACCGACCTCATCGCCAACCCAATATTGCGGCCATCAAGCGCTGGCTGGGCGAGCAGTTCACTGACCGCCAGGTGCTGGAAGTGGCCACCGGCACCGGTTTTTGGCTGCCTGCCGCTACGGCACGGGCCTTGAGCTGGCAGTGCACCGACATCAACGCCGAGGTGCTGGAGGTGGCGAAGGCCAAACCCTTGGATTTCACCAAGCTGAGCTTTCGCTTGGCCGATGCCTATGCGCTGGACCTTGTTCCAGCGGGCTCACCATCCCCGTTTGACGCCGCTTTCGCGGGCCTGTGGTTCTCGCATGTGCCACTGCAACGTAGAGCCAGCTGGTTAGCTCAGCTGCACGCGCAATTGGCACCCGGTGCTGTTGTGATCTTGATGGACAACCGCTTCGTGGCGGGCGACAGCACGCCGATTTCGCGTGTCGATGCCGAGGGCAATGGCTACCAAGTTCGCAGCCTCAGCGATGGCAGTCAGCACGAGGTGCTGAAAAACTTCCCCACGCTTGAACAGTTGCAGGTTCTGCTGGCCTCGCAAGCGCGGGACATCGAGTGGCAAGAACTCGACTACTTCTGGACTCTCAAGTACCGCCTGCACTGATGCAAACAAATCTTGCCCCCGAATTTCAAGGAACGCCCGAGGGTGCTGCGGCCGAAGCGATCCTGAGCCGCTGTGTGCATTGCGGCTTTTGCACCGCCACCTGCCCCACTTACCAACTGTTGGGTGACGAGTTGGACGGGCCGCGCGGGCGCATCTATTTGATCAAACAGGTCATGGAGGGCGCGGAGCCGACACGCAGCACCCAGCTACATTTGGATCGCTGCCTGACTTGCCGTAACTGCGAAACCACCTGCCCATCGGGTGTGGAGTACGCGCAACTCTTGGAGATCGGCCGCGATATCGTCGAGACCAAAGTGGCGCGACCGACACAAGAACGAGCGCTGCGCTGGCTGCTGAAAGAAGGCTTGACCTCGCCGGCCTTCAAACCTGCGATGAAGCTGGGGCAAATGATGCGCCCCCTGCTGCCCGCGAGCTTGAAAGACAAAGTGCCGGGCCCCGCCGGCGCGCGCGCGCATGACTGGCCGACCCGCATCCACGCGCGCAAAGTCGGCCTGCTGCTCGGCTGCGTGCAACCCAGCATGGCGCCCAATATCAATAGCGCGACGGCCCGCGTGCTGGACGCAGCCGGCATTCAAACCCTGGTGGCCGAGAGCGCCGGCTGCTGCGGGGCCATTCGCAGCCATCTGAACGACCCTGCTGGTGGGCTGGCCGATATGCGCCGCAATATCGACGCCTGGTGGCCGCTGGTCGAAGGTCTGACCGAGGCCGGCAAGATCGAGGCGCTGGTGATGAATGCGTCCGGCTGCGGCGTCACGGTCAAGGGCTATGGCCACGCCTTGCGCCATGACCCCGATTACGCGGTCAAGGCGGCCAAAATCAGCGCCCTCACGCGCGACCTGAGCGAATTGCTGCCCGATCTACTGCCAGGACTCAAGCCCTTGCTGGCCGGCAAGTCACAGCAGAAGCTGGCCTATCACCCGCCCTGCACGCTGCAGCATGGCCAACAATTGCGCGGCGGCGTCGAGGCGGGCCTGCGTGAACTGGGGTTTGAGATACAGCTGGCGACTTGCGACAGCCATCTCTGTTGCGGCTCGGCCGGCACCTATTCGGTCTTGCAGCCCAAGCTATCCAAGCAATTACGCGACCAAAAGCTGCAGGCACTCGCCCCGCTGCATGCGCAGACCATAGTCTCGGGGAATATAGGCTGCATACAGCACCTGCAAAGCGGTACCGCGACGCCGGTGCGGCATTGGGTCGAGGTACTGGATCAGGCATTGGTCTGACATCCGCAATGGTTTGTGCGGAGATCGCCCAAACAAGGGCAAACACTAAGACCAAACTAAAACCAAATTCCCATAATGGGGCACAAATACAGGAGGGGGAAGCCGACGAGGGCCCCAAGCCAGCCAGTCCAGCTCTAGCCGGACAAGCCAGCCAGATCAGTCCGGATACCGCGATCGGTATCCGGACTTTTCTTTTGGGGGCGACAGATCAGAACTTGGGAACACGAATGCGGCTGACCATCAAGGAACCAGATACCGCGTAGAGCAAAACCAAGGGATGCAAATAAAAGCCGGCGATTTCCAGCTTGCCAAACCACAGCTGCTCGCCCAAGGCGCCTTGCGCGGCCGCGATCCACAGCACGATCACCAGCACCAAGGAAGTCGGTATAGGCGTGCCCTCGAAATATTTAACTTTGTCACCACCTTCGCTGAGCGCCTCCGCCGTGACATTGAAACGGGCCAATCTCGAAACCCCGCAGGCCACAAAGAAAACCAGCACGATGCGGTCAAACAGGCCTTGCATGCCGCAGGCATAGGCAATCGCGGCCGGGGCCACGCCGAAGGAGATCACGTCGGCCAGCGAATCCAGTTCCCGCCCCATCGTCGACGATTGCTGGCGCCAGCGCGCCACACTGCCGTCCAACACATCAAACACAAAGGCCAAAGGAATCAAGGCACAGGCGTAGTAGATATGTCTAACGTCGCCGGTCTGCAAAAACGTCATCACCGAGAACAGCGCCCCCATGCCGGCAAACGAGTTTGCCAGGGTGAACCAATCGGCGAGATGGAACTCGCGGATCATGGAGAAGGGTTTGGGCTTGTTCATAGCGAGCAGCATAAAGCCATCTCAAACCCTGCGGCTGCTGTGCATGAACAAACGCAGCCAAGCCTTGCGGCCCAAGTGAAGACACAAGCGCCAGATCGGCATCCGCAGGGCATGGGCGCGCAGATACAACGCCGCCCGCGCCAGCGCATGAGCTGGCCGGTTGACCAGGGGATGGTCGGGTGAAAACGCGCGCAAGTACATGGCATCGAAGCACCACTCTCTGATCGCACCCAGGCCGGCCATCGCACGAGCATTGCTCATCGCCTCGGCCGGCACCGCGCTAGCGAGCACGGCACGGGTATAGCGCAGCGCCAGATAGACTGGCCAAACCAACCCAAGCTCACGCGCCCTTTCAAGCAAGCGACGCCAAAAATCCGGTTCGCTGGCGGCAAAGTTCATCAGCAGGCAATCAAGGTCATACAGATCACGAAGACCGTTCTTCAGTTCGCCCTCATGGAACAAATGGGTTGCACTGTGAATCACCATGTCGCAGGGCGCGAGCACATGAAAACAGCTGCCCTCCAGGGGCACACTGGCCGCCAACAAGGCAGCGGCGTCAGGCACATGGCGGGCCGTCAAAGGCAGGATATTGTGATGCAAATCAACCACAGTGCCGCGCTTGAGGCTGACCATGGGTGGCAACTCATGCATCCAGCGTCGGTAATAGCGTTGATCGTAGGGATCGATTTTCCCTATGCTCCAACCATGCAGCATGAGCGCCGCTTCAGCCTCATTCAGTGACGCGCGTGGCACCAGCAAATCCACATCTCCGAACAGGCGGCCCTTGGCAGCAGGATGACCGGACATTGCATAAGCGGCCCCCTTGAGCAAGACCGGGCGAACCTGCAGACTGCCCAGCGCCGCCTCTAGATGACGGCACTCCCATTCAATTGCCTCTTGCTGATGCTGAGTCAAGCGCTGCGTTGCGAGCAAATGACGAGCCGCTTGAGCTGGCAGATGCTCAAGCAAGTCGAGGTCCACCGCGGCTTGGGCGAGACGCCCGAGCAAATTGGCGCTGCGCGCCAATCGCAAAACCTGGTCCCATTGTTTGAGTGACAGCTCGCGCATACGCTGCGGCTCCCGCATCAAATCGATCAATGACGGTACCGCTGCTACATTGAGCTCGCTGCGCATCGCCTCAATCATTTTCAGGCTCGGCCAACCAGTCAAACACTTCCAACGCATCATCGAGTCGGCTGTATTCGAAATCGTAACAGTCACATTGGCGAATCAGGCGGTCGACCGTTTCGAAGCCAAGCTCCCCCAGAATGCTGTAGTTGAAGGCATTCTCGGCAAAATGAGTGAAGGTCTGGACCTTGCTGCGTGGCGTCAACAAGGGCTCGGCTGCGGCGACATAACGGGGGAACACAATCCAGCGCGGCTGCGCCGTCTCCAGCATCCGGTCAACGCTGCTCACCGGGGGCACCAAATGGGTCACGCGGCCCTTGGTGGTGTCATAGGTTTCGGGCGACCAGACGGCGGCAGGCTCGAATCCCTGAATTACATCGATCGACTGATTTTTCAAGTTGATGGATCTGGCCAAGGCATGCGCCTGCAATGAGTCGAGCTCAATCAGGGTCAACTCATCGGACAACAAACGCCAGCCTCGCAACGCCAAAGCGGCACACAACGTGCTTTTGCCGGAACCCGGCGGCGCCGGCAGGATCACCACCTGGCCATTGCGCTCCAGGCTGGCTGCGTGAATCGTCAGCCACTGATGACAGGACGATGCAATTGCCCAATTCATGCCCCATTCCAGCATCGCCGGAGCCTGATCTCGAGGCAGTGGCTCAAACGGTGACTCACCATCGATCAAGAACTCCGCCTGCCGGCGCAGCCAGCGCCGGAGATTCTTGGGCGCACGTAACTCGACATGGAAGTCAGCAAACTCCGGGTCAACATAAAAGGGGTGTCGGCCGTAAAGCATTTGCACGGAGCGTGCCACATCCGGCATTGTCGACTTGATGCGAAACACCAGAGGGCCAGTTTGCAGGGCCAACCGACCGGCGCTCAAAAGAGTCTGTACTTCGGCGAGGGAAATGTCCTCAAGCCGCTTTGGCGCCATCGTCAAGATTGACCCTGGATGAGGCGAGAGTTCACAAGTTGCTCAAGAGCCAAGTCGATCGTCGAGATCCACTCCGGGCTGTTCAGCGCGGAAAACTCTTCAGCAAGTTGAGCTGCAATAGTTGCGCGGCAACTCCCCGGGGCTGCCAGCGCCAAGCGGAAAACCGCCGCAGTCAAGTGATTCAATGCATGGGTATCGCCGTAGCGCCGATCGTAGACCGTGCAGCCATCTGCCCATTCCGATATCAAGAACCGCACCGCCTCGCGATCAAGCATTCAACGATTCAAACGGGGCCGACGATGCCGTTCGTCTTGAAGTAATTGATGACTTCGGCCGCAAACCACTTAACCCCGGCAGTTGGCTCGTAGTACCCACCACTCACTGAGGTCTTGGTCCACATCGCCTTGACGACTGTTTCGGTCAACACATTGACTGGCACCAAACCTAATTTGATATTCAACGCGGCGGTAATCACATAGGCAGCCAAGTCGGTCTGATTTGCGGCCAAAACAGCCTTCATCGTCTTACTGGTGCCATTCGCATTATTCTTCAGACTCCCCGAAAAGTACGGGTGAAACGGAGTGTTGGCTGCGCAGACCGAAGTTGGCCAAGATGAATTGAAGTCCGTCGGCCTCTTGGTACTTGTACATTGCCCGTCCTTGCCGGCTTGGGAAGCACTGGTGTTCTTCGACAATGAGCGGGATGGCGTGAAGCAAGTGACGCCCAACGCGGGCTGGCTGGCCAGAGTCAAAACCGCCGGGGCGACCGCAGCACCCTTGCCAAGGAAACGCCGCCGCCCCCCATTCGCCTGCAAGCCCGGAGTTGTGTTTGACGTCTTTTGCTCGTTCATGCTGGCACCCTTGAATCTTCACCGGCCCGATTGGGCCACATCTTGTAAGACCGCATCCAATCATGATGCATCTTTATGGCGCAACGGGACCGAGCCGCTGCAGACCTCTTCGGTTGGGAGTGTTTCACACAAAGCCCGACAGTCAAAGCTGAGCACCCCCCCTGAACGGGTGGTGAGCCATAAAATCCGGGAAAAATACCCCGATCAGTGGTTTTTCATCAATTCCACTTGTGTCTGAATGCATCGAATTCCTCTCCGAAAGTGACAGCAAACGATGCGGCGTGATCCATTCGCCGGACATTGCCGCGACAATCGGGCCTCAATCAACGATAGCCGAGCGATGTCGATACGCACCAGCAAACAAGCTGTTCTGCAAATTCTGCTTTGCCTTAGTGCAGCAGTCGTTTTGCCTACGCGGGTTCTGGCACAAGTATCCAGCTCGGCCGCCGCCCAACTCACCGTCCTGCTCGAACCCGTCCCGCCGTTTTCCTACCCCGATGCCAATGGCAAACCGGCCGGCTACGCGGTCGAATTGATGGAGGAACTGCTCAAACGCAGTGGTTTGACTCACCAAACAGAGTTCAACTCCTGGGCGCGGATTTACCAACGTGCTGTCAGCCAGCCACTGAGCCTGGTGGTCAGCATGGCGCGTCTGCCCGAGCGGGAGGCGCAGTTCCACTGGATAGGCCCAACCGCAGCAAGACGGGTCTATCTATATAGATTGAAATCCAGGCCAGAAATCCAGGCCTATACGCTGGAAGCCGCTAAGGTCTACAAAATCGCGGTCGTGCGCGAAGACGCCGCTGAGCGCGCCCTGCTTGCCCATGGCTTTGAGTTCGGCAAACAACTCGACCGCAGCCCCGACCATGCGGCCATGCTGCGCAAGCTTTTTGTTCAGCGGGACGAGTTGATTGCGCTCAACAGCAGCGTCGCCGGTGCCGTGATGGAACAACTGGGCTATGACTTCAAACAAATCGAACCCCTGGCCAAGCTTTCCGAGGCCAGCCTTTATATGGGGCTGAGCAAGGGCGATGGCAGCCAGGCCATCAACCTCAAATTGCAAAGCGCTTGGGACAGCATGCGCAAAGACGGCACCGTCGCGGCCATCGCGGCCCGCCATCCCTATGTGGTGCCGGCCCTCAAGTCTGATTGATCAGTGCTGGTCTTTCAAACCGGCCCGTTCTTGAAGGTGTCGCAGGCCTTCAAGTCCCCCGATTCCAAGCCACGCTTGAACCAGCGGGTGCGCTGCTCACTGCTGCCGTGCGTAAAGCTCTCCGGCACCACCGTGCCCTGAGATTTGCGCTGCAAGGTGTCATCACCGATTTGTGCGGCGGCATTCAGGCCTTCTTCGATGTCCCCCTTTTCCAACCAGCCCTTGCCTTGCTGGGAGTGAAAGGCCCAGACGCCGGCGTAGCAGTCGGCCTGCAACTCCAAGCGCACGCTCAGCGCGTTGTAGTCCCGCTCCGACACGCGCTGGCGCGCCGCGTCCATCTTGGCCGTTGTGCCCTGCAGATTTTGCAGGTGATGGCCCACCTCATGCGCAATCACATAGGCCTGCGCAAAGTCACCCGGCGCGCCGAGTCGGTCGCGCAAGGTGTCATAAAAAGCCAAGTCGATATAAACCTTGCGGTCGGCCGGGCAGTAGAACGGGCCCATCGCCGCCTCACCCAGTCCACAGCCGGTATTGCTGCGGCCGCGGAACAGCACCAAGGCCGGCGGCGGATATTTTTGTTGCTGCGCGCCGAAGTAGGCGCCCCAGACATCCTCGGTATCGGCCAACACAGTGCTGACGAAACGCGCGCCCGCGTCCTGCGGCTTGGCGCCGGGATGCGACTGCGTTGCCGGCGCAGGCTCGGGCGCACCGCCGCCGCCCATCAAACCAAGCACCGTCATCGGATTGATGCCAAAGGCCCAGGAGGCGAGCAAGGCGATGACAATACCGCCCAGGCTCAAGCCTCGGCCGCCGCCAATGCCGCGCCCCCCTCCTCCGCCACCCCCATCACGTTGATCTTCAACGTTATCACTCTGGCGCTGGTCTTCCCATTTCATTGCTGACTCCTGTTGCGGCCGGTTCTTATAAACACAGTGCGCATGGTACCGACACAAAGCCTCGCAGCGACACAAACAAATACAGCAAAATAAGCGCTTCAGCCGGAGTGACAAGCCCATGACAGAAGCCCCAGAGCCCTTGCCACCGGTGCCGGCCGACATCTTGCTGCAGATGCACGAGCAAAGCCCGCTGATGGTGGCTTTGTTTGACGCCCAAGACGTGCTGGTTCATGCCAACAAGGCCTTCTGCCAGGCCTACGCCGTCCGTCCAGACGGTCAGCTGACTTGGGCCGGCATGATGCGCGACAACCATGCCCACGGGCGCGGTGCCGCGATCGAGACCGACGATATTGAGGCCTGGCTGGCAGCAGTCTCATCCCGGCGCGGCAAGACGCCCTACCGCGCCTTCGAGGCCGACTTGTGTGATGGCCGCTGGGTCTGGATGACCGAAACAACGCAACTGCAGGGTTATATGCTGTGCATCGCCAGCGACATCACCGACCTGCGCCAAGGCAGCCGCTCGCTGCGCCAAGCCCATATCAAAGCACTCGCCGCCGCCCATACCGACTCGCTGACCGGCCTGAGCAATCGCCGTCATGCATTGCAATTGCTGAGCGCGGCCTTGTCGCAGAGCGAGCCGTGGCCGCTGTGCGTCGCCGTGCTGGATCTGGATTTATTCAAGCAGATCAATGACAGCCTCGGGCACGGCGCAGGCGACCTGGTGATCTGTGACTTTGCCCGCCTCTTGCAGGCCGGCAGTCGCCGCGAAGATGGCTGCGCACGCTTAGGGGGCGAGGAGTTTTTGCTGATCCTGCCGGCGGCCGGCCTGCCGCAAGCGCAGTCGATTGTTGAGCGCCTGCTGACTCGCGTACGCCAGTCACGCCCGCTACCCGAACGACCCGAGCTCGGCTATTCCTGCTCCGTCGGTTTGGCCCAAGCGAGTTGGGGAGAGACGGCCGAAACCCTGCTCAAACGCGCCGATGCCGCACTCTACCAAGCCAAGGCAGACGGCCGTGACCGCATGGTTACCGCTGCTTCAGCGGATTAAGACCGATCAAACCGCGTACCAAAGGGCCGCGACAAAGTGGCAGCCGCTGCCGGTCAGCACAAACAGGTGCCAGACGAAATGGGCGTAACGCACCCGGTGGTCCAACATGAACACCAGCGCGCCGAGCGTGTAAGCGACGCCGCCGGCCACCAGCCACATCAGGCCGGCCGAGGCCATGCGCGCCATCAAAGGCCCGAGCGCAAAAATCACCAGCCAACCCATCCCCACATACAAGCCGGTTGACCACAGCGGATGGCGCAGGCGGTTGAACAATTTAGCGGTGATGCCGACCAAGGCGCTGGTCCAGACCAGACCGAACAGCGCCCAACCCCAGCCGCCATGCAAGACGCCGAGCGCAAACGGCGTGTAGCTGCCGGCAATAAACAGATAGATGGCGGCATGGTCAAGCCGGTTCATCCACAGCTTGGCGCGTCCCTCTGGCAGCGCGTGATAGAGCGTCGAGACCAGATACAAGACCATCATCGTGACCGAAAACACCGCTGCCGCGACCACATTGCGCGTCGAGCCCTGCTGAGCTGCCGAATAAGTCAAGATGGGCAAGGACGCCACGGCCAATAGGAACCCAAGCCCATGGCTGACGGCATTGGCGATTTCTTCACCGAGGGATTGCGTTCTATCGTGCATGCCCGCATTGTGCACAGCAGCTGTGACCAAAAAACCTGTCATATTCCAAGCCTTATGCCATTCAGATCAAGCTTTGCTGATTCTTTGCGCGCCGGCATCCTCGCTCCGGCACGCCGGGACTGCCTGCGTGCGCTGCTGGCCGGCACGGGATTGTTGTGCTCGGCGGGTCTGGCCTGGGGCCAAACGGCGACCATCAAGGTCTTGATGGAGGAGTTGCCGCCTTACTCCTACACGGATGCCGAGGGTCGACCGGCCGGCTATGCTTTTGAGTTAACGCAGGAATTGCTGGCGCGGGCCAAATTACCGGCCAGCTTCGAATTCAACTCCTGGGCGCGCGTGCTGCTGCGCAGCCGCAGCGAGGCACTGGTGCTGGTGCCGGCCATCGTTCGGCTGGCCGAGCGCGAATCGCAGTTCCATTGGTTGGGTCAGATCGCCACCCGCCGCGGCACGCTGTTCAAGCTCAAATCTCGCAATGACATCAAGCTCGACAAGCTCAAAGCCGCCAGCGGCTTGCGCATCGGCGTGGTCAAGAATGATGTCTCGGAGCGCGAATTGATCACACTGGGCATGGACGCCGCGCAATCGCTGGACCGCAGCGCCGACTATGTCAGTCTGCTGCGGCGCTTTTTTGCCGGGCGCACCGATCTGCTGGCCTTGAACGCCTCGCTCGCGCCGGCGCTGCTGAAACAATATGGCTTCGACCCCGGCCTGATCGAGCCGGTGTTGCAGTTCTCTGAGTCACGCCCTTCGATGGCCCTGAGCTTGGCGACCGATGAAGCCACCCGGCAGCGCCTGCAGCAAAGCTTGGACGCAATGCGACGCGACGGCACGCTGGCCGCCATCGCCGCACGCTACCCTTCAATTACGCTGGAATAGGCTGCGCTCACTGGGACGCAGCCTGCGGCCAGGGCAAGACCTGACCCTGTGATTGACTGGGCACGCGCAGCCGCAGCATCTTCGCCAGGCTCGGGGCGATATCGATCACCTCGACTTTTTGCGCGACCTCACCGCGCCCGACCCATTGCGGCCCCCAGGCCAGGATAGGCACATGAGTGTCGTAGGCATAGGGCGTGCCATGCGAGCTGCCGCTCGGGCGCGAGCCAAACAACCAGCCCGGCTTGACCACGATTTGCAGCGGCGCGGCAACTTCCGGGTGCCAGGCCTTGCGCATGGACTCCAGATAAGGCGTGCGGGTGTCATTGCTTTGCAGCTGCGCCAGCGTGAACACGTCGGCAATGCCGGTCATGGGCAAGAGCAGGCGCTTGGCCTCGGCGTACATCTCTTCGGGCTTGATGCCTTGCGCGGCCATCTGCTTCTCATCGAACAAGATGCCGGCGGCTGAAAAATGCGTGGCCCAAGCCCCGGCTCCGGCGCCGAACTTCTTGACCAGGCCCGCGTTCAAGGCTGTCATGACCTGCGTCGGGTTGATGCGGCCGACGTCTTGGCCTTGCGACTTGGCCCATTCGGGCGTGTCCGCAAAACCATGATCCGCCGTCAAGATCGCCACATAGTTGCCGGCGCCCACCTTGGCGTCCAGATATTTGAAAAAGCCCTGCAATTGCAGGTCCAGCTGCAGCATATGGTCATGCGACAGCCGCGACTCGGGGCCAAAAGCATGGTTGATGTAGTCGTGGCTGGACAGGCTGACCGAAAGGATGTCGGGCTTGGCATCTGACCCGAGTTGCTCGCCCTCGATGGCCGCGCGCGCGAAGGCCAAGGTCAGTTGATCGCCGAACGGTGAAGGCAGGATATTGGCGTAGAACAGCGGGCCGGGTTTGTCATGCTTGTCGCCCAGCACCGTCGGCAACTTGTTGCCGTTGCCCCCGTTGAACTGCCAGGGCTGGCCGTCCGGCACCGAGCGGGCATAGGCAGCGTCCGGCAGCAGCGGCGCCCAGGTCTTGCCAAAGAAGGCATCGGCCGGCTTGGCCGCATTGAAGTCAACAACCCATTGCGGATGGCTGGCCATGTAGTAGGTGCTGGACGCAAATTCGCCGCTTTCACTCATATACATATAGGCCACACCCTTGTGGCCGCCCGGCAAAATTGCGCCCCGGTCCTTGCCCGAGATGGCAATCACCTTGGAGGCGCCGTCTTGCTCGCGCAGCACATCGCCGACCGTCTCGGCGCGCAGATTGCGCGGGCTGGTGCCGGCCAGCGGGTCGGTCTTGTGGCCGATGTAGTGATAAGCGGTGTCGCCGGTGTTGTAGACCGGCTCACCGGTCTTGGCGTCGCGCCATTCATTGCTAATGATCGCGGTGCGCTGCGGGTAGGCGCCGGTCAACATGGTCGCGTGGCCGGCCGCCGTGACGGTGTGGCCGTGCCCATAATGGGCATTGGCGAACCAGGCGCCCTGATCCAGAAAACGCCTGAAACCATCGGGCTGCAGTTGATCGCGGTAGGCCAGCACCTGGCGCATGGGCAGGCCGTCCACCACCATGAAGACGAGCAATTTCGGCGGTGCGGGGCTTACCGGCGCGGACGGGGCCTGGGGCGCGGACGAACAAGCCACCAAGGCGGCGCTGCACAAGGCAGCAATCAGGACGAGTCTGGGCATGGTGGTCTGCATGGGCATGTCTGGGCAAAAAGGGACTACAGCTTAGTCGATCAGGGCGCCACGCAGGGGACGATGATGGTGAAGCTGGCCCCCTCGCCGGCCTCGCTGCTGGCCGCAATACTGCCGCCCAAGACGCCGTTGACGATGTTGTAGCAAATATGCAGGCCTAGGCCACTGCCGCCCTGACCCAGCTTCGTCGTGAAGAAGGGCTCAAAGATGCGCCCCAGATGGTCGACACTGATGCCGCAGCCGTTGTCCCTGAGAACAACTTTTACCTGCCCGTCGGCCAGCGCCTGCGCAGCCAAGGTCAGCAAGCCATTGCGGCGTCCTTCGAGGCCATGCACCAAGGCATTGATGATCAGATTGCTCAAGACTTGGCCGAGCGGTCCCGGATAACTGTCCATTTGCACGCCATCGGGGATCTCCAGCCGCAACTCGTGCCCGCCCTGATGCAAGCGATTGGCCAGGGTCAGCGCGACCTCATCACACAGGGTGCGCAAGTCAAAGTGGCGACGCTGCTCCGAGGTCTGATCGACTGCCAACTGCTTGAAGCCGTTGACCAGATTCGCCGCCTGCCCGAGGCTGCGCACCAGCAAGCCGGCCGACTCGGCATTGCTCTGGCAAAACTGCTCCAGCTCGGAGCGGCGTAGGCCGCCCGCCTGCATGCGCTGCAAAAATTCGCCGCTGACATCCCGCAAGGTACTGGCCACCAGCAAGCTATTGCCCAGTGGCGTATTCAACTCATGCGCGACGCCCGCCACCAGCGAGCCCAGCGCCGCCAACTTCTCCTGCTCCACCAACTTGACTTGGGTCAGTTGCAATTGACGGTAAGCCTCGGCGTTGTCAAGCGCCACCGCCGCATAGGCCCCCAGCGTGCGCAAGATGTCGAGCTCCGCCGCACCAAAGGCATCCGGTCGATCGCTCAGCAAGCTGATCACGCCAATCACCTCGCCCTTCAGCAACATCGGCACATAGATGCCGGAGCGGGCGGCTTGCGGCTCGGAGCCATCCTGCATCTGCACGCGGCCCGCCCCGCCATGGGTGCTGCTGAGTTCACGATTGTCCTGGCTGAAGGCCTTGATGCAGAGTTCCTTGGCTGTCAGCGCGCATTGCGCTGCGGGTTGCTCGGTCGCGTCGAGGCTGCGGCGGTAGGGCTTGAAGGCCTTGCCGCGTTGCATGACGAAATCGAAATTCAAGACGCGTTCGCGCTTGTCGAGCAGACCGACACCAAATACCGAGGCATCGACCAGGTCTTGCACATGTTTGTAGAGCGTTTGCTGAATCGCCTCTATATCCAAAGAGGCGGTGATCTGTCGGCCGATCTCGCCGAGCAGCCCGATATCGCGCCGGGCTTTCTCGGCCACCTCGCGCTGGCCCAGGGCAACTTGCTTTTCTTCGGCCAATTGGCGCGTGCGCGTTGCCACCTCTTGCTCGAGCGCTTGCTGGGTCTGCTGCAAGCTGCGCGTGCGCAGCCGGAAGGCTCCCAGCAAGGCCAAGGCAGCCAGCAGCGCCACGCCCGAACGCCACCACCAGGTGCGCCAGAACGGCGGCAAGACCTCGACATCCAGCAGCGTCGCCGGCTCGCTCCAGATACCGTCCGGGTTGGCGGCCTTGACGCGCAGCCGGTAATGGCCGGCATCCAGATTGGTGTAAGTGGCCAAACCCAGCGCCCCCTGGCCGTAAATCCAATCGCGATCAAAGCCCTCCAGCATCCATGCATAACGATTCAGCTTGACGCGATCAAAATGCAGCGCCGCCAACTCAAAACTCACCATCGTTTCGCGCGGGCTCAGGGTGATGGATTTAGCCAGATGCAGCGGCCCGTCAATACCCAGGTCCGCCAAACTCAGGCTCACCGTGCTGGCCGAGCTGCTGGCGGGCATGCCCGGCAAGGTGCCCGATGTTGCGCCGCCATCGTTCAACAAGGAGCGATTGAGCACCAGCAAATCACTCAAGACCACGGTCGGCGCGGTCGGGTTGTCACGCAGCTGCTCGGGCTTGAATCGCAGCAGGCCGGGGCCGCCGAAGAACAGGCTGCCATCGGGGCCACGCGTGGCCGCGCCAAAATTGAAGCCCCGCTCAAAAGTGCCTCGCCCGCCGAAAAACCGGGCCTGCTGCTGCGCCGGCCGCACCCGCGTCAAGCCTTGCTCACTGCCCAACCAGATCTCGCCGTTGTTGGCATCTTGGATGGCATCGAATCTGCCGGCCGGCATGCCGGGGATGGCGCGCCATGATTTCAGCATCCAGGTCTTGCCGGCCTGGGCCGAGAGCAATTCAAACAGCCCTTGATCGGTGGCCAGCCAGATACGGCCTTGCGCATCCTGGCGCATGCCATGCACGGACGGCCTGACCTGCCCCGGCACGGCGTTCTCCACCAAGATGGGAGCTGAAAAGCTGTCGCTGGCGGCATCCCAATACTGCAAACCGGCCTTGCTGCCGACCCATAGACGCCCATCACGATCACGCAGCAAGCTGTCCAGGACCGAGTGGACCAACGAACCGGCCTGCTTGCCGTCGGCTTGATAGCGTCGCAAGCCTAAATCAGCATTCATGCGGTACAGGCCGACCGCAGTGCTGATCCACAGCCCGCCGTTGCTGGCGCCGTCACGAGCTTCGTCAGGCAGCAAGGCACTGACCGACACCCGATTGCCGCCCAAATTCTCAAAGTCGACCCGCTGGCTGCGCCCAAGCGCGGGATCGAACAGCACCAGGCCGCGGTCCCCGCCGACCCAGATCTTGCCTTTCGCCGCCGGCGCCAAGGCCTTGACATGGCTGATCGGCATGTCCTTCAGCGCAATCTGTCGCACCTTGCCGCTGGCCAGATGCAAATGGTTCAGCCCGCCGCCGTAAGTGCCCACCCAAGCATGCTCGGCGCCATCGAGCAGCGTCGCCATCACCACCGGCGATGACAAGCTTTGCGAATCACCCGGAATGCTCAGGTAATTGCTGAAGCCTTGCCTGTTCAGGTCCACCAGGTTCACGCCCACATCGGTGGAGCCGACCCATAAAACGCCCGCGCGGTCCTGCATCAAGGAGGCAATGGTGTCGCTCGACAAGCTGCCGCCGACACCCGGCAAGCGCCGGAACGACTCCACCCCTGAGGCGCCTTCGCGCCAGCGGTGCAGCACAGCGATGTCCCCCATCCCTATCCACATCGATTTGTCCTGCGCCAAGAGCAGCGCGTGTACCGATTGCAGTGGCAGTTGCAGCGATTGCGCGAGGGGATCGGGGCGCACCGCGCCCGGCTCCACCTGCCAGGTCTGCAGCCCGCCAGTCAAGCCCACCCACAAGCGCCCGCTGGCGTCAAACGCCAGCTGACTGACCGCTGCCCCTTCAGCGCTGAGCGGGCCGGGCCGTGGGGCCTGCGTGCTGCTGAAGCTGTGCTCTATGGCATAGCCTTCGCCCTGGGCCTTGCCCTTGCCCTTGCCCTTCCCCTTGGAATTGGCAGCGATATGCACGACCTTGTCGGCGCGCGACACCCACACACCTTCCCGGCCATCGGAAATCATCACATTGATGGCCGTGCTGACGCGTCCGCTGCCATCCGCGGACTTTGCCGGCGCCAGCGGCTCAATCGGCCACACCGTGAACTGTTCCGTATCGGGGTCGAACAAATAAAGCCCGCCCAAAAAAGCGACCCACAAGCGCCCGCCCGCCGCCGGCGTGATGGCACGCACCCGCCGCTCTCTTTGATTCAGTTCGGACGGCACGCGCAGGCGCTTGACCAGCTCGGTGCGCAAATCCAGCCTGTCCATGCCGGCGTGGCTGCCGACCCAGATGAGCTTGCGCTGCCTATCCTCCAGCAGGACCTGAATCACCGGGCTGCTGAGCGTATTGGCGCGCAGCGGGTCGCTCGGGAAGCTTCTCACCAAGCGACCGTCATAACGGGCCAAACCGTTGGTCGTGCCGAGCCAAATCAGCCCCTGGCTGTCTTGCAAGCTGCTCAGCACATAGGGGCTGGGCAAGCCCTCATCCAGACCCAGCTGCGTGAAGTGCAGCCGGTTGAGCGCCTGCGCGACAGACGGCGGGGCAACCAAGAGAAGGCAAGAGGCCAGCAGGCCCATCGGGAGCAAGGCAAGGCCAAATCTGCCAAAAATACCAAACGGGCCAAGCCACACCCAGCCGCTGCGGATGAAATTCAGTGAAGGCAAACACCACCGGATACAGACGACCATCTGCTGCGCCCTTGTCTCAGCCAAGCCTTGCTGGATCAGCCGGAGCCAAGTATGCACGCTGGGCGAGCCGTCGCGGACCTCCATCAAGCAGCCTTGAGCAAGTTTCGCGCGCCATCAGGCTAAGCGCTGCGGCCAAAGCGACCTGACTCCGGCACGTTCGCCATGCCTGGAGTGCAGCGTCAAACCAACCGCCGGCACATCGCGCCGCGCATTTCGCTCAAGATTCAGCCCACTGGCCTGTCGGGATCCATGTGACACAAGTACCGAGCCTGCCTTTCGCAGTCATTTGAATTGCTCGTTAGTGTGTGGCGGGTCCATGCCCCGGAAAATCAGGTTGAACCCGCGCTTGCCAGGGGGCGACCTGCAGATATTGGGGCAAGGTCTGTAGTTCGGATCGGGAAGGGATGCAAGGTGCAGCTTGAAGCCAAGCGCCTTGAGCCTTGAAGAAAGCTGCGGCGCAACAGGCGGCCCGAGACCGCGCGAGCACGGACCGGCCTGCTTTGTGCAGAGCGCCCCTAGACCGGATCATTGATGCGCCAGACATTGTTGTCGGTGAAGTGATCGAAGCCCGGCCTGTGGGCGCCCAGGCCGTCAAGTTGACGGACGAGCCCATCGGCGTCCAGCGTCATCCGTCGCGGCAGGCCGTTGACAAGCTCAAAGTGTGGGCTTTCCCTGGCTCCAGCGAATGCGTCCGCGCAGCGGCGCGATAGAGCCATCACAGTACTGGGTGAAGCGCATGTCGATCGACTCCAGTTGCTCCCCTGAATAGCTGATGGCATCTACCGCGAACCAGCCATTCAAAGCACCGCAGCCGTGGCCGTCCATATTCCAATCCAGGCCGCCTCTGCTGGGATTGTGGAAAGGGTAACGTTTGAGAATGCCGTAATAGCCCGGCTGCAGGTGGCTGACCCCATTCATCGCCTTGAACTCCCCGGTCCAGCTCACATCACCCGTCAGCGCGATCTGCAGCAGACCCTTTGACTCCGAAATAGACACCTTCGCCGTACCGGAACTTGAGCCTCCGCCTCCCCCTCCGCCGCCGCTGTCACCGACGGCCGCCCCGACCAGCCAAGTCCAGCCTTTGCCGACATAGTCGCCGGGCTCGCTGAACAGGTAGATCGCATTGCCTGTCGCTGGCATGGCATCAGCCGGCGCGGTCCACAGGCCCGCCGGCATTTGTGTCGCTGGCCCAGCCGGCACCGTCGTCTTGCTGCTGTCCCAGTGGATCTCTCCCTTGAGCGCTGCAGGCATGCCGTCGCAATGCTGCTCGAAGCTCATGTCCACCGCCTTCAGCACGCCGGCCTCATAGAGAACGCTGTGCACCACCATGCTGGCGGCGATGGTGTTGCAGCCACGGCCCTCCCCAAACCAAGACATCGCGCCCGCAGCATCAGCCTGAAACGGATAGCGGCTCAAGCCAGCGTAACTTCCCACCGCCAGCACCTCGCCCTCGCCGGGAAGTTGAAAATCGCCACTCCATTGCTGATCGCCATTGACACTGACGCTGAGCTTTGCGCCTACAGCGCTGATCTTGATCACGGCGTTGCTGCTGTCATAGCCATACACAAGCCCTCCACCGATGGGGTCGGCGATATCGCTCTTCAAAGCGACCACCGGCTGCTCGGGCATCGGATTCTGGGGCACAGCGACACGCGCCATTGCCTGCGGGCCGATATGAATCTGGCCCCGCAAGGCCGCGTTCGATGAGTTGCAGTACTGCTCGAATCTCAAATCGATGGATGTGAGTACGCCCGCCAGGTAGCTCACTGCCTCGACGACCACATTGCCATTGAACACACTGCAGGCTCGCCCCTGCCCGATCCATTCCAGCCCGCCGCCCTCATCGGTCCGCAAGGCATACCTTGGCAAACCGTTGTAAGTCCCTGTTTGCAACTGACCCAATGCACGAGGCAATTGAAAGTCCGCGTGCCAACTCTCTTTGCCGTCAACTTGGATGCTCAAATGCGTGCCGTTGACGCCGACACGAATCGCAGCGTTGCTGCTGTCGTAGCTGTAGTTGGCGCCGCCCCCAATCCAATCGTCACCATCGCTGCTCAGGCTGATCAAGGCCTGACCGGATGCGTTGGTCGGCGTGACAGCAGACGCAGCGCTCAGGGGCGGAACGGGGGCCGACGGCGGCTGCGGCGTTGAAGGCGCCGTCGGCGACGCATCTGTGCCGCCACTCGCCCCACCGCCACCGCCGCATGCACTCAACAAAGTGGCGAGCAGCATCACCATCCAAAACCGCGAAAAGGGCAGTCGCGAGCCCCGACGCCTCGCGCAGCCGACTACCTTGTGCATGTCCCATCCCTGTTCTAGTGCGCCGTACTCACAGCTCCCGAGGGCCGGTCTCAGCGCTTTGCGAATGTCCTGCTCCACCCCGGCCAGCCAAGCCCGGACGAACCGCAAGCATTCGTACTCATTGAAAGGGGCGAATGATCAGGCCGAATCGGGCGCGCCACCATGCGCAATTTCCCATCCTGTAAGACCTTACAGGGTGGGTTTGCCCCGACAGGCAGCGGATCAATCGCCAAATCCATCTGAATAAAACGTTAGCTTTTTCCAGCGAATTTGTTGCGCCGGCTGGGTTCGATCAAGACGCCATTGCCGGCCGATCGGGCCGCAGGAAGTTGCCGGACTACCCTCTTTGACTAACGCTGTATTCCATTGCCACCGGCGCGTGCTGGCAGGCGCAGCCTGCAGCAGCTTGCCAACCGTTCAGCAGCGCCAGAAAGCCCATCACACCTAGCATCCGCGCCAATTTTCTGTTTGTCCGCAAATGTCAAATCGGTGGCCGCAGCGGACATGGCGGCACCCCTTGGGCCTGCCTAGCATCTGCGCCAAACGGGTCCTTCTTGATGCGCCGCTAATTCGCGATTTGATCGCAAACAAAACGGGTTTATTCGCGGTCCAGGACCGACCAAATTTCGACCGAAGCGGGAAACCCATATGCGCCAAACAGGCCTTGAACTGGTATCACCACTTACAGACCGTTACCGGCTCTATAGGGGTTTACATCCATACCTGTTGACTAATTGGTATCTACATTACGAGCCCATAAGCGGTCGTTTGTGAATTAGTACCGCTTGCCGCCCGGCCCCGGTCGCAGTCCAAACGGGGCAGTTTTGTGAACCCCACAGGCGCCTGAGGCGTCGTACCGATTCAGCCCTGGAGTTGAACTCATGATCAAGCAAAAAAGTACACACCGTCCCGCAGGCTTGGGCCGCAAGCCTTGGGGCGACGGCAACAAGAGTTTGGCGGCCCTGCTCCTGATGGCGGCTGCTAGCGCACCGGCCTGGGCCGTCGACTGCAGCACGCTGCCGCCTTGGGCGGCCAGCAGCGTCTACACCGGCGGCAAGCAGGTGCAAGACGCAGGTCAGGCCTATAGCGCCAATTGGTGGACACAAGCGCAGCCGCCGGCTACTAACTCCGCACCAGGAGGAGTCTGGAAGTCGCTCGGCGCCTGCGACGCAGGCGGCGGCACAGGTGGCGGGACGGCCGGCAACAAAGCCCCGCTGGCCGCATTCAGCAGCACGGCAGATCGCCTCAGCGTCGCGTTTGACGGCTCCGCCTCCAGCGACCCGGACGGGCAGGTGAGCGCCTGGCGCTGGGACTTCGGCGACGCCAGCAGCGGCACAGGGTCCAAGCTCAGCCACAGCTATGCCAAACCAGGTACCTATGCCGTTACCTTGACGGTCACCGACAACAAGGGCGCCACCAGCGCCAAGGCGCAAAGCGTGAGCCTGGTCGCTGTGGTCAAAGATCCCGCCACCGGCAAATACCTGTTGCGCCAGGCCGATGTGCTGGCCGCCGAAGCCAATCTGACCAATACGCCCTTGTTCGCCTCGGTCAAGGCCTCGATTGCCACCCGGCCCAATAGCGTCGTCACGGCCGTGGCACCGGGTGCCACGGCCAACCCGCCCAATGTCAAACGGGTTGAGCGCATTTTGCCGGCCAGCCAGTGGGAGTATCTGTTCCCGCTGCGCAACCCGAGCTACACCTATACCGGACTGCTGCAGGCGATCGCCAAGTTCTCCGGCGTTTGCGCAGACTACAGCGACGGCCGTGATGCCGAGGCGATCTGTCGCAAAACCCTGGCCACGATGTTCGCGCACTTCACCCAGGAGACCGGCGCACACGATCGCAATAACGCCACGCCTGAATGGCGCCAGGCGCTCTACTTCGTGCGCGAAGCCGGCTGCAGCGAAGACAGCTATGGCTGCCCTTACAACAATGAATGCCTGCCCACGACTTGGCAGGGCCAGGTCTGGCCCTGCGGCAAAGACGCACAGGGCCGCTACAAGCAGTACTTCGGCCGCGGCGCCAAGCAGCTGTCCTATAGCTTCAACTACGGCCCGTTCTCCGACGCGATGTTCGGCGATGTGCGGACTCTTCTTGACAAGCCCGAACAAGTGGCCGATACCTGGCTGAACCTCGCCTCCGCCGTGTTCTTTTTTGCCTACCCCGCCTCGCCCAAGCCCAGCATGCTGCATGTGGTGGACGGCAGCTGGAAGCCCAATGCGGTGGACACCGCCGCCGGCATCAAGCCCGGCTTTGGCGCCACCACCAACGTCATCAACGGCGGCATCGAATGCGGCCAGGGGGCAGAGAAGCCGCAATCGGTCAACCGCATCGCCTACTACCGCCAGCATGCTGCAGCCTTGGGCGTGCCGATTGGCGCCAACGAAGAGCTGGGCTGCGGCAACCAGAAACAGTTCGTCGTCGGCGGCGCCGGCGCACTAGATATCTACTGGGATCAAGACTGGGCCTACTACCCGGACATGCCCGAGGGCAAGGCCTTTGCTTGCAAATTGGTCGGCTACCAGACCGCCTACTCGGCCCTCAAGAGCGGCGATTACCAAAGCTGCGTGCAGAAGTACTTTGACGTCGTGATCAAACCCTAGGCCCAAGCGCTAGCGCTCACCAAAACCTCCCGCAATCCCCTCCCTGGCCCGCGCGCAAGCGCAGGGTCTGGCTTTGTGCACCCTGCTCCTTTTCAAGATCAAGGATTTACACCATGAGACTCTCCCTCTCAATCAGCCTGGCGCTTGGCGCCATGGCCGCCGGCAACCCCGCGCTGGCCTATAACTGCGCCGGCGTGACCGAATGGTCGGCCGCCACCGCCTATGTGGGCGGCGGCATCGTCCAACAAAACAAACAGGCCTACCAGGCCAAATGGTGGACGCAGAACAATACGCCCGCGACCAACTCAGGCCAATGGGATGTCTGGAAGCCGCTCGGCGCCTGTGACGGCGCGGTCGTCAACCAGCCGCCGGTGGCCGCCTTCAGCAGCAGCGTCAGCGCGCTGACCGCCAGCGTCAACGGTGCCGGTTCCAGCGACCCCGACGGCAGCATCGCCACCTACGCCTGGAACTTCGGCGACGGCTCTTCTGCCAGCGGCGTCAGCGCCAGCCGCACTTACGCGGCTGCGGGGACCTACACGATTAGCTTGACGGTTACCGACAACAAGGGTGCCACCGCCAGCAAGACAGCTCAAGTGACCGTCAGCGCCACGTCCACCAACAAGCCGCCCACCATCGCGCTGACCGCGCCCGGCGCCAGCGCTACCCCGGCCGCCGGCGACGCCGTCACGCTCAGTGCCAATGCGGCCGATAGCGATGGCAGCGTCGCCAAGGTCGCCTTCTTCGTCAACGGCGCGCTGGTCGGCGAAGACAGCACCGCCCCCTATTCTTTAAGCTGGACGGCCCGCGCCGGCGTCAACGACATCGTCGCCCGCGCCACCGATGACAAGGGCGCCAGCACCGACAGCGCCGCCGTGCGCGTGACCGTCAGCGGCCTGCCGCCGGCCGGCGACGAGCGCTGCCGCCCCGAGGGCTTGATCACCAGCCCCGGCACCGCACCCGCCTATTGCAAGGTCTATGACAGCCAAGGCCGCGAGATCATGGGCAGCGACAAACCGCGCCGCATCATCGGTTACTTCACCAGCTGGCGCACCGGCAAGAACGGCCAGCCGGCCTACCTCGCCAGCCAGATCCCCTGGGCGCAGCTGACCCACATCAACTATGCCTTTGCCCATATCGACGGCGCCAACAAGGTCTCGATCGGCAACGCCGCCGACCCGAACAACCCGGCCACCGGCATCAGCTGGCCCGGTGTAGCCGGCGCCGAGCTGGACCCGGCCCTGCCTTACAAAGGCCACTTCAACCTGCTGAACAAGTACAAAAAGCTCTATCCACAGGTCAAGACCATGGTGTCTATCGGTGGCTGGGCCGAGACCGGCGGCTATTTTGACGACGCCGGCAAGCGCGTCGCCAATGGCGGCTTCTACACCATGACGACCAATGCCGACGGCAGCGCCAATGTCGCCGGCATCAACACCTTTGCCGACTCGGCCGTCGCCTTCCTGCGCCAATACGGCTTCAACGGCGTGGACATCGACTACGAATACGCCACCAGCATGAAGGACGCCGGCAACCCGGATGACTTCGCGATCTCCAACGCCCGCCGCGCCACGCTGACCAAGAACTTTGCCGTGCTGATGCAAACGCTGCGCGCCAAGCTCGATGCCGCCGGCCAGGCCGACGCACGCCATTACCTGCTGACGGTGGCCGCGCCTTCTTCCGCCTATTTGTTGCGCGGCATGGAGAACTACCAGGTCACCCAGTACCTGGACTACGTCAACATCATGAGTTATGACCTGCACGGCGCCTGGAACCAGTTCGTCGGGCCGAACGCCGCGCTGTTTGACGACGGCAAGGACGCCGAATTGGCCGCCTGGAGCTACTACACCAGCGCCCAGTACGCCAATATCGGCTACCTGAACACCGATTGGGCTTATCACTACTTCCGTGGGTCTATGCCGGCCGGCCGTATCAATATCGGCGTGCCTTATTACACCCGTGGCTTCAAGGACGTGGTGGGCGGCACCAACGGCCTGTGGGGCCAAGCCGCGCAAGCCGACCAGACCAAGTGCCCAGCCGGCACCGGCGGCGGCACGGTTCAGAAATGCGGCGCCGGCGCGATCGGCATCGACAACCTCTGGCATGACCTGGACGTATCAAGCAAGGAAGTCCCGGCCGGCTCCAACCCGCTCTGGCACACGATGAATCTGGCGGCGGGCCGCCCCGGCAGCTACCTCGCCGCCTACGGTCTGAACCCGGCCACTAACACGGCCGATCAGCTGACCGGCAGCTATGCCAGCTTCTTCGATGCCAAGCTGGTGGCGCCCTGGTTGTGGAACGCGCAAAAACGCGTCTTCCTCTCCACCGAGACCGAGCAAAGCCTGGCGCTCAAGGCCCAGTACGCGGCCGAGCGCGGCATTGGCGGCGTGATGTTCTGGGAGCTGGCCGGCGACTATGGCTGGGACGCTGCGCGCGGCGAGTATTTCATGGGCAATACCCTGACCTCGCTGCTGTACAACAAGTTCAAGACCGCCAGCGCCTATGGCAACCGCTTGAGCAACGCGGCGCTGCCGGCCGAGAGCCTGGACATTGGCTTCAGCATCGCCGGCTTCGCGCTCGGTGACGCCAACTACCCGATCAACCCCAAGCTGACGCTGACCAATACCAGCAGCCAGACCCTGCCCGGCGGTACAGACTTCAGCTTTGATATCCCGACCGCCATTCCCGCCACGCTGACCGACCAGACCGGCTTTGGCCTCAAGGTGATTCAAAGCGGCGCCAACACGGCGGGCAACAACATCGGCGGCCTCACCAACGAGTTCCACCGCGCCGCCTTCAAGCTGCCGGCCTGGCAGACCCTGGCACCGGGCCAGAGCGTCACGATCACGCTGAACTACTACCTGCCTATGCCCATGCCCAGCAACTGGATCGTCAGCTTTGGTGGCAAGTCCTACAGCCTCAAGCAAGAAGCGCGGCGCGCCGACTTGGCGCCCGTCGCAGCGGCGGCAGCCGCAGCCGCCAAGGCCGCGCCAACAGCGCTGCGCAAGAACTGAACCTCAACTAGATGCACACAGGAGAACTCAGATGAAAACACCTCAACGCAGCCTGCTCAGCCTCGCCGCCGTGATCGCGGCCGGTTTGGCCAGCCCCGTCGCCTACGCTTTTGACTGCAGCGGCTTGCCGGAATGGACCGCCCAAGGCGTCTACACCGGCGGCCAGAACGTGCAGCAATCCAAACAGGCCTTCCAGGCCAAATGGTGGACGCAGAACAACACGCCGGCGAGCAATGCCGGCCAATGGGATGTCTGGAAGCCGCTGGGCGCCTGCGATGGCGTGCAGGTCGACACCACGCCGCCCACGGTGCCCGCCGGCCTGAGCGCTAGCGGCGCCACCACCAGCAGCATCACGCTGAGCTGGAGCGCCTCGACCGACGCCGGCAGCGGCGTGGCCGGCTACGACGTGCTGCGCGGCGGCAGCGTGGTCGCTTCGCCCACCGCCACCAGCCTGGTGGACAGCGGCCTGACCGCCGGCACCGCCTACAGCTATGCAGTGCGGGCACGTGACAAGGCCGGCAATGTGTCGGCCGCCAGCAGCGCTTTGCTGACCAGCACCGCCAGCGGCGCCTGCGCCTCGGCGCCGGCCGCACCGACCGGCCTCACATCCCCCTCGCAGACCAGCGCCAGCGTCGCCCTGAGCTGGACGGCATCCGCCGCAGCGCCCAACTGCACGGTGCAATACCGTGTGCAGCAAGCGGCCACACAGGTCGCGCAGACCAGCAGCACCAGCGCCACCGTCAACAGCCTCGCGGCCGACACCGCCTACAACTTCAGTGTCGTCGCCTTCAACCAGGCCGGCGCCTCGCCCGCATCGCCCGTGTTGAGCGTGCGCACCGCCAAGGCGGATGTGAGCGGCGCCAAGAACGTGCTGGGCTATTTTGCGCAATGGGGTATTTACGACCGTAACTTCAATGTCAAAGACATTGACGCCGGCGGTGCTGCGGCAAGGCTGACGCATATCAACTACGCCTTCGGCAATGTGCGCAATAACCGCTGCGAGGTCGGCTTGACGGTGCCGGTCAACGAGAGCACCGGCGTCGGCGGCGACGCCTTTGCCGACTACACCAAGTCGATTCAAGCGGCGCAAAGCGTCGACGGCGTGGCCGATCTGTGGGACCAGAAGCTGCGCGGCAGCTGGGGGCAAATCAAGAAGCTCAAGGCCAAATACCCGAAGCTCAAGGTCTTGATCTCGCTGGGTGGCTGGACCTATTCGCGCGGCTTCTCCAGCGCAGCGCGGCCCGAGAACCGCGTCGCTTTCGTCAAGTCTTGCGTTGATGCCTACATCAAGGGTGACTTGCCGGTAACGGATTACGCCGGCGGCCCGGGCGCGGCGACCGGTGTATTCGACGGCATCGACATCGACTGGGAATACCCGGTCGCCTGCGGCCTGAGCTGCGGCGCGCCCGAGGACAAGGCCAATTTCACCGCCTTGCTGGCCGAATTCCGCAAGCAACTCGACGCCGCCAAGCCTGGCCTGCTCTTGACGATTGCCGCACCGGCCGGCATCGACAAGATCCGCGTGATGGACCCCGCAGCGTTCCATCCCTCGCTGGATTTCATCAATGTGATGACCTATGACTTCCACGGTGCGTTCGAGCCCACGACCGGTTTCCATTCGCCGCTTTACGCCTCGCCGGCCGACCCTTCGACCGGCGATGTGCGCCTGTACAACAGCAATGACGCGATCCAGGCCTTCCTGGACCGCGGCGTGCCGGCCAAAAAGCTCAATCTGGGCATCGGTTTCTACGGTCGCGGCTGGACCAATGTGCCCAATGTCGGCAACGGCCTCTACCAGCCGGGCGTCGGCGCGCCGGGCAAGTACGAGAAAGGCATCGAGGACTACCGCATCCTCAAGACCTTGGGCTACCCGAGCTTCGTCGACGCGGCCTCGCGTGCGCAGTGGATCTACAACGGCACCACCTTCTGGAGTTTTGACACCCCGGTGCAGATCACCGAGAAGATGAACTATCTGAAGAGCAAGAACCTGGGCGGCGCCTTCTTCTGGGAGTTCAGCGGTGACGACGCCAACTCCACGCTGCTGAAGGCGATCAGCGACGGCCTGAAGTGAGCCGGTGAGCAACAGGCCGGTCGCTATGCGCCCGGTCTGAGCCACAAGAACTATGACGAGCGCTTGGACAGGCTCGGCATCGTCATTTGCAGGGTTTACGGTGCGAATGCTGACTGAGCATTCAACCGGATTCTTTCCATGCAAACCACTCATCTATTCAAACGTGCCGCCCTCGGCTTGGCTCTCACCACCGCCTTGAGCCCGGCAATCGCCGCCCAAGACTGGCAGCTGGCCGATGTGCAGGCCTTCTATCTGCATCAGCCCCCGGGCAGCTTCACCGGCATCTACCGTAGCCAAGGGATCGCGGTCAACGGCAATGAGTTTGTGTTCTCCTGGCAATATGGACTGGAGCGTACCGACGCCAACTTCAATTCGCTGCAGCGCAACTCCAATATCGGCAGCGGCGGCCTGACGCCGGGCATCCCGAGCGACTTGTTTGCCCAAGGCCTCAACCATATCGGCGACATCGACGTCCAAGGCGGCATCATCTATGCCTCGCTGGACAGCACCAATGGCTACAAACAGCCCCATGTGGCGCTGTTCAATGCGGCGGACCTCAGCTACACCGGCAAGAGCTTCACGCTGGCCGGCACCCCCGCCAACCCCAATGGCGACCTCGCCAGCTGGGTCGCCGTAGATGCCGCACGGGGCTATGGTTATGGCAAGGAATGGCGCAATGGCAACACGCTCAACGTTTACAACTTGAGCGATTGGAGCTTCAGCCACACCATCCAGATGGACAGTTCGCTCAAGAACATTCAAGGCGCCAAGGTGGTGGGCGACTGGCTCTATATGGCCTCCGACAATGCCGATCAAGGCATCTACCGCAGCAATCTGCTGACCGGCCATCTCGAGGAAGTGCTGCGCATCCCCAAGCCCGACGGTGATCTGGAGATCGAAGGCATCGCGATGCGCCAAAACGCCAACGGCGCGCTGGACATGTATGTGGAGCTGATCGTGGACCCGGACCGCAGCGACCAGTCGCTGACGAATCAGAACCTGCACGTCAATCTCTACCACTACCAACTCGCCGCCACGGTGCCAGAGCCGCAAAGCTACGCCTTGCTGCTGGCCGGCTTAGGCTTGCTGGGCGCCGTGCGGCGCCGTGCGGCGCCGTTCAAAGTAATGTGAGTTGACTCAGAGGCTGAGAACTTTTGTAGCGAGCGGCCGCAAGGCTAGGCGGACGGAGCACAGAAACCGGAACGTACGCCTTGTACGTGAGGATTTCGAGCATCCGGCCAACGACGCATGGCGGTCGCGCAGTAAAAAGTTCTCAGCCTCTCAGGCCGGCTGAGGCGCCGGCCCGCTGAGCCGCACAGCCATGCGAGGTGCCGCCACTTGCTTGGCGAAAGCGGGCATGGCATGGCTCAGGGCCACTTCGGCGGCCCGGGTCAGGTCAGAGGCATTGATGCGTGGGCAGTCGCATTTGGCAATACCGCTCACCAGGCTGGCATACAGCGGCTGTGGGCTCAGTTCATAGGCGCCGCTCAAGACCTGCTGCAAGCGCTCCTGGATCACATGCACATTGGCGCGCTCGACGTTTTGCAGCACCACGCCGAAGCGCCGCTCACCAATGCGGGCCACCACATCCGTGCCACGCACCCGGCTGCGCAGCCGCGCACCCAAGGCATCCAGCAAGCTCGCGGTTTGCGGCTGGTGCTGCTGCACCAGCAGGCCCAAGGGTTCGCGCACCTCGACATCGATCAAGAGTACCGCCGGCCGCGTGCCGTAGCGGCGCGCCTGGTTCAACTCGCGCCCCACCAGCTTGGCAAAGCCTTGCAAGCTAGGCAGCTGAATCATGGCGGGCAAGCCCGCCAACTCAATGGCGTTGCGCTCGGTGAACTGGGAAAAGTCGGCGGTCGCTGTGTTTTGCACGGGAATTTGGAGGTGTTGGCGCCAAAGATAACGGGCGAGGTGAGGATCACGAACGCTCGGCGACAGCCCATATATTTGGCCTCCCTGTCATCAACAAGCGTTCATGTCCTCTCTTGCTAGAACGAGATCCATCCGCCTAACCCGACATCGCCCCAAAAATAATTTAAGCGTGCGGCGAAAGCTGAATCAGCCAGCCGCTAGAGTGCGGGCTGCCGTATGGCTTGAAACCTGCCTATTCACCTGAGCCAGATGAGCGACATCACTGTTTTGCTTCGTGCCGCCGGCCAAGGCGACGCCGCCGCTGTTGAAGCCGTGGTGGCCTTGCTTTATGCCGACTTGCAAAAGTTGGCGCACAGCCGCATGCGCCAAACGGGCCACCTGACCCTGTTGGATGCGACCGGCCTGGTGCACGAATCCTATTTACGCCTTTTCGCCCGGCTGCAAAAAGCCGAAGGGGAGCAAGGGCAAGACTTCCCTGACCGCAAGCATTTCCTGGCCTATGCCTCGCGGGTGATGCACAGCATCGTGATCGATATGGTACGGACCCGCCAAGCGGCGCGCCACGGCGGCGAGTTTGCCCATGTGACGCTGAACACGGCGGTGGCCGAGCTGCCGCCGCAAGGCGACGACGAAATCCTGCGCGTGCACGAGGCGCTGGCCGAGCTGGCGGAGATGGACCCGCGCTTGGCGCAAGTGGTGGAAATGCGTTACTTCGGCGGACTCACCGAGACCGAAATTGCAGCGGCGCTGGGCGTGACCGAACGCACCGTGCAGCGCGATTGGCAAAAGGCGCGGCTGTTTTTGTCGATGGCGCTTAAATCCTAGACAAGTCGGCATGAACAAGCCCGCATGAACGAGACGACACGCCGCCATATTGACAAGTCCCGCTGGCCACGCCTGAGCCCGCTGCTGGACGAGCTGCTGGACCTGCCCCCCGAGCAGCGCCCGGCCCGTTTGCAAGCGCTGGAGGCCCAAGACCAAGAGCTGGCCGCCGACCTGCGCGAGCTGCTGTGGCGCCAGGAAGCGATGGACGCCGCCCAGTATCTGGCCACGCCCGCGCTGCAGACGATGGAGGCGCAGCAGCCAAGCAAAGCCAACAACAGCGCCGGCCAGCAACTCGGCGCCTACACGCTGGAGCGCGAGATCGGCCAGGGCGGCATGGGCACGGTCTGGCTGGCGCGCCGCACCGATGGGCGCTTTGACGGCCTGGCCGCGATCAAGTTCCTCAATGCCGGCCTGCTCGGCCGCGGCGACGCCGGCCGCTTTGCCCGCGAGGGCCAGATCCTCGCCCGGCTGGCGCACCCGCATATCGCCCGCCTGATCGATGCCGGCATCAGCGACAGCGGTGAGCAGCCCTATCTGGTGCTGGAATATGTTGACGGCCTGCCACTGGACCAGTATTGCGAGAGCAAGGCGCTGACGGCTCGCGAACGCGTGACCTTGTTCCAGGACGTACTCGCGGCGGTGGCGCATGCGCACACCCGGCTGATCCTGCACCGCGACCTGAAACCGTCCAATATCCTGGTGACGGCTGCCGGCGAAGTGAAACTGCTGGACTTCGGCATTGCCAAGCTGCTGCATGAAGAAAATGGTGCATCGAACGCCGCCGCGACCGAGTTGACCGCTCTGGCGGGCCGCGCCTACACCCCACGTTACGCCGCACCCGAGCAGGTGCAAGGCGGCGAGGTCAGCACCGCCACCGATGTCTACGCGCTGGGCGTGCTGCTGTATCTATTGCTGTGCGGCCAGCACCCGACGACGCCCGGCATAGAGGAGCGCACCACACCGCTGGAGCGCATGCGCACACTCGTCGAGGTGGCGCCCAAGAAGCTGTCGGACCAGGTGCCTGATAGGGCCCAGGCGCGCGAGCTGCGCGGTGACCTGGACACCATCGTCGCCAAGGCGCTGAAAAAGCTGCCCGCCGAGCGCTACACCAATGCTGCCGAGCTGGCCGAAGACCTGCGCCGCTGGCTCAGCGATGAGCCAATTGCCGCCCGGCCGGACAGCCGCGCCTATGTGCTGAGCAAATTCATACGCCGGCACCGGGCGGCGGTGGCGGCCGGCACAGCGGGCGTGCTGGCCCTGGCCGCGCTGACGACGCTGAGCGTCGCCCAGGCCTGGCGCGCCGAGCGGGCCGAAAAACTGGCGCTGCAGCGCAGCGCCGAAGCCGATGATCTGCTCGGTTACATGCTTGGTGAGTTTGCCGACAAATTACGACCCATCGGCCGCATGGAGCTGCTCAATGATGTCGGCGCGAAGGCGCTGGCTCATCTGAAGCTCGCGAACGCGGTCGAGGCCACCCAGGCGGCCGGCCCCACCATGACCCCGAACAGCATCTTGCAGCGCGCCAAGGCGCTGACAGTGCTGGGCGAGGTCAGCGTCAACAAGCGCGAACTGGACGCCGCAGTCGAGCCGCTGCTAGCCGCCCGCAAGCTGCTGGCCGGCGCCAGCCCCGAGCCCGGCTTGGCCAATGACTGGCGCAAAGCGCAGGGCACGGCCGCGTTTTGGCTCGGTCATGTGTACTACACCAAGCGGCAATTGGCGCCGGCCAAGCTGGCCTGGGAAGACTATCGCCTGGGCAGCGAGGCCTGGCTGCGGGACGCGCCGGGGCAGTTTGAGCCCTTGCGCGAGCTGGCGTACGCCCTGACCAATTTGGGCGTACTGGCACTTGAGCGCGGTGAAATCAGCAGCGCGGTTGGGCAGTTTCAGGACTCACAAGCGATGAAGCAGCAGGCTGTAGTCCTGATGCCGCAGGACCTGTCTTTGCGAGGCGACTTTGCCGAGGGCTTCAGTTGGTTGGGTTCGGCCTTGGTGACGCAGGGAGACTTCATGGCCGGCAGGCGCAGCTTTGAAGCCGGCCTCGAACAGATTGCCAAGGCTCGAACCTTGGCGCCGCATGACCTCGATTGGATCGAGCGCGAGGCGACGATGCGTCTTCATCTCGGCCGCGTTTTACTGCGCCTGAAAGACAGCCGGCTGGGCCTCACAACATTGCAGCAAGCGCACGGCCAATTTCAGGACTTGTTGCAAACAGAGCCTGCACGGCGCACATGGCGACAGGCCTTGATTCGCACAAAGCTGACTCTGGCGGAGGCCTCTCCCACAAACGCTGACGCTTCTCTGGCCAAGGCCTCTATCGAGCAATTGATCGCGATGGATCAGGGCACCGGCGCCGCGACCAGTTTGCGGCGCCTGCCGCTGCGCACCCAGGCCAGCCTCGCCTTGGCCAAGGACTTGCAAGCTCAACAGCAGGGCGATGCGGCCCAGGCCTTGCTGACCAACATGCTGCCAAGCTTTGCCCAAGCGCTGAGCAAGCAACCCGACAATCTCCTCTTTCATATCGCCAATGCCAAACTTCGCCTGGATCTGGCAGCGCTGGCCAAGCAGCACGGGGACGAGGCAGCGGCACATGCGCAATGCGTCACGCTAATTGACGAACTACAAGGACAGCGCCGGCTTTTGCAGCTTCATTACGAGATCACCGAGGTCTGGGTTCAAGCACATTCCTGCCTGGGTCGCCAGGAGGCCGTGCAAGCGGAGCAGGATTGGTTGCGCAGCAAGCTCGGCACCTGAAGGCCCAACCTTCTACCTATCGAGCACAACACAGACCTCCAACGAGGAAGGGATACCGCACACCATGGCCAGCACCACTTATTACGTCAAAGCCTCACTCGACGCGGCGCAAAAATTTGCCGTCTGCCAATACTTCAAGAACGCGGACGGCACCGACCCGGTGCCCGATGGCGAGGCCTTGACCATTTCCAAGACCGCACCCAGTTGCACCGTCAACCTGATCCAATCGCCCGAGCTGCTGCTGATCGGCGTGGTCTACAAGACCTTGGGCAATGAGCCGGTTTTGACCGCCGGCAATTTTCAGCCCGCCAGCAATGACAACAGCGTCGAAGTCCGGATGCCGACCGACAAGATCGTCAGCAAGGGCGTGGTGCTGATGTTCTCCAACAGCGGCGGCGCGGTCGAAAGCCTGTACCCCAGCGATGATCCCGTCATAAAGAACACCGAGGAGTAATGCTCAAGACACCGTATCTCTATCTGAGATCCGGTGCAAGGCCATCTCTCAAGACCGCCTCTTCCCCCCCGGCACCACCAGAACCTCGCCGCTGAGCACCCGCTCAATGCTCTCGGACCAGGCGCGGGCAATCTTGAGGCAGCCGCTGTGGTTGAGGTGGATCTCGTTATGCCAGTCGCCGCTGCTGCCGCTGCTGCCGGCCGTCGCCGGGGCCAAGGGCACGGCGGTCGAGTCGAACACATGCAGCCCCGGGAATTGCTCCTTGTCCGCCGCCATGCTTTTCAGCAGCAGCGCCAGGTGGAACACCATCAAACGGCTGACCGCCGCCCAGTCGGCGCTCGGCAAGGCGCAGGCCTTCAGCGCCGGATACAGCCAGGGGCCGGACGCGCCTAACTCCGAATTGGCATTGGCTTCGGCGCCAGCAGGACGGGGCATGGGCACCGCGTAGCAATGCATGAAGACCGGCTTGCCGCTTGAGGGCCCCTGGTCGCGCAGCGTCAGCAGATGGCGCACATTGGTGCGCAGGTACTCGCTGTAGGTGGCCCAGCCGGGCTCAGAAAAGTAACGCGCTACGCCGGCTGACGGCGGGCCCCATTCGGTTTGGCGGCGCAGCAGGCGCAGATGCAGCGGCACGTCGGCGCCGTCGGGCGTGTGGGCCGGGGTCTGCGCGGCGGAGATCAGATCATTGCCGCCGACCGAGAGCAGCACGCCGTCCCAGACCGGGGCATCCGGGCTGCTGAGCAGGCGCACAAAGTCGGGCGCCGATTCCAGGTCCACCATATGGCTGAGCGCCTCGCCGGAGCCGGCGCAGTTGACCGCGCAGGTGGGCTGCTTGAAGTACATCTCCTGCAGCAGATTGGCATGCGCATCGAGCTTGGCGGTGGCGGTGGAGAACCAGGAATCGCCCTGCGCCAGCAAACGCCAGCGGTAAGCAGCCAGGTCGGGCGCTGAGGCTGTTGCCGTCAGGTCCTTCGGGGTAAAGCAGGCCAAATGATCCAAGAGAAGGCACTCCAGTGTTCAGCGTTGCGAAAGGAAATACAAGTTCGCCACGAGTTTTCGAACTGATGCGCGCGCAGTACGCAACGCAGGCGTAGCTTAGGCGATTGCATGGACATTTTTGCCGAATTTGCCATGCTATAAACCCTTGGTTTGGTCAGAAGCTTGGGCCAAAAATCGCCACCCCCCGCCCGATCGGCCTACGGACGCTACGGCCGCGCGTAACGCTTGATGTCATCACACTGCAGTGCGCAGGGTTCACGCCGGCAGCATGCGCCCGGCGGCGCTACCATTCACGCCTGACTGACAAAAGCAGCGAAGGAACATCATGAGTAGCAGCAAGCATGACAGCGGCAACAAAAGCATTTATGACTTCCAGGCCGTGTCGATCGACGGCAAGCCGGCCGACTTGGCCAGCCAGCGCGGCCGGGTTTTGTTGATCGTCAACACCGCCAGCGCCTGCGGCTTCACGCCGCAGTTCAAGGGCCTGGAAAAGCTCTGGGAAGACTATGCGGCGCGCGGCCTGGTGGTGGTGGGCTTCCCCAGCAATGAGTTCGGCGGCCAGGATCCGGGCGCCAACGAAGAGATCGCCTCCTTTTGCGAGCTCAACTACGGCGTGTCATTCCCGATGATGGCCAAGGTCAAGGTCAATGGCGCCGACGCGCACCCGCTGTGGCAATGGCTGCAGGCCGAGAAGCCCGGCATCCTGGGGCTGAAGGCGATCAAATGGAACTTCACCAAGTTCCTGGTCGGCCGGCATGGCCAGGTGCTCAAGCGCTATGCGCCGAATGACACGCCGGAGTCGCTGCGCGAGGATATCGAGGCGGCGCTGCTGGAGGACTAATCACCTCTAAGCGCCAAGTTGCTCGGCGCCTAAACGCCGGCGAATGCGTGACAGCGCCACATTCGTCAGGCCCAAATAGCTGGCCACATCTTTGAGCTTGAGGCGCTGGGCCAGCGCTGGCTCGTCGCGCAGAAAAGCCAGGTAGCGCGCGCTCGCGTCCAGCATCAGCCATTGCTGCTGGCGCTCGGTCAAGCGGAGCACCTGCACCGCCAAGGCCTGCCACAGCAGCTCGCCAATGCCGGGCCAAAGCAGCTGCCAGTCGCGCAGCTCGGCAAGGGTCAAGACGACCAACTGGCTGCGCTCCAGCGCCTCCAGCGTGTAGGGGCTGGGCTGCGCTGCACCGGGCAGGCCCAGCCATTGCAGCTCGGGGTAGAAGGCATGAATGCGCTCGCGCCCGTCGGCGTCGAGAAAGTGGCCACGCAGCAAACCCGCCTCCACCAGCCACAAGGCCGGCGCCACCTCACCGGCGCGCAGCAAGCATTCGCCACGCTTGAGTTGGCGGCGTGGCAGGGCCTGCCAGCGCTGCAGCCGTTCGGGCGACTGTTGCAAGAAGGCGAGTAGTTCGGGGCCGCAAGCGGGGCAAGTTGAGTTCATGAACCGAGGTTAATGCATGGCACTCGATTTGCGCCGAGCATGCGGCCTCGCCCATCACTTACTTGTGCCCAAGACCCATGCAGACTCCACCTCGCTCCTTCAACTGGCCCCACTTGCTGCTGCTGCTGGCGCTGTGGCCCTACGCGGCGCTGACCGCCGCTGCCGGCTGGTCGGCCGACGCCGTGCTCGGCGCCGGCACGCTGGGCACGCTGCTCTGGCTGATGCTGTGGGAGCGGCGGCTACCGCAGCATCGGCCCTGGCAGGCACGGCCGGCCGAGCTGACCCGCGACGGGGCGTTTCTCGGCATCAATGCCGTGGCCGATGCCTTGGCCGGCGCGCTGCTGATGGGCTTGGGCATCTACTGGGCGAGCTACCACGCCGAGCCTGGCTGGGCCGCTGAGCTACCGCCGCTGCTGGCCCTGCCCTTGGCCATAGCTCTGGGCGAGCTGGGGCCGTTTGCCCTGCACCGACTGGCCCATCGCCGGCCTTGGCTGTGGCGCATCCATTCGCTGCATCACCACCCGGCCAAGCTCAATGCCGCCAACAGCGTGCTGGCTCATCCGCTCAATGTGATCTGGAACAAGCTGGCGCGGGTTTTTCCATGGCTGCTCTTGGGTTTTGAGCCGCAGGTGATGTTGTGGGCGGCCTTGTTCATACAGGTGCAAGGGGCCGCCGTGCACGCCAATATTCGCGGCAGCATAGGGCCGCTGGACCGGCTCATCGGCAGCGCCGAGCTGCACCGCTGGCATCACAGCGTGATCGAAAGCGAGGCGCAAAACTATGGCACCGCGATCCCGCTGTGGGACCAGCTCTTCGGCAGCTACATCCGCCGGCCCGGCAAGGAACCCGCGCTGCTCGGGCTGTATGAGCCGCAGGACGACCGGTCGGCTATCCGTGCTGCCTGACCCACAAGGTGCGGTAGCCGCAGCTCAGCTCGCCGCGCGCCACCGCCTGGGCCAGCAACTGGTTGACGGTCTGGCGCGACAAATTGGCCAAGGCCGCCAACTCGGCCTGGCTGGCCTTGACGCCCAAGCGGCCTTCAGCGTCGAGGGGGCCACGGCCACGCTCACGCGTCAGCTGGTTCAAGGCGAGCTGAAAGCGCTCTGCCGCCGGCCGGTGTCGCGAGGCCTCCAGCAGACGCAAGGTGCCGTCATAGCGCTGGGCAAACTCGGCCAACAGCGCGCGCGCAAAACCTGGCACGTGGTCCATCAGAAGTTCGTAAGCGGCCGGGCCAAAGACCAGCAACTGCGTAGTCTGGCGCGCCACCGCCTCATAACTGCTGGGCTGGCCGGCAGCAAAAGCCGCCAGGCCGAACAAGCGCGGCGGCTGCACATGCTCCAAGACCGAGACATCGCCGCCCAAACCACAAAAGCGCGCTTCGATCTCGCCGCTCAAGACCGCGTAGAAGGCTTGCGTCGGCTGGCCTTGCAAGAACAGGCTGCGGCCCCGCGCCAGCTTGCGTGTGCCGACCAAGGACGCCAAAGCCTGCAACTGCGGCACAGGCAGCGACAGGTCGGGGAAATTGCCGCGCAGCAGCGCACTCAGATCTTCAAGCAACATGCGGGCAAAAAAACACGGAGTTTGTCGGGCATCCGACATTCTGCCGCCAGTCTTGTTGCCACACTGGGCCCATGGAACCCCACACACAAGCCGGCATGGCCGACAAGTTCTTGCATTTCGCCGCCGTCGAATGCCCGCAAGACCCGCTTTACGTGGCGATCTGCCTGGCCGTGGCCGAGCAGCCCCAGCTGCTGGCGCTGCTGCAACACGCGCCGAGCACGCAGGCCAGGCCCAATCTGCTGCTGGCGGCGCTGCACGAGCGAGTGCTGGCAGGCGTCAAGCACCCGCTCGCGGCCTATTACCCCAGCGTTGGCGGCACGCGTTTGCCGGACGCGGCACTGCCGGCCCTACTGCTGGACTTCGCCCGCAGCCAAAGCGCCGAATTGACGGCCCTGCTGCGAAGCCGCAGCACCCAAACCAACGAGATCGGCCGCTGCGCCGTGCTCTGGCCGGCCTTGCAGCAGATCGCCCAGCTGACCGGCCGGCAAGACCTGGCCCTGTTCGACTTCGGCTGCAGCGCCGGGCTGAACCTGGGGGTCGACGACTATCGCTACAACTATCTGTTGGACGCCGGTGGCTTCAGCCTGGGCGCGCCGGCCAGGACGGGCCAGGCCGCGATCGATTGCCGCTGGCTGGGCGAGTTAGCACCGCCAGCGACTCGCCCCTGGCGCTTGAGCCATCGCCTCGGCGCCGACCCGGCGCCGATCGATGTCAATGACGCGGCGGCCACGCGCTGGCTGGCCGCTTGCCTGTGGCCCCATGACCGCGTGCGCGCACAGCGATTGCAACTGGCCCTCAAGCAGGCGCGCAAGGCCAGGCATGAAGTGCGCCGGGCGGATGACTGCCTGGCCGTGCTGGCGGATTGGTTGACGCACTTGCCACCGCAGGTGCAGCCGGTGCTGTTCAACAGTTGGGTGCTGGCCTACTTTGAAGCCGCCGCCCTGACCAAGTTCCGCCAACAGCTGGCGCAACTGCAGCGCCGGCATGGCTTGATCTGGCTCAGCGCCGAAGCGCCCGGGCTGCGGCCAGACGGCCTGGCGCTGCCGCCCTTGGCGGCCGGCGCCAGCGCCTCGACCTTGTGGACGCTGCAATGGGTCGAGCGAGAAGTGCAAACCAACCTTGCCCTGGCCTGGTCGCATCCGCATGGTGCTTGGCTGCAATGGTGCGCTGAAACGCTGACTCGCTGACTCGCCGATACGCCACTGAACCGAAAGTGACACCGCGCCCGGCTTGCTTTGCGGCATGATGCTCGCGTCTGCAACGCAAAACAGGTCGGACGGATGAGTCAGGATCGGGGGGCGCACAAGCAAGAAGACGGGCCGCTGAGTCCGCCCGAGGCAATGCCTCGACAAGCCCATCATTTGGGCCGGCTGCTGGCAGGCCTGCACTCAAAGGCCGACGCGACGCTGGCGCGGGGGCTCTTGTGGCGGCTGAGCCTGGCACTGCTGCTCAGCATCGGCCTGCTGGCCTGGCTGGTGCATGCGGTGAGCAGCCGCGAGTTGCGCGCCAAATCGCTGGAAGAATTGCGCATGGACGTGGCCGAGCGCGCCCGCGCCGGCGGCGCAGACTTTGCCATCGCGCAAGCCAATACCGAGATGCTGCGCGACGAATACCTGCGCCGCCTGGCCGCTCCAAAGCCGCAGGATTGGCGGGCACAGTTTTCAAAATGGTTTGCCCGCTGGCCTGATCAACTCTTGCGGGTGCGCCCCGAACTGGATGACCACCGCCACTTGCCCAGTGTCTATCTGCGCCCCCAGCTGCCGCTGGACGATGAGCTGATGTGGCAGACGCAAGTGGCCTTCGGCCTGCTGCGCGAATGGGGGCCGCCGATGACGGCGCGCTATTACTCGGCCTATTTCGACCTGCCGGCCAAGGGCTTGATCATGTTCTCGCCCTCGGTCAACTGGGCCGCAGAGGCCAACGCGCAGACCAACAACTTCGACTACCCGCCGGTGGCGGGCGCGGCACCCGACAAGAACCCGCAGCGCCGCAACCAATGGACACCGGTCTACTACGACGACAAGGCGCGCATCTATATGGTCTCGACGGTCACGCCGATCGACTATGGCGGGCAATGGATCGCCTGCGTGTCGCAGGATGTGGCGGTGGACAGCTTGCTCAAGCGCACGCTCGGCGAGGCGCTGCCGGGCGGCTACAACATGATCATCAGCCGCGACAAGCACCTGATCGCACACCCCAATCTGAAGGCCAAAATCGAAGCGGCGCAGGGCAATCTGGCCTTGGCCAGCTTGGGCGATCCCTTGCTCGACGAGATCGCCGCCCTGGGCCTGCCCGAAGCCGGCGAAGCCATCGTCAGCGCCAGCCGCGACGGCCGCTATATGTTGGGGCTGGCGCGCATCCCCGGCCCGGACTGGCTGTTCGTGTCGGTCTACCCGAACGCGCTGCTGGAGGCCGAGGCCGACAAAATCGCCGCGAACATCCTGCTGGCCGGCGCGGTGGTGTGGCTGGTCTTGATCAGCTTGCTGGGCTGGATCGTGCGGCGCCAGATCAGCCGCCCGATCACGGCCTTGCAAAGCGCGGTGCAGGGTGTGTCGGATGGTCACTTCGACATCACCCTGCCCACCCAGCGTGCCGACGAACTGGGCCAGTTGGGCGACGCCTTTGTGCATATGGGTGAGGAGTTGGCGCGCCGGGAAGCGCGCTTGAAAAAAGATGCCAGCGAGCTGGAGCAGGGCCGTGCGCTGCTGGAATCGAGGGTGGAAGAACGCACCGCCGCCTTGCATGCCAGCAATACCGAGCTGTCGCAAACCCTGCTCAATCTGAGCCAGACGCAAAGCAGCCTGATGCGGGCCGAAAAGCTGGCCAGCCTGGGCCGCCTGGTGGCCGGCGTCGCGCATGAGATGGGCACGCCGGTCGGCAATGCCCGGCTGGCCGCCACTACTTTGAGCGCCGAGGCCGAGGCGATGGTGCTGGCGCTTGAGCAAGGCATGCGCCGCTCGGAGCTGGAGGGCTTCGTCAGACGCGTCGGCAGCGGCTCGCTTATCTTGCAGGCCAATATCGAACGTGTCAGCGAGCTGCTACTGAGCTTCAAGCAAGTAGCGGTGGACAGCAGCAGCGCGCAGCGGCGTCAGTTTGAGCTGGCGCAGCTGGTGCGGGAAATATTGATGAGCATGGACCCGACCCTCAAGCGCCTGCCGGTGGAGGTCTCGGTCGATATACCTGCAGGCCTGGAAATGGACAGTTATCCCGGCGCACTAGGGCAGGTCTTGACCAATCTGATCAGCAACGCCTTGCTGCATGGGCTCGAAGGCCGCACCCAAGGGCACATAGCCATTCATGCCCGCCGGCTTGCTGACCCGACCGGCCCGTCCGATAGGGTGGAGCTGAGCGTCAGCGACGATGGGGCAGGTATTCCCGCCGACATTCAGGCGCGCGTCTTCGACCCCTTTTTCACCACCCGCATGGGCCGCGGCGGCACCGGGCTGGGGCTCAATATCAGCCACAACCTGATCAGCAATGTGCTGTGCGGCACGATCAGCCTGCACAGCAGCTCGGCCAACGGTACCTGCTTTTTGATCGAGCTGCCGCTGGTGGCGCCCAGCGGCGCGGATAACGAGACCATCTTGCTGACAGATCTCTGAGCGCGCCGCAGGCGCGCTCAGAGCCCCTAGACGCCCACTCAGCGCGTCAGCATGGCGACAACTTGATCGCCAGACTTGCCGTCCTTCGGCTGCGTGAAGCTCAGCTCGAAGGCATAAAGCTGATTGCCGCCGCTGTTGTCGGCGCAGGCCAACTGGCGTACCGCCTGCCGGACCGGGTGACGGTATTCGTTCGGGCCACCCGTGGCGGCGACCGAATTGATCTGATTGCCCTGCACGCGGAACTCCACCTTGACCACACCGGTGGCTTGGTAGCGATCAAAAGCCTTGGTCAAGGTGTTCTTCATTTCCTGCGTGATGTTTGGGCAAGCGGCTTGCACATCAAAGCGAGCAAGGTCGGCCGCTTTTTGGCCAGCCACTTCGACCCGCTGCATCTCGACCGGCGCATTTGAGGCGGCCATGGCAGTGCCGAAAGTCATGGAAATTGCGAGTACGCAGGCGGCCTTGATAGATGACGTGTATTTCATGAGTTACTCCTTGTGTTCATCGGGGCTAGACGCGACCGCCAGCGCTTTGTTTGTTGCGCTCAACAGCTGCTGATCTGGGTTCAGAATAGTGGCCCAGATGGCCGCTTCCCAGCGCCAAATGACGAGCGTCTGATTTGGCGGGGTAGACAGCGGGAATCAGCGACGAACTGCGGGCGCTCTGTTGATGACTTGCTGCCGATTTGCCCGCGATCCGCAAGGCTAGCCCTGCTCTACTGCAGGCGCCAGCCCAGGCGAGGCCCTTCCTGGCCCTTGCGGCTGAGCGCCGACACCACCACGGCGCTCAAGCCGGGCGCCGCCACCGTCAGGCTTTCGCCGGTCAGGCGCAAGCTCCAGCGCTCGTCATAGAGTAGCCAGACCGCGTGGCGCTGGTCGGCGCCGAGCAGAACCTGCAATTGCTGCTCGCCGACCCTCTTGACGCGAAGTTCAGGCAAGGCGCTGGCGGCCGAGTCAGCGTCGGCCAACCAAGGCGTCGCCGGCACCAGCGCGGCCTCGGCATAGGGGCCCGCAGCCAAGGCGTCGGCCAGGCCGCGGCGGTTTTGCAGCAAGGCCACCATGCTGAAATGCGCGTGGCCGCTGCCGGGGCGCTGCTGGCGCAGCAAGGCGATCTGCTGCAAGATTTCTTGCACCGGCCAGCTGTCGGCCTTGTCGGTGATCTTGCTGGTGAACAGGCCGGGCCAGATATGGCGCTCCTGCGGGTTCTGCCCATGCCAGGCGTCCAGCAGCACGCCAAAGGCCTGCGCTTTTTGTGCAATCGGCCAATACAGCTGCGGCGCCAGATAGTCCAGCCAGCCTTCGCTCAGCCAGCGCTCCACATCGGCATAGAGTTTGTCGAACTGGCTGAAGCCGGCAATGCCCAGCGGGCGCAGCGCGGGCTTGGGCAGGCCAAACGGGCTGATGCCGAAGCGCACCCAAGGCTTGGTCCGGCGCAGCAGTTGATAGATGTCTTGCACCAAGTTGTCGACATTGCTGCGCCGCCATTGGGCCCGATCCAAGCTGCCGCCAGCTCGGGCGTAGCGCCGCCAGGCCGGCTCGTCGGGGAAATCAAGCTCCTGCTTGCTGTTGGCGTCAAGCACCGGATAGGGGTAGAAGTAATCGTCTATATGAACGGCATCGATGTCATAGCGCTGCAAGACATCATTGATGACGGCCAGCGTGTGGGCGGCCGCACCCGGCTCGCCCGGGTCTATCCACTGCTGATCGCCATAGGTCTTGACCCAGTCAGGCCGGCTGCGACTCAGATGCAGCGGCGCAGCGGCCGATTTGGCGCCGCTCTGGCGGGCCCGAAAGGGGTTGAACCAGGCATGCAGTTCGATGCCTCGACTGTGCGCCTCGCTGACCCAGAACTGCAGCGGATCATAAAAGGGCTCGGGCGCCTGGCCCTGGCTGCCGCTCAGGTATTCGCTCCAGGGCTCCAGCTCGGAGGCATAGAGCGCGTCGGCGCTGCTGCGCACCTGCAAGATGATGGCGTTGAGCTTGAGCGCCGCCGCCTTGTCCAGCAAGGTGAGCACTTCCGCCTGCTGCTCGGCGCTGCTCAGACCTTTGCGGCTGGGCCAGTCGATATTGGCCACGGTGGCCACCCAGGCGGCGCGGAACTCGCGTGGCGCGGGCGGGGCAAGTTCGGCAAGGTCCGGCGCCGGGATCAGTTTGGGGTCGGCGTCAGGGCCCTGGATGGGCAAAGGTGCGCAGGCCGTCAAGCCGGCACTGGCCAACACAAAAGCGCGGCGGCGCAAACTCATGCGTCCTGCTCCACCTTCTTGCCAAAGTCAGCCGGGATCTTGATCAGCGCGGCCAGGCCGAAGGACGGCAGTGTCGCCACCAGCACCCAGGCGAAAAACAGCACATAGCCCATTTGCTGCTGCAGCCAGCCGCTCCACATGCCGGGAATCATCATGCCCAGCGCCATAAAGCCGGTGCAGATCGCGTAGTGCGCCGTCTTGTATGAGCCCCCAAGTGCTGGCTTCGCTGCGCCCCCCCCCCGAGGGGGCTGTGGCAACTTGGGGCGGCCCGGCGTTGCCACGGCATCCCCCTCCGCAACCAAGATCATGAACATCAGATAAGCAGTGAAACCCAGGCCATAGCCAAATTGCTCGACGGCCAGCGCCGTGCTGATGACGACCAAGTTGTGCGGCATGCTGAGCGCCATCAGCAAGAACATGACGTTCGGCACATGCATGGCCAGAATCAGCGGCCACAGCGCCCGCTTGAGCCCGATGCGTGAGATCACCCAGCCGCCCAGCAGGCCGCCCAGCGTCAGCGCGCACAAGCCGACCGTGCCGTAGGCAATGCCGACCTGCTTGGTCGTCAGACCCAGGCCACCGGCGCTGCTCGGGTCAAGCAAAAAGGGCGTGGCCAGCTTGAGCAACTGCGCTTCAGGAAAGCGATAGAGCAGCAAGAAGCCGATGATCACTCCGATGCCGGGCTTGCGGAAAAATTCTGCAAAGACGGTAACAAAGTCGCGCCGCAGCTGATGGCCGCTGCGCCCGGCCTGGCCACTCACATCGCTGGCCGGGCGCGGCAGCATCCACTGGTGATAGCCCCCCAGCAGCACAAAAATGCCGGCCAGCAGAAAGAACACCGCGCTCCAGGCCTGCGTCATGCTGCCGGTGCGCTCTTGCAACTCGCCGGCCAGATAGACCAGGCCGCCTTGACCGCCAATATTGGCCAGGCGGTAGAAGGTTGAGCGCACGCCCACAAAAGCGGACTGACGGCGCTGGCTCAGCGCCAACATATAGAAACCGTCGGCGGCGATGTCATGCGAGGCCGAGGCGAAAGCCATCAGCCAGAACATCGCCAGCGTCAACTGCACGCTGCGCGAACTTGGGATGCTCAAGGCGACCAGCGCCAGCGCTGCGCCAATGACGAACTGCAGCGCAACGATCCAACCGCGCTTGAGGCCCAACAGTTCTATCAGCGGAGACCACAGCGGCTTGATCACCCAGGGCAGGTAGAGCCAGCTCGTGTACAGCGCGATCTCGGTGTTAGACAGGCCGAGGTTCTTGTACATGATGACCGACAGCGTCATCACCACCACATAGGGCAGGCCCTGGCCAAAATAGAGCGTGGGGATCCAGGACCAGGGTCTGCGGTCGGAGTTCAAAGTGCGGTTCTCGGGCATGGGCTGCACTGTAGCTTGAGCTTGTTTTCGAAAATATTTTGCTCGCGTCGTAAGGAAAGAGCGCAGCATCACGACCCAGATGGGTACGCAAGTTGGCGCCAATGCCAAGCGTGCTGATCTAAGTCTATGTTCACCACCCCTTCATCATTGACCCATCTGGAGATACACATGCAAGCATCCATCAAAACCGGCCTGAGCATCGCTGCAGCAGCCGCAGCCCTGTTCGCCACCGCCGGTTTCACCACCGTTGCCCACGCCGCCGATGAGGGCATGGTCAAGTGCTCCGGCATCAACAGCTGCAAAGGCTCGTCAGACTGCAAGACCGCCAAGAGCGAATGCAAGGGCCACAACAGCTGCAAGGGCCAGGGCTGGAACAGCAAGAAGTCGGCCGAGGAGTGCACCAAGGCCGGCGGCAAGGTTGTCGGCTAAGCCCTCTAACAAGCTCTGTAGCTAGAGCATCGAAGGGCAAGGCGGCTCAATCCTGCCTTGCCCTGATTCATTTGGAGCACTCAATGTCAGTCAGCCGCTTGCAGGGTTTCGGCCTCGGACTCAGGACCGAACACTATGCCGACTTTGCCAACCCCGAGGCGCCGCTGCCGCCAGCGCTGAAGCCCGATTGGCTGGAGATCATCTCCGAGAATTACATGGTGCCCGGTGGCAAGCCGCTGCATCACCTGGACCGCATCCGGCGCGATTTTCCCGTGGTGATGCACGGCGTGTCTCTGTCGATCGGCAGCGCCGACCCTTTGAATCTGGACTACCTGCGTGACTTGAAGGCGCTGGCCGCGCGCGTCGAGCCGGCCTGGATTTCGGATCATCTGTGCTGGACCGGCGTTGACCATCGCAACCTGCACGATCTCTTGCCCATGCCCTATACCGAGGCGGCGCTGCAACACCTGAGCCCGCGCATCGCGCAAGTGCAGGACCTGCTGCAGCGGCCCTTGGTGCTTGAGAACGTGTCCAGCTATGTGCGTTTCGCCGCTGACGAAATGAGCGAGGCCGAGTTTGTGGCCGAGTTGCTGCGCCGCAGCGGCGCCAAGCTGCTGCTGGACATCAACAACGTCTATGTCTCCAGCCGCAACCACGGCTTTGATGCGCGCGCCTATGTCGATCTGATGCCGGCAGAACAAGTGGTGCAAATCCACCTGGCAGGCCATGAAGACCGTGGCGACATCCTCGTCGACACCCATGACCACCCGGTAAGCGATGCGGTCTGGCAGCTCTATTGCTACACGCTGCTGCGCATCGGCGCGCGCCCGACCATGATTGAGCGTGATGACAGCATCCCGCCCTTGGCCGAACTCTTGCTGGAGCTTGACCAGGCCCGGCAGCTGGCGCAGACCGTCTGCCGCAGCCCGCGCAGAGCGCTACACGCGGTGCCGGCATGAGCGCGGCCTTGAAAATTCAGCAGCAGGCGATGCAGGAGGCGGTATGCGCGCGGGCCGACCCGACCGAACCTGAGGCGCTGCTGCAAGAGCCCGCGACGGGTTTGGCGATCTACCGCGAGGCCTATAGCGCTCGCTTGCTGGCCGCGCTGCGCGACAACTTCACCGTGCTGCAACGCGCGCTCGGTGACGCGGATTTCGATGCGCTGGGCCTGGCCTATATTCAGGCGCGGCCGTCACGCCAGCCTTCGATACGCTGGTTTGGCGCCGACCTCGCTGCCTTCATGGCGGATCAGTATGCGGATCAGTTGACGCACCCCTGCATGGTCGAATTTGCGCGCATGGACTGGGCGCTGCGGGCCGCTTTTGACAGCGCCGATGCGCCGGTCTTGCGCTTTGAGCAAGTGGCAGCCACGGCCACCGAAGACTGGCCCGCGCTCGTCTTCAGCTTGCAGCCCAGCGTGCATTTGCTGGCAATGAACTGGGCCATCGAGCCGGCCTGGAGCGCCCTGCGCGCCCATGAACCGGGCTCAGATGAAGCTGGGCCGGTCTTGAGCGAGCCGGCCGCCTTGGATCATCATTTGCTGGTCTGGCGCGAAGGCCTGGAGACCTATTGGCGCTCGCTCGAGCCGTTGGAGGCGCAGTTGCTGCAGGCGCTGGCGGCCGGTCAAAACTTTGAGGCAATTTGCCAGCAAGCCGCGCTGACAGTCGGGGCGGATCAAGCCGCCGCTGCGGTCGTGCAGGCGCTGCAAGGCTGGCTGGCGCGGGGTCTGCTGAGCGATGTTCAGAGTCGGGCGTCGTAGTTCGCCGTGTTTTGCGCCCTGCGCTCGGCCACGATGCTGCTGTGCCGGTTGAGCGTCGAGGCCACCGTGCCGGTCTGGCGCAACACCCACTGGAAGCTCAGCTCGCAAGTCTGCACCAGCGAGCTATTGGGGCTCTGGGTGTTGTAGTTGTAGCTGGCCCGGTTCAAGGCGGTGTCCAACTCCAATGTGCTGATGCGGTAGGCATTGGCTTCAGGCGCGCTCGCCAAAGGCTCACCCTTGCTGTCAAAGCTGCTGCCATCGGCGCGCTTGCACACCATGCTGACGCTGAGTGACATTTGGTCGGAATAGGGCTGGCTCAATTGCACCAAAAACTTGCCGCTCGAGCGGCCAATCATCGGCGACCCCGTGGGTGCGACAACGCTGAAGGCCTTGGGCATGGTGACGGTGCTGCCGTGCAGTTCGCTGCCGCGCACAAAGTTGGCCGTCACTATCGGTTGCTCGCTGGCGTCGGCCAAGAACACGCTGTAGTTCGTGCGTTTGCCGTCCTCATCTTCAAGATCGCGGCGCTGATTGCCAACGCTGGCCGACATATGGTCGTTGCCACTGGGATGCACCACAGTGATCAAGTTGGCGCTGTAGCCTAGGCGGCCCTCAACCCTGACCTGCCCCTTGTCCTGCGTGACCGTAAACTTGGGGCTGATGTCATCGACGTTCAGCGTCGCGGAATCTTTGCAGTTGGTGACGGCGCAGGTCAGGTCATCGACGATGGCGTCGACGAGGCTGCCCCCGCAAGCGGTGAGCAACAGCGTGCTCATCAACGCGGCGATGCTGACCGCGCTGTACATCCTGGTCGAAACCGGCGCTGAAGCCCCTGCAGAGTCACCTTGTGAGTGCGAAAAAAGTGTTTGCCGATGGAACATGCTGTCTACCCCCTGATTAATTGATAGGCCGCGATGCCTGGCTGATCACCCTGTTTTCACCGCCGGCGCAGTTTGCCAGAAGCCCAACTGGGGACAAAAGGGCTGCGCTCAAGTATCGAAAAATGCACCTGCAAGGTGCAAACAACGCCGCTTTCTGGAGTTTTTCTGCGCGCACAAACCGCAACTAAGGGTCAGCCCGTGACGAATGTCACGGTTTTTGCGGCATCATGGCGCGCCGCCGGATCCACGAAAAAACAGGGTCCGGCATTTCTTGGCACTTTTTGAGGGAAACAATATGAAAGCTTACGGCGCAGAATTTCTGGGTACGTTCTGGTTGGTGTTTGGTGGTTGCGGCAGCGCCGTTTTGGCGGCTGCGTTTCCGGAGTTGGGCATTGGCTTCGTCGGCGTGTCGCTCGCCTTCGGTCTGACGGTGCTGACCATGGCTTATGCCGTCGGCCATATCTCGGGCGGGCATTTCAACCCGGCCGTGTCGATCGGCCTGTTTGTCGGCGGGCGCTTCCCGGTCGGCAAACTGCTGCCCTACATCGTCTCGCAAGTGCTGGGTGGCTTGGCAGCGGGCGGCGTGCTTTACCTGATCGCCAGTGGCAAGGCCGGCTTTGATCTGGCCGGCGGCTTCGCTTCGAACGGCTTCGGCGAGCATTCCCCGGGCAAGTTCAATATGCAGGCCGCGTTGATCGCCGAAGTGGTGTTGACCGCCTTCTTCCTGATCATCATCCTGGGCGCGACCGACAAGCGCGCGCCGGCCGGCTTCGCCCCCATCGCGATCGGCCTGGGTTTGACGCTGATTCACCTGATCAGCATTCCCGTCACCAACACCTCGGTCAACCCGGCCCGCAGCACGGCCGTCGCCTTGTACGTTGGCGGCTGGGCGGTTGAGCAGCTGTGGTTGTTCTGGGTCGCTCCGATTGCCGGTGCAGTCCTGGGCGCCACGATCTATAAGCTGGTGGGCAGCGACAAGCGCTGATCCCGCACTGATCCCAATTGAAGCCGGCCTAGTGCCGGCTTTTTCACGCTTGCCTCTAGGCGCCAAGTGTTAGATTGGCATGCTTCACTCAGCCGAGCTTCGGAGACCTATCACCATGCCGTTTGACCTGCCGGACCTGCTGGGCCCGTATTTGCTGCCACTCTTGATCGCGGTGCCCTTGGCCATCGTGGTCTTCATCATCAGCAGCCGCAGGGGCGATGACGGCCCCGCCGCAAATTCGGCCGCGCCGCTAGCGACCGCTCAAGCTGCGCCGGCCGCTCCTGCCGAGCCCGCCTCCTTGCTCCTGGTGGATGATTCAGCCGTGGCGCGCGCCAAGCTTGGCAAGCTCTTCCAGACCGCCGGCTACCGCGTTACCTTGGCCAAAGACGGTGTCGAGGCGCTGGAGCGTTTGGCCGAGCAGCCCTTTGCCGTCTTGATCACCGATCTGGAGATGCCCAACAAAGACGGCTTCGAGTTGATCGCCGCCGTGCAAGGCAATCTGGATACCGAGGATTTACCTATCATCGCCATCACCGGCCATGACGAAATGCAGGCCCGCGTGCACCAGGTGCAAGGCCTGTACGGCATCTTCAAGAAGCCCTGGAATGACCGCGAGTTGCTCAAGCGCGTGGAAACGCTGGCCAATATGCGGCCGGCGGCGCGCAAGGTCTGAGCACACGGTTCGCTTGCCGTCCAATGCGGGCGGCTTGCAGTGCCCTCAGTTCTCCGGCTGCCAGTCGTCACGTTGCAAAGACATAGAGATCTGGTCGATGCCCGGGCCAAAGCCATCGCTGATCTGCTGAGTCGTTCGAAAGCCATAGCGCGCGAAGAAGCCCGCGGTGTGTTGGCTGGTGTCGATCGTGATCTCGGCAGTTTCGGGCCGCAAGAACAGGTGATTGACGCGCCAGGCAAGCAGGCTGGCTCCAAGAGCAGCGCCGTGACAATCCCGCGCAACCATGCCCCAGCTGAGACGGCCCTTGCCCTCACGAATATAGCAACCGCCGCAGCCCACGACGGCACTGCCCTGCTCGACGACGAAGTAGTCCCCGCTGGGTTGCTCAAGAAAAGCATCGAACTCCGGCAACTCTGAGCTGTCGAAATAGCGCGGCATATTGCTGCGAAAGATCGCAAGACATGCTTGCCGATCTGAAGCGAGATAGGGGCGGATCTGGATCGTCGCCAAGGCATTGGGGCTCATTGCGGCCTAGAGAGAATGATTGCGTGAATTCCACCGGCCTGGCTTGTGCGAAGCCATACGCATGCGTACGAACTGGCACATAGCCGGGGCGATGAACGCTTAGCAGTCTACTTGGCAGCAGCCGGGGCCGCGGCAGACTGCTCCAACTCTTCCAGGCGGCGCTGCAGTTCCTGCTTTTGATGCGGGTCTTTCGGCGTACCCAAGAGCTTTTCAGAATGACCGTCTCCGCGACCGCAAGCGCTGTCTTGCGAGGCGGCAACATCGGGCGCTAGACCTGCCTTGTCCCAATCCGATTTGCAGATGGGATGTACGGGTGTCTAAGTTTCCTTGGTTGGCTGCGCGTCACGGGCTGCCCCGTCGATTGAAACAGTCCGAATGCCCGGCAAGGATGCGGCTGCGACCCACAACACCGCGCCCTCGCGCGCCGCTGGCCTGGCCCGACAAACTCGGCGCCCGATGGGCGAAATCGCCGCAGCCCAAAACCGGCGCCCTGGCCGGGTAAACCGCCTTTCTGTTGCAAGCCCGGCACCGATAATCCGCCCACTTTGATTGCCAGGGGCGCAGATCAGCGCCGACCAAGAATGAGACTCCCCAATCTGCTGGGCACCAAGAACGGCCGTCTAGCGGCCTTTTTCTTTTTGTACATGACCGAGGGCATACCGCTCGGTTTCGCCGCTACGGCCGTGGCCACGCAACTGCGCCGCATGGGCGTGGGCCCCGCCGAGATCGGCGCTTTTGTGGCGGCTTTTTATCTACCCTGGGCCTTCAAGTGGGCATTCGGCCCGCTGATCGATGTGTTCCGCTCCGAACGCTTTGGCCACCGCCGTGCCTGGATCATCGGCACGCAGTTGATGATGGCCGCTACCTTGGCCGTGCTGATCTTCCTCAAGCTGCCCGAGCAACTGCCGCTATTCACGCTGATCCTGCTGGTACACAACACGTTCGCGGCGATGCAAGATGTGGCGATCGATTCGCTGGCCTGCAATGTGCTGCAAGAAGACGAGCGCGGCCTGGCCAACGGCCTGATGTTTGGCGGCGCGGCCATTGGCCAAGCGGTCGGCGGCAGCGGCGTGCTGTTCCTGATGTCCTACATTGGCTTCCAGTCCAGCTTCATCTTCGTCGCCCTGTGCATTCTGGCCGTGACGGGCCTGGTGGTGCTGCCGATGAAGGAGGCGCTGGTGCAAGCGACGGCCAAGACAGGCTCGGGCCTGCGCCACGCGGCCGGCGAGATGCGCGACTTTGCGATGGCCGCCTTCCGGTCCTTCCTCGGCACCAAGGGTGCTTTTGCCGGCGTGTTCTACGCCTTGCTGCCGGCCGGGGCCATGTCTTTGAGCCTGGCGCTGCAGTCGAATCTGTCGGTCGAGCTGGGGCTGGACGATGACCAAGTCGCCTGGCTGCAACTGTTCTCCACCGTCGCCAGCGCCGTCGCCATGGTGATCGGCGGCTTTCTGTCGGATCACCTGGGCCGGCGGCGCGTGCTGACCGTGTGCACCCTGCTGACGAGCTTGCCGGTGCTGTATCTGATGTGGGTCTTGCAGCAGCATGGTTATGTGATGCCGCGCGAGCCGGGCAGCGCCGGCGCGCTCGCGGCGGTGCCGCCAGCCTTGGTGTCCGCGCTGTGGGCCTCCACCATCGCCTTCAATATCTTCATGGGCCTGGGCTACGGCGTGCGCACGGCCTTGTTCATGGACGTGACCAACCCACGCGTGGCCGCCACCCAGTTCACCGCCTATATGGCGCTGAGCAATCTGGCGATTGCCTATACCGCCACCTGGCAAGGCCTGGCCATCGAGGCTTGGGGTTATCCGATCACCTTGGCTGCGGACGCGGCCCTGGGTCTGGGCAGCCTGGCCTTGATGCCGCTGATGAAGAAGGCCCAGTCCGAGGCCGAGCAAATGGGTGATGCCCACGCCGCCAAACGCGCCGGCCGCTGCGCCTTCGGCCTGGGCCTGCTGTGCCTGGCCTGGCTGCCGTTCTGGCTTTTCAGGGGCCAGACCGGCGCAGCCGAGGCGATCTTCAATACCTTTTTTACCCTGGTGTTTGTGGTGGCGGCGCTGTTCATGCTGGCCGGGCGCGAGGTGCTGGGCGCCGGCGCGAGCAAGTCCTTGCGCAGTGCTTGCGTCTGGCTCGCCCCGCTGCTGCTGGCGCTGTATTTGCGCCACTATCTGAACAACTTGGCGGCAGCAGCCCCGCCGCTGCTGCTCGGCTTGGCCCAAGCTTTGATCTATGTCGTGCCCCTGCTGGCGGCGGCGCTGCTGATGCTGCTGGCGCGGCGCAACTGGGGCAGTTTGCTGGAGGCGCGCGCATGAACAGGACGCCAATCTAGCCGTGCTACCTGCCCATGACGCACTGATGACATGTCTGAACATCATTGGCGGCATTCGCATTTGTAATTGGACATAGCGGCCCGCCATGGCTTGAATGCGCGTTTAACATCATCGGTGTGCCAACGATTGCTCTTCGAAGGAACGGAATATGACGACTGCTGCCTCTCATCGAACCGCCGCAGGCCCAAATTGGGGCGCGAGTTGGGGGCGCTTGTTGCGCGCCCTGCTGCTGCTAACTTTGTGTGCCATTGGCATGATGGGCGCCGCGCGCGCCGCCGATGCGACTTTCAAGGATGAAGAACTGGACCAGATGTTGGCGCCGATTGCGCTCTATCCGGACTCGCTGCTGTCGCAGATCTTGATGGCCTCGACCTACCCCAGCGACGTCAAAGAAGCCGCCGCCTGGTCCAAAGCCCATCCGGATGAAAAAGGTGACGCGGCGGTCAAGCAGATCGAGACCAAGCCCTGGGAGCCTGCGGTGCAATCGCTGGTCGCCTTCCCGCAGGTCTTGGCGATGATGGACGCCAACCCCGGCGATGTGCAGCGCCTGGGCGACGCCTTCTTGGCCGACCCTGCTCATTTGATGGACCGGGTGCAGTTCATGCGCAAGAAGGCGCAAGAAGCCGGCAACCTGAAAGCGAATGAACAGCAAAAGGTCACGACCCAGACCGAGAACAACAAGCAAGTCATCATCATCGAGCCGACGCAGCCGCAGACGGTTTATGTGCCGGTCTATCAGCCGACGGTTGTGTACGGCAGCTGGTGGTATCCGACCTACCCGCCTTACTACTGGGCGCCGCCCCCTTACTACTATCCAGGCGGCGCATTCGTTGCGGGCGTGGTGTGGGGTGCGGCCATTGTCGGCATTCACAATTCCTTGTGGGGTGGCTATAACTGGGGCCACAACAGCGTCGATATCAACGTCAATCGTTACAACAATATCAACGTCAGCAACCGCCAGATCACGAACAATAACAACAGCTTCAAGCACAACCCCGAGCGGCGCAAAGATGTGCCCTACCGGGATGCCAAGAGCCGCGAGCAATATGGCAACAAGCAGCAGGCGGCAGCTAACGCCAAGGACCGCGATGCCTTCAAGGGCAAGGACGGCCAACGGGATGCGGACCGCGCGCGTGCTGCTGACACCTTGAAGGAACGTGGTGCCGATCCGGTCGCCGGGCGCGAGAAGCTGCAAGGTGCCGACCGTGACAAGGCCAATCAGGCCGTCAACAGGGCGGACCGTGGCGGTGACCGGGGAGCTGACCGGGACGCATCGGCCTCGAATCGGTCGGCCAACCGCGCCAGCGGTAGCAGTGGCAATAGCCATAGCGGTGCGCTGTCGGGTGTGCATGACAGCGGTGCCTCGCGAGCCAATGCATCGCGCGGCCAAGCCAGCCGAGGCTCCATGAGCCAGCATTCGGGGGGTGGCGCAAAGCCGGCCGGTGGCGGCGGCGGACGTGCCGGCGGCGGCGGGCGCCAGCGCTGAGTACAGGCCACAGAAAAGCAAAAGGAAAAGCCATGAATTTCAGAACAACATCCCTCAAGCCCCTGTTCAAGCTCCGCTACCTGGCCTTGGCTGCTGGTCTGTTGCTGAGCGGTGCGGCACATGCACAGGCCGCCTTCGCCAAGCCGGAGGCGGCAGCCGATGCCTTCATCGATGCGGTCGCGAGCAGTGACCCCGTCGCGCTCAAACGGGTCTTGGGCAAAGACTGGGCCAAGCTGATGCCACTGGGCGAAGTGTCGGCCGACGATCGCTACACGTTTTTGGAAAAAGCCCATCAAGCCCGCTCGGTCACGGTCAAGCAAGGCCTGGGCGAGATGCTGGTCGGCACCGACCCTTGGGCGCTGCCGATTCCGCTGCTGCAGGGCAAAGACGGCCAGTGGCGCTTTGATCTGACGGGCGGCAAACTCAATGTGCTGGAGCGGCGCATTGGCGCCAATGAGCACGCCACCATCCAGGCCTTGTTGGCCTCGGTCGACGCTCAGCGCGAATATGCATCGGTCGACCGCAATGGCGACGGGGTGCTCGAGTATGCACAGCGCATCATCAGCAGCGACGGCAAACGGGACGGTCTGATCTGGCCCGCCAGCTTGGGCGATGAAAGCCCTTTGGGCGAAGGCTTTCTGCCCAAGAAAGCCGGCGAGGGCTACCACGGCTACCGCTTCAAGCTACTAACGGCCCAGGGCGACGCAGCCAAGGATGGCGTGCGTAGCTACCTGATCGGCAAGCGCATGGAGACCGGCTTTGCGATGCTGGCTTGGCCGCTGAAGTATGGCGATAGCGGCGTGATGAGTTTCATGGTCAACCAGGACGGTCAGGTGTTCGAGGCCGATCTGGGCCCGAATTCGGCCAAGGCTGCGGCGGCAATCACGAGCTTCAATCCTGGCCCGGGATGGCAGGCGGTGGCGCAGCCTTGATGACCAATCACCCTGGTGGGGCAAGCGCGACACCAGGGCGGTGGAGACGCAGGCCGAGATAGTCGCCGAGGCCTCATTGATCTGGCCAAACCAACCAAGTCCCTGGGCTTCTACCCGATGGGGCAAAGTGGCTTCTGGGGCGACTGGCATTGCGCCGATCAAGCCGAACTGCATGCGCAAGGTCACCACCGCAGCCAGCGTCTGGCCGAGGCCGATGTGGCGATGCACACGCGCAGCAAGCTGAGCTTGCAGCCGGAGCGCTAAGTCGCGAGTTACCTGGTCGCGAATCACATGTTCCCGTGGAAGCTTTGTTTGATTTTTTCGAGTTGCACCGTCACCAGCTTGCGTTATGCTGCCCTTCAATTTGATAGGCCTTCAAGCGTTACTTGAGTGCCCCGATGGGAAGTCTCTCCTTCGTCGCATTTTCGCGCGGGTCAATCCTGCCGATGTCTGGGCACAGCAGACACAGCGGATAGTTTTTTACAGGTTTATTTCCCCGCAGAAAACGCCTTGGGTGTGAGCAGCACTCAGTGCGCTGATGCGAAAACCCTGAAGGAGCTGAGACGATGAAATGGAAGACCGTTCTCTTGCTGGCCGCGAGCCTGGTGGCCAGCGCCGCTACGCTGGCCCAGCCGGCCAACACTGCGCCGACCACGAAGAAAAAGCCCAACATCCTGATCCTCTGGGGTGACGATGTGGGTGGCTTCAATATCAGCGCCTATAACCTGGGTGTGATGGGTTACAAAACGCCCAATATCGACAGCATTGCCAAGCAAGGCGCGATGTTCACCGACTGGTACGGTCAGCAAAGCTGTACCGCTGGCCGCGCCGCCTTCATCACGGGCCAAGCGCCCATCCGCACCGGCCTGACCAAGGTCGGCCTGCCCGGCGCGCCCGAAGGCATGAAGAAGGAAGACCCGACCATCGCCACGCTGCTGCGCGCTCGCGGCTATATGACAGGCCAGTTCGGCAAGAACCACCTCGGCGACCGCGACGAGATGCTGCCCACCGCCCATGGCTTTGACGAATTCTTCGGCAACCTCTATCACCTGAACGCCGAGGAAGAGCCCGAGAACGTCGACTACCCCAAGAGCCCAGAATTCAGAAAGCGCTTTGGCCCACGCGGTGTGATCCACAGCTATGCCGGGGGCACCATCACCGACACCGGCCCGCTGACCAGGAAGCGCATGGAAACCATCGACATGGAGGTCAATGCCAAGGCGCTGGACTTCATGGAGCGCGCCAAGAAGGCCGACAAGCCTTTCTTCCTGTGGTGGAACTCCACCCGCATGCACATCAACACGCATTTGAAGCCGGAGTCGGTCGGCAAGACCGGCCTGGGCGTCTACCCGGACGGCATGGTCGAGCATGACGGCCATGTCGGTGAAATTCTGGCCAAACTCAAGGAATTGGGCCTGGACGACAACACCATCATCATGTATTCCACCGACAACGGTGCGGAGTCGATGAGCTGGCCCGATGGCGGCACCACCATGTTCCGCGGCGAGAAAAACACCAACTGGGAAGGCGGCTACCGCGTGCCGACCATGATCAAGTGGCCCGGCGTGATCCAGCCCGGCACCGTCAACAACGAAATTGGCGCGCATGAAGACATGATGGCCACCCTGCTGGCCGCTGCCGGCGACACCACCGTCACCGAAGACTTGCTGAAGGGCCGCAAGGTCGGCGACATGAACTACAAGGTCCATCTGGACGGCTACAACCTGATGCCGGCCTTGAAGGGCGAAGCCGCTTGGCCGCGTCACTCCTTCATCTACTGGACCGATGACGGCAGCGTTGCGGCGATCCGTTATGACAACTTCAAGGCCACCTTCCTGAAGCAAGAAGCCCACGGCATGGCGGTCTGGCAGATGCCTTTCGTGCCTTTGCGTGCGCCGATGCTGGGCAATCTGCGTACCGACCCCTTCGAGCGGGCCGAGTATGAAGGCATGGGCTACAACCAGTGGTTCGCCGACCGCATGTTCCTGATCGCGCCGGCCGCCGCCTATGTCGGCAATTGGCTGCAAAGCTTCCGCGAATTTCCGCCGCGCCAAAAACCAGGCAGCTTCAACCTGGACCGCGTGATGGAGTCTTTGACCAAGCCGCAACACAACTGACGGACGCGTGCAAGAGCAGCAATTGCTCTTGCAATCTTGCCGCCAGTTGCTGAACCGCAGCCCGACCAGGCTGCGGTTCTTTTGTTTGGGGATCAGGCCTGTTGGCCTTTGGCCCGGTTAAACCGGAGGGACCAAAAATGAAACCAAAATCTCAATCAGTAGCGCTTGCTGCATCAAATCGAGATACCACCAAGCAGCGTTCGATGCCGAAATCTGCTGGCAGCCTGCAGCGCCGCGCCTTCCTGTGCGCGGCTGCCGTCGGCTTGACCGCGCTGGCACCGCACTTGGGCTTTGCACAAGCCACCGACCCGCTGCCAAGTTGGAACGCCGGCCCTGCCAAGGCACGCATCCTCGCTTTTGTGGCCGCCGTGACCGAATCCGGCGGGCCGGACTATGTGCCACCAGCCGAACGCATCGCCGTATTCGACAACGACGGCACGCTGTGGGGCGAGCAGCCGATCTACTTTCAGCTTAGCTTTGCGCTCGACCGCGTCAAAGCGCTGGCGCCTAGCCACCCCGAGTGGAAGAACAAGCCGCCCTTCAAGGATTTGCTGAATGGCGACATGAAGGCCGTCGCGGCCGGCGGCGAGAAAGCCTTGCTGGAGTTGCTGGGTGCGGCCCATGCCGGCGCCACCACCGAGGAGTTCGCCGCCGCTGTGCGCGACTGGCTGGCGACGGCCAAGCACCCGCGCTTCAAGCGCCCCTTCAGCGAGCTGGTTTACGCTCCGATGCTGGAACTGCTCAGTTACTTGCGCGCCAACGGTTTCCAGACCTGGATCGTCTCGGGCGGCGGCATCGAATTCATGCGCGTGTTTGCGGAACAAGTCTACGGCGTGCCGCCGCAGCAGGTCGTCGGCTCCAGTCTGGAGTTGAAGTACGAGTTGCGGGCTGGCAAGCCGGTCTTGGTGCAACAAGCCAAGATCGCCTTCAATGACGACAAGGCCGGCAAGCCAGTCGGCATCCACAAGGCGATTGGGCGCCGCCCCATCATGGCCTTCGGCAACTCCGACGGCGACTTTCAGATGTTGGAGTGGACCAGTGCCGGCCCCGGCGCGCGCCTTTCGGCCATCATCCACCATGACGACGCCGAGCGCGAATACGCCTATGACCGCGGCTCCAAGATCGGCCGCCTGGAGCGCGGCCTGGATGAGGCCGGCGCACGCGGCTGGACGGTGGTCAGCATGAAGTCGGATTGGACACAGGTGTTCGCTCCCGCGCCCTGAATTGCCGCCAAAGCTGGGTACAGTGCGCGCTGCACCCAGCCCTTGAATCGAAGCTGGCGTTTGATCGATAGAAGAAGATGAGCATGAAAACCGCAGCCAGCCCGACCGCCCCACCCCGCTCCCACAAACGAGCCTGGATCATCGGCACGATGGTCCTTGCGAGCATGCTGGGACTCGCGGCATGGTGGTGGCTGAGTGCACCCAGCCGCCAGCCGGCTCAGTTGTCGCAAACTGCGGCAGCGGTCGCCAGCATGCCGGTCGGCCACGCCGCCTATGTGGACAACAAGCAATGCTTGAGCTGCCATACGGATCAGGCAAAGCAGTGGCAGGGCTCGCACCACGCCAAGGCGATGGCGGCAGCCGGCCCGGACACGGTGCGCGGCGACTTCAATAACGCCGAATTCAAGCACCAGGGCATCAAGACGCGCTTCTTCATGCGCGAGGGTAAATTCTTCGTCAATACCGATGGGCCGGACGGCAAGTTGGCTGATTTTGAAATCAAGTACGCCTTCGGCCACGATCCGCTGCAGCAATACCTGATTGAGATGCCCGGCGGGCGCCTGCAGCCGCTGCAAATCGCCTGGGACGAGCCCAAAAAGCAATGGTTCCATCTGCTGCCCAAGGAGAAGTCACCTGCCGGCGACGTGCTGCACTGGACCGGCCGCTACCAGACCGCCAACACCATGTGCATTGGCTGCCACACGACCAATTTTGAAAAGAACTACGACGCCAAGACCGACAGCTTTGCTTCGCGCTGGAGCGAGCCGAATGTGAGTTGCCAGGCCTGCCATGGGCCGGGCAAGCCGCATGTGGAATGGGCAGCGCTGAAGGCGGGAGGCAAGGCGCCAACCGCCGTAGCCAACTATGGGCTCAATGTCGATGTGAAGGTCAAGGACGCCGCCAAGCAGGGTGAGGTCTGCACCAGCTGCCATGCCCGCCGCACCGAGCTGGACGGCAAGCCTTTTGCTGGCCAGCCGCTGCTGGACAACGTCCTTCCTACGCTGCTGACCAGCGGCCTGTATCACGCCGACGGCCAGCAGCAAGACGAGGTCTTTGTCGACGGTTCCTTCCGACAAAGCAAGATGCATCAGAAGGGCGTCACCTGCATCAACTGCCACAACGCCCATACCGGCAAAGTCAAGCTGCCGGGCAATGAGCTGTGCTTGCAATGCCATGCGCCGGCGGCCACGCCAAGAAGCGCGCCGAACCAGAGCTTCACCAGCGCGGCCGGCGAATACGACGGCCCGGCCCATCACTTCCACAAGCAAGGCTCAGCCGGTGCGCAATGCGTGGCCTGCCATATGCCGGCCACCAAGTTCATGCAGATCCAGGCGCGGCCCGACCACAGCCTGCGCATCCCGCGCCCCGATCTCAGCGTCAAGCTCGGCACGCCTAACGCCTGTACCCAATGCCATGCGGACAAGCCGGCACAATGGGCGGCTGATTGGGTGCTGAAGTGGTACGGACCCAAACAACGACCGCATTTCGCCGAGACCTTGGCCGCTGCGCGCGCCGGCAAGACCGAGGCCACGCCCGGCTTGATCGAGCTGGCCGCGAACCTGAGCCAGCCGTCCATCGTGCGCGCCACCGCCTTGGCCGAGTTGCGCTACGCTGCCGAAGTTGGCTTGGACACCAAGATGGACGCCACGCGCGACAAGAACCCTGAGCTTCGCGCCGCCGCTGCCGACAGCCTGGAGGCGGCACCTGCTGCGCAGCGCTTGGCGGCACTCGGCCCCTTGCTCAGCGACCCTGTCCGGGCGGTGCGCATCGCCGCCGCGCGCAGCTTGTCCAGCTTGCCCGCCGGGCAGATCGGCATCAGCCTGAAACCCGCCTTCGATGCCGCGCTGGCCGAATACATCGCGACCCAGAACGTCTCGCTCGACATGCCAGGCGCGCATTTGAATCTGGCGGTGATCCAGCAAAACCTGGGGGCCAACGATTTGGCCGAGCAGCATTACTTGAACGCCCTGAAGATAGACCCCGACTTCACACCGGCGCGTGCCAATCTGAGCCAGCTCTACAGCGCGACCGGCCGCAACCCGCAGGCCGAAAGCGTTTTGACCGAGGGGCTCAAGCGCATGCCTGAGCTGGGCGAGTTGCAATACTCGCTCGGCTTGCTGCTGGCCGAAGAGAAACGCATGCCCGAATCCGCCGCCGCACTCACACGCGCCGCCAAGCTGCTGCCCACTCGCGCCAAGGTGCACTACAACCTCGGCCTCGTCCATCAAGGCCTGGGCCAGCGCAAGCAGGCTGAAAGTGCCTTGCTGACGGCGCAAAAGCTGGAGCCTGCAGATCCGTCCATGGCTTATGCCTTGGCGGTCTTCTATGCGCAAGGCGGGCAGCAGGCCCAGGCGCTCCAATGGGCCGAGAAGATGCGCCGGCCAGGGGCTCCGGACCCTCAGCTGGAGCAGTTCATTGCACGCTTGAAGGGGCGCTAAGCTTTTGTCGACCGGGGCGGCCGAAAGCTGCGCTTGAGCACCGCTGCACCCGCACCGCTGCCGCTGTCGGGCGCGACGGCGTCGTCGGTCGCCAATGTGCTCTCTGGCGCGCATTTCAGCGCCGCGAAGGTGGCCGCCAATTCGGTCTTCAATTGCTGCAGCTGCGCGATATGCGCGTCGATCTGCGCCATCTTGGTCTGTAACTGCTGCTCAATCTGGGGCCGACCAAATTTACCCTGAACCAACAGCGGCAGGATGGCGCGGATCTCCTGCAGCGAAAAGCCCAGCGCCTGCGCACCGCGTATAAAGCGCAGCTGCTCGACCTGGGCCGGCTCATAGCTGCGGTAGCCGTTCTCCAGCCGAGCGGGCGCCGCCAGCAGGCCTTGCTTTTCGTAATAACGAACGGTGTCGGCCGAGATGCCGCAGGCATTGGCGAGTTGGCTGATGTTCATTGCGGCATCGAACAAAAAAGACGTGAGTGGGGCTTGACCTTGGAGCATAGACCAATCTTTAAGCTTGGTTCTCATCTCCTCCAACAGCTCTCAAGCGGCCTTGCCCATGCGCATATTTCTCCATCTCTTCTTGCCGTTTTTGATGGCCGCCCTGCTGCTCGGCCCGGCCGGCGCGGCGCAAAGCCAAGCACCCCAGGCGCCACAGCTTCCCGACATCGGCTTCGCCATCATCAAGACCTCGCGTGTCGCGGTGATGGAGGGGCTCTTGGTGCCGGGCGGCAGTTTCAGCAAACAGATCGACTCCAACTTCTCGGCCTTTTTGATCAAGCACCGGAACGAGTACTTCTTGTTTGACACCGGCATGGGGCGGCAAATCGACGGCCAGTACCGTGCGGACATGCCGCTGTGGTGGCGGCCGTTTTTCAAATACGAGGCCCCGGTGCTGCCGGCCCGCGAGCAACTGGACCGCGCCGGCATCCCGCCGCTGACCCGTGTCATTCTCAGCCATAGCCATTGGGATCATGCCGGTGGCGTTTTGGACTTTCCCGAGGCGAAGATAGGCGTGGCGGCCGCCGAGATGGAATTGATCCGCCACCCGACAAGCGGACCCGGCGGGACCTGGGCATCGCAGATCGCAGCCAAGTCTATCCAGTGGGAGAGCCTGGACTTCAAGCCGCAGCCCTATCGCGGCTATGCGCAAAGCCTGGACCTGTTTGGCGACGGCAGCGTCGTGCTGGTGCCCATGCCCGGCCATACGCCGGGTTCAACGGGGATGTTCTTGAAGGTCGACAGCGGGCAGGTCTATTTCTTCATCGGGGACGTGGCCTGGACGGTCGACGCGATCAAGGCCGGCGCGCCTAAGTTCTGGGCCGCAGCCGCGCTGGTGGACGGTCATGCCGAGCAGACGCAAAGCAGCGTCGAGCAGCTGCGCGCCATGATGGGCAAAGACCCGGCGCTGGTGCTGCTGCCGGCGCATGACAGCGCCACGCAAGACCGGCTGGGCTATTTTCCGCAGTGGGTAAAGTAGTGCGCCATCACAGCACACAAGGAATTGACTCTATGCATGGCCCCAGCCCCGCCACCTTGCTTCCCGTGGAGGGTTTCCCGCAAGTCGCCTTTCTGAAGCCCGCGCTCGAAGGCAATCCCAATATCTGCGTCGGGGACTACAGCTACTACGACGATCCGGAGGGCGTGGAGAACTTCGAGCGCAATGTGCTTTACCACTTCCCCTTCATGGGCGACAAGCTGATCATTGGCAAGTTCTGCGCCATCGCGCGCGGAGTGAAGTTCATCATGAACGGCGCCAACCACAAGACCTCGGGCGTCTCGACCTACCCCTTCTTCATCTTTGGCCATGGTTGGGAGAAGGCTGCGCCGCAGCCCGGTGATTTGCCCTACAAGGGCGACACCGTGATCGGCAACGATGTCTGGATCGGCTATGAGGCCTTGATCATGCCCGGCGTCAAGATTGGCGACGGCGCGATCATTTCATCGCGCGCTGTCGTGGTCAGCGATGTGCCTGCTTATGCGGTGGTGGGCGGCAATCCGGCGCGGGTGATCAAGCAACGCTTTGAGGATGCGGTCGCCGCTGAGCTGCAGCACATGGCCTGGTGGGATTGGCCGCTGGAGGCCATCACAGCGAATCTGGGCTTGATTACCGGCGGCGATGTGCTTGCGCTGAAGCTGGCCTTTAGCGGCCTGCAAGGAAAGCTGTGATTCAATCGGCTGCCGATTCGGTTTTATCCATCACGGGGCCTAGGTCATGAGCATCATTCATTGTGCAAACCTGCCAGCGTTGCTGCTGCTGAGCCTCGCGCTGTGCGGCAGCCCAAGCGCGGGCGCCGAAGCACTGCCAGCGCCCGCGCTGCTGCAAACGCAAATGGCCACACCGCCCGCAGTCGTCACCGTGATCGAGCCGCACCTGAGTGTCAAGGGCGAGCCGCCGGTGCGGCGCGCTTACCTGGGCTACCCGGCCGCACAAGTATTGCGTCAATTGCTCGGTGCCGACTGGAACAGGGCATCGAATAGCGAGATCGAATTTCGCGCGCTCGACGGCTTTGTGGCCCGCATCCCGGTCGAGCGCTTCGCCAAATACCGCGCCCATCTGGTGTTCGGCTTGGCCGACGCCAAAGCGCCCTTCAGCGTGGACAACAAAGCGCAGGGCGAAAAAGACGTGCCGCTGGGCCCCTACTACCTGGTCTGGGACAATCTCGCCGCACCCGAGCTGCTGGCCGAGGGCGGCGCGCAGTGGCCTTATCAAGTGGCGCAAATCAGCTTGCGCCAAGCCAGCCCGCCGGCCTTGCTGCCGCCCGGCATCAGTAGCGAGCAATGGGCTGAGCATGCCGCCTTGGCGCAGAAATTCTGTCTCAGCTGCCATCAGGTCAATGGCTTCGGCGGCGACAAGATGCCGCTCAATTTGGCCGTTCGTGCCAAGCTGTTGGATGAACGCACCTGGCGCGTCTGGTTGCTGACCCCGCAGGCGTTCAAGCCGGGAACGAGCATGCCCGCGCTGCCCGAGGCCATGCCGCAGGCAGAACGCGAGGCGATCGCCGCCAAACTGCATGCCTATCTGAAGGCGCTGCCGGTGCTGCCCTGAGCGCAGGGCGGGTTTTGGCCTATTCGGCGCTGAGCAGCTTCAGGCCCAAGATGCCGACGACGATCAAGCTGATGCAGCCGATACGGGCCAGCGTCACGGGTTCCTTGAAAATGAGCATGCCCAAGGCTGCCGCGCCGACCGCGCCTATGCCCGTCCAAACGGCATAGGCCGTGCCCACCGGCAAGGCCCTCAGCGCCAGCCCGAGCAACCAGAAGCTCGCCCAAGCGGCGCCAACGGTGATGGCCGTGTATTGGTGGCGAGTAAAGCCCTCCGAGGCTTTCATGGCGCTGACCCAAACGACTTCGAGCAATCCGGCGATGAAGAGCAAGCCCCAGGCAAGGCCGGGTGAAATGGATGCGAACATGGTGTCAAGGTTCCAGTGAATCGGTGATGAGCAGCAAGGACAGAATGCCAATGCACTGCCGGCACTTTAGAGCGGCTCAGCTCTCGCAGCGCCCGCTTGCGACGAATGGCAAGCCGCTGCGATGAATGTCATCGCATAGGATGCCGATCGTCACTTTTTTCCACCGCGTCCATGAACCGTATCGATATCAGCACCGACAAGCGCAAGTTGGATTTGGCCCTGATTCACCGCTTCTTGAGCGAGCAATCCACTTGGGCGCTCGGCATCCCCTTCGCAACCGTGCAGCGCGCGCTTGAGGCTTCCCTGTGTTTTGGCGCTTACCTGGACGGCGCGCAAATCGGCTTTGCGCGCGTCATCACCGACGGCGCCACCTTTGCCTATCTTGGCGATGTGTTCGTGCTGCCCGAACATCAGGGCCGCGGTTACAGCAAGCGCTTGATGGAAGCGGTGATGGCGCATCCCGACTTGCAAGACCTAAGGCGCTTCTTGCTGGTCACCAGCACCGCGCCGCAGCTCTATGCGCAGTTCGGCTTCTGCCCTGCGGCCAAGCCGCAGGGCTTCATGGAGCGGCTAGAGCCGGATATTTACAAGCGTCTGGCTCAAACCCAAGGCTGAGGCAAGACTTCAGTCGCCAGCATGCGCTGCAGCGCCGGGCGCGCCAGCATGCGCTGCAGATAGGCACCGATCAGCGGGAAGTCGCGCGCCGGGCGGCTGGCGAAACCACGGGTCCAGCGGCACAACATGAAAGCCATCGCGTCGACCGCGCTGTAGTCGGTGCCGAGCAGCCATGGGCCGCCATGCAAGGCCAGTTGCGCCTCGACCTGGGCCAGCAGCTCGACCACTTTCGCCTCGGCCCTGGCCTGCACCTCGGCCGCGCCTTCGGTGTTGCCGTCCTTGACCCAGCGCTCGGGGTAGAAGTAGGCCAACAAAGCCGGCTGCAAGGTATTGGTCAGCCAGATCAGCCATTTATAGGCTTGCGCGCGGTCAGCTGTGCCCAGCGCGGGCAGCAGCGCGGCGGCGGGATGGGTGTCAGCCAAGTGCAGCAGGATGGCGGCCGCCTCGTAGAGCACCGTCTCGCCGTCCACCAGCACCGGAATCAAGCCATTGGGATTGAGCTTGAGGTACTCGGCCGACTTGTGAGCGTTGTTCGCTCGGTCCACCTGCTTGAGCTCGAAGGGCTGGCCAATTTCTTCCAGCAGGAGATGCGGCGCCATGCTGGCGTTGCCGGGGAAGTAATGGAGTTGCATCATGACGGGTACCGGGTTTTGAGCGGGGAGCCAGCGGCATCGTAAACCACGGACAATCTGCTTTTCTCGCCGCCGCCCTCTGACTCATGCGCCCTTTCGACCTGCCCTGCCCGCCCGATCTGCACTGCATGGAATTGCAGAAAGAAGACATCCCGAGCTTGCAAGTCTTCTTCGACGCCAATCCGGCGTACTTTCTAGCCGTCGGGGGCGAGCCCGCCGGGCCGAATTTGGCGAACGAAGAGTTCCATGAGTTGCCGCCGGCCGAGCTCAGCTATTCGCGCACTCACTACCTCGCCTTTGTGCCGAGCTCGGGCGGGGAGCCCTGGCGAGCCATCACCCAGATCACCCGTGATCTGATGGCCGATGGGGTTTGCCATATCGGGCTCTTTATTGTTGCCACGGCGCGCCATGGTCAGGGTGATGCGCAAGCCTTGTTTGCGAGCATCGAGCGCTGGGCACTGAGCCAGGGGGTGCGCTGGCTGCGCCTGAGCGTGGTGGTCGGCAACGCAAAAGCCGAACGTTTCTGGGCCAGCCAAGGCTTTGTCGAACTGCGCCAGCGGCATGGTGTGGCGACCGGGCCGCGTTTGAACAGCCTGCGTGTGATGTTGAAGCCGCTGGCCGGCGCGACACAGCAGGAGTACCTGGCCTTGGTTGCCCGCGACCGGCCTGAGGTGAGCAGCTAGCTAATCTTTCAAACCAGCGGCGGCCTGCGCCCGCATTCGCGCATGAACATAAGCTCCCTGCGGAATATGCAGCAGGTCAGCAATACGCCACATGACATGGCGCTCATGTTCGCTGAGGTGGCCGTCGGCATAGGCCACTTCCCACATGAATTCGATCATGCGCAACTTTTGCGGCATTTCGAAATTCTCATTGATGCGGGACGTGAAAGCGAACCAGTCGCTGGCGGTCTTGGCCTCGGCTTCGGCCAGCTCGGTCAGGCGTGCCGCCTCGTCCTCGCTCAGCCCGAACTTGGCACGCAGCGCTGCCAGCACCGCCGCGCGCTCGGCCGCATGAAAGCTGGCATCGGCACGCATGACCTCGACCAGCATCACGGCGGTAGCGAGCTGCAAGCCATGCTCTTCGTCGGCCGCGCCGGGCTGCGGCGGCAACAGGCCGTCCAGCAGGTTTTTGAGTGTCTTCATCAACATGGTTGCCATCATGTCATAGGCTCATGCGCCCGGCAGGCAAGGACTTGCAAATCCTGAACCATGCGGCGTACCGTGTCGTGGGCGGGCATTGATTCGGCGCGATCAGCCGCCACTGAGTCAAGCTCGCTGAACGAAAAACCGGCCTCAGGGGCCGGTCTCTGTTTGCTAGGGAAGCTTATTGAGCCTGCTTGCGGCGACGCGCCACGAAACCGATGGCGGCCAAGCCACCCAGCATCAAGGCATATGTTTGTGGCTCGGGCACCGCTGTGACCGAGACATTGTCGAGCACCGAACCCGAGTAGCCTGACGGGCCGCTGCTGAACTTCAACAGCGTAGAGCTCGAGTCGGCCGTGAAGGTGTAGGACTGGTGCGAAACGCCGGCAGTCAGCGCCGAGAAGCTCAATGCAGCGCCGCCACCCAGACCGGCCACGGTCAGCTCTTTGCCTGCGGCATTGTTGTCACCGCCACGGTTGGACGACAGGTCGAACTGCAACCAATAGGTCTGGCCCGCCACGGTGTTCAAGAGCTGCGAAACCGAACCCGGGCCTGGGGTGCCCAGCATATCGATGCTGTTGCCGTTCACCGCGCCGTAGGCGTTGTTGATGATGTCCACCGACGTGGCGCCGACGGTCCAGCCGGTCAGCACGCTCGAACCGGCCGCAATATTGGCAAAGCCACTGAAGGAGGTGCCGCTATATTGTTCGAAGCTGCCGTTGACGACCAGCTCGGTGCCGGCGGCAAAGCTCAGTGCGGGTGCGGCGATCAGGGCGGCAAGGAGAAGTTTTTTCATGACTGAATCTTTCGTTTTTTGCTGAGCCGCCGGATTGCGATTCGATGGATTGGATTGTTCCGGCCGAGCTCGGGCTGCGCATCCCCGCAACCCAATGGTGTGAACCGGCATACGTGAAGCCGGTCACGCAAACGCCTGATCAATTCAAGCCTGTTTGATTTCAAGCGCGTGCCAGACCGCCACTCACCCCGCTTGCACAGCGCTGAGATCGACGCATTGCCGGCTTGCGCCAGGCAAAACGCCGCGCGCTCACTGCGGATTCAAGCACTCCTCCAGGCTCAAGCCCGTCATCTGCCGGATGCCGCGGGCCAGATAGAACAGCACGCCCATGGTCAAGAGCATCGAGGGGATGGCGATCATCGGCCAGCTGAGCAAATTCATGCGCCCCAGCTCGGCATTGAACTGCTCGCTGCCGGCCGGGCTGTGCACGATCCAGACCGCCAGGACATAGTTCATCACGCTTGAGAACGCGAAGCTGCCGGCCAGCATCAGCGTGCCCACGCGCAGGCGTCGCTCAAAGGCGGCAGTCTCGCCGCGCTCAAGCAGCGCCGCTTCGATGCGCGGCACATTCATGATGGTGGGGTGGAAGACCATCAAGCGCACCAAGGGCCGCTTGCTCAGCAGCGAGAGCAGCACCGCGATCGCAATGACGCCCGGCACCGCCGCTTCCTTGATCGCCAGCCAGCGGGTGTCCAGCGCCAGCAGCGCGATGCCGCCGGTCAACAAAGTACTGATCACCCCGAGGGCCGCCATGCCACTGAAACGGCGCTCAAGCAGGCCGCTATAAATGGCCCAGCCGAGCGGAAACGCCAATGCCAGCAGCAGCGCGCCGAGATCGCCCAGCCACTCCGGGCCGCTCAGCCACATCAGCACAAAGGATGGCAGCAGCACGGCAATCAGGAGTTCGGCCAGCGTGTTGCCGGGGCGTGCGGCAGGGATCTTGGGTGCAGGCGAAGCGGCGGGAGCAGGAATTGGCATGGCGGGCGAAGGGTGAAAGGCAAAGGCCTGGCGGTTAAATCCTTGCGCCGGACTGTAGTTCATGCCGCGGCGGCAGGGTCGGTACAAAGTCCGCGAATGTCCTGCCATGCGCCCCTCAGAAGGGATCAGCCTGACGTCGCCATCAAAACCTCGCAGCGCAGGGCCACCTGCATGGCCACAGCGCCGGCTGGTGTCGCTCCATGCCGAGCGGCCAGCGCCTGTGCGCCGGCACGCAGCTCGCCCGCCGTAAGAGCACGGCTCAATACGGCAGGCAGCTGTCGGCCCAGTTCGTTTTCTAATACATATTGGCCCGCCTGCGCCTCGCTGACCCGCCGGGCAAACAGCAATTGCTCGGCATGCATGGGCAACATCACCACCGGCAGACCGCCCTGCAAGGCCGTGCAAACGGTGCCCGAGCCGGCATGGCACAGCACCGCCTGAGCTTGGGCCAAGACTTGCGCCATGGCCACCGGGCCCTTGCTGAAGGCCAGATTGGCATGGCTGAAGCGCTGCAGCATGTCCGGGCGCAGGCCGGTGACATGCACCAGGCTGAGCCACGGCCCATCTCGCAGGCACTGCAACACCCGCTCGACGCCGCCGTACTCGCCCTTCAGGTAGGCGAACAAGCGCGGGCGCTGGGCAGGCTCAGGCAAGCTTGACGAGCCTGCAGCCACATCAGGCCAGACGGCTGCACCGCCCTGATCGACCGGGGGCAAGGCCCCCCAATACCGAGCCACTGCTTGCCCTGGACTCCCATTGCGGCTGCTGCCGTAATGATCCAGCTCTGGCCATGTCAGCAAGAACTGCTCGTCGGCCGCGATCAGCTGATGCAAGGCCGGCAGCGGCGCCGCGTCGAGCTGCGCCAGCACCGCGTTGCAGGTCGCCAGCGCACGTGCCTCGGTCTGCACCAGCCGTGCCGGGTCGACACGCTCCCACTCGCGAAAACTCGGCATCGGCGCGAGAGCGGGCGGAATGAAAAAGCCGGTGCCTATCACCGCCGTGGCTATGGCGCGCTGCGTGCGGGCGGCCAACATGGCAGTCGGCGCGTGGTCCGCCAGCAAGAGCTGGGGCTTGATCGCCTCAAACAAATTACGCCAGGCCTGCACCAGGCTGAGCAGGCGCCGGTCGTCCAGATAGCCGGCATGAAACAACAACTCGGCGTAGGAGCACGGCGGCGCCTGCCCTTGCAGCTGAGCAGTCCAGATCGGCGCCTGCCAAAGCCGCACCTGCGGATGTTTGGCCAATCGGCCCAGGCCATCGCAGGCGCCGGCCAAGTCACGCAGCACAAAGTCAATGTGATGCCCCCGGTCAATCAGGACTTGCGCCAGCTGTGACAGCGGCACCACGTGGCCCATACCGCCGCCCAACTCCCAAGCCATCAGGATGCGCGCCATGCAAAACCTTTCTTATCTGCGCCAGCCACTCGAACGCGGGGTTGACTAAGGCAAAGCCACCGCTTGAAACTCGCCAGTTCAATCAACCGACCGAGACCGCCATGAAAACCAGCTGCGACGAATGCCCGAGTGTGCCCGCCTTTCGCCTGACCCTGATCGCGGCAGCGGTTTGGCTGCTCCATGCCGCGCCGGCGCAGGCGGCGACCTTTGAGGGCGCCATCATCGCCGACGGCGTCACCCAAGTCAGCTCGGCACCCAGCAACCAGGTGAGCGGCTACGACTATTCGTCGAGCTACTCCGGTTATGCCGATTACGGCCAATCGCGCGTCAACGCCTCCAGCTCAGGCCAGCCACTGCGCAAAGAGGTCGAGACCGTGCTGACCTTCCACCAGACGGTGGTGAATCCCTATGCCAGCGCGCAGAACGTGTCCTTCAGCTTCAATATCCCGCGCAGCCGCACCTCGATCTCACTCGGCAGCGAGTATTCGAGCGCGCCCAATCTGCTCAGCTTCAGTGCGGCGGCCAGCCTGATGGGTGATATCAGCTGGGGTGGCGCCAGCGTCTGGAACGTCAGCTACGGCGTCAGCGGCAGCGGCAGCGTCGCCAACGGCGGCGGCAGCCTGAACTACAGCGGCCTCAGCAGCAGCGCCTCGGCCAGTGGCTTCACGGTCGGCGCTTTGGCGGGGCCGGGCGTCATCAAGCTGACCGGCGACGGCGACCTGTATGACCCCGCCACCGGCACCTACCTGCCGGGCCCACACACCGGCCTGGTTGGCGGCGCCTATGTCACCTCGGACAACTACCAGGGTTTGCTGAACCTGGGAACCATCGGCGCTAACGAATCCTTGGAGCTGACCTACACCTTGAAGGCGACCGCCAGCTTTGAGGGCACTTACATCGTCAACTCCGGCTCCGATTGCTATGGCGGCTACGGCGGCGCCTGCGCCCAGGCCGGTGGCTACGACCCCTTTGGCATCGACTTCGAGCCCGAACCCAATAATGGCGGCATCACCCTGAACTTCACCGCTGCCGTGCCTGAACCGAGCACTTACGCGCTGATGTTGGGTGGCCTGGGTCTGCTGGCTTGGAGCTCGCGCCGACAAGCTGGCAAGCAGTGACTGCGCCAAGCGAGCTGAACAAGAGACCGGCCTCAAGGGCCGGTTTTTTTGTTTGCGAGCCGCCGTCTTATTGAGCTTGCCTGCGGCGGCATGCGACGGAACCGGCGTAGCGCACCCCTCTCTTCAAGGAGCTGCCCAGCCCAGCCCTTGGAATCGCGCAGATCGGCTCCAAGTGATGAAGAAAGCAAGCCGCTTGGCTGCGCCAAAGGCCGAGGCGCAAAGCTCTGTTAGGCTGAGCCTGGGCAAATGCAAACCATGGCGGGTGCGAGGAGGGCACCACCGGTGACATGCTCTATGGCCCCTGTATCTCGCTCGTTCATTTGAAAGGGAAAGCATTTATGCAAGTTCTGCTCCAAACCGACTCGAACATCGAAGCCAGCCAGCAAATGGCAGATCATCTCAAGAGCATTGCCAAAGACGCGCTCGACCGCTTCGGCGAGCGCATCACGCGGGTCGAAGCCCATCTCTCCGATGTGAACGGACATGCCAAGACCGCCGACGACGACATCCACTGCACGCTCGAAGCCCGCTTGACCGGTCTGGAGCCGGTGATCGTCAAAGAAAACGCCGGCAGTGCCCACCAGGCCATTGACGGCGCGATGCGCAAGCTCAAGCGTGCGATAGCCGGCGTGCTGGAAAAACATGAGCCGCGCAGCCACCGCACACCGGGTGAGGCCCTGGCCGCAGCGGACGAAGATTTATCCGCCTAAGCAACAAGCAGCAGCCCGCTTCAAGCGGGCTTTTTTCCGAAAACGGATTGTTAAAAAGCTGGTGGCGAACACCTGTCGGCGCCGACTATGCTCTGCCCCATATGCCAGCGAACTTGCCCCTCGATTCCATTTTGCAAACACTGCAAGCGCTTGAATGCGAGCTGCATCAGCCCAAAGCCAGGGCCGACGCCGGGCGCTTGGCGGCCTTGCTGCACGCCGAATTTTGTGAGTTTGGCCGCTCCGGCCGAAGCTACAGCAGGGCCGAAATGCTGGCCAAGCTGCCCGCCGAAACACAGCCCATCGCCGTTCAGGCCTGGGATTTCAAGCTCATGGAACTTGGCGCCAAAGTCTATCTGCTCAGCTATTCATCGGCTCATCTGGCGGCGGACGGTAGGCTTGAGCAACACACCCACCGCGCATCGATCTGGCGCTTGGAGCCGGCGGGCTGGCAGATGATGTTTCACCAGGGCACGCCAACCGCCGCTGTGCCATGACGACCCGCACTCCGCCAAGCAGCCCGCACTAGGTATATTGCACGACGCTCTTGTTGGGCGGGCGGGGACAAACGTTTGAAAATTACAAAACAACAGGCCGCCATGGGATCCATGGGTGGATGGCTGCGCCGTTGGCGCGCGTGGCTGATGGCCGGTCTGCTCTGCGCCGCTGCCGCTGTCGGCTGGAAGCTGACTCACCCCACGGCCGAAGCCGCGCCGCCGCCGTCCGGCACCGTCACGCTGGCCGATGTCACGCAAACCGTGCAAGCCGCCGGCGTGCTGCAGGCCAAGTTGAAGGTGGATGTTGGCGCACAGGTCAGCGGCCAGGTGCAAAAACTGCATGTCGAATTGGGCCAGAACGTCCACAAGGGGGACCTACTGGTCAGCCTGGACCCGGAGTTGGCGCGCAGCGATGTAGCGCAGGCCGAGGCGGCCTTGGCCCAGCAGCGGGCCGCGCTGGACAGCCGGCTGATCGATCTGGCCGCCGCGCGCCGCGAGGTCGTGCGCCAGCAGCGCTTGCTGCAAGGCAGCGCCACCGCGCCGACCGAGGCTGAACGGGCCGACACCGATCTGGCCAAGTGGGAGGCCGATGTGCGCGGCCAGACCGCCACCCTGGCACGCTTGCAGGCCGATCTGGCCAAGAAGCAGGTGGCGCTGGGCTATACCCGCATCACCGCGCCGATCGACGGCACGGTGGTGAATCTGCCGGTCCAGGAGGGCCAGACCGTGATCGCGATCCAAGTGCCGCCGGTGATGATGACGCTGGCCAATCTGGACACCATTACCGTGCGCACCCGCGTACCCGAGTCCGACATCCAATCGATACGCGCCGGCCAGGCCGCACGCTTCGCCACCTTGGCCGGTGAGGATCATCGTTATGAAGGCAAGGTACGGGTGATCCAGCCAATTCCCGAACGGGCCGCCAACGCGGTCTTCTACAACGTGCTTTTCGAGGTCGAAAATCAGCAACGCAAGCTGTTCTCCGACATGACGGTGCAGGTCGACATCGTCACCGGCAAGGCACTGCAGGTGCCGACCCTGCCCATCGTCGCGCTGGGTGAGCGCGGCAATGATGGCCGCTTTGCCGTCCAGGTGCTGGACGCCGCCAACAAACAGACACCGCGCCAGGTGCGCATCGGCCTGCAAGATGGCGCCAGAGCGCAGGTGCTGGAGGGGCTCAAGCTCGGCGAGAAAGTCTTGCTGGCGCCGCCCTCGGCCGAAGCCGCAGCCTCGGCGGCCAGTGCAGCCTCGGCGTCTAAGTAATGGCGCTGATCGAGCTGATCGGCGTCGCCCGCCACTACCAGCATGGCGACATCGACGTACCGGCGCTGGACGGCATCAATCTGAGCATAGAGGCGGGCGAATATGTCGCCATCGTCGGCCAGTCGGGCTCTGGCAAAAGCACCTTGATGAATGTGCTGGGCTGCCTGGACAACCCGACCCATGGCAGCTTTCATATCGGCGGCCAAGACGCCAGCCAGCTTGGGGCCGATGAGTTGGCAGCGCTGCGGCGCGAGCGCTTCGGTTTCATCTTTCAGCGCTACCACCTCTTGCCGCATCTGGACGCACGCGGCAACGCGGCGCTGCCGGCGGTCTATGCCGGACTGGGCAATAACGCGAGATCCAAACGTGCCGAGGCGCTGCTGACGCGGCTGGGCCTGGCCGAGCGCCTGCACCACCGCCCCAATGCGCTCAGCGGCGGCCAGCAGCAGCGCGTCAGCATCGCGCGCGCCTTGATGAATGGCGGCCAGATCATCCTGGCCGATGAGCCCACCGGCGCGCTCGATTCGGCCAGCGGCGCCGAGATGCTGCGCCTGCTCGGCGAGTTGAATCAAAAGGGCCACACCATCATTCTGGTGACCCATGACCCCAGCGTCGCCGCCAATGCGCGGCGCGTGATCGAGCTCAAAGACGGCCGGGTACTGAAGGACAGCGGCACGCCCGCCGGTCACAGCTTGCCCGCCGACGCGCCCGCCGAGCTGGCCGGCACCGAGCAATCCAGCGGCTTGCGGCGCTTGCAAGTGCAGTGGCGCGAGGCGATTCTGACGGCTTGGTTGGCGCTGCGCGGCAACCGGCTGCGCACGGCGCTCAGCATGCTGGGCATCAGCATAGGCATTGCCTCGGTGGTCAGCATCCTGGCGCTGACCGATGCGGCGCGCGGTTCTATCGAGAAAGATGTGCGCGGCTTTTTGTCCGGCCGCATCCCGGTCTGGCGCGGCAACTCGAACCTGCCGCCGGGCGCCGTGGCGCGCTCGTTTCGGCCGTCTGAGCTGGACGCAATCCGCGCACTGCCCGGCGTCAAGGCCGTCAATGTGGTGCGCGAGATGGAGCTGACCGCGCGCCACCGTGCGCGCGATGTCGGCGTTACGGCGGTCGGCGCCGATGCGCAATCGCTGGCGGCGCGCAAGCTCAAGTTGGTCGAGGGCCGCTACTTCAATGAGCTCGACCAGGTCAGCCGCACTCAGACCGTGGTGATAGACGGCAAGGCCCGCAAGGCACTGTTCAAGCCGGGCCAACCCGCGCTCGGCCAGACCTTGTTGCTGAGCCCGATGGCGGCTGCGGGGCCGGCAACGGCTGAAGTACCCGGCCAGCCGGCGGCAGCCGGCGCGGCGCTGCCAATGACCGTCATCGGCGTGGTCGAGCCGGACGGCGGCGGCATCAGTCTGAACTTTTCCGGCGGCCAGGTGCTGCTGCCGCTGAGCACCTTCACGCGCAAACTGGACCCCCGGCTGGATACCGACAGCTTCAACGTGATGCTGGACTTCAGCCTGCCGCCGGCGCAAGTGCGCGAGCAAGTGATTCACCGCTTGAAGGCACTGCATGGGGTGGAGGACTTTGACAGCTGGAACGCCGACGAGGAGTTTCAAAAAATCCAGAACGTCACCGCTGCGATGGCAGCGCTGTTTGCCGGCGTTGGCGCAATCGCGCTGCTGGTCGGCGGGGTCGGCGTGATGAACATCATGCTGGTGTCGGTGTCGGAGCGCACGCGCGAAATCGGCATCCGCATGGCCGTCGGTGCCCGCCAGAGCGATGTGCGCCTGCAGTTTTTGATCGAAGCGGTGGTGCTGTGTTGCCTGGGCGGACTCGTCGGCGTGGCCTTGAGTTGGCTGGGCGCGCAAGGCATCAATGCCGTCCAGGCGAAGCTGGAGGTGCGGGTGAGTTGGACGGCCTTGGCCGTGGCCTTCGCCGTCTCCAGCGCCGTCGGTCTCCTTTTCGGCACCCTGCCGGCGCGCCGCGCCGCGGCCCTGAGCCCGGTCGATGCCCTTGCCCGCGAGTAATTCAATGCAAAACCATAAACCGGGCTTGACCGTTCTCGCCATCTTGATGGCCTTGGTCGGCTGCAGCACGCCGCCACAGCCGCCCGCCCAAGTCAGCGACCTGCCCACCCGCTGGTTGGCCGCTCCGGCCGAGGCCGATTTGGCCCTCAGCGTCGTGCCCTGGCTGGCGCCCGAGCTGACCGCGCTGCAGCAGCAGGCGCTGGTGGCCAACCGCGATATCGCCAAGGCCGCGCTGCGCTGGCAGCAGGCCAAGCTGAACGCCGCGCAGGCCGATCTGCGCCTGCAACCCAGCCTCAGCCTGAGCAGCAATAGCGGCCGGCCGCTGGACCGCGGCAGCGACTGGCAGCGCAGCTTCGGCCTGACCGGCGGCGTGGCCTATGAGGTCGACCTCTGGGGCCGGCTGGCCGATGCCGACGCTGCCCAATTGGCGCAGGCCGACAGCGCACGCACCGACATCGCCGCCGCCAAGGCGCTGATACTGAGCCAGGTCGCCGAGCGCTACTGGACCTTGGCCGCCAACGCCGCGCAACAACCGCTGATCGCAGAGGCGGCGCGCCATGCCGAGGAGGCACTGCAAATCACCAGCCTGCGAGTGCGCGAAGGCAAGATGCTGCCGATCGAGGTCGACAAAGCGGCCGCGACGCTGCAAGCGGCGCAAGTGCGACTCAGCGATTTGCAAGCCGACCGCCAGCTGCAAAGCATGCAGCTGGCTCTGCTGCTGGACCAGCCGCCGCCCGGCCCGCTGCTGCAAGAGCCGCAAGTGCCGCCGCAGGCTCCGCCGGCCTGGCGCTTGGACGCGCCGGCCAAGCTGCTGGCCGGCCGGCCCGATGTGCAGCGTGCCCGGCTGGCCGTCGACGCGGCGTTGGCGCGGCTGCGTGTGGCGCAGGCCGAGCGCTATCCGCGCCTGAGCTTCAGCGCCACGGCCTCCAGCGGCGGCGGCAGCGAATGGTATGACTGGCTCAAGCAGCCGGTGGCCTCACTGGCCGCCAGCCTGACCGTGCCCCTGATCGACTGGCGGCGCCTAGAGTTGAGCCAAGCCGGCGCCCAAAGCGAGCTGGAGATCGCCGCGCTGAGCCTGCGCGATACGCTGTACAAGAGTCTGACCGAAGTCGAATCTCAGTTGATCGAACGCGAGCGCCTGCAGCAGCAGTACCGCGCCACCGAGCTGCGCCTGCGCGAAGCCCGCCAAGCCGAACAGTTAGCCGAGCTGCGCATGCAGGTCGGCAGCATCGCCCGTATCGACTGGCTGCAAGCCCGCGATGCCCGCCTGACGGTCGAAGGCGACCTGCTGCAACTGCAGCTGCGCCGCTGGCTCAATCATGCGGGCATGTTCAAGGTCTTGGGAATCGAGCTTTGGAGCGACGGCGCTTTGTAGACGGCGGGCATTAAGATAGGCGAGCAAGACTTGACCCCTCGCTCGGATCTTTTGCCTACCAATCAAAATCTGCCATGGGCGCACAGCCAAGCTCCCGCCTTTCCCACGACGATGGCGACGATGACGACGATCGCACCGTGATTCGGCCGGGCTTGGGTGCGGCAGACCCGGACGCCACCGTGGTCCGGCCCCCGCCCTCGCCTCAGCCTGCTGCGGGCCTGCCATCGGCCCCGCCCAGATTGCCGCCGCTGCCGAAAGGGCACGCGATTGCCTTGCCGATCGGCTTTCGCTTGCATGAGTACCGCATCGACGCGGTGCTCGGTCAGGGCGGCTTCGGCATCACCTATCTGGCCACCGATGTGCATCTGGACGCGCTCACCGCCGTCAAGGAATACCTGCCCGAGGAGATTGCCTTTCGTTCTTCGACCCGCCATGTCTCGCCGAATGCCAGCGTGCACCGAGAGCGCTATCAACAGGGGTTGGAGAGTTTTCTGGTCGAGGCGCGCACGCTGGCGAGTTTTCGCCATCCGAATATCGTGCGCGTGGCACGCTTTTTCGAGGCCCATGACACCGCCTATATGGTGCTGGAGTACGAGCGCGGCGAGTCGTTGAAGAGTTGGTGGCCGCGCCACCAGACGCTGGGTGAACGCAAATTGGCGCGGCTGCTGCTGCCCTTGCTGGACGGGCTCTCGGTGGTGCACGCGGCCGGCTTTTTGCACCGTGATATCAAACCCGACAACCTGCAATTGCGCAAGGCGGACGGCCGCCTGGTGCTGCTGGACTTCGGCTCGGCGGGCCGCACGTTGACGCTCAAGGATCAGGACGCGGTGGTGGTCACGCCCGGCTATGCGCCGATCGAGCAATATGGCCTCGGCGAGCAAGGCCCTTGGACCGATATCTACGCGCTGGGCGCCACGCTGTACTGGATGATCAGCGGCAAGCGGCCGCCGGATGCCGAGCAGCGCTGGGTCCAGGCGCAGGCGCAGGTGCAGTTGAAGGGCGGCCGGCCTTTGATGCCATCGGCCGAGGAGCTTGGGCGCGGGCGTTTCAGCGAGAGTTTTTTGCAGGCGGTGGACTGGGCGCTGACGCCGGACCCGAACGGCCGGCCGCGCGATGTGGCCGAATGGCAGGCCAGGCTGTTTGCCGGCGAGTTGCATTCGCTCAGCTTGCGCGATGCCTTGCGCTCCGGGGAAGTCTTGCAGGGCGGCAAGGAGGCCGCGCAGGCCTTGGTTCAAGGCCCGCGTCAGGGACTGTTGCGCTTGCGGCGCGGCCTGCAGCGCCTGCTCAACCCCGCCGCTTGGCCGCTGGCCGTCAAAATTGCGCTGGCCATGGTGGTGACGGCCTTGGCGCCGATGTTGATCACCGGCCTCTACAACCTGAACAGCAGTCTGGACGCCGTCTCCGCCAGCGAGCTGCGCAATCTGGAGTTGCTCGCGCGCAGCACGGCGGGGCGCATGGCGCAGCTGATAGGCGATAGCCAGCATTTGGCCCGCTCGCTCGGCACCGATGAGGATTTCGAGCGCTTTCTGAATAGACCCGATGACAAGCAAGAACAAGCACTGACACGCAAGCTGGGGCGGTTGGCTGCGGCTAACCGCGACATTCATCTGATCATGGTCTTGGACAAGCAAGGCGACGTGCGCGTCACCAGTGAGCCGCTGCTGACGGGGCGAAACTTTGCATTCCGTGAGTATTTCAAATCGGCGCTGCGCGGCCAGCCTTTTGCGACCGGCATCGTGGTTGGCGCGGCGGCGGGCGCGCCGGGCATGTTCTACGCCGAGCCGGTGTTCAATCAAAGCCGCGAGGTCATCGGTGTGGTGGTGCTGCGCCTGCACGCCGCCAGCTTCGGCCGCATCCTCGCCGAGGTGCAAGACGGCGAGCGCCGCGTCGGCATGCTGATAGACGGCGACGGCATCGTGATCCAACACCCGCGCGCCGAGCTGCTTTACCGCAGCCTGCAGCCGCTGAGCGCCGGCGTGCTGGCCGAAATTCAGGCCGACCAGCGCTTCCGGCGCGACCGCATTGAAAGCCTGGACATGCCCTTGCTGGCAAAGGCCATTGCCGGGCGCACGATGGGCCATGTGGAGCTGAGCCGAGGCCTCAGTGAGCGCGCCGAGATTGCCGGTTTTGCGCCAGTGCAGGGACATGACTGGACTGTCGTCGTCAGTGAAGACCGTGCGCTTTTCGAGGCGCCGCTGCAGCGCTTGTTTGTCCATCTCTCGCTCAGCGTGCTGCTGATCGGGCTGCTGTTTCTGGGCCTGGCCTTGCTGTTTGCACGCGGCATCGTGCGGCCCATCCATGCGCTGACGCGGGCGGCCGAGGCCTTGCAGCAGGGCGACTTCGACCGCGCTACCGTGACGGTCAAGTCGCAGGATGAAATTGGCCGGCTGGCACGCACCTTCAATGTGATGATCGATGTGCTGCGGCAACGCGAACGTGAGCGCGAGCAAGAGCCGAAATCGGGGGGCGGCGATGCGGCTTGAAAGCTCTGAGCGTCGCCAAGAATTGCAAGCTTGGCAGACATGGACCTCGGCCGCGCGAGCGCTGGACGAGCGCTTTGCCGGCTGCTATCGGCTTGGGAGTTTTGACTATCAGCAGCCCCTAACGCTGCAGTCCGGCGTGCCGCGGCGGCTGCGCCGCCCGTACAGCACGCCGGTGTTCTACACCGACTGGGGCCCACGCGAGGCTCCCGTGCTGCTGTGCTGCGGCGGGGTTGCCAACACCGCCATGCGTTTCAGCTTTCTGGCCGCCGATCTCGCCCGTGATCCACAGCAGCCCTGGCGTGTGATCTGCATGGACTGGTTGGGGCGCGGCCGCTCCGGCTGGCTGGCCGACGAGCAGGAGTACCGGCGCGCCACTTATGTCGAACAGTTGCGGCAGATGATTGCGCATCTGGGCGGTGGGCCGCTGGCCTTGCTTGGTTCTTCGATGGGCGGCTCGGTTGCGATGGAGTTGGCAGCGCGCGATGCCGGTCTGATCAGCCGGCTCATTCTCAATGATGTCGGGCCGCATATGCCGCGGGCGCGGCGCCAATACCGCGCCGAGACCTTGGCGCGCTTTTATGTCTTTCGCTCGCCTGAGGACATCATGCGGCGGGTCGGTGCGGCGCAAAAGAATGATGGCCCGGCCAGTGATGAAGTTCGCCAATTCCTGGCCTGGCACCAGACCCGCTGGTCAGACGAGAACAACGGCCGCATCTACCGGGTCGACCCACGCGCCATGCAAGCCTACCGCACCGAGGCCGCGCAAGCGCTGGACCAATGGGACAGCTTTCGCCGCCTGCAATGCCCTGTGTTGCTGCTGCACGGCATGGAATCGGATGCCTTGCGGGCCGCCACTCTAGGCCGCATGCAGCGCTTGCAAGAACTGAGCCTAGCGCATATCCCCGCCACCGGCCACACGCCTTTGCTGTCGGACCGCTCGCAGATCCACGCCATCGCTGCATGGCTGCGGGGCGAGCTGCCGGGGCCATGCGAGTTTTCGATTCCGTTCGCCAAGCCCCGCGTGGCTGGCTAAGGCGCCGCTCGCTTAAGCTGGACAAACAAATGCAGAACAAGACTGATCTGGCTTCACAAACGACAGCGCGGGCGCAACTGCCCGCCGCCATCTGGATGCTGGGCTTCGTCAGCCTCTTGATGGATGTCTCGTCCGAGATGATCCACAGCCTGTTGCCGCTGTTCATGGTCGGCAGCCTGGGTGCCTCGGCCTTCACGGTCGGGCTGATCGAGGGTGCGGCCGAGGCCACGGCCTTGATCGTCAAGGTCTTCTCAGGGGTATTGAGTGACTATCTGGGGCGCCGCAAGGGCTTGGCCTTATTGGGTTACGGCCTGGGGGCGGCGACCAAGCCCGTCTTTGCGCTGGCCAGTGGCGTTGGCTGGATCGTCGCGGCAAGGCTGACCGACCGGGTCGGCAAAGGCATTCGCGGCGCGCCGCGCGACGCGCTGGTGGCAGATCTGGCGCCGCCGGCGTTGCGCGGCGCCGCTTTTGGCTTGCGGCAGTCGCTGGACTCGATCGGCGCGGTGCTGGGGCCGCTGTTGGCGGTGGGCCTGATGCTGCTGTGGGCGAATGACTTTCGGGCGGTGTTCTGGGTGGCGGTGATTCCCGGTGTGATGGCGGTCGCCTTGCTGGCTTTTGGCGTCCACGAGCCCAAGGCCGTCGCAAGCGAGAAGCGCCACAACCCGATCAGCCGGGCCAATCTGCGCCAGCTCACGCCGGCTTATTGGTGGGTGGTGGCGATCGGTGGCTTGTTCACGCTGGCGCGCTTCAGCGAGGCGTTCTTGGTGCTGCGGGCGCAGCAGAGCGGCTTGTCCTTGGCGCTGATCCCCTTGGTGATGGTGGCGATGAATCTGGTCTATGCGGCCAGCGCCTATCCGTTCGGCAAGTTGGCGGACCGCATCAGTCACAAGGCGCTCTTGGGTCTGGGCTTGTTGGTTTTGCTGGCGGCGGATTTGCTGCTGGCCAGCAGCACGCAGCTAGCGGCCTTGCTCGGCGGCGTGCTGCTCTGGGGCGTGCACATGGGACTGACCCAAGGCCTGCTGGCCACCATGGTGGCCGATACCGCGCCGGCCCATTTGCGCGGCACGGCCTATGGTTTTTTCAATCTGCTCAGCGGCGTCGCCATGTTGCTGGCCAGCGCGCTGGCCGGACTGCTGTGGGACGGCTGGGGCGCCGAGGCGACGTTTTATGCCGGCGCCGGCTTGTGCCTGCTGACGCTGCTGGCTTTGCTTTTGAGGCGCCCGGCGGCAAAGCCTGCCTAGCCAGCCAAGGGCAGCGCTGAACTTATTGCGGCCCGCGGTGCAGCATCAAGCCGGCCAAGGCGCAAACCATAGGTTCTTGTTGCGCGGAAGGCAGGCGCTCATGCAGCCAGACCGTGCCGGGGAAGCTCAGACCCAGCGCGGCCACCGCGCCTTTCGGACCGTCCACCCGGTAGCCATAAAAAGGCTCATCGGCGGGGATCAAACGGCCTTGTTCGCCATAACGCCCAACCCGGTAGGCCTGCCCGTCTATGCTGATGGACAAGCTCAGCGAGGTCGAGCTGCTGTGACCCTGCCGCGACTGATCGCCGGCGATGCTGAGCATCGCTTCGGGCTGATTGCTGCCTCTGCACACGCAGCTGAACAGGCTGCGTGCCTGCTCTTGGTCGGCACCATGGGCCGATTTGCTGACCCCCTGAGAGCGGCTTTCGCAGCGTCCCAGCAACTCGGTCTGGCCGGTCGGCCCGCCCACGACACGGTAGTTGAAGCCACTGCGTTTGTTCTCCGTCTTGACACCGTTGACGGTGGTCGAGCTGGCCGAGCTGCCCGACTTGCCTTCGATGCCGGTGACGCGGTAGGGGCCCAGATTGAAGGACTCATCCACCAGCAGACCGGTCAAGCGGCTGCGGTTTGCCGCAGGCAGCACTTGGCTCTGGCCGGCAAAGTCTTGCGGCGTGACCAAGGGTGCGGTCGTCGAGCAGGCCGTCAACAAAGCGAGCAGCGCGCCGGCAGCAAGCAGCTTGTGGGGCTTGGCAGTGTTCTTCATTTTGGGAACTCACAAAAGCGGGGCAATAGGTGGGCAAGGGTGGGCACGGATGGGCACTGTAGCGGCCACAACTGGAAGACCAAGCGCCCATGCGGGAAGTATCGAAAAACGCTGCCGCAGGGGGCAAAAACTGGGCCGCTCATGGCCCTGTGTTAAGAAGCAGGCCCGCCAGCGCACAGTTCATCGCGGCTCTTTGCGAAGCCGGCAGCGTCTGGTGCAGCCACACTTGACCGGGCGAAAACAGACCCACAGCGGCCGCCGGGCCTGCCGACCCATCAAAGCGGAAACCGACAAAGGCGCGGCCATCGCTCATGGTCTCGCCGCGGTGGTCAAAGGGGCTGGCCTTGAAGCTCTGGCCATTGATCGTCAGCTTGATCCGCTCGGGCAACCAGGCGTCCTCGATTTGCCAACTGGAAGCGCTGGCCATCTCCAGTTCGGCGTGCGATTCTTGCCCTTGGCAGTCACATTTCAGCCCGAAGCTGGCTTGCAGCGGGATCTGGTTGCCCCATAGCGGCAGCCGGGTTTCGCCCTCTTTGCGCTCGCAGCGCCCAAGCAGCCGCTCATCCCCGCCCTGCAGCACATAGGAAAAGCCGGTGGATGTCTTGCCCCAGCTGAGCGGCCCGAGACTGAAGCTGGTGTCGCTGCTCAAGACATCGCGCCTGACCTCGGCCACTTGGTAGGGGCCCAGACCAAACGATTCGTCTGCGAACAAGCCGCTGGCGGCGCTGCGATGGCCCGCTGCCCAGCTCTCGCTTTGCCCTTCGAAGCCTTGTGGTGCGGTCATGGCAATCGGCGCCACGCTGCCGCAGGCGCTCAGCAAGAAAACGGCGGCCGCTGAAGCCGCTGCAGAGGAGGCCCAGCTCATCTGGGTGGGGCGTTGTGGGCGTGTTTTCATCTGGGGCGCGGCTCATTGCGAACTGGAGATGGCGCCATCCTAGGGTCGACCCTGCGCTTGTAGCGGGGCCGTCTGGTGAGTCGCAGCAACTGCTGCCGACGGTAGCGTTTGCCGCTACCTTGGGGCGACGCCGGTCGCATCCTCGCGCACCCCATGACGCATTCAAGACCAGCCTGCCGACACAAGGACGCAACAAAAATGCTGGATGATTGCTTTGCTGCGCTGCACAATAATACGCACAAATCTCAAATTTCCCGCTGGCCGCAAGACAGGAGTCCCGATGTTCAATCAGACCTTTTTCGCCGCCATGGCCCCGACTTGGGCCGAGCAACTGCCTTTGAAGCATGCGCTAACTTACTGGATTGACGCTTGTCAGCGGTCGGTGCTGACGCTGGATGTGCTGCGCGAGCGCGGCAATGTCTACGCCGAGCACGCCAAGTCCGGCAAGCCGCCGGTGCTGGTGTTTGACTTTGAGACGGTCATGGACGCACGCGACTTCGACTTGCCCGCCAACTACGCGCTGGTGCGCATCACGCCGCCGCCCGAAATGCCGACCGACCCGGCCAAACGTCCTTTTGTCGTCATTGACCCGCGCGCCGGCCATGGCCCCGGCATCGGCGGCTTCAAGCCTGACAGCGAGATCGGCATCGCGCTACAGGCCGGCCACCCTTGCTATTTTTTCAGCTTCTTCCCCGAGCCGATGCCGGGTCAGACCATCGAAGCGGTGGCGCGCGCCGAGCTGAAGTTTCTTGAACATGTGGGCGCACTGCACCCGGATGCGAACGCCAAGCCCTTTGTGATCGGCAACTGCCAGGGCGGCTGGGCCTTGATGTTGCTGGCGGCCGCGCAGCCCGAGGCGGTCGGGCCGATTTTGCTGGCCGGCGCGCCGGTGTCTTACTGGGCCGGCGTCGAGGGCAAGCACCCGATGCGTTATTCGGGCGGGCTGATGGGCGGCTCTTGGCTGGCTTCCTTGACCGGCGATCTTGGCAATGGCAAGTTCGACGGCGCGCATCTGGTCAGCAACTTCGAGAAGCTCAACCCTGCCAACACCTACTGGAGCAAGCTCTACAACCTGTACGCGCAGGTCGACACCGAACGCGAGCGGTTTCTGGACTTCGAGCGCTGGTGGGGTGGGCATTACCTGATGAACAAGGCCGAGATGGACTGGATCGTGCAGAACCTGTTCGTCGGCAACCGGCTCGCGCGCGGCGGCGTGCAAACAGCCGATGGTGCGGTGCAGATCGATCTGCGCAAGATCCGCGCACCCATCATCGTGTTCGCGTCCTGGGGCGACAACATCACGCCGCCCCAGCAGGCGCTGAACTGGATTGCCGACCTCTACGCCGACGCCAGCGAGATCCGCGCCAATGAGCAGACCATCGTCTACTGCCTGCATGAGAAGGTCGGCCATCTAGGCATCTTTGTGTCCGCCGGCGTGGCCAAAAAGGAAACCACCGAAATCGCCGCCGCGCTGGACCTGATCGACATGCTGCCGCCGGGTTTGTATGAAATGACCATCGAAGACACGGCCCCCGGCATGAGCCATCTGGAACTGACCGACGGGCGCTATTTGTCGACCTTCCACCCGCGCGAGGTCAGCGATATTTTGGCGCTGGACGATGGCCGCGAGGACGAAGAAGCCTTTGATGTGGCGCGTCGCGTGGCCGAAATCAACCAGGCCAATTACGACAAATTTCTCTCGCCGGTGGTGCGGGCCGTGGCCAACGAGCCCAGCGCCAAGCTGGCGCGCAAGCTCAACCCGGCGCGCATGGAGCGCTGGTTGGTATCCGACAAGAACCCAGCGTTGTGGCCGGTCAAGGCCGTCGCGAACGCCGTGCGTCAGCAGCGACGACCTGTCGCCCCGGACAACCCCTTTGTACTGGCCGAGCAAGCCGGTTCGGCCTGGATCGAGCAGACGCTCAACAGCTACCGCGACGCGCGCGACGCCGTGCAGGAGCAGTTGTTCCTGAGCATCTACAACTCGCCACTGCTGGCAGCCGCTTTGCCGGGCGCTGAGCCCGAGCATGAGCGTGCCGCCCAGCCCATCGATACGCAGCTGTCCGACACGGCCTGCATCGAGCAAGGCAGCGCGCTCGATGCAGGCATGCGCATGTTGATTCACATCGCCTCGGACGGCTCCGGCATCGACGAGCGTCCGCTGCGCATGATGCAGCAGCTGCTGCAAGAAGCCCATGCCGCCGGCGAGACCTCGCTGACGCTGGCCGATCTGAAACGCTCGGCCAAAACCCAGCAGCGCGCTTTGCTGCTCGACCGCAAGCGCGCGCTGGCCGCGCTGCCGCGCTTGCTGCCCGAGCCCAATCAAGCGCGCAGCGCCTTTGCCTTGGTGCAAAGAATTGCCAACGCCCAAGGACCGCTGAGCGAGGCGCATGCGCAGCGCTTGGCCGAGATCGAACTGGCACTCAACTTGGCGCCCTTGACAGCGAGCGCCGCAGCCACAGGAGCACAGGACCATGAGTGAACTCAAGCCGGGAGAAAAGTATGAGCGCCTGATTGCCGCCGTCAAAGACCTGCCGCCGGCGCTGACCGCCGTGGCCCATCCGGTCGATGCGGCCTCCTTGGCCGGCGCGATCGACGCGGCACGGCTCGGGCTGATCACGCCCATCCTGGTCGGGCCACGCGAGCGCATCGAGGCGGCCGCACGCGCCGCCGATCTGGACATCTCTCCTTACGAAATTGTCGACGCACCGTTCAGCCACGCTTCCGCCGAGCTGGCCGTGGCTCTATTGCGTGAGGGCCGCGCCGAGCTGCTGATGAAAGGCAGCCTGCATACCGACGAGTTGATGGCCGCCGTCGTCAAGCGCGACAGCGGCCTGCGCACCGAGCGACGCATCAGCCATTGCTTCGTGATGGATGTGCCGCGGCACGCCAGCGCGCTCTTCATCACCGACGCGGCCATCAATATCGCGCCGACGCTGCAGGACAAGGTGCACATCGTGCAAAACGCGATCGAGCTGGCCCATGCGCTGGGTATCGCCTGCCCCAAGGTGGCGATTTTGTCGGCGATGGAAACCGTCAACCCGAACGTGCCCTCCACCATCGAAGCGGCCGCGCTGTGCAAGATGGCCGATCGCGGCCAGATCACTGGCGGCCTGCTCGATGGCCCCTTGGCGCTGGACAACGCGATCAGCCCCGAGGCTGCTGCGATCAAGAAGATCGGCGGCCCGGTCGCCGGCAATGCCGACATCCTGGTGGTGCCGAATCTGGACGCCGGCAATATGCTGGCCAAGAGCCTGTCCTTTCTTGCCGAATCCGACGCCGCTGGCATCGTGCTGGGCGCGCGCGTGCCCATCATCCTGACCAGCCGCGCCGATTCGCTGCTCACCCGGCTGGCCTCCTGCGCGGTGGCGGTGCTGCTGGCGCGGCACAACAAGGCCATCCAAGCCGAGCAGGCCAAGGTGACGCCATGAGCCTGCCCCACGGCAGCAGCCACGACGCGCTGCTGGTACTCAACGCCGGCTCTTCAAGCCTGAAGTTCAGCGTCTACCGGGTCGATGCCGACGAGCAACTGCATCTGCTGGCCAGCGGCGCCATCGAGGAGCTGGGGCATGCCGCGCATTTCTGGGCCAAGAACGCCGCTGGCGAGCTGCTCGGTGAGCAGCGTTGGCCCGGCCCGGCGCCCGCTCCTGCACCGGGCCCCCTGGGGCACAGCGGCGCGATCGACTTCCTGACCGAATGGCTGCGCGAGCATAACGGGGGCGGCATGCGTTTGATCGGCGTCGGTCACCGGGTCGTGCATGGTGGCCTCACACATGCCGCGCCGGAACTCGTCACCCCTGAACTGCTCAGTTATTTGCAGTCGCTGTTGCCGCTGGCGCCGCTGCATCAACCGCACAACCTGTTGGCGATTCGCCTGATCGCGCAGCGCCTGCCTGGCCTGCCACAAGTGGCCTGCTTCGACACCGCCTTTCACCGCACGGCGCCGGCGGTCTCGCAGGCCTTTGCGCTGCCGCAGTCGATCACCGCCAAGGGCGTGCGGCGTTATGGTTTTCATGGCCTGAGCTATGAGTACATTGCCGGCGAGTTGCCGGCCTATGACGCACGGGCTGCTGCCGGCAAGACCGTCGTGCTGCATCTGGGCAATGGCGCCAGCATGTGCGCGCTGCAAAACAGCAAGAGCATCGCCAGCTCGATGGGCTTCACCGCTGTGGACGGCTTGATGATGGGCAGCCGCTGCGGCAGTCTCGACCCCGGCGTGCTGCTCTACTTGATGGACGAGCTGAAGATGGACGCACGCGCGGTGGAGCGCCTGCTCTACAAGGAGTCGGGCCTGCTCGGCGTGTCCGGCATTTCCAGCGATATGCGCGCCTTGAGCGAGAGCCATGACCCGCGTGCGGTCGAGGCAATCGAGTTGTTTGTCTACCGCATCAGTCGGGAGTTAGGCTCGCTGGCCGCCGCCCTGGGCGGGCTGGACGCCATCGTCTTCACCGCCGGCATCGGCGAGCACAGCGCACCGGTGCGCGCGGCCATCTGCCGCGCCGCCGCCTGGCTCGGCGTCGAGCTGGACGAAGCCGCCAATCTGGCCGGTGGCCCGCGCATCAGCACAACAGGCAGCCGTTGCGCTGCCTGGGTCATCCCGACCAATGAAGAGCTCACCATCGCGCGCCACTGTTTGGCGCTGCTGAGTCACCAAGAGGAATGCATCGATGAATAGCAGCACGCATGAACCGGCCGGCATCAACCAGCCGCTGGCCGGCAAAAAGGCCTTGATCGTTGGCATCGCCAACGAGGCCTCGATCGCCTGGGGTTGCGCCCAGGCCTTCAAGGAACTGGGCGCCGAGGTCGCTGTGACCTATCTGAACGAGAAGGCGCGCCCACATGTCGAGCCGCTGGCGCGTGCCATCGAGGCGCCGCTATGCCTGCCGCTGGACGTCACCCAGCCGGGTCAGCTGGAAGCCGCATTCGAGCAAATTGAAGCGCGCTGGGGCAAGCTCGACATCGTGCTGCATTCGATCGCTTTTGCACCCAAGGAGGACTTGCAAGGCGGTCTGCTGAGCTGCTCGGCCGAGGGCTTTGGCAAGGCGATGGATGTGTCTTGCCACTCCTTCATCCGCATGGCCAAGCTGGCCGCGCCCTTGATGACGGACGGCGGCTCGATGTTCGCGATGAGCTATCACGGCGCCAACAAGGTCGTGCCGAACTACAACGTGATGGGCCCGGTCAAGGCGGCGCTGGAAGCGGCCTGCCGTTACCTGGCCTTCGAGTTGGGCCACCAAGGCATCCGTGTGCACGCGATCTCGCCCGGCCCGTTGAAGACCCGCGCCGCCTCGGGCCTGAAGGACTTTGAGGCCTTGCTGCATGAGGCAGAAAAGCGCGCGCCGCTGGGCGAACTGGTGGACATCATGGACGTCGGCTACGCCTGCGCCTATATGGCCACGCGCTATGCGCGCCACATCTCGGGCAACACCGTCTATATCGATGGTGGGGCCAATATCATGGCCTGAGAGGAAAAGCCAGCTGAGGCGGGCTTGTGGATCACGAAGGCCCAGGGACGCTAGGGCTGGAACAGGCGATGCCTCAAATTGCCCGCCGCCGGCGTACCAGCAAGGCGCCAGCCAATGCAAGCAAGGTCAGGCCCAATGTTTGCGGTTCTGGCAGGGCAGCCGTGGCGTCGTCAGCAGTGCGAACAGCCAGGGCGTGAAAGCCATTGAGCTTGTCGCTGCGGTTCTGCCAGCCGAAGTAGGTATTGAATGACCATGCGGCAAAAGTTGAGGTGTACTCCGTCCCGGACCAATAGGTATCGTTCTGGACGTTCTTGAACAAAGCCAGATTGGCTTTTTCCACGTCGCTATCCCCGCCTTGCTCCAGAATAGTTTCACCCGCCTTGCCGCCCAGCACCTCGTAAAACAGATGCCCCATTTCGCTGCTCTTGCAGCCGTAAAGATAGCCGGCGGCGCCGGAGCAGGGCGACGAAGCCGCGAAGCTGGTGCTAGGTAGGCGCCAATCATTGTGGCCGGCGTACTTCGCTGCGTTCAGCTTTGCGATCCATGCCACGGCATCGGCCCAAATCATCAGGCCATCAGCATCGTCGCCACGCGATGCAGCCAGATTCCAATCAGAAACCCAGACCAGTTTCGTGCTGCTGTCCAAGACTTGCTTGTCATCCAGCTTGGTCAGCATCGTCGGCCCGGCCTGCGCCGCGGCGGCCACCAGGGCCAATGCCCCCAGCATTGCGGCGGCACTCAAAGTCTTGTTCAAGTTTTTCATGGTCTCATCCCTTTTCCATATCTTTGGACCTTCAGCTTGTTTTCAAAAATGGACAAGCGATGCCAAGCTGAGGGAAAGTGTAGTTATGGGTCATCTTGCCCTACCCCCCTGCTTGAGGGGTATTGGACATATGTTTACCCCAGTGCAAGCCATTTCTCGACTGGTTTGGTCGGCGCCAGGGGCTCGCAATACCGATCGAACTTGACCGGGCTTTCACTTTGACGGGGCGCATACGACCATGCAATGACCGGTTGACGTCAGGAGGCTTTAGCGCAGGCGCTCCCTCAAGATCCAGAGAAGCTCATCACCCCACATAAGCTCAGTTGTTCTCCGTATATCGAGCCACTGCGCCAGGCCGCACAATGCCGCTACCACTCATTTTCAACACGGTGGCCTGACCCGGGCCATCTGGACACGCGCATGAAGCTCAACTTGTCGACTCCCCGCACGGCCACCGCCGCTGCCGCTCTCAGCCTGGCCGCCCTGTTCTGTCAAACCCCCCAGGCTTTTGCGGCCGCGGCCACGGCCGCCTCCAGCGCCAGCGTCGCCTGGCAAGAGGCCAGCGCCGACGCCGATATTGAAAAGGCCTTCGCCCAGGCCCGCGCCGAGAAGAAGCCGGTGCTGCTGTACTGGGGCGCCAAATGGTGCCCGCCCTGCAATCAACTGAAGGCGACGCTGTTCAACCGCCAGGACTTCATCGAGCAGACCCAGGCCATCGTGCCGGTGCATATCGACGGCGACTCGCCCGGCGCGCAAAAGCTCGGCACCCGCTTCAAGGTGCGCGGCTACCCGACCATGATTCTGTTCAGCGCCGACGGCCGAGAGATCACCCGCCTGCCGGGCGAGATCGACGCACCACAGGTGATCAAGGTCTTGCAACTGGGTCTGGCCGGCGGCCGCCCCGTCGGCGATGTTCTGGCCGATGCCAAGGCCGGCAAGAAGCTGAGCGCCAACGAATGGCGCTTGCTGGGCTTTTATTCCTGGGAAACCGGTGAGTCGCAGTTGGTGCCCGCCGCCGAACTGCCAGCCTTGCTGGCACAACTGGCTGTGGCCTCGCAAGGCGTTGACGCCGAAACGACGACGCGGCTGTGGCTGAAGGCCTTGAGCGCGAACGACGAAGGCAAAGGCCTGAAGCCCGACGCCAAACTGGCAGAGCTGGTACGCGGCGTGCTGGCCAGCCCGGCCGAGGCGCGTGCGCAGATGGATGTGCTGACCAACGGCGCGGCCGACATCGTCAAGACGCTCACGCCCGAAGCCGGTGCAGCCCGAACCAAGCTGCTGGGCGAGTTCGAAGTCGCGCTCAAACGCCTGGAGGCCGACACCGGCTTGTCACGTGCCGACCGCCTCGGCGCCCTGGGTGCACGCCTGGACCTGGCGCGCCTGGACACGGCCAAGACCGAGCTGCACCCCAAGCTCAGCCCGAGCCTGGTCAAAGAAGTCAAGGAAGCCGCGGCCAAGGCCGACCGCGAAATCACCGACGGCTACGAGCGCCAAGCGGTGATCAGTTCGGCCGCCTATCTGCTGGGCCAGGCGGGCCAGTGGAAAGACAGCGACGACTTGCTCAAGACCAGCCTCGCCAAGAGCCACTCGCCCTACTACCTGATGAGCCAACTCGGCGGCAATGCCAAGAAGCAGGGCCGCAAGGATGAAGCGCTGCGCTGGTATGAAGAGAGCTACAACAAGAGCGAAGGCCCGGCCACCCGCCTGCAATGGGGCTCGGGCTATATGGCCGCGCTGACCGAGTTGGCACCGCAAGACGCCGCCCGCATCGAGAAGACTGCCGCGCAACTGTTCAGCGAAGCCGCGCAGGACAAGGGTTCTTTTTATGAACGCAGCGCCCGCTCGCTGCAAAAAGTCGGCGGCTCGCTGGTCAAGTGGAATGCCGACGGCAAGCATGACGCCAGCATCGCCCGCTTGAAGACGCAGTTGGACGGCATCTGCGGCAAGGTCGACGCCGCCGACAAGCAGCGCGCGACTTGCGAGGGTCTGCTGAAGGCGCCGGGCAAAAAAGCCTGATGGCCTGATGGCAAGTAGCGGGCAGCGGCGAAAAATAATTTTCGCCAAGCTGCATCCAAATTAGAACGGTCGGCGTACCCGCTTGGAGAGTCATTTCGCCTTGCCCAAGTTTCGATTGGGCGGGCAAGATCTCCGACTGGACACGCTATGAAAACTCAGACAAAACCGGCTCGACCCAGGCGAACACAGCCCCGGCCGTCACAACTTGCCGTCACAATGGCGTGGCAATGGACTTTTTCGCCTTGCCCCGGCTGGCGCCTAAAGCGCCCCGGGAAACACCTTGCCGGGTAACTGCAATGGTTTACTTCGCTGGCCCGGCTGAACCGCCGGCCTCCGTGGGCATCGAGCCCTTTGAGATCGATGAGCTGACCGACGCGCAAGACAGTGATGCCTTGTCGGAAGATGGGCATGCCGACACCGACTTGGCGCCTCTGCGCGCCATGCCGAGCGCGGACGAGCCGGCTTTGCAGGCCTGGCTGGCGCGCATCGTGCACCAGGACGAAGCGGCTTTGGATTCGCTCTACCGCGCCTGCGTGGGACGCGTCTATGGCCTGGCCCTGCGCATCGTGCGCAACCCTGCCATTGCCGAAGAAGTCACCGAAGACTGCTTTTGGCAGGTGTGGCGCCAAGCGCCCCGCTTCGATGCGCAGCGCGGCAGCGCCTTGGCTTGGCTGCTGACGATTGCACGCAGCCGTGCCCTCGACGCCTTGCGCGCGCGACGCCGGGTCTTGGCCAACACCGTGTCGGCCGATGCGCTGGGCGAGGCGATGGACGCACTGGCCGAGCACAGCGATGGCGGCTGCGATGGCGGTCATGGCGATCCGCATGATCTGCTGGCAGCGGTGCAAACCAATCAGCAGCTGCACCAAGCTTTGGCACAACTGGACGCCGTGCCGCGGCAATTGGTGGCGCTGGCCTTCTTCAAGGGGCTGACCCACGAAGAGATCGCCAGCCAAATCGACCTGCCTTTGGGCACGGTCAAGTCCCATCTGCGCCGCGCTATGTTGGCCCTGCGCAAATGCTTGGGACCGCAAACGTCCACTGCTTGATGCTCAGCAATCATTAACATGAACAAAAACTCACGACCCCATTCCGATCTGACTGCTGCCTTGGCCCTGGAGCCGCGCACTTTGCCCGGCGTGGCGCCCGCAGCAGGCCTGGGCCTGCTGCCGACGCTGGCCGTCGAATTTGCGCCCATCGAACCCCCATCGACGATGGCCGGCGCGCTGCGCCAAAGGCTGCTGGCGCGTGCGGCGCAAAGCGCTGCCGCCAATTTGGGCTTGACCACTCGCCGCCTCGCCGACGCCGTCTGGCAAGACCTGGCCCCAGGCGTACGGGTCTGCGGCCAGCACAAGGACGAACTCAGCCAGAGCAGCTTGATTCAATTGGCCCCTGGTACCCGTTGGGCCCCGGGAGCGGGCGCGGGCGCCCTGCATGGCCCGGACGCTGCCGTGCATGAAATCCTGGTTCTCAGCGGCGAGTTGAGGCTGGATGTAGCTGCGCTGGGCACACCGACCTTGGCCGCTCAAGATTACCAATTGATCGGTCTGGCCAATCCCTGGCCGGCCGACTCAAGCTTGAGTTCCACGACCGGCGCCCTGCTCTACTGGCGCAGCAGCAAAGCCGGCCTATCGGATGACTTGGCTGATTTGGCGGCCAACGAGTTCGGCCAAACCGCAGCCTCACACCGGGTCGTCGCCGACGCGCAGGGCTGGCAGCCTTTGCGCCAAGGCGTGGAGATCAAGCCGCTGCATATGGTGGGCGAGCGCATTTCGATGCTGGTGCGCTTCCAGCCCGGGGCCACAGTGCCTGCGCACCCGCATGAGCTGGGCGAAGAATGCCTGATGCTGGAAGGTGATTTGTTCCTGAGTGATGTGCTGCTGCGCGCGGGCGAGTTCCAGTTCGCCCCGGCCGGCACCGGCCATGAGGGGCTTCTTTCGGACGTCGGCTGCTTGCTGTATTTCTGTGGCGCAATCGATCCCGCTGCGGCCGACCCGGAGATGCGAGCCGGTTATTGACCAGCCAGCGCGCTGAGTCCAAGTTCGGTGAACTCAGCTTTGCACCACGGTCCAATGTTTGGGTTTGCTGCTGCGGCAATTGAGTTGCGCGGCCATGCCCCGCGCACCTGCCTCCATCACCGCGAAATGGCTCCACTTGAACAAGAGGCGCAGCAGCGGCGCGGCCACGCGCATCCAGCGCCGGCCTAACTCGACTTCATAACGGTAAGTGATATCAACCTGCTGCGCCGCGACAGCGTCAGAAGAGCAAGGCACCGGGTCCAGGACCCACAAACCCTGACCCAGCAAATCACCGCTGGACTGGCCTTCGATCTCGCAATGGCCGTCTGCCGCACGCTCCCGCCGGGTATTGAGCACATCAATGGTGAAGCGATAACCGAGTGGGCTGCGCCAGGTCAGCGCCGCACGCGTGCCCGCTTCGCCGACCGGCGCACGCTGCAGCAGGCGCACCCGACACACATGCGGCCACCACTTGGGCCAGCCCTCCAGATCCGTCAGCAGCTCCCAGACCGGCTGGCTGGTGCAAGTCATGCGCCAGCGACTGATCAGGACAAAGCGGGCCGCTGCGCTGGGGGAATATCGTCGATGTTGAGAAAGCATGCAATGAATACGCCGCACCGGGCTGTTTGGATCAGGTCAGCGACTCTAAAGATCAAGCGGGCAGATCCACCAAAAAAGAAGGGCGCCGCAAGCGATTGGCTCACGGCGCCCCTTGCAGTTCAGACTTGCAGGTTTACTTGCTGCCGGCAATCGGCGTGAACAGATAAGGGAACTTGCTCAGCAAGGGCACGACCGCCTGGTCCACCGCGTCATGCAGCTTGAAGGCCGTGGCACCCAGCGGCACCTTGCTCGGATTGCAGTCCGCACCGAAGCCCAGCGCGTTGTTATTGCCGTTGGCCATACACAGACCCCCCATCACCGCCACCAGCGAGATGTCGACCACATCATCTTTGGGCCGACGGCCATTGGGGTAGCCGGCGTTGTCCGTGCCACCGGCCAAGATGTTGCCGACCAGGCCCAAGCGATTTTGTTGATCAAAGCGCACCGGTTCAATCGCCGTGTTCAAGCGCAGCATCTCCGAGCCGACCACATTCTTGGGTTGGTTGACGCCCTTGATGCCAGTCAGGAAGGTCGTGACCAGGTCAAAGCGCGGGAAATTGGTCGGCGCCGTATTGGGCAAACCCAGGGCGATTTCGAGCAAGGCCGGCAACGAGGGATGGGTCACATAGTCGATGAACTGGCCGTCCCCTTTGGGTGATGAGGCGTTGAACTTGTCCTTGTCCGGCAGGCCAATCACCACCTCATTGACCAGGGGCATGCCCAGGCGCGACACCTGCACCCAGCTGCCGCCGACCTTCTCGCTGGCTTGATGACCCGACGGCGGCGTGGCATTCAATACGCGCGACTGACGCAGGCTGGCGGTGGTCCAGCCGCCGATCACATCATCGCCATTGGTCAAACAACTCTTGTGCACCTCGATGGCCAGGGTCGTGACGTTGGCATCATCAATGGTGTTTTGCGCCGCACCGATCAAGGCCGGGTTGGTGATCACGTCGACAGGGGCGTGGACGAGATCGAAGATAACGCCCAAATTGACTGCAAACGCATCCTTGCGTTGGCCCACAAAAAGCTTGGCAGGCTTATCGCAACCCGGCATATTGACGCTGTAGATATGCTGGTCGGCATAGCCAGGATAGTCAGGAATTGTCTTGGTGCCGATATTGTCGACCGGCTTGTCAAAGCTCGCACTGCCAGTCAGGGCATTGGTCAAGGGCATCGCAACGCCGCTGCGGCGGTCGCCACGAACCAAGCTCACGCCGAAGGTTTCTGCCAGGTTCAAATTGCCATCAGCCAAGCCGCTGACTTGCCCTTTCTGAACCAAAGGGATAGGAATATTCTTGCCGCCGATCGGCAGGGCCACACCCTTGCCGCCTGCTGCCAAGCTGTTGTTGAAGCGAAATTGGAAGCTCAGGTCTTCCTTGGCGTCGCCGTTGTTGTCGATGTGGATCTCATACAGCGCGTTGGGGTCCATCGCGAAATAGTTAGGGCCGCCATACGCAGCCTGCAAAGGCTGGTAGTTAGCGATCAGCGTCACATAGTCTTTGCGGCCTTCTTCGTAGCTGCGAAACATATAGAAGTCGGTGCCGTCCACCTTCGGAGCGGTGGTGATGAAGGGCGCTTCGCGGTGGCTGGACGCTTGCGTCAAGCCGGTGCAGGCCAAAAGAATTGCGGCAGCCAGAGGTGCCAAGGGGAGTCGCTGAGCTTGCATGAATAGTTCTCCAGGGTGAGCGGGGTTGTGCGAATTAACACGGAGTTAGGCGGTCTATGCCGCTGGAGGTCAATACGCGGTACCGCTGAAACTGGATGCAAGGAAATAGAAATGATTTTTTGCATCCAAGGCCGCAATCGCGGCGTATGGCTTGACGCGACTTCGCTTCAACTCAAGCAAACCCTGGAGAATTTCATGCCCACTCTGACTCAATCCGCCTGCCAACTCTTGCTGGGCCTCAGCGCAGCACTGCCGCTGGCCGCCCAAGCCGGCCCGACGACCATCAACCTGTTCTTTGACGGCGCCGGCACAAGCCAGCCTGTCGATGCCGCACAGGGCACCGGCAGCTGGACCGGCAGTCTCACGCCGGGTTTCGGCTCCGACCTCAGCGAGTCGCTGCTCTCCAGCGTGCTCTACAAGCTTGACGCCAGCGGCGCGAGCTTGAGCGGCAGCTTCCAGTTCAGCAGCCAGGATCTTGCCTCTACCCTCACTGGTCTGCTGACCGGCAGCGACGCGGACGGCGACGGCCAGTTCGAGATCGATTACCAGATTCTCAGCGGCAGCGGCGCCTTCAACCGAGCCAGCGGCTACGGTCTGTCCTTCATCAGCTTTGATCGACCACTGAACACGGCCGGCAACTACACCGAGGCAGGTGTCCTGAGCTTCGCGGTGCCTGAGCCTTCGAGTTTTGGCTTGCTCGGCCTGGCACTGCTCGGCGTCGCGCTGACACGGCGCAAACCAGTCGGCCCAACGCTGCGCGGCTGATCAGATATTCAGACCGCCCAGCATGGTTTCCACCGACTCGTGACTGAGGTCAGGTGCCGTCCAGGCGCTGAGCCAAGCCGAAAACTGCTGCTGCGGCATCGGCTTGGCGATGAAATAACCTTGACCTTCATCGCAACCCAACTCGGCCAACAGCTTCCAGGCCTTGCCGGTTTCCAGGCCCTCGGCCACCACCGACAGCCCCATATTGTGAGCTAGCTCTATGGTCGAGCGCACAATTCTTGCGTCGCCCAGATCGGCCTCCATCGCCAGCACAAAGCTCTTGTCGATCTTCAACTCGTCAACTGGCAAACCCTTCAGATAGGCCAGCGAGGAGTAGCCGGTGCCGAAGTCGTCGATGGAAAGCTTGAAGCCCATCTCGTGCAACTGGTTCAGGGTCTCCAGCGCGCGCTGCGGGTCATCCATGATGGCGCTCTCGGTAATCTCCAAACACAGCGAATCGGTATTGGCACCATGCTGGCGCAGCATCGCGGCAATCTTGGCCGGCAAGTCCTGGTCCATCAGGTCGCGGGTGGACAGATTGACGCTGATGCGCAGCGCCTGGTTCTGCGCTTGCAAAGCGGCCCAAGCCCGCGCGGATTCGGCCAGCACCCAGCGCGTCAACTCGCGGATGAAGCCGGTCTGCTCGGCAAAGGGGATGAACTGCATCGGCGGCACCAGGCCGCGCTCGGGATGCTGCCAGCGCAGCAAGGCTTCGGCGCTGCTGACGCGGCCGGTTTTCAGGTCGACCTTGGGCTGCAAATACAAGCGCAGCTGCCCGCCCTCGACAGCGCGGCGCAACTCGCTCAGCAAGGACAGCGACTCCTGGCTGCCCGCATCCAACTGGGGCGAATACAGCGCACTGCCGGACTGACGTTTTTTTGCCGCCACCATGGCCAGCGCGGCGCGACTCAAGAGCAGCTTCGCGTCATTCCCATGGGCCGGCGCCAGCACGATGCCGATACCGGCGCTGAGGTCGACAGTCTGCTCATCCAGACACAGCGCCGTTTCGAAATCCAGGCGAATCGCCTCGGCGGCGGCGCGCGCAGCGGCCTCATCGGCCTGCTCCAAGAGCAAGACAAACTCATCGCCGCCCAGGCGCGCCAAGCTGTGCGGCTGCGTCCCGAGCAGGTTCTTCAAGCGTCGCACCACGGCGCATAACAGCCGGTCACCGAAATCATGGCCCTGCACATCATTGACATGTTTGAAGCGGTCCAGGCCGAGTTGCAGCAAGGCAAAAGGCGCGCCGCTTTGGCTCAAGCGCTCCGCCAGACGCTCGCTGAAGCCCAAGCGATTGGGCAGATTCGTCAACTGGTCTTTGTAGGCGAGCTGACTGAGGTTCTCGTCACGTTCACGAATGCCGCGCCGCATCAGCTCAAACGCCGCCGCCAGATCACCGACCTCGTCGCCGGATTGGCGCAGCACCGGCGTGTTGTAGTCGCCCTGGCCCAGGCGATCGGCAGACAAGGCCAGCGCCTTCACCGGGCCACTGATGCGCCGCGCCATCAATACCGAGCCCAGCGCAAATATCGCCACCCCGATCAAGGTCAGCGCCAACAAGGTCAGCTGCAACTCGCGGTAAGGGGCGACTGCCGCGTCGAAAGAGCGCAACAGCAAGACACCCAGTTGTTGCTGTTGCTTTTGCTGCTCCGGCACCATCAAAGGCACCCACAGGCCGCGCAAATGATCGGCACCCAAGTCGGCCGGGAACAGCCCGCCGCCAGGCGGGATCTGGCCTGCCAAGCGATCGGCCACGGCCGGCTCCAGCAGACTCAGCAAGCTTCGCCATTGGCCGCGCTCATCCTGCATCACGATCACGGCCTGCAATTCGGACAGCGTTTGCAAATCCTGCAAGGCCGATTTTTCAAGCACAAAGCCCATCAAAATCCAACCAACCTGGGCGGGCGTCTTGACCGGTGCAAGCGCGACCTGATAGATCTGCCCGCCCAGCAGCGCCAGCTGTGCGGCTTCGGTTCCGCCGAGTTTTTGCTTCAGCAAACTCGCAAAGCGAGCGGCATCGTCGCGGGTCGCGGTCACCAGCGTCTGTTCGTTGTCAAAGTAGGCCACCACGCTGGCACCAATGCGCTCGCCCTGATTGGCCAGCGCATCCTTGATGGTCTCGACCGTGCCCTGCTCGGCCAAGGGCAGCCCCACTGCCTTGATGAAGCCGTAGTCCTTGGCCAGCAGTTCAGCCGCATCGTGCAGCTTGTCGGCACGTTGCGCCAGCAAACGCCTGAAGACCCGCTCACCGGTCTTCAGCTCCGCCTCAATCGAGGCGTCGGCATTGCGTGCGATGCTCGAGCGGATGACCGCAAAGCTGGCAAATTGCACCACCAGCAACAGGGCCAGAAAGAGCGCCACGATGCGCCCTTCAAGGCGGCGCAAGTTCAGAAAAGCCGGCGGCGACACAGCGACCCTCATTCGCTCAGAGTCAGGCTGGTCTGCGCGCCGCTGACCGGCAGATGGGCCGGCACGACGAGCACCTGGCTTTGCAATGTCTGCGCCTTCAGGCTGGGATGCCAGAGCTTGAGCCTGTGCTCCCCGGCCGGCAAGTCGAATCTAGCGCTGCCGCTGGCGTCGGTGACGGCGAACAGCGGCGTGTCGACGACGACGATGTGGGCGCTCATGCGGTCGTGAATATTGCAGCCCAGCGTGGCTACGCCGGGCTTGTCGAACACGATGGGCTCGCTCGGCGTGCCGGAGTAGAGCTTGACGTCGATGACCTTGATCGGTGAGAAAGAATAGACATGATGCCGAACCACGTCGAAGTTAGGGAAACTGACCGCCGTGCCGGTCTGCACGATCAACAAAGCGGGTTGGAATTGCCGTTCGCGCTGCGCCATCTCGGACTTGACTGCGCTGCCGGCCTTGCTGGCGCGGCCGAGCAACTCGACGGCGACGGCCGCGCCCGCCAGCGGCTTGCCGGCCGCATTGTTCAGTTGCACCGTCCAGGGCAGCGCATAGGCGGCCGGGCAGGCCAACAGGCCTGGCAGCAGCAGCGCGTGCGATCGGCTGAGCAGGGATCTCAAGTTCATGGTTTTGGCTCGATTCCAGCAGGCTTTAGCTCATCAAGGGCTCACGATAGCCTGTTTCATGGGCGCCAGCAGACGCAACAGCTCATTCTTCGCCCGGCTGTCGATGCCGCTGTGATCTATTTCCTGCCGCAGCATCTCGACAAAGGCATCAAATTCCGAAGGCTTGATGCGCAAGTCCTTGTGCACGCGGGTCATGGTCTCACCCTGGTAGCGGCAGCCGCCGCCGGCCAGCGCGCAAATTTGTTCGGTCAGACTTTCCTGCAAGGCTTTCAGTTTGATGCCCTCAAAAGTGCGCCGGGTGCGCGGGTCGGCGGCCGCAAGCGTCAAGGTACGGCCCATCAATTCGGACACCCCGGCCTGGCCGCCGAGGCGCTCGTACAGACTTTCGGACGGTGGCGGCGCTGTCGTCGGCGTGGCGCAGCCGAGCAAGACCAGCAGCAGGCAAAACAGCGGAAGAAGGCGGACACTTGGCATGGGGGATTTGGAATTGCAAAAATCAGGGCTTCAGCCGCGCGGTAAAAGTCCGATGACGGGATCAGACATATGGTGAATTCATTCGCTCGCCTATCGCGAACTGTATCGACTTCACCCGGCCCAACTTGAGACACCATGCCTGCGACGCTCCGTCCCCTGAATCGCCCGCACCTTCCTCTGCTGCTGCTGGCGGCGCTTTGGGCCGGCCCAGCCGGCGCCGGCGAGCGGCTGCTGGGCAGCTCCGGCGTCAGTCAAATCGAAGGCGCGGCCGGTGGCGGCTTGACGCCCTGGGCGCTGATCGCCGGCGGCGGCAGCCGCGACCAGATCGGCGCATCGGCTTTTGCCACCCGGGTGCACACGCGCGGCGGCTACACCTTGGACGCAGCAGGTCTGGCGCTGGGCTTGTATGACAGTGTCGAGCTGTCGCTGGCACGCTGGCACTTCGGTCTGTCTGACACCGTGCCGGGCCAAAACCTCGGCCTGGACGTGTTCGGGTTGAAGTGGCGGGTGATGGGTGACGCCGTCTATGACGCCGACAGCTGGCACCCGCAAGTCGCCATCGGCCTGCAGCACAAGCGCAATCACGACATGGCCATACCGACATTGCTGGGCGCCAAACATGGCGCTGACACCGAGCCCTATGTGGCAGCCACCAAGCTGTGGCTGGGCGCTGCCGGCGGCTACAACCTGCTCACCCATTTGACCCTGCGCGGCACACGCGCCAATCAAATGGGTTTGCTGGGCTTCGGCGGCGACCGTGGCGATGCTTTGCGCCCACAGCTGGAGTTGTCCCTGGCCGTGCTGCCACGTGACAATGTGGCCATCGGTATCGAGTGGCGCAGCAAGCCCAGTTTGCTGAGCGCCGCGCCGGAGACGCGCGCGATGGACCTGTTCCTGGCTTGGTGGCTCAGCCCCAACGTGAATCTGACGGCCGCCTATCTGGACCTCGGCCAGATCGCCAACAAGACCGCGCAGCGCAGCAGCTACCTGTCGCTGCAGGCGCAGTTTTGATGGCCTGGGCTCCCGCAAGCCTCAGGCCAGCCACTCCCGCAGCTGCAACACATTGCCTTCCAAGTCGTAGGCATTGCGCATCTGGAAGCCCGGCCCCGCGTACACCGGGCCGAACAGGTCGCCACCAAGCGCACGCGCCCGGTCGGCGGCCGCCGCCAGACTGTCCACGCTGAAGAACAGCTTGATCGCCTGCTCCTCACGCTGTACGGGCGGAGCCGCGATGCTGAAGCTGGCCGCGATATGCGCGGGCAAGGCATGGATGATCAGCTGAAAGTCAGGCGAGGCGATCACATGAATTTCGGCATTGGCGTGCAACAAGCTCATGCCCAGCACCTGCTGGTAGAAGGACGAGAGCTTGTCCAGACTATGGGCATAAATCAATGCGCCGGCGCGGGCGGGTCCTGCCATGGGGCTAACTCCTGAGTTGAGCGCCCATTATGGGCGACCCAGAATGCTGAGCGGGCTTCGCTCAGGGATCAGTGCGCTGTTGCATGGCGCGCCAGGTCCAAACGGCACCGGCCAAATCGACCACACCGAAGGCCACCAGCATCGGCGGCGCAAGGCCCAGCAAGACAAAGTCCAAAAAGGCCAGAAAGACCACGCCGCGCGTCAACACCGAGGCGCGGAACGCCGACAGCGCCTCGGCTTTGGCGGCAAAGAGGTAGTACACGCCGATATTGAAAGCCAAGACACCGACAACCCGAATCCACACCTCGTCGGTCGTCGGGATGAAAAACAGGCTCAACAGCAGATTGGGCAGCGCCACCAGGACGGCCCCCAAACCCAGCAAGTAAAAACCGAAGATTCGAACCGAGATTGCTGCTTTGGACATGCGCCTTGCTCCTGCGTGACTGGGCTGCTTGGCATTTTAGGGAGCTGGGCTGCAGGCTCGCTTGGGTTTTACAAGGCTCTGATCGCATACACCATCAGCTGGCGCTCGCTGCCGTCCGGGTGCGGGATCTGGCGCTCGAAGCGCAAGCCCAACTTCTCCAGCAGTTTTTGAGAGCGCAGATTGTCAACACGCGTCGTTGCGAGAATGTTTTTGAGACCAAGCTCCGCTTGCGCGTAGCGCAAGACCTCTGCGGCAGCCTCAAACGCATAGCCCTGCCCCGCGTGCTGCAGCAAGAAGGCGAAACCGATGTCGGGGTAGTCCAGATAGTCGCGCTGCGCCAAGCCGCAAACGCCCAAACGCTGTCCAGCCGGCTGCTTGCTTTCAACCATGCAAAAGCCAAAGCCCAAGCGGCCATACATCTCGACCGGGCCGTTCTCGATATAGGCTTGCGCGTCTGCGAGGCTTCGCACGCCCCGGTCGCCAATAAAGCGCAGCCAGCTGGGGTCATTCAGCAAGCTCAACATAAAGGCCGCGTCGTCAGCGGCGGACATGCGGCGAATGCGCAGGCGTTCGGTCTGGAGTGTCTTCAAGTTCGGCTTTCTTCCATCGCACTAGGCCGTCGGGGCTTGGACAAAGCTTTGCACCGGGCCATGCCAGTCATCGCTGTTCAGCTGCTGCTCGCTGAACTGGCCTCGGCTGAAGTCAGCGATGACGCGGCGCCAGAACGTCTGAGCTGCGTGATTGTTGGCATGCTCGGCCACTTCCCAGCGCCCGGCGCGCGAGGAGAAAACGGCGGCGGCGGCGAATCGGCCCAAGCCGCTTTTTCGATATTTGCGCAGCACAAAGAACTCGCAAATCGCATGCTCGCTGCCCGGCAGCAACAAGCCGGCTTGCGCCCCATCGACGAGGCAAAAACCCGCGTAGCGGCCTGCCACTTTGAAAACAAATGCCGCCTTCGGTGCCTGCCAATATTCCTCCACCCAGGGGTAGTGGTACAGGCCGGCTTCATTCACATCATCGCCGTCGAACGCGGAGAAGTCGTGCAAGTAGAGCTGCAAGAGGTGGCGCACGACAGGGCGCTCATCAGGACTAGCGATTGCGACAGAAAAATCCATGGGCAGATTCCAATTGGCGCCAGCGCCGCGTCAATTTTCTTTCGACATCTGCTGCGCCGCACGCAGCAGGAGGCGATGCTGCGCCTCAATCAGCGCTGGGTTGGGGTCGTGGCCAGCCAAGGGCACGACGGTGAGTGATTTTTCGGGGGCCAGGATGCTGTCCACAAAGCCCTGTGTGACCGCAAGCGGCGTCAGCAGGTCCTGCTCACCTTGGATGAAATGCATGGGAATGCGGTACTCGGGACCCAGCGCTGGCAAGTTTATTTTGGACAGCATGCCGTCACCGGCCAGACCGACGAACTGCAAGAAAGAATAGTCTTCGCCCTCTTCCGTGGCCGCTTGGGCCTCGGCGCTCTGATAGCGGGCTTCGGCCTGCCACCAATCGCGCGGCGCCGGTGTGCAGCCCTTGGCCTCGTAAGCACGAATGGCGCGGCGCAGCACGCCGAAAGCGCGCGGGTCGCGGTGGGGCGGCGGGCCGATGGCTTTCAGCGCGGCGACCGTGCTTGCATCGCCAGCCGCCTCGGCCAAGGCCAAGGTCTGCGTGAAGCTGGCCAAACCGTTGGCCTGTGCGCTGACCATTTGCGCCGTGCCCACATAGGCGGCAAACAAATCGGGTCGGCGCTTGGCCATGTGCACGCCCAGCGCCGAGCCCCAGGAACTGCCCATCAGCAAGACCTTGCGCGGGCCGAATAGCTGCTGCAACTGCTCCGTCAGCTCAAGACCATCGGCCACCATGCGCTCCAGCGTCAGTACGTCTTGTGCCTGCTCGGGGTTTTTGCCAAAGCTGAGCCCGGCGCCGCGCTGATCCCATTGCACCAGCACGAAGTCGCGACTCCATTTGCCGTAGATGTTCTTGGCAAAAGGGCTGAGCGGGTTGCCGGGGCCACCATGCAAGAACAGCAGCACCGGTTTGCTGCTGTCTTGGCCGTGAAGGGTGACCCACTGATCGATGCCGCCTATGCGCCTAAAACCCTCTTGGTCAATCGGCGCTACGGCCTTGGCCGTACCGACAACGCCGAATAAACCGAGCGTCAAGACAAGGGCAAGGGCGCCGACCAAACGGCGGCGGAGAGAAGCAGTGTTCATGCAGCGGACCTTGGAATCGCAAAAGGGCCAATTCCACCGATTGGCCCGAGTCGCCGCACTGTAGTTCAGGTGCGCGGCTGCCTCAAGCCAGCAAGGACAGACTGCAAGTCGGTGTGACAGGCTGCGACAAAGTCGGATTGCCCGCATGCGGCGGCCCGAGATTCAGGCCCAGTGCCGGCCCATCAATGTCTATGGGGCCAAGCGCCTGCTCAGGTCCTCTACTTGCGCAGCTGCAAAGACCAAGCTGCCAATGCAGCCAACTGCGCCTTGACGCCGTCCTTGATTTTGTCGTCAGTGAGGTTGCCGTCGGCGTCAAACTGACCGGCGAAGGCATTTGCGAAGACTTCGGGCTTGTTCAGCGGATGCACGTCGATGAACACGCAGACCTGGCGCAAATGGTATTGCGCCCGCGAGGTGCCCATGCCGCCGCCGGCGCCCATGAGGGCGGCGGCCTTGCCACCCAGCAAGGCATTGTTCGGCGCCCGCGAGGCCCAATCCAAGGCGTTCTTCAGCACCGGCGAGATCGAGTAGTTGTACTCGGGGCCGCCAAAAATGAACGCATCAGCTGCGGCAAACTGCGCCAGCAATTGCGTGACCGCCGCCGGCACCTCGGTGATGTCCGAGTTGTAAAAAGGAATGGCCGACAAATCGGCAATTTCAATAATCATGCCTTCGGGCGCATTCGCTTGCGCAAAGCGCAGCAAGCCCTTATTCGATGATTTGGCGCGCAAGCTGCCGCACAGAGCCAGAACTTTGGTGCTTTGAGTCATCGCAATTCTCCGGTAGTGGAATCAATATCAGGCGGAATACTTATTGAGAATCTTCTGATTTTCGGCTTCGATGTGTTTGAAGAATTCGATATCAGAGAGTTTCCCTGCTGCCGCCTCATCAATGATCACAATGACATTCTCGTGCAGCTGCAGCGCCGAAGCTGGGCAAGCTGCCGACAAAGGACCTTCCACGGTGGCCTTGATGGCTTCGGCCTTGCTCTCGCCGGTCGCCAAAAGCACGATTTTCTTGGACTCCAGAATAGTGCCAATACCCATGGTCAGCGACAAATGCGGTTGAAACTCATCGGGGCCAAAAAAGCGCGCGTTGTCTTCGATGGTGGCGCGCGTCAGCGTTTTCACGCGGGTGCGTGAACGCAATGATGATGAAGGTTCATTGAAGCCGATATGGCCGTTGCGACCAATGCCGAGCAATTGAACGTCGACGCCGCCCTTGGCGAAAATCGCGGCCTCATAGGCGGCGCAAGCATCCAGCGGATTAGCGGCGTCGCCGGCCGGCACGGCGGTGTTGGCCTTGTCGATATCAATATGATCAAACAGCTGTTGATTCATAAAGTAACGGTAGCTTTGCGGATGCGTGCCCGCCAGGCCCAGGTACTCGTCCAAGTTGAAGGTGCTGACCTGCTTGAAGGACACCTTGTTAGCTTTGCGGGCGGCAATCAGTTCCTTGTACAGGGCCAGCGGCGTAGATCCGGTGGCCAGCCCCAAGACCGCCGCAGGCTTGGCGTGAATGGTTTTGATGAATATCTGCGCGCCATATGCAGCCACCTCAGCGGCATTCTTCAAAATCACAACCTTCATCGCGCGTCCTTAACAAAAGAGATATTGATCAGCGTGGCGCCGGGCGGCGGAAATTGCGTGATCAGATCGAACGCAAACCGAGCTCGGCAGCGGGCTCACAGCGCCGCAGCGCGCAAGTATTGCATGCACTTGCTGTAACCACTTCGTACCTTGGGGGCGCGCCAGATCCTAGGCGGGGCATCGACTATGCTGCGCGATCAGCCTGCTACTCGGGACGCTCTGCCTCCCCAGCACAAAGGCCTGTTTGGTCGGCATTGGAGGGATTTGATGGCGCGTCAGATGTTGGTGAGTCTTGGCTTGGGCCTGGCGATGAGCTTTGCTTGGCCGAGCATCTGCGGTGCGACTTCTGCCGCTCTGCCGCTAAGTTTTGTGACCGAGTCTTTCCCGCCTTACACCTATGCCCAAGGCGGCCAAGCCGCTGGGCCCATGGTGGAGGTGCTGCATGAGGTCTGCGCGCAGCTCAAACGCGAATGTCAGGTCGAGTTGCTGCCTTGGCGGCGGGCGCTGCGATCCGCCGAGCGTGGCGAGGTCGATGGCATCCTGGCCTTTGTAGATTTGCCCTCGCGGCGCAAGCTCTTCTACATTTCGGCCCCTGTGATTGATGCGCGCTACATGTTCTTCGCACGCGCCGGTCAAGAGTTCAACTACCAAGGGCCGAACTCGCTGGTCGGCCATAAGGTCGGCGTGTACGGCCCCTCGGGCGCCAGTTTGATTCTGGCCGACCTGACCCAGGGCCTGGATGTAGAAACGGTGCTGGAGCCCGACAACCCCACCGTCTTGCGCAAACTGCTGGCCGGCCGCTACGGTGAGCAGGGCTTGGTCTTGCTCAACGAGAGCATGGCCTTGCTGCTGATGCGCGGCGAGGGCTTCGGCGGCCTGCAAGCGGCCGGCACGGCCAAGAGCTTTGGCTACAGCTTTGGTCTGTCTTTGCAACGCGTCAGCCGCAACGACCGGCAGGCTTTTGATGCGGCCCTGACCGATCTCTGCCGCAAGGGTCGTATTGCCGACTTGCTCAAGCACCATGGGCTGCCTGCCTCGGCCTGCCGCACAGCGAGCACAAAGCCGGCTATAGGCTTGGCCCGGGGCCCTCGCCCTTGATTCGCTTCATCGCAAACAGCGACACCAGAGACACTGCTAGCAAAAAGAGCCCACCGAAGATTGCCATTGCACCCGTATCGTCGCCCAGCCACGAGAGCGCAAAGGCACAAATACAGACCAACAGTGCGGAGAGTTTGCTGAGCCACCAGACCAAGTCCCCCATGCCGGGTGGTAAAAACGGGGAGGCACGGTGCTTCACGCCGACTACCGTGCTGACCACCTTGACGAAAATTCCCAGCAAGAATATCCAGCTCAAGGTGCCGGCGACATCCAGCGTATTCAAGTGGAATTGATCCGATAAATTCATAGCCAATAGCGTCTAAAAGATTCGAGTTTTCGCGCCCAGTTTTCTAGCGCGCACCGGCCAAACCTGGCCGGAGTGCGGTCGCAAGCGCAAATTCAAGACAGGCTGATTCATAGCCGCTGCACCGCTATGCCTATTGCCCCACTGAGCCCAACCACCTCCTCAGCAAGCCCCGTTCCACATTCGGCAGCTCATGCAGCGACACCCAGCTCGACTTGTCGGCCAGGTACAACCACTGCGGTGGCGCGCCGCTCGCCATACGCTCGCGCAGCGGTGCCAACACTTGGCGCGACTCTTCAAGCCGGCCGAGTGACTTCAAGGCCGCAGCCTTGACGATCAAGGCCAGATCATTCCAAGGCGCTTTCTCCAACGCTGCACCGGCCTTCGGCAAGGCCGCCTCGGCGTCCTTTTTACCCTCCAGCGTCAGCCAGGCGCCCAGCGCAGCCAAACGCGGGTCATCGGCATCCAACAACAAGGCCTCGGTCAGCTGCTTGGCCGCGGCATCAAAGCGGCCGGCGCGCAGCAGGTCTTGCACCAGATCGGCACGCAGTGCGACCACCCCGGTGCGCAGGCGCAAGGCCTGCTCATAGACGGCAAACGCTTCGTCCCAGCGCTCGTCCAGCATGGCCAGCGCGGCAGCCCTGCCCCATAAACCCTCGGGGCTGTCGGACTGGTATTGCAGCGCGGCATCAAAAGCGGCCAGCGCGCGCGGGCCGTCACCGAGCTTGCGGTAGTGGTCGCCCAACGCCAAGTCCAGCAGGTAGCGGTCTTCATCGGTCGCCAAGCCGGTCCGGCTGGCGGCCAGCGTGTCCGTCACCGCCGCCAGGCTCTGGCCGGCATGCCATAAAGCGTCGGCTGCCGCCACCCGCAAGGGCCCGCTGCGCGGCTGCGCCTCTTGCGCTTGCGCCGCCTGAGCCAGCACGGCCGCAGGCTCGGCACCGCTCATCGAGAGTGCGCTCAATTGCGCCGTCAGCACCACCGCATCCTGCGGTGCCGCCTGCGCGGCGCGCGCATACAAGGCCAAGGCCTTGGCGGCATCGCCCTCTTCAAGCCTTTGGTTGCCGGCATTGACCAGCGCGATCGGAAGGCTGGCGCTGACGTCTTGCTGGCTCAAGAAGCGGGCCACCAGGGCCTGCAATTCTGGGTCAATTTCGACCAGGCGCTCACGCACGATCTCGCGGTTGTCAAAAGTGTCGCGGCGCGGCGTCTCCAGGCTGTTGGCGCCCTCGGCGAAGTATTCCCACACCGAGCCACCGGCGTAGCGCGACAAAAAGCCGTTCTTGGTCGCGTCGTCGCGCAGCTTGGCGCGCCGATACAGCGCTTGAATCTCGCGCGTCTGCTCGCCCGTCATCACACCATGCACTTGATGCGTTAGCTCGTGCAATACGGTGTTGTAGCGGTCAAAGATCGAGCGTTCCACATCCTCGATCCCGGTCACCGTGTTGTAGCCGCCGGCACCTCGCACATCATCCCAAAGGCGCGAGTCATAGCCAATGCGCTGGTCCTTCAGCGCCTGTGCGCCCGGCGTTTCCGACAAGCGCATGTAAAGCGGCTTGATGAAATGCGTGGCGCCACCCTCCACCAACACCGGCACATAGGCCTTCCACGGAGCGATGGACAGCGCTACCCGCTTTTGATGGCGCGGTGACAGCTCGGCCCAGTTCAGGACATAACGCTCAATGCCTGGGACTACAGGCATGGGCGTGGCGGCGAAACGCGCCTCGGCCTCAGCGCGGTGCACATCAAAAGTCAAACGCTGCGACTCCAGTGCCTTGGCCAGCACCGCATGGGCGCGGCCGTAGCCCGGCAGCAGGCGCAGGGCTTGCTCGCTCAGCGCGGCAGCGCGTTTGAAGTCGCCGGCCACAAAAGCGTCGGACGCCTGGCGTGTCAGCTGCTGCGCCTGCGCGAACGCGGCCGGCTGCTGCGCGGCCAGTTCGCTGTAGTTCTTGCGCGCATAGCCGTTGCCGAGCAGGTAATGCGCCATCTCATGCTGAGGCTCCAGCGCCACCGCGCGCTCGGCTGCGGCAATGGCCTCGGCCGTGCGGCCCAGGCGAATCAAGGCGTCGGCCTGTGCCATCAGGCCATCCGCTGTCGGCTTCAGCTTGACGCTGGCCTGCGCCTTTTTGAGCGCGCCTTCATAGTCGCGCTGCTGCAGCGCGACTTGGCTCAGGCCCATCAGGGCGGCGGCCTTGTCCTTTGGCTGCGCCTTGGGGTGCGACAACGCCTGCGCAAATGCGCTCAGCGCGCGCTCGAACTTGCGCTGCTCCAGCGCCAGCCGGCCGGCCGCTTGCAAGTCGGCAGGGAGCATCAGATGCTTAGACGCGGTCTCCAGCGCGAAGCGCGTGCGCCGTTCGATCTCGGCCAGATCATCGCTGGCAAACAGCCAGCGATAGACCAGGTCCCGCTCCTGATTGCTGCTCGTTTGCTGGGCCTTGCCGAGCAGAGCCCTGCCGGCCAGATAGTCGGGGACTGTGGCCAGCGCAAGCACCGAGCAGCACAAGCTCGCTGCAACCAGGCCAGCCTTGGCCACGGAACTGAATAACTTCATGATGGAGAAACACCAGAGTACAAAAAAGAACGGGTGATTTTGCTCACCGACAACGCTATTGCGGTTTGGCCGGCAAGCCATTGGCCAGGCGGCAGCGCTGGATGTCGCAAGCGGTGGGCAGGATGGAGCGGTATTCGACCACGGACTTGAGCTGCGAGAGGTCGCGGGCGAAGCAGCTGCCGCCCTTGCCATCGTTGTAATAAGACGTGACGTCAACGCAGCGCCGAGAATGCGCCATCAAACCGAAGAAATGTCCCATTTCGTGCGAAACCACCATCTGCAAGGTCTGCTCGGCCGGATAGCTCGGGTTGCGGGTGCGCAGCAGCTGAAACATGGCCGGGCTGAGCGCCAAAGTGCGCTGGCCCAGGTTCGCGAGGCCGAAATTGCCCCGGCTGCCGGCCTCGCTCCACTGCACCACCACCGCGCCGGGTGGCAGTGGGGCATTGCCGACCAGGGCCAGGACCCGGCTGGGAATACCGCATCCGGCCCAGGCTTTGCTGGAGCGCTCCAGCACTTGCATCAACTTCTCGTCCGAAAACCAAGCCGGTGCACCGGAATTCCAATAGACAAACAACAGCGGATTGCTCAACGCCGGGCGGTCGCGGCCATCGGCCCAGGTGGCGATTTCACCGGGCCGGCATTCGGCAATCTCTTGCTCACGCACCGACTCGGCCGCGCCTGCCGTCAGGCCAGTCAGAGCCAGCAGCGCCGCCAGCAATTCAGACCGCACAGCCGCCTTGTTCTGTGCCCGAGCGCAGCTGTGAGCTGCTCAAGCTAACACCGTAGCGTTCCGCCGTCATGTGGGCGAGTATGGACAGCGCAATCTCGGGTGGCGTGCGGGCGCCGATATGCAGGCCGACCGGGCCATGCAGGCGCGCCAACTGCTCCTGTGTCAGATCGAAATGCTCGGCCAAGCGGGCCTTGCGTTTGTTTTGATTGACGCGCGAGCCGATCGCACCGACATAAAAAGCCGGGCTTTTGAGCGCCTCCATCAGCGCCAGGTCGTCGAGCTTGGGGTCATGCGTCAGCGCTACCACGGCGCTGTGCCCATCGGGGGCGAAGGCGGTCACCACATCGTCGGGCATCTCGCGCGTCAGCGTCACACCGGCCAGGTCAAAGCCGTCCCCATATTCCTCACGCGGGTCGCAAATCAAGACCTGATAGTCCAGGCCCAGCGCCATGCTGGCCAGGTAGCGCGTCATTTGACCGGCACCGATGACGAGCAAGCGCCACTGCGGGCCGTGATGGCTGACGAGTGTTTGCTCGGTGAGGGTCAATAGATCAGCGCCGGCCAGCGGCGGGCTCAAGATCACCGCGCCGCTGGCCAGATCCAGCGTGCGGCAGACGCGCTCGCCCCGGTCCAGCCGGGCCAGCAGCTCGTCCATCATCGAGTCGCCGGTCAGTGGCTCCAGCATCAGCTCCAAGGTGCCGCCGCAAGGCAGGCCAAAACGGGTGGCTTCTTCGGCACCGACACCCCAGCGCTGCAAGCGTGGGCCCGTCAAATTCAGCGCGCCCTCGCGCACCTTGGCGATCAAGTCATCCTCGATACAGCCGCCCGAGACCGAGCCGGCGATTTGCCCGTCATCCCGCACGGCCACCACCGAGCCGACCGGGCGCGGCGCCGAACCCCAGGTGCGCGTGATCGTGCCCAGCACCACGCCCCGACCCGCTTTTGACCAAGCAGCAAGCTGGCGCAACACATCCAAGTCAACGTTATCCATGACCGGGATCCTACGATGAGAAAAAGGCAAGTTGAAACCAGGCAGCTCAAACCTGGTAGCGCAGCGCCGCATCAAGCTGATCCACCAGCTCGGCCCAGTCGGCATCATCAAGGCGAGCCTTGCGCAGCATCTCGGCCTGCGCGGCGTTCCAGAACGGCGCGTCGCCCAGGCGAATCTCCGGCGCCAACGGGGCGTGCTGGGTCAGGAAGTCGTGAATGCCCTGATCGTCATTGGGCAAGCCCAGTTGCGCGAACAGCTCATTGAAGCGGTGATGTGAGTTTTCCATGCGGCTTTGCCCTTTGTTGTGTTGCTCAGATGCCTGCATGGTCGCATGATCCGCGCTCGATGTGCTGTGCCAAGTCGGCACATTGCAAGCAACTCTGATCGGCCTATGTATAGGCATACAGGCGGGTAAACCGTAGATGGCGCGAGCTCGCGGCCCGGGGGATGATGAAGTGGGCCAAACAAGCCCATCTGCCACCCTCTAGGAGACGAGAGATGAGCCAAAACAAGATTACGCTCAAGGTCAACGGCAAGTCGGTCACGCGCAGCACCGCGCCCGATCGCCTGCTGTCGCAATTGCTGCGCGAAGACCTGGCCCTGACCGGCACGCATATTGGCTGTGACACCGGCCAATGCGGCGCCTGCACCGTGCATGTGAGCGGTCGTGCGGTGAAGAGCTGCACCATGCTGGCCGTGCAAGCGGCCGGCACCGAAGTCACCACCATCGAAGGCCTGGCCGCGCCGGACGGCACGCTGCACGCGATGCAAGCGGCCTTCAAGGAGTGTCACGGCCTGCAGTGCGGCTTCTGCACGCCGGGCATGGTGATGAGCGCGGTGGACTTGGTGACGCACCATGGCTGCCAATCCGAAGTTCAGGTCAGGGAGGCGCTGGAGGGCAATCTCTGCCGCTGCACCGGCTACCAGAACATTGTCCGGGCGGTGCAAACCGGCGCCGTCGCCATGGGAGCGAAGGTATGAGCGCCGCACAGCCCGGCTTGATTGGCCAAAGCATTCGCCGCCGCGAAGACGCGCGCTTTCTGACCGGGCGTGGCCAGTACACCGATGACATCGTGCTGCCGCGCCAGACATACGCCTATTTCTTGCGCTCACCCTATGCCCATGCGCTGATCAAGTCGATAGACACGGCCACTGCGGCGGCAGCCGAGGGCGTGCTGGCGGTCTACACCGGCGAGCATTTCCGCACGGTCGGTGGCCTGCCTTGCGGCTGGCTGATCAAGAGTCTGGATGGCTCCCCAATGAAGGAGCCCAAGCACCCGGTGCTGGCCGATGGCAAGGTGCGTTATGTCGGCGACCAGGTCGCGCTGGTCGTGGCCGAGACTTACGAGCAGGCGAAAGCTGCCGCGCAACTGATCGAGGTCGACTACGAGGAGCTGCTGCCGGTGGTCGAAACGGCGCGCGCCAAAGACTTCGCCAGCAGCGTGCACACGGAGGCGCCGGACAACGTCTGCTACACCTGGGGCTGCGGCGACAAAGCCGCCACCGATGCAGCTTTTGTACGCGCCGCTCACGTCACCCGACTGGAGTTCCGCAACAACCGGCTGATCCCTAACGCAATTGAGCCACGTGCTGCAAACGCGTCCTACAACCCCGGCGACGAAAGCTGGACGCTCTATGTCGCGAACCAGAACCCGCATGTTGAGCGGCTCTTGATGTGCGCCTTTGTGCTCGGCATTCCCGAGCACAAGGTACGCGTGGTGGCACCCGATGTGGGCGGCGGCTTCGGCTCCAAGATTTTTCTCTACGGTGAAGAGACCGCCTTGACCTGGGCCACGCGCCAACTCGGCCGGCCGATCAAATGGACCGCCGAGCGCAGCGAATCCTTTCTGACCGACGCCCATGGCCGCGACCACGCGACCGTGGCCGAACTGGGCCTGGATGCGGACGGCAAGTTCCTCGCCATGCGGGTCTACACCACGGCCAATTTGGGGGCCTACCTGTCCACCTTTGCCAGCAGCGTGCCGACGATTTTGTACGCGACGCTGCTGGCCGGCCAATACATGACGCCGGCCATTTATGCCGAGGTCACGGGCGTGTTCACCAACACTGCGCCGGTCGATGCCTACCGGGGCGCGGGCCGCCCCGAGGCCACTTATGTGGTGGAGCGGCTGGTCGAAACGGCCGCGCGCGAACTCAAGATCGACCCGGCCGAACTGCGCCGGCGCAACTTCATCCGCAGCTTCCCCTATGCGACGCCGGTGGGCCTGAGCTATGACATCGGTGACTATGACGCGACATTGAACGGCGTGATCGAATTGGCCGATGTGGCCGGCTTTGCAGCCCGCCGTGCCGAGAGCGAGGCCCGGGGCTTCAAGCGCGGCATCGGTTACTCGACCTATATCGAGGCCTGCGGGCTGGCGCCGTCGAATATTGCCGGCGCCTTGGGCGCGCGCGCCGGACTGTTCGAGGCCGGGGAGGTGCGCGTGCATCCGACCGGCAAAGTGACCATCTTCACCGGCAGCCACTCGCATGGCCAGGGCCACGAGACGACGTTTGCGCAGGTGGTGGCCGACAAGTTGGGCATCCCGTTCGAGGACGTGGACATCCAGCATGGCGATACCGGCAAGGTCTTGTTCGGCATGGGCACTTACGGCAGCCGCTCGCTGTCGGTCGGCGGCACGGCCATCGTCAAGGCGGTGGACAAGGTGATCGCCAAGGGCAAGAAGATCGCCGCCCACCTGCTGGAGGCGGCCGACACCGACATCGAATTCGAGAATGGTGTCTTCAAGGTCGCCGGCACCGACCGCAGCGTGCCTTTTGCCGCCGTTTCGCTGACGGCTTATGTGCCGCACAACTACCCGCTCGACAAGCTGGAGCCGGGTCTGAACGAGAACGCGTTTTACGACCCGACCAACTTCACTTACCCGGCCGGCAGCTATGTCTGCGAGGTCGAGGTGGACCCGGCGACCGGCCATGTGCGGGTGGACCGCTTCAGCGCGGTGGACGACTTCGGCAATATCGTCAACCCGATGATCGTCGAAGGCCAGGTGCAGGGCGGCATTGCCCAGGGCATAGGCCAGGCGCTGCTGGAGCATGGCATCTATGACGTGGACAGCGGCCAGTTGCTGACCGGCAGCTATATGGACTACGCGATGCCGCGCGCCGATGACCTGCCCAGCTTCCAGATCAAGACCGCCAAAGGCACACCCTGCACCCACAACCCGCTGGGCGTCAAGGGCTGCGGCGAGGCAGGTGCCATCGGCTCGCCGCCGGCCGTCATCAACGCGATCTGCGACGCGATCGGCGTCAAGGACATTGCGATGCCGGCCACGCCGCATGCGGTCTGGCAAGCCATTCAAGCGACACGCTGAACTGTTGAGGAGAATGCACATGACAAGCTTCACCTATACCCAAGCCAGCTCCTTGGCGGATGCCAGCAGCAAGACGGCGGCGGCCGAAGCCAAGCTGATCGCCGGGGGTCAGTCCTTGCTCGGCGCGATCAAGCTCGGTCTGGCCGCGCCCGAGGCCTTGGTCGACCTGGGCGGGCTGGCCGATCTGAAAGGCATTCGCGTGAATGATGAGGTGAGGGGCGCCCATGTCGTGATCGGCGCGATGACGACGCACGCGGCGGTGGCCGCCAGCAAGGAAGTCCAGCAAGCCATCCCCGCATTGGCCGATCTCGCCGGCCGCATCGGCGACCGCCAGGTGCGCAACCGTGGCACCTTGGGCGGCAGCCTGGCCAATAACGACCCGGCCGCCTGCTACCCGGCCGCAGTCTTGGGCCTGGGCGCGACGATTTACACCGACCGGCGCAGCATCGCCGCCGATGATTTCTTCCTCGGCATGTTTGAGACGGCCTTGCAGCCAGGCGAGATCATCACCTCGGTCAGTTTTCCGGTGCCGGCCAAAGCAGCGTGGCAGAAGTTCAAACAGCCGGCCTCGCGCTTCTCGCTGGTCGGCGTGTTCGTCGCCCAGACCGCCACCGGCGTGCGCGTGGCCGTCACCGGCGCAGGAGCCGGGGTGTTCCGCGCCACCGCCTTGGAGGCGGCCTTGAGCGCCAAGTGGAGCCCGGGCGCGACGATGGCTGTCAGCATCAGCCCGGCCAAGCTCAACAGCGATCTGCACGGCTCGGCCGACTACCGGGCTGCGCTGATCCCGGTGCTGGCAGGGCGCGCAGTGGCCGCTTGCCCGTGAGCCTGGCGCCAGCGCTGCCGGACTCGATAGACGCCACTGCGGCGCTGCTGCTGGCACATGGCTACGTGGCGCAACGCGAGTTGGCCACGGCCACCTTTCTCGCGCTGCGCCTGCAGCGGCCGTTGCTGCTGGAAGGCGAGCCGGGCACCGGCAAGACCGAGATCGCCAAGACCCTGGCCTTGATGCTGGACAGGCCCCTGATCCGGCTGCAATGCTATGAAGGCCTGGACCTCAACGCTGCCGCTTACGAATGGAATTACGCCCGCCAGATGCTGGAGATCCGGCTGGCCGAAGGCTCCGTACAGAAGGCCTCGCTGAGCGAGGATCTGTTCGCGCGGCGTTTCTTGATTCCGCGCGCCCTGTTCAAAGCGATTGATCCGGCCAACGCGGTCGCGCCGGTCTTGCTGATCGACGAATTGGACCGTGCGGATGAGGCGTTTGAGGCCTATTTGCTCGAAGTCTTGAGCGAGTTCCAGATCACCATCCCCGAGCTGGGTGAGATCAAGGCTTTGCTGCCGCCCATTGTCATCATCACCTCCAACCGCACACGCGAGATTCACGACGCGCTGCGCCGGCGCTGTCTCTATCACTGGGTGGACTTCCCCGACGCGGCGCGTGAATTCGAGATCCTGCGTTTGCGCCTGCCCGGCGTGCCGGAGCGGCTGGCGCAGCAGATCGTCGCTTTCATCCAGGGCCTGCGGCGGCTGGATCTCTACAAGCTGCCCGGCCTTGCCGAGACCCTCGAGTGGTCGCGCGCCTTGCTGGAGCTGAATGCCCTGGTGCTGGACCCAGCGACACTGCAGTCGACCTTGGGCGTGCTGTTGAAATACCAGGACGATATCGTGCGGGTGCAAGGCTCGGAGGCCGCGCAGCTGTTGGAACAGGTGCAAGCCCAAGTCATGAGCGGCCGTGTCTGATCACCTGGCCGCCAACGTCATGCACTTTGCCCGCGTCTTGCGCGAGGCCGGCATGGCGGTGGGCAGCGACCGCGTGCTGCTGAGTTTGCAAGCGCTGGAAGTGGCCGGCCTGAGCTCGCGCCAGGACTTTCACGCGACCCTGTCGGCCTGCTTGCTGGACCGTGCCGAACACCGCGTGCTGTTCGATCAGGCTTTCCACATTTTCTGGCGCGACCCCGATCTGCTCGGCCGGGTGATGCGCATGCTGTTGCCGCAGGTGCAGGCCAAGTCAGGCATACCCGCCTTGCCCGAGAACCGCCGGCTGGCGCAGGCGCTGTTTCCTCACGCACCCGACGCGGCCGAGAACCGGCGCGATGCCGAGCAGCAGATCGAAATCGACGCGCCTCTGAGCTGGAGCGAGCGTGAACAACTGCGCCAGCGTGACTTTGACACCATGACGAGCGAAGAATGGCTACTGGCCAAGCGCCTGTTGACTCAGTTCGGGGCGCTGCTACCGCCCATCGCGACACGGCGCTGGCAGGCCGCAGCCAGCGGCCGCTTGGATTGGCGCGCCAGCCTGCGCGCGCAGGCACGTAGCGCCTCGCTCGCGCTGCTGCGGCAGCGGCCGCGCGAGCGCCTGGCGCCGCTGCTGATCCTGGCCGATATTTCGGGCTCGATGAGCCGCTATTCGCGCATGCTCTTGCATTTGGCCCATGGCCTTGCCAATGCCAACCACCAGCGGCAGTCGACCCAGGTCGACAGCTTCGTTTTCGGTACTCGCCTGACGCCAATTTCACGCCTGATGAAACAGCGCGACCCCGATCTTGCGGTCAACGCAGTGTCGCAGCGGGTGCAAGACTGGTCGGGAGGCACCCGCATCAGCGCCTGTCTGCAGCAGTTCAACCAGCACTGGGCGCGCCGCGTGCTGAACAGCAATACCACCGTGCTGCTGATCACCGACGGGCTGGAGCAAGGCAGCGAGCATGACCCCGCCTGCCAGCGCCTGGCCTTTGAGGCGCAACGCCTGCGTCTGAGTTGCAGGCGCCTGCTCTGGCTGAACCCGCTGCTGCGCTTTGAGGGCTTTGAGCCCAAGGCGGCCGGCGTGCGCGCCTTGCTGCCCGAGGTGACGCAGCATTTGCCGGTCCACAATCTGGCCAGTCTGCAAGCGCTGATGAACCTACTGGCAACAAGTGAATCCAAACCATGAATCTGACCGGCCAAGAAACCCTGCCCGTCTCGCAAACCCAAGCCTGGGCCGCGCTCAATGACGCCGAGCTGCTCAAGGCCAGCATCAGCGGCTGTGAAAGTTTGAGTTTGATCGCTGAGCATGAATACGAGGCCTTGATGACCGTCGCCATCGGCCCGGTCAAGGCCAAGTTCAAGGGCAAGTTGAAACTGACCGACCTGCAGCCGCCGAACAGCTACAAGCTCGCGTTTGAAGGCCATGGCGGCGCAGCTGGCCACGGCAAGGGCAGCGCCCAAGTCCGCCTGGAGGCGCAAGGGGCCGCCCAGACACTCTTGCATTACGAGGTGCAAGCCAGCGTCGGCGGCAAGATCGCGCAGATCGGCTCGCGCCTGGTCGATATGGCGGCACAGAAGATGGCAGGCGAGTTTTTTGCGGCCTTCAACACCGCGCTGCAAGCGCGTTATGGACTGGCGTCGCCGGCAGCGGCGGCAGAAGCAAAGGCTGCAGCAAAGAGTCGCTGGCAGGCCCTGCTGGACTGGTACTTGGGCTGGCTGGGGCGGATTTTCACGGGCAAGATTTGAGCCTGGTGTTTACCCAGGTCTGCGTCAACGAGAGCGCGCCAGACTCATCGGGTTGACCTTTAGGCATTAGCCATTAATTGAATACACCAGTTGCTGCAGAGGTGGCGAGGAAGGATTATTGCGTTGCCTCTTTTCAGTCATAGCATTGAATTCAAGCGGTAAACAAAAACCTAAAGGAGTGACCCCGAGATGACCAAGAACTTGCTGATCAAACCACTGGCCCTGGCCGCCCTGTTGAGCATCGCTGGCGCAGCCCAGGCGACCGTGACGACCTACGCCACGCTGGCCAGCTTCACTGCCGCCACGACCGCTATCGGCACCGACAGTTTCGATGACCTGGACCCCTCCGGCCCGATCGAAGGTCCTTTGGATCGCAACGCTGGCAGCCATGCCTACCAAGCCAGCGTCAACCACCCGACGAGTACCGATTTCTGGCCCTCCAACTCGGGCAGTGATGTCTGGCTGAGCGCCAACGCTTCCAACGGCATCATCGTGTTTGACCATTTCGGCGCCGATGTGCGCGGCGTAGGCGGCCTGTTCTTTGGCAGCAATGCTGCCGGCGCCTTCCTGGCTGGGCAGACCATCAAGCTGAAGCTGACCGATGCCGACGGCGTCACCGAGCAGACTTTGACCAGCACCACGCAGTCCTCTTTCCTGGGCTTTGTCTCCAACAGCGCCATCAGCTCCCTGACCGTGGAGCGGGTGTTCCTGGGTGTCGCCGCTTGGCCGACCATCAACAACTTGAATCTGGCCGCAGCCGTACCTGAGCCATCGACCTATGCCTTGATGCTGGCCGGCCTGGGCGCAGTGGGCTTACTGGCGCGTCGTCGCAAGTCGATTTGAGTTGAATCTGGCTTGAGTCTGAGGCCCGGCTGAGCGGTCGGGCCAGTTTTACCCCCAAAGCGGCCGCCAAGCCTGTACCAGCAGCTTGAGCGCCCGGCGTATCTCGGCCGGCGGGACTGAGGCGAAGCCAAACACCAGCCCGGCCTCTTGGCTATGCGCTGGCAATCCGCCGACCAGGGACAAGCCCCCCAGCTCGATGCCGACCGCTGCCGCAGCAGCCACCAGCCGAGCTTCCAAAGCCCGCGAAGGCAAGGGCCAAAAAGCCTGCAGGCCTGCATCAATGGGCTGCAGCGACAACGCACGCAGTTCGGCCGGCAAGCTCGGGCTCAAGTCTTGCGCCCAGGCGCTTAAAAACGTGTCACGCCGCTCCAGTGCGGCGCGCCGCATGCGCCGCACATGGCGCAGAAAGTGGCCCTCGGCCATAAAGTCGGCCATCACTACCTGGTCGGCAGTCGATGACTGCCGGTCCAGCACACCGCGCAGCTTGGCCAGCGTCGGCAGCCAGGCAGCGGGCGCCACCAGGTAGCCCAGGCGCAAGCCTGGGAACAAGAGCTTGGAGAAGCTGCCGATGTAGAGCGTGCGCTGGCGATTGTTGCCACTGGCCTGCGCGGCCAATGTGGCCAGCGGCGCCAGCGGCACACCCTTGAAGCGGTATTCGCCGTCGTAGTCATCCTCCAAGATCCAGGCCTGCTCGCGTTCGGCCCAGTCCAGCAATTCCAAACGGCGCTGCAAGCTCATCGCCACGCCGGTCGGGTACTGATGCGAGGGCGTGGTGTAGACCATGGCCAGCCGCCCCAAGGCCTGCAAAGCGCCGGTGCGCAGGCCTTGGCTATCGAGCGGCACCGGCACGACCTTGGCACCACTCAAGCCCAAAGCCGCCGCCGCCGCGCGGTAGCCGGGCGACTCCATGCCGACCCGGTCGCCGCGCTGCGTCAGGGCAAGGGCGGCCATCGCGATCGCTTGCTGCGAGCCGGCCGTGATGATCACCTGATCGGCGCCGCATTGCAGGCCGCGCGAGTGGCTCAGGTAGGCAGCGATCAGCTCGCGCAGCCGCGGCAGGCCGGCCGGCTCGCCATAGCTCAGGCTCACCGCCTTGCGCTGCTGCGACTGCGACTGCGACTGCGACTGCGACTGCGAGTTTGGGTGCGGGTGCCATAAGGCGGACCGCGATTGCTCGCGCCAAAAGCGCGCTTGCAAACGGGACCACAAGGCGTGCGGAAAAAGATCCAGAGCCGGCAGGCCATGGCGGAAGGCACGCGCCTGCAGGCCGACGGTCGGCGCAGGCTCGAAGCTCTGCAGGCGCGCCCACAAATCGGTGTGCGGCGCCGCCGCCCCTCGCTCTGGCGAAGGCAGCTTGCCCGCTGCGGGCTGGCTCAGCTTGGCGATCTCCGCCACAAAGCAGCCCGACCCCGCACGCCCGACCACGAAGCCTTCGCTGATCAAAGCCTCGTAAGCGCGCACCACGGTATTGCGCGAGACCTGCAGCGCCAACGCCAACTCGCGCGTAGTGGGCAGGCGTGCGCTCGCGGCCAAAGCGCCGTGCAGGATCTTGTCTTTCAACTGCGCATGGATTTGCTGGGCCAATCCCTGGCCGGGCTGCAAGCTCATGCCGGCGGGGTCCAGTGTCAAACTGGCGTGCTGGATTGGATCCATGATATTCACATAAAGTGGATCTTTGATCGTACCAAAAGGGCGAATATGCTCTGCGCCTGCCGCTTAACTTCTTGATTGCCGCCAGGACAGCCCGCCATGTATATGCCCGCTCATTTCGCTTCCAAAGACTTTGCAAACATCGGCCGCATGATCACGCTTTGCCCCTTGGCCTTGCTGATTGGCCCGGACGCCGACGGCCAGAGTTTCGGCAGCCATCTGCCCTTGAATTTGCTGGATGAAAGCTCCGCAAGAAGCGGCTGCGACATCTTGCTGGAAGGCCATATGGCGCGCGCCAATCCGCATTGGGGCTGGCTGGCCGGCCTGCACGCGCAGGGCAAGGACGTGATGGCTGTGTTCAGCGGCCCGGGTGCCTATGTGTCGCCGCGCCACTATGACAGCCAACTGGCCGTGCCGACATGGAATTACGCAGCCGTGCATGTTTACGGCGAGTTGGAGCTGATCGATGACGCACAGGCCAAGGACGCCTTGCTCAAGCGCCTGATCGCCCAACATGAACCCGGCTATGCGGCGCAGTGGCGCGATTTGCCGGACGACTTTCAAGCCAAGATGCTAGGCGCCATCGTCGGCTTCCGCCTGCATATTCGGCGTTGGGAGGGCAAGTTCAAACTCAGCCAGAACCGCAGCGCCGTCGAGCGTGGCCGTATCCGCGACGCCATGCTGGCCGGTTCAGCGGCCGAACAAGACATTGGCGCCTGGATGGCTCATTTGGGTCTTTAACTCAGCTGCTCCTATTGACCAAGAACACTTCGCCATGATGATGACTATCTCCCCGATGCAAGTAGCGCCCGTCACCCTGCAAGGGCCGAGCCTGCGCTTAGAACCCTTGAGCCTCGCCCATGTCGATGCGCTGAGCACCATCGGGCTGGTGCCCGAGTTGTGGCGCTGGGTGCCCAGCCAGGTGCGCACCGCCGCAGACATGCGCGCCTATGTCGAATCGGCGCTAAAGGATCAAGCGAGCGGCCTTGCACTGCCATTCGCGCTGGTGCTGGCCGGGCCGGATCAAGCAAGCGGCCCGGTAGTCGGCAGCAGCCGTTTCGGCAATATATCGCTGCGCGACCGGCGCCTGGAGATTGGCTGGACCTGGGTGGCTCCCGCCTGGCAGCGCAGCTGCGTCAACACCGAGGCCAAGACGCTGTTGCTGACGCACGCCTTCGAGACGCTTGGCGCGCACCGGGTCGAGCTGAAGACCGACTTCTTGAATGACAAATCGCGCGCGGCGATTGCGCGCATTGGGGCGACGCAAGAGGGCATCTTTCGCCGTCATATCGTCACCGACACCGGCCGCGTCAGGGACACCGTCTACTTCTCCATCATCGACAGCGAGTGGCCGGCGGTGAAAGTGCGGCTACAGGAGTTGCAGCGTTGAAACTTCAGCTAAGTCCGCAATTAGACGGTATTGACTGGCACTGGCTTGCAAATGTATTCGAGCGCGCGCCGCTCGGCAGCCGAGATCCGGCGCTGCTTGAGACAAGCTTCAGGAACAGCCAAGTGTGCTGCTTTGCCCGTGTCGACGGTGTCCTGATCGGAGCCGGCCGAGCGCTGACTGATCGGGTCCTGTGGACGGTCATTTACGACCTGGCCCTGCTGCCCGAACATCAGGGCAAAGGCCTGGGCAAAGCCATCATGGACTCGCTGGCCCAGCAAGCCGGCGCAGCCAATGTGATGCTCTATGCAGCACCTGGCAAGCAGCCCTTCTACGCCAAGCTGGGCTTTCGGCCGATGAAGACGGCGATGGCCAAATTCGCTAACGCCGAAGGTGCACAGACGCGCGGCATGATCGAATAGATCCGCCGCCCTCGCAGCGCTATTTGCTCAGGCCGGCTTCCTGCTCGATACGCGCCTCGACGGCCGGCTTGAACAATTGTTTGACGCGCAGATCGAAGTCCGGTGGAAAGGTCCAGTAGCGCGCGCCACGCGGGCCGCTTTGCGACTCCAGGCCGCGCTGATCGGGCGCCGCATTGAGCAAGAGCAGGCCCAGCAGGTCACTGCTGACCCAGGGGTCTTCATACCAGAACGCATGGGAGCGTTGCGGCAATTTGGGGATGGCGCTCGGGTCAACCTTGATCAGATCGAAGCCATAGTCCCGCGAAGCATCGATCAAGAAGCTGGACTGTTCGGCGTCGAGCTCGGTCGGGTCCAGGCGCCCGATACGTGAAGCACGATTGACCAAGGCAGAAAAGCGCAAGGCCGAGTCGTTCAGATTGCCGGCATTGCTGACCCGCTGCACCATATCCACATAATGTTTCAATTCATCGGTGAAGCGGCGGGTGTCGATGTCTGCTGCGGCGAAATAGATGTGATTCAAACGCAGGCGCTTACGCAACTGTTCACGCGATTCACCCGGCCGCGCCGACTGGCCCAACTGCGCCAAGGCCGGGCTGACGATCTGTGCGCCGGCGCTATAGGCCAAGACATCGATGCTTGATGCCTTAGAGTGCTCGGCCACCAGTTCAAGCAGACGAACAAATGGCTCGACCGAAGCCTTGGCGTTGCCAACATCGGTGAAGTACTTCAGCAAGGAACCCGCCGAGGGCCACAAGAACGACAGCACCACCACCCGCCGCCCTGTGAAATGGCGCAGCTGCGCAGCCTGCGCCGCCGCGCGCGGCATAGTGTTGTTGGAACCGTGCACGTAAATGACCAGTTCCTGGCTCTCGCTGGACGCCAGGGCCTTGTTCAAGAGCGCAAAGAAGGCTTGCGCGTCGACCGAGTCGGCCACAGATTGCTTTGCGCCCAAGGACGCCATTTGTTCCAGCCACTCCAGCTGCACGACGGGGCGCTCGTCGCTGTCATCGCTGGTGGAGAGCCGGTGCAAAGTTTCCCAATCGAGCGCCTCATCGCCAATGCGCACATGGGCCACGCCCATGCGCAGACGCTCACTGGGCAAGATGGTGTGGATCGGCTCGGGCTTCTCTATCACTGCGCCTCGGTTGGTGACATAGAGCACCGGCACCTCGGTGCCGTGCAAGGTGGCGCCAGCCTGTGCAAAGGGATCGACAGCACCGGTCCTGAAACTCACCGGGGTAGGCATCAGCCGTATCGGGCTTTGGCAGGCGCTGAGATGCAAAGTCAGCAAGACCAGCGCCAGCAGGCGTGCAGGACCAAGCAAAGGGGCCAAGATTTCTTTGGGCATCACTTATTTTGTCGCAGATCAGGGCCGCGGCGGGAACATCCAGCGGTCATAGATTTTCTTGGCCGTGCCGTCGTCGACGATGGATTTGAAGACGGCGTTGACCTGGGTCTGGGCTTCCAGCAAGGGCGACTTCTTTGAAAATGCCACGGTCAGATGGGTGGTGTTGAGCACCAATGCATCGCCGAACTCGGCCTCGAGCTCAAGCTTGCGAATGATGTGGCTCAATGTGGACAAAGAGCCCGCCACCGCTTTGGCGTCGCGGTCGGCCATGGTCATGCGGATCGCCTGGGTGTAGTCCAGCAAGAGTGCCTTCTTGATGCCCTCATCTTGATCGAAACGCGGGTCGACCTTGAGGCCGCGCGGGACCGCGATGACCACCTTCTGAAGAGCGGCATAGTCCTTCAGCACCAGGCCACTGCGGGGAATAATGCCAAACTCAAGCGGCACGATGACTGTACCTCGGACAGCGTATGAGGCGCGCGCATCGCCCCAGGCCATGATAGAAAAGTCGGTCTCGCCGACCTGCAAATCACGCTCCACCCGGGCATAGGGGGTCAAGGTTCTGCTCGTTTTGAAGCCACTGCGGCGCTCGAACTCTCTGAGCAGATCGACAATGATGCCGACATAGGGCTCTTTGGCGGCCTGCGCGAGGTCAGGGTTGGGTTTGGCCCAGGGGTCGAACTGAATCAGATCGACGCGGAATTCCGTGGCCACGGCTGTGTGACAAGCCATGCCAAGCCCTATCGCTGCACAGACAATTGGCAGGCGGAGCAAAGCTCTGATAAGTTGGGGCAATGAACACACGCTGCCAATTTACCAGAGGCGGCACGGCGCCTGTCTAAAGTTCCAGAGAACAAAGGCTCGATTTGCGTCAACCCTCAGTCGAGCTGCTTCGATATCAAGCTGCGCAGCACTGCCGCCGCCCTCGAGCCGTGTCCATCCATTCAAGCGGCTGAAAAGATCGCCTCTATCGGCATTTCAAATACCCGGGCGATCTCGAACGCCAACGGCAGGCTAGGGTCATAACGCTCGTTTTCGATCGCATTGATGGTCTGCCGCGACACCTTCAGGCGCTCACCCAGCTCCGTCTGCGACCAGCCGCGCTGGGCGCGTAGCTCGCGCAGGAGGTTCTTCATTTGTAGCGCCTGGCCGCCAGGACCAGACCCAGCATCCACAACACAGCCATCAGCGGCCAGACCACGAACATGCTCAGGCGCGGATAGCCCAGGCCTTCGAGAAAGCCATAGCTGAAGGTGATGAAGGCGCTGCCGGCGAAGGCCAGGGCCAGGGCCTCAAACTGCACCCGCTGCTGCAACTCATCGAGCCGGCGCAACTGGCGCAGAATCACCCAGACCATCAAAGCGCCCGGCAGCATTGGGCTGAGCGCGATCAGATCACGCCAGGGCGAGGCCAAGGACGGATGGCCCTCGAGCCAGATGATCGACCCCGACAAGACCGCCGTGTAGGCCAACAACGCCAGCCCCAGCTCTTTCAAATATTGCTTGGAATTCATCTCGCACGCACCTTTCATGTAAAGCGTGCTTTCCACTTTACCGAAAATGCGGGAGCATGTAAAGCAAGCTTTACATGCCTGCTCTACATACTTGCGTGCGAACGATCAGGGCGCTGGTTGACCCGGCCCTTGCGAGCCTTCGGAGCGTGCGCTCAAATAAGCATATAGGTCGACGATATGGGCGTTGACCATCGGATTGCTCTGCCATGCGGGCATGACGGCCTGACCAGCGGGCGCGGGGTTGTTGGCGGCGGCCGGCGTAGCGCTCCAGTCATAGCGTTTGAGCACCAGGTTGGAGAAGCGCTCCGCGCCCATTTGCCGCACGCGAGGCAGCAAATCTGGCGCTTTGTCTGTGCCCTCTGCGGCCGAGCCGTGGCAGCTGGCACAGCGCTGCTGGAAGACCCGCCAGCCGGTCGACACCGAGCCGGGCAACTTGGCATTCTCGGCAATTTCCTTTGCGCCTTGCTGGTTCAATATTTCGATGCCGAAGCTGGCCGACGGTGCCAGCATGGCCGCCCAGGCGATGACGCCCAGCAGACTCAGGCGATTGAACGTTATGCGGCGCGTTGCTTGATTCAAATTGAGCATCTCTATCTCCAGGGGGCTAGCCTTGATTGTGCAACAGGCGGGGTCAAATTCAGCCCACGCTGACGCCGTTGCGGCCATTCTCTTTGATGCCGTACATTGCCTGATCGGACCGGCTCAGCGCTGCTTCCGCGCTGCCGTCCTGGCTCAGCATTGCGCTGATGCCAATGCTGACCGTCACCGGGATGATGGCCTGCCGGTATTGGGCCGGGTTCTGCTCGATGCGCTGGCGCAGCCGCTCGGCCAAGGCCTGTGCGTCTTCGCAACTGGTGTCGGGCAATAACAGCGCAAACTCCTCGCCGCCAATGCGGCCCACCACATCGAGCGGGCGCGTGCCCAGGCGCATCAACAAGGTCACGTGGCGCAAGACGGCGTCCCCTGCGGCATGGCCGAAGCTGTCATTGATCTTTTTGAAATGATCCAGATCCAGCGTCACGACGCAGCTGCACAACTCTGGCCGGCGCTGGATACGCCCATATTCGGCCTGCAGGCGCTCCATGAAATGACGCCGATTGGCGGCCCCGGTCAGGTGGTCAGTGCTGGCTTGGCGGTGCAGTTCTTGACGAGTGCGAATCAGCTCGGTGATGTCTTCGAAACTACTGTAAACCTCGCTCAATAGGCCATGCCTGAACAAAGGCGTGGCGTTGACTTGCAACCAGATCAAATTGCCCTCCGGCAGACACAAGCCCATCACCACCTGCCGCACCGGCTGGGCAGTGCGCAAGGCTTCCATAGCGGGGTGTTGCTCGGCCGGGAAGTCGCTGCCGTCCTCGTGTATGGCGTGCCAGGCCGAATCAAAAGGCGATTTGCCGAGCAACTGATCGCGGCTGAGCCGCAGCAAGGCGCAAGCCGCTGGATTGGCGGCCGTGATGCGCCCCGTACTCGCATGGTAGACCACGCCATGTGGCACGGTTTCAAAGAAGATGCGAAAGGATTCGGTGCTGGCTCTGAGCGCCGCTTCGGCTTGCATACGGGCCGAGATATCGGTCAAGACGCCCGTCAGCAAGCATTCACCGGGCCCCGCCGGCTTCGGCCTTGCCTTGACATGCAAGTATCTGGAGCCGGCGCCGGGCACGTCAAACTCCACCTCATGCTCCCAGGCTTGGCAGGCGGCGATCGCCTTGCGCAAGGAAGCCTCGCAGCCCGCGCGATCCGCTGGCGCCACGCGACGCAGCAGGGCACGGCCGTTGCCGCAGGCTTGGGCCGGGCTCAGGCCGAGCAAGGCCTGCACACCAGGGCTGAAGTAGACAAATTCAAGCTCGCCCGAGGCACGCACCAGCAGTCGAAACAAGGCGCCGGGCACAGATGCCGCCAAATCTCGCAGTTCGGCCTCTTGGTGGCGCAGCGCCTCCTGCACCTGCTTGAGCTCGGTCACGCTGTCATGTGCGATGACGATGCGCGGCGGGTCGGCATCCAAGGCGCGCGAAACCCGCGCCACGAACCAACGCTGCCCTTGTGGCGACGGGCAAGGGTATTCCATTTGAAAGCTGTCCAGCCCACCCGCCATGAGCTCTCTGAGTTTGCTCGTGAAACTGTCGGCGCCCGCTTGTGCACCTGGCTCGCCGCTGGCCAGCGCCTGTGCGCAACAAGCCAGGTAGTCGCTGCCCTCACCGCACAACTCAGGGGAACCGCCGTTGGCGACGGCAAATTCTCGCCAAGCCCGGTTCACCTTGACGATGACACCCCGCTCGTCCAACACGCAGATATGGGCCGACAGCGCGTCCAGCACCGACAGAACTTGCCGGCGCGAGGCCTCCTTGGTTTTTTCGAGCTGGCTGCTTGAGGTGATATCCATCACATAGACCAAGCGGCTCATGCGACCATCGTCACCGCGCAAAGCCACCGACTCAGAGTGGACGCGCAGCTGCGTACCGTCCCGCCGCAGCACGTCCCATTCCCCCTTCAGTTCGCCGCCCTCGGTCAAAAAACGCTGGTGCCGCTGCAGTAGCTGTTCACCTTGCTCGGCCGCAAACACCATCAGAAAGCTTTGGCCCAGCATCTCGGCCGCACGGTAGCCATAGAGCTCGCAGTAGGCAGGGTTGACGCTCAGATATCGGCCGCCACTTTCGATCACTGCGATACCGACCGGTGCACGCTGAATCAAGGCCTCAAGCCAAGGGCCAGTCGCAGGGAGTGCGTTGGCAGCCCAGCTTGCTGGCAATTCTTGATCTGGATTCGGCATCAGCGCCCCTTTTGGGCTTGGCCCAAGCTACCCAAACAAAGTCGGAATTTAACGCCGCAGCCCGGTCTTGTGATTGCCAGCTGACAAATTAATACAAAGTAAAAAGAAAAAGGGCGCCAAGCGCCCTTTCAAACTGCAGCCGAGCCGCGAGTTCAGTGCATGCCGGCCAGCAAAGCCGCATTGCCGCCGGCGGCCGCCGTGTTGATAGTCAGCGTTTGCTCCGCGCTAAAGCGATATTGCTGACGCACATCAAGCAACTCCTGTGGGCTGATCAGCGGCCGAATGGCGCCTTCGGTGGCGGCCATCTGGCGCAGCAAGGCCCGCTCTGCGCCCGCGTTAGCGCTGAGCAGGCAGACGCCGGCCAGGCGCTCGTCGTCGAGCAAGGCCGTCAGGCTCTGCGCTGCGCCGGGCAACAAGAGCAAGGCCTCGGTCGGCAGGCCGGCCGCACGCAAGCTGGTCTGCAAGGCCTCAGCCCTTGCCGCGCTGGCACCATCCACCAGCAAGGCCACGCTATTGCCCGCCACCAGAGCGGCGGCCACGGCCAGCGCCAAAGTATCCGAAGTGGCTGCGCTGGCCTGCAGGGCCAACACACCACGGCCATGCTGACGCAACTCATTGCTCTCGCCGGTCGGGCCGGGCAACGATTTGTCAGCCAGCGCCAGCTCGGCATGCACCAGGCGAGCGCCGACCAAGCCGGCCTCGGCTTGGCCAGCAAACGCACGGCCCAGCAAAGCGGCGCGCTCGCTCAAAGGCCGCTCGCTCCAAACTTCGTAACCCGCTGCCAAAGCGGCAATGGCGGAGGCCACCGGCACGGCGGGCACAGCGGCCGCATTGACGACACCAACCGGCGCGGCTTCAGCCACCGCAGCTACAGCACAGAAGCGGTACAGGTAGTTGGGCCCGCCCGCCTTCGGGCCGGTGCCCGACATGCCTTCGCCGCCAAAGGGCTGCACACCGACCACCGCGCCGATGATGTTGCGGTTGACATAGACGTTACCGATGCGCGCCTTGTGGGCCAGGCGCAAGGCGCGGCTGTCGATGCGGGTCTGAATCCCCAGCGTCAGGCCATAGCCGAGCGCATTGATCTGCTCGATGACCGCGTCCGGCTCGCCGCCCCAGCGCACCACATGCAGGACCGGGCCGAAAATCTCCTGGCGCAGGGCGCTGATGCTGTTCAGCTCAAACGCAATCGGGCGGATCAGGCGCGGCATGCTCTCGTGCACCGGCGCTTCGGCGATCAACTTGGCCTCGCGCTTCAAGCGTTCGATGTTCTTGGCGACGTTGTCGAAAGCCTCGTCATCGATGACCGGGCCCACATCGGTCGCCAAGTCGGCCGGCTGGCCAACCCACAGCTCTTGCAGCGCGCCGCTGAGCATTTCGATCACGCCGTCGGCAATGCTCTCGTGCACGCACAGCAAGCGCAGCGCCGAGCAGCGCTGACCGGCCGAGCGGAAGGCCGACTGCACGACGGCATCAATGACCTGCTCGGGCAAGGCCGTTGAATCAACCAGCATGGCGTTGAGCCCGCCGGTTTCGGCAATCAAAGGCACGACCCGACCCTCTTTGGCGGCCAGCGTGCGGTTGATGATTTGCGCCACTTGGGTGGAGCCGGTGAAGCAAACGCCGGCGGTCTGCTCGGCCGCCACCAGGCCGGCCCCGACCGTCTCACCCGCGCCGTGCAGCAATTGCAAGGCGTCATGCGGTACACCGGCGGCATAGAGCAATTCAACAAATTTCAGCGCCACAAACGGCGTTTGCTCGGCCGGCTTGGCCGCCACCGTATTGCCGGCAACAAGCGCTGCCACCACCTGTCCGGCAAAGATCGCCAGCGGGAAGTTCCAGGGGCTGATGCAGACAAACACGCCGCGCCCTTGCATCGCCGGGCCGTCGCTCTCGGCTTGGTCGGCGTAGTAGCGCAGGAAGTCCACCGCCTCGCGCACCTCGGCCACGCAGTCGCCCTGGGTTTTGAAAGCTTCCTTGACCAGCAATGCACAGAACTCGGGCAGGCGCGCGTCCAGTGCCGCAGCGGCACGCCGCATCACGGCCGCACGCTCTTGCACCGGTGTCGAGTTCCAGCCCGCAAAGCCGGCTTGCAGGCCAGCCATCGTCGAGGCCAGATAGGCTGGGCTGGCCTCAGCCACCGGCAAGACCTGGCACTGTTCCAGCGCGCGCAGCAAAGGCTGACGCTGCGCGATGTCGGTCAGGTCGGCGCCGGTCGAATTGATGCGGCCATGGCCGAGGCGATCGAAGTAGAGCGCGCCCGGCAGCGGCAAGGCGCCACTGATTTGCACCTGTTCCAAGGGCGAGCCGAGCAACTCAGGCACCTGCACATTGACGTCGGCGAGCTGGTGCACAAAAGACGAGTTAGCGCCGTTCTCCAGCAAGCGGCGCACCAAGTAGGCCAAGAGGTCGCGGTGCTCACCGACCGGCGCGTAGACCCGGCAAGGGATGCTGCCGTCGCGCAGCACTTCGCGGTAGACGCCCTCGCCCATGCCGTGCAGGCGCTGCATCTCGAACTTCGCATTGGCCTTGCGCGCCATCAGCACAATGGCGGCGATGGTGCCGGCGTTGTGGCTGGCGAACTGCGGGTAGATCACGTCGGCGTGGCCGATCAGCGCCTGAGCGCAGGCCAGGTAAGACACATCGGTGTGCTGCTTGTGAGTGAACACCGGGTAGGCCGCCAAGCCCTGCTCCTGGGCTCGCTTGATCTCGCCGTCCCAATAGGCGCCCTTGACCAGGCGCACCATGAAGCGCAGGCCATGCTTGTGGGCGATCGCGGCGACCTCGTGAATCACCTGCAGCGCACGCGTCTGATAGGCCTGCACGGCCAGCCCGAAACCGCGCCATTGCGGGTAAGTGCTGGCGATGCGGGCGGCCAGCGTGTCCAGCACGTCCAGCGACAACTCCAGGCGCTCGACCTCTTCGGCGTCTATCGTCAGATTGATATTGGCCTGAGCGGCCAAGGTGATCAGCTCCCACACGCGCGGCAGCAGCTCGGCAAACACGCGCTCGCGCTGCAGCACTTCATAGCGCGAGAACAGCGCACTCAATTTGATCGAAATGCCATCGGCCTGCTCGGGCGCATCGGCGCGCGCGCCACTGGCGATCGCCTTGATCGCGCCCACATAGGCGGCGTGGTAGCGGCGGGCGTCAGCCTCGGTGCGCGCGCCCTCGCCCAGCATGTCATACGAGAAACTCAGCTGTGGCTGGGCCTTGCGTGCGCTGGCCGCTTCGCTCATTGCCTCCTTGATATTGCGGCCGAGCACGAATTGACGGCCGAGCAACTGGATCGCCCGCACGGTGGCGCTGACCACGGTCTGCGCGCCCAGCCGCGTCATCAGGCCGCCCGAGCCTTCGGCGTCCGGCAAGAACTTCTTCGACAGCGAAATCGCCGAGGCCGACAGCGCCGCGAACATCTTGTGCGGGCCTTCTGAGCTGCCATCGAACTGACCGCGGCCAAGTTGGTCGGCGGTCAAGGCGATCGCGGTTGGCGCATCGGGCACCCGCAGCAGCGCCTCGGCCAAACGCATCAAGGCCAAACCCTCGGAACTGCTGATCGGGTACTCGCGCAGCAGCGACTCCATCGCCCAGAACGGCGCCGGGTTGGCGCGCACCTGCTGCACCCAAGGGCCGGCCAGCGTCAGGACGCTGCTCCAGTCAAGTCCAGTGCCCATGCTTTGCGCCAGCGCCCGGACGACCGCGATCTCCTCGCGGTAGGGGTCGGGCAGACGGGCGGCTTCGGGGGGCAGAGCGAATGTGGACATGGCGGCAACCTTGATGGCTTGTTTCTAGTGAAGAGCCGAACTATATGAATGAATCAGATGTTTTAAATTCAGATCATTCGCACTTCAGTAGTGGAAAATACAGCATGAACCCGGAAACCCCGCTCGACAAGATAGACGCCCGCATTCTTCGTGTGCTGCAAAGCGATGGCCGCATCTCCAACCTGAAATTGGCCGAAGCCGTGCACCTGTCACCGACCGCCGTGCTGGAGCGCGTCAAACGTCTGACCCGCGACAACTACATCCTCGGCTACGAGGCCAGGCTGAACCCGGAAAAGCTCGGCGCCGCGATGTTGGTCTTCATCGAAATCCTGCTCGACCGCACGGTACAAGACGTGATGGATAACTTCAAGGCCGCCGTGCAGGCGCGGCCCGAAATATTGGAGTGCCATCTGGTGGCGGGCGGTTTTGACTATCTGCTCAAGACGCGGGTATCGGACATGAGCGCCTACCGCGAGTTCATCGGCAGCGTGATCTGGACCTTGCCGGGCGTGCGCGAGACCCGCACCTATGCGGTGATGGAGGAGGTCAAGAATACGACGGCGCTGCCGTTTTGAAAGGTCGACTACTCGGTAGCAGCATGGTGCCCGTTGCGGGCCTTCCCAATGCGGACCTTCCCATTGGCGCGAAGCACTGACCAAGTCTGTTCAAAGCGGATGTGCGGAACGGCAGCTTGCCGGTGAGTCGCTCTTGCAGCATTGAATCCTTGTCGCCGACCTCGACGGGCATAACCCCGCTCCACTTCAAATGGCGCGCTGGTTCACTCGCTTGGACAGTTCCTCGGCGCTTTCCTTGCGCTCGCTGTAGCGGTCGACCAGGTAAGGGCCGAGGTCGCGCGTGAGCAGCGTGAACTTGAACAGCTCTTCCATGACGTCGACGACACGGTCATAGAACGCGGAAGGCTTCATCCGGCCTTCTTCGGTGAACTCGGCGAAGGCCTTGGGCACCGATGACTGATTTGGAATCGTCAGCATGCGCATCCAGCGACCCAGCACGCGCATCTGGTTCACGGCATTGAAGGACTGCGAGCCGCCCGACACCTGCAGCAGCGCCAAGGTCTTGCCCTGTGTGGGCCGAACGGCGCCGGAGGCCAGTGGAATCCAGTCGATCTGAGACTTCATCACGCCGGTCATCGCGCCATGGCGCTCCGGCGAACACCAGACCATGCCTTCGGCCCAGATGGCCAGCTGGCGCAACTCCTGGACCTTCGGATGGCTGTCCGGCGCACCGTCCGGCAAAGGCAGGTCCATGGGGTCGAAGATGCGCACCTCGCCACCCATGGCTTCCAACAGGCGTGCGGCCTCAAAGCTCAGCAAGCGGCTGTAGGAGTGCTCGCGCAGAGAGCCATAGAGCAACAGGAAGCGAGGCCGCTGCTGCGAAGGCGAGGGGTTCGCCAGACGCTCCTGCGTGGGCACGTCAAACAGCTCAGCGTCGAGAGCCGGAAACGTGGCCTCTGGAAACAGTGGCTCAGACATGACGTGCCTTTGACGAAGTGCCCGCAGCAGACTCATGGGCCTTGGCGTTCGCCGCCTTGGGCGACAGCACGTGGTGGACGCCCACCGCAATGCCTGCCCCGACCAGTTGCGCGAAAACAAAGCCTGGCGCGCTCGCTGGCGCGATACCGGCAAAGCTGTCGCTGAACATGCGGCCAAAGACGGCAGCCGGATTGGCGAAGGAGGTCGAGGCCGTGAACCAGTAGGCGGCACCGATATAGGCCGCCACCATGGTCGATGCGCGGCCGGCCGGCGCACGCAGAATGACCAGCAGCAAGCCGAAAGTGGCGACACCCTCGGCAATCCATTGGCCGTTACCCGTGCGCAGCTTGGTCGAGAACTGCAGGATGTTCATATCGAACATCGCATGTGCCAGCCAGGCACCCAGCATGGCGCCAAGCAACTGCATGGCGATATAGGGAGCAAGAAGACCCTTGGGCAACTCGCCGCGCGCGGCCATCACCAAAGACACGGCCGGATTGAAGTGCGCGCCGCTGATCGGACCGAATACTTGAATCAGGATGTAGAGGCCACACACGGTCGCAAGGGTGTTCGCCAGCAAGGCGATAGCCACATTGCCGCCCGATAAGCGCTCGGCCATGATGCCTGAGCCAATCACGACGGTCAGCAACAAGGCCGTGCCCAGGGCTTCGGCCAACAACTTCTGCGGAGTTCCAACAGTCATGGGGATCACTTCAGGTGGCGGAAATGGCGTTGAGCGCGGCGAGAAGCTCTTGCTTGCCCATCGATTCGAGCGGCAACTGCAGAAGCTGCAGCATGCGATAGCCAATGGCCTGGCGCGTCAACTCGAAAGCGCGGCGCTTGCCTTCATCGCCACCCTCGGCGTTAGACGGGTCGGGGTAGCCCCAATGCACCTTGACCGGCGGGGCCCCACTCTCATTCCCACCAAAGAAGACCGGACAGGTTTCAGCAGCCGCGCTGTCACATACCGTGATGACGATGGACAGCGGTGGTGCTTCAGGCGTCGTGAACTCGTCCCAGCTTTTGCTGCGGTAGCCGGACACGTCGATGCCGGCATGGGTCAGCGCTTGCAGAGCGAAGGGGTTCAGTCGGCCGCTCGGGGCGCTGCCGGCGCTGAAGGCGCGCAAGTCTTTGCCAAGCTTCTTGGCCCAATGGTTCAGCATGCCCTCACTGAGGACGCTGCGGGCGGAGTTGTGGGTGCAGAGAATGAGTACGTTGGTCGTCATGGTTGGAGCTCGGGTAATCAGGCTTGGCCGATGTCGCGCACAGCCTACTGCAGCGCCATCTTGACCTGGGTCGTCAGGGGTAGCAAGTTCATCAGCCCGGTCTGGCGCTCGAGTGCCACTGCACGGCAATCCTTTTCGGAAGTGGACAACACTCAGCAGGCACAGACCGTTGCCGAGGCTGGCATGCATGCCTCCCCTTGGCAGCAGTTGTCCGTGAGGTAGGCCAGCAAGGCGTTCATGTGCTCAAACGCAGCGCGATAGACCATATTCCGGCTTACGCGCTCCTGGGTCACCATGCCGGCATTGGTCAATTCCTTCAGGTGAAAGGAAAGGGTTGCCGGCGGCAATTCCAAGGCTTCAGCGAGACTGCCTGGCGTCAAGCCCTGTTGACCCGCCACGACAAGCAGGCGAAACACCTTGAGCCGATGGGTTTGCGCCAGAGCTGCGAGGGAGCGGATGATTTGTTGCTCTTCCATTAAACAATTATTCCACAACATTGGAATAGTTGATACAGCGTATGTCGCGATCCGCACTTCGCGTCAAGCTTGTATCCATCTGAAGACAGGTTCAAACCAAGGAGTCCGACATACCTGCAATTCAGACTTTTCTAACCCCGCAGTGTGCTGCATTAGCGGTGTGTGCGGCCAAGACTTTGACGCCAGGCTGGCATCGGCATCGGCCGATATCGATTGAGCAAACGGCCTGGGCGCAAGTGGAGCGCTCCGGTCAGGATTCGTTGCCGATCACGGTGATGGATGGGCAGGTTGTATTGGCGGTGCGCTATGCAGTCCTTGCGCTTCAAGCCGAGGAGCCTGTAGAAATTGCTCGATTGGCGGCACTCATCAAGTCCATGGATTGAACGAGGCCTTGCCTGCCAATCAGTTGCGAAACTGAAGTTCTGCGTTGATCTACCCGCAATATCGTGGGCCATAGCGCTGAAGCTCCCACCCTGGTCACTTTGCCGGCTTTGGATTGAGCTCAAACAGGCAGCGATTGCCATGCCCGGCCAAGGCCGCGCACCGCCCTTTTGGGGGATACGTCACCCCCATATCCCCCCTCGAATCACCCGGATTCCTCCTTCAGTTGGATGGGAATCGGCCCCCACAACGCCGAATATTGCTGCACTGCATCAGCAGCTACCCCCGCCCTTCCCCAGATACGGAGTCCAAAATGCAAGTCCAGGCCGCTAACTCGATCGCAATCGTCGCTTCAAGCGAGAATCAACAAGCTTGCCTCGTGTTCCTGAACCCCGAACCGGTCCGCGGTGCTTGCGGCTACTTTGACTCCAGTTTTGAGCTCAGCCACGGCCTGAGCGTCACCGAGGAGTTGGACCCCACTGTGCAGCAGCTTTGGGCACGGGTGCTGGGCGGCGCGGTGACTCGGCACTGACGGCAGTAAGCTGCGGCCGGTGCAGATCGCCCCGCACAAAGGGCTGCGTACGACCCGACATCCGCAAGGAGAGTTGAATCACCCAATCATGGCTGCGCGATTTCGGCGCGCCGACCGGCATCAAGAGCAAGGCGGCCAGCAAGCCGACCGGCAGCCATAGTGGCGGGGCATTGACAGGCGGGGCAATACAGGGCTGCTCGCGCGGCAGCAGTTGCAGGCTCAGCAAACTGGCCAGTCCACCCACAAAAAAGCCGGCCATAGACTCAGCAGGTGAGTGTGCGCCCACCTTGAGTCTAGAGTAGGCAATCAAAGCTGCCAGGGCAAAGCCGAGCGCCACGCCGAGGCGGCGCAACCGCGGCGATGCACCCAAAAAAGCACACCAAGCCAAGAGCGGCAGCACTGCCGCAGAGGCCATCGCGTGGCCTGAAATTCCGGTGAAATCCCAAGCCGCGATACCCCAACCCCAGCCGAAAAAGGCCAGTTTGCTGGCGGCGGTCAGGGCGATGGCCGCCCCCAAGCAGAGCATCCAACGACCGGCCAAGCGTGCCTGCTGCGGGGTTTGACTCGACACGGACTGGCGCCACAACCACAGCGCGCACAGCAGCGCCAAGGGCAGCAGAATTTGAATTTCACCGAGGCGGGTCAGCAGCTGCCAAAACGGCGACGCAGGAACGGCATTGGGAACGGATGACATGCTGAACAAAGACATGCCACCATGCTAGCGGCAGCAGATGACAGGCGCTTGCCGCATTCCGTTCAATAAATCTCGGGAACCACCATTTCCGGCGGTACCGGCTGGCGCGCGTAGTCCTCATGGCGCTCACGCGGCGGCAGCGTGACCGGCGCATGTTCGACCTCGTGGTAGGGCATTTGCGCCAGCAGATGCGCCATGCAGTTGAGCCGCGCCTTCTTTTTGTCGACCGCCTGCACCACCCACCAAGGCGCTTCCTCGATATGGGTGCGCTCCATCATGGTCTCTTTGACCTTGGTGTAATCCTCCCAGCGGCGGCGCGACTCCAGATCCATAGGACTCAGCTTCCACTGCTTGAGCGGGTCGTGAATGCGCCCGAGGAAGCGCGTGTGCTGCTCCTCGTCGGTGATCGAGAACCAGTATTTGATGACCTGGATGCCGGCGCGCACCAGCATCTTTTCGAACTCGGGCACCGAACGGAAGAACTCTTCGTACTCGTCGTCCGAGCAAAAGCCCATCACCCGCTCGACGCCGGCGCGGTTGTACCAGCTGCGGTCAAACAGGACGATCTCGCCGCCTGCAGGCAAGTGCGAGATATAGCGCTGAAAGTACCACTGCGTGCGCTCGCGGTCGTTCGGCGCCGGCAGCGCCGCCACGCGGCAAACACGCGGGTTCAGGCGCTGGGTGATGCGCTTGATGACGCCGCCCTTGCCGGCCGCGTCGCGGCCCTCAAAAATGATCACCGCCTTGTGCTTGGTCGCCACCACCCAGTCCTGCAGCTTAACCAACTCGCCCTGCAAGCGGAACAGCTCTTTGAAATAGGCGCGGCGCTGGGCCCGCTGCTCGGCGCTGAAGGCGCCGCCGCCCTCGTCAAAAGCGCGGTCATCGATCTCCATCTCCAGCTCTTCGTCATAGCTGTCGATCAGATCGGCCTGCATGCGCTGCATCATCTCGGCTTGTTCTGCGGCTTCTTGCTGGGGTGTTTTACTCGTCATTTCAGCAGCCTGCCAGCGCCGCATGACAAGATGATGAATCAAGCCAGCTGCAGCCGCTTCACCACCGCCAACTTCGGCCCCGCCGGCAAGACCTGCGGAATAACGACGAAGTCCTCGGCCGGCATCGGTCGGCCGTAATACCAACCTTGCGCCCAGTCGCAACCTTCGCGCTGCAACCAGGCGGCCTGCTCGGCCGTCTCCACGCCCTCGGCCAAGACATCCAGATGCAGGCTGCGCGCCAGCACGATGACGGTGCGGGCAATCGCGGCGACGTTGGCGTCCTGACCCAGCTCGGAGACAAAGCTGCGGTCGATCTTCAGCGTGTTGACCGGCATGCGGCGCAGATAAGACAACGAGGAATACCCGGTGCCAAAGTCGTCAATCGCCACCCGCACGCCGCGCGACTTCAAGGCACCCAGCAGTTCGATCGCGCCCTCGGCATCCTCGAGCAGCAGACTTTCGGTTACTTCGAGTTCCAACGCATGGGCCGGGCAGCCGGTCTCGGCCAGAATGAAATCTACGGTTTGAATGAAGTCGGCCTGGCGCAACTGCCGTGCCGACACATTGACCGCGACTTGCTGCGGCTTGCCCGCCACACCTTGCCAGCGCGCGGCCTGCGCGCAAGCGGTCTCCAAGACCCAGCGGCCGATCGGGATGATCAAACCGGTTTCTTCGGCCAATGGGATGAACTCCAGGGGCGAGATCGGCCCACGGGTCGGATGGCGCCAGCGCAACAGCGCCTCGGCGCCGATCAGCGCCCCGTCCGACAACCGCACCTGCGGCTGATATTCGAGCCGGAACTGCGCCGCTTCATTGGCATGGCGCAGCGCATGGGTCAGCTCAAAGCGCTGCTTGACCGCCTGCGTCAGCTCCGGCCGGTAAGCCTGCACACTGTTGCGAGCATGAACTTTGGCGCGCACCATCGCCGCCTCGGAGTTGCGCAGCAAATCGTCCACCGTCACGCCGTCAGTCGGGAACAGCGCCAGCCCTATGCTGGCGCCCAGATTGAAGCGTTTGCTGATATCGCTGGCGCCGTCGAAGATAGGCTCGCGCATCGCGTCGATCAGGCGCTCTCCCAGACGCATGGCGGTTTCTTCATCCACCAGGCCGGACAGCACGATGACGAACTCATCCGCACCAACGCGGGCCACCGAGTCGCTGGCCCGCACCACATTGACAAAACGCGCGGCGGCGGCCTTCAGCACCGCGTCACCCGCCGCATGGCCTGCGATGTCATTGACCTCACGGAAGCCGTCCAGATCCACATACAACACCGCCACGCGAGTCTGGTCGCGCTGGGCTAGGCCGACTTGACGCTCGATCCGGTCGCGCAACAAGGCGAGGTTGGGCAGGCCGGTCAAGCGATCATGCAGCTTTTGATGCAGCAGTTCGGCCTCGGTCTGCTTGATGCGCGAAATGTCGGTCAGCACCGCCAGGTAATGCGGCTCGCCGCCGTGCTCGGGCGCCGGCACGCTGACGATGGTCACCCAAAGCGGCACGCAGCTGCCGTCCTTGTGACGATCCACCAACTCGCCGCTCCATTTGCCCTTGGCGCCGACATCGGCCCACAACTCTTTCAAGAGCTCGGCCCCTTGCTCGCCGAGTTGGAGGTAATTGGGCATGGTGCCCAGCAACTCATCGCAGGCATAGCCGGTGATGGCGCTGAGCGCCGGGTTGACGTCGCGGATCAACAGATCGGCGTCCATCATCATGATGCCCTCGCCGCAATGTTCGAACACGGTCACCGCCCGGTGCAGCTTGGTCGTCACCTCGCGCAGCGCGGTGACGTCGCGAGCAACGCCGATCTGGCCCAGGCACAGGCCCTCGTCGAACACCAGGGCTTGCGCCACATCCAGGCAAGCGCGTTCGCCGTCCGGCTGCGTCACCCAGGCCAGCGTGCGCTGAGTTGCGCCGCCGGCCCCGGCCAAAGCGTCACTCCAGGCCGGACGATGCTCTACCTGATCATCACGGCGACCCAACAGCTGCGCCTCCAGCAAGCCGGTGCAACGCTCGAAGGCCGGATTGCAGCCTTCGTAGGCGCCGTTCGCGTCCTTGAAGTAGACCGGGTCGGGAATGGCATTGAGCAGCGCGCTGAGCTTGCTGCGCTCGCGTCGCACCCGCAGCAATTCACTGCGACGCTGGCGCAAGCGCAAGCGCTGCGAATGCACCAGCGCCAGCACCAGACCCATGGCCACGGCGCCGAGCAGGCTGAAGGCGATCAACCAGAACATCGGGTCGCGCAGATCCACGCCAACAGTCCCCGATGCATGCTCGCCAGCGGCCCTGACCGGTGCCCCGCCCCATAGCGCGGCGCAGGCAGCGCAAGCGGCCACGGCCCTCATCAAGCGGTGAAAGATGTTGTTCATCGGCTACCAAAACTATTTGCTAAAGCCCAGACAGGTCGACTTTGTGAGCCGGCCTGCCGTGCCCTGCTTTTGTAGATTTCCAAGTCCACCCCCGCACGCTTGGCTGCGACCGGTGTCCCCTCGTTCTCGTCGTTTCGGTAGTGTCGGGGCCAGCTTGAGCCCGGCTAGGGTTTACAGCAGGCAGCCAAGCTGGGTTCCCTGCAATATTGCACGCTTGGCGTCCAATTCGCCGGCCTCGAAGGCGCCGCCGAGCAAATGCACGCGTGCGCCTGCCGCACGCAGAGGTGCCTCGAGCTCGCGCAAGGGCTCCTGGCCGGCACACAAGATGATGCTGTCGCAGGCAATCAGCTGCTTATCAACACGGCCTTTGTCATAGCTGATCCACAGGCCCTCGTCGGTGATTTCTTCGTAGTTGACTCCGGCCAGCATCTCGACCTGCTTCATCTTCAACGCCGCCCGGTGTATCCAGCCGGTGGTCTTGCCCAGACCGGCACCGGGCTTGCCCTGCTTGCGCTGCAGCAAGGAGATGATGCGGGCTGAGCTGGCCGGTTCCGGCGTCACCAGGCCGGCGCGCGCAAAGCTGGGGTCGCCGACCCCCCATTCACGCCGCCAGGCGGGCGGATTCAGGGTCAGCGAATGACCTGCTTCAGCGCCCTGCTCGGCCAGATATTCGGCCACATCAAAGCCGATGCCGCCGGCGCCGACGATGGCCACGCGCGGGCCGACCGGCTTCTTGTGCCGCAAGACATCGATATAGCTCAAGACCTGACCCCGCGCTTCGCCCTCGGCCTGGCCTTTGATGCGCGGGTCGCGCGGTGTCACGCCGGTCGCCAGCAAGACCTCGTCGAAACCTAGCAAGGTATCGGCCGCCACGCGCTCTTGCAGATGCAAATGCACGCCGGTGATCTCGATGCGGCGGCGGAAATAACGCAGCGTCTCGGCGAACTCCTCCTTGCCCGGGATCTGCCGCGCCATATTGAACTGACCGCCAATTTCAGCGGCGCCGTCAAATAGATGGACCTCATGGCCGCGCTCGGCCAGCGTGGTCGCCGCCGCCAAACCAGCCGGGCCGGCGCCGACCACGGCGATCTTCTTGCGCGGCTGCTGGCTCTTGGCGAGCGGAATGACGCGAATTTCTTGCTCGAACGCAGCTCGCGGGTTGACCAGGCAGGTCGAAATCTTCTGCGCAAAGGTGTGATCCAGGCAGGCCTGGTTGCAGGCGATGCAGGTATTGATCTCTTCGGCGCGGTTCTCCCGCGCCTTTTTGACGAACTCAGGGTCGGCCAGGAACGGCCGCGCCATGCTGACCATATCGGCCGAACCGTCGGCCAGCAGCCCTTCGGCCACCACCGGCGTGTTGATGCGATTGCTGGTGATCAGCGGAATGGTGATGCCCTCAAGGCGCAGCTGGTCGCGCAGTTTTTTGGTCACCCAGGCGAAACCAGCGCGCGGTACCGAGGTCGCAATCGTCGGCACGCGCGCCTCATGCCAGCCGATGCCGGAGTTGATGATGGTGGCACCGGCTTTGACGACGCCACGCGCCAACTCCAGCACCTCATCCCAGCTGCTGCCGTTCGGGATCAGATCCAGCATCGAAAGCCGGTAGATGATGATGAAGTCCGGCCCGACCGCCTCGCGCATGCGCGTGAGGATTTCCAGCGGCAACCGCATCCGGTTCGCATAACTGCCACCCCAAGCGTCGGAACGTTGATTGGTGTGCGTGACCAAAAACTGATTGATGAAATAGCCTTCAGAGCCCATCACCTCGACGCCGTCGTAACCGGCCTCGCGCGCCAGCCTGGCGCAGCGGACGAAAGCGCGGATCTGCCGCTCGATGCCACGTGCACTCAGCTCACGCGGCGTGAACGGCGTGATTGGCGACTTGATGCGCGAGGGTGCCACGCAAAAAGGCTGATAGCCATAGCGGCCGGTGTGAAGGATCTGCAAAGCGATCTTGCCGCCCTCGGCATGCACGGCCTTGGTGATGATGCTGTGCCGCTTGGCCGCGCCGCCGGTCGCCAAGGTCCCCGCAAAAGGCTTGGCCCAGCCCTCGATATTGGGCGCGTAGCCGCCGGTCACGATCAGCCCGACCTCGCCGCGCGCGCGCTCGGCGAAGTACTCGGCCATGCGCTCGAAATGCTTGCGACCATCTTCCAAGCCGGTATGCATGCTGCCCATCAGCACCCGGTTCTTCAGGGTCGTAAAGCCCAGGTCCAGCGGTTCAAGCAAATGGGGGTAGCTCATGAGGGGGCTCGGTGACGGCGGTGGCCGATGCTAGCAGTCGAGCAGCGCCGAATCGCCCAGGTTTGCCCTCTATTGGGGAGCTTGCCCTAAGAAGTCCCAGCAACAAGACTTCACGGTCCCGACACAAGGCCACATGCAGCAGCAACATGGCTCAAGCCCAATCGCGCAGCACCTTTCAACGGAGTTCTCTCGATGCGATCCAACTTTCTGTCCCCCAAAAACTGGGGCCTTTTGACGCTGACCTGCGCCGGTTTGCTGTTGAGCGCCTGCGGCGGTGGCGGATCCGGCGACAACAATGCCAATATCCGCCTGCTCAATGCCACGCGCAGCTACGCCGGCCTGGCCTTGAGCATGAATGACAAGAGCGTCAACTCCGATGTGGCTTACGCCTCGGTGGGCAGCTATGCCAGCGTCGACACCGGTACGACCAGCAGCCAGATTCAAACCACCGGCATCGGCACCACGGTGGCCAGCCTCTCGCCCTCGCTGAACAAGGGCAGCAACTACACCATGATCGCCTACGGCTGGGCCGGCGCCGTCCACACCAGCATGCTGCAAGAGGATCAGGAAGCCGCCGCCAGTGGCAAGACCAAATTTTTGCTGATGAATTTGGCCCCAGATGCAGGCGCGCTGGACTTCTATCTGTCCGTGGTCGGTGACAGCCTTGACAATGAAGCGGCCGTGGCCAGCAACATCGCCGGTGGACTCAGCAGCGGCTTCAACACCATCAACAGCGGCAGCTATCGCCTGCGCATCACCAGCGCCGGCAAGAAGAGCGAAGTGCGCTTGGATATACCCAGCATCACGCTGGCTTCAACCGGCGTCGCCACCCTGATCGTGACGTCGAACGACGGCGGTATCCTGGTCAACGGCATCTTGCTGCAACAAAAAGGGGAGGCCGGCAATTTCCTCAGCAGCGAGGCGCGCGCCCGCGTGATCACGTCCTTCGGTGACGGTGTCCGGGTCACTGCACAGCTCAACGGCAACAGCTTGATGGGCAATGCCGTCGCACCCGCCATCGGCGAATACATCAACACCCAGGCGGGTGCGAGCAGCTTGAATGTGACGATCAACGGCAACCCGATGAACTTGAGCGCACCGGTCCTGAAGGCCGGCGCTGACTACACGCTGCTGGTCTGGGGCGACAGCGCCGCGCCGCAGCTGACCGTGCTGAGCGACGACAACCGCCTGGCCGCCACCGCCGGCGCCGTCAAGATGCGCCTGGTCAATGCGGTCACGAATTTGAATTCAGGCCTGAGCCTGTCGGTTGACTACAGCGCCATCGCATCCACGGTTTTACCGGGCACCGGCTCGACGCCAAGCCTGCTGTCGTCCAGCACCAGTTCGCTTTTGAGCGTCAACTCCAGTGCCAGCAGCACACCGGCCTACTCGATCACCGAGTTGCCGCTGGTGAGCAATGGCGTCTACAGCGTCTTCATGCTGGGCGCCGCTGACAAGATGGTGGGCACGCTGCGGCGCGAAAGGTAGCGGTGCTGGGGGCGGCGCCGCTGGAGACTTCAGGCAAGATGCCGCCATGTCCCTCGCCACCGCCGCAAACCCAAGTCCGTCTTCGCGTCACAGCCTGGCCGTCGGCCTGGCCATCGTGATCGCCTGGGGCCTGAACTTCCCGCTGCAAAAAGCATTGTTGACCGCGATGCAACCGGAGGGCTTCTTGTTCCTGCGCTTTGCCTTGATGCCCTTGCTGGTGACGGGGCTGCTGGTGCAACGCTATGGCCTGCGCTGGCCTGGGGTCTCACGCAGCGACGCCTGGGCCTTGGCACGCCTGGGCTTGCTCGGCCAAGGCCTGCACCTGGCCCTGAGCAGCTACGGCATCCATTTCTCGACGCCGTTCTCCAGCTCGGTCTTGCTGGCCTGCGGGCCGGTTTTTACCTTGTTGATCCTGCGCGCCTATGGGGTCGAGCGACTGCAGCGCAAGCAGCTCTTGGGCATCGCGGTGGCGGCGGCTGGCGCCTTGCTGTTCATGTCGGACAAGTTGTTGGCCGCCAATTGGCGCGCCGGCGGTGGCGACGCCGTGCTGCTGCTGGCCGCCGCGATGTTCAGCTACTACACGGTCGCCGCCAAGCCGCTGATCGAGCGCCTCGGCGCCGTCTTGGTGATGTGTTATGCCAGCCTGGCCGCGACGCTGCCGGTCTTGATCTATGCCGCCCCAAAGGCGCGCCAAGTCGATTGGGCAGCGGTAGCGCCGCTGCTCTGGCTGGGCGCGGTCTGGGCGATTGTCTGCATCGGTTTCATCACCTGGCTGGCCTGGGGTTGGGTCAATGCCCAGCGCGGCGTAGCGCGCACCGCACCCTTGATCTACCTGATGCCGCCGATAGCCGGCCTGGCCGCCTGGGCCAGCACCGGTGAGCAGTTCACGGCGGCCAAGCTGCTCGGTGCGGCCATTACTTTGAGCGGGGTGGCATTGGCACAGTTTGCGCCGCAGCTTCGCGCCATCCCGGTTGACGGCCTGACCCGCGTGGATTGACTCAAGCCCTGGCCCGTTGGCCGGGCTATTTGACCCGGCTGTCGGTGCCCAGCATCAGCGCCTCTTCGTCCTGGTACCGCTTGCTCTTGCGCGCCCGCTCTATCGCCGACCAGATCGATTTGACCAGCAGCTCGTTGCCGGCATAGAACTGGCTGTTGAAGAGCAGGTATTGATCGGCCACCTTGACCGGCGGGCCGTCTTCAACCGCCACTGTATTCAACTCAGGCTTGATCTTCAGTAGGCGCTGCGCTTCAAAGTGCTGCAAGACCACCACCTGCAAGGCGCCAAGCTCCAACATCCGCATCAGATCTTCGGCGCTGCGGGCGGTTTTGATGGGGTAACCGAGCTCCTCGATATTGCGCCCGACGCTATAGCCCAGCTGCACCCCGACCGGCTGGCCGCCGAGGTTCTCGAAGCGCGTATTGAGCCAGCGCACCGGGCTGTCGATGCGCCGGAACACATGAAAGCTATCGGTGTGCAGGCGCAGCTCCCGGTTCAGGCTGCCGTCCTGATTTTGCGGATAGCTGCCCCAACTGGCGCGTTCGCCGTTGAAGCTGGCGGCAATCGCCGCATGCAGGCGGCCGGTCTGAACCTCCAACAGGCAGCGTCGCCAGGGCAGGCGGATGTATTCAAACTTCTGATTCAGCTCTCGTTCAACCAGGGCCAACTCCAACAAGGCCAGACCCTTGGCGTCGCCAGTGATCCAGGGGTAGACCGAACTGTCCTCAAAACACAGCTTGACCGGTCCATCAGCGGCGACGGCGATGCCAAGCCACAGACTCAGCACAGCACAAATCAAAGAACGCCTCATTTGCCCCATACGTCCCATACGCCCCAAACGCCTCAAACGCTCTATTTGCCCGATTTACCCTATTGACCCGAATCGCATTGTTCTCCGCACCGCTACAAGGTCCAGGCAAGAGCTAGGCCCATTGGGGCGCCATGCTCACACATTTGCCGGGGCCGGGCAAGGCGAGACAACCCGCAAGGAGCTGGCAGACGCTACCATCAGCGCCAAGCAAATTCGGCCCAGCTACAAACCTCCACACCATGCCTCTTCAAACCATTGAACTCTGCCCCGCCGACCCGGCCAAGGCCAGCCTGATCGTGCTCCACGGCCTGGGTGCCGATGGCGCCGACTTCATTCAGATGTGCGATGCACTGAATTTGTCCGCTGTCGGGCCGGTGCGTTTTGTGCTGCCGCGCGCGCCCGAGCGCCCCATCACTTTGAACAACGGCTACCGCATGCGCGCTTGGTATGACCTCTACGGCATGGAGTTGCAGCGCCGCGAGGATGAGGTCGGCCTGCGTGAATCGATCCGCGCGGTCCATGCCTTGATCGACCGCGAGCGCGAGCGCGGCGTACCGGCCCATCGCATCGTGCTGGCCGGTTTTTCCCAAGGCTGCGCCATGACGCTGTTGGCGGGTCTGCGCTATCCCGAACGCCTCGGCGGCTTGGTGGCGATGTCCGGCTACTTACCACTGGCCGGCAGCACCGCCGCCGAGCGGCATGACGCCAATGCCTTGGTGCCCATTTTCATGGCCCACGGCCGCCAGGACGCGATGGTGACGATGGAGCGCGGCATCAACGCCCGCAATGCGCTGACGGCGCTCGGCTACAACATCGACTGGCATGACTACCCCATGGAACACTCGATGTGCATGGAAGAAGTCACCGATCTCAATCACTGGCTGCTGAAGGTATGGAACTGAATGAAGACATCCATGAGCACTGAGTCTCGGCGGCGCGCGCTGTTGGCCGGCTTGCTGCCGCTGTTCTTGTCGGCTTGCGCCACACTCGCATCGCGCGACGCCTTGAATGTGACGGTGGCCGGGGTGGAGCCCATGCAGGGCGAAGGGCTGGAGTTGCGCTTTCTGGTCAAGCTGCGGGTGCAGAACCCCAATGACGCATCGGTCGAATTCAATGGCGTGGCCTTGGAGCTGGAACTCAACGGCAAGACCCTGGCCAGCGGCGTCAACGACCAAGCAGGCACCGTGCCGCGCTTCGGAGAAACGCTGCTGGAAGTGCCGTTGACGGTGTCTGCCTTTGCCGCCGTGCGTCAGGCGATGGGCTTGAGCGGCGCGGCCGACCGGGGCGAGATGCCCTATGTGCTCAGCGGCAAACTGGCCGGCGGCCTGTTCGGCACTGTCAGGTTCAAGAGCAGCGGGACGCTCAAACTGCCGAAGTGAAGCCGCCGAGCGCGGGCGGCCTCATTTCCGGCGAATGAGCCTGCCCGCTTTGTGTTAATTTGCTCTTGTGCTCCCCGCCCACGCTTGTTGCCCAATGAACTGCAAGGCGGGCTCCCGGGAGAACTTGATTTGGTTAGAACCTCAGGGTGGCTTCGATGGCAATAGCAAATGAGTTCACTTTGTTCCCGCTCGAGCGCGAGGTGCTGGCGGCCAACGAGTTGCTGAATGAGCGCTCGGATTGGAACTCGCGCCTCTACGTCGCCTGGGGTCTGCGCCAACTCAACAGTCCGCGTGCGCTGGCCCTGGCCACCGGGCTGCAGGCGGAGCTAGAGCAAGAAGCCGAGCAGGTCGCTTTTGTGGACCCGGCGGTCTTGAGTCATATGCGCGGGCGCCTGCTGCTGATCCAGGCCGAGGTGGCGATCTTGATGATGCGCTTGGACGAAGCCGAGCCGCTGCTGGTCACAGCGAGCGCAGAGTTGGATGCCTATCCGAATCCCAGCGCTCAGGCCGACCTGCAAAGCTTGCGCGCCAGCATACATGTCGATCGCGGCGAGGTCGACGCGCACCGCGAGGCGATGCAGAGCGCGGTGGATTTGTCCGATCAGGCGCTGGACAGCGAGCGCCAGCTCTACTACCGCGCCAGCTTGGCCAGGTCGGACCTGTTCCGGGATTTCGAGCTGGCCCGCGTCACTTGGTCGGAGCAGCTACCGCACAGCGTCGAAGGCTTAACGGCCCAGTGCAGCGCAGCACTGGCCGACTACCGGGCACTCGAACATGGCCTCGCTTCCGACTTCCTCGAGGCCGCGCGCTGGCTGAACGTGGCCTACGACGCCAGCCTCGAATCGGGCCAAGTCCGGCGCGCCATCGCAGTGGCCTCCAATCAAGGCTATACCTATACCCAAATCGCAGACTTTGAGACCGCCTTGGCTTGGCTCAAAAAAGGTCTGGCCTTGGCACGCAAGGTGCGCTGGCCCGGCTCCATCGGCATGTGCTTGGCCCATACCGGCGACGCGCTGCGGCGGGTCGGTCAGACCGGCTCCGCCCGAGAGCTTTTGCGTGAATGCTTGCAGACCCTGTCTCAGCACCCGAACAACCACACCTCGATGCTGGCCCTGAATTACCTCGGCCAGACCGAGTTGGATGAGGAGAATTTCGAGGTCGCGCTGAAGCATTTTGAAGTGCTGGGTGAGCGTGAAACGCAGGCCCATGCCTCGGACATGCGCAACAACGTGGTGTTAGGGCGCGCACGGGCGCTGATGCATCTGAATCGGCTCGATGAAGCGCGCGAGGTCGCGCTGGAAGCAGCCAAGGCCGCCGCCGCACAGCAACAAAAATCAAGCCTGGTGGAACTGCGCCAAGTGCTGGCGGAGATTGAAAAGCGCAGCGGCGGCGCACCCGAGTTGGTGCTGAATTGGCTGACCTTGGCGCTTGAGCAGGCCCAGGCCCTGGAGGGCTTCCAAACCCCGCCTAGCCTGCTCGATGCCGCCGCCGAGGCGCTCGATCAAGCTGGTCGCCCGCAAGAGGCCTATGCGATGGCCAGACGGGCCGCAACGGCGCGGCAAGCGAGTTGGAATATCGCCGCCAAGCACGCGCGGCAGCAGATCGAGATCGCGCGCAATGAACGCCAACATGCCCGGGCCCTGGCTCATGCCAAGGAAACCCGCATGAACAAGCTGCAGGCAGCGCATGAGGACTTGCAGCAGCTGGTCATTTTGAGTCGGGAGCTTTGGCGCCAACCCAGCCCGGGCATGATCTTCAGCGCCTTGGGCCGCGCGCTGCGCTCGCTGCTGGGGCTTGAACTCTTAGCCAGCTACCGGCCCGACAACGCTGGCCGAGCGCTGCAACTGGGCGAATCGTCCAAAGGCGAGCATGAGGGTCTGCCGCTGAGCATTGCGCTCAATGATGCGCAGCACCCCTGTGCCGCATGCAGCCGCGACTGGACCGAGCGCCAACAGCAACTGGCGTCCGGCGCGACGCGAATCTTTGCACCCATGGTCGGTGACGATGCCACCCCGGGCGTGCTGGTGCTGGACTTGGAGCGAGGTCAGCCTTGGGGCGCCCGCGAGCAAGGCCTGTTACGACATTTGAGCACCGACGCTGCCCTGGCCTTCAAGCGCGCCTTGGCTTGAGAACGTGACCGTTACTGCACCGCCGAATAAAACCTCACGCCGCCCTGCCCGACCGCCTTGGCCTCGTACATGGCCTTGTCGGCCTTGACCATGATCTCGGCACGGGTCTGGCCGTCTTGCGGGTAGCGGCCTATGCCGATGCTGGCACCCAGCGCCAATTCCTGACCTTGATATGAAATCGGCGCGGTCAGGCCGTTCAAGAGCTTGTCGGCCACCGCCAGCACATGCTCGACGCCGGTCTGCGAGTCCAGCAGCACCACAAACTCGTCCCCGCCCAGGCGTGCCACCGTGTCGACCTCGCGCATCATGCCCAGCAGGCGGCCGGCGACAATCTTCAGCACCGCGTCACCGGCATCATGGCCGTAGCGGTCATTCAGCTGTTTGAAGCGATCCAGGTCGATGAAGAGCACACAGATACCGCCGCCGTGGCGACGCGCGTTGGCGATCGCCGTGTCCAAGCGCTCCTCCAACAGACGTCGGTTCGGCAGACCGGTCAGCATGTCATGCTGGGCCAGATGTTCCAGCTCCTCTTGCTTTTGCCGCAGATCGGCCAATTGCTCGGTGATCTGCGCCTGCATGCGCGCAAAGCTGCGCGCCAGGCTGCCGATCTCATCCTTGCGCGCCAGCGGCAACGGCCCCGCAGCTTGCCCCTCGGCAAAACGCTGCGCCGCCTTGCTGACGGCATTGATGGGCCGCGTGATCGCACGCGCCAGGCCAACCGCCAAGAGCAAACAAAGCAGACACAAGAGTGAAACAATTTGCAGCAGTTGCTGCGCCAAGGGTTGGCTGCGGATCAAGATGTCGGCCAAGGGTTGCGCCACCCCCAGCACCATACGGCTCTCGTTCGAGCGCACCTTGATGGGCTGGCCGATAAAGGCCGCTACCCTCGGCGAATCGGCAGCGTCCTTGCCGGCGGTCTCGAACACCGCGGCATTGACTTTGCCGCTGACGACTTCGGCCGCTTGCGGCATTTCGTCTTGTATCAAGGCCCGCTGGCCACGGTCGAAACCGAAGGTCTTGCTGGCATCCGGATGGATCAGGATATCGCCTTCGCCATTGACCAAAAATACCTGGTAGCCCGCCGGCAGGTCGGCTTGCAACAGGGCAAACATGCCCTTCAAATCGATGTTGACGACAATCAGGCCCAGCGCCTGGTCTGCGCCATCGGCCCTGACCGGCATCGCCAATTGCAAGGTCGGCTGCTCCTGCCCGGTGTTGGCGCCTAACTCATGATTGATGCTGACACGGGACAAATAGGTTTCACCGGTGGCCAGCATCAAGGTGTCGGCCACATACTCAAAGTGCCCCTTCTCCTGCAGCGCATCACCGCTGACACGCAACAAGCCCGCCTGGCCTCTGTCGACCCGCACGCGCTCCAAGCCATAGTCGCTCGCCGCGATCAGGCGCAGTTGAAAATAAGACGGGTTGGCCTGCATCAGCTGGGTGAACAGGGTTGCGATTTGATCCGCCGCTTGTTCCCTCGCTTGATCGGCCGCTGGGCCCGCAGAAGCAGCTCGCAAGGCCTGCAGCGCGGCCGGATGCGTCGCCAGCACCTGCAAATTACGGCTGATCTCCTCGCGGCTCAGCGTGATGCGCCGCGCCAACACGCGGGTCGAAGTCAGCAGTTCCTGGCGAGCCGACTTGAGCAAGATGTCGCGGCTGGCCTGGTAGGCATAAAAACCACTCAAACCTGCCGCCACCACGCCGACCACCGCCAGCAGCACACCCAGCTTGAAGGCGATGCCGTACTTCATAAGCTCCCCCAGACCTGTCGCTGCGCGCCAGCACCCCCGAGGGGGCGGAGAAACAACTTGGGAGCGGCCCTGCGCTTGTTTCTCATGCTGCTAACACCTTGGCCGCACGGTCGCCCGACAAGATGCGGTGCCAGAGCAGGTTGCGGCGCTCTTCGCTTTCCACCGCCTGCAGCCAGATCAATTTGTCATCGGCGGGATAGTCGGGCGTCTCCTGCGTCGTGTTGCCCAGGCCTTGGCGCCTGCTCAGCAATTGGCTGGCCGACTCGCCCAGCAGATGATTGATCCAGGCATGAGCCAAATGGGTGTTTTGCAGGCCCGCTTGCTGCGTAGCGCTGCTGATGACCCAGCAGTCCAGCCAAGCCAAGGCGCCTTCTCGGGGAATCGCATAGGCTGCATCGACCCCCGCGGCCTTGAGCAAGAGCAATTGTTGCCGGCCAAAATTGGCGAACATCAGCGCCGCTTGTCGGCTCTTGAACAAAGCCACCGACTCTTCCGGCTGGGTGTAAAAGCCCGCCGCATTGCGCCGCAGCGCGATCAAGCGATCCACCGCAGGCGCCCAGGCCTTGTCGCTCAATTTGAAGGGCGTCGACAAGCCCAAGGCCTGCGCGGCCAAGGAGAAGTTGTGTGTGCCGCCGTTGTAGGCGACGACACGGCGAGCCAAACTGGGCTCCCACAGCGCCGCAATGCTGTCCGGGGCGCGCGGCAATTGGCGGCGGTCGTAGATCAAGCCCATTTCGGCAAAAGCAAAGGGCACGCCAACCAAATCCTTGCCGGCGCTCAGGCCGGGAATGCCCGCCGATTGACGAAAGCGCGGCAACTGCAGCGCCAGGTTCGGGATCAGTTGGGTGTCAACACCCGCCACCAAACCTTGCCGAACATAGCGCTGCAACTCGGCGGTATTGACGGCGAAGACATCGAAACCTGCCCCCTGCCGGGCGTTCATCTTCTGCCACAGGTCGAGGTCGGAATCGATCCGGGTCAACTCAACGCTGGCGCCGCTGCTTTGCTCAAAGCTCTTGATGACCTCGGGCTCCGCATAACCCGGCCAAGCCAGCACGCGCAGGCGTGGCTTGCCTTGCGGCGCGGCGCGCGGCCACCCGGACATCGCGCCCAAGCCGAGCCCCAAAACCAATTTACGTCGCTGCTTGTGCATATCGCCTCATCACCACAAGGCCCGAGTGTGCCGTACCGGCGCGCTTGCGGCCCCTCAACGCGCATTTTTAGCACAGCGATATGGCATTTACTGCTCAAGTCCTGCCCTGATGTGCGGCCTATTGCGCAGGCTTGGCCTTGCTAGCAGCTTGGTCTGGGCCCACAATCGAACAGGGCGCCGGCAAAGCGCTTGAAATCCCCCGCTCGCAATTTGACCCGCACCGCACAGGAGTCGCTCATGAGCAACCGCATTTCGCCCTCACCCGCGCCTCAAGCCGCCCAACAGCAACGCCAGACCCAGGCCAACAAGGCGGCTGCCGCCGCAAGCAATGCGGCCGAGCAAAAAGCCAACACAGCGCGGCAGGCTCAGGCCAAGCAAATGGAAGCCCGGGCAGCAGTCCCAAAGCCGGCGCCTCCATCTGCAACCTCGGGCAATAAACTCAATGTTGTGGCATAAATAGTCTGGTCAACGCGGACGCCGGCGAGAGCGGCGTTCGGCATTGAAGCAGGGCCGATAGCTTGAGCGATAGGCAGGGGCAATAATTGCTGACATGATCAGCTCAGACCCTGTCCTTCAAGCAGCCCCGCAGCTACACGGCCAAGCAGCGCTGCTGGCCTTTCCCGTCACCAGGATGCACCCGTGATCGGGGCCAGCCCGGCCTCGCCATGGCGCCCTGATATCTTGGCCGGGCTGGCCATGTCGGGCTTGCTGCTGCCCGAGGCGGTGGCCTACGCAGGGCTGGCCGGCCTGCCGCCTCACGCCGGCTTGATCGGTCTCCTGTGCGGTTTGCTGATCTACGGCCTGATCGGCAGCTCCCGTTTCGCGATCGTCGCGGCCACTTCTTCATCGGCAGCGGTGCTGGGCGCCGCAACGCTTTCGCTGGCGGCGGGGCAGGCCGATCACCGTTTGGCCTTGGCGGCAGGACTGGTCATCTTGACCGGCATTGCCTTCATCGCTGCCGGCCTGGCCCGGCTGGGTTCGGTCTCCAACTTCATTTCCAAGCCGGTCTTGCGCGGCTTCGCCTTTGGTTTGGCTCTCAGTATTGTGTTGCGGCAGTTGGCCAAGATCACCGGTGTCCACCCGCCGGCCTCAGACATGCTGAGCTTTGCATGGCATTTGATTCAACAGTTGGCTCATTGGAACCCCTGGGGTCTGAGCTTGGGCTTGGCCAGTTTGATCGTACTGCGTTTGGCCGAACGAGCGCGCCAATGGCCGGTGGCCTTGGCTTTGCTGGCCGCGAGCATCGCCGTGGGTCAGCTGTTCGAACTCGACACCAAGGCAGTTGAGATGGTGGGCAGCATCAAGCTCGCCGCCGTCACACCCGGCCTGCCGAGCTTGGCCGAAAATGACTGGCTCAAACTGGGTGAGTTGGCCTTTGCGGTCGTGCTGTTGCTGTTTGCAGAGAGCTATGGGGCGATCCGCACTTTGGCGCTCAAACACGGTGACCCGGTGGTGCCCAACCGCGACTTGTTTGCACTCGGCGCCGCCAATCTGGCCTCGGGCCTGTGCGGCGGCACGCCGGTCGGCGCCGGCTACTCCGCCAGCTCGGCCAATGAAGCGGCCGGCGCGCAAAGCCAGCGCGCAGCCTGGGTCGCCGCTGTCTGCATTGTGTTGATGATGGCCTTTGCGCTGCCCTGGGTTGAGATGATTCCGGAGCCGGTCTTGGCAGCGGTGGTCATCAACGCGCTCTGGCATGCGTTGTCGCTCGAAGCCTTTCGGCCCTATTTTCTATGGCAAAGAGACCGCTTTGTGGTGGTCGGCGCAGCTGCAGCGGTAGTCTTGCTGGGCGTCTTGTACGGTCTGCTGGTGGGCATTGGTGTCAGCCTGCTGATGACCTTGCGTGATCTGTCGATGCCGCGCGTGAGTGAGCTCGGCCGCCAGCGCGAAGGCCATGATTTTTTAAGTCTGGCCACCCACCCGGGCGCTCGCCTGACGCCAGGCATCCTGGTGCTCCGGCCCGAAGCGCCGCTGTACTTTGGCAATGTCGACGCGATGCTGGCCGATGTGTTGGCGCGGCTGCGCAAGTCCGAGCAAGCCGCGTTGGTGCTCAGCCTGGAAGAGTCACCGGATCTGGACGGCACTTGCATCGAGGTCTTGCAAGGCTTTGTGGCCGAGCTGCGCGCGCGCGGCGTCGCCTTGATACTGGCGCGGCTGAAAGACAATGCCCTGGCGGTGCTGAGCTTGGCTGGCAGCTTTCATGCCGATGAACTCGACGGCGGCAGCGTCAGCGATGCGGTGTCCCGCTTGGAGGCAAGACTTGCGGCTTCGCCGATCAAGAACTGATGGAACAAGCGCTTCAGCGCTTCCAGCAAGAGCAAGACCACGCAGCCCAGCGCCAGCGACGCGGCCAATAATTCGCTCGGCGGCAGCTCGAACTTGAACACCGCTCGCAGTGGCGCCAGACCGAGTGCCAGCGCCAGCAAGAGCGCGGTGGCCGCCAGCATCCAACCCAGCATGCGGTTAGGCCGCAGCCAAGCCGCAAGCAGCGGGCCGCTGAAACTGCGGTTGGCCAGAATCAAGGCCACATCACAAGCGACCAAGGCCACAAAGGCCAAGGCGCGCGCCTGCTCGGGTGCCACGCCGTAAGACAGCAAACCGGCAAACCAACCGCCCACCGCCAACAAAATCAGGCCACCCTGCAGCAAGCTCCAGCCGAGCATGCCTTTGGAGAACAAGGGCGCGGCCGGGTCGCGCGGCGGGCGTGCCATCACATCAGCCTCCTCGGGCTCGGCCTCGAACACGACCGAGCAGACCGGGTCGATCAGCAACTCCAAAAAAGCGATGTGCACCGGCGACAGGATCAGCGGCAAACCCAAGAGCAGCGGCAACAAGGACAGGCCGGCGATCGGCACATGCACAGCCAACACAAAAGCCATGGCCTTGCGCAAATTGTCAAAAATGCGCCGACCCAGCCGCACCGCCTGCACGATGGCTCCGAAGTTGTCGTCCAGCAAGACCAGGCTGGAGGCCTCGCGTGCCACGTCGGTGCCGCGCCCGCCCATGGCGATGCCGATATGGGCCGCCTTCAGCGAAGGCGCGTCGTTGACACCGTCGCCGGTCATCGCGACCACCTCGCCCTGCGCCTTCAGCGCCTCCACCAGCGCCAGCTTCTGCTCCGGCTTGATGCGGGCGAACACATGCTGTGTCGCCACCTGACGGCCCAATTCATCGGCACTCAGAGCGGCCATGGCGGTGCCAGTCAGGGCCGGGCCGCTCTGCGCCAGGCCGGCTTGCGCAGCGATGGCCAAGGCAGTCGCCGGGTGATCGCCGGTGACCATCAAGACCCGAATGCCTGCAGCGCGGCATTCGGCAATCGCCGCCGGCACCTCGGGCCGCAAAGGGTCGGCAAAGGCGCACAGGCCCAGCAATTCGAACTCAAAGCCCGAAGGGTCGGCGGGCCAGGGCTCGCCCGGCCAGCTGGCTCGCGCCACCGCCAGCACGCGCAGGCCGCGCGCGGCCATGGCCTCGGCCTGCTGAGTCAGTGCCTGCGCCTGCGTGGCGGTCGGGTGGCAGAGCGCCAGCACCGACTCGACGGCCCCCTTGATGGCCACGACATGCCCGGCTTCGTCCGCGCTCCAGACATGGGTCATGGCCGGCAGCGCCGCGCTGAGCGCGTATTCATGCAGCAAGCGCCAGTTCGGATGCAGCGCTGCAGGCGGCAAGCTCGCCTGACCCAGCTCGACCAAGGCTCGCTCCATCGGGTCAAACGGATCAAGCTCGCTGGCCAGCACAGCAAACTCCAGCAGCACATGGAACTCGCTGGGCAAGACCGGAGCCTCGGCAGACCGAAGCTGCAGGCCTTTTTCGTCCGCCAGCGACACGGCCAACCCGGCCACCGCCATTTTATTGAAGGTCAGCGTGCCGGTCTTGTCGGTGCACAGCACCGTGGCCGACCCCAAGGTCTCAATCGTCGCCGAGCGCCGACTGAGCACGCGCTGCTTGGACAAACGCCATGCGCCCATGGCCATGAACACCGTCAGAATCAGCAAGAATTCCTGCGGCAACATCGACATCGCCAGCGTGATGCCCGCCAGCAGTCCGGCCAGCCAGTCGCCCCGCAACAAGCCATAAATCAACACCAGGGCAGCGCTCAGACTCAGGCCCAGGAACGAGAACACCCGCACCAGTCGGCGGGTTTGCTGGTGCAAGGGCGTAGTCGGCGCTTCGATCTCGGCCAAGGATTTACCGATGCGGCCCATCTCGCTGCGCGGCCCGGTCGCCGTGACGCGTGCGCGCCCCTGACCGCCGACAACCAAGGCGCCGGCAAAGACCCGGTGTTGCTCGGCCTCGGTGTCGCCAGACTCCAAGGCCCGTTTGGCCATAGGCATGGACTCACCGCTGAGCAGCGATTCATCGCATTGCAGATCATTGGCCTGCAGCAGCAGCGCGTCGGCGGCAACGCGGTCGCCCTCGGTCAGCAGGAGCAGATCGCCTCGCACCACCTCGCGGCCGGCAACACGCACGGTTTCGCCGTCACGCATCACCAAGGCGCGGGGGCTGGTCAGGTCGCGCAAGGCCTCCAGCACGCGCTCGGTGCGCTGCTCCTGGCTGACGCTGATGACCACCGTCAGCAGCACAAAGGCCAAGAGCATCAAGGCCTCGCCTCTATCGCCCAAGAGCAGATAGATGGCCCCAGCAGCCAGCAGCAGTTGCAGCATCGGCTCGCGCACCAGGTCGGCCAGGATATGCCAGACCGTGCGCTTCTTCGGTGGGCTGAGTTCGTTGGGGCCGTCGTCCTTCAGGCCTTGCGCGGCCTGGGCTTGACTCAAGCCATTGAAGGGCTCATTGGCATCGTGTTGATTCATACACATGATTGTCGGCTTGCACCCAGTCAGGCCACTGATACAGCGCAAGGCAACAGCTTAAGACTGCCCTAAGCTGAGGCAAGCAAGATCCAAAGCATGAAAACACCTGCACTCACCGTCTCGGTTCTGCTCTGGCTGTGCGTCGCCGCTGCGGTTGCCGCACCCGCCGACTTCTTGGCCGGCTACAGCGCCGAGGCCGGCCGGTCCGCTGACGCCGGTCGCGGCCAGCGCTTCTTCACCAGCCAGCATGGTGGTGAATGGAGTTGTGCCTCCTGCCATCAAGCGCTGCCGACCGGAGCCGGCCGCCATGCCAGCACTGGCAAGAGCATCGACGCGCTGGCGCCGGCCTTCAACCCGAAGCGCTTCAGCGACCCGGCCAAGGTCGAGAAATGGTTCAGGCGTAACTGCAAGGATGTGCTGAGCCGCGAATGCAGCGCGGCCGAAAAGGCCGACGTGCTGGCTTGGCTGATCACACTCAAACCCTGAAGGCTTGCACATGAAAATCTTGCTCTTTTCTAGTTTGGCCTTGAGCCTGTTTGCGGCCCACGCCGACGAAGATCGCGGCCGATCTGGCGCGTCCCTGCCCTTGCTACCCAAGTACCAGCAAGAGTGCTCGGCCTGCCATCTGGCCTATCCGCCCGGCATGCTGCCTGCCGCATCCTGGCAGCGCCTGATGAGCAATTTGCCCAAGCATTTCGGCTCCGATGCCTCGCTGGACCCGGCCACGCTGAATGAGCTGAACCGCTGGCTGGTCGGCAATGCCGGGACCACCAAGCGCGTGAGCAGCGCGCCACCGCCCGAAGACCGCATCAGCCGCTCAAGCTGGTTTGTACGCGAACACGAAGAAATTTCAGCCGCCACTTGGCAGCGCGCCAGCATCAAGAGCGCCGCCAATTGCGCCGCCTGTCACACCAAAGCCGAACAAGGAGACTTCAATGAACATCGCGTCCGCATCCCCAAGTGAGCTGCCTGGGGCGGCACGGGGCCAGGGCCCAGGCCGCCGCATCATCGACGCGCCCACCCGCGCGCTGCATTGGCTGCTGGCCATCAGCTTCACCGGCGCCTACCTGAGCGCCGAAAGCGAGCGCTGGCATCTGCTGCACATCACGCTGGGCTACACCGTGCTGGGCTTGGTGCTGACTCGGCTGGTCTGGGGCCTGCTCGGCCCCAAGCGGGTCGGCCTGGCCGCCTGGGCCAGCAAACTGCGCGGCTTGCCGCAACAAATGCTGGCCTGGCCGCAAGGGCGCGGCAATCTGCTGGCCAGCTATCAAGGCCTGAACACCTTGGCGGTGGCCTTGCTGCTGCTGGCGGCCCTGATGGCCGCCTTGAGCGGCATGGGGCTGGAGCTGGAGTGGTTCGGCAATCGCTGGGAAGACGTTTTGGAGGAACTGCACGAGCTGATGGGCAACGCCACGCTGATGGTGGTGCTCGCCCACCTGGCCTTGATTGCGGGGGTCAGTCTGCTGCGCCGCCACAACCATGCCCTGCCCATGCTGACCGGCCGCACGCCCGGCAAGGGCCCGGACCTGGTCAAGCAGAACCTGGGGCCTTTGGCTTTGCTGCTGGTGGCGGTGGTCTTGGGCTTCTGGTACTGGCAATGGCAACAAGCGCCAAGCGGCTTGACGGACCGGCCCGCCATCAACGCTCGCCAACAAAGCGGCAAGGATGATGACGACTGATCACCTGCTGGCTTGTTCTTTCGCTCGCTCAATAATCGCAGCATGAGGATCTTGCTAGCCGAAGATGATGCCCTGCTGGGAGATGGCCTGCGTGCCGGCCTGCGTCAGCAGGGCTTTGCGGTCGACTGGGTGCGCGACGGCCTGGCTGCCGAGCGCGAGTTGCGCGCTGAGGCTGCAAATTATGCGGCCGCCGTGCTGGACCTCGGCTTGCCGCTGAAAGATGGCCTGGATGTGCTCGCCGGCCTGCGCCGCGACCAGATCACGTTGCCGGTGCTGGTGCTGACCGCCCGCGACGCGGTGCCCGATCGCATTCGTGGCCTGGATCTGGGTGCGGACGACTATGTGATCAAGCCGGTCGATCTGTTCGAGCTGGGTGCCCGGCTGCGTGCGCTGGTGCGTCGCTCCGCCGGCCAGCCGCAGGAGTTGCTGCGGGCGCAGGATGTGCTGCTCGATCCGGCCGCCCGCACCGTGCTGCGCGGCGGCGCTGCGGTGAGCTTGTCGACCCGCGAATTCGATCTGCTGCAGGCCATGATGCTGGGCGCCGGCCGCGTGCTGTCGCGCGAACAATTGGAGCAGCAACTCTATAGCTGGGGCCAGGAGGTCGACAGCAATGCGGTCGAGGTCCACATCCACCATCTGCGCCGCAAGCTCGGGGCAGACTTGATACAGACCGTGCGTGGTGTCGGTTATGTATTGCTGCGCGAGGCGGCACCGACATGAACGCGCGCAAGCCCGGCTCCTTGCAGGGCCGTTTAATTGCCCTGGTCTTGAGTCTGGTCTTGCTGATCTGGCTGAGCCTGGCCGCCACCGTCTGGCTGGACGCACGGCATGAGTTGGATGAGCTGCTGGACGGCCATCTCGCCCAGGCTGCTGCGCTCTTGGTCGCGCAACAAGTCGGCGAATCAGAAAGCGACGACCACCCCATAGACGCGCCGACCTTGCACCGCTATGCCAACAAGGTCGCCTTTCAGGTTTTTCACGAGGGGCAGTTGGTGCAACGTTCGGCCCATGCACCGGCCACGCCGATGATTGCATTTGAGGAGGGCTTTCGCCAAGGCCTGCGCAGCACCTTGATTGCCGGCACCCGCTGGCGCGTGTTTGCCGCCTATGGAGCCGAGCGCGATGTGCAGGTTTATGTGGGCGAGCAAATCGATTCGCGGCTTTCCATTCTCTGGGCGGTGTTGCGCGGCAGTCTGTGGCCCATGCTGCTGGCCCTGCCCTTGCTCGGACTGGCGGTGTGGTGGGCGGTGTGGCGCGGCACGGTGCCGCTGCGTGAACTGGGGCGCCGCTTGACCGACCGCTCGGCGCTTGACCTGGCGCCGCTGACCTTGGCGGACGCGCCGACCGAGATGGCGCCGATGTTGCAGGCCATGAACGGCCTGTTCGAGCGCATCGCGGCCATGATGTTGGCGGAGCGCCGCTTCACCGCCGATGCCGCCCATGAGCTGCGCACCCCGATTGCCGCCATCCGCACACAGGCGCAGGTGGCGCTGAGCGAGTCAGATGAGGCTTTGCGTCAGCATGCGCTGCAAGCAACCCTGCTCGGCTGCGATAGAGCCACTCGCCTGGTTGACCAATTGCTGACGCTGGCGCGGCTTGAGGGCGGCGAGCGGCCGGCTACTGTGGCGCTCGATCTCGCCGCATTGCTGCGCCAGATCGTTGGCGATCTGGCACCTGCCGCACTGCAGCGCAGGCAAGACCTGACCCTTGACATGGCCGATGTAGCCTTGGCCGATGTAGCCTTGGCCGAAATCGTCGCCAGTGAACCTTTGCTGCGAGCGCTCTTGCGCAATCTGATCGATAACGCGCTGCGCTACAGCCCGGCCGGCGCGCGCATCGAGGTGACGCTGCAAGCTTCGGCGGGTCGCATTCAGGTCCAGGTGGCCGACAGCGGCCCAGGTCTGGCAGACGCCGAACTGCAGCGCCTGGGCGAACGTTTCTATCGCGTGCTGGGCAACGAAGCGAGCGGCAGCGGACTGGGCTGGTCCATCGTGCGGCGGATCGCCGACTTGCATGGCGCGCGGCTGCAAGTGCAGCGCAGTGAGCGGCTCGGCGGCCTGCAGGTGCAGGTCGACTTCCCCGCGAAGCCGCTGCAAGCTTAGCGGCTCAAGCTCAGCTTGAGCTCAATGGCTTGATCCGATTTGTTCGACCACATCCAGCAATAGTCATGTTCGCTGACGATTTTCAACAGACCCGACGCGGCAGTAGCGCCCTCGACCTTGGCCGGGTAAGTGACCTTCTCGCCTTCATGAAAGTGAATGTTGAAGTTCAGCGGCCGCTCGGCGCCGAACTGCCAGCTGACCGGCCTTGTTTTGTCCAGCTTGCCGCAGATCTCAACAAACTTGCCCGGAGCCAATGGCTTGGCATGCTCAAACCGCCCGGCTTCGTTCCATTGAATCTCGATCAACTCGGCACGCACTTGAGTGCCGAGTAGCGCAAGGCCGAACGCCAAACCGACGGTCAACGATAGAGGCCGCTTCATTTGATCGCAAAACGGACCGTGACCGTCTTGCCTTCAACATTGTTCAAGGTCGCCACCACCTTGGCGCCACTGGCGATCTTGATGCCGCGGGCTTCGAGCTTGTTATCACCAGCGGCCTTAAGCTCGGCCTCGCTCTTGGCAGTGCCATTGAGCACCGTCAGCTTACCGATGATGCCCACCGAAGGCATCGGCTCATCATGGTCCACCAGATAAATCAGCGCGCCATCGGCTAGCAGCACCAACTCGAAGCTGACGTCATTGGCGGTCTGCACCACGCCGCCATGCTGCGGCTTGGCCGCACCATGCGCGTTGGCTGTGTTGAGGGTCAGAGCGCTCAGGCCCAGAACCAGGGCTTGAGCCCAGTACTTCATAGTCAGCATATTGAATTCTCTCGATTGAATGCGGCGCACTTCACGAGGAGGCGCCGCTAGACCTTATTATCAAAACGCCTCGCGCGCCTGGTAACTAGCGTCGCCGGCTTCGCCACCTTCATCGTCCTGCAGCAGCCGCTCGGTCGCATTCTGACCCAAGCGCCAGAACAAGAGCGGCGTGAGCAAAGTATCGAGCAGGGTCGAGCTGATCAGGCCACCAAAGATCACCACCGCCACCGGGTGCAGAATTTCCTTGCCCGGCGCATCACCGGCGAACAGCAGCGGCGTCAGCGCGAAGGCTGCCACCAGCGCCGTCATCAAGACCGGCGTGAGGCGCTCCAGCGAACCCCGCACGATCATCTTCTGATCGAAGACTTCGCCTTCGAATCGGCACAGATTGATGTAGTGACTGATCTTCAGGATGCCATTGCGCGTCGCGATACCGGCCAGCGTGATGAAGCCCACCATGGTCGCCACCGACAGGCTGACACCGCTGGCCCACATCGCCGCGACGGCGCCGATCAAAGCGAGCGGAATATTCGCCATGATGATGGCCGCCAGCACGGCCGAGCGGTAGCGCGAGTAAAGCACCAGAAACATCATCGTCAGCGAGACGAGCGAGAGGCCCAGGATCAATCGCGTTGCCTGCTCCTGCGCCTGGAACTGCCCCTCCAGACTGATAAAGCTGCCCGTGGGCAGATTGGTCTTGGCGACCACCTGGCGAATGTCTGCAATCACATGGGCCATATCGGTTCCGGCAGCGCCGTCGGTATTGGCATAGACGACGATGCGGCGGCGTCCGTTCTCGCGACCAATCTGGTTCGGCCCGTCGGATTCTTCGACCGTCGCGAAGCTGGAGACCGGCAAGCGGCCGGCCGGCGTGTCAACCAGCATGCGGGCCAAGTCTTGCGGGCCGCGCTGGCCATCGGCCAAGCGCAGCACCAGGTCGAAGCGACGCGGGCCGTCGACGATCTGCGCGGCGTGGGCGCCATCGGTCAGCACCTGCAGCACGCGCACCGCTTCGCCCGGCGACAAGCCGGTCTGCGCCAGTCGGCGCGGATCAATGCGCACCAAAACCTGCGGGATCAAGACCTGTTTCTCCACCGTCAAGTCCACCAGGCCCGGAATGCCAGACAGTCCGACCCGCATCTGCTCGGCCAAGCCGCGCAGCGTGTCGGTGTCATCGCCATAGATCTTCACCGCGATCTGCGCGCGCACACCGGACAAAAGATGGTCGAGCCGGTGCGAGATCGGCTGGCCTATCGCCACTTGGGCGGGCAGCACCGCCAACTGAGCCCGTATCTTGGCCATCACCGCCTCGCGGTCCACGGCCTTGCCGCCGCGCGCCAGGTCCACATCGATCTCGGCCGAATGCACGCCCTCGGCATGCTCGTCGAGCTCGGCGCGGCCGGTGCGCCGGCCAACTTTCGTCACCTCCGGCACCTGGCTGATCAGCTGCTCGGCCAATGCGCCCATGCGATTGGACTCGGCCAGCGAAGTGCCGGGGTTGAACAAGAGCGAAAGCACCAAACTGCCCTCATTGAAAGCCGGCAAAAACGCGCGCGGGAAGAAGGGCACGCTGGCCACGGCCAGCGCCACCGCGAGGCCGGCCGCCAGGATCAGGGCGCGGGCGCGCGGGAAGGACCAATTCAAGAGCTTGGCGTCCCAGGCCTTCAACTTCAGCACCAAGGGGCTGTCGCCATGATCGAGGCGCTTCATGCCCGGCAGCAGATAAGTGCACAGCGCCGGCGTCACCGTCATCGACACCAGCATCGAAGCCAGGATGGAGACGATATAGGCAATGCCCAGTGGCGAGAACAAGCGCCCTTCAATGCCGGGCAGCGCGAACAGCGGCACAAACACCAGCACCACGATGACGGTCGCATAGACGATGCCGGAACGCACCTCGACACTGGCTTGGCGCACCACCTCCAAGATCGGCCGCGGCTGGGCGGCGGCGCGGTTGTCCTTCAGGCGGCGCAAGATGTTCTCAACATCGACGACCGCGTCATCGACCAACTCGCCGATCGCGATCGCCAGACCGCCCAGAGTCATCACATTGATGGACTGATCCAGCCAGCGGAACACCAGCGCCGTAACGGCCAGGGACAGCGGAATGGCGATCAGCGAAATCAGCGTCGTACGCGCGGACAGCAAGAACGCAAACAGCACGATGGCCACCATGATGGCGCCGTCGCGCAGCGCCTCGCTGACGTTGCCTATCGAGGCCTTGATGAAGTCTGCCTGGCGGAACAAGACCACCGGTGCCGCCAAGCCCGGCGGCAGGCCCGGCTTGAGTTCAGCCAAGGCCGCTTCGATCTGGCCGCTCAGGCGCACCGTGTCGGCGGCCGGTTGCTTTTGCACGCTGACGATCACCGCCGGCGCGCCCATGTAGCCGGCGTCTCCACGCTTGACAGCGGCCGCGAAGCGCACCGTGGCCACCTGCTCCAGCAAAACGGCCCGGCCGTCTTTCCAGGCCACGGCGACGCCGGCCAGATCCTCTATCTTGTTGCTGCGGGCCAGCAGGCGAATCAGGTACTCACGGCTGTTCAGATCGACAAAGCCGCCGCCAGCATTGCCGGCATAACCGCGCAAGGCCTGCTCGAGCTGACTCAGCGACACGCCCAGCTGCGCCATCCGCAGCGGGTCAGGCTCGACCCGCATCTGCCGCACCTCGCCGCCGATCGGGATCACTTGCGCCACACCGGGAATCGCCAGCAAGCGCGGCCGCAGCACAAAGTCGGCGTACTCGCGTGCCGCCATGGGCGTGGCCTTGCCGTCCAGCGGCAGCGCGATCAGCATCACCTCGCCCATGATGGACGAGACCGGCCCCATCGTCGGCGTGACACCGGCGGGCAGGGTTTCGCGCAACTGACTCAAACGCTCGGCCACCAGCTGGCGGTTGCGGTAGATATCGCTGCCCCAATCGAACTCGGCATAGACGACGGACAGGCCAACCCCCGATGTCGAACGCACCCGCGTCACGCCGGGCATGCCGGTGAGCGCAGTTTCCATGGGGAAGGTGATGAGTTGCTCGACCTCCTCGGGCGCCATGCCGCCGGCCTCGGTCAGCACGGTGACCACCGGCTTGTTGAGGTCAGGGAAGACGTCGATAGGCGTGCGCCAAGCTGTGATGGCGCCGGCCACCATCAGCAAGGCCGCAAAGGCCAAGACGAATAGCCGGTTGTGCAGGCTGAATTTAACGATCCAATTGAACATGGCTCGGCCTATCTGATTTGCGCGATCAAGGCGGCGCCTTGAACGACGACGCGGTTGTCGGGCGACAGGCCGCTGGTCACCAAGACCCGGCTCGCGTCCAGCGGCTGCACTTGCACCGGCATGGACATATAGCGCTCGGCGCTGAGCTTGATCCAGACCACCCGCTCATTGGCCGGGTTACGCACCACCGCCTCGGCCGGCAAGACGATGCCTTTGCGACGTTCCTTCAGCGCCACCACCAGCTCCACCGGCTGACCCAGCGCCAAGCTGCCACCGCTCATCTGAGCCTTGAAACTCAGCGGCAAAAGCCCGTCCCGCAAGGCCAGCGCGCCACCCAGAAAGTGCAGCTTGACACCCGGCAATCCGGCGAGCTCCGCACCCGCAATATGCGCGGCCAGCGTAGCGTCTGGGGTGCTCGCCTCCACCATCAGGCGCGCCGGGTCGACCACTTCGACCAAGACCTCGGAGGGCTCGACGACACGCCCCACTTGCAGCTCGCTGCGTGCGATCACGCCAGACACCGGCGCGCGCAGCGGCGCACGGGCATCCAGGCTGGCGGCAACACTCTGCTCCCGCGCAGCCAATGACTGGGCCTCGACCCGCGCCGCCGCGATGTCCTTGGCCGGCACCGTGCCTTCGAGCGCCTCCAAACGCTTGACGCGCTGTTCCGCCAGTTCACGGCCAGCGCGCAGCTCGGCGCGCTGTGCCTGCTGCGAGGCGACGGCGAAGGGATCGGCATGATGGCGCACCCAGGCCAGGATCTCGCCCTGACGCACCGCTTGGCCGGGCACCGGCAAACCTTTGGGCCCGGCTTCGATGCGGCCACCATGGGTCGCTTGCACGCGCCCGCTGGCGTTCGGGTCGGCGACCACACGGCCGGGCAGCAGCAGCGTCGCGGCCGCTTCGCTCTCGGGGGCCAACACGGTTCTGATCCCCAAACGGCGCTGCGCCAGCTTGGGCATATTGACGCTGCCATCGGCCAGCCGAGCCAGACCATCGGCAGCGGCCACCGTCGGCGCATCCAGATGCTCACCGTTCGGGCCATGCGCGCCCGGCCCGGCCTGAGCCGGCAATACGGCCAGCACGGGCCAAAGCAGGCAAGCGCTGATGAATTTGCTCGTCAATGCCTTCATGTTTGTGCTCCCGAGTTCATGCCAAGTTTTCTGGCTTTGCGCACGCGCACCCAGCCGCGTGGTGCCAACAGCAGTGCCAACAGCAGCACGCCCCCACCCAACCAGCGCGCCCAAGCCGGGAAGCGACTCTCGCCGTGGCCGAACTCGGCATCGTGGTCCAGCCCGGCAGCATCTGCGGCCGAGGTCCGCAACACGCCATCCAGCAAGTCGGTTTCAGCGCCGGCCACGATGGTGATCAGCAATGGGTGCTCGCCCGGCGTGGCGAGCAGCTTGAGCAGGGCCGGGTCGCTCAGGACATAAGCGCCCGAGTCGGCCTGAAACTTGGCCTTGGCCTTGAGCGCGCCGGATTCCACTTCGACCTCGGCCTTGAGCACGGGCTCGTTGCTGGCGAAACGGTCGATCATGAGGGTCAATTCGCCTGCCCCAAGCCGGGCGACGAGTTCGAACAAATCAGTCTGGGCTTCGACGCGCGGGCCTGCCGCATGCGCAGCGCCGGCCGCCGGCGCTTGATCGAGATGCTCGCCGTTCGGGCCATGGGCGCCAGGGCCGGCCAAGGCCCAGGTGGCGGCCAGGCTGCAACACACGACGACACAGGCTTTGCGGATGCGCGCACGCCCTGCTGCTTGAAAAAGAGATGTATTCATGGAAAGAGGCCCAATGTTTGTTTGACCCGCGCCTGCGCCAGCGCATGGGCGGCAGCTTGGCGTTCGGCAGCGGACTCGGCTTGCGTGGCGGCACCGAGGGCACGCAGCAAGTCGGGCAGCGAGGTTTCGCCGAGCTTGAATGATTTGTCGAGCAAGCGCGCCCGCTCGCGCAGCAAGCTTGCGCGCTCGCGTTCGGCCGCGGCTTGCGCGGCGGCTGATTGCTCGCGAGCACGTGCAAGGGCTTGCTCGCCTTCGATCTGCAGGCGGCTGCGCTGGGCGGTTGCGAGGGCGAGTTCTTGTTCGGCCAAGGCCGCCGCCAACTGCTGTGTTTGCTGCGGCGGCTCGCTGCCCAGAGGAAGACGCAAGCTCAAAGCCACACTGCTTTGCGCCGACTGGCCCTGACCGGGCTGCTCTTGACGCATGCTGATGCCCAGCTCCGGCGGCGCGCCACGCTGCGCCTTCCCGAGCGCCACACGCTGGCGCGCACGCTCGACGCTCAAATCGGCGAGCAGCAATGCCGGATGCTTTGTCGCTTGCGCCCCGTCCTGCGGCGCAAGCAAAGCCTCCGCTGGCGGCTCGACATTGAAGCCGGTCAGCAGCTGCCAGGTCGAGCGAAGCGCCAACAAGTTTTGCTCCGCTTCGGCCAGCAACGAGCGCGCCGCCAGCCATTCGGCCTTGGCGGCCAGCGCGTCGGCCGGAGCCAGGTCACCGGCCTGCACCCGTCGCGCCACGTCGAGAGACAGTTGCTGCAGCAATTGCGTCTGCGAGTCGGCCACCGACAAGTCGGCTTCGGCCGCGCGCAAACCACCACCGAGCTCGCGCAGCTGGCCCAGCAGCCGCCAGCGGGCCGCGCGCTCTGCGGCCTGCGCCCAGTCTTGCTCGACCTGCGCCGCTTGGGCGCCCAGTTGGCGTTGCCCGGGGCGCCACAGCGGCAGCTGCAAGCCGATTTCGGTTTCACGCGCACCTGCCGCAGCCGAGCCACGACCTTGGCGCTGCGACATTTCGAGCGCCGGCGCGCCCGCCAACCAGGCATCGGCGACGCGCCGCTCGGCCTGGGCAATGCCGAGCTGACCGCGGCTCTCGGCAGACTCAAGACTGCGCGACCAGGCCGCGTCCAGCGCTTGCGCCAAGCTGGGCCTGGCGGTAAGAGAAGAAGTAGTAGAAGTAGAAGAATGGCCAGAGTCGGCCAAAGGCTGGGCGGATGCCGCCGCAGCAAGGCAGGCACTTGCGAGCAGGCTCAGCACAGCCGAGCGAGCGCACCTAGGCCCTATCCGAGGATGGGTTTTCACGATAGTCCTGACAGAGACGAGAGCGGCAGGTGCTGACGCCAGGCCTTGGCCAAAAGCGTCTCTCAAAGACAGGAGTTCCTGCCGCCGAACGAAGGTTGCCCGCCGAGGCGAGCATTTCACTTGCGGTTCAGGCGCTCAGTCGCGGTGGTCGCTCAAGACCGGCCAGAAATGGCAGCGGCGCCGCGATGGGAAGCGGGGCCGAGGGGGCCACCAGGCCCAAACCGGGCAGCAGTCTTGCCACCACGGGCAGCAACGCCGGCGCATGCACGCAGGCGTCATCGATCAGATGCTGGGCCGAAGCCTGCGATTCATCCAATTGAAGCTCGGCATGGTCATGGGCGGCATGGTGATGCGCCGCACCCTCGAAATGCAAGCTGGCATGCAGCTTTTCACTCGGGCTGGCCATCAGCACCGCCGCACCCGCGCAGCTCAGCGCCTGCCAAAACAGGCAGAACATCAACAAGTAGGCGGTGAAGCGGCGGTTCATGGGCGGCGAGTTTAGCGGAAGCTTCGCATGAGCGACGTCAAGACCGCTCAATTCCGGACTTTCTCCGGAGCAACCCTGATTACCATGACGGCGGAAATCGCCGATCCTGACGACGCGCAGAACGGCCAACTTGCAAAGGATTGATTGATATGAAGCTCAGTTCAAGCTCCCTCGCACTGGCCGCCGGCCTGACCCTGCTGAACGCCGGCTCGGCCGCGGCCGACACGACGATCATCACGTTTGAAGATCTCGTTGAAGGCACGCTGTTGAGCACACAGTACAGCGCCCTGGGCGTGAACTTCGTTGCCAATGCCTTCAGCGGCTCGGGCAGCTCAAGCTCGGGCAAGCCCTGGGCCAGCAACACCGATATGACGGTGACCGCCACCGATGTGGCCGGCCTGGGCGGACCGTCTTTGGTCAGCGGCAATGTCTTGCACAGCTTCTCGGGCTGGCAGTCGGAAGACGGCGACCCCAGCTTCTGGATCAATTTCAGCGCCGCGGTCAGCTCGGTCAGCATGGACTTTGCCGGCATCGGCTCGCCCTCGGCCGACACGCGGCTATTTGTCTACAACGGCGCGAGCTTGCTCGGCAGCGTCACTGCCATAGGCGGGACCGGCCAGCAAACACTGAGCTTTAGCGCCGCCAGCATTACCAAGGTTGGCGTCGCGGCGGGAAACTTTCGCGATTGGGTGGCCGTCGACAACCTCAAATTCGAGGCCGCAGCCCCGGTGCCGGAGCCGGCCAGCTATGCGCTGATGGTGCTGGGCCTGGCTGGCCTGCTGGCCAAGCGACGCGGTTGCGCACGCTAGGCCTGTTTCACCGAAGACTGCTTGGCGCGCAACTCGCGCAAGGCATCGGCCGCAATCCAGCGGGCCGCCTTCTCGGGTCGCTCGCGCAGCTGTTCGGCCAGGGCGATCGCCTGCGGCAGCAGCTGGCTTGAGCGCTTACCGATCTGGCGCAGCGCCCAGTTGACCGACTTCTTGACGAAGTTGCGATCATCGTCAGCGGCTGCCGCGATCAAGGGCAAGATAGCGATGAAGTCGGCATCGGCGCGCTTTTTGTCGTGCACGGCCAGCACTGCCAGCAACGAGAAGGCCGCACGCTTGACGAACTCCTTGTCGCTGCGCGCCCACACCGGGATGCGCGCCCAAGCCAACGGGGAGCGCCGGAAGGCGTTAAGGCAAGTCTGATCGCAGACATCCCAGGCCCGCATGCCCTCGGTCCAGTGGTTCATCTCGCTCACACTCAGTTGCTTGGGATCGGCAAGCAGCGCCGCCAAGATTTGCGCATCGGGAATGGCTGTGTCCCACAGCGCCAGCGCGAGAGGGTGATCCGTACCGAGCTGCCTGCCCAAGGCCCGCAGCGCCGGCACAGACAGCCCCAGCCGCGCATCACCCGTCAGGCCAAATTTGGCCATCGCGCCCAGCTGCTCGGGGCGCGCCTGCTGTTTCAACAATGCCAATACCTGCTTGAGCTCGGTCATCTTGGTTTTCCTGTTCGACCGGGCTCAAGGCCGCAGCCGCGCGCGGATGCGGCTCAGGCTGACCGGCGTGACGCCCAGATAGCGGGCCAGGTCCTTCTTGGGCAGACGCTCGCTCAGGCTAGCATGGGCCTGCACAAAGGCGGCGTAGCGCTGCTCGGGGTTCAAGGTCAACAGCTCACGCTCACGCGCCTCCTTCAGCGCCGCAAAGTGTTGCATCGCCCGGTACAGCGCCAGCAGCCAAGCGGGGTGGCGCGCGGCCAAGGCTTCAAGCTCGAAGTAGTCGACCCGCTCCAGTTCGCTGTCCTCCAAGGCCATCACGTCGAAGCTGCTCAGGCCACCGGCCTTCAGCGCGGTCAGGCTGCCGAAGAACATGCCCTCGTGGCTGAAAGACTTGACCCACTCGTCGCCATTCGCCAGCAAATAGTGCAGCTTGAGCAGACCCTTGCGCACCAGATAGACATAAGGGTGAGGCTGATCGGCCTCGAACAAGGTCTGGCCGGCCTCTAGCTGGACCCGCCTCAGCTTCAGCCCCTCGCGTTCGGGCAAAGGCTGGCCGGCCAGGTTTTGTAGCAAGAGCAGCAACAGGGCATCGCTGGCCGGCTTATCTTTTGTAAACGACATCGCGCTGCCGCCTCCCTAAAGTTCGTGGCATGCATTCAAACACATACCTCCGCACCTCAGCGGCAAGGCCGACGCAACTTTGGCTGGTCACCGGTGCCAGCTCGGGGCTTGGCCGGGCGATCGCCTTGCAACTGGCCGAGTCGGGTCAGCAAGTTATCGCCTGGGGCCGTGACGCCGCCCGCCTAGCCGAGTTGCAAGCCAGCCACCCCAGCATTGTGGCCACGGCCCGCCATGATTTGGCGAAGCTGGAAGGGCTCGCGCCAGCCTGCGTGGACATGCTGCGGCAATGGCCCGCACTGAGCGGGGTAATCCATTGCGCCGGCATTCAGCATGAGTTGCTGCTCGAAACACCGGGCTATGGCGCCGCCGACATCGAAGCGGAGTTGCTCGTCAATCTGGCCGCGCCGATCGAGTTGACGCGTGCGCTGTTGCCGCATCTGCAGCGCCAGGCCGGCTCGCACATCGTCTTCGTCACCAGCGCCCTGGCTCATGTGCCCAAACGCAGATCGGCCACCTACAACGCCAGCAAGGCCGGCCTGAGCGCCTTCGCTTGCAGCCTGCGAGCGCAGTTGCGCGGCAGACGGGTGAAGGTCAGCGAATTGATCCCGCCGCTGGTGGACACGCCGATGACGGCCGGCCGTGGCGGCAAGCGCAAGCTGGCGCCGGCGGTGGTGGCGCGCAGTCTGCTGCGGGCCTTGCGCTCGCGCCGGCCGCCGGCGCAGATCTGGGTCGGCCCGGCGCGCTGGCTGCCCTGGCTCTTGCGCCTCGCCCCCATGACGATCAAACAAGTCTTTTTACGTTGAACCCTCAAGAAAGAATCACCATGAATACCTGTTTCATGCTCGTCAACGCGTTGCCAGCCTGGTTGCGCCTGAGCCGAGGCCAGCGCGCCGAGGTCTTCGCCCAGGAAGTGCTGAGTTTGCTGCCCCAACACCCCGGCATTCAGATGCGGCATTTCGATGCCGAGGCCTATTCGGCCGTCTGCAGCGATGTGCTGATGTTGCAGGTGCCGGATGCCAAGGCGCTGCACTTCTTCATCGAAGGCCTGCGCGACTCGACGATCTACACCACGCCCTATTTCGAGCTCGTCCACATCATCCCGACTTGGGAAGACGGCTACCGCGCCTATGAACAGGCACGGAGGTCGGGCTTGTAGGGGTCGCCCGACTGATACAACGCAAGCCTTGTCAACCCGGTCTGTACCTTGGCGGATCAAGCAGCCCCGGCCACAGTCGAGGCCTTGCTGTTGGAGCCCAGACCATGTCCTTATCCCCCGCCGAATTGCTGCCCTTGATGAGCTACTGCTTCGTGATTTCGGGCACGCCCGGGCCTAACAATGTGATGCTGGCCAGCTCGGGCGCCAACTTCGGCTACCGCCGCGCGCTGCCCTTGATCATTGGCATTCAGGTCGGCGGCGCCTTGCTGACCTTTGTCACCTGCCTGGGCCTGGGCAGCTTGTTCAACGCCTTTCCGGTATTGCACCAAATTCTGCGTGTGGCCGGTGCGCTCTACCTGATCTTTCTGGCCTGGAAGCTCGGCACCATGAAGGTCGGCGACGCCGCCAAGCCGATGACCATCATCCAGGCGGCGCTGTTCCAGGCTGTCAACCCGAAGAGCTGGATGAAGTCCATCACGCTGGCCTCCGTCTTCATGCCGGTGGGTTTGAGCGTACCGGTCGGGGCGCTGTTGGTGACCGTCACCGGCGTGCTTGTCGGCCTGCCAATCTCCTCGACCTGGGCGCTGTTCGGCGTCGCGATCCGCCGCTGGCTGGACGACCCGCTCAAGCGCCGCATCTTCAACCTGAGCATGGGCGGCACCTTGCTGGTTCTGGCGATCAGCTTCTTGCGCTAATCTAGCGCCATGTTTTCCCTCGACCGCAATGCCGCTACGCCCTTGGCCGACCAGATCGAGCTGCGCCTGCGCGAGCTGATCGCGGCCGGCCAAATGCCGGCCAGCGCGCGCCTGCTGTCGATCCGCCAACTCGCTGCGCAACTGCAGGTCAGCCCCAATACCGTCGTAACCGCCTATGACCGGCTGGTCGCGCTGGGTCTGATCGAGTCGAGGGGGACGGCCGGCTATTTCGTCAGCGAAAGCTCGCGCCATTCGGCCCTGCCGGACGCGGCGGTGCTGGAAGCGGGCGAAGAACAAGAAGCCGTCTGGCTGGTACAGCAGTCCGGCGATCAACGTGCCGGCGTGCTGCTCGCCAGTGGCGGCGCCTTGCCGCCGACCTGGCTGGAGGATGGGGTGCCGGCCGCCGCCGTTCAACGCGGCCTGGCGCGCGCCGCAGCCGGCATGGCCTCGCGCTGCCCGCCGCAAGGCCTGCCCGAGCTGCGCGAGCGCATCGCCATGATGCTGCGCGGCATCGGCATTGCAGTCGACGCCGGCCGCATCCTCACCACGTTCGGCGGCACCCACGCGATCGACTTGATCTGCCGGGCCTTTTTGCAGCCCGGTGACTGCGTCTTGGTGGAAGACCCCGGCTATTTTTTGATGTTCGACCGGCTGCGCAAAGATGGCATACGCCTGATTCCTATAACTCGTCGCGCCGACGGAATCGATTTGGCCGAGTTGGAAGCCGCCGCCCTGGCCCACCGGCCGCGCTTGCTCTTCATCCAGACCGTGCTGCACAACCCGACCGGCTGGAGCAGCAGCGCCGCCAATCTGCACAAGGTCCTGGTGCTGGCTCACAAGCATGGCTTTTTGATCGCCGAGGACGATGTGCAGGGGCATTTTCACTCCGGCCATGCCACCCGTCTTGCCAGCCTATCGGGGCTGGACCGGGTGATCTATTACTCCAGCTTTTGCAAGGCCTTGAGCCCGGCGCTGCGCATGGGCTATATCGCCGCCGACCCGCTGCTTTTGAAGGCGCTGATGCGCGAGAAGATCTACTCGGTGCTGACCGGCGCCGCGTTGCTGGAATATGTCTTGCTGGAAGTGTTGGCGGCCGGGCGCTGGCGCAAGCATCTCGATCGCTTGAATGCCAAGCTGCTGGCGGCCCGCCATGCCAGTGCGCGTCAGCTGGAGTCTGCCGGTGTCATGCTCGATCACCCCGGCGAAGGCGGCTTGTTCATCTGGGGCTCGGTCCCTGCCGAGGTGGACCTGAACCTGCTGGTGCAGGATGCTTACCGCAACAAGATCTTGTTGGTGCGCGGCGCTACCTTCTCCGGCGGCAAGGCCTATGACTCGCATATCCGTTTCAATGTCGCTTTCAGCCAGCAGCCACGCCTGGCCGACTACCTGCGTGAGCGCCTGCAGTCGCTGGCGGGCGCACAGCAGGCGCTGACCCGGGCGAGCCAGGCTGCGTCCAAAGCCCCTGAGTAGGCAACTCATCATCCCCAGGCCGCGCTTCGTCGGGCAGCCCGCGAACGAGGCCGGGCAAATGGCTAGGCTGACGACCTTTGCACCTCGAGAGCCCCCCGTTATGCCACGCCTTATCTGGCCCGTACTGCTGACTGTCAGCCTGTTTTTAAGCACCCTGGCAGGCGCCGCCGAGCCCAGCACCAAGGAAACCCCGGCCGAGGAGCCAGCCCAAGACCTGACGGCTGAGCCCAGCGCCACAGCCACCTCCCATCTGCACCAAGTGCAGGTGCAGGGCGTCTCCACGGTGGCCCGCGAACGCAAGACCTTGGCACAGATCTTCAAGGCGCAAGCGCTGTTCCAGAAGTATCACAAGCTGGCACCCCAGGCCAGTTTGAACTATCGCGTCTATGCCCGCAAATACCCCGACGATCTGCTGCGCGCCGACTTGGGCCTGGTCGGCGCGCAAGGGCGCACCCCGGTCACGCTGGATGAGGAGCAGCGCTTTGTCGCCGATCCAGCTTGGCGCCTCTTGGACCAAGACAGCGAGGTGCGCAGCAAGCTCGCCGATGGGCGAGTCACCTGGCGGGCCGACATCCGCACCCCCGGCCGGCCGGATGGGGAGCGCCGCCTGGGCGACCTGCGCCTGCAATGCCGAGTCGCCTTTGGCAGCGGCCTTGCGCGCACCGACGCGGGGTGGATCGGTACCTTGAGCAAGCTTTTCAGTGCCGACGATGAACAATGCAACAAGCCCGACTGGAGCCCCAGCAACTTTGCCGACCAGCCGATCTTCTCTGTCACCTTGGTGCACGGCGACCGGCGCTTGAGGCTCAACCAGCGCAATCTGCATGGCCTGTTTGATGAATCAGGCGAGGACTATGACTGGGGCTTCTTGCTGCGTGACCGCATGTTCCGCGTGCCGCTGGGTGACCTCACTTGGCCCGACGACACGCGGGTGCTGCTGGAGACTATGGCCAGCTCCGCGCCCTCGATCAACTTGGGCCTGCAAGAGTCCAAGCATCGGCTGGCCGAGCTGGCACGAGCGCTGAAGCCCGGCGTGAGCAGCGAGGCCGAGATCCGCGCGCTGGCGGGCAATCTCAAATTCAAACTCTTGCGCTTTGAAAACGGCATGCAGATTTGGCGTTATTGGAAGGCCGGGGCCGCACCGACAACCGCCGGGCTGACCGAAATGGCCGCGCTTGCGGGGTCGGCTGGCCTGGCCGACTTGACCAGCGCGAAGGGCATCGAAGACGCGGCAAAGGCGAAGGCCGCTGTGATCGAAATGGCGGCCAAGGCCGCCAAAGCCTCGCCGATGTCGGCCGAGCGCGGCACCGAGCTCGTCTTGCTGCTGAACGCCGACGGGGTGCTGCAAAAATTCGCCTTCACCGAACGGCTCAATGCGTCGATTGAACCTTAATCCAGCAGTTGGACGAGCCCGAGTGTGGTGCGATGTGGTGCGTTGGCAAGGCGCGACGACGCAGCGGGCTGATGCCCGCAAGGAGGAGCAACGACGCCAGCGTGGCGTAGCGCGCCGCAATTGGCTGCGTAGCGCTCTCACCAAAATGGTGATTCACATCGAAGCGAACTTCATCAGTATTCAACGGCTCTTTCGGGCAAAAGCAAGCGGTCAACTGCTGGATTTAGGTTCAAATCCCGGCGCGCCCGAGTCCGGCAAGGTGATGCGCACGCGCAAGCCCTGCGGCTGATTGGGCAGCAACTCAACCTGCCCGCGCATCAGCTCTTCGACCAGATTGCGCACCAGCACCAAACCGAGCCCGCCCTCGGTCAGCAATTGCTCCGCAAAGGGCTCAAAGGCATGAGCGCGGCGGGCCTCGCTCATGCCGGGCCCCCGGTCGATCACCTCGATGCATAGCCCGGGCTCGGCAGCCCGCCTGCCGAGCAGCAGTGTGATCTCGGGCGGACTGCCGGCCGCCCGGCCAAAGCGCAAGGCGTTTTTGAGTAAATGCTGCAAGACCTGGCCCAAGGCATCGACCGCGCCCAACCATTCGATGCCCTCCTCCAGTTGCAACAGGGGCTGTGCACCGGCCGCCTGCCATTCCGACTGCAGTACCTGCACCTGTTCTCTGATCCAGGGCGCCAACTGCATGCGCCGTTTTTGATGCAGCTGCTCATGCAGACTCAGCTCGCTGAAGCGACCTAACAGGCTGCGCGATCGGACCAGGTTTGCCTCCACCAAGGCGGCGGAATCACTCACCTGCGACAAGGCCGCCGATAGATCCTGTTTGCGCATGGGCGCCTGCAACTTGACCTGCAGCGCTTGCACTTGGTCGCGCAACGCGCTAATGGTCAGGTTCGCCGTACCCATCGGCGTGTTGAGCTGATGCGCGACGCCGATCAGCAATTTGCTGACCACCTCGCGCTGCGCATGTCGGTGCAAGGCCTGCTGGGCCTCGGCCAACTCGCTGCTGCGCTCGCGTACGCGTTGCTCCATCTCCTCATAGGCTTGGTGCAGTTCGGCATTGCGGGTGCGCAGTTCGGTGGCCAATTGGGCCTCCCGCAACAGCGCCTCCATGCCGGCATTGTGTTTGGCGCGCAACTGCCGCAATACCTCGTCTTGCACCTCTTGGCGTTGCTGAACGGCGCGGCGCCCATCTGCCACGCGGCCTTGGCGAAATGCACACTCGGCCTGCGCTTCAAGCACTTTGCTCTGCAAATTCGCGCTACGCGCACTGCCCAACTCAAGCTGCAGCGCCTGCTCGAGCTCGGCCGCCGCCGAGTCCAAATGCCCATCGCGCAAACCCAGTTGACCACGGGTATAGGCACGCCATGCTTGCATTAAAAAATTCGGCTTTCGCGTGACCAGAGCATCCTGCAGTTCAAGTTCGTCGAGCTGCTGTTGCGCCGCTTCAAAGTCACCGGCCAAGGCTGAATTGATGGCCAAATTGGTACCGATCATGCGGCGAAACTCACGCAGGTGCGCAACCTTTGTCCTGTCATACAGGCTGCGATACAGCTCGATGCACAGGCGCCGGCTACCCTCATCACCGGCCTCCGCGCGACCATAGGCCACCGAAGCGCGGCAGCCACCGAGATAGATATCCACCCAATCAAATCGCCCAAGCAGGCGCAGCTCCAGCTTGGGCAATAGACGGTCCAACTCATCAAGATCGCCGATCGCAATCAGGTGTGCAAGCATCTGTTGCGCAGCCATGCACTCGCCCACGCGCGCACCAGCACGCTCGAACAAGGCCATCGCCTCGCCCTCGTTCTTCAGCGCTTGCACGGTCAAACCCAGGGTCTTGCGACCTAGTGCCAAAAACATCAAAAGCTCGGCTCGCTGTCTGGGGTCTAGCGACGCGTCAAGCTCCAAGCGCTCCGCCAACTGGGTCAACTCAGGAGCGACAACGCGACCTTGACGCAGTTCCATCCAAGCCTGCAGAAGCTCGAAACGCGGTGACTCTTGCGGTCGCTGCAGTTGCTCTTGAAGGCTTTGCTGGGCTTCATGCCAGCACAGGGACCCGACTGCCGTATAGATGGCCTCCACGGCCGCATCGCTTTCTCGCACTTCGGTCATGGCTCACTCTCCAGTTCGCCGCAAACTCTGCTCAAAGTCAGACCATTTGCACTCGCCGCTCAAGCTCGGTCGCTGAGCGTCTGGCCAACGTTTTGATACAAACTGCCCGTAGCCGAATCCGGCAGGATGATGCGCACGCACAAACCTTGCGGCTGATTGGCCCTCAGCTCGACTTGGCCGCGCATCAAGCCCTCGACCAAGTTACGCACCAGCACCAGGCCGAGGCCGCCTTCGGTCACCAACTGCTCGGCGAAGGGCTCGAAGGCATGGGCGCGCCGCAACTCGCTCATACCGGGACCCTGGTCCTTCACCTCGATGCACAGACCCGGCCCAGGCAGCAGACGCTGAAAGATCAGACTCACCGGCGCGGCGCGCCCGTCTACCCGAGCAAAGCGCATCGCATTGCGGAACAAATGCTGCAGCACATGGCCCAGAGCATCAACTGCGCCCAGCCATTCGATGCCCTCCTCGAGCTGCAAATCCGGCTGCACGCCCACCGCCAGCCATTCCTGCTGCAAGACCTCGACTTGCTCGCACAACCAGGGTGCCAGCTGCACACGCCGGCTTTGATGCAGCTGCTCATGCAGCCCTAGCTCGCTGAAGCGCGACAAGAGGCTGCGTGAGCGCACCAGATTGGTTTCGATCAAGGCAGCGGCATCGTCCATCTGCCCCACGCTGGCCAGCAAATCTTGCTTGCGCATCGGCGATTGCAGCTGTGCTTGCAGGCCCTGCAGCTGGTCGCGCAAGGCACTCACCGTGAGGCCGGCCGTCCCCAGCGGCGTGTTGAGCTGGTGGGCGACGCCGATCAAGAGCTTGCTGACGACGCCGCGCTGCGCGTGCCTGTTCAGCGCCTGCTGCGCCTCGGCCAACTCGGCGCTGCGCTCGCGCACGCGTTGCTCCATCTCGTCGTATGCAAGGCGCAGGTCGGCATTGCGCGCGCGCAGCTCGGTAGCCAGTTGCGCCTCACGCAACAGCGCCTCCATGCCAGCATTGTGTTTGGCGCGCAGTTGCCGCAAGACATCGTCTTGCACTTTTTGGCGCTCCTGCAGCGCAGTGCGACCATCCTCGATACGGCCCTGGCGGAACGCACATTCGGCCTGCGCTTCAAGAATCTTGCTCTGCAAATTGGCGCCGCGCTGGCCCTTATTTTCGAGCTGTAGCGCACGCGTCAGCTCGACGGCGGCGAGGTCCAGATGCCCATCGCGCAGACCCACCAAGGCATGGGTATAGGCGCGCCAGGCATGCATCGTAATCACGGCAACTTGGTTGACTCCGGCATCGAGCAGTTCAAGCTCGCTGAGCAATTGCTGCGCAAGCTCAAACTCCCCACCCAAAGCGCAATTGACCGCGAGATTGGTACCCACCATGCGGCGAAACTCGCACAGCGCGGGCTGTTTGCTGCGCTCGTACAAATCACGGTAAATCGCAATGCAGGTCGAGCGGCTGTTTTTGTCCCCGGCTTCGGCGCGGCCGTAGGCAGCCGAGGCCCGGCCGACAGCCAAAACGGCGTCGGCCCAGTCATAGCGCCCGAGGAGGCGCCGCTCCAACAGTGGCTGCAGGCGCTCCACCTCATCCAGGTCGCCGATGGAAATCAAGTGCACCAGCATCTGCCAGGCTGCCATGCACTCGCCAACTTTGCGCCCCGCGTGCTCAAACAGCGCTAGCGCCTCCCCCTCATTCTTCAACGCCGTGAGCGTCAAGCCCTGCGCCATGCGTCGAACCGCCAGCAGCAGCAAGAGCTCGGCTCGCTCCATCGGGTCAAGCGTGAGATCTTGCTCCAGCGACTCCGCCTGCTGGAGCAGCTCGGGTGCGGCCTGCTCGCCAAGTCGCAAGCCCAGCCAAGACTGCAAAAATTTGCAGCGCTGCGAATCGGGATAACTCCCGACCAGTGCCCGCGACAACTGCAGCGCCTCGCTCATTCGGTAGCTGCCGGCAGCGGTGTAGACCCCGTCCACCTCTGCATCGCTCACATCTGTTCGAACCGACGTCATAGTGAAGTCCGCCCTTTGCTCGGCATTTTGCTCGGCGTTTTGCCAGCCGCTGTACCCGCAGCTCAGACCCCCTTGCTAGCCCTACTTTAGACCAAGTCACGCCATCGGCGCCTGCCCCTCAAAAAGTGGCAGCAGCGCCCTTGTGCCCTCATAAACCGCATCAAACAACTGCTTGATGCGGGGCACGTGGCGCAAGTCCTGGCGGGTCAATAGCCAAAGATCGCTGCGCCATTGCTTCGGTGGCGTTTGAATAACGCGGCAGATAGACGACTCCAAATCACCCAGATAGCAGGGCAAAACGGCCAAACCGGCACCCGCCTTGACCAAGTTCAGCACATTGACATGGCTATTGGTCAGCAAGACCGCCTGCTCGTCGAGACCTTGCTGGCGCAGCCATTTGCTTGAGTCCAGATGCGCGAAAGTGTCGTCGCCGGCAATCCATGGGAAGTCGGCCAAGTTGTCCGGCGTCACGCCGCCCAGTTTGCGCGAGCGATAAACGGTCGACTCGATCCGGCAGAGCCGCCTGGCCACCAGCGGGTCGGCCGGGCGCCCGCCCGCGCGAATTGCCACATCGGCCTCACCCTTCAAGATGTCTTGCTGCACGGTTGAGGTGTTGATCAGCAATTGCACGCCGGCGGACCGTTGATATGCGCTCAGCAGCGGCGCCAGCGCCGCGTGCATCAAGGTGTCGGTGGTGGTCAGGCGCACGATGCCGCCCGGCCAGGCGGCTCGCGCGCCCAAACGCCGCGTGGTCGAGGCCAAGTCGAGCTCCATCGCTGCGGCGACCCGCATCAACTCGGTTCCCGCCGCCGTCAAGCTGTAGCCGGCTCTGGAACGATCGAACAGACGCACGCCCAGTTCAGCCTCAAGTCCTTGCAGGCGGCGGAATACCGTCGCATGACTGAGCCGCAGGCTGGCGGCCGCCGCCGTCAGGGAGCCGGCGCGGCCGATATGCAAGAACAGACGCAGATCGTCCCAGGAACTCGGGCTGATATTCATGGCTGGCGGGTTCGACATTGCTTGCAAATTTGACAATTATGTTTGCAAAATTGATTGAACAGCCGAGTCCTTGTTTTTCTAGAATTTGCGCATCCCATCAAGCCTGCAAAAAGCATTCACATGACTCCATTCGACATCAGCGCAGCAACCCCCACCGGCAGTGCGGCGGACTTCGACTTCTTCATCGGCGCCTGGCGCATCCAGCATCGGCGCCTGAAAGAACGCCTGCTCGGCTGCCAGGAATGGGACTCCTTCGAGGGCAGCTCGGTGATGCAAAAAATGCTCGGCGGCCTCGCCAATGTGGACGACAACCTGCTCCACTTACCCGACGGCGACTACCGCGCGCTGACGCTGCGCAGCTTCGACGCGGCGACCGGGCAATGGGCTATCTGGTGGCTTGACGGGCGCCGGCCCGGCCAGCTCGATGTGCCGGTGGTCGGCCAATTCCGCGACGGGATCGGCTGCTTCTACGCCGATGACACGCTCAGAGGCCAGCCCATTCGCGTGCGTTTCATGTGGACGACGCGGGCCGAGTCGGGCCAGCCGCGCTGGGAGCAAGCCTTCTCAAACGATGGCGGCGCAAGCTGGGAATGCAACTGGGTGATGGATTTCAGCCCCCTCCCAGCCGGCCAAACTGCAACGCCATGCGCGTGATCGAAATCAGGAGCTACCGGCTGCGCGCCGGCAGCCGCGAGCGCTTTCATCAATTGGTCGAGCAGCACAGCCTGCCCTTGATGCAGGCCTGGGGCATTGACGTGCTCAACCACGGGCCATCGCTGCAAGACGAAACGGGCTACTTCCTGATGCGCGCCTTTGCCGACTTGGCCGAGCTGAACGCTGCGCAAGCGGCGTTCTATGCCAGCCCCGGCTGGCGCCAGGGGCCACGCGAGGCGATCATCGAATTGATCGAGTCCGACAGCAATGTGGTGTTGGCCTTGAGCGAGGCCGCGATCGACGCGCTGCGGCTGCTTGCGCCTCAAGTCTGAGCCAGGCGCGCACGCAAGACCGGGCTGGCCTGTTCGATCGGCGCCAGCAGCAGCGGCCAGATGCGCTCACCCAGCTCACGCCTGAACATGCCGAAATGCCCGATCGCGCGCAGGCCCAGCGCCCTGGGATCGAGCGTGTGGCGGGCCACGCTGGCGCTGCTGAATTGCTTGCCCAGGTGATCGACGGCCGGGCCGGGTCCGAACAAATGATCGTCGCTGACGTTCCATAGATGCACCGGGCCGGTGAAGCGGTGGAAGCCCAACTCGCCGGCCAAGGCCGGGTCGGTGAACATATAGCCTTTGCGACGGCCCCAACGGGCCCAGTCCAGCGCCGCCTGCTTGGGCAAGCCTTCGGCACGGGCGCCCAGCAGCCAGCGTGGCGCGTGGCCAAACGCATGGCTCAGGCCCGGCAGCAGGGCGTGAAAGAACATCACGGCCTTGGTGCGCGGTAGGCCCGACCAAAAGCGCCAATCTGCGGCTTGAGCCGCCACGCCCAGCAAGGCGTCGGCTTGCTCGAAGCCGGGCGCCAGACCGACCGCATTGCCGCCGAAAGAGTGGCCAATCGCCAGCAAGCCGATCGCATGGCCCTGCTCGCGCTGCTCAAGCTGGCGGCGCTTGTCGGCGGCGCGCAAGGCCGCCGCCATGTCCAGCCTGGCCCAGTCCCGCAGGCCGGCGCCTTCGCGGCGCAGCGGCCCTTGCAAATTGGCGCCGATGCCACGGTAGTCGTAGCTGAGCACCGCATAGCCGCGCCGGCTCAACCACTCGGCAAAGCCGCGGTAATACGGGCTGGCCACTGCCATCGCCGGGCTGACGACGGCAACAGCACGCACCGGGCCGGCGGCAGCATCCGGCTCGTACCAGCAGGCATTCAGCAAGCGGCCGTCGGCGCAGCGCAAATGCAGCGGCCTGGGCGCTGCGGCTGTGGAGAATGGTTTTTTGTCGCTGTTCATGGCCCTGGGCTCCTGGTGAAAAATCTGAGCTCAGTCTAGATTGACAACCATCCAGTGACTAGACTCACTACCGATGACACATTGATGCTTAAATATTGACAATGAAGCACAGCATTTCACGCAGCCGCCGCACTGCGGCCGATCAGGCGCTGGACGCCAACGCCCTGGAATTGTTCGCCCTTATTGCGCTGGCCGGCAGCTTTGCGCGCGCCGCGCGTGAGCTGGGCCTGACCCGCGCGGCGGTCAGCCGGCGGGTGGCCGCGATCGAGGCTGCTGTGGGGCTGGCCCTGTTCGCCCGCAGCACCCGCAGCCTCAGCCTGACCGAAGCCGGCCGGCGCCTGCACGCTCGCGCCCGTGCCGTACTGGAGGCGGCCGAGGGCGCGAGGCTGGCGCTGCGCAGCGAGCGCGACATGCTCAGCGGCACGCTGCGCATCAGCGCCGCGCCGGTGTTTGGCGTCCATGTGCTGGCGCCGCTGCTGGCGCGCTTTCAAACCCTGCACCCGGCGCTGCGCTATGAGCTGATGTTCACCTATCGGCGGGTGGACCTGCTGCGCGAAGGCGTGGACATCGCCTTTCGCGCCACCGCCCGGCCGCCCGAGGATTGGGTGGCGCAGCCCCTGCTGCGCTATGCGGTGCGCGCCTATGGTGCGGCCGGCAGCACGCCGCTGGAGGGCCCGCAGGCCCTGCTCGACCGGCCCTGCCTGCTGGTCGGCCAGCATGAAGAGCCCAGCGCCGGCAACTGGGTGCACGCGAGCGGCGAGCGCGTCGAGCTGAGCATGCAGGCCAGCGCCTGGGGCAATGACCTAGACGCGCTGCTGGTGATGGCCAAGCATGGCCAGGGTGTCGTGCTGAGCCCGGATTTTTGCGTGCCGCCCGAGGCAGGCCTGGTTGATCTCTTGCCGGGCTGGCGGCTTGATGTGCAAGAAGGCGAGTGGATACAGGCGCTGACCTTGGGCGCGCCGGCGGGCTCGGAGACAGCGCGTGCGTTGTTGTACTTCTTGCGGGAGCATCTGGCGCCCTTGGTTTAGCGCTGGCTTTGTACACCCCCCCCGAAACGGGGCGGGCCCCTGGCGCTCCAAGGCCCAAACTCCTACAATCGCGGGTTTTGCGCAGCGGCAGCTTCGCTGCCCGACCCAAGTTGCACGTTATGTGTCACGTGTGGTCGCCCTCATTAAACATTTCGCGATAGAAGATCAAGTTCGCACGCCCTGCCACAAGCTGGGCGTGCGCGCACCCTCGGTATGCCCAAGCCAAACACCGCCCGTCTCTTGCATATCGATGCGCTGAAAGCCTTCGCGGCCCAGCTGATCGTGCTTCACCATCTATCGGCCTACGGGCCCATCGCCGAAGCCGTGCAGACCGTAGCACCACAACTGATCTCGGCTCTGTATCACTATGGGCGCATGGCGGTGCAGGTCTTCTTGGTGGTCGGCGGCTTCTTGAGCGCACGCGCTTTGTCCGCACGCGGCCAGTTGTTTGAAGGCAGCGTGCCCGAGCAACTGGGGCGCCGCTATCTGCGCTTGACCCTGCCCTTTATGGCCGCCGTGCTGCTGACGCTGCTGTGCTCGGCGCTGATTTCTGCCTGGCTGCCCGAGTTGGTGCCCGCTTCGGTCAGCCTGCCGCAGTTGCTGGCCCATGCCACGCTGCTGCACGGCGTGCTCGGATTTGAGTCCTTGACCGTCGGCGCCTGGTACGTGGCGGTGGACTTCCAGCTCTTTGCGCTGCTCTTGACGCTGCTCTGGCTGGGTCGCAGTCTGGCGCCCAGCCTGAGCCGCCAACAGGCCCGGCTCGTCGGCCCGGCGCTGATCCTGCTGCTGTGCCTGGCCTCGCTGTTTGCCTTCAACCGAAACACCGACCTCGACAACTGGGCGCCCTACTATTTCGGTGCCTACGGCCTCGGCGCTTTGGTTCACTTCCTGGGTTTGGTGAACTACCGCCGGCTCGCGCTGTACCTGATCAGCGCCGCCGTCTTGCTGGCCTTGCTGTTTGACTTCCGCGAGCGCATCGCCTTGGCTCTGGTGTGCGCTTGGGCACTCGCTTGGCTGCAGCAGCGCCATCAGAACGGCCAGCATCTGCTGGCCGACCACCCGCGTGCTGCGCCTCTGTTGGCGCATTTTGGCACCCACTCTTACGCCTTATTCCTGGTGCATTTTCCGATTTGCCTGCTGGTCAATGGCTTGTTTGAGCACCGCGATGCCGAGCATGCTGGGTCAGCTGTGCTGGCGGCCTTGGCTGCCCTGGCGCTGAGCAATATGGCGGCCGTGCCTTTCTATCGCTGGGTCGAAGCGCCTTCGGCGCGCCTGCGCCTGGCACCCTTGCTGGCCCGCCTGCTGCCCAAGGCCTCACGCTCCTGAGCGCAACAGTTGTTGGGCTAATCCAGGTTATTTTGGGGCCATGTCTTCCCAGGCCTTGATGACCTCGGCGCTGTACATCAGCGCCGGTCCGCCGCCCATATAAACGCAAACCGACAGCATTTCGTCCAACTCGGCCCGTGTGCAGTCCAGCTTGTGCAGCGCTTTGACGTGAAAGCCGATGCAGCCCGAACAATGCTGGGTGACGCCGATAGCCAGCGCGATCAGCTCCTTGTGCTTGGCACTCAGCGCACCGTCCTTCATCGCCGCGCCGGCCAATCGGCCAAAGGCCTGCATCGCCTCGGGCTGCGACTTTCTCAACGGCGCGAGATTGGCGTTGATGTCTTTGATCAGCCCAATATGGTCAAAGGTGCTCATGCAGATGCTCCAGATATCGGTAAAGTGACTGTTCAGTCCAGCGGCTGCGTCTGCGGCGTGCGCTGAAACGCCGCGCGATCGAAACCCAGCTCGCCCGCCCGGTCCAGCAGTTTTTGCAACACAGCCTCATCCATTTGCGGCGTGCGCGACAGGACCCAGGCGTATTTGCGGCTGGGCTCGCCGATCAAGACATGCTGGTAGTCGCTGTCCAGATCGAGCACCCAGTAATTGCCGTAAAACGGCCAAAAGAAAGTCACCCTGAGTTTGGCGTTAGCGCTGCCTTCCACGACCTTGGCGTGACCGGCCGTACGGTCGACCTCGCCCTTGGCTGTGCGGCAACGGTTGATCACCTCGACCCGCTCGCCATCGAGCCGGTAGCGCGCCTGGGTATCGGCCACACATTGCTTTTGGAAGCGGTTGGGCAGCAGCGCAATCTCGTACCAAGCGCCGGCATAACGTTGCAAATCTACTGCAGCAACCGTCGGCAAAGCAGCAGGCTCCGGCGCCGCATAGACCGAGTCACAGCAAGCCAAGAGTGCTGCCAGGACAAAAGATGGATTTCGCATGGGGTGGCCGGTCAGAGATCAGGCCGCCACCATAGCAAAGGACAAATTCACCGGTCTTTCATCGGACATGTATTCATGCCCAATAAAGGATAGGCCGGGCAAAAACGGAACACGCCCGTCAGCAGCGGCACGATGCCGATATAGCCCCAAACACCGACTGTGCCGGTCGCAGCCAGCGCAATCAGGACTAAGCCGCCCGCAATCCGCAGCACCCGATCCACCGTACCCACGTTTGCTTTCATCGCAACTCCTTCAACAGAAGCAAGGCCAAGTTCAGCCTCAGATGAAGATTGTGGGGGCGTCGCCGCGGACAAACTTGCGCCAGATCAAGCCTGACTCTCGGCCCGCCGCATATCGGCCAGCGTCTTGCCGGCTTCGTCGCGAAACTGCTCGTCAAGCAAGCTCAGGCCCTGGATGCGATCAACCCGGAAGTTGCGAAAGCCATTGCGCTTCTCGCACCAAGCCGCCAGCGTCCAGGTCGGCCCCCAGAAGTAGCAGGCCAAGGGTCGCACCACGCGCTCGCTGGCGGCACCGCCCAAGTCCAGGTAGTCGAGTCGCAGCTTGTGGCGGCTCTCGGTGGCCTCACGCAGCTTCGCCAGCCGATCGCGCATGGTCTGATCCAGCCCGCTCAGCGGCGCATACAAGGCCAAGCTCTCGGCGGCGGCCCGAGCCGCCGCCGGCATCACGCCCAGGATCTTCAGCATCGCCTCCTCAGCCTGGCGGCCCAGGCCGCTGTCCAGCTGGCCCTGCGCCAAGCGCAAGGCCGCCACCAACGCTTGCGCCTCTTGCTTGGTGAACATCAAGGGCGGCAGATCAAAGCCGGCACGCATGCGGTAGCCGACGCCCGCCTCGCCGTCGATCGGCACCCCTTGCGCCTGCAAGGCGGCAATGTCGCGGTAGACGGTGCGCATCGACACCTCCAAGCGATCGGCCAGGAAATCGGCGGTCGACAAGCGGCGCCCGCGGATCAGATGAACAAGTTGAAAGAGTCGGTCGGCACGGCGCATGGTCCGCATTGTCGGGCCAGTATCAGCCCGCACAAGACATTGGCACGCGACTTGCGTGAGTGAGGGCATCAACCCCCTGCTAAACGCTAGACCACGGATAAGGAGCTTTCCATGAGAAGACTTGCTGCATCCACCTTTCAGCTCGGTGCCCTGCCCTTGCAAAACCCCTTCATCGGCTCGCTGCAGGCCCTGCACGGCCAGCATTTCGGCCGCGGCCAGATCTGGGTTGCCCGTGCCGGTGACATGATCAGCCGTCCGGCGCCGAGCCCGACGGTGCAAATGGAGTCATTGGCTCAGGCCGAGGTTCAAACGCTGCTGACCGAGTTGGATCAGGAGCTGAACCATCTGCTGCGGCCCCAACAGGAGCCGCGCCGCAATGCCAAGGCCGCACTGCGGCGGGCAAGCACACGCTTGGCCGTGGTGCGTGACGCCCAAATGCGGGTCATTGCCTGCGGGGCCTTGCTGCTGCACGAGGAGTACGCTGAGCTGGCGTGCTTGATGGTGGCACCAGCCCGGCGCGGCCAAGGCATGGGCAAACTTTTGCTCCGCAAGCTGGAAAGCGAAGCGCTGCGCCTGGGCCGCCCTCTGCTGAGGCTAGAGGCGGATGTGCGCCAACATGCGCTGCATCATCTGGCCGAAGGCGGAGGCTTTCAGCGCTGCGGCCCCTTCGATGAGCGCCGCGCCAATCCCTTCGGCGTATTTATGGAAAAGCTGCTGGGGCGCTGAGCAAGCGTCGCTGCTTGCTCGCAGGAGGTTCAAACGCCGGGATGGCACTCATCGCAACGCGCCAGCACCATCAGGCGCTCGACTTCTTCGCGATGATGGATGCAATTGCTCTTGTGCCAAAGCCGGATCAACGCCATCGTGCCGGCCACGATCAGACCAAAGATCGAGATGGCGATAAAGGCCGACAGCCCGATCCTCGTCATGCCGGTATAGAGCGCGCCCAGGCCCAGGATGCAGGCTTGTTCGTTGAAGTTCTGTACCGCGATCGAGCGGCCCGCGCCCATCAGGTTATGGCCCCGGTGTTGCAGCAAGGCGTTCATCGGCACGACCAAGAAGCCGCCGACCAGCCCGAGCAAAATCAGGAAGGGCACGGCCACCCAGATATTCGTCACCACGTTGAGGCCGACCACCAAGAGGCCCAGGATGATGCCCAGCGGGATCACCCGGGTCGCCCTGTCAAGGCGCATATACATTGACGCGGCCACCGCGCCGACCGCCGTGCCCAAGGCCACCACACCGCCCAAGGTGGACGCTTGCGTGGTGGAGTAGCCGAGTGCTGCCGCCGCCCAGGGGAACACGATGATGCGCATATTGCCCGAAATGCCCCAGAACAGCGTCGTGGTGGCCAGCGAGATTTGACCCAGCTTGTCGGCCCACAGGCGCGAGTTGCAGGCCGCGAAATCACGCACCAGCACGATTGGGCTGCCAGCCAGCGGCTGCAAGGCCGTTTGAGTGCGCGGGATGGCCAGGTTAAAGGCAGCCGCGATCACATACAGGATCACCAGGCTGGCAATTGCAGCCTCAGGTGGCGTATCCACGCCGGTATCAATGAAGGGCATTTCAAAGCCCAACAACAGCGGCGACAAATGCGGGCCGACCAATTGACCGCCCAGCAGGATGCCCAAAATGATTGAAGCAATCGTCAGCCCTTCGATCCAGCCATTGGCCTTGACCAGTTGCGAAGGTGGCAGCAACTCGGTCAAGATGCCGTATTTGGCCGGCGAATAAGCCGCAGCCCCCAGGCCGACGATCGCGTAGGACAAGAGCGGGTGACTGCCGAAAAGCATCATCAGGCAGCCGACAATCTTGATCAGATTGGCATAAAACATCACCTTGCCCTTGGGCACGGCGTCCGCGAAAGCGCCCACAAAAGGTGCCAGCACCACATAAAACAAAGCAAATATGGGGCCCAACGCGGGAATCTGCCAGGCCGGCGAGCCCGTGCTCTTCAGCATCTCGATGGCTCCGACCAGCAAAGCTTGGTCAGCCAGCGAGCTGAAGAACTGCGCTGACATGATGGTGGAAAAGCCTTTTTTCATGAACCCATTCAAAACTGCTGAGAAGGCGCCACCCCGGCCAAAAACGCGCGGCAAATGTGGTGCTGCGCCGGGTTTATAGCATGCGCCTTGTTCTAGGGGGGGCGATGGCGAGGCCCAAGCCCCCTCGGCGAGATGCCACAATTCGGCCATGCCGCGTCCTATTGAAGCCCTCATCCACGTCCCCGCCCTGGCCCATAACCTTGCCCGCGCGCGCGCCTGTGCGCCGGATGCGATGGTGTGGGCGGTCGTCAAAGCCAATGCCTATGGCCACGGCATCGCCAATGCTTATGAAGGCCTGCGCGGTGCCGATGGCTTCGCCTTGCTTGACCTGGACGAGGCGCAGCAGCTGCGCGCGCTCGGTTGGCGCGGCCCGATTTTGCTGCTGGAAGGCGCTTTCGAGACCCGCGATCTGGAACTCTGTTCGCGTCTGAAGCTCTGGCATGCCGTGCATTGCGAGGAACAGATCGACTGGCTGGCGATGCACAAGACGCATGAGCCGCACCGCGTGTTTCTGAAGCTCAATAGCGGCATGAACCGGCTGGGCTTCAGCGCTACCGCCTTCCGCGCCGCCTGGACACGGCTGAACGCCTTGCCGCAGGTGGACGAGATTTCGCTGATGACGCATTTCTCCGACGCCGACGCGCTGCGCTTCGGCGTCGACGGCATCCAGCACCAGCTCGATGTGTTCGAGGCCGTCTGCGCCGACCTGCCCGGTGAGCGCTCGCTCAGCAACAGCGCCGCCACCCTGCGCCACAGCGCACGCGTGCGCAGCGACTGGGTGCGCGCCGGCATCATGAGCTACGGCGGCGTGCCCGACTACCCTGAGCATGGCCCGGAACATTGGGATCTGCGGCCGGCGATGACGCTGCGCTCCAGGATCATCGGCGTGCAGCAACTGCAGGCCGGCGACACGGTCGGTTACGGCAGCAGCTTCACGGCCGACAAACCGATGCGCATTGGTACGGTCGCCTGCGGCTATGCCGATGGCTATCCGCGCCATGTGCCGAGCGGCTCGCCGGTGCTGGTGAATGGCCAGCGCACGACGACGGTCGGCCGGGTCTCGATGGACATGCTGGCGGTCGACTTGAGCGCCTTGCCCCAGGCCGGCTTCGGCAGCGAGGTGACGCTGTGGGGCCAAGGCCCCAAGGGTCAGGTCTTGCCCATCGATGAGGTCGCCAAGGCAGCCGGCACGATTGGCTATGAGTTGATGTGCGCGCTGGCCAAGCGCGTGCCGGTGACCGTTCAACATCTGGACTGAGTTGCAGTGAATCTGCACTGGACGCCGGCCGATTGGGAGCTCGATTTCAGCTTCATCCGTGCCAGCGGTCCCGGCGGGCAAAACGTCAACAAGGTCTCCAGCGCCGTCCATCTGCGCTTTGACATCCATCGCTCGACGCTGCCGCCCATCATCAAAGAGCGGCTGCTGGCGCTGTCTGATCAGCGCATCACCAATGAAGGTGTGATCGTCATCAAGGCGCAGGAAACCCGCAGCCAGGAGCAAAACCGCGCCGATGCTGTGGCCCGGCTGATCGAGATGGTGCAAGGCGTCGCCCACACACCCAAGACCCGGCGCGCCACCAAGCCGACCTATGGCTCCAAGATGAGGCGGCTGGAAGGCAAGGCGCAGCGCAGCGGCATCAAGGCCGGGCGTGGGCGGGTCAGTGAGTAGACGAATAGCCAGGGATTACCCTAGGTTTTAACGCCTCGGTCGGCGCGCCTTGCAGTTCGTCGCACGCCGCTCGCTTCGTGCCGAACTAGACCGCAGACTGCAGGCATGGCACTTCAGCCTGCAGTATCAGGAGCTCACCATGTCTTTCAGCAACGAATTCGAACGCCTCGCCGATTTGCATCAAGCCGGCCTGCTGTCCGACGATGAATTCAGTCGCGCCAAGGCCAAGCTGCTGGACGGCGCAGCAGACATCAACGGCACTGATGCGCCGCGCCGGCAGCCTCAAGGCGCCGGCCTGGGCCACGCGATCAACGGTCTGCAACGCAGCCGCGATGAACGCTGGTTGGGCGGCGTGTGCGGGGGTTTGAGCCAGATCAGCGGCTTGGCCGCCTGGATCTGGCGGCTGATCTTTATTGCCTTCCTGCCCTGCCATGGCATCGGCTTGATTACCTACTTGATCCTGTGGGTGCTGGTGCCGGAAGAGCGCGAGGAGCCCTTGCGCTTGAGGTAAAGCTCAGCGCTGCTTGGTCGCCAGATAGATGCTGACCAGGCACAGCGCCATGCCGCTGACGGACAAGACCGTCGGCACCCAGCCTTCCAGCGCGGCCGAGATCACCAGCGCTATGACCGGGATCACCACCCCGGTCAAAGCGGCCCGTGCCGGCCCCTGCAACTGGGCCAACTTGAAATACAAGACAAAGGCTGTGACCGAGCCAAACACCGACAGATAGAGCAGGCTCAAGACATAAGGCGCATGCCAGTCAAAGTGCAGACCCTGGCCGCTCAGCAGCGACATCAGAATCAAAAACAGCGCGCCATAGCCCATGCTCCAGGCCAGCACGGGCACCAGCGCCAGCCCACGCCGGGTCAGCGTCAGCGTCAGCACATTGCCGATGCAGGCGGCCAAGACGGCCAACAGCCCCAAGCCTAGGCCCAACGCTGCACTAGGCCGCGCGCCGGTCTCGGCAATCTCGGGCCAAAAAATCATCACCACACCGAGCACGCCGCCGCTGGCCGAAACCAGGAAGCGCCGCGTCACCGACTGACCGAAAAAGAGCCGCCCGGACAAGGCGTTGCCGAACACCATCAGGCAAAACAAAACCGCCACCAAGCCGGTCGGGATATGCCGCTCGGCCTCGTAGACCGAAAAGTAATTGCCGCTGTACTGGACGATGCCGGTGGCCAGCATCAGCCCGTGGGCGGACACCGGCATGCGCAAGGACTCGCCGCGTATTCGCGCCAAGCCTATCAACAAGAGCGCCGCAATCGCAAAGCGCCAGGCCACCGAGTTCAGCACCGGCACGCCGCTGGCCAGCTGATAAAGGATCACATGCCAGGTGCTGGCCCAGATCAGCGTCGGGCCCCAGAACAGGGTGCGGGCAGACAGCCGCGCCATCAGGCGCTGCGCTTGAAGGTCGCCAGCAAGGCGCCGGCCGCGATGAAGAGCGTGCCAAAGGTGCGGTTCATGATTTTGATGTGGTGGCTGGAGCGCAAGGCCGACAAGACTCGGGCGGCCAAGGCCGTGTAGCCGGCCATCACCACCATATCGGTGAAGGCCAGCGTCGCGGCGATCACCAGGTATTGCTGGGTCAGATCGCCCTTGAGGTTCAAGAATTGCGGCACCACCGCCAGCAGGAACACCGTGCCCTTGGGGTTGACCGCATTGATACCCCAGCCGCGCAGCACCAGTTGGCGGCGCGTGATTTGCGGGCCTTCACTGCGGGCCGCCACCATGGGCGTAGCCGGCGCGCGCCATTGCTGCACGCCCAGATAAACCAAGTAGGCGACGCCCAAATACTTGACCAGCGCGAAGCCGATGCTGGAGGTGGCGATCAAGGCGCCAAGCCCTGCACCGACCAAGAGGATCTGGGTCAGGATGCCCAGGATCAGACCAAAGGTGGTGAAGTAGCCGCGCCGAAAGCCGTGATTGAGCCCCGAGCTCATCGCCGCGATGGCGCCCGCGCCGGGGGACAGGCTGATCGCCCAAGAAGCGGCGAAAAATGCAGCCCAAGTCGAGAATTCCATCGTGAGTCCTAAGCTGCTGAAACAAAACAAGCCGGCTTTGTAGCACGAACGGGTTTTCCTCGCTGCTCAATGGCTGGGATTCAAGCTGTCCAAGCCATGCATGCCGTACAGGCCGTAGAGCCGCTCACTGGGCATGCGGGCCATCATGCTTTTGTCGGCCTCGACACCAACCACCGCGTATTCGCGCTGCGCCGTGTCAAAGCGTTGCAGCTGCGCCTTGAGCTGACCTCGGCTGTCCGCCAGCGCCATCACCAGCGGGCATTGCAGCGTAGCACCGCGCCTGATCACCACCGCCAAATCGCCATTGGCCAGACGCAGCAACTCGCCCGGCGGATACATGCCGAACTCTTTGATCAAGGACGCGGCCATAGGGTTGCCCGGGTTTTGCTCATAGACCTGGCGCGCGGCGACCTTGATCTCCAGCGCCGGCCGATTGACGCGCGAGCTGATCTTGGCCAGGAACACATCCACCAGGCGCAGCAGCTGCGCCATCTCACAGATATCGCGCACGCCCTTGGGGTAGCCCCTGCCGCTGGCCTGCTCATGATGCTGAGCCACCGCCTGCAACCATTCCTCGTCATCGATGCCGGCGGCGCGCAGGCGCTTGTAGGCTTCTTCCGGGTGCAGCCGCAGCAGCTCACGCTGCGAGGCCGTCAGGCGCCCACCCGTCATGGCATAGACGCCCTGCAGCTCAATGATGCTGACATTCATCGTCAAGGCCGCCTTGACGACTCTGCGCTGCCTGACCTCGGCCCAGCCCAGTCGGCGCGCCACCATCAGGCTCAGCGTGGCGACGTACAAGGCATGCGTGAGGCCGTAAAGGCGCAATTGCAGCCCCTCTTGACGCACGGTTTGGTAGAGCGCCAGATCACCATCTTGCACTGCCAGGGCGATCACCTCGCTGGCCGCCTCATCGCAACTTGCCATGAAGTGCAGGCCGTCGGGCAAGGTCTTCAACATTGCATCGACGGCCCAGACCGCCTGCGCCCAGCGCGTTGCCAGCGGCGGCGGCTCGGTGGGCACCTTGTCGCCGGCCTGCAGGGCGCGCAGCTCCGCCATATCGGCATACATGCCGCGGGCCAACAAGGCGGCCAGCTGCGCCGCACTGATGACGATCTGCCCGCAGGCCAAGAGCAGGCCGCCCTCGGCGTCGCGCACATTGAAGGGCAGGCGTGCCCCGATCCGAATTTGTTCCGCGACCAGCTTCAGCAATTGCATGATTTGTGGTCCGGGGGGAAAGCCCTTAGTTGTTGCCGCCACCAAAGCGCAAGGCCATCACGACCTGGTTGCGCAGCGTCTTCAGCAAGGTCAACTCCCGCTCGCTGATCTGCAAGGTGCCCGCATCGGCCTTGTCACCGTAGAAGGCGCCGAGCACTTGGCCGCCCGCCACCATGGGCAGCAGCACAAAGGTGCCGGCCTGCACCTGGTTGCGGAACCAGGCCGGCAGGCGCTGCGCGATCACCGGGTCAGCGGTGTCCGAGATCAAGGTATCGGCGCCCTTGCTGCAGAGCAGGCCGAACAGTTCGTTCGGCGGCTGCAGCGGGATTTGGAATACCGGCGCCAAAGCCGTTGCGCGCTCGCCCACGCCCATGCCGCCCTTCAACATGGCGCCGCTGCCGTCCCGCAGGCAGACCACCACGCGGCGCAGGTTCAAGGCTTCATGCATCTGGCGCATGCAAAGCTGCAGCAATTGGCCGGCAGGCGCTCCGGCCAAGACCAGGCCGCTGAGTTTTTCGAGCGCGTCAGACAGCGACTCGGCCACCGCCGGGTTGACCGGCAGCGTCGGCGCTACGGGCCTTGGCGCTGCCGGTTTGGCGGCGGCTATGGCGGTGGGCTTGGCCGCTGCTGCCGGCGCAGCAACTGGCGCCGCAGCGCCCAGCTTCGCGGGCGCCGGCTTGCTGGCCAGCTCGGCCTCCTTGGGTTTTTTCGCCACCGCAGGCGCCGCCACCGGGCCAAAGCCGAGCACCTGCGCCAAGTCGTCCCAGACCTGCTGCACGCCCGCCACTTCCTCGACCAGCGGCTCGGGGTTGAGGCTCAAAGGCACAGCCATCTCGGCCGCAAAGCGTTCGACGCAGGCGCGCCGGGCCTCGGCCTTTTCTTCTGCCGAGCCGCCGCCGGGCAGGCCCAGCAACTGAGCCGCCAAGACATTGGCCGAAGTGCAAAGCACGCGCTGGTATTCCTCGGCGCTGGCGGCGCGCTCGCTGCTGCTGGGCTGCAGGCGGCGCATGCCGTTGCGCACGGTTTCGGGCCAACCCCATTGCCCGGCCACGTCGATCGCGATGTCTTCGATGTCCACGCCCCAATGTTCGCGCGCCAGCTTGTCGCGTGCGTCCATCCATTCTTGCTTGCCGACGTCCAGGCCGCGCGCCGCCAGCTTTTCTTCAAAGCCGTGCAACTCCTCGGGGAAATGCAAGCCCCCCAACATGCCCCCGAGGTTTTGGAACAAAGCGGCCAGATAGGCCACCTCCAGCTGCTTGCTGCGGTTGCAAAACTGCTGCGCCAGCAGCGCGGCCAATTGGGCGCGGCCAAACTCCTCGCGCAGCCGGTTGCCGTCCGAGCCCTTGGGCAGGCGGTCAAACAGCATCAGTGAATTGGCCATCATGCCGACGGTCTGAAAGCCCATCAACGCCACCGCGCGCTGCAAATTGGTGATGGAGCCGCCGCCGGCCGAGCTATAAAACGCCGCATTGACCAGGCGCAAGAGCTTGGCCGTCATCGCGATGTCTTCCGAGATCGCGCCGCTGAGCGCGCGCGCATGGGCGTTTTCGGAGCGCGAAATCTTTTGCATCAAGCGCACCGAGTCCTTCATCGAAGCGAAGTCGGCTTGTTTGGCAATCTTTTGCATCAGGCGCTTGTGGCGCGCCTCGCGCTCGGCCGCGGCCTTTTCTTCGGCCTCACGTTCGGCATCCCGCTGGGCTTGCAGCCGGGCAGCCTCGGCCTCAGCGGCGGCTTGCTCTTCTGCGCTCAGTTCGGCTTGCGCAGCGCCGGCTGCCTCTGCGGGCGCCTCGGCTGCGGCGGCCGGCAGCTCCGATATCTCTGTAGTCATTCTTTACGGTCCCTGTTGACGGAACTAAGACCATCGGCAGTTTTGCTAAAAACCTGAAGCCCGACTTGCAGGGACAATCTGCCCCATGGCCAAAGAAAAATCAATCTACACCTGCAGCGATTGTGGCGGCGTGAGCCCCAAATGGCTGGGCAAATGCCCATCTTGTGGTGCCTGGAACACGCTGATTGAGGGCGTCGCCGACACAGTCGGCGTCAGCGTGAAAAACAACCGCTATCAAGCGCTGGCCAAAAGCCAGCCGGTAGCCACGCTGAGCGAGATCGAAGCCGCCGACTTCGAGCGCACCCCCACCGGCCAGGAAGAGCTGGACCGCGTGCTGGGCGGCGGCATCGTCGCCGGCGGCGTGGTCTTGATCGGCGGCGACCCCGGCATCGGCAAGTCCACCTTGCTTTTGCAGGCGATTGAAGATTTGTCCCACAAGCTGCCGGTGCTGTACGTGACCGGCGAAGAATCGGGCGCGCAGATCGCGATGCGCTCGCGCCGCCTCGGCCTGGCCGGCAGCAAGGTACGGGTGCTGGCCGAAATCAGCCTGGAGAAAATCCTCGCCACGCTGGAGGCCGAACACCCGGCTTTTTGCGTGATCGATTCGATCCAGACGCTCTATTCCGAACACCTGTCATCCGCACCCGGCTCGGTCGCCCAAGTGCGCGAATGCGCGGCGCAGCTGACCCGCACCGCCAAGGCCAGCGGCTGCGCCATCGTGCTGGTCGGCCATGTCACCAAAGAAGGTGCAATTGCAGGCCCGCGCGTGCTGGAGCACATCGTCGACACGGTGCTGTACTTCGAGGGCGACACGCATTCGAGCTTTCGGCTGGTGCGGGCGATCAAGAACCGCTTTGGCGCCGTCAACGAGATCGGCGTGTTCGCGATGACCGAGAAGGGCTTGAAAGGTGTTGCCAATCCGAGCGCTATTTTTCTGAGTACCCACGGCGAGCCGGTGCCGGGCTCTTGCGTGCTGGTCACATTGGAAGGCACAAGGCCGCTGCTGGTGGAGTTGCAAGCGCTGGTCGACAGCGGCGGGCCGAGTCCGCGGCGGCTCTCGGTCGGCCTCGACAAGGACCGCTTGGCGATGTTGTTGGCGGTCTTGCACCGCCATGCCGGCGTCGCGACCAATGATCAGGATGTGTTCATCAATGCGGTCGGCGGCGTGCGCATCAGCGAGCCGGCGGCCGACTTGGCGGTGCTGCTGGCGATCCAAAGCTCACTGCGCGGCCGCCCACTCCCCAAGGGTTTCATTGCCTTCGGCGAGATCGGCCTGGCCGGTGAGGTGCGCCCGGCGCCGCGCGGTCAGGAGCGGCTGAAGGAAGCCGCCAAGCTCGGTTTTAGCGTCGCCGTGGTGCCCAAGGCGAACGCGCCGAAAAAGGCAATCGAGGGGCTGACCGTGCATGCGGTCGAGCGGATTGAAGAAGCGATGGATCTGGCCAGAGGACTGTGACGATGAAGAATTTCGAGTTCGAGCCTCCCTATTACGCGGTGATCTTCACCAGCCAGCGTAACTCGGTCGAGCTGGGCTATGCGGAGATGGCAGACCGCATGGTCGAGCTGGCGGCGCAACAAACGGGTTATTTAGGCGTCGAGAGCGTGCGCGGCGCCGACGGTTTAGGCATCACCGTGTCCTATTGGCGCGGCCTGCAAGACATTGCTGCTTGGCGCCGCCAAGGCGAGCATGAGCAGGCAAGAAACCAAGGCCGCGCCGACTGGTACAGCCACTATGCGCTGCGCATCGCCAAGGTCGAGCGCGCCTACGGTTGGGATGCTGCAGATGGCAGCGCCGATCCGATGTTGGCGTCACGCGGTTAGCATTCGCTCCCATGAATACTTGGATTGGAAGTGCGCTGGCCGTCATCGCCTTTATCGCTGGCGGCTTGTTGTGGGGCTGGAAGGGCGTGATCCTGGCGCTCAGCGTGGTGGTGTTCTGGCTGCTTTTGCAGTTCGGACGGCTGATGCGCATCATGCGCACGGCCTCCGAAGCACCGGTTGGGCAGATCGATAGCGCGGTGATGCTCAATGCCAAGTTGCAAGTCGGCATGAAGCTGATCGACCTGCTGCCCTTGAGCCGCAGCCTGGGCCGCAAGCTCAGCGACAGCCCCGAGACCTATGGCTGGATCGACGCCGGCGGCGTGCAGCTGGAAGTCGTGATGAGCAAGGGCCATGTTGTCAGCTGGTTGCTGAACCGCCCGGCCGAGCCGGATGACACGCTGCCGGCATCGACCCTGCAAAACCAGTAAGGCCGGCGGCAGCGCCGCTAGAATTGGCGGCTAAACCCCCTTTCAATGCAGCAAGGACAGGCCCATGTCACTGGACGATCGCGACGGCAAAATTTGGATGGACGGCGAGCTGGTGGAATGGCGTGACGCCAAGATCCATGTGCTGAGCCACACCTTGCACTATGGCTGCGGTGCCTTCGAGGGCGTGCGCGCCTACAAGACCGACAAGGGTCCGGCGATCTTCCGCCTGCAGGAGCACAGCCGGCGCTTGTTCGACAGCGCCAAGATTTTGCGCATGAAGATCCCCTTCACCCAAGAACAGGTCGAAGAGGCGCAGCGCCAGGTCGTGCGAGAGAACAAGCTGGAAAGCTGCTACCTGCGCCCGCTGGTCTGGATTGGTTCCGAAAAGCTAGGCATCAGCCCCAAGGGCAACAAGATTCACTTGATGGTGGCCGCCTGGGCCTGGGGCGCCTACCTCGGCGAAGACGGCATGAAACGCGGCATCCGCGTCAAGACCAGCAGCTACACACGCCACCATGTCAACATCACGATGACGCAGGCCAAGGCTGTTAGCAATTACACCAACTCGATCCTGGCCAATATGGAAGCGACCGAGGATGGCTATGACGAAGCGATGTTGCTCGACGCCTCGGGCTTTGTCTCCGAGGGCGCGGGCGAGAATCTGTTCGTGATCAAGAACGGCGTGGTCTACACGCCCGATCTGTCGGCCGGCGCGCTGAACGGCATCACCCGCAATACGATCTTCCACATCTGCGAAGACCTGGGGCTCAAGCTGGTGGAAAAGCGCATCACCCGCGACGAGGTCTATATCTGCGACGAGGCCTTCTTCACCGGCACCGCCGCCGAGGTCACGCCGATCCGCGAGCTGGACCGCATCGAGCTGGGCACCGGCAGCTATGTCGGCACACGTGGACCGATCACCGAGAAAATCCAAGCCGCGTTCTTTGACATCGTCAACGGCCGCAATCCGAAATATGCGCATTGGCTCAGCCTGGTCTGAGCTGAGAGAGAAATCATCATGAGCAACAGCACCAACACATCCATCGTTGAAGTCAGCGCCGCCGACGTACAAGGCCCCGGCGTCGTCGCCTGCCCCAATCCGAAGATGGCGCTTTGGAGCAGCCATCCCAAGGTCTTCATCGACCTCAGCCATGACGGCCAAGGCAAGTGCCCTTATTGCGGCACAGTCTACAAGCTCAAGGCCGGTGAAGTGCTGCACGGCCACCACTGAATATGCATCACCCCAAAGTGCCGGCCGCTGCGCTGCTGTCCTCGCCCGAAGACACCGAGGCGCAGTTTTACGAAGCGCTGCAGCAGGCCGATTTGAGCCGGCTGATGGCAGTCTGGTCGGACGAGGAGGAGGTCTCCTGCGTCCACCCTGGCGGGCCGCGCGTGGTTGGCCTCGGTGCGATCCGGGCGGCCTTCGAGGTCGTGTTCGCCCAAGGCGCGATCTCGGTGCATCCCGAACGCGTTCGGCGCATGCAGACCAATGAGACCGCCATCCATCAGGTGCTGGAGCGTGTCATCGTAGAAGGCAGCGGGGGTCAGCAAAGCGCCTGGGTGATCGCCACCAATGTCTACCTGAAGACGGCGATGGGTTGGCGCATGGTGGTGCACCATGCCAGCCCCGGCACCGCGCATGACATCCAGGAAGTCATCGAAGAGCCGGCGACCTTGCATTGAAACCCAGTGTTATGCAGTACCAAGCCCCACGCTGGCTACCGGGCGGCCAGGCGCAGACCATCTGGCCCGCGCTCTTTTCCCGCCATACCGGAGGCCCCAAGCTCGACTTCAGGCGCGAGCGCTGGGACACGCCCGACGGTGATTTTGTCGATGTTGACTGGCTGGACTATCCCGGTGATGACCCGGCCATTGAGCGACCGCTGCTGGTCTTGTTCCACGGTCTGGAAGGCAGCTCGCAAAGCCACTCCTCGCAAGCCTTCGCCACCGTTGCACGCTCGCGCGGCTGGGCGTTTGCGATGCCGCATTTCCGCGGCTGCTCGGGCGAGCTGAATCTGGCGCCGCGCGCCTATCACTCGGGTGACTTCGAGGAGGTGGGCTGGATGCTGGCGCGCTTCAAGGAAATGCATGATGGCCCGGTGCTGGCGGCCGGTGTTTCGCTGGGCGGCAACGCCTTGCTGCGCTGGGCCGAGGAGCACGGCCAGAGTGCGGCCGCCACCACGCGGGCGGTCTGCTCGATCTGCTCGCCGGTCGATCTGGCTGCGGCCGGCCACGCCATCGGCCAAGGCTTCAACCGCCTCGTCTACACCCGTATGTTTTTGCGCACCATGGTGCCCAAGGCGCTGCGCAAACTGCAGCAGCATCCGGGCCTGTTCGACGGCGAGCGGCTGCGCGCGGCCAGCGATCTGTACGAGTTCGACAATTTGTTCACCGCGCCGCTGCATGGCTTTCGCAGCACCGAGGACTATTGGGCGCGCGCCTCGGCCAAGCCGCATCTGAAACGCATCCGCATCCCGGCGCTGGTGCTGAACGCTCGCAATGATCCCTTTGTGCCGGCCGCCAGCCTGCCGCGCCAGCAAGATGCAGGGTCCTATGTGCAGCTCTGGCAGCCGGCGCAGGGCGGCCATGTCGGCTTCGCCCAAGGTCGCCCGCCCGGCCATGTGTTCGGCATGCCCGAGCAAGTCTGTGACTGGTTGGCGCGGGCGCTCTAGCGATGGATGCCATCGTCGCCGCGGCGCTGAAGAAATGGCCCAATGTGCCGCATTGCTACGGCTGGCTGGCGCTGGACGCGCGCGGCGATTGGTATATGCGCGACGAGCGCATCCAGGCGGCGGGGCCGTTCCCCCAAATCAAAGGCAGCCGCATCACGCATGAGAAGCTGCGCCAGTTCATTGAGCGCAACTACGCGGCAGACGAGTCGGGCTGCTGGTTCTTCCAGAACGGGCCACAACGCGTCTATCTGCAGCTCGAAGCCGCACCCTGGGTGTTCAGGCTGGGCGCAGATTTGATCAATGACGGCTTGGTGCACACGCACACCGGACTGAGTTGCAAGGTCGAGTCCAGTTGGCTGGATGAACATGACCGCCTCTTCCTCTCAACCCCATTGGGCCTGGGTCTGGCGCACAGCATGGACATGGACTGGGCGGCACAGGCCGTAGATGCCGGACTTTGGGCGCCCAGGCCCAGCACGCATGCCGAGTTACTGCAGCGGCATCGGGTGGTCTTGAATCCCTTGCCTTGAGCGCATAAAAAAACCGACCTCAGCGGGTCGGTTTTTTTGCTCTGGAAAGCCGCTTCAGTTAGCGGCTGCCGAAGCCGCTGCTGCCGGAGCTTTGGGCTCGTCAAACTTGGCGCCACCCTGGTTGGCCATATAGACCACCGCACGGCCGATTTCGAAGTCGCTGAAGTCGCCGCCACCTTGCGCGCCCATGGCGTTCTTGCCCTTCAAGGCCGAGTGCAGCAGCGCCTCGAAGCCGGCGCCGATGCGCGGGCCCCAAGCTGCTGCGTCGCCGACTTTGGGAGCACCGGCCGCGCCGGTGGCGTGGCAAGCCGCGCATTGCGCCTGGAACACTTGTTCGCCGGTCTTCAGCGTCGCGACGTTGTTCGCATCCTTCAATTCGATGCTGCCGATGGGCTGAATACGCCCGGCCACGGCCATCGCCTCAAGAGCTTCGCTGCCGGCGGCCGGTTTCGTGTCGGTGCTGACGTAGTTAGCCAGCATGATGATCACGATGATGGGCACAACGAAGGCGAAAAACACCGCCCAAGCCAGCTGTTTGGGCGTCTTGATCGGGCCTTCATGGGCCTCTTCCTCGTGAGCGTGCGCTTGAGCTTTTGCGTTCTCGTGATTGTTGTTTGCGCTCATGAAATCCTCGTTGGCCGATTAGCCGTGTTGGGCAGAGAAAAAAAAGGGCTGTGCCCCGCAAATACGCAGGGCGCAAAACCGGCAGATTATATCTAGCCCGTTGACGCACCGGGATCAAGGCCGTTGGCGTGGCGCCACCCTTGATTCCAATTCAGCCGCTTGATAGGTCGGCAGCAGCCGGCAGCCGGGGCCGAAACGAGACTCCATCATCTTGCAGCGTTGCGCCACGCTGGCCGGACTGGGCTTATCGCCCTGCTTGACCCAGACCAACAACTCCGCCATCAAGGCCGGATAAACCGGGTCGCTCAGATAGCTGTGTTCGCCGTCATCGCTGAAGGTTTGCACCAGCCGGCCGGACTGCCCCGCCGCCGCCACCGTGGCGCGGAACTGCGACTCCAACTCGACAAAAGCGATCGGGTCATGAATGCCGTGCACCGCCAGCACAGGGAGGCCGATGCGACCGCTGAGATCGCTATCCTGCCCAAACTTGGCAACGGCCTGCGGGTCGGCGGCATAGCGCAGTACGCCCGCATTCAAGGCGGCGTCGTCCAGCGAGCCGCTGTAGCGCGCGCCGATATTGCCCCAGGGGCTCGCGCCCCCACTGCGCTTGAGTGCGACATCCTGAAAATGCCAGGTCGCCCAGTTCAAATGCCCCAGCAGTGAACGCTCCGGGATCTGAATCACCTTCAAAATGGTTTGCAGGCGAGCCTGCTGCTCGGGTGTGCGCTGGGGCACGGGTATCGCCAAGCCCAGACAACTCTCCACCCGGGCGGCCAGCTCGGACCGCGTCAAGCTGGCAGCTTCCGGCAGGCCCATCCACAAGGGGTATTGCGCCTCGTCGGGCCTGGGATGATTGGCGCAGAGGTATTGATAGACCACGCGCAGATCGAGCCTGAAGTCGTAGGACCGGGTGCCGCCGCCGAGCACGCCATTGCTGAGCAAAACACCGTCGTAGGCTGGGGCAATGCTGTCAGGCGCGGCGTATTTTTCGGCGGCCTTGACCGCCACGCTGGCCCCCCAGGATTGGCCATGCAGGATGGTGGTTTTGGGCTGGGCCACATGGGCCACAAAGATTTGCCGCAGGCGCTCGGTGTCAGCGGCCGCCGCACTCACGGCCACCCCACCCTGGGCAAAGCTCGAGCCGGCCCAGGCGTAACCCGCCTTGACCATGATGGCCCAGCGCTTCAAATCTTCGACCACGCGTTCGGCCTTGGGTGGACCCAACTCCGGCCCGCCATGCGCGTGCAAGACCAGCACACCGGCCCAGTCCTTGGGCAGCGCGATCAGATAGAAAGCGCCGGCCGAGTCTTGCCCGCCCAGGCAGCGCGTGCCTGCGGCCAAATCGGCCGGGCAGTCGCGTGGCTGCGGGGCAAGCTCGGCATGGGTTGACGGCATGGAAGGGCGCGCGCAGCCAGATAGAAGCTGCGCCGCCAACAACGCGCCGACACAAACCGATAACTCGCGCATGCTCATTTCCGGCGTGTGCGCAAACCTATCAGCAGCAGGCCGGCCAAGCTGAGTGCCCAAGTGCCGGGCTCGGGCACCGCCACGGCAAAGCCCAGCTGCGCTGCCGCCACGCCTTGCAGCGCCCAAGCCGCATCGGCGCTGATGCCAAGATCGGCCGCCGCCTGCTCCTGCCGGCCCAGGCTTTGCGGGTCGAGCCCGGTGATGCTGCCGAACAGCGTCAGGGCGCTCAGGTAGGAGCCGTATTTGCTGGCATGGGTGCGGTCCAACCACCACAGATTCATGCTGCCATCGCTCGGTTCGACATAGAGGCCATTGGCATCGTAAAAGCCCTGGCCCAAGGCCAGACCTTGGTCGACCGCGCGCTGAAACGCATCGCCCACCGGCGCCACGCCGGCAAAGCCGCTGTTGCTGGCCGCCTTGTCGTAGAAGGACTTGTGCAGGTCATTCGTCATGCCGGCCAAGCTGCCGTAGTAGAGCGTCGCCGCGCCGCCGGCGCTGCTGGTGTCGACGATGGGCGCGCCGTTCGGGGTGGTTTTGTCCGGCGTGGTGATTTTGTGCGCCTCGACCATATCGGGCCGGGCCCAGCTTTGCTCCAGATAGATCTGCGTGTTGGCATTGGCGTTGTTGTTCTTCGGGATCACGCGGCTGAGGTTGCAACTGGCGGCACTCAAACCGGTGGCCGTGCAGGCCGCCAGGCTGCCGAAGAGCTGCGTCTCGGTATAGGCCTGCGCCGCGCCGTTATGGATGAAGCGCTCGAACTGATCGGCATAGGCATTGAAGGTGGCCAGGTTGGCGTTCTTGCCCTTGCCCGGCGGTAGCGCCGCATCGCTTTGCTCTTGCAAAACCACCTTGCCCCAGCTTTGCGAGGCCACATTGCCGCGCAAGTCCCAGGTCGCGTTGGCGGTGTTGAGAAACTGCCCGCGCAGCGAGGCGGCATTGCGGGTCGACAGCGACACGTCGTAGTCAAGCCCGGCCTGATCGGTCATTTTCTTGAACACGCCGGGCACGCCGCCCCAGGGGTGTTGCTCGAACGAGCCGCCGGTGGCGGGCGGCGTAACCAGCGGGTAGCTGTTGGTGCCGCTGGGATTGATCGCATTGAAGGCGGCGGTGAGGTCATGCACATTGGCCGCGTTGTAGCTCATCACCGGGTCGACGCGGCCAAAGGTGTAGCTATTGCCGACGAACAAAATCGTGATTGGATCGGCCTGCGCGCCAGCGGCGGCGCCCAGCAGGGTCAGGCACAGCACAGAAAGGGCTGATCGTCGGGCGAGGGATGGGCTCATGTCTTGTCTCCAATTGAAGTGCGGCGGCTCGGCGGCCGGCTGGAGCGGACTATGGGCACAAGACAACATAAGGTCAAATACGCCGATTCGGTTATTTCAATACTTTTTGCATATGACGAGCTTGCCCTTGGACTTGCGCCAGCTGCGCTACTTTCAGGCCGTTGCCGAAGAAGGTCATATGACCCGCGCGGCGGCCCGCTTAGGCCTGCAGCAGCCGCCCTTGAGCCAGCAAATCAAGGCGCTCGAGTTGCAGCTGGGCCTGCAGCTGTTTGAGCGCCACCCCAAGGGCGTCCGGCTGACCGAAGCGGGCCGCTTGCTGCAGGCCGAGGCAAACCAGCTCTTGCAGGACATGGCCGATATGCAGCAGCGTATGGCAAGCTTGGCGCAGGGCGAGCGGGGCTGTGTGAGCTTGGGTTTCACCAGCTCGGCGGCGGCCCACCGCTTCACACCGGCCGCGCTGCGCGAATGCCGGCGCCGCTACCCTGACATCAGCCTGGCGCTGAGTGAAGCGAATGCGGCCGACATCACGGCCGCCGTGCTGGCCCAGCGGCTCGACTGCGGGCTGATACGCGTGCCGGTGAGCGAGCCCCCCGAGCTGCTGTTCGAGACGCTGTTCCGCGAGCCGGTGGTGCTGGCGCTGCCCATCGATCACCGGCTCTTGCTTGGCCGCAGCGCCCGCCCGCGCCTGAGCTTGGTCGATCTGCATGACGAAGCCTTGATCCTGGCACGGCGCCCTGGCGCGCCCGGCCTGTATGCCAATTTGCTGGCGCAATGCGCGGCGCTCGGCGTCAAGCCGCGCATTGCGGCCGAAGTCGACCGCATGATGAGCAACCTCAACTTGGTTGCCGCCGGCGCTGGCATCTCGGTGGTGCCCGCGTCCATGCAGGGCACGCACCCGGAGGCGATCGTCTATTGCCCGCTGAAGGAAGCCAAGCTGCTGGATGCGCCGATGACGCTGGTGCGCCGGCGTGCTGCGCCTGCCGCTGCAGTGACGACATTTTTGGCCCTGCTGGCCGAGTTTGCCAAGACCCAAGCAGGCGCGGGTTAGAATGCCGCTCCAGCCAGCGACCGTGGTGAAGTGGATATCATTGGGCCCTCCGAAGGCTTAGGCGCAAGTTCGATTCTTGCCGGTCGCACCAAATCAGTGAATCACCAGGGTTCACAAAGCTGTGGCATCCGCCATTTCCTGAGCGGACGCTCAGCAAGTGCCGGAACTCTTGGCCTGCTCAGGATGTGCCGGAAACGTGTGTCGAGGCTGGGTGCCGTCCTCCAAAGCAGCGACCGTGCTTCGCACGCTGCTGAGTACATCCCTACTCTCAGTCCACCGTAAGGCGAACCCGTTCTTGGCCATCTCATCGTGGACGATGCGTCGTGTAATTTTTGACTTCCGCGCGGTCAAAGCTTGAGCCACGCGGGATATTGCCACGTCACGCTCAATCAACCGATATGCACTTGCCTGGGCGCGCAACGCCGCCTTCCGGCGTCCGATAGCCGCAGCAGCAGCCCTCGCGGCATCTGGCGCAACTCGATAGACCTCCCTGACGTGAATGCTCAACTTATCTGCGACCTGGTGGATGCCACTTATTCCTGGGTGAAAGCTGCCTACTTTTCAAGCGTCCGACAAGGGCTGGGGGACTGGCGATGCTGAGCATTCAAGAGGTGGTCAAGGTTCACGGCGGCAAGCTGCGCGCGCTGGACGGGGTGTCGCTCGACTTGGGCCCTGGCGTGGTGGGACTGGTGGGCCACAACGGTGCCGGCAAAAGCACGCTGATGCAGCTGCTGGCCACCCTGAGCCGGCCTACCAGCGGCCGCATCCTGCTAGACGGCCAATGCATCGTCGCCAAACCCGAGGCCATGCGCCGTCGTCTGGGCTATCTGCCGCAGGACTTCGGCGTGCCGGCCCACCTCACCGCGCTGGAGTTCCTGCAGTACTTCGCAGCACTGAAGGGTGTCCGCGACCCGGCCCGCATCCAGCGCTTGCTGGAACTCGTCAACCTGCATGAGCAAGCCCATCGCATGGCCGCCGGCTTCTCCGGTGGGATGCGCCAGCGCCTAGGTATCGCACAGGCTCTGCTGAACAATCCCGACGTGTTGATCGTCGACGAGCCCACGGCCGGCCTGGACCCCGAGGAGCGGCTGCGCTTTCGCAAGCTGCTGTCCGAGATCGGGTTTTCCAAGCTGGTGATCGTCTCGACCCACATCGTCTCCGACATCGAGAACATGGCCCAACGCCTGGCCATCTTGCGCCAGGGCAAGTTGGTGGCCTTCGACACGCCTGAGCAGCTCTTGCAAGGCGCGCGCGGCCGCATCTGGACGGCTTTGCTGGAGCCGGCCCACTACGAAGAACTGCGCGACCAGGTCCATGTGCTGCATGCGCAGCGTCAGGGCGAGCGCATCCAAGTCCGCATGGCCCATGGCCAGCAGCCTTGCCACGATGCTCAGCTGGGCGAACCCAGCCTCGAGGAAGCCTTGATGGCGCAGCGCTATGCCTTGCACGCGGTGGCGGCATGAGCCGCGACGCTCTGCTGGCCGTACGGGCCCTGGTGCAGGATGAGTTCCGCCTGCGGTCGCGCCGCTTGAGCAGCCTGGTGTGCTTGCTGGTCATGGTGGCCCTGTGCTGGCTGCTGGTGGCCGACCCGGCCACGGGCCGCGCCCTGATGGTCATGGGCAAGCAGCGCCTGGCCTATCAAAGCCAGACCCTGGCCTTCGGCACAGCGCTGATCGCCGGCATGCTGATGGGCTTGGCCGGCTTCTACCTGGTCCGTGGTCGCACACAGCTGGACCTGCGCAGCGGCGTGGCGGCGGTGCTGGCGGCCACGCCGGTGAGCAACAGCGCCTTGTTGCTGGCGCGCTGGTTGGGTGCCTTGCTCTATCTCGCGACCTTGATGCTGGGTCTGCTCCTGACTGTTTGCGTTCTGCACCTGATGCGCGGCGCAGGTCCGCTGGAACCGCTGGTCTATCTGACGACCTATGCGCTGGTACTTGGCCCCGTCCTGATGTTCACGGCCAGTATGGCCGTGCTGGCTGACGCCTGGCCGCCGCTGATGGGAAAGCGCGGCGACCTGCTGTTCTTCTGCCTGTGGGCGGCCCAGTTCGCCGCCCTGCCCATCGTGATGAGCGCCGAGCATCGTGAGATCACGACCTGGCTGGTGTTTGATATTGCGGGCCTGCCCACCCATCTGCTGCGCATGTCCGAGCTGCTGCAGGTGCGGCAATTCAGCCTCGGTGGTTCGGGTTTTGACAGCAGCCTCGCCCCGGTGCAATTGCAGGGTAGTTTTTGGACCCTGCAGCTGCTGGCCCTACGTGCAGGCTCGGCCTTGCTGGCGCTGCTGCCGCTGGGCCTGGCGGGATGGCTGTTCCATCGCTATTCGCCTGACAAGGTGCGTGCCAGCCCAGGCCAGCAGAAAGCCTGGCTGGCCTGGGTGCAGCGCCTGCTGCAGCCGCTGGGCCGGGGCGCGAATCGCCTGTTGCCCTGGTGCGCCCGCTGGCCGGGACTGGCCGGCCAGGTGGCGGCCGAGGTGTTGGTCAGCCTGAGTGCCAGCCCTTTGGCTCTGCTCTTGGGCTTGGGCGTGATGGTGGCCGGCGTCGCCAGCCCGACGGCGAGCCTGGGCTCGGTGCTGTGCGCTGCGGCCACGCTGTGGGGGATCCTGATCAGCGACGTCTCCGCGCGCGACCATCAGGTGGGCATGCTGGCGCTGACCAGCGCCGCGCCAGGTGGCCCGCGGGCACGCTTTCTGCGGCAGTGCTTGGCCAGCTTGGCCCTGGGGCTGATCTTGTGCCTGCCGGTGCTGCTGCGCTGGGGAGTGGGTGCACCCCTGCTGGCCGCCGCACTGCTGAGCGGCTTGGTCTTCCTCAGTGCGCTGGCCAGCTTCCTGGGCCAGAGCACCGGCAGTGGCCGCGCCTACCTGTCGCTGTTCCTGTTCGGCCTCTACCTGTCGGTGCAGACACCCCAGCTGGCCTGGTTCGATCCGCTTGGATTCAATGGTTCGGCGACTGCAGTGACCGTGGGCAGCTACCTGGCCATGGGGCTTGGACTGCTGGCGCTGGGGCAGATTTTGAACTTGCGGCGGCACGCTTGAGCTGGGCGCGTGCCCGTGCCCCGTGCCCGTACCTCGGCACTGTGCAGCCGGCACGCCGCGCACAAAGCTCGGATCGGTCTAGATCTGATCCAGCGGCAGCAGCGGACCTTGAGGCGAATCACGGCGCGGCGAGATGCAGCCACCCCGCCACTTGCTCGATGAAGATGCTGTAAAGCAAGATGGGCAAAGGCAGGCCGAGCAGCGTGCCCCAAAAGTAGTGCCGAAATCGAATGCCGGACAAAGCCAAGCTGTAGTTCAAGGCCGGCACCGTCTGAAACAACAGGCGCAGGCCGAACACGGTGAGCGTGGGGCGGCGGTCGAGTTGCGCAAACAGGCTCCGCCCTAGGCTTCCCGAATCCCAACAGCGCAGCGCATCGCCACCGATCGTTCTGCTCACAGCAAAGGTGCTGATACAGGCGAGGCAGGCCGCCAAATAGGTCAGCGCTGCACCCCTCAGTGGCCCTAGGGTGAGTTCAGCAGCGGCAAGAAAAAGCAAACCTGGCACCTGCACCAAATTGCCGCCCATGAAGAGCAGACTAAATCCGAACACGGCAAGGACTGGGTGCCCCAGCAAGACCTCCTGCAACCGGGCCTGCGTGAAAAAGACCTGCAAGCCCGTGAGTCGAACCAGACTCCAGAGCAGGAGCAGGATGACGGCCAGCGCAAAAATGCGCACGATTGGCGCGCGCATCAACGCGGCTTGCGAGCCAATTGTTGTGCCGTTCGGCACCTGCCCCGACGAATGGGCGTTGATGAGTTGCTTGTACACACGGTGAACTCCCTTGGGCAATGCAATGACAGCACCGCTTGGTCGTTCGAAACTCTAAAACCTTACGCCCTTCAAGCTTCAGTCTTCGGAATAATTGCGCCAGCGCGCCGAAGCCTTGCGCATCAGCTCGACTTGCTTGCCGAAATTGGTGCAGCCCCGGCAGATCAGGTAATGCGCTCGAACGACAAGTTTCTCGGCTCGGCCGAGTGGGCGCTCTTCACCCTCCAGCACCAGGCGCGTGATTTCTTTGCAATTGGGCAGGCCAATCATGTCGCCACCCCCGCCTGCAATTCCTGCGCATCAAACCAATTCAGTTGCAGACACTCGCGCAGACGCAGCCGCGCCCGGTGCAACATCACCCACAGATTGCTCGGGCTGATGCTCAGCTGCTGGCAAATTTCCTCAGTATCCAACTCCAACCATTCCCGCATCATGAAGAGCCGGCCTTGCTGCCCGGGCAGGTGCTCGACGCAGGCCTCCATTACCTTCATAAAGTCGACTTGACGCAAGCAATGGTCGGGGTCGCCCCAGTCCTTGGGCCGCTCGCGCCAATGACCATCGGCCTTGAACAAATCCTCGTCGAGATCCTCGGCGTCTTCTTGCGTGCTTGACATCTCGCGGCAGTTGCGGCGGATCTGATCGACCAGCTTGTGCTTGAGGATGCCGATCAGCCAGGTCTTGAGCTGGGACAGGCCGCTGAAACTTTGCGGCTTCTCGATTGCCACCAGCAGCGTCTCGGAGACGGCATCTTCGGCCCAAGCCGCATTGCGCAATTGCATTTGCGCAAACTTCAGCAACTGTGGGCGCAGCAGGTTCAATTGGGCGGCGATGTCGTTCATGAACTAAGGCGAGTCCCGGCAGGTTTGAGGGCGCAGTGTAAACACAGCGCGGTGACAGGCCCTATGACCATCAGCCCCGCCACCAAAGACTGCCAGAATGTCCAGTCCACAACTAACAAACTACGTCCATGGATACCGCCGCCAAACTCAGCCCCGCTTCCGTCGCTCTGCATTGGCTGGTTGGCCTGGGCATGATCGCGCTCACCGCTGTGGGCCTCTACATGAGCAATGCCGAAGTCTGGGTGCTCTACCCGATACACAAGTCGGTCGGCGTGCTGATGTTTGTTTTGATCCTGGCCCGCGTGGTCTGGCGCGTCAAGAACGGCTGGCCCGCGCAACTGGCCGGGGGCTCCCCGCTAGAGCACCGCATGGCCAAGCTGGTGCACTGGCTGCTGATCACGGCAACGCTGCTGATGCCGATCAGCGGCATGATGAATTCGGGCGCCGGCGGCCACGGCATCGCCGTCTTCGGCCTTCAAATCGTGCCCAGCCAGCACAGCGCAGACAAGCCGAACGAGGCCCTGCCCTATAACGAGAGCGTGGCCGAGTTCGGCGAGGCCATGCATGAGTGGATCGGCTATTTGCTGATCCTGGCGCTGCTCTTGCATGTCGCCGGTGCGCTCAAACATCATCTGGTCTACAAAGACGGTGTCTTGCGGCGCATGCTGGGCCAGCGAATCGCCGCCAAATAGTCGCGTTCAGCCGCCCTTGGCCGGCGCCGCAAACCAAGCTGTCTTGGGCACAAACTTGGCCTCGGCCGGGTCGCCCAAATAATGCGGCGACATGATCTGCACGCCATATTCATTGAACACATCCTGAATATTGGCGTGCAAGGCGCTCAAGACCTCGGCGCGCGGCCGCGGCTGGCTGGGCACGGCCTGGCAGACCAGGCGGTACTCGGGGTAAAAGTCCGACAGTGCGGTCTGGAACACCCGCGCCGAGGGGTTGACCAACACACCAGGCGTGCGATGCGCCGCCTCGATCAGCATCGCCTCGACCTGCCGCCAGGGCGTGTCATAACCAATCGTTACGGTGGTGTCGACGATGAAGCCGGGGCCCTTGACGGCGCGCGAGTAATTTTTCGTCACCGAGCCCATCACCAAGGAATTCGGGATCGACAACTCTTCGCCCAGGCCCGTGCGGATGCGCGTGTTGAACATACCCAACTCGGTGATGGTGCCCTCGTTACCGTCAATTCGCACGTACTCGCCGACGCGGATGGTGCGCGTGAACATCAAGATCATGCCGCTGGCACCCTGGCCCACGATGCTGGATGCGCCGAGCGAGATCATCAGCCCCAGGAGCACCGAGACGCCCTTGAAGGCCTCGCTGCTGGAGCCGGGCAAATAGGGGTAGGCCATCACCAGCGCGAACAGCCAGATGCCGGTGCTGATGATGCGCCGCGAGGGCCGCACGGTGTCGCGGTCCAGCCAGCCCAGCGAAGCCTCGCCGCGCTCGATGCGGTTGAAAATAGGGTTGACCAAATTGACCACGGCCCGCGCCAGCAAAAAGATCAGCAGCGCCACAAACAGGTCCGGCAAGGCACCCAAAATACCGCCGGCCAGGCGCAGCACCACCTGCCACAAGTAACCGCTGAGTTGCTCACCCCAGGGCCTGGTGTAGGGGAACTGGCTCAAGACCAGGCTCAGCCATTCATAGCTGAGCAGCGCCAGCAAGGCCCAGCCCGCGCCGCGCACGACAAAGCTGACCGCCGTCAAGACCTTGTCTCCCTGCAGCAGTTGAGTGCCGGCGACTTCAAGCTCGGCCGCGCGCCGACTCATCTGCCCGGCCAACCAGGCGGCCAGCGCACGCTGACCGCGCCGCAACAGCACGACCAGGCCGACAAACACCAAGGTCGCGACGGCGGCGATCAGCAGGCCGCGCAGCAGGCGCGATTCGTCGCGACTCTCGCGCGTCTCGGCAATCACCTGTTCGAGCTGGAATTTGGCCGCTGCGGCGGTCTCGTCCAAGGTCTTGGACCCATTCACGTCCACATCCTCGGGCGTCAAGACCAAGGCCATCTCGCCGTCAATCATCACGATGCGGCCTTGCGGCTCGTGCTTGACCGTCACCTCGCCGGCACCTGTGCGTGCCAGCACCTCGTTCATATACAGATGCGTGCGGCGAGCCCGTTCGCTTGGGCTAACGCCGAGAAACGGCGCCCTGTAGACCGCGATGGTGCGGTTGAAAATGACCACCGCCGCCTCCGGCGTCGAAGGTGCAGAGCTGTTGGCGGACGAGGCGGCTTGCGCTGTTGTCACTGCCGGCACCTGCGCAGCCGCAAGACCGGGGCCGCATGCCAGCAATACCAAGCCCAGCACCATCCGCCAAACTTGCCGTTGGCCACGCAGGCCAGCAGCGGGGGAAAGACTCAGGACGGCATTGATAACGCGCATTGACAGGCACCCGGACAGAACGGTCGGCGGGTAAGCGTCGCGAAGAAATATCAACGGCGCACGACCCGGCGCCGAGTCGGCCTCGTGCGCCGCGCGAGCATATCGCCCTCAGTGCAGGGTCGGCAAGCCGTCGGTGTGGCGGCGCCTCAACGGCTCTGACTCCACGCTGCCGGGCCGGGTCTCGGCAGCCCGCTGGCTGGCGGGCTCGGGCCGCGCTGGCGCGCTGGTAGCTGTGGGCTGGTCACGCAGCAGCATATAGGCTGCCAACAGGCGATCGCTGTAAAGCAACCAGGCGCTTTGCAGGCCCAGCAGGTTTTCATCCATTTGCCGGCGGGCGGCTTCGGTCAAAGGCATTTTGTCGGCTTGAATTCGGCTCAGCAACTCCTGCGCTTGCAACATTGCGGCCTCGATCGGTCGATTGACGGCCCGCCTCATCAAGCGCAGGGTATGGTCACGCGTGCGCACGGTACCCAGCAAGCTGAGCACCACCTTGTCATAGCGCGTACTCTCGGCCACGGCCTCCGCCTGCCAGCGTGCATTCGCCAACTCGGCCAGCATGGCGGCCGTCCAGGGGTCGCCCGACAGCTTCAACAACGCCGCGACTTCATCTCTTGCGAACACGCACTCCGCACCGATGCGCGCAAACTCCGGGCGCTGATTGAGCAGCGCAAACACCGTCTCGATACGGGCATCGACCGGCAATTGAAAACCCAACGCCTTGGGTGGTTTAGGTGATTTAGGCCCTGAGTCAAACATCGCATCTCCAGATTGGCTGTGCTGGCCCGCCAACTACAGCGGCCATGTGAAGCATGCTAAAAAATAGTCAGGGTTTTCCCCATGTCCGAAGAAGCCAGGGCTTTGACAGTTCCGGACAATCGTCGGTTTTTAAGACGCCCCGCCGAAAAGGCAAGCCGGCTAAGATCGACGTTACTGTTGTTTCTGCAGATTGAAATGGAGTTGCCCCAGCGTGCCCAAACTCACTCGACAACGTGATGGCGTCTCCAGCGGGCTGCTGCTGCCGCTGCATCAGACCTTGCTGCTGCGCGGCTTGGACGGCGACGCTTTGCTGCGTCGCGCCAATATCAGCCCGCAGCAATTGCTCGATCAGCGCAGCCGCATCAGCCAGCGCGACTCCATCCAGTTCTGGCGTTTGGCCGAGGCCGCCTGCGAGCATGATCCCGGACTGGCCGTGGAGATAGCCGGGCAATTCAATCTGCGTGCCTTGGGGCTGCTGGGCATGGCCTGGTTGGCCAGCACCAGCTTGCGCGAGGCAACCCGGCGTTTGGTGCGCTACTACGATTTGGTCAGCTCTATTGCGGTATTACGCGTGCAACAAGAAGGCGAACTGGTCTGGCTGCAGTATCACGCCAGCCCCGGTGTGCTGGCGCTCACCCATGACACCTGGGCCGGCGTGGTCGGCGCAATGTGCCGCAGCGCCTATGCCGGCGCCAGCGGCCAAGCCTTCACGCCCACGGCCGTGCGTCTGGCCCATGGGCGCAATGCCGGCACGGCGCTGCTGGCGGCCAGCCTGGGCTGCGCGGTCGAGGTGGACGCGACCTGCACGGCGGTGGCCTTCACGGCCTCGCAGCTAGACGCGCCGCTGCCCGGCGGCCACCCCGGCATGGCCTTGAGCGCGGAGAAGATTTTGGCGGCCACGCTGGCCGAATTGAACAGCGGCGCCACCCACCACCGAGTGCGGGCCCATTTGCTGACCATGCTGCCTTCGGGCCACATCTCGCGCGCAGCGGTGGCCGAGCGCATGCACATGACCGAACGCACCTTGCAGCGCCGGCTCGAAGTGGAGCAGTTCGGTTTCGCCGAGTTGCTGCAACAGACGCGCCTGGAGTTGGCGCAGAACCTCTTGCGCGACCCCGAGCATGATGTGCAGGACGTCGCCTTTATCCTTGGCTTTGCGGAGATCTCCAGCTTTACGCGCGCCTTCCGACGTTGGACGGGCCAAGCACCCAGCGCATGGCGGGAACATTTGCATTGATGATGAAAGCGCAGGACTGGTTTTGACCTGGGGGCCGTGCCAGCAAAGTGCAGGTAGCCGGCTGTGCGAGATCTTCAGCCCGCGCAGTTAGCCCCGGATTCCCTTTCTCCCCCTTCTTCCCGTTCTGCCCCTCCATCCTGGCTCAGGTTCTTTCGTGGTCACGGGCGCCATCTAAAAATTGTCTGGCAAGGCGAAGCTGGGCGCGCGGCGACGGAGAAAATCTCTGGCCAGGATGAAAGGGATAAAGAAAAGCAAAACGGGCCAGAGGGTCAGGCCTTGCGCTTTGCCGACCATGCTCGTCGGCCGCTGCTGCGGCCTATCACCACATGCCAGCCGATGGTCTCGCCATGCTTGCCTGATGACCGCCCATCACAGCACAGTCCGGCATTCCTACTTCGCAAGGATCACCATGAATCCAATCCCGCGCCTGCTGCTTGCGGCTAGTCTGATCGCCGCAAACGCGGCCCATGCCTCGCCCGAAGCGGAGCTCACGGCGACGATCGCCGCGCTTGACAGCGCTGCGTTTGCAGCCTTCAACGACTGCAGCGCAAGCGGCAAGTTGGACGAATACGCGAGCTACTTCGCCCCTGAAGTCGAGTTCTATCACGACCTTGGCGGGGTGACCTGGACGCGCGACGCGATGATTTCCCAAACGAGGCAGAACGTGTGCGGAAAATTCCAACGCGAGTTGGTCCCGGGCACGCTCAAGGTATGGCCGATCAAGGACTATGGGGCGTTGGCGCGTGGCGTGCACCAGTTCTGCCACTTCAAGGCTGGCGGCGCGACGCACCCTTGTGAGGGACGCGCCGAATTTACGATCTTGTGGCATCAGCAAGGAAACGCTTGGGCCATCACTCGGGCGTTCAGCTATGGGCATGGACCGGATTGATTACCTGACTGACTGCGAATGCCAGCCAGGGCCCCTACACCCGCTATGACGGTCCGGCCCGGAGCCAGAGACTGCTTCTCGACTTGCTGGCCCAAAGAGCTCCGGCCGCTGCCCTTCAATCGCCAGTTGACGCGGGCCCAATCTGCAGGGTCGGTCGGTCGCCGCCACATCCGACAGCACCATCGCCCAGGACTCGATCTGCAAGCTCGGCATCTGCGCGCTTGTATTGCTCAGCACCGCCAACACTGCGCCCTCCAGCATATGACGCACTGCGCCATAGGACTCCGGCGCAGTGCGGCAGGCGGCGTTCAATTCGCAGTCGACAGGCCCTGCTTCACATGCTCGGGCAGCACCACTTGACCTTGGGCGTTAGCGACAGCCTCGATGTGGATCACCGGCGAAGCGCCGCGCACGCCGCCGAAGATGGTGGCGAAGGCCGTGTCGGCGGCGTCGCGGCCGGTGCCGATGCGAATCAAAGCCATCGGGATCGACACGCCCGAGGGGTCGAACAAATACCAGCGCTGACCCAGATAGACCTCCACATAGGCATGAAAATCCTGTGCGCGCAGGCTCAAGTCCAGCCCGTAATCGATGCCAGTGACGAAGCGGGCCGGCATGTTCAAGGCCCGGCACAGGGCAATCATCAGGTGGGCGAAATCGCGGCAGACACCGGCGCGGTCCACCAGCGTATCCACCGCCGTGGTGGTGCCGGTGGACGAGTTGGCCTGGAAACTGGTGCGCGCCTGCACCCAGTCACGGATCGCCAGCACCCGGCCATAGCCCTTGGGCAGCTTGCCGAACTCCTGCACCGCCAGCCGGTACAGCCGGTCCGACTCGCAATAGCGGCTGGGGTAGACAAAGGGCAGGACAGCGCCAGGCAGATCGGCCACGGCCAGTTCGCTCAGCAGCTCTGGCGGCGTCAGCACATGGTCCAGATCAACGCTGGCGCTGTAGTTCATCGTCAGCTGGCCGGCCTGCGCCTGCAGGCGCAGGTAGCGGGTCTGGGTCAGCGCGTCGACGTAGAGCACGGAGTTGACGCCCTGGCTATTGCTGAGCGTTTCTTGCAGCACGGTCTGCTGCGGCGTTTGTGCGGCATGCAGATTGAAAATGAAATCGCAACCCGGCGCTTCGATCTCGTAGCTCAGCTCAACGGTGAATTGGAATCTGAGCATGGAAGGCTCCGGTTTGAGCGGGGCCAGCGCGGGCACTAAAAAGGCAGCCGTCAGCCGGTATTGCGCTGCGGGTCGCCATTATGCGGTGCGCGTTCCACTCTGTCAGGACGCACTTTCCCGCACTGGCTCAATTGTCATCGGCCGGCGCAACAGTCAACACCAAGATGGTGCGACGCATGCGACCATGCTGGTGCAGCGAGGCCCGATTTTGAACGCAAGGCGCTTTCGCACGCACCAGCGAGCGCATGGCCCGGATATTGCTCACACATCAAAGACAAAGGAGAGCATGAATGAAATCCCGCTTCGACGAAATGCACTTCAATGGCGCACCGGGCACTTTTGAGTTCCCTGGGCCCACGGCCCGGACGCATTACCAAACCTTCGAGCGCTGGCTGGCCGGCCAAACCGAAGAAACCATGCGCTTGCGCCGAGAAGAAGCGGAAGTGATCTTCCGCCGCGTCGGCATCACCTTCGCCGTTTATGGCGACAAGGACAGCGGCGAAGGCACCGAACGCCTGATTCCATTCGACGTGATCCCGCGCGTCATTCCCGCCCTGGAATGGCGCGAGATGGAAGCCGGCCTGCGTCAGCGCGTCACCGCGCTGAACCGTTTCATTCACGATGTCTACCACGGCCAGGAGATCATCAAGGCCGGCATCGTGCCCGAGGCGCCCATCCTCAACAACGCGCAATTCCGTCCCGAGATGATGGGCGTTGACGTGCCGCGCGATATTTACTCGCAGATCGCCGGCATCGACATCGTGCGCGCCGCCAACCCCGACGGCAGCGGCAGCTACTACGTACTGGAAGACAATCTGCGTGTGCCCAGCGGCGTCAGCTATATGCTGGAAAACCGCAAGATGATGATGCGGCTGTTCCCCGATCTGTTCTCGCAGCACCGCATCGCCCCGGTCGCCCATTACCCCGACCTGCTGCTCGAAACCTTGCGCAGCGTTGGGCCCCACAGCATGAACGCCAAGAGCGAGCCGACCGTGGTGGTGCTGACGCCGGGCATGTACAACTCGGCCTATTTCGAGCATGCCTTTTTGGCGCAACAAATGGGCGTGGAGCTGGTCGAAGGCAAAGACCTGTTCGTCAAGGAAAGCATCGTCTATATGCGCACCACGCGCGGCCCGAAGCGGGTCGACGTGATCTACCGGCGCCTCGATGACGACTTCCTCGACCCCAAGGTCTTCCGCAAGGATTCGACCTTGGGCTGCGCGGGCTTGGTCGAGGCCTACAAGGCCGGCAATGTCAATCTGGCCAATGGCATCGGTACCGGCATCGCGGATGACAAGTCCATCTACCCCTATGTGCCCAAGATGATCGAGTTCTATCTGGGCGAAAAACCTATCCTGAACAATGTGCCCACGCATGTCTGCCGCGAGGCAGATGACCTGAAGTATGTGCTGGACAACCTGGCCGACTTGGTGGTGAAGGAGGTGCATGGTGCGGGCGGCTATGGCATGCTGGTCGGCCCGGCAGCGACCAAGCAGGAGATCGAAGACTTCCGCGCCTGCTTGCTGGCCAACCCGAGCAACTACATCGCCCAGCCAACGCTGAGCCTCTCGACCTGCCCGACCTTTGTCGAGGCTGGCATTGCGCCGCGCCACATCGACCTGAGGCCTTTTGTGCTGTCAGGAGAAAAGGTGCAAATCGTGCCCGGCGGCCTGACCCGCGTGGCGCTGAAAGAGGGCTCGCTGGTCGTCAACAGCAGCCAGGGCGGAGGTACTAAAGACACTTGGGTGTTGGAAGATTGAAGGAATAAGAACAATGCTCTCAAGAACCGCAGACCACCTGTTTTGGCTCTCCCGTTATATGGAACGGGCCGAAAACACCGCCCGCATGCTGGACGTCAACTACCAGACCTCGCTGCTGCCGCAGTCGGCCGAGGCCGCCGAGCAGGGCTGGCGCAGCCTGCTGTCGATCTCCGAGTTGACCGGGCCTTATCAAGCCCGCTGGGGCGAAATCGACAGTGAACGCGTCAAGCATTTCATGGTCAGCGACGAACGCAACCCCTCGTCCATCCTGAGCTGCCTGCGCGAAGCGCGCGAGAACGCCCGCGCGGTGCGCGGCACGTTGACCACCGAAGTCTGGGAAACCACCAACCAGACCTGGCTGGAGTTCAAACGGATGATTGCCGACGGCTTGCTGAGCCAAGACCCGGCCGCTCTGTGCGAATGGGTCAAGTTCCGCTCGCATCTGTCGCGCGGCGTGACGGTGGGCACCATGCTGCAGGACGAGGCCTTCAACTTCCTGCGCATCGGCTCCTTCCTGGAGCGGGCCGACAACACCGCACGGCTGCTGGACGTGAAGTTCCACGCACTCGAAGCGGCGGCCGAGCCGTCCGGCCCTGGGGCGCGCGACTTCTACCATTGGTCAGCCGTGCTGCGCTCGGTGTCGGCGTTTGAGGTCTACCGCAAGGTCTACAGCAATGTGATCACGCCGGACAAGGTGGCCGAGCTGCTGATTCTGCGGCCCGATATGCCGCGCTCGCTGGCGCATTGCATGGCGCGCCTGCTCAGCAACTTGAAGCGGGTCGCCAACAACCAGTCGGGCGAGACGCTGCGCTTGGCCGGCCGTATCCATGCCGACCTGGAGTTCGCCAGCATCGATGAAATCCTGCAACCTGGCTTGCATGTTTTCCTGAGCCAGTTTCTGGATCGCGTCGGCAAGCTCGGGGTGGGTATCAGCCGCGACTTCTTGAATCCGTCGGTTTAACTAATTAGGCACACATGGCCATCCGCGTCGCACTGCATCACCGAACGAGCTACCGCTACGACCGCGCTGTGACACTGTCACCGCATGAGGTGCGGCTGCGGCCAGCGCCGCATGCGCGCACGCCCATCCTTTCCTACTCGCTCACCGTCGAGCCGGCCGAGCATTTCATCAATTGGCAGCAAGACCCCTACGGCAATTACATCGGCCGCTTTGTGTTCCCCGAGAAGGCCGAAGAGCTCAGCTTCACCGTCGATCTGGTCGCCGATATGACGGTGATCAACCCGTTTGACTTCTTCGTCGAAAAGTACGCCGAACGCTTCCCCTTTGCCTACCCCGCCCAACTGGCGGCGGAGTTGGGGCCCTATCTGCAGGTCGACCCGCCCGGCCCGATGCTGAAGGAATGGATAGAGGCGGTACGCACGGAGATGCTCAGCACGTCGCTGCCGACGAATGACTTTCTGGTCTATCTGAATCAGCGCGTGCAGGTCCGCATCGGCTATTTGCTGCGCATGGAACCGGGCATTCAAACGCCCGAGGAGACGCTGCAAAAAGCCTCGGGCTCCTGCCGAGACAGCGCCTGGCTGCTGGTGCAGATCCTGCGCTCGCTGGGCCTGGCCGCGCGTTTTGTGTCCGGCTATCTGATCCAGCTCAAGCCCGATCAAGCCTCGCTCGACGGCCCCAGCGGCACGGCGGTCGACTTCACCGATCTGCATGCCTGGACCGAGGTCTACATCCCCGGCGCCGGCTGGATTGGCCTCGACCCGACTTCGGGCATGCTGGCCAGCGAAGGCCATATCCCGCTCGCCTGCACCGCCCTGCCCTCGTCGGCTGCTCCGGTCAGCGGCTTCACCGACAAGGCCGAAGTCACTTTCGTGCATGAGATGACGGTGACCCGCATCCATGAAGATCCGCGCGTCACCAAGCCCTATTCCGATGCCGACTGGCAGGCCATAGACCGCCTGGGCCAGCAGGTCGACGCCGACCTCAAGCGCAATGATGTGCGCCTCACGCAAGGCGGCGAGCCGACCTTTGTGTCCATCGACGATATGGACGGCGCGCAATGGAATACCGAGGCGCATGGCGAGCACAAACGCGAGCTGGCCGGCCAGCTGATGCTGCGGCTCAAGAAACATTTCGCCCCCGGCGGCATGCTGCATTACGGCCAGGGCAAGTGGTACCCGGGCGAGCCGCTGCCGCGCTGGGCGCTGAATATCTATTGGCGGGTCGACGGCCAGCCGATGTGGCGCGACGCCTCGCTGTTCTCGGCAGAAGGCAGCAACGACGGCTATGGCAAGGCCGAAGCCGAACGCTTTATGGCCGCGCTGCTGGAGGGTCTGCATCTGCCCGCCGCCAGCGCCATTCCCGCCTATGAAGACGTGCGCCAGCAGGCGCAGATCGAAGAGGGCCTGCCGAGCAATTTGAACCCGCTGTTCGCTGATCTGAGCGACTCCGAGCAGCGCCGCCGTCTGGCCCGCTTGCTGGACAAGGGCCTGGGCGAAGTCGTGGGCTATGTGCTGCCACTGGCGCCGACACCGTTTGAGCCCGGCGTGAGCCTGAGCAGCAGCTGGCGCAGCTCGGCCTGGCCGCTCAAGCGCGAGCATCTGTACCTGATCGACGGCGACTCCCCCTTAGGCCTGCGACTGCCGCTGAACTCGCTGCCCTGGGTCTTGCCGGAAGAGCAAGAAGCCGAATTCGATCTCGACCCCTTTGCCGAACGCAGCGCGCTGCTGGAAGCCAAGGCGACGCTGGACGTCAAATTGACCCATGCTGACCGCGAAACTCAGCGGGGCCCACGCGCCGCGCTGGCGGCGGCCAAACGGCTGGCGCGTGCCACCCTGGGTCGCTCGACCAGTGCCGAATCCGAGGCAACGCCGCCTCCTTTGGCCGGCCAGCACAACGCCACGCCGGCACCACGCGACGTCATTCACACTGCCCTGTGCGTGCAAGTCCGGGATGGGCGCCTGCATGTCTTCATGCCGCCGATCAAACGCATCGAAGACTATCTGGCCCTGGTGCAGATCGTTGAAGCCAGTGCCGCCAAGCTGCAGCTCAAGCTGTGGATCGAAGGCTATGGCCCGCCACGCGACCCCCGCATCAAGCTACTCAGCGTGACGCCGGACCCCGGCGTGATCGAGGTCAATGTGCATCCGTCGGCAAGCTGGAACGAGCTGGTCTACACCATGGGCACGCTCTATGAAGAGGCGCGGCTGAGCCGCCTGGGCACCGAGAAGTTCATGGTCGACGGCCGCCACACCGGCACCGGCGGAGGCAACCATGCGACCTTGGGCGGCGCTACCGCCGAAGACAGCCCGATGCTGCGCCGCCCCGATCTGCTCAAAAGCCTGATCACTTATTGGCAGAACCACCCGGCCCTGTCCTATCTGTTCTCGGGCACCTTCATCGGCCCGACCAGCCAGGCGCCGCGCGTGGACGAAGCGCGTGACGACAATCTGTATGAGCTGGCGATCGCCTTCCAGCAGATGGACCGGGTCTTGCCGGGCATGATGCCGGGCGACAAGCCCTGGATGGTTGACCGCCTCTTGCGTAACCTGTTGGTCGACCTGACCGGCAACACGCATCGCTCGGAGTTCTCGATCGACAAGCTCTACTCGCCCGACGGCCCGACCGGGCGCCTGGGCCTGGTCGAGTTCCGCGCCTTCGAGATGCCGCCGCATGAGCGCATGAGCTTGCTGCAAATGCTCTTGCTGCGCGCGCTGGTGGCGCGCTTCTGGCAGCAGCCTTACCAGGCCAAGCTGGTGCACTGGGGCACGGCACTGCATGACCGCTGGATGTTGCCGCATTTTGTGGCGCAAGATATCCGCGATGTGGCGCGCGACCTGCGTGCGGCCGGCTATGCCTTTGAGGACCATTGGTTCGACCCTTTCATCGAGTTCCGCTTCCCGCGCTTCGGCACCGTCGTCTATGAGGGCGTGGAGCTGGAGCTGAGGCAGGCGATCGAGCCCTGGAATGTCTTGGGTGAGGAAATGGCCGCCGGTGGCACGGCGCGTTATGTCGACTCCTCGGTCGAGCGCATGCAGCTCTTGGTGCGTGGCCTGACCGATGGGCGCCACGTGATCGCCTGCAATGGCCGCATGCTGCCGCTGCATCCGACCGGCATCCCTGGCGAATATGTGGCGGCGGTGCGCTTCCGCGCCTGGAGCCCCTGGTCGGCCTTGCACCCGACGATTGGCGTGCAAGCGCCGCTGACCTTTGATCTGGTCGACACCTGGAGTGGCCGCGCGATCGGTGGCTGCACCTATCACGTCGTCCATCCGGGCGGGCGCAGCGAGGAGCATTCGCCCGTCAACGCCAATGCGGCCGAGGCGAGGCGCTTCGCGCGCTTCTGGCCACATGGCCACACGCCGGGGCCGATGACGGTGTTCAAGGAGCCGCTCAACCCGAGCTTTCCGCTGACGCTGGATCTGCGCTGGCAGCCGCTGTGAACGTGGTGGCCACGCGTGCAGAGATAATCACGGCCCTCTAGTCCCCTCGCGAACCTGCTCGCCACACCGTGCCCTCTCGACTCCTTGCCGGCTACCCGGCCGCCACCGACCGCTTTGACGAAATGCTGGGCGCCGACGGTCAGCCCCGCCCGCATTGGCGCGCGCTGCTGACGGCGCTGGCGCGCGAAGCACCGGGCGTGATGCGCGAGCGCGACGAGGCGGTGCAGCGCCAGGTGCGCGAAAACGGCGTCACCTACAACGTCTACGCCGACACGCGTGGCGCCGGCCGGCCCTGGGACTTGAACGTGCTGCCGCTGATCTTGCCGCACAACGAGTGGGCCGAGATCGAGGCCGCCGTGACGCAGCGCGCCACGCTCTTGAATCAGATCTTGCTGGACGTCTACGGCCCGCAACTGCTCTTGCAGCAGGGCCAGTTGCCGCCGGCCTTGATCCACGGTCATGCCGGCTTCTTGCGCCCCTGCCATGGCATGCGCCACCGCGACGGCATTGCCCTGCACTTCTATGCGGTGGACCTGGCGCGCGCGCCCAGCGGCCGCTGGTGGGTGGTGGCCGACCGCACACAAGCACCGTCCGGCAGCGGTTATGCGCTGGAAAACCGCGCGGTGATTGGCCGCACCTTCCCCGATCTGATGCGCGACCTGAATGTGCGTCCCCTGACCGGCTTCTTCGACAAAATGCGCGACAGCCTCAGCTACTGGGGCCACCAATGCGCCAACAGCGGCAGCACGCCGCTGCGCGCCGGCGAGCCGCCGCTGATCGTCTTGCTGACACCCGGCCCTTACAACGAGACCTATTACGAACAAGCCTATATGGCGCGCCACCTGGGCTTGCCGCTGGTGGAAGGCTCGGACTTGACCGTGCGCAATGGCATGGTCTGGCACAAGACCTTGTCCGGCATGAAGCGGGTGCATGTGATCATGCGCCGGGTCGACGATGACTATTGCGATCCGCTGGAGCTACGCGCCGATTCCAGCCTCGGCATCCCTGGCCTGATTGAAGCCGCCAGGCTGGGCAATGTCTTGATCGCCAACAGCCTGGGCTCCAATCTGCTGGAGTCGGGTGCCTTGCTGGGCTTTTTGCCGGCGCTGTCGCAGCGCGTGCTGGGTGCGCCGCTGAAGATGCCATCTGTCGCGACCTGGTGGTGCGGCGAACCGGCCGCCTTGGCCCAGGTGATCGCCAAGCTGGACCGGCTGGTGATCAAGCCCAGCTTCCCGCAAAGCCGCCAGTTCACCGTCTTCGGCCAAGACCTGAAGGGCGCCGAGCGGGCGGCCTTCATCGCCAAGCTGCGCGCTCATCCGGCCGACTATGTGGCGCAGGAACTGGTGCATCTGTCGCAGGCGCCGGTCTGGCGCGCCGATTTGAGCAAGCCAGGTCATGGCTCACGTGCAGGCTCGCATGGTGGCCTGGGCGCCAGTGCAATGGGCTTGCGCGTCTATGCCTGTGCCACGCCGACCGGCTATGTGGTGATGCCCGGCGGCCTGACGCGCGTGGCCACCGGGCCCGATGTGCGCGTGATCACGCTGCAGCGCGGCGGCGGCAGCAAGGACACCTGGGTGCAGGCGCGCGAGCTGCCACTGCAAGACGTGCACCGGCCGCTCTCGCGCACCACCACGGCGGCCGATCTGGTGCGCGACGACACCCATGTGTCGAGCCGCGCAGCCGAGAACCTGTTCTGGTTCGGCCGCAATGCCGAGCGTTGCGACAATATCGCACGCCTGTTGCGCGTCAGCCTGAACTTCTTGTTCAACCTGCGCCCCGCTTCTCAAGGCGCCGAGTGGCCGACCGTCAAGGCGCTGTGCGCGCAACATCATCTGCTCGACGGCAAGAACCCGCCCAAAGACAAGGAAGCCGCCGAGCGTTTGCCGCCACTGAGCGACGCGCAGGTCGAACAGGCCTTGCTGCTGGCCGTGGTGTCGCCCGAAGTGCCCGGCCTGGCGCGCCAGCAGCAGCAGCTCTACCGCAGCGCCAGCCAGTTACGTGAGCGGCTATCGATAGACAACTGGCGCGCCCTCAATCGCATGCTGCAACAAACGCCGCCCGAGGCCAAGCGTCTGTCGCAAGCCGACGCGATGACCTTGCTCGACGAGGCCGCCGCCGCCTCGATGACGATGGCCGGCTTTGCGCTGGACGGCATGAACCGCGATCTGGGCTGGCGCTTTTTGTCGCTGGGCCGGCGGCTGGAACGCTTGCAGTACCAATGCCAGGTCTTGCAAAGCGCTTTGAGCATGGACGCCGACGGCGAGCTGGACTGGCTGCTGGAGCTGGCCGACAGCATCGTCACCTACCGCGCACGCTACCGCGCTCAGCCCGAGTGGCTGCCGGTCTTGGACCTGCTGCTGCTGGACGCCAGCAACCCGCGCTCGGTGCTGTTCCAGCTCGACGGCATCACCAAGGGTATGGACAAGATTGCGCTGGCCGCCGGCAGTTGCACGACCAGCAGCAGCTTTGGTGGCACTGAGATGCAGGCCGTGCGCGAGCAGCTGTTGGCGCTGGCGCCGGCCACCGAGCTGTATCCCGGCAACGCGCGTCTGACGCAGTTGCTGCTGCGCATACGGCGTGCCGCCGAATCGATGTCCGAGCTGGTCAGCGTGCAATTCTTCAGCTACACCGGCGAGAAGGCGGCCCAGCGATGAATGCCACCAGCATCCGCTACCGGGTCGAGCATGAGACCGAGTACAGCTATCAAAGCCCGGTCACCTTGTCTCAGCAATACCTGCATCTGACGCCGCGCAGCTTTGCCCTGCAGGCGACCGAATCGCACCGGGTCTTGGTGCGTCCCGGCGAACATGAGGCCAGCGAGGGCCGCGACTATTTCGGCAACCCGACACGCCGCCTGACCCTGATGGCGCCGCATAAGACACTCAACGTGCATGCCGAGTCGCTGGTGAGTTTGAGCAAGCGGCCCAGCATGGCCCAGCTGCAGGGCTCCAAGCCCTGGGAGTTGGCGCGTGACCTGGTGCAGCGCGCACAGTCACCCGACACCCTGGAAGCAACGCGTTATCTCTACGCCTCGCCGCATGTCGAGCTGAGCGCGGCGCTGGAGCTCTATGCGCGCCCGAGCTTTCGCCCCGGCCGGCCGGTGCTTGAGGCAGCGCTGGACCTGACCCAGCGCATCTTTGCCGACTTCAAGTTCGACGCCGAGGCGACCGAGATCTCGACGCCGCTGGAGCAGGTCTTGAGCGGCCGCCGCGGCGTCTGCCAAGACTTTGCGCAACTGATGATTGGCTGCCTGCGCAGCCTGGGCCTGCCGGCGCGCTATTTGAGCGGCTACATCCTCACCCACCCCAAGCCCGGCCAGCCGCGCCTGGTCGGTGCCGATGCCTCGCATGCCTGGGTGTCGGTGTTTTGCCCGCTGCATGGCTGGATTGACTTTGACCCGACCAACCGCTGCCTGGTGCAGGGCGAGCACATCACCTTGGGTTGGGGCCGCGACTTCAGCGACGTGACGCCGATGCGCGGCATCGTGCTGGGCGGCGGGGCGCAGCAGTTGCAAGTGAAGGTGACGGTGACGCCGCTGGGGTGAGGCGATTCGTGCGTTTGCACTCGTCATCGTGACATGGCCAGACTGGGTTTGACGCGGCTTCCAAGTGCCCGGTATTGCCACTCGGAATGAACTCTTGGCAGGGATTGCGCATGGCTTGGGCCACTCGCCCGTTTTTTGCTTTCATCCCCTCCATCCTGGCTAGCTAATTCCTTCTTGGCTACTGCAGGAACAAGAAATTTGAGCCTGGATGGAGAGGATAGAAGGGAAAATTACGCTGCCTGAGGTTCGCGCCCAGCCGGCCTGATAGAAAATTTTCATGCAGTCAGCCTGGCGGCCAAGCAGCGGCTCCGGGCGCTGAGCCGGCTTCCAGGTTCGGCGGGCCGTCTGGCCAAACTCCAGGCAGCGTGCCGAAGCAGCGGTCGTTGCGTGGCTAAGCCATCATTTTCCAAGTCTGACCCTCCTAGGAGCCCGCCCACACTGCAACGCCTGGCAGAGCTTTGCAGCTCTGCCGGACGCCCTTGGTTCAGCGCTCCATGCCCGTCATACCTGCGCTGGAGCGCGCGAATGGCCTAATCCCGCGGCCGCAAGCGCAGCCCGAAGTAGGCCAGCCCGGCCAACAACAGCGCAAAGCTGCCGGGTTCCGGCACCGCAGCAGCCAGCGGCGGCTGCACGGCGTTGAAAGCCGCCATTTGCGCGCCAACATAGTCGCCCAGCCCGCCGCAATCGGCTGGACCGGCGCCGCCACCTCCACCGCCGTGGCCACCACCGCCGCCGCCGCCACCACCACCACCGCCACCGCTGCAAAGCGCTTCGCCGGACGCGCTCAGGTCGCCGATGTATTTGTAGAACTCATAACGCAGCACCAGCGCGGCATCGGCCGGGTTGAGGGCGAGGTTCGCCAGCTTTTTGCCATTGTTGTCGCCGGCTTGGAAGATCTCAAATTCGGTCTCGATTTCGGCGTCCTTGGGCACATCGGCATGACCCTTCAGTAGATCTTCGAGTTTGACGTTATGGTCAACATGCTTGGAAAACACCTTGACCCAGAACGGCGTGCCGAACAATTCGTTCTCGGCCTTGTGCGCCTCGATTTCGGCCACCACAGGCCGCGCTTGCCCCGCCGGCACCGGCGCGCCTGCGTAGGCGAAGTTCACCACCGGGATGGATGCTTGCTGCGCCGTCAGCGTGCCGCTATTGCCAGGGTCTACCAACCAGTTGTAATTGACTTTGGCAGGCGAACCGTAGGTGCCGATGCCGAAATGGTCACAGGTCAATGCGCCGGAGTTATACGAGGGGTTGCCCAGCGCCCAGCAGCTGTCGCCGGCCAGCGGATAGGGGCCGGTCGGCGTGCCCACGCTCCAGGCGCCATTGGCGAAGTTGGCCTGGTAGCGGATGCGCACGCCGAAGCCGGGCAGGTCGATGATGGTCGGGGCGCCGTAGCGTTCGACCGAGGTCGGCGGCACGCCGAAGTCGCGGTCCAGCCCGAACACGCTGTAGATCTTGCTGCGGTCGAAGGAAGAGTCCTCAATTTCAATTTCAAAGCCATGAGCCTCGTGGCCGGTATCGTTGACGGCATCAAAGTTGCCAAGGCTGCCGAATACCTGCGCCTGCACGCCGAACGGCACGGTCAGCAGGGCCAGCCAGGCCGCCAGGCTCACTGCCGATTTGCGCCAGGGCGCCCGCTTGGATGATTTCATCGTCATGTCTAGCTCCTTCGATTGAGTTGCGTGGGTGGCAAGCCGCCGGCTCGCAGCGCAGGCCGCGCCGCCCTTGCAGGACTGCTTTTCACCGGACCTATGCTAGGCAGGACGAGGCCGCAATGGCAGGCCTGAACGGCGCTTATTCGGGCCGGCCAAGGTCGGGAAATTTTCAGACCTTGGTCCATGGCGGCGGGCGCTCGAGTGGGTTAGGCTGACGGCGCGGGCCCGACCCTTCCGACACTTGCGACCCTGGCGAATGCAGCATTGCAGATCCAGTCGCGCAGCCGATTCCCCTCCATGAAAAACCTCTTCACCGACCGTTCTCTGTCCGAGCAATTCTTGTTGTTGAGCTTTCCCATCCTGCTCGGCGCGACGCTGGCAATTGGCTGGTGGGTAGGCCGCCAGGTCGAGGACAGCGTGGTGCACCGCATCGGCGCGGTGACGGCGCTCTATGTCGACAGCTTCGTGGCACCGCATGTGCAGACGCTGCGACGTGGCGACGTACTCAGCGCGGCGGATATCGAAGCTATCGGCGCCGACCTCGCCAACACGCCGCTGGGGCAGAAAATCGTCTCGCTGAAGATCTGGCGGCCCGACGGTCTGGTGCTGTACAGCAACGACGCGGCAACGATGGGGCGCAAGTTCCCGATCGACCACGGGCTGGCGGATGCGCTGGCCGGGCATATCTTTTCCGAGATCAGTGCGCGCTCGAATGCCGAGCAAACCCAGCATGGCCAGCCGATGCCGCGCCTGATCGAGACCTACACGCCGATTCACGCGGACCGCACCGGCGAGGTGATCGCCGCTGCCGAGTTCTACGAGCGGCCGGATGAAGTCGACCGCGAGGCCGGTGCGGCGCAGCGGCGCAGCTGGTTGCTGGTCGCAGGCAGCATGCTGACGACCTATCTGATGCTGTTCGTGCTGGTGCGGCGCGGCAGCCGCACCATCGTGCAGCAGCGCGCCGAGCTCAGCGACAAGGTCCTGCAGCTGACGCAGCTGAACCAGCAGAACCAGCAATTGCAGGAGCGCGTCATCCGCGCCGCCGAGCGCGCCACTGCGCTGAACGAAAACCTGCTGCAGCGCATCTCCGCTGACATCCATGATGGGCCGGGTCAGGATCTCGGCTTTGCGCTGATGCAGTTGCAAAACGCGGCCGATGCCACGCCCGGTGACGGCGCTGACGGGCCCTCGGCCTGGTCGAGCAAGCATCTGGAGCCGGCGCGGCTGGCGGTGCAGTCGGCGTTGCTGGACCTGCGCGCCATCTCTTCCGACCTCGAACTGCCTGATATCGGCCCGCTCGGTGCAGCCGAGCTGGTCGCGCGGGTGGTGCGCGACTTCCAGGGCAAGACCGGCACGGTGGTCAACGTGCAGACCTCGACCGCCGCCGCAGCCACAGGCGCCACAGGCGATTTGCCCGAGCCCTCGTTCAGGGTCAAGGTCACCTTGTACCGCTTGCTGCAGGAGTCGCTGTCGAATGCTCATCGCCATGCGCAGGGCCGGCAATGCCGGGTGCTGTTGCATCACGACGGCACCCACCTGCACGTCGAGATCAGCGACAGCGGCCCGGGCTTCGATACACAGGCAGCGGTGGCTGAGGCGCAGCTGGGCCTGCGCGGCATGCGCCAGCGCGTCGAGGTGCTGGGCGGCACTTTCGAGCTACGCAGCGCGCCTGCTGCAGGCACCACCATCCGGGTCACGCTACCCTTGCATCCAGACGGACATGATGATGACTGAGTTGATAGAGATCCTGGTCGTCGATGACCATCCGCTGTTTCGCCAGGGCGTCGTGCATTCGCTGGGACTGGACCCCGACTTCAAGGTCGTCGGCGAGACCGCCTCGGGCGAAGAGGCGCTCGCGCTGGCCCAAAGCCTGCTGCCACAGGTGGTCTTGCTGGACATCAGCATGCCCGGCTGGAACGGCATCATGACGGCCGAAAAAATCGCCATGGCTTGCCCGGCCACGGCCATCGTGATGCTGACCGGCTCGGAGGACAAAGACAAGCTACTCGCTGCCCTGAAGGCCGGCGCGCGCGGCTATGTGTTGAAGGGCGTGTCGGCGCGGGAGCTGGCCCGTGTCGTGCGCGCGGCGGTGGCCGGCGAGGTCTATGTGTCGCCGTCGATCGCGGCCGAGATGCTGGTGTCGCTGACGCAGGGCCGGGCGCCTGACCCGCTGCAGGAATTGACCGAGCGCGAGCGCGAGATCCTCGCGCTGATCGGCACCGGCCTGACCAACCGCGAGATCGGCGAGCGCGTGTTCCTGTCAGAGAAGACGATCAAGCATTACGTGACCAATATCTTGCAAAAGCTGCAGGTGCGCAGCCGCGTCGAGGCGGCGCTGCTGGCGAGCCGGGTGCAGCACTAGGCCCGGCTGGCCGTTCAAGCGAACAGCTCGCCCTGCAGCGAAGGGGGCACAGCTGCTTTGCTCTTGCGCCGCGGCGCCGAGGTCGGCAAGCCACTTTTGCGCGAACCGTGACGGGCCTGCACTTGGTCGGCCTCTTCTCGCGCCTGCTCGGTCTTGCGCAAGCCATACATCCGGTCTTTGGCGGCCTGGGTCGCCGCCTTGTCGTCGACGATGGGGCAAGGGTAATCGACGCCGATCCCGCAGCCTGCCAGGCGCTGAACGCTCAAGTCCATCTTCCAGGGCTCGGCCAAATACGGCAGCGGCACACGGCCAAGTTCGGGCACCCAGCGGCGGATGAACAAGCCCTGCGGGTCCTGGTCCAGCGCCTGTTTTGTCGGGGAGTAGATGCGCAGCGTATTGATGCCCGTGGTGCCGCTTTGCATCTGCATCTGGCTCCAATGGATGCCCGCTTCGTAGTCCAGAAATTGCCGCGCCAGAAACAGGCCGGTTTGGCGCCAATGCAGCCACAAGTGGTAGCTGGCAAAGCTCACCAGCATCGCCCGCATGCGAAAGTTGAGCCAACCCGTGGCGACCAGCGAGCGCATGCAGGCGTCCACCATGGGGTAGCCCGTGCGACCTGTGCACCAAGCCGCAAAATGGCCGTCATTGAAGTCGTCCTCCCGCAAGCCATCGCAGACACGGGCAAAGTTGTGGAACTCGATGCCGGGCTCATCTTCGAGCTTTTGCATGAAGTGGCAGTGCCAGCGAAGCCGCCCGGCAAAGCCGCGCAGCGCATAGGCCAGCTCGCGGTCAGGCGCGCGGGCAATGGCTTGCTCGGTGGCCTGGTGCACCGTGCGCAGGGAGAGCGTGCCGAAAGCCAGGTGGGGGCTCAGACGGCTGCACCCCTGTTCGGCACTCAAGGGGCTGGATAGTGCTTTGCGGTAGTTGTAGCCACGTACTTGCAGAAAGCTTTTGAGCATGCGCCGCGCCGCCTTTTCACCGGCCGCCTGCAAGGTCTTGCGGTGCGGCGCCAGCCCCAGGCTGGCTAGGTCGGGCAGCTCCGCTTGGGCAAGCGCTACCGCCGCAGTGAAACTACCGTCCAGCCTATGCACAGGCGCGTCCATCCGCGCCTGCCAGCGCTGTGCCCAGCCCGTACGGCTGGGCAGGCGCCGCACCACCCCGGTCTGGGTGAATTCCTGCCACGCGATGGAGGCCGTCTTGCACCAGGCTGCTACCTGCAGGTCGCGCCGATAAGTCCACCCCGGGCCGGTCTCTTCATGGCTCAATAGATGGGTGAACGCCAGCTCGCTGTGCAACTGGGCAAGCACCGGTACGACGGAGCCCACTCGCACCAGCAGGGGCAAACCCCGCAAGGCCAAGGCCTCGCGCAGCTCCGCCAAGCATGCCAATAAGAACTCCACATGACTGGCATCGCACTCGGGGCTTTGCAGCCATTCAGGCTCAATGACAAACAAGGCCAGCGCGTCCTTGCAGGCCTGAGCGGCCACCAGCGGCGCATGATCGTGCACCCGCAAATCGCGTTTGAACCAGACCAAAGCCCGCCGCGCAGGCACGCTGCCGAGATCCATTACTGGCGGGTATGGGTCGCGCGGTGGCGCAGCAACTTGGCGCCGCACAGCGCCGCATGTTTGGTGCGGCGGCCGGCCATGCGCTGGCGCCACATGCGAAACGATGAAGGCCTCAGCTCTCGCCGCATCAGTGCAAGCACAGCGGACTCATTCAAGCCGAACTGGGCCTCAATGGCGTCGAACGATGTCCGGTCTTCCCAGGCCATCTCGACGATACGGGAAACATCGGCTTGCGTCGGTGCAAAGGGGACGGTCTTGACTAACGCCTGGTTCATCTGAGTATCCTGAGTTTGGCAGCGGGGCCGAGCGGCTCGTTAAGCCCTTTGGCACAGGCGCGATTCTGGCCGTCCGAGCAAGGCCCAGCACTTCGACAGGGTATTTTCCTGACTCTGTCGACGCGTGCGGCTCGCTGCCAGGGCCGTTTGATGATCACTCGCTGATGCGATGCGGCGCCTCGTCCGCCAAACCCGCCACCAGATGGTCGATGCAGACCCGCAGCTTGGGTGCCACATAGCGGTTCGACGGGTAGAGCAGCCAGGCCATGCCCGCGTAGTCGGTGCCATGCTCCCAGTCCGCCAAGACCGGCTGCAAGCCCCCGCTCGCCAAGGCCTCGCGGGCGACAAACTCGGGCAGGCTGGCGATACCTAAACCATGCAGCGCGCCCTCCAGTCGCAGCTCGCTGTGGTTGGCGACATAACGCCCTTTGACCTTGACCGTGGCCGTCTCACCGCCGCGCTGTGTAAAGCGCCACTGCCGGTCACGCTCGTCTTCCCCCAGATAGAGGCAGCTGTGCGCTGCCAGTTCGCGCGGATGCACTGGATTGCCATGCTGGCGCAGGTAGGCCGGGCTGGCGCACAGGATATGGCGCAGGCGCAAGAGGGGCCGGCCGGCCAGACCCGGCGGCGGCGCGTCGCCGACACGGATCGCCAGGTCAATCGACTCTTGGTACAGGTCCACGGTTCGGTCGGTGACGATCAGTTGCACATCAACCAGCGGGTATTGCGCCAGGAAGGCCGGCATCAAAGGATGGATCAAATGGCGCGCGATCGCCTTGGGGCAGCTGACGCGCAAGAGTCCGCTGGGCCGTGCCGCTTTGTCCGCCTGGCCGCTGTCGCTCAGCGCCATCACCTCGCGCGCCGCCGCCAGCATCTGCTGGCACTGCGCATACGCGGCCGCTCCTGCCTCGGTCAGGCGCAGCTTGCGGGTCGTGCGCTCCAGCAGCCGCACCCGCAACAAAGCTTCCAGGCGCGCCACTTGCCGACTGGCCGCCGAAGGGCTGACACCCGCTTGCCGCGCCGCCGCCGAGAAGCTGCCGGCCTCGACGACGCAGGCAAACATAGCCATGTCCGGCAAAGCCTCAAACGAGTAATTGATGCTCATGGCGCACAAGTGTTATTCCGAACTGCCAGATTATCACCGCCAAGGCAAAACTGAATAATCCACAGGTCTCTTGCACTCGCCTTCCAAAAAACCATGTCCAGCCTGACCCTGCCCCATCCCCATACACATCTGCTGCGCCTGTCTGACCTGATGCTCTTGCTGGTGGCCATGGTCTGGGGCAGCAGCTACGGCGTGGCCAAGGGCGCGCTGGCTTTCTACCCGGTTTTGGGCTTTTTGGCGCTGCGCTTCTCCGTCACTTTCGCCCTGCTGCTGCCGGCCTTGCTGCGGGCCGATGCCGAACAGCGCCGCGACGCGCTGGTCTGCGGCCTGCCCTTGGGCGGCCTGATGTTGTTGATCTTCCTGTGCGAGACCTTTGGCGTCGCGCTGACGCAAGCCAGCAATGCAGCCTTTTTGATCAGCCTGTGCGTGGTGTTCACACCTTTTGTCGAATGGGGGCTGCTGGGGCGGCGGCCGGCGCGGGCGATGTTCGGCTTTGCGGCCGTCTCGCTGCTGGGTGCTGCCTTGTTGAGTGGCGGCTTGCTGGGCCAGATCGGTTTGGGAGACGGTTTGATGCTGGGCGCTGCACTACTGCGCGCCATCACCGTTTGCATGACCAGCAAGCTCAGCCGTGATCGGCGCGCGCCCGCTTTGGCCTTGACGGCGGTGCAGTCCGGCGTGATCGGTCTGGGCAGCCTCGGCCTCGCCCTGCTTTCGCCGAACGGCCTGCCTGCCTTGCCGGGTGACGCCGCATTTTGGTCGGCCAGTGTCTATTTGATTTTGGGCTGCACCGTGTTCGCCTTCTTTGCGCAGAACTGGGCGCTCAAGCACAGCTCACCCAGCCGGGTGGCGCTGTTGATGGGCAGCGAGCCGGCCTTTGGCGCGCTGTTCGCGGTGCTGTGGCTGGGTGAGTCGCTGAGCCCGCTGGCGTGGACAGGCGGCGCGCTGATCGTGCTGGCGGCGCTGTGGACGAGCATGCGGCGCGGCTGAGCTAAGCTGGCCGCCATGCCCAACTCGCTCAAACCGTCCAAAGCCCGGCCCGTCAAGCTCCGCCCCGGCATCACGCTGGAGCAAGGCTTTATACAAATCGCCCGCAATTGCCTGCGCCAAGTACGCGCCAACGAGGCGGGCTTGCGGCACAGCGCCGAGGCCGAGTTCGTGCACCAGATGCGCGTCGGCCTGCGCCGGCTGCGCTCGGCTTTGGTTTTGTTCAAACCCTGGATTGCGCCGCCGCCGGCGCTGCTGGCCGAGCTCGCATGGCTGGGGCAGCGGCTGGGGGCAGCGCGCGACGCCGAGGTGCTGGCCGGCAGCACGCTGCCCAATTTGATGGCGCTCGGCCCAAGTGAAGATTTGCAAGTGCTGCTGCATATCAGCGTCACCACAGCCAAGCGCCGTCGCGGCGCAGCCGCACGTACGCTCAAGACAGAGCGCTACCAAGCTTTGGTGAAGCAACTCGAACAATGGCTCAAAGCCTGCAGCTGGCGCGCTGATGCTCCTCGCCCGACAGCGCTTGGTGAGTCGCTTGCACCGGCCGCTGCGGCCATGCTGAGGCGCCGCAAGAAGAAGCTGCGGGCCGCTGCGCTGAAGGCGCAAGCACAGCCCAGCGCAGCGGCCAGGCATCAGCTGCGCATTGCCGTCAAGAAAATGCGTTATGCGAACGAATTCTTCGGCACTCTTGAAGCTGCCAAGGGCAAGGCGACACTGGCTCAGTTGTCCGCCTTGCAGGACTTGCTGGGGCAAAACAATGACGCCGAAGTGGCCCGGCTGCTGCTGCTGGACTTGGCCCAGGCGCAGCCGGCCTTGCTAGAACAGGCCGCATTTGCGCGCGGCATGCTGTGGGCGCAATCACAGCAGCGGATTGCTAGCTTGGGTCCGCTGCTGCGCGGGCTGGGCCTCGAAAGGGTGGGCCCATCTGCGTCGACTTAGGCCTGGCGGCGGCGGGCGCGCAGGCCCAGCAAACCCAGACCCAAGGCCATCAAGCCATAGGTCGAAGGCTCGGGCACCGGCGAGATCGCCGACAGCACGATCAGTTGCGACTTCACGCCAGGCAAAGCGCCACCGGTTTGGTCCTGCTCGGCAACCAAATAGATATTGCCCAACTCATCAACGGTCACACCTTCGATGCCGTTATTCGGCACAACATTGCTGAGATCAAAGCTGCTCAGCACCTGACCCTGGCGGTTCACTTCCACCAACTTGCGCGAGCCCAGGCTCAGCACCAGCAGATTGTCGGCAGCCGCGCTGCCCGCCAAGGCATCCACCGAGGACAGCGTCTGCACATCCGACAAGGTGCTCAGGCCCATCGAAGCCGGATTGAACAAGCTGACCATCGTGGACACGCCACCGCCCGGCGGGGTGGAGCCGTCGCCGGAGTTGCTCGGCGGGGCGCCGGTGGCCGCTGCAAAACTCAGCCCGCCGCTCAAGATGTTCTGGGGCGTCTGCTGTTTGATGGTGATGAAGCTGCCATCGCCGCGCGCGTCATAGCTGATGCCTTCGATGCCGTTGTTGCCCACCGCGTTATTGGCGATGGACACAAAGTTGTTCTTCAAAGCCGCGCTGCCGCCGTTCACAAAGCTGAAGCGGTAGACATCTTGCAAGCGCTCCTCGCTGACCACCAGCACGCCATTGCCCAGGTAGGCCAGACCTTCGGTGTCATGCTTGGTGCTGCCGGTGCCGGCCCAGTCGAAGGCCATCTTGCCCAGGGTTTGGCCGGTGCGCGAGATTTCGACCACGCCGGTGCCTTCGTCGCCGACAAAGAACAGCGTGCCACGGTCGCTCGCATAGCTGACCGCCGAGGCCTCCAGACCCGAAATCTGTCCGGCCGTGGTGCCGCCCAAGATGTCCAAGGCGTAAACCCCGTCCACCTTGTAGTTGTTCAGATTGAGGGAGCTGCCGGCTTGGGCGAAGCCTGTCGCCAACAAGGTAGCCGCGAGGGCGAGGATCGATTGATTGAGTTTCATGATGGGCCAGAGGGTGGAGAACGAGGATGGAACCGAAGGATGGCAAACAAGCCAAAGCGGCGCGAGTGTGGCCGCAGCATGTGACAGTTTTATGGGGACTGTCACAAAAGCCCACATCGGCGCGCTTCAGACACCCCGGATGAGGGGGCGCGCAGGCAGCTAGGCCGGCAATCTGGCGGATACCCTGAGCTCGCGGCGTCTTGCTGCAGTGCACAATAGCGCCATTGCAATTCAGCCAGGGATAAGCGAATGCGCCGCGTTGTTTTCAATCAAAAAGGTGGGGTCGGCAAGTCCACCATCACCAGCAATCTCGCGGCCATTGCCGCATATCAGGGCCGGCGCACGCTGTTGGTCGATCTGGACCGGCAGGGCAATTCCAGCCGTTATCTGCTCGGTGAGGCTGCCGATGCAGAGCAGCCCGGCGCCGCCGAGTTCTTCGAAACGACGCTGAAATTCAGCGTTCGCAACCCCAAGACCAGCGACTTCATCATCGAAACACCCTGGGAAAACTTGCACCTGATGCCGGCCAGCCCCTTGCTGGACGAGCTGCACAGCAAGCTCGAGAGCCGCTACAAAATCTACAAGCTGCGCGAGGCCCTGGTGGAGCTGGGCGAGGACTACGACGAAATCTGGATCGACACCCCGCCCTCGCTGAACTTCTACACCCGCTCGGCGCTGATCGCGGCCGAGACCTGCTTGATTCCGTTTGACTGCGATGAGTTCGCGCGCCGCGCGCTGTATGAGTTGCTCGACAACGTCAAGGAAATCCAGGCCGATCACAACGCCGAATTGGAAGTCGAGGGCATCATCGTCAACCAGTTCCAGGCCCGCGCCGCGCTGCCGCAGCGCACCGTACAAGCGCTGATTGACGAGGGCCTGCCGGTGCTGGCGCCCTACCTCAGCGCAAGCGTCAAGGTCAAGGAGTCGCATGAGCTGGCACGTCCGATGATCCATCTGGACCCGCGCCACAAGCTGACACAGGAGTTCGTGGCGCTGTATGAGGCCTTGCGTCAGGGCTAGGCCCGGCGTAGCAGCAAATAGCGAAATAGCCGACCTTCACCCGGCTTAGCTGGCAATTTTCAGGCGCTTGCGCCTGCTAGGATCAAAAGACGCATTCGCAAGCCCGCAATGCGTCACAGGTGCCATGGTGCGGCGCCACATCTGAGAGCAGCTGAACTTGAAGATGCCCAGGGGCCACAGACGCTTGTTGCTGATGCTGTTGAGCATGGCGGCAGCGCTGCCCTTGCTGGCTTGGGCCTATCTGCACTGGGCCACACCGCAGGCCGAAAACAAGGCCTTTGCCAATTTGGAGGCGATTGCCCAGCTGAAGACGGAGCAGGTCGAGTCTTGGCTGGGTGAGCGGCTCAGCGACGGCCGCGCATTGATGAGCAATGGCAGCCTGATCGACGAGGTGCTGAGCTTGAAGAGCGCCAGCACCGATGCCAATCGGCAGCATGTAGAAAAGCAGCTGCTGGCCATTCAGCAAGCCTATGGCTATGCCGCCGTTGCGCTTTTCAGCAGCTCGGGTGAGGCTGTGCTGAGTACCGGTGAGCCCTTGCAGGCGAACGCGCCGGACGCCGCCTTGGTGCGCCAAGCCGTGCAGACCGGCGAGCTGCAAGTCGCCGAGCTCGGGGCCGACAAGCAGGGTCGCATGCGCTTGGATCTGATGGTGCCGCTGATCCATCACCACGGCGCTGCACAGGTGGTCGCAGGCGCCGTGCTGCTGCGCATTGATCCGCAGCAGTTTCTATTCCCCTATATGCAGCGCTGGCCGGTGGTCAGCGACAGCGGCCAAACTCTGCTGCTGCGCCGCGATGGCGACGCGGCGCTGTTTTTGAACAGCCCCCAGCACCGGCCGGCAGGCTCGGCACCTCTGCGCCTGCCATTGAGCGAGAGCGAACGGCCGGCCGCACAAGCGCTGCTTGCCCATGGGCCGGGCCGGACGCAAGGGCTGGACCACGCCCAAGTGGCCGTGTTGGGCGCCTACCGGCAAGTGCGCGGCAGCTCCTGGACCTTGCTCGCCAAGATGAATCGCGACGAGGTCTTGCAGCCGGTGCGCGAGGGCTTGTTCTGGGGCGGCTTGATGGGCTTGCTGGCGATGACCTCGCTATTGGCGGCGATTGCTCAGATGCAGCGTGCGCAAGAGCGCGAGCAAGACCTGGCCCTGCTGGTCAAGCAAGGTGAAGCCGAGCGGCAGATTCAGCAGTTCTTTGAGCTGCCCTTTATCGGCATGGCCAGCTCGCAGCCGGCGTCCAAGACCCTGGGCCACTTCAACGACTATTTGTGCGACTTGCTGGGCTACTCGCGCCAAGAGCTGCAGACCATGAACTGGGCCGAGATCACGCACCCGCAAGACTTGGCCGAGGAGCTGCCGCTGTTCGAGCGCGTTTTGCGCGGTGAGGCCGAGGGCTATCGCCTGCAAAAGCGCTACTTCCGCAAAGACGGCCACACCGTGCATGCCGACGTCAATGTGAAATGCCTGCGCGCCGACGATGGCAGCGTCAGCCTTTTTCTGGCCACCGTACAAGACATCAGCGACAGCATCTACGCCGCCGAAAAGATACAGCGTCAGGCCGATCTTTATGCGGCGCTGTACGAATCCAACCAAGCGATTCTGCACAGCCAGGACGAGCAGCTATTGTTTGACCGCATGTGCCGCAGCGCGGTGATCTTGGGCCGTCTCAGAACCGCCTGGATTGGCTTTGTGGATCCGCTCACTTTGCAAATTAGGCCGCAGGCGCGCTTTGGCGTCGCTGTCGACTATATGGACCAGGTGCCGGTCAGCGTGGACCCGCTGGCAGCGGGCGGCCAAGGCACTTCCGGGCCGGCGATCCGGGAGGATGCGCCTTGCTGGGTACAAGACTTCATCAAAGACCCACGCACCCGGCCCTGGCTGGAATTGGGCCTTGCCAATGGCTGGGGAGCGAGCGCCTCGCTGCCTCTGCACCGTGACGGGCGCGCCTGCGGCGTGCTGGTGCTGACCGCTGCCGAGGTCGATGCCTTCGACGCCGAAACACGCCAGCTGCTGCTGGCCATGGCGGGCGAGGTGGACTATGCACTGGCCAACTTCGAGCGCGAGCGCCAGCGTGCCTTTGCCGAAGCCGAATTGCGCCGCTCCGAACGGCGCTTTGCCACCGCCTTTCAGTCCAGCCCGATTGCGGCGGCCATCACGACGCTGAACGAAGGTCGCATCCTGCAAGTCAACCGCAACTTCGAGCGCGAGTTGGGTTGGACGGCCGAGCAAGTGCTGGGCCGCAGCTCCACCGAGCTGGGCTTCTGGCAGCGCGAGTCGCAGCGTCAGGAATGGATGCAGATCATCCGCGAGCAAGGTCGCTTGATCGGCTATGAAACGCAGTGGCGCACCAGCAGCGGCGAGCTGCGCACCATCAGCTTGTCGGGCGAAGTGACCGAGCTGGACGAACAGCCCTGCGTGCTGGCCTTCGTGATCGACGTGACCGAACAAAAAGCCAATGAGCAGCGCCTGCGCATGTTGTCGATGGCGATCGAGCAAAGCCCGGAAAGCATCTTCATCACCGACCTGGACACGCGGATCGAATATGTGAATCAGGCCTTTGTGGATTCCTCAGGCTATAGCCGCGAAGAGTTGCTGGGCCAGAAACCTTCGATTCTGAAGTCCGGCCATACGCCCGACGCCGTCTATGCCGGCCTGTGGGCGGCCTTGAATCAGGGCCAGATCTGGAAAGGCGAGTTGTCCAACCGCCGCAAAGACGGCAGCGAGTATGCCGAGTTCGCCATCATCACGCCGATCTACCAGGCCGACGGCAAGCTCACGCATTACGTGGCGCTGAAGGAGGACATCACCGAACGCAAGCGCATCGGCGAAGAGTTGAACCAGCATCGCCACCATCTGGAGGAGCTGGTGGTGGACCGCACCAGCGAGCTGGCGCTGGCGCGCCAAACCGCCGAGGCTGCCAACCTGGCCAAGAGCAGCTTTCTGGCCCATATGAGCCACGAGATCCGCACGCCGATGAACGCCATCATCGGCCTGACCCATCTGCTGCGCCGCGACGAGCCGAGGCCCGGCCAATTGCTGCGCTTGAAGAAGATTGACGTGGCGGCCGCGCACCTGCTGGCCACCATCAACGACATCCTGGACGTCAGCAAGATCGAAGCCGGCCGCTTGACGCTGGAGCAGCGCGACTTCCACCTCGACGCCCTGCTCGACCAGGTCTACTCGATGATGGCCGACCAGGCCCATGCCAAGAGCCTGCAACTGAGCATGGAGAGGGGCGAGGGCACGCCCGACTGGCTGCGCGGCGACCAGACGCGGCTGCGCCAGGCGCTGCTGAACTTCGTCGGCAACGCGCTCAAATTCACCGACCAAGGCCGGATCAGCGTGCGTGTGCAGTTGGCTCAAGCCGCGCAAGCGGCCCCGGACGAAGCCGTTTTGCTGCGCTTCGAGGTGCAAGACAGCGGCATCGGCATTCCCGCGCAAGAGCTGGGCTCCTTGTTCCAGGCCTTTCAACAAGCGGACAGCTCCATCACCCGCAAATACGGCGGCACCGGCCTGGGCCTGACCATCACCCAGTTGCTGGCGCGCCTGATGGGCGGCGAGGCCGGCGCGCAGAGTGAGCCCGGCCTGGGCAGCACCTTCTGGTTCACCGCCCGGCTCGCACGCGGCGAACCCCAGCTGGCGCTGCCCATCTTGGGCGCTGCCAGCGAGCTCGAGCAGGCCCTGCGCAGCCAGCATGGCGGCGCCCGCATCTTGCTGGTGGACGATGTGGAAATCAATCTTGAGCTGGGTCGCTTGCTGCTGGAGGGCTGCGGGCTGCAGGTGGACTTGGCGCGCAATGGCCGCGAGGCGGTAGAGGCCGTGGCCCGCGAGGCCTATGACCTGGTGCTGATGGACATGCAGATGCCAGAGATGGACGGGCTGACTGCGGCGCGTGCCATCCGGCGCTTGCCCGCGCGGGCCAAGTTGCCGGTCTTGGCCGTGACGGCCAATGTGTTCGAGGAAGACCGGCAAAGCTGTTTGGCCGCAGGCATGAATGACTTTGTGCCCAAACCGGTGGAGCCGCGCCAGCTCTATGCGGCGCTGCTGAAGTGGCTGCCCGCCAAGGGGCAAATCGGCGAGCCGGCGGTGACGCAAGCGAGGCCAGATACGCCGTCCGGTCCGAACGCGAAGCTCAGCCAGGCCCTGCAAGCCTTGGGCGAACTCGACGGCCTGGATCACCAACATGGCTTGCAGGTCTGGCGTGACGCGCAACTCTATGGCCGCCACCTCAAGCTGTTTGCGGCCGAGCATCAAGAGCTGCTGACCCAGCTCCAAGCCGACCGGAACAATGCACCAGCCTTGCTGCACAAAGTCAAGGGCTCGGCCGGTAATTTGGGCCTGAGCCGGCTGGCCCGGCTGTGCGCAGAGGCTGAAAGTGCGCTGCTGGCCGACCCTGCGACCGAGATCCTATGGCCGCCACTGCAAACCGCGCTGCAGCAGGCCTGGCAATCGATCGAATGCTTCGGCGCGGCCGTGAGCGCGAGCTGCGAGGCTGGGGCGCCAGCCCTTGCCACGCCCGCGCTTGAGTCGGCGCAAGGCCGCGCGCAATTGCAAGCCGGCCTGAAAGACTTGCTGAAAAAACTCGATGCGGATACACCGGAGTTGGTGGAGCCGCTGCTGGCACAGCTGGCCACAGGGCTGCCGGCCGCGTATTTGCAGCCCATCCGGTCTGCGGTAGAGTCGTTCGACTTCAGGGCAGCAGAAGTGGCCACCCAGGAACTCGCCGATCGCCTGAACCTTGCCTAGGAAATGCCCATGTCGAATTCGCCGCTGTTGATCGTCGATGACGACCCGAGCAACCTGGCCGTGCTGCGCCAGATCTTGTCGCCGCTCTACCCCCTGGTGTTCGCCCGCAGCGGGCTCGACGCGATCGCCGCCGCCCACAAGCATGCGCCGGCGCTGGTGCTGCTGGATGTGCAAATGCCCGGCATGGACGGCTACAGCGTTTGCCGCCAGCTCAAAGCCGATGCGGCCACACACGCGATCCCGGTGATCTTCGTGACCTCCTTGTCCGAGGTCGGGGATGAGGCACGCGGCTTTGCCGCCGGCGCGGTGGACTACATCATCAAGCCGGTGTCGGCGCCGATCGTGCTGGCGCGTGTGAAGGCGCATTTGTCGCTGGTCGGCGTGGCACAGCTGGAGCAGGTCTATCACGACGCAATTTACATGCTGGCCGCCGCCGCCCATCTGAAAGACAAAGACACCGGCGCGCATATCTGGCGCATGGGCGCCTATGCCGGCGCGATCGCCAGCGCCTGCGGCTGGAGCCGGGCCGATCGCCGTCTGCTGGAGCTGGCCGCACCAATGCACGACACCGGCAAGATTGGCATTCCTGAAACGATTTTGTGCAAACCGGGCCGCCTCGACACCGCCGAGTTCGCGTTGATGCAAACGCATGCGCAGATCGGCTTTGAGGTGCTCTGCATGAGCCAGGCGCCGGTGTTCAAGATGGCGGCCGAGATCGCGCTATGCCATCACGAGAAATGGGACGGCAGCGGCTACCCCAACGGCCTCACTGGCCAAGCCATCCCTGAGTCGGCGCGCATCACCGCGATTGCCGATGTATTCGACGCACTGGGCATGCGTCGGCCTTACAAAGACGCTTGGCCGATGGAGCAGGTGCTCGCGACCATGTTGGCGGGCGCAGGCACGCATTTCGAGCCCAGGTTGATCGAGGTGTTCATGTCGATCTTGCCGCAGATTCAAGTGATCAAGAACGAATGGGACGAACGCGAGGCAACCGGCCCGCTGACCATGCCGGCCGAACTTTAAGCCTGCCTCAGTCAAGCCAACGCTGGTGCCACCCGGTTGCGTCCCAGGTGCTTGGCCTCGAAGAGCTTGGCGTCGGCAGCATTGATCAAGTCCTCCAGACGCAGCGCCTCGCCGCGCTCGGCCACGCCGATGCTGGCCGTTAGCTCGGGCGCCACATTGTTGAGCGCCGGTCGGCTTTGTTCGATCACCTCACGCAGACGTTCCGCCAACGCGCAGGCTTGGCCGAGGTCGGTCTCGGGCATCAAGAGCACAAACTCCTCGCCACCCCAGCGCGCCAGAATATCGCCGGCGCGGCAGCCCTGATCGAGCAGGCGCGCCACCTTCACCAGCGCCTTATCGCCGGCGCTGTGGCCCATCTCGTCATTGATCTGCTTGAAATGATCCAGGTCCAGCATGATCAAACTGAGCGGGCGCCCACTGCGCAGCGCGGTACTCCAGCACGAGCCCGCCAGCTCCAGAAAGGCACGCCGATTGCGCAGCTGCGTCAAAGGGTCCAAACGCGCCATCTGCTCGGCACGCAGCGCTGCGTCCTGCTGCTGGCGTACCCAATAGGCCAGCGCCAGGGCGAGCAGGCTGGCCTCCAGGATGAAGCCAATCTCCAGCGCATGGAAGGTCCAAGTCCTGAAGGGCAGGATGCTCCAGGTCGACAAGGCCGTGACCAGGGTGCCCAGCATGCCGCACAGCGCAGCGACCAAAAAATTGAAACCCGCCTGCCGCCCGCGCCGCAGCGTCAGCAAGCCCAAGCCCACCATGATGAGGGTGAAGATGGCCACAAAGCAAAACGCCAGTTGCACCGCCACAAAATGCCAGCCGTTCAAGAGCGCCAAGCCCATATAGAGCAAGCCCGCCAGGCACAGTACTTGGACCGCACGCAAGGTTCTGGGCGCATGTTCTGCCAAAGCCAGAAAGCGCGCCGCAAACAGCAGGCCGCTGCAGCCGAAGAGCAGCATCAAGACCACAATCACATAACGCTGAACAAGCACGTTGCCGGGCCAAAACCAAGCATAGCCGTGCCCGGTATAGGCCAGGTTCATCGCCACCAGCGTGGCCAGATAAAGCCCGTAATAGAGATAGCTGCGCTGGCGCAGGCCGGCAAACAACAGCAAGTTGTAGCTGCACAGCGCGAGCAAAAATCCATACACAAAGCCGTAGAAATAGCCGGCCTGGAGTTGGCGCTGGCCGAGCTGCTCGGGCGTCAAAAGTTCGAGCGGCAACACCATCGGGTCGACCGAGGCGACGCGCAAAAACAGCTCGCTCTCGCCGGGCGGCACCTCGAGCGAAAAAACAAAACCGAGCGCCGGCGTCAAACCTGGTGCGCTGGCCTGCTCGTCACCGCTTTGCAGCTGCGCTAGCAGCCGCCCGCCTTGCAGCTGGTACAGCGTGAGACTGTCAAGCCAGGTGGTGCCGGCGAGCAGCCGCAAGCTGCGTGCGCGCTCGCCAGGATTGCGCAGTGCCAGCCGCAGCCAAACGGGCGGCGCGCCGATGCCGAAGTTCAGCACTTGCTGCCGGCCTGCCTGGAACTTGCCGTCCCGCTGCAGCGCCTGGGCCTGCGCCAGATCCAGGGCCAGACCCGGCGTCTCGATCAACACTTCGGCCCGCAGGCCCACCGAACCAGCGGGCAAATCGCCGACGGGCAAAGGCTCGGCCAGCAAGGGACCCGTCAGCAGCAACAACGCAAGGGCCAAGCTCCACACCTGCAGCGGCCCAAGCCGGCGCGAAATCTCCACGCTAAGCGCCAAACAAGGCGCCAAAACAAGCGCCAGAGTCCTGAAGATCACCACGATGATTTGCGAGTGTTCACGCTTTCAGTCTAAGCCGGCCAGGGCTCGCCGCAGCAAAGAAAAATTGCGCACAGTGCCGGCATTTCGCGGCTTGAATTCAAGATTGCCAAGTCGGGGCCGATAGGTGAAGATGCACCAAAGCCCTGTGCCCAGCAGGGCTTTGGCATACGGCCCCGTCGTTTGAAGAGTCTTTCTCATGGAGTCCCGCATGAAACTGAATCTGGCCCAACGCATCTTGCTGTCCAACGTCATCTTGCTGACGGTCTTCTTGGCGGTGATCTCCGCCATCATGGTAATGATGGGCCGCATGGACACGGTCAATGACGACATCACCGACAACAATATCCCGCAGCTGACCAGCTTGTCGACCTTGAACGATTCCATCCATGGGCGTGGCATTGCGCTGCGCAATCTGGCGCTGCTGCCCAACGCCAAACATGAGGCGGAAATAGACACCCTGACCAAGGTGCGCGAGCAAGGCAATCGGGCGATCAAAGATATCACCGAGCAGTTCGTGCCCGGTGACGCATCTCCAGAAGAAATCGCCGAGGCCAAAGACATCATCGCCAAAACCCTGGCCTCGCGCGTCGTGGTGGATGAGTTGGTCGCGCTGATTCGGGCCGACAAAAGAGACGAATACATCGCTTTGCTCTACAACCGCTACGACGGAATGGAAGACGACATCTTGGCGCTGCTCGACAAGCTGAGCACCCAGATGGAAGAAGGCGCCCGCAAGGACGGCGCAAGCGCGGCGGCCGCCTACGACAATGCCCGCCTGACCGCGATCATCGGCTTGGGCATCGCCGTCGCCTCGGCGGCCTTGCTGGGCTTCACGCTGCGCCGCTATGTCTTGCAGCGCCTGGGCGCTGACCCGACCGATCTGGCCGAGATTGCCCAGCGCATTGCCGCCGGCGATCTGCGCGCGCTCAAGCACAACGGTGTGACCTTCCAGGGCAGTGTGATCGAGGCGATGGCGACGATGCAGCAGTCGCTCTCAAACCTGGTCAAGGCGGTGGGCGACAACGTCAACGCGGTGGTCACCGCCAGCGCGGAAATCGCCCATGCCAGCCATGACCTGAGCAACCGCACCGAGCAGCAGGCCGCCAATCTGGAGCAGGTGGCCGCCACCGCGCAAGAACTCAACAGCAGCGTGCAGCGCACCTCGGCCTCGGCGCACGAGGCGCATCAACTCTCCAACGCCACCAGCCAGGCGGCCGATGCCGGCGGCGAGGCGGTGGGCCGGGTGGTCAGCACCATGGAGCAGATTCAAGCGTCCTCGCGCCAGATCGGCGAGATCAGCTCGGTCATCGACGGCATTGCCTTCCAGACCAATATCCTGGCGCTCAATGCCGCCGTTGAAGCGGCACGGGCCGGCGAGCAAGGGCGCGGCTTTGCGGTGGTCGCCAGCGAGGTGCGCAGCCTGGCGCAGCGCAGCGCCGAGGCCTCCAAGCAGATCGGCGCCTTGATCGCGCGCTCGACCGAGACCGTCAATGACGGCGCCAATCTGGTCGACAGGGCCCGCCACACCATGGAAGATCTGCGCGGCTCGGTGCAAAAAGTGCAGACCATGATCAGCGAAATATCGAGCGCCACGCAAGACCAGGCAACCAGCTTGGGCGAGGTCTCACAGGCGATTCGCCAGCTCGATGAGATGACGCAGCAGAACGCCGCCATGGTGGAGGAAACCACCGCCTCTTCGGACAATCTGCGTCGCATGGGCGGTGATCTGAAGCAGCACACCGATCGTTTTCAAGTTTAGCCAGGCCAGGTTTGACCCTCGAAAGGCCAAAAGATGATGACGATGAAACGACACCTGCGGCCACGCCGCAGCTTCGCCACCACGGCGAGCGGTCTGGCTATGTTGGCGCTGGTATGCGCCGGCCCTGCCCAGGCCGGACGCCCCTTGTCCAGCGATGACGCCGGCACCGCCGACCCCGGCAGCTGCCAATTGGAGGGCTGGGGCGAGAAAGTGGGCAGCAGCCGGGCGCTGGTGCTGGCACCGGCTTGCGGCATCGTCGAAGGCCTGGAGATCGACCTCGACTACACCCACCCGCATCCACGCGACGAGATCCGCGGCGAAGCAGGCTTCGCGGTCAAATGGGCGCCCAAGAGCTGGGGGCTGTTGACGCCGGCCGGGCAAATCAACTTCGGCCTCAAAGTGGGCGTCGGTTATGAACACCCGTCAGACAGCGGCTGGCGCCGCAATGGCCAGGGGCTGCTTGGCTTGGCGACGCTGGTGGTCAATGAAGACTTTGCCCTGCATGCCAATCTCGGGCCGCATCAAGACCGCGCCAGCGGCCTGACCGGCACGGCGCTGAATCTGGCACTGGTCTGGGTGCCCAGCCCGCTGGGCTTGCTGTTCGCTGAAGTGCAAACGAATGACCGGCGCAGCGTCTTTGGCGGCACGCAACGCACCGTGGGCGGCCTGTGGTGGGTGACGCCGGACAAGTTTGGCCTCAGCGTGACGGCCGGCCAGCAAACCGGCAACAGCCAAACGCAATGGACGCTGGGCTTCGGCTGGTACGGGCTGAGCGCGTGGGAAGCGAGCCCTTAGGGGCCAGTTTCGTGATATTTGTCTCAAACTAGGGCCAACCCGCCCCCTCGGGCAAGGGTGGCAAATCAAAGCCGCTGGCCTTAAGCTGGCGTCATTGTTTTCAGGCACCTGGGGTGCCGCTCCAACACAAAGGTTGAATCACATGAAGCGCAACATCACCGCCATCGTTTTGTCCAGCCTGAGCCTGCTGGCCGGCGTCGCCCAAGCCGCCAGCCCTGCCGCCACCGAGTCGGCCGCCGGCAAGGCATTGCGCACCGAATGCGCCAACAAGTACAGCGCCAATTACGCCCAGGCCGACCAGGCGCAAGCGGCCGGTGTCGCCGAGTACACCTTCGTGTATCACAAGGGTCAGTACAAGGGCGAACATGTCGCCGGCCAAAGCCTGGACTGCACCGAACAGCAATACGCTTCTTACCTGAACACGGTCGATATGGACCGCGTGATGAACGCCTACCCCACGGCCGCCGGCCGCCCCAGCGTGAAGGCACCGCGCCTGCCGCGCACGCCCAGCGCCGGTAAGTAAACAGCGATAAGCGGGCGGCGGTAAATCGGCAGCAGGTAGCGGGTAGCGGGCCGAAGCTCAATCCCGACCCGCCGCCACATCGACGGGCAGCGGCTCGGCCGCCGTATGCGACAGCGGCCACAGCTGCAACAACTGCCACCACAGCAAGGCGACCAAGCCACCGGCGGCCAGCAGCATGCCCAGTTGCAGGCCCAGATACCACTCAAAGTGCAAAGCCCAGGCCCAGACCAAGCTGGCGCCGCCCATGAACACAGTGGCCGGTATCAGGCGCGCCGGTCTATCGGCCGGCTCTTGGCTGAACCAAGCCAGCTCAAACGCCATCCAAGCGAGCTGAAAAGCGGCGACGCTCAGCAGCCCCCACTTGAGCAGGCTGGCCATCCGTACATCGGCCACCGCCGCGTCGGCCAGCACAAAATACTGCAGCTGCTCCAGCGCGCGCAGCGTCATACCGTTCTCGGCCAAGTCGGCCAGGCCCGCGGCGACGGCCGGCAGGCAGAGCAAATGCGGCAGCGCCCCGCGTAGCTTGAGCCGGCGCGCCAGGCTGAGCGTAAAAAACACCAGCATGCCGACATAGCCCGGTACCAGCAGCGCCGAGTCGACCAGCAGATGGCAGCTCAGGCGACCGAAATTGGGCCCGACCACGGGCTCGCCCCATCCACCCCACCCGCTCAGGCCGCATTGGCCGGCGTCAACGGCCTGCCAGTCGGCCAGCAAATGGGTTTGAAATTGCTGCGCCGTGGCGAGCAGCTCGATATCGATGGGCGACGCACCCGCGCCGACCGGTGCCAACACCGTCTGCAGCAGACTCAGGCCCAGCAGAGCCAACAAGGTCAAGCCGCACAGAATCCATTGCGCCCGCATGGCGGCCTTGGGCGCTTGCGGCGGCAGTTGCTTGCCTGCAGACATCATGGTGGTGAAGCTCCTGAAGCAGATGAAGCGACCGGTGAAGGCGCCAGCACCGACAGCTGCACAGGAGGCAGCGCCACCGGCGCCGTCACCCTGCGCTGGCAGGCCGAGTCGGCCGCGGCCAGCCTGGCCTTGAGCTGGGGCGCCAGCCGTGCGGCCAGGCTGGCGGCCTCTTGGCTGAAGTTGTGTTGCGCCGTGGTTGACAGCGTCCAGCCCAAAGGTGCTTTGGCTGCCGCCGAATTGATGGGCACGGCCAGATCGATCAGATCCGGCCCCATGATTTGCAGCAGCTTCAGCCGCGCCGTCACCGCATGCGCACTGCGCGCGTTGTAGAGCCCGGCCACGATGGAGCCCGTCTCCGGAAACCAGCCGCTGGGGCTCAGCTCTTCGGCCCGCCGCTGCGCATCGAAGGCCTCGGGTGCGTTGCGCACCAGCAGCACGATGGGCCGGAACTGCCGCTGCGGCGTTTGATGCTCTTGCGGCAGTTGTTCGCGCTGCCGCTTGCACAGATAGTCGATCAAATCGACCAGCGTCTGTGCGCCCGAGTTGTCGTAATAGCCGCCGTCCACCAGGCGCACTTTCGGCTCAGCCGGCGCCAGGGCGGCGCTCCGGTAGCTGACCGTGCCGGCCGGGCTGAGCGCCGGGAAGCGCGCGCTGTGATGCACCAGGCCGGCCACGCTTTGGGCGGCACTGCTGAAGCGGCCGGCGCTCATCAAGTCCTGGCCGTCCAGCTTGAGGCTATTGGTGAAAATCGATTCGCCCTTGCCGGTGCCATCGCCATCGTCATAGCCGTCGGCCAAGCGCGTCAGCACCGCCCGCTGGCCGGTCTCCACCACCGTGGTATTGATCATCAACTCGGGCAAGCGACCCTCGCAGCCCGCATACCACTGCCAAAGCGGGCGCGTGAACGGTTGGCCAGGCAGCTCGGCATGGGCGCGCTGCCAGCTCTCTTCGAGCGCCCGCGAGCGATCAAAGCTGTCGATGGCGAACGGCCAGAAGCGCTGCAGCAGGTCATAGAACAACATGCCCGCCACCGGCGCCGACAGATAGTCGTCACCCAGATGGCGGCCGACCGGGCTGGGTTGGCCAGGCTGGCCGGGGGTAAGCGGCCAGCCAATGCCACCGCTGTCCTGATAGACCATCGTCGGGCATAGGGCGGCGCGCTGCGTCGCCAGCCACGAGGCCAGGCCCAGGCTGCCGCCCGACACGCCCGACAGCGCAAAGGTCTGCGCCGGCCAGCCCGGCTCGGCCGCGGCGAGCTGGTTCAGGATCTCGGCCGTCCAAAAAGCCGCGCGGATGCCGCCGCCCTCGCTGGCGATGAAGATCACCGGCAGCGGCGCGGCGGCCTTGGGCTGCCCGGCGGGCTCCTTGCGCCCGGCCAGATGCTGCGCAAAAGCCTCGCCGACGCTGGGCCGGGCCGGTGCCGCCAGGTCGCCATCCAGCGCCGCCGGCCGCACCTGGTGGTTGTCGGTCCACCAGCCCAGCAGCCCGGCCAGCACCATGGCCCAGGGCGCAAGATGTGGCAGGCCTTTGCGCAGCGGCCAATAGCTGAGCAAGAAGCTGCCAAACCAATTGATCGCCGCCAGCGCGAACCCGACGACCGCCGCCGTGCCCAACAGATGCGGCACACCGAGCGGGAACAGCACCAGCAGGCCGGTCAGCAAAAACGAAAACGCCAAGCCCCAGCCAATGATCACCCGGCTCAGCCAGGGCAAGGGCTGACCCTGCGGCAAGCTGGCCGGCAGCAACTCTTGTTCTTGTCCAGGGCTTGCGCTGGTGCGGCCGGCCGAGTTGGCCAGCAGGCCCCATTGCGAGAGCTTGAGCAGCAGCCGCCCGCGCAGGACCAGGGTGAGCAGGATCAGCAAGGCCAGTAAACCAAAGCCGCGTGCCGCCGCCTGCGCCGCGCGGTCGACCTGATCGGCCCGCTCGGCGTCAATCAAACTCGCAAAACCCAGTGCCACCATGGCCGCCGGTGCCGCCCCAGCCGCGCGCGGCAGGTTGCGCCGCCACCAGCCCAGTTGCTCGGCCAGCGGCAAGCCGGCCATCTCGGCGCTCAACAGCCAGCGCATCGAATACCAGAGCGACAGGCCCAAGATCGTGGCCGCCGTGGCCAGCCACAGCAGGCCGGCCATGCTGGCGTCAAAGGCCTGGCTGGCGGCCCGCTCGGCCAGCGTACGCAAGACATCCAGGCCCTGCGGCACCAGACCGACAAAGGCCGCGAACACCAGCAGGCACAGCAGCGGCATCGCACAGCGCACGCCGCCGCGCAGCAGTCCGGGGCCCAACCCGCACAGCCAGGCCCAGGCAGCGCGGCAGATGCGCAGCAGCCTGGCTTGGGCAAGTCTCATATCCAATGGCAATGCGGCGCTCCGGCGGATGGGTTGGCGGAGTATGGCGAGGGGCTCGCTCTTGGCCTATGCCGATTTTCCCGGATGACCAGGCATGCTTAGGATTGGTTTTTCTTTGTTTGACCCACTGACGCTGGCCAAGCAGCGCAGGAAACCGAGGCGCGTTCGGCCCGCGCTTTGTGGCAGATCACGGCGTTCACTTCAAGCTGCCGGCTCGGGTCTGGCAGACAGGCAGACAGGCAGGCAGGCAGACAAACAAGCCTGCTAGCCATCCACCCGCATCGAATAATCCACCGCCCGCACATCCTTGGTCAGCCGGCCGATCGAGATGCGGTCGACGCCGGTGGCGGCGATCCAGCGCAGCTGCTCCAGCGCCACGCCGCCGGACACTTCCAGCAGCGCCCGGCCGGCGCTCAAGGCCACCGCCTCACGCATCATGGGCTCGCTGAACTCATCCAGCAGCACGCTGACGGCGCCGGCTTCCAGCGCCTCTTGCAGCTCAGCCATCGACTCGACCTCAACCTGGATGCCAACGCCTGAGTTCAGGGCCTGAGCGGCGCGCAGCGCGGCGCTGACTCCGCCGGCGGCAGCAATATGGTTTTCCTTGATCAGGATGCCGTCATACAGCGCCAGCCGCTGGTTGGCACCGCCGCCGACGCGCACCGCATATTTCTGCGCCAGCCGCAGGCCCGGCAGGGTCTTGCGGGTGTCGAGTACGACGCAGCCGCGTGGGTTGCTGCTGGCGCCGGCGATCGCGCTCATATGCGCATGCGTCAGCGTCGCGGTGCCCGACAGCAGTTGCAAAAAGTTCAAGGCCGGCCGCTCGGCCGAGAGCAGCAGCCGGCCATCAGCCTCAATGCGGCAGACCACCGTATCGGCCGCCATCTCGGCGCCTTCCGGGTACAGCCATTCGATCCGGCTTGATGAGTCGAGCGCCGCGAACACGCCCTCGAACCAGTCGCGCCCACACAGCACGGCCTGCTCGCGCACGCGCACATGGGCTTTGACGCGGCGGCCGGCCGGCACCAGTTGCGCGGTCCAGTCACACAGGCCGATGTCTTCGAACAAGGCATCACGGATATTGCGCTGGCGCGCTTCGGAGAGTGTTTCGTTGTGATCGAACATGGGCGCTATTGAAAACAATTTAATCGCGTGCGGCGATCGTCAAGCTGATGTCGGGCAGGCCGGCAATCTGACCGGTGATCAGGTCGCCCGGCAAGACCGGCCCGACGCCTTCGGGCGTGCCGGTATAGATCAAATCGCCCGGATGCAGGTGATAGAGCTGCGACAGATTGGCCACGATCTCGGCCACATTCCAGATCATGTCGGCCAAGTCGCCGCGTTGCTTTTCTACGCCGTTGACCGCCAGCGTGATGGCGCCGGCGCCCATGGGTCCGGTTTCACTGGCCCGCACCAGCTCGGTGATGATGGCGGACTGATCAAAGCCTTTGGCGGTGTCCCAGGGCCGACCGTTCGCCTTTGCGTCGGCTTGCAGATCGCGCCGGGTCATATCGAGACCGGCGGCATAGCCCCAGACTGCGGCACGCGCCACCTCGGGCGTCACTTTGAAAACAGGCGCACCCAGCGCCACCACCAGTTCCATCTCGTAGTGGTAATTTTTGGTGGCGGGCGGATAAGCCACCGTGCTGCCGGACGGCACCAGCGCGCAGGCCGGTTTGCTGAAATAGAACGGCGGCTCGCGGTCTGGGTCGGAGCCCATCTCGCGGGCATGGGCGGCGTAGTTGCGGCCCACGCAAAAGATGCGCGAGACGGCGTAGCGGGCGCTGGTGCCGCGCACGGCCACGCTGGCTTGAACAGGCGGGGTGAAGATGTAGTCGCTCATATTCATGGCTGGAAAAGAAGGGTTCGCGCAGCATACGACTGTTCGTAGTGCTTGGGCGCCGACGCAAAATGGTATAGGGTAGCGCCCATGCTGAATATTTTGCCGTCCCGCTTTGGCTTGCATTGCCGCCGCTGGTTGCCACTTTTGCTGGCTGCTGCGGCGCTGGGCCTGGGCGGCTGCGCCAGCCGCGTGCCGCTGGCGCCCGCCGGTTCCTCCAACCCCAAGTTCAGCGCAACCGACAAGGACGGCCCCGAGGCCACCATCCCGCCCAATCTGCAGCAGGTGCCCGATGCCCTGCCGCAAATCGAGCCTATCCGCAAAGGCGGACCCAACAAACCTTATGAGGTGCTGGGGCAACGCTATGAGCCGATCACCGTCGATGCGCCGCTGAGCGAGCGCGGCCTCGCCTCCTGGTACGGCAAGAAGTTCCATGGACGCTCCACCAGCAGCGGCGAAATTTACAATATGTATGCGATGACGGCGGCGCATCCGACCATGCCGATTCCGAGTTATGCCCGCGTGCGCAATCCGGCCAATGGGCGTGAAGTGCTGGTGCGCATCAATGACCGCGGGCCGTTTCATTCCACCCGCATCATCGACCTGAGCTACACCGCCGCGCTGAAGCTGGACATCTTGCGTGGCGTCACGCCGGTGGAGTTGGAGCGCATCACCTTTGATGACATTCGCACCGGCGCTTGGCGGCGCGGCAGCGGCGATGAGCTCGCACCGCTGGGCGACTCCCCGGTGTTCGCGGCGGCCCAGCCAGTCGGCGCACCGCAGCCCGACAGCATCACGACCCTGGCGCCCACGATCCCGGTGGTCAGCTCGCCCCGGCATGCCGCGCCGGGTTTTTGGGTGCAGATGGGCGCTTACTCCAAGCTCGACGGCGCCGAACAGTTCCGCCAAAAGCTGCTGCAAGAGCTGGACTGGATGGCGCCGCTGCTGGCGGTTTTCAAGGACGGCGGCCTGCATCGCCTGCAAGCCGGCCCCTTCGGCTCGCGCGACGATGCGCGCCAGGCGGCCGAGCGCGTCAAGCTGGCTTTGAATATGAATGCGCTGGTGGTGGAGCGGCGCTGACGCAGAATCACTTCAAGACGGCGCTTGTGTCTGCCTCGGCGCTGGGCGATCATGGGGGTCAGATCTTGCATTCTGCTGCGCCCGCCCCTGCATGACCCCGCACCCATGGCCCCATTTGACGCCAACACGCTCGCGCTCGTAACCGCCGTTGTCAACGGATTCATGGCCCTTGTTTGGCTGGTGATGGTGCGCTCGTTCCGGATCGCGCCGGCGGCCGGCCGGCTTTTGAGCGCCGCCTATTTCTTGTTCATACCCAGTCTGCTGTGCCTGCCATGCCAGCGCTGGTGGCCCATCGCCTTCGGGCTCTGGCCGCAATCTTTGTGCAGCCTGGCCGGCTTTGCCTTGATGAGTTTGGGCGTGCGCCGCTTGATGCGTTTGCGCCAACGCTGGGGTGATGTCGCCTTCATCACCGGCGCTGCCGCTGTATTGATGCTGAACGGCGCAGCGGCCGGGCCTAGTTTGCCGCCGCTGGTTTTGGCCACCGCCCTGCTCTCGCTCCTGTGCGCACGCGATATCTGGAGCGGCGGGCGGGCACTGCAGCCGGCTTGGCTGACGGCGCTGCTGACGCTGCCCTTTTTGTTGACCGGCCTGCTCCTGCTGGCGCGCACTGCCAGCCTGTGGTGGTTGCCGGGTGCCGAAGGCTTTTTGATGCAAGGTAGCGCGAACAAGGCCACGCTGGCCTGGCTGTACCTGCTGATGACGCTGATGATCGCCTTGGGGCTGGTCAGCATCGTGGTGATGCGCTTGATTGCGCGGATTCATTACATGACCTTGCGTGACCCCTTGACCGATGCGCTCAACCGGCGCGCCTTCAGCGCCGAGTTGCAGACGCTGCAAGCCCAGGTGGAGCGCGGCCAAACGCACAGCCTGGTGATGCTGGACGTCGACCATTTCAAACGCATCAACGACCGCCTGGGTCATGCGGCAGGCGATGCGGCGCTGCTGCATCTGGTGGCAGTGCTGCAGGCCAATATGCGCGAGCTGGACCGCCTGGGCCGACTCGGCGGTGAAGAGTTTTGCCTGCTGCTGCCGCATACGGCGCTGGATGATGCCAGCCGGGTGGCGCAACGCATGTGCGAGGCCTTGCGCAAACAAAGCTTGCAATGGCAGGGCGCGCCCTTGGACCTGACGGCGAGCTTCGGTGTGGTCGCCTGCCAGCCCGGCGACCCCCAGGGCGACAGCACCTTGGCGCTGGCCGACTGGTTGGTCTACCGCGCCAAGTCGGCCGGGCGCGACCGCATCTGCGTGGCCGACCCTGATCTGGCCTTGGGCCGCATGGTGACCCCCGCATGAGTCACAGCCTCGGCACCGATCCACCGACGCTGCTGGCGGCGACCATGCTGGTGTATATGGTCGCCGGCCTGGCTTGGCTCTTGCTCGCACTGACGGCCCGGGTAGCGCCGCGGGTGTCGCTCGGCCTGGCCCTGGCCAATGTCTTGCTGGCCGCCGCTTTGGCCAGCCAATCGCTGCGCGGGCAGGCCTCGGTCTGGCTGGCTTTTTGGGCCTCCGATGTGATGGCCATTGCCACGCTGGCCAGCTTGCGCCTCGTCATGCCGGCTTTGAGCGATGGGGGCGACGGGGGCGACCGCAACTCGAGGCGACCGTTGGCGTGGCGCAGTGCCTCTGGCCTGCTGCTGCCTGCGGCGCTGGCGCTGGCCTTGCTGCCCTATGAGGGTGATATGCGCTGGCATACCCGCATCGTCTTCGGCAGCGGCCTGGTGTTGACCTTGCTGGCCGCAATTGATGCTTGGCGGCAGTTACGCGCTCGCTTGTCAATCCGTTTGGCCAGCCAGCTGACGGCACCCTTGTTCGTGATTGCGCTGCTCTTGCTGCTGCCGCTGTTGAATTCACTGCACCGCCCGACCGTGGCCTTTGATCTTTTGGAGAGCAGTGAATTCCAGATTGCTTGGGGCTGGTCCATGCTGGGTCTGGGCATGTTGATCAATGCCACCTTTGCCTTGCTGGTGTTGGCGCGAGTGATTCTGGACATCCAGCGTCTGACTCGGCGCGACCCGCTGACCGATGTACTGAACCGGCGCGCGCTCAGCGAGGCCATCGATGAAGAGCACCACCGCTTGCAGCGCGGCAAGCCCTACGCGCTGGTGATGATAGACATGGATCACTTCAAGCAGCTCAACGACAGCCTGGGCCACGCTGCCGGCGACGCCGCGCTCTTGCAGGCAGTGCAAGAGCTGGGGACTTGCGTGCGTGACGTGGATCGGTTTGGGCGGCTCGGCGGCGAGGAATTCTGCGTGCTGCTGCCACTGACCGACCTGGCCGGCGCCGCGCTGGTGGCCGAACGCATGCGCCACAACCTTGAAGCCAGCAGCTTCGAGTGGCAAGGCAAGACCTGGCCCCTGACCGCCAGCTTCGGCGTCGCCGAGGCGCTGCCCGAGGATGTCAGCGCCGACGTGGTGCTGCGGCGCGCCGACAAAGGCATGTACCGTGCCAAGGCGCAGGGGCGCAATTTGGTGCAGGAAGCTTAGTTAGTTCAGAGGCTGAGAACTTTTGTAGCGAGCGGCCGTCAGGCTAGGCCGGCGCAGCACAGAAACCGGAACGCACTCCCTGTACGTGAGGATTTCGACAACGAAGTTGCGGCGAGACTCATATTCGCGAAGCAAATGTGATGTCGGAGCCAACATCCGACCAACGACGCATGGCGGTTGCGCAGTAAAAAGTTCTCAGCCTCTCAGGCCAGCGCGACTCGGTTGCGCCCCAAATGCTTGGCCCGGTACATCGCGCTCTCGGCCCGGCTCAAGAGCAGATCGGTCGCATAGGGCGGTGCGTTGGCCAAGCCTATGCTGAGCGTCACGTCCAGCCCTTCGGCCAGTCGCACCCAGGGATGCTGCTCGACGGTTTGACGCAGGCGCTCGCAGACCTCAAAGGCGCGATCGGCGCTGGTGTCGGGCAAGACCATCAAGATTTGCTCGGCGTCCAGGCGCAGGAGCAGGTCACTGCCGCGCGTGTTGTCACGCAGCATCTGCGCCAAAACCTGCAAGATGTTCTGGGCCACGCCCTCGCCATGCTGCGCGGTGATCTGGCCCAGCCGGTCGATGTCCACCAAGGCCAAGGTGAGTGCCGCGCCGCGCTGCTCGGCCGCGTGCATCAGGCCCGGCAAACGCAGCTCCATGCAGCGCCGCGTACCCAGGCCGGTCAAGGGGCAGCGCAGTCCGGCCTCTTCGTCGAGCGCTGCGCTGTCGGCGCCGGCCACCTCGCCGGCCAAAGCCCGCTCGGCCTCGATCCGGCTGACCACAAAGCGCGCTTGGGCCGTCAGCTGTGCGACCGTGCGGTTGCGCTCGCCGGCCTGGTACAGCTCCAGATGCGCAAGCGCCCTGACGCTATCGCCCAGGGCCTTGTGGGCCCGGTATGCGGCATGCTGCAGGCGCTGCCAAACGGCTTGCTGGGTCAGCCCCGCGGCCTCGGCCAATAAATTGTCCAGCGCCAGCGCAGCCTCGGCCGCCCGCCCGTGCAACAGGTCAAGCTCGGCCAATGAGCAGCGCACACGCCGGTCCAAAGCGGTGAAGCGGTGCTCCTCGATCACGGCGAGAGCAGCTTGCAAGACACGCTGCGCTTCATCCAGCTCGCCTTGATGCAGCAGCACTTCGCCCGCATTGCCCTCGCTCAGCGCCAGCAAAAACGCATCGCCCAGCACCAGCGCATGGGGTCGCACCAGCGCGGCATGGTGGCGCGCACGCTGCAGCGCATCGGCAGCCTGGCGCTGGTGGTCGGCATGGCTGCTGTGGCGCAGCAGATGAAACATGCCCAGCGCCACGGTGGCCAGATTGTTGTGCGAGATCATCGATTCAAAATCGCTGGCCGCGCTGCCCAATAGTGAAGCCGCCTCATGCATCAGGCGTTCGGCCTGCCAGGGGTCGCCCATGCGCTCCAGGCAGGCGCCGACGGCGTTCAGCGCGATCGCGATCAAGGCCTTGTTGTCCAGTTGCCGGGCCCGCGCCAAGCTCTCGTTGACATGGCCCAGCGCCGCCTCGAACTCTCCCAACTCGGCGGCGGCAAAGGCCATCCAACGCAGCAACTCGCACAGCGCCGCGCCACCGCCTTGCTCGCGAAAGCCCGGCAACAGCGCTTGGCCGGCGCTCAACATCGCCGCCATTTCACCGCGCCTGAACAAGAAGAAGGCCCGCAACATGCCGGCCTCCAAAAATTCTGCGCTATAGCCGCGCTGACCGGCCGCCAGCCAAGCCTGTGTGGCCAGCTTCAAACCCAATTCCAGATTGAGCTGCTTTTGCGCGCGCGCGTTCGCCAGCCACTCGACAATTTGCTCGCCGCTGACCACATCGCTTACCTTGCTACTGCTGCTCACCTCGCCGGGATGGAGATCCTGCATACCTGCCCTTGCCAGTTTTGACCAGGGCCTGAGCGTAGCCGATTCGCGCCCCGATGCTGAGCCCTCATCTGAGGGTGGCTGATTCAAGTCAAAGAGCTTTTGGCCCTTGAGCCGCGCGAACAGTTTGGTTCAAGGCGTCGGGTTGAGGCTGCGGATCTGTTCGGTCAATGCCGCAAAGCGCCCTTTCATCGCATCGGGCTTGGGGCATGAGCCGGTCTTTCCTAAGATCTCCTGGGCCGTGCATATGCGCGGCTTCCCTGTCCGCAAGTCTTCAAAAGGTATTTTCAATGTCGCTCATTCGATCCGCAATTCTTAGTCGCTGCCGGCTTGCCTGCTTTGCCCTGGTGGCGGCGACGGCCTTGCCCGCCATGGCCCAAGTCCCCGTGGTGGCTGAAGCGGACCACGCGTTGATATTGGCCAGCAGTGATGCGAAAGCCGCCGCCAACAAGCGTTTGGTTTACGACTTCTGGCGCGAGGTCTTCGAAGGCGGGCATATGGAGTTGGCCGACAAATACCTGGCCGAAAACTATCTTCAGCACAATCCCGGCGTGCCCACCGGCCGCGCCGGCTTTGTCGCCCTGTTCTCCAAATTCGTCAAACCTGGCGCTATCGAAGCGCGCGTCAAAGCGCCCTTGGTCAGTATCGTGGCCGAGGGCGACAAGGTGGTGCTGGCCTTTGTGCAGGAGCTGCCCGACCCCAAAGAGCCGGGCAAGAAGTACACCAGCACCTGGTTCGACATGTTCCGCATCGAGAACGGCTTGATCGCCGAGCATTGGGATGCGGCGACCAAGTAGGCCGTGAAGCAAAGGCTTAGCTGCTGGTCGGCATCACAAACTCAGCGCCCTTGGCCACGCTGGCGGGCCAGCGCTGCATGATGCTTTTTTGCTTGGTGTAAAAGCGCACGCCCTCTTCGCCGTAGGCGTGCATATCGCCAAACAAGCTCTTCTTCCAGCCGCCAAAGCCATGCCAGGCCATAGGCACCGGAATCGGCACATTGATGCCGACCATGCCGACCTGCATGCGCCGCGCGAACTCGCGCGCGACATTGCCGTCGCTGGTGTAGCAAGCCACGCCGTTGCCGTATTCATGGTCATTGACCAGTTGCACGGCAGCAGCGAAGTCGGCCACGCGCACGCACGCCAAGACCGGGCCGAAGATCTCTTCCTTGTAGATGCGCATGCTCGGCGTCACATGGTCGAACAGCGTGCCGCCGGTGAAGAAGCCGTTCTCGTAACCCGTCACCTTATGGCCACGACCGTCCACCAGGAGGCTGGCGCCCTCTTCCACGCCGATGCCGATATAGCCTTCGATGCGGTCGCGCGCCTCGCGCGTGACGATGGGCCCCATCTCGGCGTCCAGCTCCATGCCGTTCTTGATCTTCAAGGCGCGGGCGCGCTCGGCCAGCTTCGGGATGATCTTGTCCGCCACATCGCCAACCAGCACCGCCACCGAGATGGCCATGCAGCGCTCGCCGGCTGAACCGTAGGCCGCGCCGATCAGGGCGTCGACGGTCTGCTCGATGTCGGCATCTGGCATCACCACCATATGATTCTTGGCCCCGCCCAAGGCCTGCACGCGCTTGCCGTTCGCAGCGCCGGTGGCGTAGATGTATTGCGCGATCGGCGTCGAGCCGACAAAGCTCAAGGCCTTCACATCGGGGTGGTTCAGCAGCCCATCAACCGCGACCTTGTCGCCCTGCAACACATTGAAGACACCGTCCGGCAGACCGGCCTGCTTGAACAGCTCGGCAATCAACAAGCTCGGCGAGGGGTCGCGCTCGCTCGGCTTCAGGATGAAGGCATTGCCGGTCACGATGGCCAGCGGCGCCATCCACATCGGCACCATGAAGGGGAAGTTGAACGGCGTGATGCCGGCCACGACGCCGAGCGGCTGGCGCAGTGTCCAGTTGTCCATGCCGGTCGAGACCTGCTCGGTGAAATCACCTTTGAGCAGTTGCGGCGCGCCGCAGGCGAACTCGATGATGTCGATGCCGCGCGCCACTTCGCCCAAGGCGTCGGTGAAGACCTTGCCATGCTCGGCGGTCAACATCGCGGCGAACTGTTCCTTGTGCGCATTGACCAGCTCCAGAAACTTGAACATCACGCGAGCCCGGCGCAGCGGCGGCGCATCGGCCCAGGCTGGGAAGGCAGCCTGCGCAGCCGCCACCACCGCATTGACGTCGTCCTGGCTGGCCAGCTGCACCTGACGCGCCACCGCGCCGGTGGAGGGGTTGTAGACCGCCTGGCTGCGGCCTGAGGTGGCGGCTTGAGCGCGGCCGTCGATGAAATGGGTGAGGTCTTGTGTGCTGGTGTAAGGCGTAGCCATCTGATGTCTCCTTGAGATGAAGCAGTCTAGGCAGCATCGGCAAGCTTGCCAATCCGGTTTTGGCGATTTGATTGTTCGATAATCTAAACAATGGACAAACCAAATCCCAGCGAGCTACGGCACGACGTCTTGTGGGGCCAGTTGCACGCCTTGACCGTGATCGCTCAGCTCGGCAGCTTCACCAAGGCGGCGCAGCGCCTGGGCCTGTCGAAAGCGGCGGTCAGCCAACGCATCAGCGAGTTGGAGCGTGCGATGGGGCAGAGCCTGGTGTCGCGCACCACCCGCTCGGTGCGCCTTTCGGAAGCCGGCCAACATTTGGTTGACGAAACCGAGGCCAGCTTTGCCCACATCACCCGAGCCTTAAGCGCGGCGCGCGACGCCGTCGGCCAAGCGCGCGGGCTCTTGCGCGTCACCGCGCCGGTGGCCCTGGGGCGTCAGCATGTGGCGCCGTGCTTGAGCGCCTTCTTCAAGCTCTACCCACAGATTCGCATTGAGCTGGATTTGTCAGACCGGCTGGTGCCGCTGGCGCAAGAGGGTTTTGATCTGGCCATCCGCCATTGCAGCGCGCCGCCCGACAGCCATATCGCCGTCAAACTCTGCAGCTCACGCGCGCTGCTGGTCGCCAGCCCCGCCTATCTGCAGGCTCATGGCGCGCCGCTGCACCCGCAAGACTTGGCCGAACATGCTTGCCTGCCCTATCTGCGCCCCGGCCCGGCGCTCTGGTTGTTCGAACAAGCTGGCGTGAGAGAAGCCGAGCCGCAGCGCCTGCGCATTCCCGTGCAAGGCCCGCTGCGCGCCAGCAATAGCGAGATCTTGCGCGACGCGGCACTGGATGATCTGGGTCTGGCCCTGCTGCCAGACTTCAGTGCAGCGCCGGCGCTGCGCAGTGGCGCTTTGCTTGAAGTGCTGCCGCATTGGCGACCGGTCGGCTTCTTTGGCGACGCGATCTATGCCGTCTACCCCTGGAGCAATCAGGTCCCCCGGCCACTGAAGCTCTTGATCGAGCATTTGCGCAAAAGCTTTGCCAAGGGATTTGCGTAAAGCATAAAAAAACGCCCACCGAGCAAAGCCGGGTGGGCGCTAAAGCCCTCCATACAGAGGGCGTCGTTGGGACTAAGGCAAGGCATTGGTTACGTGACTCGCTTGGGTTCAATGTAAGGTCTCATGGCCAAGTCCACCATCCCCAAAGAGTGGGATACGACTTGCCGCCGCGACCAAGAAAATAGCGGCCATGGCCTGAGCAGCCCGAACTGCCGTTTCGGCGGGACAATAGCGCCATGAGCCAAGCCAAGCCCCCCCGTCCACCGGCATCGCGCCCGGCCCCTTCACGCAGCAGCGTTGCCCCACGCGCCGGCGCAGCCAGGCCTGGCTCCGCCCCTGCCCGGCCGTCGAAGCCGGGTCATCACTCCACCACTCGCCCCGCCGCCCAGCCGAGCGCCCCGGCCGCGATACGCCCCTTGAGCGAAGGCGAGCTGGACCGCCTGCAAGCGCTGCTCGACCAGGTCCCCGCGCCGCTGGAGCCGCTTGATGTAAGCATGCTGGATGGTTACTTGGTCGGTGTGCTGCTGCAGCCCAAGGCGGTACCGGCCTTTCAATGGTCGCGCCATGTGCTGGACAGCGACGAAGGCCGCAGCCCGCCGGCCGGATTCGACAGCCATGCGTTGATGAACCTGGTCAAACGCCGCTACCAGGAGTTGAACCAGGCTATCACGCAACGTCAATGGTTTGACCCCTGGGTGTTTGAGCTGGAGGACGACGAAGCAGGCGAAAACGCGGCGCAGTTCGAAGCCGAAGATGATGATGAGCTTGACGGCGATGTGGACGGCAACCCCTCGGACGCCTTGTTCCCCTGGGTGGCCGGCTTTTCGCTCGCCTGCGAGCATTTCCCCGCGTTGATGCGCGAAGACGCCGCCGATCTGCTTGAACCGCTGGCCGCGATCTTCCGCCACATTGACCCTGAGGACCTGGAAGACGCCGACGACTTGTTGGAAGAAATCGAATCGCTGGAGCCGGCCAAAGACCTGGAAGAAGCGGTCGAAAGCCTGGTCAGCGCCTGCTTGATGCTGGCCGATGTTTCGCGACCACAAGCCAAACCGATGGCGCAGAAGCCGCCGGCCAGGCGCGGGCCACCGCCGCGCGGCCGATACTGATCGCTATCTGAACAATCGGGCCGCGTGCAGGCCCAGGCCGGTCGCCACTGAAGCAAAGCGGTCGCCGCGCGCCTGCACTGCGGCCGGGTAGTCAGCGGCGATGCGCTCGGCCAGCAGGCGCAGACCGGTAGAACCGCCGGTGAAATAGAGCGCGTCGATCTGCTCGGGCTTCAAACCTGCTTGCGCGACGGCCTCGCGGCCAGCTTGGGCGATGCGCTCGATATCGGGGCCGATCGCGGCCACCGCGGCGGCTTCCGACAGCTCGATTTGCAAGCCGTTCTCGACCACACCAAGGTCAATGATCGTATCGCCACCGCTGGCTACGGCAATCTTGGCCGCTTCGGCGCGGCCGGCGAGTTCATGGCCCAGATGGTCTTCGACCACCGTCATCAGCCTTTGGTGATGCTGGACATTGCCATAGAAGCTACGCATATTGCGCAACTCGGCAACCCGCCCCGGGCTGTAAACCGTGTTGATCAAGTGCCAGGTGGCGAGGTCGAAGTACACGCCGCTGGGAACTTCGCGGGCCGGGGCGCCGGCGCGCTCGGGGCCATAGGAGCGATAGCCGAATTCACGCAAAACACTGGCCAACTCGACATGCCGGTCAAAGTCGGTGCCGGCAATGTGCACGCCGTGATTGGCGAGAATGTCATCCCGGCGGTCGACGCGCTGCATGCGCTCGGGGCCAACGCGCACGACCGAGAAGTCTGAGGTACCGCCGCCGATGTCGGCGACCAAGACGATTTGCTCGCGCTCGCTGTGCTGTTCGAAGTCAAATGCCGCCGCGATCGGCTCGAACTGGAAGTGAACTTCGTTGAAACCCACCGCATGGGCGGCTGCCTCCAGCGAGGCCTGCGCCTGCGCGTCGCGCTTGGGCTCGCCGTCGACAAAAAACACCGGGCGGCCCAAGACCAACTTGTTCAACGGGGCCGGTGCGCCAGCCGCCAGGGCCGAATTGCGCAGGCGCTTCAGGTAGCCGGACAAGATGTCCGAATACTTGACGCCGCGCCCGCCACCGACGTCGGTGGTCTGATCGATCAGCCCGGAGCCGAGGATGCTCTTCATCGAGCGCATCAAGCGGCCGTCTGCCCCTTCGACATAGGCGGCCACAGCAGCGCGGCCAAAGGCACGCGGCGGGCCGTCGGCATCATGTTTGCCCTCGACGTAATAGAACACCGCCGTAGGCATGGTCGTTTGCCCGCCCTCCAGTTCCACCAAACGCATACCGCCGCTGCCGTCCAAACGCGGGATCGCTATGGCCGAGTTGGAGGTGCCAAAGTCAATGGCACAGAAACTTGACTGAGAGGGGCTGGAAAGCGAAGCAGGCATGGGCAGGGACAACGGAAGGGGCGCGAATTGTAGGCCCTGCCTGCTTTTTTTTGGCTGCGCCCCTGTTGGATTATCGAACTACCGACCCGTAGAAACCGAATTCCAAGGGCGGGCGGCGGCCAGCCATCAGCTCAGCCATCGCGTGGCCGGATCCCGCACCATGGGTCCAGCCCAAGGTGCCGTGGCCGGCGTTGATCCACAGATTGCCGGCCTTTTTGCTGCGGCCGATATAGGGGATATTGGTCGGGGTGCTGGGGCGCAAGCCGGTCCAGTAGTTGGTTTCGCTCAGATCGGCAACGCCGGGGAACAGTTCTTCATAGCGCTTGACCAGGGCTTCGCAGCGGGTGCGCGAGGTCGGGCGTGTCAGGTCAGAGTCGAAGCCGCAGAGCTCGGCGGTGCCGGCGATACGAATGCTGTCACCGAGGCGCGAGATGGCGATCTTGCGGGTGTCGTCGAGCAGGCTGACGACGCTGGCTTGCTCGGGTTTTTTGAGCTTCATCGTGGCCGAATAGCCCTTGGCAGGATAGATATTGAGGAACTCGCCCAGCGGCCGCACCAGGGCCGGCGTGTAGGAGCCCATCGCGGCGACGAAGGCGTCGGCCTTCAACTCGCTCTTCTTGCCGCTGCGGATACTGGCGATCTGCACTGCATCGACCTGGGAGCCGCTGCGCGACAGCGCCAGGATGTCATGCTCGTAAAGAAAGGTCGCGCCGCGCTCGGCACATAAGCGGGCCAGCTTTTGAGTGAACACGCAGGCGTCGCCCGACTCATCACTGGGCGTGAAGGTGCCGCCGTGGATGTTGTTGCCGAATGCCGCCAGTGCCGGCTCGATCTTCAAGACCTCGGCGCGGTTCAGCACGCGGCGGTCGACACCGTGGCGGCGCATGATCTCGGCGCCGGCCGCGCCGTTGTCGAAGTCGGCCTGCGAGGAGAAGAAATGCAGGATGCCGCGCTCGAGGCGCTCGTACTCAATGCCGGTCTGCGTCACCAAGACTTTGAGCGACTCATGGCTGTAGCGACCCAGTTGCACCAGCTGCTCGACGTTGCGCTCGAAGGCAGCCGTCGTGCATTGAGTCAAAAAGCTCAGCCCCCAGATCCATTGCTTGGGGTCCAGACTGGGGCGGAACAAGAGCGGCGAGTCATCGCGCAACAGCCATTTGGCCACCTTGAACGGCGCACCGGCATTCGCCCAGGGTTCGCAAAAGCTGACCGAGATCTGCGCGCCGTTGGCGAAGCTGGTTTCCAGCGCAGCATCGGCCTGGCGGTCCACCACGGTCACCTCGTGGCCCTGCTCCAGCAGATACCAAGCGGTGCTGATGCCGATGATGCCGGCGCCCAATACAACGACTTTCATAACAACTCCAACGAACCCGAAATGGGCCGATTGATCAGTCTTGCAGTCCAAGGAAGGATATCGGCAATTTGCGCTTGGACTGCAGGCCATTCACGCACACGCCGATGGAAGGCGGATTGTCGGCAGGCTCAGGTAAAACCAGAAGGGAAATTACTATTTCTCTGGATACATTAGCATTACTTATGAAAGACTTGGACTCTGCAGCTCTCGACTGCCTGGCCGCGCTGGCCGATGAGCGCAGCTTCGAGCGCGCCGCTCAGCGGCTGAGCATCACCCAAAGTGCGGTCTCGCAACGGCTGCGCAGCTTGGAGGCGCAGGTCGGGCAATTGCTGGTGGTGCGCTCACGGCCGCTGCGCCTGACCGAGCCGGGCAAGGTCTTGCTCCGCTTCGCCCGCCAATTGCAGGCGCTGCGAACCGATGTGGCACGGGAGCTGGGAGGCCAAGTCGCGCCGAATGAGCGCATCGCCATTGCCGTCAATGCGGACAGCTTGGCGACCTGGGTCTTGCCGGCGCTGGACTCGGTCGTGCAAGCGGGTTTGAAGCAGGGCTTCGGGCTGGAGTTGGTCGTCGACGACCAGGATTTCACCCATGACTGGTTGCGCCAAGGTGAGGTACTGGGCTGCATCAGCACGGTACGCCAAGCGCTACGTGGCTGCTTGGTCCAGCCCTTGGGCGTGATGCGCTATGTGGCGGTGGCCAGCCCGGCGTTCATGCGCGCGCATCTGCCCGAGGGACTTAACGCGAGCAATTTCGCCAGCACACCGTTCTTGGTCGTCAATCGCAAAGACGATTGCCAGGTGCAATGGGTGGCCAAGGCTTTTGGGGTGCGAGCACCACGCTTGCAGGAGCGCTATGTGCCGTCCAGCGACGCCTATGTGCGCGCGGTCTGCATGGGTTGGGGGGTCGGCGTGGCGCCGGAGTTGCAAGCCAGGCCTTTGATCGCCAGCGGTGACTTGGTGACGCCGCGACCCGATCTGAGCGTGGAGGTCACGCTCTACTGGCATCAGTGGAAATTGCTATCGGACTTGGTGGCCGCCCCGACTCGAGTGGCCTTGCTGGACCAAATTGGCCAAGCACTTGCGCTCGGCGCGAAAACTGCGTTGGTTTAGAGCAGAAGCTTAAGCAGTGGTTCAGCGCAGTGCCACGCCACCCAACAAGGTGGCCGAAGCCGCGTAGGCGGCCGGCAACGGTGCGCGCTCGGCTGCGCGTGCGCGCGCAGGCACCACCGCGCTACCGCTGACCGAAGCCACTCGAAAGGCTGGCGCGCTTGGGTGGACCTTCAGCGAACCGGCCAGCCAAATCGCGCTGCACACCACCAAGCCAACGATGCTTGATGTGAGCCATTTCAAAACCAATGCATTCATGCGTGAAAGTTCCATGACGAGTTTGGCGTCAAGGGAGGCGAAGCATAACCAACTCGAAACCACAACACCACCCACCAAAGTAGGATATGGGGTTATTCCCTTGGTTCACCCCCCAGTTTGCGGGGAGCCCGGATCTTCCCAGAGTTTGGCCCGTGTCTTTTTCACAACTGAGCCCTTTAATCCACCCAAATCGGGGATTCGACGCGCCAGCGAATCACGCACACTAAAAGTCTGGCGACACTTTCGCCCGCCACCGTCCAAGAGCGAGGTTTGATATGCGATTCGCACCTGCATTGCGCTTCTTTCGCCGCAGCCCCGCACCCGCGCTGGAGCACGACCCGGCCGATATGGGCACCGCCTTTGGCATGGAAGCCAGCCTCGAAGATGGCGATGACTACCGCGCCAGCGTCACCGAAGTCGAGTTGGAATCACAGCGAGCACGAACGGCTCTGGAGTCGCCGCTGGCTTGGTTATCCAAGCGCAACAGCGCTTAAAAACGCTCAACGAATCAGCAGTACCGGGGTGCTGCAGTTCGCCATCACCTTGGTCGCGACCGAACCCATGACCAGATTGGCGATGCTGCTATGGCCATGTGAGCCCAGCATGAGCAAGTCGAATTTGCCCTTGTCCGCGCTGGCGGCGATGACATCGGCGGCCGGACCGACCTTGTTGATGTAGTCGGCTTGGATGCCTTGCTTGCCAAAGAAACTGCGCACGGTCTTCAGCACCTTCTCGCCCTCATCGGCGTAATAGCTCTTCAGCAAATCTTTGTCGAGCACCGCCGCGGCGCGCGGCGGCACCGCCGGCACCGCGTGCAGCACCGTGTACTGGTGCGCCCCGCCCAGCCATTCATCATGTGCGGCCAAGTAGGCCAGCATGCGCTTGGTGTAACTGCTGCCGTCAACGGCGACCAGGATCTTCATAGGTACTCCTTTGCTGAGAATGCTCTGCGAACCACAGTCTGACATAGCGCGTGCCGACACAATTGATACTGGTCAAGCCGCAGACGCGAAGACATCAATCAACAGCCGCGGCTCGAAACGCGCCGGCTCTCCTTTGCGCAAATGACCACGGGCATTGCAGATGACTCGGGTGCTGCCATCGACGCGGGCGACTTCATAGTCATTCTGGCAGTGCAAATGGCCATGCAACCACAAACGGGCCTGCGAGAACATCGCTTCGTCATCGTTGCAAAAGCTGGCGGTGCCAGGTTGTTTGCCATAGCGCGGATCGGCACTGCGCAGGCTCGGCGCGAAGTGTGTGGCCACTACGGTTGCATCCCAATCGGCCGAGATCTCGCCCAGGTTTAACTCTTGCGCCAGCCAATCCCGGCAAGCCAAGGATTCGGCTCGTACGGCCTCCGCGTCAAAGGGCGCGCCGTCCCGACTCGCCGCCATCACTCGCTGGAAATAGCTGGCCGCGCGCATCGCCCGTGGTCGCTCCTTGGCGCCAAAAACGTCGAAATCGCTCCAGCGCGTGCTGCCAACGAAACGTACGCGCCGACCTTGGGCATCGACGCGCACGCACCTGGCATTGTCAAGCAGGATGAAACCCAGTTCGTCGGCCAAGGCGTGAAGGCCGGCACGCGCATTGTCAAAGTCGCGACCATCGTATTCATGGTTACCGGGCACGAACAACACCGGCACCGGCCAGTCACGAAACAATCGAAGACCTTGCCAGGTGCTGTCGACATCGCCGGCCAGCACCAGCAAATCGGCACCCGGGGCGGGCTCGGGCACATAGACTTCGGTCTCCAGATGGAGATCCGACAAGAGTTGGATGCGCAAAGTGCTATTCAGTCAGTGGCGGACGACATTCGCGTTGACACGCCGCCGGGTCGCAACGCGCTAGTTGGCGCCATGGCACTGCTTGTACTTGCGTCCCGAGCCGCAATGGCAAGGGTCGTTACGCCCAAGTTTGGGGCCTTCGCGGCGCAGGGTTTCGACGTGATAGCGCTGCGCTTGAGTCAGATCGCAAAGATCGGCCACCGTCACCACCAATTCTTCGACGGCCTCGTCAATATCCTTCAGCGGGTGCTCGCGGTCCAGCGTTGCGACCACTTCGCGCTCTTCGTCGGTTTCGGCCGGCAAATGGCGGTACAGACGCGCCAAGGCCGCCATCACCGCGTCATCGGTCATGTCCATCAACTCGGGGAAGCACAGTGCGGCATGCTGAAATCCGGCGACCCAAGGCATCAAGGTGCGCGAGATCAGGCTCATGCCTTCGTAGGTCGTGCGCGCCTGCTTCTGATCGGCATCTTCGTCCTCGGGGATGGCTTCGGGCTCTGCAGGCTCGTCAAGGTCCAGCACCACCGGATCAAACCAGCCGTCTTCCACCATTTGGCGATTCAAGGCGGTATGGCGGCGTTCCACCAATTCGCGGATACGCGCCAGCCACACTGGATCGACATCGGCGGGCAGCAGGCCGCCGTCATAGTCGAAGATATTGGGCAGCCATTCGTCCACCTCGATCAAACGCGGCTGCACCAACACGCAGCACAGGTAGCCGTCCAACATGGAGGCATCCAGCGCTTGCAGCGGCTCGGGCGTAGTGGCGAGAAGTTCGTCGAGTTCAACGAACTCGGAATCGGTCAGGTCAATGCTCATGGCGCAATTGTCGCCGCAGTTGGCGCTTCACCGCTAGTCTTGGCGCGCCTGAGCAAGTCTTGCAGCTTCAATCAGCCGTTCGCGCATCCATTGCTGGGCACTCCGACTCTCGCTGCGCAGATGCCACAGCATGTCGACATGCACTTTGGCCAGAGGCACCGGCAGTGGCCGCTCGATCAACTGCGACTGGTAGCCGGTCGCCTCCACAAACGAAGCCGGCAAGACCGTCAGCAAGTCTGACCGAGTAACCACCCGCCCGGCGGTGAAGAACTGATTGACGGTCAAGACAATGCGCCGACTGCGGTTCATCGCATTCAGTGCCTCATCGACAAAGCCATGTGGCCGGCCGGAAAAACTGACCAATAGATGATGGGCGGCACAAAAAGCATCCAGATCCAAAACCTGATGCTCAAGCGGGTGGCCCCGCCGCATCACGCAGACATATTCACTGTCGTAGAGCCGATGCTGGCGGATCACCGACTGGCCGCCCTGTGCCCGTAGCGCCGCCACCGCACCGGGGAAATAGCCGACAGCGAAATCGGCCTCGCCCTGGTCCAGCAAGCTGCGCGGATCGCGCGTGCTCAGCGGCAGCACATGCACATTGGCTACCGCACGCGCCTCCTCCAACTGCGCGACCAGCGGCGGCAGCAAGAGGGCTGCGGTCGCGTCGGCCATCGCAATACGGAAGGTGTAGGCCTCCGTCTCGGGCTGAAACTCACCCGGCGCGAACAGCGCCTGCAGGCGCTGCAGAATCAGCTGCACCTCGGGCCACATGCCTTCGGCGCGCGAGGTCGGCTTCATGCCGAAGGCTTGTCGCACAAATAATTCCTCGCCCAGCGCCTCGCGTAAACGCTTCAAGGCATGGCTGACGGCCGGTTGCGTCATCGCCAGACGAGCCGCCGCCCGAGTCAGGCTGCGCTCCGCCATCACCGCGTCAAAAACCTTCAGCAGGTTCAGATCAAGGTTTCGAAAGTTCATGGCTCAAACCGAAGATATGCGGAATGTCTATATCTTCGATTCAAACAATTCATTTGTCGACACCTAGGGTTTACCCGAAAATACCGCATCGGCCCATCAAGCCACCCAACATTCATACACACAGGAGATGCCATGAGCGTCGCAACCCAAACTTTCGGCCTGCCACTTGGTCGCAACATCCGCCACGGCGGCTCCGTCACCTCTATCGGCGCTCGCCTGTGGATGACTGTGATTGCATCGATCAAGGCCCGCATGGCCATCGCTGCAGAAGCTCGCGCCGAGCGCGAACTGCTGGCCCTGGCTCAGCAATACGAAAACAGCATGCCTTCGTTTGCCGCTGAGTTGCGCGCTGCCAACTGCCGTCGCTGAAACAGCGCACCGAAAAAAAAGCCCGCTTCTTCAAGCGGGCTTTTTGCTGGGCCGGGCTTTCTCGCAAGCTAGATCTTATTCGGCCGCCAATCTGGCCTCGATCTTCAACTTGGTCGCAGGCAATTCGGCCGGCAAGTGATAGGCCAGCTGCTGGAACAGCTCTTGGTGCAGCTTCATCTCCACGCCCCAGGCGGCTTTGTCGATGTGGGTGGTGATATTGAATTGCTCGGGCGTGAAGTCCAGGCCCTTCCAATTGATGTCTTGGTAGCGCGGTGTGACGCCGAACGCATGCTCCTCGCCTGCCCCGGTTCCTTCCACCCGATCCAGCATCCACTTCAGGACGCGCATATTCTCGCCATAGCCGGGCCAGACGAACTTGCCATCCGCGCCTTTTCTGAACCAGTTGACGCAATAAATCTTGGGCAACTTGGCACCACTGGCGGTGAGCTTGGCGCCCATGTCCAGCCAATGCTGGAAATAATCGCTCATGTTGTAGCCCATGAAAGGCAGCATGGCGAAGGGATCGCGGCGCACCACGCCTTGCTGACCAGCAGCGGCAGCAGTCGTTTCCGAACCCATGGTGGCGGCCATATAGACACCCTCAACCCAATCGCGGGCCTCGGTCACCAGTGGCACCGTCGTTGAGCGGCGACCGCCAAAGATGAAGGCATCAATCGGCACACCGGCCGGGTTGTCCCACTCGGCATCCAGCGCCGGGTTGTTGATCGCCGAAACGGTGAAGCGGGCGTTCGGGTGGGCCGCCTTGGCACCGGTTTCCTTGGCAATTGCCGGCGTCCAGTCCTTGCCTTGCCAGTCGATCAGATGGACCGGTGGCGTGTCGGTCATGCCTTCCCACCAAACATCACCGTCATCGGTCAGCGCGACATTGGTGAAGATCACGTCCTTGTTCAAGCTGGCCATGCAGTTGAAATTGGTCAACGTGTTGGTACCCGGTGCGACACCAAAATAGCCGGCTTCCGGGTTGATCGCGTAGAGGCGACCATCGGCAGCGGGCTTGATCCAGGCGATGTCGTCGCCAATCGTGGTGACCTTCCAGCCATCGAAAGCGGCCGGTGGAATCAACATCGAAAAGTTGGTCTTGCCGCAAGCACTTGGGAAAGCCGCTGCGAAATGGTACTTTTTGCCTTCTGGCGAAGTGACGCCCAAGATCAGCATATGTTCGGCCAACCAACCTTGGTCACGGCCCATGGTCGAGGCAATCCGCAGCGCGAAGCACTTCTTGCCCAGCAAGGCGTTGCCGCCGTAGCCCGAACCGTAGGACCAGATTTCGCGCGTCTCGGGGAAATGCACAATGTATTTGGTCTGGTTGCAGGGCCATTTCACATCGGCCTGACCAGCTTCCAGCGGCGCAGCCACGGTGTGCACGCAAGGCACAAAGGTACCGTCAGCACCCAAGACATCCAGCACCGGGCGGCCCATGCGCGTCATCGTGCGCATATTGACAGCCACATAGGGGCTGTCCGACAACTCAATGCCGATATGGGCAATCGGCGAACCCAAGGGTCCCATGCTGAAAGGCACCACATAGAGCGTGCGGCCGCGCATGCAGCCCTTGAACAGCGCTTTGTCGCCGGTCTGCAAGAGACTGCGCATCTCGGTCGGGTCCATCCAGTTATTGGTTGGGCCGGCGTCTTCTTTCTTGGCCGAGCAGATGTAGGTGCGGTCTTCGACGCGGGCCACGTCGCTGGGGTCGCTGCAAGCCAAGTAGCTGTTCGCACGCTTGGCCGGATTGAGTTTCTTGAATGTACCTGCGCTCACCAATTGGGTGCACAGGCGGTCGTATTCGGCTTGGCTGCCGTCACACCAGTACACATCGCGGGCCTGCGTCAGCGCGGCAATCTCGGCCACCCAGCCAATCAGACGCTGGTGTTTTACGTAAGCTGGCACATTCAGGCGCAGCCCTTCCATCACGGGTTGGTTCATCGTCGTTCCTTCAATATAAAAGCAGAATTTGGTCAAGCCCGTAGGCGATCACTAACTTACTTTGTGAACGCCACCCTCGGACTTGACCGAATGCCGCTGCTACTTCAGCGCCGACTCGGCCACAAACCATCTTCAATCACCCACCAGCCGGCTCGCTGTGCAATTGTCACCTCAATGTAACCATGCCGTAACTTACGGAGAACCCGTGGTTATGCATTTGCAGAATGAAGTCATGCCGGGCTGGGTTCAGGCGGCAAATAGGCGCGACTTTTGTCACACTCCAGGCCATGAAACTGATCAGCACCAATATTGCCGCAACCCAAACCCTGCAGACCTTGGACGGTCAGACCGTGCAGAGCGGAATTCGAAAGCGCGCGTACAGCGGACCGCTTGAAGTGGGGCCACTGGGCCTCAAAGGCGACGAGCAGGCTGACCTGAGCGTGCACGGCGGCCTCTCCAAAGCCGTCTACGCCTACCCGAGCGAACATTACGCTTTTTGGCAAACAGTGCGGGCGCAGGCCAAGGTGGCGGCTTGGGACGAGGCCTTGGCCCCCGGCGCGATGGGCGAGAATTTGACGCTGGCGGGGCTGCTGGAGAAAGACGTCTGGATCGGCGACCGCCTGCGCTTCGCAGGCTGCGAACTGCTGGTCAGCGAGCCGCGTTACCCCTGCTTCAAGTTCAACGCGGTGATGGGCTTCAACAAGGCGGTCAAGCTGATGAGCGAAAGCGCCTGGTGCGGTTTTTACCTGGCAGTGCAAACGCCGGGGACGATCACGGCCGGCGAGAGCTTCGAGCTGCTGGCTGGGGCTCGCGAAGTCACTGTCACCGAATTGTTTCGCGCCAAGCTGAGGCGCAGCTGATCACAAACTCGGATAGTCGGTGTAGCCCTCGGGGCCGCCACCGTACAGCGTGCTCCGCTCCAGCGGCTGCAGCGCAGCATTCAGGCGCAGGCGCCGCACCAGATCAGGATTGGAGATGAAGTCGCGGCCAAAGGCGACCATGTCAGCTCTGCCATCAGCGACCACCTTCAGCGCCATGGCGCGGCTGTAGCCGTTATTGACCATCCAAGGGCCGCCAAAGCGCTCGCGCATGGCCTGGTAGTCGAATGGCGTTGCGTCACGCTCACCGCCGGTCTGGCCCTCCACCACATGCAAAAACGCCAGGCCCAAGGGCGCGAGCTGCTCGGCGACATGGTTGTAAAGCTCTTGCACCTGAGAATCGCCGCCGGCCGGTGTACGGGCCAGATTGACCGGGCTCAAACGCAGGCCGCAGCGGCCAGCACCAATCGCACCAGCCACCGCCGTCATTACTTCGACCACGAAGCGGGTGCGATTTGCGATCGAGCCGCCATAGGCATCCGTGCGGTCATTGATGCTGTCATGCAAGAACTGGTCGATCAAATAGCTGTTGGCGCCATGCACCTCGACCGCATCAAAGCCCGCATCCATTGCGCAGCGTGCCGCATGGGCGAACTGTTGCACCACGCCGCCAACCTCGGCCGTGCTCAAGGCGCGCGGCGTAGACAAGGGTTTGAGCCCTGTGGGCGTGCGTGAATTACCGCTGGCGGCACGCGCAGTTGAGGACACCGGCGCGGCGCCACCGGGCTGAAAGTCGCAGTGCGAGATCCGCCCCACATGCCAGAGCTGGGCTGCGATTTTGCCGCCCGCCGCGTGTACCGCGTCGGTGACGCGGCGCCAACCCGCCACTTGCTCCGCGGTATGAATGCCCGGCGTGTCGAAGTAACCCTGCCCTTCGGCGCAAATTTGCGTGCCTTCGCTGATGATTAGCCCGGCGCTGGCGCGCTGGCGGTAATACTCGACCATCAAGTCATTGGGCACCAGGCCCGGCGCGCGGCTGCGCGTCAGAGGCGCCATGACGATTCGATTGGTGAGCGATAAGTCACCGATTTGGATGGGGTCGAAGAGGCTGGGCATGGGAGCTGGTCAATTTGCAAAAGGGCAGAGCCTAGCTGGATTTCGCTCCAACTGTTGAGGCTAAACTGCGGCGGCCTTATGAAAAAAAGCGTCAACATTCGCCGCAGCCTGCTGGCCAGCTTGGCCCTCAGCCCCTTGCCTAAGGCTTGGGCGGCCGCGACGGCAACTGCGCCAGATGCTGCGCCCATGCTCATGAAGGTCGGCCCCGGCCAAAGCGTCAAATCGCTTGCCGAAGCCTCCCAGCGGGCCCGCGACGGCGCTGTCATTGAGGTTGACGCCGGAGACTACCCGGCCGATGTTGCCGTCTGGCCGCAGAACAACCTGACCCTCAAGGCTGTCGGAGGGCGCGTGCGCATGCTGGCCATGGGCGTCGCCGCGCAGCGCAAGGGCATCTTCGTGACTACCGGCGAAGCGATGCGTATCGAGGGCTTCGACTTCATCGGTGCCCGTGTGCCGGACCGCAACGGTGCCGGCATCAGGCTGGAACGAGGCTCCTTGACGCTGCGCAATTGCAGCTTCAAGGACAATGAAAACGGCGTACTCACCAGCAATGACAAAGCCGTCCGCCTTGACATTGAAGACTGCGAATTCGGCGCTATCGTCAGGCACGATGGCCAAAACCACAACCTCTATGTCGGTGCGATTGCTGCATTGCGGGTCACGGGCAGCTATTTCCATCACGGCCAACTCGGCCACCTGCTGAAGAGCCGGGCCGCCGTCAACCACATCCTCTACAACCGCTTGACAGACGAAATCGGCGGCGAATCAAGCTACGAGTTGGAGTTCCCCAACGGCGGGCAGGCCGTCGTAATCGGCAACCTGATTCAACAAAGCTCGGGCACGCAAAACCCGCACATCATTTCCTTTGGCGCCGAAGGGCTGACCTGGCCCAAGCAGGAACTGCATGTGATCAACAACACCTTGGTCGACCGGCGGCCCAGCGGCGGCGTTTTTCTGCGCGTCAGCCCAGGCCCGGTCAAAGTCAGAATTTTCAACAACCTGCTGGTTGGCAACCCGCGTTTTGCCACCGACCCCATCTGGGAGCTGGGCGCCAATTTCACCGCCGACCTGGACGAATTTGTGCTGGCAGCGCGGGAGAACTTCGCCTTGCGACCCAATTCACCGCTGCGCGGTAAAGCCATTGATCCCGGTGCGGCGCTTGGTAGCAGCTTGCGCCCCACACGCCAATACCAGCACCCTCGCAGCAGCGTGGCCTTGACCGATCTGGCACGCCATCCCGGCGCCATTCAATTTCCGTGAGTCGACAAGAATAGGCGCCAATTAATCGCCTTTCGCCGAGCCGCAAGCTACAGTTCGCCCATGCTCGCCTACAGACACGCCTTCCATGCCGGCAACCATGCCGATGTTCTCAAACACCTGATCCTCACGCAGGTGCTTCGCTATATGGGCGAAAAAGACAAGCCCTACACCCTGGTCGACACCCATGCCGGTGCCGGCGGGTATTCGATCGAGGGCCAGTACGCGCAGAAAAAAGGCGAGTACGTGCATGGCGTTTCACGCCTTTGGGATGCCAAGGATCTGCCCCAACCCTTGGCCAACTATATGGAGTTGGTGCGCGCCTTCAACACCGACGGACAGTTGCGCCAATACCCGGGCTCGCCAGGGATCGCCAACTTGATCATGCGGGAAGAGGACCGGCTGCGCGTGCATGAGTTGCACCCGACCGACTTCCGCATTCTCGAAACCTATCTGTCGACCCGCCCCAACACCCAGGTCAGCGACAAAGACGGTTTCGCCGCGCTGCGCGCCGAGTTGCCGCCGCCGTCGCGCCGCGGCGTGGTCTTGATGGACCCCTCGTATGAATTGAAAACCGACTACGCCAAGGTCTTGAGCGCTGTGCGTGAAGGGCTGGAGCGCTTTGCCGACGGTGTGTTCCTGATCTGGTATCCGCAACTGCAATTGCTGGAGTCGGCCCAGCTGGCACAGCGCCTCAAGGCTGCCGCCGACGCCAGCGCCAAGAAGGGTTGGCTGCATGTGCGCTTGACCGTACAGCAGCAGTCCGATATCCGCGGCTTTGGCATGTTAGGCAGCGGCATGTTCGTCATCAACCCGCCGTTCACGCTGCATGATGATTTGCAGGCCTGCATGCCCTATCTGGTCGAAAAGCTCGGCCAGTACGACGGCGCTAACTTCTTGTTGGAGCAGCGCAGCTCCTGAGCGTGCCCGGCCCCGGGCTTCCACTGCTGAGCTTGTCATCATTTCAAGGTAGGCTTGCGGCCTCTTACGCTCCAAACGGCCGCAGCCTGCAAGACCCACGATGAATCTCAGCCCCGCCGCCCTGGCTCGCGCCATCCCGTTCGCTGCCTTCATGGCCCTCTTGGCGCTGCGGGGCTTTTTGCCGGAAAGCCAGAATATCGACCCACGCTATGTCTACGGCGTCAGCGTCCTGGTGGTCGGCGGCTTGCTGGCCTGGTTCTGGCTCGACTACGGTGAGTTGGCGCGCCAAAACTGGCCCAGCCGGCGTGAGCTGATCTGGAGCGTGCTGGTCGGCGTCACGGTGTTCGTGCTCTGGATCAATCTCGATGCGCCCTGGATGCAACTCGGCGAACCGACCGCCAGCTTCTTGCCCTTGGACCCGCAAGGCCGTTTGATCTGGCCCCTGATCGCGCTGCGCTGGTGCGGTGCCGCGCTGATCGTGCCGGTCATGGAAGAGCTGTTCTGGCGCAGCTTTTTGATGCGCTGGATCGAAAGCCCGAAGTTCGAGACCGTTGACCCGCATCGCATCGGCATCAAGGCCATCGTCTTGTCGACCTTTGTCTTCATGCTGGCGCACACGCTTTGGCTGGGCGCCGTCGTCGCCGGCCTGGCCTATGCATGGCTCTATGTGCGCACCGGCAAGCTCTGGACAGCTGTGATCGCGCATGCCGTGACCAATGGTGTGCTCGGCATCTGGGTGGTGCAATCCGGTCAATGGCAGTTCTGGTGAAACAAGGCTAATCAATGAATTCCAATGAGCACAGCAGCCAGTTTGCGCTGCTTGGCCAGCGCCGCTTTGCGCCCTATTTTTGGGTGCAATTCCTGAATGCGGGCAATGACAATCTGTTCAAGTTCCCGCTCATCATCCTGATTACCTACCAGCTCCAGTTGGACTGGTTGCCGGCTTCACAAGCCGGGCTGGTGATCAATGCTTTGTTCATCCTGCCCTATGTGCTGTTCTCGGCCACCAGCGGGCAGTTGGCCGACAAACTGGAAAAGCACCAGCTGATGCGCTTCGTCAAGTCGCTGGAGATTGCCATCATGGCCTTGGCGGCCTGGGGCTATCTGACGACGCAAGTGCCCTTGCTGCTGCTGTGTGTGTTGCTGATGGGCTTGCACTCCACCTTGTTCGGCCCGGTCAAATACGCCTATCTGCCCCAGCAGCTGAACGAGCGCGAGCTGATGGGCGGCAACGGCATGGTCGAGATGGGCACTTTTGTCGCCATCCTGCTGGGCCAGGTCTTGGGCGGCTTGCTGATCGCCGTGCCCGAGGTTGGCGCGCGCAATGTGGCGATCGCCTGCCTGGTCGCCGCCTTGTTGGGGCGATTGCTGGCGCAATACATCCCGGCCTGCCCGGCCACCGACCCCACGCTCAAGATCAACTGGAATCCCTTCACCGAATCCTGGCGCAATTTGAGATTGGCGCGCGAAGTGCCGGTGGTGTTCCGCTCGCTCTTGGGCATTTCCTGGATGTGGTTCTTTGGTGCGGTCTACCTGAGCAACTTCCCGGCCTTTGCCAAGGAGGTTTTGCACGGCGACGCGCAAGTCGCCACGGCGCTCTTGGTGATGTTCTCCCTCGGCATTGGCATCGGGTCCTTGCTGTGCGAAAGGCTGTCGCGCCACAGCGTCGAGATCGGCCTGGTGCCGGTCGGCGCGATAGGCATGACGCTGTTCTCGATCGATCTCTACTTCGCCTCGCGCGGCCTCTCGACCAAGCCGGTGCTGATGGGCTTGAGCGACTTTTTCTCTCACCCCGAGCATTGGCGGGTGCTGGCCGACCTGGGCCTGCTGGCGCTGTTCACCGGGCTCTACAGCGTGCCGATGTACGCCTTGATCCAATTGCGCTCGCAGCCCAGCCACCGGGCCCGCATCATCGCCGCAAACAACATCCTCAATGCGCTGTTCATGATCGTCAGCTCGCTGTTGGCGGGCGTGCTGATGGGCAGCCTGGGTTTCACCATTCCGGAGTTATTCCTGTCGGTGGGCCTGGCCAATTTGGTCGTTAGCTTGTATGTGTTCGTGCAAGCGCCCGAGTATTTGCAGCGTTTCAAGGCGCTGCTCTCTGGGCAGCGCTGAAGCAACATCCATCAAGACCGCATATAGCGCCGTACCCTGAGCTTGAACAGCCGCCCCCAACGCCACATCTCGCTGCCGCGCACCCAAGTCAAAAGGCCGGCCTTCCAGATCGTCCAGCGCGCATAAAGGCTGGCAAACCAGGCCAGCTGCAAAAGCGCCGGGCGAGTCAGCTGGAACAGCCGCGCGACGATGGCCGTGCCGACCAGCTTGGCCAGTATCACCAAGCTCAAGCCCAGGCCGAAGCGGCCATTGCCGATCAAGAGCAGCGCCAAGAGCTTGACCGGCAAGAGCAATAGCGCCGGCAAGAGCAAGACGGCCAAGGCCGCTACCGGTGGCAAGCGCGTAATCAGCCATTCCAGCTGACGCAAGACCGGCAAGCGCCCGATGCGGGCCATCAGCCGCGTCAAGGGCTGATAGCCCCATTCCTCGAACAGAATCAGCAGCGCCAAGAGCAGGCGCACCGGCAGGAGCAAGGCGCGCTTGAGGGGCTTGAAGAGCTTCAGCATGGTGCGCTCATCATGCCGGCGAGGTGGGGCACTGGCCCCATGCCAAATTACACCCCGCGCGCTCTATCTTCGGCGAACTTGAGGCGGAAGGTCGCGAATCCGCCCACATCAAGCGCATCACGCGCCTCCTGCATCAGGTTGAGGTAGTAATGCAGGTTGTGGATGCTGGTGAGCATAGGCCCCAGCATCTCACCGCAGCGGTCGAGGTGGTGCAGATAGGCACGCGAAAAGTTCGCGCAGCAGTAGCAAGTGCAGGTCTCGTCAACTGGCCGCTCGTCGGTCTTGTAACGCGCATTGCGCAGGCGCAAGTCGCCGAAGCGGGTGAACAAATGGCCGTTGCGGGCATTGCGGGTCGGCATCACGCAATCGAACATGTCAATGCCTTGCGCCACGCCCTCGATCAGGTCTTCCGGCGTGCCCACTCCCATCAGGTAACGCGGTTTGTCAGCGGGCAGCTGATGACCGATGTGCGCCAGCACGCGGCGCATATCTTCCTTGGGCTCGCCCACGCTCAGGCCGCCGATCGCATAGCCGGGCAGGTCCAGCGCGGCCAAGCCCGCCAAAGAATGGTCACGCAGGTTCTCGTACATGCCGCCCTGCACGATGCCGAACAAGGCGTTCGGATTTTCCAAACGGTTGATTTCATCGGCGCAACGCTTAGCCCAGCGCAAGCTCATCTCCATCGAGACGCGCGCTTCCTTCTCGGTCGTGATGTGGCCTTTGCTCTCGTAAGGCGTGCATTCGTCGAACTGCATCACGATGTCGGAGTTCAGCACCGTCTGGATCTGCATGCTGATCTCGGGTGTCAGGAAGAGCTTGTCGCCGTTCACCGGCGAGGCGAACTTGACGCCTTCTTCCGAGATCTTGCGCATCTCGCCCAGGCTCCAGACCTGGAAGCCGCCGCTGTCGGTCAAGATGGGCTTGTTCCAGCTCTCGAAGCGATGCAGGCCGCCGAACTGCTTGATGATGTCCATGCCGGGGCGCAGCCACAGATGGAAGGTGTTACCGAGAATGATTTGCGCGCCCATCTCTTCGAGCGAGCGCGGCATCACACCCTTGACGGTGCCATAGGTGCCCACCGGCATGAAGATGGGCGTTTGCACCACTCCATGGTTGAGCGTCATTTGGCCACGACGTGCATGGCCTTCGGTCTTGAGTAGGTCGAACTTCAGCATAGTGCGCGATTGTCGCAGCCCGCAAGCGCTGCGGCTGAAGTCTTGCCACTCAAGCCCGGCGCAAAGAATCAGGCTTGCGGGCGACGGCGCGCTTGCAGCCCGACAAAGCCCAAACCAGCCAGCAGCAAGGCCAAGGTGGTCGGCTCCGGCACCGGCATGGCCTGCGCGGTCAAGGCCCCGAGGTAAAACTGGTCGGCTTTGCTGCCACCATAGGCGAAGGTGAAGGTTTGTCCGACCATCGGGGTAGCGAAGCTGATCGCGCCCGTGCCGCTGGGCAAAGCGGTCGATTGCTCATTCAGCAAAAAGGTTGCGCCTGAGGTCCAGCTGGTGAAGTTGTGGCCGTCCGAGCGCAGTTCGATGCCGCTCAATTTGACGACTTGATTGAAGCTGATGGTCAGCTTCTCATTGACGGTGATGTTGTCATCATCATTGGCGCCCTTGAGGTGGTAGACACCCAGGCCGGCGCCCTTGCTGGCGGTCCAGCCGGATTCGCCGTCCTGCACGACAGAGGCGGTGAGGCCTTTGTAAGAAGCGGTCGCGATCGCCACGAGGCCGCCGTTCGTGTACTTCAGGCTGCCACCAAATTCACCCTTGTCCACCTTGGAGCTGCAGATATCAGCGCCGGTGCATGGGATGCCATTGATCGGCTCAGGCATCTGGCTCGGCATCGGCAGGAAGTCGCCATTGGCGCTGCCCCGTCCCAATTTGTAGAAATCGAATTGGGCGGCGCTGGCCGGGAGCACGGCGCTGGCCAACAAGGCGGCTGCAAAGATTGTTTGAATTTTCATGATGATTTTTTTCCAAGGGTTTGGGCTGTCGCCTGATGTGGCTAGCCTAGGGCCGGGCCTCGCCAAGCCCTAGGCTTTGGCATCCCGTGATCAAGGGGGTTCGCAAGGTCCGGCGGCTTCATCGGTGAGCGAAACGTGAACATTGCACGCCATCGATTGCTGCAACGCGTCAATGGGTGGCATGCAGCCAAGCGGCTCGGCAGCAACCCGCCCGGCTTACACTGCGCTCGAATCAATCGGGGAATCGGCTTGCTCAGAAGGGTCAATCGGCAAATGACCCCTTTACATGGACTGTCTATGCGTCGATCGTTTCTGTTTCGCCCCTTGAGCGCGCCCTGGCCCATGGGGGGATGGGGCAAGCTCGGGGCGCCTCTTGCCGTTCTTGCGAGCCTCACGTTTGCGCAAGCGGCATGGTCTCAGCACCGCAGCCCAGGCTCCGAATGCGGCCCCTACAGCCTCGCCTTCTATGAGCATGGCGTGCTCTATTACCGCGATGCCCAGGGTGGCTATGCCGGCATCGACCTCGACATCGTCAATGAACTCGCCAAGCGTAGCGGCTGCCTGTTCAACACCGTCCTGGAGTCTCGAGTACGCATCTGGGACCAATTGGCCAAGAACAGCCTGGACATCAGCGTATCCGGCATCCCGAGCCCGGAACGTGAACAGCACGCGGAGTTCATGCTCTATATGCAAACTCGCAACTTCGCGCTCTTGAGACGTGAGGTGGCGGCCAAGCTGAGCACACCCGAGGCCTTTTTGGCCGACCCCGCAAGGCGCGTGGTGGTCGTGAAGAGCTTCAAACACGGCCCATTCTTCGACGCTTGGCTGGAGAAACTGCGCGTCCAGCAGCGCGTCACCGAGGTGCCGGACTTTGACGCAGCGGTGCGCGTCTTCAAGCTCGGTCGCGCCGACGCGATGCTGGCCTTGCCAACCAGCTGGCCCTTGATCTTGCGCCGAGAGGGCCTGCAGGACCAAATCAGCGTGCTCGACTGGGCGCCGCAGGACCGCATCACCGCGGGCCTGATCGTCTCGCGCCAGCGCGTCCACGAGCCCGACCGGCAACGCCTGCGCAGCGCCCTGAGTTCAATGCAAAGGGACGGCACCTTGGAGATCATCTTCAAGCGCCATGTCGACGCCCACCTCGCCAAAGCCATGCGCTTGGACGCCTCTTCGGCCACGGAGCCGGCCAAACCTTAGCGCTGCAACTGTGCAAGCGAAAATGGTGCAATGCCCTACGCCTTAGCCCAGCCCGTCCATAGCGAACTGATCATCAAGAAGAGCCGCTTTATCGGCTGCGTCGAAGCGATGGCTGACCGCGCTGGCGCCAGCGCAAGAGTCGCCGCGCTAAAAGCCGAGCACCCCGGCGCCGTGCATGTGTGTTGGGCCTTCTCGGGCGGCGGCCAGTCGGCAGCGGTGGACGACGGAGAGCCCAGCGGTACCGCAGGTCGGCCCATGCTGGAGGTCTTGAGGCACCAAGATCTGGAAGGAGTGCTGGCCACCGTGGTGCGCTACTGGGGTGGCACAAAGCTCGGTGCCGGCGGCCTGGTGCGCGCCTATACCGATGCCGTTGCCCAGGCCTTGCTGAAGGCGCAGAAGGTCCCGCTGGTGAAACTGCAGACTTTGCGCTGCACGGTGCCCTACGCCTTCGAAGGGCTGTTACGGCGCGAGATCGAGGCCGCCCAGGCGCAGTTGCTTGAAGTCTTGCATGGCAGCCAGGTTGAACTGAGTTTCGCGCTGCCGGCCCCGGCCGCTGCCGAATTTGTGGCCCGCCTCAATGACGCGGGCCAGGGTCGCATCGGCTGGCTCAAACCTCAGACAGCGGACGAACCCGACTGAATCAAATCAGCGAGCCCTGCTGCGGCCGGCCGTCGCGCCGCAAGCGGGCCAACAGTTGATCGGTTTCCAGCGTCACCGCCGGGTCAAACAGCTCGGCCGGCGGCAGGCGTACAAGTTCTAGCGCTTCGGTCAAGGGCGCTCGCAGCCAGGCGTCCCAATGCTCGGCCGCGATCGGAATGGCCGAGCGCTTGTCCTGCGCATCGGCGGGCAGATGCGGGTCGGGTTTGTGCAGGCGACTCAGCAGCGGATGGCCGTCGCAATTCATCGTCAGCATCGAATAATTGGGGAGGAGCTCGCCCGTGGCAGGGTTGACCCATTCAGACCAGATCCCGGCCAGCGCCCAGGGCGCACCATCGGCGCGCCGCAGCTGCCACCAGATATTGCGCCCGGTCTCCCAGTTAGGCTCCTGATAGCTTTGCGCCGGGATCAAGCAGCGCCGCCCTGCGCTCCAAGCATTGCGGTAGGTCGGCCGCTCGGCCACCGACTCGATGCGTGCGTTATTGGTCAGAATGGCGCGCGAGGCCGGCCGGGCCTGGCCCGCTCGCGGCGCGATCATGCCCCATTGCCCCGCAACGGCCAGCCGCTGACCGGCTGCGTCAGCGCGGATCAACACACCCTGCCCGAACGGCCCCACGGGCCCTTCGGGCAAGGCCGCCCCCGCAGCGACGACCAGCCTGAAATGCCGCTCAATTTCCTGCTTGGGCGAGACATGATAGAGATTGCACATGCCCAGCACTCTAGTCGCTCGAGGTCGATGCAGGCCCTCGTTCACTCAAAGTTTCGAATAGGGATTTACCATCGCCGCATTGTTTCGGTCCAGAGGTAGACGCAAGCATGAGTAATTTCGCCTTTCTGAGCAACAACACCTTCATGAAGGTTGCGCCGCAAGCTCAGCTGCCTTTTGCCATTGCAGGCGTCGCCTGGGACGGCTGTGTCACCAACCGGCCCGGCGCACGCTTCGGCCCACGCGCCATTCGCCAATCCAGCCATATGCTGTGTGACGGCACCCACCCGCTGTTTGACACCACGCCAGAGGGTCATTTGACCGACCTGGGTGATCTGCTGCTGCCCAACACCAGCCTTGAGGCCATGCGGGCAGCGATGTTGCCCTTGATCGCCCCGATGCTGGCCCAGCACCATATGGCTTGGCTGGGCGGCGACCACTCGATCACCTTGCCCCTGCTGCGCGCCTACAAAGCCCATTTTGCTCAACCGCTGGCCGTCATCCATTTCGATGCCCATTGCGACACCTGGACCGATCACTTTGGTGAGCCCAGCGGCCACGGCACTTGGGTCTATGAAGCGATTCAAGAGGGCTTGGTACGCCCCGAGTGCTTTGTGCAGTTCGGCATCCGCTCGGCCGGGCAGCGCGAGGCGCGCGACTATGTGGCCGACCAGGGCGGCTTGATCTACACGGCCCGCGCGCTGCGCGGCTTGGAGAGCCCGACGCAGCTGGCCAGCATCCTGCAGCAGGTGCGGCAACGCATGGCCGAGCATGGCAACCCGCCGCTCTATCTGAGCCTGGACATCGACTGCCTGGACCCGGCCTTCGCGCCCGGCACCGGCACGCCCGAGCCCGGCGGCATGACAAGCAATCAGGTCTTCAGCATCTTGGAGGAGCTGGTGCCGCAGCTGAACTTCGTCGGCATGGACTGCGTCGAGGTGGCGCCGCCCTACGACCACGCGGAGCTGAGCAGTTACGCGGCGGCGCAAATGGTCTGGACCTATCTGTGCGCGAGGCTGGCGTCCCACGGGCCGGCTTGATCGGCCGGCCAAGTGGGCAAATGCTGCCCACTTTCAAGGCCTTGCGGAACAAGCACTCATGCAAAATGGGGCGCTTATGCCTTGGCCGGCACATCTTCACTACAAAGGACTCGCTCCATGAAGGTCGCACAGATCACGCTGCGTGAACATGACGATATCGACGGCATGTTGACCACTTGGTGTGCGGCCATGCCGACCCCCAACTTGGTGTTGGCCTTCAGCGCCATTCCGCTGCTGAAGCGTTTGAGCGACCCGCTGGCGGCGCACTTCCCCAGCGCGCTGCGCATGGGCTGCTCGACGGCAGGGGAGATTTCCAGCGACGGGGTTGGCGACAACAGCTGCGTGCTGACGGCACTGCACTTCGAGAGCGCAGACGGGCAGGCGCGGCAAGCCTCGACGAGGCTGGCCGACATGGCCGACTCCGAAGCCGCCGGGCGCCGCCTGGCCGAACAACTCCCGCCAGCCGGCTTGCGGGCCGTCTTGCTGCTGGGTCAAGGTGTCGCCGTCAACGGCAGCGCCTTGATCGCCGGCATGACAAAGGTACTGGGCGAAGCCGTCACCATCACCGGCGGCTTGGCCGGTGATGCGGCTGCCTTCAAAGAAACCTGGGTGTTGAACCAGACGGGCGTGCACAACGATGAGCTGGTTTGCCTGGGCCTTTACGGCACTGCCTTGGTGTTTGCCCATGGCTCCTTCGGCGGCTGGGCGCCGTTCGGGCCGGCACGCCGCGTCACGCGTTGCGCGGGCAATGTCTTGTTCGAACTGGACGGCGAACCCGCGCTGGACGTCTACAAGCGCTATCTCGGTGACTATGCGCGTGACTTGCCGGCCTCGGGCCTGCTGTTCCCCTTCGCGATGCTGGGCAGCGACCACAACGAAATCGGGCTGATCCGCACCATCTTGGCCGTCGACGAGCGCGACGGCAGCCTGACCTTGGCCGGCGACATCGACCCCGACGGCTATCTGAAGCTGATGCATGCCAGCACCGACGCCTTGGTGGGCGGCGCGGAAAGCGCCGCACAAGCCGCAGCGGCTGCCGCCGAAGTGGCCGGCTGGGGTGGTCAGGGCCTCGGTCTCCTGGTCAGCTGCGTGGGCCGCAAACTGGTGATGGGCGGTCGGGTCGAGGAAGAAATCGAGGCGGTGGCCGAAGTGTTCGGGCAGTCTGCCGTATTGGCCGGTTTTTATTCCAACGGTGAGATCAGCCCCTTCACCGGCAATCTCGAATGCAAGCTGCACAATCAAACCATGACGATCACCTACCTCGGTGAACGCATCTAGGCTGCAAGCCCAAACACCTAGCTCAAGGCCGCACGGCAAGCCAAGATGCACAAGCTGCTTTCCCGTCAGATCAAACGTCTATTGGGCAGTGACGAGCAGCATTTGCCCGGCCTGCTGAGAGAGTTGACCGAACTGGCCGAGAGGCCCGATCTCTCCCCGGCGGCGGCCAAGTTCCTGGCGGGACTGGGCGGTCTGTTCGAACGCGTGGACGGCGCCTACGAGCAAAGCGACCGTGACCTGGATCTGAAGACGCGCAGCCTGGAGCTCAGCTCGATGGAGTTGAGCTCCACCTTTGATCGCATTCGCAAAGAGTTGGCCAGCCGCACGCGCGCGATCGAGTCGCTGCGCGCCACCGCCCAGGGCCTGTTGCAATCCACCGGCAGCAAGTTGGCGGCGCTGCATGACGACAACGATCTGGAAGCGCTGTCGCAGCTGATGGCCGAGCTGGTGCGCCAGCGCGAAGACAGCCAACAAGACCTGCAGCATGCGCTGGGTGAGCTGGCGGACCAGAAATTTGCACTTGACCAGCATGGCATCGTCAGCATCACCAACCTCGCCGGCGACATCACCTACGTCAACGACAAGTTCTGCCAGATCAGCGGCTACAGCCGCGAAGAGTTGTTGGGCCAGAACCACCGCATCATCAATTCGGGCGTGCAGCCGGGTGCATTTTTCGCCAATCTGTGGGACACACTGACGGCGGGCCGCGTCTGGCAAGGCGATGTTTGCAACCGCGCCAAGGACGGCCGCCTGTACTGGGTGCAGGCGACCATCGTGCCGCTCAAGGGCAAGTCCGGCAAGCCCGAGCAATACATCGCCATCCGCACCGAGATCACCGAGCGCAAGAGCATGGAGTCCGCCGTCAAGGCGGGCGAGGCGCGGCTGCGCCACATCACGAATACCGTGCCCGGCGTGCTGTTTCGCTGCCAGGTCAATCTGCAGAGCCGTCGCATCAAATTCAGCTACGTCAGCGACCGGTTGAAAGAAATTCGTGGGCTGGAACCCGAGGCCTTGTTGAATGATGGCCGCCTGGCGGTGGCGCAGATTGCACCTGAATTTCGCGAGCGCTGCGTGCAAGGCGTGCTCAGCGCAGCGCGCGCGCGCGGCCCCTGGCGCGATGACTACAAAATCTTCTTGCCCGACGGCAGCCAACGCTGGCTGCGCTCCGAGATTCGCCCCGAGCCCGACTTGGCCGATGACGGCGCCGTCATCTACAGCGGCATCTGGCAGGACGTGACGCAGCTCAAGGAGGCGGGAGCCCGCCTGCGCGACATCACCGAAAGCATCCCGGTGGCCGTGTTTCAGGCCTACACCTCGCCCACCGGCTGGCGCTCGATGCCGTTTTGCAGCCCGGCGCTCAAGCGCATCTGTGGCCTGTCACCGGATGACCTCATCCTTGACGCACAAAGTTTGGTGGACCAAGTTGACACGGATGATGTCGCCGGCTTGGCCGCCATCTTTGCCGAATCGGCACAAAGCTTGAAGGCCGTGACCATGGACTTTCGCATGCGCCACAAACTCAGCGGCGCGCTGGTCTGGGTGCATGGCGAGGTGCAGCCCAAACGCGCCGCCGATGGCGGCATCGTCTGGAACGGCTACCTGACCGACATCAGCGAAGCCAAGCTGGTCTCCGAAGAGCTACGCCGGGCCAAAGAAGGCGCCGAGGCGGCCAACCGGGCCAAGAGCGACTTCCTGGCCAATATGAGCCACGAAATCCGCACCCCGATGAATGGCATCATCGGCATGACCGAGCTGGCGCTGGACGATGCCGTCGACGCCGAGCAGCGCGATCATTTGCTGGTGGTCAAAGATTCTGCCGAGGCCTTGCTGCGTGTCATCAATGACATCCTCGACTTCTCCAAGATCGAGGCCGGCAAGCTGCAAATCGAGTCGATTGCCTTTGATCTTGAAGCCACCATTCGCGACACACTCAAGCCCTTGGCCTTGCGTGCCAATGACAAAGGGCTGGAACTGCTGTGCAGTTTGGCGCCGGACTTGCCGCAGCAGGCCCTGCTCGGCGATCCGGGTCGGCTGCGGCAGATTTTGATCAATCTGATCGGCAACGCGATCAAGTTCACCGAGCATGGTGAGGTGGCGCTGGAGCTCAGCTTGGCCGCCGGTACCGAGGACGAACCCAGTGTGCTGTTCACCATCCGCGACACCGGCGTGGGCATTCCGGCGGAAAATTTGAATTCCATCTTCGATGCGTTTGCCCAAGAAGACAGCTCGATCACGCGCCGCTTCGGCGGCACCGGCCTGGGCCTGACGATCTCCTCGCGTCTGGTCGAGGCGATGGGCGGCACGCTCTGGGTTGACAGCGAACTCGGGCGCGGCAGCAGCTTTCACTTTGCCCTGCCCTATGCCCTGGCCGGACAAGCAAGCGCTGAGACGCAAGCGGCGTCCCGACCCGGCCTTGCGCCGGTATCGGCTGGCGTGCAAAGCGGGGACAGCATCAATGTCCTTCTGGTCGAAGACCATCCGGTCAATCAACAACTCGCGCTGGCCCTGCTGCAGCGCAGTGGCCACCGCGTCACGCTGGCCGAGAACGGCCAACAAGCGCTGGACCTGCTGGCCAAAAGCCGCTTCGACCTGGTCTTGATGGACATGATGATGCCGGTGTTGGATGGTCTGGAGGCGACGCGGCGCTTTCGCGCCAGCGAACCGCCAAACCAGGCACGCACGCCTATTTTGGCGATGACCGCACGCGCCACCTCGGCCGACCGCGAGCTCTGCCTTGCCGCCGGCATGGACGACTATCTGTCCAAACCCTTTGACGTGAAGGCTTTCCAATTGATGGTGCAACGCTATCTGCCCAAGGCCAGCGGGGACTCGGTGCCGCCCAGCGGCTCAAGGTCGGCGGCGGCCGACCTGACCGACACTTTCGACTACACCCAAGCGCTGAGCGAAGCCGATCAAGACGTCATTTCGATCATCCGCTCGATATTTGTACGGCGCTGGCCGCTTGAGCTTGAAAAATTGACGGCAGCACTGGCCGCGCAGGACATCGATACCCTGCTGCACGGAGGCCATGCTTTGAAGGGCACTTTGGGCATGTTCAATGCCCGCCCGGCGGCCGACGTCGCAAGACGGGTGGAAGAAACTGCCGAAAAAGGCAGTATGGTCGGCATGCCAGCGCTCGTGGCCGAACTCCAGCAAGAAGTGGCTCGGCTGTTGCAGGCATTGGCAAATCACCCTCAAAGGCATGACTGATATGAGCGATGGCCAAGTGAAGCGGCAAGTACTGATCGTTGACGACAACGAGATCAATCTGACCCTGTTTGAAGCGCTGGTGAGCAAGCTCGGCGAAATCGACGCCAAGTGTTTCGCCTCGGCCACCGCCGGCCTGGCCTGGGCGCAGCAATATCAACCCGACCTGATCATCGTCGACTACATGATGCCGGAGCTCGACGGCGTGCAATTCATCGAGCGCCTGCGTGCCACCCCCGGCAAGGACAGCGTGCCCATCCTGATGATCACCGCCAATGATCAAAAGCCGGTGCGCTACCGCGCCCTCAATGCCGGCGCCTCGGACTTCCTGATCAAGCCGATCGACAAGGTCGAATTCCTGGCGCGCAGCAGCAATCTGCTGGCTTTGAGCGAGATCCGCCGCAAGCTGGATGACCGCGCCGCCTGGCTGGCCGACGAGGTGCGCCTGGCCACCGCCAAGATCGTCGAGCGCGAACGCGAAACGGTGATTCGCCTGGCCAAGGCTGCCGAGTACCGTGACCCCGAAACCGGCGCGCATATCTTGCGCATGGCGCATTACTCGCGCTTGATCGCCAAGGGCCTGGGCCTGAGCGAGGCCGAGCAAGACCTGCTGCTGCAAGCCGCACCGCTGCATGACATCGGCAAGGTCGGCATCAGCGACGCCATCCTGCTCAAGCCGGGCCGTCTGACACCGGCCGAATTCGAATTCATGAAACAGCACGCCGCCTATGGCGCCGAAATCCTGAAGGACAGCAACTCAAGCATCTTGCAAGCCGGCGCCGCCATTGCGCTGGGCCATCACGAAAAGTTTGACGGCAGCGGCTATCCGGCCGGCCTGAGCGGCGAAGCCATCCCGGTTTTTTGCCGCATCGTCGCGGTGGCCGATGTGTTCGACGCGCTGACCTCGGCGCGGCCCTATAAATCGGCCTGGACGCTGGAGGCTGCGACCAACCATATCCGGGCCCAGTCCGGCAGCCATTTCGACCCGGCTTGCGTGACGGTTTTCTTTGATTTGTGGCCCGAGGTCCTGGAGATCCGCGAGCGCTTCAAGGACGACGACTGGACCAGCTTGCTGGCCCCTTTGTAGCCGCGCCTGCTCAGCTTGGCTTCAGGCTGTTTATAAAAGCCAGTACCTGCGCGGCCATTGTCGCGGTGGCCTTGGGTGCTTCGATATCGCCCGCCAGCACATGCTGGCCCGCGCTTTCGCTGTAGTCCACCTCGATCAAGCATTTGCTCGCACTGCCCACGCGCTTGAAGGCGGCCCGCGCATCGGTCACATTGATGACGCTGTCACGCGGCGAGAGCAGCATCAGCAAGGGCGCCGTGACGGCCTCCAGCTTGCTGGCCCGCACCTGCCTCACCAAGGACATCATCGGATCCAGAGCCGAGGTCGGATACTCATGCGTCCAGTAAAGCGCCTTGGTCGCATTGCCGGGCTTGTAACGCATCACGCCACCATGCACCCAATGAATCAGGGCGCGGCCCCATGACCAGTTGATCAGCGCGGCAAAGCGGTCTTTGGGGCCAAAATTGGGCGACACCAAGACCCAGGCCGCCACATCACGCCCCTGCGGCTGCAAGGCCGCCCAGGCAGCCAGCGTGGCACCCGTTGACGTACCCATCACGAGCACGCGCTCGCCCAACTGATGGCCCAGGGCCAAGGCCTCGAGCGCATCGGCCTGCCACTGCGCCACCGACATGCCGGCCATGGCCGCGCCAGGCCGGCCATGGCCGGTCAAGCGGGTATAAAACACATGGCCGCCCAGGCCCTGCGCCAACAGCTCCGGCAGCGGCGCCATCTCCTGGCGCGTGGCGGTAAAACCGTGCAGATAGACCACCGCCCAGGGCGCCCGCACACGGCCGGCCGCGCCCCAGACGATTTGCTTCTCGGCCCCCGGGGTGACGTCTTGCAGGCGCGCCTCGGCAGCAGCCAGATGCGCGTCGAGCTGATCGAGCTGCGAGGGCAGCTCGTCCGCGGCTACGGCAAGCGCAGGTTTCAGGCGAGCACAGCCGCCATCGCAGCGGCCGTGGCTTCAACGTTCTTGCTGTTCAAGCCGGCCACGCACATACGGCCCGAACGGACCAAATAGACGGCGAACTCTTCCTTCAGGCGGTCCACTTGAGCGGCCGTCAGGCCGGTGTAGCTGAACATGCCGCGCTGGGTCAGGAAGTAGTCGAAGTTGCGGCCCGGCAACTTGGCGCTGAGCACCTCGTACAAGGCATTGCGCATCTCATGGATACGCTGGCGCATCTCGGTGACTTCGCCTTCCCACTGCGAACGCAAGGCCGGGTCGGTCAGCACGCGGGCGACCAGCTGGCCGCCATGCATGGGCGGGTTGGAATAGTTGCGGCGGATCAGGAACTTCAGCTGACCCAGCACGTTGACGGCTTGCGCCGCGTTCGGGCAGACCACGCTCAAGGCGCCGCAACGCTCGCCATACAAGCTCATGCTCTTGGAGAAGCTGTTGGCGACAAAGAAGCTCAGGCCGGCGTCGGCCATGGCGCGGATCGCGAACGCGTCCTCATCGATGCCGTCGCCATAGCCTTGGTAGGCCAGATCCAGGAAAGGCAGCAATTCGCGCTCTTTCAGCACCGGGATCAGTTCGTCCCACTGCAGCGGTGTCAGGTCCACGCCGGTCGGGTTGTGGCAGCAAGCGTGCATCAAGACCACGCTCTTGGCCGGCAGCGCCTTGATGGCGGCCAACATATCGGCAAAACGCACGCCACCGGTGGCCGCGTCGTAGTAAGGATAGGTCTTGACCTCGATGCCCGAGCCCTCAAACACCGCGCGGTGGTTGTCCCAGGTCGGGTCGGACACATAGATGGCGCTGTCGGGGAAATAGCGCTTGATGAAATCGGCGCCGACCTTGAGGCCGCCGCTTGAGCCCACGCTCTGAATCGTCACCGTGCGCTCGAGCACCGGGTGCTTGGCGCCGAACAACAAGGCCTGCACGGCGGAGCGGAAATTGGCCGCGCCTTCCATCGGCAGATAGGGTCGTGCGCCGGCCTCGGCCACCACTTGCAACTCGGCCTTGCGGACCGAGTCGAGCATCGGAATCTTGCCGTTGTCGTCGAAATAGATGCCGATCGACAGATTGATCTTGCCCGGACGGGTGTCTTTCTGGAAAGCCTCGTTGAGGCTCAGGATAGGGTCGCCGGCGTAGGCGTCAACGTGGTGAAACATGGTCAGGACTCCAGGCAAAGAGGAACAAAACTCAAAACATTATCGCGGGGCTTGCGATTACCGAGCCAGCCGCTCCAGCAGCATCGCGTCGCCGTAGCTGAAAAAGCGGTACTTGGCCGCAATGGCATGGCGGTACAGCGCCATGATGGGCGCATAGCCGGCAAAGGCGCTGACCAGCATCATCAGCGTGCTTTTGGGTAAATGGAAATTGGTGACGAGGCTATCGACGACGCGAAACTGAAAGCCCGGCGTGATGAAAATCGCCGTCTCGCGCGCGCCGGCCTGTAGCTCGGCACTTTCCCCTATCCGGGCCGCCGACTCCAGCGCCCGCAGTGTGGTCGTGCCGACGGCCACTACCCGGCCGCCGCGCGCCTTGCAGGCCTTGACCGCCGCGACCGTCTCGGGCGGCACTTCAAACCATTCGCTGTGCATCTTGTGCTGATCCAGCTTTTCCACCCGCACCGGCTGGAACGTGCCAGCACCGACATGCAGCGTGACATGCGCGGTAGAAACACCGCGCTCGGCCAAGCGGGCCAGCAAGGCTTCATCAAAATGCAAGGCCGCCGTCGGTGCCGCCACGGCGCCGGGGGCCTTGGCAAACACCGTCTGGTAGCGCCGCACATCATCGGCCTCGTCGGCATGCTCGATATAGGGCGGCAGCGGCACATGGCCATGCTGCTCCAGCAGCGCCAAGGGGTCGCTGGGAAAGCGCAAGTGAAACAGCCCATCGTCGGGGCCGCAGCGGCCCAAGACCTCGGCGTCAAAGGCGTCGTTGAAGCGCACGAAACTGCCGGGCTTGGGGCTCTTGCTGGCGCGCAGATGGGCCCAGACTTCCAGCGTGCCGGGCAACACACGCTCGATCAAAGCTTCCACCGATCCACCCGTGGACTTGGCTCCATACATCCTCGCCTTGATCACCTTGGTGTTGTTGAACACCAGCAAATCGCCCGCCTGCAACAGTTCAGGCAGTTCGTGAAAAAAGCGGTCAACCGGCGGCTGGCTGCGGCCATCCAAGAGGCGAGAGCCGCTGCGCTCAGGCGCAGGATGCTGGGCGATCAGCTCGGGCGGCAGTTCGAAATCAAAGTCACTGACGCTGTGGACGAGGTTCGGGGTGGATTGCATGAGGTGTTGAGGGCCGGACGGACCCGTGCCAAACAGATTCGGAGCCCATCATTTTCCCACGCGATTTGGTGGAGGGCCTGCAGGGACGCACCGAAAGCAGCCCATGAGCTTTACAGACTACGGCAATGCCCTCAGCACGAGTAGCCCGGTCACAAGCCGACGTTAGGCTGCGACATGTCAGTCTTTGTTCTGTATGTCGGGTCCTTTCTTGAAGGCGCCCGACGTTCGGTCGCAAGACAACGCAACCATTTGTCTTGCACCGGAGCAATTTTCAATGAAGCTTTTTCAATTCCAACAAGCGGCCGTCGTCGCGGCGCTAGCCTTGACCGGCTTAGGCGCGACGAATGCAGCCTCAGCCCAAACAGTCGATGTGTTTGCCAACGGCACCTTGAGCGCATCGAGCTCGACCACCACCATCGTCAACCAATTGAAGACCAGCGCCTCAGGCGCGACCGGCTTCAATTTCAGCGGTGCCACCGGCTCGTTCGACCCGCACGCCAGTGCCAACAATTATTTCTACGCTGCCTACGTGATTCAGACCACGACGGCTATCGCCGAAAGCATCGCCACAACACTCAATAACTCCAACACCGGCGTGAGCGAACTTTCGGAGCGGATCTACGCCTTCAACGGAACCTTCCTGGGTGATAGGGTGGCCGGGCCCGCCATTGTTCAAAAATGGAGCGACAACATTTCTCTGGGTGGCGCGTCGATCTCGGTCATCGCGCCGACTCACCTCACCAGCGGTCAGTACGTGCTTGAGATTCGTGGCCGCACGGCCGGCAACTTCGGCGGCTCGGTCGCCATCTCTCCGGTGCCGGAACCGCAAACTTACATGCTGATGCTGGCCGGACTCGGTTTACTGGGTTTGTGCGCGCGTCGTCAAAGCAAAGCCGAATAAGAAGCGCCGAGGAACCGGCAGCTTGCCGACCAAACGGCTGGATGTGCAGAGCCATCGGGTCCCGATCGCTCCTTTGACGCAGGTCAATCAATCAAACAGGTCTTGGTGCGAGCATTCAGTCAAGGAGGCTCGCAATGAAATCACATCACGCACAAGACCTGACCCCGGGTCAGCACGCTTTGCTGGAAACCGCCTTGCTGCAGCGCCAGCGTGGGCTCGAACAAGAGTTGCAAGCCCAGCTCGGCACGCAAGGCCGGGTCGAACATGCGCGTGAGCAGCTGCTGCAAGACGCCGATGGCGAACAAGCGCACGCCGCCGACCGTGAGGTCGATCTAGCCCGCAGCGATGCGAACTTGGATGCGCTGCGTCATGTCAACGAAGCGCTGCAGCGTCTGCGCAGGCCGGACTACGGCCTGTGCAGCGATTGCGGCGCGGCGATCGCCTTTGAGCGTCTGCAAGCCAACCCCGAAGCTTTGCGCTGTATCGCTTGTCAAGCCAGCGAGGAGAGCAGGCACAGCGTTTCAGCGCCCAAGCTTTGAACTTCAATCCTGCACATTAACCAGCAAAAAGGAACATATATGACTCTATTTCACGCTGTCGTCTGGCTCGATCACCAAAGCGCCAAGGTCTTGCAATTCGACGAGGCCCATGTACAGGCCGAGAAAGTCAAGTCTCACAGCCACCACACCAAGCAGCATGGCAGCGCGGTGCGCAGCGAACACGAATACTTCGGCGAAGTCTGCGACGCACTGAACGGCATTGAAGAAGTGCTGGTGGTCGGCTCATCGACCGCACAGGCCGACTTCAAACACTACGCCGACAAGCACCGCCCCCAAACCGCCAAGCACATCGTCGGCTATGAGACCGTTGACCACCCGACCGAAAACCAATTGATCGCGATGGCCAAGCAGTACTTCTTGAAGTACGACCGCATGGCAGGGACACCGTCGCCGATGTGAGTTGTCGGCTTCTGCCGAATGCAAGAGGCCGGCCTGCTGTATCAGCAGGCCGGCCTCTTTTTTTAGATGTCCAAGCTAGTCAGACCTGAGCTGGCCTCAGATGCCGCCGGTACCGGTCGCCAGCAGACTGCCGTCTTCGCCGGCGACCCAACCGGTGCGCGGATCGACAAAGAACACCTGGTTCAAGTTCTTCTGCGTGCCCGAGTAGATGCGCTGCCAGGTCTTGCCGCCATCCTGGGTGCTCAAAATGGCGCCGCCACTGCCAACCATCCAGCCTCGTTGCGGGTCCAGAAACTGGATGTCCTGCAGGTGGATATTGCCATCTTGCAAGCTCTGCGACCAGGTCTGACCGGCATCCCGCGACTGCAGCACGGTGCCGTAAGCGCCGATCACCCAAACCGTCGACGCGTCGGCGTAAACGACGCGCCGTAGCTCCGTGGCCGTGCCACTGAACCGGCTCTGCCAGGTCAAGCCGCCGTCCTGGGTAACGATGATGCGCCCGCCATTGCCGACCGCCACACCTTGCTTGGCGCTGCTGAAACTGATGCTGTTGATGCCTTCGACAAAATTGGCCACCTTCGCCCAACTCTGTCCGCCATCAACCGAGCTCAACAACACAGGCATGGGATATGGACTGCCGGGGCGAAACTCGGTGGATACGGCAAAGCCATTGTTCTCATCGACAAATTGGAACTGGCTGAACTTGGCCGCCCCACTCAAGGGCGCTGCCCAAGTCGCTCCGCCATCCACACTGCGATAGATCTTTCCGTCGGCCGACAGCAGCCAACCCTTGGTGGCGGAACGGAACTGGAAGCGGACTGGATTCCAGTAGTCAGGTAGCACCAAATCTTTCAGCTTCACCGTCCACTCAAGCCCGCCGTTACTTGTTTCCAGCAACTCGCCGGCCGCACTCAAGGCCAGGGCGCGTTTGGCGTCAAAAAACCAAGTCGCGCGCAAGCTGCTTTGGGTGAACTGGGCTTCTTTGCCGATCGCCTGTTGCCAGGTCAGCATATCGTCGTTGCTGATGTAATCAAGGCTGTAAGTGGCTTGTTTGAGCACCCAAGTCTTGGCGCCGACTTTGCGCAAGCCGTTGACTTCGTAGCCATTGCCCGGCAGCTTGATCTCGCGCCAGGTGCGCCCGCCATCCTCGCTGAATTCGCGCACATAGTCGTTGTTGGCGTAATTGCCGACCGCGCGATAAATTGCTCCGCTCGGCAGAATGCTCAGTTGACTTTGATAAGTATTGCTCTTCAAAACAAACTCAAGCACCTGCCAATTGCGCCCACCATCGCTGGTGGTGTAGATCGAATTGTCGTACCCGCTCAGGCTCAAGACGCCATTCATGGCATCGATAAAGACCAACTTATTCAGATTGAAATAGCCAACAGCCGGCAATCCCTGCGCATCGAAGCGCTCCCATGTCAGGCCTGCATCTTGGCTGCGACGCAGATTGAGTTTGTAGGTGGACCTGCCGGTTTCGTAGTCATAACTCTGCACGCCCTCGCTCAGCAAAACTCCCGACTTGCCCATCGTGATCGAGCCGGAGATGCCGTAGTTCAGCTTGCCCAGCACCTCGACTTGCGTCTTGCCCAGATCGGTCGACTTGAAGAGCTTGTCTTCGCTGCGACTCCAGATCGCACCGTCGGCGTCGATACGATCAAGCCGAAGCTTGCGCTGCGTCCAAGTGGCGCCACCATCGCTGCTGGCGGTGATGAAATCGTCACCCGCAATCACCGCCGTCGTGGCATTGATCACCGTCAAGGACAAGTAATTGCTGCCCGGATAGGGAGAATCCTGCTTCGACCAAGAAGCCTGCAAAACCCAGTTCGCGCCGCCATCAACGGTGCGCAGCACAGCGCCATACTCGCCCACGGCCCAACCGTTGTTGGCATCGGCAAAGCGAACCGCCGTCAAGCGGGTTCGCAGTCCAGAGACCTGAGCGCCCCAGGTCTTGGCGCCGTCGCTGGTCTTGAGGATTTCGCCGTTAGCACCGACCGCCCAGGCCGTCTTGCTGTCCAGGAAGAAGAGATCCGCCCGCTCATTGCCACTCGGCTTGGGGTTCTGCCAGCACCAGCCGCTGTCGGCAGCGCCGGTACAGGCCAGGCCCTTGACATGTGCCCGGTTGTTGACACTCACGCGGAAGTTCAACTCCTTGGAGGTGCCCGCCTCGTTGCTGACCTTGAGCGTGACGTCATAGTCGCCTACTTTGGCGAACTCATGCTTTGGTGCCGGCTCGGTGCTGCTGGCGCCGTCACCAAAGGACCAAGCAAATTTCAAGCCCGCGAGGGCGGCCGCGCTATTGTCAAAACTGGCTGCGCTGCCAACGTCGGCACTGGCCGCCGCCTTGATGGACAGCGTGTCCGGAATCACGGTCGCCGGTGCGACCGGCGTTGGCGGCTCGACGGGTGCGCCGTTGTCACTGCCGCCGCCACAGGCGCTCAACAGGCCGGAGAGCAAGACCGTGATGGCCAAGACTTGACTTGAGTGTTTCATTTCAATCCTCCCTGATATTTCTTTTTGAATGCTCAAATACCGATTCGCTGACCGATTCCGCCGCGGATTGTAGGGATGTGCGGCATGCCCACAAGGCACACGAATGGGGGAGAGGGTATCTACCGTCAAAGCGACTGCGCGGGGCGGCCAGCTCGCGCCAAGGCAGAATGCCGCCCATGCCCGAGGCCGACCCCAAAGCAAGCAGCAACGCCGCCAACAAGCCCAAATCCGCGCCGCAAAAGGCGATGGAGAAACTCGGCCTGCTGCGTGATATCGACCTGGCCCTGCATCTGCCGATGCGCTACGAGGACGAGACCCGCATCACGCCGATCGCCGAGGCGCAGTCGCATGAAGGCGAGGCCGTGCAATGCGAGGGCGAGGTGCTGGAGTGCCGCATCGAGACGCGCGGCCGGCGCGTGCTGCTGGTGAAGATGATGGATGAGAGTGGGGCGGAGTTGTTGTTGCGCTTCATTCACTTTTACCCCTCGCATCAAAAAACCATGGCCGTCGGCACCCGCATCCGCGTGCGTGGTGAGTTACGCCACGGCTTTTTTGGCCGTGAGATGGTGCACCCGACCTTCAAGGCCGTCGTCGAAGGCGCAGCACTGGCCACGGCGCTGACGCCGGTCTACCCGGCCAGCAATGGCCTGCCGCAAGCCTATTTGCGCCGTGCGGTTGCGTCTGGCCTGAGCCGCGCCGACCTGAACGAGCTGCTGCCGGCCGGCGTGGTGCCGCCCACCCTGCCCGCGCTGCGCGACGCGCTGAACTTTTTGCACCATCCCCCGCCGCAGGCGCGACTGATGACGCTGGAAGATCACAGCCACCCGGCCTGGCAGCGCCTCAAGTTCGAGGAATTGCTGGCCCAGCAGATCAGCCAGATGCAGGCGCAGCGCGAACGCGCCTTGCTCAAAGCCCCGGCTCTCAAAGCCAAACGCGGCGGCATGCATGAGCAGTTGCTTGCGGTGCTGCCCTTTGGCTTGACCGGCGCGCAGCAGCGCGTCAGCGAGGAGATCGCGCAAGAGCTGGCCCTGCCGCAACCGATGCACCGGCTGCTGCAAGGCGATGTCGGCTCCGGCAAGACGGTGGTGGCCGCTCTTGCCGCGGCGGTGGCCATCGACGCCGGCTGGCAATGCGCGCTGATGGCGCCGACCGAAATTCTGGCCGAGCAACATTTCAAGAAGCTGGTCGGCTGGCTGGAGCCGCTGGGGCTCAAGGTCGCCTGGCTGACCGGCAGCGTCAAGGGCAAAGCCAGGCAGAAGATGTTGGACGCAGCCGCCGATGGCTCTGCGCAGTTGGTCATCGGCACCCATGCGGTGATCGAAGACAGGGTGAAGTTCGCCAAGCTGGGCCTGGCCATCATCGACGAGCAGCACCGCTTCGGCGTCGCCCAGCGCCTGGCCTTGCGCAAGAAGCTGGCCTCAATGGATTTGGAGCCGCATCTGCTGATGATGAGCGCCACGCCGATTCCGCGCACCTTGGCCATGACTTATTTCGCCGATCTGGCGGTTTCCACCATCGACGAGCTGCCGCCGGGGCGCACACCCATCGTGACCAAGGTGTTTGCCGACAGCAAGCGCTTCAATGTGATCGAAAAGATTCGCGATGAGGTCGCCAACAAAGCCGCACAGGTCTACTGGGTCTGCCCGCTGATCGAAGAGTCCGAGACCTTGGATCTGAACAATGCGACCGAAACGCACGCCGAGCTGTCCGCCGCACTGGACGGTTACGTCGTCGGCTTGCTGCATGGCCGCATGACGCCGGCCGACAAGGCGGCCGTGATGGCCGAATTCACGGCCGGGCGCATCAGCGTGCTGGTGGCGACGACAGTGATCGAAGTCGGCGTCGATGTGCCGAACGCCAGTTTGATGGTGATCGAACATGCCGAGCGCTTTGGCCTCAGCCAACTGCACCAGCTGCGCGGCCGGGTCGGACGCGGCGCGGTCGCCAGCGTGTGTGTGCTGCTCTATACCGGGCCCCTGTCGGACACCGGCAAGTCGCGGCTGAAGGCGATGGCCGAGACCAATGACGGCTTCGAGATTGCAAGGCGCGATCTCGACATCCGCGGGCCGGGCGAGTTCATGGGCGCGCGCCAGAGCGGCGCCGAGCTTTTACGCTTCGCTGATCTGCAGGAAGACTCGGTGCTGCTGCAAGCCGCACGCCGGTTGGCACCGCAGCTGCTGGACAAGCATCCGCAGGCGGCCAAGCGGCAAGTCGAGCGGTGGCTGGGGGCCAAGGCGGAGTTTTTGAAGGCCTAGGCTTGTACTCATGGCCCCAGGTTCTTCCTAATTCAGTCGCAACAATTCAGGGCTAGACTCCGCGCACAAAAAAACAAGCGGAGGATTCGGCCATGAAGCCATGTCAATTTAACTTATCTTTAGCAGTCATCGCCAGCGCAGGAATCCTAACGGCGTGCGGCGGTGGTGGGGCAGATAGCCCGCCAACTCCTTTGCCCACCGCCGCTTCCGTGGCCGATGGCTATAGGCTCGATTGGAATTTGGCCAAGCGTTTGCCCGTGCTGGACAACGACAGCAGCAGCGGCGGCAGCGCCACAGTGAGCGTCGTTGACGCTCCCAAAAATGGTACAGCGACAGTGGACGGCAGCGTACTGGTCTACACACCCAAGCCCGGGTTTTTTGGCGAAGACAGTTTGCGCTATCGCCAGTCCGTGGGCAGCGCCAGCAGCGAGGCCGAGGTCAAACTGACGGTCGAGGCCAGCCTTACCGTCGAAGGATTGGTCAGCGACGGCCCAATTGCTAACGCCAAGGTGGTGCTGAAGCTGGGCGACAAGAGCTTCACGGCCGATGCCGATGCAAATGGTCGTTACAGCATCACCGTGAAAACGATCGATCCGGGCGCCTTCATCAGCCTGTCCGCACAGGGCATTGGTGCTCAAAGCCACGTCGTCCTTGAAAGCCTTGTAGGAGAAGCCAAGACCTTGGCCGGCCTGAACCAATCGGGCAAGGTTACGGCTCAGCAACTGCCGGCACTGAATGTCACCCACTTGAGCAGTGCGCAGGTTGGCTTGTTCGCGCAACAGGGCCAACTCCCCAGCACCGATGCTGAATTGAAGGCGCGCAGCGCAAAGTTAAAGGGCTTTGACATTATTGATGCTGCAGCCTTGATCAAGATGCTGGTGGATGACCATGTGCCTTTGCCTGCCGAAGCGAAAACGACTCAGGACTTGCTCAATTCCGCAGCCTTGTATCCTGCCTTCACTGCGAGCGCGCTCGTGAAGTACGGGACCCGGATCGAAAGTATTCAGAAAAACTTGATGGGTGACCCGGCGCTGTCCTCGCAGCTGCCCAAGCCCAGCCTTGATACAGTGACTTTGCTCTATGTGAGCGGCTTGGGCGGCGGCACCAGCCCGGCACTGCGCCTGATACTTCAGCCCGATGGGGCTGCCAGCGTTCAGCAGCAAGATGTCAGAAAGGCACGCTGGGTTCATGAGGGCAATCAATTGACGGTGCTGCTTGATCAAGCCATCGTCTATAAATCCGACGCATCCACCTCGGGCTACCCGGAGTTTCGTGATGCCAGTGCCGATCAAGTTATCACTGGCTATCAGGTCCGTGAAATGGGCGGACAAAAGGGCGGCCGTGTACTTGCTTCTGTGAATATCCTGGGCTACGTGGAAATCACCGATGGGCCGTCCATGGGCTACCGAATTCCGCGCCCCAGCAACTGGGGTTCAAACTGGCGGATCGAAGACAAGCAGGACTTCACGGACCAAGACTTCGCCTCAGGCAAGCGTTGGGCCGGCCCTTTGTCGGCCAAGACAGCGCTGGGTAGTCTGGATGCAGCCTATCAAGACGTGATGCTCGTTACCGGCTCGGGTACCGGCCGCATGGAGCGCACGAACGAGAGCTTTAACTGGCTCATCGATCAAGGCGCGCTCGTGATCAACTTGAAGGACGGCAGCTACCGCTACCGTCGCATTGGCCTAGACCCCTCGGGCGCCGAACGCTGGTTGGTGGAGCAAAAGCAAAACGGCGACTTGGTCAGCCTGGCTGAAATCATGGCCCTGCCGGCCGAAGAGGTCAGCGTCAATACTCCGATGATGACGCGCAAATGGCGATCCAACAGCGGCGCTCAATACCGACAGGACGGTTACTACTCATTGCGCTCCGACGGCGCGGTAGGACTTGTCACCTTGGAGTACCTGCAAGAGGACTACGCCCCCCATTTCAAGTTCCGCAGTTGGGCTTTGAAACCCGACGGGCAAACCTACCTCTACGCCACGCGCGACGGCGACGGTGTCCTTTGCACCCAACAGTCTAAGCAGGGCCGCCCCGCGGCAGAAGACCCGGACTGCAAAGTTGGCGATTGGCACACATGGAAGTTTGTCGGCAAGAAAGGCAGCACGCTATTCATCCTCGATACCCTGACATTCCCCAAACTTCCAATCGGCTACCGCCTGCACGCATTGACGGACGCTGGCGAAGTGAAATAGCTCGCCGCCTGCAGCCAATTGGCCGGCGGGCGGTTCAAAGCTAAATCAGGCCAAGGGCTCTTCCGCTCGGGTGTGCCGACTCAAATAACTAAGAATTCCCAGGGAGATGTCATGGCCTACCCAACAACATGGGCGCAAAAGCACACGCTGACGTCGAGGCGATATGCCTTGCTCTTTGCCGCGCTAATCAGCCTGGTTCTGGCCGCCTGCGGAGGTGGCGGCGGAGGCAGTAGCGACAGCGCATCGCCTGCCCCGCCTGCACCACCGCCCGCCCCGGTCACCTTGAGTGCCGACGTCTACCCACTGGCCGCCGGAGATCGCCGAACTTGGCGTGTCAGCAGCGGCTCGCAGACGGGAGGCCTGCGCTCAGAGCGCGCTGGCGAAGCCGTGCAGTTGGACGGCCAGGCGGCATGGCCGGTGCGCAGCGAAGATGGCGAGGTCGAATACATCGCGCGGACAGCCACAGGCGTGTTGTCGGTGCCGGGCGCGGGTGCCGACGCTTTGACGAAGGCGCTGGGCCCGATCGAGTTGCTGCGCTTTGGGCAGGTGGCAGGAAGCACCGTCGAATTGCTCAAGCGGACGCTAACCATAGACCTCGACGGCGACGGGCGCGCCGACAGCGTCGACATTCTTGTCGAGTCAAGCTTTTCGGGCTATGAGTCGGTCACTACCGCAGCGGGCAACTTCCCCGCTGCCGCCCGGCTGCTGACGGTGGCGCGCATCACTACCCGGGTCACGGGCAATGCCAATATTGGCAGCCTGATCGTCTCGGCCGAAGAATGGTTTGCACCCGGCATCGGCCCGGTGCGCTCGGTCACCACGACGACTTCAACGGCACAGCCTACCGAGACCGAGACAGCGGAATTGCTGGCCTACGGTATCGGCAGCAAGCGCAGCGAGACGGTGGCACCCACTCTGCTTTCGTCCAATTTAGCTCCGGATAGCGTGCTGCCTAGCGCGCCGGCCAATATCGAGCTGAACTTCAGCGAAGCGCTGGACCCCTTGACTTTGGACAGCAGCGCGGGGCTGACTCTGGTGGATTCGGCGGGGCAGCTGCTGCCGATTGGCCGGACGCTGGCCGATGGCGGTAAACGCGTCACCATCACCCCGCTGGCAGCCTTGCCGGACGGCCGCTACGAGCTACGCCTGGGCAGCGGTTTGACCGACTTGGCCAACAACCCCTTGGCGCCGAGCATGCGCGCATTCAGCGTGGACAGCAAACGCCCGCGCATTATCTCGTCAACGCCTGCCGACGGCAGCGATGAGGCAGCCATCAGCGGCAATGTCGTGCTGAACTTCAACGAGGCCATCTTCACGCCCGACGGCAGCAACAAGGCAGCCATCTTTCTCAGCGATTTCAATGGCGGCGAATGGCTAACGGGCGAGATTCAAGGCAGCAGCATTGTGCTCAGGCTGGAAAAAACTCTCATTCGCAACCGGGAGTACACCGTCAACGTGGGGACGGAACTGAAGGATGCTGCCGGCAACGTGTCGCCTTTCGATGGGCACGTGATCAGATTCAAGACCGGTCCTGGTCCGTTCGCCCGACCCACCCCCTTGATGGACAAGGCCTGGGTCACCGCCGTCGCTGTTGGCGATATCAATGGCGATGGACGACCCGACATCGTTTTCAGCGGCGCTCAAAACATCACCGCTTACGAAATGTTCATCGGCGCTCGATTACAACAAGTAGACGGCAGCTACGCGCCAGCCATCCGCCTTTATCAGGCGCCGCCTTACACCATGTTTCTGACCAATGAGCTCACCTTGGCCGACGTGAATGGTGATGGTCGGATGGATATCGTCATGAACTTTTCGAACGGTGTCACGGCGCTGATGCAGCAAGCCACAGGAGAATTCGTGTCGGAAGTGATCGACGCCAATGCGTGGACATCGCCCAACGGCGCGCTGGACCTGGACGGCGACGGGCGCAAAGAAATAGTCACTTTGAATGGGCGCGAGCTACGTCTGATGCGGCGCGATCCAAGCGGCGGATGGCGCGTGACCTTGGCCTTGGGTGGAGGTAGTCAGTACATTTACAGCTTCCGCATGGCCGATTTGAATGGTGACGGCCAGCAGGACTTGGTGTGGTTGCGTGAAGGGGTCACCAACAGCAATTTCGAGATCGTTTGGGCCTTGCGACAAGGCGGTGGCTTTGGCCCCGTGCGAAGCCAAGCCACAGCCCCGGAAATCAAAGGTACAACTTCATGGGTCTTGGCTGACGTCAATGGTGACGGCAGGCCGGATCTGTTGTTGTTGCAGCCAAGGAGCAGCAACAGCCAAATTGCCGTGCTGGCGCAAACCGCAGCGGGAGACTTCGCGCTGCCGGTTTGGTATCCGTCAAACGGCACATCCGCCCTGGACGCGGTCGACATCAACGCTGACGGCAGGATAGACGTGCTGTCGACCAACGGTACGGGATCTCATTTGGGGGTGTTATTGCAGGCGCCTGACGGCAGCTTGGAGCCGGAACGTCCCTTTGCCATCAACTACACCAGCAACGGCAATGGCAGCTTGGTGGCCGTCGACATCAACGCCGATGGGCGCATCGACATCGTGACCGGTAATGACGTGCTGCTCGGGCGGCCCGTGAGCGGCGTGTGGCCCGCCGCTGCGCAGGATTCCCCTCGCCGGCTGAGCCTTGGCAGTTGGGCGGAGCCAGCGAGCGCAAAGGCAAACCTCTTAGCAGCCCCTTCTCAGACCAGGGCGCGGGGCAAAAATTGGCTCAAACAGCTACGCTCGCCGGGGCTTGAGCGAGCGGCCGTAATCGGCCGCTTAGGTCAATAGCCGTGCGATCAAGGCGCCTTGGTAACGCGCCTCCAGCGGAATCGACACCGTCACGCCATTGCCGGCCGCTTCGGTCACCGGCTCGCCCTGCTTGCCGCGCATCTCGTTCAGATCAAGTAGCGCGTTACCGCTGGGGTGAATGATCTCCAAGCGGTCGCCGACCTCAAAGCGGTTCTTGACCTCGATATCAGCCCAACCATTGGCATCAATGCTGCGCACCTCACCCACATACTGACTGCGCCGCGCCTTGGAGTGGCCGTCCAAATAGTTCTGCGTGTCCTGGCTGCGGTGACGCTGGTAAAAGCCACTGGTGTAGCCGCGGTTGGACAGGCCGTCCAGCTCGGCCAGCAGCGTCGGGTCAAAGCTGCGGCCGGCCACCGCATCATCGATCGCACGCCGGTAAACCTGCGCCGCACGCGACACGTAGTAGCGGCTCTTGGTGCGGCCCTCGATCTTGAGCGAATCGACACCGATTTCGACCAGGCGCTGCACATGTTCGACTGCGCGCAGATCCTTGGAGTTCATGATGTAGGTGCCATGCTCGTCTTCCTGGATCGGCATCAGCTCGCCGGGGCGTTGCGACTCTTCGATCAGATAAGTCTGGTCGGCCAGCGGATGCCGTTCTGTGCCACCGGCGGCAGCAAAGTCTTGGTCGGCCTGCTGCACCGCCTTGTGAAAGTCGAATTTGATCGCTCGCGCCTGGCCAGCCTCGTCTTCAAACGCGTCGCCTAGCTTGTAATCCCAGCGGCAGGCATTGGTACAAGTGCCTTGGTTGGCATCGCGGTGATTGAAGTAACCCGACAGCAGACAGCGGCCCGAGTAGGCGATGCACAGCGCGCCGTGCACAAACACCTCCAGCTCCATGTCCGGGCATTCCTGGCGGATTTGCGCCACCTCGTCCAGGCTCAGCTCGCGGGACAGGATCACCCGCTTCAAGCCCTGCTTCTGCCAGAACTTGACGCCGGCGAAGTTGACCGTATTCGCCTGCACCGACAGGTGAATGGGCAGCTCGGGCCAGCGCTCGCGCACCATCATGATCAGGCCGGGGTCGGCCATGATCAGCGCATCGGGTTTCATCTCGACGACGGGCGCCATATCGGCCAGATAGCGCTTGAGTTTGTCGTTATGCGGCAGGATATTGCTGGCAACCAGGAACTTCTTGCCGCGCGCATGCGCCTCGGCAATGCCGGTCCTCAGGTTCTCCAGCTTGAAGTCATTGTTGCGGGCGCGCAGCGAATAGCGCGGCTGGCCCGCGTAGACGGCATCGGCGCCGAAGTCGAAGGCAGCGCGCATGCGCTCAAGGTCACCGGCCGGCAGCAGCAGCTCCGGGGATTTAATAGATTGCACCATGGTCAACAGCTACCCGGGTCGGCCAAAAATGGAAAAACGCAGCCGGGCGGCGAAATGAAATTTCGAACCGCGCAGTCTATGCAAGCGGCGGTCAATCTGGCTTGCGGCAGGTCAAGCTTGCTGAAGTGATCGCGGGCCTATTTGCCTAGTTGCAGCCCCCAAAAGACGGCGTACCGGGCACATAGCCATCGCTGAGCGTGCGCAAGAAGCACTCCAAATCGGCCAACTCCTGCGCAGTCAGGCGCCGGGCTTGCGCACCAAAAGGTGCGAGTTGATTGACATTGCCATGCAGTGACTGGGGCAAGTCGTCATAGAGCACGGTCTGTCCATCGGCACTGCTGTACCAGCGTGCCGGCTCACGATCGCGTGTGTTGTAGAAGTCCAGCACCTGGGCCAGGCTGCTCATCACGCCGTTATGAAAGAACACTTTGCGCTCGGCGACATTGCGCAGCCCCGGGGTGCGAAAGAAGCCGCACAGCTCGGTGCGCCTGGCCAAGTCCGTGCGACTCGGGCCACACAAACCGAGATCCCGAAAGATCGGATCCTGATTTGCCGACAGCTTGGTATTGCGCGGCACCGCAAGCGCGGCATAGCCGAAGTTGGTGAACAGCGGCGGCTGGCCGCTGCTGCTGGGGTCGGGCGAATGGCAGCTTGCGCAATTGGCGCCTTGTTTGTCGGAGAAAACCGTCAGGCCGCGCCCCTCGGGCAGGCTGAGCTGAGCCTTGCCGGCCAGGACAAAGTCCGCCTTGCTGTCATAGGGATGAAACCGGGTGTCTTCGACTTGCAGCGCTTGCAAAGCTTCGCTGGCCTGCGTGACCAAGGTGCTGTCGTCCGCCGCCGGTGTTGCAAAAGCAGTCAGGAATTGATTGGCGTAGGCGGCGCCGCGCAGCCTACGCGCCAACTCGGCCACCGAGCCGTTGTCCATCTCACGCGGGTTGAACCAGGGCAGGAATGCCTGGGCGGCAAGGCTGTCGACGCGACCATCGGCCATCAGTCCACCGCGCAAATCTTCGGCTTTGGTTGCCGGCGTGCCATTGAAGCCGCCCAGCCGCTCCAGATAGCGCAGCGAGGGCGCGGCGCGCAGGCCGGCTTGATTCGACTGGCTACCGCCTATTTGAACCGCCAGGGCATTCGGCGGTCCATGCGCAAAAGCCGGGTCATGGCAGCTGGCACAGGACAGGCGGCCCGATCCGCTGAGGCTTCTATCCAGGAAAATCTTCTCGCCTAACTGCGCTTTCGCACTCATCGTGGCCGGTCCGGGCGGAGGTGCAGTTGCTGGTGATGCCGTGGCCGACTCCGTCGCACCGCCCGAACCCCCACCACAAGCGGATAGCGCCATAGCAAGCATAATTCCGACATAAAGCGGTATATCAGCGATGGTGCGATGGAGCTGGATGCGCATGAGCGCGGATTGTGCAGCAAGCCTCGGAGTGCTGTCTAGAGCTCAATACAGGCATTGGGCGTGAGGCCCAGATCCTCATGACTGACCACCAGCAAAAGCCTTTTTTCACCTGAATTGGCCGCTTCGCCGAGCACGCCGCGTAAATGCGCCAGCGAGGCCGCATCGAGCGCGTTCAAGGGTTCATCCAAGAGCAGCAGCGGCGTGTGCAAGGCCAGCGCGGCCGCCAAGGCGGCCTTGTGCTGCGTGCCGGTGGAGAGCGTGCGCAGTGGCTGATGGACAAAAGGCTGCAGGCCGAAACCATCGATATGAGTTTGCCAACTGGACCTATCGGCATCTGGGTAGAGCCCGCTCAAGAATGCGAAGCGCTCAGTCGGGCTGAGATGCTCGAATGGCGGCGGCTCGGCGCCGACGAAGCTGACCATGCGGCGGTACTGCAGCGGTTGGCGCAGCAGGTCCACACCGGCAAGACGGGCGCTGCCGTATTGCGGCTGCAGCATGCCGGCCAAAAGCTTGAGCCGGGTTGACTTGCCGCTGCCGTTGGGCCCGCGCAGCCAGACCAGACCGGGCTCAAAGGTCTGGCTCCATAAGTCGACCACGCGCCTGCCGCTATTGCTATAGGCATAACTGAGCGCTTCGGTGTGCAAAAAGGCAGACATGTTCGGCATGGTTGTTCGCGATCGTGATCAAGAGCTCAGCAGCGCTTCGCTGGCCAGCGCAACCCAAAGCGCCCAAGCCAAAAGCCAGCGCCCAGCGCGCGCCTCGGCGCTATCGCCCTGTTTGGCCATCATCGGCAAGGCCGGCGCCAACAGCCCATAGACCATGAACGAAGGTGCGGCCAAGGGTGCGAGCCGCCACGGGCCCAGCAAGAGCATCGCCGCCATGAAGCCCCAAGCCAAGATGCTCGGCGCCAAGGCCAGCAGCAAAAGTCGGCGCGGCCAAAAGCCGGCGGCAAGCGGCAAGGCCTGAGCCGCGGCTATCAGCGGCGCATAGCAGCGCGAGGCCTGGGCATGCAGGCGCGCGCTCAGCCCCATGACCAGCAAGGTGTGGACCGCCAGCACCCACGAAGCCTGCGCCGGCCAGATCAGCGCAGCCATGAGATTTGCGCCGAGCAGCAAGCAGGATAGGGCCCATAAATGCAAAACCGGCCGGGCCGGGCCGCGCCACAGGGGCAAGCCCAGTAGCGCCCAGTGCACGCCAAACAGGCGATATAAACCAGAAGCAGGGCTGCGGCCAGCGCCGCTTGTGCTCTGAGGCCTTGCTGCCGAATGCGCTACACCCTGCGGCAGGCGTCTGCCCTGCATCAGCAGCACCGCCGCGCCTGCGGCCAGCGCCAGCGACAGGCCAAAATACATCAGCGCTCTTGACCACAAACCCCTCATCCAAGCGGGGTCGGCATGCTGCCAGGCGGCCATTGAGATCAGGTTGAGCAGGGCCAGCGGCAGCAAGGCCAGGCCGATCACGGCCAGATCGGCGCGCAGCAATTCGATCCGCCGCAAGGGCAACGCGCGCTCGGCATCCAACCAATGGGCAGGGAGCAGTTGCTCGCGCAAGCCCCAGCACAGCAACAGGCCCGGCAGCGCGTGCAGCACCACGGCCCCCAGCGCCAGCGGCCAAGGCTGTTCGCTGGCCCAGAACAGCGGCAGCGCGGGCCAGCCGATCAGCGTCGCAAAGAACTGCCCCAACACGGCCGCCACCACGGCAATGAAGGCGGCCCAGCGGCGCAACAAGGCCTTCAGCTCGGCGGCACTCCAACGCAGCCGCATTTGCAGCAGACTGCAAGAAGCTGGCCGGACGACTATTTCAGGCGCTGCACCCAATAGATCAAGACCTCTTGGCGGGGCCGCAGGTCGGCATCGCTGTAAACATAGACGGGCACTGCATTGATCGCCTCCACGGTGGCCATGCCTGAAATCACACGGCCGAACACCGCATAACCTGGTTTTGCTGCGGACTGGTAGTCCAGATCCTTATTGTCCTTCACGTTGATGAAGAACTGGTTGGTGGCGCTGTTCGGATCGCTGCGCCGGGCCATCGCAATGGTGCCGGGCAGGTTGTATTCACGCGCTTCGAGCGGGATCGGCGCATAGGCGGGCGGCCGCTCGAGCATGCCGCTGGTGTAGCCGCCGCCCTGAATTACGAAGTCGCGGTCGACGCGGTGGAACAAGGTGTTCTTGTAGGCACCGTCAGCCACATAGCGCAGGAAGTTGTTGACCGTATTGGGGACGGTATCCGAATACAGCTCGAAGACGATCTCGCCGCTGCTGGTCAACATGCAGACGGTCGGCAAGCTGCTGAGCGCGGACTTGATCAAGCCCTCGTTGCTGCAGCTATAGGTATTCGGATAGGGGTATGGGTTGGGTGTGGGAACGGGCAGCGGCGGCGGCCGGTAGGCATCGTCGGGGCTGCCACCACCACAGGCCGTTAGGAATATCAGCGCCGCGGCCGCGGCCGCGCGCAAGAAGAATGAGTGCATTGAAACAGCTCCGGGACCCAAGGAGTATTCAACGGCTAAGGGCTCGGTCGCGCCGACATAGGGAACAGCACTGAGGCTGTCGCTTACCAACTGTTACAAGCCTATGCACGGCCTCGGCCTGGACTTGGCTCCCCAATCTCTCGCCACACAAGATGCACTAGACTGCGCTCGCAATTTGCAATCCTTGTCACTTTTCGAAGACCAGCATGTTCAAAAAGATCCTTTCCGTCTCCACCATCGTTGTGGCCATTACAGCCAGCTTGGGCCTGAGCGCTTGTGGCGGCGGTGGCTCAGATTCGAGCACGCCGGCCGTTGACACCTCCGGATCGGCCGCCATCACCGCCTTGCAGGTCGCCGACAGCGTGGTCGGTACGGGCACCCTCGCTGTGGCCGGCAACGATGTCACCGTAAACTACACGGGTTGGTTGTACGACGTCAAAGCCACCGGCACGCGCGGCGCCCAATTCGATAGCTCGGTCGGCAAGACACCATACACCTTCAAACTCGGCGCCAGTGTCGTGATTAAGGGCTGGGACCAGGGCGTGGCCGGCATGAAGGTGGGCGGCAAGCGCACCTTGACCATTCCGGCGAGCCTGGGCTACGGTGCCAATGGCGTTGCAGGCGCTATTCCGCCAAATGCGGCTTTGGTATTTGACGTCGAATTGCTGAGCGTCAAGTAACTCGCCAATTTAGCAGCTGACTCAGGCCTCGAGGTTATCGATCAACCTCGTCGCCCCCAGCTTGGCCGCCGCCAGCGCCACCAGGGGCTGGCCCTCAAGCGGCGCGCCCAGATCATGCTGACGGCGCAGGGCCACGTAGTCGGGCTGCCAGCCATGGGCGCGCAGCTGCTGGATCGCCTCGGCCTCCAGCTTGGCGACATCACGTTCACCGGCTTGCCAGCGGGCAATCAAGGCCCGCAAGGTCTGGCTCAGGCGCAGCGCTTCGATGCGCTCGGCCTCGCTCAGATAAGCATTGCGTGACGACAGCGCCAGGCCCTCGGCGCTGCGCTGGGTCTCGCCGGCAATGATCTCGATCGGCAAAGCCAGCTGCGCGACCATGCGGCGCAAAACCATCAGCTGCTGATAGTCCTTCTTGCCGAACAAGGCGATGCTGGGCTGGACGATATTGAACAACTTGGCCACCACGGTGCACACACCGATGAAGAAGCCGGGGCGGAAATGCCCCTCCAGGATGTCCGACAGCTCGGACGGCGGATGGATCTTGTAGCCCTGCGTCTCGGGATACAACTCACCCTCGGCCGGCGCAAAAACGACGTCGCAGCCAGCACCGGCGAGCAAAGCAGCGTCGCGCTCCAGCGTGCGAGGGTAGCGGTCAAAGTCCTCGTGCGGCGCGAACTGCAGGCGGTTGACGAAGATGCTGGCGACCACCAGGCCGCCCGCACCGACGGCCGCACGGCCCTGGCGCACCAGCGCCAGATGGCCGTCGTGCAAGCTGCCCATGGTGGGAACGAAGGCGCGGCTGCTATGGCCGGCCAAGGCCAAACGCAACTCGGAAATGGTGTGGATGATTTGCATAGCGGCCAACTTGCTCAATAGCCGTGCAACTCATCTTGCGGGAAGGCCTGCGCCTTGACCTCGCTGACATAGCGCCGCACTGCCTCTTGCACCGAGCCCGCGCCACCTTGCATGAAGTTCTTGACGAAGCGCGGCCGGCGGCCCGGCGTGACGTCCAGCATATCGTGCAGCACCAAGACCTGGCCCGAACAGGCGACGCCGGCGCCAATGCCGATGACCGGGATACCCAGCGTCTGCGTCAACTCGGCCGCCAAGGCGGAAGGCACCATTTCCAGCACTAGCATTTGCGCGCCGGCCTCGACCAGCTCCTGCGCCTGTTGCTTCATCAGCGCGGCCGCCGCTTCTTCGCGGCCTTGCACCTTGTAGCCGCCCAGCATGGTGACGGTCTGCGGCGTCAGGCCCAGATGCGCGCAAACGGGAATGCCGCGTTCGACCAGGAAGCGCACCACCGGCGCGGTCCAGCCGCCGCCTTCGAGCTTGACCATGTGCGCGCCGGCTTTGAACAGGGCGGCCGCGCTCTTCCAGGCTTCTTGTGGCGAAGTTTGATAGCTGTCGAACGGCAGATCGCCAATGATCCAGGCGCTCTTGCGGCCACGCGCCACGCAGCGGGTGTGATAAACCATCTCGTCCAGGCTGACCGGCACGGTGCTGGTCTGGCCCTGCAAGACATTGCCGAGCGAATCACCGACCAGCATCACATCGACGCCGGCATCGTCCAGCAAGCTGGCAAAAGCGGCGTCATAGCAGGTCAGCATGGCGATCTTGTCGCCGCTGGCATGCATGTCCAGCAGGCGCTGCAGGCTCATCGGTTTGCGCTCGGTCATGGTGGCGGCTCCTTCGTCAATACGGAATCAGGGGGTCGAATCCAAGACCCGCCCCCAGGTTGGGCCGCAGTGTAGCCGGCCGACCCAGGGTTTGCGCTAGGGCGGGTCATCCAAAGCCAAGCACAATGCAAGGATTGCAGGCTCCCAGACTGTCGCTTCGCGCCTACCCCCGAGGGGGTGTGAACAAACTTGGGGCTGAGTCTGGACACAGACAGTCCCTGCGGACTGTCTGTCGCCTGCCGAAGGCCATTGGCCTGCGGCCCATGGCGGCCCGGCGTTTTGTTTCTGGAGGAAAGCCCGCATGACCTTGACCGAGTTGCGCTACATCGTTGCAGTTGCCCGCGAACGCCACTTCGGCCGCGCTGCCGAGGCCTGTCATGTCTCACAGCCAACGCTCAGCGTGGCGATCAAGAAACTTGAGGAAGAGCTGGATGTACGCATCTTCGAGCGCGGCGCCAACGAAATCAGCGTCACGCCGCTGGGCGACGAGATCGTCCGGCAGGCCCAGTCGGTGATCGAACAGGCCAGCGCCATCAAGGAAATAGCCAAACGCGGCAAGGACCCGCTGGCCGGCACCTTGCGGCTCGGGCTGATCTACACCATCGCGCCCTATCTGCTGCCGGCGCTGGTGAAATGTGTGATCGAGCGCTACCCGCAGATGCCGCTGATGCTGCAGGAGAACTTCACCTCCAAGCTGCTGGAGATGCTGCGCACCGGCGAACTCGATTGCGCGGTGCTGGCCGAACCCTTCCCGGACGCCGGACTGGCCGTGGCGCCGCTGTATGACGAGGACTTCATGATCGCCGTGCCGGCCGCTCACCCCTTGGCCGAGCGCAGCGAAATCAGCGCCGAGGAACTCAAGCTGGAAACCATGTTGCTGCTCGGCGCCGGGCATTGCTTTCGCGACCATGTGCTGGAGGTCTGCCCGGAGTACGCACGCTTCTCCAGCGACGCCGAAGGCATACGCAAGAGCTTCGAGGGCTCATCGCTGGAGACCATCAAACATATGGTCGCCTCGGGCATGGGCGTGACCGTGGTGCCGAGCTTGAGCGTGCCCAAGGAAGCGCAGCCCCATCTGCGCTACATCCGCTTTGCCGCGCCGGTGCCGACGCGCCGCGTAGTATTGGCCTGGCGCAAGACCTTCACGCGTTACGAGGCGATTGCCGCGCTGCGCAATGCGGTCTATGGCTGCGAATTGGCCGGCGTGAAGCGACTGTCATGAGCGACACGCCAGCGCTGTACGAGCTCAATAGCACGGTCGAGGCGCTGGCGACTGCCATCCCGGCACTGCCCAAGCCTGAGCAAGCGTGCCAGCAGGCCAATTTGGCCTGGCACCAGCGCGAGCGCAACTCGGCCTGGGCGCTGCAATTGGCCGAGCTGGCCGAACAAGGCCTGCAGAACTTGCCTGAAGACCAAGCTTTGCGCACGGCTCTGCGCTTACAGCTGACGCGCATAGACGTGCGCCGGCTGCGCAACGAGCCCGCCGCGGATCAAGCGCTGGCCTTGAGCATTCGCCAAGCAGCCGAGCTCGCCGCAGACTGGACCATTTGCGCCGATACCTGCTGGGTTTTGTCGCAATTGGCCAGCGGCAATGGCGATATGCCGGGCTGCTGTGCTTGGCTTGAGCAAGGTGTTGAGGACGCTGGGCGCGCACAAGACAAGACCCGCTGTTGGACTTTGGAGTGCTTCCTGGCTCGCTACACCGGCTTGCTGGACCGCCAAGGCGCCGAGCAGCGCTGGGGCGACAGCTTTGGCAAGTGCGACCCTGACTTGCCCGCTCCGGCACGTGCCATCAGCCAGCTTTACCAGGCCTACCGTGCCTTGCGGGCCGGACGTTTGAGCGAGGCCGCACAAGGTTTCTCCACTTGCATCGAGGCATTGCTGCAGTCCGGCTATATCCGCGAGGCCATTGCGGCCCAGGCCAATCTGGGCGCAACCTTCAATGATTTGAACGATCCGGATGCGGCCCTGAAATGGATGGAAATCGGCCTTGATCTGGCGCGCGCCCATGGCTGGCCGAGCAGCATCGCGGTCTGCCAAATGCAGCTGGGCGAAACCTTGCGCCTGGTTGGCCGCCTGGATTTGGCCGAGGAGCAGCTGAGCGCTGCTCGCAACTGCTTCTCAACTTGGCCGAGCTCGCGCAACTATGCGGTGAGCTTGGGCTATCTGGGCTGGCTGGCACTCGACCGAGGGCAGCCCCAAGAGGCGAGCGCGCTTTTCACCGAACTGCAGGCCTTGGCCGGTGTGAGCGATTTGCAATTGACGGCCCAGCGCGGCCAATCGCAAGCGCTATTGCAACTCGGTCAGTTGGCCGAGGCCGAACAATTCGCCCAGCTCGCTTTGCAACATGCCTGCCTGCACGCGGCGGGTGAACATGAAATTGAACTCCGCATTCTGCTGGCCCGGATCGCGCAGCACCGGGGCGCCGACACAGCGGGCACCAGCCTGCATCAATTGGAGTTGGCCCATCAGCGGGTCCAGTCGATCGCTGTCTACAAGGGCAGAACCGAGTTGCTCAATGCCTTGGCGCAGGCCTACGCCGACGCGGGCCGGTACCGCGAGGCCTTCGAGACCAGCCAGCTCGCAGCCAACGCGCGCGCCCAGTCGCTCAGCCGCGAATCAGCCAACCGCCTTGAATCCATCCAGTTGCGCAATCTAAGCGAAAGCGCGCGCGCACAAGCCGAGCATCTGCAGCAACTCGCCGAAGCCGAGCGCCAAAAAGCGGCGCTGATGCAGCGCAATAACGCCACGCTGGAAAAGCTCGGCCTGATCGGCCAGCAACTGACGCGCCATCTCGACATGGCCTCGGTGTTTGCCGCTTTGAGTCGGCACATCCCGGCGCTGCTGGACGCGCGCGCCTTCGAGGTCTATTTGCTCGATGAAGATGGCCAGGGTCTGCAATCGATGTTTGGCCTGGAAGACGGCGAGCCGATTCCGGCCAGCCATATTGCACTCGACGCGCCCAGCTCCAATGCGGCGCGTTGCGCGCGCGAACGCACCGAGCTGTCGATACAGCTGGCACCCGACGGCAGCGACCCCAGCCAAGTGCCCGGCACCATGCGCACACTCAGCGCCTTGTTTGCGCCGCTGCTGATCGGCGAGCGCCTGCTCGGCGTGGTGACGGTGCAGTCGCCGCAGGCCGATGCTTACGGCGAACATGAGCGCATGGTATTCAGAACCCTCAACGCCTACGCAGCCATCGCGCTCGACAACGCGCGCGCCTACCGGCATTTGCAGCTGGCGCAAAGCCAGTTGCTGGCGCAGGAGAAGCTGGCGGCTTTAGGCGCGCTGGTGGCCGGCATCGCGCATGAGCTGAACACACCACTGGGCAATAGCCTCTTGATGGCCAGCACGCTGGAGCAAAGAACTGTTGAGGTGGAGCGGGCCGCCGTCAGCAAAGTGCTGCGGCGCAGCGAACTGGAAAGCTACTTCAGCGAAGCCAAGGCAATGACGCGGCTGATCACGTTGGGCCTGGAGAATGCCGCCAGATTGATAGGCAGCTTCAAGCAAGTGGCGGTGGACCGCACCGCCGAACAGCGCCGACCTTTTGACCTGGCCCTGCTGTGCGAACAGGTGGCCGCGACCATGCAGGCCGGCATGCGCAAGCGCGGCCACCGCCTGGTGCTGGACATTCCGGCCGACATCCTGCTCGACAGCTTCCCCGGCCCCTTCGGGCAGATTTTGAGCAATCTGATCGAAAACGCGATGGTGCATGGCTTCGGCGAGCGCCGCGAAGGCGAGATGCGCTTGAGCGCCAAGTTGCTGCTGGGCGAGCGGGTCGAGCTGCGTTTCCAGGACGACGGCAGCGGCATCAATGCCGCGCATGCCGCTCGCATTTTCGAGCCCTTCTTCACCACCAAGTTCGGCCAGGGCGGCAGCGGCCTGGGCCTGTCGGTCAGTCACAACATTGCCAGCAGCCTGCTCGGCGGCAGCCTGACATTGGACGGCAAGGTCAGCACCGGCACTTGTTTTGTGCTGACTCTGCCGCTGCGCGCACCGCAGGTCGAGGCCGAACAGGCGCAAGAATCGGGTGGGCAGGTCTAGCGCTTGTTTTGACAATACAGGCACTCAGCAAACTTGGACCTCGCCTCATGTCATGTTTTCAGTTCCAAATAGAAGGTCTGCCGGCCGCCGAATTTACAGCCCTGTTCGGCCTGAACGAGGCCGTGCTGCATAGCCGCCACATCCAGCGCCGCATCGTTGCCGAGGCACACGACGCGCCCTGCCGGGTCAGCCTGCTGGACGCCGAACCCGGCGAGGAAGTGCTGCTGCTGCCCTTTGCCCACCACGCCCTCGCCACGCCTTACCGCAGCAGCGGGCCGATTTTTGTGCGCCGCGCGGCCAGCACGGCGCAGCTGCAGCCGGGCGAAGTACCGGACTCGCTGCGGCGCCGACTGCTGGCCCTGCGTGCCTATGACGCGGCCGGCTGGATGCTGGCTTGCGAGGTCGTGCAAGGCGATCAATTGGAACCCTTGCTGGAGCGGCTGCTGATTTTGGAGGGCAGTGCCTTCGTCAACCTCCACTACGCTCGCGCCGGCTGTTATGCGGCCCGCGCCAGCTTGGCCCAAATTTGAGGGCCCCGCCATGGAAGATCCGAACATCAGCTACCAACGCATTCGCGCCGCCATCGAGCGCCTCGCGCTGGCCGACCAGCCCTTGCCCTTGCAGACCCTGGCCGATGAAGCGGGCTTGAGCCAGTTCCACTTTCAGCGCAGCTTTGTCAGCATGGCGGGCGTCACGCCCAAAGAGTTCGCCCAGGCCTTGGCGCTTGAGCGCGCCAAGCAAAGCCTGAGCCAAACGGCCTCGGTGATGGAGGCGGCTTGGGGCGCAGGCCTGTCTGGCCCGTCGCGGTTGCATGATTTGTTCATCGGCGCTGACGGCATGACGCCGGGCGAGTTCAAGGCCGGAGGCGCCGGCCTCACCTTGCGCTGGGCGCTGGCCGAGACCTTGCTGGGCCGGGTCTGGCTGGCGGCCAGCGAGCGCGGGGTCGTGTCGCTGGTGTTCAGTCGCGGTGCCAGCCCCGAGCAATTGATCGCTGAAGCGGCTGTCAAGCTGCCGCTGGCGCAATGGACGGAGGATGATGCCTCGCTGGCACCCATCATCGCCGAGCTGCAGCGCCGCATGCAAGGCCTGGGGCCGAGCCGCCCGATTGGCCTGGCCTTGTCAGGCACGCCGCTGCGCCTGAAAGTCTGGCAAGCCTTGATGGCCGTGCCCGAGGGTCAGGTCCTGTCCTATGGGCAGTTGGCGCAACTGGTCGGCGCGCCTAAGGCGGTGCGCGCGGTGGCGAGTTGCGTGGCGGCGAATCCGATTGCCTACCTGATCCCCTGCCACCGGGTGATACGCGCAAATGCGGCGTTTGGCGAGTACCGCTGGGGGCCGCAAACCAAGCGGGCCTTGCTGGGCTTGGAGTTGGCGCGCGCCGGCTAGCGCCAGGACCAGCTGCTGGTGCAGGCCTGAGGACATACCCAGGCCCGCCGAGACGGGACCTCATGTACCGTTTTGGCACAGTCTTCCGGCTCGGCAAGACTCTATGGCCCCGTCAAATTGTGCGTCAGCTGGATTGCCATCACATAACGCCTTAAACTGATGGCTGTTCACGCGAGTCAATGGCGCGCGAGCCGACAAGCAAGCGCTGCCCAGCCAACAGCTTGCTCACCTCCGATCCCTCTTTCTGCCATCACTATGGTCTTGCTTCGCATCGTCTTCCGGGCCTTACTGTTGCTGATCTTTATAGGCCTGATCTGGCACTACAGATTGGCTCTGCAAGAGTTGCTGACGAGCACTGCGGCGAAGGCAAAACCTATCGTCTTTGACAATGGAACGGTACGTCAGTACGCACCGGCGTTGGGGCCTGCTCAATCGGCCTCTCAAACGACCGGCCAAACGCCTATTCCGCACGGCACACTGCGCCGATGCACAAAGGGCACCGAAGTGAGCTATGCCAACTCAGCTTGTCCGCCCGGGCACCAGGAGAAGGCCTTGTCGTCGGACAAGTTCAACGTTGTTCCTGGCAAATAGTGAAGCTACTCGAAGCCGGCTTGGCAAGCCAAAATAGCTGGCACGGTTGGGGTCATGAAACCGCCTTCTTGGAGCGTTAGCTTGGTGATATGCTGACCGGGGCACCCGTGCCTACAGGTGCGTCCTAAACCACTCTTGGACCGAGCGATGCAGCGTCAAACCCTCCACCCCTCCCGCAAGGCCAGCGCATTGGCCTGCTTGGCCGCCACAGCTGCATTGCTGTCGGGCTGTGCCAATATGGATCAACAGCAGCAAAGCACCGCGCAGGGTGCGGCAATCGGCGCAGTGGCCGGCGCGCTGATAGGCTCGGCCACGGGCGGCAAGGCCGGCACCGGCGCGGCGATTGGCGCGGTGGCCGGAGCGGTCGGCGGCAATTTGTGGTCCAAGCACATGGAAGACAAACGCCGCGCGATGGAGCAAGCCACCGCCGGCACCGGCGTGCAGGTCACGCGCACGCCCGACAACCAGCTCAAGCTGCAAGTGCCCAGCGACATCTCCTTCGCCACCGGCAGTGCGGCCCTGGAGCCCAAGCTGCGGCCCGTGCTCGAAGCATTCGCGACGGGTTTAGAGCGCGACCACACCAGCACCAAGATCCGCGTCGTGGGCCATACCGACAACACCGGCAACGACGCTATCAATGACCCGCTCTCACTGCGCCGCGCCGAAAGCGTGCGCAGCTTCCTGGAGGACCGCGGCATCAAGGGCGAGCGCATCGAGGTGGCCGGACGCGGCGCGCGTGAGCCGCTGGTGCCCAACGATACGGCCGAAGACCGGGCGCGCAACCGCCGGGTTGAGATCTTCTTGCGTGAAGTTCAGGCCAGCAACGGCTACTGAAGCGCGTTCTAGTCTCGCACCGACAGGAGAGCAGATGATTCGAAATTTTCTGACGCGGCCCTTGAGCGGGCTGATTTGCGTGGCTATGGTGGCGGTGCCGCTGCCGGCTCGGGCCGAACAAACCATTCGCTGCGAATCACGCGGCTTCAACTACCGCTATTGCCGGGTTGACACCGATGACCGGGTCGAGCTGTCGCGCCAGCTGTCGAGCATCAGTTGCCGCGAGAACCGCTCCTGGGGTTATGACCGTTATGGCGTCTGGGTGGATCACGGTTGCGCGGCCGAGTTCCGAGTCGGCAAAGACGACAACAATCACCGCAGCCGCGACAAGGCCATTGGCATTGGCGTGGCGGTAGTGGGCTTGGCGGCCTTGGCGGCCATGGCGTCCAGCCGCAATCAGCAAGCCACGCAAGAAGGCAGCGAGGTACAGAACTGGGCGGTCGGCAGCTTCAGCGGCTATGACGAGACCGAGCGCACCCCGGTGCAGCTGACCATCCTGCCCGGCGGGTCGGTGAAGGGCCGCGCCGGCAACAACGAGTTCACCGGCCAGCTCAGCGGCGACCAGTTGCAGGCCGGCCGTCAGCGCTTCAAGATCAGCCGGCAGGGCCAGGGCTTTCTCGCTGTCGACGTCAACAACCCCCAGCACCGCGTCCAGTTCAATCTGGCCGGCGGCGGCTACTGAACCGAGGCCAGCATGCTGAAATATCTTCTACGCAAGACGGCCTTGCTGTGCGTCGGTCTGAGTCTGGCGATTTCTGCTCAGTCTCAAGTGCAGCCTGCGGCGTCGGCACCCGAAGCTTCCGCCTTCTTCGACCCCGCCGGCCTGGTTCCGCACCCTGCGACGGTGGAGCTGGCGCCGCCCGTGCTGCGCCCGCCCACAGTCGACACGCTGGCCACGCTGCGCCTGCGCGGCGTCTTGCGGGTCGGTGTGGTACCGGTGGTGCCCATGGTGATGCGCAATGCCAAGGGCGAGTTCAGCGGCTATAGCGTCGACATCGCCCGGCGCCTGGCCGATGACATGGGTGTGGCGGTCGAGTTTGTGCCCACCACTTGGGCCGACATCATCCCGGACCTGATCGCGCAGCGCTTCGATTTGATTGCGAGCGGTTTGTGGGTCACGACGCCGCGCGCGCTGGTGGTCAATTTCACCCAGCCCACGGCAACCGAGAGCGTGCATATCGTCGCCAGCAAGCGCCACGCCACAAAACTGAACAGCGTCCTTGATGTGAATCAGCCCGGCGTGACGGTCGCCGTCGGCGCGGGCACGCCCGAGGTGGCGCTGGCCAAGCGTTTGTTCCCGCGCGCCAAGCTCTTGCAGGTCGAGGGCGAGCCATTCGGCCCGGTGCTCAAGGGCCAAGCCCAGGTGGCGCTGCTGGCTACCTTGACGCCAGCAGCGATTGCGCGCGCCGTGCCCGAGCTTTACTTGCCTTTCCAACTGCCGGTCGGCAGCACGATGGCCGCCTTGGCGGTGCGCAAGGGCGATCCCGATTTCCTGAGCTTTCTGAACACCTGGATCGCCATCCAACGCCAAGCCGGCTGGCTCGACGAGCGACTGCTGCACTGGAGCCTCGCGCCTGAGCCGACACCCTGAGTCTCATTTGATTTCAACCACGGAGTACCGCAATGAAAGCAACACCCCTCGCGCTCGCTGCAGTGGCCTTGGTCGCCCTGATGGCTCAGTCCAGTGCCTTCGCCATCAACGCCAAGTACGCGCAACAACTGGAGCGCTCCGGCTGCACTCAGATCTCTGAAGGCCAAGGCTGCGACATCACCAAGACCAAGGCCGAGAACGCCAAGGCCGGTTTCGTCAACGAAGCTGCTGCACCTGCGCCTCAAGCCAAGTCCACTGCAGCCAACCCCTACGCCGGCCAATGGGTCGCCAAATCTGACTCGGGCGCCACCGTCGCCACCATACGCATCGATGCCAAAGAGCATGTCTGGGTCAATGGCAAGCAAGTCAAAGCCAAACGCAGTGACGGTGGGCTGATGTTCAAAACCGGCACCATCACCTTCCGGATTCAGGGCGATCGCCGCTTGCAGGGCGAGGACAGCTGGAACGACTCGGATGCAGGCACCAAGGGTCAGATCGTCAGCGAGTAGATTGCGATCAAATCAAGCCCGCGATGGCAAATCAGGAGAACCCCGTGAGTTTTAAAATGCGCACCCGTGGCCTGCTTCAGGCACTACTTTTGACCGCCGTTGCATGCGTCGGTGTTGCCAGTCCTAAAGTGGCCCTGGCTTACGAGGACGGTTGGCGCACTTGCGCCGAAGAGAATGAGACCTGCCGCGTCTCCGGCCGAGCCATGGTGCGCTACGGCGCCGATGGCCGCTGGACCAGCCGCTCGGTCTCCAACAATGTGGATTGCAATAACGACACCTTCGGCGACCCAGCACCCGGCGTGCCCAAGCGCTGCCAAATCCGCACCAGCGGCAACGACGGCAGCGGCAACTACCCGGGCACAGCCTTGGGCTGGAGCTTTTGCGCCGCCGAGGGTGAATTCTGCCAATTCAAAGGCTCGGCCGAGGTGCGCTTCGGGCAGGGCAATAGGTTCGTCAGCCGCACGGCCTACGGCGGCGTGCGCTGCGATGTCTCGGACTTCGGTGATCCGGTGCGCGGCGTGACCAAGTTCTGCGAGATTCGCCGCTCGGGCAACCAAGGCTATGAGAACAGCAACCAGGGCTCCTGGGCGGGCTGGGGTGCCGGCTCATCCGCCAATGCTTGGCGCTACTGCGCGGCCGAAAACGACACCTGTCGCATCAAGGGCAGCGGCCTGGTGCGCTTCGGTGATGGCCACAACTGGAAGACTCGCACGATGAAGGGCGACGTGTCCTGCAATGTGCGGACCTTTGGTGACCCCGCAGACGGCGTGCTGAAGCATTGCGAGGTGCAGGTCGGCCATTACAACGACGGCGGCGACTCGGCCAACTGGGTCCGCTGCGCGGCTGAAGACGAGAACTGTGACTTCCGCGGTTTCGCGCAGGTGCGCTACGGCGCCTCGGGTCGCTACGTCTACCGCGACGGCACCAATGGTGTACCTTGCCGCAACAACTATTTCGGCAACGACCCCTACCCCGGCAAAGTGAAGAGCTGCGAAATCAAACGCTGAAATTGCTGCGCTGAAGCTGCTTCTTGCGGCGTGCGCAGGCTGAGTGAGCAAGGGACGGCAGGCTTCAATCCCTGTCCAGCGGCGCAACCAGGGGCAAGGTGATGTGCACCGTGGTGCCCTGGCCTAGCGTGGACTCGATCTGCAGTGAGCCACCCAAGGTCTTGCTGACGAGGTTGTCGATGATGGCCATGCCCAGGCCGCTGCCGCCTTTGCCGATCTTGGTGCTGAAAAAGGGAATGAAGAGCTTCTCAAGCGTGGCGGCATCCATGCCGCAGCCATTGTCTTTGCAGCTGATGCGCACATGATTGGACCCGGCCGCCTGCGCCGTGATCAGCAATTCACCGCCTTGAGTCTTGCCATCGAATGCATGCAAATAGGCGTTATTGATCAGATTGGTCAAGACCTGGCCGAGCGGGCCGGGATAGCTGTCCAGCACGATACCTTCGGGTATCTGCTGTGACAGGCGGTGCGGCTGCAGCCTCAGGCTCGGCGCCAGGGCTTCGAGCAGCTCCTGCACCGCGCCGCCCAAATCGAAACGGCGACGCTGTTCGCTGGCCTGGTCGGTGGCCACTTGGCGAAAGCTCTGCATCAGATCCAGCGCGCGCTCAATATTGCGCGCCGCCAGCTCGCTGCCTTCGCGCACCCGCTGCACAAATTGCGTCAGCTCACTGCGCCGCAAATTCCCCTCAGCCATCGCTTGGGCAAATTCTTTGGACAAGGCGGCCACGGTGTTGGCGCTGATCAGGCTATTGCTCATCGGCGTGCTCAGCTCATGCGAGACACCGGCGGCCAGCGTATTGAGCGTGGCGCGCGCCTCGCTGCGGGTCAGCTCTTCTTGCGAGTGCCGCAGCTTGCCCATCGCCTCTTCCAGCTCGGCGCCGCGCTGCGCGACGCGTAGCTCCAGCGTGCTGTTGAGTTCCAGGATGCGCGCCTCGGCCTGTTTGCGTGCACCGATCTCCACCATGGTGCCGGCAATCATCAAGGCACGCCCCTGAGCGTCTCTGCGCAAGACCTTGCCGCGCGCCGCCACCCAGATCCAGCGCCCATCGGCATGCGGGCGCCGGTATTCGGCTTCATAGCTCTCGCTTTCACCGCGCAGATGCTTCATCAGGCTTTGCCGAATCATGGCTCGGTCGTCCGGGTGGCAATCCTCGTACCAGCGGTAGCCTGAGCTGGCTCGAAATGCTTGCAGATCCAAGCCCGCCATCTCGGCCCAGCGCTGATTGACCTGCATCGCTTCGGTCTCGAAGTCGTATTCCCAGCTGCCGGCGCCGGTGCCGGTGATGACATTTTGCAGACGCTCGCGCTCGGCCAGCAAGGACTGCTGCGCGCCTTGGAGTTTGCGGCGGCTCTGCTGCATGCGCCGGGCCGCAAACATCAGCAGCAAGGTGCTCAGACCTCCGAATGCCAAAACCCAGCCGGCGTGACTCTGAGGCAGCGCCCCATAAAAGGCCGGCCGGGGGCGCAGCGCAATTTGCCAATTGCGCCCCGCCACCCGCAATGTCTTGACCCAGTCCCCACTTTGCGGGCTGATTTGCTCGTTGACCTTCGCCGGCCCAGGCCGCGCGCTCACGTCACTGCCCACTCCTATGCCGGTATAGATGGGCCTGCTCATCGACCCCTGGTCGTACAACAACAAGTCCAGATGCTCTGCATCGGCGCGCCCGGCAGCTTGCGCCAACAGTGTCGGCAACTCAATCACCACCGCGAGGTAGCCGCGCAGCTTGGTGGACGAAGCGGCTGCACGATCGGGGTCACCAAACACCGCCGCCGTGATGGCGAAACCAAATGCGTTGGAGGCCGAAATATCGCCGCGCAGCACCCGGAAACTCTCCGACGCGACCGGCTCGGCGCTGGCCGCTGCCTGCAACTTGGACGCCATGCGCAGCGCGTCGGCACCCAAATTGAAGCCCAAGGCTGCGCCCTGCTCTGGCCAGGCATACAGCACCGGCAAATAGTCGGCGCGGGCGGGTGCGGCCAGCCAGACACCGGTCTTCTCGTCGGGCTCGACGATGCGGTAGCCCTGCAAACCCTGGGCCCTGGCCTCGGCCTCAAACTGCGCGCGCTCAAGCGCGCCCACCACCGGCTGCCACTCCAGCACCGTCACGCTCGGCAGCTGCCGAGTCAGGCCCTGCGCATAACGATTGAAGTCGGCGCGTTGCAAATGGGTCTGCAGCTGCAGCATCAGACCGCCATTTCTCGCCGCCTCCACCGCCCGCATCAGTTCCAACTCCACCGAGCTCAACACGGTCTCCGCAGCGGCGTTGAGAATCTCATCGCGGCGCATCGCCTCTGCTTGGTGCAAGGATCGGTAGCCCAACAGGCTGATGCTGGCGCCGACCAATGCGATGGCCGCGATCAACAGCCCGTCGAGCAAGCCGGCGCCTAGGTGTGGTTGACGGGGCGGATGCTGAGCGTCAGTGAGTTTGGGCATGGGCAATTTGAAAGGTCCGCAGATTCAGTCACCAGGCAGTTTAGGGACTCTCAAGCAAGGATTGCTGGGCTCATGGCGGCTCTTCAGCCGATAGATCACCTCACGCTCGATGCCCTCCAAATTGCTGGCCGGATCAAGCAGCACCGGCTGGCCCTTGAGCACTTGCTCGAAGAAGTGACAAACATGCAGCTGGCCGTTCATCGCCCCCTTGCCAAAAACCTCGTGGTCCTCATCCTTCTGGCCCATTGCGCCCATGCGGCCGAGGTCAATATACGTCGCCAAGGGCGCCAAGGGCTCGGTGGTGCCCAGGCCCAGCGCATGGCATTCGGGCGGACGCGCATCGGTGGCGCGCCGCAGCACATGGTCATCGGCATTCAGCGTGACGAAGACCATTTCGCGCTGCGCGAGCCGATTCAGCCAGGCCGAGTGGCCCACATCATCGGCATCCGCCTGGGTCAACAGCACCGACGAAAACAGGTTCTTCACGCCCGGCCAAAAGCCCTGCTCGACCGCCTTCTCGACCACCACCGCACCCATGCTGTGTACCAGCAGCGCCATCTTGCGGGCCTTGGGATGAGCGGCACTGTGCTTGATCAAGGCCTCCAAGACTTGGCCCAGCGCCTTCGCCCCGGCCTGCGTATGGCTCAGCGGCAGCGTGCGGTCGAAAAAATTGAAACCCTCAAAGGCGGCGTCCCAATTGAACATCAGCACACGGGCGTCATAGCCCAGCTCCAGCTTGTGTACCGCCAAGCCCTTGGTGAAAGTGCCTCCTTTGAGGCTTTTGCCGGGCTCCTTGCCGCGCCCGTGGACGAACAAAATAAGGGGCTTGCCGCTCGCCTCCAGGCTTTGCATCAGCAGCTCGGCCTGTTCAATCCGCCAAGCCTTGCCGTCCGACGTGTACAAAGGCGTTTCGGCATTGAAGTGAAGTTTCGACATGGCGTCTCCTGGGCAGCAAGGTTTGAAGAGCAAAGCTGAGGATAAGACCGCAGACCGCTGCGGCGCCCCGAGGCAAACCCTGCTTGGGAGGCTCGGCACAACGCTTGGCGGCGCGTGCTGGTACGGCCTCGGTCGGTTTTCGGCCGATCAAGAGGTGGCAAAGACGGAATAATCAATGTTTTGGCAAGGCCCAAGCCCGACCCCGAAACTCACCCACGACGCCGATTTGCGCCCATGCAGCTATTTTTGACCGACGACGATTTTGCCCAGCTGGAGGCTAGGCTTGCCAGCACCGGCACCAGCATGCCGCGCCAAACCAATCATGTGCCAAGTACCGACCAGGTGGCCTTGGCTTGGCATTTGCGTGAACGCGATAGCCGCCGCGCGGTGTCTTTGGCCCAGCAGGCGCTGGCCGAGTTGGCATTGGGCTCGGCTGATGACCCGCAGACTGCCCGCCATAGGCTGCGCCTGCAGCTGCTCTTGGCCGAATGCCACTGGCTGTTTGCCGAACTCGACCTGGCGGAGAGCCAAACGAGGGCCATCATTCAAGAAGCCAAACGCCTGCCCGACATCTTGGTCCTGGCCGATGCCCATTTGCTGCTGGCCCACATCGCCGGTGACCGTGGTGACTTGGCCGGGCGCTATGCCGAGTTGGATGCGACCGCCGCCATGGCCGTCGGCAGCGGCGACGACTTCCGGATGGAATTCGCGCAGCTGTGCATCGCCCATGCCGCGCTGCGCCAGAACACCCCGGCCGCATCGGCGCAATGGGGGGCGCAGGTGCGTGAGCTGCTGGCAAAGCCTGCGCACCCGGCCCTGCATGTGATGTGCAATGAATTTTTGACCTTTGAGGCGCTGCAGAAATCCGACTTTGCGGCCGTCTTTCGAATCTGCAGCCATACCGTCGGCCCGCTGAAGCGGGCCGGCATGGTGCGCCAGATCGCGCTGTCGATGACGCTGTTGGGCGTGGCCTACGCCAATCTCAACGACGACACCCAGGCGCTGGAATGGATGCAACGCAGCCTGGCGCTGGCGCGTTCGACCGGCTGGCCCCTGGTGCTGGGCAATGCCTTGCTGCAGGTCAGCAGCGTGCAACGCTCGCTGAAACAATTTGAAGCGGCCCAGGCCGCGCTGAACGAAGCCTTGCCCCTGCTTGAACCGCTGAAGCACTCACGCACCTTTGCGCTCGGTTTGGTCTATCTGGCCGAATTGCAACGCGATATGCAGCAACCCGCAGCCGCCCTCGAGGCGGCGCGGCAGTTCGATGCCCCCGCCGCCGAAGCGCGTCCGCTGGATTTGCGCCTGCATGCTTTGGCGGTCGCGGCCTTGTCGCTGTCCGAATTGGGTCGGCCCGACGAAGCCCTGGCCACCGCCAACACGGCGCTGCAACTGGCCCGGGGGGCCGACCTGCCCTTGCATCTGTCGGATGCGCTCGGCACCTTGGCCAGGCTGCACAGCCAGCACCGCCTGCCCGCACCGCCGGACATGCAGGCGGCCAGCGCCAGCCTGCACTTTCTCTTGCAGTCGCTGGCGGCTTTCCCGCCCGAGCTGCAAACGGAGGGCGTTCCGCCCAGCGTGTTTGACGCGATCGCAGCCGAATACGCGAAGCTGGGCGATCACGCCCAAGCTTATGCCTACGCCCAAAGAGCGCGCGCCGCCAGCGAAGCGGTGCACGGGCAGGATGTCAGCAAACGCCAAATTTTGCTGGAGACCAAGTTCCACACCGAGCGCAGCGAGCTGCTGAGTCAGACCAGCGCCACACTCGGGCGCCTGAGTGTGATCGGCCAGGAAATAACCGGCCATCTGGACGAAGCGGCGGTCTATGCAACCCTCAACCGCAATGTGCACGGTCTTTTGGCGGCCAGCCATTTCAGCGTCTATTTGCTCGACGCGGCCGGCGAGAATCTGGTCTTGGCCTATGGCGCGGAGGACGGCCAACGCATGGCGAGTTTTTCCATTCCGATGGCGCACCCAAGCGCCAACAGCGTGCGTTGCGCGATCCAGCGGCACGAGATCTTTCTCGAGATCGATCCAAAGGGCCAGAACAACCCCATACCCGGCACGCAGCAAACGCTCAGCGCGATGTTCATGCCCTTGATCGCCGGCGAGCAGTTATTGGGCGTGATGTCGATCCAGTCGACCCAGGCGCAAGCTTATGCGGACCGCGAGCGGCTGATTTTCCGCAGCCTTGCCGCCTATGGCGCAATCGCTATTGATAACGCCCAGAACTATCGGCGCCTGGAAGCCACGCTGGTCAGCCTGCACCAGGCGCAGGCCGAGGTCTTGGACAAGAACCAGGAGCTGGAGCGCGCTTACCAGTCGCTCAAGGACATCAGCCTGACCGACCCGCTGACCGGCCTGCGCAACCGACGCTTTCTGGAGCAGAACCTGGCGGGCGAAATCAGCCAATGTCTGCGCCACTACGAGGACTGGCGGCGCCACCCGGTGCAGCCCGCGCCGCAAGATGCGGATCTGATCTTTTTGCTGGTCGATATCGACCACTTCAAGCACGTCAATGACGACTGGGGCCACCCGGCAGGCGACGCGGTGCTGGTGCAGATGCGCGCGCGCTTGCGGCAGGCCTGCCGCGATTCCGACTATCTGGTGCGCTGGGGCGGCGAGGAGTTTTTGGTGGTGGCGCGCGCCACCAATGCGAGTGCTGCGGCCGATTTTGCCGAACGCATCCGCGTTGCCGTGACGCAGCAGCCGTTTGAGATCGAAGCGGCCGCGCCCTTGGCGCTGACTTGCTCGGTCGGGTTTGCGTCCCTGCCCTTCATCGCCGCTCAGCCCGAGCGCCTGGACTGGCAGCAAGTGGTCGGGCTGGCCGACCAAGCGCTCTATATGGCCAAACGCAGCGGCCGCAATGCCTGGGTGGGTTTAAGCGCCACGGCGAAAACCCCGGCCCTGGGCGATGTCAGCGAACTTTTGCTGTCACCCCAGGCCAGTGCTAACGCCGGATGGCTGCGGATTGAAACAATGCGGCCGCTGGCCTAACGGCCGCGTCGCTTTACTTGGCCTTCAGCGCGGCCGTGCCGACGATGCTGTATTGGCCGATGGAGCCGTAGTTGCTATAGCCGCCGGCCAGCAGCGGATTGCCCTTGCCGGCGCCCTTGACAAAGAGATAGTAGGTGCCTGCCGCTGCCAACTTGGTGGTGATGCTGGCATCCAGCTTGTCCAGCGTATTGGCGGTGGCCAAGGTCTTGCCGCTGGCGTCCCTGAGCTCCAGTGCCAGGTCCAGATTGCCGCTCCAGTTGGAGGGCGAAGCCGTCAAAGTGAGCGCGCCGGCCCCAGCCACGAAGCTGAACACATCGACATCAGCAGGCGTTTCGATCACGCCGGTGCGGCTCAGATTGGCGAGGCCGTTGGCTTCGACGCGCGTCATTGCACTGGCCGTTGCGGCGCTATTGCCATGGTCATCGACGCGCGCCGGCAGCCCCTGCTTCAACATCACGGCATAGGCGTCTTCGCGGTTGGTGGCGCCGGAATATTCACCCTTGGCCCATTGCGTGAGGTTCTTGTAATAGCTGACGCCCATGATGGGCGCCCAGCCGGTATCGCCATCGCCCGAGCCACCGTAATAGGCTTGCGCACTGGTGCTTTGGTGATGCAGGCCCAAGGTGTGACCCAATTCATGCGACAAGCATTCGGCGATCGGCTTCTCGGCATTGGCCAGATTGTTCTGGAAGCAGAAGGCCGGGGCTGGGTTGGCCTTGAAGGCCGCGAAGGAATTCAAATAGGCATAGCCGCCCGCGTCAATGACCTGGCTGGTGATCAGAATCGTCACGCCGGTCTTGCCCGCGATGCTGGTGGGTGCCTCGGTAGTGATGTCGACATCGAAGGCGGCATAGTCTTCGGCCACGCGCAGCCAGATTTTCTGGATCATCGCGCGCTCGACCGCGCTGAAGGTGCCCGGCACTTTGTCCAGATCGAAGGCGGGCTTGGCGCCCTCGCCCTTGAAGTTCAGATAGATGATGCGCGAGGAACTGCTGCGCGAATGCAGTGCGAAGGTCTGATCCACCGGGAACGGTGCGCCGCCGGTGGAGGGCACGCCGATGGTGGCTTTGTCACCGGCTTCGGTGATGCCCATATTCGCATCGCTGACATGATGGGTGTGCGCATCTTTGAGGCTGACGTCGGCCTTGCCCGCCCCGGTGTCGATGAATAAGAGCCGACCGCGCGTGTCGATATGGACGGTGCTATCGCTGCGCAGCAGCGTCGTCAATTCTTCGGCGCTTTTGCCGTACCAGGCGGCAACAGCGGGCAGATTCTCGCCGAGCGCATCAATGGCTTGCTGGCCATTGCTCAAGGCCGCCAGCTTGATGCGGCCAAAAGGCGCGTGCTCGGTCGAACCTTCGCTGTTGGCGGGAATGAAGTCGGCCGGCATCTCGATCCCGGCGAGCGGCTTGGACGCCGGCGCGGAAACAGCGGCAGTTTGAACCGCCGCACTCTGCACGGCAGGCAGCAGCTCCGGCATGGCGCCGCTTGGCGCCGCCATGCCGACCGGCCCGGCCGGCGCAGCCAAGACATTGGCGCTGAGCACCACGGCCGCGCTCTGCGGTTCCGCCACCACACTCAAGGTCACACCGCCCACCAGCGCCAGCGTCGCCGTTCCGGTCAAGGTGCGGGCCCAGAGGGGCGCCTTGCGCAGCCGAGCCTGCAAAGTGTTGAAGGCATTCGACTTGCTTGTGGGCTGCTTGGACATGGTGGCGGCGCTCCGGCTTTGATGAATAAAGCTCAGTTCACACGGGACGCGGCGGGGTCAGCTTGAGGGGGGTGAACAGCAGATCTGCTGCCAGCACGGTGGAGTGCTCAAGCCCCTCTTTGAGAGTACTGGCAATGGCCAGCTTCGGCTTGGCAACCCCGCTGTCTTGGCTAAAAAGCTGTAGACCGGAAGCTTTGCGACCCCGGCTTTCGCTCGGGTGTGCCCTGAATGTGAGCAAGTGTAAGAGCCGCCCTCGCGGCTGGATAGCGGTATTTGCGGCCGAGCCGAGCGGCGATGCGTGCGGCGTGAAGAAATGCTCGAATGCCTGAGCCTGTAAGCCGGGCAGCGCGCTGCGCTGAGCCCGTTCAGCTGCCCTATAGTGGTGCTTGCCCAATGGCTTGAACATCCCAATTCACACAGGAGCCCCCTATGGCCAAAAAGACTGCCGCCCCATCTGCCGCGATCAATATCGGCATCAGCGCCAAGGATCGTGAGGCCATCAGCTTGGGTTTGTCCAAGCTGCTGGCCGACACCTACACCCTCTACCTGACCACGCACAACTTCCACTGGAACGTGACCGGGCCGATGTTCAACACCCTGCACCAGATGTTCATGCTGCAGTACACCGAGCTGTGGAATGCAGTCGACCCGATCGCCGAGCGGATTCGCTCGCTGGGCCATGTGGCGCCCGGCTCCTATGCGCAATTTGCCGCGTTGAGTTCGCTGCCGGACGCACCGGCCAAGCCGCCCAAAGCCTTGGAGATGGTGCGCATTCTGGTGGAAGGCCATGAAGGCGTGGCACGCACCGCGCGGGCGCTATTCGCTGTGGTGGGCGGGGCCTCCGATGAGCCGACCGCCGACTTGTTGACCCAGCGCTTGACCGTTCATGAACAGACGGCCTGGATGCTCAGGAGTCTGCTGGACGACTGAGTAGCCAAACCCTGTCTGCGCAGCAGATAGGGTAGGCGCAAAGCGCCGGTCGTGTGGCGGTGCAGCCAACAGACGGCCTGGATGCTCAGGCCTGTGTTGGAGGATTGAGCAGCTTCAAGGCTTTTGCAGTGACTGCAAGACTTGCAATGCCTCGTGCAGCGTCTGCAAGCCAGGCTTGGCCGCGCTCATCAGCGCACAGCTGGCCTCGCAGACTTGGCTGGCCTCGGCGGCATCGACGGGTGGCTGCTGGCGCCAGCCGCCCAAGCGCGCTTCGGCCTCACCCGCCTCGGCCGCCATGGCCGTGGCGCCGAGCGTGGCGGCCGTGCCCTTGAGCGTGTGCAGCAGCCTTGTGGCCGATTCAAAATCGCCTTGCGCCACCTGCCCGCGCAGCTGTTCCGGCAGCAAGGCCAGATCACTTACAAAGCTGCCCAGCAAGCGGATATAGCTGGCCCGTTTGCCACCGAGCCGGCGCAGCGCCAGGTCAAGGTCCACGCCGGCCGCCAAGGCGGCGGCACTGTCCGCAGCAAGCGCGGCAGGCGCTGCGTCCGCGTCCGCTTGAGCGGCCTCGGCAGGCTTGTCCTCCAGCCCGCCAAGCTTGCGCAGCACCCGCACCAGCTCATCGAGATTGAAGGGTTTGCCGATATGGTCATTCATGCCGGCAGCCAGACAAGCCTCGCGGTCGGAGCTCATCGCGTTGGCGGTCATCGCCACAATGGGCAAGCGCGTCAGCGCCAATTCCTGGCGAATGAAGCGCGTGGCGCTGAGGCCATCCATCACCGGCATTTGCAGGTCCATCAAGACCACGTCGAAGGCCTCGGGCGCCGCCACCAGCAGCTCGACCGCCTCGCGGCCGTGGTTGGCAATCTCCACCACGGCGCCTTCGTCGATGAGCAACTCGGACGCGACCTGTTGATTGTTGGGGTTATCTTCCACCAACAGCAGGCGTAAAGAAGCGAGCCGCTGCTCGCCCGCCGCCGTGCCGGCTTGCAGGACTGGTTGAGCTTGGCTGCACGCTTCACGTGCGGTGCGCGCGGCGTCGGACAGCATAGCCGCGGTCAAGGGCTTGAGCACGAAGCCGTCCACGCTGTCATGCTCGGCCTGGGCCTGTTGCGCATACAGGTCACGACCCTGCGCCGTCACCATCAGCAACACCGGCGCATCGCCCTTGAGCCCAAGCTCACGGATGCGCTGGCAGGTTTGCCACCCGTCCAGCCCCGGCATCTGCCCATCGACAAACACCAATTGAAACGGGGCGCCGGCTTCTGCCTTGGCCTGCAGCAGCTTCAAGGCTTGCTCGCCGCTGGCCGCCTGCTCGACCTGCCAACCCAAGCCCTGGCCCATGCGCGCGAGCAAGGCACGTGCGTGGGTGTTGTCATCGACGATCAAAGTGCGCCAGGCGGCGCCCTGCGGCGGCTCGGCGTCGAGAGCTTGTTCAGACAGGGTCGCAGGCTTCGGAAGTGGCAAGGTGATGGTGAAGGCAAAGCGACTGCCGCGCCCGAGTTCACTGTCCAACTTCAACTCGCCGCCCATCAGCGCCACAAAGCGCTGGCTGATGGCTACGCCAAGTCCGGTGCCGCCGAAGCGCCGCGTGGTCGAAGATTCGGCCTGCGTGAAGCCGCTGAAAATGCGCGTTTGGTTTTCGGCGGCGATGCCTATGCCGCTGTCGCGCACGCTGAATTGCAGCGTCACTTCTTCCGCACTGCGTTGCAGCACCTGCACGCGCAACAGCACCTCGCCGCTGGCAGTGAATTTGATCGCATTGCCGCCCAGATTGATCAAGACCTGCTGCAAGCGCATCGCGTCGCCGACCAGGCTGCGCGGCAATTGCGGGTCAATGTCGAACAAGACCTCGACCGGCTTGGCGCCAACCCCGGCGGCCAGAATCACCGCCAAATCACGCAGCAGTTGCTCAAGTCCAAAGGGCTGCGGGTCCAGCTCCATCTTGCCGGCTTCGATCTTGGAGAAGTCGAGGATCTCGTTGAGCAGGCCCAGCAACTGACGCGCGGCGCCGTCACTTTTGGCCGCGTAATCGGCCTGGCGCGGCGTCATCTCGGTCTTGCGCAACAAGGTCAACATGCCCAGCACCGCATTCATAGGCGTACGGATTTCATGGCTCATATTGGCGAGAAATTGGCTCTTGGCAATCGAGGCCGCTTCGGCTGCTTCGATGGCGCGCTGCAAAGCCTGCTCCACGGCTTTCCTGGCGGTGATGTCGGTGCGGATCGCGATGTATTTCTCGATCTGCTCGTCCGCTCCCAGCACCGGCGCGATAAAGGTATCGACCCAAAAGAGCGAGCCGTCTTTGGCGCGGTTGCAAACCTCGCCGCGCCAGGCAAAGCCGGCACTGATGACCTGCCAGATCTCGGACCAGGGCTGCGCCGGCTGCAGACCCGAGTTGACGATTCTGTGGGTCTGGCCGAGCAAGTCCTCACGTGCGTAGCCGCTGATATTGCAGAAAGCGTCATTGGCCATGGTGATACGGCCCTCGCTGTCGGCCACCGAAACAATGGCGGCCAAATTCAGCGTGTTCAGCAGCGCTTGATTGTCACGCTGTGCGACCACAAGCTCGGCTGTTTTGGCCTCTGCCTTGGCCTCGGCCAGCTCCCGCCCTAGGGCTTGTTGACGCAGCAGCGCGGCCAAGAGGATGGTGACCAAGGCGCCCGCCCCAAACAGCAACCAAGGTGTGCTGTGATCCAGGCTGGCGTCGAACTGCGGCGTGCTGTTCATGCGCAAGGTCAGCGGCCGATTGACGATGGTGAGCCCGCGTTGATGGCTGAAGCGCCGCCCCGTGGAATCGGATTGGCCCGGCGCCAAGGCTCGCACATGGCCGTCGCCATCGAAGATAGGCGCGCCCAGCGCCGCGCCGGGACGGGCGTCGTAGAGCTCAAAATCGATGCGCCCGGATTTCACATCCGGCATATCACCCAACAATTCGTTGAGCACGATGGGCGCATAGAGCAGACCCAGCAAGGCCGCACGGCGCTGCTCGGGATTGTCCAGCGGCACGCCACGGCGGAACACCGGCACATAAAGCAACATGCCCGGCGACTTCGTTTGGTCCTGCACCAAGACGATGGCGCCGCTGATGGTGGGCAGGCCGGTGTCGGCAGCCAACTCGGCACCGGCTCGCCGCAAGGCCTCCGAGCCGACATCGAGGCCCAGCGCACCAATATTGTGGGCGGCCGGTTCGATCAGCTTGATCACAAACAGGTCGGGATGATGGAGCTCCGCCAGCTGACGGATGGCAAAGCCGGGCTCACCGTCGGCGCGCTCGGCGGCCAAAAACCGCTCCAGCTCGGCGCGAAAGACATGCTCGATATAGCCAAAACCGCGCACGCCGGGGAACTCGACGGCGAGTTCGCGCGAGCCGATATTGGCGCGAAACTCGGCCCGGCTGAGTTGCTGGCGCAGCGCCTGGCTGGCCGCATAGGCGCCACGCACGCCCTTCAAACCGTAGATGGGCTGGGCAAAACGGTGTTCAACTTCGCTGGCCGTGCGCTCGACATTGCGCAAGAACTCGGCCTCAGCTTCGGTCTCTATCGCGTGCCGTTGCCACAGGCCCGCCAGCGCCGACAGGCCCAGCCCGAGCAGCAACAGCAGCAGCGTCAGCCCCCTACCGCCGGAACGCGCCAAAAGTCGCTGCCAAAACGCCATGCGGGATTCCGTTCTCGGAGATGCCGGTTGGTCTTCACCCTTGCTTTCACGATGCTATCCGAACTCGGTCGCCGAGGGCGGGCTGAAATGACAGCTTTTCGGCCTGCTGGCGTATCCGCCGCAGGTCCATCACCGTTTCTGCATGAACTTGCACATCTCCAAAGCCTCACGGCCCGCAAGAGACGCCTCGCTTTTGCGAGCTGCATACCAATAAAACCGAACTCGCTGGCCTGCGCACGCGGGTGCGAGCAATTGGCCACACTTCAACGCAAAGCAGGGTGACTACTTATAAGCGCGCAAATTTTCGCTGCTACCATCCGCCCCGCCTTACTCTTGGTAAGGCAAGCTCAAGAGCGACAACAGTCGACGAGTAGGGAGGTCAAAGTCAAATAGTCGTGGCATATCTGGCGCCTGCCGTTCCCGGCGGGCAGACCCGCGTTGAGCCACGACCCCCCCCCATTCGCGACAAGACAGATCAATCATCAAAGCACCACGCTTTCGACGCGCGGAGCCCCTGGTTGCTGTTGTTGGGTGCTTGTGTCCCACCAATTTTCAGGTCCACCAAATTCAATGAAGCTCTCCACGTCCCTTTTCGCACTGGCTCTGTTGCAACTCACTGGCTGCGCTTCCATCGTCAGCGGCACTAACCAGCCCCTGACCGTTGAGACGCGCGCGGACACCGGCGTCGTATCTGGAGCGAACTGCAAACTCAGCAATGACAAGGGCTCCTGGTACCTCACCTCACCGGGAAGCACGACGGTGAACCGCAGTTTTCAAGATCTGTCGATCACCTGTGAAAAGCCTGACTACAAAACCGGCTTGTTGACTGTCAAGTCATCCACCAAGGGCATGGCATTCGGCAACATCCTCTTGGGCGGCGTCATCGGCGCGGGCGTAGATGTGGCCACGGGTGCCGCCTATGACTATCCAGCTGTGATCACGGTGGTCATGGGCACAAATGGCGTGTTGGTCGCACCAACACCGGCACCAGATCCTGCTGCGCCTTCCGCTGCCGCAAGCGGCGCCGCCAAGTAAAACCAGCACTCGCCGCTGAGCAAGCAATTTGCCCGTGTTCCTGCCTCTGCGTTGAAAGGCCAGCATGAAAAGAAGCGCTTATTCTCTAACCCTGGGATCCGCCCTCGCCGTTGCGATGGTCTTTCTCGGCGGCTGTGCAAGCAAGGCACAGTACTACCAACTTTCGGTGGACAACCTCAGCCTGATCAAGACGGCACCAAAGCCCGTGGCCGTCGGTGCGTTCACCGTAAACGCTGGGGCCACCGGGGCGAGTTCGATCGGCCTGCGTGGCTCATCCATGGTTTCACCTCTGGGCAGCAACTTCGCGGAATACTTGGCCGATGCGCTACGTCAAGAGTTGTCGATGGCGGGCAAGCTTGACGCAGGGTCGGCCATAGAAATCAGCGGTTTGCTGCTCAAGAACGATATTGCGGCGGGAGGCATATCGACCAATAGCGGAGAAATCGAAGCGCGCTTTATCGTCAAGCTTGCAGGCGTGCAACGCTATGACAAGACGCACCGCACCGAAATGTCTTGGGAGTCGTCCCTCATGGGCGCCATTGCGATTTCAAAGGCGCAGCAACAATATCCGTTGATGGTTCAAAAACTACTGAATCAATTGCTGTCAGACCCAGCCTTCCAATCCGCCATCAAGTAAGGTCTCCAAAATGAAACACTGGCTTTCTATCCTTCTTTCCTTGACTCTCGCTGCATCCTTGGCGGGATGCGCAAGGCCGATTTTGCTGAACCCAAATTCAGTTGACTATTCAAACATCAGCGCCGCGAAAATCGACAAAAAACTGGGCTTGGTGATTGCCGAGACAGACCGGGCACGCGAAGTCACGACGCCGGGCGGTGGAGGAGACAAGGTCAGCTACTTCCCGTACCGAGACTTGGAACTCGGGCTTTATTCCGCATTGTCCAAGTCGTTTGCGGAGGTCAGCAAGGTCAAGGGCTTGGACGAGCCCAAACTCAAGTCTGAGGGCTATAGCTATCTCGTCACGCCTAACATTACAACGACATCATCATCAAGCAGCGCCTTGACTTGGCCACCAACTTACTTCTCCATCGATATCAACTTGCCATTCCTCGACTTGCAGGGCAAGCCGGTCAAGGAAATCAGGGTACAAGGCGAGGGACGGGCAGAATTTGATGAATTCAAATCTGATCATTCGCTCGCGGCGAAACGCGCGGCCGATGATGTCTTGAAAAAGCTCATCAAAGCAATTTCCGATTCAGCTCCTGCCTTGCGCTAGAGCTAGAGCTTCGGCTTCAGCTGCTTCTGCATAAACACCCCCGTCTCATCCGCCAGATTGCTGCCAACCGGTCCGCAGCGCCGGTAGCCCAAGCGGGCGTAGAGCGCCAAAGCCTCGGGCTGACGAATGCCGGTTTCCAGGCGAGCAAGCCCAATGCCGCGGTCGATCAAGTCCTGCTCCAGACGCTGCATCAGCAGCTTGGACAGGCCGTGCCCGCGCCGCTCGGGGCTCACAAAAACCCGCTTGATTTCGCCGTAAGCTGCTTCGCCAGCAAGAGGCGGCACGCGTTTGACCGCGCCGCAACCGGCCAGCTCAGAGCCGACCCAGACGCCGAGAAACAAAACTTCGGGCTGACTCAGCGCGGCGGCGCTGGCCAAATGTTCGCTGGCCAGCGCCGGATACAGCGCCGCCATCAGACGATCCGAAGCAGCCAGCAGCGCTTGCGCGTCGGCACAGTGCGGGTCCAGCGCTTTGAGGCTGACGGTTTGCGCTGCATAGCCGGGGTGGCGATAGAGTTGCCAGGCACTGCCGCGAAATTCCCGCTCAAGTTCCAGCCTTGCGCCAACCGCCAGCGCCAGCCGGATCGAGGCTTGGTTTTGGGCATTGATAAAGCTGATCAGCGGCAGCTTGGGCGCTGCGCGCAAGGCCATCGCCTGCACCGCCCGCACCGCCTCGCTGGCCAAGCCTTGACCCCAGAAGGCGCGGCTCAAGGCCCATTTGATCTCCGGCTCCGGCCAGTCGTTCGGATACCAAAGCCCGGTCGCACCTATCACCGCGCCCGTAACTTTGTGCTCCAGCGCATAGGGGCCGTAACCGCGCAGCACCCAGTGGCCCGCCATGCTGGCCAACGCGCGCCAACTCTCGCCCTCGCTCAAGGCGCGGCCGAAGGTGAAGCGGGTGCATTCGGGGTCGGCGTAATGGGCGTGCAAGGCCGGCCAGTCGCTGTGCACAAAGGGGCGCAGGATCAGGCGCTCGCTTTCGAGGCGAGTCGGGATGCCTGCTGGCGCCTCAGCGCTCAAGGCGCCTCGCTCTTCAAATGCTGGGCCAGGAACTTCTCGACCCTGCGGATGAAATCGACCTTGTTATTGGTCTGCAGCCAAACATGCCCCTCGCCGGCATAACTGACCCACTCGGGCGGCCGGCCCGCTTCATGCAAGGCCTCACGCATCTTTTCGCCGTGGGCTATGGGCGCGATCATGTCCTTTTCGCCATAGGCCAGCAGCACCGGCGCTCGAATCTGCTTGGCCTGGGCCAGCGGCGAATTGGCCGTCAGCAACGCCTTGTCCTTTTGCGCATCGCCCAGCACCTGCGGCAGCCAATACTTGCGGGCATAGTTGCTGATGTTGTCGGTGCCTATCCAAGAGCCCTGCAAGAGCAAGAAGGGGTCGGTCCAGGCGACCGCCGCAATACCGCAACGGTACAGGTCGGGGTGGCGCACCAAACCCATCAGTGCGCTGTAGCCGCCATAGGCTGCACCGTAGATACAGGCCTTGTTGCTGGCCCGGCCCTGCTGCTGCGCCCAGAGCAAGGCGTCCGCCACATCGTCCTGCATGGCCTGACCCCATTGCTTCCAACCCGCCTTGTAATGCGCGTCGCCGTAGCCGGCGCTGCCTCGGTATTCGACATTGATCACCAGATAGCCGCGCGAGGCCAAGAACTGGGCATAGGGCTCCCATTCCCAATAGCTGCCCCGGCGCCAAGGCCCGGGATGCACTGTCACCACGGCGGGCAGCGCTTGGCCGGACTTGGCGTCGGCCGGTTGGGTCAGCCAGACCGGCAATTCGCGGCCATCGCGGGCCTTGATGCGGTGCAATTCCACCGTCGCCATGCGCTCGGGGTCGATGTCGGCCATCACAATGCTGATGGACTGCCAGCGCTTGTTGGCAGCTTCGTACAAGTAGTAGCGACCGGGGTCGCGGTCGGAAGAAGAGCGCACCAGCACGACCATGTCCTCCGCACCGCAGCGCGCGCAGCTGAGCCGGTTGACCCGATCAGGCAGGCGCTCATCGGCCAGCGCCTGCATGCGCTTCATGCCCTCGTCGAACCAAATACTTTGCTCGCCATCGGAAATAACGCGCACGCCCAGGGCCCGCTCGCCGAAGTGCCCGCCCAACACGCGACCGGTGAAATCAAAGCCGGGCACCACGACCAGCGCCGGTTTGCGCGGCACACCCTTGTCGAAGTCAAAGCGGCTCAAGACCTTCAGGCCCTCCGGGCCATCACTGAAGCGCACATAGAGGTTGCCGAGATCGTCGACGGCCTCCGGCTCAAACGGCGGGTCAAGCTCGTCACTCTCGGCCAATAGGCGCCAGTTCAAGTCACCCGGCCCGCGCCAATGAAAGCCCATGCGCCCCTTGTGGTGGGTAAGGGCCACCCTTGCCTCACCCTTGCTGTCAAACATCCACCTCAGCGTGTGAGGCGGCTCCTTCAGATCGATGCTGCGAGTGCGGCCATTGCGAACGTTGAGCCACATCGGCGAGATATGCGTGACTTCATAATCTGGCCCAGACTCATGCAAGCCGATGAGCACCTCATCGGGTGCTACGGCCGGCTGTTGCTCAGGCACCATCAAGAGCCGGTACTTGCCGTCCAACATGCGCTCGTCGGCAATGAAAAAGTCAGGGGCTGCATTCTGCCGGTGAATCAGCTGCTTCAAATTGCTGCCATCCGGGTTGACGCCATACAGCCCCGGCCCGTAACGCCTGGAGTTCTCGGCATCTTCAAGATCGCGCAGGCCAAAGACCAAGCGGTTGTCGCCGACCCAATAGAACTCATTGATGTCAGAGTCTGCGAAGGTCGCGGCCCGCTTCGGCTGGGCACCGGGCTGGGTTAGATCCAGCACTACCAGGCCAACACGGTTACCACCGCGCGCCGTGGTCAGGGCCAGCTTTTGGCCCGACGGTGAGAGCTTGGCCGCAAGCACCGCCGGACGCTGGAAAAAGCTCTCGATCGGCACCGGCGGCAAGGCGGCCGCGCCCTTGACCGGCGATTGCGCCACCACCAGCGCCGGCAGGCCCAGGGCCAAGCCCAAGGTGCTCAGCCCCAACAGCCAATGCCGCCACCTGCCTTGCCGCTTCACCACGACGTTCGCTACGCTGCTCATCTCCGCTCCCTCTGGGGCTTGGCCCATTTAGGGCTGGGAGGATAGCAAGCGGACAACGCCGGGCAGCCTAGGGTCTTCGCCTATCCGAGCCGGCGAACCGCGGTCAGGCAAGACCCTTTAATGCGCACCGGCCTGCAAAAGATGCTGGCCCAGAAACTTCTCGACCCGCCGCGCGAAATCGACTTGATTGCTGACCTGGCGCCAGCCATGCGCTTCGTCTGCGTAGACCACCCATTCGGGCGGGCGCCCGGCCTCGCGCAAAGCGGCACGCAGGCGCTCGCCATGGGCCAGTGGCACGCGCCGATCGGCGTCGCCAAAGGCCAAGAGCAGCGGCGCTTTGATCTGCTTGGCTTGCAGCAGCGGCGAGTTGGCCTTCAGCATCTCGGCATCTTTGTCGGCCTCGCCCACCAGCTGCGGCAGCATGTGCTTGCGCGCCAAACCGTTCGAATCATCTTCGACCCACCAGGAGCCTTCCAACAACAAGAAGGGGTCGGTCACCGCCACCCAAGCGACACCGCAGCGGTACAGCTCCGGATGGCGCACCAAGCCCATCAACGCGCTATAGCCACCGTAGCTGGCCCCGGCGATGCAGGCCTTGTCACTGGCCAGGCCCTGCTTTTGCGCCCACAGCAAGGCGTCGGCCACATCGTCCTGCATCGCCTGACCCCATTGCTTCCAACCGGCCTGGTAATGTGCGCTGCCGTAGCCGGTGCTGCCGCGGAATTCGGGACTGATCACGAGGTAGCCCCGCGAAGCCAGAAACTGCGCCATTGCATCCCACTGCCAATGCCCCCCGCGCGCCCAAGGGCCGCCGTGCACCAGCACCACGGCCGGTAGCGGCTGCCCTGCTTTGCTGCCTGGCGGCTGCGTCAGCCAGACCGGCAGGTCGCGGCCATCGCGTGCCTTGATTCGATGCAAGTCCACGGTCGCCATCTGCTTGGCCTCGACATCGTCCAAGACACGGCTGACCGGCTGCCAGCGCTGCGTGGCGGCTTCATACAGATACAGGCGCCCGGGCTCGCGGTCGGAATAGCTGCGCACCAGCACCACCATGTCATCGGCGCCGCAACGCCGACAGTTGAGCCGGTTGACGCGGCCCGGCAAAACCTCATCGGCCAGCGCCTGCATGCGCTTCATGCCGGCATCAAACCAAACGGTCTGCTCGCCGTCGGTGTCTACACGCACGCCCAAAGCGCGCGCGCCAATGCGGTCCAGCACGAGGCTGCCGCTGAAGTCAAAGCCGGGCGTGGTCACCAGCGCCGGCATGAGCGGTGCGCCTTTCTCAAAGTCAAAGCGGCTCAACACTGCATAGCCCTCCGGGCCTTCGCTGAAACTCACATAGAGATTGCCGGCATCATCGACCGCCGAGGGTGTAAAGGGCGTGTTGAGCACATCGCTCTCGCTCAGTTGACGCCATTTGCTCTCACCCGGACCGCGCCAATGCAGCGCCTGCCGGCCCCCACTCAGCGTGCCCGCGACCCGGGCCTCACCTCTGCTGTCAAACATCCAGGACACCGTATGGGGAGGCGCATTCAGATCGAAGCTGCGGATGCGGCCGCTGCGAGTGTTCAACCAAATCGGCACGACGGACTCGATCTGGTCGCGGCCAAAGTTCATCTTGCCGACGACCACCTCTTCGGGCGTCACGCCGTCTTGCTGCAAGGGCACATGCAGCAAGACATGGTTCCACTCCAAGGCGCGGTTGAGTGAATTGCCATTGCTGACAAACGGCGTGCCTTGGCGTCGCACCAACTGGCGCAAGTCCTTGCCGTCCGGGTTGACCGCATACAGACCCGGTGCATAACGCCGGTCTTCGGCGCCACCGGCCTGCAAATCAAGGACGCTGAATACCAAGCGGTTCTCGCCCACCCAGGCAAACTGCGTGATATCAACGTCTGAAAAGGACGCGGCGCGCATCGCCTTGGCCTCGCCCGAGGCCAAGTCAATCACCACCAAGCCCACCCGATCGCTGCCTCGCGAAGTGGTCAAGGCGAGTTGCTTGCCCGAAGGCGAGAGCTGCGCCTCCAGCAGCGCCGGGCGCTGGAAGAAACGCTCGATCGGGATCGGTTCGGCAGCCGGAGCATTCGTTGCGGCGCCTGCTGCCGTCACAAGACCAAGCCAGGCCAACGCCGGGATCAACAGGCCACGAGCGAATACCGACAAGGCTGGTTTGATGTGCATCTGTGTTCTCCCCCTGCTCTTTTTAATGCCCGCAGGATAGCAAACGGCCAACCGAAGAAACAAGTGCAAACCGGCGCAGCAAGGCCGCTGCGATAATCGGCGACCTCCTTTTTTCGACCCAAGCGTGCGGCTACCCCAGCTAAGCGCCGAGCGAGCGCCACTATGTCAGCCGATCTGCCCAGCCAAATTCAAACCGAAGTTAAGCGCCGCCGCACCTTTGCGATCATTTCTCACCCGGATGCCGGCAAAACCACGCTGACCGAAAAGCTCTTGCTGTTCTCGGGCGCGATCCAGATCGCCGGCTCGGTCAAGGCCCGCAAGGCGACCCGCCACGCAACCTCCGACTGGATGGAAATCGAGAAGCAGCGCGGCATTTCGGTGGCGTCTAGCGTGATGCAGATGGAATACCGCGACTGCGTGATCAATCTGCTCGACACCCCCGGTCACCAGGACTTCTCGGAAGATACCTACCGGGTGTTGACCGCAGTCGACGCGGCGCTGATGGTGATCGACGCGGCCAACGGCGTCGAGCCGCAAACCCGCCGCCTGCTGCAGGTCTGCCGGGCCCGCAACACGCCCATCCTGACCTTCGTCAACAAGATGGACCGCGAGGTGCAAGACCCGCTGGCCCTGATGGACGAGATCGAACGCGAACTCGGTATGACGGTCGTGCCCTTCACTTGGCCGGTCGGCATGGGCAAGCATTTTCACGGCGTGATGGACCTGCGCCAAAAGCAGATGCGCGTGTTTTCGCCCGGCGAGGGCAAGGCCGGCGGCGACGACGAGATCCTGCAGGGCCTCAACAACCCCGCCTATGCCGAGCGCTTCGGCATGCAGTACGAGCAGGCCGAGGGCGAGATCGAGCTGGTGCAGGACGCAGCGGCCGAGTTCAATCTGGATGATTTCCTGAGCGGCAAACTGACGCCGATGTTCTTCGGCTCGGCCGTCAACAATTTCGGCGTGCAAGAGATTCTGGACGCGCTGGTCGAGCTGGCGCCGGCACCGGCCGAGCGCGCCGCGATGCAGCGCGTGGTGCAGCCGGACGAGCCCAAGTTCACCGGCGTGGTGTTCAAGATCCAGGCCAATATGGACCCCTCGCACCGCGACCGGATTGCGTTTTTGCGCGTCGTCAGCGGGCATTTCGAGCGCGGCATGCGGCTCAAGGTCGTGCGCTCGGGTAAGGAGTTACGCCCCAACACCGTGGTCAGCTTCTTGTCGCAGCGCCGCGAGCTGCTGGATGAGGCCTATGCGGGCGACATCATCGGTATCCCCAACCATGGCGTGCTGCAGCTCGGTGACACCATCACCGAAGGCGAAGCTTTGCAATTCACCGGCCTGCCCTTCTTCGCGCCGGAAATGTTCCGCTCGGTGGAAGTGGCCGACCCGCTGCGTACCAAGCAGCTCAAGGCCGGCCTGACCCAGCTCGGCGAAGAAGGCGCGATCCAGGTCTTCCGCCCGATTGCCGGCTCGGTGCTGCTGCTTGGCGCCGTGGGCCAGCTGCAGTTTGAAGTGGTGGCGCACCGCTTGGAGCATGAATACGGCTGCAAGGCCCGCATCATGCCGAGCCGCTTCCAGGTCGCGCGCTGGGTCACTTGCGATGACGCGAATGAGCTCAAGCGCTTCATCGACGCGAATGATCACCGCATGGCCTATGACGCGGTCGACGCACCGACCGTGCTGGTCGAGTACGCGCCCGAGCTGCGCGCGATCGAGGCCAACTGGCCGAAGATCAAGTTCCACGCCTTGCGCGAGCATGCGGGTCTGGTATTCCAGAAACGCCTGGATGGGTGAGTCGGGACCGAGGGAAGGCTACTGCAGCCTTCCCGACGCCCGACGAACGCCGTGCACGTCTCGCGTGCTAAGGCCGGATTGAGCCTTCTACTGCGACAACTGGATCACATTCCTCAGCACCGGATAGATCTCGTTCTGCCAGCGCCGCCCGCTGAAGACGCCGTAATGGCCGACATTGGGCTGCACATAATGGCTGCGCAGATAGGGCCGCAGGCTGCTGGCCAGGTCCTGCGCGGCCAGGGTCTGGCCGACCGCGCAGATGTCATCACGCTCGCCCTCCACCGTCAGCAGCGCGGTACGCCGGATAGCCGCCGGATCGACCAGGCGGCCACGGAAACGCAGCTCGCCCTTGGGCAGCGCGTAGTCCTGGAACACCAGCTTGACGGTCTCCAGATAGAAGTCGGCCGATAGATCGGCGACCGCCATGTATTCCTCGTAAAAAGTGCGCGTCACCTCGGCCTTGTCGAACTCATCGGCGACCAGGTGCTGGTAGTAAGCCTTGAAGGCATCGCTATGCCTGTCCTTGTTCATGCTCATGAAGGCGGACAGCTGAACAAAACCCGGATAGACCCGCCGGCCTTCGCCCGCATGGCGCCAGGGGACCTGGCTGATCAGATTCTTCTCGAACCATTCGATCGGCTTGGTGACGGCGAGCTTGTTGACGCCGGTCGGGTTGATGCGGCAGTCGATCGGGCCGGCCATCAGGGTCAGGCTGGCGGGCGTGGCTGGGTGGGCGTCTTCCGACATCAGCGCCACGGCGGCCAGCGCCGAAACACAGGGCTGGCAAACCGCCACGATATTGACGCCCGGCCCCATCGCGGCCACAAAGTCCATGATGGTCTGGGTGTACTCGTCCAAGCCAAAACGGCCGTCCGCCAGCGCCACGTCGCGCACATTATGCCAATCGGTCACATAAACATCATGGTCCTGCAGCAGGGTGCGCACGGTGTCACGCAAGAGCGTGGCGAAATGGCCCGACATCGGCGCGACCACCAGCACCTTGGGTGACGGCGGCGCGTCGAGCTTGGCAAAGCGCAGCAAGGTGCAAAACGGCGTGCTCAGCACGACTTCCTCCTGCACCGTCCAAGCTTCGCCAGCCGCGCCCGGCTCGCGGCCGAGCCCGCGTTTGGCGATTTGATCGATACGCCAGGGCGGGCGCTTGTGGGTCACCTGAGCCAGCTCCATCACATGACAAGCCGCCGCCATGCGGCGCATTGACGGGGAGCGGGCCGCTCCCGAGGCACTGTCTTGCAAAAAGGGCAAGGACAGCTTGGAAGCCATGCGCATAGGCCACATGAGATCGGATTGCACTTGAAAGGCTTGGTACAACATGGTGCGCTCTCCAGTGAAGGGATGCTGGTGACATGCAAGTAACGCGCCAAGAACTCGGTGTTTGCCCTAGTCAGGGCCTTGGCACAGGCTTTGCGTGCACGTAGCTGCCCCCACATTGATCGGAGACCGATATGCCCGCAGCATCGCCGCCCAAGCCCCGCCGCACAGCAAGCAGCAAGTCGGCCAGCAAAGCAGCCGCTGCACCCAAGGCAAGCCCGTTGAGCCCGGCCTCCACCAAAGCGCAACTGACGCTGAGCAGCAAAAACTACTCGTCCTGGTCGCTGCGGGGCTGGCTGCTGGCCCGCTTTGCCGGGCTGGACTTCGAGGAACAAATGGTCTCGCCCGACGACGCCGACGCGCGCCGCGAGTTGCTGCTGCTGGCGCCTTCGATCCTCGTGCCCTGCCTCAGCCATGACGGTGCCAAGGTCTGGAACACGCTGGCCATCGCCCAATACCTGGACGAGATCAAGCCCGATGCGGGGCTGATGCCGGACGATAGATTGGCGCGCGCGCATTGCCGCTCGGTCAGCGGCGAGATGAACTCGGGCTTTGCCAATCTGCGCGCCTCGCTGCCAATGAATCTGAAGGCTCACTACCCCGGCCACAAGATCTGGGCCGGCGCCCTGCCCGACATCGAACGCATCAAGGAGATCTGGACCGATTGCCTGGGCCGCTATGGCGGGCCTTTTCTGTTCGGCGCCCAGCGCGGCATGGCTGACGCGATGTATGCGCCGGTGGTGACGCGCTTCCTGACTTACGAGGTGCCGCTCAACAAGGCCTGCGCCGACTATTGCCGCACCATCATGGCCATGCCCGAGATGCAGGCATGGCGCGCCGCCGCACTGCTGGAGCCCGAGGAAATCGAGCAACTGGACATGGATTTCTGAGTATCCCTTTGCACACTGCCATCAAGGCCAAGGCGCCGGCAAGGGCACCTCGGCGGCCGCCGGCATGTCGATGGACTTGAAGTCCGCCGGCGAGACGATCTCCAGATATTCCATATCGGGCGAATAGTCGAACAGGTAATGTACGATGCCCGGACGCTGGTGAACGCAGTCGCCGGCCTCGACCAGGGTCTCCTGATCGCCATACATAAAGCGCGCCCAGCCCTTGGTCATGAAGACGATCTGGAATTCCGCCTCATGCCGGTGCCAGCCGGTGCCCTTGACTGGTGCCATATTCGCCTTCACAAGGTGCGCGATCACGCGGCCATGGGTGGCTGCGGCAATGCCAAGGTCCTTGTAGAGAAAGAAGTCCCGCAACCCATCGCTGCGCCACTCGGTGTCGCTGGGCTTGATGTGGGAGAACTGGGTGCTCGTCTGATCCGTCATGGTTCGATCTCCGTCCAAGAGCTTGGTCACCCCTGGCCGGTATGCATAAACCGTTCCCGGCCTCACCTTAGCCAGTGAGAATTTCCGAGCAGGCCAAGCCTCCACGTGAAGGCACTTCAGAACCAAGGGCGTGGTTCGGGTCGACGGCCTGGCCAGCGCGCGCCGAACCCAAACCTTGCAGCGCTACCGGGGTGCGCCACCTTTGTCGATATGCGCACTGCCTTGCTGGCTGATCTCCTTGCGCAGCGCCTCCAACTCGGCCGCTTCTTCCGGCGTGTGTGGCGTATTGGGCCGCGCCGGCGCGCGCTTCAACATGCTGCCGGTGAGGGTCTCCGGCGCTTCGTAAGGTTGTTTGCCGGTGCTGGTCTGCGCTGGCGCAGCACAGCCGGCGGCCCCTAGGCTCAGCAAAATGCTCAGGCCCCAAGCGGCCATCGAATTCATGCCTTTGTCGCTGTTTGTTTGCATGCTTGTTCTCCCTGTTTACCTGTCGACCAATTGATCTGTTTCAGACAAAAAAATGGGTGCGACCCACTTCGGCCGCACCCCTCAACTCACTGCTAATCGGCTAAACGCCTGGCATCAGAAGGTATAGCCCGCGCGAGCGTAGTACACCCGGCCGACCGGATCGGCAAAGCGTGGATCAAAGCCGGTCTGGAAGGTACGCGTCTGGTTGGAGAACGGCGGATCCTGGTTGAGCAAGTTGCGCACGCCGGCCGTCAGCGAGACCGACTTGATCGGCGCCCAAGTACCGTACATATCCCAGATCGAGTAGCTGTCGACCTTGTGCTTTGGATCTTCGTCCGTGTAGCCGGTCTTGTAGCGATTCACCAGGCCGAGGCCAAAGTCACCCAGCTTCCAGCCCAGGCTCAGGGACTGTGACCAGCGGAAGATCGGGCCGTTGTTGCCGCTGTAGGTGCCGGCGCGTTGAATCCAGGCACCGTTCTCTTCGTTCTGATACTCGTACTTGCTGACATAAGTGCCGTTCAGGCCAACGCTGAAGTTGCCCAGCGAAGCTGTGCGCAGACGGTAATTGGCCGTCAGGTCAACACCGTTGGTTCTGACACCGCCCAGATTCTTGGTCAGCAGCTCGACATAACCGCATTTCACACCGGGGCAAAGCGAGCCGTCGGTGGCCAAACTGCCGTCGGCGGCACGGTGGAACAGGCTTGCATACTTGACCGGGTCGGCGAACACGGTGTTCTCTGGCAGCACGTCGATCTTGTGCTCGTAGCTGATCCACCAGAAGTCCAGGCCCACGCTGGCGTCCACCATGGGCTCGAACACAAAGCCCAGAGTCTTGTTGACCGAGGTTTCAGGCTTGAGATTGGGGTTGCCGCCGGCGAGAGACTGGAACTGCTGGTCGCAGTTGGCCGCCTTTGGCGCGCCGGGGATAGGCTTGCCGCCCGGGCAACGCACAGGATCGTCGTGGTTGTTGCCCGTGTTGGTGAAGGTCTGCGGCGCATTCAGCTCATACAAAGAAGGCGCCCGGAAGCCGGTCGAGTAAGAACCGCGCATCAGCATCTGCTTGTTGGGCTGATAGCGGAACGTGAACTTCGGATTGGTGGTGCTGCCCGAATCGCTATAACGGTCATAACGCAAGGCACCGCCCAACTCCAGACCCGCCAGCACGGGCAAGGAAACTTCACCATAGACGGCGCTGACATTGCGGGTGCCATGGTTGTTGATCGCCGGGTCATAGCCGGTACTGGCCACGACTTTCTCGGCAAACTCGGTATTGGCCTTGTTGGTGAAATCTTCCTTGCGGTACTCGGTGCCCAAGGCCAGGCCGGCGTTGCCAGCACCCAGCCAATTGCCGAGTTCGCGGCTCGCCTTCAAGTCCAACGATGTGACCTTGCCCAGGCCGGTATAGAGCGTTCCGCGGACCGCTGCCTTTTCAAACACGGCTTTACCAGCAGCGTCTTGCGGCCCGAACGGGTTGATCACGCCGGTCTTGACGCCGGCCGAAATTTGCGCGCCGTCGGTGTAGCCCCCGATCAATTTGTTGGTGATCTCGTTTTCGTTATAGGCCAAGCCGGTTTGGTAATCCCAGCCGGCCAGGGTGCCTTCCAGATTCGCGACAAAGCGCTGCTGTGTGTTGACACTTTCGTCAGCGCGGCCGCCGCTGATTTCATCCCGCATCTTGACGGTGATCGGCAGCTTGGCGTCGATCTTGGCCGAAGCCGGCGCGGCCGGCGTGATGCCATTGCCGGGGTAGTACTTGGTGCCGGGGTCCATGCTCAGGGCGCCGTAAGGCACGCCGGCGACCACGGTCTTGTTGGTGTTCTCGGCGCGGAAGTATTCGAAGCTCAGCAGATGGTCGTCGCTCAGCTGCACGCTGGCCTTGGCCAAGCCCGACAGGCGCTTGGTTTCGGGCACCAGGTCGACCACGCGCGAGAACAGGTATTTGCACCCGACGGCACCGTCGGAGACCAACATCGGCGAGGCGCAGCCTGGCGCAGCCGGATTGGCGCTATCGTCGTTCTGGTAGTAATTGGCCGGGAACGGCGTCGCCGAAGTCTTCGGCGTGCCGCGGTTGACAAAGGGGCGCTGGCTGGCGTTGAGCGGATCTTGCTGGCTGTAGTCAAACACGGCGAAGATATTGAACTTGTCCTTGGCCAGATCACCATAGCCGCCGCCGAGGTTGAAGTTCTTGGACTTGGCGCCTTCCTTTTGCGGCGAGTCCAGACCCAGCGTGATGGTGCCGCCGGTGAAGCTCTTCTTGGTGATGAAGTTGATGACGCCGCCGATCGCGTCGGTGCCGTACAGCGCCGAGGCGCCGTCACGCAACACTTCAACCCGTTCGATCGCCGCGAACGGGATCATGTTCAGATCGGGTGCGGTCGCGTCGAGCGCGTTGTTGGCGATACGCCGACCGTTCAAGAGCACCAGCGTCTTGTCTTGGCCCAGACCACGCAAATTGGCGAAGGTCGCACCACCGGTGGCCGAGCCGACGGCCTGGCTGCCGCTTTGGGTGGTCTGGCTGGCTGAAATCCGGCTCAGCATTTGCTCCACCGACGTGACGCCTTCGTTCTTCAAATCGCTCATCTTGATGACGGTGACCGGATTGGCGGTCTCACCATCAATGCGTTTGATCGCGGAGCCGGTCACTTCGACGCGGTCCAATTGTTGTTGCTGCGCCTGAGCTTGCACGCTGAACGCGGCCAGCAAGGCCACGGCCAGACTGATATGGGTTTTCTTCACGAACATCTCCTCAAAAGACTTTGCTTGGGTTTGCCCGTGGCACATGTTTTGGCCTTGGGCAGGTTTTTGATCGACGACCGGGTCTGGCCCGCCGATCACTGCGTTGTGGCCGTGCAACGAAGGCTTGATTCGCAGCTTGGCTCTGGTTTTGCAGTCAAGCCACTCTTCCATGGCAAGCTAAACGGCAGCCTATGAACAGTTAAACGGCAGCTAAATTCGACCCCGTATGGGGTGGTCACTGGCGGCTGGCGTCGCCTGCAGCCAACATCGCCCGGCCCGAACGGCCTGCCTTGGCCATGCCTGAAGTCACGGGCCTAACAAGCAACTTTGGCGGTTCAAAAAAGCCGGCGCAGCTGAAGGCTCATGACTTTCGATTTACGCCTCTCGCTCGGTATTCAATAGGGGCATGAACGTCTTGCTGTTTGAAGATCAACTTGAACTTGCGCACCAGATACGCTGCGAACTGGCGGACTACGGCTACCGTGTGACCTGGGTGCGACAACTCACTGGCGCGCTGAGCCAACTCGAAGGCGATGGCATCGATCTCGTCTTGTTGGACATGGGTGTGGCGGACGACGCCGGTCAGCAGTTGCTGCAGCATCTGCGCCGCGACTGGCCGAAGACGCCCGCCTTGTGCGTGACAACCCTGGACCGCTTGGATGACGGTCGCCACTTTGGCGCCGACGCTGGCGCAGCGCACGACTTTTTGCTCAAGCCATTCGCGCCCGCCGAACTGCGCGCGCGCATTCGGGCGCTGACTTGCCGCAGCTGCGGCGTCGACCCTGAACGATTGGACCTGCGCGGCCTGAGCCTGCATCTTGGCGCTCAGCGCGCCAGCATCGACGGTCGGCCGCTGGAGCTGTCGCGCAGCGAATACCTGCTGCTCAGCGCGCTGGCCACCCGCGCCGACCGGGTGCAGACGCGCCGTGTGCTGGAGGAACAAATCGGCTCCAGCGTGGTCGGCCGCGCCAGCAATGTGCTGGATGTGCAGATCTCAAAGCTGCGCAAGAAGCTCGGCGAAGGCTACGTGAGAACCGTCAGAAACGTCGGTTATGTGATCGATCGCCGGCAAGCCTTGTGAGGCCGTGATCGTGCCTTGCCCAGGCCTTTGGCAAAGTGTCGAGCACAGACGGCGGCTTTCTGCGATATTGGACGCCAACGGAGGACCGTTCGCGTCCACCGCTGCCCAAGCAGGAGCCCTTCATCATGCAGACCTTGAACGAAATGCTGGCGCAGAAGTTCTTGACGCCGGATCAGCACTTTGAAATCCTGAGCTGGACTACACGCGCCAAGACGCCCGAGAAGATCCTCGAGATGCCGGCTCATCTGTGGCGCTCCCTGGAGCTGGCCTCGGTCTTGATGGGCTTCGAGGTGGGGCCGGCCGAAGTCTAGAGGTCTAGAACCCGCGCAGCTCCATGCGCACCATCTGGAAGTGCACCTCTTTGGCGCTGGCTTGCTTGAGGCTCACCAAGAGAAAGCTCTTGCCCGCGCCGGTTTTGTAGACCCGCTCGCCGGGGTCGCCGCTGACCTCAGCGCAGCCTTGCTCGGCACCCTTTTTTCGTTCGGCCTTGGCGGCCAGCGCCGCCGGGCTGCCGTAACTGCAATCCAGTACGGGGCCGTGCTTGCTGAGTGCCTCGCGGTAGAAGGCCGAGATGCTGTCAATGCTGTCGCCGCTCGAGAACTTGGAGACCAGCAGTTTGAAACCAAAAGGGCCTAAGGACAGGCCAACGGTGACGCCGGGTTTGTCGTCTTTGTCATCCTGTTGCGCAACAGCGCCGGGGTAGGCCGGCAGACCTATGTCTTGCAGCCGGGCTTGTTCCTTGACATTGATGCCAGCAACAAAGCTCTTGCCGGTGTCGGCTGCTGCGTCCGCTGCATAAGCCCAGGCGGGCGACAGCAGTGCCAGACCGAGGCCCAATGTGGCCAAGCTGCGGGGGACAGAAAAGAGGCGGTTGATTGGACGTGGCTTCATGACAGGATCGCTTATAAAAAAGTGATGGCTGCCAATGTAGACGCGACTGCGGGCGCGGCGCGGCGCCATTCGACCAACTGCCAAAAGCAAGGCATAGGCCGTCGCGCAAGCGGATCAGGCCGAGACGGCCAGGAACGCAAGAGCGCCCTATGCCAGCTACGATCAGCCCCTCACCGAGCTCAGCCCATGCCAGAAACCATCTTTGAAATCCCCGCCCTGCAAAGCCAAGACGACGCCGACGCCGTCATGTTCGAGCTGCAGGACCTGCCCTGCGTGAACCAAGCCGATGTGGACTTGGGCAAACGCCAGGCCTGGGTCAACCACACAGCCATGATCTCAGCCGAGGACATCGCCGCCGCGCTGGCCGAGGCGGGTTACGAAAGCCGGGTCAAGATCAGCGAAGCTTAGGGCTTGCTGCTGTAATTCAGCGGCAACCAGTCATAGCCCTTCTTGGCATTGGGCCGCAACTGGCCCAGGCCCGGGAAGGAGACATGTGCGATGGCCAAGACATGGCCCTTCTCGGCGGCCTCGGCAAAGATCTTCTGGCGCTGCGGCGCGGCGGCCTTGGCGTCGCTGTCGAAAGCAATCGTCACCGCCGGGTTGGGGAACTGTACCGCCGCCACATGCATCAAATCACCCAGAATGAGCAGCTTCTGGCCTTGGCTTTCGACCGCATAGACGCTGTGGCCGGGCGTGTGACCGGGTGTGGCGATGCTGCTGATACCAGGCACCAACTGGGTCGCGCCACTGAAGGTCAGCAGCTTGCCCGCGTCTTGATAGGGCTTGAGGGTGGCCATCGCGCTCTTGAAGCCGGACTGATCCTCGGCGGCCGCTTTGGCCATCTTTTCACTGTTCAGCCAATGCTCGGCCTCGGCCTTGTCCATGCGAAGCACGGCGTTGGGAAATGCCAGCTTGCCCTCGGGCGACACCAGGCCGCCCATATGGTCGCCGTGCAGATGGGTGATGTAGACCTCATCGATCTGCTCCGGGCTGTAGCCGGCGGCCTTCAGATTGCCCATCAAACGACCCAAGGTCGGGCCGAACAAGCCGGCCGCGCCGGTATCGATCAAGACTAGCTTCGCCCCCGTGTTGACCAAATATGCATTGACCGACGTCTCCAGCGGCAGCTTCAAATAGGCTCGCTCCAGCGCCGCCTTGACCTCGCCCGGCGCGGCCTGCGTCAGCAGCTTGTCCATCGGCAGCGCGACGGTGCCGTCGCTGAGGGCGGTGATCTCGAAGTCGCCGAGCAGCATTCGGTAATAGCCGGGTGCCTGGGTTTTGACTTGCGGGGCGGCGCCTTGTGCGGCCAGCGGCAGCGCCGAGCTCAGTGCGACGCAAAAGGTGCTGAGGGCAAAACTGAAGGCGGCAATTCGGTTCATGGGTCTTCCTTAGGCTGCACAAAATCGGCTCTGCAGCATAGCAAGCACACCGACTTTTTGCTGGCGAGGGCTGACAATCCCGCTTGAGAACACGCCCGCCTAACTGTAGACGCCATGCACAAACCTAGCCGCACCGGACAAGACGTATCACCCAGATCCAGCTTGGCCCTTACCCTATCAAGCCGGCCGGCCACTTTGGCCGACCTGCCCTTCTTGCTGCGATTACGGCAGCAGACTTTTCATGCCTATCTGGCCGAGGCCGGTATACCGATAGACGCAGAAAACGACCTGGCGCGTGTGATGTTCAAGTTCGAGATCGCCGAGATCTTGCTGCACCGGGGCGAAGCCGCCGGGCTGCTGAAGATGAGCCGCAGCGAAGACTCATGGCTGATCCATCAACTACAGATCGCGCCTGAGCTGCAAGGCCAGGGTTTGGGCGCGGCGCTGCTGCGAGCTTTGCAGGGCGAAGCGGCAGCGGCCGGCGCCGGGCTTGAATTGGGCGTCTTGAAGCGCAACCCGGCGCAGGCGCTGTACCGACGGCTGGGCTTTTTGGACTACGGCGAAAATGAGCTGGAATACTTGCTGCGCTGGCGCGGTGCCGGCCCCACGCCAAACCCGCCCAAACGTGACCGACCTTGATGATTGCTTTTTACCCCCATGTCCGAGCCGCAAACGCCCCCCTCTTCGCCTGTGCTTGAATTCGCCAATACCCGCTGGCGCGTGCGACGGCCCAAGCCCTTTGTCCTGGTGATCGAGGGCGAGCTGGGTGCCGAGGGCAAGGTCAGTGACTATCTGCATGAGCAGCTCTTGTTGCCCGAGTGGCGCGAGGCTTTTTATCAGCTGGTTGACGCTACCGGCCTGGTCGTCTGCCTGAATCTGCACACCCAACACCCAACTTACCGCGATGTGCGCGGCCGCTCCAGCAAGGGCCGGCTGAGCCAGGGCGAGTACTACCATCACGACGGCTGCTCAGGCCCGACCAAGCCGCGCTTTGTCGAGATCCGCTGCCCCGTGCAGCCGCAAACACGTGGCGTGGCGACCGCCGTGGCGCCGCATCATGCGGTGGTCGCGGCGATGCTGCAGGTGCTGCCGGCCGAACTGGCAGCAACACCGGCCTTGCTTGAGCTGCTGCGCGAGCAAGACCTGAGCCCGATGGCCGTCAGCCAGATGAGCGATGCGGCGCTGGACCAACTGCAAGGCCTGATCACGCGCACGGTCCGGCGCAAGCTGAATGCGGAAGGGGCTCGCGCTTACTTTCGCCAAGTGGATGTGGCGGCCGATGCCTATTTCGAGCCCTGGGCTTTGGGCGAAAGCCGCATCATCGCTAACGCCAATGCCGGTGTGACGATGCAGCATCGCCGCGCTTACCAAGCACCGCATACCGGCGGCGTCGCCAACGGTCACCTGGTCAAGCGCTGGCCGAACGAGGAGTTGCTACTGCCGGGGCAGGTACTGGACCCCGCCTTTATCGCAGCGCTATGCAGCGAGGAAGATGAAGACCGTGATGGAAAAGGGGGCCCGGCTTGCTACCTGGGCCCCCATTGACGAGCGCCAATGCTGGCGCTAGTGCTCAGACGCTCAGTCCGGCACGCTCAACACACCCGCCGCAAAGCCGATCGCATCTGACGCGGCCGGCGTCGGCGCCCAGACCGGTACATTGGCCAGCGTCACTTGCACACCCGTCGCGCGCGGCGTGGTGTGCACGACCTGACTGGCCGGCAGGGCTGTGCCGCTCTTCAAATGCGCCCACATCTGGTCCATGGCGCGGTTGAAATAGACGTGCAGCGGGACAAAGCGGCTGTCATAGCCCCAGGCGGCGCCGACGGCGATGAAAGTGTCGAAATGCTGCGCATTGGTGACCTCGTAGTAGCGGGTCTTGGACGTCGCCGCTTCGAGTACCTGGTTCTTGCCATAGTAGGCGCGCGCCGCATGGTTGACGGGGATCAGCGCATCGCTGCGTCCGGCCACGATGATGGTCGGCACCGAGCGAAGTTTGGCCGTGAGTTGCACCTCCTCCATGCCCTTGATGACACGCTCCGACCAGGCTTTTTGCGTGCCGAACAGGCCCGCGCCACTGACGGTGTCTTTGCCGGTCACCAGCGAGCGCATGCACAAAGCGCCGTCGAGGGCAAAGTCGGCTAAGCCGACACCAGGTGCACCACTGCCGGCCGATAGGGCCAGGAAGTCCCACTTCGCACCACCGACCGAGTCGTTGTAGACGATGTTGACACCACCGGTCGGCGGTACGCCGTTGCCGCTGGAAAACAGGCCGGCTTGCGTGATTGCGCTCTGTGCGATGACATCGCCGCCGGCATTGGTGTTGGCATAGCTGTAGCCACAGACGTTGTCGCTGGGCTTGAACTTGCCGTAGCTGTTCACATAGTTGACGACGATGGAATTGGTGGCGTAGCGGAAGTGCGATTGATGCAGGAAGTTGCTCTCGCTCTGCCAGCCGTACGCATTCAGCTTAGCCAGCGCCTCGTCGGCCTGCTCGGCGAGTGTCGCGCCAGTCAGCAGACCGCGCGCCTTCAAGGCCGAGCAGCGGTTCTGCACATTGGCGGCCATGGGGGCCAAATTGATCTGCGGCCCCGCCTGGGCGGACGCCGACGCGCAAGGCTGATAGATGTTGGCATAGGTGAAGTAATCGACCAGCGGCTTGCTGTGCGTCGCCACTGCGGCCGCTGCGCCCTGCTTGATGGTCAGACCCGGGTTGGCACCGGGCTGCACCATCGGCTCGGTGACGGCCACGCCGTCGATCAAGCTTTCTGTATCTTGCTCGGCAGCAGCCAAGGCGGCGCCGCCCCCATTGGACACCGAGGACGCGATCACAATCGTGTTGGCCGGCGTGATGACGACTTCTTTCTTGCCCGGCTGGGCCGCGATATCGGTGCCGTATTTTTCGTTCAGCACATAGAAGGCCAGCTTGACGGCGCGCAGCGTGTCGCGGCCCCAGTCCTTCTCGGGGTTCTGCTGCGAATGCGCATGCTTGTAGGCGACCCGGTTCGGGAAGGCGGCGATATAGCCAAGCCGTTCAGCCTCAGTCATATCGGCCTTGAAATGCGCTTTTTTGCCAGCCACGGTGGCGGTGGCGATCGTGCCGTCGATCTGAATCACATTGTCGCTGGACAGATCATGCAGGCCATTGCCCGAGCCCTTGTCGGCATAGGCGACCGCGCAGCCGCGCTTGAGCCCCCACTCACCCGCCGTGCCGATGGCGCCGTAAACGCCGCGCGAGCCGGAAGATGTCGCGGTGACAATGCAAGGGTTCTTGGCATCGAAGCTGCTCGGCACCTGCACCATCAACACGACGTTTTGGCGACCCGTGCCGTCGTCGGCGACGGCAATGTACTCGGTGCCGGCAACCTTGCCGTCGCCCAGCGTGTCGGCGCCTGATGCGTCGATATTGGGGCCGTACAGGCTCCCGAATCCACCTGCGGCCGAGTAATCAATCAGGGCGCGGTAGTTATTGAAAATCGCATTGCGGCGCAATTCGGCCACGGTCGGCGTTGCGGCGACGGCGAAGGTAGGTGCGAGTGCAGGTGAGACCAAACCTTTCTTGCCCAGCCCGGCCGTCAGCAAGTCATCGCTGCTGCCGTCATAACTCGCCTGCGCGACGGTGCCCGCCACAAAGGCCGGTATAACATTGACGACCGGAGCTGGTGGTGGCGGTGGGGCGGGCGCTGGGTCGTTGTCGCTGCCGCAAGCACCCAGCAAGATGGGTGCCGCAAGCAACAGGGCCTGCTGACGCAGGGTCTTGGACAAACGGCGAGAGGTCTTCATGGCATCGTCTCCTTTGGAATATCGTTGGACTCGAATTCACAGGGGCGCGCGCCGGCCAGGCGAACGCCCTCGCCGCGCTTGTCATACAGCCGCGCGAATAATCGGTTAGCCTACGCAGCCATGGATGCAGCAGTAAGCCCCAAAACTACGCCAGGGTTTTCCCCAGCCGACGCCTTCGCGAGCTTGAGCCCGCTGGGGCTGGCGCTGTCGCATGAGCGCGTGCTGACTTGGGTCAACCCAAGTTTTGCGGCCATGTTTGGTTACGAAGCGGACGCCTTGATCGGGCAGAGCTTTGCCCTGCTCTTCCCCAGCGAGGCCGAATTCAAGCGTATTGGTCTGCGCATTCAAAACGCCATGCAGGGCTGCGGCAGATACCAGGATGAACGTTTGATGCAGCGCCGCGACGGCCGCCTGCATTGGTTCCGCGTTCACGGTCATGCGCGCGATATCGCCGCGCCTTTTTGCGAAACTGCCTGGATTTTTGAGCCGGTGCTCACCAAGCAATGCGATTCCGAGTCGCTGACGCCGCGTGAGCGCGAGGTTCTGACGGCCATGGCAGCCGGGCAAACCGCCAAGGAATCCGCCAAGTTGCTGGGCCTGTCGCCACGCACGGTCGAGAAGCTGCGTGCCGGTCTGCGCCAACGCTATGACGTTCACAATGCGGCCGCCTTGGTCGGCCGGGTATTGGGCGCAAGCACTGCGGGCCTGGGTCAAAACGGCCCAAGCTAGGGCACGGCATCCCGTTTCGGCTCCCGAAACCTAAGTGATTACCCTAGCGCAATGCTACGTAAAGGAAGTTCCCGTGCCAGGTCTTGCCTTTACGCCCTACATTGGGCGCTCAACTTCAATCGCGCCCTGAACGGGTGCGCCGATGCACAGTGAGCGAACTCATTCTCGAGACCCGCGGACTCAGCAAGGACTTCAAGGGCTTCACCGCCGTTGACGGTGTCGACCTGCGGGTGCAGCGCGGTGCGATCCATGCTTTGATCGGCCCGAACGGCGCCGGCAAGACGACTTGCTTCAATTTGCTGACCAAGTTTTTGGAGCCGACGCGCGGCAGCATCCACTTCAACGGCGTCGACATCACCGGCGAAAAGCCCGCCGAAATTGCCCGCCGCGGCGTGATCCGCAGCTTCCAGATTTCCGCCGTATTCCCGCATCTGACCGTGCTGGAAAACGTGCGCATCGGCTTGCAGCGCTTCACCGGCACCAGCTTCCATTTCTGGAAAGGCCTGACCGGCTTGAAACAGCTCGATGCCCGTGTGCTTGCGCTGTTAGAACTGGTGGACCTGCGCGATATGGCGAAGCTGAAGGCGGGCGATTTGCCCTATGGCCGCAAGCGCGCGCTGGAGATCGCCACCACCATGGCGATGGAGCCCACGCTGATGTTGCTCGACGAGCCTACCCAGGGAATGGGCCACGAGGACGTGGACCGCGTCACCGCGCTGATCAAGCGCGTCGCCGAGGGCCGCACCGTCTTGATGGTTGAACACAATATGAAGGTCGTCTCAAAAATCGCCGACCGCATCACCGTGCTGGCGCGCGGCGCCGTGTTGGCCGAAGGCGATTACGCGGAGGTCTCCAAACACCCGGCCGTGCTGGAAGCTTATATGGGCAGCGAAGCGGCCGAACTCCAGGGAGCCCACTGATGAAGCCCCCACGTTCGCGGCTTTGCCGCTTCTCTGCCCCCCGGGGGGGCGCAGCCTCCCTTGGGGCGGCCCGGCGGGAGGCATGATGACAGCCGCACTCGAAATATCAAATCTGCACGCCTGGTACGGCGAATCCCACATCCTCCACGGCATCAATTTGTCGATTCAAAAGGGTCAGGTCTTGACACTGCTGGGCCGTAACGGCGCCGGCCGTACCACTACGCTGCGCGCCATCATGGGTTTGACCGGCGCGCGCAAGGGCTCCATCAAGGTGCATGGCAGCGAAACCATTGGGATGGCCACGCACCGCATCGCGCATCTGGGTCTGGGCTATTGCCCCGAGGAGCGCGGCATTTTTGCTTCGCTGACGACCGAGGAGAACCTGCACCTGCCGCCGCGTTTGAGCGGAGGCCGCGCCACGCCGATGAGCGATGCGCAGATTTATCAGATGTTCCCGAATCTGGCCGAGCGCCGCCACAGCCCTGGCACGCGGCTGTCGGGCGGCGAGCAGCAGATGCTGGCGGTGGCGCGCATCCTGCGCACCGGCGCCGACATCTTGCTGCTGGACGAAATCTCCGAGGGCCTGGCCCCCGTGATCGTTCAGACCTTGGCACGCATGATCTTGGCACTCAAGGCTCAGGGCTACACCATCGTGATGGTGGAGCAGAACTTCCGCTTTGCTGCGCCGCTGGCCGATCACTTCGTCGTGGTCGAGCATGGCGAGGTGGTGGAGTCCTTCGCTGCTTCGGAGTTGCCGGCCAAGCAGGCCAAGCTCGATGAATTGCTCAGTGTTTGATTGATTGATTTGTTCTTTGTTCGACCCAAAACCACCGCTCCAGGAGACAAGACCATGATCCCTATGTTCAAGCGCACTGCCCTCGCGACCATCGCCGCCGTCGGATTTGCTGGCGCTGCCCAAGCGCAGATCTCCGGCGACACCGTCAAGATCGGCTTCATCACCGATATGTCCAGCGTCTATGCGGACATCGACGGCGCCGGTGGCGTCGAGGCGATCAAGCTGGCGATTGCCGATATGAAGGGCATGGCCGCCGGCAAGAAGATCGAACTGATCTTTGCCGACCACCAGAACAAGGCCGACGTCGCCGCCAGCAAGGCGCGCGAGTGGATTGACACCCAGGGTCTGGACATGCTGATCGGCGGCACCAACTCCGGCGCCAATCTGGCCATGGCCAAAATCGCAGCCGAAAAGAAGCGCCCTTTCATGGTGATCGGCGCCGGCTCGGCCCGCTTGACCAATGAAGACTGCACGCCCTACACCGTTCATTACGCCTACGACACGGTGGCGCTGGCCAATGGCACCGGTGCGGCCGTCACCAAGGGTGGCGGCAAGAGCTGGTACTTCCTGACCGCCGACTATGCCTTCGGTGCCTCGCTGCAGAACGACACCGCAGCGGTCGTCGCCAAGACCGGCGGCCAAGTGCTGGGCAGCGTCAAGCACCCACTCAACGCCAGTGACTTCTCGTCCTTCTTGCTGCAAGCGCAGGGCAGCAAGGCGCAAGTGCTGGGTCTGGCCAATGCCGGCGGCGACACCATCAATGCAATCAAGGCCGCCAATGAGTTCGGCGTCACCAAGACCATGAAGCTGGCCGGCCTGCTGATGTTCATCAATGACATCCATTCGCTCGGTCTGAAGACCACCGAGGGCATGTATTTGACCGACAGCTGGTACTGGAACCAGAGCCCGGAAGCGCGCGAGTGGAGCCGCCGCTTCTTCGAGAAGATGAAGCGCATGCCGTCCTCGCTGCAAGCGGCCGACTACTCCGCCGCGATGCACTATCTGAAGGCAGTTGACGCCATCAAGACCGACGACGCCGACAAGGTGATGGTCAAGATGAAGGCCACGCCTATCAATGACTTCTACGTCAAGGGCAATATCCGCAAGGAAGACGGGCGCGGCATCCATGACATGTTCCTTCTGCAGGTGAAGTCGCCCAAGGAGTCCAACGAGCCTTGGGATTACTTCAAGGTCACCACCCGCATTCCGGGTGAAGAGGCTTTCACCAAGCTGGCAGATTCAAAGTGCCCGCTGGTGAAGAAGTGAGCCCCTCGCCTGCGCGTACGCAGGCGGCCATCGGCGAGACGCCGCTGGCCTTCGTGCCGTCCAAGCCCGCGAAGGCGTGCTTGGAGCCGCGGCACTCAGTCCCCCGAGGGGACGCCGATCATGGCCGGCAGCGGCCGACCATGACATCGGCTCAAGCCGGACTTGGGAGCGGCCCGGCGCCCGGCTTGAAACCAATTCACACACTCAGTACGACATGACAGACTTTTTCGGCATCCCCCTGCCCGCCCTGCTGGGCCAGCTTCTGCTGGGCCTGGTCAACGGCTCGTTTTACGCAATGCTGTCGCTGGGCTTGGCCGTCATTTTCGGCATGCTCAACATCATCAACTTCGCCCATGGGGCGCTGTACATGATGGGCGCCTTTCTAGCCTGGATGGGGCTGGAGTACCTGGGCCTGAACTACTGGCTGATGCTCTTGCTGGCGCCGCTGGTGGTCGGTGTCTTGGGCATCTTGATCGAGCGGCTGATGCTGCAGTGGCTTTACAAGCTCGATCACATCTACGGCCTGCTTTTGACCTTTGGCATCACGCTGGTGATGGAGGGCGTATTCCGCAGCTTCTACGGTGTCTCGGGCCAGCAGTACCAGGTGCCGGAGGCCTTGCAAGGGGCCACCAATCTGGGCTTCATGATTTTGCCCAACTACCGCGCCTGGGTGGTGGTGGCGTCGATCACGGTGTGTCTGGCGGTCTGGGCCTTGATCGAGAAGACGACGCTGGGGGCCACCTTGCGGGCCGGCACCGAAAACCCCAAGCTGGTGCAAGCCTTCGGCATCAATGTGCCGCGCATGATCACGCTGACCTATGCCGGCGGTGTCGCACTCGCGGCATTTGCCGGCGTACTGGCGGCGCCGATTTTGCAAGTCAGCGCGCTGATGGGCAGCAATCTGATCATCGTCGTGTTCGCGGTGGTGGTGATTGGCGGCATGGGGTCCATCCTCGGCTCGATTCTGACCGGCCTGGGGCTGGGCATTGTTGAAGGTTTGACCAAGGTGTTCTACCCCGAGGCCTCGAGCACGGTGGTGTTTGTGGTGATGGCCATCGTGTTGCTGGTGCGGCCGGCCGGTCTGTTTGGCAAGGAAAAATAAGCATGACCGCGCAAGTGTCGACCTCAAAATCTCCCTTCAATCCTGTCTACGGTTACGCGCTGCTGTTCGGCGCCATCGCGCTGCTGCCGGCCCTGGGCGTGTATCCGATCTTCGTGATGAAGGTGCTGTGCTTCGCGCTGTTTGCCTGCGCCTTCAATCTGCTGGTCGGCTTTACCGGCCTGCTCAGCTTCGGCCATGCGGCGTTCTTGGGCACCGCCGCTTATGGCGCCGGCCATGCGCTGAAGGTCTGGGGCTTGTCGGCGCCGCTGGGCTTGATCTTCGGAGCCTTGGCCGCCGGCGGCGTCGGTCTGGCCATTGGCCTGCTGGCGATCAAACGCACCGGCATCTATTTCTCGATGATCACGCTGGCGCTGAGCCAGATGCTGTACTTCTTCTTCCTACAAGCTTCGTTCACCGGTGGTGAGGACGGCCTGCAGTCGGTGCCGCGCGGCAGCTTTTTCGGCCTCGACCTGGCCAACGATCTCACGCTTTACTACGTGGTGCTGGCAATTTTCATTGCCGCTTTCTGGCTGATCTACCGCACCGTGCATTCTCCGTTTGGTCAAGTCTTGACCTCGATCCGCGAGAACGAGCCCCGCGCCATTTCGCTTGGCTACGACGTTGACCGTTTCAAGCTGCTGGCCTTTGTGTTGTCGGCCACTCTGGCCGGGCTGGCCGGCGCCACCAAGACGCTGGTGCTGGGCTTCGCGACGCTGACCGATGCCGTCTGGACCACCTCGGGTCTGGTCATTTTGATGACCCTGGTCGGCGGCATGGGCACCTTGGTCGGCCCCATGGTTGGCGCGCTGATCATCATTGCGCTGGAGAACAAGATCGGTGATTTGGGCAAGGCCTTGGCCGACCTGACCGGCATCAATTGGTTCAATGGCCTGGGTGAATCGGTCAGCCTGGTGACCGGGCTGATCTTCATCGTCTGCGTGCTGGCCTTCCGGCGCGGTGTGGTGGGCGAGGCGGTCGCCTTGTGGGACAAGGCTAGGGCAAAAGTCTGATTCAGACCCTGTACAAAGCCGTGATCGCCTCAACCAACTGGGCCGGGCCAAAGGGCTTGGCGATGAAGAGGTCGGCGCCGCAGGTCTTGGCATCGGCCTTGATCTGATCGACCGGCTTGGCGCTGATCAAGACCACCTTGGGGGCATTGGCGCCGCCCGCAGCCTTGATTCGCCGGCAAGCCTCAACACCATCAAATTCGCCCGGCATCATGATGTCCATCAACACCAGATTGGGCGCAAGCGTGTCTATCAGCGCCACTGCACTGGGACCGTCATGAGCTTCATGAAGCTCGAAGGCATCGGCCAGATCCAAGGTCGCGTGCAACAGGGCGCGGATCTCTTCGTTGTCATCGACGATCAGAATTTTCAATTTCATGCGTTCAGACTCCGGACTTGCGCAAATTCGGCAGTTGGGGCGGGGGCCCCACGAGACGTCCGCACAAGGTTACTCCAAAATCTGACCCATCGCTCATATAAAGCGGCGGGCCTGCCCCGTCGAAGCAAGGCCCTAGCAACGCTGGCCTGCTTTGGTCTGCACAGCGTGGCTGAACTGCGGCCATGCCATCGACCCCTTTTTGCCTTCAGCCTCGCGCCCTACCCTTGAGCTGATCCGCTGAGATCGGCCGGCCAGTTGCTGCGTCAACGGCGTGGCCGACCGCGACCTCGACAAAGATGTCAAACGCCCAGCCAAACCGCCAAGCACCAGCGGCACGGTGTGCGTCGAGGGGCGCAGCTGCTGGGGGGCAGGTCTTGCCTTGGCGGCGACGTGGGGTTCGCCTTGCTCCGACCAAGTAACGGTTTAGAAATGCCGCACTTCTCGTGCGCATTTCACAGGATTGAAAACTCCTTGGGGATGACAAACCTCTATTCGGTGGCCCCCGCACAGACACTGCGAGGCCGATCTGCACGCCCTTTTGCCGTGCGACGCCAACCGATAGAGGAGGAATCCAATGCAACGCAAGAATCGTCTCAGCCTGGCGCTCGCCGCCGCCGGCTGCATTGCAAGCACGCCGGTGTTCGCCGCGCCAGTGCTGCTCAGTCAGACCTTCCAAGTCAGCAACTCACTGGATCGCAACAGCGTTTCATTGAACTTCGATTTGGGCAGCTTTTTGTCCGGCCGAGGCTATGGGTCCAAAGACATCGTCTCGGGCAACGCCACGCTGCATGGCTACTCGGACATTCAATATGGCGCAGCGACAGCGTCGGCTTACGGTGACTATCAGCTAACCGGCCAGACCAGCCACCAGGCGCAGTACTCCTACTACGCCGGTGACACCAACAATTGCGGCTGGTGGGCCGACGAGCCCTGCGGAAACGGTCGCAATGTATATGTAAATTACAACATTCAAGACACCAACACCACGCGTTATCGCGATATCAAGCACGAGGATTTGGTGGCGGACAGTATGAAGTTGCTGATCGGCGCCAGCAGCGCAGGCGATGTGGCCGAGACCAGCAGCAGCTCCATCGGCAACTATGGCGGTGCGCAATTTGAACGCAAAGACTGCAAAAGCACCGACGGTTACGGCAACTGCAGCTATTTCAACAGGTATGCCAAACAGCGCGACACCTATAGCGCGATCTATGGCGCGCTGGACAGCAGCCTGAGTTTCGACGCTGCGGCCTTGCTGGACGTGCGCAGCGATGGCATCTTGGGCGTCGGCGTCCAGGCCACGGCCGGGCAGTTCAAGCTCAGCTCGATCAGCTTTGACGTGATGGTGGAAAAAGCCGCCGCAGTGCCTGAACCTGCGTCCCTGTTGTTGGCCGGCACCGCCATCGCGGCTTTGGCAATGACGACGCGTCGGCGCCGAAAGGTGAACGGATCCCGCATGCCCTGAGCCAGACTCCGGCGCCAGGCGGTCATCGACTCGTCTTTCGGCACTCCTTCACGCCTGCCCGGTCAAGTCCCCCAGGCGGATGCCGAAATTCGATGCTGTGGCCGTCTTGGCCGGTTTGACTCTTTCTGTGTATCCCATGATTCCTTACCGTTCGATCTTGATTGTGGGCGGCGGCACCGCTGGCTGGATGGCGGCCGCCTACTTGCAACGTGTGCTGGGAAGCAACCCCGAGACACCGGTGCAGATTCGGCTGGTCGAATCGATTGAAATCGGCAGCATTGGCGTCGGCGAGGCGACGGTGCCCACCTTGTTGTCAACCCTGCAAGCGATCGGCATCCCCGAGTCTGATTTGTTCACGCAGGCGGACGCCACGCTGAAGAACGGTATCCGATTCAATGGCTGGAAGCATGGCGGCTCAGCCGCTACCGACCATTACGATCATCCTTTCGACCCTCCGGTCTCGCTGGCAGGGCATTCGACCATGGTGCATTGGATGAACCTGCGCCAGCGCGGCTTGACGGAGCAGGCTTTTGATATGGCCGGCGGTGTACAAACGGCCTTGTTTGACAAGAACCAGTCACCCAAGTTCTTGGACTCGCCCGACTACCAGGCCCCGATCACCTACGCCTACCATCTCGATGCCATCAAGCTGGCGGCGCTCTTGCGCAAGGTGGCCAGCGAGCGCGGCGTGCAACACAGCTATGGCGAGGTCACGGACGTTGAGGTCGGCGAGGAAGGCATCAAAGCCGTGCAGCTCAAAGATGGCCAGCGCCTGACCGCCGACTTGTATATCGATTGCACCGGCTTTGCCGGCCTGCTGATCGGCAAGGCGCTGAACGTGCCCTGGGTATCTTATGCGGACAGCCTCCTGTGCGACCGTGCGGTCGCCTGCCCGATTGCCCACCCGCATGCTCAACAGCCACTGCGCTCCTACACCACCGCCACCGCCCGCGCCGCCGGCTGGACCTGGGAGATCGACCTGCAATCCCGCACCGGCAGCGGCTATGTGTATTCGTCCGCCCATTGCTCCGACGACGAGGCTGTCGCCACGCTGCGGCAGATGCATGGTTCGGCCTCTCCGATGGCGGAGCCACGCTTGCTGAAGATGCGCATCGGCCACCGCGCCCGCATGTGGGAGAAGAATTGTCTGGCGCTGGGCCTGGCGGGAGGCTTTATCGAACCGCTGGAGTCGACAGGCATCTTCATGATTGAACGTGCCTTGCAATCCTTCTTGGACTTCCTGCCCGCCACGGCTTCGGCCCAACATGGTCGGAACAAGTTCAATGTCCTGATGGCCGATCTGTATGACGAGTTGCGAGACTTCGTTCTGCTGCACTATGTGATTTCGGGCCGGCGCGACACGCCGTTCTGGCGCGCCTACACCGAGGAGGTGGTGATTCCGCCCAGCCTGCAAGAACTGCTCGATCTGTGGGATGAAAAGTTACCCCATAACACCGATATTCAACGCAAGCAATCCTTGTTCGCCGCCGGCAACTACTTCTACATCTTGGCCGGACTGAACCGCCTGCCGTCCAAGGGCATCGGCCAATCAAGCTATCTGGCACCCGCCGTCAGTCAAGGTGTACTGGCCCATATCGCCAAGATCCGGGCCGCTGCCGTCCAGCAATCGCCAACGATGCGCGAATTCACCAACAAGATGCGCGCTTGAAGGCGCCGTGGCAATCCAATGGCGCTACTGGGCGCGTCTTGTAGGCGGGCCGGGCCGCCAAAGGCTGGCTAAACTGCCGCCATGCTATCGACCCGTTTTGCCTCCCGCCTGGCCCCCTATTTGAATCTGATCCGCTGGGATCGCCCGGCCGGCTGGCTGCTCTTGCTCTGGCCCACCCTGAGTGCGCTTTGGATAGCCGCCGACGGCTTCCCCGGCTGGCATCTCTTGATTGTTTTTACGCTGGGCACCATCTTGATGCGCTCGGCCGGCTGCTGTCTCAACGACGTGGCCGACCGTGACTTCGACAAACATGTCAAACGCACCGCCCAGCGGCCCGTCACCAGTGGCGCGGTGACGGTCAAGGCGGCGCTGCTGCTGGGGGCAGGTCTTGCCGTGGCGGCGTTTGGCCTGGTGCTGACGACCAATGCGCCGACGATTCTGCTGTCCTTCGGCGCGCTCTTGGTCGCCATTCTTTACCCCTATGCCAAACGGGTGTTCGCAATGCCGCAGGCGGTCTTGGGCGTGGCCTTCAGCTTCGGCATACCGATGGCTTTTTCGGCCGCTCTGGGCGGCACGAGCTGGAGTTTCGCCGCCATCAACGCTGCGGTGCCGTTATCGGCCTGGGCGCTGCTGCTGGCCAATCTGTTCTGGGTGCTGGCCTATGACACCGAGTACGCGATGGTGGACCGCGATGACGATATCCGCCTCGGCATCAAGACCTCGGCGCTGACGCTGGGCCGCTTTGATGTGGCGGCGGTGATGGGTTTTTACGCTGTCTATCTGCTGGCCTGGACGGCACTGGGGCTGCGCTTCGGGCTCGGTCAAGTTTTCTTGGTCGGCATGGCCGTGGCGGCCGCGCAGGTCATCTGGCACTTCACGCTGATCCGCAGCCGCACTCGGGAAGGTTGCTTCCAGGCCTTCCGTGAAAACCACTGGTTAGGGTTTGCGGTATTTGCGGGCACCGCATTTGATCTGGCGCTGCGCTGAACTACTCAAACGGATAGCGCACGCCAAGCTGCTGCCTTATTTCATCCATCCAGGCCAAGGAGGCCAAGGTCTCGGCATGCGGCACGACCGGGCTTTCGATCAAGCCGGCGCGCGCGCAGGCTTGAGTTTCCTCGATTTCGGCCTCAAAGCCATTGAAGCGCAGCGGCGCTTCAGCCTGAAGCGGCGGCTCACCATGGCGATGCAACAAAGCTTGTGTCGCCGACGAAAACTCGCCCGGTAAGCTGATCACACCGCGTTCACCAAAAATACGCAGACCGTTGTCGGCAAAGCCATCCACCGCGCAGATGAATTGCGAACTGATGCCACCGGGGAAGTTCAGCATGCCGGCGACGCGCTGATCGACGCCGGTCGGCGCCAGCACGCCGCTGGCTTGAATTGACAGCGGCTCGGGGCATGCGCCCAAGGCCTGCTGCAGCACCCAGCGCGTCATCGTCAGGTTGTAGATGCCGATGTCCAGCAAGGCACCGCCGGCCAGGGCCGGGTCATAGATTCGGCTGCTCGGGTCAAACGGCGCGTTGAGGCAAAAGCTTGATTGGATGCCGCACAGGTGCCCGATGGCCTGCTCACGCAGCCAGCCTTGCACGACCGTGTAAATAGGCAGAAAGCGCGTCCAAACTGCCTCCATCAGGAAGACCTCGCGCTCACGAGCCAGCCGCACCAGTGCCTCGGCTTGCGCCAGATTGGGCACCAGCGGCTTCTCGCACAGCACGGCCTTGCCAGCGAGCAAGCACTGGCGAACCAAGTCGCCATGCTGAGCGTGAGGCGTGGCGATGTAGACGGCGTCTAAGTCCGACTCCGCCAGCAATGCAGCCAAATCCGTCTTCACCTGCGCCGCCGCATGACCGGGCACACAGGCGAGCTCCGCAAAGGCGCTCGCACGCGCTGCGTCTCGCCCAAGCACCCAGCACAGTTCAGCACCCGCCACATGGGGCAAGGCGGCAGCAAAGCGGCGAGCAATTCCGCCCGGGCCTATCACGGCCCAGCAGAAGCGGCTCATCAGAGCCTGCTCAAATAACTCGCCAACTCAAGCGCCTTTGAGCTGCGCCTTCAAGGCCTTGCCTTCTGCGCGCTTGACCCTGGTCGCTGCGCGTTGATAGACCTCTTCGGCCTTGGCACGCAACTCGACCGCTTTGGCAAGCGCGGCTTGGTACTTCTCGATCGTGTAGGTATTCTCGGTGCCGATGTAGACACTGCGTCCGCTGGGCGTCTGGCCATAACGCGGCAAAGACACGGCAAAGCTGCAGTCACGCACGCGGCTGCTGGCACGTTGCCTGACGATAGGCCCGGAGATACCAACCGGCAGGTCGTTACCCTTGTTGCCGCTCGGTTTGCGCTGCAGCCTTGATGGGGCCGGCAGTTTGGCAATCCGACTCAACAATTCCTTGGTCGCCAAGGTCAGGGCTGCGGCAGCGCCGCTCCCGTCTTGCGAGTGATCGGAATAGAGCTTGGTGCCACCGTAACGCAATTGCCAACCATGTGTACTCTGGTGGTCAATGCGCTGTATGCACTGTGGGACGGCGAATTGCTCGCCGCTAAAAATGACAATATCACGTGTTTTCATGAGATTCCTCAAAACGGCTGATGAACCCCCCTAGTTTGTAATTCTACGGCCTATTGTTCATTCTTGTGCAAGTCATAACGCGATTAATAACCGGTATATCGCGTACTAGTTCCGGTGTGAACAGCTCCATCACACGTAACTGAGCGCCACAACGGCTGAAAACAGAGTTGCGCGACCACAACATTTGCTTGGAAGCGGGCGTGCCGGTGGCCAGCAACCACTGCTTTTCCATCTGCCGGCGCGTGTGCCCGTAACGCGCCAAACGCCGGGGCTGCAGCTCGCTGCGATGTACACGTCGGTCGCTGTAAAGCAGGTCTGCAAGTGGTCTTGGGCCGAGGCCTTTGAGGGCTCGCCAGGGGCCGGCCAGCGCGCTGGCGTGCAAGCTCGAGCGCGCCCAGACCAAAGGCCGTCCGTCGACCCGCAGAATCACCTCGCGCACCAAGGTGCAGCCGCGCCGCGGCCGACCCAAGGCGTCGAGCTCGCGCGCGCGCAGGGGCGCAATGCGTTGACTGATGAGTTCGACCTCGAAGCGCTCGCCTAACTGAGCCAGGCGACGGCTCAGCGAGCCTGGCGCACGCAGCCAAGCGCGCAGACTGTTCCGACTAGCGATACCCATAGCGGAGCGGCAGGCTCAGGCGCCGAACTCGTCACCCAATTCGCTGGCCCGTTGGCCGGCAGCTTTGACCGCCCGCTGGATGGCTTCGCCAACACCGTCGGCTTGCAAGCTGGACAGTGCCGCATAGGTGGTGCCACCCTTGGATGTGACGCGCTCCCGCAGCGTGGCCGGGCTGTCGCTGGACTGCTGTGCAAGTGCTGCAGCACCTGCACAGGTAGCGAGCGCTAACTGGCGGGCCTGTTCCGCACTCAAGCCCAATGCGACGCCGGCGGCCATCATCGCTTCGACGACATAGAAAAAATAGGCCGGGCCGGAGCCGGACAAGGCGGTAACGGCATCCAGATCGACCTCTTGCTCCAACCACAAGACCTGGCCGGTGGGTGCCAAGACTTGCTCCACCAAGGCCTTGTCGGCCAGCGTGACCTCGGGCCGGGCATAGAGGCCGGCAATGCCTTGACCGATCAGCGCCGGCGTATTGGGCATCGCCCGCACGACCCGTGCCGCGCCGGTGGCGCGCTTGAGTGCGTCACTGCGAATGCCGGCCATCACCGACAGCTGCAAGGCCTGCGCCACATAGGGCGCGCAAGGTGCGGCGGCCTCGGCAAACAGTTGCGGCTTGACGGCCCACATCAGCAAGTCAGCCCTGGCCAGCGACGCATCCGCCGCCGCCAAGGCCGTCAAGCCAAAGTCGCTCGCCAATTTGGTGCGCTGCGGCCCATAGGGCTCGACGACGATCAGCCGCTCGCGCGCATGACCGGATTTGAGCAGGCCACCAATGATGGCGCTGGCCATATTGCCGCCGCCAATAAAGGCAATCGTTGGCTGAGTCATAGCAGGACCGGGTGAGAGCTTCAATTCGACGCCGCGGCCGATGCTGCGGCGGGCGCTTCGGCCGGCGCGACAGGGTTACGCTGCACCACCACGCCGGGCGACAGCGAGATGTCATTGGCCACCGTGACCTTGGTGACGTAATGCCGGGTCTCGCCGAAGCAGCTGGTCGGCAAGCCAACCTTTTCTTCGTAGTGCAGGGTGACGCGCTTGCCCATCACTTCGGTCAATTCAGCGGCGATCGCATCATCCATGGCGGTGAACTGAAACTTCTCCACGGTGGCGCTGCCGGGTATGGACACCAGTGCCAGTTCACCTTCCCAGGTCTTGCAGATCCAGCCCTTTTTGGACAGCTTTTGAATCCAGCCGGCTCGCTCTCCCGAGGAGTAGCTCCAGTTCAGCGCGATGTAAAAATAGCCAAAGGCCAACAGGCCCAGCAGCAGCAAGGCCAGCAAAATTCTCTTCAAGGTCATGGCGGATCAATCGGGGGGTGGCTTAGGTTCAAGGCGCCTTGGCTGCCGGGGGGGCAGCAGACGGAGTCATGAGAGGGACCGGGAATTTTACAAACGCCGCCGCCAAGGCCCGGTTGATGGCGGCCTCGGCCTGTTCGGCGCTGAGTTGATCCGAGACGCTGCCGGTCACCACGCCTTCCCAAATCATTTGCTTGCGGGCTGCGTCAACAACGTCGATATTGAGCGTGCCCTCGGTGTACTGCGACACGCTGTTCATGTCGCGGTAGTAAGGCCATGGCGCGTAAAGCCCGCCGCGATAGCCGTAATAGCCGATGCCATAACTGGGCCCCGGCGAGACGCGCAACTTCTCGCTCAAGCTGGCATTGAAGTTGATCAGCAACTGCGGCGCGGCCGCATCAAAGCGCAGGCCGCGCGCCTCCAGCTCGCGCTGGGCCGCAGCCTTCAGCTGGCCCGACACCAGGGTCTGGTAGCCGCTGCGGTCGGTGCCCAAGGGGCTGACAAAGGCAAAAGTCTTGTATTGGCTGAAGTCGGCCGCGCGATCCATCTCGACCTGCACCTGTGGGCCGCTGGCGCAGCCGCTCAGGCCCAGCCCGCCCATGGCGAGCGTCAAGACCAAGCTCGAAGTCAACAAAGGTCTGAACAAGTTTTTGCTATTCGTCATGGCGATCTCCAAATGGGCAATGTGCGCCGGCTCGACCCTGCTGAGGTCAGCAACGGCCCAAGCCAGCCAGCTTCGATGTTAGCGCCCTGGCCCAGGTCCGCCGCTCAGAAGGCGGGGCCCAACAGCAGATAAAAGCTGCTGGGACCATTGAAGGTGCGGCCGTAGGCCAGGTACAGCGGCCCGACAAAGGTGTCTGTGCCGATGAACACCGAGGCCGAGCGCCGCCAAGCCTCGGAGTTGCTTTGAATCAGCGGGTTGTTGATGCGCCCCGTTTCCAGTGAGAAGCCGCCATACAGCCCCTCCAGCAAACTGCCTTGGGAGATGCGGCGGTAGTACAACATGCGCGCCAAAGTGAGTTCTTGCCCGATCAGCTGATTCGGCGCGAAACCGGACAGGCGCAAGAAGCCGCCGAGTTTCAAGCTGTCGTAGCCGGGCACCCGCTCGCCGCTGAGTCTGCCGCCGCCATACAGGCCAAAATTGAAACTATTCTCACCGACCGAATAGACCGCGTTGAGGCCGGCTTCCCATTTTGAGTAGTCAAGATCAGCGCCGAGCTTGTGATTCGAGTTGTACAGATTGGCACGTAAATGCCAGCCCTCGCGCGGAAACAAGACGCTATCCAAGCGGTCCATGACCAAATTGGCCGACAAGCCGCCGGTCTTGACGCGACTGGGCTTGGGGCCGAACAAGTCATCGCCGGTGTCGAGATCCTGCTTCAGACGCCCACCGACGACACCCATTCTCAGCACACCGTACTGGTAAAAACTGCGCCCGATATCGAGGCCGACCTGCCCCGAGTAGAGCGAATAGATCGCCCGCTTGCGATTGTCCTCATAGACTGACACCAAGCGCTGTGACAAGTCGACCGTTGGCGCGATGAACCAGCTTTTGCCGGCCTGGAACGGTTGATAGAACTCGGAGCGAAGCCGGTTGTTGCCACCCATACTGAGGTCGGTGCGCCACTCGGCGCCCATGGAGTTGATCCAGGTCCGGCGCACCGAGGCGAGCAAATTGGCATTGGTCTCACTGCCGAAGTCGGTGTCAAGCGCCAAGCCGACACGCAAATAGGTCGGGCCCCAGGACTTCTCCATCGCATCGATCGCCAGCACGCGCCGGTCACCCTCTTGCAAGGTGCGGTAATTTACATGCTCAAAGTCGCCGGTGCCGTAGAGCCGACGCATATCGGCGTCGAGTTCCTCCTGATCGATGGGCTCATGCACCGTGGTCTGCAAGACTTTCTGTGCTTCCGCCGGGTTGACGCGTTTCAAATTAACGAAGCGAATCTCGTCCACCGGCTTCAGGTCGGGAAAGATGGGCGCGCTTTGTTGGCTGCGCAGCAGCGCATATTCTTCCGGCGACACCGAATAACGGCTCAACTGCTCGGCCACCTTGCGCGCCGCCGTTTCACCCAGGGGTGAAATCTTGGGCAAGTTATTGAAGTCGGCGGTGGAGTAATCGCCCAGTTCCGGGGAGATCAAGATGTCGCCGGGTTTCAGCGAGGCAATCGAGGCTTGCACGTTTTGCTCGGTCAAGATGCTCAACATCTGCCCAGCGACACCAAAGATGCTGCTGAGTTGCTCGCGCTTGAGCAAGGGCGTGCCGACATTGACGGCAATCACCACATCGGCACCCAGCTCGCGCGCGGCGGCGACCGGCAGATTGCTGGTCAGCATGCCGTCCACCAGCATCATGCCGTTGATTTCGGCCGGCGCCACCGCACCAGGCACCGACATGCTGGCGCGCATCACATTGGCCATATCGCCTTCGCCGAAGACCACCGCTTTGCCCGTCACCAAATCGGTGGCGACGGCGCGGAACTGGATCGGCAAGGCGTCAAAACTGCGATAGCCGCGCACCTTGGAAAGCTGCCGCAGCACCGTCTCCAACTGCACGCCCGAGACCGCGCCCTTGGTCAGCGAGCCCTCCTCCGAACCCAGGCCAATTTCAGGGCCGATGTAGTTGGCATGGTCATCCGCCTTGCGGCGCATTGTCATTTCAAGGCGCGGTGGCTTTTCCTTGAAGAGTTTGGCCACGGTGATGCCGGCATTGACCTCATCCATTTCATCCACGCTCATGCCGGTCGCGTAGGCGCCGCCCACCAGCGCGCCCATGCTGGTGCCGGTGATGCAGTGGATGGGCACGCGCAACTCCTCCAGCACGCGCAACACGCCGGTATGCGCAGCGCCGCGCGCACCGCCGCCCGACAGCACCAAGCAGATCTTCGGGCGCTTGGGGGCTGCTATCGACGCTGCCGGCGGCAGCAGCTCGGTGGCAGTTGCCGGCACTTCCGGCGATGAAGGTGGTGCAGCGGCGTCAACCGGCGGTAAGAGTGGCGCCGCGAGGGCCTGCGTCATTGCCGCCAAGGGCATGCCCAGCAGCGTCAGCGCGGCCGCAATGGCAAGAGGGTGGCGCAGGGCTGGTTTCATGACGGGCTGCATTCTCGGCTCATGGCTTGGCGGCCGACGCCGCCGCTGCCTTGGGTTCGACGGCGCGAATACGGCGCGAAAAGTCCGCCGCCGTGTCCGCCGCTTGCGCACGCTGGTTGACATGGGCTTGGGCCTGCAAATCCTGCAAGCTCAGACCACCGGTCTCAAGACGGCCTTGCTCGTACAAATACTCGGGCACATGACCGCTGGCCAGCACCTTCCAGCTGAAGGGCAAACTGCTCGGGTTGATGCGGGCATTGACCCACATATTGGTGGTGCAATTGGTGGTCAGGCTGTTGTAGAAGGCGGGGCTGTCCTTGAGCTCGTTCATTTGCCGGATGTACTCCAGCAACAAGCGCCGCACGCCCTCGGGACTGGCCTTGACGCGGTAGACAAAAACGTCCTCGGGCGGATCTTTGCGGTAGTTGGTGCGCACGCGGATCAGATCGCGTTCATCCCCCACCGCATAGAAAAGCTCGTACTGCCGAAAGAAGCCCTTCAGCGTGGAGTAACCCTCCCCCTTCTCGGTACGCGTTTCGATCGAGAAGGCGAGATGCTGGTCATCGGCAAAGGCGAAGCTGAGGAAGGCGTGCGCAATGTGCGGGCCCATCCAGTAGGTGGTGACGACGTCCACCCCCTCCAGCTTGTTCAGATCAAAGCGCCGGTCGTAGTAGGCCGGCGTGAAGTCGTGTTCCGTGCGGTACTCAAAATTGCGGATGTTGTGCACGGTGACGTAATTGCCGTCAATGGTGGCAAATGCCTGCACTGCCACCTCGGCACGCCAATCACGTTCGTTGGAGGCTTGCAGGTTGAAATACCAATACAGCAAGCCCACAAACACCAAGGCAAAAACACTCACCGCCCACCAGCGCCGGGCATTCCAGGCCGGCCACCACTGCGCGGCCAAGGTCAGCACAGCGAGCAGGCCCAGCCCGGCCACCAGGCTGTAGCGCCAAGGGGTCGAAGCCGGGCCGGCGTAGAACAGGGCCAAAGCGCCCCAGCCCGCGCTGAGCAAGAGCAGCAGGCTCAGCAGGCCGCGACCCAGCCTCTCGATGACGGTCATCTGCAGGCTCCGATCACGGCCATACCTGGGCTCAAAACAGCCGCGCGGCGCACGCTGGGTTCAGCGCTTGAAATTCAGCCGCAATTACTTGGCGGCTGGGCGCTCGACGTTGATGGCGATCGCTTCGGTGAAAGCGGCACGCACCTCATCGCCGACCTTCAGCTTGGAGATATCGATACCTTCCGGCACGGTCAGAGAAAAAGTGCGGGTGGCGCCACGCAAGGTCGCCACGCGGTGGGTTTTGTCCAGCGCCTTCAACACCGCCAGCACCTCAACGGTGCGGCCAGCGGCCATGCCAGGCAAGGCGCCGGAAGCAGCGACGGCGCTGCTGCTGGACTCAACCCGCTGACGGATGCCAGTGGACTCGACCTTCTCCAACTTGGCGGCAACGGCAGCCATATAGCGCACGACCAACTCATCACCGACGCGCACTTGTTCAAAATTCTTGATCTCGGCGGGCACCGAGATGGTCTGCACTTCTCCCTTCGGGCCGCGCAGCGTGGCGGTACGACTGGCTTGGTCAACCTCGACCACCTTGGCGCGCACCACCACTTCGCCGGCAGCCAGGCGGGCACCGGGAGCGCTTGCTGCGAGGCCCGCAGCCGCCACTTGGGCGTTCGCCGCCAGCGGCAAAGTCAGCGTCAAAGCGCAAGCCAAAGCGATTTGTGAAAGACGAGTCATTGCAAGTTCTCCAAAAGTTGACGGGTTTGAATCCAAGTTCATGGCGCCAGCGAGCGCCCGATGAGACAGTGCATTCTAGGCATTAGCGCATGACAAATTTCTAGCCAGTTGAGAAATGCCTGCGCGTGCTGACTTCAATGCCACTTGTCTTTGTAAACCTTGCCGTCCTTGAGGATCAGCAGCAGGTTTCTCTCCGGGTCGGCCAGCAAGTCCAGATTGGCCAGCGGATCACCGTCGACCAGCAGCAAGTCCGCCAATGCACCGACTCCAATAACGCCCAATTTGCCTGGATAGGGATTGCGCGGGCCGGCAGGCGGCTCGGCAGCATGAGCCTGGGGTGCAAGCTGCAGCCCCAAAGCCAGGGCAAGGACAGAAATATCGAGGCGCACAGTGGCTCCTATTCAGTCGCGGGCATCCTTGGGCTTATTGCCGGAGGCATAGTCATTCTTCGCACCTGCAAAGGCCGGACGCGGCTGGTGCGTCATGAACTCGGCCACGTCGATCGCTTCTTGGTCGCTGAGCGTGCCGCCCTGGCCGAGCGGCATATTGTGTTTGATGAAGCCGGCCGCTGTGTAGGTGCGTGCCAGTCCGGCGCCGATGTTGTACGAGGCCGGCCCCCAGACCGGGGGGAACAGGTAGCCGCCGACCGGGTTCTTGGTGCCGGCGCCGTCAGCTGCGTGGCAGCTGGCGCATTTCTCGGCATAGATCGCCTTGCCGTGGCCGGCATCGGGGATCAGCTTGTTGTCAACCTTGCCCATGCCGCGCCCGGCCACTTCGGTGCCGGTAGGAACACCGCTAGACAGCCAGCGCGTATACATCAGGATGGCATTCATCTCCTTCGAGTCAAAGGCCAGGGCCTTGCCATTCATCGAACGCTCGAAGCAATCATTGACGCGCTCCTGCAACGAGTTGATGCGGCCCCCACGCGCGCGGAATTCGGGGAAAACGCCCCACAGGCCGACATAGGGTGCGGCACCCGGCGTGGTGCCGGCTGCGAGATGGCAATTGCTGCAATTCAGGCCATTGCCGACGTTTGCGGGCAGCAGCTTACGGGTATCGGTGATCAGCGACTTGCCCAGCTTGATCGCATCGCCGGCCGGGCCGGCCGGCATGCTGGCCTCGTCAGGCAGCTTGAACAATGCCGGCTCAGCCAAAGTCGCCGTGGAGGCCCCGACGAAGACAAACGCTAACAGGCCGGACCGGCGGCAAGCAGAAATGAACTTCATGATGGGCCTCCATCAAAGATCGGCGAACAGGGCATGAGTGAGCCCCCCGAGCTTAAGCGCTGATGGCCTTGACTTGACGAAATTGACGGCCTTGATTCAAAAAACCTCAATACACCTCATGAATGAGGCGGAACGGGTAGTCGGTCTCCACATAGTCGCCGCGCTTTTGGCGCTTGGGCAGCACGACCTTTTCCTGCGGCAAAACCTCATGCGGGATGTTGCGCAGCACATGCTGGATGACATTCAGCCGTGCGCGCCGCTTGCAGTCCGAGGGCACCACAAACCAGGGCGCCCAGGAGCTGTCGCTGGCCTTGAACATATCGTCACGCGCGCGCGAGTAGTCAAACCAGCGGCTGTAGGACTTGAGGTCCATCTCCGTCAGCTTCCATTGCTTGCGGCCGTCTTCGATGCGGTCGGTCAGGCGGCGCGTCTGCTCCTCGGGGCTGACCTCCAGCCAGTACTTCAGCAAGATGACGCCGGACGACACCACCGCCTTCTCAAATGCTGGCACCGTATTCAAGAAATCTTGCGTCTGCTGCTCGGTGCAAAAACCCATCACGCGCTCGACACCGGCCCGGTTGTACCAGCTGCGGTCAAAAATCACCACCTCACCGGCCGCCGGCAGATGCTTCACATAGCGCTGGATATACATCTGGCTCTGCTCGCGCTCGGTCGGCGCGGGCAGCGCCACGACACGGAACACACGCGGGCTGACCCGCTCGGTCAGCGCCTTGATGGTGCCGCCCTTGCCGGCGCCGTCGCGGCCCTCGAACAAGATGCAGACCTTCAGCCCTTGATGCTGCACCCATTGCTGCAACACCACCAACTCGGCGTGCAGCTTTTCAAGTGCGTCGCCATAGTCGCGTGCGCCCATGGTCTTGGGTTTGGCCTCGAACGGCACATCGGCCAGGGCCGCTATTGCGCTGCTAGCCACGGCCTCATCGACCGTGGGAGCGCGTGCATGGCCTTCGGCGCTTTTGATTTTCTTCTTGCTTGCCATCTTAATTTCCCGCTGTTTTCGGTCGTGGCTCAAAGGCCATGGCCAGGGCTGCCTCATCAAGCCTCGGCAGCGCCCAGGCGGTCGCCAAAGCGCTCGCGCAAACGCGCCACCACCTCGCCCACCAGGGTCAGCGCTTGCTCGGGCCCGAGCGCCTCGATGGCCTTGGCCTGATCCGAGTAATGCAGCATCAGCAGGCCGCGCAACTTGCCAAACGAAGCCGGCTTTTCCTTGCCGCAAACGCCGATATCGCCGTGCAAGACACGCTCCAGCGCGCCCGGCGTCAGCAAAGGCACCTCGCACATCAAGGCCAGCGTCGCGATCTCTTTGTCGATCTCCTCGAAATGCATGGCCCAGCGGCCGCTGCGGTAATCGGGTTCCAAGCTCATTGCTAACTCCCTTGCTCAAGGCCTTGGTTTTACTGAAGCCTCTACTGTAGCGGCCCTTGCAGACACCCACGGCGCCGAAAAAGACATGTCATGCCGCCTGCAAGTTGCCTGCCCGTTTGCGCTTGTAAGCGCCCCAGGCAACATGAGCAAGCCAGTACAGCAGCAGGGCCAGGATCAGCAGCGCCGGAATCCCCAGCCATATCGAGCCTTGCAACGCTTTCGGAAAGACTTGTTGCTGCCCCAAGAACAGCGAATTGGCCGCGATGAACAGGGCGACCGTCATGCGCCACAAATGCCGGGCCAGGCGGGTGGCCCCGCTGACGCCCCGGTTGATCAGCAAGCGCAGATCGCCCACGGCGGCCAGGCTGCCGATGATCATGAACATCACAAAGGCCGCGCCCGGCTGGCCATCCAGCATGCCGCGCGGATTTTGCGAAGCCAGCCAGAAGAAGTAGGCGCCCGCAGCGGTGACGCTCAAGGAGGTCAAGAGCAGCCCGTAATCGAAGCGGCCGATCTGGCCGGGCTTGCGCTTGACCGCCAGCCAGGAACTCAGGACCAGATAGAAGGTCAAGATGCCGGCAATCACCGAGGCGCGCTCAGGCGTCGGCAGAAAAGGCGCCACGCAGGCCCCGACGCCGGACATGATCAGCATCGAAGCGACGAAGATCTTGCCGATCAAGCGGTGCAGGGCTGTGCCCTTGCGGCATACGAAAGCGGCCGCTCCCGACAGCAGGCCAACACTGCCGGCGCCGATATGCAGATACAAAACTGCCGCAGCGGCGGCGTGAACCAGCGGGGAACTCTCGGGGCTGATGTAGAGGATGGTCATTTTCTCAATAACTCCGTAATTCGGTGGACAGGGTTTGCTGTTCTTGTTCTGCTTACTTGGGTTGCCGCTCGAAGAAGGCCCAGATCAGCGCCGGCCCGTTCGGTTCCATCGGCGACGGGCCCAAGAGCCGCGGGCGTTTCGAGTAAGGCTGTGGCAGGCCGTGGCCTCCGCCATGAATGCTCACCAGCTCGACTTCGGTCTTGGCAGCGCTGCCGTTATGGCCTGGGCTCCAGCGGTTCTGCTCGACGCGCACGCCCTCGGCGACGGTTTTCTCGCTGGTCTGGGGTGCACCGGACAGCTGAGCCCAGTCCGCGAAATACTGCGCCGATGCACGTGAGGAAATAATCTCACCGCCCTTGTAGAACAGGCCCAGCAGGTTGATCTCGCCGCCGGCATAGGGCACCAGCGGGTCCTCTGTGCCGTTCATGATCATCACCGAGGTGGCAAAAGCTGCCGGCTTGCACTCGAAGTTCTGCGGCGCCGGCACGTTGGCGACCACGGCGGCCACCGCCTTGTAGCGGCTGGGCTGCTCCAGCGCCAGGCGCAGCGCCATCGAGCCGCCGTTGGAAACGCCGGTCGCAAACACGCGCGCCGGGTCGAGCGCCAACTCGGCGACCAATTTGTCGACCAGGGCGGCCAAGTAGCCCGCATCGTCGCTTCTGGCGCTGTTCAGTTCTTTGTCACCGATCCGGCTGCAGTCATTCCAGTCGGAGGCGAAGGACTTCGGGTAAACGATGGCGAAGCCATGTTCATCGGCCAGGCGCTCGAAGGCGTAGCCGGTGCCGAGGCGGATTTGGCCCGGGCCTTCCCCCGAGCCATGCATCACCAAGACCAGCGGCGCGCCTTTGGGCAAGCCCTTGGGCACATAGGTCCGGTAGCTGCGTTTCACGCCGGCCACTTCGATCTCGCCCTTGGCCAAGCTGCCGGACAGCTGCGGCAGTTCCGGATCGGGCGTGTAGAGAAAGTAGGCAAACACGCCTGTCAGCACGGCCAACAGGGCGAGCAGGCTCAAGAAGCCTCGCAACAGGAATCGCAGAACTCTTTTCATAGCGGTGCTTTTTGTGTAGTGACGGGGCCGACCGTGCCCTTGCAGCCCGGTCGGGGCCAAGCCATGCCGGATCGGTGACGCCCTTGCGGGGACGGGCGACGCCTCGCTACGACCAATTGCGACCAATGGCGCCGCCACCGGCTTATCCGCTTTGCGCGCCGCTCGTCCCGCCGCATCGTGCCTGAAAGCCTGCGCCTCGTCGCTCGTCTGAGACACCGTACGGTCCAGCCGACGGCTCAACACAATGGCCCAGTCCTAAGAAATTTGACCACCCACTCTACCGGGAACCCGACCATGAAAACGCCTTTCATCTCCCATCGCGGCAGCCGCACTATCTCCAGCGCTATCGCCGCTCTGGCCTTGTTAAGTACATTGGGCACGGCCCAGGCCGCCGTCTTCAAAGATGTGCAGTTGGAGTCTCTGCAAGATGCCGGCAAGTTTGTCGAACTGGAACAGCAGGCCCAAACACGATTGAGGGCCAATGCCGCCGATGCCGAGGCCAGCGCAGCTTTGTCCTTGGCCTTGAGCTTCAGCGACGCCGGCGACGGCAAGCGGCTCGAGGCCGGCGCCAAGCAAGCCAAGCTGTGCGTCGAGCAGCACCCGAACATGGCGGCTTGCCACCTGGCCTCGGCGCAAAACCTCGGCTTGCAGATGCTCAGCATGGGCATGGCCAAGGCCATGCGCAATGTGGGGAGCTTGAAAGAGTCCTGGATCCGCGCGCTGGAGTTGGATCCAAGCAGCTTCACGGCCCGGGTGCAGCTGGCCAAGCTCTATCTGACCGTGCCCGGCATGATGGGCGGCAGCGTGTCCAAGGCCAAGGAGCTGGAGGCCGCCGTGCGCAGCAGCCAGCCCGAAACGGCGCGCATCGTCCGCGTCCACATTGCCGCCGAAGACAAGAAATGGGCCGAGATGGAGAGTGAGTTGTTGGCGCTCAAGCCGAGCAAGGATGGCGCCATGCTGGAGGAGGTGCGCGAAGCCACCATGCAATTGGCGCGGGTCTTTTTGAAGGACAGCAAAGACTTGGCCAAGGCCAAGAGTCTGTATGAAGGCCTGCACCGCGATCAGCCAAGCAAGGCCAGCGGCAGCTATGGCCTGAGCCGGGTCTACGCCGCGCAGGGCCAAACGGACGAGGCGATTCGCACCTTGGAGCGGGCCAGAACGCTGGGCGGCGCAGACGAACTGCCCGTCGACCACCGCCTCGGTGACGCCTATTTGGCCAAGGGCGACAAGGCGCAGGCCAAGGCCGCTTACGAGCGCTTCATCGCCAACAAGCGGGCCAACCCGGCCAATGTCGAAGACGCTCGCAAGAGCCTGGCCAAGCTCGGCTGAAGGGCCAATGAAAATGACCGACCAAGACGTCCCCCTCTGGCGCCTGAATCTGTTGCGCGCCTTCTATCTACTGATCACGGTGGGGCTGGCGCTCAGCTGGGGGCCAAGCATGCTCCAGCACAGCGAGCTTTGGGCACAGCGCCGTGGCGAGTTGGCTGCAATGTTGATCAGCTTGGCCATGCTCTGTGTCTGGGGTCTGCGCTACCCGCTGCAGATGTTGCCATTGCTAATTTATGAACTGGTCTGGAAAGCTTTGTGGTTGCTGGTGATCGCCTACCCGCTGTGGCTGAGTGGGGCGATGACGCCGAATGTGCAAGAGACCGTCTTTGCCTGCTTGATGGGCATTGTGCTGACGCCGCTGGTGCTGCCCTGGCGCTATATCGCGCATCACTATTTCCGCAAGCCCGCTCAGCGCTGGCGTTAATGGCCGAGTGCCATCGACGCTCAAGGTTTCCAGCCATTCACTCGAGTATTCTGCCGTGATGCCATCATCCACCACCACTTTCGAAGCCGCGCCAACATCGACGTCATTCAATTGGCGGGCCCTGTTCGGCTGGCGCCGCGTACGCACCGTCGCCATCATTTGCGTCTTGATGAGCTTGCTGTTCAGTGTCAACTGGAACCCTCAGGCCTATGAACGCTTGGTGATGCGGGTGTTCGGCATCGGCCTGGTGGTGCTGCTGGCATTCGGTGTGTTCGAGCAGTGGCCCCGGCGGCTACCGAAATGGCTGGCGCGCTGGGCGCTGCAGGTGGCCGCCGTGGGTGTGGTGGTACCCATCACCGTGTTCTTTATTTACAAGCTGAGCACGCCCGCCGGCGCCCCGGTTTTTTGGGCAAACACCGATCGTTTGAACGGGTTCATGACCCTGACCTTTTCCGGCATGTTGCTCGCACCTTGGGTGGCCCTGACAGCACTGCTGCGCCAACGGGAGGCCAAAGTGGAAGAACAAGCCATAGACTTCGAACTGGAACGCAGCGAAATGGCCCGGCAGGCGCTGGACGCGCGCATGCGCCTGCTCACCGCTCAAGCGCAACCGCATTTCTTGTTCAACACCCTGGCCAATGTGCAAGCCCTGGTCGAGGCCGGCTCGCCGCGCGCGCCGCAGCTGCTGCAAAGCCTAACGTCCTATCTGCGCGCTGCCGTGCCCCGCTTGGATGGCTCTGCCAATACGCTGGGCCAGGAACTGGAATTGGTGCGGGCCTATCTGGAACTGATGCAGATGCGCATGCCCGACCGCCTCGCCTTCGACTTGCACATCGCCAGCGGCGTGCATCTCTTGCGCTGCCCGCCGATGACGCTGCTGACCCTGGTAGAGAATGCCGTTCAGCATGGCATAGACCCGAGCGAAGAAGGCGGCCGCATTGATGTCAGCGCCGAACTGTTGAACAGCGGGCAGTGCCGCTTGACGGTCACCGACACCGGCGTCGGCCTGCAAGCGACCGGACGCGGCTTGGGAACCGGGCTGGCGGCTTTGCGCGAACGCTTGCATTGGGCCTATGGCGGAAGCGCCACGCTGGACTTGAGCGAGGTGGAGCCGCACGGTGTGCGAGTGAGGATTGAATTCAGTATCGAGCCAATATGAACTTGACAGCCCTGATTGCCGACGACGAACCGCTGCTGCGCGAAATTTTGGAGGCGCGCCTGGCCGCCGCTTGGCCGGACTTGCAAATCGTTGCGCAGGCGCGCAACGGCCGGCAGGCGATTGAGCTGTTCGAGCAGCATCAGCCGACGATTTGCTTCTTGGACGTGCATATGCCGGGCTTGAGCGGCATCGAGGTAGCGCGCCAGATCGGCAAGCGCTCGCATCTGGTCTTTGTGACCGCTTTTGACCAGTACGCGCTCGAAGCGTTTGAGCATGGCGTGCTGGACTATCTGGTCAAGCCCGTCACCGCCGCGCGCTTGGCCGAGACGGTCGCGCGGCTGCAGGCGCGCTTGCAAACGGCGCAGCCGGCCGTGCACACCGAGGCATTGCTGGCACAACTGGCTGAGCGCCTGAAGCTCGACCAACCCGAGCCGCTGCGCTGGGTGCGCGCGACGGTAGGCAGCTCCTTGCGAATGATCCCGGTCGACGATATCGACTATCTGAAAAGCGACAGCAAATACACCTTGGTCGCCTACCGTGATGAAGGTCAAGCCGCCGAGGCGCTGATACGCATGCCGCTGAAAGACTTGATCGCGCAGCTGGACCCGCAGCAGTTCGCGCAAGTGCATCGCTCGGTGCTGGTCAATCTGCGTTCGATCCGCCGCGTCACGCGCGGCGAAAACGAGACCGCCGACATCGAACTCAAGGGCCGCAGCGAACGCCTGCCGGTGAGCCGCAGCTACTTGCAGTTTTTCAAGGAAATGTAGGTCTGCGTCAGCCCAAGTTTCGTTCCGCGCATTGCTACAGCGGCGTTTGCTGCGCTGGCTCCGTCTCAAAAAACGGTTCAGGCGAATGTGCAAGTATTCTGATTTCCTGAAGCCAAGCAACATCGCTGATCTTGATCCGAAGTCGACGGTTTTGAGTCGTCAGCTCCATGCCCGAAACCGCCGCTTGGCTGCAGGGCTGATGAATCAGAATTTACTGTCAGACCGGCTGCACGAGAACCTCAGCCACCGTATTGATCCCTTCTAGCCCCTCCATCCAGGCTCAAATCTCCGGTTCCGGCGAGCCAATTTTTAGCCAGGATAGTGGGGACGAAAGGGATGAAAGTAAAACGGGCGAGTAGACCAGGCCTTGCGCAGCCCCTGCCACGAGCCAATTCCGAGTGGCAATTTCGGGCACTTCGCCGCCCTTGAAATCCTCACAACATGTACTGGCTGAGCCCCCTTCGGCTGAGCAGCGCCCGTCGGATCGGAGGGCTCTTTTGGGGCAGCTTGCGCAGCAAGAGGCGCTCAGCATCGCAGGGGCCATATTCTGGATCTTGCCCGTCAAGATATTTATCTCTCACGGCATCCGCAAGGTCTGCGCCAGATGACTGTAAACGGCAGAAACGCGGCGCAGATGGCGTGACTCGGGGTGGGTGAGCAGCCATAGCTCGGTCTCGCCATCTTCCAGCGGCTCGGTCAAGCGGGTCAGGTCACGGCGCCCCTCAGCCAAGAACAACGGCAAGATGCCCACCCCCAAGCCCAAGGCCACCAATTCCAGCACGGACTGAATACTGCTGACCCGGTAGCGCGGCAAGACTTTGGGGTAGGCACGCTTGCGCCAAATCACCGAAGGATGCTCGGGCAAGGCCTCGTCAGGAGCGATCCAGTCGGCCGCGCCGGCCTCGACGTCGGTCAAGCTGGCGCCGCGTCGGCCGCTTGCCCCATACAGCGCAACTCGGATCGGCCCGATCTGCTTGCCCACCAAGTGCAGCGGTGGACGCTTGGTGGCGCGCACCGCGATGTCGGCGTCGCGCCGGGTCAGGCTGACCAGCTCGTTGCCTGTATGCAAGTCAAAGCTCAGCAGAGGATGAAGCTGCTGCAAGCTACCCAATGCGGGGGCCAGCAGGCCGTGCAAGATGGTGTCGGTGCTGCTGATGCGCACGATGCCGGACACCTGCGCCGGCGCCGTCTCGACGGCCGAGCGCGCCGCCTCCAGCGTCGCCTCCAATTGCTCGGCATGTTCGGCCAGCTGCGTAGCCAGCTCGGTCGCGATATAGCCGGCACGCGTGCGCTCGAACAAGGCCCGCCCCAAGCCGCGCTCGATGCGCTGCAAGGAGCGGAACACCGTCGAGGCATCGGCGCCAACGCGCTCGCCCGCGCCGGCCAGGCTGCTGCCGCGCACCAGGGCCAGCACCACGGCCAAGTCGGCCGGCGTCATTTTGTATTGCGTCTTTGCAATCATGGTCTGTCAATTTGCATATTCAAATTTCGCTGGCGCAATCCTACAGTGAAGCCCTGTCTACCCACCAGGAGTTTCTTCATGAGCACATCTTCAGCCTCCCAACAACTCGGCATCACCATCCTGCGCCTCAGTCTGGCCGCCATGTGGATCTCGCATGCGCTGCTCAAATGGCTGGTTTTCACGCTGCCCGGCACGGCGCAATACTTCGCCAGCATCGGCTTTGCCGGCTGGCTCGCCTACCCGGTTTTCGCCTTCGAGTTGCTGGGTGGCATCGCGCTCTTGCTCGGCCTCTATGCCCGCCAGTTTGCAATCGCCTTGCTGCCGGTAATGGCGGTGGCGGCCTGGGTGCATCTGCCCAATGGCTGGGTCCACACCAGCGCCGGCGGCGGCTGGGAGTACCCGGTCTTCTTGATGTCCACCTCTGTTGCGCTGTACTTGCTGGGCGACGGCGCTGCCGCACTCAAACGCAGTCCGGCGCTGTTGCCAGCCTTCATCTTCGGGAACGCAAAATGAGCGGTCCCTTGCTGCTGGTCTCTCACCTGCTTTGCCCCTATGTGCAACGCGTGGCCATCGTCTTGGCCGAGAAGGGCCTCGCCTTCGAGCGCCGCGACATCAATCTGGCCAACAAGCCCGACTGGTTTTTGAAGCTCTCGCCTTTGGGCAAGACGCCGCTGCTGCTGGACGGGGACGCGGCCCTCTTCGAATCGGCAGTGATTTGCGAGTACCTGGACGAGACCGCCCTGCCCCGCCTGCACCCCAGCAATGCCTTGCTGCGCGCCCAACACCGGGCCTGGATGGAGTTCGGCTCGACCTTGCTGACTGCGATTGCGGGCTTCTACAACGCGCCGGACGAAGCCGCGCTGGCCGCCCGTGGCGCCGAGATCAGGCGGCGTTTCGAGCAGCTTGAGGCGCAGCTCGGGGCGCAACTCAATGAGGGCCCCTACTTTGCAGGCCCAAGCTTCAGCATCGTCGACGCGGTGTTCGCGCCGGTATGGCGTTACTTCGACGTGTTCGACAAGGTCCCCGGCATGGCCGAGCTGGGTTGGTGGGACGACCTGCCCAAGCTGCAGCGCTGGCGCCGGCAGCTGGCCGCCCGGCCCTCGGTGATCGCCGCGGTTAGGCCCGACTACCCGCAGCGCTTGCAGGAGTTTCTGCTTGCGCGCCAGAGTGCTTTAGCGGGCCGCATGCTGGCGATGCGCCAATAGAACTTCAAGCGCTGGCCATGCAGCGGCGCTAAGGGCAAAACTCAAAGGCGACCTCAAGCAAGCGTAGCCTCCAGGCAAGCTCGGTCAAGCTCGGTCAAAAGCACCCGACACTATGATGCCGATCCGCCTCGGCCGACGCCTCTGCGCCGCAACTTGCACTTGCAGTATGACGACCAAAGAAACCGCCCGCCTCACACCCCCCTCGCCCGTCAGCTTCTGGCAGGCCTTCGCCTTCTGGCTCAAGCTGGGTTTCATCAGCTTTGGCGGCCCGGCCGGGCAGATTGCCATCATGCACGCGGAGTTGGTGGAACGCCGGCGCTGGATCAGCGAGAAGCGTTTTTTACACGCTTTGAACTACTGCATGCTGCTGCCCGGCCCCGAGGCACAGCAACTCGCCACCTACATCGGCTGGCTGATGCACCGCACGCGCGGAGGCGTCGTCGCCGGTGCGCTGTTCGTGCTGCCCTCGCTGTTCATCTTGATCGCGCTGGCCTGGGTCTATCTGCGTTTTGGTGCCTTGCCGGTCGTGGCCGGTATTTTTTACGGCCTCAAGCCCGCCGTCACCGCGCTGGTACTGCACGCCGCGCATCGCATCGGCAGCCGGGCGCTCAAGAACCGCTGGATGTGGGGCATTGCGGCGCTGGCTTTTGTGGCGATCTTTGCCTTCGACGCACCCTTCCCGGCCATCGTGCTGGCGGCCGGCTTGATCGGTAGCGCTGGTGCGCGCTGGGCGCCGCAGGTCTTTGCCCTCGGCGGCGGCCATGCCGCGACCAAGACGGGCTACGGGCCCGCGCTGATTGACGATGACACACCCACACCGGCCCATGCGCGCTTCACCCGCGCCCGTTTGATCCGGGTCTTGGCTGTCGGCGCAAGCCTCTGGTTGGCGGGCATGGGATGGCTCTTGCTGACGCAAGGGTTTGACGGCTTGCTGATGCAGATGGGCTGGTTCTTCACCAAGGCGGCGCTGATGACCTTCGGCGGCGCTTATGCGGTGTTGCCCTATGTCTACCAGGGTGCTGTCGAGCAACATCATTGGTTGAGCGCTGCGCAAATGATGGACGGCCTGGCGCTGGGCGAAACAACGCCCGGGCCCTTGATCATGGTGGTGGCTTTTGTCGGCTTTGTCGGCGCTTGGCTGCAGCCGGTCTTCGGGTCCGACAGCCAGTTCTTGTCGGGCGCGGTGGCGGCCACCGTCGTCACCTATTTCACCTTTTTGCCGTCCTTCGTCTTCATCCTGGCCGGCGGGCCGCTGGTCGAGGCCACGCATGGCAAGCTGGGCTTTACCGCGCCGCTGTCGGCCATCACGGCGGCGGTGGTCGGCGTGATCGTCAATCTGGCCTTGTTCTTTGCCTACCATGTGCTGTGGCCCAAGGGCTTTGGCGGCCACTTCGACTGGATCTCGGCATCGATCGCACTGACCGCCATGCTGGCGCTCTTCCGATTCAAGCTCGGCGTGCTGCCCTTGTTGGGCGCTTGCGCAGCACTGGGCTTGGCGGTGACTTGGCTTGCTCCGGGCCTTATCTGACAAGGCCCAACGATTCAGTAGCGCAAATTACTCAAAGAAAACTCAGCCGAGCGCAACTCGTCGCGCTTGCGGCGCAGGCGGCGATCGTTCTCACTCAACTCGTTGCGAATATCGCGGCGCTCGTCGTCGATCGCCTTGCGAACCGCCTTGCGCTGCTCGTCGGTCGTCGCGTCCGCCAGGCGCTTTTCCTCGCCACGGTTGACATCGCGCAGGCGACGCTCGAGGTTCTCAACCCGCCCGTCCAGGCTGGTCACCTCGTTGCGCAAATCCCAGACCGAGCGGGCCGCCTCATAACGCGTCAAAAAACCAGCATGTGTTTCCGGCGGGCAAACACCGGCATAAAAGCCTCCGCTCAGGCCGACACGCACGGCGTTATCCGGGCGGCAGTAGCTGCGCAAACCAAGATCGCGCCCCTGCTGGTAGGCTTGTGTATTGACGCTGACGCCGACCTTGGCGCAATCAGCGGCCCGGTCGCTGAGTTGCCCCAAGGTTCTGCCCTCCATGCCATCGCGCTCACCCAGCTGACCCCAGTCGGCGACCTTGCATTCTTCGGGGGACATGGTCGCGCAAGAGCTCAGAAGAATCCCGAAAAATGGCAGCAAGGCCAAGCGGCCGAGTTTCGTCAACATGTGCAACTCCTGAAATGGCGATCAATCAATCGTTTGATTTTATGGCGTGCAGGCTGCTCAAACGGCAGCTCACGGCGCCAAGCCGAAGCGGTGACTCAAGCGAAATGCCAGGCCCGCCTCGCTCTGCTCAAAGATGCAGATCGAGGCGCAGCGCAAGGGCTGCGCCAGTGCGGGCGCGAACAGCTGCTGCAAGCGCGCCAGCATCGCCTTGGCTTCAGGGCGATGTTGTGCTTGCCGCTCAAAAACAGGGCTAGTCAAGGTCATGTGAAAACGCCAGCGCTGCAGCACATGCGGATAGCCCCAGCGCAGCAACAGGGCCTCTTGCTCAGCATCCAGACCTGCCGCCCTGCGCTTGAGCAACTCGGCCTCGGCGGCTGGCCGGCGAAAACCGTCCAACTCGCTGACGCAGGCATCGGCCAAGCGCCACAGCGGATGGGCGGGCGCAATCGGCGGCTGCGGCCGCAGGGCCACGAAGTTCTGCAGCCAGGCCACTTGCAAGGCCGGCATGTCGAAGGCACGATGGGCCAAGGCCAGGCGTCGGGTTGCCGCCAGCAGCTCGGCCTCGCTGCACCCATCCGCCAGTCGGAACGGCGGCTTCAATGTCGCGTGAAAACCATACAGCGCCGGCTCGCTGACCGGTGCCTCGGCGGGCATTTGTGACAGCCATTGCTCGCCCAACTGCGCCAGCGCATGCTGTGGCTCGGGCGCCCAATAGACGGCGTAACGGACCAAGCCTGCGGATCCGGCGTTCACGGCCGCTCCCAGCCATCCGGCCCGACCGTGAGTTGCACCGCATCGGCCGCAAACAAGGTGCAACCCGCTTCAACCGGCAGGCCGGCTGCGTCCACATTGCTGTAGTCCACCACCAGCACCGGCTGCGTCACCGGGCGGGCCAAGGCGTCGGCTTCTTGCTGGTTGGGCAGGCGGCTGGAGATGACGCTGCGCGCACGGGTGTAGTCGGCCACACCCAACTCCGCAAATGCGGCGGTGATGCTGCCCAGGCGCACAAAGGCTTCGGCCATGCCACCCAAGCGCGGCAGTGGGAAGGCAGCGCAACTCAGGCTGACCGGGCGACCCCGCACCAAGGCGCGGGTGCTCATCTGCAGCACCATCGCGCGCGGGCTGACGCGCAAACCACTGGCCCAGCGGCTGCCGGCGGCGCATGCTTGCTGGCTCAGCAGTTCGCGCTTGCCCTGCTCGCCGGCCTCGGCCAGGTTCTCGCTCATGCGGGTACGGCGCTGCAAGGCGTAGTCCAGCACCAGCTCGCGCACAAAAGTGCCGCTGCCATGGCGCACCTGCACAAAGCCTTCACGGGCCAGCGCCTGCATCGCCTGGCGCAGCGTGTGGCGGTTGACCTGAAAGCGCTCGGCCAGGGCCGACTCATTCGGCAGGCGTGAGCCGGGCGCAAAACCGCCTTGCACGATCTCTGCGCGCAGCGCCGCCGCAATGGCTTCCCAACGCTTGCTCAGCGGCGCGGCCGCCAGGCTTGGGGCCGAGGACTCGGGCTCTTTATTCATTCAACATGATTTGATTTGGTCAAGAAACTGTCACCGGCTGCTGTGATACTGGCTGCATCTTAAAGTCGTCTAGATGACATCAGCATGAAATCCACAGCCGAACTGCCAGCGAGCGAGCGCCAACAATGGCTGTCGGTGCTGGCCCATGCGCCGCGTGAAAGTCTGCAGCAATTGCTTGGCCCCTTGATGACAGGCTTGCAGTTTGAGCCGCTGCGCGCGCCCGAGGTCGGCCTGACCATGCTGCGCGCACGCGCCGGCAACAGCGGCGAGCGCTTCAATCTGGGCGAGGCCACGCTGACACGCTGCGTGTTGCGCTGCGTGTTGCGTTTTCAGGGGGAGGATCACGTCAGCGTCGGCGTCGGCTATGTGCTGGGCCGCGATGTCGAGCGCGCGAGCTGGGTCGCGCAGGCTGATGCCTTGTTGCAGCAGCCGGCTTGGGTTGAGCGCCTGCAGGCCGAAGTGATCGCGCCGCTGCGGGCTTTGACGCAAGCCCTGCGCGTGCAGCAGGCCAGCGAGACGGCGGCCAGCCGCGTGCAGTTCTACACCTTGCAGGCGGAGATTCAGCCATGACGCCAGCCACTCATTTGGACGGCAACAATGATCTGGCCACGCTGAAGCGTGGTTTCACCGAGCCGGTGTTCGGCGCGCAACAGGCGTTCAGGCATTTGCTCGATGCGATGTCTTTGCCCGGCCGCGTGCATGAGCTGGCAACGGTGGACAGCGGTGTGCAGGCGCCCACCGAAGCCTTCGGTCTGACCATGACGCTGAGCCTGTTGACGCTGCTGGATGCCGAGAGCCCGCTCCATCTGGGTGCGGAGTTAGGCAGCAAGGCGGCTCAAGCCTATTTTCGATTTCACTGCGGCGCCAAGCTGGCCGAGCCACAGCAGGCCCAGTTCTCGGCCTTCAAGGCGATGCAACTCGGAGCCCAACAATGGCAGGCATTGCCGCTGGGCAGCGATGAGCAGCCGCAACTAGGCGGCACGCTCTTGCTGGAGGTCAGCGGTCTGGACGAGCAAGTAGCGCTGGCCGAGGCGAGCTTGCTGACGCTACGCGGGCCGGGCATTGCGACGCAGCAAACGCTGGCCGTGCAAGGGCTGCCGATCGAATTCTGGCGCTGGCGCCAAGCGCTGGCGGCGGACTTTCCGCGCGGCATCGACTTGTTGCTGTGCTGCGGCACGCGCTTGGCTGCAATTCCCCGTTCCACCCTGATCACGCTGGAGGGCTGAGGCCATGTATATCGCCGTCAAGGGAGGTGAGTCAGCCATCAAAGCCTCGCGCGATCTGCTCGCAGCCGCGCGCCGGGGCGACCTGAATCTGCCCGCCATCGGCGTGGCGCAGGTGCAGGAGCAAATGGGCATGCTGGTCGGGCGGGTGATGGCCGAGGCCTCGCTCTACGACCCCGAACTGGCCGCCTTGGCGCTGGTGCAGGCGCAGGGCGACGCGATCGAGGCCGCTTTTTTGCTGCGCGCCTACCGCAGCACCTTGCCGCGCCTGGCCTTCAGCGCGCCGCTCAATTGCGACGCTATGCGTCCGCAGCGCCGCATCTCGGCGATCTTTAAAGACCTGCCCGGCGGCCAAGTCCTGGGGCCGACCTATGACTACACGCAGCGCCTGCTGGACTTTGGCTTGTTGCGCGGTGATGCACCGGCGGCTGTGGATCAAGTGCCGCCGGAGCAGGCACCGGAACAAGCTCAGTCCGTCATCAGCAATGCGCTGGAGGCGCTGTCCGCCCAAGGCCTGATCGAGCCCGCTCTGCCGCCCGACGGCGACCCCGAGCCGCTGGACATCACCCGCGACCCGCCGCGCTACCCGCTGCCGCGCTGCGGCCGCCTGCAAATGCTGGCCCGCGCCGACGAGGGTTGGGTCTTGGGCCTGGCTTATTCGACCCAGCGCGGCTACGCTTTTACGCACCCCTTTGCCGGCGACATCCGCTTCGGCGCGGTAACCGTGTCCTTGCAGCCGGACGAGCTGGACTTCGAGATCGAGGTCGGCGAGGTCGAGCTGACCGAATGCCAGATGCTGAACCAGTTTGTCGGCAGCGAAGGCGCGCCGCCGCAGTTCACGCGCGGCTACGGCCTGGTGTTCGGCCACGGCGAGCGCAAGGCGATGGCAATGTCGCTGCTGGACCGCGCGCTGCGTGCCGATGAGTTCGGCGAGCAGGTCAGCAGCCCCGCGCAGCAACAGGAGTTCGCACTGCCGCAGGGCGACAGCGTCGAGGCCTCGGGTTTTGTGCAGCATCTCAAACTGCCGCATTACGTGACCTTCGAGTCCGAGTTGCAACTGATACGCCAACTGCGCCAGGAGCGCAGTGACAGACAAGCAGCGGAGCAGCCATGAGCGAAAGCATCAAGCAACAAAGCGCAGAAGGCTATAACTTCGCCTATCTCGACGAGCGCAGCAAACGCATGATCCGCCGCGCGCTGTTGAAGGCGGTGGCCATCCCCGGCCACCAGGTGCCGTTCGGCTCGCGCGAGATGCCGCTGGCCTATGGCTGGGGCACAGGCGGCATCCAGGTCACGGCCGCCGTGATCGGCCAGGATGATGTCTTGAAGGTCATCGACCAGGGCAGCGACGACACCACCAACGCCGTCAATATCCGCGACTTCTTCGCCCTCACGACCGGCGTGGCCACCACCACCCGCACGGTGGACGCGACGCTGATCCAGACCCGCCACCGCATCCCCGAGACGCCGCTGCGCGAGGGCCAGGTCTTGGTCTATCAGGTGCCACAACCCGAGCCCTTGTACCGACTCGAGCCGAACCGGGCCGAATGCGAGAGCCTGCATGCGGCCGAGGAATATGGGCTGATGAATGTGAAGCTGTACGAGGACATCGCGCAATGGGGCCGGGTCGAGACGGCCTATGACTACCCGGTGCTGGTGAACGGCCGCTATGTGATGGCGCCCAGCCCGATTCCGGCCTTTGACAACCCCAAGATGGACCGCATGCCGGCGCTGCAGCTGTTCGGCGCCGGGCGCGAGAAGCGGCTCTATGCCGTGCCGCCTTACACCAGCGTGCGCAGCCTCGACTTCGAGGACCACCCGTTTGAAATCGAACCGCAGGGGCATGCCTGCGAGCTGTGCGGCTGCAAGACCAGCTTTCTGGATGAGGTCGTGCAAAGCGAAGGACAAACGCTATGGACCTGCTCGGACAGCGACTGGTGTGCCGCGCAAATGGAGCGAAAGAATGACCATGATTGAGCACCCGTTAACGATTCGTGATGCGCAGATTGGCGACCTACCGGCCTTGTTGGCGCTGTATCAGAGCAGCGGCCTGGACGGCCCAGGGAATCCAGACCTTGCGCGGCTTGAACAAGCCTGGCAGCAGATTCAAGCCCTGCCCTCGGCGCGCGTGCGCCTGGCCGAAACGGATGAGCGCCCGGTCGGCACGCTGACGCTGTTCGTCCTGCCCATGCTCTCGCACCAGGGCACGCCCTCGGCGGTGGTCGAAAGTGTCGGCGTCGCGGCCGATCTGCAGGGCCAGGGTGTCGGCCGCGCCTTGATGCAAGACGCAATAGATTTGGCGGCGGCGGCCGGCTGCTACAAGCTGGCGCTGTCGTCCAATCTGCGCCGCACCGAGGCCCATGCTTTCTACGAGAAGCTGGGCTTCGAGCAGCATGGCAAGAGTTTCCTGATTGAGTTGAAGTCATGAACGCCGTTCAACCTCTTTTGCAAGTGACGGGGCTAACGCACCGCTTCAATGCCGCCGGGCAAACCCGCGCGGCGGTCAGCGAGGCCTCGCTGAGCCTGTTCCCCGGCGAGGTGGTGGCGATTGTGGGCGAGTCAGGCTCGGGCAAGAGCACGCTCTTGAACTGCATCGCCGCGCGGCTGCAACCCGCTGCCGGCCAGGTGCTGTACCGCAGCGCGGCCGGTGAGCTGGTGGACGTGCACCGCATCAGCGAGCGCCAACGCCGCCTGCTGGCCCGCACCGAATGGGGCTTTGTTGAGCAGCATGCGGCCGATGGTCTGCGCATGAATGTCAGCGCCGGCGCCAATATCGGCGAGCGCCTGATGGGCGCCGGCCTGCGCCATTATGGCCAGCTCCGCGCCACTGGCGAGGACTGGATGAGCCGGGTCGAACTCGACCCGCTGCGCATCGACGACTCGCCACGCGGCTTCTCCGGCGGCATGCGCCAGCGCCTGCAAATTGCCCGCAATCTGGTCACCAAGCCGCGCCTGGTCCTGATGGACGAGCCGACCTCGGGGCTGGATGTGTCGGTGCAGGCCAAGCTGTTGGATCTGATCCGGCTGCTGGTCGCGCGCATGCATCTGTCCGCGCTGATCGTCACCCATGATCTGGGCGTGGCGCGCCTGCTCGCGCATCGCACGCTGGTGATGCGCGAAGGCCGCATCGTTGAAGAGGGACTCACCGACCGCGTGCTGGACGACCCGCAGCATCCCTACACGCAGCTGCTGGTCGCCTCGGTGGTGGCGCCATGACGATGAATTCAATAACGCCTGTCTTGAGCGTGCAAGATGTGCGCAAGCATTTCACGCTGCATCTGCGCAGCGGCCAGGCGCTGCCGGTCCTGCACGGCGTCTCGCTGGATGTGCGGGCGGGCGAATGCGTGGCGCTGGTCGGTGCCTCGGGCCAGGGCAAGTCCACCTTGATCAAATGCCTGTACGGCAGCTACGGCGTCGACAGCGGCCGCATCCTGTTTACCAGCGAGCAGCCGGACACCGAGCCGCTCGATCTGGCCCAGGCAAGTCCGCAGCAAGTGCTGGCGCTGCGCCGCCGCGAGCTGGCCTATGTCAGCCAGTTCCTGCGCGCGCTGCCGCGCGTCGGCGCGCTTGATGTGGTGGCCGAGCGCCTGCTGCAGGCCGACCCCGAACTGCAATCGGGCAGCGCCGATGAGGCCCGCTGGCGGGCCGCGCAGCAGGCCGCGCGGGCCCAGGTGGCCGAGCTGTTCGCGCGCCTGAATTTGCCTGAGGCGATCTGGGACTTGCCGCCGGCCACCTTCTCGGGCGGCGAGCAGCAGCGCGTCAATATCGCGCGCGGCTTTGTGCAGCCGGCCCGCCTGCTCTTGCTGGACGAGCCGACCGCCTCGCTGGATGCGATGAACCGCCGCGTCGTGATCGATATGATTGCCGCCGCCAAGGCCGCCGGCACCGCCATCGTCGGCATCTTTCACGACGAGGAAGTGCGCGAGGCCGTCGCCAGCCGCTGCGTCAGCCTGCCGGTTGCCGCCCAGCCAGAAAGAAGTCTTGTATGAAAAATGATCTGTTGTTGACGAACGCGCAATTGGTGCTGGGCAAGGAAGTGATTCGTGGCCACCTGCGCGTGCAAGGCGGCGTGATCACCGAGATCGCCACTGGCGGCAGCGCGGTTGCGGGGGCGATCGACCTGGGCGGTGACTATCTGCTGCCGGGTCTGGTCGAGGTACATACCGACAATCTTGAGCGGCATGTGATGCCCAGACCCAAGGTCATCTTTCCGATGCTGGGCGCCGTGATGGCCCATGATGCCGAGATTGCCTCGGTCGGCATCACCACCGTGCTGGACGCGATCGGCGTCGGCGACCCTTATGGCGACGGCTTTCGGGCGCGCGACCAAAGCGCCTTGTTGGACGTGCTGGATCAAATGCAGGCGGCCGGCGTTTTGAAGGCCGATCACCTGATCCATGTGCGCTGCGAGCTGCCGGCGCCGAACGCGCGCGAGTTGTTCGAGCCCTTTGCCGAGCATCCGCGTCTGCGCCTGATTTCGCTGATGGACCACACGCCGGGCCAGCGCCAGTGGACCAATCTGGACCATGCCAAGACCTACTACACCGGCAAAAAGGGCTGGAGCGACGCGGTCTGGGCCCGCGAAGTCGCCCTTGCGCCGCAGCGTCAGGCCGAGCATGCCGAGCCGAACCGGGCCTGGTTTGCGGACTTTGCGCGCAAGCACAAGGTCGCCTTGGCCACGCACGACGACACGACTATGGCCCATGTCGACGAGGCGCAAGCGCTGGGAGCAGGCATGAGCGAATTCCCCACCACCTTGGCGGCGGCGCAGCGCGCTCACGGCCTGGGCCTATGCACGGTCGCGGGTGCGCCCAATGTGCTGCGCGGCGGCTCGCACTCGGGCAATGTCTCTGCGTTGGACTTGGCCCGCGCCGGCGTGCTGGATGCGCTGAGTTCCGACTATGTGCCGTCCAGCCTGCTGCAATCGGCTTGGCTGCTGCGGCGCGATGCGGGCTTCAGCCTGCCCGAAGCGCTGACCGTCGTCAGCCGCAGGCCGGCCTTGGCTTGCGGCTTGGCGGATCGTGGGGAAATTGCCTTAGGGCTGCGGGGCGACTTGGTGCGGGTGCGCGAGGTCGCCGGCCAGCCGGTGGTTTGCGAGGTCTTTGTGCGGGGGCGGCGGGTGGCCTAGAGCCGGTCGGGCTTGAGGTCGTCGCGATCCCAACGCATAAAGCTGGGCGGCAGACCGTCGGGCATGCGGATGGCCGGTGATCAGTGAGACCCTGCCCCAGTTCCAAGCCCAAAAGGAAATGCAGGCCCAAGCCGGTTTCGTCGTTCGCTGCGGGCGCTCAGCCGGAGGTGGATGTTATGGTTCAAGCTGCCGAGCATAAGCCCGCCGCCGACCTGGACTTGACCCATGCCCCAAGAGACCGCAAGCGGCTCAACACCTATCAAGTGCCTGACTTGCCACTCCTGCTCCACGCCGCTGCAAGGTGCGTTCTGCCATGTCTGCGGCATCAAGGCGCAGTGCCTGCCGCTGACGCTGCCCGACATGTGGCAGGACTTTAGCGAGCGGGTGCTGCATATAGAGAAGAGTCTCAAGCGCACGGTCGGGCATTTGTGCTGGCAGCCGGCCGTGGTGTTCAAGGCATTTTTGCAGGGCCAACGCCTGCGCTACACCCACCCCCTGCCGTTTTTGGTGGCGATCGCCACGCTCAGCGTGCTGCTGGGCCATCTCTACGGCGAGCCATATTTCGAGGCTTATCGGGCCCAGCTGCTGCAGCAGGTCAGTGGCAGCTTGCCGCCGGCTCGCAGTGCTCTGTATGCGCAGCTCAATGTGTGGCTTAGCCTATCAATGCCCTACTGGATGCTGATCTTCACCTTGCCCACAGCTGGTTTGATGCGATTGCTGTTCCCGCAGCGGGGTTTCACTATCGCCGAGGCTTGGGCGGTGGGCCTGTACGGCGTCGCCATGGCCATGCTGCTCGGCCTGCTGCTCAGCAGCCTGGGCCAATGGGCCCAAGTGCCCCTGGCGATGCTGCAAACCATCACCGATGCAACCTTGCTGCTGCTCACCATCGCCTACTACCTGGCTTGGTTGGGGCACAGGCCCTGGACCTTGCTGCGGGTGGTGGTGGCCTGCTTGTTTGGCTTTGCACTGATGAACCAGTTGCAGGAGTTGCTTGTTTACAGGATAGCGGCCTGGCTGCCCGGCATTCAATAGATCGGGACAGCAGCTGGGGTCAGGCCCGATTTGATCCGTCACATGTCGGCGTTATGCTGGCGGCGCACCTCACTCGATAGCCCTCAGATGCACACCCTACCCGCCCCAGCCATGGAGCCCTTGACGGGCTACCGCGAACTGCCCAGCCAGGCCATGTTGGCCCAAGCCCAGGCCAACTACCAACAGCTGCTGCGTCGGCGCACCGTGCGCGACTTCGACAGCCGGCCGGTTGAGCGCGCGGTGATCGAGCAATGCCTGCTCGCCGCCGGCACCGCGCCTTCAGGTGCCAACCAGCAGCCCTGGCATTTCGTCGTCATCACCGATGCCGATCGCAAAGCGCAGATCCGTGCCGCCGCCGAAGAAGAAGAGCGCAGCTTCTACAACGGCCGCGCACCCGAGGAATGGCTGCGCGCGCTGGCGCCGCTGGGCACCGACGCCAGCAAGCCATTTTTGGAAGAAGCGCCGGTCCTGATCGCAATCTTTGCGCAGAAGTACGGCATCGACGCCAACGGCGAGCGCTTCAGCCATTACTACGTGCCCGAGTCGGTCGGCATCGCCACCGGCTTTTTGATCAGTGCCTTGCATGACGCCGGCCTCGCCACCCTGACCCATACGCCCAGCCCGATGGGTTTTTTGAGCAAGCTATGCGGCCGGCCTGAGGCCGAGAAGCCGGTGATCCTGTTGGTGCTGGGCTACCCCAAGGCCGGCTGCCAAGTGCCGGTGCATGGCGGCATCAAAAAACCACTGGCAGAGATCAGCACCTGGCTGTAGATCTGAGACGACTGCCGGGTGGACGACAATACGCCGCCCATGCAAACCGCCGCCCCCATTTATCCAACGCTGGATGTCCCCACACTGCTGATCGTCTATCAGGTCGTGGCGACGCTGATGGCAGTCGTCACCCTCGGTGGCGCCTGGAGTGCGCGTGGCCGCCACGGGCTATGGCTCTGGGCGGGCGCATTTGGCGTCATCGCGCTGGCGCAACTGCTGCGCGTGTTGCTGATGGCCACCGGCACTGCGATCCCCTGGCTGAATACCGGTCACATCGGCGGCGTCATTTCCAGCGCCTTGGTGCTGCTGGCTGTGCGCAGCTTTCTGGGCCTGCGCCTGCACTGGCCGCCGGTGGCTTTGTTTACCGCGCTGGCCTGCCTGGCCTCGATCTTGTTGGGAGCCTGGGGGCTGCCGCTCTGGACATCGCTCTCGCTGACCCTGGGCGCCAGCGCGCTGCTGCGCGGCTTTGCGCTGGCCCCCATCATCCGCAGCTGGCGCAACCGGGGTGGTTTTGCGCTCGGTCTGGCGCTGATCGATCTGGCGCTGTCGGTGGCCGCTCACGCGCTGCGCGCCGCCACAGTGACACCCGCTTTTGCTGGCTCGACCGAGCAGTCTGTCGCCAACAACGGCTTGTGGCTGCTGGTCTTCATCCTTTTGCTGATAGGTCAGGCCTTTGCCGTGCTCTTGCTGGTCAATAGCGAGTTGCAGCGCAGCCTCTGGTCGATGATAGAGATCGACCCCTTGACCGGCCTGCTCAATCGGCGTGGCCTGAAGAACCGCATGGGCCGCCTGCGCCAACGTGGCCTTGCTGCCAATGTCACGCCTGGCATGGTGGTGGCCATGATTGATTTTGATCACTTCAAACAGATCAATGACCGCCACGGCCATGCCGCCGGTGACGCGGTGCTGCGCGGCTTGGGTCTCCTGCTGCTCAGCCATGTGCGGCCCAATGACCTGGCCGTGCGCATGGGTGGCGAGGAGTTTGCGGTGGTGTGGCAAGACGTCAGCGCCGAAGATGCGGTGAAGCTGGCCGAACGGCTGCGCCAGAGCGTCGCCGATGAGCGCTTCAGCACCGAAGCCGGCGCCATCCACTGCACCGTCAGCATCGGCATCGCGATGCCGCGCACCCAGCAGGAGGCTCTCGACGACCTCCTGGGCCGCGCCGACGCGGCGCTCTACAAAGCCAAGCGCGAGGGCCGCAACCGGGTTGAGCGGGCCTACTAGCAAGGAGTTTGCCGGTCAATTAGAGGGTTTGGCCGGGCCGCGATAACCAGCCGAAAGCCCCGGCTCATCGACGCTTTGGCAGCGGGCGGCCTGCCTATCATGACGGGAACTTCCGCTCCACAGATCGCAACCATGCACAGCTCCACCAACACCGCGCCGGCTTTGCCGGGTCGCACCTCGCCGGGTCGCATCAAGGCAGGAGCGTGGCTGTTTGGCTGGGCACCCCAGCTCAGATTGGGCTTGGGATTGGCCGTCGTGCTGAGCCTGGGCGCCTGCGGCGGTGGCGGCGGCTCGGACAGCGGCAGCACCCCCAAACCGGACGCGACTACACCCGGCGTGACCACTTTTACTGTCGCACCCACACTCAGCGGCGTCGCAGCGCTGGGCTCGCCGTTGACCAACGCAAGGGTCAAGGTGATGGACGGCACCGGTGCGCCGGTCGGCTCGGCCACGACCCGACCCACGGATGGCAGCTACACCCTGACCCTCAACAACAAAGTTTTGAAAGCCCCGCTGCTGGTGCAGGTCAGCGGCATCGACGCCGCCGGCAATCCGCAGGTCCTGCACTCTGCCGTGCCTTTGATGGATGCCAGCAAGCCGGCCATGTGGGCCAATATCACGCCGCTCAGCAATGCCATCGTCGCATTGGCCATCGGCAGCGACCCGCAGCCGGTGTTTGCCAGCCCGGCCGCCAGCGCAGCGGCGATGGCCGCACCGGCCGCCTCGGCCGCCAGCGCCGCTGGCGAGTTCGTCAAGAGCATGATCAAAACCCAGCTGAGCGACCTCAAGTTCACCAATGCGGCCGCACTGGATCTGCTCGGCGACGCCAGCTTTGTGGCCGACAAGTCGGCGCAAGATTTGCTGCTGGAGTCTTTGCGAGTGCAATTGGGCAAGAACAATAAGGGCATCGAGCAGCTGCTGATCAGCAACAAACTGAGCACCAGCGCCACCCCAGAGGTGCAAGTCAGTTTGGGCCTGGCCCAGACCGAATTGCTCAAAGCGACCGGCGGCACCCCGGCCACGGCCATTACCTCAACGCTGAAGCTGGCCTCTACCGCCAAGGCGACGCTGGACAATCTGCCGCTGCTGGATGAGCTGGCCAAAAGCCTGAACGCCCTGATCTCGCAGGGCAAGACGGCCGCTGACTTCAAAGCGGCCGCGCAGCTGAGCGCCTACACCCAGCACAACAGCGCCGACAAAGACGCCACGGCCGCCAAGCTGGCCGACTTCGCGAGCAAGAAGGGCCAGATCGGCCGCTTCATGGTGACCGGCTGCGCCGATGACGCGCTGCTGGTGGGCTTGTGCAAGAAAGTGCTGGTATCCGCCAATGTCAGCGACGCCAGCGGCAGCTTGCTGGCCCAGTTCAGTGACGCGGTGTCCTTCACCAAAGGCGCCAACGCCACCACGCCAGGCCAATGGGGCTTGGTCGGCAATGGCAAGGGCTTTGGCGTCAATGTCTACCCGGTCAGCGTGATTCATTTGGGGGCGGATGGCAGCGTCAGCGCGGCCAGCGGCAGCGCCTCCAGCCCTGAACCCAATCCCTGGGTGGGCATACAAGTCGCGATTCAAGCGCAGACATCGACCGCCACGCCGACCAAGATCATGGATACCGCCACGGTGCAATTGCAGAGTGGCTACAGCATCCCTTTCGCCTACTGCAGCCGCAAGCTGCTCTGCCTGTCCGACACGCCCGGTGCCAAGCTGGTGAAGCCCACCGGCAGCATTACCGAGCTGGTGCTCAAACAATCCGCACTGGGTTGGCTGGGCAGCGCCGAAAGCCAACGCGGCGCCAAATACATGGCCAGCTTCACGCTCGATGACAAGGCGCTGACGGAGACCGCCACGGCTTATTTGCCGGCGGATGTGCCGGCCGAGTCGGCGACCGCGCGCTTCCCCGCCATCGACGCCTTGAGCAGCAGCCAGCCGCTCACGGCGCAGGCCTTCCGTAGCGGGCTGACCTTCAATTTCGCCACCTGGGCGGCGGCCAATCCGGATATGCGCTTGATCAGCGTGCGGGTCTTGCTGGTCGGCTTTATCTTGCCCCTGTTCGTCGATACCGAGCCACCGAATGCACCGCTCACCACGCTGACGTTGGCGCCCGTGGCGCTGCCGAGCTCGGCTACCGTGTCGGCCGAGTTCTGGCTCGGCGCGCAAGACTCGACGGGGCGGCGTTACTACACCCGCTACGCCCTGCCGACGCAGTAAGGCGGGAGCTGGGTGGCCGCTTTGCAGGTGGCGCCAGCAAATAAGCTTATGCTCAGGTCTGGGAGCCTGACATAACGACGCGCATGCACACACTCCGACAACAGCTTGTGTTGACCACTGCGGTGGTGTTCTCGATTGCCACCCTGGTGATCTTGTTGGCCGCACGCTGGATCGTCGTTGATGCCATGGCGCAAGAAACCGCGCGCGCCGGGGAGCGCAGTGCCTCGCTGCTGTCGGCGTCGCTGGGGCCCATGCTGGCCGTGTCTGACCTGGCCTCGATCGAAGAATTGGCCCAAACCCTGGTCCAGCGCGGCGACTTCAGCTATATCCAGATCAGCGATAGTCGCGGCGTAACGCTGGCCAGCGTCGGGCTGGCACAAGGCAGCGATGCGCAAGGCTTTGTGCGGGATTTGCACATGGGCTCGCGCAACTACGGACAAGCCAGTTTCGGCATCGCCCGCACCGGCGAGCGCCAAGCGGCCGCCCAAGTGCAGTGGCAATTGCTGGCGCTGTGCTTGGGCACCTTGCTGCTGGCCGCCGCCTCGCAGGTCATGGTGGCGCGCCTACTGACCCAGCGGCTGAGCGCCTTGCACGCCGGCGCAGACCGCATGGCCGCTGGCGAGTCCGATGTGCAAATCGAAGCCAGTGGCAGCAATGAATTGGCGCTGCTGGCGGGCGCCTTCAACCAGATGTCCAAGGCCTTGTCAGAACGCTTCAAGGCACAACAAGCGGCCGAGCTGTCTTTGCAAGAGGCCAATGAGGCGCTGGAGTTGCGCGTCACCCAGCGCACCGAACACCTTGAGCAAGCGCTGACCCGCTTGCGGTATACCCAAGACGAGTTGGTCGAGGCGCAAAAACTGGCCTCGCTGGGCGCCCTGGTGGCGGGCATCTCTCATGAGCTCAACACCCCCATCGGCAATGCGGTGACGGCCGCCTCATCACTGCAAAGCCTGATGCAGGACACCGCGCTGCTGGTGCAGCAGCAGCAAGTCTCGCGCCGGGGCCTGAGCGATGCCCTCAATAACGGCGAACAGATGGCCGCCCTGGTGTTGCGTGCGACGCAAAGGGCGGCCGAGTTGATCAGCAGTTTCAAGCGAGTGGCGGTCGATGACAGCAGCCAATATCGGCGCAAGTTCGATCTTTGCGAGGTGCTGGAAGATCTGGTCTTGAGCTTTGGGCCTAGCCTCAAACGCAGCCAAACCCGGGTCGAGTTGCGGGTGCCGGCCGGCATTGAGTTGGACAGCTATCCCGGCCCGCTGGACCAAGTGCTTGGCAATTTGATTCAAAACGCCGAGCGGCATGCCTTCAACGGGCGGCTCGGCGGGGTGATACAGATCAGCGCCAGCCAAGCGGATGGGCGCTTGGACTTGCAGGTGCGCGACGATGGCCATGGCATGACGGCCGAGTTACAGAGCCGTATTTTTGAGCCCTTCTTCACGACCAGATTGGGCCAGGGCGGCTCCGGCCTGGGCCTGTCCATCGTGCGCAATTTGGTGAGCGGGCTGCTGGGCGGGCAAATCAGCGTACGCAGCGAGCCCGGCCAGGGCTGCTGCTTCAGCATCAATATTCCCTTGGTCGCGCCGCTCAAGGCGCAAGGCTGAGCGGGTCAGGTGGGAGCGCCGATGATGTCTGTTGTTCACCTGAAGCTGCGGCGACGCCATTGTTTGGCCTGGCTGGTCGGCCTGAGTGCAAGCAGCGCAGCGAGTACTTTTGCCCAGACCAGCACGAGCGAAAGCGCCAGCGGCGGCATTGTCTTCGGCATGGTCCCCTATCTGCCGGTGCAGCAGCTGGTGCGCCTGTACGAGCCGGTGGTGAACTTGTTCGAGCGCTCGCTGGGCAAGCCCGCTCGGCTGGCCTCCGCGCCGGACTTTGAGCAATTCATCGAACGCGCCAGGCGCGGCGAGTTCGATCTGGTCGGCGCCTCGCCCCATGTGGCCCGCATCCTGCACCGCGAGGCCAGCTTCCTGCCGCTGGTGCGCGCCACCGCGCCTTTGGAGCCGCTGCTGATCGTGCCGCAGGACAGCCCGGTCAAACGCCTGCAAGACCTGGCCCAACAAGCGGTACTGGTGGCCGACCCATTTGCCGTGCATGTCTTGATTGCTTTGCGCGCGATGCGCGACCAGGGGCTGGTGCCGGGACGCGACTTCAAACTCATCATCGCCGGCACTCAGCGCAACGGCGTGCAGCGCATGCTCAAGGGCGACGCGGCAGCAGCAGTCGGTTCGGCTTCCACTTTGGGCATCTTGCCGGTCGAGCTGAGCGGCCGCTTTCGAGTGCTGCTGCGTGCGCCCAAGGGGCTCACGCCGATGGCCTATATGACACATCCGCGTCTGCGACCGCAAGTCGAACGCTTGCGGCAAGCTTTGCTGGACTTCCCGGCCACGCCCGAGGGTCAGGTCATGCTCAAGGCCGCTCAACATGATGGTTTGGTCACATTGACCGACGCCGAACTGGTCGGCGTGGATCCGCTGGTGGTGGAGTTCTACAAGCAGCGCGGGGCGGGTTGAGCTACGCAGGGCTGCGGCTGAATGCTGGCTTGATCGCAGCTCGCAGCTCGCAATCGCGGCTGATTTGAGGCTTGTCAAGCAAGCGCAGCTCATGTTGTACTCGGGCCCTAGCGCCTATCCATCGGCAGGGCAAGGTGGAGAGGATTTTGGTGAGGCGGAGGTGCCCATGAATCCTGGTGACATTCCGGACGATGCTGCGGCCAAACAGGCCAGGCTCAGGGCGGCGCATGCTTTGGTAAAGCCATGTGTTCTCGATGGCCAAGGCCCAGCACCCGAAGCTGCGAGCAGTAGCATCGACATGGGTTTTGCGGACTTCATGCAGGATGTCGTGGCGCAGTTTGACCCGCAATTTCGCCACCTCTACGTCAACAAGGCGATCGAGCGCATCACCGGACGCGCAGCGGCGCAGTTCATCGGTCGCTCCAATACCGAGTTGGGCATGCCGCCTGACCAGGTGGCACTTTGGGATGCCTCGCTGACCGAGGTCTTCCTTACTGGCCAGCCCAGCACCATTCAGTTCACCTACACCGGGCCCGAGGGCGCACATCTGATGCAAACCCGGCTCACGCCGGAACTGACACCGGCCGGCCGGGTCTGTTCGGTCGTCACGGTGGCGCGCGACTTGACCAAGCTGGTTCACCACGTGAGCCCGCCAGCAGACCACCTTGCGCAGAAAACTCGCATGCCAGACGCGGACTTTGGCGCGATGTCAGATCCACGCACAGCTCTCGCACTTTTTGAGGCCATCGTCCAGTCCTCTGACGACGCCATCATCAGCAAGACCCTGGACGGTGTCGTCACCAGCTGGAATGCCGGCGCACAAACTATTTTTGGCTACACCGCCGAGGAAATGATAGGCCAGCCGATGCTGTTGCTGTTCCCCTTGGATCGCAAGGACGAAGAACGCTTCATTCTGGAACTGCTGCTGGCGGGCGAAAAGGTTGACCACTTTGAAACCGTGCGCCAACGCAAGGATGGCAGCCTGGTGCATGTGTCGGTGTCAATCTCACCCATTCGTGACGCGCACAAGCGCATCATCGGCGCCTCCAAGATTGCCCGCGACATCAGCAAAAAGAAGCTCGCCGAAGCACGCTTGCGTCTGACCGCCAATGTATTCACCTATACCAGCGAAGGGATTGTGATTGCCAGCCCGGCCGGCGTGCTGCTGGACGTCAACGAGGCGTTCACACGCATCACCGGCCATAGCCGCCAAGCGGTGCTGGGTCAGGACTACCGGCAGGTCTGCAACGGCGTCGAAGACGCCAGCAAGATCGAAGCCATGTGGCAAGCCTTGCGGCAGACCGGTCATTGCCAGGGCGAGGTCTGGAGTCGGCGCGAGGACGGCAGTGACTTTGCTGCGCTGTTGACGGTCAGCGCAATTGAGGACAGCTCTGGCCAAATTCAAAGCTATGTCGCTTTGTTTGCGGACATCACGCCGCTGCGCATGCAGACCGAAAAGCTGGAGCATTTCGCCCATTACGACGCGATGACGGACTTGCCCAACCGGCTGCTGCTGTCTGACCGCCTGCGCCAGGCGATGGCCAATAGTGCGCGCCAGGACCAGACCTTGGCGGTCTTGTATCTGGACTTGGATGGCTTCAAAGCCGTCAACGACAAGCATGGTCATGGCGTCGGCGATCAACTCTTGATCACGGTCTCTCAACGGATGAAGTCGGCCTTGCGCGAGGTCGACACCTTGGCGCGCATCGGCGGCGATGAGTTTGTGTTGGTGCTTGTCGATGTGCGAGGACAGGCCGAACTCAACGCCTTGATCGAGCGCATCTTGAAGGCTTGCTCCGAGCCCATCATCTTCGGGGAGCACTTGTTGCAGGTGTCTGCCAGCATCGGCGTGACGCTCTATCCGCAAGACGATGTGGAGGCCGATCAATTGATGCGTCATGCCGATCGCGCCATGTACGAGGCCAAACAAAACGGCAAGAATCGCTACCAACTTTTTGACGCCGCCCAGGACGCCGAGTTCAAGCATCGCGGCGAAGGCTTGCAGCGCCTGCAAGTTGCGCTGGAGCAGTCGGAGTTCGAACTGCATTTTCAACCCAAGGTCAATTTGCGCAGCGGCCTTGTGATGGGTGCTGAGGCCTTGATCCGCTGGCGCCACCCGCAGCAAGGCCTGCTCGCTCCGGCCGCCTTCTTGCCGCTGCTGGAGGGGCATGCGCTGGGCGTGAGGCTCGGCTATTGGGTGATCGAAACCGCTTTGCGGCACATTGAAGCGTGGCAGGATCAGGATCTGGCCCTTGCTGTCAGCGTCAACGTCAGTGCCTGGCAGTTTCAGCAACAGGACTTTGTCAGCCAACTGGCGCAGATCCTGCGTCGCCATCCACGTGTCGGCAATGGGCGGCTGGAGCTGGAAATACTGGAAACCAGCTCGCTGGAAAATCTGCAGGTCGTGTCACAAATGATGCGGGAATGCGGGCAGCTGGGCGTGCACTTTTCTATCGATGATTTTGGCACCGGCTATTCCTCGCTGACCTACCTCAAGAATTTGCCCGCTGAGACGCTAAAAATTGATCAGAGTTTTGTGCGCGACATGTTGATCGATCATGAGGCGCTGGCCATTGTGCAAGGCATCATTGGCCTGGCTGCGGCCTTCAAGCGCCAGGTCATCGCGGAAGGGGTGGAAACCCAAAGCCATGGCGAGCAACTGCTCGCCATGGGCTGCGAGCTGGCACAGGGTTATGGCATCGCCCGACCCATGCCGGCCGAACAAATGCTGCCCTGGGTGCGTGCCTGGGAGGCGCGCAGCTGACGCGGGTACGCCGGCTTACTTCAGCAGACCTTCGGCGGTCATCGCCGCGATCACCGCCGGGCGTGCCGCGACACGGGCGCGCAAGTCCACCAGATTGGCGTAAGCGCTGACATCAACGCCCACATACTGGCCCCAGTTGCTGACCACGAACAAATAGGCATCGGCCAGCGTGAAGTGATCGCCGAGCAAGTATTGCTTGCCCTCGAGCTGCTCATTGACCCAGGCGAAGCGCTCAGCCAGCTTGGCACGCACCTGCGGCTTGTAATCTTCCGGCGTGGCCGGGTTGAACAGCGGCGAGAAGCTCTTGTGCAGCTCGGACGTGATGAAGTTCAGCCATTCCTGCAGGCGATAGCGCGCCATCGTGCCATTGGCCGGCGCCAGATTTGTCCCGGGTGCCAGATCGGCAATGTATTGGACGATGGCCGGGCCTTCCGTCAGGCGCTCGCCATTGTCCAGCTCCAAGACCGGCACCGAACCCTTGGAATTGATGCTGTAGAAATCGGTCCCGTCGGCAAGCTTCTTGGACTTGGTGCTGGCCAAGACCAGCTCGAACTTCAAGCCAGCTTCAAGCAAGACAATGTGCGGAGACAGTGAGCAGGCACCGGGGCTGTAATAGAGCTTCATAACGGGAGTTCCTTGCGGGTTGAAAGACGCGGTAGGGTACGCCCAAATGAATTCACCCACATCACACCCAGCTTTTGCGCCACAGCGAGCCAAGCTCAGTAGAGAATCTGGGAAAAAAATGGGGTCAGGTTCGTTTTTTCCACGCGCCAAATTGACCCAGCACAAGACGGCATTCAAACAGCGGGCGTAGATTGGCAGTTCAGCAATCCCCGACGCCGCCCCACATGAACATTGACCTGCGCGCAATGCTGAGTAAGCTAGGCTGGCCCTCGCGCCTCGCCTTGCTCGCTTTTGCACTTGCTTTGCTCGCTCTCGCATGGCGCAGTTGGCGCGGCCCGGAGGTGATGACCAGCACGCTGTTGCGGCGCGATTTTGTGCAGTCGGTGGTGGCCAGTGGCCGGGTTGAGGCGCCGCACCGGGCCGATATTGCCGCGCAGATCACCGGCACCGTGACGCGCGTGCCGGTGGCCGAGGGGCAACAGGTGGCAGCTGGCGATTTGCTGGTGGAATTGGAATCGGCCGAGTTGCGCGCCAGTCAACGCCAGGCCGAGTTGGCGGTGCAGCAGGCCTTGGCTCGGGTGCGCCAAGTCGCTGAACTGCAAGCGCCGGTGGCCGAACAGCAGCTGCGCCAAGCACTGGCCAATTTGAATAACGCCAAATCTCAGCTGAACCGGCAACAAGCCCTGTTCGAGCAGGGCTTCATCGGTGAGGCCGCCCTGGATCAAGCTCGCACGACGCTGGCCTTCAATGAAGCGCAATGGCGCTTGAGCCAAAAACAGAGCGAAGCGCTGCGCCCCGGCGGCAGCGACGCCGCGCTGGCCGACGCCGCCTTGGCGCAGGCGCGTGCCAACGCCGAGGCGGCAGCCGCCCGCAGCCGCTATGCCCGCATCAGCGCGCCGGCCGCCGGCACGCTGATCGGCCGCAAGGTGGAGGTCGGCGATGTGGTGCAGGCCGGCAAAGTTTTGATGACGCTGTCTCCGGCCGGGCGCACCCAGTTGGTCTTGAGCATCGACGAGCGCAATCTGCGCCTGATCGCACCCGGCCAACCAGCCCTGGCGTCGGCCGACGCCTACCCCGATCAGCACTTTGAGGCTCATTTGGTGTTCATCAACCCCGGCGTGAATGCGCAGACCGGCGCGGTCGAGGTCAAGCTCGATGTGCCGGCGCCACCGCCCTATTTGAGCCAGGATATGACGGTGTCGGTGGACATCGAGGTGGCGCGCCGCCCGCAGGCCTTGCTGCTGCCGCTGGCCGTCGTGCGTGAGCCTCAAAGCGCTGCGCCCTGGGTGCTGCGTGTCGGTGAGGACGGTCGCGACAAAGGTATAGCACGCCGCCAAAGCGTGCGCCTGGGCCTGCGCAGCGGCGGCTATGCCGAGCTGCTGGACGGCCTGGTCGAAGGGGACCGCCTGGTGCTGGGCAGCGAGCCGGTGAAGGACGGCGCCAGGGTACGCGCCAGACCGGATCCAGTTGGCGCCAAACCTGGCGGCGCCGCCCCGCTCGCCGGTCGTTGAAGGCCTGAGCCCTATGGCCCGCACACTGCCCGCCGGCTTGCCTTTCGAATGGATCGTCGCGCTGCGCTTTTTGCGTGAAGGGCGGCTGCAGACCTTGTTCATCATCATCGGCGTGGCGATAGGCGTGGCCGTGATCGTGTTCATGTCGGCCTTGCTGGCTGGGTTGCAGGGCAACTTCATCCGGCGCGTGTTGACGGCGCAAGCGCATATTCAGCTGTTGCCGCACCAGGAAGTGACGCGCGCGCTGCGGCCGGCCAGCCCGACCGAGCAGCCGGGCGCCATCGTCCAGCCGCCGCTGCAGCGGCTCAAGTCGATTGACCAATGGCAGGCGGTGGCGGCGCAGGTGCGTGCCACGCCCGATGTGCTGGTAGTTTCGCCGCTGAGCAGCGGCTCGGCGCTGGTGCTGCGCGGCAATGCAAGCCGGGCAATTTCGGTCAACGGCATCGACCCCGATTTGTATTACCGCATCGTTGACTTGAACGACAAGCTGGTGCGCGGGCGCGCCGATCTCGGCGGCACGGACATCTTGATCGGCATCGATCTGGCCACCGATCTGGGCGTTGACATCGGTGACAAGCTGCGCCTGTCGACCGCCAACTCGGAAAACGCGCAGGCCAGTACCTTGACCATCATCGGCATCTTCGATCTTGGTAACAAAGGCGCCAATCAACGCAGCACCTTTGTGGCGCGCCATACCGCCCAAAGCCTGCTGGGCCTGCCCGGCGGCGTCACCAGCCTGGACGTGACGGTGCGCGATGTCTACGCGGCCGAGCGGATAGCGCAGTCGATCGCGGCCAACACCGGCGTGCAGGCCGACAGCTGGATCAAATCGAGTGCGCAGTTCTTCTCGGCCATCAGCGCGCAAACCACCGCGAACACGGCGATCCGCTTTTTTGTCGGGCTCTCGGTAGCCTTTGGCATCGCCAGCGTGCTGGTCGTGGTGGTGGTGCAGAAATCGCGCGAGATCGGCATTCTGCGTGCGATGGGTATTTCACAGGCGCAGATACTGCGCGTCTTTCTGCTGCAAGGCGGGCTGCTGGGCTTGGGCGGCTCGCTGCTGGGCAGCTCCATCGGCGCCCTCGCCTTGTGGCTGTGGCAACAATATGCACGCAATGCCGATGGCACGCCGCTGTTTCCGCTGGTGTTCGATCCGCAGCTGTTTGGCGCCGCGCTGCTCTTGGCCACGCTGACGGGTTTGCTCGCTGCATTTGCGCCGGCCCTGCGTGCGGCAAGACTAGACCCCGTGGTGGCGATCCGTGGCTGAGCCGGGCAGCAACATGACGAGCACCGAGGTGGTGGTGCAGCTGCATGGCGTGCGCAAGGTCTTCAACCCCGGCACGCCGATCGAGACCGAAGTGCTGCATGGCATCGACCTGAGCCTGCACAAGGGTGAGTTCTGCGCCGTGATGGGGCCCTCGGGCTCGGGCAAAAGCACGCTGCTCAATATCGTCGGCCTGCTGGACCGGCCGAGCAGCGGCAGCCTGGCGATTCATGGCGTAGAAACCACCCATTTGGACGACCGCGCGCTGACCCGGCTGCGCGGCCACAGCATCGGTTTTGTATTCCAGTACCACCACCTGATCACCGCATTCACCGCGCTGGAGAACGTGATGATGCCGATGTTGGGTGCGGCCGGCTTTCCTAACGCCGAGATGCACCAGCGTGCATTGGAGCTGATTGCCAGCGTCGGCTTGACGCCCTGGCAAGACAACTTGGCCGGCAACTTGAGTGGCGGCCAGCAACAGCGTGTGGCCGTGGCACGCGCGCTGGCGATGAAGCCTGCCCTGCTCTTGGCCGATGAACCGACCGGCAACCTGGACAGCAAAAGCGCCGATGCGGTGTTCGAGCTGCTGCGCCGCGTCAACCAGCAGCAGGGCACGGCCGTGCTGTTCGTGACACACAACCCCACCTTGGCCGCACGCTGCGACCGCACGATCCAGGTGATCGACGGCTTGGTCAGTGGCTAGCGACTGGCGACTCAGGCCTCTTGTTCGGGCACGAAGATCCACAAAAGGATGTAGACCAGCACACCGGAGCCGGCAAACAGCGCCAGCACCGTCAGCAGCAAGCGGCAAAGCCAAGACTCGATGCCGGTCAACCTGGCAATGCCACCGCAGACACCGCCGATCCAGCGGTCATCAACGCTGCGCCGCAGCTCGTTGATGCCGCCCGCTGCGGCGCTGCGCGTGGCGCCATAGCCGGACGTGGTCGAGGACGAACCGGTGCCAGCGCCACCCAGGAGGCGCTCTTTGGCGCGGGCGAATTCTTCGGCGGTCAACACACCGCGCTGATGCAATTCAGCCAATTTATCCAGCTCGATGCTGTCAGACATTGCTTGCTCCTACAAAGTGATGGACGTAGCTTAACGTGGGGCCTGCACGTACTGTTTGCAAGTTGCGACGAACTGCTGTTACGCCTGGCTGAACTTGGCGGCCAGGCGCACGATATGCATGCGTAAACTTGCCCATGCCGCTGAAATCATCGCTTATGCTTTGAAAATGTCGTCGCCCCATCACCGCCTCTTGATCATCCTTGCCCTGCTCGCCAGCGCCGCCCTGGCTTGGCTGCCGCAGCTGGACGCGATGGCCAGCGCGCGCGTCGACGCGGGCTTGAAACGTGCCTTGATCACCTTTGCCACCGCGCGCACGCTCAACGCCGTGATCTCGACGCTGCAGGAAACGACCGTGTCGTTGCAGCCGCTGGGCGTCGGCCTGACGCTCGCTCCCGGCCAGGCGCTGGACCCCATCAATGATCTGATCGAGCAGTTCTCAACGCTGATGCTGGGGGCCTCGGTGTCCTTCGGCGTGCAAAAAGTATTGATCTCGCTCGGCGGCAACGCCTGGGTCAGCGCGGCGCTGACGCTGATGGCATTCGGCACTGGCTGGGCCGTCTGGCAGCGCCGCAGGCTGCCGGGCTATGCCCGCACGCTCTTGATCGCCTTGCTGGTATTGCGCTTTGCCGTACCGCTGACCATCCTGGGCAGCGATCTGGCCTTCCGGCATTTGTTGGCCGACAACTACCAAGCCAGCCAGCAAGGCATCGCCAACACCGCCGGCGAGTTGGGGCGCCAGGCCGCTTCGGTGCAGCAAGCCAACGCCCCGGCCACTGAGTCGGCCTTTGACAAGCTCAAACGCGCAGCTACGCTGCCGGATGTTCGGGCCTATGCGGAACGCATGCAGTTGGCGGCCGACAAGGCGGTCAGCGATGTCGTGAACTTGATCGTTGCCTTTCTATTGCAGACCTTGGTGTTCCCGCTGCTGCTGCTGTGGCTGCTGCTGCGCTTGGCCAACATGGCGCTGCGCTCAGCCACCGACTGAGGCGGCGCCGGCCAAGCCTGGCGGACTGCCATTCAACGGCGCAATTCGCCGTTCGCCGCTTCGAGCCCGTTTGCGCCGCTGGCGCTGCCCATAATCCGCTCCAGTTCTGCACCACATGTTCTCGGAGAACGGATATCTATGACAGACCGAATACCAACACGACCCTCCGGCCTGCTACGCCAGGGTGCGCGGATCGCTGCGACGGCCGGCATCGCCCTCGCCATCGCGCTCACTACCGCGAGCAATCCCGCCCATTCAGCCACGAGTCCGCCCAGCAGCGGCACCAGCCCCTGCCGCATCGAGGGCATGCCCAATGAGTTGCAATGCGGCCATATCAAGCGCCCGCTGAACCCGGCCGAGCCGGGCGGCACGCAGATCGATATCCACTTCCTGGTGGTCCCGGCGATGGCACGCAACAAGCAGCCTGACCCGGTCTTGATGCTGGCGGGCGGCCCCGGCCAGAGCGCCATGGCCGTGGCGCCGATGGTGATGAGTCGGCTGGCGCGGCTGAACAACCGCCGCGACATCGTCTTCATCGACCAGCGCGGCACCGGCAAGTCGGCGCCGCTGCAATGCGCCGACGACCGCGATCTGCCTATCGCCGAGGCCTTGGACGCGAGCGCACAGTTCAAACGGCTAGAGACTTGCCGCTTGGCGTTGGCCAAGTTGCCGCATGGCGATATGCGCTTTTACTCGACCACGATTGCCATGCAGGACTTCGAGGCCGTGCGCGCAGCCCTCGGCGCACCGCAATGGAATCTGATCGGCGGCAGCTACGGTACGCGCGCCGCGCTGGAGTATTTGCGTCTGTTCCCGGCGCAGGTGCGCCGCACCGTGCTGGACGGCGTGGCGCCGCCCGATATGGTCTTGCCGGCCAGCTTCTCGACCGATGGCCAGGCCGCTCTCGACGCCAGCTTGCTGGCCTGCGAACAAGAGCCGGCTTGCCAGCAGCTGTTTCCAAAGCTGCGCCAGGAATGGGCCGCCCTCTTGCAAAGCATGCCGCGCCAAGTCAGCGTCATGCACCCGCTGACCGGCCAGCCAGAGAGCTTCACACTGAGCCGGGAGATGCTGCTGCGCAGCGTACGTTTGCCGCTGTATTCACCGGCTTTGGCGGCTGCCCTGCCCGCGGCCATCCATGCCGCCCATCAAGGGCGTTTGGAGGGCTTGATGGGCCTGAGTGGTGCCCTGGCCAGCGGCAAGTCAAGCCGGCTTGCCATGGGCATGCATTTCTCGGTCGTCTGCGCAGAGGACGTGCCGCGCTTGGAGAAAAGCGCCGACCTGCCCGGTGCTGACTTTGGCCGCGATGACGCAAGGCTTTACACCCAGGTTTGCCAGTCATGGCCACGCGCCCAGATCGCGCCGGCCTTCTTCAGCATGCCGCCGACCGCCTCGCCGGTACTGCTGCTCAGCGGCGGCGCCGACCCGGCCACACCGCCGCGCCACGGCGAGCGCGCGGCCAAGGCCTTGGGCGCCACCAACGCCAAGCTGGTACAGCACATCGTCGTGCCCGAGGCCGGCCACGGCGTGATGGGCGTGGGCTGCATACGCGAGTTGCTGTTCCGCTTTGTGGACGCCAAGACCGATGCGCTGGCGCTGCCGCAAGACGCGGCCTGCGCAGCCAAGATTCCGCGCCCCGGCGCCTTCCTGCCGGTGCAGGCCAGTAGCACGTCAGCCGCCAAGGTGCAGCCATGATTCAGATCGAGAACGTCAGCAAACAGTTCATCGCCAAAAGTGGCGGCTCGCTGCTCAAGCGCCCGGCCAAGCTGCTGGTGCAGGCGGTCAAGGCGGTGACGGTGGACGCGCCCGACGGTCGCATCACCGGCTTGCTCGGCCCCAATGGCGCCGGCAAGACCACCACGCTGCGCATGTTGGGTGGCTTGTTCACGCCGGACAGCGGCAGCATCACCGTCGACACCATCAAAGTGGCCGAGCAGCCCCGCCAGGCCCTGGCACGCATGGGTATTCTGGGCGACGCCCATGGCCTCTACCCGCGTCTGTCGGCACGCGAAAACATCATCTACTTCGGCCGCTTGCAGGGCATGGAAGAAGGCGCGGCGAATGCGCGCGCCGAGGAACTGGCCAAGCTCTTGGACATGGGCAAGATTCTCGACCGCCGTGCCGAAGGTTTCAGCCAGGGGGAGCGGATGAAGACGGCACTGGCCAGAGCCCTGGTGCATGACCCCGCCAATATCGTGTTGGACGAGCCAACCAATGGCCTCGATGTGCTGGCCACCCGCTCGCTGCGCGAGGCGCTGCGCCATCTGTGCTCGGCAGCGGGCGGCAGCAAATGCATCATTTTCTCGACCCACATCATGCAGGAGGTGGAGCAGCTGTGCGAACACGTCGTCATCGTGGCGAATGGGCGCAGCGTGGCCGAAGGCTCGGTCGAGCAACTGCTTGAACAAGCCGGCGAGCGCAAGTTCGAAGACGCTTTCGTCAAACTGGCTTTCAGCCAGGAACAGGCAGGAGTTGCGGCATGAAACAACTGCAAGCAAAGCAACAAGCAAGTATGGGCAAGAATTTCTGGATCGTCTTTGTCAAAGAGGTGCTGGACGCGCTGCGCGACCGCCGTACGCTGCTGCGCCTGATGGTGCCGGCGGTGCTGATGGGGCCGCTATTGTTGTTGGCGCTGTCAGGCTTTATCTCCTCGCTGGAAGAACGCGCAGACAAGCGCGAAGTGATGGTGGCCGGCATCGAACACGCACCGACGCTGCGCAACTATCTGGAGCGCCAGACCTACACGATCAAAGCGGCCCCGGCCGACTATGAGAGCCAGCTGCGCAACACCAAATTGCTGGAGCCGGTGCTGGTCATCGGCAAAGATTTTGAAAAAGAGTTGCTGACAGGCCAACAGCCGACCGTGGAGCTGGTCAGCGACAGCGCCAACCAACGTGCCAGCACCGGCCTGGGCGGCCTGAGCCGATTGCTCGGCGGCTTCAACCGTGAGCGCGCGTCGCTGAATATGGCGCTGCGCGGCGTCTCGACCGAACTGCTGCAGCCGGTCTTGGTGGAAGAGCGTGACCTGGCCAGCGCCCAGGCCCGCGCCACCCGCATCACCAGCATCATCCCGATGTTCATCATCATGGCCGTGCTTTACGGCGCGCTCACGGCCGCGCTCGACAGCACGGCCGGCGAGCGCGAACGTGGTTCGCTGGAGCCGCTGCTGATGAACCCGGTCCAGCATCTGGCCCTGGTGCTGGGCAAATGGGGCGCGGTGGCGCTGCTGGGCTTGTTGGTGGCGCTGCTGGCCAGCCTGAGCTTCATCCCGGCGCAATGGCTGCTCAGGAGCGACAGCTTGCAGGCGATGTTCCAGTTCGGTTGGTACGAGGTGTTCGCCTTTTTGCTGCTGCAACTGCCGCTGGCGGCCGGCCTGGGCGCGGTCTTGATGGCGATGGCGATTCGCTCCAAGACCTTCAAAGAGGCGCAGGCCGGCAGCGGCCTGATCGTCACGCTGGTGGGCCTGGCGCCCATGGTGAGCATGCTCAACCCGGGCGGTGACGCGGCCTGGTATTTGTGGGTACCAGGACTGGCCCAGAACACGCTGATGATGCTGGTTCTGAAGGGCGAGGCCTTGACTTGGGCGCAGGTGATGCCGGGGGTCTTGGTGGGGGCGGGGCTGACGCTGGCCTGCCTGCTGTTCGTCGCCAAGTCCATGCGACTGGCCGTGGCCGGACACAAATAGTCCCGTGGGCTCCTGAACCTGCGCAGGGCGGGTAGGCAGCCAGAACCGAGTCGCCTAGCAATGGGCAGCTCGCTGCCCATTGCCTCAATGCAAGCCCAGCGCCCGCTGCACCTCGTATTGCCAAGGCAGCGCATGAACAATTTCGTTCAGTTGCCGCGCTGACTCCAAGGGCGCCAACACCTCCCCTGCGTGGTTGACGAACTGCAGGTTGGTGATCAAGGCCATCGGGTCCACCATCGCCACCAAGCCCGCCGGCAGACTGACCCAATCCCAGGCCACGCCGGCAACCGCATGCCCCTCGGCCCCTTGCCACAGGGTTTGTCCCATGGCTGGGTGCTCGCCGTCGCCGGCGACCAACACCTGGGTACTCAAATGCGCCAATTGCAAATCAGGAACGTGCTGGGTTTCACACAAAACTCGGGGCCATGCGTACACAATCCAAGCAGGAGTCATATTTTTGATATAAGAAATGAAGTGCGCTAGAAAAGCGCGGGTAACTGGCTCTAAGTGTGCAGGCTGCTCAAATGGCACGCTAGCTGTAAACCTTGTCAGGGAGACAACGGATGGGCAAAACGCCAAATCGGCGCTAGCCTTGCATGGAGGGAGGCGATTCGATGTTAGACGGGCGATACCAATCGGTGCTTGAAGCTCGGAGTCGGGATGTGTTCGCCAATGAGTTGGAGCACTTCACCAAGGCCATGGGCTTTGACAATTTCTCGGCCATGACCGTGGTGGACCATTCGCTGGGGCGGTCTGATTTCATCAATATTGACAACTGCCCACCCGGCTTCAAGGACGCCTGGAGTGATCCATCTCTGGCATCGCTCGATCCCGTCATGCAGCATTGCAAACGACAAAGCGTGCCCATTGTTTGGGACCAGCGAACCTATGTGAACAAGAACGCCGGGCATCTTTGGGAGGTGCAGGCTCGATTCGGTTATCGAACCGGTGTCTGTCTCGCCTTGCATTTACCCGAGGGCCGGCACTTTGTTCTCGGTATGGATCGCAGCGCCGATCTTCCGTCGGACGCCGCACAACTGACGCGTCTGGTTGCGGACATGCAGTTGTTTGCCGTACATGCCGTAGATACGGCGCTGCGAGTCCTGTTACCGCCCGAGCAGCAACTCGACCGCCCCCATCTGACGCCAAGAGAGTTAGAGGCCTTGCGCTGGACCATGGACGGCAAGACTGCCTGGGAGGTGGGAGCCATATTGAGCATCAGCGAACGCACTGCGGTGCTGCATCTCAGCAATGCAATGCGCAAGCTTGATTGCAATAACAAGCATCAAGCCGTACTAAAGGCGATGCGGCTAGGCTTGATACGCTGAGCCGGCTGGGGCCTCCCTGTAAGAGTTGACAGTTACCAAACTGCGCTGCTCCTGCTGCAATCACCCTGTGCCGATAACGCGCACTCCTCTTAATCGGAATCAGCCATGCAAAACGAACAAACTCAGTCCATGACTTCTCAGGCCACTCCAAACCAAGCCCCGGTGGAAATCGACGCGCAATTGCTGCACTTGGTAAGCGGAGGCGCGACACAAGGCAATGCCGAAACTCAAGCTTCGCCTACAGACCCATCGCCCAAGGGTGGGTGGTAATTGCTGGTGACTGCGGAGCTCCTTGCAGCATGAGGAGGACAGGGGCCAACTAGGCCTCCCATCTCCTTATGCTCTTCCGCCCCGAGGCCATCCAAGGCCAGCAAAAGGCCTGGCTGGGCAGCATCCAATTGCTGCGTCCGCTTTCGCTCAAGGTCTTGAGCTTTACCGCCATCATGGCGGTAGTGGCCGTGGCCGTGTTTCTGAGCAAGGCTGAATACACCCGCAAAGCGCGCGTCAGCGGCTACTTGCTGCCCGACCGCGGTGTGCTGCGCGTCAGCACGGCGCAAGCGGCGACCGTGCTGACGCGCGAGGTCAGCGAAGGCCAATCGGTCAAGGCCGGCGATGTGCTGTTTGTGCTCAGCCTGGACAGCGCCAACCAAAGTGCCGAGGCCATCGCCAAGAACCTGACGGCTGGCCAGCAAAGCCTGCAAGCTAGCGCCGAACATCAGCGGCAGTTAGCGCACACTCAGCAGCAAACGCTAACGCTGCGCAGCAAGGGCATTGAACGCGAATTGGCCTTGCTGAAGGCCGAGGCAGGCTTGCAGCAAGAGCGCCAGGCGCTGGCTGACGCGGCCTTGGTGAGGCTAGAGCAGCTCAACCGCGACAACTTTATTTCCGCCGCCCAGGTGCAGGCCAAGCGCGAGGAGGTGCTGGGCCTGCGCGCGCAGGGCCAAGCGCTGGAGCGGCAGCGCGAGACCTTGCTGCGCGAACAAGCAGCGACACTGGCCGAGGCTCAGCAATTGCCGCTGAAGGAGCAGGTGCTGCAAGGCGTGATTGAGCGCGACAGCGCTGAGCTGAACCGGCTTGGCCTGGAAACCGAGGGTCGGCGCCGCCTGGTGCTGCGCGCGCCGAGCGACGGCGTGGTCGCCACGCTGCAGGCCGAGCCCGGTCAAAGTGTCAACGCCGGCGCGGTCTTGGCCAGCGTGCTGCCTGCTCAGGCGCAGATGCTGGCGCAGTTGTACGCACCGTCCAGCGCGGTGGGATTCGTGCGGCCGCAGCAAGCGGTCAACCTGCGCTACCAAGCCTTCCCCTATCAGAAATTCGGCAGCCAAAGCGGCCGGGTCTTGCAGGTCTCGCGCACACCGCTGACGCCGGCCGAACTCGCGCTGCTGAACCTGCCGGCCGCGCTCAGCCAGGGCGCACAGAGCGAGCCGCTGTACCGCATCACCGTCGAGCTGGACCGCCAAACCGTCAGCGCCTATGGCCGGGAACAAGCCTTGAGCGCCGGCATGCAGCTGGACGCCGATGTGCTGCTGGAGCGGCGCCGTTTGATCGAATGGATTTTTGAGCCCTTGTTGAGCCTGGCCCACCGTGTCTGAGTCGCCGAATTTGATTGAGCGGCTGCACCTGGGCTGGCGTGGCCGCTCTCGCGTGCCGCTGATGCTGCAAACCGAGGCAGCCGAATGCGGCTTGGCCTGCCTGGCCATGGTCGCCAGCAGTTACGGCTTGCAGCTCAATCTGGCCCAGATGCGGGCGCGCTTTTCGCTCTCGCTGAAGGGCGCGTCCATGGCCGACTTGGTACGCATGGCGGCCGATCTGGGCTTGAGCAGCCGCGCCTTGCGGGCCGAGCCGGCGCATTTGGCGCAGCTGCAGCTGCCGGCCATCCTGCATTGGGACTTCAATCATTTCGTCGTGCTGGCCGAGGTCAGCGGCGACGACTGCGTGATTCATGATCCGGCCCATGGTCGGCGTCGCATGCGTTTGGCCGAGCTGTCGCGCCACTTCACCGGCGTTGCTTTGGAGCTGCGCCCCGGCCATCATTTCGCCCCGCAATCCGCCGCGCCGCGCCTGCAATGGCGCCAACTCTTCGGCCGCATCAGCGGGCTCAAACGTTCGCTGATGCAGATTCTGGGCCTGGCCTTGGCGCTGGAGATGCTGGCGCTGCTCTCGCCATTCTTTCTGCAATGGGTGGTGGACGGCGTGCTGGTCAGCGCCGACCACGACTTGCTGGTCACGCTGGGCCTGGGCTTTGGCCTGTTGGTGCTGCTGCAAGTCGGTGTTGGCGCGCTGCGTTCCTGGGCGGTGCTGTATCTGTCGGCCTCACTGAATGTGCAGTGGCTGACCCAGGTGTTCGGCCATCTGCTCAAGCTGCCGTTGGCCTGGTTCGAGAAACGCCATATCGGCGACATCTGGTCGCGCTTTGGCAGCGTGCAGCTGATTCAGCGCACGCTCTCGACCCGCTTTGCCGAGGCGGTGCTGGACGGTGTGATGGTCATCCTCACCCTGGTCCTGATGTGGGTCTACAGCCCGCGTTTGAGCGGGGTGGCGCTGCTGGCGGTGGCAACCTACGCGCTGCTGCGCTGGGCATTCTTCAGGCCGCTGCGTGAGGCCTCGGAAGAGGCGCTGGTGCATGAGGCCAAACAGAACAGCCATTTCCTCGAATCACTGCGCGGCGCACAGGCGATCAAACTTTTTAACGCGCAGGCCGAGCGCAGTGCCGCTTTTGCCAACCTGGTGGTTGAGCAGATGAACGCCGGCATTGCGGTGCGCCGGCTCGACCTCTGGATGGATGTAGGCCACAAGCTGCTATTCGGCCTTGAGCGGGTCGCCATCATCTGGCTGGGCGCGCTGCTGGTGCTGGAGCGCGAGCTGTCGGTCGGCATGCTGTTTGCATTTTTGGCCTATAAGGAGCAGTTCACGCTGCGCCTGGCCGGCCTGATCGACAAGGGCGTGGAGCTGAGCATGTTGCGGCTACAGGGTGAGCGCTTGGCCGATATCGTGCTGACGGCGCCGGAGGCCGATGCCGATGCCCCGGCTGCAATGCCGGAGCATGCCGCCGCGCTGGACTTGCACGCTGTGAGTTTCCGTTATGCGGACGGCGAGCCGGTGGTGTTGAGCGACTGCAATCTGCGCATAGAAGCTGGCGAATCGGTCGCCATCGTCGGCCCGTCGGGTTGCGGCAAGACCACACTGTTCAAACTGCTCCTGGGCATTCACAAGCCACAAGACGGCGAAATTCGGGTCGGCGGTGTGCCGCTCGCGCAAATAGGCCTGAGTGCCTGGCGTGCCCGCATCGGCACGGTGATGCAAGACGATCAGCTCTTCGCCGGCAGCATCGCTGACAACATCGCCTTTTTCGACCCCGACGCCGACCCGCAGTGGATAGAGGAGTGCGCACGGCTGGCCTGTGTGCTGGAAGACATCAAGGCCATGCCCATGGGCTTTCAAAGCCTGATCGGCGATATGGGAAGCACCCTGTCGGGCGGCCAACGCCAGCGCGTGTTGCTGGCACGCGCGCTCTACAAACGGCCGCAATTTCTGCTTCTGGATGAAGCAACCAGCGCCCTCGATGTGGCAAGGGAACGCGAGGTCAATGCCTCGCTGCGCAGCTTGAAGCTGACAAGAATTGTGATCGCCCACCGGCCCGAGACCATCGCGGCGGCAGAGCGGGTGATTCGGATGCAAGCAGGCCGTTTGGTGACTTGAAAAGCCGCCGACATGAAATCCGGGGCAGGAGCCTCGGCTATGGCCGCCATCGAGACTCCCAACTGGACGGCGCTTGCCGCTGTGCTTAGAGTGAGCCTATTGATCCAATCTCAGCAATAGTAACTACTTCAGCACAACAGATATGGCCAAAACCGCGAGCTTCGGCATCCTCCATCTTGGCACCTCCTTTGGCGTCACCTATGCCTTGACGGGCAATATCGCCATCGCTGGCGCAGTGACTTTCATCGAGCCACTGGTCAACACGGTGATGCATCACTTCTTTGAAAAGTACTGGGGCCACCCTGCTTTGCTGGCCTGGTGGGCGCGTCACCGGACACGTGCAGCTACAGTCAGCTCGGCCTGAACTCAAAGGCAGCCCATTCAAATGGGTCGGCTGGACTCAGGGCGCTGTCTGTTGCTCCATCCAGCCCAGCCAGCGCATCGCCTGCTCGCGGTTCTCGCCACACATCAACTCGGACGGCCGCAGCGAGCCGCACACCGCCGGCCGCTCGGGCCGACCGAAAATCTTGCAGCGGTTCGCCGCATCAAGCTGCACGCAGCGAACGCCAGCCGGCTTGGAGATGCCGTCCACGACAGGCATGCCGGGGATGGGTGAGCTGATGGACGGGGCGATGCAACAGGCGGCGCAATGTTCTCGGCATTTCATCGCGCAATTGTCCGTCCACTAGACGCCGACAGTCGGCACTTATCCACAGCCCCGCGTAAAATCTGCCGCTTGCCCATGCGCGCGTTATCCGCCGTGTCGAGGCCACTCCCCATCAAGGCAAACCCACTCATGCAATACCCCAAGGAATTCGACGTTATCGTGGTCGGCGGCGGCCACGCCGGCACCGAGGCCGCGCTGGCCGCCGCCCGCATGGGCTGCGCCACGCTGCTGCTGACCCACAATATCGAGACGCTTGGGGCAATGAGTTGCAACCCCTCGATCGGCGGCATCGGCAAGGGCCATCTGGTCAAGGAAGTTGACGCGCTGGGCGGCGCGATGGCGGCGGCCACCGACGAAGCCGGCATCCAATTCCGCATCCTCAATGGTTCCAAAGGCCCGGCCGTGCGCGCCACCCGCGCCCAAGCCGACCGGGTTTTGTACAAGGCGGCGATTCGTCACAAGCTGGAGAACCAGCCCAATCTTTGGCTGTTCCAGCAGGCGGTGGACGACCTCATGGTCGAGTCGGACGGCCAAGGCGAGCGGGTCGTCGGCGCCGTCACGCAGATGGGTCTGCAGTTCCGCGCCCGTGCTGTCGTGCTGACCGCCGGGACTTTTCTCGACGGCCGCATTCATGTCGGCCTGCGGAACTATGCCGCCGGCCGCGCCGGAGACCCACCGGCGATCAGCCTGTCGGCACGGTTGAAGGAATTGAAGCTGCCGCAGGGCCGGCTTAAGACCGGCACGCCGCCACGCATCGATGGCCGCTCGATCGACTTTTCAAAGTGCGAGGAACAAGGCGGCGACCTGAACCCGCTGCCGGTTTTCAGCTTCATGGGCAGGGTCGAGCAGCACCCGCGCCAAGTGCCCTGCTTCATCACCCACACTTCAACGGCGACGCACGCCATCATCCGCTCCGGCTTTGAGCGCAGCCCGATGTTCACCGGCGTGATCGAAGGCGTTGGCCCACGCTACTGCCCCAGCATCGAAGACAAGGTCAATCGCTTCGCCGACAAAGACAGCCACCAGATCTTTCTGGAGCCCGAAGGCCTGACGACACACGAGTACTACCCGAACGGCATCTCGACCTCCCTGCCCTTCGACATTCAACTCGCCGCCGTGCGCTCGATCCCCGGTCTGGAAAACGCCCACATCATGCGGCCCGGCTACGCGATCGAGTACGACTACTTCGACCCACGCGGACTCAAGTCCAGCTTCGAGACCCGCGACATCCAGGGCCTGTTCTTCGCCGGTCAGATCAATGGCACGACCGGCTACGAAGAAGCGGCCGCCCAAGGTCTGTTCGCCGGCCTCAACGCCGCACTGCAGGTGCAGGGCCGCGGCCCCTGGTTGCCGGCCCGCGACCAAGCCTATCTGGGCGTCTTGGTCGATGACCTGATCACCCAGGGCGTGACCGAGCCCTACCGCATGTTCACCAGCCGCGCCGAGTTCCGCCTGCAGCTGCGCGAAGACAACGCCGACATGCGGCTGACCGAAATGGGCCGCGAGCTGGGCCTGGTGGATGACGAACGCTGGGCTGCCTTCAACCGTAAACGCGATGCTGTTTCACGTGAAACAGAGAAGCTCAAAGCAACCTGGGTTCACCCGGCCATCCTGCCCGCCGCCGACGCCGAGCGTCTGGTTGGCAAGGCTTTGGAGCGCGAATACAACTTCATAGAATTGCTGCGCCGGCCCGGCGTCGTCTATGACACCTTGGCAGAAGTCGCCTCCATAGCAAGACCGGAGTCAACTGTTTCACGTGAAACAATGAACGTCGAGTTGGGCGGCACCTTGGCCGCAGCGGTGATCGAAGCGATAGAAATCAGCGTCAAATACGCCGGCTACATCAACAAGCAGGTTGACGACGTGGCCCGTGCCGCGAACTACGAACACCTGAAGCTGCCCGTCGACCTCGACTATTCGCAGGTCAGCGCCCTCTCCTTCGAGGCACGCCAGAAGTTAAACAAGCTCAAGCCCGAGACCCTCGGCCAAGCTTCGCGCATCTCTGGTGTTACGCCGGCAGCCATCTCCTTGCTGCTGGTCCATCTGAAGAAGAAGCGCTTCAAGGGCTTCGGCGCTGAAGAAGCGGCGGCGACTCCCAGCGCCTGACCCACACCGACCCCGACCCCGACGACAACAATGATTGATATTGCCAGCCTGCGCGCACCCCTGGTCGCCGCCGCAACGACCTTGCAACTGGAACTCAGCGAGGCCCAAATCGAAAAACTCTTGGCCTACCTGGCCATGATGGAAAAGTGGAACAAGGTCTACAACCTGACCTCGCTGCGCGACCCGCAGGCGATGTTGACCCACCATTTGATCGACAGCCTGAGCTTGCTCCCGGCACTGCGCAGGCATACCGGCGGTCAGGCACTACGACTGATGGATGTGGGTAGTGGCGGCGGTTTGCCTGGCGTGGTGATCGCCATTTGCAACCCCGAGATCGACGTCTCTTGCGTGGATGCGGTTCTGAAAAAAGCCAGCTTCATCACCCAGGTTGCGGCCGAGTTGAAGCTAGCCAATCTGCATGGCGTGCATTCCAGGGTCGAAGCCTTGAAGACGCCTGCCTTTGACTTGATCACCTCGCGGGCCTTCGCCTCGCTCTTAGACTTCACCACCCTCACCCGCCAGCACCTGAAACCAGCTGCGATCTGGCTGGCGATGAAGGGCCAACACCCTGCCGACGAGATCGCCGCCTTGCCAGCTGACCTCGATGTGTTTCACGTGGAACAACTGGAAGTCCCAGGCCTCGACGCCCAGCGTTGCCTGATCTGGATTCGCCCAAAAAACTGAGCCTCTTAAACAAAATAGCCAGGCACAGCGATTAAGCTGTCAGCGTCCACAAATACTGAGCACATGGCCAAGATCTTTTGCGTTGCCAATCAAAAAGGCGGAGTCGGCAAGACCACCACCACCGTCAACCTCGCTGCCGGCCTGGCCAAGGTCGGCCAGCGGGTGTTGGTCGTTGACCTTGACCCACAAGGCAATGCGACCATGGGTTCGGGCATAGACAAGCGCGCCCTTGATCTCAGCGTCTACGACGTGCTACTGGAGTCCAGCAGCGTCGCCGAGGCCAAGCAGCACAGCGAAAAAGCCGGTTATGACGTGCTCGGCGCCAATCGTGAGTTGGCCGGCGCCGAGGTAGAACTGGTGTCGCTGGAGCGCCGTGAGCGGCGCCTGAAGACTGCGCTGAGCGCGGTCAAGGACGACTACGACTTCATCCTGATCGACTGCCCACCATCGCTTTCGATGCTCACGCTGAACGGTCTGTGTTGCGCGCATGGCGTGGTCGTGCCCATGCAATGCGAGTACTTTGCGCTGGAAGGCCTGTCTGACTTGGTCAATACCATCAAGCAGGTGCATGCCAACCTGAACCCCGATCTGCAAATCATCGGACTCTTGCGGGTGATGTTCGATCCCCGCATCACCTTGCAGAACCAGGTCAGCGATCAACTCAAGAGCCACTTCGGCGACAAGGTGTTCGACACCGTGATCCCGCGCAATGTGCGCTTGGCCGAAGCGCCGAGCTATGGCCTGCCCGGCGTCGTGTTTGACCCCTCCTCCAAGGGAGCGCAATCCTTTGTCGAATTCGCACGTGAAATGGTGCGCCGCGTCGGCAGCATGTGATGCGGCGCGCCGCTGACTTGGCGCAGCGTGCCGAACAGGCGGGGTTGAACGCCAGCGCCCCACCGCAAGAGAAATTGATTGAAGGCTGGTTGATCCGGCTCTCACCCGGCAAGGCCAAACGCTCGCGCTGCATCAACGCGCTGGCCGCCGGCAGCCTGCCCTTGGACGAATTGCTGGCGCGTTGCCAAGCGGCATTTGCGGCGGCCCATCTACCGCTCTATGTACGCGTTACGCCGTACAGCCAGCCGTCCGATTTGGATGAGCAACTGGCCGCCAAAGGCTGGCCGGCATCGGACGCCGCCGATGTGATGGTCCTACCCGCCCTGCCCGCCACAGCGGAGCTCCCGGCCGGCCAAGTTTTACAAGCATTGGAGGCACCGGCCTACGCGCAACTGGTCGGCCATTTGCGAGCCTCCAGTGCCGAAGAGATCAGCGCTCACGCCGAGCGCCTGCAAGCTTCACCGGTGCCCTATCGAGGCTTTGCTTTGCGGGCCGCCGACACAAGCTTGTTGGCCTGCGGCCAGTTCGCACGCGAAGGCGGCATCGTTGGCCTGTTTGATATCTTCACGCCGCCCGAGCAGCGCGGCCAGGGCTGCGCCTTGAATCTCTGCCGACAGTTGCTGCAGATCGCCGGCAGCGAGGGCGCCCATGAGGCCTATTTGCAGGTCGGCTCCGATAACTTTGAGGCCCAGCGCGTCTACGCGCGTCTGGGCTTCAGCTTCGCCTACCGCTACCACTACCGCAGCCCGGCGACTGCCACGACAACGGCCACGGCAAATACAGCGGCCTAGTTCGCTTTAAAGACCCAGAGCCTCATCGAGGCCTAGGTGCACGTTCATCGACTGCACAGCGGCCCCGCTGGCGCCCTTGCCGAGGTTATCCAGGCGAGCCATCACCAGGATTTGGGTCTCTGAGCCGAACACGAACAGGTCGACCCGGTTGGTGTCATTGCAGGCCTGCACATCGAAGAAACCGCTCTCCAGCGTCGCCGCATCGCGCAGCGGCATCACGCGGATGAAACGCTCACCTTCGTAATGCGCAGCCAAGGCCTGCTGCACATCTTCGGCGCGGGCGCCCGCGCGCAGCTGACTCAGATGCAGCGGCACGCTCACGCACAGGCCCTTGTAGAAGCTGCCGACGATAGGCATGAAGACCGGCGCATGAGCCAAGCCGGTGTAATTCATCATCTCAGGCAGATGCTTGTGCGCGAGCCCCAGCGCATAGGGGCGCGGCGCCTGCAGGGCCGCATTGCCGCCAGCCTCATATTCGGCGATCATGCTTTTTCCGCCGCCCGAGTAACCCGTTATGGACGTGGCCGAAACCAGCGCCTGTGGGCTCAGCAATCCGGCGTCCACCAGCGGGCGCAAGGCCAGGATGAAGGCAGAGGCATGGCAGCCGGGGTTGGAGATCCGTTTGGCGGCACGCAGCTTGTCGCGCTGACCCTTGGCCAATTCGGGCAGGCCAAAGGCCCAGCCGGGAACAGTGCGGTGCGCGGTGCTTGCGTCGATCAAGCAGGTATTGGGGTTGCTGATCATCGCGGCTGCTTCACGTGAAGCAGCGTCGGGCAGGCACAGAAAAGCCACGTCAGCGGCGTTGAGCAAGCGCGCGCGCTCGGCCGCGTCCTTGCGTTTGTCGGCGTCAATGCGCAGCACTTCCACGTCCTTGCGCGCCGCCAGATATTCATGAATACGCAGCCCTGTCGTACCCTCTTGTCCGTCCACAAAAACAGCGTAAGTCATGATCTCTCCAGCACAATCAAATTCAAAGAACCGAAATCTTAAGGCAAGCCGATGAAAGACCTGCGACGCGTCCTCTTACTGCCCGGCTGGTTGAACTCCGACCCTGAACATTGGCAAAGCCTGTGGGAGCAGAAATTTGGCTACGAGCGGGTCGAACAGGCCGACTGGGACTGGCCGAGGCGCGGCGATTGGATGGCGCGCCTGGACGAAGTTTTGCTGGCCGACGAGCGCCCGGCCGTCCTGGTGGCCCATTCGCTCGGCTGCCAATTGGTCGCCAGCTGGGCGGAGCATTCGAAGCATGGTCATCGCGTGAGCGGCGCGCTGCTGGTGGCACCGCCCGACACCGAGGCGGCTGATATGCCGCCGCAGTTGCATAACTGGCGGCCCATTCGCCGCCAGCGTCTGCCCTTCCCCTCGATCGCCGTGATCAGCAGCGATGACCCTTTTTGTGCTTTCGAGCGAGGCGCGCAGATGGCCGCCAATTGGGGTTGTCGACTGGTCGCGGCAGGGCCGTTGGGGCACCTGAACACGGCCTCAAAGCTCGGCGACTGGCCCGCCGGCCAAGCGCTGCTGGCGGGCTTGCTCGAGTAAGGGACAATTGCAAGATGGTCACCAAAAAACTCAAAGGCCTCGGCCTCGGCTTGGAAGCACTCTTAGGCCCCACCGTCAGCGATTCAGACGCAGCAGCAGCCCGCGAAGGCGCCCCTAACGCCTTGCGGCTCGAGCAGATGCAGGCCGGCAAGTATCAGCCACGCACGCGCATGGATGAGGGCTCGCTGTATGAGCTGGCCGAGAGCATCAAGGCGCAAGGCATCATGCAGCCGATTCTGGTGCGGCCGATCAAACCGCCTTCGGACTTGAGCGAGGTGCGTTACGAGATCATCGCCGGCGAACGGCGCTTCCGCGCCGCACAATTGGCCGGTCTGCGCGAAGTGCCGGTACTGGTCAAAGCGGTGCCCGACGAGGCCGCCGCCGCGATGGCCTTGATCGAGAACATTCAGCGCGAAGACCTCAACCCACTCGAAGAAGCGCAGGGCCTGCAGCGCCTGGTCAGCGAATTCCATTTGACGCATGAGCAAGCCGCGCAAGCGGTCGGCCGCTCGCGCAGTGCCGCCAGCAATTTGCTGCGTCTGCTGCAACTGGTGGAGCCTGTGCAAAACATGCTGATGGCCGGCGATATTGATATGGGTCACGCTCGCGCGCTGCTGCCCTTGGACGGCGCCCACCAGATCACCTGCGCGACCGAAATTGCGGCCAAAAAACTCAGCGTGCGCGAGGCCGAGAAAATGGTCGCACGCCAAGGTGTGGGCCGCCAAACAACCTTGCTGCGCGCCAAGAACGACAAGAGCCGCGACCTGCTACGCTTGGAAGAAGAGTTGTCGGATCTGCTCACGGCAGTGGTCGAAGTCCGCGTCAAGAAGCGCACCAAGCGCGGCGAACAGGGCGAACTGTCCATTCAGTTTGCATCGCTTGACGAGCTCAACGGTTTGATCGACCGGCTGCGCGGCCCTCAATAAGCAGCAAAAGCTCCTAGGGTTTGGGGGTCAGGTCATGCCCCCCGCGCCAAGCAAAATCGGCGTAGCATTGAGCCAAGGCTGCTCACTTGAATATGCTTGAAAGCACCTCAAGTGCAGGCTTATTCTTGGTTTGACTTGCGCGCTCAAGTAGCAAGCTCTGTTCAAGGCTGAGAAGCACGAAAGAAATGCACGGAAAGCTCTGATGACGCCCCTGTTTCGACAGGCGGTCGCGGCCGGGACGCCATCACAACTTCCCTGAAATCCCAAGGCAAACGGGTGCCTTGGTTTGGACGGGGCTTGACAGGAGCTCAGCATGGACGTGATCAGCAGTTTCACCGCTCGCTACGAGCGCACTCGCGTTGAAGAACTCTCGCTGGAGGATTACCTCGCCGAGTGCAAACGCAACCCCATCACCTACGCTACCGCGCCCGAGCGCATGCTCCAGGCCATCGGTGAGCCCCAAATGATTGACACCCGCAATGACACGCGGCTGTCGCGTCTGTTTGCCAACAAGACGATCAAAATCTACCCTGCCTTCGCGGAGTTTTATGGGCTCGAAGAGGCGATTGAACAAGTCGTTAGCTACTTCCGCCACGCGGCCCAAGGCCTGGAAGAAAAGAAGCAGATCCTCTACTTGCTGGGTCCGGTCGGCGGCGGTAAGAGCTCGATTGCCGAGCGCCTGAAACAGTTGATGGAGCAAGTGCCCTTCTATGCGCTGCAAGGCTCGCCGGTCAATGAGTCGCCGCTGGGCCTGTTTGACGCAGCCGAGGACGGCCATTTGTTGGAGCAGGAATACGGCATTCCGCGCCGCTACCTGAACCGCATCCTGAGCCCCTGGGCAGTCAAACGGCTGGAGGAATTCGGCGGCGATATCCGCCGCTTCAAGGTGGTCAAGCGCTACCCCAGCGTGCTCAAGCAGGTCGGCATCTCAAAGACCGAGCCGGGTGACGAGAACAACCAGGACATCTCCTCGCTGGTCGGCAAGGTCGATATCCGCAAGCTCGAGACCTTTTCGCAAGACGACCCGGATGCCTACAGCTACTCCGGTGGCCTTTGCCTGGCTAACCAAGGTCTGCTGGAATTCGTTGAGATGTTCAAGGCGCCGATCAAGGTGCTGCATCCGCTGCTGACCGCCACGCAGGAGGGCAATTACAAAGGCACCGAAGGCTTCGGTGCCATCCCCTTCGACGGCATCGTGCTGGCCCACAGCAATGAGAGCGAATGGAAAACCTTCCGCAATAACAAGAACAACGAGGCCTTCCTGGACCGCATCTATATCGTCAAGGTGCCGTACTGTCTGCGCGTTAGCGAAGAGGTCAAGATCTACGAGAAGCTGATCCGCGGCTCCTCGCTGGTGTTTGCCAAATGCGCACCGGGGACGCTGAAGATGATGAGCCAGTTCGCCATCCTGACACGCCTGAAGGAGCCGGAAAACTCGTCCTTGTATTCGAAGATGCTGGTCTATGACGGCGAGAGCCTGAAGGACACCGACCCCAAGGCCAAGAGCTACCAGGAGTACCGCGACTACGCCGGCGTCGACGAAGGCATGAGCGGCATCTCGACCCGCTTCGCCTACAAGATTCTCTCCAAGGTCTTCAACTTCGATTCCTCCGAGGTGGCTGCCAACCCGGTGCATCTGATGTATGTGCTGGAGCAGCAGATCGAACGCGAGCAATTCCCGACCGAGACCGAAACCAAGTACGTCGGCTTCATCAAAGAGAATCTGGCACCGCGCTATGCCGAGTTCATCGGCAAGGAGATTCAGACCGCTTATCTGGAGAGTTATAGCGAGTATGGGCAGAACATCTTCGACCGCTACGTCACCTATGCAGATTACTGGATTCAGGATCAGGAATACCGCGACACCGACACCGGAGAAGTGTTTGACCGCTCGGCCCTGAACGCCGAGTTGGAGAAGATCGAGAAGCCCGCCGGCATCAGTAACCCGAAAGACTTCCGCAACGAGATCGTCAACTTCGTACTGCGTGCGCGCGCCAATAATGGCGGGAAAAATGCGTCTTGGACCAGCTATGAAAAGCTGCGCACGGTGATCGAGAAAAAGATGTTCTCCAACACCGAGGAGTTGCTGCCCGTTATCAGCTTCAACGCCAAAGCCAGCGCGGACGAAGCCAAAAAGCATGAGAACTTCGTCCAGCGCATGGTCGACAAGGGCTACACGGCCAAGCAGGTGCGGCTGCTGTGTGAGTGGTATTTGAGGGTGCGCAAAAGTTCGTAGTTAGGGACTCACCTCAAGAGGACATACAAAACTTCGTGAGCGCCATGGCACTACAACAAATCATCGACCGTCGCCTGTCGGGCAAGAACAAGTCGATAGGCAACCGGGAGCGCTTCCTTCAGCGCCACAAAGAGCAGGTGCGCGAAGCCGTGCGGCGCGCCGTCGATGGCCGCGGCATCCGCGATCTGCAGCGTGGCGAGGATGTGCACATTCCGAAAAAGGACTTGAGCGAGCCTGTATTTGGCCATGGTGACGGCGGTGTGCGCGAGGTAGTGCGGCCCGGCAATACTGAGCATGTCAAAGGTGACCGCGTCGCCAAGCCCAAGGGCGGCGGCCAAGGTCAAGGTGGCGGCCAGGCCAGCGACTCCGGTGAGGGCGACGACGACTTCGTCTTCCACCTCAGCCGCGAGGAGTTCATGCAGGTCTTTTTTGAAGACTTGGCCCTGCCCAATCTGGAGCGCACCCAACTCGCCGACACGCCCGAATGGAAGACCCACCGCGCCGGCTACACCGGCGACGGCAACCCGACCAATCTGCACATCGTGCGCTCGATGCGCGGAGCGCTTGGCCGGCGCATCGCCCTGGGCACCGACAAGCGGCGCGAGTTGCTGGAGTTGGAAGAGCGACTGGCCATGCTCAAACATGAGAATCAGGCCGACCACGAGGTTAAACGCATGTTGTTGGAGACGGAGGCGCGCATCAATCATCTGCGCCAGCGGCTCAAGGCTATCCCATTTCTTGACCCGATCGATCTGCGCTTTCGCAACCGGGTGCGCGTGCCGGTGCCGACCAGCCGCGCGGTGATGTTCTGCCTGATGGATGTGTCGGGCTCGATGGACGAGGGCCGCAAGGATCTGTCCAAGCGTTTCTTCATCCTGCTCTATCTCTTCCTGACCCGGCATTACGAGAAGATCGACGTCGTCTTCATTCGCCACCACACGCAGGCGCAAGAAGTCGATGAACAAAACTTCTTCCATGCCACCGAAACGGGCGGCACCGTGGTGTCGAGCGCCTTGGTCTTGATGGAAGAAATCATCCAGTCCCGCTACCCGCGAAGCGAATGGAATATCTACGGCGCACAGGCCAGCGACGGCGACAACTGGCACCACGACAGCGGCCGCTGCCGTGAACTGCTGGCCGACAAAATTCTGCCGCTGTGCCGCTACTTTGCCTATGTGCAAGTGGCCGAGCAGGAGCAAAACCTCTGGGACGAATACAGCAAACTCAGCCAGGAGGTGCGCCACTTTGCGATGCGCAAGGCCACCGAAGTCTCGCAAATCTATCCGGTATTCCGGGATCTGTTCAAGAAGGAAAGTTCAGCTAAGTGAGTGCCTGCACTCACCCGCTACATCAAGGCATAAGGGGCTGACATGACCGACATCGAAAACCGCCGCCACCGCGCGATTGCCCCCAGCACCGATGACTATGGCGGGCGCCGTTGCAAACCGGCCTTGAAGGAAATGAAGCCGGCCGGCCCCCGGCCCGCCAGCCCCCTGCCCTCGCCCAGCGACTGGACCTTTGGCCTGATCGACGAATACCACGACGTCATTCGCGCCACCGCCGAACGCTACGGCCTGGACACCTACCCGAATCAGCTGGAGATCATCACCGCTGAGCAGATGATGGATGCCTATGCCTCGGTCGGCATGCCGGTCAATTACCGCCACTGGAGCTATGGCAAAGAGTTCATCGCCACCGAGCGCAATTACAAGCGCGGCCAGATGGGCCTGGCCTATGAGATTGTCATCAACTCCGACCCCTGCATCGCCTATTTGATGGAAGAAAACACCATGGCCATGCAGGCCCTGGTGATCGCGCACGCCTGCTACGGGCACAACAGCTTCTTCAAGGGCAACTACCTGTTCCGCATGTGGACCGATGCGTCCAGCATCATTGACTACCTCGTCTATGCCAAGAATTTCGTCGCCGAATGCGAGCAGCGCCACGGCATTTCGCAGGTCGAACAAGTGCTCGATTCCTGCCATGCGCTGATGTCTTACGGGGTTGACCGCTACCGCCGCCCCGCCAAGCTCTCGCTGGCGCAAGAGCGCAGCCGCGTGGCCGACCGCGAGGCTCATGCTCAGCAGCAGATCAATGACATCTGGCGCACCCTGCCCAAGCGTGCTGACGCAGCCGCCGAGGCCGCTGCGGCCCAGCGCTTCCCGGATGAGCCGCAGGAGAACATCCTCTATTTCATCGAGAAGAGCGCGCCGCTGCTGGAACCCTGGCAGCGGGAAATTGTGCGCATCGTACGCAAGATCGCTCAGTACTTTTACCCGCAGCGCCAGACGCAAGTGATGAACGAGGGCTGGGCCACCTTCTGGCACCACCGCCTGCTGAATCAAATGTATGACGACGGCTATCTGAGCGACGGCATGATGATCGAATGGCTGAAGTCGCACACCAATGTGGTGGCGCAGCAGCCGATGGCGAACCTGAATCCCTATGCGCTGGGTTTCGCGATGTATACCGACATCAAGCGCATCTGCGAGAAGCCGACCGAAGAAGACCGGCGCTGGTTCCCCGATATCGCCGGCGGCGACTGGCTGCCCACCATCGATCATGCGATGCGCAACTTCAAGGATGAAAGCTTTATCGGCCAATACCTGAGCCCGAACCTGATGCGTGAGTTCCGCCTTTTTTCCATCCTGGATGACGAAAAATTATCCGAATACGAGATCTCTGCCATCCACGACGAAGCCGGCTATCAGCATGTGCGCGAGGCCTTGTCGCGTCAATACGATCTGAGCACACGCGAGCCCAATATCCAGGTCTGGAACGTCAATTTGCGCGGTGATCGCTCACTGACCCTACGCCACACCCAGCATATGGGCAGGCCCTTGCACGACAGCGCGCAGGAAGTGCTCAAGCATGTGGCCAGGCTGTGGGGTTTTGGCGTGCAATTGGAGAGCGTTGATGACCGAGGCGAGGTCAGCAAGCGTTGGACGGTGGCGGCACCGCCGGCTTGAAGCCAGCCCCACGTCATTTCAAATCGAAAAGATCTTGCCCGGGTTCATGATGTTGTGCGGGTCCAGCGCCTGCTTGATGTTGCGCATCAGAGCCACCGCACCCGCCCCCGCCTCCTCGATCAAAAAGCCCTGCTTGTGCAGGCCGACGCCGTGCTCGCCGCTGCAAGTGCCTTCCAGGCGCAGGGCCAGCGCCACCATTTGATGGCTCAAGCGCTCGGCCGTCTCGCGCTCGGCCGGTATCAAAGGGTCAATCAGATAGGCCATATGGAAGTTGCCATCGCCGACATGGCCGACGATGAAATAGGCCAGGCCTGTCGCCTCGACCTCGGCAACCGAGGCCTCGATGATCTCGGCCAGGCGCGAGATCGGCACGCAGACGTCGGTGGTCACGCTGCGGCAGCCGGGCTTGGTCTGCAGGCCCGACAGATAAGCGTGATGGCGGGCGGCCCACAGCTTGCTGCGGGCTTCCGGCGTAGTTGCCCAATCAAAGTCTTCCCCGCCCAAGTCTCGCGCGATCTCTTGCACCAGCTGCGCCTGCTCGGCGACACCTGCCGGGCTGCCGTGAAACTCCATCAAGAGCATCGGCAACTCTCGCAGACCTAATCTGTCATGCGCATTGACCGCACGGATCGCATGCGCGTCGAGCAGCTCGCAACGCGCGATCGGCACGCCGACCTGGATGATCTGGATGGCGGTCTGCACCGCCGCGTCAATGCTGGGGAAGAAGCAAACCGCCGCCGATACCGCCTCGGGCAGCGGGTAGATGCGCAGCACCAGCTCGGTGATCACACCCAAGGTGCCCTCGCTGCCGACGAACAGGCGCGTCAGGTCATAGCCGGCGCTGCTCTTGCGCGCCCGCGTGCCGGTGCGAATCGCCTCGCCCGAGGCTGTCACCACTTGCAGGCCCAGTACGTTCTCGCGCATCGTGCCGTAGCGCACGGCGTTGGTGCCGCTGGCGCGGGTCGCGGCCATGCCGCCCAAGGTCGCGTCGGCGCCGGGGTCGATGGGGAAGAACAAGCCTTGATGGCGCAGCTCTTCATTGAGCTGCTTGCGGGTCACGCCGGCCTGCACGGTAACGGTCAGATCCTCGGCATGCACCTGCAAGATACGCTGCATGCGCGACACATCCAGGCTGATGCCGCCCTGCACCGCCAGCAAATGCCCTTCCAGCGAACTGCCGGCGCCGTAGGGAATGACGGGCACTCGCTGCTGATGCGCCAGGCCGACGACGAAGGCGACCTCGTCGGCCGACTCGGCAAACACCACCGCGTCGGGCGGTGCGACGTCGAACGGCGACTCATCCCGACCATGCTGCTCGCGCATGGCCATCGTGGTGTTGCAGCGCTCACCGAAGCGCTGCTGCAGGGCCCGCAGCAGCGCCTCAGGAAGCGCAGCCTTCATTGCAGAGCTACTCGCTGATGGACATAGTCCGGTAGGCCGGGTCGGCCTTGATTTCTGCCTCGCTGAACGGCAGCTTGGGCCACTTGGCACCCTTCAGATAGATGTCCGAATAGAGCTTGGTCTGATCCGAAAAATTCGCCGACAACATATGGGTGGACTGCGAATAAGTCAGCAGGCCTTCGGCGACCGGACCATTGGCGTCAAAGGTGACGAACTGCATATAGCTATTGCCATAAACCGGGTCACCATAGAGCCCTGCGTTCAGATTGCCGCGCACATTGTTGAAGGTGTAGCGCCCGCCTGGAATGGAGATCGGCGCACTGTCACGCACGATCACCTGGCGGCGCGCATTGACCTCTTCCAGCGGCATCTTCTGCTCGGCAAACCACTGCACCGCATCGGCCAGCAGCATCGCGGCTTTGGTATTGCTGGTGTTGAAACCACGCGGCGTTTTGATCGGGTCGGCCGGATCGTAGGCGACGCGCCAATAACTGGCCTCTTTCAATTCACCCGACAACTCATAGAGCTTGCGGAACAAGAGCGAACCTGGGTCGACCAGGCCTTCGGTCTTCTTCCAGATGCTCAAGACCCCGCAGGCCTTGCTGAGATCAACCGTATTGCCTTTGCTGTCCTTGGCGCTGGGCGCGCCGCCGGCGCAAGTCGCGGCCAAGAATTCATCCAACCACATCTCGGCCTTGAAGAAGCGGCTCTTCTGGTAAACCTGCTGCAGATTGGCCAGCGTGAAGCCCTTGCCGGTGAGGCCATCGCTGCCGGCGACACGGTCCAGCACCTGCACATGGCCGGTGCGAGTACGTTCACCCTGAACCATGCCCTCGGCATCCGGGCCAGTGGCGATGATCTTGGGATAGCCGCTCAAACGCGTCTGCTCACTCGGGAACCAGTGGCTGTCATTGGCGTTGACGATGTAGTCATCGCGCAGCACAAAAGGCCGCTGCGCGCTGGGAATCGCGCCGGTCCATTGACAGCTGGACTTGCTGCCATCCATCAAGACCAGGCCACGCGTGGCGAGCAAAAACTGCCCCGTTGGGCTGTTGACGCAGGCGCCCAGTTGCGCATCGCTGACGTTGGCGGCCACCGAGTAATTGGCATACAAGGCCTTGCCGTTCTTATCCGCCGCCATGGTGTTGACCCAGGGCATGGCGTTATAGGTGGCCAAGGCGGTCTGCAGGGTTTCGGCGCTGCTGGCCTTGCCATTCAGCAAGGCCTGATCGAGCAACTTGTAATTGCTGTAATTGGCATCCCGAATCGCATAGGCCGTGCTGCTGCCCCACGCAAAAGTGGCGCCGTCATTGACCATGGGGCCGAACTCGGTCGCGTACATGGTGCGCTCAATGGTCTTGACCGAGCCGTCGGCTTGCAGCGCCTGCACAGTGAGCTTGGATTGGGTCATCGGCTTGGACACGCCGTCCATCACATAACGAGTAGCGTCCGTGGGGTCAAGCTTGAGCTGATGCAATGTGAAACGGTTATCGGTCGAGAAGGTGTGCGTCCAGGCCACATCCTTGTTGAAGCCGATCAAGGGCACAACTGAGCCCAAGAGCGTGGCGCCCATCACATCGTATTTACCCGCCACCGTCAGATGCAGCTGATGCAGTCGCAGCGCGCCCCACCAAGGGAAATGCGGGTTGCCCAGCACCATGCCGGCGCCGCTTTGCGTGACGCCCTTGCCCAGGCCATAGCCGTTGGAGCCGATCACATGCTCTTGCAGCCAATGGGTGTTTCGCACCAGCGGTGAATTGAGCACGGCGAACTGCGTGGCCTTGGACTTCAAGGCGCGCGCACTCAAGACCGGGGCCGCGCCAGCCGGCTTGACCAAGGGCGGCTGCGCGCCGCCGATGGCCGCAATGAACTGCAGCGAGCTGCCCGCCATTGCCGCCTGGCTGAAGCGGAAATAGGCCTCGTCTTCGCTCAGCGGTTTGACCCAGACTGCACCCTTGCAATCGCTGGGCAGGCCATTGGCGCCCTTGTCGCGCAAAAAGCGGTTGTAGCCGGCCACAAAGCCCGTCACCAGCTCGCGAATCTCGGGGCCTGCGCCGGCCTTCAGCGCCGTGGCCTGGGCCGGCGTCATCAAGGCTTTGTAGAAAAAGTCCGAGGCCAAATTCGGCGTGAAGTCGCCAAACTGGCCGAGGTAGGTGATGGGCACGCCTTTGGCGTCAACATCTCCGAAGTAACGCGAGCGTTCGCCGCGCAGCGTCAACACTTCCTGGGCAAACAGGCAGATATGGTCATTGGCAAAGGCATAACCGTAACCATAACCGGCGCCCTTGAAATCATCCGCCTTGATGTGCGGCACGCCATAGCTGGTGTAGCGAATCTCGGCGGCGAAGCTCGCCACGGCAGGTGTTTCGGGCCGGGTCGGGTCGGTGTCACCACCGCCACAGGCGCTCAGCAGCACGGCGCTGCTCATCAGGGCACAAAGCGGCGACAGCCGCCAAACCGTTGCCTTCAACTGACGTTTCTTCATACCTGTCTCCTTTTAGCTTTTTCAACTACCGGGCATGGCAGTCTAATCACCAAGTTGCGACCCGATCAATATGATGGTCAGGCTATCATCAAACGCAATGGCCTGGCCAGCGTGGTCAACCCTCAAAAACAACGGAGACCTTATGCGATATGCCCTTACTACCGCTTCCTCGCTGAGCGCCGCATTGCTGGCCAGCCTCTGTGCAAGCAGCGCGCTCGCTTCCGGCTACCACTTCGGCACCCAGTCTGCCGCCGCCCAAGGCACGGCGAATGCCAACGCTGCCGAAGCCAGCGATGCCTCGCTGCTGTTCTACAACCCGGCCGGCATGACGCGGCTCAAGGGCATCAATGCCTCTGGCGTGCTCAATGTGGTGATTCCAGACGGCAAGTACACCGACCAAGGCAGCACCACGCAATTCAATCTGCCCACCGGCGGCGGCAATGGCGGAAAATTCGTCAAGACCACCGCCGTTCCTCACGCCTACCTGACCTATCAACTGAACAAGGATTTGTCGGCCGGCTTTGCGATGTTCGTGCCCTTCGGCTCGAAGAGCGAGTACGAGCCCGACTGGACCGGCCGCTACAACTCCATCGGCACCGAGCTGAAGACGATCGCGCTGAACCCTTCGATCGCCTACAAATTGAACGACAAGCTGAGCCTGGGCGCCGGCCTCACCGCGCAGTTCATTGAAGGCAAGCTGAGCAAGGGCGCCGACTTCGGTTCCGGGGCGCTGGCCCTGGTGGTGGAGCAGCAAGTGGCCGCGAACGCCCAGCCCGGCGTGCCGATCGAGGTCGTGCGCGCCGCCGTCATCAACAAGCTCAGCGGCTTGATCAAGCAAGTCTCCGGCAACCCGCTTTACTCGGGTGGCGTCAAGGTCGAAGGCGATGACTGGGGCTTTGGTTTCAACCTCGGCCTGATGTACCAGTACGACGAAAACACCCGCTTTGGCCTCGCCTATCGCTCCTCGATCAAGAACCGGCTTGAAGGCGAAGCAAAGTGGAACGTCAAAACACCCGCCGGCAATCTCGCCGCTCTATTGAATGGCGCGCTGCCCGGTGCTGGCTCACAGGTTGAAGCGCGCCTGCTGGCCGCCTATACCGACAGCGACGCCAGCCTCAAGGTGGACACGCCCGAGTCGCTGTCCTTCTCCTTCTTCAAGCAGGAGAACAAGCTCGCCGTGATGGGGGATCTGACGCTGACCCGTCATTCGCGTTTTAAAGAATTGCGCATCGATTTCGCCAACCAGCTGCCGGACTCGCTGACGCCTGAAGGCTGGATCAATACCTTCCGCGCCTCCTTCGGTGTCAATTACCTGCTCAACGACAGCATCAAGCTGCGTGGCGGCTTGGCCTTCGATCAGTCACCGGTCAGCCAAAGAACTCGTACACCGTCCTTGCCCGACAACGACCGCGCCTGGGTGTCGACCGGTCTGAACTGGAAGCTTGACAACAAGAGCTCCGTGGACTTTGCGCTCAGCTATGTGCATGTCAAAGACAGCCAGGTCAACAGTTTCGACAACGGCGGGCAAACCAACGCGATTGGATCGGCCATCTGCAACCCCAGCGGCAACACCTCAAGCTGCGCCACCGTGCGTGGCCGCTACCAGTTGAGCTCCGCATTGCTGGGCATCCAGTACAACCGGGAGTTCTGAATTCAGCCTTGAATTCACCGCAGCTTGACGGTTAGCCCTTGTAATTGGCTCGCTGCGGTGCGAGCATGAAGTATCAAAATTGTCTGGAGATACGCATGTTCGGAATCGATCTTGGCTGGCTCGCACTGATTGTGGTTTTGCTGCTGGCGGTGGCCGGTGTGATGCGCTGGGATCTGCTGCGGGCGATCGGGCGCGACGCACTCGAAAAGTCAGCCCAAACAAAGGGCGAAATCCCGGTCACCAAGGCCGCCGCCGAATTCGGCGAAGCACCGCGCGACTTGCACCATGCCGAACAGCATCAACAGCCCGCCCATCACAAGCCAGAAATCCACCGCTCGGGCAAAAGGCATTGAAGCCGTCGGGCCTTGAGCCCGGCAAATCGGAGGCCCGGCCAAGTTCAGGCAAGATGCCGGCCATTCCTGAACTTCATATTGCGCAGCAGCCATGGCCAACCGACTCTCTCAAATAGCCACCCGCACCGGTGACGACGGCAGCACCGGCCTGGGCGACGGCAGCCGCGTACCCAAAGATCATTTGCGCGTGCAGGCGATGGGTGACGTGGATGAATTGAACTCCAACCTCGGTGTGCTCTTGGCTGAGCCGCTGCCGGCCGATGTGCGCGAGTTGCTGATCACCATACAGCATGAGCTGTTCAACCTCGGCGGCGAACTCTGCATGCCGGGCTATGAGCTGCTGAAGATGGATGCCGTCTTGCGTCTGGATGAGGCATTGGCGCATTACAACGAGAAGCTGCCTCGGCTGAAGGAGTTCATCCTGCCGGCCGGCACACGCAGCGCGGCGATCTCGCATGTCTGCCGCACCGTGGCGCGCCGCGCCGAACGCGCAGTCGTCACCCTGGCCGCGCAGGAGACTATCAACGCCGCGCCGCGCCAATACCTGAACCGCTTATCTGACTTGTTATTCGTACTGGCTCGCGTGTTGAACCGGGCCAATCTGGATGGCCTGGGTGGCGACGATGTCTATTGGCACAGCGAACGCCTGCAGCGCCAGGACGCCGACGCCTAAACTTTCAATTAGACTGACCGAGGCAGTCATATTGCTGTCGCCTTGGACGGCCAAACTGGCCCGACCATTCAACTCAGGGAGATGATTCAAATGGGAATGTTCAGCAATATCCTCAGCAAGCTCGGCTTCGGCGCCAAGCCTGCAGCAGCAGTCGAAACGCCGGTAGCCGCCGCCCCCGAAGCAGCCCCCGCCGTGGTCGAAGTCGCGCCGGTCGCTATTTCGGTCGTTGATGTGGTCGCACAACTCGACAGTCTGGCTGCGGCACACGCCGAAAAACTGAACTGGAAAGTCTCCATCGTTGATCTGATGAAGTTGCTGGACCTGGACAGCAGCTTGGCCTCTCGCAAAGAGTTGGCCACCGAACTCGGCTGCCCGGCCGAAAAGATGGGCGACTCGGCGCAGATGAATATGTGGCTGCACAAGACCGTGCTGCAAAAGCTGGCGGACAACGGCGGCGATGTGCCGGTTGAATTGCTGAGCTGATTTTTTTACTAGCTCGGCATATGAGCTAGTCGCCAGACAAACTCCGCTGCACGGTCAGACGAAAGAGGTGTTTTTCTCTTTCGGAACTGGCCGGCAACCCCGGAGCACACCATGGCACAGATCACCGCAGCGGCAGTAGTTCTAGATCTAGAAAATCACAAATTTGGGCCAGCGCAAAGCCCGGCCCAATTAGAGCTTGGCATCGAGCCGGTTGGCATTCAAGACACCCGCGAGCCCAGTGTCTTGGTGCCGGCCACTCAAAGTGTGGGCTTCGCGCTCGGCTGGGACTATGCCCACCACGGCCTGACCCCACCGGCGCTGCAGCTTTATGCCAACTCACCGCTGCGCCAAGGCTTCCAGGCCGGCAGCGCCACTTTTGGCCGCCGCACCCTCAGCGCCAAGCGCCACACACAGCAATGGCTGCTGCTGCGCACCCATGCCTGGTCACGCGGGCGCAGCTTCGAAGATGTGCAGCTGACGCCCAATTACCTGCAGCAGATTGAGGTCGGCTTTTGCCCCATCACCCGCCAGCCGCTGGATGCCCACAAAGCCAGCCGCAACCAGGCACAGATTGACCGAGTTCGCGATGATGCCGGCTACGCTGCGGGTAATCTGGTGATGATGAGCCGCGCCGCCAATCTGGCCAAGGCCCACTATGGCTGGCAAGAGGCCGCCGAGGTGGCCCGCAGCGTCGAAGCAGGCCCTATCCACCGCATCGCAGGGCTGGGCTCAAGCGAGTGGCAGCGCGTCGCCTTGCTGTGCAGCTTTGTGACCGAGTTGCCGCATGAGCAGGCGGCCGCCCTGCCCTTGCTGGTCTTGCCACCCAATCGCCTGCGCTTGTTCAACCCCATCCAGGCCCTGCAAGCGATGCTGACGCGCCAGCTGGCCACGCCGGGCTGGAGTGCGCGCTTGGCGCGCATCGAAGCACTCTTGCCCAGCCAAGCCTGCAAGGCCGACTTCAATCGCTTTGTGCTGGCCTTGGCGCCGCGCGTGCTCGCTGTCAGCAATCTGCACCGCGAGCAAGAGATTCGCTGGGCGCTGGAAGATGCCTGGCAACAGCCGCTGCTGCTCAAGCGCTGGACCCGCTTTGCGCTGCACCTGAACGCGGCGCAGGCGGAAGCCTTGCTGCAACGTGCAGCCGCCAAACACCTGGTCAATGCCGTTCATGTGCAGCATATGAGCCAACCCAACGCCATTGATGGCTGGGCCTTGGAGCGGGGCGGATTTTGTGCCGTCAGCCAAGTCCAAGGGCATTAAATGGTTCGGCGCGCCGACCCCCTGAATGAGGGGGAGGACTACGAGGCCCAATTCACGCCCTCGTCACGAGCCGCAAGCACAGTCCATGTGCACCACCAGCGCTGACAGGGAGGAGGAATCGTCCGAAGTTTTGCAAAGGGGTGATTGAACATCACGAACCAAACACATCTCTCTTTTTGGAGCACCCCATGCAAAAGACTCTGCTCGCCCTGGCCCTCGCGGCTGCGGCCATCGCGCCGGCACAAGCGGCTTTGACAACTGGCGACCTGGCTTTCACATCGTTCAATGCCGATGAAGACGGCTTCTCTTTGGTCACGCTCGTCGGCATTGACGTCGGCACAAATCTGTATTTTTCAGACAACGAATGGAACGGCTTGGCGATCGGCAATGGCGGCAAGTTCATTGACGCCAATGAAGGTTCTGATCAGTGGGTGACATCGGCCTATATCAGCGCTGGCACCGTCTTGCGCTTTTCCAATATTGATAAGGCAAATGCCTCCGCAACTGGCTTGAAACGCGTTGGCACCGGGCTGCTCGCTCTGGGCAACTCGAACGAAACAGTCTATGCCTTCCTTGGTTCATCCACTACAGCGCCAACAACCTTTCTGGCTGCCATTACCAATGGAGGCTTTGCTCTGGCAACCGATGGCGTATTGACCAACACCGGACTGACCGTTGGCACTAGCAATGGCATTCGTTTGAACGCAAACAATACGTCCACAACTCCGGACTACGGCGTGTACGCAGGTGTTCGCTCCGGCCAGACGACATTCGACGGCTACAAGGCTTTGATTGGCGACGTTTCTAACTGGACAGTGGACACCACGAACGGTACTTACACCACAACCGTCCCCGACACCACCGCCTTCACGGTCGCAGCCGCTGTCCCCGAGCCACAAACCTACGCCATGCTGCTGGCCGGTCTGGCCGCTGTTGGCTTCGTGGCTCGCCGCCGCGCTGCCAAGTAAACGGAAACAAACAGGCCTGTCGAGCTTCAGCCCGGCAGGCCCACGCTGAGCCGCTCCAAGTCGCCGAACTGGTCTTGCAAAGCGACGTGGTAGCCCAGTGCTCCGAACCAATTGGCCCATTGTTGGGCCAATTTTTTTGTCGGTAGCCAGGGCCCGGTTTTATCGAGAATCACACGGTTGGCACGGCGCTCGTAGAAGACGACACGCCACATACCTGTGGAGACGGATTGACTGAAACTGTTGTTGAGCATGAGGAGGCGGCAATGTATCAGAGTAAGCCGTTACTTGCCTGTAAGCAGCGTCAAAGCTGAGCCAAAAACTCTTCCGAGCCAAGCACGCTGAACGCTGCCTGCTTCAAATCCCTCGCGTAGCGCACAAGACTGCTGCGTAACTTCGGGCAATCACTGACGACGTGATCCAGGCTCGCTTCGGCGCTCGCGGCCGATCGAGCCAGCGTGAGCAAAGGCAACGAACTGCCCTCGGCACTGGCCGACCCCTGCCCGCCCACTACCTCGGCGTAGGGTAAGAAATCGGCCAACAGCTCCAGTTGCTGCGCTTGATCAAGCTTGAAAGCGGGAAAGGCCAGTGCCTGCATCAAAGCCTGGGCCGATTCGGTCGCCACCAAGGCCTGGCACTGCCCCGTTTGCCAAGCCCTGCGCAATTGCTTGGACTTCGCATCATTGAGCAGCAGCGCCCTCAAGACCACGGCGGTGTCGAAGGCTACCCGCGGCGCGTGGTGTCGATTCATCGCTTGACCACCTGTGCCAAGGCGCGACTCAGACTCGCTTTCAAATCAGTCGTCGTGGCGGCTGCCTGGTTTCGTCCGGCGAGTGAAACAGGTCTCAATGGTTTGGCAGCCGCCTTTTTAGCAGCGCGTGGCTTGCCTGATTTGTTGGACGCTGCCGGTGCTGGCCAGGCCAGCGCTGACTCAATGGTTTTGGCGTCGATTTTGAGCTCGGCCAGCTTGGCCCTGAGCGCATCGCCACGTTGAATCCGCACCGGCGTCAGGATGATTTGCCCGGCCTTGTTTTCGACCTCGAAGTACTGCACCGGTCCGAGTTCATCGGTCACGCTTTTGGGCAGGGTCAGCTGATTTTTTGAAGTGAGTTTGGCGAGCAATTTTCGTCGTTTCGGAAAGTAAGGAATCATTACTTTCGCATTCCCTTGCAGCCGGAAACTACGAAAGCAATGAGCAGAAAATAGGACTGGCAGGACCTGACCCTCAACGCAAAATCAAGGGCCCAAAACGGGCTTGGACTGCACAGGAAAACAGGCCGAAAAAAAAGCCGCGGCACCCGGGCTCACGGCTCTTCAATCGTGGGCCATCTCGCGATGGCCGCGCTGGCTTGGGGTCAGTTCAGACCAGTGAACGCTGCAAGCGCAACTCTTCCAGACGGGTACCGGCGACCTCGGTGGTCTTGGCGCTGCCGAGCTCGCGCTTGAAGCCGGCCAACTCAAAGAAGCGCAGTGCTCGCTCGTTGCGCAGATAGGTCCACAAAGTCACCTTGGTGCAGCCCTCTTCTTGCAGACCGTCGCGGGCGGCGTCCCACAAGGCCAGACCCACGCCTTTGTCCCAATGGATGGGGTTGGCATACATGGCCCAGATCTCACCGGTGCTGGACGGTGTGCCCTTGTCGCGCGAACGGTCGAAGCCGACAAAACCCATCAGCTCGTTGTCGATATGGGCAACGATGACCTGGGGCTCACACAGGTCGATCGCTTCACGCCAAAAAGCCTGGCGTTTTTGCACCGAGAGTGCATCCAGCGCTGCGTCGGGCAGCAGCCCTTTGTACGCGTCCTGCCAAGCGGCAACATGAATTTCTGCGATGCCTTTGGCATCACGCAGTGTGGCGGGGCGAACCTGAATACTCGACATACGGAAGCAACTTTGCTGGAACAAATACGAATCGGAAGGGGCGCATTCTGCCCGCCAATGCGCGCTGCATCAGCGCTTGACAGCGCGAAATTTTCTTGGCCCTTGATTCAAAAATCGATCATCCCGACCTCAAGCGGCTTGCAAACCCTGCCTTTTGGCGAAGTCCTGCACACAGCGTTTGAGCGCCAATCGATTGGCTTTTTGCAGCCGAGCCAACAAGCTGTGTTCGGCCCTTTGCCCGGCGAGATCTTCGGCAAATCGCTCGCTCACATCGCTCTGAATACGCAATAACAGGTGCGCGGTCGTCATCGCGTCTGCCAGTGCACGGTGGGCGCGCCCAGAGTCCGGCAAGCGGTGAAATTGCGCCAAGGTTCCCAAACGGCAGTTCGGTGCTTCCGGGTAAAGCCGGCGCGAAAGCAAAACGGTGCAGGCAAAGCCCTCGTGAGACGGGTCGGATGCGCAACCCGCCAATGCCATCTCAGCCTGCCAGAAGCCCCTATCAAAGGCCGCGTTGTGCGCGACCAGGGGGCAGGCCCGTGTAAACGATGCCAGGTCCTGCATCACGCTTGCAGCGCTCGGTGCGTCGGCCAACATCTCATTGCTGATGCCGGTCAGTTCTTGAATGAATGGCGGCACCCAGGCGCCCGTTTTCATCAGGCTTTGATAACTGTCGACGATCTGGCCATCGCGCACCAGCACAGCAGCAATCTCGGTCGCGCGGCCGCCGCCGTTAGGAGACAAACCGGTGGTCTCAAAGTCGATCACCGCGATGGTTTGTGAGTTTCGCAGCGTCATTGTTGTGCAGCAGCCACCGGGTGCTTGATCGCATTGAGCAGCAGTTTGCGCTCCACAGCGGCATTGATGTCGATGCCGCTGTGATCGGCAATTTGCAGCAGGTAAAGCATCACGTCAGCAATTTCTTCACCGAGATGCTGGTGCTTGGCCGGATCGGCCGCGATCTGCTGAGACTGCTCAGGCGTCAGCCATTGAAAAATTTCCACCAGCTCGGCCGCCTCGACCACCATCGCCATGGCCAGGTTTTTGGGAGTTTGAAACGGCTGCCAGTTGCGCTCGATGGCGAACTTGCGCAGCCGCATTTGCAAGTCTTCGATGTTCATGGGAGGCAAGTGTGGCATGGCTGTAGCCCCTCAGGGGCCGACTGTGCAGATCCGAAGAATGTTCAAGCGGCTCTTATTCATATCAATTCAATCTTTTAACTTAGTAGTCTTAGTAGAGGGCGCCTGATTCTGTGGATAAGCCTAAATTCATCAATCCTGACAAGTAGTTAGCTCGACTCAAAGCTTGTGGGTGGAAGGCTGCTGCTGCTGTACGCGAAACGCGAACAACTTTCAAAGCTCAGTTTCGGCTGTGGATAACTACTTGGTTAATCATTTTTTATCCACAGCCTTGTTCCTTGACAGCGCTGGCCCTGCCGAGGCAGGGCGGAAACGGACCCAAAAAGGACGAAAAAAAGGGGTCCCAATCGGGACCCCTTTGGCCATCAAGGCCAGTGCTCGCTGCCGAGGCTGAATCAGCCCAAATTGACCTGCGCCTTGCCTACCGGCACCCTGACCCTTTGTACCGAGGCGACCGGGCTTGTAGGGGCCAGGCCGCCGCTCAGCGGAGTCAGCTTCTTGAAATCGCACACCAACTCGGTCTTACTGAGGTTGACGAGGGCATAGCCTTGCGCGTTCGCATCGGCATAGCGCAACCAAGGGTTGTTGATTGCCGGTGGCACGCCGGTCGTGCTGTTGGCAAAGGGGTTCATCCGCTTGATCACCTCGCTGGCGGGCACAAAAGCGACCGGAATGCCCAGGGCCGTTGCCAGCTTCTGCGCGATCAAGCCGTACAGCGTCATGGCCGGCACCGATTTGGATGCACCCGCCAAACCCGCATTGGTGGCGGCAATGGTGTCGCCCATATGCGCGGCCAGGGTCTCATTGAAGGTGTTGATGACGGCTGTGCTCAAGCCGGGGGTAGGCTGCACGGCGGCCAAGGGGATCAAGCCGGCGCCAATTGCGGCCATCACGGCCGCTTGCACCGCAGCCGTGTTGCTCAGATCGGTGACGCCGGAGGCGATCGCAATCGCTGCCGACAGCATCTGGATCGCGATGCCTTCGCACTCGACCTCATTGACCAGCACCAGCGGTTTCACCGGCGCAAAGCTCGGGTCGGCCGCCGCGCCGACAAAGTAGCTGAAGAAGGAGTTGCTGGAAACGCCGGCCGTCACCAGGTCCACCATCACCGCTTTCGGCGTGGCTGCCTTGTAGTCGTCCATCACCTCGCCAGCAAAGAAGGCATGCAGATCGCCGGTGATGGCGACCACATTGCTGATCTTGTTGCTGCTGAGGTGGCCCATCAAGGCCTTGCGCTCGGCGTTGTAGCCATCCCATTGATCGGCGTTCAACACGAAGTTGGTTTTGAGCGCCGCCGGTGCGGTGGGCAGCGCCGCGCCGTCCACGCCCATTTTCAATAGCGAGGTTTCGTTACCCCAGATCTTCCATAGCGCGGTGGAGGCCTTCATCGTCTCCATCCACCACTGGCGCTGGCTGGTGCCCAGCATGGTGACCAGCGTCATCGGGTCGGGCAAGCCGTTGGCCGTGGCCGCAGCGATTTTTTGCGCCTCGATGCCGGCCAGGGTGGCCTCGGGCACCATATAGCGCGCACCGATTGAGCCCAGCGGCTTGCCGGTCAAGGGGCTGGGTGCCGCCTCGGGGATGATGTGGTCGGCGCGGTAAAGGCGCTCATCCGTCATCACCAGATGCATCAGCTTGCCGAACTTCAGATCACGGTAGATGCGGATATTGCTGACGCCCAAGCCGGCTTCCAGCGAGAAGGAAATCTCCGCCGGCATGAACTCGAACCAGGCCTGGCTGGCCGAGCGCCGACGCGTCGGCTGGGCGGTGTTGTCGGCAGCGCCGGTAGCGGCGTTGAATGTGCCGTTGTCATAGGTGGAGCGGTCCTGCCAGCAGTCATCCGAGAACTCATGGTCATCCCAGATCGCCACAAAGGCAAAGCGCTCATGCAGCGCTTGCAAGCGCGCATCGCTGCGATAGCGTTTGTACAGATAGCGGTAGTCGGCCAGCGTGCTGGCGTACTTGCCGCCGCCCTCAAGCGCCGCGCCGTCTGGCAAGACCAGGGGTGTGTGGCCGGGTTCGACCGCACCGGCTTGGTAGCTGGCACCCACTGCCTCGTAGATGTAGTCGCCCAGATGGACGATGAAATCGGGGTTCTCGGCCAAGAGGCTGTTCATGCCGGCCCAATGATTGACGCTCCAGTCCTGGCAGGTCATGAAGGCGAACTTCAAGGCATCGATGTCGGCATCGGCGGCCGGCGCGGTCTTGAAACGGCCGACATTGGAGCGGCTGTCGCCGGCGACGAACTGGTAGTAGTAGGTCGTGGCGGCCTTGAGGCCGCTGACCTTGTGGCGCAAGGTATTGTCGTAAAAGGCATAGACGGGCACATCGACTTCGGCGTCCATCGCGCCGCTCAGCGCGGTGTTGCCACCCAGCGAGGCCGAGTTGTCAGCGCTGCTGATACGCAGCTTGAGTTTGAAGTTGGCTTCTGTGGCCGAGGTCTTGATGTCGTCGGCCGCATTAGGCACGACCCGCGCCCACAGCAGTGCGCCGTCGCTCTTGGGGTCGCCCGAGGCGATGGATTGCGGGAACTTGAAGGTGCCCGTGGCCGCCGGGGTGTCCGGCAAGGGCGTGCCGGTGCCGGGGAAGGTGGGTGGCAAGGGTTCAATGGTGGGGCCGCCGTCGCCGCCGCCCATGCAACCCGAGAGTCCGGTGAGCGCCGATGAGGCGGTGATCAAAGCGCCGGTTTGAATGACCGATTTGCGCAAAAAACTGCGTCTGTCCATGATGGGTCTGCCTGTCTAAGGTGAAGGCCGGGGCCGCTCGGGTGGAGTCGGCCCGGCCGGGACAAGGGTTGGCTGAATAGCGCTCAGAACTTGTAGTTCAGCTGCACGCCAAAGGTCTTGGCCGAGCTTTGAAAATTGCCACGCGCGGTCGAGAAGGCGCAGCTGCAAGGCGTAATGCCCTCGCCGTCGTCGGTGGCCGCCATCGGCGCGTCCTTGAGCTTGATATAGCCAAAGGAAAGGTCGAGATCGAGTTGCGGGCTGAATTTGTAGTTGCTGCCCAAGGCAAACCAGGTGCGATCTGAATCCGGCAGCGAGGGGCTGCGGTAGACGGCGCTGACCGGTGACTTGTCATAGCTGACACCGGCCCGCAAAAGCAGGTCCGGATTGAGGCGCCAGTTGCCGCCCAGGGAAACCCTCCAGGCATTTTTCCAATGCTCAGCGGTGATGGACGGCGCTGCCGTGCTATCGAAATTGATGGATAAAAACTCGAAGCGCGAGTAGCGGTACCAGGTCGCGTCCATCATCAGCGCGAAGCGTTCGTCCAGTTGGCGAAAGGCTTGGAAGGACAGCGATTCAGGTGTGTCCGCCTTGATGCTGGCGCCCGAGTCGTTGTGGTCGAGCTTGCTATGGCCGTCGGATGGCTTGCCGGTCACGCCGGCCAGCACCGAAGCGGGCAGATTGCTGGGTTGGGTCCAATCGGCCGTGCCCTTGAGCGTGTGGGCAATGCTGGAGCGCCAGGCCAGGCCAAAGCGAGTATTGGTATCGGGCTCCCACAGCAAGGCCAGATTGGCGCCGTAGCCCCAGCCGTCACCCTTGATCTTGATGGAGCCGTCAAGGCCGGCGTTGCCGAAGACCTGGCTGGCCTGGCGCTGCAAATCCTGCGCCAAACCGGGTGCTCCGCCGGCGGCCGCTTGTTGAGCCGCTGCCAAGAGGCCGGAGGCATAGATTGAGGCGTAGGGTACGGCGCGCTTCAATTCGCCGTCCATGTATTCGGCCGTCACACCAAAAGCGAGCGACAGGTTTGAACTGGGCTTCCAAGCCACATTGGGATTGAAAGCCATGGACTTCAGATCGATGGAGCGCAGGTTGTAGCGCCCGCCCCAGTTCTCCCCATATTCCAACTTGGCGCCAAAGGGGACGAAGGTCCCCATGCCAAAGGCCAAGCTGTCGGAATATTTGTAGCTGGCGTAAAGATGGGGCACCACAACCGATTTGGCCGGGCTTTGAGTATCGCCAACGGCGGATATCGGCCGCGGCTGCAGGCCCGAGCCTGGCAGCGCAATCGTCGAGCCGGCGTCGGTGAATTTCACATCAGGCTTGACGTAATCAAGCACGCCGGAAAAACGCAAACCGGACAGCCGCGTCAGCGCCGCAGGGTTGGCAAAAATGGTGCTGGCGTCGTTGCCTTCGGCGCCATTGGCATTGGCTGTGCCCTCGGCGGCGGCGCTTTGGGTGCCGAAGTGATAGCCGGCGGCTGCGGCCTCACGAACAGGCATGGCCATCGCCAAACTACTCAAGGTCAGCATCGCCAAGGCCCGGCGATGCTGAAGCGCGCGCGCAAGGCGCTGCGGCTGGTTTGCCTTCATGGTGTCTCCTATTTTCAAAAAGGCCCCGCTCATCACTGAAGCGTCGGGGCTCATCCGGTCTGCCAAGGCCTGCGAACAAGGTTTGGCAACGAACATTCATTTTGCAAAAAGAGCGATGCGTGAGGGCAAAGGGTAAGCACCCGAGCTGTCGGTAGGCCCCAACGAATCCTGAGCGATTAGAGACCTTCGTCCAAAAAATTCATAGCCCCAGCGAGGGATTTGGGGCAAAGAAAAATGGCGCCTGTCAATCAGGCAATGCCAATGACCTTGTGCATTTGCACCGAGAGCCGCCATAGCGGATGGGACATGCAATAGGCCACCGCATCACGCGTGTGTTGGGCCTTCAAAATGCTGTCCATGGGCTGCAAGAAAAAATGCTCGAAAGCCAAGTTTTCGAAGCGTTCAGGCCGCGCCAAGGGCTGCGGAAACACCAGCTTGAGCTCATGGCCCTGGGTCAAGACCAGCTCGGCATCGGCCTTGGGGCTGACACAGATCCAGTCCAGGCCTGCCGGTGCGGGCTGGGTGCCATTGGTCTCGACCGCGATCTCGAAGCCGCGCGCGTGCAGCGCGTCTATCAAGGCGGCATCAATCTGCAAGAGTGGTTCGCCGCCGGTGCAAACGACATAGGGCTTGCCTGGCATGCCGACCGGCCATTTCGAAGCGATGGAGGCCGCTAGCTCCTCGGCATTGGCAAACTTGCCACCGCCCTCGCCATCGGTGCCGATGAAGTCGGTGTCACAGAATGTGCAGACGGCGGACGCGCGGTCTTCCTCTCTGCCGTTCCACAAATTGCAGCCGGCAAAGCGGCAAAACACCGAGGCACGACCGGCTTGAGCGCCCTCGCCCTGCAGCGTGTAGAACATTTCCTTGACGGCGTAGCTCATACGGGAATCACCGGCCCATCCACATCGGCACTGACGATGGACCCGCAACCGCGCGTTTCGTACATATCAACCCGGTCCAGCTGCGGCAGCACCGCGCGACCCTTGGCCAGCACCCAGGCAGCCAAGCTCGCAGTGTCGCCATCGGGCAGGTCGGCAATTTCGAACAGCGGCCTGTGATCGATCGCTTTGAAAATCGGGTCGAACTGCGTTTTCACGTCGCCAAAGTCGACCGTCCAGCCCATCAGCTGATCCAACTCGGCACTCAGGTGCAAGCGCAGCGTATAGGTGTGGCCATGGATGCCGCGCAGCGGGTTTTCGGCGGGTGCACGCTTGAGCTGGATCGCGCTGTCCAGCGTCAGCTCTTTCCAGATGCGGTAGTTCGTGCCGTCGAAGTTGGCGCCGCAGGAGCCAGTCTCGTAGACGGTCAGCCATGACAGCTCGGGCAACTGCGGCTTCATGCGTGCCCATAGCCAGGCCGATATGACTTCGCTGGTCGGGTTACTCAACCCCTCGATTTCATTCAGACATTGGTAGTTGAGCAGCATATGAAACGGCGCCCAGACCTCGTCCAGATGGTCGTAGTCAATGCTCAGATCGCGCTCACCCAAATCCTGGTTGGCGTGCACGATGACCTCGAAACCATGGCCATGCATGCGGCCACATTTATGCCCGGCCGGCACATTGGGCAGCTTGTGCGCAGCTTGGAAACGATAGCGCCGCCAGACATGAGCGATGCCGTCGGCGTCCAAGTCGACGCCCGAATGTTGGGTGCTGTGAATGCCCACCTGCTGGATACCGGGCACGCCGAATTCGCTCTCCAAACGCTGCTTGATCCAGCGGGCGATGTTCTCGTCGGTCGGCTCCGCAATCGAATGATTCAGCAGCGCGTGATCGAGCGGCGCGGCGCAAGCTTCCAACCGACGGCGCAATTCTTCCACCTCGGCGCCCGGGAACGGTGCCCAGCCCGCAGGCAGATGAGCCCGGATGGTGGCGAAATAGCTGTGGCCATGCAGGCCGCGACTGCGGTGGCCTTCAGGCAGGGCCGAGATCTGGCAGGCAGACTCGAAGCTGCAGGAAGCGGAGTAAATCGTTTGAGTGCGCATAAATGAATTTTTTGCCGGCCGACGGGGCAAGGCCTGTGCGAGCGTCATGAAAGCTGCGCCCTGTATCTATCTTCTTATTGTAATTTTTATACTTGGTAGTCGTAGTAGTGCATGCCACTTGCTGTGGGTAAGTCGGTTTTATTCAGTCAATTCAAAGACTTGGCCAAGGCCAAACAATGTGCGCCGATGCGCCTGAACAATTGCACGGGCGTACAACAACTTTGCAAAGCTCGCCCGGTCTGTGGATAAGCTGTCAGTTGTTCAAGTTTTGTCCACAAACTTACCCACAGGACGGCAAGCCTTCAGCAACGGTGTATGAGACCCTGGGCTTTGCGCTGATAGTGCAGCAAGCGGCCGCTATAAGCCGGCACACCCGCGCCGGCCAGCGATTTGATACTTTGATCATGCAGGGTATAGCCCAGCGCCGCCATATGCTTGCTGAAGGCAGAGCGGTTGCCGCGATTGGGGTCGACGATCATCACTTCGCTGGCGGGCAGCGCATGTTGGTTGATGAAGTCTGCCAAGGTGCCGGCCTCATCGCGCTCATACAGCACATCGCTGCCCATGATCAAGTCAAAGCGACCCTGCACCATTGGCACGCGCAGACTGGGCGTTTGGCCTGGGATCAGTGCCGCCCAGTTGCCATGACAGTAGCGCAGCGGCGGTAGATCGTTGAGGCGCAGATTTTCCAGCATGAAGCTGGCGGCCAGCGGATGGCAGTCGCTGGCGGTGACGAGGCTGCCGCGGCGGTGGCTGACCAGGCTGGCCAGTCCGAGGCCGCAGCCGATCTCCAGGATGCTCTCGCCGTTGACCATATCGCGCTTGGCCATGGCCTCGGCCAGATGCAGGCCAGACGGCCACAGCAAGCCGAACAAAGGCCAGGCGGCCGAGGAGATGCCGAGCGCCTCGGCCTCGCCCAATGGGTCGGCGAATTGCTGCTTATCGAGCAGCGAGCGGATGATCAGCGTGGCTGCGCCTTCAATGCTGATGCATTCCTGCTTATACAAAAAACCGGGCATGTCGATTTCCCTGACGGGTCACCATGCACTGCTTGAGCGAGCGCAGGGTCATTCAATCGGCGCAATGCAGCACGGGGATGGTCGGGTCAAACGTCGGTGTAGGCGATGACGGGAGGCAGGCACGGAGGCAAGACGAAGTGCCCTCAGTGTAGGGCCCGCCAGGCTTTGGCTTGCCTTATCTGCGCCCGCCGCGCGACTGCCAGAGCGGCTTCTTGCCCTTCAGGTGGCGCTCGATCCCGTCGTTGAGTCGGCTGCGCAGATCAACCACATCCTTGACTTGACCGTAGACACCGGGGAAGCGCAGATCCAGCCACAGCCACAGCGTGCAGGCCCGCAGCGCCTGCTCCATGCGGTCGAGTCGGCTATGTTCGTCCACTTCCTGCAAGAACCAGGGCGATCCGGCCTTGCCGGTGATCGCGTGGCGGTGTGTCCATTCGAGGAACTGCTGCACCTGCGCGTCGGTGCGCGTGTCGACCGGCGCTTGCGCATAGATAAAACGTTGCTTGAGCCCCAGCGAGCCGGCGCTGCGGTCCAACTCATCGGCCAACTCCAGCATCTGCTCCAGTTCGGCCACCTCGAAATGCGCATCATCCAGCCGCAGCTGATCCATGAAGACGGTCAAAACCGCATGCAGCTTGTTGATGCCGAGTCGGGTGGCGATGGTGTTCACATGCCACCAGTTCGGCGCCACTGCGGCCTTGAACTCACGCGGCGCGCGGGGCGTCTTCGGCAGTAGCTCCTTGAGCGTGCGGGCGGCCTTGACCTCGGCCTCGCGCAAGACGCCGACAAAGCCTTCGTCATGCATGCCATAACGCCCCGCCCGGCCGGCAATCTGGTGCACCTCGGAGACGGTCAGATCGCGGTCGCCCTGGCCGTCGAACTTGCTCATGGTGCTGAACAAGACCCGACGAATCGGCAGATTCAGGCCCATGCCGATCGCATCGGTGGCGACCAGAATATGGCTGGCGCCTTGGGCAAAACGCTCGGCCTCGCGCCTGCGCACCTCGGGCGGCAGCGCGCCATAGATGACCGAGACCGGGTGGCCCTCGGCGGCGATCTGGTCGCGCAGCATCAAGACTTCGCGACGGCTGAAGGCCACCACCGCATCGCCCTTTTTCAGGGACGCGATCGGCACCGGCGCGGGCAGTAGCTGCACCTCTTGCTTGCGCTCGAAATGGCGCACCGTGCAGCGCTCGCCGCACAGGCCCAAGAGGTTTTCAATCGCCGGCACCGCATAGGCCGAGCAGATGATGATCAGCTCATTCGCCGGCACCGCCACGATCGCTTGCGTCCAGGCCCAGCCGCGGTAGAGATCGAACAGCATCTGCGCTTCGTCGATCACCGCCACGTCGATGGGGCGCGTGGTGTTGACCATCTCGATGGTGCTGGACACCACCCGTGAGCCTTCAGCCGGCACATTTTCTTCACCGGTCAACAGCGAGCAGGGCACGCCGCGGCCGACCAGGCGGTCACGGCCCTCGAGCGCCAGCAGGCGCAACGGTGCCAGGTAGGCACCGTCATGGGCTTGAGTTAGGCGTTCGAACGCCGCATGCGTCTTGCCGCTGTTCGGCGGGCCCACAAACAGTGTGACGCTGCGCTGCAAGCGGCGCGCGGCGTCAAAAGTGTCGGGGTAGCCTTGAAACGCCAGCTCGCTGTTCAGGCCGGCCAGGGTGTTGAGTTCGGCGACGCGGTTTTCCCAACGGTCTTGGGCGCGGGTGCAGCCGGCTTTCAATTCCGCGATGCCTTGCGGCGTGGCGCATTCGGCTTGCAAGCGCGGCAGCAGCGAGTCCATATGCTCGGCGTGCCCGGAGGCGCTGCGCGCCAACAAGCCTTCGATATGGGCGAGCAGCTCGGCCGCATATTCGTACGCGGGCTGTGGGCCGATGGCGGCCTGCAGTGCTGCGGCGTCACCGCTGCGGAAGAAGTCCCAGATCGGACCGTCATCGGCGCTGACCTTGAAAGCCACAGGCACTTGCCAGCCGGCATGAGAGAGCTTCAAGGGCTGGCTGCACAAGCGACTCCAGGCCAGGCCGCTGCGACTCAGGCCGGCGGCCTCCAATTGCACCGCGCGTTGCTGCATCAGCGCGCGCACGCCGGGCGCGGTGCCGACGACGTCGAGATGCGCCAGCGCCACGCCCATCAATTCGGGCGCGATCCAGCGGCTGGGTCTTGCGCCCGCGACCGCTTTTTGCAGCAGGATCAAACCCTGTTGGTCGAGTTGTTCCTCGATGTCCTTGTCCTCGCCGAAATCCGCCGGCGTGCTGACCTGAGGCAGCTGATAGGCGGCTTGGCGAATACGCAGCAATTGCTCGGGCCCGATTTCGGGCGGCAGGCGGCTCAAGTGGCGAGCGACCGGCAGGGCGGGGCCCTTGTTGGCGACGGGGGGCTTGGTTTGTTGTTTGCTATTTTCAATCACCCCAAGAGTGGACCACAGCTTGAGCGGCGCATGCATCTTTGCATTGACTTAGGGATGGGAGCCGAGCCTCCATTTCCCGACACTCGGGCGCGGCTCGCGCCATTCCGGCCCGGCTCATTCTTGTCAATCGTGCCAACGAGGTTCTCACCATGCCCATGCAATACCCAGGTCATATCGTCAAGGTCGGCGAAACGGACGTCGCCGTCGTCAAAGCACTCAAAGCGCGTTTGAATGCGGATTTAGGCTTCCGCAGCGACCCCGCCCTGCTCCTGGATGAGACCGATGGCAACTTCGGCCCCAAGATGCGCCAGGTGGTCAAGCTGTTTCAGGCCCGCAATGTCGACACCGAAGGGCGCCCGCTGAAACAAGACGGCGAGGTCGGCGCCATTTCTTGGGCGATCCTGTTTGGCCAGCAAGCGGTGCAGAATCTGGGGCAGGCGATCGATCCTTTCTTGGCCGAAGTCATCAAGGTGGCACAAGGCGAAGAGGCCAAGAAAGTGCGCGAACAGCCACGCAACTCCAATGGCGGCCCCGAGGTGGACAGGTATTTAGCCAGCGTCGGGCTCAGCAGCGGCTATTCCTGGTGCTGCTCCTTCACTTTCTGGTGTTTCGAGCAGGCGGCATTCAAACTCAAGCGCAGCAATCCCATGGTCAAAACGGGGGGCTGCCTGAGGCATTGGCAAGAAGCGCCGAGCAAGGGCGCCAAGCTGATTGCTGCCGGCGCCGCGTTGGCCGATCCGGGCCTGTTGCGGCCGGGCATGTTGTTCATCATGGATCATGGCAAGGGTCTCGGCCACACTGGCCTGATCGAGTCCGTCGCCGGTGGCTTGCTCACCACCATCGAGGGCAATACCGACGGCAGCGGTACCCGCGAAGGCGGCGGCGTCTACCGCTTGGTGCGCAAAGTCAGCGAGATCAACAAAGGCTATATCGACTATTCGGGCGTGCGCTGAGTTAGCCTATGCTGCCCCGAAAATGGGGTCAGGTTCATTTATTTGCCGACGCTCGTCCGCAAAAATGAACCTGACCCCATTTATTTTGGCCACTGTTATTCTTTGCAATTGCCCTCCTAGCCCAGCCCCTCATGGAACACCACTCTTGGCTGAATGCCCCCTTGATCTATCTCAGCGCCGCCGTGTTGGCGGTACCGTTGGCGCGGTTCTTGGGGTTGGGCTCCATCCTCGGCTATCTGGCGGCCGGCATCGTGATCGGGCCCAGCATGTTGGGATGGGTCAGTGACCCGAAGGCGATTCTCGAATTTGCCGAGTTTGGTGTGGTCTTGATGATGTTCCTGGTCGGTCTGGAGCTGGAGCCGCGCCGCCTCTGGGCGATGCGCCGACCGATCTTTGTGTGGGGCAATGTGCAGTTGCTGGGTTCGGCCGCCTTGATGTGCTTGGCGGCCGTCGCATTGGGCGTGCCCTGGCGGATGGCGCTGGTCGCCTCGATCGGCTTGGCCATGTCATCGACCGCCGTGGCCATGGCGGTGCTGGGCGAGCGCAATCTGGCGCCGACCAGCGCCGGCCAGGGCATCTTGAGTGTGGCCTTGTTGCAAGACATTGCCGCCATTCCGCTGCTGGCCTTGATCCCGCTCTTGGCCCTCGGTGGCGACAGCCATCCGCAGGGCAGCGCCTGGCTGAGCGCGGCCAAGGCAGTCGGCGTGATTGCAGCCATCGTGCTGGGCGGGCGCTTGCTGCTGCGCCCGGCGCTGCGCTGGATCGCACGCAGCAAGACGCCGGAAATTTTTACCGCCGCCGCCCTGCTCTTGGTGGTGGCCACGGCCTCCTTGATGCAGGCGGTCGGCCTGTCGATGGCACTCGGCGCTTTTCTGGCCGGTGTGCTCTTGGCCGAGAGCGAATATCGCCATGAGTTGGAAACCGACATCGAGCCCTTCAAAGGCCTGCTCTTGGGGCTCTTCTTCATCGCCGTCGGCATGGGCCTGGAGTTGACCGTGTTGCGCGAGCAGCCGCTGCTGATCGCGGCGATGGTCTCCGGTCTGTTGTTGATCAAGGCGGTCGTGCTGCTGCTGATGGCGCGCTGGATGCCGCTGCCCTTGCTGGAGCGCCCGGTGTTCGTAATCTTGCTGGCGCAGGGCGGCGAGTTCGGTTTTGTGGTGTTTCAAACCGCCACCCAGGCCGGCATCATCAGCGCCGGCCAGTCCTCTTCCCTGGTCGCGGCAGTCGCCTTGTCCTTGTTGTGCACGCCGGCCCTGCTCTTGATCAGCCAGCGCTGGATCGAACCCTGGCTGGCGAAGTACTGCGCGCCCAAGCCGACGCTGAAGGAGATTGACCAAGCGCAAGACGCGCCCATCATCATTGCCGGCTTTGGCCGCTACGGCCAGATCGTCGGCCGTCTGCTCTATGCCAACGGACTGCCCGCGACCGTGCTGGAGCATGACAGCGAGATGATAGAGTCCGTGCGCAAATTCGGCTGGAAGCCCTTTTACGGCGACGCCACGCGCCTGGACCTGCTGCGCATCGCCGGAGCCGCCAAAGCCCGTGTGCTGGTGCTGGCCATTGATGACGTGACCCAGAGCCTGCAATTGGCGGCCTTGGCGCGGGAGCATTTCCCGCAGTTGCAAATCGTCGCCCGCGCCCGCAATGTTCAACACTATTACGGGCTGCGTGACTTGGGCGTGACCATGATCGAACGCGAGACGCTGGACGCAGCCCTGACGAGCGCTCGCTCGGTGCTGGAGTTGATGGGCTTTGAGCCTCAAGAGGCCAGCGATTCGGCGCTGCGTTTCCGCCGTCACAACGTGGCCCAGCTGGAATTGCTTTATCCCCATCATCACGACCAGGCCCAGCTGATCGCGATGACGAAACAAGGCCGCCAGCAGCTTGAGGAGCAGTTTGCGCAGGAGCGGGAAATGGCACTCAAGCGCGGCAGCAAGGGCTGGATCGCGCAGGCGGAGCAAGAACCTACACTGCCGCGAGCTTGAGTCCTTGTTTGCGGCACAAATTGACGCGCCGCCACGAGCCTCTATTCATCAGGAGAGTGATGTTTGAGTTTGCCTAACGACGCAGTAAAAGTAGCAGCAGCAAGCTTGACGCCGCCAGACCGGACCATGAGCCGGGTAGCTCGCCTGATCCAGTTTCAGGCGGTGTTCATTGCCGAGCAGACGCAGCCGCTCGACGATGTGCAGGCGATGCGTGAAGCCTATGGTGCAGTTGCCACGACCGAAGAGCGGCTGCTGGAGCGGGCCGCCAGGCTGGCGCCGCAGCTTGGCCTCGACAAAGCCATGGCCAGCGGGCGCGAGCGCTTGATCGTCGTGGCCTTGCTCGCGGCCGGCTTGGTCGGCCTGTTGTCTTACGGCCTGGTTTTCAACGTCGTCGGCCATGACAGGCGCATCAATGCGATGGCTGCCTTGGTCGCGGTGCTGGGCCCACATTTTCTGAGCTTGTTGCTGTGGCTCGCGGCGCTGTTGCTGGGCGGCTCAGGCGGCGGCTTGGCCAAAGGCTTGCTGAATTTGAGTACCCGCCTGCCTGGGCTGGGCGGTCAGGCCAGCCGCCTGTTGTTGCGGGCCACGCTAGCAGTGATGGCGCGCTCAAGCGGCCTGACGGCCTGGTTATTCGGTTTGATGACGCATCTTGTGTGGTCGCTGGCCTTTGTGTTCACTCTGCTGGGCTTGCTGTTCGCTTTTTCGTTTTTGTCCTATCAGCTGACTTGGGAAACCACCATTCTTGACGGCGAGACTTTCGCGCGTTTTGCCCGGGCTGCCGGTCGCTTGCCGGCGCTGTTCGGCTTCGCCACGCCGGCGGTCGACCATTTGCTCGATGGTCATGGCGATCACCGCGCTTGGGCGATCTGGTTGCTGGGCTGCACCTTGGTTTACGGCCTAGGCCTGCGCTTGGTGCTGGTGCTTGTGAGCGGCTTACGCGCTTGGCGTCTGTTGAAGGGCCTGGCCTTGCAGGATGGCAGCGACCCCTATGTGCGCCGCCTGATGGAGCGTTTTGACGCGCTGCAGCCCGTGCAGTTGCTCGATGCCGAGTCGCCGCTTGTCAAGCCGCCCGCGCCGGCTCGCAACACCGCCGGCTTTTCCGCAGGCCTGGCCCTGGTCGGCTTCGAGCTGCCCGACAGCCAAGCATGGCCGCCAATCGCTGAATGGCCACCGGCCCTGTTAGCCGCCCGCAGCGACGGCAGCGTCGCCGACAAACGCCAACTGCTGGAGCGCTTGCAGCAGCTCCAGCCCGCGCTGCTGCTGCTGGTCTGCAACGCAGCCGCCAGCCCGGACCGCGCCACCGAACGCTTCTTGCGCGCAGCCCGCAGTCATGCCAGGCAGAACGCCCTGCTGCTTGCAGGGGCGGCAGAGCATGAGGCGTCGACGCAGCGTTGGCAAGAGTGGTTGGCGCAGATTGAATTCGAGACGGTGTTTACCGACAGCGCCGAGGCCGCCGCCTGGGCCCAGGCTGGAGTGCGAGCCCATGGCTAAGCCGATTGCGCTGGCCCTGGTTGGCCACACCAACGCCGGCAAGACCTCCTTGCTGCGTACGCTGACGCGCCGGGCCGACTTCGGCGAAGTCTCGAACCGGCCCGGCACGACCCGCCAGGTTGAAGCATTAGGGCTGCGCATCGACGGTCGCGACGCGCTGCGTTTTTTGGACACGCCTGGCCTCGAAGATGCGCCCGCCCTGCTCGACTATGTGCAGCAGCTCGATGCCGGTCTGAGCCGTGAGCAGCGCTTGCAGGCCTTCTTGAGAGGGCCGGCCGCCCAGGATGAATTCGAGCAAGAGGCCAAGGTCTTGCGCTGCTTGCTTGAGGCCGATGCCGCCTTATTGGTGATCGACGCGCGTGAAGTTCCGCTGCCCAAATTTGCCAGTGAGATCGAGCTCTTGATGCTGTGTGCCAGGCCCTTGATGCCGGTGCTGAACTTCGTGTGCCACCCGCATGCGCAGGAGCCGGCCTGGCGCCGGCTCTTGGCCGACCATGGCCTGCATGCCTATTTGCGCTTCGACGCAGTCGCGCCGTTTGTGGGCGCCGAGCAGCATTTGTATGCCGACCTCGGCGCCTTGCTGCCGGAGCGGCGCGAAGCTTTGACCGCGGTGGCCGAGCATCTGCGGCGCGAGGCCCAAGCGCGCCGCGCGGCCAGCCTGACTTTGATGTCTGACTTGCTGCTCGGCCTAGCGGCCTACCGCGAAACTATTCAGAAGGCGAGCTTGGCCGATCCGGCCCAGAAGGCGCGCCGCATCGCTGCCTTTCAAGCGCAGGTGCTGGCGCGCAGCCGCGCGGCCCAAATCCAGCTCCTGGGGCTGCACGGCTTTGGTCCGGACAGCGCCGAGGCGGCCGAGTTGCCGGCCCTGAGTGGGCGCTGGGAATCCGAACTGTTCAACGCGGAGGTCTTGAAGTCGGCCGGCAAGCGCCTGGGCGCAGGAGCGGCCATCGGCGGCGCAATCGGCCTGGGGCTGGACGTGGCGCTGGCCGGCTTGTCGCTGGGCGCGGCGGCCACGGTCGGCGCCGCCATCGGCGGGGTCGCGTCGCAGGGCCTTGGTGCGGTGGGCCGCAGCTTGGGCAACAAGCTGCGCGGCATTGCCGAGCTGAGCTTGGAGGATAGCGCCTTGCTGCTGCTGGCGGCGCAAGGCCTGACCCTGTTGCAGGCGCTGGAGCGGCGCGGCCATGCGGCGCTGGAGGTCCTGCAAATCAAAGCCGAGCTGGCTTTCAACGCCGAGCAAGTTGCCGCACTGGCGGCCGCCTTCCGCGTGGCCCGCGCTCATCCAGATTGGGCCGTTACGGCGCAGCTGTCGCCGTCCGAGGCTGCCCAACAGCAGCGCCACAGCAAGGCCGTGGCGACGGCCTTGGGGCTGTAGACAAGGGCTTATTTGTCCGCCGCCCGGTCACCCAATTGGCGCTGCATCAGCGCGAAAAAGCGGTCGTAAAAAGCGCCGGCCGGAATCGTCTCCGACGCCACTTTGACCAGTGAATCATCCGAGGACGACAGCGGCAGCGAGATCGAGCCGATCGCGCTGACGCCGATGCTGGAGGAGTTGGGCGTCTTCTTCAGTGAGTAACGGTCTTGTTGGGCGGATACAAAGGCGGTCGTCAAGGCGTCGCCCTGGCCGTCCGGCACGCACACCACATTGAAGCTGATCTCCACATGCACATCACCTTCAGGCTGAAAGTGCTTGCGCCCGGTGATGCGGCCTTTGGGGGTGTCGGTGATCAGATAGCCCTGGCTCAGCAGCGCCCGGCGGGCGGCCTCGCAGGTTTCTTCGACGCGGCCATCAAACAAGCGAGAGAAGGTGTCGTCGGCATGAAAGTTCTCGTTCAGATAAACCTGCGACTTGGCCGGCACCGCATCCGGGCTCGAAAACGGCGCTTTGATGCCGCAGCCGACCAGCAAGCAAGCGCAAACAGCGCAGGCAACAGCGGTGAGAGAAAAATATCCAGTCATTGCAGAGAATTGGCCATGTGAAGCGCCATTATCCCGGCAAGCGTCGTGCGCTCAGCTGGGCTAGCATCAAGGCCGTAGTCTTTCAAGGAGTCGGGCGCATCATGAATCTCAAAGTCATTCTGCTGATGGGCCTGTCCTTCGCTGCGGCCAGCGCCGGCATTGCCAATGAGCGCAAGAGCACAGCCGAGGAGGCGATCGCCTTGATGAAGAAGGCGCAGGACTATCTGAAGGTGCATGGGCTCGAAAAATCGATCGCCGAATTCAACAACCCAAGCAGCCCCTTCAACAGCAAGAGCGAGCTCAACAAGCAAGGCGACCTGTATCTCTACTCGGTCGACCCCAAGGGCTTCCAAGTCATTCACGGCATCAATCCGCGCATCCGCGGCACCAATAAATACGATATGCGGGATGTCGACGGCGTCTACCTGATCCGCGAGTTTGTGCGTGTTTGCTTCGCAACGCCTGAAGGCCGCGGTTGGGTCAACTACCGCTGGCCCAACCCGGTCAGCAAACAGATGGAAGACAAGGCAGGCTATGTGGAGCGGGTCGGTAGCAGCGATCTGTGCCTGGGCACAGGCATCTACAAATAGTGCGCCACAGCGCCCAGCGGCAAGTCAAGCAACGGTGCCGCCCAGGCTTGGCGCTTTCAGGGGCAGCACCAGGTGCAAGCGGGTGCCGCTGCCGACACTGCTGGCCAGCGAAATGCCGCCGCCCAGCACGCCGGTGACCAGGTTGTAGACGATGCTCATGCCCAGGCCTGAGCCGCCCTGGCCAAGTTTGGTGGTGAAGAAAGGCTCAAACACATGGTCGAGGTCTTCGGCGGCAATGCCGCAGCCGTCATCGCTGAAGACGATTTCGACTTGCTCGTCGGCCATCAGGCGGCTGCTGATGCGCATCAGGCCATGCTGGCCATCGGGAAAGGCATGGGCGACCGCGTTGCTGATGAAGTTGGTCAGCACCTGAGTCAGCGCGCCGGGGTAACTGTCCATTTGCACGCCCGTGCTGAGATCCAGCTCGATCCGGTGCTGGCCACGGTACATGGAGGCCAGCATCAGCACCAACTCCTCCACGGTGTCTTTCAGGTCAAAGTCACGGCGCTGGTCGCTTGACTGATCAACCGCCACATGTTTGAAACTGGAGATCAGCGCGGCGGCGCGCTCCAGGCTACGTACCAAAATATCGGCCCCCTGTTGAATTGACGTTAGCAGTGGCGTGATGCGCGAGCGCCGGGGCTGCTCGGCCGTAAATTCCGCCAACAAGGCGCTGCTGTGTGCCTCCAGGGTGCTGGCCATCGTGACGCCATTGCCGATCGGCGTGTTCAGCTCGTGGGCGATGCCGGCCACCAGGGAACCCAAGGCCGCCATCTTTTCCGAGCGTACCAACTCGCCCTGCATATTCTTGACCGTCGCCAAGGCCTGTTCCAGATGCTCGGTGCGCTGCGAAACGCGCTGCTCCAGTTGCGCATTCAAGTCGCGCATGTCTTGCTCTGCCTGGCGCTGCCGGCTGATGTCGATGACGGACACGATGCCCAAGCGGCGCCCGCCGGAGTCAATCAAACGCATCGCCAGCAGGCAGTTGAACGGGCTGGCGTCACGGCGCTGCAATTGCGCCTCAAAGCCATCGACGGCTTGCTGGCGGGCAAACAAGTCCAGGAATTTTTGACGGCAGGGCTCACTTTGCCAACGCGCCGGGTCCAGGGGGGACATCGCCGTGGACTCGGCACGGCGGTAGCCGAACTGGGTCAGCAAGGCATCGTTGGCCTCCATCACGGTGTGGCCGTCGGCCGAGATCAGCGCCAAAGGCGCCGGGGAATGCTGAAACAAATCAATAAACTTGGACTCGCTCTCGCGCAGCATCAGCTCGGATTTTTGCAGCCGGCGCATATGCAGCCACAAGTAGTAGCTGAGCAGCAGATTGAGGGCAATGAAAACGCCGGAGAACAGCAGATGGTTCCAGGCGCGCGCCTGCCAATTGGCCAGAATGGCTTCAAAGTCCCGACCGAAGCCGATCACCAGCGGGAAGCCCTGAATCCGGCGAAAACTGAGCAGTCGCCGACGCTGGTCGGCCAGCAATGTGCTGTCGTCGACCGAGCCCTCAATCGGCCCGGCCAGCAAGGCCTGCAGGGCCGGTGTGGCCGCCAGATCGATCTGCGCATAGCGTTCGTCGGCCGGTGAGCGCACGACCACAAAGCCGGCCTCGGCAAACAACTGCACCACGGCCTGGTTGTTCTTGGCCACGCTGGCATAGAGGCCGTCGAAGTAGTCCACGTTGATCTCGGTGCTGATCAGGCCGACATGGCGTCCGCTGCGCTCATACAGATTGCGTGCCATCGGCAGAATCAGCTCGCCATCGATAAAGCGCTTGAATGGGCGGCCGAACACCAGGCTGCGGTTCTCGGGGTGCTTGAGCAGCAGCGGAATGAACTCTCTTTCCTCCAGCGCGAACACAAAGGCCGGGAAGTCGGTCATGCTGGCCCAGCGCTGGCCTTGCAGATTGACAAACTGAAAGGCATTGGCGGCGCGGCTGCTCTTCAGTTGTTCTTCAATGATGTGCTGAATGCTGGGCGAAACCTCGCTGTCGCTCAACGCTGCCATGGAGACAAACGCCGCAATCGCGTCCAGCCGCGCCGCCGCAACCTTCAGATGTTGGCCCGCGTGCTCTTCCAGCAGGCGGGCGGTGATACGGCCGTTCTGGCGCTCGGCCTCCAGCGTCAATTGCCGGTCTTGATGGATGGCCCACCAAGTCTGCGCGACGATGGCGGCCGTGGTGAGCAACACAAAGACGCCCAAGACTTGGCCCGCGCGGCTCAGCCTTGCGATTCTGCGTAAGTGTTTTTCGCCGATCAAGTTCGACTCTTCATGGCATAAATCCTGCGGCCAGCCGCCGGACTTTGACGATAGCAGAACGGCTAGGCTGCACACACAAGGGTTTGGCGAAAAACTGTCAAAGTCCAGTCGCGCAGCCGCGCACAATAGGCGCCACACAGCGTCTGCCGGAGTCTGCCCATGAATATTCCCTCGATCAAAGGCCGGGTCAGCGAACAAGAGTGGCAATTGCGCTGCGACCTCGCCGCCTGTTACCGGCTGGTGGCGCATTACGGCTGGAGCGATCTGGTCTTCACCCACATCAGCGCACGCCTGCCCGGCCCCGAGCATCACTTTCTGATCAACCCCTATGGGCTGATGTTCGACGAGATCACCGCCTCCAGCCTGGTCAAGGTGGACGAGGGCTGCAACAAGGTGATCGACAGCCCCTTCCCGGTCAACCCGGCGGGCTTCGTCATCCACAGCGCCGTGCATGAAGCGCGCGAGGACGTGCAATGCGTGCTGCACACCCACACCCGCGCCGGAGTGGCGGTCAGCGCTCAGGCCGCCGGCATCCTGGCCCTCAGCCAGCAATCAACCTTTGTGCTGGCCTCGCTGGCCTATCACGACTACCAAGGCGTGGCCTTCCGGCCGGAAGAAAAGCCCAGCCTGCAGGCCGATCTGGGGCGGGCCAACTTCCTGGTGTTGCGCAACCATGGTTTGCTGACCGTGGGCCGCACGGTGGCCGATGCCTTCCTGGCCATGTACACCCTAGAGAGCGCCTGTCAGATCCAGATTGGTGCGCAGGCCGGCGGGGCCGCGCTGACCCTGGTGGATCCGGCCATCGTCGCCGGCACAGCGCATGCTTTCAAGGTGCAGACCGGCGGCCTGGGCGGCAGCTTTGTCTGGCCGTCCTTGCTGCGCAAGGCGGAGCGGCTGGACCCGGGCTACCGCAGCTGAGGGCGAGCGGCAGTCCTTGCGCTAGCATCTGCGCTTTTCGGCCCGCTTTGGCCTGAAGGCAGCAATCGATGAATCGCCAACCCACCCTACGCTTGAAGGCTACGGCCGCTGTTCTTTTATGCTTGGCCCTCGGGGCGCAAATGCCTGTGGCGCAGGCCAAAGATGGCCCAGCGCCGGCCGTGCCCAGCGCGGCTGCGGCGCAGAGTTTTGATGCCGAGGTCGATGCATTTTTGTCGGCCTACTGGGCGATGTTTCCTGATTCGGCCGTAGCGGCCGGCCGTTATGCCGAGGCAGCGCGCTTGCCCGCCCCGACCGAGGCGCTGCGCAAGCAGCAGCTGGCCTTTGCGGAACTTTGGCTGCAGCGCCTCGCGGGCTTGAGCAAAAACCTCGCCTTGACACCCGGCCAGACGGGCGATTTGCTACTGCTCGACAACCATTTGCAAGCCCTGCGCTGGAGCCTGACCGAGTTGCGCTCCGACCGCTGGGACGCCACCGAATACAACGTCGCCGATCCTTTTGCGCAGCTGCTCAACAAGCCCGACTTTGCGCCGCTGCCGCAGCGGCTGGGGCTGATCGACCAACGCCTGCGCCAGGTGCCGGCCTATTACAAGGCGGCGCTGGCCAATCTGCATGAGCCCAGCCCTGTGCATCTGAGGCTGGCGATCGAGCAAAACAGCGGCGCTTTGAGTCTGTTCCGCGATGACATTCCCCGGGCGATCAAGGAAGCGGGTCTCAAGCCGGCCGAGGCCGCAGCGATCACCGCCCATAACGCCAAAGCGCAAGCTGCTTTGCAAGCCTATATTGCCGCGCTGAGCAAGATCGAGAAAAAACAGCTCGCTGACGGTAGCGGGCGCTCCTTCCGTTTGGGCAAGGCTTTGTTCGAGCAGAAGTTTGCCTACGAAATCCAGGCCAGCGTAGATGCGCCGACGCTGTTCCAGCGCGCCTTGGCCGAGAAGGAAACGCTGCTGCAGCGCATGAGCGCCTATGCCGATGAACTCTGGCCGCAGCTGTTTGGCGCGGAGGCTGTACCCGCCGACCGGCTGGCCAAGATCGCCCGCGTCATCGACAAATTGTCGGCCCGCCATGTGGCGCCGGAGCGCTTTGTCGAGGACATCAAGGCGCAGATTCCGGCGCTGGAGAAATGGGTGGTCGAGCATGATTTGCTGACGCTGGACCCGAGCCGGCCGCTGGTCGTGCGTGAAACGCCCAGCTATATGCGCGGCGTGGCCGGCGCCTCCATCAGCGCACCGGGTTTGATGGACCCCAAGGGCGTCACCTATTACAACGTCGACCCGCTGGACAAATACACGCCGGAGCAGGCCGAGTCCTTTCTGCGCGAATACAACCACTGGGTGCTGCAGGTGCTGAACATCCATGAGGCGGTGCCGGGCCACTATGTGCAGTTGCTGTACTCGAACAAGTCACCCTCCAAGGTCAAGGCGCTGTTCGGCAATGGCGCGATGGTCGAAGGCTGGGCGGTCTATGCCGAGCGCATGATGATGGAAGGCGGCTGGGGCGCGGTGGACGGCAAGCCCAGCGCCGAGATGGGGCTGATGTATGCGAAGTGGAATCTGCGCGTCGTCAGCAATGCCATCCTTGACTACAGCGTGCATGTTCTGGGTATGAGCGAAGCCGAGGCGATGAACTTGCTGCAGCGCGAAGCCTTTCAGTCCAATACCGAGGCGGCCGAAAAATGGCATCGTGCCCAAGTCAGCTCCACCCAGCTGAGCAGTTACTTCACCGGCTTCTCGGAAATCCTGGCGCTGCGCGAGCAGCTCAAGGCCAAGCAGGGCAAGGATTTCAAACTCAAAGCCTTCCACGAGGAATTCTTAAGCCATGGCAGCGCCCCAGTACGCATGGTGCAGCGCCTGATGCTGGACAAAGCTGCAAATTAGGGGGAGCACATTCACTTGCCTGTCTGGGTCACGGAAAGGTCATGATTTGGCGGCCGGGGCGGTGCAGAATCGGGCGGCAGTCAAACCCATCAACGTCACAGCAGGGAGATCGTTATGTCGAATCTATGGGACAAGGTCAAGGAAGTCGCTCACGAGGCCGGTGAGGTGGTTTCTGATGCCGGTAAGGTCGTCGCAGACACCGCCAGCGATTTGGGTGAAAAGGCCGCCAGCGCTGCCAGCTCCGCTTGGGCTTCGACCAAGGAAGCCGCCAATGCCGTGATGGACAGCGGCGCAGAGGCCGTCGATAGCGCCAGCGCCGCTGCGTCCGCAGCGGTAGATAAGACCATCGCCGCCAGCGACGAGGCCGTGGACGCCGTCAAGACCTCATTGAGCTGATCCTGACCCGCTGCGCGAGCAGCGTTTTTTGAGGGCTTCGCCACAATGGCGAGGCCCTTGTCTTTTTTGGCGCCTTATAGTGCGCGCACCGCGAATCAAGCCCCTTGGGTGATAAAACATCGATATGAAGAGTCTGCATTTCCGCCTCGCCGCCCGGGCCGACATCCCCGCCATGTCGGCGATCCGCTTGGCCGTGCGCGAAAACGTCCTGAACAACCCGGCGCGGGTGACGACGCAGATGTACGAGGACTATTTGGAGCGGCTCGGGCGTGGCTGGGTCTGTGAGCAGGACGGCGAAATCATCGGTTTTTCTTATGCCGAAATGGCCGATGCTTCGATCTGGGCCTTGTTCGTTCACCCCGACAAAGAGGGCCTGGGTGCAGGAGCACCGTTGCTGAAGTTGGCCACCGAATGGCTCTTTAGCCAGGGGCATCAAACCGTGACGCTGGGCACGGCAGCCAACACGCGCGCCGACCGTTTTTATCTCGCCCAAGGCTGGACGCGCGGCGAGATGAAGGATGCCGTCGAAGTGTTCTACACGCTGCGCGCACCGAGCTAGGCAGGAGAGCGGCGCCATGGGCTGGTTGATCATCAAATACCTGCTCAGCGCTGCGGCGGTGGTGGCGGTGTCGGAGTTCGCCAAGCGCAGCGACAAGCTCGGCGGCCTGGTCGCTGCGCTGCCGCTGATCACCGTGCTGGCGCTGATCTGGCTGCAGCTGGAAAAGCAGCCGATGGAGAAAATCGCCAACCACGCGCGCTACACCTTTTGGTATGTGATTCCGACGCTGCCGATGTTCTTGCTGTTCCCCTGGCTGCTGCCGCGGCTGGGGTTTTGGATCAGCTTAAGTCTGAGCATCGTCTTCACGGTGCTTTGCTTTGGCGCCTTTGCCCTGTTGATGCGCCGCTTCGGGATCGAGTTGCTTTGAGATAAATCTCAAGGCGTGCCCATCGCTTCGCGCCACTGCATCGCTGCATGGATGCGGGTGCGGGCGCTGGGGTGGTCGAAGAAGATGATTTCCTCCAGCGGACCCGGATCGGGCTTGCGGTATTCCGCCAGCTTGAGCAGGACCTCGGACATGCCGTGCGGTTCGCGCGCCAGGTTGAGGCCAAAATAGTCGGCTTCCATCTCCTGGCTGCGCACCAGGCTGTTGATGAGCGGCGTGCCGACAAACATGAACACCGACAGCAGGGCCACCAGCAGCGGCAGGCTGGCCACATCGCTGACCCCGCCCAGGCCCCAGTGACTGCCGTGGCGCGCCAGTAGCTTGTTGATCGCCCATTGGGTGAACAAGAAGCCGGCGAGCAAGAGCAGCGTCATCTCGGCCAAGGACTTGAGCACATGGTTGAGCACGTAATGCCCCAACTCATGGCCCATCACTGCGCGGACCTCGGCCTCGCCGCTGCGCCGCAGCAGATTGTCATTCAGGCGCACCGCTGCGCTGCCGAACAGGCCGGCTACATTGGCGCTGACGCGGGTGGTCTGGCGCGAGGCATCGAATTCATAAATATTGTTTGCCGGCACACCGTTGGCATGGGCCATGGTCAGCACGGCCGTTCTGATGGGCCCGTCTTCGACCGGCTTGTAGGTATTGAACAGCGGCTCGATCAGGATGGGCCCGAGCAGCAGCATGACGGCCAGCAGACCGGTCGAGGTGAGCGTGCCCCAGAGCCACCAGCGCTCGCCGGCCCGGCGTATCACCACATACAGCGTCGCGACCATCAAGCCGCCGATCAGCATGCTGACGCCCAAGCCGATCAACTGCTCGCCGAACCAGGGGCCGAAGGTCTGCGTCGCCATGCCGTAGGCGTGCTCGCGTACAAAGCCTTGGTAAATCGTCAAGGGCAAGGTCAAGGTCCAGACGGCCAGCATATAGACGGCGCCGTAAATGGCGTCGCGCGCAAAGGCTTTGCGGCCCACGCGCTTGGCCCAGTCGCGCACGCGCGCCGAGGCCCGCCCGCGCAGCATCAGGCCGGCGACAGCCAAGCCGAGCAAGAAATTCCACAGCTGCAGCCAATAGCCGCCCTCGAAATAGGCATTCGATCGCGCCACGACCGCGGCCGGCAGACGGTCCAGATAGGCTTGCGTGGCGGCTTGGGCATTGCGTGGCAGGCTGCTCTGCCAGCCGGGCTCGACCTGCGTGATTTGGAATTTTGCGGCGCCTGCTGCCTCTGCTGGCGCCGCCTGAATGAGCCCGCTGCCCGCCCAAAGGGCGAACAATAAAAACGCGCGAAAGATAGTGCTGTTCATTGCCGTGATGAAGCCGGGTGAAATTTCTCTGGGGTTGTGGGGAACTGCGGGCCTTTGTCCGGGTGCCGGTGCAAGTGCAGTTGCGGCCGCTCGAGATGCCAGCAGTTGGTGGCAGATATTAGGCGAGGGCGGGCGCAGCCGAAAGAGGGTTTTCGTCAGGCGCATCGGGATGCAGGTGGCTTGGGCATTAGGGTTCTTGCCAGCGGCATGAATCTTGGGCAAATTTCGGCCCTGTGCGTTAGACTTTGGCCGCTTCGCCAGCCATCACTTCAACGAGGAATTCTTATGAACCGCAAACGCCCTTTGATCGCTTTGTTGTCCGCCGTCTGCGTTGCCCTGCTGGCGGGTTGTGCCAGCACCGGCAATAGTGGCAAACAAGAATGGGATGGCTTGGTGCGCCGCCCCGACAGCCGGATTGATGCTGTTTTCGTCCGCCCGGATGCCGAGTTAGTGGCCTTCCGCAGCGTGCTGTTGGATCCGGTACAGATCAGCTTCGCGCCTAACTTCGATCCTAACCAGGGCCGGCGTAGCTTGTCAGGCCGGCTTAATGCCGACGACCTCGCGGCGATCAAAGAGCGTTTGGCCGGCCTGTTTCACGAAACCTTCCGCGCCGAGTTGGCGCGTGGCGGCTATACCCTGGTAGATGTGCCCGGCCCCGAAACCTTGCGTGTGACGCCGGCCATCGTCAATCTCTTCATCAGCGCGCCCGGTGACACCACGGTCGGCCGCTCGCGGGTCTACACGACCGACTCCGGTCAAATGACGGTGGTGCTGGAAATACGCGACTCGGTCACCGGTCAGGTGTTGGCAAGAGCTGTTGATGGTCGCAACGGCCGTTTCTCAGGGCAAATGACCTGGACCAACCGCCAGACCAATTTGGCCGACGCGCAGCATGCGATCACCATCTGGGCGACGGCGCTGCGCCGAGGTATGGACGAGGTGAACGCCAGGGTCGAGGCGAAGTAAATCAGCTTCGCTGTCGCTGCCCTACACCCGAATCTGTTCGGGTGCCATGTACTGCTGCAGATAGGCGTCGAAGGGCAATTTGTCGGCCACCTCGATCGCCTGCTGCGCCGCCACCGACTCACGCGCCTGCGTCGCGAACTTGGTGGCCATGGCTTCGCTATAGGGCAGGTCCAGCAGCAATTGGCGGGTTTGCTCGGACTGCTGGCGCATGAAGTCGACATAACGGTTGTCGAAGTCGCGCGCCATCGTGCGCAAGACCCGCGCCGAGGGCGTGCTGTCGGGCTCGGCCAGCGTTTGCCTCGCAGCGGCCAGCGCCTCGGCGTGGGCCGCACCCCCTTGCGCCTGGTCCAGCAGCGCGGCAAATGGCGCGCATTGATCCAAGAGCGCGGCGCCCCAATCGCTCATCAGGCGCTTGCCGCCGGCGGCTTCGGGCGCGAGCAGCTGCAAACCGGGCTCGCGGCCACGCTCGGCCACCAGATGCTGGTTCTCACCCAGCGCGGCGATCTCGGCGGCCGAGTCGGCCGGGCTGTCGGTCATCAGGCAATGCAGCAGAAAGACGTCCAGAAAACGCGCGGTCTGGGCGGTGATGCCGACCGGCACAAAAGGGTCGAGGTCCATGCAGCGCACTTCCACATATTCGACGCCGCGCTCGCGCAAGGCATGCAGTGGGCGCTCACCACTGCGCACCACGCGCTTGGGGCGGATGGTGCCGTAGAACTCGTTCTCGATTTGCAAGAGGCTGGTGCTGAGCTGGTTGTAGTCGCCGCCCGGGTTGCGCACGCCGATCGCCGCATAGGGCGGGTAGGGCCGGGTCAAGGCTTCCTGCAGTGAGTCGGCATAACTGCTGAGGCAGTTGTAGCTGACCGCCAGCGCCGATTGCGCGTCGCTCTGATAGCCCAGGCGGCCCATGCGCAGCGAGGTCGCGTACGGCAAGTAGAGACTGTGCTCGCCGAAACGCTGCAGGCGGTGTTCGCGCCCCTCGACAAAACTGGAACTCAGGGCCGGCGAGGCGCCGAACAGATACAGCAGCAAAAAAGAATGGCGGCGGAAGTTGCGGATCAGCGCAAAGTATTGCTCGCTCGTGACGCCGGGCATCGACCAGTTGTAATGAATGCCCGAAATGGTCTGCATACGCCGGCCGTAGCGCTGGCCCAGGCCCATGCGGTAAATGCTTTTGGAGCGGCCGACATTGGATTTGCCATAGCGGCCCAGCGGAATCGTCTCGTCGGTCGGCAACTCGCAAGGCATGGAGCCGACCCACAGCCGCTCCTCCTCTTGCGCCTGTGCGCAACAGCCCAGCTCCTGCATCACCTTGTAAACACCTTGGTGCACCTCGGTCAGCTCGGCCAGGCAGGCCTCAACGTCAGCGTGTACGCCGGTGATCAATTCAAGCTGCGATTCGCTGTAGTCGGTGGTGATGTGCGGATGAGTCAGCGCCGCGCCAAGCGCGGCCGGGTGCGGCGTCAAGGCTAGCAGGCCATTGGGCCGGGCGCGCAGGCTTTCCTTTTCAATGCCGCGGCGAATGCCCATCAGCGAGTCGGCCGTAGCGATGGCGCTCTTCTGGGCTTGTTTGCCCGCGCCTTGTGTATGTTCGCTCATCCGTTTTCCGTCCAATTCAGCAAGAACTTCTTCATTATTGAGCCGCGCACGGTAACAGACAGGGGCTACACCTGTCTTGGGCGGGGCTGATCTTAGTGCCAGTCACTGCCACCTCGGCGACAGGCCTGCGACAAAAGCTGAGCCACACTGACGCCACCCCGGTCAACCCAGAAAGCGCAGACCATGAATTTCGACTACAGCCCCAAGGTGCAAGAGCTGCAAGCGCGCTTGCTGGCGTTTTTCGACGCGCATATCTACCCGAATGAGCGCCGCTTCTTTGCCGAGGTCGAGGCGAATCGGCGCGCCGGCAATGCCTGGATTCCGACCACGCTGATCGAGGAGCTCAAACCCTTGGCGCGTGCGGCCGGGCTGTGGAATCTGTTCTTGCCTAAATCGAGCCGGGCGCCCGAGGGTTTGTCCAACCTTGAATATGCGCCGCTGTGCGAAATCATGGGGCGGGTGTCTTGGGCGGCCGAGGTGTTCAACTGCTCCGCCCCCGACACCGGCAATATGGAAACCATCGAGCGCTATGGCACCGAGGCGCACAAGCGCACTTGGCTGGAGCCGCTGCTGCGCGGCGAGATGCGCTCGGCTTTCTTGATGACCGAGCCGGAAGTAGCCTCAAGCGACGCGACCAATATCCAGTGCCGGATTGAGCGCGATGGGGACGACTATGTGATCAACGGCACCAAATGGTGGTCGTCCGGCGCCGGTGATCCGCGCTGCGCGGTCTATATCGTGATGGGCAAGACCAACCCCGAAGCCGGGCGGCACGAACAGCAGGCGATGGTCTTGGTGCCGGCCAATACGCCCGGTGTCACCGTGCTGCGGCCGCTGAGCGTGTTCGGCTATGACGACGCGCCGCATGGTCATATGGAAGTGCAGCTGACGAATGTGCGGGTGCCGGCCAGCAATATCTTGCTGGGCGAAGGCCGTGGTTTCGAGATCGCGCAAGGGCGCCTGGGCCCGGGCCGCATCCACCATTGCATGCGCAGCATAGGCGCGGCCGAGCGGGCGCTGCAACTGATGTGCGAGCGCGCCATTGCGCGGGTTGCGTTCGGCAAGACCATTGCCCAGCAGACGGTCACGCAGGAGCGCATCGCCGAGGCGCGCTGCAGCATCGAGCAGGCCCGGCTGTTGACGCTGAAGGCGGCTTACATGATGGATACGGTCGGCAACAAGGGCGCCCGCGCCGAGATCGCGATGATCAAGATCGTCGCCCCGAATATGGCCTTGAAGGTGATCGACTGGGCGATTCAGGTCTATGGCGGCATGGGCGTCAGCGATGACACGCCGCTGGCGATGATGTGGGCGCACCAGCGCACGCTGCGCCTGGCCGACGGACCCGATGAAGTACACCGTAATTCGCTCGCCAAGCTGGAATTGGCGCGCTATATGTCGATGCCCGGCGCGACCAGCATGCCGGTCACGCGAGGTTGCTGAGCTCGCGTAAGGGTTAATACTTCCCACTTTCGGGGGTGCTAGCCAAGGGGGCCGCGCTGCTTTAGTCTGTCGGGCTATGCCTCAACCGACGCCATTTTTCATTCGCTGCTTGCTAGGCTTGGCCGCCGCTGTCGCCATGGCCTTGTTGGGTGTGAGCCTGTGGCTGGGGCCAGGCGCCGAACCGGCTCTGGCGACCGTCGCCCTGGCTCTGGCCGGCCTGGTCTTGGCCCTGGGCGGGGTGGCGCTGCGCCGGGCCTGGCTTGAGACCGCCAATGCGAAGCGCACCTTGGAGGAGGCCATCGAAGCGCTGCCGGCCAGTGTTGAAATATTTGACGAGAACGACCGCCTGGTTGCCTTCAACCGACATTTGGTCGAAATCTACCCGCATATGGAGGCCGAATTCAAGCGCGGCGCCCGTTTCGAAGATCTGGTTCGCCGGTCGATTGCCTTGGGTGGTGTGCCCGCCGCCAAGGGCTGCGAAGAGGCATGGCTGGCGCAGCGCCTGGCCGCTCGCACCAATGCTCGCCTCAACCCGACCGAGCCTTTGCTGCAAAACCTGCACGAAGACCGCTGGGTGCGCGTGCATGAGCGGCATACCCGCGCCGGCGGTGTTATCGGCGTGCGCTTGGACGTCAGCGATCTGGTCCATGAGCAGCAACGTCTGGCAGCCAGCAAGGCGCATCTGCAGGCCTTTGTGCTGACGACACCGAATGGCGTGCTGACGCTGGACACCGAGGGCCATGTGCTGGCCTTGAACCCGGCGGCGGAAGCGCTGTTCGGCTTCGAGGCGAATGAATTGAAGGGCAGCCACATCGATCTGCTGTTCGGCATTTGGATGGGCGCGCGCCTGAGTCTTGAGTCCTTGGTCGGTGGCTCGCAGGAATTGACCGCAAGACACCGCGATGGGCAAGAGTTGACCCTGCTCTTGAGCGTGGCCGAGGTCAAGACCGCGACCACGCATCGTTTTGTTTGCATCATCACCGACCTGAGTGAGCGCAAACGCCAAGAGGTGGCGCTGCAAGAAGCCAATGCGCGCTTGGCCAAGCAATCGGTCACCGATGGATTGACCGGCGTGGGCAATCGGCGCTATTTTGATCAGCTCTTGCAACAGGAATGGCAGCGCAGCGCGCGCCATGGCCATTCGCTGGCCTGCATCATGGTCGATATAGACCACTTCAAGCTCTATAACGACCGCTATGGCCATGTCGCCGGCGACGATTGCCTGATCCGCGTGGCCGAGTTGCTGCGCGCCTGTGCCGGGCGCGGTGGCGAGGCGGTCTGCCGTTATGGCGGCGAAGAATTTGTCTTGCTGCTGGCCGATTGCGATCTGGCCGGCGCGCTGGTGGTGGCTCAGCGTTGCCTGGACAGCATCCGGCTGGCCGCGATTGAGCATGAGGCCTCGCCGCTGCGCCGCCGGCTCAGCCTGAGTCTGGGTGTGGCGGCTTGTGTAGCCAGTGTTGGCGACGCGCAATGCGCCGCAGTGAGCTTGGTCGAGCGCGCCGATGCGGCGCTCTATGCGGCCAAGCAAAGCGGACGGGCGCGCTTGGTTTGTAGCGAGCACGCGGCCTGATTAGAGGCTGGGCTTACCATCGCCGTTCCAGCAGTGAACGGAGAGCGCGTCACATGTCCAACATCCTCAGCCCCGCCGACTACATCCGCAGCCATATCCGCACCGTGCCCGACTGGCCGGCGCCCGGCGTCCAATTCCGTGACATTACGCCCTTGCTGTCGAACCCGCGCGTGTTTCGGGTCCTGATCGACCAGTTTGTGCATCGCTATTTTGAGCAGCGGCCGACCGCCATCGCCGGCCTGGATGCCCGCGGCTTCATCATTGGCTCGGTCTTGGCCTACGAGCTGGGCGTCGGTTTCATCCCGATCCGCAAGAAAGGCAAGCTGCCCTTCACCACGGTGGCGGAGAGTTATGAGCTGGAGTACGGCAGCGCCACGGTGGAGATCCACGCCGATGCCGTCAAGGCGGGCGAGCGCATCGTGCTGATCGATGATCTGGTCGCCACCGGCGGCACCATGCTGGCCGGCGCGCGCCTGCTGCAGCGTTTGGGCGCCGAGCTGATCGAATGCGGCGCCATTGTTGACCTGCCCGAACTGGGCGGCTCGGCCAAGCTGAAGGGTGAAGGCCTGGCATTGTTCACGCTGCTTGAGTTCGACGGTGCTTGAAGAGCGCTGGCCGACTGACCGACAATAGCGGCTATGGCCAAACCAATCCCCCGTCTCAGCCCCGATCAAATCAAGCGCGTGATTGCCACCGCGTTTGAGGACAAGCCGCCTTACAACAAGGTGCTGCAAGAGCATGCCATCAGCGAGGGCGAGCTCTTGCAATTGATGAAGCGCGAGCTGACCTCGACCGCCTACAAACTCTGGGTCGCCCAGGGCAAGGGCGTCAAGAAGCCGACCGTCAAGTCGACCTTTCCGCACGGGCGTTGAGGTCGGAGCTGCTGCGCAGGTCCAGCACCTAATCGTTATTTGCCTATACAGAACTTGCTGAAAATTTCGCCCAGCAAGTCGTCGGCGGAGAAGTTGCCGGTGATCTCGCCGAGTGCGTCGTGCGACAGGCGCAGTTCTTCGGCGAGCAGGTCCAAGGCCGGTGGTACTTGCCGCGCAACGCCGAGTGCCAAGTCCAAATGCTCGCGCGTGCGCTTGAGTGCTTGCACATGGCGCTCGCGGGCAATGAACAGGCCTTCGGTCGTGGCATGCCAGCCAACTTGCTGCAGCAGCTTTTGACGCAACTCGGCCAGGCCGACACCGGACTTGGTCGATAGCAGCAGGGCGCCGTCCGGCAAGCCGGCGACTTGAGCCGCATCGGTCTTGTTGAAGACCTGCAGGATGCGCTCGGCTGGCACATTCGCCAAGCGGGCCGCGATCAGCTTGTCTTCGGCCTCGTAAGCTGCTTGGCCGACCCGCGTCAGGTCATGCATAAAGAGCAGCACATCGGCGTCTTCGATGGCCTCCCAGCTGCGCGCCACGCCAATGCGCTCGACTTCGTCGTCGGTGTCACGCAGGCCGGCGGTGTCGCTGATGTGCAGCGGCACGCCTTCGATCTGAATCGTCTGGCTGACCTTGTCGCGCGTCGTGCCGGGCACGGCCGTGACGATGGCCAGCTCGGCACCGGCCAGCGCGTTCAAGAGCGAGCTTTTGCCCACATTGGGCTGGCCCGCCAGCACGACCTTGATGCCTTCGCGCAGCAGTGCGCCCTGTTGCGTCCGGTCAAGCACGGCCGCCAGCCGCTCTTGCAGCCGGGCCAAACGGCCCATCGCATCGGCTTGTTGCAAAAAGTCGATCTCTTCCTCGGGGAAGTCCAGCGTCGCCTCGACCAGCATGCGCAGCTTGATCAGCGCGTCGCGCAGTTCACCGACTTCTTTGGACAGCGCGCCGGCCAAGGCGCGGCCGGCGCTGCGCGCCGCCGCTTCCGTGCTGGCGTCGATCAGGTCACTGACCGCCTCGGCTTGGGCCAGATCGAGCTTGCCGTTCAGAAAGGCACGCTGGGTGAACTCCCCCGGCTCGGCCAGCCGGATACCCAAGGCCTGGCCGGCCTCGATGCAGCGCGCCAGCAGCAGTTGCAGCACCACCGGCCCACCATGCGCTTGCAACTCCAGCACATGTTCGCCGGTGTAAGAGTGAGGTGCGGGGAACAAGAGCGCCAGGCCTTGGTCGATGGCAAGACCTTGGCCGTCGAGGAAAGGCAGATAGCTCGCTTCACGTGCCCGCAGGCTGCGCGCGCAGATGGCGTTTATCAGCGGGGCCAGGTCCTGCGCAGAGGAGACACGCACGATACCGACGGCGCCGCGCCCCGGCGCGGTGGCGATGGCGGCGATAGGGGCTTGGCGTTGGGACAGCATGCGGCGATTCTCGCCGATGCTGCTTTGCTCAGAATCGGCGTCGATAAGCCGATGCGTGGCGATCAACAGAAAATGGCGCGGGGGAGGCTGGGTCAAGCACTCGCGTGAGTCTTGGCCACTGGCCCAGTTCGCATCCCGATGACAAAAATACCGGTTGAGAAGCTCTGCCCCGCATGGCTTGATTTGAGTCCTTTGCGCTGGAAAACAATAGCCCCCCAGATGGGGGGACTGTTGCGGCGATGTGATTTATTTCTCGCCTATTCCGATGCAATGCTCACCAGCGGATCGGCAGCGCGCGCAGGCGCTGGTAGCGGCCATTGGCGATGCGCGTCAGATAGCCGCCTTGCTCCAGGTCTTTGACCAGCTTGGAGACCATCTCGCGCGAGCAGCCCAGGCGATGTGCCATCGCTTGATGCGTTAGCAATATTTCGTCGCCAGCGACCGAGGAGTTCTCCAACAAGGCGCGCAGGCGCCCGTAGACATCATTCAGGGCCAGTTGCTTGGTGGACAGCGTGGCGGCGCGGGCGCGCCGAATGACCTTGGTCAAGAGCTCGAACGCGAACTCCGGATGATTGGCGATATGGGCCAAGAGGCTGGCGCGCGTCAGCATCACGCAGCGCGAGGCCTCCTCGGTGATGACGCTGGCAGAGCGCAGGCCACCGTCCAAACTCATCTCACCGACGTACTCGCCGGTACCGTAGATACCATAGGTTACTTCCCGGCCGCGCACATCGCAGCCATAGACCCGCAGGCTGCCCGACAGCACCAGATACAGGCAGTCGCCCTGCGAGCCTTCTTCGATCAGCACGGTGCCGCGGCTATAGCTGCGGGCCAAGCCGCGAGCCGCCAGCAGCCGCAGGCTCTGCGGCAGGGTTGAAAAGTCCAAATCGCTGACGGAGGCTGTTGATTCCATAACGTGGATTGTCGCCGCAAGTTGGCGGGTTAAAACTCGACTTGCGACCCTGCTCACCATAAAAAAAGGCCGCCAGGCCGGGTCTGCTGACCCTGGCGTGGCGGCCTAATTTGAGGCCTATGTCGATCCGACTCAGGCGCTCTTGCGCAGCCCCATCAAGCGGCTCAGCAGCGGGGTGATCAGCAGCAGCACAATGCCGGCGCCAATCGCCATCGAGGCCAGGAAGGGATACAGCGGCAGGCCCGAACCTTCCAGCATGTGCTCCAAGGTGCCGGCCAGGTAATTGGCCGCGGCCGAAGACAGGAACCACACGCCCATCAACATCGCGGCCAGGCGGGCCGGCGCGATGCGCGAGACCATCGCCAGCCCAACCGGTGACAGCATCAGCTCGCCAATGGTGTGGATCACATAGACGATGGCCAGCCATTGGGCGCCGACCTTGCCGTTCAGGTCGGCCAGGTTTTGCGCCTGCGCCATCACCAGGAAGCCCAAGCCCAGCACGATCATGCCAAGGGCTTGCTTGGCGGTGTCTGGCAAGGCGAAGCGGCTTTGGTCCAAGCGGGTCCAGATCAGCGCAAACACCGGGGCCATCAACACAATGATCAGCGGGTTGATCGACTGGAACAGTGAGGCCGGCACGGTGAAGCCGAACATTTCACGCTCGGTCTGTTTGTCGGCAAACAGCGTCATGGTGCCGCCGGCCTGCTCAAAGCCGGTCCAGAAGGCAATCACGAAGAACATCACGATGATGATGCCCAGCACACGGCCCAAGTCGGCGCGGGTCAGCGGTTCGTACTTGACGTCTTTGCTGGGGCGGGCGATGACCCACAAGATCGCGGCGATCACGCCGACATTCAAGAGCACGCGCACCGGTGCGGCCAAGGCGGCATGCCAGGGCCCGACAAAGGCCCAGGCATTGATAACCCCGTAAACCAGCGCCACACTGGCACCGGTCCAGCTCAGGATCAGGCCGATATCGCGGGCACCAATCGCTTCTTGATGCGGCATCAAGCCGGCGCGGCCGAGCAGGCGTTGGCCCCACAGCAGTTGCACCAAGCCCAGCGCCATGCCGACGCCGGCGGCGCCGAAGCCGAAATGCCAGCCGAGCTTCTCACCCAAGGTGCCGGCCACCACCGGCGCCAGGAAAGCGCCCAGGTTGATGCCCATGTAGAAGATGGAATAACCGCCGGCGCGGCGAGGGTCGCTCTCGCCGTTGTACAAATCACCGACCATCGAGGTCGTGTTGGCCTTGAAAAAGCCGTTGCCGACGATCAACAGGCCCAGCGCCAGATGCAGCAGCGGCTCAAACGCCATCGCAAAGTGACCCAACATCATCACCGCAGCGCCGATCACGGCCGCGCGGCGTTTGCCCAGGTACTTGTCCGCCAAGGCGCCGCCAATCATTGGCGTCAGGTAGACCAGACCGGTGTACAGGCCATACAGGGCGAGCGCATTCTGGCGGTCGTAACCGAGCGCATTGACGAGATACAGCACCAGCAAGGCGCGCATGCCGTAGTAGCTGAAGCGCTCCCACATCTCGGTGAAGAAGATGACCTTGAGCCCGGCCGGTTGGCGCGTGCTGGTGGTGAGGCTCGTATCGGCTGTTTGAGCCGGCGAGTTCGGAATGGTTGTGGCTGTCATGTGATTGACCCAAAGAGAAGAAAGCTAGTCGCTCAGCGCTCGGCTTATGGCCGCACGGCGAGCGCGCATTGTCACCGCTGCGAGGCCGCTCCTTGGGCAGGCATAACCCCAGTCTTTGCAGGCAAAGCAGAGCAATTCCCTGTAGTTACTTCATGGATTGAGCTATGCTCAGCGCTGGAGGTCACTTGATCATGCGAATCGGAGCCCTGAGCCGTGCCACCGGCGTTGACATTGAAACCATCCGGTTTTACGAAAAAAGCGGCTTGCTGCCGGGCCCGGCGCGCAGCGACAACGGCTACCGTGACTACGCGCAAGCGCATCTGGAGCGGCTGGCTTTCATTCGCCATGGCCGGGCGCTGGACATGTCGCTGGCCGACATCGGCTTGTTGCTGGCCAGCCTGAACAGCCGGGACGCAAAGCTGCTCAGCGGGGTTGATGCCTTGGTTGACGCGCAACTCGGCCGGGTGCGCGCTCGCCTGGCCAGCATGCGAGCCTTGGAGCAGCAGTTGGTGGCGCTCAAGAGCCGCTGCGACGGCCAACATGAACTGCATGGCGGGCAGGGTTGCGGCATTCTGGAGGAGTTGGTGGCTGCGGCGCATGGCGAGGCTTGCGCCTGCCATGGCGAAGGCGCGGCGGCAAGTCCGGCGCGTCAACAAAGCCATTCTTTGAAGCGTTAGCCAAAGTTGACAAGAGTTTCAGGAGTTCAAGCCATGTTCAAAGCCTGTCTGTTCTTGACGGCGGCCGTGGCGGCGGCGCTGATCGCGAGCCATGCCATGGCCGGCGAGGTCTGGAAATGCCAGGTCGGCGAGCAGATCAAATACTCGGACCGCCCCTGCCAGGCCGCGGGCGAGGCTCTGCCGGCGCGCAGCTTGCAGGGCAATGTGGTGGATGCCGCCGTCAAGCGGCCAGCGGCGCCAGCCGCCAGTGGCGCGACGGCCGCCGCGCTCGCGGATGCCCGCCCGCCCGCCAATGTCTGCCCCGGCGAACTTGAAATCAGTGCGATGGAAACCCGCGCAGGTTCGATCAGCCTGAGCCCAGAGGCCAAGGCTTTCATGCAAGACGAGGTGCGCCGCGCGCGCCAATGCCGCAAAGGCCAGGGCCGCTACATCGCCGCCGACTGGGAGATCAGCCGCCAAGCCCAGGCCGCGCAAAGCAACCTGAGTGGCGCACAAGATGCGCGCCGGCGCGCCGAAGACATGCACAGCGCCGCTGACCCCAGCGAAGGCGATCGCATCAGCAGTGTGCGTGAACAAGAGCGGGCGCAGCGCGAGGCGCAACGCCGCCAGGACCAACGGCTGCTGAACCCATCGCCCAGGCCGGCGATGCCTGCCTCCGGGCGCTGATCGACGGGGGCGCGCTTGACTCTGGTGTAACTCCAGGCTTTCCAATGCCGTCATTGACTCTTGGAAAGCTTCCGCCATGTCCGCTCATTGCTGCAATCACGACGCGCCGGCCGCGTCCACCATCACCAATTTGCCGCGCTACCGCCGCGTGCTGTGGATCGCCTTGGCCGTCAATGCGGCGATGTTTTTTGTTGAATTGGCGGCAGGAGGGACGAGCGGCTCGTTGGCGCTGATTGCCGACGCGGTCGACTTCGGCGCTGATGCGCTGAACTATGGTGTCACTTTGGCGGTGCTGTCGGCTGCGCTGGCTTGGCGGGCGCGTGCCGCAATCTTGAAAGCTGTCAGCATGATGGCTTTTGGCGGCTTCGTGCTGGCCAAAGCGGTCTGGAACCTCAGCCATGGCCTAACGCCTGACGCCCCCACCATGGGGATGGTCGGCCTGCTGGCGCTGGCGGCCAATCTGGGGGTGGCCTGGCTGCTCTATGCCTTTCGCGATGGTGACTCGAATATGCGCAGCGTCTGGCTGTGTACCCGCAATGACGCAATCGGCAACCTCGCCGTGATGGCCGCCGCTCTAGGCGTGTTTGGCACCGGCAGCGCCTGGCCCGATTTGCTGGTGGCGTCCATCATGGCGACGCTGGCCCTGCGCGGCGGCTGGCAGGTGCTGGGTTTGGCGCTGCGCGAGTTGCGGCAGTCTGCGCCTGGGCACCGTCAGCCCCCACATCAGCACCCGCAACAGCATCAACATGGCCATGAAGGCCACGGCCACTGAGTGCTTGAGCAAGTAGACAAGTCCGCGCTTGAGCGAGTGGCATGATGTTGGCCCATGGCCATCCAATTTTTGCAGCGCTTGACCGGGCAAGATCGAACCCTGTTGGCTAACCGTCAGCTCGGTGGCATGCTGGCCTTCGTGGCCGGGGCGATCAATGCGGGCGGCTTCTTGGCGGTGCATCGCTACACCTCGCACATGACCGGCATCGTGTCCTCCATCGCCGATGACCTGGCCACCGGCGGCTTTGCCCTTGCCTTGGCCGGCTTTGCGGCCTTGTTGTCCTTTATCGCCGGGGCGGCTTGCACGGCCATTTTGATCAACTGGGCGCATCGCCGGCAGATGCAGAGCAAATATGCGCTGGCGCTGTTGCTGGAAGCCGGTTTGCTGCTCTTGTTTGGTTTGGTGGGCGCCAATCTGCGCTCGCTGGAGCATTTGCTGATTCCTACCGCCGTGCTTTTGCTGTGCTTCATCATGGGCTTGCAAAACGCGACCGTGACGAAAATCTCTAATACCGAAATTCGCACCACCCATATGACCGGCGTGATCACCGATCTGGGGCTGGAACTGGGGCGCTTGATCTATTGGAACCGCGCTCAGCAGGGCAATCTGATCCACACGGTCCGCGCCAACCGCGACAAGCTGATGATCCACGTCGTGATACTCGGCTTGTTTTTCATCGGCGGGCTGGCCGGCGCCTTGGCCTTCAAGCACTTTGGCTTCTCGGCCACGATTCCGCTAGCGCTGCTGCTGATCGTGATTGCGGCGCCCGCGCTGTTGCTGGATTGGCGGCTGCGCCTCAAGGTTTAGTCAAAAAACTCCAGCAGCCAAGCGCCGGTAGGGTCCGAGATGCCAACAATCTTGTCGGTCGCCTGGCGATAGAACTTGAAGTTCAGCTCGGTCTCGGGCCGGCCATCATGCCAGTTGCTGAAGGGCCTTAAATCGCTGCGCCCCAAGTGCCGCTGTGCCCAAGCGCTGGGCTGGACATTGATGCTGACGCGCGGCGTTTGGCGGGCGACATTGGCAAGCCTTGGCGAAGCGACGGCCATGCTGACGACACCGTGTGCGACCAGACCTACACCGCTTTCGGCCTCCATCTCGCCCTTGTTTTTGCTCGCGAAGACAAAGATGCGGTCGCCCTTGGCGATGCGCTTGCCGCCGTACATGGTTTTTTGCTGCGTGAATACGAACAGCGGGGCGCTGGGGTCCTGCAGTTCGGCCTTGATGGCAAACATCATGTCAATGCTCCCCTGCTTCTAGTGCCGGCTTGGCGGGCGCCGCTCACGACTCAGATCGAGAATCGGATCGAAATTCATGGCGCGTGGCCCTGACATAACTATTTAACCGAGCGACTTTTTTGCCTCGCTTGGCCGTCGCGGTTTGTGCTGAGCCAGCATGGTCTTGATGATGGTCGTCAGCGGCGGCGCGCTCGCTAGCTGGGTCTGGTAGGCGAGTGTGGCCTGTGCAATCAGCGCTTCGATGGCGGGCTCATTGATTTGCGCTGGACTCGCGAGGCGCACGCTGCGGATTTGCTTGCCTTGCCCTTCGAGCAAAGCATCTGGATCAGTCAGGCTCGCGCCATTCAAGAAAAATAGCGTGAGCCATTTTGGATAGACGGCGATTGAGATGAAGGCAGCGGAGGCGCTTTCGGTGGCGCTGATGCCGAATACCAGCGCGTTGTAGTTGTTGAACACCAACTCATAGCCGTGCTCAAAAAAGGCTCGTAAACGGCCGCGTGCGTCCTTGGCTTGCGCTTCGATGGCGGGCGTATACAAGGCCAGAAAATCAGCAATTTGTGCTTCGGTATCAGTGCCCTTGTCCGTACTCATGCCCATGCCTTCAACCTCATGGCCCTGCGCCTGAAGTCTTTGCTTGCGTACCTGCGTGTAGTCCCACCAGGGCCGTGCCGCATCGCCGGCCATGAAGCGCGTGACGGACATGAACACATCGATCACGCAAGGGTCGTGCCGCACACCGGTCACCGTGCAAAGCGCCTCATACATTTCAAACGGGCATTTGCCGATCAACTGTTCAGGGGCTTGCACGCCGAGCAATTCCAAATCCGCCGCGCCGGCCTTGCCGATATTGGGCAGATCGGTCAGGCGAAACACGCGGCTTCTTTCAACCTTGCTTGGATTCATGCTGGCCTGCTCCTATTCATTCAGGGCTTCGCTGATTTTTGCGGCTATTGACCATGACCAACTCGTCGGGCTCGGCCTCAAATTCAATCACCTGCTCAGGACTCGCCGGCTCAAACCCGAGGCTGATCAGCAGCGCCCGTGATCGACAGTTTGCGCTTTTCAAAACCGCCGCAAACAGACTGACCCGGTAATTCAGCGCCAATTCATCCATGACGGCGGTGACCGCACAGCGACCTATGCCTTGGCGCCAAAAGCGGCTGTTGAGTTCATAAGCGATCAAGGCATTGTCAGAGGGCAGCACCGTCGCCTGGACGTAGCCGGCAAGTTCACCCTTAGGCAGGCGCAGCACCCAATTCAGCCAAGCTTGCTGTCCGTCCTCTGAAGCGCGCCGCTCAAGCCTGGCATAGCGCTCGGCAAGCCATTGCGCGGACGGTGGCGGGGCATTCTCGAACTCGTAGATGGCGGCGTCGCTGAGGACGCTGAACATCTCCATCGCATGCGCCGCGACTTGGGGCTCCAGCGTGCACAGAGTAGTGCGGAGGGTTCTCATACCGCGTCGCAAGTCGCAGCGGTGGCCAGCCGAAAGCAAATTGGCAGCATGGCAAAGTAGGCGGCACCGAACGTCGTCACACCCAAAGGTAAGCAGGCCATCAGGTGACTCTCATCGTTAGCTCAACCAGGTTGATTGTATGCAGACAGGGCTGCCCCCAAACGGGCAAATGGCTTGCGTGCCTGACAATCGAAGCGCTACTTCCGCCGACAACAAGCCCATGCTCAACTCATCCAGCCCAACGATCAACACGCCCTCGCAGGCCGGCCTGGCACTCGCGGCCGCCTGCTCGGCAGGCTTCCTTTGGGGCACCGGCGCCTTGGTCGTCAATGTCTTGATCGCCAAATACGGTTTCAGGCCGGAGAACATCTCGTTCTGGCGTTTTGTGGTCGGCGCAGCCGTGCTGCTGGCGGTCTTCGGCCGCCGCATCGACGGTGCCAAGCTGCGGCCGCTATTGCCTACCGTGCTGGTCGCCGGGACCGCGATGGCCGGCTATGTCTTGTGCTGGTTTCTCGGCATAGAGCGCATCGGGGCTTCAATTCCGACCTTGATCGCGCTGTGCCTGCCGCCGGTGCTGGTCACCATCGTCGCGCTTGTGCGGGGCCAGGAGCGCTTGGATGCGCCGCTGGTGCTGGTGCTGTCGGCGGCGCTGATCGGTACTGTCTTGATCGTCGCCAGACATGACAGCGGGCCGGCGGGCGGGGATCAGCGCGATCTCGTCATCGGCATTGGCTTTGCTGTCGCCTCGGCCTTGCTTTATGCCGGTTTCACGCTGATCAGCGGGCGGCTGTCCGCCGAGCTCGGCGCCGGCCAGGCGGCCACCTGTCTGACGCTGGTGGCCGCCCTGGTGATGGGCCTGTCGACGCTGTATCGGCCGCTGCACTGGCCGACCGGCGTGCCGCCGCAGGCCTGGTTCCTCTACCTCGGCGTGGTGACCGCCGCACTGGCCTTGTTGGCCTTCAGTTGGGGTGCGGCAAGGCTGAGCGCTACAGCCTTGACCGTCGCCACCTTGATCGAGCCGCTGACCGCCGTGCTGCTGGCCGCGCTCTTGCTCGGTGAGCAGCTGGGCGCTTGGCAATGGTTCGGTGGGGCCTTGCTCTTGCTGAGCATTTGGGGGCTGGGCAGGCGTGCTGCGGTGACGCCGCCCAGCGCTTGAGGAAGGCCCATGCACAGTGCCGGACCGGCAAGGTCGAGTCAGCGCGTTTGACTCGACGCAAGTTTCACTTGCTGCTCTTGAACTCCCCAAACGCCTTCAGCTGCTCGGCCACCGCCTTGTCGCCCACCACCACCAGCGACTGCGTCTCGGGTGAGAAATAAGTCTTGCCGATTGCGCGCACCTGCTCGGCCGTAACTTTCTGGATCAGCGGCACATATTGCCCAAGGTATTCGGCCGGCAAGCCGATCAGCCAGTTGTTGGCCAAGGTCTGCGCCACCGCGCCTTGCAGCTGGGTCGTCAGCAGATAGCTGCCGGCCACATAGCGCTTGCTCATCTCCAGCTCGGCCGCTGGCACCAGCTCGGTACCAATGCGCCGGTACTCATTGACGAACTCCTGCAGCGAGGCGCCGGTCACTTCATTGCGCACATCGGCGCCGCCCGAGATGGCGCCACCGACGCGGTAAGAACGCGCCCCGGCGTTGGCGCCATAGGTGTAGCCCTTTTCTTCGCGCAGATTCTGGTTGATGCGGCTGGAAAAACCACTGCCCAGAATGGTGCTGGTCAGACGCAGCGGCACCTGGTCGGCGCCGCTGGCGGGCGCGCCGGGGCGGCCCAGGCGCACGGTCGATTGCACGCTCTCGGGTCGCTCCAACAAGATGTGCTGCGGCTTGGCGCTCAAGGGGGCGGCGGCAATCTCGGCCGGTGCCGGGCCTTGCGCCTTCCAGTCACCAAAAGCGGCCTGCGCCAGCTTCATCGCCTCGGCCGCCTCGATGCGGCCGGTGATGACCAGCAGCGCGCGGTCCGGGCGGAAGCGTTTGCCGTGTTCGGCGCGCAAGACTTCGGCTGTCGTGGCCTCGATCGACTCGGCCGTCTCCTGGCTGCGGCCATAGGGGTGATCGCCATAGATCGCCTGGTTCATGGCCTTGCTGGCCCGAAAGCCCGGCTGCGCGCTGGCGACCTTGAGCGCTTGCAGCGCGTTGGCCTTGGCCAGCGCCACCTCGCCCTCGGGGAAGGACGGGCTGCGCGCTACTTCGGCCAGCAGCTTCATCATGCCTTCGGCGTGTGAGGTGAGCGCGTAGGCGGTCAGCGTTAGCCCGTCGTTAGCAGGCGCGGCCGCCACACCGCCGCCCATGCCTTGGGCGACCTCGGCGATCGCGCGTGAATCGCGCTGGGCCGTGCCTTCGTTAAGCAAGCCTGCCAGCAGCTTGGCCTGGCCGGGCGTGGCGGCCGCATCGGCGCCGAAGCCGGCGCCGCGCAGGGCCAGCACATAGTCAACGCGCGGCAGACCCTGGCGCGGCAAGACCCAGACTTCGAGCCCATTGGCCAGCGTCTTCTTGCTGATCTGCGGCACCTGGATCGCTTTGTCCTGGCCGTACTTGGGCAGCTCGGCCGGCATCTTGACGGCCTCGGCAGCGATGGCGATCACAGGCGTGGCCAGCATGGCAGCCAACACGATCTTGTTCAAAAGAAAATGGTTTTTCATGATGCTTGTTTCCCTCTTGTTCAAGGCTTGGCAGTGGCTGCTGAAGCTGCCTCGGCAGGTGGCGTCAACATCGCCACCGGCTTGCGGTCAATCACCGAGCGGTTGGCGACGGTCAGATAAGTCTTGGCCACGCGCTGCACATCGGCCGAAGTGACGGCCTCGATCCAGCCCGGAATCTGGTTGACGACATTGGCGTCGCCCCACAGCGTTTGCAGCTTGGCCAAAGTGTCGGCGCGGCTCAAAAAGCTCTCCAGGCCGTTGTACCAGTCGGCCAGCAAGCGGGTCTTGATGCGTTTCAGCGTCGCGTCGTCAACACCGTCTTTGACAACCTTGGCGATTTCTTCGTCCATCGCCGCCAGCACGGCGTCGGCGTTGGTGGTCGGCTTGTAGAGCGCAAACACGGTGAAGATGGTCGGGCCGTCGTATTCCCACACGCTGGTCAGGCCGTAGAGCGAGTCGACATTGAGGGCCAACTCGCGGCCCTTGATCAGGCCCTGGTAGAAGCGCGAGGCGTCGCCGCCGGCCAGCAACTCGCCCAGCACGGCAAAAGCCGGCTGATCCTTGCTGCCGCGCGCGGGCATCTTCCAGGCCGCTGCAATCGCCGGCACCTGCGCCAGCTTGTCGCTTTGCTGCAGTCGCTTCTCGGCGGTGTTCAGGCCTTCGCGGAAGTCGCTTGGTGCCGGGGTCGCGCGTTTCGGAATCGCGCCGAAATACTGCTGGGCCAGCGCAAAACCCTTGGCCGGCGTGATGTCGCCCGAGATCGCCAGCACCGCGTTGTTCGGGCCGTAATAGTCGCGGTGGAAGGCGCGCACATCATCCAGGCTGGCGTTTTCCAGGTCCTTGAAGCTGCCGTAGCCGTCGTGATTGTTTTCCCATTTCTCGAAGGCCAGGCCGCCGATGTCGATCCACATAAAGCCGCCATAGGGCTGGTTCTGCACATTGACCCGGATCTCTTCCTTCACCACATCTTGCTGGTTCTTCAGCGTCGCGGCGTTGAAGTCCAGCGTCTTCATGCGGTCGGCCTCGAGCCATAGGATGGACTCCAGCGCCGAGGCCGGCGCGGTCTCGATGTAGTTGGTGAAGTCGGCGCGGGTCGAGCCATTGTTATTGCCGCCGCCGCCGGTGATGACCTTGTCGAACACGCCCTTGGGCGCGGTCGGCGTGCCCTGGAACATCAGGTGCTCGAACAGATGGGCGAAGCCGGTGCGGTCTTTGGGTTCGAGGCGCATGCCGACCTTGTAGACCACACTGACGCCGACCGTCGGCGAGCTGTGGTCGGGCGAGACCAGCACGGTCAGGCCGTTAGGCAGCTGCTTGCTGTGGACCGGCACCTGCCAGCTGTCATTCGTTTGGGCAGCCAGCGCCGAGAACGACAGCGCCAGGCCGGCGAACAGGAGGCTGAATGAATGCTTTTTATACATGGGCTTTTCTCTCAGGGTTGGCCTTGGCAATCAAGGTTGCGTGACGGGCATTTTGAAGGTGTTGGCGATGAAAGACAGCATATCCGCGCGCTCCTCGATGATCTTGGAGGTCGGTTTGCCGGCGCCGTGGCCGGCCTGCGTCTCGATGCGGATCAGCTTTGGCGCAGCACCGGTGTCCGCTGCCTGCAGCGCCGCCGTGTACTTGAAGCTGTGCGCCGGCACGACGCGGTCGTCATGGTCGCCGGTGGTGACCAGAATCGCCGGGTACTTGGCCCCCGCCTTGACCGTGTGCAGCGGCGAGTAGGCCAGCAGCGCCTTGAACTCATCCGCCTTGTCGCTGGAGCCATAGTCCGGCTCCCAGGCCCAGCCGATGGTGAACTTCTGGTAGCGCAACATGTCCATCACGCCGACCTGTGGCACCGCTGCGCCGAACAGATCAGGCCGCTGATTGACCACCGCGCCGACCAGCAAGCCGCCGTTGGAGCCGCCGTTGATGGCCAGTTTGCTGGGGTTGGTGTACTTGTTGGCGACAAGCCATTCGCCGGCGGCGATGAAGTCGTCGAACACGTTTTGCTTCTTCAGTTTGGTACCGGCCTCATGCCAGGCCGAGCCGTACTCGCCGCCGCCGCGGATGGCGGCCAGCACATAGACGCCGCCCATCTTCATCCAAGTGGCGGCCGTGATGCCGTAACTCGGCGTCATCGGGACATTGAAGCCGCCGTAGCCATAGAGCAGGGTCGGGTTGTTGCCGTCCAGCACCAAGCCCTTTTTGTGGGCAATGAAGATGGGTACCTTGCTGCCGTCCTTGCTGGTGACAAAGGCGCGCTGGGTCTCGAACTGCTCGGCGTCAAAGGCGGTCTGCGGGCGCTTGAACAGCGTGGCCTTGTTGGCGGCTACGTCGAAGCGATAGGTCTCGGTCGGCGTTGTCAGGCTGGTGTAGCTGAAGAAGGTTTCCTTGTCGGAGGTGCGTCCGGCAAAGCCGCTGGCGGTGCCGACGCCGGGCAGCTTGACTTCGCCTTTGGCTCGGCCCTGCATGTCATGGATGCGCACCACCGTGGACGCGTCACGCAGATAGCTCAAGAGCAGGCGCCCGCCGACGGCCGATGCCCCCGTCATCGCATCTTCGCTCTCGGCCACCAGCGTCTTCCAAGGTTGCTTGCGCGAGGCATTCAAGTCGATGGCGACCAAGCGGCCGCGCGGTGCGTCCTTGTCGGTCTTGACGATCAAGGTGTTGCCGTTCAAGGCCACCGGCACATATTGGGCGTCAAAGGCCAGGCTGATCGGCTTGGGCTCACCGCCGACAAACTCGCCCTTGCTCAAGGGCAGCAGCATCAGGCCATTCTTCTCGCCGCCCTTCCAGACCGTGATGAAGACGGCCTTGCCGTCGTCCGAGACCTCGGCGCCGAAGCCCCATTCCTTCTCGCTGGGGTTGCTGGCGACCAGCTGATCTTCGGACTGGGGCGTGCCGAGGCGGTGATAGAACAGCTTCTGGAAATAGTTGGCGCCGGTCAGTGACGCGCCTTCGGCCGGCTCTTCGTAGCGGGAGTAGAAAAAGCCCTTGCCGTCGGGCGTCCAGGCAGCACCCGAGAACTTCACCCAGTCCAGCTTGTCGGCCAGATCGCGGCCGGTCGTCAGGTCGCGCACCTTCCAGGTCTGCCAGTCGGAGCCGGCAGCGGCCACGCCGTAGGCCAACAACTTGCCGTCGCGCGAGGCGGCATAACCACCCAAAGCGGCGGTGCCGTCCTTGCTCAGCGTATTCGGGTCGAGTGCAATTTCAGGCTTGTCGCTCGGCGACTTGGCGGTGTAGAGCACCGCCTGCTGTTGCAGGCCGTTGTTGCGGGTCCAGAAATAGCGGCCGCCTTCCTTGAAGGGGATGCCGAATTTTTCAAAGTTGTAGAGATCGGTATAGAGCTTGCGCACCGGCAGGCGCTGCGGCATCGCGGCCAGATAGGCGTCGGTGACCAGGTTTTGCGACTTGACCCAGGCCTTGGTTTGCTCGCTGTTGTCGTCTTCCAGCCAGCGGTAGGGGTCGGCCACCGAGGTGCCGTGATAGGAATCGGTTTGCTCGACTTTGGCGGTGACTGGATAAGTCGGGGCGCTTTGTGCGCGGGCCTGGTTCAGCGCCAAAAATGTCAAAACGGCCAGGGTCAAGGCCTTGTGGGCCATTGCGTTCTTTTTCATCGTCATCGTCGTCCTCGTGGGTAGTTCTAACTGTCTATCTGTCTTTTTGATTGTCTAAGCCGTGGCGCTGATCGGCTTTTGCGCCAGCATGACCCACAGAAAGGATTGGCCAAACAAGCCGCTGTCGCAGGCTTGCGACCGCATTTGGCGCAAGCTGCGGATTCTGAAGGATGGGCCCCAAATCGCCCGCAAAGCAGCCTCGCTATAGCCCAACCCGCCGCCCAGCGTCTTGCTCTCGAGCACCTGCTCGTCGCTCAGGCCGCTGCCGCCTTCGGGCCTAAAGCACACCAGGCCAAAGCAGCCGCCCGGCTTCAGGGCCGCCCAGACCAACTGGACATAAAGTTCGCGCTGATGCGGCGCCAGATGATGAAAGCAGCCGGAGTCGTAAACCAACTCGTAGCTCGCGGCTGGGATGCTCAAGTCAAAGACCGAGCTGTGGTGCAGGCTCACGGCCACGCCGGCCTCGGCCGCCCGCTGCGCCGCCCATTTGAGGGCCTCTTGCGAGTAGTCGACCCCTTCGACCGCGAATCCAGCGCGGGCCAGAAAGATCGCGTTTCTGCCATTCCCGCAACCCAGATCCAAGGCCGCCCCGCGCTTGATATGTGCCCCTTCTTGGCTGACCCATTCGACCAGGCATTCATCCGGCGCCGGGCCGAAAAACGGCACCGCTTTTGACCTGTCCGCATAGAAGCCATCCCACCAGTCGCCCTGCCGGTCGGAGCGGCGTGGATTGGTGGGGTTGAAGTCGAGGCTTGTCATCTTGGGCCTAGGCAAGATCGATGCGTTCAAAGCCGGACAGGCCGCCAAATTTTGGCAAGTCGTCATGACAAGCGTGCCAAGTGGCTTTGTTGCTGACGAAGTAGTGGCTGCTTGGCTGGGCTGTCAGTGCGCTGCTGAGAATCCCGGCCGGCACGCCCAAGATGTCGGGGAACCGTCGGTCCTCTGTGAAGACATGGGTGCCGCAGCGCATGCAGAAGTGCCGCAAGCCGTTTTCGCTGGGTGCGAATTGCTGCAGATTCGTTCTGCCCGATACAACTGTTGCCTCGCGCGGTAGGCTTAACCAAGTCGTGAACGCAGCGCCACTGAGCCGCCGGCATTGCTGGCAATGGCAGTGGATGACGCTTTTTGGATTTGCCTCGCAATGCAGACCGACGGCGCCGCAATAGCAGCTTGCGAGCAAGTCTGAGGTTTCGGTGGCGGTCATGTGGGCGAGGTGGTGTGTGGCTATGGCTGAAAAGCGCGCTGTGCTCGGGCTGCCGCATTCTGGCAAGCAAGAACCGATATGACGAAAGACACGGGGCGCCAATTGCCCCAAAACAGTGCCAATCGCGGGTTTCCTCGGGGCTTTTTGTTGTGCAAGGTAAAGATGGACAAGTTCAAGCGGTGTCAGGTCGAAAACTAGTTCAGAAGGTGGTTTCGATTCGATTCAACATGAAAGAGTCGACAGACAGGCCACCAGCTCTTTGATGTTCGATAGCAAAGGACCACCGTCATGAATGCAAGCATTAGCTCGATTGCCGTTTCCGCCAATGCCCGCGCTGCAGCGCCGCCGCGCCTTCCTCCCAAGGCCGAGGACGTGTTCAAACAAATTGACAGCGAAGGCAAGGGCTCCGTGACAGCGTCTGACGCGGCCGCCTACTTGGTGAAGATCTCGCCCGAAGGTGCGCGCAAGGCTGACGCTGCCGACTCTTCTGCTGCTTCAAAGCTCAAGCAAGACATCGAGCAGGAGCTCGGCAAGGCCGATGCGGACGGCAATGGCCAACTGAGTCAGGCCGAGTTCAAGCAAGCGCTGGCGCAAGGGCCGGCTGGCGGTCGGCGTGCTGGTGCTGATGCAGACGGCGACGGCGACGGCGACAAAGGCGTCGGCGCTGCTGCAGGCCGCAGCAAGGGTGCTGGCCGCCCTGCTGGGCCGCCGCCAGGCGCGGCCGGTGGCGCTGGCGGTGGGGGAGCAAAGGCCGGCGGTGCGAGCGCGGCCGGCAGCTCGAGCAGTGCATCGACCAACTACGAAAAAGAAGATGCCAACCGCGACGGCAAGGTCACCGAGCCCGAGCGGCAGGCCTATGCGGTTCAGCATCCGAAGCAAGCTGCTGCTGAGGCTACGCAAAATGTGAAGACCGCAACGGCCGCGTCGGCTGTTCGGGCGGCGAGCGATCTGGCGCTGCAGCGGTATCAAGAAGTGGCGAGCATCGAGTGAAGGAAAGGGCTAGGGATAGCCGAGCGTGCGCATCGAGGTCCTGGCCATGGCATTGGCATCGACGGGAGTCAAGCGCCTATTGCCGATCCGCTTCGGTTGATTTGGTGTTGCCGCACGATGCCGGGAGTTCGTCCCGGCGGCCGACCCACTTCTCTTGTCTCGCCAAGAGAAGTGGGCAAGAGAAGGCGACCCTGCCGCATGGCCCTTCGGGTCCGCTCGGATGCTCAAATTTGCCGGGCCGCGCCCAACTCACTGCGCTACGCTGCGTTCAGACAAGGGGCGCGAAGTCAGTTCTTAAAGTCGCTGCGCGACGCCCGGCAAATTCTCCGCTCCTCGCCCATGCAGAAGGGGCACTCCAGAGAACACGGCTCGCTGCGCGTCGCCTTGATGGGTGCGCGTTGCACGACGCACATCGGACAAGCCTATACGTTTAGGGTCAGGTCTTGCTGTTAAGTTTGAGACCTGACCCTCGGCTGACCCCGAGTTGCCGTTAGCCTTGAGTGAAAAGTAGCGTCGAAGGGCTGGACAGGACTCTAGATTTGAGACCCCGACCTTGGTGTGACCCCGGCCTTTGTTCAATCCCCTGCCGGTACGTATTACGCGACACTCATAACGACTTTTAGTCGCTTGTAAAGATCATTTGAGAGATCGCGGTAGCCTTGCTCGTTCGGAAGGTACTTGAGCGCTCGGTGATGCCCCAAATCAGAAGGGATATCACCTATGGATTGGGTGATGGGAATCACAGTTTTTCCAAGTGTATGGGCGATGCCCGTTTCATACATGACGTTTGGATTTCTGCCTGTGAAGTCCACCACCACAACCTTGGCGCAAAAAATCAGATTGAAGATGTCTTGCATGAAAGTGGAGTTGTCCCAAATGTCATCGGCACGTAGGCACTCCAGAGACATGTAGTCGGTGACTCGCTTTATGGATTCGTATGTGCCTTTAAACGCAGGGCTGAATGGCATCATGACCGAGACGAGCTTCGGGTTCTGAGGCTTCTCTGGAACTTTGAATATCTCTGGCTTGAAAGTCAGAACCCGTTCGGTAGGTGGTGTTTCGTACGCTGTCGAGATGAACTCGCCATTGAGCGCGCATACCTTAACAAGGCCATTCGGCAATTCAGCTAGGCTAAGGCCTGAAGACTTTAAACAAGCCTTTACAGCTTCCATAGCTTTTGGGCGATCAAATTTCGGATCAAAGAGGAAATGATCTGGGTGAAGAAGCCGTTCTATGACGGCGATCATCTCTCGCGAAGGCATGCCTGTCGCTACTGGCTGCTTGGCATTCAGCTCCTTGAGTACCGACGTTACCCAAGCACCGCGGGTCGAGCCGTCGTGCACGTAGTCAAGGTCCAGATCGATGAAGAAGCTAGTGAGATAGCTTGAGCTTCGATACGGGAAGTAGTCGAACGGCGAGTTGCCGCAGACCATTTCGGACAGCTTGATTAGGGTGGGATTGCCGAGCATTTTGGAAGTTGAATCGACACAAAAAAGAGAATTCGGGGTCAGGCCCCAAATCTAAAAGCCCACCGGCCTTCAGACGCTTATTCTGTCAGCAGGAAAAAGGCGGCCTCGGCCATAGTGCTTACATTCATTCTAAGCGGATAGACACACGCTCAAGGCTTTGACGAGAGAGGTGCATGCGCGCAGCCCAGCACCATTCGAGGCGATGCGCAGCGAGCCGAGGTCTTCGGAGTCCCCCTTCTGCATGGGCGAGGAGCGCAGAATTTGGTGGGCGTCGCGAAGCGACTTCAAGATCTAACTTCGCGCCCCCTGTCTGAGCGGAGCGTAGCGCAGTGAGTTGGGCGCGGCCCGGCAAATTTGAGCATCTGAGCGGACCCGCAGGGCCATGCGGCAGGGTCGCCTTCTCTGGCCTACTTCTCTTGGCGAGACAAGAGAAGTAGGTCGCCCGCCGGGGCGAATACCCGGCATCGTGCGGGTAAAGCAATTTAAGAGAAGCCGATCAGCCTAAGCGTCAGCCCCTGACAGTCAACGCCCAAGCGCACACCCGCGATCTAGCCCCCACCCCCCACCCCCGAAAACCTCCCCCGATACTCCTCCGGCGTAATCCCGTTATGCCGCTTCAAACTCCGCTGCAAGCTGTCCACCGAGCCAAAGCCGGCCCGCTGCGCCACCCGCGCCAAAGGCCAACTCGTCTGTTCCAGATGCGACTTTGCACGGTCTAGCCGTAGCGCTTCGACAAAGCGCGCCGGCGTCTGCCCGGTCTCGCTCAAAAACAGTCGCGCGAAATGGCGCTCGCTCATATGCACCCGAAGTGCCAGCGCAGCAATGCTGAGGCCCTCCGCCGGATGCTCAGCCATCCAGCTCAATAGCCCTCCCAAGCGTTGTCCCACCTTGCCCGACTTGCTGCTCGCCTGTGTCTGCGCCTGCAGCCCCGCCGAGTATTGCGATTGCCCGCCGGGCCGGCGCAAGTACAGCACCAGATCGCGCGCCACCTGTAGCGCTAGCGCCTGTCCCAGATCGGCCTCCACCAGGGCCAGCGACAAATCAATCGCGGCGGTGATGCCGGCCGAGCTGTAGAGCGGCGGGTCGGCGACAAAGATCGCATCCGGCTCCAGCAAGACCGCTGGAAACATGGCGGCCAAGCGCCCGCAGTATTGCCAATGCGTGGTGACACGCCGGCCATCGAACAGTCCTGCCGCTGCAAGCGCGAAAGCGCCGGTGCAAACGCTGCCCATGCGGCGCACCTGGGGCGCGCGGCGCTGCAGCCATGGAATTAAGTGCGGCACCGAACCCGGCTGCTCCAGCACCGCATCATTGCCACCAACCACCAGGACCGTGTCGATCTCGCCGCGCAAGGCGGACAGCGCCGTCGTCGGCCCCAGCTGCAGACCCGAGTTGCTGGTCACCGGCCCGCCCTTGGGCGAGGCCAGCAACAATCGATACGGCAGCACCCGGCCAATGGCTTTGCAAAAGCCATTGGCCTTGCTGAACACCTCCCAGGGGCCGGTGACATCAAGCGACTGACAGCCTTCATAGGCGACGATCACGATGGTGCGGCGCGCCTCGGCCGGCGCAAGTGGTTTGGCAGAATTGGCAGGGGTGGCAGTTTTTGCGGTCATTGTGTCGATACGGACATGATGCTCAAGCATAAGCTATGCAATATGAATCATCAAAGCCCCCTCCACACCGTCCGCCTGCTGGTGCTCAGCCAGGCGCTGTTCGTCTGCGCCTCGGCGATCGGCCTGACGCTCACCGGCCTGGTCGGCGCGATGCTGGCGCCGAGCCGCGCGCTGGCCACCCTGCCCTATGCGCTGGTCACCGTGGCCACGGCCTTGAGCACGATTCCGGTCTCCATGCTGATGCTGCGCTGGGGCCGCCGCCTCGTCTTCATGTTGGGCAGCATGAGCGGCGCGCTCGGCGGTGCCCTGGCAGCCTGGGCGATTGTGCGCAACGACTTCTTGCTCTTTTGCCTCGCCAATCTCGCCTTGGGCCTGTTCGCCGCCAGCGCCCAGTACTACCGCTTTGCCGCCAATGAGGCGGCACCGCCCGAGTACAAGGCGCGCGCGATAGCCTGGGTGATCAGCGGCGGCGTGCTGGCCGCGCTGGTCGGCCCGACGCTGGCTGCCTGGGCGCGCGAGGCGGTGCCGCGCCATAGTTTTGCCGGCTCTTACCTGGTCTTGCTGGGCCTGGCCTTGTTGGGATCGCTGGTGCTGAGCCGCCTGGCTGGCCTGGGTGAAGCTACCGCCGCGGTGAGGGCGAGCGGCGCTGCTTCGTCAACGCCGCTGAGTCGCCTCTTGCGCCGCCCGGCCTTCCTGGTGGCCGCGGCAAACAGCGCCTTGGCCGCCGGCATGATGATGTTCGTGATGACGTCCAGCCCGCTGGCGGTGGTCGGCTGCGGCCTGCCGGTCACCGTCGCGGCCTCGGTGATTCAGTGGCATTTGCTGGCCATGTATGTGCCGGGTTTTTTCAGCGGCCGTTTGATAGCGCGCTTTGGTGTGACGCCGATCCTTGGCCTTGGCGCCGCCCTTTTCGGCCTAGGCAGCGCGGTCGCGCTGGCTGGAGTAACGCCGCTCCACTTTGGCCTGGCGCTGATGCTCAATGGCTTGGCCTGGAACTTCATGTTCGTCGGCGGCAGCACCTTGTTGACCCAGAGCTTCGCCGATGACATCCCGGCCGACCGCGCCCGCGTGCAAGCAGCCAATGAGTTCATCACGGCGGCTGTGGCGGCCGGCGGCTCCTTGCTGGCAGGTGTGGTCTTCAACGGCTGGGGTTGGCCCGCCGTCCAATGGGGCGTGCTGCCGCTGCAATGCTTGGCGGCAGCGGCCACCTTGTCTTGGGCAGCGGCGCAGCGCCGCCTGGTCAATCAGACTGCTGTCCAGCAAGTCGCCAAAGCCTGAAACTTGGGTGCATTGCTCTTTGATCGCGAACCGTTCAAAGATGAAGTTAGCGCTGGAGCGCGGGCGCCCGCCCGCTCATACTCAGCTGCGATGGCCATGCTGGCGGATGATTATCTGGGTCAGCGCCATTTGTTTGCAAAATCAGACTCGCGTGGCGGCGCGCTGCATGATGAGTGCCACCCTGATGTCGCCATATTGATTTTGGGTCACGCTGTCCAGCGTCAGCCTGCTGGGCATAGGCTCGGCCTTTTGGGTAGTGGTGGCGGGCGCTTGCGCCTAGCTGCTGCAGCATTGGCGCAGCAGATAGACAAAGAGGGGCAACAGCTGGCTCTAAGCCCTGAGCTGAAATTCGACCGATGGATCCGCCTGCGTCGTTGTGCCCGCCCCTCCGTCTTGCTCGGGGCCGCCAAGCGGCTGGCGTCTACGGGCGTGCAGCAGAGGCGGCTTGCTCCGAGCTTGGCGCTGGCAAGAGCGCAGCGGGGCGCTTCTCTTTGGTCAAAAATATCAGCGGGATCAGGATGGGCGCGAGCGCAACGAAATAGATCAGAAAGACACCTTCCGAGGCAATCGTGACCGGTGTGACCATGCCGTCCACCGCTTGCTGGCCGAGGCTCTCTTCGGCTTCCACCGTCACGGTATAGGCATGGTTCAACTTGGTTTGGCTGCGCGCGGCGCGGAAGGTGTTGCCCACCACATAGCGCTTGCCTTTGAGCTGGTTGTCGAGCGCCCAACTGCCGTCGCTCTGCGACGAGAAACCAAAGTCTTGCGCCACCTGCGCTTCGGCAGCGCTCAAATCTGCCGGGAGTTGCAGGCTGTAGTTGCCCTGGGTGGCATCGTCCGGCGCAACATAAAAATGCGTAATTTTGGCCGTGATACGCGGCTTCAGCGGGAATTCATTGAGCCGAACCAAATCATTCGGCGCCTCGAACACATAGTGGTAGCGCTCACCCAGCACGACGAGATGAGTCTTGTCCTGCGAAATCAGCAGATTGGCCACTTGTTCGGTGTAGAGATGCTTCCTGCTGCTGTTGAGGCCGCGGGGCTGGCTGGAGCCGCTGGAACTGTCGGCGCAGGCCCCCAAACTGGCGGCCAAGGGTGCAAGGCTCCAAGCCAGCAGGCTTCGGCGATCTGGATTCATCAAGGGGACTCCGCTCAAGGTCAGGTGGAGCCCGCGACTCTATACAGCGGTGGGGGCCTTGTCGCCTATCCAAATGGACAGTACCGAGCTGAATCAGCCGTCGACCTGCGGAGTAACGAAGGTCAGGCTTAGGACGCAAGCGTCCTGCCAGCGGCGCGTTTCTGGGGCCAATGCGCCCCGATGGCTTGCTACTTGGCAGTTCGCGCCAAGCGTCGCGCCAGCAGGAGGTAGATCAGCGCCCAGGCGCTGCCAAAAGCCCAGCCGCCCAACACGTCCGAGCCCCAGTGCACGCCCAGAGCGACCCGGCTCAAACCGACCAGCAAGGTCATCAAGCCGGCCAGACAGAGGATGTAGATCCGCTCAGCCGGTTTGCTGCGTGTGCTGGCGAGCAGCGCGCCCAGGCTCAGAAATACCAAGGCCGATAAGCTCGCATGGCCGCTGGGGAAACTCAGGCCCGGCTCTATCATCACCGCGAACTCGGAGGCAGGGCGAACCCGCCCGAACGCAGCCTTCAGTGAGAACACCGCCAGCGTGCCGCTGATCACCGAGCTGGCGAGCAGGTAGGCCGTTACTACCCGGCGCACCAACAAGAGATAGCCGACCGCCGCGACCGTCAACAGGGTCAGGAAAATGGTGCTGCCAATGCCGCTCAAATCACGCAACACCGAGATCATCCAGGGCTGAGCGCTGCGCGCCTGCTGAGCCCAGAGCAGCAAGGCGGTGTCGACGCCGCGCGTGCCGCCGTCAACCATGGCGCCACTGATCTCGATAAAGCCCCAAGCCAGCATGGCCGCAATAAAGCCGGGCAACAGGGTCTTGAGAACTGTGGCGTAGCGACTCGGCGAGGGTTTTGTGTCCGCCGCATCATGATCACGATCGGCCGGCATTTCAGTTTGCTTTTGCATGCTGGCATTTTCCGCCACAGGCAAACGCTGGGCGACCGGTGTCATGTGCCTCAGGCCTTGCGCTGGCCCCACAACACGCCCGCCGCGATCAGGAGCATGCCGATGACGGTGGCCAGATCCGGCCGCTCGCCAAACAGCGGCAGCGCCAACAGGGTCGCCAACACCGGCGTCAAGGCGCCCGCCATCGCGCTGCGCTGCGCGCCCAGGCGGGCAACGGCAAAGCTATAGCTCAGCGTCGAGATCAGGCCAACGCCGACGCTCTGAATCAGCAGCTGTAGCCACAGCTGCTCGCGCGGCAGCGCCGGCAGGCTCAAGCCCCCTTGGGCTGCTTGCCAAGCCAGCAAAGGCAGCAGCAGCAATAGCGAAACGCTGGAGATCAGCGCCGCCGCTTCAATAGGCGCCAGCTTGGCCTGGCGCAGCGCCAGCGTGTAGGCCGACCACATCAAGCTGCCGAGCAAAAACATCGCGTAACCCTCGGCCAAGCCCGCATGCCCGGCCTTCAAGGCCAGCATGGTGGCGACGCCGGCGGCGATGCACAGCAGCGCCGGCCAGCGCGCCAAGGCGGCACGGCCGTGCAGGGCGGCGGCCAACAGGGCGGTGAACAGCGGCAAGGTGCCGGGAATCAGCGTCGCGCCATCGGCCACCGGCGCGTGGAGCATGCCCCAGCCGGCGATCAGAAAATAGGGCAGGCCGGCGCCGATGACGATCATCAGCCACAGCTTGAGCGGCACCTGGGCAAAGCGCGCGCGCCGCCGCCACAGCAATGGCATGAACAAGAGCCCGGCCGGGCCGAAGCGCAGCAGCGCCAGCTCGGCGGGCGGCAGATTTGCGCGCGCACCGGCGCGCAGCGAGATGAAGAAGGCCGCCCAGATGCACAGCGTCAAGGCCAGCGCGGCCCAGCCCAGCAGGTCAAGGCCGGGCTTGGCGGCCAGCGGGCGATGGGTGAGGGCGTGCTGGCTGGCGGAAATGATGGGTACTGCTGGGCTGGGCATGCTGCGGGCCTGAATCTACTGCTGGAAAGGCTGAATTTTCCGGCTTGACCCCGGGTGATATTGACTCAAATGGCGATTGAATTGCGACTTCAAGGGTGGATTCATCCAATAAAATGCGAGAAATTGACGATTTCAAGCCATGGACAAAATAGACATCCAATTGCTGGAACTGCTGCAGCGCGACGGTCGGCTCTCGATCGCCGAGCTGGCCGAGCGGGTGGCGCTGTCGCAAAGCCCTTGCGCGCGGCGGCTCAAGCGCCTGGAAGATGCCGGCTTCATTGCCGGCTACCGGGCGGTGCTGGACCGCAAAGCGGTGCAGCTGGCGACCACGGTGTTCGTCAATGTGCGGCTGATGCATCACCGCGAGGATGCGGTGCAGCAGTTTGAAGCGGCGATGGAGGCGATGGCCGAGGTGGTGGCCTGCCATGTGGTCAGCGGCGCGCATGACTATCTGCTCGAAGTGGTGGTCAGCGAGCTGAGCAGTTACGAGCACATCGTGCGCCGCCTGCAGGCGCTGCCCATGGTGCAAGACATCACCAGCAATTTTGCGATCCGCTGCGTCAAGAGTGGCGCGCCGCTGCCGCTGAAGGCACTCAAGTAAGTGATGATTAGCCCAACAATACCGCCATGCGAATAGCCGTACTCTCCGATATCCACGGCAATCTGGCCGCGCTTGAGGCGGTAGTTGCCGACCTCAAGCGCCGTGGTGTCGATGCCGTCGTCAACTTGGGCGACAGCCTGTCCGGGCCCTTGCTGCCGCTTGAGACCGCCCAATACCTGATGGCACAAGACTGGCCGCAGTTGGCCGGCAACCATGAGCGGCAGCTGCTCAACCTGAGCCCCAATGCCGGGGCTTCTGACCGTTATGCTCGCGAGCAATTGGGGCCGGCCGAGCTAGCCTGGGTGGCCGGGCTCAAGCACAGCCAGGCTTTCAATGAGCAGGTCTGGCTCTGCCATGGCACGCCGGACAGCGATGTCGAGGTGCTGCTGCAAAGTGCCGAGCGCGCAGCCACGGCTGCCGAGGTGGAAGAGCGTTTGAAGGGGCATCAGAGCGAGCTGCTGCTGTGCGGCCACAGCCATGTGGCGCGCAGCGTGAGAACGGCGGCTGGCGGACTGATCGTCAACCCGGGCAGCGTCGGCCAGCCGGCTTACCAGGACGACGTTCCCTACCCCCATGTGGTGGAATCGGGCTCGCCCGACGCCCGTTACGCCATTGTTGAGCGGCGCAAAGAGGGCTGGAGCGCCGCGCTGCTCAGCGTCCCCTACCCGCACGCGCAGATGGCCGAGCTGGCCCGACTCCGTCAACGCCCCGAATGGGTGCAAGCGCTCAGCAGCGGTTACCTACAAGTCCCGGTATGAATCTTCAAAACCACGCGCTGATCATCATCGACATGCAAAAAGGCATGTCAGCCGCCGGCCCACGCAACAACCCGCAGGCTGAAGACCGCATCGCCGCGTTGCTGCGCGCTTGGCGCAGTGCCGGTCGGCCGGTCGTGCATGTGCGCCATCTGTCGCGCTCGGTGGGTTCGCCTTTCTGGCCCGGCCAGCCCGGTGCCGAGTTCCAAGACCGGCTGGCGCCGCTGCCGCATGAGCATGTGGTGGACAAGCATGTCACGGACGCCTTTGTGCACAGCGGCCTGGAACACTGGCTGCATCAGCGCGGCATCCGCAACCTGGTGTTTTGCGGCGTCAGCACGACTATGTCGGTCGAGGCCAGCGTGCGCACGGCAGGCTGCCTGGGCTTTGACTGCCGGGTCGTCGCCGATGCCTGCTATTGCTACGACCGCCCCGACCTCGACGGCCGCCCGCGTAGCGCCGAGGACTTGCAGCGCGTGGCGCTGGCCAATTTGCACGGTGAATATGCGCAGGTGTGTAGCGCAGAGGAGCTGCTGCCGGGCTGAATCTCGGCGCATGGTGTCCAATCCGGGCATGAGCTTATTTAAATCTACGCCATCGACGTCATTGGCCCAGCAGGCCGGGGCCGCCCAAGGCAGCGCCAGCCGCCTGACCATCCCCGCCACCGTGGAGCAGGTGCTGCTTGCCGTCAGCCTTTTATGGGCGCTGACGGCCAACCGCTTCTTCTTCAGCGCCGCCTTGAAGGGGCGCAGCTTTGACGACCCGAGCGCCTGGGGCTTTGCCGCCGCCATGGTGGTGCTGGTCTTGGCCTTGCACCTGTTCTTGCTGGCGCTGGTGGCCAACCGCTGGACGCTCAAGCCGCTGCTGGTGGTCTTGATCATCACGACCGCCTTCGCCAGCTGGTTCATGCAGGCCTTCGGCGTCTATCTCGACCCGACGATGGTGCGCAATACTTTGCGCACCGACCCCGCCGAGGCCAGCGAGCTGATTTCGGCCGCGTTGCTGCTGCATGTGTTGATCTACGCCGGCCTGCCGCTGCTGCTGCTGTGGCGGGTGCGCATTGTCAACCGGCCTTGGCGGCGCGCGGTGCTGGTGCGGCTGGGCTTGATCGTGGTGGCGGTGCTGGCCATGGTGGCGAGCGTGATGGCGGTGTTCCAGCCTTTCTCCTCGCTGATGCGTAATCACAAAGAGATCCGCTACCTGATCACGCCGTCCAACTATGTCTGGTCGCTCGGCAGCACGCTGGCCTCTGAAGCACGCGGCGCCGCCAAGCCCCGTCAAGCGGTGGGCCTGGACGCCGCAGCCGGCCCAAGCTGGGCGGGCCGCACCAAGCCCAAGGTCGTCGTGATGGTGATCGGCGAAACCGCCCGCGCCGCCAACTGGGGCTTGAACGGCTATACCCGCCAGACGACGCCACAACTGGCGGAGATTGCCGCGCAGCCGGGCTCAAGCCTGATCAGCTTCCGCGATGTGCAGGCCTGCGGCACCAATACCGAGACCTCGCTGCCCTGCATGTTCTCGGCCATTGGGCGGCGCGACTATGACGAGGCCCGCATACGCGGTACCGACTCGCTGCTGCACATCGTTGCCCGCGCCGGAGTCGGCGTGCAGTGGCGCGACAACCAATCGGGTTGCAAAGGCGTGTGCGACGGCCTGCCCAATGACGCGGTGAGCAAAGTCAATGCGCCTGGTCTGTGCGAGGGCGAGCGCTGTCTGGATGAGGGCTTGATTGCCGATCTTGACGGCCGGCTCAGCGAGGTGGTCGCGGGCTTCAAGCCGGGTGCGGCGCCGCAGTTCTGGCTGATGCATCAATTGGGCAACCATGGGCCCTCTTACTTCCGCCGCTACCCGCCCGCCTTCAAGCGATTTGTGCCGGCCTGCGAGAAGGACGATTTGCGTCTGTGCAGCAAGGAAGAAATCGCCAATGCTTATGACAACGCCCTGCTCTACACCGACCATGTGTTGGCCAGCCTGATCGCCAAGCTCAAGAGCCGCGCGGCCGAGGTCGATACGGTGCTGCTCTATGTGTCTGACCATGGCGAATCGTTGGGCGAGAACGGCCTGTTCCTGCATGGCATCCCTTATGCGATTGCGCCCGATGTGCAGACCCGCGTGCCCATGCTGATGTGGGCCAGCAGCGGCTTTGCCAATTCGACGGGCCTGGACTGGGACTGCCTGCGCGGCCGAGCCGCACAAACCCCTGCGACGCCGGTCAGCCATGACCATCTGTTCCACACGCTGATGGGGCTGCTGGATGTGCGCAGCACCTTGCTGGAGCCGAGCTTGGACTTGGCCGGGCAATGCCGCGTGCCCGGCAACGAGGCGGTGCTCAAGTGATGGCGGCCGCGAACCCGGTCTGGCGCCGCGACCTTGCCATCACCCTGATCTGCCTGTTCTTGCTGACGCTATGGGAGTTCAGCGGCCTGGATTTGCCGCTGGTACGCCAGTTCGGCACGGCCGAAGGCTTTCCATGGCGCGAAGCCTGGCTGACCAGCTCGCTGGCGCATGAGGGCGGACGGGCGCTGGGCTGGGCGGTATTGATTTGGCAGCTGAGCGACGCGCTGTGGGTCAAGCCAAAACCAATGACGCCAAGCAAGCGGGAGCGCCTGTTTTGGCTGGGCGTGGCGGTGGCGAATATCGTCTTGGTGCCCGCACTCAAGCGTGTCAACCTGACCAGCTGCCCCTGGGAGCTGAGCGAGTTTGGCGGTGTTGCCCACTATGTGCCGCATTGGCTGCTGGGCGTGTATGACGGTGGGCCGGGGCATTGCTTCCCGTCTGGCCACGCGATCGCCGCGTTCGGCTTCTTTGGCCTGTACTTTTTGTGGCGGCCCTATCGGCCGGCGCTGGCGCGGGTGCTGCTTGGCCTGGTGTTGGCTTTCGGCGCGGCTTTTGGCTTGGCCCAGATGGCGCGCGGCGCGCATTACCTCAGTCACACTTTGTGGACGGGTTTCATCTGCTGGACGCTGTGCGTGCTGGCCGATCTTTACGCCCGTAAGCGAGGCCGCAAAACGGCCACCTGATCCGAGCAACAAAAAAAGGGGCCGACTGGCCCCTTTCTTATCTGCGACAGCCGAGTGATTACTTGGCAGCGGCAGCGCGCTTGGCGGCAGCTGCGGCCATGGCGGCGCTGCGTGTTTCGCTGGCGGCCTTCATCTTGGCGTCGAAGTCGGCCTTGGTCGCGGCCGTGGCTTCGGCGCGGGCGTTACGGCGGGCCACCAACGGATCCTTGCCGGCGGCCTTGGCTTCAGCGCCGGCCTTGTCTTGAGCGGCCTTGATGGTGGCTGCGCGCTCGGCGCGGATTGGGCGCACGGTGTTGTTGAACTCGGTGCGGGCAGCACGCTGCTCGGCGCGCATCACCACGATCGGGTCGGTGCTGGCCGCGGCGGCCGTCTTGGCGGCCGGTGCCGGCATGGCCGCAGAGGCGTTAATTTGGGCTTGAGCAGCGCCGCCCAACAAGGAGAAGAGGACGGCAACAGCGGCGATGGAATTCTTCATGGTGATACTTTCAAAAAAATAAGAAAAAAGCACTGAGCAAGAAACTCACAGGCAGACCTAGGTCAATTGCGCAATCTGTTAGCACAGCGAGCAAGCGCGGTAGACGATTGCACAGTCAAGCCTCGCAAAACCTGAGACATATTAAGGGTTTTCATGCTGTTTTTTTTCGACTAGGTCAACGAAGGCCTTGAAGCTGCGGCCGTTTGTTTCTTTTTTGCCATGCTCGCCACGGATGCGCCTTGTATAGAGGCGCTAACTCAATTTCTGCGCTGACGGATTTTTGCCAATGAGCGTGACGCGAGGCGCGTCAGTGAATGCTGGCTGGCCTGATTTCAAAGGTGTCGTCGGACATATAGCGGCCAGTCTCAGAGACGGGCTTGGGCGCAAGGGCATGGCAACAGGGGCAATAGCAAGATCGCCGTTGCCAAGCGCATTGGTGGCGCAGGCAAAGTCCGCGCTCGATTTTTTGCGGGGTGCCCAATGGGACTTGCGCTTGTTTGCGCCAGTTCGGCATGATGCGGCGCTGCTGAGCACTTACTTGATACGGCGCCTGAAAATGAAATTTCGCCCCACCTTTTTTGCAGCGTCTACTGCGCTTGCTGCGTTTGCATTGGCCGCATCGCTGGCGGCACAAGCATCACCTTCGGCCCATGCCGCAGCTGCCCAGTCGCTGGCCCAGCCCGTGGAGCAATTCATTGCTGACTTCAGCGCTGCCTATGCCGAGTTGGGTTTGGGCGGCGAGATGGACTTGTCTTATCGCAAGAATATCCAGCACATCGTGCAGCACACCGATGTGGCCCTGCAGCAGCGCCGCCTCGATCAGCTTGGTCAACAGTTGAAGGCCTTGGACGGGCAGGCCAGCAGCACCTGCCAAGCCCTGCAACTGCGTCAGATCGCCTTTGAGTTGGCGCTGAACCAGCAAAAGCTTAGGCTGCTCAAGGCCTTCTTGGCGCTGGGGCCGCAAGCGGTCTTGTCCGATCAGGGGCTGGCCAAGACCAGCTTGGGCAAAGACTGGTACGCCTATCTGCGCCTGGCCTGGCTGACCATGGACAGCACACCCGAGGCTTTGATGGCGCTGGGCCAGAGCGAGTTGGACCGCGCCTTGACGCGCTACCGTGATTTGCAAGCACGCATGGGCTACGCCGGCCGTGACCAGGCCTTTGCCGTCTATCTGGCTGGCCCCAATTTCAGCTACCCGGATGGGCAAACGCCACAAGTAGATTACGAAGTGCGCCAGGCGCGGGTCTACCGGAATCTGCACAAGCTTTTCCTGCCGACCGCAATCGCACCGCCGCTGATCCGGCGCTCCGATTTGGGCAGCGCCTTGCCGGTTGATGGCTACTACGAGCCCGCCGAAAGCACCTTCTATTTCAACCAAGCGCAGGCTAGCTATGGGCGGCGCAATATCGACTGGTTGCTGCTGCATGAGAGCACGCCCGGCCATCACTACCAAAGCCGCTATGCGCTGGAGCAGCGCGGCTGCCCGGTTGGTCTGCCGCACGGTTTCTATTCGGCATTTGCCGAAGGCTGGGGCGCTTACGTCGAGGAGTTCGGCAGCGAGCTGGGCTTGTTTCAACAGGACTCGGATGCCCTGGGCGCGGTGGAATGGGACTTGGTACGCTCGATCCGCGTGGTGCTGGATGTCGGCATCAACGCGCTTGATTGGACCGAGCAAGAAGCGCAGGACTATTGGCGCAGCAAGCTGCCGATGTTGCCGCATTTGGCCCAGCGCGAGATCGCACGGGTGCGCAATTGGCCGGCGCAGGCGATCACCTACAAGCAGGGTGCGGTGATGCTGCGCCAGTTGCGCGAAGCGGCGCGGGTGCGCGAAGGTGCTGCATTTGATATCCGCGTTTTCCACGACAAGGTGCTCAAGCATGGCCCGCTGCCGCTGGCGCTGTTGGCCGAGATGGTGGAGGGCGTCGCGCAAACCGCCGGGCCAAACCAGGCACCAAGCTTGGTGCAATGAACACGCAGCGCGTGCGCCGAATCAAGCCGGCGCGCCGGTCTGCCCTTGTTGTTCGATCGCCAGCACAATCTGCTCGCACAGCCTATGTGTCTGCAGCGCATCTTCGGCCCAGCGGTGCTCCACTTCGGGCGCCCGCACGGCCGCCAGAAATTGTTCGATGATGGCCTCGAAGCCTCGGCGTTTGAGCACCGGCGTCCAGTCGTCAAAGCCATGCCGCTGCTCGCGGCCAAGGATGTGCTCGCTGGCTTGATTCAGGTTTTCGACCCGCCATTTGCTGCCTTCGCACATCAGTTCCAGGCATTCTTCGTTGGCACCACTGTCGCGGTTCATCAGGCCCAGGCCGGTGAAGCTGCCGGCTTTGAATTGCACGCTGACATGCGCCAGCAAACCCGCCCTTTTACCCGTCTCAACGCGCGCAGCGACAGCCAGCGTCGTGGGCTCGGACGGCGCCAGCCACCTCAACGTGTCAACGACATGAATGAAGTCATCAAAGATGAACTCGCGCACACCGGCCGGCTGGCCGACGCGGTGTTTTTGCAGCAGCACCAGATGCGGATCGGGCTGCTCGGCCAAGGTTTGGTAGAGCGGCGCGCAGCGCCGGTTGAAGCCCAGCATCAACAGCCGTCCGCGCGCGCGCGCCAAGGCCACCAGGCGCTCGGCGGCGGTCAGCTCATAGGCGATCGGTTTGTCGAGATAGACATCGACGCCCATCTCCAACAGCGCACTCGTCACCTCGACATGGGCGGCGGTGGCGGTGTGCACAAAGGCGGCCTTGGGCGCAAAGCGGGCCAAATCCTCGATGCTGCAGGCCAGGTTCTCGATCCGGTATTGCCGGCCCAGAGCCTGCAGCGTTGCGGCGTTACGCGAGCACAAGACCAGCTCGATATCGCTGCGCCGGCTGAGCAGCGGCAGGTAGGCTTTTTGGGCAATATCGCCCAGGCCGATCACGGCAATTCGCATCATTGGCGCTCCATCATTTAAATGGGGTCAGGTTCATTTTTCGCCATGGGCGAAACAAATGAACCTGACCCCAATTTCTTAGATCAGGCTTGCTGCGCCAGCATGAACAATTGCGTCGAGCGGGCACCGGAACGGCAAAAGGCCAGCACTGGGGGTGTTGCAGCGTCCAATGTTTGTTTCATGCTGGCTGCTTGCTCGGCGGTGATGGCGCCGCTTACCACCGGCAGGTAGACATAGCTTAGACCGGCCGCCTCGGCGGCGGCTTGCATGCTGGCGCTGGCGGGCTGATCGGCGCCGCCTTCCAGATCGGGGCGGTTGTTGATGACGGTCTTGAAGCCCATCGCGGCAGCGGCGGCCATATCGGTAGGGGCCAGCTGGGCCGCCACATAGAACTCAGGCGTGACGGAACGGACAGGGATGCTCATAGTTGGGGCTGACTTTTGGTTAAATTTTGGCAACTGCTTTGCCGACGCGATTTTCAGCAATTTCGAAGATCGCCATGCCCGCCAGCATAGCTAAAACGAAGACGACCGCCTTCGGGTTGCCCGTGGCCAGCGACACGATGGCCGGCCCAGGGCAAAACCCCGCCAAACCCCAGCCGGCGCCGAACAGCAAGCTGCCGGTGATGAGGCGGCGATCGATATCGCGGCGGGTGGGCAGGTGCATCGCGCCGCCCAGCAAGCTTTGGCTGCGCTGCTTGGCCAGCGCAAATGCGCCCAAGCTGACCAAGATGGCGCCGCCCATCACAAAGGCAAGCGAGGGGTCCCACAGGCCGGCCAAGTCCAGAAAGCCCAGCACCTTGCTGGGATCGGTCATGCCCGCCAGGATCAGGCCCAGTCCGAACAGCAGGCCGACGCCGAACTCGGACAGGCGATGGTGGTGTGAGGCTGAATGGCTGATTTTGCTCATGCTGTGCTCCGGATTCAGGCCAATAAATGGCGAACGACAAAGACCATGGCGAAGCCCGCGCCCATAAAGGCCAAGGTCGCCATCAGCGAGCGCGGCGACAGCCGCGACAAGCCGCACACACCGTGGCCGCTGGTGCAACCCGAGCCATAGCGGGTGCCAACGCCTACCAGCAAGCCGGCGGCTATCACGGTGGCCCAGCCCGCGTCGACCGTGGCCAAGACCGGGCCGGCCGCCCAGTAGTACAGCGCAGGCGCAGCCAGCATGCCCAGCACAAAGGCGATGCGCCAAGCAGAGTCACCGCTGCGCGGGCGCAGCAGGCCGCCGACGATGCCGCTGATGCCCAGGATGCGGCCATTGAGCAAAATAAAGGCGCTGGCAGCCAGGCCCAGCAAGATGCCGCCGGCCAGCGAGGCCCAGGGCGTGAAGTGCGTCCAGTCGATCTGCATGGTGTTTCTATCTCCTGATGAGGTTGCGTTCACTTGCCGCAATACAGCGCGTACAAAACGCCCATCACGGCCGTGGCTTGCGGACTGTCTATGCAGTAATAAATGTTCTTACCTTCGCGCCTGGTGCTGACCAAGCCTTCTTCGCGTAGCACGCCGAGCTGCTGTGACAAGGTCGGCTGCGCAATACCGACCAATTCTTCCAACTCGCCGACGCGCTTTTCGCCCTGGCTGAGCTGGCACAGCAGCAACAGCCGGTCCGGGTTGGACATCACCTTCATCAGCCGGCAAGCGGCATCGGCCGAAATGCGCAGCATGTCCAGATCAAGCGGCGTGGCCGCAGTGGCGCCGTCAGAGGGGGTGGGGTCAAGCAACATCGTGGCATTCCTTCACTTTCGATATTGACATTTTATTTATTGACAATATATTTGTCAATAAACTATTATTTGATCAAGCAAAGCCACTGTGGCTACCAAGGAACTCGCTATGTTGAACACGCCCGCCTCATGTGCCTCGCGCCAAGTCAAAGCCTTCTTTGATCCCGCGACTTGGACCATCAGCTATGTGGTCTATGACCATGGTGGTGGCCACTGCGCCATCATCGATTCGGTGCTGGACTTTGACCCCAAGGCCGGCCGCACCAGCACAAAGTCTGCGGATGAGCTGATCGCTTTTGTCCAAGCGCAGCGCTTGAGCGTGCAATGGATTCTGGAGACCCATGCCCATGCCGACCACCTTTCAGCGGCGCATTATTTGCGTAAAAAGCTGGGCGGCAAGATCGCCATCGGCGCCGCCATCACCGATGTGCAACAGGTGTTCAAGGGCATTTTCAATCTGGAGCCCGAGTTTCATCCCGATGGCAGCCAGTTCGACCACTTGTTCCAGCCCGGTGAGCAATTCGCGATCGGCGACTTGCGAGCCAGCGCGCTGGCGGTGCCCGGCCATACGCCGGCTTGCATGGCGTACCAGGTCGACGGGGCCGGCGAGCCGGCGGCCGTGTTCGTCGGCGACACCTTGTTCATGCCCGATGTTGGCAGCGCTCGTTGCGACTTCCCCGGTGGCAATGCCCAGGCGCTATACAAGAGCGTGCGCTCACTGCTGACTTTGCCCGCGAATACACGCCTCTATATGTGCCACGACTACCCACCCGAGGGCCGCACAGCCGCTTGGGAGACGACAGTGGCCGAGCAACGCGCCGGCAATATCCATCTCCGCGACGGCGTCAGTGAGCAGGACTTTGTGGCCATGCGCCGCCAGCGCGATGCCGGTTTGGCCATGCCAAATCTGATCTTACCTTCTGTGCAGGTGAATATCCGCGCCGGTGCCCTGCCGCCGCCGGATGCCAACGGTGTGGCCTATCTGCGCCTGCCGCTGAACTTGCTTTGAACGCAGGCCCCGTGATGCCCCTTCTGCATGTCGTCATCACCTTGGCGCTGCTGCTGGTGCACAGGCCTATATGTTTCTGGCACCCCGCCAGCCTGCTGCCGCCTGGGCCTGCGCAGCCAGATGTGGGTGGCGCCCTGTTTCGAGGGAGTGGCCTGGTCACCTGGCGGGCCGGTATGGACCATCTTGTTGTTGATCGCGCTGTTGTTGACGGAAGAGAGCGCGGCCAGCCACGCAAGTGCCCACCATTTTCGTGATGAAGTTCACGAAGCAGGCTTGCTGCCCCTCGGAACGCGGGGTTTTTGAAGCCAGTTGAATTCTCTAGACTGGCGCTCAGGCCATCGGGAGGACTTTCGGTGGGACTGACAAAGCTTCTGACCCACCTAAATAGGGACCCCATGAAAATCAAATCAATCGCTCTCGCTGCCGTCTTGGCCACTTCCGCCGGTTTCGCTGCCGCAGGCAATGTCTACGAACTGGGTGACATCACAGCAGACGGCGCCTTGTTTGTGTCCAGCACATTCAGCAAAAATGCCAGCATCGACGACACTTGGAAATTCAGCCTGACTGGTGAGAACGATGTGTCCACGCTGTTGAGCCGCACCTTCTCGACCTCTGTCGGTGCCATCACCTCCTTCGCCGCAACTATCTCCGGCGGCTCAATCGGCGCCCCCACAGCGCTGGAACTTTTCAGCAACAGCACCTCACAAGTGTTGTCGTTTGGCTCCAACTTGGGCGCCGGCAACTACAGCCTGACCGTGACTGGCGTGGCCAACCGCAACAACACAAACTATGTTTTCGCGGCCGATGTCACTGCCGTTCCTGAGCCCACAACCTACGCGCTGCTCTTGGCTGGTTTGTGTGCCGTTGGCTTCGTGGCCCGTCGCCGCTCAGCGGTTTAAGCCAGCTCGAACAGCGCAGGCCACATCGGCCCGCGGGTTTTGAGATCAAAGAAAGCGACGCCTCAGCGTCGCTTTTTTCATGGGCGCCGTGCCAACCAGACCCCAAACATGGCCAAACCCATGCCCAGCAGCGCCAGAGCGGTCAGTGTTTCACCGAATATCGCCCAGGCGAACAGCGCCGTGGTGGGCGGCACCAGGTAGAACAAGCTGGCCACATTGACCGCGCTGCCACGCCGTATCAATAGATTCAGCAAGCTCACCGCACCCAGCGACAAGACCAAGACCAGCCAGCCGAGTGCAAAAGCGAACTGCATCGTCCAGCGCACCTGCATGGTTTCGCTCAGGCTCGCGGCGAGCAGGGTCAGCGCCAGACAGGGCAGAAACTGAATTACCGAACCACTGCGCAAGTCGAAGGCCGGGCAAAAGCGCTTTTGATAGAGCGTGCCGGCGGTGATGCCCAACAAGGCCAGCAGCGCAGGTGCCAATTGCGCCAGCAGCAAGGTCCCGCCGGCGTTGGCCGCGAGTTTGTGGGCCACCACCAGGCCGACGCCGGTAAAACCAAAAGCCAAGCCCAGCCACTGGCGCGGCCGGACCCGCTCACCCAGGAAGGCACCGGCACCGAGCGCCGTCAACAGCGGCTGCAAGCCCACCACCAGCGCGGTGATGCCGGCTGGCAGGCCATGGCCAATCGCAATGAACACGCCTCCCAGGTACAGACCGTGGACCAGCAGGCCGGAGACGCCAATATGCAGATAGTCCTTCCTGCGACTCGGCCAAGGCGCTTTGCTGAGCCAGGCCACAGCTCCCATCAAGCCCAGCACGATGGCATAGCGCAGACTTAAAAAGCTCAGCGGCTCGGCATCTGGCAGGCCAAATTTGGCGCCGATAAAGCCGGTGCTCCAGAGCCCGACAAAGAGCAGCGGGTAGAGTTGTTGGAGTTGGGGATGCGCAGGCTGCGGCGAGTGGGTCGAATGCATGGCCTGCAGTATGGCCCGAGACCGCCATGGGCCAAGGCCAGTGCGTGAAAAGCGCCTACTCGGCCAGCTTGAAGCCCTGCACGGTTTGAAACAGTTCTTGCGCCTTGGCTCTCAAGGTGGTGGCCGAAGCCGCCATCTCCTCGACCATGGCGACATTTTGCTGCGTCACGTTCTCCATATGGTGGATAGCGGCGGTCATTTGCGCCACGCTGCCGCTTTGCTCGGCGCTGGCGCTGTTGATATTGGTCATGATGCTGGACACCGCCTGGATGCTGTGCACCACCTCGCTCATCGTGGCAGCGGCTTGATCCACCAGGGACGAGCCCTGCTCGACCCGCTCGACGCTGGTGTTGATCAGTGATTTGATCTCCCGCGCGGCCTCGGCCGAGCGGCCGGCCAAGGAGCGCACCTCGCTGGCCACCACCGCAAAACCGCGCCCCTGCTCACCGGCCCGGGCCGCTTCTACGGCGGCATTCAGCGCCAGAATATTGGTCTGAAAGGCGATGCTGTCGATCACGCCGATGATGTCGCCGATCTTGCGCGAGGCTTCGTTGATGCCCTGCATGGTGCCGACAAACTGCGACACCAACTCGCCGCCGCGCTCGGCCACCTTGCTGGCGGAGGACGCCAGCGCTTGTGCCTCGCGGGCACCGTCGACATTTTGTTTGACGGTGACGTTCAGCTGATCCATCGAAGCGGCCGCTTCTTCCAAGGCATTGGCGTGGCTGACCGTGCGGTCAGACATCTCGTTATTGCCGTCGGAAATCTCGACGCTGGCGTCGGCCACGCCGGCCGACTCCCGGCGAACCGTTGCAACGACAGCGACCAGGCCAACTTGCATGGTCTTGAGTTGCGCCAACAGGCTGCTGTTGTCGCCGGCCTCAAGCACGATCTCGCTGCGCAAATCGCCCGCACCCACGCTTTGCGCTAAGCGCACCGCGATGCGTGGCTCACCGCCCAGTTGGCGCAGCAGCAAGCGCACGATCAGCGAGCTGATGACGATCGCCGCGACTGCGGCCACCAGACCACCGACCAGCAGCAACATGCGAATCCTTTGGCTGAGTTGGTCGGCCTGGTTGGCACTGGCCCGGGCCGCTTCGACCTCGGCAGCGCGAAACTTCTCCAGCCGCTCACCCAGTGCCTCGCTGAGCTTGTCGAAGCCGGGTTTGTCGGGCGAGCCCTTCATCAATAGATTGCCGGCCTCCATGCCTTGGCTCAGATAGGCCTGCGCCATCAGCTTGCCGCCGCTGGCAAAGGTCTCGAAACTGGCGCTCAAGGTCTCCAACTCCTGCAGCTTGGCGGTATCTTTCTCGGCGAGGAACTGGCGGCGAAACTCGGCCACGTTCTTGCGAAACAGCTGCGCCGAGTTGTCCGCATCCTTGTAGCCGGCCTCGTCATGGGTGGCGGCCACATCGGTCAAGAACTGCTGCACATCCGAGCGGGCGAGATTCATCTCGTCCACCATCAAGGCGCGCGGCAGCGACTTCTCGCTGATAGTGTGGATGCCATCGGATAGCGTCGACACCATCAGCCCGGCGCCCAGCAGCGCCACAACGAACAGCCCGACGACCAAGCCAAACCCCAAAGTCAGTTGGGCCTTCACGGCGAGCTGTTTGAACATCGGAATTTCCTTGGGATGAGAGGCGCAAGCACAACACGACCATGCAGGCGCGGCACGCAGGCTTGCGTGAGCGTCGAAGGCTTCAAGTATGGGGCTGGCAGGGCCAGAGCCGAAACCAAGAAGAGCCTGGTTTGTGGCGCTTTTCGGACCGTGACCTTGGCCGGGCCGTAAGCGAAGTGGCCAGCGTCGAGTAGAGTCCGCATTTCGAAGCGCCCGACTTTTTCTAGCTCCCATGACCCGACTCCAAACCGAGCTGCAACGACTCTACGACCCGCAGACGGCCTCGCCCCTGGAGCAAGACCTGGAGACGGTCTCCGATCAGGTGCGCATCGTCGTGCTGGCCTTGGCTGGGCCGGCCGACTGGACGCTGATGGCACGCGTTTGGCGCGGCGCACAGGCCGATCTGGCCTTGCCGGCGCCGGCGATTGCCGTCTCGGGCGTAGAGGGCTATTTGCTTTGTTTTTCGTTTGCCGAGCCACAGCCGCACCGGCAGGCACTGGCTTTTGCCGAAGCCTTGCGGCTGCGCTACCTGGACGATGTGGACAAGGCCCGCGTCGTGATCTCGACGCCCGACAGTGCGGCCTTGCCGCCACGGCAGATCGATGAACAACAAGACCATTGGTCGGCCTTCGTGGCTCCCGACCTTGCACCCGTGTTCTCCGCCGAGCCTTGGCTGGACATCGCGCCCAGCCGGGAGGGACAAGCGGACCTGCTGAGCCGTTTGGACAGCATCCAGCGCGCAGATTTCAGCGCCGCAATGGCGCGGCTCGGTGCCGCGCCCGGCCCGGCGGCTGCCGTGGCCAGCGCAGGCAGTGCAGCCAGCACCGCCAGTACAGGACACAAAGAGCCGGGCCTTGGCCCCGAGCGCTTTTTGCTCAAGGTCATGAATGATGAATCGGTCGCCCTGGCGCTGCGCATCGAAGCGGCGAAGGCCTTGCTGCAGGCAAAAAAATAGGCGCTCGTCACGCGGACGGCGCCCATTGACCGCAGCTGTTGCGGTTTACTTCTTGGCGTTCACGGCGTCCTTGAGGGCTTTGCCGGGTGTGAACTTGGCAACGGTCGCGGCGGCGATTTCCAGCGCCTCGCCGGTGGCGGGGTTCTTGCCGGTGCGGGCAGCGCGCTCGCTGACCTTGAAATTGCCGAAGCCGAGGATGGCAACCGAGTCACCAGCGGCCAGCGCTTCGGTGATAGCGCTCAGCGCAGCGTCCAAACTGGCCGTTGCGGCAGCACGGGTGGCGCCAGTCTTGGTGGCAATGCTTTCGATCAGTTCGCTTTTGTTCATCAGATATCCAGTGGGTGCAAATAAGAAAATCCCGGTGACGGGGCCGCGATTATCAGGCTTTCGGCCCTTGGTCCGAAAAATTTGCTGGCGCGGGCGGGATTTGGCGTTCGGGAGGATCGCGGTCAAGCGCCGTTCTAAAGCCGCGCGACACGCGCAACTTTGCCCCTGAACTGAGCGTCAGCTCGGCCTCGCCGCGAGGCAGCGTAGCCAGTGCCTGGATATGCTGCGGGTTGACCGCATGCGAACGATGCACGCGCAAGAATTGACCCTGCGTGAGCGGATGCGCCAGAAAATCGGCCAAGGTGTGGCGGTCCAGATGGCTGGCGCTGGCGGTGTGCAGCTCGATGTAGTTGTCGGCGGCGGCCACCCACTCGACCTCGGCCAGCGCGAGCTTGATCAGACCTGGGCCTGTAGCGGCACGCGCCGCCACCAACCAATGACCTGCCACCGGTTGCATATCTTGCAGGGCGCTGAGCAGGGCCAAGCGCGGCTTGGCTCCAGCCCTTGTTTGGGCCATGCGCAGGCGCAAGCGCTGCACCGTCTCGGCCAAGCGCTCGGCGCTGAAGGGCTTGAGCAGATAGTCCACCGCGTTCAGCTCGAAGGCCCTGACCGCGTATTGATCAAAGGCGGTGCAGAACACGCACAGCAGCTGCGACGGTAGCGCCAGCGCCAGTTCCAGGCCGCTGATGCCGGGCATTTGAATGTCCAGCAAGGCGGCATCGACCTGCAGGTTTGGCAGCAAAGCCAAGGCCTCGTCTGCATCGCCGGCTTCGCCGACCACTTCGATATCGGGCATGGCCGTCAGCAGCCGCCGCAGCTTTGCGCGCGCTGGCGGTTCATCATCGACGATCAGAATTTTCATGACAATTCGGCCGGCAAACGCAGGCTCAAACAACTGCCGCCGCCGGCCTCGGCTGTTAGCGCCACCTGCGCTCGCTCGCCATACAGGCTCAGCAAGCGCGCCCGCGTGTTGGCCATGCCGACCGCGCCCTCGCGGTGATCGCGTTGCGCCGCAATGCCGCTGTTTTTTACGGTTAGAAGCAAGACGCCCGCCTGCACTTCGGCGCTGACGCTGACCCGCACCGGCCCGCTGCTCTGCGCGACATCGTGGGTGATTGCGTTCTCGACCGGCGCGATCAAGAGCAGCGCCGGCAGCAGGCAGCGGCGTGCGTCCTCGCCGGCCTCGATCTGCACGCTCAGCCGCTCGCCAAAGCGCGCTTGCATGATGTTCAGATAGGGTTCCACCAGGCTCAACTCTTGCGCCAGCGTGTGGCGAGGCGTCTCCTGCGCCGTCAAGGCCTGGCGCAAGAGCGCCGCCAGGTCGCACAAGATGCGGTCGGCCCGCGCGACGTCCTCATACATCACCGATGAAATCAGGTTCAAGGTGTTGAACAAAAAGTGCGGCTGAATCTGCTCGGTCAAACGGGTCAGCCGCGCCTCGGCCAAATCGGTGCGCAGCTGCAGCAGCTCTTGCTCACGCCGCCGCATCGCCACCCGCACATGAAGGCCATGGCAGATGGCGATGATGAAGGCATAGCTGACCAGGTCCTTGCCCGCCTCGTAGGCCAGAATCCCTGCAGCGCTGCCGGGCTCGTAGGTCAAGCCGGCCAGCGCATAGGTGGCGAAGCGCAGGCCGAACATGCCGCCCACATGGGCCAGCATGTAAGCGGCCGCACCGAGCAGTTGATGGGCAACCAAGCGCAACCAGCCCGACCGGGCCAGGCCCAGCACATGCCAACGGTAGATCAAGGGCCCCAGCAAGCCCGTCATCAAGACCGAGCTGAGTTCCCACAAAAACGGCTCCCAGGGGTGTTGTCCGCCGCGCTCCAAATAATGTTGCAACTCGGCCAGGCTGAGCAGCAGACCCACGGCCAAGACGCAGGCCGCATAGAGCCAGTTGGCACCGCGACCTGGGTCCGCCCGCGTCATGCGGGCACTCCCACCACGCCGTCTGCCAGCAGCGCGGCGATAGCGTCTTCGTCGTAACCCAGCTGCCGCAGCAATTGATGGTTATGCTCGCCAAGCCTGGGCGGGCTCAGGCGCAGACCCAGGCGCTCACCGTCCAAACTCAGCGGTAGCAGCGGCACGCGGGTTTCACGCCCATCCGGCAGCGTCATCGGTGCCAGGCCGCCGGTCGCCAGCAGATGCGGATCATTCATCAGCTGCTCGGGTTTGGTGATGGGCGCGAAAGGCAGGCCGGCGGCCTCGAACACAGCGGCAATCTCGGCCGCGTGGCGGTCCTGCAAGCGCCGGCGCAGCTCGGGCAGCATCCATTCGCGCGCCTGCACGCGCAGATTGTTGTTGGCCAGGCGCGGATCGGCCTGCAGATCGCTCAGGCCGAAGGCCTGGCAGAAGATCGCCCATTGGGTGTCGCTGACCACGGCCAGAAAAATCTGCTCGCCGCCGGCCACCGCAAACACGTCGTAAATCCCCCAGGGCGAGATGCGCTCGGGCATGGGCGCCGCCGGTTTGCCGGTGACGGCGAACTGCATCATGTGCTGCGCGACCAGAAAGATATTGTTTTCGAACAGGCTGGCCTGCACCTGCTGGCCGCGCCCCGTGCTGTGGCGTTGTTGCAGCGCCGCCAGCACGCCGATGGCGCCGAACATACCGCCCATGATGTCGTTGACGCTGCTGCCGGCGCGCAGCGGGTCGCCCGGCCGGCCGGTCATATAGGCCAGGCCGCCCATCATCTGCACCACCTCGTCCAAAGCGGTGCGGTGCTCGTAGGGGCCGGGCAGAAAGCCCTTGTGCGAAACATAGATCAGCCTCTCGTTGAGCCGGCTCAAGGCCTCATAGCTCAGTCCCAGCCGGTCCATCGCGCCGCTCTTGAAGTTTTCGCTGAAGACATCGGCGCTGGCCACCAGCCTCAAGACGATCTCCAGCCCGCGCGGGTCTTTGACGTCGAGGCTGAGGCTGAGCTTGTTGCGGTTGAAGAGCGGGTAAAAGCCGGCCCCTGCGCCGAGCAGGCGACGTGTGCTGTCGCCCTCCAGCGGCTCGATCTTGATCACCTCGGCGCCCAGGTCGGCCAGCACCATGCCGCAAGTCGGGCCCATCACCATATGGGTGAACTCGATCACGCGCATGCCGGCGAGGGGCAAGGTTTGGCCTTGAGGCCGGGTTGGAGCTGGCATCTCGTTCATGGCCTGAAGTATCCCGTAGCTCTCGCATTTGCCTCCTATCAAGTGCTCGGCGCTGGAAAGGGCTTAGCATCAAGCACAAGCCGCCCAAGGCCGAGGGGGAAAAATCATCATGCTTCTGCGAGTGGCCCTCTATCGCCGAACTGCCGGCTCACTTTGCAGGCTGTTGCTTCAATGCGGCTGCTTGATGCTGCTTGCCAGTCTGAACGGCTTGGCGAGTGCGCAAAATACCGCGCCTGTGCCTACCGCGCCTGTGCCGCTGCCCGGCTTTGCCGAGTTGGAAGCTGCCGGCGCCACCATCGGCGAGATCCGCGTGCTGGCCGAAGACATTTTCGACACCCAGGACCCGGATGAAGACAAACTGCTGTTCCGCTGGGCCAATGCGCTGCATATACAGACCCGGCCCGAGGTGATTCGGCGCGCGCTGCTGTTCAAAACCGGCGAGCCGGTGTCGCTGCGCTTGATCGAAGAAACCGAGCGGCTCCTGCGCAGCAAACGCTATCTCTACGATGTACAAATGCGCCCGGCGGCCGTTCACGACGGCGTGGTCGACATCGAGGTGCTGACGCGCGACACCTGGTCGCTCGACCCCGGTATCAGCGTTGGCCGCTCGGGCGGCGCCAACTCCGCCGGCATTCAGCTCAAAGAGTACAACCTGCTCGGCACCGGCACCGCGCTGTCATTCGGGCATTCCCGCAATGTGGACCGCAGCAGCAATGAATTGCAATTCTCCAGCGACCGCACCTTCGGCAGCTGGACCGCCGTCTCGCTCAGCCTGGCCTCCAACAGTGACGGCCGGCGCCAGGCGGCCTCTATCGTCCAGCCCTTCTATGCCTTGGACTCGCGTTGGGCGGGGGGCGTGTGGGCGGTCAAGGATGACCGCATTGACGCGTTCTACAACGCCGGCGAAATCGCCAGCCAGTATCGCCACAAGCAAGATCAGGCCGAGGTCTTTGCGGGTTGGTCTCGGGGCTTGGAGAGCGGTTGGGTACAGCGTTACTCGCTTGGCATCAACTACCGTGATGATGCTTATGCAAGGGAGGCCGGCTTGGTCGCACCGACGCCCATGCCCAGCAATGAAAAGCTGGTCTCGCCCTTCCTCAGATACACCTTGATCGAGGACCGCTTCGACCGTGAGCTCAATCGCAATCTGATCGGCCGCCCGGAGTTCTTCGCCTTGGGCCTGGCCTCCAGCGTGCAGCTCGGCTACGCCGCCACCGGCCTGGGGTCCAGCCACGCCGCCTGGCTCTATTCGGCCACACTGAGTCGCGGCTTCGAGCCCGCACCCAAGCAGACGCTGATCGCCTCGGGCGCGCTTTCAGGCCAATATGCTGACGGCAAGATTCGGCGCCAACAGCTCAGCGGGCAAGCGCAGTACTACTTGCCGCAGTCGCCGCGCTGGTTGTTTTATGCGGCGGCGTCAGGCGCGGTGCAGACGAATCCCGAGCCGGTTGACGCTTTGCTGCTGGGTGGCGACAACGGCCTGCGCGGCTATCCGCTGCGCTACCAGAGCGGCAGCCGCAGCGCGCTCTTCACCGTCGAGGAACGCTTCTACACCGACCTCTATATCTGGCGGCTATTTCGGATCGGCGGCGCGGCGTTTTTCGACGCCGGGCGTGCCTGGGGCGCTGAGCCAAATTTCGCCAATACCGTCAACGCGGGCTGGCTCAGTGATGTCGGCTTCGGCGCGCGCATCGTCAGCGCGCGGGCGGCCTTCAGCAATGTGCTGCATGTGGATTTGGCCTTTCCGCTCAATGCCACCGCCGACATCAAGAAGGTCCAGTTCCTGGTCAAGACCAAGGCCAGCTTCTGATCTCGCCCACAGTTCACGCGCCCACCCGGCGACTCGTCGGCGCTGCTGTTTAATCATCGCAACGCCTCGCTTGGGTCGGCGCAGGCGTACCAAGATGCGCTCCATTGACCCTTCAACAACGGAGCATCAACATGAGCCAGCCCCAAGTCGTTTCAAGTTCCCCGCTCACACTCGAACAGCAGCGTCAAGAGTACGCAAGCCGCCGCTTCCTCGCCATGCCTTTGGCGGGCACGCTGGCATGGAGCCTGATCGGCCTCGTCGGCTGGCTGGGCACACCGTATCAGGCGGTGATGACGCTCTACTTCGGCGCGGGCTCCATCTTCTACCTGGGCGTCTTGCTGTCGCGCTTCACCGGCGAAAACCTGCTGGCCAAGAACAAGCCCAAGAGCGAGTTTGACAAGCTCTTCATCTCCACCGTCCTGATGAGCTTGCTGGTGTTTGCCATCGCACTGCCTTGGGCCGCGCAAGACCATCGCTCGGTGCCGCTGAGCATAGGCATCCTGGCCGGCTTGATGTGGCTGCCCTTCGGTTGGGTGATACAGCATTGGATCGGCGCCTTCCACGCCATCGCCCGCACTTTGTTCATCGTGGTGGCCTGGTACGTGTTCCCCGAGCAGCGTTTTGTCGTGATCCCGGCCATCATCGTAGGCGTCTACATCGTCTCCATCGTGGTGCTGGAGCGGCGCTGGAGGCAGAACCATGGCGGCATGCCCAGCGCGCGCTCGGCGTCACCGATCATTGCCTAGCCTTCGAGCGGAGCGCATATTTCCTGCGCAAACTTCGTGCGAGACTGCTTGATCATTCCTTCCACGCATCCTCCACGTATAGGCAGTAACGGTCATGAAAATTTGCATCGTCGGCGCAGGCGCCATCGGGGGCTGGTTCGCCGCCCATGTCGGCCAACAACTGGGGGCCGAAGTTCAGCTCAGCGCGCTGGCGCGTGGCGCCACCCTGGCGGCGCTGCGTCAGCATGGTTTGCGCATGGACACCGTCGCCGGTGAGCGCATCAGCGTGCCCATCCTGGCCAGTGACAAGCCGCAGGACCTGGCTCAGCCCGACTTGATCGTTGTTGCCGTCAAAGGCCCGGCGCTGGCTGCCGTGGCGCCTAACGTCAAGGCGCTGCTGGGCCCGCAGACCCGCGTGCTGGTGGCGATGAACGGCGTGCCTTGGTGGTTTTTCAATGGCTTGCAAGGCCCTTGTCTGGGGCTGCAACTGCAGTCGGTTGATCCGGAGGGCGCTATCGCGGCGGCCATTCCCGCAGAACGCGTGATCGGCAGCGTCGTGCATGCGAGCTGCTCTAGCCCTGAGCCCGGTCTGGTCAAGCATGTGATGGGCATGGGCCTGATCCTGGGCGACCCGGCCGGCGGGCGGCCGGCTCATATCACCGAACTGGTCGCGCTGCTGGGCCGAGCCGGCTTCAATGCGACGGTCTCAGAGCGCATCCAAAAAGACATTTGGTACAAGCTCTGGGGCAATATGACCATGAACCCGATCTCGGCGCTGACGGGTGCCACCTGTGACCGAATCCTCGACGATGACTTGGTGCGCGGCTTCGTCACCGCCGTGATGCTGGAGGCCAGTGCCATCGGTGCGGCGATTGGCTGTGCGGTGGATCAGACCCCGCAAGAGCGCCATGCCGTCACGCGCAAGCTCGGCGCCTTCAAGACCTCGATGCTGCAAGACGTCGAAGCCAGCCGGCCGCTTGAGCTGAACGCCTTGGTCGCCTCGGTGCGCGAGATCGGCCAGCAGATTGGGCTGGCGACGCCCTATACCGACGCGATGTTGGGGCTGACGAGGCTGATGGCGCAGACGCGGGGGCTGGTTTGAGGGCTTTGCGGATCTTGGCCTGCCCCGACTGCTACTTCCTAGCGTAGGTGATCTTGTTGCTCCCGCCATCGCAGCTGCCTACGACCTTGGCTTCAGCACCGACCTTGTCAGTGGCAACGATCTCAAGCGTGTAGCCCTGCACGCCCTTTTCGTCGAGCTTTGCGGCAATCTCGGACTTGAGTTCTTCACAGGGCTTGGCTGCTTGCGCAGCACCAAGGCCGAACACCAGGGTAAGAGCCAGGAAGGCGTATCGTTTGTTCATGCGTCTCTCCAAAAAAAGGTGGTCGAAACTCAGCCAGTTGCTGGCGGGTGAGCTCACCCGTCTCCCTGTGTATTGGACATGATGTTCCCGGCACCCGGAAGCCCCGCAAGGGTATGCCCTGGGTTCAGTCCGCCGGCTGGGCTACACAAAGTCCGGCGCGCTTGTCCTTGAAGAACTCCCAAGCGAGTTCGGCGGTCTCGAAATCGGCGCTTTGCGCGCCGGTCAGCCAATTGATCCAGCGCGGATAGCGCCGCGTCGGGCTGGGTTCGGCATGCCCGCCACCGTCAATACGTATCAGACTCACTTGCACTCGTTGCGGCATGTCGCCCCATAGCCAGCGCGTGGTGCGGGTTCTGTCCTTGGTATCGCGATGGGGCAGTTGCTGTGGTTCGGCTTCATTGGTCAGGCCGGCAAGCTGTCGCCATATCAAGGCCGAGGCTTCGACGCCCAGCATGGCGCCAGCCTGACGCCGGTTCTTCAGAAAACTACCACCGCCATAACGCACCAGCGGATCGGTGCTGCTGGCGATCAACAAGGCCGAGATCGGCGTCTGCGGTGGCGCGCATTGGCTGTTCAGCGGCATCGAGGCCAGCACGGCCGAGAACGCCGCCAGCTTGGGCGCCAGCTCCGCCGCCAGGCGAAACGCCATCATGCCGCCCTTGGAAACGCCCATCACATAAACCCGCGCCGGGTCTACGCCTTGTTTTGCGACCAGTTCATCGATCAAGGCGCTGATAAAGCCGCAATCGTCGCTCTTGGCATTGACGCGCGCATCGGCGAATGCGTCGTTCCAACTGTGGCCTATGCCGTCGGGCGCCGCCAATAGCCAATGCTCACGCCCGGCAATCTCCAGCCAATGAGCCAGCGGCGAGGGCGGGAAGCCTTGGCCCAGCATCTGCGCTGCCGAGGCGCCAAAGCCGTGCAAGAGAATCACCAAGGGCCGCGCTGCATTCGACTGTTGACTGGGCTGAGCCAGCAGGAACTTGCGTGGGCCTTCGGGGCGTTGCAGCTGATGTTCGCTGATGGCCGCCAGCGGGCCTTTGACGACGCTGCTGCCAAGCAAGAAATGGCGTACGAAGGACAGCGGCCAGGCCATCAGCTCAGCTCGCCGGTCTGTAGCCGCCACAACGCCGCATACGCCCCAGCCTGCGCAACTAACTCGTCATGCGTGCCGCTCTCGACGATGCGGCCGCGTTCCAGCAAGTGGATGCAGTGGGCTTGGCGGACCGTGGACAAGCGGTGCGCGATCACCAGCGTCGTGCGGCCCTGGCTGACGACATTGAGCGAGCGCTGAATGGCCGCCTCGGTTTCGTTGTCGACCGCGCTGGTCGCTTCGTCCAGGATCAACAGCGGCGGGTTCTTCAATATCGCGCGCGCAAGAGCTAGCCGTTGACGCTGGCCGCCGCTGAGCTTTTGCCCCCGCTCGCCGATGCGGGTGGCAAAGCCCAAGGGCAGGCGCTCAATGAATTCCAGACTCTCTGACAGCCGCGCCGCCTCATGAATCTGTGCCTCGCTCGCCTCGGCCATGCCGTAAGCGATGTTCTCGGCGATCGTGCCGTCGGTCAAGAAGCTGTCCTGCGCCACATAGCCAATCGCGCGCCGCAGATCCTGCAGGTTCAGCTCACCGATCGGCCGGCCGTCAAACAAGATGCGGCCCTGCTGCGGCTCGTAAAAACGCAAGAGCAGCTTGACCAAGGTGGACTTGCCCGAACCGGTGCTGCCGACAAAAGCAACCGTCTGGCCGGCCGGGATGTTGAGGTTCAGGTCTTGCAACGTCGCCTGCTCGGCATAGGCAAAACCGACGCCCTCGAAGCTCAGCGCGCCACGGGCTTGTGCCACCGGGAAATGTTCGCCCTCATAGGCTATTTTGATCGGCGTGGCCAGCAGGCCCAGCGCTCGCTGCGTGGACGCCATCGAGCGCTGGTACATATCGGCCACCTCGGCCAGCCGCGTCATCGGCCACAGCAGGCGCTGGGTCAGGAAGACCAGCACCGAATAGGCGCCGACCGCCAAGTCGCCATGAATCGTCAACCAACCGCCATAGAGCAAGGTGGCGGTGAAGCCGGCCAGAATGCCCATGCGTATGACCGGCGTGATGGCCGAGCTGAGGCGGATCGCGCTGGCATTGGCGACGCGGTAGGCATCGCTGGCCTGGCCGATGTGGGCTGCTTCCAGCGTCTCGGTCGCGAAGGCCTTGATGGTGGCCAGGCCGAGCAGGTTGTTATTCAAGCGCGCCGACACGTCGCCGGCCGCCTCGCGCACCACCGCATAGCGCGGCGCCAAGCGCTTCTGGAACCAGAAGGTCCCGAACAAAATCAGTGGCACCGGCAGCAGCGCCACCACCGCCAGGCCCGGCTGCAGCGCAAAAAACACCGCGCTGACCATGATGGAGGAGCAAACCACCTGGATGATCTGATTGGCTCCGCCGTTCAAAAAGCGCTCCAGCTGATTGATGTCGTCGTTCAAGACCGACATCAGCGCCCCGGTGCGCTGATTTTCGAAGTAACTCAGCTCGAGCCTTTGCACATGGCTATAGGTGTCCAGGCGCAACTCATGCTGGATGTTCTGCGCCAGGCCGCGCCATTTCAGCTCCAGCAAATACTCGAAGCCCGACTCACCAATCCACACCGCGATGTTCAAGCCGCCCAGGAACAGCAGCTGCTGCCAGGTGTCGGTGATGCCGAAATTGACGAGTAAATTCTTGGCCAGAAAACTTTGATCGCCGCGCACCACGACGTCCACCGCCGCGCCAATCAGCACCTCGGGCAGGATGTCGAAGAACTTGTTGAGGATGGAGTACAGCGTGGCGAGGCGGATGTCGCGCCGGTGGCCCTGGGCATAGGCCAGCAGTTTTTTCAAAGGATGTGATGTCATGGGGCTGAAGCGTACCGCAGCCAGACGGGCGGCCTTGGGCTCTAATCGGGCGCCTTGGAATAATAGGAAATTGCCGTGACAGAAGATGAATCGCTGCAACTGGCCATTCACGAGCCCGTGAGTTTGAGCGCCTACGACATCGCCTGGCCCGCCCTGTTCGAGCAGGAGCGCGAGCGGCTGCTGCAGCGCTTTTCAGGCTTGCTCCTGGACGTACAGCATTTCGGCAGCACCGCCGTGCCCGGTTTGGCGGCCAAGCCCATCATCGACATCTTGGTCGGGGTGGCCTCCATGGCGGTGGCCGACGCCTTGATCGAACCCGTCACCAGCGCGGGCTACTCAAGCTCGGCCGAGTTCAATCAAACGCTGATCGATAGGCGCTGGTTCATGCGGCACGCCGAAGGCCGCCGAACGCATCATTTGCATATGGTGGTGATGGGCAGCGCCGAATGGCGACGGCGCCTGCTCTTTCGGGACGTTTTGCGCGCCGACCCGGATCTCGCCGAACGCTACGCGGCGCTCAAGCAAGCATTGGCGCTTGAGCATGCCGCCGACCGGGAGCGCTACACCGACGCGAAAGCGGCGTTTGTCGCTGCGCTTGTGGGCGACGCCTGAGCCGAATGGCTGGGCCTTGCCACCACAAGGCTGCATCATGTCAAATGAGGCGCCAACAAGCTCCGCTCTCCCATCACACCTACCCCCCCAACTCAGGACCGCATCATGAGCCAACTCAAACTGACCTATTTCGACTTCCACGGCGGCCGGGCCGAGCCCGCGCGGCTGGCCCTGCATATCGGCGGCATCGCCTTCGAGGACCACAGGTTCGGCTTCCCCGAGTTCGAAGAACTGCGCAAGACCACGCCGCTGGGTCAGGTGCCGGTGCTGCAGGTGGACGGCGTGCAGGTCACGCAGTGCAATTCCATCAACCGCTATGTCGGCAAGTTGGCCAATCTGTACCCGAACGATCCGTTTCAGGCGCTGCTGTGCGATGAGGTGATGAGCGTGGTCGAAGAGGCCTCGGTCAAGCTGGGCCCGAGCTTTCGTATGTCGGGCGAAGAGCAAAAACAAGCCCGCCTCGCTTTGGTGAATGGCTCGATGCCGGTCTATTTGCGCTGGTTGCAAAAGCAGCTGCAAGCGCATGGCGGCGAGTACTTTGCCGACAATCGTTTGACGGTGGCCGACCTGAAAGTGTTTATCGATGTGCGTGGCCTGAACTCCGGCCGCCTCGACCATGTGCCGCGCGATCTGGTCGAACAAGTTGCACCCGCGCTTAACGCTCATATGCAGCGGATTGCTCAGACCCCGGCGATTGTTCAATACTATGCCAAGTTCGGCGTCAAGTAGAACGCAGGCAGGCGGGTAGGCGAGCCCTGGCGCGGTGCTCGCGTCAGGGCCATCCGAACGGACTTTGTTGCGCTTAATTCAGCTGTCATGTGGGTGGGCGATGCTGGTCGCTCAGCCTCCTTTACTCACAGGACACGCCATGAAATTGCACGCCATCTCCGCCGCGCTGTGCGCACTTGCCGCTGCCGCCGCCCCTCTTTGCACTCAAGCCGCATCGCCCGACTTTGTCAGTGCGATGCCGGCCAAGGTTTGGAATACCCTCAGCGGCGATGCACCCATCGTCATCGGCCATCGCGGTGCGTCCGGCTACCGACCCGAGCACACGCTGGAAGGCTATGCCTTGGCCATTGCCCAAGGCGCCAATTACATCGAGCCCGATCTGGTGATGACCAAGGACGGCGAGTTGATCGCCCGCCATGAGCCGCTCTTGGCCCGCGTCGATCTGAATTCCGACGGCAGCATCAAGATGGTGGGCGGCGCGCCGGTGCTGAACCGCACCGATAGCAGCACCAATGTCTGGCAACCGGCCAAATATGCGGATCGCCTGACCGTCAAAACCGTTGACGGCGTGAAGACGGCCGGCTGGTTCGCCGAAGATTTCACTGCCGCCGAGATCCGCAACGACATCCGCGCCCAGGAGCGCCTGCGTGATCTGCGCTTGGGCAATAACGCCTATAACAACCAGTTCGTGATCCCGACGCTGCAAGAGGTGATCAATCTGGCCAAGGCCAAGACGCTGGAAACCGGCCGCGTCATCGGCATCTACCCCGAGACCAAGCACCCGAGCTATTTCAAGAATTTCACCGATGCCAACGGCCTGCAGCGCATGGAGGACAAGCTGATCGCCACGCTGCACGCCAACTATGGCAATGACCACAACGCGCCGGTGTTCATCCAGTCCTTCGAGGTGCACAACCTCGAATACATCAACGGCAAGACCGACATCAAGATCATTCAGTTGCTCAATGGCAGCGGCAATCCTTTCGATGATGGTCGCAGCTATGCTGAGTTGGCTTCAGCGGCCGGCCTGGACAGCATCAAGACCTATGCCGACGGCGTCGGCTCCAACACCAATCTGATGATTTCGCTGGTCGGCGGCAAGCTCGGAGCCCCGACTCAGCTGATCGCCAACGCGCACCAGCGCGGTCTGGCCGTGCATGGCTGGACCTTCCGCGCCGAAAACGTCTTCTTGCCCAATGAGTTCGACAGCAGCGCCGACCCGGCCGCCTACGGCGATCTGACCGGCCAGATCAAGGCTTTTGTCGATCTGGGCATGGACGGGCTCTTCACTGACCAGCCGGACCTGGGCGTTGCCGCCGTGGCCGCGCTGTCGGCGGTGCCGGAGCCGCAGACCTACGCTTTGATGTTGGGCGGCTTGGTTGGGGTGTTGAGCTTGGCAAGGCGGCAAAAGCGCGCAAGCTGAGGCCAGAATATGCTTAGGTCTTGATGACTCTCTCAAGACCTGAGTGTTGCCCCAAACTGAACTTTAGCCTTGGCTACGTTTCCGCAAGGCAAGGCTTGCCAGGCCCAAGGCCATTAGAGCCCAGGTGCCTGGCTCGGGGATCGGTGCGGCGACCCAACCCGTTTGGGCACCCGTTACATTGTCCGCGGTGTAGCCAACCAGGATGCCGCTGTTGTTGAGGCCGTAGCCGTAAGTCGAGCTATCGACGGGGGCCGAAAACACCGTCCAGTCGCCGGGTTTGCCGACAAAACCAGCTCCGGATGTCGAAAAGCCTGTGACGACGCCGGCATCGTTGATGTCACGAAAGCGCGGGCCGGTCATGCCTGCAGCTTCCAGGTATTCGGTGCGCACCATGGTGTTCAGGTCGACGATAAAGGAGCCTCGAATGCCGCCGCTGCGGCTGAAGCTGCCGGTGACTTGGCCCAGTGTATTGGCGCCCTGGGCGATCGAAAGACCATCGCCTGCCACGCCCAAATTCGTGTACGTGTTGCTGCTGAGGTCAAAGGCAAAGGCGGAGCCAGCACCTGTGGCATCTGTGGTGTAGCCGGTGAGATAGCGAGCGTCGGACGAGATATGGCGAATGCTCGTACTGACCGCACCAGCTATATCAAAAGCCTTGTAACTGCCCCCCGAGTAGATGAATCCATGGAAATCTACAGTCACGTCACCGGAGCTGTAGGTACCCACCAAAGTGCCGTTGTTGGCGACACCCGTCAAGCTTGTTTCGGTTGTTGCGTCCGGGTAACTAAAGCTGGTGAAGGTGCCGGCGCTATAGGTGAAGCCCACACCATCAGACGCACCAACGATGACGCCACTGTCGCTGATATCCCAAAGCCTGATGTTCGTGAATCCGGGCCTTTCAAACGCCACTGGAGCCCCATAGCTCGTGGTGGCATTCGCGCTCAGTGGCATCCACAGCGCCAGTCCGGCACAGGTGCCGAGCGCTGCGCGCGTCATGATTGCTGACAAGTTCATGTTTCTCCCCCCTGCGTTGTGACGGTGCGACCTGCATGGCCGCAGTGAAAGACAGGCTGCTCACGCGCCCCCTGCCACTATGGCCTAACTTGCTGTTTCAATTTACCCGGCTTTACCCTTGACCCGCCGCAGGCAGGCCCTCGCTGCGTCATCGGTGAAAATGCCAGCATGAACTCACCTAGCCCCGCTCTGAATGACCTGACCCTCTATATGGACGAGGTCGGCAGTGCCGCCCGCAGCGCGGCTGCCTTGATGGCCGCCGCACCGACGGCCGCCAAGAACCAGGCGCTGCTGTCGCTGGCGCGCCGCTTGCGCGCAGCCGGTCCGGCGCTGAAGGCTGCCAATGCCAAGGATCTGGCCGCCGCAAAAGCAGCCGGCCTCAAAGGCCCGCTGCTGGACCGGCTGAAACTCACGCCGGCGGCAATCGCCACCGTCGCCGAGGGCTGCGAGCAGATCGCCGCAATGCCCGACCCGGTCGGCGAGATCAGCGGCCTGAAGCGCCGCCCCAGCGGCATCAGCGTCGGCCAGATGCGCGTGCCTCTGGGTGTGTTCGGCATGATTTACGAGAGCCGGCCCAACGTCACCATTGAGGCCGCCTCGCTCGCCATCAAGAGCGGTAATGCCTGTATCTTGCGCGGCGGCTCGGAGGCGCTGCACTCGAATCTCGCCTTGGCCGAGTTGGTGTCCGCAGCCTTGAAGGAGGCCGGCCTGCCGCCCACCGGCGTGCAGCTGATCAACACCACCGATCGCGCGGCCGTAGGCCTCTTGATCACGGCTCCTCAACATGTCGATGTGATCATCCCGCGCGGCGGCAAAAGCCTGATCGAGCGCATCAGCGCCGAGGCCAAGGTGCCGGTGATCAAGCATCTGGATGGCAATTGCCACACTTACGTCGATGCGGAGGTCGACTTCGGCCTGGCGCTGACCGTCGTGATCAACGCCAAGACGCAAAAATACAGCCCCTGCAATGCGACCGAGTCACTGCTGGTACACGCCGAAAGCGCGCCGGACTTTCTGCCGCATATCGGCGCCGTCTTGGCGGAAAAGGGCGTGGAGCTGCGCGGCTGTGCGCGCACCTTGGCCCTGCTCGGTCCCCTGCCCGGCGCCAAGGTGTCCGCGGCGACCGAGGCTGATTGGTCCGAGGAGTATCTGGCGCCCATCATCAGCATCAAGGTGGTCGACAGCCTGAACGAGGCGATCGCGCATATCAATCGCTATGGCTCGCACCACACCGATGCGATCCTGACGACCAACCACGCCAACGCCATGCGCTTCCTGCGCGAGGTCGATTCGGCCAGCGTGATGGTCAACACCAGCACCCGCTTTGCCGATGGCTTCGAGTACGGCCTCGGCGCCGAGATTGGCATCTCGACCGACAAGCTGCATGCGCGTGGCCCCGTCGGCTTGGAGGGTTTGACCTCGCTGAAATGGGTGGTGCTGGGGCAGGGCGAGGTGCGGGCTTGAGGGTATTGAATCGATGAAGATCAAACCCGTCCTGCTTGCGGCCAGTTTGGCGTTGAGCCTGCTCGCGCATGCGCCTTCGGCCTGGGCCTTTCGCTGCAACTCTTACGTCATCGACGCCGGCCTGCACAAGGCCGAGGTGCTGAAGAAATGCGGCCCGCCCAGCACGCAGGATGCGCGCCTGGAGCGGCGCATCATCCGGGTGCGCGAATATCAGCAGGCGACGACCCGGCAGGCGGGAGCGGTCAGCAACTCGGTAGAGGTCGAGCGCGAGATCCAGGTCAGCATCGAAGAATGGGTCTACAACTTCGGACCCCAGCAGTTCATGCAATTGCTGATCTTCGAGGACGGCCGTTTGAAGACCGTCCAGGATCTCGGTTACGGCAGTTGAACTGCTGAGCGACGGCGCCGTGCAATGCCCGCTACCGCGCCCAGGCCCGCCAGCATCAAAGCCCAGCTGCCGGGTTCGGGCACGGCGGTGACTGTGATGGTGCCGTTTGTGTAGAGTTGGCTGAAGTCCAGCTGCGTGCCGCCGGCCAGCGTCAAGCCCGTGGCGTCAATGCTCTTGAATGTGCCGCCCGTCGTGCCCCAGTCCAGCAGATCAAAACTCTGGCCGGCTTGCGCCACAAAGCCGTTCCAGGAGCTCAAGACCAGCTTGCCGCCTAGCTTCAAATTCCCTCCGACGACCAGCTTGTCAAAACTGCTGTCCAGCAGCGGCGAGCCGGCAGCGCAACTCAGCTCGCTGCAAGCATTGATGCCGCCGATTTCGGCCGTGTAGGTATTGCTGCTGGCGAAGGTGACCGAGCCCTGGATATAGCCATAGCCGGGCGAGTTGCCGATGCTCAAGCCGCCCTCGAAGAACATCTTGCCGTCGCCGTTGACGTCGGCCCCGTTGCGCTGCTTGACCTCGGCCGCGAAGGTCGCGACCGATCCTTCGGTGACGCGCAACTCGGCGTCCTTCTGGATCTCCAGCTTGCCGTAAAAGGTCGTGTTGCTGAGGCCCGAGAGAATGATCTGACTGCCTGCGCCGGCGACGATGTCGGCGCGCAAGGCCGAGGTGCCGCCGCTCAGGAAGATCTCGCCCTTGTTGCTCACGGTGCCCGCTCGTAGCGTGCCGTAGCCGTTGAGGGTGGCGCCGGCCTCGTTGACCATGTCGTGGCCGTTGGTGTCTAGCGTGCCGCCGGCGAGTTGGATAGCGGCGAAATTTGACGCCATGCCGTTCTTCAGCAGCAGGGTGGCGCCGGCATCGGCGGCCAAGATGCCGACCCGCGCGCCGGACCGAGTATTGTTGACCTTGGCCAGACTCAGCGTTGCACCGGCGCCCTGGGCGCGAATGCTGCCGTAGTTGTCGATCGGGGCGTTGACCTGGCCCTGGCCCTGCAGCGCGCCAAGGTTCAGCAGCCCGGCGCCGCTGAGCGAAGTGGCCGCGCCGTTGAGGATGATTTGGCCGTTGTTAGAGAAATATTGGGAGACGCGCAGATTGCCGCCTTCGACCACCACGCGACCATCATTTTGGAATGCAGCCGTGATCACACCGCGCCCGCTCAGCGTGCCTTCCGCGCCGTTAACGAGCTTGGCGCTGCCGGAAATGGTGCCGCCATTCAACGTCATATTGCCGGCATTGAGCAGGCTGGCGCCGCTCAAAATCAGGCCGCGGGCATCGAGCATTTCCCAGTTGCCGGTGTTGCTGTTGGCGCCCAAGCTTGCCAGCTCAAAGCTGCCGCCTGATTGCTGCAGCAGGCCGGTATTGCTGAAGCCAGCGGCGCCCGCAATCACGCCATAACCGGCCAAATAATTGGCATTCACAAAGGTCCCGGCGCTGCTGATTTTGCCGCCGACCAACTGTACCGCACCGAGGTTGTTGATGCCGCCATTGCCCGCGCTGAGCTGGCTGAAGCTGCCCACCGCCAGTTCGCCTTCGACGCGCAAGCCCCCCGCTTGGACCATGCCGCCGTTCAGGCTCAGGTCGTCGCCGGACGCAATCGTCAAAACGCCATCGACCACCACATTCATGTCCTGGCCCAGGCCCACGCTGTGGCCCAGGATGCCATCGCCGCTGGTGATCGCGCCGAGAAAATGCACGGTGCCGGTATTCCAGTTGACCTGGCCGGCATTGGTCGACCAGCCTAGCTTGAGCGTGCCGCCGTTCAGGTTCAGCACGCCGCCCTTGCTGATGAACAACTCGCCGTCGCTATGAATGCTTGCGCCTGCGCCGAGGTTCAGGGTCGCCACGCCGGTATCGCCGCCGATCGCCAGTTGGCTGCTGGTGGACAGCATCGAGCCCGCGCCACTCAGGTTCACCAGGGCAGAAGCGGCGCCGCCGTATTCGCCAAAATGGGCTTGATTGGCCGTCACCTGGCCGCCGTCGGTGATGTCCAGGCGGCCGCTCTGGATGGTCAGATTGCCGCTGATTTGCAGGCGAGAGTTTGCGCCCTTCACCACCAGCTTGGAGGTGCCGGGGTCGCCGATCACTCCCACAAAGCTGTTCTGATTTTTGACCAGGCCGCCTTGTTCGATGAAGAGCGAGCCCTCACCCAGATTGCCAATTTGCAGATCGCCGCTGAGCAGCCAGCTTGAGTTCGCACCGGTGACCATGGCGGTGCCGGCGCTGCCCGCTTGATTGCCCAAAGTGGCGCTGACATTGCTGAGCTTGGCGCCGGCCTCGACCCGCAGGCTACCCACGCCGGCATCGCCGATGCCCAGGTTGCCTGTGCTGACCCATGACGAGTCGGCGCCTGAGAGCGTCACCCGGCCGTCGCCACCCAAGGATTTGCCGATGAAGCTATTGCCGCTGCTCAGCGTGCCGCCGTTTTGCACCGTCAGGGTGCCGGTGCTGTTGCGGCCTACGTCCAGGCCGGTGTTGATCGACAGTTTGGAATTCGCGCCGTCGATCAAGACCGTGCCCTGGCTGCCGAAATCGAAGCCGAAAAAGGCTTGATAGGCGCTGACCTGACCCGAGCTGATGTTCAAGGTGCCGGTGCCGCCGCGGCCCACGTACAGACTGCCGAGCAAGTTGAGCTGGGCGTCGGAGGCGCTCAGATTCACCGTGCCGTCGCCGCTGTATTGCTCGCCGATGATCAGCTCCGGGGCGGCCAAGCTGCTGCTGGCGCCGATGTTCAGAATGCCGGTGCCGGTTGTGCCGACCTTGGTGCTCACATTGCCGAGGTTGAGCAAATCAACCTTGTTCTTGATCGTCAGCGAATTGTTCAGGTCACCGAAATTCCAGAGTTTCAATCCGCCGGCACCGCCGTCCCAGGTCTGGTCCGACCTGGGGTCGAAGCGGAATTTGAAGGTCTGCAGCTTGCTGCTGTTGTTTTTGATATTGCCCTTCAAGGCGAGGGCGGCGAAGCTGCCCGGATTGAAGGTGAACGCGCCCGCATTGCTGCCAAAGGTGAAACTCAGTTCGAGCAGATTGCCGCTGGGCAAACCGGTGATCGAGGAGTTGCTGTTGTTATTGAAATACAGCTCTGACCCTGCGGGGAAGCTACCGTTCCAGGGGCCTCCGTTTTCCCCAATAAGAAAACATGTGGTGGGCTGGCCGTTGGCGCCGATGCAAGGAACGCTCCAATTCTGCCCGTTGCCAAATTTCGCGTCGACCTGACCGGTCCAGGTATAGGTCGTCGCCTCGGCCGGCGCCAGGTACAGGATGCTCAGCGCCGCCGCCAGCGCGATGCTGAGCGGCAAGCGCCGGGGTGTGCGGGCGCCACGGCGCTTGAGAGGGGTGGCACCGCTGAGGGTGTTGCGGATATTGAAGGCGAAGTGGTTTTTCATGAGGAATCCTGTAAGTTGGGGAGACAGAAAAGGGCGCGCGCTTCAGTTCACCGGAACCGCGAATTTCGCCAACTGGGTGGTGTTGCCCGCCGTGAGGGACAGGATGTCAATGCCGTCCCCCAAGGTGATGGCGATGCTGGTGCTCGGAACGGCGTTCTGTGCACCGCGCATGCCCTTGTAGAGACTCCAATCAAAAGCGCCTTCGATACCGGCATCTGGCGTCTCAACGCCGGAGGACAGGCCGATCTGCGGGCCGGGGGTCTTGTCCACGCCGCGTGGAGACTCGGTCAAGCCCACCATGCCCTCGGCGTGTATGGCCGCGCCGACGCTGCCGCCGATGGTGGTGATGATCATGATCTGCAGCTTGCCGTCGCTGTCCTTGTCGGCGTTGACGACGATGCCGAAGTTGGCGTGGGCGCCGGCGTAATAGGCGCCGGCCGCGCCGGCATAGATGCCGTAGGAGCCGTTGTCACCGCCCGTGCCACCTGACGTTGGCACTTGCACTTGCGCTTCACCTCGGCTCAGCTCGGCGACTTGCGAAGCCGCAGCGGGCGCGCCCTTGTACAAGCCCGTCTTGCGGCCGACGTCGACCATGGTGTTGGCAATATCCTGCTGCTCGTCCGCGCTCAGATTTGCCTTGCTGGCCGCCAACACCAGGATGCGCCGCATGGCGTTCACGGTGTCGGCGTCAAGCGCCGCGAAGGCCTTGGCCGATTGCCTGATCTTCGCCCCGGTGGGCGAGTCATTGACCCGTTTGGCGGCCGCTTTGAACAGCGTCAGCGTGACCGCATCGAGGCCTTTGTTGACCTCGGCCACGGCGGCTTCGTAGCCCTGTTTCATGGCCCCCAGCGAGCTGCCATAAGTGGCCTGCGACACCGATGCAATCTGGTGGAAGGCTTGCGTGAAGTCCGGGCTGATGCCGGGCTCGCGGAAATAGGTGTGGCGGGTGGTGTCCCAAGCGCCCTTGTAGCTGCAGATGCCGCAGGCGTCCATGCGGTAGTCGGCGCGGCAGTTTTCATAGAAGAGCAAGCCGCATTTATGCGGGTGATTGCTCTTGCGCGTGAGGTAGGGCGGCACGGTATAGGTGGTCGAGCCCTTGAAGTGGCAAAAGCCCGGCAGGCTTTGCTCATAGCCGCTGCGGCAGTTTTCCATGCAAGCCGCGCCGGTACAGCTATAGCCGGCGCGCGGCGGGTCGTAGCAAAGCCCGGCTTGCTCGACCTTGGCGGCGGGGCAAGTCAAGGCCTGTGCCTCGCTTGCCATGCCGGCCAAGGCTGCCATGGCGAGGCAGGCTGAGGCGCCAAAGCGGCGCAACGCGGAGAGAAGTTGTTCATTCATGATTTCACCCTGAGTTAATGCCTTACTTGAGCGGTGCTATCCAGAACCCAATCTTGACTCGGGTGCGCCTTTGCGCCAGGGAGTGCCTGGTGCCTTGGGGCTGATGGGTGAGCTCGCTGCATAAGGTGACCCAGTGTCTGAACGCCGGCGGCTACGCACAATCGGACCTTGGACCCAAGACCTGGTCTCGGGACCTACCCAGCCCCTGCGCCGGCTGCTAGAGTGCGCTGCATGAAACTGTTGTTAGTCGATGACCACCCCCTGGTGCGCGCCGGTGTCGTCGCCGCGCTGCAAAGCCTAGGAGCGCCCGAACTGATCCTCGAGGCCAGTGACGGCATCGCCGCCATGGACTGCCTGGCCCAGCACCCCGATGTGGACGCGGTGCTGATGGATCTGCGCATGGCCGGCATGGCCGGCATGGCTTTGCTGGAGCAGCTCAAGCGCCACTACCCGCTGCTGCCCAGCCTGGTGCTGTCATCGTCGGAAGACCCTGCCGATGTGCGCCGCGTGCTCAAGGCCGGTGCTCGGGGTTATTGCCCCAAGTCCGCCAGTCCGGCCACGCTGCTGGCGGCGCTAACGCTGGTGCTCGGCGGTGAAATCTATGTGCCGCCACTGATGGCGATGGCGCCCGAGGCCGGCCCGGCCGAGTCAAACTTGAGCAGCCTGACGCCGCGCCAGCGCGAGGTGCTGCAAGAGCTGTGCAATAGCAAATCCAACAAGGAGATTGCGCGCGAGCTGGGCATGGAGGAGAAGACCGTCAAGGGCCATGTCTCGGCCATCTTCAAAGCCTTGGGCGTGGTGCACCGCCTGCAGGCCGTCGAGGCGGCCCGCGCGGCCGGCCTGGTCAGTCAGACGATGTCGTATTGATTGTTTTCATCCTGTCCATCCCCTCCATCCCCTCCATCCCAGCCAATAAATTTAGTCAGCCAGGATGAAGGGGATCGACGGGATGGAAGCCAATGCCTGGAGCCTCAATCGCATGGCTGGGTCGCAAGGCTTCGCTGACCGCCGTGCGCAGCTGCGCTTGCGAGACCGGCTTGTGCAGCAGGGTCAGGCCCTGATCCAGCGCTTCGCGCCCGCGCGCGGGGCCGGTGTCGCCGCTGAGCAGCAGGGCCGGGATGTCACTGTTGAACAGCTCACGCAACCGGGCAATCGCGCCGCTGCCGGTTTCACCTTCCCTCAAATGGTAGTCGCACAGCAGCAGGCGCGGCGCCGCGCTAACGTTCATCAGCTGCGGCATCAGCTCGGCCACGCTGGCGGCGCTGACGACGCCCAAGCCCCAAGCCGACAGCAGGGTGCTCATGGCCAGCCGTATCTCGGCACTTTCATCCAGCACGATGACCATCTCCCCGCTTAGCTGGGGCTGCGCGAGCGGGCCAGGTACTGCAGTTGGCCCCTCGTCATGCGGCTCCAGCGTGAGCGTGAACAAGCTGCCCCGTCCCGGCCGCGAGCGCAGCCGCAGCTCCAGGCGCAGCAGGCCAGACAGGCGCTGAACAATCGCCAGACCCAGGCCGAGGCCCTGGCCCGAGCTGTGCAGTTGCACGAACTCATCAAAAACCTCGGCGCAGCGCGCCCTGGCAATGCCCACGCCGCTGTCGGCCACCAGCAGCTCGATGCGGGCCTGGCGCCGACGGGCCCGCAGCAGCACACCGCCCTGCGTGGTGTAACGCAGCGCATTGGAGAGCAGATTGCGCAGCACCCGCTCCAGCAAAGCCGGGTCGCTGAGCACCATCAGCGCGCCCGGCTCTGGCGGAAGATCGCAAACAAAGCGCAGTCCCTTGGCCTGCGCTTGCAGGCTGTGGTCGGCCGCCATGCGGCTCAGCAGCGCGCGCAGATCCACCGTCTGCCATTGCGGCTGCAGCTGCTCGGCGTCCAGCTTGGAGATGTCCAGCAAAGCATTGAACATCGCCCCCATGGCGTCGACGGCGCTGCTAACATGCTGCAATATCTGCGCTGACTGCGCCGGGCTGGGGTTTTGCTTGAGCGCGCCGACAAACAGCGACAGTGCATGCACGGGCTGGCGCAGATCATGGCTGGCGGCGGCCAGAAAGCGGCTGCGCGACTGGCTGAGCTTGACGGCCAAGTCCTTCTCCAGCTTCAAGCTCTCGCTCAAGTGCGCGAGCTGATGGGCTTGGCGCAGCGAGTCCCATAGCAAGCGCTGCAGGGAAGCCGCAAAGTGAAAGCTCATTGTTGAGCCGAGCAGCAGCACGGCCAGGATGGCCCAGCCGTCAATCGCGCCATGCAGCAGTACCGCCAGCACCAAGCCCAGCAAGGCCGGGCCCACGATGGCGACATAGGCCGGCAAATAGGCATGCAGAGAATGCAGCGCGGTGGCGCTGATGCCTATCATCCAGGCCAATAACAACAAGCGCTGAGCATCGCTGCCGCCGGGCCAGAAGATCTGCACGGCCAGCAACCACAGCACGCCGTTGAGCGCTGAGGTGCGCGTCACCCGGCGCAGCCAGATCGGCGCATTGGCGGTCGTCAGCGGGCTGCGTAACCAGCGCAGACCCAGCCACAAATGACAGGCCAGGTTGACGAGCTGCAAGCCCAGCCAGCAGGCCGTCCAAGCCGGCGGCGCTGCCTTGTGCAGGCTGGCCGCAACCAGCAGCGCCAGCACGAAATTGCCCACGGTCAGGCTCAGATCATTGCTGCGCAGGCGCTGCGCCACGTCCATTCGGACCAGCGCTTGCAGGCGCGTCTCAGCATCGATTGGCATGGCGGTGTTGGAAGGCATGGGCTTGGCGAAGATTGTGCATGCAGCGCCGCAATTCACCCGCAATGCAAGCGCAAAGCGCGGCAGCCCGCCCCGCTAGCCCCTGCTCAGACTGCTGTCGGCGCCGCGTGGCGCCTTCTTGCAACAGCGCCGACCCCGAGCAAGCCCGCCAGCATCAAAGCCCAGCTGCCGGGTTCGGGCACCGAAGTGACCGAGATCGTGCCGCTGCTGTAGAGCTGGCTGTAGTCCAGCTGGGTGCCCGCTGCCAGCGTGAGGCCGCTGGCGTCAATGCTCTTGAAGCTGCCGCCTGTTGTGCCCCAGTCCAGCAGATCAAAGCTCTGGCCGGCCTGCGCCACAAAGCCGTTCCATGAGCTCAAGACCAGTTTGCCGCCTAACTTCAAATTCCCACCGACGACCAGCTTGTCAAAACTGCTGTCCAGCAGCGGCGAGCCGGCAGCGCAACTCAGCTCGCTGCAAGCGTTGATGCCGCCAATTTCGGCCGTGTAGGTGTTGCTGCTGGCGAAGGTGACCGAGCCTTGGATATAGCCATAGCCGGGCGAGTTGCCGATGCTCAAGCCGCCCTCGAAGAACATCTTGCCGTCGCCGTTGACGTCGGCCCCGTTGCGCTGCTTGACCTCGGCCGCGAAGGTCGCGACCGATCCTTCGGTGACGCGCAACTCGGCGTCCTTCTGGATCTCCAGCTTGCCGTAAAAAGTCGTGTTGCTGAGGCCCGAGAGAATGATCTGGCTGCCCGCGCCGGCGACGATGTCGGCACGCAGCGCCGAGGTGCCGCCGCTCAGAAAAATCTGACCCTTGTTGGTCAGCGTGCCTGCGCGCAGCGTGCCGAAGCCGTTGATACTGGCGCCGGCTTCGTTGACCATCCCCCGGCCATTGTTGTCCAGCGTGCCGCCGGCCAACTGGATCTGGCCGGCATTGCTGAACAGGCCCTGGCTGATCAGCAGTTTCGCACCGCTGCCGACAGCCAGAATGCCGCCGTTCGGGCTGACGATGCGGCCGACCAAGGTCAAGGTGCCGCCCTGCGCTTCGATCACGCCGATGGGGTCGATATTGGAGATGTCGCTGTTGATGCGGCCCAGGCCCTGGATCAGGCCGTGGTTGCCGATCTGGCCGCCGGCCAGGCTGGCGCTATTGCTACCCAGCAAGATCTGACCCCGGTTGGTAAAGCTGTTGTCGATCAGCGTCTGGCCCTTGTCCACCACCAGGCTGCCCGCGTTGTAGAAGCCCGAGGCAATGCGGCCGCTGCCGCTGATCGTGCCCTGGGTGGCGTTGGCCAGCATGCCGCTGCCGATGACGAAGCCTCCGTTCAGATTGAGTTGGCCGCTGTTTTCCAGGCCGGTCCCGCTGATTTCAAGTTGCCGCCCGACCAGCAGGTTCCAGCTGCCGCGGTTTTCGTTGTCGCCGGTGTTGCTGAGGACCATATCACCGCCGCTCTGCGTCAGCAGGCCGGTGTTGATGAAGCCGCCCGTGCCGTCGATGCGGCCATGACCGTTCAGCTCGGTGACGTTGAACAGGATGCCGGTGCCGCTCAAGCTGCCGCCGGCCAGCTGCAGGCTGCCGAAATTGCTCAGGCGCGTGGTGGTGCTGAGCGTGCTGCCCTGGCCCACCGTGACCTGGCCCGAGAGATTGGCGTTGCCGACCTGCAGCTGACCGCCGGCCAGGTTCAGGGTGCTGCTGTCACTCTGCGTCAGCATGCCATCGACGCGCAGGCTCATGGCGCTGGTCAGGGTAGTGTTGCGGGCAAGCAGGCTGGCGTCGGCAAAGCTGGCGTCGCCGCTGAAGTGCAATAGGCCACCGGTCCAGACAAAACTGCCGGCCTTGCTGGAATCGGCGCTATTGACCAGATTCAGCGTGCCGCCGGTCTGGGTGATGACGCCGCCGGTTTCGATGATGAGCTTGCCGGCGCTCAAGGTCCCGCCGTCCAGCGTATAGCTGCCCGCCTTGCCTACCCGTAGCCGGCCCGCCACCTGGTGGGTGGTGTTGCCCGATTGGGTAAAGCTGCTGCTGCCGCCGCCAACGCCGATATCGACATAGCCGCCGCTGTTGAGGCTGGCCGCGCCGTCGTTGCTATTGAGGATGTAGCTGCCCTTGCCCCGGCTGTCGTTCTGATAGCCCAGCACCAGCCCGCCCATTGTTGCGCTACCGCCGCTCTGGGTGAAGCTGCCGGTGCCGAACACGCCTATCGTCACCTGATCACGGACGCTGAAGCTGCCGCCCTTGAGCGTCACCGTGCCGCTGGTACTGGGATCGTTGTAGCCTGCGCGGAATTGGCCCAGCACCGTCGTCGCGCCGCCGGTTTGGTTGAAGGCCCCGGTGCTGCCTGTCTGCCAACCGATGTCCACATCACCGGCCACGGCGGCGGTGCCGACGTTGAGCGCGCCGCTACTCAGGTTGTAAACACCCGAGCCCGTGCCCAGGTAGCCCCCGACAAAAAGCCGGCCGGTCGTGTTCGACCCACCGGACTGGTTGTAGGTGGAGATCTGCGCCTGGGTGCTGCCGATGCTCTCGGTCACGGCGATCATCGCGCTGCCGGTGAGGCTCTGGTTGAGGGTGGAACCGTAGTCCAGATTCAGCAAATTCAGGCCAGCACCCGTCATCACCGAGGCAAAGCTCGCCGTCCTGCTGCTTGCGCCCGAGCTGCCGACTGCGGCATCGTCGCCATTGACCGGCCCAAGGCCGCCCGCCCATGAGCTGGTGGAACTCCACATGCCGCCGCTGGCGCCGGTGAAGGTGCGGGTGGTGGCCTGGGCCGAGCCGATGGCGCAGGTCGCCAGGGCCAGGCCAATGGCCACATGCAGCGGCAGGCGACGGAAGTATGCGGAGGCGGAGCGGTTCATGGTGGCGAGTCCTGTTGGGTCTTGGGGGCGGCTGTGCCGACAGGGGCCCGCACTTTTTGCTTGCCCTCCTGGCTAAGACGCAGTCCAGCGCCCGTTGCGACAGCCCGGATGCCTTGTTTTCGGCCCACCCCCCTGAACCAGGGGTGTCACGCTTCCCCCGCATAATCGCCCGCGTATGACTAACCCACCTTCCGTCACCGAACTCTTGGCCAGTGCATCGCAAGGCGAAAGTGGTGCCGTCAATGCGCTGTTCGAGCGGCTTTACCCCGAGATCAAGCGGGCCGCCCGGGCCAGACTGGCGCAGGCCAGCGGCGTGGTGGGCCTCAACACCACCGCGCTGGTGCATGAGAGTTTTCTGCGCATGGCCGACAGCGAAGGCCTGCAAGGCCATTCGCGCGGCCAGTTCTTTGCCTATGTGGGCCGGGTGCTGCGCTCGGTCGTCGTCGACCATATTCGCGCCGCTGGGGCCGACAAGCGCGGCGGCGATGTGGGCGTCCTGCTCACGCTGTCGGCGGCGGCCGAGGTGGTGGCGCCGATCAGCTCAAGCGTCGAGCTGATCGCAATCGACCGGGCTTTGCTGCAGATGCAGCAGCTCGACCCGGGTTTGTATCAGTTGCTGGAGATGATCGGTTTTGCCGGCACACCGATGGCCGAGGTGGCGCAGCTGCGCGGGGTGGCTCGGCGTACCGTGGAGCGCGACCTGATCAAGGCCAGAGCCTTGTTGACCGAATTGCTGGGCGATAGCGCGGCGACCGTTTACTGATGAATGACGAGCCGACGCTGGATCGCCCGCGTTGGCAGCGGCTCTCCGCGCTGCTCGATGAAGCGTTGGAGCTGCCCGGCGAGGCGCGAGCGCCATGGCTGGCCGCCTTGACCGATTCAGGCGCCATCGATGCGCCGCTGGCCGAGCAGCTGGCGCGGATGTTGGCCGCTCAACCACAAGAAACGACCGGCGCGTTCGACGCGCTTTTGCAGCGAGCGCTGCAGCATGAGGAATCGGCGCCGGTCGGTGCCGCCCAAGACTTAGCCGGCCGGCGCATGGGCGCCTGGGCCTTGCTGAGAAAAATCGGCGAAGGCGGCATGGGCCAGGTCTGGCTGGCGCGGCGTGCCGACGGGCTCTACGAGCAAGAGGTGGTGGTCAAGCTGCTGCGCGGCGACCTGCAGCAAGCCTCCTTGTCCGAACGCTTTGCGCGCGAGCGGGCGGTGCTGGCGCGGCTCAGCCACCCCGGCATCGCCAAGCTCTTGGACGCGGGCGTGGAAGCCGGGCTGCCGTTTCTGGTGCTTGAATATGTCAGCGGCCGCACGCTGACCGAGCATGCGCGCGCCGCTTGCCCAACGGTGGCCGAGCGGGTGGCGCTGCTGATACGCGTCGCACAAGCGGTCGCTCATGCGCATGCGCAATTGGTCGTGCACCGCGACCTAAAGCCGTCGAACGTGATGGTCAGTTTTGAGGGCAACCCCAAGGTGCTGGACTTTGGCATCGCGGGTCTGCTGGACGACGAGGCGCCGGGCCAGCTCACCCGTCTCGCAGGGCGCGGCTTGACGCTGGGCTATGCGGCGCCCGAGCAGCTCAGTGGTGAGCCGATTGGCGTGGCGGCCGATGTGTTCACGCTTGGGGTGTTGTTGTTTGAGCTGCTGAGCGGGCGGTTGCCATTTGTGGCCGGCGGCAAGACGCGCGCCGCGGCAGAGCATGCATTGCTGCACGAGGATGCACCGCGGCTGAGTCAATTGCCGGCCGGTGGGCTGGCGAATGAGCAGGCTGATGTGCAGGCCGCCAGACCGGCAGACTTTGCCCGCGTGCGCGGCGACCTGGAGGCCATCGTCGCCAAGGCTTTGCGCAAAGATCCGGCCGAGCGCTACGACGGTGTGGGCGCTTTTGTTGACGATCTGCGCCTGTGGATGGCGCATCGGCCGGTAGCCGCTCGGCGCGACGACTGGCGGCACCGCAGCAGTTTGTGGCTGCGCCGCAATGCGCTGCCGGCGAGCTTGGGTGCCACGCTGGTGCTGGCGGTGTTGGCCGGCTTGGGCGTGAGCCTGACGCAATGGCAGCGCGCTGAAAGCGCGGCGCGCGAATCCGACCAAGTGACGACTTACCTCACCGATCTGCTCGGCAGCGCCAGCCCCGATCAGCATGGCGGCGAGTCGCCCAATGTCTTGCAGCTGCTGGAGAAGAGTCGCAAGGAGCTGGACGACAAGTTCAAGGACGAACCCGCAACCAAGGCGCGTCTGCTGAAGGTGTTGACCAAGACCTACGAGGGCTTGAGCCGCTATGACCTGGCCGGCCCCCTGGCCGAGCAGTGGATCGCGCTGACGGCCAAGGCCTATGGTGAGGACGACGAGCGCACTATCGCCGCGCGGCTCAAGCTGGCGCAGATCTACACCCCGTCGGGGCCCTGGGACGACGTGATCGCGCAATTGGAGCCGCTGCGACCGCGCATAGCGCGCCGGTACGGGCCGTACTCGGAGAATATGCGCGAATTGCTGGCGGTGCTGGCCAATGCCCAAATGAAGATCGGCCGGCTGCAGGGCGCCACGCAGACGCTGCAAGAGCTCGGCGAGCTGACCGACCGCCTCTATCCACCGGGCAGTTTCGAGCGCGCTTTTCATCACAATATCGTCTCAAACCTCTATGCGGGTCAGGGTCGATTCAGCGACGCGCTGGCCGAGCTGCACAAGGCCGACGCCGGGATTGCCAGCGTTTCGACCGACAATTTGCGCCATGCGCTGGCGATGCGCCGCAATATGTGGGCCATGCGGATTCGCCTCGGCGAGTATGCGCAGATCGAGCCTGACTATCTGGGCTTGGCGGCCGAGATGGACCATCTGCATGGTGTCGGCAGCGCAACGCGGGCCTTTTTGTACCCTGAGATGGCCCGCTACCACGCCGATCGGGCCGAGTTCGCACGCTCGCTGGCGAATCGCGAGGCTTTTCTGGCCGGCAATAGCGGCACGCCCAAGCAGGCGCTGGCGGCCTCGCGTGCCGCGCTGCTGCTGGCCCGCGCCTTGGCCCATGCTGCGCCTGCCGCCGCGTTGACCGATGAGGCCCAAACCTTGCTGGCTGCGGTGGATGCCGATGGCCGGCAGCTCGGCGCCTTGCGGCGTGCCGAAGCCTGGTTGGCCTTGGCGCGCACCGGGCTGCTGCTGGACGAACTGGATTTGGCTGCCGCCGCGATAAAGCGCCTGCGTGGTGATGCCCAGCTGAATCTGGCCGAGGATGTCTGGATGAACAGCCGGGTTGCGCAAGCCGAGGGTGAGTTGCTGCGTGCGCGCGGTGACTGGCAAGGCAGCGCCAAGTTGCTCGCGCAGCGGGTGGCGCTGCTGGATACGAGCCCGGACAAGGCCGTGCCCGCGCTCTGGCAGGCCCGACTCGACCTCGCCACGACTTTGGTGCTGATGCGTGACCCTGCTGCTGCCGCCGCGTTGGCGCAGGCCGCCGCCGCCCGTCCGCCGCAAATGCCCAGCAAGCACCCGCTCGATGCGGTGCTGCATTATTTGCAAGCCCTGCAGCAGGGCACTGACGCTAGCAAGGCCAGGCTCGCTGTCGAGCAAGCCTATGGGCGAGCCTCAAGCCAGCTGCCGGCGGGGCTGGGCGGTATTTTCTAAGTGATAGAGGCTGGCTCGGCGCTGGGCCAGCTCAAGACATGAACCAAGCGAGCGAGCACAGAACAACGATGCCGCAAAGGAGTTGCAACATTTGCAGCGGCCTTGTGGCGCCCTGCTGTTCGTGCCGAGATGCCAGGTCGCCAGCTCTTGCGCCGCTGCAATAGCTGCTCGAACTCAGCGCGCAATTGCAGCGCCGACCCTGATCGCAATCGCCCGAGCAGGCGGTTTGCAAAGCGGGCTCAAGTTTGAGCGGCTGCCAAGCGCAGGCCACTTCCTTTTGCGCTCGCTTTTGCGCTTGCTGACTGCCATCTGCAGGGGTGACCATCGGTGCGTAGATCAAGCGGTTCATGGCGGGGCTCCAAAGGCTTCGGTGAGCGCGGTGCCAAAGCGGAATCTGGAATCGAACCGATCTATCCACCCAAGCACCGAGATGAGACGGCACTTGAAATATAGGTTTGAAGCAGGCTTGGCGTGATCCCGCAAATCCGGGGGGGAAGCCAAGCAAATCAGGGGCAAGCGTGATCGTCATCACGCTTTCTTTGGCTGCCCTCAGCCTTGGCGCTTGTGCGTCAGCTGCGTGATCAACAAGTCGCGCAGCGCGGTATAGAAAACCGGCACGCTGGCCATGCTGACCTGGGCGAAGGCGGTCGCCGAGGCGCGCCGCTCTGCTTCACTGGGCTCATGCTGCAAACGCAAGTCCAGCGCCTGCCAGCCCGCCATCAGCTCGGCTTCGAATTGGGCGCGCCGCGCCAGCAGAAACGGCAGCGCTTTTTGGTAGGCCAGCTGCATCAGGTTGTCGACAAAATCTATGCACCAGCGCGCCGATGTTGCGCTGAACTGCTCAGGGTCGTACTCGCTGAAGCAGGGATGCAGCGCGTCTATGCCCACATGCATGGGGATCCAGCTGCTGACATGCGGGTTGTCGAGCGCCAGCCAGTAGACAGCGGCGATGTCGGCGGGCAGGCCGCGGCGCAGCTGGCAGATCACGCTGAGGTGGCCGAAATGCCGGGCCACCGGGCGGCGATGCGTCAGGCGCAGGAGCCGGCGCAGATCGGGGTTAGGGAAGGGCGTGGCCAGCGAGCTTTTGGCCACATGCCCACTCGCATCGGCGACTTGCCATTGCGGCTGCTCGGTGATGTCGTAGATCGTGCCTTCAAAGGTCGAGCGATGAAAAGCCATCACATCGCCCAGGCCCAGCTTGCGCTCGGGCGCGACCGAGAAGGGATAGATGTCCAGCGGCTCCACGATCTGATGGTAGGCATCGAGCGTCGCGTAGCGGTCACCCTCCAGCCGGCGCACCGGCCAGGGCCGCAGCTTCGGCGCGACATCGGCGTAGAACAGCCATAGCCTGGATGTCGCCCATTCATGCGGCAGCGGGATATAGGCCTGCTGCCAATCAAAGGGTCGGCCGGCTTCGGGCCGGAACCAGCCGCGCTCGATGGCATAACTCTGCACATGCGCGCAGGCCAAATAGCGCTCGCTGTCGCCCAGATCCAGCTCGCGCAGAATGCTCCAGTTGGCGACGATCAGCGCATGGTCGTCCTCCATGCGGCGGGCCGCCCAGATCGCGCCGGGTGCGCCGCTGTTCGCGCGCCAGCCCGGGCCGACGCCGACGATCTCGACCACCCAGACCTCGTCAGGGTCAGCGATGCACAGCAGCTCGCTGCCATCGCCGCAACTGCTCAGAAAACCATGCCGCTCCATCAGCTCGCCTACGAGCAAGACCGCCTCGCGAGCGTGCCGGCAGCGCTGCAGCGCAAACACCATCGCCTGCTCGACGGTCATGATCTGCTCGCCTTCGCCGCGTGCGCATTTCAGCTCGGGGCGCTGCGAGGTGGTGCTTTCGGCGATCGCGAGCTGGTGCTCGTTGAGATGCGAATAGGCCGAGTGGAAGTAGGCGAAGGTGTGCGGCACTTGGGCGATCTCGCCGATCACCTCGCCGAAATGGTCGAGCTCGGGTTTGACGATGTTTTGCAGGCCCCAGTGCACCGGCGCCATCGCACCGGGCGTGTGATCCTGCGCGGGGATCTTGCGCACCCGCGAGTCTTGGCCGCTGTCGGAATGGCTGAGCAGGGTCGAGCCGTCAACACTGGCGCGCGGCCCAATGGCAATCACGGTGCACATCTGAGAGTCCTTGTTCTGCTGGTGAGTCTGCTGCATGGGCGGCCGCCGCACCGCAGAGTCTGGCAGCTCATGCTTGGCGACAGAACATGGCCGGCCGCCCCCCCAAGGGAGGATAGCCCAAGCCGGGATGACCCTCTTAGAGTCGCGCCGGATTCAAAGTCCGGTTGGGCCAACGGGTCGGCTTTCAAACACCCGCTCGGGCCAAAACGCCCAGCAAGAGGCGCTGTTCAAACAGTCTTTCGATAGGCTATTCATTCACGTTCCGAGGGAAACCCATGTACACGCAACTGAAATCGACCGCACGCCTTGCGGCTGCGGCCTCCTTGACGACCCTAGTTCTGGCCTTGCAAGCCTGCGGTGGTGGTGGCGGGAGCGACCCGGTGCCCGAACCGGTCAAGCCGACCACCTACGATTTGCAAGCGGCCATGACGCAGTACTACACCAAGGCCAATACCTGGAACCTCAGCGGCATAGTGACCGGCGCGGGCTTACCGGCCGCCGGCACGGCGGTGACGATGGTGCTGACGACCACTCCGATGACGGGCGTAGGCACCCATCCGGTGTTGGGCAAGCAATTCAGTCATATGAGCCAGAGCATGACGCTGAATTTTCTGGGTACATCGAAAAGCGCTGTTTACGAATCTTTCTTTGACCCAGCCACGGCTCAAGCCGAGGGCCAGGCGTCTTTGGCGGACGACAGCTGCGAAGCTTCGGTGACCAAGGGGAGCTATTCCAGGACAGCCAAGGTTGGCGACACAGGCTCCGGCGGCAGCGGGATTGAGTACATCAGCTGCCAGGCCGGTAGTGGCGCTGAGGCCAATTTCGTAGACACCTGGGTGGTCAAGCAAGATGGCGCGCGGGTGCTGCTTTGCTTGGAGCGCAGCGCCAAAGTGGTGGCCACCGGCTTCACTCGCACCGGCAGCCAATGCCTGCAGTTGAACGCCGACAGCAGCCTGGGCAGCTATGTGAGCTTCAGCGAAAAGCTCGAAGACGCTACTTTCGAGCTGAAGACACCTTAAGTTTGGGCTGAAGCAGCCACCCCCGCCATGAGGCCTGGGGGCTGTTTCTTCATTGCGCTGAACGAGCAGCTGGCATTAACGCAGCCCGCTTATTCGTGCATCCTTGGGGTAGGTGATCAGATAGTCGGCCGTGATGCGCATTGACTTGCCGGCCTCCAGCGGCAACTCCCAGGCCACCACGCCGGGCTGCTTCTTCCAGGGCTCTTGAGTGGGCGTGGGATTGAAGACGGTCTGCACACGGATGTCTTCATGCCGCGCCACCGGCGCGGCCTCCAGCACCTGCAGCAGCACCGGCTTTTTGTGCAGGTTCTCCAGCACAAAGGCGCGGCCGATTTTCTGCTCGGCACGCGAGCCGATGAAACCGGCGTTGGCACCGCTGCGCTGCTCGGGCTCGACGGTGACACGCAGCATTTCGTCGCGACCGAAGAACAAGTCCAGCCGCTCGTCGTTGCCCAGATTCAACTGGCTGTTGCCGACGAAGTCGCCATCACGGAATAGTTGCAGCGCGCCGCTCGGCCAGGAGCCGGCCGGTCGGGCCAGCTCGGCCATCAAAAAGGCTTGTGCCTCTTGCTGCGGCTGCACCCGGCGCAACACGCGTGCATCCAGCAGCTCGCTGCCCAGCGAGTAGCCGACGCGTTGGCCGTCGCTGGCCACATTGACCAGGCCCGGCACCAGGAACTCAGCGGCGAACTCGCCTTGAAAGACGCTGACATCAAAGCGCGCCTCAGGGGCGGCGACATTGAATTCAGGGGGCGGGATGAAAGGGGGAGGTGGCGCGGCGGCGGGCGCTGCACGTGCATATTGCATTTCTTGTAGAACCTGGAGCGGCGGCAGCAGGTCCAGCGTCCAAGGCCGTGGCGGCGTGATGCCGGTGTTTTGGCGCGGCTGCACGGTTGACAAGCGCAGCGTCACGCCGCTCCAATCCTCGCCGCTGTTTTGCGCCACCTGCGCTTGGCGCTCCAGGCGCAGCTGAGCTTTGGCAGTGTCCAAATGGGCGCGGTAGACCGGTGTCCAGCCGGCTTGGGATAGGCGGTAGCTCAGCCGCAATTCGCCGGCTTGGCGCGTGGCCAGGCGAATCTGCAATGTGCGCACCTGCGGGTTGGCCTTGACCAGGCGCTCACGCTCGGCCAGCAGCGGGCTCAGGTCTTGCTCGATCAACTGCTTTTTGCGCGAGAGCTGCTGCTGGCGCTGCATCGCCTCCAAGCCGCTGCGGCGCAAGGATTCGGCGGTGTCGGCAATGGCGGCTGGATTGCCAGCGCTGGGGTTGGCGCCGACATTCTTCAGAAAGCCCAGCACCAGCTCTTGCGCATCGATCTCGGCCTTCAGGCCGGCTTGCTTGTCTTCCAGCTCGCGGATGCTGGCGTCGAGCGGGCTGGCCGCGCATTCGGGCGCGCGCTCGCGTGCCACGGTCTGCACACTGACCTCGCCGATCTGCGTGCCGGCCTCGCCTTGCAATTGCAGCGAGTCGAGGTCGAAACGGCTCGTCAAGCAGCTGAGCTTGAGCGTTTGCGTGCCAGCCGCGACCTTGGCCACGCGCTCCACCGTGGCGCCGCCCGGGTAGACCAGCACCTGGCTGATTTTGCTGCTTTGGGCCAGGGCGAGGCCAGGCAAGGCGAACAGCAGGGGAAAAAAGACCAAGCGTGGTGTCATGCGCGGGCTCCAAGAATCGCGAGTCGAGAACATAGCATGAGCGCCGCGCTGGGCCGCCCCGAGCAAGCTCGCCCCCGCTCGGCGGGGCAGGCCGCAGGCCGTGGGGTGCAATATCGAGCGCCGACCCTGGCACACTGGCGGCATGAGTGAATATCCACAAGCCAACTCCGCCCGCAAAGCCCTGGTGCTGTTTTCCGGCGGCCAAGACTCGACCGCCTGCCTCGCCTGGGCCTTGGCCCGTTATGCCGAGGTTGAAACCATAGGCTTCGACTACGGCCAGCGCCATCGTGTCGAGCTGGACTGCCGGCAGACCGTACGCGCCGAGTTGATGGCTCGCTTCCCCGCCTGGGGTGCCAAGCTGGGCGAAGATCATTTGCTGGACCTCGCTTTGCTTGGCCAAATATCCAGCACCGCGCTGACCGAGCATCGCGCCATCGAAATGCAGGCGAATGGCCTGCCCAATACCTTTGTGCCTGGCCGCAATTTGCTGTTTCTGACTTTTGCGGCCACGCTGGCCTACCGGCGCGGCGCCTCGGTGCTGGTGGGTGGCATGTGCGAGACCGATTTCTCGGGCTACCCCGATTGCCGCGACAACACGCTCAAGGCCTTGCAGGTGGCGCTGAGTTTGGGGCTGGACTCACCGATGACGGTCGAGACGCCGCTGATGTTCATCACCAAGGCGCAAACCTGGGCACTGAGCGAAAGCCTGGGCGGTGCGGCCTTGAATGAGCTGATCGTCGAACACACCCATACCTGCTACCTGGGTGAGCGCACGCAGCGCCACAGCTGGGGCTATGGCTGCGGCAGCTGCCCGGCCTGTGAGTTGCGCGCGCGGGGCTTTCAGGAGTTCAGTGAGTCAGCGGCATGAGCAACTTGAATTGGGCGTTGTGGACGGTGGCGGCGCTGCTGCTGTTCTGGGGCATTGGCGCCTACAACCGCTTGATGCGTTTGCGCAATGCCATCGCCGCCGCGTTTGTGCAGCTTGACGAGCATCTGACGACGCGTGCGCAGCTGTGCAGCAAGCTGCTGATCCTGTTGCAGCCTTTGCTCAGCAATGAGCGTGCAACTTTTGAAGCTTTGGAGCTGGCGCAGGCCGAAGTGAGCGCAGCGGCGCAGGCCGCAAGGCCGCGACCTTATTTGGCCGAGCCCGTTGGCATGCTGGGGGTGGCGAGCGCTGTGCACGCCGCTGCTTTGACCCGGCTGATGTCGATGCTGGAGCATCATGCGGAGCTGCGTGAGCAGGCCGATCTGTATGCTTTGGTCGATGAGCTGAAAATGGTGGAACGTCAGCGCTCGTTTGCTCGTCAGCTTTTCAACCAGGCGGTCGGTCAGTTCAATGAGGCGATCACGCAGTTCCCGACGCGTGTCTTGGCCAGCATGTATGGCTTCCGCGAAGCGCGCTCGCTTTGATCTGCTTGGAGTGAGAACAATTCACGTTCTTGGCGAGTGGACAATGCAGGGGCTCGCCGTTGGCGGCGATGCTTGACCCTCGCCAGATATTGAGGAGTTCGATCTTGCTTCGTCGACATGTGTTGAGCGCCATGGCCGCGCTATCTTTGCCTGCTGGGGTGCAAGCACAGGCCGGCGGGCGCAAGCGGATTGTGCTGGGTCAGTCCGCCCCCTTGACCGGCCCTGCGGCCCAGCTGGGCCTGCAGATGCGGGCCGGTGCCAAGCTGTATTTCGACGCTGTCAACGAGGCCGGCGGTGTAGCCGGCAGCTTGATCGATCTGCAGACGCTGGATGATGGCTATGAGCCGCAGCGCTGCGAGGCCAATACCGCCAAATTCATTGAAGACGATGTGCTGGCGCTGTTCGGCTATGTCGGCACGCCCACCACTTTGGCGGCGTTGCCGCTGATCAACCAGCATCACATGCCGCTGTTTGGGCCCTTCACCGGCGCCGAGGCGTTGCGCGCGCCGATGAGCCGCTGGGTTTTTCATTTGCGCGCCTCCTATTACGACGAGACCGCGCTGATCGTCAATCAAATGACCAACCTGGGCCTGAAGAAGATCTCGGTCTTTTATCAGAACGACGCCTATGGCAAGGCCGGCTTGGCCGGTGTCAACCGCGCCCTGAACAGCCAGTCGCTGGCCACCGTTGCCACTGCCACGGTCGAGCGCAATACGGTCGACGTGGCACGCGCGGTGAGCGAGCTGGTGCCGGGCCGCCCTGAGGCCATCGTGATGGTCAGCGCCTACAAAAGCTGCGCGGCCTTTATCCGCGAAGCGCGCAAGGCCGGCTATGGCGGTGTGTTCTATAACGTCTCATTTGTGGGCACCCAGGCGCTGTCGGATGAGCTCGGCAAGGAGGCGCTGGGAGTGGTGGTGAGCCAAGTGATGCCGTATCCCTTCGGGATTGGCCATGGCGTGGTGGCCGACTACCAGGCCGCGGTGCAGAAAGCAGGCGGCGAGCTGCGCCCGAATTACACCGGCATGGAGGGATTTTTGGCCGCCAAGGTCTTCACCGAAGGCCTGCGCCGCGCCAAGAGCTTGACGCGTGAAGGTCTGATCGCCGGGCTGGAGAGCCTGAGTAACTACAACGCCGGCGGCTTCACGGTCAATTTCGGCCCGGGGCGTCGCGTCGCGTCGAGCTTTGTCGAGCTGTCAATGCTGACCGGCGACGGCCGCGTCAGGCGCTAGGGCATAGCGGGTTCGAATCAAGAACACTCGATCGCGCCGGAGCTCACCAGCTCGCGGAACAGCGACAACATCGCGCGCCCGCTCATGCTGTAGGGGTCGAGCAGGCTGGTGGCGCTGTACTTCAGCACCAGACCTGGGTTGAGGCGGTGCAGATTGACCTGGCCCATGGTCCAGCCGGCGAATTCGCGCTCGGCGATTTCGGTGTAGCTGAGCAGGATCACATCTTTGTGGCGCGGATCACTGGCGATGCGCTGGTAGCGGGCGTTGACGGCGTCGCGGCCGCCTTCGAGCAACTGCATAAAGACGCCGTCGCTATGGCAGAGCAGGCCGGTGATGCCCTCGCCGGCATTGTGCTCACGCGACTGCTTGAGGATGGCGGCGAGGTCGGGGCTGCTCATCGCATGGGCGGCGCGGCTGGCGTACAAAAGGTGAACAAGCATGGGGTTTCCTTGATGGGCCGAGCGGTGGTCGAGTAGATTTCTAACGAATCAGCGACAGGAACTCGCGGCGCAGATTGGCATCCTTCATGAAGGCGCCGCGCATCACGCTATTGGTCATCTTGGACTCGTTGTCCTTGACGCCGCGCCAATGCATGCAGAAATGGTCGGCTTCCATCACGATGGCAAGTCCGTCGGGCTGCACGCGTTCCTGCAATTCGTTGGCCAGCATGGTGACGGCTTCTTCCTGAATCTGCGGGCGGCTCATGATCCAGTCGCAAATCCGCGCGTACTTGGACAGCCCGATCAGATTGGAATGCTCGTTAGGCAGCAGGCCGATCCAGACCTTGCCCATGATGGGGCACAGATGGTGCGAGCAGGCGCTGCGCACGGTGATCGGGCCGACGATCATCAGCTCATTGAGCCGCGTCACATTCGGGAACTCGGTCACCGCCGGCATGGGCTGATAGCGACCCTTGAAGATCTCCTGCATGAACATCTTGGCGACTCTTTTCGCCGTGTCTTGGGTGTTGTGGTCGCTGTCGGTGTCGATCACCAGCGCGCGCAACACGCCCTGCATTTGCGCCTGCACCTCGGCCTGCAGTTGCTCCAACTCACCGGCTTCGATGTAGTCCGCGATATTGTCATTCGCATGGTGGCGGCAGCCGGCGCTGACCAAACGCATGCGCACCCGCTCGGACGCGGGCAGGGCCGCCAGTTGCTGGGCATCTAGGCTTATTTTTGTGGATGAATCGCCGCTCATAAAGCTTCTCGCTAAGGCTGAAGGCATCGATTGTGGCCGCAATATAAAGCCCGCGCAGTGTCAGGTCTTGCCTGCGGCCGCTCGCGGCGCTGACCTACACTGACCGCGTGACTGAAAAACCCAAACCGCAACTTTCCCCGCAACTCTCCCCGCCCCTGCAGCGCCTGATGCTGCAGGTGGCTGACGCCGTGCAGGCGGTGCGTACCGGCCGCTCGCTGACCGAAGTCCTGGCGCGCTGCCCGGCCGAGTTGCGCCCGGCCACCCAGGCGCTGAGTTTTTATGTGCTGCGTTTGCTCGGCAGTGCCGAAGCAGCGCGCGCGCTGCTGGCGCCCAAGGCGCCGCCGCCCAAGGTCGACGCCTTGCTGGTCAGCGCCTTGGCGCTGCTGTGGCCAGGCGCGCCTGGCGTGGCGCCGCTCTACACCGATCACACCGTGGTCGACCAGGTGGTCAGCGCGGCCCGCAAGCGCGCGCCGGCCAGCGCCGGCTTCGTCAATGCGGTGTTGCGGCGCTTTTTGCGCGAGCGCGACGCCCTCGTGCTGGCTGTCAAGGCCTCGGAGCCGGCCGCCTACAACCATCCGCAATGGTGGATTGACCGCGTGCGCGCCGACTGGCCGGAACATTGGCACGCGATTTTGCACGCCAATAACCAGCATCCGCCGATGACGCTGCGCGTCAATGCGCGGCGCGGCAGCACCGAAAGCTATCTGGCTCGCTTGGTCGCTGCCGGCATCAAGGCGACGCCGGTCGGGCCGCTGGCCCCGCAGGCCTTGCTGTTGGAGCGGGCGCTGCCGGTGACTGCCTTGCCGGGTTTTGCGGACGGTGATGTGTCGGTGCAAGACGCTGCGGCGCAACTGGCCGCCCCCTTGACGGTGGGCGCGCTCGCTGCCCTGCCCGCGCTGGCGGCAGGCGCGCGTGTGTTGGATGCCTGCTCGGCGCCGGGCGGCAAAACCGCCCATTTGCTGGAGCTTGCCGACCTGGATTTGCTCGCCTTGGACAGCGACGCAGCCCGTTTGACCCGCGTGCAAGGCAATCTGCAGCGCTTGCAGGTCAAGGCGCGGACGCTGGCCGCCGACGCCCGCCAAACCCTCGGCGAGGCCGCTTGGTGGGATGGGCGGCCGTTCGATGCAATTTTGCTGGACGCGCCTTGCAGCGCCTCCGGCATCGTGCGCCGTCACCCTGACGTGCGCTGGCTGCGCCGGCCCAGCGATATCGACAACCTGGCCGCCATTCAAGCCGAGTTGCTGGACGCCTTGTGGCCTACGTTAAAGCCCGGTGGGCGATTGGTGTACGCCACCTGCTCGATCTTCAAAGCCGAGGGCGAGCACCAAGTCGATGCATTTTTGCAACGCCAAAGTGATGCAAAACACATCGATGTGGCCGGCATGAGCGGGCATCTGCTCCCGCTCACTCACAATGGCGAGGCAGCGGGTGGTCTGCCATCGGTTTGGGATGGTTTCTATTACGCGCTGCTGATCAAGAAGCTCTGAACACATGACGCAGCGCACTCGGCTCAGGCTTGGCGCGCGGCACAGCAAAGATACGCCCCGACCTTGACTTCGCCCGCCGTCACAGCCGCAACACCAGCCTTTTCGAAGCACGCCAGCCGGGCAGCCAGCCCGCTGCTGCGTCGCATCTGGTGTTTGCTGGCGACTGCGCTGCTGCTGCTGGGCTTGGGCTTTGGGCCCGAAGCTGCGCAGGCCGAAGGGGTTGAACTCGCTCAACTCAGCACCCAGCGCACCGAAGAGGGCCTGGAGCTGAGCTTCAGCACCCGCTTCGAGCTGACCCGCGCGGCCGAGGATGCACTGATGAAGGGCGTACCGATCTATTTTGTGGCCGAGGCCGATGTCTGGCGCAACCGCTGGTACTGGCGCGATGCTCGCATCGCACGCGCCAGCCGGACCTGGCGCTTGGCATGGCAGCCTTTGACGCGGCAATTCAAAGTCAGCACCGGCGGGCTCAATCAAAGCTACGCCAGTTTGCCCGAGGCGCTGGCGTCCTTGCGTGGGGCTGCGGGCTGGCGCATCGCCGAAAACCGCGATTTGGAAGATGGCGGTCGCTTCTATTTGGAGTTCAGCTACCGGCTGGACACCAGCCAATTGCCCAAGCCGATGCAGATCGGATTGGGCTCGCCCCAGGGTTGGGGTTTGAATATCGAGCGCACGCTGAATTTGGCCGCCGACTTCAGCAGCAGCATCGCGGCGCCATGACGGTGCCGATCAGGGGCCGGCAAGCCACCGAGGTCGCGTCTTGAGCAGACGAGCACGTTTGGGCTGGGTCATCTCGACGGTGATCGTGACCGGTGTGTGCGGGGTCTTGGCCTTCTTGCTGTCGATCGGGGTCAGCTCACAGCGCGGCTTTTTCGAGCGTCATTACGTCTGGCTGTTCTGGCTCAATGCGGCCGTCGCCAGCTTGCTGGTTTTGGTGATCGGCGTCGCCGCAGTGCGCTTGGTGCTGCGCGTGCGCGCCGGCAAATTCGGCAGCCGCCTGCTGCTCAAGCTGGCCGGCATCTTCGCCTTGGTGGGCGTGGTGCCCGGCGTGATGATTTATGGCGTGTCTTACCAGTTCGTCAATCGCAGCATCGAGAGCTGGTTTGATGTGCGCCTGGCCGGCGCGCTGGAGGCGGGGCTGAATCTGGGTCGCGCGACGCTGGATGGGCTGGTCAGCGATCTGTCGGTCAAGACCTTGAATGCTGCCGTGCGCCTGTCGGAAACCGGTGGCATGCCGCAGCCTTTGGCGCTGGAGCGCTTGCGTGAACAGCTTGGCGCGCGCAGCGTCGATCTGGTCAATGGCCATGGGCAGATCTTGATGTCGTCAGGCGGCGACACCAGCTCGCTGACGGCCGAGCGGCCCTCGGAAGCCATGCTGCGTCTGGCCCGCGTGGCCAAGGTGGCGAGCCAACTGGAAGGTTTGGAAGACGAGGCGCTGGCCTTGCAAGGCCAGGCGCGCATTCGTGCGCTTGCGCTGCTGCCCAACGCCGACTACCGGCTCAGCAGCAGCAGCTCCGGTGAGCGCTTTTTGATGGTCGTGCAGCGCGTGCCCGCCTCGGTGGTCGCCAATGCCTTGGCGGTGCAGGCGGCCAGCGGCGAGTACCAACAGCGCGCGCTGGAGCGCGACGGTTTGCGGCGCATGTATATCGGCACCTTGACCCTGGTGTTGATTTTGGCCGTGTTCGCGGCGCTGCTGCTGGCGGTCACCTTGGGCAATCAGTTAGCGCGGCCGCTGCTGCTGCTGGCTGACGGCGTGCGGCAGGTGGCGCAAGGCGACTTGAGTCGCAAACCCATGCTGGCCTCGCGCGATGAGCTGGGCGGCCTCACGCGCTCGTTCGCCGACATGACCGCGCAGCTCTCCGACGCCCGCGCCATGGTGGGCCGCAGCGTGGCCGAGCTGGAAAGTGCGCGCACTCATCTGCAGACCATTCTGGACAATCTGACCGCCGGCGTGATCGTCTTTGATGCGCAGGCGCGGATTGAGACCGTCAACCCAGGCGCGGTGCGCATCTTGCGTCTGCCCCATGAAGACCTGCGCGGCCGCAAGCTCGACGAGTTGCCGCAGTTGCAGCCTTTTGCCGCCGAGATCATGCAGCGCTTTGAGCAAGACCGGCCGCTGCGCTCAAGCGATGGGGACCCATCGCCCGGTTTGGGGACCGAACATTGGCAGGATGCTTTTGAGCTGCAACTCGAAGGCGGGCAGGACGTGCTAACGCTGCTGGTGCGCGGAGCCAAGCTGCCGCAAGATGCGCGCCTGATGGTGTTCGATGACATCACCGAGGTGGTGTCCGCGCAGCGCTCCGCCGCCTGGAGCGAAGTGGCCAGGCGCCTGGCCCATGAAATCAAGAATCCGCTCACCCCGATCCAGCTTTCGGCCGAGCGGCTGCAACACAAACTGGAGGCCAAGCTTGAGGGCTCCGACCAGGCAATGCTGGTCAGGTCGGTGGCCACCATCGTCAATCAAGTGCAGTCGATGAAGCAGTTGGTCAACGAGTTTCGCGACTACGCCCGCCTGCCCTCGGCGCAGCTCAAGGTCTTGGATCTGAATGCCTTGGTCAGCGAGGTGCTGACCCTGTATGCCGAGGCCCAGGAGAGCGGCCGATTGCACGCCGAATTGGCCCCGGACGCCTGCGCCATGAAGGGCGACGCGACGCAATTGCGTCAGGTTATTCACAACCTGGTGCAAAACGCATTGGACGCGGTGCAAGAGCGGCCAGACGGTCATGTGCTGGTACGCACCACGCAAGTTTTCACAGAAAGTGGCGAAGCGCGTGTGTTGCGCCTAAACATCACCGACAATGGGCCTGGATTCGCCGAGAAAGTGCTCAAGAGGGCTTTCGAGCCTTACGTCACCACCAAGACCAAAGGCACGGGCTTGGGTCTGGCGGTGGTCAAGAAAATCGCCGATGAACATGGCGCGCGCATTCGCCTGAGTAATCTTCATGCGGGCGGGGATGAGGTCCAGCCGATCGTGGGTGCGCAAGTTTCGTTATCATTTTCAAAGTTTTCAACTGCAGCGGTCGATGCTGGCCCTGCGGACAAGCCGGCGTGAACTAGGACTCCATGGCAACAATTCTTGTAGTTGACGACGAATTGGGCATTCGTGCCCTGTTGTCAGAAATCCTCAGCGATGAGGGCCACACCATTGAAATGGCAGAGAACGCCGCGCAGGCTCGAGCGGTGCGTGAGCGCATGCGGCCCGACTTGGTGTTGCTCGACATCTGGATGCCCGATGTAGACGGCATCACCTTGTTGAAGGAATGGGGCGGTGCGGGGCTGCTGACCATGCCTGTCATCATGATGAGCGGCCACGGCACGATCGATACAGCGGTAGAGGCGACCAAGTTCGGCGCGATTGCCTTTCTTGAAAAGCCCATCACCTTGCAGAAGTTGCTGCGTGCGGTTGAGCAGTCATTGGTCAAAGTGGCGCCTCGGCCGGCGCCGCCGGTCGGTGTGTCAACCTATATGCGCAGCGAAATGCCGGCCCAGTACCCGGCGCCCAGTCTGGGTCTGATGCCGCAAATGGCGCAGCCGACGATGGGCCTGGCTTCTGAGCAAAGCTTCGAGCTTGATCGCCCTTTGCGTGAGGCCAGGGATGCCTTCGAGAAGAGCTATTTCGAATTCCACCTCTCGAAAGAGAACGGCTCTATGACCCGCGTGGCTGAAAAGACCGGCTTAGAGCGCACCCATCTGTATCGAAAACTCAAGCAATTGGGTGTCGATCTGAGTCGAAATAAGCGTGGCGGCGGAATTTGATGCTATAGTCGCGGTCTTCGCTGATTTGAAGCAGCTAGCTGCTACGAAGAAGTGATGAAAAGAATAAGGCCTGGTAGCTCAGTCGGTAGAGCAGCGGATTGAAAATCCGCGTGTCGGTGGTTCGATTCCGCCCCAGGCCACCAGAATAAAAGTCCTTGTGAATCAAGAACTTAGCCAAAAAGGCGGCCCTCAACAGGCCGCCTTTTTGCTTTTGCAAAGCCAATTCCTGTCACGATTCCTGTCAGTGACATTGACTAATGGCTGCGCAAGAGGGTGCTCTGGCTGCGTTTAACTGCGCTTGACAGCGCTGGCGAACGCCGCCGCGAGTGCATCGCGATTGCTGGCACCCGGGCTCGCGACGTCTGTCGTCGTGGAGTTGAAGGGTGCACCAGTTTGATGGTCTCGGGAGGAGTGCTCGCCGGTATAAACCTGCCGTGCAAGTTCTCTACACGCATCTCCAACAACCTAGGAGTTCGCGTGATTGACTATCAAAAACCTTCGGCACCACGGTGCCACCCCACCCCTGCCGCTCTAGAGAGGCTCGTTTCTTTACAGGCACATGCAACTGTTCCAGTGGCCTTTGCGGCCCGCGCAATGCGGGCGGGAGGCTGTGTATGAGCAAGCCGTACAAATCAGGTAAGAACGTCTGGTCTGTCCGTGTTCGCAAGGACGGAGTCGACCAGTTGCTGTCCGGATTCGCGACTTACACCGTCGCCAGTAGAGCAGCAAATGACTACATCGCCGCGATGAGCAAGCAGGGGGGGCCGGTCGGGCTGGGCCCAAGGGTGACGCTCCTTGCTCAGGGCATGTCCGATTACGCTCTGGAGCGTCTCATTTTCAACAAGGGGGCTCCCCAGGAAGTCCGTCGCTTCAACCGCTATCTTCGCGCGGCGAATCTGCCTCAGCTCGTCATTGAACCCATGAATGAGCCCGATCCGGTCGTTTCGGTGGCAGGGCAAGTCAAGGATGATGGCCCGCGCCAGCACTGGGTCGTTCGTCTCCAGACGATTGAAGAACAACAGGCAGGCTCGCGGATCGTGAACTCGTTGAAGTCGACCCGGGCGCGGATCGCCACCAAGACGGCGGGCAGTGATCGTCTGCGTGCGCGATTGGCCAATCTTCGGGTCTTCGAGGTGACCAAGGATGATGTTCAAAAACTCATCGATGCGATGCGATCAGAGCGTGCAGGTAAGGGGACGTTGCAGCAGGAGCAGGCGGTGATTCGTGTCGTCTTCAACTATTTTCGCGACACATGGAACTGGGTAGAACCGGCGAGGAACCCGGCGATCAAACTGAAGATGCCCGTCGTAGATAACCAGCGCAGCCGTGTGCTTTCCGAGGAAGAGGAGGCTCGGTTGCTGCCCGCCCTGGATCGGAGTTACAACCGCACCGCTGTGCTCATGGTTCATCTGCTTATCGAGACTGCGATGCGCTGCGGTGAGCCCATCGAGCACGCGACTTGGGGCGGCATGGACTGGAATCGCCGGGTGCTAAGCCTGCGGGATTCCAAAACCGGCTCTCGGGAAGTGCCGCTGTCTCCGCGTGCAATCAAGCTGTTGGAGGAGTTGCATGGCGTCGGCCCGCATCAGCCGGATACGCTGATTCTGCGTCTGAGCTACGAGTCACTTAAGGCGGTGTGGAATCGGGCTTGCGCGCGGGCAGAAATCAAGGACTTGCACCTGCACGATCTGCGGCACACCGCCGCGACCCGGCTGGCGCTCAAAACGGGCAATGTGTTTCTCGTCAAGCAACTGACGGGCCACAAGCAGTTGTCCCAACTGGATCGTTACGTCAACGTGTCTGCAGACGATGTGGTCGCCGTTATGCATCGCGAGCCTGATCCTCAACCTGCGCCGAAGGCCGCCAGTGCCGCGCCCGCCGAGTCAGTGGTGATGAACACCGACGCACCCATCGAGGCAGTTGCCAGCAATGTCGTGCACGTGTCGTTTAATCGGCGTCGTTCAAATGTTATTCCCATGGGGGAGCCCCGGCCTTAAGCGCGCCCGCAATCACGCTGGGCTGTCGCACCGTAGCGGCACCACCGTCGCACTGCGGTGCGACGGTGGTGCCCTTGATGTGACGGGACTCAGTGACTTGGGGTGGGCGCAAGGGCTTGCCCATGTTGCCGAGAAACGCATGGCGACGGCGCGAGTTTGGCGCCTATCACCCAACCCAAGGCTCCTTTAAGCGGGTCTGCTGGATCGGCTTGTGATGTAGAACTTGCACCGCATGGCGCCGTTTGCAGGCCCAATGGTCTCCCAAGGGGGTGTCCGTACTCCTTGCTCCAACTGGCCTTGTACGGTCTTGCCCGACGGGTGTCATGAAGGGCAAGCCGACTTTTAGGAGTTGTCTCGGCTTGAGAATTTTATGTATAACTAAAAAAAGTATTTACTACTTATTGCAGAAGTTGCGAATGGCCGGTACAGTGCGGAGCTATCGGAGGTCGCAATGAACGCTACACACCACATCAAGCAACGCATGGCCCAGCGGGGCATCTCGAAAGCCATGGTTGATCTGGCCCTGGAACAGGGACGCATCGAAGGGGATAAGCACGTCATCGACCGCAAGGAAGCTTTGAAGCGCTTGCGGGAGCTCGATGCTGAACGTCGGGTGCTCACCAAGATCCTGGACAAGGGTGGAATTGCCGTGGTCTCGGAAGGCGAATCCCTCATCACGACCTACAACCGCAATAGCCAGAACAATTGGCAATGAAGGCTGCTGGAGATATCCATATGCACTACCCCATGCTGAATCGCATCCGCGACGCACTTCGTTTGTTGCCGCAGACCGAAGAACGCATCGCCATGTTGACCTTACTGATCTTGATATGGGTCCGTCGCGGGCAGGTGAGCTTGGAGCTGGGAAATCAATTGCCCATGCGACTTGTTGAGCAGCTCAATGACTTCGTGGTGACTGACGACGGCTTGCTGGATGAGTTTCGCTGGCTCGCCAAAGAGAACGCAATGTTCCTGGCGATGGCGGTCGATGCTGCCAAGGAACTGGCTGTCCAAGAAACGCTGGTGCCGTTGCCAGCTTTCTACGAGCTTCCTGAAGTCTTGGGCGTCCCGCTCGCACTGCAATCGGGTGTGGTGCGAGTCCTGGCAGAGCTGCTCGAACCAGTCGAGGGGCAACGACTTTATGCACCGTGGGATCAAACGGGCCAGCTCGCAGCGTATCTTGCCGAGCAGGGGCATCGTGTGTTGATAGAGAACCCGGAATCGACGGGGCCTTCGCTGATGGCTCTTGCGTACCGACACATGATTCAAGTGGTTCGCAACAACCCCATTACTGGTCCACGGGGACCAGTTAGATCCGAGGTTAGCTTTGGTGGTGCAGTGAGCTTTCTCCCAATGGGCATGCGCATCGATCCAAAGCAGCTCGATTACATCGTCAGCTCTGAGCTGATGAAGGAGCGAACCAACTCGGCTGCCGTGCTGGGAATTCGGCAACTGCTGGGGAGTACGCAAGGGCGGATCGTGGTTGCGGTTCAAACCAACGTGCTGTTCAGCAGCGGCGCTGAGTACAACCTCCGCAAGGAATTGCTGCTACGCGGCTGGTTGAAGGCCGTCATCGCGATGCCATCGGGATTGCTTGACCGCACGGGAATTAGCTTTGCGATCTTGATCATTGAGCGAAATCGTGAGGCGAATACGGTGCGCTTTGTTAACGCCGACAGCCCGCACTTCAAGGTCGCCGTCGGCCGTACCCGAAACCAAATGTGCAACGTCGAGGAGCTTGTTCGAGTCGCTCTTGGCCAAGCTGAGCATGAAGAGGCCACCGATGTTGGCGTGCCCGACATCCTCGCCAATGATGCGCAACTGCAGGTTAGTCGCTACGTTGTCCCGCAAGAGACCCAGCTCATGCAACGCATGCTTTCGAGGGGGCTAACTGTTTCATTGGACGACATTGCGGCATTCATTCGTCCTGTTCCTCTGACTTCGGACAAGGACAAGCTCATGGAGGCTGCAGAGGATTGGCTCGACATCACACATGCCGTGGAAGTGGTATCGGCAGACCTCCCCGAGTTCGGCTACCTGAAGCACCCGAGCAAGGAGGTCTACATAGACACGACCAAGGCTAACCTCGATCAGAATTTTTTGAGGCCGCACGACATTGTTCTCATGACGAAGGGCAGCACAGGCAAGGTCGGAATTGCACCTGGATCGCTGTCACCTGGAGATTCCATAGTGGCAGGCCAGTCCGCCATCGTTCTCCGGGTCTTCGAAAACTCGCCCATCGACCGTCGCGCGCTCTTTATGCAACTTCGGTCATCCTTTGGGCAAGCATTGCTTCGTTCCATCGTTTCGGGCGCCAGTCTGCCGCTGATCCAACTCAAAGAGCTGAAACGCTTGAAGGTCCTCGTGCCGACGCAGGAGGAGCAGGCTGGGGCCATTCACGCCCTTGAAGAAGAAGCACGACTTCAAGAACAAATCGATGCTTTGCGCGAGCAGCAAGCCCGTGCGAGCAACACTCTCTGGCGACTGAACTAAATTAACCGCATCGGGCCGCACAGAGCCTGAAACAACAACAGCTACTCAAGGGCAGGATCAATGAAACCCGTCAAACAACAAGACCAAAGCAACCTGAAGTGGGTTGCAGACTTCATCTGGAACATCGCTGACGACCGCCTGCGCGACGTGTACGTGCGCGGCAAGTACCGTGATGTGATCCTTCCTTTCACGGTGTTGCGAAGGCTTGATGCCGTGCTGGAGTCGACCAAGCAGGTTGTGCTGGAGCGCAAGAAGTTCCTTGACACGCACAAGGTGGCAGAGCAGGACGGCGCGCTGCGTATGGCTGCGAAGGAGGCCTTCTACAACACCTCGGAATTCACGCTCGAAAAGCTCAAGGCCAGCAGTGCTGGCCAGCGTCTGCGCGACGACTTCATTGACTACCTCGATGGTTTTTCGCCAAACGTTCAGGAGATCCTGACCAAGTTCAAGTTCCGCGATCAAATCCAAACGCTGATCGATGCGCACGTCCTGGGCTATCTCATTGAGGACTTCCTTAACCCTGAAGTGAATATTTCGCCCTTGCCGGTCAAGGATGCGGACGGCCGGGTCAAGCTGCCCGCGCTGGACAACCACGGTATGGGCACGGTGTTTGAGGAGTTGATCCGCCGCTTCAATGAAGAGAACAACGAAGAGGCTGGCGAACACTTCACGCCGCGCGACGTCGTCAAGTTGATGGCCAAGCTATTGTTCCTGCCGGTGGCCGGACAAATCGAATCCAGCACGTACTCACTCTACGACGGCAGTTGCGGTACGGGCGGCATGCTGACCGTGGCCGAAGAGGCGCTGCACGAACTGGCAGCGAACCACGACAAGGAAGTCTCGATTCACCTGTTTGGTCAGGAGATCAATCCTGAAACCTACGCCATCTGCAAAGCCGACTTGTTGCTCAAGGGCGAAGGCGAGGAGGCCGAGAACATCGTCGGCGGCGCGGATAAGTCCACGCTGTCTGCTGATCAGTTCCGGTCACGCGAATTCGATTTCATGATTTCCAACCCCCCTTACGGCAAGAGTTGGAAGACAGATCTCGACCGGATGGGCGGCAAGAAGGAGTTCAGCGACCCGCGCTTCATCGTCAATCACGGCGGCGATGCCGAGTTCAAGCTGCTAACCCGTTCCAGCGACGGGCAGCTGATGTTCCTGGTGAACAAGCTGCAAAAGATGAAGCACAACACGGCGCTGGGCAGTCGCATCGCGCTGGTGCACAACGGCTCCGCGCTGTTCACGGGCGATGCTGGCCAGGGCGAGAGCAACATTCGCCGATGGGTGCTAGAAAACGACTGGCTCGAAGCAATCATCGCCCTGCCGCTCAACATCTTTTACAACACCGGTATCGCCACCTACATCTGGGTGCTGGCCAACAAGAAGGCCGCGCTCCGGCGCGGCAAGGTGCAGTTAATCGACGCCTCGCAGTGGTTCCTGCCGATGCGGCGCAACCTCGGCAAGAAGAACTGCGAGTTGGCGGACGCGGACATTGCACGCATCCTGAGGTATTACCTTGACCAGCCGCCCGTAGATGGGGACGCTGTACAGGCAGTGCCCGAATGCAAGTGGTTCGACAACGCCGACTTTGGTTATTGGAAGATCACGGTCGAACGACCGCTTCGCCTCAAGAGCCAGCTCAAACGCAGCTCAATCGAAGGCCTGCGCTTTGCCTCGGGCGACGAGGTACTGCGTAGCGAGATCTACTCCAAGTACGGCGACAAGCTGTACACGGAATTCGCCAAGCTAAAGCAAGAAATCGAATCGTGGCTCAAGGGTGATGACGGCGACGAGGATACCGACGACGAGTCGGATGACGAAGACGCCAAGACCACCAAGAAGGCCGTGCCAGAGAAGCGACGCAGGAAGTTGCTCGACCCCACGACGTGGCTGCGCGACAAGACCCTGGTGGAACTGGCCAAGCTGGCGCAGCAGGAACTTGGCGATGCCGTGTTCGACGACCACAACGATTTCCGCACGCGCTTTGATGCCACGATGAAGACGCACAGCAAGAAGCTGGGTGCGCCCGAGAAGAAGGCCATCTACAAGGCGGTGAGTTGGCGCGATGAGTCGGCCCCGCCGGTCATTGCCAAACGCAGCAAGCTCAAGGCAGGTGAGCATTTCGAACCTGGCTACGACGGCGCCTACCTGGAAACCATGGGCAAGGATCGCTTCATGGTCGAGTACGAGGCCGATACCGACCTGCGCGATACCGAGCAAGTGCCGCTTAAGGAGCCCGGGGGCATCGAAGCCTTCTTCGTACGCGAGGTGCTGCCTCACGCGCCGGATGCATGGATCGCGATGGACGCGACCAAGATCGGCTACGAGATATCGTTCGCGCGCTATTTCTACAAACCGACCCCGCTGCGGACGCTGGATCAGATTCGCGCTGACATCCTCAAGCTGGAAGAGCAGACCGAAGGCCTATTGGGCAAGATCGTGGGGGCGGCGTGATGGGCACCGCGATCACTTACCCGATCTATCGAGAGTCTGGCCTGCCGTGGGCACCAAATCTGCCCGAGGACTGGCAGGTGCTGCGAAATGGGCGTCTGTTCGCACACCGGGTGCAGACGGGTTTCCCTGACCTTCCGATTCTGGAAGTGTCGTTGCGCACAGGTGTGCGTGTGCGCGACATGGTGAATCTCAAACGCAAGCAGGTGATGAGCCAAAAGGAGAAATACAAGCGCGCAGCCAAAGACGATATCGCCTACAACATGATGCGGATGTGGCAAGGCGCGCTTGGCCCCGCTCCGGTCGATGGTTTGGTGAGCCCGGCCTACGTCGTCGTCCAGCCATTCCCGGAAGCCAACAGTGCTTTCTACAGCTATCTGTTCCGTACCGATGCCTACAAGCGCGAGGTAAACAAATTTTCTCGCGGCATCGTGGCAGACCGTAACCGGCTCTATTGGGACGAGTTCAAGCAAATGCCGTCCTTCATGCCCCCCCGCGCAGAGCAAGACCAGATCGTCGCCTACCTTCGGGCGCAGGATGCTCACATCGCCCAGTTGATAAAGGCGAAGCGCGAACTAATTAGGCTGCTTGCGGAGCAGAAGCAAGTTCAGATACATCGATTAGTTACCCGTGGACTCGCCAGTGGCACTGCGGTCAAGCCTAGTGGTTACGAGATTCTTGGGGATGTTCCCGTCAACTGGGAGGTTTTGACGCTCCGGCGAGTTTTGCGAGTCAAAAGCGGAGACATGATCGATGCATCCAAGGAGACCGAGAGCGGATATCCAATCTACGGTGGCAATGGTCCGCGTGGCTTCACAAAAGGTGCTAACTCCAATGGGCCAATGCTCTTGTTAGGACGAGTCGGTGCCAAGTGCGGTTGTGTGCATCGAGTCGACGGGAAATTTTGGGCTTCAGAACATGCCTTGCGCGTCATCCCGCTCCGTGAAATTGACCTTGAATTCTTTGAACACTTACTACGCGTGATTGACCTTAATCGTTTTGCGATCAGGACTGCTCAGCCGTTGATTAACTCGACAATTGTTAGATCGCAGCCCTGCGCACTTCCTCCGTTAAGTGAACAAAAGCACATTGCCGAAGCAATTCGGGCTTTAAGTGTTGAGCCAGATGCAGCAATTGGACAAGCACTGCGCGAAATTGAATTGATCCGCGAGTACCGCGACCGGCAGATTGCCGATGTCGTCACTGGCCAAGTGGACGTACGTGGCTGGGTGCCGGGCCCTGATGACGTGGTGGCCGACGAAGACTTGGCAGTGCTCGGCGGCGACGAAGAATTGGATACCGACGGGGAGGAAGACAATGGCGACGACTGATACCAGCGAAAAAGGCCTGGAGGCCTTGATCGTGCGCGACCTCTGCATTTGCGGCGGCTACGTGCAGGGCAACCCCTGCGACTACAACCGCGACGTGGCGGTGGACGTGCTGCAGTTGCTGTCGTTTCTGCAGGCCACCCAGCCCAGGGCGGTCGAAACACTTGAGCTGGCAAACGAGGGCATCAAGCGCACCCAGTTCTTGCACCGCATCCAGGGCGAGATCGCCAAGCGGGGCGTAGTGGATGTGCTGCGCAAGGGCGTGGGCCACGGCCCGGTTCACGTTGATCTGTACAAGCTGCTACCGACCCCGGGCAACGCCAGTGCTGCCGAAAATTTCGGCAAGAACATCTTCAGCGTTACCCGCCAGTTGCGCTACAGCAATGATGAGGCTCAACGTTCCCTGGACGTGGCCATCTTCATCAATGGCCTGCCGGTCATGACTTTCGAGTTGAAAAACTCGCTGACCAAGCAGACCGTCGCCGACGCCATCACTCAGTACCAGACTGATCGCAATCCGGCCGAGCTGCTGTTCCAATTGGGGCGCTGCGTGGCGCACATGGCGGTGGACGATGCCGAAGTGCGGTTCTGCCCGCATTTAACCGGCAAGACCTCGTGGTTCCTGCCATTCAACCAGGGCTGGAACAGCGGTGCGGGCAATCCGCCCAACCCGAACGGCTTGAAAACCGACTATCTGTGGAAGCAGGTGCTGGTTAAGGACTCGCTGGCCAACATCATCGAGAACTTTACGCAGGTGGTGGAAGAGGAAGACGAAAAGGGCAAGAAGCGGCGCAAGCAGGTGTTCCCACGGTTCCACCAACTGCGTACCGTCCGTGCCTTGCTGCGCCGCTCCCGCGAGGATGGGGTTGGCAAGCGCTATCTCATCCAGCATTCGGCGGGCAGCGGCAAGAGCAACACCATCGCATGGCTGGCACACCAGTTGGTGGAACTCAAGACCGCCGCCGATGCGATGTTGGCCCAGTTCGACTCGGTGATCGTCATCACCGACCGACGCGCGCTGGATACTCAGATCGCCCGCACCATCAAGAGCTACGACCACGTCGCATCGATCTTCGGCCATTCCGAGGATGCCGCCGAGCTGCGCACCTTCCTGCGCAAAGGCAAGAAGATCATCGTGACGACGGTGCAAAAATTCCCGTTCATCCTCGATGAGCTGGGCGACCTTAGCGGCAAGAAGTTCGCGCTGCTGATCGACGAGGCGCATTCCAGCCAGGGCGGTAAGACAACTGCCAAGATGCATATGGCACTGTCGGGCGCGGCTGGAGATGATGAGGATGACGATGAATCGGTCGAAGACACCGTCAACAAGCTGATCGAGTCTCGCAAGATGCTTTCGAACGCCAGCTACTTCGCGTTCACGGCCACACCCAAGAACCGGACTCTGGAGTTGTTCGGCGAGCGTTACATGGAGGGTGGCGAGGCAAGCTTCCGATCACCGGAGGAGCTGACCTACACCACCAAGCAAGCGATTCAGGAGGGCTTCATCCTCGACGTGATTGAGAACTACACGTCGGTGGACAGCTTCTATCACGTCGCCAAAACAGTCGAGGACGATCCAGACTTCGACAAGGTGAAGGCGCTGAAGAAGATTCGCCACTACGTCGAATCCCACGACAAAGCTATCCGCAGGAAGGCCGAGATCATGGTCGATCACTTCGTGGCGCAGGTGGCGGGCAAGCAGAAGATCGGCGGCAAGGCTCGGGCAATGATCGTCTGCAGCGGCATCGCACGGGCCATTGACTACTACCGCGAGGTGTCGGATTACCTCGCTTCGATCAAGAGCCCTTTCAAGGCCATCGTGGCGTACTCGGGCGACTTTGAGATTGGCGGGGCAAGAAAGACCGAAGCGGATCTCAACGATTTCCCGAGCAAGGACATCCCGTCCAAGCTCAAGCAAGACCCCTATCGCTTCTTGATCGTCGCCAACAAGTTCGTCACTGGCTTCGACGAGCCGTTGCTGCACACGATGTATGTGGATAAGACTCTGGCGGGGGTGATGGCGGTGCAAACGCTGTCTCGGCTGAACCGCGCGCATCCACAGAAGCGGGACACCTTTGTCCTCGACTTTGCCGATAACGCAGAGGCCGTGAAGGCCGCATTTCAGGACTATTACCGCGCGACGGTGCAGGTCGGCGAAACCGACCCCAACAAGCTGCACGACTTGAAGAACGACCTCGATGCCAAGCAGGTATACAGCTGGCAGCAGGTTGAAGATTTGGTTGCGCTCTATGTCACCGGCGCTGACCGCGACAAGCTCGACCCCATTCTCGATACCTGTGTGGCCGAATACATCGACAACCTGGACGAAGACGGCCAAGTCGAGTTCAAGGGCAAGGCCAAGGCTTTCGTGCGCAGCTACGGCTTTCTCGCTGCGATCCTGAGCTACGGCCATCCGGCCTGGGAAAAGCTGTCGATCTTCCTGAACTTCCTGATTCCGAAGCTACCGGCTCCGAAGGAGGAAGACCTCTCCAAAGGAGTGCTGGAAGCCATCGACATGGACAGCTATCGGGTAGAGGCGCAGGCGTCACTGAAGATGTCGATGGACGATACCGACGCCTTTGTCGAACCTCCCCCGCCCGGCGGTGGCGGCGGTGGCGGCCCGACCGAAGTCGACAAGTTGTCCAACATCATCAAGGCCTTCAACGACATGTTCGGCAACATCGAGTGGAAGGACGGCGACAAGATTCGCAAGGTCATCACCGTGGAGATTCCGGCTCGCGTGGCACAGGACAAGGCTTACCAGAACGCCCAAGCCAATTCCGACAAGCAGAATGCCAAGCTGGAACACGACAAGGCGTTGAATCGTGTGGTGCTGGAGCTGATCTCTGACCATACGGAACTGTTCAAGCAGTTCAGCGACAACCCAAGCTTCAAGCGCTGGATGACCGATATGGTCTTCGACACGACGTACCATCCTATGGTTCCAGCAAGGAACCCTCCTCAACAATACGGTGCGTCATCCTGACATGGAGCGCTCTGCGTTTCCTTCAGCCTTCTTTCGGCTGGGCCGGGCGAACCTTGGTCGCCCGGTGTCATAAGGGTTGATTTGAAGAGGCGCAAAGGAGCATTCTTGAATTAGTGCCTGAACGGTGGGCCGCGCTTTTCAGCGTCTAGCGCCAGCGTGGCTTCCTGGATGCCGCACGATAGATGTCTTAGTCCGTCATCAACCTTCAGATGTCCGTAGGCTTTCAACACTGTCGCGAGTTCGTCGTGAAGCAAGGTTGCCACTGTTAAGTAGTCGCCAGGGTGCCGCCGCAGATGATCGGTGGCGATGATGTGTCGGTAACTGTGCGGGCCGAAGCCTGGGCAGTCTGGAATGTAGATTGCCGTCAAAGTCGTAAGGCGTTTGCTCAACCCTTCAGAGGTCCACCCTGCGTTCTGCTTTAGCCCCGCATCGGTCAGGTGCTTCGGTTCTTTGCGCGGCCCATAAACTGCCGGCAGCAGGAACCGATCAGTTTTGCCGGCGTTTGACATGAAAGGGCGGGCCTCAGCAAGATAGCGGTCAATCCAAGGTGCCACTGAATGATCGACAGTGGCGACATAGGGGGATCTGGCTGCCCCTTTTTCGTTCTTGAAATCCGATGGATCGAATCTCAGCTGGTATTGACCGTTCCCTAGCCTCACCAAATGGCCTGAGCCGTCTTCTCGCCAAGTCATGCTCGCGTATTGAGATGCCCGCAATGGATTTGCTTGCAGCATCTTGCACATCACTACATCGCGTAGCCAAGCTATGTAGTCTCTGTGGTGTGCAGGAGGCGGTGCTGATCGTTCTAGCGCTTGAGTGAACTCCACCAAGCGCTTTAACGGGAAGATGTCATTCAGCACAACGGCTGGTCGTTCGGTGGGATTCCTGGACGGGCGAATTTGCAAGGTGTCTGCGGCACGTTCTCGGAACAATCGGATCTGTTTCCTCGCCGACTCGCAGCGGCTTTGCCAGCTTTCTGCGGCGTTAGCGTCCTGGCTACCTGATCCTCTGTGGGAAGTGTTTAGGTCCGGCAGTGTGTTTGCGAGATCATGCCGCAGCCACACGAAACCTGTCATCGGACGAAGGTGGCTCTCAGCGATTTGAAGGAACGCGTTTATGCCGTTATGGTATTTGTCGTTCGACCTGGCCATGGCCCACTTCGAATATGCAATAACGAGTTCTGCGTTGGCAAGCCACGCGAGGCTGTGCCCGCTAGGCTCGATTCGGCCTGCGCCTTGCGGCCTGGGCAGTGAGAGCCAACCCAAATAGCTGGAGATGAAGGCCCAATGCACGCCGGCTGTTGCACATATCCGACCTGCATGGATCATCCAGGGCTGCACCCGGAGCGCCACATCGTCTATCGACTTCAGGCGCCAGGTGTTGCGAGCCCGCGCATGGTCGCGCAAGGGATCCGATTTGAAGGCCAGCAGGTCTTTCCACTGCCCAAGCAGCAGGCCGTCGAAAGGTGCGGCGTACGCGCCAAGCGATTTGATTTGTTGGCGCCGGATTTTTGTGTAGCTCGTTTCGCGGGGCTCCTTTGCTTTCCCGCGCTGGTACCGGCTGCGGCGAGCGAGGGGCAAACGGGACATAAGAGTTCCATCTTGTAGTCCTAGTAGCGCCTCCAGTTTTGGAACGTACTTGATGGCGCCCGGACTAGGCTGGCAAACGCCCTTCGCCCAATCTCGAACATGGTGCAGCGGAAGCCCAGCCTTTCGCGCAACTTCGGTCAGAGTCAGCGACATAAATTTAATTCGCTCGGACAGTGCTTCGGCAAACGAGTCCGGCAGCGTGTCGTGTGCCTTGATCGTTTGGAATAGGCGGTGCCAGCGCAACATTTGTTCCTGGCGATCCTTTTGAGTACGCAGGGCGCGCCCTTCGGTTAGGACGTCACAGTAGCGCATGAATGCCGCGTCGAACCCTTCAAAAAACTCCTCGCCGATTTGCCGCTCGATGGTGTACCCGTGGATTTCAATCCAAACATTGAGCGCGGACCCCATGTTTTTTACCTGCTGACCACCGAGTCCGGCGGCTTCGAGGTGCTGGCGACCGAGCTCATGGAGCTGTCGATACGTCATTGAAATCAGCGCGTTCTGGCGTTTTTCGGAAGCTGATATTGCTTCGGGTTCAAGTCTTTCGGTGATGTTGAGCATGTTCTGGTAGTGCACGGTTGAATTAACGGCTGCGTTATCAATGAGATAACGGCAGGTCACTGGCACTCCCAGGGAGAAGTCGGAATTTCGGAATTTCATTCATCCGTACTTGGTTGATGAAATTCGAAACAATTGCCGTTATTCAGAAGCATGCAGACTTGGTCCGCTTTTGCTTGCCATGAGTTGAAGCGCCACTTCGTATAGCTACAAGAATTTGCTTGGCGTAGGAATTTGTGTGCCGTAGGCGGTTTTAGGAGTCTCCTTAATGCTGTGTTCCTTTTGCACGAATTCCTTTATTCGCGTTCAATTGGGTTGATAGCGCTTCTCACGAACTCTCTTCGAATTGGATGTGAGTACAACTTTCAATTAACCACTCTTCTTTGAACTAACAACTAAAAGGATGAGTTGATAGATAACTTTGAAAATTCCTGCTGCGATGGCAAGAACGACTCACGAACTTGCAAATTAGCGGGAGTTGGAAACCATGATTTCTTTAAGTTTGCTGGAGCGGAGGCCTGGGCACTAACGCTAAGGCGTGACGAAGCGTTCAACTTAAAAAACATTTGTCCGTCGATGAAAATGGCGGCGTATATGTATTGCTAGGCGCGAATGGGTCCTTGTACATTGGGGCGACACGGAGCCTCTGCATCCGAATGTATGACTGGCTTCGCGCACCCATCGCTTACGAATACAGGAGCGTCATGGTGCGCACGTCGCCTCGACCGGCGCTTACTCGGTCTCATGCGTTTCATATCGAGGCGGATCTCATCCAGCGCTTACGGGCTACGCTGGTTTACGAAACAAAATTTATCCGAAACCGCTGGCACCTTCGGAGGAGCAACGGTGGTTCGCGCAGCCGTACCTGGAGCATTCAATCAAGTTTTTGAATTTCTTTACCAATACCTCTCAATAGCATCTCAGGTGTACAGCTCGGCCGTTCCGTTTGCAATGTGCCCCTGGATAGAGTGAGATCAACTTTGGTCAGGTTGGGCGGCTGCGCCAGAACGCTGCTTGGCGGTTGAACTCCCTGACCAGGAACTCATTAATGGCGGCGTGTGACCAGAATTTTTCTTTCCCTAGTCTGACTCCTGGCGGAAACCGCTTCTTGGCGATCATGCTTTCCAGACAGCGGGCGGAGACGTTCAGCCGCTCACAAGTCGCTTCCTTGTTTAAATAGGCTTCGGCCGGGCAGGTGTGGTCGTTAGGTGTGTAGTCATTCATACGTAGAACCTCTTTCAAGTTGGGGAGGTTCGTCTAGATCCAGCCAATCCGCTTTTTATGCGCCATTTCGGCGTTGGCTTCGAATGTGTCTACCCATCGTGAATTAATGTACGTGTCAGCCTGAAATAAAGTCGTTTACTGGCAATGCTGTAATGCCTTGATTTTCATGGGAAGCTTACAGCACCCAGATTGCAAATTCGTTTTCGCACTCTCCCCTGTCCGAAAGGCACTAACAGCCACTGTAAGAATAGTCGTTTAAAAGTATTTCGGCATGCGCGAAGCCAATACAGAAAAACACGTCAAGGCAGCCGCCAAAGTCAATTCGCCTGACTGATAAAATTCCCGCACATAACTGATGACAGGTGCAAACTTTTGTGCAACCATGTCTGCGTGAGCAAACAAATCATCAGAAATCAGCGGATATTTTTTAGTTTTATCTCGCCCTTAGAAATTGGAAGAAATTCCACTACTGCAAGATAGAAGAGAACTCTGCATCAAAGCAACCTTGACGAATCGAAGCCATGCAACCCAAATCCATCGCAATCCCCGACGATTTTCCAAGAGAGCCACCTGTTGGATCCGTTAGCGGCGTCCAGCCCAAAATTCTGGTTCGACTGATAGATGGAAAATATGTTTCAGGGAGAACAGAAGAAGAAATTGCCGAAAGATTCGACAATTGCCGGGATCTAGTTGATCAACTCTTTGTCTACTGCAAGCGGAAGCTGAGTGAAAGTCCTGAATTGCTGATCGATGCCCTTCTACCGAAGGTAAAGAACGCCGTCATTGAGAAATCCTGGGATGTAACTGCCGCGGAACTAAACTGGATCATGTCGAAGCTATTCAATCGCTTAAGCGAGGATTTGCCCGTACAAGAACGGAGGCCGCTTGATAGCGATTGAAGAGACTTCGTCAATCAAAGCACTTTCAACGGTTGAAACCGACTCTGGCTGGACCGTCAGCCTTCGTCTCACAAAGCACTTTCAACGGTTGAAACCCCATACCGGAGCGTCCGGGTCTTGCGCAGTTGGCGAGGTTTCAACGGTTGAAACCGACTCTGGCTGGACCGTCAGCCTTCGTCTCACAAGGAACTTTCAACGGTTGAAACCCCATACCGGAGCGTCCGGGTCTTGCGCAGCTGCCGAAGTTTCAACGGTTGAAACCGACTCGGGCTTGACCAGCAACCTTCGTCTCACAAGGCACTTTCAACGGTTGAAACCCCATACCGGAGCGTCCGGGTCTTGCGCAGTTGGCGAGGTTTCAACGGTTGAAACCGACTCGGGCTGCACCGTCAGCCTTCGTCACACAAGGCACTTTCAACGGTTGAACCCCCCACACCGGAGCGTCCAGGTCTTGCGCAGTGGTCGAGGTTTCAACGGTTGAAACCGACTCGGGCTGCACCGTCAGCTTTCGTCTCACAAGGCACTTTCAACGGTTGAAACCCCATGCCGGAGCGTCCGGGTCTTGCGCAGTTGGCGAGGTTTCAACGGTTGAAACCGACTCTGGCTGGACCGTCAGCCTTCGTCTCACAAGGAACTTTCAACGGTTGAAACCCCATACCGGAGCGTCCGGGTCTTGCGCAGTTGGCGAGGTTTCAACGGTTGAAACCGACTCCGCCAGCACCATTAGGCTTAGTCACGCAAAGCACTTTCAACGGTTGAAACCCTCCCGAAACAACCAGATCCGCCATGGAGCGTCAAACTTTCAACAGTTGAAAGTCATCCTCCTAGCTTCAAAAGCCGGCGTCTTTGCATTTGCGCATGCTCAATCGACAGCGAGCTCTTTAGCCTTTTGTCGGCGTTTGTAGTCGATTGTAGAAACTAAAGCGTACGACACTGCCATTCAGGCATGGGGCACTTGGAAGGCCAAGTATGTGCGCATCGGTTCAAGTCATTACCTCGCCTGAAGCCTGCAGCATTCGTGTTTTGACGCAGGTGTTCGGCACTTTTGTGAGTCATGACACGAATCGGCAGTCGTATCTCATGTTGTATCGCGCTCTTGACTCGTCTGCTGCTTGCATCAATCGTGTTTTGACTCCTCAAACACCGCAGTTAAACGCTGCACTGCCGTCATGAGCTGTCGATCCGGAAGTTAGGCTTTGGCCACGATCCGGTCATTGGCGTCCGACTGCAAGGTGCCCATCATGGACATTCGCGTGCGACAGTCATTTCGCAATTGATCATCCCAAAGCTGTCATTGCCTGCGCCCGTTGGCCGACCTGATTCCCGTCATTCAACGTTGAAGCCAAGGGGCGCAGTCAGCTGGCCGCGCAGAGCTGAAAATATACAAACAGCGTAGCGCGGCCAGTTGAGGGAGACCCACTTGACGGGTTAGTCGCCGCGTTGTCACGGCCTGAAGACACGCAATTTTTCCAAAGGAGAAATTTTCGAGGCGTTGTTATCACCTACTATTTAATTGCCCATCCAACTTTAGATGCACTTTTAATCAAAATAAACTGTCTGCTGCGCGTCAATCGTTGCAGAGTATTTGCCGGTTGATTCAGTAATGCTTAATCTGTACGGAATATCGTCTTTCGTATTATATTTGAATATAATAACCCCAACCGGACCCCAATCCGATTTATAATTTCGATATAGGTCTCCAAAGAATAATTCGGTGATTCGCCCTTTTGATTCCGTTATTGAGAAGCCTCTTGCTTTGCTTCGTATCGCGCTCACATCGAAATCGTCATTAAAATTGACAACCCAGGACTCGCGGCTTGAGTCGATTACCGTTTCCAAGGAGTCGATTCTGTTGTCACTCCAACTGTAGCTTATTTCCCGATTTTGATAAACTTGTCCTGTTTCGAAATTCTTCATTTGTCGCACCTGAGATAACCTGCCTTCGGTGCTTTGGAATGTAAAAGGAGCAGGGTTGTATTTGTAGTACCAGGGATTGTCGCCGCTAATGCTTTCTCTGGATGAGGACTTTGGAAATATCCCATCGTAACTTATAGCAAGCGTGGCTGTAGTTATAGGACCATCCGAGCTGGCAAGTCTTCCGATCTCGGTGATCTTCTGTAGCTCACCTTCTGGCGAGTACGCAAATCTATGCTCTCCCATAAATGCAAAACCTGGTGAAATGTTGATCGCACGCCATCTCTTGTCAAAAGAACTCAGAGAATGCACCGTATTTCCGGCTGGCGAAAATCTGGTTATCGTGCTATTTATGTTATTCTCAATTGCGACTTCAGCAGATATTCCACTTACCCCCCAAGTACTGGAGAATACGGTGGTTTTGATGGACTTCGGTCTTTCGCTAATGTATTCGTATTCGGTGATTTGCACTTTATTGTTATTTTGAAAGTGCGAAACAGCGCGCACCAAGCCACTTTCAAAAAAATCAATAGCAAAACTCTTATTTATATTCGGGGATATCGCTCCGTCAGGACTTTCTTGGCGCAAATTAATTGTTACTCTTTTGATTTTCAACTGCCGTATATAACTGGATTGACCTTTGCCGAATGGAAATAAATTAATCGCTTCTACATGGCCAAAGAGAATGGCGATCTGGAGTGCCGACTCAATTTCTTCCGGAATTCGTAATTGCGTATTGGGTTCCACTTGCATTGCGCGATTTATGAGTAGCTGTCCTTCGCGAGCGCAATAGCCAGACCCACCAATGCCGAGCGCAATTAGAAACATGAAGAATGATTTCATTTTCATGGGTTTTGATGTTGGTTGTGGAATTTGTGGTTCAGCGACATGGCTCGGCTGCAAAATCACGCGATGTAAAGTAAACGATTTACTGGTTATTGGCAAATCGAACCGAGCGGGGCTTGGTTTGAGAGTAGGAACAACTTTAACGCCACGCTTGACTTGGTCTGCAATGCCCAACGCATGAAAGGCACGTCCCCGTACCAAGCTGTCAGCATTGCGAAAGCCCGGCGCTTGGATGCCGCAATGAGATTTCCGGTATCTCATCAACATATTAGGAGGGGGAATTCCATGACGATTCTGACCGTCGGCATTGATCTCGACAAGGGCGCGTTTGCACTACATGGGGTGAATGAGGCAGGCAAGGCTGAGTTGGTTTGGCCGGCCGTAAAGCGCGACAACCTGCAACAGTTGATCGCCATGACGCCTCCTTGCAGGATCAGCCTGGACGCCTGCTCCGTTGCCCACCACTGAGCACGGCAGTGCCAGGCCGTGGGTCACACCGTGTGGCTGACTGCGCCGAAGTTCATCCGCACTAGCTAGCGCACGGCGGGCAAGCGCGGCAAGAACAGCGCAGCCGAAGCGGACGCGATCCAAAGCCATCTAACTCCCGCACATACGCTTTGAAGCAATCGCAGCTAAAGGTGCACTGCGCTAGGCAAGGCTTCGTCGATCAACGCACAGCCTCGCTCAACCGGATTCGTGGCTTGCTCAGCGAGTTCGGCATCGCGCTGCCGCTCAGACCGTGCTCAGGCGCGCCTGTGTGCCCTATCGATTCGATGCGTTTTTATTGAATGCGTATCGCCGCCCTGAAAGTGGACGCTGGCTAAGTACTGCTTGCCGACAACGCAAAGGGCACAAGAAAATCAGGCTGCACGACTGCTATGGGCACCTTGCAGCCGGCCGCAATGGGCATGAACGTGCCGTGGCCGTTTGAATACTCGGTCTGCCATCCATGGTCAAAAAATTCTGCCGCATTGCAGTCGTTCCGACTGCCCTTCTTGAGCACTGAACCATGTTGGTACGGTCACCGAAGGAATGGGGGCGTTTCGGCGCAAGTCATTACCTCGCCTGAACCCGACGGCATTCGTGTTCTGACTCAGAATGGCGCCACGTTTCGGAGTCAAGACACGATTCGCCGGCAGCAGTTCATGTGCCGGATCTCACCTGACTCGCCCGTACGTTGCATCAATCGTGTTTTGACGCACGTGTTCGGCACCTTTGTTGGCTCTTGGCCATTGAACGCGCATTTAGCGCAGAAACAGGTACGGTCACCGAAGGAATGGGGACGTTTCGGCGCAAGTCACTACCTCGGCACTTTTGTGAGTCAAGACACGATTCGCCGGCTGCAGCTCATGTGCCGGATCTCACCTGACTCGCCCGTACGTTGCATCAATCGTGTTTTGACGCACGTGTTCGGCACCTTTGTTGGCTCTTGGCCATTGAACGCGTATCTAGCGCAGAAACAGGTACGGTCACCGAAGGAATGGGGACGTTTCGGCGCAAGTCACTACCTCGGCACTTTTGTGAGTCAAGACACGATTCGCCGGCTGCAGCTCATGTGCCGGATCTCACCTGACTCGCCCGTACGTTGCATCAATCGTGTTTTGACGCACGTGTTCGGCACCTTTGTTGGCTCTTGGCCATTGAACGCGCATTTAGCGCAGAAACAGGTACGGTCACCGAAGGAATGGGGACGTTTCGGCGCAAGTCACTACCTCGCCTGAACCCGGCGGAATTCGTGTTTTGACTCATCAGAATGGCGCCACGTTTCGGAGTCAAGACACGATTCGCCGGCTGCAGCTCATGTGCCGGATCTCACCTGACTCGCCTGTACGTTGCATCAATCGTGTTTTGACGAACGTGTTCGGCACCTGTGTTGGCTTTTGGCCATTGAACGCGCATTTAGCGCAGAAACAGGTACGGTCACCGAAGGAATGGGGACGTTTCGGCGCAAGTCACTACCTCGGCACTTTTGTGAGTCAAGACACGATTCGCCGGCTGCAGCTCAAGTTTCGGATCTCACTTGACTCGCCTGTAGGCTGCATCCATCGTGTTTTGACTCCTCAAACACCGCAACTAGCGGTGCCGGCTGATTGGGCTGAATGACTTGGAAAGGCTGCACAGGGCAAAGCTGTCCGCTCCAGGAGAAGCGACCCACCCCCTAAAAATCTGCAGCCCAATTCATTCAGAAAGCTCGGATACAGTCCAACCCGCATCTGGAGATGGGCCGACGCCCACGCCAACCTGCCCTCCCGGGCAAGGTGGATCGCGCAAGCGGATGTGGCCTCATTGGGGGCAAAGATACGGGAGCTGCGTCGGCCCTCTTAAATTTCTTTCTCGGAGGGCTTTGTTTTGCTCGAATCAGTAATTGACAGCGGCCTAGTGCAGGCCTACCGGAAAACCGAATACAAGGTGCATGGCAACGAACCGTTCACGTTAAAGGTGGATGAGGCCAGTCCGGCTCTGGCCGCCGCACACAGGCGTCACGGCGTGAATTGCAGCGCCTACATCACCGCATGGAATCCGCTCGGCCTAGGCCAAGAGATTGGCGTTAACAATCAACGCAATTCCGAGCTATCCGCAGAGCTTCGCAAGCGCAGCCTCGTCAGCATTGAGGGTGTCGGTGAACCTCCGTCAGATGAGTGGTCCGGCGAGGCAAGCTTTCTGATCTTCGGCGTGACCTTGGAGGCGGCCAAGTCCCTGGGCACAAGGTGGGCGCAGAACGCCATCATCTGGAGCGGCGCTGACGCGATGCCGCAGTTGATCTTGCTGCGCTGAAACTGGCGGCCGCTTGAATTGATTCACCTGAGGGCTGTTCGACAACGCACTTTTATCTGTTGGAATTCACTACGTGAGCACCAGCAGGCTTCGTCGGACAGTGCCCTACTAAGGGCGAGCGGGTAAGCGGCAATAGCGCCGTCCTGAGCAGCAGGACAGTATCGGCGCGTGTCGAGCGCCAAAAGACGCTATACGGGCATGTCCTCAAACAATGGCACGGATGCCGTACATAATCAGCGTCATGTTTTTGCAAGTTTGAACCAGTCCCGTTGTCAGAACTCCTGGCTTTTCACGCGGGTGTTTGCGGCTTCGTTCAACAAGGCTTATTTGCCGCCCGCCAAACTTGGTTTCCCAGTCACTGCCGTGCGATGGGAGATAGACGCTTACTGTTAGTCAACGACTCCCAGGGAGAAAACGAAGATGGACTTAAAGGGCAAGACCACGCCAGCAGGGTGGTTGATCGGCGACCAAGTCAGCTTTGCAGCTGATCACACTGGCGGTTACTTTAGCGACTGTTATTACGTCGAGAAAGACGGACGCAAGGCGTTTCTGAAGGCGCTTGACATTCTGAAGTTCGATATCTCGCAGATCGGTTGGCTGCTTGGCGCATTCAACTACGAGGCCGAGCTTGCAAAGCTCTGCCGCGACAAGCGTCTCGTCCGCATCGCGCAAGTATTTGAGTCCGATAACGTCGAGCGTGATCCGAATGCGGCGCCATTGCTAAGGAATGTTCCCTTTCTGATTTTCGAGCTAGCAGATGGAGACATTCGCGATAGCGTCGACGTCAGCAAGAACGTTACCGATCAGTGGCGGTTTCAGATCCTGCACCAGACTACCTTGGCGCTCCTGCAACTGCATAAAGAGAAGATTGCACACCAGGACTTGAAGCCTTCCAACGTACTTCGATTCGACGACCGCCTTAAGCTCGGCGACCTCGGTCGGTCTTCGCTGCGGGGCAAGGTCGCGCCACACGATGGAGAAGCAATTGCGGGAGCACTTAACTACGCCCCTTTTGAACAGCGGTATGGCTATTTACGCCCTGATTGGCTAGAACGTAGGCTAAGTGTCGATGTATTCCACCTAGGGTGTCTCGTAGTTTTTAACTTTACCAACATCTGCTTCCCTGACTTCGTGATCGGCAAACTTGCGGATGCTCACAAACCAAATGTCTGGGGCGACTCTTATGAACAGGTGATCGACCACATAAAGGCCGCAATGGTTGATGCTTTGGCAGAGCTATCGAACGATTTTCCTGAGCGGTTCCGGGCCGAGTTGATCGACATTGTGCTAGACCTTTGCCATCCAGATCCAACCGTTCGTGGCCGCGCGGGCACTGACAAATCATCGGCCGGTCCGCTCTGGCTGGAGCGATATGTAGCCAAGTTCGATATCCTGCGCAAGAAGGCTGGCATCAGGCCAGTTCTACAACATGCTTGATGACCAGAGGCCACGTCGAGTCGTGCCGCGGTGGCGGCCGTCATGGGTCACAGCAACCTCGGCCGAAGCCAAATCCACGTTGCTCCCGACCAGGCAGTCTGAAGGCTCCAAGAAGAAGGACGAGTTGGAGGTCTCGCATAAGCTCCGCGAGCTCGAACTTGTCCGTTCGGTCCCTGTGGCCGCCGAGTTGATGTTCTTGGCGTCGGCTGCAGGCAATGAAATCGCCGCTAGGCAGGCCGCAGAAGTGATCCTGGCTAGTAGGGCTCAAATCGGCTCTACGCAGCTTGTCCGCTCGGCCCAACAGGTGCTGCAGGGAGGCTCATCTGACAGGGTCGAGTCGGTATCCAAAGACTTTGTGAAGCATGCGCGCAAGCTGTTAGCCATCGACTATCGCAATCCAGTCTTGCTGATGGATACGGCCCGTGAACTTGCAGCTATGCGTCAGGATAAGGCGGCACTCCGGTACGTTCGGGCGGCAGTTGCTCTGGCGCCGAGCTCCAGGTTTGTGCTTCGCGCGGCAGCTCGATACTACCTGCACGTCGGGGAGCACGAAATCGCCCACGACCTGCTGCGCCGATCACCGCTGGTCGGTTCGGATCCCTGGGTGCAGGCTTCGGAGATCGCGGTTGCCACCGTGCTTGGCAAAACCTCGAATCTTGCCAAGCCGGCAATTAAGCGATTGAGTGAGGCCAAGCATGTCGGCGCCGAAGTGACCGAACTCGCGAGTGCAGTTGGCACAGTTGAACTCCTCTCAGGATCGGACAAGAAGGCCAAAACCCTCTTCAAGCATGCATTGAGCCACCCGAATGACAACAGCCTGGCTCAAGCCGAATGGGCTGCGGCACGGCTTAAGTTGGTAGTCGACCACCAGGCTTTGCAAACGCCTATGTCATATGAGGCGAATTCGCATAACGCTTATCGTCGTCAAGAAATCGACTCTGCTATCGATCATGCTGTGCTTTGGGCAAAGGACGAACCGTTCGCCTCGCGCCCTATGGACGCCCAGTGCTATTTGCTATGCCTCAAGGGCCGATATGCCGAATCATTGGTGGCCGCGAAAGCCGCACATGACCTTGACGGTGATGACATCGGCCCGGCACTAAATTTGCTATTCGCGCAGATCCAGGCCGGCGACTTGGATGACGCCATGGAGGACTTCCTTCGCTTGGGTAGGCATCCTGATTTGAAGATGCATGCGACGCACTATCTAGCCAACGGTGGTGCGTTGGCCTATGCGTCTGGCGATTTTGAGCTGGGAAGGCAGCTCTATCAGCGTGCGATTAAGTCTGCACGGATGCGGGGCGAGCCTTATTCAGAGGGACTCGCGCGCGCGTTCTTCGCGCGAATTGCTACTAATGTTGGGGACCCTCAGGCCAATACCATTGTCCACGAGTCGGCTGAGATAGTTTCCCGGTTGCCCAGTGTCGGCGCTATCTATGTGGTTCAAGGTCTGGTCGACGCCAAAAAGCGCAAAGAGCTCCAAACAACCGCGTCCGCGCGAGTTGCAAAGCGTGCCTGGCGTTGGGATGCGATCACCAATACGTTGTTGATGTTAGACCCGTAGTCTCCCAAGCAGTTCTTGCCCAGGTTAACCACCGCCGCAGATTCCAGATATCGACTGTCTACTGGCAGGTGAGCTTACGGTACCTCATGACTTCGACGCCCCCACTGCCGGCGGAGGTGCTTGCGGCTTTTGAGGGATTTACTCTCGCCGACCCCAAATTGGACCGAAGTCAGTTCGCAAAGGAACGTCCTGTTCAAGCTGTGCCGACAGCGTATCCATTGACGAGTCAGTCAAGCGAGCGAAGTTAGCTTCCGCGGAAACCATCGGCACAGCGTTGGCTGCACGGCCGAAGTGAAACGCAGAAACTAACCGCGACATTGCCAACAGCCTATCAAGGAACGGCAACTCAACGGGGCATTTCTCCGACTCGCTCGACAGCTGGTTGCCCTCGGCAGGGTTCCGGTCGGTGTCAACATGTTGATCGTTGAATGCAGTCATATGGATACCTTGTTGGGGTGTTCAGCACATTCAGGTACCCAGCTTAGCGTAAGTGGCCATACTTTGCGGTACCCAACTTAGACCTTGCGGTCATGCATCATGCCGTCCTCCCAAACCACTCGCATCTCGGCCACCAAGGCGTTCGGTATGCGCTCGTCCGCCTCGGCTTCTCGCAGCGTTTGCACCATTGCGTCCGCAATTTGTTGAAGCACTTGTGCAGGCCGGTTGATGCCGCAGATTTCACGGCCGAACCTCAGCAACTCCTGCGTTGTCGGATAAGCTTTGGTTTGCCCTCGTCCCGCAAAGAGCTTCAGGGCTAACGTGCGGTCCTCCAGATCTGGTCCGCCCACATATTGCTGATAGCGATAGATCGAGGTGGTGACCACGTCGAACATGGGTGCCAGCCATGCATCCCCTGGTGCGCGGTAAAGCAAGCCGAAGTTCTTCAGGTGGCCATCGCCGTTGCGCACCATCACCGTGAAGGCGACCTGCCCGAAGAAGCGACGAAGGTTCTCGCTGGGCAATTGCAGGTATTGCAGCAGTTCCGCGACCGTCTCGTAGCTGCCGCGGTACTTTCGATCAGACAGAACATCGCGCACGCGCAGGCCCATCAAGGCCGCTACATCCTCAAAGCCCAGGCGGGTGCCATCGGGCTCGATGTCGAACCGATCCAGCACCAGCATCTGCCCGTCATGCGACAGATCGAACCCTGGCGTCAGGATGCCGGCCTTCGAGGCGGCGGTGAGGCACATGAATTCGTTAGCCGCCAATCCAGGGTAGGCATCTGAAGCCGTCTTGACGATGAGCGTGGGGATCGGGATCGTCGGCCGATCCGGCACCATGATCTTGGGTTGCATGCCGGCAATGCCAGCACCCGTGCTGAGGTAGGCTCGCACGAGTTCATCAAACACCTCAGGCGTGTACGTCGTTCCCAGCAAGGCCTTGCGGTCCATCACTGTTCCCCGTGCCGCTGCCGGCCTATCGGGCAACTGGTAGCCAAGTCGGCCAATACCGTTGGAACCCACCAGTGCTAGCAGGTGCATCGGCGTCAGCGGCTGCTTGGGAAACAGGGCGCGCAGGCGCATGAACAGATCCCCCTCGGGCAGATGCTGATCCATGACCGCAAACAGGTCACCATCGCGGTAGGTAGGCGTGCTGGGAGGCATCAACAGTCCAACGGCAGGCTGATCGACCATAACGCTGTCTGTGTAGCGAAACTCGTAGACCGAGTGTTTGAGCAGCTGGCCGCGTAAGGCGCCGCCGATCTCGACCTCCAGCTGCTTAATTTTTTCAGGAAGCGGCTGCATCGTCGTCCTCGTCGGCTGAACCAAAGCGTCGTTGGACGTCCTCCAAGGACGGCATGCCCGCACGCTCAATCCGGATGGTCAGACCCATGGCACCTAGGATGGCCATCAGCGAACTGACGGTGACATCCTCGCCCTGCTCCAAGCGATAGAGCACGTCACGCGCTCGGCCGGCACGCAGTGCGATGTCAGTTGCCTTCATCTTGCTGGCCTTGCGCTCCTGCATGACGGCTCGGCCCAAGTCACTAGGCAGGCGAATAATGTCTTTCATACAAGACATATTAATGTGAATTCGCAATATTGTCTTGTATAGAAGACGTGACTTTGTCTCAAAGTGCATGGCCACAGCGGGCTACGGCCAAGATCGAAGGCCATGAGAACGCTTTCGTGGCTTGGAATCACTATTGCAGAGCCTCAAGGCGGTGTCGCCTGCGGCCGCAATGCTTCCTTGGGGCATATAGAGCGTCCAACTTTAGCTGCGTGCAGCTCGCCACCATCAGGGTTTCGAGGTCAATTCAGATGATATTAGTAAGCACTTACGTCGCTCTACAGTCTTCTACAATTGACTACGAAGTGGGCCGATGAGGACCAGAGGCCGATCAGCGAACTGTGGAAACATTCATCGGCCAAAGCTGAAGGCTTTGCGTGACCTAGTCGGACGTGGTGCCCTTGGTGCGGCCGGACTGAGCCACTGGCAGAGGGACGAGGTGAATTCCTGTCACGATTCCTGTCAGTCACCTCTGCGGTGGGCTGCGTTTTGATGCGTTTAACTGCGTTTGACTGCGCATTGACAGTTTGTAAGCTATTGATTCATAATAGGTTTTGTGTGTGGAGCTGTTCAGTCGATTCGCGAACTTTGTTTGAAAATCCGCGTGTCGGTGGTTCGATTCCGCCCCAGGCCACCAGAATTTACTAAGGCTGACAAGCACTTAGGCGAGAGCCCCGAGCAGGAAACTGACCGGGGCTTTTCTACAATCAGCGCGCGGATCTACAAAATTGTTGGTGCAAGGGCACTGGAGGTTTGGCTGTGACTAGTGAAGTCTTGATCTTCAACAAGCGTGGCGTTGTAGTTGCCGCTGATAGCGCAGTGACAACCTCTAATGGTGACTCCGATAAGCGAGCGCGATACGCAAAGACAGCGAACAAAATTTTCGAGCTTTGTGATGGGGGCGGCGTTGCAGTCGCGATATTTGGAGGCGCTTCGATCGATTTGGTTCCTTGGGAGCTTGCGATCAAACAGTTCCGGAAGTCCATCAGGGGGCGGAGGCTTCCCCATGTAGGCAACTACGTTGATGAGTTGCTGGCGTTTCTTAAAGCCAACGCCCAACTATTTCCAAGTGAAGTTCTGGTTCAACTCGAAGCTAACCATTTCGAATCTGCAACCGTTGAGGTACTCAAGTTTGCGAAGGCCCTGTCTCCCTCCCTTGTTGACCAAGATGCACTCTTGGATGAGAGGAAAGCCGCTTGGGACAAAGCTTACGCCGCAATCCAGCCTGTGTTAGTCAATGCGGGAGTCAAAGCTCCATTGACGTCAATAGGGCTTGATGCTGCGTTGAGTCAAATTCAAGAGAGATGGGTGCCACTTCTGACGAAGAACATGTCGGGGGCACCTGACTTACTCGATTCGATTGATGTTGATCAGCTCGCAGAACTGGCCCACAGGTGGCGATTCACGCAACCCGACGAACTAAACAGCTATACAGGGGTCGTTGTCCTCGGTTACCTTTGGCCGGGTCGATGTACACGGCGGTAAAACGCCGCTCGGCTGCACCTGGCTCGTTCGGACTGTCGGCCAGGGCATAGTCTTGAACGTTTTGGATGAAGGTTGCGGCTTGTTCGGCCGGCAAACCATCTTCGCTTCCGTTGCCTGCAAGGTCGCAACATCATTGCGGCGACCCGCGACGAAGCCCAAACCGTAGGCGACCACCTCGCCCAATGGGTACAGGCCAAAGGGCTTGCCCATGTCTCGGCCTCGCCCTCCGCAGCAACCACCGAACAGGAGTGAGCACCATGCAAGCACCTGTTTCGATGCTGACTGGATTTGCGGGCAAGGGCAACACCGCTCTTGTGCTGGGCTTGCTTGTTGGTTTGGCCGTCGTGGCCGCTATCAAGGCCAGCCCCACCCAAGCCCCCGCCAAGACGCGCACCTATCCGTAATCACCGACGGAGGGCCGGCGCACCGCATTCGCCGCCTCTGTCTCTATGGGAATCAAAGTCATGAAAACCAATTCAAGCAGAGCCGCCGCATGGGCCGCTCCACTTCTCTCGCTCCTTCACACAACCGAAGCCAAGACCGGCACCTTCGTGTGGCAGTGACACCAAATATTCTCATCAATAAGGACGAATTAATGTGGAAATGTAAGCACTGCTCTAAATCTATCGAAGACGAATTTGATGCATGTTGGAGTTGCGGCTATTCGAAGGAAGGAATACCGCCCGACAAGTCAATAAATAGTGAATCGGCGGAGAACCGAGCGGAATTAGCTCGCGAGAAAAATAAGTCGAACGCCAAGGGCACGCTCCAAGTGCAAATGGTTTCTATCGTTGACGCGAGTATTCCATTTTGGTCTATGGTTTTTTTCATGATCAAGTGGGCATTGGCATCAATCCCTGCAATTTTGATTCTTCTATTCACCTTCTCCGTCATTGGCGCGCTATTTGGCGGCCTGTTCCGCGCATTGTTCTAAAGCCATCCGCATATCGAACGCGTGGCTTGACCTGCATATTTTTCCGTCCGTCTTGTCGGCCACCTTCGTGTGGCAGTGAGCCTACCCCTTCCATTTCCTATCTCTTCGTCCGGCTTGGCTCCCGCCATTGCCGTTCTTCGACTCTCCGAAAGGAGGAAATATTCAACCAAAACCCACCAAGTTGTCCAACACCAAATCCGCAGGGAGGCCAATGAATTCCAAGTTCACCAAGATTGTCAAGAGCGACCAAGGACGCAGACGAGCGCCAGCTTATGCGATCGCATGTTTCTACATATAAACCCACCCTTGCATTGAGGGGGGCGAAGAAAACTAACTCACCGTGTGTGCGACGTTTGTGTCTACTATCTTGACACCCAAGGGCTCGTTGAGTGATGACGGCCGTTGCGAATATTAATTACTACTTCAAGGGACTATTTATGAATATAAAAGGTTTTGCGGCGGTTTTGGCTATTTCATTGGCTTCGACTGTTTCTAACGCTGGCGTGATTTCTGGGGATAGCTACACGTCGATGGGGAAATTGGTTGACCTTCAAGGTCTGGAGTGGATGTCCTTGGACATGACCCGAGGGTACTCTCGGTCCGAAATTGAGGCCGGCCAAAGTGGTTTATTCGCAAACGGATGGCGTTATGCCAGTCGAGACGAAACCGGTCGGCTGCTTCAATCACTTTGGGGCGGTGTTCAAGGGGGTTCTACATTAAATGGCGACGGTGCAGATTGGTTTTTTCAGAATCTTGGCAGCGGAAACTTGTTTGCCGGCCACAATGAATTGCACAGTTTTTTCTATGGAAAAGAGGATGAATGCTCTACGGACTTGACGCAAAGTTGCAGGGGTATGTACGGAGTTTTCTATTCAAACGTTGGCCTAGCACCTGGCGGCTGGTTTCTTGACTCATTTGGACTTGATGCAGCTAGCAATTCTCCAGAGTTGATGTCGGTATCCGAAAGGAACATGGCTTTTGGTAGCTTATTGGTTCACGCGGCCCCGATTCCTGAGCCTTCGTCCTTGGCACTCATGTTCGGTGGCCTAGGACTTTTAGGCTTTGCGATCAGGCGACGTAAATCTGCCTCTCTGACAGTTTGACTGACACACGCAGTTCTCTGTAAAAGTCGACTTCTGAATATCGATGTTGTAAAGGGCATCAACTGACCACGCCGTGTGGCATTGCCGACTCTTGGCGAATGTACGCGGCACAAGTGCTGAACTGATCCTTCCAAATCAATATCCCTGTAGGGCGCCCAAGGTTTCGACCTCGGGTGCCCTTTTTTTTTTGCCTTCCAACCAAACCGAAAGGATTCCTATGCCAACGAGGCGGTTCAACTTTGTTCCGGAAAGACGAGTCTCATATTGCACTTGAAAAGCACTTGCCTGATTCGACGATGAGCAGAGGCATCGTCTTTGGCATGCGGCGCAAAATGACCCATGAAAAAGTGAAGCGTTTCCGCCACGCTGACACATCTGACTTCAATCGACTGGCCTCGCAGTTGGCGCGCTTTGCTTTGGACCATGCGTCGGACATTAAAGTGGCACACCAATATCTACAAGAATCTGGGCACGATTAAAGACTTGAGCCTGAGCCAAGCAAAGAAGCAAGCGAAGCAACTCAAGGCCGAGCACATGCTTGCACCCAAGGTCGTGGAGGCGGTCGTGGTGGCCGCAGCGGAGGAGATGACGCTGGACAAGTTCATGACTGACCTCTACTTTCCGCACGCGACCGTCCACAAAAGGTCAGTTAAGCGCGATGACCAGCTGTATCGCATCCGCATCAAACCGAAGTTCGGCGATCTGACGTTGTCGGCCATCAACCGCCGTGACGTTCAAGCTTTTCAGAATGGCCTGCTGAAAGAGGGCTTGTCGCCGGCCTCGGCCGACCATCACGTCAAGCTTATGCGCAGGGTGCTGAATTTGGCCGCTCAATGGGAACTGCTCGAAAAGAATCCGCTTAGGGGCATCGAGCTATACATGGTCGACAACCAGGTCGAAAACTATCTGGACCAAGACCAGTTGGACCGATTGGTTGATGTGCTGCGCCACGATGACAATCGCATGGTGTGTTGCATCGTGATGTTCCTTCTCAGCACGGGCGCCCGCCTAAATGAAGCCCTGACCGCCACCTGGAAAAACATCAATATTGATGGCGGTACTTGGAAAGTCGATGCCATCTCGTCGAAATCCAAGAAGCCTCGGTCCATTCCGTTGAACGATTCGGCGCTATGGGTGTTGGAGCAACTGGACACCAAGGGCAAGTCGGCGTATTTGTTCCCATCGCCGGCCAAGCAAAAGGGCGGCAAAGATGAGCCGTACACGACCATCACTAGAGCTTGGTACCGGCTGCGGAAAGAAGCCAAAGTGCCGAGCGTGCGACTGCATGACTTGAGACATTCGTACGCGTCCTTGCTGGTGACAGCTGGCCGCAGTTTGTACGAGGTTCAGCAGATCCTCGGTCACTCCGACCCGAAGGTGACCATGCGTTATGCACACTTGTCCTCCAAGGTGCTTCAGGAGGCGGCAAACGCTGCATCGGTTATCGTTCGACCGACCCAGCGGCAGACGGCATAACGACGAAATACGGCGGTTTTCCGAGCAGGGTGACAGCCTGCTTGGATTACGTCGTTGTCCGCGCCACGCGTCGAGATCGGCCGGCATGAAAGCAGCTTTTGCCTTTGTTTTCTTGTTGGCCGACAACGTGTGCTGCCACTCTGCCAACCTCAGCTACTTTGCGGCGTGGACCTTGGTGAGGCCGTGTGCCCGTTGCAGTCGTCCACTCTAGCTTCTTAAACGCTGCTCCTCACCAGTAAGCAGTGATTGCCCAGCGTCGGCTATCTGTCCCCGAGTCCCTTCAATCGAAGCGCATCGAATCAATAGAGCTCTTTTACTGATTCGCCGAATTCGCGGAGCACCTGCCAGCTTCGGCGCATTTCGCCCGCCCCCCCCATTGGGCCGATAGACTGATCACTCGTATGCGACTCCAATGCCCAAGGCTGTACCGCCATGGTTTGTTCCTGAGCAATCCGGCAATAAAGCAGTTCAGAATCTGGATGAGGTTTTCGCTCGTTATTTGATATTGTATGTTACAAACGGCACATACCACATACTGCCAAAATGCGCGCGGCTCCTAGCCAATTCTATCCAGATAAGTAAAGGTGACTGCGCGCCAAGTTCAGCGGCACTGCTGTCTCCAGAAATCCAAGTAGCTCCCAAAGTCAAAGATCATGACAGTATCAAAAATTCTCAAAGACCCCTATCCGAGTCGGGAACTCTGGAGCTCTCGCACCGACTATTTCTCGTGGGCAATGGGCGAAGCTCTTGGCGAAGGAACTGGAGTATCGACGAATCATTCTCGCGTACTAGAACTGGAACTGGAGACAGTATTTTGCGCCGGGGCGTGGTACGCAACCATTGTTTTCGCCTGTGCGGCGGTCGAAGTTTACGTCAATGGCCAGGATGAAAAGCGAGAAGCGAAGTTTCTAGAGAAATTTGAACTTAGAGATGACTGGATTTGGTTGACAAATAGAAGGAAGTACATCGTGCACCCTTCGCAGCATTCACCAGCAGATCCGACGGCAATGAGTTATCAACAGCCGGAATTAGAAGAGGAAGCGAAGCGAGCAGTAAGAATCGCACTGAAGGTTTTGTTGCTTGGGACGCGCGAGAATTTACCAACTTCTCTGCACATTGGGGCCTAACCTACTCAACCGGCCCCATTGCGGCATGCTGCAACGGTCCGGTTAGCTCAAACGTTGGGCAGCACAAGATTTCAAACATTCACATACCCATCCAATGGGTGAAAGGCGATGCGGACAAAGCTGAAAGTTCCTTTTTCAAGATCAATACTAAGGGGACCCCCTTAGATGAGATTGAAGAGCTTTTGCTTAAGAACAGAGCCAAACCCTCGTCCATTGCGTCTCGAGCAATCATCCGTTCTGGACGAGGGCATCGGTACTGGTCGCGGTTCAGCCCCGAAGTCGTTCAGCAAATTGAGTCCCGGGCCAAAAGCCTTCATTCATCGCTGTTTGATCCTGAGATTCAGCGTCCAATTAAGACGCTTGATCTGCCCCTGGGTGGGCCGAAGGGAATCCGCACTGCGCTAGAGACGCTTATTGACCTTATGCTGATTGCCGTCCGTGATCAGCTAGGAGAGCCCAGAAGGGTGGAGAGCTTGCCCGACGACCCGGATGGGCAACTGACGCTTAAGACGCTTGCTAAAGCTTTGGACTTAATCGGTCGGATCACCGGCAATGATGGCGGCAGCCTTGGGCTGCACCCTGCTGTGTATTTCTATGGACCAACAGGTCGGCATTCCAGCGCGCTATTCATGGGCACGGTGGCGCTTGTCGGACAGAAGCTCGCCAACAACGACAAGAATTTCTTCAATCGTTTCACTTCGGTTCGCGCCGATTTAGAGCGCGTTTTGATTGACCACAAAGATGTAGTCGCCACCATTCTTCAGCGAACCTCAAGTGCAGGCCGGGTGGCTCGATACATGATGATGCTTGGCAAACTCATCGAAGCATTGGGAGCGGCTCAGGCAGTAGGAGAAATAGAATTGGTGCAGTTTGCGGGTCTTGAGGGAAAGATCTTGACCGGCACAAGCGACACAGCACAGCTGAGCTTTTCTCAGGACGTCAAAAGCGCTGCATTCATTCAAACCGCACTCCTCGGCGCGATGAAGTGCCCTATTTGCAGCGGCTACTTGGATCCAGAAAAGTCCATCTCTTATGACCACATAGTTCGGGCGCGCGAAGGCGGTACGGGTTCGATTCGCAATATTCAACTCACGCACCCGTACTGCAATCAATCAGTGAAGAGCTAGGCGACTGACTGATCAGCATGAGCGGAGCAGTCACATTCCGCTCGAAAATACGCGCGCCGATCTGGATTCGCGCCGCTATTCCCCTACGCCCCATACGGATCAATCTCCCCAATCACCTCAGCCACCCTGGCCAACGCGCTGCGCAGCCTGGGCAGCTCCACCGAGCCCAAGGCCAAGCGGATCGCATGAGGGACCTGCGCCGAGGTGGCATAAGGCTCGGCGGTGGAGACCGAGATGCCTTCGCGCAGCAAGGCCATCGCCACTTGCTCGGCACGCACCTCTTCCCCCAGCGGCAGCCACAGGAAGTAGGAGGCGGGGTGGCAGACGCGCTTGAGCTTGCCCAAGAGCCGGGCGGCGAGCTGCTGGCGCGCGCGCGCATCCTGGCGCTTGGCGGCCTCCAGACGAGCGACCGTGCCGTCGGCCAGCCAGCCGCAGGCGATGGCGGTCATCAGGCCCGGTGTGTTCCAGGTCGTGGCCCGGATCGCGCGTTCGAGCTTGGCCACGGACGCGGGCGGTGCGACAACATACCCGACCCGCAGCCCAGTGGCCACGCTCTTGGAGAAGCCGGACACGTAGACCGTTATTTCCGGTGCTAAAGCCGCCAACGGCGCGGGTGCGTCTTCGATCAAGAAGGCATAGGCTGCATCTTCGATGATGAGCAGGCCGTGCCGGCGCGCCACCACCACCAAGTCCTGCCGGCGGCTGCTGCTCATCACCCAGCCCAAGGGGTTGTGCAGCGTCGGCATGGTGTAGATCGCCTTGACCTTGCGGCGCTTGCACAGCGCGTCCAGCGCATCCGGATCCGGACCTTGACCCGCCGCCGGCAGCGCCACCAGCTCCAGGCGATGAGCGTCGGCCAGCAGCTTGAAGCCGGGATAACTCAAGGCATCAACGGCGACCACATCGCCGGCTTGCAGCAAGGCCATCACGGTGATCGCCAAGCCATGCTGCGCCCCATCGACCAGCAGCACTTGTTCGCCCTCCACGCACAGGCCGCTGGCGGCAAGATGCCGCGCCACCTCTGCGCGCTCATGCGGGCGCCCGCCGTGCGGCTGGTAGCGCAACAAGGCTTCAAGATCCCCGCCCGAGGCGATCTCGCGCAAGGAGGCACGTAGCAATTCGGCCTGACCGGGTAGCGACGGGTAGTTGAAGCTCAAGTCCACCATGTCGGTGGCCGCCGCGTGCTGATAGGCCTGTGGATCGATCAGACCATGGCCGCGCGGCAGCGCGGTTTCGCGCACAAAAGTGCCGCGGCCGGTTTCCCCGCTGACCAGGCCCATTGCCCCTAACTCCGCATACACGCGGCTTGCGGTCATCAGGGCCAGCCCTTCGCTGGCGGCGAGCCGCCGATGCGTGGGTAAACGCGTGCCGGGCGGCATGCGGCCGGCGCGAATATCGGCGGCGAAGCGATCGACCACCTGCTTGTAGCGGGCTTGCACCATAGGGCAATGTATCTATGACAATTATTTGATTGTCCTGATTGTGATGCCTAGACTGGCGACATACAAGCGCGCGGGCAGACCCGAGCGCTGGCACTGAATGGAGAAGTCAATTGACGCTGCCGCAAACCCCCACAGCAAAAACATCCATCAGCAGCGGCTGGCTCAACGGCTTTATCGGCGTGCTGATCTTCAGCGCCTCCTTGCCGGCGACCCGGCTGGCGGTGCGGGAGTTTTCGCCCTTCTTCCTGACGGCAGCCCGAGCCAGCATCGCCGGCTTGTTGGCGCTGTGCCTGCTGCTGCTCTTCAAGGAGAAGCGACCGGCCAGGCATCAGCTGCTGCCTTTGGCCATCGTGGCGGCCGGCGTTGTGCTGGGCTTTCCGCTGCTGACGGCCTTGGCGCTGCAATATGTGACTTCCGCGCATTCGATCGTCTTCCTGGGCCTGTTGCCGCTCGCTACCGCCAGCTTTGGGGTGTGGCGCGGGGGTGAGCGTCCGCGCCCGGCTTTCTGGGTTTTCTCGGTCTTGGGCAGCTTGCTGGTGGTGGGCTTCGCGCTGTCGCAAGGGCTGACGGCGTCTCCGGCGGGAGACCTGTTGATGTTGCTGGCCATACTTGTCTGCGGACTAGGCTACGCAGAAGGCGCGAAGTTGTCCCGCACACTGGGTGGCTGGCAGGTGATTTCTTGGGCCCTGGTGCTGGCGCTGCCGCTGATGGCGCTGTTGAGCTGGTTCAAAGCACCGCCCGATTTCACCGGCATCACCACCCCCGCCTGGTTGAGCCTGGCCTACGTCTCGGTCTTCAGCATGCTGATCGGCTTTGTGTTCTGGTATCGCGGCCTGGCGCAAGGCGGCATTGCCGCCGTCGGCCAGTTGCAGCTGTTGCAACCCTTCTTTGGGCTGGCGCTGGCAGCCACGCTGCTGCGTGAGCAGGTCAGCCCGCTGATGCTGGGCGTCACGGTGGCGGTGATTCTTTGCGTGGCCGGTTCGAGAAAGTTTGGCCGCTAGGGCAGTGAGCTGGGCCGGGTTTGCCTGCGCGCGCCTGGATTTTTGTCGTCAGGGCTTGCGCGCTGCGAAATTTTCCATAAAATAATGACCTATTGGTTGGGTTGTATTTTGGCAGCTGCCAGCAAAGCGAGTGCCATCAAGCTAAGGACAAATAGCCAGCGAGCAATTTTCAAAGGTTTTGCTTGCTGTTTTTTTGAAGCAAATTCCTACCAAGTAGTAGGTAAATAATTTGGAGAAAATCATGCCTGCAACATTTACTGGAAGAAAACTCTTGGTCGTCGGCGGCAGCAGCGGCATCGGCCTGGAAACCGCGCGACTGGTGCTGGAACAGGGCGGCCGGGTAGTCCTGCTTGGCCACCGGGCGGAGAAGCTCGAAGCAGCGCGCCGTACCCTTGCCGAGCTGGGCGAAGTGACGACGCTGAACGCCGACCTGAGCACCGACGCGGGTGTGGATCGCCTGCTTCAAACACTCGGTACCGAGCACCCGGACATCGATCTGCTCGTCAATGCCGCCGGCGTGTTCTTCCCCAAGCCCTTCCTGGAACATAGCCACGCCGACTACGACCAGTACATGAACCTGAACCGCGCCTTCTTCTTTCTGACGCAAAAAGTCGTGCAGAACATGGTGGCGTCCGGCCGCAAGGGCGCCATCGTCAATATCGGTTCGATGTGGGGCAAGCAGGCGATCCAGGCCACGCCGTCGAGCGCCTATTCGATGGCCAAGGCCGGCCTGCATTCGCTGACCCAGCATTTGGCGATGGAGCTGGCCCCGCATGGCATCCGTGTCAACGCGGTGTCGCCGGCGGTGGTGCAGACGCCAATCTATGAGGGCTTCATTCCCAAGGCCGAGGTGCATGCGGCGCTGCAGGGCTTCAACAGCTTCCATCCGATCGGCCGCGTCGGTACGCCGCGCGATGTGGCTGAGGCGGTCGGCTTTTTGCTGTCAGACAAGGCCGGCTGGGTGACCGGGGCGGTCTGGGATGTGGACGGCGGCGTGATGGCCGGGCGCAATGTGGCCTGAAACTGCCCTGGCACTGGCTTAGAAGGATACTGGCCGCATGAATCATCTGAAACTGCACAGCGACCTGACACAAGCCGTCGTGATCGACACGCAAACGCTGCCTTGGCTGCCCTCGCCGGCAGCCGGGGTGATGCGCAAACTGCTGCACCGCGATGGCGACGAGGTGGCCATTGCGACCTCCATCGTGCGCTATGCGCCGGGCTCCAAGTTTGATCGGCATACACACGATATGGGCGAGGAGTTCTTCGTCCTGGAGGGTGAGTTCGCAGATGAATATGGCCGCTACCCGGCAGGCAGCTATGTGCGCAACCCTTGGGGCTCGTCTCATGCGCCCTTTACCGACAGCGGCTGCATCATCTTCGTCAAGCTCAGGCAGTTGCAGGCCGAGGACCAGCAACGCCGGGTGATCGATACCCGCAGCGCGGCCTGGTCGCCGGGCCCAGCGGCCGGCATCGAACTCATTCGGCTTGGTGGCTTCGGTTCAGAGCAGACCAGTCTGGTGAAGTGGGCGCCAGGGGCCAGCTCCCCTCGCCACGGCCATCAAGGGCGCCGGGGCGGCGAAGAGATCTTTGTCATCAGCGGAGAGCTCCAGGATGAGTCGCATCGCCACGGGCCCGGCAGCTGGTTGCGCCTGCCCGATGGCGATCAACGCCAGCCCTTAGCCAGTGCGCAGGGCTGCAGCTTCTGGCTCAAGACCGGTCATCTGCCACCGACTTCGGGCGCTAGGCCTTGACGCTCAGTTCCTTAGAATTGGGCTACCTATTGCTTGGTCAAGGACGCCAGATCCCATGAAACATTTCTCCGAACTGACAGCCTCGGCCGAGCGCATTGTGGATGCCGGCGAGGCGCTGATACAGCGCGTCGGCTACAACGGCTTCTCCTATGAAGACGTGGCCCAAATGGTCGGCATTCGCAAGCCCAGCATTCATCACCATTTCCCGACCAAGATCGAGTTGGGCGTGGTGGTGGCGCAGCGTTACACCCATCGCTTTCGCCAGGCTTTGCTGCATATCGAAGGCACGCAGGCGAGGGCACCGGAGCGCCTGCGTGCCTATGCCCAGTTGTTCGAGACCACCTATGCCGAAAACCGCCGCCTGTGCGTGTGCGGCATGTTGGGTGCCGAGTCCGATTCCTTGCCGGCCGAGATCAATGCCGAGGTGCGGCGGTTTTTTGAGATCAATGTCGCCTGGCTGGCGAGCGTGTTCGCGCAGGGGCAAGAGGCGGGCAGTTTCAAGCCGGGTGTTTCTGCGCCGGATTGGGCCGAGACCATCTTGGCCACGCTTGAGGGCGCGATGCTGGTCGGGCGCGGCCTGCAGTCGGGCCGGGGTCCAAGGCAGTTGATGGACATGTTGCTGGCGACGTTGGCGACCTGAGCCTCGCCTCTTTTTTGATGGAAAGCCTGACCTAGTAGTTGGTCTGATGCGCGGCGCTGGCGCTGGTGCAAGTAGAGGCAAAGGCAAAGGGAAAAGCAATGGACGAGCAACTGACCGCCGTCATCGGCGCCGGCCTGAGCGGTCTGCACGCTGCGTGGCGACTGCAAGAAGCGGGGCAGGCGGTGATGCTGGTCGAGGCGCGCCAGCGCGCGGGCGGGCGAGTGCTCAGTGTGCCGACGTCTGACGGCGCCGAACACCGGCTGGACCTGGGCCCGTCCTGGTACTGGCCCGAGATCAACCCGCTGATGAGTGCCTGGGTGCAGCGCTTGGGGCTAACAAGTTACCCGCAGCACACAGAAGGTGCCAGCCTGCTCGAAGGGCCGGACGGGGCCGTGCGGCGCCTGGGCCACAGCTGGGAGCAGCAGCCGCGCTCGATGCGCATTGCCGGCGGCATGGCTGCACTGGTGGACGGCATTCAAGGCCTGTTGACGCGGGTGCAATGGCTGCCGGGGACGCAGGTCGAGGCCTTGCGGCTGCGGCCCGAAGGCGGCGTCGATCTGCATCTGATGCAAGGCGAGCGCCGCTGGGTGCAGCGCGCCGCGCGCGTCATCAGCAGCTTGCCGCCGCGTCTGCTGGCCGAGCTGTCGGCCGAGCCCGCTTGGCCGCTGACCACAGCGCAGGGCTGGCGCCGTACGCCGACCTGGATGGCCGGCCAGGCCAAGTTTGTCGCGGTCTATGAACAGGCCTTCTGGCGCGCAGCTGGTCTTTCGGGCGCGGCCGGCAGCCATCGCGGGCCTATGGTGGAGATCCATGACGCCTCTGACAGTGCTGGCCAGCTTGCCGCGCTATTCGGCTTTCTGGGTGTGCCGCCGTCCTACCGGCAAGGCATCGGCGAGGCAGACCTGCGCCTGCAAGCCCTGGCCCAACTCGCCCGTCTGTTCGGCCCGCAGGCCGAAAAGCCCTTGTGGTCGGCCGTGCAGGACTGGGCGCAAGAGCCGTTCACGGCTGATGCGCTGGACCACAGGCCGCTCGGCCAACATCCGGTTTACGACTCGCCGAATGTGCCGGCCGAATGGCGCGGGCGCCTCTGGCTGGCCGGTACCGAGTTCGCGCCGCAGTCGGGCGGGTTCTTGGAAGGCGCGCTGGAAGCGGCGGAGCAGGTGGCCGCTGACCTGCTCCGCGGGTCCTGAATCAAGCCAGATCGAAACGGTCCAGATTCATCACCTTGCTCCAGGCCGCGACGAAGTCCTGCACGAATTTCGGGCCCGAGTCACTGCAGCCGTAGACCTCGGCCAGCGCGCGCAGCTGCGAGTTGGAACCGAACACCAGATCGACCACGGTGGCGGTCCATTTCAACTCGTTCGTGCTGCGATCTCGCCCTTCCAACACGCCTTCGGCGCTGCTGGACTGCTGCCATTGCGTGCGCATATCGAGCAAGTTGACAAAGAAGTCGTTGCTCAGGGTTTCGGGCCGCGCGGTGAAGACGCCGTGCTGGGTCTGAGCCACGTTTGCATTCAACACGCGCAGGCCGCCGATCAGCACCGTCAGCTCGGGCGCGGTCAGCGTCAGCAGCTGCGCCTTGTCCAGCAGCAGTTCGGCGCTCACGCCGGCCAGACCGGGGCGAGCGTAGTTGCGAAAGCCATCGGCCGCAGGCTCCAGATAAGCGAATGAGGCCACATCGGTCTCGTCTTGGGTGGCGTCCATTCGGCCGGGCGTGAAGGGCAGGCTCACGTCTTGGCCGGCCTGCTTGGCCGCCACTTCAATAGCCGCATTGCCGCCCAGCACGATCAGATCGGCAAGGGAGATCTTCTTGCCTTGGGGCCCGTGAGACGCATTGAACTCGGCCTGAATCGCTTCCAGCTTGCTCAGCACCGCAGCCAACTCGGCCGGTTGATTGACGGCCCAATCCTTTTGCGGTGCCAGGCGTATGCGCGCACCATTGGCGCCGCCGCGTTTGTCGCTGCCACGGAAGGTGGAGGCCGAGGCCCAAGCCGTGTTGACCAGCTGGCCAATGCTCAAGCCGCTGCCAAGCAGCTTCAGCTTCAGACCGGCGATGTCTTGCGCGTCAATCAACGCGTGGTCGACAGCCGGGATCGGGTCTTGCCAGATCAATACCTCTTGTGGCACGAGGGCACCGAGATAGCGTGCGCGTGGCCCCATATCGCGGTGCGTCAGCTTGAACCAGGCGCGCGAAAACGCGTCCGCAAAGGCTGCCGGATCTTGGTGGAAGCGCCGCGAAATTTTCTCGTAGGCCGGATCCATGCGCAGCGACAGGTCGGCCGTCGTCATCATCGGCGGGTGCTTCCTGGCCGGGTCATGCGCGTCAGGAATCATGTGCTCGGGCTTGACGTTCTGGGCGACCCATTGATGGGCACCGGCCGGGCTTTTCGTTAGCGCCCACTCATAGCCGAACAGCATGTCGAAATAGCCGTTGTCCCAGGTCGTCGGATTGGGCTTCCAGGCGCCCTCGATGCCGCTGGTGGTGGTGTGCACGCCCTTGCCCGAACCCAGGGCGTTGATCCAGCCCAGGCCTTGCGCTTCAAGTGGCGCGGCTTCGGGCTCAGGGCCAACCAGCGCCGGGTCGCCCGCGCCGTGGGCCTTGCCGAAGGTGTGGCCGCCGGCCACCAAGGCGACGGTTTCTTCGTCGTCCATGGCCATGCGGGCGAAGGTCTCGCGCACATCGCGGCCGGAGGCAATCGGATCAGGATTGCCGTTAGGGCCTTCCGGGTTTACATAGATCAGTCCCATCTGTACGGCCGCCAGCGGATTCTCCAACTCACGGTCGCCGCTGTAGCGTTTGTCACCCAGCCAGGTGCTTTCGGAGCCCCAATAGACATCTTCCTCGGGCGCCCAGATGTCGGGCCGCCCGCCGGCAAAACCGAAGGTCTTGAAGCCCATGGATTCCAGCGCGATATTGCCGGCCAGGACGATCAGGTCGGCCCAGGAAAGTTGGCGGCCGTACTTTTGTTTGATCGGCCAGAGCAGGCGGCGGGCCTTGTCCAGATTGCCGTTGTCGGGCCAGCTGTTCAGCGGCGCAAAACGCTGGTTGCCGGTGCCCGCGCCGCCGCGGCCGTCGGTGACGCGGTAGGTGCCCGCCGCATGCCAAGCCATGCGCACCATCAGGCCGCCGTAATGGCCCCAGTCGGCCGGCCACCAGTCCTGCGAATCGGTCATCAGCGCGTGCAAGTCTTTGACGACGGCGTCGAGATCCAAACGTTTGAATTCAGCGGCGTAGTCGAAGTCGGCGCCCATCGGGTCGGACAAGGCGGAATGCTGATGCAAGATGCTCAGCTTGAGTTGATTGGGCCACCAATCGGCGTTGGAGGGGGCTGCTGCTGTGGTGTTGCTGCGGGCGTGGCCGGCGAAAGGGCATTTGGGTTCTGCTGACATGGCTGGCTCCTGGGGATATTGGTGATGAAAGTGCCTGTGCAGTTTAGAGTTTAGGCAGCCCGCAGATGATCACTTTTGCCAATCGCAGTCATAGCCGGCCGTGCCGGGCTAGAGTGCAGCGCAGTTCGGCTCAGCTCAGCCAGATCCACAGCAACAGCAGAGTCCCGGTCATCACCGGCAGGCCGATGTGCAGGTGTTGGCGGGCGCTGATCACCAGCCCGCCCTGGCGGGCCAGGTCGGCGACGATCAGATTGGGCATTGAACCAACCAGCAGCAGTTTGCCGGCATCAAGGCCACGGTCCAAATCCGGCAGCAGCAACATCACCGCCGGCACATTCGAGACCAGATTCGAGAGCGCCACGCCGGCCACCAGCAACACGCCCGGCTCGCTCAGATGCACGCCGCGCGCGGCCACCCAGCAACATGCCCAGATAGACGGTGGCGAAGACGGTGACGATGGCCCAGTCGAGCGCTGAATCTAGGCTCATGCTCAGCATCTGCTGGCGGCCATCTTCAGCGTCTCGACGAGGGTGTTGCCGCAGGCCATGAGCAGGCGGGACTCAGCGCTTGAAACTCAGAGCTTGAAATCGTAGTCAATCGTCAGCGGCGCATGGTCGCTGAACTTCCGCGCCTTGTAGATTGCCTCGCGCTTAGCCAAGGCGGCCAGGCCGGGGGTGGCCAGGTGGTAATCCAGCCGCCAACCGACATTGTTGGCATAGGCTTGGCCGCGGTTGCTCCACCAGGTGTAGCAAGCGTCGGTGGTGTCGGGTTGCAGCGTGCGGTAGACGTCGACCAGGCCGCCGTCGGACGGGTCGGTGAGACGGGTCATCCAGGCGCGTTCCTCGGGCAGAAAGCCGCTGTTCTTCTGGTTGCTCCGCCAGTTCTTCAGGTCGGCTTCTCGGTGTGCGATGTTGACATCGGCTACCAGGATGAACTCGCGCTCGGCCCTCAAGGCCTGCAAGTGCGGCGCCATCGCGGCCAAGAACCGGTACTTGGCTTCCTGGCGTTCGGGGCCGCTGCTGCCGCTGGGGAAGTAGCAGCTGATCAGGCTGAGCTTGCGGCCGGGCTTGTCGAAGCGCTTCTCGATGTAGCGACCTTCGAAGTCGAATTCCTCAACGCCGATGCCGGTGATGACCTCGCTGGGCAATTCGCGGGTGTAGAGGCCCACGCCGGAATAGCCCTTCTTCTGCGCGTAATGAAAGTGGCCTTTCAAGTCGCCCGAGCTGCAAAAACTGCCGGCCACATGCTCGTCCTGCGCCTTGACCTCTTGCACGCCCAGCGCGTCGGCCTTCTGATCGGGCAACCAGTCGAAGAAGCCCTTGTTCGCTGCGGAACGGATACCGTTCAAATTGGCTGTGATGAAGCGCATGGTGAAAAAAGCGTTTGGGTGGAGGTTGGGGCAGTATCGCAGGCGACTGGTCTAGATTGGTCTGCTGTGTTTTGGCCACAAAACCCTAGGGCAAACCCTTTCGAGGTGACTTTCATCGGAATGACTTGCTAGATTCACGGATGCTCAAGGAGCAAACGTTTGCCGAAGACAGTTGCCTGAACAAGTAATACAGCGAACGCAGCTCGGATCTTTGTTGGAGCGTCCGCTCATGTTTTGGCCGCAGAGGCCCGAAAAGCTCGCCCTTTGAATCAACTCACCCGCAGGACACCTATGAAAACCCTCCACATCAAACCCAATTTGATCGCCCTCGCCCTCGCGGCGGCCTTCCCCATGCATGGCGCAATGGCGCAGAGCGCTGAAGCCCCTGTGGCCGAAGCCAAGAAGGACACCACGACGCTGAACACCGTGATCGTGACCGGCAGCCGCCGGGCCGAGAACATCCGCGATGTGCCGATGTCAATCTCGGCCATCAAGGGCGAAGAACTCGACGCCTACAACGCCAGCGGCCAAGACATTCGCGCACTCTCGGGCCGCGTGCCGAGCCTGAACATCGAATCGGATTTCGGCCGCACCTTCCCGCGTTTCTATATTCGCGGCCTGGGCAATACCGACTTCGACTTGAACGCTTCGCAGCCGGTTGGCCTGGTCTACGACGAAGTGGTGCAGGAAAGCCCGATGTTGAAGGGCTTCCCGGTCTTTGACGTGGAACAGGTTGAAGTGCTGCGCGGCCCGCAAGGCACGCTGTTCGGCCGCAACTCGCCGGCCGGTGTGATGAAGTTTGACTCGGTCAAGCCGAGCAAGCGTTTTGAGGGCTATGTCAATACCGGCTTTGGCAATAACAACGCCTTCAATCTCGAAGGTGCGGTCAATGCACCTCTGGGTGAAGATTGGGCCGTGCGGGCCGCCGTGCTGTTCCAGCGCGCCAGCGACCGCGTGCACAACCCCTTGCCCGGTGCGACCTCGGACCTGGAGGGCTACTCCGACAAGGCCGCTCGCGTTCAGGCCGCTTACAAGAATGGCGGCTTTTATGCGCTGTTCAATGTGCGCGGCCGCGACTACGAAGGCAGCGCCACGACATTCCGCGCCAACATCATCAAGCGCGGCACCAATGACATCGTCGACGGATTTGATGCCTCGAATTACCCGACCGACGGCTATAACGAGCAAACCCTCAGGTCCAGCGGCGTCAGTGCCCGTCTGCGCTGGGAGTTGAACGGCATGACGCTGCACTCAATCACCGCCTACGATACTGCCAAGTTTTACAGCCGTGGCGATGTGGACGGTGGTTTCGGCAGCCGCTTTGGCGGCATCCCTGATGGCCCGCGCTTCCCCGGCCAGCCTTCGGTGATCCCCTTCGACGCGCAGACTGCCGACGGCTTGCCCCAGCTGAAGCAGACCACCCAGGAGTTCCGCCTGCAGTCCAACACCGCCGACGCGCTGCAATGGATCGGCGGGCTGTATTTCTTCAAAGAGAAGATGACTGTTGACAGCTTCAACTTCGACTCCTTCTCGGCCGGCGACCCGCAAAATGGCTATGCCTATCAACACCAAGATGCGACCTCTTGGGCCGCCTTCGGTAGCCTTAACTACGCCGTCACCAGCGACCTGAAGATTCGCGGCGGCCTTCGTTACACCGACGACAAGAAAGACTTTGACGCCGCCCGCACGCAAACGCCGTTTGGTGGCAAGAATGCCGGCCCGTTCACGGCCAACCCGCGCTCGACCAACTGGAGCTGGGACCTGAGCGCCAACTACACGCTGAACAAGGACACCTCGCTGTTCACCCGTGTGGCCACCGGCTACCGCGCGCCGAGTATCCAGGGCCGGGTTTTGTTTGGTGACTCGATCTCGGTCGCCAACTCCGAAAAAGCCTTGTCCTTTGAGGCCGGCTTCAAGACCGATCTGCTTGACAAGACGGCCCGCATCAGCGGCACCGTGTTCAGCTACAAGGTCGATGACCTGCAGCTGACCGCCGGCAGCGGCAGCGTCAACCAGAACCGCTTGGTCAATGCCAATAAGGCGACCGGCCAAGGTTTCGAGCTTGATGCACAGGCGATTTTGGCGCGTGACTGGCGCACCACGCTGGGCCTGAGCTACACCGATACCAAGATCAAGGATGATGCACTCTTCGTGGCGCCTTGCGGCAACGCGAACTTCCAAGGTTTGGAACCTAATACAGGCTGTAATGTGCTGAACAAGGCCGGTCCCGTGGCCGGCACGGTACTGATCGGCGGCAACCCGCTGCCGCGTGCGCCGAAGTGGATTGCCAACTGGACGCTGCGCTACAGCACCGAGCTGGCGGGTGGCGACGTCTATGTCTTGACCGACTGGGCCTACAAGGACGAGTACAACATGTTCCTGTACAAGGCGACCGAGTACCGTGCCAAGTCTTCGCTGGAAGGCGGCTTGCGCGTCGGCTATGGCTGGAACAACTCCAAGTACGAAGTCTCGGCCTATGTGCGCAATATGACCAACGAGCAGCAAGTCGTTGCCGCCATCGACTTCAACAACCTGACCGGCATTATCAACGAGCCACGCAGCTACGGGCTGCAGTTCAAGGCCAGCTTCTGAGCGGCCTTTAGGCCCCTGAGCGCTGCATCTGGCCGCGCACCACAAGCCCGATCCGTCAGCCAGGATCGGGCTTTTTTTGGCCCCTACAATGTTGCGAAAGAACCTGCCATACAAGCCCATGCCCACTGTCAATACGCCCGCTCCACTTGCCCAGGAATTCGTCGCGTTCGCGGTTGAAGCCGGTGTGCTTCGCTTCGGCGAATTCAAGACCAAGGCGGGGCGCTTGAGCCCCTATTTCTTCAACGCTGGCCTGTTTGACGATGGCGCCAAGCTGGGCCGCCTGGCGCAGTTTTATGCGCAGCGCCTGATCGCCTCGGGTTTGCAATTCGACATGATCTTCGGCCCGGCGTACAAAGGCATCACGCTGGCGGCGGCGCTGTCCATCGAACTGGCGCGCTTGGGCCACAACAAGCCATTCGCCTACAACCGCAAGGAAGCCAAGGATCATGGCGAAGGCGGCACCCTGGTCGGCGCGCCGGTGCATGGCCGGGTCTTGATCATTGACGACGTGATCTCCGCCGGCACCTCGGTGCGCGAATCGATCGCGATGATCACTGCTGCCGGCGCCACGCCTTGCGGCGTCACGATCGCGCTCGACCGGCAGGAAAAGGCGGTCGAGAACGGTGTCGACAGCCCCAAGTCGGCGGTGCAATATGTGACCGAGCAACTGCATTTGCCGGTGATCGCTATCGCCGGCCTGCATGATCTGTTGGAATTCTTGAAGACCACCAGCGACGAGCGCGCCACCGCGCATGCGGGTGCGGTGCAGGCTTACCGGGATCGTTACGGGGTCTGATGGGCAAACTCACCGTCATGGTCGCCCTGGTCGCGGCCCTAGCGCCTGCTTTGTCCTGGGCACAGGCCGTGCCGGCCCCAAAGGCGGCCATCTACACCTGCACCACGGTCGATGGGCGACGCCTGACTTCGGACCGGCCCATCAGCGATTGCAATGCGGTGGAGCAACGGGTGTTGAATGCCGATGGTTCGTTGCGCTCGGTACTGCCTGCGGCGATGTCCCCCGAGCAGCGCGCTGCGCATGAGGCGCGTGAACGCAAGTTGGCCGCCGAACGCGTGGCGCAGCTGGATGCAGTGCGGCGCGATCGCAACCTGATGATGCGCTACCCGGATGAAGCCGCGCATCAGCGTGCCCGCGCGAGTTCGCTCGACGATGCCAACAAGGCGCGGCTGATCTCGGAGCACCGTATCAAGGATCTGGCCCTTGAGCGCAAGCCTTTGTTGGACGAGGCCGAGTTTTACAAGGGCAAGCCTTTGCCGGCCAAACTCAAGCGGCAGATGGACGCGAACGACGCGGCTGTCGACGCGCAAAAGCAGTTGATCGAAAACCAGAAAGCCGAGCTGGTGCGTATCGGCAGCCGCTTTGACCAAGAACTGCTGCTCTTGAAGCGGCTTTGGGCCGGTGCTGCGCCGGGCAGTCTGGGTAAGGGCGCGGCGGATGCTGCAGCGTCCGCGCCCCGCTGATTCAGCTCTCGAGCTTCTTCTTCAAGAGCTCATTGACCGCCGTCGGATTCGCCTTGCCCTTGGTGGCCTTCATCGCCTGACCGACGAGCGCATTGAAGGCCTTTTCCTTGCCGGCGCGGAACTCCTCGACCGACTTCGGATTGGCGGCCAGGACTTCGTCCAGGATGCGCTCCAATTCGGTGTTATCGCTCATCTGCTTCAAGCCCATGGACTCGATCAGCGTGTCGACACTCTGCTCAGGCCCGGTCCACAAGGCCTCGAACAGCTGACGTGCGCCATTGTTCGAGATCGTGCCGTCGCTGATGCGCGAGATCAGCGCGGCCAGCGTCGCCGCATCAACCGGGCTGCTGGACAGCGGCCGGTCTTCGTTATTGAGTCGGCGCGCGAACTCGCCCATCAGCCAGTTGGCGACCAGTTTCGGCTGACCGCAGGCCTTCGCCGCTGTCTCGAAGAAGGCGCCAAAGTCCTTGCTCTGCGTCATCATCGCCGCGTCGTAGGCAGGCAGACCGAACTCGTTCTGGAAGCGCTTGGCCATCGGCTCGGGCAGCTCAGGCATCTCGCTGCGTACCCGCTCGATCCACTCGTTAGCGATCATGAGCGGCGGCAGATCCGGGTCGGGGAAATAGCGGTAATCGGCCGCATCTTCCTTGCTGCGCATAGCCCGCGTTTCGCCCGTGTCGGGGTTGAACAGAATCGTCGCCTGCTGGATCGCGCGGCCGTCTTCCAACTCGTCGATCTGCCAATTCACCTCGTATTCGACCGCTTGCAACATGTAGCGGAAGCTGTTCAGGTTTTTGATTTCGCGACGGGTACCGTAAGGCTCACCAGGGCGGCGCACCGACACATTGACGTCGCTGCGGAACGAGCCTTCTTGCATATTGCCGTCGCACATACCCAACCACATCACCAGCGCATGCAGGGTCTTGGCGTACTCGCAGGCCTCGGCCCCGCTGCGCATTTCGGGCTCGGAGACGATCTCCAGCAGCGGCGTGCCGGCGCGGTTCAAATCGATCCCGGTCAGGCCGTGATAGTCCTCATGCAGGCTCTTGCCGGCGTCTTCTTCGAGGTGAGCACGGGTCAGGTTGACCACGTGCTTGACGTCACCGACAAAGAACTCCAGCTTCCCGCCCTGCACGACCGGGATCTCGTACTGGCTGATCTGATAACCCTTGGGCAGATCGGGGTAGAAATAGTTCTTGCGTGCAAAGATCGACAGCGGCGCGACCTTGGCGCCGACGGCCAGGCCGAAGCGGATCGCCCGCTCGACCGCGCCACGGTTCAAGACCGGCAGCGTGCCCGGCAGCGCCAGATCGACCGGCGAGGCCTGCGTGTTCGGTGCGGCGCCAAACGCGGTCGAGGAGCCGCTGAAAATTTTCGACTGGGTCGACAGCTGGACATGGTTTTCCAGGCCGATCACCACTTCATAGCCGCGAATAAGTTTGCTGTTGCTACTGCTGCTCATATTCAGATTCCCGCCGGGGCAGCCAGGTGCCAATCGGTCGCTTGTTGCAAGGCATGGGCCGCATGCAAGAGCTGACCCTCCTGGAAATAGTTGCCGAGTAACTGCAAGCCCACAGGCATGCCGCCCTCACCGACGCCGACCGGCACGCTCATGCCCGGCAGGCCGGCCAAGGAGCCGGGCAGGGTGAAGATGTCGGCCAGGTAGGCCTTGACCGGGTCATCGGCGCCTTCGCCATGCTTCCAGGCGACGGTCGGCGCGACCGGGCCGGCGATCAGATCGCATTGCGTGAAGCAGCGCTGGAAGTCGTCGGCAATCATGCGGCGCAGCTTTTGCGCCTGCAGATAGTAGGCGTCGTAATAACCGTGCGACAAGACGTAGCTGCCGATCATGATGCGGCGTTTGACTTCGGCGCCGAAACCTTCGGCACGGGTCTTTTTGTACATGTCCAGCAGATCGTCGTACTGGGCCGCGCGGTGGCCGAACTTGACGCCGTCAAAGCGGCTCAGGTTCGAGCTGGCTTCGGCCGGCGCGATGATGTAGTAGACCGGAATCGCCAACTCGGTGCGCGGCAGGCTGACGTCAACCAGGGTGGCGCCGAGCTTTTCCAGCTCCGCCAGACCGGCGCGCACGGCACCGTTGACGTCCGCCGCCAGAGCGGCCGGGAAGAACTCGAGCGGCAGGCCGATGCGCAGGCCTTTCAAGGGCTGGGCCGCCGTGGCGCCGGGCCGGACTTGCAGCATCTGTGCGTGGAAGTCTTGCGGTGGCCGCTGCACGCTGGTGGCGTCGCGCTCATCGAAGCCGCTCATCGCCGACAGCAGCAAGGCGCAGTCTTCGGCCGAGCGGGCCATCGGGCCGGCTTGGTCGAGGCTGGAGGCAAAAGCGATCATGCCGTAGCGGCTGCACACGCCATAGGTCGGCTTGATACCGCTGATGCCGGTGAAACTGGCCGGCTGGCGGATGGAGCCGCCGGTGTCGGTGCCGGTGCTGGCGGGCAGCAGGCGGGCCGCAACGGCTGCGGCTGAGCCGCCGGAGGAGCCGCCCGGTACGCGGCCATGATCCCAAGGGTTGGCCACGGGGCCAAAAGCCGAGTTCTCATTCGCCGAGCCCATCGCGAACTCGTCGCAGTTGAGCTTGCCCAACGAGATGGTGCCGGCCGCAAACAATCGCTTGATCACGGTCGCGTCGAACGGGCTGCGGTAAGACTTAAGGATCTTTGAGCCGGCCGTGGTCGGCATGTCCTTGGTGACGAAGATGTCCTTGTGCGCCAATGGAATGCCGAGCAGGGCAGCGCCGTCGCCGGCCGCGCGGCGTGCGTCAGCGGCCATCGCGGCGGCCAGTGAGGCCTCGGCGTCGGTGTGCAAAAAGCAGCCCAAGCCCTCATATTGCTTGATACGAGCCAGCAAATGCTGGGTCAGTTCCTGGCTGGAGACTTGTTTGGCGGCCAAGGCGCGGCTCAAGTCGGCCACACCCAAATCATGCAATGCTTTATTTGTCGTCGTCATTATTCGATCACCTTGGGCACCAGAAACAGGCCGTCCTCGACCGCGGGCGCGCTGCGTTGGTTCAGTTCACGTTGATTGGTCTCCGTGACCAAGTCTTCGCGCAGGCGCAGGCTCACCTCTTGCACCGCAGACAGCGGCGTGTAGAGCGGCTCGACGCCGCTGGTGTCCACCGCGCTCATCTGCTCGACGATGGAAAAGAAGCCATTGAGCTGGCCCAGCAGGGCGGCGCTCTCGGCCTCTTGCAGTTCCAGTCGGGCCAAATTGGCAATGCGGCTTACGTCTTGTGGGGTCAGGGCCATGGCAAACCAAGGAGGAAAGTGACAAAAAACAAAGCCCCAAGTTGAAGAACAAAGGGCCCGCGCTATGAAGAAATAGAGGGCGATCAGTTATTATCTATGCTTATCTCCATTGCAACGGGGCTGCGTAAGCTAAGCGGTACTTTTGAGTGCTGTGCAGGCTCAGGCAGCCTCGCTGCATATGGCGAAGCCAAGTATTCCTGTTTCACCACCCCTATCCCGCACTGGCTCACCACCAACAGCCCCGATCAACGCTTCAAGCGTGATGTGCCGGCGATCTCCAGCCCAAGGGCTCAGATGCCAAGCCCAGCGCCTTAAAAAATACCATGTTCGCCTCTCTGCGCCGCTACTTCTCCACCGACCTCGCCATCGACTTGGGCACCGCCAACACGCTGATTTACGTCCGCGGCAAAGGCATCGTGCTGGATGAGCCCTCGGTCGTCTCGATCCGCCACGAAGGCGGCCCCAACGGCAAGAAAACCATCCAGGCCGTCGGCCGCGAAGCCAAGGCCATGCTGGGCAAGGTGCCCGGCAATATCGAGGCGATCCGCCCGATGAAGGACGGCGTGATTGCCGACTTCACCGTCACCGAGCAGATGCTCAAGCAGTTCATCAAGATGGTGCACGACTCGAAGATGCTGCGCCCCAGCCCGCGCATCATCATTTGCGTGCCCTGCGGCTCGACCCAGGTGGAGCGCCGTGCGATCCGCGAATCGGCGCTCGGCGCCGGCGCTTCGCAGGTGTTTTTGATCGAAGAGCCGATGGCGGCCGCAATTGGTGCCGGCCTGCCGGTCAGCGAGGCCTCGGGCTCGATGGTGGTCGACATCGGCGGCGGCACCACCGAAGTCGGCGTGATTTCGCTCGGCGGCATGGTCTACAAGGGCAGCGTGAGGGTCGGCGGCGACAAGTTCGACGAGGCCATCATCAACTACATCCGTCGCAACTACGGCATGTTGATCGGCGAGCCCACCGCCGAAATGATCAAAAAGACCATCGGCAGCGCCTTCCCCGGCTCCGAGGTCAAGGAAATCGAAGTCAAGGGCCGCAATCTGGCCGAAGGCGTGCCGCGCAGCTTCACGATCTCGTCCAACGAGATCCTGGAGGCGCTGACCGACCCGCTGAATCAGATCGTCTCTGCGGTCAAGAATGCCTTGGAGCAAACCCCGCCTGAGCTGGGCGCCGATATTGCCGAGCGCGGCATGATGCTGACCGGCGGCGGCGCGCTGCTGCGCGATCTGGACCGCCTGCTGGCCGAGGAAACCGGTCTGCCGGTGCTGGTGGCCGAAGATCCGCTGACCTGCGTGGTGCGCGGTTGCGGCATGGCCTTGGAGCGCATGGAGCGCCTGGGTTCCATCTTCACCTACGAGTAAATAGGATGAGGCCTACTGCGCGGGCACTAGGCGTCGTTGGGCGGTGCTCGCAATCCTCACGTACCCAAAGTACGTTCCGGTTGCTGTGCTCCGGCCGCCAAGGTCAGAGACCTTGGCCCTCGGCAGGCACAAACAGTCCTCAGGACTGTTTCTGTCCGGCCTCAGCCTAGCCACCTCCGTTCGCTACGGCCCGTTAGATTCATCTTTTGAGCCATGTCCCTCGGCCCTTTTGATCGCGACACCCCACCGTTCTTTCGTCAAGGCGCTTCGGCGCTGACGAAGCTGTTGCTGTGCGCGGCGCTGGCGCTGTTTTTGATGGTGGCCGATGCGCGTTTCAAGTTGGCGGCGCCGGCGCGGGCGAGCTTGGCACTGGCCTTGCATCCTTTGCAGACCCTGTTGCTGGCGCCGGTGGACGCTTGGGAAAACCTGCAAGACTATCTGCGCGGCACCGAGAGCGCACGCGAGGCCGAGAACCTGGCGCGCCGCCAACTGGTGCAACAGGCCGAACGGCTGAGCCGCGCCGAGCAGCTGCAGTCCGAGAATCAGCGCCTGCGCGCCCTGCTGGAGTTGCGTCCCGCCGTCCAGGTCAGCTCGGTGTCGGCGGAGGTGCTGTATGAGGCGACCGATCCCTACTCGCGCCGCGTGGTCATTGACCGAGGCAGCCGTCACGGCGTGCAGCCGGGCTCACCCGTCATCAATGACAAGGGCGTGCTCGGTCAGGTCACCAGGGTTTACGGCCTCAGCGCCGAAGTGACTTTGCTGAATGACAAAGACGCGGCCATTCCAGTATTGAACTCGCGTACCCAGCAACGTAACGCAGCCTTCGGGCGCAGCGACGGCAGCGGTATGGAGTTGCGCTTTCTGGCCGCCAATGCGGATGTCAAGGAGGGCGACATCTTGGTAACGTCGGGTCTCGACGGGGTTTATCCGCCTGGCCTGCCGGTGGCGCGGGTGAGCCTGGTCGAGCGGCGCGGGGATACCAGTTTCGCCAGCGTTGGTTTGCTGCCGATCGCGCAAGCCGACAGCGCCCGCCATGTGCTGGTCTTGCAGCCGCTGGCCCAGCATGAGGCGGCGCAGGCCGAAGCTGCGGCGGCTGCGGCGGCTGAAGCCGCGTCGGCAGCGGCCGGCAAGACTGCCCGCAAGGCCGCAGCTGTGGCGGCAAAAGGAGGGCAGAAATGATCATGCCGCGTGGCTCCGGCCAGCTCTTGATGCCGGCCAATCCGCTCTTCATCGGCCTGAGTTTGATTCTGGCGCTGATGGTCGATATGGTGCCGATCGGCCGCTCGCCGGCGATGCCGGACCTGTTGGCCGTGGTGTTGGTGTTTTGGGGCGTGCACCAGCCGCGCCGCATCGGCGTCAGCTGGGCCTTTGCTTTTGGTTTGCTGGTCGATGTTCACCATGGCGCTTTGCTCGGTCAGCATGCGCTCAGCTATAGCTTGCTGAGCTTCGGTGCGGTCAGCCTGCACAGGCGCTTGCCGGGCTTTGGCCTGGTGACGCAGGCCTTCCATGTCTTGCCCTTGTTCGCGGCGGCCCATGCGGTATCGCTGCTGGTGCGCATGGCGGTGGGCGGCATGTGGCCGGGTTGGCCACTGGCCTTGGCGCCCTTGTTCGAGGCGGCGCTATGGCCGCTGGCCACCGTGTTGCTGCTGGCGCCGCAACGGCGAGCGCCGGATCGCGACGCCAATCGGCCTTTGTGAGTGGCCCTGTGAGCGGCTACTGGCGTCCGACATGACGGTGATGAAAAACATCCAGCAAGAGCTGGGCGGCTTTAGGCTGCGCTTGGTCGCGGCCGGCTTGTTCGTGCTTTTGTGCTTTGGGCTGTTGACCGCACGCTTGGTGTTTTTGCAGGTCACGCAACACGACAATCTGCTCGGCCGCGCCGAGTCCAACCGCACCACCATCGTGCCCATCGTGCCCAACCGAGGCCTGATCAAGGACCGCAATGGCGTGGTGTTGGCGAGCAACTACTCGGCCTATACGCTGGAAATTACGCCCTCCAAGGTGGACGACCTGGAGGCCACCATCGATGCCTTGGCGCAGGTGATAGAGATCCAGCCGCGCGACCGCAAACGCCTCAAACGCCTGATGAGCGAGAGCAAGAATTTCGAGTCGCTGCCGATTCGCACCAAGCTGACCGACACCGAGGTGGCCAAATTCACCGCGCAGCGCTTCCGCTTTCCCGGCGTCGAGATCAAGGCGAGGCTGTTCCGCAGCTACCCGCTGGGCGAGGTCGGCGCGCATTTGATCGGCTATATCGGCCGCATCAACCAGGCCGAGAAGAAGGCCATGGACGAGTGGGAGGAAGAAGACTTCGCCAATTACCGTGGCACCGAATACATCGGCAAGCTGGGCCTGGAGCAGGCGTATGAGCGCGAGCTGCACGGCATCACCGGCTTCGAGCAGCTGGAAACCAGCGCCGGCGGGCGCGCCGTGCGCCGGCTCGCCCACAAGCCGCCGACGCCGGGCAACACGCTGGTGCTGTCGATCGACATCCGCCTGCAGGCCTTGGTGGAGGAGCTTTACAAAGATCGCCGTGGGGCGCTGGTCGCGATTGACCCGCGCAATGGCGAGGTGCTGGCCTTTGTGTCCAAGCCGACCTTTGACCCCAACTTGTTTGTCGACGGTATCGACGCCGACAACTGGCGCGAGCTGAACGAGAACATCGACAAGCCGATGTTGAACCGGGCGATGCGCGGCACCTACCCGCCGGGCTCGACCTTCAAGCCCTTTATGGCGATGGCGGCCCTGAACTCGGGCAAGCGCTCGCCCAGCCTGGTCATCCAGGATAACCTAACGTACAGCTTCGGCGGGCGCACCTTCGGCAGCCCCGAGGTCGACCGGCCCGGCCCTAAAGACATGCGCTTGGCCATCGTCAGTTCCAGCAATGTCTACTTCTACAGCCTGGCCAATGAGATGGGGGTCGATCTGATCCATGATCAGCTGGAGCCCTTCGGCTTCGGGCGCAAGACCGAGATCGATCTGATCGGCGAGCTGACCGGCGACCTGCCGTCCACCGCCTGGAAGCGCAAGCGCTTCAAGAAGCCCGAGCAGCAAAAATGGTATGCCGGTGAAACTATTTCTTTGGGGATCGGTCAGGGATACAACAACTTCACCATGCTGCAATTGGCGACGGCCACCTCGACCCTGTCCTCGGCCGGTTTGCGCTACAAGCCGCGCTTGGTGCGCGAAATCCAGGACGTCGTCAAGCATGAGCAGCGCCGCGTGGCCAGCGACGCGCTGCCGCCGCTGCCGCTCAAGCCCGAGCAGGTCGACGTGATTCTTAACGCCATGCATGGTGTGACGGTAGAAGGCACCTCGCGCGCGGTGTTTGCCGGTGCCGGCTACAAGAGCGGCGGCAAGACCGGCACGGCGCAGGCGGTGGGACTGCGAGCTGGGGAGAAGTACAAGGACATCAAGGCCGATGAGCGCAAGCGCGACCATTCGCTCTATGTCGCCTTCGCGCCGATCGAAGCACCGACGATTGCGTTGGCGGTGATCGTCGAGAACGCCGGCTTCGGTTCGACCTCGGCCGCGCCGATTGCCCGGCGCCTGTTCGACTATGTGTTGATGGGCCAATACCCGAGCGAGGAAGACATCGTGCTGACTCAGCAAGGCAAGACCACCGCGCCGGTCGGCAAGCCGCGGGTCGCGGCCGATATGCCTTTGCCGGGCAGCGCCGCCGATGCGGCGGCAGCGGCGGCCTCGGCTGCGCCTTCTGCTTCTGCTCCTGCCTCTGCTTCCGCTCCTGCTCCTACTGTGGCAAGTTCGGCTGCCGCTGCGGCTCGGGCCGCGCCGGCAGCTTCCACAGTGAGCAAACCCGCAGTTCGACCGGCCAGTGCGCCGCCTGCCAGCGCCTTGGCCCCAGCATCCGGAGCTTCGCGATGACCGATGTGTTCAAAAAGCCCAGTCTTTGGCAGCACCTCAAGCCGATGTTCGCCGGCTTTGACATCCCGCTCTTGCTGGCCATCGCCTGGCTGATGGGCATAGGCATGGTGTCGATGTATTCGGCCGGCTTTGATCATGGCACCCGCTTCGTCGACCATGGCCGCAATATGCTGTTGTCGATCGCGGTGATCTTTCTGGTCGCGCAGATCCCGCCGCAGCGCGTGATGGCGCTGGCGATCCCGCTTTACACGGTCGGCTTGGCGCTCTTGCTGGCCACGGCGCTGTTCGGCATCACCAAGAAGGGGGCCACGCGCTGGCTCAATATTGGCGTCGTGATTCAGCCGTCTGAATTGCTGAAGATCGCCACGCCCTTGATGCTGGCCTGGTGGTTCCAAAAACGCGAGGGCGCTTTGCGCCTGCCCGACTTCATCGCCGCCTTTGTGTTGCTGCTGCTGCCGGTGGGTCTGGTGGCCAAGCAGCCCGACCTGGGCACCGCCATCTTGATCGCGGCAGCGGGCCTCTACGTGATCTTTTTTGCCGGCCTGTCCTGGCGTTTGATCTTGCCGGCCTTTGTGCTGGGTGCGGCGGCGGTCACGGCGCTCATCATGAGCGAAGAGGCGATTTGCCAGCCCGACGTGACCTGGCCAGTGCTGCGCGAGTATCAAAAGAACCGCGTCTGCACGCTGCTGGACCCGACCAAGGACCCTTTGGGCAAGGGCTTTCACATCATCCAGGGCGGCATCGCGATTGGCTCCGGCGGCATCACCGGCAAGGGTTTTATGCAGGGCACGCAAACCCACCTGGAGTTCATCCCCGAGCGCACCACCGATTTCATCTTTGCCGCTTTTGGTGAAGAGTTCGGGCTGGTCGGCGCGATGGCGCTGTTGGTCGGGTTTTCGGGCTTGATTCTGCGCGGCCTGATGATCGCGTCGAGTGCGCCGACGATGTTCTCGCGCCTGATGGGGGGCGCCGTGACGATGAGCTTCTTTACCTATGTGTTCGTCAATATGGGCATGGTCAGCGGCATCTTGCCGGTGGTCGGCGTGCCCCTGCCTTTCATCAGTTATGGCGGCACGGCGATGGTCATGCTGGGCATCAGTCTGGGGCTGTTGATGGCGATCGCCAAGAGCCGGCGTTTCAATCAGTCCTGAGCCTGCGGCGCCCTGGCTGGTCCGGCTGGGTGCGCAGCGAAGCGCACCGTGAAGCGTGCGCCCGGGCCTTGGCCCATGGCATCGTTTTGCCCCGGCCGGCGCTGGCGTGTGTCATCGAGGCTGACTTCCGCATCATGTTGCCCGGCGATCTCGCGCACGATCGCCAGCCCCAGCCCCGAGCCGTCGACATTGGTTCCCAGCGCTCGGTAAAAAGGCTGAAAGACCTTGTCGCGTTCCGACTCGGGAATGCCCGGCCCGGTGTCTTCCACCTGCAAGACGCTGACCTGGCCGAACGGGTCTTCGACCACGCGCACGGTGACGGTGCCGGCGGTCGGCGTGTAGAGCAGCGCGTTGTCGACCAGGTTGCGGATCAGCTCGCGAATCAACAGCGGATGCCCCAATACGCGCAGCCCGCTTTGCTCCTCGGCCGGGCCTTCATAGCCCAGGTCAATGCGTTTATCGAGCGCGCGCGGCACAAAGTCGCGCACCGTCTCGATCGCCAGCTCGGCCAGATTGACCTCGCTGCGCCTCGCCGCATGTTCTTTGTCCTCGGCCCGCGCCATCGCCAGCAACTGGTTGACCATATGCGCGGCGCGCTGGCTGCTCAGCGAGATTTGCTGCAGTGAGCGCTTCAGCTCGGCCGGCTCGCTATGCCCTTCGTCAATCTGCGCTTGAGCGAACTCGGCTTGCGCGCGCAGGCCGGCGAGCGGCGTTTTCAGTTGGTGGGCGGCGTCGGCCAGAAAATGCTTTTGGCTGCTGATGGATTGATCCAGCCGCGCCAGCAAATCATTGATCGCGCGCACCAGTGGTGCCACTTCATCGGGGATGCGCAGCTCGTCGATCGGACTCAGGTCGGAGCTGTCGCGTGAGCGAATGCGGCGCTGCAATTCATTCAGCGGCGCAATGCCGCGCGCCAGCGCCAGCCAGACCAGCAAGACCGCCAGTGGCAGGATCACAAACTGCGGCAGGATCACGCCCTTGATGATTTCGTTGGTCAGGCGCGAGCGTTTTCCTAATGTCTCGGCCACCTGCACCAACATGGTCTTGCTTGAGCCGGCCGTGCCTTCTGGCGCGACCCAGATGTAGGCGACGCGAACCCGCTCATTGCCGATCTCGTCGTCGCGAAAATGCAGCTCCCAGGGCACGATCTGATCTTCCTCGGGCGGCACCGGCAGAGACGCGTCGCCGTTCAGCAGCTCACCGCTCAGGCCCAGCACCTGGTAGAACACGGTGTCGGTTTCATCGGCGCGCAGGAGCGCCGCCGCTTCGGGCGCCAGCGCGTACTTGGAGCGCCCGCCGCGCAGATTGGGCTCGGCGGCGGCAACTTGCAGGCCCAGCGTGCGCGCCATCTCGCCGAGCTCGCGGTCATAGGGCTTGCTGGCGATGCCTTGCGCGACCAGCCAGGTCAGCGCCACGCTGATCGGCCAGATCAGCAGCAGCGGCGCCAGCATCCAGTCGAGGATCTCGCCAAACAGCGAGCGCTGACCCTTTTCTGCCGGATCAGCGCTCATTCGGCCTTGTCCGGATCACAGCGCCGGGCCGCCCCAAGCAAGGCCCGACCCTCTCGGAGGGTCGATGGCTGTAAGCGGCCATCGGGGTGCCCCATGTCATCAGGGGGCGATTTTCTCTAGGCAATAGCCAAGGCCGCGCACGGTGGCGATGCGGATCGGCCCCTGCTCGATCTTCTTGCGCAGGCGGTGGATATAGACTTCGATGGCGTTATTGCTGACTTCTTCACCCCATTCACACAGGCGTTCCACCAACTGGTCCTTGCTGACCAGCCGGCCGGCGCGCTGCAGCAGCACTTCTAGCAGGCTCAGCTCGCGCGCCGACAGCTCGATCATCTGGTCATTGATATAGGCCACCCGCCCGGTTGCATCAAAGCTCAAGGGGCCATGCTTGATGACGCTGGACGCCGTGCCAAGGCCGCGCCGGGTCAAGGCCCGCACACGTGCTTCGAGCTCCTGCAGCGAGAAGGGCTTGGCCATGAAGTCGTCGGCCCCAAAGTCCAGGCCTTTGACGCGCTGCTCGACGCTGTCGGCCGCCGTTAAAATCAACACCGGCATCGAGGAGCCGCGCGCACGCAGCTTGCGCAAGACCTCCAGGCCATGCAGCTTGGGCAGACCCAGATCGAGAATCACCAGATCGAACTCATGCGAGGCCAGGGCGGCGTCGGCCTCGCTGCCATTGCTGACTTGATCGACCGCATAGCCGGAGGCGCGCAGCGAACGCAGCAGCGCATCGGCCAGCACTTGATCATCTTCCGCAATCAGGATGCGCATCGGGTGTCTCCGTTCTTGATCTTTGGTGAGCGCATTCTAGGAGGCCGCAGCTTCCGGGGCGAAATGGAGATCATGCCGCGCAGGTCGGCCCGCCCGCCTCGGCACATGCAGACTTGCTCAGGCCGGCTTAGGGTTAGCCAGAAATGCCAGAACGCAGCGCTTGGCATATATTATGAAAGCGCTTTCAAAAAAGATAGACGGAGACAAATCTGATGCCAGCAAGAACCGCCTCGCTGCAACCGCCGGGGCCGACGCGTCGTGCGCTGCTCGCAGGTGGCGCGGCCGGAGCCTTGCTGGCTTTGGGTGCTGCCGACCGGGCAGGTGCGACTGCGACTGCGAGTGCGAGTGCGAGTGCGACTGCGGAGGCGGGGGCCGGCGCAAGCATCACGCTGACGGTCGCTGCCTTCCCACTCGTCGACGAAATCGCCCGTGCGGCCATTCCTGCCTGGCAGCGCCTGCACCCGCAGGTGCACATCAAGGTCGTCACGCGCCAATACGCTGACCACCACACCGCCATGATCACGGCGCTGTCTACCGCCGTGCTGCTGCCCGACGTGCTGGCGCTGGAGTCCAGCAAGCTCGGCCGCTTTGCTCAGGGCGGCGGGCTGGAGAACCTGGCACAAGCGCCCTATGACTTGGGCCGCTATCGCCAGCTGTTGGTGCCTTATGCCTTTGATCAAGCGCTGGCCCGCAACGGCGCCGTCGTCGCGGTGCCGACCGATATCGGCCCCGGCACCCTGCTCTATCGCCAAGACATTCTGGCTCGCGCCGGCGTCGACGCCGCTGAGCTAACGCGTTCCTGGGACGGCTATGTCGCCGCCGGCGCCCGCATCAAAAAGCTGACCGGCGCCTATTTAATCGCCCATGTGCAGGAAATCAAAGACATCTTGATCCGCACCGGCATTCAGCCCGGCGAGGGCCTCTATTTCGACCAAGACTCCCGCGTGCTGGTCACCTCGGCGCGATTTGTGCGCGCTTTTGAAGTGGCGCTCCAGGTCCGCAGGCAGGGGCTGGATGCGCGCGTCACCGCCTGGTCGAATGAATGGGCCGAGGGCTTCAAACGCGGCACGCTGGCCACCGAGCTGTCGGGTGCCTGGTTGGTCGGCCAGCTGAGCAACTGGATCGCGCCGCAAACAGCAGGCTTGTGGCGTGCGTCCGAGCTGCCCGAGGGCGCCAACGCGGGCTATGGCGGCGCCTTTTATGCGATGCCGCGCAAGGCCGAACCGGCCCGCAAGCTGCTGGCCTGGCAGTTCATCCAGCTGATGACGCTGGACCGCGAGCGCCAGTTGACCGCCTTCAAAACGCATGATGCCTTCCCGGCCCTGCTGGCCACGCATGAAGACCCGTTTTTTGACGCGCCGGTGGCATTTCTGGGCGGCCAGCCCGCAAGGCAGTTGTGGCGGCGGGCGGCGCGACGCATCAGCGCCGCGCCGGTGCACAAGCAAGACCCTTTTGCCGATGAAGTGATTGGCACCGAACTCGACAATGTCTTGAACCGTGGCAAGTCGATTCGCAGCGCGCTCGCCGACGCCCACGCCCTGCTTGAGCGGCGCGCCCACCGATGAACTCCAACTCAACTCAGCTCACCATGCCGACTCCCTTCACCCAATTCATTGCCCAACGCCGCTGCTGGACACCCTTGATCGCCGGCCTGGCCCTGGCCGCCTGCGGTTCGGGCGGGGCTGATGTGGCGCCCGCGCCTGCTCAGACACCGGCACCACCAGCGCAAACGCAAATGCAAACGCTCAGCGTCCCGGCCAGCTACAAGTTGGTCTGGTCCGATGAATTCGACCGAGCCGGCCTGCCGGACCCGGCCAAATGGGCCTATGACACCGGCATGAACAAGCAGGGCTGGCACAACAAGGAGCTGCAGTACTACAGCCATGCGCGGGCGGAGAACTCGGCCGTGCAAGACGGCAAGCTCATCATCACCGCGCGCTTGGAGGCCATGGACAAGCAAGCCGACTGGGGCGGCCAACGCTACAGCTCGGCCCGCCTGATCACCGCCGGCAAAGCCGAGTGGACCTACGGCTTCTTCGAGATCCGCGCCAAGCTGCCTTGCGGCAAGGGCAGTTGGCCGGCGATCTGGATGTTGGCCAGCCAGGGCGAATGGCCAGCCGGCGGCGAGCTGGACATCATGGAGCAGATCGGCAACGAGCCCACCAAGGTCTTCAGCACCGTCCACACCACGGCCGGCAGCGGCGCCCATGGCAAGGGCGGCGAGACCCAGGTCGCTGGCGCCTGCAGCGCCTTCCATAACTACCAGATGCATTGGACGGCGGAGGGCGTGCGCTTTGGCATCGACGGCAAGCCCCATGCCGTCTACCCCAACGCCAAGACCGGCAAGGCTGCCTGGCCTTTCGACGCGCCGCAGTTCTTGATTCTGAATATTGCCATCGGCGGCGATCTCGGCGGTGCTGTCGATGACGCCGCATTGCCCATACGCATGGAAGTCGAGCATGTGCGCGTCTATCAGCAAGCCCAGTAAGCGACGCATCGTAGCGGGCTTCTTGCTCCTGAGCGGACTGCTAACCATGAACCTGCACGCCCAAGCAGCGCCGGTCGAGATCAAGCCACGCGGCAGCCAGATCGCCGGCCCGGCGCAAGAAGACCGCGGCGAGCCCGACTGGCAGGCGCGCATGAACAACTGGCAGCGTGACAGTGCCGGTGAGTTTGAGCCCTGGCTGCAGGCGATGCGCGTCTGGCGGCAGCAGCAGCTCAAGGCGATCGGCTACGAGGATGCGCAATACCGCCGCCCCGAGCTGCTCTGGACGCAGCGCAATTTCGTGCAGCCGCAAGCGATGATGGAGGACCGCTATCTCTACGACCCACAAGCGCGGCGCTACACACCCGAGCGCTACCTCGCCGACCTGAATCAGCGCTATGGCGGCATCGACAGCGTGTTGCTGTGGCCGGTCTATCCGAATATCGGCATCGACGACCGCAACCAATGGGATATGTTGCGCGACCTGCCCGGCGGTCTGCCGGCGCTGCGTCAGCTGGTCAAGGATTTTCAAAGCCGAGGTGTACGCGTGTTGCTTCCCGTCCTGCCCTGGGACAACGGCTCGCGCGACGAGGGTCGGCCCATGCCCGAAGCCATCGCCGCGCTGCTGGCCGAGATCGGCGCCGACGGCATCAATGGCGACACCATGGACGGCCTGCCGCTGGCCTACCGCAAGGCGGCCGACGCGAGTGGCCGGGCTTTGCTGCTGCAGCCCGAGCTGTCCTTCAAGGACGAGGCGATGCTGGCCTTCAATCAGCAGAGCTGGGGTTATTGGGAGACGCCGTTTGTGCCTATGGTCAGCAAATGGAAATGGTTGGAGCCGCGCCATCTGATCCATGTCAGCGACCGCTGGGCCACCGACCGCCACAACATCATGCAAGCGGCCTTGTTCAACGGCGCTGGCATCCAGAGCTGGGAGAACATCTGGGGTTGGTGGAACCAATTCACGCCGCGCGATGCCGAGGCACTGCGCCGCATCGCGAACATCTACCGCGCCGTGCCCGAGCTGCTGAACAGCCCGGATTGGGTGCCGCATCTGCCGACGCAGCATTACGGCGTCTACGCGAGCAGCTTCTCAGGCAGCATTGCAGGACAAGGCCGCACGCTGTGGACACTGGTCAACCGCAATGCCTTTGCGCTCGATGAGGCCATCATCAAGCTGGCCCATCAGCCGGGACGGCGCTATTTCGATCTGTGGCGCGGTGTGGAGCTAGCGGCCAAGGTCAGCGGTTCCGAGGCTGTGTTGAGCTTAGCGATGGAGCCGCTCGGTTACGGTGCGGTGCTCGGTCTGGACGGCGGCGCATTGCCGGCCGATCTTGCGGCATTCTTAACAGCGCAGCAGGCTCGGGCCAGCCAGCCCTTGAGCGCCTACTCCGCCGAATGGAAGCCGCTGCCGCAGGCGATGCTGCCAATTGCCGCTACAAGGCCTGCCAGCCAGGCACCTAGCGGCATGGTGATGATCCCCGCCGGCGAGTTTGACTTTCGCGTCACCGGTGTCGAGATCGAAGGCGAGAACCGCCCCGGCATGGATGTGCAATACCCCTGGGAGGCTTTGCCCCGGCGCGCCCATCTGCACCGCATGGCGATCAAGCGCTTCTTCATCGATCGCCACCCGGTCACCAACACCCAGTTCAAGGCCTTCATCGACGCCGCCGGCTACCAGCCCGCCGATGCACATAACTTCCTGAAAGCATGGGGCGGGCCCAGTCCAAAGCCGGGCGATGCCCAGCGCCCCGTCACCTGGGTGTCGATCGAAGACGCGCGCGCCTATTGCCAATGGGCCGGCAAGCGTCTGCCGCATGAGTGGGAGTGGCAATACGCGGCGCAAGGCAGCGACGGGCGCCTCTACCCCTGGGGCAATCAATGGCTGGCCGCCGCTGCACCCACGCCCGCCACCGAGCGGGACATGCCGCCGCCCGCCCCGGTCGGCACGCACCCCTTGGGCGCCGGCCCGTTTGGGGTCGAGGACCTGGTGGGCTTGGTCTGGCAATGGACCGATGAATTCGCCGACGAGCACACCCGCGCAGCCGTGCTGCGCGGCGGCAGCTACTATCGGCCCCAAGGCTCGCACTGGTACTTCCCGTCGGCCTTGAAGCTGAACGAACATGGCAAATACCTGCTGATGGCGCCGTCCAAAGACCGGGCCGGCACCATCGGTTTTCGCTGTGTGATGGATGGGGGTTGAAGCCGTTATTTTTTGAAAGGCTGGAACTGTTCGATGTGGAAGATGAAGACCGCCCAGGCCTTGTTCCTGGCCACCGCTTTGCTGAATCTAACGGCCTCTGCCCGTGGTGCGGAAGGCCAGCCCTTTCAATGGCCCAAGGGCGAGCGCGCAGCGGTCAGCCTGGCCTATGACGACGCGCTGAACAGCCAGCTCGATAACGCCATTCCGGCCTTGAATCGGGCCGGCCTGCGCGGCAGCTTTTACTTGACGCTGAGCAGCGACGTCGTCAGCCGCCGCATGAACGAGTGGCGCGCTGCGGCGGCCGCCGGCCATGAACTCGGCAATCACACGCTGTTTCACCAATGCTCGCGCGCCGGCCCCGACCGCGCTTGGGTCAGTGCCGACAACGATCTGGACAAGATCAGCGCCAGCCAGATCGCGGCGCAAATTCGCGTCGGCAACACCTTGCTGCGGGCAATTGACGGCCAAACCCAGCGCAGCTTCACCGCGCCCTGCACCGATCTCTTGGCCGGTGGGCAGAACTACCTGGATTTGATCAAGGGCGACTTTGTCGCGATCAAGGCCAAGGTGGGTGGCCTCGTGCCCGATATGGCCAAGCTCGACCCCTATGCGGTCGAGGTCTTCGTGCCCGTGGATGCCAGCGGTGCGCAGCTGATCGCCTTGGTCGAACAGGCGGCCGAGGCAGGAACGATGATCAACTTCACTTTTCACGGCATCGGCGGCGACCACCTCAGCGTGTCGATGCAGGCGCATGCCGAACTGCTCAGTTACTTGGCCGCACACCGGGAGCTGTATTGGACCGATACGTTCTTGAACATCATGAAGTATGTGAAGGGCTTGAGGGCAGCTTCAACTTCAAAGTGAACGGTCTGCTGCTGGCCCAGCAATGCTCAGCGCGCATGACAGTTCTGAACAGCAGGCCTCAAAGTTGAAAAGACGGCCCTGGATCGGCCACTCGTTCTTTGACCCCTTCATCCCCTCCATCCTGGCCAAAATCCAGTTGGCATCCACTTTCAGATGACTCCTGCGAGCAAGAATAGTGAGCCAGGATGGAGGGGATGAATGCGCTTCGGTGTTGGCGAAAATGAGTCGATGATCAGAGCTGCTCTTTGCCGTGCTGTGCCCGGTCAACCCAACAAACAAGCATCCGCGCCAAAGCGCAGCGCCGCCGCTGCGTCCACATCCAGACCAACCCGTTGGCCAGCCTGAATGCCGCTGTGGCCCGCGCCGACCTTGGCGCTGAGCAGATCCGGCAGGCCCTCGATGCGCAGATACAGAATCGAGCTGTCGCCCAGATGTTCGGCCAACTCGACCTGGGCCGGGATGCCTTGCTCGGCGGCGACCAGGCGTACATGCTCTGCCCGCATGCCCACGCGTTTGGCAGCCAGGTCATTGCTGTTTGCCAGCAATCTTGCCCATAGGCCTTGGTGCGCCGTGCTGGCCGCCCTTGCCATCGGCTGGTCAATGAAATTGATCCGTGGCGCGCCGATAAAGGCGGCGACGAACTCATTCGCCGGGCGCTCGTAAAGCTCCAGCGGCGCGCCGAGCTGCTCGATGCGCCCCTGGTTGAAGACCGCGATGCGGTCACCCATGGTCATTGCCTCGACCTGATCATGGGTGACGTAAATCATCGTCGTGCCGAGTTCCTTGTGCAGCCGGGACAGTTCGATACGCATATTGACGCGCAGCGCCGCGTCCAGATTGGACAAGGGCTCATCGAACAAAAAGACCTTGGGCTTGCGCACGATCGCGCGCCCGATCGCGACCCGCTGGCGCTGGCCGCCGGACAGCTCCTTGGGGTAGCGGCCGAGCAGATCGGTGATACGCAAGACCTCGGCGGTGCGTGCCACTTGGGCCGCGCGCTGGGCCTTGGACTCGCCCGCCATCTTCAGCGCGAAGCCCATATTCTCGGCCACCGTCATATGCGGGTACAGCGCATAACTCTGAAACACCATGGCGGCACCACGGTCGGCCGGGCGCACCTCATTGGCGCGCACGCCGGCGATCTGCAGCTCGCCGGCGCTGATCTCTTCCAGCCCGGCAATCATGCGCAAGGTGGTCGACTTGCCGCAGCCCGACGGCCCGACAAAGACCATGAACTCGCCGTCGCGCACCTCCAGATCGATGCCTTTGATGATTTCGATCTTGTCGTAGCTTTTGCGGATGCCGCGCAGTGAAACCTGTCCCATTTTCTCGTCCTCAGAACTGTTTTTTCGCTTGCAAGAAGTCGCGGTACCAGAGCGCGCTGTCTTTGAGTGTGCGCTGCTGGGTTTGGTAGTCGACATGGACGATGCCGAAGCGCTTCTCGTAGCCCGAGGCCCATTCGAAGTTGTCCATCAGGCTCCAGACCATATAGCCGCCCATATCGACACCCTGGCGCATCGCCTCCGCCACCGCTTCGATGTGACGCGCCAAATAGTCGAGGCGATCCTGGTCATGCACTTGACCGTTGACCATTTGGTCCTTGAAGGCGCCGCCGTTTTCGGTCACGAACAGCGGCGGCACTGGGTAGTCGCGCTTGAGGCGCAGGAGCAGCTCGGTCAGCCCCTCGGGGTAGACCTCCCAGCCCATGTCGGTGACAGGTAAACCGGTGCTGCCGGCCTTGTAACTCTTGTCGGCGCTGACGACCGAGTGCGAGTAATAGTTGACGCCAAGGAAGTCCATCGGTGCGGCAATCAACTGCATGTCGCCGGCTTCGATCTTGGGTGCATCGTCGCCCAGGTCGGCCAACACATCGCTCGGATAAGCGCCCTTGAAAAGTGGGTCCAGATACCAGCGCAGCAGGCGGCCGTCTTCCAAGCTGGCTTGCGCGCGGTCGGCGGCCGTGTCGGTAGCCGGGTGCATGGGCGCCAGATTCAAGACGATGCCCAGCTTGGCGCTAACGCCTTGCTCGCGCAGCGCCCGCAGCGCCAGGCCGTGACTGAGCAGCAGGTGGTGCGAGACCTGCGCGGCGGTCTTGCGGCTCTTGATGCCGGGGGCGAAGATACCGGCTTCATGGCCCAGCGTTGCGACCACCCAAGGCTCGTTATGCGTGGCGATCGACGCCAGGCGGTCGCCCAGGCGGGCGTTGATGCCGAGCGCGTAGTCGACAAAGCGCTGCGTGGTGTCGCGGTTCGCCCAGCCGCCGGTGGCTTGCAGCGCATCCGGCAAGTCCCAGTGATTGAGCGTCAGATGAGGCTGCAGGCCGCGCGCCAGCAGGCCGTCGACGATGCGCTCGTAGAAGTCCAGACCTTTGTCGTTCCAGGCGCCGCTGCCGGCGGGCTGCACGCGCGGCCAGGAGACCGAGAAGCGGTAGGCATTGACGCCCAAGGCGGCAATCATGTCCAGATCTTCGGCCCAGCGTTGGTAATGCTGGCAGGCGATGTCGCCGTTGCTGGCATCGGCGATCGCGCCGGGTTTTGCACAAAAGCTGTCCCAGATTGATAGGCCTTTGCCGTCGGCGGCGCTTGCGCCTTCGATCTGGAAAGCGCTGGTGGCCACGCCCCAGACAAAGTCGGGCGGGAAGACAGACGAGTTCTTGTTGCTCATGGGCAGAGGAGGCAGGAGAAAAGAGGGTTTCAAGCGCGTATGGCTACTTGACGGCGCCGACGGTCAGGCCGGAAATCAGCTGCCTGGAAGACATGACGAACAGAACGATCAGCGGCAGCGTGGCGATGGCCGAGCCGGTCATCAGCGCACCCCATTCGGTGTCGACCGGGCTTTGCAGGCTGCGCAGCGCCAGCGGCAGCGTGTACATATCCGGCGAGCGCATCACGATCAGTGGGCCGATGAAGTTATTCCAGGAGGCGATGAAGGTGATCAGGCCCAGCGTGCCGAGTGCTGGCTTGAGCAGCGGCAGGACGATGCGAAAGAAGATGCCGAACTCGCCGCAGCCGTCCATGCGCGCCGCTTCGACCAGATCGCGCGGGATCGAGGTCAAGGCGAACTGCCGCATCAGGAAGATGCCGAAGGCGCTGGCCGCGCCGGGGATGTAGAGCGCGCGCGGCTGATCGATCCAGCCCAGCATGTCCATGATCATGAAGGTCGGGATCATGTTCATAAAGGTCGGCAGCAGCATCGTGCCCATCACCAGGCCGAACAGCGCCTTCTTGTAGCGAAATTCGAACATCGCGAAGGCATAGCCGCCCATGGCGCAGAACAGCAGGGTCAGCAACGTTGAGGCCAGGCCGACATAGATGCTCCAGCCCAGATTGCGCCAGAACGGGATGCGCTTGGTCAGGATGGCCAGGTTGTTGAGAAAGTCATCGCCGAAGAACATTGGCGGCGGCATGCTGAAGATCTCGCCGCGCGAATGGGTGGCGAACACGAACATGAAATAGAACGGCGCCAGCATGATGAGCATGCCGAGGCCGACCAGACCGTAGGCGGCCCAGGGTGCGAGTTGGTGCTTGGAGCTTGTCTGCATATCAAAGGCCTTCTTCAAGCGCCGCGCTGGCGAAACGCGCGGTTGGTCAGCCAGGTCAGCAGGCCCACCAGCAGAAAGAGCAACCAGGACATCGCGCTGGCGGCACCAAAATCATTGAAGTCAAAAGCCATGCGGTAGAGGTAGATGGCCGTCGTCATGCCGGCCTGATCGGTGCCGCCACGGCCATTGGTGAGGATGAAGGGCTCCTCGAACAGCTGCAGGCCGCCGATCACGCTCAGCGTGACGCCGAAGAAGATCATCGGCTTCAGGCTGGGCAGGGTGATGTGCCAGAACTGCTGCAGCCGGCCAGCACCGTCCATGCGTGCGGCCTCCATGATGTCGGCGGGGATGGTCTGCAGCGCGGCCAGATAGAGCACCACATTGAAGCCGACATAGCGCCAGAACACGATCATCGCAATCGCGGGTTTGAGCGCATCCGGGTTGTTGAGCCAGTCGATGGCCGCAGCCGGCATTAGCCAGCCGATGCCGGGCAGCTCGCGCAAGGCCGCGATCACGCCATTGATCAGGCCGTAGTCGGTCGAGAACAGCGAGCTGAACAGAATCGCGATCGCCACCGTCGAGGTGATGTAAGGCATGAAGTAGGCGCCGACCACGCCGTTGCGAAGGCGCTTGAACGAGGCATGGATGAAGCAGGCCAGCGGGATCGCCACCAGATGCTGGGGCACGCCCGATGCCAAGGCCAGCCAGGTGGTGTTCTTCAGCGACTTCCAGAACCATTCGTCTTGCAGCGCGAAGGCGAAGTTGTCGAGGCCGACGAAGCTCATCGCCGTCAGGCCGCTGGTCGGCTCCCAGGTCTGAAACGCCAGATAGAGCGAGAAGCTCAGCGGGAACATGCCGAAGATCAGGAACAGCAGCACGAAAGGTGCCAAGAACACATAGGGCGCCCAGCGTGGCGGCAGGCGCAGGAAGGCAGGTAGCTTCATCGTTATGTTCCTAGCGCTTTCAACGTGTAGCGCGCTGCTTCAGCAGGCGTTCGGCATCGGCCAGCGCGGTGCGGATGTCTTTGCCGCGCTCCAGCACCTTGTCGAGTTCGGTGTCTATGACCTCCTCGGCAAAAGCGTCTTGCTTGTGCACATCCACCGCTTTGATACGGCGAGCAGCGTCGCGCCAGCCTATCCGCGCGGTCTGACCGCCCAGGAAAGCAATCGGCTGCTCGAAGAAGGGGTCGTCATGCGCTTCCAGCAAGGCCGGGAAGGCGTCTTGCGCTTTGAAGGCGCGCAGCTGTATCTCCCGGTTCAGGGTCAGGAACTGAATCAGGTCCCAAGCCAAGGCCTTGTTGGCCGGGTCGGCCTTGCGCGGCAATGCAAAGAAAGTGCCGCCGTAGGCCGCAAATGCGCCCTCGGGCAGTTGCGCGGCACGCCACAGGCCGGCGGTGTTGGGGGCCAACCATGTATTCAAGTGGCCGGCCAGCCAGGCGCCGGTCAATTGGGTGGCAATGCTGCCGCGCTTGAAGCCCTCGGTCCAGTCGGCCGACCAAGCCAATACTCTTGCGTCCAGCTTGTGCTGGCGCACTTCGCGGGCCAACTCGAAAGCCCGCACAAAACGCGGTGATGCGACCAACACACGCGACTGATTGTCAAAGTAGAGCCCTTCGCCGGGCTGTATGCCGGTGCGGATCAGGATGTTCTTGATATCGCGGGCATGGGCCAAGAGGAAGCCGCCGCTGCTGGCCTTGATCTTGATGCCGGCGGCGACATAGCTGTCCCAGCTTTGCGTGAGCTCAGCCTCGCTGACGCCGGCCTTGGCCAGCACATCTTTGCGGTAGAGCAAGGTGCCAGGGCCGATATCGGTCGGCACCGCCACCACCTCGCCGCGCCGGTTGCTCGCCTGCTGGTAGGCATAGGGCACGAAGCGGGGCTTGAACCTGGCGATGTCGTAGGGCGGGCGCGTCAAATCCTCCAGGCCGTAACCGGGCGAAAAGCGCCCCAGATAGCCGACCTCTAGCGCCATCACATCGGGCAAATAGACCGCCGTCGACAAAGCAGTGGTCATGGCGGTGTGGTGGTCGGCAAACTGGCGGCTGACCACCTTGACCTCGACATTGGGATGCAGGCTTTGCCAGGCCGGCAGCGCCGCTCTGACGATTTCGTCTACGGCCGGATAGGCGGCCACCACCAGCACTTGCTGTGCCGCAGCGCTAAGCGGCAGCGTGAGGCCGAGCAAGCCCAGCAGCATTGACAACGCTGTCAACTTTGACTGCAAAAGCTTGTCATCTAGCCAGGCGCGCCAACCGGCACGCTCGTTCGTATTCATGGCCTGCTTGTCTCCACCTTGAATCGGCCATCATGGGCGATTCGGTCTGTTATTTGGGGTCTTGAACGCTTTATGAAAGCGCTTTCATAATGTAGTGCCGCCCGCTTTGCCTGTCAACAAAGGGTAAATGCGGGGGCCGATCAGCGGGGTGTGTGAGGGCGGTCCGCGGTTCAGGGTCTGAGCAAGGCTCGGGTAGAGCCGCGTACCGTCAAGCGAGGCTCCGGCAGGCTGGCCTGCGGGGCCTCACCCGCCAAGAGCTGAAGCAGCGCCTTGGCCGCCAAACTGCCGAGTTCATAAGCCGGGTGATGGATGGTGCTCAGCGGCGGCACCGAGTGGGCGGCGCCGGCCACATCATCAAAGCCGACCAGAGAAATCTGGTCCGGCACATGCATTCCATGGCGATGCAGGGCCAAGGCTGCGCCAAAGGCCATTTGATCATTGGCGGCAAAGATGGCCGAGAAGGGATGGCGGCCGGCAATCAATTGCTCAACCGCTTGCAGACCGCTTTCTTCGCTATACATACCCGGCAGCACCAGGCCGGGCTGGAAGGCGATGCCGGCCTCGTCCAGCGCGGTGCGGTAGCCACGCAGGCGTTCCAAGGCATCGGGGTGGTTAGCCGGGCCGGCGATGAAGGCAATCTCGCGATGGCCCAGTTGCAGCAGATGCGCTGTCGCGAGCCGTGCGCCCTCGAAGTTATTGAAGTCCAGCGAGAACAAGCCGGGCGCGACCAGGCTGCGGCCGGTGACGACCACCGGCAAGGCCTTGGCCAGGGTCTTCAGCGACTCATCGCTGAGCCGGCCGGTCAGGATGATGATGCCGTCGACACGGCGTGAGCGCAGCACCTCGATGCAGCGCGCCTCTTCCTTGGCATTCCAATGGCCGCTGACAAACAGCGGGCTGTAGCCAATCTTGTTCAGCTCTTCTTCGATGCCGCGCAGCGCGATGCCGTAGAACGGGCTATCGATCGCTTGGGTGATAACGCCCACACTCAGCGTGCGACCGCCGGCCAGGCCGCGCGCCATCGGGTTGGGCACAAAGCCCAGCTCGGCAATAGCTTGGTCCACTGCGGCCCGCTTCTCGGCGCTGACCACGGCCGTGCCGTTCAGAATCCGCGATACCGTGCTGGGTGAAACGCCGCAGGCGGCAGCCACCATGCCCAGCGTGACCTTGGGGTCATGGGCGACCGCTGCGCTGCGCGTGGTCTTGCTGGTTTTCTTCTCGCTACTCTTCATGGCCTGCGGTCGGTGGTGGCCCCGCAGTTTAAGGGTTTAGCCAGTGCATGGCCGGGCAAAGGCAGGCCTTTGCTGTTTGGACGCAATTTGGGCGCGGCGTGGACTTTGGCAGAATGGCGACCCCTGTCCTGCCGGGCAATATTTCGACCGTATTTTTTCTAAGCGCCTCCCTTGCCCAGTTTGCCCCGCCTGCGCACGCAACTCGCTGCCCTGATTGTTCTCCCCGCCCTGCTCACCCAAACAAATCCGGTCCAAGCCTGGGGCGCCGACGGCCACCGCCTGATCGCCAGCGTCGCCGAGCAGAATCTGAATTCCCACGCACGCGCCGAAGTGGTGCGGCTGCTGGCGCTTGAGCCGGGCAGCACGCTGGCCTCGGTGTCGACCTGGGCGGACGAGCACCGCTCGCCGCAGACCGGGCCCTGGCATTACGTCAATTTCCCACGCGATGCCGATTGCCACTATGAGCCGCAACGCGACTGCGAAGCTGGCGCCTGTGTGGTGGCCGCCATTCAACGCCAGACAAATCTGCTGCGTTCCGCGGCCGACGATGAGGCCAGACTGAAAGCGCTGAAATACGTTGTCCATCTGGTGGCCGATGTGCATCAACCGCTGCATGCCGGCTTTGGCGATGACCGTGGTGGCAATAGCTATCAGCTGCAAGGCTTTGGCCGGGGCTCCAATCTGCACGCCTTGTGGGACTCGGGCCTGATCCTGAATCACCCTGGCGCTGCGGCCGCGCTGCAGGCGCAGATCAGCGCCGGCTTGCCAGTCGCCACGCCCAGTTCAGCAAGCGGCGCCGCGCAATGGGCCAGCGAGTCCTGCCGCATCGCCAGCGCGCCGGGCTTTTACCCCGATGGGCACAAGGTCGATCAAGCCTATGCCGATGCACATGATGATCAGTTGCTCGCGCAGCTGAGCGCTGCGGCCCAGCGCTTGGCCGAGGTCTTGAACGAGAGCCTAGGCAAAAAGACTGAAGTCCAGGCTGCGCTCTAGCAGCCACAGCAAGGCCAAGCCGCCTATCAGGGCCGAGCCCGGGCGTACCAACAGCCGGCCATAGAGCGGCTTGTCGCGCAACGCGATGGCCAGCGGCAAGATCAGTGCGACCAGCAGCATTTGCGCGAATTCGACGCCCAGATTGAAACCCAGCAGCGGCAGCGCCAGATTGCCACGCTGCAGGCCCAGGGCTTGCAACGGTCCGGCGAAGCCAAAGCCATGCACCAGACCGAACAGGGCCACCATCAGCCAGCGCGGGCCGCGCACAAAGGGACGCATATTGTCGATGGCGGCGACCAGCACGCTGGCCGCAATCAGCGATTCGACCCAGCGCGAGGGTGGCGCCAACACCCCCGCCGCAGCCAAGCCCAGCGTCAAGGAATGCGCCAAGGTAAAGGCGGTGACCAGCTTGAAGGCTTCGCGCCAGGCGGACCTCGAGCTTGAGCGGGCAACCCAGCCAGTACCTTCGCGGCGCCACACGGCCACCATCAGCAGGCTGACGAGGAACAAGATGTGATCCAGCCCGACGGAGATATGGTGCATGCCTTCGACGATGAAGCCGCCCAGGCTGCGCAGCTTTTCTTGCAGGCTGGTGTTGAGCTGAAAATTCTTGGGGCCAACGGCAGGCACCAGCACCGCACTTTGTTCATCCGAGGCCGACAAGACGCGGGCAATGCCGCGATGCTTGGCGTCACTGCCGGCGAACAGCCGATAGTCCAGCGCCAAGCTTTGCACCGGTGCCGCGCATTGCAGCGTCTGCTGCAAGACCGCGTAGGCGCCGTCGCTGTGATGGTCGAGCTGAGCTGGCAGTTTGCCCATCACGGTGCAAACCTGACCATCGGCGCTGAGTTTGACGCTATCGGCGACCAGCCGCTCCAGCTCCGGCCAGCGCGTGCGCAGTTCGCCCCAGCTCAGCTGCTTGTCGTCGTTGGCATCAAGGTCGAGGTCGCGGTCCAGGTCCTGCAAGGCGATGTCCAGGCGCTGCGTGATCGTGTTGCCGTCTACATAGAGCGTTAAGTAGGCGTCACTTGATTTATGGGCCTGCGCCGGGCCGGCCAGGGTCAAGGCCAATGAAATGGCAAAGGCCAGGGAGATGAAACGCATCATGGCTTGGCACTCCGAGTGGCGTGGGTCAGGCGCACATCGACCCAGCCCGCTTGGACGAGGCGTTTGATTTCGGGCTCGACCGCACCCGGCTGAGCGGCGGCCAGCGCTGCGCGCTGCAGCAGCAAGGCGTCGGCGGGTTCTTTCTGCTGTGCCCAGTTGCTCAACGCAAGCTGCAAGGCCGGCTGGGTTTGCCCCAGCACGTCGAGGGCCAGCCGCGCCTGTTCGCGTGCATGGTAGTTTTCGCCGCGCAGGCGGGCGGCTTCGAAGCGGGCCGTCAAAGCGGCGGCGACCGGCTTCAGCAAAGGACTGTCCAGCTGCTTCAGGGCAATCGCGCGGCGCAAGAGCAGCGCGTCGGATTCGGCGTCGTCGCCCTCGACCAAGCGCAGCGCGTCGGCCGGGCGGCCTTGCTCGAGCAGGTAGTCGGCATAAGCGCCACGGGTATAGATGTCACCGCCTGAACTGGCCGCCAGGGCTTCGCGGTAGCGTGAGCCGGCGCCGACGCTGTCTCCCATGCGCTGAGCCAATTCGGCCCTGAGCAAGGACAACCAGGCATCATCTGGCGACTGCTTGGCCAGGGCGGCCAGCTCGGCTGCCGCTTCTCTGGGCTCACCCGACAGACTGCGCAGCTCGGCCAGGCAGGCCCGCGCCGGCAGCGCCAAGGCAGGCCCGAGGCTGGCGAAGCGGGCGTCGGTCAAGCTCTCGCAAGCCTGCCGCGCCAAGGCCAACTGGCCGGTCACTTGCAAGACCGAGGCGCGGATCAAGCCGGCTTGCGCCTGCACTTGCAGCGGCAGGCGGCTGGGCTGGGCGACCAATCTGTCGAGGTCTTGCAAAGAAGTGGCGAAATCATGCTGGCTTTGCCGCACGCTGGCGCGCAGCAAACGCACTTGCGGCGGCGCTTGCTCCAGCCCCCACCAAGGGGCCAGCGCGGCTTCGGCCAAACCCAGCTCGCGTGGGTCGCCGTGGCTGCGGGCGCGACCAATGGCCGCTTGCGCGGTGGCCAGCGCCAAGCTCAGCTGCTGCGGGCGGCTGGCCAATGCCTTGCGCTGGGCGCGGGCCGTGGCATCGAGCCGATTCGGCAGCGCTTGCACGATGGTTTGATCATCGGTCGGGGTGTAGGGCGCAGCGCCGGCGGATTGCACCAGCAGCGCCGCCAACAGGCCGGCCATAAAAGCAGATTTCACGGGATGTCCTTGATGGGCCACCGATGCGCTGATGCACAAAGGCGGCCCCGGCTGGTGCTTGGCTTAGATGTCAGCCGGCTCGGTGGTGTCTGAGACTGGCGCCTCGGCGACCTTGTCCAAGCCCAGGGGCTCGGCGGTTTCGGTCGCTGTCAGGCCGGCGGCGTAGCTGCGATAGGCGTCGGCCGAGGCCCCGGCCGAGCTTGGGACTTCCGTCACTTCGACCGGCGGCTGAATCACCGGCGGCGGGGCTTCGTCGCCGCCATCGCTGCCGCAGGCCGTCAGGCCCAGGACAGCCAGCAGTACGCTGCACAGCAAGAGTTGCTTGTTCATGATGTCTGGCCTCGCTGTTTACTTGGTGCCTGGAACTGGCGTGTTGAGGTAGGGGAAGCCGCTCAGCAAGGGCACTGCAGCCTGATCGACGGCGTCATGCAGCTTGAAGGACGTGGCGCCCAGCGGCACAGCGGAAGGCTTGCAGGCGGCGCCGAAGCCGAGCTTGTCGGTATCGCCATTGGCCATGCACAGGCCGCCCATCACGGCCACCAGCGAGATGTCGACCACATCGTCCTTGGGGCGACGGCCGTTCGGGTAGCCGGCGTTGTCATTGCCACCGGCGAGGATGTTGCCGACGATGCCGAGACGGTTTTGCTGCGCAAACGCGACCGGCGGGATGGCGGTGTTGAGGCGCAGCATCTCGGAGCCGACCACATTCTTGGGCTGGTTGACGCCCTTGATGCCGGTCAGGAAGGTCGTGACCAGATCGGTGCGCGGGAAGTTGGTCGGTGCCGTGTTGGGCAGGGTCAGTGCGATTTCCAGCAAAGCCGGCAGGGTCGGGTTGGTCACATAATCTGCAAACTGAGCGTCGCCGCTCGGCTTGGACGCGTTGAACTTGTCCTTGTCCTTCAGGCCGATGACGACCTCATTGACCAAGGGCATGCCCAGACGCGAGACTTGCACCCAGGCGCCGCCGGCCTTTTCGCTGGCCTGATGGCCCGAACCGGGTTTGCCGTTGAGCAAACGGGCTTGGCGCATGCTGGCGGTGGTCCAGCCGCCGATCACGTCGTCGCCATTGGTCAGGCAGCTCTTGTGTACTTCCAGGCCCAGGGTGGTGACGTTTTTGTCGTCGATGGTGTTGGGTGCTGCGCCGATCAGGCTGGGGTCGGTGATGACGCCAACCGGTGCGTTGACCAAGTCAAAGATGGTGCCCAGATTGACCGCAAACGCGTCCTTGCGCTGACCGACGAAGAGCTTGGCCGGCATATTGCAGCCGGGAATATTGACCGTGTAGATGTGCTTGGCCGCGTAGGCCGCATAGTCGGCGATCGTTTTCTTGCCGATATTGTCAACCGGCTTGTCAAAAGTGGCGCTGCCGCCGCTTGCGTTGGTGACCGCCTGCGCTGTGCCGCTGCGGCGGTCGCCGCGCACCACGCTGACGCTATAGGTTTCGGCCAATTGCAGATTGCCGTCCTTGACGTTGCTGACGCCGCCGAACTGCACCAGCGGGATGTTCATCATCTTGCCGCCGACGTTGAGGGCCTGGCCGGCGCCGCTGTTCGACAGCGTGTTCTTGAAGCGGAATTGAAACGTCAGGTCTTCTTTGGCGTCGCCGTTGTTGTCGATATGGATTTCATACAGCGCGTTCTGGTCGAGGGCGAAGTAGTTCGGGCCGCCGTAGCCGTCTTGCAGCGGCAGGTAATTGGCCAGCAGCGTCACATAGTCGCTGCGATCGGCCTCGTAGCTGCGGAACATATAGAAGTCGGAGCCGTCGACCTTGGGCACGGTGGTGATGAAAGGTGCTTCGCGGTGGCTGGACGCGAAGGCGGGCGCGGCGGTCAAGCTGGCCAGCGCCAATGAGACTGCGAGGGCCAGGGTGTTGGCTTTGATGGGCGATGCTGAATGCAACATGTGAAGACTCCTTTGGGGCAATGTCGGGATGGGGCGGCACAGGGATTTGTGTCGTCGTGGCCTTGAATACGGCAGCGCCTCCGACCTGGATGCAAAAGACTTGTAATAAATATTGCTTAGCATCCGCGGCTGCGTGCATCCGCGGACCGGATCGCCACGTATCAAGGCGGACACATCAGTAAAGCCATTTCTCTCAATTCAAGAATTCCGCCATGAAATCCCGACCGAAGATCGCTCTTTTATCTCTACAGCTGACCGTGCTGGCGCTTGCTTGCCAGCAAGCGGCAGCAGGGGGCGATGCCGGCAGTGATGCCAATATAGAAGCCAACAAAGAAACCCAGACCCTGGCGCCGGTGCTGGTGATAGGCAACTATCTCAATGGCGTCGGCAGCTCGGACGCAGCTTCCCAAGGCGCGGTCAGCGCCCGCTTGATCGCGAGCCGCCCAACCTTAAGGCCGGCCGAACTGCTGGAATTTGTGCCCGGCGTGATCGTGACCCAGCACAGCGGCGGCGGCAAAGCTAACCAGTATTTCCTGCGGGGTTTCAACCTTGACCACGGCACCGACTTCGCCACCTTCGTCGACGGCATGCCGGTCAATATGCCGACCCATGCCCATGGCCATGGCTATAGCGATCTGAACTGGTTGATCCCGGAGGTCGTCAATCGCATCAGTTACAAGAAGGGTCCCTACTTTGCCGACGTGGGCGACTTTTCCTCGGCAGGTGCGGCCCGCTTCGAGTTGGCCGAGCGGATGGACGCCGGCCTGGCCGAGTTGACGCTGGGTCAGAACGGCTACCGGCGCGCCTTGCTGGCTAACTCGGTCGAACTGAGTGGCGGCGATCTGCTGTTTGCGCTGGAGGCCTCGCACAACAATGGCCCCTGGGAGAATCCGGAAAACCTGCGCCGCAAGAACGGCGTGCTGCGCTACAGCTTTGGCCCGGCCGAACAGCGCAGCAGCATCACCGCTATGGCCTATGAGGCGGACTGGAACTCCACCGACCAGATCCCGCTGCGTGCGGTACAGGCCGGCTTGGTCGGGCGCTTCGGCGCAGTTGACCCCAGCGACGGCGGGCATACTGCGCGCCAGAGCCTGTCCTTCGCCACCGAACGCAAGGGCGAAGACGGCGGCTTCAAGTTCAATGCCTATGCGATCAAGTCCCGGCTGGATTTGTTTTCCAACTTCACCTATTTTCTTGAGCACCCGGTCGACTTGGACCCCGGCCTCAAACATGGCGATCAATTCGAGCAGGCCGAGCGGCGCCAGGTCTACGGCCTGGCCGGCAGCCGCAGCTGGGACTTGAAAGTCGGAGGGCTGGAGACCAGCAACACCGTGGGCCTGCAGGTCCGCCACGACCGCCTTAACCCGGTCGGTCTGTATGAGTCGGTGGCGCGCGAACGCGTCGGCACGATCCAGCAAAGCCAGGTGCGCCAGACCTCGGTCGGCCTGTTGGCCGAGAACTCGACCCAATGGCTGCCTTGGCTGCGCAGCGTCGCCGGCTTGCGCTTTGATCAGTTGGCGCTCAATGTCAGCAGCTCGATTGCCGCGAATAGCGGCAGTGATCGAGCTCATCTGAGCAGCCCCAAGCTGTCGCTGATCTTCGGACCCTGGCAAAAGACCGAGGCCTTCGTCAACTACGGCCAGGGTTTTCATAGCAATGACGCACGCGGCGCGACCGCCCGTGTCTCCGCCAAGGAGAATTTGCCGGTCGACGCGGTACAGCCGCTGGTCAGGGCCAAGGGCAGCGAGCTGGGCCTGCGCAGCGAAATCATTCCGGGCCTGCAAAGCTCGCTGGCGCTGTGGCAGCTGAGCTTGGCGTCGGAGCTGGTATTTGTTGGCGACGCCGGCGAGACCGAGGCCAGCCGCGCCAGCCGGCGCAGCGGCATCGAATGGAACAATCACTACCAGGCGGCCTCGTGGCTGCTGCTGGACGCCGATGTGGCCCTGTCCCGGGCGCGTTACACCGAGTTCGATCCTGCCGGTGACCATGTGCCCGGCGCCATCAACCGCGTGCTCTCGGCCGGTGCCACGCTGAGCAACCTGGGCCCCTGGTCGGGCCAATTCCAGCTGCGCTACTTCGGCCCGCGTGCGCTGACCGAAGACAACAGCCAGCGCTCCAAGGCCACCACCTTGGCGCAGATGCGCATCGGCTACCGCATCAACGCCAACACCAGCTTGAACTTGGACGTCTTTAATCTATTCGCCAGCAAGGCCAGCGATATCGATTACTACTACGCCTCGCGCCTGAAAGGCGAGCCGGCTGCTGGGGTGCCCGACATCCACTTTCACCCGGTCGAGCCGCGCAGCCTGCGGCTGGGTTTGACGATGGGCTTCTGATCAGGCGCGCTTGCGCTGGGCGACCGCGCCCAGCAGGCCCAGCCCCGCCAGCAGCAGCGCGTAGCTGGCCGGCTCGGGCACGGCGGCGGCGATGGTGCCCAGGGCCAGGTCGTTGCCTGCCACCCAGGTGTAATCGCCGTTAGGCTGCACGGCGCTGACCTGAAAATACTCCAGATGGCTGCTCGACACAAAGCCATAGAAGCTGCCCGGCGTGGCGTTCTCCACAATCTTGATTTGCTCGACGCCGTCGGCATCAATCGCGTTGATGCGAATGGTTTGGCCGGCCTTGAAGTTGCCCATCTCATCGCTGCCGAAGAAGAAGCCACCGGCACCGTTGACCTTCTCTGAGAAGTAGCCGAAGGTCAGATAGTCGGCCGCCCGGTCGGTCGACAACCATTGATCAGCGCTGCTGCCGGAGGTGTAGAGATCGGTGTAGTTGCCCGACTCTTCAACCGCCCATGCAGAGTAGTAATGCTCGCCGGCCTGCCGATTGACGGATTGGCCGATTACCGCCCAGGGCAAGTCTTCAAAGTTGTCGACCCCGGGCGCGCTGATGGCGGCCATATAGGCCGCTTGGTTGTTGAAGAAGGTCAGATCGGCCTTGGCCTGGCCGCTGCCCGCGAGGATGGCCGCGACGGCCAGTGCCCGTAGCGTGAAGTAGTTATTGCTGCGCATTGTCATGTCCTTGAAGATGAAGCTTGAGTTCGTAGCACTGCTCATTTGATTTCGCAGCGACCCATCGAGGCGCCGGCCTTGACCTTGGCCGCAAACTCGACAGGGAAGGCGGTCGCCGTCGTCACGCCGCCGGCGCAGACAAAGGCCTGCTTCAGGTCCACATACCAGGTGGCGCCGACGCCGGTCAGTCCGCCGACCAGGGTGTTGCCTTGGCTGCTGATGGCGCCGGGGTTGTCCATGCCGTATTTCTCCGCCTCGACCACGCCTTGCTTGCGGAAGAACTCGTTCAAGCCGATCCAGCCCGCATCCTCAACCCACATAAAGCCGGCGAAGCTGGTGAAGAAGCTGCCGACCCGCGAGATCAGCACCCGGCCATCGTCGCTGATGCCGTTGAGGTTGTGCCCCGGCAAGCCAAAGTTGGCTTCCACCCAGGCCGCACCCTCGACCTTGCAGTGATCGATGCCGTCCCAGCTGCTAAAAGGAAAGTCGGTGCAGTACTTGGGGCCGCTGATGTTGCGGAAGGCCTCGGGGCCGGTCCCTAGCAGCGCATTCCATAGCAGCACGCCGCGGTCGGTAGCGAGCGGCACGCGGCTGCCGTCGGCATTGATGACTTCGGCCGCTGTGGCGCCCGTCAAGGCAGTCAGGTCAATCGGATCGCCTTCATTGACCCAGGCGAAGGCATTGGTGTAATTGCCCTGCCCGACCACCACCGCACCATTGCCGGCCACCGCCGAGGCCCGTAGCCAGGGTAAAAATGGCGCATTGATCCCGCGCAGACTGAGTGCGCGGCCACCCTTGTCGGCCGTCCACAAATAGGGGTGGACATCCAGACCCGTATTGCTGTCCCAGTCGAATTGGTCGCAGCTGCCGTCCGGCAAGGTCTTGGTGCTGCCTGCCACGGCCGCGCTGCCGTCGCTGTTCAGGCCCCAGCCGTAACTGCTGGCGTAACCGCCCTGGCCGCCGACGCCGCAGCTGTCGCTCAAGGCGCCCAGCGGGGTCAATGCCTGCGTGTTCAGGTTGTAGAGTGCCATCTGCTTGATCAGATAGGGCTCGCCGCCCCAGGGGTCTGCTTGCCATTGCCCGTCGAAGTTAGCCTCCACCATCATCTGGCTGCCGTCATGCGTGATGGCGCTATTGCCCGATGAATTCAGGTTCAGCTCTTGCGGCAGCAAGCTCAGGCCGGTTTTGGCATCCCAGAAGAAGGGCAGGTAGCCGCCCACTTGTCCGCCGCCGCGCTGGCCGTCGGCCGACAGGCTGGAGATATAGCCCGAGGTCAGGAAGCTGTACTGCACGCCATCGGTGTGGCCGTTGAAGATGAAGTCGGCAGTCTTGCTGACGCCGGCCTCGACCTTGATCGCGTTGGCCAGGCAAGGAGCGTCGTTGATCGGGTCATTCGACTCGGCTTGGTTCCAATACTCGGCCTGCGAGATCAGCATGGCTGGCTGTGTCGGGTAGCCGCCGCGGGTGATTTCCTCGGTGTAGAGCAGATAGCTTTCGCCCGCTTTCAGGTTGTTGATGCGAAAGCGCCCATCGGGCCCGAGCAGGCCTTGGGTCTGGTCGCCCGTCATCACCGAGACCGCATCACCGAGCGGGTCTTTGACATTGCGCGCGATGATGTTGACGCCACTGAAGCCGGTATGGCCGTCTTTGAGCGTCAGCGTGCCGGAGATCGAGCCGGTCTTGGCCAGATAGTCGGCGCTCGGGTAGAGGTTGGAGATGCCGGCAATGTCATCCGGGCGGTCCACCGTGCTCATCTCGTAGCCGGCCGAGCGGCCTTTGGCCACATTGGTCGGGTCGATGAAGGGGAACATGGTCTCGATGTTCTTCGGGTCGATATGGCTGGTGTTGGGGCCATACAGCCAATGGTGCACCGGTGCCACGCAGCCGGCCACGCCGGGGTAGAGGTCGCGGCTATAGCCGGTCTGGCTCAGATAGGCGAGCTGGCCATTGGTCTGCGAATGCGACAGATTGATCGCGTGGCCGAATTCATGCGTGAAGATGCCGGCATAACGCGTGCCGTTGACGTCGGCCGGCGGCTGGCTGCGCTGGCCGGGTGGTGGCGTTTCATGGCTGACCATATAGCCGTTCATCACGGCGGTGGCCTTGACGATGGTCTCGGGGAAGCCGTCGCCGTCACGGTCTTCGGCGATCTCGGGCATCGCAATGCCCAAGACCTGATCCTTGGGCACGCCGAAGTACTCTTCCAGCACCTTGCCGTCCACGTCATAGATCACATAGAAGCCACCTTCGTTGTACTTGCCATAGACCAAGTTGGCGGTGGCGCCGTCCTTCACGTCAACGCCGATGCTGGGCACGGCACTGAACGGCGTGAACTTGGCCGGGTCGGTCTCTGCACGCCAGGTCGAGGTGGCGACCGAACTCCATTGCTTCAGCGCAAAGGCGGTGATGTTGTTGGCCTGCGCTTCGCTCAGAAAAATGCTGTCGTCGTTCTTGCGGCTGAAGGCGCCGATGTCGGTATAGACCTTGATCGCGCCTTGGGACGTGTCCCAGCGCAGCGGCTGCAGATTGGCCGGGTTGTTGTTCAGGTAGAGCGGGCCGGCGGCGTTGGCGCTGGCAGCGGCCAAGGCGAGGCAGGCGCCGAGGGTGGTGAGTTTGAAGTTCGTATTCATCAGCGCATTGCTCCGGTGGCAATCCAGTTGTTCTTCACCGCACGGCTGACCAGCCCTTGCAGCACATTGATGTCGACAGCGCCCGAAGGCTTGCTCAACATGGCGGTCTCGGGCGCACGCAGCAGGCCGCGGGTGATCACCTGCACGCCGTCGAACAGGCCGGAGTTGTTGAAGCTATTGCTGGCCTTGTTGCCGTTGATGCTGAACTTGCCCTGGGCCAGGCCGACGGGAGTGCTCAAGCCCGTCACCGAGGCGGGTTTGTTCATGAAAGTCATCACGCGTTCGCCCACCGCCCAGGTCGGCATGCCCTCGATCTTGGCCGGCAGCAGGTAGCGGCCGTCGGCCATCTTGCGGGCCTTCAGCAGGCCGAATTGGCGAAAGGTGTAGCTGCTCTTGGGGGCGAGGTCCCTTTTGACGCTGCCGGCGACCTTGAGCGTGACTTCGGTGTAGGGCACGCCGTCCTGGATGCCGTCCTTGACCGAGGTCACTTCGCCGCTGACGATCAGCTCGGCCTTGTCAATCATCTGGCTGAGGTTTTGCGGCGGCAGCTGAGTCGCATGCACAGCGGGTGCGCAGGCCAGCAGCGCGGCCAACAAACTGTGCCGGGGCCGCAAAGCAGCTGTCAGCCGGCGGCCACTGACGGGCGAAATGGAATTGAGTTGCATCGAATCTGACTCCTTGAAAGTCGGGGTGATGGGCTGGCATAGGGAGGGCCCAGCGATTCAGAAAGTTCTGATGATTGCCAGCGTAGCGATGAACAGCCCCAACGCCTCCCCCCCGCGAAGGGTGGCGCGGGAATACCTTGAATGGGTAAACCCGTGGCGCTTTAGGGGCTGATGAGGGGGCTGATAAGGGGCTGACCGGAGGCTGACGGCTGACCTGCCTGGCACCATAGAGGTGGGTGATTAGGGGCAAGTTAAGCCAGCGTGAGGCCAAGATTAGGCCGAGCTCCCGAGGCGGGCCGGCGCCGACGGCTCGGCCTGCTTTTACACTGCTGTCATGAGGTTCTATCTAGATGACGCGCAACTGCAGCCGCTTGAGGACGGCCTGCAACAGGCGTCGGCGCAAGAGCGCGGCGCGCGCCTGGTCGAACTCGCCTGGCATTTGCGCCAGCGCGACAGTGCTCGAGCGCTGGTGCTATTGGCCGAAGCCGATGGTTTGGCCCCACCCATGGCGCTCGATTTGCAGGCCCGTGCCGCCCTGACCGCTTGTGAAGTCGCCACGCTGTTTTGTCGGCTCGACGCGGCCGAAGCTCATTTGTCGCGTGCCAAAAGCCTGCTCGCTGGCGGCACCCGGGCTCAGGGCGGCCTTGACTATGCGGCGCTGGGCGACGCTCAATTGGCCGAGGCCTTGCTGGCCAAGGTGCAGGTGCAACATCAACGCGAGCAGCATGCGCTGCAAGCCAGCATTGCGCTTTTCTCCCAGAGCGGTGATGCCCAGCGCCAGGCCATCGCCAAAGCTTGGCAGGGCTACGAGCTTGCATTCACCCAAGCGAGCAGTTCTTTGGCGCTAGATCGGCCGGCCGATACGGCGGCGCTGGCCTGGTGGACGGCCGCACAGGCCCTGGCGCAGAGTCGGCGCGTGCCGGCCGAGGCGGCCGAACTGTTCTTGCAAGCCAGCGACTTGGCGCGCGCCAGCGGGCAGTTGCGCCTGACCATCATTTGCACCATCAACTCGGCCTCGACCGTGCAGGGTCTGGGCGACTTTGATGAGGCCTCGAGCCGGTTTTCCAACGCGCTGATGCTGGCGAATCGATGCGCCTGGCCGATTCTGGTCGGTGCCAGCAAAACCGGGGTGGGGCGTTTGCTGCGCGAACTGGGCCAGTTGGGCGAGAGTCGAGCGGTGCTGATGGAGGCCCAGCTGGCGCTGGGCGCGGCGCCGGCTGGCCACAACGCGGCCAATGCCAGCGGCGAGTTGGCGCAGACGCTATTGGCTGCGGGCCAGGCAGCCGAGGCGGTGGGCCCCATTGCCGAGGCGATGAGCATCTATAGGCGCGGGGGAGCCGGCGGCAGCATCGCTCTGAACTTGATCTTTCAGGCGCGTATTCTGTCGGCCGCCGGGCAGCCCGATGCGGCTTTGGCCGCGCTGGCCGAATCCGAGGCTTTGATCGAAAAACTATGTCTGCCCGCAATCCGGGTGGCCGTCAACGATGCCTTGGCCGAGGTGCACCGGCGCTACCCCAAAATGCTGCCGCCGCCCGGCATGAGCGCCCCCAATGCGGCCATTCACTATGCCGAGGCAACGCTGCAGAGTGGCGCCATGATAGACAGCTGGCAAGCGCCGGCCGTGCTGTACATCGCCTTGGCCGATGACTGGGAAGCGGCGGGCAATATTGCGCGCGCCTACGACTACGCCCGCAAGGCCTTGGCCGCCAAGGCTCGCGAAGCCACGCTGACCCTGGCCCACCCGCTGGCCGTCTTGCGCCTGCGTTTGCAGCAAGACCTGGAGGGCGATGACGGCGAGGAGGCGGAGTTGCAAGACCCCGTGACGCCGGTGGCCTCCGAGAAGCTGCTGACCCCGAAGGAGCGCGAGATCTTGGCCCTGCTGGCTCGCAACTATTCCAACAAAGAAATCGCCAACGCCTTATTGGTCAGCAGCGAGACCGTCAAATGGCATTTGAAGGCGCTCTACACCAAGCTTGAGGCGGCCTCGCGCAAGCATGCGGTGACCAGGGCGCGGACCCTGGGCATGCTGGGGCGGACCTAGGCCTGGCACCAGCCGCCGGCCAAAGCCATCCAGGCCGCGCAGCCCTCCTGCTGCGCCTGCCGGGCCCAGCAAAGGGCGCCGCCCTGCCGAAGCTGCGCCGCGCAGCAGCACGCGCAGCGCCTTTGTCCTACGCGCAAGCGGCACCCTGTCCCTCGCCCAACTCCTTGAAGCGGATCTAGGCTCAAGCACATCGGCTTGGCCGACCCATCAAGGAGACACCCTCATGAGCGAAAAATCCGCCAGCGTTCTTTGGACCGGCGCCGGCAACGCAGGCTTGGGCCAGGTCAGCACCGAGTCCGGCGCCCTGCAGGACTTCCCCTACGGCTTCGCCAGCCGCTTCGGCGACGATAGACGCGGCAGCAACCCCGAGGAGTTGCTGGGGGCGGCGCATGCCGCTTGCTTCACGATGGCGTTTTCCTTCGCCTGCGAGAAGGCCGGTTTTGCCACCGCCACGGTCGACACCCGGGCGCATGTGCGCTTGTCGGCCCAGGGCGAAGGCTTCGTGATCGACCGCATCGCCTTGACCTTGAAGGCCGCCGTGCCCGGCCTGGATGAGGCCCGGTTCCAGGAAATTGCGGCCGCCGCCAAGCGTGACTGCCCGCTGTCCAAGGCCTTGGGCAGCGTGCCCGAGATCAGCTTGCAGGCGACTCTCGAAGCCGCGTCATAGACCTTCGACAGCCCTGGCGTATTCCGCTCCTCTGAACAAGCCATCTTCACCAAGCAAGGAAAACTCATGAACCCGTCCGAAAATCCGCACTCGAGCCCGGCAGCGCCAGCCGCCGTCGATGAAGACCTGATCGCTCAAGCCCGTCCGGGCGAGGGCATCCCGTCGCAAGACACCAGTCTGTCGGCCCAACTGCCGCTGAAGGGCGAGGATGCTGAACGAGAGGCCAACTCGGCCTGGGTAGGCGGTGCCGCGATTGCCGGTGCCGCCACCGGGGCCGCTGTTGGCGTCACCGTGGCCGGGCCGGTCGGCGTGGTGGTCGGCGCAACGCTGGGCCTGGTGGCTGGCGCGTTGGGTGGCGCCGCCGCCGGGAGTACGGCAGTCGAGCATGCCGACCCCGTCGCCAAGGTCGCCGCCGCCAACAAGGCGGCGCCAGGCTGAATGCTGGCCTGGCTGAGCCCCTCGGGGGGCGGACGACGAAGTTCTTAGGCCTGGGCGCGCTGTTCCATGAACTCGACCCTGCTCCCGTGCCTCAGCTCCGCACCGGCATCACATGAATACCGGCCGGGTCCAGCTCCAGCAGCAAGACCTGACCCACCCGCCAGCCCGACTGCCTGAGTTGGCGCGTGCCGATGTCGAGGTGCACATGAGCCTTGGCCGAGCCCTGCACGGCCAGCTTCAGCGTCGAGGTTTCGCCCAGGCTGCGCAACTCGATCAGCTCGGCCGCGACCAGATTGACGACCGGGGTGGCCGGAGCCGCCGTGTGACATTGGATGAACTCCCCGCTGATGACCCAACGCACCGGCGTGCCGTCTTCGATGCGGCCCTTGTCGATGATTTGCAGCTGCGGCACCCCTTCGCCGTCGCTCTTGCCTTCCCCCCATTTCAAAACTGCTCCGCCGCTACTTTGTTTGCGAAACAGGCCGCTGTGAATGTCGCGCAAGCCCACGAGTGCCGCCACGCGAGCATTGCGCGGCCGAGCCAGCACTTGCTCGGGCGGGCCGTCCTGCAAAGCGGTGCCGGCCTCCAGGATGCACAGGCGGTCGGCCAAGAGGCGGGCTTCGCGCAAATCATGTGTGACCATGATGATGGGCAGGGTCAGCCGCTCACGCAGCTTGACCAGCTCCTCCCACAAGGCGTAACGGGTGGGCTGATCGACGGCGGAAAATGCCTCGTCCAGCAGCAGCAACTGGGGCTTGCGGGCCAGTGCTCGCGCCAAGGCCACGCGCTGGCGCTGGCCACCGGACAGTTGCTCGGGCCGGCGCTCGGCCAGGCCGTCGAGCTGCATATCGGCGAGCAGTTGCAGCGCATGCTCGCGTCGCTCCTTCCTGGCGCCAGCGCCGCTGCCGCCAGGGATGGCCAGGCTGACATTGTCCAGCGCGCTCAGATGCGGGAACAAGGCGTAATGTTGAAACACCATGCCCACGCCGCGCCGCTCGGCCGGTACATCAATGCCGCGCTCGCTGTCGAACCATAGTTGCTCGCCCAGGCTGATGCGCCCGCTGTTGACGGGCAGGAGGCCGGCCAGCGCACGCAGCACACTGGTCTTGCCGCTGCCCGAGGGCCCGACCAGCGCAAGTAACTCGCCATTCGCGCAGTGCAAATTGAGATCCAGCGGGATCGCCCCGGCTTGATGCAGACTCGCTTGCAGCATCGCTTCAGCCCTTCCGGCGGCTAAAAAATCGACGCGCCGCCCCGAGTTTCTTTGCTCCCCCTTGGGGGGGCGGACGCTGCCAGGCAGCGGCCTTGGGGGCGCTCATACGCTGCCGACTCAGCCAGCCGCTGGCCAACAGCGTCAACAGCGACACCGCCAGCAGCGTCGCCGACATCGCGCCCGCCGCCTGCATATCAAAGGCCTGCACGCGGTCATAGATGGCGATCGAGATCGTGCGCGTCTGGCCGGCAATATTGCCGCCCACCATCAGCACCACGCCAAACTCGCCCAGCGTGTGCGCTGCCGTCATGATCAGGCCACTCAAGATGCCGCGCCAGGCCAGCGGCAGCTCGATCAGCGTCAGGGTGCGCCAATTTGAGAGCCCGCAAGTGCGGGCGGCATCGAACAGCTCGGCCGGGATCGCTTCGAAAGCGCGCTGCATCGGCATCACCGCGAACGGGATGTTGAACAGCAGGCTGGCCAGCAGCAGACCCTCAAAGGAAAAGGCCAGCGTGCGCCCGCTCAGGCCCTGGTACCAAGCGCCCAGCGCCGAGCCGCCGCCCAGCCAGATCAGCAAATAAAAGCCCAGCACCGTCGGCGGCAGGACCAGCGGCAGCGCCAAAGCAGCTTCCGCCAGCGCCCTCAGCGGATGCTGGCTGCGCGCCAACCAGCGGCCCGCGAAGACGCCCAGTGGCAAAAGAATCAGCGCCGTGGCCAGCGCCAGCAAGGCCGACAAGCGCAATGCGGTCCAATCCACTCAGCGCTCCTGGGCCGTCGGCAGTGGTGGCAGCTCGAAGCCGTGGCGCTGCAGAATTGCCCGCGCTGGCGGCGTCTGCAAAAAGCCATAGAACTCGCGGGCCACCGGCCCGGCCCGCTGCGTCAGCACCATGCGCTGGCGCAGCGGCTGATGCAGGGCCGCGGGCAGCAGCACATAGCTGCCGGCGCGGGCGAAGTTGGGCGACAAGGCCAGCGAGTAGGCAAAGATGCCGCCCTCGGTCGAACCCGACACGGCGAACTGCGCCGCTTGCGAGACGTTCTCACCCAGCACCAGTTTGGGCGCCATGGCGGGCCACAAGCCAACGCTTTGCAGCGCCTGCTTGGCGGCCCGACCATAGGGCGCATGTTCAGGGTTGGCGATGGCGAATTTGCGCAACCGGCCGTCGCTCAGCGCCGAACGCAGGTCATTCAAGCTGGCATCCGGCTTCAGCGGCGATCCGGTCGGCACAAACAAGACCAGCCGGCCGGTGCCGTAGAGTTGCCCCCGGTCGGGGCTGAGACCTTGCTCGGCCAGTTTGAACACAAGGTCTTCGTCGGCCGACAAGAACAGCTGAAACGGCGCGCCTTGCACGATCTGAGTGTAGAAATTGCCCGATGAGCCGTAGCTCAGGCGCAGGCTTTGGCCGCTCTGCAGCTTGAAGGCCTCGGCCGCCTCGTCGAGCGCGAACTTGAGGTCGGAGGCGGCGGCGATATTGGGCGGTTCTTGGGCGCCGACCGCCGTTGCAAGCCAAAGCAAGCCGCTGACCCACCATTTCTTCTTCATATCTCGGCGTCCTTGTCGCATTTGGGGGAAATGGTAAGCCAATGCCGGCGCCGTGCTCGCTCGGCTAGACTTCGTCGCGCCTTTGATCGACTCCAATTCCTGCCAGCATGACGACATATTTACACGCAGCAAATTCCAGCATCCCTTGCCGGCCCAGGCCGATCGGTGCCGTCCGCGCTTGGCGGCGTTTGGTTGTTGGATTGACGGCCATGCTTTTGAGCGCGGCACTTTGCGCCGAAACTGCGCCTAAGCGCTGTAGCTATGTCAAATTGAGTCAGCTGCCGCTGCAATCACTGCCGGGTGGCCCTTATGTTGAAGCCAGCGTGAACGGCAAGGCAGCCAAGTTTCTGGTTGACACAGGGGGCTTCAAAACCAGTATCGCAACTTCCTTTGCCGAGCGAATCGGCTTGCCAATGCGTCACTCATCTGCCGCAGGCGCCGGCGTGGGCGGTGTGGCCCAGTTCTACACCGCGCTGGTGGATGAATTCGCGATTGGTTCGATACGCGGCAAACAGATGCGCATGGCGGTGCTTGATCATGCCGGTTCGATCGAGAATTACGGCGGAATAATAGGCGCTGACTTCTTATTTCAGCGGGATCTCGAGCTTGTGTTGGCCGAGAGTAGCTTGCGCTTCTTTCACCCGGTCGACTGCGCCGATGCCTTTCTCGCCTATTGGGACAAGGAGGCCGATTTTGTGCCCCTGGAGTCCGGCAATCCCAACGATGCGCGGCCGATGGTGACGGTCAGCCTGAACGGCAAAACATTACTGGCTTTGCTGGATACCGGGGCTTCGATCACCATCGTCGACGGCGCAGCCGCCAAGGCCGTGGGCGTGAGCGCAGAAAGCCTTGCCGGCAGCGAGCAGATTTCTCTTGCCGGTATCGGCGCGCGGGCGGTCACGGCCAGACTGGGCAGTTTTGACAGTTTTTCCATCGGGGGAGAAACGGTTCAGCGGCCAAAGATCTGGGTTGCCGACTTGAACCAGAACCATCAAATCGACAACAACACGATGGCGACGGCCGAATTCATCAGCAAAGGCCCGAAAGTCATTTTGGGGACCGACTTTCTGAAGGCGCATCGCCTGCTCTTCGCCAACAGTCAAAACAGGCTCTACTTCAGCTACCTGGGCGGCCATCTCTTTGCCAAGGCGAGCAAGAACCCAAGTGCCGAGTAGCCGGCTCAAGGCGCAGCAGTTGACCGCGCCAGCACCTCGCGTTGCCATAGCGCGGGCAGCTTCTTGACCTCCCAGGCCCAGACAAAGGGCTTGATCACGCGGGCGTTTTTGTACTGGGCGCTGTCGAGCAGACGCTGCCGCAAGGAATCGGGCAATTGCAGATGCTCGATGCGGATCGGTCTGGCGAAGCCCTGGGCCAGATTGAGTTGACCGGCGTCGCTGAAGATGTACTCACGCGCCAATTCGGCCGCATGGGGGTGGGGTGCATGCCGATTGAGCACGGTGGTGTAGCCGCTGGTGACCGAGCCGTCGGCAGGGATCAGCACCGCGTAATCTGAGGGTTTGGGCAGCTTGTCGCGCTGGGACAGGGCCAGAAAATCCCACATCAGAAACACATCAACTCCGGCCTGCTCAGGGCGGGCGGGGCCGGGATTCCTGAGCACCAAGCGGCCTTGTTGAGCCAGCTTGGCAAACTGTTGCAGGGCCGGCTGCAGATTGCTTTCGTCGCCGCCCAGCGCGATCGCCGCCGCCAACACGCTGGCGCTGGACTGAGCCGAAGAGCCGACCTCGCCGATGCCGACGCTGTAGCGGCCCTCGAACAGCTCTTGCCAGCTGTGCGGGATGCGCCCGCCGGTGCGTCTTGTGTTGACCAGGAAGGCGATGGTGCCGGTATAGGCCAGCGCCCAATAGCCGTCTTGGTCTTTGGCCCAGGCGGGAATTTGAGCCCACTGCGCCGGCTTGTGCGGCCGGCTGATGCCGCGCCCGCGGGCGATCGCCCCATATTCGAAGCCCACATCGCCGATGTCCGGGCTGGCCTGCGCGCCTTCGGCCGCCATCCGGCTGATGATGACGGCGCTGTTCATGTTCTCGTCCTCATGTTTGATGCCGTAGAGGCGCTTCAGGTCGGCCCAAGTGCTGCGCCAATTGGCCCAGGTGTCCGGCATGCCGGCGCTGCGCAAACGGCCTTCTTTGCTGGCCGCTGCGGCCAAGCCCGATAGATCCTGAGGCTCGCTTGGGGCCGGGATGGCTTCTGCAGCGCCGACGGCTTGGCAGCAGGCCAAAGCCACGGAGATCAGCAGGCAGCGAAGCGCAATCATGGTCAGCGGAGCTTGGTGCGGCGATGAAACCTGCAGCGTAGCAGTTCAAACCGGTCTGATGCAGCGCATTTCCCCTAGCGCAGCGCTTCGTCCGCGCCAGCGTCGATAATCGCTGTCTTGTCCCTTCCGACCGCGCGTTCCTGTCTCTTTGCGCTCCAGCCCATGTCGAATCTGATTATTCACGGTGGTACGCCTTTGGCGGGCCGCATCATCCCCTCTGCCAATAAGAACGCGGTCTTGCCGATTTTGTGCGCCACCTTGCTGACGGCCGAGCCGGTGCGCCTGCGTGGCGTCACCGAGATCACCGACGTGAAGAAGATCCTTGAGGTCTTCCGCAGCCTGGGCAGCTCGGTCGAAATCGATTACGCGACCGGTGTGCTGGATGTACACCACCGCAACACCCACTTCGACGCCGCCAAGGACAGGCTGCCCGAGGAAATGCGCTCCAGCATCATGCTGGTGCCGGGGCTGATGGCGCGTTTCGGCGCCGCCCGCATCGAGGACGATGTGACCGGCTGCACGCTGGGCGTGCGCGAAATCGACCCGCATGTGGAGGTGTTCCAGCGTTTCGGCGCGGCGGTCGAGCGGCACAGCGACGGCCTGGTGCTGCATGTCGCCGGCCAACTGCAGGCGAATGACCACTGGACCGATTACGCCTCGGTCACCACGACCGAGAACTTTGTGCTCTGCGCGGCGCTGGCGAACGGCCGCTCGACGCTGATGAATGCGGCTTCGGAGCCGCATGTGCAGGAGTTCTGCGCCTTTTTGCAGATGCTCGGAGCCAAGATTGAAGGTCAGGGCACTTCCAAGCTGACGATTCACGGCGTTGAGCGCCTGGGTGGCGGCGAATTCACCTTTGCCGAAGACTTCCACGAGATCGTTACCTTTTTGGCGCTGGGCGCCATCACCGGCGGCCAGGTGGAAGTGCGTAACTCCGTGCCCGAGCAGTTCCCGCTGATCGACCGAACCTTTGCCAAGTTTGGCGTCGAGATCGTGCATGAGAACGGCTGGTCACGCTCGGTCACGCATGGCCCGCTCAAGGTCAAGGAGCCCTTCACCCGCAACATCTTGCAAAAGGTCGAGGCGGCGCCCTGGCCGTATTTGCCGGTCGACCTGCTGCCGATTTTTGTCGCACTGGGCGTGCGCGCCGAAGGCAGTGTGATGTTCTGGAACAAGATCTATGACGGCGCGATGGGCTGGACCTCGGAGCTGAGCAAGTTCGGCGGCCATGCCTTCCTGTCCGACCCGCACCGCATGGTCACCTTCGGTGGCAAGCCGCTGCACGCGGCCGAGGTCGAGAGCCCTTACATCATCCGCGTGGCGATCGCGCTGCTGATGGTGGCGGCCAGCATTCCCGGCCGCTCGGTGATCCGCAACGCGACGCCGATCCGGCGCGCGCATCCGCGCTTTGTCGAAAACATCTGCACGCTGGGTGCTCGTATCGAGTGGGTTGAAGGCGACTGATGAAATTGGCTTCGTGGTGGCGAGCAGCGGCCTCGCTGGCCCTGGCTTTTGCGGGTGCTCTGCCAGCTGTTACTGCACGCGCTCAGCCTGTGCCCGAGGTCTTGACCTGGTTGGTGCGCGATGTGCCGCCCTATTTCAGCTACCCCGGCGGCAAAGCGCCGCGGCAGCCCGAGGACCTGGCCAACGGCGAGATCGATGGCTTCTTGCGCCTGCTGATCAAGCAGATGCCGCAATACCGGCATGAGTTTCTTGACGCCGGCTTTCCGCGCTTCGAGGCGATGGTTCGGCAAGGCCAAGCGCTGTGTTCGCCCTTGCATGTGGTGACGCCGGAGCGCCTGGACTGGCTCTACTTCACCCAGGTGCATCCACCGCTGTTGACGCGCCAAGTCCACCTGATTGTGCGGCGCGAAGATTTGCCCAAGTTCGAGCCCTTCGGCCCGGTGCCGGCCTTGGCCGAGGTCTTGCAGCACAGTGACTTGATCGGCCTGCTGCCTCGGGACCGCTCCTTTGGCGTCAAGATCGATCCCTTGCTGAAGGAGCGCGGTGAGTTCGCGCCGAAAACCGTGGTGGCCGGCCGCAGCATGCATTTGCTGGCAATGCTGCGGGCCGGCCGCATGGACTACACCTTGGAATACCCGGCCACCGTCGATGAATATCTGCGCAGCAGCAGCGCAGGGCCTGAACTCGTCAAATTGCCGGTGGCCGAGAGCCGCAGCGCCGCAGCGGCCACCTTTGCCTGCAGCCGCAACCCGCAGGGCCGCAAGATGATCGAGGCGATAGACCTCGCCGTGCGAAAACTCGCGCAAGATCCACGCCGCGACGACTGGATTCGTGTCTGGCGCGGCGAGCATATGGACGCGCTGGAGCGCTTGCGCCTGAAGCGCTATATGGACGAGCGCGCCAAGGGCGGCGCGCAGATCGAATGACCCGTGCGCGCAGCCCCGAGTTGCCGCTGCGCGACGGCGTCGGCGCCAGCGCCGTGGCTCTGCCGCAAACCGGACCTTGGGGCCTGATGCTGGACTTTTTGGACCAGCGCATGCCGGCGGTGACGCGGCAGGTTTGGCTGGCGCGGATGCAAAACGCCAGCGTCTTCGGCGAGCAAGGGCAGGTCTTGCTGCCTGAGGCCCGCTTTCAAGGCGGCGGGCGGATTTTTTACTACCGCGAGCTGGCCGCTGAAAGCGCTATCCCCTTCACCGAGCGGATTGTTTTTCAAGACGACAGGCTCTTGGTGGCCGACAAGCCGCATTTCCTGCCGGTGACGCCGGGAGGGCGCTATGTGCGCGAGACCTTGCTGACCCGGCTCAAGCAGCGCACCGGCCTGCAGCATCTGAGCCCGGCCCATCGCATCGACCGCGAGACTGCCGGTCTGGTGATGTTCACCGTGCAGCCGCAGGACCGCGGCGCGTATCAGAACCTGTTTCGTGACCGGCTGGTCACCAAGGTCTACCAGGCAATCGCTCCATTTCGCCCTGAATTGCAGCTGCCCCTGACTCGCCGCAGCCGCATGCAGGAGAGCGCGGCGGCCTTTATGCAGTCGATCGAGGTGGCCGGTGAGGTCAATGCCGAGACAAGAGTCGAGTTGCTGGAGCGCTTGAGCGGCAACGCCAATTTGGCGCGTTATGCCCTGCACCCCAGCACCGGCCAGCGCCATCAGCTGCGCGTGCACATGAACGCACTGGGCCTGCCGATTGTGGGCGACAGCATCTACCCCGAGCTCTTGCCCTACGCCAAAGATGAGGCCGCCGCCGACTTCAGCCGACCCTTGCAGTTGCTGGCCAAAGAGCTGCGCTTCATGGACCCGCTGAGCGGGCAGCCGCGCCATTTCGAGAGCAAGCTGCGGCTGACCGCCGGGGTGTAGTTGGCGCTCAGGCGGCCAGCAAGTCCTTCAGCGCCAATCGGGCGCCCAAGGTTTGCATGCAGGCCTGCGCCAGCTCTCGGCCTTTCTTGACGAAATGCTCGCTGAAGTAACGCCTGTGCTCATCATGCTCATGAAAGTGGTGGGGCGTCAGCACGGCCGAGAACACCGGCACGCCGCTGTCCAGCTGCACACGCATCAGGCCGTCAATGACCGCCGTGGCGACAAAGTCATGACGGTAGATGCCGCCGTCGACAACCAGGCCGCAAGCCAGGATCGCATCGAAGCGTCCGCTGGCGGCCAGCGTCTGCGCATGCAGTGGGATTTCGAAGGCGCCGGGCACCTCGAAGCAATCGATCCGGTCGGGCGGCAGGCCATGGGCCTGCAACTCGGCCAGACAGGCCTCGCGGGACTGGCCGACGATGTCGGCATGCCAGCCCGCCGAAATGATGGCGATGCGGGTGGACGGCGCATGGGCCGCAAAACGGCCCAGATGGCCGCCGGGATTGCTGATATTGCTATTGAATCGCTGATTCATGGTGGACCTCTGAAGGTGTTGACACATAAATCAGGGCAAGCGCGCGAAGGCGAACGCAGCGGCTGCGCGCCTTCTTCCTTTAGAAAGCCGGCGCGCGGTCGCTGTGATCATCGCGATCTCTTTCATCCGGACTGTGACCGTCGGCTCTGGCATCGCACCAGATCTGCTGACCCCGCGCAGAAGTATTGACACCTCGTTGCGGGCGCTCGCGGGCTCATGGACCTAAGCCCACATACCGCCGGTGGGGAATTACACCCCGCCCTGAGAACGCTGCCTCATCTTGCGACGAGGCCCGGCGATTCTAGAAGATGGTTCAGCCCTTGCCTCAGAACTTGTAAAGCAGCTGAGCGCTGAACATCTCGGCCTGGCTGCCATAGACCTTGCCCCAAAGATAGGCCATTTGCAGCTCCAAACCTTGATCCGCGTTGCCCAGCGGCAGCGCCCAGCGCAGGGTCGGCCCGGCACGGTGGGACTGGCGATCCGCCGCCGTCCAATCGGCCCAGTTGCCCAACTCCCCGAAGCCCTGCACCCCAAGCCGAAGACCGGCTTGCAAGCGCCGCAGGGCCTGCCATTGGTACTTCATTTGCGTGCCTTTGGATTTGCCCCAATCATGATCGAGGAAGACATTGAAGTTCAGCTGCGTCAGCCCCCACTCGGTCTGCAAGGTCGGCCCAAATTCCAATGCCGTGCTGTTTTTGCCCCCCGGGTTGTGGTTGCGAATCAGCTGCGCATGCAGGGCCAGGTCAAAAGCCTGCTGGCCCTGGGTCAGCAAAAAGCTGTTCTGCCAATTGGTCGAGCTGAGTTTCTTGTCGCCACCCGAGGTGCCGATATAGCTGAGCAATAGCTCGCTGGTCCAGCGGCTGTTGAGCCCGTAGCGCAGCCCGATCTCGGGCCACAGCACTGCCTCCTCGTCGGGGGGCTTGACCGTCCAATAGCGTGCGTCGAGGCTCAGCTGGCCGGGCTGGCTGTAGGGCGTGACGACGTAGTAGCCAGGGTCGGCGATGGCGAGCGCCGGCAGCAGACCAAGGCAAGCTAGCGCCAGACCGCATTTGCGCTTGGTGCCTAAAGTCTGGGGAGTCATGGCCAGATCTTAGCCCCGCAACAGCGCGGCAAGCGCCTGCGCGTCCAGCACCGTGGCTTCTTCCTGCCCCTCCAGAATGCCATCGGCCAAGCCGCGTTTGTCGCGGTGCAGGTCGATGATGCGCTCCTCGACCGAGCCGGCCGTCACCAACCGGTAGACCGTCACCGGGCGCTTTTGGCCCATGCGGTGGGCTCTTCCTGTGGCCTGGTCTTCGGCGGCCGGGTTCCACCAGGGGTCGACGATCAAGACATAGTCGGCCATGGTCAGGTTGAGGCCAAAGCCGCCGGCCTTCAGGCTGATCAAAAAGACCTCGCCCTCGCCGCGCTGAAAGGCCGCCACGCGCTTCGTGCGCTCGGCTGCCGGCGTGCTGCCGTCCAGGTATTGGTACTTGACCCCCATGCTGTCGAGCCGCTCGGCCAGGATCTTCAAGAAGTCGGTGAACTGGCTGAACACCAAGGCCTTGTGCGAACCATCGACCAACTCGCGCACGATGCGCTCGAACTCGCCTAACTTCGAACCCACCAGCCCCAGCTCCGGCGCCACCAGACGCGGATCACAAGCGGCGCGGCGCAACCGCATCAGCTCGGCCAGCACCTGCATAGGCGCGGCTTGACCATTCTTGGCGGCGCTGGCCACCGCGTCTTGCGCCGAGCGGCGCAACGCTTCCAGAAAGCTCTTCTCTTCGCTGCTGGGCTGCACCAGATGAACGATCTCGGTGCGGGCCGGCAGGTCTTGCAAGACCTGCGTTTTGGTCCGGCGCAGCAAAAACGGCGAGACCAGGCGGCGCAGGCGCTGGCGGGCTGGCGCGTCCTGGTGCTTCTCGATCGGCGTGGCGAAGCGCTCGCTGAACTGCGCCGCGCTGCCCAGCAGGCCCGGGTTGATCAGATTCATGATGGACCACAGATCGGCCAGCCGGTTCTCGACCGGCGTGCCCGACAGCGCCAGGCGGAAATCGGCCTTGAACTCGGCCACCGATTTGGCGCGCTTGGTGGCGGCGTTCTTGAGCGCCTGCGCCTCGTCCATCACCAGCGTGGCCCATTGCTTGTTGGCGAACAAATCGCCATCGATCTGTGCCAGGGCATAACTGACTACCAGTACGTCGCCGGGGCCGGCCGCCGCGATCAGGCCGGCACGGTCAGCATCCTCGCCGTAGACCGTGGCGCCCAGGCCGGGCGCGAAAGTGGCAGCTTCTTCCAGCCAGTTGCCGCAGACCGAGGTCGGTGCCAGCACCAGGGCCGGACCCAGCTCGGCGCGGTCTATCAACAGGGCCAAGGTCTGCACCGTCTTGCCCAGGCCCATATCGTCGGCCAGGCAAGCGCCCAGGCCGGCTCGCGCCAGCCGCGTCATCCAGGCGAAACCCTCCATCTGATAGCTGCGCAACTCGGCTCGCAGGCCCGGCGGTAATGCGGGCTGCAAGGCCGCCGCGCCGGCCAGCGCGTCCATGCGCACATGCCAAGACTTGTCGCCGTCCACCTCCATATCGACCAAGGTCTCGTCCAGCCAGCTGGCCACCGCATGGGGCAGCTGCAGCTGGTCTTTCTTGAGCTGGCCGAGCGCATCGAGGTCGCGCAGCTGTTGGCGCAGCTGTTCGCTCAGCGCCAGATACTCGCCCTCGCCCAGGCGCACAAAACGGCTGCGCGAGGCGCGTGCCAACGTCAGCAGCTCCTGCAAGCCGATCACGCGGCCTTCATCCAGCTGTGCTTCGCCGTTCAACCCCAGCCAGTCGCGCCCGCTGCTGACCTGCACCGTCAGGCTCTGGCTGGCCACCGGCGTCACGCGCAGCGGTTTGCCCTTGGGCCAATCGAGTGCGGCAATGCCGGGCAGGCCGGGCAAGACCTCGACCGCGCGCAGCGCTTCTTCCGCATCGGCCAGCATCCAGGGTGACTCCGGCCCCAGTTCGGGGTCGAGAAAAGGCAGGGCGTCGAGCACCGTCAGGCGCGCCGCATGCTCGGCGGCCAGATCGCGCTCGGTGGCCAGGCTGACGCCCTCATGCATGCACATCAGGCGCGCGCGCCCCTGGCCCGGCGTGACGGCGGGCCCGAAGCCGCCGAAGGGTTGCGCCACCAATTGCAGCTGCAGGCCGTCGCCGAGCGGGAACAGGCGCGCGTGCAAGCGGCTGTCGCCGGCCACCATCTGGCCGGCCTCGGCATCGCTGTGCAGCTGGAACAGGCCGCTCAGCACTTGCAGCGCCGCGCCTAACTCGGCCGTTGCGCTGATCGGCACTGCCCAGCCCTGCGCCACCAGCTCGGCGACGCGCCGCTGCGCGTTGCTGATGCGGATCAGCCGCGCGCGCTGCGGGCCGTCGCGCAAAATGCGCAGCGAGTCGCGCCGGGCACTTTCAGCTTCATGGTTGCTGCCGAAATAACCGAACAAGCGCGGCGGCTCGACGCCGACCAGCGCCGGGTGAATGCGGAACTCGAACTGCTCTTCGCCGGTGTCTTGGCCCGACGCGTCCTTGCGCGGGCGCTTGAGCACCTCCAGCTCGGGCTGCGCCTCGACCAGTTCGACCCATTGGCCAGGCGCGTCGGCAAACATCAGCGCCGGGTGGCCAATCAGCGCCACCGCCGCCTGCGGGCCATCGATCTGAAAGCTGTTGATACCGCCATACGGGCTGCGTTCGATATGGCGCAGCACCGCGTTGTCGCGCGCGTCTGCAGCGCCGCTCTTCTTCAGCTTGGTCAAGGTGATGGGCTTGAGCTTGGCAACTCCGCGAGCGCTCACGCTGCGCTCCAGCGGCTCCACATCCTGTACCCGGCCCTGCGCATCCAGCGTGAGCTGCCAGGCCAGCTCGGTCGTGCTGCCGGCCGGCTTGGTGATGGCCTTCTCGTCACCCAGCGAGGTGATGGCGGCGAGCGCGTCGCGCCAGGCCTCACGCGGCGCAGTCAAAAAGCTCGCCGGCGCTTTTTGACCCTGCAAATTAAGCGCTATTGGCCCCATCTCCAAGCGCTCGGCGGCGGCCGCCAGCCAGCTGGCCAGCCAGAGCTGGCCGTTGCTCTGCAGGCGCTGCAGCAGTGCCTGCAAGGCTGGGGCTTCCCAGCCCGGCGCCGGCTTGCCGGCCCAGGCCGCCAGCAGCACGCGCTCGGCCGCAGGCCCCAGACTGTGCTCGCGCGATTCCAGCGCCGGCAAATAGGCGAGGCAGTTCTCGTCCAGGCTGTCTTCGCCCAGACGGGTGCCGATCACATGGGCCCAGCGGCCCCAGCCTTCATAGGCCGAGGGGCTGCGTGAGCCCGATTCGCCGATGCAGAATTTGCGCGCAGCGGTCCAGGCTTTGGGATCATCCTGCGCCAGCAGGCACATCACATAGATGCGCGCCATGTCGGGGTCCAGCGCGTCGCGGCGCGCGCCGGTGGCCTTGCGAATATCTTTGATGGCCGCTTCAAAGGCTATAACCGCCGGCGCCCACTCACCGCGCGCGGCCAGCTCGGCGCCATCAAACATCGCCATGCTGGGGCCACTCAAGCCTTGCAGCAAATCGCGCATGCCCGCGAAATCAAGCGCCTGCACGCGTGCCTCGGCCAGTTGCGCGCGCAAGCCCGGCGCCACCGACAGCGGCTCGGCCTTGAAGCGGCCTTCCAGCCAACGTGACATCAGCTGGGCGCGCGGGTCGGTCGTGGCCAGCAAGCTCATCGCCTGGCCCAGCAAGCCGGCGCGCAGGTCGGCCGCCATGCGGTCCAGCATCAGTGGCATCCAGGGCTGGGTCAGCGCGTCCAGCAAGAGCATGGGGTCGCCATGCAACTCCATCAGCGGGCCCTTGAGGCTTTTCTCAAAGTCGGCCCGGCTGACGCCGGAAAAGATATACAGGCGCAACATCGCCAGCATCTCGGCGCGCGAGCGAAAGCTGATCCAGCCGATTTCGCGTCGCACATCACCATAGCCGCCGCCCAAGACCCAGGCCAGTCGGCGCCAATAGCTCGGCAATTGCGGTGATTCTTCGCGCAGCAGCAGGATCTGCAGGCGGTCGCTGTGTTCACGCGGATCCAGCACAAAGCCATGGCCCGGCAGTTGCTCGACCAAACCACGGCGCAGCAGGGACTGCAGACACTGCGTCGTTTGGCTCAGTTCAAACGGCAGGCCGCGCGCCCGGTCGACGGCGCCGCTGGCCTGCAGCCATTGCTGCACACCCTGCGCACCGCGTGTGCCGCCGCTGAGCAGCAGCGCGTCAAACACCTGCTGCTCATCGTCGGCATGCAAGGGCGGAGGCGCCGCCGTCTTGGCGCCGCCGTTTGGGGCGGGCTTGCTGCTCATCATGTCGGCCTTGACTTGGCGCGCTTTGGCCAGCAACTCGTCCTTGTTCTGAGACGACAGACCACCAAGCGCGCTCAGCTTGCTGAGCGCTGCGAGACTGGCGAGTTGCGAGTCGAGGTCGAGAGGAGGAGTTTTTTTGGCCATGGGGCAGTGCGGGTTGAAGCGCGGAGTATGCCTACAAGTGCAGCCTGCGCGCCCTGCGGCCGGCAGCGGCTCTGCAATGTGATGCAAGTCACGCGGTCAGCCATTGATCCCGACTTAGCATCAAATGCTCACACAAAGCCGGTAATGCTCACTTGCTTTAGCCGCTGGGCACCGTACATTGCAGTCAGGCGCCGCGCCTTTCTCTGGCAATGTTCTTCACCTGCAGCGGCGCAAAAATTAATTTTCGATCCACCTCATGAAAATACGCGTCCTTGGCTGCTCCGGTGCCATTGCGTCCGGCTACAAGACCACCGCCTTTTTGCTGGATGACTGCATCTTGATCGACGCCGGCACCGGGGTCGGTGATTTGCCGCTAGAGGCGATGGCGCGAATTGACCATATCCTGGTCAGCCACTCGCATTTGGACCATGTGTTGGCGATTCCGTTGATGGCCGATGCGGTGCTGCGCATTCGTGAGGCCGCCGGGCGGCCACCGATCCAGATCCATGCCTTGCCCGAGACGCTGGATGCCTTGCGCCGGCATGTTTTCAACGGTGTCATCTGGCCTGACTTCACCCGCCTGCCCAGCGCCGAGCATCCGGTGTTGAGCCTACACCCCTTTGAGCTCGGCCAGCGCCTGGTGCTGCGAGGGCTTGATGAACAAACACGCGAGATTGAGGTCATCACCGCCGCGCACACGGTGCCGGCGGTTGGCTTTGCGGTCAGCGGCGCTCAGGGCAATTGGGTTTTCACCGGCGACACCGGCCCCAACCCTTTGCTTTGGCAACGCCTCGCCGACATGCCGCTGGCCCATCTGGTGATAGAGACCGCTTTTGGGGATGACGAACAGCGCCTTGCTCATGTCAGCCGCCACCTCTGCCCGTCGGCGCTGAGTTTGGAGTTGGCGCAGTTGGGCGGCAGCGTCGAGGTCCACGTCACGCATATCAAGCCGGGTGAAGGCGAAGCGGTGATGGGCGCCGTTGCGGCGCTGGCCACGCCGCACCGCATCAGCGCGCTGAAGGCAGGAGATGAAATGGTTTTCTGACGCCGCCACAAGCGAGAGATCGCAGTGTGGGCGGCAAGGGCCGGTCCGCGAGCAATGAGCACCCTCAGGGTGCTCTTTCTTTTTGGATCCCGGAATGCTGCAAGCACCGCGCGAGCCAAATTGCTGTGGAAACGGGGTGAACTGGATCGCGGCACATGCAAGGCGCTGAACCCCTGATCTGACAAAAATGGTCACATCTCCAAGCTGCAAACCGAATTGCGCTCATGCAAGTGACACTTTTTGTCAGTCCCTGACTGGCGCGACGATTCAAGTGTGAGAAAGCGCACACAAAGTCGGGTAAAAATACCTGGCACGACCCCTGCATTCAGGGGGGTGCCTCTACCCCTCTTTAACACCCCCTCTCCAGGAGTCTCATCATGAACATGAAGCGCGTCCAACAAGGTTTCACCCTGATCGAACTGATGATCGTCGTGGCGATTATTGGTATTTTGGCTGCCGTGGCTTTGCCGGCATATTCTGACTATACAAAGAAGGCCAAATTCGCTTCAGCGCTCTCCATCAGCGAAGGCTATAAGCTGGGTGTGGCTGAATGTCTGAACAATGGCAACGCCATTACCGCTTGCGATATCGGTACTAACGATGTGCCTTCGGCTCCAGCTACGATGCCGCTCAATATTACTTCGATTGGCGTTGTTGACGGTGTGATCACCATCACCGGCGATGCCAACACCGGCAGCTACACCAGCGTTTTGACCCCGACTGTTGATAACGGTGTGATGAAGTGGGTTCAATCGGGTACCTGCTTAGGCGCAAAGTATTGCAAGCAATAATTGAGTTCGCAATAAGTAATGAAAAGGGCGCCTTGGCGCCCTTTTTAATTGCTGAAACAATAGCCTTCGGCTTGGCAAGCGGCGACACAAGATTGTAGGTCTTCACGATGATTCACCAAGCTATCGGAAAATGGCGTGGAAATATACTGACGCTGGCGCTCGCATTGCCGTTCATCTGCGTCTTCGGCATATTTCCTTCGCCAACCGCCTGTGGCCAATCTTTATCCTGGATAGCCTGGGGCCTCGCGGTGTTGCTACTGCCCAGCTGCACGCTGGGCGCCATGGCGCGCAATCTGAAGCCATTATTGATATTTTTTGCAGTATTTGGCTTTGCCGTTCTGGTGTCTGCGGCGATATTAAAAATACCGCTTGACTATACCTACGCGACGCTAGGTTTCATTGCGGGCGCCTTGTGCGTTTTGTATTTGGGGGCAGCAGGTGGTGCAAGCCCGCAAGCAGCATCCCTGTTCAACGTCATTTGCCGCAGCCTGATTCTGGCCGGTATGTTCAATGCGGTGGTCGGTATTCTGCAGGTCTATGCGTCGGAGTTGACCGACGGCACCTTGATGGTCGAATCACACCTGCGAGGGCGAGCGACCGGAAATACCCGGCAACCGAACCACCTGGCCTATTTGCTGCTGTGGTCTATGGCGGCGATTGCGGCCACGGTGGAAGCCGAAGTCCTGCGCCGCCGTTGGGCGGTGCCGATGCTCTTTACCCTGTCATTTGCATTGGTGTTGAGCGCGTCGCGGACCGGCCTATTGGGGCTCATACTGTTGACTGCCTGGGCCTTTTTCGACCCCGGCACCGGGCGCAAGGGCCGCAATATGCTGCGCCTGACGCCGCTGCTTTTCGCCGCAGCCTGGTTGTTGGCTCTAGCCTTGGCGGGTCAAAAAGGCATCGACCTTGGCGCCCAGACGCGGCTGGCTGATGGCGCCAGTTCGCCGCCGCGCATGGTACTGCTTCGAGATGCATGGCAGCTGATGCGCGAGCATATGTACTGGGGCGTGGGCTGGGGAGAGTTCAATTTCGTTTGGACGTTGACGCCCACTGCCGTACGCACAAAACACCATTTTGACAATTTGCACAATATCATTTTGCAATGGTCGGTGGAACTCGGAATCCCTGTCGCGATCATGTTAACGGGCCTGATTTCTTGGGCCTTTGTGCGCGCATTTCGTTTATCAAAGGCGGATTCAAATATTCCGCGAAGAGGCTGCCTGACATACAAGAGGTACGCTTTTTTGATGGCGGCCTTGATGATAGTGCCGAGTTTGCTTGAGTATCCGCTTTGGTATGCATTCTTCCTCTTTCCAACGGTATTCATGCTGGGATTTTGTCTGGCACCGGCAGCCGCTATTGTGCGCAAGCCAGGGGTAAACGCGCTGGGTCAAGGGATTGTTGGGCTGTTGATGATTTTCGGCGGAGTCTTTATTGCCTATGATTTTTCCAAGGTTGTCCAGGTCTTTCAACCGCCCGCGCATGGCGAGGCAGCACCGTTGCAAGAACGTTTGGCGATTGGCAATAGCTCGGTATTTTTTTCTAACTGGGCAAACTATGGCGGAGCCAGGCGACTGCGCACGGGCAAGGACGCTGAACTCGCCGCAGAATATGCGTCCCACGGCGTCATTGACACGCGCTTATTGGTGGCTTGGATTAAATCATTGCACGAGATAGGCGATGACAAGCGGGCCAGATATTTAGCGGCGAGATTGGCGGAGTTCAATGATGAGCAAGCCAAGAAACTATTGGCGCCTTGCAAGGACGAGTTGAGCGCTGCGCAGGCTTTTCAATGTGGACCTGCTGTGGATGAGCTCAGTTACAGGGATTTCCGCACGCTGCGTTGGCCGGCGAACGAATCACACAAGTAATCACTGAGGGGGCTTTATGGCTCAGCCGGCCCTTCCCGCCACGCGCTGAATGCCGCCAACAAACCGCGGCCATAACTGCTCCGGCAAGTCATGCCCCATGCCAGGAATGACGTCCAGCTGCGCGCCGCTTATTCGGCGCGCCAGATCATGCGCGGCGGCGACCGGGATCAGGGGATCTTTGTCGCCATGTTGAATCAAGGTCGGCACCTTGATGCGGCCGAGTTGGCCGGCCCGGTGGGTGTCAGCGGCAATGGCCGCGAGCTGGCGCAGCACGCCTTGAGGTCGATTGCTGCGGCGCAGCGAGGCCATGATGCGCTGGCGCAACTCGGCTTCGGGTGCCGGGTAGGCAGGGCTACCGATCAGGCGAAAAAGCTTGTACGTGCGCTCGGCCAAGGCTGCGAAGTCATGCGGGTCGCTGGGCCGGCTGAGCAAGGCGCTGCGCACCCGCATGGACGGGCCGGGCAGCATGCGGCTGCCGCTATTCGTCATGATCAAAGTCAGGCTCTGGACACGCTCGGGCGCCAGCAGCGCCAGCTGCTGGGCAATCATGCCGCCCATAGACGCGCCGCAAACATGGGCGCTTTGCAAGCCCAAGGCGTCCAACACGCCCAGCGCATCGCGCGCCATATCGGCCAAGGTATAAGGGCTGCGTACCGGCAGATGCAAAAGATGCTGTACCGAGGCGATGGCGATATTGGGCACGCCCAGGTGATCGAGGTGTTGACTCAGACCCGCGTCGCGGTTGTCAAAGCGTATGACCCTGAATCCCGCCGCCAGCAAAGCCTGCACCAGCCCCTCAGGCCAGGCAATCAACTGCATGCCCAGACCCATGATCATCAGCAAGGGCGGAGCCTTGGTTGGCCCCTGGTCGTCAATTTCAAGACTCAGGCCATGGGCGGAAATTTGCATTGGAACGCGGGCCTAATTAAAACGGCGTGCGGAAGAACCAGCGCTTGGCGCCCTGTGGGTCAAATGCCGCCCAATCCTGCGGATCCTGCGCCAGCCGGTCGGCCAGCGCAAAAAGCGCCAGCGGGTTCAGCCCCAAACCCAGATGGCTGGCGTGCACCTCGATGTTCTCGCTATGACCAATCGAAGGGTCGGGCTCGATGACGCTGCAGCGCCAGGAGACGATGCCGTCGGTGCGCGAGTAGATCGAGGTGGTCGGCACCGGCGGTGTCTTGCGGATTTGCTCAAGCATGGCAGGGTCGCCGACATGGCGGCCATTCATCAGCTCGAAAAAGCGCCAGGCATTGGTGGCTCTGGGGTGGCCGGCGAAGGGCGTGCCCAGCGTGACGACGCAGCGCGTGTGATCGGGCAACTCCTTGGCCAGCTCGCGGGCATAGATGCCGCCTAGGCTCCAGCCCACCAGGCTGACCGGCCGCGCATGGCGTTTGAACAAGGCCTTCACATCGGCGCTGCATTGCTCCAGCACGCCTTGGCGCGGGCCGAAGTTGAAACCCTGGTGCCAGGGATGGGTCTCGTAGCCCAGGCCGTCGAGAAAGCGCCGCAGCGGCTGCGTTGTCGCGTCATTGGCGCCCAGGCCGGGGAAGACGATGACCGGGTGGCCGTCGCCGCGCGGCAGCTTGCGCAGCCAGGGCGTGGCCGCCAGCAGCGCCGCATATTCCCAAGGGGCGCGGCCTTCCAACATCATCAAAAAGGCATTCGGCGCCGGGAAATCCGGCGGCGTGAACGTGGGCGCCTCGGCATTGACGGCCGGCTGCAGCGCAGCTTTTGTTTTAGACGCGGGGCGGGAAGTAGATCGCATGCGAACGCTGTGGACAGCAAAAAAGATGGCGCTGGGCAATATTAACGCTTGGCCGCGGTGCGCTTGCGAGCGGCAGTCTTTACCGTCGATGTCGCTGCCGACTTTGCCGAAGTTTTTGTTGCGCCCTTTGGCCTGGCAATGCGCTTGGTGGCTTTCTCTGCCAGCTCTTCCGCCGCCGGCAGCGCTAAAAACTCCATGAAAGCGGTCTCGATATAGGCGGCCAGTGCGGCGGTCTCGGGCAGCGCCTGGCCGCAGGCCATCAGGCCGAAGTCCAGGCTGGCGTCATAGCTCTGCACGGTGATGTTCAGCGCCATGCCGTGCACGACAATGGAAGTCGGGTAGTTGGTCAACATGCGCGCGCCGGCCAGGTAGAGCGGCACGGTCGGCCCGGGCACATTGGAGATCACCAGATTGGCCAGCACCGGCAGCTTGTCGGCGGCTCGCAAGCGCCCATAGAGCAGCGCGCCGGCCTGCATCAACCAGGGCACGCCCAGCGAGGGGTAGTCGCTGGGCATCAAGTCCTTGACCTGATCCAGCTCGCTCTTCATCGCGGCCGAGGCGGCCAGCACATGGGCGAGGCGCTTGGCCGGGTCGGCCAGATGGGTGCCCAGGCTGACCAGGCTCATGGTTGCCTGTGTATTGGCGGTCACGTCACCGCCGGCCCGCATCGACACCGGCACCGCCGCCACCAAGGACTTGCGCGGCAGCGGCCCCTGCTTGGCAAACAGCCGCCGCAAGGCGCCGCCACAGATGAACAGCACCGCGTCATTGAGGCTGGCACCGTGCAGACGGCGCGTTCGGGTCAGCGCCACCAGCGGCAGGCTGACGGTGGAAAAGCTGCGCTCGGTCGACAAGCTGGTGTTCAGGCGCGTGCGCGGTGCCAGGCCCAGATTGCTGACCCGCTCGCCAGCCGCCTTGTCGGGCTCGGTGCTGAGCCAGTTGTACAAGCTGCTGCCGGCCGCATCGAGCGCCGTGCGCGCCGCCATCAGGCTGAGCGTGCCGGCCGCACCCGGCAAGGCCTTGGCCAACTTGACGGTCTGTTGCCACTGATGGGCAATCGCCCCGCGCAACATACCGGCCGCGCCGAGTTGTACCCGCCGCGTGCGCGCTGCGGGCAGCTTACGGTCCTGCGGGTGCGCACTCAGATCCAGAATCACCGCAGCCAGCGCGACCGCCGCTTGCCCATCCACCGCTGCGTGATGCAGCTGCGAGTACAGGCCCACTTGCTGCTGCCCTTCCGGTCCGCGCTCAAGGCCGAGGAAGACATGGAACTTCCACAGCGGCAGGCGACGGTCCAGCAGCTGCGGATGCAGCAGACCGACTTGGCTCTCCAGTGCGGCCAGGCCGCTGCCGGGCGGCATCTCGTAGCCGACGATGTGGGCTTCCAGATCCGGCTCGCAGTCCACCCAAGTCGGGTTGGCCAGATTCAGCGGCATGCTTTCCAAGCGCCGGCGCAAGACCGGCGCCAGCGGCAAACGGCTGGCCATGTGTGCGCGCAGGTCGAGCAGGTAGTCGCCGTCGTAATCAGACGGTAGCTCCAGCACATGCAATGCGCCGACATGCATGGGCATTTCGGCGGTTTCCAGATGCAAGAAGGCGGCGTCGAGGCCGGCGAGTTGTTTCATCGGTTTTGTCCTTGCAGGCAGACAGGGGGCGAGCTTCAGGCCGCAGGATTGAAAGCATACTCGCGTGCTAGCTCTGGAGCGCCTCGATGATGTTGAGATATACCCTGCTGACCGTCCTTTGCCTGTTGGCTCTGCTGGCCCCACCGGCTTGGGGCCAGCCCACCCAAGTGCTGCTGATCCGCCATGCCGAGCGAGCTGCAGAGCCGCCCGGCGACCCGGCCCTCACTGCCGCCGGCCAGTTGCGCGCGCAAGCCTTGGTCGAGGCGCTGCGCGATGCCGGGGTGACGGCCATCATCACCACTGAGTTCAGGCGCAGCGCCGAAACTGCCGCCGCTCTGGCCCAGCAGCTCAAGCTCTCGCCGCAAGTGATCGCTGCGCGCGGCGGCGATACGGCCAGCCATGTCGCGGCGGTGGCTGCGGCCATACGCTCGCAGCGGGGCGTGGTCTTGGTGGTGGGCCACAGCAATACCGTGCCGGCGATTGCCGCCGCCTTGGGTGCGCCGCGCCTGCCGGACTTTTGCGAAAGCAGCTTCAGCCATTTGTGGGTGCTGACGCCGCAGGCCGAGCTGGCGCCACACTTGTTGCGCCTGCGGTATGGCCTGCCAGATGAAGCTCCCGCCGGGGCCGCAGCGCCCTGCCAATAGCGATTAGTCGCGCTGCCAGTCCGCCCGCACCAAGCCGAACACTTCGCTGTCCAGATATTCGCCGCGTACAAAGACCACGCCTCGCAGGCAGCCCTCGAAACGCAGGCCCGCTTTCTCGGCGACCCGGCGCGACGCCAGATTGCCAGGCACGAGCCCGCAACATAGCCGGTTGATGGCGAAGTTATCAAACAGATAGTCGACCAGCGCCTTGGCGGCTGCGCTGCCGTAGCCCTGACCGCGCAGCGCGGGGTCGTGAATGGCCCAACCCAGCTCACGCGCCGTGGCGTAGCGATGCGCGACGAAATGCGACACGTCCCCGATCACCTCACCGCCTTCGGCGCAAACCAGCAGTTTTTCTGAGTCATCGCTGGAATAGCCGTCCTCGGCAAAACGTTTCTGAATTGACCGAGGACTGCCCATACGGCTTGACTCGAATTCGCCGCGCAGCTCCATGGCCGCAGCGCGCTGGCACAGCAGCGGAAGATCGGCCTCGGTGACAGGGCGCAGGCTGATTCGGCGGGGCTTGGTGGCGACATTCATGACGTATGCTTTAAAAGTTATGTCTCGATAATATCGACGAAACGCCAACGATCCCGCGTGAACGGATGCCGCAGATAGCCGCGCACCTGGGCGCTGCACATATCGACGCGGATGGGATAGTTGTGCGGGTGATAAGGCAGATAGGCCAGCATCAGCCGCGTGGCCTGGTGCATTACAGCGAGCCGCTCAGGCCCATCGGGCAACAGGCGCTGGCGCTCGTACAGGCGATCGTAGGCGGACAACTGAAAGCGCGCATCGTTGGACTGGCCGGCATTCGGCCCATAGCCCATCCCGAGCAAAAAGTCGCCATCCGGCGCACTCAGGTCCCACACATAGCCCCAGATCATCAGCTGACCGGCCAAGGACTTTTTGATCAGCTCGCCGAAGGTGGCGGTCTCGAATTGCATGCGCAAGCCAACCGCGTCCATGCGCTTCTTCCAGAGCTCATGCGAAGCCCGATCGGCCGCGCCCTCCCGGCCGGCGCGGCGCAAGGTCAGGGGGCTGCCGTCGGGGTGCAAACGGTAGCCTTCGGCGTCGCGTTTGTCATAGCCATACAGGTCCAGCAGCGCCTGCGCACGCAGCGGGTCGCTGATGCCGGCTTCGCTGCGCAGCTCGGGCTGATGGCCATAGATCAGTGAGGGCAGCATCGATTGGGCAGGCAAGGCCTGACCGTGCAAAACCAGCCGAGTTTCCTCGGCGTTGTCATAGGCCAGCACGATGGCACGGCGCAGCGCCACGCGCTCGGGCGTGTAGCCGCCAATCTGAGGATCCTCCAGATTGAAGTAGCTGAAGGAAATGTCGGCGCCATGCGACTCGAAGGCCTGCACGCCCAGTTTCTTCAGATTTGGCGCCAGTTGACCCTTGGGCACGGCCAAGTGCGCTACGGTGACGGGCATCTCCACCAGATCAAGGTCACCACCTGCAAAGGCCAGCCAGCGCGGTTGGCTTTCGGTGATGATGCTGATGTGAACCTCATCCAACAGCGGCAGCTTCTTACCAGCTAGGTAACGTCCTACGTCTTCGGCCTGCGCATGCCCGGCCGGCGGGCCGACGCTTTCAAAAAGCTGCTCGCGAAAGTGCGGGTTGCGCTCCAGCACGATCAGCGAGCTGCGCCGCCAGCTCTTCAGCCGAAACGGCCCGGTGCCGACCGGGTGCGCCGCAATTTCGTCGCCATAGGCCTCAAGCACCTCGCGGGCGACCGCCGAGGTGTAGCTGCTGTTGGCAAACAAATGCGCAAATCGGGGGTCGGGCGCGCCCAGCCGGACCTCGAAGCGATAGCGGTCGAGCGCGCGCAAGCCCGCCACCGGCTTGTCGTAGTTGAAGGCCTTTTTGCTCTTCAGTGCCTCATTGCGCAGCTCCGACAGGCCCAGGACCTTGGCCGTTTCGAACTGGTAGAGATGTTCGGTCTTGATGCGCGGATCGTAAAAGCGTTTGATGCTGAAGACATAGTCCTCGGCCACCAGCTCGCGCTGCTTGCCTTTGAAGGCGGGGTCATCGCTGAAGAAGATGCCGGGCCGGATCGTGAAGATGAAATGCTTGTGGTCGTCCGACACCTCGGGCAGGCTGGCCGCCGTCAGCGGCTTCAAGACCGCCGGGCGGGCCAGATAGTCATAGGTCAGCGGGGGCTCAAAGATATGCGAGGCTACCGTGACCGAAGTCTGGTCCGATACCTGCGGCAAATCGAACCCGACCTCGGCCGAGTTGAAGGCGGTGCGCAGGACTTTCTTCTTCTCCTTCTTGCCGCTGTCTGCGGCAGCCACTGGTGAATGCAGCCAGTACGTGCTCGCCAGCGCGGCGCTCTGGGTCAGAAAACTGCGACGCCGAGCGGCTCTCACCGTGGCTTCCTCAGGTTCTCGTCAATGTCGACAAAATGCCAGAACTCGTAGCGAAACAGCGGCCGCCGGTAGCCGATCAACCAAGGCTGGGCCATGTCGTTGACGATGCGGTGCACATTGGTCTTCTCCGGCACGATTGCGGCCTGGATGCGCTTGGCCTGCAGGAACAGCGCCTCGCGCTCGGGTCCGTCGGGCAAGACTTGCAGTTTGTCGTAGATTGCGTCGAACTCGGCCGACCTGAAGCGGGCGTAATTGCGTGCGCCAATCGCCGGGCTGTAAAAGCGCAGCATCTGGTCGATGCCGTCGGGCGAGTTGGCGGTGTCGGCCAGCGTCCACAGCATCAGCTTGCCGGCGCGCGCCTGCTTCAATTGCTCCGGCCATTTGCCATGGAAGAAGTTGCTGCGTATCTGCACATTGTTGAAGTTGCGCTTCCATAACTCGTCATATTGACGGGACAGCGCGTCCGGCTGGGTCGCCACCTCGATCACCAAGGGCGAGCCGTCCGGCATATCACGCCAGCCGTCGCCGTCTTTGTCGACATAGCCATACAGATCGAGCAAGGCCAGCGCGCGCGGCACATCGAAGTCGCTGTTCGTGCTCTTGAAGCTTGTATCGAAGCCCGAGGTATGCGGCACTATCATCGACTGCGCCGGCACCGCCTGGCCGCGCCGCACGCCATTTATTTCGCGCTTGATGTCGATGGCCAGCGAGATCGCGCGGCGCAGCGCGACCTTGTCGGCGCTGTAGCCGCCGAGCGTCTTGTCTTCCATATTGAAGAAGGTAAAAGCGCTCTCGGCGCCCATCACCCGGAACAGCTGGATTCCCTGCTTGGCCAGATTGGGAGCGACCTTGCCCTTGGGCAGAGCGATATTGACGAAGTCGGGCGGCACGCGGTCAAGAAAGTCATGCTCGCCGCCGACAAAGCTCAGCCAGCGCGGCTGCGACTCCTCGATGATGGCGATCTCGACCCGGTCAATCATCGGGATACGCCGGCCCTTGAAGCGCGCCAGCAAGGCCTGACCCTCGGCATCGTCTGCGGCCGGCTCGGCCTCGTAATAACGCTCCCGGTAAGCGGGGTTCTTTTCCAGCACGATGCGCGAGCTGCGTCGCCAATCCTTCAGTACAAAAGGGCCGGTGCCGACCGGGTGTGCGCTGATGTCTGAGCCATAGGCTTCGACCACTTCGCGTGCCACCGCGCCGGAGCGCGCACTTTGCGCCAGGCCGTAGGCGAAGCGCGGCCGGCCATGCTTGAGTTTGAACTGAATCGTGTAGCGGTCGAGCGCGCGCAGCCCCTCGATCTCGTATTCGTAATCAAACGGTTTTTTCGACTTGAGCGCTTGTTCGCGCAGCTCCTTCAAGCCCACAAACCCCATCTCTTCGATGGCGTTCCAGGTCGGACTCTTGGTCGCCGGGTCGGCAAAGCGCTTGAAGGTGTAGACATAGTCGGCCGCCACCAGCTCGCGTGGCTTGCCTTTGAAGGCGGGGTCATCCGTGAAGAAGATGCCCGGCTTGATGCTGACCGTCCAGGTCTTGAAGTCGGGCGAGACCTCCGGCATCGCGGCCGCCGTCAGCGGCCGCACCTTGGCCGGGTCGGCCAGATAGTCATAGGCATAGAGTGCCTCGAAGATATGCGAGGTGACGGTCTGCGAATAGGTGTCGCTGGTCTGCGCCGGGTCGAAGCCGGTCTCGGCGATCAAGAAGGCGTATTTCAGGACCTTGGGCGCTGGGCTTGCTGCCAGGGTTTCGGCAGCCGGGGCCAGCGCTGCCTGCAGGCTCAGCAATACAAGTAGCGCAGCGCGCATCAAACTTCGTTCAATCTTCACTTCGGCTTTCTACTTTCGTCAATGTCCACATACTGCCACCAGTCCTGCCAGAACAAGGGCCTGCGGTAGCCCTGCACCGAGGCTTGCGCCATATCGGTCAAGATGCGGTGGGTGTGTTGCTTGTAGGGCATATAGGCGGTGGCCATGCGCTTGGCCTGCAACAGCAGCGCCTCGCGCTCGGGGCCGTCGGGCATGGCGGCCATTTGATCGTAGAGCTTGTCGAACTCGGCCAGCTTGAAGCGCGCCAAGTTCTGCCCGCCCGAGGCCGGCCCATACAGGCGCTGCAAAGCGCTCTGCCCATCGGGCTGGGAGGCGGAGGACGCCACGCCCCAAATCATGAATTTTCCACCGCGCGCGCTTTTGAGGTTCTCGGGCCATTTGGCCGTCTTGAACTGGGTTTTGATGCCGATGGCGCTGAGGTTCTTCTGCCACAGCTCGTCGAGCTGGCGTGAGGCATTGTCGGGCTGGGTGTTGCGAATCAGCAGCAACGGTTTGCCATCGGGCAAGTCCCGCCAGCCATCGCCGTCGGCGTCCACATAGCCGTACAGATCGAGCAAGGCCTTGGCCCGGGCCGGGTCATAGTCGCCGGTTTCGGATTTGTAGTCGACGGAGTAGCCGGTCGTGTGCGGCACCATCGGCGACTGTGCTTGCACCGCCTGGCCGCGCCGCACCAGATTGATCTCGCGCGGCACATCAATCGCCAAGCTGATGGCGCGGCGTAGCGCAATCTTTTCCGGCGCCATGCCGCCCACGATCGGGTCATCCATATTGAAGGTCGTCAGGCCCACATCTGGCCCCACAATGCGAAAGCCCTGCACGCCCTTCTTGGCCAAATTCGGCGCGACCTTGCCCTTGGGCATGGCTTGGCTGATGAACTCGGCCGGCACGCGTTCCAGAAAGTCTTGTTCGCCATTCAAGAAGGACAGCCAGCGCGGCTGCACCTCTTCGATGATGGCGATCTCTACCCGGTCCAGCATCGGAATGCGCCGGCCCTTGAATTGCTCTTGCATCGCCAAGCCTTCGGCATCGCCCGGCGCGGCCTCGGCGTCGTAGAAGCGCTCGCGGTAGTCGGGGTTTCTCTCCAGCACGATGCGTGAGCTGCGCCGCCATTCGCCCAGTTTGAACGGCCCGGTGCCGACCGGGTGCTCGCCGATCTTGTCGCCGTAGTGCTCGACCACCTCGCGGGCCAGCGCGCCATAAAGGTCGCTGCCTGTCAGGATGGTCTCGATCAAGCGAGGGCGTGGTTTGACCGTTTTGAATTGGAGGGTGTAGCGATCCAGTGCCCGCAGGCCTTCGATGTCCTTGTCGTAATCGAAGGACTTCTTACCGTCGAGGGCCTGTTTGCGCAGGGCCGCCATCCCGACCAGATCGGCCTCTTCCAGCGAACTCCAGCCCGGGCTCTTCAAGGCCGGGTCCGCAAAACGTTTGAAGCTGTAGACAAAGTCCTGCGCGGTCAGCTCGCGCTTTTTACCCTTGAAGGCGGCGTCGGCGGCGAAGTAGATGCCGGGCTGGATCTTGATGGTGAAGCTGCGGAAGTCTTCCGACATCTCCGGCATGGCAGCTGCCACCAAAGGCTTGATTTGCACCGGCCGTGCCAGATGGTCGTAGCGATAGAGCGCTTCAAATATGCCGGCGGTGACGATGCGCGAATAAATATCGCTGAGCTGAGAGGGATCAAAGCTGGTCTCGGCAATCTGGAAGGCATAACGCAAAACCTTGGCGGGCGGTGGCGTTACATCGGTCTCGGCCCGCGCCGGTATCAAGATCGCAGCCAGTGATGCAAATGTTGCGCTCAACAAAAAAGTTCTTAAATTCACGTGCTTGCTCGTTATTTGACCCGGCGCAGACGCTCATCGACGTCCACATATTCCCAAAAATTCAACCAAAACTGTGGCCGCCGATAACCGAGCAGCTGCGCGTGCGCCAGGTCGGTGATGATGCGGTGGCCGCGTGGGCGGTAGGGCGCATAAGCTGCGCCCAGGCGCTTCAACTCGGTGAACAGGGCCAGTCGTTCGGGCCCGTCGGGCAAGGCGTTGGTTTGGTTGTACAGCTCATCGAGCGACTTCAAATTGATGCGCGCGTAATTTTGCCCGCCAATGCGCTCGCTGAAGAAAAAGCCCAGCGCATCTTGCCCGTCCGGCGCGGCGGCCGAACTGGCCAGCGACCAGATCTGGAACTTGCCGGCGCGCATGGCCTTGAGGTTCTCCGGCCATTTGGCGGTCTTGAACTGCACCTTGATGCCGATGGCGGCCTGTGATTTTTGCCAGATCTGGTCAATCTGGCGCTGGAACTGCTCGGGCGTGGTCAGGCTTTCCAGCACCAGCGGGCTGCCGTCGGGCTGCTCGCGAAAGCCGTCGCCGTCGCGGTCAATAAAGCCATACAGGTCCAGCAAGGCCTTGGCCTTGGCCGGGTCGTACTCGCCGCTCTCGCTCTTGAAGCTGGCGTCATACCCTGTCGTGTGCGGCAGCATGATGGACTGCGCGCTGATCGCTTGGCCGCGCCGCACGATGCGAATTTCGCGCTCTGAGTCGGTGCCCAGCGAGATGGCCCGGCGCAGCGCCACGCGCTCTGGGCTATAGCCGCCGACGACCGGGTCTTCCAGATTGAAAACGGTGAACAACACGTCCGGCGTCACGACGCGAAAACTCTGTATGCCTTTCTTGACCAGATTCGGCGCCAAATTGCCACCCGGCATCGCTTGGTTGATGAAGTCCTCGGGCGTGCGGTCCAGCAGATCGAACTGTCCGTCTAAAAAGGACAGCCAGCGCGGCTGATTTTCTTCAATGATGGCGACCTCCACCCGGTCGATCATCGGGATGCGTCGGCCCTTGAAGCGCGCTAGCAAAGCCTGACCCTCGGCGTCGTCGGCGTTCGGTTCGGCATCGTAGTAGCGCTCCCGGTAGCCGGGATTTTTGTCCAGATTGATCTGCGAGCTGCGCCGCCAAGAGGCCAGCTGGAAGGGTCCGGTGCCGACCGGATGCTCGCTGCTGTGCTCCGGGTAGGCTTCGATCACCTCGCGCGCCACCGCGCCAAGCAGGCTCCCGTCGGCCAAGTTCTGGTCAAAGCGCGGCCGGGATTTGCCCAGCTTGATTTGAAGGGTGTAGCGATCAAGCGCGCGCAAGCCTTCGATAGGTTTGTCGTAATCAAAGGGCTGCTTGCTCTTTTGTACTTGTGCGCGGTATTCGTTCAAGCCCAAGAGATGGTTCTCTTCCAGGCCGTCCCAGGTCGGGCTGTTGGTAAAAGGGTCGGCAAAACGCTTGAAGGAATAGACATAGTCGGCGGCGGTCAGCTCGCGCTTTTTACCCTTGAAGGCCGGGTCGTCCGCAAAGTAGATGCCGGGCTGGATGCGAATCGTCCAGGTCTTGAAGTCGGCGCTGACCTCGGGCAAGGCGGCCGCCGTCAAGGGCTTGAGCTTGGCTGGCCGGGCCAGATGGTCATAGGTGTAGAGGCCTTCGAAGATATGCGAGGTGACGATGCGCGAATAGATGTCGGTGACCTTGGCAGGGTCAAAGCCGGTCTCGGACACCCGGAAGGCATAGCGCAGCACTTTGGGCCCGCTGTCGCTTGTGCTTGCGCTAGGTTGGGCCGGGTTGGCGAAGCACAGGCCTGCGCTCAGGCCGAGCAGCGAAATCAGCGCCGTGAGCCCTCGGCGCCGCAATAGTTGAAGTTTGTTCATGGTTGTTTGGCCGGCGGTGTGCTGTCGACAAAACGCCAGAAGCCGAGCAGGAAAGGATGGGGTTGATAGCCCTGTACCCAAGGCTGGGTCAGGCGCAGGCTGATGCGGTGGACATGGGCCTTCATCGGCATATAGACGGTCAGCAGACGCAGCGCCCGCTGGATCAAAGCCTGCCGCTCGGGGCCATCGGGTAAGGCCTTGATTTGCTCGAACAAGCGGTCGTACTCAGGTAACTCGAAGCGCACCAGATTGTCTTCGCCGATCGACGGCCCATAGCCCATGGCCAGCAGATCCTGGGCGTCCGGCTTGGTCGCCGTCTGGCTCAACATCCACATCATCAGCTTGCCGGCGCGCGCCATCTTCAATTGCTCCGGCCAGTTGGCGGCCTTGAACTCGATGCGCACGCCGATCGCATCCATATGCTTTTTCCATAACTCGTTGTATTGACGGGAGTCATGGTCGGGCTGGGTATGGAACTCAAGCACCAGCGGTTTGCCATCGGGTTGGTCGCGCCAGCCGTCGCCGTCCTTGTCGACATAGCCGTACAAATCCAGCAAGGCGCGCGCCTTGGCCGGACTGTGCTCGCTCATCTCGGTCTTGAAGTCGGCCTGGTAGCCGAAGGTATTGGGCACCACAATGCCTTGCGCGGGGACGGCCAGGCGCTTGCGCAGCTGGCGGATCTCCTCCTCGTTGTCATAGGCCAGGGCAATGGCGCGGCGCAGCGCCACGCGCTCTGGCGTGTAGCCCCCCACCATAGCGTCGGCCATATTGAAGTAGGTGAAGACCAGGTCGGACAAGGGCATTTTGTGCAGATTCATGCCGCGCTTGGCCAGATGGGGGGCAAGCTTGCCGCCCGGCGCCGCCAGGCCCACATAGGCGTAGGGCACGGCGATCAGATCGAACTCATCGCCCAGAAAGGCCAGCCACAGCGGCTGCGACTCGCTGACGATGGACACCTCGACCCGGTCCAGCAGCGGCAGGCGGCGGCCCTTCATTTGTTGGGCGATGGCTTGGCCGGCGGCGTCGTCGGCGTTGGGGTGCTCGTCGTAATAGCTCTCCCGGAACTGCGGGTTCTTGGCCAGCACCATGCGCGAGCTACGGCGCCAGTCGCTCAGTTTGAAGGGGCCGGTGCCGACCGGATGGGCCATGATCTGGTCGCCGTAAAGCTCGACCACCTCGCGCGCCACGGCTGCCGCCGAGAGGTGGGCCAGATTGTGGGCAAAGCGTGGATTGGGCTGTTCCAGCTTGATGCGCAGCGTGTAGCGATCGAGTGCTTGCAAGCCCTCCACCGGGCGGTCGTAGTCAAAAGGCTTGCCGCCCTTGGTGGCGGCTTCGCGCAGCTGGTCCAGGCCCAGCATCTTCTCGCCCTGCAGGGCGGCAAAGTTGGGGCTCTTCCAGCGTGGATCAAAGTTGCGCTTGATGGCGTAGACGTAATCAGCCGCCGTCAACTCGCGGGGCTTGCCCTTGAAGGCCGGGTCGTCAGCAAAGTAGATGCCGGGCTTGATTTTCAGCGTGAACACGGTGAAGTCGGCGTTAGCCTCCAGCGGCCCTTCGGCGGTCAGCCCTTTGAGCTGGATTGGGCGCGCCAGATAGTCGTAGGTCAGCGGCGCCTCGAAGATATTGGACGCGATGATGCTGGAGTATTCGTCGGCAATTTGTGCGGGGTCAAAGCCGGTCTCGGCGATCGGAAAGGCATAACGCAAGACATGCGCGGACTGATTGGATGGCGCGGCCTGCACCGCCGGCGGCTGCGGCGCGGCGCCAGCTTGCAGCGGGGCCAAGCCAAGCAGCGCCAGGGCGCAGCGCATCAAGCTGCGCTTGAACAGGGTGGTGGGGCAGTTCATCTCAGGGCACGCTCTTGTCGATGTCAATGTATTTCCAGAAATCGCGCACAAAGGCGTTGCGGTCATAGCCGATCACCCAGGGCTGCAAGATGTCGGTATAGACGCGGTGCACATGCAGCTTGATGGGCATATAGGCGACCATCAGCTTTTGCGCTTCGGTCATCAGCCTCAAGCGCTCGGGGCCGTTGGGCAGTTTCTTTTGCTCTTCGTACAAGGCGTTGAAGGCCGGCAAATCGAAGCGGGCCTTGTTGGCCTGGCCCTTGTTGGGTCCATAGCCCAGCGCCAAAAAAGTGTCGCCGTCGGGCGAGGCGGCGCTCCAGCCTACGCCCCACATCATCAGCTTGCCGGCGGTGGCGGCCTTCAGGTTTTCCGGCCATTTGGCGTGGCGAAACTTGATGCGCACATTGATCGCATCCATGGCTTTTTGCCACAGCTCGGCCAAGCCGCGCTTCTCGCCGTCTTGCTCGGTCGCGTATTCGATCGTCAAAGGGCTGCCGTCGGGTTGATCGCGCCAGCCGTCACCGTCGGCATCGACATAACCGTACAGATCGAGCAGGGCCTTGGCGCGGGCGATGTCATGCTCGCTCATGCTGGTCTTGAGGGAGGGGTCGAAGCCGAACACGCCCGGGCTGATCGGCCCTTGCGCGGCAATCGCCTGGCCGCGCCTGGGCAGGCGAATTTCCTTGTCAACGTCGATGGCCAGTGCAATTGCGCGACGCAGCGCAATCTTGGCCGGCGTGTTGCCGCCGACCGTCGGGTCTTCCATATTGAAGTAGGAAATCGCCACATCGGCGCGCGCATAACGCACCATTTGCAGACCCATCTTGGCCAGATTGGGCGCCAATTTGTTGTTGGGAAAGGCGATGGGCGCGTACTCCGCCGGCACTTCCTCGACCATATCGGACTCGCGCTGTAAAAAGGACAGCCAGCGCGGCTGGTTCTCTTCGATGATGGCGATTTCGACCCGGTCAATCATCGGCAGCTTGCGGCCCTTCAGCTGCGCGGCTTGCGCCAGCAGTCGCGCGTTGTCGGTGGGCGGCTGTTCGTCATAGCGCACATCGCGGTAATTGGGGTTCTTCTCCAGCACCATGCGGGAGCTGCGCCGCCACTCGCTCAGCGCCCAGGCGCCGGTGCCGACCGGGTGGTCCATGATCTTGTCGCTATAGCGCTCCACCACCTCATGCGCGACCGCGCCCATGGTGGAAGGGTCGGCAAAATGGTTGACGAAGCGCGGGTCGCCGGCCTCGGTGTGGACCTGGAAGGTGTAGCGGTCGATCAGCGTCAAGCCGGCAACGGGGCGCTTGTAATCGAATGGCGTCTTGTGCTGGAGGGCCTCGCGGCGTAACTCGTTCAAGCCGGGGATGCGTGCAATTTCGAACAGATAGAGATTGGGGCTTTTCCAGCGCGGGTCGAAATGGCGCTTGAGCGAATAGACGTAGTCGCCCGCCGTCAGCTCGCGCTTTTTACCCTCGAAAGCCGGGTCGTCATTGAAGTAAATGCCGGGCTTGATGCGGAATGTCAGCGTTTTGAAGTCGGCCGAGATTTCGGGCAGCGCTTCGGCCGTGGCCGCTTGCAGGCGCACCGGGCGGGCCAGGTATTCGAACTGCAAGGGCGCATCAAAAATGCCGCCGGCAATGATGCGCGAATAAAGGTCGGAGATTTGCGCGGGGTCGAAGCCGGTTTCGGCGATGCGGAAGGCATAGCGAAGCACTTTGGGCTGCGCCTTGGGCTCGGACTCAGGCTCGGCCAGCGCGTGGCTGGCCGCCAGCCAGGGAAATGCCACGCACAGCAGGATTGCCGCCCAGGGTCGCGCCACGATGAAACTCCTTGCTTTATCAAACAAACGCGCCGGCGACCTTGTGGGCCCGGCGCGCAATGGTTGCCAAAGAACCGTCAGCGTCCTCTTGTCGGTCAGCCGGCTCAGGCCTGCAGTCTACGGCCTGACGAGCTTGCCCGCCATGCAGTAGAACCCCAAGTCATGAGCCGCCGCGCTTCAAGGCCTCGGTGTCAATGTCCAGGTATTTCCAGAAGTCACGCACAAAAACATTGCGGTTGTAGCCGAGCACCCAGGGATGGGCCATGTCGGTGAAGACGCGGTGCACCTCCATCTTGTAGGGCATATAGGCCACCATCAGCTTGGCGGCCTCGGCCATCACGGCTTCTCGCTCGGGGCCATCGGGTAGCGCTTTTTGCTTTTGATAGAGCGCGTTGAAGGCGGGCAGATCGAAGCGAGCCTTGTTTGCCTTGCCCTTGGCGCCGCCGTCGCCGAGCGCCAAAAAGGTGTCGCCATCGGGCGCGGTGGCAACCCAGGACACGCCCCACATCTGCAGCTTGCCGGCATTGGCCGACTTGAGGTTCTCCGGCCATTTGGCGGTTTTGAACTTGATGCGGATCTTCAGCCCATTCATGGTCTGCTGCCATTGCTCATTGAGCTGGCGGTTGGTGCTGTCGGGCTGGGTCGCGTATTCCAGCTTCAGGGCCGAACCGTCCGGTTGATCGCGCCAGCCGTCGCCGTCTTTGTCGACATAGCCGTACAGGTCCAGCAGGGCCTTGGCTTTGGCCAGGTTGTATTCGCCCATCTCAGACTTGAAATTGGCGTCGAAGCCGAAAGTGCCCGGCGAGATGGGGCCCTGCGATGGCAGGGCCTGGCCGCGGCGCGCCAGTCGGATCTGCTTGTCGACGTCCGAGCCCAGCGAGATCGCGCGGCGCAGCGCGATTTTCTCTGGCGTGTAGCCGCCGATGACCGGGTCTTCCATATTGAAATAGGTGAAGGCCACATCGGCGCGCGGGTAGCGCGTCATCTGTATGCCGCGCTTGGCCAGATTGGGTGCCAGCTTGTTGTTGGGCATGGCGATGGTGGCGAAGTCGGCCGGCACTTCCTCGATCACGTCCTTCTCGCCATTCAGGAAGGACAGCCAGCGCGGCTGCGGCTCCTCGATGATGGCGATCACGACCCGGTCCACCATGGGCAGGCGCCGGCCTTGCAACTTGGCGACTTGGGCGGCCAGGGCCGGGTTGTCGGTGGGCGCGCTCTCGGCGTAAAGCACTTCGCGGTAATTGGGGTTTTTTTCCAGCACGATTTGCGAGCTGCGCCGCCATTCACCCAGGCGCCAGGCATTGGTGCCCACCGGGTGCTCCATGATCTTGCTGCCGTACATCTCGACCACCTCACGCGCCACGGCCCCGAGGAAGCCGGCATCGGCAAACTGGTAGATGAAGCGGGGGTCGCCGATGCCCAGCTTGACCTGGAAGCGGTAACGGTCGAGCACTTTGAGGCCTTCGACCGGGCGGTCGTAGTCAAACGGCTTCTTGGCTGCCATCAGTTCCTTGCGCAACTCCGACAGGCCCAAAATCTTGACGTTCTCGAGCAGATAGAGATTGGAGCTCTTCCACTGTGGGTCGTAGTGCCGCTTGATCGAATAGACGTAATCGGCGGCGATCAGCTCGCGCTTTTTGCCGCCGAAGGCCGGGTCGTCGTTGAAGAAGATGCCGGGCTTCAACTCGAAGGTCATGGTCTTGAAGTCGGCCGAGACCTCGGGCATGGCGACCAGGGTGCTGGGTCGTAGCTTGGCCGGGCGGGCGTGGTACTCGAACTCCAGCGGCGCATCAAAAATGCCGGCCGCGACTGCTTTCGAGTAACTGTCGGAAATTTGCGCCGGGTCGAATCCGGTCTCGGCGGCGCGCAAGGCATAGCGAAGAACTTTCGGCTGCGGCTGCTGGGCATCCTTGGCTGGTGGCGCCTCTTGGGCCAGCGAGGGCAGGCAGTTCAGAGCCAGCAGCGCGGCCAGGCCGGCGGCTCGCATCAGGGTGGATCGCATCATTTCTTGTCGTCACTGACTTGGGGAGCCGCGCAGTCTAGTGCCTGGCACCGGTCTGCGCTTATGCGCAAACGGCATCGCCTGGGGCAAGTTGGGGTTGAACCCCCCTGAATTCTCGAAACTTGCCTCAGATTTACTCGAACTGACCCCGCAACTTGAGGGTGAGCGAGGGCAAAACCCGGTAAGCGGCCACGTCCAAGTCGACTAGACTCGCGCCAGTTTTTCTTTTCGCAAACCCTGGGGCCATCAGCCTGCGGGGGAGCATTTTGTCGAATCTGCGACGTCTTATTTCTTGGAGAACCAACAGCGATGCTGGCCTACCTATTCAGACGCTTGTGGCAAATGATCCCGACCTTGCTCGGTGTCGTGCTGCTGGTGTTTTTTCTTTTCAAGTTCTTCGGCGGTGATCCCGCCGAGATCCTCGGCGGCCTGAACGCCAGTGCCGAACAGATCGACGCAATCCGCGAGCAGCTGGGCCTGAACAAGCCGGTGCTGGAGCAGCTGTGGATCTTCATCAAGCAGATCGTGACCTTTGACTGGGGCAAGAGCTGGGCCACCAATGAGTCGGTCGCCAGCCTCTTCAGCAGCCGCCTGCCGGCCACGCTGACCGTGATGCTGCCGATTCTGTTTTTCGAGATCGTGTTGGCGATCCCGTTTGCGCTGGCCGTGGCTTCGGTGCGCGGCAGCCTGACCGACCGCACAGTGATGATTCTGAGCACGGTGGCGGTGTCGATCTCGCTGCTGGTTTATGTGATCGTCGGCCAATATGTGTTCGCTTTTCGCCTCGGCTGGTTCCCGGTGCAGGGCTGGACCGACAGCGTCTGGACCAATCTGACCACCTACGCCCCGCTGCCGGTGATGGTGGCCGTGGCGGTGGCGATAGCGCCTTACACGCGCTTGTATCGCACCTTCTTCCTCGATGAGATTGGCCATGACTATGTGCGCACCGCGCGCGCCAAGGGCATGACCGAATCGACCATCCTGCTCAAGCATGTCTTGCGCAACGCGATGATCCCGATCATGACGAATATCTCGGTGGCTTTGCCGGGCGTGTTTGTCGGCAGTTTCTTGTTGGAAGTTTTCTTCTCCATCCCAGGCCTGGGCCGCGAGATCTTGTTGGCGGTGAACCGCAGTGACTACCCGGTCATTCAGGCCTTTGCGATCTACATCGCCTTCCTGACCATGGTGGTGAATTTGATTACCGACCTCTTGTACAAACTGGTCGATCCGCGGGTGGTGCTGAAATGAAACTCCAGAATTTTTCAGTTGCATTCCGCTTCGGAGATGCGAAATGAGCGCGGTCTTGTCTACTCCTGCAACGCCGGCCAAGGCCGGCAAATCAGAAGGCGTCTGGGCGGCTTCCTGGCGCCGGCTGCGCACCGACAAGGTGGGCATGGTGTCCATGGTCATCGTCGGCTTCTTCCTCTTGATGGTGGTGGCCTCCAGCACCGGGCTGATCGCCAAGAACTGGCAAAAAGAAGTCGGCGTGCCGAATGCGCCGCCGACCTTTATGGGCCCGGCCCCGGCCGAGGCGACCAGCGCTATTCAAACGCCCAAGGGCCCGAATGTGGACCTCAGCGATATCGATCCGCTCGCTCCGAAGTACAAGGAATGGGAAGAGCGCGCCAAGGCCTACAAGACCGAGGTGACGGTCAAGGCCGAGACGCTGCCGATGGGCGGCGACCGGCTGGGCCGCGATGTGATGTCCAAGGCGATCAAGGGTGCCGAGGTGTCGATTCTGGTCGGCGTGTTGGCGGCCGTGGTGGCCACCATCATTGGCGTCGTGCTGGGTGCGCTGTCGGGCTTCTTTGGCGGCCGCGTGGGCGACTTCCTGGAGTGGCTCTACAACGTCTTCACCGCCATCCCGAGCATCTTGCTGATCTTCGCGTTTGCGGTGATCTTCGGGCGCGGCGTGATGTCGGTGGTGATGATTCTGGGTCTGGCCGGCTGGCCCGGTATTTACCGCTTGATCCGCGCCGAGTTCATGAAGCATTCGGTGCGCGAATATGTGCGCGCCGCTGAAGCGATCGGCGCTTCGCGTTACTCGCGCATGTTCAAACACATCTTGCCTAACGTCTCGCATGTGGCGCTGGTGCAGCTGTCCCTGCATGTGGTGGGCTTCATCAAGAGCGAAGTGATCCTGTCCTATCTGGGCCTGGGCGTCGGCGTGGACCAGGTCTCCTGGGGCACGATGCTGAGCGAGTCGCAGAGCGAGCTGATCCTCGGCTACTGGTGGCAGTTGGCGGCCGTGACCGGCTTGATGGCCATCTTCGTGACCGCGTTTGCGCTGTTCACCGATGCCTTGCGCGATGCGCTGGACCCGAAACTCAGAGGCCTGGAATAAGCATGTTGCTCTCCATTCAAGACTTAAAAGTCTCTTTCCGCATGGGCCGTGTCAACGGCGAAATGCAACGCACCCAGGCCGTCAAGGGCATCAGCTTTGACATCCCCGAGAACTCGACCGTCGCGCTGGTGGGCGAGTCGGGCTCGGGCAAGTCGGTGACGGCCATGTCCATCCTCAACCTGCTGCCGGACAACGCCGAGCGCGAAGGCAAGATCCTGTTCCAGGGTCAGGACTTGCGCCAGTGCACGCTGCGCGAGTTGCAGGCCATCCGTGGCCGCGACATTGCCTGCGTGTTCCAGGACCCGATGACCTCGCTGAACCCGGTGTTCACCGTGGCCGCGCAGATCATGGAGCCGCTGATCAAGCATATGGGCATGAGCAAACGCCAAGCGCTGGTGCGGGCCGAAGAGCTGCTCAACGAGGTCGGCATCCCCGAGCCCAAGCGCCGCCTGGGCAACTATCCGCATGAGATGTCGGGCGGCCAGCAGCAGCGCGTGATGATTGCGGTGGCGCTGGCCTGCAGCCCGAAGCTGCTGATCGCCGACGAGCCGACCACGGCGCTGGACGTGACGATTCAGCGCCAGGTGATGGAGCTGATGGCCAAGCTCAAAGAGACGCACAAGATGGCTCTTCTGTTCATCTCGCATGATCTGGGCGTGGTGGGCGAGATCTCCGACCAGGTGGTGGTGATGCGCCATGGCCAGATCCGCGAGAAGGCCCCGGTGGCCGAGATCTTCAGCAACCCGCAAGACAGCTATACCAAGGCACTGCTGGCCTGCCGCCCCTCGCTGACCGAGAACCCGGCGCGCCTGATGGTGATCGACGACCATATTGCCGGCCTGACGGTCAACGCCGGCCTGGGCAAGGCCAAGGACCCGAACGCACCGGTGATTCTGGAAGCGCGCGGCCTGAAGAAGAGCTTCTTCTTCAAGAGCGGGCTGTTCAGCAAGAAGGAGTTCAAGGCCGTCAAGGAGGTCAACTTCAAGCTGCGCAAGGGCTACACCTTGGGTGTGGTGGGCGAGTCCGGTTCAGGCAAGACGACCATGGGCCTGACGCTCTTGCGCCTGCATGAGCCGACCGGCGGCGAGGTCCTGTTCGAGGGCAAAGACCTGTTGAAGATGAACGGCGTCGACTGGCAAAAGATGCGCCGCCGCATCCAGGTGGTGTTCCAGAACCCCTATGCCTCGCTGAACCCGCGCTTCACGATTGGCCAGACCCTGGTCGAGCCGATGGAGATTCACAAGATCGGCAAGGACCATGACGAGCGCTTGGCGCGTGCCAGCGCCCTGCTGAAGAAGGTCGGCCTGGACGACACGGTGCTGAACAAGTACCCGCACGAGTTCTCCGGCGGTCAGCGGCAGCGTATCGCGATTGCACGCTGCCTGACGCTGAACCCCGAGGTGCTGGTGCTGGACGAAGCGGTGTCGGCGCTGGATGTGTCGGTGCAGGCCCAGGTGCTGAATCTGCTGAAGGATCTACAGGACGAATTCGGCCTCAGCTATGTCTTCATCAGCCACGACCTGGCGGTGGTGAAGTTCATCTCTGATGAAGTGCTGGTGATGCAGAACGGCGATGTGGTCGAGCAAAGCGAGACGCAGGCGCTGCTGGCCCATCCTCAGCAGGAATACACGCGCAAGTTGTTGGGCGCGGTGCCAAGAGGGTATCAAGGCGCGGCGCATCTGCATGCAGCGGCGGTGGCAGCGGCCTGATCCGGCCGTTTGCGGGCGCTTTGATAGGCGGCTGGTCTTTTGCTAAGGTTCGGAGCATGCGATGAAACGAGTCACGGGAATCGGTGGAATCTTCATCAAAGCGCGTGATCCGGTCGCCCTGCGCGCTTGGTACCGCGATCATCTCGGTATCGACGTGCAGGCCTGGGGTGGTACTAGCTTCCAATGGCAGACGCCCGAGCGCCCCGAGCCGAATGGCTCGACGGTCTGGAGCGTGTTTGACGCCGCGGCTGAGCCCGACTACTTCGCGCCCAGCCAGGCCGGCTTCATGGTCAATTACCGCGTCGCCGATTTGGACGCCTTGTTGCCGCAGCTGCGCGCCGAAGGCTGTGCTGTAGACCCCAAGACCGAGTCTTCCGAGTTCGGTAAATTCGGCTGGGTGATGGATCCCGAAGGCAACCGCGTCGAGCTCTGGGAGCCGCCGGTTCTCTAAATGGGGTCAGGTTCATTTTTTGCTGAAATCATGTAGTCAAGCTACTTATTCGATGTCGTTAAGCAATAAATTAGATTTCCTGTGAATATTTTGATGTAGTTTTGTTACCATTTTCTGTGAGCCATTCCGGCCACCTCGTACGACGGGCAGAAAATGAGCATTCAAAAAATGGTGACGAATCGCTTGGCTTGGTGTGGCTTGAGCCTGGTATTTGGCTTGGCCCCATTGCCGGCAAAGGCCTTGGAGGCTTGCGACGAGCCCGGCTTTGCCCATCTTTTGCACCCACAACGCGACGCTGCACCGCTGGCCGCGCGGGCCTATTGGTTGAACCGAGGCCTGATTCAATGGCCGGGCGCAGCAGAAAAAATGGCCGTCGGCGCTCGCGTCAAGCTCTATTACTCGGCGCAGGCCGCCTTGCAGATTGGCCCAAATCAAGCGCTGGGCGGCGCGGATGCCTCGTTGCTGCTTGAACCCAGTCGCGCAGAACTGCCTGCCGACCTGGCCCAGCGCTTCAAATTCATTGCCCCCGGTCCGCGCTGGCAGGTGGCTGAGGCCGATCTGCCTCGGCTGCCGCAACTGCACCGGGCGCAAGTCTGGCTGGTGCTGGAAGACGAAGCCGGTCTGGTGCAAGCGCATACGCGTTTGCAGGCGCCCGGCGCCTTGGATGACTTGTATGCGGCCGCCGAGCGGGTCGAAACCTTGGGTGTGAGCGTGGCCCGACAAACCAGCTTCACGCTCTGGGCGCCGACCGCGCAAAAAGTCTCGCTATGCCGCTACCCCAGTGGCAGCAGCAAGGCCCTCGCCTTGGACGCGCTGAAATGGGACGCGCAAACCGGTGTGTGGCAGACCAAGCTAACAGGCGATTTGAGCGGGCAGTACTATAACTTTCTGGTCGATGTATTTGTGCCCGGCCTGGGCGTGGTGCGCAACCGCGTCACCGACCCCTATTCGCTCAGCCTGACGACCGACTCCAAGCGCAGCTATGTGGCCGACTTGCAGCGCGCCGCGCTCAAGCCACCGGGTTGGGATGCCGTACCGCGCGTCGCGCGCCCATCGCGCGTCAAGACCGCGACCGATATGGTCATCTACGAGTTGCATGTGCGTGACTTCTCGATCTCGGACGCCACCGTGCCGGCGGCCAAGCGCGGCAAGTACAGCGCCTTCACCCAAAGCAGCTCGGCCGGCATGCGCCATCTGCAGGCGCTGGCGAAAGCTGGCTTGACCGATGTGCATTTGCTGCCGGTGTTCGACATTGCCTCCATCCCGGAAGCCGGCTGCTTGAAGCCCAAGATCCCGCAGGCGGCGCTCGATAGCCCGCTTCAGCAGGCGGCCGTGATGGCCGTCGCGGCCGAGGATTGTTTCAACTGGGGCTATGACCCCTTTCACTACAGCGCGCCCGAGGGCAGCTATTCGAGCGATGCGGCTAAGGCCGAGCGCCGCATCATCGAGTTCCGGGAGATGGTGCAGGCGCTGCACAAAGCCGACCTGCGCGTCGGCATGGATGTGGTCTACAACCACACGGCCGCCGCCGGCCAGCATGAAAAATCGGTGCTGGACCGCATCGTGCCCGGCTATTACCAGCGCCTGAATGCGCTTGGCGAGGTGGAGCGTTCAACCTGCTGCGACAACACCGCCACAGAGCACCGGATGATGGCCAAGTTGATGATCGACTCGGTGGCGCTGTGGGCGCGTGAATACAAAATAGATTCCTTCCGTTTCGACTTGATGGCGCATCAGCCGCGCGCGGTGATGGAGGCCTTGCAGGAGCGGGTTAACCAGGCGGCCGGGCGGCCTGTGCAACTGATAGGCGAGGGCTGGAACTTCGGCGAAGTGGCCCATGGCGCCCGCTTTGTGCAGGCCTCGCAGCTGTCTTTGAACGGCTCGGGCATTGCCACCTTCAGTGACCGTGGGCGCGACGCCGCGCGCGGCGGCAGCGCTGGAGACAGCGGGCAGGCGGTACTGCAGAACCAGGGTTGGCTCAACGGCCTCGTCTATGCGCCCAATGCTTCAGCCCCACAGCGCCCACCGGCCGATCTTATGCAGGCGGCCGACTTGATTCGTGTCGGCCTGGCCGGCTCCTTGCGTGACTATGAGTTGCTGACCTGGCAGGGCAAAAAGGACAAGCTGGCCGACATTGCCTACGGCGATCAGCCGGCCGGCTATGTCGCCCAGCCCGGCGAAGTGGTCAATTACGTCGACAACCACGACAACCAAACCCTGTTCGACATCAATGTGCTCAAGCTGCCGCGCGAGACTTCGTCGGCTGAGCGTGCCAGGGTGCAGGTTTTGGGGCTGGCGCTGACCGCCTTCAGCCAGGGCGTGGCCTACTTCCATGCCGGTGTTGATATCTTGCGCTCCAAGTCACTGGACAAAAACAGTTATGACTCGGGTGACTGGTTCAATCGCCTGGACTGGAGCTACCGTGACAATGGCTTCGGGGCCGGCCTGCCGCCCAAGCTTGATAACGGCGAGCAATACCCCTTGCTGGCGCCGCTGTTGGCGGATGCAAGCATCAAGCCCAGCCCGGCGGACATTGCCTGGACGCGCGACGCCTTTCGTGATCTGCTCAAGATCCGCGCCAGCTCCAGCCTGTTCCGCTTGCCCACGGCCGAGGCGATCCAGCAGCGCCTGAAGTTCCTGAACACCGGCCCGAGCCAAAACCCGCGCGTGGTCGCGGCGAGCCTGGATGGGCGCGGCTGGCCGGGCGCGGGGTTTGAGCAAGTGCTCTACTTCATCAATGTGGATCCGTCCGCACAGCACATCGACTTGCCCTCTGAAGTGGCCAAACAGTTTGCCTTGCACCCGGTGCACCTGGACGCCGCAGCGGCCGACCGGCGGATTGCGGCCGAGGCGCGCTTTGATGCCGGCACCGGCCGCTTCACGCTGCCTGGGCGCAGCGCGGTGGTGTTTGTGCGGCAGTAATGAAGCGTGGCTTGGGCTGCACCTGGGCAGCCATTGATGCTCGCTCTTTAGCAGCTCAGCAGCAGCACGCTGCCCACCGGAGGCAACTCGATCGCCATTTGGCCCTCGCTCAGGCTAAAGCTCTGGCCCCCATGCGACTGCCAGGTCTCGACCGGTACCGGCAACTGCCACACCGGCAGCTTCACCAAGGTCGGATACGCGCCGCGGTTGACTGCGATGATGCTGGCCTCCCAGTCGGTGTAGCGGGCGTAGACGATCCAATCGGCGCCAAAGCCCAGCGTTTGCACCGCGCCATGGCGCCATTCGCCACGTTGCTGGCGCAGCTTGGCCAGGGCTTGGTAATGCTCGAATAGCGGCAAATTCCAGCGTTCGCGCTCCCAGATGAAGGGGCGGCGGCAATCCGGGTCCGGGCCGCCGGCCAGGCCGATTTCGTCGCCGTAGTAGATGCACGGCGCACCGGGTCGGGTGAACAGCAGCGTTGCCGCCAGCTTCATGCGGGCGCTGTCTTCGCCCAGCAGGGTGAAGAAGCGGGTGGTGTCGTGGCTGTCCAGCAGATTCAGCTGGGCTAATTGGTTATCAAAGGGAATGCAGGCCTGGGCGCGGCGCATCCAGGCATCAAAGGCTGCGCTGCTCAGCTTGATCGCTTGATAGGCCACGTCCTGCCCGGCCAACCAGGCCCGCACCGGGTTGGCGAAACCGTAATAGTTCATCGCGCCGTCTTCCTGGTCGCCCTGCAGCCAGCGTGTCGCCTCGGAGAAATGCTCGCCCATCACATAGGCTTCGGGCATCTCTTGCTTGATGGCGCTGCGGATTTCGCGCAGATGATGGGCGTTATTGCGCGCACCCGAGCCTTCGCCCAGCATATGGATCACGTCGAGCCGCCAGCCGTCGATGTTGTAGGGCGCTTTGAGCCAGCGGCGCAGCACCGCATCGGGGCCGGCGTAGATCTGTTCGCGCAAGGCGGGTGAGGAAAAGTCCAGCACCGGCAGCGAGGTATAGCCCTTCCAGCCAAAGTGATGACCGTCTTGGTTGAAAAGATAGAAGCTGCGGTAGGGCGAGTCTGGCGAAGCCTGTGCTTGTTTGAACCAGGCGTGGTTGACGCCGGTGTGGTTGATCACGCCGTCCAGCACCAGGCGCATGCCTCGGCTGTGGACCGCGCCGCTCAGGTCTTCCAGCGCTGCGTTGCCGCCGAAATGCTGGTCCACCTGCTCGTAGTCATCGGTGTCGTACTTGTGATTGCTGCCGGAGGCAAAGATCGGGTTCAGGTACAGCGCCGTGATGCCCAATTCCCCCTGCAGATAATCAAGCTTGGCGGTGATGCCGGGCAGATCGCCGCCGTAAAAGCTGTTCGCCGCGTTGTCATGGTCAACCGGCTCGCTCCATTGCGGCTGCTGCACGAGGCGGCCGTCTTGGCCGGGCAAGACCTGGCCCTGGCGATCGACCGGCGGCAGGCCCCGGTGGAAGCGGTCGGGGAAGATCTGATAGAAAACCTGCTCGCGCACCCAGCTTGGCGGCATCTGCGTGGGATGCAGCCGAAAGTGCCTGTCCTCGGGTGGCAAGTGTTCGTGCGCGCCGTCGGCTGCTAGCCAATACTGCGTGCCGTCGGCCAGCACCTTGAAGGCATAGAGCGTCAAGGCATTGCCGCCATCCCAAGGCAGAAATGCTTCCCAGCGGTGCAGCTCGGCATGCCGCCCCGCATAGTGCATGGTCAGCAGATATTCTTCGTTATCGGGTGTGCTGCGCAGGAAGACGGTGTCCAGATCCACGCGTTCGCTCAGCAGGCTGATGCGGCAACCGTCGGGGCCGCGCTGGACCCAAGGGCTGATGGGGGGGTGCAAGAGAAGCATAGTTTGTAGGCAAACCGCTGTTCAGATGAGCCCTATTGTGTTGACCGGTGCAAGGGCTGGGCGTCATCCCCCGGGGTGGATTGAGGGCGCAGCAGTCGCAAGCCCACCACAGCCACTGCCAGCGAGATCGTCAATAGCCTGGCCCTGGGTCAATGGCGACTCACACCGCTTGCACGCTGTGGCTGATGTTCAACCTCAACCACTGGCCGGGCTGCTGTGGCAGCTGGACCTGGTACTCCTGGCCTTGGTGTTCGTAGCGCACGGTGTAGTCGCGCACTTGCTCGCGCTGCACGCTGACCGGCCGGCAGACCTGCACTTGCTGCTGGCTGTAGGTTGCGTAGCTTGGCGCTGGGCTTGACTGTTCGGCCAAGCTCTTGCCGACCAAGGCGCCGGTGGCGCTGCCGGCGGCAATCGCCGCGTGCTTGCCATTGCCCTTGCCCACTTGGGCCGCCAGCAAGCCTCCGGCCAAAGCGCCGAGCAGCGCTCCGCCAGTGCCGCCCAGGCCGGCCTGCTGGCTTACTGCCGGGCTCGGTACTTGCTGGGTCTCGTAGCCGCATTGCTGGCGGGTTTCGGTGATGCGTTCCAGATTGGGCGTGGACGAGATCACACGCACCAGGGTGCTGCGTTCGCTGGCCTGCGGCTGGGTCTGCGCGCGCACTTCCGCGGGCAAAGCGGACAACAAAACGGTGCCCAGTACCAGCACCAGGGCGACTGCGGTCAGGTCCTGATTTGGGCTGCGGCTGGCGGTGCCTTGGGGCGCGACCTGCGGCGCTTGGTCGCGCTTGAGCCGCCTGCCCAAGCGGCAATTGAACTTGTGCTGAAAAGGGCTGGGAGTGTTGGCCAATGCGTGCATGGTGAAGGTCTCGATCAAAGCTGTTGTTTCGATGAACAGCATTGTCAAAAGCCTCAGCGGACAAGTCTATGGCGCTTGCGTGTGCAGACTGTGACGGTGTGTGACTGGCCGGCATCTGTGCTCGGCGCGGTACCTCGGCCAACTTGAAAGGCGAGCTTGTGCCCGAAATTGCCTCTCGATATTGGCTCTGGGCAGGGATTGCGCAAGGCCTGGTCCACTCGCCCGTTCTTGCGTTCATCCCTTTCACCCCCGCCATCCTGGCTAAAAATTGGCTCCAGGAAACGAGCAATTTGAGCCTGGATGGAGGGGATAGAAGGGATAGATACGATGGTTGAGGTTCTCGCGCAGCCGGGCAAAGAGCATATTTTTATTCACTCAGCCCTGCAGACAGGCGGCGGCAACGGGCACTGAGTGGCCGCGCGGTCAGTGCCCTCGAAATGCCCGGACCTGCGCTAAGCCTGCAGCTCGAACTAACGCCGCATAGCTGACGTTCGAATCGCCGACCGTTTTGGTGATTTTGGATATCGTGGCTGATGTGATGGCGTCTATGGTGCGGCCCGTCTACGTAGTACCCAGATGCTGAGCAAGAGCCGCTGGCCACCGAACCACTGGAATACGCTCAAGTGCTGGCCTAGCTGGACGGTAGATAAAACTACAGCGACCAGTGGTTTGAGAAGCGTCGCGATGGTCAATGCCGCCAGCCTCAAGGGTGCCGCCCCCCAACTGAAGGCAGCGCCGCCTAGAACCGATAAGCTAGCGCCCGGTCGGCTTCATCGCGTCGCCGGAATTCGCGCGGCGACAGTCCCACTTCGCGCTTGAAAGCCTTCGAGAAGCTGAAGGCGTCTTGGTAGCCCACCGCCTGGGCCACTTGTTCCAAGGTCTGCTCGGTTTGCCCGAGCAAGCGCATGGCTGCCTGCAAGCGCAGCGTGCGCAAATGGGCCAAGGGCGTTTCTCCCATGGCTTCGCGGAAGCGCTCGGCTAGGCCGGTGCGCGACAGCCCAGCCTCCGCCGCCAAGGCTTCTAGCGTCCATGCGCGCGCAGTGTCGCCTTGCATCAGCACCAGAGCACGGTGCACTTGGGGGTCGCGCACCGCATGAGCCCAGCCGGCCGAAGCATCAGCGTGGCGGGCCAGCATTTCGCGCAGCAGGTAGGTGAACACAACATCCAGAAGGCCGTTCAGCACCGTCTCGGTGCCCATGCTGTGCTGGCGCAGTTCGTCAATCAGCAGGCCCACCGTCAGCGCTAAGGGCCCAAGCTTGGGCACCTCGTCGGCCCGCACCACAAACCAAGCCGGCATCTCCCGAAAGAAGGGGTGCAATGGTTGGTTCCATAGCTGGTAGGCGCCGCCGATAACCACCGCAGCACCGACCTCGGGAACTTCGTCAGAGGGCGCTCCGATGGTTTCGACCCGCAGTCCATCCAGGGCCGGGGCCACGCTCAAAAAGTGCTCGCAGCCCCGCGCCATCACAGCAATGTCGCCCGCCCGCAAGGCCAAGGGCGATGACAAGCCGGGTGCGTTCACGTGCACCAGCCCATGCGTCACCACGTGCAGCCCAATGCTCTTCTCGCAAGGGAAGCGCAAGGCCATGCCAAGGGGCACGGCGCGCTGGCCCAGCAAACGGCGGCGCATGCCAGCTTGCTGTAGCAAGTCACTCAAAAGGTCCAACGAGCTTGTATTCATGATTCGAAAAGAAGAACTGCAAGACATGAATTGTGGACTAAAAGCCATTTCAAGTACATTTCAAGTGCAGAACAATAGCGCCATCGCAACGTTTTCTGGAGTTCTCTCATGTCCACCATCCTCGTCATTGGCGCCAGCGGCACCGTCGGCTCCGAACTGTCCAGCCTGCTCACCCAAGCCGGCCACACCGTGCGCAAAGCCACCAGTCGCACACCCACCGCGCCCGATCAAGTCCACCTGAACCTGCTCACCGGCGAGGGTCGCGACGCTGCCTTCGCCGGCGTTGACCAAGCCTTCTTCCTGGCGCCCCCTGGCCACACCCGCCAAGACTTGCTGCTGAACCCGCTGGTGGACGCCGCCCGTGCCGAGGGCGTGCAAAAGGTGGTGCTGATGAGCGCCATGGGCGCCAACGCCGACGAGGCCGCGCCCCTGCGTTTGGCCGAGCGCCACCTCGAAGCCTCGGGCTTGGCCTTCAACGTCATCCGCCCGAACTGGTTCATGCAGAACTTCAACACTTTTTGGCTGCACGGCATCCTGAACCAGGGCCAGATCCTGCTGCCCACTGGCGAGGCCAAGGGCAGTTTCATCGATGCTCGCGACATCGCCGCCGTGGCCGCGGAGCTACTGGTCAGCGACCGCTTCAACGGGCAGGATTTCGACCTCACCGGCCCCGAGGCCCTGGACCACCACCAAGTGGCCGCCCTGCTGACCCAGGCCAGCGGCAAGCGCATCGGCTACACCGACATATCGCCCGAGGCCATGCGCGAAGGCCTGCTGGGAGCCGGCTTGCCAGCCGACTACGCCGACTTCATGCTCGTCATCCTGGGTTACTTCAAAGCCGGATACTCCGAGCGCACGACTGACGCGGTGCACACCATCACCGGCCACGCGCCCCGAAGCGTGGCGCAGTACGCGCGGGACTACAAAACTGCTTGGGCTTGATCAAGTCGCTGTTGGCTAAAACGGTCTGCGAACCGAACGTCAGCTATGCAGGGCTTGTTCGTGGTCTCGGCCGTGCGCAGGCCGGGACATTTCGAGAGCACTGACTGCCTGGCAACTGAGTGCCCGAAGCAGCCACTTTCGCTTCGAAAGTGGATCTCTCCCGGTCGGCCTCACAACCAGCGGTTCTGAGCTAGGTATTTGTTGGCAAAAATGCTAACCTCCAGTGGCCTGTACTGCGTAGAGAGAATCTATTTCGCTTCAGTCCTTCAATCTGAACTTGCTGCGTACGCTCGACGTGCTGCTGGAAACACGTAACGTCACGGCAGCGGGACGCTTGCTAGGCATGACCCAGTCTGCTGTGAGTCGGCAATTGGTGCAGTTGCGGGATCAATTGCGCGACCCGCTGCTCATTCGTGAAGGCCAGCGCTATATTCTGACGGAACGCGCCGTGTCGTTGCGCGCACCACTCAAGGCAATGCTGGTCGACATGGCGGCCTTGATGGAAGGGCCACTCTTTGACCCGGCCGAGTGCACACGGCGGTTCGCCATTTCCGGCTCCGACTACATTGCCGACAATATGCTGCCCGACGTGATGGCCCTGCTCAGTCGGCAGGCGCCTGGCGTGCGGGTGATGTTTCATATGTGGGAGTCGGGCCACTACCGGCTGCTGGCCGACGAAGGCGTCGATCTCGTCCCCACCATCGCAGACGCGTTGCCGGAGAACCTGCACGGGCGCGCCTTGGGCGAGGACCGCCCCGTGTGCGCCATGCGTGCCGGCCATCCACTGGCAGACCAAGCACTGTCGCTGCATGCCTATGCCGCAGCCGACCACCTCGACATTGGCGGTGGGGGTGACAAGATCAGTTTTATCGACCATCACCTGGCTCAGGCCGGTTTGGCGCGGCAGGTACGCTTGAGCGTGCCGTTTTACAGCACGGCACTACGCCTGCTGGCAACCAATGACCTACTGCTCACCATACCCGAACATGTGGCAGTAGTCTTTGCGCGCCAGGCACCGATTGTTTGGAAAGCGCTGCCCATCGACGCGCACATCTATCGCTACTGGTTGTTGTGGCATGCGCGCAGCCAGCATGACCCGGCCCACCAATGGTTTCGGAATTTGGTGCACTCAGTGCTATTCCGGTCTATCCATGGTGTGACCCAGTTTCGACGCGATTAGGCATTCCATATTCGCATGATCACCATGCGGAACCATGCGTTGATTTCATGCCTTGACTCCCCTAAAGTGCCGGCACTGAAGGAGCACCCCATGCAGATCGACAAACAATTCTATTCACCCAAAAGTGCCGGCACTGACCTGCTGCGCTTGGTCCTTTGCGCCATGATTTTCACCCATGGCTTTGAGCGCCTCTGGAGCGCTAGTCCTGTACTGGGCCAGTACTTGAGTACGCTGGGATTCCCGATGGGTTCCTTGCTGGCGCAATTGATCAGTTCATTCGAAGTGGTCGGTTCGCTGTTGCTGGCGTCGCGCCTGTTCGTGGTGCCGATTGGGTCGCTGTTCATCGGCTTGTACCTGGCCAGCATTCTGCTTTTTCATCGGTACATTGGTTTCTGGGTCATTGGCCCGAGCGACAACGGCTGGGAACTGAGCTTGATGCTCTGCGGGGCTCTATTTGCAGTTGTGTGCGAAGGGCTCGCTGGCCGCCTCCCAGCCAAGTACGCGCGCTTGGGTATGGATGCAATGCGCCTCATACTTTGCATATGCATCTTCATACACGGCGCCCATCGTCTATTGACCGGGCACAGTAACGTGCTGGGTGGCATCATGACCGAAAAGGGCTTTCCGTTCGGGCTGCAAATTATCATTGGTGTGAACTTGTTTGAAACCATTGGTACGGTCTTGATTGCACTGCGCCTGATGGTCTTTCCAATCAGTCTGGTGCTGATTTGCTTCTATTCCGTGGGCATAGTCTGGTTTCATTGGCCATCGGGCTTCTTTATCGTCTCCCCTGGCGAACTGAAATGGGCCCCGGAGGGTTGGGGTTGGGAATACAGCTTGCTGCTCATTACCTGCCTAGTGGCAACGTCATGGGATAACCGCGCCGCGCCGTTCGCCTGGCCTAAGCTCACAAAACTGCGTCACCGGTCATCAATGCCAACAATCGCCAAAGAGGTTTCTGGGACTTGAAATGGGGATTGCCCAGTGACTGCCACGGGCACCTCTGCCGAAGCCGCCACTGCGAGTCCGAATGATAGGCACTGGCTGGGAGCGCGAGGCTGAACTCGATAGAGTTCACAGTTGATTTGACAGTCCAGCACGGCGCTCACGACACACTCGATCTGGATTCGGCAAGCGGAAAATATCGCGCTCCAGTCCGTCAGGGAAACTCCGCCGCTCCTGGAATTCACCATCAAGGCTCAGCACCAAGGCGCGGGCGCTCGCGTTGGAATCATTCATATACGTTTCAACAACCGGCCAGCCGAGCACCTCGTAGGCGTGCGATATCACTGCAAGCGAGGCTTCCTTCGCAAGCCCTTGACCGCGCGCTTGCGGGAGCAGCCACCAGGTCAATTCACGTGGCCATCCTTTGCCCTGCCAGAAGCCACAAACCCCAACGATTTGTTGGTCAACCTTCTGCCGAACGGCCCAAACACCAAATCCTTGCAAGTACCAAGTCCCTAGATCTGCGGCCAAGCGTGCCCAGGCAGCTCCGGCACTCAAGGGTCCACCGTAGTTGGCCGAGGCCTTGGCATCCGTATAGAAGGCTTGGTAGGCAGGTTCGCAGCGGTGGTCTAGCGGGACAAGGGACAGGCGCTCAGTGCGCAAAGTCGGAATATGCAACATGTCAATTCGTGGTTGGAGGCCCTTTGAGTTCGACTAGATTGCCGTCGGGGTCATGGATATAGAGTGAAAGCCCATCACCTTCGGCACCAAAGTTTTCTTCTGCTGGGCCAAGTGGCTTGATCCCATAAACAGCAAGATGAGCAAGCAAGGGAAGTTCCAGAAAAGGTTCAACTCTGAGGCATAGATGGTCTAGATTGCGGCCTTCCGAACCTGCTCCGACCCCTCCTCGGCGCCCAAGTACACCGTCGATGCTTACCAGATCGATCATCGATGTACCGACCCTCAGATGCACCAACCCAAGGTCATCGCGACGCTTGACTATGGCACAGCCCAACACCGTCTCATAGAACGAGATGGACCGGGTCAGGTCACTGACCCGCAAAACAAGATGATCAATTCTTTGAACGCTGAAAGACGTCAACATACTCGCCAACTCCTTCTCATGAAACCGCCCGATTCACCGTTGGAGAGCAGCCCACTTCTTCGTGAGGACTTGGCGGCGTCACGCCAGACTTCAACAGCTTGATGTTGGGCACGTACGTGGAGCCCAACGCCCCGGAACTGGTTGCCTTTGTGGTCGTCAAGCCATTGCATGTCTTTTGGTTTGGCACCGAGCCGACGCAGCGCATGCCAAACCATGCCATGAACAAGTTGCACTTGTTGGTGCGCAGGGTATCCAAGGGGCAAGGCCTGGAAGGCGTCGATCAGTCCTTTGGACGCGTGATATTGATGCGCATGGGATCTAGGTGGTTCTCGCATGGGTATGAAGTTTTGCTTCGACATGCGGCCATGATGAAAGTTCAAGTTAACTTTAAGTCAAGAACTTTTTTCCACCTGGCAAAAGTACCCTCACAAGTGCGATCTCGGTCGCTGAATGCCGCAGCAGCGGCGAACATCCTGCATGCGTCTCGATGGGCGGGTCAGTACGGCGGATTCAACTGGTCGGTGCAACACACTAACCACTG